>NZ_CP162765.1:452500-5953816 GCF_054668395.1 Pseudomonas sp. S2_C11 | reverse complement strand
CGTACTGCACAGCGTTGTAGAGCTTGCCCGAGGACGACACTTTGGCGCCGTGGGTCAGGTGACCGCCGTGGGCCAGGCTCATGCCGAGGATGGTGTCACCCGGCTGGATCAGCGCCAGGTACACGGCGCTGTTGGCCGAGGAGCCGGAGTGCGGCTGGACGTTGGCATAGTCGGCGCCGAACAGTTGCTTGGCGCGTTCGATGGCCAGTGCTTCGACCTTGTCCACATGCTCGCAACCGCCGTAGTAGCGCTTGCCCGGATAGCCTTCGGCGTATTTGTTGGTGAGGCCGCTGCCCTGCGCTTGCATCACGCGTTTGCTGGTGTAGTTCTCCGACGCGATCAGCTCGATGTGATCTTCCTGACGTTGCTCCTCGGCATTCATCGCCGCCAGCAGTGCATCGTCGTAACCCTGGATCTGGTCTTGCTTGCTGAACATCGCGTCTCTCCCAGCGGCATCTGTGCGCCATTCGTCTCGGTAAGGCACTGGCAATGATGGCAGTGCCCTTTGATGCGATGGTATGACCGGCACAGACAGCTCAAATGCCTGCGCGCGCCACGCAAAGGTGCGTTTACGACATGGCTGGAAATGCTCTCTTCGAAACGCCGGAGATCCACTGTGGGAGCGAGCCTGCTCGCGAAGAGGCCGGCACATCCGACATAGAAGTTGACTGGCAGACCGCTTTCGCGAGCAGGCTCGCTCCCACAGGGGTCAGGCGATGATTTGGCGGATGGCGAGCAGCAGGAGGAAATGCGCGGGATACAGCGCATATGCCCAGCGCCGCATCGGTGGTGGCTGCAGATGTCGCCCATGTCGCAACAAGAACATTCCCAGCATCGGCGCAAACAGACATGTCGCCAGGCCGAGAATCGCCACGCTGTTGCCGAACCGCGCCGACTCGAGCAGCACCTGCCATTGGTTCGCCGCCAGACAAACCAGCCCGGCCAACAGACTGAGATACCACGGCCGGCGAAAGACCAGCAGCATCGCCAACGGCAGCAGCACGCCGAAGAAACCGAACATCAGTCGTTCTGAAAAAACCATCGCGACCACCAGCGCGGCCAGTGCGAGCAATCGCGCCACCGACGCAGAGTCCTGCCAAGCGCGCGCCACCAGCAGGCCCAGCGCCAGCGTCGGCATCACGTTGAACGTGTCAGGGTCGGGGATATAAAAGCGATAAGGGATTTCGCTGATGGCGCTGAACAGCACCAGCCAGCCCAGATAGCGCCATTCCATCTTGCGCGAACCGTCCCGGGCCAGATTCACCGCCATCGCCAGGCAAAACCACGGAAACGCCAGGCGCCCCGGCACATACAACCAGTCGACGGAGAAGCCGACATATCGCAGGTGATCGAGCAACATGCTCAGCAGCGCCAGCCACTTGAGCAGATCCAGGGCACCGTCGCGTTGGCTCAGGTGCATAATCGGCCCATAAACTGGTAATTTTCCCCACCCGACATTGCATGTGCTCCCCGGAAGATCTTCGGTAAAGTGCGCATCCTCATTGACCACGAGCCTTCACAAGAGTCTCGATTACGGAAGCCGGCCATGACCGACAAGAGCCAACAATTCGCCAGCGACAACTATTCCGGGATCTGCCCGGAAGCCTGGGCCGCCATGGAACAGGCCAACCACGGCCACCAGCGCGCTTACGGCGACGATGAATGGACCGCCCGCGCGGCCGATCATTTCCGCAAACTGTTCGAAACCGACTGCGAAGTGTTCTTCGCCTTCAACGGCACCGCCGCCAACTCGCTGGCCCTGTCGTCGCTGTGCCAGAGTTACCACAGCGTGATCTGCTCGGAAACCGCCCACGTCGAAACCGACGAATGCGGCGCTCCGGAATTCTTCTCCAACGGCTCGAAGCTGCTGATCGCCGGCACTGAAAACGGCAAGATCACCCCGCAATCGATCCGCGAAGTCGCGCTCAAGCGTCAGGACATCCATTACCCGAAACCGCGCGTGGTGACCCTGACTCAAGCCACCGAAGTCGGCAGTGTCTACACCCCGGAAGAAGTCCGCGCCATCAGCGCAACCTGCAAAGAACTGGGCCTGCACCTGCACATGGACGGCGCGCGGTTCTCCAACGCCTGCGCATTCCTCGGCTGCTCGCCCGCCGACCTGACCTGGAAAGCCGGCGTCGACGTGCTGTGTTTCGGCGGCACCAAGAACGGCATGGCGGTGGGTGAAGCGATCCTGTTCTTCAACCACAAACTGGCCGAAGACTTCGACTACCGCTGCAAGCAGGCCGGGCAACTGGCGTCGAAGATGCGCTTTCTGTCGGCACCGTGGGTCGGCATTCTGGAAAACGACGCCTGGCTCAAATACGCCCGCCACGCCAACCACTGCGCGCAACTGCTGGCAGAACTGGTCAGCGACATTCCCGGGGTCGAACTGATGTTCCCGGTGCAGGCCAACGGCGTGTTCCTGCAACTGTCCGAGCCGGCCATCGCCGCGTTGACTGCAAAGAACTGGCGCTTCTACACCTTCATCGGCAAGGGCGGCGCACGCTTCATGTGCTCCTGGGACACCGAAGAAGAGCGCGTGCGCGAACTGGCGCGCGATATTCGCGAGGTCATGTCGGCCTGATTCCCTCCCAAGTTGCATTCCCATGCTCAGCACGGGAATGCAACCCAGAGGCTGCGCGTCGCGGACCTGCATTTTCAGAATCGGCCTACACCAAGGCCTACAGAAAGCACAAAAATCCCGCCATAGACTGCTTGCTCCCGATTCAAGGAGCGCACGCGATGGCAATTCCCGGCTACATGACGATCACGGGCAAGACCCAAGGGCTGATTTCGGCAGGCTGCTCAACGCCTGATTCGGTGGGCAACAGATATCAGGCGGCACACACCGATGAAATCATGGTGCTGTCGTACAGCCACAACCTCGCCAACCTCGACAACTCTCACCGAGCCACCCACGCGCCGGTCATTGTCACCAAAGTCGTCGACAAATCTTCACCGCTGCTGGCCCAGGCACTGGCCAACCGTGAAGAGATCGACTGCAAGATCAACTTCTACCGAACCTCCCCTCAGGGTCAGCAGGAAAAATACTTTTCTGTCTCGATCGACGGTGCGGTGCTCACCGAACTGAACCTGGATATGCCCCACGTCATTCTGCACAACGACGCGGAACCTCAGGAGCAGGTCGCCATTCGTTATCGTGGCATCAGTTGGGTGCATCACCTCGCCGGGACCAGCGGCCATGCCTCGTGGGGCGAAGAAGGTTGAGCGATCGGCGCCATGGTCTCAGCGACGTTCGACACGTTGCCGGCAAGCTGCTCGCACAGGCACAGACAGTCGGCTCACGTCATCTGGCATTCGGCAGTGCGCGCGTGCAGTTCAATCAGGAGGTCGCGCGCTTCGCCAAGGGCATTGTCGATGATGTCGCCAGCGGCCGCCTTTCAGCGGACATGGGCCTTGACGCCTTTGCACAGGAACAGCGTCATCTTCTGAACCAATCCAGAGTTCTGGTACGCGGCACCAAAGGTGCCGTTCCTGAAGCGGTGAAAAAACGCCCGTTATCGATGCTCAGGCAGCCTGCCTCGCGCTCCGATCCAGACAGGTTGCTGCGCGCGATTCATCAGCAGAACCTCAGGGTGGCGCGCGTTAATAACAGCAGCACCGCGCGCAGCCCTCACCCCATCAACGACTTGAAGTTCTTCCCCAGCGAGCACTGGCCGCAAGATCGTCCGGCCCCATCGGAGCCGGGTTTTTACATCGTGCAGAAAAGTATTGTCGCCGAGAAGCTTGAGGCACAACTGCTCCCCTCCGCCAACCCGAATGTCATCGCCAGATTCAGAAGTTTGAATCCGACCCCGGACATGATTAAAGCCGGTTCGATGATCGTGCTGAGCGACCCTGACAATCAGCAATGCACATACGAGGAAGCATTGCTGATGCAGACCGCGCGTTTCGTCAGTGCGACGCTGGAACCGCTGACCGTGGAAGAAGCGGATTTCATGGCGCAGCACTATGGCGTGATCCAGACCGCACTCGCCTATGAATCAAAAGTGATCGGAGTCGTCACGGCCATGGCAGCCAATCATCTGGATGGCATAAAAAATGTCCTCGCGGATCTTGAGAAGCTGCATGTTCATACGCTGGACGCAAAAGGCAGCCTGAACTCGAAGCCGTTCAAAAAACAACGTGCGCAGTTGCTGGAGAAACTGGACGTCCATCTCAACCGGTTCACGCGGCAAAGCATTGGTCTCCCGGATCACCCGAGCCTCAAGACCGCTCTCGGCATCGATCATCCTCACCTTGTGCACCGCTGGAGAAAGGCTGGCGGCATCGGCCAGAACCCAGGTTATGCCACACATATTCGGGCTATCAACCAAGCGTCACAGTACGTCAAATATGGCGGCTGGATCGGCACAGCAGTAGGCGGTGGCGCCTCGGCCTTGAAGGTGCAGGATGTGTGCCTGCATGGGAATACCGAGGCGTGTGAAAAGGTGAAATTCACGGAAACCGGAAGCTTTATGGGTGGTGTGGGTGGCGGAATGGTTGCCGGCGCGCTCGTAAGCTTGACTGCCTCAACGATTTGCGTAGGCGCTGGCCTCCCGACAGGCGGGCTTGGCACTGTACTTTGCAGTGCGCTACTGGCAGGACTCGGAAATTATGCCGGCGGGACTTTGGGCGAGAAAGGCGGCGAACGGATCGCACAGAAAGTATACGAGGCTGTTAAATGACTCTTCGTACTTCAGAGAAAATATTCTTGTTGATTGGTATTGTAGACTTCGTCGGCATATTTACTTTGATAGGAGTGATGTTGTATGTCGCGAAAACAAAGACCGAAATCATATTGGACCATCTAACAAACAGTTCTATTTCGAGCAGACTGATAATGCTTTGGCACGGAGGTCCTTGGGGCAAAATCTACATGATGGGAGAAGTGTTCGACATCATGCGAAACCCTGAATTTTACATTCACACAGGAAAGCTTTGCGCGAAAGACTTCGAAAACTTCCCCAAAAAACTGAAAAAGAACCTGATTATTTTATACAAACTGGTTTTCATTTTTTTTGCAATTATGATGTGCCTGGGAATAAGCTCATCCATTGATCAAATTAACAATATCGTAAAAGATCCCATAGTGATTATGACACTGGTGAGTTTCGCAGGTCTTTTAGTGGTAAATGGAATTTTACTTTATACCGCCAAGAGAAGACTGGAAACGATCCTAAACAGCCTAAAACGCAGTTCAATCACATCGTCTTTGCTCATGTTATGGCAAGCGGGCCTAGGGGGACGTATTTATATGTTGGGTGAGATTTTCGGCATCCTCAAAAGACCCGCACGGTACATTTCCCAAGGCAAAGTCAGCGCAAGAGATGTTAAGAATTTCCCGCCAAAACTCAAACGCGACCTGCTCAAACTGAATAAATACCAGCAGATATTTGGCTTTGCCTTTGTGGGCTTCGGCCTGCTCGCTTTGTTCGGGCTGATTTGAAATTGCACTTTCCCGGTCGATCTCCTCATTTAGGAGATCGACCCAAGTTCATGCCTATTTAAAACTCAATCCGCACATCCCCCTTCGGCACGCTGCAGCACGACAGGATAAACCCTTCCGCCTCGTCGTCCTCGGTAATCCCGCCGTTGTGCTCCATCTCCACTTCGCCGCCCAGTTTCATCACCTTGCACGTTCCGCAAATGCCCATGCCGCAGGCTTTCGGGATCATCAGGCCGAGCTTGGCGGCGGCTGCGTGTACGGTTTCGCCCGGGCCGACGCGAATGCTTTTGCCGGAGGCGGTGAATTCCACCTGATGCAGATCCGCGGCGTCGATTTCCGGCGCATCGGCGGCTTGTTCGGCCTGTTCCACCGCGTCGGCGCGGGCCTCGGGTGGCGTGGCGCCGAAGGATTCTTCGTGGTAGCGCGACATGTCGTAGCCGGCCGCTTCCAGCAAGCGTTTGACCGCAGTCATGTACGGCGTCGGGCCGCAGCAGAACACTTCGCGTTCGAGGAAGTCCGGAACCATCAGTTCGAGCATCTTGTGGTTCAGGTAACCGCGATAACCGGCCCATGGCTCACCGAGGCCGTGTTTTTCGCAGATCAGGTGCAGGCTGAAGTTGTCGATCCGCGACGCCATGTGCTCAAGCTCGCGGTGGTAAATGATGTCTTTCGGCGACCGCGCGCTGTGCACGAACGTCATGTCGACATTGGCGTTGGTGTCGTAGAACCAGCGCGCCATCGACATGCACGGCGTGATGCCGACGCCGCCGCTCAGGTAGAGGACTTTCGGGCTCGGGAAGTCGATGGCGTTGAACAGCCCGACCGGGCCATGCACCGCCAGCTCCTGACCTTCATGCAAAGTGTCGTGCAACCAGTTGGAGACCTTGCCACCCGGCACGCGCTTGATCGTCACCGAGAAGCTGTACGGCACCGACGGCGAGCTTGAAATGGTGTACGAGCGCATGATCGGCTGGCCTTCGATTTCCAACTCCAGGGTGACGAACTGCCCCGGCTTGAAGAAGAACAGGATCGGCTGGTCGGCCATAAAGCAGAAGGTGCGCACATCCCAGGTTTCCTGGATGACTTTGACGCAACGGACAATGTGTCGGCCATTGGCCCAGGTCTGGGTGGTGACCGGATTCAGGAAGCTGTTGGACATGCTGTTCTCCACGGCCGACTGTCGGCCTCTTGTCGGCGATTCTGCGTATAGCGCAGACAGTGCGTTTACCTATCCGCGACATTGACATACTTATCGCGACCAGCCCTTGAACACCGGGGCTTGCGCGTCGGGAACAGATTGCGCCATGTCGCGCATGGATAAGGTTCCCCCCAGCGCCGGCCCCACACTCGCCCCAACACAAGACGACTTCTTTACACCTTGCGTAGCAACCGTTTTGCAGCACACCTGATCAGCCACTTTCGCCGGCCACGCAGAGGGCCATGAGGATTACATCGATGGACGTCACCGCAAAAATCAGCCTGGGCGATCCGCTGGAACCCGCACGCAAGGCCACCGCACAAATGCTGCAGGAGCGCGAGCGCACTTTTTCCCTGCCACAGCCGTTCTACAGCGACGAGCGCCTGTTCGATATCGATATGCAAGAGATCTTCCAGAAAGAATGGTTGATCGCCGGCATGACCTGCGAGATCCCGGCCAAGGGCAACTACCTGACCCTGCAGGTCGGCAAGAACCCGATCATCGTCATTCGCGGCGCCGAGGGCGTGGTGCACGCGTTCCACAACGTCTGCCGCCACCGTGGCTCGCGCCTGTGCACCAGTGAAAAAGGCAAAGTCGCCAAACTGGTCTGCCATTACCACCAGTGGACTTACGAACTGGACGGTCGCCTGCTGTTTGCCGGCACCGAGATGGGCGCCGACTTCGACATGAAGCAGTACGGCCTGAAACCGGTGAACGTGAAGACCGCTGGCGGCTACATCTTCATCAGCCTGGCGGAGAACCCGCCGGCCATCGATGACTTCCTGTCGACGCTCAACCATTACATGGAACCGTACGACATGGAGAACACCAAGGTGGCGATCACCACCACCTTAATGGAAAAGGCCAACTGGAAACTGGTGCTGGAAAACAACCGCGAGTGCTACCACTGCAACGCATCGCACCCGGAACTGTTGAAAACCCTGCTGGAATGGGACGACGTCACCGACCCGCGCGCCGATCAGGCGTTCAAGGATCACGTCGCCGCTTCCGCCGCTGCCTGGGAAGCGGAAAAGATCCCTTACGCTCACGCCAGTTTCGGCTTGCGCAACCGTATCGTGCGCATGCCGCTGCTCAAGGGCACCGTGTCGATGACCCTCGACGGCAAACAGGGCTGCGCCAAACTGATGGGCCGCATCAAGAACCCGGACCTGGGCTCGATGCGCATCCTGCACCTGCCGCACTCGTGGAACCACTGCATGGGCGATCACATCATCGTCTTCACCGTGTGGCCGATCAGCGCCCAGGAAACCATGGTCACCACCAAGTGGCTGGTGCACAAGGATGCGGTGGAAGGTGTCGATTACGACGTCGAGCGCATGCGCCAGGTGTGGGACGCGACCAACGATCAGGACCGGCGTCTGGCTGAGGAAAACCAGCGCGGGATCAACTCCATCGCTTACCAGCCGGGGCCTTACTCGAAGACCTATGAATTCGGCGTGGTCAACTTCGTCGACTGGTACAGCGAGCGGATGTTGAACAACCTCGGGGCTGAGCCTGCGCCTTACCTCAAAGGTGTACCGGTTCAGGGCTGATCAGAAGCAAAAGATCGCAGCCTGCGGCAGCTCCTACAGGTGGAATGCATTCCCCTGTGGGAGCGAGCCTGCTCGCGAAGACGCCCTGACCCACGCTACATCTTCCAGCTGATCAATTTCCGATCAACCACCCCCGTCCCCATACCCACCAAGCCCTCCAGCCTTCCGCAAACAAGTTATCCACATACCCGCCCACAGCAAATGGGGGTAACTGTGGATGACTCAAAAAATATCCTGCTGATTTGCAAAGAAAAATCGTGACTTATGCTGAATCGCGGTTTCTCAAAACAATTGATCGTTTTTTGATCACACTCGTACATAGCACGTATTCAGAGGCCTGTAGCGGGTAGCGAACATGTTATCCACAGAAGCGCCAACAGAGATCGGGGACAACTTTCAATCTCCTGTGGAAAAACACCTGTGACTGGGGAAAACCCCTTCGCGTTAACAGCTCTCGGCGCCCGGGGATCACATTTGATCAATAATTGATCAAACCCATGTAAGCCCTGCTCCATATGGGCTACAGCTGATAGCGAACATCTTATCCACAGAAGCGCCAACAGAGATTGGGGGCTACTTCTCGATTTATACCGACCGAAAAGCCCGAGAAATCCGTGAGTTACGCTGATCGTTTTTTGATCTTATGGCTGAAAGGCTTGAATGGCGTGGGGTGCGAGCAAGGGCGAACACGTTATCCACAGCTTCGCCAACAGGGATTGTGGGTAAACAGTAAAGATTGACTGTGAATGAATACCAATGTGGGAGCGAGCCTGCTCGCGAAAGCGGACTATCAGCTGATACATGTATCGACTGACCCATAGCTTTCGCGAGCAGGCTCGCTCCCACAGGGGGTATTGCCTGGAAGAGGGTGACTAGCGGACAACGCCCTCTTCAATAAGCAACTTCAGGATCGCCTCCGCCCCGGCCTGCGCGGTGACGCCTTTGAGCACCTGCCCACCGCCACCACTGGCCTTAGCTGTCGCTGCTTTCATCCGGTCGGCGCCGCTCTTGGCCTTGATCACCTTCAAGCGCTTGGGTCGTGGCTTGGCCGGTTGCAGCGTGGCGACGGCCAACAATTGGTCCTCAACAACTTCAACGTCATCGGCGGCCAATTCGCCCCGTCGCGCCGGGCCGTACGCGCTCTGCCGAGGCTTGGGGGCGGCGTTATCCACAGTCGCCAGAAACGGCAGTTTCACCTTCAAGCGGCGTCGCTGCCCGCGCGGTAACGCTTGCAGGACCAGCGCCGAACCGTCATTGATCGATTCGACCTGCGCCAGGCCCACCACCAGCGGCCAGCCCAGACCTTCCGCCAGGAGGAACGGCAACATTCCCGAACCTTCCCCGGTTTCCGCCTGACTGCCGGTCAGCACCACTTGCGCCCCGGCATCGCGCAGGTACGCGGTCAGCGCCGGCAAGGCGTCGGCGCCAGCGGGTTGTTCCAGCACATGCAGCTGTTCCAGGCCCATGCCCAGATAGGCACGCAGGGCCGGTTCGGCAACATCACCGGCATGCAGCACTTGCAGGTTATCCCCAGCCAATTGCAGGCCCAGTTCCACCGCGCGCGCATCCTGATCGGCGCGCCGTGGCCGACCTGAGGTCGGGTGAGCGCCGATTGAAACCAGACTGATAACGTTCGTGTTCATAGGGTTTCCTTACGCCGCATCGCGCTTGGCTTCGTTGCGGTAAGCCGCGACCGCTTCGATCAACGCTTGCAGAATCTCTGCGCTTTCGCCGATCACCGAGAGGTCGGCACGCTTGATCATGTCGCAACCCGGATCGAGGTTGATTGCCACCACCTTGTCGCAGGCGCCAATGCCTTGCAGGTGCTGGATTGCGCCAGATATACCCACAGCCACATAGACCCGCGCGGTGACCCAGGTGCCGGACGCGCCGACCTGACGATCGCGCGCCATGAAGCCGTCGTCCACCGCCACCCGCGAAGCGCCTTCGGTGGCGCCGAGGGCTGCGGCCGTTTCGTGGAACAACTGCCAGTCCTTGACGCCGTTGCCGCCGGAGAAAATGAACTCCGCTTCGGCCATCGGAATCGCCGCCGGATCTACCGCCACTGCGCCGAGATCTTCGATTCGCGACAAGCTGCGCGCGACGCTTGTGGATAACTCCACTGGCAACGCTTCGTGACGAGTTTCGCTGACCGGTTCTGCGCATTCGGCAGCGGCGAGAATCAACCGCGCCACCGGACGCGCCAGGTCTTGCAATCCGGCCCCGGCGCGGCCGATGCACTCCTGATCCTTGACCTGCCAGACCCGCGTGGCCGGGCGCTCGCCCAGCGCTGCAGCAAAGCGTCGGCCGAGTTCGCCGCCACCGCTGCGGCTGTCCGGCAGCAACCAGTGACGCGGGTTGAACTGGTTATCCACAGCGCGCAAACCCTGCACCCTTTGTTCCGGTGCATAACCGCTGAATTCATCGCCGTCGAGCAGCAGCAGGCGATCGACGCCAGCGGTTTCGAAAGCGCTTTCCTTGTGCTCGCCGAACACCACGGCGAGCACCGCACCATCGGTGCCGGCCAGTTGGTGAGCAAGGCCGAGCAGATCGCGGTCGTGGCTGCTCAGGCGACCACCGACCATATCCGGCACCACACTGATGTAGAACGCCGGGGCCGGTACCTGATGCAGCGGCAACTGCACTTCAACAGCAGCCGAGCGTTTGACCGCCCCACCCTGCTGCGCGCCGCTGCGGTCAATGCGTTTGATGCCGTTGGGGCCGATAAAACCCATGCCGTGCAGATTCTTGCGGATGACGCCATTGGGACCCATCCAGCTGTGTTGCGCCGGTTGCATCGCCGCGTGCAGCGGATGCAGGCGGTTGCGCGCAATCCATTCGGCGCGCGGGTCGCGGCGGATAATGTCGCTCATCAGTGCACCTCCGCAGGTTCACGTTTGGCCGGCGTGGCAGGCTTGCTTGGCGCGGCGTCTTCGAGCAGCGCGTCGGCCACCAGTTCGGCGATGTCCTTGATCAGCGGACGCGGTTCGACCACGCCTTCGAGCATCGCCGTGCACTGTGGACAACCCACCGCCACCAGTTCGGCGCCGGTCTCGCGGATGTCTTCCATGCGCATGTCGGGAATCCGCTGCTTGCCCGGAATGTCAGTGATCGGCGCGCCGCCACCGCCGCCGCAGCAGCGCGAGCGGAAACCTGACCGTTGCATCTCTTTGACTTCGATGCCGAGGGCACGCAGCACTTCGCGCGGCGCTTCGTACTCGCCGTTGTAGCGGCCCAGGTAGCACGGATCGTGATAGGTCACGCTGTTGCCTTTGTGCTGACCGAGGTTGAGCGCGCCGGCCTGAATGATCTCGGCCATGTAACTGCTGTGGTGCTGCACCAGATAGTTGCCGTCGAAGGCGCCGTACTCGTTTTTCAGCACATGGAAACTGTGCGGATCGCAGGTGACGATGCGGTTGAAGCTGTATTTGGCCAACGTCTGGATGTTGCGCTTGGCCAGCAACTGGAACGTCGCCTCGTCGCCGAGACGCCGCGCCACATCGCCGCTGTCGCGCTCTTCGAGGCCGAGCACGGCGAAGTCGATGTTTGCCGCTTTCAGCACTTTGACAAACGCGCGCAGGGTGCGCTGGTTGCGCATGTCGAAGGCGCCGTCGCCGACCCAGAACAGCACGTCGGTGGATTTCTTCTCACTGAGCAGATTGAGGTTCAGATCCGCCGCCCAGTTCATCCGCCCGCCCGGGGCGAAACCGCCAGGGTTGTCGGTTGCAATAAGGTTCTCGAGAACTTCGGCACCCTTGTTCGGCGTCGCGCCTTTTTCCAGGGTCAGATGCCGGCGCATGTCGACGATCGCATCGACGTGCTCGATCATCATCGGGCACTCCTCGACGCAGGCACGGCAGGTGGTGCACGACCACAGGGTTTCGGCATCGACCAGACCGTTGACGATCGGTTGGTGCGGGTTGCCGCCATGCTCGCCGATCGGTTTGCCTGGATACGGGCTGCCGGCGAACTTCGCGTCAGTGCCGCCGGCGAGGCCGACGACCATGTCCTGAATCAGTTTTTTCGGGTTCAGCGGCTGGCCGGCGGCGAAGGCCGGGCACGCCGCTTCGCACTTGCCGCACTGCACGCAGGCGTCGAAACCGAGCAACTGGTTCCAGGTGAAATCCTTGGGTTTTTCCACGCCCAGCGGCGCATCGGGATTGTTCAGATCCAGCGGCTTCAGACCGGTCGAGCGCCCGCCGCCAAAGCGTTCCGGGCGACGGTGCCAGGCCAGGTGCAGAGCACCGGCAAAGGCGTGTTTCATCGGCCCGCCCCAGGTCATGCCGAAGAACAGCTCCGACACGCCCCACAGCACGCCAACACCGAGGATGACTGCGAGCAGCCAGCCGCCGAAGTTTTCCGGCAGGATCCCGGCGACCGGCAGGGTCACCAGGAAAAACGACGCCGAAAAGGCCAGCAGGCTTTTCGGCAAGCGCATCCACGGGCCTTTCGACAGACGCGCAGGCGGATTGATCCGGCGCAGGTACATGAAGATCGCGCCGACGAACATCACCGCCGACATCAGCAGCAAGGCGTAGCCAAGGATGCGGTTATGCAGGCCGAAACCGTGCACCAGAATGGCCAGCACGATCGACGCCACCGCACCGCCCGCCGTGGCGACGTGGGTGTTGGCAATGTATTTGTCCCGCGCGACGACGTGGTGCAGGTCGACCATGTAGCGCTTGGGCATGGCCAGCAGACCGCCGAGCAGATCGACCTTCGCCGCCCGCCCCCGGCGCCACATGTTCATCCGCCGCAACGCGCCGAGGACAGCAAGGCCCAGGGCTGCGAACAACAGGATAGGAAGAAGGGTGTTCAACATGGTGAAGCTCCCACCAGACAGCCTGGAGAAACACGATCCGCTTTACTGTGGGAGCGAGCCTGCTCGCGAAAGCGCTGGGTCAGTCGACATCAGCGTCAACTGACAGATAGCATTCGCGAGCAGGCTCGCTCCCACAGGGTTATGTGCAAGCCTTAAAAGTCTTTACACAGTCTGAGTGCGTCATAGATCGCGGCGTGGGTATTACGCTGCGCCACGCAATCGCCGATGCGGAACAGCAAGTAGCCGTCGCCCGCTTCGCTCAGCGAAGGTTGCGGCTTGATCGCGAACAGCGCTTCGACGTCGATCTGGCCCTTGTTGCGCGAGCCGTCCTTGAGCGCGTAGTAGATTTCCTCGTCCGGGCGTACGCCGTTTTCGACGACCACCTGATCGACCACCCGCTCCTCTTTCGCGCCGGTGTATTCGTTCTCCAGCACCGCGATCAGCTTGTCGCCTTCGCGGTAGACCTTCTCCAGCATCATGTCGCCGGTCATGATCACTTCTTTCGGGTACATGCTGCGGTAGTAGGTCGGGAACGACGTGCCGCCGATGGCCACGCCCGGTTTGATGTCGTCGGTGACGATCTCGACCTGGCTGCCCTTGTCGGCGAGGAAGTCGGCGACCGACATGCCGGTGAACTCGCAAATGGTGTCGTAGACCAGCACGTTCTTGCCCGGCGCAACCTTGCCGTCGAGCACGTCCCAGCTGCTGACCACCAGCCCTTCGGCCGCGCCCCAGTGTTCGTTCTGCTCAAGGTACGGATGACCGCCGACCGCCAGCACCACCACGTCCGGACGCAGGTCCATGATGGTGTCGGCATCCGCCGCCGTGCCCAGGCGCAGATCGACTTTCAGCCGCGCCAGTTCCAGCTGGAACCAGCGAGTGATGCCGGCGATCTGGTCACGCTGCGGTGCTTTCGATGCGGTGGTGATCTGCCCGCCGATGAAGTCTTTTTTCTCGAACAGCGTGACGTCGTGGCCCCGCTCGGCAGCCACGCGTGCGGCTTCCATCCCGGCCGGGCCGGCACCGACGATCACCACTTTGCGTTTCGGCCCGGTGGATTTCTCGATGATGTGCGGCACGCCCATGTATTCACGGGAGGTCGCGGCGTTCTGGATGCACAGCACGTCCAGGCCCTGATACTGGCGGTCGATGCAATAGTTGGCGCCGACGCACTGCTTGATCTGGTCGATCTGGCCCATCTTGATCTTGGCGATCAGGTGCGGGTCGGCGATGTGCGCGCGGGTCATGCCGACCATGTCGACGTAACCGCCTTCAAGGATGCGCGTGGCCTGGTTCGGGTCCTTGATGTTCTGCGCGTGCAGCACCGGCACCTTGACCACTTCCTTGATCCCGGCAGCCAGATGCAGGAACGGCTCCGGTGGATAACTCATGTTCGGAATGACGTTGGCCAGGGTGTTGTGGGTGTCGCAACCCGAGCCGACCACGCCGATGAAGTCGAGCATGCCGGTGTCGTCGTAATACTTGGCGATCTGCTTCATGTCCTCGTGGGACAAGCCGTCCGGGTGGAACTCGTCACCGCACAGGCGCATGCCCACGCAGAAATCGTCACCGACCTCGGCGCGCACGGCTTTGAGGACTTCCAGGCCGAACTTCATCCGCCCTTCGAAGGTGCCGCCCCATTCGTCGGTACGCTTGTTGACGCGCGGGCTCCAGAACTGGTCGATCATGTGCTGGTGCACTGCCGACAGTTCGACACCATCAAGGCCACCGGCCTTGGCCCGGCGCGCCGCCTGAGCGTAGTTGCCGATCACCCGCCAGATCTCTTCCGGCTCGATGGTTTTGCAAGTGGCGCGGTGCACCGGTTCACGGATGCCCGAGGGCGACATCAAGGTCGGCCAGTTGAAGCCGTCCCAGCGCGAGCGACGGCCCATGTGGGTAATCTGGATCATGATCTTGGCGCCATGCTTGTGCATGGCGTCGGCCAGATTCTGGAAGTGCGGAATGATCCGGTCGGTGGACAGATTGACCGAACTCCACCATTCCTGCGGGCTGTCGATCGCCACCACGGACGAACCGCCACAGATGGCCAGGCCGATGCCGCCCTTGGCTTTCTCTTCGTAGTATTTGACGTAGCGGTCGGTGGTCATGCCACCGTCAGTCGCATAGACCTCGGCGTGCGCGGTGCTGAGCACGCGGTTGCGGATGGTCAGTTTGCCGATCTGGATCGGCTGGAACATTGCTTCGAAAGCCATGGCACGGTCCTCGGCTTACAACGGCTTGACGATAAACAAGCCGTCATCGTGGCCCTCTTCGGAGCCCCCGTAGACTTGTTCGGCCACAGTACGAATCTTGCTGCCACGGGCTTCGAGGATCTGATCCATGGCGCCGGCGAACCAGCCGGTGAACATGTAATCGACCTTGCGCCCGACCTTGCCGTAGACATAGACAAACGCCGAGTGCTCGAGCTTGACGCTGGCGGTGCCTTTGTCGAGGTCGATGTCCTGGATCTTGAACAGGCCCCAGCCGCGCTGCGACAGGCGTTTCATGTAGTGCTCGAACACCGCGACGCCTTCCAGGCCGTGGCATTCGGCTTCCTTTTCACACCAGTGCCAGGCGGATTTGTAGCCGGCCTTGTAGAGGATCTCGGCGTAGGCTTCAGCGCCGAGCACTTCCTCGATGCCCATGTGGTTGTTGACGAAAAAGTGACGCGGCACATAGAGCATTGGCAGGGCGTCGGAGGTCCAGACACCGGTCTCGCTGTCGACTTCGATTGGCAATTGCGGGGCGATCTTGGCCATGGAAACTTAACTCCAGAAAAATGATGGTTCAGTGTTGGCCGCGGCCCTCACCCCAGCCCTCTCCCGCAGGAGAGGGGGCAGATCGGCGGCGGTCTTGAGAAAGCGTTATTCGCCCCAGACGTTCTTAAGAACGCTTACCCAGTTCTCACCCATGATCTTGCGCACCACACGCTCGGAATGGCCGCGCTTGAGCAGGGTTTCGGTGAGGTTGGGGAATTCGCCGACGGTGCGGATGCCCAGCGGGTTGATGATCTTGCCGAAGCTGGTCAGGCGGCGGGCGTAGCCCTTGTCGTGGGTCAGGTATTCGAAGAAGTCCTGGCCGTGACCCTGAGTGAAATCGGTGCCGATACCGATGGCGTCTTCGCCGACGATGTTCATGGTGTATTCGATGGCTTCGGCGTAATCGTCGATGGTCGAATCAATGCCCTTGGCGAGGAACGGCGCGAACATGGTCACACCGACGAAACCGCCGTGGTCGGCAATGAACTTCAACTCTGCATCGGATTTGTTGCGCGGGTGCTCTTTGAGACCCGACGGCAGGCAGTGCGAATAGCAGACCGGTTTTTTCGATTCGAGAATGACTTCTTCGGAGGTCTTGGAACCGACGTGGGACAGGTCGCACATGACGCCGACGCGGTTCATCTCGGCAACGATTTCGCGACCGAAACCTGACAGGCCGCCGTCACGCTCGTAGCAACCGGTGCCGACCAGATTCTGGGTGTTGTAGCACATCTGCACGATGCCAACGCCGAGCTGCTTGAACACCTCGACATAGCCGATCTGATCTTCAAAGGCATGGGCATTCTGGAAGCCGAAGAGGATGCCGGTCTTGCCCTGCTCCTTGGCGCGACGGATGTCGGCGGTGGTGCGCACCGGCATCACCAGGTCGCTGTTTTCGCGGATCAGTTTCTGGCTGGCAGCGATGTTGTTCACGGTCGCCTGAAAGCCTTCCCACACCGACACAGTGCAGTTGGCTGCCGTCAGACCGCCCTTGCGCATGTCTTCGAACAGCTCGCGGTTCCATTTGGCAATGATCAGACCGTCGATAACGATGCTGTCGGCGTGTAATTCGGCTGGGCTCATCAGGCGTCCCCTTATTGGCAATTCATGCGCCGAATCGTCTGCCGGCGCTTTGGGGCCAGCATATGCCTCGGTGCCGGGGCGACCGGGTGCAAAAACGACAGGGGAATTGCCGAAAGCGTCAATCCGCGACAAAGGGTCGTCAGCCGTCCTCATCGGCTGGCTGTTCAAGCCCGCGCGCTTGCGCCAGAATCTGCCGCAGCCTGCACCTACCAACGGATTAGAGCGACCCCAATGAAATCAATAATCCTCGCCCTGGCACTGATTGCGACCGGCGCCCACGCCGCCGAAGAATCCGAGAACAACCCGTGCGACGCGGTGGAAAACGACATCCAGACCCTGGAATGCTCCGCCTACAGCCGCAGCACCGCCGAAGACCTGCTCAAAGACAACTACGCCAGCCTCAACGAGCGCATGCAGGCCGCCTACGGCAAGAACCCGACGCAACTGGCCGACATCACCGCCAAACTGAAAACCGCCCAGCAGCAGTGGTTGAAGACGCGGGATGCGGATTGCGCGGTGGAAGCGTTCCCGTCCACGGCGGGGAGCAAGGCCTTCACCATTGCGCAGAATGACTGTGTCGCGCGGATGAGTGATGAACGGTCGGAGTTTTTGGAGTCGATTGGGCAGGAGTGAGTGTTTTGAGCTGTAAGCTGAACCTCTTAAGCCAGTCTAAGGATTCCCATGAACATCTGCGGCATTGAAATCAAAGGCAGCGAAGCGATCATCGCCGTGGCGGCGCTCGATGGTTCGACGTTGAGCCACGTCCCTCTCGCCACGAAGAAGATTGCTCTGGATGACGACGACGAGGCGGCGAACGTGCGGCGGTTCGCGGCGCAGGTGGCATCGTTTGTGCGGGAGAACTCGGTGGACCGGATTGCGATCAAGAAGCGCAGCAAAAAGGGCGAGTTTGCCGGTGGGCCGACGACATTCAAGATCGAGGGCGTGTTTCAACTGCTCGATGGTTGTGAGGTAACGCTGCTGTCGCCGCAGACGATCAATGCCCAGGCCAAGAAGCACAATTTCGAACTGCCCGGGACGTTGAACAAATATCAGCATGAGGCTTACAAGGCGGCGTGCTCGGCGTTGGTGAAGAAATAAGCCTCTCTCAGGCGCCGGAAATTATGTGGGAGCGAGCCTGCTCGCGAATGCAATGTGTCAGGCAACATCAGTGTTGGATGACAGACCGCTTTCGCGAGCAGGCTCGCTCCCACATTGCTTTCATGCAAGCCCATTCACGCCTGCGCGGTACGCCGGTCTTCCCGGGGGCAGCGGGCGAAACGTGCGCGATAGCTGCGGGTGAAGTACGACGGTGATTCAAAACCGCAGGCAATGCTGACTTCGAGCACGCTCATGTCGGTCTGGCGCAGCAACTGCCGGGCCTTTTCCAGCCTTAACCGCAGATAGAAATTGCTCGGCGTATCGTTCAGATGCAGCCGGAACAAGCGCTCCAGTTGCCGCCGGGTCACCTTGATCGACTCCGCCAGTTGCAGCGTGGTCAGCGGTGGTTCGCTGTGCTGTTCCATCTCGCCGATCACCTGCACCAGTTTCTTGTTGCTGATGCCGTAACGCGTGGCGACTTCCATGCGCTGGTGATCCTTGCGCGGGCGTATGCGCCCGAGCACAAACTGCTCGCTGACCTGAATCGCCAGTTGCGGGCCGTGGGCCTGGGCGATCAGGTCGAGCATCAGATCAATCGAGGCCGTACCTCCCGCCGAGGTGATCCGCCGCCGGTCGATCTCGAACAGCTCCTGGGTGACGCTGAGCTGTGGATAAGATTCCTTGAAGGCATCGATCGCCTCCCAGTGCAGGGTCAGGCGATGGCCGTCGAGCAGGCCTGCTTCGGCAAGGACGAAGCTGCCGGTGTCGATCGCACCGAGGGTTACGCCGTCGTTGTCCAGCCTGCGCAACCAGTGCTCCAGCGTCGGCGTGATGAACTTCAGCGGTTCGAAGCCGGCCACCACCAGCAAGGTCGCGCCTTTCTTCAGCGGCTCCAGCGCTGCATCGGCGTTGACCGACATGCCGTTGCTCGCCAATACCGCGCCGCCATCGGCGCTGAGCACATGCCAGCGGTACAACTCGCCGCGAAAACGGTTGGCCACGCGCAACGGTTCGATCGCGGAAATAAAGCCGATGGCGGAGAACCCCGGCATCAGCAAAAAGTAGAAATCCTGGGACATAGGCGCACTCGGTTGGCGGGTCGCGTGGCTCGTTGATACGCCGATTATCGGCGGCGTTCAAGCGCGCAGGTCGCTACAGTGCAAATGCCAGTCGCCGCAGTGCGCTTTCACGGGCCTATAGCTGCGTAACTTGGCCTCACCGGCGCGCAGATGCCGGGAACCACAATAATCGAACTGCCGAGGAACCCGACATGAAACGACTGATCAGCAGCTGCGTTCTTGCACTCAGCGGTACCGCTTTTTTCAGCACCGGCGTAATGGCGGCCGAACCGGCCTCCTGCAAGAACGTACGCATGGGCGTGGTCAACTGGACTGACGTGATCGCCACCAGTGCCATGACCCAGGTCCTGCTCGACGGCCTCGGCTACAGCACCAAACAGACCAGCGCCTCCCAGCAGATTATCTTTGCCGGGATTCGCGATCAGCGCCTGGACCTGTTCCTCGGCTACTGGAACCCGCTGATGACGCAGACCATCACGCCGTTCGTCGAGGCCAATCAGGTGAAAGTGCTCGAAGCACCGAGCCTGAAAGATGCCCGCGCCACTCTCGCCGTACCGACCTATCTGGCTGACAAGGGCCTGAAAACCTTCGCCGACATCGCCAAATTCGAGAAGGAATTGGGCGGCAAGATCTACGGCATCGAGCCAGGCTCGGGCGCCAACACGCAGATCAAAGCGATGATCGCCAAGAACCAGTTTGGTCTGGGCAAATTCCAGCTCGTCGAATCGAGCGAGGCCGGCATGCTCGCCGCCGTCGATCGCGCCGTGCGCCGCAAGGAAGCCGTAGTGTTCTTCGGCTGGGCGCCGCACCCGATGAACGTCAACATCCAGATGACCTATCTGACCGGCAGCGAAGACGCCCTCGGCCCGAACGAAGGCATGGCCACGGTTTGGACGGTCACCGCGCCGAAATACGCCGAGCAATGCCCGAACATCGGCCGCCTGCTGGCCAACCTGACTTTCACCGCCGAAGCCGAGAGCCGGATGATGCAGCCGCTGCTCGATCACAAGGATGCCTTCGAGTCGGCGAAGCAGTGGCTCAAGGATCACCCCGAAGACAAACAGCGCTGGCTTGAAGGTGTGACGACTTTCGATGGCAAACCGGCTGCTGAAAATCTGCAACTGACCAGCAAATAACCCCTCGATTGAAGAGCCCCTCACCCTGACCCTCTCCCCAAGGGAGAGGGGAATTTGACGACGCTTCGCAGCCCCGCAACGGGCTGCGGACAGACCCATCACGCCTGAAGGAAACGCACCATGAACCACGACGTCATCATCACCTGCGCACTTACCGGTGCTGGCGACACGACCGCCAAAAGTCCACATGTGCCGATCACCCCGAAACAGATTGCCGCTGCAGCGGTGGAAGCGGCCAAGGCTGGCGCCACCGTGGTGCACTGCCATGTGCGCGATCCGCAGACCGGCAAGTTCAGCCGTGACGTGGCGCTGTACCGCGAAGTGATGGAGCGCATCCGCGAGGCGGACGTCGACATCATCGTCAACCTGACCGCCGGGATGGGCGGCGACCTGGAAATCGGACCTGGCGAGAAGCCGATGGAGTTCGGCCCGAACACCGATCTGGTCGGTCCGCTGACCCGTCTCGCCCACGTTGAACAGTTGCTGCCGGAAATCTGCACCCTCGATTGCGGCACGCTGAACTTCGGCGACGGCGACACCATTTACGTATCCACTCCGGCGCAACTGCGCGCCGGCGCCAAGCGCATCACCGAACTGGGGGTGAAGGCCGAACTGGAGATTTTCGACACCGGGCATCTGTGGTTCGCCAAGCAGATGATCAAGGAAGGCTTGCTCGACAACCCGCTGTTCCAGCTGTGCCTGGGCATCCCGTGGGGCGCACCGGCCGACACCACCACGATGAAAGCCATGGTCGACAACCTGCCCGCCGACGCGGTGTGGGCCGGCTTCGGCATCGGCCGCATGCAGATGCCGATGGCGGCGCAAGCGGTGCTGCTCGGCGGCAACGTGCGGGTCGGCCTGGAAGACAACCTGTGGCTGGACAAAGGCGTGCTGGCGACCAATGGCCAATTGGTTGAACGCGCTACGGAAATCCTCAGCCGCCTCGGTGCCCGGGTGCTGACACCGGCAGAAGGCCGCCAGAAAATGGGCCTGACCCAGCGCGGCTGATCCATCACCCATTTCACCTGTAGGAGCTGCCGAAGGCTGCGATCTTTTGACTTTGATTTTTTAGAAGCAAGATCAAAAGATCGCAGCCTTCGGCAGCTCCTACAGGGCTCTTCGAACTCTTCAGGACATCACCATGCGCTTTATCACCGAAATCAAAACCTTCGCCGCTCTCGGTAGCGGTGTCATCGGCAGTGGCTGGGTCGCCCGTGCCCTCGCACACGGCCTCGACGTGGTGGCTTGGGACCCGGCGCCCGGCGCTGAGGCGGCATTGCGCCAACGCGTGGCCAATGCCTGGGGCGCGCTGGAGAAGAACGGCCTGGCGCCGGGTGCTTCGCAGGATCGCCTGCGCTTTGTCGCGACCATCGAAGAATGCGTGCGCGATGCCGATTTCATCCAGGAAAGCGCCCCGGAGCGGCTGGAACTGAAGCTCGATCTGCACAGCAAAATCAGCGCCGCGGCCAAGCCCGATGCGCTGATCGGCTCCAGCACTTCAGGCCTGTTGCCCAGCGAGTTCTACGAGAGTTCGACGCACCCTGAACGCTGCGTGGTCGGGCATCCGTTCAACCCGGTGTATCTGTTGCCGCTGGTGGAAGTGGTCGGCGGCAAAAACACCGCGCCCGAGGCGGTGCAAGCGGCGATGCAAGTCTACCAGTCCCTCGGCATGCGCCCGTTGCATGTGCGCAAGGAAGTGCCGGGTTTCATCGCCGATCGCTTGCTTGAAGCGCTGTGGCGTGAGGCGTTGCACCTGGTCAACGACGGTGTCGCGACGACCGGCGAGATCGACGATGCAATCCGTTTTGGCGCTGGTCTGCGCTGGTCGTTCATGGGCACGTTCCTGACCTACACCCTGGCCGGCGGCGATGCCGGCATGCGCCACTTCATGTCGCAATTCGGTCCGGCGTTGCAGTTGCCGTGGACGTATCTGCCGGCACCGGAGCTGACCGACAAGCTGATCGATGATGTGGTCGATGGCACCACTGATCAGCTCGGTCGGCACAGCATTTCGGCGCTGGAGCGCTATCGTGATGATTGTTTGCTGGCGGTGCTTGAAGCGGTGAAGACCACCAAAGAGAAGCACGGAATGAGTTTCAGCGAATAATCCGCCACCTGATCGTTCCCACGCTCTGCGTGGGAATGCAGCCCGGGAACGCTCCGCGTCCCAGAAGCGTGACGCAGAGCGTCACAGGAGGCGTTACCACGCAGAGCGTGGGAACGATCGCCGCCAGGAGAAACCATGCCCCACCTCACCACCTACCAAACCACCATCATCCCCGACTGGGTCGACTACAACGGCCACCTGCGCGATGCCTTCTACCTGCTGATCTTCAGCTACGCCACCGATGCGCTGATGGACCGCCTCGGCATGGACAGCAGCAACCGCGAGGCCAGCGGCCACTCGCTGTTCACCCTCGAACTGCACCTCAATTATCTGCACGAAGTGAAACTCGACACCGAGGTCGAAGTGCGCACGCAAATCATCGGCCATGACAGCAAGCGCCTGCACCTCTACCACAGCCTGCACAAGGTCGGCGATGAGCAAGAGTTGGCCGGCAATGAACAGATGCTTTTGCACGTCGACCTCGCCGGCCCGCGCTCGGCACCGTTCAGCCCCGATACGTTGCATCGCTTGCAGACCATCGTCGCGGATCAGACCGACCTGCCCGCTCCCGCTTACATCGGCCGCGTGATCGCGCTGCCACCCGCTCGGTAAATCCCCCCCATCGCCAAGGAGCCGCCATGAACACCGCCGTCGCTGTTGCCGATTTTCGTACTTATCCGTTGATCAGCGCGCTCGGTGGCGTGCAGGGTCTGGCGGATCGCGTTGTCATCGAATGGGCTGACGGTCGTGTCAGCCCGTTTCACCACGTATGGCTGCGCGACAATTGCCCATGTGATCAATGCGTCTACAGCGTCACTCGCGAACAGGTCTTCGAGAGCGTCGATGCCGCCGAGGATTTGCAACCGCTGGCCACGCGCATCGACACCGATGGCTGCCTGCGCATCGACTGGCAGGACGGTCACCTCAGCCGCTTCGATCCGGGCTGGCTGCGCGCACATGCCTATGACGATGAGTCCCGCGCCGAACGCCTGGCCGGCAGACCGCAGCCCCGTTTGTGGCACAGCGATCTGCAGTTGCCGGTGTTCGACTACATCGCGCTGATGAACGACAACGCCGCGCTGCTGCAATGGTTGCTCGCCGTGCGCGACATCGGCCTGACCCAAGTGCGCGGCGTGCCCACCGAGCCGGGCTCGCTGAAGCTCATCGCGCAGCGAATTTCCTTCATTCGCGAAAGCAATTTCGGCGTGCTGTTCAATGTGCAATCCAAAGCCGACGCCGACAGCAACGCCTACACCGCCTTCAACCTGCCATTGCACACGGATTTGCCGACTCGCGAGCTGCAACCGGGGCTGCAATTTCTGCATTGCCTGGTGAATGATGCCGAGGGTGGCGAGAGTATTTTCGTCGATGGTTTTGCGATCGCCGACGCCTTGCGTCTGGAGGATCCGCAGCTGTTTGAGGCCCTGTGTGAAATACCCGTGGAGTTCCGCAACAAGGACCGGCACAGCGACTATCGCTGCCTGGCACCGGTCATCGCTTTGGATGCGCTGGGCCGGGTGGCGGAGATTCGCATGGCCAACTTTCTGCGCGGGGCGTTCGATACGTCGGTGGCGCAGATGCCGTTGCTGTATCGCGCCTATCGGCGCTTGATTGCGATGACCCGCGAGACGCGATTCCGGCTGATGCAGCGGCTCAAGCCGGGCGAATTGTGGTGCTTTGACAACCGCCGCACGCTGCATGCGCGCAATGCTTTTGATCCAGCCACCGGGGCGCGGCATTTTCAGGGCTGCTATGTCGACCGGGATGAGTTGTTGTCGCGGATTCTGGTGTTGCAACGTTGAACCGCGTCATCGTTCTTCGCGAGCAGGCTCGCTCCCACTATTAACCGCATTCCCCTGAATGAACGCGGTCTTCTGTGGGAGCGAGCCTGCTCGCGAAAGCGCCAGCGGGAACAACAAATCTCTGGCTGATTCACAGGCAAAAAAAACTCCGATCAAGCCGTGACAGGATCGGAGCTGAGGAGGGTACTGTTGAGGAGCTGCCAGGCGAGGGTGACCAAACCTTCGTGAAGCGAGCTGGCGCCAGTGTGCCTAGTCGACAATCCAGTCGGTTAGCCGAAAACGACCTGTTCATAGTCGTCCCGGCCACCGCGACAAAACGCCCTTGCCGCGTCCGGTCGGGGCCACCAGAATCGAGCCAAGACCTCCGTTGCCACAGAAGGATTTGCGTAATGATGTACGCCGATTTGATTGACCAGGAAGATCTGTTGGGCCAGCTCAAGGCCTTGGGTATTCAGGTGCCGAGCGGTACCACCGCCGAGCAGGCCTGTGAGTGCGCGGTGCGGGGCCTGGATAATGTTCGCGCATTCGAACTGCGCAAGATGGTCAAGGACATGTACACCAGCGGCGCCAGCATTCAGCCGGCGGTGCGTCAGGCGATCGACAAGCAATTGTTGCCGGCCCTTGCGGATTACCAGCAGTCACACAGCGCCTGAGAAACCCCTTCGCGAGCAGGCTCGCTCCCACCTGATCGTTCCCACGCTCTGCGTGGGAACGATCAGACTCGGTCTACAGCCTTACGCTGGCAAACGTCGACTCATTGCGCGCCTGACTCAGCGCTGACATCGGCCCCGACAGCGGCGACATCACGATGGCCTGCGGCAGCGGCAGCATGGCTACCTGCTGGGTGGTGTTGGAGCCCACGCGCTCGTCACGTGGCGGAATGCCGAAGTACTCGCGATAGCACTTGGAGAAGTGCGGCGTGGAGACGAACCCACACACCGACGCCACCTCGATGATCGACATCGGCGTCTGCTTGAGCAGTTGCCGGGCGCGGATCAGGCGCAGCTTCAGGTAGTAGCGCGATGGGGAGCAGTGCAGGTATTTCTGGAACAACCGCTCCAGCTGTCGACGCGACACCGCGACATACACTGCCAGCTCATCAAGGTCGATCGGCTCTTCCAGATTGGCTTCCATCAACGCGACGATTTCCTGCAGCTTCGGCTGGTTGGTGCCGAGCATGTGCTTGAGCGGCACACGCTGGTGATCCTGTTCGTTGCGAATGCGCTCGTAGACGAACATTTCCGAGATCGCTGCCGACAGTTCACGACCGTGATCGCGGCTGATCAGGTGCAGCATCATGTCCAGCGGCGCGGTACCGCCGGAACTGGTGAAGCGGTTACGGTCGAGGGTGAACAGACGTGTGCTCATGGCCACGCGCGGGAAAGCTTCCTGCATCGCCGCCAGACATTCCCAGTGCACGCTGCAATCGAAGCCGTCGAGCAGACCGGCGCAGGCCAGCGCCCAACTGCCGGTGCACACCGCGCCCAGACGCTTGGATTGGCGCGCCTGACTTTGCAGCCACGAGACGTGTTCACGGGTCACGGTGCGTTGAATGCCGATGCCGCCGCAGACAATCACAGTGTCCAGAGGCGGTGCTTTGTGCATGGAGGCGTCGGGAGTGATCTGCAGACCGTCACTGGCCCAGACTTGGCCGCCATCGACGGTGAGGGTGCTCCAGCGATACAGCTCGCGACCGGACAACTGGTTGGCCATGCGCAGCGGCTCAACGGCGGACGCCAGGGAAATCAGCGTGAAATTGTCCAGCAGCAGAAAGCCGATGGATTGAGGCGCACGGTTCTGGGGTTGGGCCCCGGAGTTGAACGACGTCATCGCGGTATCTCCTCACACAAAGCGGGTGGCGGCCTCAGGCGGAGGCTCTTGTTATTGCCCGCGTCTCACAGAGAAAGCAGGCTTTGTTATGACAGAGCAATTGCCGTGCCTGAAATTGGACGGTCATTCAATAACTCCTGAAAACGACCTCGCGACGCGTCTATTCGAGACCTCGGAACAAGCCATTTCGAAGTGCCATCAGATGCCGCGAGAGCCCTGCCGCGCAGCCCGTGAGCAGATCGGTAGCACTTGTGGGAACTGGCCTGCAGAGGATTTGCACAGAGTGTCACCGCAAGCACGGACGACGGACGGTCAGGTAACGACTGACAAGTCACGACTGACAATGACGCTTGTCTGATTGCGACGCGCCAAAAGGTGGCGCGGCTGGATTGGGGTGTTCTTTTGTTGAGCAGTTTTGACTGGTCTGGCGCCTTCGCGAGCAGGCTCGCTCCCACATTGGAATCTGGGGTCCACAAATATTGTGTTCACTGGAGATCTATTGTGGGAGCGAGCCTGCTCGCGAAGCATTCACCCCGGTGTGGCTGGCTCAGCACTCAACAGCACTGACCGCCAAGCCACCGCGCGAAGTTTCCTTATATTTGTCATGCATATCGGCGCCGGTATCACGCATGGTGCGGATCACCCGGTCCAGCGAGATAAAGTGCTGACCGTCGCCACGCAGAGCCATTTGCGCCGCGTTGATGGCTTTCACTGCCGCGATTGCATTGCGCTCGATGCACGGCACCTGCACCAGGCCACCGACCGGATCGCAGGTCAGGCCCAGATTGTGCTCCAGGCCGATTTCCGCCGCGTTGCACAATTGCTCGGGCGTGGCGCCGAGAATCTCCGCCAGCCCTGCCGCCGCCATCGCGCAAGCCGAACCGACCTCGCCCTGGCAACCGACCTCGGCCCCAGAGATCGACGCATTCTTCTTGCACAAAATGCCGACTGCCGCCGCGCCGAGGAAATAGTCGACGACGTTGGCGTCGGTGACCGCTTCGCTGAATTTCATGAAGTAGTGCAGCACCGCCGGGATGATCCCCGCCGCGCCGTTGGTCGGTGCAGTGACCATACGCCCGCCAGCGGCATTCTCTTCATTGACGGCCAGGGCGAACAGGTTGACCCACTCCATGGCGCTCAGGGTCGAGCCGATGACGTTCGGTTTGTTCAGCTCTTGCAGGCTGCGGTGCAACTTCGCCGCACGCCGCCGCACGTTCAAGCCGCCGGGCAGAATGCCTTCGTGCTTGAGGCCCTGCTCGACGCAATCCTGCATCGCCCGCCACAGTTTCATCAGCCCGGCGCGGATCTCTTCTTCGCTGCGCCAGACCTTTTCATTGGCCATCATCAGCTCGGCGACGCGCAGGTTGTGTTTTTTGCACAACTGCAGCAGCTCGACCGCACTGGAGAAGTCGTACGGCAATTCGGTGCGATCCAGATCGACCACACCGCTGGCCGCTTGCGCCTCATCAACGACGAAGCCGCCGCCGACCGAATAGTAGGTGTCACGGTGCAGCTCACCGAATTCGCCTTCGGCAACCAGGGTCATGGCGTTGGGATGGAATGGCAGGTTTTCGTCGATCAGGCGCATGTCCCGCGCCCAGATAAACGGCACCGCCAGACGGCCATCCAATAACAACGTATGGGTTTCGCGCAGCGCCTGAATGCGCGGGCCGATCTGCGCCGGGTCGATTGCGTCCGGCCACTCGCCCATCAGGCCCATGATCACCGCGTTGTCGCTGCCGTGGCCGATGCCGGTGGCCGACAGCGATCCGAACAACTGCACCTCGATGCGCCGCACCTGCTCCAGTTGATGCTTGCCGCGCAGCGACTCGACAAACAGTGCGGCGGCGCGCATCGGCCCGACGGTGTGGGAACTGGAAGGGCCGATGCCGATTTTGAACAGGTCGAAAACGCTGATAGCCATTGCTGCGAAGCTCCTGAGAATACCGGTCCGGGCTGCAAAAGCGCCCGCTGGCGGAGCTGCTACGCTCAAGCTGCGATCCGCCGAATGCCGGCATCATCGGGCTTTTGTCGGCGCGCACGGCGTCTGACACCGACGCAGTCATGTCCAGCAGCGTCGTCACGTTTTCGCCCCGCAAATACGCCGTTTTTATGCAGTCGAGCAGGTCATCGGGGGCGGAAAAAAGCTGTAAGCGACGTCACCGACACTGGAAGCGACCATCCCTGTACTGGATACGACCCTCCCTGTAGGCGTCAGATTTTCACTGGTACATGATCGGGATGACTCGATTGCAAGGCGCTGCGGTAGAGCTGTCTCAAAAACGCCACCAACCGCAACCCATAAGTGCGGTGGTCCACAGTCGGAACACTGCCAAAAAAAACACCAAGGAGTCCATCCATGAAAGGTTCCCCGTCGTTGTTGTTGGCCGCCCTGCTGAGTCTGCCGTTACTGGCGCAAGCCGCAGAACCGGCACAGTGCAGCCTCGTTAACTTCTCCGATGTCGGCTGGACCGACATCACCGCCACCACTGCTACCACTTCCGTTGTTCTCAACGCCCTCGGCTACAAGACCAAGACCACCATGATCTCCGTGCCCGTGACCTACAAGTCGCTGGCCGACGGCAAGAACATGGACGTGTTTCTCGGTAACTGGATGCCGACCATGGAGAACGACATCAAGCCGTATCGCGATGCCGGCACCGTCGACACCGTGCGCACCAACCTCAAGGGTGCCAAATACACCCTCGCCGTGCCGCAAGCCCTGTACGACAAAGGCCTGCATGACTTCGCCGACATCGCCAAATTCAAGAAAGAACTCGACGGCAAGATCTACGGCATCGAGCCGGGCAACGACGGCAACCGGCTGATCCAGAGCATGATCGACAAGGATGCCTTCGGCCTGAAAACCGCTGGCTTCAAGATCGTCGAATCTTCCGAGGCCGGCATGCTCTCGCAAGTCGACCGGGCGCAGAAGCGCGACACCGCCGTGGTCTTCCTCGGCTGGGCACCGCACCCGATGAACAAGCGCTTCAAGATTCAATACCTGACCGGCGGCGACGACTTCTTCGGCCCCGATTTCGGCGCAGCCACCGTAGCGACCAACACCCGCAAGGGTTACGCCGAAGAATGCAGCAATGTCGGTCAGCTGTTGAAAAACCTGGAGTTCACCGTCGACATGGAAAGTGAACTGATGGGCAACATTCTCGACGACAAGATGAAGCCTGACGCGGCCGCCAAGGCCTGGCTGAAAAAGAATCCACAGGTGCTCGATACCTGGCTCGCTGGCGTGACCACCATTGACGGTAAACCAGGCCTGGAGGCCGTGAAAGCCAAGCTCGCGCCTTGATTTGAGGGGCATCGCTTATGCCGGGCAGGCGTGCCTGCCCGGGCTGTTAATTTCCTTGCATGCGGACGTTCACTACCATGCTGATTGATCAGAAAATACCTTTAGGCCAGTACATCGCGGGCTTCGTCGAATGGTTGACGCAACACGGCGCCAACACCTTCGACGCAATCGCCGTGACACTGGAAACGATGATCCACGGCGTGACGTTTGCGCTGACCTGGTTCAACCCACTGGTGCTGATTGGCCTGATTGCCATCATTGCCCATCTGATTCAACGCAAGTGGGGCCTGACCGCGTTCGTGGTCGCCTCGTTCCTGCTGATCCTCAACCTGGGTTACTGGCAGGAAACCATGGAAACCCTCGCCCAGGTGCTGTTCGCCACCCTGGTCTGCGTGTTGATCGGCGTGCCGCTGGGCATCGTCGCCGCGCACAAACCGATGTTCTACACCATGATGCGGCCGGTGCTCGATCTGATGCAGACCGTGCCGACCTTCGTTTACCTCATTCCTACCCTGACCCTCTTCGGGCTGGGTGTGGTACCGGGCCTGATCTCCACGGTGGTCTTCGCCATCGCGGCGCCGATCCGCCTGACCTACCTGGGCATCCGCGATGTCCCGCAAGAACTGATGGACGCCGGCAAGGCCTTCGGCTGCTCGCGTCGCCAATTGCTCTCAAGGATCGAACTGCCGCACGCCATGCCGAGCATCGCGGCGGGCATCACCCAGTGCATCATGCTGTCGCTGTCGATGGTGGTGATCGCGGCACTGGTCGGCGCCGACGGACTCGGCAAACCGGTGGTCAACGCACTGAACACTGCTGATATTGCGCTGGGCTTCGAAGCAGGCCTGGCAATCGTACTGCTGGCGATCATGCTCGACCGTATCTGCAAACAACCCGACGCCAAAGTAGGGGGTGACGCATGAGCATAATTCGCTTCGAAGACGTCGACGTAATCTTCTCCAAGGACCCGCGCGAGGCACTCAAGCTGCTCGATCAGGGCATGACCCGCAACGAGATCCTGAAGAAAACCGGGCAGATCGTCGGCGTGGAAAAAGCCACGCTGGACATCAACAAGGGCGAGATCTGCGTGCTGATGGGCCTGTCCGGCTCGGGCAAGTCGAGCCTGCTGCGCTGCATCAACGGCCTCAACACCGTGAGCCGCGGCAAGCTGTTCGTCGAGCATGAAAACCGCCAGATCGACATCGCGTCCTGCACGCCCGCCGAGCTGAAAATGATGCGCACCAAGCGCATTGCGATGGTGTTCCAGAAGTTTGCCCTGATGCCCTGGCTGACGGTGCGCGAGAACATCAGTTTCGGCCTGGAGATGCAGGGCCGACCGGAGAAGGAACGCAAGAAACTGGTCGATGAGAAACTCGAACTGGTCGGCCTGACCCAATGGCGCAACAAGAAGCCTGATGAGCTATCCGGCGGCATGCAGCAGCGCGTCGGCCTCGCCCGCGCGCTGGCGATGGACGCCGACATTCTGCTGATGGACGAACCGTTCTCGGCCCTCGACCCATTGATCCGCCAGGGTCTGCAGGATGAACTGCTGGAACTGCAACGCAAGCTGAGCAAGACCATCGTGTTTGTGAGCCACGACCTCGATGAAGCACTCAAATTGGGTAGCCGCATCGCGATCATGAAGGACGGTCGGATCATCCAGTACAGCGTGCCGGAGGAAATCGTCCTCAACCCGGCGGACGACTATGTGCGCACCTTCGTCGCCCACACCAATCCGCTCAACGTGCTCTGCGGCCGCAGCCTGATGCGCACGCTGGACAAGTGCAAACGCATCAACGGCTCGGTGTGCCTCGATCCGGGCGGCGACTCGTGGCTGGACCTGGCCGAAGGCAACACCATCAAAGGCGCACGGCAGAACGGCTCGGTGCTGAACCTGCAGAACTGGGCACCTGGCCAAGCGGTGGAAGGCCTGGAGCGCAAGCCAACGCTGGTGGACTCGAACATCGGCATGCGTGACGCGCTGCAGATCCGTTATCAGACCGGCAACAAGCTGGTGCTGCACGATAACAATCATGTGGTGGGGATTCTCGGCGACAGCGAGTTGTATCACGCGTTGCTGGGCAAGAATCTGGGGTAATGCGCCAGGTGGGATAAAAAAAGGGATCGCGGTGAGCGATCCCTTTTTGTTGGGTCAGGAATAGCCCCTCACCCTAGCCCTCTCCCAGAGGGAGAGGGGACCGATCGGGGGATGCTGCAGATCTGCACCGACCTGATCTTGCTTTACCGAATCCATAATCGACTCGATCTTTCAGGTCAATGTACAACGCCAGACACCTCAGTCGGCTCCCTCTCCCTCCGGGAGAGGGCTGGGGTGAGGGTCAGCTTTTGACTTTAGCTATAAACCCGCCCCAACAACTGCCGATGGCTTTCGAACTGATCCAGCACATCCCGGGTAATCTGCTCCGGGGTGAAGCCCATCAAGTCATAGTCCTGACTGCCATTGTGCAGATACACCTCAGCGCGGTAATAACGCTGACGCGCTTCATCGGACTGCGCCGATTCGGTCGGCGTCGCCAGATAACCATCCAGGCTCACTTCGTAAACGAAAGGGTTGCCCTCTTCCATCTCGACCCGCACACCCATGCAACGCTTGGCTTTGCCCAGCAGCGTCTGCACTTCAATGCCCTGATTGCGCAATTGCGCCGCTGCATCTTCCAGCGCCGGGGTGACGTGCTTGTCCATGAAGCGCTGCACCACCGATTGGCTCGGCTGCAGATCCAGTTGCGTCAGGCGCTCGCTGAAACCACGGCGTCCGCGCTCGGCCAGTTGTGCTTGCTCCTGTTCGATCTGCACGTCCTGGCGCATCGCCTTGTGCAGGCCGAACATGAAGCAGATCAGCACCACCGAGAACGGCAGGCCGGCCAGCACGACCATGGTCTGCATGGCTTCGAAGTTGCCGGCGAACAGCAGGCCGATGGTCACCAGCGTGATCACCACCGACCAGAAGATCCGCAGCCAGTGCGGCGCGTCTTCATCGACGTTACCGCCCTTGCAGGAAAGATTCGCCATCATCACCGCGCCGGAGTCGGCCGGGGTCAGGAACAGCACGAAGCCGACAAAGATCGACACACCAATCACGACTTTCGACGCCGGATAATGCTCAAGCAACTGATAGATCGCCATCGACGGCTGTTCCAGCGCCGTCTTGCCCAGCTCCACCGCGCCCTGATTCATCACCAGATCCAGCGCCGAGTTGCCGAAGATCGACAGCCACGCCAAGGTGAAGCCCAGCGGAATCAGCAGCACGCCAGCGACCAGTTCACGCACGCTGCGGCCACGGGAAATCCGCGCAATGAACATGCCCACGAATGGCGCCCAGGAAATCCACCAGGCCCAGTAGAACAGCGTCCACAGGCCCAGCCAGCGGTCGGACTTGGCGCTGTCGCCTTCATAGACGTAAAGGTCGAAGGTCTTCAGCACCACGCCGTTGAGATAGTCGCCAATGTTCTGCACGAAGCCGTTGAGCAGGTGCAGGGTCGGGCCGAACAGCAGGACGAAAATCAGCAGGCCGCTGAACAGCACGATGTTCAGGTTGGACAGACGACGGATGCCGTTTTCCACACCGGACACAGCGGCGATGGTCGCTACGGTGCTCATGACGATGATGACGATCAGCAGGTTGGTGTTGCTGTGCTCCATGCCGAACAGGTTTTCCAGCCCGGACGACACTTGCAGCGAGCCAATCCCCAGGTTGGTCACCAGGCCCAGCAGCGTTACGAACATGCCGAAGCCGTCCACCGCGTGCCCGGCCGCGCCTTTGACCCAGCGCTCGCCGACCAGCGGATACAGCGCCGAACGCAGGGCCAGCGGCTGGTTATGCCGATAGGCGAAATACGCGACGGCCAGGCCGACCAGTGCGTAGATCGCCCAGCCGTGCAGGCCCCAGTGCAGGAAAGTCAGTTGCACCGCCTGCCGCGCCGCCATATTCGTCGCCGAGGTGCCTTCCGGCGGATTGAAGTAGTGATCCAGCGGCTCGGACGCGCCGAAGTACAGCAGCGAAATGCCGATGCCCGACGAGAACAGCATCCCCGCCCAGGCGCCGTAGCTGAAATCCGGGGTGTCGTCCTTGCTGCCCAGTTTGAGTTTGCCGTACGAGGAAAACGCCAGACCGACCACGAACACCAGGTAGGCGGCGATCACCACCATGTAGTACCAGCCGAAGCTGCGCGACAACCAGGCCTGGGCCATGCCCAACATTCTGCCGGCCTCTTGCGGGGCGATGATCAGAATGGCGGTCAACAACAGAATCAGCGCGGTCGAGGTGTAGAACACCCAACCGTTGACCGTCACCTTCTCGGGCGGGGTCTTTATTAGCGAGGCAGAACTCATGGCACAAATGCTCCAGGCAGTGCGAGAGAAGAACACAAGGCATCACGGAACCCGACCAATCGGTTAGTTGGCAGCCGACCGGCGGGTGATATAAAGACACTCCGAAAAAAGCCCGAACCTGCCGAAATGGCGTTGCGTATTCGCTTTCGTGGCCAGAGGCGACGGACGTTCATCCGAAACCTGGCCCCGAGCGTCTTGCCCTTTCAACACGTCCATCGAATCGCGAACCGCGCCATGCCCCACGCAGGTTTCGAGCCGTTTCAGGTGTCGGTTTTTATCGTCATTACACGTAGGAATTTTCTGTAGGCAGCGACGAATTGTCGCAGATCTTATTCTTTGTTGATTGAACGTTCAATCAAAACAAAATAGACTGGCCCTCAATCCGATCGGCGTCATTCGCCTCTCGGAAGGCCTAAGGAGATGTGCAAGATGCCCAAGGTCGGTATGCAACCCATCCGCCGCCAACAATTGATCGAAGCCACTTTGCAAGCGGTCGATCAGGTCGGAATGGGGGACGCCAGCATTGCGCTGATCGCCCGTTTGGCCGGTGTCTCGAATGGCATCATCAGTCATTACTTTCAGGACAAGAACGGCCTGATCGCCGCCACGATGCGGTACCTGATGACCGCCCTCAGCGAGAGCGTCACCGCGCGCCGTCAGGCGCTGGCAGATGACAACCCACGGGCGCATCTGCAGGTGATCATCGAAGGCAACTTCGACGCCAGCCAGGTCAATGGCCCGGCAATGAAAACCTGGCTGGCCTTCTGGGCCACCAGCATGCACCAGCCGTCTTTGCACAGGTTGCAGCGGATCAACGATCACCGTCTGTATTCCAACCTGTGCTGCCAGTTCCGCCGTGTGCTGCCGCTCGAAGATGCGCGCAGCGCCGCCCGGGGTCTGGCAGCGTTGATTGACGGCTTGTGGTTGCGCGGCGCGCTGTCGGGAGACGCTTTCGACACGGCGCAGGCGCAACAGATCGCTTACGAATACATGGATTTCCAATTGGCCAAGAAGGTGAGCTAGAGCACACAGAAAATGCTCGGCCCCTGAACTCCACCGCAGCGTTATCGCGGTGGTCAACGCCAACCACCAATGCACTTGCGAGGACACTATGGCCCGTTTCGAACTGCAAAAACTCTACATCGATGGCGCGTACACCGACGCCGGCAGCGACGCCACCTTCGAAGCCATCAACCCGGCGAACGGTGAAGTCCTCGCACTGGTGCAACGTGCGACCAAAGACGACGTCGAGCGCGCCGTGGTCAGCGCCGAAAAGGGCCAGAAAATCTGGGCCGCGATGACCGCCATGGAGCGTTCGCGCATCCTGCGTCGCGCCGTCGACATCCTGCGCGAGCGCAACGATGAGCTGGCTGCGCTGGAAACCCTGGACACCGGCAAATCCTTTTCCGAAACCAAGTACGTCGACATCGTCACCGGCGCTGACGTGCTGGAATACTACGCAGGCCTGGTGCCCGCCATCGAAGGCGAGCAGATTCCGCTGCGTGACACCTCTTTCGTTTACACCCGTCGCGAGCCGCTGGGCGTGGTCGCCGGTATCGGCGCGTGGAACTACCCGATCCAGATCGCGCTGTGGAAATCCGCTCCAGCCCTGGCGGCCGGTAACGCGATGATCTTCAAGCCAAGCGAAGTCACCTCGCTGACTACTCTGAAACTGGCTGAGATCTACACCGAAGCGGGCGTGCCGAACGGCGTGTTCAACGTGCTGACCGGCAGCGGCCGCGAAGTCGGCACCTGGCTGACCGAGCACCCGCGCATCGAGAAAATCTCCTTCACTGGCGGCACCGACACTGGCAAGAAAGTCATGGCCAGCGCTTCGGCTTCGTCGCTCAAGGACGTGACCATGGAACTGGGCGGCAAGTCGCCGCTGATCATCTGCGACGACGCCGACCTCGATCGCGCCGCCGACACGGCGATGATGGCCAACTTCTACAGCTCCGGTCAGGTCTGCACCAACGGCACTCGCGTGTTCGTACCGGCGCATCTGAAAGCCGCGTTCGAGGCCAAGATCGTTGAGCGCGTTGCCCGCATCCGCGTCGGCAACCCGGAAGACGAAAACACCAATTTCGGCCCGCTGGTCAGCTTCGCCCACATGGAAAGCGTGCTGGCCTACATCGAAAAAGGTAAGGAACAAGGTGCCCGCGTCCTGTGCGGCGGTGGTCGCCTGACCGACGGCGAATTCGCCAAAGGCGCATTCGTTGCGCCAACCGTGTTCACCGACTGCACCGACGACATGACCATCGTCCGCGAAGAAATCTTCGGTCCGGTCATGGCGATCCTCTCCTACGAAACCGAAGAAGAAGTGATCCGCCGCGCCAACGACACCGACTTCGGCCTGGCCGCCGGTATCGTCACCAAAGACCTGAACCGCGCCCACCGCGTGATTCATCAACTGGAAGCCGGTATCTGCTGGATCAACGCCTGGGGCGAGTCCGACGCAAAAATGCCGGTTGGCGGTTACAAGCAGTCGGGTGTGGGCCGTGAGAACGGGATCAGCTCGCTGAACAACTTCACACGCATCAAATCGGTACAGGTCGAGCTGGGCGATTACGTTTCGGTGTTCTAAGACCCGAGATTTGCATTGCTCGCGAAGGCCTCTTCGCGGGCAAGCCCGCTCCCACAGGTTTGGAGTCGTCCACCCAATTTGTGGCAGCCCCCAATCCCTGTGGGAGCTGGCTTGCCAGCGATTCGAGTGCACAGCGCTCGCCAAGGTCCGACCTGACCACTATCAAAGAGGGTGCATTCAATGTCCCAAGAATTCGATTACATCATCATCGGTGCCGGCTCGGCCGGTAACACTCTGGCCACCCGCCTGACCGAAGACGAAGGCGTCACCGTTCTGCTGCTCGAAGCAGGCGGCCCTGACTACCGCCTCGACTTCCGTACCCAGATGCCCGCCGCGCTGGCGTTCCCGCTGCAGGGGCGTCGCTACAACTGGGCTTACGAAACCGATCCAGAGCCACACATGGACGGTCGCCGTATGGAATGCGGTCGCGGCAAGGGCCTTGGCGGCTCTTCGCTGATCAACGGCATGTGCTACATCCGTGGCAACGCCATGGACTACGACGGCTGGGCGAAACTGCCGGGCCTGGAAGACTGGTCGTACCTCGATTGCCTGCCGTATTTCCGCAAAGCCGAAACCCGTGACATCGGCCCGAACGATTACCACGGTGGCGACGGCCCGGTCAGCGTGACCACGCCGAAAGCCGGCAACAACCCGCTGTTCCACGCCATGGTTGAAGCTGGCGTGCAGGCCGGTTACCCGCGTACCGAAGACCTCAACGGTTACCAGCAGGAAGGCTTCGGCCCGATGGACCGCACCGTGACGCCGAACGGCCGCCGTGCTTCCACCGCCCGTGGCTACCTCGACATCGCCAAAAAACGTTCGACCCTGACCATCGTCACCCACGCCCTGACCGACAAGATTCTCTTTGAAGGCAAGCGTGCGGTCGGCGTGCGTTACCTGATCGGCGACGCTGAAGAACGTGTTGAAGCCAAGGCGCGCAAGGAAGTCCTGCTGTGCTCCGGCGCCATCGCTTCGCCGCAGATTCTGCAGCGCTCCGGTGTCGGCCCGGCGAAACTGCTGGAAAGCCTCGACATCCCGGTGGTCCACGATCTGCCGGGCGTCGGTGAAAACCTGCAGGATCACCTCGAGCTGTACCTGCAATACGCCTGCACCCAACCGGTTTCGCTGTACCCGTCGCTGCTTTGGTACAACCAGCCGGCGATCGGTGCCGAGTGGCTGTTCAACGGCACCGGCATCGGCGCCAGCAACCAGTTCGAGGCCGGCGGTTTCATTCGTTCGCGTCCGGAATTCGAATGGCCGAACATCCAGTACCACTTCCTGCCGGTGGCGATTAACTACAACGGCAGCAACGGCGTGAAAGAACATGGTTTCCAGGCGCACATGGGTTCCATGCGCTCGCCGAGCCGTGGCCGCATCCAGGTCAAATCCAAGGATCCGCGTCAGCACCCGAGCATCCTCTTCAACTACATGGCCACCGAGCAGGACTGGCAGGAATTCCGCGACGGTATTCGCTTGACCCGCGAAATCATGCAGCAACCGGCTCTCGACGCGTTCCGTGGTCGCGAAATCAGCCCGGGCATCGAAGTGCAAACCGATGAGCAGCTCGACAAGTTCATCCGCGAGCACGCCGAAACCGCGTTCCACCCGTCCTGCTCGTGCAAGATGGGCACCGACGAGATGGCCGTGGTCGATGGCGAAGGTCGTGTGCACGGCATGCAGAGCCTGCGCGTGGTCGATGCCTCGATCATGCCGATCATCACCACCGGCAACCTCAACGCGCCGACGATCATGATGGCCGAGAAAATCGCCGACAAGATCCGTGGCCGCAAGCCGCTGCCGCGCAGCACCGCTGCTTATTACGTCGCGAACGGCGCGCCGGTCAAAGGCAAGCCGATGCGGGATATCACCCCGGTTACGCAGTAAGTCGTAGTACCGAGGCGCCGCCTTCGCGAGCAGGCTCGCTCCCACACTGGATCTGTGGCATTCACAAATCCCCTGTGGGAGCGAGCCTGCTCGCGAAGAGGCCCTCACAGCAACACACACTTCCCCGCTGCACAGTAAAACCTCCTACACCCCCTCTTCACTTGATCCTACCCCCACGCAGGCCTACTCTAGACCTCGCGCAACCGTTTCACCCCTCCCCGCTGTCGCCATGCCGCTACTCCATTACAAGGAGGTTCCCGAATGTTCGATTTCCACCCCCAGCTCAAGCAGCGCTTTGCTGCCTTGCGCACGGGCGCTGAATTTTTTTCCCTGCGATATGTGCGCGAGTCCGGGCAGTATCTATCGGTGCGCAAGAACGTCGCCGAACCGCCGAGTTTGAGCCGCGATGAAGGGGCGATGCTCACCGTCCGGGTCAATGGCGTCGAAGCCTATGCGGCGACCAATGACCTCTCGCAACAAGGCCTGCAAGCCGCTCTCGAGCGCGCCGAGCAACAGGCCCGCCGGCTCAAGCCGCACGCCTTGCTCGATCTGCGCGAGCAGCCGCTTTCCAGCGATCGCGCTGATTATTTTTCACCCAATCTCGAACAGCCCTTCCCATCCCTGAGCGAATGCTTCGATCTGCTCGGTGCGGAGTCCGCCTCGGTGCCCAAGGATGAACGCCTGGTCAATTGGCAGGTGAGCATCGGCATCACTAACGTCGAGCAGATCTACCTGAGCAGCGCCGGCGCCGAATTGCGCCAGGCCCAGCGCTTTGTCTATCCGAGCCTCGACGTCACCGCCTACGACGGCAACGACAGCCAGACCCGCAGCCTCGGCCGCGAGAACTTCGGCCAGCAGGGTGGCGCCGACGTCATCAGCCGTTGCGGCCTGGTCGGTGCCGGTCCGCAAGTCGCCGATCAGGCCCTGCAATTGCTGCTCGCGCCGAACACCCCGCAAGGCCGGCGCGACCTGCTGCTGATGCCCGATCAGATGATGCTGCAGATCCACGAATCCATCGGTCACCCGCTGGAGCTCGACCGCATCCTCGGCGATGAGCGCAATTACGCCGGCACCAGTTTCGTCAAGACCAGCGATTTCGGCAGCCTGCAATACGGCTCGAATTTGCTCAACGTGACTTTCGACCCCGGCATCCCGGAAGAACTCGCCAGCTACGGCCATGACGACGACGGCACCGCGGCGAGCAAACAATTCCTGATTCGCGACGGCCTGTTGCTGCGGCCACTAGGCGGAGCGCTGTCGCAATATCGCGCCGGCCTCGATGGCGTTGCCAACAGCCGCGCCTGCGGTTGGAACCGGCCGCCGATCGACCGCATGGCCAACCTCAACATCGAGCAGGGTGATCAAACGCTGGAGCAGATGATCGGCGGTATCGAGCACGGCATTCTGATGAGCACCAACCGTTCGTGGTCGATCGACGATGCGCGCAACAAATTCCAGTTCGGCTGCGAATGGGGCCAGTTGATCGAGCATGGTGAACTGAAAGGCGTGGTAAAAAACCCCAACTACCGGGCGATTTCCGCGCACTTCTGGAAGAGCCTGCGCGCCGTCGGCGATGCCAGCACCGTCAAGGTGCTGGGCACGCCGAACTGCGGCAAGGGCGAACCGAACCAGGTGATTCGCGTCGGCCATGCTTCGCCGGCCTGCGTATTCAGCAACATTGATGTGTTTGGGGGAGACGCCTGATGAGCATTTCGAAGCGTCAGTCCGACGCCTTCAAAGTCATGGTCAACTGGCTGCGCGACAGCGTGCGCGAGCCGGAACAGTTCACGCTCAGCTACGCCGCCGAAGCCTCGGCGTTCGTGCGCTTCAATCACGCCAAGGTTCGCCAGGCCGGGCAAGTGCAGCAGGCCAACGTCGGCCTGAAACTGATCAACGACGGTCGCCACGCCGACCTGCAGATCACCTTGTCCGGGGATCAGGAAGCCGATCTGCAACGGCTCGCCGAAGGCCTGCAACAATTGCGCGAAACCTTGCCGCTGCTGCCGCAGGACCCGTACTTGCTGCTCAATCACAACAGCTGGCAGAGCACGCACGTACAAGCGCATCCACTGCCGGACACCGAAGATGTCGTCGGGCAAATCTGCGCCGCCGCTGAAGGTCTCGATCTGGTCGGTTTTTATGCTGCCGGTCCGATCAGCCGCGGTTTTGCCAGCTCCGCTGGCGCGTTCGGCTGGCATGAAGCCAACAGCTTCAATTTCGACTTCAGCCTGTTCCACGAAAACGGCGAAGCGGTGAAGGCCAGCTATGCCGGCCACGATTGGAGCGACGAGGGCTTCGCCCGGCGTTTCGCCCAGGCACGCGAACAGCTTGAGTTTCTCGGCCGACCGTTACGCACCCTGGCACCGGGGCAGTACCGCGCCTATCTGGCACCGGCGGCACTGGAAGAAATCATGGGCATGCTCAGTTGGGGCGGGTTCTCGGCGCAGTCGATCGCCAGCAAGAGCAGCCCGTTGCAGAAGCTCTACGTCGGCGATCAGGCGTTCAGCCCGTTGCTGTCGCTGGATGAAAAAGTCAGCGAGTCCCTGAGCCCGGCGTTTTCCGCCGAGGGTTATCCGCGCAGCGATCTGCGTCTGATCATCGAGGGCAAGGCCGGCGATCAACTGGTGGGCTCGCGCAGCGCCGCCGAATATGGTCTGGCGGCGAACGGTGCGGGCGGCGGCGAGATGCCCAGTGCGTTGAACATGGCCGCCGGTGATCTGTCGCAGCAAGAGATCCTCAAGCAGTTGGGCACCGGGCTGTACATCAGCAACCTGTGGTATCTGAACTACTCGGATCAACCGGCGGCGCGCATGACCGGCATGACCCGCTTCGCGACCTTCTGGGTCGAGAACGGCGAGATCCAGGCGCCGGTCAGCACCATGCGCTTCGACGATAGCGCCTACAACCTGCTCGGTTCGCAGTTGGAAGCGTTGACCACCGAGCGTGAGCTGCTGCTCTCGGCGAGTACGTACAGCCAGCGCAATACCTCGTCATCGCTGTTGCCGGGGGCGCTGGTCAGCCGGTTGACCCTGACCCTCTGACGGCGATCGTTCCCACGCTCCGCGTGGGAATGCAGCCCGGGACGCTCCGCGTCCCAGCCAAAAGCGGACGCAGAGCGTCCGTTGAGGCATTCCCACGCAGAGCGTGGGAACGATCATCAAACAGACCACAAGAGGTTCCATGCCCAACCGCCCGCCTCTCGACGCCATCACCGCACGCTGGTTGCCGTGGGTCGTCGCCATTGCGTTCTTCATGCAGTCCCTCGACGGGACCATCCTCAATACCGCGCTGCCGGCCATGGCCAGCGATCTGGCCGAAGACCCGTTGCGCATGCAGGGCGTGATCATCGCCTACATGCTTACCGTGGCCCTGCTGATCCCGGCCTCCGGCTGGATCGCCGACCGCTTCGGCACCAAGAAAATCTTCTTCGGCGCGATTCTGCTGTTCAGCTTGGGCTCGTTGCTATGCGCGTTATCCAGCAGCCTGAGCATGCTCATCGGTGCGCGGGTGATTCAGGGCCTCGGCGGTGCGCTGATGTTGCCGGTCGGGCGGCTGGTGGTGCTGCGTGCGTACCCGCGCTCGGAACTGGTGCGGATCATGGGTTTCATCACCATTCCCGGCCTGCTCGGCCCGCTGATCGGCCCGACCATGGGCGGCTGGATGGTGGAATACGTGACGTGGCACTGGATCTTCCTGATCAATCTGCCGGTCGGGGTGATCGGTTGCTACGCGGTGTGGAAATTCATCCCCGACCTGCGCGGCACGGAGCGCACCCGCTTCGATAGCCTCGGCTTTCTGCTGTTCGGCGCAGCGATGATCCTCATCACCATCGCCATGGAAGGTCTTGGCGAACTGCACCTGCCGCACCTGCGGGTGATGCTGCTGCTGTTCGCCGGCATGGCCTGTCTGGCGGCGTACTGGCTGCGCGCCGGGCATATCGAGAATCCGCTGTTTGCGCCTTCGCTGTTCAAGACCCGCACGTTCGCCGTGGGCATTCTCGGCAACCTGTTCGCGCGACTGGGCAGCGGTGCTCTGCCATTTCTGGTTCCGCTGCTGTTGCAAGTGGCGTTGGGCTATTCGCCGTCGCAAGCCGGGATGAGCATGTTGCCGCTGGCCGCTGCGGCGATGGTCGCCAAGTGGGTCGCGCGGCCGCTGATCGAACGCCTCGGCTATCGCATCGTGCTCACCGGCAACACCCTGGCGTTGGGGATCATGCTGGCGAGCATGGGCCTGGTCAGCGAGCAGACGCCGTACTGGCTGCTGCTATGCCTGCTGGCGGTGCTGGGGGCAATCAACTCGCTGCAATTCACCGCGATGAATACGGTGACGCTGATCGACCTCGACGATGCCAGCGCCAGCAGCGGCAACAGTCTGCTGTCGGTGGTCGCGCAATTGTCGCTGAGCCTCGGCGTGGCCTGCGCCGGCGCGCTGCTCGGCGGCTTCACTGCGAAGGTCGGCAACGATGGCGTGGAAACCGTACTCGGTGCGTTCCAGCTGACCTTCGTCACGGTCGGCGTGATGGCGATGCTGGCGGCGACGATCTTCTCGCAACTGTCGAAGGAAGACGGGCGCCGGGCGAAACGTCCACAAGAACACATCGAACACTGATTCTGCTGAAGGAGTTCTTTGACTTCTGTGGCGAGGGGATTTATCCCCGCTGGGTTGCGCAGCAGCCCCAAAAAGGTTGGATGCGGTCAGCCTGATGAATCGAGGTGGCAGGTATTGGGGGTGCTGCGCACCCCATCGGGGATAAATCCCCTCGCCACAGATAAATCCCCTCGCCACAGGTAATCCCTGCCTCGGGTTCAATCGCTGTTCGTCCAGAACTGTCGAGGAAACCGGCATGGGGCTGCTACACTGCGCGACATTTTGTTTTGCAGGCCAGTCCCGTGACCACCATCGCCACCGCTTTTAATACTCTGCCGCTGTCCGCCGCCATGCTGGCTAACCTCGAATCACTCGGTTATGCCCAGATGACGCCGATCCAGGCGCAGAGCTTGCCGGTGATCCTCAAGGGGATGGACCTGATCGCCCAGGCCAAGACCGGCAGCGGCAAGACCGCCGCGTTCGGCATCGGCTTGCTCAACCCGATCAACCCGCGCTACTTCGGGTGCCAGGCGCTGGTGATCTGCCCGACCCGCGAGCTGGCCGACCAGGTGGCCAAGGAAGTCCGCCGTCTGGCCCGCGCCGAAGACAACATCAAGGTCCTGACCCTGTGCGGTGGCGTGTCGTTCGGCCCGCAGATCGCTTCGCTGGAGCACGGCGCGCACATCATCGTCGGCACCCCGGGGCGCATTCAGCAGCATTTGCGCAAGGGTTCGCTGGTGCTCGATGGCCTGAACACGCTGATCCTCGACGAAGCCGACCGCATGCTCGACATGGGCTTCTACGACGCCATCGAAGACATCATCATCAAGACCCCGGAGCGCCGCCAGACTCTGCTGTTCTCCGCGACCTACCCGGTGGGCATCAAGCAACTGGCTTCGAAATTCATGCGCGATCCGCAGACCGTCAAGGCTGAAGCCTTCCACGACGACACGCAGATCGAGCAGCGCTTCTACGAGATTTCCCCGGAAGAGCGCATGAGCGCGGTGACCAAGGTCCTGCACCACTTCCGTCCGGCGTCCTGCGTGGCGTTCTGCTTCACCAAGCAGCAAGTGCAGGAAACCGTCGATCACCTGACCGCCAAAGGCATTTCCGCTGTTGGCCTGCACGGCGATCTGGAACAGCGTGACCGCGATCAGGTGCTGGCAATGTTCGCCAACCGCAGCACCTCGGTGCTGGTTGCCACCGACGTCGCGGCCCGTGGTCTGGATATCGATGCGCTGGACATGGTGATCAACGTCGAGCTGGCGCGCGATTCGGAAATCCACATCCACCGCGTCGGCCGTACCGGTCGCGCGGGCGAGAAAGGCATCGCCATCAGCCTGGTCGCGCCGTCCGAAGCTCATCGTGCGCAAGCCATCGAACAACTGCAGAAAGCGCCGCTGAACTGGGATCAGATCGACAACCTCAAGTCCCAGGGCCTGGCGCCGCTGCAACCGCCGATGACCACCCTGTGCATAGGCGCTGGCCGCAAAGACAAAGTGCGCCCGGGCGACATTCTTGGCGCACTGACCGGCGAAGCGGGCATTCCCGGTGCGCAGGTCGGCAAGATCGCGATCTTCGATTTCCAGGCCTACGTCGCTGTCGAGCGCACCGTGGCCATGCAGGCCTTGCAGCGCCTGAACGACGGCAAGATCAAGGGCCGCTCGTTGCGCGTGCGTATTCTGTAAGCGATCTTCCATCCATGGGAGATCCCCTGTGGGAGCGAGCCTGCTCGCGAATGCAATCTGTCAGTCGACATCATTGTTGAATGACACAACGCTTTCGCGAGCAGGCTCGCTCCCACAGTTTGTTTTGTAGCGACCCACCAAGAGGACACCGTTTTGCGCTCTACCGAAGTCGTGATCATTGGCGCTGGCGCGGCCGGCTTGATGTGTGCCCTGACCGCCGCCGGGCGCGGGCGTCAGGTGTTGCTGCTCGACCACGCGAACAAGGCCGGCAAGAAAATCCTCATGTCCGGCGGCGGTCGCTGCAATTTCACCAACATGTACACCGAACCGAGCAATTTCCTCTCGCAGAATCCGCATTTCTGCAAATCGGCGCTGGCGCGTTACACCCAGTGGGATTTCATCGGTCTGGTCGGCAAGCACGGCGTGCCGTACCACGAGAAGAAACTTGGCCAGCTGTTCTGCGATAACAAATCCAGCGACATCCTCGGCCTGCTGCTTGATGAATGCGATCAGGCCGGCGTCGAGCTGCACCTGGACACCTCAATCCAGACCATCGAAAAAACCGACAGCGGTTATCTGCTCGACACCACCCTCGGTCAGGTCCAGTGCCAATCGCTGGTGATCGCCACCGGCGGCCTGTCGATTCCGACCCTGGGCGCCACCGGTTTCGGTTACCAGGTCGCCAAACAGTTCGGCCATGAACTGCTGCCGACCCGCGCCGGCCTGGTGCCGTTCACCATCACCGACCAGCTCAAGGAGTTGTGCACAGAGCTGTCCGGCACCTCGGTGGATTGTCTGGTCGGCTGCAACGAGCAGAGCTTTCGCGAGAACATCCTGTTCACCCATCGTGGCCTCAGTGGCCCGGCGATCTTGCAGATCAGTTCGTTCTGGGAGCCCGGCGACACGGTGGAGATCAACCTGCTGCCGGATCACGACGCCGCGAGCTGGTTGCAACAGCAAGTCGCCGAGCGTCCGAACAGCGAGCTGAAGACTTTGCTTGGCGAGATCTTCACCAAGAAGATGGCCAATCTGCTGGCGGACAACTGGTTTGTCTCCAAACCGATGAAGCAGTACACCCACGCCGAACTGGCGGAGATTGCCGAGAAGCTTGGCAGCTGGAAAGTCGTGCCGGCGGGGACTGAAGGCTATCGCACGGCTGAGGTGACTCTGGGTGGCGTCGATACCCGCGAGGTGTCGTCCAAGACCATGGAGTCGCTGAAAAGCCCGGGCCTGTACTTTATTGGGGAAGTGCTCGACGTCACTGGGCATCTGGGCGGCTTCAATTTCCAGTGGGCCTGGGCCTCCGGTTACGCCGCCGCGCAGTACGCTTAACTCAAGGCCAAATACAAAACCCTGTGGGAGCGAGCCTGCTCGCGAATGCGGTGTACCAGTCGACATCAATGTTGAATGACACTCCGCTTTCGCGAGCAGGCTCGCTCCCACAATGGTTTGTGGTGTAAGTAAAAGGAACACTTTTTGCTGTCAGATGTGCTCGGCGCCATTGCGTCGGCGTCATTACTGGCTCAATTTAGCGGCATCGCCTCGGAAGGCCTTCGCACTTCATGTCCTCGACCTCGTTTCGTCAGTCTTTGCGGCGCCTGTGGGCGCTGGATAAATTCAGCTACAGCGTGCGGGTATTCATCGCCCTGACCGGCAGCATGGCGCTGTGCTGGTATCAGGATGAAATGGGCCTGCTGATCCCGTTGTTCCTCGGCATCATCGCCAGCGCCCTGGCCGAGACCGACGACAGTTGGCAGGGTCGTCTCAACGCCCTCGCGGTGACACTGGTGTGTTTCAGCATCGCCGCGCTGTCGGTGGAATTGCTGTTTCCCTACCCGATCATTTTCGCCGTGGCCCTGGCACTGGCCAGTTTCGGCCTGACCATGCTCGGTGCGCTGGGCGAGCGCTACGGTGCGATCGCCTCGGCGACGCTGATTCTGTCGGTGTACACAATGATCGGCGTTGATCAGCGCGGCGGCGCGGTCACTGATTTCTGGCACGAACCGATGCTGCTGGTCGCTGGCGCGGCGTGGTACGGCCTGCTCTCGGTGCTGTGGCAGGCGCTGTTTTCCAATCAACCGGTGCAGCAGAGTCTGGCGCGGCTGTTCCGCGAGCTGGGCCTTTATCTGAAGCTGAAATCTTCGCTGTTCGAGCCGATCCGACAGATGGACGTGGAAGCCCGCCGCCTCGAACTGGCGCAGCAGAATGGCCGGGTGGTCGCCGCCCTGAACACGGCCAAGGAAATCATCCTGCATCGGGTCGGCAACGGTCGACCCGGCTCGAAAGTCAGCCGTTATCTGAAGCTGTATTTCCTCGCGCAGGACATTCACGAACGCGCCAGCTCTTCGCACTATCCTTACAACGCGCTGGCCGAAGCGTTCTTCCACAGCGACGTGCTGTTTCGCTGCCAGCGCCTGCTGCGCCAGCAGGGCAAGGCCTGCCGGGCCTTGGCCGAATCGATCCAGATGCGCCAGCCGTTCATCTACGACGCCAGTTTCGCCGAAGCCCTGAACGACCTGCATGCCTCCCTCGAACATTTACGCATCCAGAGCAATCCGGCATGGCGCGGCCTGCTGCGCTCGCTGCGCGCCTTGGCGGCCAACCTCGGCACCCTCGACCGCCTGCTTAGCGATGCCAGCAACCCCGATGCTCTGGCGGACGCCACCGACAGCAGCCTGCTCGACCGTTCACCGCGCAATCTCAAGGACGTATGGATTCGCCTGCGTACGCAACTGACGCCGACCTCGCTGCTGTTCCGCCATGCCCTGCGCTTGCCGCTGGCACTGAGCATCGGCTACGGCATGGTGCACCTGATTCACCCGTCGCAAGGCTACTGGATCATCCTCACCACGCTGTTCGTCTGCCAGCCGAACTACGGCGCCACCCGGCGCAAACTCGGCCAGCGGATCATCGGCACGGCCATTGGCCTGACGGTGGCCTGGGCGCTGTTCGATCTGTTCCCCAACCCGGTGGTGCAATCGTGCTTCGCCATCGCTGCCGGTGTGGTGTTCTTTACCAACCGCACCACCCGCTACACCCTGGCAACGGCGGCGATCACGATCATGGTGCTGTTCTGCTTCAATCAGGTCGGCGATGGCTACGGGCTGTTCCTGCCACGGCTGTTCGATACCCTGCTGGGCAGCCTGATCGCAGGTCTGGCGGTGTTCCTATTCCTGCCGGACTGGCAGGGTCGGCGCCTGAACAAAGTGCTGGCCAACACCCTGACCTGCAACAGCATCTACCTGCGCCAGATCATGCAGCAATACGCCGCCGGCAAAAGCGATGACCTCGCTTATCGCCTGGCCCGACGCAACGCCCATAACGCTGACGCGGCGCTGTCGACTACACTGGCGAACATGCTCATGGAGCCGGGGCATTTCCGTAAGGAGGCGGATGTCGGCTTCCGCTTCCTGGTGCTATCGCACACGTTGCTCAGCTATTTGTCAGGGCTCGGCGCGCACCGTGAAACACAGTTGCCAGCGGAGGTGCGGGAGCATCTGATCGAAGGCGCCGGGGTGAAACTGGCGACCAGCATCGACGAAATCGCTCATGGTTTGGCGAGCAAGCAGCCGATTGCGATTCAGAGTGATGACGAGGAAGCGCTGGCCAATGAGCTGGAGCAGATGCCGGATGAAATCGATGAAGGGCAACGGTTGGTGCAGACGCAGCTGGCGCTGATTTGCCGGCAGTTGGGGCCGCTTCGGACGTTGGCGGCGCATTTGATCAAGGACACTGCCGAAATCAGCGGCGCCTGAGACGACGCGTTCGCGAGCAGGCTCGCTCCCACAGGGTATGCATTTCAAATTGTGGGAGCGAGCCTGCTCGCGAAGAGGTCATCAGCCACAAAGAAATTGCCGGATCACCCTTCACATTCCATGCCGCCGCAATAACTTCTCATAAGTCCCGTCAGCCTTCATCGCCTCGATCGCACGATCAAACCCGGCGACGATCTGCTCATGCTGCGGGTTCTTCAGACTGACCAGAATATGCAGGCTGTTCTCACTCAACGGCTTGGGTAAAAACTCCACCGAATTGCGTACCTTGGCCGATTCCCGTGCCAGGTAATACTTGGCCACGTACTCATCCTCCAGGGTCAGCTTGACCCGGTCCGCCGCGAGCATGCGCACGCCCATGGCGAAGTTGTGCACAGGGACTTTCTGCATCGCCGTATCGGCATCGAAAGGTGCGGAATAGGCGTACCCGCGCACCACGGCAATCGGGTAAGTGTGCAGTTGCTCGAGGTTGCTGTAGTCGATGGGTGCGTCTTTGCGCTTGAGGAAGCGGATGCGGTTGATCAGGTACTCACCGGAAAACTGACCGATCTGTGTGCGTTCGTCGTTGTACCAGGCGTTGACCAGTACGTCGTAACGCCCCTCGCCAATCCCCAGCAATGCTCGCGCCCACGGCACTTGTTCGTAACCGCTGGCATAACCGGCGCGAGCCAGTGCGGTGCTGACAATGTCGGTGGCCAGTCCACCGTTGACCAGTGCATCGTCGGTAAACGGCGGCCAATTATCGAACGCCAGCCGCAGCTTCTGCGCCGCAGCATCCTGGCCCAGCACCAGCAGTCCGATCAAAGCAACGGCTTGAAGCAATCGCAGCATGCTTGAACATCCTCAGCGGGCAACCGCCCGACGTGGTTTCACGTCAAAACCAAAGGCCCCTTACCGGCAAAACCCAAGCATTGAACATTAGCTCATGGGAACCAGTGCGCAGTGCTCTTGAGCAGATTACACAAAGTCTCGGCGGCCGCGAGAAAGGAATGGTGGCATTTTGACCTTTATCACAGACTGTTGCGCCATACAGACATATGGCGCAGCTGCGCTTAGTATCGGGCGACATGGTCAAGGAATCGAAAAATGACAATCGAGTGGATCTGCAAACATCATCGCGATTTGGGCAAAGAGCAGTTGTACGCCTCGTTGAAGCTGCGCTCTGATGTATTCGTGGTCGAACAGAAATGCGCCTACCCGGATCTCGACGGCCAGGATCTGGAGGGCGATACCCATCACCTGATGGGTTGGGAGGATGATCAGTTGATGGCTTACCTGCGCCTGCTGGATCCGGAATCCCAGGGCGGCGACGTGGTGATTGGCCGCGTGGTGACCGCGCCCGCCGGCCGTGGCAAAGGGTTGGGCCACGCGATGATGGAACAGGCGCTGAGACAGGCCGAAAAGCACTGGCCGCAGGTGCCGATCTATTTGTCAGCGCAGGCGCATCTGCAGGGGTATTACGGCAAGTACGGGTTTGTCGTGGTGGGTGAGGAATATCTTGAGGATGACATTCCACACATCGGCATGCGTCGTTCTTGAGGGCCTCATCGCTGGCAAGCCAGCTCCCACAGGTTCATCGCTCGTTCACGAAAACCGTGTTCGCTGGAGATCCCTGTGGGAGCTGGCTTGCCAGCGATTGCGTCAGTTCAGGCGCCGCAGGAATCAGGGGTATTCCAGCACCGCTTTTATCTGCCGCAAATTGCGCTCGATCCATCCGCGATCAATCGCTCCCCACTCACGAATCCGATAGCGCCCGGCATGATTGCGTGCGCCCTCTTCCTGTTCGAACTCGCAGATGATGTCCAGATCAGCCAGCGCGGCAATCGTGTCCTGCGCCGTGCGTCGCGGCATGCCAGTGACTTCGGTCAGCGTCGGCACACTCGGCGCCAGGCCGCTATCGATGAGATAAGCCACGTACAAACGGCGATAGAAACTGCTTTTGGTCTTGCTGACGTCCATCCACACCTTCCTGATTGGTCAAGCCTGCATATCCCGCCACGTCAGGTACACACGCAGATCGAACTCGATCTGGTGATACCCCGGCAGCATGTGCTCGCACAGTTTATAGAACGCCTTGTTGTGATCCGATTCCTTGAAGTGCGCCAGCTCGTGCACCACGATCATCTTCAGAAAATCCGGCGCGGCGTCCTTGAACAGCGCGGCGATGCGGATTTCCTTGTTGGCCTTGAGCTTGCCGCCCTGCACCCGTGACACCGTGGTGTGCAGACCGAGCGCGCGGTGGGTCAGGTCGAGGCGGTTGTCGAACAGCACTTTGTCGATCGCCGGCGCATTACGCATGTACTGCTGCTTGAGATCCAGCGCGTAGCTGTACAAGGCCTTGTCGCTCTGCACGTCGTGTCGCCCTGAATAGCGCTGATTCAGGTATTCACCCAGACGCCCTTCGGCAATCAGTTGGCGCACCTGATCCTGCAATTGCGCGGGGTAGGCCTGGAGGTACTTCAACACAGTCATGGACGAGCGACGCGGTTCGAAAAAGGTCCGCCAGTGTAGCGAATTCAACCGGGCAGCGCGCTCCAGTCAAAGGGTTCGACGAAGCTGACCGCGTCTTCGGCGATCAACGGCCGCGCGACGAGGAAGCCCTGCACGTATTCGCAGCCATGGGCTTGCAGCCACTGATATTGCTCGGGGGTTTCCACTCCTTCGGCGATCACCAGCAGACCGTATTGCTTGCACAGGTCGATGACCATGCGCACCAGCGCCGCATCACGAGGCGAGTCCGGCAGGCGCGCGATCAAGTGGCGGTCGAGCTTCAGCGTGTCCAGCTCCAGATCGCGCAGATGCGCCAGCGAACACGGCCCCGAACCAAAATCATCCAGCGCCACGCGCACCCCGAGATGACGCAGCAGCCGCAGTTGCTTGCGGGTTTCGTCCGGGTCTTGCATCAACGCTTCTTCGGTGACTTCGACTTCCAGTTGCCGCGGTTGCAGCGCATGGCGTTCCATGACTTGACGCAATTCAGTGACCAGATTCGGCAGGCCGAACTGGGTATTGCTCAGGCTCACGCCGAGCACCAGATCTTCAGCGAACAAGGTTTCCCAGGCTTTGCGCTGACCGGCGCCACGGTGATAGATCCAGCTGCCGAGGCGACTGATCAAGCGCGCCTCTTCCAGCAACGGCAGAAACAACCCCGGCGGCACATCGCCGACGCTTGGATGCTGCCAGCGCAGCAACGCTTCGAACCCACGGATCTGTCCGCTGCCGATCGCCACCTGCGGCTGATAGACCAGATTGAAATCGCGATTCTCGATGGCCTCACGCACGCTGTCTTCCAGCATCAGACGCGAGCGTGCGCGGCCGTTCATTTCAGGGTCATAGAAACGATATTGCTGACGCCCGGCGCGCTTGGCCTCGTACATAGCGATGTCCGAGGCGCGCAGCAAGCCGTCCAGATTGCGCCCGCAGTCAGGATAGGTGGCGATGCCGATACTGGCGCCAAGAACGATATCCAGACCTTCGATCTGCTGACACACCGATACCCGTTCGATGAGTTTTTCGGCAATCTTCGCCGCTTGCTCGGGGAATTCCAGATCCAGCAGCGCGGTGAATTCATCGCCGCCCATGCGCGCGAGAATATCGAACGGCCGCAGGCACGCTTTCAATTGCTCGGAAACCCAGCGCAACACGCGGTCGCCGGCATCGTGACCGAGGGAATCATTGACCCGCTTGAAGCCATCGAGATCGAGGTAGAGCAGCACCCAGCTGCTGTCGCTGCGCTCGCCGCGCAACAGCAGGTTTTCGACGGTCTGGTAGAACCCGCGCCGGTTGAGCAGCCCGGTCAGCGGATCGGTCACCGCCTGGAATTCCAGTTGCTGGTGCAAGTGACGCACCACCGACATGTCCAGCACCGTCACCACCATCGCATGCTGCTCCGAGGACAGCGGCGCACAGGACAATGCCACCGGCACTTGCTGCCCGGGCGCCGTGCGCAGCAACGCATCATGCAGGCGCAGGGTTTCACCGCGCTGGTAACCGGCGTAGAACTCGGAATCGGCCCACAGGGGAATGTGTGGCTTCTGCAGGAAATCGAGAAACTCCTTGCCTTGCAGATCCTTCACCGGCGCATTGAGCAACCGCGAAATCGCCGGGTTGGCGAAGCGGATCACACCGTCCTCGCTCAACACCAGAATGCCTTCGGCGGCGTTGTCCAGCACTGAGGCATTAAAGGCGCGCGCCACTTCCAGGTCATGACTCAGGCGTTGCAAGGCACGGCGATTGCGCTGGTGCTCGAGCAACGCCTGGACCTTGGGCTTGAGGATTTGCGGATCGAACGGCTTGAACAGGTAATCCACCGCGCCGCTGGCATAGCCCTTGATCACGGCGTCCTGAGATTGCTCGTTGGCGGTGAGGAAAATGATCGGCGTCAGCCGCGTGCGCTGGCTGCCGCGCATCAGCCGCGCGACCTCGTAACCGTCCATGCCGGGCATCTGCACATCGAGCAGGACCAGGTCGATGTCGTGTTCGAGCAAAAGGTTCAACGCCTCGAAACCAGAGGCGGCGGTCATCACGTGCCAATCCTGACGCTGCAGCAACGCGCGCATGCTGATCAGATTTTCGGGGTAATCATCGACGATCAAAAGGACCGAGCTGCCTTCACCTGGCTGGGGTTGCGCGCATTCCATGCTGCTTCTCTTATCGGGACCGGTTGCCGGCAAAACCATAGACGTACTGAGCCTTCACTCTAGACGCGGATCAGTGAAAGCAGAAGCTGTCATCCCGCCATCATTTAAACAATGCTCAACCTAGCCGACTAACGGTCACCGCTACAGCCCCCGAGAACCGGGCGAGATGGCATTTCGACAGGATGTTGACGTCAAGTAATCGCCGGACGGGCATTAACAAAAATTGCCGCTACGCTTATAAAGACGCCCGAAAACGCGCGGGCTAGAGCTTCTGGCACCGGCGTTCCGGATGAATTGATTGGAAGAACCGTCATGATCGACCTCGCAACCTGGAACCTCAGCGTTCCTGTTGGCAGCCCGCCGTACACCGTCGAAACCTCGAAACTGGTGGATGGCTTCAAGGATCAGTACTTCCATTCCGACACCGGCACCCTGTTCTTCTGGTCCCCGGTGACTGGCTCGAAAACCGAAAACGCCATCTACCCGCGTACCGAACTGCGCGAAACCTACAGCAACGGCACCCTGCGCAACTGGTACTACCCGGACGCCGACAACCTGCTGCGCGCCACCCTCGCGGTGAACAAGGTGCCGAGCTCGGGCAAGATCGTCATCGGCCAGATTCACGCGTACGAAAGCCAGCGGCCGATGGTCAAGCTCGAATACCAGTACAAGGAAAAAACCCAGACCGGCAATCTGGTGATCAAAGTGCGCATGCGCCCGGACGACGCCGAAAGCCGCGTCATCACCCTCGCCACCGGCGTCAAGCTTGATCGCGAATTCAACTATCTCATCCACTTGAGCCCCGGCGGTGCCCTGGGCGTGAGTGCGGCGGGCTATCAGTGGGACTCCCAGATCAGCGCGACCTGGCGCGACAAGCCGCTGTACTTCAAGGCCGGCGTGTATGTGCAGGACAACACCGGCTATACCAGTGAGGGTGGGCAGGTGACGTTTACCAAACTGGATATTGATCACGACAAGTAGCTTACGTCCTCCTGTAAGAGCCACTGCGGGCTACGATCTTTTGATTGTTTTGGATGCTGAAAAGACAAATCGAAAGATCGCACCTCAGCGAGATCGGATTGATCTTCAAAATCCTTTCCGCATCACCGGACGTTCAATAACCGGATCTACAGCTCGGCGGTCACAAAAAACAATACAGCGGAAGCCGTGATTACCGTTCTACCATCTAAGGACCAAGTCAAGAACTGCTCCTTTTTTTCTTGTAGTCAGACAATGCTCGACCATCGTCGAGCTGTTTGCCAGCAAAAATCAGGCGTTGCTGATCGGGTGAAATACCCTCTTTATCTTGAATTTTTGCTTTTACGTTTTCTATGGTGTCCAACGGCTCAGCATGCACCAGACCTATTGAATAATGTTAAATAGCATCTATGACCTTCATCGACAAAGGGACCGATAAAGGGGACACGCCGATACATCGAACTCCTCCAGTAACCCCGCAGACTATTTCACTGGCTCATCCCACAGATCAAAAAATTAAGTTCGCACGCATCATCCATAGCTAAATATTATAAATAACTGTCATTTATATCAGGTTACCTGCAAGCCTTTCTTGCCTAATCTCATGAACGCAACAGGAGACATCCTATTTGACTTTAATACTCGAATGCAGAAGGTGAACATCATGAAAACTTACAATGGCTTCGTATTCAACGCTAGTGAGCAACATGCCGCCACACTTAAATTTGACGATCTAGGCCAGCAAAACGGCAATATAAGCAAAGGCTACATGGACTATTGCGGACTAGATTTCATCGTCACTGGCACCTATACAAAACCCACCAGGTCTTTTAATCTTCAAGCGAAATCAGATGCCACGAAAAGAGATGAGCTTAACCATGGCCCAAGCTCTCTCTCGATCAAGATGAAATCGTCTGACGGGACCGACAGCTACTTGGAAGGTACAGTTAAAGTTGAATCAGGTGGGCCGAATGTCGGCCAGACATACGGAATCAAATTCACAAGAAGCTGACTTTTTTATTACCGGTAAAACTGGATAAATCAGTTAACCTCAACGTTTATCTCATCCTTCCGATGACGCGGATAGATCGCCTCCAGCGAGATCTGCTGAATCTTCGAAGCATTATAAATTGCTCTTACTTTAAATCACTTCGTCAGGCGTAATAGTTGCCCACAAAAAACCCGCCTCTCGGCGGGTTTCTTTTTAATCAGCTCAACCCTCAGGCTCAGTTGACCTTGGCGTTCAACTCACCCTTCAGATAACGCTGGTACATCGCTTCCAGCGAGATCGGTTTGATCTTCGAAGCATTACCGGCAGTACCGAACGCTTCATAACGTGCGATACATACATCGCGCATTGCGGTCACGGTGGCGCCGAAGAATTTACGTGGGTCGAATTCGCTCGGGTTGGTGGCCATCAGGCGACGCATGGCGCCAGTGGAGGCCAGGCGCAGGTCGGTGTCGATGTTGACCTTGCGCACGCCGTGCTTGATGCCTTCGACGATTTCTTCAACCGGGACGCCGTAGGTTTCTTTGATATCGCCGCCGTACTGGTTGATGATCGCCAGCCACTCTTGCGGAACCGAAGACGAACCGTGCATCACCAGGTGGGTATTCGGGATGCGCTTGTGGATTTCCTTGATGCGGTCGATCGCCAGCACGTCGCCGGTGGGTGGCTTGGTGAACTTGTAGGCGCCGTGGCTGGTGCCGATGGCGATGGCCAGGGCGTCGACCTGGGTGCGCTTGACGAAGTCAGCGGCTTCTTCCGGGTCGGTCAGCATCTGGCTGTGATCCAGAACGCCTTCAGCGCCGATGCCATCTTCTTCACCGGCCATGCCGGTTTCCAGCGAACCCAGGCAGCCCAGCTCGCCTTCAACCGAGACGCCGCAGGCGTGGGCCATGGCTACGGTTTGTTGGGTAACGCGGACGTTGTAGTCGTAGTCGGTCGGGGTCTTGCCGTCTTCGCCCAGCGAGCCGTCCATCATCACCGAGCTGAAGCCCAGTTGAATCGAGCGCTGGCAAACGTCAGGGCTGGTGCCATGGTCCTGGTGCATGCACACCGGGATGTGCGGGAATTCTTCGATCGCGGCCAGGATCAAGTGACGCAGGAACGGTGCGCCGGCGTATTTGCGGGCGCCGGCCGAAGCCTGGACGATCACCGGGGAGTCAGTCTTGTCAGCGGCTTCCATGATGGCGCGCATCTGCTCAAGGTTGTTGACGTTGAAGGCTGGAACGCCGTAGCCGAACTCGGCTGCGTGGTCCAGCATCTGGCGCATGCTGATAAGTGCCATTGTGTGTGTCTCTCCCGGTTGAGGGTCGTTGATCGTGCCAGCCTGCCGAAGCGGCGGCGGCTATTCAAGTTAATGCAGATCGGGGGTTGAGGCCCGACCTGGTGATTCGGTAAAGCAAATTCCAAGAACTACACAGATCCCCTGTGGGAGCGAGCCTGCTCGCGAAAGCAATCTTGCAGTCGCTGATGCAGTGCCTGCCAGGCCGCTTTCGCGAGCAGGCTCGCTCCCACAGTAGAACTGTGGTGTGTCAATTACTGCGCCTTGCAACCACGGCCAATCAGGTCATTGGTGGCGACCCAGTACACCAGGCCTTCGTCACCCTTGACGTGAAACGCCAGCATGCCGTCGCTGTACAGCGTGCCCGAGGCGCCCGGCTCTTCTTTCAGGCGATAGACCTGATCACCGCCGCCGAGGCGAACGTCGACTTCCTTCTGGCCGGCATCGGCGTAACGCCACAACACCTTGGCCTGACTGTCGCAGGTCCAGGTCGTCCAGTTGTCTGCCGGGGCCGACGACTGAAACAGGTTCAACTGCGCGCAACCACCCAACAATGCCAACGCCGCAACGGCGATCAAGCCTTTCATCCGTGTTCCTCGACTGACGACGCATGCCGCCAGCCCTGAGTTAAAGAGTCAGACCCGTCAAGGACAACCATGTTCCTTGACCGGGGTTTGCGTCTCGTATTTGTCCAGGCCGTCCGGCCCCGAGCGCTTGTTCAGCACCGGGTTGGTTTCGGCCTGCCAGTCGGCCTGATAACAGCCCTTCTGCGGCTCGCTCGGTGCTGGCGTCGCGTCAGCCTTCGGGGTGCTCCCGCAGGCCGCCAGCGTACCGGTCAGCAACAACAGCGCTAACGACTTGACCATGTGAACACTCCTTTGCCTGGCCAAACGGGCGGCCTCAGGCCTTGGCCCGGCTTTCCAGGACTTCAACGGCAGGCAGCACCTTGCCCTCGACGAATTCGAGGAACGCGCCACCACCGGTGGAAATGTAGGAGATCTGCTCAGCCACGCCATATTTATCGATCGCCGCCAGGGTGTCGCCACCGCCCGCGATGGAGAATGCCGAGCTTTCGGCGATAGCCTGGGCCAGCACTTTGGTGCCGTTGCCGAACTGATCGAACTCGAACACACCAACCGGGCCGTTCCACAGAATGGTTTTCGACGACTTCAGCAGCTCGGCGAAATTGGCTGCAGTTTGCGGACCGATGTCGAGAATCATGTCGTCAGCCGCCACGTCAGCGATCAGCTTGACGGTCGCTTCAGCGCTTTCGGCAAATTCCTTGGCGACCACAACGTCAACCGGCAACGGTACGCTGACTTTGGCAGCGATTTCACGCGCGGTGTCGAGCAGGTCCGGTTCGTACAGCGACTTGCCGACCGGGTGACCAGCCGCCGCGAGGAAGGTGTTGGCGATGCCGCCGCCGACGATCAGTTGATCGCAGATCTGGCTCAGGCTGTTCAGCACGTCGAGTTTGGTCGACACCTTGGAGCCGGCAACGATGGCTGCCATTGGCTTGGCCGGCGCGCCGAGGGCTTTGCCCAGTGCATCCAGCTCAGCGGCCAGCAACGGGCCGGCGGCAGCGACTTTGGCGAACTTGGCTACACCATGGGTCGAACCCTCGGCGCGGTGAGCAGTACCGAAGGCGTCCATCACGAACACGTCGCAGAGGGCCGCGTATTGCTGCGCCAGGTCGTCGGCGTTCTTCTTCTCGCCCTTGTTGAAGCGTACGTTTTCAAACAGCACGACGTCGCCAGCCTTGACCTCAACGCCACCGAGGTAGTCAGCCACCAGCGGCACTTCACGGCCAAGCGCTTTGCTCAGGTAATCGGCGACAGGTTTCAGGCTGTTTTCGGCGGAGAATTCGCCTTCGGTAGGACGGCCCAGGTGCGAGCAGACCATCACTGCCGCGCCTTTTTCCAGGGCCAGCTTGATGGTCGGCAGCGAAGCCAGGATGCGCGCGTCGCTGGTGACAACACCGTCCTTGACGGGGACGTTGAGGTCTTCGCGGATCAATACGCGCTTACCTTGCAGATCGAGGTCGGACATCTTCAACACGGTCATGGGTCGCACTTCCTACGGTTTTTTTGAAGTTGCTGTTTGCAGATAGTGGTCTGCTACGTCCAGCATTCGGTTGGCAAAACCCCATTCGTTGTCGAACCAGGCCAGGATGTTCACCAGTTTGGGGCCGGAAACTCGGGTCTGGCTGGCATCGACGATGGCCGAATGTGGGTCATGGTTGAAATCACAGCTGGCGTGCGGCAACTCGGTGTAGGCCAAAAGGCCTTTGAGCGGGCCGCTGGTGGCGGCTTCGCGCAGGATCCGGTTGACCTCACTGGCGTCAGTCGCGGTGGCGGTCTGCATCGTGATGTCGAGGCAGGACACGTTGACTGTCGGCACGCGCACGGCTTTGGCCTGAATTCGCCCGGCAAGTTCCGGCAGCAGGCGCTCGATACCGCGCGCCAGACCAGTGGACACCGGGATCACCGACTGGAACGCCGAACGCGTGCGGCGCAGGTCTTCGTGGTGATAGGCGTCGATCACTGGCTGATCGTTCATCGCCGAGTGAATGGTGGTGATCGACACGTAATCCAGACCGATCGCCTGATCGAGCAGACGCAGCAGCGGCACGCCGCAGTTGGTGGTGCAGGAAGCGTTGGACACCAGCAGTTCGTCGCCGGTCAGGCAGTCCTGATTGACGCCGTAGACGATGGTGGCGTCGACATCCGCTTCGCTGGCCATCGGCTGCGAAAACAGCACGCGCGGTGCGCCGGCGTCGAGAAAACGCTGGCCATCGGCACGGGTGTGGTAAGCGCCGGAGCACTCAAGCACCAGATCGACGCGCAGCGACGCCCAATCGATGCCTTCAGGGGTGGCACTGCGCAGGACCTTCACGCAGTCGCCATTGATATGCAGACAATCGCCTTCAACCCGCACTTCGCCGGGAAAGCGGCCGTGGGTGGAGTCGAAGCGTGTCAGGTATTCGATGCTGGCCATGTCGGCCAGATCGTTGATCGCGACAATTTCAAACCCGGCCTTAGCGCCGCGCTCGAACAACGCCCGCAAGACGCAACGACCAATGCGGCCGTAGCCGTTGAGTGCAACTTTGTAGGGACGCGGTTGAGGCATGGGGTTCTCGATAGATTCGCTAACAACACAACCCCATGTAGGAGCTGACGAGTGAAACGAGGCTGCGATCTTTTGATCTTGTTTTTAAGATCAAGATCAAAAGATCGCAGCCTTCGGCAGCTCCTACAGGGGAACGCGGCGGCCAGGGCCACCGCATTCGTACTGCTTAGTCTTCCAGCAGCTCTTCAGCCTGACCGAGGATGTTTTCCAGGGTAAAACCGAACTCTTCGAACAATGCCGAAGCCGGCGCCGACTCACCGTAGGTGGTCATGCCGATCACACGACCTTCCAGACCCACGTACTTGAACCAGAAATCGGCGTGGGCCGCTTCGATGGCGATACGCGCGCTGACCTGCAACGGCAGAACCGACTGCTTGTACTCCGCATCCTGAGCATCGAACGCACTGGTGCAAGGCATCGAGACCACTCGAACCTTGCGGCCCTGCTCGGTCAGTTTGTCGAAGGCTTGCACGGCCAGACCGACTTCCGAACCGGTGGCGATCAGGATCAGCTCAGGCTCGCCTGCGCAGTCCTTGAGCACATAACCACCACGGCTGATGTTGGCAATCTGGCCAGCATCGCGTTCCTGGTGCTGCAGGTTCTGCCGCGAGAAGATCAGCGCCGACGGGCCGTCCTTGCGCTCCAGAGCGTTTTTCCAGGCCACTGCCGATTCCACGGCATCGGCTGGACGCCAGGTATCGAGGTTCGGCGTGCTGCGCAGGCTGGTCAATTGCTCGATTGGCTGGTGCGTCGGGCCGTCCTCGCCCAGACCGATGGAGTCGTGGGTGTACACGTGAATCACGCGCTTCTTCATCAAAGCCGACATACGTACGGCGTTGCGTGCGTATTCCATGAACATCAGGAAGGTCGCGCCGTAAGGCACCAGACCGCCGTGCAGGGCGACGCCGTTCATGATCGCGGTCATGCCGAACTCGCGCACGCCGTAGTACATGTAGTTGCCGCTGGCATCTTCAGCGCTGACGCCTTTGCAGCCTTTCCACAGGGTCAGGTTGGAGCCGGCGAGGTCAGCCGAACCGCCGAGCATTTCCGGCAGCAGCGGGCCGAACGCGTTGAGGGTGTTCTGGCTGGCTTTGCGGCTGGCGATGGTTTCGCCCTTGGCGGCGACTTCGGCGATGTAAGCCGAGGCTTTTTCCGAGAAGTCGGCCGGCAGTTCGCCGCTCAGACGACGGATCAGCTCGTTGGCTTCAGTCGGGAACGCAGCGGAGTAGGCGGCGAAACGCTGGTCCCACTCGGCTTCGACCGCGCGGCCAGCTTCTTTGGCGTCCCACTCGGCATAGATCTCGGCCGGGATTTCGAACGGGCCGTAGTTCCAGTTCAATGCCTGACGGGTCAGGGCGATTTCTGCGTCACCCAATGGGGCGCCGTGGCAATCTTCCTTGCCCTGCTTGTTCGGCGAACCGAAACCGATGGTGGTCTTGCAGCAGATCAGCGTCGGTTGAGCGCTCTTGCGTGCGGTTTCGATGGCGGTCTTGATCTCTTCCGGATCATGGCCGTCGACGTTGCGGATCACCTGCCAGTTGTAGGCTTCGAAACGCTTCGGCGTGTCATCGGTGAACCAGCCTTCGACTTCACCGTCGATGGAAATGCCGTTGTCATCGTAGAAGGCAATCAGCTTGCCCAGGCCCAGCGTGCCGGCCAGGGAGGCGACCTCGTGGGAAATGCCTTCCATCATGCAGCCATCACCGAGGAACACGTAGGTGTGGTGGTCAACGATGTTGTGGCCGGGACGGTTGAACTGCGCGCCCATGACTTTTTCAGCCAGAGCGAAACCGACGGCGTTGGCCAGACCCTGACCCAGCGGGCCGGTGGTGGTCTCGACGCCTGGGGTGTAACCGAATTCCGGGTGGCCTGGAGTGCGGCTGTGCAGTTGACGGAACTGCTTGAGGTCGTCGATGGACAGGTCGTAGCCGGTCAGGTGCAGCAGCGAGTAGATCAACATCGAGCCGTGGCCGTTGGACAGCACGAAGCGGTCACGGTCGGCGAACGACGGGTTGCTCGGGTTGTGCTTGAGGTAGTCGCGCCACAGCACTTCGGCAATATCTGCCATACCCATAGGGGCACCGGGATGGCCGCTGTTGGCTTTTTGCACGGCATCCATGCTGAGGGCACGAATGGCGTTGGCACGCTCACGACGGCTAGGCATCGCTGATCTCCTGGGTGTGAATAGACTGAAACGGAAAAAAGGAGGGCATTTTCCCTCACCCATGCGCCTCGGGGCAATGACAGATAGTCATCGGCAGGCGTTTTTCCAATCGATAGCACAGGTTTCGCTTGGTGAAACCTTTCCGCTATTCGTTTGTAGAGACTGCCGTCCGCCGAGAAGTGCCATTTATCGAGCAATATCAAAACTTTTTGATATTGACCTTGCGGTGCATTGCCCCCGTCTCTAGACTGCCAGCCCTATGAACTTACGCGTGCCTTCCATTCGCCATGACGATTGCGACGAGCTGGCGGCCCTGTGCAAGGCCGGCGGCGATCCGCTGCGGCTGAATGTATTGCGCGCGCTGGCCAACGATTCGTTTGGCGTGCTGGAGCTGGCGCAGATTTTCGGCATCGGCCAGTCGGGCATGAGCCACCACCTCAAGGTGCTGGCGCAAGCCGATCTGGTGGCGACACGCCGTGAGGGCAACGCGATTTTCTATCGTCGTGCCCTGCCCCACAGCGAATTGCTCGGCGGCAAGCTGCACGCGGCATTGCTGGAAGAAGTCGACAATCTGGATCTGCCCGATGAAGTGCAAGCACGCATCGAGCAGGTTCATGGTCAGCGTGCCGCCGCCAGCCGGGATTTTTTCGCCCGGGTCGCGGAGAAATTCCGTGCCCAGCAAGATTTGATCGCAGGCCTGCCGCAGTACCGTGACAGCGTGCTGGCCCTGCTCGACAAACTGAACTTCGATGGTGCAGCCACGGCCATTGAAGTCGGCCCCGGCGATGGTGCTTTTCTGCCGGAACTGGCCCGTCGTTTCGGCACCGTAACCGCGCTGGACAACAGCCCGGCGATGCTCGAACTGGCGCGTCAGGTGTGTGAACGTGAACAGCTGGCTAACGTCAGCCTGCAATTGGCCGATGCATTGAACGGCACAAGCCTTCAAGCCGATTGCGTGGTGTTGAACATGGTCCTGCACCATTTCGCCGCTCCGGCCGATGCGCTCAGGCACATGGCCGATCTGCTGCAACCGGGCGGTAGCCTGCTCGTGACAGAGTTATGTAGCCACAACCAGAGTTGGGCCAGGGAGGCCTGCGGTGATCTCTGGTTGGGGTTTGAACAGGACGATCTGGCCCGTTGGGCCACCGCTGCGGGACTCGTTCCCGGGGAAAGCCTCTATGTAGGCTTACGTAATGGTTTCCAGATCCAGGTTCGCCACTTTCAGCGACCGGCTGGCGACACTCACCATCGGTAAATTCAGGAAAACATCGAGATGAGCGAATACTCCCTCTTCACCTCCGAGTCCGTGTCTGAAGGACATCCGGACAAAATCGCCGACCAGATTTCCGATGCGGTGCTGGACGCCATTATTGCCCAGGACAAACACGCTCGCGTGGCTGTGGAAACCCTGGTCAAGACCGGCGTAGCCATCGTTGCCGGTGAAGTGACCACCAGCGCCTGGGTCGACCTGGAGCAGATCGTTCGTGACGTGATTTGCGACATTGGCTACACCAGCTCCGAAGTCGGCTTCGACGGCGCGACCTGCGGCGTGATGAACATCATCGGCAAGCAGTCCCCTGACATCAACCAGGGTGTCGACCGCGCCAAGCCTGAAGATCAGGGCGCCGGCGACCAGGGCCTGATGTTCGGTTACGCCAGCAACGAAACCGACGTTTTGATGCCAGCACCGATCACCTTCTCGCACCAGCTGGTGCAGCGTCAGGCTGAAGCACGCAAGTCGGGCCTGCTGCCGTGGCTGCGTCCGGACGCCAAGTCGCAAGTGACCTGCCGTTACGAAGGCGGCAAGGTTGTCGGTATCGACGCTGTTGTTCTGTCGACCCAGCACAACCCGGAAGTGTCGTACAAAGACCTGCGCGAAGGCGTGATGGAGCTGATCGTCAAGCACGTACTGCCTGCCGAACTGCTGAGCAAGGACACCCAGTTCCACATCAACCCGACCGGCCAGTTCATCATTGGCGGCCCGGTAGGTGACTGCGGTCTGACCGGCCGCAAGATCATCGTCGACAGCTACGGCGGCATGGCCCGTCACGGCGGCGGCGCGTTCTCCGGCAAGGATCCATCGAAGGTTGACCGTTCGGCTGCCTACGCTGGCCGTTACGTAGCCAAGAACATCGTTGCGGCCGGCCTGGCCGAGCGTTGCGAGATCCAGGTGTCCTACGCGATCGGTGTGGCCCAGCCTACCTCGATCTCGCTGAACACCTTCGGCACCGGCAAGATCAGCGATGACAAGATCATCAAACTGGTGCGTGAAGTGTTCGACCTGCGTCCATACGCGATCACCACCATGCTCGACCTGCTGCACCCGATGTACCAGGAAACCGCAGCCTACGGCCACTTCGGTCGTGCGCCGCAGACCAAGACCGTTGGCGAAGACAGCTTCACCACGTTCACCTGGGAAAAAACCGACCGCGCCGACGCCCTGCGTTCCGCCGCTGGCCTGTAATTCCCTGGCTGCTAGAAAGCCCCGCACGGTTCGCGCCGTGTGGGGCTTTTTCATGCCTGACAGATTTTTGAGATCCCTGTGGGAGCGAGCCTGCTCGCGAAGGCGCCCGCCCATGCAACGTCAATTCAGAATCCGGAAACACCTCGAAAAACACCCCCGGTAACGCATTTCGAATCCTCACCTACCCTTCAAATATTACCCCCGAGCAAGGACGCTCAACGATGCTCTTCACGCTGCGCCTGTTGCTGGCTTTCCTGCTGGCACTCATCACCCTTGTCAGCCAAGCCAACTGTCCGAACTGGGATCTTTCCCAAGCCCAACGCGAAATCACCAGCTTGCAAAACCGGATCGACCAATGGGACGACGCCTATCACCGCGAAGGCCGTTCATTGATCAGCGACGAACTCTATGACCAGTCCCGACTGCGGCTGAAAGAATGGCAAGCCTGTTTCAACCAACCCTCATCCCCGCAGCCGTTGCACACCGCGTCCGGCCCGGTCACCCACCCCATCGCCCACACCGGTCTGGACAAGCTGCACAAAGCCGAAGACGTCGCCCACTGGTTGCGTGATCGCCAGAACGTCTGGGTGCAGCCCAAGGTCGACGGCGTGGCTGTCACGCTGATCTACCGCCAGGGGATATTGCAGCAGGCGATCAGTCGCGGTGACGGGGTCAACGGCCAGGACTGGACCGCCTCCGCGCGCAGGATTGCAGCCATTCCGCAACGGTTGAGGCAGCCACGGGATCTGCTGGTACAGGGCGAACTCTATTGGCGTCTGAATGCACATGTTCAATCACAGTCCGGCAGCGTCAATGCCCGCGCCACCGTCGCCGGGCTGATGGGGCGCAAATCCCTCGATGCCGAACAGGCCGCCGGGATCGGCCTGTTTGTCTGGGACTGGCCGCAAGGTCCTGTGCGGCTGCCGGAAAGATTGTCCGAACTTCAGACATTGGGGTTCGCCACAACCGAGCCCTATACCCAGCCCGTCACCCGATTCGAAGACGCGCAAAAATGGCGCGAGCACTGGTATCGCTCGCCACTGCCCTTTGCCAGCGACGGCGTGGTGCTGCGCCAGAGCCAACGGCCACCCGCCGAACGCTGGCAGGCTCGCGCGCCGTATTGGGCGATCGCCTGGAAATACCCTTTCGCCCAGGCATTGGCCGAAGTGCGCAAGGTCAATTTCAAGATCGGCCGCACCGGGCGGATCACGCCGGTGCTGGAACTGCTGCCGGTCAGACTCGATGACCGCGAAATCAAACGGGTCAGCGTCAGCTCACTCAAGCGCTGGCAAACCCTCGACATCCGTCCCGGCGATCAGGTGGCAATCACTCTGGCCGGGCTGACCATTCCGCGCCTCGACAGTGTCGTGCTGCGCACCAACGAACGGGCGGACATCAACATCCCCGATGCTGGCGACTACCACGCCCTGAGCTGCTGGCAACCGACGCCGGGGTGTGAAAGCCAGTTTCTCGCGCGTCTGACCTGGCTCAGTGACAAGCAGGGCCTGGCCATGCAGCATGTCGGTCGCGGCACCTGGGAGAAACTTTTGGAAACAGGCCGTCTGAAACACCTGCTGGATTGGCTGACCCTCGATGCGTCAGAGCTTGCTAACATTGCCGGCCTCGGCGAGCGCAGCAGCGCACGGCTGATCGACAGTTTTCAGGGCGCGCGGCAACAGCCGTTCGCTCGATGGTTGAAAGCGCTGGGCATGCCGCCGGCCGGACAGGCACAACTGGACGATTCGTGGCAGGCCCTGGCACAACGCGACACTGAACAATGGCAGGCAGAAGCCGGTATCGGCCCGGGACGCGCGGCGCAACTGAGCGCATTCTTTCGCGACCCGCAGGTACTGGCTTTGAGTGACACCCTGAAAGCCGCCGGAATCGACGGCTTCTGAACCTGCAATCCCCGCCCGGCGGGAACCCAACGGCCGGCCAGACGCTCCAACAGCGCAGTGCCCTCCCACCCCGATTGCCTTTGCACATGGAGCTTTTATGAAATTTCTCGCACCGCTCGCCCTGCTTACTCTTTGCGGCGTCATGGCCGCCCCGGTCATGGCCGAAGAAGACGGCCCGGGCCTGACCGGTTGCGCTGCCAAGAAGCAGGGCATCATCAATCAGATCGAACAGGCCAAGTCGCGCGGCAACATGGAGCAGCAGGCAGGCCTGGAAACAGCACTGCGTGAAGTGAACGAACATTGCACCGACGCCGGGCTGAAAAAAGAACGTGAAAACAAGGTGCTTGAGGCCAAGCATGAGGTGAGCCAGCGTCAGGCGGATCTCGACAAGGCCATGAAGAAGGGCGATCCGGAGAAGATCAACAAACGCAAGGAAAAGCTCGCCGAGTCGCGCAAGGAACTGCAGGAAGCGCTGGACGAGATCGATAAGTAACCCAAGCCCTGTGGTGAGGGGATTTATCCCCGTCCGGCGGCGAAGCCGTCGCAAATTCGACTGATCGGGTCCGACTGAAAAAACTCGGTTATATGGTTTTGGGGCTGCTTCGCAGCCCATCGGGGATAAATCCCCTCGCCACAAGGTACTCAGCAGCCTCAGGAATCAATGATCGCGAAACTCTTTATGGCAAGCACTGCAGGCATCCTCGACTTTCTGCACTGCCGGTCCGAGATTGCTGGCCTTGTACGGCTGAACCTGACTGGCGACCACCAGTTCACCGGTAGCCGCTTCGAGGGCGCGGGCCAGTTGCTGAAAACGCGCCTGTTTCTGCCAGACATCATCCTTGGCGCTGGTGTGATCTTCCTCGCGCACCTGCGGAAAATGCTTCCACGGTTCATGGGCCAACGCATCAAGTCTGACCGCGCCCTCGGCAAATTTCGGTCCGTCGAAGGCAATGCGCCCGCGCAACATGCCGCCGAGGTCTTCGCTGGTCTTGAGCATCTGCTTGAAGATGGCCTTGCGCTGGCCCAGCGGCGAATTCGGGTCGACGCCGCCACAGGCGGACAAGGTCAGACAGGCCAGCAATACAACAGCAATTGGTTTCAGAGTCATGATGGCTTCAGGTCGCGGAAATCGGCGGCCAGTATCCTCGGCTCACCGCCAAACACCAATAGCCCTATTAAAAATACGGGTTGCTCGAGCGCATGGAGCTCTCGGCCAACCGGCACAGGAATCACTCCATGAACAGCCGCTTCACGGCCTGGCGTCACCCGCTTATCGTCACCCTCCCGATTCTGGCCATCCTTGCCGGTTGCACTGGCGGTGACAGCGCCAAACCGAAAACCCATGCGCTGGCCACCTATTCCAGCGCGACCTGGGAAGCCTTGCCCGCTGTCTCCGACAGCGATCTGGTCGCCGGTTTCGGCTCGTGGCGCAGCGCCTGCACACGACTCAAAGCCGACGCAGTCTGGGGGCCGACCTGCGCTGCGGCGGTGAATGTGCCGCAAAGCGCCGCCGAGATTCGTGCATTCCTCAAGCAGAATCTCGATGTCTACGGCCTGCGCGCCGAGAACGACAACCCCAACGGTCTGATCACTGGCTACTACGAACCGGTGTACCCCGGCAGCCTGACGCCCACCGCAACGGCGAACGTGCCGGTGTACGGCGTGCCGGAAGACATGATCATCGTCTCGCTCGACAGCATCTACCCGGAATTGAAAGGCAAGCGCCTGCGCGGCCGCCTCGAAGGTCGCGTGCTCAAGCCTTACGACGACGCGGCGACCATTGAATCCAAAGGCGTGAAAGCGCCAGTGGTCGCGTATCTGACTGATCCGATGAATCTGCAATTTCTGCAGATCCAGGGCTCGGGCCGGATCCAGACCGAGGACGGCAAACAGTTGCGCATCGCCTACGCCGATCAGAACGGCCACCCGTACCGGCCGATCGGTCGCTGGCTGGTCGAGCAAGGCGAGCTGAAGAAAGAAGACGTGACCATGACCGCGATCAGCAACTGGGCCAAGGCCAACCCGATGCGCATTCCGGAACTGCTGGCCAGCAACCCGAGCTACGTGTTCTTCACCCGCAACCCGGACAGCAACGAAGGCCCACGCGGCTCGCTGAACGTGCCGCTGACCGCCGGCTACAGCGCGGCGGTGGATCGCAAGGTGATTCCGTTGGGCAGTCTGTTATGGCTGTCGACCACCAAACCGGATGGCACCCCACTGGTGCGCCCGGTCGCGGCGCAGGACACCGGCGGCGCGATTGCCGGCGAGGTGCGCGCGGATCTGTTCTGGGGCACGGGTGATGCGGCCGGGCAACTGGCCGGGGACATGAAACAGCAGGGGCAGATCTGGATGCTCTGGCCTAAAGGAAAAGAGTTGCCGCAAGTGCCGCAGGTGGCTGACAAACCCTAAAGGCAAAAGATCGCAGCCTTCGGCAGCTCCTACAGGAGTATGCATTCCTCTGTAGGAGCTGCCGCAGGCTGCGATCTTTTGAGCCTGCTTTCAGATGGACACAAAGAAAAACGAAGCAATCAGCCCCATCCCGATAAACCACACCACCGAACGCAGTGCAGCCCAGTCAGCCAGATAGCAAATGATGTACAGCAGGCGGCTGGTGATAAACAGCACGGCCAGCACATTGACCGTCACCAGCTCCGCAGTGCCGACCAGATGCGCAACGATCACCGCAGCGGCAAACGCGGGCGTTACTTCAAAGCTGTTCAGTTGCGCGGCGTGGGCGCGACGGGCGACGCCATCGACGCTGTCGAGAAAGTCCCGTGGATCGTAATTGTCCTTGAGGCGGAAACCGCCGGTGGCCTTCGCCACGATCGTGCACACGTACGGCAGGAAAATCGCGATCAACACACACCACAGAGCCACTGTCATAACGTCGTCCTTTTTTCGATTGGAGAAATTGGCGAGCGGTCAGAACTTCATCACCAGCATGCCGATCAGCACCTGCCCACAGGCTAAGAGCAGCGCCCGGCCGAAAGGTTCTTTCAGCTGGATATAACACGGCAATTCCAGTGAGCCGTCGATTAGTCAGATTATTGATTCGCCATGTGTCAGCAGCTGTTTATACTGCAACCCACCACGCCGTACTCAGCTGCACACCAAAAAACTCCAATAAAAGCTGCCTGCTCCGCTTTCCTCGAAAACGGTCGCTGGCACGCGTATGCCTGATCAAAGCGTCAAGACTACCGACAGAGACCTTGCGCATGCCCCTCGCTTTACTTGCACTCGCCGTTGCCGCATTCGGCATCGGCACCACCGAATTCGTCATCATGGGCCTGCTGCCCGACGTTGCCCGCGATCTGGCGGTGAGCATTCCTCATGCCGGGCTGCTGATCACCGGTTACGCCCTGGGCGTGGTGTTCGGCGCACCGATCCTGGCGATCGGCACCGCCAATATGCCGCGCAAAGCGACACTGCTGGGCATGACGCTGATGTTCATCCTCGGCAACGTGCTCTGCGCGCTCGCGCCGAACTACGCGACGCTGATGGCGGCGCGCGTGGTCACGGCGCTGTGTCATGGCGCGTTTTTCGGCATTGGCTCGGTGGTTGCGGCCGGCCTGGTTGCGCCGAACAAACGCGCGCAAGCCATTGCCATGATGTTCACCGGCCTGACCCTGGCCAACGTGCTCGGCGTGCCACTCGGCACAGCGCTGGGCCAATACGCTGGCTGGCGCTCGACCTTCTGGGCGGTGTCGGTGATTGGCATTGTGGCGGCGTTGGCGCAATGGTTGTGGTTGCCCAAACACATCGCGATGGACAAGGCCAATCTCGCCAGCGAATTCAAAGTGCTGGGCAAGGCCAACGTCTTGTTGGCGCTGGGCATGAGCGTGCTGGCCTCGACCAGCCTGTTCAGCGTGTTCACGTATATCGCACCGATCCTGCAAGACATCACTGGCGTCAGCCCCCACGGCGTGACGGTGATGCTGCTGTTGTTCGGCGTCGGCCTGACAGCGGGCAGCATGCTCGGCGGGCGTCTGGCCGATAGCCGCTTGCTGCCGTCACTGGTCGGCGTGGCACTGGCAGTTGTGGTGATTCTGGCGGCGTTCAGCCAGACCAGCCGTGCGGTGATTCCGGCGGCGATCACCCTGGTGCTATGGGGGATTTTCGCCTTTGCGCTGTGCCCGATTCTGCAGCTGCTGATCATCGATCAGGCGCATGAAGCGCCGAACCTCGGTTCGACGCTGAACCAGAGCGCGTTCAATCTGGGCAACGCAGCAGGTGCCTGGATTGGCGGGCTGGTGGTGGCCAGCGGCGCGGATCTGGCGGATCTGCCGTGGACCGGGGCGCTGGTCGGCGTGCTGACGGTGCTGACGGCGCTGTTGTTCATTTACCTGCAACGTCGGCAGGCGAGTGCGGTCAATGTGACTGGCTGATCGTGGTGTGTCAGATAGAGCCCTCACCCTAGCCCTCTCCCGAAGGGAGAGGGGACTGATCGGGGGATGCTCGATACCCACGCCGACTTGAACGTGCATTGCTGAATCCATAATCGACCCGATCGTCCAGGTCGATGTACCTCGCCAGACACCTCGGTCAGCTCCCTCTCCCTCGGGAGAGGGCTGGGGTGAGGGGGTTGTTGTTGAGCATGACGCGCCATTCGAATGTGCCCTCAGCCAACCCCGCCCCATCAAACCCCTGCGTCCAACCTCCGGTCGCGCTCCATTCACCCTTCATCCAAAGGACCCCGGATGCTTGAACTTGTCGCCGCTTTCATCTGCCTCACCACTCTCCTGACCTTCGTCAATTTCCGCTTTATCGGCCTGCCGCCGACCATCGGCGTGATGGTTACCGCCCTGCTGTTCTCATTGCTCCTGCAAGGCCTCAGCGTCCTCGGCTTTCCCGGCCTCGAAGATCGCGTGCAGCAACTGATCGGCCAGATCGATTTCGGCGATCTGCTGATGAACTGGATGCTCTCGTTCCTGCTGTTCGCCGGCGCCCTGCACGTCAACCTCAATGATTTGCGTAGCTACCGCTGGCCGATCGGCCTGCTGGCGACCTTCGGCGTGTTGATCGCCACCGTGGTGATCGGCAGCCTGGCCTTCTACATTTTTGCCCTGTTCGGCTGGCACGTGAGTTTCCTCTACTGCCTGTTGTTCGGCGCGCTGATCTCACCGACCGACCCGATTGCGGTACTCGGCGTGTTGCGTACCGCCAACGCTTCGAAGCCACTGAAAACCACCATCGTCGGCGAATCACTGTTCAACGACGGCACGGCGGTGGTGGTCTTCACCGTGCTGCTGGGCATCGCGCAACTGGGCGAAACCCCGACCGTCAGCGCCACGGCCATGCTCTTCGTCCATGAGGCGATCGGTGGTGTGTTGTTCGGCGGACTGATCGGTTATCTGGTCTATCGGATGATCAAAAGCGTCGAGCAGCATCAGATCACCGTGATGCTGACCCTGGCCCTGGTGATCGGTGGCTCGGCGATGTCCACCGAGTTGCACGTCTCGGCGCCGATTGCGATGGTGGTGGCCGGTCTGATCATCGGCAACCTCGGGCGCAATCTGGCGATGAACGACATGACCCGCCGTTATCTGGACGGCTTCTGGGAATTGCTCGATGACATGCTCAACGCGCTGCTGTTTGCGCTGATCGGCATGGAGTTGTTGCTGCTGCCGTTCAACTGGCTGCACATGGCCGCCGCAGGTCTGCTGGCGGTGGCGATTCTGTTGTCGCGCCTGCTTACCGTGGCGCCGGCGATCCTGCTGCTGCGGCGCTGGCGCTCAGTGCCGGCCGGCACCATCCGCATCCTCACTTGGGGCGGTTTGCGCGGCGGTGTTTCGGTGGCACTGGCGCTGGCGCTGCCGCTGGGCCCGGAGCGCGATCTGCTGCTGAGCATCACCTACATCGTCGTGCTGTCGTCGATCCTGCTGCAGGGCCTGACCATCGGCAAACTGGTCAAGCACGCGACGCGCAACGAGCCGGCGAGCGTGGCTGAGCCAGCTCACCATTGATCATTTCTTGATCGACTGCGGATCGGGCTTAACAGCCTGATCCGCAGGCTCCTTCGGCGCACCGCTTTCGCTGCGAATCTGCGCATGGCTGATCAGCGCGAAGATAAAGCTGCCGCCGATGATATTTCCCGCCAGCGTCGGCGCGGCGAACACCGCCCAGAAATCACTCCACGGCAACTCGCCGGCAAACACCAGATAGGACACTTCCGCCGATCCGACGACGATATGGGTGAAGTCGCCCAGCGCCATGAAGTAGGTGATGAGGATGATGATCCACATCTTCGCGCTCTCCATGGAGGGGATCATCCAGACCATGGTGGCGATCATCCAGCCGGAGACGATGCCCTTGGCGAACATCTGACTGGCGCTGTGCTCCATGACCTTGCGGCCGATCTCGAGGAAGGCGACGTCGGTCTTGCTGTCGAAAATCGGCAGTTCCAGCATCACGTAGGCGACCAGAATCGTCCCGCAGAGGTTGCCGACCAGTACCACTGTCCACAGACGGATCAGTCGCAGAAAATTCTTCAGCGTCGGCTTGGTCATCACCGGCAGCACGGCGGTCAAGGTGTTCTCGGTGAACAGCTGCTGGCGGGCAAGGATCACCGCGAGGAAACCGGCGCAGTAGCCGAAACTGGCGATCACCTTGAATTCGTCGCCGTCGGGCAGGCGCGAATTGAGCAGGCCCATGCCCATCAGGGACAGGCCCATGGTCAATCCTGCCGCCAGCGCAGACCACCACAGCGCGGCAATGCTGCGCTCCAGTTCCTGGTCGCCCTGGGTGCGGATGATTTCATGCAGAACGGCCGCGCGCGGCGGCTGGCTCTTCTCGACTTCGTGCTGCTCCTTGGCCGAGAGGTCGGGGGTCTTTTCGCTGGTGGGGGTGGTCATGGCGTGGCAACCGGTGGGGGGCGATGTAGCTACGACCGTTGCGCTTGGGAATACGTTCTGTAGGCGCGGCGCAAATCTCTGGATGCACGCCAATCCAGGGTAGGAGCTGCCGAAGGCTGCGATCTTTTGATTTTGATTTTCAGAAACAAGATCAAAAGATCGCAGCCTTCGGCAGCTCCTTGTATCTCGACTAACGCTCCGTCAGGAGCGATAGTTCTCGACTGATCATCGAGGGAGGGACTTGGAAGCCGCGCAGCTCCTTAGGCTTTTTGCCTGTGACGTAGATCGTGCTCCAGCCCTCCACACTCACTCGTACAGTTCGCACGGTATCTTGGGCCCGCCTGCGGCGAGAGCCCGCATTCGCAAGGTTGGACAGAGTGACGTGATGATCGCAACAGGGAACAAGTGGAGAATCAATCATGTCCGGTTTCGTTGGCGTCGACATCGCAAAGAACACCTTTGATATCGCTACACACCAGCCCAACGGCAAGCACAAAACCAAGGCCAAGCTGGCCAACGATCCAAAGGGCTTTAAAGAGTTTGAGGCGTGGCTAGAAAAAAATGCCGAGCGTTCGGCCCTGATCGTGATGGAAGCCACCAGCGTCTACCATTTGGAGCTCGCGGAATTCGTTTACAACAAAGGCTTCCGGGTCTGCGTCGTGAACCCGGCTACGACCAAAGCGTACGCTGACAGCGAACTGCGCCGCATCAAGACTGATAAAAGCGATGCCAAACTGATCGCCGACTTTGCCCGGGAAAAGGATCAAAAACTTCACCCATGGGCGCCTGAGCCGCTGAAATACCGCCAGTTAAAAGCAATGGTGCGCCGCCTGGATGACCTTCAGGAAATGGAACAAATGGAGCTCAATCGTCTGGACGTTTCCGACGAAAAGGTCAAAGACTCGATCAACTCCGTTCTGCGCCATATCGAAAAAGAGATCGTAGAAACGCATAAGGCGATCAAAAAACACATCGATGACGACCCGGATATGCGTCAGATGCGGGATCTCATCGTAACCATCGACGGCATCGGACAAAAAACGCTTGAACGATTGCTCGCCGAACTGGGTGACTTGCGCAAATACAGTGATCCTCGCCAACTGGTCGCTGCTGCAGGGCTCAATCCAAAGCTGCAGGAATCAGGAAAGCTCAAAGGTCACACCCTGATCTCAAGAGTAGGGTCAGCACGGCTGCGTGCAGGCCTTTACATGCCTGGCATGGTGGCGCTGAAACACAATAAGGCGATCAAGGCGATGAAAGAACGCCTGGAAGCCAATGGCAAGGCCCCCAAGCAGATCATCTGCGCAGCAATGCGCAAGCTGCTGCACTTCGTTTACGGAGTGCTCAAGTCAGGACTGCCATATGACCCGAAACTTGCGCTTGCCCGGTGAGGCTCAAGACGGTATCTACAGGGCTCGCATTACTCGCTGACGGCTTCGTCATCCTTGAACTGGTCTTTCACATATCTGATCTCGGTCCGCCCGTGCGGCGCCGGCAGGCCGTCTTCGCCGAGATTGACGAACACCATTTTCTCGACGGTGAGGATGCTCTTGCGGGTGATCTTGTTGCGCACTTCGCAGGTCAGGGTGATCGAGGTGCGGCCGAATTCGGTGGCGGTGATGCCCAGTTCGATGATGTCGCCCTGGCGCGAGGCGCTGACGAAGTTGATTTCCGAGATGTACTTGGTCACCACGCGCTGGTTGCCCAGTTGCACGATGGCGTAGATCGCCGCTTCTTCATCGATCCAGCGCAGCAGGCTGCCGCCGAACAGGGTGCCGTTGGGGTTGAGGTCTTCAGGTTTAACCCATTTGCGGGTGTGGAAATTCATGTTCACTCCTGAGCGCTTGCCGAAAGATGCGCCCATCTTGGCAGACTGCTCAGTCAGGCTCCAGGCAGCTGCGACTATGGTCGCCATTGGCGATCTTCATCTGGCCGACAGAAACCCTTTGGAAGATCAGCCCGGGCGGCTATAATCGCCCCCGTTTCAAAAAACGGTAACGTTCATTGGCTACCGTTTTCCCGCCACCTGTCCGAGGGGCGCTGCAGCAGGTTCGACCTGTCAGGCTCGGATGGGGCGTTGACCGGCTCACGCCGGACACTAAACGCACAACGGCGCCCATTCGCATACATTACGAATGGAGGCTCTTCATGAGCGCTGTCAACACGCCTGCCGATTTTACCGATTACAAAGTTGCCGACATGTCCCTGGCTGCCTGGGGCCGTCGCGAAACCATCATCGCCGAATCGGAAATGCCTGCCCTGATGGGTCTGCGCCGCAAATACGCTGCCGAACAGCCGCTCAAGGGCGCGAAAATCCTCGGCTGCATCCACATGACCATTCAGACCGCCGTGCTGATCGAAACCCTGGTTGCCCTGGGTGCCGAAGTACGCTGGTCGTCCTGCAACATTTTCTCCACTCAGGATCAGGCCGCTGCCGCTATCGCTGCCGCCGGTATCCCGGTGTTCGCCTGGAAAGGCGAGACTGAAGAAGAGTACGAGTGGTGCCTGGAGCAGACCATCCTCAAGGATGGCCAGCCATGGGACGCCAACATGATCCTCGACGACGGCGGCGACCTGACCGAGCTGCTGCACAAGAAATACCCGCAAGTGCTCGATCGCGTTCACGGCGTGACCGAAGAAACCACCACTGGTGTACACCGTCTGCTGGACATGCTGGCCAAGGGCGAGCTGAAGATCCCGGCGATCAACGTCAACGACTCGGTGACCAAGTCCAAGAACGACAACAAGTACGGCTGCCGTCACAGCCTGAACGATGCGATCAAGCGCGGCACCGACCACCTGCTGTCCGGCAAGCAAGCGCTGGTCATCGGTTACGGTGACGTGGGCAAGGGTTCGGCTCAGTCGCTGCGTCAGGAAGGCATGATCGTTAAAGTCTCCGAAGTTGACCCGATCTGCGCCATGCAAGCCTGCATGGACGGTTTCGAACTGGTGTCGCCATTCATCGACGGTATCAACGACGGTTCCGAAGCGAGCATCGACAAAGCGCTGCTGGGCAAGATCGACCTGATCGTGACCACCACCGGCAACGTCAATGTTTGCGACGCGAACATGCTCAAAGCCCTGAAGAAGCGCGCCGTGGTCTGCAACATTGGTCACTTCGACAACGAAATCGACACCGCTTTCATGCGCAAGAACTGGGCATGGGAAGAAGTGAAGCCACAGGTGCACAAGGTTCACCGCACCGGTGCCGGCAGCTTCGATCCACAGAACGACGACTACCTGATCCTGCTGGCCGAAGGCCGTCTGGTGAACCTGGGCAACGCCACCGGTCACCCGAGCCGCATCATGGATGGTTCGTTCGCCAACCAGGTTCTGGCACAGATCTTCCTGTTCGGCCAGAAGTACGCCGACCTGTCGCCAGCGCAGAAAGCCGAGCGTCTGACCGTTGAAGTGCTGCCGAAGAAACTCGACGAAGAAGTGGCCCTGGAAATGGTTCGCGGCTTCGGCGGCGTGGTCACCCAACTGACCAAGCAACAGGCTGACTACATCGGCGTCACCGTCGAAGGCCCGTTCAAGCCGCACGCCTACCGCTACTAACAGGCGCTGAATGCTCGCTCTCCCTGTGGGAGCGAGCTTGCTCGCGAAGGCGGCTTATCATTCAACATCCGTGTTGTCTGACCCAGCTCTTTCGCGAGCAGGCTCGCTCCCACACGGGATTGCAGCGTCTCGAAGGTACTTGTTTCCAAGGGTATGACCATGTCCCAAGACCGTCGCTACAGCTTCGAGTTTTTCCCGACGAAGACCGATGCCGGGCAAGAAAAGCTGCTTGCCACTGCCCGTCAGTTGGCCACCTACAATCCTGATTTCTTTTCCTGCACCTACGGCGCTGGCGGTTCGACCCGTGATCGCACGCTCAACACCGTGTTGCAGCTGGAAAGCGAAGTCAAAGTACCCGCCGCACCGCACCTGTCGTGCGTCGGTGACAGCAAGGACGACCTGCGCGGCCTGCTGAACGAATACAAGGCTGCCGGCATCAAGCGCATCGTTGCCCTGCGTGGCGACCTGCCGTCCGGCATGGGCATGACCAGCGGTGAGCTGCGTCACGCCAATGAACTGGTGGAATTCATTCGGGAAGAAACCGCCGATCATTTCCATATCGAAGTCGCGGCTTACCCGGAGATGCATCCGCAAGCACGCAACTACGAAGACGATCTCGCCAACTTCGTGCGCAAGGCAAAGGCCGGTGCCGACAGCGCGATCACCCAGTACTTCTTCAACGCCGACAGCTACTTCTACTTCGTCGACCGTTTGCAGGCGCTGGGCGTGGATCTGCCGATCGTGCCGGGGATCATGCCGATCACCAACTACAGCAAACTCGCGCGCTTCTCCGATGCCTGCGGTGCGGAAATCCCGCGCTGGATCCGCAAGCAGCTGGAAGCCTACGGCGATGACACGCGAAGCATTCAAAGCTTTGGCGAACAAGTCGTCAGCGAAATGTGCGAACGCCTGCTGCAGGGCGGCGCACCGGGGCTGCACTTCTACTCGATGAACCAGGCCGAACCTAGCCTGGCCATCTGGAACAACCTCAAGCTGCCGCGCTGAAGGTTTTCCATGCGATAAAAAAGGCCCTCACCGGGCCTTTTCACTGAAAAGCACAAATGGAATATTGTCGTCGATGATCTGCGCGCAAACAAAAACACACCCTCAACTGGTCTATCTGGTTTTCGGTGCCGAGACTTACCATCAGGAAGCTGTTTTCAGCATCGCCAGTGCTCTGGCGTGGTTGCGCGAGACACCGGATGCCCCGATCGATATCCAGGTCTTCAGCGACAACCCGCAACCCTACGAGCATCTCCCCGTACGCATTCGCCCGCTGGACGCCGAAACGCGCCAGAAATGGAGCGAGCCCCACGGTTATCATTTCCGCATCAAACATGTCGCGTTGCGCTCGGTACTTGAAGAGCATGAAACGGCGCTGTTGATCGACACCGATACGTTTTTCCACTGCTCGCCGCTCAAACTGTTCGAGCGGGTGCAGCCCGGCACCCTGCTGTGCAACGACTACTACGCTCGCTATGGCGACAACAAGATGAGCCTGCTCTATCGCACGCTGTCGGCAACACTGCTGGACAAAGGCCTGACTGACGATCACATGCGCCTGCTCAACTCCGGCGTCATCGGCTTGCACCGCCAGGACGCTCACGTGCTCGACCGCTCCATCGCTTTGATCGATGAGCTGTTCCCGTCGGCACAGGGCGCCTACACCCTCGAAGAGTTCTGCCTGTCAGTGGCTGCCTATCGCACGCTGGACGTCAACAAGTGCCCTGATCTGATTCACCATTACTGGAGCCGCAAGCACCTGTTCAGGGCCAAGGTTCAGGCCTGGGTCGCCAAACATGGCGACAACCCGACCGGCGAGGCTGCACTGGACGACACCCGACGTGTATCACCGCAACTGCCTCGACCACCGCGACTGCAGCGGATGTTCTACAAGCTCGTCACGTTGCTGCTGCCGGCACATCTGCGTCAGTTCATTCGCGAAATCCTTTACGGCTGCTATGAACATCCCAACGAGTTCGATCAGGCGTGTGCAGCGGTCTGGTGGGACAAGGCGCTGGAAAACCAGCAGCAACGCATCGGCAAGCCGGTTTGCAGGCACTTGCTCAGGGACTGGTTCAGTCGCGGCCTGGTCAAGCGGATCCTTGGTTCGCGTCACGCGAAGGTCCACCAACACCTGCTGAAAACCGCAAGCAAATAAGGCCATCGTGGCCATTGCGCCCGGGGTCTGCGCGAAACATGCATGCCAGAGCTTCTCATCAGGCGTTTCGCGTACTAACCTCAGGCCATGCCCCTTATTGCCCAACTGCTGAGCGTTATTCTTCTGACTTGCCTGAGCGTCGCCGCTCGGGGGGAGAAGTTGCGTATTGTCACCGAGCCGTGGGCGCCTTACGTCTACGAACAGGGTGGTAAAAACCTCGGTCTTGACTACGAAACCACCGCCATCGTGTTCCAGCGCCTGGGCATTGAAGTGGAATGGCAGTTCCTGCCGTGGAAGCGCTGCCTGTCGATGCTCGAGACCGGTCAAGCCGACGGTGCGCTGGACATCTTTCACAGCGTCGAACGCGACGCCACTCTGCTCTACCCCAGCGAACCGCTGTCCGACGTCGAATTCGTGATGTTCTACGCCAACGAGCGGCCGCATCCTTTCAACACCCTCGAACAACTCAAAGGCCTGACCATCGGCACCTCGCCGGGTTATCTGTACAGCCCTGACTTCAGCCAGTCGGACCTGTTTACCCGTGAGCCGGCGCCAACTCATGAAGCCAATTTCGGCAAACTGGTGCGCGGGCGGATCGACCTGTTGATTACCGATCGCCGCGTCGGTCAGCATTTGCTCGATGAACTTGATATTCGCGATCTGATCACGGAAAACCCGACGGTTATCAGTCGCCAGAGCCAGTTTCTTGCAGTTCGGCGCAATGCCGGCATGGATTTGCTGGTGCAGCGTTTCGGTGCCGAGCTCAAGCGTTTCAAGCGCGAACCGGCCTACGCCGAGCTCAGCGCGCGCTACGGTGCCGCGCCTGTCGATAGCGCATCACTGCGCTCGGCCACGGCCAGCGGCGAAACCGTTGAGCAGCAGGAAAGCAGCGCGCAGTGATTGCTCTGTTATACTCCGGCGTTCCCGCCAGGCTCACGCCCGGACGCCCGGAACCGTAACAGGCCTCTCGACCCGCTACAGCGCAGCTTTCAGCCCGCGCGAGCGCTCCTGACGTGCCTTCGGAACCGCCGCTGGACCGGACGGGATTGCGTCCTCTTAAACGTGATTCGCGCCAGGCAAGACTCCCATTGGGCCAAGCCCTAACTAAAACAGGATTACTCATGTCCTTTGCTTCCCTCGGTCTCTCCGAGGCTTTAGTCCGTGCCATCGAAGATGCGGGCTATACCGAGCCTACTCCGGTGCAACAGCGGGCCATTCCCGCCGTGTTGCAAGGTCGCGACCTGATGGTGGCGGCTCAGACAGGTACCGGTAAAACCGGCGGCTTCGCCCTCCCGATTCTGGAGCGGTTGTTCCCCAACGGTCACCCGGACAAATCCCAGCGTCACGGCCCGCGCCAACCTCGCGTGCTGGTCCTGACCCCGACCCGCGAACTCGCGGCCCAGGTGCACGAGAGCTTCAAGATCTACGCCCGTGACCTGAAATTCGTCAGCGCCTGCATCTTCGGCGGCGTCGGCATGAACCCGCAGGTCCAGGCCATGTCCCGTGGCGTCGACGTTCTCGTCGCCTGCCCGGGTCGCTTGCTCGACCTCGCCGGCCAGGGCAGCGTCGATCTGTCCCACGTGGAAATTCTCGTTCTCGACGAAGCCGACCGCATGCTCGACATGGGTTTTGTCCACGACGTGAAGAAAGTCCTCGCGCGTCTGCCGGCCAAGCGTCAGAACCTGCTGTTCTCGGCGACCTTCTCCAAAGACATCACCGACCTCGCCGGCAAGCTGCTGCACAACCCGGAACGCATCGAAGTGACGCCGCCAAACACCACGGTCGAGCGCATCGAACAACGCGTGTTCCGCCTGCCGGCCAGCCACAAACGTGCGCTGCTGGCGCACCTGATCACCGCCGGCGCGTGGGAACAGGTACTGGTTTTTACCCGCACCAAGCACGGCGCCAACCGTCTCGCTGAATACCTGGACAAACACGGCCTGCCGGCTGTGGCAATCCACGGTAACAAGAGCCAGAACGCGCGCACCAAAGCCCTGGCCGACTTCAAGGCCGGCGAAGTACGCATTCTGGTTGCCACCGACATCGCTGCCCGTGGCCTGGACATCGATCAGTTGCCGCATGTGGTCAACTTCGAGCTGCCGAACGTCGATGAAGACTATGTGCACCGTATCGGCCGTACCGGCCGCGCCGGTCGTTCGGGCGAGGCGATCTCGCTGGTCGCGCCGGACGAAGAAAAACTGCTGAAAAGCATCGAGCGCATGACCAAGCAGAAGATTGCCGACGGCGATCTGATGGGCTTCGACTCCAGCACCATCGAAGCCGAGAAGCCGGAAGCCCGCGAGCGTCCGGACATCCGCAACCCGCGCAATTCCCGTGGCCCGCGTGGCGACGGTCCGAATGGCGGCGGCGGTGGTGGTGGTCGCAAGGACAAAGGCAAAGACAAGGGCAAGGAAAAACCGGCCGGTGAACGTGGCGAGCGCCCTGCCCGTCAGCAGAAACCGCGCGAAGGCACCCCGAGCCGCGACCAGCGCCCGAGCCAGCCACCGCGTGCAGCGGCTGACCGTGCCCCGGACGAATTCCTCGACGACGATATCGATAACTTCGGTAACCGCGTCGACTACGTGCCGAAAGCCGCCCCTGCCGGCGGCCGTGGCCGTCGTCCGGGCGCACCGGCGCAAGGCGCTGGCGCACCACGCGGTGGCCAGCCTCAGGGTCGCCAGAACGGTCCGCGCAACAGCAACGGCTCGAGCACCGGCACGCCACCAGCCAAACGCAGCGGCCCGCGCAATGGCGCACCGCGTGACGGTCAGGGTCGTCGCGACGAATCCGCGCCGCGCAATCGCCGCCCGGCCCGTGACGATCAACCTCGCAGCGAACCGGCCGTGCAGAACCCGCGCAGCAACGGTCCGAAGATCATGCACAAGGAATCGAAAGCCGACCGCTTCCCGACGCCTGAGCAACTCGATCAACTGCCAAGCCGCCCGCGTGGCGAGAAACCAGCACTGCTGACCCGCAATCGCTGAGTTTCATACCGTCATGAAAAATGCCCCGACTCGAAAGAGCCGGGGCATTTTTTTACCTCGATTATCTCTGCCACACCGCAATACCCCTGTGGGAGCGAGCCTGCTCGCGAAGGCGGCGGGTCAGCTGAATCTTTGCCGATTGACACACCGCTTTCGCGAGCAGGCTCGCTCCCACACGGAATAGCGTGTTACAGCAATAAAAAACGCCCCCGACCTTTCGACCGGGGGCGTTTTCATGTGGCGGCGAAAGTTATTTCGCTTTCACACCTTCAAACGAAACATACAGCTCGACCGCGTCGGACTTAGGACCGAGGTCTTTCTGCTTGCCGAAATCGGAGCGCTTGATGGTGGTGGTGCCTTCGAAGCCGGCACGGTAGCCGCCCCATGGATCCTTGCCTTCGCCCAGGAAGGTTGCCTTGACGACAACCGGCTTGGTTACGCCCAGCAGGGTCAGGTCGCCGGTCACGTCAGCGGTGTTCGCACCGGTGGACTTGACGCTGGTGGATACGAAAGTAGCCTTGCCGAACTTGCTGGCGTTGAGGAAGTCAGCGCTGGCGATGTGCTTGTCGCGCTCGGCGTGGTTGGTGAACACGCTGGCAGTGTTGACGTTGAACTCGATCTTGCTGTCTTCAGGCTTGGCAGCGTCGAAGCTGAACTTGCCGTCGATGTCCTTGAAGGTACCGGTGATGTAGCTGTAGCCCAGGTGGCTGATCTTGAAGTCGACGAAGGCGTGCTGGCCTTCCTTGTCTACTACATAGTCAGCAGCCATTACGTTGGCGGACAGCACGGCCGAACCGATTGCCAGAGCGGCCAGAGTCTTTTTCAACATGCTTTCTTTTCCTTTGAGTCGAGGTTGAATTTCAGGCTTTGCGACCGAGCATTCGAGTGAGGGTCGCATCACGATCGATAAAGTGGTGCTTCAATGCTGCCAACGCATGGAGACCGGAAAAAATTACCAGTGCCCACGCCAGCCAGAGATGAATCACCCCAGCGGTATCTGCCTGATCCGGTAGTCCGGAGAGCAGAGCAGGGACTTCAAACAGGCCAAACACCGGGATCCCGACACCGTCTGCGGTGGAAATCAGGTAACCGGCAATCATCACAGCGAACAGCGCCAGATACAGAAACCCGTGGCCGAATTTAGCGCCGATACGGGTCATGCGGCTGTAGCTTTGCAGCGTTGGCGGCGGTGGGCTGATGAAGCGCCACAGCACCCGCAACACCATCACACCAAGCAGCACCAGACCGATGCTCTTGTGCAGATCCGGCGCGTCTTTGCGCCAAGTGCTGTAGTAATCCAGCCCAACCATCCACAGACCCAGCGCAAACAGCCCGAAGACCGCCAGCGCCACGCCCCAGTGCATGAAGATGCTGACCCAACCATAGCGCGAAGAAGAGTTACGTAGCTGCATTGCCCAAATCCTGTGAGAACTGCGAACCAAGACTAGCGAGTTATCTATCGAATTAAAGCGGAAAATTTTGCTTTGAAATATCGATAAATACGATCAAGAGTCTGGAAGTGACGAGTTAAGAAAAGATTAAAGGCAAAAGTGTGGCGGATTGTTGTCCCCAGGCAATGGAATTTGGGTGTCTGAGTTGGCCCCTTCGCGAGCAGGCTCGCCCCCCAGGTAATCGCATTCCTACTGACAGTACTCGGTCAAATGTGGGAGTGAGCCTGCTCGCGATAGCGATCTTGCAGGCAAAAAAAAGCGCGGCATATACGCCGCGCTTCTTCATTCACCGCAAAGCCTTACTGCGCCTTGGTCTCGGTCGTTGCAGCAGGCTTGGCCGCTGGCTTCTTCGCCGGTTCAGCCTTTTTCGCTGCCGGTTTGGCCGCCGGCTTTTTCGTTTCGGTTTTGGCCGCAGGCTTCTTCGCTGCTGGCTTGGCCGCTGCTTTCTTCGCTGGCTCGGCTTTTACCGGGGCCGCTGGCTTCGGTGCTTCCACCGGCGCAGGTGCAGGTGCCGGGGTCGGTGCAGGCGCTGGAGCAACAGGTGCTGGCGCAGGCTCTGGCGCCTTCACAGGCTCTGGCTTCTTCTCGTCATCCGAACCGCCAAACAGGTTGCTGAAGAAGTTGCCCTTCTTCGCCGCCACGGCACCCGCCGCGCCTGCAGCTGCTGCAGCCGGAACCACTTTGACCGGTTCAAAGGACTTGCCTGCCGCCAGATCTTCAACCTGGCTGGCCGCGCGCTGGCCGGTGCGCAGTGCGCCTTCCAGAGTGCCCGGGTACAAGGTGTCGGTGTGTTCGCCGGCAAACGCTACGCGTTGCAGCGGACGTTCCCACAGGCGCCAGAACTTGCTGATCTGCCCCGGGCCGTAAGCCAGGTAGGCGCCGCCCATCGACGGATCGGTGCTGTAGCGACGGATTTCATAACCGGTGAACGAGCCACGGGCCTGTGGGTAAAACGCGTGCAGACGGATCAGCACCTGATCGACCATCTGCTTGTCGCCGAACGCCTGCATCACACGGGCGTTATCGCCGGACAGGTTGATCACCACGTTGGCGCCGCCCTTCAGTGCCGGTTCGATCCAGAGCATGCCCAGACCGGTATTGCTGTAGATCTCGCCGGACATGCGCGATTTGCTTTCCCACACTGGCGTCTTGAACTTCAGCATGATCTGGTCGCGCCAGCCGTAGTTGGTGCCTTTGATCGCCGCCAGGTGCTGAGCATCCAGCGCAGGGGTCAGGGCGATTTTGTTCAGCGCGCGCAGCGGTACCGCCAGCACAACGTAGTCGGCCTGATAGCCGACGCTGCCGACTTTGACGGTCACACCGTCCTTGTCCTGGATGATGGCCGAGACCGGCGAGCTGGTCTTGATGGTCTTGATCTGTTTGACAAAGGCCTGGGCCAGGACCTGGCTGCCGCCGACCAGACGCGAGGCGCGCAGGTCGCGGTCGGAAACGCCGCGATAGACGCGGTTCTGCTGAGCGAAATACAGCAGCGACAGACGCGAAGGTTCGTCGTAGTGGGTGCGAATGTCCTGGTTGATCAACTGACGCGCGGTGGCCGGCAGGTTCTGCTTGTCGAGCCAGCTCGATACGGTGATCTGGTCCAGTGCATGCAGGGTGGTGGTCGCCGCCGGGTTCTGCGGGTCGTCGATCGAGCGCGCCAGATCGTCGAGGGTTTTCTGGTAGCGCTTGAGCGCATCGGCGGTGGCTGGCTGCTTGGTGGCCAGATCAGCGGCAGAGAAATAATCGCCGTCGATCAGATAGCCTGGGGTACGGACGAATTCCGGCGCCGGCGTGGTGCCGAGCTTGAAGGTCGACACGTATTTGTTCAGCACCGGCTGAGTCTTGTCGTTGCCGATCCACTCGCTGGTGGCCATGCCCGAGCGGCCGCCCAGGCTCGGTTTGGCTTCCAGCAGGGTGACCTGCCAGCCTTTGTTCTGCAGTTCGTAAGCAGCGGTCAGACCCGACAGGCCGCCGCCGATCACGATTGCGGTTTTATCCTTGGCCAGCGCCGTAACGCTGAACAGCCCCAACATCACCAGCGCACAGGCGCGCAGCCAACCGACAGACATTCAGCGAACTCCGGAAAAACATGTGGGAAAAGCAGTTTTGCGAGTCAGACGACTCAAAGAACCGCGAAGAATACGTTAGCCATCAAAACGCCGCCAGCGACGTCTATCGGCTCAGACAAAGTAGCTCAATCGACACAATGGGTTGTTCCCGCGCGATGCATTGCATAGGCTTGCGCGATTGTTCGCCCGCGCCTGACGCGAGCCGCCTCGAGGAGACTGTAAATGGGCCTGAATAACCAGTGGATGCAACGCGATCTCGCGGTGTTGTGGCATCCCTGCACCCAGATGAAAGACCACGAACAGCTGCCGCTGATCCCGATCAAGCGTGGCGAAGGCGTCTGGCTCGAAGACTTCGAAGGCAAGCGCTACCTCGACGCAGTCAGTTCCTGGTGGGTCAACGTGTTCGGCCACGCCAACCCGCGCATCAACCAGCGCATCAAGGATCAGGTCGATCAACTCGAACACGTGATCCTTGCCGGTTTCAGCCATCAGCCGGTGATCGAGCTGTCCGAGCGCCTGGTGAAGATGACCCCGCAAGGCCTGAACCGGGTGTTCTACGCCGATAACGGCTCGTCCTGCATCGAAGTCGCGCTGAAGATGAGCTTTCACTACTGGCTCAATCGCGGCCAACCGAACAAGAAGCGCTTCGTCACCCTGACCAACAGCTATCACGGCGAGACCATGGCGGCGATGGCGGTCGGCGATGTGCCGCTGTTCACCGAGACCTACAAAGCGCTGCTGATGGACACCATCAAAGTGCCGAGCCCGGATTGCTACGGCCGGCCCGACGGCATGAGCTGGGAAGAACACTCACGCAATATGTTCGCGGCCATGGAACAGACGCTGGCAGAGAATCATGACAGCGTCGCGGCAGTGATCGTCGAGCCGTTGATTCAGGGCGCGGGCGGCATGCGCATGTATCACCCGGTCTACCTCAAGCTGTTGCGCGAGGCCTGCGACCGTTACGGCGTGCACCTGATCCACGACGAAATCGCCGTCGGCTTCGGCCGCACCGGAACGATGTTCGCCTGCGAACAGGCCGGCATCCGCCCGGACTTCCTCTGCCTGTCGAAAGCCCTCACCGGCGGCTACCTGCCGCTGGCCGCGTGCCTGACCACCGACGAGGTCTACAGCGCCTTCTACGACGACTACCCGACCCTGCGCGCCTTCCTCCATTCGCACAGCTACACCGGCAACCCGCTGGCCTGCGCTGCGGCACTGGCGACCCTGGACATCTTCGAGCAGGACAACGTCATCGCGAACAACCAGGCGCTGGCTCAGCGCCTGGCCTCGGCGACTGCGCATCTGGTGGATCACCCGAACGTCTCCGAAGTGCGCCAGACCGGCATGGTCCTGGCCATCGAGATGGTCAAGGATAAAGCCACGAAAGAGGCCTACCCTTGGCAGGAGCGTCGTGGCTTGAAGGTTTTCCAGCATGCACTGGAACGTGGTGCGTTGTTGCGGCCGCTGGGCAGCGTGGTGTATTTCCTGCCGCCGTATGTGATCACCCCGGAGCAGATCGACTTCCTCGCCGAAGTGGCCAGTGAAGGTGTTGATATTGCTACGCGGGACAGCGTCAGTGTTGCGGTGCCGAAAGACTTCCATCCGGGATTCCGCGACCCGGGCTAACCGTAATTTCTCGTTCCCACGCTCCGCGTGGGAATGCAGCCCGGGACGCTCCGCGTCCCAAAAGCGGACGCAGAGCGTCCGATGAGGCATTCCCACGCAGAGCGTGGGAACGATCTAATCTGAGAGACCCGAAATGAGACTGTCCCGCTTCTTTATCGACGCCCCGCTGAGCACTGGCGAACACGAACTGCCGGAGGCCCAGGCGCATTACATCAGCCGCGTGCTGCGCATGGCCGAAGGCGATGCGGTGCAGTTGTTCGACGGTTCCGGCCATGAGTTTCGCGGATCGCTCGTCGAAGTCGGCAAGAAGCGCGTGGTCGTGCAGATCGACGAGCAGTTCGCCGGACAAATCGAATCGCCGCTGCAGATCCACCTCGGCCAGGGCCTGTCCCGGGGCGAGCGCATGGACTGGGCGATTCAGAAAGCCACTGAACTCGGCGTGATGCAAATCACCCCGATCTTCAGCGAACGCTGCGAAGTGCGGCTCAAGGACGAACGCGCCGACAAGCGCTTGCTGCATTGGCGCCAAGTGGCAATCAGTGCCTGCGAACAGTGCGGGCGTTCACGGGTGCCAGTGATTCATCCACCAGTGTTGCTGGCGGACTGGCTCAAGCAGACCGAAGCCGAATTGAAACTGGTGCTGCATCCGGTCGCAGAACCGCTGGTCAGCCATGCCAAACCGGCGACGCTGGCGTTTCTGATCGGACCGGAAGGTGGGTTGACGGATGGCGAAGTCGAGCAGGCCAAAGGCAACGGTTTCCACGCTGCCCGCCTCGGCCCGCGCGTGTTGCGAACCGAGACCGCGCCGGTGGTGGCGCTGGCGGTGGCCCAGCAACTGTGGGGGGACTTCTAAGGCCCCTTCGCGAGCAGGCTCGCTCCCACATTGGATCTAGGGTGTTCACAAAACCAGAGTTCACTGAAGATTTATTGTGGGAGCGAGCCTGCTCGCGAAAGCGGTGTTTCATTCAACGAAGGTGTTGGCTGACCTGACGCCTTCGCGAGCAGGCTCGCTCCCACAGGGATTGCATTTACAGGACGTAAAACAGAATCGCGACAAAGTGCAGCAGACTTCCGGCAATCACGAACAAATGCCAGATGCCATGGGCATGCCGCAGGCGGTGATCCAGGGCAAAGAAGATAATCCCCACCGTATACAAAACCCCGCCCGACGCCAGCCAGGCAAACCCGGCCGTGCCCAGTGCGGCAATCAGCGGTTTGACTGCGACCAGCACGATCCAGCCCATCACCGCGTAAATCACGATCGACAGAATCCGCGCTTCGGAACGCGGTTTGATCTCTTGCAGGATGCCGATCAGCGCCAGCCCCCAGACAATCCCGAACAGCGTCCAGCCCCACGGCCCGCGTAACGTCACCAGACAGAACGGCGTGTAGCTGCCGGCGATCAGCAGGTAGATCGAGAAATGATCGACCTTCTTCATGATCGCTTTCTTGCGCCCGCGCACGCTGTGATACACGGTCGAGGCGCTGTAGAGCACCAGCAAAGTGAAGGCGTAGATCGCCACGCTGACAATCTTCCACGGACTGCCGTCGAGGCTGGCAATCACCAGCATCCACACGCCGCCGATAAACGCGGCGATGGCCCCGACCAGATGGGTCCAGGCGTTGAGTTTTTCCCCGTGATACATGTATTGCTCACCTCACATTCGTTACCGCAGCGCGCAAGGCTCGGGCCTTGAGCGTAAAAGCGCAATGTTTCTGTTCAACCTCGCCTGCGCGGCCCGCGGGAATTGGGCACAATCGGCGCATTAAAAAAAGAGTCCGCGCCATGCTGATCGACGAAGAATTGACCCTGAAAAAACTCGAGGTGTTCCTCGCCTTCATGCGCACCGGCAACCTCGCCCGCGCTGCCGCCGAACTGCAGACCAGCAACGTCAGCGTGCACCGCGCCATTCACTCTTTGGAAAACGCCCTGCGCTGCCCGCTGTTCAAACACGAAGGGCGCAACCTGACGCCACTGGAAAGCGCCTATGTGCTGGAAGAACGTGCGCAGAAGCTGATCAACGACGTCGTCGACAGCGTGCGCCTGACCCGCGAAGCCGCCGGGTTCTCCGCCGAGCGCTTCAAGCTCGGCTCGCTGTATTCGCTGACGGTGAAGACCGTGCCGCAGCTGATCATGGGCCTGAAAATCCGCCGCAGCGAACTCAACATCGACCTGATCCTCGGCTCGAACATCGACCTGCTCTACAAGCTGAAAAACATGGAAGTCGACGCGATTCTGGTGTCGCTGGACGACAGCATCAACGATCCGGATTGCGAGCAGATTGCGCTGTTCTCCGACGACATCTTCCTCGCCACCCCGGCCGATTCAAAATTCGCTCAGCGCAGTGAAGTCGATCTGGCGGAAGTGCGTGATGAAACCTTCATCACCCTGACCCAGGGCTTCGCCACGCATCAGGACGGTGTGCGGGTATTCAAGCAAGCGGGGTTCGAGCCGAAGGTGGCGATGCAGGTCAATGACATCTTCACCCTGCTGAGCATGGTCAGCTCAGGGGTGGGGTACGCCTTGTTGCCGGGGCGGATTGCGGCGGTGTACGAGAATCGGGTGAAGCTGATTCCGTTGCAGGAGAAGTACCGGTTGCAGCAGCACATTGGCGTGGTGTTTCTGAAGGCCAAGGAGCGTGACCCGAATTTGCTGGCGTTGTTGGCGGAGTGTCGGATGTATGCCAATCGGCAGGCTGGGGTTTAGATCAAGATCAAAATCAAGAGCTACCCCCTCACCCCAGCCCTCTCCCCCAAGGGGTAGAGGGGGAAAGGGAGCAGATCGGGGGCTTTTTCAGAACCTGAGTTCGACTTAGAAATTTCAGGTCGATGTATAACGCCAGAACAACTCGGTCAGTCCCCTCTCCCTCCGGGAGAGGTTTAGGGTGAGGGCAGCTTAAATTGACTAACCCATCAACCCGCGCATCGCCAGAAACAACAGCGAAGGCCCAAGCAGACACCCGAGCGCGGTGTAGAACGCCGCCGTCAGGCAACCGTACGGCACCAGCTTCGGATCGGTGGCCGCCAGGCCTCCGGCAACGCCGCTGGAGGTGCCCATCAAGCCACCGAAAATCACCGCGCTGCGCGGATTGTTCAGGCCGATCATCGGTGCCACGAACGGTGTCATTACCATCACCAGAATCGCCTTGATCAGCCCCGCCGCAATCGACAGCGCCATCACCTCGGAACTGGCACCAATCGCCGCGCCGGTCACCGGGCCGACAATGTAAGTCACGGCACCCGCGCCAATGGTGGTCAGGCTCACCGCATCGGTGTAGCCGAACGCCATCGCCACGCCGACCCCGGCGACGAACGAGGTGCCAACGCCGACAAACAGCGCCAGCACACCGACGAATCCGGCGCGTTTGAGCTCATCGACACTCACGCCAAACGCCGTCGCCACAATCGCGAAATCCCGCAGCATCGCACCGCCGAGCAGGCCGATGCCGGACAGCAGGGGAATATCCACCACGCCTTTTTGCCCACCGGTCAGTGCGCCGCCGATATACGACAGCACCAGCCCGAGCAGAATGGCGATCGCCGAACCGTGCAGACGGCCCTTGGTGAAAGTGTTGGACATCCAGTAGGACACCCACATGGTCAGGCCGACAATCAAAAAGCCGCTGATCAGACCGTAGCCGGTGATCACTTTCATCATTGATTCGTACATGGCGATTACCCCGCAGTCTTGGCAGGAGCAATCGGCGTCTCTTGCTTGTTGCCCATGCGTGTCAGCACCGGCACCAGAGCAAAGGCGATCACTACGGCGAGAGTGCCGGCGAGAATCGCCATCGGCCCGCCCTTCAGCGCACCGTAGACATTCTGCTGTGCGGCCATGGCGACCACGATGGGGATGTAGATCGCGCTCCAGAACTCCACGCCCTGCTCGGTCTTGCCCTTGAGCCAGCCGCTCTTGTAGAGATAGCTGCCCAGGCCGATCAACAGCAGCATCGCAATACCGACACCGCCGACATTGGCCGGCACGCCGATCAGCTTGCCGAGCAATTCACCGACCCAGATACCGACCAGCGTGCAAAAGGCGAGAAATGCCACACCGTAAATAATCATTGTTGTAGTCCTCAAAGTGCATCGTCGAATGTTGTTTTTGTTGTTCGAAGCTTGAGTCGCGGCGGTTTTAGAGTTGGCGGCCACCCTCCTCGCGCAACAGCGCTTGCAGGGTATCGAGGCGGGCACTGTCGAAGGCAGTGACGGTGCCCTGCTCGAACACCCGGCGCGCCAGCCCGGTCAGCACCGCACCGGGCGGCAGTTCGATCTGTAGACGTACGCCGCGCTCGTAGGCGCTTTGCACGGTGCCGCGCCAGTCCACCACGCGGCACATGTTGAAAGCGAGGTCGTCACGCAGCGCTTCGACTTTGCTCACAGGGCGGGCGCGGCTGCCGCTGAGATAGCCGATCCGTGGCGTTTTAAGTTCGACCCTGGCGAAGGCTTCGGCAAGCGCCTGCGCCGGTTTTTCCAGCAATGGGCAATGCGACGGCACGCTCACCGCCAGCCGTTTCGCCACTCCGGCGCCGCGACTGCGTGCCAGTTCGGCCACCGCGTGCATGGCCTTGTCGCTGCCGGCAATCACCACTTGGTTATCGGCGTTGATGTTGGCCAGATACACCGGCGCATCTTCGCTGTGCACCTGGGCCAGCAGGGTTTCGACGGTGGATAACTGCAAGCCGATGATCGCGGTCATGCCGTAGCCCTGTGGATAAGCCTGTTGCATCAGCTCACCACGCAGGCTGACCAGATGCAGCGCATCGCTGAAACTCAAGGCCCCTGCCACCACCGCCGCCGGGTAGGCGCCGATGGACAGGCCGGCGACGTAATCCGCGCTCAGTTCATCCTGCAATAACTGCCGCGAAGCAGCGACACCGGCGATCAGCAGGCACAACTGAACCGCTCGTGTCGTGCGCAATGCCTCGGCACAATCCAGCAGCAAGACATCCTCGCCGAGCACATCACTGGCCTCGACCAGCGTTTCCCTTGGCAAACGCTGGAGCATGCCCGCTTGCTGCGCGCCTTGGCCGGGAAACACCAACAGGCTGCTCACGCTGCCTGCTCCTGCGGGTTCCACGGATCCGTCACCAGACAGGCCCGATAAGCATTTTTCAGCAGCACTCGGAACGAACCGCTGGCCCATTCCCGCAACGCCACAGCGCCGAACGGCGTCTGCAATTGCATGTCGACCCGGCACACAGTTTGATCAAATAGCGCGACCAGTTCGCGCGCCTGATCACGGCCGATCATCTGCGGCGCACGCAGAATCAGATCGAGATCACTGGCCGCATGCATCGCTGCAAAACCACTGGCCAATTCAAACCCGACACTGCCGCTGACACCCCAGATCCAACGGCAGTCATCGAGCATCGGCCGCAGTTGTTTGAGCGCCTGCATCACCGGCAGATCTCGCTCGCACTCAACATGACAAAGGGCTTCGGGACTGACCCGACAGGCAATCGAATCCAGCGCCATAAATGCCGCCAGCCGTTGTTGACGCAACACACCGCGCACGCCGACCGCGACAAAACCGTCAGCACTCACCGCCCGGCGCACCACCACCGGTTGCCCGGCCGCCAGCGCCGCGACCGCCCACTGCGGCGCATCCGCCGGCAACTGCGCCGGGGTCATGCCCCAGAGCAGATCGTGGGCCAGGGGCAGGTTCACCACTGCGCCCTCAGCAGTTCGCGGACGCGGCTGGAGGCGGCACGATTGCCCGCACCAAGGCGCCCTTTCAAATCAGTGCTGGTCACATCGCTGATCGCTTGCTTCAGGCACTCGCTCACCCGCGCCAGATCTTCCGCCGTCGGTTGTTCGATCTGCTGCACCGAGAGGGTTTCCCAGAGCAGGCCGAGGCTGGCGTAGCTGTCGATGTCGTAGGCCATGGGCGGCACGCTGGCGGCCAGCGCTTCCAGTTCTTCAACACTGCGCAATGTCACCCGCGCCGCCGAGGCCTTGCCCATCGCGTGCACCATCACACCGGGATCACGCAAAGCAATCAGGCGATTGGCCTGATAACCGTGGGCGAGAAACGCACCCGACATGGCCTTGCCCACCAGCAGCGCAATCACCGGATGCCCGGCCAGACGCGCACGGGCATAACTGTCCGCCGCGCCGGCCAGCGCCTGATGAATGCCGAGGGCTTCTTCGCGCCGCCCATACGCCTGGCTCGGCACATCGACGATGGCGATGATCGGGCGCTTCTTCGCGCTGTCGCGGTCGGCGCTGATCGCGTCATCCACAGCCTTGGCCAGCCCCCAGCCTTCGAGCAAACCGACTTCGCCGTTTCGGGCGCGGGGGAAACGATTGTCCGGGTCGGCGACCACGGCGATAAAACGCCCGAGCTCAGCGTCGGCCACTTTCAACGACGGCGGCAAACCTTCGACGACACTGGCGCCAGCGCTGAGCGCATTGAACCAGTGCAAACCGCGCAATGAATAACTGCTCATGAGCGCTCTCCTTGATACAGATCGCGAACCACCGACGGTTCGATTTGCTGGCCAGTGTTCAGCTTGCCGAGGCGTTGCAGGAACCACTCGGCGCGTTGACTGCGCGGCTGTGCCGGCAAGCCTTGCTGGAGCAATTCACCGACCTGCTGACGAATCTGCGCCACATCATCGCCGACATAACGGTCCACTAGTCCCGTGTTGAAACGCTGTTCGCCGCCGGTCAGGCTCCAGATGAAGGGCCGGTCGCGGGAGTCGTATTCCTCGATCCCGGCTTCCTGTTCGATCACCTGCGGGCCGTTCAGGCCGAGACGTGCTTCCTGGGTCACCAGCAAATAACTGCACAGCGCAGCAGCAATCGACATGCCGCCGAAGCAACCGACGCTGCCAGCGACTACACCGACCACCGGTTGGTATTGCTGCAAATCGACAATCGCCGCGTGAATATCGGCAATCGCCGCCAGCCCTAGATTGGCTTCCTGCAAGCGCACGCCGCCGGTTTCCAGCAGCAACACGGCGCGGGTGGGGATGCCGTTGCGGTTGTCTTCGGCGGCCAGTTCCAGCGCACCGGCAATCTTCGCCCCGCCGACTTCACCGAGGCTGCCGCCCTGAAACGCGCCCTCAATCGCCGCGATCACCATTGGCAAACCGTCGAGGCGGCCCTTGGCGATGATCACGCCGTCGTCGGCTTGCGGCACCACACCCTGGCGCTCAAGCCACGGTGACATGACCCGTTGAAACGGATCGAGCAGTTCGCGAAAGGTCCCGGCGTCGAGCAAGGCTTGCGCCCGCTGCCGCGCGCCGAGCTCGACGAAACTGTGTTTGTTGAGCAACGCTGCGCTGTCAGTCATGGCCGATCTCCTCGAAACCCTGTTCCAGACGCAAGCGCACCACCCCCGGCGTCGCGCCGAAATCGTGGATATCGATGGCCATCGCCGGCGGCGTGGTGCCGTCGAACATCCGCGCAAACAGGTGCTGCCAGCGCTGCTGCGCGCCGTTGACCGAGGTCTGCACGTTGATCGTCAGCTTGCCGGCCAGACCCGGTTCGATCAGCACTTCCAGATCCCCCGAGCCGACACAACCGACCAGCGCACGCCCGCGTGGCGGCTGCCCGGCGGGGAATTCAAACGATAGGCTTTCCATCAAAACGCTCCCTGAACAATGCCGTCGCGCTCGATGCGATCGAGCAGCAGCGTGGCCGCGAGCAAGTCAGCGGCGCCACCGGGCGAGGCATTCAATGCGATGAGTTGTTGATCCAGTTCGTGCAGGCGACGACGGCCGCTGAGGCTGGCGCTGCCGCCGGCATCGAGCACCGCTTGCGCGCCGGCCTGCATGGCCTGCAGGCCCAGTTCGCCGGCGCGGTAAAGCACGCAGGTGTCGGCCAGCTCGGTCATGATCGCCAGCAACGCATCAAGCCGGGCGTTCTGTTCGCCGTGGCCGTTGGCGCGACTTTTCTGCAGTTGCGGCAGGCCGCGTTGCAGCACGGATGGGAAGCCCAGTTGCGCTTCTTCGCGAGCACCGCGTGCGCCGTAACGCTGAGCGACTTGTGCGCCGTGGCTGAGCGGTGTCGGTGCGTAGCGATCGTCGAGCAGTGCCAGGCGTGCGGCGCACAGGGCGATGGATTTCGGTTGCAGCGCGGCGGCCGTCACCAACAGTCCCAATGCCCAGATCGCACCGCGATGGGTGTTGACGCCGTTGGTGGTCACGAGCATCGCTTGTTCGCCCTCGCGGCCGATGCGGCCGATCGCTTCGCGCAACGGCACACCGACTTCACCGGTCTCCAGCGCGGCCTCGGCCATTTCCTTGAATGCCGGCCACAATGCCAGCGCCGACGCGTGCATCAGGCCCAGGTGCAGATCGGTGTGTGCGCCATTGCCACGACGGTCGACCAGCGCCGGTTTCGGCGACAGATCCGCTTCGTCGATCAGCGCGTCCACCGCCAGATCGGCCAGGTGTTCAGCCAGTGACAGCGGTTTCGCTTGCAGGTTAAATGCGTGCATTACCAGCTCCTGAATTTGGCGGGCGGGTTGTACAGGCCACCGGACCACTCGACCAGATCGGCGACGCTTTTCGCCGCGAGCAATTCGCGGGTGGCGTCGGTGCGGCGGATGCCAAGGTCTTCGGGCAAGGCGATCAGGCCTTCGCGGCGCATGCGTTCGGTGTCTTTCGGATTGTGCCGCAGGCCGATGGCGGTAACCCCGGCGACCGCTGCGATCATCGCCTGGTGTTCTTCCAGCGAGCGCGCCTTGTACAGGTAGGCGATGCCTTCTTCGGTGAGCAGGTGGGTAACGTCGTCGCCGTAGATCATGATCGGTGCCAGCGGCATGCCGCTTTTCTTCGCCACTTCCACCGCGTCGAGCGTTTCGACAAAGGTCGGTTTGCCGCCCTCCTGGAAGGTCTCGACCATTTGCACCACGAGTTTCTTGCCGCGTTCGAGCATCGGTTGCGGCCCATCGGCGTGGCGCATGTCCAGCCACGCCGGGGTGCCGTGACGGCGGCCGCGCGGGTCGTGGCCCATGTTCGGCGCGCCACCGAAACCGGCGAGACGGCCACGGGTCACGGTCGAGGAATGGCCGTCGCCGTCGACTTGCAACGTCGCGCCGATAAACAGATCCACCGCGTATTGCCCGGCCAGTTGGCAGACCATGCGGTTGGAACGCAGCGAGCCGTCGCGGCCAGTGAAGAACACATCCGGCCGAGCGGCAATGTAGTTTTCCATGCCCAGTTCGGTGCCGAAGCAATGCACGCTCTCGACCCAGCCGCTTTCAATCGCCGGGATCAGCGTCGGGTGCGGGTTGAGCGTCCAGTTGCGGCAGATCTTGCCTTTCAAACCGAGGGATTCGCCGTAGGTCGGCAGGATCAGTTCGATGGCGGCGGTGTTGAAACCAATGCCGTGGTTGAGCGACTGCACGTTGTGTTTTTCGTAGATCCCGCGAATCGCCATCATCGCCATCAGCACGTGCACAGGCTTGATGTGCCGTGGGTCGCGGGTGAACAGCGGTTCGATGTAGAACGGCTTGTCGGCGACCACGACGAAATCGACCCATGAAGCGGGAATGTCTACGCGAGGCAGCTCGCTGACGTCATCGACCAATTGGTTGACCTGAACGATAACGATGCCATCGCTGAACGCCGCCGGTTCGATCAGTGCCGGGGTATCTTCGGTGCTCGGGCCGGTGTAGATGTTGCCGGCGCGGTCGGCCATGAAGCCGGCCGAGAGCACAACGTTGGGGATCAGGTCCACGACGAGGCGGGCGTAGAGTTCGATGTAGGTGTGAATGGCGCCGACTTCGAGCAAGCCATCTTCGAGCAATTGGCTGATGCGCAGGCTCTGGGTGCCGGCGAAGGAGAAATCGAGCTTGCGGGCAATGCCACGTTCGAACAGATCAAGGTGCTCGGAGCGGCCGACGCTGGGCATGATCATGTGCAGATCGTGGAGTTTGGCCGGGTCGGCCTTGGCCAGCGAACGCGAGAGGAAATCCGCCTGCTTCTGGTTGTTGCCCTCCAGCACCACACGGTCGCCGGGATGGATCAGCGCTTCGAGCGCGGCGACGATCTTGTCGCTGGGCAACACCGCGCCATCGGCGAGCCCGCGCACCTTGTCGAGCCGGCGCTGCTTCTCGTCACGCCGCCGCGTCCAGCGCGAGTCGGGGGAAATTGTTGTTGTCATGCTCACTCCACGGGGTTCGCTGTCGTGGAGCCAAGTTAGGCGTGTGTGGTGAGGGCATCAATCAAGCTGGGTGGTGAATCATTACGCTGAGCGTAACGTTCAAAAGCTACCCTCACCCTAGCCCTCTCCCGGAGGGAGAGGGGACTGATTGAGGGATGCTTGGGAATGACGCTGACCTGAACCCGTTGTAGTGAATCCATAATCGACTCGGTCATTCAGGTCGACGTAGGACGCGAGACACCTCGGTCGGCTCCCTCTCCCTTTGGGAGAGGGCTGGGGTGAGGGGCTTTTGATCGTTCCCACGCTCCGCGTGGGAATGATCAGTCAAGCCTTGGATCAGCGGGCCAATCCCGCATCCACCAGTAACTGCTCCAGCCCCAACAAATCCGGCACCTTCGCCACCTGCTCGCCGACCTGCACCGCCGCCTGCTCCAGCGCACACAACGGCACATCGACATAACTCAACTGACTGTCCAGCTTGTACGACCGAGGAATCCCCTGCACCAACAGGGCGATGAATCTCAGCTCGGGCAAGCCGCCCAAGGCATTCAGAATGACGATCCGCGCCCGTTCGCCGATGACGATTTTCTGCCCGCAGGCCGATTCGAAACTGATCAACGGAATCTGCCGCTCGCGCCACGTTACCCGGCCCAGGTACCACGGCGGAGTGTCGAGGTCGAAGGCGCTGGCCTGGTAGTCGATCAGCTCGGCGATGGCGACATTGGGCAGGATCAGGTTGCGATCGGCCAGCGGCAGCAGCAGCCCGGTGAGCTGGCTGGTGCGCGGGTTATGCCGGTGCTCATGCATGTTTCTTGCTCCACTGGGCGATGCTCTCCAGCAACACCGATTCCTGATACGGCTTGCCGAGGTAGTCGTTGACGCCGATGGCCATGGCGCGGTCGCGGTGTTTCTGCCCGGTGCGCGAGGTGATCATGATGATTGGCAAGTGGCGCAGGCGTTCGTCGGCGCGCACCTGGGTGGCGACTTCGAAGCCGTCCATGCGCGGCATTTCGATGTCGAGCAGCATCAGGTCGGGCAGGTGCTCTTCGAGCAGCAGCATCGCATCGACGCCGTCCTTGGCGGTCAGCACGTTCATGCCGTGACGTTCGAGCAAACGGCTGGTGACCTTGCGCACCGTCACCGAGTCATCGACGACCATGATCAGCAGCGGCTTGTGCGGTTCGCTGTCGATCTCCGTGGGCGCCGGCTCTTGCGCCAGGCGCGCCTGCATCGCGCGGATCGGTGCGAGCAGATCCAGAATCAGCACCACCCGGCCGTCGCCGAGAATCGTCGCCCCCGACACGCCCTGCACCGCCGCGAACTGCGGGCCGAGGCTCTTGACCACGATCTCGCGAGTGCCGGCCATGGCGTCGACCAGCACGGCAATGTGGCGGTCGTTGCAATGCACCAGCAGCACCGGCAACGGCAGGTTCTGCCCGAGCAGTTTTGGCCGTGGCGCAGTCTTCAACAGCTCGCCGAGATAGCACAGCTCATACCGCTGGCCGCCGTATTGATAACTCGGTGGATCCTGCCGAAAGTGCCCTTCCAGATCATTCGGCAACACGCGCACGATGCCTTCGATGGTGTTCAGCGGAATCGCGTACTGATCCTCGCCGCACTGCACCATCAGCGCGCGGTTGACCGACACGGTGAACGGCAGGCGAATGCGGAAATGCACGCCCTGCCCCGGCACCGAATCGATACTCATGCTGCCGCCGAGCTGGCGCACTTCTTCGTGGACCACGTCCATGCCGACGCCACGCCCGGAAATCTGGGTGATCTTTTCCGCCGTGGAGAAACCCGGCTGAAGGATGAACTGCAACACGTCGCGGTCGCTGATCTCGGCGTCGGGCGCCAGCAAGCCGCGTTTGATCGCCTTGCGCCGCACGGCTTCCAGCGGCACACCGGCGCCGTCGTCGCGGATGTCGAAAACCATGTCGCCGCCCTCGCGCGACAGATCGAGGGTGATCTGCCCTTGCGCCGGTTTGCCCGCCGCCAATCGCACCTCGGCAGATTCGAGGCCATGGTCGACGGCATTGCGCAGCATGTGTTCCAGCGGCGCGGCCATGCGCTCCAGCACGTTGCGATCCATCTCGCCATCAGCGTTGCCGACGACGAACGCGACATCCTTGCCCAGCTCTTCGGCGACCTGACGAACGATGCGTTTCAGACGCGGCACCATGCGTTCGAACGGCACCATGCGCGTGCGCATCAGGCCTTCCTGCAATTCGGTGTTGATCCGCCCCTGTTGCTGCAACAGGTTCTCCGCATCGTGATTGCGGCGGTCGAGGGTTTCCTTGAGGTCGAGCAGGTCCGAGGCGGATTCGAACAGCGCCCGCGACAGTTGCTGAAGCTGCGAATGGCGGTCCATTTCCAGCGGATCGAAGTCTTCATAACCGAGGCGTTCGCCATCGACTTGCTGGCGGCTGAGAATGCGCCCCTGGGTTTCGGTGTCGAGGCGGCGCAACTGATCGCGCATGCGCTCGATGGTGGTTTCCATCTCGTTGAGAGCAATCTGCGCATCGTTGACTTGCTGCTCGATTCGCCCACGAAAGATCGAGGTTTCCCCGGCCAGGTTGACCAGTTCATCAAGCAGCTCGGACGAGACCTTGACCATGTCTGCGCCAGCATCGGCGGCGGGTGGCGCTGCCTCAGGCTTGATCACCGGAGCCGGCGCCGGCGGCGCTTCAACCTGCACCGGGTGACTGAAATTCTGGATCGCATTGATCAGCCGATCGGCCGGTGGGCACGGCTGCCCGGCGCGCACACCATCGAGCATTTGCGCCAGTCGGTCATGGCCGCGTTGCACCAGCGCGAACAGTTCGGCAGACGGTTGCAGCGCACCGCTAGAGAGACTTTCGTAGAGAAATTCCAGCTCATGGGCGAGGTCGCCGATCGGGCCGATTTCGACCATCCGCGCGCCGCCCTTGAGGGTGTGCAGATCGCGCAACAGGGTTTCAATTTCCTGACGGTTGCCCGGCTCGGCCTGCCAGCGCAACAGCGCGGCGCCGGAGCTTTCGATGATGTCGAAACCTTCTTCGAGGAAGATTTCCAACAGTTCCGGATCATGCCCGGCGTTGTCGTGTTCGACCGCTGCGGGGGCAGATTCGCTGGCGGCCTGGCCCTGACGCAATTGACGGATCGCGTCGATCAGATCCTGCGCCGGGGTCAGCGCTTGATGCGCTTGCAGTTGCTCCAGCATCAGCGCCAAACGCTCGTGACTTTGCTGGAGCAAACCTTCGAGCACGACGCTGTGGCTGTAACGCCGATCGACCAGCCCTTCGTAGAGGTTTTCCAGCTCCTGGGCAAGGTCGCCGATAACCTCGACCTCGGCCATGCGCGCACCGCCCTTCAGCGTGTGCAAGTCGCGCTGCAATGACGACAGCGGCGCGGCGTTGTCCGGATCCTTGCGCCAGCGCTGCAAGGCTTGCCCGGCGCTGTCGAGAATGTCCACCGCCTCTTCAAGGAAGATTTCGACGATCTCGTCGTCAGGCTCAAGGGCGGCAACCGATTGCTGCAATTGCGCGGTGGCGCTGCCCAGTTCGCGAATGTCCAGGGTGCGGCTGCCGTCGCTGCGGATCAGGCCCATCGCCGCCGGGTCGAGGCCTTCGTCGAGCAGATCCTGCAAGGCGCGAATCCGCTCCGGTTGCGCGGTGATTTCCTGGCCGGCAGCGAGCTCGTCGAGCATGTTGATCAGCGCTTCGTGGGCCAGTTGCGCCTCGTGGAAAAACCGCTCACTGACCGCCAGGCTGCTTTCTTCCACCGCGCCATACAGGTCGAGCAAAGCTTCGCAGAGGCCATCGACCGGAAGCAGATCGGCAAGGTGCGCGCCCTCGCCCAGAGTGGTCAGCTCATCGAGCAAGGCGCTGAGTTCCTGGCGCTCGCCGGGGTGTTGCTGCCAGCACTGCAAGAGGTTTTCGGCGTCGAGGAGGATGTCCATGCCCTGGGCGAGGAAGTTGTTGATCAGTTGCGGATCGCGCTTGAGGCGCAGGCCGCTGTCAGCGCCATCGGAGCTGGCTTGCAGGCGCTCGGCGAGCAGCGCCTCGGTGCGTTTGATCAGCGACTGCGCACCGACAATCGGCGCCAGCGGATCGTATTTGAGTTGACGCAGGCCGACGCGGAACAAGCCCTCGGCTTCGAGCAGCAATTCGACCTCGTCCAGATCCAGCGGCAACTGATGCGCCTTGAACTCGCGGGCCAGTTGATCCAGTGAAGCCGCCAGTTCGGCCATCGGCAATACGCCGGCCATCGAGGCACTACCCTTGAGCGTGTGCAGCGCCCGTTGCAGCTCGTCGCTGGCCGGCAACGGCACCTGTTCGGCGGCCTGATCGAGGAAACGGTTGAGGCTGGCGAGGTGGGTTTCGGCTTCTTTGCGGAAGATTTCCAGCAGCAGCGGATCAAGCGCGGCGACGTCGTCGGTGTCTTCGGCAGCCAGCGGTTCATCGCCTTTGGCCAACGCGTGGGCGCGGGCGGCGAGTTGGTCGACATCGTTGCGTTGGCGCTGGCGCTGGGTGGCGAATTCGTTGATCAGCTCGGGCAGCAGCAACACCGTGTCGCCGAGCAATTGGCGCAGCACTGCGCCGGGCTCGACGCTTTGTTCGAGCACTCGGTTGAGCAGGTTTTCCACCGCCCAGGCCAGTTCGCCAAGGACCAAGGCACGGACCATGCGCCCGCTGCCCTTCAAGGTATGGAAAGCCCGACGCAGTTCGGTCAGCGCGGCGCGGTCCTGGGGATTGGCGGTCCAGCGCGGCAGGTATTCGTGGAGGACCGCGAGGACTTCGTCGGTCTCTTCGAGGAATACTTCGCGCAGTTCATCGTCGACCGGTTCCTCATCGGTCGGCGGCGGCATCAGGCTGTCAGGGGTGTTGCGCGCCGGCGGGTTGAGCGCCGACACCGGGCTGGCCAGCACCTCGGCGAGCGACTGCACGACGTCAGGGTCGTCAAGGGTTTGCAGATCCTGCATGAGCTGCGCTTCGCTGGGGCTGAGTACCTCATCAAGCACCGGCACTTGCGCTTCGCCGGGCTGCTCGTTGGCAAAGAAGCCGAGGCTGGCAAGGCTGTTTTGCGCGACATCGAGCAGATGCTCGGCGGGCGCCTGCGGGTCATCGCTCAGGCGTTCGAGGTAATACTCCAGGCTGCTGATCACATCGGCCAGATGATCGAGTTGTTCCCAGCCCGGTTCGTGGGCATCGAGCATCAAATGCTCGCGAATGAAACCGTTGCAGGCCTCGACCAGACTCGCTGCTCGGGCCAGCGGAATCATCGCCAGCGCGCCGCGCACCTGCGTCAGCAGTTCGGGCAGCGATTGCAGATGCTGGCGGTCCCAATCGGCGTCGATGTAGTCGACGATCATGTCCTTGGCCTGTTGCAGGCAGATGCGCGCTTCCTTGATCACGATCTGATGGATCTGCGTCAGGTCGGTGGTCGGCAGGCGCGCGTCTTCGGCGCTTTGCGTCTCCACCGTGCCAACCATGCCGGCCAGCGTCGCTTCGACGTAGAGCAAGGCCCCGGCGACGTCCATGAGGATCGCGTCGTTCGGTTCGCGCTGGCCTTGGGCGAGGCTGAGCACCACTGCCAGTTGGTCGATGATGACTTTGCGCGGCTGGCCGAAACCCAGCACCGCGAGGGTGTCGGCGATCTGCCGCAGCGGTGCGAGCAGGCTGTCCAGATCCGAAGCGTGCTGGCGGTCACTGCGCACGAACAGATCGAGGCGCTCCTTGACCCGCACCAGCTCTTCGCACAGCGCCGCCAGCACCGAGCGCATGGCATCGCGGTCGGGGCCGGCGAGGCGCGCGCGTTCTTCATCGACCATCGCGCTGTCGGGCAACGCGTCGTCCAGGGAGTAGTGATCTTTCATGGTCAGCATCTGCCCGGTGGGATGTTCGGCTTTGGCAATATAGAACAACAGGCTTTTCAGCAGCTCGGCCGGCGCCGGTTGATTGAGCCCGACGACGCCTTGCTCGAGCAGGCGCTTGAGCTCTTGGTCGGCGTCCTTGAACAGGCTGCGCAGCGCCGGACTGTTGGCGATGACGCCCTCGCGCATGCCCTCGACCAATGCCGAGGCGATTTGCCACAAAGGGCTCAACGGCGCATCGCCGCTCAGTGCTTCGAGACGGCTGAAGACTTTGGCCAGATAGCCAAGGTGCGTCTGGTCGTCCTGTTCGCGCAGCAGACCGACCAGAGCCATTTGCAGCATCTGCCGCAGTTTGCGCAGCACGTTCGGCAGATCGGGTGGTTCCAATGCCGCGAGCGCCTCGTCGCCGAGCGGCGCCAGCTCGGGCAGTGGCGGGCTGAACAGGCTGGTTTCCGCCAGCAGGCTTTCACCACGGGCGCTACGCAGATCGTTGATCAGCGGCAACACCACCAGCGGCAGGTCGCGGCGGGCGCTCTGCACGCGGTCGAGGTAAAGCGGCAGTTGCCCCAGGGCTTGCAGCATCAGGTGCAAGGCTTCGTCGCGGTGCGATACACGATCATGTTGCAGGGCTTCGACCAGATGCTCCATTTCTTCGGCGAGCAACGCTGCGCCGTAGAATTCGACCATCTGCAGACTGCCGTGGACCTGATGAATGTACGCCAGGCACTCGTCCAGACCGGGAAAGGCCTGCGGATCGTCGAGCACGGCTTCGATCGCCTGATGCGCCAGCCTCAGCGTTTCGGCAATTTCGCCCTTGACCCATTCCAGGGCCACGTAGTCGTGCCGATCACCCATAACCACTCCACTCACGCTTTATCTGTCGCCGCCGGCAAGGTGAAACCGGACACCGAACGGCGCAACTGACTGGCCATTTTCGCCAGGTTGCCGATGCTCTCGGCGGTGGCCGTGGACCCCGACGAGGTTTGCGAGGTGATCTGCTGGATCACATTCATCGTCAGCGAGATCTGCCCGGCCGAAGAGGTCTGCTGCTGCGCCGCGTTGGAAATGCTCTGGATCAGCGCGGCGAGGGTCTTGGACACGCCTTCGATTTCTTCCAGGGCCACACCGGCATCCTGCGCCAGTCGCGCGCCGCGCACCACTTCGGTGGTGGTCTGCTCCATGGAAATCACCGCTTCGTTGGTGTCGGCCTGAATCGCCCGCACCAGGGTTTCGATCTGCCGGGTCGCGGCGGACGAACGCTCGGCCAGCCGCTGCACTTCGTCGGCAACCACGGCAAACCCGCGCCCGGCATCCCCGGCCATCGATGCCTGGATCGCCGCGTTGAGGGCGAGGATGTTGGTCTGGTCGGCGATGTCGTCGATCAGGCTGACGATGTCGCCGATTTCCTGAGAGGACTCGCCGAGGCGTTTGATGCGCTTGGCGGTGTCCTGAATCTGTTCGCGGATGTTGTCCATGCCGTGGATGGTGTTGTGCACCACCTCGTTGCCCTTGTTGGCGATTTCCACGGAACGCTCGGCCACCGCCGACGATTCGGCAGCGTTGGCCGAGACCTGATCGATGGACTCGGCCATGTCGCTGATGGCTGTCGAGGCTTCGGAAATCTGCTGGGCCTGTTGCTCAGACGCTTGGGCCAGATGCATGGCGGTGGCCTGGGTTTCCTGCACAGCGGCGGCAACCTGGCCGGCGGTGAGGTTGATGGTGGCGACCAGATCACGCAATTGGTCGACGGAATAGTTGATCGAGTCGGCGATGGTGCCGGTGAAGTCTTCGGTCACCGAAGCGGTCACGGTGAGGTCGCCATCGGCGAGGTCTTCGATTTCGTCGAGCAGGCGCATGATCGCGTTCTGGTTGCGCTCGTTCTTCTCGGCGGTTTCACGCAATTGGCGATTGGTTTCGCGGACCATGACCAGACCGATGAGGATGATCGAGGCCAGCGCCAGCAAGCCCAGCACATAGCCGCCAATGGTGTCGGTGTTGCGCCCGCCGGCCAGATGCTCGAATCCGGTGGCCAAGTGCGAGGCTTCGTCGAGCAGGGTTTGCGACAGGGTGAAGATGTTGCTGGCCGACTCGCGGACCTTGAACAGCTCAGGCGAGGTTTCGAGGATTTCGTCCACGGAGCCGGAAACGAACTGGAACAGCTCGGAAATTTCGCTCAAACGCGCACGGGCGTCGCGGTCTTCGACCTGGCTAATTTTCAGCGCCGGGTTGCCTTGCAACATGCCGTTAAGCACCAGGCCGAAACGCGCGGCATCGCGGCCAAAGGCGTCGGCGGCCTGCTGCGAGTTTTCGTCACCGGCAAGCACGGTGTTGACGGCACCGAGGATGCGTTCGGCAAGCAACGATTGCCGTTGCGCCATTGCCACCTGCGCCGCCGGAGCGCCGCGCTGGAGCAGGATTTCCACGACTTTTTCGTATTCGATCTGCAACTGCGGCACGGTTTCGGCCAGCGTCGCGGCGACTTGATGCAGCGACAGCACGGTCTGTTCGCTGCTGAGGATCGCATCGGTGTTTTTCAACAGGCGCTCCCAGTCCATCTGCACCGCGCGCATTTCCGGGCGCACGGCGACGGGTGCCGGCGGCAGGCCGGTGTTCGGGTCACCCTTCTTCAGGTAGCCCCAGCGCTGGGCAAAATCGTTGCGCGCATCACTGAGCAGCTTGAACGCCGCAGCCTTGCCCGCCGCCGCTTCGGTGGCGTTCTTGGCAATGCGTTGCGAGAGCACGCGCAGTTCGCCGGCATGGCCGATGTACTGCTTGTCGTAGTTCGCCTGGGTGTTGAGGTACGCGAAGTTGGCGAACAGCAGCATGATGAACACGATCAGTGCGATAAACAGCACCATGATCTGTGCGCGACTGCGCGATGCTTCTGCCGACTTGCCTGTTTTTGCTTTTGTCATCGGTCCTCGCCTATGAAACCTGCCATGGCCCTTGTGGGAGCGAGCCTTGTGGCGAGGGGATTTATCCCCGTTCGGCTGCGAAGCAGTCGCAAAAATATCGCATGCGCTGACGGTGTCAGGCATTGCAGTTTTTGGGGCCGCTGCGCGACCCAACGGGGATAAATCCCCTCGCCACATGGCCCGCGTCCACATGGGTTCTGTTGTTCGTGCTATAGAGCCACACCCATGAACACCGGAGACCTGGCCAGTGCGAACAGGCTGAACACCCGCCAGTTCTGTTCACGGCGGAAATAGCCTTTGACGAATTCGGCCTTGGAGCCCTGGCGCTTGCTGATCGACAGAGGCTCGAAACTGCCCTGTTCGAAATGCTGCAAGCCGATGACTTCGTCGACCATTACCCCGGCGAACACGTCTTCATGTTCCACCACCAATACCCGCCGTTGTTTGCGCAGCGGCGACAGCTCATGGCCGAAGAAGCCGCACAGGTCCATGATCGGCAGCAGCCGCCCGCGCAGATTGGCGACACCCTTGACCCACGGCTTGACCCCGGGCAACTGGGTGAAGCGCGGTTCATGCAGGACTTCGCTGACTTCGCCCATCGGCGCCACATACCAATGTTCGCCGAGGCGAAAGCCGATGCCGCTCCAGCGATCCGGGCGCGCCGCTTGCGACGGCAGGTCCGCTGCCAGCAGGCGGCAGCGCTGGTCGATCTGCCAGAGCAGTTCGAACGCGGTCAGCGATTCGTTCATGATCGCGCGATCAGCCGTTGAGTACGTTGTTCAGGGTCTTGATCAGGGTGTCTTCGTCGACCGGTTTGGTCAGGTAATCCTTGGCGCCCTGGCGGGTGCCCCAGACCTTGTCGGTCTCCTGATCCTTGGTGGTGATGATGATCACCGGGATGTGCGCCGTGTCGGCATCCTTGGTCAACTGCCGGGTCGCCTGAAAACCGTTGAGGCCAGGCATGACGATGTCCATCAGCACCGCGTCGGGTTTTTCCTGACGGGCCAAGGCCACGCCGTCGGCGCCGTTCTCGGCCTTGAGCACTTCATGGCCGTGCTTTTCGAGCATGCCGGTGAGTTTGTACATTTCAGTCGGCGAATCATCGACGATCAGGATACGTGCCATGGTCTTCCCCATTTTTCTGGTCGACTGCCGGCCCGCTGGCCGAGCGTCACTGTGCGTGTCTTACTGCGGCAAAACGGCGGCGAAGCCCGGAACATGGGCCTGGATCGCGTTGAGCAGTTCTTCTTTGCTGAACGGCTTGGTCAGAAATTGATCAGAGCCGACAATCCGCCCCTTGGCCTTGTCGAACAGACCATCCCTGGACGACAGCATGATCACCGGCGTCGCCTTGAAGGCGCTGTTGTTCTTGATCAGGGCGCAGGTCTGATAACCGTCCAGACGCGGCATCATGATGTCGACAAAGATGATCCCGGGATGGTGGTCGGCAATCTTCGCCAGCGCATCGAAACCGTCGATGGCGGTGATCACTTCGCAACCGACATTCTTCAACAATGTTTCGGCGGTGCGGCGAATCGTTTTCGAGTCGTCGATCACCATGACCTTCAAGGCGCTGGACTGCTGTTCCATAAGAGGGTTCTACCGTCGCCTTTGCGAATCAAATTGTCCGTTTTGCTGTGAATAATGGCCTGAAACCCTTGAAACCCATGGGGCGGCGCGATCTGCCAGCCTTTTTAGCACAGTCTCCAGATGCAATCTATCGACGGGTTTTTCCTTGACCCGAAACCCGCCCGGCGCCACTCTGGCGGCACTTTTTCAATACCGATCCGGTAGCCAAATTTCGAGGAAAACCCAATGAGCGTTCGCGTCGGGATTGTCATGGACCCTATCGCCAGCATCTCCTATAAAAAGGATAGCTCGCTGGCCATGCTGCTGGCCGCGCAGAAGCGTGGCTGGGAACTGTTCTACATGGAACAGAAAGACCTGTATCAGGCCGAAGGCCAGGCGCGGGCGCGGATGAGCCCGCTGAAAGTCTTCGCCAACCCGGACAAATGGTTCGAGCTGGACGCCGAACAGGACAAGCTGCTGAGCGACCTGGACGTGATCCTGATGCGCAAGGATCCGCCGTTCGACATGGAGTTCGTCTACTCCACTTACTTGCTGGAACAGGCCGAAGCCGCCGGCGTGCTGGTGGTGAACAAGCCGCAGAGCCTGCGCGACTGCAATGAAAAGCTGTTCGCCACGCTGTTTCCGCAGTGCACGCCGCCGACCATCGTCAGCCGCCGCCCGGACGTATTGCGTGAGTTCGCCGACCATCACGGTGACGTGATCCTCAAGCCGCTGGACGGCATGGGCGGTTCGTCGATCTTCCGCCACACCGCCGGCCACCCGAACCTCTCGGTGATCCTCGAAACCCTGACCCTGCACGGCAAGCAGCAGATCATGATTCAGGGTTACCTGCCGGCGATCGTCGATGGCGACAAGCGCATCCTGATGATCGATGGCGAGCCGGTGGATTACTGCCTGGCGCGGATTCCGGCGCTGGGCGAAACCCGTGGCAACCTCGCCGCCGGTGGCCGTGGCGAAGCGCGTCCGCTGACCGAGAAGGATCGCTGGATCGCCGCCCAGGTCGGCCCGACCTTGCGCGAGAAAGGCTTGCTGTTTGTCGGCCTCGACGTGATCGGCGAGCACCTGACCGAAATCAACGTCACCAGCCCGACCTGCATCCGTGAAATCGACAATGCGTTCGGCACTGATATCGGCGGGATGCTGATGGATGCGATCGATAAAAAGCTGCAAGCGGCCGGCAAAAAGCCACAAGCTTGATGTACGTCACATGCAGCCTGTCGCTTGAAGCGTGAAGCCCAAGGCGCGAAACCAACATTGCGTTATCATGCGCAGCCTCTGAAAAACGCGATGTTGGTTTTCTTGTCATGACCCTCCCGTCCGATCTGCCCGCTGAACTCGCCCATCGTGGCGTGCGCCCGGCCGATCGCCTCGGTTTTACCCTGTTTCTGGCAGCGCTGATTCACCTGGCGCTGCTGCTAGGCGTCGGCTTCACCATGGTCGAGCCGCAGCAGATCAGCAAAACCCTGGAAATCACCCTGGCCACCTTCAAGGCCGAGAAGAAGCCGGAAAAGGCAGATTTTCTCGCTCAGGAAAACCAGGAAGGCAGCGGCACGCTGGACAAGAAAGCCCTGCCCAAGACCACCGAAGTCGCGCCATTCCAGGACAATCAGGTCAAAAAGGTCACCCCGCCGCCCGCCGCCAAGCCAGTGGTGCAGGAAGCCGCCCCGAAGGCAGCGGTGACCACCGTTGCGCCGAAACCGAAAAAGGCGCCGACCAAGAAAGAAGAAAGCAAAACCGAAGTCAAACCGACCGTCGACGCGCCGGCGTTCGACAGCTCGCAGCTGTCCAGCGACATCGCCAGCCTCGAAGCAGAGCTGGCCAAGGAACAACAGCTGTACGCCAAGCGCCCGCGCATCCACCGCTTGAGCGCGGCTTCGACCATGCGCGACAAGGGCGCCTGGTACAAGGATGACTGGCGCAAGAAGGTCGAGCGCATCGGCAACCTCAACTACCCCGAAGAAGCCCGACGCAAGCAGATCTACGGCAATTTGCGCCTGATGGTCTCGATCAATCGCGACGGCTCGCTGTATGAGGTGCTGGTGCTGGAATCCTCCGGTCAGCCGCTGCTCGATCAGGCGGCGCAGCGCATCGTCCGCCTGGCCGCGCCGTTTGCACCGTTTACCGGCGATCTGTCGGACATCGACCGCCTGGAAATCATTCGCACCTGGAAATTTGCCCGGGGCGACAAGCTCTCAAGCAATTAAGAGCAAAATCAAAAGATCGCAGCCTTCGGCAGCTCCTACAGTGGGCCTGCGTACACCCTGTAGGAGCTGCCGAAGGCTGCGATCTTTTAAAGCCTCAGCTTGTCAGTTCGCCCTTGCGACGCCACACTAGCGCTCATGAAAAACGTCAGCCCCAGCTACCTCAAGCATCACTTCCTGATCGCCATGCCACACATGGCCGACCCGAACTTTGCCCACACCTTGACCTACATCGTCGAGCACACGGCCAATGGCGCGATGGGGCTGGTGGTCAACAGGCCGCAAGACTTGAACCTGGCCGACATCCTCGAACAGTTGCGCCCGGACATCGAGCCGCCGGCACGCTGCCAGGATGTGCCGATCTTCATCGGCGGGCCGGTGCAGACCGATCGCGGTTTCGTCCTGCACCCGGCGGGCCAGACCTTCCAGGCCACGGCGCAGCTGGACGGCGACCTGGCCCTGTCGACTTCGCAGGACGTGCTGTTCGCCATCGCTGACGGCGTCGGCCCCGCGCAGAGCCTGATCACCCTCGGTTACGCCGGCTGGGAAGCCGGGCAACTGGAAGCCGAACTGGCCGACAACGCCTGGCTGACCTGCCCTTTCAACGCCGACATACTGTTCAACACCCGCAGCGAATTGCGCCTGGAAGCGGCAGCGCGGCACTTGGGCATCGATCTCAATCTGCTCACCAGCCAGGCAGGTCACGCCTGATGGCCCTGCGCCTGATTCTCGGCTTCGACTACGGCACCAAACAGATCGGCGTCGCGGTCGGCCAGGTCATCACCGGCCAGGCCCGCGAGCTGTGCACTTTGAAAGCGCAGAACGGCGTGCCGAACTGGGATCAGGTCGAAGCGCTAATAAAAGAATGGAAACCCGACGCCGTGGTGGTCGGCCTGCCGCTGAACATGGACGGCACGCCCAGCGACATGTGCGTACGCGCCGAGAAATTCGCCCGCCGCCTCAACGGCCGCTACAACCTGCCCTTCTATACCCACGACGAACGCCTGACCACTTTCGAAGCCAAGGGCGAGCGACTGGTGCGTGGCGGGCAGAAAGGCAGTTACCGCGACAACCCGGTGGACGCCATCGCCGCTGCCCTGCTGCTGCAGGGCTGGCTCGATGAAAACACTGCATTGTTTGAATCCTGACAAGCGCTTCGGCGCTTTTCTTTTGGTTATAAACCGAGCTTCGTCCAGCAGGACGCAGCGCGGAATCACGAAGGAGCAACCATGAGCCTGCCCAATCCCGCCGATCTGATCAGCCAGATGGCGACCCGCCTCAAGGCGCACCTTGCCCAGCGTGACATCAGCGAACCGCGTTACATCGGTATCCGCACCGGCGGCATCTGGGTCGCGCAGGCGCTGCTCAAGGAACTGAACAGCGATGCGCCACTGGGCACGCTGGATGTGTCCTTCTATCGCGATGACTTCAGCCAGAATGGCCTGCACCCGCAAGTGCGCCCGTCCGCCCTGCCCTTCGAGATCGAAGGCCAGCATCTGGTGCTGATCGACGACGTGCTGATGAGCGGTCGGACTATCCGCGCCGCCATGAATGAATTGTTCGATTACGGCCGCCCGGCCAGCGTCACCCTGGTCTGCCTGCTGGACCTGGACGCCGGCGAGCTGCCGATCCGCCCCAACGTGGTCGGCGCCACCCTGACCCTGGCCGGCAACCAGCGGGTCAAGTTGTCCGGCCCCGAGCCGCTGACGCTCGAACTGCAAGACGTCACCCTTTAATCCGCCCTATTGAGAGTCCCCCTCGCGATGACGCCTCTAGATACCAAGCGCCCGCTGCAGCTCAATGATCAGGGCCAGCTGCGCCACTTCCTCTCGCTCGACGGCCTGCGCCGCGAGTTGCTGACGGAAATCCTCGACACTGCCGACTCGTTCCTTGAAGTCGGTGCCCGGGCGGTGAAGAAAGTCCCGTTGCTGCGCGGCAAGACCGTGTGCAACGTGTTCTTCGAAAACTCCACGCGCACCCGCACCACGTTTGAACTGGCGGCCCAACGGTTGTCGGCAGACGTGATCACCCTGAACGTGTCGACATCGTCGGCGAGCAAGGGCGAAACGTTACTCGATACCCTGCGCAACCTTGAGGCCATGGCCGCCGACATGTTTGTCGTGCGCCACGGCGACTCCGGTGCGGCGCACTTCATCGCCGAGCATGTCTGCCCGCAGGTGGCGATCATCAACGGCGGCGACGGCCGGCATGCGCACCCGACCCAAGGCATGCTCGACATGCTCACCATCCGTCGGCACAAGGGCGGTTTCGAAAACCTCTCGGTGGCGATCGTCGGCGACATCCTGCATTCGCGGGTGGCGCGCTCGAACATGCTCGCGCTGAAAACCCTTGGCTGCCCGGATATCCGCGTGATCGCGCCGAAAACCCTGCTGCCGATCGGCATCGAGCAATACGGCGTCAAGGTCTACACCGACATGGCTGAAGGCCTGAAAGACGTCGACGTGGTGATCATGCTGCGCCTGCAGCGCGAGCGCATGACCGGCGGCCTGCTGCCCAGCGAAGGCGAATTCTATCGCCTGTTCGGCCTGACCACCGCGCGTCTGGCCGGGGCCAAACCCGATTGCATCGTCATGCACCCGGGGCCGATCAATCGTGGCGTGGAGATCGAGTCGGCGGTGGCCGACGGCCCGCACTCGGTGATCCTCAATCAAGTGACCTACGGCATCGCGATTCGTATGGCTGTGCTGTCCATGGCCATGAGCGGGCAGACTGCGCAACGTCAATTCGAGCAGGAGAACGCCCAGTGAAGCTCAGCATTCTCGGCGCACGCGTTATCGATCCCAGCAGCGGCCTGGATCAAATCACCGACATCCACGTTGAAGCCTGCAAGATCGTCGCCCTCGGCGCCGCACCGGCCGGTTTCAGCGCAGTAGAAACCATCGATGCCCAAGGTCTGGTCGCCGCACCTGGCCTGGTCGATCTCAATGTCGCCCTGCGCGAGCCGGGTTACAGCCGCAAAGGCTCGATCGTCAGCGAAACCCGCGCCGCCGCTGCCGGTGGCGTGACCAGCCTGTGCTGCCCACCGAAGACCAGACCGGTGCTCGACACCTCAGCCGTCGCCGAACTGATCCTCGACCGCGCCCGCGAAGCCGGCAACACCAAGGTGTTCCCGATCGGCGCGCTGAGCAAAGGACTGGACGGTGAGCAATTGGCCGAACTGGTGGCCCTGCGCGACGCCGGGTGCGTGGCGTTCGGCAACGGTCTGGAAAGCTTCCGCAACACTCGCACCCTGTGCCGGGCGCTGGAATATGCGGCGACTTTCGACCTGACGGTGATCTTCAACTCGCAGGATCACGATCTGGCCGAGGGCGGTCTGGCCCACGAAGGCGCGGTCGCCAGTTTCCTTGGCCTGCCGGGCATCCCGGAAACCGCCGAAACCGTGGCGCTGGCTCGCGATCTGCTGCTGGTCGAGCAGACCGGCGTGCGTGCGCATTTCAGCCAGCTGACCAGTGCGCGCGGTGTGGCGCTGATTGCCCAGGCCCAGGCCCGTGGCTTGAAGGTAACGGCGGATGTTGCGTTGTATCAGCTGATCCTGACTGACGAAGCCCTGATCGACTTCAACAGCCTCTACCACGTGCAACCGCCGCTGCGCACCCGCGCCGACCGCGATGGCCTGCTTGAGGCAGTGAAGTCCGGGGTGGTTTCGGCGATCTCCAGCCATCACCAGCCCCACGAGCGCGACGCCAAACTGGCCCCGTTCGGCGCCACCGAGCCGGGCATCAGCAGTGTTGAGTTGCTGCTGCCGCTGGCGATGACGCTGGTTGAGGATGGTTTGCTCGACTTGCCGACGCTGCTGGCACGTCTCAGCGCAGGACCGGCCGAAGCGCTGCGCCTGCCTGCGGGCAAACTAGCGGTGGGCGGTGCGGCGGATATCGTGCTGTTCGATCCGAAGTCATCGACGGTGGCCGGTGAACAATGGCTGTCGAAGGGCGAGAACTGCCCGTTCATCGGGCATAGTCTGCCGGGCGTGGTGCGCTATACGCTGGTGGATGGGCGGATTACGCACCAGGCTTGATAGCCAGTTGACCCCTTCGCGAGCAGGCTCGCTCCCACAGGTATTGCGGTGATTCCTGTGGGAGCGAGCCCGCTCGCGAAAGCTTACTGGATGGCGCCGCGATTCTGCGCGTTGCGCACCGACACCTGATCGTTCAGCGTCCAGAAGTCATACAGCACGCCAATAAAGAACAACCCGCCGGTCAGCAGATACAGCAAGCCGCTGATCCATTTGCCCTGGTACATGCGGTGTACGCCGAACACACCGAGAAAGGTCAGCAGAATCCACGCGACGTTGTACTCGATCGGCCCGGCAGCAAAGCGCAAATCCGCTTCGCGATCCATCGCCGGGATCAGAAACAGGTCGATCAGCCAGCCAATCCCCAGCAAACCGAAGGTGAAGAACCAGATCGTCCCGGTCACCGGTTTGCCGTAGTAAAAGCGGTGCGCGCCAGTGAATCCGAAAATCCACAGCAGGTAGCCGATGACTTTGCTGTGAGTGTCTTTTTCTTTCACGCGGGGTAGCTGATAGCTGTTCATTAAGACCTCATTGCACTCGATAGATAAATATTCTTCATTTCTTTGTGACTTTTTTACAGGTGGCCGACGTATGGCAAATGTTACCGTTGCTAGCGCGAAACCCTTGTAGAACCTGACTTCTGTCGGACAATTGCGTACTTTTTGAGCGTTTTTGGTTCCGTAGCCGGCGGAATGAATCGATGAACGGCCTCGGAACGGCAAAAAAAGCTGTTATAAAGTTGCGCGCTATCACTTATGAGCCACGCCTAATGCGACCATTTTTCAAGACATGGCTGACTATTTGCCTATTAATGCCACTGGCCGCCCACGCCACCAATCGTGAGCAACGTCTTCCCAACGTCAACGGCTTCACCCCTAAATCCCATGCTTCGGCTCCTTCGAGCAAAAGCAGCAAGAGCAAGACCACCACGCTGAGCAGCAAGAGCCGCAGCAAGCTGGTGCCACCGATGGCGAGCAAGGAAAGCAGCAATGTGCTGAGCCGTGCGGTAAACGTCCTCGGTACACCTTATCGTTGGGGCGGCAGCAGCCCAAGTAAAGGCTTCGATTGCAGCGGTCTGGTGAAATACGCGTTCAACGACGCTACTTTCGACCTGCCACGCACCTCCAACGCCATGGCCAGCGGTCACGGCGAGAAAGTCGAGCGCAAGGATCTGAAGCCGGGCGATCTGATTTTCTTCAACATCAAGAGCCGTCGGGTCAACCACGTTGCCATCTACCTGGGCAATGATCGCTTTATCCACGCCCCGCGCCGTGGCAAAGCGGTGAGCATCGACACGCTGAACAAGCCGTACTGGGAAAAGCATTACGTCGTCGCCAAACGCGTGTTGCCGAAAGAACAACAGCAGCTGCGCGTAGTCCAGCGCTGAGCTGTTTGATCTCCTGAATCAGCTTCAGCAGTACCGGCCTTTTCGCGAGCAGGCTCGCTCCCACAGAAGAATGCATTCCAGCTGAAGGAATGCGGTTTGATGTGGGAGCGAGCCTGCTCGCGAAGGGGCCGGCAGCCGCACCAGCGACCCTCAGAAATTATCAGGCGTACGCGCCTTCTCCCGCGCATGCTCGCGGCTGATCAGGCCCTTGGTCACCAGATCCTTCAGGCACATATCGAGTGTCTGCATCCCCAACGACCCACCGGTCTGAATCGCCGAATACATCTGCGCCACCTTGTCCTCGCGGATCAGGTTACGGATCGCCGATGTCCCGAGCATGATTTCATGCGCCGCCACCCGCCCGCCGCCGATCTTCTTGATCAACGTCTGCGACACCACCGCCAGCAACGACTCTGACAGCATCGAACGCACCATCGATTTCTCGTCGCCGGGAAACACGTCGACCACGCGGTCGATGGTCTTCGCCGCTGAGGTCGTGTGCAGGGTGCCGAACACCAGATGCCCGGTCTCGGCGGCGGTCAGCGCCAGGCGAATGGTTTCCAGATCACGCATCTCGCCGACCAGAATCACGTCCGGGTCTTCACGCAAGGCCGAGCGCAGTGCGGTGGCGAAGCTGCGGGTATCGCGGTGGACTTCGCGCTGATTGATCAGGCATTTGCGCGATTCATGGACGAATTCGATAGGATCTTCGATGGTGAGAATATGGTGATGGCGATGGGTGTTGAGGTAATCGATCATTGCCGCCAGCGTGGTCGACTTGCCGGAGCCGGTCGGCCCGGTGACCAGCACCAGCCCGCGCGGCGCATCAGTGATCTTGCGGAAAACATCGCCCATGGCGAGGTCTTCCATGCTCAGCACTTTCGACGGAATAGTGCGGAACACGGCGCCGGCGCCACGGTTCTGGTTGAATGCGTTGACCCGAAAGCGCGCCACGCCGGGTACATCGAAGGAAAAATCCGTTTCCAGATTTTTCTCGAATTCGATGCGCTGGGTGTCGTTCATGATGTCGTAGATCAGATCGTGCACTTGCTTGTGATCCAGCGCCGGCAGATTGATCCGTCGCACGTCGCCATCGACACGGATCATCGGCGGCAGGCCGGCCGACAGGTGCAGGTCGGAAGCGCCCTGTTTGGCGCTGAAGGCCAGCAGTTCAGTGATATCCATAGCGTCCCTCAATTCCAGTAGAATGCCGCGAACCTACAGACCGCCGGCGCCTCTTGATGTCCACGATAGCAGACAACATCCTTCAGGTTAGTTCGCGCATCCAGGCAGCGGCGAAAGCTGCGCACCGCGACGAAAACAGTATCCATTTGCTCGCCGTGAGCAAGACCAAACCCGCCCAGGCCCTGCGTGAAGCCTATGCCGCCGGCCTGCGCGACTTCGGCGAGAACTACTTGCAGGAAGCCTTGGGCAAACAGCTGGAGCTGGCCGACCTGCCCTTGATCTGGCACTTCATCGGCCCCATTCAATCGAACAAGACTCGCGCGATTGCCGAGCATTTCGACTGGGTGCACTCCGTGGATCGTCTGAAAATTGCCCAACGCCTGTCCGAGCAGCGCCCTGCCGAACTGCCGCCCCTGAACATCTGCATTCAGGTCAATGTCAGCGGCGAGGCGAGCAAATCCGGTTGCACCCCGGCCGATCTGCCAGCGCTGGCCGAGGCCATCAGCGCCCTGCCCCGGCTGAAATTGCGCGGACTGATGGCGATTCCCGAGCCGACCGAAGAGCGCGCCGAACAGGACGCTGCCTTCTCCGCCGTACAGACATTGCAAGCGAGCCTCGCTCTGCCGCTCGACACACTGTCCATGGGCATGAGCCACGACCTCGAGTCGGCCATTGCCCAAGGCGCCACCTGGGTGCGGATCGGTACCGCGCTGTTTGGCGCCAGAGATTATTCCCAGTCTTGAACGTTTCCAGATAAGGACCACACATGAGCAACACACGTATTGCGTTTATCGGTGCGGGCAACATGGCGGCCAGTCTGATTGGCGGCTTGCGCGCCAAAGGTCTGGAAGCGGCGCAGATCCGCGCCAGCGATCCGGGCGAAGACACCCGCGCCAAAGTCAGCGCCGAGCACGGCATCGAAACCTTCGCTGACAACGCCCAGGCCATCGACGGCGTCGATGTCATCGTGCTGGCGGTCAAGCCACAGGCGATGAAAGCCGTGTGCGAGGCGATTCGCCCAAGCCTGAAACCGAATCAACTGGTGGTGTCGATCGCCGCCGGCATTACCTGCGCGAGCATGACCGCGTGGCTCGGCGAACAGCCGATCGTGCGCTGCATGCCGAACACCCCGGCGCTGCTGCTTCAGGGTGTCAGCGGTTTGTACGCGACCAGCGAAGTAACCGCCGAGCAGCGTCAGCAAGCCGAAGAGCTGCTGTCCGCCGTCGGCATCGCCCTGTGGCTGGAAGAAGAACAGCAACTGGACGCAGTCACCGCAGTGTCCGGCTCCGGCCCGGCGTACTTCTTCCTGCTGATCGAAGCCATGACCGCCGCCGGCGTCAAACTTGGCCTGCCAAAAGAGATCGCTGAGCAACTGACCGTGCAGACTGCTCTGGGCGCCGCGCACATGGCGGTGTCCAGCGATGTCGACGCCGCCGAATTGCGTCGCCGCGTGACCTCGCCAAACGGCACCACGGAAGCTGCGATCAAATCATTCCAGGCTGGCGGCTTCGAAGCGCTGGTTGAAACCGCACTCGGCGCCGCCGCGCACCGCTCGGCCGAAATGGCCGAACAACTGGGCAAATAAAGGAGCCTTACATGATCGGATTGAACACCGCAGCGGTTTACGTGCTGCAAACCCTCGGCAGCCTGTACCTGCTGATCGTGCTGCTGCGCTTCGTCCTGCAACTGGTGCGGGCGAACTTCTACAACCCGCTGTGCCAGTTCGTGGTCAAGGCCACTCAGCCGCTGCTCAAGCCTTTGCGCCGGATCATCCCAAGCCTGTTCGGCCTCGACATGTCGTCGCTGGTGCTGGCGATTCTGGTGCAACTGCTGCTGATGGCGCTGACCCTGCTGCTGACCTACGGCACCACCGGCAACCCGCTGCAACTGTTGATCTGGTCGCTGATCGGCGTCACTGCACTGTTCCTGAAGATCTTCTTCTTCGCTCTGATCATCAGCGTGATTCTGTCGTGGGTTGCACCGGGCAGCCACAATCCGGGTGCTGAACTGGTCAACCAGATCTGCGAACCGGCGCTGGCACCGTTCCGCCGCTTCCTGCCGAACCTCGGCGGCCTGGATCTGTCGCCGATCTTCGCCTTCCTTGCGCTGAAATTGATCGACATGCTGGTGATCAACAATCTGGCGGCGATGACGATGATGCCGGAAATCCTGCGCTTGCTGATGTGAGGTGAGAGGGATTGGCGCTCGGCTTGATATGGCGTCGTCCGCGCCCCTCACCCCAGCCCTCTCCCAAGGGAGAGGGAGCCGATTTGTGTTGAGCTCAAGATTGGAGTTCGACTCGCAATTATCAGGTCGGCGCAGTTCGACAGAACACCTTGGTCAGTCCCCTCTCCCTCTGGGAGAGGGTTAGGGTGAGGGCTGCTTGCCGCTAACCCCCCCGGTCTTTAGACTTACGCCTCATTTCAACGAGAGCAGGGTCGATGCCAACTGCCTTTCCCGCCGATTCTGTTGGTCTGGTAACGCCGCAAACCGCGCATTTCAGCGAACCGCTGACGCTGGCCTGTGGCCGTTCGCTGGCCGCTTATGACCTGATTTATGAAACCTACGGCACGCTGAACGCCCAGGCGAGCAACGCCGTGCTGATCTGCCACGCGCTGTCCGGTCATCATCACGCCGCTGGTTATCACAGCGTCGACGACCGCAAGCCCGGTTGGTGGGACAGCTGCATCGGCCCCGGCAAGCCGATCGACACCAACAAATTCTTCGTGGTCAGCCTGAACAACCTCGGCGGCTGCAACGGCTCCACCGGCCCGAGCAGCGTCAACCCGGAGACCGGCAAGCCGTTCGGCGCCGACTTCCCGGTGCTCACCGTGGAAGACTGGGTGCACAGCCAGGCGCGCCTGGCTGACCTGCTCGGCATCGGCCAGTGGGCGGCGGTGATCGGCGGCAGCCTCGGCGGCATGCAGGCGTTGCAATGGACCATCACCTACCCCGATCGCGTGCGGCACTGCCTGGCCATCGCCTCGGCACCAAAACTGTCGGCGCAGAACATCGCCTTCAACGAAGTCGCGCGCCAGGCGATCCTCACCGATCCGGAATTCCACGGCGGTTCGTTCCAGGAAGCCGGCGTGATCCCCAAGCGCGGGCTGATGCTGGCGCGCATGGTCGGGCACATTACCTATCTGTCCGATGATTCCATGGGTGAGAAATTCGGCCGCGGCCTGAAGAGCGAAAAGCTCAACTACGACTTCCACAGTGTCGAGTTCCAGGTCGAAAGCTACCTGCGTTATCAGGGCGAAGAGTTCTCCGGGCGCTTCGATGCCAACACTTATCTGTTGATGACCAAAGCGCTGGACTACTTCGATCCGGCGGCGAACTTCGACGATGATCTGGCGAAAACCTTCGAAAACGCCACAGCCAAGTTCTGCGTGATGTCGTTCACCACCGACTGGCGCTTCTCCCCGGCGCGCTCGCGGGAACTGGTGGATGCGCTGATGGCCGCGCGCAAGGACGTCAGCTATCTGGAAATTGACGCACCGCAAGGCCACGACGCCTTCCTGATTCCGATCCCGCGTTACTTGCAGGCGTTCGGCAATTACATGAACCGCATTTCGTTGTGAGAAAGCCATGAGAGCTGATCTGGAAATCATCCAGGAATGGATCCCCGCCGGCAGCCGCGTCCTCGACCTGGGTTGCGGTGACGGCGAGCTGCTGACCTGGCTGCGCGACAACAAGAACGTCACCGGTTATGGCCTGGAAAACGACGCCGACAACATCGCCGAGTGCGTGGCCAAGGGCATCAACGTCATCGAGCAGGATCTGGACAAAGGCCTGGGCAATTTTGCCAGCAACAGTTTCGACATCGTCGTCATGACCCAGGCCCTGCAAGCGGTGCATTACCCGGACAAGATCCTCGACGAAATGCTCCGGGTCGGTCGCCAGTGCATCATTACCTTCCCCAACTTCGGCCACTGGCGCTGCCGCTGGTATCTGGCGAGCAAGGGCCGCATGCCGGTCTCGGAATTCCTGCCTTACACCTGGTACAACACGCCGAACATTCACTTCTGCACCTTCGAGGACTTCGAAGAGTTGTGCCGCGAACGTGACGCCAAGGTCATTGATCGGCTTGCCGTGGATCAACAGCACCGCCACGGGTGGGCCAGTAAGCTATGGCCTAATCTGTTAGGTGAAATCGGTATCTACCGCGTCAGCAGTCCGCAGTTGGCGGACGCCCGAGTCGCGGTCTGAGCCAGGGCATTTGAAGGAGCACGAACATGAGCCGTCTAGCGTTGCTGTTATTCACCGCCTGCCTGAGCGCCAGCACCATGGCGGCGGACGTCATCAAAGGTGAGCGCAAGGAAACCTTCGGCGACATCACGGTGCACTACAACACCTTCAACTCGACGTTCCTGCAACCGGACATCGCCAAGGCTGCCGAGCTGATCCGCAGCAAGAACCAAGGCGTGATCAATGTTTCGGTGGTCAAGGACGGCAAACCGGTGATCGCCAGCGTCACCGGCACGATCAAGGACCTGACCAGCAACAGCGTGGCGCTGAAATTCCGCCAGGTCACCGAACAGGGCGCGATCTACTACATCGCCCAGTACCCGGTGCCGCAGCAGGAAACCCGCACCTTTGAAATCAAGGTGCAGAACGGCGACAAGATCAACACTATCAATTTCAACCAAGAACTCTTTCCCGGCGAATGATGAACATCAAGCAGCTCGTACTGGCCAGCCATAACGCCGGCAAACTCAAAGAACTCCAGGCCATGCTCGGCGACTCGGTGCAACTGCGCTCGATTGGCGAGTGGAGCAAGGTCGAGCCGGAAGAAACCGGCCTGTCGTTCGTCGAGAACGCGATCCTCAAGGCGCGCAATGCCGCGCGCATTTCAGGCCTGCCGGCACTGGCCGACGATTCCGGGCTGGCGGTAGATTTCCTTGGCGGTGCGCCGGGTATCTACTCGGCGCGTTACGCCGACGGCCAGGGCGATGCGGCGAACAACGCCAAACTGCTCGATGCGCTGAAGGACGTACCGCAAGCCGAGCGCGGCGCGCAGTTCGTCTGCGTGCTGGCACTGGTACGCCACGCCGATGATCCGCTGCCGATTCTCTGCGAAGGCCTGTGGCACGGGCGCATCCTCACCGCTGCCAGCGGCGAGCACGGCTTCGGTTATGACCCACTGTTCTGGGTGCCGGAGCGCGACTGCTCCAGCGCCGAACTGAGCCCGGCCGACAAGAACCAGATCAGCCACCGCGCCCGTGCAATGGATCTGCTGCGCCAGCGTCTGGGCTTGAAATGACCACTGATTCTTCCGCGTCGTCGCTGATTATCGGCGGCGCCGCGTCCTCGCATAGGGCACCGCTGCCAACCCTGCCGCCCCTGGCGCTGTACATCCACATCCCGTGGTGTGTGCGCAAATGCCCGTATTGCGATTTCAACTCGCACACCGCCAGCCCGATGCTGCCGGAGCAGGAATACGTCGACGCGCTGCTGGCCGATCTCGATCAGGATCTGCATGCGGTGTATGGCCGTGAGCTGACTTCGATTTTCTTCGGTGGCGGGACGCCGAGCCTGTTCAGCGCCGAAGCCCTCGGGCGTTTGTTGAAGGGTGTCGAGCAGCGCATCCCGTTCGCCGCCGACATCGAAATCACCCTGGAAGCCAACCCGGGCACCTTCGAGCAGGAGAAGTTTGTCGCCTATCGCAAGCTGGGGATCAATCGGCTATCGATCGGTATCCAGAGCTTTCAGCAGGAGAAGCTTGAGGCCCTTGGCCGCATCCACAACGGTGACGAAGCCGTGCGTGCGGCGGGCATGGCGCGGCAGGCCGGGTTCGATAACTTCAACCTCGACTTGATGCACGGTTTGCCCGATCAGTCGCTGGACGATGCCCTGAGCGATCTGCGCCAAGCCATTGCGCTGAAACCGACGCACATTTCCTGGTATCAACTGACGCTGGAGCCCAATACGGTGTTCTGGAATCAGCCGCCAGTGCTGCCGGAAGACGACACCCTGTGGGACATTCAGGAAGCCGGCCAGGCGCTGCTGGCCGAGCACGGTTACGCGCAGTACGAAGTGTCGGCGTATGCCCAGGCCGGTCGCCCTGCGCGGCATAACCTCAATTACTGGAGCTTCGGCGACTTCATCGGCATCGGCGCCGGCGCCCATGGCAAGCTGAGTCACCCGGACGGGCGCATCGTGCGCACATGGAAAACCCGCCTGCCGAAGGACTATCTGAATCCCGCGAAAAGCTTTCAGGCCGGGCAGAAATCGCTGAGCAATGACGAGATGCCGTTCGAGTTCCTGATGAACGCCCTGCGCCTGACCGCCGGGGTCGAATCGCGCCTGTATCCGGAACGCACCGGCCTGTCGCTGGACACCCTCGCCGAAGGCCGGCGCGAGGCCGAACAAAGCGGCCTGTTGCAGGTCGAACCGTCACGCCTGGCGGCGACCGAACGCGGCCAACTGTTCCTCAACGATTTGCTGCAACAATTTCTGAACTGACTTCAGCTCAAAGGGAAAACGCATGGATTTGATACTCGACCTGCTGGCCACCGTCTCCCGCTGGAGCCGCAGCAATCTCTCGGAAATCGCCCTGGCGCTGGTCGGTTGCCTGCTGGTGCTGTTCGGCGCTGACTTCAAAGGCTGGGTCGAGCAACGCCTGGGCAGCATCGCCGGCGCCCTGCGCGTGCCCCTGATGGCCCTGCTCTGCCTGATCGGCAGCGGCGCCGCGCTGATCTACGCCACGCCATGGGTGATCAAAGGCCTGAGCCAGTTCAACAACTACAGCCTGGCGCCGGTGCTGCTGGTGGTACTGGTGCTGATCGGCGTGGTTGCTGATCGCCGCTGATCTTTCGGCACACCCAAAACGAATGTAGGAGTGAGCCTGCTCGCGATAGTGGTCTGACATTCAACCTCTTCGGTGACTGTCAGTCCGCAATCGCGAGCAGGCTCACTCCCACAGTTGATCGCAATGAAAGGGAAGTTCATGAGTAAAAAACTACTGGATGAGACGAGCAAATTTCTTAGCTTCGTGTTGCGTCACGAGCCTCAGGCGATCGGACTGAATCTGAATTCGGAAGGCTGGGCAAATATCGAAGCACTGATCAGCGGCGCGGCGCGTGATGGCAGGCATTTAAGTCGTGAGCTGATTGAAAACGTCGTGACCAGCAGTGACAAGAAGCGTTTTACGATTTCCGCTGATGGCCACTGTATACGCGCTGTTCAAGGCCACTCGACGAAAAGCGTTGATCTGCAATTCGAGCAGAAACAGCCACCGCAAACGCTCTACCACGGAACAGCGACGCGTTTTCTCGACTCGATCCACAGACAAGGCTTGATTCCAGGACAACGCCATCAGGTGCATCTGTCCGACGAGATCGCCACCGCGTCGGCCGTGGGTCAACGCTACGGAACGCCAGTCGTTCTGAAGGTTGCCGCGAAGCAGATGGAAGAACAGGGCTTCAAGTTCTATCAGGCCGAAAATGGCGTCTGGTTGACAGAGCAGGTGCCCGCTCGATTTCTTGCCCCCCTGTAATCTCCTCATACACAAAACAATTGTGGGAGCGAGCCTGCTCGCGAAGGCGTCTTGACATCCAACATCATCGTTGAACGTCAGACCGCTTTCGCGAGCAGGCTCGCTCCCACAGTTTTTTTTGCGTGATGCTTATGCGATCTTTTCGAACTTCAGATCCCACACGCCATGGCCAAGGCGTTCGCCACGGCGTTCGAACTTGGTGATCGGGCGTTCGGCCGGGCGTGGGACGCATTTGCCGTCTTCGGCAAGGTTGCGGTACCCCGGGGCGACGTTCATCACTTCCAGCATGTACTCGGCGTAAGGCTCCCAGTCGGTGGCCATGTGCAGAATGCCGCCAACCTTCAACTTGCTGCGCACCAGTTCAGCGAACGAGGCCTGGACGATGCGGCGCTTGTGGTGGCGGCTCTTGTGCCACGGATCCGGGAAAAACAGCATCAGGCGATCGAGGCTGTTGTCGGCGATGCAGCGATTGAGCACTTCGATCGCGTCACAATCGTAGACCCGCAGGTTGGTCAGCCCTTGGGTCAGCACGCCATTGAGCAGCGCGCCGACACCCGGACGGTGCACTTCAACACCGATGAAATCCTGCTCTGGAGCGGCCGCGGCCATTTCCAGCAGCGAGTGGCCCATGCCGAAACCGATTTCCAGCGAGCGCGGCGCCGAGCGGCCGAACACCTGGTCGTAATCGACCGGCGCATCGGCCAGCGGCAGCACATACAGCGGCGCGCCCTGATCCAGGCCGCGTTGCTGGCCTTCGGTCATGCGCCCGGCGCGCATCACGAAACTCTTGATGCGGCGGTGTTGGCGCTCGTCGCCTTCGTCCGGCTGGACAGGCGTGTCGTTCGATTCAGTCATCAATGGCTCTTACTTGATCAGACCATCCAGCGGCGAAGAGGCGCTGGCATAAAGTTTTTTCGGCATGCGGCCGGCGAGGTACGCCAGGCGACCGGCGACGATGGCGTGCTGCATGGCTTGCGCCATCATGACCGGTTGCTGGGCGTGGGCGATGGCCGAGTTCATCAGTACGGCGTCGCAACCCAGTTCCATGGCGATGGTCGCGTCGGAAGCGGTACCGACACCAGCATCCACCAGCACCGGGATCCTGGCTTCTTCGAGGATGATCTGCAGGTTGTACGGATTGCAGATGCCCAGACCGGAGCCGATCAGACCGGCCAGCGGCATCACGGCGATGCAGCCGATTTCCGCCAGTTGCCGGGCGATGATCGGGTCATCGCTGGTGTAGACCATCACGTCGAAGCCTTCCTTGACCAGGGTTTCGGCGGCCTTGAGGGTTTCGATCACGTTGGGGAACAGGGTCTTCTGGTCGGCCAGCACTTCCAGCTTCACCAGATTGTGGCCGTCGAGCAGTTCACGCGCCAGGCGGCAGGTGCGCACGGCTTCGATGGCGTCGTAGCAACCGGCAGTGTTCGGCAGGAAGGTGTAGCGATCCGGCGACAACACTTCAAGCAGGTTCGGCTCGCCTTCGATCTGGCCCAGGTTGGTGCGGCGTACGGCGAAGGTGACGATCTCGGCACCCGAGGCTTCGATGGCCTGGCGGGTTTCTTCCATGTCACGGTACTTGCCGGTACCGACCAGCAAACGCGACTGGTAAGTACGACCGGCCAGCACAAAAGGCTTGTCGCTACGAACGATGCTCATGGGGAATCCTCTTTAAGGGTGAGGGTCTTGCAGAATTCTGTGCCCTTGCGGGCCGGGCGATCAGCCGCCGCCGATGGCGTGGACCACTTCGACGTTGTCGCCGTCGTTCAACGTAGTGTCGGCATGCTGGCTGCGCGGGACGATGTCCAGATTGAGCTCGACCGCCACCCGACGTCCGGCCAGATCCAGACGGGTGATCAGGCCCGCAACGGTTTCACCGTCGGGCAGTTCAAAGGACTCACCGTTCAACTGAATGCGCATGCACAACGCCGCCATCATTTTTAGGGGCTGGCATTCTAGCCCGATCATGACCTAAAGGTCAGTACCAAGCGTCAAGCGGTTAGCTGCAAGCGCCAGGCGGCGAGGCCGAGGCAAACCCAACCGATGAGAAACGCGAGGCCACCAAAAGGGGTAATGATGCCGAGCTTGCTGATGCCGGTGGTGGTCAGCAGATACAGGCTGCCGGAGAACAACACAATGCCGACGGTGAAGGACACGCCGGCCCAAGTGACCAGCCGCCCTGGAATCTGCGTGGCCAGCAGCGCAACGCCGAACAGTGCGAGCGTGTGCACCAGTTGGTAGGTGACGCCAGTGTGGAAGATCGTCAGGTATTCCGGCGTCAGACGGTTTTTCAGGCCGTGGGCGGCAAACGCGCCCAGCGCAACACCGGTGAATCCGAAAAAAGCAGCCAGCATCAAAAAGCCACGCAGCATGGGGAACTCCAGTCAGACGCCATCGGCAGGGTCTGTATAATGGCCCGCTCCACGGGTTCGGCCAAGCCATCTCTATGCTGCGTTCAATTTTCCGTCGTCTCACGAAGGCTCTGCTCTGGTTCGCCGGCGGCAGTGTCTTGCTGGTGCTGGTGTTTCGCTTCGTGCCACCGCCGGGCACGGCGCTGATGGTCGAGCGCAAGGTCGAATCCTGGGTCGACGGCGAGCCGATTGACCTGCAGCGCACCTGGAAACCGTGGAACGAGATCTCCGATGACCTGAAAGTGGCGGTAATTGCTGGCGAAGACCAGAAATTCCCCGAGCACTGGGGCTTCGATCTGCGCGCGATTCAGGCTGCTCTGGCCCACAACGAACTGGGCGGTTCGATTCGCGGTGCCAGCACCTTGAGCCAACAGGTGTCGAAAAACCTCTTTCTGTGGTCGGGCCGCAGTTATCTGCGCAAAGGCCTGGAAGCGTGGTTTACCGCGCTGATCGAGGTGTTCTGGCCCAAGCAGCGAATTCTCGAGGTGTACCTGAACAGCGTCGAGTGGGATGACGGCGTATTTGGCGCTGAAGCGGCGGCCCGCCATCACTTTGGTGTGAGCGCAAAGTCATTGTCGCGTCAGCAGGCGAGTTATCTGGCTGCCGTACTGCCCAATCCACGGGTGTGGAGCGCGAGTCATCCGACCGGTTATGTATCGCGCCGGGCTGGGTGGATTCGGCAGCAGATGAGTCAGTTGGGCGGAGACAGTTACTTGCTCGGGCTGAACGATTCGCGGCGGGCGCCTTGGGCTGAATAACACCGAAATTCCAATGTGGGAGCGAGCCTGCTCGCGAAAGCGGTGTGTCAGCTTGCATTGATGGCACTGATAAACCGCTTTCGCGAGCGGGCTCGCTCCCACAGGGATTTGTGTTGAAACAGAATGAAAACGCCCCGATCATCGCTGATCGGGGCGTTTTTTATTGCTGATCTACCGGTTACGCGGCGATCGACAACTTGAGCTTGTTCATCGCGCTCTTTTCGAGCTGACGGATTCGCTCGGCCGACACGTTGTACTTCTGCGCCAGATCGTGCAGCGTGGCTTTCTCTTCCGCCAGCCAGCGCTGGTAGAGGATGTCACGGCTGCGCTCGTCCAGCACTTCCAGTGCTTCGTGCAGGTTGGTGTTGGAGTTGTCGCTCCAGTCGGCATCTTCCAGTTGACGCGCCGGGTCGTACCGGTGGTCTTCAAGGTAGTTGGCCGGAGACTGGAAAGCACTGTCGTCGTCGGCTTCGGCAGCCGGGTCGAAGGCCATGTCGTGACCGGTCAGACGACTTTCCATCTCGCGCACTTCACGTGGTTCGACGCCGAGGCTTTCCGCCACACGGTGGACTTCCTCGTTGTTCAGCCACGCCAGGCGCTTCTTCTGGCTGCGCAGGTTGAAGAACAGCTTGCGCTGGGCCTTGGTGGTCGCGACTTTCACAATGCGCCAGTTGCGCAGGATGAACTCGTGAATTTCCGCCTTGATCCAGTGCACGGCGAACGACACCAGACGCACGCCCATTTCCGGGTTGAAGCGCTTGACGGCCTTCATCAGGCCGACGTTACCTTCCTGGATCAGGTCAGCCTGAGCCAGCCCGTAGCCGGAATAGCTACGGGCAATGTGTACGACAAAACGCAGGTGGGCGAGCACCATCTGCCGAGCCGCCCCCAAATCCTGCTCATAGTAGAGACTCTCGGCCAGTTCACGCTCCTGCTCCGGCGTCAGCAATGGAATGCTGTTGACGGTGTGCACGTAGGCTTCCAGGTTCGCACCCGGAACCAATGCATACGCAGGTTGCAAAGAATTGGTCATACGAAAAAACCTCCCACTCACATACTCGTGCCTCTCGGCACTGCGAAAAATTGACCGGGAACTCAGGTACAAGTTCCCATAAAAACCGCAAGGTCAATCACGCGCAAAAAAGATTCTACTTCGGCGCCAGCTCCCTGAGATGACGTGCGACTGCAATCCATGCACCGATATAACCCAACAGCACCGCGCCAAGCAAGAGCGACAGACCGTCGGCCACTGGCACACCGGCCAGGGCGAAATCACTGCCGTACAAGCCGGCCAGTCCGACCACCGCATCGTTCAGCCAGTTCAGGCCGAACGCCAATACGCCCCAGGACAACAGCCCTGCACCGAAGCCATACAACGCGCCCATATAAAGGAAAGGGCGGCGCACATAACTGTCAGTGCCGCCGACGAGTTTAATCACTTCTATCTCGGTGCGGCGGTTTTCAATATGAAGACGAATGGTATTGCCTATCACCAAAAGTAATGCAGACACCAACAACACCGTCAGACCGAAGACAAAGCGGTCGCCAAGCTTGAGGATGGCGGCCAGACGCTCGACCCAGACTAGATCAAGTTGCGCCTGTTGTACCTTCGGCAGCTCGGAAAGTTTTTGTCTTAATGCTTCGAGTGTCGGCTTGTCGACTTCGTTCGGTGTCACCAACACCACACCCGGCAAAGGGTTGTCAGGCAGCTCACGCAGGGCTTCGCCCAGGCCGGATTGCTGCTGGAACTCTTCCAGCGCCTGATCGCGGCCGACATATTCGGCATCAGCTACCCCGGGCATGCCTTTGATCTGCTCACGCAGCGCTTCGCCTTGCTCCGGGCTGGCGTCGAGTTGCAGGTACAGCGAAATCTGCGCCGCGCGCTGCCAGGAACCGCCGAGACGTTCGACGTTATTGAGCAACAGCGACAGCCCCATCGGCAGACTCAACGCCACGGCCATCACCATGCAGGTGAAGAAGCTGCCGATCGGCTGTTTGCCGAGACGGCGCAGGCTGTCGAGCAGGCTGGCGCGATGGCTTTCGATCCAGGCGCGAAACAGCGTGGCGAAGTCCGGGCCGTCGTCATCGTCGTGCTTTTTCTTTTTCTGCGGTTGCGGATCGGCGGCCTTCGGGGCCACGCGCTCGGAAACCTTCGGACTGCGTGTCGCACTCATACCCCGGCCTCCCCGTCGCCGATGAGGCGGCCGCGTTGCAGGGTCAGCATGCGATGACGCATGCGCGCGATCAGTGCCAGGTCGTGACTGGCGATCAGTACGCTGGTGCCCAAACGGTTGATGTCTTCGAACACGCCCATGATTTCGGCGGCCAGACGCGGGTCGAGGTTACCGGTCGGTTCGTCCGCCAGCAGCAAGGCCGGGCGATGGACGATGGCGCGGGCAATGCCGACGCGCTGTTGCTGACCGGTGGACAGATCGCCCGGGTACAGATCGGATTTGTCCGACAGCGCCACGCGTTCCAGCGCCGAATCGACGCGCTTGGCGATCTCGACCTTCGACAGGCCGAGAATCTGCAGCGGCAAGGCGACGTTGTTGAACACCGTGCGATCGAACAGCAACTGGTGATTCTGGAACACCACGCCGATCTGTCGGCGAAGGAACGGAATCTGCGCGTTGCTGATGGTGCTCAGGTCTTGCCCGGCAAGCAGCAGCTTGCCGCTGGTCGGCCGTTCCATTGCAAGTAGAAGGCGCAACAGCGTGGATTTACCGGCACCGGAGTGACCGGTGACAAACAAGAATTCGCCACGACGGACTCGAAAGCTCAGCTCATGCAAGCCGACGTGACCGTTCGGGTAGCGTTTACCGACCTGTTCGAAACGAATCATGAACGCTCCCGCTCGGCAAACAGTGCCTGGACAAAGGGTTCGGCTTCAAAGGTACGCAAATCGTCGATGCCTTCACCGACGCCGATGTAGCGAATCGGCAGGCCGAATTGCTTGGCCAGGGCGAAAATCACCCCGCCCTTGGCAGTGCCATCGAGCTTGGTCAGCGCCAGGCCGGTCAGTTCGACGGTCTGGTTGAACTGCTTGGCCTGGTTGATCGCGTTCTGGCCAGTGCCGGCGTCGAGCACCAACAGCACTTCATGCGGCGCGTCGGCATCGAGCTTGCCGATCACCCGGCGAACCTTTTTCAGCTCTTCCATCAGGTTGTCTTTGGTGTGCAGGCGACCGGCGGTGTCAGCGATCAGCACATCGATGCCACGGGCCTTGGCCGCTTGCACGGCGTCGAAGATCACCGAAGCGGAATCGGCGCCGGTGTGCTGAGCGATCACCGGAATCTTGTTGCGCTCGCCCCAGACCTGCAATTGCTCTACCGCCGCAGCACGGAAGGTGTCACCAGCGGCGAGCATGACTTTCTTGCCTTCCAGTTGCAGCTTCTTCGCCAGTTTGCCGATAGTGGTGGTTTTGCCGGCGCCGTTGACGCCTACCACCAGAATCACGAACGGCTTGTTCTGCGAGGCGATTTTCAGCGGTTGTTCGACCGGTTTGAGCATTGCGGCCAGTTCGGCCTGCAGGGATTTGTACAGGGCGTCGGCGTCTGCCAGTTCCTTGCGTGCAACCTTCTGGGTCAGGCGCTGAATGATCTGCGTCGTAGCCTCGACACCGACGTCGGCGGTCAGCAGTCGGGTTTCGAGGTCGTCGAGCAGGTCATCGTCGATGGTCTTGCGCCCGAGGAACAGGCTGGCCATGCCCTCGCCGATGCTGGCGCTGGTCTTCGACAGGCCTTGCTTGAGGCGGGCGAAGAAACCGGCTTTGGTTTCTTCGGTGCGCGGGGTTTCGACTGGCGCTTCTACAGGGACTTCGACCGGCACGACCGGAGCGACAACCGGCGCAGCGGCAATCGATGCGGGCTCAGGCTCGGACGGCGGGACAACCGGGGCGGCGGGTTCAGAAATGACCGGCGCTGGCTCGACAACCGGCTCAGGCACAGGCTGCGCAGCCACCTCGGCAACCGGCGCAGGAATCACCGGCGTCACATGTGACGCCGCTTCTTCAACCAGGGCCACCGGCTCTTCTGCCACCGGCAAGGTCAGCCACGGCTCGGCGGCGGGCGTCAGCGGCAGTTCGGGAGCGGCGGGCGCTTCCGGCTCGGCTTCAGCCTCCGGTTGCAGCACCGGCTCGGCGATCGGCAGCACAATCGGCGCCGGCTCTTCTTCTATTACAGGTGCAGGCGCAGGGGCCGGCTCAGGAATCGCGGGCGGCTGTTCGACGACGGGTTCCTGCGGTTTCTTCCGCAGCCATCCGAACAGGCTTTTCTTCTCGCCAGCCGCAGCTGGGCTCTTCTTGTCGTCGTTGGAACCAAACATGGAGGACGGCTATCTCACGGTAGCGACGCGCCAACAGGGCGCCCCGGCAAATAAATATTCGATGCAGAACAGACTGTGTTTCACCCAGCTTGTTCACGCGCAACATTTTGTCGAGGCACCGAAGGCACCTCAAACTTCAATTAACACGAAGGACTGGAGCGGCATCGTCGGCGAAAATGCGCAGTTCAGATGAAAAACTGCTGCTATCCGCGACAAACCCATACAGCCTGACCGGGTATCGAAACCTGATAGGCGTGGCCGCCAGTAAAACGGATCAGTATCCTAGGGCGTGTCATTGATCATTACCAGTACCGCGTGGCCGCCTGAAAACGGGCCAGACAAGGCGCAGGCCGCAGGGAATGTGCTTTCCTTGCCAAGGACTGCAACGCAGTATGGCCCGTTTTCAGGCGCCACCCGGAGGGCCGGGCCTGATAGTGTGCAGGGCTGCGTTGCTCGGAGTTTATTTGGAACAACCAAACCACACTCCTCGCGCCTTGCCCTGCACACTATCAGGCGCCGGCGCGGTACTGGTAATGATCAATGACACGCCCTACCTCTCGCCCGCCGACGCTAAGACCAAGCGGGCAGCCCAACAGGTTGAAAAACGAATGAATGCTCTAGCCCGCCGCGCTGCTGGCCTGCTGCTCAGCGCAGTCTGCCTGCCCCTTTCGGCCCTGGCGGCCGACCCGCAACCGACCCATGAATTCACCCTCGACAACGGCCTCAAGGTCGTCGTGCGCGAAGACCATCGTGCGCCGGTGGTCGTTTCGCAGATCTGGTACAAGGTCGGCTCCAGCTACGAGACTCCGGGGCAGACCGGTCTGTCCCACGCGCTTGAGCACATGATGTTCAAGGGCAGCGAAAAAGTCGGCCCCGGCGAAGCCTCGCTGATCCTGCGCGACCTCGGCGCCGAAGAGAACGCGTTCACCAGCGACGACTTCACTGCTTATTACCAGGTGCTGGCCCGTGACCGTCTCGGCGTGGCGTTTGAGCTGGAAGCCGACCGCATGGCCAATCTGCGCCTGCCGGCCGACGAGTTCGCCAAGGAAGTCGAAGTCATCAAGGAAGAGCGCCGCCTGCGCACCGATGACAAGCCGATGTCCAAGGCCTACGAGCGCTACAAGGCCATGGCCTACCCGGCCAGCGGTTATCACACGCCGACCATCGGCTGGATGGCTGACCTGGACCGCATGAAAGTCGAGGAACTGCGCCACTGGTACCAATCCTGGTACGCGCCGAACAACGCCACGCTGGTGGTGGTCGGTGACGTCACTCCGGACGAAGTGAAAACCCTCGCCCAGCGCTACTTCGGCCCGGTCGCCAAACGCGACGTGCCACCGGCGAAAAAACCGCTGGAACTGGCCGAGCCCGGCGAACGCCAGATCACCCTGCGCGTGCAGACCCAACTGCCGAGCCTGATGCTTGGCTTCAACGTGCCGAGCATTGCTACCGCTGAAGACAAACGCTCGGTCAACGCCCTGCGCCTGATCTCCGCGCTGCTCGATGGCGGCTACAGCGGGCGCATCCCGACGCAGCTGGAACGTGGCGAAGAGCTGGTCTCCGGCGGCTCGTCGGACTATGACGCCTACACCCGTGGTGACAGCCTGTTCACCCTGTCGGCCACGCCAAATACGCAGAAGAAAAAGACCATTGCCCAGGCCGAAGCCGGCTTGTGGAAACTGCTTGAGCAACTGAAAACCACCGCGCCGTCTGCCGAAGAGCTGGAACGCGTCCGCGCTCAAGTCATCGCCGGCCTGGTCTACGAGCGTGACTCGATCACCAGCCAGGCCACCGCGATCGGTCAACTGGAAACGGTCGGTCTGTCGTGGAAGCTGATGGACACCGAACTGGCCGATCTGGAAAGCGTGACCCCGCAAGACATCCAGAACGCCGCGAAAAAGTATTTCACCCGCGAACGTCTCAGCGTCGCCCACGTCCTGCCTTTGGAGACGACTCATGAGTGAGCGCAAAACCCCACGCCTGATGCTGCTTGGCCTGATTGCTGTCGCGGTGATCGGCTCGGCGGCTGTGTATCTGTCGCCCGGCGCTGACAGCCACGCCAGCGAAGCCTTGGATAACGCCAAGTCCAGCCAGAAATTGCAATCGCTGGCCGAACTCGATGGCAAGGCCCCGGCCAGCCGCAAGCTCGATGTACAGACCTGGAACACCGCTGACGGCGCCAAAGTGCTGTTCGTCGAAGCGCATGAGCTGCCGATGTTCGATATGCGCCTGATCTTCGCCGCTGGCAGCAGCCAGGACGGCAACGCGCCCGGCCTCGCGGTGCTGACCAACGCCATGCTCAACGAAGGCATTGCCGGCAAAGACGTCGGCGCCATCGCTCAAGGGTTTGAAGGCCTTGGGGCCGACTTCGGCAACGGTGCGTTCAAGGACATGGCGCTGGCCTCGTTGCGCAGCCTGAGCGCGCCCGAGCAGCGTGAACCGGCGTTGAAGCTGTTCGCCGATGTGGTCGGCAAACCGACCTTCCCCGCCGATTCCTTCGCGCGCATCAAGAACCAACTGCTCGCCGGTTTCGAATATCAGAAACAGAACCCCGGCAAACTCGCCAGCCTGGAGCTGATGAAGCGTCTGTATGGCGATCACCCGTACGCGCATTCCAGCGATGGCACTGCCCAGAGCGTGCCGAAGATCACCCTGGCGCAATTGCGCGAGTTTCATGCCAAGGCCTACGCCGCCGGCAATGCGGTGATTGCGCTGGTTGGTGATTTGTCGCGAGCCGAAGCCGAGGCGATTGCCAATCAGGTTTCCTCGGCCCTGCCGAAAGGTCCGGCGCTGGCGAAGATCGCTGCGCCGCAGGAGCCGAAGGCCAGTGTCAACCACATCGAGTTTCCTTCGAAACAGACCAACCTGATGCTCGCGCAACTGGGCATCGATCGCGATGATCCGGATTACGCCGCGCTGTCGCTGGGCAACCAGATCCTCGGCGGCGGTGGTTTCGGTACGCGCCTGATGAGCGAAGTGCGCGAGAAGCGCGGCCTGACCTACGGCGTGTATTCGGCGTTCAGCCCGATGCAGGCCCGTGGCCCGTTCATGATCAACCTGCAGACCCGCGCCGAGATGAGCGAAGGCACCCTGAAACTGGTGCAGGACGTGCTCGCCGACTACCTGAAAACCGGGCCGACACAGAAAGAACTCGACGATGCCAAGCGCGAACTGGCCGGCAGCTTCCCGCTGTCCACCGCGAGCAACGCCGACATCGTTGGCCAGCTCGGCGCGATGGGCTTCTATAATCTGCCACTGAGCTATCTCGACGATTTCATGCGGCAGTCGCAGAGCCTGACTGTGGAGCAGGTCCGCGATGCGCTGAACAAACACCTGAGCACGGAGAAAATGGTCATCGTCACCGCTGGCCCGACCGTGCCGCAAAAGCCGTTACCGGCCCCATCTGATAAACCTGCCGAGCAACCGCTCGGGGTTCCGGAGCATTAATGGCCACTCGAGCACCGAAAAAACCCGTGCAAAACGTGCACAACGGCGTCAATCAGCTGCGCATCATTGGCGGCCAGTGGCGCAGCCGCAAGCTGAGCTTCCCCGACGCACCGGGCCTGCGCCCGACCCCGGATCGCGTGCGTGAAACCCTGTTCAACTGGCTCGCGCCCTATGTCGAAGGGGCGAAAGTGCTCGACCCGTTCGCCGGCAGCGGCGCGCTGTTTCTCGAAGCGCTGTCCCGAGGCGCGGCCACGGCCCAGGCGCTGGACGCCAGCAACGTTGCGGTTTCCAGTCTGAAGGAACACCTCGGCACCTTGCGTTGCAGCAACGGCCAGGTGCAAACCGCCGACGCGCTGCGCTACCTGGAAACCCAGGCCGCGACGCCGTTCGATCTGGTGTTCCTCGACCCGCCGTTCAACCAGAACCTGTTACCAGCGGTTTGTACTTTGCTGGAAGAGCGCCAATGGCTGGCGGCCGATTCGTGGATCTACACGGAAAGCGAAACAGCGCCATCGACGCTGGGCCTGCCGGGCAACTGGCGCCTGCACCGCGAACAGAAATCCGGTCGTGTGTATTACGCGCTGTGGCAGCGCAGCGCTTGAACCATCCGTACTGCGCTTTAGCGTGCGGTAGATGGTTACCGCACCCAGTGCCTCGCAGTCCGCCACAGTGGTTACCGCAATCTGCGTTAACCACTGAGGATTTCGCGTATGGATACGCTCTGCAGCCGGATGCTGCTTTTTCTTGGCCTCGCGCCGTTCATGACGCTGGCCGCCACGCCCCCGCCGACTCATCAATTCACCCTGGAAAACGGTTTGCAGGTACTGGTGCGCGAGGATCACCGTGCGCCGCTGGTCACTTCGCATTTGTGGTTCAAGGTCGGCTCGGCAGACGAGGCGCCGGGGCAAGCCGGGCTATCGCACGTTCTTGAACACATGCTCTACAGAGGCAGCCGCAAGACCTGCGCCGGTGAGGCTTCGCGTCTTTTGGAGTCCCTGGGTGCCGAAGAAAATGCCTTCACCGCCGAGGACGTCACCGGCTACTACCAGACCCTGTCGCCGCGCTATCTGGGCGTGGTTTTCGAGCTGATGGCCGACCTGATGACGACTGCTGATTTGCACGTCGACGACCTGAAAACCGAACTGGCAGTCATCCGCGAAGAGCGCCAGCTGCGCATCGACGACGATGTCGACGCCGCTGCGCTGGAACACTTCACCAGCCAGGCGCATGTCGCCAACAGCTATCGCACGCCAGTCATCGGCTGGATGCACGACCTGCAGCACGTGGACGCCAAGGAACTTCGCCATTGGTATCAAAGCCGTTATGCGCCGGGCAACGCCGTACTGGTGATCGTCGGCGATGTCACGCTCGCACACGTGCAGCCGCTGGCCGAGCGCTATTTTGGCGCGCTCGCAAATCGTCCCGTGCCGCGCCTGTTACGGCCCGTGGAGCTGAAAGTGCCGGGCGAACGCAGACTGACCTTGCAGCGCCATGTCCCAGCAGAGCGGTTGCTGATGGCTTTCAATCTGCCCGGACTGGCCACGGCCAAAGACCTGCACACCGTGCACGCCCTGCGCCTGATCAACGCGATACTCGGCGGCGCACATGGCGCGCGCCTGCAAAAGAAATTGATTTTCACCGACCGCGTTCTCAATCGTGTCGACACTCACTACGACGAACGGACGCGCGGCGACAGCCTGCTGCTGTTGACTGCCGAGCTGGCCGATCCGCCGCTGACCGATCTTGAAGGTGCGCAAGCGCGGGTGTGGGAGCAGATCGAAACGTTGCGCACCACACCACCGTCGGCAGAAGAGCTCGAGCGGGCACGCACGCAACTGATCGCGCAGCAGGTGTATGCCCGCGATTCGATTCAGGAACAGGCGCGTCAGCTGGCCAGGCTCCAGGCCATCGGCTTGCCTTGGCGAATACTCGATGAAGATGCAGCTGCATTGGCGAAAGTGACGCCGCAACAGATCCGCGAAGTGGCCGCCACGTGGCTGACACCCGAGCGTCTCAGCGTTGCCCACGTACGCAAGGTGGACGTCCGATGAGCAGGTCCTCAAGGCGCACGGGGTTGGTCCTGATGTGGCTGTCGGCTGCGGCGGCTTGCGCTGATGGTCAGCCTGAACAAGCGCGGACATCGCGCCTGCAATCGCTCAGCGAAGTCCAAGCGCTGGAAATCAAGCCGCGCGCATTGCAGATCAGGGGCTGGAAAACCCTGACCGGCACCAAGGTGCTGTTCGTGCGCACGAGCGATCTGCCGATGTTCGATATTCACGTCAGCTTCGCCGCAGGCAGCGCCCGCGACGGTAGCCTGCCGGGCCTGGCTGCCACGACCTTTTCCATGCTCAATGAAGGTATCCCCGGCAAGGATTTGTCCGCCATCGTCGAAACCTTCGACGGGCTCGGCGCGCAATGGGAAATGGACATCGATCACGACCGCGCCGTGTTCTCCCTGCGCAGCCTCAGCGATCCGGCCAAGCGCCTACCGGCGATGGATCTGTTGACGCGAATATTCAGCGAGCCATCGCTCAGCGCCCAGCGCCTGCCGCCAGTGAAAGACGAACTGCGCGCCGCGCTCATCGCAGAGCAAGGCGATGCCGCGGGTCTGGCCTCGCAGAGCATCAAGGCACTGCTTGCGCCGGACAGCCCCTACAGCCTTCCGGTCTATGGCACGCAATGGGGCCTCAATGCCGTGACCCGGGCCGCCGTGGAGGATTTCCATCGCCGCTATTACGCTGCCCGACATGCGCAAATCACCCTGGTCGGCGACCTCACTCTGGACCAGGCACAAGCGATCAGCCTGCAGATCAGCAATGCCCTGCCCAAGCCTCCTGACGCGCTGGTGTCTTCAGCAATGGCAACGCCCGGAAACGTCCAGTCCAGTCACCTGGAACTGAATCAACTGCAGACCCACATTGCCTTTGCCCAAATCAGCGTGCCGCGACGACATGCCGATCACACCGCCTTGTACGCCGCCAGTCAGATTCTCGCCGGAGGCAGCAACAGTCGGTTGATGAATGAACTGCGGCACAAGCGCGGACAGGTTTATGACGTGTATGGCGCCAGCGTCAATTGGGCTGGTGGCGCCGGGTTGCTGACCGTCACCTTGCAGACCGGTAGCTCCATGAGCGACAGCACCGTCGCTTTGGTGCGCTCGATGCTCAATGATTTTCTTCGGCAAGGGCCGACCGCCCCGGAACTCGAGCACCTCAAGCGCAGGCTGGCCAACAGAAATGTGCTCACCAGCGCCAGCAACCGGCACATTCTGGCCAGACTCGTGGAGATCAACCGCTACGACTTGCCGCTCGATCTGGATTACACAATGCAACAAGTGCAGAAGCTGACGGTGGACGACATCAAACTCGCCATGAACCGTCACTTGTCTGTTGATCGCTGGGTGTCGGTTACGGTCGGCCCCAGTGTCGAGCAACAGCCACTGCCTGGACCGGAGGTTGCGCCGATCGGTCAGGCTGAAGAGGACATGTGTCGCGCCGACCCGGGCTTTGTGGCAAGTTAGGCGCTTTCGTTGAGAAGCGATAGCCCGCCCTGTGCGCCGGTCGCTTTACGCAAGACCTGTCGAGATTTGCCGTGCAATCACCGTCCCCGCTTCCCGCCTCGCGTTTCGTTCCGGCCTTCGGCCTCGGCAATCCGCATCTGCAAACCCTGTGGGGTCCGCTGTGGCGCAAGACCGTGCACATCGAGCGCGAACGCGAACGCCTGTGGCTCGAGGACGGCGACTTCCTCGACCTCGACTGGCACGGCCCGCACAGTGCCGAGGCGCCGTTGGTACTGGTGCTGCACGGTTTGACCGGTTCTTCCAATTCGCCCTATGTGGCGGGCATCCAAAAGGCCTTGGCCGATCAGGGCTGGGCCAGCGTCGCGCTGAACTGGCGCGGTTGTTCCGGCGAGCCGAATCTGTTGCCGCGCAGCTACCACTCCGGCGCCAGCGAAGACCTTGCCGAAGCCATCCAGCACCTGCGCGCGAAACGACCGTTGGCGCCGTTGTACGCGGTCGGCTATTCGCTGGGCGGTAATGTGCTGCTCAAGCATCTCGGTGAAACCGGCAGCAACAGCGGTGTGCTCGGCGCGGTGGCGGTGTCGGTACCGTTCCGCCTCGATCAATGTGCCGATCGTATCGGCCAGGGGTTTTCGCGGGTTTATCAGGCGCATTTCATGCGCGAAATGGTCGCCTACATCAAAAACAAGCAGCGCCAGTTCCAGCATGACGGGCGCGAAGACGGCCTGGCGAAACTGGCCGCGCTCGGCTCGCTGGAAAACATGCGTACGTTTTGGGATTTCGACGGCCGGGTTACCGCGCCGCTGCATGGTTTCACCGATGCCGAGGATTACTACCGCCGCGCCTCGAGCCGCTACTACCTAGGCGAGATCCGCACGCCGACGCTGATCATTCAGGCAGCGGATGATCCGTTCGTATTTCCCCACAGCCTGCCGCAAGCCGATGAGTTGTCAGCCTGCACCCAGTTCGAATTGCAAACGCGTGGCGGTCATGTCGGTTTCGTCGACGGCTCGTTTCGCCAGCCCGGGTATTACCTGGAGCGGCGCATACCACAATGGCTGGCCGCACTCGGTCAATGAACGCCGCATATCCCTTGCAGGAGTGAGCCTGCTCGCGATGGCGGTGGGTCAGTCTGGAAATTCAATGCCTGACAGGACGCCTTCGCGAGCAGGCTCGCTCCCACAGGGATTTGTGTCGGCATGAAAATGCATGGCACAACCTGATTCAATGTGGGAGCGAGCCTGCTCGCGAAAGCGGTGAGTCAGTTGGCATTTAACTCACAGACATACCGCCATCGCGAGCAGGCTCACTCCTACAGGAGATCGCTGTGTTTATTCGCCCGTGGCAATGCCGCGCGACGGTTCGTTGATCCACTCGCTCCACGATCCGGCATACAGCGCCCCCAGCGGATACCCAGCCAGGCACAGTGCGAACAGGTTGTGACACGCCGTCACTCCCGAGCCGCAGTAGGCGACCAGTTCCGACGGTGAGCGATCACCCAGCTTCGCCGCAAAGCGCTGCTTGAGCTGCTCCGCCGGCAAAAAACGTCCATCACTGCCGAGGTTGTCGGTGAACGCCGCGCACTGCGCGCCGGGAATGTGCCCGGCGACCGGATCGATCGGTTCCACTTCGCCCTTGAAGCGCGGCAAGGCGCGGGCGTCGAGCAGGGTCAGGGTTGGCTGGCCGAGGCGCTGCTGCAATTGTTCGGCGCTGAGCAACAGGCTCATGTCCGGCTGACCACTGAAGTTACCCGACGTCACGCTCGGCGGATCCAGGCTCAGCGGCAGGCCGGCCGCGTGCCAGACCTTGAGCCCGCCATCGAGAATGAATACGCCGTCGCGCTTGCCCAGCCATGCCAGCAACCACCACGCCCGCGCCGCGTATGCACCCGGGCCGTCGTCGTACAAAACCACATCGCTGTCGTTGCTGATGCCCCAGGCTTGCAGGCGCTCGATCAACACCGCCGGCTCGGGCAACGGATGACGTCCGGTCACGCCCTTCTCGACTTTACCGCTCAGATCCCGTTCCAGATCGGCGAAACTCGCCCCGGCAATATGCCCTTCGGCGTAGCTGCGCTGGCCGTAATCCGGATCTTCGAGGGCGAAACGACAATCGAGAATCACCAGCCCCGGCTGCTCTTTGCGAGCGTCCAAAGCTTGTGGGCTGATCAACTGCGCAATCGACATAACGGGCTCCTGTGGAATTCGGCTGAACGGTTTATTTCACGTCTTCAAGGGCCTGCGCCAGCGGCACATAGAATTCGTCGAACAGTGCGTTGACTTCATCCCGCGCCTGATCGGTGACAAACCCTGCCTCAAGCACCAGCACCTGATACACGCCACGCTTCACGGCCTGTTCGCTGAGGTGGTTGGAGTTTTCCCGCGTGGTGCACAGAAAACGCACCCACGAGGTCAGGATGATCCACGCATTGAGGGTCAGCGATTCGATCTGCACGCGATCCATTTTCAGGATGCCGGCGGCGACAAAACCTTCGTAGATAGCGGCCCCCTGGATCACGCAGCGCTGGGAGAAGCGCCGATAACGCGCGGCCAGTTCCGCATCGCTGTCGAGCAGATGCTCAAGATCGCGATGCAGAAAACGGTAACGCCACATGGCCGAGAGCAGTTCCTTGAGATAGAAACGCTTGTCCTCGACGGTCGCCGGGCGACCCTGAGGCGGACGCAAAAAGCTGTCCACCAGGGCTTCGTACTCACTGAACAACACAGCGATGATCGCCTGCTTGTTGGGGAAGTGGTAGTACAGGTTGCCCGGAGAAATCTCCATGTGCGCGGCGATGTGGTTGGTGCTGACGCTGCGCTCGCCCTGCTGATTGAACAGCTCCAGGCTGTTCTGAACGATGCGCTCGCTGGTTTTTATTCGTGGGGCCATGGCTTGAGCTTTAATTCAGAGTGCGTAGACGGCGCATCTTACGACCTAACCGGAAATGGATAAAACCTTGCCGTGCACGGAAGTCGTTTGACTTTCTAGAGCTTAGACTCTAAAAAGTGCCCATTACAATAAAATCCGGAGCCCGCGATGACTGCCGACATTGCCTACCTGCAAACCCTGCAACAGCCTCTTGAAACCCTCGATCGGCAGTTCCAGGCACAACGGGCCGCGTACGCCGCCAACCCGATGCCGCCGGCCGCACAACGTCAGCAATGGCTCAAGGCTTTGCGCGATCTGCTCAGCGCTGAGCGTCAGGCATTGATCGAGGCGATCAGCGCCGATTTCAGTCACCGCAGCGCCGACGAAACCCTGCTCGCCGAACTGATGCCGAGCCTGCACGGCATTCACTACGCCAGCCGTCATCTGAAGAACTGGATGAAGCCATCGCGGCGCAAGGTCGGCATGGCGTTCCAGCCTGCTTCGGCAAAGGTGGTTTACCAGCCGCTGGGCGTGGTCGGTGTGATCGTGCCGTGGAACTACCCGCTGTATCTGGCCGTGGGGCCGATGGTCGGCGCCCTGGCGGCGGGCAATCGGGTGATGCTCAAGCTCAGCGAATCGACCCCGGCCACCGGCCTGTTGCTCAAAGAGCTGCTCGCGCGGATCTTTCCCGAAGACCTGGTTTGTGTAGTGCTGGGCGAAGCGGATGTCGGCGTAGCGTTCTCGCGGTTGCCGTTCGATCACTTGCTGTTCACCGGTTCCACCAGCGTCGGCAAACACGTCATGCGCGCTGCGGCGGAAAACCTCACGCCAGTGACGCTGGAACTGGGCGGCAAGTCGCCGGCCATCGTCTCCACAGACGTACCGCTCAAGGACGCCGCCGAACGCATCGCCTTCGGCAAGACCCTCAACGCCGGGCAGACCTGCGTCGCGCCCGACTATGTGCTGGTGCCGGAAGACCGCGTCGGCGCCTTCGTCGAGGCCTACCGTCAGGCTGTGAAAGGCTTCTACCCTACCCTGGCCGACAACGCCGACTACACCGCGATCATCAACGAACGCCAACTGGCCCGACTGAACGGTTACGTCAGCGACGCGACCAGCAAGGGCGCGCTGCTGATCCCACTGTTCGAACAAGGCCAGGGCCGACGCATGCCACACAGCGTGCTGCTCAATGTCAGCGATGAGATGACGGTGATGCAGGACGAGATTTTCGGCCCGTTGCTGCCGATCGTGCCCTATCGCGATCTGGAGCAGGCATTCGCTTACATCAATCAGCGGCCTCGTCCTCTGGCTCTTTACTACTTTGGCTACGACAAACGCGAACAGCATCGCGTGCTGCACGAGACCCATTCCGGCGGCGTATGCCTGAACGACACCTTGTTGCATGTCGCTCAGGACGATATGCCCTTCGGTGGCATCGGCCCCTCGGGCATGGGCCATTACCACGGCCACGAAGGTTTCCTGACCTTCAGCAAGGCCAAGGGCGTGCTGATCAAACAGCGCTTCAACGCGGCCCGGCTGATCTACCCACCCTACGGCACATCGATTCAGAAACTGATTCAGAAGCTGTTCATTCGCTAAACGTTCGTCGACGCCGGGTAATAAAAACAATGCACCCAAGCCTGACCGAAACACCTGCCCTGTCGCGCCGTGGCCTGCTGAAATTCAGCCTCGGCGCCAGCACGTTTCTCGCCACCGCCGGCCTTGGCGCCAGCCTCACTGGCTGCTCGTCGAGCATCAGCGCCAACGGCTTCGTCAGTTTGCGCGACGGCGATCTGCTGTTCCTGCGCGCGCTGATCCCGGTGATGCTCGACGGCGCCGTTGCCACCGGGGAAATGCCCGCTGCGCTCGACGGCACGCTGAAGTCGCTGGACTACAGCCTTGATCACGTGTCGCCGGAAATGCTCAAGCTCACTCGGCAACTGTTCGATGTGCTCGGCATGGCCGTGACCCGTGGCCCGCTCACCGGTATCTGGGGCAGTTGGGAAAACGCCAGCCCTGAGGCGATGCGGCATTTCCTCGAACGCTGGGAGAACAGTTCACTGAGCTTGCTGCGCATGGGCCATAGCTCGTTGCAGCAGATGGTGATGATGGCCTGGTACACCCGCGCCGAGTCCTGGGCGCATTGCGGTTATCCCGGTCCGCCGAAGGTCTGAAACCAGGGCGCGGCCTTCGCGAGCAGGCTCGCTCCCACATTTGAAATGCATCCCCCTGTGGGAGCGAGCCTGCTCGCGAAGGGGCCTGCTGCATCACCTCAGCATCCAGAATAATAAAGAGAACCTGACCGATGCCCGTACCCGATCCCTTCCGCGAAGGCCTCGCCCGAGGCTGGAAAACCTACAACGGCGCGCAACTGAGCGACGACCTCACCCTCGAAGCCGACGTGGCGATCATCGGCAGTGGCGCCGGCGGCGGCACCACGGCAGAGATCCTCAGCGCGGCCGGCTACAAAGTCCTGCTGATCGAAGAAGGCCCGCTGAAGACCAGCTCGGATTTCAAACTGCTCGAAGACGAGGCCTACAGCAGCCTCTATCAGGAAGGCATCGGGCGCATGAGCAAGGACGGCGCGATCACGATCCTGCAGGGCCGAGCGGTCGGCGGTACGACGCTGATCAACTGGACCTCGAGCTTCCGCACGCCCGAGCCGACCCTCGAACACTGGGCCAGCGAGCACAACGTCACAGGCCATAGCCCGGCAGAGATGGCGCCGTGGTTCGAAAAAATGGAGCAGCGCCTGGGCGTCGCGCCGTGGATGGTGCCACCCAACGCCAATAACGACGTGATCCGCAAAGGCTGCGAGCAACTCGGCTACAGCTGGCACGTGATCCCGCGCAACGTGCGCGGCTGCTGGAATCTGGGCTATTGCGGCATGGGCTGCCCGAGCAATGCCAAGCAATCGATGATGGTCACGACCATCCCGGCGACGCTGGAAAAGGGCGGCGAGCTGCTGTATCTCGCGCGGGTGGAGAAACTGCTGATCAGTGGCGACAAGGTTACCGGGCTGCATTGCGTGGCGATGGACCAACGCTGCGTCGAGCCGACCGGGCGCAGCATCACCGTCAAGGCGCGGCATTATGTGCTGGCCGGCGGCGGCATCAACAGCCCGGCGCTGTTGCTGCGCTCCGACGCGCCGGATCCGCATGAGCGCATAGGCAAGCGCACCTTTCTGCACCCGGTGAACATGTCCGCCGCGCGTTTCGCCGAGGTGGTCAATCCGTTCTACGGCGCGCCGCAGTCGATCTACTCCGACCATTTTCAGTGGAAGGACGGCACCACCGGGCCGATGGCTTTCAAACTCGAAGTGCCGCCGCTGCACCCGGCGCTGGCCGCCACACTGCTCGGCGGTTTCGGTCAAGAGAACGCGCAACACATGGCTGATCTGCCGCACACCCACGCGATGCTGGCGCTGCTGCGCGATGGCTTCCATCCGGACAGCAGCGGTGGCTCGGTGGAGCTGCGCGGTGATGGCTCGCCGGTGCTCGACTATCAGGTTTCGCAATACGCCTGGGACGGTTTGCGCCGGGCCTTTCACGTGATGGCCGAAATTCAGTTCGCCGGCGGCGCGCAATCGGTGATGCCGATGCACGCCGACGGCCGCTATGTGAAGACACTGGCCGAGGCGCGCTCAATGATCGATGGACTGAGCCTGGAGCTGTACCGCACGCGACTGGGCAGTGCCCACGTGATGGGTGGTTGTGCGATGGGTGAAGATCCGAAAAGCGCGGTCGCCGACAGCCTTGGTCGCCATCATCAACTGCGCAATCTGTCGATTCACGACGGCTCGCTGTTCCCCACCAGCATCGGCGCCAACCCGCAGTTGTCGGTGTATGGCCTGACCGCGCAACTGGCGACAGCCTTGGCTGACCGACTGAAAAATCCATGAAAAAGCAGAATATTCCCATCGTCTATAGTGCTTTCTTACCCAACAGGCGACTTGGCCGACCGGGAAGGCTGCGATACCATCCGACTCCCCAACGGACTCCCGCCAGGACGACGCGATGAACCGAGTGTTGTACCCAGGTACCTTCGACCCTATTACCAAGGGCCATGGCGATCTGGTCGAACGCGCCTCGCGCCTGTTCGATCACGTGATCATTGCGGTCGCCGCCAGCCCGAAAAAGAACCCGCTGTTCCCGCTGGAACAACGGGTCGAACTGGCTCGCGAGGTCACCAAACACCTGCCGAACGTGGAAGTGGTCGGTTTCTCGACGCTGCTCGCGCATTTCGCCAAAGAGCAGAACGCCAATGTGTTCCTGCGTGGTCTGCGTGCGGTGTCGGACTTCGAATACGAATTCCAGCTGGCCAACATGAACCGCCAACTGGCACCGGATGTGGAGAGCCTGTTTCTCACGCCGTCGGAGCGTTATTCGTTCATTTCCTCGACGCTGGTGCGGGAGATTGCCGCGCTGGGCGGCGATATCAGCAAGTTCGTCCACCCGGCCGTGGCCGACGCGCTGACCCTGCGCTTCAAGAAGTAGGAACTGCCGAAGGCTGCGATCCTTTCGTTTCTGGATCGCAGCCAAGAGTGCCCTTGATCGCCCCCGCGTGCACTGCAAGCGCCAATGCGGCACAATTGCGCGCATTGATTTATAGCGCCCGGGCCTGCCGCCCCGGCTGGAGTTAGCATGTCCCTGATCATCACCGACGATTGCATCAACTGCGACGTCTGCGAACCCGAGTGCCCGAACGCCGCCATTTCCCAAGGCGAAGAGATCTACGTGATCGACCCGAACCTGTGCACCCAGTGCGTCGGCCACTACGACGAGCCGCAGTGCCAGCAGGTCTGCCCGGTGGATTGCATTCCACTGGACGAAGCCCATCCGGAGACTGAAGAACAGTTGATGGAGAAATACCGCAAGATCACCGGCAAGGCCTGATCTCTTCAGTGCCCGTCCGGCCCTCTTCGCGAGCAGGCTCGCTCCCACATTTGCAATGCATTCTCCTGTGGGAGCGAGCCTGCTCGCGAATGGGCCATCAGCCACACCACTGAAACCCGATCAGCTCACTCGCGCTGTTCGAACCCCTCCCCTGTACACCCCAGACACCGCACAAACGCCGCTTTCGCCGGGTCTACCACCAGCGCCTGACCGGCATCGCCAACACCGCCGCCCAGTGCGGTAAACGGCAACGACACCACAAACGCTCCCGCACCGATCACCGTGGCCACCACCAGCAAAGGTCGGGCAATCAGCAGGTCGCCAAGCATGGCGTAGGCCGGGGGATTCTGAATGGTGTAACGCGGATCACCGCTGCCGGTTTCCGAGGCCTGAACGGCTAGGCTGGAACACAACAGCAGCGTGACGAAGAAGACTTGCAGGACTTTCATGGCACGATCCTTCGGGCTTAGCAGTAAGACTTCTCACTATAGACCGAAGGATTTTTTCACGTCTGGCAGCGCGGACAAAACACGCTGGCGCGCTGGCCCAGCTTCACTTCGCGCAGGCCGCTACCGCAGACCTTGCAGTGCTGCCCTCCCCGGCCGTAGACAAACAGTTCCTGCTGGAAGTATCCCGGCTGACCGTCACCGCCAATGAAATCGCGCAGCGTCGTGCCGCCACGCTCGATGGCGGCGGCGAGGATGCGTTTGATCTCGATTGCCAGTTTCAAGTAACGCCCGCGGGAAATGCCCCCGGCTTCGCGGCGCGGATCGATGCCGGCGGCGAACAGCGCTTCGGTCGCGTAGATATTGCCGACCCCGACCACCACCGCGTTGTCCATGATGAACGGCTTGACCGCCATCGAACGTCCGCGTGACAGCTTGAACAATCTTTCGCCATCGAACAGATCGGTCAGCGGCTCAGGCCCGAGGCGAATCAGCAGTTCGTGATTGAGCGGGTCGTTGCTCCACAGCATCGCACCGAAGCGTCGCGGGTCGGTGTAGCGCAGGGCCAGACCCGATTCCAGTTCGATGTCGACGTGCTCGTGCTTCAACGCCGGCAACCCGGCCTCGACCAGACGCAGATTGCCCGACATGCCCAGATGGCTGATCAGCGTGCCGATCTCGGCGTTGATCAACAGGTATTTGGCGCGCCGCTCCACCAGCACGATGCGCTGCCCGGACAGGCGCACATCGAGGTCTTCGGGGATCGGCCAGCGCAGGCGCCGGTCGCGGACGATGACGCGGCTGACCCGCTGGCCTTCCAGGTGCGGGGCGATCCCGCGACGGGTGGTTTCGACTTCCGGCAGTTCAGGCATGGTGTCCTCGGATCAATGCGCGCCGAGGTCGCGAATCGTTTGTTTGAGTGTTTCGAAGTCGTAGTCCGACAGACCGACGTAATCGAGCACCAGCGGGCCGACCGCGTTCCACTCGAAATCTTCGGTCTGGTTGCCCAGCACCCGATACGAGGCGCAGATGTGCTCGGCCATTTTCAGAATCGCCAGCAAATTTTTCAGCTGGCTGTTCTTCGACGATTCGTCGCTGAAAATCGCCAGCGCGTTGTGGTGGTTGGCGATGGCGGCGCTGACATGCTCCGGCAGGCGCCAGGACTTGGCAGTGTAGTAACCGACCACGGCGTGATTGGTGTTGAACACACGGTTTTCCGTATCGACCACACGGCATTCCGGGCTGGCGCTGGCATAGGCCTCTTCCAGTACGGTCATGTAGTTGGGGAAACGTTGCAGCATCAACGGTACGCCGCAATCGTGGAACAGCCCTAACGCATAGGCTTCGTCACCCGCCTGGGTACCGATGCGCTTGGCCAGGGTCAGGCAGGTCATCGCCACGTCCTGCGCGGTGTCCCAGAAACGGTTGAGGGTGACGATGGTGTCGTCGTTCATCTCGCCCTTGATCGACTGCGCGTTGATCAGGTTGATGATCGAGCGGCTGCCCAACAGGTTTACCGCGCGCTGGATCGAGGTGATCTTGTTGCTCAGGCCGTAATACGGCGAGTTGACGATTTTCAGCAGCGCGCCGGACAGGCCGGGGTCCTGGGAGATCAGCTTGGCGATCACCTCCAGGTCCGGGTCGGGCATGTACTGCTCCATTTGCAGATCCACCATGATCTGCGGTTGCGCCGGCACACTGATGCCTTGCAGCGATTGTTGAATCTGTTCGGTGGTCAGCTCTTGGGACATAAGTACACACTCCGGGGCAGGCGGCGATTCTAACCGCTGAAACGGCAGGGCGACACACCGATGGACACATCGCCGGAACTTTCATCTGCGTCCAGGCTTCGGAATCTGTAGGGCGCATCGGACCTCAACGGTTCGCTGCGAAGGCAAAATCTCCACAGACTCAGGAGCTTACCGATGGCAACTTCCCTCAATGGCAAACGCGTCGCTATTTTGGTTACCGATGGTTTCGAACAGGTCGAACTGACCGGCCCCAAGGATGCCCTGGAGCAGGCCGGCGTGCAGGTCGATATCCTTTCCGCCGAGGCTGGCACGGTCAAAGGCTGGAACCATGACAAGCCGGCGGACGACTTTCCGGTCGCCAACACCTTCCAGGCCGTGAGCATCGATCAATACGATGCCGTGCTGCTGCCGGGTGGTGTGCAAAATTCCGACACCATTCGTATCGACCAGGATGCTCAGCATCTGGTCAAGACTGCCGCTTCGGCGGGCAAGCCGATTGCCGTGATCTGTCATGGCAGCTGGCTGCTGATTTCCGCAGGGCTGGTCAATGGCAAGACCATGACCAGCTACAAAACGGTCAAGGACGATCTGGTCAATGCCGGGGTCAACTGGGTCGACCAGGAAGTGGTCAAGGACGGCAACCTGATCAGCAGCCGCCAACCGGATGATGTGCCGGCGTTCAGTCAGGCCCTGATTGACGCACTGGCTGCATAAGAGCTGAAATCGCTTTCGCGAGCAGGCTCGCTCCCACAGGTGAATGCATTGCAAGTGTGGGAGCGAGCCTGCTCGCGAAGGCATCATCAGCGTTTCATCGCATCCTCAGCCCTGCGCAAACCTCAACACGCTATACTCCCGCTCTTTTTTCCGGAGCGACGTCATGTCCCTGCCTAGCCTGCGCCTCAAAGCCAACGCCGACCGTCGCCTGCGCAACGGCCACTTGTGGGTCTACAGCAACGAAATCGACGTGGCCGCCACGCCTCTGCACGGCTTCAAGGCCGGCGATCAGGCGGTGCTCGAAGCCGCTGGCGGCAAGCCGTTGGGCATCGTCGCCATGAGCCCGAACAACCTGATCTGCGCGCGCCTGCTGTCGCGCGACATCAAACTGGCACTCGACAAGTCGTTGCTGGTGCACCGTCTGAACGTCGCGCTGTCGTTGCGCGAGCGTCTGTTCGACAAGCCGTTCTATCGCCTGGTCTACGGCGACTCCGACCTGCTGCCGGGTCTGGTGGTCGATCGTTTCGGCGACATTCTTGTGGTGCAGATCGCCTCGGCGACCATGGAAGCGCACAAAGACGACGTGATCGCCGCGCTGACTCAAGTGCTCAAGCCAAGCGGCATTTTGTTCAAGAATGATTCCGCCGCCCGCGACGCCGAAGGCCTCAACCGTTATGTCGAAACCGTGTTCGGTCTGGTGCCGGAGTGGGTCGCGCTGGAAGAGAACGGCGTCAAGTTCGAAGCGCCGGTCATTCAAGGGCAGAAAACCGGCTGGTTTTACGATCACCGCATGAACCGCGCGCGCCTGGCACCTTACGCAAAGGGCAAACGCGTACTTGATCTCTATAGCTACATCGGTGGCTGGGGCGTGCAGGCCGCTGCGTTCGGCGCCAGCGAAGTGTTCTGCGTCGACGCCTCTGCATTCGCCCTCGACGGCGTCGAGCGCAATGCCGCGCTGAACGGCTTCGCTGACAAGATGACCTGCATCGAAGGCGACGTCTTCGAAGCCTTGAAGGAACTCAAAGCCAGCGAAGAGCGCTTCGACGTGATCGTTGCCGATCCGCCGGCCTTCATCAAACGCAAGAAAGACATGAAGAACGGCGAAGGCGCCTACCGTCGTCTCAACGAGCAAGCCATGCGCCTGCTGACCAAGGACGGCATTCTGGTCAGTGCTTCGTGCTCCATGCACCTGCCGGAAGACGATCTGCAGAACATCCTGCTGACCAGCGCCCGTCACCTGGACCGCAATATCCAGATGCTCGAGCGTGGCGGTCAGGGTCCGGATCATCCGGTGCATCCGGCCATCGCTGAAACCCGTTACATCAAAAGCATCACCTGCCGTCTGCTGCCCAACAGCTGATTGCGCTTGAACACCGGGGAGCCACTGAGCTCCCCGTTTTTTTTGCGCGCCCCCCCCCCCGTTTTTTCACACTCGACATGAGTGTCCTGCCCTCTTCCTACAACTTCTTTCTCGCTGCCTTGCAGGAAGTTTCGTCATGCCTGTCAATCATGGAAATTAAACCTACGCAGTAAGCCTCCTGCAAAAGATCACTCCGACAAAATTACTGGAATATTCCTACTTAATATCCGCTTGCCAATATTCGATTACAAACTAATATGAAGTTGTCGCAACGAAGCGACTCAACTACCAACGAACAAGGAGTTCACATCATGAAAACCATTTATCTCGAAACAGACAAACTCGCCAACCTGGCCTTTCTGGTTGCAGCCACCGGCCGCTAAGTAAGCCTGGACGCCGGAGAGTGCCGGCACTCTGGCGTCCATCAGACTTTTTCCCGAGTGACCTGAGCCCATGTATATCAATCCTTTTCTTTTTATATTGCCGCGCCCGCCTGGACAAGTTGTCTGGAACTACAAGAACCATACTCAACACGAACTTGATCTTGAATACTCCCATCGCCTCGCCAGCCTTATACACAACCCTGATATATTTGACCCGAACAACATAATAGACACACAACTTCTGGACGCAGGAATTCTGACAACTTCAAAAATAGACAGCCCGAATTGGGGCTGGGATGAATTGTCGAAGATCTATCACATCGGCACACAAAACATACCTAGCGCACATACGCCTCGGAATATCCACGAGTGGTCCAGGCAATATCTGGCGCACTGCAGCGAAGTGCTGGCGAAGCCAGAACCTGCAGACACCCGGGCGCGGCGATCAGTGCAGCCCCTGATTACCCTGCCCGTACCTGGCGCCATTGATGATGACAGCCTGACTCAGGCCCTGATGAGGCGCAAAACCTGTCGTTCCTACACCGGTGCAGCGGTGACACTGGATGAGGTCGGCACGCTGCTGTATCTGACCCTCGGCTACCTTCCCCCACGCGACAATGCCCACGACGATCCGGTCGCACCGGGTCTGGAGGCACGCCGAAGCTGCCCGTCCGGCGGCGGACTGAACGCCTGTGAGGGATTTGTCCTGGCGCAAAATGTCAGCGGACTGGAACCCGGCATCTACGCCTATCACCCTGCCGAACACGCCCTGAGTCGGATCAATGCGCTGCCGGATCCGGAGCTGGGTCAATTGCTCGGCGGCCAGCATTTCATCAACAACCTGCCACTGGGCGTGTTCATCACTGCAAGGTTTGATCGTCTCTGGTGGAAGTACGAGCACTCGCGTGCCTATCGCATGGCCTTCATCGAAGCCGGTCATCTCTCGCAAACCTTTCAACTGGTAGCGACGACGCTGGGGTTGAACACCTGGTTGACCGGCGCATTTGCCGACGCACAGATTGAAACCCTGCTCGGCATCGCGGACAGCGCCGAGCAACCGTTGTTCTTCGTCGGCTGCGGACAAAGCGATGGCCAGGCCATGTGCCAGGAAATGCGTGATCTGCTCAGCGGAGCACAGTCATGATTCCCACGGCTATGGACGAAAGCGAAGCCCCGGTGTCATGGTCGCTCAAATTCACGCTTCCAGGCTGGGAGAACCGTGCATCGGTACGCAGCAGTGTCCACGACTATCGATTACCGGGCGATGTCGAGCAGCAATTGCAAACCCGCTACTGGTTACCCCCGGCCTTTGTGCCCTATCTGGCGCATCCGGCCATCCAGGCCAAAGGTCGCGAAACCCTGCACCGCCTTACCGCCAATCATCTGGTGTATTTCCTCGACTACACCACCCTGCTCGAACACCGCATCGTCAACCGCGCGGTGGAAGTCATCGTGCACCGCGAACTGCCCATTTATATACCGCTACCGATGAAACATGCGGCACTGCAGCTGTATACCGACGAGGGCTACCACGCGCTGTTTTCCAACCAGATTGCCGAGCAGATCGCTGCGCTCTACGGCATCACCCGGCGACCGGTCATTCCGAAGCGGATCAGCCGCATGAACGCTTTGATCGCGCGCACGCCGGAGAAAAACCGTGCATTGGCCTGGTTCCTGCTGGGATTTGTCTCGGAAACCATCATTGCCCGCGAGTTGCTGGAGGTCTGCCGCGACACGCTGGTATCCAGTGTGAGTGACATGTTGCGTGATCACCTTGCCGACGAAGCCCGGCACAGCCGCTATTTCGCCGAAGCCTTCCATTACTTCTGGATTGCGATGAACAGTCGTCAACGCCTGTTCGCCAGCAAGACCCTCGTGGAGATCATTTCCATCTTCTTCGAAGCAGATGAAGGCTGGCTGCAACAAAGCCTGCGTTCGGCCGGTATTGCCGAGATCGACGTGATGGAGATTGTCGGCGGCACGGCAACGGTGCAGGCCAACCGCGCTCGTGCACGCGTTGGCTGCAAACCTACGGTGGAGGCCTTGCACAAGGCGGGCTTCTTTGCATTGCCCCACAACCAGACACTTTTCGCCAAAGCAGGATTGATCGATGGATAAACACAGCCGTGTAGCTACCCGCCGGCAACAACGCGGTGCCGTCAGCCTGTTGTTGGCGATGATCCTGCTTGGCGTGTTTCCGCTGGATGTGCTGCTGCCTTCCTTTCCGGCATTGGCAGCTCACTTTGGCCGATCGTCTAACGACATCGCGCTGTCGATCAGTCTGTTTGCCGTGGGCATCGCATTTGCCCAGTTATTGATCGGCCCGCTGTCAGATGTGATCGGGCGCAAAGGTCTGCTGCTTGCCGGCATGAGCGTGTCGCTGCTCGGCGCACTGGGCTGCGTGCTGAGCAATGACTACACGCTGTTCCTGATTTTCCGGGTGATGCAGGCGCTGGGATGCGGTTGCTTCGTGCTGTCCCAGGCACTGGTGCAGGATCTGTTCGAAGGCAACGAGCGTGATCGCCTGCGGATCCTGATGGTCACCGCAACGGGCATCTTCATTTCGGTATCACCATTGGCGGGCACGTTTCTGCAGGCCACGCTCGGCTGGCGCGGCAGCTTCTGGGTCTTCATCGCCCTGGCCGCAGCAGTTCTGATCAAGACCTGGCGATTGCTCGACAACAGCCGTCCTCCTCATGACGCCAATCGTCTGGGCTTCATCCAGTCCTATCAGCGCGTCCTGGGCAATTTTGAATTCGTCGGCTGCTGGCTGATTTCCGCCTTCGCTTTCGCCTGCCACTTTTCCTTCATTGTCATTTCGCCGCTGATCTTCATGGAGCAGCTGCAGATGGCACCTTACGATTTCGCCTTGATCCTGCTGATTTACGGCGCCGCCTATGTCTTCGGCGGCGTGCTCGCCAGCGTGCTGAACCGGCATATCAATGCGCAACAGCAGATTTTTACCGGGCTGAGTCTGATCCTGCTCTCGGGACTGGTAATGCTCTATCTGGCCGCCAATCATGATTTGTCAGCTGCGACGGTGCTGATTCCAATGCTCATCTGCACGGTGGGCACGACCATTTCCCGGCCACCGGCTACCTCCCGCGCCATGAGCCTGTTCGCCGAAAATGCCGGCGCATCGGCGTCCGCCGGCAGCACCATCATCTTTATCTGTGGCGGGCTGGTCAGCGCCTTGATCAGCCTCGGCCCGGCCAACCTGCAAGCGACGCTGGGTTACGGCTTCGTGGTGTTGAGCGGCGTATCGCTGTTGCTCAACAGCGTGATTGGCCGTCGCGTCAGCAACCTGCGCAGCAATCCGGTGATGCCGGGAGGCGACCACTGATCCTGCCAGTCGTCATCCCGCGTGCCTCTTCAGCGGGGGAACAACGCTTTGCGCCATTCCCTCGCGACGCCAGCGGTGTAGAATCGCCTCATTCATCGCCATTCATCCCCGGCGGGTTTATGAGCTCAGGCTGAGACCAGCGGCGATCCCGCAACGTCATCGGCAGCTTCCGGACACACGGCCATTTTTCGGGTGTTTCAGAGGTCAACAGAAGCTCACTCCCCTTTAGTACGTGATTAGCCGCCCGGAGTGCTCCATGCCAGATTACCGCTCGAAAACATCCACCCACGGCCGCAACATGGCCGGCGCCCGCGCACTGTGGCGCGCCACCGGCATGAAAGATGACGACTTCAAGAAGCCGATCATTGCCATCGCCAACTCGTTCACCCAGTTCGTCCCGGGGCATGTGCACCTGAAGGACCTGGGTCAACTGGTCGCCCGCGAGATCGAACGCGCCGGTGGCGTGGCCAAGGAATTCAACACCATCGCCGTCGATGACGGCATCGCCATGGGCCACGACGGCATGCTGTATTCGCTGCCGAGCCGCGAGATCATCGCCGACTCCGTCGAGTACATGGTCAATGCCCACTGCGCCGACGCTATCGTGTGCATTTCCAACTGCGACAAGATCACCCCGGGCATGCTGATGGCCGCGTTGCGCCTGAACATCCCGGTGATCTTCGTTTCCGGTGGCCCGATGGAAGCGGGCAAGACCAAACTCGCCTCCCACGGCCTCGACCTCGTCGACGCCATGGTGATCGCCGCCGACTCCAGCGCTTCTGACGAGAAAGTCGCCGAGTACGAGCGCAGCGCCTGCCCGACCTGCGGTTCGTGCTCCGGCATGTTCACCGCCAACTCGATGAACTGCCTGACCGAAGCACTGGGTCTGGCCTTGCCGGGCAACGGTTCGACCCTGGCCACCCACAGCGACCGCGAACAGCTGTTCCTCCAGGCCGGTCGCACCATCGTCGAGCTGTGCAAGCGTTACTACGGCGAGAACGATGACTCCGTGCTGCCGCGCAACATCGCCAACTTCAAGGCGTTCGAGAACGCGATGATGCTCGACATCGCCATGGGCGGTTCGACCAACACCATCCTGCACTTGCTCGCAGCCGCCCAGGAAGCCGAGATCGATTTCGACCTGCGCGACATCGACCGCCTCTCGCGCAGCGTGCCGCAGCTGTGCAAAGTCGCGCCGAACATCCAGAAGTACCACATGGAAGACGTGCACCGCGCCGGCGGCATTTTCAGCATCCTCGGTTCGCTGGCCCGTGGCGGCCTGCTGCACACCGACCTGCCGACCGTACACAGCCGCAGCATGGAAGAAGCCATCGCCAAGTGGGACATCACCCAGACCAGCGACGAAGCCGTGCATCACTTCTTCAAGGCTGGTCCGGCGGGCATTCCGACCCAGACTGCGTTCAGCCAGTCGACCCGTTGGGAAACCCTCGACGACGATCGTGAAAACGGCTGCATCCGCAGCTTCGAGCACGCCTATTCGAAAGAAGGCGGCCTCGCCGTGCTGTACGGCAACATCGCGCAGGACGGTTGCGTGGTGAAAACCGCCGGGGTCGATGAGTCGATCCACGTCTTCGAAGGCAACGCGAAAATCTTCGAAAGCCAGGACAGCGCCGTGCGCGGCATCCTCGCCGACGAAGTGAAGGAAGGCGACATCGTCATCATTCGCTACGAAGGCCCGAAAGGCGGCCCGGGCATGCAGGAAATGCTCTACCCGACGTCCTACCTGAAATCCAAAGGTCTGGGCAAAGCCTGTGCGCTGCTCACCGACGGGCGTTTCTCCGGCGGTACTTCCGGCCTGTCGATCGGTCACGCTTCGCCAGAGGCTGCGGCCGGTGGCGCGATCGGTCTGGTGCAGGATGGCGACAAGGTGCTGATCGACATTCCGAACCGCTCGATCAACCTGTTGGTCAGCGACGAAGAACTGGCGGCACGCCGCGCCGAGCAGGACAAGAAAGGCTGGAAACCGGTCGAGGTGCGCCCACGCAAAGTGACCACCGCGCTCAAGGCCTACGCCCTGCTGGCGACCAGTGCCGACAAGGGCGCGGTGCGCAACAAAGCGATGCTCGACGGGCTGTAACCGTCAAATCGCCGATGCAAAAATGCCCCGCCATGTGCGGGGCTGATCGTTCCCACGCTCTGCGTGGGAACGATCCAAAACAAGATCAAAAGATCGCAGCCTTCGGCAGCTCCTACATGCGATCGTGGCTTACTGGATGTCTTCCGGTTTGACGATCACCCAGTTCTTGTCCGCCGTCACCGGCAAGCCTTCCTTGGCCTGCGCCGCCGCGTGCTTGGCCATCATGCCGTTGATTTGCGTCATGTACTTGTCCTTGCGGTTGATCCACAAGTGAATGCCGCCCTTGGCCACGTCGACATCATGGAACAGCATGTAACCGTCGCTCGTCGGGGTATCGCCGCCGACCAGTACCGGTTTTTTCCATTCATCGATGTAGGTGAGGATCGCCGCGTGCTTGCCGGCCATCCAGGTTGCCGGGGTCCACAGGTACGGCGTCAGCTCCAGGCCCAGGTTGGCCTTCTCGTCATATTTGCCGGCAGTGATCTGTTTGCGCGCAGTGGTCAGCTCGCCGGTCTTCTGATCCTTGAGCAGCAGTGAAACGCCAATGACGTTCTGCGGTTTGACGTTGTAACCGTACTTGGGATCCGCCGCGACCATGCGTACCAGTTCCTCTGAAGCGGCGGTCATCACGTAGACCTCGATACCGTTCTCCATGAGCTTGTTGTACAGCTCCTGCTGGCCAGTGAAGATCTTCGGCGGATTGACATCGAGCTTCTTCACCACATCGCCTTCGTAATACGTCGCCGGCACCGGTTTGCCCGAAGCCATCAGCTCGTCAACGTAGCCCTTGAGTTCCTTGAGGGTGAAGCCAGAGAACACCTGCGCCACCCACGGGTAGCAGACCATGTCGTCGACTTCGCAGAGCCGGTAGTAATAACTGAACAGGCTTTCCTTGTGCTCGGCGGTGTCCTTGAAGGGCATCAGTTTCAGCGAGGGGTCGAGCTTGTCGCGGGTAATAAGGCCCTTGTTTTCCATGAACGGCAGCAAGGATTCTTCGAGGTCGTAGCGGTAACTGGTGTTGTCCATGTCGAACACCGCGTAATTACCCTTGTTGGCGTTGGCGGCAATCATCGCGTCCAGCGCCTTGGCCTGATCCGCCGGCCAGTGCTTGAGGTCCGTGGCGAATGCATGGCCGGCGAGGCCAGCCGCCAGTGCTACAGCCAACAACGTGCGTGCAATTCTCATAGCGCTACTCCCCGATGCAAAGAGTTCGACGCTAACAAATCAGTGTGACAACCCTCGCCTGTCAGCGACCGCTGACGTCCCCTGCGCGTCAGTTGCATTGCCGACAGCGACACGCGCTTATTCCAAAAACGACGGTTGCCCAGCCATTTTGGTATTAAATCATTGCAAATCAAGCTGTTAGGCTTGCCGGTTCGCAGCAGCCCCGGATGGCTGTTGGCACAGTCTTTACTGGAGTTCTCATGAATCTACCGCTGATTCTCAACCTGCTGGTGTTCCTCGCCCTGCTCTTCGGTCTGGCGCAAACCCGCCACACCACTTGGAGCCTGGCGAAAAAAGTCCTGCTTGCACTGGTCCTCGGGGTGGCGTTCGGCGTCGCGCTGCACACGATTTACGGTGCCGGCAATCCGGTGCTGAAAGCCTCGATCGGCTGGTTCGATCTGGTCGGCAACGGTTACGTGCAGTTGCTGCAAATGATCGTGATCCCACTGGTGTTCGCTTCGATCCTCAGCGCCGTCGCCCGCCTGCACAACGCCTCGTCGCTGGGCAAGATCAGTTTCCTGACCATCGGCACGCTGCTGTTCACCACTGCCATCGCGGCGCTGATCGGCATCGGCCTGACCAACCTGTTCGGCCTCAGCGCTGAAGGTCTGGTCGCCGGCACTCAGGAAATGGCGCGCCTGCAAACCATTCAGAACGACTACGCCGGCAAGGTCGCCGACCTGAATGTGCCGCAATTGCTGCTGTCGTTCATTCCGCAGAACCCGTTCGCCGACCTGGCCCGGGCCAAGCCGACCTCGATCATCAGTGTGGTGATCTTCGCCGCATTCCTCGGGGTTGCCGCGCTGCAACTGCTCAAGGACGACGTCGAGAAAGGTCAGAAAGTGATCAACGCCATCGACACCCTGCAAGCCTGGGTGATGCGTCTGGTGCGTCTGGTGATGAAGCTGACCCCGTACGGCGTGCTGGCGCTGATGACCAAAGTGGTCGCCGGTTCCAACCTGCAGGACATCATCAAGCTGGGCAGTTTCGTCGTGGTCTCGTATATCGGCCTGGGCCTGATGTTCGTGGTGCACGGCGTGCTGGTGTCGGCCGCCGGGATCAACCCGCTGCGCTTCTTCCGCAAGATCTGGCCGGTGCTGACCTTCGCCTTCACCAGCCGCTCCAGCGCGGCAACCATTCCGCTGAGCATCGAAGCGCAGACCCGTCGTCTGGGCATTCCGTCGTCAGTCGCCAGTTTCGCTGCCTCGTTCGGTGCGACCATCGGCCAGAACGGTTGCGCCGGTCTCTATCCAGCAATGTTGGCCGTGATGGTCGCGCCAACGGTCGGCATCAACCCGCTGGATCCGCTGTGGATCGCGACGCTGGTAGCGATTGTCACGTTGAGCTCGGCCGGCGTGGCCGGAGTGGGTGGCGGCGCGACGTTCGCCGCACTGATCGTGCTGCCGGCGATGGGCTTGCCGGTGTCACTGGTGGCGTTGCTGATTTCGGTCGAGCCGCTGATCGATATGGGGCGCACCGCGTTGAACGTGAGTGGCTCGATTACCGCAGGGGCGATTACCAGTCAGGTCATGCAGCAGACGGATAAAGCGCTGCTGGATGCCGATGAACACGCAGAGTTGGCCCAGGCATAGTTTCAAAGGATCGTTCCCACGCTCTGCGTGGGAATGCAGCCGTGACGCTCTGCGTCACTGGACGCGGAGCGTCCCCTGAGGCGTTACCACGCAGAGCGTGGGAACGATCATGCGCGCTCCCAGACTTCGAAGTTGTACGCGGGTTTATCTTCAACCGCCGGGTTTTCAACATTCGACACCAGCTTCCATTCGCTCAGATCAAACTCCGGAAACCACGCATCCCCTTCCGGGCTCAGCGCCACGCGGGTCAGGTACAGCCGATCGGCCTGCGCCAGTCCCTGCGCATACAACTGCGCGCCACCAATCAGCATCAGTTCATCAACGCCCTGGGCTTTCGCCCATTCCTCGGCGCGCGCCACGGCGGCTTCCAGCGACGGATAGACCTCGGCGCCTTCGAGCTGCAGATCGGTCTGGCGGCTGACCACGATGTTCAAGCGCCCCGGCAATGGCCGACCGAGCGAATCCCAGGTCTTGCGACCCATGATGATCGGCTTGCCGAGCGTGGTCGCCTTGAAGTATTTGAAGTCCCCCGGCAGGTGCCAGGGCATGCTGTTGTCGACGCCGATCACGCGGTTTTCACCGAGGGCTGCGATCAGGCTGAGGGGCAGTGATTTAGTCATGCCGGCGAGGATACCAGAGCCGCGCTTACCCCGATAAGCGCCACAGCGGTTATGCTCAGCGCTCGATTTAGCGACGGGACGCCGCGTGACTGAACTGACTCCACTGCAAAACCTCTGGCTCACCGAAACCATCCGCCTGCGCGAAGAACACGCGGGGCCGCTGGATGACCTGGAAGCCAATCGTCTGGCCCGCGCCGCTGGTGGCGATCTGCCGAGCCGCATTGCGCGCCGGGCGCTATGGCTGGCCGAGCGTGACGGGCTGACCGCCGCGCTCAAGCACTGGCTGCAAGGCGCGCGTCTGGCGCTGGTGCTGTTGATGATTTTCGCCGTGCTCAGCGGCGCCGGTCTGGCTTTCGCCGCACTTGGGCAGACGCCGGTGAATGTGTTCTGGGCGCTGGGCAGTCTGCTCGGGATCAATCTGATTTTGCTACTGAGCTGGGCGCTGGGCTTGATTTTCGCTGGCGAACACGGCGCCACCCTTGGGCGCTTATGGCTGTGGCTCAGCGAAAAATTCGCCCGCGATGCCAAAGCCGCGCAACTGGCGCCGGCCCTGCTGTTGCTGCTGCAACGCAAGAAACTCAACCGCTGGGCGCTCGGCGCGTTGGTCAATGGCCTGTGGCTGCTGGCGATGCTCAGCGCGCTGATTCTGTTGCTGACCCTGATGGCCACGCGGCGCTACGGCTTTGTCTGGGAAACCACGATCCTCGGCGCCGACACCTTTATCCATGTCACCCAGGCCCTTGGCTATCTGCCGTCGCTGCTCGGCTTCAATGTGCCGACCGAGGAAATGATCCGCGCCAGCGGCGATGGCGCACTGGATATTGAAAGCGCGCGACAGGCCTGGGCGACCTGGCTGGTCGGTGTGCTGGTGGTCTACGGCGTGCTGCCGCGCCTGCTGCTCGCGCTGTTCTGCCTGTGGCGCTGGAACAGCGGCAAAGCGGCGCTGCGCCTGGATCTGAACCTGCCCGGCTACGCGCAACTGCGCGAACGGTTGATGCCGACCAGCGAGCGCCTTGGTGTCAACGACCCGGAGCCGGCGCAACTGCATCGCGTCGAAAGCAACATCGGCGAACGCGCCAGCGAAGGCGCGCTGCTGGTGGCGATCGAGTTGGACGAACAGCGTCCGTGGCCACCCGCGCTGCCGAAAAACGTCAGCAACGCGGGCATCCTCGACAGTCGCGAATCGCGGCACAAACTGCTCGAGCAACTCAGTCGCTTCCCGCCGGCGCGGCTGGCTATCGCCTGCGATCCGCGACGTTCGCCGGATCGCGGCAGCCTCGCATTGATCGCCGAACTCGCGCGCAACGCCAGCGCCACCCGCATCTGGCTGCTGCAAGCGCCGCCTGGCGAAGCGCTGGACGGGCAACGTCTGGGTGACTGGCACGCGGCGCTGCAACAGCTGGAACTGCCATTCGCCGATTGCGCGCCGATGAACTGGCTGGAGAGCGGACATGACTGATGCACGCAAGGCACCGCTGAAACTGGCAGTGGTTGGCCACACCAACGTCGGCAAGACCTCGCTGCTGCGCACGCTGACCCGTGACGTCGGCTTCGGCGAAGTCTCGCACAGGCCGAGCACCACCCGGCATGTCGAAGGCGCGCGGTTGTCGGTGGATGGCGAGCCGTTGCTCGATCTGTACGACACGCCGGGGCTGGAAGATGCGATCGCCCTGCTGGATTTTCTCGAGCGTCTGGAACGCCCCGGCGAACGCCTCGACGGCCCGGCACGACTGGCGCGGTTTCTCGACGGCAGCGAGGCGCGCCAGCGTTTCCAACAGGAAGCCAAGGTACTGCGACAACTGCTGGCCTCCGATGCCGGTCTGTATGTGATCGACGCCCGCGAACCGGTGCTGGCCAAGTACCGCGACGAGCTGGAAGTGCTCGCCAGTTGCGGCAAACCGCTGCTGCCGGTGCTGAATTTCGTCAGCAGCGCCAACCATCGCGAACCCGATTGGCGTGAAGCGCTGGCGCGGTTGGGGCTGCATGCGTTGGTACGTTTCGACAGCGTCGCGCCGCCCGAGGATGGCGAGCGGCGCTTGTACGAGAGCCTCGCCCTTCTATTGGAAAACGCCCGGCCGCAACTGGAGCGGTTGATCGCCGACCAGCAGGCGCAGCGCCTCGCCCGTCAGCAAAGCGCCGCGCGCCTGATTGCCGAATTGCTGATCGACTGCGCTGCGTGCCGACGCAGTGTGGTCAGCGAAGCCGAGCAGGAACAGCAGGCGATCAGCGAACTGCGCAAAGCCGTGCGCCAGCGTGAGCAGAAGTGCGTTGAGGCGCTGCTCAAGCTCTACGCGTTTCGCCCGCAGGACGCGGCGGCCAGTGACTTGCCGTTGCTCGACGGGCGCTGGGGCGATGATCTGTTCAACCCGGAAACCCTGAAGCAACTCGGCGTGCGCGTCGGCGGCGGCATTGCTGCCGGTGCAGCGGCCGGGGCTGGGGTGGATTTGCTGGTCGGCGGGATTACCCTTGGCGCGGCGGCACTGGCCGGCGCGATTGCCGGTGGCGCACTGCAAACCGCGCGCAGTTATGGCAGTCGCCTGCTCGGCAAGATCAAAGGCCAGCGGGAATTGACAGTGGATGACGCCGTGCTGCGCCTGTTGGCGTTGCGCCAGCGCCAGTTGCTGCTGGCCCTGGATCAGCGCGGGCATGCGGCGATGGACAGCATTCAGGTGGCCACGCCTCTGGACAAGACCTGGCGCGAAGGCAAGTTGCCGGAAGCGCTGAACAAGGCGCGCGCGCATCCGCAGTGGTCGTCGCTCAATCCGCAGGCGAAGTTGAATCAGGCGGAAAGGCAGGAGCAGGTTGAGGCGTTGGTTGATCGGGTGCTTGAGCTTTAGATCGCTACCCCCTCACCCCAGCCCTCTCCCGGAGGGAGAGGGGGCCGACTGTGTTGCTCTTGGGTCATACACCGACCTGAGATATCCAGTCGAACTCAGGTTTGAAAAGCATGGAGATCAGCTCCCTCTCCCTCCGGGAGAGGGCTGGGGTGAGGGCTGCAATCACTCAGCCGACAACAATTTCTCAGCCTTGCGCTTTAACACACTCAGATCCACCAGCGGCACTGCAACCTCCTTCGCCAACTCATCCCAACACCGCATGCGCAAACTCAGCGCACATAACGGATCAGCCGCAAACGTATCCGCCTCAGCCTCGCTCATTACCCCGCCCTGATATTCCAGGGTGCGCCGACTCGCCTCACTCAACCGCGCGTAATAGCCCGGCTCGCGTAAGGTCAGATAGCGTTTGGCCTGGACGTGATATTCCACCAGTCGCGCCAGCCGTTCGCTGAAACCTGCCTCACGCAGATAGTCGGCACCGAGCCGTTCATGGCTGACCACGCCATAACCGCCCATGTTTTCCGCGCCCTCGGCACACAAATGGCCGATGTCATGAAAGAACGCCGCCAGCACCACTTCATCGTCACAGCCTTCAGCCATAGCCAGTTCTGCGGCCTGGGACATGTGCTCGAGCTGCGACACCGGTTCGCCGATGTAATCGCTGGCGCCGAAGCGTTCATACAGGCCGAACACCCGGGCGATCACCTGTTCGTGATTCATGCCTCCTCCAGTAATTGCGCGATGTTGCGTTCGGCCAGCGCCGGGCCGACGCTCATGCCGACGCCGGTGTGCATCAGCGCCACGCTCAGGCCCGGTGCCGGGCGCAGGAAAGAAAACGGACCAGGCCCACGAGCACCATAGACGCCCTGCCAGCGTTCGACCACTTGCACCTGACAGCCCAGCGTCTGCTCGGCGAGTTCGAGCATCCAGTTGTCGACCTGCTCGGCGTTGAACGGTGACGCATCGCTGCCGTAATGATGCGAATCGCCGATGATCAGTTCGCCATACGGTGTCGGGCTGATCAGCAAGTGAATGCCGTTAGCGTGCAGGTGCGGTTGTTCACGGAGGATCTGCGCCTGCACCGCTGCGGCTTCCGGCAAATCGGCGAAGGCGCCGTAGTGCACGCAGCTCAGGCCGGTGAGCACGGCGTGTTGCAGATTGAGATCGACCTGCGGTTTGGCCCGCAGCATTTGCAGACGACAGATCTGCGGATTGAGCGCAGCAATCGGCTCGGCCAGCAGGGTCTGATAATCGTGGCCGGAGCAGACGATGATCTGCTTGCCGGTAAAACTGCCGGCGGTGCTGTGCAGATGCCCCGGCTCGACATCGCGCACCAGCGTGGAAAAGTGAAACTCGACGCCGAGGTCGCGGCGCAGATAGTCGATCAGCGCCGGAATCGCTTCGCGCGAATACAACTGCTGATCATCGACACCGTGCAACGCAGCGCGGTGATGGCTGAACTGGCCGCCATAGAGATCACGCAACGCCGCGCCGCGCAGCAGCTCGGCGTTGTAGCCATGCTCGACCGCGCGGTCGGCGCAGAAGGCTTCGAGCAGGTGTTCTTCGGCCTCGCTGCGGGCGAACAGGTACGAACCGTTGCGCTTGATCTGCACACCGGCAAGTTGCGCCCAGTCGCCCCAGATTTCGCGGCTGGCCCTGGCCAGGTCGAGCATGGTGCCGGGCGGCTGACCGGTCACCAGTGCCTGGCCAAAGTTGCGCACCGAAGCGCCAAGGGGCGTGGCGGTGCGTTCGAATACCGCGACTTTCAGGCCGCGTTTGGCGGCGGCATAGGCGTGGGACAGACCGAGGATGCCAGCGCCGATGATGAGCAGGTCTTTGGGTTGTGTCATGTAGAGGTGCTCTGAATGAGAAACCGCTTTCGCGAGCAGGCTCGCTCCCACAGGGGACAGCATTGCAACTGTGGGAGCGAGCCTGCTCGCGAAGGGGCCTTGTCAGTCGATAAAGATCTTACTTGGCGACAACTTTCTCGGACTTGCCGTCATACCGCTTGCGCCATTCAGCCAGAATCTCGTCGCGATTCTTCGAGGCCCAGGCAAAGTCGTTCTTGATCAGGCGCTGCTCATAGTCGGCTGGCAATTCGGTTTGCGGCTTGGCAATCCCCGGCTGGGCGAGCACTGCGAAGTTTTCCTTGTACAGATCCATCGCCTCGGCGCTGGCGGAGAAGTCAGCGAGTTTTTTCGCTGCCTCTTCATGCGGCGTGCCCTTGATCACCGCCGTCGCTTCGATCTCCCAGCCCAGACCTTCCTTCGGCAGGATGATGTCCAGCGGCGCGCCCTGGCGTTTCAGCTGTACGGCTGGATATTCAAAGGAAATCCCGATCGGAAACTCCCCCGCCGCCGCCAGTTTGCACGGCTTGGAACCGGAGTGAACGTACTGGCCGATGTTCTGGTGCAAGCCGTCCATGTAGGCCCAGCCCTGCTTCTCGCCGAAGGTTTGCAGCCAGGCGCTGACGTCGAGGAAACCGGTGCCGGAAGACGCCGGGTTGGGCATGACGATCTTGCCCTTGTACTCAGGCTTGGTCAGGTCCTGCCAACTGACCGGTTTGCTCAGCCCCTGCTTCTCGGCTTCGACGGTGTTGAAGCAAATGGTCGCGGCCCACACATCCATGCCTACCCAGGCTGGCGGGTTGGCGGCGTCGCGGTAATTCGCGCCGATCTTGCCCAGATCCTTCGGTGCATAGCTTTGCAGCATGCCTTGCTGATCGAGAATCGCCAGGCTCGACGCGGCCAGGCCCCACACCGCGTCAGCCTGCGGACGAGCCTTTTCGGCGAGCAGTTTGGCGGTGATGATTCCGGTGGAATCGCGCACCCATTTTATCTCGACGTCCGGGTTGGCCTTTTCAAAGGCCTCCTTGTAGGACTTCAGTTGTTCGGCTTCGAGGGCGGTGTACACCGTCAACTCGGTTTTTGCCGCGAAGGCATTCAGGCTGAAAGTCGCGAGCACAGCAGCGGCCAGGGCCATAGGCTTGAACATGAGCGTTTTCCTGTAGATGAGTTGAACGGAGTTGCAATCAGTGACCGGGCGCGGTTTGCCGCCAGGCCTGGGAACGGCGCAGCAAGCCGCGCGAAGCCCACGCCAGCAGCAAGGACACGCCGGCCGAAGTGAACAGAATCAGGGTCGACATCGCCGCCGCGCCGCCGACGTTGCCGGCATCGTCCATGTTCAGCACCGCCACCGCCGCGAGGATGGTGTCGGGGCTGTAGAGGAAGATCGCGGCGGAAACCGTGGTCATTGCCGAGACGAACAGGTAGCGCACGATGTCCAGCAGCGCCGGCAGGCAGATCGGCACGGTCACGCGCAGGTAATGCCGGTACAGCGGCGCCTTCAGCGACAGCGCCGCAGCCTCGAACTCAGCATCGAGCTGGCGCAGCGCGGTGGTCGCGGTCATTTGTGCGGTGGTCAGGTAGTGCGCAATGGTGCAGACGATCAGCAGCGTCATCGTCCCGTAGAGCACGTGCAGCGGATTGCCGCTGAGGTTGAAGAAGAAGACGTAACCCAGGCCCAGCACCAGCCCCGGCACCGCCATCGGCACGAAGCTGAGCATGCGCAAAGCCAGGTTCAGCCCGCGCTGAGTGCGGGTTTTCTCCATCAGATAGGCGCCAGTGAAAATCAGCACGCTGCCAATCAGCGCCGTGCCCAGAGCCATCTTCAGACTGTTGCCGTAGGCGAGCCAGCCACCGCCGGCGGTCTCGTTGAACTGATAGTGGTTGAGCGACAGCGACAGGTTGTACGGCCAGAACTTCACCAGCGACGAAAACACCGCCATGCCGAACACCAGGATCAACGCCGCACTGATCAGCAAAACGATCGCCAGATAGCAGCCGTCGCGCAGCCTGGACGGCAGCGGTTTGAACACCTGCGCGCGTCCGCTCATGGAGTCGCCATGGCGGCGACGCAACCAGGCATCGACACCGAAACTGAACAGCGCCGGCAGCAACAGCACCATGCCGATCAACGCGCCGCGACCGAATTGCTGCTGGCCGACCACGGCTTTGTAGGCCTCCAGCGCCAGCACTTGATAGTCGCCACCGACCACCACCGGCACACCGAAATCGGTGATAGTCAGGGTGAACACCAGACAGAACGCGGCGAACACCGCCTGGCGGGTCGCCGGCCAGGTGATGCTGCGAAACGCCTTGGCCGGGCTGGCGCCCATGCTTGATGCGGCATCGAACAGCCGCGCATCGGCCAGCGACAATGCCGAGAGCAAAATCATCAGCGCATGGGGAAAGGTGTAGATCACCTCACCCAGCACAATGCCCCAGAACCCGTAGATATTGTCCGAGAGCAGCCCACGCAGCATGCCCTGATTGCCGAACAGATAGACCAGCGCAATTCCCGGCAGCATCGACGGCGCCATCAGCGGCAGCAGGGAGATCCCGCGCCAGATGCCTTTGCCCGGAATCAGCGTGCGTTGCAGCGCGTAGGCAAACAGGTAGGCCAGCGGTACGACAATGGCCGCCACGCTGAGGGACACTTTCAGGCTGTTGCCGAGCAACCAGTGGAAATTGGCGCTGGTCACCAACTCCTTCGCCGCGAGCCAGCCACCGCCCTGCCCGGCGTCATTGCTGAAGCCGCGCCAGAAGATCGCCAGCAAGGGCAGCAGCACTGCAAGGCCGAGCAACACCAGCAGGAGGATTTTCCCGCCGACCACGAACAGGCGATCACCGATCTCGGCTTCCGAGGACTGTCGCACCTGCTTGTGCGGTAGCGGCAGCGCGAGGTTGCTGTTCATCAGGCGAACACCTGCAAACTGCGCGGCGGCAAGGCGACCATGATCTGCTGGGCGCCGAGGCGCGGCATGGCTTCTGGCGCGATTTCGGCGAGCAGTGCGTGGCCCGGCAATTGATCAAGTTCGAAGCTCATCCGGCAGCGATTGCCGAGGAAAGTGATTTCGCGAACCCTGGCCGGGAAAAGGTTCTCTTCGTGCACCAGCGGATTGACGTTGATCGCCTCCGGGCGGCAGAACAGTCGACCCGAAGCGCCGTGTACGCTGCCCTCGGCCAGGCGCAGATTCATCCCGCCGACCCGGGCGTGACTGTCGCTGCTGCGCTGAAACGGCAGCCAGTTGCCCTGGCCGACAAACTCGGCCACGAACGGCGTGGCCGGACGGTTGTAAATTTCCTGCGGCGTGGCGTACTGCTCGACGCGGCCGTTGTTCATCACGGCGATGCGATCGGCCATCAACATCGCTTCGTCCTGATTGTGCGTGACCATCAGCGTGGTGATGCCGAGGTTGCGTTGCAGCTGACGCAGCTCGGTGCACAGATGCTCGCGCACCCGCGCGTCGAGGGCCGACATCGGTTCGTCGAGCAACAGCAGCGACGGGGCCGGCGCCAATGCGCGAGCCAGCGCGACCCGCTGTTGCTGACCGCCGGACAGTTGGCCGGGGTATTTTTTCTCACTGCCAGTGAGGCCGACCAGTTCCAGCATCTGGCCGACACGACGACGCACTTCATCGCGACCGCTGCCGGCGAGGCCGTAGGCAATGTTCGCCTCGACCGTCAGGTTGGGGAACAGCGCGTAGGACTGGAACAGAATCCCGTAATCCCGCGCTTGCGGGGCGAGGTGCGAGACATCGCGATCGCCCAGGTACAGCTCGCCACTGTCCTGCTGCTCCAGCCCGGCGATGCAGCGCAACAACGTGGTCTTGCCACAGCCCGACGGGCCGAGCAGACACACCAGTTCGCCGGCGGCGACGTCGAGGGAGACGTTGTCCAGCGCAGTGAACGCACCGAAACGCTTGTGCACGCCGCGCACTTTCATTGGCGCGCCGGGGTTGGTCAGGGCAGTTGCGATGGCAGGATTCATGGACAGGCCTCATCAAACGGATGAGGCCAATCCTAGAGTTGTAATGCGTCCGTCATGTGGCAGCGAGGCAAAAACGGCTGATAGTGGTATTCGGGGATTTTGGTTCAGATTGTGTTTTGCCTGGGCTGACGCCTTCGCGAGCAGGCTCGCTCCCACAGGGGATCGTGTTCACAACCCAAATCCAATGTGGGAGCGAGCCTGCTCGCGAAGAGGCCTTCTCAGACATTGAAGGTCTCATGCCGGAGACATCTCTTGTGCCAAGCCGAGGAACGCCGCCGGCAGACGCGCACCCTTGCGCTCTTTGAGGCAATACAGATACTCCGGAATCTGCGGCGCATTCTCGATGGTCAGCACGCGCAACTGCGGATCATGCGGCACTTCCTGGCGGGCGATGATGCTGATGCCGATATTGCGCAGCACCGCTTCGCGGATCGACTCGCGGCTGCCGATCTCCAGCAACGGCCCGAAACTGACCCCGGCGCTGGCCAGCAACTCTTCGGTCAACCGCCGCGTGGTCGAACCCGGCTCGCGCATCAACAACGTATGCCCGGCCAGCGCGTTCAGCGTCACATGTTCCTGCGCCGCCAACGGATGACTGCGATGCACCGCCAGCACCAGCGGATCGGTGCCGAGTACCCGGCGAATCAACCGCGCATCGTCGAGCAGCTGTGACGACGCCGCGACATCCACGCGGTAATCCTCCAGCGCTTCCAGCACTTGCTGCGAATTGCCGATCTCCACCGACACTTCCACCTGCGGCAAACGCTCGCGGAAGGTCTTCACCAGATCGAGGATGTAATAGGGCGCCGTCGCGGCAATGCGCAGCGTGCCCTGCACCTGGCCGCTGTTGCGCAGGAAAAACTCGATGTCGGCCTCTTGCTGCAACAGGGTCTTGACCATCGGCAGCAAGCGCGCGCCTTCGTCACTGACGCTTAAACGGCGCCCGCCCCGGTAGAACAGTTCCACCGAATACTGACTTTCCAGATTGCGGATCTGCGTGGTCACGGTCGGTTGGCTGAGGCCGAGTTTTTTCGCCGCCAGCGTAATGCTGCCCAAGCGGGCGACCATGTAAAACGCTTTCAGCTCGGCACTCAGCACAGTCTTTCCTCATCTATTTGCGCAGCAGGCGCAAACCGTTGAACACCACCAGCAGGCTCACACCCATATCGGCAAACACCGCCATCCACATGGTGGCGAGCCCGGCAAAGGTTACCGCAAGAAAGATCGCCTTGATCACCAGCGCCAGTGCGATGTTCTGTTTCAGGATGCTGGCGGTGTTGCGCGACAGGCTGATGAATGCGGGGATCTTGCGCAGATCGTCGTCCATCAGTGCGACATCGGCGGTTTCGATCGCGGTGTCGGTGCCGGCGGCGGCCATGGCGAAACCGATCTCGGCGCGGGCCAGTGCCGGGGCGTCGTTGATGCCATCGCCGACCATACCGACCCGGTGGCCCTGCTTGTACAAATCTTCAATCGCTTGCAGCTTGTCGGTCGGCAGCAAATCGCCGCGCGCCTCGTCGATGCCGACCTGGGCGGCAATCGCTTGCGCGGTGTGGACGTTGTCGCCGGTCAGCATCAGGGTTTTCACGCCGAGTTCATGCAACTGACGAATCGCTTCGCGGCTGGTTTCCTTGACCGTGTCGGCCACGGCGAACAGCGCCAGCGGGCCTGATTTGTCGAGCAGCAACACCACGGATTTGCCCTGCTTTTCCAGGGCGAACAGCTTCTCTTCCAGCTGCGGTGAGCACAGGCCAAGCTCTTCGACCAGACGATGGTTGCCCAAGTGATAAGTCTGGCCGTTGATGTCGCCTTTGACGCCCCGCCCGCCCAGCGCGGCGAAGTTATCCACAGTCAGCGCGGCGAGGTTTTTATCCACAGCGGCGTTGGCAATCGCCAGCGACACCGGGTGATCGGAGCGCCCGGCCAGCGCGGCGGCGATTGCCGGTGCGCTGGCATCGGCCGTCGGGTCGAGTGACAGGTAATCGGTCTGCACCGGTTTGCCGTGGGTGATCGTGCCGGTCTTGTCCAGCGCCAGATAATCAAGCTTGAAGCCGCCCTCCAGATACACGCCGCCCTTGACCAGAATGCCCTTGCGCGCGGCTGCCGCGAGGCCGCTGACGATGGTCACCGGGGTGGAAATCACCAGTGCGCACGGGCAGGCAACCACCAGCAACACTAGCGCGCGGTAGATCCAGTCGAACCACGCCGCGCCCATGAACAACGGCGGGATGATCGCCACGGCCAAGGCGAAGACGAAGACCGCCGGGGTGTAGATTTTCGAGAATTGGTCAACGAAACGCTGCGTCGGCGCCCGCGCGCCCTGGGCCTGTTCGACGGCGTGAATGATCCGCGCCAGGGTCGAATTGTTCGCCGCAGCGGTCACCGTGTATTCCAGCGAACCGGCCTGATTGATGGTGCCCGCGAAGACTTTGTCACCGACGGTTTTTTCCACCGGCAGGCTTTCGCCGGTGATCGGCGCTTGGTCGATGGTCGAGCTGCCGCTGACCACCGCGCCGTCCAGCGCGATGCGCTCGCCGGGTTTCACCCGCACGCGGGCGCCGAGATCGACGCTTTTTACCTCTTGTTCGCGCCAGTTGCCGTCAGCCTGCAATACCGTGGCCTGCTCCGGGGTCATCTGCATCAAGCCGCTGATCGCATTGCGTGCACGATCCAGCGAGCGCGCCTCAATCAGCTCGGCGACGGTGAACAGGAACATCACCATCGCCGCTTCCGGCCACTGGCCGATGAGGATCGCGCCCGTCACGGCGATGCTCATCAGCGCATTGATGTTGAGATTGCGGTTCTTCAGGGCGATCCAGCCCTTTTTATAAGTGCCGAGGCCGCCGCTGAGGATCGACACCAGCGCAACGACTGCCACCACCCAGTCCGGCGCGGCGCTGGTGAAATGAATGACTTCGGCGCCCAGCGCGGTCAAGCCGGACAGCGCCAATGGCCACCAGTGTTTTTTCACCGCTGCCGGTACTGGCGCGTCGACACCCGCCTCGAGCGGCTCGGCGTGCATGCCGAGGGACTTGATCGCTTCGGTGATCGGCTCGGTGCCCGGCAGATTGTGGGTCACGCCAAGTACGCGGTTGATCAGGTTGAATTCCAGTTGCTGCACCCCGGCCAGTTTGCCGAGTTTGTTCTGGATCAGCGTCTGCTCGGTCGGGCAGTCCATTGCCTCGATGCGGAAGCTGCTCAGGCGCGCGTCGGCGCTGGTCTTTTCGCTCAGTTGCACCCGCGCAGGTGCGGCGGCTTTTGACGAGCAGCAGGAATCGCCGCCATGCGCATGTTTATGCACGGGCTGCAATTTATGACTGTGATCGTGACCGTCGCCGGGCTTGTGGGTGTGCAGGGAATCGCTCATTGGTCGCGTCCATGAAGGTGCCTGTTGCCAAGTAAAGACCCTGTAGCCACTATAGGGTCAAGCACCCTTTTGGAGATGGCGGTCATGAAGATCGGCGAACTGGCGAAACTCACCGACTGTGCGGTTGAAACCATCCGCTACTACGAGCGCGAAAACCTCCTGCCGGAACCGGCGCGCAGCGACGGCAACTATCGCGTCTACACCCAAGCCCACGCCGAGCGCCTGACCTTCATCCGCAACTGCCGCACCCTCGACATGACCCTCGAAGAAATCCGCAGCCTGCTCGCCCTACGCGACAGCCCGCAGGATCAGTGCGAGAGCGTCAATGCGCTGATCGACGAACATATTCAGCATGTGAAGGCGCGGATTGATGGCTTGCTGGCCTTGCAGACACAACTGCTCGACCTGCGCCAACGCTGTGGCGAAGGGCCGGAGGCGGATCAATGCGGGATCTTGCAGCGGCTGGAAGTGAGTGGCGGGGTTGTCGCAACCGAAGTTGAGCATTCCCACGTCGGCCGTAGCCACGGCCACTAAGCACACCGCAAAAACAAATGTGGGAGCGAGCCTGCTCGCGAAAGCGGTGTATCAGTCGACACATCTGTGACTGACACGCCCTCTTCGCGAGCAGGCTCGCTCCCACAGGGATATTGCGGTGTGGTTTAGACCGCCATCGGCGCGGTCATCGGCGGATGGTGCTCGTAGCCTTCCAGCGAGAAATCGCTCGGTTCCACCAGCTCCAGCCACTCCGGCTGATATACACCAGTCTTGGCAAACTCCGGCACGCGGTCGGAGATTTTCAGTTTCGGCATGGCAAACGGCTCGCGCTTGAGCTGTTCGTTGAGCATGTCCAGGTGGTTTTCGTAGACGTGCGCATCGCCGATGAAATAGGTGAACCAGCGCGGCGTATAGCCGGTCAGGCGACCGATCAGGCTCAGCAGTGCGGCGCCTTCGGTGAGGTTGAACGGCGTGCCCAGTCCCAGATCGTTGGAACGGATGTAGAGGGTCAGAGAAATCTCTTTGGTCTCGACATTCGGGTGGAACTGGTACAGCAGGTGGCATGGCGGCAGGGCCATTTCATCGAGCTGGGCGACGTTCCAGCCGTGGAACAGAATGCGGCGGCTGCCCGGATCCTTGATGATCGTGTCGACGCACTGGCGTACCTGGTCGATCGCCTTGTACAGCACGACGTAGGCCTGGCCGTCTTCTTCGCCCTGAGCGATCTGCTTGTAGCCGTTGCTCAGGGTCTGTTCGATGGCAGCGGTGTTGCTCAGCGGGATCTGCTTGTACGCCGGCCACTTGCGCCATTGCACGCCGTAGATTTCACCGAGGTCGTCGTCGCCCTGACGGAACGGGTTGGCCAGCCACTGCGCGTTTTCGTTGGCGTTCTGGTCCCAGACCTTGCAGCCCAGCGCGCGGAATTCAGCGGCGTTGTTCACGCCACGCAGAAAGCCGCACATCTCGCCGATGGCCGATTTGAAGGCCATTTTGCGCGTGGTGATCGCCGGGAAGCCTTCCTGCAGATCGAAACGCAGCATCGCTCCCGGGAAACTGATGGTGTTGATACCGGTGCGGTTGGCCTGTTTGGTGCCGTTCTGAATGACGTGCGAGACCAGTTCGAGATATTGCTTCATGAGGTACCTGTGTCCTTGGAGCCCCGGCGTCGCGCGCCGGGGTTCGTAGTTTAAGCCGTCGGCGCGAGCGGCGCTGCCGGGGCGCGACGATAGGCCAGCCAGATCAGCAACAGCCCGCCGACAATCATCGGCACGCAGAGCACCTGACCCATGGTCAGCCAGTTCCACGCCAAGTAGCCGAGCTGAGCATCCGGGACGCGGACGAACTCGACGATGAAACGGAAGATGCCGTAGAACAGCGCGAACATGCCGGAGACCGCCATGGTCGGGCGCGGTTTGCGCGAGAAGATCCACAGGATCAGGAACAGCGCCACGCCTTCGAGGGCGAACTGATACAGCTGCGACGGGTGGCGCGGCAACTGCGCCGGATCGCTGAACGGCGGGAACACCATCGCCCAAGGCACGTCGGTCGCCTTGCCCCACAACTCGGCGTTGATGAAGTTGCCGATGCGCCCGGCGCCCAGGCCGATCGGCACCATCGGCGCGACGAAGTCCATCAGCTGGAAGAACGACTTGCCATTGCGCTTGCCGAACCACAAGGCCGCGAGCATCACGCCGATGAATCCGCCGTGGAACGACATGCCGCCCTTCCACACTTCGAAAATCAGCGTCGGGTTGGCCAGGTACGCGCTCAGATCATAGAACAGCACGTAACCCAGACGGCCGCCAACGATCACGCCCATCGATAGCCAGAACACCAGATCGGAGAGTTTCTCCTTGGTCCAGGTCGGGTCGAAGCGGTTGAGCCGGCGCGACGCCAACAGCCACGCGCCGCCGATGCCGATCAGGTACATCAGACCGTACCAGTGGATTTTCAGCGGACCGATGGCCAGGGCCACCGGGTCGATCTGCGGGTAAGGCAGCATTGCGACTCCTTGTTAGAGTTGAAAGCAAAATTCCCGGGTGACGCTGCCACCTCAGGATTAAGCCAGGATTGCCACGCGGTCAGAGCAGAAAGCTCAAACCCACGCAGAACAGCAAAGCGGCGAACAGCCTTTTCAGCAAGCGCGGCGACAACCTGTGCGCCAGACGCGCGCCGAGCCGAGCGAAGACCATGCTGGTCAGGGCGATGCCCAACAATGCCGGCAGATAAATAAAACCGAGACTATGGGCCGGCAACAACGGATCGTGCCACCCCAGAATCATGAAACTTAACGCGCTGGCCAAGGCAATCGGCAGGCCACAGGCCGACGAGGTCGCCACGGCCTGCTGCATCGGCACGCTGCGCCAGGTCAGAAACGGCACGGTCAGCGAGCCGCCGCCAATACCGAAAATCGCCGAGGCCCAGCCAATCACCGTACCGGCAGCGGTCAGACCGAGTTTGCCCGGTACCGTTCGGCTGGCCTTGGGTTTGACGTCCAGCGCCAGCTGCACGGCGATCACCAGGGCAAATACGCCGATGATCTTTTGCAGGTTCGGCCCGGAGATCGCTTCAGCAGTCAGCGCCCCGAAACCGGCGCCGAGCAGAATGCCCACGGTCATCCAGCGAAAAATCGCCCAGCGCACCGCGCCGCGACGGTGATGTTCACGCACGGCGTTGACCGAGGTGAATATGATCGTCGCCAGCGACGTCCCTACCGCCAAATGCGTAAGAATCGACTGATCGAAGCCCTGCAAAGTGAAGCTGAACACCAGCACCGGGACGATGATGATCCCGCCGCCAACGCCAAACAGCCCGGCGAGCACGCCCGCACAGGCACCGAGCGCCAGGTAGAGCAGAAATTCCATGACCGTCTCCAGCACGCATCGGCAAAACAGGAGCGGCATGTTAACGGATGCGCAGCCTTCTGCTCCACTGGCGATGGATGCACGGACGCCGGATGCGTAGAGTGGGCAAAAAACACACAAGGACCACCTTATGTGCCTGATTGTTTTCGCTTGGCGCCCGGACCATGCCCAGCCGCTGATCGTCGCGGCCAACCGCGACGAATTCTACGCCCGCCCCAGCCTGCCATTGGCGCCGTGGCCCGAGGCGCCGCATGTGCATGCCGGGCGCGATCTTGAAGCCGGCGGCACGTGGCTGGGGATCGGCAGCAACGGACGCTTCGCCGCGCTGACCAATATCCGCGATCCGCAACAGCCGCCCGCGACCAAATCCCGGGGCGAGCTGGTGGCGCGGTTTCTTGCGGGCGATCTGTCGATTGATGATTATTTGAGCGATGTGGTGGGTCGTGCCGCCGAATATGCCGGGTTCAATCTGCTGCTGGGCAATGCCCATGAGTTGTGGCACTTCAATGCGCGGGCGTCAGAGCCGGTGATGTTGCAGCCTGGAGTTTATGGGTTATCCAACGCGGGGCTGGATACGCCGTGGCCGAAACTGCTCAAGGCCAGGGCGGCGTTGAGCGCGGTACTGGATGATCCGCAGCCTGAGCGCTTGTTGACCCTGCTCAGCGATGCACAGACCGCCCCCGAGGCGGAGTTGCCGGATACCGGGGTGGGCATGGCGACGGAAGCATTGTTGTCGAGCGTGTTTATTGCCAGCCAGAGTTATGGCACGCGGGCGAGTACAGCGTTGGTTGTGCAGGCGGACGGAACGCGGCGGATGGTGGAGCGCAGTTTTGGGCCGTATGGCGGGCATCTCGGGGAAGTTGAGGTTTGTGTCTAACAGCAGCCCCTCACCCCAGCCCTCTCCCGGAGGGAGAGGGGGCCGACCGAAGTGCCTTGCGGTATACATCGACCTGAGAGATCGAGTCGATTATGGATTCAGCAAAGCACTTACAGGTCGACGGAGTTCTGCAGCATCCCCCAATCAGTCCCCTCTCCCTCTGGGCGGTCCGACGTTTCGGGAGGGCTAGGGTGAGGGGCCTTTGATCTTTAGAGAGCCTTGGTCACCACCGGCGAATTCATCTTGGCCAACCCGAGATTCTTCAGCGCCAGTTGCAGCGAGCTGTGGATAACCTGCGGGTTATCGATCTTCATCAGTTCGGCCAGCATCTCCTGGGCCTTGCTCAGGTTCACCTGACGCAACATCCACTTCACCTTCGGCAGGTTGGTGGCGTTCATCGACAGGCTGTCGAAACCCATCGCCATCAACAGCACCGCCGCCGCCGGATCACCGGCCATCTCGCCGCAGATGCTCACCGGTTTGCCTTCGGCGTGGGCGTCAGTGACCACGGTTTGCAGGGCTTGCAGCACCGCCGGGTGCAGATAGTCGTAGAGGTCGGCGACGCGCGGGTTGTTGCGGTCTACCGCCAGCAGGTACTGGGTCAGGTCGTTGGAGCCGACCGAAAGGAAATCGACCATCCGCGCCAGTTCCTTGGTCTGGTACACCGCTGCCGGGATCTCGATCATCACGCCGATCGGCGGCATCGGCACGTCGGTGCCTTCGTCGCGCACTTCGCCCCAGGCGCGGTGGATCAGGTGCAGGGCCTCTTCGAGTTCGTGAGTGCCGGAGATCATCGGCAGCAGAATCCGCAGGTTGTTCAGGCCTTCGCTGGCCTTGAGCATCGCGCGGGTCTGCACGAGGAAGATTTCCGGGTGGTCGAGGGTGACGCGGATACCGCGCCAGCCGAGGAACGGGTTGTCTTCCTTGATCGGGAAGTACGACAGCGATTTGTCACCGCCGATGTCGAGGCTGCGCATGGTCACCGGTTGCGGGTGGAACGCGGCGAGCTGTTCGCGGTAGATCGCCAGCTGTTCCTTCTCGCTCGGGAAGCGCTGGTTGATCATGAACGGCACTTCGGTGCGGTACAGACCGACCCCTTCGGCGCCACGCTTCTGCGCCCGCGCCACATCGGCGAGCAGGCCGGTGTTGACCCACAGCGGCATGCGGTGGCCATCGAGGGTCACGCACGGCAGGTCGCGCAGGGTGTCGAGGCCCAGCGCCAGTTGTTTCTCTTCTTCGACGACTTCGGCGAACTGCTTGCGCAGCACTTCGCTCGGGTTGGTGTAGACCTCGCCACGGGTGCCGTCGACGATCATTTCGATGCCGTCGACCTTGGCGTACGGCAGATCGACCAGGCCCATCACTGTCGGAATGCCCATGGCTCGGGCGAGAATCGCGACGTGAGAGTTACCCGAACCGAGTACCGAAACCAGACCGACCAGCGTGCCTTCCGGCACCTCGCCGAGCATCGCCGGCGTCAGCTCTTCGCTGACCAGAATGGTTTTTTCCGGGTAGACCAGATTCTGCTGGCGCTCTTCCTGCAGATAGGCGAGCAGACGGCGGCCAAGGTCTTTGACGTCCGAGGCGCGTTCGCGCAGGTAAGCGTCGTCCATCAGTTCGAAACGGTTGACGTGCTCAGTGACCACCTGACGCAGCGCGCCCTGAGCCCACTGCCCCGTCTTGATCACGGTGGTGATTTCGCTGCCCAGCGAGGCATCGTCGAGCATCATCAGGTAGACGTCGAACAACGCGCGCTCTTCCGGGCGCAGTTGGGTCGCGAGTTTGGCGGACAAGGCGCGCATGTCAGCGCGCACGCCTTCGATGGCAGTCTTGAACAGCGCCAGCTCAGCGTCGATGTCGGTGATGGTCTTGTCCGGCACCACGTCCAGATCCGCCGGCGGCAGCATGACCACGGCGGTACCGACGGCAGCACCCGGCGAACCCGGTACGCCGACGAACTTGGCTTCCTGAATGCCCTTGCCCTGCCGGCCCAGACCACGGATCGAACCGGTGGCCTCGGCGTGGGCGATCACACCGGCAAGCTGCGCGCTCATGGTCACGAGGAAGGCTTCTTCACCTTCGTCGAACTGGCGGCGTTCTTTCTGCTGGATGACCAACACGCCGACGACGCGGCGGTGGTGGATGATCGGTGCACCGAGGAACGAGGCGTAACGCTCTTCACCGGTTTCGGCGAAGTAGCGATAGCGCGGGTGAACCGACGCGTTTTCCAGATTCAGGGGTTCTTCACGCGTGCCGACCAGACCGACCAGACCCTCGTTGGGGGCCATGCTGACCTTGCCGATCGAGCGCTTGTTCAAGCCCTCGGTGGCCATCAGGACGAAGCGATTGGTTTCCGGATCAAGCAGGTAGACCGAGCAGACCTGGCTGCCCATGGCCTCTTTGACGCGCAACACAATAATCCCCAACGCCGCCTTGAGATCCTTGGCGGAGTTAACTTCCTGGACGATCTTGCGCAGCGTATTGAGCATGGCTCGGGGTCGAACTCCGTCGTCAGTCGCGCGCTAAAAGGCGCGGGGCAAGCTCTTTGAGAGCGCGTCGATACACCTCGCGCTTGAATGTCACCACCTGGCCCAACGGATACCAATAGCTGACCCAGCGCCAGCCATCGAACTCCGGTTTACCGGTCAGATCCATCCGCACCCGCTGCTCGTTGGAGATCAGGCGCAGGAGGAACCATTTCTGTTTCTGGCCGATGCACAGCGGTTGGCTGTGGGTACGCACCAGGCGTTGCGGCAAACGATAGCGCAACCAGCCTCGGGTACAGGCCAGTATTTCAACATCTTCACGTTCCAGGCCAACTTCTTCGTTCAGCTCGCGGTACAAGGCGTCTTCCGGCGTCTCCTCGGGGTTGATCCCCCCTTGCGGAAACTGCCAGGCGTCCTGATTGATACGGCGAGCCCATAGCACCTGGCCGGCGTCATTCGTCAGAATGATCCCGACATTGGGGCGGAAACCATCGGGGTCGATCACGGCAACAACCTCGCAAACGCATGTCGCCGCATTGTTCCACAAAGCTTGATCAGGCGGCAACGAAGGTTCCTACCTTATGTGCACTCTTGTGAAAAGACCGTATTCTTGTCGCCTTTTTACTGACTTTTCAGCGGGTAACTGCAATGCGCCTGGCTTTATTCGATTTGGACAACACCCTTCTGGGCGGCGACAGCGATCACGCTTGGGGCGATTATCTGTGCGAGCGCGGCTTCCTCGACCCGATCGCCTACAAGGCGCGTAACGACGAGTTCTATCAGGATTACCTGGCCGGCAAGCTGGACAACGCCGCCTACCTGAACTTCTGCCTGGAAATTCTCGGCCGCACGGAAATGGCCGTGCTTGAGCAATGGCACAGCGATTACATGCGCGACTGCATCGAGCCGATCGTGCTGCCCAAGGCACTGGAGCTGCTGAAGAAGCACCGCGATGCCGGCGACAAACTAGTGATCATCACCGCCACCAACCGTTTCGTGACGGCACCGATCGCCGTGCGCCTGGGCGTGGAAACCCTGATTGCCACCGAATGCGAAATGATCGACGGCCGCTACAGCGGGCGCAGCACCGACATCCCGTGCTTCCGCGAAGGCAAGGTCACGCGCCTCAATCGCTGGCTGGAAGACACCGGCTATTCGCTCGAGGACAGCTATTTCTATAGCGATTCGATGAATGATCTGCCGCTGCTGGAGCAGGTGGCGAATCCGGTGGCGGTGGACCCGGATCCGAATCTGCGGGCCGAGGCCGAGAAGCGTGGCTGGCCGGTGATTTCGTTGCGCGGCTGAGATTGCTATCGCTGGCAAGCCAGCGATGGGGGTCAACTCGGCCTCAAGCCTTAAACCGGTTTGGCCCCCATCAACGCCGCGATGGCGACAAATCCGACGCCGCTGACAATCGCCAGCGCCAGATTGAACTTGCGATTGCCCACCCCGCTTGTCCACAACCGATCCAGCCGGACCAGCAGCCAGACCGCACTGAACGTCGCCACGGCGTAGATCACGCTGGATCCCAGTATCCACAATTGGCCCAATGGCCAGCCCACCAGGTGCACCAACCACCAGCCGGTGAAAGGCATGCTGAGCATGCCGATCAGCATCAGGCACCAGATAAACAGCCAGGGACGGCGCATCGTACTGGCCGGGCCTTCGCTGCGATTACGCCAGGTCAAGGCGGCGAGCCCCAGCCCGCTCGCGAGGATGACCACGGTCGCCGCGACGTGAAGGACTTTCAGGGTGGTCAGGGTTTCCATGTCGTTCTCTTCCGTAGATCCATGCCCATCAGCGTAGCCGCTCAGCCGAGAAACAGCTGATAGGCCGGGTTATCGCTTTCATCCCAGTATGGATAGCCGATTTCCGCCAGCGCCGCCGGCACCAGATGACGTTCGTCATGCGGCACTTGCAGGCCGGCGACCACGCGACCGTCCGCTGCGCCGTGATTGCGGTAGTGGAACATCGAGATGTTCCAGCGCCCGCCGAGCTTGTTGAGGAAGTTGAACAACGCGCCCGGACGCTCCGGGAATTCGAAGCGCAGCACCACTTCATCGACCACCTGCGCCGCGCGGCCACCGACCATGTGGCGAATATGCAGCTTGGCCAGCTCGTTGTCGGTCAGGTCGAGCACCGGGAACCCCTGCTCGGTCAGACTCGCCAGTAAGGCGCTGCGCGGATCGTTGTCCGGGTGGGTCTGCACGCCAACAAAGATGTGCGCTTCGCTGCCGGTGTTGTAGCGGTAATTGAATTCAGTGATCTGGCGCTTGCCGATGGCTTCGCAGAACGCCTTGAAGCTGCCGGCCTTTTCCGGAATGGTCACGGCGATGATCGCCTCGCGACCTTCGCCCAGTTCGGCGCGCTCGGCGACGTGGCGCAGGCGGTCAAAATTGACGTTGGCGCCGGAGTCGATGGCGACGAAAGTCTGGCCGCTGACGCCACGTTGCTCGACGTACTTCTTGATCCCGGCCACGCCCAGCGCGCCGGCAGGTTCGGTGATCGAGCGGGCATCGTCGTAGATATCCTTGATTGCTGCGCAGATCTCGTCGGTGCTGACAGTGATCACTTCGTCGACGTAATCCTTGCAGATCTCGAAGGTGTACTGGCCGATCTGCGCCACCGCCACGCCGTCGGCGAAGATGCCGACAGTCGGCAGAACCACGCGCTCGCCCGCTGCCATTGCCGCTTGCAGGCAGTTGGAATCGTCCGGCTCGACGCCAATTACCTTGATGTCCGGACGCAGGTATTTCACGTAAGCCGCGATACCGGCGATCAGCCCGCCCCCGCCGACCGGGACGAAAATCGCATCCAGCGGTTGCGGGTGCTGACGCAGGATTTCCATGGCCACGGTGCCCTGCCCGGCAATGGTGTGCGGATCGTCGTACGGGTGGATGTAGACGTAGCCTTTTTCATCGACCAGTTTCAGCGAATAGGCCAGCGCTTCCGGAAACGAGTCACCGTGCAGCACCACTTTGCCGCCGCGCGAACGCACGCCTTCGACTTTGATTTCCGGGGTGGTCTTGGGCATGACGATGGTGGCTTTGACGCCCAACACTTTCGCCGCCAGAGCCAGACCCTGCGCATGATTGCCCGCCGACGCGGTGACCACGCCGCGGGCGCGCTCTTCGTCGCTCAGTTGCGTCAGCTTGTTGTAGGCGCCGCGAATCTTGAACGAGAACACTGGCTGCAAGTCTTCGCGCTTGAGCCAGATGTCATTGCCCAGCCGCTCGGAGAGCTGGCGGGCGTTCTGCAGCGGGGTTTCTACGGCAACGTCATAAACGCGCGAGGTGAGGATCTTTTTGACGTACTGTTCGAGCATCGGAAAGCATCACTGGCGATTGGGCGGGACCAGCGAGTCTAACCCGCCTTTTGCCGAGGCGACCACACTAAACAGGTGGTTTTAAGGTCTGGAAACCCAATCTTGAGTGAGCACCGTTGTGGTGAGGGGATCTATCCCCGCTGGAGTGCGAAGCGCTCCCCTGCTTTTTTTCAGTCACACCGCGTTCCTGGGTTTTACGACGACTGCGTCGCCGAACGGGGATAAATCCCCTCGCCACAGCTTGTTTCCCCCTGTACCACCGCGAGGCCTATAATGCCGGCCTTTCTGCCCAACCCTTGCCCGCTTCCGGAGCCCGCATGACCCAGGATCAACTCAAACAGGCCGTGGCCCAGGCCGCCGTCGACTTCATCCTGCCGAAACTCGACGACAAGAGCATCGTCGGCGTCGGCACCGGCTCCACCGCCAATTGCTTCATCGATGCCCTGGCCCAGCACAAGGGCGCGTTCGATGGCGCGGTCGCCAGCTCCGAAGCTACCGCCGCGCGCCTCAAGGGCCATGGGATTCCGGTGTATGAGCTGAATACCGTCAGCGATCTGGAGTTCTACGTCGACGGCGCCGATGAAAGCGATGCGCACCTGAACCTGATCAAGGGCGGCGGCGCAGCCCTGACCCGCGAGAAGATTGTCGCCGCCGTGGCCAAGACTTTCATTTGCATCGCTGACGCCAGCAAACTGGTGCCGGTACTCGGCGAGTTCCCGCTGCCGGTGGAAGTCATCCCGATGGCCCGCAGCCACGTTGCCCGCCAACTGGTCAAACTCGGTGGCGACCCGGTGTACCGCGAAGGCGTGCTGACCGACAACGGCAACATCATCCTCGACGTGTTCAACCTGCAGATCACCAACCCGGTGGAGCTGGAAGCACAGATCAATGCCATCGTCGGCGTGGTCACCAACGGCCTGTTCGCCGCGCGTCCGGCGGATCTGTTGTTGCTGGGCACGAGTGAGGGTGTGAAAACCCTCAAGGCTGAGTAAGCCGGACTGCCCACATTGGTGTGGGCAAATGAAATACCTGTGGGAGCTGGCTTGCCAGCGATAGCGGCCTGTCAGTCAACAATGATGTTGAAAGTGATGGCCTCATCGCTGGCAAGCCAGCTCCCACAGTGTTTTGGGGTGTTGGTTAGGGCTGTGCCGGTTTTTTGAAGACGTAAAACAGATTCGGCTCGCTCACCAGGTACAACGTGCCGTCATCATCCATTGCAATTCCCTCCGCCTGCGGCACGGTTTTCTGCAAACCCTGACGCCCGCCGCTGATCGACATGGTGCTCAACGGGCGCCCGTCGACATCCAGTTCGATGATCAAGCGCGACTCGTCCGACAGCGCCAGCAAGTGCCCGCTGCGCTCGTCGTACTGCAGACTCGAAAGATCACGCACGAACATCCCGGCATCGCGCTTGGGGTTGTTGATCACGTGCACCGCGTAGGTCTTGTCCGGTTTGAAATGCGGGAAGCCGTGGACTTCGTAGATCAGCATCGGGTCGCGTTCTTTCGCCACGAACAGCCGCTTGCCCACCGAGTCGTAAGCCAGCCCCTCGAATCCCTTGTTGCCGGACATGTGCACGCCGAGGGTCATTTGCTCGGCATCCTCGGCATCGAGAAAAGTGGTGTCGGCCTCGAGGTGGATCTTGATCAGGCGTTGCTGACGCTCGTCGGTGATCACGTAGGTGTCGGCACTGATGTACTCGACGGCTTCCGGATCGCCAAACCCCACCAGAGCGATGCGCCGCAGAATCTTGCCTTCCAGGGACAATTCGACCAGTTCGGAATTCTTGTTGGTCACGGTGAACAGACTTTTGCGCACCGGATCGTAGGTCAGCGCCGAGACGTCATCGTCGAGCCCCTCGATCGGCCGCGCCTCGATCGTCACCCGATACTGGTCGAGCCCGATCGCCTCGCTGCTCACCGGTTGCCACAGCGTGTGCAGGTTGAACCAGGCGCGCTCGAACAGACGCAGGTATTGGCCGATCGCGATCAACGCAATCAGGACAATCATCAACAGGACGAGAATCAGCGGTTTGGGGCGGGCAAGTCGACGCATTCAGGCAGGCTCGGATTCATGACAGGCCGATGAAATATCACGCCCGTCTGAACTGAAGCTTAATGGCCACTTGCCTCAGATCACAAGCCAAGCGCCGTAGGAGCTGCCGAAGGCTGCGATTTTTTGACTTTCATAAGCAAGATTAAAAGATCGCAGCCTGCGGCAGCTCCTACAGGGAAGGCATCACCGATGCTTTTCGAATCGGTAGAACAGGTTCGGCTCGCTGACCATGTACAGCGTGCCGTCCGCATCCATGGTCATGCCTTCGGCGCGGGGAATGGTGTCTTTCAGACCGTTGAAATTCCCAAGCAACGTCATGAAGCTGACTTGCTTGCCATCCTCGTCGAGTTCAAGCAACAGGTGTGAATCCGCCGACAGCACCAGCAGATGGCCAGTGCGCGGATCGACAGCCAGCGCCGACAGGTTGCGCAGATCCAGCTGATCGCTCGCCAGCTTCTGCTTGTCGCCCTGCAGGGTCTGGCCGCCATCGCTTTTCCAGGTGAACAGCGCCGGTGGGCGTTCCTCCCCCAGAATCAATCGCTGATTGCGCGGATCCCACGTGATGGCCTCAAACGCCTTGTTCTGATCTTTCGACGGCCCGAGGTCGTATTTCGGGAAATCGGCGATGTTCAGCTCACGAGTCGCGGCGTCGATCTTGACGATCGACAAGGTATGCTCACGCTCATCGACAATGGCCAGCAAACCGTTTTCCATGACCGTCAGGCCTTCCGGATTGCTCCAGCCCACCAACGGCATCTTGCGCAACACGTCGCCCTGAAGCGTCAGCTCGAGCAGGAAGGCATTCTTGCCCATCACCGCGAACAGGGTCTTGGTCTGCGGGCTATAGGCCAGATCCGAAGCTTCGTCCTTTTCCATACCCGGCAGCGGTTTGGCATCGATGACCACCTGATAATCCGGCAGCCACACACTCTCCTTTTGCTCGGCCTTGCTCTCGAAGCGCTCCAGCACCCACAGCACGCCGCGATCATCCCAATGCATGGCGAACGCCAGCCCATAGGCTGCGGCGATGACCAGCAACAGCCAGACATACCAGCGCAGGACGAAGCGCGAACGGGAGGGGGATTTCTGCTGAGTTCGAGATGCCATCGAGGGATGCGTTCCGTTAATTCAGGCCAAGGGTAATAGCACAAAGAGGCCGGCTGAGACGCCAGAATCGCGGGAATTATCCAGAGAGGATGTGAAAAAAACGGGAAATGGCGGGATTGGCGTGTGCATTTGCCAGCAGCACACTTGTGGCGAGGGGATTCATCCCCGTTGGCGCGCGAAGCGCGCCCCTCTTGATCTTGAAGAGGGGCCTGCTGCGCAGTCCAACGGGGATAAATCCCCTCACCACAAAGCTCACCCCCTACAAGGGCTTCTGCGGTTAGCGCACGCTGCTGCTGAAGCTGCTCGCCCCCGGCAGTTCGAGGACGATTTCATCGCCGACGTTCAGCGGGCCGACGCCCACTGGCGTGCCGGTGAGGATCACGTCGCCGGCCTGCAGCGAGAAGCAGCCGGCCATGTGCTGGATCATCGGCACGATCGGGTTGAGCATCGCGCTGCTATTGCCGTCCTGGCGCACTTCGCCGTTGATGGTCAAGCGGATGCCGATGTCGGTCAGGTCAGCGAAGGTGCTGCCGACCACGAACGGCGCGATCACTGCCGCGCCGTCGAACGACTTGGCGATTTCCCACGGCAGGCCCTTGGCTTTCAGCTCGGCCTGCTTGTCGCGCAGGGTCAGGTCCAGCGCCGGGGCGAAACCGGAGATCGCATCCAGCACTTCTTCACGGCTCGGTTTGGTCGACAGCGGCTTGCCGATCAACACAGCGATTTCCGCTTCGTAGTGCACCGAACCGCGCTCGGTCGGAATGCTGAACCCGCCTTCCAGCGGCACCACGCAACTGCCCGGCTTGATGAACAGCAGCGGCTCGGTCGGCACCGGATTGTCCAGTTCCTTGGCGTGTTCGGCATAATTGCGGCCAATGCATACGACTTTCCCGATCGGAAAGTGAATGCGCGTGCCGTCGACGTACTGGTGCTGATAGCTCATTTACCGACTCCTGCCTTTATTGATTCAACAGAGATTACCGATCAAACCGGGAAAATCTTGCCCGGGTTCATGATGCCGTTCGGGTCGAACACTGCCTTGACCGCTTTCATGTACTCGATCTCGGCCGGCGAGCGGCTGTAGGTCAGGTAATCACGCTTGGTCATACCGACGCCGTGCTCGGCCGAGATCGAGCCGTTGTATTTCTCGACGGTTTCGAACACCCACTTGTTGACGGTGGCGCACTTGGCGAAGAACTCGTCCTTGCTCAGATTTTCCGGCTTAAGGATGTTCAGGTGCAGATTGCCGTCGCCGATGTGGCCGAACCAGACAATTTCGAAATCCGGGTAGTGCTCGCCAACGATCGCGTCGATTTCGCGCAGGAACGCCGGTACTTTCGAGACGGTAACCGAGATGTCGTTCTTGTACGGCGTCCAGTGGGAAATGGTTTCGGAGATGTACTCGCGCAGCTTCCACAGATTGTGCAGCTGGGTTTCGCTCTGGCTCATCACACCGTCGAGCACCCAGCCCTGTTCAACGCAGTGTTCGAAGGTTTCCAGCGCGCTGTTGGCCACTTCTTCGGTGGTCGCTTCGAATTCCAGCAGGGCGTAGAACGGGCACTCGGTGTCGAATGGCGCCGGCACGTCGCCACGGCCCATGACCTTGGCCAGCGCCTTGTCGGAGAAGAATTCAAACGCCGTCAGGTCGAGTTTGCCCTGGAAGGCATGCAGCACCGGCATGATCGAATCGAAATCGGCGGTACCGAGGACCATCGCCGTGAGGTTTTTCGGCGCGCGATCAAGGCGCATGGTCGCTTCGACGACGAAACCGAGGGTGCCTTCGGCGCCGATGAACAGCTGACGCAAGTCGTAACCGGTGGCGTTCTTGATCAGGTCCTTGTTCAGTTCGAGCACATCGCCCTTGCCGGTGACGACTTTCATGCCGGCCACCCAGTTGCGGGTCATGCCGTAGCGAATCACTTTGATCCCGCCGGCATTGGTGCCGATATTGCCGCCAATCTGGCTGGAACCTGCCGAGGCGAAGTCGACCGGATAGTACAGGCCGTTTTCTTCGGCGACGTTCTGCAGATGCTCAGTGACCACGCCCGGTTGGCACACGGCAGTGCGGTCGGTGAGGTTGACGTCGAGAATCTGGTTCATGTAATCGAACGAAACCACCACTTCGCCATTGGCCGCCACCGCAGCGGCGGACAACCCGGTGCGCCCGCCGGATGGCACCAGCGCAACCTTGTGAGTGTTGGCCCAACGCACCACGGCCTGCACTTGCTCGATGGTCTTGGGAAACACGATGGCGCTCGGTGCCGGGGCGAAGTGCTTGGTCCAATCCTTGCCGTAAGTGTTCAGGGAGTCGGCGTCGGTGAGGACTTTGCCAGGCTCAACCAGGGTCTTCAGTTCATCAATCAGCGCAGGATTGGTCATCGACAGAACTCTCGAACAATTCATGGTCATCCTGAGAACGCTTCACGTCGCAGGAATGAGTGTTTAGCGGGGTGGCTATGCTAGCATACCGACCCCGCAGGACAGTGCCCAAGGCCAGATCCGCGGTGACGGCTTTGTTGCCGTGCGGGTCAGCTCCAGGCTGCTCCCTCCCTGCCATTTTTCTCCGGGATACAGGTTTACGCAGATGAGCAAGACTTCTCTCGATAAGAGCAAGATCAAGTTCCTTCTTCTCGAAGGCGTCCACCAATCGGCTGTCGACGTCCTCAAGGCGGCGGGCTACACCAGCATCGAATACCTGACTGGTTCCTTGCCGGAAGCCCAGCTCAAGGAAAAGATTGCTGACGCTCACTTCATCGGCATCCGCTCGCGCACGCAACTGACCGAAGAGATCTTCGATCACGCGAAGAAACTGGTCGCGGTCGGCTGTTTCTGCATCGGCACCAACCAGGTTGACCTCAGTGCGGCCCGCGAGCGCGGTATTGCCGTGTTCAACGCGCCGTACTCCAACACCCGTTCCGTAGCGGAACTGGTACTGGCCGAAGCGATCCTGCTGCTGCGCGGCATCCCTGAGAAAAATGCCTCCTGCCACCGTGGCGGCTGGATCAAGTCCGCTGCCAACTCGTTCGAGATCCGTGGCAAGAAACTGGGCATCGTCGGTTACGGCTCGATCGGCACGCAGCTGTCGGTGCTGGCTGAAGGTCTGGGCATGCAAGTGTTCTTCTATGACACCGTGACCAAGCTGCCGCTGGGCAACGCCACACAGGTCAACAACCTGCACGAGCTGCTGGGCATGTCCGACATCGTCACCCTGCACGTACCGGAAACCGCCGCCACTCAGTGGATGATCGGCGAGAAGGAAATCCGCGCCATCAAGAAGGGCGGCATCCTGATCAACGCTGCACGTGGCACCGTGGTCGAGCTCGACGCCCTGGCGGACGCGATCAAGGACAAGCACCTGATCGGCGCGGCCATCGACGTGTTCCCGGTGGAGCCCCGCTCCAACGACGAAGAGTTCGAAAGCCCGCTGCGTGGCCTCGACAACGTGATCCTGACCCCGCACATCGGTGGCTCGACCGCCGAAGCGCAAGCCAACATCGGTCTGGAAGTGGCAGAGAAACTGGTCAAGTACAGCGACAACGGTACTTCGGTGTCGTCGGTCAACTTCCCGGAAGTGGCCCTGCCGGCTCACCCTGGCAAGCACCGCCTGCTGCACATCCACGAGAACATCCCGGGTGTAATGAGCGAGATCAACAAGGTCTTCGCCGAAAACGGCATCAACATCTCCGGTCAGTTCCTGCAGACCAACGAGAAGGTCGGTTACGTGGTGATCGACGTCGACGCCGAATACTCGGAGCTGGCGCAAGAGAAGCTGCAACACGTCAACGGTACTATCCGTAGTCGGGTGCTTTTCTAAAAGCAGCTACAAGCGGCAAGTGAAAGCGCTCTGCCTTTACTTGCCGCTTGCAGCTAGCCACTTGAAGCTGAATAAAAAAGGGAGCCCCGAAAGGCTCCCTTTTTTTATTTCACGTTTACGGTGATTTTTTCGGAAACGATCGATGGGTCGAACGGCATATGGCCGCTGTCGCCGAGGATCAGTTGCAAGGTGTGCTTGCCCGGGGCCAGTTTGATCGTGGCTTCGGTCTGCGCCTTGCCGAAATGCATGTGGTGGGCGTCAGTCGGAATCGGCGCGCCTTCGGCCGGCAAATCATCGACGTCGATCAGCAGGTGATGGTGGCCGGTGTTCCTGGTGGTGTCACCCGCCGGGGCCAGCGCGATGTTCTTGACGCCGAACTTGACCTTGAATTCCTGCGAGACGGTGGCGCCGTCCTCGGGAGAAACGATGAACACTTCAGCATCCTTCGGCGCTGGCGTCGCCGCACTGGCCAGCACCGAAACACCCATCAGCACACCGGCCAACGCTGCACGTGACATAAAGCTTTTCATTTTCTTCTCCAGTTTTTCCGTAAAATCCGCACGGCCATGACAACTTCATGACCATTCGTTGTCGAAGGCACTCGACAACCATAGCAAAGCGAGCCTGAATCAGAGCGTCGCGATAATGATTTCAAAGGAGTGACCATGCGCTTGCTGCCTGGCCTGATCTGCCTGCTACCCCTTCTGAGCCCGCTGGCTCACGCCGAACTGATTGATGACGTCAACGACCGTGGCGAGCTGCGCATAGCCCTTGAGGCTAATACACCGCCCTTCAATTACAAGGAAGGCGACACCCTCACGGGGTTCGAGGTCGAGCTTGGGCAACTTCTGGCCCAAGAGCTGGATGTACGCGCCGACTTCATCGTCACCGACGAGGGCGACCTGCTCCAGGGCGTTGAAAGCGGCAAATACGATGTCGCGCTCAACCACATAGCACTGACACCCGAACTCAAGGATCGTTTCGACTTCAGCGAGCCGTACGGCGAGGTCGACGGGCAATTGCTGGCGAAGAAGGACGAGACGCCGCGGCCGCTGGTGCTGGTGCAGGCGTTGACCGAAGCGAAGCCGAAAGCGGCAGTGCCGGTCGAGTTGGCGATCCCGTTTCAGAAGGGTAATCCGGCATTTCAGGCCAGCCTCAAGAGCGCGCTGGAACGGATCAAGGCGGATGGGCGGTTGGCGGCGCTGTCCGAGAAGTGGTTGAAACCGTAAGAGCCCCTCACCCTAACCCTCTCCCGGAGGGAGAGGGAACTGATCCGGGGATGCTTTAGAGGTACGCCGACTTGGGATTGCTATACCGAATCCGAAATCGACTGATCATGGCTTTGTCGAATCCCTGGTCGCCAAGGTCTTTCAGGTCGATGGACAGCGCCAGACACCTCGGTCGGCCCCCTCTCCCCCCGGGAGAGGGCTGGGGTGAGGGCAACGATGGCGGATCAGTCCAAAGCCGCCAGAGTCACCGCCGCCTCAACCAGCTCAAGCTCACTGAAAACCCGAACCCCATGACGCTTGAGCAACGCCGCCGTCACCCCTTCGCCACTGACTTTGACCCCACTGAACGTGCCGTCATACGTCAACAGATTCCCGCAAGAGGGGCTGTTGGCCTTGAGCACCGCCACCCGAATGCCGTGCTTTTGCACCAGTTCCAGCGCTTGCCGCGCCCCCTCGAGAAATTGCGCGCTGACATCCTCGCCCTCAGTAGTGATGACTGCGGCAATGCCATCCAGCACCTCAACACCCTGCCCGCCAGGAATCTCCGCCGCCGCCCGCGGCGTCGGCAATCCTCCGGCCACCTCAGGACACAACGGCACTACCCGCCCTTCTTCGATCCATTGCTCAAGCAGATCAAACGGCCCGCTCGCGCCACCGTCATAGCGCACGCGATGGCCCAGCAGGCAGCGACTGACCAGGATCTTTTCCATGTTCAGAACGGCTCGTTGCCACGGCGACGGAACCAGCCAGTCAGCGACAGCCGTTCGCGCTGGGCCGGCAACACTTCGTGGGGCACTTCGCCGGAGAGAAACACCACCAGGCAGCCGCCGGTAGGCTGCACGTCGTGCACACGTTCCTCGCCCAGGTACATGCGCAACTGGCCACCGTCCTCCGGCAACCAGGCCTCGTTGAGGTAGATGACGGCCGAGACCATGCGCCGGTCATCATCGCGAAAGCGGTCGAGGTGCTTGAGGTAGAACGCGCCGGGCGGGTACAGGGCGAAATGGCATTCGAAATCCTCAAGCCCCAGAAACAAGCCGCGATTGAGTGCCTCGCGCAGACTGTCCATCAGGCTCAGGTAGCGGTCAGTGGCGTCGGCCTGACCCGGGTCGATCCACTGGATGTGATCGCCGCGAATACCCTCGCGAATCTCCGAAAACGGCCCGCGACCGACCGCCGCCGGCGCCAGCTCACCCTCGGCTTCACGTTTACGGCACTCGGCCGCCAGCGCCCGGGTCAGATCGGCGGGCAGGAAGATGTTCTGCTGCGACCAGCCGTGTTCGGCCAGGTCGTCGACAATGCGTAACAGCAGCGGGTGTTCAGAGGATATCGGCATGGCGCGCATAGTATGCCGACGGCGATAAATCCGACAGAGCCACGCAGCGCCTTGCTACGAATTCTCGACAAGTACCGGCACCGCACGGACAATAGTCCGCTGCTGACAGGAGTCCCTATGCGCCGTTTGCTTTTTTCACTGTTGATGTTCTGCGTATTGCCCGCCTGGGCGGACGGCCACGATCAGTTGTACAAGGTCGCCGGCTGGCCAGAACAACGCGCGCATTTCAACGATGCCCTGAGCGCCGCCCAGCAGCGCTATCAGAACAGCCTGCCGCCTGCGGTATTTCAGGCGCTGGTTAACAACAGCAATCAGCGCTTCGCCGCGCAGGCCATGGATCAGCGTGCCGAAGCGCAACTGCGGCAGAAACTCGCCGACCCGAAACCGGCGCTGACCTTCTTCCAGTCACCACTGGGCAAGAAAATCGTCGCCGCCGAATTGCTCGCAACCCGTCGCGATCAACTGGCAAAAAATGCCCAGGGCCTGCCGAAGATGCAGGCCAGCGACAGTCGCTTGCTGATCATCGGCCATCTCGCCCAGGCCCTGCCGGCCCGTGAGGCTGGCGCCGAGGTCAGCCTGGCGATTGCCGGCGTGGCAGCGGACAGCTTGAGTTCGATGATTCCGGGATTGCTTGGCGGTGGACAGGCACAGGGCATGCTGAATGGTCAGCGCCAGCGGCTGATGGATCAGATCGGCGCCGATCTGAACAACACGTTGCTCTACGTCTATCGCGATTTGTCGGATGAAGAGCTGGAAGAGTTTGCGACGTTTGCCGAGTCGACCGAGGGCAAGGCTTACTACCAGGCGGCACTGGCGGCGATTCGGGCGGGGTTGGCGGTCGGCCAATAATCTTCGTTGCCTGAAAGATCGCATTCGCGAGCAGGCTCGCTCCCACATTGGATCATCAGTGGACACAAAATGTGTGAGCATCCCGAATTCCCTGTGGGAGCGAGCCTGCTCGCGAAGAGACCCGCACAGCCGCTACAGATTCCTGCCCCTGATCCGCTTGCTCAAGAATTCGAAATACTCCTCACGCATCTCCGCCGTTTCATTGGCCAGGTGATGCCGTGCCTCGGCCAACAGCAGTATCTGCGGCCGGTCGAACTTCCATTTCAACACCTGCAGATTGTGCTGCCAGTCGACAGTCATGTCCGCCTGCCCCTGAATGATCAGCGGCCGTCGCGGACTTTTTTCGCGTGCTCGACGCGGATGATCCAGCGCGACAGCGCGCCCACCCATTTCGTTGGCAGACGTCTTGGCTGTAACGGGTCGGCCTGCAGAAACGGCAGAAAATCCGGATCGTTGGAATTCTCGCTAAAGCGTCGCACCACCCCGCGCACAAACGGCCGCAGCAGGTAATAACTCAGCTGCGACCAGCCCCACGCCCTCGGCCGCACCAACGGCGCCAGCAGAATCACCTGCCCCTGCGCCGGGCTGTTCTCGCCATGGTTGAGCAGGTGATCGACGACAATCGCGCCACCGGTGCTTTGCCCGCACAAATGCCAAGGCTGCGGCAGCGCGATCGAGTTCGCTTCAGCGAACAGCGCCTGCAACACGTCCTGGTATTCAGCGAAATCACGAATGCTTGCCCGTGGCCCGCTCGACAGACCATGGCCCGGCAAGTCGCAGGCGATCACGGCGAAATCCTGATCCAGCGCCCACTCGATCACATGCCGGTACAGGCCGATGTGGTCGTAATAACCGTGGAGCAGAAACAGCGTCGCCTTGACCTTCTCCGGCCACCAGCAATGGCTGACCAGCTCGTAGCCATCGACTTCGAAACGACCCATGCCGCGCCAGACATCGCGCTCGGCGAAGTCGGTCTTGTAGAAGCGCTGATAATCCTTCGCCTCATCCGATAACGGCTGCCACTCGGCCAATGGCTTGAGGCTCGCGCGTAAATGATCGGGGTCGAAAGTATCAGGCATGCGGACATTCCAAAGCGGTAAACGGACTTTATCGGCCTGCGATATTCATCTGTCGGAGCAAGCATGGCAAGCTAGCCAACCTTTTCAGATTCCGAAATCATGCGTTCGCCCTACCGCACCGCACTGTTCGCCAGCCTGCTCGCGCTGATCTGCGCCGGGGTGCTGTGGGCGGCATATGACTGGTTTCAGGGCCGCTATCTGCGCGCGTTCAGCGAACATACGGCGGTATTTTCCGGTGACCCGCTGCGCCTGCCGGACAACCTCGCCGGGCCGGGCAATATCCGCCTCGTGCACTTTTGGGATCCGGCCTGCCCGTGCAACGTCGGCAATCAACAGCACCTGAGCGAGATGGTCGAACAGTTCGGCGCGCGTGGCGTGGAGTTCTTCGCCGTGCAAAAGCCCGGCAGCCACGGCCAGTTGCCCGCCACCCTCGCCAGCCTGAAAACCATCATCGTCCTGCCCGGCGCCGAACAGATCCCCGCCAGCCCTGCCGTGGCGATCTGGGATCGCAGCGGCAAACTCGCCTACTTCGGCCCGTACAGCGAAGGCTTGACCTGCAACTCCAGCAACAGCTTTATCGAACCGATCCTGCATGCCCTGACGGAAGATCGCCCGGTCAATGCTACCCACACCTTGGCGGTGGGTTGTTATTGCCCATGGCCGGCGGACGCGAAGTAAGGCATTCCGGACTTTTCAAGGACAGCGCTGCAGCGCACAGATGCTCTGTGATAAATGTTTGCAGCCCGATGGGCGGCCCTCCCGCCTGCACAAGGAGTCACCATGAAGCGTGCGTTGATCGTCGTTGCCTTGCTCATCGTTGTCCTGCTCGGCGCCGCCGGCGGGTATATCTACAGCAAGCAGCCGACGCGCCAGGGCCAGGTCGAGCTGCGCAACCTGCAAGGCTCGGTGACCGTGCGCTATGACGAGCGCGGTGTGCCGCATATCCGCGCCGAGAACGAAACCGACCTCTATCGCGCCCTCGGTTATGTGCACGCGCAGGATCGTCTGTTCCAGATGGAAGCCATGCGCCGCCTCGCCCGGGGCGAGCTGGCCGAAGTGCTAGGGCCGAAACTGCTCGACACCGACAAACTGTTTCGCAGCCTGCGCATTCGCGAGCGCGCGGCCAGTTACGTCGCCAGCCTCGACAAGCAGTCGCCGGCATGGAAGGGCCTGCAAGCCTATCTGGATGGCATCAACCAATATCAGGACGCCCACGCCGCGCCGATCGAGTTCGACGTGCTGGGCATCCCCAAGCGGCCGTTCACTGCCGAAGACAGCATCAGCGTCGCCGGCTACATGGCCTACAGCTTTGCTGCTGCGTTTCGCACCGAGCCGCTGCTGACCTACGTGCGCGATCAGCTCGGCGCCGATTACCTCAATGTCTTCGATCTCGACTGGCAGGCCAAAGGCGTTCTGGCCACCGATCACACCCGGCACGCACCGGCCCTCGCCGCCGGCGACTGGCAGGACCTCACCGCCCTCGCCCGCCTCAGCGAACAGGCGCTGCTCGACAACGGCCTGCCGCAGTTCGAGGGCAGCAACGCCTGGGTGATTGCCGGCAGCCGCAGTCAGAGTGGCAAGCCATTGCTGGCCGGCGATCCGCATATCCGTTTCTCGGTGCCGTCGGTATGGTACGAGGCGCAGTTGTCGGCGCCGGGTTTCGAGTTGTACGGCCATCATCAGGCACTGGTGCCGTTCGCGTTTCTGGGACACAACCTCGATTTCGGCTGGAGCCTGACCATGTTCCAGAACGACGATCTCGACCTGATCGCCGAGAAGGTCAACCCGGACAACCCCAATCAAGTCTGGTATCGCGGTCAGTGGACCGAGATGCTCGTCAGCGAACAACAGATCAAGGTAAAGGGTCAGGCGCCGGTGACGCTCACCTTGCGCCACTCCCCGCACGGGCCAATCGTCAACGATGCTCTTGGCAGCGCCGCCGGCAAGACCCCGATCGCGATGTGGTGGGCCTTCCTCGAAACACCTAACCCGATCCTCGACGGCTTCTACCAGCTCAACCGCGCCGACACCTTGGCCAAGGCCCGCGCGGCAGCGGCCAAGGTGCAGGCGCCGGGCCTGAATCTGGTGTACGCCAACGCCAAAGGCGATATCGCCTGGTGGGCCTCGGCCTTGCTGCCCAAACGTCCGGCCGGGGTGCAACCGGGCTTCATCCTCGACGGCAGCACGCCCGAAGCGGACAAGGACGGCTACTACCCGTTCAGCGCCAACCCGCAGGAAGAGAACCCGGCGCGCGGCTATATCGTCTCGGCCAACTTCCAGCCCGTGTCGCCGACCGGCATGGAGATCCCCGGTTACTACAACCTTGCCGATCGTGGTCAGCAGCTTGACCGTCAGCTCAGCGACAACCGGGTGAAGTGGAGCAACGAGGCCAACCAGCAACTGCAGCTGGGCACGACGACCGGTTACGGCCCGCGTCTGTTGGCGCCGCTGTTGCCGGTTTTGCGTGAGGTGGTGAGTGATCCGGCGCAGCTGAAACTGGTCGAGCAATTGGCGCAATGGCCCGGCGACTATCCGCTGAATTCCGTCAGCGCGACGCTGTTCAACCAATTCCTCTACGACCTTGCCGATGCGGCGATGCGCGATGAGTTGGGCAACGACTTCTTCGAAACACTGCTGTCGACGCGGGTGATCGACTCCGCGCTGCCACGCCTGGCGGCCAAGGCGGACTCACCGTGGTGGGACAATCGCAGCACGCCGGCCAGAGAAACCCGCGCCGATGTCGTGCGCACGGCGTGGGCGGCAAGCATGGCGCATCTGAAACTGACCCTCGGCGACAACGTGGCGGGTTGGCAGTGGGGTGCGGCACACACCTTGACTCACGGCCATCCGCTGGGGCAGCAGAAGCCGCTGGATCGCCTGTTCAACGTCGGCCCGTTCGCGGCGCCGGGCAGTCATGAAGTGCCGAACAACCTCTCGGCAAAAATCGGCCCGGCGCCATGGCCGGTGACCTATGGACCGTCGACCCGGCGTCTGGTGGATTTCGCCGATCCGGTGCATGGCCTGACGATCAACCCGGTCGGCCAAAGTGGCGTACCGCTGGACAGTCACTATGACGACCAGGCCGAGGCGTATGTGGAGGGGATTTATGTGCAGGCGCATTTCAGCGAGGAAGAGGTGCTGGCGAATACGCGCAGTACGTTGAAGCTGCTGCCTGCGCGGGCTGCGCGATAGATTGATGCAATCTGCACCGGCCCTTTCGCGAGCAAGCTCGCTCCCACAGGAGATTGCATTCCAAATGTGGGAGCGAGCCTGCTCGCGAAAGCGCTGTGTCAGCCGACATCTGAGTCGACTGACACTCCGTCTTCGCGAGCAGGCTCGCTCCCACATTTACAACCGGGTTGGCCGCAGGGTTGAGGCCAACCCGATATTGCTCAAGCTGATTGCGGCGCTGGCGCGCGGCGTGCGTCCGGTTGTTTCCACGAATCGGCAGCGCTTTCTTCGATGGCTTGCTGGATGGCTTTCTTGCGTGCTTCTTCGGCGCGGCGGCTGAAGAACCAGACGAGGAAGGTCACCAGCGACACCGCCAGCAGAATCAGACTGGCCACGGCGTTGATTTCCGGCTTCACACCCAGGCGCACGGCCGAGAACACTTCCATCGGCAGGGTCGTCGAACCCGGGCCGGACACGAAGCTCGCCAGCACCAGGTCATCCAGCGACAGCGCGAACGACATCATCCCGCCCGCCGCCAGCGACGGCGCGATCATCGGGATGGTGATCAGGAAGAACACCTTCCACGGCCGCGCGCCCAAGTCCATCGCCGCCTCTTCGATCGACAGGTCCAGCTCACGCAAGCGCGCTGACACCACCACCGCCACATACGCGGCGCAGAACGTGGTGTGGGCGATCCAGATGGTGACGATGCCGCGCTCCTGCGGCCAGCCGATCATTTGGGCCATGGCCACGAACAGCAGCAACAGCGACAGACCGGTGATCACTTCCGGCATCACCAACGGCGCAGTCACCAGGCCACCGAACAGCGTGCGGCCCTTGAAGTGAGTGATGCGGGTCAGCACGAACGCTGCCAGGGTACCCAGCGCCACCGCAGCAACCGCGGTGTAGCAGGCGATTTCCAGCGAGCGCAGCACCGAGCCCATCAGTTGCGAGTTGTCGAGCAGGCCGACGTACCACTTGATCGACCAGCCGCCCCATACCGTCACCAGTTTCGAGGCGTTGAACGAGTAGATCACCAGAATCAGCATCGGCAGATAGATGAAGATCAGACCCAGTACCAGCATCAGGCTGGAGAAACGGAAGCGCTTCATTCTTTACCCTCCATTTCCTTGGCCTGACTGCGGTTGAACAGAATGATCGGCACAATCAGGATCGCCAGCATCACCACCGCCAGGGCGGACGCCACCGGCCAGTCGCGGTTGTTGAAGAATTCTTGCCACAGCACCTTACCGATCATCAGGGTTTCCGGGCCGCCGAGCAGTTCCGGGATCACGAACTCGCCGACCACGGGAATGAACACCAGCATGCAGCCGGCAATGATGCCGTTCTTGGACAGCGGAATGGTGATTTTCCAGAAGCTGTTGAAGGTGCTCGAACCCAGATCCGACGCGGCTTCCAGCAGACTCTGATCGTGCTTCACCAGGTTGGCGTACAGCGGCAGGATCATGAACGGCAGGTACGAATAGACAATCCCGATGTACACCGCCAGGTTGGTGTTGAGGATCTGCAGCGGCTCGTCGATCAGGCCCATGCTCATCAGGAAGCCGTTGAGCAGGCCGTTGTTGCTGAGGATGCCCATCCACGCGTACACGCGGATCAGGATCGCCGTCCAGGTCGGCATCATGATCAGCAGCACCAGTACCGTTTGCAGCTCCTTGCGCGCGCTGGCGATGGCGTAGGCCATCGGGTAACCGATCAGCAAGCAGAGCACGGTGCTGATAAAGGCCATTTTCAGCGAGCCGAGATAGGCGGCGATGTACAGTTCGTCGTCGCCAAGCAACGCGTAGTTGCCCAGGTTCAGCAGCAGTTGCAGCTTCTGCTCGGCGTAGGTGTAGATCTCGGTGTACGGCGGGATCGCCACGTCGGCTTCGGCGAAGCTGATCTTCAGAACGATGAAGAACGGCAGCATGAAGAACAGGAACAGCCAGATGAACGGCACCCCGATGACCAGCTGCCGGCCATTGGGGATGATTCGGTTTATACGGCGTTTGAATTTGCGCATGTTCATGAGCGAAGTACCACGCCGCTATCGTCTTCCCACCACACGTAGACCTGATCGCCCCAGGTCGGACGCGCGCCGCGACGTTCGGCGTTGGCGACGAACGACTGCACCAGTTTGCCGCTCGGCAATTGGACGTAGAACACCGAGTGCCCGCCCAGATAAGCGATGTCGTGGACCTTGCCGCTCGACCAGTTGTACTCGCAGGTCGGCATGTCGGCGGTGACCAGCAGTTTTTCCGGGCGAATCGCGTAGGTGACCGACTTGTCCTGCACCGAGGTACTGATGCCGTGGCCGACGTAGATCTGCCGGTCGAGGTCCTTGCAGGTGATGGTCGCGTGGCCTTCGGCGTCGTCGATCACTTCGCCTTCGAAGATGTTGACGTTGCCGATGAATTCGCAGACCAGACGGCTGGTCGGGGTTTCGTAGATGTCAATCGGGCTACCAATCTGCGCAATCCAGCCCAGGTGCATGATCGCGATGCGCTCGGCCATGGTCATGGCCTCTTCCTGGTCGTGGGTCACCATCACGCAGGTCACGCCGACGCGCTCGATGATTTCCACCAGTTCCAGCTGCATCTGCGAACGCAGCTTTTTGTCCAGTGCGCCCATCGGTTCGTCGAGCAGCAACAGCTTCGGCCGCTTGGCCAGCGAACGGGCCAGGGCCACGCGTTGACGCTGGCCGCCGGACAGTTGATGCGGCTTGCGCTTGGCGTACTGGCTCATCTGCACCAGCTTGAGCATCTCGGCCACGCGGGCGTCGATCTCGGCTTTCGGGATCTTGTCCTGCTGCAGGCCGAAGGCGATGTTCTGCGCCACGGTCATGTGCGGGAACAAAGCGTAGGACTGGAACATCATGTTGATCGGACGGTCGTACGGCGGCATGTCGGTGATGTCGACGCCGTCGAGGAAAATCCGCCCTTCCGTGGGCCGTTCGAAGCCTGCAAGCATCCGTAGCAAGGTGGATTTGCCCGATCCCGAACCGCCGAGCAGAGCAAAAATTTCGCCCTTCTTGATTTCCAGGGACACGTCGTCCACGGCAATCGTCTCGTCGAACTTCTTCGTGACCCGGTCGATTTTGACCAGCACCTGTTTTGGTGTCTGGTCGCCCTCGAGGGCTTTCTTGTAGGCGCCGGAGGCAACTGCCATTTACGAAACTCCCAACAGAAGCAGCAGTTCGCCCCGCAAGACGAACCCTGGATAGTTTGTGCGTTATTTGCCCGACTTGACCTTGGTCCAGCTACGGGTCATCAAACGCTGAATATTGGCTGGCAACTCGGTCGACACGTAGGTCTTGTCGAGGACTGCTTGCGGTGGGTAAACCGCTTCATCGGTGCGAATGGATTGTTCCATCAGCTTGTCCGAACCCGGGTTGGGGTTGGCGTAACCGACGTAATCACTGACCTGGGCGATCACCTCAGGTTTCAGCAAATAATTGATGAAGGCGTGGGCCTCTTTGACGTTGGACGAATCCTTGGGGATCGCCAGCATGTCGAACCACAGCGCGCCGCCCTCTTTCGGAATCGAATAGGCGATGTTGACGCCCTTCTTGGCTTCCTCGGCACGGTTCTTCGCCTGGAAGATATCGCCGGAGAAACCGATGGCCACGCAGATGTCGCCGTTGGCCAGATCGCCGATGTACTTCGACGAATGGAAATAGGTCACGTAGGGACGCACCGCGAGCAGCTTGGCGGTGGCCTTTTCGTAGTCCTTGGTGTTGGTGCTGTTGGCGTTCAGGCCCAGGTAATTGAGCATGGTCGGCATCATTTCGTCAGCCGAATCGAGGAACGCGACACCGCAGCTGTGCAGCTTCTTGATGTTTTCCGGCTCGAACAGCACGGCCCAGGAATCGATCTTGTCGACGCCCAGCACAGCTTTGACCTTGTCGACGTTGTAGCCGATGCCGTTGGTGCCCCACAGATACGGTACGGCGTAGAGGTTGCCGGGATCGTTCTGCTCCAGGCGCTTGAGCAGCACCGGGTCGAGGTTGGAATAATTCGGCAACTGCGCCTTGTCGAGCTTCTGGAACGCGCCCGCCTTGATCTGCTTGCCAAGGAAGTGGTTCGACGGCACGACCACGTCGTAACCGGTGCGCCCGGCGAGCAGCTTGCCTTCCAGGGTTTCGTTGGAGTCGAAAACGTCGTAGACCGGTTTGATCCCGGTCTCTTTCTCGAAGTCGGCCAGGGTCGATTCGCCGATGTAATCGGACCAGTTATAAATATGCACCGTTCCGGCGGCCTGGGCTCCGACAGCGATTGTCAGGCCGGCAGCGGCCAGCAGGGCTTTGCGCAAAGAAGAAAATACAGGCAAGTGGAGGTCCTCTAAATTGATTGGGCCCAAGTTGCCCCGCGCTGCATGACAGCCATGGCTGCCCGACAACAAAACCGGCGCGCAACTTACCCTCGAAAAACCGATCCAGCAAAACTTTCTGTCATTTAATTATCCGCTGGCCGCCGTCGCGACGACGACGGCCAGCGGTTGTGGCGACAAACCGGCTTATTTGCCCGATTTGATCTTGGTCCAGCTGCGGGTGATCAGACGCAGTGTGGCGGCGTCCAGATCGCTGATCGCATAGAGCTGCTTCTTCACTTCAGCCGAAGGATAGATGCTCGGGTCGCTGGTGATGTCCTTGTCCACCAGGGGCGTTGCCGCCTTGTTGCCGTTCGGGAAACGCACGGCGTTGGTGATGCCGGCCATCACTTGCGGCTCCAGCAGGTAGTTCATGAACTTGTAGGCGGCTTCGACGTTTTCGGCATCCTTGGGAATGGCGACCATGTCGTAGAAAGTACCGGCGCCTTCTTTCGGAATGGTGTAGGCCAGCTTGACCTTGTCACCGGCTTCCTGAGCGCGGGTCTTGGATTGCTCGAGGTCACCCGAGTAACCGACGGCGACGCAGATGTTGCCGTTGGCCAGGTCGGAGATGTACTTGGAAGAGTGGAAGTAGGCGACCGAAGGACGGATCTTCAGGAACAGGTCTTCGGCGGCCTTCAGATCAGCCTTGTCCTTGCTGTTGGTCGGCTTGCCCAGATAGTGCAATGCCGCCGGAATCATTTCGGTCGGGGCATCGAGGAAGCTCACGCCGCAGCTTTTGAGTTTCTCGATGTTTTCCGGCTTGAACACCACGTCCCACGAATCGATCTTGTCGATACCCAGCGCAGCCTTGACCTTGGCCGGGTTGTAGCCGATGCCGATCGAGCCCCACATGTACGGGAAGGCGTGTTTGTTGCCCTGGTCGCTGGCGTCGCCAACGGCCTTGAGCAGGTCTTCGTCGAGGTTTTTCCAGTTCGGCAGCTTGGACTTGTCCAGCTCTTGGTAAACCCCGGCCTTGATCTGCTTGGCGAGGAAGTTGTTGGAAGGCACCACGATGTCGTAACCGGACTTGCCGGCGAGCAGCTTGGCTTCCAGGGTTTCGTTACTGTCGAAGACGTCGTAGACGACTTTGATCCCGGTGGCTTTTTCGAAGTTGGCCACGGTGTCCGGCGCGATGTAGTCGGACCAGTTGTAGACGTGCAGCACCTTGTCGTCCGCGTGCACCGCACCCGCCATCATGCCCGCCATGGACAGCGCGAGTAGAGTCTTGCCAGCTAGCTTTTTACCTAATGCCTTCATGCGTCATGCTCCAAATTTTTCTTTTTTGAACCACTTTGTTCAGCGGCCGAACCCGGACAACTGGAACCGCGGCTAGTCTGGCAAGATCCGAGGCGGTCTTTCAACAAAAGACCAGCCTTTCTGACAGCTTTGAGCGAGTGCGCCGCAGCTCCCCCGCCCAAAGCCTAGCACCTAGGCCTGCAGCGCATTGAGGGTCAGGTCCAGACACTTGCGTGCTTTTGTAACCAGCTCATCGATTTCGGCTTTGCTGATCACCAGCGGCGGCGCGATGATCATGGTGTCGCCCACCGCGCGCATGATCAGGCCATTGTCGAAGCAGAACTGCCGGCAGATCATGCCCACGCCCTTGCCTTCGTAACGCTTGCGCGTGGCCTTGTCCTGCACCAGCTCGATCGCCCCCAGCAGACCGACGCCGCGAACTTCACCCACCAACGGGTGATCGTTCAGCTCGCGCAGACGTTTCTGCAAATACGGTGCCGTTTCGTTGTGGGCGTTCTCGATAATTTTTTCGTCGCGCAGGATGCGGATGTTTTCCAGGCCCACCGCGGCTGCCACCGGGTGCCCGGAGTAAGTGAAGCCGTGGTTGAAATCGCCGCCTTCGTTGAGCACGGCCACCACCGAGTCACGCACGATCAACCCGCCCATCGGGATGTAGCCGGAGGTCAGGCCCTTGGCGATGGTCATCATGTCGGGTTTGAGGTCGTAGAAATCGCTACCGAACCACTCACCGGTACGGCCGAAACCGCAGATCACTTCATCGGCGACGAAGAGGATGTCGTACTTGGCGAGGATTTCCTTGATGCGCGGCCAGTAGGTGTCGGGCGGAATGATCACGCCACCGGCACCCTGAATAGGCTCGGCAATAAAGGCACCCACGTTGTCGACGCCGACTTCGAGAATCTTTTCTTCGAGCTGATTGGCCGCCCAGATGCCGAACTCTTCCGGCGACATGTCACCGCCTTCGGCAAACCAGTACGGCTGGGCGATGTGGACGATGCCCGGAATCGGCAGGTCGCCCTGCTCGTGCATATAAGTCATGCCGCCGAGGCTCGCGCCGGCCACGGTCGAACCGTGATAACCGTTCTTGCGGCTGATGATGACTTTCTTGTTCGGCTGGCCTTTGATCGCCCAGTAGTGACGGACCATGCGCAGCATGGTGTCGTTGCCTTCGGAGCCGGAGCCGGTGAAGAACACGTGGTTCATGCCTTCTGGCGCCACTTCGGCAATCGCCTTGGCCAGTTCCAGTGCCGGCGGGTGGGCAGTCTGGAAGAACAGGTTGTAGTACGGCAGCTCGCGCATCTGCCTGGCGGCGGCATCGGCCAGTTCATCGCGACCGTAACCGATCGCCACGCACCAGAGGCCAGCCATGCCGTCGAGGATCTTGTTGCCTTCGCTGTCCCACAGATAAACGCCCTTGGCGTTGGTGATGATCCGCGGGCCCTTCTCTTTCAGTTGCTTGAAATCGCTGAACGGGGCCAGGTGGTGATCGCTGCTCAGCGCTTGCCACTCACGGGTTTGCGGGTTGTTGCTGGTCATGCCAATTCTCCTTGTTATCGGTGAAGGCGCGACGGCTGGCCGCCGCGCCCGGCGTATCAGACGGCGAAGAGCAGGTACTCACGCTCCCAGGAACTGATCACGCGCTTGAAGTTTTCATGCTCGGCGCGCTTGACCGCGACGTAGCCGGTGATGAAGGTCTTGCCGAGATACTTCTCGATGGTCGCGCTGTTTTCCATACGCTCCAGCGCGTCTTCGATGGTCAGCGGCAGGCGCAGGTTGCGGCGCTCGTAACCACGGCCAACCACTGGTGCGCTCGGGTTCAGGCCCTCGACCATGCCGATGTAACCGCAGAGCAGGCTCGCGGCGATCGCCAGGTACGGGTTGGCGTCTGCGCCCGGCAGACGGTTTTCCACGCGGCGGTTCTGCGGGCCGGCATCCGGTACGCGCAGGCCGACGGTACGGTTCTCTTCGCCCCACTCGACGTTTACCGGTGCCGAAGTGTCCGGGAGGAAGCGGCGGAACGAGTTGACGTTCGGCGCGAACAGCGGCAACAGCTCGGGAATCAGTTTCTGCAAGCCACCGATGTGGTGCAGGAACAACTGGCTCATGGTCCCGTCTTCGTTGGAGAAGACGTTCTTGCCGGTCTGAATGTCGATGATGCTCTGGTGCAGGTGCATGGCGCTGCCCGGCTCGCCGGTCATCGGCTTGGCCATGAATGTCGCAGCGACATCGTGCTTGAGCGCGGCTTCGCGCATGGTGCGCTTGAACACCAGAATCTGATCCGCCAGCGACAGGGCGTCACCGTGACGGAAGTTGATTTCCATCTGCGCGGTGCCGTCTTCGTGAATCAGCGTATCGAGGTCCAGCTCCTGCAATTCGCACCAGTCGTAGACGTCTTCGAACAGCGGGTCGAATTCGTTGGCCGCTTCAATGGAGAACGACTGCCGGCCGATTTCCGGACGGCCCGAGCGGCCGATCGGCGGCTGCAACGGATAGTCGGGGTCGTCGCTGCGCTTGGTCAGGTAGAACTCCATTTCCGGCGCCACGATCGGCTGCCAGCCCTTGTCGGCATACAGCTTCAAGACTTTCTTGAGGACGTTGCGCGGCGACAGCTCGATCGGGTTGCCTTGCTTGTCGTAGGTGTCGTGGATCACCTGCGCGGTCGGTTCGATGGCCCACGGCACCAGGTACACGGCGTTCTGGTCGGGACGGCAGATCATGTCGATGTCGGCCGGGTCGAGCAGTTCGTAATAGATGTCGTCTTCGACGTAGTCGCCGGTCACGGTCTGCAGCAGCACGCTCTCCGGCAGGCGCATGCCTTTCTCGGCGATGAACTTGTTGGTCGGCGAAATCTTGCCCCGGGTAATACCGGTCAAGTCGCCGATCATGCATTCGACTTCTGTGATCTTGCGGTCTTTCAACCAATCGGTGAGCTGGTCGAGGTTGTTACTCATAAATGCCTCTGGGCTGAGTCTGCTGACGCGATGTCAGGCAATTTTGACGCTTGCGGCGTCGCGTTAAAGGGGGCTTGCTCGCGCAGTGCCGGCTTACGCCTGGCACCGCGCATAGACAATGAAAGAGGAGCTTACCTGCCCTTGACGCTGGCGTTGCATTTCCCGTGCACTTTGCAAACGTGCAGAATCAAAAGCACGGCGCCAAGTGCGGCACGGGCTTTGAGCGGGAAAGAGTTCTATAGTGGAAGGAGACGCCATAAAGCGGATGCTGTGCCCGACGTCCAGAATATCGGACGCTGCCGTTTTGCCGGATGTGGACGAGAGTCTCGTCAACAGGCTGCGCGCCTTGCTGGCTGCGCTACGGACGGATTGATCGCCACTGATGTGATGAGCATGCAGACCGGACTGTTGCGAGCAGTCGGTGATGCCGATTAACGGCAGGCGAGACATGAAGCACCCCGGTATTATTGCTGTTATGGGTTTGACCGGAGCTTAGCCTTGTTCATTTTTTTACACAACACCCCCGTAAAAAATACAACACGGCCTGCTCAAGCCCGCAGTTGAGCAACGTTCAAGGTTTGAAAAAACGCCCCAAAGTGCCCCATAAATGCCCTTCAGGCGCTTTTTCGGGGCAAAAAAGGCCTCGCTTGACTTCGGCAGGCCGTTCGGGTTGACTGAAACCAGAAAAGATCAATGATTGATATTTTTAACAACAAAGGTGTTGCATCATGTCGGTACCCCCGCGTGCCGTTCAGCTTAACGAAGCGAACGCGTTCCTTAAGGAACATCCTGAGGTTCTGTACGTTGACCTTCTGATTGCGGATATGAATGGTGTGGTGCGCGGCAAGCGCATCGAACGCACCAGCCTCCACAAGGTTTACGAGAAAGGCATCAACCTGCCGGCCTCTCTATTTGCTCTGGATATCAACGGCTCCACGGTGGAAAGCACCGGGCTGGGCCTGGACATCGGCGACGCCGATCGTATCTGCTATCCGATCCCCGATACCCTGTGCAACGAGCCATGGCAGAAGCGCCCGACCGCGCAGCTGTTGATGACCATGCACGAACTCGAAGGCGATCCGTTCTTCGCCGATCCCCGTGAGGTGCTGCGCCAGGTGGTGACCAAGTTCGACGAGCTCGGCCTGACCATCTGCGCCGCCTTCGAACTCGAGTTCTACCTGATCGACCAGGAAAACGTGAACGGCCGTCCACAGCCGCCACGCTCGCCGATCTCCGGCAAACGCCCGCACTCGACTCAGGTCTACCTGATCGACGACCTCGACGAATACGTCGACTGCCTCCAGGACATTCTGGAAGGTGCCAAAGAGCAAGGCATCCCGGCCGACGCGATCGTCAAGGAAAGTGCCCCGGCGCAGTTCGAAGTGAACCTGCACCATGTCGCCGACCCGATCAAGGCCTGCGACTACGCGGTCCTGCTCAAGCGTCTGATCAAGAACATCGCCTACGACCATGAAATGGACACCACCTTCATGGCCAAGCCGTATCCGGGCCAGGCGGGCAATGGTCTGCACGTACACATTTCGATTCTGGACAAAGCCGGCAAAAACATTTTTGCCAGCGAGGATCCCGAGCAGAACGCCGCGCTGCGTCACGCGATCGGCGGTGTGCTCGAGACCCTGCCGGCGCAGATGGCTTTCCTCTGCCCGAACGTCAACTCCTACCGTCGCTTCGGCGCGCAGTTCTACGTACCGAACTCGCCGTGCTGGGGCCTGGACAACCGCACCGTGGCGATTCGCGTACCAACCGGTTCTGCCGATGCCGTACGTATCGAGCACCGCGTGGCCGGCGCCGACGCCAACCCGTACCTGCTGATGGCTTCGGTACTGGCCGGCGTGCACCACGGCCTGGTCAACAAGATCGAACCGGGCGCGCCTGTCGAAGGCAACAGCTACGAACAAAACGAGCAGAGCCTGCCGAACAACTTGCGCGATGCCCTGCGCGAGCTGGACGACAGCGAGGTGATGGCCAAGTACATCGATCCGAAGTACATCGATATCTTCGTTGCCTGCAAGGAAAGCGAGCTGGAGGAGTTCGAACACTCCATCTCCGACCTTGAGTACAACTGGTATCTGCATACCGTTTAAGCGTTGTAACGTCCAAAGAAACGCCGTTGGCTTCGCGCCCACGGCGTTTTTTTATGGCCGAACACAAAACCTGTGGCGAGGGGATTTATCCCCGTTGGGTTGCGAAGCAGCCCCAAATCCATCCCACTCGGTGTGTCAGGAATACCCGGCTCTCAGGGTTTACGACTGCTGCGCAGCCGAACGGGGCGGTGCGACGTTTCGCTAAATCCCCTCGCCACAGGGTACTGGCAGACAACACCTGAACCGCCTCGTACAATGCCCGCTGCCCCGCAGGAGACTTCCATGACGCGTCCCGCCACCGTCCGCAAACCCCGTGCCCGCAGTCAGGCGCGGATCGATTCGATCCTCGATGCCGCGCGCACGTTGCTGGCGGCCGAGGGCGTGGCCAGTCTGTCGATCTACAGCGTCGCCGAACGCGCGCAGATTCCGCCCTCCTCCGTGTATCACTTTTTCGCCAGCGTCCCGGCGCTGCTCGAAGCACTGACCGCCGATGTCCACGCGGCCTTCCGCGCCTGCCTGCAAGCGCCGATCGATCATGATGCTTTGCGCGACTGGCGAGATCTGTCGCGACTGGTCGAACAGCGCATGCTGGAGATCTACGATCAGGATGCCGCCGCACGGCAATTGATTCTGGCGCAACATGGCCTGACCGAAGTCACCCAGGCCGACCGCCAGCACGACCTCGAACTGGGCGACCTGATGCACAAGCTGTTCGACCAGCATTTCGAGTTGCCGAGGCTGCCGGACGATGTCGATGTGTTTGCCCTGGCGATGGAACTGGGCGACCGGGTCTATGCACGTTCGGTGCAGCAGCACGGGCAGATCACCCCGCGCATGGCCGAGGAAGGGATGCGCGTGTTTGATGCCTATATCGGGTTGTACCTTCCGCCGTATCTACCCAAAAGAAATCTCTAGCGCATGCACCGGCCCTTTCGCGAGCAGGCTCGCTCCCACATTTGAAATGCGTTCCCCTGTGGGAGCGAGCCTGCTCGCGAAAGCCGCGCCGCCGAATCCGCGACAGGCACAAAAAACCCCGAAGGGCTCACACCCTCCGGGGTTGTTTTTTGCTCACCGGCTCACAACTTGGCGATGGACACCTCGGTGGACTTCACAAAGGCGATCACCTCACTGCCGACCACCAGCTCCAGCTCTTTCACAGAGCGGGTAGTGATCACCGAAGTGACGATGCCCGAAGCGGTCTGCACGTCGATTTCCGACAGCACGTCGCCGAGGACGATTTCCTTGATCGAGCCTTTGAACTGGTTGCGCACGTTGATGGCTTTGATAGTCATGGCATTGATTCCTGTCGTTGATAAAGGTGTTATTGCGCCCAGCGCAGTTGCGTAGGCAGGGGTGAAACGGGTTCCGGCGCCGGCGGTTCGCCGGGCAGGGACAGAACACGGTTGAGCACTTCGGTTTCCAGTGCGGCGAGGCGATGCGAGCCACGCACCCTGGGGCGCGGCAGTTCGACGTGCAGGTCGAGGCCGACTTCGCCGTCCTCGATCAGGATCACCCGATCGGCGATCGCCACCGCTTCACTGACGTCATGGGTCACCAGCAGCACGGTAAAACCGTGTTGCTGCCACAGCCGTTCGATCAATTGCTGCATCTCGATGCGGGTCAGCGCATCCAGTGCGCCGAGTGGTTCGTCGAGCAGCAGCAGACGCGGCTGGTGAATCAGCGCCCGGGCCAGCGCGACGCGCTGCTTCTGGCCACCGGACAACGCCGCCGGCCATTCATTGGCGCGATCGGCCAGGCCCACTGCTTCCAGTGCGTCCAGCGCTTGCTGGCGCCAGTTGCCCTTGAGGCCGAGACCGACGTTGTCGATGATCTTTTTCCACGGCAGCAGCCGCGCTTCCTGGAACATCAGCCGCGTATCGTCGCGCGCCTGGCTGAGCGGCGCGGAACCGGCCAGCAGCTCGCCGCCAGTCGGTTGATCGAGGCCGGCGAGCAGGCGCAAAAACGTGCTCTTGCCACAACCACTGCGCCCGACCACGGCGACGAATTGCCCCGCCGGAATGTGCAGATCGATGTCGCGCAACACTTGGCGTGAGCCGAAGGTTTTCTGCAGATTGCGCACCGCCAGCGGAATCCCGCGCAACAGGCGTGGAGGTTGTTGAGCGGTCATGCCGCACCTCCCTTGGCAACCTGATAGGCCGGGTGCCAGCGCAGCCACACACGCTCAAGTCCACGGGCGGCGAGGTCGGCAAGTTTGCCGAGCACCGCGTAAAGCAGGATCGCCAGCACTACCACATCGGTCTGCAGGAACTCGCGGGCGTTCATCGCCAGATAGCCGATACCGGAGCTGGCCGAGATGGTTTCAGCGACGATCAGCGTCAGCCACATAAAGCCCAGGGCGAAGCGCACGCCAACCAGAATCGACGGCAACGCACCCGGCAGAATCACCTGCCAGAACAGGCTGAAACCGCTCAGACCATAACTGCGCGCCATCTCCACCAACGCCGGGTCGACGTTGCGGATGCCGTGGTAAGTATTGAGGTAAATCGGGAACAAAGTGCCCAGCGCCACGAGGAAAATCTTCGCTGACTCGTCAATGCCGAACCACAGGATCACCAGCGGAATCAGCGCCAGATGCGGCACGTTGCGGATCATCTGCACCGAGCTGTCGAGCAGGCGTTCGCCCCACTTCGACAGGCCGGTGATGAAACCCAGCACCAGACCGATGCTGCCGCCGATGGTGAAACCGAGTGCTGCGCGCCAGCCGCTGATCGCCAGGTGTGTCCAGATCTCGCCGCTGCGCACCAGACTGACACCGGCTTCGATCACCGCCACCGGTGCCGGCAGAATCCGCGTCGACAACCAACCGGCCGACACCGACAACTGCCACACCGCCAGCAGCAACACCGGCAACGCCCAAGGCGCGAGGCTGTGGATGAATTTGTTCATGGCCGCGCCTCAGCTCTGCGACGCGGCTTTGGGCAGAATGTCGTTGGCGACCATCTCGCCGAACGGGCTGACATAACCGGCGCTCTTCGGCAGTTCCGGGCGCTCGACGTCGAGGTGTGGGAACAGCAACTCGGCCACGCGATACGATTCTTCGAGGTGTGGATAACCGGAGAAGATGAAGGTGTCGATGCCCAGATCCGCATATTCCTTGACCCGCGCTGCCACGGTCGGGCCATCGCCGACCAGCGCCGTACCGGCACCGCCACGTACCAGACCGACGCCGGCCCAGAGGTTCGGGCTGACTTCAAGATTGTCGCGGCTGCCGCCGTGCAGCGCGGCCATGCGTTGCTGGCCGACCGAATCGAAGCGCGCCAGCGAAGCCTGGGCACGTTGGATGGTGTCGTCGTCCAGATGCGAGATCAGCCGGTCCGCTGCCTGCCAGGCTTCGGCATTGGTTTCACGGACGATCACATGCAGACGAATGCCGAAGCGCACGGTGCGGCCGAGCTTGGCGGCTTTGGCGCGCACTTGTGCGATCTTCTCGGCCACCGCGGCCGGCGGCTCGCCCCAGGTCAGAACCATCTCGACCTGCTCGGCCGCCAGATCCTGCGCCGCTTCCGAGGAACCGCCGAAATACAGCGGCGGACGCGGTTGCTGGATCGGTGGATAGAGCAGCTTGGCGCCTTTCACGCTGATGTGCTCGCCGTCGTAATCGACGGTTTCGCCTTCCAGCACACGGCGCCAGATGCGGGTGAATTCCACCGAGGCCTGATAGCGTTCCTCATGGTTGAGGAACAGACCGTCGCCGGCCAGTTCTTCCGGATCGCCACCGGTGACCAGATTGAACAGCGCACGCCCGCCGGACAAACGATCCAGCGTCGCTGCCTGGCGCGCCGCGACCGTCGGGGAAATGATCCCGGGGCGCAGGGCGACGAGGAATTTCAGACGCTGGGTCACCGGAATCAGCGAGGCTGCCACCAGCCATGAGTCTTCGCAGGAACGCCCGGTCGGAATCAGCACCCCGCCAAAACCCAGACGATCCGCCGCTTGCGCGACCTGTTGCAAATAACCGTGATCAACCGCGCGGGCGCCTTCGGCGGTGCCAAGGTAATGGCCGTCGCCGTGGGTCGGCAGGAACCAGAAGATGTTGAGGCTCATGGAGTGGTCTCCTTGTGGATTCGAATTACTGGGCTTGGGAGCTTTGGGCCACAGCGGCCGGCGGGGTCCAGATCACATCCTTGATGCTCAACGGCTTGGGAATCAGCTTGAGCTGGAAGAACGTGTCGGCGATTTTCTGTTGCGCAGCGACCACTTCCGGGGTCAGGAACAGCGCGCCGTAGCCCTGGCGTTTCACCGAGGTCAGGGTGATGTCCGCCGGCAGGCCAAGCAGTGGCGCGACCTGTTGCGTCACGTCTTCGGGATTGGCTTTCGACCATTCACCAACCGCGCGGACTTCTTCGACGAGGGTCTTGATCACCTCGGGATTTTTCTGCGCGTAAGGTTTTGTGGCCAGATAGAACTGATGGTTGTCGACGATGCCTTTGCCGTCGCGCAGGGTGTGCGCTTGCAGTTGCTTCTCGGCAGCGGCCTGATACGGATCCCAGATGACCCAGGCGTCGACACTGCCACGCTCGAACGCAGCGCGGGCATCAGCCGGCGGCAGGAACACGGTCTGAATATCGCTGTACTTGAGGCCGGCGTCTTCCAGCGCGCGCACCAGCAGGTAGTGGACGTTGGAGCCTTTGTTCAGGGCGACTTTCTTGCCTTTGAGATCGGCCACCGATTTGATCGGCGAGTCTTTCGGTACGAGGATCGCTTCGCTGTTCGGTGCTGGCGGTTCATAGGCGACGTAGAGCAGATCCGCGCCAGCGGCCTGGGCGAAAACCGGTGGAGTTTCGCCGGTCACGCCGAAATCGATCGAGCCAACGTTGAGGCCTTCGAGCAGCTGCGGGCCGCCGGGGAATTCCGTCCATTGCACGTCGACGCCTTGCGCCGCCAGACGTTTTTCCAGCGTGCCTTTGGCTTTGAGCAGCACCAGCGTGCCGTACTTCTGATAACCGATCCGCAATGTCTCGGCTTGAGCTTGGGTGATGGCGCCGAAGGTGACAGCCGCAGCAAACAGAGCGACCAGACCACGACGCAAAAATACAGTGCGCATAGCGCTCTCCTTTTTGCTGTTGGGTTGTGGCTGCACCTGCTTGCCCGTTGGCGGGCGAGTAAGGCCAGTACTTCAAATTTCGATGAGGCTTAAATGCTCCAGCGAGCACTCAACAAACGTTCGTTCAGCAGGCCTGGCTCCAGCGGTTTCGGCCGGCGCGCCATGGCGCCGATGAACTGATCCAGGGCCTCGTGTAACCGTTGCTCCAGGGCAGGCGCCAGTTGCGCGGCGGCACTGCCTTCGCCATAAGCGATCTGGCTGTCCTCGGCGAAAATACCCTGAAGCATTTCCTGCGCTTTGAGTGCCGACAGCACGGGCTTGAGGGCGTAATCGACCACCAGCATGTGAGCGATGCTGCCGCCCGTGGCCATCGGCAAGACAATCTTGTGGTTCAAGGCACGCTCGGGGAGCAGATCCAGCAGGGTCTTCAGCGCACCGGAAAACGAGGCCTTGTAAACCGGCGTGGCGATCAGCAGGCCATCGGCGTTTGCGATCTGTTGCAACAAGTCGAGGACCTTCGGACTGTCGAAGCGCGCGTGGAGCAGATCCTCGGCCGGGAAGTCCCGCACCTGATAACTCACCACTTCCACCCCTTGCTGTTGCAACCAGCGTTGCGAACGCTCCAGCAGCACCCCGGAACGGGAGCGCAGGCTGGGACTGCCACCGAGTGAGACGACCAGCATTGCAGATTCCTTTAAGCGTTACAGGCGATTCGCAGGCTGCGATCTCGCTTCAATGGCAGTGACCTTACCAGCTGATTTATATATCCATAAATCATATTTATTCATTTGGTTATGCATTTAAGAGATATATCGCGGAGCAGAATCCAGGCGAAAAAAAAGGCCGTCGAAACGGCCGAAATTCCCCTGCGTTGTGATTCTGGATTCTCAAGTGCCTGGACTGACGCCTTCGCGAGCAGGCTCGCTCCCACAGGGGAATGCATTGCAAATGTGGGAGCGAGCCTGCTCGCGAAAGCGGCGGTGACTGCACCACAAATCTTATTTGTTCGGCTGCGGCGTCAGGCGCAGGTACGGCTTCACCGCGCGATAACCTTTGGGGAAGCGCTGCTTTATCTCGTCCTCATCCTTGAGCGACGGCACGATCACCACTTCTTCACCGTCCTGCCAGTTGGCCGGGGTGGCGACTTTGTAATTGTCGGTGAGCTGCAGCGAGTCGATCACCCGCAGGATCTCGTGAAAGTTGCGCCCGGTGCTCGCCGGGTAGGTGATGGTCAGGCGGATCTTCTTGTTCGGGTCGATGACGAACAGCGAACGCACGGTCAGGGTGTCGTTGGCGTTCGGGTGGATCAGGTCGTAGAGATCGGAGACCTTGCGATCGGCATCGGCCAGGATCGGGAAGTTGACGATGGTGTTCTGGGTTTCGTTGATGTCCTCGATCCACTTGTGGTGCGAGTCCACCGGGTCGACCGACAGCGCGATGGCTTTGACGCCGCGTTTGCTGAACTCATCCTTGAGCTTGGCGGTGAAACCCAGCTCGGTGGTGCACACCGGAGTGAAATCCGCCGGATGGGAAAACAGCACGCCCCAGCTGTCGCCCAGCCATTCGTGGAAACGAATCTTGCCGGCGCTGGAGTCTTGTTCGAAATCGGGGGCGATGTCGCCGAGTCTGAGGCTCATGGTGCTGCTCCTGATGAGGGATGGAGACAACAACTGTAGCTTGGGATCGGTCAGCGTGAAAAAGAATAAATAAATAGATATCTAGATGATTCGGGAATATTAAAGATCTGTTCATTGGACACCGGCCTGCATCGCGACGAACATCGGTTGCAAGGTTCGAGAAGGCCTTGAGTTGCAGCAAAGAGGGAAATCGAGAAGGGCTTACGGGGGTGAGCCTGACTCGAAACGCAAAAGCCCCGCCCGGCGCGATGCCGGACGGGGCTTTTTTCTTCAGTTGCTCGAGCGCTATTACAACAGCGGGATCGAGTAGCTGAGGATCAGGCGGTTTTCGTCCTGGTCGCGTTGACCAGCGATGTCGGTGCGCCACGAAGCGTTTTTCCACATGAAGCCGACGTTTTTCAACGGGCCTTCTGGAACAACGTACGCTACGGTCAGATCGCGTTCCCACTCGGAAGCGCCATTCGAAGTCTGGACGCGACGAGCGTAGGTATCAACGTTGTCACCGCGCAGGTAAACCATGCCGGCGGTCAGGCCTGGCACGCCAACTTTGGCGAAGTCATAGGAGTAGCGTGCTTGCCAGGTGCGCTCGCCGGCACGGGCGAACTTCTGGATCTGCATGTCGGTGATGGTGTAGTTCGACGAGCCGTCACCCTGGTTCAGCCAAGGGAAGTCGCTGCTGCCATTGCTCACCTGATAGCCACCACCAAAGGTGTGACCGGCAACGGTGTAAAGGAACAAGCCGCTGTACAGGTTGTTGTCGACCTTACCTTTGCCGTTACCCAGCGTACTGTTGCCGTACGCACCGTTGCTGAAGTAGTCCGAATCGTTGCCATTGCGGCCGTCATCGGAGCTATTGAAGTACCGGAAGTCGGACTTCAACACACCTGGGCCAATCGACCAGTTATGCACCAGACCCAGGAAATGCTGCTTGTAGAAGTTTTCCAGATTGCCGTAGTAGTACTGGGCCGTCAGATCCTTGGTGATCTTGTAGTCACCACCGGCGTAGATGAACTTGTTGCTGTTTGTGGTGCGCGCAGTTGCGCCACCGATCGACAGCTGCTCATTGTTGCTGGAGTTACGACCTTTCACGTGTTCGATCTGGCCACCGACCAGAGTCAGGTCCTTGATCTCGCCGGAAGTGATCTGGCCACCCTGCCAGGTTTGTGGCAGCAGACGACCATCGTTGGTCACGATGACCGGGTTCTTCGGCTGCAAGGTACCCAGCTTCAGTTCGGTCTGGGAAATCTTGGCCTTGGCCGTCAGACCCAGGCTGGAGAAGTTATCAACCGCCTGACCGTTGGATTCGCTTGGGAAAACAGTGCCGCCGTAGGCACTGCCAGGGGTGCCATCACCGTTAACGTTGCCGTTGGTGCCGCCGCCCGAATCCAGACGTACGCCCAGCAGGCCGATGGCATCGATACCGAAGCCGACAGTGCCTTGGGTGTAACCCGAAATGAAACGCAGATCGAAGCCTTGGCCCCATTCTTCGTTGCGACTTGGTTCGGCAGTGCCGTTACGGTTGTCAGTGTTGATGTAGAAGTTGCGCAGACCCAGAGTAGCCTTGCTGTCTTCGATGAAACCGGCGGCGCCTGCCTGCTGCGCCATAACCCCAACGGCCACAGCCAGGGCCAAGGTGGACTTGTTCATGTATCGCTCCTCTCGTTCTAATTCTTGTGTTCCTGGTTCGGGGTCGATTTGCCCTGAATCCTAAGATCCGCGATTAGCGCCAGACCGTGACTGCCAAGTCAATCGTAACCTTGTATGTCTACGACCATCGTCTAATCGCGAGTGATTTGGTCCCTGCAGCGTAAAGACTTCCTGATAATCCCAAAAAGAATTTATTCGTTCTTTTTCATGCCATTCAGGTATATGGCCCATTAATGGCCATCCGCGCCGGGAAACAGCGTATCGGCGCCTAAGCTCATTCCTAAATGGTATTTGTTGACCTTTTTTTAGATCGATTAGCTTTGCCGTGCTCCCAACACGGCAAATCCCATCGAAAAGGCGACGCATCATGGCGAAACGCGCACTATCAAGTCAATTTGTTACAGTTTGTGTGTCGGCACTGTTTTCTTTTTCCACACATGCCGCCGGTCTGACGGTCGGTTACCAGACCGGGATCGATCCGAGCAAAGTGCCGCAGGCCGATGGTGTCTATGAAAAAACCATCGGCGAGAAGATCGACTGGCGTCGTTTCAACAGCGGCCCGGAAGTCGTCACTGCCATTGCTTCTGGCGACGTACAGATCGGCAACCTTGGCTCAAGTCCCCTGGCAGCAGCTGCTTCACGCAATCTGCCGATCGTGGCGTTCATCGTTTCGGCACAGATCAATGCCGCCGAAGCATTGGTGGTGCGCAACGGCAGCGGCATCGACAAACCGCAGGACCTGATCGGTAAAACCATCGCCACACCGTTCGTGTCGACCTCGCACTACAGTCTGCTTGGAGCGCTGAAGCACTGGGGCCTGAATACTTCGCAAGTCAAAGTGGTCAACCTGCAACCGGCGGAAATCGCCGCCGCGTGGAAGCGTGGCGACATTGATGGTGCGTTTGTCTGGTCGCCGGCGCTGGGCGAGATCCGCAAGACCGGCAAGACCCTGACCGACGCCGCCCAGGTCGGCCAGTGGGGTGCGCCGACCTTCGAGGTGTGGGTGGCGCGCAAAGACTTTGCCGAGAAGCATCCCGAAGTGGTGGCCAAGTTTGCCAAGGTCACCCTGGAATCGTTCGCTGATTACGCGGCACACAAAGACAGCTGGACGGCCGACTCGGTGCCTGTGCAGAAAATCGCCAAATTGACCGGTGCCAACGCAGCAGATGTACCGGAACTGCTGGCCGGTTCGGCGTTCCCGGATGCCAAGGCGCAGCAAAGCACGGCGCTGCTGGACGGCGGCACCGCCGAGGCCATTGCCGAAACGGCGAAATTCTTGAAGGAACAGGGCAAGGTCGAGACAGTGCTGGCGGATTATTCGCCGTACGTCAGCGCCAAATTCATCACTGACTGAATGCAGAAAGTGGCGAGGGGATTTATCCCCGTTGGACTGCACAGCAGTCCCCCAGCGATTCCAAGTGAAAACACAGGGGGCCGCTACGCGACCCAGCGGGGATAAATCCCCTCGCCACAGACCTCGCTGTTGTTCAGAGGGTCTTTTCGAAGATCTTCGAATTACGCTGATAGTTGTACAGCGACGCCCGCGCCGCTGGCAGGCGTTCGACGCTGCTTGGCTCGAAACCGCGCTCGCGGAACCAGTGCGCGGTGCGCGTGGTGAGTACGAACAGGGTTTTCAAACCCTGCGCCCGCGCGCGGGTTTCGATGCGTTCGAGCAACTCGTCGCCGCGTCCGCCGTGGCGGTATTCCGGATTCACCGCCAGACACGCCAGTTCGCCAGCATCGGAATCGGCAATCTGATACAGCGCCGCACAGGCGATGATCATGCCTTCGCGCTCGACCACGCTGAACTGCTCGATCTCGCGCTCCAGCACTTCCCGCGAGCGGCGTACCAGAATGCCCTGCTCTTCCAGCGGACTGATCAGGTCGAGCAAACCGCCGACGTCTTCAATCGCCGCTTCGCGCACCAGTTCGAACTGCTCCTGCGCCACCAGCGTACCGCCACCGTCACGGGTGAACAGCTCGGTCAGCAGCGCACCATCTTCGGCGTAACTGACGATATGGCTGCGCGCAACGCCGCCTCGACAGGCTTCGGCGGCGGCATCGAGCAATTCCGCTTGATAGTTGCTCATGCCCAGACGCTGCAAATGTGCCGGCACTTGTTGCGGGCGCAGTTCGCGCACCAGTTTGCCGTTTTCGTCGATCAGGCCGAGCTCGGCGCCAAACAACAGCAGCTTGTCCGCGCCCAGATCAATCGCAGCGCGGGTGGCGACGTCTTCGCAGGCAAGGTTGAAGATCTCGCCGGTCGGCGAATAGCCCAGCGGCGACAACAGCACGATCGAGCGCTCATCGAGCAGGCGATTGATGCCCTTGCGGTCGACCCGACGCACTTCGCCGGTGTGGTGATAGTCGACACCTTCCAGCACACCGATCGGCCGCGCGGTGACGAGGTTGCCGCTGGCCACGCGCAGACGCGAGCCCTGCATCGGCGACGAGGCCATGTCCATCGACAGCCGTGCTTCGATGGCGATGCGCAACTGGCCGACCGCATCGATCACACACTCAAGCGTCGCGGCATCGGTGATGCGCATGCCGTGATGGTAATGCGGGGTCAGGCCACGGGCGGCGAGGCGGGTTTCGATCTGCGGGCGCGAGCCGTGCACCAGCACCAGACGCACGCCCAGACTGTGCAGCAAGACCAGGTCGTGGACGATATTGCCGAAATTCGGATGCTCGACGCCGTCGCCGGGAAGCATGACGACGAAGGTGCAATCGCGGTGGGCATTGATGTAGGGAGAAGCGTGGCGAAGCCAATTGACGTATTCGGGCATGAACCTGGGCCTGTAATAAAGAGCAGCCGAAAAAAGGGGCGAAACGAAAAACGCACAGCGGGCTGATGGTTATCGTCGGAACAGGCTTGGCGACACGCGCGCTCTCCTCATGAATACGGGTTGTGGTGCAGGCAATTTACCGGGTTGATGCAAGACATTTAACCCTGTGGGAGCGAGCCTGCTCGCGAAAGCGGTGGATCAGGTTCATCAATGGCGACTGACAAAACGCTTTCGCGAGCAGGCTCGCTCCCACACAGGGCCGTCATCGTTCGTCTGTCGTCAGGCAGTAATGTTCAATCAACTGCCGAATCAGATGCACGGTAGGCTGCAAACGTGACATTTCAAGGTACTCGCCGGGTTGATGCGCGCAGGCAATGTCGCCGGGGCCGAGGACGATGGTTTCGCAGCCGAGGCGCTGAAGATAAGGCGCTTCGGTGCCGAACGCTACTGCTTCGGCGCGATGGCCGGTGAGCTTTTCAGCGATGCGCACCAGTTCGGCATCTTCGGACTGCTCGAACGGCGGCACTTCCGGGAACAGCGGTTTGTAATCGATTTTCACCTTATGCCGCTCGGCCACCGGGTTGAGCTTGCGCAGGATTTCCGCGCGCAGCAGGCTCGGGTCCATGCCCGGCAGCGGCCGCAGGTCGAATTCCAGCGAGCACTGGCCGCAGATGCGATTGGGATTGTCGCCGCCATGAATGCAGCCGAAGTTCATCGTCGGTTGCGGCACGCTGAACTGTGGGTTGCTGAATTCACGCTGCCACAACAGACGCAGACCGCGCAGTTCGCCGATGGCATCGTGCATCGCTTCAAGGGCGCTGTGGCCCAGGCGCGGATCCGACGAATGGCCGCTCTGCCCGAGGATGTCGATGCGCTCCATCATGATGCCTTTGTGCATGCGAACCGGCTTGAGCCCGGTCGGCTCGCCGATCACCGCCGCGCGGCCCAGCGGCTGCCCGGCCTCGGCCAGTGCGCGGGCGCCGGACATCGAGCTTTCTTCGTCGCAGGTGGCGAGGATCAGCAGCGGTTGCTTGAACGGCTGATCGAGCAGCGGCCGCACGGCTTCGATGATCAGCGCGAAGAAGCCCTTCATGTCACAACTGCCCAGCCCGACCCAGCGACCGTCGACTTCGGTGAGCTTCAGCGGGTCGGTCTGCCACAACGCGTCGTCATAAGGTACGGTGTCGCTGTGCCCGGCCAGCACCAGGCCGCCGGGGCCGCTGCCGATACTGGCAAGCAGATTGAATTTGCCGGGGCTGACCTGCTGTATATCGCAGCTGAAACCCAGGTCACCGAGCCAGCACGCCAGCAGATCGATGACGGCGCGGTTGGACTGGTCCAGGTTCGGTTGGGTACAGCTGACCGATGGCGCGGCAATCAGCGCGGCGAACTGGTCTTGCATGGACGGCAATGGCATCACTGACTCCAGGTCCCGGATTGAGGCCCACTATAGAACCATCCGGCGCGCGGAATAAACCGCCGCAGGGCGTAGGAAGTTTGACTCCTGTACACTGCACGGCCTTGGCAGCCACACATTCCCCCGGCTGCGCTCCCGATTCTGGATGTTCCGGCCATGCAAAAAGAAACTGAAATCAAACTCCGCGTCAGCCGCGAAACCCTCGCTGCCCTGCGCGAGCACCCGCTGCTGAAGAAACGCAACAAAAGTGGCTGGGAACGCCGTGAGTTGATGAACCAGTACTTCGACACCCCCGAGCGCGACCTCGCCCAGGCCAAGGTCGCCCTGCGCCTGCGCAAGGACGGTGACGAAGTGATTCAAACTCTCAAGACCCGTGGCCAGAGCGTCGCCGGTCTGTCCGAGCGTAACGAGTACGACTGGAAACTGCCGAAAGCCAAGCTCGACGTGAAGAAACTCGACGGCGAATGCTGGCCAGAGTCGCTCGCCGAGCTGGACAAGAAAACCCTCAAGCCGATCTTCACCACCGATTTCGTCCGCGAGCGCGCCGAAATCGCCTGGGGCCGTGGCAAGACCAAAGTGGTTATCGAGGCCGCGCTGGATCTCGGTCACGTGGTGGTCGGCAAGCAGAAAGAAGAAATCTGCGAGCTGGAACTGGAGCTGCGCGAAGGCGCGCCTGCTGCGTTGCTGGAACTGGCTGCCGAACTGGCCGAAACCCTGGCGCTGATGCCATGCGATATCAGCAAGGCCGAGCGTGGTTATCGCCTGCACGACGCCAACAGCTACTCGCTGAGCCTGCCAGCGCCGCAGCTGACCACCGAAACCCGTCTCGACGACGCCTTCGCCGCGCTGAGCTGGCATCTGCTCGGCAGCAGCCAGCGTCTGGCCGAACAATATCGCTTCAACGGCCACTGGCGTCTGCTGCAGGACTGGGTCGAGAACCTCGCGGAAATGCGCGCCCTGCTCAGCAGCCTCGGCCAGGCTGCGCCGCGTCAGTCGACCCACGATTTGCGCGTGGCCCTCGATGCCTTGCTGGAAGACTGGCGTCCGCTGGTACAGGTCGGTATCGAAGACGAAGACGTGCGCAAGGCCGCGCCGGAGCAGTTCCTCGAAGAACTGGAAGACCCGCGCTGGGGCCAGTTCTCGCTGAACGCTTCACGCTGGCTGCTGGCCCGCACCTGGACCGCCGACCGCAACACTCGCGGTAATCGTCAGGGTGACGCGCAACTGCACAGCTGGCTGCCGCGTCTGCTCGGCGAAGAAGCCACTGCTCTGCAGCTGCAACGCTATCAGCAGCAGCCGGAAGATCTCGCTGAACAACTGCCGCGTATCGAGCGCATTCAGGTCTGGTTGCACCATGCGCGCAACGTGCTGGACATCCCGGAAATGGATCGCCTGTACGGTGAGCTGAACAAACTGGCGCAACTGGCCAACGAGCCGACCATCACCGACGAACTGCTCGATGCACGCAAGCATCAGGCGATTGCGGTGTACCAGAATCGCGCCTGGAAAATCCTCCTGCGCAGCTAAACACCTTCCCACCTGATCGTTCCCACGCTCTGCGTGGGAACGATCAAGCGGGGACTGCTGCACAGCCAAGCGGGGATAAATCCCCTCGCCACAAAGGCCATCCGCACTAGACCGGCAGGCTCGTGGTGGACTTGATTTCAGAAAGCGCCACAATCGAATTCACTTCCTGTATCCCCGGCACCAGCGACAGCTTCTCGAAGAAGAATCGCTCGTACGCCTCGATGTCCGCCGCGACTATGCGCAACATGAAATCCACCGCGCCCATCAGCACGTAACACTCCAGCACTTCCGGAAAGCCGCGAATCGCCTCGGTGAATTCGGTGAAGTTCGAACGCCCATGAGCGTTGAGTTTGATCTCGGCAAAAATCTGCGTGTTCAGGCCGATCTTCTTGCGATCCAGCAAGGTCACCTGGCCGCGAATGATGCCCTCCTCCTTCATCCGCTGAATCCGCCGCCAGCACGGCGATTGCGACAGGCCGACCTGTTCGGCGATCTGCGCGCTCGACAGCGAAGCGTCTTCCTGGAGCAAGGCGAGGATCTTGCGGTCGTAGGCGTCCAGCTCGCTGTGCATAAAAAATCCTCAAAGATCAGCTTTCACGAATCAATTCTTTCGATAAATCTGTACAGGCGCCGATCATAGCCAAGAAATACCCCGCACCGAATGTAAAAATTTCTCCAGTGATTTTGGAGACTCGCCATGCCGCACCTTGAAGCCGTGAACAGCACCCCCACCCGCGCCGATGTCTGGAACGTCAACAACGCCCACTGCCTGGCGCAATACCGGATCCTCGCCGAGGCCGAGCCGGACCTGCTGGTGCGGGTGCTGAATCTGTTCGCCTTGCAGTTTCTGACCCCGGAGCAGGTCAACGTTCAGCGCCAGGACGATCTGCTGTCGATCGACCTCCTCATGAGCGGCCTGAGCTGGCATCGCGCGCAGGTGATCGCGGAGAAACTGCGCAACCTGATCAGCGTCTGCGCGGTGGACCTGCACAACGCCGACGCCGCGTGGCAAGCGCCCGCCCAGGCGGCCGGCTGACAAATCCGGCAACGGCTTCGTCGGGTAGTGGCCCAACGGTCAGCGGGGCCACGACTATCCTTTTGCGCATGACGCTCAAAAAGGAAAGCCGCATGTCCGTTCAATTTGTCACTCAGGACCGCTGGCTCGACCTCAACGATGTATTACGGGAACTGGTCGCCCAAGGCTTCATCTGTCAGGACGCTGCGGAACAGGCGCTCAATGCCCGCCGCCGCCAGGCTGCTCACGGGCAGATGCATCCGCTGGAGTTCATCGCCAGCCAGCAACTCGACGACCTCAGCCGTCCGGGCAAACATCTGGATCTGGAAAGCCTGACCCTGTGGCTGGCGCAACAGGCCGGTCAGCCGTATTTGCGCATTGATCCGCTGAAAATCAATGTCGCGGCGATCACGCCGCTGATGTCCTATGCCTTCGCGCAACGGCACAAGATTCTCGCCGTCGCCGTGGACCGCGATTCGGTCACCGTGGCCAGCGCTCAGCCCTACGTCAGCGGTTGGGAAGCCGACCTGACCCACGTGTTGAAGCTGCCGATCAAACGCGTTGTGGCCAACCCGGTCGACATCCAGCGCTTCAGCGTCGAATTCTTTCGTCTGGCCAAATCGGTCAGCGGCGCCAGCAATGCCGACGCCCAGGGCGGCAACCTCGGCAATTTCGAACAACTGCTCAATCTCGGCGCCAGCGACCAGGAACCGGACGCCAACGACGCGCACATCGTCAACATCGTCGACTGGCTGTTCCAATACGCCTTCCAGCAGCGCGCCAGCGACATCCACATCGAACCGCGCCGCGAGCACGGCACCGTGCGCTTTCGCATCGACGGCGTGCTGCATAACGTCTATCAATTCCCGCCGCAGGTGACCATGGCGATCGTCAGCCGCCTGAAAAGCCTCGGTCGCATGAACGTCGCGGAAAAGCGCAAACCCCAGGATGGCCGGGTCAAGACCAAGACCCCGGACGGCGGCGAAGTGGAATTGCGTCTGTCGACCCTGCCGACGGCGTTCGGCGAAAAAATGGTCATGCGGATTTTCGACCCGGAAGTGCTGCTGAAAAATTTCGACCAGTTGGGTTTCAGCGCCGACGACCTGCGCCGCTGGCAGGACATGACCCGCCAGCCCAACGGCATCATTCTGGTCACCGGGCCGACCGGTTCGGGCAAGACCACCACCCTGTACACCACGCTGAAAAAACTGGCGACGCCGGAGGTCAACCTCTGCACCATCGAGGACCCGATCGAAATGGTCGAGCCGGCCTTCAACCAGATGCAGGTGCAGCACAACATCGAACTGACCTTCGCCGCCGGGGTGCGCGCACTGATGCGGCAGGACCCGGACATCATCATGATCGGCGAGATCCGCGATCTGGAAACTGCGGAAATGGCGATTCAGGCCGCGCTCACCGGGCACTTGGTCCTGTCGACGCTGCACACCAACGATGCGCCGAGCGCCATCAGCCGTTTGCTCGAACTCGGCGTGCCGCATTACCTGATCAAAGCGACCGTATTGGGCGTCATGGCTCAGCGTCTGGTGCGCACCTTGTGCCCGCACTGCAAGGCGCCACTGACGCTCGAGGATGAAGACTGGCAAACCCTGACCCGGCCCTGGCAAGCGCCGCTGCCGAGCAATGCGCAGCGAGCGATCGGTTGCCTGGAATGCCGCGACACCGGCTATCGCGGGCGCGCCGGGGTCTACGAAATCATGCAACTGAGCGACAGCCTCAAAGCGTTGATCACCCCGGACACCGACCTCACCGCGATCAGGCGTCAGGCATTCAAGGAAGGCATGCGCAGCCTGCGCCTGTCCGGCGCGCAGAAAGTCGCGGCGGGGCTGACCACGGTGGAGGAAGTGCTGCGGGTGACACCGCAAAGTGAGTTGAAATAATTCAGCACGGAACTGGATCGGGGATCGGCTATCCAACGCCGTAGTCAATCCCAGGAGTCACCTCATCATGCGTCTCAAACTCGCTGTCGCCACCTTGGCCCTGCTGTCGCTTCCCGTTGGTTCGGCCATGGCGGACAGCTTTTGGCGTAACGTCATCTCCTCCGGCGCCACCACCGGTTCGACCTACCTGACCTTCAAGGATCACAAGCTGATCGTCGCCGCCCAGGACGACGCCGGCAGCTTCGTCGCCAGCGATGGCGGCATCCGTGGCCCGTACCTGGAAGCAGCCATGCAGAAAGTCCGCGCCGACAACCCGGGCCTGCAGGCTTCGGACATGGAACTGGCGAACGCGATTCTGGCGAAGAACGCCGTGGCTTCCGAATAAACGTTGCGCCGATGAAAATGCCGCTCGATCGAGCGGCATTTTTTTGCCCGTCTTCTGAAACCGATACAAAACCCTGTGGGAGCGAGCCTGCTCGCGAAAGCGGTGAGCCAGTCACCGAAAATGCTGGCTGGACGATTGCTTTCGCAAGCAGGCTCGCTCCCACAGGGACGGCGGTGGATTTAGAGATCAGCGGTAATCATCCACCGGGACACACGCGCAATACAGGTTGCGATCCCCGTAAACGTTATCCACCCGATTCACCGCCGGCCAATATTTGTGCAATCGAGTGTGCGCATCCGGGGTAATGCCCTGTTCGATGCTGTAGGGCCGTTCCCAGATCCCAGTGACATCGGCCAGCGTATGCGGGGCGCGTTTGAGCGGGTTGTCTTCGCCCGGCCAGTTGCCCTTCTGCACTTCATTGATCTCTGCGCGAATACTCAGCATCGCCGCGATGAAGCGGTCGAGCTCTGCCTTGGATTCGCTCTCGGTCGGCTCGACCATCAACGTACCGGGCACCGGGAAGGACATGGTCGGCGCGTGGAAGCCGTAATCCATCAGCCGCTTGGCAACGTCTTCCTCGCTGATGCCGGTCTGCGCCTTCAGTGGGCGCAGATCAAGAATGCATTCATGCGCCACCCGGCCGTTGCGCCCGGCGTAAAGCACCGGGAATGCCCCGGATAGATGCTGCGCCAGATAATTTGCCGCCAGAATCGCCACCTCGCTGGCGTCCGCCAGTTGCGGGCCCATCATGGCGATGTACATCCAACTGATCGGCAAAATGCTCGCACTGCCCCACGGTGCTGCGCTGACTGCGCCGTTTTGTGCCAGCGGTCCGTCAATCGGCACCACCGGATGGTTGGCGACGAACGGCGCCAGATGCGCACGGACGCCGATCGGCCCCATGCCCGGCCCGCCGCCGCCATGGGGAATGCAAAAGGTCTTGTGCAGGTTCATGTGCGACACGTCGGCGCCAATGTCCGCCGGTCGGGCGAGACCAACCTGGGCATTGAGATTGGCGCCATCCATGTACACCTGGCCGCCGTGCTGGTGGATCACTGCGCAAATTTCGCTGATGCCCTCCTCGTAAACGCCATGGGTCGACGGATAGGTCGCCATCAGGCACGACAACTTGTTCCCGGCCTCTGCGGCTTTCAGCTTCAAGTCTTCCAGATCGACGTTGCCCGCCTCATCGCATTCGACAATCACCACACGCATTCCGGCCATCTGCGCCGAGGCCGGGTTGGTGCCATGGGCCGACGACGGAATCAGGCAGATATCCCGCGCGCCCTCCCCCCGGCTCTCGTGATATTTACGGATCGCCAGGAGCCCGGCGTATTCGCCCTGGGCGCCGGAATTGGGCTGCATGCAGATAGCATCGAAACCGGTAATCGCGCAGAGCCAACGCTCAAGTTCTTCGATCATCAGTGTGTAACCGACAGCCTGCTCCCTCGGCACGAAGGGATGCAGATTGGCGAACTGCGGCCAGGTGATTGGGATCATTTCGCTGGTGGCGTTGAGCTTCATCGTGCAGGAACCGAGCGGAATCATCGACTGATTGAGCGCCAGATCCTTGTTTTCCAGTTGTTTGAGGTAACGCAGCATCTCGGTTTCGCTGTGGTGAGCGTTGAACACCGGATGTTGCAGGTACGGCGTGCTGCGCTGGAGTTCGTCGGGAATTCCCGAGGCGATGTCCTCCGCATCAAGCGCATCAACGCTCAGGCCGTGATCGGCGCCGAGCAGCACATCGAACAGCTTCGCCACGGTGTGTTCATCACAGGTCTCGTCCAGACTCAGACCGACGCGGCCGCGACCAAGAATGCGCAGGTTGATCTGCGCCGCCTGAGCGCTTTCAATGATCGCCGTTTGCGCACCACCGACCTCCAGCGTCAGAGTGTCGAAGAACTGCCTGTTGAGTCGTTTGATGCCGTTGCGCTCGAGTCCCGCGGCGAGGAGGCAGGTCAGGCGATGCACGCGCTGGGCGATACGCTTCAAACCCTCCGGGCCGTGATACACCGCGTAGCAACTGGCGATATTGGCCAGCAATACCTGCGCTGTGCAGATGTTCGAATTGGCTTTCTCGCGGCGGATGTGTTGCTCGCGGGTTTGCAGGGCCATGCGCAGCGCGACGTTGCCACGAGCATCTTTCGATACACCGATAATTCGTCCCGGAATCGCCCGTTTGTATTCCTCGCGGCTGGCGAAAAACGCCGCATGAGGGCCGCCATAACCCATCGGCACACCGAAACGCTGGGACGAACCGAACACCACGTCGGCACCCAACTCACCCGGCGGCGTCAACAAAAGCAGGCTGAGCAGGTCGGTGGCGACGCAGGCCAGGGCCTGTTGCGCGTGCAGGTGATTGATCAAGGGGTTGAGATCGCGGATTTCGCCGTGGGTGTCGGGGTATTGCAGCAGCGCGCCGAACACCTCGTGCTGCGCCAGGTTATCCACCGCGTCGACGACCAGCTCGAAGCCGAAACCTTCGGCGCGGGTCTGCACCACGGAGAGGGTTTGCGGATGGCAGTTTTCATCCACAAAAAACAGATTGCTCTTCGACTTCGCCACACGCCTGGCCAACGCCATGGCTTCGGCCGCTGCGGTGGCCTCATCGAGTAGCGAGGCGTTGGCCAGCTCCAGGCCGGTGAGGTCGATGGTCAGCTGCTGAAAATTCAGCAGGGCTTCGAGCCGGCCCTGGGCGATCTCTGGTTGATATGGGGTGTACGCGGTGTACCAGCCGGGATTTTCCAGCACGTTACGCAGAATGACGGTCGGCGTCACGGTGCCGTGATAACCCATGCCGATCAGGCTGGTGAACAGCTGATTCTGCTCGGCATAACCGCGCAGTTTCGCCAGCGCAGCCTGTTCGTCGAGTGCCGGCGGCAGATCCAGTGCGCGATTGAAGCGAATGCCCGGCGGCACGGTCTGCTCGATCAGCTCGGCACGACTGCCCAGGCCCAGGCTGTCGAGCATCGCCTGCTGCTCGGCGGCATCCGGGCCAAGGTGGCGGCGCAGGAAGGCTTCGGGATCGCGTAACTGGCTCAGGGACGGCGACTGGGACATGACGGGCTCTCCTGGCTGGCGCTTGGCGTCAATCGACACGGTCAAACCAGCATAGCAGGCGAATTTTCAAGATCACGCCGCCCCTGTGGGAGCGAGCCTGCTCGCGAAAGCAGTGTTTCAGACACATTGGCATCGACTGATATGGCGCTTTCGCGAGCAGGCTCGCTCCCACAAAGGGATATTCGTCGCCCATAAAAAAAGCCCCGACGAATCGAGGCTTTGGGTCACGCCGGCAAGTTACTCGCCGATGGCAGCCTTGTAAGCCGCCGCATCCAGCAGCTTGTCCAGCTCGGCCTTGTCGCTTGGCTTGAGCTTGAAGATCCACGCGCCGTACGGGTCGGAGTTCAGCAGCTCAGGCGAGCCACCCAGCTCTTCGTTGATCGCGATGACTTCACCGCTGACCGGGGCGTAGATGTCGGAGGCGGCTTTCACCGACTCGACCACGCCGGATTGATCACCGGCGGCGAACACCTTGCCGACTTCGGTCAACTCGACGAACACCACGTCGCCCAGCGCTTCCTGCGCGTGATCGCTGATGCCCACGGTGACAGTGCCGTCAGCTTCCAGACGCGCCCATTCATGACTTTCGGCAAAACGCAGTTCGGCAGGGATATCGCTCATCTTCGGTTCCTCGGAAATTGGTCAGCGGTCATACCCGCCAGAAAAGGTTAGATCAAGGTTTTGCCATGGCGCACGAAGGTCGGTTTGACCACTCGCACCGGATACCACTTGCCACGGATTTCCACTTCGGCGCGGTCGGCAGTCGCCATCGGTACACGCGCCAGGGCAATCGATTTGCTCAGCGTAGGAGAGAAACTACCACTGGTGATCTCCCCTTCGCCAACATCGGCGATGCGAACCACTTGGTGAGCGCGCAAAACCCCGCGCTCTTCCAGCACCAGACCGACCAGTTTGTGCGCCACGCCGGCGGTTTTTTCCGCCTCCAGCGCCGCGCGGCCGATGAACTGCCGCGAGGCCGGCTCCCAGGCGATGCTCCAGGCCATGTTCGAGGCCAGCGGTGAAACGTCCTGATGAATGTCCTGACCGTACAGGTTCATTCCGGCCTCGACGCGCAAGGTATCGCGCGCACCGAGGCCGATCGGCGAAATACCGGCACCGACCAGGTCGTTGAAGAACCCCGGCGCCTGATTGGCCGGCAGGCAGATTTCCAGGCCATCCTCGCCGGTGTAACCGGTACGCGCGATGAACCAGTCGCCGTCGATGGCGCCTTCGAAAGGTTTGAGTTGCTGGATCAGCGTGGCGCGCGACTGGGTGACCAGTTCGGCAATCTTGTGCCGGGCCTGCGGGCCCTGGATGGCGAGCATCGCCAGCTCGGCGCGCTCGTGCAGTTGCACGTCGTAGGCGCCGAGCTGGGCGTTCATCCAGGCCAGATCCTGATCGCGGGTCGAGGCGTTGAACACCAGCCGGTACGCGTCGTCGAGGCGATAGACGATCATGTCGTCGACGATGCCGCCGCGCTCGTTGAGCATGGTGCTGTACAACGCCCGGCCGGGGCGGTGCAGACGTTCGACGTCGTTGGCCAGCAAATGCTGGAGCCAGGCCTTGGCCTGGGCGCCGGTGACATCGATCACGGTCATATGGGAAACATCGAACACCCCGCAATCGCGGCGCACTTCGTGGTGCTCCTCGACCTGCGAGCCGTAATGCAGTGGCATGTCCCAACCGCCAAAATCGACCATCTTCGCGCCGAGCGCGAGGTGCAGGTCATACAGAGGCGTACGCTGTCCCATGGGTTTCTCCTTCCGGGCGTGGCGAGGGTGCGGACCGCCGCTATACGGCTGAAAGCCTTGATGAATAAGGCTTGCAGCCGATTCCAGCGCACGGGTCTGTCAGACGAACCGCACCGAATGCCGCGCATTGTAGCCGCATGATGTAGGACTCACTACTACGGGGGCGTTCTCAATTGGTTTCCCCACCGCGTTGTCGCCTAAAAGCGAGCCAGGCAAGGCGCAGGCCGCTGGGAATGGTATTCCCTTTTCAAGGCCTGCAACGCAGGCTGGCTCGCTTTTAGGCACAACCCGGAGGGCCGGGCCTGCTGTTGTGCAGGGCTGCGTTGCTCGAAGCTTATTTGGAACAACCAAACCACGCTTCTCGCGTCTTGCCCTGCACAACAGCTGACCCGGCGCGGTGGGGAAACCAATCGAGAACGCCCCCTAGTTTCGGTGCGCCGAACGTCGAATCAATCCGATCACTGGCAATAGACCAACCAGCACCAGGGTCAATGCCGGCAATGAGGCGCGCGCCCATTCGCCTTCACTGGTCATTTCAAAGATGCGCACCGCCAGCGTGTCCCAGCCAAACGGGCGCATCAGCAGGGTCGCGGGCATTTCCTTGAGCACATCGACGAACACCAGCAACGCGGCGCTCAACGTGCCGGGCAGCAAGAGCGGCAGATACACTTTGAAAAACAGTCGCGGCCCACTGACACCCAGGCTACGTGCCGCTTCAGGCAAAGATGGCCGTATACGCGCCAGACTGCTTTCCAGCGGCCCATAGGCGACGGCAATGAAGCGCACCAGATAAGCCATCAGCAACGCCGCGAGGCTGCCGAGCAGCAACGGTCTGCCCGCACCGCCGAGCCATGACGAAAGCGGAATCACCAGCTCACGATCCAGATAACTGAAGGCAAGCATGATCGACACGGCCAGCACCGAACCGGGCAACGCGTAGCCGAGATTGGCCAGGCCGACCCCGGAGCTGATGGCTGGGGTCGGTGCCAGGCGCCGGGCAAACGCCAGCAACAGCGCAACGCTGACGGTGATCAGCGCCGCCATCGCGCCCAGATAGAGCGTGTGCAGAATCAGCCCGGCGTAACGCTCATCCAGATCGAAACGCCCACGCTGCCAGAACCACACGATCAGTTGCAGCACCGGGATGACGAAGGCGCAGGCGAACACCAATGCACACCAGCCCGTCGCCGCGAACGCCTTGATTCCCCGCAGGTGATACAGCGCCTTCACCCGAGGCCGCTCGTTGCTGGCCCGATTCGCCCCGCGCGCGCGGCGCTCGCCGTACAGCACCAGCATCACCACCAGCAGCAACAGACTGGCCAGTTGCGCAGCGCTGGGCAGGCTGAAGAAGCCGTACCAGGTCTTGTAGATTGCCGTGGTGAAGGTGTCGAAATTGAACACCGATACCGCGCCAAAATCGGCGAGGGTTTCCATCAGCGCCAGCGCCACGCCCGCGCCAATCGCCGGACGCGCCATCGGCAGCGCAACCCGCCAGAACGCCTGCCACGGCGACTGGCCCAGCACCCGCGCCGCTTCCATCAAACCTTTGCCCTGAGCCAGAAACGCGGTGCGCGCCAGCAGATAAACGTAGGGATAAAACACCAGCACCAGCACCACGATCACCCCGCCGGTGGAACGCACCCGTGGCAGGCGCAGGCCGCTGCCGAACCATTCGCGCAACAGGGACTGCACGGGGCCGGCGAAATCGAGCAGGCCGACGAAAACGAACGCCAGTACATACGCTGGAATGGCGAAGGGCAGCATCAACGCCCAGTCGAGCCAGCGCCGACCGGGAAATTCGCAGAGGCTGGTCAGCCAGGCCAGGCTGACACCCAGCAGAGTCACGCCGACACCGACGCCGAGGATCAGCGTCAGGGTATTGCCGAGCAGACGCGGCATCTGGGTTTGCCACAGGTGCGACCAGATCTGCTGATCGATGGTCTGCCACGACAGCAGCAACACGCTCAGGGGCAACAACACCAGTGCGGCGATGGCGAAGACGATGGGGTACCAGCGGCGTTGGGCGGGGTGGGCCACTTTTGGGTCTCTGGAGGGATTGGGGTGTTCTTGGATTGCGTATTTCAGGTTGGGATTGCTGCCCTCACCCTAGCCCTCTCCCGGAGGGAGAGGGAACTGACCGAGGTGCTCATGCAAACTACATCGACCTGAGATATTGAGTCGAACTCAAGTTTCGAAAGCAACACAAGTTGGCTCCCTCTCCCTCCGGGAGAGGGCTGGGGTGAGGGAGCGATCTTGAAAGATCAACAGTTACACGAAACGCCTCAGTTCCACCCCGCCCGATCCATCATCCGGATCGCCTCGGCCTGACGTTTACCCGCCACCTCAACCGGCAACGTATCAGCAACAAACTTGCCCCACGCCGCCACTTCTTCCGATGGCGCCACAGCCGGGTTGGCCGGGAATTCCTGATTCACATCAGCAAAAATCTTCTGCGCCTCAGGCGTGGTCATCCATTCGACCAGCGCCTTGGCCGCTTCCGGGTGCGGTGCATGTTTGGTCAGGCCGATGCCCGACAGGTTCACATGCACACCGCGATCCGCCTGATTCGGCCAGAACAGCTTCACCGGCAGTTCAGGCTTCTGCTTGTGCAGGCGACCGTAGTAGTAGGTGTTGACGATGCCGACATCGCACTGCCCGGCGTTGATCGCTTCCAGCACCGCAACGTCATCGGAGAACACGTCAGTGGACAGGTTGTTGACCCAGCCCTTGAGGATTTTCTCGGTCTTCTCGGCGCCGTGGACTTCGATCATGGTCGCAGTCAACGACTGGTTGTAGACCTTCTTCGCCGTGCGCAGGCACAGGCGGCCTTCCCAGTTCTTGTCGGCCAGCGCTTCGTAGGTGGTCAGTTCGCCCGGCTTCACCCGCTCGGTGGAATAGGCGATGGTCCGTGCGCGCAGGCTCAGGCCGGTCCAGGCGTGGGTGGACGAGCGATATTGCTGAGGAATATTGGCGTCGATGGTTTTCGAGGTGAAAGGCTGCAGAATGCCCATCTGCTCGGCCTGCCACAGGTTGCCGGCATCGACGGTAAGCAGCAGATCGGCGGTGGCGTTTTCGCCTTCGGCCTTGATGCGCTGCATCAGCGGCGCTTCCTTGTCGGTGATGAACTTGATCTTCACCCCGGTCTTGGCGGTGTAGGCATCGAATACCGGTTTGATCAGCTCATCGATGCGCGACGAGTACACCACCACCTCATCGGCGGCCTGGGCAGTGGTGCTGCCGATCAGGGTCAAGGCCAGTGCGGTCAGAAGACGCTTGGGTGCCAACATGGGAGTGGTCTCACGGTCGGGAAAGGTGGGCCAAATGATAAGGACTCACATTTACCACCACAATCGAACACTGGGGGAAGGCGTTACCAGATGTTGCACAGCGTTTTTTGTTTCGGGTTTGCCGACGCCATCGCTGGCAAGCCAGCTCCCACAAAGTTTTCGGTGTGTCCAACATTAATGCTTCACACCGACCACTGTGGGAGCGGGCTTGCCCGCGATGAGGTCAGCAGCAACAACGAACATCTCAGGGTTTGGCCAAGGCCGGAAGGTCCCCCGTCAACCCCAGCGCCTCGCGCACAAACAACGCCTTCGCTTCGGGCATCTGCTCGACCAGTTTCAATCCGGCATTGCGCAACCAGCGCAGCGGCAGGGGGTCGGCCTGGAACAACCGCTCGAAGCCTTCCATCGCCGCCATCAGCGCCAGATTGTGCGGCATGCGCCGACGCTCGTAGCGGCTCAGCACCTTCACGTCCGCCAGTCGCTCACCGCGCTGATGCGCTTGCAGGAGCACTTCCGCCAGCACGGCGGCATCGAGGAATCCAAGGTTCACACCCTGCCCCGCCAAGGGGTGAATGGTGTGCGCCGCATCACCGATCAAGGCCAGGCCCTCAGCGACGTAGCGCTTGGCATGGCGCTGACGCAGCGGCACGCACAGACGCGGATCGGCGCTGATCACTTCACCGAGGCGCCCTTCGAACGCTCGCTCTAGCTCAGCGCAAAACGCAGTCTCCTCGAGCGCCATCAAGCGCTCGGCTTCAGCCGGTGTGGTCGACCAGACGATCGAGCACCAGTCCTGCTGACCATCACGCTCCAGCGGCAAAAACGCCAATGGCCCGTGATCGGTAAAGCGCTGCCAGGCGGTTTTGCGGTGCGGCTGGCTACAGCGCACGCTGGTGACGATGGCGTGATGCAGATAATCCCACTCGCGAGTCGCCACGCCGGTCAGACGGCGCACAGCAGAATTGGCGCCATCGGCCGCGATCACCAGCGGCGCGCGCAAGGTGCGGCCGTCGGCCAGCGTCAGCAGCCAGTCATCGCCGGAGCGACGCATCTGCTCCAGCCGCGCATTGGCGAGCATGCCCAGGTCGCAGTCATGCAAACGCTCGAGCAGCGCATCCTGGACCACGCGGTTTTCGACGATGTGGCCGAGCACATCGGCATGCACGCTGCTCGCCGAGAAATGAATCTGCCCGGTGCCGCTGCCGTCCCACACATGCATGTCGGTGTACGGGCTGCTGCGCCGCTGGACGATGCCGTCCCAGACGCCAAGGCGCTCGAGAATGCGCTGGCTCGCCGCCGACAATGCACTGACGCGCGGTTCGAACGCCGCTTCGGCATCGAAGGGTTTGACACTCAGCGGGCTACCGTCGAGCAACAGCACTTCCAGCCCACTGTCCTGTAACGCCAGCGCCAGGGCGCTGCCGACCATTCCGGCTCCGACAATCAGCACATCTGCGCGCATTTCCATGCTTTAGGCCTGTCTCGCTTGCGGCTTGAGCCGCACGTAAAGGGTTTTACCGACCCGCGCCACAAGGTTGCCAGCGCCGTCATGAATGTCGACCTGCAACTGCGGCAGGTATTTCTCGCCGTTGGCGGTCTGCCGGCGGATCTCGTCGAGCAGAGTCTCGTCGATGCTGAACCGGGCGAACACCGGGCCTTTGCCCGGCGCAATGAAATCGATGTCGGCGGCCTTGTCCCAGACGATGTACTTCGGGCCGAGGTTTTCCATGAGCATCAACATGAAGAACGGGTCGACCATCGAATACAGACTGCCGCCAAACTGGGTGCCGACATAGTTGCGGTTGTACCAGCCCAACCCCATGGACACTTGGACGTCGCGAAAGTCATCGCTGATGTGCCGCACCCGCACACCCGCGCCGAGATATGGCGGGTAGCAGGTCATTACCCAACGCATCAATCGCGCCTTGCCGAATGTGTTGCTCAGCCACTCAAGCATCCGGACGGGTTCCCAGACCCATCGCCTGCCGGGCGAACCAGCGTTTGGCTGGCGGCAGCAGGTCGAGGCCGAGCAGGCCGAGGTTGCGCCCCAGCGACACCAGCGGCTGGGTGCTGCCGAACAGACGCGTGACCTGATCGGAGAAGCCCACCGTCAGGTCCTGATCGAGGCGCTGCCGTTCGCGATAGGCCTGCAACGTGGCGAAGTCGCCCAGCGGCTTGTCGCTGGCCAGCAGCGCGGCAGCCAAGGCGTCGGCGTCACGCAGCGACAAGTTGAAGCCCTGGCCGGCGATCGGGTGCAGGCTGTGTGCGGCGTTGCCGAGCACGGCCAGATGCGAGCGCACCTGTTCTTCAGCTTCGATCAGTGACAGCGGATAAAGATGCCGTGCGCCGACCTGTTTCAAAGTGCCGAGGCGGTAACCGAATACGCCTTGCAGCTCGCTGAGAAAATCACGCTCGCTCAATTCAGTCAGACGCTGCGCGTCCATGCCCAGCCGCGTCCACACCAGCGCGCAGCGATTATCCGGCAGCGGCAGCAGGGCCATCGGCCCCTCATCGGTAAAGCGCTCGAAGGCCATGCCGTTGTGCGCTTCACTCGGGGTGATGTTGGCAATCAGCGCGCTCTGGTTGTACGGGCGCTTGCGCACGTTGATGCCCAACTGTTCGCGCAAGCCGGAGCGGCCGCCATCGGCGAGCACCGCGAGGTCGCATTCCAGCGTGGTTTCATCGTTGAGGGTCAGACGATAGCCATCGGCCAACGGCTCCATGCGCGTGACTTCCGCCGGGCAGCGCCACGTGATCACGTCTTTGTCGAGGTGCTGCCACAGGCACTGGCCGAGCCAGGCGTTTTCCACCACGTAACCGAGCGCTGGCACACCCTCTTCCATCGCCGACAAGCGCGCGGTGGAGAAGCGGCCACGGTCAGAGACGTGAATCTGTTTGATCGGCTCGGCGCGGCGGGAGATTTCCTGCCACACGCCCAGGCGCTGATAAATCTGCCGCGAGCCGAAGGACAGCGCCGAGGAGCGAGCGTCGTAGCTCGGTTGCCAGCTGTCGCCGGGGGCGAACGGTTCGATCAGGACGATTTTCCAGCCCTGCGCCTTGGCCCCGGCCTGCAACGCCAACGCCAGACTGGCGCCGACCAGACCGCCACCGATGATTGCCAGATTGACTCGACTCATGCTGCGTGTGTCCTTGCTTGTGCCATCAGCGCCTCGATCTCGGCGACGGTTTTCGGCACGCCGCTGGTGAGGATTTCACAACCGGATCGGGTCACGACCACGTCATCCTCGATGCGCACGCCAATGCCACGCCATTTCTTCGCCACGTTCTGATTGTCCGCCGCGATGTAGATGCCAGGCTCCACGGTCAGCGCCATGCCGACCTCCAGCACACGCCATTCGCCGCCGACCTTGTACTCGCCAACGTCATGCACATCCATGCCCAGCCAGTGGCCGGCGCGGTGCATATAAAAAGCCTTGTAGGCTTCGCTGGCGATCAACTCGTCAACCTCGCCCTGCAACAAGCCAAGCTTGACCAAACCTGCGGTGATCACCCGCACCGTGGCTTCGTGCGCCTGGTTCCAGTGCTTGTTCGGTGCAATCTCGGCGAACGCCGCTTCCTGCGAAGCCAGCACCAACTCGTAGATCGCCTTCTGCTCCGGCGAGAACCTGCCATTGACCGGCCAGGTGCGGGTGATGTCGCTGGCGTAGCAGTCGATCTCGCAACCAGCGTCTATCAACACCAGATCGCCGTCCTTGAGCAGCGCGTCATTTTGCTGGTAATGCAGGATGCAGCTGTTGCGCCCGGCGGCGACAATCGAACCGTAGGCCGGCATCTTCGCCCCGCCCTTGCGGAATTCGTAATCCAGTTCGGCTTCGATGCTGTATTCATACAGCCCCGGACGACTGGCCTGCATCGCGCGGATATGCGCCTGCGCCGAAATCCGCGCGGCTTCGCGCATCACCTTCACTTCTGCCGCCGATTTATACAGGCGCATGTCGTGCAGGAGGTGATCCAGGGCAACGAATTCATTCGGCGGCTGCGCGCCGAGGTGCGCCTTGGAGCGGATCACGTTGATCCAGTCCATCAAATGCCGATCGAATTCAGGGTTGCTGCCCATCGCCGAATACACCCGGTCGCGGCCTTCGATCAGGCCCGGGAGGATGTCGTCGATGTCGGTAATCGGAAAGGCGTCGTCGGCGCCGTACTCGCGGATCGCGCCTTCCTGCCCGGCGCGCAGGCCATCCCACAATTCGCGTTCGGCGTTGCGTTCACGGCAGAACAGGATGTACTCGCCGTGCTCGCGGCCGGGCATCAGGACGATGACGGCCTGTGGCTCGGGAAAACCGCTGAGGTACTGGAAGTCGCTGTCCTGACGGTAGACGTGCTCGACGTCGCGGTTGCGGATGGCCACCGCGGCGGCGGGCAGGATCGCGATGCTGTTGGGTTCCATCTGCGCCATCAGGGCCTTGCGGCGACGGCTGTATTCCGCTTTGGGGATATGGGTCATGGGCAGATGGCTTTCCCTGGCACGCGATTAATGCAGCGAAGGTTTGGCCGCTGGCGGCACATCGGACTTCTTGGTTTCCGAGAACAGCAGCAACGGCGCGACGCGCAGGTATTCCATGACTTCCATGTAGTCGGATTCGCCGTCTTCGGATTCTTCCAGCGCGTCCTGCACCTGGGAAATGGCGGCCAGATCCTGCAGCACTTCGGTGGCTTCGGTGCTGAGCATGCTGCTGTCGCGGCAGTTCAGGCCGAAACCGCTGAGGAAGCCCTGGCACCACTCGCCCAGCGCAGCAGCGCGGTCGGCCAGCGGTGCATCGTCGGTCGGCAGCAGCAGCACGACAGTGACGTCGTCGCCGGTCAGCTCGCCTTTGACCATCTCCTGCAGGCCGATCAGGGCGTTGCGGACGTTGTCCTGGATGTCGCCTTCGAGCAGTTCGGCGGCGTCGATCAGCCAGCCTTCGTGATCGAAGCCGGCCCCGGCGCAACTGCGCCCGAGCAGCACGCCGTGCAGTTCGGCAGGCGAGACGTTGTGGCCGCTGGCAGTCAGCAGGGTGGCAAAGGCTTGGTACGGGGAATTCGCAATGGTCATGGGCAGCTAGGCGCCAGACGGCGCTATGTCTAGAATGAAGGCCTTGTATCCTACATCGACAGCCCCGCCAAGACCATTAAAGGCTGTCCGCCAGTCACCACCCATCAGACGAACACGTGGACCCAATGGAAGACACCGACCTGCAAGCGCTGATGGCCAGACTCGAACTGCTGATTGGCCGAGTCGAGCAACTTAAGAGTCAAAACGCACTCTTACTAGCTCAGGAAAAAACCTGGCGCGAGGAACGCGCTCACCTCATTGAAAAAAACGAAATCGCCCGGCGTAAGGTCGAATCGATGATTTCGCGCCTCAAGGCCCTGGAGCAAGACTCATGAGTTCAAGCAATAGCGTTACCGTGCAGATCCTCGACAAAGAGTATTCGATCATCTGCCCGCCGGAAGAACGCAGCAATCTGGTCAGTGCCGCCCGCTACCTGGACGGCAAGATGCGCGAGATCCGCAGCAGCGGCAAAGTCATCGGTGCCGACCGCATTGCCGTGATGGCCGCGCTGAACATCACCCACGACCTGTTGCACAAAGAAGAGCGCCCGGACATCCAGGCCAGCGGTTCGACCCGCGAACAGGTGCGCGACTTGCTCGATCGTGTCGATCTGGTCCTGGCCGACGATCAGAACACCGCCAAGGGCTGATTCGCCTGACAGCTTGAGGTATACTCGCGGCACTCCCTGGGGTGCTTGCCAGTTGACGATGTCCCGGAGCCGATTCGCACTACCCTGGAAGTTGCACGTTGGGCTGGTGTGCATGTCCGCTAGACGGAAAGCCTTAAAGTCTACTGCTTCTTCCACCTTGAACTTTCGGGTTCAAGGGCTGAGTTGACAGCGGTTCATCCGGGGAGCCTGATTCGAATCCGATGTCGGTGTATGCCGACATCGGATTTTTTATGCGTACGTTTTTGCATCCACCTGCCGAAGCCGAACCATGACCGAGCCCGCGCTGCTGCCCCGCCCGCAACTCCGCCGTCTGCTGCGCAAGGCACGCCGCGCACTGACGCCGGGCGAACAACGCCAGGCTGCCAAAGGCCTGTTCCGGCAATTGGCCCAGGACCCGCACTTTCGCCGGGCGAAACATATCTCCCTGTACTTGCCCACCGACGGTGAAATCGATCCGCGCCTGCTGCTGCGCGAAGCCCAGAGTCGCGGCAAGGCAACTTATCTGCCGGTACTCAGCGCATGGCCACGAACGAAAATGGTCTTCCAGCGCATCCGCCCCGGCGAAAAGCTCACCCCCAATCGTTTCCGCATCCTCGAGCCCCGGGCCAATCTGGCTCGGCAACGCAAGGTCTGGGCGCTGGATCTGGTGCTGTTGCCGCTGGTAGGGTTTGACGATGTCGGCGGGCGCCTGGGCATGGGCGGCGGATTTTATGATCGCAGCCTCGCCTATCTGGCCCGGCGCAAGAACTGGCGCAAGCCGACGCTGCTGGGCCTGGCCCATGAGTGTCAGAAGGTCGAACGTCTGGCGCAGGCGAGCTGGGATGTGCCGTTACAAGGCACGGTCACCGACAAGGCGTGGTATTTCGCAGAGTAGACGCCGCATGGAACAGCGGCGTCGAAGAGACAGGTTCAGCGTTTGAAAGCGGTCGACTGTTGCACCTGTTGCGCCACTTCAATCGGCGCGTCGGTCTTGTTCGCCCACAGGCTCTGCGCGTAACCGGTGGTTACCACGCCCAGGCCAAACAAAATTACCAAAGTCCATAGCAAATCCGGTTTGCGTTTCATCGATTGCCCCCCTCAAGGCACATCATCACGATGACAGCAGCGGTTTCCGTTCGTAGGCCGTGCAGCAGCGTCAAGCTTTAAAGGCCGGCATTTTGCGGCAACGTGAACCTGTGCGCAAACGCTGACGTCAACCGACTGTCGGTTTGTCATAAAATTGCCCGACAACCTGCCCAATGACCGCTTCAGGAGCACACGACATGGCCTACTGGCTGATGAAATCAGAGCCCGACGAACTCTCGATCAAGGGTCTGGAAAAGCTCGGCAAGGCGCGCTGGGACGGGGTTCGCAACTATCAGGCGCGCAATTTCCTGCGGGCGATGGCGGTCGGTGACGAGTTCTTTTTCTACCATTCCAGCTGCCCCGAGCCGGGGATTGCCGGGATTGGCAAAATTATCGAAGCAGCGTATCCCGATCCGACGGCGCTGGAGCCGCAGAGCCATTACTTCGATCCGAAGGCCACCGCGCAGAAGAATGCCTGGAGCGCCATCGACGTGGCGCACGTCGAAACCTTTGCGCGAGTCTTGAAGCTCGACTACCTGAAACAGCAGACCGCGCTGGCAGAAATGCCACTGGTGCAGAAGGGCTCGCGGCTTTCAGTGATGCCCGTCACCGCCGAACAATGGGCCGCAGTGCTCGGCCTGCGCTGAGAACTGCCAGGTCACACCGTGGTGGCAGACAAAAGGGTCTAGGCTTGACGCTCATTTGATTGACATCAAGCGCCCCCAGCGCTTGAACCGTCAGAGTGGACGCCACAGCCGCAGGATGCCCCCATGTCGACGCACCGCCGTTCCTCACTGTTATTTGCCGGATCGCTCATAGCCTTGCTGTTGGCCGCTGGCGGCTTCGGTTACTGGAAGTCGATGAGCAGCCGCCTGCCCGAGGGGCTGTCGGCCGGCAACGGACGACTTGAGGCCACCGAAGTGCAAATCGCCAGCAAGACCCCCGGGCGCCTCGCCGAGGTGCTGGTCGATGAAGGCGACAAGGTCACTCAAGGCCAACTGCTGGCCCGCATGGACACCCGCACCCTTGAAGCCCAGCGCAACCAGGCCGAAGCCGAGGTGGTGCGCGCCCGGGAAAACCTCAACGCCGCCCAAGCCAACGTGCAGTTGCGTCAGAGTGAGCTACTGCTGGCCCAACAGGAACTCGGGCGCTCTGAGTCGCTGTTCAAGCACGGTTTCGTCAGCGCTCAGGTCATCGATCAATTGCAGTCGCGCATCGGCACCGGCAACGCTGCCGTGACGGCGGCCCGCGCCCAAGTGTCGGCGGTCGCTGCAGCGATCGGCGCAGCCCAGGCGCAGGTCGCTCAACTGACCAGCGAAATCGACGACAGCAGCCTGCGGGCGCCGATTGACGGCGTGATCCAGTTACGCATGGCCGAACCCGGGGAAGTGCTGGGTGCCGGTGGCCGCGTCCTGCTGTTGATTGACCCCAACGATCAGTACATGAATCTCTACTTGTCCGCCTCGGTGGCCGGGCGTCTGGCGGTGGGCGATGAGGCCCGGGTACTGCTCGATGCCCTGCCCGACAAGCCCTTGCCAGCGAAAATCAGTTTTGTCGCCGGCAAATCGCAGTTCACCCCCAAGGAAGTCGAAACCCGCGACGAGCGGCAAAAACTGGTGTTCCGCGTCAAACTGCGCTTGACCCAACCCAGCGCCGTACCGCAAGCCAAGCCCGGCATGCCCGGTGCCGGGTATGTGCGCACCGCGCCGATCGTCTGGCCGGCCAATCTGCAATGAGCAGCCTCGCGGTCCAGGCCAATGCTATCGCGCACCGCTACGGCAAACAGCAAGCACTGAGCGATATCACCTTCAGCCTGCCAGCCGGCACCCGTTGCGGTCTGATCGGCCCCGATGGCGCGGGCAAGTCCAGCCTGCTGGGACTGATCGCCGGCGTGAAGGCCTTGCAGCAAGGGCAACTGGACGTCCTTGGCGGGCCGATCCAGCAGCGCCACCACCGCGACACGCTGTATGCACGCATCGCTTTCATGCCGCAGGGATTGGGCGGCAACCTGTATCCAGAACTGTCGATCCGCGAAAACATTCAGTTCTTCGCCACGCTGTTCGGCCTGTCGAAGGCCGACAGCGAACAACGCATGCGCAATCTGCTGCTTGCCACCGACCTGCTGAAGTTCGCCGAGCGCCCCGCCGGCAAGTTGTCCGGCGGCATGAAACAGAAACTCGGACTGTGCTGCGCGCTGATCCACGAACCGGATCTGTTAATCCTCGATGAGCCAACCACCGGCGTCGACCCGCTCTCACGACGGCGTTTCTGGGAGCTGATCGACGACGTGCGGCGCCAGCGCCCGCAACTGACCCTGCTGGTCGCCACCGCGTACATGGAAGAAGCCGAACAGTTCGAGCATTGCCTGATGCTCGACAACGGCAAATTGATTGCCACCGGTCTGAGCCGTGAACTGGCGGCCGTCACCCCCAGTGGCAAACTCGATGAGGCCTTCACCCATTTCCAGGGTGACAGCCAGCATGACGTCAGGCCGCTGGTGATTCCGCCACGTAGCAGTGGCAGCAGCGACACCGCCATCGAGGCCCACGACCTGACACTGCGTTTCGGCGACTTCACTGCGGTCGATCACGTCAACTTCGCCATCGGTCGCGGCGAAATTTTCGGTTTTCTCGGCTCCAACGGCTGCGGCAAGACCACCACGATGAAAGTCCTGACCGGGCTGATGCCTGCCAGCGAAGGCCGCGCGACACTGCTCGGCAACCCGGTAAATGCCAAGGATCTGGCCACACGCAAACGGGTCGGTTTCATGTCCCAGAGCTTTTCGCTGTATGGCGAACTCAGTGTGCGACAGAACCTTGATCTGCACACCCGGCTGTTCGACTTGCCCAAAGCCGAGAGTGCGCCACGCATCGATGCCCTCATTCAACGCTTCAACCTGCTCAGCGTCGCCGATCAGCCGTCCGGCGCCCTGCCTCTGGGGCTGCGTCAACGCCTGTCGCTGGCGGTTGCGGTGTTGCATCGTCCGGAAGTGCTGATCCTTGATGAGCCGACGTCCGGTGTCGACCCGGCCGCCCGCGATGACTTCTGGCGACTGTTGATCGAACTGTCTCGCGAGCAAGGCGTGACGATTTTTCTCTCCACCCACTTCATGAACGAAGCCCAGCGCTGCGACCGCATTTCGCTGATGCACGCCGGCCAAGTGCTGGCGTGCGACACCCCGGCAGCGCTGCAACGTCAGTTCGCTGGAGAAACGCTGGAAGCCGCTTTCGTGACGTGCCTGGAACAGGCTCAGGGCACTGCGCAGTCGCCGCCTGCCAGTGAATCGCCGACCGCGCCAACGACCGCCACGCCGCCGCTCCAGCAGCGCGGTTTCAGCCTCGGTCGCCTGCTGGCAGTGGCCAGTCGCGAAGGCAAGGAGCTGCTGCGTGACAAGGTGCGCATGGCATTCGCCCTGGCGGGGGCAATTTTCATGATGGTGATTTTCGGCTACGGGATTTCCCTGGACGTGGAAAACCTCGCGTTTGCCGTGTACGACCAGGACCAGACACCGCAGAGCCGAACCTATCTGGAGGCCTTTCGCGGCTCGCGTTACTTCGATGAACGGCCAGCCATCCATGATGCACAGGAATTGCACCGACGCCTGCAACGCTCGGAGATCAAACTTGCGCTGGAAATCCCCCCCGGTTTCGGCCGTGACCTGTACGCCGGACGCCAGCCCGCGGTGGCGGCATGGCTGGATGGCGGCATGCCGTTTCGCGCCGAGACCAGCCGCAATTATGTCGAAGCGGTGCACTTGGCCAACCTGCAACAGTTGGCCGAACAGAGCAGTCTCGCCATCAACCATCAGGCGGGCGCCAGCCTGGAAACGCGCTTTCGCTACAACCAGGATGTGGTCAGCGTCAACGCTATCGGCCCCGGCGTCATGGCGCTGATACTGGCGTTCATTCCAGCGATGCTCACCGCACTCGGCATCGTGCGCGAGAAAGAACTGGGCTCGATCACCAACTTCTACGCCACGCCCCTGACCCGCCTGGAGTTTCTGCTGGGCAAACAGGCGCCATACCTGCTGGTCAGTCTGGTCAATCTCGCGCTGCTGGTGGCGATGAACCGCTGGCTGTTTGGCGTGCCGTTCAAGGGCAGCCTGCTGACACTGGCGTTTGGCGGCCTGCTCTACGTGCTGGCGACCACCAGCATGGGTCTGCTGATCTCGGCCTTCACCCGCACACAGATCGCCGCGATCCTCGGCACCATGATCATCACCAGCCTGCCGACCATCCAGTTCTCCGGGCTGATCGTGCCGCGCTCTTCGCTGCAAGGTGCGGCTGCGGTGATGGGCATGCTGTTTCCGGCAGGACATTTTCTCGATATTGCCGTGGGGACGTTCACCAAGGCGCTGGACTTGCGGCAGCTGTGGCCACAATGCCTGGCCCTGTTCGGCTTCTTCGTCGGGTTCACAGGGTTGAGCCTGATCATGCTGAAAAAGCAGGAGGCCTGATGCACAAGTTCGCGCACATCCTGCGCTTGGGACTCAAGGAACTGACCAGCCTGCGCCACGACAGCGTGTTGTTGCTGTTCCTGTTCTACGCCTTCACCGTGGCGATCTACATGCCCGCCGCCGGTTCGGTAATCGGCGTGCACAACGCCAGCGTGGCGATCGTCGACGAAGACCGCAGCGCCCTCTCGCGCCAGTTGGCCCAGGCCCTGCAACCGCCGGAGTTCCAGACGCCGGTGCTACTGCCTTACCCGCAACTGGATCAGGTGATGGACAGCGGCCAGTACACCTTCGTGATCAACATTCCGGCGGGGTTTCAAACCAACCTGCTCGCGGCGCGGCGACCGGCCATTCAGGTCAACGTCGATGCCACCGCGATGAGCCAGGCGTTCATGGGCGCCGGTTACATCGGCCGGATCTTCCAGCGTGAACTGCAGGCCTACGGCGGTCAGAGCGATGCCGCGAGCAAGACGCCGATTTCGCTGACCACCCGCGCGCTATTCAATACCAACCTGGAGGGTGGCTGGTTTCTGGCGGTGATCCAGATCGTCAACAACATCACCATTCTGGCGATCATCCTCACGGGCACCGCGCTGCTGCGCGAACGCGAGCACGGCACGCTCGACCATTTGCTGGTGCTGCCGCTGACGGCGCTGGAAATCATGCTGGCGAAAATCTGGAGCAACCTGCTGGTGGTGGTGCTGTGCACCTGGCTGTCCGTGGAGGTGGTGGTCAAAGGCGCACTCGGCGTGCCGCTTTCCGGCTCAATGAGCCTGTTTTTGCTGGTGACTGCGGTTTATCTGTTTGCCAGTACCGCGCTGGGCATCTTTCTGGCGACACTCGCGCGCTCGACGCCGCAGTTCGGCTTGCTGGCGATTCCGGTGATCATCCCGATGCTGCTGCTGTCGGGCGGCAGCACGCCACTGGACAGCATGCCGCACTGGCTGCAGTGGGTCATGCAGGGCTCACCGTCCACGCATTTTGTCAGCCTCAGCGCCGCGATTCTGTTTCGCGACGCCGGGCTGAGCGTGGTCTGGCCGGAGTTGCTGGCGCTGACTGCCATCGGTCTGCTGTTCTTCGCCATCGCCTTGGCACGCTTTCGCAAAAGCCTGGCGTCCTGAAGAGCAGCAGCCAACGTATTTACTGGATGATCAGGTTGTTGAACAACAGATCCTCAACAACAGGCTTGCCGGTCTCGTCATTCATGACCTGCTGGGTCTGCTTCAACGCTTCCTGACGCAGCTTTTCCTTGCCCTCGATGCTGCCCATCGCCTCGGTCGACTGCTGAGTGAACAACGCCACCAGCTGATTGCGGATCAGCGGCTCGTTGGCCTTGACCAGTTTGGTCGACTCCTCACCAGTCACACGCAATGCCACATCGGCTTTGTAGACCTTGAGCTTGGCGGTGCCGTCCAGGCCATAGTTGCCGACGAACGGCGGGCTCAGGGTGATGTAATTGACCTTCGGCGCCTCGCCTTCTTTGGCTTCTTCGGCCAGTGCTGCCACAGGCAGAGACAGGGCCAGCAATAACATGATCCACGCTTTCACAATTCGCTCCTTATCCGGTTTGCGGCCTAGCATAACGACCCGCCGCGCAAGCACAAGCTTATGGCTGACTATCAGGGCCGGGCATGCTCGTTGACCCGTTGATTCACACACCTACACTTATCGGCCATCACTCCCAAAGGAATAGCCCTGATGAAAGCCGTGCTGTGCAAAGCCTTCGGCCCTGCCGAATCGCTGGTGCTGGAAGACGTCGCCAGTCCTGTCGCGAAGAAGAATGAAATCCTGCTGGACGTGCACGCTGCCGGAGTCAATTTCCCGGACACGCTGATCATCGAGGGCAAGTACCAGTTCAAACCGCCCTTCCCGTTTTCGCCGGGCGGTGAAGCGGCGGGCGTGGTGCGTGAAGTCGGGGAAAAGGTCAGCCATCTGAAAGTCGGCGACCGGGTCATGGCCCTGACTGGCTGGGGCAGTTTTGCCGAGCAGGTGGCGGTGCCGGGCTACAACGTCCTGCCGATTCCGCCGTCGATGGATTTCAACATCGCCGCTGCATTCAGCATGACCTACGGCACCTCGATGCACGCGCTCAAGCAACGCGCCAACCTGCAACCGGGCGAAACCCTGCTGGTGCTCGGCGCGTCGGGCGGCGTCGGCCTCGCCGCCGTGGAGATTGGCAAAGCCATGGGTGCCCGCGTGATCGCCGCCGCCAGCAGCGCCGAGAAACTCGCGGTGGCCAAGGCTGCCGGCGCCGATGAGCTGATCAATTACAGCGAAGCCAGCCTCAAGGACGAGATCAAACGCCTCACCGACGGCCAGGGCGCCGACGTGATCTACGACCCGGTCGGCGGCGACCTGTTCGACCAGGCCATCCGCGCCATCGCCTGGAACGGCCGCCTGCTGGTGGTCGGCTTCGCCAGCGGACGCATCCCGGAACTGCCGGTCAACCTCGCCCTGCTCAAGGGCGCGGCGGTACTCGGCGTGTTCTGGGGTTCTTTGCCCAACGCCAGCCACAGGACAATGCAGCCAACTTCCAGCAGCTGTTCGCCTGGTTTGCCGAGGGCAAGCTCAAACCGCTGGTGTCGCAGGTGTATCCGCTGAGCAATGCCGCGCAGGCGATCGATGATCTTGGCCAGCGCAAGGCTGTGGGCAAGGTTGTCGTTCAGGTTCGTTAACAACATGGAGCGATCCGGAGCAGCAATCCGGATCGCTTTAGCGCTGAGATCTGCCTCTCCCATGCGTCAAACCGCAGAAACCCACCCGAGCCACCATTCCCTCAGCGCCGCGTACTTGTCTCAGAGCGACATGTTCATAAAGGAACGTTCATCTGCCCAAATTTCCGCTGTTTTGCCGACGTGAAGCGATGCTATTTTCGGTAACGAAACTGTAACATTCGCATCCGCAGTCAAAACAAGAAAACTGGAGCTCTTGAATGTTTGCTTTCTTTCGTCCTGCCGCACATCAGGCTCCATTGCCTGAAGAAAAAATAGACAGCACCTACCGCCGCCTGCGCTGGCAGATCTTCGCCGGTATCTTTATCGGCTACGCCGGTTACTACCTGCTGCGCAAGAACTTCTCCCTGGCCATGCCGTACCTGATCGACGAAGGCTACAGCCGTGGCGACCTTGGTCTGGCAATGTCGGCGATCGCTATTGCTTACGGCCTGTCGAAGTTCCTCATGGGCCTGGTGTCCGACCGTTCCAACCCGCGCTTCTTCCTGCCGTTCGGTCTGCTGGTCTCGGCCGGGGTGATGTTCATTTTCGGTTTCGCGCCGTGGGCAACGTCCAGCGTGACGATGATGTTCATTCTCCTGTTCATCAACGGCTGGGCGCAGGGCATGGGCTGGCCGCCGAGCGGGCGGACCATGGTGCACTGGTGGTCGCAGAAGGAACGCGGTGGCGTGGTGTCGGTGTGGAACGTGGCGCATAACGTCGGCGGCGGTCTGATCGGCCCGCTGTTCCTGATCGGCATGGGCCTGTTCAACGACTGGCACGCGGCGTTTTACGTCCCGGCAGCAGTCGCACTGGGCGTAGCGGTATTCGCCTTCATCACCATGCGTGACACCCCGCAATCGGTCGGCCTGCCGCCGATCGAGCAGTACAAGAACGACTACCCGGAAGGCTACGACGCCAGCCACGAAGACGAATTCAGCGCCAAGGAAATCTTCGTCAAATACGTGCTGCGCAACAAAATGCTCTGGTACATCGCTCTGGCCAACGTCTTCGTCTACTTGCTGCGCTACGGCGTGCTGGACTGGGCGCCGACGTACCTGAAGGAAGCCAAGGGCTTCACCGTGGATAAGACCTCGTGGGCCTATTTCTTCTACGAGTGGGCAGGCATCCCGGGCACGCTGCTGTGCGGCTGGATGTCAGACAAGATCTTCCGTGGCAACCGTGGTTTGACCGGCATGGTGTTCATGGCCCTGGTGACTGTCGCGACCCTGGTTTACTGGCTCAATCCGGCCGGCAATCCGATGGTCGACATGATCGCCCTGCTGTCGATCGGCTTCCTGATCTACGGCCCGGTGATGCTGATCGGCCTGCAAGCGCTGGAACTGGCGCCGAAGAAAGCCGCCGGTACTGCAGCGGGCTTCACCGGTCTGTTCGGTTATCTGGGGGGTTCGGTCGCGGCCAGTGCGGCGATGGGCTACACCGTTGACCACTTCGGCTGGGATGGCGGTTTCGTGCTGCTGGTCGGCGCTTGCCTGCTGGCGATGGCCTTCCTTGCGCCAACGCTGTGGCACAAGCAAGTCGCCAGTCAGAGCCGTGAAGCGGTCGCCTGATCGCTGTGTGATTTACAGCGCTTGAGCCGCGCCTCCAGATTTCGATCCGGCATGGCGTGGCTGCGCAGGGCGTGCGCGGTCTGCTCGACATAATCGCGAGTGGTGCCGTAACGCCCGCTCGCGCTGGCGAACACCTGGCTGAGCACATGATCCGGCAAGTTGCCGGCGTAGCTCGGCAGGTGGCGCTCAAGAACGAAGCCCAAGGCCTGCACCTGAGTGCCATCTTCGAGCCGGCAATTGAGCCAGTGCGGACGATACGACGGAAACGGCATCTCACGTTTCCACAGGGCGTACAGCGCGGTATCGAGATTGTCTTCCGGCAAGCGGTAGGCAAAACCGCTGCATGAACCGCCGCGATCCAGACCGAACACCAGACCGGGCATTTCCGGGGTACCCCGATGCTCGTGGGACCACAGGTACAAGCCGCGATGATAGCCATGCACGCGACCGCGCATGCGCTCGACCGCCGTGCATTCCGGCCGCCAGATCAGCGAGCCATAGGCGAACAGCCACACCGGCCCGCCCTTGTGGCGTGCCATGGTCGATTGCATGGAAGCGAGAAGTTGTTCGTGCGTCAGCTGCGGCCCAAGATCGAGCCGCGGAGGGTAAGCCAGGTTCAGAATTGCGTTTTCAATGGCGCTCATGGCGAATAGCGTTCAGCTCCCCGCGGGTGAAGAATTACTTAATAGAACGCACCGTTGTAACAATAAGGCACATATGTTTTAAGGCAAATTAAGTGCCACTGATTAATTGCCTGATTCATATATAACCTAGCGATATTTACTGTTTAGGGTAAATACCGATCGGCTATATACCAAGTTATAAGTCTCAGGAGCGCGGCGCGTAGGCGAACACATCAGCGCGCATCTGATGCGCATCCATCCCCGCCTCGACCAGCGCGTCCAGCGTGCCGTAGACCATCGCCGGCGAACCGCTGGCATAGACGTGCAGCGGCTTCAGATCGGGGAAATCCTCGCAAACTGCCTCGTGCAACATCCCGCAGCGCCCTTCCCAGCCGCACTGGTCGCTGACTACCTTGTGCAGGAACAGATTGGGCAGCTTCAGCCATTCGTCCCAGTGCTCGATCTGATAAAAATCTTCGGGACGGCGCACGCCCCAATACAGATACACTGGATGCTTGAAGCCTTTGGCGCGGCAATGTTCGATCAGACTGTGAATCTGGCCCATGCCGGTGCCGGCGGCGATCAACACCAGCGGACCGTCGGGTAGCTCCGCAAGATGTGTGTCACCAAACGGCAACTCGACACGTACCAGCGGGTTGCGTTGCAGCTGCTCGATCAGGCTCAACGCACTGGTTTCGCGCGCCAGCACATGAATTTCCAGATCACGCCCGCCGTGGGGTGCCGAAGCCATGGAGAACGCCGATTTCTCACCGTTCTCACGCTCGATCATCAAATATTGCCCGGCGTGATAGCGCGGCGGCTTGCCCGCTGGTGCCCGCAGACGCACGCGCCAGGTATCGCCGCCGACCTCGCGGCACTCGATGACCTGACACGACAGGCTACGCACCGGCAGCTCACCCAGTGCGAGCACGCCATCCCACAACAGCACGCAGTCTTCCAGCGGTGCGGCGATGCAGGTGTAGAACTCGCCATGGTCGTGGACTTTGCCGGCCTGCTCGACGCGGCCCTCCACCAGCAGCGCTGCACACACGTGGCAATTGCCGTTGCGGCAGCTTTGCGGGCAGTCATAGCCCAGGCGCCGCGCACCGTCGAGAATCCGCTCACCGGGCTGTATCTCGAGCACTGCTCCGGAAGGCTGCAGGGTTACACGCATCAATCTATTCCTAACTGATTCCAGATGGCATCGATCCGTTGGGTGACGGCGTCGTCCTTGACGATCACGCGGCCCCACTCGCGAGTGGTTTCGCCCGGCCACTTGTGGGTGGCATCCAGGCCCATTTTCGAGCCCAGGCCGGAAATCGGCGAAGCGAAGTCGAGGTAGTCGATCGGCGTGTTATCGATCATCACCGTATCGCGCTTGGGATCCATGCGCGTGGTGATAGCCCAGATCACGTCGTTCCAGTCGCGGGCGTTGATATCGTCGTCAGTGACGATAACGAACTTGGTGTACATGAACTGTCGCAAAAACGACCAGACACCGAGCATCACGCGCTTGGCATGCCCCGGATACGACTTCTTCATCGTCACCACGGCCATGCGGTACGAGCAGCCTTCCGGCGGCAGGTAGAAGTCGGTGATTTCCGGGAACTGCTTCTGCAGAATCGGCACGAACACTTCGTTCAGCGCCACGCCGAGAATCGCCGGCTCATCCGGCGGACGGCCGGTGTAGGTGCTGTGATAGATCGGCTTGATCCGGTGGGTGATGCGCTCGACGGTGAACACCGGGAAGCTGTCGACTTCGTTGTAGTAACCGGTGTGGTCGCCATAAGGGCCTTCGTCGGCCATTTCGCCCGGATGAATCACGCCTTCAAGGATGATTTCGGCGGTGGCCGGTACTTGCAGATCGTTGCCACGGCACTTGACCAGTTCGGTACGGTTGCCGCGCAAGAGCCCTGCGAAAGCATATTCGGAGAGGCTGTCCGGCACCGGCGTCACGGCACCGAGAATCGTCGCCGGATCGGCGCCAAGGGCCACGGACACCGGGAACGGCTGGCCCGGGTGCTTCTCGCACCACTCGCGGAAGTCGAGAGCGCCGCCACGATGGCTGAGCCAGCGCATGATCACCTTGTTGCGGCCGATCACTTGCTGGCGGTAGATGCCGAGGTTCTGGCGTTCCTTGTTCGGGCCTTTGGTGACCGTCAGGCCCCAAGTGATCAGCGGGCCAACGTCGCCGGGCCAGCAGGTCTGCACCGGCAACATCGCCAGATCGACGTCGTCGCCTTCGATGACCACTTCCTGGCACACCGCGTCTTTGACGACTTTCGGCGCCATCGAAATGATCTTGCGGAAGATCGGCAGTTTCGACCACGCGTCCTTCAAGCCCTTCGGCGGCTCCGGCTCCTTGAGGAAGGCCAGCAGCTTGCCGATTTCGCGCAGCTCGCTGACCGACTCGGCGCCCATGCCCATGGCCACGCGCTCGGGGGTACCGAACAGGTTACCAAGCACCGGAATGTCATAACCGGTGGGTTTCTCGAACAACAGTGCCGGGCCTTTGGCCCGCAGCGTGCGGTCGCACACCTCAGTCATCTCCAGCACCGGCGAGACGGGAATCTGGATGCGTTTCAACTCTCCGCGCTGCTCAAGCTGCTGCACGAAATCCCGAAGATCCTTGAATTTCATTGACGATGGCACCCTCAAAATAGGCGTACATCCTACCTGCTCTGAGGGGCAAACAGCAGCCCGTCATTGCTCGATTGTGGCCCGCGCGCTGCCGGTAAGGAGCAGGTATTGAACTCGGGAGTGCGCTGCCGACGCCGCAGAATCGGCCCATCAACAGATATCCGTGATGGGCGCGAGATTTTTCGGGGCAAAAAAAAACGCCCCCTCGCGGGAGCGTCCTTTGTTGAAACGCCAGCGTATTACTTGCGTTTCATCGACAAGAAGAACTCGTCGTTGGTCTTGGTCGTTTTCAGCTTGTCGACCAGGAACTCGATGGCGGCGACTTCGTCCATCGGGTGCAGCAGCTTGCGCAGAATCCACATGCGCTGCAGTTCGTCGTCGGCGGTCAGCAACTCTTCGCGGCGGGTGCCGGAGCGGTTGATGTTGATGGCCGGGAACACACGCTTCTCGGCGATCTTGCGATCCAGAGGCAGCTCCATGTTGCCGGTACCCTTGAACTCTTCGTAGATCACTTCGTCCATCTTCGAGCCGGTTTCAACCAGCGCGGTGGCGATAATGGTCAGCGAGCCGCCTTCTTCGATGTTACGCGCGGCACCGAAGAAACGCTTCGGCTTCTCGAGGGCGTGGGCATCGACACCACCGGTCAATACCTTGCCGGAGCTCGGGATCACGGTGTTGTAGGCACGGGCCAGACGGGTGATGGAGTCGAGCAGGATCACCACGTCTTTCTTGTGTTCGACCAGACGCTTGGCCTTCTCGATCACCATTTCAGCAACCTGCACGTGACGGGTCGGCGGCTCGTCGAAGGTCGAGGCAACCACTTCGCCGCGCACGGTGCGCTGCATTTCGGTCACTTCTTCCGGACGCTCGTCGATCAACAGCACGATCAGGTGAACTTCAGGATTGTTACGGGCGATGTTCGCTGCGATGTTCTGCAGCATGATCGTTTTACCGGCTTTCGGCGGTGCGACGATCAGACCACGCTGGCCTTTGCCGATCGGTGCACACAGGTCGATCACGCGACCGGTGAGGTCTTCGGTGGAACCGTTGCCGGCTTCCATCTTCATGCGCACCGTCGGGAACAGCGGCGTCAGGTTCTCGAAGAGAATCTTGTTTTTCGCGTTCTCCGGACGATCGAAGTTGATCGTGTCGACCTTGAGCAGGGCGAAGTACCGCTCGCCTTCCTTCGGAGGCCGGATCTTGCCAACGATGGTGTCACCGGTGCGCAAGTTGAAGCGGCGGATCTGGCTCGGCGAGACGTAGATGTCGTCAGGGCCGGCGAGGTAGGAAGCGTCTGCGGAGCGCAGGAAGCCGAAGCCGTCCTGGAGAATCTCCAGCACGCCATCACCGGAGATTTCCTCGCCGCTTTTCGCGTGCTTTTTCAGCAGGGAGAAAATCACGTCCTGCTTGCGCGAACGGGCCATATTTTCTATGCCCATCTGTTCGGCCAATTCGAGCAGTTCGGTAATCGGCTTTTGCTTGAGTTCAGTCAGATTCATATAGGAATGACGTAATCATTTATGGAGGGGGGAAATTAAGCTTTTGGCTTAATGAGGCCGCGCCGCGGAGAAGGCGACAGGATCGCGAACTAATTCGAAAAGGAGTGCGTCGGCGACGGCTAGCAGGGGGCATTGGAGAAACCAGTGCGGGGCCGAATGTACCACCTGAGTTTCGGAGCGTCTAGCCCTGAATATGCAAAAAGCCCCGCGATTTGCGGGGCTTTTTTTCAGCGTTTTACTGCGACGCTCAGATGTTGGCGTCGAGGAAAGCCGCCAGCTGCGACTTCGACAGTGCGCCGACCTTGGTCGCTTCAACGTTGCCGTTCTTGAACAGCATCAGCGTCGGGATACCACGCACGCCATGCTTGGCCGGGGTTTCCTGGTTTTCGTCGATGTTCAGTTTGGCGACGGTCAGCTTGCCTTTGTAAGTCTCGGCAATCTCGTCCAGAACCGGTGCGATCATTTTGCAAGGGCCGCACCATTCAGCCCAGTAGTCGACCAGGACAGCGCCTTCGGCCTTGAGTACGTCGGCTTCGAAACTAGCGTCGCTAACGTGTTTGATCAGATCGCTGCTCATGGAATTCTCCAGGTTGTAAGCAAAAAAACGTGGCCCATCATAGCCGCCCTTCCCTTGTTCAGGAAGCCGCAGATGATTGAGTGTTGCTATGGCCCTTGATGAGTTTGGGTATAGCTCAAGTCACGCCGTGGCGGGAGCGATGAAGGCGATTCCAGTGCGCAGGGCGGCGTTGCGCACGTGTTCCTGCATGGCTTTCTGCGCCGCCGCCGAGGCGCGGCGCGCCAGTGCGCGGAGGATCTTGCGGTGTTCCTGCCAGGTTTCCATGGCGCGCTCGGCGCGGATGAACGGCAGTTTCTGGCTCTCGAGGAAGATCTCGGCGCTGGCGGTGAGAATGCTCAGCATCGCCTGATTACCGCTGGCAAGAAGGATGCGTCGGTGGAATTCGAAGTCGAGTTTCGCCGCTGCCTCAAAGTCGCCGAGCTTCAATTGCTCGCGCATGGCCGCAACGTTGTCTTCCAGCGCATCCAGATCGAACGTGCTCAACGTCACTGCCGCCAAACCTGCTGCAAACCCTTCGAGCGCATAGCGCAATTGAAAGATATCCAGCGGCGATGCCTGCGCCGCAAACGACCAGCCTGGCGCGTTGTCGCCGCGCGACAATTCGACCGGCGACTGCACGAACACGCCCTTGCCCGGCTGAATGCTGACCACGCCCAGTGCACTGAGCGACGACAGCGCTTCACGCAACGATGCCCGACTGACGCCCAGTTGCAGCGCCAGATCCCGTTGCGAAGGCAACGCGTCGCCGGCACCGAAGCCCTGTTCGGTGATCAGTTTGCGGATCGCTTGCAGCGCCACTTCGGGTACGGCGCGGGAGATCGAATTCATGATGTGCGGACGCGTCAGGGCCAAGGTGCGGCTAGTTGTAAAGCTATTCGTCGAGTCCGGCAAGTCGTGCCCCAGCGGGGTTCGGCGCGCACTGCCGATGCGCCATCGCAGTGCGAAAACCGAGTTGACTGTTCAGACCAGTAAGACCGAACCAAGCCGCTGATGCCGCGGCCTGCCGGGGCGAAATCCGCCTGTTGGCACGGCCCATGCTCTGTCCGATCGCAGCAACCACTTCCCGCCGATCCGGAGATTGTCCATGACCCAGCGTTACAGCGCCCTCCTCGCTTCCCTGTTTGCCGGCCTGCTGCTGTGCCAGGCCCCCGCTCACGCCGACGGTCTGGACGACGTGGTCAAACGCGGCACGCTGAAAGTCGCCGTGCCCCAGGACTTCCCGCCGTTCGGCTCGGTCGGCCCGGACATGAAGCCGCGCGGCCTGGATATCGACACGGCGAAACTGCTCGCTGACCAACTCAAGGTCAAACTCGAACTGACCCCGGTCAACAGCACCAACCGCATCCCGTTCCTCACCACCGGCAAAGTCGATCTGGTGATCTCCAGCCTCGGCAAAAACGCCGAGCGCGAGAAGGTCATCGACTTCTCCCGCGCCTATGCGCCGTTCTACCTCGCCGTGTTCGGTCCGCCAGACGCTGCGATCACCAGCCTCGACGACCTCAAAGGCAAGACCATCAGCGTCACCCGGGGCGCCATCGAAGACATCGAGCTGAGCAAAGTCGCCCCCGAAGGCGTGACCATCAAACGTTTCGAAGACAACAACTCGACCATCGCTGCTTATCTGGCAGGCCAGGTCGATCTGATCGCCAGCGGCAACGTGGTGATGGTCGCCATCAGCGAGAAGAACCCCAAGCGCGTGCCGGCGCTGAAGGTGAAGCTCAAGGATTCCCCGGTCTATGTGGGCGTGAACAAGAACGAAGCGGCGTTGCTGGCCAAGGTCAACGACATCCTCAACACCGCCAAGGCTGACGGCGCGCTGGAAAAAAACTCGCAGACCTGGCTGAAAGAGCCGCTGCCGGCCGATCTCTGATCGACTGCGCGGGAGACCTTCATGGCTTATCAGTTCGATTTTTTGCCGGTGGTGGAAAACACCGACCTGCTGCTGCGCGGCGCACTGTTCACCCTTGAGCTGACCGCCATCGGCGCGCTGCTCGGGGTCGGCGTGGGCATTGTCGGGGCGCTGGTGCGGGCGTGGCAGATCCGCCCGTTCTCAGCGATCTTCGGCGTCTACGTCGAGTTGATCCGCAACACGCCGTTTCTGGTGCAACTGTTCTTCATCTTCTTCGGCCTGCCGTCGCTCGGCGTGCAGATTTCCGAGTGGCAGGCGGCAGTGCTGGCGATGGTGATCAACCTTGGCGCCTATTCGACCGAGATCATCCGCGCCGGCATCCAGGCGATTCCGCGCGGGCAGCTGGAAGCGGCTGCGGCATTGGCGATGACGCGCTTCGAAGCGTTCCGCCACGTCGTCCTGCTGCCCGCGCTGGGCAAGGTCTGGCCGGCGCTGAGCAGCCAGATCATCATCGTCATGCTCGGTTCGGCGGTGTGTTCGCAGATCGCCACGGAAGAATTGAGCTTCGCCGCCAACTTCATTCAGTCGCGCAACTTCCGCGCCTTTGAAACCTATGCGCTGACCACCCTGATCTATCTGTGCATGGCGCTGCTGATCCGCCAGTTGCTCAACTGGTTCGGGCGTCGGTTCATTGCGAGGAGCAGCCAATGAGCGATTTCACTTTCTGGGACATCCTGCGCAACCTGCTCACCGGCCTGCAATGGACCCTGGCGCTGTCACTGGTGGCGTTCATTGGCGGCGGCCTCGTCGGCCTGCTGATTCTGGTGATGCGCATCTCCAAGAACACGCTGCCAAGCAGCATCGCCCGCACCTGGATCGAGCTGTTTCAGGGCACGCCACTGTTGATGCAACTGTTTCTGGTGTTCTTCGGCGTGGCGCTGGCCGGCATCGAGATTTCGCCGTGGATGGCCGCGGCGATCGCTTTGACCTTGTTCACCAGCGCCTATCTGGCGGAGATCTGGCGCGGTTGCGTCGAGGCCATTCCCCACGGTCAGTGGGAAGCCTCGTCGAGCCTGGCGCTCAATCCGCTTGAGCAGTTGCGCTACGTGATCCTGCCGCAAGCGCTGCGCATCGCCGTGGCGCCGACCGTGGGCTTCTCGGTGCAAGTGGTCAAAGGCACAGCGGTGACCTCGATCATCGGCTTCACCGAACTGACCAAGACCGGCGGCATGCTCGCCAATGCCACGTTCGAACCGTTCATGGTCTACGGCCTCGTCGCCCTCGGCTACTTCCTGCTCTGCTACCCCTTGTCCCTCAGTGCGCGCTACCTGGAAAGGAGACTGCATGCCTCTGCTTAGAATTTCCGCCCTGCATAAATACTACGGCGATCACCACGTACTCAAAGGCATCGACCTCAGCGTCGAGGAAGGCCAGGTCGTGGCGATCATCGGCCGCAGCGGCTCGGGCAAATCGACTCTATTGCGCACACTCAACGGCCTGGAGTCGATCAACGACGGCGTGATCGAAGTCGACGGCGAATACCTCGACGCCGCCCGCGCTGATCTGCGCAGCCTGCGACAGAAGGTCGGCATGGTCTTCCAGCAGTTCAACCTGTTCCCGCACCTGACCGTCGGGGAGAACGTCATGCTCGCGCCGCAAGTGGTGCAGAAAGTACCCAAGGCCAAGGCAGCCGAACTGGCGCGCGAAATGCTCGAGCGAGTCGGGCTCGGGGAGAAATTCGATGCCTTCCCGGACCGTTTGTCCGGTGGTCAGCAGCAACGGGTGGCGATCGCCCGGGCTTTGGCGATGTCGCCGAAGGTGCTGCTGTGCGATGAAATCACCTCGGCGCTGGACCCTGAGCTGGTCAATGAAGTGCTCAGCGTGGTGCGGCAATTGGCCAAGGAAGGCATGACGCTGATCATGGTCACCCACGAGATGCGCTTTGCCCGAGAGGTGGGCGACAAACTGGTGTTCATGCACCATGGCAAGGTGCATGAGGTGGGCGATCCGAAGGTGTTGTTTGCCAATCCGCAGACGGTCGAGCTGGCGAACTTTATTGGCACGGTGGAAGCGACAGCCTGAAAGGCCCTCTGTCCTGTTGATCGTTCCCACGCTCCGCGTGGGAATGCAGCCAGGGACGCTCCGCGTCCCAAAAGCGGACGCAGAGCGTCCGGTGAGGCATTCCCACGCGGAGCGTGGGAACGATCAGGTTCGGGGTGCGCGCTCCGGCGGTTTGAGCCATGCGCGTTGGCGCCAGCGTTTGATCGTGGCACGATGTCGGGGTTATCGACCGAGACCCCCTGACCATGCCGCAATCCCAAGCCAAGAATCTGTCCCTGATCGCCGCAATCGACCTGGGCTCCAACAGCTTTCACATGGTCGTGGCCAAGGCCCAGAACGGCGAAATCCGCATCCTCGAGCGCCTCGGCGAGAAGGTGCAACTGGCCGCCGGCATCGACGACGCGCGCCAGCTCAACGAAGAATCGATGCAGCGCGGCCTCGATTGCCTCAAGCGCTTTGCCCAACTGATCAACGGTATGCCGCTCGGCGCCGTGCGCATCGTCGGCACCAACGCCCTGCGTGAAGCGCGCAATCGTGGCGAATTCATCCGCCGCGCCGAAGAAATCCTCGGCCACACGGTAGAAGTCATCTCCGGCCGCGAAGAAGCGCGCCTGATCTATCTCGGCGTTTCGCACACACTCGCCGACACCCCAGGCAAACGTTTGGTCGCCGACATCGGCGGCGGCAGTACTGAATTCATCATCGGCCAGCGCTTCGAGCCGTTGCTGCGCGAAAGCCTGCAAATGGGCTGCGTGAGTTTCACCCAGCGCTACTTCAAGGACGGCAAGATCACCCCGGCGCGCTACGCCCAGGCTTACACGGCGGCGCGCCTGGAGATCATGAGCATCGAGCACGCCCTGCATCGCCTGACTTGGGATGAAGCCATCGGCTCCTCCGGTACGATTCGCGCCATCGGCCTGGCCCTGAAGGCTGGCGGCCACGGCAGCGGCGAGGTCAACGCCGAAGGCCTGGCGTGGCTCAAGCGCAAACTGTTCAAGCTGGGCGACGCCGACAAGATCGATTTCGAAGGCATCAAGCCTGACCGCCGCGCGATCTTTCCGGCGGGCCTGGCGATTCTCGAAGCGATCTTCGACGCCCTCGAACTGCAACGCATGGATCATTGTGAAGGCGCGCTGCGTGAAGGTGTGCTCTACGACCTGCTCGGCCGCCATCATCACGAAGACGTGCGCGAACGCACCCTGACCTCGCTGATGGAGCGCTATCACGTCGATCTGGAACAGGCGGCGCGGGTCGAGCGCAAGGCCCTGCACGCGTTCGATCAGGTTGCCGTGGACTGGGAGCTGGATGACGGCATCTGGCGCGAACTGCTCGGCTGGGCGGCGAAAGTCCACGAAGTCGGCCTCGACATCGCTCACTATCACTACCACAAGCACGGTGCCTACCTGATCGAGCACTCCGATCTGGCCGGCTTCTCCCGCGAGGATCAGCAGATGCTCGCGCTATTGGTGCGCGGGCACCGGCGCAATATTCCCAAGGACAAGTTCGCCGAATTCGGCGATGACGGAATCAAGCTGATTCGCCTGTGCGTGCTGCTGCGGTTCGCCATTCTGTTCCATCACATTCGCGGAACCCAGGCGATGCCGCAGGTGGCGCTGCATGCGAGTGGCGATCATCTCGATGTGGAATTCCCGGAGAACTGGCTGGATGAAAATCAGCTGACCCAGGCGGATTTCGGGCTTGAGGCGGACTGGTTGACGCGGGTGGGGATTGTTCTCACGGTGCACTGAGTAACTGGCTGGCACAAAAAAGGCGATCCGTTAGGATCGCCTTTTTATTGGGTTTGTTTGAGAGCGGCGGTGTAGCTCCCCCCTCACCCCAGCCCTCTCCCGAGGGAGAGGGAGCCGATTTGTACTAGCGTTGAGGCCAGAGTTCGATCAGGTATTTCAGGTCAGTGTATGACGCGAGACACCTCGGTCAGTCCCCTCTCCCTCTGGGAGAGGGTTAGGGTGAGGGGCTTTTGACTTTCAGCTCTCAGCTGCTCACCGGCAATATCGGGCTGCCCAACCGCTCCAGCAACGTCGCCTGCGCACTGCGCGGGTTCTGGTTACCGGTGGGCGTGTTGCGAATGTAGCGGCCGTCCGACTGCAAACTCCAGCTGTGGGTGTTGTCGGTCAGGTACAGCTCCAGCTCCTTCTTGACGCGGGTCAGCAGCTTCTTGCCTTCCACCGGGAAGCAAGTCTCGACGCGCTTGTCGAGGTTGCGCTCCATCCAGTCGGCGCTGGAGAGGAACATCTGCTCGTCGCCGCCGTTGAGGAAGTAGAACACCCGCGTGTGCTCGAGGAAGCGGCCAATGATCGAGCGCACATGAATGTTGTGCGAGACCCCGGCGATGCCCGGACGCAGGCAGCACATGCCGCGCACCACCAGATCGATGCGCACGCCGGACTGGCTGGCCTTGTACAGCGCGCGGATGATCTTCGGATCGGTCAGCGAGTTGAACTTGGCGATGATGTGCGCCGGTTTGCCTTCGAGGGCGAACTGGGTTTCGCGGGCAATCATGTCGAGCATGCCCTTCTTCAGGGTGAACGGCGCATGCAGCAGCTTTTTCATGCGCAGCGTCTTGCCCATGCCGATCAACTGGCTGAACAGTTTGCCGACGTCTTCGCACAAAGCGTCGTCGGAGGTCAGCAGGCTGTAGTCGGTGTAGAGCTTGGCATTACCGGCGTGGTAGTTACCCGTGCCAAGGTGCGCATAACGGACGATCTCGCCAGCCTCACGGCGCAGGATCAGCATCATCTTGGCGTGGGTCTTGAAGCCGACCACGCCGTAGATCACCACTGCGCCCGCCGCTTGCAGACGGCTGGCCAGTTGCAGGTTGGATTCTTCGTCGAAGCGCGCGCGCAGCTCGATCACCGCAGTGACTTCCTTGCCGTTACGCGCGGCATCCACCAGCGCATCGACGATCTCGGAGTTGGCGCCGGAGCGGTACAGGGTTTGCCGTACGGCCAAAACATGCGGGTCTTTCGCGGCCTGACGCAGCAGGTCGACCACCGGGGTGAACGACTCGAACGGGTGCAGCAGGAGGATGTCCTGCTTGCTGACCACACTGAAGATGTTTTCGCTGTTTTGCAGCAGTTTCGGGATCTGCGGGGTGAACGGCGTGTATTGCAGCTCCGGATGGCTGTCCAGACCGGTGATGCTGAACAGACGCGTCAGGTTGACCGGGCCGTTGACCTGATACAGCTCGGTCTCGCTCAGGTTGAACTGCTTGAGCAGATAGTCCGAGAGGTGTTTCGGGCAGGTGTCGGCAACTTCCAGACGCACCGCGTCACCGTAGCGCCGCGAGAACAACTCGCCACGCAGGGCGCGGGCCAGGTCTTCGACGTCTTCGGAATCGAGCGCCAGGTCGGCGTTTCGGGTCAGACGGAACTGGTAGCAGCCTTTGACCTTCATGCCTTGGAACAGGTCATCGGCGTGGGCGTGGATCATCGACGACAGGAACACATAGTTGTCGCCGGCGCCGCCGACTTCTTCCGGCACCTTGATGATCCGTGGCAGCAGGCGCGGCGCCGGAATGATCGCCAGACCGGAGTCGCGCCCGAAGGCGTCGATGCCTTCGAGCTCGACGATGAAGTTCAGACTCTTGTTCACCAGCAGCGGGAACGGGTGCGTCGGGTCGAGGCCGATCGGGGTGATGATCGGCGCGATCTCGTCGCGGAAATAGCGGCGTACCCAAGTCTTGAGCTTGGTTGTCCAGTTGCGCCGACGGATGAAGCGCACCTGATGCTTTTCCAGCTCGGGCAGGAGGATGTCGTTGAGGATCGCGTACTGGCGGTCGACGTGACCGTGGACCAGTTCGCTGATCCGCGCCAGCGCCTGATGCGGCTGCAAGCCGTCAGCACCGGCCTGTTCACGGGCGAAGGTGATCTGCTTTTTCAGCCCGGCGACGCGGATCTCGAAGAATTCGTCGAGGTTGCTGGAGAAGATCAGCAGGAACTTCAGCCGCTCCAGCAACGGGTAGGACTCGTCCAGCGCCTGTTCCAGCACGCGGATGTTGAACTGCAATTGCGAAAGCTCGCGGTGGATGTACAGGCTGCTGTCATCCAGGCCGGGAATGGCGATCGCCGGCACCGCCACAGCGGTTTCGGCAACCGGCGCGGGTGGCGCAGGCTCCAGTTCCGGCGGGGTTTCGGTGATTTGCTCGACCACCGGCTGAGCTTCTTTTACGGCAACTTCAGTGAGTCCTTCGGTATTCATGGAATGTTCCTGGGAGGGCTATTTCTGCTCTCGTAACAATTGAGCGGCACGAACGGCAAAGTAAGTCAGGATGCCATCTGCACCGGCACGTTTAAAGGCGGTCAGTGACTCGAGGATCACCGCTTCGCTCAACCAGCCATTCTGGATAGCGGCCATGTGCATGGCGTATTCGCCACTGACCTGATAGACGAAGGTCGGCACCTTGAAGGCATCTTTGACCCGAAAAAGAATGTCCAGGTAGGGCATGCCCGGTTTGACCATGACCATGTCCGCACCTTCGGACAAGTCGGCACCGACTTCGTGCAGCGCTTCGTCGCTGTTGGCCGGGTCCATCTGATAAGAGGCCTTGTTGGCCTTGCCGAGGTTCGACGCCGAACCCACGGCATCGCGGAAAGGGCCGTAGTAGGCGCTGGCGTATTTGGCCGAGTAGGCCATGATGCGCACGTTGACGTGACCGGCAATTTCCAGCGCCTCACGAATCGCCTGGATGCGGCCGTCCATCATGTCCGATGGCGCCACCACCTGCGCGCCGGCTTCAGCATGGGACAGCGCCTGACGCACCAGCGCATCGACGGTGATGTCGTTCTGCACGTAGCCGTCTTCGTCGAGAATGCCGTCCTGACCGTGGGTGGTGAACGGGTCCAGCGCCACGTCAGTGATCACGCCCAGCTCCGGGAACCGCTCACGCAGGGCGCGAGTGGCGCGCTGGGCGATGCCTTCGGGATTCCACGCTTCGGCAGCATCGAGGGATTTCAGTTCAGGCGGCGTGACCGGGAACAGCGCCAGCGCCGGAATGCCCAGCTCGATCCATTTCGCCGCTTCTTCAAGCAGCAGATCAATGGTCAGTCGCTCGACGCCCGGCATCGAGGCCACGGCTTCGCGGCGGTTTTCACCGTCGAGCACGAACACCGGCAGGATCAGGTCATCGACCGTCAATACGTTTTCACGCACCAGCCGCCGCGAAAAATCATCACGACGATTGCGACGCAGACGAGTGGCTGGGAACAGACGATTGGCGGGGGTAAAGCTCACGGCAGACTCCTGAGCCCGGGCAAACGGGCGAGCGTGACAGTTATAGACGGCCATTATGACTAACAGATGACAGTTATGTGTGCTCTGTGACAGGTAGCCGCAATCCATTGTCGATGTAGGAAATGTTCACGTCGAGACACATTTGGACACTTTCATGAATGTGCCCGAAGGGTTAGGCTGCGCGTTCATTTCGCCAGCACCCAGACAATGCTCCAACAATTTCTGCACGACTTTGGCTACTTTGCCTTGTTCCTCGGCACGTTCTTCGAAGGCGAAACCATTCTGGTGCTCGCAGGCTTCCTTGCGTTCCGTGGATACATGGACATCAACCTGGTGGTGGTTGTGGCGTTCTTCGGCAGCTATGCCGGCGATCAGCTGTGGTACTTCCTGGGGCGCAAGCACGGGCGCAAATTGCTTGCGCGCAAGCCGCGCTGGCAGATGATGGGCGACCGCGCGCTGGAGCACATCCGCAAACATCCGGACATCTGGGTCCTGAGCTTCCGCTTCGTTTATGGCCTGCGCACCGTGATGCCGGTGGCGATCGGCCTGTCCGGTTATCCACCGGGACGTTACCTGCTGCTCAACGGTATCGGCGCGGCGATCTGGGCCACCGCACTGGCTGCGGCGGCTTACCACTTCGGCGCAGTGCTGGAAGGCATGCTCGGCAGCATCAAGAAGTACGAGCTATGGGTGCTCGGCGCCTTGCTGATCCTCGGGCTGGGCCTGTGGCTGCGGCGCCGCTTCAAGAATGCGCAACTGGCAAAGAAAATCTATCAGGACGAGCAGCTCGCCAAGGCCGCCGAGGCAGAGCAGTTGCGCCAGGCCGAAGCGCCCCCTCCTGCCGGGCCGAAAACGCCAGCCGAATAAGCCATTCGCTGGCGGCTGCCACGCGCATTCCAGGCAAATAATGAACACCCCGCCGCCGTTGCGATCCATTGAGAGAGCGCTCTGTTCCCGCGCGCGCCAGCCATGCCCCTATGGCCACGCGCGACGATTTAAGGGACATTGAGCGCCATGAATCTGGAGAGAAGCCCATGAGCAAAAAAGTTGCAGTGATCCTGTCCGGCAGTGGCGTGTACGACGGCGCCGAAATCCAGGAAAGTGTCATCACCCTGCTGCGCCTCGACCAGCGCGGCGCACAGGTGCAGTGCTTCGCGCCAAACATCGCGCAATTGCATGTGATCAACCACCTGACCGGCGAAGAAATGCCGGAATCGCGCAACGTACTGGTGGAATCGGCGCGGATTGCCCGGGGCAACGTCAAGGATATCCGCGACGCCGATGTCGAGGATTTCGACGCACTGATCGTGCCCGGCGGTTTCGGCGCGGCAAAGAACCTGTCGAACTTCGCCATCGAAGGCGCCGGCTGCACCGTACAACCTGAAGTGCTAGCCCTGGCCGAAGCATTTGCCGAAGCGGGCAAACCGGTCGGGCTGATCTGCATCTCACCGGCGCTGGCGGCGAAAATCTATGGCCCGGGGGTGACTTGCACCATCGGCAACGACGCCGACACCGCTGCGGCCATGAACAAAATGGGCGCCACCCACGAAGAGTGCGCCGTGACGGAAATCGTCGAAGACAAGGCGCGCAAACTGGTCACCACCCCGGCGTACATGCTGGCGCAGACCATCAGTGAAGCGGCTTCGGGGATCAACAAACTGGTCGACCGCGTGCTCGAACTGACTCACGAAAACGACGCTTGAAATCAAAAGATCGCAGCCTTCGGCAGCTCCTACAGGTTTCGTGTCGCGCCGTGATATTGCGGCATACACCGCCCCTGTAGGAGTTGCCGCAGGCTGCGATCTTTTCAGGGCTTGCGGGTGAGCCGGGTGAGAATCCGATCCAGCGCATTGGCAAACGCCTGCTTCTCGCGCTCGCCAAACGGCGCCGGGCCGCCGCTCATCTGGCCCTGCTCCCTGAGATCGGTGAACAGATTCCGCACCGCCAGCCGCTCGCCCATGTTCTGCGCATCGAACTCCTTGCCGCGCGGATCCAGTGCCGCCACGCCCTTCTTGACCAGCCGATCGGCCAGCGGAATATCGCTGCAGATCACCAGCTCGCCCGGCACGGCGTGCTCGACCAGATAATCATCCGCCGCATCCGGCCCGCTCGGCACCACGATCAGTTTGACGATGGCCAGCCCCGGCTTGGTCTGCGGCTGCCCGGCTACCAGCACCACTTCGAACTGGCGCTTGAGGGCGAATTTCACTACAAGATCCTTCGCCGCCCGTGGACAGGCGTCGGCATCAATCCATACACGCATGTTCTTGCCTCCAAAAAATTCGCGAGCAGGCTCGCTCCCACAGGATACATACCGAACCTGTGGGAGCGAGCCTGCTCGCGAATATGAGCGCAGCGAATGCCTTTATGCAGCCGAAACCCGACGCTTCTCCGCCACCCAACTGCGCCCATACAGCACAGCAATCGCCACAATCGCCACCACCTGCGCGGTCAGCGAATAGGCATCGGCATGGATCCCCAGCCAGTCGAATTCAAAGAACGCGACCGGCCGTGTGCCGAAGATCCCGGCTTCCTGCAAGGCCTTCACGCCATGCCCGGCAAACACCACCGACAGCGCGCACAACAGCGCGGCGTTGATGCTGAAGAACAGCGTCAGCGGCAGTTTCGCCGAGCCGCGCAGAATCACCCAGGCCAGGCCGACCAGCAGCACCAGCGCCGTCGCGCCGCCGGCCAGCACGGCGTTGTGCCCGGCTGGACCGGCCTGCAGCCACAGGGTTTCGTAGAACAGGATCACTTCAAACAACTCGCGATAGACCGAGAAGAACGCCAGGATCGCAAAGCCGAAACGTCCACCGCCGCCGACCAGACTGCTTTTGATGTAATCCTGCCAGGCCGCCGCATGACGGCGGTCATGCATCCACACGCCGAGCCACAACACCATGACGCTGGCAAACAGCGCGGTGGCGCCTTCCAGCAACTCACGCTGCGAACCGCTGACGTCGATGACGTACGCCGCCAGTGCCCAGGTACCCAGACCTGCCAGCAGTGCCAGACCCCAGCCAACGTTGACACTGCGTACTGCCGATTGCTGACCGGTATTGCGCAGGAAGGCGAGGATCGCCGCCAGCACCAGAATCGCTTCCAGGCCTTCGCGCAGCAGAATCAGCAGGCCGGAGATGAAGCTCAGCGACCAGCTCAGACCATCGCTGCCCAGCAGGCCGGCGGATTCCTTGAGTTTGGCTTTGGCCGCGTCCAGACGCTGTTCGGCCTGCTCGACCGGCAGACCATCCTGCAATGACTGCCGATACGCCATCAGCGATTTTTCGGTGTCCTTGCGCACGTTGGCATCGACGTTATCCAGCGAGCTTTCGACCAGTTCGAAGCCTTCCAGATACGCCGCCACCGACAGGTCATAGGCCTGATCGTGTTCACCGGCGCGGTAGGCCGCGAGGCTTTTGTCCAGCGTGGCGGCGGTGTAATCGAGCAACTGCGCCGGACCGCGCTTGACCTGCGGCGGTTGCGCGCGCTGGGCACGGAACGTCGCCGCGACCTCTGCGCCCTCGGCAGCCTGCACCTCGGCCGGGGTCTGGCGGGCCAGGTCGGCGATGTTGTAGACCTTGTCGGACTTGGCGGCCGCCGCATCGGCGCTGAAGCCGGCGATGTAGGTGGCCAGATCCCAGCGCTGGCGATCATCGAGCTGATCGGCGAACGCCGGCATGTCGGTGCCTTCGACGCCCTGGCCGAGGGTGCTGTAGATCGCGTACAGACTCAGGTGATCCATCCGCGCAGCGTCGCGCAGGTTGGCTGGCGCAGGGGTCAGACCGACACCGGCCGGGCCGTCGCCAGCACCAGTGTCGCCGTGGCACACCGAGCAATTTTGCGCATACAGCGGCGCACCGCGTGTCGGGTCCGGAGTGATGATCGGTGCCTGGCTGACTTCATAAGCCACCGCCAGTTTCGCCCCCAGCTGTCGGGCCTGACGGGCGACATCAGCACCGTCCTGCTTCGCAGTGATGGCGGCGTGCAAAGATTCGACGCCCTGTTCCAGCGCGGCTTTTTCCGGTTTGGCTGGCAATGCAGTGATCAAGCCTTGCAGAACCTGGGTGAATTCCAGCTGCTCGCGGTATTCGCCATCGTCGATGACTTTGCCTGCCGCGACCGTCGGCGGGTAATCGGCACTGATGTAATCGAGCAGGTGCAACGCTTGCGGCGCGCCTTCCACGGTATCGGCCAGCAGCGGCAGGCTGCTCAGGGACAATAACGGGAACAGCAGCCAGGCCAGCAATCGGGACGAGGCAGTCATGAACGAATCTCAAATGGAAATGCGAAGTTACATATTGTTCACTTCGAAGACATTTCTCTCAAGCTTTGTCGGCGTTTCGCTTTGATTGGCAGGAAATACCCGGCAGACGGCAGCAGCGTTTGTCGCCGAGTATTGCCGCACTGCCCGCTGCCGATTGACGCTCGATCAAGATCGCAGCCATTTGCCACCATCCACTTTATACTGCCCGCCCCAGAGCATTTGCGCGCAAGGAATCAACCTCAATGCGGAGTCTTCCGTTCGTTTTGCTGCTTTGCGTCGCTGTTCAGTTGAGCGGTTGTGCCGCCTATCGCAACTACGATCTTGAAATGCAGCAGACCACCGAGCAAATGACCCGGGGCAATCTGACCGGGGCTCTGGCACTGGTGGAAATGAACAACCCGTGGGAAGACAAGGATCTGCTGTATTACCTGGAAAAAGGCGCGATCCTCAGCGCTGGCAGTGCCCTGCCCGACAGCCAGGACGCCTGGCGCAATGCCGACCGCATGATCTTCCAGCGCGAGGAAGCCAACCCGTCCGGCGCGATGAAATTACTGGCCCGTTTCGGTGATGAAATGGGCACGATGCTGGTCAACGACAAGCTGCGGCGCTATGAAGGCTACGATTACGAAAAGGTCATGTTGACTACGCAAATGGCCTTGAACCAGCTATCCGTCAATGACTTTGCCGGCGCCCGCGCAGACATCAGGAAAACCCACGAACGCGAAGCATTGATCGCCCGCCAGCGTGAAAAGCAATACGAAGCGGCCGAGGAACAGGCAAAAGCTCAAGGCAAAGTTCTCCATTACAAGGAACTGGAAGGCTACCCGGTCGCCTTGCTTGATGCGCCGCAGGTCGTTGAGCTGAAAAACGGCTATCAGAGTGCGTTCAGCCACTATCTGGCCGGATTCACCTATGAAGCCCTCGGCGAACGCGCCCTCGCGGCGGCCGGTTATCGTCAGGCGATCGAACTGCGGCCGGATATGCCCTTGCTGCAAAAGGCCCTGCGCAATCTCGACAAACCGCCAGCGAAAGCCGATGAAAGCGATGTGTTGCTGATTATCCAGAGTGGCCTGGCCCCGGCTCGCAGCTCCGTGCAGGTGCCGATCCCGGTTCGTCTGAACGAAACGCTGGTCATCATTGCGCCCATTTCATTCCCGGTGATGGTGCCGGACGCGGTCACACCCAACTTCAGCCATATCACCGTAGACGGTCGCAAACAGCCGTTGGTAGTGATCAATAGCGTGACCGATATGTCCATGCGCACACTGCGCGACGACATGCCGCAAATCATCTCGCGGGCGATGTTCCGCGCCAACATGGCCGCCATCGGTCAAGCGCAGGAAAACGAGCGCAACCCGGCGAAAGCCTCGTTGATCGTCACTCAGCATGATCCGTTCGAAGAAGCCGACACCCGCACATGGCGAGCGTTGCCGGACAAGACGCTGGTCGCCCGCCTGCGCTTGAAAAAAGGCCTGCATACCTTCCGTTTTGCGCCTGCGTCCATCGACCACCCTTTTGAAATGCGCGTCGACCAGGACCGCCAGATTCTGCACCTGCGGGTATTCCGGGATCAGGTCTATACCGTCGGATCAGCCTTTGTACCGAATCAAAAACCCGCGTCGGATACACCCGCTTCTGCGGAGAAGTGATGGCACCGCATCTGAAAATGCACCCAAAAAGCTATTACATAGCCATCACCCCACGTTTATAATGCCGCGCCCTCGCCCAGCGAGCCGGCATCAAAAGCTCCTCACGCATGAGGAATTGGCAGGAGGCCAGCGCCACCGTCGATAGGTCACACCAGCCCGACCAGCACACGCGGCTGCAAGTTTTGTTACTCAGGGAAGAAGTACCCATGGCATTCCGCGCTCCCATGCTGCTCGCGCTCAGCGCCGTCACGCTGTTGTCCGGCTGCGCAGCGTTTCGCAACTACGATTCCGAACTGGCCCAGACCAATCAGCAACTGGCATCCGGCAACGTCGACGCCGCGCTGACCCTGCTGGAAAAGAACAACACCGGCACCGACAAAGACCTGCTCTATTACTTCGAGAAAGGCGAACTGCTGCGCGCCAAGGGCGACCTGTCAGGCAGCCAGAACGCGTGGGGCAGCGCCGATCAGGTGGTCGGTCAATGGGAAGACGCGGTCAAGCTCGACTCGGCCAAGTACCTGGCGCAGTTCGGCAGCTTCATCGTCAACGACAAGGTGCGTCGCTACGAAGGCTATGACTACGAAAAAGTCATGCTGACCACGCAGATGGCTCTGAACCTGTTGGCGGTCAACGATTTCGATGGTGCCCGCACGGCGATCAAAAAGACTCACGAACGCGAAGCAGTGATCGCTGACCTGCGCGACAAGGAATACCTCAAGAGCGAAGAACAGGCCGAGAAAGAAGGCATCAAGACCCAGTACAAGGATCTGCAGGGTTATCCGGTGGCCAGCCTCGACGCGCCGGAAGTGGTCGGCCTGAAAAACAGCTACCAGAGTGCGTTCAGCCATTACCTGGCCGGTTTCGTTTACGAAGCCCTGGGCGAGAAGGATCTGGCCGCGCCGGGTTATCGCAAGGCTGCCGAATTGCGCCCGAACACGCCGCTGCTCGAGCAGGCGCTGGTCAACCTCGACAAGCCTTCCAAATCCGATGACAGCGACATTCTCATCGTCGTGCAGAGCGGTCTGGCCCCGGCCCGTGACTCGATTCGCGTACCGCTGCCGCTGCCGATTTCCAACAACGTGGTGATCACCCCGTTGTCGTTCCCGATCATCAAACCGGACACCTCCACCGCGCCTTTTGCGCAGATCGGCGTCGACGGCAAGCAGGTCGACCTGACCGCACTGAACAGCACCACCGCCATGTCCCGCCGCGCTCTGCGTGATGACATGCCGGGGATCATCGTGCGCACCACCGTGCGCGCGATCACCAAAGGCGTGGCGCAGAAGCAGATCAACGAAACCAATCCGCTGGCCGGTCTCGCTGTGGGTATTTCTTCAGCAGTGCTCGAAGGTGCCGATACCCGTACATGGCGCACCCTGCCGGACAACACCCAAGTGGTGCGTCTGCGCCTGAAAAAAGGTGAGCATCAGGTTACCCTGCCGAGCGCCGTCGGCGGCTCGGTGGTCAAGGTCACCGTCGACCAGCGTTACCAAGTGATCAGCCTGCGTGCCGTGGGCAACCAGGTATTCGCTGGCGGCATCGCTGCTCACGTAATGCCGAGCGCTGCCGCGACCAACGTCGCCAGCCTCAAACAACCTTAAGAACGGAGTCTTTGCAATGCGCTTGAAGATCATCGCCGTCGCCGCCCTCGCCTTGCTGGCAGGCTGCGCCACCCCGCCACCACCTGAGCCGGGCAGCGCCGCGAGCAAAGTCGTGGCCATGGGCCCGCAGAAACACATCGTCGTCGGCGCCATGCGCGTGGCTCGTGAAAACGGCTTCATGACCGTCAACGTGCAGTTGAGCAACACCCTTAACAGCAACAAGATTTTCTACTACCGCTTCGCCTGGCTCGGCGCCGAAGGTTTCCCGGTTGCCGAAGAAGAAGTGTGGAAAAGCCAGATGATGTACGGCGCCCAGACCAGCTTCATTCAGGCCATCGCCCCGACCCCGAAAGCCGTGGATTTCCGTCTGGAAATCAAGACGCCTTAAGCCCGCCACCCTATTTCTGATTGAGAGAGCTTTCTCATGTTTGCACGCTTTTCCTGCATCGCCGTCATCGCCCTGCTCGCCTCCGGTTGCGCCAACACCTCGCCGACCCTGGGCAGCAAGAACATCAGCTACGGCGACACCAAAGCGGTTGAAACCGTGACCAACGAATTCGGTTCGACCGACCTGCAAATGATCGCCGAGTCGATGACCCGCTCGCTGGCCCAGTCCGGCATTCTGCAGGGCCGTCCGGTGGTTCAGGTCTACGATGTGAAGAACAAGACCAGCGAGTACATCGACACCCGCGAAATCACCACCAGCATCAAGACCCAACTGATGAAAACCGGTGTTGCGCGCTTCGCCAGCGACAACAATGCAATGCAGAGCCAGGTCGACCAGCTCAAGCTGCAAAACCAGAGCGGCCTGTACAAGAAAAGCACCGTGGCCAAGACCGGCAACATGGTTGCCGCCAAGTACCGCATCGAAGGCTCGATCAGCTCGATCGTCAAGCGCAGCAGCGACTACAAGGACGTCTTCTACAAATTCAGCCTGCAGTTGATCGACGTCGAAAGCGGTCTGGCCGAGTGGATGGACGAAAAAGAGATCCGCAAAACCACGGAGCGTTAATCGATGCGCACATGGATTGGCATGATGGCCCTGGCTTGCGCGTTCAGCGCGCAGGCGGCCCCGAAGGTAGCGGTGACGGATCTGGCATATCAGGAGCGCGTGGAGCAATACATCCACATCGTTTCGGCGCAGAGCAATCACCGCGAGAGTTACTACAGCGCCAGCGGTTCTTCGAGCTACAACGAGATCGAAGCGACCACCAGCTACATCGAACAGGGCGAGTTGCGCAAATTCACCGGCGACATCAAGGGTGAAATCCTGCGTACCGGCATGTTCCAGCTGGTGCAGGGCACGCCGTATACCGCCTCATCCAAAGGCGACGTGTATGACATGATCAAGCGCATCAAGGCCGGCAACTTCAAAGGCGCCGACTACGTGCTGTTCGGCACCGTGTCCGACATCGATTTCACCCAGGACATCAACGAGCTGGCGCACACCGACAGCTACTCGGCAGTGCTGGGCCTGACGCTGGTGGCGGATTTCAGCCTGATCAATACCAAGACCTACGAGATCACCTCGGCCTTCACGGCGATGGGCGAAGCGCAGGACACCAAACTGGTGAACCATCGCGACATCAAGATCTCGCTGAACCGTCCGCGGGTGGTGCGTGAGGTGTCGAAGGCCTTGGGCGAAGACGTGGCCGGGCAACTGAGCATGCAACTCGGTGGCGGTGACGGTTATGAGCAGCCGCGTGAAGCGCCGCAGCGCAATAATCTGCCGCGTGATACGGCGCCGGTGATTTTACGCTGAGCCGATCTGAGGACTTTTGTGGCGAAGGGCTCTGTGGCGAGGGGATTTATCCCCGTTGGGTCGCGAAGCGGCCCTCGCTATTGATTCAAGACGATTGGGACTGCTGCGCAGTCCAACGGGGATAAATCCCCTCGCCACAAAAGCTCGCTTGCCCCGATGTCTCGGTAGAAATGAAAAAGGCGACCTCTTGAGGTCGCCTTTTTTCTGTCCGAGCGGTTTACGCCGCCGCTTTGCGCAACGTCGCCATGAACGCCGCCGCGCCAATGAATAACCCGGCAAAGGTGCGGTTCATGCGTTTCTGCTGCTTGGGCGTGCGCAACAGGCGCAGCACCTTCGACGCCAGTCCGGTGTAGCCGGCCATGACAATCAGATCGACGAAAACCATGGTCACGCCGATCACCACATACTGAATCAGCAGCGGCGCATGGGGATTGATGAACTGCGGCAACACCGCGAGCATGAACACCAACGCCTTGGGGTTGCTGATGTTCACCAGAAAGCCGCGAAACACCAAAGCCAGCGGCTTGCCGATCGGCCGCACTGCGGCGTCATCGCTCATGTCCATGGGCAGCGCCCGCCATTGCTTGATCGCCAGGTAAACCAGATAGGCGACACCGAACCATTTGATCGCATGGAATGCTGTGGCCGAAGCGGTGAGCACAGCGCCAACACCCGCGCCGACAATCGCGATCTGCACCGCCAGACCGATCTGCAGGCCCAGTGCGTTCCAGTAGCCGCGCCAGAATCCGTACTGCAGACCGCTGGACATCGACGCGATGGCGCCCGCGCCCGGGGACAGGCTGATCACCCAGCAGGCGGCAAAAAATGCCAGCCATGTTTGAAGCTCCATCGCACACCTCGGCTGATGCTTGTGACAAGTCGTCAAAACTAATGCTGTTTGGGGCTAAAAGCAAAAGATCGCAGCCTTCGGCAGCTCCTACAGGGATCGTATTCCAAATGTAGGAGCTGCCGAAGGCTGCGATCTTTTGATCTTGCTGGAAAAGCTACTTCTCAAAGCCACTCGACGGAAACACATCTGTCCCGCGCCAACGCCGCACCGAACGCTGGAAGAACAGGCTGTTCGGCACCTGCACCATGGCGCTGCCGGTGCCCGACTCTTCGGCCTCGACCAGCGTGGTGTAGAGCAGATTGATCGCGATCACCCGGCCTTTGACGCCAGGCTTGTCGGTGGTATCCACCAGCTCGACTACGTCGCCGAGGCGGAACGGCCCGACGGTGAAGATCAGAATCGCGCAGAGCAGGTTCGACAGCACGCTCCACATGGCGAAGAACGCCACCGCCGCCACCGCGACAAATCCCGACAGCGCCGTCCACAGCACCGTGGCCGAAACGCCGAGGCGCTCGAGCACGAAGAGCAGCGCGCTGCCCATGATCAGCCAGCGCAACACGCCGCGTAGCGGCATCAGCAACTGCGGCGGAAACGGATAGCGCTCACCCAGGCGAGTGAAGCCTTTGGCGACGAAACGCTGGGTCAGGTAACCGGCCAGCAGAATCAGCAGAATCTGCGCGGTGAACCACAACGGTTCGACCCACACCGCCGAGAAAGGCAGCTTGAAGGCTTCCATCAGGACAACGCCTCCAGCTCCGCCTGCATGCTTTCCAGGGTTTCCAGCGCTTCCATCCAGGCTTCTTCCAGCTCGGCTTCACGAACCTTCAATTTCGCCTGTTCGGCGAGCAGATCACGCAATTCATTCTTGCGCGCCGGCTCGTAGATATCGCTGTCACCGAGGCTGGCATCGACCTTGGCCAGTTTCTCGTGGAGCTTGCCCAGCTCGGCTTCAAGCTTGTCGGCCTCGCGCTTGTGCGGCGCCAGTTGCTGACGCAACGCTGCCGCCGCCTGGCGCTGCGCTTTCTTGTCGGTCTTGTCCGGGTTGACAGGCGTGTTGCTGACCGGCGCATTGCGCTGACGGTATTCCACCAGCCAGCGCGCGTAGTCTTCGAGATCGCCGTCGAACTCTTCGACCTTGCCGTCAGCGACCAGATAGAAGTTGTCGGTGGTGCTCTTGAGCAAGTGCCGATCGTGAGAGACCACCAGCACCGCACCGCTGAATTCCTGCAGGGCCATGGTCAGCGCCAGACGCATTTCCAGATCGAGGTGGTTGGTCGGTTCGTCGAGCAGCAGCAGGTTCGGCCGCTCCCAGGCGATCAGCGCGAGGGCCAGACGGGCCTTCTCGCCACCGGAGAAATTCAGCACCGGCTCATCGATGCGCGCCCCCCGGAAGTCGAAGCCGCCGAGGAAATCGCGCAAGGTCTGCTCGCGCTCACCCGGCGCGAGGCGCTGCAAATGCAGCAACGGGCTGGCCTTGGAGTCCAGCGAGTCGAGCTGATGCTGGGCGAAGTAGCCGACCACGGTGTTTTCGCCACGGGTCAGGCGCCCGGCCAGCGGTTCGAGCTCGCCGGCGAGGTTCTTGATCAGCGTCGATTTACCCGCGCCGTTCGGCCCAAGCAGACCGATCCGCGCACCCGGGGTCAGTTGCAGCTTGACCTTCTCGAGGATGGTCTTGTCGCCATAACCCAGGCGTGCATCGGACAGGTCGATCAGCGGACTGGAGATCTTGGTCGACTCACGGAAGACAAAGTCGAACGGTGAATCGACGTGGGCCGCCGACAGCTCTTCCATGCGCTCCAGCGCCTTGATCCGGCTCTGCGCCTGACGGGCCTTGGTCGCTTGCGCCTTGAAACGGGCGATGTAGCTTTCCATGTGCGCACGCTGCGCCTGCTGCTTCTCGTAGGCCTGTTGCTGCTGGGCCAGACGCTCGGCACGGGCGCGCTCGAACGCGGTGTAGCCGCCACGGTAGAGGGTCAGTTTGCGCTGATCGACATGGGCAACGTGATCGACCACTTCGTCGAGGAAATCCCGATCGTGGGAAATCAGCAGCAAGGTGCCCGGATAACTCTTCAGCCACTCTTCGAGCCAGATGATCGCATCGAGGTCCAAGTGGTTGGTCGGTTCGTCGAGCAGCAGCAGATCCGACGGGCACATCAGTGCCTGCGCCAGATTCAGACGCATCCGCCAGCCACCGGAGAAATCGCCTACCTGACGATCCATCTGCTCATTGGTGAACCCAAGACCGGCGAGCAGCTTGCGCGCCCGCGCATCGGCGGTGTAACCGTCGGCGCTGTCGAGTTCGGCGTGCAGGCGCGCCAGCGCGGTGCCGTCGTGGGCCTGCTCGGCGGCGGCAAGCTCGCGTTGCACCTCGCGCAGACGCAGGTCGCCATCGAGCACATAATCGACCGCCAGGCGTTCGAGGGTGTCGACCTCCTGGCGCATGTGCGCGATACGCCAGTCGGCCGGCAGCAGGCAGTCGCCCGAATCCGGGTGCAACTCGCCGCGCAGCAGGGCGAACAGGCTGGATTTGCCGGCACCGTTGGCGCCGATGAGGCCGGCTTTGTGGCCGGCGTGCAGGGTCAGCTCGGCGTCTTCTAGCAGACGTTGCGGGCCACGCTGTAAAGTCAGGTTCTGAAGTCGGATCATAATGGCGGCGGAGTCTACCAGCTTCGCTCACAACTGGCGCGAGTAGCACGATGTCCTCTGACCTGTGGAGCTTTGCCCTTGATGTCTACGCCTGCCCGGGTGTGGAAGATGCCTGCCTGCAATTGCAAACGGCGGGCGCCAATGTCTGCCTGCTGCTGTGCGGTTTGTGGCTGGAGCAGCGCGCGGTGGCCTGCGATCAGCCGCGCGTACGCTTACTCAAGGCCTTGACCGCGCCGTGGGATATCGAAGTGGTGCAGCCGCTGCGAACCCTGCGCCTGCAATGGAAAGCGCGGGCCGTCGACGATGCGGTGGTGGCCGGCATGCGGGAGCAGATCAAATCACTGGAGCTGGAAGCTGAGCGCACCTTGCTTTCACGCCTTGAAGGTGTGGCGCAAGAGTGGACGCGCAACGATGCAGGTTCGGTGACCTGGCTTGAAGACCTGGCCGGCAATGCCGCCAGCCTGAACCGCGACGCGCTGCAAGTGCTGCGCGTCGCGGCAACCGGCACTTAGGAAGCGCTGGTCGGGGTGCTGCTGACGTTCGACGAAGCAGCTGGCGCTGGCGCAGTCGAAGTGGTCGAGTGGGCGGCGGACGACGGTGCCGACGCAGCTGGAGCAGCCGGGGTAGCGGCAGTGACAGGCTTGGCCGCTGGAGCGGTGGCCGGTTTGGTCGCGGCTGGTTTGGCAGCTGCAGGCTTTTTCACCGCTGGTTTTGCGGCTGGCTTGGCGGCCGGTTTTGCAGCAGCGGTCGCAGGCTTGGCGGCCGGTTTCGCAGCGGTTTTTGCCGCAGGTTTTGCTGCCGATGTTGCGGCTGGTTTGGCAGCCGGTTTTACCGTCACTTTCGCAGCAGGTTTGGCGCCGGCCGGCTTGGCCGCAGTCCTGGCAGCAGGCTTCGCAGCGGCAGTCTTGGCAGCAGGTTTTGCTGCTGGTTTCGCTGCTGCTTTGGCAGCAGGTTTGGCGGCTGCGGTTTTCGCCGGTGCAGCTTTGCTCGCGGCCGGTTTTGCAGCGGCTTTGGCAGGGGTGGCTTTCACTGCTGGCCTGGCTGCAGCAGGTTTGGCTGCGGTGGTTTTAGCCGCCGGTTTTGCCGCGCTCGCCGCCGGCTTCTTCGCTGCAGTTTTCGCCGCTGGTTTGGCAGCCGCTTTCACTGGCGCCTTGGCCGCTGGTTTGGTGGCGGTTTTCGCAACAGCAGGTTTCGCCGCAGCGGTCTTCGCCGGGGCTTTGCTTGCAGCAGGTTTAGCAGCGACTTTCTTCGCTGGTGCTGCTGCCGGTTTGGCCGAACGCGACGACAGAACCTTGCCCACTGCTTCCTGCACGCGGCCGACACCCTGGGCCAGTTTCAGGCTTTCCTGGGCATCGCGCTTGAGTTGCAGAATGTAGCTGCGGGTTTCGGACTGACGATCTTTCAAAGCGTCCAGCAGGTCTTCGAGTTCTTTCACGGCAGCCTTGGCTTTGTTCTGTGCCTTGGCTTTGCCGGCGGTGGCGGCGTCCTGCAATTTAGAGCGCGATTTGTGCAGTTTTTCCTGCGCCTTGCCGCGCTGTTTTTCCAGCTTGGCGAGCAGTTTTTCAGCATCAGCCAAGGCTTGCGAGCAAGCGTTTTCCAAATGCTCGAGCAGGCTGCCCGACAACTGTTGGAGTAAGTGCAACGGAGTATTTACAGGCTTCTTGGTGGCCGACATGGTTTACCTCCTGGCTGACGTGAGTGCGGCTCATACTAGACCTCTGCTGATACCGCCGCTAGGGCATGTTGACAGTATCTGCACCGTTGCGTTGCACCGAAGCCGAAATGTTCTGTACGCGGGAAAAAGCAGTTCACCGATGCAGACGTTTGCACTGGCATAATCTCCCGCATCCCAGGTCGGAGAGTGCCCATGTCGCGCTACTTTATTTTGTCCCTCTGCGTGTTTTTTTCGACGGCGTATGCCGATGAAAAAAACACGGCGAACGATGCTCATGATCTGGCTTACAGCCTCGGTGCCAGCCTCGGCGAACGGCTGCGCCAAGAGGTGCCGCAGTTGCAGATCCAGGCGCTGATCGAAGGTCTGCAACAAGCGTATCAGGGCAAGCCGCTGGCGCTGAGTGAAGCGCGTATCGAACAGATTCTGGCCGACCACGAATCGCGCAATGCCGAGCAGGCATCACGGCAATCGAGCGACGCGGCGATGGAAAACGAGCAACGCTTTCTCAGTGCGGAAAAAGCCAAACCGGGGGTGAAGGAACTGGCCGATGGCATCCTTCTGACTGAACTGGTTCCGGGCACTGGCGCCAAGGCCGGCCCGGACGGCAAAGTGCAGGTGCTGTATGTCGGCAAGCTGCCGGATGGCACCGTGTTCGATCAGAACACCCAGCCGCAATGGTTCAACCTCGACAGCGTGATCGCCGGTTGGCGCACCGCCTTGCAGAACATGCCGGTGGGGGCGAAATGGCGGCTGGTGATTCCATCGGATCAAGCCTATGGCGCCGACGGTGCCGGCGACCTGATCGCGCCGTTCACGCCTCTGGTTTTCGAAGTGGAATTGCGTGGCGCGACGAGCTGATCAGGCATAAAAAAACGGTGCGCTTTCGGGCGCACCGTTTTTCATGAAGGACGTGGATCAGGCCTGAACCGGATCTTCTGTCTTGTGTGCCGTGTGCAGCACTTCGATCAGGCAATCTTCAAGTTCGAAGCGCTCATGCAGCAAGCCGCCCAATTCCTTGAATTTCTCCGCAACGCATTTGCCTTCATCGCACAGATCATTGAACGCGAGCAGCTTCTCGGTAATGACGTCGATGCGCGGATAGATGGTCTCGGCGAGTTCCAGACCGCGCTTGTCGTTGAACGCCTTGGCTTCGCCAGTCAGCTGTTCATAGATTTCGAAGTGCCCCGCCGATACGTAATCGACCAGCACGCCGCAGAATTCCTGCAAAGGCTTGCGGCTCTCGGACAGCGACTCAGGCTGCGCACCGAGCTTGTCGTAGGCGCCGATCAGCTCTTCACGCTCCTGCAACCAGCGGTCGATCAGCAGATGAACCCCACCCCAACGTTCCTGAGCATTCTGACAACTTTCGAGCATGGCGATCTCTCTTCCCTTGTGGGTCATGCTGCTCTACACCCGCGCCCCTGTTCTGATTTGACTGGTGGACGATCGGGCAGAGCGTCATCGAGCAACATAAATCCAATGACACGTGCCGGCCAGATTATGCCCGCACGCCTATGGCTTCAAGGTACGCAGGAGATAAAGTTCATACAAGTGTTTAATCCCTGACCAGCATGTGGTGCGACGCTTCGTCGCTGACAGATCGTTGCAGAGCGCTCCAGGTCAGACGCAACAACTGATAAACCGCAAGGATCGACACGCCGACAAAAAACAGCAGGCTCCATTCCGGGATGCTCAAATCGAACAGTGTCCAGGAGATGTCCGCACAATCGGCGCCGCCGTTGAACATCCGTTGCAAGGCGCAGATCCACGGCAGGTCGCTGAACAGTGACTCCACGGTTGGCGAGCATTTGACCAGTTGCAGCATCGAGTCACTCTGGATCAACACCTGCCGCCACGCAGCGGTGGTTCCCCCCAGACTGGCGCCGAGTGCAAACAGCCAGTACCACCATAAGCCAACGCGCCGGGGGCCATGCACCGCCGCCACGCCGCAGCCAATGCACAGCAATGTGAGGAACAATCGCTGCACCAGGCACAGACTGCAAGGCGTCAGGCCGACCGCGTATTCGAGGTAATAGGAAGCTCCCAGAGCAAAGGCCCCCGCAATGAAAGCCATGAAGAACAAGGAGCGTGAGCAGGCCAACGACATGGCTTTTCCGTAACAGTAGAGACAGACGGTTACGGTAGAGGAAAGCGTGTCAGCCTTTCAAGGCAAGGGCCTGGCGACAGTTCACCACAGGTGTAGGGAAAACCCGACAGGCTCGATAGGAAACGGTGAAGCGCTTTGTAGGACTTTGTCTGTAGAGCGCAAAGAAGGGGAATTTTCGGTCATCGAAGTTCACGAGGGAGCAACCTCCCTCGCCATTCATACCTTCGCCGGGACTGGCAGAGGCGCCGCCAGCAGGCGTTCATCAAGCAGCCCCAGACCTTCCTGGAACAACTGATTGCTGCGCTCGGTATCGCCAAGCTGTGCAAGCAGACGGGCCAACTCCGCACAGGTCTCCGGATTACGCTGCACGCGCAGACTGCTTTCCAGATAGTCACGGGCCTTGCCCCAAAGGCTGGTTTGCAGACACAGGCGTCCAAGGGTCAGCAGCAGGCTCGGATCGGCCGGGTGCTCCTTGAGCCAGCCCTCGGCCGTCTGCAACTGACGCGCAGGATCACTGCCACGAACCAGACCATAAAGCCGCGCCAGATGGCTGTCGTATTTGCGCTTGAGCGCTGTACGCAGGACCTCTTCGGCCTCGACCTGAGCGCCCAGCTGGCGCAATTGCTCGGCATAGGCCAGTACCAAAGGTGCTTCCTGACGCTGCGCCGAAGTCAGCTGTTCCCACGCCCGCTTGAGCGATTGCAGACCCACCGTACCGTCTTCTTCACGATGCGCTGCCAGCGAGAGGTTCTCACCCCAGGCGCGCCGTTCGAGCTCGGCCAGTTCTGCCGGCGGCAGCACTTTGTCCTTGCGCAACTCAGGCAGCAAACGAATCACCGCCGACCATTCGCCACGCTGCTGATGCAGACGTTGCAATTGACGCAACGTCTGCGCGCTGCGCGGATGCCGCTCATGCATTGCCTGCAAGGTCACCAGCGCACCGTCGGTGTCGCCACGATCGGTTTGCAGTTGTGCGTGACTGAGGGCAATTGCCAATTCGGCTTGCGGCTGACGCTCCAGCGCACGCTCGAGCAAACGATCGCTTTCTTCGTACTGGCCTTGCTCGTTCGCCGCACGTGCGGCGCCGAGGTAATAAAGCAATGGCTGGCGCTCGGCTTCCGCCGCGCGGGTCAGATGCCGTTGCGCGCTGGCCCAGCGACCTTCAGCCAGATCCAGCTGCCCGTGCTCGATCGCCACTTGCACGCGGCGGCTGCGATTGCGTCGCGACCACGGATTGACCACGCCGGTGGAGGTCATCACCAGCTCGACCAGCACCTTGATGCCCCAGAACAGAAGCCACAGCACCGCGATCACCGCCAGGGTCGCCCACAGGCTCGACTCGTAACGGAAGCTCTTGTACGCCACCAGCACGTAACCGGAATGCTCGGCAATCGCCAGGCCCAGCGCTGCCGTCGCGGCGATGACCAGAAACACGATTACATAGAGGCGCTTCATGGGGTCGCCTCCTGCGCAGCATTGGCGGCTGGCTTGGCGAACGGTTTCACCGATTCTTCGGCATTGACGTTACGCCGCTCCAGATACCCCTGCACCGCACTCAAGGTGCCGGTCAGATCCGGCGTCTTGACGGTGACCGGTTCCTTGCTCAGCTCGGAGACCTGTTCGAGCATGACTTTGCTTTGCGGATTGTCCGGGTTGAAATTGCCCTTGAGCACATCGCGTGCCTCGGCCAGCGCCTGGGTGTACACCGCCGCCTGACCGTTGAGCGCCGCCCACTGCGCTTGCTCCAGCGCCAGGCTCAGGGCCAGGCGCACCTGGCTCAGGCTTTGCCCGGCCAGCAGCGGTTTGACGTTTTTGTCAGCGTTGAAATCGATGCGGATATAGCGCGAAACCTTGTCCCACCATTGCGCCCAGCGACTGGCGCCATCGCCATCGTTGGTCAGGCCCAGCAGCGACTCGCCGCGATCCTTGTACTCCGGCGCCAGCTCCGTGAGGTCGATGACCTGATCGCGCAGCGCGCCGAGACGCAGGAACAGCCCGGTGCGATCCGGCTGTTCGGTGCTGCGCAAGGCGACCAGGGTTTTCGCCACTTGCTCGCGCGCGGCGAAGGAACCCGGATCGTTCTGCTCACGGAGAATTTCATCGGCGCCCTGCACCAGTGCCTGGGCGCTGCTGATGTCCTGCAGCGCTGAAAGGCGCAGGCTGGCCAGACGCAGCAAGTGTTCGGCCTCGGCCAGACGCCAGTCCTTGCGGCTGGCGCCGAGGACGGTTTCCAGACGTTGATTGAGGCGCTGCTGATCGCCCTGCAGTTGCGTGACCAGACGCTGGCGCTCGGCGAGTTCGTCCGCACCGGGCAACTGCGCCAGTCGTTCGGTCAGACGCTGTTCGTTGAGCTTCAGACTCTGCGCCTGATCGTTCAGCGCCTGCACCTGACTCGACTGTTGCTGCGTGTTGTTCTGCAGGTGGCGCACCTGCCAGACACCCCAGCCGCCAATGGCGACACCGGCGGCGCCGAGCAGCAGGGCGACAATTGCCAGTCCATTGCCTCGGCGCGGCTCTTTGGCCGGTGGTGGAGTTTCAACCTGGGCATCGAGCGCAGGCTGGACGTCATCTTTTGGCAAGGCTGTTTCGCTCACGTATCCATCCTTTGCATTAGAAAACGGCACGGGAAATTCCCGTAACGCCGTCAGCAAAGCCGCGGCACTCGCGCCGCGGCAATCCACAACTGTTTGAGCCCCGGCGGCACGTGCCAGCTCGGCGACCCTCGGGCTTGGAACAAACAACGGCAACTGCGCGATCTTCGGCCAGGCATCGCCGGCCATCTGCCGCAGGTGCTCGAAACCCTGTCCACTGCTGACCACCAGCCCGTTCAAGCGTTCCGCTTCGATCCGCCGTGGCAGCTCGTTCAGCGGATAGGCTGGCAGTTCACGGCGATACAACTCCAGATACTCGACACTAGCACCAAGCGCGCACAGGCGCTCGGCGAGCAGTTCACGACCGCCCTCGCCGCGCAGGATCATCACCTGCGCGCCGGGGTGGCTCACCGCCTCGCGCAGACGCGGCAATTGCAGCAAGGCTTCACTGTCATCGCCGTCAACCGGAAAGCTCACATCGAGACCGTGTTCGCGAAGAATGCCTGCGGTCGCCGCGCCGACGCTGAACCACGGCATGCTCAATGGCGGCGCGCCTTCAGACTTGAGCAAGTCCACCGCGATCCGCGCCGCCGGTTTGCTGACCACGATCACTGCGCTGCAAGCGGGCAATCGCGAAATCGCTTGGCGAATAGTGTCAGAGACCGGCAGCGGAACAATGTCCAAAAGCGGCAGACAACTGCTGAAAATCCCGTGCCCGGCCAGCTGTTCGGCCAGCGCCGCGCAGTCGTCTGCCGGGCGCGTCAGCAGCAGGCGCCAGGCTGTCACTCGTGACCCGCCTCGCCGTAGACAGCTTTGAGAATGTCGTCAGCGCCTTGCTTGAGCAAGTCTTCAGCGACCTGCACACCCAAGGTTTCCGCGTCGGCACGCGGCGCCCGGGCTTGGGCACTGAGAAGCTTGCCACCGCTCGGCTCACCGACCAGACCGCGCAACCACAACTGCTCGCCTTCAAGCACGGCGTAGCAGGCGATCGGCACTTGGCAGCCGCCGTTCAAATGTTTGTTGAGGGCGCGTTCCGCATTCACCCGCGAAGCGGTATCGGCGTGATGCAAAGGCGCGAGCAAGGCGTGGATTTCGTGGTCGGCGCTGCGGCATTCGATGCCGACCGCGCCCTGGCCACCGGCCGGCAGGCTGTCATCGACACTGATCGCCGATGTGATGCGCTCTTCGAAACCCAGGCGGATCAGGCCGGCAGCGGCGAGGATGATCGCGTCGTACTCGCCGGCGTCGAGCTTGGCCAGACGGGTGTTGACGTTGCCACGCAGGAACCGGATCTGCAGATCCGGGCGACGCGCCAGCAATTGCGTCTGCCGACGCAGGCTCGAGGTGCCGACGATGGCACCGGCAGGCAGCCCTTCAAGACTGGCGTAGGTGTTGGAGACGAAAGCATCGCGCGGGTCTTCACGCTCGCAGATGCAAAACAGACCCAAGCCTTGCGGGAAGTCCATCGGCACGTCTTTCATCGAATGCACGGCGATATCAGCTTCGTTTTCCAGCAGCGCGGTTTCCAGTTCCTTGACGAACAGGCCCTTGCCGCCGATCTTCGACAGTGGCGAGTCGAGCAGCTTGTCACCGCGACTGACCATGGGCACCAGCGTCACCAGCAGGCCCGGGTGGGCCGCCTCGAGACGGGCTTTGACGTATTCGGCCTGCCAGAGGGCCAGCGCACTTTTACGGGTGGCGATGCGGATTTCGCGAGGGGACATGGAACAATCCGTACTGAATAGATACGGCGGATAATAACAGCTCAGTCAATTTCACTTTGACCTGAATCAGAACCGGCGCGGCCTCCCTGGCCTGCCATGCCGGGTAAAAGAACTCGAAAGGCCCGGCGAAGACCGGGTCACAGCCCCTGCATCATCTTGCGCACACCGGCAACATGCCGACGGCTGACAATCAGCGCATCGCCATTGAGGCCTTTGAGGAACAACTGGAAATGTCCCAGTGGGGTGCGTTGCAAGCGCTCGATGCGGTCGCGAGCGACCAGCGCGTTGCGGTGGATACGCACAAAGCGTTCGCCGAATTCGTCTTCAAGGGCTTTGAGGGGTTCGTCGAGCAGCACCTCGCCGGCTTCGTGACGCAGGGTCACGTATTTGTGGTCGGCGATGAAGTAGACCACCTGATCCAGCGGAATCAGCTCGATGCCTTTACGGGTCCGTGCGCTGATGTGGCTGCGTGGGCCGTTGCCACTTTCGGCAGCGGGACGGGTCAGGGCCGAGAGTTGCGCCCGGTTGGGACGTTCAGCCCGCTTCAGGGCTTCATTCAAGTGTTCGGTTCGCACAGGTTTCACCACATAGCCCACGGCGCTGGCCTGCAGGGCTTCCACGGCAAATTCATCGGGACTGGTGCAAAACACCACGGCCGGCGGCGTCTCTCGTTCGCACAGTCGGGCAGCAACCTGCAGGCCATCGAGGCCCGGCATGCGGATATCGAGCAGCACGATATCCGGCTTGTGGCTGTCGATCAGCGCTAACGCCTCCTCGCCATTCGTGGCACTGGGCTCCAGGACTGTGTAACCCTCGAGCTCGCTCACCATACGGCTTAGGCGCTCGCGAGCCAGGGGTTCGTCATCAACGATCAGGACATTCATATTGCGCTGGATTCCTGCGTGAGTCTCGCACAAGGATAGCGTAGACAGGTGTAGTGACCTCCGTCACCGCGATCCACGCTAAGACTAGCCCGAGCGCCAAAAAGTGCCGTACGTCGGCCAGCAATATTTGCCAGCGTCCGGGTCGAACGGCTCAGAGCCCAGTGTTTCCTGCGTTTCTCGCGGTGGGTGACCGTTGTACAACTCACCCGCCCCCTCTTCTTATAGCCAGTGGCCGGACCTTTGCATGATCCGCATTCGCACCGACCCTTATGTCCACTGTAGACGTTCGTCGGAACGATATTGCTCAATCAAAAAATATCCTTTTGTAAATTCCTTGCAGACCGCGCCGGACATGCCTGACACATCCGCGAAAAAACGTATCGACCGGTGTCAGCGACAGGATTGGCAACCCTGTTATTATCCGCGCCAGCGTTTCACGCCATTTCTTCAAGCCGATACGAGCGAATTCATGAGCACTGACAAGACCAATCAGTCCTGGGGCGGCCGCTTCAGTGAACCCGTCGACGCCTTCGTCGCCCGCTTCACCGCCTCCGTCACTTTCGACCAGCGCCTGTATCGCCACGACATCATGGGCTCAATTGCCCACGCCACCATGCTGGCCAAGGTCGGCGTGCTGACCGATGCCGAGCGCGACAGCATCATCGATGGCCTGAAGACCATTCAGGGCGAAATCGAGGCCGGCCAGTTCGACTGGCGCGTCGACCTCGAAGACGTGCACATGAACATCGAAGCACGCCTGACCGACCGCATCGGCGTCACCGGTAAAAAGCTCCACACCGGGCGCAGCCGCAACGACCAGGTCGCCACCGATATCCGCCTGTGGCTGCGCGATGAAATCGACCTGATCCTCGCCGAGATCACCCGCCTGCAAAAAGGCCTGCTGGAGCAAGCCGAGCGTGAGGCCGCAAGCATCATGCCGGGCTTCACCCACTTGCAGACCGCGCAGCCGGTAACTTTCGGGCACCACATGCTGGCCTGGTTCGAAATGCTCAGCCGCGACTACGAGCGTCTGGTCGACTGCCGCAAGCGCACCAACCGCATGCCATTGGGCAGCGCCGCACTGGCCGGCACCACCTACCCGATCGACCGCGAATACACCGCGCAACTGCTCGGCTTCGACGCCGTCGGCGGCAACTCGCTGGACAACGTCTCCGATCGTGACTTCGCCATCGAATTCTGCTCGGCCGCAAGCATCGCGATGATGCACCTGTCGCGCTTCTCCGAAGAGCTGGTGCTGTGGACCAGCGCGCAGTTCCAGTTCATCGATCTGCCGGATCGTTTCTGCACTGGCAGCTCGATCATGCCGCAGAAGAAAAACCCTGACGTGCCCGAACTGGTACGCGGCAAGACCGGCCGCGTCTTCGGCGCGCTGATGGGCCTGCTGACCCTGATGAAGGGCCAGCCGCTGGCCTACAACAAGGACAATCAGGAAGACAAGGAGCCGCTGTTCGACGCCGCCGACACCCTGCGCGATTCGCTGCGCGCGTTTGCCGACATGATCCCGGCGATCAAGCCGAAACACGCGATCATGCGTGAAGCGGCACTGCGCGGTTTCTCCACTGCGACTGACCTGGCGGATTATCTGGTGCGCCGTGGCCTGCCGTTCCGTGATTGCCATGAAATCGTTGGCCACGCGGTGAAATACGGCGTGGACACGGGCAAGGATCTGGCCGAGATGAGCCTCGAAGAACTGCGTCAATTCAGCGATCAGATCGAGCAGGACGTGTTTGCCGTGCTGACCCTGGAAGGCTCGGTGAATGCCCGCGACCATATCGGCGGGACTGCGCCGGCGCAGGTCAGGGCTGCGGTGGCGCGCGGTCAGGCCCTGCTGGCCAGCCGCTAGAAGCATCGCGGGCAAGCCCGCTCCCACAGGGTTCTATGTGGAACACAATTTTGCGTTCGACCCATAGCCCTGTGGGAGCTGGCTTGCCAGCGATGACTGACTTCAGAGCGCTACAAAATTCACTTCTTGGCTGCAATCATCGCCAAAAACGCCGGCATCGCCGCGTCTTTATCCGCCGCAATCTTCTGCACGTGCGGATTCTGCTCTAACCGCTCCAGCAGCGCCTTCGCCTGCGGCATCTCGGCCAGCAGATCAATCCCGAACAGCTTCTGCCCGACCGCACAGGCCAGCGGCACGCTGTAGAGGAAATACAAATCGGCAATGCTCAGGCTGTCACCCGCCACATACGGGGCGAACTGGCCGTGGCGGCCGAGTGCCGCGAAGCCCAGCAGCAGCTCCGTCCGGGTCTTCTCTTTGATCGCCTCCGGCAACGTCATACCGAAAAACGCCTCGCCATAGCAGGCACGCCCCGGCAACTCGATGTACAACTCGATCTCCTTCGCAATCGCCAATACCTGCGCGCGCTCGAACGGATCGCTGGGCAGGAGCGGCGTGCCCTTTTGTGATTGTTCGAGGTATTCGAGAATGATCGCGGTTTCGTTGATATAACCGGCGTCGACGCCCAGCACCGGGACCTTGCCGCGCGGGCTGATCGCCAGTGACTCCGGGGTTTGCGCCGGGTAGAACGTCACCTCTTCGAAGGGCAGGCCTTTTTCCAGCAGCGCCAGTTTGACCATGTTGTAGTAGTTGCTGACAGCAAATCCGTAGAGCTTGAACATCACAGAGCCTCCAGGCCGTGCGGGGTGGGCAGTGCCTGTTTATAGATCGCCGCGACGTTTCCCGCCAGCAGCATCACGCCGCTGAATGCGGGTAAACTGGCGCCTTTCCCTGAGGAGCCTGCCATGAGCGAGCCGACAGATATCGTCAACGATGACGACGAAGAAGCATTCACCGAAGCGACGCTGATCGAAGCCATCGAGAACCAGATCGAAAGCGACACCCCCCCAGCGGCCAAGGCGACATTGAACAAGCTGACTCTGGTCGGTATGGAGCGCGAAGAGATCCTCAACCTCATGGCTCACGTGCTTGCCTATGAGATTGACGCGATGCTCGATGAAGACCGCGCGTTCAACACCGAATGGTACGAAACGGCATTGCGCAAGCTGCCAGAGCTGCCACCGGAAAAATAATAAAATCAAAAGATCGCAGCCTTCGGCAGCTCCTGCACCAATCTCCTGTAGGAGCTGCCGAAGGCTGCGATCTTTTTTATGCGGACTACACTGGAATTCGCCTCAAGACAAAATCCCCTGATCCGAGCACTGGACATGCTGCACCAGCGGGTTCACCTTAGGGGCGCTGTCGTCCAATTCCTAGAAAGTCTGGAGTCCTTATGTCGCTTACCCCTGAGTTGGTTGCCGAACTGGAAGTCCTTGCACTCTTCAACCTGGACAGTTCCCAGGAAGGTCTGAAAATTCATCAGACCGCTGCCCCGAAACACATAGCCGCCGCCAAACGCCTCTTCGAAAAAGAACTCACCGACCAGCCCGATGGCGGTTATCTGACCAGCCTCGGCCGCGATGCCGCGCAAAACGTGCAGACCGTACTGACGATTCTGAGAGAGCAGGAAACCGCCTGACTTTTTCCGACTTTGCCCACGGAAACTCCTGCCACGGGATTTCCGCGGGCCAGCCTGATCACTGCCGATGAAAATCTGACGTCAAAAAACAAATTCAGCTTAAACCTCCTGCTGCGCAGAGGCTAAACTGCGGCCATTCCGAGACCCTCTACGTCCGAGCCTGCAAGCCGGTTTGAGCTGACATGACGCGCACCCACGAAATCCGCCCCGACCTGGACGAAGGCATCGACCGCAAGGTACTCAGCCAACTGCGCGCCCGTTTTCTCAAACTCAATGAAGGCCGCCTCGGCCGCGCCCTCGAAGGTTTGTCGACGCGCCAGCAAAGCGTGCTGACGCTGTTGCCGCTGTTCTTTCACGTCAATCATCCGTTGCTGCCCGGCTATGTCTCGGGCAGTACGCCGGCCGGTCTCTCGAATTATGAGCCGGACGCCAATGCGCTGACCGAGGCGCAGCGCCTGACCCGCTCGTTTTCTTACAAACCGCGCCATGGCAGCAACCCACCGCGACCGATTCACGGTCTGTTCCTGATGGGCAGCCTCGGCACGCTGGCACAGGCCGATCAGAGCGACATGGATGTGTGGGTCTGCCATGCCCCAGATCTGAGCGAAAGCGAACTCGCCGAGCTACGCAAGAAATGCCAGTTGCTGGAAACCTGGGCCGCGAGCCAGGGTGCCGAGGCGCATTTCTTCCTGATCGACCCGGCGCGCTTCGTCAAAGGCGAACGTGATGCTCAGCTCAGTTCGGAAAACTGCGGCAGCACCCAGCACTATCTGCTGCTCGACGAGTTTTATCGCACGGCGATCTGGCTGGCCGGGCGCACGCCGATCTGGTGGCTGGTGCCAGTCTATGAAGAAACAGCCTACGACGCTTACACCCACACCCTGCTGTCCAAACGTTTTATTCGCGCCGATGAAACCCTCGATCTCGGGCCGATGGCGACCATTCCGCCCGGCGAATTCATCGGTGCCGGGTTGTGGCAGTTGTTCAAAGGCATCGAGTCGCCCTACAAGTCGGTGCTCAAACTGCTGCTGACCGAGGTGTACGCCAGCGAACATCCGCAGGTGCAGTGCCTGAGCCTGCGCTTCAAGAAAGCCGTGTTCGCCAATCAGCTCGATCTCGATGAGCTTGACCCGTACATGGTCGTGTACCGGCGTATCGAGGAATACCTGCTCGCCCGCAACGAACCGGAACGCCTTGAGCTGGTGCGCCGCGCGCTGTATCTGAAGGTCAACCGCAAGCTCACCGGCAACAGCCGCAGTCAGGGTTGGCAACGCGCACTGCTCGAACGCCTGGCCGGCGAGTGGCACTGGGATCAGCGGCAACTGGCGCTGCTCGACAGCCGCAGTCAGTGGAAAGTCCGCCAGGTCAGCGCCGAGCGCCGAGCGCTGGTCAACGAACTCAACTACAGCTATCGCTTCCTGACCCAGTTCGCCCGCAGCGAACAGACTGTCAGCCTGATCAACAAGCGCGACCTCAATGTGCTTGGCCGTCGACTCTACGCGGCATTCGAGCGCAAGGCCGACAAGGTCGAGTTCATCAATCCGGGCATCGCCCCGGACCTGGCCGAAGACACCCTGACCCTGGTGCAGTCGCCGAACAAAAAGGAGCCGGGGCAGACCCAGTGGGGTTTGTACAACGGCAGCCTGACGGCGCTGGAGTGGGAACACTTCGCGCCGATCAAGCGCAGTCGCGAGCTGCTTGAACTGCTGACCTGGTGCCACCGCAACGGCGTGATCGACAGCAGCACCCGCCTGGCCCTGCATCCGGGCACCAGCGACTTGAGCGAGTTCGAGCTGTTCAACCTGCTCGGCAGCCTGCAGCAATGCATCGCCCTGCCCTTGTCCACCGTCGCCGAAGAGCCCTTGCTGCGCGCCGCCGTGCCCAGCGAAGTGCTGCTGCTGATCAACGTCGGCGTCGATCCGCTCAAGCATCACCGTGATCTGAACATTTTGATGACCACCGAACGCACCGACTCGCTGAGCTATGCCGGCGTGCGCGAGAACCTGGTGCTGACCCTCGATCAGGTCACGCTCAACAGCTGGAACGAAGTGCTGGTCAATCGTTTCGACGGCCCGCATGCGCTGCTCGACTGCCTGCGCGATTACCTCAACAACCTGCCGCGCGGCCCGGTGCAGCCTTCGCTGAAAGTGCGCTGCTTCTGCCACAACCGCGCGCAATTCATTGCCCGCCGCGTCGAGGAAATCGTCGACACTGCGCAGACCCTGTTGCTCAGCGAGCTGAATCACCGCTACCTGATTCAGGTGCAGCAGCACTATCACGTGCTGGAGCTGGTGCCGGGGCAGGTCAACCATGTCGCCCTCGCCACCCTGCCGGCGCTGCTCGATTATCTTGGCGAAGAACAACCGCGCTACAGCCCGCTGCACCTCGACCCGATGGCTCTGGAAGATCACGATCTGGCGCTGATCCTGCCGATGGGTCAGCCGGAGTGCATTCAGGTGTTCTATCGCATCAGTGAACCGCAGGCGGAGCTGTACGTGCTGGATGAATTCAATGCGCTGTGGCAACAGCAGCTGCCGTACCACGACGAGCAGAGTCTGCTGGTGCCGCTGCAACGTTTTCTGCAATCGATCCAGTATCGCCGGGAAGCGCAATTGCCGATGGACGGTGGCCCTGCGGGCAGCCCCGAGACTTTGTATTACCAGCTGTTGCCGTCAGGCCCGGGGCGCTCGCGCAGGGTCGAAACCCGACCAGCACCGCAGACCCCGGTGAACAAACCGTTCTACGACGTGCAGGCGATCATCGGCAAAGCCGCACCCGGCGAAGTGCAGGTCACCCTGTATTGCAATCAGCGGGAATTCAGCGAGCTGGAGCATGGCGACCAGTTGTTCAGCGTGGTCGCCCGGGAGATCGTCGAGCAGCGCCGCGAGACCGAGCGTTATCGCTGCTACATCACCGACCTCGACCTGTCGGGTCTGCTCGGTGACGGGCACAGTTCAAGCAATCTGTATCTGCGCTACAAGGCGGACCTGGAGCGCTCGTTGAATGAAGCGCTCGAACAGGTTTGAAGCGGGGATTTATTCGGGAAAGGCGCCGCCGTTGACCGGTTGCGATTCCACTTCCAGCAAGGTCAGTTTCAGCGATTTGCCGCCCGGCGCCGGCCAATCGATATGCTGACCGACCTTCAGGCCCAGCAGCGCACTGCCGACCGGCGCGAGAATGGAAATCTTGCCTTCATCGGCGTTGGCGTCCTTGGGATAGACCAGCGTCAGGTGGTAATCCTTGCCACTGCCTTCTTCGCGGCAATGCACGCGGGAATTCATGGTCACGACATCGGCGGGCACTTCATCGTGGCCGACCACGGTATCGGCGCGGTCCAGCTCGGTTTGCAGCGCAATCACGCCCGGCGCAGCCTGGTCTTTGTCGCTCAGGCTGTCGATCAGGCGCTCCAGACGTTGCACGTCCAGACGGGTAAGGGTGATGGAAGGTGCGGTCATGATCCAGGCAGACTCCTTTCTTCTGCACAAAAAAAGCAAAACCCCGCCAAAAAAGACGGGGTTTTCACCGTGCCTCGGTGGTTTGAGGCGTTCGCGGACACTATCACAGCTCAAAAAATATACAAGTCACGCCCTTTTTTGCCTGGGTGAAACCCTTGTGGCGAGGGGATTTATCCCCGTTCGGCTGCGCAGCAGCCGTATAGATTTTGGGGCCGCTACGCGACCCAACGGGGATAAATCCCCTCGCCACAATATCAACAGGCTTGGGATTTTCGTGCGGTAGCCTGCTGGCAAATCACCCGGCGCCGCTGATCATCCGCCGAGCGCCACTCGCGAATGTCCTCGACGTGGCGCGCACAGCCGAGACAGACTTTCTGCTCGTCCAGTCGACACACACCCGTGCACGGCGAAGGCACCGCCGGGCTGACGTTACTGTAGAGCGGTTTCGGCGGGCGAACAGGCGCTGCATCAGTCACGAATCACAGACCTTCGAAATCGAATTCGGCGCCAGCCTGCTGCTTGACGAGGCGCTGCAGCATTTCGCCCAATTGCTCTTCGCTCTTGTCGCACATCCAGCGCTCGCTTTCTTCGTCATAGTCGAAGTGGAAACCACCGGACACGGCCGCCAGCCACAGCTGACGCAACGGCTCCTGGCGGCTGAAGATCAGCTGCGAGCCATTTTCGAACTTGACGGTCAAGACACCTGCCGAGCTCTCCAGGTCGATATCCAGGTCGCTGTCATCAAAGATATCTTCCAGCGTCTGCTGGGTAGCATCGACCAGATCGTGGAAACGGGCTTCGGACAAACTCATTGCGGCAACCTCAAAAATGTCTGATCAGGCTCAAGCGCCGAAAGATACGGACGCTGCCGACCGATTGCAAAGATTAACGACCAAGCACCTGTCGGCCCATCCAGCACCGCCCCCGTGGGAGCGAGCCTGCTCGCGAAAGCGGTGTGTCAGGCAACGAGCCTGTTGAATTTGCCGACGCCTTCGCGAGCAGGCTCGCTCCCACAGGGATGATGCGCATCACAGGAGCCCCGCCGGACGGGAACCCCCTCGCATAGGCAAGCTGCCGGGTGGCCGGTATACTCCGGCGCAATTAACGCATTTTCAAGGATTTCGCCATGAAGCGCCTGATCTCTTCCCTTGCTGCGCTCGTCGCGGTTGCCTGCCTCGTTTCGGCCTGTGGTCAAAAAGGCCCGCTGTACCTGCCGGATGACGATCAGGACCCGGCCGAACAAGCCCAGTCTTCGCAGAAGCAGCCATCCAAGGCTCATAAGCACGACGTTTACTAAGGGATCGCCATGGACGCTTTTAACTACCGTGGCGGGGAGCTGTTCGCGGAAGGTGTGGCGCTGTCCGCCATCGCCGACCGCTTCGGCACGCCCACCTATGTCTACTCGCGCGCGCACATCGAAGCGCAATATCTGGCCTACGCCGATGCGCTGGCCGGCATGCCGCATCTGGTCTGCTTCGCGGTCAAAGCCAACTCCAACCTCGGTGTGCTGAATGTCCTGGCCCGTCTCGGCGCCGGTTTCGACATCGTTTCCCGAGGCGAGCTGGAACGTGTACTGGCCGCAGGTGGCAGCGCCGACAAGATCGTTTTCTCCGGCGTCGGCAAGACCCGTGACGACATGCGCCGCGCCCTCGAAGTCGGCGTGCACTGCTTCAACGTCGAGTCCACCGATGAGCTCGAGCGCCTGCAAGTAGTCGCCGCCGAGCTGGGTGTTCGCGCCCCGGTTTCGCTGCGCGTGAACCCGGACGTCGATGCCGGCACCCACCCGTACATTTCCACCGGTCTCAAAGAGAACAAGTTCGGCATCGCCATTGCCGATGCCGAAGACGTGTACGTGCGCGCCGCGCATCTGCCGAACCTGGAAGTGGTCGGTGTTGACTGCCATATCGGTTCGCAACTGACCACCCTGCCGCCGTTCATTGATGCGCTCGATCGCCTGCTGGATCTGGCCGACCGCCTCGGCGATTGCGGCATTCACCTGCGCCACATCGATCTCGGTGGTGGTTTGGGCGTGCGTTATCGCGATGAAGAGCCGCCATTGGCTGCCGATTACATCAAGGCTGTGCGCGAACGTCTCGACGGGCGTGATCTGGCGCTGGTGTTCGAGCCAGGCCGCTTCATCGTTGCCAATGGCGGCGTGTTGCTGACACAGGTCGAATACCTCAAGCACACCGAGCACAAGGATTTCGCCATCGTCGATGCGGCGATGAACGACCTCATCCGTCCAGCGCTGTATCAGGCATGGATGGACGTCACCGCGGTGAAACCGCGCGACAGCGCTGCACGCAAGTACGACATCGTCGGCCCGATCTGCGAAACCGGCGACTTCCTCGCCAAGGACCGCGAGCTGGCGCTGGAAGAAGGCGATCTGCTGGCGGTGCATTCGGCCGGCGCCTACGGTTTTGTCATGAGTTCCAACTACAACACCCGTGGCCGTGCTGCCGAGGTGCTGGTGGATGGTGATCAGGTTTTTGAAGTGCGTCGCCGCGAAACCGTGGCCGAGCTGTTTGCCGGCGAAAGCCTGCTGCCGGAGTAACCCATGCTGCTGCGTTTTACCAAAATGCACGGCCTGGGCAACGACTTCATGGTCCTCGACCTGGTCAGCCAGCACGCGCACATTCAGCCCAAACACGCCAAGCAATGGGGCGACCGCCACACCGGTATCGGTTTCGACCAGTTGCTGATCGTCGAAGCGCCGAGCAACCCGGATGTGGATTTCCGCTACCGGATCTTCAACTCCGACGGTTCGGAAGTGGAGCAGTGCGGCAACGGTGCGCGCTGCTTCGCCCGCTTCGTGCTCGACAAGCGTCTGACCGCCAAACGGCAGATCCGCGTCGAGACCAAGGGCGGCATCATTGAACTGGACGTGCGTAACGACGGCCAGATCGGCGTGAACATGGGCGCGCCGCGCCTGGTGCCGGCAGACATTCCATTCCAGGCGCCGGCCCAGGCCAGCAGCTATCAGCTGGAAGTCGATGGCACCACGGTCGAACTGGCCGCCGTGTCGATGGGCAATCCCCATGCGGTCATTCGCGTGGACGACATCAACAGCGCACCGGTGCATGAACTGGGGCCGAAGATCGAACATCACCCGCGCTTTCCGGCGCGGGTCAATGTCGGCTTCCTTCAGGTCATCGACCGCCATCGCGCGCAACTGCGTGTTTGGGAACGCGGCGCCGGGGAAACCCAGGCCTGCGGCACCGGCGCCTGTGCGGCGGCGGTGGCGGCCATCAGTCAGGGGTGGATGGATTCGCCGCTGTTGATCGACCTGCCCGGCGGGCGTCTGTCCATCGAGTGGGCCGGCCCGGGCGAACCGGTGTTGATGACCGGTCCGGCAGTGCGTGTATACGAAGGACAAGTGCGTCTTTGAGCGAGCAGAAATCATGACCGACAAGCCACAGGTACCCGCCCGACCAGCCGACGAATCAGCGTCCGAGAGCCTCGAGGCAGCCGCGGTTGCCGCCTACCTGGAGGCTCATCCGGACTTTTTCGTCGAGCACGAAGAGCTGCTGCCGTCGTTGCGCATCCCGCACCGACGCGGCGACACCGTGTCGCTGGTCGAGCGGCAGATGACCATCCTGCGCGACCGCAATATCGAGATGCGCCATCGCCTTTCGCATCTGATGGACGTGGCCCGCGACAACGATCGCCTGTTCGAAAAAACCCGCCGCCTGATTCTCGCGCTGATGGATGCATCGACCCTGGAAGACGTGGTCATCAGCGTTGAAGACAGCCTGCGTCAGGATTTCCAGGTGCCCTTCGTCAGCCTGATCCTGCTCGGCGACAACCCGGCCCCGGTCGGCCGCTGGGTAACCCACGCCGATGCGCAAACCGCGATTGGCGGCCTGCTCACCGAAGGCAAAAGCGTCAGCGGCAGCCTGCGTGAACATGAGCTGGACTTCCTCTTCGGCGAAGAACAGCGCCAGCAGATCGGCTCGACCGCCGTGGTTGCCGTCAGCCATCAGGGCATTCACGGCATTCTGGCCATCGCCAGCCGTGACCCGCAGCACTACAAGAGCTCGGTCGGCACGCTGTTCCTCAGTTACATCGCCGAGGTCATGGGCCGCGTGCTGCCACGGGTCAACAGCTCGCTGCGCTCGGTACGCTGACCATGGAACGACAACTGGACGCTTACTGCGAACATCTGCGCAGTGAGCGACAGGTGTCGCCGCACACCCTGTCGGCTTATCGCCGCGACCTCGATAAAGTCCTCGGCTGGTGCATCAAGCAGAACATCGGCAGCTGGGCCGCGCTGGACATCCAGCGCCTGCGCAGCCTGATCGCCCGGTTGCATGCGCAAGGCCAGTCCTCGCGCAGCCTCGCCCGCCTGCTCTCAGCGGTGCGCGGGCTCTATCACTACTTGAATCGCGAAGGCCTGTGCGACCACGACCCGGCCACCGGCCTGGCCCCGCCGAAAGGCGAACGGCGCCTGCCGAAAACCCTTGATACCGACCGCGCATTGCAGCTGCTGGAAGGTGCGGTCGAGGACGATTTTCTCGCCCGGCGCGATCAGGCGATTCTCGAGCTGTTCTATTCCTCTGGCCTGCGCCTGTCCGAGCTGACCGGGCTCAATCTCGATCAACTCGACCTCGCCGACGGCATGGTTCAGGTGCTCGGCAAGGGCAGCAAGACCCGGCTGTTGCCGGTTGGCACCAAGGCCCGCGAAGCCCTTGAACACTGGTTGCCGCTGCGCGCCATGACCAACCCGGCGGACGACGCGGTATTTGTCAGCCAGCAAGGCCGACGCCTCGGCCCGCGGGCGATTCAGGTGCGGGTCAAACTGGCTGGCGAGCGCGAACTGGGGCAGAACCTGCATCCGCACATGCTGCGGCACTCGTTCGCCAGCCATTTGCTCGAGTCCTCGCAGGACTTGCGCGCGGTGCAGGAATTGCTCGGTCACTCTGATATCAAAACCACACAGATCTATACCCACCTCGACTTCCAGCATCTGGCGGCGGTCTACGACAGCGCCCATCCCCGGGCCAAACGCATGAAAGGCGATGATTCATGAGCATTCAGTTGATCACGTTCGACCTCGACGACACTCTGTGGGACACCGCTCCGGTAATCGCCAGCGCCGAAACCGTGTTGCGCGAATGGCTGAGCGAACATGCGTCGAACCTGGGCGCGGTGCCGGTGGAGCATTTGTGGTCGATTCGCGAGCGCGTGCTGGCGGGCGAACCGGGGCTCAAGCACCGCATCAGCGCGCTGCGTCGACGTGTGCTGTTCCATGCGCTCGAAGAAGCCGGGTATGCCCACGGCGAGGCGTCGGAGCTGGCTGACAAGGCTTTTGAAGTGTTCCTGCATGCGCGGCATCAGATCGAAGTGTTCCCGGAGGTCGAGCCGCTGCTGGAGCTGCTCGCCAATCATTACGCCCTCGGCGTGGTCACCAATGGCAATGCCGACGTGCGCCGGCTGGGGCTGGCGGATTACTTCAAGTTCGCCTTGTGTGCCGAAGACATCGGCATCGCCAAACCGGATGCGCGGCTGTTTCATGAAGCGTTACAGCGCGGTGGTGTGGGTGCTGAAGCGGCGGTGCATGTCGGCGATCATCCCGGCGATGACATCGCCGGGGCGCAGCAGGCGGGGTTGCGCGCGGTGTGGTTCAACCCGACAGGCAAGGTCTGGGAGGCGGAGCGCTTGCCGGATGCGGAAATTCGCAGCCTGACCGAATTGCCCGTCGTCCTCTCCCGCTGGAATGCCACCTCGAAATAATCCACAAACCCTGTGGGAGCGAGCCTGCTCGCGAATGCGGTGTGTCATTCAACATGTATGTCGGCTGACATGCCCTCTTCGCGAGCAGGCTCGCTCCCACAGAGGACTGCATTTGCTTTCAACGGATTTATTTCAGGCATAAAAAAGCCCGCAGCGACGGCGGGCTTTTTCAGCAAGCGAGCGACGCGCCTCAGATAGGGCGGCTGCCGTACTTGTTGTCCGGCTTCTTGGGCGGATCGGCGACCACGTTGGCCTCCACTTCCTGCACCTTGCCGCCGCGCGCAAGGAATTCTTCCATGGCCTTGGCCAGGGCGTCACGCTCCTTGTTCTTGGCTTCGATGCTCGGCAACTCGTCGACCGAGACCGCAGCCTTGGCTTTGCCTTTGGCAGCCGGGGCCGGCGTGTCGTCACCGCCATCGTCTTCGGTAACGTCTTCCGCTGCCGCTCCCAGGCCTTCCTCGGCCTCGTCTTCGTCGCCTACTTCGAGGTCGTCGTTTTCCAGATCATCGTCGCTCATGTTCTACCTCATGACTTGCCAAAAGCAGATTAGTTATAGACCAGCTTTGGCGGCTGTCGAAGCCGCCGTTGAAAAATCTTCTGCCGCTGCCCGGCAGCGGCTCATGCCTGTTCACCGTGCAAGGTGGCGAGGACTTTACGGGCACCGCCATGATCACGGTGCTCGCCCAGATAAATCCCTTGCCAGGTACCCAGTGCCAGCCGCCCTGCCGCAACCGGCAGACTGATCTGGCAACCGAGCACGCTGGCCTTGAAGTGCGCCGGGAGGTCGTCCAGGCCTTCGTCGTTGTGCTCGTAGCCGTCTGTTCCTTGTGGGATCAGACGATTGAAAAATCGTTCGAAGTCGCGACGAACTGCCGGATCGGCGTTCTCGTTGATGGTCAACGACGCCGACGTGTGCTGCAGCCACAAATGCAACAGACCGACCCGACAGGTCTTGAGTTCAGGCAAGCCTGCGAGCAACTCGTCCGTCACCAGATGAAAGCCCCGGGGCCTTGCCCGCAGGGTTATCAGAGTCTGTTGCCACATACAGTTCTCCGCTCGTTCGGGGCGCATTCTAGCGTGCTCTGAAAAAAAACAAAGGCCCTAATATTCCTGCAGCGATGTAAGCGATTGCCCGCAGAAAAAGCCTCGTCGTAAAGACGACCAAAGCCGTAAGAAAAATCCTTTCAGCCGCACCTTGAATGACAAATCCCGGACAAAAAAATGCCCGGCGAACCGGGCAGTTTTTTATCGCGCGTACTTACAGGTTGTAGCCGCGTTCGTTGTGTTGTGCCAGATCGAGGCCGACCGACTCTTCTTCCTCGGTTACGCGCAGACCCATGACGGCGTCCAGCACCTTGAGGATGATGAAAGTCACGATCGCGGTGTAGATCACCGTGAAGCCGACGCCTTTGATCTGAATCCAGACCTGCGCGCCGATGTCAGTCACGGTGCCGAAGCCGCCCAGTGCCGGTGCGGCAAACACACCGGTGAGGATCGCGCCGAGGATACCGCCGATACCGTGCACGCCGAAGGCATCCAGGGAGTCGTCATAGCCGAGTTTGCGTTTCAGGGTGGTGGCGCAGAAGAAGCACACCACGCCTGCGGCCAGACCGATCACCAGTGCACCCATCGGGCCTACAGTGCCAGCGGCCGGAGTGATCGCGACCAGACCGGCGACCACGCCCGAAGCAATCCCCAGTGCGCTTGGCTTGCCGTGGGTGACCCACTCGGCAAACATCCAGCCCAGTGCCGCAGCGGCGGTGGCGATCTGAGTAACCAGCATGGCCATACCGGCAGTGCCGTTGGCGGCAGCAGCGGAACCAGCGTTGAAGCCGAACCAGCCAACCCACAGCATCGCCGCGCCCATCAGGGTGTAGCCGAGGTTATGCGGAGCCATCGGTGTGGTCGGGAAGCCTTTGCGCTTGCCCAGTACCAGGCACGCGACCAGGCCGGCGATACCGGCGTTGATGTGCACCACGGTGCCGCCAGCAAAGTCGAGCACGCCCCAGTCCCACATCAGGCCGCCGTTACCGGACCAGACCATGTGCGCGATCGGTGCATAAACCAAAGTGAACCAGATGCCCATGAAAATCAGCATCGCGGAGAACTTCATGCGCTCGGCGAACGCACCGACGATCAGCGCCGGGGTGATGATCGCGAAGGTCATCTGGAAGGTGATGAACACCGCTTCAGGGAACAGCGCCGCCGGGCCGGTGATGCTCGAAGGCGTGACACCGGCGAGGAACGCCTTGCCCATGCCACCGAAGAACGAATTGAAGTTGACGACGCCCTGCTCCATGCCGGTGGTGTCGAAGGCAATGCTGTAGCCATAAATGACCCACAGGATGCTGATCAGACCGGTAATGGCGAAGCACTGCATCAGCACGGAAAGAATGTTTTTCGAGCGAACCATACCGCCGTAGAACAGCGCCAGGCCGGGGATGGTCATGAACAGCACGAGCGCTGTCGAGGTGAGCATCCAGGCGGTGTCGCCGGAATTGAGGACTGGCGCTGCCACTTCGTCTGCCGCCATGGCGATGCCGGGCATTACGATGGACAACAGGGCGCCTAGCCCTGCGAATTTACGCAGAGTCATATTGTTTTCTCCTGGGGCGTTGGGTTTGTGGCGGCGCTTAGATCGCGTCGGTATCGGTTTCGCCGGTACGGATGCGGATCGCCTGTTCCAGATTGACCACGAAGATCTTGCCGTCACCGATCTTGCCGGTGTTGGCCGCTTTGGTTATCGCCTCGATAACCCGATCCAGATCCTTGTCGTCGATGGCCACGTCGATTTTCACCTTGGGCAGAAAATCGACCACATATTCCGCGCCGCGATACAGCTCGGTGTGACCCTTCTGCCGGCCGAAGCCTTTGACTTCAGTAACGGTAATGCCCTGCACGCCGATTTCGGACAGCGACTCGCGCACGTCGTCCAACTTGAACGGCTTGATGATGGCAGTGACTAGCTTCATGAAACTCTCTCCCGAATTGGTGGACTTGCCCCAGGAAAACAAACCCGTCTCAAGTCTAAGCGCAGTGCCTGGCTTTGTAACGCATCGTTGACGCCAGCTAACCGCATCAGACGAAACTCCCCGCTTCGTCTGCCGCACTGCATTCGTCACAGCGACTGCATCAGTGCATGGGTCGAGGGTGACTAAGCAGAAACCTTGCCAGCTCGGCAAAAACCCTGCATTTCAATCTCTTGGCCCCTGTTGCACGCGCTCGGGCAGAAAAGCTTTTGCCGATACGCACAACAACGGTGCGCCACCGTCCGTCCCCCTGCGCGAAAAGCGTGCATCCGTGCAACGGGATTGACTATAGACACTGCGTGATACACTGCCGGCCATTGTTTCCAGGACATTTCCCATGCTCGCGCCCAAAGACTTCCTCGACGCCCTGAGCGGCACCGCCTCCCGCCTCTTCAACGGCGACACCCCGCTGCCGAAAGCCGAAATCGAAAGCCAGTTCAAAATGCTGCTGCAAAGTGCCTTCAGCAAACTTGATCTGGTCAGCCGGGAAGAGTTCGATAGTCAGATGGTAGTGCTGGCGCGTACTCGCGCCCGCCTCGAAAGCCTCGAAGCCAAGGTTGCCGAGATGGAAGCGAAGCTGACACCGCCCGCTGAATAATTCGCGTCCCCTGTAGGAGCTGCCGAAGGCTGCGATCTTTTGATCTTCAGCCCTTGAACCATCCCCGCAACGTCCTACAACCTTGATGACCGCCGTCCGATTGCGCCAAAAAACCCAGGTTTCTAAGCTCATCTGATGCTGAATGTTCAGCAGAGGGTTGGGCGACCCGGGCAGGGCCATGGTGGAAAAGGGCTTCGCGGATGCTGCAATCGCTATGAGCCCGCATGCCGGAGCTGGGCTCTGCGCAAATCGTAAGTCGACTGAAGATTCATCCAGAACTCAGGCGTAGTGTTGAGCTGAATGGCGAGGCTGATTGCCAGATCGGCGCAGATCCTGAGCTGGCATTTCACAAGCTCTTCGATCTCGCTTTCGGGCCATTTCGTGGGCATGGCCAGATCCATGACGGTCATGCTCAACGGCTCCATGAATTACTTATTCAGAACCTCGCCCGGATGAATCGGGCGCATACCATTGCGGTCCATTTTTCGCCTCCAGAGGCTGCATTGAGTGGCCAAACTGGAACATCCGACTCCCGGTACAAGACCTTCACACCCCTTTCGCCAGCGTCCTACAAATATTAGGGCATGGCCCTACAAACATCAGCGTCTGCGCCTGATTCCGTGAGCTCTTCGCTGTGATTAGGCTGGTGGCTTTCGCCTGCGCTGGTCGATCCTATTCGTCGAGTTCCAGGCGATACACATTGATCGCCAGACACTCTGGTTCTGGATCCCTCTTGTCTGATTTGCTCAAGCTCAAAGAAAACACGCTGGTTCAGCATCCAGATGGTGGTTACATCTTTGGCACGATCCCCGATATGCCAAAATTCGGCTTGCCAGGCGGGAAGATTTATCTGCGGGTAGGTATTCACCGTCGAGCGAATAGTGGTTTTGGCGTAGTGCACATTTGGGAAGCCCATAGTGCCGATTTGCTCAAGCATGGTTGCCAGACTGCCGATGGGGTAGCAGCGATTGTTGCGAAAATGATCGTCCCGGGGGCGCAAATCTATTGTGAGTTCAAAGAACAACGATGTGGAAACAGGGTCGCGGTACTGAGGACATCTATGGGAACACTGATTCTTGAACCGCGACACGAGCGCGCCACAGGATTTGGTTACTTCGTGGTGACTTGGTACCCGCAAAAACGTGCACATGGCACGTTAGTGGGGCAGATACCACGAGCACCACCAAATCAGAAATAAAAAAAGGCGTCCGATGGACGCCTTTTAAGTATTTTTTGAGGAGTAGTCGCAGCGATTCTTTAGCTCCTGGCTTTACGGCCTTGGGTTCAGAATCCGACAGGCTAGCCCGTCGTCACTACTTCAGAGAAACCAGCTTTCTCTGCTGCCAAAAATGCGGGGGAGCTTTTGCTGGTGCCCAGTCCCGACGAATGCGCAGTTGCAGTCCTCGAATGGGATGATCCTTCAATGCCGTGCGAGAGTCAACGCTCTAATTCAGGCAAGCAGTGACAGCCCATCGGGTCTGGATACGTCTTGTAAACCTCTATTTCAGCACCGAAACCCGGCTCAACTACCCTTCAAAAACCCGCAGGAAGCGGCTCCCCGATTCAGCTCAAGGAACGACCATGTCCCTCTCCATTGTCCACAGTCGCGCCCAGATTGGCGTGGAAGCCCCCGCTGTTACCGTCGAAGTCCATCTGGCCAACGGTCTGCCGTCGCTGACCATGGTCGGCCTGCCTGAAGCGGCGGTGAAGGAGAGCAAGGATCGCGTACGCAGCGCGATCATCAATTCCGGACTGCAATTTCCGGCGCGGCGGATCACCTTGAATCTGGCGCCGGCGGATCTGCCCAAGGATGGCGGACGCTTCGATCTGGCGATTGCCTTGGGGATTTTGTCGGCCAGTGTGCAGGTGCCCTGCCTGACCCTGGACGAGGTGGAATGTCTGGGTGAGTTGGCGCTGTCGGGTGCCGTGCGGCCGGTGCGTGGTGTGCTGCCGGCGGCACTGGCGGCGCGCAAGGCCGGGCGGGCGCTGGTGGTGCCTCGAGCGAATGCAGAAGAGGCGTGCCTGGCATCCGGGCTCAAGGTGTTTGCGGTCGATCATTTGCTGGAAGCGGTGGCGCATTTCAATGGGCACACGCCGGTCGAGCCTTACGTTTCCGATGGTTTGATGCACGCTGCCAAGCCCTATCCCGACCTCAACGAAGTGCAGGGTCAAACAGCCGCAAAGCGCGCACTGCTGATTGCCGCAGCGGGAGCTCACAATTTGTTAACATTGTGCTAGGTTACAAAACATTTGAATCCAAGTACCCATTACGATGACCAACAAAGCGTACAGCTACGTCCGATTCAGCAGCCCCGAACAAGCAAAGGGTGACAGCTACCGACGGCAGCGTGATGCGGCAGTTCAATACTGTGTTGATCACGGACTTGAGCTTGCTACGGCCAAAGAGTACACATTCCTCGACAAAGGCAAGAGTGCCTACAGCGGGCGTCACCTCGATGATGAAGGTCAGCTCAGACGCTTCCTTGATCTGGTCGAGAACGGCACCATCGAGCGTGGCTCTTACCTTCTGGTGGAAAGCCTCGACAGGCTGTCGCGGGAAAAGGTGAACACTGCATTACCCCGATTCATGGACCTCCTCAACCGAGGAATCCGAGTAGTCACGCTGGCAGATGAACGCCTATACACCGACGAGTTCAACGAACTTGATCTGATCATCTCCATCGTTCACATGTCCCGTGCCCACAACGAAAGCTCCATTAAGGGTGATCGTGTATCGGCAGCATGGTCCAACAAGAAAGCACTTGCTCGTTCAGAGAAGAAACCACTGGGAAAGGCATGCCCCTACTGGCTGACGCTTATCGATGACGCGTACATGCCGATTCCAGAACGTGTTGAAACCGTGAAGCTCATCTTCGACTTGGCGATACAGGGCTATGGCCAGGGTGTGATTCCCCGATTGCTCAACGAACGTGGCATCCCAGTCTTTGGTAGTCGTAATCGGAACCACTCTGGTGCGTGGGGTACAAGCAGCATATCCAAGCTTCTGGGAAACCGTGCCCTACTTGGCGAGTATCAGCCCACACATATAGTCGGAGGGAAACGAGTCAATGATGGCCAACCTGTAACTGGGTTCTTCCCGGTCGTGATTGAAGAATCTGTTTTCTATCAGGCACAAGCGGTTCGTGCTGAACGTCGCATTCACAAGACTGGCAAGCAATCCGAACGATTCAATGTGTTCCAAGGGATCATGAAGTGCCGGACCTGCGGCGATGCGATGCATCTTGTTAACAAGGGACGCCCTCCGAAAGGGGCAACCTACCTGCAATGTCACTCTGCCCGCAAAGGCGTATGCAAGAACGGTTATCTCCGAGTGGAACGTGCAGAACGTGTATTACGTGAGGTACTGGCGAAGGTGGATAGCCTGAGCCTCGTGCAAGCCAGTGAAGGTCAGACGATGAAAGAACTGGCTACCGTAGACGGCAAGATGCAGACCGTAAACGAACGACTAGCCACGGCTGTGACATTAATGACCGAAGCTCCATCCTCTGCGTTGGCGGTGCTGGTACAAAACCTCGAAAGCGAACAAGCAGCGCTGGGTGAAGAGCAACAACGGTTGAGGGAACTGCTGGCGGTGAATCAGGTGGTGTCCAAGAAGGACTTTTTCGCCCAACTAGACATCGTGTCATTCGAAGGCAGGCATGCTGCTAACCGACTCCTGAAGCGTCTTGGCATATTGATATTTGCGTCTGTCACCAGTAACCACAAGCTGCCTATGCAGATGTACACCGTGTCAGCAGAAGGCATCACCCAGTTCCAGATCATTCATTTCGAAAACTCGATGATGATGTTCGCCGCCCAGAAGAATATCGTCGACCTGAGGGTGCTACAGGGAGAAATTTCAGCCGAGCAAAGAGACGCTGCCATTCGCCTGATAGAACTCCTTAACAATCCATCCCTTATTGACTCCGAGGACGTTGTAAATCGGATCAAAGAAATGGACATCAGCAAGGTCAAAATCAGGTTCAAAGGCACTCTGCCAAAGTCGATAACTCGTACAAAGCAACAATAGCCGCCGAGCAGAACACCCTCAGGATGACCATACAAAGCCGCAGGAGAGCAGATACAGATAGGCAGTCCATTACCAGCCGTATTTATCTATCTCTGCCTATACAGCGCCACAGACGCCTTGGAAGCCATCCACCAACGTAGCCTGAGGACATCTCTAACTAACTGTGCCGTCCCGCCGTTTTTCGTACTTTGTGCAGGGTGGGGGTCGATCCAAACGTCAGCCAAACTAATAAGCTGAGCGCCCTCCATGAAATCACAGCTCGACACCTGAGGTGCTTGACAGGCGATGGCCGGGGTCAATAGAAAAGGTCCAAAGGGCACCACAAATAACCCTTGGCAGCCCCAGCAGACGCTCTGCTACGCCACACGGAAGCGAGCAATACAGAATGACCGAAGCCCAGGACCAAACCACAAGCCTTCTCTGTGGCGGGATGGAGGACACTGTAAAAGGTCGCTGGTCAGACGGATTCTTTCTTCATGGCTCGCTGTACCGTGCTTAGACTCACGCCAAGAGCCTTTGCAGTATCTCGGTATGACGATCCATTAGCGACGTGGGTACGGATGGCGTCTGCATTAGTGGTCTTCACTCCACCTTTGTACACACCTGCGTCTTTCGCCTTCTTGATGCCCTCTCGCTGACGCTCTCGAATCATCGAACGTTCGAACTCAGCAACCGCCCCCATCATCTGGAGCATCAAGTTTTGGTACTTGTCATCGGCCCCAGTAAACATAAGGCTCTCTTTGTGGAAGCGGACAGACACGCCCTTCTCATTCAAGGACTGAACCAGACTCAGCAGGTCTGACAGGCTACGTGCGAGACGGTCAATCGAGTGAACATGAACTGTATCGCCTTCCCGGACCGAATCCAGCATCACTAGAAGTTGTGGACGGTTAGTGTCCTTACCCGAGCATTTGTCGGTGTAAACCTTATCCAGTTGTACGCCATCAAGCTGACGGGCAATGTTCTGGTCTACTGAGCTGATCCGTACATATCCAACATCCATTTCCGCCACCTGTATTCATCTGGGTCTAGATGCTGCCATTATGCCCTTCAGACCAGCTGGAAACAACGCTGGGAGCCACGAAACTGTATTCACCCGACAAGCGGTCATCAGGGTGTACCCAGTTGAACACACCGCACTACGCTTGTCGCACCTGATTGATCGCATCGGTAATGGCTTGAGCGTTCAAGTCGAGAACTTGCAACGCTGATAAAGCATTTTCGGCGGCGATGGCTCCCCCTTGGTTGGAAATCCAATTGGCGAGTTCTTCCAAAGCGGCAGCGATGCCATGCTGGCTATAAAGCATCAACGTTAAAGCGTCAGCCATGGCTATTGCTTGATTCTGGGTGGTCATGGGCGGTCGTCCTTGAGAGGTGTGAGGGCGCCTAGTGCCACCCTCCCGGTGATGCTATTTACCCTTTGGCTTCGATGGCTTGTCGGTCTCCTTTACAGACTCCCTCGGATTCCGCTTCGCCTTTTCTCCACTGATGTACTCGCCGCTCACTGCATCACGATACCTAGTAGGCATATTCGCTCCTTAATAGCCAATCACCACGTTGGCGACACCGTCAAAGCTAGTTCAGGAAGCTCTTTCCGCAAGGTACTGAGGGAATAGTGCTTGTCGAAGAAAATGGTGGCTTGAAACGGATACCAGTAACAGCGATAGGAAACCTCTGGAGGAGAAGGCAACAAGTCATTTACGAAAAACACATACGTTCGCAAACTGCTTACCCAGTTCAGTGATATTGAAACCAGTTCGGACCAAATCGCATTTCAACTCTGGATCGGCCTCAATCTCTTGTTTAAGAGCAAGAATGCTTGGATGGCTCTCTAACTTGTCATAAAGATTGGGGGAGGTGTAGTGAATGCCGGTGCCAAGGTAATCTCCCAATCCCAAGCGGCAAAGATTATCAAGGTATGCTGGCGTCAGATTTACGAACTCGACCCCAGCCTCTTCGCCCAACAATGAAAAGTGAGCAAGCCTTACCCTCGAGCCCTTCGTAAATTCAGGATCAATTTTGTAAGACGCCCGAACATTGAGAAGGGGAAATGCACGGCCGGGAGCAAAGAGAGCAAGAATCTTCGCCTCATCTGGCGTTAGCTGCTTGATGATTTCAACGAAGGCTGGGTGAGCACCATTCGCAGTATTCTTGTCCATGGACGCAGCCAGCAAGTTCGCGTACATGTCACTCAGCGTCTCTTCATGACCTGTATATCTCAAGGCTTCTATAGCTGGACCAGCAACATTGGGCTTCGGTGTAATGATGTCTTCAGGTGGAACATCCTTGAGACGATCTGCCACCTTCGTGGATATGAAGTCTTGGCATTTCTCATAACCCCAAACTAACGCCCCGACAGGGGCAAGAGCAACGTTAATTGCCTTCCCTACAGTCTCAAGTGCTTTGCCTACTTGCTTCACAGCGGGCTGAGCCAGGTCCTGATAAATTGGAATGGCTTGTACCAGCCCCGTTACCGCCTCAACCGTTTCCTTGACCTTGTTATCCTCACCCATTACAGCTCCTCAACGTCATACACTACGGGACTGACAGAACGCCACACTGGCTGATACTCTAGCCCCCCTTCCGTCAAACCGCATCATTCAATTCAGCTAGACGCTGCTTATTGAGCAGTGTCCACCGATTGATCCCAGACTTGTCGAACAGCTTGGAAAGGTCATGTGGCTTGGCTTCTTCAATGACACTTGCCTGCTGGGACAGCCTCTCTGCTGACAGACGCCGACCAACAACATTCATCAACGCAGGGAACGTATTGTTTGCGATCTCCTGTAGGTCTTCCACCTTTGCTGTGGTGATGATGGAGAGAAATGCCTGATGGACAGCCCCCCTCTTGAGTGCTTGTACTCGAATCAGGAACGGTTGATCTGGACACCTTCTACGGAGTACCTGCTTGAATCTCACCATGTCATCAAGCAAGGCATGACTTTGTTCAGCATCTTTGTAAAAGATTGAATGCTGGTACGACCATTGGTAGCCACGAAGGACTGTCAGATACTTTCTCTTTGTCTTCTCTTCACTCGTCTCACTCACACACTAACCTCTCTACAGATGAACACACTCACACGGAGTCCCCCTCCTATACTTACGAATCCAACGTTCTTCTACATCACTGGCCAACAAATACTGGAGCCAGCGTCAACACTGGCGTGCGTTTAAGCGAAGGACGGCGAATCGGGGACCGATTTTGGTCACGATTATGCATTAGTAGTGCGGTAAAACTCAAACTGGATCGCAATCAGGCCTTTGCTAAACACCAGTCCCAGAAACATGGCCTCCCATGCCAATGAAGCGCCAGACAGCAGATTAATCCCATATGTTTTGTATGGGTTTTAGTGCAGTTTTAGAACAGTTTCAAAATGTTTGGTATCTATACACAACCTGCTAGTACTGCATCCTCCAGCAACAGAAAAATTAGGAGGTGCCTCGACCTAAAAATCGACACTGCCTTTTTCAGATAATTATGCGGCCGCGTGATTACTTTAACATTGCACATACAGAACAAGTGAATTTCTGTAAGCAAAGAGCACTGTCGCAATTCCGCCAGTACTCTCCAAGGCTCTTAACATTAACGTTAGCTGTATTTGCTACGAATCAACTTGTGAAGCTCTTCAATTCGCATCGTACTATCAAGTGAAGAAAGCTCTTTTTGGGTCCATGGCTTGAGACCAAAACCCAAAGCAGTTGACGTCGCCCCTCCCACAAAAATTTCGTCATGTACATCATCCGGTGGTGCCTCACCATCACTAGACAAATGAACATATTTTAAATGAGGCCAATACTCAGAGACTATTTTAAACACAGCCGCAACATAATTGCTGGAAACTCTCTTTCCAAGCCAGATGCTTTCGTGCTCGCTGAAATTAGAACTCCTAGAACCATCATCAACCCCACCATCATACAAATATGGCGTAATACCGATAGCATTAATCTTTTCTGCAAGCTTCTCACAGCCGCTCAAACTGGAAATATTAACCGTTCCATACCCCTGCAGTGGAGCCAATGGGATTTCATCTGCCGAGGCGGTGGAAGTTACAACTACCGAGGAAGCACGACTCTCAACCACGGTGCTGCTTTGGCCAAGGCGTAAGGCGGCTGCATATTTTCCTGTTGACCGTAACCACTGAGCGTACTCTTTACCATCCTGAAGGTGTGGCCGAAACTTTGTAAGCATTAAAGTTACACACCCTAATACCACCATTATCAAAATTGTTGAGCAAATCACTAGATAGCCAGCCGCCCACTCCGGCTTTTCAATCTTTATAGCAGCTGCGAGCAACACCCCTACCAACAGTACTAACATAGAAAACCAAGCGGCCATCAATTGAAACGGACTTGTTATTTTTTCTGGTATCAATTTTGTCCCGGACATCTACTTTCTCGTTATTAATAACATGACGAGCCATGGTAGATATCAACACGCCATCAGTCAAAGGCAAACATCACGCACGCCATGGCATACAGAACCAAAGCGATTATGTTTTGTAACCATTCACAACCTGTTGTTTAGCGGGCCACCGGGAACCGGCAAGACGCTGCTGGCCAGTCGTCTGCCGGGTTTGCTGCCGCCGCTTTCCGAATGCGAGGCGCTGGAAGTGGCAGCGATTCAATCGGTCGCCAGCGGGGTTCCCTTGACTCACTGGCCGCAGCGGCCGTTCAGGCAACCGCACCATTCGGCTTCAGGGCCGGCATTGGTCGGTGGCAGCTCGAAACCGCAACCCGGCGAGATCACCCTCGCCCACCACGGCGTGCTGTTTCTCGATGAGTTGCCGGAGTTTGATCGCAAGGTGTTGGAAGTTTTACGCGAGCCTTTGGAGTCGGGACATATCGTCATCGCGCGGGCCAAGGATCGCGTACGTTTCCCCGCGCGATTTCAATTGGTTGCCGCGATGAATCCGTGCCCCTGTGGATATCTTGGCGAACCCAGCGGCAAATGCTCGTGCACACCGGATATGGTCCAACGCTATCGCAACAAGTTGTCAGGGCCGCTGCTGGATCGTATCGATCTGCACCTGACCGTGGCGCGGGAGGCAACCGCGTTGAATCCGGCAGCCAAGCCCGGCGAAAACAGCGCCAGCGCTGCGGCTCTGGTGGCCGAGGCTCGCGAACGACAGCAGAAGCGTCAGGGCTGTGCCAATGCGTTTCTCGATCTGCCGGGGCTCAAGCGTCACTGCAAGTTATCCACAGCTGACGAGAAATGGCTGGAGGCGGCATGCGAGCGACTAATCCTGTCGCTGCGCTCGGCGCATCGCCTGCTCAAGGTCGCGCGCACACTGGCGGATCTTGAGCAGGCCGATGCGATTACCCGCGAGCATCTGGCCGAGGCACTGCAATACCGGCCGGCGACACCTTAATGCTCGGTCAGATCAACCAGCGGTGCCTGACGCACTTCGGTATCACGCCCGGCCTGAATCTCGGTCACGCGCTTCAAGGCGTTATCCACCGCAGCTTTATCCGCCAACAGGCTGTAGCTGATCTGGAACTGCTTGTGCTGTTTTGGGGCGATGGTCGGCACCAGATTCAACGGCCGCTGATAGCGACGGTTATAGGAAAAACTCGTCCCAGGCTCCAGCCCGGTGACGTAGCCCTGCCCCTGGGTGTCGGTGTTTTTCCACAGCGAGAACACCGGCAACTGCTCGGTGTTGAAGCCAACGGATACGCCGAGACTACCGGCCTTGTTGTGCAACACAGTCAAGGTGTCGCCCTTGGCGTCGGCGTAAGGCACGACGTTGTAGACGGTTTCGTCGTAATCCTTGGTTGGCCCGCGATAGGTCTGCCAGTCGGGCAGGTCACCCTTGGCCTTGTCGTTGAACGGCGATACCTGCTTCACCGGCGCAGCGAATTTTGCCCCTTGCTCAAGAAACGGCGTGCTGAAGTTGCTGTGATACAGCGCCTGATATTCCTTCGCATAGTCGCCGTTGTTGGTCAGGGTGTCGTTAAGGGCGAAGCTTGCGCTGCCCGGTTCGGTGACCAGTTCGGTCGCTACCGAGAAATCGACTTTCTTGAATGCCTGCTCTTTCAGCTCGCCACGCAGCGTGATGGCATACGGCGGCTTCTCGTCGATGTGCAAAGTGACGGTGCTGGCCGGGATGTTGGCGGCGCGACCGTGCAGGGTCAGCAGTTCGCCGTTGTCCATGCCGGGATGGCCAACCCACTCGTAACCGCAACGGGTGACCAGCTCATTGAAGCCTTCCAGCCAGCCCAGACCACCGCGACCGTTGAGTTCGATGAACGCTGGGTTGACCACGTCCTTGACCGGCGAATCCCAGCCCATGCGCACGTCGCCCACCGAAGCCTGCAACACGTTCATGCCACGGGTTGGCACCACCGAGAGTTTCATCGTGCCGTTATCGATGTCGACGATGCTGACGCCCTCCTGACGACCGCCATGCAGAGTACGCAAGGTCACGGAAAACGGTTTGGCGGTTTTTACACCGAGTTGCTCACTGGTGATCGTCCGGTTTTTTGCCGGAGTGTTGGCGTCGAGCAGGACATAGTCCCAGGCCATGGCATGAGAAGCGGCAGAGAATGCGCCGAGGGCGACGAGGAGTTTGAGCGGGGTCATGGCAGCAGCCTTTATTGGAGTTGTGCCATTTTTATAGCGCTGCGGAAACGTTTCAGCAAGTGCAAAGAAGCGGTGGGAGAAAAGCATTCGCGAGCAGGCTCGCTCCCACAGGGACATCGGGCCTTCACAATATTTGTGAATTACGCCGACTACTGTGGGAGCGAGCCTGCTCGCGATAGCTGTTTCAAAGATGCATCAACGGAAGCGATCAACCTCGGAACGCAGATCCGCCGCCAGCTTCTCCAGCTCTTTCGCGGTGACAGCCAGGTTCGACACCACCTCACGCTGCTCGCTGTTGGCCAAGGCGATGCTCTGCAAATTGCTGCTCAGCAACGTCGCAGTGCTGCTTTGTTCCTGAGTGGCGGTGGTGATCGCAGCAAACTGCTGGCCTGCCGAACGGCTCTGCTCGTCAATCCGCGCCAGCGCCGAGGCGACATTGGCGTTGCGCGACAGGCCTTCCTGCATCAGCACATTGCCCTGTTCCATGGTGCTGATGGCGTTGCCGGTTTCCTGTTGGATGCTGTGGATCATGCTGGAGATTTCGTCGGTCGCCTGACGGGTACGCGAGGCGAGGCTGCGCACTTCGTCCGCGACCACGGCAAAACCGCGACCTTGTTCACCGGCACGAGCGGCTTCGATGGCAGCGTTGAGCGCCAACAGGTTGGTCTGCTCGGCGATCGAGGTGATCACACCGACAATGCCGCCGATTTCCTGAGAACGCTGCCCCAGCGTGTTGATCACGCTGGCGGTGCTGTTCAGCGCACCGGCGATCTGCTCCAGCGACGACGACGCTTCTTCCATCGAGCTTCGGCCGATCTGGGTTTGCTGAGCGTTTTCCTGCGCCAGGCGCTGGGTCGCGCCCATGTTGTCGGCGATGTTCAACGACGTCGCGCTGAACTCTTCCACGGCGCCGGCCATGCTGGTGATTTCGCCCGACTGTTGCTCCATGCCTTCGTAAGCACCACCGGACAAACCGGACAGCGCCTGCGCACGGCTATTGACCTCTTCCGAAGCGCGGCGGATGTGCTCGACCATGGTCGACAGCGCCTGGCTCATCTGGTTGAACGCGCGGGACAGCTGCCCGATTTCATCGTGGCTCGATACGTTCAGACGCACGCTCAGATCACCAGCACCCAAGGCCTCAGCCTGACGCACCAGATCGCCCAACGGCGCGAGTTTGCTGCGCAGCAGCCAGACCACGGAACCGACCGCAAGCAACATCGCCAGCAGGCTGCCGATCGCCAGTTGCGTACCGACGCTCCAGGTCACCGCGCGGATCTCGGCTTTCGGCATGCTCGCCACCACCGACCACGGACCACCTTCAAACGGCACGGCGATGCTGTAGAAGTCCTCGCCCTTGTCGCTCCAGAACTCACCCTTGCCCGGGGTTTTCACCAGGTTGTTGATGGTCGGGGCGGCTTGATCCAGGTTTTCGACGCCGGCAATCGGCACCAGCCATTTGTTCTGCTCGTCGAGCAGGGCCAGCGAGCCGGTCTTGCCAATGCGGAAGCGCTTGAGATTGGCGAACTGCGCGTTCTGCGCGTCGGTGTAATCGAAACCTACGTACAACACGGCGATGATCTTGCCGCCCGCATCGCGCACCGGTGTGTACTGCGACATGTAGTAGCGCTCGAACAGCAGCGAGCGACCGACATAACTCTGCCCCGCCATCAACTTCGCGTAGGCCGGGTTGGCATGATCGAGCACGGTGCCGATGGCACGGGTGCCGTCCTGCTTGCTGACGTTGGTGCTGACGCGAATGAAGTCTTCGCCGCTGCGCACGAATACCGTGGCCACACCGGCGGTCATCTGCTTGAACTCGTCAACTTCCTTGAAGTTGTTGTTCAGCACTTCGTTGCCCAGATGCAGACCCGGGGTCTGCACGCCGGCCACGGTCACTGGCTGATCAGGGTGCACACTCAGGCCACTGCCGAAGCGTTTTTCGAACAGACCGCTCAGGCGCAAGGTGCTTTCGCGCAGCGTACCGTGGAAGGTACTCAGTTGATCGGCCAGCAGCCGGGCCTCACTGGCCAGATGCTCTTCACGGGTGGCGAGGTTGGCGGAATCCAGCGAACGCAAGGCGAACACCGTACTGCCGCTGATGACTATCGCCAGTATCACAGCAAGGGCAAGACCCAGCTGCGAGGCGATCCGAGCACGAGGTTGAGACATGAACAGCTCCTGGCCGAGCCACCGAATCCTCCTTGATCGCGGTAATTGCCCGGAAAATATTCTAATAGTGGGGTGTAACGCGGAACCGGCACGACGGTTCCACATGCTCGTAGTCGGCGGTAAAACCGAATACTTGAGCGGATTGCGTGGGTATGGCGCAGTAGTGGCATTGTGCCGGCTCGAACGTTTCAGCTCAAGCGCTCTACCGCCGGCAATTGCATGGCGCGGACTTCGCCTTGGAGAAAATCGCTGAGGCGGCGCAAACGTTCACCTCCCGGACGCGGTTTCGGCCACACCAGGTAATAATTCAGGCCACTGGCGACGGCGGTCGGCCACGGCAGGCTCAAGCGCCCTTGCGCAACATCTTCGGCAACCATCAACAGATCACCCATCGAAACGCCATAGCCGCGCGCCGCGGCGATCATGCCCAGCTCCAGCGTATCGAACACTTGTCCGCCCTTGAGCGAGACCTGATCGGACAGGCCCATGCGCTCCAGCCAACTGCGCCAATCGCGGCGATCCGGGGTCGGGTGCAGCAGTTCGGCGGTCGCAAGACGCGCTACATCCCAAGGTTGGTCATTGAGCAGGTTCGGCGCGCCGACCGGAATCAATTCCTCGGGAAACAGCAGGCTCGCTTCCCAGTCCGGTGGGAAATGCCCGTCACTGAGCAACACCGCGCAATCGAACGGTTCGTTGTTGAAGTCCACCGAATCAATGTCCATCCACGCGCTGGTCAGTTGCACCTCATTGCCCGGCTGCAAATGGCGGAAGCGACTCAACCGCGCCAGCAGCCAACGCATGGTCAGGGTCGATGGCGCTTTCATGCGCAGGATGTCGTCCTCGGCGCGCAAGGTATTGCAGGCGCGCTCGAGGGCGGCGAAGCCTTCGCGGATTCCGGGTAGCAGCAGCCGCGCCGATTCGGTCAGTTGCAGGTTGCGCCCGCTGCGATGAAACAGCCGGCAGGCGAAGTGTTCTTCAAGGGTGCGCATGTGCCGACTGACCGCGCTCTGGGTGATCGACAATTCTTCCGCCGCGCGGGTGAACGAGCTGTGTCGCGCTGCCGCTTCGAATGCGCGCAGGGCATACAACGGCGGAAGGCGTCGGGACATACAAAAAGCTCCAGTAGCGGGGATACAGCCAATTCGGCGGGTACGTTTCAGGATGAGTATTAATCATGCCACCCATCCTTTTTATCCCTTTGTGCAAAGCCTGCCAAGCGCCGAGAATCGACGCTCTTCTGCTTCCTCTGATATTTGGGTGGTGATGACCATGCAGCATCCTGTGCGTACCGAACTCTGGGCCATTCTGCGGCTGGCGGGGCCGCTGATTGCTTCGCAGTTGGCGCACATGCTGATGGTGCTCACCGACACCCTGATGATGGCGCGCCTCAGTCCCGAAGCGCTGGCCGGTGGCGGCCTCGGTGCGGCGAGCTACTCGTTCGTGTCGATTTTCTGCATCGGCGTGATTGCAGCGGTCGGCACACTGGTGGCGATCCGTCAGGGTGCCGGCGACATCATCGGTGCCGCGCGCCTGACCCAGGCCGGGTTGTGGCTGGCTTGGCTGATGGCCCTCGGCGCCGGGCTGCTGTTGTGGAACCTCAAACCGGTGTTGCTGCTGTTTGGCCAGACCGAAACCAACGTCAACGCCGCCGGGCAATTCCTCATCGCCCTGCCCTTCGCCCTGCCCGGTTATCTGAGCTTCATGGCGCTGCGCGGCTTTACCAGTGCAATCGGCCGGGCGACGCCAGTGATGGTCATCAGCCTCGCCGGCACGGTGGCCAACTTCCTGCTCAACTACGCGCTGATTACCGGCATGTTCGGCCTGCCGCAGCTGGGTCTGACCGGCATCGGTCTGGTCACGGCGATTGTCGCCAACTGCATGGCACTGGCGCTGGCCTGGCATATCCGCCGGCATCCGGCCTATGACGCTTATCCGTTGCGCGCCGGTCTGTCGCGGCCGAACCGGCAATACCTGAAAGAACTCTGGCGCCTGGGCCTGCCGATTGGCGGCACCTATGCGGTGGAAGTCGGGCTGTTTGCCTTTGCCGCGTTGTGCATGGGCACCATGGGCAGTACGCAAATGGGTGCGCATCAGATCGCCCTGCAGATCGTGTCGGTGGCCTTCATGGTCCCGGCCGGGATGTCCTATGCCATCACCATGCGCGTCGGCCAACACTACGGCGCCGGGCAACTGGTCGATGCACGGATGTCCGGGCGTGTCGGTATCGCTTTCGGCGCCGTGGTGATGCTCGGCTTCGCCCTGGTGTTCTGGCTGTGGCCGAACCAGTTGGTCGGCCTGTTCCTGGACCATAATGACCCGGCGTTTGCCGAGGTGATCCGTCTGGCGGTGAGCCTGCTGGCAGTAGCGGCGTGGTTCGAGCTGTTCGACGGCACGCAGACGATTGCCATGGGCTGTATTCGCGGGCTCAAGGATGCCAAAACCACATTTCTGGTCGGACTGGCTTGCTATTGGCTGATTGGCGCACCGGCGGCGTGGTGGATGGCGTTCCATTTGAACTGGGGGCCGACGGGCGTCTGGTGGGGATTGGCGCTGGGCCTGGCGTGTGCGGCGGTGAGCCTGACGCTGGCGTTCGAATGGAAGATGCAGCGGATGATTCGGCGCGAGCCGCAAGCTCAAGGTTTCAACATCCCCCAGGCCGAATGAGGGTTTCCTTTGTGGGAGCGAGCCTGCTCGCGAAGACCGAGTGCCAGGCCCAGATCATTCAGCTGACAGAACGTCTTCGCGAGCAGGCTCGCTCCCACGGGGATTTGCGCCGGCCGCAACAATTGTGATCAACCGACGATTTCCAGGGCCGGCTGCTGGTTCGATCCAGACGTCAGATATTCCACCAACTCATCCAGCGGCAACGGTCGGCTGATCAGATAACCCTGCACCTGATCGCAGCCGAACCCGCGCAACAATTCCAGTTGCTCCGGCGTTTCGACGCCCTCGGCGACCACTTCCAGATGCAGGTTGTGCGCAAGGTTGATCATCGCGTGCACCAGTTTGCGGTTCTCTTCGCGCTGTTCCATGCCGCCGACAAAACTCTTGTCGATCTTCAGCAAGGTGATGGGCAGGCTGTTGAGGTGCACGAACGACGAAAACCCGGTGCCGAAATCGTCCAGGGAGAAGCGCACACCGAGGCGGCCGAGAGCGTCCATGGTCTGTTTGACCAGATCGCTGCGCCGCATTACCGCGGTTTCGGTCAGTTCGAATTCCAGCCACTGCGCCTCGACGCCGCGCTCGGCAATCAGACGGCTGAGTGTCGGCAGCAACTGGCTGTCCTGAAACTGGCGGAACGACAGGTTGATCGCCATGTGCAGCGCCGGCAGACCCTGCTCGCGCAAAGCCTGCATGTCGCGCAAGGCGCGAGAAATCACCCAGTAACCCAATGGCACGATCAGACCGCTCTGCTCGGCCAGCGGGACGAACTCGCTCGGTGGCAACAGACCGCGCTCGCCATGACGCCAGCGCACCAGCGCTTCGAGGCCGACAATCTGGCCGTCCTCAAGATTCAGGCGTGGCTGGTAATGCAGTTCCAGCTCATCGCGGCGCAAGGCCCGGCGCAGCTCGCTTTCGAGATCGGCCATGCTCCGCGCGTTGCGATTGATGCGTTCGTTGAAGATATGAAAGGTGCAGCCCTGCGTGCTCTTGGCCTGCTGCATGGCGATGTGCGCGTGCCACATCAATGGATCGGCGCCGCCATTGGCGCGGGCATGGGCGATGCCAAGGCTGGAGCCGATCAGCAGGCTCTCGCCGTCGACCCAATAAGGTTCGGCCAACGCCTCAGTGATGCGTTCGGCCATCCACTCGGCGCGTTGCGGCGCGCGGCGGGTATCGATCAGCAGAGCGAATTCATCGCTGCCCAGCCGTGCCAGTTGATCGCCGGCCTCCAGCTGACTTTTCAGCCGCGCGACGACCTGCAGAATCAGACGATCCCCGGCCTGATGCCCGAGGGCGTCGTTGGCATGGCGAAAATTGTCGAGATCAAGATGGCCGAGGGCGAGACCGCGCCCGTCGCCCTCGGCAAGGCGCGCAGCAAGCAGAGTCTGAAAGCCCTGGCGATTGGCGATGCCGGTCAGCGGGTCCTGTTCGGCGAGGCGCTGGAGAGTGTTTTCCAGCACGCCGCGCTCGCGCACATGGCGCAGGCAGCGCTGGAGCATGCCGGCGTCGAGAGCGTCGAACACCAGCCAGTCGCTGACACCGACCGGCGCGGTGGCCGGCTCGTGCTCCAGCAGCAGAACGGTCGGCAGGCTGCAACGCCCGGGCGGCGGTTGCAACGCTGGCAGGGTCAGCAGTACCGCGTGGCGGTTGTCTTCGAACAGGCGGCTGACCGAATCCCAGTTCGGCGCGCTGATCAGCACCGCCGCGCTCCCCATCGGAGCCAGACACTCACGCAACAACGCTGTCCACGCTGGCTCTTCGGCCAGTAGCAGCAAACGCAAGGGTTCGACAGGCGTAGACAAGCTGACTCCCTAGACTCTGCAATGATGTAGGCGGGGCATTATGCCGGTGTGCTGAACAATGACCAATGCGTTGTCTGATGACAACGACCTCTAAACGTTATTTTGTGTCACGAATGAGAACATTAGCCGCAAAATCCCCGCGTATCCTGCGTGAAAGTAACAAAACCGGCAAATTTGAATCGCGTGTTGCGTCACAAGTCGGACAGAGCAGCAGAAATCGCTGAGCCTGTTAAAATGCCGGCCCATTTCGTCAACGACTCCCGAATTTTCGTATGTCCCGACTCAATCCCCGGCAGCAAGAAGCCGTGAACTACGTCGGCGGCCCTCTATTGGTGCTCGCCGGTGCTGGCTCCGGCAAGACCAGCGTGATCACGCGCAAGATCGCGCACCTGATCCAGAACTGCGGCATCCGCGCCCAGTACATCGTCGCCATGACCTTTACCAACAAGGCCGCGCGCGAAATGAAAGAGCGGGTCGGCACCCTGTTGCGTGCCGGCGAAGGGCGCGGCCTGACCGTCTGCACCTTCCACAACCTGGGCCTGAACATCATCCGCAAGGAACATGCGCGGCTGGGCTACAAACCCGGTTTCTCGATCTTCGACGAGACCGACGTCAAAGCCCTGATGACCGACATCATGCAGAAGGAATACGCGGGCGACGACGGCGTCGACGAGATCAAGAACATGATCGGCGCCTGGAAAAACGACCTGATCCTGCCCGCCCAGGCCCTGGAAAACGCGCGCAATCCCAAGGAACAGACCGCCGCGATCGTCTACACCCACTACCAGCGCACGCTCAAGGCGTTCAACGCGGTGGACTTCGATGACCTGATCCTGCTGCCGGTAAAGCTCTTCGAAGAACACGCCGACATTCTCGAAAAGTGGCAGAACAAGGTGCGGTACCTGCTCGTCGACGAATACCAGGACACCAACGCCAGTCAGTATCTGTTGGTGAAGATGCTCATCGGCAAGCGCAACCAGTTCACCGTGGTGGGCGACGATGACCAGTCGATCTACGCCTGGCGTGGCGCGCGCCCGGAAAACCTGATGCTGCTCAAGGACGACTATCCGTCCTTGAAAGTGGTGATGCTGGAGCAGAACTACCGCTCCACCAGCCGCATCCTGCGCTGCGCCAACGTGCTGATCTCGAACAATCCGCACGAATTCGAAAAACAGCTGTGGAGCGAGATGGGCCACGGCGACGAGATCCGCGTGATCCGCTGCCGCAACGAGGACGCCGAAGCCGAGCGCGTGGCGATGGAAATCCTCAGCCTGCATTTGCGCACCGACCGCCCGTACAGCGATTTTGCGATTCTCTATCGCGGTAACTACCAGGCCAAGCTGATCGAATTGAAGCTGCAACACCACCAGGTGCCGTATCGCCTGAGCGGCGGCAACAGCTTCTTCGGTCGCCAGGAAGTGAAGGACCTGATGGCTTACTTCCGCCTGATCGTCAATCCGGATGACGACAACGCCTTCCTGCGCGTGATCAACGTGCCGCGTCGCGAGATCGGCTCGACCACCCTGGAAAAGCTCGGCAACTACGCCACCGAGCGCAAGATCTCGATGTACGCCGCCACCGACGAAATCGGTCTGGGCGAACATCTCGACAGCCGCTTCACCGATCGCCTGGCGCGCTTCAAGCGCTTCATGGAGAAGGTCCGCGAGCAGTGCGCCGGCGAAGACCCGATCTCTGCGCTGCGCAGCATGGTCATGGACATCGATTACGAGAACTGGCTGCGCACCAACAGCTCCAGCGACAAGGCGGCGGACTACCGCATGGGCAACGTCTGGTTCCTGATCGAGGCGTTGAAAAACACCCTCGAGAAAGACGAAGACGGCGAAATGACCGTCGAGGACGCCATCGGCAAACTGGTGCTGCGTGACATGCTCGAGCGCCAGCAGGAAGAAGAGGACGGTGCCGAAGGTGTGCAGATGATGACGCTGCATGCGTCCAAAGGGCTGGAATTTCCTTACGTGTTCATCATGGGCATGGAAGAGGAAATCCTCCCGCACCGTTCCAGCATCGAAGCCGACACCATCGAAGAAGAGCGTCGCCTGGCCTACGTGGGCATCACCCGCGCCCGCCAGACCCTGGCCTTCACCTTCGCTGCCAAGCGCAAGCAGTACGGTGAAATCATCGACTGCGCGCCGAGTCGCTTTCTGGATGAGCTGCCGCCGGACGATCTGGCCTGGGAAGGCAACGACGACACCCCAACTGAAGTCAAAGCCGTGCGTGGCAATAGCGCATTGGCCGACATACGCGCGATGTTAAAGCGCTAGAATCGACTACTTTTTAATCTACCTTCGGCGCCCATCGCGCCAACAGAGGAAGCTGTTGTGGAAGCACTGCACAAAAAAATCCGCGAAGAAGGCATCGTGCTTTCCGATCAGGTCCTGAAAGTCGACGCTTTTCTGAACCACCAGATCGACCCGGCCCTGATGAAGCTCATCGGTGACGAATTCGCCGCGCTGTTCAAGGATTCCGGGATCACCAAGATCGTCACCATCGAGGCCTCAGGCATCGCCCCGGCGATCATGACCGGTCTGAACCTCGGCGTGCCGGTGATCTTCGCCCGCAAGCAACAGTCGCTGACCCTGACTGAAAACCTGCTGTCGGCGACCGTGTACTCGTTCACCAAGAAGACCGAAAGCACCGTGGCCATCTCCCCGCGCCACCTGACCAGCAGCGACCGCGTGCTGATCATCGACGACTTCCTGGCCAACGGTAAGGCCTCGCAAGCGCTGATCTCGATCATCAAACAGGCCGGCGCCACCGTTGCCGGTCTGGGCATCGTCATCGAAAAGTCGTTCCAGGGCGGCCGCGCCGAACTGGACTCGCAGGGCTACCGCGTTGAATCCCTGGCCCGGGTGCAATCGCTGAAGGATGGCGTCGTTACCTTCATCGAGTAACCCGCCGCCCCGAGTTATCCCCTGTGGGAGCGAGCCTGCTCGCGAATGCATTGTGTCAGTCACCCTGTTGAGTGAATGACACACCGCTTTCGCGAGCAGGCTCGCTCCCACAGTGGGTTCCGGGGTGGTCAGTTATTGCGCGGCAGCTTTGAGGCCTGTGAGCAGCAAGCGCTGGAACAGGTCTTCCTTGAGACCTTCCGGATTGGTCAGCTGCATCCGCTCAAGGTGTTCCGGGAACGTTGAGGCCTCCGGCGCATCCAGCGCTGCCTTGCCCAATTCCAGAATCTCAGTCAGCTTGAACTTGCTCTTCAGCCAGTTCAGCGCCCGCAGCAGATCCCGTTCGATCACAGTGAAATCACAGCCCAGCGGATACTCCGGAAACAGGTTCGGATGTCGCGCGGCAATCGCCTGCAAGCGTTGCGGTGTGTTATCGGCAAACCGTGGATCGATACGGAAATCCTTTGGCAGCTTGCCGACTTTCTGCGCCTGTTCGATCAGTCCCGGCTGGAAGCGAGAATCGCTGATGTTGAGCAGCGCTTCGATCACCGCTGCGTCGGATTTTCCGCGCAGGTCGGCGATGCCGTACTCGGTGACGACGATGTCGCGCAGGTGCCGCGGGATCGTGCAGTGGCCGTAGTCCCAGACGATATTGGAACTGACCTCGCCGCCCGATTCGCGCCAGCTGCGCAGGATCAACATCGATCGCGCGCCCTCCAGCGCATGGCCCTGAGCAACAAAGTTGTACTGGCCGCCAACCCCGCTGAGCACGCGTCCGTCTGCCAATTGATCAGCCACGCCGGCGCCGAGCAGAGTCATGGTGAACACGGTGTTGATGAAGCGCGCATCGATGCGCTGCAAGCGCTTGAGCTCTTCCTGGCCGTACAGCTCGTTGATGTAGCTGATACGGGTCATGTTGAATTCCAGCAGCTTGCTTTGCGGCAACTCGCGCAGCCGTTCATAAAAGCTGCGCGGGCCGAGGAAGAAGCCGCCGTGGACGCAGATACCGTCAGGCTGTGCCGCTTCATCTAGGCTGCCGGCGTTGGCCTGCTCTTGGGTCGGCACATCCGGATAGACCTTGCGCCGGATGATCCCGGCATCCGCCAAAACCAGCAGCCCGTTGACGAACATCTCGCTGCAACCGTAGAGGCCTTTGGCAAATGGCGCGGTGCCGCCCTCGCGCTGAATCAATTGCGCCCATTGGCTGAGGTTGATGTCATCGAGCACCGCCTGATAGCCGGCGTTATCGGCCTGCCGCGCGAGTAGCGCAGCAGTCAACGCATCCCCCATCGAGCCGATACCAATTTGCAATGTACCGCCATCGCGCACCAGCGCACTGGCGTGCAAACCAATGAAATGATCCTGAAAGCCCACCGGCATATTCGGCGTGGAAAACAGCGTGCTGCTGTCCTTTTCGTCGATCAGCAGATCAAACGTGTCGATATCGACTTCCGCATCGCCGGGCATGTACGGCAGATCCGTATGGACCTGGCCGACCAGCACAATGGTCTCCCCCGCTTCGCGGCGCTTGGCGATCATCGGCAGCAGGTCGAGGGTGATGTCCGGGTTGCAGCTCAGGCTCAGACGATCGGGATGCTCACTGTTGCTGGCCAGCAGTTGCGCCACAAGGTTCAGGCCCGCCGCATTGATGTCGCGGGCAGCATGGCTGTAATTGCTGCTGACGTAATCCTGCTGCGCCGGCGCGCTGTTGAGCAGACTGCCCGGCTGCATGAAGAACTGTTGGATTCGGATGTTGGCGGGCAGGCTGTCATGCTGGAGATCGGCGAGAAAATCAAACTCCGGATAATCACCAAACACGCGCTCGACAAAAGGCTCGATAAAGCGCTTCTGCAACCCATCGCCCAGATTCGGCCGACCGAGGCACAGCGCGGTATAGATCGTCAGCTGCCGCTCGGGCAGGTCCTTGATGCGCCGGTACAGCGCGTTGACGAAGTGATTCGGCTTGCCCAACCCCAGCGGCAGGCCCATGTGGATGTGCGCAGGCAAACGCGCCAGCACGTCGTCCACCGCCTGTTCGATCGAACACAACTGCACCATCTGAAGCCTCCCGCCCGTTCTATTGATAGGGGTAGACCGAGATTGCCTTGAGTTTGCTGCAAAGGACAGTGTTTGGTTTGGAGGGATCAGGGCCTAACTGAATCGGAAACCAGAAACCACAGACACAAAAAAACCGTCCGAAGACGGTTTTTTTTCAAAGCCGGCGCTGATTACAGACCGGACATCTCTTTGATCGCGCCCTTGAGCTCTTCATCGGAGCAATCGGCGCAGGTGCCTTTTGGCGGCATGGCGTTGATGCCGGTGATGGCCTTGGCGAGGATGCCGTCCAGACCACCCTGATGATCGGCCCGCTCCTTCCAGGCTGCCTTGTCGCCGATCTTCGGCGCGCCGAGCAGGCCCGTGCCGTGACAAGCGTTGCAGTGCTTGGCGATCACGTCTTTAGGGGCCTTTGCTCCCCCGCCACCGCCAGCGGTAGCAGCCACTTCCATACCCTTGCATTCCTGCCCTTGAACACACACCTGGCCGACGGGCTCGAGGCGCTTGGCGATGTCGTCATTTGTCGCAGCTTGAGCGCTGACAGCCCAGAGGGCCAGTACGGTTGCTGGTGCGGCCAGCATTTTCATAATTAGGTTCACGCGTTCACCCTCAATGGTGGCTATTCACGCCTGCGGCCACGGTTCGCAGGCGGGCGCAAGTATAGCGGGTAGGCCGCCGTACTGAAACAACCCCATGGTTAGAGGGGTCTTGTTGCCCATCGGTAAAATGGTTCTGGGGCCTTTGCCGTATTGGCTTGGCGCCTTCTGCTTAGAAATTCGCCGGCGTGGCTGCGCTGATTAGTCGCGCCGGCACGTCGAACGGGTTACGGAAACGATGCGGCTTGGTACTTTCAAAATAGTAGCTGTCGCCGGCTTCGAGGATAAAAGTTTCCAGACCCACCACCAGTTCGAGGCGGCCTTCGACCAGAATTCCGGTTTCCTCGCCCTCGTGGGTGAGCATTTCTTCGCCAGTGTCGGCGCCCGGCGGATAGATTTCGTTGAGGAAGGCGATGGCGCGGCTCGGGTGGGCGCGGCCGACCAGTTTCATGGTCACGGCGCCGTCGGAGATGTCGATCAGCTCATTGGCCTTGTAGACGATCTGGGTCGGCTGGTCCTGCAGGATCTCTTCGGAAAAGAACTCGACCATCGACATGGGAATGCCGCCGAGCACCTTTCTCAGCGAACTGATCGATGGGCTGACGCTGTTCTTTTCGATCATCGAAATGGTGCTGTTGGTGACGCCCGCGCGTTTGGCGAGTTCACGCTGGGAAAGCCCTTTGAGCTTGCGGATCGATTGCAGTCGTTCACCGACGTCCAAGGCGGGAGCCTCCTGATGTTGTAAGAATATTGAGCGTTATCATGGCGACAGCGTTCAGTATTTACAACACTTGGCCCCCGCAGCGGCGTCAACCCTCGGAATAGAGCCTTGGCACACGTTTCAGGTTGCAGAAGATCTGATACGGGATGGTATCGGCCCACTTCGCCACATCGCTGGCGAGGATGTTTTTGCCCCACAGTTCGACGTTGGAACCGAGGCCCGCTTCCGGTATGTCGGTCAGGTCGATGCAGAGCATGTCCATCGACACACGCCCCAGCAGGCGGCTGAGTTTGCCGGCCACCAGCACCGGCGTGCCGGTCGGCGCCTGACGCGGGTAACCGTCGGCGTAACCCATGGCGACCACGCCGATGCGCATCGGCTTGTCGGTGATGAATCTGGCGCCATAACCGATCGGTTCGCCGGCCGGCAATTCACGCACGCTGATGACTTTCGATTCGAGGGTCATCACCGGTTGCAGGCGTTCGGCCACGGCGTTGACTTCTTCGAAGGGGGTCGCGCCGTAGAGCATGATGCCCGGGCGTACCCAGTCGCTTTGGATTTCTGGCCAACCGAGCACGGCTGGCGAGTTGCGTAGGCTGACTTCCGCCGCCAGACCCTGACGCGCCGCTTCGAACACCGCGACCTGCTCGGCGCTGCTTTGCGCATGCAGTTCATCGGCGCGGGCGAAGTGGCTCATCAACACGATTTTCGCAACTTTGCCGCTGGCCAGCAGACGTTGATAGGCCGCTGGATAATCTTTCGGATGCAGGCCGACGCGGTGCATACCGGAATCGAGCTTGAGCCACACCGTGATCGGTTTGCTCAGGACTGCCTGTTTGATCGCTTCGAGCTGCCACAGCGAATGCACCACGCACCAGAAATCATGCTCGACGATCAACGCCAGCTCATCGGCTTCGAAGAAGCCTTCCAGCAGCAGTACCGGCGCGCGAATTCCGGCAGCGCGCAGCTCCAATGCTTCTTCGATGCAGGCCACGGCAAAACCGTCAGCCTCGGCTTCCAGCGCCTGAGCGCAACGCACCGCGCCATGGCCGTAGGCGTCCGCCTTGATCACGGCGAGCGCCTTGGCGCCGGTGACTTCGCGGGCAATTCGGTAGTTGTGGCGCAGGGCTTGGAGGTCGATCAGGGCACGGGCAGGACGCATGGCGGCAGACTTCTGGGCGGTCATGGGAAGAAAAACCGGCGCTGACTGACGACGTGAACCGCCAACAGCACCGGGAGAGGGATCTGTAAAACGTTATGGCAGCGCGGCGACGATGGATATCTCCACCAGAATGCTTGGCTTGGCCATCTTCGCTTCGACGGTGGCACGGGCCGGTGCGGCGCCTTTTGGCAGCCACTGGTCCCACACCGCGTTCATCCCGGCGAAGTGCGCTTCAATGTCGTTCAGGTAGATCGTCGCCGACAACAGATGCTGCTTGTCCGTCCCGGCCAGATCGAGCAGGCGCTCGATATTGGCGAGCACCTCGCGGGTCTGCTGTTCAATTCCGGCGTCAAAGTCGTCGCCGACCTGCCCGGCCAGATACACGGTGCCGTTGTGGCTGACGATCTGACTCATGCGCTCATTGGTGAGCTGGCGCTGGATTGACATGTTTTGCGGACTCCTGGGTCTGGTTGCCGTAACGGGAAATATCGAGGCCTTCGGCGCTGATCTGCGGCTTTTTCTTCGCCATCAGGTCGGCGAGCAAACGGCCGGAACCGCAGGCCATGGTCCAGCCGAGCGTACCGTGACCGGTGTTGAGGAACAGGTTCTTGAACGGCGTGGCGCCAACGATCGGCGTACCGTCCGGCGTGGTCGGACGCAGGCCGGTCCAGAAACTCGCTTCGGCCAGATTGCCGCCCTGAGGATAAAGGTCGTTGACGATCATCTCCAGGGTTTCGCGCCGACGCGGGTTCAGCGACAGGTCAAAACCGGCGATCTCGGCCATGCCGCCGACGCGGATGCGGTTGTCGAAGCGGGTGATCGCGACCTTGTAGGTCTCGTCGAGAATGGTCGAGGTCGGCGCCATGTCCGGATTGGTGATCGGCACGGTCAGCGAGTAGCCCTTGAGCGGATACACCGGGGCCTTGATGCCCAGCGGCTTGAGCAACTGCGGCGAGTAGCTGCCCAGCGCCAGTACGTAGCGATCCGCAGTTTCCAGCTTGCCGTCGATCCACACACCGTTGATGCGGTCACCGGCGTAATCGAGCCTCTGGATGTCCTGGCCGAAACGGAATTCCACACCGAGCTTGCGCGCCATTTCGGCGAGACGGGTGGTGAAGATCTGGCAGTCGCCGGTCTGGTCATTGGGCAGACGCAGCGCGCCAGCGAGAATGTCAGTTACGCCTGCCAGAGCCGGTTCGACGCGGGCAATGCCGGCGCGGTCGAGGACTTCAAAGGGCACGCCGGATTCTTTCAGCACGGCGATGTCTTTGGCGGCGTTATCCAATTGCGCCTGGGTGCGGAACAACTGCGTGGTGCCGAGGCTGCGGCCTTCGTAGGCGATACCGGTTTCGGCGCGCAATTCATCGAGGCAGTCGCGGCTGTACTCGGACAGACGCACCATGCGCTCCTTGTTCACCGCGTAACGGCTGGCGGTGCAGTTGCGCAGCATTTGCGCCATCCACAGGTATTGGTCGATATCAGCGGTGGCCTTGATCGCCAATGGCGCATGGCGTTGCAGCAACCACTTGATGGCCTTGAGCGGCACGCCCGGCGCGGCCCAGGGCGAGGCGTAACCCGGCGAGACCTGGCCGGCGTTGGCGAAACTGGTCTCCATGGCCGCAGCAGGCTGCCGGTCGACCACCACCACTTCAAACCCGGCACGGGCCAGATAGTAAGCACTGGCGGTACCGATGACGCCGCTACCCAAGACCATGACGCGCATTTTCAATCCCTCATCGCGGCTTTTCGCCGAACTGTTTGTTAGAGCAATGATGGGCGCAGTGTAAAAAAGAAATGCCAGTGCTTTTCACTATATAAGCGCCTATATTTGGCGACAATTCTCGGCAAAAACCCTTTTCACGGAGGCGCATCCCCTATGCGTACTAACACTCAGACCAAACGTGAGCTGGACAAGATCGACCGCAACATCCTGCGCATCCTGCAGGCGGATGGGCGGATTTCCTTTACCGAACTCGGGGAAAAGGTCGGCCTCTCGACCACGCCCTGCACCGAGCGCGTGCGGCGCCTGGAGCGCGAGGGGATCATCATGGGCTACAACGCCCGGCTCAATCCGCAGCACTTGAAGGGTAGCTTGCTGGTGTTTGTCGAGATCAGTCTCGATTACAAATCCGGAGACACATTCGAGGAATTCCGCCGCGCGGTGCTGAAGCTGCCGCATGTGCTGGAGTGCCATTTGGTCTCAGGAGATTTCGACTATTTGGTGAAGGCGCGGATTTCCGAGATGGCCTCGTACCGCAAACTGCTCGGCGACATTCTGTTGAAGCTGCCACATGTGCGTGAATCGAAGAGCTATATCGTCATGGAAGAGGTGAAAGAGAGCCTTTGCCTGCCGATTCCGGACTGATCACCGCAATGATCGTTCCCACGCTCTGCGTGGGAATGCAGCCCGGGACGCTCTGCGTCCCAAAGGCCGAACGCGGAGCGTCCGAAGAGGCATTCCCACGCAGAGCGTGGGAACGATCACTTACACCAACACCTGCCGATTCGCCGCCATGTACTCGAAAATCTGCTTCTCGACCCGTGGATGTATCAACTCCACCGGCCGCCGCTCGTTCGGGCACGGCAGGGTCTTGGTCGTACCAAACAATCGACAGATCAGCGGCCGCTCTTCATACACCGTGCAGCCATTCGGCCCCAGGTGCACACAGTTGAGTTCTTCCAGCGCGGCATCCTGCTCGGCGCGGGATTTGCGCGGCAGCCGGGCCATTTCCTCGGGCGACGTGGTCACCGGGCCGCAGCAGTCGTGGCAGCCCGGCACGCAGTCGAACGTGGGGATCTGCTGACGCAGGGTGCGGATTTTCTGACTGTTGCAGCTCATCGAAACGGTGACCAAAGTGGCGGGCTGATGATTGTGCCGCAAAAGTCCGGATCCAGACACCGCAGGCCGACCGATGTTGCCCACGTTCGGGCGCGCGGCTTATGCTCCGTCAAATTTTCTCGACACTCAGCCGTTGGATGATGCCCATGACCGCCCGCGCCCCGACCACCGCGAGCCAACCCCACGTTGCCTCTTATTACGCCGCCAGCAGCCTGCCGCAGCCTGACCATCCCGTGCTGCAAGGCGAGGTGGTGGCGGATGTCTGCGTGGTCGGCGGTGGCTTTTCCGGGTTGAACACGGCGCTGGAACTGGCCGAACGCGGTTTCAGCGTGGTGTTGCTGGAAGCGCACAGGATCGGCTGGGGCGCCAGCGGTCGCAACGGCGGGCAGTTGATTCGCGGTGTCGGTCACGGCCTTGATCAGTTCGCCAATGTCATCGGTGCCGAGGGCGTGCGCGAAATGAAACTCATGGGCCTGGAAGCGGTGGAGATTGTCCGTCACCGCGTCGAGCGTTTCGGCATTGCCTGCGATCTGACCTGGGGCTACTGCGACCTCGCCAACAAGCCTTCCGATCTCGACGGTTTTGCCGAAGATGCCGAAGAACTCCGCAGCCTGGGTTATCGCTACGAAACCCGTCTGTTGCAGGCCAGTGAAATGCACACCGTGGTCGGTTCCAAGCGCTATGTCGGCGGTTTGATCGACATGGGTTCCGGGCATCTGCACCCGCTGAATCTGGCGATGGGCGAAGCGGCAGCGGCGCAGCAACTGGGCGTGCAGTTGTTCGAGCAATCGGCAGTGACGCGCATCGATTACGGCCCCGAAGTGAAGGTGCACACCGCGCTAGGCTCGGTGCGGGCGAAGACTCTGGTGTTGGGCTGCAATGCCTATCTCCATGACCTCAACCCGCAACTGAGCGGCAAGGTCCTGCCCGCCGGCAGCTACATCATCGCCACCGAACCGTTGAGCGCAGAGCAGGCGCACAACCTGCTGCCGCAGAACATGGCGGTCTGCGACCAGCGGGTGGCGCTCGATTACTACCGGCTCTCGGCGGATCGACGTTTGTTGTTTGGTGGCGCCTGCCATTATTCAGGGCGCGATCCGAAAGACATCGGCGCCTATATGCAACCGAAGATGCTTGAAGTGTTCCCGCAACTGGCCGAGGTGAAAATCGATTATCAGTGGGGCGGGATGATCGGCATCGGTGCCAACCGCTTGCCGCAGATTGGCCGGCTCGCCGACCAGCCGAACGTGTATTTCGCCCAGGCTTATTCGGGCCACGGAGTGAATGCCACACACCTGGCCGGCAAGCTGCTGGCCGAAGCAATCAGCGGGCAGCACGGCGGCGGCTTTGATCTGTTCGCCAAGGTGCCGCACATCACCTTCCCCGGCGGTAAGCACTTGCGCTCGCCGTTGTTGGCGTTGGGGATGTTGTGGCATCGGCTGAAAGAGTTGGTCTGACGAATCAGGATCGTTCCCACGCTCCGCGCGGGAATGCATCCAGTGACGCTCTGCGTCACAGCGGACGCAGAGCGTCCGGGCCGGCGTTCCCACGCAGAGCATGGGAACGCTCTGCGGTATTCATATCCGCCAGAACGGCTTCAACCCCTCCTCCCTTGCCTGCTCCCGCGTCAACCCGACATCCTTGAGCTGCTCCGGTGTCAGGCCGAGCAACGCCTTGCGCGTGTGCAGACGATGCCAGAACAGCTCCCAGCGACTGAGGCCGGACGGCGCATTACGCAGCAGATTGCGCGCGTTGTCCTTTTGCCCTGCCGCCAGTTCCTGACTGTGTAACGTCAGCCGCACATCGCTCAAGCCGTTCATTTTCGTTGCTCCTGTTTACTTGGGTAGCCAGAGATTCCATGATGCGCGGGCGAGCAAAACCATTACAGACTCAAAGAACCAGTATTAAATCCATACAGATTTGCCGATTCGCCGACTGAATGATTGATTTTTGCCGCATCTGTACTGGTTTTCACCAAGACGCACCGAGGCCACCATGACTCTGTATGTAAACCTCGCCGAATTGCTCGGCACCCGCATCGAACAAGGCTTCTATCGTCCCGGCGACCGCTTGCCGTCGGTGCGTGCCTTGAGCGTCGAACACGGAGTCAGTCTGAGCACGGTGCAGCAGGCGTATCGCGTGCTTGAAGACAGCGGTCTGGCCACGCCAAAACCCAAGTCCGGCTATTTTGTCCCCGTAGGACGCGAATTGCCGGAGCTGCCCGCAGTAGGCCGCCCCGCGCAACGGCCGGTAGAGATTTCGCAATGGGATCAGGTGCTGGAACTCATTCGCGCCGTACCGCGCAAGGACGTCGTGCAATTGGGTCGGGGCATGCCCGACGTCGGCTCACCCACCATGAAGCCGCTGCTGCGTGGGCTGGCGCGAATCAGTCGGCGGCAGGACATGCCTGGTCTGTATTACGACAACATCCACGGCAACCTCGAACTGCGCGAACAGATCGCACGGCTGATGCTTGATTCCGGCTGCCAGTTGAGCGCCAGCGATCTGGTGATCACCACTGGCTGCCACGAAGCGCTGTCCACCAGCATCCACGCGATCTGCGAGCCGGGCGACATCGTCGCGGTGGACTCGCCGAGTTTCCACGGCGCCATGCAGACCCTCAAAGGCCTGGGCATGAAAGCCCTGGAAATCCCCACCGACCCGCTCACCGGGATCAGCCTCGACGCCCTGGAACTGGCGCTGGAACAGTGGCCGATCAAGGCCATTCAGCTCACCCCAAACTGCAACAACCCGCTCGGCTACGTCATGCCCGAGTCGCGCAAACGCGCGTTGTTGACGCTCGCCCAGCGTTTCGACGTGGCGATCATCGAAGACGATGTGTATGGCGAGCTGGCCTATACCTACCCGCGCCCGCGTACGATCAAATCCTTCGACGAAGACGGCCGCGTGTTGCTGTGCAGCTCGTTCTCCAAGACCCTGGCGCCGGGGCTGCGCATCGGCTGGGTGGCGCCGGGCCGATATCTGGAGCGAGTGCTGCACATGAAATACATCAGCACCGGCTCGACCGCACCACAACCGCAGATCGCTATCGCCGAATTCATCAAGGCCGGCCATTTCGAGCCGCACTTGCGGCGCATGCGCATGCAGTACCAACGCAATCGTGACGCGATGATCGATTGGGTGACCCGCTACTTTCCCGCCGGCACTCGCGCCAGTCGCCCGCAAGGCAGCTTCATGCTCTGGGTGGAACTGCCGGAAGGTTTCGACACGCTGAAACTGAATCGCGCGCTGCACGATCAGGGCGTACAGATTGCTGTCGGCAGCATCTTTTCCGCCTCGGGCAAGTACCGCAATTGTCTGCGTATGAACTACGCTGCCAAACCAACAGCGCAGATCGAAGAAGCGGTGCGCAAGGTCGGCGCTGCAGCAATCAAATTACTCGCTGAGACCGACTGACCTTTTTTGCGCGCCCGGCGTCCAAATTGCCGACCTCAGCCGCCAACCGGAACGACCCTACGTGAGCTTCAGACAGCCCCTACTCGCTTTACTGATACTCGCCTCGTTCCTCAGCGGCTGCGCCAGCCTTGATGTACCGCGCGAACCGAGCCAGGCTTTGCCAGCTTCGCAATCCAGCTTCGGCCGTTCGATCCAGGCGCAGGCCGCGCCCTACAAGGGGCAGTCAGGGTTTCGCCTGCTCTCCGACAGCGGCGAGGCGTTTACTGCCAGGGCCGAGCTGATTCGTCACGCCCAGGTCAGCCTCGATTTGCAGTACTACATCGTCCACGACGGCATCAGCACGCGGATGCTGGTGGAGGAAGTGTTGAAGGCGGCCGACCGTGGCGTGCGCGTGCGCATCCTGCTCGACGACACCACCAGCGACGGCCTCGACCAGATCATCGCGACCCTTGCGGCACATCCGCAGATCCAGATTCGTTTGTTCAATCCGTTGCACCTGGGACGCAGCACCGGCGTAACACGCGCGGCCGGGCGACTGTTCAATCTGTCCGTGCAGCACCGGCGCATGCACAACAAGTTGTGGCTGGCGGACAACAGCGCGGCCATCGTCGGCGGGCGCAATCTGGGCGATGAATATTTCGACGCCGAAGCCAACCTGAATTTCACCGACATCGACATGCTCAGCATCGGCCCGGTGGCCGAGCAGCTCGGACACAGTTTCGACCAGTACTGGAACAGCGCGCTGAGCAAGCCGATCGACGAATTCCTCTCCAGCCAACCGACCGCCGCCGACCTGCAAAACACGCGCACGCGCCTGGAAGAGTCGCTGGAAGAAACCCGCAAGCAGAACCACGCGCTGTATCAGCAGTTGATGAAGTTCACCACCGACCCGCGCATGGACATCTGGCGCAGAGAGCTGATCTGGGCCTGGAACCAGGCACTATGGGATGCACCGAGCAAGGTCCTGTCCAAGGGCGAACCGGATCCGCATCTGCTGCTGACCACGCAACTGGCGCCGGAACTGACCGGCGTCAGCAAAGAGCTGATCATGATTTCCGCCTACTTTGTGCCCGGCCAGCCGGGGCTGGTCTACCTGACCGGGCGCGCCGATGCCGGGGTCTCCGTAAGTCTGCTGACCAATTCGCTGGAGGCTACCGACGTGCCGGCGGTGCATGGCGGTTACGCGCCCTATCGCAAGGCGTTGCTTGAACACGGAGTGAAACTCTATGAGTTGCGCCGCCAGCCTGGGGATAACTACGGCAGCGGGCCACGCGTGTTCTACAGCAAGTCGTTTCGCGGCTCGGATTCCAGCCTGCACAGCAAGGCGATGATCTTTGATCGACGCAAATCGTTTATCGGCTCGTTCAATTTCGACCCGCGCTCGGTGCTGTGGAACACCGAAGTCGGCGTCCTGGTCGACAGCCCGGAACTGGCCGAGCATGTGCGCGCACTGGCACTGCAAGGCATGGCGCCGACCTTGAGTTATCAGGCGAAACTCGAGGACGGCAAGGTCGTCTGGGTCACCGAGGACAACGGCCAGATGCATACCCTGACCAAGGAACCGGGGAGCTGGTGGCGGCGCTTCAACTCATGGTTCAGCACCAGCGTCGGCCTGGAGCGGATGCTGTAAAAAGCAAAGATCGCAGCCTTCGGCAGCTCCTACAGGGCAAACGCATTTCCAACTGTAGGAGCTGCCGGATGCTGCGATCTTTTGATCTCAAGCAGTCTGGATTTTGCCGAAGGCGCCCTGGCGCAACAACAGGATAACCAACCCGAAAGCCCCCGCCGCCATCAACAGTGGCAACGCATGCCCGTTGATCCACTGACTCCCCGCCCCCGCCGCCAATGGCCCGACCAGACAACCGACACCCCACAACTGGGCAATATGCGCATTGGCGCGCACCAGCGCATCGTCACGATAACGCTCGCCAATCAGAATCAGCGACAGGGTAAACAAGCCGCCAGCACTGGCGCCGAACAGCACCCACAGCGGCCAGATCAGCAGCGTGTCGATCAGCATCGGAATGGCCAGACTCGACAGCATCAACACCACAGCGCAACCAGCAAACAGCGTGCGCCGCGACAGGTAATCGGCCAATGCGCCGATCGGCAATTGCAGCAGCGCATCGCCGACCACCACGGTGCTGACCATGGCCAGCGCGATTTCGGCGGTGAACCCCTGTTGCAGGCAGTACACCGGCAGCAGCGTCAGGATCATCGCTTCGAACGCGGCGAACAATGACACCGCCCAGGCAATCGCCGGCAGCTCACGGGCGAAGCCCCACAGATCACCAAACGTGACGCTGTTGGCCTCGCTGCTCGGCGCGCCGCTGCGCCCCAGCAGCAGGAAAGGCGAGAGCGTCAGCAGACCGGCCCCGACCCAGAAACCGTAATCATGCTCGGTACCCAGCGCACCCAGCAGCAACGGACCGGACAGCTGGCTCAGCGCATAGCTGCTGCCATACAGCGCCACCAGACGCCCGCGCCACTGCTCGACCACCAGCTGATTGATCCAGCTCTCGCCAAGAATGAACACGATGGTCAGGATCACACCGATCAGCAACCGCAGCAGCAACCAGATCGGATAACTCGGCAGCAGCGCCAGCAGGCCGATCGACAATGCCCCGGCCCACAGGCACAGGCGCATCAGGTTCGCCGTGCCGAAATACGCAGCGAGATGGCTGGAGACCTTCGCCCCGAGCAGCACGCCGATTGCCGGCATGGCTGCCATCACACCGATGGCGAACGAGCCGTAGCCCCAGCCCTCCAGACGCAACGACACCAGCGGCATGCTGACCCCCAGGGCCAGACCGACACTCAAGACAGACGCCAACACGGCGAAATACGTCGCCCACCGCATGTTCCACGCTCCTGTGGATATTTTTATATGCACCACAAAATCACTGTGGGAGCGAGCCCCTGTGGCGAGGGGATTTATCCCCGTTGGGTCGCGCAGCGGCCCCAAAACCTGCAACCACGATGTACCAGGTACACCTCGTGCAATGGTTTAGCGACTGCTTCGCAGCCAAACGGGGATAAATCCCCTCACCACAGAGCTCGCTCCCACAGGGGATCTCTGTTTGGTCAGGAAGCCCGGAGTGACCGGGCTCGCTAACGTCTTACAGCTTGATCCACGTCGCCTTCAGCTCGGTGTACTTGTCGAAGGCGTGCAGCGATTTGTCGCGACCGTTGCCCGACTGCTTGAAGCCACCGAACGGCGCGGTCATGTCGCCACCATCGTACTGGTTGACCCACACGCTACCGGCGCGCAGGGCCTTGGCAGTCAGATGCGCCTTGGAGATGTCCTGGGTCCACACCGCTGCGGCCAGACCGTATGGCGTGTCGTTGGCAATCTGGATGGCTTCTTCGGCGCTGTCGAAAGCGATCACCGACAACACTGGGCCGAAAATCTCTTCCTGAGCAATCTTCATCGCATTGCTCACACCATCGAAAATGGTTGGCTCGACGTAAGTGCCACCGGTCTCCTGGAGGATGCGCTTGCCGCCGGCGACCAGTTTGGCGCCATCGCTATGGCCGGATTCGATGTACGACAGTACGGTGTTCATCTGCTGGGTATCGACCAGCGCACCGACGTTGGTCGCCGGGTCCAGCGGATTGCCGGGCTTCCAGGTTTTCAGCGCCTCGATCACCATCGGCAGGAATTTGTCCTTGATCGAGCGCTCGACCAGCAGACGCGAACCGGCGGTGCAGACTTCGCCCTGGTTGAAGGCGATGGCGCTGGCGGCGGATTCAGCGGCGGCCTGCAGATCCGGCGCATCGGCGAAGACGATGTTCGGGCTCTTGCCGCCGGCTTCCAGCCAGACGCGCTTCATGTTCGATTCGCCGGCGTAGACCATCAGTTGCTTGGCGATCTTGGTCGAGCCGGTGAAGACCAGCGTGTCGACATCATTATGCAGACCCAGCGCCTTGCCGACGGTGTGGCCATAGCCCGGCAGCACATTGAGCACGCCTTTCGGAATACCGGCTTCAATGGCCAGCGCAGCGATACGGATGGCGGTCAGCGGCGACTTTTCCGACGGCTTGAGGATCACCGAGTTACCGGTCGACAGCGCCGGGCCGAGTTTCCAGCAAGCCATCATCAGCGGGAAGTTCCACGGCACGATAGCGCCGACCACGCCCACCGGCTCGCGAGTCACCAAGCCCAGTTGATCATGTGGGGTCGCGGCGACTTCGTCGTAGATCTTGTCGATCGCTTCACCGCTCCAGCTCAGCGCCTGCGCCGCACCCGGCACGTCGATGTACAGCGAATCGCTGATCGGCTTGCCCATGTCGAGAGTTTCCAGCAGCGCGAGTTCTTCGGCGTGCTGTTTCAGCAGGCTGGCGAAGCGGATCATGGTGGCTTTGCGTTTGGTCGGCGCCAGGCGCGACCAGACGCCGGAGTTGAAGGTGGCGCGGGCGTTTTCTACAGCACGGTCAGCATCGGCGGCGTCGCAGCTGGCGATCTTGCCGAGCAAGCGGCCATCGACCGGGCTGATGCATTCGAAGGTTTCGCCGGAAACGGCGTCGGTGTATTCGCCATTCAGGAAGGCGCGGCCTTCGATTTTCAGATCGCGGGCGCGTTGTTCCCAGTCGGCACGAGTCAGGGTGGTCATTCGGGTGTCCTCCTCTTATTGAATACGAGCACCGCAAGCGCTGCGGCGCTGTTCAAGAATTCTGCCCGGCCAGCCTGCACTTTCGGCCCGAGGCACCCGCCACCCTAAACCAGCGACCGGGTTTGTTTCAATATATTTGACATAAGCTGGCCATACGGCCTTGCGGTGTTCATTTTAATAAACATAGACTTTGGCCCATTCCAGCCAACGCGCCGTCATTAACGGAGAAAACAACAATGAACATCCAGAACGTCGTCGACATCAGCCTCGCCAGCAGCGAAGCCGAGCGTTATCGCCCGGACCCGGCGAAAGTGCTCAAAGGCGACCCTGAGCAAGCGGTGTTTCATCAATACGACAGCCCTTGTGGGCAAATGGGTGTTGGTGTGTGGGAAGGCGCGGTGGGCCAGTGGACGGTGAATTACACCGAGAATGAGTACTGCGAGATTCTGCAGGGGGTTTCGGTATTGCGTGACAGCGATGGCAATGCCAAGACCTTGCGCGTTGGCGATCGCTTCGTGATCCCGGCGGGGTTTCGCGGAACCTGGGAAGTGCTGGAGGCTTGCCGCAAGGTTTATGTGATCTTTGAACAGAAGGCTTGAGATGTTTGCTGGCTGATCGGCCCTCATCGCTGGCAAGCCAGCTCCCACAGGTTTTGTGCATGACACAGGTTCTGTGAAGACCGGCAATCACAGTGGGAGCTGGCTCGCCAGCGATAAGGCCCAACCGGTCACCGCAGAATCCAAGGCAAAAAAAAGGCCCGTATCTCACGATACGGGCCTTTTTCGTAGTCAGGAAAAATCAATTACTTGATTTTGCCTTCCTTGTACATCACGTGCTTGCGAACAACCGGATCATATTTCTTGATCTCGATTTTGTCCGGGGTAGTACGCTTGTTCTTGTCGGTAGTGTAGAAGTGACCAGTACCGGCGCTCGAGATCAAACGAATCAATTCACGCATGATTAGCTCCCTTAAATCTTGCCATCGCGGCGAAGTTCGGCGAGCACGACAGTGATGCCACGCTTGTCGATGATACGCATGCCTTTGGCAGATACGCGCAGACGCACAAAACGTTTCTCTTCTTCAACCCAGAAGCGGTGATGCTGCAGGTTCGGCAGGAAACGACGACGGGTTTTGTTGTTTGCGTGGGAAATGTTATTCCCAGTCACCGGACCCTTACCGGTAACTTGACATACTCTCGACATGCCTCAGCCCTCTAAAACCACATGCCCAACCCGGCATGGGTTGGCCGCTTAATCTCTCAGTCATTTGGCGCCAGGCGCCGCGTTTCTTTAGAGGTCTTACCGGCTACACCTACAGTGAAGGAACCGGGCCCCTAGAAAAGAGCGCTGCTTTATACCAGAAAGACCGGGGTGCAACAACAATCGGTGTGCAATCAATCGGCAAAAGGGCGATTTTTTCCGCCGCAGACGCCTTGGACAAAGGCTGCGGCCAGTTTTGACCACTCGTCGCAGAAATCCCGTCCTACAGGCGATTCAGACTTTTCATCGGGCGGCCCACGCTCGAAACCGCGCAAGAGTGCGCCTGAAAATGCAAAAAGGGGATAGTCATTTGCAATTCAGAGCTCTAGGGTAGGACTTTTCCAGACTGCACTTGCAGATGGGCCTTCGATCTGTAAAGGAAACCGACCATGCGCCTCGCTGCCCTACCCCTGTTGCTCGCCCCGCTCCTGCTGAGCCCCCTTGCCCAGGCCGCCGCGTTGAGCGTGTGCACCGAGGCCAGCCCTGAAGGGTTCGACGTGGTGCAGTACAACTCACTGACCACCACCAATGCTTCGGCTGACGTATTGATGAACCGCCTGGTGGATTTCGACACCGCCAGCGGCAAGGTCATTCCGAGCCTTGCCGACAGCTGGGAAGTCAGCACCGACGGCCTCACCTATGTGTTCAAACTGCACCCGCAGGTGAAATTTCACACAACCGATTACTTCAAGCCGAGCCGCGAGCTGAGTGCCGAAGACGTCAAATTCAGCTTCGACCGCATGCTCGACCCGGCCAACCCGTGGCACAAAGTCGCGCAGAGCGGCTTCCCCCATGCGCAGTCGATGCAACTGCCAACCCTGATCAAGAAGATCGACGCCCTTGACCCGCTCACCGTGCGTTTCACGCTTGATCATCCGGATTCGACCTTCCTCGCGACCCTGAGCATGGGCTTCGCCTCGATCTATTCCGCCGAATACGCCGACAAACTGATGAAGGCCGGCGCCACCGACAAACTCAACAGCCAGCCGATCGGCACCGGTCCGTTCGTGTTCAATCGCTTTCAGAAAGACGCGGCGATTCGCTACAAGGCCAACCCGGATTATTTCCATGGCAAGCCTGCCGTCGACCCGTTGATCTTCGCCATCACGCCGGACGCCAACGTGCGCCTGCAAAAGCTGCGGCGCAATGAATGCCAGATCGCCCTGTCGCCGAAACCATTGGATGTACAGGCCGCGCTGAAGGAACCGACGCTGAAAGTCGAAAAGACTGACGCTTTCATGACCGCTTTCGTGGGCATTAACAGCCAGCATCCGCCGCTGGACAAGCCGGAAGTGCGCCAGGCGATCAACCTCGCTTTCGACAAGGCCAACTACATCAAAGCCGTGTTCGAAGACACCGCCGAAGCGGCCAATGGCCCGTACCCGCCGAACACCTGGAGCTACGCGAAGAACCTGCCGGGCTACCCGCACGACGTGGCCAAGGCCAAGGCGCTGCTGGCCAAGGCCGGCTTGAAGGACGGCTTCCAGACCACAATCTGGACGCGGCCATCGGGCAGCCTGCTCAACCCGAACCCAAGCCTCGGCGCGCAGATGCTGCAGTCGGATCTGGCCGAGATCGGCATCCAGGCAGAAATCCGCGTGATCGAATGGGGCGAACTGATTCGCCGCGCCAAGGCCGGCGAACATGATCTGCTATTCATGGGCTGGGCCGGCGACAACGGCGACCCGGACAACTTCCTCACCCCGCAATTTTCCTGCGCGGCAGTGAAGTCCGGGACCAACTTCGCCCGCTACTGCAACGCCGATCTGGACAAGCTGATCAGCGCCGGCAAGACCACCAGCGAGCAAGGCGTGCGCACCAAGCTGTATGAGCAGGCACAAGCGCAGATCCAGCAGCAGGCATTGTGGCTGCCACTGGCGCACCCGACGGCCTACGCTTTGACGCGCAAGGATGTTCAGGGTTATTCCGTCAGCCCGTTTGGCCGGCAGGATTATTCCAAGATCAGCCTCAAATAACCTGCCTGACACGCCGGTGGATGGAAACAATCTGTGGGAGCGAGCCCGCTCGCGAAAGCGGTCTTTCAGCAAACAATGATGCTGACTGATAAAACGCCTTCGCGAGCAGGCTCGCTCCCACAAGGTCCAGAATCGGCGCCGAGAACTACATCCAGCCACACTCCGCCATCGACAGCGGTTCGCCGTCGCCGACGATGAAGTGATCGAGCACTCGCACGTCAATCAGTTCCAGGGTTTTCTGCAGGCGCTTGGTCAGCAGCCGATCTGCCTGACTCGGATCGGTGTTTCCGGACGGGTGGTTGTGACAGAGGATCACTGCTGCGGCGTTATTGGCCAGCGCGCGCTTCACCACCTCCCGTGGGTGCACGCTGGTGTTGTCGATCGAGCCGCGAAACAGCGCCTCGAAATTCAGCACCTGATGTTTCGAATCGAGAAACAGGCAGCCGAACACCTCGTGCGGCTCATGCCGCAGCATCGCCTTGAGGTAATCGCGGACGACCTGAGGGTTCTCGAGTGCCGGTTTCTGTCGTGAGCGCTCGGCCAGATGGCGCTTGCTCATTTCCTGCGCGGCTTGCAGCTGCGCGAACTTGGCGGGGCCGAGGCCCAGTTGTTTGCTGAATGCGTCCTGATCGGCCTCGAGCAGCAAACGCAGGCCACCGAATTGCGTCAGCAGATGTCTGGCGAGGTCGACAGCGCTTTTTCCGGGCAATCCGGTGCGCAGAAAAATCGCCAACAACTCAGCGTCCGAAAGACTCCCTGCGCCGTGTTCCAACAGCCTTTCCCGCGGCCGTTCCGCCGCCGGCCAATCGCGAATACTCATAGCACCTCCTTGTCTGTGGGCGCCGCTGTTCCGTAGCGGTCGCTGTGATATCGTAGCCCATCTTTTTGGCGGTCGATTCAACCCTGGGGAGGGGTATCGCGCCGCCGTCATCAACGAAATGAAAGGCAGACCTATGCAGCGGCTGTATCGGAAACGCATCGTTCTGGGCGTCGGCGGCGGCATTGCGGCCTACAAGAGCGCCGATCTGGTTCGCCGCCTGATCGACCAGGGTGCCGAAGTGCGCGTGGTCATGACCCATGGCGGCGCCGAATTCATCACCCCGCTGACCATGCAGGCCCTGTCGGGCCACCCGGTTCACCTCGACTTGCTCGACCCTGCCGCCGAAGCCGCCATGGGTCATATCGAGCTGGCGAAATGGGCCGATCTGGTGCTGATCGCCCCGGCCACCGCCGACCTGATCGCCCGTCTGGCCCAAGGCATTGCCAACGATCTGCTGACAACCTTGGTGCTGGCCACCGACGCCGTGGTTGCTGTCGCGCCAGCGATGAATCAGGCGATGTGGCGCGACCCGGCGACCCAGGCCAACCTGCAACTGCTGGAAAGCCGTGGCCTGAAGACTTTCGGCCCGGCCTCGGGCAGCCAGGCCTGCGGCGACGTCGGCATGGGCCGCATGATGGAGGCCACCGATCTGGCCCTGCTCGCCGCTGATTGCTTCCAGCGCCAGGCCCTGACCGGCAAGCATGTGGTGATCACCGCCGGCCCGACTCAGGAAAACATCGACCCGGTGCGCTACATCACTAACCACAGCTCCGGCAAAATGGGTTTTGCCCTCGCCGAAGCAGCCGTGGAAGCCGGCGCCCGTGTCACTTTGATCAGCGGCCCGGTGCACTTGCCGACGCCTGATCGCGTGACGCGGATCGATGTGGTCAGCGCCCGCGACATGCTCGCCGCCTGCGAATCGGCCATGCCTTGCGACGTGTTCATCTCGTCGGCAGCGGTGGCGGACTACCGCCCTGAAGTCGTCGCCCCGCATAAACTCAAGAAAGATCCTACGAGCGGTGACGGCTTCGTCCTGCAAATGGTGCGCAACCCGGACATCCTTGCCACTATCGCGACCCGTCCCGACCGTCCGTTCAGTGTCGGCTTCGCCGCCGAAACCGAACACCTGCTCGACTACGCTGCACGCAAGCTGAAGGACAAGAATCTCGATCTGATCGTCGCCAACGACGTCGCCAATCCGAGCATCGGTTTCAACAGCGAAGAAAACGCCTGCAGCGTCATCGACCGTGAGCTGCACGCCACGGTTTTCGCCCAGACCAGCAAGAGCAAGATCGCTCGCCAACTGGTCACTTTTATCGCCGAACGTCTGAACCAGGTTTAATTTACATGCACGCTTTGCAAGCCAAGATCCTCGATCCACGCATCGGTAGCGAATTCCCGCTGCCGCAATACGCTACGCCGGGCTCCGCCGGCCTCGACCTGCGCGCCATGCTGGAACAGGACATCGTGATCAAACCGGGTGAAACCGTGCTGATTCCCACCGGCCTGTCGGTGTACATCGGCGACCCGAATCTCGCCGCGCTGATCCTGCCGCGCTCGGGCATGGGCCACAAACACGGCATCGTGCTGGGCAATCTGGTCGGCCTGATCGACTCCGATTACCAGGGCCCGCTGATGGTCTCCTGCTGGAACCGCGGCCAGAGCGACTTCACCATGACCGTCGGCGAACGCCTGGCGCAATTGGTGCTGGTACCGGTGGTGCAGGCGCATTTCGAAATGGTTGAAGAGTTTGTCGAGACCGAGCGCGGTACCGGTGGTTTTGGCCATACCGGCACCAAATAACCGGATAGAAATTATTGTGGTGAGGGGGTTTATCCCCGATGGGCTGCGAAGCGGCCCCAAGATTTTGGGTCTGCTGCGCAGCCCATCGGGGATAAATCCCCTCGCCACAAAAAATGCGCTATATCGGCAGCAGGTTTTAACACCGTAAATCAAGGTTTTGCCGGCCGAAAGCCACGCCAGCCGGGGCGTCATGGCCCTTTCATAGCACGAACTCTCTGTGGAAAACGCCGTCATACCCTTCAGTTTGAGCCTGCCGTCGAATCATTCGCCGGTCTGTCCCGCCCTTTTCGAGATGGAGCATGTCCACAGATGAGCACCCCCGCCAAGATCGCCCCGACGCTGCCTGACAGCATTTTCCGCGCCTACGACATTCGTGGCACCGTGCCGGAATTCCTCAACGGTGAAACCGCCTACTGGATCGGTCGCGCCATCGGCTCGCAGAGCCTGGCCCAGGGCGAGCCGAACGTGTCGGTCGGTCGTGACGGTCGCCTGTCCGGCCCGGAGCTGGTCGCGGAACTCATTCGCGGCATCGCCGAGAGCGGTTGCCACGTCAGCGATGTCGGCCTGGTGCCAACGCCGGCACTGTACTACGCCGCCAACGTGCTGGCCGGCAAGTCCGGGGTGATGCTCACCGGTAGCCACAATCCGTCGAACTACAACGGCTTCAAAATCGTCATCGCCGGCGACACCCTCGCCAACGAGCAGATTCAGGTGCTGCACGAACGCATCAAGAACAACGACCTGAGCACTGGCCAGGGCAGCGTCACTCAGGTCGAAATCCTCGACCGCTACAACACCGAAATCGTCCAGGACATCAAACTGGCCCGCCGCCTGAAAGTCGTGGTCGACTGCGGCAACGGCGCGGCCGGCGTGATCGCCCCGCAACTGATCGAAGCGCTGAACTGCGAAGTCATCCCGCTGTTCTGCGAAGTCGACGGCAACTTCCCGAACCATCACCCGGATCCGGGCAAACCGGAAAACCTCGTAGACCTGATTGCCAAAGTCAAAGAGACCAACGCCGATATCGGCCTGGCCTTCGACGGTGACGGCGACCGCGTTGGCGTGGTGACCAATACCGGCAGCATCGTCTACCCGGATCGCCTACTGATGCTGTTCGCTCGCGACGTAGTGGCGCGCAACCCGGACGCGGAAATCATCTTCGACGTCAAATGCACCCGTCGCCTGGTGCCATTGATCAAGGAATACGGTGGTCGGCCGCTAATGTGGAAGACCGGTCACTCGTTGATCAAAAAGAAAATGAAACAATCCGGCGCACTGTTGGCCGGCGAAATGAGCGGGCACATCTTCTTCAAGGAACGCTGGTTCGGTTTCGACGACGGCATCTACAGCGCCGCACGTCTGCTGGAGATCCTCAGCAAGGAAAAATCCACCGCGGAAGAGCTGTTTGCGACCTTCCCGAACGATATTTCCACGCCGGAAATCAATATCCATGTGACCGAAGAGAGCAAATTCAGCATCATTGATGCACTGCACGATGCTCAGTGGGGCGAAGGCGCCGACCTGACCACCATCGACGGCGTGCGTGTCGATTACGCCAAAGGCTGGGGCCTGGTGCGCGCGTCCAACACCACACCGGTGCTGGTGCTGCGCTTCGAGGCCGATGACGAGGCTGAATTGCAGCGCATCAAGGATGTGTTCCACGCCCAACTGAAACGCGTTGCACCTGATCTCCAACTACCGTTCTGATCCACCCGGAGCCCTGAATGACCCTCGAACGCGAAGCCGCCGCCAACACTGCCAAGGTCCTGTCCGAAGCGCTGCCTTACATCCGACGCTATGTCGGCAAGACCCTGGTGATCAAATACGGCGGCAACGCGATGGAAAGCGAGGAGCTGAAAACCGGCTTCGCCCGCGACATCGTGCTGATGAAAGCCGTGGGCATCAACCCAGTGGTCGTGCACGGTGGCGGCCCGCAGATCGGTGATCTGCTCAAGCGCCTGTCGATCGAAAGCCACTTCGTCGACGGCATGCGCGTTACCGACGCGGCGACCATGGACGTGGTGGAAATGGTCCTTGGCGGTCAGGTCAACAAGAGCATCGTCAACCTGATCAACCGCCATGGCGGCAGCGCCATCGGCCTGACCGGTAAGGATGCCGGGCTGATCCGGGCGAAGAAGCTCACCGTTTCCCGCCAGACCCCGGAGATGACCCAGCCGGAAATCATCGACATCGGCCATGTCGGCGAAGTCGTCGGCATCAATACCGAGCTGTTGAATCTGCTGGTCAAAGGCAACTTCATCCCGGTCATCGCGCCGATTGGCGTCGGTGAGAACGGCGAGTCGTACAACATCAACGCCGACCTGGTGGCGGGCAAGGTTGCCGAAGCACTGAAAGCTGAAAAGCTGATGCTGCTGACCAACATTGCCGGCCTGATGGACAAATCGGGCACCGTGCTGACCGGCCTGAGCACGCAGCAGGTCGACGACCTGATCGCCGATGGCACGATCTACGGCGGCATGCTGCCGAAGATCCGCTGCGCACTGGAAGCGGTTCAGGGTGGCGTAGGTAGTTCGTTGATCATCGACGGTCGTGTGCCGAACGCGATCCTGCTGGAAATCTTCACCGATACTGGCGTGGGTACGCTGATCAGTAATCGCAAGCGTCCCTGATCGCTGATACACCGGAGATCGCAGTCTGCGGCAGCGCCTGCAAATTTCGTTACTGCGAAATTTCTGCAGGAACTGAAGAAGGCTGCGATCTTTTTTGTGCGCGCAGGAAAAGCCTGACTCGACACAGCGAAACGTCCGACATCCCTTCAGAACAAATCCCCCTAGGATCTTCCTCTCATCCAGCGGAGATTCACTCATGCAGAAAGATTACGTTCCGTACGGCAGCGATGTTTCAGCAGGCACCTACGAATGCGTGGACTGCGGTCATCGTTATTCCAATCAAGCCAAGACTTCAATGCCGCCCTGCCCGCAGTTTCGCAAGACGGCGCATGTCCTGAACGGCTGGAAAACCCTCACCGGCCAAGGTGACGCCCCTCAAGATCCGTACCCGGAAAAAACCGAAAAGCCGGCTGCCAGCAAAAAATAATCCCGGAGCGCCTAGAGCCATGCAGATCTCGTTCACGATCGACGCCGACGCTTTCGAGCAGGAACAGAAGGAACCGGTGAAAAAGACCTTGCGCATCGGCGACGCCGAAATCGCCCATGCGCTTTTCTGGTGGTGATCAGCTCGACGTGATTCGCGATGAATTGAACATGCTCATCACCCAGAACGAGCCGACCTTCAAACCCATCACCAAACGCAAGGGCCGCGCTGGACAGTTCGAGATCAGCGAAGATTCCCACGCATTGCTCTGCGCGACGCTGGGTCTGAATGCCATTCAGTGACATCGTCGCGGTCAGTGGCTTGCTGCTGACCCTGACTACGCTCATGTTCAATCTGGCATGGCCGGCGCTCAGGACTGGCGCTGAGACTGCTGATCAAATGGCAAAAACTGCGTAGACCACTGTAGGAGCTGCCGAAGGCTCGGGCCGCGATCGGACGATCTTTTGATCTTGATCCTGAAAAACAAGATCAAAAGATCGCAGCCTTCGGCAGCTCCTACAGGTGCGTATCACACGCCAAATTGGGCGCGGTACGCTTCCACGGCTGGGAGGTGTTGCTTGAGCTGCGGATCGTCGGCGAGGAACTCCAACACCTGATTCAGCGAGACGATGCTGATCACCGGAATGCCGAAGTCGCGCTCGACTTCCTGGATGGCCGACAATTCGCCGTTGCCACGCTCCTGGCGGTTCAGCGCGATCAGCACACCGGCGGCTTTGGCGCCGTCTTGGGAAGCGATGATCTGCATCACTTCACGAATGGCGGTGCCGGCGGTGATCACGTCGTCGATGATCAAGACTTCGCCAGTCAGCGGCGCGCCAACCAGGCTGCCGCCCTCGCCGTGGGCCTTGGCTTCCTTACGGTTGAAGCACCACGGCAGATCACGATCGTGATGCTCGGCCAGCGCAACGGCGGTCGTGGCCGCCAGCGGAATACCTTTATAAGCCGGGCCAAACAGAACGTCGAAGGGGATGCCGCTCTCGGTGATGGCCGCAGCGTAGAAACGTCCCAGCTGGGCAAGGGCCGAACCCGAATTGAACAGGCCGGCATTGAAGAAGTAGGGACTGGTGCGCCCGGACTTCAGGGTGAACTCACCGAAGCGCAAAACGCCGCGATCGATGGCAAAACGAATGAAATCGCGCTGATACGCTTGCATGAAAAAAACCCCAAATACCACGGATTTAGCTAATTAGCTTGACGCCGTGTATCATACACGCACGCGATTTTTGGGGCCATTTATGCGGATCATCAGTGTGAACGTCAATGGTATTCAGGCGGCAGTCGAGCGCGGTTTGCTCAGTTGGCTGCAAGCCCAGAATGCCGACGTCATCTGCCTGCAGGACACCCGTGCCTCCGCCTTTGAACTGGATGACCCAGCCTTCCAACTGGATGGCTACTTCCTTTATGCCTGCGATGCTGAAGTCCCTGCCCAAGGCGGCGTGGCTTTGTATTCGCGGTTGCAACCGAAGGCTGTCATCAGCGGTCTCGGTTTCGAGACGGCCGACCGCTACGGGCGCTACCTGCAAGCAGATTTCGACAAAGTCAGTATTGCCACCTTGCTGTTTCCTTCGGGGATGAACGGCGATGAGGACTTGAACCAGAAGTTCAAGCTCATGGACGATTTCGGCAAGTACCTGGACAAACAGCGACGCAAACGTCGCGAGTACATTTATTGTGGCTCGCTGTACGTTGCGCAGCAGAAACTCGACATCAAGAACTGGCGCGACAGCCAGCAATCTCCAGGCTTCCTGGCGCCGGAACGCGCCTGGATGGACGAGATTGTCGGCAACATGGGCTATGTCGATGCGCTGCGCGAAGTCAGCCGAGAAGGCGATCAGTACAGCTGGTGGCCGGATAACGAACAGGCCGAGATGCTCAATCTGGGCTGGCGTTTCGATTATCAGATCCTGACCCCGGGCCTGCGTCGCTCGGTGCGCAGTGCACGCCTGCCGCGTCAGCCACGGTTTTCGCAGCACGCGCCGTTGATCGTCGACTACGACTGGACGCTGACCATCTAAGCGTCGTATCGCAGCCAAAGAAAATGCCCGCATCGTGAGATGCGGGCATTTTTTATGCGCCGTGCTTCCTAAACCGCAGCGAAGAATGGCAAGGCCAGGTACAGCTTGATCACGATGACGTTAACGATATCGATGAAGAACGCTCCTACCATCGGCACCACCAGAAACGCGATTTGCGAAGGGCCATAGCGCTGCGTCACCGCTTGCATGTTGGCAATGGCCGTAGGCGTGGCACCCAGCCCAAAGCCGCAGTGTCCCGCAGCGAGTACGGCGGCATCATAGTTGCTGCCCATCACCCGAAACGTTACGAAAATCGCGAACAGCGCCATGACCAGCGCCTGCACGGCCAGAATGATGAAGATCGGCAATGCCAACGCCGCCAGATCCCAAAGCTTCAGCGACATCAGCGCGATCGCCAGAAACAGCGAGAGGCTGACATTGCCGAGCACGGAAACTTCACGCTCGAACACCTGATACAAGCCAAGTGCTGACAGACTGTTGCGCAACACCACACCTACAAACAGCACGCAAACAAACGTCGGCAGTTCGAACGCAGTGCCATGCAGAACGCCATTCAGAAGGTTGCCAGCGAGCAGGCTGACGGCAATCAGCGCCAGCGTCTCGACGAACGAAAACGGCGTGATTGAGCGTTCCTTGTTTGGCTGTTCAAAACCTCTTGGCAGTCGCGGCGCTTGTTGCGGATTGCAACCCGGCACTTGCACGCGCTTGATCAGCAACCGGGCAACGGGCCCACCGATCAGACCACCCAGCACCAGACCGAACGTCGCTGAGGCCAGCGCCAGCTCTGAAGCCGACGCCAGGCCATATTTCTCGCTGAACACCGCGCCCCATGCCGCGCCAGTGCCGTGGCCGCCGGCCAGCGTGATCGAGCCCGTCAGCAAGCCCATCAAAGGGTCGAGCCCGAGCAGGGTTGCCAAGCCGATACCCATGGCATTTTGCACCACCAGCAAGCCAATGACCGCCAGCAGGAAGATACCGACTATGCGGCCGCCCTTCTTCAGACTGGCAAGGTCAGCACTCAAGCCAATGGTGGCAAAGAAAGCCAACATCAGGGGGGTTTGCAATGATGTATCGAAGCGCACTTCAATGTCGAAAGTGCGCAATATCAACAGGAGCACGGCAACCACCAGGCCACCCGCTACCGGTTCAGGAATATTGTAACTTCGCAGAAAGCCGACACGCGTAACAAGTCCGCGTCCGAGCAGCAGTACTAAAGAAGCGGCCACGAGCGTGCCGTAGAAATCGAGCTCAATCATGTGGATTATTCTTGGCTAAGTATTCACGAGGCGAGCGTTTACCTGGGCTCGACGGGTGAACCGGCTGATTTTCTCAACACTGATTACTGGGGAATTCAAGTGCCATCGATGGCTTGAACATATCGGAATGTTTCAACCGAAACATTACATCGGGCAACTTTAACAACCAGCTCGCGCCAATAACAAGAACGGGAATAAGCACTGGACCGATCAGTTGTGACCAAAGATGTAATAGAGGAACATCAGCAAATAAATGCCAAACCGCACATCGTTAACAGACTAGTCCTACAACAAAAACCAATTATTAAGTTGCACAAATAAAAATACCCCGATAAGTCGGGGTATTTTCATATTGCGACACAACAGACTTTCACTTGATCAATCGCCAGGTGAACGGATATCTGTATGGGAAACCTTCGTTGGCTTTGACCCCTGCAATGATCGTCAGGACCAGTGCGGCGATCGCCAACAAACCAAACAGGAAGAAACCAATGATCAGCAGCATGAGCAGGAAGCAGATCATTGAGGCTATCGCCACCGTGATCTGAAAATTCAACGCCTCTTTGCCCTGTGCATCGATAAAAGGGTCTTTCTCGCGCTTCATCTGCCATAGGATCAACGGCCCGATCAGATTGCCGAACGGAATCCAGATCCCCAGCAAGGCGGACAGGTGACAGAACATTGCCCACTGGCGAACCTCCTGGCTCGGTTTGGGCAGCAACTCTTGCTCGTCACTCATCATGTCCTCCTTGTGGTCGAAAACCTCAGTCGGCCAGTGCAGCCTTCTGCAGTTCGAAGATCTCGTTCATGCCTTTCTTCGCCAGTTCCAGCATGGCGTTCAAGTCTTCAGGCTGGAACGGCGCGCCTTCAGCAGTGCCCTGCACTTCGATGAAACCGCCGGTGCTGGTCATCACTACGTTCAGGTCGGTTTCAGCAGCGGAATCTTCAAGATAGTCCAGATCCAGCACCGGCTCGCCCTGGTACATGCCGACCGAGACCGCACCAATCATCTGCTTGAGCGGGTCACCGCCTTTCAGGCCGCCGCGTTTCTTGATCACTTTCAGGGCATCGACCAGCGCCACCATGGCGCCGGTGATGGAGGCGGTGCGAGTACCGCCATCGGCCTGGATCACGTCGCAATCGACATACAGGGTCACATCGCCAAGCTTGGACATATCCAGCGCCGCGCGCAGGGAACGGCCGATCAGACGCTGGATTTCGAGAGTACGACCGCCCTGCTTGCCACGGCTGGCCTCACGCTGGTTACGCTCGCCGGTCGCGCGCGGCAGCATGCCGTACTCGGCAGTCAACCAGCCCTGGCCCTGACCTTTGAGGAAGCGCGGTACGCCATTTTCGACGCTGACGGTGCAGATGACTTTGGTATCACCGAATTCGACCAGTACGGATCCCTCGGCGTGTTTGGTGTAGTTGCGGGTGATGCGGATCGAGCGGAGCTGATCGGCAGCGCGACCACTTGGACGTTTCATAGGGATACCTGTACTGAGGACGGAAAACTGCCGAGCATTATAGAGCGCTGCACCGCGAGTGGGCACTGGTTAAAACCGCCGGCCGACGACCGAAGCCCCTCGAGCGCGCATAACCGACGGGCTGCAGCGCTTTGTCACACCGTGTGTTTGGGCGCATTCGCCGCACTGCGCTACAATCCTGCGCCTTTGCTGCCAGTCGGCTTAAATTCATTGAAATCGCGCCTGCGAAACAGCGTTTCGCGCCGATCTGCATTGCGAGGTCACCGCCATGGTGCACAGCATGACCGCCTTCGCCCGCGTCGAGAAAGCCGGCGTTCAGGGCACCCTGAGCTGGGAACTGCGCTCGGTCAACAGCCGCTATCTGGAACCGCACCTGCGCTTGCCCGAATCGTTTCGCGACCTCGAAGGCGCCGTGCGTGAAGCACTGCGTCAGGGCCTGTCGCGGGGCAAACTGGAATGCACGCTGCGCTTCACCGAAGAAAGCACCGGCAAACCGCTGCAAGTGGACCGCGAACGCGCCGCACAACTGGTGGCCGCTGCGGAAACCGTTGCCGGGCTGATCAAGAATCCTGCTGCGCTGAATCCGCTGGAAGTGCTGGCCTGGCCCGGCGTGCTGGTGGCCGATGCGACCGACCCGCAAGCGCTGAACGCCGAAGCGCTGGCGCTGTTCAATCAGGGCTTGAAGGATCTGAAGGCTGGTCGCGAGCGCGAAGGCGCGGAGCTGGCTCGCTTGATCAACGACCGCCTGACTTCCATCGAAGAAGACGTGGTGACCCTGCGTGAACTGGTGCCGCAGATGCTCGCCACCCAGCGCCAGAAGGTCCTCGACCGCTTTGCCGACATGAAGGCCGAGCTCGACCCGCAGCGCCTGGAACAGGAAATGGTCATCCTCGCGCAAAAAAGCGACGTGGCCGAAGAACTGGATCGCCTGAGCACTCACATCATCGAAGTCCGCCGGGTGCTCAAGTCCGGTGGTGCCGCCGGGCGGCGTCTGGACTTCCTGATGCAGGAGCTCAACCGCGAGGCCAACACACTGGGCTCCAAAGCCTTCGACCCGCGCAGCACCCAGGCCGCCGTCAACCTCAAGGTGTTGATCGAGCAGATGCGCGAACAAGTGCAGAATATTGAGTAAGGCTACCCTGACATGACCCAACACACCGGCACCCTGTACATCATTTCCGCGCCATCGGGCGCGGGCAAGAGCAGTCTGGTCAAGGCGTTGACCGACGCCGACCCGGAGATCCGCGTTTCGGTCTCGCACACCACCCGCGCCATGCGCCCGGGCGAAGTGGATGGCGTGAACTACCATTTCGTGACCCGCGAAGAGTTCGTGAAGATGGGCGAGCACGGCGACTTTCTTGAACGCGCCGAAGTCTTCGGCAACTTCTACGGCACCTCGCAAAGCCGTTTGCAACAGACTCTGGACGAAGGTCACGACCTGATTCTGGAAATCGACTGGCAAGGCGCCGAGCAAGTGCGCAAGCTGATGCCGCAAGCGCGCTCGATCTTCATCCTGCCGCCATCGCTGCAAGCCCTGCACCAGCGCCTGACCAACCGCGGCCAGGACAGCGACGAGATCATCGACGGCCGCATGCGCGAAGCGGTCAGCGAGATGAGCCATTACGTCGATTACGATTACCTGATCATCAACGACGATTTCGCCCACGCGCTGGACGATCTGAAAGCGATTTTCCGCGCCAATCAGCTGCAACAGAAACGCCAGCAAGTGCGTTTCGGCAAATTGCTGGCTGAATTGCTCGGCTAAAACAGCACTTCCCAAAATGCCTGCAAGCGCTTTACATTGGTGCTTGCAGCGCGTTGAAGGGTCTGGTCAAAAAATCAGCGCTTCCCTAATCGCTGGTGATTTTTTAAACTGCTCAGTCCGCTCGCCCAACCGGGCAGCGCGCATATTGCATTCGCTCCGAGGAATACCATGGCCCGCGTAACCGTTGAAGACTGCCTAGAACACGTGGAAAACCGCTTTGAGCTGGTCATGCTCTCTACCAAGCGTGCCCGTCAACTGGCCACCGGCGGCAAAGAGCCATTGGTGCAGTGGGAAAACGACAAGCCGACCGTTGTCGCGCTGCGTGAAATTGCTGAAGGCCTGATGAGCTACGAGTTCATCGCCGAGCAGGAAATCGTCCAGGATGAACCGCTGTTCGCAGCGTTCGAGGACGAGTCGAACGAGGCCGTCTAAGCCTATGCCTGGTCGACGTAGCACGGCGCGGGGTCACAGCTTTCGGCAGGAATCATCATGCCGAGCATAGACGCCCTCGCCGATCGCTTATCGACCTACCTCGGCAACGACCAGGTCAACCTGGTCCGCCGAGCGTATTTCTACGCCGAACAAGCCCATGACGGTCAACGCCGTCGCAGTGGTGAGGCGTACGTCACGCATCCTCTTGCCGTGGCCAATATACTTGCCGACATGCACATGGACCATCAGAGCCTGATGGCCGCGATGCTGCATGACGTGATCGAAGACACCGGTATCGCCAAGGAAGCGCTGCAAGCGCAGTTTGGTGAAACCGTGGCCGAACTGGTCGACGGGGTCAGCAAACTGACCCAGATGAACTTCGAGACCAAGGCCGAAGCACAGGCTGAAAACTTCCAGAAAATGGCCATGGCCATGGCGCGCGACATCCGGGTGATCCTGGTCAAGCTCGCCGACCGTCTGCACAACATGCGCACGCTGGAAGTGCTGTCCGGCGAAAAACGCCGGCGTATCGCCAAGGAAACCCTCGAGATCTACGCACCCATCGCCAACCGGCTGGGCATGCACGCGATCCGCATCGAATTCGAAGACCTCGGCTTCAAGGCCATGCACCCGATGCGTTCCGCGCGGATCTACCAGGCGGTCAAGCGCGCCCGGGGCAACCGCAAGGAAATCGTCAACAAGATCGAAGAGTCCCTCGGCCATTGCCTCGCCATCGACGGCATCCAGGGCGAAGTCAGCGGTCGGCAGAAACACCTCTACGGCATCTACAAGAAAATGCGCGGCAAGCGTCGGGCCTTCAACGAAATCATGGACGTTTACGCGTTCCGGATCATCGTCGACAAGGTCGATACCTGCTACCGCGTATTGGGTGCTGTGCATAATTTGTACAAACCGTTGCCAGGGCGCTTCAAGGATTACATCGCGATCCCCAAGGCCAACGGCTATCAGTCGCTGCACACCACGTTGTTCGGCATGCACGGTGTACCGATCGAGATCCAGATCCGCACCCGCGAAATGGAAGAAATGGCCAACAACGGCATCGCCGCCCATTGGCTGTACAAATCCAGCGGTGACGAGCAACCGAAAGGCACGCACGCCCGCGCTCGCCAGTGGGTCAAAGGCGTGCTGGAAATGCAGCAACGCGCCGGCAACTCGCTGGAATTCATAGAAAGCGTGAAGATCGACCTGTTCCCGGACGAGGTTTACGTGTTCACGCCCAAAGGCCGGATCATGGAGCTGCCAAAAGGCTCCACGGCGGTCGACTTTGCCTACGCAGTGCACACCGATGTCGGCAACAGCTGCATCGCCTGCCGCATCAATCGTCGTCTCGCGCCGCTGTCCGAACCGCTGCAAAGCGGCTCCACGGTCGAGATCGTCAGCGCTCCCGGCGCCCGGCCGAACCCGGCATGGCTCAACTTCGTCGTTACCGGCAAGGCGCGTACGCACATTCGTCATGCGCTGAAGCTACAACGCCGCTCCGAGTCCATCAGTCTTGGCGAACGCCTGCTGAACAAGGTCCTCAACGGTTTCGACAGCTCCCTGGAGAAGATCCCGGCAGAGCGCGTCAAAGCAATGCTTACCGAGTACCGCCTCGAACTGATAGAAGACCTGCTCGAAGACATCGGCCTGGGCAACCGCATGGCCTATGTCGTTGCCCGTCGCCTGCTCGGCGAAGGTGAGCAGCTGCCGAGCCCGGAAGGTCCGCTGGCGATTCGCGGTACCGAAGGCCTGGTGCTCAGCTACGCCAAATGCTGCACGCCGATCCCGGGCGACCCGATTGTCGGGCACCTGTCGGCGGGCAAAGGCATGGTCGTGCACCTGGACAACTGCCGCAACATCAGCGAAATCAGGCACAACCCGGAAAAATGCATCCAGCTCTCGTGGGCCAAGGATGTCACCGGCGAATTCAACGTCGAGCTGCGCGTCGAGCTGGAACACCAGCGTGGCCTGATCGCCCTGCTGGCCAGCAGCGTCAACGCGGCCGACGGCAATATCGAGAAAATCAGCATGGACGAACGCGATGGCCGCATCAGCGTCGTGCAGTTGGTGGTCAGCGTTCACGACCGTGTGCACCTGGCCCGCGTGATCAAGAAACTGCGCGCCTTGACCGGGGTGATCCGCATCACCCGCATGCGCGCATAACCTGCCTATTACAAGGAGTCCTACATGACCAAAACCGTCATCACCAGCGACAAGGCCCCGGCCGCCATCGGTACTTACTCCCAGGCGATCAAGGCAGGCAACACCGTTTACATGTCGGGCCAGATTCCTCTGGACCCAAAAACCATGGAACTGGTTGAGGGCTTCGAAGCCCAGACCGTCCAGGTCTTCGAGAACCTCAAAGCCGTGGCCGAAGCTGCCGGCGGTTCGTTCAAGGACATCGTCAAACTGAACATCTTCCTCACCGACCTGAGCCACTTCGCCAAGGTCAACGAGATCATGGGCAAGTACTTCGACCAGCCATACCCTGCCCGCGCCGCCATTGGCGTGGCCGCCCTGCCGAAGGGTGCGCAGGTTGAAATGGATGCCATTCTGGTCATCGAGTGATGCGCACGGCGCGGCCTTCACGCCGCGCCGACTGCTGCAAGAAAAGGTTTTGAAAGGATTTCACCATGCGCAAAGCGCTAGCTCTCTCGCTGCTCGCCCTGTTTCTCGGCGGCTGCGCCAGCGACCCTGCCGACCGTGACATCAGCGGCACCTGGATCAACCAGGTGGCGATCGATGCCGCCGCCAAGGGCGGTCCCCTGCGTGAAGCGCTCCAGGCTTACGGCCCGAATCTGGAGTGGGACGTCAACACCAAGGCCGGTCAGGCCCGCTACACCAACGGTTTTGAGAACGTCGAAGGACGGCTGCTGGGCGGAGAGTCCGGCGCCTGGAAGGTCGACTTCTACGGCAGCTCCGCCAGCGAACTGAAACGCGACGGCGGGCGCCTGCAACAAGCTGCCAGCGACAACGAACCCGAACAAGTCTTCGATCGCGCACAGATCCCTGTGCCGGAAGGCGCGCCAATCGGTGCCAGCTTCGAACGCGCGCTCTACTCAGCATACCTGGGCGGCAACTGGACCATCGCCAGCGGCCAGGGTGAAGGCGGCACCGTGCAGTTCCAGGCCGACGGCCAGGTGACCGGCCTGCCGGGCGTTGACCGTTATGCCTTGTGTCTGGCCGGCGATTGCGCGTCCATGAGCAATGGCAACGACAGCATGTGGCTGCAACTCAATGGCCAGGGCAATAACTGGATCTTTGTGCGCAAGGGCAAGGAGCTGGAGATTTTGCAAGCAGTCAACGCTGCGCTGGCGGATGAGCAACCGCAGTTTGCCGCGGGTGAGCGCAAGTGGTTGCTGGAAAAACAGTAACCTGCTTCCGAAACCTCAGAAGATCAAATGTGGGAGCGAGCCTGCTCGCGAACGCGGTGGGTCAGTCGAACTGATAATGACTGACATACCGCATTCGCGAGCAGGCTCGCTCCCACAGTGGTTTTTGTGTTGCTGAAAATTCAGCACTTACCTTCAAGAATCGCTGCATAGCCTTCGCGGTAACTTGGATACTTCGGCACCCACCCCAACGCTTTCGCCCGCGCATTGCTGCAACGCTTGCTGCCGGTGCGCCGCACACTGGCGTCGTCCGCCCATTCAGTCACACCCAGGTACTCGCGCAACCAGCCCACCACTTCGGCCAATGGCGCAGGCGCGTCATCCACACCGATAAAGAGCTCGTCCAGCTTGACGCCCTCGCGGTCTTTTTCCAGCAAGAACGCCAGCAGCCCCGCTGCATCATCGGCATGAATACGATTGCCATACAGCGGTGGCTCCGTAGCCACGCGATAGCCGCGACGCACCTGAGTCAGCAGCCACTCGCGGCCCGGGCCGTAAATGCCGGTCAGGCGCAGCACGCTTGCCGGGATGCCGCTATTGAGCGCGACCTGCTCGGCTTCGAGCATCAAGCGACCTGAATATCCGGCCGCGACCGTCTCGGAGGTCTCATCCACCCATGCTCCGTCCTGCTGGCCGTACACGCTGCTGCTGGACACGAAGATCAGCCTCTCGGGCACTTGCCCATAGTCACCCAGCCAGCTCAGCACATTCTGCAAACCCTGCACGTAGGCCTTGCGATAGCCCTCTTCGTCGTGATCGGTGGCCGCGGCGCAATACACCAGATAATCGACAGCGCCTACCGGCCAGGTCGCCGGACACTCTTCGCCGAACAGGTCGCCGGCGACGCCGATGACACCCTCCGGCAGCTTGGAAACGTCGCGGCGCAGGCCATGAACTTGCCAGCCAGCCGCCAGCAATTGCGTGGCCAAACGACTGCCGACATCACCACAACCGGCAATCAAAACAGAAGGCGCGGACATCAGAAAACTCCCATCAGAAAGGCACAGACTAGCTCTGGCACAGGACGAACGGCTAGCAATGAAGGAAAAAAAGTTACTCTATTACTTTTGTTAACAAGAATTACTTGCAATAATGCACGCCACTTTTGTTCTCGGCCTCACGAGGCCTGGAAGAGCAACAACGTTTTTCTATCTCAGGTCCGGCCAGCATGACACGTAATCAAACTCCCGCTTCGCCAACCACTCGACCTCGCGCCTGGAGCGCCGTCGCGGCTCTGTTGCTCAGCCTGATGCTGGCACCGACCGCCGCCTTCGCCGACGCTCAAGCACCCGCCACCCCAGCCGCCACCGAGCAGAGCGCACCCGCTGCCGCTCCGGCTGCACCAGCCGCCACCGATCCGGTGCAGGCTGTCGACGCGGCCGACGCACCTGAAGCCCTCGAAGCCGACAACACCTTGGGCATGGCCCACGACCTTTCGCCGTGGGGTATGTACCAGAACGCCGACATCATCGTGAAAATCGTGATGATCGGTCTGGCCATCGCTTCGATCATCACCTGGACTATCTGGATCGCCAAAGGCTTCGAGCTGATGGGCGCCAAGCGTCGTCTGCGTGGCGAAATCGCTGCACTGAAAAAAGCCACCACCCTTAAAGAAGCAAGCGCCACGGCCGGCAAGGAAGGCACCCTCGCCAACCTGCTGGTGCACGACGCGCTCGAAGAGATGCGCCTGTCGGTCAACAGCCGCGAGAAAGAAGGCATCAAGGAACGCGTCAGCTTCCGCCTCGAGCGCCTCGTTGCTGCCTGCGGTCGCAACATGAGCAGCGGCACCGGCGTCCTCGCCACCATCGGTTCCACCGCACCGTTCGTAGGTCTGTTCGGTACCGTGTGGGGCATCATGAACTCCTTCATCGGCATCGCCAAAACCCAGACGACCAACCTTGCAGTTGTCGCACCGGGCATCGCTGAAGCGCTGCTGGCCACTGCACTGGGTCTGGTTGCGGCGATTCCTGCGGTGGTGATCTACAACGTCTTCGCCCGTTCCATCGCCGGTTACAAGGCGCAGGTCTCCGATGCCTCGGCAGAAGTCCTGCTGCTGGTCAGCCGCGATCTCGACCACCAGCCTGAGCGCAGCTCGCAGCCGCACATGGTTAAAGTGGGGTAATCGGCCATGGGCCTGCATTTGAAAGAAGGCGCAGACGACGATCTGGCCGAGAACCACGAAATCAACGTCACGCCGTTCATCGACGTGATGCTGGTGCTGTTGATCATATTCATGGTGGCCGCGCCGTTGGCCACTGTGGACATAAAAGTCGACCTGCCGGCCTCGACCGCCAAACCGGCGCCGCGGCCAGAGAAACCGGTGTTCCTCAGTGTGAAAGCGGACCAGCGCCTGTTCCTCGGTGACGACGAAGTGAAAGCCGGAACCCTCGGCGCTACCCTCGACGCCAAGACCCAGGGCAAGAAAGACACCACCATCTTCTTCCAGGCCGACAAAGGCGTGGATTACGGCGACCTGATGAGCGTGATGGACAGCCTGCGCGCCGCCGGTTACCTGAAGGTCGGTCTGGTCGGACTTGAGACGGCAGCCAAGAAATGATCACGACGCGCCATAAGCTGACGCGTTACAGCGGTAGCCTGGCCGTGGTGCTGGGCGTGCACGCGCTGGCCATCGCGCTGGCGCTGAACTGGACCGCCCGCCCGCCCATCGAATTGCCGCCGCAGGCAATGATGGTCGAGCTGGCCCCGTTGCCTGCCCCGCCACCGCCGGCTCCGCCGAAAGTCGTCACACCGCCGCAGCCACCGGCTCCGGTTGAAGAGTTGCCGATCCCGAAACTGGCTGAAGCACCGAAAGCGGAAATCGCGGTACCCAAACCCAAGCCTAAGCCCAAGCCGAAACCGCCAAAGCCGGTGGAGAAGAAGCTGCCTGATCCGCCGAAGGAAAAACCTTCCGAGGAGAAACCGGCCGATACCCAGCCGACCCAGGCACCGACGGAGAAATCCGCCCAGCCTGCACCAGGTCCGTCGCCGGCTCAGTTGGCGGCCAAGGCCAGTTGGCAAGGCACTCTGCTCGCGCATCTGCAGAAGTACAAGAAGTACCCGCAGAGTGCGCAGTCGCGGGGCAAGGAAGGCTTGAATCGTCTGCGTTTCGTGGTCGATGGCGAAGGTAATGTGCTGTCGTTCGAACTGGTGGGCCGCTCTGGCAACGCTGATCTGGACCGGGCCACCCTGGACATGATCCGCCGCGCACAACCGCTGCCCAAGCCGCCGGCCGACATGCTCAACAACGGCTCGATCGAAATTGTTGCGCCGTTTGTTTATTCGCTCGAACGTCGCCGCTAAGCAACACCGCAATACCTGTGGGAGCTGGCTTGCCAGCTCCCACAAGGTTCTCCGCCAGCCGAGAGAACCAAGCCAAGAGGCACCGAAAGGTGCCTTTTGCATATCTGCCAGCGGCAAACCGACCTCGACCGGTGTCGCACTCAGCCCGCAGTCTGATAACGTGCGTCTATCGATTGCAGCCGGTATGCTTGGCGCGCATCTTCATGGACGCTTGCTATGACCCTCACAGAATTACGCTACATCGTTACCCTCGCCCAAGAGCAGCATTTCGGCCATGCCGCCGAGCGTTGCCACGTCAGTCAGCCGACGCTGTCGGTGGGCGTGAAAAAACTTGAAGACGAACTCGGTGTGCTGATTTTCGAGCGCAGCAAAAGCGCCGTGCGCCTGACCCCGGTCGGCGAAGGCATCGTCGCCCAGGCGCAGAAAGTCCTGGAACAAGCCCAGGGCATCCGTGAACTGGCCCAGGCCGGCAAGAACCAGCTGACCGCACCGCTGAAAGTCGGCGCCATCTACACCGTCGGCCCGTACCTGTTCCCGCATCTGATTCCACAACTGCACCGGGTCGCCCCGCAGATGCCGTTGTACATCGAAGAAAACTTTACCCACGTGCTGCGCGACAAACTGCGCAACGGCGAGCTCGACGCGATCATCATCGCCCTGCCGTTCAATGAAGCCGACGTGCTGACCCTGCCGCTTTACGACGAGCCGTTCTACGTGCTCATGCCGGCCCAGCATCCGTGGACCAAGAAAGAATCCATCGACGCCGGCCTGCTCAACGACAAGAGCCTGCTGCTGCTCGGTGAAGGTCACTGTTTCCGCGATCAGGTGCTCGAAGCCTGCCCGACTCTGACCAAGGGCAACGACGGCGCCAAGCACACCACGGTAGAATCCAGCTCGCTGGAAACCATTCGCCACATGGTCGCGTCCGGCCTGGGCATCTCGATCCTGCCGCTGTCGGCGGTGGACAGCCATCACTACGCCCCCGGCGTGATCGAAGTGCGCCCACTGACCGCGCCGGTGCCGTTCCGCACCGTGGCGATCGCCTGGCGCGCCAGCTTCCCACGGCCGAAAGCCATCGAGATCCTCGCCGACTCCATTCGCCTGTGCTCGGTGGCCAAGCCAGCGGCGCCGGTCACGGCCGGTTAAGCGAGCGTCATGACGGAGCTGTCGCAAGTGTCGGTGACGGCACTCAAGGGTGTCGGCGAAGCCATGGCCGAGAAACTGGCCAAGGTCGGCCTCGAGAATCTGCAGGACGTGCTCTTCCACTTGCCGCTGCGTTATCAGGATCGCACCCGCGTGGTGCCGATCGGCGCATTGCGACCGGGGCAGGACGCCGTGGTCGAAGGCACCGTCAGCGGTGCCGACGTGGTCATGGGTCGCCGCCGCAGTCTGGTCGTGCGCTTGCAGGACGGCACCGGCGGGCTGAGCCTGCGCTTCTACCATTTCAGCAACGCGCAGAAGGAAGGGCTCAAGCGTGGCACGCGGGTTCGCTGCTACGGCGAAGCCCGGCCCGGCGCCTCAGGCCTGGAAATCTACCACCCCGAATACCGCGCCATCACCGGCGACGAGCCGCCGCCAGTGGATGAAACCCTGACCCCGGTCTACCCGCTCACCGAAGGCCTGACCCAGCAGCGCCTGCGCCAGTTGTGCATGCAGACCTTGACGCTGCTCAAGCCGAGCACCCTGCCGGACTGGCTGCCGACCGAACTGGCCCGCGACTACCAACTGGCGCCGCTGGCCGACGCGATCCGTTACCTGCACAACCCGCCCGCCGATGCCGATGTCGATGAACTCGCCCTTGGCCATCACTGGGCGCAGCATCGCCTGGCTTTCGAAGAACTGCTCACGCATCAACTGTCGCAACAGCGTCTGCGCGAAAGCATGCGTTCCCTGCGCGCGCCAGCGATGCCGAAAGCCACCAGGCTGCCGCCGAAATACCTGAAGAACCTCGGCTTCAGCCCAACCGGTGCTCAGCAGCGCGTCGGCAACGAAATCGCCTACGACCTCAGCCAGCACGAACCGATGTTGCGCCTGATTCAGGGCGACGTCGGCGCCGGCAAAACCGTGGTTGCCGCCCTCGCCGCCCTGCAAGCGCTGGAGGCCGGTTATCAAGTCGCGCTGATGGCGCCGACCGAGATCCTCGCCGAACAGCACTTCATCACCTTCAAACGCTGGCTCGAACCGCTGGGCATTGAAGTCGCGTGGCTGGCCGGCAAGCTTAAGGGCAAGAACCGCGTCGCCGCGCTGGAACAAATCGCCAGCGGCACACCGATGGTGGTCGGCACCCACGCGCTGTTTCAGGACGAAGTACAGTTCAAGAATCTGGCGCTGGTGATCATCGACGAACAGCACCGCTTCGGCGTGCAGCAGCGTCTGGCGCTGCGGCAGAAAGGCGTCGGCGGGCGCATGTGTCCGCATCAGTTGATCATGACCGCCACACCGATTCCACGCACGCTGGCAATGAGCGCCTACGCCGACCTCGACACCTCGATCCTCGATGAATTGCCGCCCGGGCGAACGCCGGTCAACACCGTGCTGGTCACCGACACCCGCCGCGTCGAAGTCATCGAACGGGTGCGCAGCGCTTGCGCCGAAGGTCGTCAGGCCTATTGGGTGTGCACGTTGATCGAGGAGTCCGAAGAGCTGACCTGCCAGGCCGCCGAAACCACGTTCGAAGACCTCACCGCCGCCCTCGGCGAATTGAAGGTCGGGCTGATTCACGGGCGCATGAAACCGGTCGAAAAAGCTGCGGTGATGGCCGAGTTCAAGGCCGGCAACCTGCAACTGCTGGTCGCCACCACAGTGATTGAAGTCGGCGTCGACGTGCCCAACGCCAGCCTGATGATCATCGAAAACCCCGAGCGTCTCGGCCTCGCGCAACTGCACCAGTTGCGCGGTCGGGTTGGTCGGGGCAGCGCGGCCAGCCATTGTGTGCTGCTCTACCACCCGCCGCTGTCGCAGATCGGTCGCCAGCGCCTGGGCATCATGCGCGAGACCAACGACGGTTTCGTCATCGCCGAAAAGGACCTCGAATTGCGCGGCCCCGGGGAAATGCTCGGCACCCGCCAGACCGGCCTGCTGCAATTCAAGGTCGCCGACCTGATGCGCGACGCCGATTTATTGCCCGCCGTGCGCGATGCTGCCCAGGCTTTGCTGGAGCGCTGGCCGACCCACGTCAGCCCATTGCTTGACCGTTGGCTGCGGCATGGGCAGCAATACGGCCAAGTGTGAGCACCGTCGCAGTTTGTGCAGGATCGTTCCTACAGAGCTGGTTATACTCCTGCCATTGTTTCAAAAACGGATACAGACCATGATCGAAGCTGCTCTCGTCCCCGAATCTCCGCAAGCTCCGTCTGTTATTCGGCTGCTGCTCAACAAGCTGGGCGTTGCCTACGAAGAAGTGCTCGACCACCACGGCCTCAATGCCTCGCGCAAAGTGCAGGCCGTGTTGCTGGACGACGCCGTGGGCGCGTTGATGGTGCTGTTTCCACAGAGCCAGTTGCTGGATCTCAATCGCCTCGCCGAACTCACTGGTCGCCGACTCACAGCCGTGTCCACCGAACGCCTGGAAAAGATGCTCGGCAAACACAATCTGAGCCTGCTCCCAGGCCTGCCGGCGCTGACGAGTTCGCCGTGCCTCTACGAAGAAAGCCTGCTGCGCGAGCCGAAGCTGCTGATCAACTCCGGCGAGCCGGGCCTGCTGCTGGAAATCAGCAGCGAAGACTTCAAATCGATGCTGACCAAGGCCAGCGCCGCCAACTTCGGCGAAGCCCTGAGCAGCATCCGCCCGAACCTCGACCGCCCGGACGATGACCGCGAGGAAATCACCCAGGCCGTGCAGGCGTTCACCGCACGCCGCATTCAGCAGCGTCTGGAAGCGACCATCGAGATTCCGCCGCTGGCCGAAACCGCGCAAAAAATCATCAAGCTGCGCGTTGACCCCAATGCCACCATCGACGACATCACCGGCGTGGTTGAAACCGACCCGGCGCTGGCCGCGCAAGTGGTGAGCTGGGCGGCGTCGCCGTACTACGCCTCGCCGGGCAAGATTCGTTCGGTGGAAGACGCGATCGTCCGCGTGCTGGGCTTCGATCTGGTGATCAACCTCGCGCTGGGCCTGGCCCTCGGCAAGACCCTGAGCCTGCCGAAAGACCACCCGCAACACACCACGCCGTACTGGCAGCAGTCGATCTACACCGCCGCCGTCATCGAAGGCCTGACCCGCGCCATGCCGCGCGCCCAGCGCCCGGAAGCCGGCCTGACGTATCTGGCCGGTCTGCTGCATAACTTCGGTTACCTGCTGCTGGCCCACGTGTTTCCGCCGCACTTCTCGCTGATCTGCCGCCACCTGGAGGTCAACCCGCACCTTTGCCACAGCTACATCGAGCAACACCTGCTCGGTATCAGCCGTGAACAGATCGGCTCGTGGCTGATGCGCTACTGGGACATGCCGGATGAACTGGCCACCGCCCTGCGCTTCCAGCACGACCCAAGCTACGACGGCGCCTACGCCGAATACCCGAACCTCGTCTGCCTGGCCGTACGCCTGCTACGCAGCCGCGGGATTGGCTCCGGGCCGGATGAAGATATTCCGGATGCCCTGCTTGAACGCGTCGGCCTGAGCCGTGACAAAGCCAACGATGTCGTCAGCAAAGTGCTTGAGGCTGAAGTGCTGCTGCGTGAACTGGCTTCGCAGTTCAGCCAGGCCTGAAAAGCTTCGCAGGCAAGCCCGCTCCCACAAGATCGATGCGATCTTCAGGAGCGGGTGCGTTGCGGCCAACTGTTGATTATTGGCGTAATCAACCGCGGTACCGAATCACCCAGCCCTGCGGATTCGGGAAGCTTCCAATGAAATACCCTCCCACTACAATTCGGCCGTCCCCCAGTACCGTCATGTCATGAAGAGCCTCCAGGACCCCGGCCTCGTCGAAGATGCTGAACCCTGTGCCGTTGAATGACAGGTCCAGTGTTCCGTCCGCCAAAAACTTCGCCGTGATCGCACTCGGATCATCGTCGGTGACTCCGATTCCGGTGTCGCCGCTGACGACGATTGAACCGTCAGGTCGCGCTACACAGCGCAACCATCTCAAACCTTGCGGGACAAAGTCGGAGAACAACGGTTTACCGTTATTGAATACGAGATTGTAGGAGCCTTTGGACGTGAGGACCGCAATCACTCCACGCATGCCACCGTCCCTTACGGCAGCCCCTGCAAGAACAATCTTGCTATCCACAATTGAAATGGCGGACAGGTGGATCTCATCCTCACCAGAGATGATCACGACTCCGTTACCGCTCTCGCCAAACTCCCTGTCGATCTTGCCGTTAGCGTCGAATCGAATGACGTAAGCGCCCGAAGATGGCCCGCTATAGCTGCCACCAACCACCACAGCGCCGTCAGGTTGATGCACGACCAGCTGCGCAGAACTGTGTTGGTATGCAATGCCAGCGAGCTCGACAAGCGCGAAACCCGTGCCATTGAACGTGGTGTCGTCGGAGCCATCCGCATTGAGCCGCATGACGATGCCGCTCACACGGCCAGTGTCGTCTTCGACGGAGCCGACCAGCAGGATTTTCTCGTCTTGCCGCAAGACATTGTCGCCATGACCCGCGCTCCCCATCTGCCCATAAGGAATGTAACGCACACCCTGGTCAGCAAAGTTGTGATCCAGCCGTCCATCTTTGTCTTGTTTCACGACAACCAGCCCGGCAGAAACATCAGGCCCATTGTTCTGGTACTCGGCACGAACGAGCCAACCGCCATCCGGGAACGGCGTCAACTCGAGCATCGAGTGCATATACAAACCGTCCTTGAGTGAAATCTCGACGAATCCGGTCTTTTCTTCACCAAAACCGAGGTCTAGTTGGCCGTCCTCCAGAAGCCGGGCGATCAGCGTTTCCAGGCCATCCTTGCGTCGACGAACAGCCACCAGCAACTTGTTGTCCGGCAGAGCCAATACCGCTCTTACGTCAAACTCAGACAATCCTCCAAGCGGAAATCTGACAATGCCGTTTTCGCCAAAAGACGGATCAAAATTCAGCGTGCCACTCGTCAGGTTTGCGCTTAGATAGCGAGTGATCCAACCATCCACCCGGGAAGGGTCAGAAAGGCTGGTGTGGGTCATGGACACCACTATCCGACCGTCCTCCATGATTGCCAGATCATGAGGAAACACTGGCCCCGCTACGTTATCGAAGAGCGTATAGCCAATACCGTTGAAGGCCGTGTCCAGCTTGCCGTCTGCGAGAAAGCGCGCGGTAATTACCGCGGAATCACCGGCTCCAACGACAATGATCGAGCCGTCGAGCTGTGATGTATGCCGCCACGTCAATCCGTCTGGCAGTAACGGGGAAAACAGAGGCTGGCCATTATTGAATACAAGATTGGATGCTCCACTGGCGTTCAGCACAACCACCAACCCGCCATGGACGTTCTTTTGCCAGGCGTCACCCACCGCAACAATCCTGCCATCACTTTCGCGCACCGAAACAGCGTTCAAAGAGCTCTCGCCATCCTCGTCGAAAATCAGCTTCGCCTGGCCGTTGTTGAAATCCTTATCCAGCTTCCCCGCTACGTCCAAACGTGCCAGAAAAACTCCGGAGGCTGTCTCACCACTCTGAAAAACGCCGCAAACCAATACTTTGCCATCGGCTTGAACAGCGATAGCGCCGGCGGTGTTCGAGGTGGCACCGACATCCACCAAGACGTACCCCGCGCCGTCAAATGATGGATCGAGCGAGCCGTTCGCCAAAAGACGCATCACGACGGGCGATGGCCATGGCTCATCGATCAGCAGGAAATGGAGCAGGACGATTTTGCCATCGGCCTGCTGAACTGCAGAGACGGTAGAGGCATTTGTAGCGGGGGACTTTTGGCTTGACTTCGCCCCTGCCGACGACGCAAGCGTGGAGCCCGGGATCTTGTAGAAAGAAAATAAACTCACGCCTTTATCGCCGAACGAATCGTCCAGCTCACCGTCGCCTTTCAAGCGGATCATTGCTTGGCCGGCATCGACGGCCTTCTGTGTGAAGTATTGAACGCGCACCAGCCAGCCGCCGTCCCGCAACGCATCGAGCCCAAACACGGTGCTGATGCTAGCGCCGTTCAAAGATATCTCGACGAAACCCGTCTCATGACTTCCGAAGGACTTGTCGAGCGTACCGTCTTCGTTCAATCGGGCGATGGCCAGCAGCGCGTCACTTCCTTCCAGAGGAAGAGCGACCAGCAACTTCCCGTCGGGAAGGGCCAAAACGGCCGCAGCCTCATGGCTCGCAATGCCCGGTATCGGTAATTTCAATAAACCATTCAGGGCAAAAGAGGGATCGGGGGTACCTGGCGTGGTCAAGTCCTGAGCCTGAGTCATGTTCTTGCTCCATCAAGTGCGTGGCGTCCTTTACGGGACCGGAGCTTGAGTAGAGCATCGCGAAGATGAGCAAAGCACCTGACAGAAATGACAGTTCGACCGTCTTTACAGGCCTGAATAAAGACTTTGCGAGCCAAAGAACGCACGATTCTTCATTGTGCTTCGCTTGAAGCCAACCCAAAAAAATCTCAAGCCTTGGCCTTTGCCTTCCTCGGCTTCAAATACTTCATCAACCCCTGAAACCACATCACCAGCACCGGGTTGCCCTTGAGCTGGATCGACTTGTCCTGAATCCCCTGCATAAACGCCAACTGCTTGTTCTTCGCCTGCATCGTGGCAAAGCCATAACCCGCGTCTTTAAACGCAATCGCAAACGCCGGCTCCGGCACCACGCCAGACTTGCTGGTGATGCGCTGATCCTTGACCACGAAATGCCGCGCCACTTTCCCGTCCAACGTCTGCAGCTGAAACACCAGATCCTTGTCACCCAACTGCTGCTGGAACGCAGGATTTGTCCGGCTGGCCTTACCCATCAACAAACCCATCATCCACAGGAGAAAACGAAATTTCATGCGCACAGCCTCAAAAGGAAAATGAACGGCCGGGGCAGTGTAAGGGATTCGGACGATAACGCCAGTATCTGAAGCTGTTGGAAGAGGATGCAGACCATTTCCCGCACGATGACCGCCAAGTCACGATTCCGCAAGCAACGTCCTACACCTGTTGAAACACATCCCTGTAGGAGCTGGCGAAGCCTGCGATCTTTTGATCTTCCGCCCCGCGAATCCATGGGAAGTTTCCTGCAAAGTGCGGGGCTGTCCGTGAACTAGGCGAGCTTGAAGATCACCGATAGGCTTCCTGCGTCATCGGGTATTCGGTGACCGGATGTGCAAGTCCGAATTCGGGAGCAATTTCTTCTTACTCCAAGGGATTTACACCGATGACCAATTCAAATACCAACACCGAGGACACCTCCCCCTACGAATCCTTCGATTCAAGAAAATTACATGAAGCCGCCGAACGCGCCCTCGATCACCACTTCGGCAAATCTGACCTCTCTCAGGCCCCACGCCCTGAAGGCCTGTTCAGCCTGAACCCGGACATCGATGCCGAAGCCCTCCTGGCCAACGCCTCGGAAGACCTGCTATCCATCAGCATCATCGCTGCGGACCTTGCGGACGACATAGATGGCTCACGCCGCTCGGTTGCATTGGCATTGAGTAGGATGGCGGACGGGGTCAGATTGATGGTGGAAGGGACGCTTGATCACATTGAAGTGCGAAGCGTGGCGGCCAAGCCGTAGCGAGATTGGTGAATGAAAAAAAAGGGGACGTTAAGTCCCCTTTTTGAATATTCCCTGCTTCACCACTGGCAACCTGTTTCAGGTTTCGCATCCACGTTGTAATCGTTTTCAAACGAATACTTCTTTGCAGACTTGTAATTCGTATACGTCATCGCATCAACCCGGCCACCCTGAGTGACCATCTGATACTCACCTGTCAGTGCGCCATCAACTACTTCAACCCAAGTTGTCGTGTACTGGTAGGGCCGGCCATACACGAGTTCTTCTTGTTCAGTACTGCGATGAACCAGCCCGATTGCCTTTTTCGACTTGCTGTACTTGACGCCAGCACCGCTCCATTTGGCGACAGAGTCGTAATAGGTTCGGAATTCAAAATTTATGGGTTTGCCTTCGTAGGAGCGAAAGCAAAAAACCCCGGTCGTGACCTCGCTATGAGCCGCCAGAGGAATGAAAACGAGCATCGCGGAAAACAATGCAGACGAAAATTTCAAACCAAACATTCCTTTAGCGGTTCATGGGTAATTGAAAGCGCATCCTCACCACGCAGTAGGCGACGTCTTCACGCAACAGACGGCTAGCCATCTGGCAGTGCCCTTCTGCGTACTTCTTCCAAAGCGGATCATCGAATTGATCCCCTCCCAGCCGCTCGATTGAGGCCGCTAAATTTCTCTCACGATCCTTCCCTGCAATCGCGGATGCCGCTTTGTAAAAACCATCCAGCAGTAAACCCGTCTGTAGAGCGATCAACTCTCCCAGCCGAGCATTGGTCGTCTGCACCAGACACCCAAGCCTCTCGATTGGCACCTCAGCACCCGGCAACGCAGCTTGGTAAAGCTCTTCGCAAAACGACTCTTTGAAGCGCACCCAGTTCTTTTGCACATCTCTCAGGTGGCTTTGCTCCGCAGGAGCCAGAGTCGACAGCGCTTTTTTGTATTGCTCGTTCAAGACACCATCGACTTTCTTGAAGGTTTGCTGGCCGCAGGTGATCAAGTCCGGGTTGGACAAACTGTCTGGGTTGCACGCTTCTCCAGCAAACAATGCGGATGAAGCAGCAGAGAGCAAGCAACCGAGAAGAATCGAAAATACTTTCACGCTGTTACTCCTTCCTTTGACGGTCATGTCTGTACAGCCAAAACAGCGGCGGCAACAACACCAACAGAGCTAAACCATCCAGCCACACGTGCGACCAGACCTGCTGTTGCGCCGAGAGCCACATGTCCTGCGGCGCCCATAACAGGATGCCGGCGATCAACCAGCCCCAGATGGCCGGAGCTTTCAAGCGATTGCCCAAGTGCACCAGCGCGAACATGTACAGCGAATAACTTTGCAACGTCGCGCCGAACAGCGCGAGCCACCAGACTTGTTGTTCGCGGCCGGCGGTGGGAACCGCATCGGCACCCCAGAACGACAGTTCGAGGACTTGCACGTAGCCATCGAGCAAGCCGGAGTCACCGGCCCAGGTCAGGGTAAGACCGGCGAGGATATGCGTGATCGCAGCGGCATATAGCCAAAGCACCAACGCTGGGCGAAGCGAGGAAGAAGGGGCTGGCATTCCGTGTCCTGAGCGCGTTCCTTGGGGGTGGGGAGTTTAAAGGAAAATCGGGGGAGTCAGATGCTCAAGCGTTAAACGTTTTAGCCTGAGGGATTCAGGCAAAACTTGTGCAAAACCGCCTCAAACAGGCCCTCGAAATTCAAATGCAGTGGCTGGATTTGATGGGCGCCGTGGCTGACGATCCCAATCGCCCCACGTTGAAGAGGCCCAGCTGATCACCTTTGTCAGCCGCCATTTGATAACAGGCTAACGCTCGAGACATATCCTTCGTTCCCCACTCGCCTGCTTCAAAGGTAGAAGCCAGATAATTCATCGCGTCTGTGGAGCCCATGGTAATCGCTCGAATAACCTGCTCTTCTGCCTGCTTGGGATGAAGGCAAGGGCCGTTATAGTCGGTGGAGTTTCCCGAACAAAGAAACGTCGCATAGCCCAGCGCACCCTTTGGTATTTTCGAGGCCGCTTTGAACAAAGCCTCAACCTTAGGGGTTTCCAACTGAGATGCCATTTGCGAAAGACTCAGGCTCGCCGCCGACAGGCTCGCCTGTGCATCGCCCGACTCTGCAGCACACACAAAATTTTCCAGCGACGCTTCAATCAGCTCCGCAGTCAGCCCGTATTGCTCAAGAGACCCCAGCCCACCCAACGCTTCTGCACGCTGATAACAAAAGTTTTCGGCGCGGCTCATTCCCGGGTTATCCGTTGCGACAAGATCCTTCTCGCTGACCGACCAATCCTCAATCCCCTCAAGCACCCAGCACGCCTGACGAGAGAAGTTGAAGATTTTCACATTGCTGTTACCTGCCCTCTTATCCACCACATTGACGTGACTGTCATCGACCTCTTCGATTTCGACTCCAAGTGTCTTGCCGGGCGTGATTGCAGCCATCAGCGGATAGTTGAAAGTAGCTCCACTGACTCCCGAGGTCGAAGGCTCAAAGGTACTACGTTCCTTTCCCGCCACCGGTTTCAACACCAGCGACTTGACCGTCATCGCCGTGAGACGGCGTTGTGATTCGCTGTTGGCGGAAAACGCAGTCAGGAAAGGCGCGAACTCCTCCGAGGGGCAAGCGTCGCTGGTCGGTGCCGTCGAAGCGCTCTTATCGGATGCAAGCGCAGGGACAATCTTGTCCAGATACGCCGAGCGCTCGCGACTCATTCTGGCGATGCACAAGTTAACCGCGAACACATGCGCCGGCATCCCAGTCTCGATCTCGAATGCCTCCAAAGGGCAGTTAGCATCGCGCAATTTCAACCACGCACGTTGCGACTCTTTAACCTTCGCCGCGTACTCCGCACCCAACGCCGGATCTGCTCGATAGTCAGACTCAAGCCGCGACATCAACTGCTTGTAGCTGACGTTCAACTGCGCATCGGCAGCCTTCTTCGCCGCCTCCGAACAGGGCACCATTTCCAGGCTTGAGGTGACATGGCTGCAGTCATCCTGCGCATAGGCCGCTGAAACCGGCAGTAGCACGGCCAGCAGGGTAAAAACAAAACGTTTCACGGGGTTCTTCCTTGAGTCATTCAGGCTTTGCGTTTGGTGAGTCGGGTGATGCATTGATCTGGTCCGTTCATGCCCCAGTAAGTGCTGAGCAACGTCTTACGTTTTTTGTCGACGCGCAGGTTAACGAAGCCATCGCCGCAGTCCGGCTGCAACTCTTCAAACGTGCCGGATTTGGGGCTGATTTCGTGTCGACACCGTTGACGGGACTCAATGTGGTGGTTTCAGCTAACGCCGGCATCGTCCAAGTCAGACCGATTAGTGATGCCGCTAAAGGGTTGAACTGAATTTACCCGCCCTACTCCCACCTGCGCCCGGAATCCCAGGAGTGCAAACGGGTCGTTGCAACATCAGGGATAGTCGATGGCGACAACGCAGGAAATGAACACGCTGGAGAAAGGGGAGGTGCGGACTTAGCCAGAGGCACATCCGTCACCTTTCCCCTTGGAATAAACCAAATTTACTGATCGACAAGTTCGATCAGAGTGAGCTTCTTGCCATCGAACTCGTAGAAGCGCTGCCGGTTACCCTCCTCGAGATCGTTACCCTCTACATCCACTTCCGGATCGGCCGCTACACCCATAATTTCGAGCAATTTGCTGTCTGGCTTGTAGACGGCCGCGTAGGGTGCGGTACCGTCATTTCCGATGATGTAATAAGCATTAGGAAAGGACGTAACAACCTCCCCCGTTTTCACGTCAAGAATTTCGCCACAGATAGACCCGCCGCCACAGCCGTTTGCGTAAACAACATAATGGCCCGCAAAATTTACGGGTTGCTTGATGGCTTTCTTGCGCCCCTCAGCCCAGCTTTTATTTTCATCACTGGCAACAGCGTCGTGATGTTGGCCCTTAAAAATTTCGTCGACTTTATAGTTTTCGAACCGCGGCACATCGGCCTTGGCAAAACACGAGAAGAGAAAAAGCGCGCCCAGCCAAAACAAGCGGGACGCTGATAACTTACTTGCCATTGTTTTTTGACTCCTCGAGAACACGAACCATGTCAGCCGGCAAAATGTGAGCGGTATTGAGACCGTCGCCCGCATAATACGACTGTCCCTCAAAGCTTGCGACCCTCGCGAGCATCACCGGTTTGCCGTCTTTCATTTCGATGTTTCCGTGCTCATCTTTCTTCGGCACCGGGCTAATGGTCTTGCCCTTTCTTACACCTGCCGAGGCGAATTCCAAGGCCCAGGCATAGGCAGCTTTTTCGACGTCGCCATCGCCTTCCAGATACTGGATGAATGCCTTGCGCTTAACTTTTATCAAGTATTCCTCAAAAATCTTATCCTGAGTCTCTTCGTCAAATTTAAGCGTGGAAGCAAGTTCGAGCTTTTTCACAGCACCATTTATCGTGTCAGGAACCATTTGATAGCGACCCGCCGCAAAAATATCCCGGTCCTTCTGTTTCTGCTGTAGTTCAGCGATGGTCAACGTAGTCAAATCAGTTTTATAAAACGCTTTCAGTCCACCCTTGGTCCTGTTGTAAGCAGTGTAATCATTATTCGACTCAACGCTCGCGAGCAAATTGGCAAACGCACTGTGCGCCCAACCTTTTCCAGGCACGGCAAACTTCATGAAATTATTGACGAACGCAATCGGGTGAAAATGATAGACCTGTTTCGGAAGAGGCATCTGTAACGCACCCGCCAGCTCATCCCAAAAAACAAGCTTGTCAATCCGCTCTTTTTCATGTTCCAGTAACTTTGGCGACTCAGCGAGCAATTGATCAAGACGACTCCACTTGGGCTCGGAAGACTTCGCCTGCCACTCGGTGGGGTGGTAAGCAATCAACTTTGTCCATTTATCCCGGAACTCCACATTCTTCAATGCCGAGTTCAAGTCCGCGGAGGTAACTTCACCATCTTTGTCACCCAAAGCGTCGAGTTTCGCATGGAGCTCCTTGAAAAAAGGCGGCATCGAGTCCGGATCAAGAAAACCATCTGAATTCTCATCGCCCTCTTTGACAACTGCATATCCCAACTTTGCCCAATCATGTTGAGATATCAACTGAGCACCTGCAGACGTAAAGGTAACATCTGCCTTTTTGATCAGGCCCGTCAGCTTTTTATCTTTCTCTGTAACGGTCGGCTCATACCACTCAACCCCTTTTGAGTCTTTGAACACAGAGACCGATCCCATAGGAACTATATGTTTGGACTCAAGGGTCGCAGGCTGTCCCGTGGTCGCCTTACTGGCAAGTACCGTGCCCGCCGGCAGATTCAGGTAACTCATGCCAATTTTCAGGGCAGCTTCATTCTGCAAGAATTTATCGAGGCCGGTATCACTGGTGAATATCTCAATATGAGCGTGATATTTGCTAGAGATTGAACCCTCAACTTTCCCGAGGTTCTCCTGCAAGCCTAAAAACCCTATTGGATGGCCTGCTTTTATCGCTGCTTCGCAAGCAATTACCTTATCGAATTCGGCAGGTGTGACTTCGGCCCACGTGACCATCCGACCGTTACCGATATCTTCGACGCTCGCCCAGAATGTTGACGGAACCGTTCCTGCGCCTCTCAAACCGCCAGACAGGCAGGTGCACTCAGCCATCCGAACCAGAGAACTTCCAACCTTCAGATTAAATACTTTGGTGCCGTCGAATTTAATTTCACTGTTCAAACAAAGGGCCATTTCTCCCAGCGGTTCACCAGCACTTTCACCGTTAGCAACAGCTTTGGGCGCTGCGAACAACGGCAATCCGTTCGGGGCGCTGACACGAGCCTTAACCAGCCCCTTCCAATAGCCTGGCCGGGTTCGTTCCGGCGGTAATATTGCGCTCCAGATCGCGGTGTCTTTTTTATTCTTGACTGCCACACCATCTTTCTTATAAGCAAACCAGGATTCTTCCCCTAATTTCCTGTTAGGCACCTTGCCACTTAACAACTTACCTCGGGCGTAAGTGATACCGTTGCTGGCAAGCTTTTCTTCTAGAACTTCAAAGACAGAGCCCGCAGAAATCAGCCCATACTTCACGCATTCCGGACCTTCCTCAGAATCACTGCGGGCAGTAAAATCTCCCACCGTGAACTTTATCTTCGGCTTACCCAACTCCTCCTCTGTAGGCAAGTAGCCTTTATAGGGCATCAAGTGCATATAAAGACTGAAAAATACCAGCTTATTTTGTTTCCCTTTGTTCGGGCCTTCTTCCGGGTTAGCGGGCGACTTGTAGTCATGCCGAACCAGGCAGAAAGAATTAGAGTATTTAAGCTTGGCCGGTTTATCTCCAGCGTACTCCGACTGTAAATAATCTTCGTTGAGGCGATAGGCTACAACCACACCATCCGCCATGCATCGTACGGGCTCGTCTTTCACACAGTAGGATGCACTGGCATTGCTAATATGAATGCCACCGTGCCAAAAGTTATAGCTACCCAAAAGGTATTGACCTGAGGTCTCATTTTCGATGGCGGCATACAGTTCATTGGCACTGTCGAACTGTTTCCCATCAGCCTTTCTTATGGGGAATTGAAAGTTTAGAACAGGCTCCGGTCCAGCAGGCGTTGGTGCAGGAGCGGGGGCAGGGGCCGGTTGTTCCGCTGCGCCGGTTCTATACTCTTCTTTAGCCCTGAGAAATTTTGTAGGAATGGGCCAGTAGAAGGCCGGATCTTTAGTGCCAAAGTAAGTAAATGACGGCCCTTTCCTCGTCTGCGCGCCGAAGAACTTGCCTGCAGTACCGGTAGGATTAACGTCAACAACAATACCGGTATGAAATAACTTATCTCCACCACCCAGCGGATCTTCATTAATCCAAAGAGCGATATCGCCTTTCTTGACGTCGGGTGGCACCACGGTTGTGTAGTAAGTGGAGTCCACCATTACACGTGTGTCTTGATACGGGATTTTATAGCCAGCCCCCGTTAGCAACAAATTAACCATGTGCGAGCAGTCGATTAACTTATTACCGGCCGCATTTGTTTTTATGCCATCGCCGCCCATCTTGTACACGTAGCCACGGTTTTCGTAATTACCCGTTAAATCTAATGGTTCTGTCATTTCTGCATCCTGCAAATCAATAGCAATGGCTGGATTCTGTGGCGTCAGCGGTTTGCGATTTCAATCTGGTTAAATTACTCAGGGCGGTGGCATTTCCTTTACTGGCGGCCAAGCGATAGCAATCCAGTGCTCTGGAGGCATCCTTGGTTACCAATCTACCGGTCTCGAATGTATCACCCAGTTTATTTTGAGCATCGGAAGAGCCCATCGATGCGGCGCGAATCAATTCCCTTTCTGCTTCTTCAGGATGCTGACAAGGGCCCTCGGGGTCTGTGTCATTGCCATAACAATAGAATGTGGACAATGCAGAAGCTCCGCTTGCCAGAGTAGTAGCGGCGGCCTTGAACAGGGCTTCGACCTTCTCTGTTTCCAATTGCGATGCCATTCCGGAAAGGCTCAGACTGGCAGCACTGAGACTTGCCTGAGGATCGCCGGAAGCTGCTGCACACAGGTAGTTTTCCAATGCTGCTTCAAAGAGTTCTCCCGTCAGGGAGTATTTGTCCAGGCCACCAAGGCGTCCGTAAGTTCGCGCACGCTGATAGCAAAAGTTCTCGGCGGTACTCAGGGTCGGCGTGGTCCCTTCAACAAGGTCTTTATCATTGATCGACCAGTTCTCGACGCCCTCGAGTACCCAGCATGCCTGACGAGAAAAATTGAAAATCTTGATGTTGCTGTTACCCGCTCGCTTGTCCACAACGTTGACGTGACTGTCGTCGATTATTTCGACTTCAACCCCGTCTGTCTTGTCTGTGGCTAAAGGTGCCATCAGCGGAAACGCCAATGTGGAGCTGTTGATCTCCGCCGTTTGCGGCTCAAGAGTCCGCCCCTCTCCTTCGGGTTTCAACACCAGCGACTTCACCGTCATCGCAGTCAAACGCTGCTGGGTTTCAGCATTCGCAGAAAACGCCGGCAGAAACTGGGAAAAATCCTCGGACGGGCATTCATCCGCATAAGCGCTGCCATGAAACAGGCTCAACAGCGACGCGGTGAAAACCGCTATCGCGATGCCATTGCTCTTCTTCAAAACACGATTCATGTCGATCACTCGGAAAACACAAAAAAAGCCTTCGGTTTAACTTTCTCAGGCGGTGCATTCAACAACGCCTGATCCATCAAACTCCCCGCCTTATCCTTATCCGCCGCCCCCGGCAGCACCGGCGGTTTAATCCCGATGCCAGTCCCCGATCCCGCAGAACCACCCGCATTGATCTTGATCACCGGCCCAACCACCGTCACCCCACCGCCATCCAGCTTGATAAAGCTCCCACCCCCAAGAATGGTCAGCTCTGTCCCCGCCTCAATAACGATCTTGTCCCCAGCCTTGAGGTGAATCTCTTTCCCCACGCTGGTCAGCTGCGCCGTGCCCAACTTCACATGCTGGTTCTGCCCAATCGTCAGGTGATCATCCAGCTTCGCTTCGATCTTGCGGTCGCTGATGGTGGTGCGGTGTTCTTCAGCCTTCAGCTCGGTGTAAGTGTTCTTCACCACCGTGTCGTGACGTTCATTGCCGACCCGAATCTTCTGATCGTGCTCAACGTTTTCATCCCAGTCACGCTGCGCATGAATGTAGATCTGCTCCGCACCTTTCTTGTCTTCGATGCGCAGTTCGTTGTAACCACCGCCTCCCGGTGAGCTAAGCGTTTTGAACACGCTGCGGGTTTTGTTCGCCGGCAGTGCGTACGGCACCGGGTTTTCCTTGTGGTACAGGCAGCCGGTGACGAGGGGTTGGTCGGGGTCGCCTTCGAGGAAGGTGACGAGGACTTCCATGCCGATGCGCGGGATGCTGATGGCGCCGTAGCGGTCGCCGGCCCAGGAGCTGGAGACGCGCAGCCAGCAGCTGGTTTTGTCGTCGGCGAGGCCTTCGCGGTCCCAGTGGAATTGCACTTTGATGCGGCCGTATTGGTCGCAGTGGATTTCTTCGCCTTTGGGGCCGGTGACCATGGCGGTCTGGCTGCCGAGTACGCGCGGTTTCGGGTGTTCGAGGGCCGGGCGGTAGAACACGTCCCACGGAGTGGCGAGGAAAGTGTTGCGGTAGCCCTGGTGGAAGTCGTCTTTGTTGTCGGTGGTGTCGCTGGTCACGCCTTCTTCGAGGACTTGCGGCTGCTTGCCTTCGTGGAAGATTTCGGTGAGCAGCCACAGGTCGTTCCACTCGCTGCGCGGGTGATCGGACATTTCCATGAAGTGGCCGCTGACCAGTTTGGTCTGGTCGCCGCGACCTTCGGCCTGGCGGTAGTCGGCGCGATGGCGTTCGAGGGCGCGTTGGCTGAGGAACTTGCCGCGCGCGCGGTCGATGAAGCGGCCGGGGTAGTCGTAGTCTTCGAGATCTGGCTCGGTGCTGTCGCCGTCGGGTTTGTACGCCGCTTCCATTTGCAGGCGCGGTTTTTCGAAGTCGTAGTCGCGGCGTGTGGTGCGGCTGGTGCGGGTTTCCAGGCGCAGCTTGAAGCCTTTGATCACCGGTTCTTCGGCGACCATGCCGCTGCCCTGCACGTACGCGGTCGGCTGGCCGAGATCGGGGAACACGGTCTGGTCGTCGCCGAACACCAGCAGGTGGCCTTTGTCGCTGTGCTGGAAGTGGTAGTGAATCCCTTCCTCTTCGCACAGACGCTGGACGAAATGCAGGTCGGTTTCGTCGTACTGCACGCAGTAGTCGCGATCCGGGCACGGCTGGCTGAGCTGGAAGCTGTAGGCGTTGCTCTTGATGCCGTGCTCTTCAAGGATCAGCGCAATGATTTTCGGCGCCGACATCTGCTGGTAGATGCGCTGGTTGGTGCGGTGATGCAGGTATTGCAGTTGCGGCACGATCGAGACTTTGTAGCGGGTCAGGCGCTTGCCGGCATCGCCCTGGGCGACGCGGTAGATCTGCCCGTGGATGCCCGAGCCCTGTGGATCGAATGCCAGAAACGCCTGCTTGTGCAGCAGTTGTTCGAGGTCCAGATCGGGGTTTTCGCTGACCAGTTCGAGGTCGAAGCGATACGCCTGGCTGATGCCTTCGGTGCCGGTGAACGACAGCACTTGCAGGTCGCCGACGTAGTCTTCGACCTTGAGGCTGAAGTGGGTTTCGTTAGCTGAGTTGAACATCGTGTGCTCCCTGTTCGAATGTCATCCGTTACGCCCGAAGTCGCAGACGTTGCAGCCAGGACGAAGTGGCGCCCAAGGCGTCACGCAATTGTTGGGCAGTGATGGTGCGTTCTGCCGGGTTGAAGCTCAGCGCGGTTCGCAGCGCTTGCCAGCCGTGCTGGGGTAGATTCGCTGGGGCGCGCAGTTCGCGCTCCAGGTGCTCGTCGCGGGCCTGGGTCGAGGGCAAGCGGCGGAACGGGTGTTTGCCGCCCGCCAGTTCATAGATCACGCAGGCCACGCCGTACACGTCCGCGCTGGCCGACAACGGTTGGCCCTCAAGCAGTTCGGGGGCGGCGTAGCCCGGGGTCCAGGCGTTGAAGCGCTCGCGGCTCAGGTGCGGCAGACCGGGCAAGGTGCCCTCTTCTGCCTGCCCCAGACCGAAGTCGAACAGGCGCAGGCCGTCTTCGCTGAGCATGACGTTGCTCGGTTTCAGGTCACCGTGCAGCACGCCGCGACCGTGGGCGTAGGCCAGCGTGTCGAGCAGCGGCAGAACGATGTCGCGCAATTCTTGCCACGGCAGGCCGAGGGGCCGCTCGCAGAGCAATTTGTCCAGGGTCAGGCCACGCATGTATTCCATGGTGATGAAGGCCCGCTGGCAGTCGGTGTCGACTTCAAAGGTGTGTGCACGCACGACGTTGTCGTGGCGCAGGCGTCGGGTCAGGGCGAACTCGCTGTAGAGCAAGGCACTGGCGTCCGGCGATTCGGCAAATTCTTCGCTGAGGATTTTCAGCGCAATGTAAGGATCGGGATCGCCGAACTGCTCATGCAGCAGATCCCGCGCCCGGTAAACGGCGCCCATGCCACCGGCCCCGAGCAGACGCTCGAGGTGGTAGCGACCGGCGAGTACATCTGGCAGCGCACCGATGCTGGCCTTGGTCGGCGCCAGCAACGGTTCGGCCTGGTTGCCCTTCGCGAAGGCGAAGTAGGTCAGATTGTTGGCCTGTTCTTCGCTCATCAGCAAGTCATCGATGGGTGATTCGATTTTGGTCATTGGCGGATCACCACGGCTGTCAGGTTGTCCCGCGCAGCGCCACGCAGAGCGCCGTCGAACAAACGTTCCAGCGCCACGTGCGGCGCGCTGAGGCTGAGGGCGTTGCCGAGGGCATCGCTGCTCAGACCCTGATACAAACCATCGCTGCAGAGCAAAAACACATCGCCCGGATAGACCTCGAGTTCAAGCACATCCAGGGTCAGTGTGTCGGCGGCGCCGACGGCTCGGGTGAGTGCCTGAGCCGCCGGGTGCGCTGCCGCCTGTTCGACGCTCATTTGCTGCTCGTCGATCAGTTGCTGTTGCAGCGAATGGTCCTTGGACAGCTGATACAGCCGCTGCCCGCGCCACATGTAGCAACGGCTGTCGCCGGCCCAGATGCAGGCCGCGCGATTGCCTTCCACCAGCAGCGCGACGACGGTGCTGCCCATGATGCTGTCGTGGCGTCCGGCAGTGACGGTCAACTCCTGCCCCAAACGCCGGTTCAGCCAGTGCAGGCACTGGCGGATGGCTTTGAGGCGTTCGTCGAAGTCCTCGTGTTGCGGCAACTCAGCCAGGCTGGCGACGATCAACTGGCTGGCGATGTCGCCACCCTGATGACCGCCCATGCCGTCCGCGACCACCCACAGCCCATGCTGCGGGGAATCGAGGAAGGCATCTTCGTTGCGCGCCCGCACCTTGCCCGGGTCGGTACGCGCCGCGCTGCGCCAGGGACTGGCCACCAGCATCAGAGCTGCACCGGCATACGGAAGGTGCGCAGCACGCCCATGTCGAACGGGTTCGGCGTGCGCTGGCTGGTCAGCAGATAGTTGGCGCGCAGGCCGCCCACGTCGGCTTTCAGTACCAGCACGTCACGACCGTTCAGGTACTCGGTCTGCATCAGGTCGAACAGACGGAACAGCGACCATGGGCCGGAGTTCTTCTCGATCCCGATCGGACGCCCGGCCATCTTGTCCATGACCAGACTGGTGCGACCGTCTTCAGCATCGGTCGGCCACTTGAAGGTCATCGGCAGGATCGGGCCGTGACGGTATTCCATGGTCTTGTCGCCGAACTTGAATTCGGAGCGGCTGACCGCCGGATCGAGGGTGTAGGGCTCAAGCTTGAACTGCACCGTCGGCTCGGCCGGGTTGATCGAGAAGAAGCTCTGGCGAATGGTCTGCGCCGCCGCCATCTGATCGAGGTAGACCTTCGATACCGGCAGGCTGTGACCGTCGACGCTGCGCATGCGGTAGTTGCCCGGATCGCCGCTGACGAATGGACGCATGTAGCTGTCGAAGAAACGGTCGACGGTACCCTGAGCGCGGAAGAACTCGCGGAAGTCGCTTATCGCCACATCGCTGGTGCTGCTGGCGCTGAACGGATAACGCTTGCTGATGGTTTTGCCATACACGCTGTACAGCTCGTTCTGATAACGGCCGTTCAGGTATTGATAGGCATCGTTGAGCACGAGACGCCACGAGTCCTCGGCCAGCACGTTGAACCACACGCTCAGCGGACGCGGCAGACGACCGGAGGCATTGCGCAGGTTGGTCAGCGCATCACGCTGGCCGCTCATGCGCGTCTTGGCCATCTCGAACGCGGCTTGCTCCGGCGTGCTGGAACGGGCCAGACCGGCCAGTTGCAGTTGCAGGTCGTTGAGTGCGCTGAACGCTGGCGTCAGGTCGGCGCCCGGGCCGTTGTTGTCGTCGAGCAGACGATGCAGCGGTTCGAAGCGGCGTTGCAGGGATTTCTTCGCGGTGTCCGGCAGGTTCTTCGCCACGTTCAGCGCCGAAGCCTTGTCGGCGGCAGCGGCGGCGAGTTTGCCGACCTTGCCCAGTTTGCCTTTCTGTCCGGCCAGCGCATCGGCAGCTTCGCCGGCTTCATCGACCGGATCAGCCGCGGCTTCGAAGCGGGTGTTTTCACGCACTTCGGTGAGCAGCGCGAGGACCGGCGAGTTGGCCGAAGTCAGGCCCGCCAGTTGCTCGGCGCCTTCGCCAGCGTCGCTGATCGGTGGCAGTGCGACCTGGCCAACGGCTTCGCTCCAGTAGTTGGCGTAGTCGCGGAAGTACAGCTGCTCAAGCTCGACCATCAGGCGACGCAAATCCATGTCGCTGATGCCCGCGCCTTCGCCCAGCACCCAGTTGTCACGCAGGATGTCGGTGACCAGCGCCGCGCCCTGCACCGAGAAATACTGCTGATAACCCTGCTGGGTGTAGAAACCCGGGATCACGTATTCAGTGCCGATGAACAACGAACCTTGCGGGCCGAGGTGCTGGCTGAAGCGGTAGTCCGGCAGGTTGCGCGCCTGCTCGCGGAGCATGCGGTAAACCACGTTGGCCAACGACTCGCTGCGCAGGACCTGACGCGCCTGCGTGACCAGTTGATCGTTCAGCGGATAAATGAACGGCTGCTTGAGCAAACGCTCGAGGTGCGTGTTCAGACCATTCTGCACCGCAGTGTTACCGGTGTAGCGCTGCGACCAGTCAGTGGCGACCCAGTCCTTGAGCCACGCCGCGTCGCGACGATCCTTCATGTTCAGCATCAGGTACGCGCGCAGGCTGTTGAGCAGGCGATCGCGGTCCTTCATGTTGGCGCGGATCTGCCCCTCGAGCATGGTCGCCACCCGTGGCAGCAACTGCGCTTCAAGCTCACGCTCGTAGGCGGTTTTCACCACCGGGTTGATCTCTTCGCCCTGATACAGGCCGCCACGCTCGTGGTACGAGACGTCGCCCTTGCTCGGGAACACCTGGGTCGCGGCGTAGCTGGTGTCGAGAACTTTCAGCACACCCATGGCGTCATCGCGCGGCGTTACGGCCGAACGTTGCTGGGTCCAGTTCTGTGCCAGCGTGCGCAGGTTTTCCAGACGCTCGTAGTTGGCCGAAAAACCACCGGCCCAGAGCATACCGAACAGTGCCAGTGCTGCCAGAGCGCCGACGTACAGCGCACGCTGGCCCCAATGAATGCGGCTGCGCTCGCGCTTGTCCAGACCGGCCAGATCGGCCTCGGGGAAAATCACCTGGCTGAGCAAGTGGTGGATGAATCGCGAACGACCGCTGCGCAGAGTCGGCAGCACACCGGCGTTCATGCCCAGGCTGGCGCCGATGCCGGCGGTGGTCGAATCCATTTCCTGGGTCAGGTGCGGCGCGCTGGTCAGGTAGAAACCGCGCAGTTGCGTGGCGCGCTGATAGCGGTTGCCGGTGAACGCCATGTCGACGAACAGGCACAGGCGCTCGCCGATCTGCCCGAGCTGATGCGGGAAGTCGAGGATGCGGCCACGGCGCTGAGTGTCGCGCTCGGAGTGCATGCGCATGATCACTTGGCTGTTCAGGCGGCGCAGCAGCTCTTCGAACTCGTTGCGCAGGACCGTGACGTCGGTGCCGACCTGATCCTTGCGGAAACTGGTGCCGAGCACCTGATCGCTTTCTTCGCGGGTCAGTTGGTCGAAGAACTCGTCGAAGCCGAGCAGCTTGTCCGCCTTGCTCAGCACCAGATACACCGGCACGTCGACGTGCAGCTTCTGATGCACGTCCTGCAAACGGCTGCGCACCTGCCGCGCGAGTGTCTCGATGTCCTGCTCGCTACCGCCGGTGAGGGTTTCCACCGGAATGGTCACCAGCACGCCGTTCAACGGACGTCCGCGACGACGCTTGCGCAGCAGCTCCAGCAGGGTTGTCCAGGCGTTGCCGTCGACTTCGGCGTCCGGTTGAGTGGTGTAACGCCCGGCGGTGTCGATCAGTACACCGTGATCAGCGAAATACCAGTCGCAATGACGGGTGCCGAGGGTGTCGCGGGTCAGCTTGCGGTCGATCTTGTTGATCGGAAATTCCAGACCGGAAAAGTCCAGCAGGCTGGTCTTACCCGAGGCCTGCGGACCGATCAGCAGGTACCACGGCAAGTCACTGCGCCAGCGCTCGCTGCGACCGCGATACAGGCTCGACGTCTTCAGGGTTTTCAGCGCGTCCTTGAACCGCGCCTTCAACTCTTTCTGTTCTTCGTCGATCAGCTCTTCGCGGCGAATGCGGTCCTGACCGTCCTCGCTTTCTTCCTCGGCTTTCTTGCGGATACCGGCGCGCCAGCTGACGAAGACCATGGTCAGGCCCCAGATCAGGAACAGCACGCTGATGGTCAGCAGGCGCGAGGTCGCACTTTCCCAGAACTTGTAATCATCGACCGCCAACAACGGGCCGACGAACCACACCAGCAGCGCCACGAACAGCACCAGCAGCAGAGTCCAGACCCAGGTCTGGCGCAGGAAGGCGCCGACTTTCTTGAAAAACTTTTTCATCACACGTCCCTGTTTTACGGCTGCGCCTGCGGTTGCACCGCGGCTGGATCAAGCGGCTGATAAGGATGCAGAACGGTGTCGCGTTGTTCGCTCAGGACCCAGGCGAAGCCCGAATACATCACCACCAGACAGACCAGAGTAAAGAGCACCACCATCCACGCCGGCACGATGCGCACCAGGTTGCGGCGCTGATCGTTGAGACCTTCCCAGTGCGGCGACAACTCGCGCGGCACGTCGCCACGCAACTGACGGATCTGCCGGTACAAGGCGTCGCGGATGCCTTCAAGCTCAAGCATGCCGCGCGCCTGCACGCGGTACTTGCCCTCGAAACCGAGGGACAGGCACAGGTACATCAGTTCGAGCATCGGCAGGTGCTTGACCGGGTTTTTCGACAGCCGATCGAGCAGCTGGAAAAACTTCTCGCCGCCGAAGGTTTCGTTGTGGAAGCTGCTCAGCAGGCTCATCTGCGACCACTCGCTTTCGTTGCCCCACGGCGTGGTCACGACGGCTTCGTCGACCACGGTGCAGAGCACGTAACGCGCGGCCATTACCTGGCTGCTTTCGGCGCCGTTGTGCAGGGCGCGTACTTCGAACAACTTCAGCCCGGCGGTCAGACGCTCATTGAGAGCGTACAGATCTTCACGGGTTTCGCTGTGCTTGAGGCGCACCACTTCCGAGAGCAGGTCGGACGAGGCCGCGACCAGCGAGTTGAGGCTGATATTGAACGCCTCCGCCGGACGCAGGCGCGCGGCGTAGATCATGCGTTCTTCCAGTTGCTCGAAACGCGGCGGCGCGGCGAAGTCGGTCAGCGGACTCGATGCCGGTCCGTGGCCCTGACGGTCGAGCAGGACGGTTTTGTCGTCCTGGTTGTAATCCGTTTCCTTGATCATGTCGGTCAGTTCCTGATGGCCCAGAATTTCAGTTCAAGCTCGGCGAATTCGCCGGACACGTGGAACGCGAAACCGCCGGAGCGCTCGAGTTGTGCCAGGTCTTCGGAACTGAGTTCGAGGATGAAATAGGTTTTGTTCGAATGGAACGCGATCTGCCGTGGGGCCACCGGCAACGGTTTGACCTTGATCCCCGGCAAGTGCAGGTTGACCAGTTGGCGGATGCGCTCCACCGGGCCGACCTTGAGGTGCTGCGGCAAGCGCTGACGCAGTTCTTCGGAGTCGCAGTTGGCACTGGCTGCCAGCACGAACGAGGCCGAGCCGAGCAGTTTGTGATCGTGCAACGGCGAGACGATGATGCCGTACTGACGCGCCTGCAGGATCAGTTCGATGGCGTGCTGTTCGAGCACCATCGACAGCACTTGGCGGATCGCTTCCATCAGTTTGCGAAAGCTCGCGCCCTGATCGGCGTGGGAATAGCGGCTGTCCAGACGCGGGCGTTTGCTCTCGCCGGAGAAGGTCGCCAGATCGCCGAGCATGGTCAGCAGCGTGCGATACAACTCTTCCGGGTGAACCTGCTCAAGACCCAGGTAATGGCGCAGCAGCAGTTCGGTACGGTTGATCAGTTGCAGCATCATGAAGTCGCCGACTTCAGCGCCGCCGACCTTGCCATTGGAGCGAATCCGCTCGGCGATGGTGTCGCCACGGTGGCTGAGCATGCTGATGACTTCTTTCAGGCACGACAGCAGATAGCTGGAGGCGTGGGCCTGAATGTAGGTCGGGACGAAATCCGGGTCGAGGCTGATCACGCCGTCGGGCGTGGTGTCGAGCACGTCGCAGATTTTCAGCTTCACGTAGGCCTGATCGCTCTGCTGCTCGCCGAGCAACAGTTTGAAGTCCGGACGACCGCAGCTGACCTGGCTGGCGGAATCATCGCCGGCGTTGGAGTCGGCGACTTCGGCGTCATACGCGGTGTAGCGCGCGAGCACGTCGGATTGCTCCGGGCGCCGGGCCTCGATGTGGTTGCCGGTGACCAGCGGCAGCGCCAGATAGATCGGCGTGTTGCCGGTGTTCGGCGGCACGTCCAGCGCCAGCGGCTCAGTGTTGCCACCAAGTTCGAACAGGCTGCCGTCCGGCAGAATCCCCGAGGCTTCACTGATCACCAGTTTGCCCATGTTGAGGAACTGCAAGTCGATTTCCAGATTGAGAAAACCCCAGGTGTAGCCACCGAGCAATTGCGTGCGGGTTTTCATCTGGTGATCGTAATAACGATCGTTGTGCTGGAAGTGCTGCGGTCGCAGCAGCATGCCTTCCTGCCAAATGACTTTATGGGTGTTCATGATCAGTCATCCGCCTTGGCGAGCACTTGTTGGGTGTTGCGGATACCGGCCTGATCGAGGGTCAGATCAGCCTCGGTGAGTTCCAGCGGAGTGATCTGCACGGTGTGGCGCCACTGGGTATCCGGCAGGTCGCGATAGGCGGCGAGGATGCCCACGTAACGGCTGCCCTCCTCCACGCTGAGTTTCAGTTCCACTGTTTCACCCGGGCGCAATTCGAGTTCTTCGCTGGCCACCAGATCCGGGTTGAGGGATTCCTTGGCGCGTTCGTAGAGGCTGAAGAAGTCAGCGTTCTCGAAGGTCACCGGGTGCTTGAGTTCGAACAGGCGCACGACGATCGGCGACGGCCGCCCGTTGAGGTCCGGATTGAGCTGATCGCTGCCGGTCAGCTTGAGGTTGATCTTGGTCACTTTCGAGTACGGCGACAGCGACGAGCAACCAGCGAGCAGCACCAGCACGGTGAGCGCAGTCAGCGTCTTGAAAAAGCGGTCGAGCGGCGAGACATGCGCATCATCCTTGGTGGTCGGTGTGGAGGGTGGAGATCAGGCGGATCTGTTCTTCGTAGGCCTGGGCGAAGTCGCGGGCCAGCAGACGCTCGCTCCAGTCATCGTCCTGACGCAGGGCCTGGTGATAGCGGCCGAACGCTCTCCAGCGCCCGCCCGACGTGGCGATCAACGGCTTGCTGTCGCGCTCGAAACGCAGGGTCAGTTGCTCCGGCGAGAAGTGCTCCAGGGTGCCACGCACAGCGGCGCGACTGGCGGTTAGCAGAGCCACTTGGTGCGCCTGCAAATCACGGAATGCACGGGAGATCGCCTGCTCGGCGGGCAGGTGTCCAGGCTTGCTTGGCTGCAACAGAATTTGCAGTGCTTCGCTCGGGTCGACGGCGAATTTCAGCGGGTTCTTGTTGGTGCCCTGCACGGTGGTCTGGGCCAGACGCAGCTCGTTTTTCAGCTCCGAGCGGGTGCGCAGGCTCTGCTGCAAACCACCGATGCTCTGGCGCAGCAGGCGCGCAGCGTTCAGCGCCAACGCTTCGCGTTCGTCGTGGCTGAGGCCTTTTACGTCGACGCCCAGCGCCGCGCCGAAGTGCTCCCAGAATCCTTCGCTCTGACGCTCGACGGCTTTCGGTGCAGGCGCCGGCTCAGGTTCGACCGGGGCGGCAATCAGCTCCGGGACCATCAGGCTTTCCATGTCGATGCGCGCGTAGTCGGCACGCTGACGGGAATCTTCCGGCTTGGCGGTAGGCGACAGCAGTTCGTCGATTTCCGAGTACACGCGCTCTTGCTGTTCGAGGGCGTTGAGCGGGTCGAGGTCGAGGAACGCGTCGTCCGGAATGATGCTGCCAGCGGCGCGCGGGCGGCCGACTTCGCCGTCGAAGGTCGCCGGGTCACGGACCAGCCGCGCACGGATCTCGAAGTCGCCGAGAATGTAGGTGCTGCCGTGCTCGATGCGCACCGGCTCGCCCTTGTGCAGGCGCGCGCCGCTGCTGCCGTCCTGGACACCGTTGCTGCTGGTGTCGGTGAGGAAGAACGAGCCCTCGCGGTAGCTGACAATCGCGTGATGATTGGACAGGTGCCGCTTGCGGTCAGGGATGATCCAGTCACAGTCCTCGCCGCGCCCGATCACGCCGCCGGCCTGCTTGAAGGTCCGCTGGCACAGCTCGGTGGGCACGAACTGCTTGGTGTTCAGCATTTCGAAAACCAATTCCATGTTTGATGCTCCTTGCGGTCACTTGCCGCGATTGACCGCTTGCGGATCACCCAACGGGCGATAGTCGTTGTCGTTGAATTTGTAATTGCCGCTACAGCCGCCAAGGCCGCATAGAACGACGAGGGTCAGCAGGACAGCGTGCCAGTGACGAACAGACATCAGAGGGTCTCCAGGTGTAGACAAAGCACAAAGCGCCGACCCTTGCGGGCGGCGCTGAAATAAGTTTTTGGGGTGGGCTCGAAGCCTCTAGATCGGGGCCTTGAGCCATAGCCTGGAGGTACGGCGACCTCCCGTGGCGAGGGGACTTGTCCCCGTTGGAGTGCGCAGCGCCCCCAAAACCTGCCAGCGCGGTCTCTCAGTGAAACCGTATGTACCGGACTGCGACTGCTGCGCAGCCGGACGGGGATAAATTCCCTCGCCACAGGGTATGTGTTGGGTTCGAAGAAGTGCTGTAGCTCAACCATCAAAGTCACCCAAATTGATATTCAGGCGCCCGAGGCGGTACAGCAGCGTGCGCCGTGGCAGGCCCAGTTCGCGGGCCGCGAGGGTCTGGTTGCCGTCGTTCTTGCGCAGGCAATCGAGGAGCAATGTGCGCTCGACTTGCTCCAGGCGTTCGCGCAGATTCAGGCCGCTGTTGTCTTCGGGCATCGGTTCCAGGCGCAGGGAAAAATGCTCGGCGAGCAACTCGCCACCCTCGCAGAGCAACACCGCGCGCTCGACCAGCGCCTTGAGTTCGCGAACGTTGCCGGGGAAGGTGTAACCGCACAGATGCTCCAGCGCCGAATCCGACCAGCGCACCGGATCACGCTGCAGAAAGGTGCAGGTCTTCTCGGCGAAATGCCGGGCCAGATCGAGGATGTCGCCTTCGCGCTGACGCAGGGCCGGCAGCTCGATCGGGAATTGTGCGAGGCGGTAGTACAAGTCCTCGCGGAACTTGCCTTCGCTGACCAGCGCCGCCAGATCACGGTGCGTCGCGGCGATGATGCGCACGTCGATCTTGTGCGTGTCGTTGGAACCCAGCGGACGAATCTCGCCTTCCTGCAACACACGCAGAATCTTCGCTTGCAGCGACAACGGCATGTCGCCGATTTCATCGAGCAGCAACGTGCCGCCATTGGCCGCGTCGAACAGCCCTGCGCGATCTCGATCGGCGCCGGTGAAGGCGCCTTTGCGGTAGCCGAACAGTTCGCTTTCCAGCAGGTTTTCCGGAAACGCCGCGCAGTTCTGCACGATGAACGCCTGGGAGCGACGCGGGCCGCAATCGTGGATCGCCCGCGCCACCACCTCCTTGCCGGTGCCGGTCTCGCCACGCAATAGCACAGTGTACGGGCTGTGAAGAATCTTGCTGATCAGCGAATAGGTCTGGCGCATCGCCGCGCTTTTGCCGATCAGGCCGTAGCCGCTGATGCTCGGCACACTGCGAGTGGCGGTGGCCGATTCGGCGGCTGGCTGACGCAGGCGTTGCAGCAGATGCAGTTGGCCGAGTACGAACGAGCCGAGCTGGCCGAGGGAGTCGGCGAAACCCTGCAAGTCAGTGCGACGACGACTGGCACACAGCAACAAGCCCTCGACCGACTTGTGCTGATTGACCAGCGGCACGCACAACAGCGACTGCCACGGCGTGCTCGCCGCCGGTAGAAAACTGGTTTCGTGCAGGCTGCCGGTCAGGTCGTCGAGGCACACCACGCGGTTCTGGCACAGGGCGAATTGCAGCAGTTGCTCGCCGTTGTAATCCGCTGGCAGGCTCGCCGCCTGACGCGGTTGCAGCGCACCGTCGAGGCACTCGGCGTTCATCCCCAGGCAAGTGTGGGTGGCATCGAGCAGATACAGCTGCGTCAATTCACAGCCGCTCAGCTCGGCCAGGCCACGGACGAATTCACCCAGCAGCGCAGCACTGTCCGCCGCGCGCGAAAGACTGGCGAACTGCGCCAGCAACGCTTCGGCATAGACCAGCGGCTGCGGCACCTGAGTGAACATCACGCCCACCTCAGACGAACTCGCAGGTCACGCTGGAGTTGCCGTCGAGCGTGGCATGCACACGCTTGAGGCTTTCGCCGGTCGCCATCGCATCAAGCAAACGATCGGCCACCAGCGGCAGCACGTGTTGATCGAGCAGATGATCGATCAGGCGCGCGCCGCTTTCGCTTTGTGTGCAACGCTCGGACAGGTGATCGACGAGGTTCTGGCACCAGCTGAACTCCAGCTGACGACGGTTCAGGCGCTCGCCGAGACGGCCGAGTTTGATCTCGATCAGCTCGCGCAGCACCGGGCCGCCCACCGGGTAGTACGGCACCACTTTCATCCGCGCCAGCAGCGCCGGTTTGAAGTGTTTGCTGAGTACCGGGCGAATGGTTTCTTCGAGCACTTCGGCGGTCGGCCGCGCGCCGTATTCGCAGAGTTCGCTGATCTTGTCGCTACCGAGGTTGGAGGTCATCAGGATCAACGTGTTGCGGAAGTCGATCTCGCGACCTTCGCCGTCGTTGGCCACGCCTTTGTCGAAGATTTGGTAGAACAGGTTGAGCACGTCCGGATCAGCCTTCTCGACTTCATCGAGCAACACCACCGAATACGGCTTCTGGCGCACGGCTTCGGTGAGCATGCCGCCCTCGCCGTAACCGACGTAGCCCGGTGGCGCACCAATCAGACGCGAGACGGTGTGCTTTTCCTGGAACTCGGACATGTTGATGGTGGTGATGAAGCGGTCGCCGCCGTACAGCAGGTCAGCCAGGGCCAGCGCGGTTTCAGTCTTGCCGACGCCGCTCGGGCCGACCAGCAGGAACACACCGACCGGTGCATCAGGCTTGTTCAGACCGGCAGCGGTTGCGCGCATCGAACGATCCAGCGCGTGCACGGCTTGCTCCTGACCACGGATGCGTATGCGCAGGTCGGTGGCGAAACTGGCGACCTTGGCGTTGTGCTCGCGGGCCAGTTGCGCCAACGGCACGCCGGTCCAGGCGCTGATCACTTCGGCAACCAGACGCGGGCAGACTTCGAAGCTGACCAGGCGTTCTTTGACTTGCGCGGCAGTCAACGCGGCGTGGGTTTCATGCAGCTGAGCTTCCAGAGCTTCGACGCTCTGGCCTTCTTCGACTTCGGCGACCACAGTTTCAATCACGGTGCCTTCGGCGTCTTCTTCCACGCTGACGGTCGGCTCAACAGCTGCAGCCTCGCGGGCCTTGGCCAGTTGCTGACGCAGTTCCAGCAGACGCTCGGCGAGCTCTTTCTGCTCAGTCCACAGGGTCTCGAGCGCAACCATCTCGCTTTCGGCTTCGTCCAGCCGCGCTTCCAGCGCCTCCAGCGCTTCGTGGTCGATCAGCAGACCGGCCTCGGCATCGCGGCGCAGGGCCTGACGCTGGCGGCCGCCTTCAGCCAGTTCGCCACGCAGGCGCTCGAGGCTTTCCGGGGCCGCAGCGAGGCTGATGCGCACGCGGGCGCACGCGGTGTCGAGGACGTCTACAGCCTTGTCCGGCAGTTGCCGACCGGCCAGGTAACGCGCGGACAATTCAGCGGCGGACACCACCGCGTCATCGCGCAGGTAGATGCCGTGGCTCTTCTCGTAGACCTGAGCCAGACCACGCAGAATGGTCACCGCTTCGCTGACAGTCGGTTCGTGCAGTTGCACGGGCTGGAAGCGACGCGCCAGCGCCGGGTCTTTCTCGAAGTATTTCTTGTACTCGGCCCAGGTGGTGGCAGCGATGGTGCGCAGTTCGCCACGGGCCAGTGCCGGTTTCAGCAGGTTGGCCGCGTCGGAACCGCCGGCATTGCCGCCCGCGCCGATCAGGGTGTGAGCTTCGTCGATGAACAGAATGATCGGTTTTGGCGAGGCTTTGACCTCATCAATCACGCCTTTCAAACGACGCTCGAATTCACCTTTGACGCTGGCGCCGGCCTGCAACAGGCCCATGTCCAGCGAGAGTAATTCAACGCCTTTGAGTACCTGCGGCACTTCACCGGCAGCAATGCGCGAGGCGAGGCCTTCGACGATGGCGGTCTTACCGACACCGGCCTCACCGACGACGATCGGGTTGTTCTTGCGCCGACGGGCAAGGATGTCGACCATCTGCCGGATCGCGCCGTCACGGCACAGCACCGGGTCGAGTTTGCCGTCGCGGGCCTGTTGGGTCAGGTTGTGGGTGAAGCGCTGCAACAGCGATTCGCCCTGTGCGGCCGGTTTGCCGTTGGCCGCCGGTTGCTCCTGTTGCGACAGGGCAAATTCTTTCAGGCGATCAATGTTCAGTTTGGCAAGCAGCGGTTGATAGCGGCTGCCGGCATAACGCATCGGGTTGCGCAGCAACGCCAGGATCAGCGCCGCGTCTTCGACCTGGGTCTGGCCCAGCTCGAGGTTGGCCACCAGCAGTGCGTCTTGCAGCCATTGCACCAGTTCCGGGGCGAACACCGGGTTGCGCGAAGCACTGTGCTCGACCCGCGACTGCAATGCAGCGGTCAGTTCACCGGCGTCGACGTGAGCATCTTGCAACGCGCGCGACAGCAAACCGTTCGGACGCTCGAGCAAGCCCAGCAGCAAGTCTTCGACGAGAATCTTGCTGCCGCCACGGGCGACGCAACGCTCGGCCGAACGTTCCAGATCACGACGGGTTTCGGCGTCCAGCGCCTGGATGAGTTGTTGCAGGTCTACGTTGATCATGGCTCACGTCCTTAATGAATTTTGCTGCCCAGGGTCACCACGCCGTCCGCTTTTTCGCGGCCCAGCCAACTGGTCCAACCGAGGCGACAGGCGTTCTGCTCACCGATGCGCAGTTCGCGGATTTCTTCCTGGCGCAGGACCAGGCGAATGTCGTAATCGAGCGGGTCACGCAAGGTGAACCGCACCAGCGCGCAGAGCGGCTGGTAGCCGAACCCGATCGGCAGGAATTCATGGAATCGCTGCCAGTCGAGTTCGGTGATATGAATGCGGAATTTGCCGCTGCGGTCGCGCACGTGCTCGCCCAGCACCAGGTCTTCACCGAGCACGCTGTTGGCGCGGCCCAAACGATTGCGCTGCTCGTCGAGGATTTCCACCCGGCGCTCGATGCACTGCTCGATGACCAGGTCTTCGTGCTTGAAGTAGTAACGCAGCACGGCTTCGATCAACGCCGCCGAGTGCGCCCGCAAGCTGAGCAGACCGAGGTACGGCAGCAGGCGTTTCCAGTTGAGTTCCTTGGCCTTGCGGATCTCGTCGCCGCCCAGGCCGATCAGCGCAAAAAGTTGCGCCGAGAAGGGATCGATCGCGCCGCTCTGGAAGCTCGCGCGGTAGCGGTACTTGCGCCAGATCGGCAGCATCAGTCGTTGCAGGCGATGGTGGAACAGGTCGAGGAAATTGCGCGTCGGGTTGCCGTCCTCGCTGTCGCCCAGGGCTTGTTCGCCATAGAACGCTGGCAGCGGCGAACCGGAGCCGACCAGGCCGATCAGGTTGAAGCGCATGCGCGCGCGCATCTTGCCGTGTTCTTCGAAAAACTCGACGCGATCGACATCGCTGCGCGGAAAGCCCAGGCTCGGGTTGGCCTGGAACTCGACCTGGTCGTACAGATCGTCTTCGCTCAGATGCGGGTGTGCCTCGCGCAGCCGGTCGATCACCAGCAGCACGGCCTGAAACAGCGAGTACTCGCGTATTACCTTGGTCAGCCCGCTTAAAGCAGGGGCTGCAGGCCCATACGTGGTGTCCATTGGTACACCTCTCCCTGTGTGCTTTTTACCCGCAGCTCATGGAATGAATTGAGACTGGCGTAAAGCGCGAAAAACTCGTTGAGAACCGAAGCGAAGACGAACAGGTCGCCTTCGCCGATATAGCCTTCCGGGTCGATGGTCAGTTCGGTGCGCAAGCCGCGTACCGGCAGACCGCGATGCAGTCGGTCGACGTGGTGATGCTTGATGTGCTTGAGGCCGCCCAGCAGGCGCTTGCTGACCTTCTCCGCGTGCTGGTCGTAGTAGCGCGGCAGGTCGTAGGTTTCCAGAATCACCTTCAACGCATTGACGTCCGCCAGCGACAGATAGTTAAGCGACATGTTGCTGATCAGCTTCCACAGGAAGTCACGGTTCAGCGGCGGCGCGAAACTCGGAGTGGCCGGGGTGATGTTGCGGAAACTGAGGAATTCCGGGGTCTGCTCGCTGGCCATGCAGATGTCGCCGAGCTTGAGCTTTTTCGGCAGGTTCTGGTTGGTGCACATCAGCTCGATCGACAGGGTTTCGTGGGCTTCGGTGTGGCGGATGCCGAAGCTCAGGTAAGTGTCGAGGCCGTCATGCAATAAGGACGAACGCTGGCGAATGCTGTAATGCGGACGGCTGTTGGGCACGTCGAAACTCGGGTCGTGCTCGAAGGACTCGAACGGCACGTATTCCTGATAACCGAGACCGCCGGGCTTCCAGCCAGTGACGGTTTCCACCGAGAACACACCGCAGTTTTCCAGGTCGTATTCCGCCGGCAGCAACAGGTACTCGTCCTGCTTGCCATCGAGACGGATCGGCAGCGCGTCGTGCTCGAACAGATTGACGATCGGCGTGCAGAACAGCTTCACGTTATCGAGGGTCGGGCGCATGCGCATGATGCCGCTCTTGCGGATGTCGAAGCGCAGTTCGAGACCACGCATCTGCTTGAGCGTGTCTTCCGGCAGCGCCTTGAGAATGTCCAGACCGTTGACGTCGACGAACAGGAACTTGTCCTGGAAGGCGAAATATTCCTGCAGGTAGCGATAGCCACGGAAGGTGTTCAGCGGATACGGAATCAACGCTTCTTCTTCGGCAAAGCCCACTGGTTTGACCCGATCACCGGGAATCTTGAACGCCATCGGTTTGCCGCTGACGCCATCAATCGGCTTGCCGGCGGCGTCGAGCGGGATCAGCTCGATGCCTTCGAGGTTGCGCAGCAGGCTCAGATACAGCATCTGGCTGATGTAACGCTCACCGGCAAAGTGCAGGCGCAGCTTGCTCAGTTCCAGTTCGCCGAGGTGGCCGTCGGCGCTCATTTCCAGACGCAGGCTGAGCAGCGAACCGTCGCCCTTCACCGAGTAATTCAGCGCGGCAAGATCCAGCGGCAAGACTTCGGTCGGATAGCAGGTGCGGAAGCGGCAGCGCACGTCTTCTATCGGCTTGCTCTCGATCGGCGTATCGCGCTCAACCAGCAGCGCCGGGCCGGAACGCTTGAGCGGATCAAACTGCAGAATGCTGAACGCCGGCAGCGGGCGCATGTAGTTCGGCCACAGCAACTGCATCAGCGAATGGCTGAGCTCCGGCAGTTCGTCATCGAGCTTCTGGCGCAGGCGCCCGGTGAGGAATGCAAAGCCTTCGAGCAACCGCTCTACATCCGGATCCCGCCCGGCCTGCCCCAGATACGGCGCCAGCGCCGGACTACGCTCGGCGAAACGGCGACCGAGCTGGCGCAGTGCGGTGAGTTCGCTTTGGTAGTAGTGGTTAAAGGACATTTCTGGCTGCCTGGGTATTGATTCGTTTGATTTGAAAAATTAATCGACCAAAAGCACTAATAGCGGAAAACGAAAAAAATCATTTCGCACCCCGGGCCAACAAAAACCTTTCAAACTTGCCGGCCACCAATATCGCCAGCGTAGTAAGTCCGCCTGTTAGAACGATATAGGCCAACGCTCGAACGGGATAAAGCGGCAGCAGATAAACCAATATCAAGGCCACCATAAAAAACACAACACACAACTTAAAACGTCGATTCGGAATTACAGCAACGAGCAAATTAACAAAAATGAATAAGTAAAAAACCATATACATGGCAATTCCAATGGAAGCACCACGGGACGTTAACCCGCCGAATAAAAATTTATAGAGAGAAACACCATAGTAATTAACAACGACGTAAATTACGCAGGTAAAAAAATGGACGAGCAAGCTCCCAGCTATTCTCGTCATCATCTCTTCCACTCTCCGTACGTATCTACAGAGCCCTGCGTAATGAAGCTTTTCAACTTCTGGTCGGAAACGCCGAGATAAACCGTGCTCGTAATTACTTTCTCGCGATAGCCCATTCGCCCCACAAATACTTTTACCGTTTCCGTACGTAGATCAAAGTTCTCGGAGGCCCACAAAGCACCGCGCAGCACCATGTAGTTATCGTATTCATTGGTTTTGTCCTCCTTCGGAAATATAGGAAGACCATCGCCATACTCCATGCCGGTTTCAACGGTTTTCTTGATAGCCGTTTCCACGGACTTGGTTTCCTCCAGATATAACCGGTATGTATCGGTAGCGAATGGTATTTGCCCTACACCGTCAGCCCAGTAAGGTTCGCCCTCGATCATGACCAACAAGAATCCAGAACCGCCCTCCGGACTGTTTTTCCAATCACCCGGCATTTTAGCGGCGAAGCTAATCGACATTCTGTCAACAGCTGCAAACTTGGCAATTTCCGCCCAAGTAAATTGTTTATATGCATTGTATGCATCGGTGCCAGCGACTTTGGACTCGGGATTTATCCAAGATTTTTCCCGATAATTATCAGCTAACGGCTCAAACCACTGAATGGCTTCCGCATACAGTTTTTCGGCCGTCATGATTCTGAACTGTGCATCTGTCGCATTCGGCTTTACCGCGAAGAGAGGCACGCCATTGCCTCTAGTTATCAGCCACATACTTGGCAAAGGAAGCTTTTTCGGCTCTTTATCCTCGCTAGGCGTAGTTTCGCCTTCAATTTTCAACTCCGTTTTACCATCGGAGGTCTCGAAAATATGTGCGATGCCATCGATAACAATAGAGGTTTCCACGTGCTTACTCCGCCGACACGTAGATGGTAACCATCTCGCCTTGTTTACCCGTCGAGAAACATCCCGTGCCACCGGCCGCCGATGAACGTCCTGCTTTTTCTAATCCACTCTCAGAAACCATTCTGTAATTCAAGTTCTCGACGGGCTGTCCATCCGCTGCATGGAAGGAAAAAACACGGTTAAAGACTCCGGGAATAACAACAGGCTCTGGCGGCACAAACGGCGCTGGCGTATGCGAATTGCCAATAATCACCGTCCCGGACCCAGCCGTGACCTTGTTGCCGTGAGATCCAACCGAACCTACTGTCGCAGCCGGTTTGCCGTTGATCAGAACAGTGGTCGCCAAGCCGCCCGACAGCGCACCACCACACGCCGAGGCATCGCCTTGGCGGGCGGCCGCGAGGCCATCGAAAAACACGTCGCCGGAACCGGCGGCGATCGGGTTGGTACCGTGGCCGGGGAGCGGGCAAGCGGTGGGGTCGGATACGCGTGCTGCGGGTTTGCCAGACATCGGGGATCTCCTTAGTTGACCTTCACTTGACGACTGTTTATTTCCTGTCCACACGCTGGAATATTCCAGCCCTCGTAACCGGTCGCTGTCGGATAAATCGCATGGCCGGATACCCACTGCGAACGTTCATCGAAAGTGAACTCGTTCTGCCAAAGCAACCATTCGGACGATTTCAACAGCGTGCCGTCTTTTGCGTAAACGCGGAAAAAGGCTTCGCTGGCGAACAGCTTGAACAGCTTTCCGGGTATGCCAATGGCTGAGTACTGCGGAATGTAGGAGCGGAGGGAGCACGTTCCATTGTCACTCCAGACAATCGAGTACTCGTCGGCCAGCCGTGCTGCCGTCGTTTTCACGTAACAGGCAACTGAAATCAGGGCAGTGGCGGTTAGAACCAGAAAGAGCAACACGCTCCGTCCCAACTTTGGCAAAACACCTTGATTCACGGCGCTCTCTCGCATGGTCCTAATTCACCTTGACTTGACCGCTGCCATCCAGGCGCGCGGAGAAACTGACCTGACGCTTGAAACCCTCGACTTCCAGCAGGCCTTCGATACTGAAGGCCAGGCGCAGTTGATCGTGGTCACGCGGCAGGGAAATGACACGCACGTTGCTCAGGCGTGGCTCGTAGGCTTCGATGAAGTTTTCGATAGCCAGACGGGCCTGACTCAGCGAGTCGTGCAGGCTCAGGCGCATGTCATTGAGATCGGGCAACCCGTAGTCGGCCAGCGTTTGCACGCTGCCGGCCCGGGTGCTGAGCATTTTGGCCAGATGGGCAGCCACTGACGCCATGGCGCAAGCCTCAAGGCTGTTGCCCTTGCGTAGTTGTGCGTCGCCGTTGAGGCGTTCGAACAGGCTGCCGTATCCGTCCATGAGTCGCTCTTACTCTTTGTCCAGCTTGCCAACCAGCGACAGGGTGAAATCGGCACCCATGTACTTGAAGTGCGGACGCACGTTCAAGCTCACGCGGTACCAGCCCGGCTCGCCTTCAACGTCGCTGACGATCACTTGCGCAGCGCGCAGCGGACGACGGCCACGCACTTCGGCGCTCGGGTTTTCCTGGTCGGCAACGTACTGACGGATCCACTTGTTCAGTTCCAGCTCGAGGTCGGTACGCTCTTTCCACGAACCGAGTTGCTCGCGCTGCAGCACTTTCAAGTAGTGAGCCAGACGGTTGACGATCATCATGTACGGCAGTTGGGTGCCGAGCTTGTAGTTCAGCTCTGCCGCCTTGCCTTCTGCGCTGATGCCGAAGAACTTCGGCTTCTGCACCGAGCTGGCGGAGAAGAACGCCGCGTTGTCGGAGCCTTTGCGCATGGTCAGGGAGATGAAGCCTTCCTCGGCCAGTTCGTATTCACGACGGTCGGAAACCAATACCTCGGTAGGGATCTTGGTTTCGATTTCGCCCATGCTTTCGAAGTGGTGCAACGGCAGGTCTTCAACCGCGCCACCGCTCTGTGGGCCGATGATGTTCGGGCACCAGCGGAATTTGGCGAAGCTGTCGGTCAGCTTGGTGCCGAACGCGTAAGCGGTGTTGCCCCACAGGTAGTGCTCGTGGCTGTTGGCAACGGTTTCCTTGTACACGAACGATTTCACCGGGTTTTCTTCCGGATCGTACGGGTTACGCAGCAGGAAACGCGGCACGGTCAGGCCAACGTAGCGCGAGTCTTCCGAGGTACGGAAGCTCTGCCATTTGGCGAATTGCGGGCCTTCGAAGTGATCTTTCAGGTCTTTCAGATCCGGCAGGCCGGTGAAGCTTTCCAGACCGAAGAATTTCGGGCCGGCGGCAGCGATGAACGGCGCGTGGGACATGCACGAAACGCTGGCCACGTACTGCATCAGCTTGACGTCTGGCGAGCTTGGCGACATGTAGTAGTTGGCGATGATGGCGCCCACTGGCTGACCACCGAACTGGCCGTATTCAGCGGTGTAGATGTGCTTGTACAGGCCCGACTGCATGACTTCCGGCGAATCTTCGAAATCGTCCAGCAGGTCTTCTTTGGAGACGTTGAGGATTTCGATCTTGATGTTTTCGCGGAAGTTGGTGCGGTCGACCAGCAACTGCAGACCACGCCACGACGATTCCAGCGCCTGGAAATCCGGGTGGTGCAGGATCTCGTCCATCTGACGGCTGAGCTTGGCATCGATCTCGGCGATCATGCGGTCAACCATGGCTTTCTTGACCGGCTCACCGTTGTTCTGCGGCTTGAGCAGCTCTTCGATGAACGCCGACACGCCACGCTTGGCGATGTCGTAGGCTTCGTCGTCCGGGGTCAGACGGGTTTCGGCGATGATGCTGTCGAGAATGCTGTATTCGCCGCTGGCGGCGCTCTTCTCTTGTGCTGCGCTAGTGCTCATTGTGTTGGCTTCCTTGGCTACTGGAGTCTCAGGCGTCCGGGGCTGCGGCGTTCAGGCCCAGCTCACCGAGTACGCGACCGCGGGATTCGTCGTCGGCGAGCACGCCTTCGATCGCTTTACGGAACGCAGGTGCGTTACCCAGCGGGCCTTTGAGGGCCACCAGCGCATCGCGCAGTTCCATCAGTTTTTTCAGCTCAGGCACTTGCTCGACCAGGCTGGCCGGGTTGAAGTCCTTCATCGAATTGACGCGCAATTGCACGGCCAGCTCTTCAGCCTCGCCATCTTCCTGCAGACGGTTCGGCACGCTCAGCGTCAGACCCAGCTCTTGCTTGGCCAACACTTCGTCGAAGGTCATCTTGTCGATGCTGATCGGCTTGCGATCTTCGATTTTGCGATCGTCCTTGCGGTGGGTGTAGTCACCGATTGCCAGCAGCTTCAGCGGCAGTTCAATCTCTTCCTGAGCTCCGCCGGTGGCGGGTTTGAAGGTGACGTTGATGCGTTCCTTGGGGGCTACCGAGCCTTCTTTGGCCATGGCTTTTCTCCTTGCGGTTGTGGCCCTGGGGCCTATTCGAGTACCACTTCGAGGTCGAGGTGGCACAGCCTGCGATAAATCTCTTCCTTGCTTTCACGTACGGCGTGGTTCTGCGGCAACAACTCGCAGCAACTGTGCAGCAGGTGCAGCACTTGCAATGCAAGATCGGGCTCCCAGGCGTGCAGGCCTGAGTCCTGTAATGTCTGATCGAGGGTTTCGAGCTGGTTCTTGGCCAGTTCGTATTTCTTGGCCAGGAAACACAGCCGCGCGAGGGTGAACTGCCAGAAGAAGCGTTCGCGGCCACCGTGGGCCGATTGCAGACCCTGCTTGAGAATCTGCACGGCCGGCTTCAAGCCTTCCTTGCGCAGAATCGGCTGGACTTCCTCGAGGGCTTTTTCCCAGGCCGGCTGGGTTTCGACGTTCTCGCTTTCGACCTTGCGCGGCGCGCTGGCGCTTTGCAGGTGCGGCATGACATTGGCGGCGATCCACGCCCGGGTGGACGGATCGGCAAACGGCGCGCCGTCATGGAAGCGCAACTCGATGATGCCCGGCAGGCGCTGAATCAAAAGCGCGAAGTGGATTTCCACTTCGCGCATGGCCAGCTCGGCGTTGAGGTTCTGGAGACATTCCCAGACCATCCTCTGGCCATCGAACCAGAACGGCGCCTTCGCCAGGCTCGCCTCCAGTTCCACCAGCAGGTCGGCGTATTTGCCCTGATCGAAACGGTCCTGATAGAGCTTGAGTTTTTCCAGCGGCAGGCCGCGCAGCACGGTGATCTGCTCGGCGTTGCGCTCGGGCACGGCGTCGATGGTCATCCACAGCAGCGTGCGATTGAGGCGCAGGGCACGCAGATCGGTAGCCTTCTGCTTGAGCCACCAGGCACACAACGGCCGGGCGCTGTCCTGCTGGGCGCGCAGGGCTTTGTGCGCATCCCGCTCGTTGTCGATCGGTGCGCCAGGAGTGAGCAGCTGGGTCGCGGCCTGCTTGACCTGCGCCACCGCCGCGCCCACCACGCCGGGCGCCGGCTGGTTGTCGGCGGCGCGCTGAATCATGGTTTTCAGGCGGCGGGAGATCGGCAGCAGCAGTGGCGCGTCATCGCCCAGATGTTCAGTGCACGCGGCCTCAAGACCGGCCAGGTGCTCAGAGAGCTGCCGGAACATCGGCAACTGCTCTTTGATCGCAATGTTTTCGGTGATGACCTGCTCGAGACGCGGCACCAGCCAGCCGATCGCGGCGGCACGGGTGCGGGGTTTGAGCGGGTGGACGTCGGCCCAGTTGTTTTCCGACAGATGGTGCAGCAGACCGAGGCCGGCAAGCAGCCCGGGGAAGGATTCGCGCTGGTACAGCGACCACGTCAGCCAGGCGCCGACACGCAGATCCTTGGATTGGGTACGCAGCAGATTTTCACTGTTTTCGCGGATTTTCAGCCAGTCGATCTGCCCGCTTTCGTGCATCGACGAAGCCTTGGCCAGCTCACTTTCCAGCGCCTCGAACTCGCTCGAAAAACGAACGTCTTCGCCCGCGAAATTCTCTTTGGAAACAGAGACTTTTGCGAGTTCGAGGTAATGGGCGGAAAGTTTGCTTGAGTAGGACATCCATGGCCTTTATTAAGGATTACAGTCATGCGCGCGAATGGAGTTTCAGCAACGCGGGACAGTATCGAAGAGCAGTTCAGCGACTCATCCAATTGAGATGTGCTCTTTCAAGTGGGCGCATCGTAATCACTATGATGGCCACTAGCAAGCATCTGATTAAACAACAAGACGAACTGTTCATTGCGATCTGTAGGAGATCGCCCTATATGTCGCAGGGGTTTCCCTGATGCCGTTTATAAATCAGCGCATTTTCCCGGCTCCCGCCAAACCATTGTCCCAGAGCCTCGGCCGCAGCCGGGCGAGTTTACCTGACGCCCGCACCCTCGAGCGGCGTGCAGCATGCCAAATTCAAAAAAAAATAGAAGTAGGACACTTCCTAAAATGACCGGGTTCCATCGAGAAGTTTGCAGCGACAACGATCAATGCAAAAAGTGCCACTATAATGATGGCATTTCATTATTCTGAAACTTTACTCCCCCGGCAAATACTGGCACTTCGATAGTTATCCGAGCCGCGTCCTACAGACACTTCTCGCATCCCAACCAAGACTTCCACACCGGAATACTCTGACAAATTTCAGGGATACTTCTTACATCAATTAGTTTGCCGCGCCGCTAGCTTGCCTTGGCAACTTTTCATGCGCGGCGATCAGGGAGGACGGTATCGCGCGTTGACTCACTTTGCTTAAGGACAAGCCCATGTTCGGCAAAGGCCACTGCGCGCCATTCTCACTGCATATCCCGGCCATTCGTCACGACTTCAAGGTGCTCGCGTTCACTGGCACCGAAGCGATCAGTCAGCTGTACGCATTTCGCATCGAGCTGGTGAGCGAGTACGCGGATTTCGATCTGGAAAGCCTGCTCAGCCAGCCTGCTTTTCTGCAATTCGGGTTAGCGGGCGAAGGCATTCACGGGCGGATCGAAAATGTCATGCTCGGCGAATCGGGAAAGCGCCTGACCCGCTATGAGCTGTCACTGGTACCGGCGCTGCATTATCTGCAAATGAGCCACGACCAGCGGATTTTTCAGCAACTGACAGTGCCGCAGATCATCGCGCAAGTCCTCAAAGGCCATGGCATCCAGGCCGATGACTTCACGTTCAATGTCGCCGCCGGTGAGCCTCGTGAGTACTGCACGCAATACGGCGAAAGCGACTTCCTGTTCATTCAGCGCCTGTGCGCCGAAGAGGGTATTGCCTGGCACCACCAGCATTCGCTCGACAGGCACTTGCTGGTGTTCAGCGACAGCCCGGTGTTCGCGCGCAAATTGGGTACGACAGCCTTCGGGTGGATAGCGGCATGGTCGCCGAACACCCGGTGGTCAACCACCTGAGCATGGGCTTCAACACCCGTACCAGCACGGTCACCCGCCGCGACTATGACCTCATGCGCCCAAGCCTGCTGCTGGAAAGCCGCTTCACCGCCGAGTTCACGCCGGCTCTGGAGGACTATCGCTATCCACTGCTGATCAAGTCCGAGAAGCACGGCAAACAGCTGGCGCGTCAGGCCTTGGAGCGCCATCGCAGCGACTATCAATGGATTGAAGGCAAAAGCAATCAGCCGATTTTGCGCAGCGGTCACCTGTTCAAGCTGAGCGAACATCCCAGGGCCGACTGCAACGAGTTGTGGCTGTTGGTCAGTCTCAGTCACGAAGGCAAGCAACCGGCAGTACTCGAAGAGGCTTTCAGCAGCGAGGCGAATCCTGCCGATGGTTTTTCCCAGGGCTACCGCAATACCTTCAGGGCCATTCCCGCAGAGGTGGTTTACCGTCCGCCTTTGCCCGCGCCAAGACCCTTGCTGGTCTGCCAGACCGCGCGCGTTACCGGGCCTCCCGGAGAGGAGATCTTCTGTGATGAATACGGCAGGGTTCGTGTCGAGTTTCCTTGGGATCGCGCTGAACGCAACAGCGAAAAAAGCAGCTGCTGGTTACGCGTAGCGTCCAGTTGGGCAGGTGACGGATTCGGTGCGGTGACCATTCCCCGGGTCGACATGGAAGTGGTCGTGACCTTCCAGGAAGGCGACCCGGACCAACCGCTGATTACCGGCTGCGTCGCCAACAAGGTCAATGCCGTCGCTCATCCCTTGCCGGCGAGTAAAACTCGCACGGTATTACGCAGCCAGAGCTCACCGCGCAATGGCGGCTACAACGAGCTGTCGGTCGAGGATCGCGCCGGGCAGGAGAAGATCTACCTGCGCGCGCAGCGCGACCTTGAGCAACTGATCCTCAACGACAGCCGCAGCCTGATCACTCGTGACCGCCATGAGCATGTCGGCAATGACAGCACCAGTCTCATCGAGGGCAAGGATTCGCGCACTCATCAAGGACTGCGCAGCACAGTAATCAACGCCGATGACTTGTTGCAGGTCAGCGGTACCAGCAGCCAGACCCTGGGCGCTCTGGTGATCCAGGCCGGCCAGCAGGCGCATGTCACGGCAAGCAACGTGGTGATCGATGCCGGCATGAGCCTGACGCTGTCAGCGGGCGGTCATCACATCGTGATCAATGCCGGCGGGATTTTCAGCAGCGTGCCCATCGTTCAGGGCGGCGCGCCACTGCCGGCTCTCGCACCGCTACAACCGCTGCAAGTTGAGGCCGGCCTGCCAGCTGCGATCAACGCCACGCCGCTGTCGATCGTCAACAGCGCCCGCCAGCAGGCAGCGGATTTTTGCCCGCTGTGCGAAGCCTGCGCGGCGGGTCTGTGCGAGCTGGGAGAAGTCGCATGAGCCCGGTCGAACAATGGTTGCACGCTCAGTCCCGCGCCGGCTGCGAACTGTATCTGATGCTCGACACCGACGGCCAAAGGGCAGAGCACGCTGCGTTGACCCGCGACCTCGGCACCGAGCGGTTTCGTCCGCTCTACAGCGGCACGCCGGCCGAGTCGCTGGTGCCGACCGGCCCGCTGCTGTTGCAGATAGATACGGCGCAGCATCCCGCCCTCCAGACCTTGCTCGCCACGCCCGAGCGCAATTGGGGCTGGCTGGCCAGTGCCCGTCACGTCGAACTTGATCTGCTGGCGGCGCATTGGCGCGAGCGCCTGATAACCGGCGAACGTCCGAATCAGGCGGTGTACCGCGTGCATGACAACCGGGTTCTGGGCCGTGCGCTGGCGCACCTGCAACCCGAGCACCGCGCGGCGTTTCTCGGGCCATTCAACAGCGTTTGCTATTGGCACGCAGAACGATGGAACGCCATCGACAACCCGGACCCCGGCCACCACCCGCTGCCGATGGATCCGCCGTGGCTGCACACGCCGACCCCGGAGCTGATCTACGCCAACGTGCTGTTCGACAACACCCGCCGTTACCTGGTCGGCGAACACACCGAAGCCATGGCCGAGCTGGCCGAACAACTGGACGTCGATGAATGGTTGTGGGGCCTGATTCAACTGACGCACCTGTGGGGCTGGCAACAACCGGAGCACGTGCATTTCTTGCTGACCCGCAGTTTGCAGTTACCGGGATATCGGCCAGGCAAATCATGGCTGCCCAAACCCGGTGAAGATCCGGCGATGCATTTTGAGCGGGTATATCAGGAAGCGTTGTATTGGCAGGGAGAGGTAGGTCGATGAGGAACTTGAAACGAGGGTTGCTGCTGAGTGGTTGCCTGGGATTGCTGGTGGGTTGTACGACGGTGAAGACCCCGAACACCTTTATGTTTGTTCCGGATTTTCCACCTGGATTCAAGTACGACCTGACGGCCACCTATGTTCCGGCCAAGGGCCAAACATGCACCGTGCCTGGCGGGAGAAACACTCAGCTGGGATACAACAAAACCAATATGAAGTACCAAGGGACTTCCGAGATCCCGCTGTACAGAACCGTAAGCGAATGTCCGCTGGCGCTGAATTACATCGAGATCAAGGTCATCGGTATTTATGGTTCAGGGCGAAGCAACTTCAGCTATGACTACGCCTCGATTGCTGTACGTCCGGAGTTGCTGGAACGACAGATGGGTAGTTTCAGAGATGACGAGACAGCTGAGTTCTTTGGTGAGTGCATGTGGTCTTTTCGCACGGTGGGCCCGAAGCGTTATCTGATCAAACTGCTGACCTGCAAAAAAATGGATGCACAGGGCAATGTCGGGCGGAGCCGTCCTTTCACGGCGTACACGCTGACTCAGCTTTCTGGAAAAACGGTGACTCTGAAAATCCAATTATCTGAGCGGGAAAAGCCCGCTTTTGGTGACACGTGGGTAAAAGTGCCCGGCGGATGGAAGCGCTGCATGGGGAAAGCCTTTGAGGATCAGGATGCGTTCTGTTTCGGCAATTACAAAGACTTCAGCACATTCAGGATGGTAGACGAGCGCATCTGCACTATTTACCCCGATTGCACTGAAAACAAGGATCAGACCCCATGAGCATTGAGCCGACAGATTCCGGCATTGCGGCCTTTATGCAAGGCAACATCCACGCCTGCCCAAGACGCGGACAAGCCACAAGTTTTCAATTGGTGGACGAGTTCGGTGATGGCAAACCCTACGCCGGTTTGACCTACGAAGCCGTCGATTACGAAGATATTGTTTATACCGGCAAACTGGATTCCTCGGGCTCCGGAAAAGTTCTTGATCATTACTGCGGTCCCGTAACCCTGAAGCTCAGTCAGTTTTATCAGGGTAAAGAGGAAGTATATGCGCGACTGAAGGAACGACCGCACTACCCTCTCCCCATCACCGAACTCCAAGTCCGCGCCGAAAAAACCCGCTTCTTCCACAAAACAGGCACTCGCACCCAGGCCAACCCCGCCAAGGACCTGTCCGAAACCGATGCGTACTGCCAGGTCGAAGTCAGTGAACTGGTAAAATACATCGCCCACTTGCCGCCGCTGGCTGCTCGTCGCGACGCTCCGAAGAGGGCGGCGCACAAGCTCATGCGCCCCGCTGCGAAGTCCAGAGACTTCACGGTCGTCGATAAAACTTCTGCGGATGGCGGACTGCACACCATCTTGAGTGCGGCGGAGATGGCCACCGTCGAGTTGGGGTTTTCCCCGCCGCCGCCCAAGGGCGTCGCACTGCTGCCGAACAAACACCATGTGCTGGAAGTACGGCCGATGAGAGCGCTACGGCCAATGCTGTCGACAGGCGACGCGTTCTGCGCGCTCAACCTTTATCAGCTGTCGGTGATGGCGACGCTGAGCTACACCGATTTCGGACAGGAACCCAACACTCAACCGGTGCAGACCGACACGGTAAGCTTTCCGCTACAGCCCAGCAGCGGCAACTGGTTCGGCCACGCGCTGCCGCAGTTCGATGAGTTGTGGAAGGTCGATGACTCACAATCGCAGAAATACTATCCACTGTATGAAGACGTGCCGTATTCGAAACGCCTGGAAGTGGTGCCGTTTGACCCGAATCTTTACCCCGAAGTGAATGACCCCGCGTTAGGGAATCAACAAGAACACCCCGCCAGACTGCATTTTTTCGATGATCGCAAACAGGTCGAAAGCACGGACACTCAGGCTTTCATCTGCCACCACGACGAACTGATCCTGATCAGCGTACGCGGTACCAGTGAGATCTGGCCCGACGGCCGGCGTGACGGCGATGCCTATCAGGTTCCCTTTGCCGAAGGCGAAGGCAAAGTGCACCGCGGTTTCTACGGTGGCGCTTTGGCGGCTTATCCATTTATCGTGACTTATCTGGAAAAATTCTACAGCGGGCAAAAGCTGCTGATCACGGGTCACAGTCTGGGCGGTGCAGTTGCACTGATCCTGTCCGAGATGCTGAGACGCAACCTGGAGTTCTCCCCCGCAAATCGTGCTCTACACCTACGGCGCCCCCCGCGCCGGCGACACCACCTTCATCGAAAGCGCCAGATCGCTGGTGCATCACCGCATCGTCAATCAGAACGATCCGGTACCGAGCGTGCCGGCGACCTGGATGAACACCTTTGCCAAGCCTGGGCCGATGTACGCAACCAACGCCGTGGTGCTGGGCTTCAACCCGGTCGCCGGCCTCGGCCTGCTGATCTGGGGAATCATCAATTTCTTTGGCGACGACTATGGGCATCACGGTGCTTTGCGCCATTTCATGCCCGTTGAGTTCGACAAGGACCACCGATCCTCCCTTCTCTGGGAGCCGGGTTGCAGCACGATCGTCGATCACGGCTGCGCCAAGGCCCTGCGCGCTACGAACGGCTTGCCCGAACGCGGATCGTTTCTGCGGCAGTTGTTCGACCGGGGTCACCACTCAATGGTCGGCAGCTACATCCCCGGCTGCTGGGCCAGCTTGCGCCGTTGGCAGGAAGCACTGCAGCTCAAGCGTTCGCTGGTGACCAATCGCGAATACGAGTGGGTCAGCAGCGCCCTGGAGAATATTCAGCAACAGCTGCGGGCCGTTAAGCGCGATCTGCAAAACAACCACCGTTCTTACGTGCGAGAGCAGGAGCGCGCGCACAAGACGCTGATGCTCAATCAGGAAATAGACAAGATCAGCATGACCAAGGCCCGCCTGACAGCGCTGCGCAGTCAACGGGTCACCGAGGTCGACGTTTACGGCAGCTATGCCGACCAGCCCGAATGGGTCGAGGAAAGTCTGCTGCGCTGGAACGCCCACCCTGAAAACCTGGTTCAGGAGCAACTGGCGATGATCCCGCCAGCCGCTGAAGACCACGACGCCGCTATCGCCGCGATGACCGGTGGACATGCAGTTGGCGCGCCGTTTCAGCTGGATATTGATTCGATTGTGTAGCGCCTGAACAACGGGCGGGCAAAACATGGCTGTGCCAGAATCCAACGCTCGAAAATGCGCTCCCTCTACTACAACTGCCAAGGAGCTTCATTTCATGGAACTGAAACCACTGTTTTTCGCCGCACTGATGTGGCTGCCCGCCTCCCAAGCGTCAGCGGACACCCCACAGCTGGAAGGCCATTACTACCTGACCGGCGCAATGGAAATGGGCGCCGAGTTGCTGTTGCGAAACGACGGCACCTTTGATGCCGGTGTGGCGTATGGCAGCGCCGATGGCTTTGCCAAAGGCACCTGGAAAGTCGAGAACCAGACAGTACTGCTGGAAAGCAAAACCAAGCCTGCCTCCAACAGCGATCTGGGCGGACTGTTCCAGGACCTGCAACTGGCGATCGAGCCAAACTGCCTGGCCGTGGATTTCGGCAACGGCAAGGCCTGCTTCCGACGCCAGTAAGCCAACAGACAGCCACAAAAAATGGGCACCCGACCGCAATCGGTGTGCCCATTTTTCATTTGCGGTTCTCCCCGTCATTCAGGGGAGCACGCCGCCATCAAGGATTGACGCTGTCTTTCAACGATTTGCCTGGCTTGAACGCCACGGTGTTGCTGGCCTTGATCTTGACCGGTTCGCCGGTCTGCGGGTTTTTGCCGGTGCGGGCGCCGCGGTGGCGTTGCAGGAAGGTGCCGAAGCCGACCAGCGTCACGCTGTCCTTGCGGTGCAGGGCGCCGGTGATTTCTTCGAGGACGGCGTTGAGGACGCGATTGGCCTGTTCTTTGGTCAGGTCTGCCTTTTCGGCGATTGCAGCGGCGAGTTCTGGTTTACGCATTAGTGAAGCCCCTTTGACGGTTTTTTGTTGTTATGTCCGTGCTGTTCTCGTTGGAACAGCGCCCAAGGCGCCGCAGGCTCTACTCTGCGGCAGACGGGAGTGAGAATGGCACGCCGCCAACGGCGGCGCCAGTCTCCCCAAGACCTTTGTCGGGGCAAAAGAGCGGTGTTTGCGACAGAACGACCGGCATTTACGCCAGCAACGGCGGCAGTTGTTTGTTGAGGGCCAGTTTTTCCATGACTGCCCCGCCGGTCAGGGCGTATCCGAGTAACTGACCGTCGGCACTGTGGCACAGCGCTTTGATGTCGGCGCCCTGCCCTTCGACGCTCCAAATGCCTTCGCTGCCCCGTGGCGGCGGCGAAACCACCAGCGGGCACACCGGGGTTTTCACGGTGATCGGCATCGGCCCATAGCTGACCGCGGTCGGGTTTCCGGCGAGGGTTTGCGCCAACGCGCGCGCGCAACTCATTAGCGGCATCACGTAAAGCAGGTTGAGCCCGTCGACTTCGGCGCAATCGCCCAAGGCGTAAATGTTGGCGTGAGAGGTCTTCAGGTAACGATCGACCATCACGCCGCGATTGATCTGCACGCCGGCAGCCGCTGCCAGATCGATGCGCGGGCGCAGACCGATCGCCGAGACCACCACATCGCACGGGATGATCTGACCGTCGGACAGGTGCGCTTCCAGGCCATCGACTACTTGCTCAAGGCGGGTCAGCACCGGGCCGAGGTGAAACTTCGCCCCGATACTTTCCAGCCCGGCCTGCACGGCCGCCGCAGCGGCAGGATGCAAAAGCATTGGCATGACTTGTTCGCACGGCGCGACCAGTTGCACTTCGTAGCCGCCGAGAATCAGGTCATTGGCAAATTCACAGCCGATCAGCCCGGCGCCGAGCAACAACACCCGACGCTTGCCCGCGGCTGCGGCACGAAAGCGCGCGTAGTCTTCCAGATCGTTGATCGGAAATACCAGTTCCGCGCCGTCGCCTTCGATCGGCACGCGCACGGTTTCCGCGCCCCAGGCCAGGATCAGATCACGATAAGGCACGGCTTCTTCACCGATCCACAAGCGTTTGTGGCCGGCGTCGATGCCGCTGATGCGCGTGTGGGTGCGCACTTCGGCCTTCAACTGCTCGGCCATGGCGCCGGGTTCGGCCATGCTCAGGCCGTCGGCGTCCTTGTTCTTGCCGAAGCCGGTGGAGAGCATCGGCTTGGAGTAAGAGCGGCCGTCATCGGCGGTGATCAGCAGCAGCGGGGTTTCGCTGTCGAGCTTGCGAAACTCGCGGGCCAGGTTGTAGCCCGCAAGCCCGGTGCCGATGATGACGACTGGTGCGCTCATGCCTTACTCCTCTATTTGCTTAGTTGATTTCAATCATTTCGAAGTCCATTTTGCCGACGCCGCAGTCGGGACACAGCCAGTCTGCCGGTACGTCTTCCCAGCGGGTGCCCGGCGCGATGTCGTCATCCGGCCAACCCTCGGCTTCGTTATAGATCAGGCCACAGACGATACATTGCCACTTCTTCATTCAGGTACTTCCTCAGGGTTCAGGCGTAGTGCCGGCGCGGACGGTCGATGGGTGTTGCGCTGCCATCCTGCTCAGGGCGTTTTGTACTGAGGGTGCCGCGCAGATGCAAGCCTGTTCGGCGCAACGGCGGCCGGCGCCGCTCAATCCTGTCGCCTGCCATGGTAAGCTCGCCGCCTCATTTGCGGCCAATAATGACTCATTGTGCAACATTCAAATGCCTGCCCCGCCCCGCTCTGGCTGACCCAAGACCGCCTGACGCCCCGCCCCGATCCGTTGACCCTGGACTGGTTGTTCGACGAAGGTTCGCTGACCCGCCGTTTGACCCGTTTGTCCGAGGATGGCTTCAGCGTGTCGCCGTTGTTCGAAGGCTGGGACACCCTGCGCGCTGATGAATGCGCGGCACTGGATCTGGCCGAGGGCAGCGAAGGCTGGGTGCGTGAGGTGTATTTGCGTGGTCATGGCGAAGCCTGGGTGTTTGCCCGCAGCGTCGCCTCGCGCGCCGCCCTGCAAGGTGATGGTTTACACATGGATGAACTGGGTAGCCGCTCGCTGGGCGAATTGCTGTTTTGCGATCGCGCATTTCAACGCCGCGCCATTGAAGTCTGCCACTACCCTGAACAATGGTTGCCGCCAGCGGTGCAAGCCCCTGCACTGTGGGGCCGGCGTTCGCGTTTCGACCGTGGCACGCTGAGCGTGCTGGTCGCGGAAATCTTCCTGCCGAGCCTGTGGGACGCCGCCCGCGCCCATCCGGAGAACTGCTGATGTATCAGAGCCTGCTCAAGTCCCTCAACCGTCTGAACCCGCGCGCCTGGGATTTCGTTCAGTTGACGCGCATGGACAAGCCGATCGGCATTTACCTGCTGCTGTGGCCGACGCTGTGGGCGTTGTGGATTGCCGGCAAGGGTTCGCCGTCGCTGGCCAACATTGTCATCTTCGTCCTCGGCGTGGTGCTGACCCGTGCCGGCGGCTGCGTGATCAACGACTGGGCTGACCGCAAGGTCGACGGCCACGTCAAACGCACCGCGCAACGGCCGCTCGCCGCTGGCCGGATCAGCTCGAAGGAAGCGCTGGTGTTCTTTGCCGTGCTGATGGGGATCAGTTTTCTGCTGGTGCTGTGCACCAATGCGCCGACGATCTGGCTGTCGCTCGGCGGTCTGGCGCTGGCGTTCACTTATCCGTTCATGAAGCGCTACACCTACTACCCGCAAGTGGTGCTGGGCGCGGCGTTCTCCTGGGGCATGCCGATGGCCTTTACCGCCGAGACCGGCGAGTTGCCAGCGGCGGCGTGGCTGCTGTGGATTGCCAACCTGCTGTGGACGGTGGGCTACGACACTTATTACGCGATGACCGATCGTGATGACGACCTGAAGATCGGCGTGAAATCCACGGCGATTCTGTTTGGCGAGGCGGATCGGGTGATCATCCTCAGCTTGCAGGCGCTGTCATTGGGCTGCCTGATTCTGGCCGGGTCGAAGTTCGAGCTGGGGATCTGGTTCCACCTCGGCTTGCTGGTAGCTGCGGGATGTTATGCGTGGGAGTTCTGGTACACACGCAGCAAGGACCGCATGCGCTGCTTCCAGGCCTTTTTGCACAACCACTGGGCAGGGTTGGCGATATTTGTCGGGATCGTGCTGGATTACGCACTGCGCTGACTGAAAAGATCGCAGCCTGCGGCAGCTCCTACAGGTCCTACTCATTCCAGTGTAGGAGCTGCCGAAGGCTGCGATCTTTTGCGTTATTTGGCCTTGGCGACTTTCCACGCGCCGTCCATTTTGCCGTCGCCGGTCATGTCGCCGGCCTTCTTGTCCATCACGAAGGTGTACAACGGCATGCCCTGGTAGGCCCATTGCATCGTGCCGTCGTCACGCTTGATCACCGTCCAGTCGCCCATGGATTTGTCACCCGCCTGCGCCATCAACGGCGGCCAGTTTGCCGCGCACTTGTCGTTGCACGCGGACTTGCCAGCGGAGTCCTTGGCGAAGGTGTACAGGGTCATGCCCTTGTGGTCGGTGTACATGCCGTCCTTCTCCATCGCCGGATCGGCCGCCATGGCCAGCCCCGGCAATGTCAGGGCGGCGGCCATCAGCAGGGCTTTGAAAGAAGCAGTCATCTGAGTCATGGAAACCTTCTTTTGTGGTTGTCAGGATTCGGACTTAGAGCTTAGTCGAGGATGGGTGCAAATGTTGCCGGCCTGAAATACTGTCACACGACTGCAATAATTCCGTTATCTAATGCGGCGCAAGACAGTTAAATGACAAGAGGATTAAGGCATGGTTGGCAGGAGCATTCTTATCGTCGACGACGAAGCGCCCATTCGCGAAATGATCGCCGTGGCGTTGGAAATGGCCGGCTATGACTGCCTCGAGGCAGAGAACTCGCAGCAGGCTCACGCCATCATCGTCGACCGCAAACCGGACCTGATCCTGCTCGACTGGATGCTGCCCGGCACCTCGGGCATCGAACTGGCCCGGCGCCTCAAGCGTGACGAGCTGACCGGGGACATCCCGATCATCATGCTCACCGCCAAGGGCGAAGAGGACAACAAGATCCAGGGCCTGGAAGTCGGCGCCGACGACTACATCACCAAACCGTTTTCCCCGCGTGAACTGGTCGCCCGCCTCAAGGCTGTGCTGCGCCGCGCCGGACCGACCGATGGCGAAGCGCCGATCGAAGTCGGCGGCCTGCTGCTCGACCCGATCAGCCACCGCGTGACCATCGACGGCAAACCCGCCGAGATGGGCCCGACCGAATACCGCCTGCTGCAATTTTTCATGACCCATCAGGAACGCGCCTACACCCGTGGCCAGTTGCTTGACCAGGTCTGGGGTGGCAACGTCTACGTCGAAGAGCGCACCGTCGACGTGCACATCCGGCGCCTGCGCAAGGCCCTCGGCGACGCTTACGAAAATCTGGTACAAACCGTGCGCGGCACCGGCTACCGGTTCTCCACAAAAGCATGAAAGCAGCTGCAAGCTTTCAGCTACAAGCGGCAAGAAACAGCGAGCCGCTCTGACTTGCAGCTTGTAGCTTGAAACTTGACGCTGCGGCTAAGGACGCCTCTGTGAATCAAAACTGGCATGGCACCCTGATTCGCCACATGCTGTTGCTGGTCACCGCCTGCCTGGTGATCGGCCTGATCACCGGCTATTACGGCTGGAGCCTCGCGGCGGGTCTGGGGCTTTATCTGGCCTGGACGCTCAAGCAATTGCTGCGTCTGCACGAATGGCTGCGCCAGCACCAACCCGACGAAGCGCCGCCCGATGGCTATGGTCTGTGGGGCGAGGTGTTCGACAGCATCTATCACCTGCAACGCCGCGACCAACGGGTGCGCGGGCGTCTGCAAGCGGTGATCGACCGGGTGCAGGAATCCACCGCCGCGCTGAAAGATGCAGTCATCATGCTCGACAGCGACGGCAATCTCGAATGGTGGAACCGCGCCGCTGAAACCCTGCTCGGCCTGAAGACTCCGCAGGACAGCGGCCAACCGGTGACCAACCTGGTGCGCCATCCGCGCTTCAAGGAATACTTCGAGCAGGACAGCTTTGCCGAGCCATTGGAAATCCCTTCGCCGACCAACGATCGCGTGCGCATTCAGCTGTACCTGACGCGCTACGGCAACAATGAACACCTGATGCTGGTCCGCGACGTGACGCGCATCCATCAGCTGGAACAGATGCGCAAGGACTTTATCGCCAACGTATCCCACGAGCTGCGCACACCGCTCACGGTGATCTGCGGCTATCTGGAAACCCTGCTCGACAATGTCGAAGAAGTGAACCCGCGCTGGAGCCGAGCTCTGCAACAGATGCAGCAACAGGGCGGGCGCATGCAGACGCTGCTCAACGATCTGTTGCTGCTGGCCAAGCTGGAAGCCACCGACTATCCGTCGGACAACCAGCCAGTGCAGATCGACACCTTGCTGCAATCGATCACCAGCGATGCGCAGCAGTTGTCCGGGGCGAAGAACCAGCGCATCAGCCTCGAGGCCAATGCCGGAGTGCTGCTCAAGGGCAGCGAAGCGGAGTTGCGCAGCGCGTTCTCCAATCTGGTGTTCAACGCGGTCAAGTACACCCCCGCCGAGGGCAACATCCGCATTCGCTGGTGGGGCGACGATCAGGGCGCGCACCTGAGCGTGCAGGATTCCGGCATCGGTATCGACAGCAAACACCTGCCGCGCCTGACCGAGCGTTTCTACCGCGTCGATTCCAGCCGCAACTCCAACACGGGCGGCACCGGCCTCGGCCTGGCCATCGTCAAGCACGTGCTGCTGCGCCACCGCGCGCGCATGGAGATCAGCAGCGTGCCCGGCCACGGCAGCACGTTCACCTGCCATTTCGCCCCGGCTCAGGTGGCCAGCGCACGGGCGATCAGCGCCGCCGAGTGATGCCGCCCGGCACACGCCACTAGGCAATCGCACGGTCAGCCGCTACATTGGCTGACTTGTGCCTGCCTTTCAGGCGCTGTTTCTCCCTACTTTCGAATCACACGGAACCCGCAAAACTCCATCATGGACCCTTCCCCTGGCTTGTCCCTCGCAACCATTTTTGCCGACTTCGGCATGATTCTTTTTGCTCTGATCCTGGTTTTGCTCAACGGTTTTTTCGTTGCAGCGGAATTCGCCATGGTCAAATTGCGCTCGACCCGGGTCGAGGCCATCGCTGAACAACATGGCTGGCGCGGACATATCCTGCGCACCGTGCACAGTCAGCTCGATGCCTACCTGTCGGCGTGCCAGCTCGGCATCACCCTCGCCTCTCTCGGTCTGGGCTGGGTCGGTGAACCGGCGTTCGCGCATATTCTCGAGCCGCTGCTGAGCGCAGTCGGCGTCGACTCGCCAGAGATCATCAAAGGCGTGTCGTTCTTCACCGCGTTCTTCATCATTTCGTACCTGCACATCGTGGTCGGCGAGCTGGCGCCCAAGTCGTGGGCGATCCGCAAACCCGAGCTTTTGTCGCTGTGGACCGCGGTGCCGCTGTACCTGTTCTACTGGGCGATGTACCCGGCGATCTACCTGCTCAACGCCAGCGCCAACGCGATTTTGCGTATCGCCGGGCAAGGTGAACCCGGCCCGCACCATGAACACCATTACAGCCGCGAAGAACTGAAACTGATCCTGCACTCCAGCCGTGGCCAGGATCCGAGCGATCAGGGCATGCGCGTATTGGCCTCGGCAGTGGAAATGGGCGAGCTGGAAGTGGTCGACTGGGCCAATTCCCGCGAAGACCTGATCACCCTCGAATTCAATGCGCCGCTGAAGGAAATCCTGGCGATGTTCCGTCGCCACAAGTTCAGCCGTTATCCGGTGTACGACAGCGAGCGCCAGGAGTTCGTCGGCCTGCTGCACATCAAGGATCTGCTGCTGGAACTGGCCGCGCTGGACCACATTCCCGAGTCGTTCAACCTGGCCGAGCTGACCCGCCCGCTGGAGCGCGTATCGCGGCACATGCCGCTGTCGCAGCTGCTGGAGCAGTTCCGCAAGGGTGGCTCGCACTTCGCCGTGGTCGAAGAGGCTGACGGCAACATCATCGGCTACCTGACCATGGAAGACGTGCTGGAAGTGCTGGTCGGCGATATTCAGGACGAACACCGCAAGGCTGAACGCGGCATTCTTGCCTATCAGCCGGGCAAGCTGCTGGTGCGCGGCGACACGCCGTTGTTCAAGGTTGAACGTCTGCTGGGCATCGATCTCGATCACATCGAAGCGGAAACCCTTGCCGGGCTGGTTTACGAAACCCTGAAACGGGTGCCGGAAGAGGAAGAAGTGCTGGAAGTCGAAGGCCTGCGGATCATCATAAAGAAGATGAAAGGGCCGAAGATTGTTCTGGCCAAGGTGTTGATGCTCGATTGATGGGAGTTTGGGGGGCTCTTGTGGCGAGGGGATTTATCCCCGTTGGACGGCGCAGCCGTCCCAAAACCATTGAATGCAGTCAGTTAGTACAGAGTTGCAATATTTGGGGCCGCTTCGCGGCCCAACGGGGATAAATCCCCTCGCCACAAAAACCCTCAACACCCTATCGCGCCTACTGCTTGCCCAACGCAAAGTTGGGCAACGCCCCCAGCGGCTGGTTGAACTGATAGGGAATCGATACCAGCCCTTCGCCGGTATTGCGCTGCACCACGAAATGCAGGTGCGGGCCGCTGCTGTTGCCGGTGTTGCCGGACAGCGCCAGCGGGCTGCCGACCTTGACCCGCTGGCCTTCGCGCACGCTCACCGAACCCTGTTTCAGGTGCAGGTACACGCCCATGGTGCCGTCGTCGTGCAGCACCCGGACGAAATTGCCGGAGGCATCGGTGCCGCGCCCGCTCTGGGAGTTCTCGGTCTTGACCACCACTCCCGCTCGCGCAGCGATGATCGGCGTGCCCACCGGCATGGCGATGTCCATGGCGTAGCGGTTCTTCGGCCCGTAGTGGCTGTATTGGCCGTTGGCGCCCTGACTCAGGCGAAACGGCCCGCCACGCCAGGGCAGCGGATAGCGATAGCTCTGCGCGGTGCCTGCGGGGTCGCCCAGCGAATACTGGAACTGCGGCGAATATACCAGCGGCTGGTCACGACTGATCGCCGTCAGCAGCGCCAGCCGCGTGTTGCTGCGCGGTGGCAGCACGCGACGGATCGCCTGCGCTGGCACGCCACGCACATTGCTCGTGCCGATGAAGGCCAGGGCAACCTCGACCGGCGCGTACAGATCGTTGCGCGCAAACACCACGTCGACGCCCTTCTGCTTCTTGATGTCCAGGTACACCTGGCGGTCGAGGCGCTCGACCATGCGGTCCTGAAACACGAACACTTTCGCGCCTTTGCTCGGGCGGTCGCTGTACGAGACCACGCCGTTGGCGTCGGTGGATTTGTAGATGGTCATGGCCATCACCAGCTGGGAGGCCAGGCAGAGACCGCAGAAAAACAGCAGGCGCGCGAGCATGGGCAAAAGTCTGTCGAAGGAAGGCCTGGGAATCAGCCTAGCAGCTGAGACAGACCAGGCTAGTCGACAGATGTTTCAAATGATCGTCCCCACGCTCTGCGTGGGGATGCAGCCCGGGACGCTCTGCGTCCCCTGCACAGAGGACACGGAGCGTCCGGTTGAGGCATTCCTTTGCTGCGCGTGGGAACGATCAGAGCACGGGAGACAAGTGGTGTTTTGGCTGGCCCCTTCGCGAGCAGGCTCGCTCCCACATTTGGAATGCGTTCCAGGGTGGGAGCGAGCCTGCTCGCGAAGGCGGCCTATCGGGCGACGAAGCTTACGCGCCGGGTACGAAATGCTTCTGCGCCGTGCCCCGGGCGATCAGGCGCGAGATGTAGTCGAGCTTCTGCGCATCCTGGTCGACAAAGCGGAAGGTCAGTTGCAGCCAGTCGCTGTCGGCTTTCTGCTCGTGGGCGACGATGGCGTGCAGGTAACCATTGAGCCGCGCGATCTCGGCGTTGTCGCCCTGCTCCAGATCGAGCACGGCGCTGTCGAGGATCTGCGGCAGGGTCTCGGTGCGCTTCACTACCAGCAGCGCCTCCTTGATGCTCAAGGCCTTGATCACGCATTGCTGGGTACCGCTCGGCAGGCGCAACTGGCCCTGCCCACGACCGCCCACCGGCGCCTTGGATGCACCGGGCGCCTGAACTGGCGGGCTGTTGAGCAAACCGCGCGACGGCGCAGCGGCTGGAGCGGGTGCAGCAGCGGCAGGCCTGGCCGCAGCGCCGCCGACCACGGCAGGCTTGCCGCCGGTCAGTGCGCTCAGGGAATCGTTGCCGAATGCCGAATTCATCTTGGTCGGCGCGCTGTTCATCAAGGTGTCGAGCTTGCCGACCTTGTTCAGTGCCTGCTTGACCTTGGTCAGCAGCTGCTCGTTGGTGAACGGCTTGCTGACGTAACCGGATACGCCGGCCTGAATCGCCTGCACGACGTTTTCCTTGTCGCCACGGCTGGTGACCATGACGAACGGCATGGTCTTGAGGTTGTCCTGCTCGCGGCACCAGGTCAGCAGTTCGAGGCCGGACATTTCCGGCATTTCCCAGTCGCACAGCACCAGGTCGAAAGCCTCTTTGGCCAGCATGGCCTGGGCCTTTTTGCCGTTGATGGCGTCCTCGGTGCGGATCCCCGGGAAGTAATTACGCAGGCACTTTTTCACCAGGTCACGAATGAACGAAGCATCGTCCACGACCAACACACTGATCTTGCTCATCCAACACCCCTATTAAAATCCCGGCAAGCATAACGCTGGCTGATGGCACATTGCCAAAACTCTTCAGTCACGCCGGGACTTTTCGTTCGCGGGTGCTGCTTTTAATACGAATCCGCTTCTGAAAAGCAGAAACAAAAACGCCCGGCCAGAGGGCCGGGCGCTTTTCTCAGGCAATCTTACTTATCGTCAGCTTCGCCCGGAACATTAGCGGTTTCAGCGCTTGTGCCTTCAACTTCTTCCTTCATGCGCTTGAGGCCCATGTGGCGCACGTCGGTGCCGCGCACCAGGTAGATCACCAGTTCGGAGATGTTGCGCGCATGATCGCCGATGCGCTCCAGTGAACGCAGAACCCAGATGATGCTCAGCACCCGCGAGATAGAGCGCGGGTCTTCCATCATGTAAGTGGCCAGCTCACGCAGGGCGGTTTTGTATTCGCGGTCGATGATCTTGTCGTACTGCGCCACCGACAAGGCCAGATCGGCGTCAAAACGCGCGAAGGCGTCCAGCGCATCGCGCACCATGTTGCGTACCTGGTCGCCAATGTGACGAACCTCGACGTAACCGCGCGGCGCTTCGCCTTCTTCGCACAGCTGGATGGCACGACGGGCGATCTTGGTGGCTTCGTCGCCGATACGCTCGAGGTCGATCACCGATTTGGAAATGCTGATGATCAAACGCAGGTCAGAGGCTGCCGGCTGACGACGGGCAAGAATGCGCAGGCATTCTTCGTCGATGTTGCGTTCCATCTGGTTGATCTGGTCGTCGATCTCACGGACCTGCTGAGCCAGGCCGGAGTCGGCCTCGATCAGCGCCGTGACCGCGTCGTTGACCTGCTTCTCGACCAGCCCGCCCATGGCAAGGAGGTGGCTGCGCACTTCCTCCAGTTCAGCGTTGAACTGCGCGGAAATGTGATGGGTAAGGCCTTCTTTGGAAATCATTGTTCGCTCCGCGAAAGTTGCAAGCTTCAAGCTGCAAGCTTCAAGCAGTTATGTGTAAGTCCTGATATCGCACCAATTCTTTCTTGCCGCTTGAAGCTTGCGGCTTGCAGCTGCTGCAATCAGCCATAGCGACCGGTGATGTAGTCTTCGGTCTGCTTCTTCGCCGGATTGGTGAACAGAGTATCGGTGTCGCCGAATTCCACCAGTTTGCCCATGTACATGAACGCGGTGTAGTCGGACACCCGTGCCGCCTGTTGCATGTTGTGGGTAACGATGACGATGGTGAACTTGGATTTCAGCTCGTAGATCAGCTCTTCGACTTTCAGCGTCGAGATCGGGTCCAGAGCGGAGCACGGTTCGTCGAGTAGCAGCACTTCCGGCTCGACCGCGATGGTACGGGCGATCACCAGACGCTGTTGCTGACCGCCGGACAGGCCGAGGGCCGAGTCGTGCAGACGGTCTTTGACCTCGTCCCACAATGCCGCGCCTTTCAACGCCCATTCAACGGCTTCGTCGAGGATGCGCTTCTTGTTGATGCCCTGGATGCGCAGGCCATAGACCACGTTTTCGTAGATGGTCTTCGGGAACGGGTTGGGCTTCTGGAACACCATGCCGACGCGACGACGCAGTTCGGCAACGTCTTCGCCCTTGCGATAGATGTTGTTGCCGTACAGGTTGATCGCGCCCTCGACACGGCAGCCGTCGACCAGATCGTTCATCCGGTTGAAGGTACGCAGCAGCGTCGACTTACCGCAGCCGGACGGGCCGATGAACGCCGTCACGCGCTGTTTCGGGATGTTCATGCTGACGTCGAACAGTGCCTGTTTGTCGCCGTAGTAGAGGCTCAGGCCCGGCACTTCGATGGCGACGGTTTCCTGCGCCAGGTTGAGGCTCTGCTTGTCGCGGCCCAGGGCAGACATGTTGATGCCGTGGCTGTGTGTTTCGTGCTGCATGGGAGGCTCCCTGTGCTAACAAATTCGGTTCGGTTTTGTAGGAGTGAGCCTGCTCGCGATTCAGGCGCTGCGGTTTGTCTATGAAACCGCGGTGATGCCTTCGCGAGCAGGCTCGCTCCCACATAAAAATCAGTGCTGCAAAATCAGCTATCCAGTGCTTTGTATTTTTCGCGCAGGTGGTTGCGGATATACACCGCCGACAGGTTCAGCGTCGCGATCACCAGCACCAGCAGCAGCGCGGTGGCGTACACCAGCGGGCGGGCTGCTTCGACGTTGGGGCTCTGGAAGCCGACGTCATAGATGTGGAAGCCCAGGTGCATGATCTTCTGGTCCAGGTGCAGGTACGGGTAGTTGCCGTCCACCGGCAGCGACGGCGCCAGTTTCACCACACCCACCAGCATCAGCGGCGCCACTTCACCGGCGGCACGGGCCACGGCGAGGATCATCCCGGTCATCATGGCCGGGCTGGCCATCGGGATAACGATTTTCCACAGCGTTTCCGCTTTGGTCGCGCCGAGGGCCAACGAGCCTTCACGCACGGTACGAGGAATCCGCGCCAGACCTTCTTCGGTCGCCACAATCACCACCGGCACTGCCAGCAGCGCCAGGGTCAGCGAGGCCCAGAGCAGGCCCGGCGTACCAAAGGTCGGCGCCGGCAGTGCTTCAGGGAAGAACAAGCGGTCGACCGAACCACCCAGCACGTAGACGAAGAAGCCCAGACCGAACACGCCGTAAACGATCGCCGGTACGCCGGCGAGGTTGTTCACCGCGATACGAATGACGCGAGTCAGGGTGTTCTGCTTGGCATATTCGCGCAGGTACACCGCTGCCAGCACGCCGAACGGTGTAACGATCATCGCCATGATCAGGGTCATCATCACAGTGCCGAAGATCGCCGGGAAGATCCCGCCTTCGGTGTTCGCTTCACGCGGGTCGTCGGAGAGGAATTCCCAGATCTTGCTGAAGTAGAAACCAACCTTGGTCAAGGTGCTCATGCCGTTTGGCTGGTAGGCATGCACGACTTTGCCCAGACCGATTTCGATTTCCTTGCCGTTGGCGTCACGGGCGGTCAAGGCGTCGCGGTTGAACTGTGCATGCAAATCAGACAGACGTGCTTCGATGTCTTTGTAGCGCGCGTCCAGCTCGGCGCGCTCGGACTCCATGTCCGCTTGTGCGGTGGCGTCGAGTTTGCCCTCCAGCTCCAGTTTGCGCCCGTGCAGACGGATTCGCTCGAGGCCGGCATTGATTGCGCCGATGTCGGTTTTTTCCAGCGTCTTCAGTTGAGCCGCAAGATCGTTCACCCGATCGATGCGCGCTTGCAGTTCAGGCCAAGCGGCCTCGCCTTCGGCGATGACCTTGCCGTCCTGTTTGACGTTGACCAGGTAGCCGTAGAAGTTGCCCCACTCGCGACGCTCGATCGCCATCAATTCTGGCGGTGTGGTCTGCTTGGTCAGCCACTCGCCGACGATCCAGGTGAAGTCGTTGCCGTTCAGGTCACGGTTGCCGACCTTGATCAGCTCGCGGGTCATGAATTCCGGACCTTCGTCCGGCACCGGCAGACCGGCGCTCTTCAGACGTGCGCGCGGCACTTCTTCTTTCTGCACCACTTCGCCGATCACCAGGTGATTGGCCTGGCCCGGTACGTCGTAATGCGCGTGGATCAGGTCCGCCGGCCAGAAGTGACCGAGACCGCGCACGGCAATCACCGCCAACAGACCAATGGTCATGATGACCGCGATGGACACCGCGCCACCGCTGATCCAGACGCCCGGGGCGCCGCTCTTGAACCATCCTTTCAGGGAGTTCTGTTTCACAGACTTCTACCTTTGCTTAAAGCGACGAGTATTTCTTGCGCAGACGCTGACGAATCAGTTCTGCCAGGGTGTTCATGACGAAGGTGAACAGCAGCAGCACCAGCGCCGAGAGGAACAGCACGCGGTAGTGGCTGCCGCCGACTTCCGACTCGGGCATTTCCACCGCGACGTTGGCGGCCAGGGTGCGCAGGCCTTCGAACAGGTTCATCTCCATGACCGGGGTGTTGCCGGTGGCCATCAGCACGATCATGGTTTCGCCGACCGCACGGCCCATGCCGATCATCAGCGCCGAGAAGATGCCCGGGCTTGCGGTCAGGATCACCACGCGGGTCATGGTCTGCCATGGCGTCGCACCCAGGGCCAGCGAACCCAGGGTCAGGCCGCGCGGCACACTGAACACGGCGTCTTCGGCGATCGAGTAGATGTTCGGGATCACCGCGAAACCCATGGCCAGACCGACCACCAGAGCGTTGCGCTGGTCGTAAGTGATGCCCAGGTCATGGGAGATCCACATGCGCATGTCGCCGCCGAAGAACCAGTTCTCCATGAACGGGCTCATGTACAGCGAGAGCCAGCCCACAAACAGGATCACCGGAATCAGCAGCGCACTTTCCCAGCCGTCCGGGACTTTCAGGCGGATCGACTCGGGCAGGCGGCTGAAGGTGAAACCGGCGACCAGAATGCCGATCGGCAGCAACATCAGCAGGCTGAAGATGCCCGGCAGATGGCCTTCTACGTACGGCGCGAGGAACAGGCCGGCAAAGAAACCGAGGATCACCGTCGGCATCGCTTCCATCAGCTCGATCACCGGTTTGACCTTGCGGCGCATGCCCGGCGCCATGAAGTACGCGGTGTAGATCGCCGCAGCGACGGCCAGTGGCGCGGCCAGCAGCATGGCGTAGAACGCGGCTTTCAGGGTGCCGAAGGTCAGCGGCGACAGGCTCAGTTTCGGTTCGAAATCGGTGTTGGCGGCGGTCGATTGCCAGACGTATTTAGGCTCGTCGTAGTTCTCGTACCAGACCTTGCTCCACAGCGCGCTCCACGATACTTCCGGGTGCGGGTTGTCGAGCAGCAGCGGTTGCAGCTTGCCGCCGGCTTCGACGATCACCCGGTTGGCGCGCGGCGACAGACCAAACAGGCCCTGGCCTTCAACCACCTGATCGACCAGCAACGTGCGGTGTGCGGTGCTGTGGAACACGCCGAGCTTGCCGCTGGCATCAAGGGCGAGGAAGCCTTTGCGGCGTTCTTCGGCAGCGATTTCAACGATCGGCGTGGTGCCCATCTGGAAGGTGCGGATCTGCTTCAGACGCTGCTCGCCATCGGTATCGCGAGCCATGAACCACTGGGCCAGACCGCCCTTGGAATCGCCGACGATCAGCGAGATACCGCCGACCAGCTGCGCGGTGGCAGTGACTTGGGCGTCAGCGTTTTCCAGCAGTTTGTAGCGCCCGTTGAGGCTCTTGTCGCGCAGGCTGAACACGTCGGCCTGAGCACGACCGTTGACCACGTACAGCCACTGCTGGCGCGGGTCGACGAAGATGTTTTTCACCGGCTCGGTCATCTGCGGCAGATCGATGCGCGTCTGCTCGTTGGTGACTTCGCCGGTCATCATGTTTTCTTCGCTGGTCAGCGACAGCACATTGAGTTGCGAGCCAGTGGAGCCGACCAGCATCAGCGTCGAGTCGGTGGCGTTGAGGCTGACATGCTCCAGCGCGCCGCCGCTTTCGTTCAGCGCAATTGGCGCCTCGCCATAGGGATATTCGATGGCCGGGCTGATGGTTTTCTTGCCATCGGGATAGCTGACTTTATAGGTATGACGGAACACCAGCGCCTGACCGTTGGACAGACCCACGGCCACCAGCGGATGACCCGGCTGGTCTTCGCCAATAGACGTCACAGTGGCGCCCGCAGGCAGCGGCAGATCGACACGCCTCAATTCAGCGCCACTGTCGAGATCGAAGAACAGCGCCTGGCCCTTGTCGGATACACGCATGGCCACCTGATTCTGCTCTTCGAGCGAGATCATCAGCGGCTTGCCCGCGTCCTGCATCCAGGCCGGGGTGATCGAGTCTTTCGCGGTCAGGTCGGCGCCTTGAAACAGTGGCGCAACGACGTAGGCGAGGAAGAAGAAGATCAGGGTGATGGCCGCGAGCACCGCCAGGCCGCCAACGAGGACGTACCAACGGGTGAAGCGATCCTTGAGCGCGCGGATGCGGCGCTTGCGTTGCAGCTCAGGCGTATTGAAATCAATGCGCTTGGGAGGGGAAGACGTAGTCATTGGGGAATTGGCCAGATCATTCATGCGCACACCCTAGCGATCCTGTATGACAGAAAGATGACAGTGCAGTGACGCAGCAAATCCGCCAGCCGGAAGTCCGGCAGCGGAGTCGAGAATTCGAGGTTGTGAAACCTGTGCAGGAGCTGTCGAGGGAACCGAGGCTGCGATCTTTTGATCTTGCGATCAGAGGCCAGATCAAAAGATCGCAGCCTCGTTTCACTCGTCAGCTCCTACACGGTTCCAGCAGGTCCGGGGGTTGCCCCGGATCTGCGGTGTTACTTCTTGGCGACAGCGCCGCCTTCTTGCAGACCGAGGTCAGCCAGTGCTTTGGCAGCAACCTTGGCAGGCAGCGGGATGTAGCCGTCTTTCACTACCACTTCCTGGCCCTGTTTCGACAGCACCAGCTTCACGAACTCGGCTTCCAGTGGCGCCAGAGGCTTGTTCGGGGCTTTGTTGACGTAAACGTAGAGGAAACGCGACAGCGGATACTTGCCGTTCAGGGCGTTTTCTTCGGTGTCTTCAATGAACTCGCCGCCTTCTTTCTTGGCCAGGGCTACGGTTTTCACGCTGGCGGTCTTGTAGCCGATGCCCGAGTAGCCGACGCCGTTAAGCGAGCTGCTGATCGACTGCACCACCGACGCCGAACCTGGTTGTTCGTTGACGTTTGGCTTGTAGTCACCTTTGCACAGGGCTTCTTCCTTGAAGTAGCCGTAGGTGCCGGACACCGAGTTACGGCCGAACAGCTGGACCGGCTTGTTGGCCAGGTCACCGGTCACGCCCAGGTCACCCCAGGTCTTGACGTCAGCTTTGGCACCGCACAGGCGCGTCGAGGAGAAAATCGCATCGACCTGAGCCATGGTCAGGTGCTTGATCGGGTTGTCCTTGTGCACGAACACGGCCAGAGCATCCACGGCAACCGGGATCGCCGTCGGCTTGTAGCCGTACTTCTGCTCGAAAGCCTGCAGCTCGTTGTCCTTCATCTTGCGGCTCATCGGGCCCAGGTTGGCGGTGCCTTCGGTGAGTGCAGGTGGCGCGGTGGAAGAACCGGCAGCCTGAATCTGGATGTTGACGTTCGGGTATTCTTTTTTGTAGTTCTCGGCCCACAGGGTCATGAGGTTGGCCAGGGTATCGGAACCGACGCTGGACAGGTTGCCCGACACACCAGTGGTCTTGGTGTAGCTCGGGATAGCAGGGTCAACAGCGGCGAACGCGTTGGCAGTCGCAACGCCAGCAGCGACAAAAGTCATTGCCGCCATCAAACGCTTCAGTTTCATGCCTTACTCCTAGCAGATAGGGTGTGTTAAGTCGGGGCCAAGTATCAGCAGGCCATGTGAACACTCTATGGCTGAAATATGACAATTGGATGAAAGGCCAGCATCGGGTTTTGCTGGATGATTTGTGGCGTCCCCATTCGCGAGCAGGCTCGCTCCCACAATTGAAATGCATTCCAACTGTGGGAGCGAGCCTGCTCGCGAAGTGGCCGGTATTGGTGGAGTAGATCCTGGGCTTTAGCGCCCCTTCTTCCAGAGCCAGGCGCCTACCAGAATCCCCATCCCGCACAGCACTGCCACATAGTAGGCAGGCCCCATTGCACTTTCCTTCAGCAGCAGGCTCACCACCATTGGCGTCAGGCCACCGAAGATCGCGTACGCGACGTTGTACGAGAACGACAGGCCACTGAAGCGAACCACCGGCGGGAACGCTTTGACCATCACGTACGGCACCGCGCCGATGGTGCCGACCAGCAAACCGGTCAATGCGTACAGCGGGAACAACCAGTCCGGGTGGTCGGCGAGGCTGTGGTAGAAGGTCCAGGAGCTGATCAGCAGACCGAGGCAGCCAAAGACGAAGACGCGACCGGCGCCGAAGCGATCGGCCAGCGCGCCAGCGCCAATGCAGCCGAGGCTGAGGAAGACGATGGCCAGGCTGTTGGCCTGCAGCGCCGTGGTTGGCGAGAAGTGGTAGACCGTTTGCAGCACGGTCGGGGTCATCAGGATCACCACGACGACGCCAGCCGAGAGCAGCCAGGTCAGCAGCATCGAAATGGCGATGGCGCCGCGATGATCACGCAGCACCGCGCGCAACGGCACTTCTTCGGCCAGTGCCTTGCGCAATTGCAGTTCGGCGAACACCGGAGTTTCGTGCAGCCAGCGGCGCAGGTACACAGAGAACAGGCCGAACACGCCGCCGAGCAGAAACGGAATCCGCCAAGCGTAATCCGACACTTCGGCTGGCGTATAAATGCTGTTGATCGCAGTGGCGACCAGCGAGCCGAGGAGGATGCCGGCAGTCAGGCCGCTGGTGAGCGTGCCGCAGGCATAACCGATGTGCTTTTGCGGTACGTGTTCGGAAACGAAGACCCACGCTCCCGGCACCTCACCGCCAATAGCGGCGCCCTGGATCACCCGCATCAGCAGCAACAGGATCGGCGCCCAGATGCCGATCTGCGCGTAGGTCGGCAGCAGCCCCATGATCAGCGTCGGCACGGCCATCATGAAAATGCTCAGGGTGAACATCTTCTTGCGCCCCAGCAGGTCACCGAAGTGCGCCATGACGATGCCGCCCAAAGGACGCGCCAGATAGCCGGCGGCGAAGATGCCGAAGGTCTGCATCAACCGCAGCCACTCAGGCATGTCGGCCGGGAAGAACAGCTTGCCGACGACGGTGGCGAAGAAAACGAAGATGATGAAATCGTAGAACTCCAGCGCCCCGCCGAGGGCGGACAGCGACAGAGTCTTGTAGTCATTGCGGGTCAACGGTCGTGCGGGTTGCTCGGGCTGCGCGAGGCTCGAAGGCGCTGTGGTCATGGCAAGGGCTTCTCTTATAGTCGAATCTGTCGCCACAACAACGCTGGCGGTGGCTTGGACAGGTTCGGCACCATAGCAAATTGTTCGAAAAAGCACATAGAGGCGCGTAATTGACGGTCGAAATCAGAACCGGGTGGTCGTCGCGGGGTCTATCGACCGATATACTCGCCACCTGCGCAGGATTTGTAAGAGGTTGCTGTGCGAAAACGTTGTTGGCCCGTCCTTTGCTCGGGATTTAGCCTTTTTCGCAGAGTTTCCCTTTAGGCGCCTGATGGAAAACGTGACGAACGCAGTGTGTTCGGTGTTGAATCGTTTTTCTTGAAGACGGCTACCACCCGCAATACCCACGAAGAGTCACGGGTCAGAGGCCCCTCGGCATGATAGAGCTCGAACAAGAAGATCCGATCCCACAGGGCGACCTGGCCCTGCAAATCACCGCACTTCCCCGCGAAACCAACGGCTTTGGCGATATTTTCGGCGGCTGGCTGGTCGCGCAGATGGATCTGGCCGGCACCGCCATGGCCAGCCGGGTGGCCGGTGGCCGCGTTGCCACTGTCGCCATCGACCGCATGGCGTTCCTCGTCCCGGTCGCGGTCGGCGCGCAGTTGTCCTTTTATACCCAGACCCTGGAAATCGGCCGCAGCTCGATCCAGATGATGGTCGAAGTGTGGAGCGATGACCCACTCTCCAGCGAATGGCGCAAGGTCACCGAAGCGGTTTTCGTTTTCGTCGCCATCGACGGCAGCGGTCGCACCCGTTCGGTGCCGCCACGCGCGCGTTAAACCTCGCGACCGTTTTGCGGTCGATAGTCGTCCCCAGTGTCTGATCGAGAGTTGCCCATGAACACGCCCAACGTTGAAGCCGTGAAACAGGATGAACTGAACTGCTGGCGCATCCGCCACGGCAAGGCCGAAGTGCTGGTGGCCCAGCAAGGCGCGCACATCCTCAGTTATCAGATCGACGGCCAGCCGCCGATCATCTGGCTCAACGACAAGGCCGAGTTCAAGACCGGCAAGAGCATCCGCGCCGGCGTGCCGGTGTGCTGGCCGTGGTTTGGCAAATTCGAACGCAACCCGAGCAGCGTGCAGGCCATGTACACCGGCGAGCAGCCGGCCCCCGCGCACGGTCTGGTGCGGGCGATGGACTGGGAGTTGGGCAACATCGAATCAGAGGCTGACGGCATCAAGGTCGAATTCAAGCTGCCCTACCCGGAAGGTGGCCTGCCGGGCTGGCCCCACGAAGTCGATCTGACCCTGACCCTGCATCTGGCGGATCAACTGCATTACAGTCTGACCAGCCATAACCGGGGGACGGACAGCGTCACGCTGAGTCAGGCGCTGCACACCTATTTCGCCGTGAGTGACGTGCGTAATGTGCATGTCGACGGCGTGGCCGGGCTCAACTACATCGAGACCCTGGACGACTGGAACACGGCCAGCCAGAGCGGCGATCTGCATTTCGCCGGCGAGACCGACCGCATCTACCTCAATGCTCCGCCGCAATTGAGCATCGTTGATCCGACCTGGGAACGACGCATCGTGCTGACCTCTACCGGCTCGCGCACTGCGGTGATCTGGAACCCGTGGATCGACCGCGCCGCCGCACTGCCGGACATGGACAACGATGGCTGGCAACGCATGCTGTGCATCGAAACGGCGAATGTGATGGATGATCTGGTGACCCTGGCGCCGGGTGCGCGCCATACGATGGGTGTTAGCGTGGCCGCTACGCCGCTCTAAGCTCTAGCGCAATACAAAAGGGCAAAGAGCCCCGTGGCGAGGGGATTTATCCCCGCTGGACTGCGCAGCAGGCCCCAGCTTTTGATTTAAAAAAAAGCGGGGGCCGCTGCGCGACCCAGCGGGGATAAATCCCCTCGCCACAGATAAATCCCTTCACCACAGATAAATCCCTTCACCACAGATAAATTCCCTCACCACAAAGGCTCGCTCCCAAATTTATGCGCGGCGCGCTTTAGAGGTCAGCTTCCTGCACCACCCGCACCTTCTCCGCCTCCAGCGCATACGCCGCATCCGCCAGGTCATTACTGACCTTTTCGATTTTAAGCGTGCCGGTCACCCAAAGCGGTGTGTAGATGTCCTCCAGCTTCAACCCTTTTGGATACCGCACCAGCACCAGTTGATTCGGCGGTGGTGGCGGCACGTGGATGCAGGCGCCCGGATACGGCACAAGGAAGAACAGCGTGCTGCGGCCCTTGGCATCCGACTCAAGCGGCACCGGGTATCCGCCGATGCGGATGTGTTTGTCGTTCATCGACGCTACGGTTTTCGTCGAATACATCACCGCTGGCAGACCTTTGGCCTGCTTCATCCCGCCCTTCTCGGTGAAGGTGCCGGTGGCTTCGGGGGAGTTGTGGTCGATTTCCGGCATGGCCTCAAGGGCCTTTTGATCCGACTTGGGCATCAGTTCCAGCCAGTCGGTTTCCGGCAGTTCGCCGGCGTGGGCGAGATAGCTGCCCAGCAAGAGGAGAGTCAACAGAAGACGGCGCATGAAGGTGCTCGGCAGGCAAAGGAATGGACGGTAAGTCGCCGCGCATTCTAGCCCTCCCGGCCGCGCTGGCCGAGAGGGCTTTGTCGCTTTCGATCAGTTCTTTTTGATCAGACCGTAGATCACCAGCAACACCACAGCGCCGACCAGTGCGCCGAGGAAACCCGCGCCCTCGCCCGCCTGATAGATGCCCAGAGCCTGGCCGCCGTAGGTGGCCGCCAGCGAACCGCCGATACCGAGCAGGATGGTCATGATCCAGCCCATGCTGTCATCGCCCGGTTTCAGGAACCGAGCCAGCAGGCCGACGATCAAGCCGATAAAGATGGTTCCGATAATTCCCATGGCATTTCCCTCTGATTTGGAAGATATGCGAAAGACTAGCCAGTGTTTCGCATCCTGCCATGAGAGAACAGCGGCCCCTGAATGGTTCCGCCGCTGCCACATGAAAGCGTTTTTACTCGGCGATCAGCGCTTCGACCTTGATGATCTGCGCTTGCAGCGTGGCCATGTCGGCGCAGCGCAGGTTGGCGTGGCCGACCTTGCGTCCGGCCTTGAAAGCTTTGCCGTAGTGATGCAGGTGGCAGTCTTCGATGGCGATGACTTTTTCCACCGGCGGCACTACGCCGATGAAGTTGAGCATCGCGCTCTCGCCGACCTTGGCGGTCGAACCCAGCGGCAGGCCGGCCACGGCGCGCAGGTGGTTTTCGAACTGGCTGCACTCGGCGCCTTCGGTGGTCCAGTGCCCGGAGTTGTGCACGCGCGGGGCGATTTCATTGGCTTTGAGGCCACCGTCGACTTCGAAGAACTCGAAAGCCATCACGCCGACGTAGTCGAGGTGCTTGAGCACGCGACTGGAATAATCTTCCGCCAGCGCCTGCAACGGGTGATCGGTGCTGGCAACCGACAGCTTGAGGATGCCGCTGTCGTGGGTGTTGTGCACCAGAGGATAGAACTTCGTTTCACCATCGCGGGCACGCACCGCGATCAGCGACACTTCGCCGGTGAATGGCACGAAGCCTTCCAGCAGGCAGGCAACGCTGCCCAGTTCGGCGAACGTACCGGCCACGTCTTCCGGTTTGCGCAGGACTTTCTGACCCTTGCCGTCATAACCCAGGGTGCGGGTTTTCAGCACGGCCGGCAGACCGATGGAAGCGACGGCGGCATCCAGGTCGGCTTGCGACTGGATGTCGGCGAAGGCCGGGGTCGGAATGCCGAGGTCTTTGAACATGCTCTTTTCGAACCAGCGGTCACGAGCAATGCGCAGGGCTTCGGCGCTCGGGTAGACCGGCACGAATTGCGAAAGAAACGCCACGGTTTCGGCCGGGACGCTTTCGAATTCGAAGGTCACCAGATCGACTTCATCGGCCAGTTGGCGCAGATGATCCTGATCGCCGTAATCGGCCCGCAGGTGTTCGCCCAGCGCGGCCGCACAGGCGTCCGGCGCAGGGTCGAGAAAAGCGAAGTTCATGCCCAGCGGAGTGCCCGCCAGGGCCAACATGCGACCCAACTGGCCGCCACCGATTACACCGATCTTCATCTCAACAACCTCAGGCAATACGTGGGTCTGGATTGTCCAGGACGCTGTCTGTCTGCTCGGCACGGAAGGTTTTCAGTACCGCGTGAAATTGCGGGTGCTTGGCGCCGAGGATGCTCGCCGAGAGCAGGGCGGCGTTGATTGCGCCGGCCTTGCCGATAGCCAGGGTGGCAACCGGAATGCCCGCAGGCATCTGCACGATCGACAGCAGCGAATCGACGCCCGAGAGCATGGCCGACTGCACCGGCACGCCCAGCACCGGCAGGTGGGTCTTGGCCGCACACATGCCTGGCAAGTGGGCTGCGCCACCGGCACCGGCGATGATCACCTCAATGCCGCGGCTTTCAGCCTCTTCGGCGTACTGGAACAGCAGATCCGGGGTGCGGTGGGCGGAAACCACCTTGACCTCGTACGGGATGCCGAGCTTTTCCAGCATATCGGCGGTGTGGCTAAGGGTGGACCAATCGGACTTGGAGCCCATGATCACGCCAACCAGTGCACTCATCGTCGCGCCTCTTCTCTCTGGAGCGCCCGCAGGCGCGTCATAAAACAACAAGCCACGCAGGTTGCGTGGCTTGATTGTACGAAAAATGGCCGGACGTGCCGGCCGAAGGCCGCGCAGTATACCGCAAAGAAAGCAATAAACAGCCCCCGAAACGACCATCTGTCAAATGAGCGAAACGCCCGGTTTTATTGACCTTGAGGTCAGCGAAAGAACACCGCAAAAATCCCCCTGTGGGAGCGAGCCTGCTCGCGAAAGCGTTGCGTCAGACGATACCTCAGCGCCTGAAACTCCGCATTCGCGAGCAGGCTCGCTCCCACATTCGATCTTCATCAGCTTCAAGCGCTTTGTGCGGCGCCACCTTCTAGTTTTCGCCACAGCAACCGCACGTTGGCCTTGCGCACCAAGGCGCAGCGGTACAAACGAATCTCCAGCGGCACATGCCACTGCGGGCCGCCGCACACCACCAGTTCACCGCGAGCCAGTTCGGCGCGTACGCTCAGTTGCGGCACCCAGGCAATGCCGAGGCCTTCCAGGGCCATGCTTTTCAGGCTGTCGGCCATCGCGGTTTCGTAGATCGTGGTGAAACGCAACTGGCGCTGGCGCAGCAAGCCGTTCACCGAACGCCCAAGAAACGCCCCGGCGCTGTAAGCCAGCAACGGCACACTCGCCTCGCCTTCCAGATCGAACAGCGGTTTGCCATCCAGATCTGCCGCGCACACCGGCAGCATTTCGGTCTGGCCCAAGTGCAGCGACGGGAAAATCTCCGGGTCCATCTGCATCGCCGAATCCGGGTCGTAGAACGCCAGCATCAGATCGCAGCCACCTTCACGCAAAGCGTGCACGGCGTCGCCAACGTTGGTCGCCACCAGCCGTGTGGCGATGTTCAGCCCTTCGTTGCGCAACTGGGCGATCCAGCGCGGGAAAAAGCCTAGCGCCAGCGAGTGCGCCGCTGCGACTTGCATGACCTCGCCCTGCCCGCCTTCCAGATGATGCAGGTGGCGCAGCACTTCACCGAGTTGTTCGACCACGGTGCGCGCAGTCACCAGAAACAACTGCCCCGCCGCCGTCAGTTCGACCGGCGTGCGCGAGCGATTGACCAGAGTCAGCCCCAGCGCCGCTTCGAGGCTGCGGATCCGCCGACTGAATGCCGGCTGGGTCACGAAGCGCCGTTCGGCCGCCTGAGAGAAGCTGCGGGTGGCGGCCAGGGCACTGAAGTCCTCGAGCCATTTGCTTTCCAGATTCATCACGTCCTCCCGGACACGCACCAAAACAGGTCACACGTCTGCCGCACAGGCGGCGTCACACGGGCATTATGCCGAATGTGCATAGGGCAGTGCTGAACAGCATTGGCCCAAAAATCCCCACAAGCCTAGCATTCGCAGCGTTCCGGCACAGACCGGGTCCTTATCGAGATGATTTCTATCATGTCCTCCGCTGCATCTTTCCGCACAGAAACCGACCTGCTTGGCGCCCTCGAAGTACCGGCCCATGCGTATTACGGCATCCAGACCCTGCGAGCGGTGAATAACTTCCGCCTCTCGGGCGTTCCGATTTCGCATTACCCGAAACTGGTTGTGGGCCTGGCGATGGTCAAACAGGCCGCCGCTGACGCCAACCGCGAGCTGGGTCACCTGAGCGAAGCCAAGCACGCTGCCATCAGCGAAGCCTGTGCGCGATTGATCCGCGGCGATTACCACGAAGAGTTCGTGGTCGACATGATTCAAGGTGGCGCCGGCACCTCCACCAACATGAACGCCAACGAAGTGATCGCCAACATTGCTCTGGAAGCGATGGGCCACGAGAAAGGCGAGTACCAGTACCTGCACCCGAACGACGACGTGAACATGGCGCAGTCGACCAACGACGCCTACCCGACGGCGATCCGCCTGGGTCTGCTGCTGGGTCACGACGCGCTGCTGGCCAGTCTCGACAGCCTGATTCAGGCCTTCGCGGCCAAGGGCAAAGAGTTCGACCACGTCCTGAAAATGGGCCGTACCCAGCTGCAAGACGCCGTGCCGATGACCCTCGGCCAGGAATTCCGCGCGTTCGCCACCACCATGGGCGAAGACCTCGCGCGTCTGAAGACGCTGGCCCCGGAACTGCTGACCGAAGTCAACCTGGGCGGCACCGCGATCGGCACCGGCATCAACGCCGACCCGCGTTATCAGGCGCTGGCGGTACAGCGTCTGGCGCTGATCAGCGGGCAACCGCTGGTACCGGCCGCCGACCTGATCGAAGCGACCTCCGACATGGGCGCCTTCGTGCTGTTTTCCGGCATGCTCAAGCGCACTGCGGTCAAGCTGTCGAAGATCTGCAACGACCTGCGCCTGCTGTCCAGCGGCCCACGCACCGGCATCAATGAGATCAACCTGCCGGCGCGTCAGCCAGGCAGCTCGATCATGCCCGGCAAGGTCAACCCGGTGATCCCGGAAGCCGTGAACCAGGTCGCGTTCCAGGTCATCGGTAACGACTTGGCGCTGACCATGGCAGCCGAAGGCGGCCAGCTGCAACTGAACGTGATGGAGCCGCTGATCGCTTTCAAGATCCTCGACTCGATCCGCCTGCTGCAACGTGCCATGGACATGCTGCGCGAGCACTGCATCGTCGGCATCACCGCCAACGAAGCGCGCTGCCGTGAACTGGTCGAGCACTCGATCGGTCTGGTCACCGCACTGAACCCGTACATCGGCTACAAAAACGCCACCCGCATCGCCCGTATCGCTCTCGAAAGCGGCCGCGGCGTGCTGGAACTGGTGCGCGAAGAAGGTCTGCTCGACGAAGCCATGCTCGCCGACATCCTGCGCCCGGAAAACATGATTGCCCCGCGTCTGGTTCCGCTCAAAGCCTGAGCCGACGCGAACTTGTAGCACCGCTCACCAGGTCGAGGGACTAGACACCTCTCACCTTTTGAGGGCTTGGGGATTTTGTCCCCGAGCCCTTTTTTTAACTTCTTTGCGGGCAGGACGTTAGATGCTTTGTATATTCGATACCGCCAAGATCGCAGCCTTCGGCAGCTCCTACAGGATTGACGTGCACCTGTAGGAGCTGCCGAAGGCTGCGATCTTTTGATTTGCAGCAACCTCGTTTCGTCGCTTGCACCACTACCGTGCAGACGGGCGCGCCACTGATCGGTATAGTGCCGCCCCTCTTCGCGTGAGCGGTCGTCGGTAACGAGGCCATAACCCATGCGAAACCCGAACTAATAACAAAACCCGCGATATGGATCCGGGACGAAACCTTCGCCTCACCCGTCGTGCCGCGCGCAGACCGGTGTAACACGATGTTTCTCCGATCCAGCATTTGCACCCACAAAAAACAGCGAGGATAAATCCATGCTCGAAGTCATCAACGACTTCCTCTCAGGGAAAGTACTGATCGTGCTCATTGTCGGGCTCGGTAGTTACTTCACGATTCGCTCGCGTTTCGTTCAACTGCGTCATTTCTTCCACATGTTCGCGGTGTTCCGCGACAGCCTCAAAGGCAGCGCCGGGCAACTCAGCTCGTTCCAGGCCTTGATGCTCAGCCTCGCCGGCCGCGTCGGTGCAGGCAACATCGCCGGTGTCGGCATCGCCGTGACTCTCGGTGGTCCGGGTGCGGTGTTCTGGATGTGGGTGACCGCACTGGTCGGCATGTCCAGCAGCTTCTTCGAGTGCACCCTGGCCCAGGTCTACAAGCGCGCGGATGGCGACGGCCTGTACCGTGGCGGTCCGGCCTATTACATCCAGCACGGGCTCAAGCTCAAAGGCATGGCGATAGTCTTCTCCGTTCTGCTGCTGGTCACCTACGGCTTCGCCTTCATCGGCCTGCAGTCCTACACCGTGACCCACTCGCTGCAGAACGCCTTTGACTTCAACCCGCAACACACCGGTATCGTCCTCGCGGTGCTGCTGGCCATCACCTTTATCGGCGGGATCAAGCGCATCGCTTCGGTGTCCGACCTGCTGGTACCGATCAAGACCCTGGCCTACATCGGCGTGACCCTGTACGTGATCGGCACCCAGATCGAACACGTGCCGGCCATGCTGGAAACCATCTTCAAGAGCGCCTTCGGCCTCGACCCGGCCTTTGCCGGCCTGCTCGGCAGCGCCATTGTCATGGGCGTGAAGCGTGGCGTGTTCGCCAACGAGGCGGGTCTGGGCAGTGCGCCGAACGTCGCCGCCGTCGCCGCCGTCAAGCACCCGGGCGCGCAGGGCGTGGTCCAGGCTTTCAGCGTGTTCCTCGACACCTTCGTGATCTGCACCTGCACCGCGCTGCTGATCCTGCTGTCGGGCTTCTACACCCCGGGCTTCGAAGGTGACGGTATCGTCCTGACCCAGAACTCGCTGGCTGCCGTGGTCGGTGACTGGGGTCGCATGTTCGTCAGCGTTGCGCTGTCGCTGTTCGTCTTCACCTGCATCCTCTACAACTACTACCTGGGCGAGAACAGCTTGCAGTTCCTCAGCCGCAACCGCGCCCTGCTGATGCTGTTCCGCGGCCTGGTGCTGGCGCTGGTGGTATGGGGTTCGATGCAGGACCTGACGACGGTGTTCGCCTTCGCCGACATCACCATGACCTGCCTGGCCTTCGTCAACCTGGTGGCCTTGGCCATGCTGTTCAAGGTCGGCCTGCGCGTGATGCGCGACTACGATGAGCAGCGTCGCGCCGGCGTCAAACAGCCAGTGTTTGATTCGAGCAAATTCGCCGATCTGGATCTGGATCGCAACGCCTGGCCGGTGAACCCGCCAGCAGCGGCGGGCCAGACTGAAACTGCGCCGCAAGGCGTACCTGCAGCGCAACGCTGACAGGTGAATGACGGGCGCATCCCCTGCGCCCGTCAGTTACTGTGATGCAATAACTTGTAGGAGTGAGCCTGCTCGCGATGGCGGACTTTCAGCCAACATCATTGTTGAATGACACACTGCTTTCGCGAGCAGGCTCGCTCCCACAGGGCCCTCATCGTTTCGGAGAATCCTATGAGCTCGTCGACCTATCCCGCCGCTCAACACGTCATGGTGCTCTACACCGGTGGCACCATCGGCATGCAGGCCAGCGCCAACGGGCTGGCCCCGGCGTCCGGTTTCGAAGCGCGGATGCGCGACTATCTGCACAGTCAGCCTGAGCTGGTAGTGCCGCAGTGGCAGTTTCGGGAAATGTCGCCGCTGATCGACAGCGCCAACATGACCCCGGCCTACTGGCAGCAACTGCGCGAAGCGGTGGTCAATGCCGTGGACGTGCAAGGCTGCGACAGCGTGCTGATTCTGCACGGCACCGACACCCTGGCCTACAGCGCGGCGGCGATGAGTTTTCAGTTGCTCGGTCTGCATGCCCGCGTGTGTTTCACCGGTTCGATGCTGCCAGCGGGTGTGACCGACAGCGATGCCTGGGAAAACCTCGGCGGCGCGCTGGTCGCCCTCGGCCAAGGCCTGGCGCCGGGCGTGCACCTGTACTTCCACGGCGAACTGCTGGCACCGACCCGCTGCGCGAAAGTGCGCAGCTTCGGCCGCCATCCGTTCAAACGCCTGGAGCGTCAGGGCGGTGGTGTGAAGGCGCCTTCGATTCCAGGCGCGCTGAACTACAACCAGCCGAAGCAACTGGCGAAAGTCGCGGTGTTGCCGCTGTTTCCCGGCATCAGTGCCGAAGTCCTCGACGGCCTGCTCGACAGCGGCATTCAAGGTCTGGTGCTGGAATGCTACGGCAGCGGGACCGGGCCGAGCGATAACCCCGAGTTCCTCGCCAGCCTTGGCCGTGCACGGGATAACGGCGTGGTGGTGGTGGCAGTGACGCAATGCCATGAAGGCGGGGTCGAGCTGGATGTCTACGAGGCTGGCAGCCGCTTGCGGGGTGTTGGCGTGTTGTCTGGTGGCGGCATGACCCGCGAGGCGGCGTTCGGCAAGTTGCATGGCTTGCTGGGGGCCGGGCTGGAAACGGCTGAAGTGCGCCGATTGATCGAACTGGATTTGTGTGGTGAGTTGAACTGAGCTCGGCGCTGGATTGCCCCTCACCCTAACCCTCTCCCAGAGGGAGAGGGAACTGACCGTAGTGTCTTGCGCTATACACCGACCTTATAAACAGTGTCGATTATGGATTCGGCGGCGGTGTCTCACGTCGGTGTATTTCTGCAATATCCCCCGTTCGGCCCCCTCTCCCTCTGGGAGTGGGCTGGGGTGAGGGCCTGCGGCATGCAACTTGCTGCGTCCCAGCCACCTCAAGGCTGGAAGATCCCATGCTCCACTCCCACCTCACCACCCTCAACGCGGTCTCGCTGATCCTCAACACGTTCAAGGCCGAAGGCCTGTCGAGCGAGGCGTTACTGGCCGGCAGCGGCATCGTGGCAGCGGATCTGCAGCGTGCCGATACGCGCATCACCACCCATCAAGAGATGCAGGTCTGCACCAACGCGGTCGCGCTCAAACGTGACATTGGCCTTGAGTTGGGTCGACGCATGCACGTGTCCTGTTACGGCATGCTCGGTTACGCCCTGCTGACCTGTGCCACCTTCGGTGACGCTTTGCGTCTGGCTATCCGTTATCCGGCGCTGTTGGGCACGTTGTTCGAACTGAGCCTGGAAGACGATGGCGAGCAGGTCTGGTTCGTCGCTGCTGATTACCGTGAAAGCGCGGCGATGGCGGTGTTCAACGCCGAATTCTGTCTGGTGTCACTGAAAGTCATCTGCGACGACTTGCTCGGCCATCCGCTGCCGCTGCGCGCCACGCGCTTCGAACATGCAGCGCCGGACTATCGCGACAGCTACGCCGAACCCTTCGACTCGCCGCTGCACTTTTCGGCCAAGGACAACGCCTTCGCCTTCGACCGCCACTGGCTCGATCAGCCGCTGCCGCTGGCCGACGCGATCACCCATCAGGCCATGGCCGAACGTTGCCGCAAGCAGAATCTTGAGTTCACCGGACGTCAGGCCTGGCTGGGGCGGATTCGTCAGTTGCTCAGCGCACAATTGAATGCCGCGCCGGGGCTCGAGGGGCTCGCGCAGCAAATGAAGTGCTCACCGCGCACCCTGCGCCGGCATTTGAAAGACATGGGCAGCAGCTATCAGGAACTGCTCGATGAACTGCGCTTCGAACGGGCCAAGCAGATGCTGTGTGAAGACCAGTTGCCGATCTATCGGATCGCCGAGACGCTGGGCTTCAGCGAGACCGCGAGTTTCCGTCATGCATTTGTGCGCTGGAGTGGCGTGGCGCCGAGTCAGTTCAGATCCTGAAGATCAAAAGATCGCAGCCTTCGGCAGCTCCTACAGGGATCGGTGAGCTGCCGAAGGCTGCGATCTTTGGTTGTGAGGGGCGAATTGCGGTCAGAGGTTTTGGCCATATCGATCCCCTTTTGGCCGCTCCCGACGTTCTCCGATTCAAGTTGCGCCGCAACACTGAAGACCACCGAATCAGCCTTGCGGAGAACAACAAATGCTGACGATCTACTCAGACGATCACCACTTGCACCATGGCCGCTGCGAACTCATCGATGGCCAGCTCAAGCCGTGCTTCGAAATGCCGTCGCGTGCCGACCACGTACTGCAACGCGTGCAGAAGCAAAACCTCGGGGCGGTCGAAGCGCCGAAGGATTTCGGCCTGGAGCCGATCGCGCGCATTCACAGCCGTGACTATCTGGATTTTTTCAAAGGTGCATGGCAACGCTGGACCGAGTTCAACACCGACGGCGACTTGCTGCCTTACACCTGGCCGGCGCGCACGCTGCGTGCGATCAAACCGACCAGCCTGCACGGCCAGCTCGGTTATTACAGCTTCGACGGCGGCGCGCCGATTACCGCCGGCACCTGGCAAGCGGCCTATAGCGCGGCGCAAGTGGCGCTTACCGCGCAGGCTGAAATCCAGCGTGGCGCACGCGCGGCCTTCGCCCTGTGCCGTCCGCCGGGACATCACGCCGCCAGCGACTTGATGGGCGGTTATTGCTACCTCAACAACGCCGCCATCGCCGCTCAGGCCTTTCTCGATCAGGGCCACAAGAAAGTCGCGATCCTGGACGTCGACTACCACCATGGCAACGGCACTCAGTCGATTTTCTACGAACGCAGCGACGTCCTGTTCACTTCGATCCACGGCCACCCGGAAGCGGAGTTTCCGTTCTTCCTCGGCTACGACGACGAGCGCGGCGAAGGTGCCGGTGAAGGCTTCAATTTCAACTATCCGCTGCCGGCCGGTTCCGGCTGGGATGTCTGGAGTGCAGCGCTGGATCAGGCCTGCGACGAGATTGATCGCTACGGAGCGGACATCGTTGTCGTCTCCCTCGGCGTCGATACGTTCAAGGACGATCCGATCTCGCAGTTCAAACTCGACAGCCCGGATTACCTGGCCATGGGCAAGCGCATCGCCGCCCTCGGCAAGCCGACCCTGTTCGTCATGGAAGGTGGCTACGCGGTGGAGGAGATCGGCATCAACGCAGTGAACGTGCTGGAAGGTTTTGAACAATGAAAAAGCGACTGATCGCCTCGGCGCTGTGCGCGGCCCTGCTAAGCGCTGGCGCCCACGCCGAAGAACGCACGCTGCGCGTCTATAACTGGTTCGACTACATCACGCCCAAGGCGCTGGACGACTTCAAGGCACAGAACAGCCAGACCAAACTGATCTACGACATCTTCGACACCAACGAAGCGCTCGAGGCCAAGCTGCTCACCGGCAACTCCGGCTATGACGTGGTGGTGCCGTCCAACGTGTTCCTCGCCAAGCAGATCGAGGCCGGAGTGTTCCAGCCGCTTGATCGCAGCAAGTTGCCGAACTGGAATCATCTCGATCCGAAGCTGATGAAGCTGATCGAAGCCAATGATCCTGGAAACAAATTTGCCGTGCCGTACATGTACGGCACCATTCTGATCGGCTTCAACCCCGCCAAGATCAAAGCAGCCCTGGGCGATAACGCGCCGGTAGACAGTTGGGACCTGATCTTCAAGGAAGAGAACATCAGCAAGCTCAAGCAGTGCGGCGTCGCCCTGCTCGACTCGCCGTCGGAGATTCTGCCGCTGGCTCTGCAACACCTGGGCCTGGACCCCAACAGCAAGAAGCCGGCGGATTACGCCAAGGCCGAAGCGCTGCTGATGAAGATTCGTCCTTACGTGACCTACTTCCATTCGTCCAAGTACATGGCCGACATCGCCAACGGCGACATCTGCGTGGCCGTCGGTTATTCCGGCAGCTTCTCGCAAGCGGCCAACCGCGCCAAGGAAGCGAAAAACGGCGTGGTGGTGGAAATGCGCTTGCCCAAAGAAGGCGCGCCGATCTGGTTCGACATGCTCGCCATTCCCAAGGGCGCGAAGAACACCGAGGACGCCTACACCTTCATCAACTATCTGCTGCAACCGGCGGTGATTGCCCCGGTCAGCGATTTTGTCGGCTATCCGAACCCGAACAAGGACGCCACCGGCCTGGTCGATCCAGCCATTCGCAACAACCCGAACCTGTACCCGACCGACGCGGCAATGAGCACGCTCTACACCTTGCAGCCGCTGCCTCGGGATGCCGAACGCGCACGCACGCGAGCGTGGACGAAAATCAAGTCCGGGACCTGAAACCGGCTCGTTTGCTCAAGACCCGCCTCGGCGGGTCTTTTTTTTGCCTGGCAGCTTTATCTACCGCACGGGTCGCTGTTGCGCCTTTTAACTTGCCCTGCTCCGCCGCCCTTGCGGCGTCCCGACAGAGCAGGAAACCACCATGACCGCCATTCCCAAAGCCAGTGCCGTCGATATCGTGACTCAGCTGGTTACTGGCCCCTCACTGCAGGAAGTCGCTTCAAAAACGCTGCGCGATGCCCTCAAGACGCTGTATCCGAATCTCGACATAGACCCGCGTCTGGCGATGGTCGTGCAACCCACCTGGGCCATTGTGGATGGTCGAGTCGTACCCGACGGGTATCAGGCTGGATCGCTGACCAACGCCCTGGTGCGGCTCGGCCTGTCCGGCACCACGGTGACGTACCTTGATGGCGAGCATTATCTGACCCTGCAACCCGGCATGCCCGCACCCGCGCATCTGCCGGTAAAGATCGATGCCATCGGCCTGTTGCTCAACGAACTGGCGCCACTGCTGTTCATCGCCTACAAGGAGCAGCACGTCGAATACTGGGACGAGTTCACCTACCCCGGGCAACCGCGCTGGCAGCAGTTGTCCGAGGCACTGCGCAACCTGTGGAACGTCGATGCCAGCGTCGGCTGGGACGCTGACGAGATCGCCATGGCCCGGGCGATTTTCAAACAGCCCGACCCGCAACAACGCCTGGCCCCCGCCCCGTACTCGGCAAAGGCATATCTGATTGACCTCGATCGCGGTGGCGCCGACACGCCATCGCACTTGACCGTGGTCGATGCCGCAGTAGTGATCGGCACAATCGCAGACCGCAAGTTGATTCTCACCCACGCGGTCACCCAGGGCTTTCAGCGTTTCGACTCACTGGAGGAGCTCGGCGAGGCTCTGCTGCGGATATATGGCGCAAGCGCCTCGGGCGAAGATCTCAAGTGGCGGCTGGTCGAACCCCAGGGCAATTTCTTCGACCAGCAGGCGTGCACGCTGATTTCCATGGAAGCGGATGCCTTGGGCGAAATCAGTTTTTTTCAGGATTCCCCTGGTAAACGCGTCTATCCGCATACCGGCACGGCCGGCAAACCGGCTCAACCGACACCGCGCCTCGAAGCGCACTTCGAGCGTTTGCAGCCGATGCTTCCGGACTGGCTGAACGACGCACTGCCCATGGATCAGACGCGTTACAGCCGGCACCTGCTGGATCTGACAACGCTGCAGCACGAGAACAACGGCAAATCCTTTCAAAGCGAAATCACCAGCCTGCAGGCGTTCACTCGTGCAGCGCTGATCAAACAGATTCTCAAGGAGCAGCCCGGCGCCAAAGACGTGAACATCGACAACATCGAAATCACCATCACCAGTCTCGTAGTCTGGGGCACCTTTGTGTTGCCGGGAAATACTCAGACTCAGACATGGACGCTGACCGAGCTTGCCCTGCAAAACCTCGCAGGCCTGCCCTTGGGCAACAAGACTGTGCGGTACAAGGATGGCAGCCCGGTACCCGAGTGGATGAGCGCGACTTTTCTGGAAAAACTGGTCAGCACGGTCGACATCGGCAAGACCTACCCGGCGCATCTCAAGGCCATGCTGCTAGACGACCCCGTGCAAGCGCCGCTGTTGCAAGGGCTCTACACCAGTCAGTTGCGCATTGAGCTGCCATTGCTGGCGTTGCAGCACAAGATCCGGGGTAGAGCCGGCCTCGATGAATCGGGTTATCGATACGTGGTCGCCGCATTCGCCACCACTGGCGCGGAACGCTACGTCGATGGCGAGGAAATCGTCATTCGCCCTTTGGCCTTCGTCGCTCATCGCAGCCGCTCCACCGCAGACACTGTCGACAACATGTATGTCATAGGCCCGCGCGATGCCGACAAAGGGCCGTGCGTGCTGTATCGACCGCTGTTCGACAAGACTCTGCTGCAATATCCGGGGCCCGCGAATCTGCTTTTTGCGATCCAGCATTCGCGACATTTGCGTGACTCGGTACTGGCCTGGTTGCCGGACGATGTGCGCTTCAATTACAGCCAGTTCGTCTTTACCGCCAGGCTGCCGTCGGTGTGGACGATCCCGCAACTGATGATCAATCCGACCACTGCGCTGGATATGTCAGGCGCGGTTGCGCTGGGCACTCAGGTGATCGCCAGCGATGTCCTCGCAACCCTGCACGAAAGCAACGTCAAGGCGCTTGTCACTCAAGCCGACCGGCAGTCGGTCTCCGATGCCGAAGCACGCTGGGCCTCGCTGAAACAGGGCGGCTGGGTGATGCTCAATGCCGCGCTGCCGTTCCTGGGCCGCAGCGTAGGCACAGCGGCGTGGATCTGGCAGATCATGGATGATCTGCAGGAAATCACCGACGGCGCCAACGAGCAATCGGGGAAGATCGCCTGGACGGCCATCGCCGATATTCTCCTGGCGCTGGGCATGGTGCTCGCCCACCGTGCGGCGGTGGGCGATGCGCCATCGACACCCGTGGCCACGGAGCTCGAAGAGGACCCAGCGACGACCAGACCTGCCGCCAGAATCGTCAAAGCGCTGCGCCAGCCCGATATCACCGGCCCGCAATTAACCCAATTCCATGGCACATCAATCGACAGCATCACGGCGCTGAAGCGATCCCCGACGGCACTCGCCACGCTGTTGGACGGGTTCGAGGTCGGCAAGCCCGAAGCCCTTGGCGCAGCCACCCGGGAAGGCGCGTACCGAGACCTCTACGCCCACGCAGACAAATGGTACGCCCGGGTCGGTGAGCGCTGGTTCGAAGTCGCGCGCAACGCGCATGGCGATGTGCACATCGTCGATACGCGTCAGCCCGCCCGACCAGCCGGGCCCAGGCTTGCCTATACCGCCAATGGCCAATGGGTGATAGATCTGCGTTTGCGCCTGCGCGGAGGCGGGCTGGAGGACGGGCGCAAGGTGGCGCAAGGCAAAAAAAACCAGGAGGTGGCCGTATTGTCCGAGCAGATCACCGCGTTCGATTTGACGATGGAGAGCAAAGGCAGCCTTCTCGATACCGAACGCAACAGCCTGCGCGATGCCCCTGCGCAGGCACGCGAACAAGCGCTTGCGCAGTACCTCGCCACGCTCGATTCACAGCACAACGAATATGCCGCGAACATTCAGCTGATCAAGACACTCAACTGCAAGCAATCGATTCCCAACTACCGCACGGTCATGCCGGAGCGGTTGGACATGCAGTTGTTTCTGGGGCAGGAGTGGCTCAGTAATAACGCTTCGGATTACCAGCAACGCGTACTGAGGGTGCAGGCGATACTGGACGACGAACTGCGCGGCGAATCGCAGGCAGTCACCTCTGCGTTTGAACAGTTGAACGATGCCACTCAAACCATTATCGAGAAAATGGAGTCGGCTGAAGCCTGCCTGGATGAACTGACCAGGCTGGGACCTGATGGTCTGGAGATAAAGCAGAAATACAACATCAGCCTGGCGCCCTACCCGCTGGATGATCTGAAGACTCTGCAAATCAGTCTCGGCCAGTACACCTGCATCAAGCCCGGCGATTCCACCGCTCATGTCGAGGCACAACAAGCGCTGGCCAGTCTGTTCGAAGATGCTGCGCTGAACGTTCAGAGTTCGCGGGACCTGAGCGCCGATGAAAGCCTCAGTGATCTGCGCATACGCATCGACGCCCTGAGTCAGGTGAGCGAACAGTTCGCTTCCGTGGACAAGCGTTTCGATGACCTGGCGAGTGAATATTCCGAACACATACACACGGAACGCCTCAGGCAATTGCAGGCGCGCGTGGCCGCATTCAATGATAGCGCCGACAACCGACTCGCCGACCTGTTGCGCTACCGGCATCTACTGGTGCCGCAAGCCGGTCCGTCGAGACCCGCAACGTCAGCTTCGAATCGGCAGATCATCAAGACACGCAACAAGGGCACCCTGGTCGGCCAGCGGAAAAAAAGCCTCGACGGCAAGAACACCGATCTGGTCGAAGTCGGTACGGCGCTGACGAGAGTGATCGCGACATTCAAGGAGGAATCGCCAGGTATCTGGGTCGAGCAGAGTGCACGGCCTGCACCGTTGCCTAAAGCCCGGCCCAACCTCAACAAGAGCATCAGCGAAGGGCAGGCATTGATCGACGGGCTGGCGGCGTTTCATCGGCGCATCGAGGCGCGTCTCAAACGCGGCTCGCGCATCCCCGTGGAGGTCGAAGAGGAATACCACAACCACGCCACCCTGTTGCGCAAAGCCTGTGCGGCGATCGATGAAGCGTTAACGGCGAGTAACCTCACCGCTGCTCTGCATGAACCGTCCGAAGAGCTCAACCACAAGCTCGACGCTGCGGCTACGACACTGGAGCAAAAAGGCACCAGCACGCGAATCCGCCTGGTCAAGCAACAACTGCCAACAGCTGCCGGGGTCGAGTGGCTCAAGGACAAGGGCGAAGTGAGCATCTCGAAAACCCTGACCCGACGGCGTCTGAGGCGCCATCAAAACGATTTTCTCGACGAGTATCAGATTCGTGATGCGCATACCGACAAGGTCCTCTGCTATGCGCATTTCCATTACAGCAGCGTCGACGCGCCCGTTGGTGCATTTGTGCGTGGACATATGAAAACGCTCGCTCAGCACCGCATGGGGGGCGTCGCCGAAATAACGGGTGTGGATAATCAAAGGCTGATTGAAATCCATCGCAGCGAAATTTCCAGTCGCAGCGCCGAAACGCTGTTCTTCAATCTTGCCAAGCCTGCCGCAGACGCGACAGCGCCGCTTTGATCGCAGGCTCTGGTACGGCGGCAAAACCCAGCACCAAGCCGGCGCGCTGATCCATGGGCGTAGTCGAGTCGGGTAACCAGTAGCTGCTCAGGCCGTTGATTTCGACATCGACCTCAGCGGCCTGAGCGATCAATTGCTGCTCGCGCTCGATGCTGTCCACGGCGACGGTCAGGTGCAGCCCGGCTGAAACGGCCGGCAACTGACCGACACCGGCGATCATCGGCCAGCCTTCGAGCAGGCAGTTGCGCCGGCTCAGCGCAGCCCGGCGCATGCGACGGATATGTCGCTGGAAATGCCCGGCAGCCATGAACTCGGCCATCACCGCTTGGGTGCTGACTTCCGAATGCCGCACATCGACGGCGCGGCGTTGCGCAAACGCGTCGACCAGCGCTGGCGGCAGCACCAGATAACCAAGGCGCAACGCCGGAAAAGCGACCTTGCCGAAGGTGCCGACGTAGAGCACACGCCCCTGACGATCAAGTGCCGCCAACGGCGCCAGCGGTGCGCCGGTGTAGCGGTACTCGCCGTCGTAATCATCCTCGACGATCCAGCCGCCGACACGCTCGGCCCAGGCGAGCAATTCCAGACGCCGGGCCAGACTCATCACCACTCCGGTCGGGTACTGATGAGACGGCGTGACATAAGCCACCCGACAATCGCTGAGCCGGGCCATGGCGCTGCAATCGATCCCGTCGCTATCTACCGCCACCCCATGCAATTTCGCCCCCGCCACAGCGAAGGCATGCCCGGCGGCGCGATAGCCCGGATTCTCGATCGCCACACCGTCCCCCGGCTCGACCAGCAACTGTGCACAAAGGCTGATGCCCTGCTGTGCGCCACTGGTGATCACAATTTGCTCAGCGGCGCACTGCATGCCGCGCGAGCTGCGCAGATAGGCAGCGATCATGCCGCGCAGCCGCGCGTCACCGGCCGGGTCGCCGTAACACAGCTGCTGCAGATCCGGTTTACGCCAGAAAGCCGCGTTCAGCTTGGCCCAGACCTCGAACGGGAACAGATCAAATGCAGGCACACCCACCCGAAAAGCGCGCGGCGGACCGCTCGGTGGTCGAGGTAAATGGTGCTTTTCAATGCGAGAAAAGCCACCACTGTGGATAACTTTGCTGGATGAATTCACAGGTAAATCCAGCCAATTTGTGGATAAGGCTGTGGGTAAACCTGTTGACAAGCCTGTGGATGAATTTGTGGATAGTTTTTTCTCAGGCGTGGATGCCTGAGCCAATTGCGCCACGTAAGTACCGTCGCCGACGCGCCCTTCGATAAAGCCCTCGGCATACAACTGATCGTAGGCGCGCACCACGCTGTTACGGGAAATGCCCAGCGCCGAGGCCAGGTCACGGCTGGCCGGCAATCGCGTGCCACTGGCCAGGCGTCCATCCAGCACCCGCAGGCGCAGAGCCTGATAGAGCTGGCGACTCAGGCCCTGACGGCGATCGAGTTCGATTCCGGCCGGATTGAAAGGCATCGACAAGGGTGGCAGATCAGGCATGGCGAATGGACCTATGAAATGGCTCGGCAATGGCTCTTACAACGGACCAATAGCCTGCCTAGGATGCAGGCATTCGCCAAGGAAAATCTGTCCATGTACACGCCACGCGCCTTTGCCATCGAAGACTTGTCCCAACTGCACGAACTGATCCTCGCCACGCGCCTGGCCATTCTGGTCAGCCACGGCGAAAGCGGCCTGCAAGCCAGCCACGTGCCGGTGCTGCTGCATCGCGAACAGGGCGAATACGGCACGCTCTACGGCCATCTGGCCAAGGCCAATCCGCAGTGGAAGGACCTGCGGGACGGCGCCGAGGCGATGCTGATCTTTGCCGGACCAGACGCCTACGTCAGCCCGGGCTTCTATCCGAGCAAGGCCGAGCACGGCAAGGTCGTGCCGACCTGGAACTACATCGCCGTGCACGCCTACGGTCAGGCCGAGACCTTCAGCGATGGCGGCCGCTTGCTCGACATCGTCAGCACCCTGACTGACCGTCACGAAGCGGGCCGCGCCCAGCCATGGTCGGTGGACGATGCGCCAGCCGAATACATCGACGCCATGCTCAAGGCCATCGTCGGTTTCGCCATTCCCATCGACCGCCTCGAAGGCAAACGCAAGCTCAGCCAGAACCGCAGCGCCGAAGATATTGCCGGGGTGCGCGAAGGCCTTGCCGCCAGCCCCGACGCCAACGATCAAACCCTCGCCCGCCTGATGCGCTAAGGATCTACCCATGACCCAGATCGACATTCGCCCGGTCAGCGCCAATGACCACGCCGCTTGGCTGCCGCTGTGGCAGGCGTACCTGCGCTTCTACAACACCGAACTGCCGGACGCCGTCACCCAGAGCACCTGGCAGCGCTTGCTCGACCCGAATGAACCGACCCACGCCGCACTCGCCTGGGCTGAAGGCAAAGCGCTGGGCATGGTGCATTACATCTATCATCGCTCGAACTGGAGCATCGAAAATTCCTGCTATTTGCAGGATCTGCTGGTGGTGCCGGAAGCCCGTGGCACCGGTGTCGGTCGGCTGTTGATCGAGCATGTCTACGCTACCGCCAAGGCCGATGGTTGCTGCAAAGTCCACTGGCTGACCCATGAAACCAACGCCACGGCGATCCGGCTCTACGAGCGCATTGCCGAACGCCCGGGCTTCATCCAGTTTCGTAAAGCCCTTTAAGGAGACGCGCACATGACCGCTTCACTCGCTGACTGGAAAGGCGTCCCCGCCCCCTCCGCCACGCTGCTCGAAGGCCGTTTCATCCGCCTGGAAAAACTTGACCCGGTACACCATGCCGAGCAGCTTTACGCCGCTCTCGAAGGTCCGGGTGCCGATCCGAAGCTCTGGGATTACTTGCCTTACGGTCCGTTTCCCGAGCGCAGCGCGTTCAACGACTGGCTGAACAATCATGCAGCCAACAGCGACCCGTATTTCTTCAGCGTCATCGACCGTGCGACTGGTCAGGTGCAAGGCATCCTCAGCCTGATGTCGATCGTCCCGGCGCAGGGCCGCATCGAAATCGGCCACGTCACTTTCGGTGCGCCAATGCAGCGCTCGCCGAAAAGCACCGAGGCGGTGTACCTGCTGGCCAAATATTCGTTCGAGCTGGGTTACCGGCGCCTGGAATGGAAGTGCAACAACGGCAACGCCCGCTCCAAATACGCGGCCGAGCGTCTGGGTTTCAGCTTTGAAGGCGTGTTTCGTCAGCACATGGTGGTCAAGGGGCAGAACCGCGATACCGCGTGGTATTCGATTCTGGATGCGGAATGGCCGGCGATCGATGCGGGATTCGAGCGCTGGCTGAGCGATGAAAACCAGACGCCTGCTGGCCAACTCAAAGGTCTGGCCGAATGCCGTAGCTGAACTTCACGGATACCCCTGTGGGAGCGAGCCTGCTCGCGAAGGCGCTGTGTCAGTCACTGCAAATGTGGCCTGACTGACCGCTTTCGCGAGCAGGCTCGCTCCCACAATTGGCGGGGTCTTTCTTAACGACGCAGTTCTTGCGCCAGCACCGCAATGTGCTCCGGGCCGATCCCGCAGCAGCCACCCAGATGGCTGGCGCCGCGCTGTTGCCAGTCCAGCGCCCAGTGCAGATACCCCGGCGGATCGAGATCATCGCGCAACGGGTCGAGGCCGTCGTTGGCCGTGGCTTCTTTCGGTTGCGGAGGAAACGCGTTGGCATACGCGCCGATATTGATCGTGACGCCGAGACGCTCAAAGGTTGCGCGCGCCGCGTCGATGGCCGCGCCAATCACTTCAGGCTGACTGCAATTGAACAGCAGGGTCTCGACGCCAAGTTCAGCCGCCAGCGCAGCCGCTTCGGCTACCGGCTCACCGGAGCGCAGGCGTGGCACTTCATCGGTGTCTTCATCCTTGAGCGTGAATGAAAGCCAGAACGGTTTGCCGTCCTTCGGCAGCCCGGCGTGGATAGTGCGGGCCTCGATAATCGAGCTCTGGGTTTCCGCCAGCCACAGATCAACATGCGGGGCCAGCCCCGTGACCAGCGGCGTCAGCAGCTCGCTCACGCGATCCGCTTCGAACAGATCCGGACGATACGAACCAAACAGCGGCGGCAACGAACCGGCAACACGCACTGGCTTGCCGGATGCCTGCACCGCCCGCCGCGCCAACTCCCCCGCCAGTGCCGCAAGCGCCTGGCCTTCAGCCGCAAAACGCGCCTCGCCAATGTGAAACGGCACCACCGCGTAACTGTTGCTGGTGATCACGTCGGCGCCGCTGTTGATGTACGCGGCATGCACCGCCTCGACCGCCTGCGGCGCTTCGCTCAGCGCCAGTGCCGACCACTCCGGTTGGCGAAACGGTGCGCCGGCGCGTTGCAGTTCACGGCCCATGCCGCCATCGAGAATGACCGTACTTGCTGCGCCCATATGCTTTTCACTCATATGCTTATGAAAATAACTCACTATCAGAGTCGTTCTTATAACTATTTAATACGCACCACTCGGTTAATAACAACCTCTTTTTTCAACGGGAATCGACTGTGAAACTCCAACCGCTATTGGCCCTGGGCCTGACCATTCTGGCCGCATCCACCCAAGCCTTCGGCGGCGCGACGCTGGACCGCGTCGAACAGAAAAAAGAGCTGGTCGGCGTGCTCATGGAAAGCTATCCGCCCTTCTCGTTTCTCAATGAGCAGAATCAACTCGACGGTTTCGATGTCGACGTTGCCAAAGCGGTGGCGGACAAGCTTGGCGTCAAACTGCGTCTGGAAACGCCGTCCTGGGACGTGATCGCCGCCGGCCGCTGGAGCGGGCGCTACGACATCTGCATCTGCTCGATGACCCCGAGCAAGGCCCGCGCAGAAGTGTTCGACTTCCCGGTCGAGTACTACGCCTCGCCAGCGGTAATCGTGGTCAATGCCAAGGACGATCGCATCCACAGCGCCAAGGATCTGAGCGGCAAAAAGGTCGGCCTGACCAGCGCCTCCAGCTACGAAAGTTATCTGAACAAAAATCTGGTGATCGAAGGCGCCGAGGATACGCAGTTGCAGTATCCGTTCGAGGATGTGCAGATCGCTCCTTATGACACCGACAACGTCGCCTTCCAGGATCTGGGCCTGGGCGCCGGCGTGCGCCTGGATGCAATCCTTACCAATCTGGTCACCGCACAGCCGCGTCTGAATCAGGACCAGCGCTTCAAATTGGCCGGCGAACCGCTGTACTCGGAACCGAACTCGGTGGCCATCGAAAAGGGTGACCCGCAGTGGGACGCCAAGGTGCGCGAGGTGTTCGCCCAGCTGAAACAGGACGGCACTCTGAGCAAGCTGTCGCAGAAATGGATCGGCGCCGATATCAGCCAATGACTTCTTTTCCGACCCCGCCACAGCCACCGCAACCGGTGGCTGAAACACGCCTGCAAAAGCTCTTTGGTTTCCGCACGCGCCTGTACCTGACGTGGGCGGCGCTGTTCTGCCTGTTCGCCGGATTCTTCCTGAGCTTCGACCTGAAGTTCGCGATCATCCTCGACAAGCTGCCCAACCTCGTTGGCCTGAAGCTGGCGCCAAACGGCTTCCTGCAAGGCGCAGCGCTGACGCTGTTTCTGTGCGCCTGCTCGATCATCGCCTCGTCGCTGCTCGGTTTCATCACCGCGCTGGCGCGCCTGTCGAGCAGCGCCGTGGCGTTTGGCATCGCCAGTTTCTACACCTCGTTCTTTCGCGGCACGCCATTGCTGATCCAGATCCTGCTGATCTACCTCGGCCTGCCGCAACTGGGCATCGTCCCCGGCGCCATCGTCGCCGGCATCATTGCCCTGTCGCTGAACTATGGCGCCTACCTGAGCGAAATCTTCCGCGCCGGCATCCTCGGCGTCGATCACGGCCAACGCGAAGCATCCCTGGCGCTGGGCCTGCGCGAAAGCGTGATCTTCTGGCGCATCACCCTGCCCCAGGCCATGCGCACAATCATTCCGCCGGCCACCAACCAGTTCATCTCGATGCTCAAGGACTCGTCGCTGATCTCCGTAATGGGCGTCTGGGAAGTGATGTTTCTCGCCCAGTCCTACGGGCGCTCAAGCTATCGCTACATCGAAATGCTCACCACGGCGGCGATCATCTACTGGCTGCTGTCGATCGGGCTGGAGCTGATTCAGGCACGGATGGAGCGGCATTACGGCAAGGCGTATGTGCGCCGTAGTTGAGGTGCATTCAAATGGTGTCCCGGCGAATCCGCACTACGCCCATTTTCATGCCGAATGGGCGGAACACCGCGTTCAGCGACTTCAGGGTCTGATTGCCTTCGCCATGTTCGATATGCACCAGCGTGCGCACTGAAATCTTGCACATCTTCGCGAACTGGGACTGATGCAGACCGGTGACTTCGACCCGTAAACGGCGCACGGCGTCACCGATTTCCAGAGTACCTTCGGCCAGTGATTGCTGAATGCTTTCGATGAGCGCCGTGCGCTCGAGGACGGTCAGACTCATTGCAGGTCCCACTCTTTCAAACGTTGCTCGAGGTTTTTCAGATGCACGCTCGGGTGATTCATGGTTCTGGCGGGCAAACCGCTGGCCGCAAGAATATCCGGCAGTGCGGCCAGACGGCGGGCATCCGCGCGCAGGCCTTCGAACAGCGCAGAGGCATCCAGCCCCGCCAACGAATCGTGCGGATCTGCGTTATCGGCCAATACGCGGCAGACACCTCGCCAATCGACATCGCCCGCCCGCTCCAACTCTCTTGGCCATTTGGTCGTACGAGTCACGCCTTCGTCATCCATGACCATCGGGGCGAGGTCATAAATCGGCGCGAGCTGGAAAGCGTTCTCTTGCCGGATGATCGCCGTGTTACGACCGTGGTTATCTGAGTTTCCGAGGATTTTATTGATCAGGTCGCGACGCAGATAATCGGCGACGAGGCCGGCAATCTGGCTGGCCTGACCCGCTTTGCGCCAGAGCCCGGCGAGCATGCGGATCACTTCCAGATGATTCATGGCGCTGCCTGGCGTCGTCACTTCTGCCAGCGAATAAATCGATTCGACGGCAAAGCGCGACACCGCCCCATCTTTCACTTGTCGATCAAAACGCCGCATCCACAAACTCGGTTTGTTCGCCTCTTCCAAGGCCAGGCCTTCTGCCGCGACCGTTTCGATGCCCAATGTTTGCAGCGCTTTGTAGTAATGGAATTCGCTGCGCAGGATGTCCTGGTCGGTCTGCCCGCCCCTGTTTCTGGCGAATTTCACGAACCAGTGCTGTCGCACTTCTTCATCGTCCAGTACCGCATCGGGATACAGAAGCCCGGCGCTGTTCTCTGCCAGTAATAGCTTCGGAGCTTCCCCACCTGCCCCCGTCGCGCCACCGATGGCCGCGCCCAGCTCGTAGACATATTCAAGAAAGCGGTTGTCGCGGCTAATGACCTCCTCGCGCTTGAATCCGATCGGCTTCCTCTCATCGACTGCTTCCGCCGATTCCTTTATTCGCATGTTGCCAATGGGAGCCGGTGTACTGCGACCCAGCAGAAACAGATCGGCGCTGATCTCGGCGGGTCTTTCCTGACCCAGGCGGGCGAGCAGAAACCGCTTGGCTGCGCCTGCCGGTGCGATGTCGTGGACAAAGGCTGGTGTCTTCGCGCGCCGACCTTCCCAATCCAGCGGATACAGGGCACTCACGGCTTGGGAAAAAGGCGACCCGATCAACTCGATGTTTTCCACCAGATAGTCCGCTTCATAGCCAAAACTGCAGCGGCTTTCGAAGCCTTTTTCCGGATCATCGAAGTCAAGAATCATCGCGTCGTGCCATTGCCCAGCGGTGAAGATCTGGAGTGTCAGGTTGTACATGTTGATTCCGTGTGCATTTTAATGCGTTTCAAGAAAGAGAAATCTTCGACAATTGCAATATAGTGCATTCTGGCAGCCAAAGACGCCCCAAATCTGCAACTAAATGCACATTAGCGCTCGCTACTGACTTACCAAATGCAAAATAATGCAGACAAGCATTTAACTTCACGCTGATAAAAATGCCGTCTTCAAGCGAAAGCTGTAGGAAAAAGAACAAGTGGCGCCGCGCAAAAGAATTGTTTGCGAAATCCAGTGAGGATTTTCCACAGAACGATCCGATGTCGCCTGCGTGGATGTGGGAAGCGGCCGACATCGGTTTTTTTCAGGCAGCAATAGAGTTGGATTTTCTCGATACGGAAATCGAACCTGATGCCCACTCAACACCTATTCGCACCAAAACACCTGGCTCTGGCTATTTCATTGGCAATGGGTTGCGTAGCGCTGGCGAACGCCGAGCAATCCACTGAAGCAATCGAGCAGCCCCCAAGCATGGAAACGACGGAGCAGCCCGAAGCCAACCCCAAGCAACAGGCTTTGGAACGGCTCCAGGGTTTTCTCAACGACGCGAGCACAGTGCCGATTACCTTTACGACACCGGAAGCCGTGTTCAAAGGGACTGAAGTCAACGACTTGATCACCCTTGCAGACGGGGCAAGCTTCACTGGCCGGCTGGATGGCGGCAAGGGCGATAACGTGTTGTTCCTGAATGCTGCGGATGGCGGCACGTTGAACGACACGCGCAACTTCAATGGGTTATTCGTCGCCCAAGGCGACTGGACATTGAGCTCCAAAGGCGATTTCCATGAAGGTGTTCTGGTCGACAGCGGTGGAGCGTTGACCAACCTCGGCAGCATCAAGGGTGATGTGTATGTCAAGAATGGCGGCAGTTTCGCCGGTAAAGGCACGGTGGGAAATCTTGAGGTGGGTGGGCTGCTCACCGTCAATGCAGCGCTTGGCGCACCACGAGTGAAGGGTAATTTGCACTTGGCGCCTGGCGCCGAATTGGCTTACGAGGTCACTCCCGCTGGTGGTCAGACGATCAAGGTCGATGGCACCGCCCAACTCGAAGGTGCCACCCTGAAGATTGTTTCGGCTCCCGGAGAATATCCGCAGAGCAGCCAATACAAAATCATCGAAGCCCGTGAGGTGAAAGGCGAGTTTGGCCGGATCGAGAACGATCTGGCGTATATGACGGCCACGGCTCAATACAACAAGAAATCGGTTGGGCTGACTTACGCTCGCAATGGTGAACCGCTTGAAAGCCTCGCTCCTACAGAAAATGCAGGCGCACTTGCAGGAAGTATTATCGAGCCAGAGCAGCCGACTTCTCCCGCTGTACCGATCGCGACAACGCCCGCTCCAGCTTCAATGACAGCGGTGATCGCAGCTCCAGCCCCCGCCCTGACCTCAGTTGCGACCTTGATTGAAGACTCCGCATCGGTGGAATCATCGATACCCGACGAAATCGTAACTGCACAAACCACCGCACAGCCCGCGTCGGAGCCTGCAAAGCCCATTAACACCGCCGTCGCCGCACTGCTGACCAGCGATAAAACCACCGCGCCAATCGCCCTCGATCAACTTGCCGCAGGCAGCAATGCCAACCTCGCCAAAGCCACGCTGAGCAGTATCACGCCGGTCAGTACGAGCATGCTCTCGGCGATGCGCCAACTGGACAACCGTTCCGGCTCTACTGACGGCTCGCGCAGTTCACCGCGTCAGGCCGCAGGCAACGAAGACTCCGGACGGGTGTGGGTTCAGGCGCTGGGCCACGGCGGCAAGGTTGACCGCGACGCTGACGGCATCCTCCAACATGCCACGCAAGGGCTGGTCGTGGGCGCTGACTGGCGACTCGACGAGCACTGGCATGTCGGCCTGCTTGGCGGCAAATCGCAGACCAAACTCGATGCCCGCCAGTACGACGGCGACCTCGACAGCTGGCACCTCGGTGCCTACGCCGTGCGTCAGGATGGCCCGCTGTCTTTGCGCCTAGGTGCGACCTACGCCAGCCATGACGGCAGCAGCACACGGCGGGTCGCGTTCAAGGGTTTCAGCGATCGTCTCAAAGGCAATTACGACGCCAATACTCAGCAAGCATTTGCCGAGGCCGGGTTCAACCTGGGCCGCAACAACGTGACCCTCGAACCCTTCGCCAGCCTCGGCTATCAGCGCTATCAGCGCGACAGCTACAACGAAAAGGGCGGCGACGCGGCGTTGAAAGTCTACGGCCAGACCCGCGACAACTTCAGCAGCACCTTCGGTCTGCGTGTTGCGCTGGTCAATACGCTGGATAACGGCATGCATTTGACCCCGCGATTGAGCGCAGGCTGGAAACATACCTACGGCGACATCGACAGTGACACCCGCCAGCAACTGCGCAAGGGCGGCAAGCGCTTCGAAGTGACCGGCGCGGCACTGGATCGGAACAGTCTGTCGCTGGATGCGGGGCTCGATCTTGGTCTTTCGGCGGCGCACACACTGGGCGTGGGCTTGACGGGTGAGCTGGGTAATGACAGCCGAACGTATGGCGTGGCGGGTCAATGGCGCATGGCGTTCTGATGGATTAAGCACGCCTCCTGTGGGAGCGAGCCTGCTCGCGAAAGCGGTGCATCATACAAAAGATGCTATTGGCTGACCTGGCGCATTCGCGAGCAGGCTCGCTCCCACATGCGGTCCCTGACAATGACCTGACAGGTCGGAAAATCACAGGCAAAAAAAAGGGGAGCACATGCCCCCCCGAGGTTTAAAGCATTGGATCGCGACTGTTATCTCAGCCTTCGATCTCGATGAGGATTTCGCCCGGGTTGACCCGGTCGCCCTTGGCCACATGAATCGCCGTGACCTTGCCGCCGATGGCAGCCTGGACTTCGGTCTCCATCTTCATCGCTTCGGTGATCAGTACCGCCTGGCCTGCCTTGACGGTATCGCCCTCCTTGACCAGCACATCGACGATGTTGCCCGGCATGGTGGTGCTGACATGGCCCGGTGCCGAGGCCTGTTTGCGTTTGCTGCTGCCACCACCGACAAATTCGTTGAGCGGTTCGAACACCACTTCTTCCGGCATGCCGTCGATGGACAGATAGAAGTGGCGCTTGCCCTCGGCCTTGACGCCGACACCAGTGATGTCGACGCGGTAGGTTTCGCCGTGCACATCGATGACAAACTCGGTCGGCACACCTTCGCCGCTCGCCGAGGCAACGGCGCCCGCTTCCGGGATCGGCAAAAGCACTTCCGGCGTAAGAGTGCCGGCGGCGCGTTCTTCAAGGAACTTGCGGCCGATGTCCGGGAACATGGCGAAGGTCAGTACGTCTTCTTCGGATTTGGCCAGTGCGCCGATATCGGCACGCAGCTTGGTCATTTCCGGTTTGAGCAGATCGGCCGGGCGCACGTCGATGACGTCTTCGCTGCCGATCGCCTGACGCCGCAGCTTTTCATTGACCACGCCCGGTGCCTTGCCGTAGCCGCCCTGCAGATACAGCTTCACTTCGTTGGTGATGGTCTTGTAGCGCTCGCCGGCCAGTACGTTGAAGAACGCCTGGGTGCCGACGATCTGCGAAGTCGGGGTCACCAGCGGCGGGAAGCCGAGGTCTTCACGTACGCGCGGGATTTCTGCGAGCACTTCGCCCATGCGATTCAGAGCGCCCTGCTCTTTCAACTGGTTGGCGAGGTTGGAGATCATCCCGCCCGGTACCTGGTTGACCTGCACACGGGTATCGACGGCGGTGAATTCGCTTTCGAACTGGTGGTACTTCTTGCGTACGGCATAGAAGTACAGGCCGATTTCCTGGAGCAGCTCCAGATTCAGGCCGGTGTCGTACTCGGTGCCCTTGAGCGCGGCAACCATTGATTCGGTGCCCGGGTGGCTGGTGCCCGAGGCGAAGCTGGAGATCGCGGTGTCGATGTGATCGGCGCCGTTTTCGATCGCCTTGAGCTGGCACATGGCGGCCAGGCCGGCGGTGTCGTGGGAGTGGATGAACACCGGCAACGACTGCTCGGCTTTCAGAGCACGCACCAGTTCACCAGTGGCATACGGGGTCAGCAGACCGGCCATGTCCTTGATCGCTACCGAGTCGCAGCCCATGGATTCCATTTGCTTGGCCTGGGTGACGAAAGCGTCGATGGTGTGCACCGGGCTGGTGGTGTAGGCGATGGTGCCCTGTGCGTGTTTACCGGCAGCCTTCACCGCTTCGATGGCCACCCTCAGGTTACGCACATCGTTCATCGCATCGAAAATGCGGAACACGTCGATGCCGTTCACCGCTGCTTTGGCGACGAAAGCTTTGACCACGTCATCGCTGTAGTGGCGATAGCCGAGCAGATTCTGCCCGCGCAGGAGCATTTGCAGGCGGGTATTGGGCAGCGCCGCACGCAGTTGGCGCAGGCGCTCCCATGGGTCTTCCTTGAGAAAGCGCACGCAGGCGTCGAACGTCGCGCCGCCCCAGCATTCCAGCGACCAGTAGCCGACCTTGTCGAGCTTGTCGCAGATCGGCAGCATGTCTTCGGTGCGCATGCGGGTGGCGAGCAGCGATTGGTGAGCGTCGCGCAGGATGGTGTCTGTTACGAAGATTTTCTTGCTCATTCTTGTATTCCTCACAGGCCTGCGTGGGCGGCGATGGCGGCGGCGATGGCCAGGGCCAGCTCTTCGGGTTTGCGCTTGATCGAGTAGTTGGTCAGTTCCGGGTGGCTTTCAACGAAGCTGGTGTTGAACTGGCCGCTACGGAATTCCGGGTTGCGCAGGATTTCCTGGTAGTAGGCGGCGGTGGTCTTCACGCCCTGCAGACGCATGTCGTCCAGCGCCCGCAGACCACGGTCCATCGCCTCTTCCCAGGTCAGCGCCCAGACCACCAGTTTCAGGCACATCGAGTCGTAGAACGGCGGAATGGTGTAGCCGGTGTAGATCGCCGTGTCGGTGCGCACGCCCGGGCCGCCGGGGGCGTAGTAACGGGTAATTTTGCCGAAGCTCGGCAGGAAGTTGTTCTTCGGGTCTTCGGCGTTGATACGGAACTGCAACGCAAAGCCACGGTGCTGAATGTCTTCCTGCTTCACCGATAGCGGCAGGCCGGAAGCGATGCGAATCTGTTCGCGGACGATGTCGATGCCGGTGATTTCTTCGGTGATGGTGTGTTCCACCTGCACCCGCGTGTTCATTTCCATGAAGTACACCTCGCCCTCGGCGAGCAGGAACTCCACGGTGCCGGCGTTCTCGTAGCCCACAGCCTTGGCTGCACGTACCGACAGGTCGCCGATGTAGGCGCGCTGTTCCGGGGTCAGCTGCGGGCTCGGCGCGATCTCGATCAGCTTCTGGTTGCGGCGCTGGATCGAGCAGTCACGCTCGAACAGGTGCACGACATTGCCGAAGCTGTCGCCAAGGATCTGCGCTTCGATGTGCTTGGGATTGACGATGCATTTTTCCAGGAACACTTCCGCCGAACCGAACGCCTTGGTGGCTTCTGATATGACCCGGGGGAAGTTCTGTTCGAGTTCTTCGCGGCTGTTGCAGCGACGGATACCGCGCCCGCCACCACCGGAGGTGGCCTTGAGCATTACCGGATAACCGATGCGGTCGCCTTCGACCAAGGCTTCTTCGATGCCGGAGACGTTGCCTTCGGTACCGGGCGTCACCGGTACGCCGGCCTTGATCATGCTGCGCCGCGCTTCGGTCTTGTCGCCCATGCGCCGGATGACTTCCGCCGACGGGCCGATGAATTTGATACCGCGCTCAGCGCAGATTTCCGCCAGCTCGGCGTTTTCCGAAAGGAAGCCGTAGCCGGGGTGCAGCGCATCGCAGCCGGTTTCCACCGCCAGGTTCACCAGCTTGCGCGGGTTCAGATAGCCGGCCAGTGGCTCGGCACCCACGCTGTAGGCCTCGTCCGCACGCTTCACATGCAAGGCATGGCGATCGGCGTCGGAGAAAATCGCAACCGAGCGAATGCCCATTTCGGCGCAGGCTCGTACGATGCGTACGGCAATCTCACCACGGTTGGCGATCAGGATCTTTTTTATCACTTGGAGGTTCCCTTGAGCCGGTGGCACCACGACCTGCTAGACCCAGGTCGACGCGTGACCAAATGTTTCAATTCAGTCGCAGGTCCACACTAGCGCTGCTGAGGGATTAACAAAAATGAATAAAAATTGGGTCAGGCATAAGTAAACACTTATAGTCGCAACATCCGTGTGCCGTGAGAGCCTGAATAAAATGCGTAAGTCATTGATGCGTATGACATTGCGTCAGTTGCAGATCTTCAATGAGGTGTGTGATTTACGTTCCTACAGCCGCGCTGCTGAGGAAATGTCCCTCACACAACCGGCCGTGAGCCTACAGATTCGTCAGCTTGAAGAGCTGATCGGTCAGCCGCTGTTCGACTATGTCGGCAAAAAACTCTACATGACCGAGGCGGCGGAAGCGCTCCAACGTGCCAGTCGCGACATTTTCGGGCGGCTGGAAAACCTCGATATGCAACTGTCGGACATGCAGGGTTCGCTGCAGGGTCAGCTAAAACTGGCAGTGGAATCGAGCGCCAAATATTTCGTGCCGCATCTGTTTGCCGCGTTCAAGCGCCAGCATCCGGAAGTCAACTTGCAGCTGACCGTGGTCAACCGTGGCCAGGTCATCCGCCGCCTCTCGGACAACCGCGATGATCTGGTGATCATGTCGATGGTGCCGCAGGACATGGGCCTGGAATTCCTGCCGTTCCTCAACAATCCGATTGTCGCTGTGGCGCGTCCGGATCACCCGCTGGCGCACATGGGCCCGCTGCGCTTGCAGGATCTGGAGCCGTATACGCTGCTGATCCGCGAGCCGGGTTCTGGCACGCGTCTGGCCTGTGAGGAATACTTCAAGGAAAAGCGCGTGCATTTCACCCAGACCCAGGAAGTAGCGTCCGCCGAAGCCCAGCGCGAATGCGTGGTGGCGGGTCTGGGCCTGGCGCTGTTGACGCGCCACGCCCTGAACCTGGAGCTGGCGACCGGCGGCCTGGTCGAGCTGCCGGTCGAAGAGTTGCCGCTGCTGCGCAGCTGGTGTCTGGTGCAGGCCAAAGCCAAGCGGCTGTCACCGGTGGCGCACGCCTTCCTGGCGTTCATCCGCAGCGAGCGGGCGCAGATTATTGCGTTGGTTGAGCGTTTCGACGGGAAGCTGCGGGCGTCGCCTGCCAGTGCGTGATCTCGGGAAAATCGCCGATCTCGGCCTGAAGCTGGCGAAGTTCGAAGCGATCTTCGATTGCGCGGCGAAATTCCATGCGGCGCTGATCTTCCTGCTGACGACGGGTTTTCGCGGCGCTGTTGCGTTCTTCGTAGGGCTGAGCCATTTCGAGTCTCCCAGGGCGAGTACGGGAGTTTCACGATAGGCGTGGGGGATGACGATTTGGCTGCGCGGGGATGACAATGTGATGAAATGTGCGCAGGAATGTGATTTTTTGGAGGGCGCTTTCGCGAGCAGGCTCGCTCCCACATCTGATCCCGTTATGACCCAGAATTTATGTTCTCAGGAGATCCCCTGTGGGAGCGAGCCTGCTCGCGAACAAGGTCGGAACGACCTTGCTCAGTCATCCAGCGCTTTCACGGCTTTTGGAGACAAACGCAAACTGCGCAGACTGCGCTTGACGCTCTTGAGGTGATTGACCAGGCTCGGCCCGCGCGCCATGGCCACGCCCATCGCCAGCACGTCGATCACGACCAGGTGGGCGATTCGCGAGGTCAGCGGCGTGTAGATCTCGGTGTCTTCATGCACATCGATCGCCAGATTGACGGTCGACAGTTCGGCCAACGGCGTCTGGCTCGGGCACAGGGTGATCAGCGATGCCCCGCTCTCGCGAACGAGGTTAGCGGTGATCAGCAAATCCTTGGAGCGCCCTGACTGGGAAATACAGATCGCCACATCGGTAGGCTTCAGCGTCACAGCCGACATCGCCTGCATGTGCGGATCGGAATACGCCGCTGCGGTCAGCAACAAACGGAAGAACTTGTGCTGTGCATCCGCGGCCACCGCACCGGAAGCACCGAAGCCATAGAACTCGACACGCTGCGCCTGGGACATCAGCGTCACCGCGCGCTGTAACTCCACCGGGTCGAGCTTCTCGCGCACTTCCATCAGGGTGTGCAGCGTGGTGTCGAAAATCTTCAGGCTGTAGTCGGCGACGGAGTCATCTTCGTGGATCGCGAACTGGCCGAAGCTGGCGCCGGCGGCCAGGCTTTGCGCCAGTTTCAGCTTGAGATCCTGAAAGCCGGAACAACCGATGGCGCGGCAGAAGCGCACGATGGTCGGCTCGCTGATGCCGACGCTGTGAGCCAGGTCGGCCATGGAGCTGTGCATCACTGCCGCAGGGTCAAGCAGCACGTGGTCGGCGACCTTGAGCTCCGACTTGCGTAACAGGTGACGTGACTGGGCGATGTGTTGCAGCAGATTCAAGGGGCTGGACTCTTCTTGTGGGCAAGGATGTAGCAAGCTTGTAGTTATACTACATGAATGGGCATTTTGCCTGCTCAATGCGTAACTCGATGTCCCGGCATCAGGCGCGCTGAGGTGCATGTAGCCCTTACTGCGGATTTGCCTGATCACGCAGAAGCCCGGCCAGACGGGCAGCGTCCACCGGCCGGCTGATCAGATAACCTTGCACTTCGTCGCAGCGTTCGGCGCGCAGAAATGCCAGCTGATCCTCACGCTCGACACCCTCGGCGACGACTTTGAGGGCCAGTCCGTGGGCCATGGCGATGATCGCGCGAGTGATCGCCGCGTCCGCACTGCCCTCGCTCAAGCCGCGAATGAACGCCTGATCAATCTTCACGTAATCCACCGGAATGCGCTTGAGGTAACTCAACGACGAATACCCGGTACCGAAATCATCGATCGCCAGTTTCACTCCCAGATCGCGCAGTTGCTGGAACGTGGCAATGATGTGTTCGACGCTGTCGAGCAAATGACTTTCGGTCAGCTCCAGCTCGAGGTAGTGCGGCGCCAGCCCGGTTTCTTCCAGCACTTGCCGGACCAGACTGACCAGTTTGCCCTGGCGCAGCTGATGCACCGACAGGTTCACCGACACGCGGATCGGCGCCAGGCCCTGCCGTTGCCATTCGCACGCCTGCCAGCACGCCTGACGCAAAACGAATTCGCCGATCGGCCCGATCAGACCGGTCTCTTCGGCCAGGCCAATGAAATCCGCCGGCGGCACCTGGCCCATGCTCGGATGATCCCAGCGCACCAGCGCTTCAGCGGCATTCATGCGGCCGGTTTGCAGGCACAGTTTCGGTTGGTAGAACACTGTCAGTTGCTGTTCTTCAATGGCTCGGCGCAAGTGGTTTTCCAGCTGCAAGCGTTCGAGTGTGCTGGCTTGCAGGCTGTCGGTGAAGAACTGGAAATTGTTGCCGCCCAGATGTTTGGCATGCTGCATGGCCATGTTCGACTGGCTGACCAGCGCGGAAATCTCCCGCGCGTTGTCCGGCAACAGGCTGATGCCCATTGAAGCGCTGACCACCAGTTCATGCCCGTCGACGCTCAGCGGCAAACGCAGCTTGGCCGACAACCGCGTCGCCACCCGCGCCAGGCTCGACAGATTGCCGTAGGCATCGAATAGCACGGCAAACTCGTCTCCGGACAAGCGCGCAATGGTGTCGGCCTCAGGCAAGGCATTGACCAGCCGCCGCGCCATTTTTTGCAGCAGCTGATCGGCGACTTCATGGCCGAGGCTGTCATTGAGCAATTTGAAGCGATCCAGATTGATGTGCAGCAATGCGAGACTGCGGCGCCCGCCCTGCCGCACCCGCTGATGGGCTTCGTGCAGGCGTTCGCGGAACAGTGAACGGTTGGCCAGGCCGGTGAGCTCATCGTAATGGGTCAGATAACGCAGGCGTTCTTCCGACGCACGCCGTGCCGAGAGATCGGCGAAGAAGCCGACAATATGGCTGACATTGCCCCGGCTGTCGCGCACCGCGTTGAGCTGCAGCCACTGCGGATACAATTCGCCGTTCTTGCGGGTTTCCACGAGTTCACCCTGCCAACTGCCGTGCTGCTCCAGTGCATACCGGATCGCCACATAGTGGCGATGGGCATCGCGGCTGCAGGGCAACTCGACGACGTTGCGCCCGAGCATGTCGTCGATCTCGTAACCGGTGACCCGGCTGAACGCCTGGTTGATCGCAATCAGCGCGTAGTTCGGGTCGAGAATCACGATGCCTTCGCTGGCCGCTTCGAACACCGTGGCCGCCAGCCGCTGCTGCTCTTCGAGGCTTTTGCTGGCGCTGATATCGCGGCGAGTACCGACCATGCGGATCACCCGGCCGCTGGCGCTGCGCTCTACGGCGCGGCCACGGTCCTCGATCCACACCCAGTGGCCGTCGCCGTGGCGCAGGCGATACTCAACCTGATAATCCTCGGTGCGCCCCTTCAGATGCTCGACCAGGGCGAACTTGAGTGACGGCACATCCTCAGGGTGCAGTCGTGGCTTGAGGTCGCGCAGCAGCGCGGTGACGTATTCCGGGGCGAGGCCGAACAGTTCCTGAATCTGTGTGTGGTGGACTTCGTCGGTCTGCAGGTTCCAGTCCCACAATCCGAGCTCACTGGCCTTGAGCGCCAGCGCCAGGCGCGCTTCGCTTTTGCTCAGGGCCTGATTGGCGGCATCCAGTTCGCGGCTGCGCTGGGCCACGCGATCTTCCAGATCGACCTGCGCTTCACGCAATTGCGCCTCGGCACAGCGGCGCTGTTCGATCTCTTTGCCAAGCTCCTGATTGAGTTGTTCGCTGCGCGTCTGCGCTTGCTGCAAATGCTCGATCAGATGCTGATTCTGGAAGCGCCGAAGCAATCCACGGTCGATCAGCCGATTGACCTGCCATGCCACCACACTCAGCGAACCGAGCAGGATCAGACCCAGCCAGCCCCAGCCCCGCGCCTGATCGTCGCCGCCCCAGAACAGGTAGCCGATCGCTGGCAGCAGGCACGGCAAGGTAAACGAGAGGAACGCCGGCAGGCTCACCGCGTAGGCGACGCTGGCGGACAGCGTTGCCGCGCCGATCAGGCCGAACACCCAGGCTTGCTGCATGAAGTTGTCAGCGGGCACCAGAGCGATGCCGGCTCCGGCCAGCGTCAGGCCGGTCATGGTCGAACCGAGCAGGAACATGCGGAACCAGATTGGCCGGGCCTGACGATCGGGAATCGCCGAATCGAACGCGGCCACCTGAATCACCCGCAGCGCGACCAGCGACAGCAGCCACACCAGCCAGACGCTGACCACGAAGTAGCGCTGCGGGCTCCAGAGCAAAGCGGCGCAGACCAGACCATTGATCAACATGAACAGCGTGGGCAACAACGAGCCCTGATACAGCAGACGCGTGCGCTCCACCGCCATTTCGACGGCATAGTGCTTGCGGATCACCCGGGGGTCCACGGAGGGCCCCGACAGTTCGGCGCTGAGGATCATGGGCAACGTTCTTGTTCTTATAGGAGGGCGTGCGCCCGAAACGTGGACGGAGCATACACAAGCCGATCCCGATGCCAAACTGCTGCCGATCACAATTGCGGGGAAATTTTCCGCCGCTTGCGCACCGCTGCAACCCCTCAGGCGAGACGGGCCGAAGCCTGCAGCCAGTGACCGACCGGTCGTCATCGGCAGCACTTTCATCGGCTAATGCAACGCACGGTTTGCCCGGGCCTGCGGCGCACCCTAGAATGCCCCGATGCGCGATGATCTCTCCCTTCTGCTGAACTCCCTCAACGATGCCCAACGCCAGGCCGTAGCAGCCCCCGTTGGCCGTCAGTTGGTCCTGGCCGGCGCCGGTTCCGGTAAAACCCGAGTGCTGGTGCACCGTATCGCCTGGTTGATCCAGGTCGAAAACGCCTCGCCTCACTCCATCCTGTCGGTGACCTTCACCAACAAGGCCGCTGCCGAGATGCGCCATCGCATCGAGCAGTTGCTGGGCATCAACCCGGCCGGCATGTGGGTCGGCACCTTCCACGGCCTCGCGCACCGCTTGCTGCGGGCGCACTGGCAGGAAGCGGGCCTGAGCCAGACCTTCCAGATTCTCGACAGCGATGACCAGCAACGGCTGGTCAAGCGGGTGATCCGCGAGCTCGGTCTGGACGAGCAACGCTGGCCGGCGCGTCAGGCGCAGTGGTTCATCAACGGCCAGAAAGACGAAGGTCTGCGGCCGCAACACATTCAGGCCAGCGGCGACCTGTTCCTCGCCACCATGCGCGGCATCTACGAAGCCTACGAGGCAGCGTGCCTGCGGGCTGGCGTGATCGACTTCTCCGAACTGCTGCTGCGCGCGCTCGATCTGTGGCGCGATCACCCGGGCCTGCTGGCGCACTACCAAAAGCGCTTCCGCCATATTCTGGTCGACGAATTCCAGGACACCAACGCCGTGCAGTACGCCTGGTTGCGCCTGCTCGGCAAGGGCGGCGACAGCCTGATGGTGGTCGGCGACGACGACCAGTCGATTTACGGCTGGCGCGGGGCGAAGATCGAGAACATCCATCAGTACTCTTCGGACTTCCCGGACTCCGAAACGATTCGTCTGGAACAGAATTACCGCTCCACCGCCGGTATCCTCAAAGCCGCCAACGCGCTGATCGCCAACAACACCGGGCGTCTTGGTAAAGAGCTGTGGACCGACGGTGGCGATGGCGAAGCGATCAACCTGTACGCCGCGTTCAACGAGCATGACGAAGCGCGCTACGTGGTAGAAACCATCGAAAGCGCGCTGAAAACCGGTCTGGCCCGTAGCGATATCGCGATTCTGTACCGCTCCAACGCCCAGTCGCGGGTGCTCGAAGAAGCCCTGCTGCGCGAGCGCATCCCGTACCGCATCTATGGCGGGCAGCGCTTCTTCGAACGCGCGGAAATCAAGAACGCCATGGCCTACCTGCGCTTGCTCGAAGGTCGTGGCAACGACGCGGCGCTGGAGCGAGTGATCAATGTACCGGCGCGGGGCATCGGCGAGAAAACCGTCGAAGCGATCCGCGAGCATGCGCGACACAGCGACGTGTCGATGTGGGAAGCGATGCGCCAACTGGTGGCGAACAAAGGCCTGACCGGGCGCGCCGCGAGTGCGCTCGGTGCGTTTATCGAACTGATCGAGAACCTCGCCGCCAAGTGCGCCGAGATGCCGCTGCACCTGATGACGCAAACCGTCATCGAGCAATCCGGCCTGATCGCTTATCACGAAGCGGAAAAAGGCGAAAAAGGCCAGGCGCGGGTGGAAAACCTTGAGGAACTGGTCAGCGCCGCACGTAACTTCGAGAACACCGAAGAGGACGAAGAACTCACGCCACTGGCGGCATTCCTCGGCCACGCATCGCTGGAGGCCGGCGATACTCAGGCCGACGAGCACGAAGACAGTGTGCAACTGATGACCCTGCACAGCGCCAAAGGTCTGGAATTCCTTTACGTGTTCCTCGTGGGCATGGAAGAAGGCCTGTTCCCGCACAAGATGAGCCTGGAAGAACCGGGTCGTCTCGAGGAAGAACGGCGCCTGGCTTACGTCGGTATCACCCGGGCGATGCAGAATCTGGTCATGACCTACGCGGAAACCCGGCGCCTGTACGGCAGCGAAACCTATAACAAGGTATCGCGTTTCGTCCGCGAGGTGCCCAAAGGCCTGATCCAGGAAGTGCGCCTGTCCAATAGCGTCAGCCGACCGTTCGGCGGCAACCAGTCGATGAGCGGCAGCAGCCTGTTCAGCGGCAGCGAGATTCCGGAAACCGGTTTTGTGCTCGGTCAGGCCGTACGTCACTCGATCTTCGGCGAGGGCGTGATCCTCAACTTCGAAGGCTCCGGCGCCCAGGCCCGGGTACAGGTGAATTTCAGCGAAGGCAGCAAGTGGCTGATGCTCGGCTATGCCAAGCTGGAAGCGATCTAATCACCGGCACTGAACCCATGTGGGAGCGAGCCTGCTCGCGAAAGCGCTGTGTCATCAAGCAATCATTTGCCTGACACGACACCTTCGCGAGCAGGCTCGCTCCCACAGGTTATGCGACGCAAGTGCATCAATCCCTCTGAACCTATCGCCTTTTCCTACAGACAAAAGTACATCGGCTGATTGCCTCGCCAAGCTGAACGCAACCTGTCAGGCAAAAGCCCGAAACACTCTCTCGCTAGCCAGTAACACTTCAGCTGTGCAACATGGCGCGCGTGTCTCCACAAAACGGGAATACCCTTTATGAAACGTTTTCTTAGCATCGCCATGGCGTTGTGCATCGGCCTGACGATGAGCCTCGACGCCAACGCCAAGCGCTTTGGTGGTGGCAAAAGCGCCGGCGCTGCGCCGACGCACCAGACCAGCCAGATGGCTCCCTCTTCTCCAGGCGTGGGCGGCGCAGCAGCGACCGCTGGCGCTGCCGGTGCTGCTGGCGCCGCGGCCAAGGCCGGCGGTGCTTCGCGCTGGCTCGGCCCATTGGCGGGCATCGCCGCCGGTGGCCTGCTCGCGTCGATGTTCATGGGCGACGGTTTCCAGGGCATGCAGATCTTCGACATCCTGATCATGGCCCTGATCGCGTTCGTGATCTTCCGCTTCATCGCCGCCCGTCGTCGCAAGCAGCAGGAGCAATTCGCTCCGGCCGGCGCGCCGATGCAGCGTGAAGTGTTCGAGCAGAAGCCTGCCGCCATGGGTTCGATCTTCGGTGGTTCGGCTGCTCCGGCTGCCGCCCGTCCAGTGATCAACGCACCGGCCTGGTTCAACGAAGAGCGCTTCCTTGAAGCTGCGCGTAGCCACTTCCAGTCGCTGCAGCAGCACTGGGACGCCAACGAAATGGACAAGATCGCCGAGTTCGTGACCCCGCAAATGCTTGAGTTCCTCAAGCGTGAGCGTGCGGATCTGGGCGATGGCTTCCAGTCGACCTACATCGACAACCTGCAGGTGCAGCTGGACGGCGTCGACGATCGTGCCGACAAGACCATCGCCACCCTGACCTTCACCGGCGTGTCGAAAACCTCGCGTTTCGACCAGGGCGAAGTCTTCAGCGAAAGCTGGAACATGGAACGTCCGCAGGGCGACAACCAGCCTTGGCTGGTCGCCGGTATCCGCCAGAACGGCTGATCCCTGCTGCGCTTCACTTGCGGTAACAGAACCCCGGCCTCGGCCGGGGTTTTTCATTTCACGGTTGCATCTATGGCGAGCTACTGTATAAACCGGCCCATATAAACCGCGCCATTCAGCAAGAGGATCCCGGACGTGGAAGAAATCATCGAACAACTGCGCGAAGCCAACGAACCCGTACCGGTTCCTTTGGAATTGCCTGACGAAGACCTGCTGGTGGAAATCGAAGAACAACTGTTCATCGACATTCCGTTCGTCTTCAAAGAATTTTTGCTGACCGTCAGCGATGTGGTCTATGGCAGCCTCGAGCCGGTGACCGTCACTGATCCGCAATCGCGCACCTATCTGCCGGACGTGGCGGCCAATGCATGGGACGCGGGTGTTGATCGCAGCTTGATCCCGATCTGTCAGGACGGCGATGACTACTACTGTGTCGAAGAAGACGGCACCGTGGTGCTGTGGCAGGCCGAAGAAGAACTGATTGCTGAAGAAACCTGGGAATCGGTGTGGCACTGGGCGCGGGACGTCTGGCTGGAAAGCTGAGCCGCCAAACGCCCCTGTGGGTCAATGCCCCGACGATTCCTTATGGTTGTCGAGGGTTTCCAGCAAGGCCACCTGCATCCGCGTATGCACGCGGATGAACCAGCGCCAGAGCAGCGCCGCAACGGCGGCCGCGACGACGGCGATCAGCACCAGCAGCTTGTTGGTCGGCAGGATACTGGCCGACAAGGCTGCCAACAGCAGGAAAATCACCAGCAGCGAGAGAATCGGGATCACTTCGGCGATCACCCGGCGCACTCGCTGCGTGTGACGCCCGGCCATCTCCGGCTTGACGCCCATTTCCGCCAGCAGCATCGACAGCGCCTTGAGCTTGCGATAAGCCGCAATCAGGAACGGTAGCGAGACCAGCAACGCCCCGCCCCAGATCAGTGCCTTCTGCCAGCTCGGATCGCTGATCCAGTCCTGCAGCCACAACGACATGCGCTCGGCGAAGTATGCGCCGGCAAAGAAGATCGCAATCACCAGCGCCAGATTGACCCCGACCTGCAACAGGATCCGTCGGATCATCGACGCCAGTAGCGCGCCCTCACCTTGCGGCTGGATGCTGCGCAACCATTCGCCATACATGCCGAGTACACGCCCGAGACGCTTGGGCACGACTGCCGAGAGCTTGATCGACAACGGATCCGCCGCGCGGATCAGATACGGTGTCAGCAGTGTGGTGATCACCGACACGGCTACAGCGACCGGGTAGAGGAAGTTGCTGGTCACCTGCAAGGTCATGCCCAGCGCGGCGATGATGAAGGAAAATTCGCCGATCTGTGACAGACCCATGCCGACCCGCAGTGAGGTCCGTCCGTCGTTGCCAGCGATAAACGCACCGAGGCCGCAGGACAACATCTTGCCCAGCACCACGGCCACGGTGATCACCGCGATCGGCCAGGCGTATTCGATGAGAATCAGCGGGTCGAGCATCAAGCCGATGGCGACAAAAAAGATCGCACTGAACAAGTCGCGAACCGGCTCGACCAACTGCTCGATTTTCAACAACTGCTTCGACTCGGCCATGATCGCACCGATCAGGAAAGCCCCGAGAACCATGCTGTATTCGAGCTTGACCACCAGCAGACAGAAGCCGAAACACAGGCCGAGCACGGTGATCAGCAGCATCTCGTTGCTTTCGAATTTCGCCACATAAGCCAACAGACGCGGCACCAACAGAATGCCGATGACCAGCGCGACGATCATGAACAGCGACAGCTTGCCGACCGTGGAAAACACTTCCCCCGAGCTCACCGTGCCGCTGACGGCGATGCTCGACAGCAGCGCGATGATGCCGATGCCAAGGATGTCCTCCACAATCAGCACGCCGAAGATCAACTGCGCAAAGCGCTCGTTTTTCATCTTCAGATCATTCAGCGCTTTGACGATGATCGTGGTGGAGGAGATCGCCAGAATCGCGCCGAGGAACAACGAATCCATGGTGTTCCAGTCGAACCAGCGACCGATTTCGTAACCGATCCAGATCATCAGGATGATTTCGAGAAACGCGGCAATGAACGCCGTGGCGCCGACCTTGAACAGCTTGCGCAGGCTGAACTCCAGGCCAAGGCAGAACATGAGGAAGATCACCCCGAGTTCGGCCAGGGTCTTGATGGTTTCTTCGTCGTGAATCAGGCCGAACGGCGGCGTATGCGGGCCGATGATGAAGCCGGCGACGATGTAGCCGAGCACCACCGGTTGTTTGAAACGATGAAACAGTACGGTTACCACGCCCGCGACCAGCATGATCACTGCCAGATCCTGAATGAAACTGATGGCATGCATGGCGTGGGCTCCTTGATGACGAGGCGCGCGGACAGACGTCAGACGTTCTGCGCGAGCAGGGTAAAAATCCGCTTTTAATGTAGGAATTGCCCTTGGGCAGGGCTTTTGCAGGTTAACACCGCGACTTCGCTCTGGAAGCCGGTGCAATATATGGAAACAGATCGCTACCGGCGTGACGGCGGCCCGCCGCGCGGCGTCCCGATAACGGTGCTTCTTGAAAAGCCACCAGGTGCCCGCAGAGGCGCTTCCTGCAATCAGCCTTGATCCGTGAGAACGTTATGGAACCCGGAAACGCCCAGCTGTCGATGACGGTACTGATGACCCCCGACATGGCCAACTTCTCTGGCAATGTCCACGGCGGCACCCTGCTCAAATACCTCGACGAAGTGGCCTACGCCTGCGCCAGCCGTTATGCCGGGCGCTACGTGGTGACCCTGTCGGTGGATCAGGTGATTTTCCGCGAGCCGATTCATGTCGGCGAACTGGTGACGTTCCTCGCCTCGGTCAACTACACCGGCAACACGTCGATGGAAGTTGGCATCAAAGTGGTCACCGAAAACATCCGCGAACGCTCGGTGCGCCACACCAACAGCTGCTTCTTCACCATGGTCGCGGTGGATGATCAGCGCAAACCGGCCGCCGTGCCGCCGTTGCAACCGCAGAACAGCGAAGACAAACGCCGCTTCATGCAGGCGCAGCAGCGCCGGCAGATTCGTCAGGAGCTGGAGAAGCGTTATCAGGAGATCAAGGGCGACGCCTGAGACCAAAAAGCAAAAGATCGCAGCCTTCGGCAGCTCCTACATTTTGGAATGCAAACCCATGTAGGAGCTGCAGAAGGCTGCGATCTTTTTTGAACAACGACGAGATTACAGACTGATCGCGGTAGCCTCGAATTTCACCCGCGGATGCGCAATGCGATCCTGCGCCCGCACAAGTTGCAGCTCGTAACTGGCGCACGCCTGGGTTTCCAGCAACACCTCATGCACTGCCGCTGCGGTGAATTCGAATGCCGCCAACAGCGTGTCGCCCAGCAGTACCCGCGCCAGGAACAGGCCGGATGTCAGATCGCCCACCCCCACCGGCTGACGCGGAAACGCCAGCAAGGGACGGCGCAAATGCCAACTGCCCTCAGCCGTCACCAACAACATTTCGAAGCCATCCGCCGGTTTGCCCGGGTAATCCAGATGCTTGACCAGTACCGCTTTCGGTCCGCGCGCCAGCAGCGCCCGTGCCATCGCCAGGCAATCGAACAGCGACTGCGGCTTGCGCCCGGAAAAACTGTCCAGCTCCAACTGGTTCGGGCACATGATGTCCGCCACGGCAGCCGCTTCATCGAGAAGGAAATCGCTGACCTCGGTGGGCACGCTGCAGCCTTTCTCCGGATGGCCCATCACCGGATCACACAGATACAGCATCTTTGGATTGACCGCTTTGATCCGCGCCACACCGCTGAGAATCGCCCGGCCCTGCGCGGCGCTACCGAGATAGCCGGACAGCACCGCGTCGCAATTGCCCAGCTCGCCAATCGCAGCGATGCCTTCGATCAGCTCGGGAATCTGCTGCGGTGCCAGCACTTCACCGGCCCACTGACCATACTGGGTGTGGTTGGAGAACTGCACGGTGTTGAGCGGCCAGACATTGACCCCGACGCGCTGCATCGGAAAAACCGCAGCGCTGTTGCCGGCGTGGCCAAACACCACGTGGGACTGGATGGCGAGCAGATGAGGCGTACGTTTCATTCGGGTCATTCCGTAAAACGATTGAAATTCAAGCCGCGCAGTATGCGACGAAACACAGCCTGTACGACAGACCGGCGAGACAGTTAAGCTGACGCCATCTTTTGGAGTTCGATGTCGATGCTGACCCTGGAAAACATCTTCGTGCTGATGCTGTTCGCCGCCGCCGGTGCCTGGCTATGGCACAACCACGGCTTGCGCGAGCGCGCGCTGGAGCGGGTCAAACAGCATTGCACCAATGTTGGCGTCGAGCTGCTGGACGGTAACGTCGCGCTGAAAAAGATCGGGCTGATCAGGGATGCCAACGGTCGCAGGCGACTGGCACGGGTCTACAACTTCGAGTTCACCGTGACCGGAGAAAGCCGCCACAACGGCACCGTCACCCAGTTCGGCGCGCACAGTGCGCAGATTGAACTGGCACCCTACCCGGCGCCGTTCGACGACACGCCGCCGGTGGTCGAAGTCCACAAGCCTCGCGCAGAAGTCATCGAGCTGAGCCAGTGGCGCCAGGAACATACCAAGTGGAAGCCTTGAGCTGACTCACTGAATCCGACATTCCGCCAAATCGGCTTGCAGCTGTTCGATGTTCTGCGGTTCAGCGAAGATCAGCTCAATTCTTGAGTCTTTTCGCCATTCGCTGGCTTGCCAACTCAGCTGCGCATGCTCCAGCGCATTGCCCGAAACCCAGCCATCCGTACTGTGGATAACCAGTTTCGCCCGGTTCCAGTCGAGCGCACTCAGCCAATAGGCGATGCGTGCTTGATCAAATACCTGCTGCGGATGCCAGCGCCAACCGATGCTCCACCCCCTCCTGCGCCTGACTCAGGCAAATCGGTTCGGCCGGATCGCTCCAGACGGCTGGCAGCTGTGCCAATCCAGTAGGCTGCGGCAGACGACCTGCGCCTTCGTTTGCTTTTACTGCCAGCCCCGGAAGCTCGCTCAGAGGCAGTTGCGCTTGCTGCGTCCAGATCAGCCTGACGGGCGGCAACTGGCTGGCGATTCTGTCTCGAGCCGTTTCATCAAGATCTTCGGCCTTGTTCAACAGCAACAACCCCGCGCTGGCCAACGCTTGCTGCTGGGCGTCCGGCAAGTCCCTACCCGCGTGCAATGCCTGAGCGTCCAAAACCAGAACACAGGGCTGAACCGCCAGCACGCCCAGCCACGGCGCCTCGTTAAGTTGCTTGAGCAACTGCGCCGGATGGCCCAGCCCGGATGGCTCGATAAACAGTCGATCCGGCCTGGCCTTGCGCAGCAGGCGGCCGAGGCCGATCTGAAATGGCGCGCCATTGACGCAACACAGGCAGCCCCCGGCCACCTCACCCAGTGCGATACCATCGTCGTCGCGAGTGAGCAACGCGGCGTCCAGACCAATCTGGCCGAACTCGTTGATCAGTACCGCCCAGCGTTCGTCCGCAGGCCGTTGCGCCAGCAACTGGCGAATCAGGCTGGTCTTGCCGGCGCCCAACGGGCCGGCGATGACGTGGGTCGGAATGTTCTGCAACATGGCGGGTACTTTCTGCGGACAGTTATTGAGGAGATCGAAGATGCGCTGGTCGGGATGGTCGTTGCTGTTGGCGCTGCTGTCGAGTGAAGCGTGGGCTCAGGCCTGCGTGGTGCACACACAGGGCGAACGGCTCGACGTCAAAGTCTGTCAGCAGAACCGGACGATTCCGCAGAAATTGTTCAATGACGGCTTCTGCCAACCGACGCTGGCCGGGCAGAAGGTCGAGGTGCAATACGTCGACCAGTGCCCGAGCGCAGCTTTCGGCGTATGCAGCAACGCGCAAGTCGCCAATATGCCCTATCGCCAGGATATCCACTATTACGGCGTGGCCACCGATGCGGCGTATCTCAAGCCATATTGCGAAGGCCAGAGCCAGGGCGTCTGGCGCAAGCCCTGATGTGTCAGCCGAGCCAGTCGAGGGTCAGCAACAGACGGCGCTCACCGGGTGCCGGTTGCGGCGAACGATGGATCAGGCCGAAGCCTTCATTGCCGTGCCACTTTTCGCCTTTGAGCAGCGCGACGTCGCCGCTGTTGAGCTGACGAATCGACGCTGGATCTTGCGGTTCGGCATCGGACTGGCCAAGTTGCGCGCGGTCCATCGCACCCTCCTCAAGCCATTGGCTGCCGATGCCAGCGTAAGTAGTGATCAGGCGCACCGGCACGTGATCGACGTGGAAACGCGGACACATGGCCTTGTCCAGCACGCGCAAACGCACGCCAATACGCCGCGCGCCCAGCAGGCAGGTGAAGGCACTGATCAGCCATTTGAGGTCGCTGATGAAACCTTCGAAACCGTGCAGATCACGCAGCCCTGCAGCCAGACCGGCGAGATCCGGTTCGGCATCTTCGTCGGACAATTCCAGACACAGCGACTCGGCCAAGGGCTCGTTGAGCGACAGCACCAATTGCGCAAAATCGGCGATGTGCACGGGTAGCTGGCGTTGCCAGACGGCGAGATTGGTCTGGTCGTCCAGGATTCGCGTCAACGTTTGCGGTGTCACACCCTGGTGCTGCTGACGGGTAAGAAGCGGCTGATCCTTGAGTGCGAGCATCAGGCGGCCTCTTCTTGCCAAGGGCCGAATGGATCAGGCAGCGAACGCCAGCCTTCTACACCCATGGCCATTTCTTCGTCGGTCAAAAGACAGGCATCGAGTTCGGCGGAGAGCTGTAGGAAATCGATGTTCTGACCAATGAAAACCAGCTCCTGGCGGCAATCTCCTACGCTTGGAGTCCAGTTTTCCATGATCGCCTGCACGCTTTCCTGATCTTCGGGCCATTGATTCTTTGCTACGAAACGCCACCAGCGCCCGGCGAATCCATGCCGCATCAAACCGCCGGCTTGAGACCAGCTACCGGCATCGGTGGGTTTGCTGGCGAGCCAGAAGAAGCCTTTGGAGCGCAGCAGCTTGCCGTTCAGCCATGGGCGGTCAATGAAGCTGAAAAAGCGTTGCGGGTGGAATGGCCGGCGCGCGCGGTAGGCCGTCGAGGCGATGCCGTATTCCTGTGTTTCCGGGAAGTGCTCACCGCGCAATTCCTGCAGCCACCCAGGCGCTTGTGCGGCCTTCTCGAAATCGAAACGACCGGTGTTGAGGATTTTCTCCAGGGGGATTTCGCCCATCACCATTGGAATGATTTCAGCCTGGGCATTGAGGCGCTTGAGGATCGCGGTAAGTTCTTCGCGCTCGTGCTGGTTGATCAGGTCGATTTTGCTGATCAGCAGGACGTCGGCGAACTCGATCTGCTCGATCAACAGATCGGTGATGGAGCGCTCGTCTTCTTCACCGAGAATCTCGCCGCGAGAGGCAAGGCTTTCGGCCGCCTGGTAATCGAGCAGGAAATTCACGCCGTCGACCACGGTGACCATGGTATCGAGGCGAGCGATGTCGGCGAGGCTTTGCCCCTGTTCATCGCGGAAGGTGAAGGTTTCAGCGACCGGAAGCGGTTCGGAAATGCCAGTGGACTCGATCAGCAGGTAATCAAAACGATCCTCGCGGGCGAGTTTGCTGACTTCTTCAAGCAGGTCTTCGCGTAACGTACAACAAATGCAGCCGTTGCTCATCTCAATGAGCTTTTCTTCCGCACGGTTCAGACTGACATCGCGCTGGACTTCGCTGCCATCGATGTTGATCTCGCTCATATCATTGACGATCACCGCTACGCGCAAGCCGTCTCGGTTACGTAGTACGTAATTCAAAAGTGTACTTTTTCCGGCGCCAAGAAATCCTGAAAATACGGTGACGGGCAATTTGGCTGACATTGGATAATCCTCATAAATGGCAGCCGATTTGCGCTTTCAGGTGTGCGCTTGGCGTGTTGCGCTCCATTTACTCGGGACAATGAAGGCAAACGATTGTGATCGGCAGCTCAGGCTGGTGGCGGTTGATGTTATAGTATAACAGCTTGAGCTTGCCAGTCCGACGCAGGAGATTTCGCAAATTGCCGCAGCACCGATCGTGGAAACTCGCAATTAACAATGGGTTGAAATACCTGCTTTTGAGCTTTGCTATGTCGCTGGCCGGCCAAGCCCAAGCGCAAATGCCGGCGCTCGCGCACTGCACGCGCAGCGCTAATTTGCTGGCATGTGTAGACGCCGACGGCAATGCCTATAGCGTCAATACGGTCGGCACCACGCTTTATTTGCGAGGGTTCGAAAAGAACGGCCATCGCTATTGGGCGCAAACCAACAGCCGCTTCGGCCAATTGACCTTTTTTACCGGCATCGCCTCCGATGGCGAGGCTTGGGTTGGCTACACCCGTCGTGTCGGCTGGACGACCATCAACCGTTTTTCCAGCTCGGGAGGGAGCAGCGCCAGATTCACTTGCAGCCGGATGACGGGCTGCTAGTGAAAACCTTTTCATGAAAAAAGCATCGCTGAATGGATTGTTATAATGTAACGTAAATAGAGATCAATACGACGGTCTCAACCATGAATGCTCTTACTCTCCCGGATATTGCCGCCCAATCTGCGCGCCAGGCACTGCCACTCGATTGGGTAGGCATGCGTGGGATTGCCCTACCCGTTGTGCTCGAAAGCCAACGCCTCAGCGCCAGAGTCGACGCTGGCGTGAGTCTCGATGATGGTGAAGCGCGTGGTATTCACATGTCGCGCTTGTATCTGGCACTCGAAGCCCTCGAACAGCGAAGCCTTTCTCCCGCTCTGCTGCATCAGGTACTCAAGGGTTTTCTGATAAGTCACCAAGGTCTATCCGCCTGCGCATATCTGAACATTCACACCGACTTATTGCTGAAACGGCCGGCGTTAGTCAGCCCCCTAGCCGGCTGGAAATCCTATCCGACAACCATTTCAGCAAGCCTGAAACAGCAAATGTTCCACGTGGAACTAAAACTCGAGGTGCCCTATTCCTCGACATGCCCCTGCTCGGCAGCCTTGGCAAGGCAATTGATCCAGCAGCAATTCGTCGACGATTTCGCCAACAAGGCTCTGCAACACGCAGATGTTTTGGCATGGCTTGGCTCAACCAAAGGGATCGTAGCGACGCCGCACAGCCAACGTAGCTATGCGCAACTGCACCTGCATCTCGACAATTTCATCGACGAGCTACCGCTGACAGCGATCATCGATGACGCTGAAGCAGCCCTCGGCACAGCCGTGCAGACCGCAGTAAAGCGCCCCGACGAGCAAGCGTTCGCTCTCGCCAATGGGCAAAACCTGATGTTCTGCGAAGACGCCGCGCGCCGCCTCAATCTGGCACTGCAGCGCACGCCCGGCATCAAACAATTGCATATCCGCGTGATCCACGCCGAAAGCCTGCATGCCCATGATGCCGTCGCCGAAAGCAGCTGGCACCGGGAGCAGCAATGATCCGCTGCCAATCGCTGGTCTGGGGCGCTCCCGGCCAACCGCTGACGACGCCTCTGAGTCTTGAGTTCGAGAGCGCCAGCCTGACCGCCATCATCGGCGCCAACGGCTGCGGCAAAAGCAGCCTGCTAAAGGTCATCGCCGGATTGCAGAAGCCCCTCGCTGGCAAAGTGGAAATGGCTGTTCCACGTCAAAGCGGAATTTCCTTCCTGCCGCAACAACAGCACCTTGATCGCCAGTTCCCAATCAGCCTGGAAGAACTCATCGCCGCAGGTTTCTGGGGCCGTCGGCTGTCGACGCAACTGCGCACGCAGCGACTGAAAAACGCACTGGAAGACTGGCACCTGAGTGGACTCGAACAGCGTCCGTTGATGGCCCTGTCCGGCGGTGAGCAACAACGTGCCCTGCTCGCGCGACTGAGCCTTGCTGACGCCCCGGTGCTGTTGCTGGACGAACCGCACGCCGCACTCGACGAACTCGGCCAGCAACTGCTCTGGCAGCACATTCACCACTGGCACGCCGAAGGCCGGACACTACTTGTGGTCTGCCATGACCTGGCGGCTGTCCGCCAACACATTCCGGATACCCTGCTGATCAAAAACGGCGACTGCGTGTACGGAACCAGTCGGGAACTAATCCAGCCGACAGCGCACATGCAGGTGGCCTGATGCTCGCCACCCTCAGCCATTTCTGGCAGCCGTTCAGCGAATTCGTGTTCATGCGCCGCGCCCTGCTCGGTGGCCTGGTGCTGGCATGCAGTACGGCGCCCTTGGGTGTTTTTCTGATACTCAGGCGTATGAGTTTGATCGGTGACGCTGTCGCCCATGGCATCCTTCCCGGCGCTGCATTGGGATTCTGGTTTGCCGGTTTGAGTCTTCCCGCACTCACCCTCGGTGGCTTGGGAGCCGGTCTGAGCATGGCCGGACTTGCGGCCTGGATCACCCGGCGAACGGGGTTGCGAGAAGATGCCAGCCTCGCCGCGATCTATCCGATCTCACTGGCCAGCGGCGTTTTGATCCTTGGCATCGCCGGCAAGCGCCTCGACCTTCTGCATTTGCTGTTCGGCTCAGCGTTGGCCGTAGACGGGCCGACGCTGACCGGCATGCTGTGGGTCTCGGCCATCAGCCTCATGGCGATGGCGGCAATCTACAAACCACTCCTGCTGGACACACTTGACCCATTGTTCTTGCGCACCGTCAGCCGTCTCGGGCCTCTGGCCCACGGTGTGTTTCTTACCCTCGTCGTACTGAATCTGGTGATCGGTTTTCAGGCCATCGGCGCGCTGATGGTAGTGGGACTGATGATGCTTCCGGCTGCCGCGTCGAGATTCTGGAGTCGTCGTCTGCCGATACTGATTGCCGTCGCCGCCGTCATGGGCTGCGTGTCTGTGTGGCTGGGCTTGCTGCTGTCGTTCTACTACTCGCTGCCCAGCGGCCCGGCCATCGTGCTGGTCGCGGGGCTCGGCTATCTGCTGTCGGTGGTGTTTGGACCGGTTCACGGTTTGCTGCGCCGCCCGCCTTTGCTCACATCCCAATGAGGTGTTTCCCGATGCGCGCTCTATTCGTGCTGTTCAGCCTGATGCTGTCGATGTCCTTGTCGGCCGCCGAAAAACTGCCGGTGGTTACCAGCTTCAGCATCCTTGCCGACATGGTTCATCAGGTCGGCGGCGAACACGTTGAGATCACCAACATGGTCGGCGCAGATGCCGATGCGCACACCTACGAGCCAACACCGGACGATGCCAAGGCATTGCTCAAAGCCAAAGTGATCATCAAGAACGGCCTCGGTTTCGAGCCTTGGCTGGATCGCCTGGTGACCAGCACCGACAGCAAGGCGACGGTGATCAGCGCCAGTCGCGGGGTGATTCCACGTTCGCTCGATGAAGACGGCGAGACTGTTGCGGATCCACACGCCTGGCACAATCTGGCGAACGCTGAGTTGTACGTCGCCAACATCACCAAGGCGCTGATCGCCGCCGACCCGGCCAACAAGGCTGACTACGAGCGCAACAGCCAGACCTACCTCAAGCAGATCTATGCCCTGCTCGCCGAAGCCAAAAACAAACTCGGCGCGCTGCCTCCGGGTAATCTCAAGATCGTCACCAGCCACGATGCCTTTGGCTATCTGGGACAGGCCTATGGCATCGACTTTATCGCGCCACAGGGTTTGTCCACCGAACGCGAACCCTCCGCAGCCGAAGTCGCTGCGCTGATCACGCAGATTCGCCAGGCCAAGGTCAAAGCGGTGTTCATGGAAAACATCAAGGACGCGCGTCTGCTCAAGCAGATCGCGGACGAAAGCGGCGCACACATCGGTGGCACGCTGTACTCGGATGCACTGGCGGCGAGTGGACCGGCGAGCACCTTTACCGGGCTGTTCGAATACAACCTCAATACGCTGTACAAGGCGTTGAGTCAGCCATGACTTGAGGTGTACTTCCGATCTATTCGCGAGCAGGCTCGCTCCCACAGTTGGAATGGGTTCCAGCTGTGGGAGCGCTGCGAGGGGTTTAAGCGCGGGGTTTTACCGTGCCGCAATCCTGACCCAGCCAGACTGCCCGGGTTTCCAGGCTGCCCTTCTGGTTGATGCCGATAGCGTTGAAGGTGCCATTGGCGACGGTGGTGAATTCGCGGTCACTGAGGAATGTCGCCACGCCGGTACCTTGGGCTTTCGGGCAGCTGAAGCGGAATTTCCACTGGTTGCCGGTGCGCTCGGTGATCTGCTGTTTGCAGCCCGATTGCGGATCGGCCAGCGGGATATTGTTGGTTGCCACCTGCTGCGGCGTCAGGCAGGCACGGATCCCCTTGCCGCCAATATTGATGCCGTTTTTCTCGAGCGCAGCGCGCTGCTGCGGGGTGATCTGGCCTTGAATCTGGCCAAGGATCGATTGCACGTCCATGGCCTGATCATCGACCTTCAGATTGCTCGAAGACATTTCCCACAACCCCGGCTGCAGCATTTGTGCCTGCGCAACCACCGGTAATGCCAAACCCAGGCCCAGCGCCAAACCCAGCAGACGAACGTTCATCGAGTAACTCCTGATCAGTTGTGGCCGTTAGACGCCGGCCGATTGTGTCGGTTCATGCGCCGATTAAATAGAGACATTCGCCGCAGAACATGGTCTGTTAAGCATTGCATCTCGCGGAGCAAGGCTGCCCCATGGATTTTTTCGGACCGCACATTTTCGGTTACCTGATCGCCCTGTTGCACACACTCGGTTCGATCGCGGCGATCCATGCGGTGCTCACCGTGCGCACTGCGCAAGGTTCGATCGCTTGGGCATTGTCGCTGATCTTCATTCCCTACCTCACGCTTATTCCATATCTGGTATTTGGTCGCAGTACCTTCGATGGCTACATCAAGGCGCGGCGCCAGGCCAACGAGCAGATGCGCCTGGCCATTTCCGAATTGAACTGGCGCCCGTGGGTGGAAGAAGCCCTCGCCGCTCGCGCTTCGAGTGCCTATGCCTCATTGCGCGCGATGCCGAAACTGGGGCGCATGCCGTGCCTGGCGAACAACGAGGTGCAACTGCTGGTGAACGGCACCGCGACCTTCGATGCGATTTTCCAGGCGATCGCACAAGCGAAGGAAGCCGTGCTGATCCAGTTCTTCATCATCCACGACGATCGGCTCGGCCAGCGCTTGCGTGATTTGCTTTTGCAGAAAGCCGCCGAAGGCGTATCAATTCATTTGCTCTACGACCGCATCGGCAGCCATGCCCTGCCCCATCATTACGTGCAGGCGCTGCGTGACGCCGGCGTCGAGGTCAAAGCCTTTGCCACGCGCAGCGGCTGGCTCAACCGCTTTCAGGTCAACTTTCGCAACCACCGCAAAATCGTTGTAGTCGATGGCGTAGTCGGCTTTGTCGGCGGGCATAACGTCGGCGATGAATACATGGGTGAGAAGCCACCATTGGCGCCGTGGCGTGACACCCACGTCAAAGTCCGCGGGCCGGTGGTGGCCTGCATGCAGGAATCGTTCGCGGAAGACTGGTTCTGGGCTGCTCGCACTCTGCCGCCGTTGATCCTTCCGGATACGTACCCGGAGGATGGCGTGCTTTGCCAATTGCTCGCCAGCGGCCCGGCGGATGCCTACGAAACCTGCTCGCTGTTTTTCGTCGAAGCCATTCACGCAGCAACGCAACGCGTATGGATCACCAGCCCTTACTTTGTCCCGGACGAAGCGGTGTTCGCGGCATTGAGGCTGGCAGTTTTGCGTGGTGTCGATGTGCGCCTGCTGTTGCCGTCGCGGCCTGATCATCGCATCGTCTATGCGGCGTCCAGCCTGTATGCCTTTGAGGCGGTGCGTGCCGGCGTTCGGGTGTTCCGCTATCGACCGGGTTTCCTGCATCAGAAAGTGGTGTTGATCGACAGCGAAATCAGCGCCATCGGCAGCGCCAATCTGGACAATCGCTCGTTCCGCCTGAATTTCGAAGTGATGTTGCTGACCGTCGACAGTGAGTTCGCCGCTGCTGTGGAACACATGCTCAATGACGATTTCGCCCAGGCCGATGAGGTGGCCAAAGAAGAAAGCCGGGAGATCCACCGCCTGCAACAGGTCGGCATGCGGATCGCCCGGCTGATTTCGCCGATACTCTGAGTGGCCCGTTTCAGGGGTGGTAGATATCGTCGCGGGTCCAAGGCAGTTCGTGGCTGCCATCCGGATGCGCTTTCACAGCGAGGATCTGATGCAGGTTGATCCAGCCCCGCGCGAAGGCATAAGCGCAACCGGCCAGATACAGACGCCAGATACGCAGTGCTTGCTCAGGCACCAGTTTCGCCGCAGCTTCGAGGTTGTCCTCCAGTCGCTCGCTCCAGTGATCGAGCGTGCGCGCGTAATGCAGGCGCAGGCTTTCGACATCGACGATTTCCAGCCCGGCTTCACTGATCTCGGCAGAGATCATCGCCAGGTGCGGTAACTCGCCGTTGGGAAACACGTATTTTTCGATGAAGTTGCCTGCGCCGCGTCCAACCGGGCGGCCATCGGTGTGCTTGGCGGTAATGCCGTGGTTCATTACCAGGCCGCCCTCCTTCACCGCACCAAACAGCGTTGCGCAATACTCGGCGAGATTGGCATGACCAACATGTTCGAACATGCCGACGCTGACAACCTTGTCGAAGCGGCCGTCTTGCGGCAAATCGCGATAGTCGAGCAATTGCAGTTCGACCTGATCGTCCAGCCCTTCGGCTTTGACTCGCTCCTGCGCCAGGGCCAATTGTTCCTTGCTCAAGGTAATACCAAACACTTTGACGCCAAACTCTCGCGCCGCATATCGCGCCAGACCACCCCAACCACAACCGACATCCAGCAGATATTCGCCCGGCTGCAAGCGCAGCTTGCGGCACAGATGGCGGAATTTGGCTTGCTGAGCCTGTTCGAGGGTTTCGCTGCCGGTTTCGAAATAGGCACAGGAATACGCCATGTCGCTGTCCAGCCACAGCTGATAAAAGGCATTCGACAGGTCGTAATGATAGGAGATGGCTTTGGCGTCGGTGTCCTTGTCGTGTTGCGCGCGCACCGGCTGACTGTCTTCGTCTTCGTCGAGCAGCGCATTGCTCAACTCATCGCAAACCCGGATGACCTCGCTGATCGAGCCCTCAAGTTCCAGCTTGCCTTCGACGAACGCCGCACCGAGTACATCCAGGCTTGGGTGGGTGAATTGAGTAACCATCTGCGGGTCCTTGACCACGATGGTTACGCTGGGCGTCGGCCCCAGATTGAACTCGTGGCCGTCCCAGAGTCGCAGGCGAAGCGGTAAATGCAGGTTCTGCAAGGCCGGTGGAAGTTGCGCGAGCATGGAAAATCCCCCCTTGTTTCAGACGTCTGATCTGAGGGTAGACCAACCTTGAAAAATAGCAGGCTATCGATTCGATCGGCCTCGTCTATCGTGATCGGCACATCGGCTGAACGCCACAGGCGACGTGCCTTACGATAGATGACTGCCTGCGTACTCGGCGGTTCGATGAATTTTCTTTCATTTAGCCTGAGGGTCGAGCCTGAGCAATGGCTCCTGAAAGCGCAGCAAACGTCCGGCGTTGCCCAACACCAACAAGGTACTCAGGTTATGCAGCAGAGCCGCGATCATCGCCCCGGCCGCGCCAAGCCAACCGAAAGCCGCGAAGACCACGATCGCCAGGGTCCAGCCGAGGCCGATGATCACATTGACCTGCAAAGTACGCCGGCACTGACGACTCAAGCGCACGCAGGTACCGAGGCGGCGCAAATCGCTGCCGATCAACACAATGTCCGCTGAAGCCAGAGCAATATCGGCCCCGCCAGCGCCCATCGCCACGCCGACCACGCCGGCCTTGAGCGCGAGTGAATCGTTGATGCCGTCACCGACCACCATCGGGCGGAAGCCGTGATCGATTTCCTTGAGCACGCGATTGAGTTTGTCCTCCGGGAGCGCTTGCGCCTGGATTTCATTCAGCCCGACTTCCTGCGCCAAGGTTCGCGCGACGCTCTGACGATCCCCCGTCAGCAGGAGTTGGCGTCCCAGCCCCAGTTCGCGCAATTCGCTCAAGGCAAAGCGCGCTTCGGGTTTGATGCTGTCTGCTAGCAGCAGCCAGGCGAGGAATTCACCGTTCAAAGCCAGGCCGGCAATCGGGCCATCGTGTTCAGGAACGAGGGGCGTTGTGATGCCCAGTTGCGCGAACAACTCTGGACGACCGAGCGCAGCTTCGCCCTTCTCTGTCGTCGCCACTACGCCCAAGCCTTGGCGCTCATGGATGTTGGTCAGAGGCCAATAGGCTTCCTGATCGGCCATCCCGGCGAGTGCCCGGCTCACCGGATGACTGCTCGCCGCGCCAAGACTGGCGGCCAGCGCCTGCACTTCTTTAGTGTCCACACTGAGGCTGTCGATCGACTGCAAACGCAACGTGCCGTAAGTCAGCGTGCCGGTCTTGTCGACCACCAGCGAGGTCAGATCGGCAAGTTCTTCGAGGAACGCCGAGCTGCGAATCAGAATCCCGTGACGCGCGGCGACGGCGACACCGGCAATCGCCGTGGCCGGCGCCGACAGCACCAACGCACACGGACACGCCGCCACCACCACCGCGAGCATCGCCTGTGCATCATGGGTGACGAACCAGGTCACCGCCGCCAGCAACAAGACCAGCACCATGTAGCTGCCGGCATAGCGTTCGAGCAATCGCGTGATCGGCGGTTTCGAGCGCTCGGCGTTTTGCATCAGGGCGATGACTTTGCCCAAGGTGGATTCGTCGCCGATGCGGGTGACTTCGACGCGCAGCAATCCATCGAGGTTGATCGCGCCGCCGAACACCATCATGCCGACGCCCGCTTCCACCGGTACCGATTCACCGGTAATCGACGCCGTATCGAGACTCGCCTGGCCGGACAATACCCGACCGTCGGCCGGCACCCGATCACCGGCCCGCACCTCGACAATATCGCCAGCACTGAGCGTGCGGTTGTCCACTTCGATGATCGAACCGTCCGCTTGCAGCTTGCGCGCATGGCTGCGGGTCAACTGGCCAAGCGCATTAATTGCTTCTTGGGAACCGATGACGCTGCGCTCCTCGAGCACATGGCCGAAGATCATGATGATTGGCAACAACGCCGCGGTGAGCAGATCACCGGTCGCCCAGGCACCGAGCATGGCCAGCGCAATCAATTGATCGGTGATGCCGTGCAGGCTTGGATAACGCAGGCTGTACCAGGCCGATCGCATCACCGGAACCGCTACGAGCAGAGAAGCGAAACCGAGCAGCAGTTGGCTGACACCGATTTGCTCCGGGAGTGTCCAGCGCCAGACCAGCCCCAGACCCAGCAGCCCGAGCGCAAGCATCGCCAGGGTCAATTGGCGCGCGGCGCGACGTTGTTCGGCCGAGGACAACAGACTTGGAGCAGCGGTGGTCGCGGTCATTGAGTGGCTCCTTGAATGATCAACCGGGAATCGTCTTTCGGATTGACGGTGGTGACCGAGCCGGCCTGACCGAGGATCTTCGGTATGCGCTCGCGATACAGACGCAGGAGCATTTGCGGGTCGGTAGATGTGGCCAGACTCGTGACGGTTGCAGTATCGGTCGAGGCTTTTGCAAGACGCTCGCCTGCCTGCGCGTGAGCCACCTGGAGCGTGCGGTCTGCCTGTTCGTTGGCGGACTGGGCAAGTTTCTCGGCATCGGTGCGCGCGTTAGCCACTGCTTTGTCAGCCTGCTGACTGGCCGTCAGAACCGCATTGAAGGCAGTGATCGCTGGCTCCGGCAGACTCGATTGCACATCGACCCGCGACACCTCGATACCGATGCCCTGCCCGCTCGCCTTCAGTTCAGCGAGACGCGCGTTGATGCCTTGCACCAGATCACCGCGCAATCGCTCACGGCGCTCGGCTGCCTGATTGTCGGCGCCGATCAATTCCGGGCGAGCGACCAGAATGGTGTCGAGGTCTCGCGCGGCGGTCAGGGCCACGGCGCTGCGCGTCACCAACCGATCGAGCGCCGGTAGCACATGTTCACCCTGTAACACGAACGCATAGGGATCGGAGACTTGGTAAAACACTCGCACGTCCAGTTGCACTACGCCGGCGTCACCGGTCAATAAATAACCAGACCCGGCAAGTGCATCGCTCAATGGCGTAGCGAAGGACGCCACCCGGTCAGCCTTCAGCGCCTCGTCACTGCGCAACAGATTTTCCACTCGACGCTCGATCACCCGATCAGCCGCCGGCAACAGAATCACCTGCTCAAAGGGTTGCGGCCACGCCCATAACAGCCCGGCATTCTGAACGCGATCAAGCGCGCCAAAGTGCAGTACTACTGCGCGGTTTTGCAGATCAATCTGCCGGACATTCGAGACCGCCCATGCTAATGCGGCCAAAACAGTGATCGCATACAAGGCGATGAAGGTCAGACGGCCGGCCTGAATCCACGGACTGTTCAACGCATGTGTTCCACGTGGAACTTCTTCGCTCATGGTTGCGATCCGGCTTTGTTGTCGAGAGTCGGTGGGCCGTCGACCAACACACGGAACGGCGCAGCATCGGTGCGCAGAATCAGTTTGGTTTCCGGTGTGACAATGGTGCCGAGGGTATCGAGCGAGCGCAGCAGATTGTAAAGCTGCGGCGAGCTGGCGTAGGCGCGCCCATAAATCTGCGCAGCCTCGACTCGCGATTGCGCTTCAATGTCAGCGGCTTTCACCGTTGCATCAGCCTGGACGATTCGCGCATCGCGCTCGGCGGCGGAGCGAATTTGCGCCGCTTCGCGTTTGCCGATCGCTGTACGTTCGGTAGCAATGGTTTCACGCTCGGCGCGCATGCGATCGACGGTTGCACTGAGCGTGACCGAGGGCAAAGTCAGCCGCTCGATACCGACCTGCACCACGCGCACGCCATAAGTGGCGAGCAACTGTTGGTCAATCTGCTGACGCAACTGCGCTTCAAAATCGCCGATGCGCACTTGTTTGGCATCAGTGTTGACCAGATTGGCCAGATCGAAACTGCTGGCCGTGGTCTCCAGTGCCGAGCCGACAAAGGTGCGAATCTGCCGCGCCGCTTCATCCGGCTGATTCTGCACGGCACGCATGAAACGCTGCACATGTTCAGGATCACCCTGCACCTGCCACGCCACGTAGGCCTGAACGATGATGCGCAAACCGTCCTTGGTGCCGACGTCCTGCAAACCACTTGAGGTGGTACGTAGACGCAAGTCCACTGGAATCGCCGCTTCGAACGGCGCAGGCCAGCGCCAGCTCAAACCGGGATCAAGCAATACCCGCGACGGATTTCCGAAACGGGTGATGACCGTGGCTTCGCCGGAGCGCACTTGCACCAGACTCGCGGCGGTAATGGCAAACGCCACCAGCAACGCAGCCCAGGCCATACGCCGCCATTGAAATGGCCCGGCCTCTTGCGGATCGCCGTGATGGTGATGATGACCATGATGATGGTGATGCCCGCCGTGGCCGTGGTCGTGGCCGCTGTGGTCGTGAACGTCATGAACAGGCGACTGGCTCAATGGGTGGCTCCTGGTTGAGCGGTGGTACGGGCGGGCGACGGATCAGTCGGCAGTGCGAAAGTACGCAGATCGATGGTTGGCGCATTTGCGCTCCCGCCAAGTCGATGGTCGAGCACCAGCAACCTGGCTTTACTCAAGCCCTGACTGAGCTGGCTGAGGTATTGCTCCAGCACAAACGCCTGGCCAGCACTGGCGAAGGCTTTCTGCTCGGCGCTGAACTTCAGGTCGGCGGTTTGCGCAGCGGCGTTGATCTCCCGCGCGTTTGCCATTGCCTGATCCCGCGCCGCGCTCGCCTGCAACTGCGCCTCGTTAGTGGCCTGCGCAGCCGCCCCGCGTTCGCGAGCGATCAACGCCTGCGCGCCGATCTGCGCCGCTTGCACACTGTGATAGGCATTCGCCGCGCCGGCCGGTGGATGAATCGCTTCGACGACTGTGGCAAGGATCTCCACGCCACTGTTCAATCTGTTCAGATCGCTTTGCACCGCGCGACCGATTTCCTCGGCCAGCCCTGCCCTGTCGTCGCCGAGCAGACCGTCGAGGGTGCGCGAGGCAAAATCGTGAACCAGAATGCGGCTGGCGGTGCTGCGAATCAGCGTCGGTACATCGGCGCTGTTATAGGTCGCGGCGAGCGCCGCCTCGTCGTTCAAACCGATGCGATAAACGAAGCGCACGTCCATGTTGACGATTTGCAGGCCCTGTTGCGCGCCGCGGCTGCTGGCGATGACCTGGGATTTGTCATTGACATGGCTGGCGTCCCACAAACGGTTGGCGGTCAGCGGCGCCGGGCCTTCAGCGGAGTCGGACTGCACGGCGATTGGCTTGTCGCCGACACTGGTTGCCAGTTCATGGACCACGCCGTTTTCAACGGAGATCACACGCCCCAATGGCCAAGGCAACCCGCTATGCAAACCCGGGCCGAAAACCTGTACCGTTTTACCGAAGCGCTCGTAGATGCCGCGACCTTGCAGGGGAATTTCATGTACGCCGGTCAGCAGCCAACCGCTAAGGGCGACCACCGCCAACACTGGCAACAAGGCCCGGCGCATGTAACTGAAGGCCCAGATCTGGCGCAAATCGATGCCGAAACGGTTGTGCATTTCATGCTGTAACGCCAGCCACGGCTGCGGCGGCCAACGCAGCATATCGGCGATATAACTGCGCGCCAGCAGGGTCGGTTCGAGTTGTTCGCGGCGCGGGCTGAAAACAGACAGCACTGCGCGCAATAACAGTTCGATGGCAACCAACATCGGCAGGATTGCGCTGAATACCGCAACACGCGCCGGCCAGACTGCGTCTTCGCTGGCAAACAACAGACACAGCGCACCGATCAACAGAGTGATGATCACCACCCGGATCAGTTGTGCCAGCGCAGCCGCTTCCGGCCACTGCGCCGGCGGTTCCTGCGCCAGTTGCCGCTCCAGCACCAGCAGGGCAAACGCCAGCAACAACGCCAATGCCGCACCGATGCTCGCCGACAGCCCCAAGGCCGCCGCAGGCAACGTGAGATTCCACACCTGCTCAATACCAAGCAGAACCAGCAACGCCCAACCGCCGAGCCACAACGTCGGCGCGCCGATTTGTCCAAGCAGATGGCGGCTCTGCTGACTCAAGCGCTCCAGAAGCCTTTCGTACCAGCCCTCGGCTGCGCCGCCCTCTTCCATGACGGTCGATTGCGAAGCGGGCGGATGCATCACCCGCGCGCGCCATTGCGTCACCCACCACGCCGATTGCAACCCGGCGACCAGCACCAGCAACGCCGCGCTCTGATTGACCAACAACGGTAACCACAGGGACTGCGGCGCAAACAGGCCGACGAAAAACGCCAGCACCCAGCCCAAACCGACCAATGCGCCGAGTCCATAAGCCAGCCGACGTAATTTGCGTGACTGCGCAGCTGCTTGCTGAAAGCGCGGCAGCCCGGTGACTGGCGTGGCGTCCAACTCAAGATCGACTTGCATATCATCCCGACTAAATTGGTCTTGGCGTTACGATATAACGGAAACTGTGAAATATTCGTACACAATTGCACTTATTCAAAGATGCCGCAGCTGTCGCTTGCCTGAAGCCTTGACCGAAATGTTCGACGAAGCTCATATTACGCACATAATTTTTATCGCGACTAACCTTGGCTATCCCCATCGAGCAATCTGGAGCAAGCGCATGAGCAACTATGACGTGGTAATTCTGGGCGGCGGCCCCGGCGGTTATAACGCGGCGATCCGCGCCGGCCAGCTCGGGCTCAAGGCCGCTTGCGTCGAAGGACGTGCAACCCTCGGCGGCACCTGTCTGAACGTCGGTTGCATGCCGTCCAAAGCCTTGCTGCACGCGTCGGAGCTGTACGCCGCTGCGGTGGGGACAGAGTTCGCCAATCTCGGCATCGAGGTCAAACCGACGCTGAACCTCGCGCAGATGATGAAGCAGAAGGACGAAAGCGTCGCCGGCCTGACCAAGGGCATTGAGTTTCTGTTTCGCAAGAACAAAGTCGACTGGATCAAGGGTTGGGGCCATATCGACGGCCCGGGCAAAGTGACGGTGACCGACGCCCAAGGCAACAAGAGCGAGCTCAGCGCCAAGGACATCATTATTGCCACTGGTTCCGAGCCCACTCCCCTGCCCGGCGTCGAGATCGACAACCAGCGCATCCTCGATTCCACCGGCGCGCTGTCATTGAGTGAAGTACCCAAACATCTGGTGGTCATTGGTGCCGGGGTGATCGGCCTGGAGCTGGGTTCGGTGTGGCGCCGACTCGGCGCGCAGGTCACCGTGGTCGAATACCTTGATCGGATCTGCCCCGGCGTCGATGGCGAGGCCGGCAAGACCTTGCAGCGCGCACTGAGCAAACAAGGCATTGCCTTCAAACTGAGCTCGAAGGTCACCAGCGCCACCAGCTCCGCCACAGGCGTGCATCTGAGCGTCGAGCCTGCCGCCGGTGGCACGGCTGAGCTGATCGAAGCCGACTATGTGCTGGTGGCCATCGGGCGCCGGCCGTACACCCAGGGCCTGGGGCTGGAGAACGTCGGCCTCAGTACCGACAAACGCGGCATGCTCGCCAACAAGCAACATCGCACCGAAGCCGCCGGGGTCTGGGTGATCGGCGACGTCACGTCCGGCCCGATGCTCGCGCACAAGGCTGAAGACGAGGCCATGGCCTGCGTCGAGCAGATCCACGGCAAGGCTGGCGAGGTCAATTACGCGCTGATCCCCAACGTCATCTACACCCAACCGGAGCTGGCCAGCGTCGGCCAGACCGAAGAACAGCTCAAGGCCGAGGGCCGCGCCTACAAGGTCGGCAAGTTTCCCTTCACCGCCAACAGCCGGGCGAAGATCAATCACGAAACAGAAGGCTTTGCCAAAGTCCTCGCCGACGAGCGCACGGACGAAGTGCTCGGCGTGCATCTGGTCGGGCCGAGCGTGAGCGAGATGATCGGCGAGTTCTGTGTGGCGATGGAGTTCAGCGCCTCGGCCGAGGACATTGCCCTGACCTGCCATCCGCACCCGACGCGTTCGGAAGCGTTGCGGCAGGCAGCGATGAATGTCGAGGGGATGGCGACGCAGATGTAGGTTCCAAACCTTGCCGCCGTCTTCGCGAGCAGGCTCGCTCCCACTTTGGAATGCGTTCCCCCTGTGGGAGCGAGCCTGCTCGCGAATGGTGCCACCCGGTCTACAGCGGCAGATGCCCCAACGGCAACGCCCCCGGCGCTTTCACCGTGTGAATGGCAAAGTTGCTGCGAATATCGCTCACACCCGGAAGCTTGAGCAGATGGCCGCTGACAAAGCGGTCATAAGCGCGCAAGTCAGGCACCACTACCTGCAACAAAAAGTCCGATTCGCCGGACACCAGAAACGCTGAGACCACCTCGGGCAGTGCAGTGACGGCGGCATAAAAAGCCTCGGCGCGTTCTTCGTTGTGCCGCTCGACCTTGACCCCGACAAACACCGTCAGCCCCAGCCCGACTTCATCGCGATCCAGATTGGCCTGGTAGCCTCGAATCACCCCCGCCTCTTCCAGCATGCGCACCCGCCGCAGACACGGTGAGGCCGACAGGCCGATTTGTTCCGCCAGCTCGACATTGCTCAGGCGGCCGTTGCGCTGCAGCGCAGCGAGAATCTTGCGGTCATAAGCGTCGAGTTTCATCTTTGGCAGATCCCGATAGTCTGACGGTTGAAAACCAGCAGGTTATGCCAAAGCTGTAAACAATTGAAGCCGACTACGCAAGCACCTGCCCTGCCGTCTCGCTCTAGACTGGCGCGAGAAAATCGACATCGAAAACGGGGTGTGATGTGGCAAGTCTTTGGCTGTTTATTCTGACGCTGGCTGTGGTTCTGCTACTGCCGGGACCGGACATGATCCTGCTATTGCAAACCGGTGCTCGGCAAGGTCGCGGTGCGGCGCTGGCCACCGCACTGGGCCTGGCCATCGCCCGCGCCTGTCACGTTGCCTTGGCGGCACTGGGGCTGGCGGCGCTGTTCAAAACGGCGCCGTGGACGTTTGACGTGGTGCGCATCGCTGGCGCGGCCTATCTGTTGTGGATCGGTATCCAGTGTTTGCGCACCTCGCTGGTACCGCGTCTGCAAAACCAAGAGCAGGCACCTGCTCCCGGCCAGTGGCGCGATGCGATCCGTCGCGGCTTGCTGACCAACCTGCTCAATCCCAAGGCGTTGCTGTTCTGCTCGGTGCTGCTGCCGCAATTCATCGTCAGTCACGGCGCGCCGGTGCTGAGCCAGTTTGCCGTGCTTGGCATGGTGCTGGTCGCCGTCGGTCTGCTGTTCGACAGCGTGGTTGCCCTGACTGGCGCGGCACTGGGCCGTTGGCTGCAACACAGTCCAACCGCCCAGCGCGTTCAGCAATGGTTGTTCGGCAGCCTGTTGATTGGCTTCGCCGTACGCCTGAGCTTCCTTCAGCAGACTTAAGCCTTGCGTACCTTGCGCTGACGACGGGTGATCAGCAGTAACGCGATGGCCGCGACTACGACGATCGCGCCGATCTGCACCGGCCACTTGTACGGCCGCAGCGTCCCACGCACGGCATCGGTCACTTGGGTAACGTAACGCTTGTCGGCATTTTCGAAGTCCGGGTACGGGCATTGATTGCCGAAGTCTTGCGCCCACGGCACATAAGGGCCTTCCCTGACGTAGCGCTGATACAGCGCACTCTGGTCCTCAAGGCTGCTGTTCCAGCCGGCCGCGTTGCACAACACGGCGGCAAACGCCTGACTGGTGTGCGGCAGGTTATCGGCGGCGCGACTGGCCAGTGCCGTGGCGACGAAACGATAGTGATAACGCTGATCCGGTTGCGCGGCGCTGGCCTGTTGGCGCTGCACTTCCGCCGTGGAAATCAGCGGGCCGACATCCAGCTTCGTGCTCTCCAGCGTGTAATTGCCACCGAAGGTGGCGTAATCAGGGGCCATCTCATAACCGAGGATGTCCATGCCCCACTCCCGGGCTGTCCACGCGGCGTTGTACAACGCACTGGCGCGTTTGCTCGGCCACCACGCCGACTCGGCCTTGAGCCGTTGCTCGCCATAGAGCCGGGCCTTGTGCTGCAGATCGTCACTGGCGAAATAACCGACCGCCTCCTCGTATCGCCCTTCTCGCAGCAAGCGCCGACCGAGCAGATTGCGCAGATTGGCGGCCACCGACAGCGGCACATAGTTATCGCGCTCTTGCTGCGTCAATGGCGGCGGCGCCGGCACGTTCTCATCGACGTACCGCTTGAGCTCATCGACCGTCAGCACCCGCTCGGCAACGGTGGCGGCATCGAACCAGTAAAGGCTGTTGCTGCGATACAGCTGCACGAATGCTTGCAGGTATTCGCCGCGTTGCAGCGCCAGGATCGCGCTTTCGCCCTCGACCCGGCATTTTGGCTGTACCGTTTCAAACGCCCAGTCCGGCGTGCGGCGATAACCCCAGTCTTCGTTCTGCGGAAAGGCCTGGGCAGCTTTGGCATAGGCGGCGGCAGCGGCAGTCGTGTCGCCGTCACGCACTGCCAGTTTTGCCCGCAGCCACCAGGCCAGTCCGCCGTCCCCGGCGTTTACCAGAAAGGCCTTGGCAGACGCGTAGTCGCCCTGTTGATAACTCATCGCCGCCAGTCGATCGGCATTGTCGAGGCTGCCACGGGTGCTGTTTTGCAGGAGTGTGACGAGTTTCTTTTCATTCGGCGGCTGCTCACCGAAAGACCAGCCCTGGCGGCTGACCAGCGACGCCGTGACCAGTTGCTGCACCGCTGGCTGCTGCAGCAGTTTGGCCAGTTGAGATTCCGGCAATTCGGCCAGTTCGTTCATCAGTTGCTTGAGCGAGGTATAACCGACGGCCGAACCGTGCAGGTTCTGTGCTTCGTACAGTTCGATGGCGCCGCTCCAGTCGCCCGCGCTGCGCAACACCCGTGCCTCTTCACCAAGGCTGGCAACGCCCAGTTCCAGCGGATCGCTGAAGCCGTCGATGCTCAGTTGCCGTGCCTGGCGGAAGGCATCGCGCGCCTGTTCCAGCGCTTCGATGCGGTCGTGCGCCTCGTTGCTCATGGCAAAGGCGATGCGCCCGAGGGAATACGCCGCCCAAGTGCTGCGCAACGGACGCTGGTCTGCCGGCAGGGCCAGCACCTTGTTGAAATACTCACTGGCCAATTGATGATCACCGGTGGCAAAGGCCACCGCGCCGGCGACGTACAAACGTATTTCCGCCGGCAGACTGGCGCCCTGCTCCTCGGCCTGACGCGCATCGCTGAGCCCGCGCAGTCGCTTGACCACGGCGTATTGCTCAGCGCTCAGGCCCACCTGCTCAGCCTGTTCGCGCGCCAGCTCCGACGCGTTGTCTTCGGCATAGTCGTTGGGGTTATGGGTCGCTGCGGTGACGTTTTTCAGCCCGGCAATGGTTTTACCCAGGCGACTGATTTCGAAGCTGAAGCTGCCCTCGGGCAAATCGGCCAAGGTCTGCGCGCGGTTGTCGAGCAAGCGCATCGGGAAGTCCGGGCCGCAGGCCAGCGCCGAACCCAGCGGCAGGCTGAGGCTCAGGCAGAGCAGATGGCGGGGCCAGTTACGGGTCAACATGCGAACCTCCTTGATCAATATATGCACAACGCGCCCAACCGACAGCGCGCTGTCCGCCCGCCGGCAAGCGGCCGTCACGCAGGCGGGTGAAGGTAAGCAGATTGGCACTTTGTTGCAACGAGTAACCGGCGAGCGCATCGGCGCCTGCACAATCCTGCGCCTTCAGCGTGATTTGCGCGGGCCACGGACTGTCGAGATTGCCGCGGTTATCGAGCTGGATGTCATAGAGTCCGCCCTGCCCTTTGAATGACAGATGCAGATGACTCTTCAGCACATCGCCCCGCGCCACGGCGCGCAAAGTAGTCAGGCTCCAGGCGCGACGATCGTTGGCCAGCGGCAGGCGAAACCAGATCAGCCCGGCCAGATGCTCGGGCGGATCCTCGCGCAAGGTCTTGGCCAATTGGCTGAGTTGCTGCGGATCGGCGAGCAACTCCCGGCGCTGCCCGCCGCGCTCCAGTTGCACTTCGCTTTCCACTACCGGCGCGCCACCGTCATCGCTCAACAGCGCAACGCCGTAGGCCGGCAGCGCCAGATAGAAGGGTTTGTCGCTGATACGTGCCCTGGCCTTGGCCCATTTCAACGCCTGCCTGGCGTCGAAAAGACCCAGTCGCGGATCGCTCACGGCGTGGACTTGCAGCACGCTGCTGTCGACGCTCTGCAACAGCGCCGGCAAGTGCGCGCTGTCGAGCCAGGCCGGCAGCGCGGTGATGCTCAAAAGCAACGATGGCGGCAAGGTCGCGCGCAAATGTTTGAGGAATTCAGCGTATGCGGGCAGCCGTGCATTGCCGGCATCGTGATCGATCTCGACGCCGCTCAACGTGAGGCCTTGCGCCTGCCAATCGGCGATGAGTTGCAGAATCTGCGTGGTGACCTGCTGCTGGTCCAGCGACTGCAGCTGGCCATCGAGGCGAATCACTGCAATCAAAGGGCGGCCATCGGCTTTTAGCAAGGCTGGATCAACCCGCGCCCTGCTCCACCGCTCGCCGGGAAAGGCCTGCAATGCCAGTACGCGCAGGGTCGAGAAGTCATGGCGACTGTCGCGCAATGCCGGTTCATGCGCAGGTGTCCATTGGCGCTGCCAGACGTAGAGTTGCTGGTCGAGGGCCGGCGCGACGTGTTGCTCGCAACCCGCAAGCAAGACGCCAAGGAACAGACACACAATCAACCGCATACCTTGAAAATCCCTGAAACCACAGGGCTGCAAGGTTACACAAAAACCGTGTAGGAGCTGACGAGTGAAACGAGGCTGCGATCTTTTGATCTTGCTTCAAGACTCCAGATCAAAAGATCGCAGCGTGCCGTAGCGCCTACAGGGATGCCGCAGGCTTGCGCGCGATAATCACCTGACTCTTGGCCACCACCGCATCCAGCGCCTGCTTGATCTGCGCGCCGCGCGGGGAATCCAGCACCGCTTGCCAGGTATTGGCCCAGTGCTCGAGCATCGGGTGATCGGGGTTGCTGAGATCGACCTTGGCTTCCCAGAACAACATCATCCACATCGACCAGTAGAAGCCATATTTACTGTGGCTGATGATCTCCAGCCCGGCGTCGCTGACCATGGCCTTGAACTGGTCTTCGCTGATAATGCGTATGTGATTGGGTTTCTGGAAATACTCCGGCGCGGCGATGTCCTTTTGCAGGTCCTCGGAGCTGGGATGCGGCACGCTCAGCAGATACAAAGCGCCCGGCTTGCCGACACGCACCAGTTCGGCGAGAAACTGCGCGGGATCATCAACATGCTCGATCACCTCGGTGGAGACCACACGCGTCGCCGTTGCGTCGGCGATCGGTAGCGGGTTGCAGTCGGTAATGTGGCATTCGATGTCCCGGGCCGGGGTGTCGCTCAGGCGCTGGCGGGTGGCTTCGACCTTGGCCGCATCGATATCGGCAAGAATGATCTTCGCCCCACGCATACCGCAGAAGTGCACGTTGCCGCCATCACCGCAGCCGACATCAAGCAACGTATCGTCGGCACTCACAGGGAATCCCGTGTACAGCTCGTGGGTCGCCTGGTTGTACCAGCCGCTGAGTTTCGCGTCGTAAAGGCCGAGCGAGTACGGATCAACCTTGTCGGCAACCGCAGCGACCGGTTCTGCTGCAGGCTGTGCAGGCGCTGTCGCCGAGAGTTTCTTCAAAAAGCTCAGCATGAGGTGGCTCCGGGTGAGGTAACTGCAGTTCGGGAGGTGCCGAGGCGCTTGACCAGTGCAGCACCGCGATTGCGCATCGGCATTTCGACCACGCGGTAGTTGAGTTCGCTGAGGAGCGCGATCAGGCCAAAGGCAATCAGCATCGTAATGATGGGATGTCCGGCGGGGCTCGGCAGGCCACTGCTCTGCAAGCGAAAGATCAGTTCACGCACCAATAGATACGCCGGAATGTGAATGAGGTAGATACCGTAGGAGCGGCTGCCGATCCATGCCAGCAACCGCTGCAAGCGTCCGGCAGGCATCAGGTAGTCACAGTTGTACGAGGCGATCCAGACCAGCAGCGCACTGAGCACGGCGATCGAACCGATCCGATAATTGGCCAGGGTAAAACGGTCGGTGGCCATGAAGCTCAACAGCGCTCCAATGACCATCAACGCTGAAATGCCAAGCCATGGTCGGCGCAAGAACGAGGGCTGCCAGCGCTGAAAACCCGGCTGCGCACTCCACATCGCCAACAGCACGCCAAGGGCCAGCGCATCGGTGCGTACTACCATCAGCAAAGGCGTGCGCACAGTCAGAATCTGCACCGCCACCAGCGCCAGCAATGCCCAGACCAGGTGTCGGCGAAACAACAGGATCAGCAACGGAAAGAGCAGGTAGAACTGCTCCTCCAGCGCCAGGCTCCAGTAGACGAAACTGCTGCCGTATTCGTATTGGAAAAAGCTGTCGGCGAAGCGGAAATTGGCGTATTGCAGTACCCCGGCCAAGGTCGCCTGAAGATTGGCGGACAGCGTACCGAACGCACCGGACCGGTTGAAAAACACACAGGCCAGCAGGATCACCGCCAGCCATAACCAGGCCGAAGGCAACAGGCGAAAAGCCCGGCGCAGCCAGAAATGGCGCACCTGTTGCCAGCGCTCCTGACCCGTCGTGCAGCCTTGCAGCACCGGGATCAAGCTGCGGGCGATGACAAAACCGGAGATCGCAAAAAACAGGTCGACGCCCCACCACGTCTGCGCCCATTCGTGGATCCGGGCAAGCGACGGCACCGGGTCAGTGAACAGATTGTCCGGCAAATGGTGGAACAACACCGCGAGCACCGCGACCGCACGCAGGACTTCAACGTCCATGATGCGCTTGGCGTTCATGGCTGGGGGGCTTCCAAGACAGCCGCACGATGCTCGAACCACTGCGTCAGAAACCCTCGCAAACGCTGTTCAGCCACAGCCTGGCTGCAGAACGCCTGCAAACTGTCGACTGCCTGCGCGGACATATCGGCATAGCGCTGCGGCTGGTTTTTCGCGACGTCGTAACTGGCCCGATAGGCCTCGCACAATGAGCTCCAGTTGGTCACATAACGCAGGGTTCGGAAGGCTTTGCGCGGGTCGTGGGGCCAGGCTGTCAGCTCGTCGGTGGACTCGATGAGAAAGGCATTTTCCGTGCTCAGGTAATCGATCATCGCCGTGGTACGCGGCGCCACCGCCGGCTTGCCGCAGGACATGAATTCCATCAGCGGCAGGCACTGGCCTTCACCGTACGAGGTGTTGACCACATACCGCGTGGCCTGCACCAGTTGCTCGTAGTCCGGATCGGCGAGGTAACCGTAGATCAGAACGATGCGGCAGCGGTAAGACTGGTTTTTGTACAAATGGTGGAGGATATCGCTGAGCGCTTCTTCGGCGTCGTGGTGAGTGAGCTTGAGCACCAGCGTCGCGTCTTCGACATCGCGAAAACTAACGCAAAAAGCGCTGAGCATGTCTTCCCAGTTCTTGCGCCCGTCACCGGGATTGAACACCGAGGTATAAACCACGCCGTCAAGCACCAGCGTCTGCTCGGAGGCCGGCGCGGCGAAGTCGATGCCGTTGCCGCTGCGCAGGTGCGCCGGCCCGAATGCATTCAGATTGAGGGTGCGGCTGTCCGCGACCAGACCTTTGATCGTCAGGCTGTAGGCGGTGGCCAGGGCTTGCTCGGGCATTTTCGCGCCACGGGCAGCAAAGCGGTCCCAGACCGGCGCCGGCACCGCGACGATCGGGTACTCGGCACCCATCGCCTCGTGCACGGCATTGACCGTGTAGCTGGAGTGGGTGATCGCTGCGCCACAGGCATGCAAGACGCTACGCCAGTCATTGCGCGGCTCGCCCGCAAAGGCTTCATTGGGGATCGTGCTGAACTCCCACGCAAACACCGGCAGCGTCGGACAGGCCAGGTGAACGGGAGTGCGATGCGGCGGCGAGAACGACAGAAACACGCAGGGCTCGCCACGGCTCAGACACTCCAGATACAGAGCATCGACTTCTGTCTGCGGATCGGCCACTTCCACGACCCGACCGATGCGTTCGAGCACCGGACGATACTCCTTGAGCACGAAGTAATAGCTGTACTCCGAACGCCCGAGGTTCTGCGCAATGGTGTGCCGGTTGGTTTCCGAATGAATGATGATCAGCATGAGGCGTTATCCGTCACAGGCGCAGCATCGGTGGGGCCTGCTGTCAGCGCAAAGAACTCCGCGAGCCGTTTGCGCACCGGCGCGAAGGCGCAGTATTGCTGCATACGCGCGACGGCGGCGGCAGACATCCGCTGATACTCCTGCGGCCGGGCCTTGGCCATTCGATAGCTGTTTTCGTAGGCGCTTTTCAGCGAGCCCCAGTCGGGGCGGTGCCGCAGCGTGCGGTAGATGATCCGCGTGTCCTGCGGCCAGATCGTCAGCTCTTCACTGGACCTGACCACGAACGCCACCGAGTCATCGATGTAATCTTCCATCGCCGTGTGATCGGGGGCGATCACCGGTTTACCGCTGGACATGAACTCCATCAAGGGCAGGCACAGCCCTTCGCAGCGTGACGCGTTGACGTAGAAACTGGCCGCCTGATAGAGCCTGGCGTACTGCGCGTCGTCGAGGTAACCGTGCATCACCACGACCCTACAGGCGAACGGCGTGAGTTGCGCCAGCAGGGTCATCAACTCGCTGTAATAGGACGCCAGATCATTCTGGGTAATCTTGAGCACCAGCGTCGCGTCGGGCGTTTCGCGGAACGCCCAGCAGAATGCGCTGATCAGTCGATGCCAGTTCTTGCGGCCATCCTTGGGATTGAATACCGAGACGTACACCACACCCTCGACTGTGGTTTCGACCACCGATGAGGTGTCCGGCAGATCGAGTGGCGCCGGTTCGATCACGGGCACCGGCGCAGCGCCGCACACCTCAGGCCAACGCTGTTGCAGCCAGCCATGCAACGCGTCCGGCAGCAGATCGCGAATGCCCTCCCAGTACCAGTTGTGCAGAAATTTCACCCGCGGCACCGGTTCCGCCTGTTCGCGTCCCAAGTCCAGTGCCCACAGGCGCAGATAATGTCGAGCAATGACCAGTCGGCGTTTGAACGTCAACGGTGGCGGGCGCGCGGCTTCAATTGCTGCGGCCAGTGCAGCCTGCTCTTCAGGGCTGATTGGCGTTGGGATCAGCGCATCGGCTGACAGGCCGAGGGTGCGTGAATCGAAAATACAGCCCTTGATCGCCAGTGCAGTCCCGGAATTGACCGGCATGGGTTGGTGTTGCTGACGAATCGTTGCGAAGCTGTCCCACAACGGCGTCGGCAAAACAAGCACCGGGAACGCTTCGCCCATGGCGCGGCGGATGGCCGCTGCCGTGTGGCTCGAGAGAGTGATGACCCGGCCGTGGCGTGCGAGCATGCGTGTCCAGTCCTGACGCGGATCGTCGTCCCACTGTTCATCGGGGATCGAATCGAACTCCCAGGCCACCACGCAGATCGTCGGGCATTCCAGATCAACCGGGGTCTTCTGCGGTGGGGTGAAGGACAGGAACACACTGTCTTCACCTGCGGCGAGCAATTGCCGGTAAATCACATCGACGTCGGCGACAGATCCGGCCACGTGCACGCGCCCCAGGCTTTCCAGCACCGGGCGATAGGCTTTGAGGACAAAGTAATAGCTGTATTCCGGACGCCCCAGACTGGCACTGATGGAGCTGTCGTTGACGTCCGAGTAGAGAATGAAATTCATGGCATCCCACGATGAAGCGCCATCCCGGCGACTTCATGCTATGACGGCCGCGCGTCGGATCGGGTCGGCAGGGCCGGCACTCGTCCGTCATCATCGGGCACGTCTCTGTTCTTGTTTTAGTGGTCAGTTTCACCCCGCGTCGCGGCGTCCGGAAAACAATCGGCCAACTCGCGACGAAGGCCATTCTAAACACATCCATCGCGAGTCCGGGAACCGCCGGGCGAGAATAAATCGGACTATGCTGACGAGAACTGACCAGTCACGGTTTGCCCGGTTGAAATTGCCGAGCAATTGGCACAGATTGGCAACCAAACAACTACAACAACGGCTTCGCCTGCTGTTTCACCGGATGTTTCCTCCGGTCTGACAGGGCTTTCCTCAAAGCGTGCAAGGAAAGCGGCGCGAGTCATGACCAAGGGGTCGCTGTTTGAAAAAACGTCTGTTCGTCACGGGCCTCAGCGGCTTCGTGGGACAACACATTCAGTCTCGTCTGGCTTCGCCGGGATCGTCGTGGGCGCTGCTGCCTGCCGCATCGGCCTACGACCTTACGAACGCCGACAGCCTCATCGACCTTTGGCCCGAGATGCCGGATGCAGTCATTCATCTGGCCGGACAGACCTTCGTGCCGGAAGCCTTTCGTGACCCGGCCCGCACCCTCGATATCAATCTTTTCGGCACCCTCAACCTGTTGCAGGCGCTCAAGGCTCGCGGCTTTGCCGGCACTTTCCTGTACGTCAGCTCCGGCGACGTTTACGGGCAAGTCGGCGAGCAGCACCTGCCGATCACCGAGCAACAACCGCCGCTGCCGCGCAATCCTTACGCGGTGAGCAAACTTTCAGCGGAGTTCCTCAGCTTGCAATGGGGCCTGAGTGAAGGCTGGCCGGTGCTGGTGGCGCGTCCGTTCAACCACATCGGCACCGGGCAGAAAGACAGCTTCGTCATCGCTAGCGCAGCCCGGCAGATCTGCCGCATCAAACAGAGCCTGCAAGCACCGCAACTGCAAGTCGGCGATATCGACGTGACCCGCGATTTCCTCGATGTCGGCGATGTGATTCGCGCGTACTTCGCATTGCTGGAAAACGGCACACCGGGGCAGGTCTACAACATCTGCTCGGGCCGCGAGCAAAGCATTCGCAGCCTGATCGAGCAATTGGCCGATCTGGCCGAAGTCGACGTTGAACTGGTGCCGGATCCGGCGCGCATGCGTCGCGCCGACCAGCGCCGCGTCTGCGGCAGCCACGCAAAACTGGCCAACGCCACAGGATGGGCGCCAGCCACCACCACACAACAATCCCTGCGGGCGATCCTGTCCGACTGGGAGATGCGAGTACGACAAGAATGACAAAAAGTGCACTGATTACCGGGATCACGGGCCAGGATGGCGCCTATCTGGCCAAACTGCTGCTGGACAAGGGTTACAAGGTTCACGGCCTCGTTGCTCGACGCAGCAGCGATTCACGCTGGCGCCTGCGCGAGATGGGTGTCGAAGCCGACATTGTCTACCTCGACGGCGACATGGCCGATGCCTGCTCGGTGCAGCGTGCGGTAATCAAATCGGCACCGGACGAAGTCTACAACCTCGCCGCACAGAGTTTTGTCGCCGCCTCCTGGGATCAACCGGTGACCACCGGCATCGTAGATGGATTGGGCGTGACACACCTGCTCGAAGCGATCCGTCAGTTCAGTCCGCACACGCGTTTTTATCAGGCCTCGACCAGCGAAATGTTCGGCCTGATCCAGGCTGAGCAACAGGACGAGAACACGCCATTCTACCCGCGCAGCCCTTACGGCGTAGCCAAGCTCTACGGCCACTGGATCACCGTCAACTACCGCGAAAGCTTCAACCTGCACGCCAGCAGCGGCATCCTCTTCAACCATGAATCACCGTTGCGCGGTATTGAGTTCGTCACACGCAAAGTCACCGACGCCGCCGCGCGCATCAAGCAGGGCAAACAGCACGAGTTGGCTCTTGGCAACATTGACGCCAAGCGCGATTGGGGCTTTGCCGGCGATTACGTCGAGGCCATGTGGTTGATGCTGCAACAGGACAAACCCGACGATTTTGTGGTCGCCACGGGCGTCACCACCACCGTGCGCGAAATGTGCCGCATTGCCTTCGATCACGTTGGCCTTAACTACCGTGACTACGTGAAGATCGACCCGGCGTTTTTCCGCCCGGCCGAAGTCGAAGTGCTGCTCGGCAATCCGGCCAAGGCTCAGCGCGTGCTGGGCTGGAAACCGAAAACCGACCTGGATACCTTGATCCGCATGATGATGGATGCGGACATGAAACGCGTCGCCAAGGAGTAGGCCATGCTGATTCCGGTGATTCTGTCCGGCGGTGCCGGCACCCGTTTGTGGCCGGTGTCCCGTGAGGGCCACCCCAAGCCGTTCATGACCCTGCCCGACGGCCAGTCGCTGCTGGGCAAGACCTACCAGCGAGCGGCGGCGTTGCTGGACGGCTGGGGCGACATCGTCACGGTGACCAACCGCGAGTATTACTTCCAGAGCAAGGATCACTATTGCGCGGCTCAGGTATCGCGCCATCGCGGGCACTTTCTGCTGGAGCCGAGCGGGCGCAATACCGCACCGGCGATCGCAGCGGCAGCACTGTCATTGCAGGCGCTGCATGGTGACGACGCAATCATGGTGGTGATGCCGGCGGATCATTTGATCGTCAATCAGGACGCCTTGAAGTGTGCGGTCGAGCACGCAGTGAATCTGGCGAAGGACGGTTATCTGGTGACCTTCGGCGTGGTCCCTACCGCGCCGGAAACCGGCTTCGGCTATATCGAAACCGGTGCGCCGCTGGATGCCAGAGGCGCGGCCAAGGTGCAGCGTTTCGTCGAGAAACCCGACTTGCAGACCGCCACACATTACCTGGAGAGCGGCAACTTCCTGTGGAATTCGGGGATGTTCTGCTTCACCACCGCGACGCTCATTGCCGAACTGCAACTGCACGCACCCGAGTTGCTGGAACAGACCCGCGCCTGCATGGCCGTCAGCGCACCGGTCGAAACGGTCGGCTGCCTGCAACAGGAGTTGTCGTCGACCCTGTTTGCCGAAATCACCGACATCTCCATCGATTACGCGCTGATGGAGCGCTCGGAAAAAGTCGTGGTGGTGCCTGCCGGTTTCGACTGGAGCGACATCGGTTCGTGGAGCGCGGTCGCCGCGCTGATTCCCGCCGATGCCGACAACAACCGCGCCAGCGGCGAAGCGATCTTCATCGACAGCCACAACAACTTCGTGCAGAGCGAAGGCCGGCTGGTGGCAACCGTCGGCGTGGATAACCTGATCATTGTCGATACCGCCGACGCGGTGCTGGTGGCCCATGCCGACCGTGCGCAGGATGTACGCCGCGTGGCGAAGCAACTCAAGGACAAGTCCCACGAAGCCTATCGCCTGCATCGTACGGTCAGCCGTCCGTGGGGCACCTACACCGTTCTGGAGGAAGGCCCGCGTTTCAAGATCAAGCGCATCGTGGTCAAACCCGGTGGCAAGTTGTCGTTGCAGATGCACCATCACCGCAACGAGCACTGGGTGGTGGTCGAAGGCATGGCCAAGGTCACCAACAACGGTTCCGGCACGACCCTGGTCGCCAAGAATGAATCAACGTTCATCGCCGCCGGCCACAAGCATCGCCTGGAGAACCCCGGGGTGATCGATCTGGTCATCATTGAAGTGCAAAGCGGCGAATATCTGGGCGAGGACGATATCGTTCGCTTCGAAGATCAATATGGCAGGACGGTCTGAATGCTGCTTTCCCTGTACCGCTCGCTGCACAGCTACCGTGGATTCATCCTCGGCAGCGTGCAGCGCGAGTTTCAAGCGCGTTATCGCAATTCGCTGTTCGGCGCGCTATGGCCGATTTTCAATCCGCTGTCGATGATCATTGTCTACACGGTGATCTTTTCCCAGATCATGCGCGCACGTTTACCGGGTATGGACGACAGCATGGCCTACAGCGTCTACCTGTGCGCTGGTCTGCTGGCTTGGGGACTGTTTTCCGAAATAACCCTGCGCAGCCAGAACATGTTTCTGGAAAACGCCAATCTGCTGAAGAAAATCAGTTTCCCGAGGATCTGCCTGCCGGTGATCGTGCTAATCAACGCCGGGATCAATTTCGCCATCATCATCAGCCTGTTTCTCGGATTTCTGCTGATCACCGGGCGCTGGCCAGGGATGGCTCTGCTGGCGCTGATTCCGCTGATTGCTCTGCAAATGATGTTCTGCGCCGGGCTGGGTATGGTCCTTGGCGTGTTGAACGTGTTCTTTCGCGATGTCGGCCAGTTGTTCGGCATCTGCCTGCAGTTCTGGTTCTGGCTGACACCGATCGTCTACCCGATCACGATCCTGCCGGAATGGGTGCAGCGCCTGCTGCAACTCAACCCGCTGACCAAGCTGTTCAGCAGTTATCAGAACCTGTTTCTCTACGGTCAGTGGCCGGTATGGAGTTCGCTGCTGCCGGTATTCATTACTGGCGTGGTGTTCTGTCTGATCGGTCTGCGGCTGTTTCGCCAGCGCGTCGGCGAAATGGTGGATGAACTCTGATGGGACATATTCGCGTCACCGGCCTGGGCAAGGCCTATAAGCAATACCCAAATCGCTGGGCACGGCTGGCCGAGTGGCTGATTCCGTTTTCGCCGCTTCGGCATCAACAGCACTGGGTACTGCAAGATGTCGAATTCGAGATTGCTCCGGGTGAAGCGGTGGGTATCGTCGGCGCCAACGGAGCAGGCAAAAGCACCTTGCTGAAAATGATCACCGGCACCACTCAACCCACCCAAGGCAAGATTGAATTGCAAGGGCGCGTCGCAGCGCTGCTGGAGCTGGGCATGGGTTTCCACCCAGACTTTACCGGTCGGCAGAACGCAATCATGGCCGGTCAGTTGTTGGGCATGCAGCTTGAAGAAATCCAGGCCCTGATGCCCGATATCGAGCGTTTTGCCGAAATCGGCGAAGCCATCGATCACCCGGTCCGCACTTACTCCAGCGGCATGCAGATGCGCCTGGCGTTCAGTGTCGCCACCGCCCGGCGCCCGGACATCCTGATCGTCGACGAAGCGCTGTCGGTGGGCGATGCCTATTTCCAGCACAAGAGCTTCGAACGCATCCGCAGCTTTCGCAAATCCGGCACGACGTTATTGATCGTGTCCCATGATCGCTTCGCGATTCAGTCGATTTGCGACTCGGCGATCCTGCTCAAGGATGGGCGCGTGGCCATGCGCGGCAAACCGGAGCCGGTTCTCGATTATTACAATGCGCTGATGGCCGAACGTGAGGGTCAGGTAGTACGCCAGGAAACGCTCGCCGGCGGCGAGGTGCAAACGGTCTCCGGCACCGGCGAGGCGGCGATTCTGAGCGTACGCCTGCTCGATGAAAACCAGCGCAGCATTGAGGCTGTTGAAGTCGGCCAACCGGTGGTGCTCGAAGTGCAGGTCGAAGTGCGCAAGGACATCGAACGGCTGGTGCTGGGCTTTATCCTCAAGGATCGACTGGGCCAGATGATGTACGGCATCAACACCCACCGGCTGAACAAGGCATTGACCGATCTGCGCGCCGGTGAACGCTTCACCTATCGCTTCGCCTTCATCATGGGCCTGGGCAAAGGCAACTATTCGGTGTCGCTGAGCCTGTCGCGTCTGGACTCACATCTGGATCGCAATTTCGAGTGGCGTGACTATGGGATGGTGTTCCAGGTGATCAACAGCCGTCGGGAAGACTTCGTCGGCTGTACCTGGCTGGACGCCAAAACCACCATCAGCCGCGACACCGAGGCCCGGCCTGTCGAGCGTGCGCCATGACCCGCCTCTTGGTTGAATGCACTCACGTATTCAAACACCCCAAGATCAATTCGGGGATCCAGCGCGTGGTGCGCAACGTCATCAAGCAGCTGCCCGCCAGCGCTGACGGCGTTGAGTGCATGCCGGTGGTGGTGATCAATCGCCAGCTCTACCGCGTGCTGCAACTGGCGCCACTCGATACACCGTTCTGGAACAGCCTCGAAACCTTCGGTGAACGCCTGGAGCGCCTCGCCCATCGTTTCTGGCAGTGGCATCAGCGCCGCGATGCGCTATGCACTTCGAAACTGGCGCGGCGGCTCCTTTACGCCAGCTATCGGTTGACCCAGTTTGCCGTGCTCGGCCTGCCGATTCGGCTCGTCAGACGGATCAATCGCAGGCAGCTGCTTAAACGTTGCTCGCCGCTTCAACACCACCCGGGCGATCAACTGGTGCTGCTGGATTCATCCTGGCACTCGGACTTTTTCGCCCATGTCGAGCAGCTCAAACGCGACGGCGTCGGCATGATCGCGGTGATCTACGACCTTATTCCGCTGACGCATCCGCAGTTTTACGACACGCGGCTGGTCGAAGTTTTCAATGAGTGGTTCGACTGGATCACCCGCACGGCCGATGGCTACATGGCGATTTCCGCCACAGTGCGTGATCAGGTGCGTGGTGAATTGCAACGCAGAGTCGGTGCCGAGCAGACTGAAAAGCGCTGGTTCGATTACTTTTATCTGGGGTCCGAGCTCGATCTGCAGCACAGCGAAGCCACGGTCGAACCGCGCCTGAGTGACCTGTTCACTGCGACCGAAGCGGTTTTTCTGATGGTCAGCACCATCGAGCCGCGCAAGAACCATGGGTACCTGCTCGACGCCTTCGAACGCGCCTGGGCTGCCGGTTCGACCGCACGCTTGTGCATCGCCGGGCGTATCGGCTGGAAATGCGAGGCGCTGCTTGAGCGAATCCGCAATCATCCGGAACTGAATCGGCGCCTGTTCATGTTCAATGACCTGAGCGACACCAGCCTCGAATACGCCTATGCGCAGGCCAGCGCGTTGGTGTTTCCTTCGTTTGTCGAAGGCTTCGGCCTGCCACTGGTAGAAGCCATGCAGCGCGGTTTGCCAGCGATGGGCAGCGACGTCGCGGTATTCCGCGAAATCGGTGGCGAGTTCATGGCGTATTTCGATCTGCTGGATCCACAAAGCCTTGCCGATCTGATCGAAACCTATCAGCGCAGCGGACAGTTTCCCGCCGCCCGCGACGTCGCTGACTGGCGCTGGATCGGCTGGCGCGAGGCCAGCGAGCAATTGGCGACACGCAGCCTTGCCCATGTTCAGCAGGCCCTGCGCGTGCAAGCGAGGCCGCATGCGCATTGCTCTTAACGCCCGCATCCTGCAAGCGCCGCGCACCGGCATCGGCCACTACGTCGCCGAACTGGTCAACGCCTTGCGCAGCGAACCCGATGTGGACGTAAGCCTGTTTCACGGATGGGGCTGGAGTTCGGCCCTGCCGGACGCGGCCATGCCCGGCTACTCGCGCATGACGCCATTGCTGCGAAAAATTCCCGGGGCCTATCAGGCACGCCGCTGGCTGGAGCAGAAACGTTTTGATCAGGGGCGTGCACAAGGGCTCGATCTTTATCACGAGCCGAGCCTGTGGCCGCTGGCCTTCGACGGCCCAACCGTGATCACCCTGCATGATCTGACGCACCTGCATTTTCCAGAAACCCAACCGCCAGCACGGCTGAGGGAGATCGAACGTCGTCTGGCCGCCGGCGTGGAGCAGGCGCGGGTCATTCTGACCGATTCGCAGGCGATCGCTGACGAGGCGCAAACCTATTTCAATCTCCCTGCACAGCAATTCGTTGTGGCGCCGTTGGGTGTGTCCGAACGCTTCCGTCCCCGGCCACTTGAGGAAATCGACAGTGTGCTCAAGGCTCACGCCGTCCAGGCACGGGAATATTTCCTCTGTGTCGGCACCCTGGAGCCGCGCAAGAACCTGAGCCTGGCGTTGCAGGCCCACGCCCTGCTGCCAGACGCCGTGCGCCAGCGCTTTCCCTTGTTGATTGCGGGCATGGCCGGTTGGCAGCGCGAGCAGTTCAGCGAGCCACTGCGCCAGGCATTGGCCAGCGGCCACGTGTGCCTGCTCGGCTATCTGCCCGATGAGCAATTGGCGCAACTGCTGGCCGGCGCCCGGGCGCTGATATTTCCGTCGTTGTATGAGGGCTTTGGCTTGCCGGTGCTGGAAGCCATGGCCAGTGGCACACCGGTGGTGACCACCCGTTCTTCGGCGATGCCGGAAGTGGCTGGCGCGGCTGGCAACTATATTGAAGCGGACGATGCCGAGGGTCTGCGTGATGCAATGGGCCGGCTGATCGACGACTCGCTGCATTGGCAGGCCTGCCGCGAAGCGGGATTGCAGCAGGCGGCACTTTTTTCCTGGCAACGTTGTGCACAGGCTACGGCTGGTGCCTACCGCCAGGCCATGGGAGGTTGAATGCGCGTTCTTCATTTCTTCAAGACGTACCTGCCCGATTCGGTCGGCGGCATCGAACAAGTCATCTTTCAGTTGTGCGAAAGCGGCGCTCAGCATGGCATCGATGGGCAAGTGCTGACCCTCAGCACCAATCCGACACCGCCCGTGGTGCAACTGGGTCAGCACGAAGTACATCGGGCGAAGCTGGATATCCAGTTCGCCTCGACCGGGTTTTCCTGGAGTGTGTTCAAGCAGTTCCGTGAGCTGGCCGCCGAAGCCGACGTGATCAACTATCACTTCCCCTGGCCGTTCATGGACCTGGTGCATTTCGCCAGCGCCGTGAACAAGCCGAGCGTGGTCACCTATCACTCGGACATCATTCGCCAAAAGCATCTGCTCAAGCTCTATCGGCCACTGATGAATCGCTTCCTCGCCAGCGCCGACCGCATCGTTGCTGCATCGCCGAACTATCTGCACACCAGCGATGTGCTGCAGCAATTTCAGGACAAGACCCGCGTTATTCCCTACGGCCTGAATAAAGCAGGTTATCCACAGCCCGATACCGAACGCATGAACCGCTGGAGCCAACAGCTTGGGGATAAGTTTTTTCTGTTCGTCGGGGTGATGCGTTATTACAAGGGCCTGCACATCCTGCTCGATGCGCTCAAAGACATCGATTATCCCGTGATGATTGTCGGTGCCGGTCCGCTGGAGCAGGAACTGCATGCACAGGCCGCCGCGCTGGGCCTGCGCAATATTCACTTCCTCGGCCGTCTGAGTGACGAGGACAAGGTGGCGTTGCTGCAATTGAGCTATGCGATTGTCTTTCCTTCGCACCTGCGCTCCGAGGCTTTCGGGATTTCGTTGCTCGAAGGCGCGATGTACGGCAAACCGATGATCTCCAGCGAAATCGGCACCGGCACCAGTTTCATCAATATCCACAACGAAACCGGACTGGTGGTGCCGCCGAGCAATCCACAGGCCTTTCGGGAAGCCATGCGTACGCTATGGGACAACCCTGAGCGTGCTGCCGAGATGGGGGTCAAAGCGGAAGCGCGCTATCGGCAGCTGTTCACCGCCGATGAGATGGGTCGCAAGTGGACAGAGCTGTATCAGGAACTGCTGGCTGAAAAGGCTCTGTCCTACGCTTGAGTGGAGGTCACGCGGTTTTCTGCAACCCGGCCACCGTGCGCGGCATAGCGACAAAACCCGGCAAGGCTTCGATCCGTGTCAGCCAGGCGCGAACGTTGGCGTAGTCATCCAGCGAGACATTGCCCTCCGGCGCATGTGCGATGTAGCTGTAGGCAGACACGTCAGCGATGGTCGGCTCTTCGCCCGCCAGATATGCAGTTTTGCCCAACTCCAGTTCCATGACCTTGAGCAGGTTGTGCGCACGGCCAATGACTTCTTCGGCATTCAGTTGCGCACCAAACACCGTGATCAGGCGTGCCGCCGCCGGGCCAAAGGCAATCGGTCCCGCCGCTGCCGACAACCAGCGCTGCACATGCGCTGCGCCCACCGGATCGGTCGGTAGCCAGCGTCCGTTGCCATATTTCTGCGCCAGATAAACCAGAATCGCATTGGAATCGGCTAACACCACGCCATTGTCATCAATCGCCGGCACTTGGCCGAAGCTGTTGATCGCCAGGTACTGCGGCTGCTTGTGCTCACCTTTGGCCAGATCGACGAAGATCAGCTCGGTCGGCAGTTGCAGCAGCGACAGCATCAACTCGACGCGGTGGGCGTGACCGGAACGTGGGAAGTTGTAGAGTTTGATCGCTTGCATGGTCGACTCCGCTGAAAAATGACGTCGCTACGGGAATGAGCGCGCCGATGGAGTCATCATCTATGGGTTGCCGGAACAACAGAATAACCAGCCACTGCAATCGATTATTTCATCTCGTGCAATAACGCCGCAGCACTCAAGGCTGGATGCTCACGCAGCGCCTTCACGGCGAAGTCGACAAAACTGCGGATCCGCGCCGGTGCCTTGCGCCCGCCCTGATACACCACATGGATCGGCAACGGTGGCAATTCAAACTCGGCGAGGACGATTTCCAGCTCCCCCGCCGCGACTTTGTCCGCCACTTGATACGACAGCACTCGCGTCAGGCCCAGGCCTTTGCGCGCGGCAGTGATCGCCGACTGATTGGCCGTGACGGTCAGGCGCGGTTCGGTGCGCACACTGAGTGCTTCACCGCCGTCGAGAAACGGCCAGTTGCGTTGCTGACCGATCGCCGATGTCGCCACCACCGGCAACCCGGCCAAGGCCTGCGGATGCTCCGGGCGGCCATGTTCAGCCAGAAACCCCGGCGAAGCACAGATTACCCGCCGCACTTCCCCGACGCGAATCGCATGCTGATTGCTGTCCGGCAGCTCACCGATGCGTACCGCGACATCAATGCCCTCCTCGACCATGTTGACGACCCGGTCCAGCAACAGCGCGTTGATCGACACATCCGGATAACGACAAAGGTAATCGGCCATCACTGGCGTCACGAACAGATCGCCAAACAGCACCGGCGCAGTAATCGTCAACTGCCCGCGCGGCAAGGCATGGCTGCCCGCCGCCGAATCCTCGGCCTCCTGCACCTCGGCAAGAATCCGCCGGCAGTCATCGAAATAACGCTGCCCGGCTTCGGTGAGATGCACGGTGCGCGTGGTACGCACCAGCAGCTGCGTACCGATATGCTGCTCCAGCGCCGCCACCGCCCGGGTGACGCTCGCCGCCGACAGACCCAGACGCCGCGACGCCGCCGAAAAGCCTTGCTCCTGGGCGACGACAACGAAGATCTGCATTTCCTGAAAGCGGTCCATGGGGTTCCTCGGCGGCGGATACGACAATCGCAGCCGAGGCTGCGATTGTGGGAGCGTAGATCAACGGTGGATAACTTATTCCACGGTGACCGATTTCGCCAGGTTGCGCGGCTGATCAACGTCGGTGCCCTTGAGCACGGCGACGTAGTACGACAGCAGTTGCAGCGGAATCGTATAAAGGATCGGCGAGAGAATGTCGTGGATGTGCGGCATCTGCACCACGTGAGTGCCTTCGCCGTTGGTCATCGCAGCCTTTTCGTCCGCGAACACGATCAACTCGCCGCCGCGAGCGCGGACTTCCTGCAGGTTGGATTTGAGCTTCTCCAGCAGTTCGTTGTTCGGCGCGACGGTCACCACTGGCATGTCGTTATCCACAAGTGCCAGCGGCCCGTGTTTGAGCTCGCCGGCCGGGTAGGCTTCGGCATGGATGTAGGAGATCTCCTTGAGCTTCAAGGCACCTTCCATTGCTACCGGGAATTGCGCGCCGCGGCCGAGGAACAGGGTGTGGTTTTTCTCGGCAAACAGCTCGGCGATTTTTTCCACGGTGCTGTCCATCGCCAGCGCTTCGCCGAGGCGAGTCGGCAGGCGACGCAGTTCTTCGACCAGCGTGGCTTCGACGCCATTGGCCAGAGTGCCGCGCACCTGACCCAGCGACAAAGTCAGCAGCAACAGGCCGACCAGTTGCGTGGTAAAGGCTTTGGTCGAGGCCACACCGATTTCGCGACCTGCCTGGGTCAACAGGGTCAGATCGGATTCACGCACCAGCGAGCTGATGCCGACGTTGCAGATGGCCAGGCTGGCGAGGAAGCCCAGCTCCTTGGCATTGCGCAGGGCCGCGAGGGTGTCAGCGGTTTCGCCGGACTGCGAGATGGTCACGAACAGCGTGTCCGGCTGCACCACCACTTTGCGATAACGGAATTCGCTGGCGACTTCCACCTGGCACGGAATACCGGCCAGTTCTTCGAGCCAGTAACGCGCGACCATGCCGGCGTGATAGCTGGTGCCGCAGGCGACGATCTGCACGTTGCGCACTTTGGCGAACAGCTCGGCAGCTTGTGGACCGAAGGCCTCAACCAGCACTTGATTGTTGCCCAGGCGACCTTCGAGAGTGCGCTGAACCACGGTCGGTTGCTCGTGGATTTCCTTGAGCATGTAGTGGCGGAACTCGCCCTTGTCGGCGGCTTCGGCACCGTCGGTGTACTGCACGGTCTGGCGCTCGACAGCGTTGCCGTTCACGTCCCAGATCTGCACGCTGTCGCGACGGATTTCAGCGATATCGCCTTCTTCCAGGTACATGAAGCGGTCAGTGACCTGACGCAGAGCGAGTTGGTCGGAAGCGAGGAAGTTCTCGCCCAGACCCAGGCCGATCACCAATGGACTGCCACTGCGCGCGGCAACCAGGCGATCCGGTTGGCTCGCATTGATCACCGCCAGACCGTAGGCACCGTGCAGCTCCTTGACAGTCGCTTTGAGCGCGGCAGTCAGGTCCGGTTGTTCCTTGAGCTTGTGGGTCAGCAGGTGGGCGATGACTTCGGTGTCGGTGTCCGAGCTGAACGAGTAACCCAAGGCTTTGAGTTGTTCGCGCAGGGCTTCGTGGTTCTCGATGATGCCGTTGTGCACCACTGCAATGTCACCGGAAAAATGCGGGTGAGCGTTGCGCTCGCACGGCGCGCCATGGGTCGCCCAACGGGTGTGGGCGATACCGAGACGACCGGACAGCGGCTGTTCGGTCAGGGCGGTTTCCAGCTCACTGACCTTGCCCGGACGGCGCATGCGTTCCAGGGTCTGGTCATTGGTATAAACCGCCACACCGGCGCTGTCATAGCCGCGGTATTCGAGGCGCTTCAGGCCTTCGAGAAGGATGGCGGTGATATTACGTTCAGCTACAGCGCCGACAATGCCACACATGGTTATTTCTCCTGACTGACAGCCGCACAGATCAAAGTGATCCCGCGGGCCTGAAGCTGATCGCGTGCCTCGACAGACAGGCGATCATCGGTAATGAGGGTATGGATGCTGCTCCAGGGCAGCTCCAGGTTGGGAATCTTGCGACCGATCTTGTCGGCCTCGACCATGACGATCACTTCTCGCGCAACGTCGGCCATCACCCGGCTGAGGCCGAGCAGTTCATTGAAGGTGGTAGTGCCGCGCACCAGATCGATGCCGTCAGCGCCGATGAACAGTTGATCGAAGTCGTAAGAGCGTAGTACCTGCTCGGCGACCTGGCCCTGAAAGGATTCCGAGTGCGGATCCCAGGTGCCACCGGTCATCAGCAGCACCGGCTCGTGTTCCAGTTCGCTCAAGGCGTTGGCAACATGCAGCGAGTTGGTCATCACCACCAGACCCGGTTGCTGGCCCAGCTCGGGAATCATCGCGGCGGTGGTGCTGCCGCTGTCGATGATGATGCGCGCGTGCTCGCGGATGCGTTTTACCGCCGCGCGAGCGATCGCCTGTTTGTATTTGGAAATACTCTGCGCCGTTTCTGCGACCAGCTCTTGAGGCATGGTGATCGCACCGCCGTAACGACGCAGCAACAGACCATGGGTTTCCAGCGCCGCGAGATCCTTGCGAATCGTAACTTCCGAAGTTTCGAAACGCTTGGCCAGCTCGTCGACACTGACTTCGCCCTGCTCATTGAGCAAGGCTAGGATGTTATGGCGACGTTGGGGAGTGTTACGCTTGGACATGGCGACTTAAGTTTCGATTCGAAAGATAACGCAAGCAATGAAACTCTATCGAAAGGTTGCCGTCAAGACGCGGGGAGAAAAATTCAGAAAGATTGAAATGACTGTGGGAGTGAGCCCGCTCGCGAAAAGGAGTTTCAGCCACTGAAGACGTGACTGACAAACCGCATTCGCGAACAGGCTCGCTCCCACAGGAGTTGTGGATAAATCAGGATTTCCTGATTTTTTCCGGCCGCTTCCAGCCGTCGATGTTCTTCTGGCGGGCTCGGCCTACCGCCAACTGAGCGTTATCCACATTTTGCGTGATGGTCGAGCCGGCCGCAGTCGTCGCACCGTTGGAGATATCCACAGGCGCGACCAGCGAGTTGTTGGAACCGATGAACACATCAGCACCCAGCACGGTTTTCCACTTGTTGGCGCCATCGTAGTTGCAAGTGATGGTGCCGGCGCCGATGTTGGTGCGTGCGCCAATTTCTGCGTCGCCCAGATAGGTCAGGTGGCCAGCCTTGGCACCCTCGCCCATGTGGGCGTTTTTGAGCTCAACGAAGTTACCCACATGGGCGCGCGCTTCGAGCACAGTGCCCGGGCGTAAACGCGCGAAGGGACCAGCGTCGCTGCCTTCACCGAGAATGGCGCCTTCTATATGACTGTTGGCCTTGATCACCACGCCTTTGCGCAGGGTGCTGTCCTTGATCACGCAGTTCGGGCCGATCTGTACGTCGTCTTCAATGATGACCTTGCCTTCGAGGATCACGTTGATGTCGATCAGCACATCGCGACCGACGCTGACTTCGCCGCGTACGTCGAAGCGGGCCGGGTCACGCAGGGTCACGCCCTCAGCCATCAGGCGGCGGCCGGCGCGCAACTGGTAATGACGCTCCAGTTCAGAGAGCTGCTTGCGATCGTTGGCGCCCTGCACTTCCATCGGGTCGTGCGGCTGTTCGGTGGCAACCACCAGACCATCGCTGACCGCCATTTCGATCACGTCGGTGAGGTAGTACTCGCCCTGCGCGTTGTTGTTCGACAGGCGACTCATCCAGTCCGCCAGGCGATTGGCCGGCACAGCGAGGATGCCGGTGTTGCCTTCGGTGATCGCACGTTGCGCTTCGCTGGCGTCTTTGTGCTCGACGATTGCCGCGACCTTGCCGTCAGCATCACGCACGATGCGGCCGTAACCGGTCGGGTCATCCAGCTCGACAGTGAGCAAACCCATCTGGCCCGGCACGACATGCTTGAGCAGACGTTGCAGGGTTTCGACTTCGATCAGCGGCACATCACCGTAAAGAATCAGCACGGTGTCGGCATCAATGAACGGCACCGCCTGGGCGGTGGCATGGCCAGTGCCCAGTTGCTTGTCCTGCAACACGAAATTCAGGTCATCAGCTGCCAGCCGCTCACGCACCACATCGGCACCGTGACCGATCACCACGTGAATGCGTTGTGGATCAAGTTGCCGAGCGCTGTGGATAACATGGCCGAGCATGGAATTGCCGGCAATCGGGTGCAGCACCTTGGGCAGCGCCGAGCGCATGCGCGTGCCTTGACCGGCCGCGAGGATAACGATTTCGAGAGACATGACTGGCTACCAATCCTGGGTGGTCAGCAACTGCGACCGGGTTTGAAATTCGGAAAAGAAAAAAGGGTAGCCGAGGCTACCCTTTTTTATCAATCGCACAACAAGCGGATGACGGATTAACCGCCAAACTTCTTGCGGATCTGCTGGACGGTGCGCAGCTGGGCTGCAGCCTCGGCCAGACGAGTGGCAGCGGCGCCGTAATCGAAGTCCGCGCCTTTTTCGTTCAGGGCATTCTCGGCAGCCTTGAGAGCTGCCTGAGCCTGAGCTTCATCCAGGTCGGCGGCACGTTGCACGGTATCGGCAAGTACCTTGACCATGTTCGGCTGAACCTCGAGGAAACCACCGGAGATGTAGAACACCTCGGCTTCCCCGCCTTGCTTGATCAGGCGGATCGGACCCGGCTTGAGATTAGTGATCAGCGGCGCGTGACCCAGAGCGATACCAAGATCACCCAGTGCACCGTGCGCAATCACCATCTCGACCAGGCCGGAAAAGATTTCCCCTTCCGCGCTGACGATATCGCAATGGACTGTCATAGCCATCTGATTGCCTCAACCTAAATTAGCGCCCGTTGCCGGGCGCCGGGATTACAGTTTCTTGGCTTTCTCGATCGCTTCTTCGATGCCGCCAACCATGTAGAACGCTTGTTCTGGCAGGTGGTCGTAGTCACCGTTGAGGATGCCTTTGAAGCCAGCAATGGTGTCTTTCAGGGAAACGTATTTACCCGAAGCACCGGTGAAGACTTCAGCCACGAAGAACGGCTGCGACAAGAAGCGCTGGATCTTACGAGCACGGTTAACCAACTGTTTGTCGGCTTCCGACAGCTCGTCCATACCCAGGATCGCGATGATGTCTTTCAGCTCTTTGTAACGCTGCAGAACATACTGAACGCCGCGAGCGGTGTCGTAGTGGTCCTGACCGATCACGTTCGGGTCCAGCTGGCGCGAAGTCGAATCCAGTGGATCTACCGCTGGGTAGATACCCAGGGAAGCGATGTCACGGGACAGAACGACGGTGGCGTCCAAGTGGGCGAAGGTGGTCGCTGGCGACGGGTCGGTCAAGTCGTCCGCAGGTACGTATACCGCCTGGATCGAGGTGATCGAACCTTCCTTTGTCGAAGTGATACGTTCTTGCAGAACGCCCATCTCTTCAGCCAGGGTCGGCTGGTAACCTACTGCCGAAGGCATACGGCCCAGCAGTGCGGATACTTCAGTACCGGCCAGGGTGTAACGATAGATGTTGTCGACGAACAGCAGAACGTCGTTACCTTCGTCACGGAACTTCTCGGCCATGGTCAGGCCGGTCAGCGCTACGCGCAGACGGTTTCCCGGCGGCTCGTTCATCTGACCGTAAACCAGTGCCACTTTGTCCAGAACGTTGGAGTCCTTCATCTCGTGGTAGAAGTCGTTACCCTCACGAGTACGCTCACCCACACCGGCGAACACGGAATAACCGCTGTGCTCGATGGCGATGTTACGGATCAGTTCCATCATGTTTACGGTTTTGCCTACACCGGCACCACCGAACAGACCGACTTTACCGCCCTTGGCGAACGGGCAGACCAGGTCGATAACCTTGATGCCGGTTTCCAGCAGGTCGTTGCCGCCTGCTTGCTCGGCGAACGAAGGTGCTGCGCGGTGAATGCCCCAGCGCTCTTCGGTGTCGATCGGGCCAGCTTCGTCGATCGGGTTACCGAGGACGTCCATGATCCGGCCCAGGGTCGCTTTACCGACCGGTACGGAGATGGCTGCGCCAGAGTCGGTGACTTCCAGACCGCGCTTCAAGCCCTCGGTGGAACCCATCGCAATGGTACGCACCACGCCGTCGCCCAGCTGCTGCTGAACTTCCAGAGTGGTTGCGGCCGCGCTTTGTACAGTCAGCGCGTTGTAGATGCTCGGTACGCTGTCGCGTGGAAATTCCACGTCGATAACGGCGCCGATGATTTGAACGATACGTCCGCTACTCATAGCTGGATCCTCTGAATATTTGAACCGTTAAACCGCGGCAGCGCCGCCGACGATTTCCGAGATCTCTTGGGTGATCGCAGCCTGACGCGCCTTGTTGTAGATCAGCTGCAAATCGCTGATCAAATCACCGGCGTTGTCGGTAGCGTTCTTCATCGCGATCATCCGCGCAGCCTGTTCAGCCGCGTTGTTCTCGACCACCGCCTGGTAGACCTGCGACTCGACGTAACGGACCATCAAGCCGTCAAGCAGCTCTTTGGCGTCCGGTTCGTAGAGATAGTCCCAGTGGTGCTTGAGATCCTGATCCGGGGTTGCCACCAGTGGAATCAACTGCTCCACGGTAGGCTGTTGCGTCATGGTGTTGATGAACTTGTTGGACACCACGGACAGGCGGTCGATACGGCCGTCCAGGTAGGCATCCAGCATCACCTTGACGCTGCCGATCAGATCATTGATCGACGGCTCTTCACCCAGGTGGCTGATAGCTGCAACGACGTTACCGCCGAAGTTGCGGAAAAAGGCCGCACCCTTGCTACCGACTACACACAGATCAATCTCGACGCCGTTTTCGCGGTTTACCGCCATGTCCTTGACCAGGGCCTTGAACAGGTTGGTGTTCAAGCCGCCGCACAGACCACGGTCACTGCTCACGACGACATAACCGACGCGCTTGATTTCGCGGTCGATCATGAACGGGTGGCGGTATTCCGGGTTGGCGTTGGCCAGATGCCCAATTACCTGGCGGATACGCTCCGCATAAGGACGGCTAGCAGCCATGCGCATTTGTGCCTTGCGCATTTTGCTGACCGCCACTTTTTCCATGGCGCTGGTAATCTTTTGCGTGCTTTTGATGCTCGCAATCTTACTGCGAATCTCTTTTGCGCCTGCCATGTAACACCTATCAGGTTAGCAAGCGGGAGCCTCGCGGCTCCCGCTGCGGCTTACCAGGTTTGGGTGGCCTTGAACTTCTCGATACCGGCTTTCATGCCAGCGTCGATTTCGTCATTGAAGTCACCTTTAACGTTGATCTTGGCCATCAAATCGGCGTGATCGCGGTTGAAGAAAGCAATCAGCGCTTGTTCGAAGCTGCCGACCTTGGCGATTTCAATGTCAGTCAGGAACCCACGCTCAGCGGCATACAGCGACAGCGCCATGTCAGCGATCGACATTGGTGCGTATTGCTTCTGCTTCATCAGCTCGGTAACGCGCTGACCATGCTCAAGTTGCTTGCGGGTCGCTTCGTCCAGGTCAGAAGCGAACTGGGCGAATGCCGCCAGTTCACGGTACTGAGCCAGAGCGGTACGGATACCACCGGAGAGCTTCTTGATGATCTTGGTCTGAGCGGCACCACCCACACGGGATACCGAAACACCGGCGTTCACTGCAGGGCGGATGCCCGAGTTGAACATGGCCGATTCCAGGAAGATCTGACCGTCGGTGATGGAAATCACGTTGGTCGGAACGAACGCGGAAACGTCGCCAGCCTGGGTTTCGATGATCGGCAGTGCGGTCAGGGAACCGGTTTTGCCGGTCACTGCGCCGTTGGTGAACTTCTCTACGTATTCTTCCGAAACGCGGGATGCGCGCTCCAGCAGACGGGAGTGGAGGTAGAACACGTCGCCTGGGTAAGCTTCACGGCCTGGTGGACGGCGCAGCAGCAGGGAAATCTGGCGGTAAGCCACTGCCTGCTTGGACAGATCGTCATAAACGATCAGCGCGTCTTCACCGCGGTCGCGGAAGAATTCACCCATGGTGCAACCGGAGTACGGTGCCAGGAATTGCAGCGCAGGAGATTCCGAAGCACTGGCAGCCACGATGATCGTGTTGGCCAGGGCGCCGTTTTCTTCCAGCTTGCGAACCACGTTGGCGATGGTCGATTGCTTCTGACCGATGGCTACGTAGACGCAGAAAATGCCGCTGTCTTTCTGGTTGATGATCGCGTCGATCGCCAGAGCGGTTTTACCGATCTGACGGTCACCGATGATCAGCTCACGCTGGCCACGGCCGACAGGGATCATGGCATCGACAGCCTTGTAGCCAGTCTGTACAGGCTGGTCTACCGACTTACGCCAGATCACGCCTGGAGCAACTTTCTCGACCGCGTCGGTCTCGGTGTTGCCCAGTGGACCTTTGCCGTCAACAGGGTTACCCAGAGCATCGACTACGCGGCCCAGCAATTCCTTACCAACAGGAACTTCGAGGATGCGGCCGGTGCACTTGGCGCTCATGCCTTCAGCCAGCGACTGGTAGGAGCCCAATACCACGGCACCTACGGAGTCCTGCTCCAGGTTGAGGGCCATACCGTAGACGCCGCCCGGAAACTCGATCATCTCGCCGTACATGACGTCGGCCAGACCGTGAATCCGCACGATGCCGTCAGATACGCTGACGACAGTGCCTTCGTTACGGGCTTGGGAGGTCACATCGAGCTTGTCGATGCGGCCCTTGATAATTTCACTTATTTCGGAAGGATTGAGTTGCTGCATTGCTCTGCTGCCCCTTCAAACTCAAGATTTCAATGCTTCGGCAAGTTTCGCGATTTTGCCGCGAATCGAGCCATCGATAACCAGGTCGCCGGCGCGGATCACGACACCACCAATCAAGGCAGCGTCCTCCGCAACTTGCAGGCGCACTTCCCGGTTGAGTCGTGCACTGAGAACCTTGGCGAGTTTGTCTTGCTGTTCTTGGTTCAATGCAAATGCACTGGTTACTTCAACGTCTACCGATTTCTCTTGTTCGGCCTTGTACAGGTCGAACAGAGCGGCGATCTCCGGCAGAAGCAGGAGACGGTCGTTCTCGGCAACGACGTTGATGAAATTGCGTGCCTTTTCATCAAACTTGTCGCCGCACACGTCAATGAACGTGGCGGCCTTTTCTGCGCTCGTCAGTCGCGGGGCCTTGAGCACGCGCTGCAGGGTGTCGTCTTGCGACACCGCTGCTGCCAGGCCGAGCATGGCTGACCAATTGGCCAGTTGCTGGTGGGCCTGAGCGTGCTCGAAGGCCGCCTTAGCGTAAGGTCGGGCCAACGTGGTCAGTTCTGCCATGATCGCCCTCGCTTAGATTTCAGCAGCCAGTTGGTTAACCAGCTCTGCGTGCGCGTTTTGATCGATTGTGGCACCCAGGATCTTCTCGGCGCCGCCAACAGCCAGCAAGCCCACTTGGGCACGCAGCTTGTCTTTGACGCTGTTCAGTTCCTGTTCGATCTCGGCTTGAGCCTGAACCTTCACACGGTCAGCGTCGATACGGGCTTTTTCAACAGCCTCTTCGACGATCTGGTTACCGCGTTTCTTGGCTTGCTCGATGATTTCAGCTGCCTGAGCTTTCGCTTCGCGCAGTTGCTGACCCGCTTTCTCTTGGGCCAACTCCAGGTCGCGAGCTGCACGGCTGGCAGCGTCCAGACCATCAGCGATCTTCTTTTGACGTTCGTGCAGAGCAGCGATGACCGGAGGCCATACATACTTCATGCAGAACAGTACAAAAATCAGGAACGCAACGGACTGGCCAATCAGGGTCGCATTAATGTTCACGCCAACACCTCGCAGTTACGTTGTCCATCACACCAAATTACCCGGAAGATCCGAGTAATCAGCCAGCGATCTGACCAACGAACGGGTTCGCAAAGGTGAAGAACAGAGCGATACCAACACCGATCATGGTTACGGCGTCGAGCAGACCGGCAACGATGAACATTTTCACTTGCAGCATTGGAACCATTTCTGGCTGACGCGCTGCGCCTTCCAGGAACTTGCCGCCCAGCAGGCCGAAACCAATTGCGGTACCCAGTGCGCCCAGGCCGATCAACAGTGCAACAGCGATAGCGGTTAGACCAACTACAGTTTCCATCTTTCCTCCCGACTTTTACGTCGTATGGTTTAGGTTTTTTAGATTAAAGCGGTAAAAAAAATCGTTTCAGCTGCCCCGCAAGGAGCTCCCTCCCGTTTGACCGGGAGGAACATCAGACTAGTCGAGACTGGTCTTAATGGTTTTCTTCGTGCGCCATCGACAGGTAGACGATGGTCAGCATCATGAAGATGAACGCCTGCAGGGTGATGATCAGGATGTGGAATACAGCCCACGCCCACTGCAGAACAACGCCCAGGCCGCTGAGCCAGAGCAGGCCGCTGCCGAACATCACAGCGATCAGAATGAACACCAGCTCGCCGGCATACATGTTGCCGAACAGACGCAGAGCCAGAGAGATCGGCTTGGCGATCAGGGTGACGAATTCCAGCAGGAAGTTCACCGGGATCAGCAGGGCCTGAACGAAGATGTTCTTGCTGCCGAACGGGTGCAGGGTCAGTTCGCCGATGAAGCCGCCGATGCCCTTGACCTTGATGCTGTAGAAAATGATCAGTGCGAACACCGAGAACGCCATGCCCAGAGTCGCGTTCGGGTCGGTAGTCGACACGGCGCGGAACGGGATGTGGGCATCGCCGGAGATCAGGATGGCCAGCTGAGGAATCCAGTCGACCGGTACCAGGTCGACGGCGTTCATCAGGAACACCCAGACGAAGATGGTCAGTGCCAGCGGTGCAATCACCGGGCTACGGCCATGGAAGCTGTCTTTCACGCTGCCATCGACGAATTCGACCAATACTTCAACGAAGTTCTGCAAGGCACCCGGCTGACCCGAAGTCGCTTTCTTTGCCGCCATGCGGAAAAGAAGAACGAAGATCAGACCCAGCGCGACCGACCAGCCGAGGGTATCGACGTGGAAAGCCCAGAAGCCCATTTCCTTGGCTTCTGCTGCGGTGTGGGCAAAGCCCCAGCCGCCGTTGGGTAGCTGACCGAAAGTCAGGTTCTGCAAGTGGTGCTGGATATAGCCCGAAGCGGTTGTCTCTGCCATGGTTGCCTCAAACGCCCTAAGGTCTCGAAAGTCTTGTTCTCATCAGCAGGGGAGCGAACCAGCTGACCGACTGCGTCAGCACGAACACGCCGAATACTGCGATCGGCGCCAGTGGCTTCACACCTGCGAACACCAGTGCAAACAGCACTGCCGTCAAAATAAGTTTGCCTGCCTCGCCGGCATAAAAAGACCGGACGATGGACTGGGCTGCTCGGGCGCCGGAAAACCGAAATGCCCTGTGAGCGAAATAAACATTGGGCAGCAAGGCTATCAGGCCTCCGCAAAGTCCCGAGTATCCGGCAACGACTCCATGCCATTGCCAGAGCGCCAAAGCGGCAATGAGCAGAATGACAAATTGAGCCATCAACACCGGAAAAACCGCCAGGCGATGGAAAGGCAAGCGGTTTGGCGTGCGGGTTTCCATCACAGTTGCTCTCCAATGGTCGGCTGCCGAAATTCAATAACTTGGCATAATTTGTGCCGACAAAATGCGCGCAGAGTATAGGGGCGGTTCTGCCCCTATTCAACTGTCAGGTAGTGATTTCCGACTGCGCGCTACATGAGGAAATGTTTCAGCGGATGTGTGCGAGCACACCTTGAAGCTCGTCGAGCGAGTTATAACCAATCACCAATTGGCCTTTGCCCTTCTTGCCATGGCGAATCTGCACCGCAGAGCCTAGGCGCTCGGCCAAACGCTGCTCGAGACGGGCGATATCCGGGTCGGGTTTTGCAGCTTCCACAGGCTCCGGTTTGCCACTCAACCACTGGCGAACCAGTGCCTCGGTTTGGCGCACAGTCAGTCCTCGTGCGACAACATGTCGCGCCCCTTCGACCTGCTGATTGTCCGGCAGACCGAGCAAGGCACGCGCGTGACCCATTTCCAGGTCACCGTGCGACAGCATTGTCTTGATCACTTCAGGCAGTGCAATAAGTCGCAACAGGTTAGCCACAGTCACCCGCGACTTACCCACAGCCTCGGCAACCTGCTGCTGAGTCAGCTGGAATTCCTGCTGCAAGCGCTGTAAGGCGACGGCTTCTTCGATCGGATTGAGATCTTCGCGCTGGATGTTCTCGATCAGCGCAATCGCAATGGCGGTTTCATCCGGCACATCGCGGACCATCGCCGGGATGGTTTCCTGCCCGGCCTGCTGACTGGCGCGCCAGCGGCGTTCACCGGCAATGATCTCGAAGCGACCGCCGCCAATCGGGCGCACCACGATCGGCTGCATCACACCTTGGGCCTTGATCGACTGCGCCAGCTCTTCCAGGGCCTGCGGGTCCATGTCACGGCGCGGCTGATATTTGCCACGCTGCAGCAGGTCCAGCGGCAGGTGTTGCAGTTCGCGGGTGTCGGCCTGCGCGGCTTGTTCTTCCAGCGCGCTGACCGTCGGACCACTCAGCAGTGCATCGAGTCCACGTCCGAGACCTCGTTTCTTGACGGCCATGGGGATTCCTTAAGTTGGCTGAGCAGCAGCAATGCGTGAATTTTTGCGCTGACGACGAACCATCTCGCCTGCCAGAGCCAGATAGGCCAGGGCACCACGCGATTGCTTGTCGTAAGCCAGCGCCGGCATGCCGTAGCTCGGTGCTTCGGCCAAGCGAATGTTGCGCGGGATCACCGTGTCGTACAGCTGATCGCCGAAGTGCTCCTTGAGCTGCGCCGAAACATCGTTCATCAGGCTCAAGCGCGGGTCGTACATGGTCCGCAGCAGGCCTTCGACTTTCAGGTTCGGGTTGAGCAGCTCGGCGATGCGCTTGATGTTATCCACAAGGTCGCTCAAACCTTCCAGCGCAAAGTATTCGCACTGCATGGGGATAATCACCCCGTCAGCGGCGACCAGTGCGTTGAGTGTGAGCATCGACAGCGACGGTGGGCAGTCGATCAAAATGTAATCGTAGTTGTCACGGATCGGCGCCAGCGCGCTGCGCAGACGGCTTTCCTTCATCTGCATTTCCAGCAGCACCACTTCGGCCGCGGTCAGATCGCGGTTGGCCGGCAGCAATTGATAACCGCCGTGCTCGGAGAAGTGCATGGCCTGACCCAGGTCGCATTCACCGATCAGCAGATCGTAGACCGAGTTTTCCAGACCATGTTTATCCACACCGCTACCCATGGTGGCGTTGCCCTGTGGATCGAGATCGATCAACAGCACCCGTCGCTTGGTCGCGACCAGGGATGCTGCGAGGTTGATGCAGGTGGTGGTTTTGCCCACACCACCCTTCTGGTTCGCTATCGCGAATACCTTAGCCATTCTTGCTTGTGTTCCCAATCATGCCGTGCGGCGCAGTATCAGCAGATGGCGTTGGCCTTGGCAACCGGGGACGGCCAGGGCGTGTTCGCTATCGAGTTTGAAATCTGCCGGCAATGCTACCAGCTCATCGGCCGGATGAACGCCCTTCATTGCCAGCCAGCGTGTATCGGCATCGCCCAAGTGGCGAGTCCAGTTGGTGAAGTTTTCCATGCTGCTGAAGGCCCGGGAAATGATCCCGTTGAATGGCTGTGCAGGCTGGAACGCTTCGACGCGACTGTGGATAACTTGCAGGTTATCCAGCTTCAGTTCGAGTTTGACCTGAGTCAGAAAGCGGGTTTTCTTGCCATTGCTGTCCAGACAGGTCACCTGCGAGTCCGGATACAGGATCGCCAGCGGAATACCAGGCATGCCACCACCACTGCCGACATCGAGCCAGCGACCGTTTTCGATAAACGACATCACGCTGAGACTATCGAGCAAGTGCCGCGAAACCATTTCGTCCGGATCGCGCACGGCGGTCAGGTTGTAGGCCTGGTTCCATTTGATCAACAGGGCCAGGTAACCCAGCAGCAATTTGTGCTGGGTTTCTGTGAGATTGACACCGAGCTCGCGGGCTCCTGTGGATAACTCTTCGGCGTGTTGCGAAGTGACCTTGGCACTCAAGCGCTTTGCTCCAACTGACGGCCCGCGCCGCGTTTTTTCAAATGAATCATCAACAGCGAAATCGCCGCCGGGGTTACGCCCGGGATCCGCGAAGCCTGGCCCAGCGTTTCGGGACGTGTGGCGCCGAGCTTGCTCTGGATCTCCTTGGACAGACCGGAGATGTTGGTGTAATCGATATCCACAGGCAATTTTGTGTCTTCGCTGGCGCGCAGACGAGCGATTTCGTCCTGTTGGCGGTCGATGTAACCGGCGTATTTGGTCTTGATCTCAACCTGCTCGGCGACCTGTGGATCTTCGGCGCCCTGCCCGGTCACTTCGACCAGACCGGCGTAATCGATTTCCGGACGGCTCAACAGGTTGAGCAAGTTGTATTCGTGGGTCAGCGGCGTGCCGAACTTGTCAGCAATAGCATCGCCCTGCGGAGTATTTGGCCGCACCCAAGTGCTTTTCAGGCGCTGCTCTTCAAGCTCAATGCTTTCGCGTTTCTTGCAGAAGGCCGCCCAGCGCGCGTCATCGACCAGACCGAGCTCGCGCCCTTTTTCGGTCAGACGCAGGTCGGCGTTGTCTTCGCGCAGAATCAGGCGGTACTCGGCGCGAGAGGTGAACATGCGGTACGGCTCTTGGGTACCGAGGGTGATCAGGTCGTCGACCAGAACGCCGATGTACGCTTCATCGCGGCGCGGACACCAGGCTTCTTTGCCCTTGGCCCGCAGCGCAGCGTTGGCGCCGGCGAGCAGACCTTGAGCGCCGGCTTCTTCGTAACCGGTGGTGCCGTTGATCTGCCCGGCGAAGAACAGACCGCCGATGACTTTGGTTTCCAGGCTGTACTTGAGGTCGCGGGGATCGAAGTAGTCGTACTCGATCGCATAACCCGGACGCACGATGTGCGCGTTTTCCATACCGCGGATCGACTGCACGATCTGCAATTGCACGTCGAACGGCAGGCTTGTGGATATCCCGTTCGGATACAGCTCATGGGTGGTCAGACCTTCCGGTTCGATGAACACCTGATGGCTTTCCTTGTCGGCAAAGCGATGAATCTTGTCTTCGATCGACGGGCAATAACGCGGGCCGACACCTTCGATTTCACCGGCAGCGGAATACATCGGCGAACGATCAAGGTTCGCCGCGATGATTTCGTGGGTACGCGCATTGGTATGGGTGATCCAGCAGCTGACCTGACGGGGATGCTGCTCCTTGCTGCCCATAAACGACATCACCGGGATCGGAGTGTCACCCGGCTGCTCAGTCATCACCGAGAAATCCACAGATTTGCCATCAATACGCGGCGGTGTACCGGTTTTCAGGCGCCCGACACGCAATGGCAACTCACGCAGACGGTGGGCCAGAGCAATCGACGGTGGATCACCGGCGCGACCGCCAGAGAAATTCTGCAAACCAATGTGGATAAGTCCACCGAGGAATGTACCGGTGGTCAACACCACGGAATCGGCGAAGAAACGCAGACCCATCTGTGTGACGACACCACGGACTTGCTCCTGCTCGACGATCAGGTCGTCAGCAGCCTGTTGAAATATCCACAGGTTTGGCTGGTTTTCCAGGATTTCGCGGACAGCGGCCTTATAGAGAATTCGGTCGGCTTGCGCACGGGTGGCCCGTACTGCCGGGCCTTTGCGGCTGTTCAACACACGAAACTGGATGCCGCCCTTGTCGGTAGCCATGGCCATCGCGCCGCCGAGGGCATCGATTTCCTTGACCAGATGGCTTTTGCCGATGCCACCGATGGCCGGGTTGCAACTCATGGCGCCGAGGGTTTCCACGTTATGCGTCAGCAACAGGGTTTTTGCCCCCATGCGTGCTGACGCCAGTGCTGCCTCGGTACCGGCATGACCGCCGCCGATGACGATCACTTCAAAACGGGAAGGGAAATCCACCACGCACCTCGTGCCTGCTTAAGTAGGTCATTCAGGAAATATTGAAACCAGGTTTCTGGACCTGGTCGGCAAGTATAGGGACTTCGCCCTTTCTAAAGAACCCTTTGCACAAAATTTAACCAGCTGTGGAGAACTCGAGGTTAAAAGAATAAAAAAAAGAGAAATTTATAAAACCTTTGTTTTTATGTTTATTCTTACTGAGCACCATTTCTGTGGATAGATCGCTACAGGCCATGTTTTACAGTGTGTACAGAGGTTCAAAACTCTGTGCTCATGTGGCAATGAGGCCCTTGGATAACCGGTGTAAGCCTGTGGATGAAAGGGATGGTTATCCACAGAGCGGGTTATATCCAGTTTTCAACCCCCTTTATCAACTGACCTCAGGAGCAGTTATTCACAGGTCTTAGTCCACAGAAAATCGCCAACATGTCTTTTTCTGGACGCAAAAAAAGCGTCAGCTAGGGATTAGTGACGCTCGGCAAGCCAAGGGCAGGAAATGAAAAGGCTATTGTGAGAGGACGTAACAGAAGCTAATAATAGCCATTATCATTAAAACATCAGTTTCTCCCATGCCCCTACCCGCCCACACCGCTGCGATCGAGCAAATCTACGAGCAACATCATTCGTGGCTGTATGGTTGGCTCAAGGGCAAACTGCACAACGCCTGCGATGCAGCCGATGTGGCGCATGACACGTTTTTGCGAGTTCTGGCGGCGCGCAATGCAGCTCATATTCGTGAGCCGAGGGATTACCTGACGACTATTGCGCGCGGCCTGGTCATCGATCGTTATAGACGCAGGGCGATTGAAAGAGCTTATCTGCAGGCCCTCGCAGCTCGGCCGGAAGCGTCAGTCATTAGCGAAGAAGACAGGGCGCTGATCATTGAAACCCTGATCGCTGTGGATAAAGCATTGACCGGGCTGGGTCCGCGAACACGGCAGATCTTCATGCTTTCGCAAGTCGACGGACTGACTTATCAACAGATCGCCGTGCAATTGAGAGTCTCGCTGACCACAGTAAAAAAACACATGATCCGCGCCCTGACTGAGTGCGCCCTGGTCATGGCGCAGCCATGATGGCCGCCGCTGCAAACCGTCAGGTATTGGAAACTGCCGCCAGCTGGTACGTGCAGTTTCAGTCTCAGCCACCGAGCCTTGCCGAACAAAAGGCCTGGCAGTTGTGGATAGACAGCGATCCAGCGCATCTGGCGGCGTGGAACCAGATGGAACAATTGCAGCGCCACCTCGGTACGCTGCCGCAGGATCTGAAACGACGTGCGCTCAATAACACTGGTCAGCACCGCCGGCAGGTGCTCAAGCTGTTGCTGCTCGCAGCGGGAACAGGCTTCGTTGGCTGGAGTGCTCAACGACACACATCCCTCGGCAACGTTTGGGCCGACTATAAAACCGGTGTGGGTCAGCGTCGCACCATCAGCCTGGCCGATGGCAGCCAGATCCAGCTCAACACCGACTCGGCCATCGATGTTTCTTTCGACGCAGCGCAACGCCTGATTCAACTGCGTGCCGGTGAAATCCTCATCCAAACCGGCAAGCTTGGCGATCAGCGGCCGTTTTATGTGCAAACCCGCGACGGGCGGATTCAAGCTTTGGGCACCCGGTTCTCGGTGCATCAGATGTCCAGCTCAACCAGAGTTGGGGTGCTGGAAGATCGAGTCAGCGTTCAACCCGCGCAGTCATCCACTGCTGCGCTCATTCTGAAAGCAGGCGAAGGCGCGGATTTCGACAGTCGACATATCGGCCTCAGTCATCCCTTCCAACCATCAGACGTCGGCTGGATCAACGGCCAGTTAATCGTTCTCGACGCGCGCCTGGGCGACGTAATCGCGGAGTTGGGACGCTATCGCAGTGGTGTATTGCATTGTGATCGCCGCGCCCGGGATCTGCGGGTCTCCGGGACTTTCCGGCTCGATTCGACCGACGCAGTGCTGGCCAACCTTCAGGCCTCGTTGCCAATCAACGTGCGCTATTTCAGCCGTTACTGGATCTCGATCAGCCATAGCGCTTGATCAAAAAATGCCTGGGGAAAAATAATTTCAAGCAGGGTTATCTTTTTTCGCCCTGACCCGGCCCTACAGGTAATCGCGATAAACGCGGCTCTTCGCCACCTTAGGGCTAATCCACACATGCGTCTTCCCACGTTCCGTCAGCGCTTTTCTCCACATTGCATTGCATGCAGCTTATTGATGGCCAGCGCTGCGTCTTATCTGGTGATCAGCAACAGCGCCTTCGCGGCGTCGGTATCCCAGCGTTACGCCATTGCCGCCGGCCCGCTGGATAGTGCCTTGAGCCAGTTCGCCGCTGCCGCCAATGTGATTTTGTCGTTCTCGCCGCAGCAGACCAGCCGCTTGCGCAGTGCCGGTTTAAATGGCGATTTCAGCGTCGAACAAGGTTTCGCTCAATTGCTGCAAGGCTCGGGTTTACAGGCAGTGCCACAAGCACCCGGCAGTTACATTCTGCAGAACGTGCCCAACGGTGACGCCCTGGAACTGGCGCCGACCAACATCAATGCGCAGTTGGGCAATCCAATGCATCTGGATTACGCCGCCGACGTCGGCTACAAGGCGCAAAACAGCCGGATCGGTACGAAAACCAGTACGCCGCTGTCGCAAACACCGCGTTCGGTGTCAGTGGTGACCGGGCAGCGGATCAAGGATCAGAAATCCCAGACTCTCACCGACGTCCTCGGCTACGTGCCGGGGATCTTCGCCCCACCGTTCGCCGCCGGTGACAGCCTGGCTGGCGACCTGTTCTATATCCGTGGTTTCAACGCCACCGATTACGGCTACGGTCTGCTGCGCGATGGACTGCGCGTGCAGGGCAATCGCTATGACACCAGCACCGAGCCGTACGGACTTGAACGGGTCGAGGTATTCCGTGGCCCGTCGTCGCTGCTGTATGGCGAAAATGCGCCGGGCGGTCTGGTCAATCTGGTCAGTAAACGCCCGACCGCCGCGCCTCAGGGCGAAGTGCAATTGGGCTATGGCTCGAACAATCGCCGGCAAATCGGCGTAGATGTCTCCGGCCCGCTCAATGACAGCGGCAACGTTCTCGGACGCGTGGTGATGCTGGGGCGCAAATCCGATACCCAGACCGAGCACGTTCCTGACGACCGGATTTATGTCGCCCCTTCGCTGACCCTGAATTTCGACGATTTCAATACGCTGACGCTGTTGGCCAACTACCAGAAAGACCACACCAACATGGAGCTTGGCCTGCCGGCCGCCGGTACGTTGCTGAGCAATCCCAACGGCCGGTTATCCAAAGACACGATGCTCGGCGATCCGGACTGGAATACCTTCGAACGGGAAACCTGGAGCAGCGGTTACGAGTTCAGCCACTCGTTCAACGATGACTGGCAGTTCCGCCAGAACTCGCGTTACATGCAGTCGCGCATCACCCGCCACGAAACCTGGCCGGGCAATCTGAACAACGCCGGTTTCGGCACGCGGTTGAACGTGACCGCTTACGATCGCTTCAACAAATCCATGGTGTATTCGCTGGATAACCAGCTCGAAGGCAAGTTCGAGGCGGGCGAGCTGGAAAACACCGTGCTGTTTGGCGTCAGCTACGATCGCACCTCGTTCAACCAGGACTGGAATGCCGGCGTTGTCGGGCCGATCGATGTGTATAACCCGGTTTACCTGCGCGATCCGACCACGCCAATTGCCGTGCAGAACACTTTGCTCGAGCAGCAGATGAAGGGTGTTTATGCACAGATTCAGAGCAAGTACGACCACTGGCTGTTCCTGCTGGGCGGGCGCCAGGACTGGGTCGACAGTGACTTCCGCGACAAGGTGGCGCGAGGCAGCAACATCAGCTCCGAGGACAAGAAGTTCACCTATCAGGGCGGCGTGATGTATGAGTTCGACAACGGCATGACGCCGTATGTCAGCTATTCAACAGCGTTCGTGCCGGTGCAGCAGATTTCCAATGCCGGCGCACCGCTTGATCCGATCACCAGCAGCCAGTACGAAGTGGGTTTGAAGTACGAACCGATGGGCTGGGACACCGCTTTCACCGCTTCGGTGTATGACCTGCGCAAAAAGGACGACACCTATTTCGACGCAACGACGTCAACCTATCGCCAGGTGGGCGAAAGCCGCGCCAAAGGGGTGGAGCTGGAACTCAACAGTAATTTGACGCAGAACCTCAATGTCACGGCGGCTTATACCTACACCGACGCAAAAATTACCAAGGATTCGGCGACGTCGCTGGTCAAGGGCCATCAAATGACCGGCGTGCCGCGTAATCAAGCGTCGGCCTGGGCGAAATATCGCTTCCTCGACGGTAATCTGAAAGGCTTGTATGTGGCCGGTGGCGTGCGCTATTTCGACAGTGCGTTTGCCTACACTTCGCCTTCTCTCTACGGAAAACTGGATGCCGGCGACGTGACATTGGTCGACGCGGCTGTTGGATATCAGATCGATACACACTGGAGTGTCGATCTGAACGCGAAGAACCTGTTCGATAAGGAATACGTTTCGGGATGCAACGACGCAGGTCGCTGTTACTGGGGCGAGGATCGTACTTTGCTCGGTACGGTGTCCTATAACTGGTGAACAAAAAAGGGGCCGTGGATGGATTATCCACAGCCCCTTTCTTTATTTGCCGATGCAGAAGCTGGAGAAAATCCTTCCGAGCAAATCATCAGAGCTGAACGCCCCGGTAATTTCACCCAGGGAATGTTGAGCCTGGCGCAAATCCTCGGCGAGCAACTCGCCAGCGCCCGCCAGGGTCAGTTGCGCGCGGCCATGTTCCAATGCCGCGCTGGCGTGGCGCAGTGCCTCCAGATGCCGGCGACGTGCGCTGAAGCTGCTTTCCGAGGTCTGCTCGTAACCCATGCACGCCTTTAGATGATCACGCAGCAGGTCGAGGCCTTCAGCGGACTTGGCGCTGAGACTGATGGTCACGTGGCCGTCGTCACTGGTTTCCAGAGCAATCGCTTCACCGGTCAGATCGGCTTTGTTCCGGATCAGGGTGACTTTCGCCGGATCCGGTCGTGATTCGAGGAATTCTGGCCACAAAGCAAAAGGATCCAGTGCTTCTGGTGCGGTCGCATCGACCACCAGCAAAACCCGATCCGCTTCACCGATGGCTTTCAACGCCCGTTCCACACCGATCTTTTCCACATGATCATCGGTGTCACGCAGTCCTGCAGTATCGACCACATGCAACGGCATCCCGTCGATGTGGATATGTTCGCGCAAGATATCCCGCGTAGTACCAGCAATCTCGGTGACGATGGCGGCTTCGCGACCGGCCAATGCATTCAACAGGCTGGATTTACCAGCATTCGGCCGCCCAGCGATGACGACGGTCATGCCATCACGCAATAACGCGCCCTGCCCTGCTTCGCGCAGTACTGTGGATAACTCATCGCGTACTTTGTCGAGCATGCTCAATACATGGCCGTCGGCGAGAAAGTCGATTTCCTCTTCCGGGAAGTCGATGGCGGCTTCGACGTAGATACGCAAACCGATCAGCTGCTCGGTCAAGTTATGCACACGCTGGGAAAACGCACCCTGCAATGAACGCAGCGCATTGCGCGCAGCCTGTGCAGAACTGGCTTCGATCAAATCGGATATTGCTTCGGCCTGGGCCAGATCGAGTTTGTCATTGAGGAAGGCGCGCTCGCTGAATTCACCTGGACGGGCCAGACGGCAGCCCAGTTCCAGACAACGCTTGAGCAACATGTCCAGAACGATCGGGCCGCCATGGCCCTGCAATTCCAAGACGTCTTCGCCGGTGAACGAGTTCGGCCCCGGGAAATACAAAGCCAGACCTTCGTCCAGCACCTGCTGGTCGTCACTGAAAAACGGTCCGTAATGGGCGTAACGTGGTTTCAGTTCTCGGCCGCTGATGGCTATTGCCGCAACGCTGGCCAACGGCCCGGAAATACGGACGATGCCCACACCGCCGCGCCCTTGAGCGGTGGCGACAGCGGCGATGGTTTCACGGGGTGTGCTCATAAAGCGGCATCCAGACAAAAGTGGCAGATAGCAAAACGCCCCACTAGGGGGCGCTTTGAGTGGTGTTATCCACAGTGCAAGTTACGCCTCGGCTTTTTTCGTCGCCGCTTCGATCTTACGCGTGATGTACCACTGTTGTGCAATCGACAGGCAGTTGTTCACAACCCAGTACAGTACCAGGCCCGCCGGGAACCACAGGAAGAAGAAGGTGAAGATGATTGGCATCATTTTCATGACCTTCGCCTGCATCGGATCCGGAGGCGTCGGGTTCAGCTGCTGCTGGATGAACATGGTTGCGCCCATGATGATCGGCAGAATGAAGAACGGATCCTTGATCGACAGGTCAGTGATCCACAGCATGAACGGCGCCTGGCGCATCTCCACGCTTTCCAGCAGAACCCAGTACAGCGACAGGAAGACCGGCATCTGCACGAGGATCGGCAAGCAGCCGCCCAGTGGATTGATCTTCTCTTTCTTGTACAGCTCCATCATGGCCTGCGACATTTTCTGCCGGTCATCGCCATGTTGCTCTTTCAGCGCAGCCAGTTTCGGAGCCACGGCACGCATGCGCGCCATCGATTTGTAGCTGGCGGCCGACAGCGGGAAGAAGATCCCTTTGATCAGCATGGTCAGGAAGATGATCGACCAGCCCCAATTACCGACAATGGCGTGGATATGTTGCAGCAGCCAGAAGATCGGCTGGGCAATGAACCACAGAATGCCGTAGTCGACGGTCAGTTCCAGACCTGGGGACAACTCTTTCAGTACAGCCTGACTCTTCGGACCGGCGTACAGCACAGCACTGGTTTCAACTTTCGCACCTGGAGCAGCGGTCAGAGTCGGACCGGTGTAACCGATGATGTAGTTGCCTTTGCTGTCTTTACGGGTCTGGACGATATTGTTTTCGCCCTTGGCCGGAATCCACGCGGTCACGAAGTAGTGCTGCAACCAGGCTACCCAACCACCGGTGACGGTTTCCTTGAGCTGCGCCTTGTCCATGTCCTTCATCGACACTTTCTTGTACGGCTCGGAACTTGTCCACAGGGCAGCGCCCAGGTAAGTCGCGGTGCCAGTAGCAGTGGTCGACGAAGGATCAGCGCTGGCGTCGCGCTTCAACTGGGCAAACATTGCGCCGTTCCAGGGCTGAGCGCTCTGGTTATCCACAATGTAGGAGACAGCGACGTCGTACAGCCCACGTTTCATGGTGAAACGCTTGATGTAGTTGACGCCGTCCTTGCTGAATTTCAGGTCAACGACGAGTTGATCCTGACCGTCAGCCAGTTGGTAAACCTTCTTCTCCGAGGAATAAACCGGACGACCGGCCGGGTTTGCATCCGGGCCGTTGGTACCGATCAGACCGCTTTGCGCCAGATATACACGTTCGCCGCCGTTATCGAACAGCTGGAACGGAACGTCAGGACGATCCTGACGACGTGGGTACAAAGGCAGAGTCAGTTGCGCAACGTCGCCACCCTGTGGATCGATCGCCAGATCGAGCACATCGGTCTTGACCTGAATCAGATCCTTGCTGGCGGCGACCGGCGTTTCGGCAGGTGCGCTGGTATCGCTGGCGGCGCGCGGAATATCGTCACTGGCAGCATTTGTGCCAGTGGCGGTGTCCGGCAAACCGGATGTAGTCGTACTGGAAGCAACATTCTGAGTCGGCAGGGCAGCCTGGCCATAATCCTGGTTCCATTTAAGAACCATGACGTAGGACACGATTGCCAGGGCGACGATCAGGATCGTGCGTTTGATATCCATGATTACTCGGCCATCGAAGAAGAACGGGAGGTAGGGACAGGTGGAACCGGGTCATAACCACCGGGATTCCACGGATGACAGCGACCTAAACGACGAAAGGTCAGCCAGCCACCGCGCAGAAGGCCATGATTTTCAATGGCTTCATACGCGTAGCAGGAACAACTGGGGTAGAAGCGACAGTGGCTGGCCATTAAAGGACTAATGGCATAGCGATAAAACTGGATCGGAACGAGGGCCAGTTTACGCATCGGTACTGTCTACCCCTACAGTTTCGGTGTTGACTGCCGGAACGGGCTTGTTGCGTGCCAGACGCTTCCAGAGTTTGCCGAAATGCTGAATCAATTCGGGGTTTTCTACATCACCCAAACCTTTGCGCGCGACGATAACGATGTCCCAGCCGACCAGTGAATCCTGGTGCAGACGGAACGATTCGCGCATCAGACGTTTGAGGCGATTGCGCTCAACGGAGAGCTTTACGCTCTTTTTCCCGATAACCAGCCCGAGACGGGGGTGATCAAGATCGTTGTTACGTGCAAGGAGCAGGAGATTTTTCCCCGGAACCTTGCCGGTAGGGGAGTCAAAGACTGCCTTGAAATGCCGGGGGGTAAGCAGACGCTTTTCCCGACTGAAGTCCTGACTCACCTCCAGTACCGGATTATCAAACTGCCAGACGCGCACGACCTTTGGCGCGACGACGCGACAGGACTGCGCGGCCGTTCTTGGTAGCCATGCGAGCACGGAAACCGTGGGTACGAGCGCGTTTGATAGTGCTTGGTTGGAAAGTACGTTTCATGTCGTGTTACCTGGTTCGTCCACAACGGGCCGGAATGGCCCCCGTTTTAAGAGACCGGGGATTCTAGAGAAAGCAAGCCTTCAGGTCAATTTCCAACCAGCGTTTCCTTATAAATAGATCCGGGGAGGGTTTCAGCTCGAAAGCCTGTCAGCCTGATATAGAAATAAAGAAGGGAATTATTTAAAGCTTTTCTGTAAAGCTTGTAAAAGCTAGACACGTCATCTTCTGTGGATAACTGCTATCAGGCCTTATTTTGTGTGGTGTACAGAGAATGACAACTACAGTGGAAAACCGTGTTCAGCCTGTGCTGCGCTATCGGAAAAGCTGTGTGTGAAAGGGCTTGTTATCCACAGGCTGGTTATCCACCGGGTTTAGCCCCCAGTTGTCCAGTGTCCTCAGAGGTGTTTATCCACAGGCCTTATTCATGTGCCGTTGGTCGCCTTTTAATGCTTTAACGCATTGATAAATGATGGAGATGGACCTACCTGCATGTGGATAAGTGAACCGCTCGCCGCTACAATGGCCGCTTGTTTTTGCCTCACCGGCTTTCAACTTAGGGGATATCCGTGTCAGTGGAACTTTGGCAGCAGTGCGTGGAGCTTTTGCGCGAAGAGCTGCCTGCCCAACAATTCAACACCTGGATCCGTCCACTACAGGTCGAAGCCGAAGGCGACGAGTTGCGCGTCTACGCACCGAATCGTTTCGTGCTGGACTGGGTCAACGAAAAGTACCTGGGCCGCGTCCTTGAATTGCTGGATGAGCACGGCAATGGCTCGACGCCGGCGCTGTCCTTGTTAATAGGCAGCAAGCGCAGCTCGGCACCTCGTGCCGCACCCAATGCGCCGCTGGCGGCCGCGCAGGTTGCTCAGGCGCAGGCCAATAATGTGCCGCCGAGCAATCCGGCACCGACGCCAGCCCCTGCTCCGGCCAAGCGTTCCACACAGAAGGCCGCTGAAGTCAGCGAAGAGCCTTCCCGCGACAGCTTCGACCCGATGGCGGGTGCTGCTTCGCAGCAGGCCCCGGTTCGCGCGGAGCAGCGCACCGTGCAGGTAGAAGGTGCGCTCAAGCACACCAGTTACCTGAATCGCACGTTCACCTTCGAAAACTTCGTTGAAGGTAAATCCAACCAGCTAGCCCGTGCGGCGGCCTGGCAGGTGGCGGACAATCCCAAGCACGGCTATAACCCGCTGTTCCTTTATGGTGGCGTCGGCCTGGGTAAAACCCACTTGATGCACGCAGTGGGCAACCATCTATTAAAGAAGAATCCGAATGCCAAGGTCGTGTACCTGCATTCCGAGCGTTTCGTGGCCGACATGGTCAAAGCGCTGCAACTGAACGCCATCAACGAATTCAAGCGTTTCTACCGTTCGGTGGACGCCTTGCTGATCGACGATATTCAGTTCTTCGCCCGCAAGGAGCGTTCCCAGGAAGAGTTTTTCCACACCTTCAACGCGCTGCTTGAAGGTGGTCAGCAGGTCATTCTCACCAGTGACCGCTACCCGAAAGAAATCGAAGGCCTTGAAGAACGCCTCAAATCCCGCTTCGGCTGGGGCCTGACCGTTGCGGTCGAGCCGCCGGAACTGGAAACCCGCGTGGCGATCCTGATGAAGAAGGCCGATCAGGCCAAAGTCGAGTTGCCCCATGACGCCGCGTTCTTCATCGCCCAGCGCATCCGCTCGAACGTTCGTGAGCTGGAAGGCGCGCTGAAACGTGTGATCGCTCACTCGCACTTCATGGGCCGCGACATCACCATCGAGCTGATTCGCGAATCCCTGAAAGACTTGCTGGCGTTGCAGGACAAACTTGTTTCTGTGGATAACATTCAGCGCACCGTCGCCGAGTATTACAAGATCAAGATTTCCGACCTGCTGTCCAAGCGCCGCTCGCGCTCGGTGGCTCGTCCGCGTCAGGTGGCCATGGCGTTGTCCAAGGAACTGACCAACCACAGCCTGCCGGAAATCGGCGATGTGTTTGGCGGCCGCGACCACACCACCGTGCTGCACGCCTGCCGCAAGATCAACGAACTTAAGGAATCCGACGCGGACATCCGCGAGGACTACAAGAACCTGCTGCGTACACTGACCACTTGATGAACACCAGCGCAGCTTATTAAGGCAAGGGACTAGACCATGCATTTCACCATTCAACGCGAAGCCCTGTTGAAACCCCTGCAACTGGTCGCAGGCGTCGTCGAGCGCCGACAGACCTTGCCGGTACTGTCCAACGTGCTGTTGGTCGTCGAAGGCCAGCAACTGTCGCTGACCGGTACCGACCTGGAAGTCGAGCTGGTCGGTCGTGTGCAACTCGAAGAGCCGGCCGAAACCGGTTCCATCACCGTGCCGGCGCGCAAGCTGATGGATATCTGCAAAAGCCTGCCCAACGATGCGCTGATCGACATCAAGGTCGACGAGCAGAAGCTGGTGGTAAAGGCCGGTCGTAGCCGCTTCACCCTGTCGACCCTGCCGGCCAACGATTTCCCGACCGTCGAAGAAGGCCCGGGCTCGCTGACCTGCAGCCTGGAGCAAAGCAAACTGCGTCGTCTGATCGAACGCACCAGCTTCGCCATGGCCCAGCAGGACGTGCGTTACTACCTCAACGGCATGCTGCTGGAAGTTTCCGCTGGTGTGATCCGCGCCGTGGCCACCGACGGACACCGTCTGGCAATGTGCTCGATGCAGGCCGATATCGGTCAGCCGGATCGCCATCAGGTGATCGTGCCGCGCAAAGGTATCCTCGAACTGGCGCGTCTGCTCACCGAGCCGGATGGCAATGTCAGCATCGTCCTCGGCCAGCACCACATCCGCGCCACCACTGGCGAGTTCACTTTCACCTCGAAACTGGTCGACGGTAAATTCCCGGATTACGAGCGCGTCCTGCCGAAAGGTGGTGACAAGCTGGTACTCGGCGATCGTCAGGCGTTGCGTGAAGCGTTCAGCCGTACCGCGATTCTGTCCAACGAGAAGTACCGCGGTATCCGTCTGCAACTGGCCAGCGGTCAGTTGAAGATCCAGGCCAACAACCCGGAGCAGGAAGAAGCGGAAGAAGAAGTGGGCGTTGAATACAACGGCGGCTCGCTGGAGATCGGCTTCAACGTCAGCTACCTGCTCGACGTGCTGGGCGTGATGACCACCGAGCAGGTTCGCCTGATCCTGTCCGACTCCAACAGCAGTGCGCTGGTGCAAGAGTCCGACAATGACGATTCGGCTTACGTTGTCATGCCGATGCGTCTGTAATCAGCTGATCCTGAATGTCGTTAAGTCGTGTTTCGGTCACCGCGGTGCGCAATCTGCACCCGGTGACCTTCTCCCCCTCCCCCCGCATCAACATTCTTTACGGCGCCAACGGCAGCGGCAAAACCAGTGTTCTGGAAGCCATTCATCTGCTGGGGCTTGCCCGTTCGTTTCGCAGCACGCGGCTGTTGCCCGTTATTCAGTACGAACAGCTCGCCTGTACCGTATTCGGTCAGGTTGAGCTGGCTGAAGGCGGACACAGTGCGCTGGGGATTTCCCGCGACCGTCAGGGCGAGTTCCAGATTCGCATCGACGGCCAGAACGCCCGTAGCGCTGCGCAGTTGGCGGAGATCCTGCCGCTGCAGTTGATCAATCCGGACAGCTTCCGTCTGCTGGAAGGCGCGCCGAAGATTCGCCGGCAGTTTCTCGACTGGGGCGTGTTCCACGTCGAACCGCGTTTCATGGCCACTTGGCAGCGTTTGCAGAAGGCGCTGCGCCAGAGAAACTCCTGGCTGCGGCATGGTACACTTGACGCCGTTTCGCAAGCGGTTTGGGACAGGGAACTGTGCCAGGCCAGCGCTGAAATCGATGAATACCGCCGCGCTTACATCACAGCCTTGAAACCGGTCTTCGAACAGACCTTGAGCGAACTGGTTGAGCTCGAGGGTTTGACGCTCAGCTATTACCGAGGCTGGGACAAGGACCGCGAATTGAGCGCCGTACTCGCCGCTTCCGTACAACGGGACCAGCAGATGGGGCACACCCAGGCCGGACCGCAACGAGCTGATTTGCGTCTCAGATTGGGCGCACACAATGCCGCGGACATTTTGTCCCGGGGTCAGCAGAAGTTGGTGGTGTGTGCACTGCGGATTGCCCAAGGGCACCTGGTCAGCCAGGCCCGTCGCGGACAGTGTATTTATCTGGTGGATGATTTGCCGTCCGAGCTGGACGAGAGCCACCGCCGCGCGCTGTGCCGCTTGCTGGAAGACTTACGCTGCCAGGTGTTTATCACCTGTGTAGATCACGAATTACTGAGGGAAGGCTGGCAGACGGAAACGCCAGTCGCTTTGTTCCACGTGGAACAGGGCCGTATCACCCAGACCCACGACCATCGGGAGTGAAGGCATTGAGCGAAGAAAATACGTACGACTCAACGAGCATTAAAGTGCTGAAAGGCCTGGATGCCGTACGCAAACGTCCCGGTATGTACATTGGTGACACCGACGATGGCAGCGGTCTGCACCACATGGTGTTCGAGGTGGTCGACAACTCGATCGACGAAGCCCTCGCCGGCCATTGCGACGACATCAGCATCATCATTCACCCGGACGAATCCATCACCGTTAAAGACAACGGTCGTGGCATCCCGGTAGACGTGCATAAAGAGGAAGGCGTTTCCGCCGCCGAGGTCATCATGACCGTCCTCCACGCTGGCGGTAAGTTCGACGACAACTCCTACAAAGTCTCCGGCGGTCTGCACGGTGTGGGTGTGTCGGTAGTGAACGCACTGTCCGAAGAGCTGGTACTGACCGTTCGCCGCAGTGGCAAGATCTGGGAACAGACCTACGTCCACGGCGTGCCTCAGGCACCGATGGCCATCGTTGGCGACAGCGAAACCACCGGTACCCAGATCCACTTCAAGGCTTCCAGCGAAACCTTCAAGAACATTCACTTCAGCTGGGACATCCTCGCCAAGCGCATTCGTGAACTGTCCTTCCTCAACTCCGGTGTCGGCATCGTCCTCAAGGACGAGCGCAGCGGCAAGGAAGAGCTGTTCAAGTACGAAGGCGGCCTGCGTGCGTTCGTTGAATACCTGAACACCAACAAAACTGCGGTCAATCAGGTGTTCCACTTCAACATCCAGCGTGAAGACGGCATCGGCGTGGAAATCGCCCTGCAGTGGAACGACAGCTTCAACGAGAACCTGTTGTGCTTCACCAACAACATTCCGCAGCGCGACGGCGGCACCCACCTGGTGGGCTTCCGCTCGGCGCTGACGCGTAACCTGAACAACTACATCGAGCAGGAAGGTCTGGCGAAGAAGCACAAAGTCGCCACCACCGGTGACGACGCTCGTGAAGGCCTGACCGCGATCATCTCGGTGAAAGTGCCGGATCCGAAGTTCAGCTCGCAGACTAAAGACAAGCTGGTGTCTTCCGAAGTGAAGACTGCAGTGGAACAGGAGATGGGCAAATACTTCTCCGACTTCCTTCTGGAGAACCCGAACGAAGCCAAGCTGGTAGTCGGCAAGATGATCGACGCCGCCCGTGCCCGTGAAGCTGCGCGCAAGGCCCGTGAAATGACCCGCCGCAAAGGCGCGCTGGACATCGCCGGCCTGCCGGGCAAGCTCGCTGACTGCCAGGAAAAAGACCCGGCGCTGTCCGAACTGTACCTGGTGGAAGGTGACTCCGCGGGCGGTTCTGCGAAGCAGGGACGTAACCGCAAGACCCAGGCGATCCTGCCGTTGAAGGGCAAGATCCTCAACGTCGAGAAGGCACGCTTCGACAAGATGATCTCGTCCCAGGAAGTGGGCACGCTGATCACCGCGCTGGGCTGCGGCATCGGTCGCGAAGAGTACAACATCGACAAGCTGCGCTATCACAACATCATCATCATGACCGATGCTGACGTCGACGGTTCGCACATCCGTACCCTGCTGCTGACCTTCTTCTTCCGTCAACTGCCGGAGCTGATCGAGCGTGGCTACATCTACATCGCCCAGCCACCGCTGTACAAAGTCAAAAAAGGCAAGCAAGAGCAATACATCAAAGACGACGACGCCATGGAAGAGTACATGACGCAGTCGGCCCTGGAAGATGCAAGCCTGCACCTGAACGAAGAAGCCCCGGGCATTTCCGGTGAAGCGCTGGAACGTCTGGTGAACGACTTCCGCATGGTCATGAAGACCCTCAAGCGTCTGTCGCGTCTGTACCCTCAGGAGCTGACCGAGCACTTCATCTATCTGCCGGCCGTCAGTCTGGAAACCTTGGGCGACCACGCAGCGATGCAAGAGTGGCTGGCGCAGTATGAAGTCCGTCTGCGTACCAACGAGAAGTCGGGTCTGGTCTACAAGGCCAGCCTGCGTGAGGATCGCGAACGTGGCGTCTGGCTGCCAGAGGTCGAACTGATCTCCCACGGTCTGTCGAACTACGTCACCTTCAACCGCGACTTCTTCGGCAGCAACGACTACAAAACCGTGGTCACCCTGGGCGCGCAACTGAGCACCCTGCTCGATGAAGGCGCGTACATCCAGCGTGGCGAGCGCAAGAAAGCCGTTACCGAGTTCAAGGAAGCCCTCGACTGGCTGATGGCCGAAAGCACCAAGCGCCACACCATCCAGCGCTACAAAGGTCTGGGCGAAATGAACCCGGATCAGCTGTGGGAAACCACCATGGACCCAAGCGTGCGGCGCATGCTGAAAGTCACCATCGAAGACGCCATCGGTGCAGACCAGATCTTCAACACCCTGATGGGTGATGCGGTCGAACCTCGCCGAGATTTCATCGAGAGCAACGCACTGGCGGTTTCCAACCTGGACTTCTGATCCTGTTTGCTACCCGCTCATGGAAAACCCCGGCCAATGCCGGGGTTTTTTTGTTGCCTCACTCATTCCCAGTGCCGACACTCTCCAACCGATACCCATACCCATAAATTGTCAGCAACTGCCAACCCCGATCCGCTGTCAGCCCGAGCTTGTTGCGCAATCGGTAGATATGCGTATCCAGTGGCCGCGAGGAAGTTGTCTCCTCGTTCGGCCAGAAGCGCTCGTACAAGTAATCCCGCGACAATGGCCGCCCCAGGTTGCTGAACAGGCAGCGCGCCAAGCGGTATTCGCGTTCGGTCATGAGGATCGGTTTGCCTTCACGGGTGACGGTCAGTTCGGCGTCGTCGAAAGTCAGATCGTGAAACGTCTGTATTTCGCCCGCCGCGCTGCGCGGTTGGCTATGCCGACGCAATACCGCTGCCACCCTCGCCTTCAACTCATTGGGGCGAAACGGCTTGCTGACATAATCGTCAGCCCCGGCATTCAAGGCTTGAACGATATCGCTCTCGCCATCGCGGCTGGTGAGCATGATTGCAGCGGGTGGCGCGTCCATGTGTTCGCGGGTCCAGCGCAGCAGTGCCAGACCCGTGAGATCAGGAAGTTGCCAATCGAGAATCAACAGGTCGAAGGTTTCCCGGCGCAGCTGGCGCAACAAGTCTTCGCCGCGCTCGAAGCTGTGCAGTGACCACGGCTGCTCGCCCGCTTCGGCCATTTGCTCCAGGGTTTGCTCGACCCGGCGCAGTTCGGCGGGTTCGTCGTCCAGAATGGCAACGCGCATCGGCGGTGTTCCTTGTCGCTGGGGCTGGGATGTCGACAATAGCGACTCCCCGGCCGCGATGAAAGAAGCAGCCCGTCGGTGGTCGACGTCCGCTATGATTCTTCGGGTCTACGCCTCCGACCAGAGACCTATGAAACCCTATCCACTGCCCTGCCCTTTGCCTCATGCGTAACCCTCAACGCCGACGTGAAAGTCGTGAGCCGAGCCAGGTCCAGCGTCTGTTCCGGCGGCTGGTGCGCGAGTGGTTGTGGATAAGTCTAGTGCTGTTGCCGCTGACTGCCTTGTTGTCTTATCGCGCCCAGATCAATCTGCACAATCCGTCGCCAGCGCCCGGCGCTCTGTTGTCCGTGGCGATGGTCGCGGGTGTGCTGGGATTGTTGCTGTGGCGGCCGCGTTGGGCGCTTTGGGTAACCTTGGCCGGTATGGCCTGTGCGCTGATCGCCAGCGCCCTGCTGGCCGAAGTCCGCTACTGGTGGTCGCCAACGCCAGCAGCCCTGGGGATGTTGTTCGGTTACCTGATCTGGAACTGGCGACGCTTGAGTGTTGTGCTGACGTATTTCGGCTGGGAGCTGGCACGTCTGGACAGCGAACCGAAAGTCTTCCCTGAACGTCGGCGGACCCGCTTCACCGGTGCCGACCGTTTGCAGGGCCAGATCATGGCGCTCGAACAAGCCATGAGCCGCACCCGCGACACCCGGCGCTTCATTGCCGATGGCCTGGAATACCTGCCGGTGGCGACGCTGATCAGTGATCCGCAGGGCAAGATCCTGCTGGGTAATCGCAAAGCTCGAGAGTTGTTCGAGGTTCCGCTGGTGGGCGATGACGTACTCGATCAACTGGCACGGCTCGGCTATCCGGAATTATCCACAGCGCCGCGGCCGCCGCTGGCCACCCTGCCGCTGCTGGAATTTCGCGATCACAAGGAGCGCAGTCTGCGCCTGGAAAGAGCGGCGCTGCTGCCGGTCGACGGCGATACGCCGATCGGTTGGCTGCTCAGCCTGACGGACTTGAGTGCCGAGCGTGCGGCTGAGGAGCAGCGCGGCGTCCTGCTGCGTTTTCTTTCCCACGACCTGCGCGCCCCCCATTCGGCGATCCTCGCCCTGCTGGATGTGCATCGTCACCAGGCGGGTGCTGATGCGCCGCTGTTCGAGCAGATTGAGCGTCAGGTGCGCCGCGCGCTGGATCTGACTGATGGTTTTGTCTTGTTGGCGCGGGCTGAATCCGAAACCTACCAGTTCCGCCCGACATTGTTCGCCATGCTGGTACTGGACGTGCTGGATCAGGCGTTGCCGATCGCCCAGCAGAAACGCATCGAGCTGCTCAACGAGGTCGATGAGCAATGCCAGGAGCGGCTGATTCTGGCCGATCAGGGATTGCTGACGCGCGCCCTGTTCAACCTGCTGGAAAACGCGATCAAGTACAGCCCCGCAGACAGCACTGTGCAACTGCAGGTCAGCTGTGCTGGACAGTGGCTGCGCTGCGAATTGACCGATCAGGGCAAGGGCATTGCCGCCGATGAATTGCCTGACCTGTTCAGCCAGTATCGGCGTTTCTCTTCGGCCCAAGGCATCGACGGCGTGGGCTTGGGTTTGTCGATGGTCAAAGCCGTGATTGATCATCATGGCGGTACGATTGAGTGTCGTAGCGTGGTCGATGCGGGAACCACTTTCCTTATCGAGTTGCCGCTGCTCGCTGAATGAAAAAGGGGCACAAAAAAACCGGCTATAACGGCCGGTTTTTTTACATCCGAATAAAACTTATGCACGGATTTTATTCAATTCATAAATTTATAAATATCTATGAAAATCAATAAGTTAGAAAACAATTGCGGTCTTTTTTAGCAAAAGCGTACACAGGTTATCCACAAAATTCAGACAGCCAGCTGGTCACTCGCTGCCGGTGCCTGTGGCGCCGGTGGCAGCGAGCCCATTTCACGCTGGGTTTTCTCGTTCCACGCCTGCACACGGTCATTCAGATCAGCGATGGCGCGCGGCCCGCTGCCTTCGGCATACATCGGTTCGCCGATGACCACGGTGATCACTCCGGCCTGTTTGCCCCAGCCGATTTTTGGCCAGAATTTGCCGGCATTGTGTGCAATCGGCAGCACAGGAAGCGCCGCATTCACCGCCAACGCACTGCCACTGCGAGAGAATTTTCCGACAGTGCCGTAGGGGACTCGTGTGCCTTCGGGAAAGATCAGCACCCAGACGTTGTCCTTGAGCAGCTCGTCGCCTTTAGCCGCGACTTGTTTGAGCGCGGCCTTCGGGTTGTCGCGGTCAATGGCGATCGGGCGCAGCATTGCCATGGCCCAGCCGAAGAACGGCACGTAGAGCAATTCGCGCTTGAGCACTTGGCTCAATGGCGAGAAATAAGCGGAGAGAAAGAAGGTCTCCCAAGTGCTCTGATGGTTCGATTGAATCACGCAGGGCCGGTCAGGCACGTTTTCCGCGCCTTTGATTTCGTAGCGGATGCCAAGGAAAACCTTGGTCAGCCACAGGGCGCAACGGCACCAGTACACGTTGATGAAACGATAGCGCGCCTTGAAGGACAGAAACGGCGCGATGAAAAAGCTCAGACTGCACCACAGCAACGCTGTTGTGCCCAGCAGCAGGTAAAAAACAAAGATTCTGAAGGCCCGCAGTATCGACATGGCGACGGTTACCGTTACGGGGCAATGCCCCGACTGTTCAAGCGCACTCCCGAGCAATCCCTGGCCAGGAAATTCAGAAGTACTCTAGTTGTGGATAAGTTCTGCGGCAATCGCCGCCAGATCGTCAAAAATCAGGGTGCCAACCGGCAGGGTTTTACCCTGAGTCTTTTCGCCTTTCCCGGTCTTCACCAAAACTGGCTGTGAATCGACGGCTTTGGCGGCCTCCAGGTCACCAAGGCTGTCGCCGACGAACCAGACGTTGGTCAACGGCACCGTGTAATGCTCGGCAATGGTTTTGAGCATTCCCGGTTTCGGTTTGCGGCAATCGCAACCTTCATCCGGGCCATGCGGGCAATACACGATCAAACCGACTTCACCGCCCTGCTCCGCGACCAGCTCGCGCAGGCGCGCGTGCATGGCCTCGAGGGTGGCGAGGTCGTAATAGCCACGAGCAATGCCCGACTGGTTGGTGGCCACCGCCACCGTCCAGCCGGCCTTGCTCAACTGCGCGATCGCTTCGATCGAGCCGGGCAGCGGGATCCACTCCTCCACCGACTTGATGTAGGCATCGGAGTCGTAATTGATCACGCCGTCACGATCGAGAATCAGCAGTTTCAACAGCAATCCCTCAACTCAGCAGCGAAATGTCGGCAACACCGAGGAACAGGCCACGCAGGCGCGCCAGCAGCGCGTAGCGGTTAGCTCGCACATTGGCGTCGTCGGCATTGACCATCACCGCGTCGAAGAACGCGTCGACCGGCTCGCGCAGTGCCGCCAGGCGTGCCAGCGATTCGTTGTACTGACGCGCTGCGGCCATTGGCTGCACGGCCTGATCCGCTTGCTGGATCGCCGAGTACAGCGAGAACTCGTTGGCGTTGTCGAAATACTTGGCTTCGACCACGGTCGGTACCGAGCCTTCGACTTTGCTCAACAGGTTCGACACGCGCTTGTTCACCGCCGCCAGCGCTGCCGCTTCCGGCAGTTTGCGGAAGGCCTGAACCGCTTGCACACGCTGGTCGAAGTCCAGCGCCGAACCCGGCTTCAATGCACGTACCGACAGGTAGGTGGCGACGTCGACGCCTTCGTCTTCATAACGCGCACGCAGACGGTCGAAGATGAATTCCAGCACGGCTTCGTTGAGGCCGGCCGCCTTGACCTTGCCGCCAAATGCAGTCACGGCGAACGCCACGGCGTCGTTCAGGTCTAGATCGAGTTTCTTTTCGATCAGGATACGCAGCACGCCCAGGGCCGCACGGCGCAGGGCATACGGGTCTTTGCTGCCGGTAGGCAGCATGCCGATACCGAAGATGCCGACCAGAGTGTCGAGCTTGTCGGCGATCGCCACGGCTGCACCGGTCAGGGTCGCTGGCAATTCGGCACCGGCACCGCGTGGCATGTACTGCTCGTTCAGCGCCAGCGCGACGTCCTGCGGCTCGCCGTCATTGAGGGCGTAGTAGTAACCGGCGACACCTTGCATCTCCGGGAACTCGCCAACCATTTCGGTGGCCAGGTCGCACTTCGACAGCAGGCCCGCGCGGGCAGCCCACGAGGCGTTGCCGCCGATACGTGCGGCGATGTACGCGGCCAGTTTCGATACGCGCTCGGCCTTGTCGTAGACGCTGCCGAGTTTTTCCTGGAACACCACGTTCTGCAGGCGCAGGTTGAAGTCTTCGAGTTTCTGCTTCTTGTCCTGCTTGAAGAAGAACTCGGCGTCGGTCAGGCGTGGGCGCACCACTTTCTCGTTACCGGCGATGATCTGCTGCGGGTCTTTGCTTTCGATGTTGGCCACGGTAATGAAACGTGGCAGCAACTTGCCGTCGGCATCCAGCAGGCAGAAATACTTCTGGTTGTCCTGCATGGTGGTGATCAGCGCTTCCTGCGGCACGTCGAGGAAGCGTTCTTCGAACGAGCACACCAGCGGCACCGGCCATTCAACCAGCGCAGTCACTTCGTCGAGCAGTGCCGGCGGCACGATCGCCGTGCCTTCCTGACGGGTGGCCAGCTCTTCGGTGCGCTTGCTGATGATCTCGCGACGCTCGTTGGCATCGGCCAATACGTAAGCGGCACGCAAGTCGGCGAGGTAGCTCGATGGCGAACCGATGCGCACGCTCTCCGGATGATGGAAACGGTGACCACGGGATTCACGGCCAGCCTTCTGCGCGAGGATCGTGCAATCGATGACCTGGTCACCGAGCAGCATCACCAGCCACTGGGTCGGACGCACGAATTCTTCCTTGCGCGCACCCCAACGCATGCGTTTCGGGATCGGCAGGTCGTTCAGCGAATCTTCGACGATGGTCGGCAGCAGGCTCGCGGTCGGCTTGCCGGCGATGTTCTGGCTATAACGCAGTTTCGGACCGCTCTGGTCGATTTCGCTCAGCTCGACGCCGCACTTCTTGGCAAAGCCCAGGGCGGCCTGAGTCGGATTGCCGTCAGCGTCGAACGCGGCCTGACGTGGCGGGCCATCGAGGTTGATGCTGCGATCCGGCTGCTGAGTGGCCAGCGCAGTGATCAGCACAGCCAGACGACGTGGCGCGGCATAAACGGTTTTGCTTTCGTAGCTCAGGCCAGCGGCTTGCAGGCCCTTGTCGATACCGGCGAGGAACGCATCAGCCAAAGTGTTCAGGGCTTTGGGTGGCAGTTCTTCGGTGCCCAGTTCAACCAGAAAATCTTGCGCACTCATTGTGCAGCCTCCAGCTTGGCCAGTACTTCGTCACGCAGGTCCGGGGTCGCCATCGGGAAGCCCAGCTTGGCGCGGGCCAGCAGGTAGGCTTGCGCAACGGAACGCGCCAGGGTGCGTACGCGCAGAATGTATTGCTGACGCGCAGTCACCGAGATCGCCCGGCGCGCATCCAGCAGGTTGAAGGTGTGCGACGCCTTCAGCACCATTTCGTAGCTCGGCAACGGCAGCGGCTGGTCGAGTTCGATCAGGCGCTTGGCTTCGCTTTCATAGAAGTCGAACAGCTCGAACAGTTTGTCGACGTTGGCGTGTTCGAAGTTGTAGGTGGACTGCTCCACTTCGTTCTGGTGGAACACATCGCCGTAGGTGACTTTGCCGAACGGGCCGTCAGCCCAGACCAGGTCGTAGACCGAATCGACGCCTTGCAGATACATCGCCAGCCGCTCGAGACCGTAGGTGATCTCGCCGGTCACCGGGTAGCACTCGATGCCGCCCGCTTGCTGGAAGTAGGTGAACTGGGTGACTTCCATGCCATTGAGCCAGACTTCCCAGCCCAGACCCCAGGCGCCGAGGGTCGGCGATTCCCAGTTGTCTTCGACGAAGCGGATGTCGTGCACCAGCGGGTCGAGGCCGACATGCTTGAGCGAGCCCAGGTACAGTTCCTGGAAATTGTCCGGGTTCGGCTTGAGCACGACCTGGAACTGGTAGTAGTGCTGCAGACGGTTCGGGTTTTCGCCGTAACGGCCGTCAGTCGGACGGCGGCTTGGCTGCACGTACGCGGCGTTCCAGGTTTCCGGGCCGATGGCGCGCAGGAAGGTCGCGGTGTGGAAAGTGCCGGCGCCTACTTCCATATCGTAGGGCTGAAGTACCACACAACCTTGCTCGGCCCAGTATTGCTGGAGCGCGAGGATCAAGTCTTGGAAGGTACGCACGGCTGGCGTAGGCTGGCTCACGAAATTCACCTGTTTCTTGGGCTGCGATTTAAAGAGCGGGAGTATACCCGATTCGTTGCTGCGCACGCCCCCTGGAGCCTTATGCCACGCTGCTTTTGGTGTACCGAAGATCCGCTGTACATGGCTTATCACGATCAGGAGTGGGGCACGCCGCTGCGCGATGCGCAGGGTTTGTTCGAGTTGCTTTTGCTCGAAGGGTTCCAGGCCGGGTTGTCGTGGATCACTGTGCTGCGCAAACGCGAGCGTTACCGTCAGGTGCTGTTCGGCTTCGATGTGCAGCGCGTGGCGCAGATGAGTGACGCCGAGTTCGACGAACTGATGCTCGACCCGGGCATCATCCGCAATCGCCTGAAACTCAACGCCGCGCGGCGCAATGCCCAGGCGTGGCTGGCGCTGGAGGATCCGGTGGCATTGCTCTGGTCGTTCGTGGGCGACCAACCGATCATCAATCATTTCAAGGATCGCAGCGAAGTCCCGGCGATCACCCCCGAAGCGCTGGCGATGAGCAAGGCGCTGAAAAAAGCCGGCTTCACCTTCGTCGGTCCGACCATTTGCTACGCGCTGATGCAGGCCTCGGGCATGGTCATGGACCACACCCAGGATTGCGACCGCTACGCGCAGCTCGCCAACGCCGGTTAGAATGCCCGCCTCGCGCACAGCACAAAGATCAGGAGTGACCTGTGGAAAAGTTTAAAGGCGCCTTGCTGGTAGGCGCTCTGCGGCTGTTTGCCCTGCTGCCATGGCGGGCCGTGCAGGCCGTGGGTTCGGCGATCGGCTGGATCATGTGGAAGACCCCCAACCGTTCCCGCGACGTGGTGCGGATCAACCTGTCGAAGTGTTTTCCCCAGATGGATGCGGCCGAACGTGAGCGTCTGGTCGGGCAGAGTCTGAAGGACATCGGCAAGTCGCTGACCGAAAGCGCCTGCGCGTGGATCTGGCCGGCGCAGCGCTCGATCGATCTGGTCCGCGAAGTCGAAGGCCTAGATGTGTTGAAAGACGCGCTGGCCTCGGGTAAAGGCGTGGTCGGCATCACCAGCCACCTCGGCAACTGGGAAGTGCTCAACCACTTCTATTGCAGCGAGTGCAAACCGATCATTTTCTACCGTCCGCCGAAGCTCAAGGCAGTGGATGAATTGCTGCGCAAACAGCGCGTGCAGCTGGGCAACAAGGTCGCGGCGTCGACCAAGGAAGGCATTCTCAGCGTCATCAAGGAAGTGCGCAAGGGCGGTGCCGTGGGCATCCCCGCCGACCCGGAACCGGCCGAATCCGCAGGGATTTTCGTGCCGTTCTTTGCCACTCAGGCACTGACCAGCAAATTCGTGCCGAACATGCTGGCCGGCGGCAAAGCGGTCGGTGTGTTCCTGCACGCCCTGCGCCTGCCTGACGGCTCGGGCTACAAAGTCATTCTCGAAGCCGCGCCCGAAGCGATGTACAGCACCGATACCGCAGAGTCCTGCGCGGCGATGAGCAAGGTAGTGGAACGTTATGTTGCGGCGTATCCGAGCCAGTACATGTGGAGCATGAAACGCTTCAAGAAGCGTCCGCCGGGCGAGGCGCGCTGGTACTGAGCAACTTCGATGGGGTGACGGTTGATGCAGACGGGCTCGCCTTGCTCAATCGGTAGCTCAAGGCGCCTGCCGCTCAAGCTTTTTCAGGAATACCGTCATCTCCTTCTCGGCCTGTTTGTCACCGTGGGCGCGGGCCGCTTCCAAGCCTTGTTCCCAGGCCTGACGCGCAGCGGCGTGATCGCCTAGCGCCAGCTGCGCCTTGCCCAGCAGCTTCCACGCTGCCGAGTATTTCGGATCGAAAGCGACACAACGCTGAAAATGCTCGGCAGCCTTGGCGTTTTCACCCAGGTCCAGATAACCCTTGCCCAGACCGAAGCGCAACAGCGCGTTATCCACACCCTTGGCGAGCATTTTTTCCAGGGATTCGAGCATTGGCGGATTCCTTTCTATTGTTCGTCAGAGAACCTGCGAGTCTGTCAAACCGCTTTCGCGAGCAGGCTCGCTCCCACATTTGGAATGCATTCCACTGTGGGAGCGAGCCTGCTCGCGAAGGGGCCATCACGGGCAACGTTGTCTTCAGGTCAGAAAAAGCTCAATCCCACATGAAACAGCTTCTCCACATCGCGAATATGCTTTTTATCCACAAGGAACAGAATCACGTGGTCGCCGGCTTCGATCACCGTGTCGTCGTGGGCGATGATCACTTTCTCGTTGCGGATCACTGCGCCGATGGTGGTGCCCGGCGGCAGGCCGATCTTCTCGATCGGCTTGCCGATGACCTTGCTGGACTTCGCATCACCGTGGGCAATCGCCTCGATCGCTTCCGCCGCGCCGCGCCGTAGTGAGTGCACGCTGACGATATCGCCTCGGCGCACGTGGGCGAGCAAGGTGCCGATGGTCGCCAGTTGCGGGCTGATGGCGATATCAATGTCGCCGCCCTGGATCAGGTCGACGTAGGCCGGATTGTTGATGATCGTCATGACCTTCTTCGCCCCCAGCCGTTTGGCCAGCAGCGACGACATGATGTTGGCTTCATCGTCGTTGGTCAGGGCGAGGAAGATATCGGCGTCGGCGATGTTCTCTTCCAGCAGCAGATCGCGATCCGACGCACTGCCCTGCAAGACCACGGTGCTGTCGAGGGTATCGGAGAGGTAGCGGCAGCGCGCCGGGCTCATCTCGATGATCTTCACCTGATAACGGCTTTCGATCGCCTCGGCCAGGCGCTCGCCGATCTGCCCGCCCCCGGCGATAACGATGCGTTTGTAGGTTTCGTCGAGGCGACGCATTTCGCTCATCACTGCGCGAATGTCCTCACGGGCAGCGATGAAGAACACCTCGTCATCGGCCTCGATCACCGTGTCGCCCTGCGGCAAAATCGGCCGGTCACGGCGGAAGATCGCCGCTACGCGGGTTTCGACGTTCGGCATGTGCTCACGCAACTGGCGCAGTTGCTGGCCCACCAGCGGCCCGCCGTAATAGGCGCGCACCGCCACCAGTTGCGCCGCGCCTTCGGCGAAGTCGATCACCTGCAAGGCGCCGGGATGCTGGATCAGGCGCTTGATGTAGTTGGTCACGACCTGCTCGGGGCTGATCAGCACGTCGACCGGAATCGCTTCGTTCTGGAACAGTTGTTCCTCGCGATTGAGGTATGACGCTTCGCGCACCCGGGCGATTTTGGTCGGCGTGTGGAACAGCGTGTGCGCGACCTGGCAGGCAACCATGTTGGTTTCGTCGCTGTTGGTCACCGCTACCAGCATGTCGGCGTCGTCGGCACCGGCCTGACGCAGCACCGAGGGCAGCGAGCCCCGGCCCTGCACGGTGCGGATATCGAGGCGGTCGCCGAGGTCGCGCAGGCGCTCGCCATCGGTGTCGACCACAGTGATGTCGTTGGCCTCGCTGGCCAGATGTTCGGCCAGCGAACCGCCGACCTGTCCCGCACCGAGGATGATGATTTTCATCCAGTCACTCCATGAATCCGTTTAGCCGCGCGCGGCGGCGATCTTGATCAGCTTGGCGTAGTAAAACCCGTCATGCCCGCCCTGCTGGGCCAGCAACTGGCGACCATGGGGCTGCTTGATGCCGGCCGCTGTGGCCAGATCCAGTTCACGGGCACCGGGGGTGCGTTCGAGAAACGCAGCGATGACTTCGGTGTTCTCGGTCGGCAGCGTCGAGCAGGTGGCGTAGAGCAGGATGCCGCCGACTTCGAGGGTTTTCCACATGGCGTCGAGCAGTTCGCCTTGCAGTTGCGCGAGGGCAACGATGTCGTCCGGCTGACGGGTCAGTTTGATGTCCGGATGACGGCGGATCACGCCGGTGGCCGAGCATGGCGCGTCGAGGAGGATGCGCTGGAACGGCTTGCCGTCCCACCATTTCTCGGTATCGCGACCGTCGGCGGCGATCAGTTCAGCGTCGAGGCCGAGGCGCTCAAGGTTTTCCTTCACCCGCACCAGACGCTTGGCTTCCAGATCCACCGCTACCACGCCAGCGAGCGCCGGTTCGGCTTCGAGGATGTGGCAGGTCTTGCCGCCAGGGGCGCAGCAGGCGTCGAGTACGCGCTGGCCCGGGGCCAGATCGAGCAGGTCGGCGGCCAGTTGCGCGGCTTCGTCCTGCACGCTGATCCAGCCTTCGGCGAAACCCGGCAGGCTGCGCACGTCGGCAGCAGCTTCGAGGACGATGCCGTCGCGGCTGTAAACGCACGGTGTCGCGGCGATCCCGGTTTCGCCCAGCAACGCAAGATAAGCATCGCGGCTGTGATGACGGCGGTTGACCCGCAGGATCATCGGCGGATGCGCGTTGTTCGCTGCGCAGATCGCTTCCCACTGCTCGGGCCAAAATGCCTTCAGGGATTTTTGCAGCCAGCGCGGGTGAGCTGTGCGCACCACCGGGTCGCGTTCCAGTTCGGCGAAGATCGTCTCGCTTTCGCGCTGGGCATTGCGCAGCACGGCGTTGAGCAGGCCTTTGGCCCAGGGCTTTTTCAGCTTGTCTGCGCAGCCGACGGTTTCGCCAATCGCGGCATGGGCCGGTACCCGGGTGTAGAGCAGTTGATACAGACCGACCAGCAGCAACGCCTCGACATCAGCGTCGGCGGCTTTGAACGGTTTCTGCAGAAGTTTTTCCGCCAATGCCGACAGGCGTGGCTGCCAGCGTGCGGTGCCGAAGGCCAGATCCTGAGTGAAACCGCGATCACGATCCTCGACCTTGTCCAGTTGCGTCGGCAGGGAGCTGTTCAGCGAAGCCTTGCCGCTGAGTACGGCGGCGAGCGCCTTGGCGGCGGCCAGACGCGGGTTCATTGCGCTTCCACCGCAGCGCCGAGCACGCTGCCGACGGCGAATTTCTCGCGGCGGCTGTTGAACAGGTCACTGAAGTTCAGCGCCTTGCCGCCGGGCAATTGCAGGCGGGTCAGGCACAGCGCTTGTGCGCCGCAGGCGACGATCAGCCCGTCTTTGCTGGCGCTGAGGATTTCACCCGGGGCGCCAGTGCCTTCGGCCACGGATGCGGCAAGCACTTTCAACGCTTCGCCATTGAGCGTGCTGTGGGTGATCGGCCATGGATTGAAGGCGCGGACCAGACGTTCCAGCTCCACCGCCGGACGGCTCCAGTCGATGCGTGCTTCGTCTTTGTTCAGTTTGTGCGCGTAAGTGGCGAGCTCGTCGTTCTGCACCTCACCTTGCAGGGTGCCGGCAGCCAGACCGGCAATCGCCTGCACCACAGCGGGCGGACCCATCTCGGCGAGGCGATCATGCAGGGTGCCGCCGGTATCTTCAGCGCTGATCGGCGTGACGACCTTGAGCAACATCGGCCCGGTATCCAGCCCGGCCTCCATGCGCATCACCGTTACACCGCTTTCGGCATCGCCGTGTTCAACCGCGCGCTGGATCGGCGCCGCACCGCGCCAGCGCGGCAGCAGCGACGCATGGCTGTTGATGCAACCCAGACGCGGAATATCCAGCACCGCTTGCGGCAGGATCAAACCGTAGGCGACCACCACCATCAAGTCCGGCTTCAGCGCGGCCAGCTCCGCCTGGGCCTCGGCATTGCGCAAGGTCGGCGGCTGCAACACCTGGATATTATTTTCCAGGGCGAGTTGTTTGACCGGGCTTGGCATCAGTTTTTGCCCACGGCCGGCCGGGCGATCCGGCTGGGTGTAGACCGCAACTATCTCGTACGGGCTGCTCAGCAGGGCCTTGAGGTGTTCGGCGGCGAATTCCGGGGTACCGGCAAAAACAATGCGCAGTGGCTCAGTCATGAAAGGCGTCTCATAAAAGAAAAAGGCTTGCCGCAGCAAGCCTTTGAAGAGGGGCATCAAGCGTTCTGGCGGTGCAGCTTTTCCAGTTTCTTCTTGATCCGGTCGCGTTTGAGCGTGGACAGGTAATCGACGAACAATTTGCCGTTGAGGTGGTCGCATTCGTGCTGGATGCACACGGCGAGCAGGCCTTCGGCGATCAGTTCATAGGGCTTGCCGTCGCGGTCCAGCGCCTTGATCTTGACCTTTTGCGGGCGGTCGACGTTTTCGTAGAAGCCCGGTACCGAAAGGCAGCCTTCCTGATACTGGTCCATCTCGTCGGTCAGCGATTCGAACTCGGGGTTGATGAACACCCGTGGCTCGGTACGGTCTTCGGACAGGTCCATCACGACGATACGTTTGTGCACGTTGACCTGGGTCGCGGCGAGGCCGATGCCCGGCGCTTCATACATTGTTTCAAACATGTCGTCGACCAACTGACGCACTTCGTCGTCCACTACAGCCACTGGTTTGGCGATAGTGCGCAGACGCGGGTCCGGAAATTCGAGGATGTTTAAAATGGCCATAGGCTTCGATTGCTGCACACGTTGAGTAAAGTCGGGTCGATGGCCTGGCGGGTCCGAGGATGCAGGCTACCGTTGTGAAGCGTAGCTTCTGAAAAACAGAAGCGAGCCACGGGGGCTCTGACGATTCACGCGAACGCACATGATAAAGGGATTCACTGCATGAGGAAAACACTACTCGCCCTGCTGCTTCTGGCTTCGGCCGGCGCCGCGCAAGGGCAAGTGCAACTCAAGGATGGTTTTCCACAGCAATACACGGTGGTTTCCGGGGACACGCTCTGGGACATTTCCGGCAAATACCTGCGCGAGCCGTGGCAGTGGCCACAACTGTGGCGGGCCAATCCGCAGATCGAAAACCCCAACCTGATCTATCCCGGCGACAGGCTGACCCTCAGCTACGTCAACGGCCAGCCGCAACTGACCGTCCATCGTGGCGAGTCGCGCGGCACCATCAAGCTCTCGCCACGGATTCGCACCAGCCCGGTGGCCGAGGCGATTCCGAGCATTCCGCTGAAATCGATCAACAGTTTTCTGCTGAGCAATCGCATCGTCGACAAGGCCGAAGACTTCGACAACGCGCCGTACATCGTCGCCGGCGATGCCGAACGGGTGCTCAGCGGTACCGGTGACCGCATCTTCGCCCGTGGCCATTTCGATCCGGAGCAGCCGGTGTACGGCATCTTCCGCCAGGGCAAGGTCTACACCGACCCGCAGACCAAGGAATTCCTCGGCATCAACGCCGACGATATCGGCGGCGGCGAGGTTGTTGCCACCGAAGGCGACGTTGCCACTCTCGCCTTGCAACGCACCACCCAGGAAGTGCGCCTCGGTGACCGCTTGTTCGGCGGTGAAGAACGCTCGATCAATTCGACTTTCATGCCCAGCGCGCCGAAGCGTTCCATCGACGGCCTGATCATCGACGTGCCACGCGGCGTCACGCAGATCGGTGTGATGGACGTGGTCACCCTGAACAAGGGCAAACGTGACGGTCTGGCCGAAGGCAATGTTCTGGCGGTGATGAAAACCGGCGAAACGGTGCGCGACCGGATTACCGGCCAACCGCTGAAAATTCCCGATGAACGAGCCGGCCTGCTGATGGTGTTCCGCACCTACGACAAACTCAGTTACGGCCTGGTCCTCAATGCTTCACGCTCGCTGGCGGTGCTCGACAAGGTGCGAAATCCGTAAGCTTGCTTAACAAGTTACCAACAGAGTTATCCACAGCTTGTTCCGAATGGTTCGGAGCATCGAACGATCAAGGATGATCCCTTCATGTTGTCTGTCAGTACGGCCATTTCCCCGGCGGAACTGGAGGCGCGTCTGCGTCTGCACCGCATGCCGGATATCGGCCCCAAGCGTTTTGCCAAACTGCTCGAAGCCTTCGGCTCGGCGTCCAAAGCCCTCAGCGCGCCGGCCAGTGCCTGGCGCTCGCTCGGGTTGCCGGCGGCGTGCGCCGAGGCACGGCGTTGTCCGACGGTGCGCGACGGCGCCAGCCACGCAATGCGCTGGCTAGAGCGCCCCGGTCAACATTTGCTGATGTGGGACCAGGCGGACTATCCAGCGTTGCTGGCGCAGATTCCTGACCCGCCGCCACTGTTATTCGTCGCCGGCGATCCGTCGATTCTGGAAAAACCGCAACTGGCGATGGTCGGCAGCCGCCGCGCTTCGCGCCCGGGCATGGACACGGCGGCGGCGTTTTCTCGCAGTCTGGCCGGGGCCGGTTTTGTCATCACCAGTGGTCTGGCGCTGGGCATCGATGCCGCTGCCCATCAGGCTGCTCTGGACGTTGGCGGGTTGACCGTGGGGGTGCTTGGCACGGGCCTGGAGAATTTTTATCCACAGCGCAATAAACGCCTGGCTGAGGCGATGATTGCGTCGGGAAGCGCGGTGCTCTCGGAGTTTCCGCTGGACGCCGGGCCAACCGCGAGCAACTTCCCCCGGCGCAATCGCATCATCAGCGGGTTATCCCTTGGCGTGCTGGTGGTCGAGGCCAGTGTTGCCAGCGGTTCGTTGATTACCGCGCGGCTGGCGGCAGAGCAAGGGCGCGAGGTTTATGCCATTCCGGGCTCTATCCATCACCCCGGCGCGCGCGGTTGTCATCAGTTGATTCGCGACGGGGCGGTGTTGGTGGAGACTATCGAACATATCCTCGAAGCCCTGCGCGGCTGGCAGCAACCGTTGCTATCCACAGCGCCGCCGCAGGCTGATCATCCGTTGCTGACGCTGTTGCACGCGGCGCCCCACACCAGCGAGGCGTTGGCCGCGAGCTGTGGCTGGGCGTTGCCGAAAGTGCTGGCAACGTTGACCGAGCTGGAAATCGAAGGCCGTGCGGTATGCGAAAACGGTCGCTGGTTGGCGCGGTCAAGCTAGGTTTTACGATGAAGATCGGTAAACTGCGCGAAACCTGTTTGTGGAGAGTTTTTTCATGGTCAACAGTTGGCGTGTGCAACAAGCCGCGCGGGAAGTTCGCGCCGGCGCGGTGATTGCCTATCCAACCGAAGCCGTCTGGGGGCTGGGTTGCGACCCGTGGAACGAAGACGCAGTGGACCGCTTGCTGGCGATCAAGAATCGCTCGGTGAGCAAAGGGCTGATCCTGGTCGCCGACAATATCCGCCAGTTCGATTTCCTCTTCGAGGACTTCCCGCAGGACTGGATCGACCGCATGGCCAGCACCTGGCCGGGGCCGAACACCTGGCTGGTGCCGCACCAGAACCTGTTGCCGGAATGGGTCACAGGCGTGCATGACACCGTGGCGCTGCGAGTCAGCGATCACCCGCAGGTGCGCGACTTGTGCTCGCTGGTCGGGCCGCTGATCTCGACATCAGCCAATCCACAGGGGCGACCGCCCGCGCGCACGCGTTTGCGCATCGAGCAGTATTTCCGTGGGCAGGTCGATCTGGTGCTCGGCGGGAGCCTTGGCGGGCGCAAGAATCCCAGCGTGATCCGCGACCTGGCCACCGGTAACGTCGTTCGTCCTGACTGACGCCATTCTTTTTATTTTTTGCGGACTCCTCGGCGCTATCGACGAGGAGTTTTGCGCATGCCCGCAGTTTGTTCCTGCACTCGTTTAAAACTTATCCGTTGCCATTGTTCTTGCATGCGTCAGACGGTTCTTCGACTCTGGAATATCTGTAAGTTTTCCCACGCGATTATCAGAACGCGTGCAGTGGCGAGATTTTCAAAAGCATCCATTCTTTCAATGTGCTTGATACAACTTCGAAATGTTAATGGCTGCGGAGAAGTAATGGATATTACGGATTTACACCTCAAGGATTATCTGCAGGGCTTTCAAGAGGCACTCAAGAATCAACAGGCCGACTATCGTGTGGCCATTCTTGAGGCGGGGTCGGACGCCGGAGAATTCGAGCGTTTCATTGGTCGGCAGTTTCGCCTGCGATTGCAGCATTACATGCTCACCTCCAGAGCCCGGGCGCTGGAAACCCGCTTGGCGATCACCTCGCGCAGTACGCACTTCTTGCTCTACCAGCGAGATCAACTCATTGCAGTGCTGCGGGCAACCCCGGCGCCGTTCGAATGGGCCTCACTGGCGCAGCATCATGTGTCTCCCACTGTGGCATTGGCGCGGCATGTCGAATTCAGTCGCTTGATTACCCATTCCCAGCAGCACCGGCCGGTGTCGATCAATGGCTTGCTCGCCACCGCCGCCGAATGGGCGATCGATCGCGGATATCAGGGGGTGACGGCCTTGTGCAGATCGCCACAGCGGCAACTGTTTCAGCGCTTCGGCCTGACACCGATCGCTTCGCACGCCATGCATATCGAGCAGCGTGCCCGGGGCGATTATTGGCTGTTGTCCGCCGAATGGCGGCAAATTCTGATGGCCCTGGATCAGCCAGTGAACATGAACGTGCATCAGCCGGAGTATCGTGATGTTCACAACCGTCAGTATTGATCCGCCAATAATCGAAGAGTGGGCAGAGAAATGGCTTGTATACGAGTCGAAGAAGTTGCGCAGGAAGTTTTCCGGTCGTAGGCCAGCGGCGAAGAAACTTCACCGGAAGATGTACTTGATCTAGCTGAAAGATACTCGGCGAACTCATGGAAGAGTTCACCGAGTATCAACTTGAAGCGTTATGGCAACAGAATCGTGGAACCGGTAGTGCGCCGTGCCGACAGTTCGGTTTGTGCTTTTGCCGCATCGGCCAATGCATGGCGCTGGCTGATGTCGACCTTCAGCTTGCCGCTGATGATCATCTCGAACAGCTCGTCGGCCATGCGCTGCAGGTTCTCGGCGTTGTTGGCGTAGGTCGCCAGCGTAGGCCGGGTGACGTACAACGAGCCCTTCGCGGCAAGAATGCCCAGGTTGACGCCGTCGACTGCGCCCGAAGCATTGCCGAAACTCACCACCAGGCCACGTGGTGCCACGCTGTCCAGGGACGTGAGCCAGGTGTCCTTGCCGACGCCGTCATACACCACCGGGACTTTCTTGCCGTCAGTCAGCGCCAGCACGCGCTCGGCAACGTTTTCATGGCTGTAGTCGATGGTGGCCCAGGCGCCGTTGGCCTTGGCCAGTTCGGCTTTCTCCTTCGAGCTGACGGTGCCGATCAGCTTCACGCCCAGCGCTTTGGCCCATTGGCAGGCCAGAGAGCCGACTCCACCGGCTGCGGCGTGGAACAGAATGGTTTCGCCGCCCTGCAGTTGGTAGGTCTGGCGCAGCAGATATTGCACCGTCAGACCCTTGAGCATGACCCCGGCGGCAGTTTCGAAACTGATTTCATCGGGCAGGTGCACCAGATTGTCCTGCGGCAGAACATGCAGCTGGCTATAGGCGCCGAGCGGGCCGCTGCCGTATGCCACGCGATCGCCGACCTTGAAACGGGTGACTTCGCTGCCCACCGCTTCGACCGTGCCGGCGCCTTCAGAACCCAGGCCGGACGGCAAGGCAGGTGGTGCATAGAGGCCGCTGCGGTAGTAGGTATCGATGAAGTTCAAGCCGATCGCCTGATTAGCCACGCGCACCTGATTCGGCCCGGGCGCAGCCGGTTCGTAGTCTACATATTCGAGCACTTCGGGACCGCCGTGGGCGCGGAACTGGATACGCTTTGCCATCTGCCTGCTCTCCTTGGGTCGTTGCTAAGCCCTCTATCCAACTCCCCTGCTTGATCTTCGTCAACTGCGGCGCGCCGGTCTGCGATGGTATGCTACGCGCCCATTTGCGCCGCCCGCCTGCCGGGGCGCCGCCCGATTCAAGGTGAAGCCATGACGACCCGCACCGACGCCGTAAAGGCCTATCTGCTCGATCTGCAAGACCGCATCTGCGCTGCACTGGAAACCGAAGACGGCGGCAAATGCTTCGTCGAAGACGCCTGGACCCGGCCGGCGGGCGGTGGCGGGCGCACCCGCGTGCTGGAAAACGGTACGCTGATCGAAAAGGGCGGCGTCAATTTTTCCCACGTATTCGGCAGCGGCCTGCCGCCCTCGGCCAGCGCCCATCGGCCGGAACTGGCCGGGCGTGGTTTCGAGGCGCTCGGCGTGTCGCTGGTGATCCACCCGCACAATCCGCATGTGCCGACCTCCCACGCCAACGTGCGTTTTTTCATTGCTGAAAAAGAAGGCGAAGAACCGGTCTGGTGGTTTGGCGGCGGTTTCGACCTGACCCCGTATTACGGCGTTGAGGAAGATTGCATTCATTGGCACCGCGTCGCCGAGCAAGCCTGTGCGCCGTTCGGTGCGGACGTCTATCCGCGTTACAAGGCCTGGTGCGACACCTATTTCCATATCAAGCATCGTCATGAGCCACGTGGCATTGGCGGTCTGTTCTTCGACGATCTGAACGAGTGGGATTTCGACACCAGTTTCGCCTTCATGCGCGCCATCGGCGATGCCTATATCGAGGCCTACCTGCCGATCGTGCAACGGCGCAAGAACGACGCCTTCACTGCCCAGCAGCGCGAATTCCAGGAATTCCGCCGAGGCCGCTACGTCGAATTCAACCTGGTTTACGACCGTGGCACGCTGTTCGGTCTGCAATCGGGTGGCCGCACTGAATCGATTCTGATGTCGCTGCCACCGCAAGTGCGCTGGGGCTATGACTGGAAGGCCGAGCCGGGCAGCGCAGAAGCGCGCCTGACCGATTACTTCCTGCAGGATCGCGACTGGCTGGCCGAGGCCTGAGGACGGGTGATGGATCGTTACGTCGTTTTCGGTAATCCGATCGGCCACAGCAAGTCGCCGATGATTCACCAGTTGTTCGCCGAACAGACCGGCCAGCGCCTCGACTACAGCACGCTGCTGGCGCCGCTGGATGATTTTGTCGGCTACGCCAAGGCGTTCTTTCGCGAAGGGCGCGGCGCCAATGTGACGGTGCCGTTCAAGGAAGACGCCTACCGTCTGGCCAACAGCCTGACCGCCCGCGCGCAGCGCGCCGGTGCGGTGAACACCTTGAGCAAACTGGACGATGGCTCACTGCTCGGCGACAACACCGATGGCGCAGGCCTGGTCCGCGATCTGACGGTGAATGCCGGGTTCAGCCTGACCGGTAAGCGCATCCTTTTGCTCGGCGCTGGCGGCGCGGTGCGCGGTGCGCTGGAGCCATTGCTGGCGGAGAAGCCGGCCTCGGTGATCATCGCCAATCGCACCGTGGACAAGGCTGAACTGCTGGCCGAGTTGTTCTGCGACCTCGGGCCGGTGTCGGCCAGTGGTTTCGACTGGCTGCGCGAACCGGTGGACGTGATCATCAACGCCACCTCCGCCAGCCTGACCGGTGACGTGCCGCCGATTGCGCCAAGCCTGATCGAGCCAGGCCAGACGCTGTGCTACGACATGATGTACGGCAAGGAACCGACCGCGTTCTGCCGCTGGGCCACTGAGCACGGCGCGGCGCTGGCGATGGATGGTCTGGGCATGCTCGCCGAACAGGCAGCCGAGGCGTTCTGGCTGTGGCGTGGCGTACGCCCGGATACCGCGCCGGTACTCGCCGAACTGCGCCGCCAACTGGCCCTTTAAGCTTTGCTCCCACATTGAAATACGATCAATGTGGGAGCGAGCCTGCTCGCGAATCGCATCACCACCGCGATATCAGATCAATCCTCAAACCTGATTGGGCACTTCTCCGCCCCCTCCAGCTTCCTCAACTCCTCCACGACCGGCGACCGCGCCCGGCGCAGGGTCAGGCTGCGACCCTGGCCCAGCAGGCGTCGCGCTTCCTGATGCAGCATCTCCACCCCCGAATAATCGATGAAGTTGATCTGCTGCGCCTCGATCACCACCCGTGCGCCATGCAGGCGTTGCAGGCGCACTTGCAGGTAATGGCTGGCGCCGAAAAAGATCGAACCACCCACGCGCAACACATCGTCGTCACCGTCGCGCCAATGCTGCACCCGTGGTTGCGAGGTGCGCTTGAGGTAGAAAAACAATGACGCCAGCACCCCGGCGTAGATCGCCGTCTGCAATTCCAGCAGCAGAGTCGCCAGGCAAGTCAGGGCCATCACCACGAACTCGGCGCGGCTGACCCGCAGCAAGGCGCGAATGCCCCGGTGATCGACCAGACCCCAGGCAATCAACAGGATGCTGCCGGCCATGGCCGGGATCGGGATGTGCGCGATCAGCCCTGCGCCGAACACCGCAAACAGCGCCACCCAGAGCGCCGAAAACACCCCGGCCAGCGGCGAGCAGGCACCCGCCTCGTAACTCAATCCCGAGCGGGTAAACGATCCGGCGGACAGCGACCCGGAAAAGAACGCGCCGACGATGTTCGACAAACCCTGTGCGCGGACTTCCTGATTGGCGTCGAGCAACTGTTGCGAGCGCGCCGAAATCGAGCGGGCAATCGACAGGCTGGTGACCAGCCCGAGCATGCCCACTGCCACCGCGCTTGGCAGCAGGCGCAGGATAACCTCCAGATCCAGCGGCAGCGTACTGAACGGCGGCAGGCGTCCGACGAAAGCGCTGACCAGATGCACATGGCCGAACATCGCTGGCCAGATCCACACCAGCAGGCTGGCCAGCACCAGCGTGAGCAACAGCGTCGGCCAGCGCGGCAGGAGTTTTTTCAGGGCCACGCCGACGATCACTGTAGCAACGCCGAGCATCAGCGAGGGCTTATCCACAGCCCCCAGATGTCGCAGCAGATCCATCAGGCTGGCGAGCGCCGTGGTGTTGGCCGGCAATTCCAGCCCGAGCAGATTGGGCAATTGCCCGATGGCGATCACCACTGCGGCGCCGAGGGTGAAACCGAGTACCACCGAATGCGAAACGAAATTCACCAGTGCGCCAAAGCGCAGCAAGCCGAGCAACCACTGGAAAATCCCCGCAAGGAACGTCAGCAGCAGGATCAGGGTGATGTAGTCCTCGGAAGCCGGCACCGCGAGCGGGCTGACGCTGGCGTACAGCACGATCGAAATCGCTGCGGTGGGGCCGCAGATCAGATGCCATGACGAACCCCACAGGCAGGCGATCAACACCGGGATGATCGCCGCATACAGGCCGTATTCCGGTGGCAGCCCGGCAATCAGCGCGTAGGCAATCGACTGGGGTAAGGCGAGAATCGCACCGCTGAGGCCGACGATCAGGTCCCGCCCGACGCTGGCGCGGGTTTGCCGTGGCAACCAGCTCAGGAAAGGAAAAAGTGAATGGCGGCTGGGGAAGGCCATGGGTCCTCGCGGTTGGGGTTTTGTTCAAGGTTATCAGGGTGTCAGGTGTAAAGGCCCCTCACCCTAGCCCTCTCCCTGAGGGAGAGGGGACTGACCGAGCTGTTTGTTGAAGATTCACCGACCTGCGATTTCGGCGTTGAACGCAAGTTTTGATTCAACAGCGATCGGCTCCCTTTCCCCCTCGCCCCCTTGGGGGAGAGGGCTGGGGTGAGGGGGAAAAAATCTCCAGCCGAACGCTATTCCAGCAACACTGAGATCAAAGCTTGGCCTTCACCGCCACCAACGCATCCTTGCCATCCACGGTCTTCACCCCGTCCAGCCACTTGTCCAGCACCGCCGGATTGGCCTTGATCCACGCCTTCGCCGCTTCGGCATTGCTGATCTTCTTGTTCACCACCTCGGCCATGATGCTGTTCTCCATGTCCTGGGTAAACGCAAGATTGGTCAGCAACTTGCCCACATTCGGGCAGGCCTCGGCGTAGCCCTTACGGGTCAGGGTGAATACGCTGCCGGTATCGCCGAAGTATTTTTCGCCGCCCTTGAGGTAACGCATTTTCAACTGCACGTTCATCGGGTGTGGAGTCCAGCCGAGGAAGGTGACGAATTTCTGTTTCTTCACCGCCCGCGACACTTCGGCGAGCATCGCCTGTTCGCTGGACTCGATCAGCTTCCACTGGCCCATGTTGAAGTCGTTCTTCTTGATGATCTCCTGCAGCGAAATGTTCGCCGGCGCGCCTGAGCCGATGCCGTAGATCTTCTTGTCGAACTTGTCGGCGAATTTGTTCAGGTCGGCAAAATCATGCACGCCTGCCTCCCAGACATAGTCGGGGACGGCGAGAGTGAATTCGGTGCCTTCCAGGTTCTTGGCCAATTGCGTCACATCACCGGTGGCGACGAACTTGTCATAGAAGCCCTGCTGCGCCGGCATCCAGTTGCCGAGGAACACGTCCACCTGGCCATCCTTCAAGCCGCCAAAGGTGATCGGCACCGCGAGGGTGTCGACCTTGGCCTTGTAGCCCATGCCGTCGAGCAGAAATCCGGTGATGGCATTGGTCGCGGCGATGTCGCTCCAGCCCGGATCGGCCATCTTCACGGTTTCGCAACTTTGCTCGGCGAAGGCCGAGGCGCTGCTCAATGCGATCAGGCCAACGGTGACAGCTGTGGATAACTTGCGCATGGACTTCCCCTTAACGTTATTGGTTTTGGCAGGGTTGTGGATAACGGGCCTTGCGCTCCAGATCATCAAGGTCGATGTGGTTGCGCATGTACTGCTGACTGGCATCGACCAGCGGCTGGTGATCCCAGCTCTTCAACTTGCCGATGGTTAACGCATCGGCGACGAAACGGCGTCGGCGCTGGCTGGCCAGTACGTCCCGATGGATCGCCGGAATGTCCCACTTGGCCCGCGCTTCGGCGAGAAAGTCTTCGAACAGCGGACGATGTTGCGGCGATTGGCTCAGCTCTTCTTCTTCGCGCGGATCGTTATCCACATCGAAGAGTAGGCACGGGTCGCTTTCGCTGTAGATAAATTTGTAGGCGCCCCGGCGAATCATCATCAGCGGGCTCACAGTGCCTTCGGCCATGTATTCGCCGAACACCTCGTCATGCCCGCCCTGCCCTTGCAGGTGCGGCAGCAAGGAACGGCCGTCCAGTGGCAAGTCGGGCTCAAGCGTGCCACCGGCCAGATCCACGAAGGTCGGCAGCAGGTCGGCGGTGGAAACGGCGGCGCTGACCCGGCCGGCCTCGAATTGTCCCGGGGCGCTGATCAGCAGCGGCACTCGCGCAGCCATCTCGAACCAGTGCATTTTGTACCAGAGGCCTTTCTCACCGAGCATGTCGCCGTGGTCACCGGAGAAGACGATGATGGTGTCATCGATCAACCCGGTTTCCTCGAGGGTTTGCAGCAGTTTGCCGACATTGGCATCGATATAGCTGCAAGCGCCGAAGTAGGCGCGACGTGCATCGCGGATCTTATCCACAGGCAGCGGCTTGTCCCACAGGTCGTAAACCTTGAGCAGACGTTGCGAGTGCGGATCGAGTTCGTCCTGGTTCAAGGCTGTAGGCAACGGGATATCGGCATCGTCATACAGATCCCAGAAAGCCTTGGGAATCGTGTACGGATCGTGAGGGTGGGTCATCGACACGGTCAGGCAGAACGGTTGCTCGCCATCCTCGCGAATGTGATCGAAAAGATATTGCTGCGCCTTGAACACCACCTCTTCGTCGAAATCCAGCTGATTGGTGCGCACGCACGGCCCGGCCTGTAATACCGAAGACATGTTGTGATACCAGCTCGGCCGCACGTCCGGCTCGTCCCAGTTCACCGCCCAACCGTAATCGGCCGGGTAGATATCGCTGGTCAGGCGTTCTTCATAACCGTGCAGCTGGTCCGGCCCGCAGAAATGCATCTTGCCCGACAGCGCGGTGCGGTAGCCGAGACGCCGCAGGTAATGCGCGTAAGTCGGAATGTCGGCGGGGAAATCAGCGGCGTTGTCGTAGGCGCCGATCTTGCTCGGCAACTGGCCGCTGACCAGGGTGAAACGCGACGGCGCGCACAGCGGGCTGTTGCAATAAGCAGCATCGAACACCACGCCTTGGGCGGCGAGGCGGGACAGATTCGGCAGTTTGATTGGCGATGGGCCGTAGAACGGCAACATTGGCGCGGCCATTTGATCGGCCATGATGAAAAGAATGTTCTTGCGCTTCATGTGATCGCGTCATTCCATGTTGAATATTTATGCGAGAGTGCTGCGATCGAGCATGGATTCCATGCTTCTTCCGGTAAAGCCCGCGCCGGACAATGACTAGGATAAGTACAGCTTATGTATGACGCCCTCGGTGACCTCTCCCTCGATCTGCTGCGCGCTTTTGAAGCGGCGGCCCGCCATCGCAGTTTTACCGCTGCTGCGGTGGAGCTTGGCACCACGCAGCCGGCGATCAGCCAGCAGATGAAACGTCTGGAAGAGCAGCTCGGTACGCGCCTGTTCGATCGGATCTACCGGGGTATCGAGTTGACAGAGGTTGGCGCCCTGCTTTTCGAGCAAGTTAGCCTCGGTTTGCAGAATATCGATGCAGGATTGAGTGCAATCAGCACTCAGCAGCAACATGAAGTGCTGCAAGTGGCCACGGATTTCGCTTTCGCCGCTTATTGGCTGATGCCGCGCCTGCATCGCTTCCATGAGGCCAATCCGCATATCGATGTCAGCCTGGTCACCAGCGAGCGCAACCACAACATGCTGCGCACCGACATCGACGTGGCGATCCTGTTTGGCGATGGTCGATTCAAGCAGGGTGAGAGCCACTGGCTGTTCAGCGAAGAAGTGTTCCCGGTGTGCAGCCCGCTGCTGCTCAAGGAGCGTTCATTGCCGTTGCCCGCGCAGGCCCTGCTGGAATTTCCGCTGTTGCATCTGCGTGGAGAAAACAGCAGCAACTGGTTCGACTGGAGCGGGCTGTTCCGTCAACTTGGCCTGACCACGCCGCCGGCGCCGGGGCAGCTGCGCTTCGACAATTACACGTTATTGATCCAAGCGGCGATCGGCGGGCAAGGCGTGGCAATCGGTTGGCGCCACCTTGTGGATAACTTGCTGGTGCAGGGTTTGCTGTGCCGACCGCTGGCGGAAACCACGCTGTCGCGGCTGGGGTATTACGTGGTGTTACCGCAACGCAAGCGTCGGGGTGCATTGATTCAAGAATTTGTTGATTGGTTAGTGGCGGAACAGGCCAGCAGTGCCGAATCGCTTAACGGTCTGGCCCTGCCCTCGATTGCGGTGTGAAGAGCAAAAGATCGTCCGATCTTTTACGAATCAGAAGCCGCCACAAAATTCACATGCTGCCCCACATGCAGGTTCAACCGCAGTTCATCGGCAATCCCCACCGCGACACGGTTCAAGCGTTCCAGCGGTTCGGCCAATCCCGGTTCGAGATTGCCGCCGACCTGACTGAAGTGCTCGATGGTCAATCCGGCCACTCCATGGGGCGCATTGACCAAGGTCCAGCGCAGTGAGCTGCTTTGTACCGCCTCGAGGATTTCTTCGGCAGCGTGACGTTGCAGGCGCTCGTCATTGTCAGGCTCGTCGAGCACACCGAAGTTGCCGACCAGAAACAGGCGCGGCACGCTGGCAAGTTGCAAACCTTCGACCAAGGCGTCGACTGCCAGCACCTGCTCCACTGGGCCGAGCGTCACCGAGCGCTCAACGTGGTCGCTGCTGAACGGCAGCCCCGGCGCGTCCAGCAGGCAGATCACCGCCGAACTGCCGGCGACGCTCTGATTGACCCGCTCGGCATCGAATAGATCGCCGGTCTTGGTGCGCAACCCCGGACGCGGCGCGAGTGCGGTGAGATCGTCGAGAATGGCGATGACTTCGTGTTGGCGACGCAGCAATTCAGCCATCAATGCACCGCCCAGGCTGGCCATGGCACCATAAAGCACCACTTTGACCACTGGGGTCTCGGCATTTTTCATGGCTGTTTTCCTTATAGTTGTCCTATATGACCTGTGACGGTGGAAACAGCCAAGGGTTCGAACCGATTGAGAGGCGAAACGATGCAAGGGATCAAGGGCTATCACGCCCATGTCTATTTCGACGCGCAAACCATCGACCAGGCGCGGGCCTTGTGCGAACAGGCCGCGCAGTTGTTTGCGCTGAAAATGGGCCGCGTGCACGAACGCCCGGTGGGGCCGCACCCCGACTGGAGCTGCCAACTGGCTTTCGGTCCCGAGCTGATCGGCGAGGTGCTGCCGTGGCTGGCGCTTAACCGCAAGGGGTTGGTGGTGTTCCTGCATCCGGACACTGGCGATGACCTGCTCGACCACACCGAACACGCGATCTGGATGGGCGCGGTGCGGCCGCTGGATCTGTCGATTTTTTTTAACCAGGTGCTTGGACTGAACTGATAACGAATATGTCCAGACTGCCAGCCAGCGTTGTCTATCCGTTCCCTCGTATCGCTTCTCGTCCCGTATTCATTGGCTGTCGCTGCATCCGACCGCCGGTTGACCATTCATTCATCGCTTTCGGTCGCGAAAGGTAGCTGAAAGCTTCCCCGATTAGGATCGCCCCACTCCCGGCAACAGACCGGTTGGCCCAAGCCCTGTGTTTTTTCCACAGGCCCGGCCCAATTAACAACAACAATGGTGATTCTGATGTCTTCTGCAACCCGCCGTTTCTCCCGCTTCCTGCTGGTCACTCCGCCCGTACGCCTCGCGCCTCCCGTTCTGCGCTGATCCCGCCCGATCCGCTCATTCAACTAGCCGCGCTACGCCTGGAGTATTCCCATGCTGACTTTCCTTGGCTTCGCCATGGTCATCACGTTCATGTTCCTGATCATGACCAAGCGCCTGTCCGCGCTGATCGCCCTGATCATCATCCCGATCCTGTTCGCCCTGTTCGGTGGTTTCGCGCCGAAGATCGGCCCGATGATGCTTGAAGGCATCACCAAACTGGCGCCGACCGGCGTGATGTTGATGTTCGCCATTCTGTATTTCGCCCTGATGATCGACTCCGGCCTGTTCGACCCGGCCGTGCGCAAGATCCTCAAACTGGTCAAGGGCGACCCGCTGAAAGTTTCGGTCGGTACCGCCGTTCTGGCGCTCGTCGTTTCCCTCGATGGTGACGGCGCGACCACTTACATGATTTGTGTGGCTGCGATGCTGCCGCTGTACAGCCGCATCGGCATGAGCCCGCGAATCATGGCCGGTCTGATCATCCTCGCCGGTGGCGTAATGAACATGACCCCGTGGGGCGGCCCGACCGCCCGCGCGGCGAGTGCCCTGCATGTCGATCCGTCGGACATTTTCGTACCGATGATCCCGGCCATGGCCGCCGGTGTCTTGGCGATCCTGGTGATTGCCTACTTCTACGGCAAGCGTGAACGTGCCCGCCTCGGTGAACTGCACTTGGTCGGCGATGAGATCGATCACAGTGAAATCAGCGTCTCGCAATTCCCCGACGCACGCCGTCCGAAGCTGATCTGGTTCAATGCCGCACTGACTTTCGGCCTGATGTGCACGCTGATCGGCGGCCTGTTGCCGCTGCCGGTGCTGTTCATGGTGGCGTTCAGTATTGCGATGATCGTCAACTACCCATGCCTGCAAATGCAGAAGGATCGCGTCGCCGCGCATTCCGGCAGCGTGCTGGCAGTGGTCGGGCTGATCTTTGCGGCCGGTATCTTCACCGGTATCCTGTCGGGCACCGGCATGGTCGATGCGATGTCGAAGAGCCTGTTGGCGGTGATCCCGGATTTCCTCGGCCCGTACCTGGCGGTGATCACGGCGCTGGTGAGCATGCCTTTCACCTTCTTCATGTCCAACGATGCGTTCTATTACGGTGTATTGCCGGTGCTGACCGAAGCGGCCAGCCACTATGGGATCACTGCGGTGGAAATGGCCCGTGCCTCGATCGTCGGCCAGCCCGTCCACTTGCTGAGCCCGTTGGTGCCGTCGACCTATCTGTTGGTGGCGCTGGCCGGTATCGATTTCGGTGATCACCAGCGTTTCACCCTGAAATGGGCGATCCTGGTGTGCATCTGCATTCTGATTGCTGCACTGCTGTTGGGGACTTTCCCGCTGTTCAGCACTCTATAAGCCCAAGACTCACCGTTACGGGTCCCGGCTTCGCGGTTTGAAGCCCGGACCTGTTTCGGTTTAACACTCGCTCAAAGGAATACACATGGATTGGCTGACCAACCCCGAAATCTGGGTTGCCTTTTTTACCCTGACCGCCCTGGAAATCGTCCTCGGTATCGATAACATCATCATGATTTCGATCCTGGTCAGCCGCATGCCGAAACACATGCAGCAGCGCACGCGGATCTTCGGTCTTGGCCTGGCCATGGTCACCCGGATCCTGTTGCTGCTGTCGATTACCTGGGTCATGCGCCTCACTGCCGACCTGTTCGAAGTGTTCGGCCAGGGCATTTCCGGCCGCGACCTGATCCTGTTCTTCGGTGGCCTGTTCCTGTTGTGGAAGAGTTCGCAGGAGATGTACCACGCGCTGGAAGGTGAAGATGAAAGCGACGACGCGCCATCGGGCAAGGGCGGCAACTTCCTCTACACCATCATCCAGATCGCGATCATCGATATCGTCTTCTCGCTGGACTCGGTGATCACTGCCGTCGGCATGGTTTCCCACGTGCCGGTGATGGTCGCGGCGATCATCGTGGCGGTGCTGGTGATGATGCTGGCGTCGGGCAAGATCAGCGAATTCATCGACAAGCACCCGTCGCTGAAAATGCTCGCGCTGTCGTTCCTGCTGGTGGTCGGTACCGTGCTGATCGCCGAATCGTTCGACGTGCACGTGCCAAAAGGCTACGTCTACTTCGCCATGGCGTTCTCGCTGGCGGTTGAGGCTATCAACATCAAACTGCGCGGCGCGATGGCCCGGAAAAAGAAACAGCAGGATCCGGTGAAACTGCGCAAGGATGTGCCGGGCCAATAACCCGGTAGTCCCGGCAGCACGCTACACCCCTGTGGGAGCGAGCCTGCTCGCGAAGACGGAGTGCCAGTCGACAACAATGTTGGCTGGCCCACCGCTTTCGCGAGCAGGCTCGCTCCCACAGTTGTTTGTGCAACATTCAGTCACTGCGGACCTTGTGGGAGCTGGCTTGCCAGCGATAGCGGAGTGTCAGGCGACATCAATGTTGGTTGTGCCGACGCCATCGCTGGCAAGCCAGCTCCCACAGGGGCGGCGTTGATTTAAATGGGAGTGTATGAAGCGCTTCTCATGACACTTTTGTTTCAATCCACGCTTTAGCTGTGCAATGCTGGCGCCGAGGCCGTTAGCCAACTACAGCTTAAGTATCAAGAACGTAGAAACCGCGCGGTGCCTTCCACTTGCCCCTCTGGGGCGCTGCTACTACAGGGGGTCTGCATGCTCACCCTGCTCAATCTGCTGTCCGCCGTCGCCCTGTTGATCTGGGGCACGCACATCGTCCGAACCGGCATCCTGCGGGTTTATGGCACCAATCTGCGACATGTCATCGGCCAGAACATGTCGAAGAAATGGCTGGCGTTCATCGCCGGTATTCTCGTCACCGCCATGGTGCAGAGCAGCAACGCCACGGCGATGCTGGTCACATCGTTTGTCGGTCAGGGCCTGATGGCGCTGACCCCGGCGCTGGCGACCATGCTTGGCGCAGACGTCGGTACCGCGTTGATGGCGCGGGTGCTGACCCTCGATCTGTCATGGCTGTCGCCGCTGCTGATTTTCCTCGGGGTGATTTTCTTTCTGTCGCGCAAACAGACGCGGCTCGGGCAGATGGGCCGGGTGTCGATCGGGCTGGGGCTGATCATTCTCGCCCTGCAATTGATCGTCGAGGCCGCTGCGCCGATCACCCATGCGCAGGGGGTGAAGGTGATTTTCGCCTCGCTGACCGGCGACATCCTCCTCGACGCCCTGGTTGGCGCCCTGTTCGCGATGATTTCCTACTCCAGCCTCGCCGCCGTGCTGCTCACCGCCACGCTGGCCGGGGCTGCGGTGATCAGTTTGCCGGTGGCGATCGGTCTGGTGATCGGCGCCAACATCGGCAGCGGCATTCTCGCCTTCATGAGCACCAGCATGCAGAACGCCGCCGGCCGCCAGGTCGCGCTGGGCAGTCTGCTGTACAAATTGATCGGCCTGCTGCTGATCATCCCGGTGCTAGATCCGCTGGTGCACTGGATCGACAGCCTTGATTTCAGCCCGCAGGAAATGGTCATCGGCTTCCACCTGCTCTACAACACCGCGCGCTGCCTGATCCTGCTGCCGAGCGTCGGGCCGATGGCGCGGCTTTGTGCGTGGCTGCTGCCGGAGCGGCCGGAGGTCAACGGCGCCGCCAAGCCGCGCCATCTCGACCCGACCGCGCTGGTCACGCCGAGCCTGGCGCTGGCCAATGCCGCGCGGGAAACCCTGCGCATGGGTGATCTGCTCGACAACATGCTCGACGCCTCCCTCGATGTGTTGCGCGGCAAGCAGACCGCCGTCACCCAGGAGATGCGCCGACTGACCGACGACATCGAAGCGCTGTACAGCGCGATCAAGCTGTATCTGGCGCAGATGCCCCGCGAGGATCTCGGCGAGCACGACAGTCGGCGCTGGGCCGAGATCATCGAACTGGCGATCAACCTGAAACTCGCCGCCGACCTGATCGAGCGCATGCTGCGCAAGATCCAGCAGCAGAAGACTTCGCAGCGTCGTTCGTTTTCCGAAGAAGGCCTGGAAGATCTTGCCGGGCTGCAACAGCAACTGATCGCCAACCTGCGCCTGGGCCTGTCGGTGTTTCTCAGCGGCGACCGCGAAAGCGCGCGGCAGTTGTTACGGGAGAAACGCCGCTTTCGTGCGCAGGAACGGCGTCTGGCCCATGCGCATGTCAGCCGTTTGCAACGCAAGATCGTTCAGAGCCTGGAGACCAGCTCGCTGCATCTGGAGTTGATCGCCGACATGAAACGGCTCAATTCGCTGTTCTGCAGCAGCGCCTATGTGGTGCTGGAAACGGCGGACACCGGCGCGCTGGCCGTGGATGACATGGCCGACATTACGCATTCGCCTTGAACGTCTGAGGCTGGGGTCAGTCAGTTACAGTGGTTCAGCCTTGAGACCGTCATCGCTGGCAAGCCAGCTCCCACAGGGTTTTGTAAGTGCCGCAGATCCTTGTGGGAGCTGGCTTGCCAGCGATGGGGACCTGACTGACGACACGGATCTCCAAATCAGCCGTATGGAAGCCTGTTATGCGTTGCCTGTTGTTCGCCTGTCTGTTGCTCGGTTCCCTGCCCGCTTTTGCCCTGGATCGGTTTCAGGTCGAAGGCTATGCGCTGCCCAACGGTTTGCAACTTATGCTCAAACCCGGCACCGAGCGTGGGCATGTGGCGATCCGGCTGGTGGTCGGCGTCGGCCTGGATGACTTCGACTGCGACGAGAAAGAGCTGCCGCATTTGCTCGAACACCTGCTGTTCAGCGGTATCGACGCCACTGGCGAAGGCGGTCTGGAAGAGCGTATGCAGGCGCTGGGCGGGGACTGGAACGCGTTCACCAGCAACGCCGACACCACGTTCGTCATCGAGGCCCCGGCGAAAAACCAGCGCAAGGTGCTCGACCTGCTGCTCGCGCTGCTGACCCAGACACGCATCGACGACAACGCAATCAACGCGGCGAAACGGGTGGTCGAGCGTGAGGACGGCGGGCACTACACCAGGCTGCAACGTTTCCTCGACCGTCAGGACCTCGGTCATACCGCGAGCAATCAACTGGCTGTCGAGCTGGGACTGAAATGCCCGCAGCGCGCCGAGGTCGGCCATCTGACCCAGGAGCAATTGGAGAAGGTGCGCAAGGCCTGGTATGCGCCGAACAACATGACCCTGATCGTCGTCGGCGAACTCGACAAACTGCTGCCGGCCTATCTCGAGCGTACCTGGGGTGAGCTGGAGCCGGTCGAGCCGAGCGAACATCGGCCGCTGCCGGACATCCGCACCAGTGCCGCCCATGAACGCACCCTCACCCGTGGCTTTATCGGCGACAGCGCCAAGCTGCACTGGCTGGTGCCGGAACCGGTGCTCGACGATCAGTACGACCAGACGTTCGACATTCTCAAGGATTACCTCGACTGGGCGTTGTACAGGCAGATTCGTCTCAACCATGGCTTGTCGTACGGGCCGTGGGCCGAGCGCGAAGTGTTCGGCGGTGTCGGCTTCATGAGCCTCAACGCTGACCTGGATCGCGATGACGTCGACGAAGCCATTCAAGTGCTTGATGACCTCAAGGCCGACCTGTTGAAAAACGGCCTCGACCCGAGCACCTTCGCCCGCATCAAGCAAGCCGCCATCGCTCACCAGGCCTGGGCCGTGCAGGGCAACAGCGCACTGGCTGACTATTACTGGAGCGCGCTGGCCGACTATCAGGATGGCCGCTTTGCCAATCCCGCGCGCGAGCTGCAAGGGGTGACGCTGGAAGCGGCGAACAAGGCGATGCGCGAGCTGTTGCTGCAGCCGGGGTATATTCGAATCGAGAAGCCGTTGATCAGTGATGATCAGGTGTTGTGGCTGGCTGCAGGCGGGGTGGGGCTGGTGCTGCTGATGTTGATCGGCTGGCGTGTGTATCGTCGCCACAAAATTGCTGGAAGCCATTAATCCTGTGGTGAGTGAGCACTTGTGGCGAGGGGATTTATCCCCGATGGGCTGCGCAGCAGCCCCGATAAGGGCAGCTCGGTATATCCAGACAAAATTCGCTCGCAGGATCTACGACGGCTGCGCCGCCGATCGGGGATAAATCCCCTCGCCACAGGGGTCATGCGGCGTTAACCTTTCCGGGATTTTCCCCATATCGTCGTGAACCGCCAAAATGCCAAAACTGACCCTCCTTATCCAGCGCCTTCTCGAGCTGATGAAGCGCTACCCCGGGTTGATCGCGGCGGGTGGTTTCATTTCCGGGGTCGGCAGTTTCATCCTCGTCGATCGCCAACAGGGTCTGGCCAGCTGGATCACGGTGATCATGCTGCTCAGCTGGATCTGGCTGATGCTGGAAAACACCCTGACCGGGCTGTTCACACGGATCTTCAAGCGCGAGATTCCCCAGCCGCTGCTGCGCTACGCGACGCAGATGATCCATCAGGAAAGCCTGTTTTTCGTTCTGCCATTCTTCTTCATCACCACCACGTGGAACAGCGGCCAGTTTGTCTTCACGGGGCTGCTCAGCGTTGCTGCACTGATCTCCATCGTCGATCCGCTGTACTACAAATGGCTGGCGCCACGGCGCTGGGCGTTTCTCGCGCTGCACACCCTGACCCTGTTCGCCGCACTGCTCACTGCGTTGCCGGTGATCATGCACCTTACCACCGCGCAGAGTTTCAAATGGGCGCTGGGAATTGCCGTGCTGCTGTCGTTCCCGAGCCTGGCGTCAATCTTCCCGATCCGCACAGTGCGCAATGCCCTGGCGATTCTGTTCATTACCTTCGGCATCGGCGGCGTCGGTTGGGCGCTGCGTTCGTGGGTGCCGCCGGCAACGCTGTGGATGACCGACGTAGCGATCAGCACGCAATTGCAGGATCGCACCCCCGGCGCCAGCCTCGACACCGTCAGTGCCGAGCAGATCCGCAGCGGCGGGCTCTACGCCTACACTGCGATCAACGCGCCGCGCGGTCTCGACGAGCGGATTTATCACGTGTGGACCTTCAACGGCAAAGAGGTCGACCGCATCGCCCTCGACATCCATGGCGGGCGCAAGGAAGGCTACCGGGCGTGGACGCACAAACAGAATTTCCCCGGCAACCCGGAGGGCAAGTGGCAGGTGCGGGTGCTGACCGAGGATGGCCAGTTGATCGGCGTGCTGCGTTTCGCAATTACCGACAGCACACCGGCCAAAGAAAAGTAATCCGGTTCGTGCTATTACGTAGGATCTCGTAACGGCCGTACAAGCACGGAGCTTATGACCAGCAGCCCAACCCCCGGCAGTGCCCACCTGGACACCGCGCTCAGCCCTGCCCGTCTGCGGGTCAGCGGCGACTGGACGCTCGCCCACTACACCGCGCTCAAGCATCTGAGCGAAAAGCTCCGCGGCCAGTACGACGCCAACACTTCCATCGATCTGAACGGCCTCGGAGCCCTGGACACCGCCGGCGCCTCGTTGCTGGTCGAGCTGCTCGGTTCCGAGCGCTTGGGCAAAACCGCCGAACACCCCGATTGCACCCTTTCAACTGCCGACCGCGCCTTGCTGCAAACCGTGTACTGCTCGCTGAGTGATTTCTGCGTGCCGATCAAGGAGCCGGAAGTCAGCGTCAGCGTGCAACTGCTGACGCGCATCGGCCGCGCGGTGGACAAGGTCTGGACCGACACGCTGCAACTGCTCGGTTTCGTCGGCCTGATCCTCGAAGTCATCGCCCGTGGTCTGTTGCGGCCCAAGCGCTGGCGCATCACGCCGATGATCGCGCACATTGAGCAGACCGGCCTCGACGCTGCGCCGATCGTGGCCTTGCTGACGTTTCTGGTCGGTGCGGTGGTGGCGTTTCTTGGCGCCACGGTACTGGCCAGTTTCGGCGCGACGATTTTCACCGTGGACCTGGTCGGCTTCTCGTTCCTGCGCGAATTCGGCGTGTTGCTCACGGCGATCCTGATGGCCGGGCGCACCGCCAGTGCATTCACCGCGCAGATCGGCTCGATGAAGGCCAACGAAGAAATCGACGCGATCCGCACCCTTGGCCTCGACCCGATCGAATTGCTGGTGGTGCCGCGTGTGCTGGCGCTGCTGGTGGCGCTGCCGATGCTGACGTTTCTGGCGATGCTCTCGGGGATCGTCGGCGGCGGTGTGGTCTGTGCGGTGTCGCTGGACATTTCGCCGGCAATGTTCCTTTCGCTACTGCAATCGGACATCGGCATTCAGCATTTTCTGGTCGGGCTGGTGAAGGCGCCGATCTTCGCCTTCCTGATCGCGGCAATTGGTTGCCTGGAAGGTTTCAAGGTCAGCGGCAGCGCCGAATCGGTCGGCGCGCACACCACCTCCAGCGTGGTCCAGTCGATTTTCGTGGTGATCGTGCTTGATGCGGTGGCCGCGCTGTTTTTCATGGAGATGGGCTGGTGAGTCGTCTACCCCGCGCGCCCTCGGAGGCGGTGATCGAAGTCCGTGGCCTGTGCAATCGCTTCGGCCCGCAGAGCGTGCACGAGAACCTTGATCTGGACGTGTACAAGGGCGAGATCCTCGCCGTGGTTGGCGGCTCCGGTACCGGCAAATCGGTGCTGCTGCGCAGCATCGTCGGGCTGAATCGGCCCAGCGAGGGCATGGTCAAGGTCTTCGGCCAGAACCTGCCGAATCTGCCCGAGCATGAGCGCTCGCTGATCGAAAGGCGCTTTGGTGTGCTGTTCCAGAAGGGCGCGCTGTTCTCGTCGCTGACCGTGACCGAGAACGTCGCCCTGCCCCTGATCGAACACGCCGGCCTCAGCCGTCACGACGCCGAGCATCTGGCGGCGGTGAAACTGGCGCTGGCCGGGCTGCCGTTGTCGGCGGCGGACAAATACCCTGCGTCGCTGTCCGGCGGCATGATCAAGCGCGCGGCGCTGGCGCGGGCTTTGGCGCTGGATCCGGACATTCTGTTTCTCGATGAGCCCACCGCCGGACTCGATCCGATTGGCGCGGCGCAGTTCGATCAATTGATCCTGACCCTGCGCGATGCGTTGGGGCTGAGCGTGTTTCTGGTGACCCACGACCTCGACACGCTGTACACCATCACCGATCGCGTGGCGGTGCTGGCGCAGAAGAAAGTGCTGGTTGCCGGCCCTATCGACGTCGTCTCGGAAACCGCCGACGCGTGGATTCACGAATACTTCCACGGCCCGCGCGGCCGCTCGGCGCTGGACGCCGCCAAACTGCTCAACGAGGTCTGATATGGAAACCCGAGCCCATCATGTGTTGATCGGCCTGTTCACGGTGATCGTCGTGGCCGGCGCCCTGCTCTTCGGCCTGTTTCTGGCCAAATCCAGCGTCGACACCGAATTCAAGGATTACGAAGTGGTGTTCAACGAGGCGGTCAGCGGTCTGTCCAAGGGCAGCTCGGTGCAGTACAGCGGCATCAAGGTCGGAGACGTGGTCAGCCTGCGCCTCGACCCGCAGGACCCGCGCCGGGTGCTGGCGCGGATTCGTCTGGCGGGCGACACGCCGGTCAAGGAAGACACCCAGGCCAAGCTGGCACTGACCGGCATTACTGGCACGTCGATCATCCAGCTCAGCGGTGGTACGCCAGAGAGCCCGAAATTGCGCGGGCATGACGGCAAGCTGCCAACGCTGGTCGCCTCGCCCTCGCCTATTTCGCGTCTGCTCAACGACAGCAGCGACTTGATGACCGGCATCAGCGCCCTGCTGCAAAACGCCAACAACATGTTCTCCGCGGAAAACGTCGAGCGCGTGAGCAAGACCCTCGCCCATCTGGAACAGACCACCGGCACCATCAATGACCAGCGCGGCGACATCAAGCAAGCCATGCAGCAACTGGCAACGGTCGGCAAACAGGCCGGCAGCATGCTCGAGCAGACCTCACTGCTGATGCGCAACGCCAACGGCCTGCTCAACGATCAGGGCAAACAGGCCCTTGGCAGCGCCGAGCAGGCGATGAAGTCGCTGGAGCAAAGCAGCGTGACCATCAACGGCTTGCTCAGCAAAAACCAGAATTCGCTGGATAACGGCATGCAGGGCCTCAACGGCCTGGCCCCGGCGATTCGCGAACTGCGCGAGACGCTGACCTCGCTGCGCGCCATTTCCCAACGCCTCGAGGCCAACCCCAGCGGCTACCTGCTGGGCAGCGACAAGAACAAGGAATTCACCCCATGAAGCTGACTCGAATCGCCCTGCTCGGCGCTGGCCTGATCCTGATCGGCGCGTGCTCGATCTTGCCCAAGTCGGAACCCTCGGACGTCTACCGCCTGCCCGCCGCGCAAGCGCCCGCCTCGGCCAGCCCGGCGGCGACGCAGTCATGGTCGCTGCGCTTGAATAAATTGCAGGCCAGCGAAGCACTGAACCGGCCGAGCATTGCCGTGATCCCGCAGGGCGATGTGATCAGCAGCTACAAGGGCTCGCGCTGGAGTGATCCGGCGCCGGTGCTGCTGCGCAATCGCCTGCTCGATGGATTTCAGCGTGACGGCAGAGTGACGTTGCTGAGCACCGACGACAGCAACTTCCAGGCGGATCTGGAACTGGGCGGCAGTTTGCAGGCGTTTCAGACCGAATATCAGGGCACGCAGGCCGGCGTTGTGGTGCGGGTCGATGCGTTGCTGGTGCGTGGTTACGACCAGCGCATCCTCGCCAGCCGCCGTTTTGAAGAGCGCCAGTCGTTGAGCGATGTGCGAGTACCGGCGGTGGTCGCCGGCTTTGGCCAGGCCAGTGATCGCCTGACCACCAAGGTCGTCGCGTGGGCCGTCGACCAAGGCCAAAAGCTCGCCCCCCAAAACCTTAAGCCCGACACAACCCCTGTGGGAGCGAGCCTGCTCGCGAATGCGGAGTGTCATTCACATTGATGTGGCTGACATGACGCCTTCGCGAGCAGGCTCGCTCCCACAGTGGATTTGTGGTTAGCCGAAGAACCAGTAGCAGACGCCGATTGCGCCGACCACACCAGCAAACTCAGCCAGCAACGCACACCCCACCGCGTGCCGTGCGCGTTGAATCCCCACCGCGCCGAAGTACACCGCCAGCACATAGAACGTGGTTTCGGTACTGCCCTGCACCGTCGCCGCGACCAGCGCCGGGAAGCTGTCGACGCCGGAAGTCTGCATGGTCTCGATGAGCATCGCCCGCGCGGCGCTGCCGGAAAACGGTTTGACCATCGCCGTCGGTAGCGCATCGACGAAGCGCGTGTCCCAACCGGCCCACTCGACCAGATGGCGAATACCGTCCAGGCCGAAATCCAGCGCACCAGAGGCGCGCAGTACGCCAACCGCACATAGCATCGCGACCAGATACGGCAGCAGGTTCTTCGCCACATCGAAGCCCTCTTTCGCGCCTTCGACGAACGCCTCGTACACCTTGACCTTGCGCAGCGCGCCGATCAGCAGAAACAGCATGATCAGGCCGAACAGCGTGAGATTGCCGAGGATCGACGACAATCCCGCCAGTGCTGTCGCGGAAAGGGTGCCGAGCAGGGCCATGAAGCCGCCAAGGATCAGCGCGCCGGGCAGCAGATAGGCGAGGACTACCGGGTCCCAGATGCGCAGGCGTTGCATGAAAGCTACGGAGAGAAAACCGACGATAGTCGAGCAACTGGTCGCCAGCAGAATCGGCAGGAACACCAGCGTCGGATCCGGCGCGCCTTGCTGGGCGCGGTACATGAAGATGGTCACGGGCAGCAGGGTCAGCGACGAGGCGTTGAGCACCAGAAACAGGATCTGCGCGTTGCTGGCGATGGTGGCGCTGGGGTTGAGCTCCTGCAGCGCTTTCATGGCTTTCAGGCCGATCGGCGTGGCGGCGTTGTCCAGGCCCAGACCGTTGGCGGCGAAGTTCAGCGTGATCAGGCCAAGGGCAGGGTGGCCGGCCGGGACTTCCGGCATCAGCCGCAGAAACAGCGGACCGAGCACCTTGGCCAGCCACTCGACGATCCCGGCCTTTTCGGCGATGCGCAGAAAGCCCAGCCACAGGGTGAGGGTGCCGAACAGCAGCACCATGACTTCGACCGACAGCTTGGCCATGGCGAAAATGCTTTCCACCATCGCCGCAAAGATCCCGGCGTTGCCGCCGATCAGCCACTGCGCCAGCGCCGACACGGCTGCCACGATGAAGAAGCCAAGCCACAGGCCATTAAGCATCAGTCAAATCCCCCGAAGAATGCGGCGAATGATAGCGGGGTCACCAGAAACGACAAACCCCGGATTTCTCCAGGGTTTGTTGGTGGGGCTTGCATCAATCACTGTGGGAGCGAGCCTGCTCGCGAAGAGGCCGGCCCATTCAACATCTCTGTTGTCTGGTGTACCGCTATCGCGAGCAGGCTCGCTCCCACAGGGTTTTGCATCAGTTCTTGGAAATCTCGCCAGCCGGCAGTTTTTCCTTGCTGCGCCAGTGCGGCAGGGAATTCCAGTAACGCTCGCCCTTGGCGTCGTCGTACATGCCTTCCCAGCGCGCGATAACCAGCACTGCCAAGGCATTACCGATCACGTTCAGTGCAGTACGCGCCATGTCCATGATGCGATCGACACCAGCGATGAACGCCAGGCCTTCGAGCGGGATGCCAACGCTGCCCAGAGTGGCCAGCAGCACCACGAAGGACACGCCCGGTACGCCGGCGATGCCTTTGGAGGTGACCATCAGCGTCAACACCAGCAGCAGTTGCTGGCTGATCGACAGGTCGATGCCATACAGCTGGGCAATGAAGATCGCCGCGATCGACTGGTACAGGGTCGAGCCGTCGAGGTTGAACGAGTAACCGGTCGGTACCACGAAGCTGCAGATGGCTTTCGGCGCGCCATAGGCTTCCATCTTCTCGATGACACGTGGCAGCACGGTTTCCGAAGAAGCGGTGGAGTAGGCCAGCACCAGCTCATCCTTGAAGATGCGCATCAGCTTGAGCACCGAGAAGCCGAACAGCTTGGCGATCAGGCCCAGCACGACGAAGGCGAAGAAGGCGATGGCGACATAAACCAGGATCACCAGTTTTGCCAGCGGCAACAGCGAAGCGAAGCCGAAGTTGGCGACGGTCACCGCGATCAGTGCGAATACGCCAATCGGAGCGTAGTTCATGATCATGTGGGTGACTTTGAACATGCTTTCCGAAACGCCCTGGAACATCTTTACCAGCGGCTCGCGCAGGTCCGACTGCAGGCTCGACAGGCCGAGACCGAACAGTACGGAGAAGAAGATGATCGGCAGCATTTCGCCGCGAGCCATGGCCGCGAAGATGTTCGACGGGATCAGGTTGAGGATGGTCTCGATGAACGCATGTTCATGCTGCACTTCGGCGGCGGTCGCCTGGTACTTGGAGATATCCACCGTGCCCAGGGTGCTCATGTCGATGCCGGTGCCCGGATGGAACACGTTGGCCAGCACCAGGCCGACGACGATGGCGATGGTGGTGACGATCTCGAAATAGATGATCGTCTTCAGGCCGATACGCCCGAGCTTCTTGGCGTCGCCCACGCCGGCGATGCCGACGATCAGCGAGGAAATGACGATCGGGATCACGATCATCTTGATCAGACGGATAAAGATATCGCCTGCCGGTTGCAGGACGTTGCTGATCCACCAGGCCTTCTCGGCGCTGAAGTGATTGAGCAACGCACCCAGTGCAATCCCCAGAACCAGACCGATGAGGATCTGCCAGGCGAGGCTGATTTTTGCCTTCTTCATTATCTTTACCCTTACTTGCGTTTGACTCAGGCACATGCAGGAACTGGAACGCTCATCAGCGGAAAAGTCTGTGCATCTGCCTCCGTATAAGGTGCCCCGAAGCGCGTGTTTACGGCTCTTCGGCAGGCGAAAAAAGGCGCAACTATTCCGATGCAAGGTGGCGCCGTCTAATGCCGTAAACGCCTACCCTATGCCGAATCGGCATGAGCTTTTTCAATTGAAACTGGCGTCCCAAGCGGTTCGATTGTGACATTTCAGCCGGCATAAGTGCCGTGAACCGGCCATTACAGCTTAGGGCGGTCAAATTTTGTACAGCGGGAATTGGCGGAAATTTCCGGAAAAACTCCAAATCGAAAGACTAGGAGTCACACGAATCGAGCGCGATCTTTGTCGATATACGGTCGTCAGGAAACACCGCGAAATGTTTTTCCGCACAGTGTCGACGATTCTAAGAAGGGGATTGGCGCGCTGGATCAATGGTTTAGCTGATTCAAAGCCCAGCGCAGATTCGTCAGACCATCGGGTCGACGAACCTGCGGCGCAGCTTTTACCCTGACCCGGCCCTTGCGCAGGTACTCCCTGTACCCGTAGGTCACTCCGACTCTGCATCAGTCAGAACGTCCCGGCCCCCTGGTCATGCACCGACCCTCATCGGGCGGCGCAGTGGAAAGCAGCGGGGCGCTGCTTTCGTGTTCGAAACCTTTGCGCGTCCTGCGTCAGTACCACTTCGGATCTTTCTTCAGGGTTTCCATCAGCAGATCCTGCATGCCCTGATCAGGTTTGCCGAAGAAGCGATAAGTCGCGTGTCGCGTCGGCGACTTGTCTTGCGGCAGACCTTCCGGCACATCGACCAGCATGGCGTAGGCGTCATCCTTGTCGAAGCTGAAGGCCACGATCAACCGGTGATTCAGGCACTTGTCCTGACTCTCGCAGAGCGGGCCGACCAGATACTGATCACCATCTTCCGTAACGGCGTGCATCTGTTGCTCGGAAGTGCCGGACAGGTTGATCACCCATTCCGGTACGCGCTCTTCCTTTTTGATCACGCCTTCCCAGGTTTCACGGTACTGCGCGTCGGAGGCGAGCAGTTCGTTGACCCGGGTCTGGCCGTCATTGGCCGCCATGGCCATGGCACTGCCGCCCAGAAACAGGGCGGCGGCCAATGTCTTGAGACCGATCATCGTTAACCTCGGCCGCGACGGCCAAAGAAGAAGGAAGCGATGAACATCACCAGGAACACGACAAAGAGAATCTTGGCGATACCCGTGGCGGTGCCCGCGATACCACCGAAGCCCAGAACGGCGGCGATGATGGCAATGATCAAGAATGTAATTGCCCAGCTCAACATGGTGATTCTCCTTACTTCTCTATTTAGGGGTGTTTCCGGTTTCCGGCGCTACGCGCCCGAATGTATTCACTGACTTAGAAAACCCAGCGCTCTTCCCGTGGCAATTGATCCAGCGGTTGCGCCTGGTCGACATCGATCATGTGCATCGAAGCGTTTTCAGCCTGGCTGCTGCTCACGGCACTGAAGTGCGTCTGAGTGCTGTGCTGCATCGAAATCAATGGCTCGGGTTTACGGCTGTTTTCCCAGCTCATGTACTGCTGGCAGACGATCAGGGTGATCAGCAACGCCAGTACACCGAACAGACCTTGCTGGATCTGCAGTGGCGAAATACGTACTTGGGCGGCGATTGGGCGAGTCATCCTGTGTTCCTCACGCTTGTTCTGTTGGGGCAGTGCTGTTCTGCCCGGGCTGAGTGAGGTATTGCAGCCTGCATGCCAGTTTTTTGATGTCAGAAATTATCAATAAAAACAATAAGTTACGTACTCTTCGGAAATTTCCTGCGACGCATCCTGCACGATGGCTCTTCTGCGGTCGTGCGCAATGCACGATTATTTCGTGGGAAATTTCGATGATATGGAATTGCTACCGGTACGCAGATGTCAGAAGAGGACGCAGGATCTGCCCTGCAAAACGCCGAATGTTTTAAAACTCAACGAAATCAATGAATTGGCCGTTATGGCAGTAGAGAGCTACCCTCCTATGGCTGGTATCGTTCAGAATCAACCATGCAACTTGCCCGATTTTTCCGGGACTAACCCAAGACTAATCACTATGGAGCGTAGGAAAAATGGAATCTGCCACTGAGCAACAAGGCCGCATTCTGCTGGTGGACGATGAATCCGCCATCCTGCGTACGTTTCGTTATTGCCTCGAAGACGAAGGCTATACGGTAGCCACCGCCAATAGCGCGGCCCAAGCCGATGCTTTGCTGCAACGTCAGGTCTTCGACCTGTGCTTCCTCGATTTGCGTCTGGGCGAGGACAACGGTCTCGACGTCCTCGCGCAGATGCGCATTCAGGCGCCGTGGATGCGCGTAGTGATCGTCACCGCCCACTCGGCGGTCGACACCGCGGTTGATGCCATCCAGGCTGGCGCCGCCGATTATCTGGTCAAGCCGTGCAGCCCTGATCAACTGCGCCTGGCCACCGCCAAGCAGTTGGAAGTGCGCCAGCTCTCCGCACGCCTTGAAGCGCTCGAAGGCGAGATCCGCAAACCGAAAGACGGTCTCGATTCCCACAGCCCGGCGATGAAAGTCGTGCTGGAAACCGCACGGCAGGTCGCAAGCACCGACGCCAACATTCTTATCCTTGGCGAGTCCGGTACGGGTAAAGGTGAACTGGCCCGTGCGATCCACGGCTGGAGCAAGCGCGAGAAGAAATCCTGCGTCACTATCAACTGCCCGTCGCTGACTGCCGAGCTGATGGAAAGCGAACTGTTCGGCCATAGTCGTGGCGCGTTTACCGGTGCCAGTGAAAGCACCTTGGGGCGTGTTAATCAGGCTGATGGCGGCACGCTGTTTCTCGACGAGATCGGCGACTTTCCTCTGACGTTGCAACCAAAATTGCTGCGCTTCATCCAGGACAAGGAATACGAGCGGGTAGGCGATCCGGTCACTCGCCGCGCCGATGTGCGCATCCTCGCCGCCACCAACCTCAACCTCGAAGACATGGTCCGTGACGGCCGTTTCCGCGAAGACCTGCTCTATCGCCTCAACGTCATCACCCTGCATCTGCCGCCATTGCGCGAGCGCGCCGAAGACATCCTGACCCTTGCCGATCGCTTCCTCGCACGCTTCGTCAAAGAGTACGCACGCCCAGCGCGCGGCTTTAGCGATGAGGCGCGCGAAGCGCTGCTCGGTTATCGCTGGCCGGGCAACATTCGCGAACTGCGCAACGTGGTCGAGCGAGCTAGCATCATCTGCCCGCAGGAACGCGTGGAAATCAGCCACCTGGGCATGGCCGAACAACCGGCCAACAACGCGCCACGGGTCGGCGCGGCACTGAGCCTGGACGAGCTGGAGAAAGCGCACATCGGCGCGGTTCTGGCCACCGCCGGCACCCTGGATCAAGCGGCGAAAACCCTCGGCATCGACGCCTCGACCCTGTATCGCAAACGCAAGCAGTACAACCTGTGAGCACTGCGCGATGAAACTGGCGATCAAGCTGCGCACGCGCCTGTTCCTGAGCATTTCTGCGTTGATCACGGTGGCCTTGCTCGGACTCTTGCTCGGGCTGGTCAGCGTGATGCAGATGGCCGGGTCGCAGGAAGCGCTGGTGCGCAGCAACTTTGTCACCCTGGATCTGGGGCTCAAGCTGCGCCAGACCCTCGGTGATCAATTGATCATCATGCTCGCCGAAAAACCCGACCCCGTCGCGTTCGAAGCGTCCAAGCAGCACTACTTCGAGTTGCTCGACCAAGGCATCGCCCAACAGCAGGAGGGCGATGACCAGCCTTACGGTTTCCGCCAGGCCAAGGCCGATTACCTGAGCTTCCTCGCCTCATTCGACGTGACTGCCGAAGCGGCAAAGAACGCCAGCACCAGCGCGGATTTCCGCGAGCGCTTCAATATTCTGCGTAATGGGTTAATTGCTGAGCACAAGCACGCGCTGGACAGTATCAATGAGGTGCAGCATGCCGCTCGCGAACGCGCCCTGCTGATAGCCGGGCTGCTTGGCCTGGTCGGGCTGGCAGTGCTGATCATCGGTTTTGTCACGGCGCAGGGCATTGCTCGGCGCTTCGGCGCACCGATCGAAGCGCTGGCCAAGGCTGCGGACAACATCGGCCAGGGTAACTATGACGTGACTCTGCCGATTTCCACGGCCATGGAAGTCAATCTGCTGTCGCGGCGCTTCGGCCTGATGGCCGAGGCGTTGCGCGAACACCAGGCGATGAATGTCGACGAACTGTTGGCCGGCCAGCAGCGCTTGCAAGCGGTGCTCGACAGCATCGACGACGGTTTGTTGATGATTGACCGCCAGGGCCAGCTTGAGCACCTCAACCCTGTTGCTCAGCGCCAGTTGGGCTGGGAAGACGATCGACTGGGCCAAGGCTTGGGCACCGCGCTCGGCCGCCCGGAACTGGATGCACAACTGCAATTGGTCCTGCGCGGCGGCACGCTGGAGCGGGCGCCGGAAGATCTGAGCATCGAAGTCGATGGCGAATCGCGCCTGCTGACTTACAGCCTGACGCCGGTCAGTCATACCCAAGGGCATATTCTCGGTGCGGTGATGGTGCTGCACGACGTCACCGAGCAACGCGCGTTCGAGCGCGTGCGCAGTGAGTTTGTTTTGCGCGCTTCCCATGAACTGCGCACGCCGGTCACAGGCATGCACATGGCCTTCGGACTGTTTCGCGAGAGGGCGAAATTCCCGGCTGAATCGCGCGAAGCTGACCTGCTGGATACGGTCAACGAAGAAATGCAGCGGCTGATGCAATTGATCAACGACTTGCTGAATTTCTCGCGCTACCAGAACGGTCTACAGAAACTCACCCTGGCGCCATGTTCCATTGAGGACCTGCTGGAGCAGGCGCAACTGCGCTTTGCCGACGTGGCTGCGGCCAAAGGTGTTGCGCTGAACGTCGAGATTCAAGGCCCGCTGCCGAGGTTGCAGGCTGATCAGGCGCAACTCGATCGCGTCCTCGACAATCTGATCGACAACGCCTTGCGCCATACCGCCCGCGACGGGCAGATCCGTCTGCAGGCGCGCCGCCATGGCGAGCGGGTGATCATCAGCGTCGAAGACAATGGCGAAGGCATTGCCTACGGCCAGCAGGGGCGGATTTTCGAGCCGTTCGTGCAGGTCGGGCGCAAGAAGGGCGGCGCCGGGCTCGGCCTGGCGCTGTGCAAGGAAATCGTCCAGTTGCACGGCGGGCGCATGGGCGTCTACTCGCGGCCTGGGCAGGGCACCCAGTTCTACATGGCGCTGGCCGTTTAAGCCTCGTCGTCCATACGCCGCCCGGCCAGGCGTCGACCTCGGGTGATCAGTTCGATGAATTGCACGGCGCTCAAGGCGTGGGCGAACAGCCAGCCCTGACCGAACTTGACCCCCTCACTGCTGAGCAGCGCTGCCTGGGATTCCAGCTCGATGCCTTCGGCAATCACTTTCAGATCCAGCGCCTGCGCCATGTGAATGATGTGCGGAGCGACGCCGCTGCTCGCCGCGTCATGGCCCAGCGCATCGATGAACGCCTTGTCGATCTTCAGGCAGTCCACCGGCAAGGTCTGCAGATAGGCAAGGCTGCAATAGCCGGTGCCGAAATCATCGATCAGCACCTGATGGCCAACGTCGCGCAAGGCTTGCAGGTTCTCCCGCGCCACCACTACATCGATCAGGCCGCGCTCGGTGACTTCGAAGGCTATCTGCCGCGCGGCGACACGGTGCAGGGCAAGCAGCCGCGCCATGACCTGGCCGATGCGCGGCACCATGACGTCGCAGGCCGCGAGGTTCACCGAGATATACAGCTGCGGATTGGCGCGCAGTAACTGGCCCAGTTGTTCGAGCAGACGCTGCAACACGAAGTCGGTCATCTGCCGGATCTGCCCGGTGTTCTCCGCCATGGGAATGAATAGGTCGGGGCTGGTCAGGGTGCCGTCCGGGCGCCGCCAGCGCAGCAGCGCTTCGGCGCCGACGCAGTGACGGCTGTCGAGGTCGAAGATCGGCTGATACAGCACCTGCAACTCACCCCGGCGGATCGCTCCGTGCAGCTCGGCATCCAGTGACTGGCGCTGACGCACCAGCAGCAAGGTCAGAAAGCCGACAACGGCGCCGGCGATCAGGCACACCGGCAACAGCCACCACCACACAGCCGGGACGTGCATGCCCGTGCGCGGCGTGATCAGCACCAATTGATATTCCGGGTTGTCGGTGGGCATGCGATAGATCAGCCGCGTTTGCGTGACTTGCAGCGCATCACGGCTCTTCGGTGGCCAGGGTTCGGTCGGTGGCCAGGTCTGTGCGGTGCCGAGCACCGGAATCGCGCGAGTGCCGTGATCGAGTACCACCAGCAGGCTGCTGCCGGGCGACAGATCGACCATGTCGGTCAAATGTCCGCGCGAGGTAGCGACACGGAAGTTGCCGCGGCCAAGCATCAGCGCCGCGCGGTTTTCATCGGGTTCGGTGGTGGTGTTGAGCCAATAGCTGTAGGTCGGGCCCTGAATGTCCGGCGCGCGCACCAACGACAGACCTTCCTGGCGCGGACGGTTGGAGCAGAATCGCGAAGCGTCCATATATGCCGCTTCATAGACGAAGCGGTAGTTGAAGGTGACTTGCTGCAGGGTCGCGATCATTTCTTCGTCGCAGCCGCGCAAGGGCTGGGCTTCAAGGTCGTCGAGACTTTCGCGCAACTGGCCGAACAATTGTTCGAGGCGAGCGAGGAAACGCTCGCCCTGGGCGTTCATTTCCTGGCTCTCGCGCATTTCCATCTGGCGTATCGCCGCGAACATACCGCCGGCGATCAACAGACTGGCGCTGAGGACAGCCGCGATCATCGCCAAAAAAGCAGGGCGATAAAACCAGCTACGCAGCGTCTCTCGGGTCGCAGCCATCAAGGATTTTCCGAAGAATTACCATGAGTTATAGCTGCTGATTGCGATTTCGCCCTGACCGTCGGGCGGGCGTCATTATTTTGTCTGATTGAGGACCAGAAGAAGTGCCGCGGTTTGCGCATCCGGCGTCCCGTCGAAGCGAGCAGGGCGGTAATGCATCTGGAACGCGGCGAGGACGTGGCGCGTGGCGACGTCCAGCTCGCCGGTCTGCGGCGTGTCGTAACCCAGGCGCGCAAGTTGCGCCTGGAACCAGCCTGGTTCCGGCAGCGGACTGCTGTTGAACACGGCTTGCTGACGCGCTACCGCTTGCTCGTTCGGCCACAGTCCCAAGCCTTCATCAGCGAGACGTTTCCACGGAAACAATGGCCCCGGATCAAGCTTGCGCAGCGGCGCGATGTCGCTGTGACCGATGATGTGCCGCGGGCTGATGCCGTTGCGCTTGCTGATGTCCTTGAGCAGGGTGATCAACGATTCGATCTGCGCTTCGCTGTACGGATACCACAGGCGCCCGGTCGGGGTGTCCTTGTAGCCGGGATTGACGATTTCGATGCCGATGGAGCTGGAGTTCAACCAGGTGCGGCCTTGCCATTGACTCTCGCCGGCGTGCCAGGCCCGTTGGTTTTCGTCCATCAGCTTGTAGATTGTGGCGTTCTTGTCATCGCCGATCAGGTAATGGCTGCTGACGTCGCCATGGGTCAGCAATTGCAGCGAACGCTCCAGTGACGCCGAGGTGTAATGCACCACGACAAACTGGATGCGGCTGTCGTAATTGGCCGAAGGATGGCTGGTGTCGTAACGCGGGCCGCTGGCGCAACCAGCGAGGACGAACAGCGAGGCAACAAGGGCAAAGAATTTCATGGCAGAGGACAATACGCAGAAGACAGTAATGCAACAGTGTAACGTACCGGTTTGGCCAGCGTCCGCCAGCGGGCGGAATTAAACAAAATGGAACAATTGCCTTAGCCGAGCTCCACTCGGTTGCGTCCGGCGTTTTTTGCCCGATACAGCGCCTGATCGGCTCTTTTCAACACTAGATCGCTGTGTTCTCCGACCTTGAACGATGCCAGTCCCATGGAAATCGTAATGGTCACTCGCTCGCCCTTGAAATGAAACGGGCAGGCTTCGATCGCCGCGCGCAGGGTTTCCAGCAGTTTTGCGCCAACCGCTGGCGGCGTCGCCGGCAGCAACAGCACAAACTCTTCACCGCCGAAACGGGCGATGAAATCCGAGCCGCGCAGGCGCTTGCGCAGCACTGTGGCGATGATCTTCAGGACTTTGTCGCCGGCCAGGTGGCCGTAGCTGTCGTTGATGCGCTTGAAATGATCGAGGTCGAGCATGGCCAGGCTAAGGGTGTTGCCGTGCTGCTGCCATTGCTGGATTTCATGCTCCAGGCGTTCACTCCACGCCGCGCGGTTAGGCAGGCCGGTCAACGGATCGATCAGGGCTTTCTGCCGCTGCTCTTCAAGATGTTCACGGAAGCCCATGGCTTCCTGCTCCATATGCGCCACGCGCTCCGACAGGCTCTTCAACCTGGCGGCGACTTCCTGCTCGCGGGCGTCGCGCTGCTTCTGGTGCTGATCCATCGTTCCCAGCAGGCCTTCCAGATGATTCTCCAGCACATGCTTGAGGTCATCGAGGTCGGCTGCTTGCTGGACGCTGCTCTGCAAGCCGTCGACCTGCTCGCGAATCTGCGTGTCCATGGCCCGCGCCGCCGAGCTGTTGTCGGCATGCCCTTCGCTGGCCGCTTGCAGGTTGCTCTGGAACGCTTCAAGGCGTTCGTTGAGCTGTTGCAGATAGGCTTCGAATTCGTGCTGACCGCTATCGGTAATCGCCAGCATCAAGGTTGCGAGATCGTCGAGGATCGGTAGCAGCTCGTACCAGTTCAGTCCGTGTTTGAGCCGTTCGCGCATGGCTTCGGCTTGCGGCCGGTGGCGCTCGGGCAGGGTCAGGTCGTCGAGCAGGCCGATCAGCGTGTCTTCGATGTGTCTGGCCACGGAGCTGTAGGACGGCTCCGGGGAATCCGGCAGAGCGAAGAGGATGTCGTGTTCCGACTGCTCCGGGTCGATAGCGGCCAATGCTTGAGCGATTGGCTCGGGCAAGGGCAGGCTGTCGAGGAGCAGCGGCGAGGGATCGCCGGGGTGGATCAATTCATCGGGGTTGAACGCCTCGGTTGCTGGCGCAGCGACGGTCATCTCGGCGTCCGCGGCGGGTTCAACTTGCGCTGGCTCGGCTTCAACGACGACCACAGGCGCAGCGAACGCAACGACTTGCGGCTCATCAGGCGGCGTCTGGGCGGACGTTTCGATGATGGTCTCGGGCGCTGCGATCGCTGGCTCCGCGTTGGCCACCGGTGCCGATTGCGCAGGCTCCGGTTCAGGCTGCTGAGCTTCGACCAGCTGCGGCACTGGTGTTGCTGGTATGTCGGCCGCCGGTGCAACGGTTTCTTCACTGTCGCGACTACCAAACAAACGCTGCAACAACCCCGGCCGACCCGGCTCGGCAGGCGTCTCCAACTGACTCAAGGCCTTGCCCTGCAAGCCACTGAGCTCGCTCAGCAGCAGTGGCATTTCCCGCGCCTGACCGACGCGGCTGTCCAGTTGTTTGGCGAATTTCTTCAGCGGTTGCGCGACTTCGCGCGGCAATGGCAAAGCCTGCAACTGGGTGACCAGCGCGGTCAGCGCGGTGCTGACCTGATCAATGCGGGTCTCACGGCGCTGCTCGGAGTCGAGCACGGCTTTTTCCAGACGCGGCAGCAGGGCGGCGAGGCCGGCGTCCATGTCATCGGTGCGCACCACTTCGCGCATTTCTTTCATGCACTGATCGACAGCCTTGTCGGTGCCTTCGGCCGCCAGCGTGCTGCGCACCAGACCGCGCCGCAGCAGGTCGAGTCGCGCGGCCCAGCGGCGTTCGAGCTTGTCCTGCTGTTCGATGCTCTTGAGGTACTTCTCTTTCCAGCGCTGGGCGTCGTCGCTCATTCACAGGTTCCGCGAGGGGCAGGGCTCAACGCGGGCAATGCGTCGGCCGTGAGCGAACCCGGCAGACGAATTTCCACCGCGACCGGCAGGTGATCGGAAATGGGCTGGGCCAGTACCTCGACCTTTTCCAGGGTCAGGGTCGGGCTGAGCAGAATATGATCAAGGCAACGCTGTGGGCGCCAGCTGGGGAAGGTCGCTTCCACCTGCGGGGCCAGCAGGCCGAGATCGCGTAATGGCGAGTGTTCGAGCAGGTCGCTGGCATGGGTATTCATGTCGCCCATCAGCACCTGATGCTTGTAGCCGCTGATCAAATCACGAATGTAGGCCAGTTGCAGGCTGCGGGTCCGCGCGCCGAGGGCCAGGTGCATCATTACCACCACCAACGCTTCCGGACCTTCGCCGAAGCGCAGCAGGATCGCGCCGCGACCTTTCGGGCCGGGCAGCGGATGATCCTCGATCGCCCACGGCTTCAGGCGACTGAGCACGCCATTGCTGTGCTGGGCCAGTCGACCGAGGTTGCGATTGAGTTGTTGATACCAGTAGGGAAAGGCGCCGAGGTGGGCCAGATGTTCGACCTGATTGACGTAGCCCGAACGCAGGCTGCCGCCATCGGCTTCCTGCAGCGCGACCAGATCGAAGTCGCCGAGCAGGTCACCGATCTTTTGCAGATTGCCGGAACGCCCGGTGTGCGGCAGCAGATGCTGCCAGCTGCGGGTCAGGTAATGCCGATAGCGCTCGGTGCTGATGCCGACCTGAATGTTGAAACTGAGCAAGCGCAGACGCTGGTCTGCGGGCAGGCCCGTAGACGCCAGGTGATGCTCGTTGACCTGCGGATCATGCAGGCCAACGATGCGTTCGGACTTCCAGCGGCGCATGGCGAATGCCGCGCTTAGTTGGCAGCAGCCTTGTTCGCCGCTCGCTCTTTGGCGACCAGATCGTCAGCCAGCTTCAATGCTTGCTCGGCACCACCGGCAGAGCCGATGTCGAAGCGGTATTTACCATTGACGATCATGGTTGGCACGCCAGTAATTTCGTACTTCTTCGCCAGCTCACGGGCCTTGACGATCTGGCCTTTGATAGCGAACGAGTCGAAAGTGGCGAGGAACTTGTCCTTGTCCACGCCTTGAGTGGCGAGGAAGTCAGCCATGTCGTTCTTGTCGGTGAGCTTCTTGTGTTCTTTCTGGATCGCGTTGAACACGGCGTTGTGTACCTGATGCTCGACACCCATGGCTTCCAGAGTCAGGAACATCTGGCCGTGAGCGTCCCATGGGCCGCCGAACATGGCGGGAATGCGCACGAAGTTGACGTCGGACGGCAGTTTTTCAACCCATGGATTGATCACTGGCTCAAAAGCGTAGCAATGCGGGCAGCCGTACCAGAACAGCTCGACCACTTCGATTTTGCCAGGCTTTGCAACCGGCACCGGATTGGCCAGTTCGACATAAGGGGCGGCAGGGGCTTCAGCGGCCTGGGCGGTGACGCCGAACAGGCTGGCAGCGACGAGGGCGGCGCTGATGATCAGATTACGCATGCTTTACTCCTGAACAATTTGGGTCGCCTCGCTCGACCTGTTGCGACACAGATCCTGGCGGGCATGAGTGCTGTAGTGTAACGGCAGCGGCCACAAAAAAGGGCGGCCAAAGCCACCCTTTTTATACTTGCTGCGAAGGATTAATCGAGCGTTAACGTGGCCGGCGCTGCGCGCCTCGCTCAGCCCTCGATTCAGCGTCTCAGTGCAGGCCCTGGATGTAGCTGGAAACAGCGGCGATGTCTTCGTCGCTCAGCTTGCGCGCGATGGTGCGCATGGTCATCGCGTCGCCGTCGTTGGCGCGACCGCCGTCTTCCTTGCGGAAATCGGTCAGTTGCTTGGCGATGTATTGCGCATGCTGGCCACCCAGGTGCGGGAAGCCTGCTGCAGCATTGCCGGCACCGTTCGGCGAATGGCAGCCGGTGCAGGCTGGCAGGCCTTTTTCCAGGTTGCCGCCACGGAACAGCGCTTCACCGCGAGCGACGATCTTCGGATCGGCGGCGCCGACACTGCCTTTCTGGCTGGCGAAGTACGCAGCGATGTCGGCCAGATCCTGATCATTCAGGTTGGTCAACAGGCCGGTCATTTCCAGCACCACGCGCTTGCCCGACTTGATGTCATGCAATTGCTTGTCGAGGTAGCGTTCACCCTGACCTGCCAGTTTCGGAAAGTTTGGCGCCATGCTGTTGCCGTCCGGGCCATGGCAGGCCCCGCAAACGGCAGCTTTGGCCTGGCCTGCTGCGGCATCGCCGGCAGCATGGGCGATACCTGAAATTCCCACGGTCAACAGCAGACTCACGATCAATTTGTTCATCAGCTAATCCAACTACGGCTAAGGGTTAAGTTATGGACCGGGCTTACTCTCGCTCATCCACAGGATGATGGCCTGGTAATCCTCGGCACTGCAGTCCATGCACAAACCACGCGGCGGCATCGCCTTGAAACCCTGGGTCACGTGTTGCACCAGCGTCCCCATACCTTTCGCCAACCTCGGCGTCCAAGCTTCCTGATCGCCTCTTGCGGGCGCCATGGGTAGTTGGCCGGAATGACAGGCACCACAAACACGGTTGTACACGGCTTCCGGATCCTGTGTAGCCTGTGCGCTGTAAAGCGGCATCAAGACTCCGGCAGCCAGCAGCCATTTCGTCATAAAACGACCTTTTCAGGGTTGAGAGCGTTCTGCGTTCTAATGCGCAATCAAAGTCTGTCGCTCTCGTGAACTTCATCCTTCGCTGGGACAAAGCACACACAAAATCTGCGGCATTATATACTGGCGTCACTGAAACGGAAGCGACACCGCGTTCCGCGCCCAATCCCGGCGCCGCCCACATCGGAAATCCCATGCAACTCAAGAATCCCATCCTCGGCCTGTGCCAACAGTCCACGTTCATGCTCAGTGCCGCCAAAGTCGATCAATGCCCTGACGACGAAGGCTTCGAAGTGGCGTTTGCCGGTCGTTCCAACGCCGGCAAATCCAGCGCGCTGAACACCCTGACTCACGCCAGCCTGGCGCGCACCTCGAAAACTCCGGGTCGCACACAGCTGTTGAACTTCTTCAAGCTAGACGATGATCGCCGTCTGGTCGACCTGCCGGGCTACGGTTATGCAAAAGTACCGATCCCGCTCAAGCAACACTGGCAGCGCCACCTTGAGGCTTACCTCGGTGGTCGGGAGAGTCTGAAAGGTCTGATTCTGATGATGGACATCCGCCATCCGATGACCGACTTCGACCTGCTGATGCTCGACTGGGCCGTCGCCGCTGGCATGCCGATGCACATCCTGCTGACCAAAGCCGACAAACTCACCTACGGCGCAGCCAAGAACACCCTGCTGAAAGTACAGTCGGAAATCCGCAAAGGCTGGGGCGACTCGATCACCATCCAACTGTTCTCCGCACCAAAACGCATGGGCCTGGAAGAGGCCTACACCGTATTGGCCGACTGGATGGAACTGGCAGACAAAAACACCGAGGCGGCAGCCGAGTAAGACAATTTCAAAACTGACTGTGGTGCTGTCAGGCAAGGCGAAAGCACCGCTAAAAAGCGGAGTTTAGGGTACCTAAATGAGCATTTTTAGCGGTGCTTTTAACGCAGCATGACGGCATCACAGCCAGTTTTGGGGCAAAAAAAGCCCCGGACTTCATTGGGGAGGGAGAAGTTCCGGGGTTCAAGTTCCGAACCGCTAGGGCGGGGTTCAGATATCTGCCAACACTTAACACAACATAGGAGCATCGAAGGGCTTCACCAGCCATTCAGTATCTCTGAGTGTTCGGTCGACAGATTAGTTCAGATTTTTTTCAAAAAGCTTTGGAATAGCCTCAAGCATTTATCGTTCTAAGCCGGTTTACGGGACTTGCCGCGACGTCGCGTCGCGGCACCTTTACAAACTCAGTGCGCCTCATCCCAGTTGTTGCCCACGCCAACTTCCACCAGCAGCGGCACATCCAGTTTCGCCGCTTCGCTCATGTGCGTACGAATTTCGGCACTGACCTGCTCGACCAGATCCTCGCGAACCTCCAGCACCAGTTCGTCGTGCACTTGCAGGATGACCCGGGCATCCAGCCCCGACGTGGCCAGCCAGTTATCCACAGCCACCATCGCTTTCTTGATGATGTCCGCTGCCGTGCCCTGCATCGGCGCGTTGATCGCTGTGCGTTCTGCAGCGGCGCGTTCCTGCGGCTTGTTCGAGTTGATCTCCGGCAAGTACAGGCGACGACCGAAGAAAGTTTCGACGTAACCCTGATCCGCCGCTTGCGCGCGGGTACGCTCCATGTATTCGCGCACGCCTGGATAACGGGCGAAGTAGGTGTCGATGTAAGCCTTGGCGGTCTTGGTGTCGACGCCGATGTCCTTGCCGAGCTTCTGCGCGCCCATGCCGTAGATCAGACCGAAGTTGATCGCCTTGGCGCTGCGGCGCTGGTCCGAGGTCACTTGATCAAGCTCGACCTTGAATACTTCGGCAGCGGTTGCAGTGTGCACGTCGAGATTGTTGCGAAAGGCGTTCATCAGGCCTTCGTCGCGGGACAGGTGGGCCATGATCCGCAGTTCGATCTGCGAATAGTCCGCCGCCAGCAGTTTGTAACCCTTCGGTGCGACGAACGCCTGACGAATGCGTCGGCCTTCGGCGGTGCGCACCGGAATGTTCTGCAGGTTCGGATCACTGGAAGACAGGCGCCCGGTCGAAGCCACGGCCTGATGATACGAGGTGTGGATGCGCCCGGTGCGCGGGTTGATCTGTTCGGGCAGGCGATCGGTGTAGGTGCTTTTCAGCTTGCTCATCGAACGGTGCTCCATCAGCACCTTCGGCAAGCGGTGATCGTCTTCGGCGAGTTTCGCCAGCACTTCTTCAGCGGTGGACGGCTGGCCCTTGGCGGTTTTCTTCAGCACCGGCAGGCCGAGCTTTTCATAGAGAATCACGCCCAGCTGCTTCGGCGAGCCGAGGTTGAATTCCTCCCCGGCAATTTCGAAGGCTTCACGCTCCAGCGCGACCATTTTGTTGCCCAGCTCAATGCTCTGAATGCCGAGCAGTTCGGCATCGACGAACGCGCCCTGGCGTTCGATGCGCGCCAATACCGGTACCAGTGGGATTTCGATGTCGGTCAAGACGCTGGCCAGGCTCGGAATCGCGCTGAGCTTGTCGAACAGGATCTGGTGCAGGCGCAGAGTGATGTCGGCGTCTTCGGCGGCATACGGCCCGGCCTGTTCCAGAGCGATCTGGTCGAAGGTCAGTTGCTTGGCACCTTTGCCGGCGATGTCCTGGAAGCTCACCGTGGTGTGGTCAAGGTACTTCTGCGCGAGGCTGTCCATGTCGTGACGGGTCGCGGTGGAATTGAGTACGTAGGACTCGAGCATGGTGTCGAAGGCGATGCCGTGCACGCTGATGCCCTGGCTCTGATCGCCGCCAATGGCGCAGTTGGCCAGAATGTTCATGTCGAACTTGGCGTGCTGGCCAACCTTGAGTTTGCTCGGGTCTTCCAGAATCGGCTTGAGTGCGCGCAGCACGGTGTCGCGATCCAGCTGCTCCGGCACGCCGATGTAGGAGTGGGTCAGCGGGATGTACGCAGCTTCGTTGGCCTGTACGGCGAACGACAGACCGACCAGTTGCGCTCGCTGCGCGTCGATGCCGGTGGTTTCGGTGTCGAAGGCGATCAGCTTGGCGTTGCGCAGTTTTTCCAGCCAGACGTCGAAGCGAGCCTGATCGAGGATGGTTTCGTAGGCGGCTTCGGCAGGGGCAGCAGGTGCCTCGGCTTGCGGGGCGCTGAACAGATCATGGGCGGGCGCAGGTTCGGCCGCCGCGCTCAGTTCCAGACGCTTGGCATCGCGATCCAGATCATTGAGCCAGCTCTTGAATTCCAGCAGGGTGTACAGCTCGTAGAGTTTGGCCGGATCTTCCTGACCCATCTGCAGATCGTCGAGGCCGATATCCAGCGGCACGTCGACCTTGATGGTCGCCAGTTGATAGGACAGGAAAGCCATTTCCTTGTGCTCTTCGAGCTTGGCCGGCAGGGTTTTTGCGCCACGGATCGGCAGGGTCGGCACGATGTCGAGGTTGGCGTACAGCTCGGTCAGACCGCCGTTGACGCCGACCAGCAGGCCGGACGCCGTCTTCGGGCCGATGCCCGGCACGCCCGGAATGTTGTCGGAGGAATCGCCCATCAGCGCCAGATAATCGATGATCTGCTCCGGTGCGACGCCAAATTTCTCCTTCACGCCTTCCACATCCATCGAGCTACCGGACATGGTGTTGACCAAGGTAATGTGGCCGTCGACCAGTTGCGCCATGTCCTTGTCACCGGTGGAAATGATCACCGGGCGATCGGCCGCCGCACTGCTGCGGGCGAGGGTGCCGATCACGTCGTCAGCCTCGACGCCGTCGACGCACAGCAGCGGGAAGCCGAGGGCGATCACGCTCTGGTGCAGCGGCTCGATCTGCACGCGCATGTCATCGGGCATGCTCGGCCGGTTGGCCTTGTATTCGGCGTACATCTCGTCACGAAATGTTCCGCCCTTGGCGTCGAACACCACGGCGAAGGGGCTGTCCGGGTACTGCTTGCGCAGACTCTTGAGCATGTTCAGCACGCCTTTGACCGCACCGGTCGGCAGGCCTTTGGACGTGGTCAGTGGTGGCAGTGCATGAAAGGCGCGGTACAGGTAAGACGAACCGTCCACCAGGACGAGGGGGGCTTGGCTCATGAGCAGGATCAACCTTTTCGGCGGGTCCGGCGCTAGAATAGCGGGACCGTTGACGACAAAGGGACAAGGTTATCATGCGTACGTTAAATCGCTTGCTGCTGGTCGGGTTGATCGCTGTCTCACCACTGGCCGCGATTGCGGCGGATGATGCGCCGGGCGGCGACCCCGAGGTCACCATCCGCACGGAGGGCGACAAGACTATTCAGGAGTACCGTCAGAACGGTTTCCTGTATGCGATCAAGGTCACGCCGAAGGGCGCGCCGCCGTACTTTCTGGTGCGCGCCGACGGAACGGATGCCAACTTCATCCGCTCGGACCAGCCGGATATGCTGATCCCGTCATGGAAGATCTTCGAATGGAAGTAGGTTTTTAATTCACTTGTGGCGCCGCCGTTGCGGCGCCCGTACTGGCAGTCAAGACATGTCTGTGTTCACTCCCCTGGCTCGGCCCGAGCTGGAAACCTTTCTCGCCCCTTACGGGCTCGGCCGCCTGCTCGATTTCCAGGGGATCGCCGCCGGCAGCGAAAACACCAATTTCTTCATCAGTCTGGAGCAGGGCGAGTTTGTCCTGACCCTGGTCGAGCGCGGCCCGGTGCAGGAGATGCCGTTCTTCATCGACCTGCTCGACGTGCTGCACGAAGCCGATCTGCCGGTGCCTTACGCCCTGCGCACCACCGACGGCTTGGCCCTGCGTGAGCTCAAAGGCAAACCGGCGCTGCTGCAACCGCGTCTGTCGGGCAAGCACATCAAGGTCGCCAACGCCCAGCATTGCGCGCAGGTCGGCGAGTTGCAGGCGCATCTGCATCTGGCAACCCAGGGCGAGCGCATGATCAAGCGCAAGACCGATCGCGGCCTGGACTGGATGCTGGAGGAGGGCACTGAATTTCTCTCGCACCTGAGCGATGAGCCGCGTGCCTTGCTGCAAAAGGCGCTGGATGAGATCACCGAGCGCAAAGAGAAGATTCTTGCGCTACCTCGCGCCAATATTCACGCCGATCTGTTCCGCGACAACGCCATGTTCGAAGGCACCCATCTGACCGGGTTGATCGACTTCTACAACGCCTGCTCGGGGCCGATGCTGTACGACGTGGCGATCGCGTTGAATGACTGGTGTTCGGACGAGGAGGGCGTGATCGATGGCCCGCGCGCCCGGGCATTCCTCGGTGCCTACGCGGCGCTGCGCCCGTTCACGGCGGCGGAGGCTGAGCTCTGGCCAACGATGTTGCGTGTGGCTTGTGTGCGGTTCTGGCTGTCACGCCTGATCGCCGCCGAGCAGTTCGCCGGGCAGGACGTGTTGATTCACGATCCGCAGGAATTCGAGCAGCGCCTGGCGCAGCGGCAGAAGGTCAATACACCGTTGCCCTTCGCCCTCTGAGTAGATTCGCCAAGCAAACACGAACCTGTGGGAGCGAGCCTGCTCGCGAAGGCGGCGGCCCGTTCAGCATTTTTGCTGACTGACCAACCGCTTTCGCGAGCAGGCTCGCTCCCACAAGGTTTGTGTTGTTACAGCGACTCCAGGCACCCGGCCAGATCATTGCTGAGTTTTTCCAGCACCTGCTCATAGCCCTGAGCCGTCGCCGGCGTATAACCACCCAACGCATCCAGCTCGGCGAGTTTCACCGGCAAACCGGCCACCAGGGTTTCCGCCAGGCGCGGACGCAATGGCGGCTCGCTGAACACACAGGTCTTGCCTACTTCCTGCAAACGCTTGCGCATCGCCGCGACATGCTGGGCGCCGGGCTGTACTTCAGCGGCCACCGCGAACACCCCGGCGTGCTTCAGGCCGTAAGCGTCTTCGAAATAATCAAACGCCTCATGAAACACGAAGTACGGCTTGCCTTCGACATTGGCCAGACGCTTCTTCAAGCGCTGATCCAGCGCATCCAGACGTTCATCGAAGGCTTTGGCATTGCTCTGATAGCGCTGGGCATTGGCCGGGTCGGCGGCGCTGAGGTCGGCGGCCATTTTGTCAGCGATCACCCGCGCGTTGGCCGGTGACAACCACAGGTGTGCATCCAGCGAGCCGGGGCGATGGTCGTGATCATGCTCATCGGCCTCTTCGGCGTGGGAATGGTTGTCCGCGCCGAAATGCCGCAGCTTGAGCCCCGGCAGATCCTGCACGGCGACGCTCGGCAGGCTGCGACCGCCGAGCACGCGCGGCAGGAAACCTTCCATGTCCGGGCCGATCCAGTAGAGCAGATCGACTGACTGCACCTTCCGTACGTCGGATGGGCGCAGGGCGTAATTGTGTGGGGAGGCACCCGGCGGCAGCAGCACCTCGGGAATCGCCACGCCGTCCTGCACGGCAGCGGCAATCAGCTGCAACGGTTTGATACTGGTGAGCACTTTGACCTCGGCCTGGGCCGTACCGATCAGCAGAAAACTGGCAACACAAGCCACAAAAACAGAAAAAAGTCGGGACACGATGACCACTCAAGGAAGCGAGAACGGGTAACATAATAACGTCTCCAGCAAATCTCGTCGCCGCTCATGCCTATTACACCGATTGCCAGCCGTCCCCACGACCACTCCCATTGCGTGCACAGCGCTCTGTCCGAGGCCGATACCTTGTGCGCGCAGAAAGGTTTGCGTCTGACTGCCCTGCGCCGCCGCGTGCTGGAACTGGTCTGGCAAAGCCACAAGCCGCTGGGTGCCTACGATATCCTTGCGGTGCTCAGCGAGCAGGACGGCCGCCGCGCAGCGCCGCCTACGGTGTACCGCGCACTGGATTTCCTGCTCGAAAACGGCCTGGTCCATCGCATCTCGTCGCTCAACGCCTTCGTTGGCTGCGTGCATCCTGAACACGCGCATCAAGGCCAGTTCCTGATCTGCCGCGAGTGCCACGCCGCCATCGAACTTGAGCAAAAAGTGATCAGCGACGCGATCATCAGCAGCGCCAAAGATGTCGGTTTCATCGTCGAAGCGCAGACGGTCGAAGTGGTTGGTCTGTGCGCCGGTTGCCAGGGGGCCTGATGAGCAACGCGCTGATCCGTCTGGAGCAGGTCGCCGTCACGTTTGCCGGGCAGACCGTGCTGGACAACATCGAGCTGAGCGTCGAGCCGGGGCAGATCGTCACCCTGATCGGCCCCAATGGCGCCGGCAAGACCACGCTGGTACGCGCCGTGCTCGGGCTGTTGAAGCCGAACAGTGGCAGCGTCTGGCGCAAGCCGAAATTGCGCGTCGGTTACATGCCGCAGAAACTGCATGTTGACCCGACGCTGCCGCTGTCAGTGCTGCGCTTCCTGCGCCTGGTGCCTGGCGTCGATCGTTCGCGTGCCTTGGCCGCGTTGAAGGAAGTTGGCGCCGAACACGTGATCGACAGCCCGGTGCAGAGCGTTTCCGGCGGCGAAATGCAGCGTGTGCTGTTGGCTCGGGCACTGCTGCGTGAGCCGGAACTGTTGGTGCTGGATGAACCGGTGCAGGGCGTCGACGTGGCCGGGCAGGCCGAGCTGTACAGCCTGATCACCCGTCTGCGCGACCGCCACGGTTGCGGCGTGCTCATGGTGTCCCACGATTTGCATCTGGTGATGAGCACCACCGATCAGGTGGTCTGCCTCAATCGTCACGTCTGCTGCTCCGGGCATCCCGAGCAGGTCAGCGGCGATCCGGCATTTGTCGAGTTGTTCGGCAAGAACGCGCCGAGTCTGGCGATCTATCACCACCATCACGACCACGCCCACGACCTGCACGGTTCGGTGGTCAAAGGCCCGCTCGGCGGGCAACCTCATGTTCATGGAGACGGCTGCAAGCATGGCTGATTTTCTTTTGTATGCCCTGCTTGCAGGTCTGGCCCTGGCGCTGGTGGCCGGACCGCTCGGCTCGTTTGTGGTGTGGCGGCGCATGGCATATTTCGGCGATACCCTGTCCCACGCCGCATTGCTCGGCGTGGCACTGGGCTTTTTGCTGGACGTCAGCCCGACGGTGGCGGTGACGGTCGGTTGCCTGCTGCTGGCGGTGCTCTTGGTGACGCTGCAACAGCGTCAGCCACTGGCATCCGACACCCTGTTGGGAATTCTTGCACCGAGCACCCTCTCTCTCGGCCTGGTGGTACTAAGCTTCATGCATGAAGTGCGGATCGACCTGATGGCCTATCTGTTCGGCGACTTGCTGGCAATCAGTCCGAGCGATCTTGCGTGGATTCTCGGTGGCACCGCGGCGGTGCTGGTGTTGCTGGTGACGCTGTGGCGACCGCTGCTGGCGGTCACCGTGCACGAAGAACTGGCGCGGGTCGAAGGCTTGCCGGTTGCGGGTTTGCGCTTGGCGCTGATGCTGTTGATCGCGGTGGTGATCGCCGTGGCGATGAAAATCGTCGGTGTGCTGCTGATCACTTCGCTGCTGATCATTCCGGCGGCTGCGGCACAGCGTCACGCCCGTTCGCCGGAGCAGATGGCCTTGGGCGCGAGCCTGCTGGGCATGCTCGCGGTGTGCGGCGGGCTGGCGTTGTCGTGGTTCAAGGACACCCCGGCGGGGCCGTCTATCGTTGTGACGGCAGCCGCGCTGTTTCTGTTGAGTTTTGTTCTGCCCCGTCGTGGGGTGTAGACTTGGCCGCTTTTTGCGCAATTAGAGAGTCGCAGGAATGAAGCCGTTCGCCTCCCGTTATCTGCTCCTTGTCGCATTTTCAGTGCTGCTGGGCGCCTGCCAAAGCACGCCGCCGGTGGCTGAAGTCCCCGATGCGCGGGCTACGGCCATCGCGCAGCTGGAGCAAAGCCTGGCCAGCAGCGAACTGGCCACCGCCGAAGACCAGTTGGCCGCCTTGCAGGCCGCAACCCCCAACGATCAATCCCTTGAGCAGTACCAGCGGCAGCTGGCCGAGGCGTACCTGCGCCGCAGCCAGATCGTTCTGCAAAAGGGCGATGTCAACGCTGCGGCCACCGCGCTCAGCCGCGCCCGTGCTCTGATGCCCAAGGCGCCAGCGCTGACCGGCGGCGTCAACGGCGCGATCACCGAAGCGCGCAAGGCCGAGCTGGAAAAGGCCGAGGCCGCGTTGCTGGCTGCCGAAGCCAGGCCGAAAGCCAAGGTCATCGACCCGACCGCCGAGAGCACCACTGTTGCGTTGAACATCGGCGATATTCACAAGCTGCAACGACAACTCGATGCGATCGCCGCCGATGTGGTGAATTACGAATGCGCCGTCAGCATTCAGGCGCCGCGCACCGCGGATTATCCGTGGCTGGCGACGTTGCTGAGCAAGCGAGTCAAGAAGCTCGATCCTGATTTTGATTTGCAGATCGAGAAGCAGATCTTGCGCACGGTTCCGGCGCAGATGGTTTTAAGCCCGCGCAAGCCATAAAAAGCTTCGCGAGCAGGCTCGCTCCCACAGGTGCAACAGCGTACCTGTGGGAGCGAGCCTGCTCGCGAAAGCGTCCTCTCAGCCAATAAAGATCTTAAGCCGGAATAGCCTTGGCCTTAGGCTCCCGCGCCCAGACCCGATGCTCGCCGATCGCGGCGAAGAACGGTTTGGTCAACGCCCCTACATCCGCGCCCTGCAGCAGCCCAGCATCCGCATCCAGCTTCAGCAAGTCCTGCAATTGCTTGGCCTCGCCGTGCAGCGCGATCGCCTTCAGGTGCTTGTAGGCTTCGAGCAGGTAGTGCAACGCCACGCCGTCACCGCTCAACGCGGTAATCGACGCCGCGCCACCCGGTACGAACACCGCATCGAACGCAATTGAAGGCATGCCTTCCATCGACGCATCCACCGGCAATGCCTTGCCGTCAGCGGTCTTCACTGGCGCCGAGGTCGGGCCGAGCAGTTTCGCGTGGGCGCCTTCGGCTTCAAGTGCTTTCTTCATCGCATCGATGGCTGCAGCATCAACGCCGTTGGCCGCGAGAATCGCCACTTTGCGCGTCTTGATGTTGCCTGGCAGCAGGTTGGCCTGGCTCAGCGCTGGCGATTGCTCCAGCGAGGTCTTGCGCACTTCGACCGTGCCTTTGGCTGGTGCCGGCAAACCAAGGTTTTCAGCCACACGTTTGGCCAAGGTCAGGTCGATATTGGCGAGGATCTCGTTCACTTCACGGGCACGGATGAACTCACGTTCGACCTTGCCCAGCTCGAAGCTGTAGGCAGCGATGATGTGCTCTTTCTCGTGGTCGCTCATGCTGTTGAAGAACAGGCGGGCCTGGGAGAAGTGATCGCTGAACGACTCGCTGCGCTGACGGATCTTCGCTGCGTCGATGCGCTCCGGGTAGCTCTCGAAACCACCGTCCTGTGCCGCTGGCGGGGTTTCTTTTGGCCAACCGCCGTCGATCGAGTTCGGCTCGTACGAGGCACGCCCCTTGTCGATGGTGCTGCGGTGTTGCGCATCGCGCTGGCCGTTGTGGAACGGCGCCACCGGACGGTTGATCGGCAACTCATGGAAGTTCGGCCCGCCGAGTCGGCTGATCTGCGTGTCGGTATAGGAAAACAGCCGACCTTGCAGCAACGGGTCATTGGAGAAGTCGATACCCGGCACAATGTGGCCAGGGCAGAAGGCGACCTGCTCGGTTTCGGCGAAGAAGTTGTCCGGGTTGCGGTTCAGGGTCATTTTGCCCAACGGCGTAATCGGGACGATTTCTTCGGGGATGATCTTGGTCGGATCGAGGATGTCGAAGTCGAAATCGTGTTCGTTCTCTTCTTCGACGATCTGCACGCCCAGTTCCCATTCCGGGTAATCGCCCATCTCGATCGCTTCCCACAGGTCGCGGCGGTGGTAGTCGGTGTCCTTACCGGCGAGCTTCTGCGCCTCGTCCCACACCAGCGAGCAAGTGCCGGCGGTAGGGCGCCAGTGGAATTTGACGAAGCGTGATTTGCCCTCGGCGTTGATCAGGCGGAAGGTGTGCACGCCGAAGCCCTGCATGCTGCGCAGGCTTTTCGGGATCGCCCGGTCGGACATCGCCCAGATGACCATGTGCGCCGATTCCGGCACCAGCGAGACGAAGTCCCAGAACGTATCGTGAGCCGAGCCGCCGGTCGGGATTTCGTTGTGCGGCTCGGGTTTCACCGCGTGGACGAAGTCCGGGAACTTGATCGCGTCCTGAATGAAGAACACCGGCATGTTGTTGCCGACCAGATCGAAGTTACCCTCGTCGGTAAAGAATTTCACCGCAAAGCCACGCACGTCACGCACGGTATCGCCGGAACCCCGTGGCCCCTGCACCGTAGAAAAACGCACGAACACCGGGGTTTTCTTGCCCGGATCCTGTAGGAAACCGGCCTTGGTCAGTGCTGCATGGTTCTCGTAGGTCTGAAAAAAACCGTGGGCGCCGGTACCGCGCGCATGGACGATACGCTCCGGAATGCGCTCATGGTCAAAGTGCGTGATCTTTTCACGCATGATGAAGTCTTCCAGCAGCGATGGCCCGCGCGGCCCGGCTTTGAGGGTGTTCTGGTTGTCGGCGATCTTCACGCCCTGATTGGTGCGCAGTGCCTGACCGGTGGCGTCGGAACGGAATTCTTCCAGGCTGTCGAGCTTGGCGTTGGTGTTGGCGCGATCCGGGGTATCGGTCCCGGCCATTTCGCTTTTATCAGGTGCAGGCTTTTTGATGCTCATCAGACGTAAACTCCTCGTTTGGCCCCGGATGCCTTCCGAAGACCCTTGAGTGATTCCCGGGCACGGCACCCAGGGGTTTCAAGTCGCTTAAGTAGTGACTGATGAGCGTTTCAGCCGTTCCGTTTATCTGACCTTTGATCGCGTTATTGCCAAATTGAAGGTTAATTGCGAAATAAATGCTAAGAACCTCTATACGGACAGGCTAAAATGCGCGCCCGGCTAACCGCTGATCCTTTTCCAACGCGCCCCACAAGGTTCGCTACGTGATCGAGTTTCAAAACGTCCACAAGACTTACCGCGTTGCCGGTAAGGATATTCCCGCGCTGCACCCGACCAGTCTCGCCATCGAGAACGGTCAGGTGTTCGGCCTGATTGGCCATTCCGGTGCGGGCAAAAGTACCCTGCTGCGTCTGATCAATCGCCTGGAAGACTCCAGTGGCGGCAAGATCATCGTCGACGGCGAAGAAGTCACCGCACTGGACGCCAACGGACTGCGCCGTTTCCGCCAGCAGGTCGGGATGATCTTCCAGCACTTCAATCTGCTCGCCTCCAAGACCGTCGCCGACAACGTGGCCCTGCCGCTGACCCTGGCCGGTGAGTTGTCGGGCAGTGAAATCAATCAACGGGTGGCCGAGCTGCTGGCGCGGGTCGGTCTGTCCGACCACGCGAAAAAGTACCCGGCGCAACTGTCCGGCGGTCAGAAGCAGCGCGTCGGCATCGCCCGTGCGCTGGCGACCAAGCCGAAGATTCTGCTGTGCGACGAGGCCACCAGCGCCCTCGACCCGCAGACCACCGCATCGGTCCTGCAACTGCTGGCCGAAATCAATCGCGAACTGAAACTGACCATTGTCCTGATCACCCACGAAATGGACGTGATCCGGCGCGTCTGCGATCAGGTCGCGGTGATGGACGCCGGCGTGATCGTCGAGCAGGGTCCGGTGGCCGATGTGTTCCTGCATCCGCAGCACCCGACCACCAAGCGTTTCGTCCAGGAAAGCGAGCAGATTGACGAGAGCGAGCAGCGTGACGATTTCGCCCACGTGCCCGGGCGCATCGTGCGTCTGACCTTCCAGGGTGAAGCGACCTACGCGCCGTTGCTCGGCACCGTCGCCCGGGAAACCGGCGTCGACTACAGCATCCTTGCCGGTCGCATCGACCGCATCAAAGACATTCCGTACGGGCAACTGACCCTCGCTGTCACCGGTGGCGACATGGAGGCGGCGTTCGCCCGCTTCACCGCCGCTGACGTTCACATGGAGGTGTTGCGCTAATGGCCGACCTGATGAGTTTCTTCGCCAATATCGACTGGTACGAAATCTGGCTGGCGACTGGCGACACCATGCTGATGCTCGGCGGTTCGCTGTTGTTCACCGTGCTGCTCGGTCTGCCGCTGGGGGTGCTGCTGTTTCTCTGCAGCCCGCGTCAGTTGCTGGAGAACCGTGGCCTCTACGCCGTGCTGTCGCTGGTGGTGAACATCTTGCGTTCGCTGCCGTTCATTATTCTGCTGATCGTGATGATCCCGTTCACCGTGCTGATCACCGGCACCTCGCTGGGTGTGGCCGGGGCGATCCCGCCGCTGGTGGTGGGCGCCACGCCGTTCTTCGCGCGTCTGGTGGAAACCGCGCTGCGCGAAGTCGATCGCGGCATCATCGAAGCGACCCAGTCGATGGGCGCGACCACGCGGCAGATCATCATGAACGCCCTGCTGCCGGAAGCCCGTCCGGGCATCTTCGCAGCGATTACGGTGACAGCGATTACACTGGTGTCCTACACGGCGATGGCCGGTGTGGTCGGCGCCGGTGGTCTGGGCGACCTGGCGATCCGTTTCGGCTACCAGCGTTTCCAGACCGACGTGATGATCGTCACCGTGGTGCTGCTGTTGATTCTGGTGCAAGTGCTGCAAATGGTTGGCGACCGCCTGGTCGTGCATTTCTCGCGCAAATAAGCGGTTTTTTAATCAAGAGGCGCCGGCCATTCGCTGGCGGGCGCCCTCACAAGGAGTTAGCTGAATGAAAAAACTGATCGCTGCTTTCGCCGCTGTTGCGGCGTTTTCGGCCCACGCCGAGACCCTGACCGTTGCCGCCACTCCGGTGCCGCACGCGGAAATCCTCGAGTTCGTCAAACCGGCCCTGGCCAAGGAAGGCGTGGATCTGAAGGTCAAGGTCTTCACCGACTACATTCAGCCGAACGTACAGGTCGCGGAAAAACGCCTCGACGCCAACTTCTTCCAGCACCAGCCATATCTTGATGAGTTCAACAAGGCCAAGGGCACTGATCTGGTCGCTGTGACAGGCGTGCATCTGGAGCCACTGGGCGCATATTCGAGCAAGATCAAGGATCTGAAAGACCTGCCCGGCGGTGCCAACGTGGTGATCCCGAACGACGCCACCAACGGCGGCCGTGCGCTGTTGCTGCTGGACAAGGCTGGCGTGATCAAGCTCAAGGATTCGAAGAACATTCTGTCGACCCTCAAAGACATCGAGCAAAACCCGAAAGACCTGAAATTCCGTGAACTGGAAGCCGCGACCATTCCGCGCGTGCTGACCCAGGTCGATCTGGCGCTGATCAACACCAACTATGCGCTGGAAGCCAAGCTCGATCCGTCCAAGGATGCGCTGGTGATCGAAGGCAACGACTCGCCATACGTAAACATCCTCGTGTCCCGCCCTGACAACAAGGACAGCGATGCGATGAAGAAACTGGCGGCTGCGCTGCACAGCCCGCAAGTGAAGCAGTTCATTACCGAGAAGTACAAAGGCGCGGTATTGCCGGCGTTCTGATTTGGATGGCTGCGATGAAAAAGGGGACGCCAATGGCGTCCCCTTTTTTGTGTCTGGTGTCTGGCTTTGGACCTGCTTTGAAGCTGCCCCTCACCCCAGCCCTCTCCCGAGGGAGAGGGGGCCGACCTTCAAGCTTTTCGAGCCTGAGTTCGACTCACAATTGGAGGTCGGCGCAATTCGAATAAACACCTCGGCCAGTCCCCTCTCCCCTCTGGGAGAGGGTTAGGGTGAGGGGCTTTTTAGCTTTTGAACTGTCAATTGCGCTCAAGCATCGCCGGCAACTGCGCCACCAGCTTGGCATTGTTCAACGGCGCCCGAATAAACCCACGCTGCGTACCATCCGGCCCGATCACCGCCAGATTGCTGCTATGGTCCACCGTATAATTCGGCTTGCTGGTATCAGCCGGAATGAACGGAATGCTCACCGCATTCGCCACCTTCTGCAGCTCTTCGATAGATGAAGGCGTCAGGCCAATGAACTGCGGATCGAAGTAGCCCAGGTACTGTTTCAACTGCTTCGGCGTATCGCGGTTGGGGTCCACGCTGACCAGCACGATCTGCAATTTATCCACAGCCTCTTTCGGCAGTTCACTCTTGATCTGTCGCAGTTGCGCCAGGGTGGTCGGGCAGATGTCCGGGCAGAAGGTGTAGCCGAAGAACAACAGACTCCACTTGCCTTTCAACTCATTGATTGCAACCGGTTTGCCGTCCTGATCGGTCATGGTCACGTCCGGCAGGTTGCGGCTCTGCGGCAGCAGGATGATTCCGGCGTCGATCAGCGCAGTCGGGTCGCCCTGGCCTTTGCCGCTGAGCACTTTGTTGACGGTAAGCCCGAGGATCAGCGCGATCACGGCGACGAGGATGAAGACGGTTTTCTGGGTTCGGGTCATAGGTTCAACAGTAAGTAGTGGTCTACGAGCAGGGCGATGAACAACAGGAACAAGTAATAAATAGAGTACTTGAAGGTATTGATCGCCGCGTGCGGCCGAGTGCCACGGTACAGCACCACGGCCCATTGCAGAAACCTTGCGCCCAACGCCAGCGCGCAGACCAGATACAACACGCCGCTCATGTGAATCACGTACGGCAGCAGACTCACCGCCAGCAGCGCGAAGGTGTAGAGCAGAATGTGTACTTTGGTGTAGTGCTCGCCATGGGTCACCGGCAGCATCGGAATGTCGGCCTTGGCATATTCCTCCTTGCGATGAATCGCCAGCGCCCAGAAATGCGGCGGGGTCCAGGCGAAGATGATCAGCACCAGCAACAGCGGTTCGGCGCTGACATGACCGGTGGCGGCGGTCCAGCCCAGCAGCGGTGGCGCGGCGCCAGCGAGGCCGCCGATGACGATGTTCTGCGGCGTCGCACGCTTGAGGAAACCGGTGTAGACCACCGCGTAACCGAGCAGCGAGGCGAGGGTCAGCCACGCGGTCAGCTGATTGGTGAAAGTCAGCAGCAGCGCCTGACCGAGCAGCGCCAGCACCAAGGCGAAGGTCAGCGCCGCCGCAGGTGAAACCCGGCCTTCGGCCAAGGGACGTTTGTGCGTGCGCGCCATTACCGCATCGATGCGCCGATCGACCACATGATTGACCGCCGCCGCACCACCGGCACACAAGGCGATGCCCAGATTGCCAAACACCAGCACTGTCCACGGTACGCCCGCGCGGGTGGCGAGGAACATGCCGACCAGCGAGGTGATCAGCATCAGCACCACGACTTTCGGTTTGGTCAGCTCCAGATAATCGCGCCACAGCGCTTGCGCCGCACGCTCGCCGATCAGACTCGCCATGGCGTTTCTCCTTTCAATGCGATGGGCGCGACGGCAGGTTTGTGCGCACTCAAGCGCCAGCGCGCCAGCACCGGTTGGCTCACCCGCAGCAGGCTGGTGCGGGCGTGGTAATTGACCAGTACCAGCGTCAGCAATAACGCCGCACCGCCAGCGTTATGGGCGACGGCCACCGGCAGCGGCAGATGAAACAGCACGTTGCTGATGCCGAGGGTGATCTGCGCGGCAAGGGCGATCAGCAGCAAACCGGCCAGTCGGGTCATGCCCACCACTTTCAACTGCCAGGCCAGACCGAGCAGTACGACCGTCACCAGCAGAGCGCCGATGCGGTGTGTCAGATGAATGGCCGTGCGCGCGTCGCTATCGAGTTGTCCGCCGAGATAATTCGGGCCGATGTGCTGGGTCAGGTGGAAACCGTTGGCGAAGTCCGCCGGCGGCAGCCATTGGCCGTGGCAGGTGGGGAAGTCGATGCAGGCCACCGCTGCGTAGTTGGAACTGACCCAGCCGCCCAAGGCGATCTGGCCGATCACCAGCAGCAGCCCCGCCGTCGCCCAATATTGCAGGCGCTTCGGTACCGTCAGCGCCGGCAGCACGCCGGATAACCTCAGCGTCAACAGAAACAGCAGACTCAACGTGGCAAAGCCGCCGAGCAAATGTCCGGTGACCACTTGTGGCCAGAGCTTGAGCGTCACCGTCCACATACCGAACGCCGCTTGGGCGATGACCACCGCCAGCAGAAACAGCGGCAGTTTCAGCGGCTGGCCCGGATGGCGCCGGTTGACCCACGCGCGCCCGGCCAGCACTGAAATCAGCAAACCGAGGGTGCCGGCGAAGTAGCGGTGAATCATCTCGTTCCAGCCCTTGTGCGCCTCCACTGGCGCGTCAGGGAAGTGCAGTTCGGCATGGGCCAGTTGCGCCTCGCTTTTCGGCACGCTGATAAAGCCGTAGCAGCCTGGCCAGTCCGGGCAGCCGAGGCCGGCGTGGGTCAGGCGGGTGTAGGCGCCGAGCAGCACTACAATCAGTGCCAGCAAGGTGGCAAACAGCGCGAGGCGAAATCCAGGTTTGGCCATGACGATGCCCTCATCCGATGTTCGACAGTTTCAGCAGATGCCGCAGGTCGTTAAGCAGATCCTTGCCCTTCACATTCGGCTCGTAACGCAGCACCAGATTGCCGTGTGGGTCGACGATCCACAGCTGCGGCACGGCTTTGTAGCCGGTGGTCTTGTTGAACACCACGGCATCCAGCGGATAGCGCTGCAGTTGCGGATATTCACGGTCGAGCTTGGCGGCGTAATCGGTGCTCAGTGGTTGCGCGGCGGCGAGGGCGTGGCTGGCGCGCCCGGCTTCGCGGCCGAGGCTGATCTGGATCTGCCGCGCCAGATAAACCAGTTGCTGGCAATCGACGGCGCAATCCTTCGGCGCCGTGACCAGAATCTGCCAGCGCTGCTCATCGGCCTGCACGCCGAGGTCGGCGCGGGTCTGGCCGTTGCCGATCAGCTCGCCGTGATAGCTGCGTCCTTCCGGCACCCAGAACTGCAATTTGTACATGCCGGTCGCGAGCAGCATCGGCCCGACCACGCCAAGCACGATCAGCAACAACTGAATGCGCCCGCGCCGGCGGCTGGGAACGGGTTTGGCCTCAGACATGCTGGGTGGATTCATGGCGCTTCCCATGGCGTTTCTCCTTTGCGTTGTGCCAGCCCAAATAGAGGTAAAGACCGAGCAGGGCCGTGGCCATGGCGAACCATTGCACGGCGTAGCCGAGGTGTTTTTCCGGCCCCATCGCGACTACCGGCCAATCGGTCTGATAGCTGACCGGGCCGGGTTCGGCCCGTAATTCGTAGGCGAAGCCGTCGCGCTCCAGGGTTTGCCACAATTTGCCCGGCTCGACGGCGGTGATGGTCTGCGGCCAGACACTGCTGACCGGATCGGCGTGCAACTGGAACGTTGCGCCGGGGGCGACATAGACCCAGGCATCGAGCGTCAGCGCCTCGGCGGGTGTTGTAAATCGCGGCGGCACACGCCGGTCGGGCCAAGGCAGCCAGCCGCGATTGACCAGCAGCCACAGACCGCTGCGTTGATCCTGAAACGGTTGCAGCAATTCAACGCCGACCTTGCCGCCACGCTGGCGGTTGTCGAGCAACAGGGTATGGGCGGGGTCGAACTGGCCGTGCAGGCGCACGCGGCGGTAAGCCGGGTCGGCGCTGGCGAGGAGTTCACTGCTGGCCAGCGGTTCGGCCACGCGACGTTCGGCATAACTGGCCAGCAGCGCGGTTTTCTCCGCGCCCCGGCCCAGTTGCCAGAAGCCCAGCGCAACCATCAGCGGCAGCAACAGCGCCACCACGACAGTGGGAATCACGCCCGGGCGAAAGCGCTTCATGGGCGCGCCATAAAGTCAGTCATCGCGATCGCTATACTCAATTGCATCGCCTGTCTCCCGGAGTCTTGCCATGTTCAAAGCAGCGATCGTCCTGATGCTGATTGCCACGGTCGTCAGCCTGTTCAGCGGCCTGTTTTTCCTGGTCAAGGACGACAGCAGCTCCAATCGCCTGGTCATCGCCTTGAGTGTTCGGGTGGCACTGGCCGTGGTCACCGTCGGCCTGATGGCCTGGGGTTTCTATAGCGGCCAGTTGGTGTCCCATGCGCCCTGGTAGCGCCAGCAGTCAGAGGACGTAAACGAAGAAGAACAAACCGATCCACACCACATCGACGAAGTGCCAGTACCAGCTCGCCGCTTCGAAACCGAACTGGTGCTCGTTGTCGAAGTGGCCCTTCATGATCCGCATCAGCATCACGAACAGGATGATCGTGCCGATGGTTACGTGGGCGCCGTGGAATCCGGTGAGCATGAAGAATGTCGCGCCGTAGATGCCCGAACCGAGGGTCAGGCCCAGCTCTTTGTAGGCGTGGATGTACTCCTCGGCCTGGAAACCGAGGAACGCGATGCCCAGCAGTACGGTGATCGCCAGCCACAGTTTCAGTGCGCCGCGATGGCCTTTCTTCAGCGCATGGTGGGCGATGGTGATGGTCACGCTGGAGCTGACCAGCAGAATGGTGTTGATCAGCGGAAGGCCCCACGGGCTGATGACTTCTTTTGGCGGCGGGAACAGTTTCGGATCAGGTGTGTGCAGCAGCGGCCAGACAAATTCGAAGTTCGGCCAGAGCATGTGCGCGATGCCTTTCGGCCCCTCACCGCCCAGCGCCGGCCCGGACACATGGCGCACATAGAACAGCGCGCCGAAGAAGGCGACGAAGAACATCACCTCGGAAAAGATGAACCAGCTCATGCCCCAGCGGAACGAGCGGTCCAGCTGCGGGCTGTACAGCCCCGCGCGACTTTCCTTGATCACCGCACCGAACCAGCCGAACAGCATGTACGCCAGCAGCAGGCCGCCGACGAAAAAGATCAGCGGGCCGTGGGAGTCCGGGCGTGCGGCCTTGAGATCGTTGAACCAGGTGGCGAGGCCGTACACGGTGACGAACATCCCGAGCGTGGCGATGATCGGCCATTTGCTCTGGGCCGGGACGTAATAATGCTCATGAGTTGCCATTTATTGTTCTCCTTATCGGCCACGCTCAACCGCCAGTGTTAACAGCCACCGGCGGATGTCGGGCGGTGATATCGAACAGCGTGTAGGACAGCGTCAGGTGCTTCACTTCCTTGGGCATGTCGCGGTCAACGATGAAACGCACCGGCATCTCGATCTGTTCACCGGGTTGCAGCACCTGCTGGGTAAAGCAAAAGCATTCGGTCTTGTGGAAAAACGCCGCGGCGTTGCTCGGCGCAATACTCGGCACCGCTTGCGCACTCATCGGTTTGTCGGTGGGATTGCGTGCGATGAAGACCATCTCGTTCACCGCGCCGGGATTGGCGGTCAGCTCGTCGTGTTTCGGGTAAAAGTCCCACGGCATGTCGGCGGTGTTGGTCGAGAGAAACTGCACGCGCACCTGGCGCGACGTGTCCACTACTTGCTCGCCCGCATACTGGCCGCCGGTCTTGCCGTTGATGCCGAAGGCTTTGCACATCACGTCGTAGATCGGCACCAAGGCGAAACCGAAGACGAACATCGCCACCACCACCAGCAGCAGGCGGGTGACGAGCTTCTCCAGCGAGATCGAGTCAGCCATGGTTCATGCCTCCCTCGTGTTCCCTGGTGGCCGGTGATGCTGTGGTGAGGGGATTTATCCCCGACCGGCTGCGCAGCAGTCGTAAACCCGGCGCATGCGGTGTGCCTGATACACCCCGATTGCAGATTTTGGGGCTGCTGCGCAGCCCAACGGGGATAAATCCCCTCGCCACGGGGGATCTGTGTACATCCACAGAAGATATGTGAGCATCCACTGGGGATCTGTGCCTCTGTACACATTGCAAAAAACAGGAGGTGTTCATTTCACTTCCGGCGGCGTGGTGAAGGTGTGATACGGCGCCGGCGACGGCACGCTCCACTCCAGCCCTTCGGCGCCGTCCCATGGTTTCGCCGGGGCCGGTGCGCCGCCACGGATGGTCTTGATGACGATGAACAGGAAGAAGATCTGCGTGGCGCCAAACATGAACGCGCCGATCGACGAGACCATGTTGAAATCGGCGAACTGCAGGTTGTAGTCCGGGATCCGCCGTGGCATCCCCGCAAGGCCGACGAAGTGCATCGGGAAGAAGGTCAGGTTCATGCCGACGAACGACAGCCAGAAATGCAGCTTGCCGAGGGTTTCGTCGTACATGTGCCCGGTCCACTTCGGCAGCCAGTAATAGGCCGAGGCGAAGATGCCGAAGATCGCCCCGGGCACCAGCACATAGTGGAAGTGCGCGACAACGAAGTAGGTGTCCTGGTACTGGAAGTCCGCTGGGGCGATCGCCAGCATCAGCCCGGAAAAACCACCGATCGAGAACAGAATGACGAACGCCACGGCAAACAGCATCGGCGTCTCGAAGGTCATCGAGCCCTGCCACATGGTGCTGGCCCAGTTGAACACTTTCACACCCGTAGGCACGGCGATCAGCATGGTCGCGTACATGAAGAACAGCTCGCCCACCAGCGGGATGCCGACCACGAACATGTGGTGCGCCCAGACGATGAACGACAGGAACGCGATGCTCGCCGTGGCATAGACCATCGAGGTGTAGCCGAACAGCGGCTTGCGCGCGAAGGTCGGGATGATCTGGCTGACCGCGCCGAACGCCGGCAGGATCATGATGTACACCTCGGGGTGGCCGAAGAACCAGAACACATGCTGGAACAGCACCGGGTCACCGCCGCCGGCAGCACTGAAGAAACTGGTGCCGAAGTGGATGTCCATGAGCATCATCGTCACGCAGCCAGCGAGCACCGGCATCACTGCGATCAGCAGAAACGCGGTGATCAGCCAGGTCCACACGAACAGCGGCATTTTCATCAGGGTCATGCCGGGTGCGCGCAGGTTGAGGATGGTCGCGACTACGTTGATCGCGCCCATGATCGAACTGATGCCCATCAAGTGGATGGCGAAGATGAAGAACGTCACGCTTTCCGGTGCATAAGTCGTCGACAGCGGCGCGTAGAACGTCCAGCCGAAATTCGGCCCGCCACCGGGGGTGAACAGGGTCGAGACCAGCAGCAGAAACGCTGCCGGCAACAGCCAGAAACTGAAGTTGTTCATCCGTGGCAGGGCCATGTCGGGCGCCCCGACCATCAGCGGGATCATCCAGTTGGCGAGGCCGACGAAGGCCGGCATCACTGCACCAAAGACCATCACCAGACCGTGCATGGTGGTCATCTGGTTGAAGAATTCCGGCTGGACGATCTGCAGGCCGGGCTGGAACAGCTCGGCGCGAATGACCATGGCGAACGAGCCGCCGAGCAGGAACATGCAGAAGGCAAACCACAGGTACAGCGTGCCGATGTCCTTGTGGTTGGTGGTCAGCACCCAGCGCATCAGGCCTTTGGCGGGGCCGTGGGCGTGGTCGGCGTGACCGTGGTCATCGATGACAGCGCTCATGGCCGGTCTCCTTCACGAAAGTGGACGGGGCAGGCCAGGGCGCGCTGCCCCGACCGGTTCACTGAATACGCAATTGACCGGCTCATTTGCTTTCCGCCTGTTTCAGCTCCAGCACTTCTTTTGGCGTGACCATGTCGCCCTTATTGTTGCCCCAGGCGTTACGTTCGTAAGTCACGACCGCTGCGATATCGACTTCCGACAGCTGTTTGCCGAACGCCGCCATGGCGGTGCCGGGTTTGCCGTGGTAGACGATGCCCAAGTGATCCTTGATCGACCCGGTAGCGATTTTCGAGCCCTTGAGTGCCGGGAACATCGGCGGCAGGCCCTGGCCTTCGGCCTGGTGACAGGCCACGCAAGTGGTGTGATAGACCTTGTCGCCGCGTTCCTTGAGCTCGTCGAGGGTCCATTCCTTGCTGGTCAGTTCTTTGAGCTGCGCGGCCTCGGCCTTGCGCTCGGCGAGCCATTTTTCGTAATCGGCCTGTTCCTTGACCTCGACCACGATCGGCATGAAGCCGTGGTCCTTGCCGCACAATTCGGCGCACTGGCCACGGTAGAGGCCGGGCTTGTCGATGCGCGTCCAGGCTTCGTTGACGAATCCGGGAATCGCATCGCGCTTGACCGCAAACGCCGGCACCCACCATGAGTGAATGACGTCAGCCGAGGTCACCAGAAAGCGCACCTTGGCGCCGATCGGCAGCACCAGCGGCTTGTCGACTTCGAGCAAGTAATGCTCGCCCTTGGCTTCCTTGTTGTGGATCTGCTCGGCGGGGGTGGCCAGGTTGCTGAAGAACTCGACGTCCTGGCCCAGGTATTTGTAGTGCCACTTCCACTGATAACCGGTGATCTGGATATCGATGTCCGGCTCGCTGGTATCATACATCTTGATCAGAGTCGCGGTGGCCGGCACGGCCATGGCCACCAGGATCAGCAGCGGCACGATGGTCCACATGATCTCGACGCCGGTGCTTTCGTGGAATTTGGCCGCGACCTGGCCGGTAGAGCGGCGGTGCACCATCATCGACCAGAACATGGCGCCGAAGACGATGATCCCGATCACCACACAGATCCAGAAAATGGTCATGTGCAGGTCGAATACTGCGTGACTGATTTCAGTCGCTCCAGGCGCCATATTCACAGTCCAGGCCGCGTTGGCCGGGCTGAAAATCGACCACAACAGGAGGCCCATCCAGACATGTGGATGTCGCATCATTGCGGGTTCCCCTTATCGTTCTTGTTATCCCGCCGGCGTATCGCCTGCGGCAAGGGAGCGGCTGCATCAGACTACGAACTTGAATCGCCGGGCCTTGCTGCGGGTGCAGTCGGGCGTCATCAGCTAACTCCATTCATTGGCGAGTATAGACAGCGCCCGGGATTTGCAACCCGGGCACGTAAATGAGCTGAAACACCCGGCGCTTGCGTTCAAGTGCCCGAATGGAGAAGGATGCAGACGAGTGGTGGCGAATGGATATAACGCAGCTGCATCAAGGATGAAATAATTATGACAAATGCGTCTTAGCGTTTTTCGTAAGCCAGCTAAGTTATGTCTTCCCTATTTCATTGCCTTGTTTCCTGGAGTTTTCATGAACACCGCCGCATTGCGCGAGCAGATCCAACAAGCCCAACAGCACGAAAAAGACACCGGCCTGCTGACCCGTCAGCTGGAAAGCAAGCTGCCTCACCTGCACCCGGCGATCCAGTTGCCGGAAGCCGACGCCCAGGGCGTGCTGACACGTTTTGTCGCCGCCTACATCGATGAAGTGCCGGACCTGCTGGATGCAGCCAATGAAGTCGCCAGGGAAGCGGGAATCGAATCGCAGATCAAACCGGTGCTGAAGATCGCCGAGCAGTATTTCCTCCAGCCGCCGGCGATCATGGCTGGGCACGTCGGCCTGGACAGCCTGCTCGACGAGGCCTATCTGGCACACCGTTTTGTCGAAGAGGTCAACGACCTGTACATCAAGCATTTCGGCCAGCCATTGATCCCCTTGGACATGACGGTCGCCAACCTGATTGCTCACCAATTGATCGGTGAGGAATTCGCCAACCAACTGGACGAAGCGGTGCATCACGCGATCGACGAGATGCTCAACGAAGAGAGTTTTGCTTTGGAGTCGGTAGAAGCCTACCGCGAAAAACTCAGCAGTCCGGACACTGGCGCGGCGTGGAAACGCTGGCCGTGCATGAGCCGCCGGTTGGGTGTGGGGCTTGAGCTGGATCAGCCTGCTGCCTGATTTTCTTGTGTCATAAATCCAGTGTGGGAGCGAGCCTGCTCGCGAATGCGGTCGATCATTCAACATCTCTGTTGGCTGATACACCGCTTTCGCGAGCAGGCTCGCTCCCACAGGGTTTGTGCTCAGGCAGGAAGATCTAGCCAGCCGCACCAATCCCGGTATTGGTCCGCACCCGGCCTTCCAGCCGTCGCTTCAACCCACGCGATTCGATCAACAGCTTCGATCCCTTCGCCGCATTCGCCCGGCCCCATTCCTCAAGCAACTCCAGACACGAGTGGTCGATGTAGCTGAGGTTGTTCAGCGGCACATGTACCGTCGTACCGTGGGGAATGCTGCCCAGCACCTGGGTCAGCGCCGGCACTTTGAGGAACGTCGCTGCACCAACCAGACGCAGTTCCATCTCGCCGTCCTGCGGCAAGTCGATCAGGCTGATCTTCAGGCGCGAAGCCTTGAATGCCAGCTTCAACATTGTCAGACCGAAGCCGATCAGCACACCGGTGAGCAGGTCAGTGAAGATGATCGCCAACGCTGTAGCGGCGTAGGTGAACATCGGCATCCGCCCGTATCGACCCAGACCACGGAAGGCTTTCAGGTCGACCAGCTTGAAGCCGGTATACACCAGCACACCCGCCAGACTCGCCACCGGAATGCTTTGCAGCACGCTCGACAGCAACAGCACGAATGCCAGCAGCCATAGGCCATGGAAAATCGTCGAGTAGCGTGTGGTCGCACCGGCCTGGACGTTGGCCGAACTGCGCACGATCACTCCGGTCATCGGCAGCGCGCCGACCAGACCGCAGAGCATGTTGCCGACACCTTGCGCCGACAGTTCACGATCGAAGTCCGAACGCACGCCGCTGTGCATGCGATCCACCGCCGCAGCGGACAGCAGGGTTTCGGCACTGGCGATGAACGCCACGGCGAACGCGGCAATCAGCAGTGTCGGGTCGGCCAGATTCATCAGGTCGGCCGGCTTGAGCCAATCGATCGCTTCGGCCAGGTTCGCCGGTACCTCAACGCGCTTGACCTGCAACGCCAGCATCAGGCTCGCCACCGTCGCCAGACCCACACCGAGCAATGCGCCGGGAATGAAGCGCAGCGAATGCGGACGGAATTTTTCCCACAGCCACATCACCGCAATCGTCGACAAGCCGAGCAGACCCGCCTGCCAGCCAAACGATGGCAAGGCCTGCGCCACGGCCGCCGGGAACGCCGTGAGGTTGTCCAGCCCGGAAGGCTGCGGCTTGGCATCGAGCATCACATGGATTTGCGAGAGCACAATCAACACGCCAATGCCCGCGAGCATGCCGTAGACCACCGCTGGCGCCGTGACCCGAAACCAGCAGCCAAGCTTCAGTCGCCCGGCGACCAGTTGCAGAAAACCGGCGAGCAGCAGAATCGGCCCGAGCATCTCGATGCCGTGCTGGCGCACCAGTTCGAAAACCAACACCGCCAGCCCCGCCGCCGGACCGCTGACCTGCAACGGCGAACCCGCCAGCCAACCGACCACCAGACCGCCGATGATGCCGGTGATCAGACCCTTGGCCGGCGGCAGCCCTGACGCAATCGCGATGCCCATGCACAGCGGCAGGGCGACCAGAAACACAACCACGGAGGCGAGCAGCTCCCGTGGCAACACAGCTTTCAATTGAGCCGCACGCATGGCGATTCTCCCGAAGTTTTCTTCAGGCGTGGCGAGGCCGGGCCGCTGAATCAGCGGCCGGCGTCATACCACACAGATTGTTGGGAAGATTTAGAAGCGCGCTTTGGGCGTCGCCACAGGAATCGGATGGCTGCCGTCGAGAGGCAGGAAACGACCCTGGTCCGCGTCGTAAGCTTTGATTTCGCTGGTTTCGATGTTGTAGACCCAGCCATGGATGAACAGATGACCGTTCGCCATGCGCGAGGCTACCGAAGGATGGGTACGCAAGTGCTGCAGTTGGGCGATGACGTTTTCCTCAGTGAGGATCGGCATGCTTTCTTTTTCGTCGGTGCAGTTGCAGTTGTCGTGCACCATGGTTTTCGCGACTTCGGCGTGGCGCAGCCAGGCTTTGACCGTCGGCATTTTTTCCAGGCTGTCGGGGTTGAGTACCGCGCGCATGGCGCCGCAATCGGAGTGGCCGCAAATGATGATGTGCTGCACGCCCAGCGCCAGTACCGCGTATTCGATCGCGGTGGAGACGCCGCCGTTCATCTGACCGTAGGGCGGCACCACGTTGCCGACGTTACGGGTAACGAACAGATCGCCCGGCGAGCTCTGGGTGATCAGCTCGGGAACGATGCGCGAGTCGGCGCAAGTGATGAACATCGCCTTGGGCGTCTGAGCGGTGGCGAGCTTCTTGAACAATTCTTCCTGCTGCGGAAAAACGTCATGGTGAAAGCGTAAAAAGCCATCAACGATCTGTCGCAGTGCTGCATCGGCGGATTGTGCTTCAGGGCTTTGCGCCGAGGCAGCCAACGACTGTTTATCCTTGTCACTCATGATTCATCCTCTTGTGCGGATTCAGGGAGTCTTCCCCGGTATTCCGGTATGAAGCCAGTGGCTGTTTAAACCATCCGGGTCATCCCGACCCGTCAGTCACTCGATGAACAAGGTAGCCGCCGAAACTTAACTGAAACTGAATCAAACGCTCTAGAACGTGTGTTCCAGGTCACAAAAAACGTGACTGGCGTGTTTCGGCGGAAGGATTCCAACCCGTCAACCCAAAGCCAATTGTCGCTAAATCAACGACATCTGGCGACCCGGCGGACAGAAGGCCGAGCAGTCGAGGTTATAGCCCTCGCGTTTGTTCAGGCCAAGCTTTTTGATGGCCTTGGCAAATCTTTGTGCGAGCAGGTCTGCAAACGGTCCTTCACCGCGCATGCGCGCACCGAAACGGCTGTCGTAGAGTTCGCCGCCGCGACTCTGGCGGATCAGGCTCAGCACATGGGCGGCACGTTGCGGATAGTGCGCCTGCAACCACTCCTCGAACAGCGGCGCGACTTCCAGCGGCAGGCGCAGCATCATGTAGGCAGCGCTTTGCGCACCGGCGGCGTGGGCCTCGGTGAGCAGGCTTTCGATCTCACTGTCATTGATCATCGGAATCATCGGCGAACACAGCACGCCTACTGGAATGCCTGCTTCGCGCATGACCCGGATCGCGCGCAGGCGTGCCTTGGGCGCTGCGGCGCGCGGTTCGAGGATGCGTTTGAGTTCATCATCCAGCGTGGTCAAGCTGATCATCACCGACACCAGCCGTTGCTGCGCCAACTCGGTCAGCAAATCGAGATCGCGCAGAATCAGCGAACCTTTGGTGACAATGGTCACCGGATGCCGGTAACGCAGCAGCACTTCCAGGGTCTGACGGGTGATTTTGTATTCGCGCTCGATGGGCTGATACGGGTCGGTATTGGAGCCGAGATTGATCGGCGCACATTGATAGCCGGGTTTGCTCAGTTGTTCTTCAAGGATCTGGGCGGCATTGGTCTTGGCAATCAGCCGGGTTTCGAAATCCAGGCCCGGCGACATGTCCCAATAGGCGTGGCTGGGGCGTGCGTAGCAATAGATACAGCCGTGTTCGCAGCCGCGATAGGGATTTATCGAACGGTCGAAGGGCAGATCCGGCGAGGTGTTGCGGCTGATGATCGATTTGGCCTTCTCGATGATCACTTCGGTGTTTTGCGTCTCTGGCACTTCCTGATACCAGCCATCGTCCTCGGCCACCGAACGACTGGGCGCAAAGCGGTTGTGCGGGTTGGTTGCGGTGCCGCGACCGCGGGGCGGGACTGAAGTGATCATCGAACGAACCTCTGCTCTGTATATGCATACAGTATCCGAGGCTGTGCGCTATGATCCAGTACCGTTCAGCGACGCTATTGAAATTGCGGTGCCGCTCGTTGGTAAAGTTGTTCGTCAGATAATCTTCGCTGATTGACGACAATCGAAGATACAGATGCTCAATTGCTGAACTCAAATCCGCTATATAGGCTCTGGACTTCCCGGCAACAGACTCCGGCCAACTAATTAAAGGGATTTGATTGAATGTCTTATTTGAATCAACGTGGTGTTTTTCTGCAAATGACGCGGCCCAGCATCACCGACTCCAACACTATTGTTTCGCTACAGCTGGCGCGCAAGGAACTGGGCTGGAACGCGGAGCAAGAGCTTTCCACCGAGACTCTGGTCGATTCGATCTACGTCGTGGCGGTATCTGCCGACAAAGGCCAAACATTCACCATTCGCACGAACAAGAAAGATGTCGATGGCGACGGCGATATTGATCGCGATGACAAGGCAGAGTTGATCGCATTGGCCAAAGCTTATGTGGCCATCATTAATCCATAAGCAGAAGTAGTTGCCACACATCCATAAATAAAACCCCCTGCATGAAGACATCATGCAGGGGGTTAGTTCTTAGTTGTGCTGGGTGACCTGGCCGAGATCATCACCAGAGGTGGTTTGCATGTCTTCACTGCGCAGGTGTGCAACATCTTTGGCACTGACCGGCGCACCCTTGTTGCCCCAGCTGCCACGAATGAAACTCACCACATCCGCCACTTCCTGATCCGACAGGCGCCAGGCGAAACCGGGCATGGTGAAGGTCGATGGCGCGGTGTGCGTTGCCGGCAAAGTCCCGCCCTTGAGCACGATGTGGATCAGCGATGTCGGGTCATCCGTCTGCAGCACCGGATTGCCCGCCAGCGCCGGGAACACCCGGGTGTAGCCCTGGCCATCGGTACGGTGGCAGGCTGCGCAGTTGTCGATGTACACCGACGCGCCGCGTTGGCTGTCGTCGCCGTTCCACAGCGCTTTGGCCACTTTCTCGTCGTACTGATGCGGCTGATCCGCCGGGTCATTGGCCGGCAGTGATTTGAGATAACGGGCAATCGCGGTGAGGTCGGCATCGCTCATGTACTGCATGCTGTGGGTGACCACATCACTCATACCGCCGAACACTGCGCTGCGATCGCTGCGCCCGGTCTTGAGGAACTGCACCAGTTGTTCTTCGCTCCAGCTGCCGAGGCCATCCTTGTGATCGCCGCGCAGGCTCTTGGCGATCCAGCCTTCCAGCGGTGCACTGCCGGCGAGGAATTCGCTGCCGTCCGCCGCGCTCAGGGATTTTTCCTGCATGGTCAGCGCACGCGGGGTGTGACAGGCGCCGCAGTGGCCGAGGCCTTCGACCAGGTATGCGCCACGATCGATCACCGGATCGGCCGATGTGGCCTTGTAATCCTCGACCTTCGGCGCAAACAGCCAGCGCCAGCCCATCAGCGGCCAGCGCATGCTCAACGGCCAGGGAATGTCGCTGGCCTTGTTCTCCTGCGCCACCGGTTCGACGCCGTGCATGAAATACGCATACAGCGCTTGCATGTCGGCCTGGTTGACCCGCGCGTAGGACGGATAAGGCATCGCCGGGTACAACGTGCTGCCGTTTTTGGCCACACCGTGGCGCACGGCCTGATCGAAGTCTTCGAAGCTGTAGTCGCCCAGACCGGTCTTGTCCGGGGTGATGTTGGTCGAGTAGATCGTGCCGATCGGCGTCTCCATCGGCAGACCGCCGGCGAACGGCTTGCCGCCCTTGGCCGTGTGGCAGGCCACGCAGTCGCCGGCGCGGGCAAGGTATTCGCCTTGCTTGATCAGATTTTGATCAACATCGGCCGCATAAATTGCAGTGCTGCCGAGCAGGGCGACGGTGGCGATAACGAGGGTTTTCATGGTCATCGCTCCTTAAGCCTGCACCAGCGGGCCGGGGTTTTTCAGGTATTGCTCGCGGATCGCTTTTGCCGACCAGTAGGTCAGCGCCGCCACCAGCCCGGTCGGGTTGTAGCCCAGGCCCTGCGGGAACGCCGAGGCGCCCGGGACGAATACGTTGTGCACGTCCCAGCTCTGCAAATAGCGGTTCAGGGCGCTGGTCTTCGGATCGGTGCCCATGATCGCGCCACCGTTGAGGTGGGTGGTCTGGTACGAGGCGGTGTTGAAGTGATCGCCGACCTGCTTGCCGATCACTGCAATGGCTTTCGGGCCCATGGCTTGGGCGATCTTGCCCATTTTCTCGACCATGAAGCGGTTCATCTTGATGTCGTTTTCCTGCCAGTCGAAGGTCATGCGCAGCAGCGGCAGGCCGTAGGCATCGCGATACACCGGATCGAGATCGAGGTAGTTGCCACGGTAGGATTGATGCGCGCCGTGGGCGTCCATCGACACCTGGTGGGTGTAGTAATCGGCGGTGGCGCGTTTCCATGCGCTGCCCCAGGCCGGTGTGCCCGGCGGGTTCGAGGTGCCGGCAATCGGTCGACTGCCAGCCTGGTTGACCCACATCGGCGAACCGCCGACGAAGCCGTGCGGGCCGTGGTCGAAGTTGTCGGCGTTGAAATCGTCCACCGCCACGCCGTTGCCGCCAGCGCCGATGAAGTTGTTGGTGTGGGTGTCCTTGTCGAAGAAGGCCTTGATGGTGGCCATGTTCTGGTAGGCGAAGTTACGCCCGACCACGCCTTCGCCGCTGATCGGGTCGTACGGTTTGCCGATCCCGGACAGCAGCATCAGACGCACGTTGTGCAACTGGAATGCGCCGAGGATCACCAAATCCGCCGGCTGCTCGATCTCGCGGCCCTGGCCGTCGATGTAGGTGACGCCGGTCGCTTTGGACTTGCTGCTGTCGAGGTTGACCCGCAGCACATGGGAGTTGGGCCGCAGCTCGAAATTCGGCAGGGGCTTGAGCGCCGGCAGAATGTTCACGTTCGGCGAGGCCTTGGAATACATGTAGCAGACGTAGCCGCTGCAGAACCCGCAGAAGTTGCATGGCCCCATCTGTGCGCCGTAGGGATTGGTGTACGGCCCCGAAGTATTAGCCGAAGGCAGGTTGTAGGGTTTGTAACCGACTTCTGTGGCCGCTTTGCCGAACAGCTGTGCGGATACGGTGTTCTTCTGCGCTTCAAGCGGAAACGGATTGGAGCGATCCGCCGCATAAGGGTTACCGCCCTTGCCCTGACCGACCAGTTGGCCTTTCACCGTCCAGGCCTGGCCGGAGGTGCCGAAGACTTTTTCCGCGAAGTCGAAAAACGGTTCCAGCTCTTCATAGCTGACGCCGAAATCCTGGATGGTCATGTCTTTGGGGATGAAGCTTTTGCCGTAGCGTTCTTCGTAGTGGCTGCGCATACGCAACTCGATCGGGTCGACGCGAAAGTGCACGCCCGACCAGTGCAGACCGGCGCCGCCGACGCCGTTACCCGGCAAAAACGCGCCCAACTGGCGGTTGGGCAGGGCGATGTCGTTGACGCTGTGGCGAATGGTCACCGTCTCTTTGGAGATGTCCTGAAAGAGTTTCTTGCGCACGCTGTAGGTGAGTTCGTCGATCACCTGTGGATAGTTGCCGTCGGGGTAGGTGTCCTGCATCGGCCCGCGCTCCAGCGCCAGCACGTTGAGGCCCGCCTCGGTGAGCTCCTTGGCCATGATCGCGCCCGTCCAGCCGAAACCGACGATGACTGCATCAACCTTCTTCATTACCGTTGCCATGCTTACGCCCTCTCGCCGCGAATCGACACTGCCGGGAAGGGGTATTGCTCGTTGCGTTCCACCCAATCCATGAAATCGGCGCGGGCGCCGGGGAAACCGATCATGGTCCAGCCGACCATGCCTCTATTGCCACCGTGGATCGGGTCGCAGAAGAAACCTTCCTTGGTGTTTTGCAGCAGCAGATTGAAGAAAATCTTCGCCGGCACCGCGTCGAACTGCGGTTTGCCGGCTTCCAGTTGCTTGAGCAAATCGTCTCGGGTAGCGCTGTCTTGCTCGGCAAATGTTTTACCGCTCAGACCTTTTACCCACTGATCCGTGGCGGCGATGCCGAGGCGATAGATGTCTTTGGGCACCAGTTTGCTCTGCCAGCCCATCTCCGGTGCCGCGTCGGCATTGAACGGGCCTTGCATGTACCACAGGGCACCGGCGGCGTACGGGGTGTTCATCTGCCGGTCGATGTATTCCGGCACGCCCGCTTCGAGGGCACCGGGGCCTTGTGCGTCGTTGGGGATCAACTGGGCGACGGCGGCATTGATGAATGCCCATTCTTCAGCGGTGAAAAAGCTCGGCTGATAATCACCCGCGCCAACAGCGGCAGGTTTTGCTGCGGCCGGCGCCGGTGTACTTTCAGGTGCGGCTTGCAGCACGCTGCTGCCCAGGCCGGTACCGGCAAGCGTGACCACCGGAATCAGGGTCAGGGATTTGCGCAAGAATTCACGCCGCGGGTTGTCTCGATCTTGATCAGACATGGGGGGCACCTCATCAGGCATAGAAGTCAGCCGCTTCTGCGAGCAGCTCGAGGAATTTTGCGTTGCGACGATCAGGGTTCGGTCGGGTAAAAGCCGATCCCTCTGCAACATCATGTGACAAATGGTAGCAGGCTAAGCATCAAGAAAAACCGTTTGCACGGAAAAAAGCCCGGCGCGGCGACGATTCACGTTTCTTTGACGGCCGGCTCACGGCGCGTTGACCGCTCAAAAGCGAAGCTGCAATTCCTCCCATGAAGATTGCCGAAACGGTCAGCCCAGCATGTCTCGAGTGCGCTTTTTCCCCGCGTTATGTTTTTCGCTTGTTGCACTGTTGCATGGCATTGCCGCCCGGGCGGCCGACGCCACGCCATCTCGCCCGGCCGAGTGGGCACAGCCGGTTGAGGCGCAGTTCAACCTGTTCCGCATGTCACCGACGCTGTATCGCAGCGCCTTGCCCAGCCGCAGTGCGGTGCCGCTGTTGAACGATCTGCATGTCGTCACCGTAATCAACTTCCTGCCTGACGCTGATAGCGACTGGCTCTCCGCGCCGGGCATCAAGCAGGTGCAACTACCATATCGCACCAACCACGTCGACGACAGCGATGTGCTCAAGGCTCTGCGCGCGATTCAGTCCGCCGAAGCTGACGGCCCGGTGCTCATGCACTGCAAGCACGGTTCTGACCGCACCGGTCTGATGGCGGCGATGTACCGGGTGGTGGTGCAGGGCTGGAGCAAAGAGCAGGCGCTCAAGGAAATGACCGAGGGCGGTTTTGGTGACAGTCAGCATTTCCACGACAGCGTGCGCTACGTGATGCAGGCCGATGTTGATCGGTTGCACGAAGCCCTGATCAATGGCGAATGCAGCACCAGTGCATTCGCCATGTGTTCGATGAAGAGCTGGTTCGACTCGGCGCACGTCCAGCGTTGATCAGTTCAATCGGCTGGCGCAGGAAACAGTGCGCTGTCGATGGGTTTTCCGAGAAAGGCTTGCAGTGCGGCGGGCAGTGCCTGCCTGTCCCCCGAGAGCAGGTGTTCGCGCATGTCGCGGCCCGTCTGTTCGTTGAACAGACCTTCACGTTCGAAGCGCTTGAACGCCTCGCTCGCCAGCACACCCGACCATTTGTAGGCGTACAGCGAAGCCTCATAACCGGTAACCAGATAATCGCAGCTGTTGGCGAAGCGGCAGTAGGCCGGGATGGACAGGTGCGCGAACTCACTTTGCACATCCTCGACTACTTGCTGAACAGTGCGACCGTCACCGTGACAGCGGTGCAGTTCGAAGTCGACCAGCGCGTTCAGCAACAGCATTGCCGTCTCCCGGCTGCGCTGGATGCCTGTGGCGGAAAACGCGGTATTGGCCTGCGCTTCGGACAGACGCTCACCGCTCTGGTGATGCGTACCCAGCCAGCGCAGGAATTGCCCGGATAACGCCCATTTTTCGAACAGTTGCCCGACAAACTCGGCAGCGTCGCGGCTCAGATGCGAAATGCCGGACAGGTTGTAATGCGGCGAACGCGTCAGCACATGATGCAGGCAATGGCCGAATTCGTGCAGCAGAACACGCAGATCCTGCGGATCCAGCAGGTAGGGTTGCCCGTTTTCCGCTGCCGGGTAATTGCATTGAAGCGAGGCAATCGGCAGTAATGGTCGGCCTTCGGCGGTGATCCGTCGATTGCGCAGTACACCGGTCCAGGCATAGTCGTTGCCCGCGTCGCGGTGGAACGGGTCGATGTAGATGTAACCAACCGGTTGCTGACGCTCGCTGATTTCGAACAGGCGAACATTTTCGGCGAAACGCTCGTGGACGGTATTTTCGCTGATGCTGATACCGAACATATGCTCGCTGAAGCGGCAGAGGCTGTGCAGTGTGGCTTGCAGCGCGAAGAACTCGCGCAGGTCCTGCTCCGTGCCGCCGGACTGCTTCAGGCGTAATTGCTCGGCGAGGAAATCGTGATCCCACGCTTCTAGCTGTTCAACCCCGTGCTCGCGGGCCAAGGCCTGCAAATCATCGGTCTCGCCCGCCAGTGACACGGCATTGCGGGCGATCTGCTGGCGCAGAAAACGGCCAACCTGATCGGTACCGGTAGCCATACGGTTGTGCAGGCGCAGATGGGCAAAGTTGTCAAAACCCAAGAGCCGGGCTTTGGCATGACGTGCGGCCAGCAGCGTCTGCAAAACCGGCCCGTTATCGAAGCGACCGGCCTGTGGCCCCTGATCCGAAGCGCGGGTGCACCAGGCTTTGAAATACTCCTCGCGCAGTCCGCGGTGTTGTGCCCGCCTCATGACCTGTTGGTAAGTGTTCTGATCCAGGGTCAGCCGCCACCCGGGCAGGCCGGCCTTGTGGGCATTGGCGGCCAGATGCGTCTGCATTTCGGCCGGCAGTCCCGCCAATAGCGCGGCATCGTCGATGTCCTTGCTCCATGCCGCGTTGACCGATTTGAGGTTGCTCATGAAGCGCTTTTCCAGCAGATCGATTTCGCCGTTCAATCGCGCCAGATCCTTGCGCTGCGCACTCGACAATTCGCTTCCCGCCAAGTGAAACCGGCGCAGGATTTTCGCCAGCGAGGCTTTGCGTGCATCACTGAAGCTGGCGGCTATGGAGCTCTGTGCCAATCGTTGATAAACCTGGAGCAACTGTCGATTGCCGGCCTTCGCAGTCTTGTAACGCTGCGCGGCGTGCGTACTCAGGGCTTCCTGCATCAACCACTGGGGCTCATCGGCATGACTGATCGAGAGGAATTCGATGATCGCCATGGTTTCATCCAGGCGCGCATCGGCTTCATCGATGGCAATTACCACGTCGTCCCAGTTGGGATGATCGACCTGAGTGGCGATGACGTTTTCGATGATCAGCAGGTTGTCGGCAACGATGCGCTCGACTGCTGGCAGCAGATGTTCGGCGCGTATCGCCGCCCAGGGCGGCAACTGCCAATGTTGCAGGAGTGGGTTGGTGTCAGGCATGGCGTCTTCCGTGAGAGAGGGCTGGATTGGCCAGCCTAATCAGGAAGCGCAGAGGCAAGGTGGTGAATAGATACCGCCACCTGCCGACGATGATCGGCAGGCAGCGGTCGTTGTCATTGTTGCTCGTCGGACTTTTTCTTCAACTTGGGGTTGGGGAAGAACTGCACCGCCTGAACCTTTTTGTCGGCGGCAGGTTTCAGCGCGCTGGTATTGACCCGCGTGCCCAGCTCTTTGGGCACCGACAGGCCTTGCTCGTTGAGCGTGTCGGAGTAACCGCAGGCCACGCATTCGCGGTGCGGCACGCCGTCTTCGTTCCACATCATCAACTTGTCCGGCTCGCTGCACGCCGGGCAGACCGCCCCGGCGATGAAGCGCTTCTTGGTGATCACAGGGCCGTCGCTCATGCTGCCGCGTCCTCACTCAGGCCGCTGTGGCGCAACAGCGCGTCGATCGACGGCTCACGGCCACGGAAGTCGACGAACAGCACCATCGGTGCCTGCGAGCCGCCGCGCGCCAGAATCGCCTCGCGGAACGCCCGACCGGTTTCAGCGTTGAGCACGCCGTCTTCCTCGAATTTCGAGAAGGCGTCGGCGGACAGCACTTCAGCCCACTTGTAGCTGTAATAACCCGCCGCGTAACCACCAGCGAAAATGTGCGCAAAGCTGTTGGGGAAGCGGTTGTAAGCCGGTGGACGCATCACCGACACCTCGTCACGCACGCCCTCGAGCACTTGCGCCACGCTGCGGCCATCGCCATGGGTGGCGTGCAGTTCGAAGTCGAACAGCGAAAACTCCAGCTGACGCACCATCATCAGCCCGGACTGGAAATTCTTCGCCGCGAGCATTTTTTCCAGCAGGTCCTGCGGCAGTGGCTCGCCGGTCTCGTAGTGGCCGGAGATCAGAGCGAGGCCTTCCGGCTCCCAGCACCAGTTTTCCATGAACTGGCTCGGCAGCTCGACCGCATCCCAGGCCACGCCATTGATGCCGGATACGCCAGCGTGTTCGACGCGGGTCAGCAGGTGATGCAGGCCATGGCCAAACTCGTGGAACAGGGTGGTCACTTCATCGTGGGTCAGCAGCGCAGGCTTGCCGCTGTCGGCCGGGGTGAAGTTGCACACCAGATTGGCCACCGGGCTTTGCAGCACGCCGTCGACGGTGCGACGACGGTCGCGGGCGCCGTCCATCCATGCGCCGCCACGCTTGTTGGCACGGGCATACAGGTCGAAGAAGAAGCGGCCGACGTGCTGGCCGTTTTCCTTGATCTCGAACAGGCGGACGTCCGGATGCCAGGTGTCGAAGCCTTTCTGCTCGGCGATCTCGATACCGTACAAACGCTGAACGATGGCGAACAGGCCGCTCAGGACTTTATCGATCGGGAAGTAGGCACGCAGGGTTTCCTGAGCAACGCTGTAACGCTGCTCGCGAAGTTTTTCACCGTAGAAACCGCTGTCCCAGCTTTGCAGATCGGCGCAGCCCTGTTCGGCGGCGTACGCGCGCAGCTGTTGCAGATCCTGCGCGGCGAACGGCTTGCTGCGTTGGGCCAGATCGCGCAGGAAGCTCAGCACCTGATCGCTGGATTCGGCCATTTTCGTCGCCAGACTCAGTTCGGCGAAACTGGCGAAGCCCAGCAGTCGGGCCAGTTCCTGGCGCAGGTCGAGGATCTCTTCCATCACCGGGCCGTTGTCGTTCTGCCCGGCATTCGGGCCTTGATCCGAGGCACGGGTGCAGTAGGCGGCGTAGACTTCTTCGCGCAGCGCGCGGTCTTGCGCGTAGGTCATCACCGCGTAATAGCTGGGGAATTCCAGAGTGATCAACCAGCCATCCAGACCTTTGGCCTGGGCGGCGGCAGCCATCTGCGCCTTGGCCGAATCGGTCAGGCCGGCGAGGGCGGCTTCATCGGTAATGTGTTTGGTCCACGCCTGAGTGGCGTCGAGCAATTGGTTGGAGAAGCGGCTGCCGAGCTCGGACAGCTTGCTCTGCACTTCGGCGTAACGTTTCTGCTCGGCTTCCGGCAGATCGATACCCGACAGACGGAAATCGCGCAGGGCGTGTTCCAGAATGGTTTTTTGCGCGACGTCGAAACTGGCAGCTTCCGGACTGTTGGCCAACGCCTCATACGCCTGGAACAGTTCGCGGTTCTGGCCCATTTCGGTGGAGTAGGCGCTCAGGGCCGGCAGGCACGACTCATAGGCTTCACGCAATTCGGCGCTGTTGCACACGGCGTTAAGATGGCTGACCGGGCTCCATGCCGCACCGAGGCGATCATTGAGTTCGTCCATCGCCAATACCAGACCGGCCCAGGTCGGGTTCTTGCCCTGGGTCTTGAGGATCTCGGCGATGGCGGCGCGGTTGTCCGCGAGGATGGTTTCGATGGCGGGCAGGACGTGTTCGGCACGGATCGTGGAGAACGGCGGCAGGTCGTAGGACTGCAAAAGAGGGTTGTTCACGCTCACGGTTGGCACCTTGGCTGGAAGAAACATGCGCCCATCTTAATTACAATCGACACTCACCGCAGCTATCGGCGACAGAGAGAGAACTAATCGTGTCCCTTCGCAAATACCAGAATCACACCCCCCGCCTGAGCAACGGCGCATTCGTCGACGGTTCGGCGGTGGTGATCGGCGACGTCGAAATTGGCGCAGACAGCTCGGTCTGGCCGCTGACGGTGATCCGTGGCGACATGCACCGCATCCGCATCGGTGCGCGCACCAGCGTGCAGGACGGCTGTGTGCTGCACATCACCCACGCCGGCCCGTTCAACCCGGACGGTTTTCCCTTGCTGATCGGCGATGACGTGACCATCGCCCACAAGGTCATGCTGCACGGCTGCACCGTGGGCAGCCGCGTATTGATCGGCATGGGCAGCATCGTCATGGACGGCGCCGTGGTCGAGGACGATGTGATCATCGGCGCCGGCAGCCTGGTGCCGCCGGGCAAGCGCCTGCAGAGCGGCTTCCTGTATGTCGGCAGCCCGGTCAAGCAAGTGCGCCCGCTGACCGAAAAGGAAAACGCCTTCTTCACCTACAGCGCGGCGAATTACGTCAAGCTCAAGGACCTGCATCTGGCCGAAGGCTACGACCAGCTCTGAATCGCCCTACACCTGCTCGGGAATTTCCATGCATTACCAGACTGTACTGTTCGACCTCGATGGCACCCTGACCGACCCGCGTGAGGGCATCACCCGCTCAATTCAATTTGCCTTGGCCAATCTCGGCATCGACGAGCCGGACCTGAGCAAACTGGAACACTTCATCGGCCCGCCGCTGCTGCAAGCGTTCATGCAGTTTTACGATTTCGACGAGGCCAAGGCCTGGGAAGCGGTGAATTTTTACCGCGAGCGCTTCAAGGTCACCGGCCTCTACGAGAATCGGGTGTTCGACGGGGTGACGCCGTTGCTGGAAACCTTGAGCGGGCAGGGGCGGCAGTTGTACATCGCGACGTCCAAACCGTGGGTGTTCGCCCGCGAGATCGCCCGGCACTTCGACTTCGCCCGCCACTTCAAAGTGATCTACGGCAGCGAGCTGGACGGCACGCGGACCAACAAGGTTGAGTTGATTGCGCATCTGCTTGAGGAAGAACGCCTGGACCCGGCACAGACCCTGATGATCGGTGATCGCAAGCATGACCTGATCGGCGCCCGCAGCAACGGCCTGGATGCGGCGGCGGTGGGCTATGGGTTCGGCAGTTTTGAAGAACTGAATGCCGAGGCGCCGCCTTATCACTTTGAAACCTTGGACGAGTTGCATCAGGCGTTTTTGCAGCGCTGATGAAATAGCCTTCGCGAGCAGGCTCGCTCCCACAGAGGCAGCGCGATCCAATGTGGGAGCGAGCCTGCTCGCGAAAGAGCCGTTATGCCTCCGAGTTCCTTAGGACTGGGCCAGCGCTTCCAGCGCCGCCTTACGCTCATCAACCGGCAACCGTCCCAACCGCTCAACCTCGGCATAAAACCTCAGCCAATCCCCATCCATTTGCCTGAACAGCGCCGCAAACGCCGGCACCCACTGGTCATACAGCCCGAACGGCAACAACCGCGCATTGTTCAGCGGCGCATTGACCCAGGCGTCATAGCGCTTGTCCCCGGCCCACTGACTGTCGCGCGTTGCCTGATACTCCCGGCGCAAGCGCTCGAATTCAGCTGCTTTGCGCTCACGCATCTGCTCAACCGACAGCGGCTGCGCATACAGCGTCTCCAGTCGTGAACGCGTGGCGAGTACCAGTTCGATGAACTGGTCACGCTGCTTGAGCCTGGCATCGGATTCCGCCTGCAAGCCGCGAAAGGCGCGCCATTGCCGCGTACCTTCCTGCTCGACAAACGTGGCAAATGACTCGTTGAATTCGGTGTCGTCCTTCACATAGAACTTCTGGTGCGCCAGCTCATGAAAGATCAGCGTGGCCAGTCGCTCATCGCCCCAGCCCATCATCGAATTGAGGATCGGGTCATTGAACCAGCCGAGCGTCGAGTACGCCTCGACCCCGCCGATCGACACATCCATACCCTGCAAACGTTGAATCGCCGCTTCGCCACGGGCTGCGCTCTGGCTGTAGTAGCCGCGATAGGCCACGCAGCCGGCAATCGGGAAGCAGTGATTCTGCGGTGTCAGGGAGAACTCTTGAGTAGCGAACACATTCCACACCACGTAAGGGCGATGGATATCGGCGTACAGGCGATAGCTCTGGTTATCCGGCAAATGCAGATGCTCGCTGGCAAAGGTACGGGCCTTTTGTGATTGAGCCAGATGCGCGCGCAATTTGGCATCGCGGCTGGGGTCGGCAATGACCTTCTCCACCGGCTCCCGGGCGCGCAGCAATTGCAACTGGCCGCTGGCGAGCTGGCTGTAATAGCTGACGCTGGCGCAACCGTTGAGCAACAAAAACAACACACCCGGAAACAAAATCGGAAAAACGCGATCAAGTAACCCAAGGCTGGAAAACGGCCTGATCAAAATAAGAAATTCCCCGGAAAGTCTGCCCCAAGACTATCCCGCCTCAAGGAGCACCGCTATGCGCATGTTCATGCTGACAGGAGGCCTGCTGACGCTGGCCGGTTGTGCCGGATTCGGAATGCCCGACCCCGACCCCTCGCAAGCCTGGATCGATCTTGACGCTCGCCAACACGACACGGCGCTGCAAGCCGTTCAAGTCGATGCCACCCAGGCCATCGACAAACGCTATTTCGAAGTGCAGCCCGGCAGCCATGAGCTGAAGGTGCGCTATCAATTCCCGGTCGAGGCCACCAATATCGGCCCGACTGCCGAACCGCTGTGGCGCGATTGCCAGTTGAGCGTGAAATTCAAGGACTTCAACGCCGGCCAGCGCTATCAGCTGCAGGCTGGCAGCATCGGCTTCAGGCCTTGGGCCAAGCTGTATGACGAACAGCGCAAGGTTGTCGGTCAGGGCACACCGGCGGGCTGTCAGAGCAGTTGATCGGCGCTATGCTGGAAATCCCGTCTAAGGATATCGATCATGCGCAAGTTGACGACATTGCTGGCCGCCAGTGTGCTCGCCGGTTGTCAGAGCCCGTTGCCGGCGGCCGATCCAGACAAAGCCTGGGTCGACTTCGCCATGCCTACCCCCGGCGGCAAGGTGCTGATGGCCGAGCGCCTGGATAAACAGCGCTCGCGCGACGGACGGTTTTTTCAGGTGACGCCCGGTGGTCATGAGCTCACCGTGCGCTTTGACTTCGAAGTATTCGGGGGTGGTCAGGGCATGGATACCGATCCGCAAGAGCGGCTATGTTACATGACCGTGCCCTATGACCACTTCGAGGCCGGGCAGCGTTACCGCCTTGAGGCCCGATCGCTGGCCTTCACGCCAAGTGCACGCTTGATCAATCGTCAGGGGCAGATCGTTGCCAACGAGCGGCAGATCAATTGCGTGCCGTGAAGGACAATCATCTATCGTTTTTCTGATAGATGATTCGCTTGGTGCCGTTCTCGCAAGTACCGACGATCATGGCCGAATCGTGCTGCTTCGCCTCTTCTACCGTGATGATTTCCAGGGTGTACGAGGGGATCGCCTTCGCCTGAATTTTGACCTCGATTTCCTTTCTGAGCTTTTCGCAGTCCTTGGGGGCTGCGAAAGCGGAAGTGGCCAGTGCACTGCAAAGGATCGCCAAGCCAATACGTTTCATCGATGAAGCTCCTTGAGGCAGCGCGCACGGGTGTGCGCTGAAGCTGCTGTCGATTATTCGACCACAATTCTGCAGAGCGGGTTCTGACTTTGCTCACACCTTGTATTAATTGCCGGCCGCTGAGCTGGTTTCGAGACTGCGTTCGCGAGCAGGCTCGCTCCCACAGGGGATCTGCGCCGTGCACAAATCCCCTGTGGGAGCGAGCCTGCTCGCGAAGGCGTCAGCCCGGCAAACGCCGAATCAGCTGACCAGCGAAGCCTCGAGGGTGATCTTCGCGTTCAGCACTTTGGAAACCGGGCAACCTTCCTTGGCCTTGTTGCTCAGTTCTTCAAACTGCTGCTGAGTTGCGCCTGGAATCTTCGCCTTGAGAATCAGCTTTACCGCAGTGATTGCGAAGCCGCCGTCAACCTGATCGAGGGTGACTTCAGCGTTGGTGTCGATGCTGTCTGCCTTCAGGCCGGCATCGCCGAGAATCATCGAAAACGCCATGGAAAAGCAGCCGGCGTGGGCCGCGCCGATCAGTTCTTCCGGATTGGTACCCTTGCCGCCTTCAAAGCGCGCCTTGAAGCCGTACGGCGCTTCGCGCAGTACGCCGGTTTCGGTGGAGATCGAGCCGAGACCGGTTTTCAGATCGCCTTCCCAATGCGCCGATGCCTTTTTCACGATAGCCATGTCTGCCTCCTCAAATGTGGCGCGGGACGCCGCGCCTTCGCGGTTTTTACTAGCAAGGCTTCTGAGGATAGACGGCGGAACAAAGTTCAGCCTGGCTGAATCGTTGACTTTTTTAGTAGGAAATTTCGCCGCTGCTATTGAATCTCGGGTATATGCCCTCATTCCATAAAACACGCTTATGGATTTGGCAGGTTTTCGCTCGCAAGAAAAACCTGCCTCCCCACCCGGAGATGCAGGTTCATGAAAAAACTGTCCGACGTAAAATTTTCCACCCTCGACCTGGTGCCAGTGCGCGAAAACGGCAGCGCGGCGCAATCGCTGCGCAACTCGCTGGACCTGGCGCAGCATGCCGAGAAATTCGGCTACACGCGCTTCTGGGTCGCCGAACATCACAACATGGACGGCATCGCCAGTTCGGCAACTTCGGTGTTGCTCGGCTATCTGGCCGGAGGCACGTCGACGATCCGCGTCGGTTCCGGCGGGGTAATGCTGCCCAACCATGCGCCGCTGGTGATCGCCGAGCAGTTCGGCACCCTCGAGAGCCTGTACCCGGGACGGATCGACCTGGGTCTGGGCCGCGCGCCCGGCTCTGACCAGATGACCGCCCGCGCCTTGCGCCGTGAGCGCTCGGGCAGCGCTGACGACTTCCCTGAAGACGTTGCCGAACTGATGCGCTACCTCGGCCCGCGCACCCCGGAGCAACGGGTGATCGCCATGCCCGGCACCGGCACCAACGTGCCGGTCTGGCTGCTCGGCTCAAGCCTGTTCAGTGCGCAATTGGCGGGTGAGCGCGGCTTGCCTTACGCCTTCGCCTCGCACTTCGCGCCGCGCTTCATGCACGAGGCGATCCGCATCTACCGTAACCACTTCAAACCGTCGGCGGTGCTCGACAAACCGTACGTAATGCTCGGCGTGCCGCTGGTGGCAGCGGATACCGATGAGCAAGCCGATTATCTGGCGACGTCGGTGTACCAGCGCATTCTTGCGCTGATGCGTGGTCAGAGCCTGGTGCAGCGTCCGCCGGTGAAAACCATGGACGGCCTGTGGCTGCCCCATGAACGTGAAGCGGTGGGCGATTTCCTCGGCCTCGCCATGGTCGGCGGCCCGCAGAAGATCCGCGCCAAGCTTGAGGTGTTGATCGAGCAGACCCAGGCGGACGAGCTGATTTTCACCAGTGATCTTTACGAACACGCCGATCGCATCCATTCCTACGAATTGCTGGCCCAAGTCATGAAGGGATAACGCGAACCCTTGTAGGAGCTGTCGAGTGCAACGAGGCTGCGATCTTTTGATTATGATTTGAAATCAAGATCAAAAGATCGCAGCGTCCCGCAGCTCCTACCCGGAAAATCATCGTCCACAAAAAAGCCGACGCATCCACGTCGGCTTTTGTATTTCAGGCGCAATCAACCTCGCTTGTAGACGATGTCCTTGCTGCCGCCTTCGCAACTGCCGACGACGTCGCCATCAGCGGCCGCACCCTTGTCGACAACTTCCAGCGAATAACCGGATACGCCTTTGGCGTCGAGCTTCGCGGCGATTTCGCTTTTCAGCTCTTCACAAGGCTTGCCGGCTGCAAACGCACCACCCGCAAGGCTCAACAAACCTACTGCCAACATGAACTTCTTCATCGGTCGCACTCCCTGGTCGGATTGAATGAGGCGGGCATCGGGTCATCCACCCGATGCGCCCACCTTGTAGCGCTTTGCCATTCCCTATGGCACTCGGCCAGCGCGCAAGTTCAGAAGACTAGCTCAAACTCAGCTGGCGGCAATCTTGAAGCCGACTTTCAGCGTTACCTGAAAGTGCGCCACCTGGCCGTTTTCGATGTGGCCACGGGTTTCGGTCACTTCAAACCATTCCAGATTGCGCAGGGTTTTGTTGGCTTCGGCCAGTGCGTTGTTGATGGCGTCTTCGATGCTGGTGGTGGACGAACCGACCAGCTCGACTTTCTTGTACGTGTGATGGTCACTCATGGCGTTCTCCTTGGGTTGGAATGGCGTGTGAAATTGAGCCTAGCAGGCAATTGCACTGTTGATTTCGGCGCCGCTGCGCTGGCGAAGTTCAGAATTTCTGCACTTTCTCGAAGTGGTGAAGTCCCAACCAACACACGCCACTCATCACCAATGCAGGAGAGCCACCATGGCCAACACCTCTTTACGTAAAGCCTCGTTGCAAAGCATGGAAGCCGAGATCGAGAGTCTGCTCAAATCGTTGGAAAGCTTGAAAGACGATGCTTCGGACGAGTCGCGCAAGACCCTCAAGGCGCTGAAAAGCAATGCCGAAAGTGCACTGAAACATTCCCGTCATCTGCTCAGCGACGCGTACGAAGAAGTCAAAGTGAAAACCCGCGAGACCGGCATTGCCACTCGTGACTATGCGCAGGAACACCCATGGACCACGGCTGGCGTGGCTGTCGGTGCAATCGGTCTGCTCGCTGCCTACTTTTTGTTCAAGCGCGGTGAGTGATCAGGCTGGCGCAGCTCGTTTTTGAGCCACTGCGCCAGTTGCCGAGCGCGCCCGTCCGCGGCGCGCTTGGGTAGCCACAACGCCAGTTGCGCCGGGGTTTCGCAGAAGCCCCATGGCGCAACCAGGCGACCCGCCTTCAGGTCTTCAGTTACTAACGGCTCCGGTGCGATTGCCACGCCGAGACCTGCAACAGCCGCCTCCAGCAAATAATACAAATGCTCAAAACCTTGCCCGAGCTTCAACGCCTTGGGATCGAGGTGGTTTTGCTGTGCCCAGCTGGGCCAGGCTTGCGGGCGAGAGGTGGTGTGCAGCAAGGGCTGCTTGAGCAATTCTGCGGCAGGAGCGTCGTGCAGGTTCTGATAACCGCTGAATAACGGGCTCATCACCGGGCCGATGCGTTCCGCCGCCAGTTCGTAGACCTGCATATCGGCCGGCCACGGTGGCTCGGCGAACAGCAATAGCGCATCAAGGCCCGGGCGCCGAGGATCGAGATCGCCTTCACCGGCCGACAGGTGCAAGCGCAGATCAGGCAAATCGGCATTCAGCCGTCCCAGACGCGGAATGAACCAGCGCGCCAGCAGACTCCCCGAACAACCAAGCACGAACGGCGCATCGGCAGTGCTTTGGGTCAATTCCGCACAAACAGTGCGCAAGCGATCAAACGCCTCTGCGCTGGCATCGCGCAGACGCACGCCGGCATCTGTGAGTTTCAAGCCACGCCCGTCCTTGACGAACAGGCTCACGCCGAGATGTTCTTCAAGCGCTTTCAGCTGGCGGCTGACCGCGCCGTGAGTGACATGCAGCTGCTCGGCAGCCTGACTGACGCTGTTCAGACGGGCGGTGGCCTCGAAGGCGCGCAAGGCATTGAGCGGGGGAAGGTCGTGGCTCATGGTATCTGTGAGTTTTCCTGACAGGTTGCGGCGATCTTATCGGTTTTCAGCCTGGAAAGTCAGGGGTAGAGTGGTCGTCATTGTCTTCTGACCGAATTCACCTGGAGCGACCCATGACCCAGACTTCGAACACCTCTGATCTGCGTAACGGCCCTGACGCCAACGGCCTGTTCGGTGCGTTCGGTGGCCGTTATGTAGCGGAAACCCTGATGCCGTTGATCCTCGACCTGGCCCGCGAATACGAAGCGGCCAAGGAAGATCCGGCATTCAAAGAAGAATTGGCCTACTTCCAGCGTGATTACGTCGGACGTCCGAGCCCGCTGTATTTCGCCGAACGCCTGACCGAGTTCTGCGGCGGCGCCAAGATCTACCTCAAGCGTGAAGAGCTGAATCACACCGGCGCGCACAAGATCAACAACTGCATCGGCCAGATCCTGCTGGCGCGGCGCATGGGCAAGAAGCGCATCATCGCCGAGACCGGCGCCGGCATGCACGGCGTGGCCACGGCCACCGTCGCTGCGCGTTTCGGTCTGGACTGCGTGATCTACATGGGCACCACCGACATCGAACGTCAGCAGGCCAACGTCTTCCGCATGAAGCTGCTTGGCGCTGAAGTCATTCCGGTGGTGGCTGGCACCGGCACCCTGAAGGATGCGATGAACGAAGCCCTGCGTGACTGGGTGACCAACGTCGACAACACTTTCTATCTGATCGGCACTGTGGCCGGCCCACACCCTTATCCAGCAATGGTCCGCGACTTCCAGGCCGTCATCGGCAAGGAAACCCGCGATCAGCTGCAGGCTCAGGAAGGTCGTCTGCCGGACAGTCTGGTGGCATGCATCGGTGGCGGTTCCAACGCCATGGGCCTGTTCCACCCGTTCCTCGATGACAAGAGCGTGGAGATCATCGGCGTCGAAGCCGCCGGTTATGGCATCGAAACCGGCAAGCACGCGGCCAGTCTGAACGGCGGTGTGCCGGGCGTGCTGCACGGTAACCGCACTTTCCTGCTGCAGGACGACGATGGGCAGATCATCGACGCCCACTCGATCTCCGCCGGCCTCGACTATCCGGGCATCGGTCCTGAACACGCCTGGTTGCACGACATCGGCCGCGTCCAGTACACCTCGGTAACCGACGACGAAGCGCTTGAAGCGTTCCACAAATGCTGCCGTCTGGAAGGGATCATTCCTGCCCTGGAAAGCGCCCACGCTCTGGCCGAAGTGTTCAAGCGTGCACCGAAGCTGCCGAAGGATCACCTGATGGTGGTCAACCTCTCGGGCCGTGGCGACAAGGACATGCAAACCGTGATGCACCATATGCAACAGTCGCAGCAGGAGAAACACTGATGAGCCGCCTGCAAACCCGCTTTGCCGACCTCAAGCAACAGAACCGCGCCGCGCTGGTGACCTTTGTCACCGCTGGCGATCCTGACTACGACACTTCGCTGGCAATCCTCAAAGGCCTGCCTGCCGCAGGTGCCGATGTGATCGAGCTGGGCATGCCGTTCACCGATCCGATGGCCGATGGTCCGGCGATCCAGTTGGCCAACATCCGTGCACTGGGCGCCAAACAGAATCTGGCGAAAACCCTGCAAATGGTTCGCGAATTCCGTGAAAGCAACAGCGACACGCCGCTGGTGTTGATGGGTTACTTCAACCCGATCCACAAATTCGGCGTCGAGCGCTTTATCGCAGAAGCCAAGGATGCCGGCGTCGATGGCCTGATCGTGGTCGACATGCCACCAGAGCACAACGAAGAGCTGTGCGACCCGGCGCAGGCTGCTGGCCTGGACTTCATCCGCCTGACCACGCCGACCACCGACGACGCGCGTCTGCCGCGTGTGCTCAACGGCAGTTCCGGTTTTGTCTACTACGTGTCGGTCGCGGGTGTCACCGGCGCCGGTGCAGCGACTCTGGAACACGTGGAAGAGGCGGTTGCACGTCTGCGTCGGCATACCGACCTGCCGATCAGCATTGGCTTCGGTATCCGTACACCGGAGCAGGCTGCGGCCATCGCGCGTCTGGCTGACGGTGTGGTGGTGGGCTCGGCGTTGATCGATCACATCGCCAGTGCCGATACGCCTGAGCAGGCCATCGATGGCGTGTTGAGTCTGTGTTCGGCGCTGTCCCAAGGCGTGCGCAAGGCTCGCGTCTAAAGCCGCAGGGGAAAACAAAAAGGCTTCAGAACAGGCGTTCTGAAGCCTTTTTTTGTGCTCAGGGCAATTGCAGTCCGCCCGAAGCCTTGTGCAGTTTGCGCAGATGCTCGCCAATCTGTTTCACGTTGGCCTCGCTGGCGGCAATCTCGGCGGCGCGCTTGGGTTCAAGCAGCTTGCGCACTTCGGTATCGAGATCGCCGGACAGTGCCAGCAGCTTCTTCTGCCGCTGGCTGCTTTCCGCTTCCAGTCGGCCAAACTCGCTCGGTTGCGGTAGCCCGTAACCTTTGGAGTCGAGCAGTTCCGCCGGGCGGCTGAGGAAACCACTGTTGGCGAGGATCTCCTGCAAGGTCGCGTTGGCTTTGTCCATGCCGCCATTTTCCAGCTCGCGGGCGCCGAGGTAGCGTTGCTTGACCTCGTCCTGGGCCAGCAACAACTGTCGGCGGAAACTCGCCTGCTCAAGCAGCAACAGCGCCGCGCTGGTGCGCAGGTCGGCGCGGTCGAACCATTCGCGGCGTTGCTCAGCGCTGAGTGACAGCCAGTCTTCGACAGTGGTCTGCTTGATCGGCAGCTGCTTCTTCAATACATCGAACATCGCTTGATAGCGATCGCGGAACGAGTCGAAGCGGTAACCCAGACGCAGCGCTTCTTTCGGATCGTCGAGCACACTGGTGTCGGCCAGACCACGGCCCTTGAGCACTTCCAGCAAGCCGTTGGGCATGATGCTGTCGAGGCCGACCAGTTGGCTGTTATTGCTGCCGCTGCGCAACAGTTTCAAACCCTCTACCGCGCAGTTGTTGGAGAGGAAGAAATAGTTGCCGTCGTAGCTCCAGTGCATCTCGGCGGCATGTTCGACCACGCCCTCGATCTCCTCGCGAGACAGGTTCAGCGGCACTGAAGCGAGGCTGCGCAGCTCGGTCTTGGTGTACTCGTCGATCACCTGTGCCAGCGGCAACACGAACAGCCGCGACGGGTATTTGCCGACCAGTCCGTCCCAGCTCGACAGCTGCACATCGCCAACGAAGGCGCGATAGGACAGCACCAAGTGTTGATCGAGATCGAGGCGGCAATCCGGGCCGCGCGGGCGACCGGGGGCGCAGATCACCAGGCGCAACATGCTGTGGCCCCAGCGACTGACCCAGTTCTGATTGGCCTCGGCCAGCAGGTAATCGACAGCGTAGACCCGTTCCGGATCGACTTGTCCCAAGGGTTGCTTGGCGAAGTCATTGCCCGCATTGAGAAAGGCAAAGCTCTTGCTGCAGGTGTCCTAGTGCTGGCGGCGCCCAGCCGAAATGTTCCTTGTAGTAGCGATACAGCGCCGGGCGGCGGCAGGCGTAGCTCGGGTCGAGGAGGAAGTACTCCATGTTGACCGCGACAAATTCCTTGGGACTGGAAATTTCGTACAGGTCCGGGCTGCGCGCGATCTGGCGGTTATGTTGTTCACGCTCGCCACGGCGGCCGACGTACTGTTGCCACCCGGCCAGATCGAGCAGGCGCGGATCGTCGCTGATGGTGAAGCGGCGACCGTTCTGCCCGCGACACTCATCGGGAATACCGATCAGCCCGGCGCTGTTGAAGCGTCGGGTGCAGCGCTGGATCAACGTGCGCTCGGCGCTTGGCCATAAACGCGCGCGGTCGTAGATATGCGTGATTTCGTGCAGCACTGTGGCTAGCAGTTCCTGGCGCACAGTGCCGTGGGGGCGATTGGTTTTCTCTTTTGCCGCGCTGCCATCGGTGAGAGCGGCGAGAAGCTTGCGATTCAGATCAAGCTCGGCAACCAGCGTTGCCTGCCCGTAAGCGTTGGCAGGCATGTCGTCGGTCCAGCCGACGTCGATGCGCCGATCCAGCCGCTCGATGAAGCTCGGCGGCAGTTTCGCCATGGCCTCATCAATCAGCGCCTGACTGGCCTGTTGTTGAGCGGGGCTCAGACCCTCGGTCTTGAGCCGCAATTGCAGGCCGGCATGGGCGCTGTTGCCAAGCAGCAACAACGCCCCGGCCAGCAGCCAGGCGCCAACGGACCTCACAGTGCGAGGATGGCTTCGGCGAGTACTTGATCACTGGCGTCGCGCGCTTCCGGCACCCGTGTACGCAATGTGTTGAGAGCGGCTTCGAGGTGCGCGCCACGGATGTCGCCGTTGCTGGCGACGAAACTGGCGGCGTCGTCGTGGGCTTCGCGGATGATTTTCGAGTCGCGAATCGACGTGGTGGTATCGGAGGTGAAATCGATGCTGCGCTGGGAGGCACGAACGATGATGTTACTGGTGGCTACCAGGGTGTGCGCCTGGGCCACATCGGCCAATACAAACAGGCCAAGGGCGGCAGCAATCAGCGGGCTACGCATGGAACGACTCCGGAAGGACAAGGATAACTATTGGACGAGAATTGCTTCTGCCAGTTCAAGGTCGCTGGCATGAAGTTTCGGCCGGGTTTTGCGCAGGTAATGCAGCGCGGATTCCAGCCGTGCGCCTCGCCATTCACCGTCACTGGCGACGAAGGCGGCCGCGTCATCATGGGCGGCGAGCAGCAGTTTACGGTCGAACGGCGCAGAAGACACCATGCTGGTGGCGTAACCGCTGACAACCGTGCCTTGGGTCGATGCATTGAAAGCATCGAAGGCGTTGGCAGACATCGCCCAGCAGGCGGTGAATAGAGTAGAAGAGATGAGCAAAGTTGGAAGAAAGCGCATGGGACTCGACAACTGTTAGCGAGCCTGAAGGCTAGCGCAAATGCCCGGGCCAGAGCCAGCGTTGAAACATCGGGACACGGCTGGCGTGTCCCGCAATACCGCAAGCGATCAGAGCGTCAGAATGGCCTGAGCCAATTGGGCATCGGTGGCATTGAGTTGTGGCGCCTGATGGCGGATGTGATCGAGCGCGCTTTCCAGTTTCACACCACGGATATCGCCTTCGCTGGCCACGAAGCTGGCGGCATCGTCGCGGGCGGCGAGGACGATCTTGTCGTCACGGAACGAGGAGGTCACATCGGAAGTGGCGTCGGAAGTGGCTTTCAGCGCGCCGACGATCGAGTCGGTGGTGACGATGAAACTGGTAGCACTGGCGTTGGCAGCCACGGCCAGCAGGGCGGCGGCACTGAGCAGGCGAAGACGGGTCATGATGTAACTCCTTTGGACAAACCGTAGTGAGAGGTGGCTCGGTATCTGAGCAGTCAGACGCCTGTTGCGCAACGTTCGCCACGTTCTGCATGGATATTAGGCTGCCAAATCCGGTTCGCCCAGTGGTGGCCAGTGATACTCCAAAGGTTCTGCATAACTGTACTGGTGTTATCTGAGGCTTTCGTGAATTGTACCTGTACTCATTCAGTTATGCGTTTTAGAGCATTCAAGGCCCTGAAACGACAAAACCCGTCGTGGTTGCCCACGACGGGTTTTGCTTGTGCAATTCGGGTTGCTGGCGGTGGGTCTGACGACCAGAGCCAGCGACGCTGCTCAGCGCCAGAACGGCTTGCTCAGCTCTTCGTAGCGTTGTGCTTCGCTGATACCGGCGTCGGCCAGCAGACGCGAATCCAGACGGGCCAGTTGATGGCGGCTGGAGATGCGGCGCTGCCACAACATCAGGTTGGCAATAACGCGCAGAGGCAGGGAAGCCTGGGTGTTTACAGCTTTGTCTTCGAAGAACAGTTCGGAACTGAGTGTACGTTCCATGGTTGACATCCTTCCGCTTGTGGCGGGATCAGGTAGTGGTTTGACTGGTGCCCATGATCCTCTCGTTTGCCTAGTCTCTGTAGATACAGTTCATTTGTATTGTGAGTGAGCAGTTAACTGTTTATGGATGGTGTACGGGTCGAAATTGGGCAAACTGTACCTGTCTGCACTTGATTGGTGCATTTCGGCTCGTATCAGGGGGTTGAGTAGGAGTTTGCGGTAGGAAAAGACCGGTACAGCAGTACAGTTTTTTGCGATCCTGCTTCTCGCGGGCATCCACCGAGGCAAAACTGTGTTTGCCTCGGTGGGTATCTGTGTGAATCACACTGCCAGCATGCGCCCGGTTTCTTCCAGGTTCATATGCCAGCTCAGGGCTTCGCGCAGAATATGCGGGGTGTGACCGCCGATTGCACAGGCAGCGCTGAAGTAATCATTCAGTGCCTGGCGGAAGTCCGGATGCACGCAGTTGTCGATGATCACTCGTGCACGTTCCCGTGGCGCCAGGCCACGCAGGTCGGCGAGGCCGACCTCGGTTACCAGAATGTCGACGTCATGCTCGGTATGGTCGACGTGGCTGACCATGGGCACCACGCTGGAGATGGCGCCACCCTTGGCGATCGATTTGGTCACGAATACCGCCAGATGCGCATTGCGCGCGAAGTCGCCGGAGCCGCCGATGCCGTTCATCATCCGCGTACCGCAGACATGGGTAGAGTTGACGTTGCCGTAGATATCAAACTCCAGCGCAGTGTTGATGCCAATGATGCCCAGACGCCGCACCACTTCCGGGTGATTGGAGATCTCCTGCGGCCGCAGAATCAGTTTGTCCTTGTACTTCTCCAGGTTGCCGAACACGTCGCTGTTGCGGCGCTCGGACAGGGTGATCGAACTGCCCGAGGCGAAGCTCAGCTTGCCGGCATCGATCAGGTCGAAGGTCGAGTCCTGCAGCACTTCCGAGTACATGGTGAGGTCTTCGAACGGCGAGTCGATCAAGCCGCACATCACCGCGTTGGCGATGTTGCCAATCCCGGCTTGCAGCGGGCCTAGCTTGTTGGTCATGCGCCCGGCCGCGACTTCCTGCTTGAAGAAGGTGATCAGGTGTTCGGCAATGGCATTGGTATCAACGTCCGGTACCGACACTGTGGACGGCGAGTCCGACTGCTGAGTGATGACAATCGCAACGATCTTCTCCGGTGGAATCGGGATCGCCGTGCTGCCGATGCGATCGTCGACTTTCACCAGCGGGATTGGCGTCCGCGTCGGGCGGTACGTCGGGATATAGATGTCGTGCAGGCCTTCGAGGTTGGCGTTGTGGGCCAGGTTGATCTCGACGATCACTTGTTTGGCGAAGATCGCGAAGCTGGCCGAGTTGCCCACCGAAGTGGTCGGCACGATATGGCCTTGTTCGGTGATGGCGACTGCCTCAATGACGGCAATGTCCGGCAGCTTCAATTGCTGGTTGCGCAACTGCTCGACCGTTTCCGAGAGATGCTGGTCAATGAACATCACTTCACCGGCGTTGATTGCCTTGCGCAACGTGCTGTCGACCTGAAACGGCATGCGCCGCGACAGCACGCCGGCCTCGGTCAGTTGCTTGTCGAGGTCGTTGCCCAGGCTGGCGCCAGTCATCAGGCTGATCTTCAGCGGCGTGACCTTGGCGCGCTCGGCCAGTGCGTGGGGAACGGCCTTGGCTTCGCCGGCGCGGGTGAAACCGCTCATGCCGACGGTCATGCCGTCCTCAATCAGAGCAGCGGCGTCGGCGGCGCTCATCACTTTATCCAACAACGAAGGCAGGCGAATACGGTCACGGTACATGGATTATTATCTCGGGCAACGAGTAGCAGGATGCGCAGTCTAGTGAATTTGGCCGGCGCCTGTCCCGCTACCAAGGTCGCAAACGAGGCCTCTATTTCGCGGGTTTGCAGTAAAACACCGTTACCGGATCTGCAACAACGCGGCAAATTGTCCAGCGTCTGGCGCAAACAAAAACGCCCCGACAAGTCGGGGCGTTCGTTATTGCAACGGGTGATTACTCGACCGCTTTGACCATGTCTTCGATGACTTTCTTCGCATCGCCGAAAACCATCATGGTTTTGTCCAGATAGAACAGTTCGTTGTCCAGACCGGCATAGCCGCTGGCCATCGAGCGCTTGTTGACGATGATGGTCTTGGCCTTGAACGCTTCGAGAATCGGCATGCCGGCAATCGGTGACTTCGGATCGTTCTTCGCGGCCGGGTTGACCACGTCGTTCGCGCCGAGCACCAGCACCACGTCGGCCTGACCGAACTCGGAGTTGATGTCTTCCATCTCGAACACCTGGTCGTAAGGCACTTCGGCCTCGGCGAGCAGGACGTTCATATGCCCAGGCATCCGACCGGCCACCGGGTGGATCGCGTACTTCACAGTCACGCCACGATGGGTCAGCTTCTCGGTCAGCTCCTTCAGCGCATGTTGTGCACGCGCTACTGCTAAGCCATAACCCGGCACGATGATCACGGTGTCGGCGTTGGTCAGCAGGAAAGTCGCGTCATCCGCCGAGCCGGATTTCACCGGGCGGGTTTCCTGCGCACCGGCAGGACCTGCATCTGCCGTATTGCCGAAACCGCCGAGCAGTACATTAAAGAAGGAGCGGTTCATCGCCTTGCACATGATGTACGAGAGAATCGCACCGCTCGAACCCACCAGCGAGCCGGCAATGATCAGCATCGAGTTGTTCAGCGAGAAACCGATGCCCGCCGCCGCCCAGCCGGAATAGCTGTTGAGCATCGAAACCACCACCGGCATGTCGGCGCCGCCGATCGGGATGATGATCAGCACGCCCATCACGAACGCCAGCGCCAGCATCAGTGCGAACGCCGTAAGGTTGCCGGTGAACATGAAAGTCAGACCGAGAACCAGCGTTGCCAGACCCAGAATCGCATTGAGCTTGTGCTGGCCACTGAACTGTACCGGTGCGCCCTGGAACAGGCGGAACTTGTACTTGCCCGAGAGCTTGCCAAAGGCAATCACCGAGCCGGAGAAAGTGATCGCACCGATTGCCGCACCGAGGAACAGCTCCAGACGGTTGCCCGCCGGGATCGCATCGCCCAGCTGTTTAACGATACCCAACGACTGCGGCTCAACCACTGCCGCAATGGCAATGAACACCGCCGCGAGGCCGATCATGCTGTGCATGAACGCTACCAGTTCCGGCATCTTGGTCATTTCAACGCGTTTGGCCATGATCGAACCGGCGGTGCCGCCGACCAGCAGGCCGACGATCACATAACCGATGCCAGCCGTGGCCAGTTCAGCGCCCAACTTATAGATGAGGCCGACGGTGGTGATGATAGCCAGTGCCATGCCGAGCATGCCGAACAGGTTGCCGCGCCGCGAGGTGGTCGGGTGCGACAGGCCTTTGAGGGCCTGGATAAAGCAGATCGACGCGATCAGGTAGAGCGTCGTCACGAGATTCATGCTCATTACTTCGGCGCCTCTTCTTTTGCTTTCGGGGCTTTCTTTTTAAACATCTCAAGCATGCGGCGAGTGACCAGGAAGCCACCGAACACATTGACCGCCGCCAGTGCCACAGCCAGCGTGCCCATGGTCTTGCCCAAAGGCGTGACTGTCAGCGCAGCGGCGAGCATGGCGCCGACGATCACGATCGCCGAGATCGCGTTGGTGACTGCCATCAACGGCGTGTGCAGCGCAGGCGTAACGTTCCAGACCACGTGGTAACCGACATAAATCGCCAGCACGAAGATGATCAGGTTGTAGATACCGGGGGAGATAAGCTCTTCCATCGTCTGAATCCCTGCTTAGGCGTTTTTGCGGATGACTTGGCCGTCGCGGCACATCAGGCACGCGGCGACGATGTCGTCTTCGAGGTTGACGTCGAACTGGCCTTCCTTGGTGAACACCAGCTTGAGGAAGTCCAGCAGGTTGCGTGCGTACAGCGCCGAAGCATCGGCAGCGACTTCACCGGCGAGGTTGGTCGGACCGACGATCGTCACACCGTTTTCCACAACGACCTGATCGGCGACGGTCAGCGGACAGTTGCCACCCTGAGCGGCCGCGAGGTCGATGACCACCGAGCCCGGCTTCATCTGCGCCACGGTCTCGGCGCTGAGCAGCGTCGGCGCCTTGCGGCCCGGAATCAGCGCAGTGGTGATGACGATATCGGCCTGCTTGGCGCGCTCGTGCACGGCCTGGGCCTGACGCTGCATCCAACTCGCCGGCATCGGCCGCGCGTAACCGCCGACACCGACGGCGCATTCGCGCTCTTCATCGGTCTCGTAAGGCACGTCGACGAACTTCGCGCCGAGGGATTCGATCTGTTCCTTCACCGCTGGGCGCACGTCGGACGCTTCGATCACCGCACCCAGGCGTTTCGCCGTGGCAATCGCCTGCAAACCGGCCACGCCTGCGCCAAGAATCAGCACCCGCGCCGCTTTCACGGTACCCGCAGCAGTCATCAGCATCGGCATGAAGCGTGGGTAATGGTGAGCCGCGAGCAACACCGCTTTGTAGCCGGCGATATTCGCCTGCGACGACAACACATCAAGACTCTGCGCCCGCGAGGTGCGCGGCGCCGCTTCGAGGGCGAACGCGGTAATGCCGCATTCGGCCATCTTCGCGATGGTCTCGTTGTTGAACGGGTTGAGCATGCCCACGAGCACCGTGCCGCGCTTGATCAGCGGCAGTTCGGCATCGCTTGGCGCGACCACTTTGAGAATCAGCTCGGCGCCAAACGCGTCATTGGCGCTGCCAATGCTTGCGCCGGCCGCTTCATAGGCACTGTCGACGACACTGGCTTTGACGCCAGCGCCGCTTTGCACAGTGACCTTATGGCCTTGGCTGATCAGCTTCTTGATGGTTTCCGGGGTTGCAGCAACCCGTGTTTCACCGGTCTGGGTTTCGAGAGGAACACCAATGTGCACGTCAAATCTCCTGCGTGATCTTATTGAGTAAACCCATGCACTACGGATGGTGCGACTGGGGCGGCCGATCAGCACGATCCCGCCGAATCAGGGCGGGGCGCGGCATTTTGCAGGCGAACTTTATGCCCTTCAAGGGATTATGACGGGTGACGGAAAATTAACTACAAGTCATGCCGTGACCGAATGTCGCAGATGGCCAGTTGAACCCCTTGCAGGCCGTGCCCTGCAAGGATTCTGGCTGAATTTGAAAAAAATTCGCATCGGTGGCGTGAATAGGCAGCAATGAGTCGCCATTAGAGGCTCAAAGCCACGTGTTTGGCAGCTTGTGGGACGTCTGTACGACTTTCGGATACAGTCTGCTCAGAAGCGACAAATAGTTATATCTGTAGGGCTTTTGTTTTTCTGACTACGGGGTTAGGTATTGCGCAAAGCCTTTATTCTTCTAGGCTGTAGCTCTGCGCTTGATTTACCAGCCAGTCACGAAATGCCTTCAGCGATGCCGATTCGACCTTTCGCTCCGGAATCATCAGGTAATAGGCCTTGATGCTGGAGAGCGCTTGAGAGTTGGCAACCACCAGACGTTTCTCTGTCAGCTCGCGCTGAATCAGAAACGGCGGAATCAGCGCAACGCCCATGTCGTGCATGGCTGCCTGGGCAAGCATGGAGAATAGCTCGTAGCGTGGACCTGTCATGTCGCGAGGGATATTCAGTTGCTGCGAGTTGAACCATTGGCGCCAGGCGTAAGGTCGGGTGGTTTGCTGCAGCAGCGGTAGTTCAGCGATGGCTTGCGCTGTCAGATGCTTGCGATCGCCGAGTAGGGCGGGGCTGCACACCGGCATCGGATTCTCGCCCATCAATCTGTGGGATTCGGTACCCGACCAGTCGGCGTCGCCGAAGTAAATCGCGGCATCGAATTCGGTGTCGGCAAACAGGAATGGCCGGGTGCGGTTGGTCAGGTTGACGGTCACTTCAGGGTGCTTGAGCTGGAAATCCTTGAGGCGTGGCAGCAGCCATTGCGTGCCGAAGGTCGGGACGACGGCGAGCTCGATGACGTTGGTGCCCTGCTGGCCCATCACCGAGAGGGTGTCGCGCTCCACTGCATCGAGCTGAGTCGCCACCCGACGACTGTAGGAAAGACCCGCCTCGGTCAGTTTCACTCCACGTCGCGAGCGTCGGAACAGTTCCACGCTGAGGAAATCTTCCAAGCTGGCGATCTGTCGGCAAATGGCGCCTTGGGTGAGCGACAGTTCTTCAGCAGCACGGGTAAAGCTCTCATGGCGGGCGGCAGCTTCGAAACTGATCAGGGCGGCGGTGCTGGGGATCTTCCTACGCATGTACGTCAACCTCACTAATGCGCCGCATAAAAGGCTATTCGCGACGGTACGGAGTGAGAAATTAGCACAACAGAATGCGAAATCCTCGTTTGCTCCGACGGCGAACCGCGCCTAGGATCAATGCCACGTTAATTCACCCGATTGCGAGGGCACACTCATGGGCGGTAAAGCTAGCTTCAACTGGATCGATCCCCTGCTGCTGGATCAACAGCTCACTGAAGAAGAGCGGATGATCCGCGACACCGCCGCGCAGTTCGCTCAACAGAGTCTCGCCCCGCGTGTGCTCGAAGCTTTCCGTCATGAAAAGACCGACCCGGCAATCTTCCGCGAGATGGGTGAAGTCGGCCTGCTCGGTGCGACCATTCCCGAACAATACGGTGGCAGTGGTCTGAATTACGTCAGTTATGGCCTGATTGCCCGAGAGGTCGAGCGCGTCGACTCTGGCTATCGCTCGATGATGAGCGTGCAATCCTCATTGGTGATGGTGCCGATCAACGAATTCGGTACCGAAGCACAGAAGCAGAAGTACCTGCCGAAACTGGCTTCCGGCGAATGGATCGGTTGCTTCGGTCTGACCGAGCCGAACCACGGTTCCGATCCGGGCGCGATGATCAGCCGGGCGCGCAAGGTCGATGGCGGCTACAGCCTGACCGGCGCGAAGATGTGGATCACCAACAGCCCGATTGCTGACGTATTTGTGGTCTGGGCCAAGGATGATGCCGGCGATATCCGTGGATTCGTTCTGGAGAAAGGCTGGAAAGGTCTGAGCGCTCCGGCGATTCACGGCAAGGTCGGCCTACGCGCTTCCATCACCGGCGAGATCGTCATGGACAATGTGTTCGTGCCGGAAGAAAACATCTTCCCGGACGTCCGAGGTCTGAAAGGTCCGTTCACCTGCCTCAACTCCGCACGCTACGGCATTTCCTGGGGCGCACTGGGCGCGGCCGAGTTCTGCTGGCACACCGCGCGTCAATACACTCTGGATCGTCAGCAGTTCGGTCGTCCGTTGGCCGCGACTCAACTGGTGCAGAAGAAACTCGCCGACATGCAGACCGAGATCACTCTGGCGCTGCAAGGTTGCCTGCGCTTGGGCCGGATGAAGGACGAAGGTACCGCCGCCGTTGAAATCACTTCGATCATGAAGCGCAACTCCTGCGGCAAGTCGCTGGATATTGCGCGGATGGCGCGCGACATGCTCGGTGGCAATGGTATCTCCGATGAGTTCGGCGTGGCCCGTCACCTCGTCAACCTGGAAGTGGTGAATACCTATGAAGGTACCCATGACGTTCACGCGCTGATCCTCGGGCGTGCGCAAACCGGTCTGCAGGCGTTCTATTAATAGGAGGGCGGACCATGGGCGCGCTGTCGCATCTACGGGTACTGGATTTATCACGAGTGCTGGCCGGGCCTTGGGCCGGACAGATCCTCGCCGACCTGGGTGCCGAGGTGATCAAGGTCGAGCGCCCGGGCAATGGTGATGACACCCGCGCCTGGGGCCCGCCCTTTCTTAAAGACGCTTACGGCGAGAACACATCGGAAGCGGCTTATTACCTCTCGGCAAACCGCAACAAGCAATCGGTGACCATCGACTTCACCCGGCCTGAAGGGCAGAAGCTGGTGCGCGACCTGGCGGCGAAGTCGGACATTCTGATCGAGAATTTCAAGGTGGGCGGTCTGGCGGCCTATGGTCTGGACTATGAGTCGCTGAGGGTTCTCAACCCGAATCTGATCTACTGCTCAATCACCGGCTTCGGCCAGACCGGCCCGTACGCGAAGCGCGCAGGGTATGACTTCATGATCCAGGGGCTTGGCGGCTTGATGAGCCTGACCGGCCGGCCTGACGGAGATGAGGGCGCCGGTCCGGTGAAAGTCGGTGTCGCGCTCACGGATATTCTTACTGGGCTGTATTCAACGGTGGCGATCCTCGCGGCGTTGGCTCATCGCGATCACGACGGTGGTGGCCAGCACATCGATATGGCGTTGCTGGATGTGCAGGTCGCGTGTCTGGCTAACCAGGCGATGAACTACCTGACCACGGGCAATGCGCCAAAGCGTCTGGGAAATGCGCATCCCAACATCGTGCCTTATCAGGACTTTCCTACGGCGGATGGTGACTTCATTCTTACCGTGGGTAATGACGGGCAGTTCCGCAAGTTCGCAGAGGTGGCTGGCCAACCGCAGTGGGCGGATGATCCGCGGTTCGCGACCAACAAGCTGCGGGTAGCGAACCGCGCGGTGCTGATCCCGTTGATCCGCCAAGCTACGGTCTTCAAGACCACGGCCGAGTGGGTTGCTCAACTGGAGCAGGCGGGTGTGCCTTGTGGGCCGATCAATGATCTGTCGCAGGTGTTTAAAGATTCCCAGGTGAAGGCGCGCGGTCTGGCGATAGAGCTGCCGCATGCATTGGCGGGGATGGTGCCTCAGGTGGCCAGCCCGATCCGGTTGTCGGAGACGCCCGTTGAATATCGTCATGCGCCTCCTTTATTAGGTGAGCACACATTAGAGGTTCTGCAGCGGGTGCTGGGTCTGGGGGCAGGCGCGGTGGCTGCGTTGAAGGAGGAAGGCGTCCTTTAAGTCTTCTTCTATATAGAAGAAACTCTTTTCTCATTTGATTGGATGTTTTTTAACCAATACGCAAGTTATTGAAAGAAAAGCGAAATTAACGGTTGACGGCAGATTCCAGAGGTCTATAATTCTCCCCACTTCCGGCGCAGTCGAAACGGAAAACTCCTTGATATTCAAAGAGTTATGCGGTTTTCGACAGCGGCTTGCTTCAGATTATCGAAGCCTGGAAGGAGTTGAAAGAGCAGTGATGTGTAGCTCTTTTAACGGTTCGATCTTCTCGGTCGAAAGCGGAGAAAAAGAGGTGTTGACAGCAGCGATTAACGCTGTAGAATTCGCCTCCCGCTAACGAGAGATCGGAAGCGCAAGTGGTTGAAGTTGTTGAAGAATTCTTCGAAAACTTCTGAAAATAATCACTTGACAGCAAATGAGGCTGCTGTAGAATGCGCGCCTCGGTTGAGACGAAAGATCTTAACCAACCGCTCTTTAACAACTGAATCAAGCAATTCGTGTGGGTGTTTGTGCAGTCAGACTGATAGTCAACAAGATTATCAGCATCACAAGTTACTCCGCGAGAAATCAAAGATGTAACCAACGATTGCTGAGCCAAGTTTAGGGTTTCTTAAAAACCCAAAGATGTTTGAACTGAAGAGTTTGATCATGGCTCAGATTGAACGCTGGCGGCAGGCCTAACACATGCAAGTCGAGCGGATGAAAGGAGCTTGCTCCTGGATTCAGCGGCGGACGGGTGAGTAATGCCTAGGAATCTGCCTGGTAGTGGGGGACAACGTTTCGAAAGGAACGCTAATACCGCATACGTCCTACGGGAGAAAGCAGGGGACCTTCGGGCCTTGCGCTATCAGATGAGCCTAGGTCGGATTAGCTAGTTGGTGAGGTAATGGCTCACCAAGGCGACGATCCGTAACTGGTCTGAGAGGATGATCAGTCACACTGGAACTGAGACACGGTCCAGACTCCTACGGGAGGCAGCAGTGGGGAATATTGGACAATGGGCGAAAGCCTGATCCAGCCATGCCGCGTGTGTGAAGAAGGTCTTCGGATTGTAAAGCACTTTAAGTTGGGAGGAAGGGTTGTAGATTAATACTCTGCAATTTTGACGTTACCGACAGAATAAGCACCGGCTAACTCTGTGCCAGCAGCCGCGGTAATACAGAGGGTGCAAGCGTTAATCGGAATTACTGGGCGTAAAGCGCGCGTAGGTGGTTTGTTAAGTTGGATGTGAAATCCCCGGGCTCAACCTGGGAACTGCATCCAAAACTGGCAAGCTAGAGTATGGTAGAGGGTGGTGGAATTTCCTGTGTAGCGGTGAAATGCGTAGATATAGGAAGGAACACCAGTGGCGAAGGCGACCACCTGGACTGATACTGACACTGAGGTGCGAAAGCGTGGGGAGCAAACAGGATTAGATACCCTGGTAGTCCACGCCGTAAACGATGTCAACTAGCCGTTGGGAGCCTTGAGCTCTTAGTGGCGCAGCTAACGCATTAAGTTGACCGCCTGGGGAGTACGGCCGCAAGGTTAAAACTCAAATGAATTGACGGGGGCCCGCACAAGCGGTGGAGCATGTGGTTTAATTCGAAGCAACGCGAAGAACCTTACCAGGCCTTGACATCCAATGAACTTTCCAGAGATGGATTGGTGCCTTCGGGAACATTGAGACAGGTGCTGCATGGCTGTCGTCAGCTCGTGTCGTGAGATGTTGGGTTAAGTCCCGTAACGAGCGCAACCCTTGTCCTTAGTTACCAGCACGTAATGGTGGGCACTCTAAGGAGACTGCCGGTGACAAACCGGAGGAAGGTGGGGATGACGTCAAGTCATCATGGCCCTTACGGCCTGGGCTACACACGTGCTACAATGGTCGGTACAAAGGGTTGCCAAGCCGCGAGGTGGAGCTAATCCCATAAAACCGATCGTAGTCCGGATCGCAGTCTGCAACTCGACTGCGTGAAGTCGGAATCGCTAGTAATCGCGAATCAGAATGTCGCGGTGAATACGTTCCCGGGCCTTGTACACACCGCCCGTCACACCATGGGAGTGGGTTGCACCAGAAGTAGCTAGTCTAACCTTCGGGAGGACGGTTACCACGGTGTGATTCATGACTGGGGTGAAGTCGTAACAAGGTAGCCGTAGGGGAACCTGCGGCTGGATCACCTCCTTAATCGACGACATCAGCTGCTGCATGAGCTCCCACACGAATTGCTTGATTCATTGAAGAAGACGATAGAAGCAGCCCGAAATTGGGTCTGTAGCTCAGTTGGTTAGAGCGCACCCCTGATAAGGGTGAGGTCGGCAGTTCGAATCTGCCCAGACCCACCAATTTTGTGTGGGAAACGCCTGTAGAAATACGGGGCCATAGCTCAGCTGGGAGAGCGCCTGCCTTGCACGCAGGAGGTCAGCGGTTCGATCCCGCTTGGCTCCACCACTACTGCTTCTGAAGTTTGAAAGCTTAGAAATGAGCATTCCACCGGTTTGGTGATGAATGTTGATTTCTAGTCTTTGACTAGATCGTTCTTTAAAAATTTGGGTATGTGATAGAAAGATAGACTGAACGTTACTTTCACTGGTAACGGATCAGGCTAAGGTAAAATTTGTGAGTTCTCTTAGTTGAGAAATTCGAATTTTCGGCGAATGTCGTCTTCACAGTATAACCAGATTGCTTGGGGTTATATGGTCAAGTGAAGAAGCGCATACGGTGGATGCCTTGGCAGTCAGAGGCGATGAAAGACGTGGTAGCCTGCGAAAAGCTTCGGGGAGTCGGCAAACAGACTTTGATCCGGAGATGTCTGAATGGGGGAACCCAGCCATCATAAGATGGTTATCTTGTACTGAATACATAGGTGCAAGAGGCGAACCAGGGGAACTGAAACATCTAAGTACCCTGAGGAAAAGAAATCAACCGAGATTCCCTTAGTAGTGGCGAGCGAACGGGGACTAGCCCTTAAGTGGCTTTGAGATTAGCGGAACGCTCTGGAAAGTGCGGCCATAGTGGGTGATAGCCCTGTACGCGAAAATCTCTTAGTCATGAAATCGAGTAGGACGGAGCACGAGAAACTTTGTCTGAATATGGGGGGACCATCCTCCAAGGCTAAATACTACTGACTGACCGATAGTGAACTAGTACCGTGAGGGAAAGGCGAAAAGAACCCCGGAGAGGGGAGTGAAATAGATCCTGAAACCGTATGCGTACAAGCAGTGGGAGCAGACTTTGTTCTGTGACTGCGTACCTTTTGTATAATGGGTCAGCGACTTATTTTCAGTGGCGAGCTTAACCGAATAGGGGAGGCGTAGCGAAAGCGAGTCTTAATAGGGCGTCTAGTCGCTGGGAATAGACCCGAAACCGGGCGATCTATCCATGGGCAGGTTGAAGGTTAGGTAACACTGACTGGAGGACCGAACCGACTACCGTTGAAAAGTTAGCGGATGACCTGTGGATCGGAGTGAAAGGCTAATCAAGCTCGGAGATAGCTGGTTCTCCTCGAAAGCTATTTAGGTAGCGCCTCATGTATCACTGTAGGGGGTAGAGCACTGTTTCGGCTAGGGGGTCATCCCGACTTACCAAACCGATGCAAACTCCGAATACCTACAAGTGCCGAGCATGGGAGACACACGGCGGGTGCTAACGTCCGTCGTGAAAAGGGAAACAACCCAGACCGTCAGCTAAGGTCCCAAAGTTATGGTTAAGTGGGAAACGATGTGGGAAGGCTTAGACAGCTAGGAGGTTGGCTTAGAAGCAGCCACCCTTTAAAGAAAGCGTAATAGCTCACTAGTCGAGTCGGCCTGCGCGGAAGATGTAACGGGGCTCAAACCATACACCGAAGCTACGGGTATCACCTTCGGGTGATGCGGTAGAGGAGCGTTCTGTAAGCCTGTGAAGGTGAGTTGAGAAGCTTGCTGGAGGTATCAGAAGTGCGAATGCTGACATGAGTAACGACAATGGGTGTGAAAAACACCCACGCCGAAAGACCAAGGTTTCCTGCGCAACGTTAATCGACGCAGGGTTAGTCGGTCCCTAAGGCGAGGCTGAAAAGCGTAGTCGATGGAAAACAGGTTAATATTCCTGTACTTCTGGTTATTGCGATGGAGGGACGGAGAAGGCTAGGCCAGCTTGGCGTTGGTTGTCCAAGTTTAAGGTGGTAGGCTGAGATCTTAGGTAAATCCGGGATCTTAAGGCCGAGAGCTGATGACGAGTGTTCTTTTAGAACACGAAGTGGTTGATGCCATGCTTCCAAGAAAAGCTTCTAAGCTTCAGGTAACCAGGAACCGTACCCCAAACCGACACAGGTGGTTGGGTAGAGAATACCAAGGCGCTTGAGAGAACTCGGGTGAAGGAACTAGGCAAAATGGCACCGTAACTTCGGGAGAAGGTGCGCCGGTGAGGGTGAAGGACTTGCTCCGTAAGCTCATGCCGGTCGAAGATACCAGGCCGCTGCGACTGTTTATTAAAAACACAGCACTCTGCAAACACGAAAGTGGACGTATAGGGTGTGACGCCTGCCCGGTGCCGGAAGGTTAATTGATGGGGTTAGCTAACGCGAAGCTCTTGATCGAAGCCCCGGTAAACGGCGGCCGTAACTATAACGGTCCTAAGGTAGCGAAATTCCTTGTCGGGTAAGTTCCGACCTGCACGAATGGCGTAACGATGGCGGCGCTGTCTCCACCCGAGACTCAGTGAAATTGAAATCGCTGTGAAGATGCAGTGTATCCGCGGCTAGACGGAAAGACCCCGTGAACCTTTACTATAGCTTTGCACTGGACTTTGAATTTGCTTGTGTAGGATAGGTGGGAGGCTTTGAAGCGTGGACGCCAGTTCGCGTGGAGCCATCCTTGAAATACCACCCTGGCAACTTTGAGGTTCTAACTCAGGTCCGTTATCCGGATCGAGGACAGTGTATGGTGGGTAGTTTGACTGGGGCGGTCTCCTCCTAAAGAGTAACGGAGGAGTACGAAGGTGCGCTCAGACCGGTCGGAAATCGGTCGTAGAGTATAAAGGCAAAAGCGCGCTTGACTGCGAGACAGACACGTCGAGCAGGTACGAAAGTAGGTCTTAGTGATCCGGTGGTTCTGTATGGAAGGGCCATCGCTCAACGGATAAAAGGTACTCCGGGGATAACAGGCTGATACCGCCCAAGAGTTCATATCGACGGCGGTGTTTGGCACCTCGATGTCGGCTCATCACATCCTGGGGCTGAAGCCGGTCCCAAGGGTATGGCTGTTCGCCATTTAAAGTGGTACGCGAGCTGGGTTTAGAACGTCGTGAGACAGTTCGGTCCCTATCTGCCGTGGACGTTTGAGATTTGAGAGGGGCTGCTCCTAGTACGAGAGGACCGGAGTGGACGAACCTCTGGTGTTCCGGTTGTCACGCCAGTGGCATTGCCGGGTAGCTATGTTCGGGAAAGATAACCGCTGAAAGCATCTAAGCGGGAAACTTGCCTCAAGATGAGATCTCACTGGAACCTTGAGTTCCCTGAAGGGCCGTCGAAGACTACGACGTTGATAGGTTGGGTGTGTAAGCGCTGTGAGGCGTTGAGCTAACCAATACTAATTGCCCGTGAGGCTTGACCATATAACACCCAAGCAATTTGCTGACCTGAAAAGGCACCAGATTGCGGTGTGTGAAGACGAAACGAACCGAAAGTTCGAAACTCACAAACACCTAGCTGTCACATACCCAATTTGCTGAAGCGAGGCCATCCGGTCCCGAGTCAGTACCCGAATTTCTTGACGACCATAGAGCGTTGGAACCACCTGATCCCATCCCGAACTCAGCAGTGAAACGATGCATCGCCGATGGTAGTGTGGGGTTTCCCCATGTGAGAGTAGGTCATCGTCAAGATTAAATTCCGAAACCCCAATTGCGAAAGCAGTTGGGGTTTTGTTTTAGTAGAAGTTCCTGTTTTTGCTGGCTTGTTACCGTGTTGACGGGCCAGATAAAGAATTTCTTGACGACCATAGAACATTGGAACCACCTGATCCCATCCCGAACTCAGAAGTGAAACGATGTATCGCCGATGGTAGTGTGGGGTTTCCCCATGTGAGAGTAGGTCATCGTCAAGATTGAATTCCGAAACCCCTGTCTGCTAACGCAGACAGGGGTTTTGTCATTAAAACGTGTACGAAAGATCATGCCGTTCTGCGAGTCTTGCTGTTGCGTCTTGCCTGCCACTTGCGCCACCAGATATAAACCCCCGTCCCTGACAACCCCGCAATCAACACACCCAGTACCGCGATCATTACCTGCCCTGTTACCCCGATGATCCGTCCCCCATGTATGGGCAACTGGAGTCGATAGAACTGCTCTCCGAGCGTGCCCTGTCCCGCGATCTCCTGTCCCAATAATCGGCCATCGGTACCGTGAAAGAACAACCAGGATTTACCGTGAGCGTCCGTATCGTGCTGTCCAAATCCTGCGCCGTAGAAGTTGTACTCAAAGCTGTAATACAACTCGCCGATCGCGGCCGTCAGTCCTAATCGTTCCCCTTCCTGCAATGCCCTTTCGTACGCCTGTTGATAACTCAACTGTGTCGTCCCCAGTTGATTGGCGGGCATTCGTCCTCTGGCTTCATAAACGCTCGGCTCGATGGGCGAAAACAACGAAACCGCAGGCTTGAACACCTGGCTCGGCAAGTTCATCGCCACGCTGCTGACGGCGATCGGTAACAGCAGCAGCCACAACCACAATCCTCCGGCGCGATGCAGATCGAAGTTCAAGCGGTAGGCATGCCCGCCTTTGACCTTCCACGCAGTCGCCCACTTCTTCCAGAAGGGCTTGCCGCGCGGCAAGGTCAGGAACAATGCGACAAAGCAGTCGATCACCCACGCGATCGCCACCCCACCCATCAACAGCAATCCCCAGTTACCGGGCAATGTCAGGTTGTAATGAAACTCCAGAATGAACGGGATGAAGTTCTCTCGTTGAAAACAGCATTCACCCCAGTAGCGCGCGCCTTTTTGCTCCGCGCTGATCGGGTCCAGATAGAACACCTGATTGCGCTCATCGAACGGCTGGCCCGTCGCCGGATCTTTACGCGGAACGGCCGCCAGCAGCGCCGTATGCCCCGCCTCCTGCGGATACTCCATGTACCAGACTTGCAGTTTCGGATGCGCTGTCTGCACTGCATCTACCAACGCGCCCGGCGACAAGCGCTCACCCACTGACGTCGCCTCGTAGAACTGCGGATTCAGCCACTCGTCCAGTTCGTGATTGAACGCCAGCACACTGCCGGTCAGCCCGGCCAATAATAAAAACGTCGCAGTGGCCAAGCCAATGTACCGATGCAACAAAACCAGAAACGCACGCATACAAAACACCCCGAAGAAACGACAAAGCCAGCCCCTGATATCAGGGGCTGGCTTTTTTATGCACAGAACAATGCTTTAGAACTGATAGCTGACGGTCGCCGCTACGTTGCGTTCTTCGCCCATGTAGCAGAAGTTGAGGCTGGCGCAGGACGCGACATAGGATTCATTGGTCAGGTTGTTCGCGTTGAGCCGTACATCCACACCCTTCAAGCCGACCTTGCCCAGGTCATAACCAATCGAGGCATCGAACAGCGTGTAAGACGGCACCTTCATCGTGTTCTCCGCATCGGCCCAGCTGTAGCCGACATAGCGCACCCCACCACCCAGGCGCAGCCCATCAAGTGCGGCGCTGTCGAACTTGTAGTCAGCCCACAGCGAGGCCATGTGGCGCGGCGCTTGAGTTGGCGAGTTGCCCTTGTTCTCGATGACATCGGTCGGCGTGCTCAAGGTGCTGATCATCGATTTGGAATATTCGATATCAGTGAAGGTGTAACTGCCGAGCACTTTCAAGTTATCGGTCAGTTGCATATGCGCTTCCAGCTCCAGACCTTGCGAGCGCACGGCGCCGACCGCGCGATAGAAGTTTTCCTGCGGCAGTTTGGTCGCGAGGTTTTCCTGGTCGATGCGGAACAGCGAGGCGGTGAACAGGTTATCGGTGCCCGGCGGCTGATACTTCAAACCGACTTCCCACTGTGTGCCATCGGTAGGGGCGAGTGGATTACCGGCGCTGTCGGCATAGGAGTTCGGGTTAAACGACTCGGAGTAGCTGATGTATGGCGCCAGACCGTTATCGAACAGGTATAACGCGCCGGCGCGGCCAGTGAGTTTCGTGCGCCGATCATTGATTTCTGTACCAACCGGACGCCCCGCTTCGGCGATGCGGTTTTCATCGGATGTCTCGACCCAGTCCTGACGCAGGCCCAGCGAGAAGCGCCACTTGTCCATCTCGATCAGGTCTTGCAGGTACACACCGGTCTGTTCGAGGCGACGCAGATAGCTGGTGTCGCCGTACATTTCGATCGCCGAGTTGCCGTATACCGGATTGAACGCATTGATCGGCGCCAGCCCACCACTGGTCCAGTCGACCACGGTTTTGCGCCGTTGATAATCCGCGCCCATCAGGACTGTGTGCTTGGTCGCGCCGGTGAAGAATTCGGCCTGCAGCATGTTGTCGACGATAAACGCATGCAGGCGCTCATCACCGCCGGTGTAATAACGGTTCAGTTCATTGCTGGTCGGAGTGGTCCAGCCATAGGCGTAGACCTGATCCATGTTCACTTTGGAATCGAGATAGCGGAAGTTCTGCCGGGCGGTGAAGACATCGTTGAAGCGATGTTCGAACTGATAGCCAAACGACTGCTGGTCACGGGAGTAGCCATCGATCCCCGGCTCGCCCTCGAAGAAGCGCGGCGAGATGCGCTCGCCATTGCGCTGATGGACTGTGCCGTCCGCCGGAACGCCGCCGTGATAGCCGCCGTCCGGATCGTGCTGCAGATAGGCTTGCAGAGTCAGCGAGGTGTCTTCGCTGAAATCGACGCTCAGCGTCGGCGCAAGGGCGAAGCGTTTTTCCTTGTTATGGTCGAATTGCGTGTCGGACTGATCGCTTAGTCCGGTCAGACGATAGGCAATGCGCTTGTCGTCATCGACCGGACCGCTGAAGTCAAAACCAACCCCACGCTGGCCTTGCGTCCCCACTGTCGCCTGCACCTGATGGTAGGCCTCATACAACGGCTTTTTGCTGGTCAGCGCGACCAGACCGCCGGGCGAGCTACGGCCGTACAGCACGGACGACGGGCCTTTGAGAATGTCCACACGCTCAAGGAAATACGGATCGACCTGCATGGTGCTGTAGGTGCCGCTGTCGCCCATCGACTTGAGGCCGTCGAGGTAGATGTTGTCCACCGAGCCGTCGTTGAAACCGCGCATCGCCACGTAGTCGTAACGGTGCGTAGCGCCATACGGGTTGGTCAGCACGCCCGGGGCGTAGCGCATCGCTTGCGAGACGGTCTGCGAGCCTTGGTCATCCATTTGCTCGCGCGTGACCACCGATACGCTTTGCGAGGTTTCCAGCAATGCGGTACTGGTCTTGGTGGCGATCTGGCTGTGCGTGGCGTTGTAGCCGGCCATGCTGCCCAGCGCGTTGCCGAGGGCAAAACCTTTGATATCAGTGGTCGGCAAGGCCAGAGCTTCGCTTTCAGCGAGTGGGCGCAGAATGTAGCTGCTGCCGTCCTGGCTGACGGCTTCCAACCCTGAGCTGCCGAGCAAATGGCTCAAGGCCTGGTCGGTCGAATATTCACCCTGCACGCCGGGTGATTGCTGACCTTGAGTCTGTTGCGGTGTCATCGCCAGGGTGATACCGGCCTGCCGGGCAAACTGATTCAACGCCTCGCCCAATGGCCCGGCAGCAATGTTGTAGCGGTGGCTGATCTCGGTGCCGGTGTTGGCGGCCAGACTCAGGCTCGGTAACACGCTGACGCCCAGCGCGGTGGTCAGCAGTGCCGCCCGAACCGCATGGCGCAGCAGTGTCGATTCTGCAGTGAAATTCAGAGGGTTCTTACAAGTGGCGCGGACAGTCATTGTGGATTTCCGTAGGCAGTCGCGGGGGCTGAGTTGAAGTGCTTACTGACTAAGCCGGACTGCCTGCGAAAACCCGCCAAAAAATGTTCAGACCGCACGCTCCAGAGTCACCCACCAGCGGGTGCGATAACGCAATTGCACCGGCAGCGTCTGCGGCAGGACCGCCAGCAGCCTGTCGGTGTCCTCCAGACGGAACACCCCAGAGAGGCGCAAGTCTGCGATATCCGCCGCGCAACTCAGAAACCCCGGGCGATAACGGGCGACTTCAGCAAGAAAATCACCCAGGCGCATATTGCGCGTGACGATCAAACCGTCGAGCCAGGCGCCCGCATCCATATCCGGCGTCGGCGCTGCGCGCAAACCGCTTTGGTCGACCAGAAAACTTTGCCCGGCGAGCGCTTCGAGGGAATGACCGCCAGCGCGAACCAACACTCGGCCGCGGGTAACGCTGAGCCGCGTGCACTGATCGTCCTGACGCAAAATGAAACGCGCGTCGAACGGTTCATAACTCCCGTGGCGATTCTGTACGCGCAGCGGTCGATCGGATCCCGCGCCTTCGTCAGAGCCGCCGCAGGTAACGATGATCTCGCCACGGGTCAGTTTGATCAGGCGCTGCTGCGCGGTGTAATCCAGGTCCACGGCGCTGGCCGTGTTGAGTTCGATCCGCGTGCCGTCGGGCAACTGGAAACCGCGCCGTTCGCCGGTCGCCGTCGCGTAGTCGGCGCTCCATTGCTGCCAAGGGGCGCTGTCCTTGGCCAGCCACGCGGCGGAGCCCATCAACAGCGCGCCCGACAACAACTTCAAGGCCTGGCGTCGGCCCAGCCCCTGCGCACTGTTTTCCAAGGTATTGAAAGCGACCTGCGCACCCGGCACGGCGCGCAGACTGGAGCTCAATTCGGCTTGCAGCGACTGTACCCGCTGCCAGGCGATTTCATGTTCGTGATGCTCGGCGCGCCACTGCTCGCATTGGCGAGTCAGCCGCGAATTGCCGTGGTTGTTGCGCAGCCGCAGTAGCCAGTGAATCGCTTGCTTGACCACCTGTTGGCGCGGTTCGACGCGGCGAGCGAGTGAGAGGTTATCCACAGGCATCAGCTTTCATACCGCAACACATAGCAGTGATATAGCGCGTCGGCGACGTAGCGTTCCACTGAACGTACCGACACGCCCAACTGCTCGGCGATCTGTTTGTGAGTCAAACCTTCGCACTGCGCCAGGAGAAACGCCTGACGCACTTTCGGCTTCAACCCCTCAAGCATGCGCGCAATGCTTTCCAGCAGTTCCAGCACCAACGCGCGCGATTCGGCGTCAGGTACTTCGCCTTCAGGCAAATGAGCAATGGTTTCCAGATAGGCCCGCTCGATTTCCTCGCGACGCCAATGATCGATCACCAGGCCGCGCGCGATGGTCCGCAGGAAAGCGCGAGGCGCTTTGAGTTCGAGGCGTTCAGTACGTTGCAGCAGGCGCAGGAAAGTGTCCTGAGCCAGATCCGCCGCATCCGCTGCGTTGCCCAGCCGCGCGCGCAACCAGGCATTGAGCCAGCCGTGATGACTACCGTAAAGCGCCTGTACGACCAACTCAGGTGAAGACATGACACGCCAGCCCGAACGTCACAAATGATAATTAGTCGCATTGTCATCAAGGGTTACAGATTTTGCAACCGTCGTCCCTATGGCGGTTGTGAAAAATTCCCTCGCAGCCGCTCTGGCACGCCGTTCGGCGGGAATCCTGTCCTAAAACCGTCCATTTCTCACGCGGCCCTAAGATTTCTCCGCCGTTGGCCGACAGACTGGTGAGAAATGCGTGCACCAAAGTAGAGCGGCCAGAAGAACGCTGCCTGCGCTGTACATGGAATGTTGCAACCGGAACGCATCCCCACTTTTGGCATAAGAAGTCCCATGAAATGAATCTCAAGTTCAGCCATAAAATCCTCCTGGCCGCTTCGGGCGTCGTCGTCCTGGCGTTCGCGTTGTTCACGCTCTACAACGATTACTTGCAGCGAAACACCATTCGCCAGAATCTGCAGTCCTCTGTGCAGCAGGCCGGTGACCTCACCGCCAGCAGCGTGCAGAACTGGATGAGCGGACGGATTCTGGTGCTGGAAAACCTCGCGCAGAACGTTGCCCATCAAGGCAGGAATGCCGACTTGCCGGGCCTTGTCGATCAACCGGCCTTCACTTCGAACTTCCAGTTCACTTACGTCGGCCAGGCCAACGGTGTCTTCACCCAGCGCCCCGATGCGAAGATGCCGGACGGTTACGATCCGCGTCAGCGGCCTTGGTACAAGCAGGCCGTGGCCGCCGACAAAACCATGCTGACGCCGCCGTACATGGCGGCAGTCGGCGGCTTGGTGGTGACCATCGCCATGCCGGTGAAGAAGGACGGCGAACTGCTCGGTGTGGTCGGCGGTGACCTGAGCCTGGAAACCCTGGTCAAGATCATCAACTCGGTGGACTTCGGTGGCCTCGGCCATGCGTTTCTGGTCAGTGCTGACGGTCAGGTGATCGTCAGCCCGGACAAAGACCAAGTGATGAAAAACCTCAAGGACATCTACCCGAACACCAGCGTGCGCATCGAGAAGGGCAACCAGAACGTCGTGCTCAACGGTCAGGAGCGCATTCTTTCGTTCACCCCGGTCAGCGATCTGCCGAATGCGCAGTGGTACATCGGTCTGTCGATCGATCGCGACAAGGCCTATGCCGCCCTCAGCCAATTCCGCACCTCAGCGCTGATCGCGATGTTTGTCGCGGTCGCGGCGATTGCGTTGCTGTTGAGCCTGTTGATCAATGTGTTGATGCGTCCGCTGACCACTATGGGCCGCGCGATGAAAGACATTGCCCAGGGCGAGGGCGATCTGACCCGGCGTCTGGTGGTCGAGAGCAAAGACGAGTTCGGTGAACTGGGCAGCGCGTTCAACCAGTTCGTCGAGCGCATTCACGCTTCGATTTCCGAAGTGTCGTCGGCGACTCGTCACGTTCACGACTTGTCGCAACGGGTGATGGCGTCGTCCAACGCTTCGATCGTCGGTTCCGACGAGCAAAGTGCGCGCACCAACAGCGTGGCGGCGGCGATCAATCAGCTGGGCGCCGCTACTCAGGAGATCGCGCGCAACGCGGCGGATGCTTCGCAGCACGCCAGTGGCGCCAGCGAGCAAGCTGACGACGGTCGTCAGGTGGTCGAGCAAACCATTCAGGCGATGACCGAGCTGTCGCAGAAAATCAGCCTGTCGTGCACACAGATCGAAACCCTGAACGCCAGCACCGACAACATTGGCCACATTCTCGATGTGATCAAAGGCATCTCGCAGCAGACCAACCTGCTGGCGCTCAATGCTGCCATCGAAGCCGCACGTGCCGGTGAAGCCGGGCGCGGTTTTGCCGTGGTCGCCGATGAGGTGCGCAACCTTGCGCATCGCACCCAGGAATCGGCGGAAGAGATCCACAAGATGATCACCTCGCTGCAGGTCGGCTCGCGTGAGGCGGTCAGCACCATGAACGCCAGCCAGGCGTCAAGCGAGCAGAGCGTGGAAGTGGCGAATCAGGCCGGTCTGCGTCTGGTCAGCGTGACTCAGCGTATCGGCGAAATCGACGGTATGAACCAGTCGGTGGCAGCTGCGACTGAAGAGCAGACTGCGGTGGTGGAAACTCTCAACGTCGACGTCAACCAGATAAACCTGTTGAACCAGCAGAGCGTGGCCAACCTCAACGAAACGTTGAAGGATTGTGATGCGTTGTCGCAGCAGGCGAACCGGTTGAAGCAGTTGGTCGACAGCTTCAAGATCTGATTCACAGATCGCAGACCGCGTTATCGTTCTTCGCGAGCAGGCTCGCTCCCACAGGGAAAATGCATTCCAAATGTGGGAGCGAGCCTGCTCGCGAAAGCGGCGGTTCAATCACCGCCAAACCGATGCCTTAAACAAACAACTTCAAGACATTGCCCATCGCATCATCGGCAAACCCCTGCACGAAATCCCTGAATCCCGGCAACGCCTCTTCTCCGCCGGAAGCTGGTTCAGCAATGATCGTCCAGGTCGCTCGCGACTTCCCTTCGCTCAGCGATTCCACCTGCATTGCCGCCCACAGATTCGCCACCCCCAGGGTGTTGTAAATCGTCGTCCAGGTCATGCGCTGTGCCTGTTCATCGCGCGAGTTGAGTTGTTCGACCACGACGTTGCCGTCCTTGAAGATTTTCTTGCGCAGCGAAGACACGCCCTCGCCGGTCATTTCGGTGTGCGACAGCGCCGGAATGAATCGTTCGAAGCCAGCGAAATCGCCAACGATCGCCCAGACTTTTGCCGCGTCCGCCGGCACTTCCACCGACGACACAACGTGGCAGCCTTGCGGGTTTTTGATCAGGGTGTCGGGTTGCAGATTGCTCATGGTGTTGCTCCTTTGGGATGAGTCAGATGAAGTTGATTTCTTTCAGGTAGTCGCAGCCGCGACGCAGCAGCGCCGGGGATTTCTGCGGGTAGTGCGCGCCCATCTGCTGCACGCCGGCCTCGGCGTTGGCGTGGCCGATCAGCGAGATGTCGCCGATGTCTTCTTCAAAGCCGTTGAGGTAGAAACCGAGCACGCCGAACAGCGCGTTGTCGGCGTCGACCCGACTCAGTTGCTGTTGCCAATCGGCGACGCTGACCAGCGCAAACTCGCTACCGGTTTCGCGGAACGAAGCGACGTAGGCATCCCAGCTCAGCGGCTCGGGGTTGTGCAGGTTGAACACCGCACGATCCGCTGAATAACGGCTGGCATGGAAGGCGATGAAGCGGGCGAGAAAGTCCACTGGCATCAAGTCGAAATTCAGTGCAAAGGCCGGCACCTGACCGAGCTGGATCGAGCCTTTGAGCATCAACATCAAGCGATTTTTATGTGGCTGGCAGACGCCGCTCAGGCTGTTGAAGCTGATGTTGCCGGGGCGATACAGATTGACCCGTACACCCCGCTCGCGCGCCCGCTCAAGGATGCGTTCGCCGACCCACTTCGACAGGTTGTAGCCGTTGCGAATGTAGATCGGCGGCGTCGCGGCGGCGGGCAGTTCCAGCACCCGACCGGCATCATCCACGGTGCTGGATGCCGACAGGGTCGAGACGAAGTTGAAGACCTTCTTACTGCGCCCCTCGCACAGCTTCAGCAGGGCGAAGATCGGCTCGACGTTGTCCGCCGCCAGGGACTCGTAATCGAGTACGTGGTTGACGTTGGCGGCGTTGTGTACCAGCGCACCGAACTCGCGGTCCAGGCGCTGATAATCCTCATCGCCCAGGCCCAGTTGCGGGCGACTGATATCAGCTGCGTAAACCCGCACACGGCTGAGATCGAGGTGCTCCAGACGGTTTTCGCTCAGTGCCTGAGCGAAGCGTTGCGCCGCCGTTTGCCCGGCGCCGTCGCGCACCAGACAGGCCACCTCGCTGGCGCCCCAACCGAGCAGCGCTTCGACGATGTGCACGCCGACAAAACTGTTGGCACCGGTGACGATGACCTTGTGCACATCGCCCATGCGGCTGATCGGCAGCGGTTCGATATCCAGCTCGCGCTCGGCGTCGGCCATGGCCTGAGCGCTGAGCACGGCGCTGTCATCGCTGCCGCGCACCAGCGTCGCCAGTTTGCTGATGGTCGGCTGTTCGATGAAGCGATTGATCGAAATGCTCCGGCCGAATTCCTCACGCAAGCGTAGCAACATCCGCGACAGCAGAATCGAATGACCGCCGAGATTGAAGAAGCTTTCGTCGGTGGAAATGTCGCTGGTCGGCAGTTCCAGCAATTCGGCCCAGATCTCCAGAAGCAGCGCTTCGTCAGCATTGGCCGGCAGGCATTTCGCAGCGTTGTCCTGCACCGTCACCGGCAATGCAAGCAGCGCGTTGCGATCGACTTTGCCGTTGCTGGCGAACGGCATCTGCGCCAGTTCAGTCCATGCCATCGGCTGCATGTAGTCCGGCAGAAATTGCCGGGCATGCGCCTTCAATTCATCGCGGGCAGTCTCGGTCTGTGGCTGGGCGAGGAACGCCAGAATCCGCCGCTGACTGTCGATGACCACGGCGATCTGCCGATACAAGCGGCTCTCGCGCAGGCAGCGCTCGATCTCTTCCGGCTCGACGCGGAAGCCACGGATTTTCACCTGATTGTCGCGCCGCCCGCACAGCTCGATACCATGCTCGCCCCATTGGGCCATGTCGCCGCTGCGGTAGGCGCGCAGGGTCTCGCCGCCGGGCAATGACAGGCTCAGATAACGCTCGGCGGTCTGCTGCGGATTGTTCAGGTAACCGAGGCAGACACCGGGGCCGACGATGAACAGCTCACCGACGGTTTGATCGGGCACCGGTTGCAGATCGTCGTCGAGAATCAGCACCCGACTGTTGGCGATCGGCCCTCCCAGCGTGCGGTTGCTGTCGCCCGGTTTGAGCTGGCGCGCGGTGATCAGCACGGTGGCTTCGGTCGGGCCATACAGGTTGTGCAGGGTGCCTTGGCGGGTCAGTTGCTCGATGACGTACGGCTCGCAGACATCACCGCCGGTCATCACCTGCACGCCCTCCAGTTGCTCCAGTGGCAGGATGCTCAACAATGCCGGCGGCAGGAAGGCGTGGGTCAGTTGCCGTCGGCGAATCAGCGCAACCAGCTGCAATGGATCGCGGCGCTGGGTGTCGTCGGGCACGACCAGTTCCGCCCCTGCGAGCAGGCTGGGGAAGATGTCGATCAGCGACGAATCGAAGCTCAGCGATGAAAACTGCAACACCCGACTCTCGGCGCGCAACTGCACGTAGTCGGCGTACCACGCGGTGAAGTGGGCGAGATTGGCCTGGCTGAGCAGCACGCCTTTCGGATGCCCGGTGGTACCCGAGGTGTAGAGCGCCATGCACGGCGCATCGAGCTCCGGGCGGTGCTGCATCAGCGGCCGGTCGAGAGCGGCGTTCGGCGCTTCGATGCCACTGACATCGAGCCCCGCTATCGATTCGCTGAGCGCCTGCTGTCCATCGTGAAGCAACAGCACCGCGCCGGCGTTTTCCAGGATGTATTGCTGGCGCGGCAAAGGATGGCTCGGCTCCAGCGGCAAGTACACCGCGCCGCTTCCGAGAATCGCCAGAATCGAGGCGAACAGTGCCGGGCTTTTGCCTTGGCAGACAGCGACCACCCACGGCTGCGAATGTTGCTCGAGCAAGGGCAGCAGGCGCTGTTGAATCGCGCGGCTGTGGGCGTGCAACTGGCGGTAGCTGATGGACTGTCCGCCGAGGTGCAGGGCAGGTCGTTCGGCATGCTCGATCAGGCTCTGTTGCAGGCGCTCGATCAGCGGGATTTGCGCTTGTTGCAGCAGCGCCGGGTTTGCCGTGTCGTTGAGACGGTGGACATACGCCAGTTTGTCGATAAACAGCAGGTCTTCCAGCCGTTCGAAATCCGGCGCGATCAGCGCAGGGGCATGGCGGAAATAATCGGCATCGCGGGAAAAGCGGCTGACCAGCAACGCCACCTCATCGACCACATGGGCAAGCGCTCGTTGGCGTAGCGACTGACCGTTGCCGGACGGCTCATCGCCAATCGGCACACGGCTGATCAGCGACGAGCCGAGAAAGCACAGCAAGTCGAGGGTCGGCAGGCCGCCATGGTCTTGCGCGGCGACACCCAGGCGCAGGTGCAGATGCGGGATCGCGCAGAAGTCGCCGGCAGCGATAAAACCATCGTCGATGATCAGATCCACCGCCGTTTGAGCCACGCCGCTGCGGGTCACAGCATGGCCATGCTGTTCGAGCTCCCGGGCCAGATCGGTCATGGCCTGGCTGGCGCCGGTGAGCAAAATGTCGAGACGTTTCATGTCAGCCTCCTCAAACCAGATAGTCGCGCAGCGCGTGCTGCACGCACGGTGTGTCGAGCAGCGAGCTGTTGTGGAAAAACCTGACGATGTTGCCCACCAGCGGGTGGTGGCGATTGATCGGGAAGGCCAGTCCGGCGATTTCTTCGCGCAGTGAATGGCGCGTGGTTTCGCTGACCGGCAGCGCATCGATCAGGCGCAAATCGAAGGACTTCTGGATGTCGTTGGTCAGGTAATGGCCGATGAACACCGGCAGAATCTGCGCGATGGTTTCGCGGTCTGCGTCGCTGGCGGTGTGCCAATAGATGCGCACCATCCGCGCCCAGAAACTCGAGTGGCGACCTTCGTCGAGCAAGTGGTCGGCCATCAGGCCCTTGATCGACGGCTTGACCGAATCGTCGCGGGCGAACGCGGCGACATCACCGGTCACGGTGTTTTCGGCGATCGCCACGCAGATCAGTTCCACCGCGCTGCGCAGGTGTTCCGGCGCCAGCGCAACAGCGGCGGGAATCGCCCGGCTCAATTCGATTTCGTCGGGCAACGGAATCGGTTCGATACCGGTCAGTGCCACCGTTTGCTGCATGAAATCCATGGCCACCAGCGCGTGGTAATCCTCATCGACCACCACGGTCATCGCGTCGTAACGACAGGCGAACGGGAACGCCACGGCGAAGCGATTCTTGGCAATGCTGCGGGCGGTCTTGTCGACGATTTCGGTCTCGAAAATCACTACGTCATTGATGAATTTGTACAACGTCTGCACCAGGGCGAAATCACGTTGTTGCGGGCATTCACGCAGGAAGGTTTCGCTGAGCACCAGCGGCTGGCGGCTGAGTGGATAGATCAAGCGCTGATCGTCTTCGAGCAACCGCCGTGGACGGGTGCGGATGGTCGCGCGGCTTTCCCAGGCCTCGGCGAAGGATTGATAGTCGGCAGCGTTCATTGGGCCACCTCGGCAACTTCCACGCCCATGCTCAAGCGCAGCCCGTCCCACAAGGCGATGCGGCTTTCCACGGCAGCGATGGCGCTGGCGTAAACCTCGGCTGCGCGCTGCGGATCGCCATCGACCAGACGCTCCAGCAACTGTTCGGCGGCGGGGCCATGGTCTTCGGAATCGACTTCGATATGCCGTTGCAGGTAGTAGCGGAAGGTCGGCGCCTGTTCGATGCCGATGCCCCAGTCATCAAGGATGCGCTGGAACATCGTCGGAATAACGCTCTCGCGACCGTGCAGGAACGCGGCGGCAACGCTGTGTCCCGGCGCCTCCAGGGCAATGCGCAAGGTATCGCGAACAAACTGTGCCGCCGCCGGGTCGACGTCGACGCTTTGCAATGCGACGTCATAACTCACGCCTTCGCGCTGCAACGCGACGAAGCGCTCCACCGCCGAGGTGCTCGCGCCGATTTCGCGCATCGCATCCAGGTACAACTCGAAGTGGCTATAATGGCCGGCATCGAGGCGATCGTCCGATTCCTCGCCCAGCACGATCTCGTTGATCAACCGAGCGGCGTGGGGATCGCGCGGCGGCAACCAGGGCAAACGCGTGCAGGTCAGTTCCTGTTGCAGGCGCTTGGTCAGCGACATGAAGTCCCATACGGCAAATACATGGGTTTCCATGAAACGGCGTAATACCGATAACGAAGTAATCTCGGAAAAGATCGGGTGAATACTCAGTTCGGCTTTCTTCAGGGCGAGTTGCTGCTTAGTAGGCATCATGATGTCCTTTATCATTGATATGAAGTGCACGGTTCTTTGCCATTGCTTTAAACGGTCGAGCAAGTTGGATGGGAACTTGTCCGGGCAATAGCTTGATTGCGGTGTAACGCCGTTGCGGCGCCACGGTTGCTACATCTGCTGCGTAAGGTATGCCGCGCTGAACGGCGACGTTCAAACCTGGCGAGAGAAAAACTAATACAGGGCAAATGCATTTAACAAGTTTATTTTTAATTATTTTAAGTTGGCTGTTTTTTGAATATGAGAGTGGCCGATAAAACTTTCGGATCAAGTTTTATTTGGGCGTAGTTACTCCTTTCGGCTAATAACGGCCAAAATCGATAACAAGAGTGAATGCCTCACTCGAAGCAACTTTTTAAACAAGGGAAGTTTATGAATTCAAAGGGGGCGAAAGTTGGCCGGGACCGGCGCCATGACTTCCTGTTTCCCGTGACAAGGCTCCTTCCGTAGGTTCCTGTTGCGGGGACTGTGCCGTCAGGGCGGCGCGTCCCCGTTCTGTAGGGGTGGCGCTGGAAGAGTGCGGGTAAATTGCCGTCAGGGCTATTACCGATTGGTCATCGGCGGGCAGCGGAAACGCGTCGGCAGGGTCGGGGCGGTCGCCAGCGGGCACGCCGATCCGCTGCCAGACCCGGCAGCAGAGCGGTCGCGAAGATTTGTAAGGGGATTATTCGACGTACGAGATATCAGCGTGCGGTGTGGCGCTTCTGTGCGGCGGGAGTCGCGAGGTAGCGGGTGATGACCTCGACGCCACGGTTGAGGTGCTGCTCCAGCATTTCGAGCGAGCGCGGGATGTCCCGCTCGATCACGGCCTGGAGCATGGCGCGATGGTCATCCTGGGACAGCTTGCCCAGGCCCATGGCTTCCAGATTGAAACGCAGAAAACGTTCTTCTTCATTCAGACCGTCTTCCACCAGACGCAGCAGTCGCTGATTGGGCGCCTTGCTGTACAGGGCCATGTGGAACAGACGGTTGAGGCGGCCGATCTCGTTGTAGTCGTGCTGCGCTTCCAGTTCTTCGATGTAGCCGGCGGCGAGTTGATGCTCGGCCTCAGTCAGCAGCGGAATGGACTGCCGCAATGCCTCCGATTCGAGCAAAATGCGCAACTCGTAGGTTTCAGCGGCATCGCCCTGGATCAGTGGCGCGACTACGGCGCCTTTGTGCGTGGTGACGCTGAGCAGCTCTTGCGCTTCGAGCTGACGCAAGGCTTCGCGCACCGGCATGCGGCTGACCCCGAACAGATCGGCCAGATCCTGCTGGCGCAGCGCAGTGCCACAGGGCAGGCGGCCATCGAGAATGGCCGAGCGCAGGGTCTCTTCAATCACCGACCGGGCCAGATGCGCAGGAATCGGTCCTTCGACTTTGATGCTGTGCAGCGGTTTGGGCTTCTGAGTCACGACAACACACCCTGTAGGTCGCAATATTTGGATCCAAATGACACTAGTGATTGCTCTACAGGTTGTCAAACCTTGTAAAACGTTGCGCGGCAATCTCAAATCTAGCGGGTCTTCGATGATCTCACGGTGCCATTGTTTTTTGCCGGGCTAAGCTTCACCATCAAACGCCTCCTTTTTACCCATCTGGAAACCTGCAGTGGCGGTACGTTTCGCGATCCCTCGGACCTTGCGCTGGCTTGGCTGCGCATTGCTGCTGGCCGGTGTCATGCTGGGCGGTCTGCACGCCGATTGGGATTTTTCCGCGATCAGCCGCAAGGCCACTGCTCTTTATGGGCCACTGGGCGCCGGGCAGCAGCGCATCGATGCCTGGCAGAATCTGCTGGCGACGCAGAAGCAGGCCAGTGAGATGGACAAGCTCAAAGTGGTGAACCTGTTCTTCAACAAGCAGGTGCGTTACGTCGAAGACATCGATCTGTGGCGCGAAGTGGATTACTGGGAAACCCCGATCGAAGCGCTGTGGAAGGGCGCCGGCGACTGCGAAGACTACGCCATCGCCAAGTATTTCAGCCTGCGCCATCTCGGCGTTTCCAGTGACAAGCTGCGCATCACCTACGTCAAGGCGCTGCGGCAGAACCGCGCGCACATGGTGTTGACGTACTATGCGACCCCCGATGCCATGCCGCTGGTGCTCGACAGCCTGATCGATCCGATCCAGCCGGCGGCGCAGCGAACCGATTTGCTGCCGGTCTACTCTTTCAATGCCGAAGGCCTGTATTTGCCCGGCGCCAAGGGCAACAAAAAGGTCGGCGACACCAAACGCCTGTCACGCTGGCAGGATGTGCTGAAAAAAATGCAGGCCGAAGGTTTCCCGGTCGAGACGACTAACTAGGAGCACGCGCTCAGATGTCTTTGTTCAAACAGCTGTTGATCGCTATCTGTCTGTTCCTGGTCGTGGCCTTCACCGGCAGCTTCATGGTCAGCCTGGAGAGCTCGCGCACCCAGTACGTCAACCAGTTGCGCTCCCACGCACAGGACGCGGCGACGGCGCTGGCGTTGTCGCTGACGCCGAATATCGACGACCCGGCGATGGTCGAGTTGCTGGTCAGTTCGATTTTCGACAGCGGTTATTACGCGAGCATCCGCGTGGTCGACGTGAAGACCGAGCAGACCATTGTCGAGCGTAGCGGTACCCCGGCGGTGAGCAACGTGCCGGACTGGTTCGTCAAATTGATCGGCCTCGAACCGGCTGGTGGCGATGCACTGGTCAGTCGTGGCTGGGAGCAGGCGGCGCGGGTCGAGGTGGTCAGCCATCCGATGTTCGCCGTGGCCAAGCTGTGGCAGAGCGCACTGGGCAGCCTTGGCTGGTTGCTGATCTGCGGCGCATTGAGTGCGGTGCTCGGCGCGCTGTTGCTGCGTCGGCAGTTGAAGCCGCTCGATTACATGGTCCAGCAGTCCCATGCGATTGCCCGCCGCGAATTTCTCAGCCTGCCGGATCTGCCGCGCACGCCTGAATTGCGTCGCGTGGTGCAGGCGATGAATCAGATGGTCGAGAAGCTCAAGACATTGTTCCAGGAGCAGGCCGAGCGCAGTGAAAAACTGCGTACCGAGTCCTATCAGGACAACCTCACCGGCCTGGCCAACCGTCGTTATTTCGAGATGCAACTGAACAACCGTGTGAGCAACCCGGAGCAGGCCAGTTCCGGTTATTTGCTGCTGTTGCGGGTCAAGGATCTGGCCGGGCTCAACCAGCGTCTCGGCGGCCAGCGTACCGACCAATTGCTCAAGGCTGTCGGTGAGCAACTGACCCGCGAGTGCGCCAGATATCCACAAACCCAGGACTTGGTCACGCGCATTCGCGGCGGTGAATTCGCCGTGCTGGCGCCGGGGCTGGTGCGTGAGGAAGCGCTGCAGTTGGCGCAGAATCTCGACAATGCCCTGAGCAGCCTGCATGCCACTGGCGCGACCGATGTGCCGGCGGTGGCTTCGATCGGGCTGGCGCCCTTCGCTCACGGCGACTCCCCGCAAGCGGTGCTGACACTGGGCGATCAGGCGCTCGCGCAGGCCGAAGGGCAGGGCGAGCAGAATTGGGCGTGTATCGATCAGAGTCTGGTGGCGGAGGTCGGTGATGACCATCACGCTTGGCATCGACTGCTGGATCAGGCCTTGAGTCAGCAGCGTTTCGAGTTGTATTTCCAGCCGGTGGTCGCCGCGCAGGACACGCAACTGGTGCTGCATTACAAGGTCCTGTCGCGCCTGCTCGACGAGCAGGGCCAGACCATTCCCGCCGGGCGCTTCCTGCCGTGGCTGGAGCGCTTCGGCTGGACCGCGCGGCTCGATCGGCTGATGCTCGAACGCGTGCTCGAGCAGATGAAGGGGCACGAGGATTCGCTGGCGCTGAACCTGTCCTCGGCGACCCTGGCTGACCCGCAGGCGCTGAACAAGGTCTTCGAGATTCTGCGCGCGCATTCCAATCTCGGCGCGCGTCTTACTCTGGAAATCGGCGAGGAGCAATTGCCTGAACAGGCCGTGCTGGAGCAGTTGACCCGACGCCTGCGCGAGCTCGGTTTCTCGCTGAGTCTGCAGCGCTTCGGCGGGCGCTTCAGCATGATCGGCAACCTGGCGCGGTTGGGTCTGGCGTACTTGAAGATCGATGGCAGCTACATTCGGGCGATCGATCAGGAGAGCGACAAGCGCCTGTTCATCGAAGCGATCCAGCGCGCAGCGCACAGCATCGATCTGCCGCTGATTGCCGAGCGGGTCGAGACTGAAGGGGAGTTGTCAGTGATTCGCGAGATGGGCTTGTATGGCGTGCAGGGGCAGTTGCTCGGTGAGCCGAAGCCTTGGGGGTGAGCCAATAAGCGCCCTCACCCTAACCCTCTCCCAGAGGGAGAGGGGACTGACCGTGGGATATTTACGAGATACGCCGACGTGCAAGAGCTCCACTGAATCCAAAATCGACTCGATCGCTCAGGTCGATGGATAGCGCAAGACACCTCGATCGGCCCCCTCTCCCTCAGGGAGAGGGCTGGGGTGAGGGTAAGCTTTGGATCCTGGGAGGATCAGATCAACCCACCCTCATCCTCATCGATCAACTGGCTCAACCCGCCCAGCGCTTCACGTGCCTGGGTACGATCCATCAGTTTGGCCTGGGCCGCCGCTGGCAGGTCGGTGACGCGGATCACGCCTTTCTGGGTCAGCACCTGAATCAGGTCGTCGAGTACCCGAATCATTTCAAAGTCGCTCTGCTTGAGCTGTTTGAGGCTGTTTTCCACGGCTTCGTTGGCGTACCACGCCTGAATTTCATGGTTATCGGCGGGCAGCGTTTCCGTGGCCTCGGCGTACGCCGCAGCTTCCACGCGAATCAACTGGCCCTGCGCATCGCGTTGCACGTAAAACATTGAGCATCCCTCACAAATGAACAGCGTCATGCTGTCAGCAGCATAGCCAACTGCGCGCCAGTATGCGGGGCGACGATCAAATCGTCACCGCTGCATTGCCCGCAAACGCGACGGCCGCCCCACAGGAGGCGGCCGTCGTTGTTTCAGCCTCAGCTGTTGTTGTGATCGACCTTGATGGTCGGGTCGCTGCCGGCAATCAGGTTGTGCAGGTTGGCGCTCGCCCAGTTGTTGCCTTCCAGTTTGATCGTCACGTCCGGCGTGGCCGCAGCGGCATCGCCCGAGTTGAATTTGCCCGCCGAGCTGACTTGCAGCGACGACGTGCCATCCACTGTGGTGATTTTCAGGAAGTTGTCGATCGTGCTGCCGGTCTCGCCCTGCAGCAGGTCGCGCAGGTCGATGCGGTCGCCTTCGCTGGCTTTGAAATCCTTGATCACATCGCTACCGGTGTCGCCCGATTTCCAGACGAAGGTGTCGCCACCGGAACCGCCAATCAGGATGTCATTGCCCTGACCGCCGATCAGCGTGTCGTTGCCGGTGCCGCCGAGCAGGATGTCATTGCCTTTGCCGCCGTCGAGCAGGTCGTTGCCGCCCGAGCCGAACAGGATGTCATGGCCCGCGCCACCGAGCAGCGTGTCGTTGCCATCGTGCGCGCCGGATACATCGAACGCCTGATAGTGCTCGGTGATGTACTGGTGCACGTTGCTGGTGGTGACTTTGCTGACGTCGACGCCGGTCTCTTTGGCGACGAACGCCTGCATCGCCTGGTAACCCTCGCCGGCAATGCCGTTGAAGCTGACCAGATCGCCGAACAGGATGTCGTTGCCTTCGCCACCGTTGACGGTGTCGTTACCCGGCATCGTCGCTTCGGTATGGCCGATGATCGAGTTGGCCAGATCCTTCGGATCGATGTTGGTTTGCGGCGTTTTGTCCGAATCGTACGGCTTGAGGTCGTTGAGGCTGACGTCGTTGTTCAGACCAATGGCTTCGACGCTCGACAATCCGCTCAACAAAGCGAAGCCGCTGGTCGAATTGCTGGTCGTCGACGAGTTGGTGCTGTTGCCGGTACCCGCGAGGTTCGACAATTCATAAGTACCGTCGCCCTGCGCATGAATCGTGCCCAGGGTTTCGCTGCTCCAGCCCCACCACGAGTTGTAGGTTTGCAGCACAACGCTGCCAGCACTGTTGATGGTCAGGTAGTGCGAGTTGTCGATGTAGGTGCTGAACGTGTCGCCCTGCTTGTAGTTGCTGGCGTTCACCACGCTGTCGAGTTTCACGTTGCCATACAGCGTCGGGTTGGTCTGCTCGCCGGTCTGGTAGTAAGTCGGCTGGCCGTCGGTGATGAAGTACGTGAGGTTCTTCGCCCCGGTGTTGGCCACTGCGTCGGCACTCTGGAACCAGTTGGCCGTGGTCTTGAACACGTCCTCGTAGTTGGTGCCGCCGCCAGAGCCCATCGAGTTGAGTACGGCTTTGAGCATCGTCAGCGCGTTCGGATCGTTGAGATTCACCGACACCGATTTGTTGACCTGGGTATCGAAGTCCACCAGGAATATGTTCACCGTGCCCGAGTTGCTGCCGCCCAGGCTTTGCTTGAGGCTGTTGAACACCGAGGTCAGCGAGTCTTTCGCGGCGTTCAGCGACGAAGTGCTCATGCTGCCCGAGCTGTCGACCATGAACGCGATGTTGTAGTTGGTGCCCGGCACCACGGTCAGGCCGCCGATGTCAGCGACGATGATGTCGTTGGCATCGGTGCCGGTAACGTTGTCATCACCCGAGGTGGCGGTGACCGCGTTGTACACCGCAGGCACTACCGTGACCGGAATGGTCGCGGTGCTGCTCGCGGAGCCACCGACCTGTTCGGTGGACGTCGAGGTCACGGTCAGGTTGAACTGGCCGTTGTAGTAGGTCGGCGGAGTCACGGTCAGAGAGCCGAGGTTCCAGCCGGTGACGTTGGCTTCGCCATTGCTCGCGGTAACGGTGAAGGTATGCCCCGCGCCATCGCTGAGCACCGAACCGACCGGTGCGCCGCTGATCTTCACGCTCAGGGTTTCCGAGCCGTCGGTGTCGGTCAGCGCGGTGCTGATTGCCGACAGTTTCACCGTGGTGCCTTCAGCGCCGGTGTTGAGCTTGTAGCCGTCGTAATAACCTTCGCCGTTGGTGCCGTGCAGATCGGAGACGGTCACGCCCGAGTTGATCAGATCCTGCACACCGGTGTAGATCGGCACGCCGGCGTTGCTCAGATCGATTGGCGTGCCGCCGTTGACCGACAGGTTGACGTCGTAGCTGCCCGGGCCGCTCTGATTGTGGTGGTAGATGTCGAGCGTGTAGTAACCGCTGGTGGTCGGGGTGAACGAGCCGTTGATCGCACCGCCCGCGCCCCAGGTACCCGACGCCACGTTCTTGCCGCCGATGGTGATCAGCAGGCTGTCATCGGCCACGCCGCTGAAGCTGTAGGTCTTGCCGGCTTCCAGGTAGATCAGGCCCGAGGTCTTCGACGCCGTACCGGCGGCGACACTGCCGTCAGACTGCACGTTGGTGACGTTGGCGCTGGAGTTCGGTTTGCCGGCGGCGTCGATCACGTTTTTCAGGGTGGTCGAGTTCGCGCCGCTGCCGTCAGTGCCCAGCCCCGAGAGACCGGTCCAGACTTCTTTGATCAGACCTGTGGATTTAACGCTGTTATCGGCCACGGCCACGGTCGGCGCATCCGCCACTGGCGTGATGTCGATCTTCACTGTGCCGGTGCTGCCCAGCGCCTGGCCATCGGTAGGCTGGAACTTGATCTGTGCGTAGTCCGCCTGATTGTTGCCCAGACCGGTGCCGCCGTAACCGTTGGTGCCCGACTCGTTGGCATCCGGCAGGAAGCGCAGCTTGCCGGCATCGATGTCGGCCTTGCTGAAGGTCTGGTTATTGGCAACATCCTTCCAGGTCGAGCCGTCCAAATACTGCAGTTTGCCCTCGCCCGGCAGCTGCGTGATCTTGATACCAAGGCTGCTCGCCGGGCTGTCGACATCGCTGACGCCAAAGGTCGACCAGCCGAGTACCAGCGGCGTGTCTTCGGTGCCGGTGACATTGCTCGGCGCAGCGACCGGTGCATCGTTGACCGCCACCACGTTGACTGTGGTCGTCGCCGTGTTCGAGTAGTTGCCGCCATCGGTCACCGTCACGGTGATGACGCGCGGCACGGTGCTCGGGTTTTCGCTGCTGTTGGTGAAGCTGATGTTCTTGATGGCCTGCATGTAGTCGGCCAGGGTCGCGTTACCCGAGAGGGTCAGGGTCACCGTGCCGTTGGTGCTGTTGGCATTGATGGTGATGCCGTTGACGCTGTTGCCCAGATTCAGCGCATCGCCGTCCTGACGGTTGGTCAGTACCACAGTGGCGCCGGTCAGCATCGTGCTGTCCGGGTCGGTGATGCTGATGTCGGTGTCAGCGATCGACACGCCGGCGCCCGGGGTGTTCTCGGTGAACGTCACCTTGTAATCGGCACCGGTCGCACCGCTGGAGTTGTTGGCGTCCAGATCGAGCACCGGTGGCGCATCGTTGTCGATGATCGAGGTGCTGACGCTGCCATTGGTGCTGCTGACCGCGAGGTTCTCGAAGTTGCCGCCGGTAGCCGAATCGATCTTGACCACGAAGTTCTCGGTGCCTTCGGTGATCTTGTCATCGAGGGTGGCGACGTTGAACTGCGCGCTGCTGGCGCCCGCCGGGATCTTCACGGTGTACACACCGGTGAAGTCCGAACCGTCGGCAGCAGTGCCGCTGTAGACGATTTTCAGGGTCACTTCGGTCTGCGCCGGGTGATTGAGGCTGACGGTGTAGCTGGCGGTCTGGCCTTCGGTCACCGAGCTGCTGCCAGTGATGCTGACGGTGGTGGTGTCGACGGTGTCGGTGACGCTGGTCATTGCTGGCGTGGTGCTCGATACCAGTTTTTCGAAGTTGCCACCGGTGGCGCTGCTGATGGTCGCCTGCACGGTGCCGGCGTCTTTGTAGACGTCGTCAGCTGGCGCTGGAACGTTCACGGTGCCGGTGGTTTCGCCCGCTTTGATGGTGATCACGGCACCGTTCGACAGGGTCACGGTCACTGGCGAGCCAGCGGCGTTGGTCAGGGTCGCGGTGTAAGTGATCTGGCCACCTTCTGCCACGGAACCGGTCGCGCTGAGCGACAGGTTGGTGGTGTCGACGGTGTCGGTCACGGTGGTGCTGACCGGAGTCTTGTCGGCGACGAGGTTTTCGAAATTGCCGCCGCTGACGTTGGTGATCGAGTTGGTGATCGGAGCGTTGCCGGTCAACGCATCGTTCGGTGCGACGGCAGTTACCGTGCCGGTAGTCTGGCCGACCGCGATGGTGATGTTCTGGCCGTTGGCCAAAGTGACCACCACTGGCGAACCGGTGACGGGTGCGCCGACGGTTGCGGTGTAGACGACGTTGCCGCCTTCGGCCGCTGTGGCGGTTGCGCTCAGTTTTACGGTGGTGGTGTCGATGGTGTCGGTGACGCTGGTCACGGCTGGCGTGGTGCTCGGTACCAGGTTTTCGAAGTTGCCACCGGTAGCTTTGCTGATGGTCGCCTGCACGGAGCCGGCGTCTTTATAGACGTCATCGGAAGGTGCCGGAACGGTCACATTACCGCTGGTTTCGCCAGCCTTGATGGTGATCACAGCGCCATTCGACAGGGTCACGGTTACAGGCGAGCCTGCGGCGTTGGTCAGGGTCGCGGTGTACGTGATCTGGCCACCTTCGGCCACCGAGTTGGTGGCGCTCAAGGACAGATTGGTGGTGTCGACGGTGTCGGTCACGGTGGTGCTGACCGGGGTCTTGTCGGCGACGAGGTTTTCGAAATTGCCGCCGCTGACGTTGGTGATGGCGTTGGTGATCGGCGCATGGCCGGTCAGCGCATCGTTCGGTGCGACGGCAGTTACGGTACCGGTGGTCTGTCCGACCGCGATAGTGATGTTCTGGCCGTTGGCCAGAGTGACCACCACTGGCGAACCTGTGACTGGCGCGCCGACGGTTGCGGTGTAGACGACGTTGCCGCCTTCGGCCGCCGTGGCGGTTGCGCTCAGTTTTACGGTGGTGGTGTCGATGGTGTCGGTGACGCTGGTCACTGCTGGCGTGGTGCTCGGTACCAGATTCTCGAAGTTGCCACCGGTAGCGCTAGTGATCGTTGCCTGGACGGAACCGGCGTCTTTGTAGACGTCATCGGACGGTGCAGGAACAGTTGCGGTGCCGGTGGTTTCGCCTGCTTTGATAGTGATCACGGCGCCGTTCGACAACGTGACTGTCACAGGTGAGCCAGCGGCGTTGGTCAGCGTAGCCGTGTAAACAATCGAACCACCTTCAGCCACGGAGCCGGTCGCACTCAGCGACAGGTTGGTGGTGTCGGTAACGTCCGTGACAGAAGTCGAAACTGGAGTTTTGTCCGCCACCAGATCTTCGAAGTTGCCACCGGTTACGCCTGTGATCGAGTTGGTGATCGGGGCGTTGCCGGTCAGCGCATCGTTCGCAGCAACAGCGGTTGCAGTGCCAGTAGTCTGGCCGACGCCAATGGTGATGGTCTGGCCGTTGGCCAATGTCACGACGACAGGAGAACCGGTAACTGGCGCACCGACGGTTGCGGTGTAAGTCACGGTGCCGCCTTCAGCCACCGAAGTATCAGCCGTCAGTTTGACGGTCGAAGTATCGATGGTGTCAGTGACCTGAGTGATCGCTGGAGTGGTGCTCGGCACGAGATTTTCGAAGTTACCACCGGTGGCACTGGTGATCGTCGCCTGGACGGAACCGGCGTCTTTGTAGACGTCATCGGACGGTGCAGGAACGGTTGCGGTGCCGGTGGTTTCACCAGCCTTGATGGTGATCACGGCGCCGTTCGACAAGGTCACGGTCACTGGCGAGCCAGCGGCGTTGGTCAAGGTCGCGGTGTAGGTGATCTGGCCACCTTCAGCCACCGAGTTGCTGGCGCTGAGCGACAGATTGGTGGTGTCGTTGACATCCGTAACAGTGGTCGAAACCGGTGTTTTATCCGCCACCAGATCTTCGAAGTTGCCGCCGGTTACGCCAGTGATGGAGTTGGTGATCGGCGCGTTGCCGGTCAGCGCATCGTTCGCAGCAACAGCGGTTGCAGTGCCAGTAGTCTGACCGACGCCAATGGTGATGGTCTGGCCGTTGGCCAATGTCACGACGACAGGAGAACCGGTAACTGGCGCACCGACGGTTGCGGTGTAAGTCACGGTGCCGCCTTCAGCCACCGAAGTATCAGCCGTCAGTTTGACGGTCGAAGTATCGATGGTGTCAGTGACCTGAGTGATCGCTGGAGTGGTGCTCGGCACGAGATTTTCGAAGTTACCACCGGTGGCACTGGTGATCGTCGCCTGGACGGAACCGGCGTCTTTGTAGACGTCATCGGACGGTGCAGGAACGGTTGCGGTGCCGGTGGTTTCGCCAGCCTTGATGGTGATCACGGCGCCATTCGACAGCGTCACGGTTACAGGCGAGCCTGCGGCGTTGGTCAAGGTCGCGGTGTAGGTGATCTGGCCACCTTCCGCCACCGAATTGCTGGCGCTCAAGGACAGATTTGTCGTGTCGGCAACGTCGGTGACAGAAGTCGAAACTGGAGTTTTGTCTGCAACCAGATCTTCGAAATTGCCGCCAGTTACGCCTGTGATCGAGTTGGTGATCGGGGCGTTGCCGGTCAGCGCATCGTTCGCAGCAACAGCAGTTGCAGTGCCAGTAGTCTGGCCGACGCCGATGGTGATGGTCTGACCGTTGGCCAGAGTCACGACCACAGGCGAGCCGGTGACTGGCGCGCCGACGGTGGCGGTGTAAGTCACGGTGCCGCCTTCAGCCACCGATGTATCGGCGGTCAATTTGACGGTCGACGTATCGATGGTGTCGGTGACAGTCGTCACGGCTGGAGCAGTGCTCGGTACCAGGTTCTCGAAGTTGCCTCCGGTAGCACTGGTGATCGTCGCCTGCACAGAGCCGGCATCTTTGTAGACGTCATCAGACGGTGCAGGAACTGTTGCGGTGCCGCTGGTTTCACCAGCCTTGATGGTGATCACAGCGCCGTTCGACAAGGTCACGGTCACTGGCGAGCCAGCGGCGTTGGTCAATGTCGCGGTGTAAGTGATCTGGCCACCTTCGGCTACCGAACCGGTCGCACTCAGCGACAGATTGGTAGTGTCGGAAACGTCGGTGACAGTGGTCGAAACCGGTGTTTTATCCGCCACCAGATCTTCGAAATTGCCGCCGCTCACGCCAGTGATCGAGTTGGTGATCGGAGCATTACCGGCCAACGCATCGTTCGCAGCAACAGCAGTTGCAGTGCCAGTGGTCTGGCCGACGCCGATGGTGATGGTCTGACCGTTGGCCAGAGTTACCACAACTGGTGAGCCAGTAACTGGCGCACCAACGGTGGCGGTGTAAGTCACGGTGCCGCCTTCAGCCACCGATGTATCGGCGGTCAATTTGACGGTCGACGTATCGATGGTGTCGGTGACTGTCGTCACGGCCGGAGCAGTGCTCGGTACCAGGTTCTCGAAGTTACCGCCGGTAGCGCTTGTGATCGTCGCCTGCACCGAACCGGCATCTTTGTAGACGTCGTCGGACGGTGCAGGAACTGTTGCGGTGCCGCTGGTTTCACCAGCCTTGATGGTGATCACAGCGCCGTTCGACAAGGTCACGGTCACTGGCGAACCAGCGGCGTTGGTCAAGGTCGCGGTGTAAGTGATCTGGCCACCTTCGGCTACCGAACCGGTCGCACTCAGCGACAGATTGGTAGTGTCGGAAACGTCGGTGACAGTGGTCGAAACCGGTGTTTTATCCGCCACCAGATCTTCGAAATTGCCGCCGCTCACGCCAGTGATCGAGTTGGTGATCGGAGCATTACCGGCCAACGCATCGTTCGCAGCAACAGCAGTTGCAGTGCCAGTAGTCTGGCCGACGCCGATGGTGATGGTCTGACCGTTGGCCAGAGTCACGACCACAGGCGAGCCGGTGACTGGCGCGCCGACGGTGGCGGTGTAAGTCACGGTGCCGCCTTCAGCCACCGATGTATCGGCGGTCAATTTGACGGTCGACGTATCGATGGTGTCGGTGACAGTCGTCACGGCTGGAGCAGTGCTCGGTACCAGGTTCTCGAAGTTGCCTCCGGTAGCACTGGTGATCGTCGCCTGCACAGAGCCGGCATCTTTGTAGACGTCATCAGACGGTGCAGGAACTGTTGCGGTGCCGCTGGTTTCACCAGCCTTGATGGTGATCACAGCGCCGTTCGACAAGGTCACGGTCACTGGCGAGCCAGCGGCGTTGGTCAATGTCGCGGTGTAAGTGATCTGGCCACCTTCGGCTACCGAACCGGTCGCACTCAGCGACAGATTGGTAGTGTCGGAAACGTCGGTGACAGTGGTCGAAACCGGTGTTTTATCCGCCACCAGATCTTCGAAATTGCCGCCGCTCACGCCAGTGATCGAGTTGGTGATCGGAGCATTACCGGCCAACGCATCGTTCGCAGCAACAGCAGTTGCAGTGCCAGTGGTCTGGCCGACGCCGATGGTGATGGTCTGACCGTTGGCCAGAGTTACCACAACTGGTGAGCCAGTAACTGGCGCACCAACGGTGGCGGTGTAAGTCACGGTGCCGCCTTCGGCTACCGAAGTATCGGCGGTCAGTTTGACGGTCGAAGTGTCGATGGTATCGGTGACATTGGTCACCGCTGGAACCGCGCTTGGCACCAGGTTCTCGAAGTTGCCGCCGGTCGCACCCTCGATGGTCACTTCGACTTTGCCGGCGTCTTTGTAGACGTCGTCGGACGGTGCAGGAACAGTTGCGGTGCCGGTGGTTTCGCCAGCCTTGATGGTGATCACGGCGCCGTTCGACAGGGTCACGGTCACCGGTGTGCCGGCCGGGTTGGTCAGGGTTGCGGTGTAGGTGATCTGGCCGCCTTCGGCGACCGAATCGCTGGCGGTCAGGTTCAGGTTGGTGGTGTCGGTGGTGTCGGAAACCACGGTGTCTGCGGACTTGCCGTCGACCACCAGTTTTTCGTAATTGCCACCCGTGGCGCCATCAATGGTCACGCTCAGCGAGCTGCCGCCCGCCAATGGGCTGTTCGGCGCGACGTAGTTGACGCTGCCGGTGGTTTCGCCAACCGCGATGGTGATGGTCTGGCCGTTGGACAGGCTGACGGTGACCGGCGAACCGGTCACTGGCGCGCCCACGGTCGCGGTGTAGACCACGGTTTCGCCTTCAGCGACGTTCGCAGTGGCGCTCAGCGACACGGTGGTGGTGTCGATGGTGTCGTTGACCGTGGTCACCGCCGGCGCTGTGCTGGTGACGAGGTTTTCGAAGTTGCCGCCGGTTGCGCTCTGGATGGTCGCTTCAACGCTGCCGGCGTCTTTGTAGACGTCATCTTTCGGTGCATCGACGGTCACGGTGCCGGTGGATTTGCCGGCCTCGATGAGGATTGTCGCACCGTTCGACAGGGTCACGGTGACCGGTGTGCCGGCGGCGTTGCTCAGGGTTGCGGTGTAGGTAATCTGGCCGCCTTCGTTCACCGCGCCGGTCGCGCTGAGCGACAGGTTGGTGGTGTCGACGGTGTCGGTCACGGTGGTGCTGACCGGGGTCTGGTCGGCGACAAGATTTTCGAAATTACCGCCGCTGACGTTGGTGATCGAGTTGGTCAGCGGCGCGTGGCCGGCGAGGACGTCGTTCGGCGCGGTGGTGCTCACGCTGCCGCTGGTCTTGCCGACTTCGATAGTGATGTTCTGACCATTGGCCAGGGTCACGACCACAGGCGAACCGGTGACCGGCGCGCCGACGGTGGCGGTGTAGGTGACGGTGCCACCTTCGGCCGCGGTTTCGGTGGCGGTCAGCTTGACCGTCGAGGTGTCGACGGTGTCGGTGACATCAGTGACCGCTGGCGTGGTGCTTGGCACCAGGTTTTCGAAGTTGCCGCCGGTGGCGTCCTTGATCGTGACTTCAACTTTGCCAGCGTCTTTATAGACGTCGTCGGCAGGTGCCGGAACGGTGACGGTGCCGGTGGATTTGCCGGCCTCGATGGTGATCACCGCGCCGTTGCTCAGATTCACGGTCACCGGGGTACCGGCCGGGTTGCTCAGGGTCGCGGTGTAGACAATCGAACCGCCCTCGGCCACGGAGCCGGTCGCGGACAGCGACAGGTTGGTGGTGTCGGCGACGTCGGTTACCGAGGTCACCGCCGGGGTTTGGTCGGCGACGAGATTTTCGTAATTGCCACCGCTGGCGCCGTCGATTTTCACACTCAGGGTGTTGCCGCCGGCCTGTGCATCGTTCGGCGCGGTGAAGTTGACGCTGGCGCTGCTGGCGCCGACCGGAATGGTGATGGTCTGGCCGTTGGACAGGGTCACCAGCACTGGCGAACCGGCGACCGGGGCGGTCACGGACGCGGTGTATACAACCACGCCGCCTTCTACCGCGCTGGCGCTGGCGGTCAGCGCAACGGTGCTGTTGTCGATGGTGTCGGTGACATCAGTTACCGCAGGCGTCTTGTCGATCACCAGATTTTCAAAGTTGCCGCCGCTGGTCTTGGTGATGCTCGCATCGACCTTGCCGGCGTCCTTGTACACATCATCGCCAGGCGCGGCGACGGTCGCAGTGCCAGTGCTCGCACCCTTGGCAATGTTGATCACCGCGCCGTTGCTCAGGGTCACGCTCATGGTGGTGCCGGCCGGATTGCTCAGGGTGGCGGTGTAGACGATCGAGCCGCCCTCGGCAACGCTGCCGGTGGCGCTCAGGCTGATGTTGGTGGTGTCGACGGCGTCGGTGACTTTGGTCACCACAGCCGAACGATCGGCCTCGACTCGCTCGAAATTGCCACCGCTGTGGCTGGCGATCGCCGTCCGCACGTTGCTGCCATCGATGTACGGGGTGTTGGCGGGCGCCGGGAAATTCACCGAGCCGCTGGTCGCGCCAGCGGCAATGTTGATCACCGCGCCGTTGGCCAGGGTCACGGTCATCGCAGTGCCGGCCGGATTGCTCAGGGTCGCGGTGTAGGTGATCTGGCCACCTTCGCTGACGGTATCGCTGGCAGTCAGGGTCAGTGCGGTTGTGTCGACGGTGTCGTTGACCGTGGTGCTGACCGGGGTCTTGCTGACGTCGAGTTTCTCGAAGTTGCCGCCGCTGGCATCGGTCATGGTTACGGTGAGCTTGCTGACGTCCTTGTAGACGTCATCGCTCGGTGCGGCAATCGTCACCGAACCGCTGGTCTTGCCGGCTTCGATGGTGATGGTCTGGCCATTGCTCAGGTTGACGGTCACCGGCGTCTGCGCGGCGTTGGTCAGCGTTGCGGTGTAAGTGATCGAAGAGCCTTCGAGCACATAGCTTTCTGCGCTGAGGGTCAGGTGCGTGGTGTTGACCGTGTCGGCAACATTGGTCACCGCAGGCGTAGTATCCGGCACCAGATTTTCGAAGTTGCCACCGGTGGCGTCCTTGATGGTCACTTCGACTTTGCCGGCGTCTTTGTAGACGTCATCGGCAGGTGCCGGAACGGTCACGGTGCCGGTGGTCTTGCCGGCTTCAATGGTGATGACCGAGCCGTTGCTCAGATTCACGGTCACAGGCGCGCCGGCCGGGTTGCTCAGCGTCGCGGTGTAGGTGATCTGCCCGCCTTCGTTGACGTTGCCGGTGGCAGTCAGCGCGACGCTGGTGGTGTCGACGGTGTCGGTCACAGTGGTGCTGACCGGGGTCTTGTCGGCGACCAGATTCTCGTAGTTGCCACCGCTGACGTTGGTGATCGAGTTGGTCAGTGGTGCGTGACCGATCTGCACGTCATTCGATACCGGGGCGGTAACGCTGCCGGTGGTCTGGCCGACGGCGATGGTGATGTTCTGGCCGTTGGCCAGGGTCACGACAACTGGCGAGCCGGTGACGGGCGCGCCGACAGTGGCGGTGTAGGTGACGGTGCCGCCTTCAGCGACCGAAGTGTCGGCGGTCAATTTGACCGTCGAGGTATCGATGGTGTCGGTGACTTGAGTGACCGCTGGCGTGGTACTCGGAACGAGGTTCTCGAAGTCGCCGCCGGTGGCGCTGGTGATGGTGGCCTGCACGGAGCCGGCGTCTTTGTAGACGTCGTCGGACGGAGCCGGGAAGCTCACATTACCGCTGGTTTCGCCTGCCTTGATGGTGATGACGGCGCCGTTCGACAAGGTCACGGTCACTGGCGAGCCAGCAGCATTGGTCAAGGTTGCGGTGTAAGTGATCTGGCCGCCTTCAGCCACGGAAGCGGTCGCGCTCAGCGACAGATTGGTGGTGTCGGCCACGTCGGTGACGGTGGTCGAAACTGGAGTTTTGTCCGCCACCAGATTTTCGTAGTTGCCACCGGTTACGCCAGTGATCGAATTGGTCAGCGGAGCGTTGCTGGTCAAGGCATCGTTCGGTGCAGTGTAGGTGATGGAGCCAGTGGTCTGGCCGACGGCGATGGTGATGTTCTGACCGTTGGCCAACGTCACGACCACAGGCGAACCGGTGACTGGCGCGCCGACGGTGGCGGTGTAAGTCACGGTGCCGCCTTCGGCAACCGAGGTGTCTGCGCTCAGCTTCACCGTCGAGGTATCGACGGTGTCAGTGATTTCGGTCACAGCCGGCGTAGTGTTCGGCACCAGATTTTCGAAGTTGCCGCCGGTGGCGTCCTTGATGCTGACTTCGACCTGGCCGGCGTCTTTGTAGACGTCATCGGCCGGCGCTGGAACGCTAACGGTGCCGGTGGTTTTGCCGGCATCAATGGTGATCACCGAGCCGTTGCTCAGGGTCACGGTTACCGGGGTGCCGGCCGGATTCGTCAGCGTGGCGGTGTAGGTGATCTGGCCACCCTCGGCCACAGAGTCGGTGGCGCTGAGGCTCAGGCCAGTGTCATCCACCGAATCGGTGATGGTGGTGACCGCAGGCGTGTTGCTTGGCACCAGGTTTTCGAAATTGCCACCGGTAGCGCCAGTGATCGTGGTGCTGACGGTGCTGCCATTGTTGTAGACGTCGTTGGCCGCAGTCGGCACGTTGACGGTGCCCACGGTTTCGCCAGCCGCGATGGTGATGGTCGAACCGTTCGACAGGGTGACGGTCACCGGCGTCTGCGCCGGGTTGGTCAGTGTCGCGGTGTAAGTGATTTGACCGCCTTCAACAATGTTGTTGGTCGCAGTCAGGGTCAGACCGGTGTTGTCGACCGAATCGGTGATCGTGGTAACGGCAGGCGTGTTGCTTGGCACCAGGTTTTCGAAATTGCCACCGGTAGCGCCAGTGATCGTGGTGCTGACGGTGCTGCCATTGTTGTAGACGTCGTTGGCCGCTGTGGGCACGTTGACGGTGCCGACGGTCTCGCCAGCCGCGATGGTGATGGTCGAACCGTTGGACAGAGTGACGGTTACCGGCGTCTGCGCTGGATTAGTCAGCGTCGCGGTGTAGGTGATCTGGCCGCCTTCGACGATGTTGTTGGTCGCGGTCAGCGTGAGGCCGGTGTTATCAACCGAGTCTGTGATGGTGGTAACGGCTGGTGTCGGGTTCGGCACCAGATTTTCGAAGTTGCCGCCGGTAGCCCCGGTGATCGTGGTCGTAACGGTGCTGCCATTGTTGTAAACGTCATTGGCCGCAGTCGGCACGTTCACGGTGCCAACGGTTTCGCCAGCAGCAATGGTGATGGTCGAACCGTTGGACAGGGTGACGGTAACCGGCGTCTGCGCCGGGTTGGTCAATGTCGCGGTGTAAGTGATCTGACCGCCTTCAACGATATTGTTGGTCGCTGTCAGGGTCAGGCCAGTGTCATCCACCGAATCGGTGATGGTGGTGACCGCAGGCGTGTTGCTTGGCACCAGGTTTTCGAAATTGCCACCGGTAGCGCCAGTGATCGTGGTGCTGACGGTGCTGCCATTGTTGTAGACGTCGTTGGCCGCAGTCGGCACGTTGACGGTGCCGACGGTTTCGCCGGCTGCAATGGTGATGGTCGAACCGTTCGACAGGGTGACGGTCACCGGCGTCTGCGCCGGGTTGGTCAGTGTCGCGGTGTAAGTGATTTGACCGCCTTCAACGATATTGTTGGTCGCAGTCAGGGTCAGGCCGGTGTTGTCGACCGAATCTGTGATGGTGGTAACGGCTGGTGTGGTGTTCGGCACCAGGTTTTCGAAGTTGCCACCGGTAGCGCCAGTGATCGTGGTGCTGACGGTGCCGCCATTGTTGTAGACGTCGTTGGCCGCAGTCGGCACGTTGACGGTGCCCACGGTTTCGCCAGCAGCAATGGTGATGGTCGAACCGTTGGACAGGGTGACGGTTACCGGCGTTTGCGCTGGATTAGTCAGTGTCGCTGTGTAGGTGATCTGGCCGCCTTCGACGATGTTGTTGGTCGCGGTCAGCGTGAGGCCGGTGTTATCAACCGAGTCTGTGATGGTGGTAACGGCTGGTGTCGGGTTCGGCACCAGGTTTTCAAAGTTGCCGCCGGTAGCCCCGGTGATCGTGGTCGTAACGGTGCTGCCATTGTTGTAAACGTCATTGGCTGGGGTCGGCACGTTGACGGTGCCCGTAGTCTGGCCAGCGCCAATGGTAATGGTCGAGCCATTCGACAGCGTGACGGTGACCGGAGTTTGCGCCGGGTTAGTCAGCGTCGCGGTGTAGGTAATCTGGCCGCCTTCGGTCACGCTCGAACCAGCCGTCAACGTGACGGTAGTGGTGTCGACGGTGTCGGTGACTTGCGTGGTCGCCGGGATAGTCGGCGGGGTCACGGTGATGCCGTTGCCGCCGCTGGTGCCAGTGACGGTCACGTCGATCTGGGTCGGGTCGTTATAGACAGTGTCGTTCGGCGCCAGCGGCACGTTGACGGTGCCGGTGGTGGCACCGGCGGGAATGACGATGACTGCGCCGTTGGACAGGGTGATAGTCAGGTCGGTCAGCGGCGCCTGGGTCAGGGTCGCGGTGTACACCAGCACGCCGCCGGCTTCGGTGATGGTCGGCGTGGCGCTGAGGCTCAGGGTCGAGTCACGCAGTGCGTTGGTGGTGGTGTCGGTGGTCAGGCCGCCCGTGGTGTCCTGCGCGACTTGCCCGGCAGAATTGATGCCCGCCGTGGGGAAGCCAATGGTCGGATCGACGCGGCCAGCGGTGGCGTCGAGCATGACGAAGCTGTGACCGCCGCCGGCAGCACCACCGGTACCTGCGGCGGTCGGGCCGGCCGCGGTGGACTCGAGTGCGGTGGTCGGGTCGACACCGGCGGCGATGGCTTGCTGCAGTTCTTCTACAGAAGGCGCAGCCTGCGCCGTGGCTTCGGCCAGGTCAGTGCTGGAGTCAGGCGAGCTGGCGCTCCACTGGGTGTCACGGCCCAGATCGAGCATGCGGCCATCGGCCAGTTCCAGCGACACCGCGCCGGACAGACCGGTATCGATCTGGTCGCCGACATACAGGCGATCGCCTTCAACGAGTACGCGACGCACGCCCTCTGGGGACACCACGAAAACCTGACCGACAATGCTTTTGACGACGGCAACAACACTGCTCATTGAAGACTCTCCGGGGTGTCACATTCAGTTGACTTCCATGGACCTGACGGGCGTCGGCGCCACTTCAGTCTGGACGTACTTTCTATAAATGGATAACTTATTGACGCTGTATTTCCGTCAATAATCTGGCTATAAATTATCGCGATTAACTTTATGCCAAACTATTGACCTTCTGGGAGCCATCCTAAACAATCGCCCCACTAATGTCACATTGATATTTCCGCGGCGACCTGTCCTTCAGCCTGTCATCCAGTTCCTGTTTTGAACTTTCCGACATACGGTCTTTCGGGTTGCCATCATCCGACGCAGCACCACGTTTCTGCTGTGATTCAAGACAAGAAGTTCCGGGAAAATTCCAACCATGCGTTCGCTTTTGCTCCTTGCCGCTCCCTTCGCTCTCGCCGCCTCTTTTGTACAAGCACAATCCTTACCAGAAGCCATGCAACAGGCGCTGGATGTCCATCCGGAGATTCAGGCGGGGGTCAACAGTCGATTGGCGGCGGATTATCAGTTAAAGGCTGCGAAAGGGGGATACCTGCCCAAGGTCGATCTGCTGGGCGGTTATGGCCGTGAAGGCACTGACAGTGTGACCACGCGAGCGAACGGTGGAAGCAATCACTGGGAGACGTTGAACCGCAGCGAGTCAAGTTTACGTCTCTCGCAAATGGTTTTTGACGGTTTCGCGACGTCCAACGAAGTTGCGCGTCAACAAGCCAACGTCAGCTCCCGTGCTTACTCGCTGCTGGGCACTTCCGAGCGTACTGCACTGACCGTCGCCCAGGTGTATCTGGACGTGCTGACCCGTCGCGAATTCGTGCGTCTGGCCGAGGAGAACCTCAAGAGCCACCAGCGCATCTACGACCAGATCCAGTTGCGCACCCAGCGCGGCGTCGGCAGCGGTGCCGACCTCGATCAGGCCGAAGCGCGTATGGCCCAGGCCCGCAACAACCTGATCACCGAACAGACCAACCTCGCCGACGCGGAAACCAACTTCCTCAGCGCCGTCGGCCAGATGCCCGACCAGCTCGAGCGCCCGGCGCCGTTCATGGCGATGATGCCGGCCAACCTCAATGAAGCCCGCGCGCAAATGCTGGAAAACAGCCCGGTCCTGCGTTCCGCCGAGTCGGACATCGCCGCTGCCGAGAAGCAGTTCGCCACCGCCAAATCGACCTTCTACCCGCGTTTCGACGCCGAACTGGGCCGCTCCGCCGACAACGATCTCGATGGTCAGAACGGCCACAACAACGAATGGCAGGCCATGCTGCGCATGCGTTTTAACCTGTATTCCGGCGGCAGCAACAAGGCCGATCTGGAATCCAAGTCGTACCTGGCCAACCAGGCGCTGGACATCCGCAACAACGCCCTGCGTCAGTTGAATGAAGAGCTCGGCCTCGCCTGGAACGCGCTGAACAATGCCAACGCCCAAGTGCCGATCGCTCAGCAGTACGTCGATCGCAGCACCTCGGTGCGTACTGCCTACCAGCGTCAATTCAGCCTCGGCGAACGCACCCTGCTGGATTTGCTCGACAGCGAAAACGAACTGTTTACCGCCTCGCGGCGTCTGGCGGAAATCAAGAACATTCAGTTATTTACTCAGTACCGAATCAAGGCGACCATGGGCCAATTGCTCAAAAGCCAGGGAGTGGTCGCGCCGTTGGCATCCGTTGTGCAGAACGACGTGAAGCCCAAGGTCCAGCTGCCTGGGATGAACTGAGTTATCCCTTCCAACTGTTAAAGAGTGTCGAGCGTGGAATCAGAAGTCAGTCGAGTTCAACTCAGCCATGATCCACGCGCGTTGCATGACGATCCGTTGCTGGATGGTCTGCTCGCCCTGTGCATGCTGCACCAGAAGCCTGCCAGCGCGGCGATGCTGACCACCGGCCTGCCGCTGCCCAAACAACGTTTGAGTGTCGAGTTGCTGCCGCGCGCAGCGGCTCGCGCCGGGCTGCAGGGGCGGGTGTTGCAGCGCAAACTCGAAGAAATTCCGGCGATCGCCATGCCCGCGCTGTTGCTGCTCAAGGATGGCCGCAGCGCCGTTCTGCTCGGCTGGCAGGGCGACAATGAAGCACGAGTGCTGCTTAGCGAAAGCGATGGCGGCGAGTCTGTGGTCAGCCGCGAACTGCTGAGCGACGATTACACCGGCAAAGTGTTCTTCGCCCAGCCGCAGCACAAATTCGACGTCAACCACGGCACGCTGATCCCGCGTGCACGCTCCTGGTTTCGCGACACCCTCAAGCGTTCGCGCTGGCTGTACGCCGATGCGATCGCCGCCAGTTTTCTGATCAACATCATCGCCATGGCCGCGCCGCTGTTCGTGATGAACGTCTACGACCGCGTAGTGCCGAACCAGGCCGAAGCAACCCTGTGGGTGCTGGCGCTGGGCATCACCGGCGCTTACATCTTCGACTTGATCCTCAAGAGCCTGCGCAGCCTGTGCCTGGATCTGGCCGGGAAGAAAACCGACCTGATCATCTCCGCCACGCTGTTCGAGCGCATTGTCGGCATGGCGATGAAATACCGCCCGGCGCGGGTCGGCAGCTTTGCCCAGAACATCCATGAGTTTCAGAGCCTGCGCGACTTTCTCGCGTCGCTGACCCTGACCAGCCTGATCGACCTGCCGTTCACCATCCTGATTTTCATCGTCATCGCCATTCTCGGCGGGCATCTGGTGTGGATTCCGGTGCTGGCTTTCCCGATTGCCCTGCTGATCGGCTACGCCTTGCAGAAGCCGTTGATCGCGACCATGGAACGGACCATGGCGCTGGGCGCCGAGCGCCAGTCGAGCCTGATCGAAACCCTCGCCGGTCTGGACGCGGTCAAGGTCAACAACGCCGAAAGCGAGCGCCAGTATCAGTGGGAGCAGACCATCGGCACCCTCAGCCGCCTCGAGCTGCGAGTGAAAATGCTCTCCGGTCTGGCGATGAACATCACCTTGCTGATCCAGCAACTGGCCGGGGTGATCATGATCGTCTTCGGCGTTTACCAGATCATCGCCGGCAACCTGAGCATGGGCGGGCTGATTGCCTGCTACATGCTCAGTGGTCGTGCGCTGAGCCCGCTGGCGTCGCTGTCCGGTCTGCTCACGCGCTATCAGCAGGCGCGGGTGACCATGACTTCGGTCGACCAGATGATGGAGCTGCCGCAGGAGCGCAATTTCGAAGAGCGTCCGCTAAGCCGCAAGGTTTTGCAGGGTGCGATCGAATGCCGTCAGCTCAGCTTCACCTACCCGGACCAGCAGAACCCGGCGCTGAAGAAAATCAACCTGGTCATCCGTCCCGGCGAGAAGATCGGCATCATCGGCCGCAGCGGTTCGGGCAAGAGTTCGCTGGCGAAACTGCTTGTGGGCCTGTACCAACCGGACGACGGTGCCTTGCTGGTCGATGGCGTGGACATCCGCCAGATCGACGTCAGCGAACTGCGCTACAACATCGGCTACGTACCGCAGGACATTCAACTGCTGTCCGGCACCCTGCGTGACAACCTGGTGTCCGGCGCGCGTTACGTCGAAGACGAGCTGGTGCTGCAAGCCGCCGAACTGGCCGGCGTCCACGAATTCGCCCGTCTGCACCCGCAAGGCTACGAGCTGCAAGTCGGCGAGCGCGGGCAGAACCTCTCCGGCGGCCAACGGCAGAACGTCGCCCTGGCCCGGGCGCTGTTGCTCAATCCACCGATCTTGCTGATGGACGAGCCAACCAGTGCGATGGACAACACCGGCGAAGAACGCCTCAAGCAACGCCTCGCAGCAGTGATTGAAAACAAGACCGTGGTGCTGGTCACGCACCGGGCATCGCTGTTGTCGCTGGTCGATCGCCTGCTGGTGATCGATCGCGGGCAGATTCTCGCCGACGGCCCGAAAGCCGCCGTGATGGAAGCGTTGAAGAAGGGGCAGATCAGTGTTGCTTAAGTCCGGTGTCAAGGAGTCGATCCGTCGCTACTTCAAGGGCTCTGCCTCGCTGCAGGGTCAGCCGCTGCCGGAGGTCAACAAGGCGCTGATCGAAGACGCCCCGCGCGTCGTGCGCCTGACCATCTGGGCGATCATCGGCTTTTTCGTGTTCCTCATGCTCTGGGCCAACTTCGCCGTGATCGACGAGGTGACCAAGGGCGACGGCAAGGCGATTCCGTCGTCGAAGATTCAGAAAATCCAGAACCTGGAGGGCGGTATCGTCTCCGAGCTGTTCGTCAAGGAAGGCCAGATCGTCGAGGCCGGCGCGCCGCTGATTCGTCTCGACGACACACGTTTTGCCTCGAACGTCGGCGAAACCGAGGCCGATCGCCTGTCGATGCTGCTGCGGGTCGAGCGTCTGAGCGCGGAAGTCGATGATCGTCCGCTGAATTTCCCCGAGGACGTGCTCAAAGCCGTGCCGGGCCAGGCGAAAAGCGAAGAGTCGCTGTACATCAGCCGCCGTCAGCAGTTGCACGATGAAATCGGCGGCTTGCAGGAGCAGTTGATCCAGCGTCAGCAAGAGCTGCGTGAGTTCAGCTCCAAGCAGGCGCAGTACCGTCAGCAACTCGGTTTGCAGCGTCAGGAAATCAACATGTCCGAGCCGCTGGTGGCGCAGGGCGCGGTCTCGCCGGTGGAAGTGTTGCGCCTCAAGCGTGCCGAAGTGGAAACCCGTGGCCAGCTCGACGCGACCACGCTGGCCATTCCGCGCGCCGAATCGGCGATCAAGGAAGTGCAGCGCAAGATCGACGAAACCCGCGGCAAATTCCGCAGCGAAGCGCTGACCCAACTCAACGAAGCGCGCACCGATCTGAACAAGGCCCAGGCCACCGGCAAGGCGCTGGAAGACCGCGTCAGCCGTACGCTGGTTACCTCACCCGTGCGGGGCATCGTCAACAAGTTGCTGGTCAACACTATCGGCGGTGTGATCCAGCCGGGCAGCGACATGGTCGAAATCGTGCCGCTGGACGACACCCTGCTGGTCGAAGCCAAGATCCGCCCGCAGGACATCGCGTTCCTGCATCCGGGTCAGGAAGCGATCGTCAAATTCACCGCCTATGACTACACGATTTACGGCGGCCTGAAGGCACAGCTGGAGCAGATCGGTGCGGATACCATCACCGACGAAGACAAGAAAACCACTTATTACGTGATCAAGGTGCGTACCGAGCGCAGCCACTTGGGCACGGATGAAAAGCCTTTGCTGATCATTCCCGGGATGGTCGCTTCGGTGGATATCATCACTGGCAAGAAGTCGGTGTTGAGCTATTTGCTCAAGCCGATCATTCGGGCGCGGGCTGAGGCGTTGCACGAGCGCTAGATCTTCGGCGCTGGTGACGGCCTATTCGCGAGCAGGCTCGCTCCCACAGGAGATTGCATTCCAACTGTGGGAGCGAGCCTGCTCGCGAAGGCGTCCTCCGAAGCGCTACATATCCGTCGGTAAGTGACACAAATGGTCACCCGCCCCCTCATCAATCGCCATATCGTTATTCAATAACGGTATTTAATCTCCAGTTCTTATAGCTATAAAGTCACCCACCTGCGTACCTGCCGACCAATCGGCGCGCCGCACGACCTGAACCGACACGCAATCCAGCGTGAGTGTCTGATCGACGAGCGCGTCCGTGAGCGCGCCGTGCGTGGGAGATGATTGATGTCCGCCGCTACTGCCACCGAAAGCGCCGCAACTGCCGCGCCGCAAATCTTCGAAATTCGCCCCTTCAGCGGTGCCGTCGGCGCCGAGATCGTTGGCCTCGACCTGCGCCGGCCGGTCAATGATCAGGACTTCGCGCGCATTCACCGCGCGCACCTGGATCACCACGTCGTGGTCTTTCGCGATCAGCAGATCACCCCGCAACAGCAAATCGATTTCAGCCGTCGCTTCGGCGTGTTGCAGATCCATGTGCTCAAGCAGTTCCTGCTGGCCAATCACCCGGAAATCCTCATCGTTTCCAACATTATCGAGAACGGCCAGAACATCGGTCTCGGTGACGCCGGCAAGTTCTGGCATTCCGATCTCTCCTATAAAGAGCTGCCAAGTCTCGGCTCGATGCTGCACGCCCAAGAGCTGCCCGCCGAGGGCGGCGACACGCTGTTTGCCGACATGCACAAAGCCTGGGACAACCTGCCGGCTGCGTTGCGCAATGCGGTTGAAGGGCGCTTTGCCGCGCATTCCTACACGGCGCGCTACAGCGAGACAAAATTCGAGGGCAACTGGCGCCCGACCCTGACCCCAGAGCAACTGGCCCAAGTCGCCGAAGTGGTGCACCCAGTGGTGCGCACCCATCCGGAAAACGGCCGCAAAGCCTTGTTCGTCAGCGAAGGCTTCACCACGCGCATCGTCGGTCTGCCGGAAGACGAAAGTCGTCAGCTGCTCGGCGAACTCTTCGCTCACAGCGTGCTGCCGCAAAATATCTACCGCCATCAATGGGAGCCGCATGATCTGGTGTTCTGGGACAACCGCTCGCTGATCCACCTCGCCGCCGGCTGCCCTGCGCATCTGCGCCGCAAGTTGTATCGCACGACCATCCAGGGCGATGCGCCTTTCTGATTTGCCGGAGATCGATCATGAACGCCCCTTTGCCAGGCCGCGCGGTCAGCAACCCGATCGCCCACAGCGAAGCGTTGCTGGCCGTCGATCACGTCAGCCTCGAATACCGCACGCCGCAGCGCGTGGTGCGCGCTACCCATCAAGTCAGTTTCGCCGTCGACCCGGCTGATCGTTTCGTCCTGCTCGGCCCGTCCGGGTGCGGGAAATCGACCTTGCTCAAAGCGGTCGCCGGATTCATCCAGCCCTGCGAAGGCGAGATCCGCCTGCAAGGCCAGCGCGTCGATGCGCCGGGGCCGGACCGCATTGTGGTGTTTCAGGAATTCGACCAGTTGCCGCCTTGGAAAACCGTGAAGCAGAACGTGATGTTCCCGCTGCTGGCCTCGCGCACCTTGAACAAGAAAGAAGCCGAAGAGCGTGCGTTGCATTATCTGGAAAAGGTCGGCCTGGCGGCGTTTGCCGACGCCTATCCACACACCTTGTCCGGCGGCATGAAAGCGCGGGTGGCGATCGCCCGGGCGTTGGCCATGCAACCAAAAATTCTTTTGATGGACGAACCCTTCGCTGCACTCGATGCGTTGACCCGCCGCAAGATGCAGGAGGAGTTGCTGCTCCTCTGGGAAGAGGTGCGCTTCACCTTGTTGTTCGTCACCCATTCGATTGAAGAAGCCCTGGTGGTGGGCAATCGCATCCTCTTGTTGTCGCCACATCCGGGCCGGGTGCGCGCCGAAGTGCACAGCCATCAATACGATCTGCACAGCCTCGGCGGCGTGGCGTTTCAGGCGTCGGCGCGGCGCATTCATCGTCTGCTGTTCGATGAGGGCCAGGCGCCGGAGACCGAATGTGATCACGACTTCAACGATGTTCGCATCGCCTATTGAGCGGCCAGGAGGACTACCCGATGAGCCATTCATCATCCGTGCGTGAAGAATTCGAAACCGTGCTCGAGCCGCTGACCGCAGTGCCGGTCGAGCGCGAATTGCCGCTCGGCACACGCCTGTGGCAACAGGGCTGGCTGCGCAAAAGCCTGATCCTGATCGTGCTGGCGATCATCTGGGAGGTGGTCGCGCGGATTCAGAACAATGACCTGATGCTGCCGAGTTTTCTGCAAACAGCGCAGGCCCTGTTCGACGGGCTGCTCAGTGGCGAGTTGCTGGCCAAGGTGTGGATCTCCCTGGTGGTGCTGATCAAGGGCTACCTGATCGGCATCGTCCTCGCGTTCGCCCTGACGACATTGGCGGTCTCGACCCAGTTGGGACGTGATCTGCTCAGCACCATGACTTCGATGTTCAACCCGTTGCCGGCGATTGCCCTGCTGCCGCTGGCGCTGCTCTGGTTCGGATTGGGGCAGAACAGTCTGATTTTCGTGCTGGTGCATTCAGTGTTGTGGGCGCTGGCGCTGAACACCTATGCCGGATTTCTCGGTGTGTCCGAGACGCTGCGCATGGCCGGGCGCAACTATGGCCTCAAGGGTTTGCGCCTTGTGTTGTTCATCCTGATCCCGGCGGCACTGCCGTCGATTCTCGCCGGTTTGAAGATTGGCTGGGCGTTTGCCTGGCGTACGTTGATCGCGGCCGAATTGGTGTTTGGCGCGACCAGCGGCAAGGGCGGGCTGGGCTGGTACATCTTCCAGAATCGCAATGAGCTGTACACCGACAAGGTGTTTGCCGGGTTGGCGGTGGTGATCCTGATTGGCCTGTTGGTGGAGAATCTGGTGTTTGCCACCCTTGAGCGGGTGACCGTCAAGCGCTGGGGTATGCAGCGCTGAGATCTTCGTTGGCTGGGCCGGCCTCTTCGCGAGCAGGCTCGCTCCCACATGAGAACGCATTCCAAGGTGGGAGCGAGCCTGCTCGCGAAGAGGCCAGCGCTGGCATCGTCACTCTTTAGGGATGTTTGCTAGCATTGCGCCCGGATCAATCCAGATCAGCCAAGAGTGCTCAGCATGCAACTCCCGGACATGAACCTTCTGGTCGCCCTCGATGCCTTGCTCGACGAGGGCAGTGTGGTCGGCGCGGCGCGGCGGATGAACCTCAGCCCGGCGGCCATGAGCCGCACGCTGACGCGGATTCGCGAAGCCATCGGCGATCCGATTCTGGTGCGCGCCGGGCGTGGCCTGGTGCCGACCCCCAAAGCCCTCGAACTGCGCGAACAGGTGCGCGACGTGGTCGAGCAGGCGGCGCTGCTGTTCCGCTCCGCCGACAGCGTCGAGCTGGGCACCTTGCGCCGGCGCTTCAGCATTCGCGCCAATGATTTCTTCGTCGGCGTTTACGGCGGCAAGCTGTTCGACACCCTCGACCAACTCGCCCCGCATTGCGAATTGCGCTTCGTCCCGGAAGGCGATGGCGACGATGAAGCGCTGCGCGAAGGGCGCATCGATCTGAGCGTCAGCAACACCCGACCGCTCACGCCGGAGGTTAAGGTACAGAACCTGTTCTCCACGCATTTCGTCGGCTTGGTGCGGGAGAACCATCCTTTGCTCGACGGCGAAATCACTGCCGAGCGCTACGCCGGTTTTTCCCATATCAGCATGTCGCGCCGTGGCATCGCTCGCGGCCCGATCGACACGGCGTTGAATGCGTTGGGGCTGGAGCGTCGAGTGGCGGTGATCGCGCCGAGTTTCCATGCGGCGATGTTTGCCCTGCCGGACTCCGACCTGATCCTGCCGGTGCCTAAAGAAGCCCTGCTCAGCGTGCGGCGGCTGGGCCTGAAACTGCGTTCATTCGACCTGCCGATTCCGCTGCCAATGCTGATGCTGACCCAAGCCTGGCACCCGCGCTTCGACAAGGACCCGGCCCACCGCTGGCTGCGCGAAACCCTCAAGACCTGCTGCGATGAAACGTGGCTGGCGGCACAGCCGTAAATCATCAGACACCATCGAATCCCTGTGGGAGCGAGCCTGCTCGCGAAGGCGTCGAGTCAGTCACCTCAATGGCGGCTGGTCCACCGCTTTCGCGAGCAGGCTCGCTCCCACATAGGCATTCACCGTTGTGTCTGATGCACTTATAACCTGCCAATAAGTCAATTTTCGTCAGCATCAAGCCCCACTAAAATGCTCCGGTATTTCACCCCCGGAGCTTTTCATTCATGACATCCCTGACGGTCACGGCGCCCCTCGCCGCGACCAGCCCGGCGACGGCGGCTGCGCCACCGGTGTTCGGGGCGCGGATCATCATTGGTCTGGTCGGCGTGCTGTTGGCCGTGCTGGTCTCGGGCCTCAACGAGATGGTCACCAAAGTCGCACTCGCCGACATTCGCGGCGCGCTGCACATTGGCTACGACGAAGGCACCTGGCTGGTCGCCAGCTACACGGCCACGTCGGTCGCGGCCATGGCCTTCGCGCCTTGGTGCTCGGTGACTTTCTCGCTGCGTCGCTTCACCCTCTGCGCCATCGGCCTGTTTACCTTGCTCGGCGTGCTGTGCCCGTTCGCCCCGAACTACGAAAGTCTGCTGCTGATGCGCATCCTCCAAGGTCTCGCCGGCGGTGCATTGCCGCCGATGCTGATGACCGTCGCGCTGCGCTTTCTCCCGGCGAACATCAAACTGTACGGACTGGCCGGCTACGCACTGACCGCGACTTTCGGCCCGGGACTCGGCACGCCGCTGGCCGGTCTGTGGACTGAATACGTCGGCTGGCAATGGACCTTCTGGCAGATCATCGTGCCGTGCCTGATCGCCATGGCCGCAGTGGCTTACGGATTGCCCCAGGATCCGCTGCGCTTGGAGCGTCTCAAGTCGTTCAACTGGAAAGGCCTGCTGCTGGGCTTTCCAGCGATCTGCATGCTGGTGATCGGTCTGTTGCAGGGCAATCGACTGGACTGGTTCGAGTCGAATCTGATCTGTGGATTACTCGGTGCCGGTTCGCTGCTGCTGGTGGCTTTTATGATCAATGAATGGTCGCAGCCGATTCCGTTTTTCAAGCTGCAGATGCTCGGCATCCGCAACCTGCTGTTCGCCCTGATCACCCTCGCCGGGGTGTTGATCGTGCTGTTGGCGGTGGTGCTGATTCCGTCGAGTTATCTGGCCCAGGTGCAGGGTTATCGTCCGGCGCAAACCGCGCCGATCATGCTCATTGCCGCGCTGCCGCAGCTGATTGCGCTGCCATTGGTGGCGGCGCTATGCAACTTGCGCTGGGTCGATTGTCGCTGGGTGCTCGGCATGGGTCTGAGCATGCTCGCGCTGTCCTGCCTCGGCGGTTCACACCTGACTTCGGCGTGGATTCGCGATGACTTCTACGTCCTGCAATGGCTGCAGATTTTCGGCCAGCCGATGGCGGTGTTGCCGCTGCTGATGTTGTCGACCGGCAGTATCACGCCGATGGAAGGCCCGTTCGCGTCGGCGTGGTTCAACACCGTCAAGGGCCTTGCCGCCGTGGTCGCCACCGGCGTGATCGAAGCGCTGACCACCGCGCGCCTGCATTTCCATTCGACCATGTTGGTCGACAGCCTGGGCAATTCGCCGCTGGCCGATCACAGCGATTCGGGCCTCGCTCACCGCGTGCACGAGCAGGCGGTGGTGCTGACTTCGGCCGATCTCTACGTGTGCATGGCCGGCGTCGCCGTGGCGTTGATCCTGCTGATTTTCTGGCTGCCGACGCGGATTTATCCGCCGCGCGCGCCGACCTGATCGCTGTACTGAAACTGAAGGTTTTTTATGACTCAATCCAAGCAAAAACTCGCGGTGGCCGTGGCTGCCGCGCTGGCGGTGGGCGTGCTGGTGTACCTGGCGATGCCCGGGCTGTTCGGCCAACGCACCGAGCAAACCACCAATGACGCCTTCGTCTCCGCCGACTACACGCTGGTGGTGCCGCGCGTGGCCGGGTTCATCAAGCAGGTGCTGGTCGAAGACAACCAGCAGGTCAAGGCCGGGCAATTGTTGGCGCTGATCGATGACCGTGATTTGCGCGCAGCGGCGGAAGCGGCTGACGCGCAAACCCTGGTCGCGCGAGCGCAGTTGCAGAACGCCAACGCGACTCTCGAGCGGCAGGCTTCGCTGATTGCTCAGGCACAGGCCACCGTGGTCTCGGCCAAAGCGCAAATGGCCTTTGCGCAGCAGGAACTGAACCGCTACAACCATCTCGCCGGTGTCGGCGCTGGCACCGTGCAGAACGCGCAGCAGGCGCGCACGCGCATTGATCAGGCCTCGGCGCGCCTCGACACCGCGACCGCGAAGCTGGCGGCCGAACGCAAGCAGGTCGAGATTCTCACCGCCGAGCGCAACGCCGCCGAAGGCAATCTCAAACACGCGCAGGCGGCGCTGGAGATTGCCAGTTTCAACCTCTCTTACACGCGTATTACTGCGCCGCAGGACGGCATGATCGGCGAGCGTGCGGTGCGTGTGGGCGCCTACGTCACGCCGGGCAGCAAGCTGTTGGCGGTGGTGCCGTTGCAGCAGGCCTATGTGGTGGCCAACTTTCAGGAAACCCAGTTGACCGATGTGCAGCCGGGTCAGGATGTGCAAGTGCGGGTCGACAGCCTCGGTGGCGAAGCCCTGACCGGCCGCGTCGAGAGCATTGCGCCGGCAACGGGCGTGACCTTCGCTGCGGTGAAACCGGATAACGCCACCGGTAACTTCACCAAAGTGGTGCAGCGGATTCCGGTGAAGATCATGCTGGAACCGGGCCAGCCACTGGCCGAGCGCTTGCGGGTGGGGATGTCGGTCGAGGCGAGTATTGATACCGCCAGCTCGAAGGCGTCCGGGCGCGAGGTGACGCAGCGATGATCGGTGTTGAATCGGTTGGCCTCATCGCTGGCAAGCCAGCTCCCACAGGGGTCATTGGCAGGCTGAACCATTTTGCACAACCTGCACAATCCTTGTGGGAGCTGGCTTGCCAGCGATGGGGGCATAGGCAGCAGCTCACCCTGAGTGCCTTGCTTGCAGTCAGCCTCAGCGCTTGTACCGTCGGCCCGGACTTCCAGAAACCCGAAGCCACCCAACCTGCCGACTGGGCCACACCAGCGCAGTCCGCCCCGAGCCAGGCCGTCAGCGAGCCCCTGAACGAACGCTGGTGGGAAACCTTCCACGACCCGCAACTTTCCGCACTCACCCAGCGCGCGCTGAACAACAACCTCGACCTGCAACTGGCCAGCAGCCGCCTGCAACAAAGCCGCGCCGCGCGCCAGGTGATCACCGCCGAGCGTTATCCGAACAGCACCGCCAGCGGCAGCTACGCACGTAAACGCAACAGTGGCAAAGGCTTGAACGATCCATCGGGAAATAACGGCGACGAGGCTTTCAACCTGTGGGATGCCGGTTTCTCGGCCTCATGGGAGCTGGACTTCTGGGGCCGCGTGCGCCGTGAAACCGAAGCCGCAGATGCCAACCTCGAAGTGGCGGAAAACAACCGTCGCGGTGTGCTGCTGACCGTGCTCGCCAACACTGCGCAAAACTACATTCAGCTGCGCGGCGTGCAAAACACACGCGCCGTCACCGAGCAGAACCTCGACGTCGCTCGCCACAGCCTGAAACTCTCGCAGCTGCGGCTGGCCGATGGCGTGGCGACCGACCTGGACGTCGCCGAAGCCGCCGCGCAAGTCGCCGCCATCGAGGCACGGCTGCCGGCGCTCGAGCAGCGTCAGGCGCAACTGATCAACGCGATCAGTCTCTTGATGGGCGAGCCACCGCAAGCTCTCGCTGAAACGTTATCCACAGACGCGGCAGTACCGCAGTCACCACTGCAGGTCGCCATCGGCCTGCCGTCGCAATTGGCCGAACGCCGCCCCGATATCCGCCAGGCCGAAGCGCGTCTGCACGCCGCCACCGCCAACATCGGCGTGGCCAAGGGCGATTTCTATCCGCGCATCACCCTGTCCGGCAACCTCGGTTCACAGGCCATGCAGCTGAGCGATTTCGGTTCATGGGGCTCGCGTGCCTTTGCCATCGGCCCGCAATTCAGCTTGCCGTTGTTCGACGGCGGACGCCTGCGCGGTATGTTGCAACTGCGTGAAGCCCAACAGCGGGAAGCGGCCATCGCCTACCAGCAAACCGTGCTGCGCGCCTGGCATGAAATCGATGATCAACTGACCGCCTACAACGCCAGCCAGCGCCGTCGCGACAGCCTCGCCGAAGCCGTGCGCCAGAACCAGATCGCCCTGCGCACCGCGCAACAGCAATACGTCGAAGGCGTGGTCGATTTCGTCAACGTCCTCACCGTGCAGAGCGCCTTGCTCGCCACGCAGGAGCAATGGGTAGAAAGCTCGACCGGCGTGTCACTGGCGATGGTCGGTTTGTACAAGGCGCTTGGCGGTGGATGGCAGTCGGTCTATCCGGCAGCGCAACTGGCCGCAGGCTCACCTGACGTCGCCAGACCCTGAACCCGCAGCGCCAGCTATGATCAACTCCATTGCAGCAAACGGCGCAACGCCGGACCTGAATTGCAGAGGAGTTGCATCATGGAAAATCCGCAGCACAGCCTACCGGCCCTGTTCAAACAACTCGGCCTCGATGACGATCCGACCGGCATCGACAAATTCATCGCCAGCCATTCGCCGCTCAAACCGGAATTGCATCTGGCTGACGCGTTTTTCTGGACGGAAAGTCAGGCGCAGTTTCTGCGCGAGGAGATTCTGGATGATGCGGATTGGGCGGAGGTGGTGGATCAGTTGAATGTGATGTTGCGCAAGGGGCGGGCTGATTACTTCGGCTGAGGCCAAGTCCGTGCCGTATGCACCAGCGCCATGATCCAGACGGCATCTCTCTCCGTTTGATAGACAAGACGGTAACTGGGATGCGGAATCAGCTCACGCGTACCGGCAATGATGCCGGCACGGCCAATCAACGGATTGTCGGAAAGGCGATGAACCGCTTCGCTGAAGCGCAGATCCATTTCGATGGCCGCTCTTGGGTTGGCGGCCTGCAAGTAGTCCCAAATGTCTGCACGATCCTGTGCGGCGGCTGGCGTCCATATGATTTTCATAGGTGATCTTCTGCCTGCCTGCGCTTTGCCGCGAACGCTGCTTCTACGTCTTCGTTGTTCAATCCGTCTCCGGCACGTACGGATTCCCGAGCGATTTCAACCTTGCGTTGCAGGAACGCTTCATATTCGCGGGCCTCTCGCTGGGTTTGAACATACTGACGCATCATGTCTCGCATGATTTGCGACGCCGGCCGGTGTGCCGCTTCGGCTTCCGCCATGAACTCCTCCCGCAGTTCCGGCTCCAGTTTCATTGTGAAAACGGCTTGTTTTGACATGTTGGGCTCCTGAATTTGGTGATGACAACATATATACCTTGTCAGTATCGAAGGAGGTAGCTTTGAGTCAGATAGGGCGACTAACGGAGAGATTTGTTTCAAAACTTGACTGAAATTCCCCTCCAGTGCGATATTGATAGTTAGCAAACTAACAGTGTCCATTATCCCGTGTCCGATTCCCTCGACAGTCTCCAGATGAACATCAGCAGCGCCATGGTGGTGGCCGCCCGGCATTGGCGGAAGATCTGCCAGACCACGCTGGTCAATTACGGAATTTCCGAAGCCTGCGCCGTGCCCTTGTTGATGATCGGGCGTTTGGGCGAGGGCGTGCGTCAGGTGCAAGTCGCCCAGGCTGCGGGGATGGAGAGTCCTTCGCTGGTGCGTTTGCTCGATCAGCTGTGCCACGCCGGTTACGTCTGTCGCACCGAAGATGCCCAGGATCGCCGGGCCAAGTGCCTGAGCCTGACCGATACCGGTCGCGAGCTGGTGCAGGCGGTGGAGGCTGAGCTGGTGCGCTTGCGTCATGAGGTGCTGGAAGGCATCGAGCGCAGTGATCTGGAAGCTACGCTTCGGGTACTCAGGGCTTTTGAGGCGGCGAGTTCGCCTGTGGTGGTCAATTCTTGAACGGTTTTTTCACTGGCATGCCGCCGGCCCGTGACTGGTTTTACGGGGTCCGTACCTTTGCAGCGTCGATGATTGCGCTGTACATCGCGTTGCTCATGCAAATGCCGCGTCCGTATTGGGCGATGGCCACGGTGTACATCGTCTCCAGCCCGTTTCTCGGCCCGACCAGCTCCAAAGCGCTGTACCGCGCGGCCGGTACATTTCTCGGCGCAGCGGCGGCGGTGCTGTTCGTGCCGATGTTCGTGCAGAGCCCGTACGTGCTGGTGGTGGTGATTGCCTTGTGGACCGGCATTCTGCTGTTCATGTCCCTGCATCTGCGCACCGCCAACAGTTATGCGCTGATGCTGGCCGGTTACACCTTGCCGCTGATTGCCCTGCCGGTGGTGGATAATCCGCTGGCGGTGTGGGACGTGGCCGAGGCGCGTACCGAAGAGATTTTCCTTGGCATCGCCGTCGCTGCGGTGGTCGGTGCGATGTTCTGGCCGCGACGGCTGGCGCCGGTGTTCAATGATGCCGTGAGCAAGTGGTTCGCCGATGCGACGAGCTACAGCCTGAAGTTTCTCAGCCGCGATGTGCAGCCGGAAGAAGTCACCGCGCTGCGCATGGCCATGGTCGCCAATTTCAACAGCCTCGAGTTGATGATCGGCCAGTTGCCCCACGAAGGCGCGCGGCCACAAACCGTGCGCAACACCAAGGAATTGCGCGGGCGCATGATCCATCTGTTGCCGGTGATCGATGCCCTTGAGGATTCGCTGTACGCCCTCGAACGCCGCACCCCGGAACTGGTGGAAAAATTCCAGCCATTGCTGACCGCGACCCGGGAATGGCTGGACCACGCGGACGCCAATCTCGAGCGCTGGCAAGCACTGAGAGATCAACTCGACGCGTTGCAACCGAGCGCCGAAGCGCTGGAGGAGCGCAAACAGTTGCTGTTCTCCAATGCGATTTACCGCCTCGGTGAATTCATCGATCTGTGGCAGGACTGCCGCAGCCTGCAGGATGCGATTCTTTGCGAGCGCCAGGACAGCTGGCGCGCGGTGTACCGGCACTGGCGCCTGGGCCGGTTGACGCCGTTCATCGATCGCGGGCTGATGCTCTACTCGGTGACCTCGACCATTCTGGCGATCATCGTTGCTTCGGTGCTGTGGATCCTGCTCGGCTGGCCGGACGGTGGCAGCGCGGTGATTCTGGCGGCGGTGGCGTGCAGCTTCTTTGCCTCGATGGACGACCCGGCGCCGCAGATTTACCGGTTCTTTTTCTGGACCGGGATGTCGGTGCTGTTCGCCAGTCTTTACCTGTTTCTGATTCTACCCAACCTGCACGATTTCCCGATGCTGGTGCTGGCGTTTGCCGTGCCGTTCATTTGCATCGGTACGCTGACCGTGCAGCCGCGTTTCTACCTCGGCATGCTGCTGACGCTGGTCAATACCTCGTCGTTCATCAGTATTCAGGGTGCCTACGACGCGGACTTTTTCGCCTTCGCCAACTCCAATCTGGCTGGACCGCTGGGGCTGTTGTTCGCCTTCATCTGGACGCTGGTAGCGCGGCCATTCGGTGCCGAACTGGCGGCCAAGCGTCTGACCCGATTCAGCTGGAAAGACATCGTCAGCATGACCGAACCGGCCAGCCTCGCCGAGCATCGGCAGTTGGGCGTGCAGTTGCTCGATCGGCTGATGCAGCACCTGCCGCGTCTGGCCCTGACCGGTCAGGACACCGGCATCGCCATGCGTGAAGTGCGTGTCGGTCTGAACATGCTCGATCTGCTTGCCTACACCCCGCGCGTCACCGGCGCGCCAAACGCCCTGCTGCGACAAGTGGTGGGCGAGGTCGGCGAGTATTTTCGCGCCTGCCTCAAAGCCGACGAACGCCTGCCGGCACCGAGCGGTCTGCTGATGACCCTCGATCGCACGCGCCGTGCGCTCAACGGCCAGGGTGACGATGAAACCCGTCTGCACCTGTTGCACGCCTTGAGCGGTCTGCGTCTGGCCTTGCTGCCCGGCGTCGAGTTCGTCTCCAGCGCCGAGCCCGAAGAACCGCTGCCCGATGGAGCGCCCCTATGATCGGTGATCTGGATATCAGCGGCATCTTCCTGCCGACCCTGCTGGTGCTGATGGGCATCACTTACGTGCTGTTTTTGTTGGTGCATGGCGTGCTGCAACGCCTGCACTTTTACCGTCTGGTCTGGCACCGGGCATTGTTCAACGTGGCGCTCTATGCCGTGCTGCTGTACGGCGTGGACTCACTCAGTCGATACCTGATGACATGAAAAAACCGTTTCTGACCATCGGTCGCGTGGTTCTGACCCTGCTGATCGTGACTTTTGCCGTTGTCCTCGTCTGGCGCATGGTGATGTATTACATGTTCGCGCCGTGGACCCGCGACGGCCACATTCGTGCCGACATCATCCAGATCGCTCCGGACGTGTCCGGGCTGATCCAGCAGGTCGAGGTAAAGGACAACCAGTTGATCAAGCGCGGTCAGGTGCTGTTCAGCATCGACCAGGATCGCTTCAAACTGGCTCTGCGCCAGGCCAAGGCCGCCGTTGCCGATCGCGAAGAAACCCTCGCCCAGGCGCAGCGTGAAGCCAAGCGTAACCGTGGCCTCGGTAACCTGGTGCCGGCCGAACAACTGGAAGAAAGCCAGTCGCGCGTCGCCCGTGCGCAGTCGGCATTGGCCGAAGCCTTGGTGGCGGTCGACAGTGCACAGCTCAACCTCGATCGCTCGGTGATCCGCAGCCCGGTCGACGGTTACGTCAACGACCGCGCGCCGCGTCCGCAGGAGTTCGTCACCGCCGGGCGCCCGGTGTTATCGGTGGTCGACAGCAATTCATTCCACATCGACGGCTATTTTGAAGAAACCAAACTCGACGGCATTCACGTCGGGCAATCGGTGGATATTCGCGTGATCGGCGACCGCGCGCGGTTGCGCGGGCATGTCGAAAGCATCGTCGCCGGCATCGAAGACCGCGACCGCACCAGCGGCAGCAACCTGCTGCCCAACGTCAACCCGGCGTTCAGTTGGGTGCGCCTGGCGCAGCGGATTCCGGTGCGCATCGCATTCGATGATGTACCGGCCGACTTCCGCATGATTGCCGGGCGTACCGCCACCGTGTCGATCATCGACGACCAGCATGAGGAGCCGCAGCCATGAGCAGGGCCTGGTTGATCGCCGGGATGGGCGTGATGCTCTCGGCCTGTCAGATGGTCGGCCCGGATTATCAGGTGCCCGCCGACGCGGCGGTGCAGCGCAAGGATATTCAGGGTGAGCTGGCAGTCGCCGGCAAACCGGTGGTCTCGGCGCCGGTGCCGGCGGACTGGTGGCGGCTGTATAAAGACCCGCGCCTCGATCAACTGGTACAGCAGGCCATGGCTTCCAACACCGATTTGCGTGTAGCGGCGGCGAACCTGTCGCGGGCGCGCGCTCAGGTGGATGAAGCCGAGGCCGCTGGCGGCTGGAGCGGCGGGGTGAAAATGGGTGCCCAACGTCTGCAGGAATCCGGTCAGGCGTTCCTGCTGCCGGAAAAAGTCCCGGTGGCCAACATCGCCGATATCGGCATCAGCGCTTCGTATCAGTTCGACCTGTGGGGCACCTTGCAGCGCGGTATCGAAGCGGCCAAAGCCAATGCCGATGCTACTCAGGCCGCAGCCGACACTGCGCGTATTACCTTGGTGGCGGACGTGGTTCGTGCTTACACCCAGGTCTGCGCAGCCAACGAAGAGCGGGAAATCGCCGAGCACTCTCTCGATCTGCAATCGCAGAGCACCACGCTGATCCAGCGTCTGCGTGACGCCGGGCGTGGTGACGAGACCCAGGTCACCCGTTCGCAGACCCAATTCAAATCCTTGCGCGCCGACTTGCCGCGTTATGAAGCGGCGCGTCAGGCCGGGCTGTTCCGTCTGTCGATGCTGCTGGCCAAACCGGTCGAGCAGTTGCCGGCAGGTACAGCCAGTTGCGCCGAGTTGCCGAAGATCGCGCAACTGGTGCCGGTCGGTGACGGCGCTGCGCTGCTCAAGCGCCGCCCGGATATTCGTCAGGCCGAGCGGCGCCTCGCGGCGGCAACCGCCGGCATCGGCATTGCCACCGGCGAGCTGTACCCGGACATCAGCATCGGCGCGACCATCGGCACCGTCGGCATTATTGATGACCTCGGCGACCCGTCGACCAACCGCTGGGGCTTCGGCCCGTCGTTGAGCTGGAAAGTACCGACCAACGGCGCCCGCGCGCGCATCCGTGAAGCCGAGGCCAACACTCAAGGCGCGCTAGCGCATTTCGACGGCGTGGTGCTCAACGCCATCCGCGAGACCCAGACCGGTCTGGCCCAGTACAGCGCGCTGCTGCAACGCCGCGATGCGCTGGCCGAAGCCGAACAGTCGGCCAAGCTCGCCGCCGAGCAGACGCACCGCTTCTTCCAGGCCGGCCGCGAGTCGTTCCTCGCCGACCTGCAAGCAACCCGCACCTACACCGATGTCACCGCGCAACTGGCCGCCGCCAACACCCAGGTCGCAATGAGCCAGATCGATTTGTTCCTCGCCCTGGGCGGTGGCTGGGAAAGCGGACGAACGAACACCTCGAGCGCCAGCAAACCCTGAGGCCGTTGCTATGCTTTGAAGTGTTGGAGGGGCGCCCCATGCCAAGCGCTCCTGCAATGCACATTGCTCGTGCTGGCCCAGGGGAAACCAATAATGAAAAACCCTTACGCTCTCGGCTTCTGGTGCGCTCTGGTCGCACTGGTGCTGCTCTCGGCCACGTATTTCTACGGGATCATGCTGGCCCACCAGATCGACACGGCAATGGTTTTCCTCGACAGCGCCGTTGCGTTGATCGCGGTGATGGCGATCGTCGTCGTCGCGTGGACCTCGATTCAGCTGCAACGGGTCAAGAAGCGCCAGCTCGAGCGCGGCAAGATGCTGGTGCTGATCTGGGACACCAAAGTCGCCCTGCGCCGGGTTGAAACCGTGTTTGATCGCTACTTCTGGGGCAGTTACTGGCAGCCCGGGCGAACCTTCGCCGAAGTCATGGGCGAGCTCACCGGCACGCCGCTGGAAAAAAGCCTCGAAGGGCTGAAGAAGCAATGCCTGGAACTCGACAAGCAGATCGCCGATGACGGCTGGCACTGGCTGAGCAACGCCCGCGAGCTGTCCGACGTCGCCACGGCCATGGCTCGTGAACGCTATCAGCTGGATTTCTGCGATGTGCGGGCGGATACCACCGGCGGAGCGGTGATCGATCGTGACTTCGAAGTGCTGGTGTATACCTGGACCGCGCGGCTGAAGAGCTTTGATCATCAGCTGGATGAAATCGAGGTTCAGTATTCCTGAAATCAAAAGATCGCAGCCTTCGGCAGCTCCTACAGGACAATCGGATTGCAAATGTAGGAGCTGCCGAAGGCTGCGATCTTTTTGCTCTCCCAAGTGTCCATAGACACTCTTTAACCTTTAAACATTGGGCCGTCGCCCGCGCCCGGTGCTAATCTCCATCGCTTAATTGCGCACAGTCGAGCCGCGACCCGATCCCGGGTTCAAGGAAGACGACTTCATCCACAGCCACGGAAACCGATCAGGTCATTCATGAATAAATCAGCAGGCGTGCTTCTCGGAATTGTTGTTGCCATCGGCGCGATCAGCGCAGGCGGGGCCTGGTACACCGGGACCAAGATCGAAGGCGTACTGAACAACGCCGTGACCAACGCCAACAAAGAGTTGCAGACCGCCATGGCCGGCTCCAACGGCACTGCGTCGCTGGAACTGGTGTCGCTGGAGCGCCACACCTTCACCAGCACCGCGCACTATCGTCTCAAGGGCGAGGGCGAGATGTTCGGCGATGCGCCGGTCGAGCTGCTGTTCGTCGACCACATCGAACACGGCCCGCTGCCGTTCTCGCGCCTGGTTTCGCTGAAGTGGCTGCCGGTCATGGCCACCAGCAACTACGAGCTGGAAAAGAGCCCGTCCACGGAAAAATGGTTCGCCGCAACCAACGGCGCCGCGCCGCTCAAGGGCGTGACCAACATCGGCTACGACGAATCGACCACCAGCACCCTCAACCTGGTGCCGTTCGAAACCGCGCTGGATGAGCAGTCGAGCCTGAAGTTTTCCGGTCTGAGCATGGACATCGCCGCCAGCGCCCAGGCGCAGAAGGTCAAGGCCGACGGCTACATGGACAACCTGAAACTGGTCACCGTGTCGCAAGACCAGGCGCCGGTGCAGGTCGAGCTCAACGGTCTGACCCTGGCCAGCAACCTCGCCAAGAGCAGCTACGGCTACTACACCGGGGAAAACACCCTGGAAGTGACCGGCAGCAAAACCACCTTCGGTGCCAAGCCGATGGTGCTGGGCGTGAAGAACTTCGAAATGAAGAACCGCACCGAAGAAAGCGGCAGCAACGCCTCGGGGCGTGCCGACTACAAAATCGGCGAAGTGACGCTCAACGACAAGAAAGTCGGTTCGGCGGCCATGGCCATGAGCCTGAAGAACCTCGACATTCCGTCGACCATGTCGCTGATGCAGATCTACCAGACCAAATTGCAGCCATACGAAAAAGCTGCCGCCGAGGCCGCCGCGCAGGGTTTGCCGGCACCGGAGCTGAATCTGACCGAAGCGGAAAACGCCCAGGTCAAAGCCGATCTGCAGAAGTTGCTGGCGGCCGGCCCGCAACTGGCGCTGGAGAACCTGTCGTTCAACACCGCCAACGGTGAAAGCCGCGCCAATCTGGTGATCGACCTGACCAAGCCGCAATCGATGGATCTGCCGCCGGATCAACTCGGCAAGCAACTGATCGCGCTGCTCGACCTGAACATTCAGGTATCCAAGCCGATGCTGGTCGATCTGCTCAGCGTTCAGGCGCAACTCGATGGCCAGACTGACGCCAAAGCCATCGTCGATCAGTCCAAGGAAGCGGCGGACATGTTCGCCGGCATGGCGGTCGGCTCGCAACTGGCTGTCGCCGACGGCACCAACGTGGTGACCAAACTGCATTACGCGGCCAATCAGGTCGAATTCAACGGCCAGAAGATGACCGTCGAGCAGTTCATCGGTTTCCTCATGAGCAAGTTTGCCGGCGTCACCCAAGAGCAATAAACCCAACCGCGCCCCCCAGACGCCCGGCCCCTGTGTGAACAGGCGCCGGGCGTTTTGCTGTACGGATTTTGTACAGATGGACCGATTCTGAACAAATATTGCGTTGTGAAAATTCGCTCTCGCTTGCGTGCAGACTGCCTCACCAAGCTTGGCCGAAGGCTGTTTTTGTCGGCCACCGTTACGAATGGGCAAGGAGGGCATTGCGACCCGGCTGGCCATGTAAGGATGCTGACAAATGCCGCGTATTGATGGCCCTGTATTACATCGTGGTTTACGCCCTTTGTTCCGATTCGCCCTGTGCAGCCAGTTGCTCTGGCCGCTGCTGGCGTTGGCCGACACACCCTACGACGAGATGGTGCGCGATGCCCGGGCCGGGCATTACACGCCTGCGTTGACCGTGCTGCGTCAGGTGCCGCCTGGCCAGGCCAGCGAAGGCCAGGTCAGCGATCATCTGCAAATCGCCAGTTGGGCCGGGCTCGATGCCGAAGTGGTCAAGGTCTATGAAACCCAAGGCCGTGACCGCGTTCTGCCGGTGCAGGCGCTGACTGCCGTTGCGCGTGCCTATCGCAACCTCAAGCGCTGGGATCAGGCCATCCAGGTGTACAACAAGGCGCTGGCGCTGGAGCCGGACAACGCCGACCTGCAACTGGGTCTCGCGCTGACCCAGGCCGATTCCGGCAAACCCGATCAGGCCGTCACCCGCGCCCAGGCGCTGGTCGCCGCCAAACCCGACGATCCGTCACGCCGTCTCGCCTTGGGCTACGCACTCGGTCGCGCCGGCAAACAGTACGACGCACTCTTCGAATACGATCAGGCCTTCATCCGCGCCGGCAACAAGCCGGAAGTTGCCCGCGAGTACGTGGTCGCCCTGCAAAAGGCCCGCCTGCCAGAACCGGCGCTGCGGCTGGCCAGTCAACGTCCCGGCCTGATTGATCCGGTGACCTTGCGCCGCCTGGAAGGCGATCTCGCCGCCGAACGCGTGCGCCTCGCCGAACTGGCCACCCGCAGCGAAAAGGAACGCTACGTCATCGCCGACCGCGCGCTGGCCGATTACGACAAATTGCTCGCGACCTGGACCCCTGACGCCACTGCTCACGACGACGTGACGCGCTGGCGCATCGACCGCATGGGCGCGCTCAAGGCGCGGGCGCGCACCGCCGACGTCATCAGCGAATATCAAAAGCTGCAAGCCGAGGGCGTGGAGATTCCGACCTATGCTTTGCGCTGGGTGGCAGCGTCTTATCTGGATCAGCGTGAGCCCGAGACTGCCACCGATCTGTATCGCCAGGTGCTTTCGGCGCCGGACGCCGATGTCGGTGATCGTCTTGAGGACAGCACTGCGCTGTACTACTCGCTGCTGGAAAGCGACCGCGCCGACGAAGCACGCAAGGTCGCCGAAGACGCAGCGAAAGCCCAGCGTCCGCGCGTCGAGCTCAAAGGTCTGCCCATCGGCAATCCCAACGACGAATGGATGGACGCCCAGCAACTCGCCGCCCAGGCCGGCACCTACGGTTCCGATCTTCCGCACGGCGAAGAGCGTTTGCAGACGCTGGTCGATCAGGCGCCGGGCAACCTTGGCTTGCGTCTGGCCCAGGCCGATCTCTACCTCGCCCGCCAGTGGCCGCGCCGCGCGGAAAGCCAGCTCAAGGAAACCGAGAGCATGGCGCCCCGCGATGCCGGCCTGGAAGTCGCTCAGGCGCGCACCGCGATGGAGTTGCAGGAGTGGCGGCAGAACGATGCGCTGGTCGACGACGTGGTCGCGCGCTATCCGGACAACCGCCAGGTGCAGCGTCTGGCTCGCGAACGGGAAGTCCATGACATGGCCGAACTGCGCGTCGAAGCCTACGGCGGCAAGGCCAACGGTGGCGGCAGCGGCGATGCCGGTGCGGTCAGCGGCAGCCGTGATTTCGGTATCCAGAGCACGCTGTACAGTCCGCCGATCAACGAAGACTGGCGTGTCTTCGCCGGGGCCGGTTATGCCACCGGTGATTTCGCCGAAGGCACCGGCCACCATCGCTTCCAGCGTGTCGGCCTGGAACGGCGCACCCGTGACATGACCCTCGAAGCCGAGGTGTCGAATCACGATTACGGCTTCGGTGACAAACAAGGCGCACGCCTGGCGATAGCCCGCGACATCAACGATCACTGGCAGTACGGCGGCAGCCTCGAATACCTCTCGGCGGAAACGCCGCTGCGCGCGCTCAACAGCGACATCAAGGCCAATGGCGGCAGTGCGTTCCTGCGCTGGCGCGCCAACGAAAGTCGCGAGTGGCGCGTGTCGGTCAGCCCGTCGCACTTCAGCGATGGCAACAACCGCGTCGAAGCCTTGGTGACCGGGCGCGAGGGTATCTACACCGCGCCGAACATCCAGGTCGACGCTGGTCTGGAAGTCGGCACCAGCCACAACTCGAAATCCGACGACGTGCCCTACTTCAACCCGAAGTCGGACTTCAGCGTGATGCCGCTGGTCAACGTCAACCACGTGCTCTACCACCGCTACGAGACTTCCTGGAGCCAGCAATTCCAGGCCGGCGCGGGCACTTACAGTCAGCGCGACCACGGCACCGGCGGCATGGCGTTGCTCGGTTACGGCCAACGGTACGCCTGGAACGACGTGTTCGATGTGGGCGGCATGTTCAGTGTGATCAACCGGCCTTATGACGGTGATCGGGAAACTGATCTGCGTCTGCTTGTCGACCTCACTTTCCGCTTCTAGAAGAGTTTGAAGATGCCTTTTATCTCGCGTTTCATCCTTCTGCTGGGAGCGCTGCTGGTCAGCGCCTGCGCCCAGCAAGCCCCCGCCTTCGCGCCGCCCTCCGAGCGCCCGGTCGCGGCCAGTGAACAACCGTGGCCAAAAAACCATGTGCTTGGCATCGCCTATCACGATGTCGAAGACCGTGATCCTGATCAGGCCGTGGTGGCGGTGCGCACCGAGCGCATGATCGAGCAGCTCGCCTGGCTGCGCGAGAACGGCTACAAACCAGTGACCGTCGACCAGATCATGGCCGCACGCAATGGCGGCCCGGAGCTGCCGGCGAGAGCGGTGTTGCTCAGTTTCGACGACGGTTACGCCAGCTTCTATACCCGCGTGTTGCCAGTGTTGCGCGCCTACAACTGGCACGCCTTGCTGGCGCCGGTCGGCACCTGGATCGACACGCCGCTCAATCAACCGGTGGATTTCGCCGGCACGCCGCGTAACCGTGAGAACTTCCTGACCTGGCAGCAGATCCGCGAAATTTCCAGGTCCGGGTTGGTAGAGATCGCCGCTCACACCGATGCCAACCACAAAGGCATCCTTGGCAACCCGCAGGGCAACCTGCAGCCGGCCGCCGCGACCCGGCGTTATGACCCGGTGACCAAACGCTACGAATCCGAAGCCGATTTCCAGGCGCGCATTCGCACCGACGTGAAAAACATTTCCGAGAAGATCCGCAAGGCCACCGGTTACAAACCACGCGTCTGGGTCTGGCCGTACGGCACCGCCGACGGTACGTCGCTGACCGTGGTTGGCGAGGAGGGCTACGAAATGGCCCTGACCCTGGACGACGGCCTCGACACCCTCGACAACCTGATGAGCGGGCCGCGCTTTCTGGTCGCCTCCGATCCTGATGGCGAGCATTTCGCCAACAGCATCGTCTCGGTGCAGGCCGAAGCGCCGATGCGCGTGGTGCATGTCGACCTCGACAACGTCTACGACCCGGACCCGGCCCAGCAGGACATCAACCTTGGCAAACTGGTGCAGCGCATGGCTGACCTGGGCGCCAGCACGGTGTTTCTGCAAGCCTTCGCCGATCCCAAGGGAGATGGTCTGGTGCATTCGCTGTACTTCCCCAACCGTCACTTGCCGATGCGCGCCGACCTGTTCGATCGCGTCGCCTGGCAACTGCGCACCCGTGCCCACGTGAAGGTCTTTGCGTGGATGCCGGTGCTGAGTTTCGAACTGGATTCGAAGCTGCCGCGTGTAACCCGCTGGGACCCGAAAACCGCCATCACCTCGGTCGACCCGAAGCAGTACAAACGCCTGTCACCGTTCAATCCGGAAGTGCGCAAGATCATCGGTGAAATCTATGAAGACGTGGCGCGGCTGACCTCGGTCGACGGCATTCTCTACCACGACGATGCGGTGCTCTCGGATTTCGAGGACGCCAGCCCGGATGCCCTGAAGGCCTACGCCGCTCAAGGTCTGCCAGGTTCGATTGCCGCGCTGCGCGACGATCCGGCGGCGATGCAACGCTGGACGCGTTTCAAGAGCCGCTACCTGATCGACTTCACCAACGAACTGACCGCGAAAGTCCGTGCGATTCGCGGCCCGCAAGTGCTGACGGCACGCAACATCTTCGCCGAACCGATGCTCAATCCAGAGAGCGAAGCGTGGTTCGCCCAGAACCTCGATGACTTCCTCGCCACCTACGACTGGACGGCGCCAATGGCCATGCCGTTGATGGAAAAACAGACGCTGGCCGAGTCCGGCCCGTGGCTGGAAGAACTGGTCGCCACAGTGAAGAAACGTCCCGGCGCGCTCAACCGCACCGTGTTCGAATTGCAGGCGCGTGACTGGAACCAGAAGGATCAGGCCGATATCGACGCCGTGCATCTGGCGGACTGGATGGGCCGGCTCAAGCGTCAAGGCGCAACCAGCTTCGGTTACTACCCGGACAACTTCCTCGACAACCTGCCAGACCTGAAAACCGTAAGGCCTGCACTCTCCAACAAATGGAATCCATAACATGCTGGATAGACTGTTAGCCCTGCTTGTTCTGGCGATTGTCCTTGGCGTTCCGCTGGGGCTGATCTTCCTCGTGACCGGCCAGTTCCTGATGTCGTTCGTGTTCTTCTACCCACTGTTCATGTCCGGGTTGTGGATCGCCGGCGGCCTGTATTTCTGGCTGCACTGGGAGCGCCACTGGCCATGGCAGGACGACACGCTGCCGCCGCCGCTGGAAGGCGAACCGCTGATTTCGATCCTGATTCCTTGCTACAACGAAGGTGATAACGCTGCCGATACCATCCACGCGGCGCTGGCCCAGCACTACCCGAACATCGAAGTCATCGCGATCAACGACGGCTCCAAGGACAACACTGCTGCTGTGCTTGATGCGCTGGCCAAGGAAGATCCGCGACTGCGGGTTCTGCATCTGGCGGAAAACCAGGGCAAGGCTGTAGCCCTGCGCATGGGCGCGATCGCTGCGCGCAGCGAGTATCTGGTGTGCATCGACGGCGACGCCTTGCTGGCCCCAAACACTGCGGCTTACCTGGTCGCGCCGATGCTGGATAACGCACGTCTTGGCGCAGTGACCGGCAACCCGCGCATCCGCACGCGTTCGACCTTGATCGGGCGGGTGCAGGTCGGCGAGTTCTCTTCGATCATCGGTCTGATCAAACGCACGCAACGGGTGTTCGGGCGCATCTTTACCGTCTCCGGCGTGATCGTCGCGTTCCGCCGTACTGCGCTGAACCGGGTCGGCTACTGGAGCCCGGACATGATCACCGAAGACATCGACATCAGCTGGAAGCTGCAACTCGATCACTGGAGCATCTTCTACGAACCGCGCGCCCTGTGCTGGATCCTCATGCCGGAAACCCTCGGTGGCCTGTGGAAGCAGCGTCTGCGCTGGGCTCAGGGTGGCGCCGAAGTGCTGTTCAAGAACATTCGGGGCATCTGGCAGTACCGCCATCGCTACCTGTGGCCGCTGCTGTTCGAGTACTGCCTGTCCACCGGTTGGGCGTTCACTTTCCTGCTGTCGGTGATTTTCTGGGGCATGGGCAAGTTCATGGTCATGCCCGACGCGATCGCCGTCGATCACCTGATGCCGCCGGCCTTCACCGGTCTGTTGCTGGCGTTCGTCTGCCTGGTGCAGTTCGCTGTCAGCATCATCATCGATCGGCGCTATGAACCGGGTCTGGGCAAGACCATGTTCTGGGTGGTCTGGTATCCGTTGGTGTTCTGGCTCGTCAGTCTGCTGACCACCCTGGTCAGTTTCCCCAAGGTGTTGTTCAGCCAACACAAAAAACGCGCGCGCTGGGTCAGTCCTGATCGGGGTATCAAACCGCTGGGCGACGACCAGGAGGAAGTCATCAAATGAAAATTATCCGCACTCGCCAACGGCCCTTTCTGGTGGTGATCGACGTGATCCTCACTGTCCTCGCCTGGGTTGGCCTGCTGTTCCTGCTGGTACGCGGGTTATGGCCATTGATCGAAACCACCGGCGGCCCGCGCATCGATCATTCGGCATTCGACGCCTTGGGCACTTTGCAGGTTTACATGTGGGTGGCGCTGGTCAACGCGGTGATCCTGATCGGTTGGGCGCGTTACCAGCAACGCAAAAGCCGCAGCTTCGCCCAGCGCCGTTTGCCGTCACCGGTGATTGGCGATGAAGGTCTGAGCAAGAGTTTCAAGCTGTGCGATGAGCGTTTCCAGAAACTGCGCACGCCGGGGGTGATGACCATTCATAACGATCAGGACGGCGACATCAGCCATGTGGAAACGCATTTCTGGCCGTTACAGCAGCAGGCCTTGCCCGCGCCGCTGGGGCAACAGCGGGTGATCTTTCTGCATGCCGATGGCGATGATCAACGCGAGCCGGTAAACCGCCTGACGTGACCTCCACTGTAGGAGCTGCCGAAGGCTGCGATCTATTGATTTTGCTTATGTAAAAACAAGATCAAGAGATCGCAGCCTCGTTGCACTCGTCAGCTCCTACAGGACCGGTGTCAGGCCTGAATCAGCGTCCAGGCCTCTTTGATCCGCAGAGGTTGCTTCATTCGCTCGGCCAGCAGCGCCATTGCGCGTTGCTTGTCGCAGGCCACCGCCGCAAAGACGATACCGTCTTTTGCAAACAGGCCAATGAATGGCGGCTGTTCCGGCTCACCGCTGAACTCGACCTCGTCCCATTCCTGCGCGTGACCGAGATAGTCGTAGTTCTTGCCGAAGTGGTACGTCCAGAAAAACGGCACATCCAGATAATGCTCCTCGCCACCCAGCATGTTGGCCGCAGCGATGCGCGCGTGTTGCTGGGCCAGGCGCCAATGCTCGATGCGAGTTGGCTGGCCGCTCAGCGGAAACGTGGCGATATCGCCGATCGCCCATAAACCATCGCTCACGCGCATGCCGCCGTCGACACGCAATGATTGGTCTTCTTCCCTGGGCAATGAGTCGAAAGGCTCAGTGGCCGGGTGAACGCCGACGCCGGCGAGAACCAGATCCGCCGCCAGGCGCAGACCGTTGTCGAGCAGCACGCCCTCGACCATGTCCTCGCCAAGGATCTGCGTGGCCTCGTGTTCGCTGATGAACTTCACCCCGTGCTCTTCGTGCAGGGCGCGAATCGCCTTGCCCACGGCCTCGCCGAATTGCTTGGCAAACGGGACTGAGTGGCGTGCCAGCACGGTGACGTCGAGGCCGAACTCGCGCAGGGCCGACGCGCATTCGAGGGCAATGAAACTGTCGCCGATGATCACCGCGCGCTGGCCCGGTTGAGCGGCGTTGATGATCTGTTCAGCCTGAGTTTTCGAACGCAGGACGAAGACGTTGGTCAACTCGGCACCAGGCAACTGCAATGGATTGGGCGCGCCACCGGTGGCGAGTACAGCGGCGTCGTAGCGCAGGATGCCGCCGTTGTTCAGATGCAGCGTTTTGCCTGGGGCGTCGAGTGAAGTCACTTCGCCTTGCACACGTTCAATCCGTTGCGCTTGATAGAACGCCTCATCGCGCAGCGGCGGGACATCTTTGGGCGACATTTCTCCGGCGAGGACAAATTTGCTCAACACCGTGCGGTCGTATCCGGCACCCGGTTCGCCATCGACCAGCACGATGCGCCCGCCAAAACCTTTCTCCCGCAGGGCCGCCGCGCAAGCCGTACCCGCCGCCCCGGCGCCGACCACCACGAACGTTCTTGGGTCGTCAGCGGGCGGGGTGTGCGGATCGGGCAACGGCTGGTCATCGACCCACACTTCATCGCCGCGCAACTCCAGCGGATAGCGCTTGAGACTGTCCAGCGATGGCGGCTCGCACAGGCCACCGTCCTCGGCGCGGTACGCGGCTTTGTGCCAAGGGCAGATCAACCTGCCGTGACACAACGCCCCCTCGGCCAACGGTGCGCCGGCATGTGGACACAGGCCCTGAAACGCTCGCAACTCGCCGTTGGCACGCAGCAGGACGATCTTGCAGTCGCCGATTTCGACTTGCAGGCCACGGTCTTGCGGGACATCGGCGAAACGGGCGACACGGTGCAGGGACATGTTCGGCTTCCTCGCAGGCATTTCTCTTGTGAGTTGGCGGCGCCGCGCGAGGTTCAGCCATTTGCTACTGCCAAGGCACGAACGGTACAGCTATAGTTTGCGGGCCGACGACGGCCTCACTGCACAAGGTGCTCCCGGAATGACCCGATTGACCTCTCTCAACCCATGGCTGGCGGCCATCGCCGTGACCCTTTGCGTGCAGTTCCCGGCACAGGCCCAGGAGCGCTTCACCCTGAGCATCCCCGGCGTGTCGGATAACCGTCTGTTCACCTCGGCAGCGGCAAGTGACGCACCCGGCTGCGGCGGCAAGAACCAGTCGCCGGCGTTGAGCTGGAACGCCGGCCCGGCCGGTACCCAGAGCTACGCCATCGTCATGCACGACCCGGATGGCCAGAAAGGCTTGGGCGTCGATCACTGGATTCACTACGGCATCAAACCCACCACCCACCAGATCGCGGCCGGCGTCGGTGCCAAATCCGCCCTCGAAGGCGTCGGCGGCACCAACAGCAAAGGCAACACCCACTACATGGGTCCGTGCCCGCCAGTGGGCGACAGCGCGCACCACTACATCATCCAGATCTACGCCCTCGACCTCGCCCCGGACGCCCTGCCTGCCGGCCTGACCCGCGCCGAGCTGATGGAAAAAATCAAAGGCCATGTGCTGCGCAACAGCAGCGCGGTGCGGCGTTATCACCGCTGAGGTTCGGCCGCTCACGGGCGGCTGACTGCCCTGATTCCCCAGCCATTTGGCATTGCCCCGCGAAAACGCGCACTATCAAGCCATTGCCAATGCGCTGGAGGACACCGTGGCAGCAAAAATCGACCGCATCGCCCAGCTACTCAACTGCCCGGAAAAGGGCGAACAAATGCGGCGTGCAGTAACCGAGACACGTAAGGAGTTTCTGCTGAATCAGCCGGAAGAAGACCTCGTTGAAGAAGACGAGGTATTTGACGAGGCTGAGGAGGAGGGGGATGACGACGATGAATATGACGAGTTTGACTGGACGACGGAGTGACCGCGTTCCAGCGATCCTGTCATCGCCCACAAAAAAGCCCCGGACCATCACAGTCCGGGGCTTTCTCGTTTGATTCATGGTGCACCAGGCGGGATTCGAACCCACGACCCCTGCCTTCGGAGGGCAGTACTCTATCCAGCTGAGCTACTGGTGCAGCGGGCGACATCATACCTAGGTCGGCTCGGGGCGTCCATGCCGGGTTTGGCGGGTTTTGTCAGTGTGCGTGTCGGCGCGAAATCGCTGCATTCCTTAAAGCGGTAACGTCCTGCAAAACCCTCGCTTGGCGCTTTGCGGGGGTTGATCTAAGGTTTTTCCTGCGGCAAGGGTTTTGGTTGCGTTGATCTGAAAAGCGGCATTTTTGTTCTTTTTTTCGAACGACCTATTGTCCTTTACCCCCTTTGAACCTACGATCCGTTTGAGATTTCAAACGCTCGTTGACGGGATGTTGCAGCGCAGGTGCGCTTGGTCGTGCACTGCAGATGCGCCACAATCCGCTCACTGATTTCCCTGACGGCAGCCTTGCGAGGCGCCTTTCTACAATCATAATTTGCTCCGCGCAGGCCGCGGTGCTGTTAAGGAAAGCCGACATGCAGCTTAAAGACACCCAGTTGTTCCGCCAGCAAGCCTTCATCGATGGCGCTTGGGTCGATGCCGACAACGGTCAGACGATCAAGGTCAACAACCCGGCCACCGGCGAAATCCTCGGCACCGTGCCGAAGATGGGCGCGGCTGAAACCCGCCGTGCCATTGAAGCTGCTGACAAAGCGCTGCCGGCATGGCGTGCGCTGACCGCCAAGGAGCGGGCCGGCAAGCTGCGTCGCTGGTTCGAACTGATGATCGAGAACCAGGACGACCTCGCGCGCCTGATGACCCTCGAGCAGGGCAAGCCGCTGGCCGAAGCCAAGGGCGAAATCGTTTACGCCGCATCGTTCATCGAGTGGTTCGCCGAAGAAGCCAAGCGCATCTACGGTGATGTGATTCCAGGCCACCAGCCGGACAAGCGCCTGATCGTGATCAAACAACCGATCGGCGTTACCGCTGCGATCACTCCGTGGAACTTCCCGGCGGCAATGATCACTCGCAAGGCCGGCCCGGCGCTGGCCGCCGGTTGCACCATGGTGCTCAAGCCGGCTTCGCAAACTCCGTTTTCCGCTTTCGCCCTGGCCGAACTGGCTCAGCGCGCGGGCATTCCTGCGGGCGTGTTCAGCGTGGTCTCCGGCAGCGCTGGCGACATCGGCAGCGAGCTGACCAGCAACCCGATCGTGCGCAAACTGTCCTTCACCGGCTCGACCGAAATCGGTCGCCAGTTGATGGCCGAATGCGCCAAGGACATCAAGAAAGTCTCGCTGGAACTGGGCGGCAACGCGCCGTTCATCGTGTTCGACGATGCCGATCTGGATAAGGCCGTCGAAGGCGCGATCATTTCCAAGTACCGCAACAATGGCCAGACCTGCGTCTGCGCCAACCGTCTGTACATTCAGGACGCGGTCTACGATGCGTTCGCCGAGAAGCTGAAAGTAGCTGTGGCCAAACTGAAGATCGGCAACGGTCTGGAAGACGGCACCACCACCGGCCCGCTGATCGACGAAAAAGCCGTGGCCAAGGTTCAGGAACACATCGCTGACGCCGTGAGCAAAGGTGCCACCGTATTGGCGGGCGGCAAGGCGATGGAAGGCAACTTCTTCGAGCCGACCATCCTCACCAACGTGCCGAAAAACGCGGCCGTGGCCAAGGAAGAAACCTTCGGTCCGCTGGCGCCGCTGTTCCGCTTCAAAGACGAAGCCGAAGTGATCGCCATGTCCAACGACACCGAATTCGGTCTGGCCTCGTACTTCTACGCACGTGACCTGGGCCGTGTGTTCCGTGTCGCCGAAGCGCTGGAATACGGCATGGTCGGCGTCAACACCGGGCTGATCTCCAACGAGGTCGCGCCGTTTGGCGGCATCAAGGCTTCGGGCCTGGGCCGTGAAGGCTCCAAGTACGGCATCGAAGATTACCTGGAAATCAAATACCTCTGCCTGGGCATCTAAGCCGGGAAAGAGATCGCTGCAAACGCAAAGGGCACGAGAGCGCTGTCCCTTTGCGTGGTTTCAAACAGGAAATTTCTCTGCGGCCAGGAACGCCGTGGCAGTCGATCATCGCATGCTGCCACCGCCGATTCCTCCCGCTTCATCCTTGAACCACGCCGCCCGATGAGCGGCGAATGAGGACTGTAATGAGCAAGACTAACGCTGAACTGATGGCCCGTCGTACCGCAGCTGTTCCACGTGGTGTTGGCCAGATTCACCCGATCTTCGCCGAGTCGGCAAAGAACGCCACCGTGACCGACGTTGAAGGTCGCGAGTTCATCGACTTCGCCGGCGGCATCGCCGTACTGAACACCGGCCACGTGCACCCGAAAATCATCGCCGCCGTGACCGAACAGATGAACAAGCTGACCCACACCTGCTTCCAGGTACTGGCCTACGAGCCGTACGTTGAGCTGTGCGAAAAAATCAACGCCAAGGTGCCGGGTGATTTCGCCAAGAAAACCCTGCTGGTCACCACCGGTTCCGAAGCGGTGGAAAACGCCGTGAAGATCGCCCGTGCCGCCACTGGCCGCGCTGGCGTGATCGCTTTCACCGGCGCTTACCACGGTCGCACCATGATGACCCTGGGCCTGACCGGTAAAGTCGTGCCGTACTCGGCAGGCATGGGCCTGATGCCAGGCGGCATCTTCCGCGCGCTGTACCCGAACGAACTGCACGGCGTGAGCATCGACGATTCGATCGCTTCGATCGAACGCATCTTCAAGAACGACGCCGAGCCGAAAGACATCGCTGCAATCATCATCGAGCCAGTGCAGGGCGAAGGTGGTTTCTACGTCGCGCCGAAGGAATTCATGAAGCGTCTGCGCGCTTTGTGCGACCAGCACGGCATCCTGCTGATCGCTGACGAAGTGCAGACCGGCGCTGGCCGTACCGGCACCTTCTTCGCTATGGAACAGATGGGCGTTGCCGCCGATCTGACCACATTCGCCAAGTCCATCGCTGGCGGCTTCCCGCTGGCCGGCGTGTGCGGCAAGGCCGAGTACATGGACGCCATTGCGCCGGGCGGCCTGGGCGGCACCTATGCCGGTAGCCCGATCGCTTGCGCCGCTGCACTGGCCGTCATGGAAGTGTTTGAAGAAGAGCAACTGCTGGACCGTTGCAAGGCTGTCGGTGAGCGTCTGGTCACTGGCCTGAAGGCGATTCAGGCCAAGTACCCGGTGATCGGTGAAGTGCGTGCGCTGGGCGCAATGATCGCGGTCGAGCTGTTCGAAAACGGCGACAGCCACAAGCCGAACCCGACTGCCGTGGCCGCTGTGGTGGCCAAGGCGCGTGACAAGGGCCTGATCCTGCTGTCCTGCGGCACTTACGGTAACGTGCTGCGCGTGCTGGTTCCGCTGACTTCGCCAGACGAGCAACTGGACAAAGGTCTGGCGATCATCGAAGAGTGCTTCTCTGAGCTCTGATCCGTTGGTGTGACTAGCTCGACAAAAACCCGCTTCGGCGGGTTTTTTTCGTCCCTTGAAACACATCGGACCTGTTTGCGCTGTATCGAATCGCCAGCATTGGCTAAGGTTCAGACATTGCAAGGAGAGCGCGCATGACTGCCGTTGATTTACCCGCCGTACCTCGGGTGTTGATTGCCGAGGCCGATCCCTGGTCCCGTGACCTGCTCAAACAAGTGCTACTCAATGTGCGCTGCGATGCGCGTCTGGATTTGTGTGCCGATGGCCAGCAGGCAATGTCGTTGCTCAGCGAGGTGCCCTATGACTTGGCCATCGTCGATTGGGAGCTGCCCGGCATCGATGGATTACAAGTGCTGCGCAGCGTCCGGCAGCGCAAACGCAATCCGCCGCTGCCGTTCATTCTGACGAGCAGCCGCAACGACAGCGCCAGTGTGCGCGAAGCGATTCCGCTGGCGCCGACGGCGTACCTGACCAAGCCGTTGAATATGGAAGACCTGACCGAGCGCTTGCAGGGGTTGCTGCTCAACGCTGGCGAAGCGGTGGTTTGCGAAGTGCCGGCACTGGCGCCGGGCATGACGCTCTCGGTGTTCCTTGAGCGGCGTCGCGAGCAGGCCGATGGCGCGCCGTTGATGACCGACGTGCAAGTGGCGGTCAAGCGTAGCCTCAATCCCGAAGGGCTGGACCTCAAGTTGCTGGAGGAAGAGGTCCGCACCGATCCGCAGATTACCGCCGTGCTGATCGCAGCCGCCAACAGTGCCGCGCAACACTACGGCGCGCCGGTGCAAACCCTGGCCCAGGCGCTGCACCGACTCGGCACCGGGCAGAGCATGAACCTGATTCTCGGGCTGGCGCTCAAACGCAGCGCGCGGCTCAGCGATCCATGCCTGGCGGATTACGCCGAGCGCTATTGGGGACTGTCCCTGCACACGGCGGAATACGCCCGTACGCTGGCGCGCCTGCTCGATCTGGATCAGGAGCGCTGCTATTGCGCGGGCATGCTGCATCGGCTCGGCGATCTGGCGCTGCTGCGCTGCTTGCAGGAGTGGCAACAAGCCGGCGGCGAGCTGGACGAGTTGCAGGAGGTCGGTGAAGCGTTGGCGAAGTTTGGCGCTTCTTATGGCTCGGCATTGCGCACCCGCTGGCGTCTGCCGCTGGAGTTGCGCGAGTTGATTGCTTCGGCCTACCAGCTCGGTGGTGGCGTTTACAGTCGCGAGGCGCTGGTGATGCATATGGCAGCGCAAATGGCGCGGCTGACCGAGCATGAAGGCGTTGAGGAACTGGCGAAGAGCCGGACGGCGCGGTTGCTCAAGATCGGGCTGCCGGAGTTGACGCGGATGCGCAAATGACAGATCACTACATTCCAATGTGGGAGCGAGCCTGCTCGCGAAGGCGCCAGCGCAAGCAACATTTTTGTTGAAGGTGCAGGCCTCATCGCGGGCAAGCCCGCTCCCACAGGAATTGCGGCAGCCACAAAATACGGGTCAGGCCGCAATGATCCGGTTCTTGCCCTGCCGTTTCGCTTCGTACATCGCGGCATCCGCGCGGGCGAACAGGCTGTCTAGGCTCTTGTCTTCGTCGGTGAGGTTGGTCAGCCCCTGGCTCACGGTGATGCTGAATGCTTGGCCGTCGTGGTTGAAGCGCAGTCGCTGGATCTCCTGCTGCAGGCGCTCCGCCACTTGCACCGCCATCTCCGGCGCACAGCCGGGAAACACCGCAGCGAACTCCTCACCACCAATCCGCCCGAACAGATCGCCACGGCGCAATGAGCCGCGCCCGCATTCGGCGATCCGTTGCAGCACGTTGTCGCCCTCGGGGTGGCCGTAGCTGTCGTTGATCACTTTGAAATCGTCGATGTCCAGCAGCAGGAAGGCCAGCGGTGTGCCTTGGCGGCGGGCCTCAGCGAACTCGCGGTGGGCACATTCGAAGAAGTGGCGGCGGTTGCTGCTTTGCGTCAGCACATCGGTGGTGGCCAAGCGCTGCAGCTCGGTTTCCATGTTTTTCTTGTCAGTGATGTCTTCGGCGATGCCGACGATGATTACCGGCTGTCCAGGCTCGTCCTGGCGATTGATAAAACATTTGTCGCTGAGCCAGCGCACCTGGCCATCGGCGGCAATGATGCGGTACTCGCGATCTTCCACCGCACCTCGGTGCAGGACTTCGGCAAGGCTTTGTTCGGCGTACTCCAGATCATCGGGGTAAATGCTGTCACGCCACTGGTTGTAGTCAGCCAGCACAAGCGCGGCGGAACGGCCGAAGATCCGTTCATAGGCCGGACTGACGTACAACACCTGGCGGGTTTCCCAGTTGAAAGCCCAGAGCACGGCGTTGACGCTGACCAGCAGCGAACTGATCAATTGTTCGCGCTCGCTCAGGCGCGCGACTTCGCCCTGCGCATGCATCAGCGCCATCAGCGTTTGCGCGGCCTCAGGCCATTGGGTGTAGGTTGTGTCTTTCTGGTTGTTGTTGACCATCGGCACAAATCTCAAAGGGCGCGCCGCAATGTCGACAACGGCCACAGGACAGCCCGCCGGGATGGCGAAGTGTCATTGAGATAGGTGATTTTCGGCGAAGTTCCCGGCCATTACCGAGTCCCGCCGGGCGGCGAGGTGCAGGAACCGAAGAGCGCAACGAGGCTGCGATCTTTGAGATCGCAGCCTCGTTGCCGGTCAGGCAGTCGCAGGACGCAGCGAGTAGGTTTTCAGCTGATCAGCAAAATCGCGCAACGACTGGATGCCACTGGCCTCGGCCTCGTGAATCCATTCCTTGATGGCGGCCAGCATGTCGTGGCCATTGGAACTGGTCTTGACCCAGATCTGCTGCAAAGCCAGGCGCTTCTCGTAGATCACTTTCAACGCATGGCTGTGTTCGAGCATGGTCTGGATGCGCAGGTGATGACGGTCTTCCAGCAGGCTGGTTTCCCGCGACAGCAGGCGTTTGGCCCGGTGGAACTGGTGACGCACCGAATGATCGACCTTGGCCAGCTCTTGCTTGACCAGCGGGCCGATCACCAATTTGCGGTACTGGGCCATGATCTGGAAGCGGTTGTTGAGGATCGCCATGGCGGTGTCCATGTCCAGGCTGCCTTTGCCTTCGACGCGGTGGGCAATCGGTGCGACCCGCTGCACTTTGGCCAGACGCAGGAAGCAGAAGACCTTGATCCACGCCCAGCCGAGGTCGAATTCCCACTTCTTCACCGACAGCTTGGCCGAGTTGGGGTAGGTGTGATGGTTGTTGTGCAGCTCTTCGCCGCCGATCAGGATGCCCCACGGCACCAGATTGGTCGCTGCGTCACGGCATTCGAAATTGCGATAGCCGACGGCATGGCCCAGACCGTTGATCACCCCAGCGGCCCACACCGGAATCCACATCATCTGGATGGCCCAGATGGTGATACCGATGGTGCCGAACAGCAGCAGGTCGATCACGCCCATGATCGCCACGCCAAGCAGCGGATAGCGACTGTAGACGTTGCGTTCGACCCAGTCTTCCGGGCAGTTCTTGCCGTAGATGCGCAGGGTTTCCGGGTTCTGCGCTTCGCTGCGGTACAGCTCGGCGCCGGTGCGCAGTACGGTGGACAGACCCTTGATGACCGGGCTGTGCGGGTCATCCTCGGTCTCGCATTTGGCGTGGTGTTTGCGGTGGATGGCAGTCCACTCGCGGGTGTTCTGCGCCGTGGTCAGCCACAGCCAGAAACGGAAAAAGTGCTTCAGACCCGCATTCAGCTCGAGCGAGCGGTGGGCCGAGTAACGGTGCAGATAGACCGTGACGGCAACAATCGTCACATGGGTCATCAGCAGGGTGACCGCGACCAGTGACCAGGCCGACAAGCCAAGAAAACCTTCGTACCACATAGGCTATAGGGCCCTCGATAAAGATAAAAACAGCCGTTGCATTATCACTAAGCACACAGATAAAACCAGTCGCCCTTTCAGATAAGAAGTCGCTGAATGTTTCTTGACCTATAATTCCAACCTTTTTGTAGGGACATGGACGACCGAATGTCTGCGACTTACCGCGATGCCTTGCGTGCAGCGCTGCTCTACCTCGTACTGGCCGCCCTGTGGCTGCAAGTTTCTGATCATTTATTAAGCAGATTCTTCGATGACTCCCGTGAGCTGACCCATTGGCAACTGATCAACGGTTATCTGCTGGCGACGATCAGCGCCGCGCTGATTTTCCTCGCACGGGCGCGGCTGTGCGGGTTTCTCGGCATCGGCGCGCATTTGCGCGAGCGCCACACCGACCGTGAGCGTCTGCGTCAGGCGGCCGCCGTGTTCGACTGCACTCGCGAAGGGGTGCTGGTTACCGACCACCGGGGCCTGATCGTCCACGTCAATCGCGCCTTTATCGAGATCACCGGTTATCGGCGCGACGAGGTCATCGGCCAGCAGCCCAGTCTGTTCAAGTCCGGCCATCATCCGCCGGGCTTCTATCAGGCGATGTTCGCTACCCTCGAGGCTGAAGGTGAGTGGAGCGGCGAGATCTGGAACCGGCGCAAGACTGGCGAGATTTATCCACAGTGGCAAACCATCCGGGTGATTCACGATGATTCCGGCCGGCTCAGCCATTACGTGGCGGTGTTCTCCGACATCAGTGCGATCAAGGATTCCGAGTCCGAGCTCAAACACCTGGCGCATCACGATCCGTTGACCGATCTGCCCAATCGCCTGCTGTTCAGCGACCGCGCCGAACAGGCGTTGGCTTCCGCGCAGACGCACAAGCGTGGCTGCGCGCTGCTGATGCTCGATCTGGATCATTTCAAGATGATCAACGACAGCCTCGGGCATAACGTCGGCGATCGGTTGCTAAAAGCGGTGGCGACGCGTTTGCAGGAACTGTTCGGCCACGGCATTACCTTGGCGCGGCTCGGCGGTGACGAGTTCGCGGTGCTCGCGGAAAGTTGTCCACAGCCGGCCCAGGCCGCCGCGCTGGCGCAACGGACTCTGGACGCCTTGAAGGAGCCGGTGCTGGTAGATGGCAATCAATTGTTCATCAACGCGAGCATCGGCATCAGCCTGTTTCCCAGCGATGCCCTCAGCGCCGAGCAGTTGTTACGCAACGCCGACAGTGCGCTGTTCAAGGCCAAAAGCAGCGGGCGCAATGGCTACGCGCTGTATACCGAAGAGCTGACCGCCCATGCCCAGCAACGGGTCGAAATCGCCTTCGAGCTGCGCCGCGCACTGGAGCAGGAGGAACTGCGTGTCTACTACCAACCGGTGCATGACCTGCAAAGCGGCCGTCTGGTCGGCGTCGAAGCACTGGTGCGCTGGCAGCATCCGCAGCGCGGTCTGGTGTCGCCGGCAGAATTCATTCCGATTGCCGAGCGCACCGGGCTGATCGCCGAGATCGATGCCTGGGTGATGCAGCAGGCTTGCCGACAGATGTGTCAGTGGCAGCAGAGCGGTGTGGTGCTGGCGTTCGTCGCGGTGAATGTCTCCTCGCGGCTGTTTGCCCGACGTGAGCTTTACCAGCAGGTAGCGCAGGTGCTGCACGACACGGGGCTGGATCCGGCGTATCTGGAACTGGAAGTTACCGAAAGCGCGGTGATGGATGACCCTGAAGTGGCGCTGGAACAGATGCATCGCTTGCGCGAGCTGGGTGTGCGTCTGGCCATCGATGATTTCGGCACGGGTTATTCCTCGCTGTTGCGGCTCAAGCGCCTGCCGGTGCAGAAACTCAAGATCGATCAGGGCTTCGTCGCCGGGTTGCCGTGGGATGAAGATGACGTGGCGATTGTCCGGGTGATCATCGCGCTGGCCCGCAGCATGGGCATGCAGGTGCATGCCGAAGGGATCGAACAGGTTGAGCAGGCGGCATTTCTGTTGGCGCAGGAATGCGATCTGGGGCAGGGGTATTGGTTTGGGCGGCCGGTGTCTGCGGATAGGCTTGATTGGGCGAAAACGCCATTGATTGGCTGAAAAGGCCTATCAGGCTATCACCGACCTTGTGGTGAGGGGATTTATCCCCGATGGGTCGCGTAGCGGCCCCAAGAAATGGGACTGCTACGCAGTCCAACGGGGATAAATCCCCTCGCCACAAGTTCTCTTGACGATTTCAAATCAGCGCAAACCCCTTGCCCTCTCTCATATTGATTTCTGGTTATATAAACATTCTTAAATAGTCTTTTTAAGAATATCCATGCCTCTCTTATATTGCTCCCACGCCGAACGCAGTGCCGCCCACTGCCAGGCAAATCCCCTTCAAAGGAGCAGCACCATGAGCGCATCCCTTCGCAGCGTTGACGGTCAGGACGAAAGCACCATCTTGCGTGAAATCCAGAGCGCCCTGCGCGATCTGCGGTTCGGCGCGGTGGAGATCACTGTGCACAACGCGCAAGTCGTACAGATCGAACGCAAAGAGAAATTTCGTTTGCAGCAACCCGGTAAACAACCGGGGTGAGATCAAAAGATCGCAGCCTTCGGCAGTTCGTACAGGGGCTGCGTGCAGGAGCTGGCGAAGGCGGCGATCTTTCAACGCGATCCGATTCCAGCAATACATAAGAAAAAGCCACCACCAAGAATTCCAGGAGCTTTCACCATGTCGTCGATTCGCCGTTACGCTCTGGCCGCGCTGGTCAGTGCCGTGTTTGCCGGTTCCGCCGTTGCCAAGGATTACGAGCTGCTCAACGTGTCGTATGACCCGACGAGAGAGCTGTATCAGGAATACAACGCCGAATTCATCAAGTTCTGGCAGCAGGACCATGCCGGCGACACTGTAAAAATCCAGCAGTCTCATGGCGGCTCGGGCAAGCAGGGCCGTGCGGTGATCGATGGCCTGCGTGCTGACGTGGTGACCCTGGCCCTGGCCGGTGACATCGATGAAATCGCCAAGCTCGGCAAGAGCCTGCCCGTCGACTGGCAGAAGCGTCTGCCGGAAGCGAGCACGCCGTACACCTCGACCATCGTGTTCCTGGTGCGCAAGGGCAACCCGAAAGGCATCAAGGACTGGGGCGATCTGGTCAAGAACGATGTCTCGGTGATCACACCAAACCCGAAAACCTCGGGCGGTGCGCGCTGGAACTTCCTCGCCGCGTGGGCCTATGGCCTGAAAGCCAACGGCGGTGACGAAGCCAAGGCCAAGGAATACGTGCAGACCCTGTTCAAGCACGTGCCGATCCTCGACACCGGCGCCCGCGGTTCGACCATCACCTTCGTCAATAACGGTCAGGGCGACGTGTTGCTGGCCTGGGAAAACGAAGCGTTCCTGGCGCTGAAAGAAGATGGCGGCGCAGACAAGTTCGACATCGTCGTGCCGTCGCTGTCGATCCTCGCCGAACCGCCCGTGGCGGTGGTCGACAAGAATGCCGAGAAGAAGGGCAACGCGCAGATCGCCGAGGCCTACCTCAAGCATCTGTACAGCCCGGCCGGTCAGGAAATCGCCGCGAAAAACTTCTATCGTCCACGTGACAAGGACGTAGCGGCCAAGTACGCCCAGCAGTTCCCGAACCTGGAACTGGTGACCATCGACAAGGACTTCGGCGGCTGGAAATCCGCGCAGCCGAAATTCTTCAACGACGGCGGCGTGTTCGACCAGATTTATCAGGCGCAGTAATCTCGCCTTCAACCGGCCTGATGTCTGGGCACATGACATGTGGGACTGAGCTTTTGTGGTGAGGGGATAAGTCCCCTCACCACAGGGCTCACTCCCACATTGATGCGTTTTCAACCAGGGACTTTTATGTCGCGTCGTATCTCCCCCGTCATACCCGGCTTCGGGCTGACGCTGGGTTACACCTTGGTGTACCTCAGCCTGATTGTGCTTATCCCGCTGGCGGCGATGTTCGTCCACGCCGCCCAGCTGACCTGGGATCAGTTCTGGACGATCATCTCCGCACCGCGGGTGCTGGCGGCGTTGAAGCTGAGCTTCGGTACCGCGCTGTGTGCGGCGATCATCAACGGCATCATCGGCACGTTGCTGGCCTGGGTGCTGGTGCGCTACACCTTCCCCGGGCGCAAGGTGATCGATGCGATGATCGATCTGCCGTTCGCCCTGCCGACCGCTGTGGCCGGTATCGCGCTGACCGCGCTGTACGCGCCGGCCGGGCTGGTCGGGCAGTTCGCTGCCGATCTCGGTTTCAAAATCGCCTACACCCCACTGGGCATCACCCTCGCACTGACCTTCGTCACGCTGCCGTTCGTGGTGCGCACGGTGCAACCGGTGCTGGCCGATATTCCCCGTGAAGTCGAAGAAGCGGCGGCGTGCCTGGGTGCGAAGCCATGGCAGGTATTTCGCCACATTCTGGTTCCGGCACTGCTGCCCGCCTGGCTGACCGGTTTTGCGCTGGCGTTCGCGCGTGGCGTCGGCGAGTACGGTTCGGTGATTTTCATTGCCGGCAACATGCCGATGAAAACCGAGATCCTGCCGCTGCTGATCATGGTCAAACTCGACCAATACGATTACACCGGCGCTACCGCCATCGGCGTATTGATGCTGGTGGTTTCCTTCATCCTGTTGCTGCTGATCAACTTGCTGCAGCGACGCATCGAAACCCCATAAGGAGGCGCGAACATGTCCCAATCATCCATTGCGGCCGCCTCTTCGGCCAACGCAGCGCGGCGTGGCAGCGCCACTTCGCGCAGAGTCCTGATCGGTCTTGGCTGGCTGATCTTTTTCCTGTTTCTGCTGCTGCCGTTGTTCATCGTCGTATCGCAAGGTCTGAAAAACGGTCTCGGCGCGTTCTTCACCGCGATTTTTGAACCGGACGCGCTTTCGGCATTGAAACTCACCGTGTTCGCGGTGCTGATTTCGGTGCCGCTGAACCTGGTGTTCGGTGTCAGTGCGGCGTGGTGCGTGAGCAAATACTCGTTTCGTGGCAAGAGCATGCTGGTGACGCTGATCGACCTGCCGTTCTCGGTGTCGCCGGTGATCGCCGGTCTGGTCTACGTGCTGATGTTCGGTGCGCAGGGCCTGTTCGGGCCGTGGCTGCAGGATCACGACATCCAGATCGTCTTCGCCCTGCCGGGCATTGTGCTGGCGACGATTTTCGTCACCGTGCCGTTCGTGGCCCGTGAACTGATTCCGCTGATGCAGGAACAAGGCACCCAAGAGGAGGAAGCCGCGCGCCTGCTCGGTGCCAATGGCTGGCAGATGTTCTGGCACGTCACCGTGCCGAACATCAAGTGGGGCCTGATTTATGGCGTGGTGCTGTGTACCGCGCGGGCCATGGGCGAGTTCGGTGCGGTGTCGGTGGTTTCCGGGCACATTCGCGGGGTGACCAACACCTTGCCGCTGCACGTCGAGATCCTCTACAACGAATACAACCACGTGGCCGCATTCGCCGTGGCGAGCCTGTTGCTGATCCTGGCGCTCTTCATCCTGCTGCTCAAGCAGTGGAGCGAAAACCGTATCAACCGCCTGCGCGCCAGCGCCGCGGAGGAATAACTCATGTCGATCGAAGTGCGTAACGTCAGCAAGAATTTCAACGCGTTCAAGGCGCTGGACAACATCAGCCTGGATATCCACAGCGGTGAGCTGGTCGCGCTGCTTGGTCCGTCGGGCTGCGGCAAAACCACCTTGCTGCGCATTATTGCCGGTCTGGAAACCCCGGATCAGGGCAACATCGTTTTTCACGGCGAGGACGTTTCCGGCCACGACGTGCGTGATCGCAACGTCGGTTTCGTGTTCCAGCATTACGCCTTGTTCCGCCACATGACAGTGTTCGACAACGTCGCGTTCGGCCTGCGGATGAAACCGAAAAACCAGCGCCCGAGCGAAAGCCAGATCGCCACCAAGGTTCACGAACTGCTGAACATGGTGCAACTGGACTGGTTGTCGGATCGCTACCCGGAGCAGTTGTCCGGTGGCCAGCGTCAGCGCATCGCGTTGGCCCGTGCCCTGGCGGTGGAACCTAAAGTGCTGCTGCTCGACGAACCGTTCGGCGCCCTCGACGCCAAGGTGCGCAAGGAACTGCGGCGCTGGCTGGCGCGGTTGCACGAAGACATCAACCTGACTTCGGTGTTCGTGACCCACGACCAGGAAGAAGCGATGGAAGTCGCCGACCGCATCGTGGTGATGAACAAGGGTGTGATCGAGCAGATCGGCTCACCGGGCGACGTCTACGAAAACCCGGCCAGCGATTTCGTCTATCACTTCCTCGGCGATTCGAACCGCTTGCTGTTGAGCGACGACAACCACGTGCTGTTCCGCCCGCATGAAGTGTCGTTGTCCAAGCATGAGCTGGAAGATCACCATGCCGCTGAAGTGCGCGATATCCGCCCATTGGGTGCGACGACGCGGGTGACGCTGAAGGTGGAAGGGCAGACGGATCTGATCGAAGCGGAAGTGGTGAAAGACCACGACAGCCTGATCGGGTTGGCCAAGGGTGAAACCCTGTTCTTCAAGCCGAAGGTCTGGCAGAAAGTCGCCAATATTTAAAGGCAAAAGCTTCGCGAGCAGGCTCGCTCCCACAGGGAAAACTCATTCCAAATGTGGGAGCGAGCCTGCTCGCGAATACGATCTAGACAGCAGCGCGATTCGGATTGACCCGCACCATCCCCGCCCGCAACTCGATCTCTTGTTTCAATTCCTGCCGTATCCCCAGCAGAAACGCCAACTCAGCCACAACGAACAACGGCCCGACAATCAGCCCGCTGATGTCATCGACAAACGCCGGTTTGCGCCCCTCATAGTGATGCCCGACAAACTGGATCACCCAGCCGATCACGAACATCGCCAGGCCGCTGCTCAGCCAGACCATGGTGCTCTGCTGCGCCAGTGCATGCCCGGCCCACACCGACAGCCCCATCAGTACTGTCATCAACACGCCAAGCTTCAACTCCAGACGCAGGTAAAACCACGCCGAGGCCAGCGCCACCACAACGGCTGGAGATATCCACAGCTCGCCCAGCTCCCACTGCGGCCGAGACAGCAGGACAGCCACCGCCACCACGATCAGCGGAATGCCGATAAAGTGGCTGGCAATGTTGCGCGGGTCGCGGTGGTAGGCGGCGTATTGACTGAGGTGGTCGACGAGGCTTTTCATTGTTGTTCCTCCAGTGGGGTTGAATGCATCATCCCTCGGTATCCGCGTTCGCTCTGTCGGGCAGGCGACACTCCAGGAGTGGTTATGCAAATTCGTGCACGGTTGCTCAGCGGCCAGTGGTTCAGTCATTTGCCTGCATCTTTTCAGGATAGCCTGCTGGCGCTGGCTCGGGAGCGGCGGCTGACGGCGGGGCAACGGCTGTTCCAGCGTGGCGATGCGCCGTGCGGTCTGTACGCGGTGCTCGATGGCGCAGTGCGTATCGGCGCGGTGAGCGAGCAAGGCAAGGAGGCGTTGTTGAGTCTGGTTGAGGCGCCGCACTGGTTCGGCGAAATCTGCCTGTTCGATGGCCAGCCTCGCACTCACGATGCCTATGCAGTCGGGTCGTGCACCTTGCTGAATGTTCCGCAAGCGGCGTTGCTCAAATTGCTCGACGAACGGCCGCAGCATTGGCGGCATCTGGCGCTGCTGATGAGCCACAAATTGCGCCTGGCCTTCATCAATCTCGAACAGCTGAGCCTGCTGCCAGCCCCGGCGCGTCTCGCCCATCGGCTGCTGATGATTGCCGAAGGCTACGGCGAACTCGACGCACCACGCCGGACGCTGCAACTGCCGCAGGAGCAGCTGGCGGCGATGCTGTCGCTGTCGAGGCAGACCACCAATCAGATCCTCAAGGATCTGCAGGGGCAGGGGATTATCGGGCTCGCATACGGCGAAATCGAAATTCTCGATGCGGCGAGATTGCGTGCCTTGGCGACGATCTGAAAACTGAAACCGATCCAATGTCGGAACTGGCACCTGTGGCGAGGGGATTTATCCCCGCTGGGGCGCGAAGCGGCCCTGAAAAATGGGACCGCTGCGCAGTCCAACGGGGATAAATCCCCTCGCCACAGAAACCAGTTCCAACAAAGGATCTGTGTTTATTTTACGAACCGCGATAGGTCGAGAAACCGTACGGGCTCAGCAGCAGCGGGATGTGGTAGTGCTGATCGGTCTGCTTGACCTGAAAGATCACCGGAATTTCCGGGAAGAACGTCTCATGCTTGATCTTCTGGTAATACTCGCCGGTCTTGAACACCACGCGGTATTCACCGGCTTCGAATGGCTGTTTGGCCGGGAACAGCTCGGCGATCCGCCCTTGCTCGTTGGTGGTGCCTTGGGCCAGTGGTTGCCAGTTTTCGCCGACGTGTTTTTCCAGGGTGACGTTGATGCCCGGTGACGGCAGGCCGTTTTCCAGGTTGAGCACGTGCACGCTCAGCGGATTGCCGGCGGCCATCGTCAGGCTGGAAACAGCACTCAGGCCGAGGGCGGCGAGAGTCATGCGCAGGGTGGTCATGGTGGATCTCCTTAGTGGGAACGGGTGATGGTCAGGCCGGCTTTGTCGGCGGCGGCGCGGGCGCAGTTTTCGTCTTGCTCACCGCCGCCGGAACCGGCCACGCCCATGGCGCCGACCAGTTCGCTGCCGGCGAACAACGGAATGCCGCCGCCGAGCAAAAGCAATTCATCGAGGGTGTTGAGGTTGGCGGTTTCCGGGTTGCTGCGGGCGCGCTCGGCGAACAGCCGCGTCGGCGTCTTGGTCGACAGCGCGGTGTAGGCCTTGCGTTGGCTGGCGGCGGTGTTGTGCGGCCCGACGCCGTCACCACGCAACGTCACCAGCAAGTTACCGCCACGGTCGAGCACCGACACCGTGCCGGTGCAACTGCTCATCGCCTTGTCCGCCAGCCAGCGTGCGGTTTTCAGGTCGAGATCGGCGTGGCGCGGCAGTTCTGGCGTGGCACTTGCAGCGCCGCTGAGGCCGAGGATCAGGCTGGCGACAAGGTATTTGACGGTCATGTGCAGGCTCCGAATGGGAAGGTCTGCACCTTAACCGGCGCACTTCGTCAGAACCCCGTCAGGCGGATTACAAGTTTGTAATGGGCAACGGCGCCGAACACGCCTAGCCTGTGTGCCTGATCAATCGAGGTGTGCCATGCGTTTGCTGGTCGTAGAAGATGAAGCCAAAACCGCCAACTTCCTCGCCAAGGGTCTGGGCGAGTCGGGTTTCGCCGTGGATGTTGCGCTCAATGGCCTCGACGGCCGCTATTTTATCGAGCAACAGGAATACGACCTGATCATCCTCGACGTGATGCTGCCTGGCCTCAACGGCTGGCAATTGCTCCAGCTGATCCGCCAGCGCGGCGCCACACCGGTGCTGTTTCTCACCGCCAAGGACGCTATCGAAGACCGCGTGCGTGGTCTTGAGCTCGGCGCCGACGATTACCTGCTCAAACCCTTCGCCTTCGCCGAGTTGCTCGCGCGCGTGCGCACGCTACTGCGACGCGGGCCGATGCGGGAAGCCGAGTCGTACAGCATCGCCGACCTGGAAATCGACGTGCTGCGCCGCCGGGTCAGTCGCGGCGGCCAGCGCATTGCCCTGACCAACAAGGAATTCGCCCTCTTGCAGCTGCTCGCCAGCCGCCAGGGCGAAGTGCTTTCGCGCACGCTGATCGCATCGCAGGTGTGGAACCTGAATTTCGACAGCGACACCAACATGGTCGAAGTCGCCGTGCGTCGTTTGCGCGCCAAGGTTGACGACCCGTACATGCCGAAACTTATCCACACCGTGCGCGGCGTCGGTTATCAACTGGAAGCGCCGGACGATGTGGAGTAAGTCGATTGCCTGGCGATTGGCGCTGGCCTTCGCCATGGTCTGCGCGCTGGCGCTGAGCGCAATCGGCGTGTTCCTCTACCGCTCGCTGGCCTCGGAATTGGCCTTTCGTGACGACATGGCCTTGCTCGGTCGCCTCGAGCAAGTACGTGCCTTGCTCGCCGACAGCGACAGCCTCGACGCCTTGCAGGCGCGGCCACGGTTGTATCAGAACATGCTCGGTAAGCTCGACAGTCTGCTGCTGGTGCGCCGGGCCGACGGCTCCAGCGTGATCGCGATCAACCCGCGTCAGCGTGAACTGCCCGCGCTCAATGCATTACCGCGAGAGCAAATGCCGCAGCGCTGTGACGTGCTCACCTGGCAGGCCAGCGACGGCGCCGAATTGGCCTTGCTGTCCGGCCAGGCCCAAGGCCCCAACGGTGAAACCCTCACGGTGATCGCCGGCAAAGTGCTCAGCGAGCGTGAGCAGATGCTCGGCAGTTATCGCCTGCGTCTGTACCTGTCCGTCGGCCTCGGCGCGGTGCTCGCGTTTGCTCTGGGCCTGTTATTGCTGCGGCGTGGCTTGCAGCCCTTGCATCAGTTGAGTGAAGCGGTGCGCAGCATCGATCTGCGCAGCCTCGATCGACGCCTGCCTACCGAGGGCACGCCGAGCGAACTGCGCGAGCCGGTGCACGCGCTCAACACCATGCTGGCGCGGCTGGACGACAGCGTGCAGCGCCTGTCGCAATTCTCCGCCGACCTCGCGCACGAAATCCGCACCCCTCTGCACACCTTGCTCGCCAGCAACGGCCAGGCCCTGAACCATCCGCGCAGCACGGCCGAATATCAGGAAGTGCTGGCCTCGAACATGGAAGAGTTCGAACGGCTCAAGCGCATGGCCGAGAACCTGATGTTCCTCGCCCGCGCCGAACAGGCCGAACGTGCGCTAAATCTGCACACACTGGACTTGCACGACGTCGGCGACGAGCTCTGCGATTACTTCGAAGCCCTCGCCGATGACCGCGACCTCCAACTGCAAAACCGCATGCACGGCGAATTGCTCGCCGACCAGCAACTGCTGCAACGCGCCCTCGGCAACCTGCTGGCCAACGCCGTACGCCACGCCGACCCCGACAGCCTGATCAGTCTGCAACGCCGCGATGAACCGGGTATGTGCTGGCTGCAAGTGCACAACCACGGCCCGGTCATCGCGCCTGAGCATCTGGGCAAACTGTTCGACCGTTTCTACCGCGTCGATCCTTCACGTGCGGAACCGGGAGATTCGGGTGGTCTGGGTTTGGCGATCGTGCAGTCGATCATGCAGTTGCATGGCGGGCAGGTGCGGGTGAGGAGTGACGCCGACGGCACTGTTTTTGAGCTGGGGTTTGTGGTGGTCTGACGGCCTCTTCGCGAGCAGGCTCGCTCCCACAAGGAAACGCATTCCAACTGTGAGAGCGAGCCTGCTCGCGAAGGCGCTGGATCACACAATGGTGATTTCGGATCAGCGCAACTGATCCCGAAACTGCCCCGGCGTCATCCCGGTCCAGCGCTTGAACGCGCGGCTGAAGCTGCTGGTGTCAGCGAATCCCAGCAGATAGCTGACTTCACTCAAGGAACACTGCGGGTCACGCAGGTGCAGCAGCGCGAGATTTTCGCGGCTTTCGTTGAGCAGGGTGTCGAAGCGACAGCCCTCATCCGCCAGATGCCGCTGCAGGCTGCGCAGGCTCAGGTGCAAGGCCTGGGCGATGCGCTCGGCGCTCGGTTCGCCTTCGGGCAGTTGTTCTTCAATGGCATCGCGCACCTTGCGCTCCCAGGTCAGCGGTTTGAGCTGGGCGAGGGTGCGTTTGAGTACGGCTTCGTTGTGCTCGGCCAGTTCCGGGTTGGCGTCGTCGAGGTGGCTGTCGAAGTCGCTGAGGGCGAATTCCAGGCGGTCCTCGGCGGCGGAAAAATACACCGGCGCGCGGAAGACTTTGTGCCATTGCTGGGCATCGCTCGGTTCGGGGCGGCGCAAGTACACCGCCAGCGGTGCGTAGTCACGGCCGAGGCGATTGCGGCAGGTGCGCACGTAGATCGCCGTAAATGCGTCGATGGCTTCGAAGGCCGGCGCCGGGTTGCCGGGCGGAATTTTCAGGCGAAATTGATAACGGTCATTGCTACGGCTCAGCTCCAGCTCCAGCGCATCGCTGACCACCGGATGATAACGCACGATGCGTTCGAACACTTCGCGCAAGCTGCCGCTCGCCACCAGTGCATAACCAAGCGCGTGGAACGTGGTCGGGCTGACGAAACGCGACACGCGCAAGCCCAGCGCCGGGTCGCCGCTGGCTTCAACGGCGAGCGCCCACAGGCGCGTGGTACCGGATAGCGGATAGCGCGCATTGGGGTCGTCCATCAGCGTTGGGTCGAGCCCGGCCTGTTGGCACAAGGCAAGGCTGTCCAGCCCGAGCGCGTCGAGTTGTTTGCGCAAGGCGCGGGTCCAGCTGGCGAGGGAGGTCGGTTCCTTCATGCTGATTGGCGCGTCCGGTCAACAGGTTGGCGTTCTTGGCTAGCGCGGATCGAACCCCGGCAAGGCACGATGCATTCATCTTAGACCCGAGGATGGAAGCATGGACGGTACTTCTGCAAGCCCTGAACGACTGAATGCGGCGCAGCGCTCGGCACATATTCGCCAAGTGGTGTTGGCCAAGGGTGCGCAATTGCGTGAGCGCTACCCGATTCTTCAGCATCAGGACGCCCTCGGTGCGGGGATTCTGGCGTTGGCGCTGGCCGGGATGATCGGCTCGGCGGCGCTGTACATCACTGGCCATATGGCCTGGTGGGTGTGCCTGCTGCTCAACGCCTTTTTCGCCTCGCTGACCCATGAACTGGAACACGACCTGATCCACAGCATGTACTTTCGCAAGCAGCGCGTGCCGCACAACCTGATGATGGGCCTGGTCTGGCTGGCGCGGCCGAGCACGATCAATCCCTGGATCCGTCGCCATCTGCACCTCAATCATCACAAGGTTTCCGGCACTGAAGCCGACATGGAAGAGCGCGCAATCACCAACGGCGAGCCGTGGGGTTTTGCCCGTCTGCTGATGGTTGGCGATAACGTCATGTCGGCGTTCATCCGTCTGCTGCGCGCCAAGACCTGGGCACACAAGTGGAGCATCGGCAAACGCGTGCTCAAGGTCTACGCACCGCTGGCGCTGCTGCATTGGGGAGCGTGGTACGTGTTTCTCGGCTTTCACGCGGCCAATGGCATCGCGCATTTGCTCGGCTCGCCCATCGAATGGTCGGCCACCACGCTGTCGGTGATGCAGGTGATCGATATCGCCGCCGTGGTGATCATCGGCCCCAACGTGCTGCGCACTTTTTGCCTGCACTTCATCAGCTCGAACATGCATTACTACGGCGACGTCGAACCGGGCAACGTGCTGCAGCAATGCCAGGTGCTGAACCCGTGGTGGCTGTGGCCGTTGCAAGCGTTCTGCTTCAACTTCGGCAGCAGTCACGGGATTCATCATTTCGTGGTCAAGGAGCCGTTTTACATTCGTCAGATGACCGTGCCGGTGGCGCACAAGGTGATGCGCGAAATGGGCGTGCGCTTCAATGATTTCGGCACGTTTGGCCGGGCGAACCGGTTTGTGCGCGGAGATGAGGAAGTGGTGTCCGGGGAGGCGGTGGAGGCCTGACAGATGCCCCTCACCCTAACCCTCTCCCAGGGGAGAGGGGACTGATCCAGCTGTTTATGCTGGATACATCGACCTGAAATTTCGAGCCGACCTCAGGTTGGAAAAGCATGAAGATCTGCTCCCTTTCCCCCTCTCCCTCAGGGAGAGGGCTGGGGTGAGGGGGGCTTTTGATCTTGGTTCAATCCGGCTGAAACGGCGAAGCACTGAGGATCACCCCGGTCTCTTCTACATACCGCTGCCAATGCCCGATCAGGTCAGTGAGTTTCTGCGGCTGACTCAACGCCAGATCATGAATCTCCCCTGGATCATTCGCCAGATCATAAAGTTGCCAGGTCGCTGGCCCGACCGGCCCGGGGATCCATACCGCTTTCCACGAGCCCTGGCGAATCGCCCGGCGTCCGAACAATTCCCACCCTGTCACGGTGTGCTCGTCATGCACCTGCGCGGTCTCGCCGGACAGGAAGCCCAGCCACGACTTGCCGCGCAGTGGCGCCACCGCTTTGCCTTTCCACTGTTTACCCGGATGCCGCACGCCAGCCAGATCGAGAATGGTCGGGGTGATATCCATCACCGTGCCGAAACCATGGCTGATCTGCCCTTTGAGCGGCAGTTGCGGATAGTGCAGCAGCGCCGGCACGCGGATCCCGCCCTCGGTGGTGAAAGCCTTGAACAAGCGTGACGGCGCGGTTGCCACTTGCGCCCAGTTCGGCCCGTACCAGACGTAGGAATTGGCCCGGCCGATGTTGTCGAGGCTGTTGTCGTAATGCTGGTTGAGGTAGGTCATCAGCTCCGGGCCGAATTTGGGGAACGCTTCCAGCAGCGCGCCTTCGGCACCGTTGTCGGACATGAACAGGATGAAGGTGTTGTCGAGCTGGCCTTGCTGGCGCAGGTAATCGACGACCCGGCCGATGTTCCAGTCCATGCGCTCGACCATCGCCGCGTAGACCTCCATGGCTCGTGCGGAAATCTGCTTTTGCTCATCGCTCATCGCGTCCCACTGCGCGCTGAGCTGAATCAGCGGGTGCGGTTCGACGTCTGCCTCGATCAGACCCAGTGCCTTGAGTTTTTCCAGGCGTTCGAGGCGCAGCACTTGTGGGCCGGCGTCATAGCGGCCACGGTATTTCTCGACGATCTCGGCCGGTGCCTGCAGCGGCCAGTGCGGCGCGGAGAAGGGCAGGTAAGCGAAGAACGGCCGGGTCTGATCGCGTTCCTTGAGGTACTGCAGCAGCTTGTCGCCGAAGGCATCGGAGGAATAGAAATCCTTCGGCAACTCGTCAACAAACTGATCGTCCTCGATGTACAGCGCCGGGGTGGATTTCAGCAGGCCCGGCGTTTGCTCATCGTAGGTCGGCTCGAAACCATAGTGGTTGGCAGCGCCCGGCAACAGTGAAAACGAGCGCTCGAAACCGCGCGCATGGGGCGCCAGTTCAGCCTTCAGACCCAAGTGCCATTTGCCGCTCATCAAGGTTTGATAGCCGGCCTCGCGCAGCAGCTCGGGCAGGGCGACGACGCGGTCATTCAGGTAGCCTTCGTAGCCAGGTTTGCCGATCAGTTCCGGGGTCAACGCTTCGGCCATGGTGCCGATGCCGGCGATGTGGTGATCGGTGCCGGTCAGCAGCATCGAGCGCGTCGGCGAGCAGGTCGGTGCGGTGTGGAAATCGGTCAGGCGCAGGCCGTTCTCGGCCAGCGCATCGAGGTTCGGCGTAGCGATTTCGCCGCCGAACGCACCGATGTCGGAAAAGCCTAGGTCGTCGGCCAGAATCACTAGAAAGTTGGGACGTTGCGGCATCGCGAAACTCCTGTTCAGCAGGCAATGAACGTCAGCGGCAGATCGCGGATCTGCACCGGTGCGCTCGGTTGGTAATGGTCATCACTGGTCAGCTCGTGCAGCAGTTCTTCGCGCAGCTGATGAAAGTCGTAACTGCTGCGCTGGCGCGGGTGCGGCAGGGCGATGTCGACCACTTGCTTGATCCGCCCCGGACGCGGCTCCATCACCACCACGCGATCGGCCAGAAAAATCGCTTCCTCGACATCGTGGGTCACCAGAATCGTGGTGATCTTTGCTCGTTCGCGGATTGCCAGCAGTTCGTCCTGCATTTGCTGGCGGGTCAGTGCGTCGAGGGCGCCGAAGGGTTCGTCGAGCAACAGGATTCGCGGGCTGGCGACGAGGCCGCGCGCGATCGCCACGCGTTGCGCCATGCCGCCGGAGAGTTGATGCGGATAGGCTTGGGTGAAATCACTGAGGCCGACCAGTTCGATGAAATCCTTGATGCGTTGTTGTTTCTGCGCCCCGCTCAGCGGTTCATTGACCAGGCCCAGGCCGATGTTGTCGGCGACTGTCAGCCACGGAAACAGACGATGTTCCTGAAAGACGATACCGCGCTCGCCGCCGATGCCGCTGACGGCCTTGCCATCGACACTGATGTGCCCGCGAAACTCGGTGTCGAGGCCGACCAGCAAACGCAGCAAAGTGGATTTGCCGCAGCCGCTGGAGCCGACGATGGCGACGAATTCGCCCTCGGCAATGTCCAGGTTGAATTCGCGAATCGCCTCCAGTTCGAAACCGTTGACGGCGAAGGATTTGCCTACGTGGTTGAAGCTGACAATCGGTGCGTTCATGCGTGTCTCCAGCGGGTCGCGCGAATTTCCAGGCGTTGGCCGATCAGGTTGAGCAGGGCGCCGGTGAGGCCGACCAGCAGCATGCCGGCCATGATCAGATCCATGCGCAACAGCTGCTGCGCGCCGATCATCTGGCTGCCGATGCCGCCATTGGACGGCATGAAATATTCAGCGCCGATGGTGCCGAGCCAGGCGTAGATCAGGCTCAATCTGAGCCCTGCGAAAATCCCCGGCGCAGCACCGGGAAGGACCAGTCGACGCAGGCGCTGGCCGAGGCTCAGGCGCAGCACTTGCGCGGCTTCGTTGAGTTGCGGCGAGAGGTTGGCGACGCTGCGCTGGGTGGCGACGAACAGCGGAAAGAAAGCAGCGAGGGCGACAAAGACCCACTTGGCCAGTTCGCCGAGACCGAACCACGCGGTGAGCAGTGGCACCCAGGCGAAAATCGCAATCTGCCGCAGTGCGGCGAGTGTCGGGCCGAGCAGGCGTTCGCTGAAACGCGACAGGCCGAGGAGCAAGCCCAGGGCGAAGCCGAGGCCGCCACCGATCAGCAAGCCGCCCAGGGTGCGGCTCAGGCTCAGCGCCATGCCGTTGACCAGCGTGCCGTCGAGCAGTCCGTCCCATGTCGTGCTCAGCACAGCCGCAGGGCTGATCAGAATATTCGCGTCGACCCACTGCTGATCATTGGCCGTTTGCCAAAGCGCCAACAAGCCCAGCGGCAACAGCCACGGTTGCAGGCGTTGCCAGCCCTGATAGCGCGGGCCGCGAGTGATTTGCGCGGTGGCCGGGTGCGGCCAGTGCACCAGTCTGCGGTCGAGCAGGCCGATGCCGCGATCCATGGCCACACCGATCAGACCGATGACCACGATGCACACGAACACGATGTCGAGCATGAACAGCTGCCGCGCCCAGACCATCAGATAGCCGATGCCTTCACTGGAGGCCAGCAGCTCGACCGCCAGCAACGAGGTCCAGCCGGCGGCGAGTGCCAGGCGCACGCCAGCCATGAACGCCGGCAGCGCAGCGGGAAGCACCAGACGACGAATCAGCAGACGCGGCGGCAGGCGCAACACGGCGGCGGCTTCGCGCAGTTTCGGTTGCGCATCGCGCACGCCAACCAGTGTGTGCAAGGTCACCGGCACCACAATGGCCTTGATCAGCACCACCAGTTTCAGCACTTCGCCGATGCCGAAGAACACCATGAACAGCGGAATCCACGCCAGCGTCGGCACCTGCGCCAATCCAGCGAATGTCGGAAAAACCAGGCGCTCCAGACGTCGACTGAAGCCCAGTGCGGCGCCAAGCACCGCGCCGGTCGAAACGCCTGCCAACAAGCCCCAGAACAACCGTTGCAGGCTGATCCACAAATGACTCCACAACTCGCCTTGGGCCAGTTCCACAGCGCTGCTCCACACCAGCGATGGCGCCGGCAGGATCTGCTCGCTCATCCACTGATTGCGCGCGGCCAGCCACCACAGGACGAACAGGCTGACGGGCAACAGCCAGGGCAACAGGCGTTGATTCAGGCTCGGCCAGGTGCGACGGCTTTTCAGCGGCGGCGCGGCCAGCGGCAGGCTGAGCAGAGATTGACGGGCCATGGGTGACCTCCGTTGTCGGGTTGCATGGCGAACCGCTTTTCATGTGGGAGCGAGCCTGCTCGCGAATGGCTGTTTCAGGCAGCACTGATGTCGGCTGGTATGGCCTATTCGCGAGCAGGCTCGCTCCCACACTGGGTTTCGTCATATATGAAACTGATCTAACAAAGTTGCGTTCGATGCTATCGGGAGATAAGCGAATCCATTTAAGGCTTGCCTGCTTACGCGCATCCAATGCATTCGAAGAATATTTTCGATGCTGTTAATGCATATCGCGCTGCACGCCGCACAACCACTTGCTTAGCTCATAAAGATATAAAAATGTGAATTTTTAGTATTTAAGCGAATGTAGCCAGTCAGCCTACTTTCGGCTCCTCAGCGATCAAGGAGCCGCACCCATGAACCTTCCCTTCAAACGAATCCTCAGCCTGTTTGCCGTCCCCGCGCTTGCAGGCTTTCTCGCGCTTGGCGCCCAAGCCGAGGAGCTCAAGGAAATCCGCATCGCCGTGCCCGACCTCAGCGCCGGTACGCAGCACAGCGGCGGCGGCATCGTCGATGTGCTGCGCGATCAGCAGATCTTCGAAAAGGCCTTCGCCGAGCAGGGCATCAAGATCCAGTGGAGTTTCTTCAAGGGCGCCGGGCCGGTGATCAATGAGGCGTTTGCCAATGGGCAGGTCGATCTGGCCTATCTCGGTGATCTGGCCGCCATCATCGGCAAGTCCAACGGTCTGGACACGCGCCTGCTCAGCGCGACGGCGCGTGGGGTCAAGCAATACCTCGGCGTGGTGCCCGGCTCGGGGATCAAGACCTTGCAGGATCTCAAGGGCAAACGCGTGGCGATCTTTCGCGGGACGGCGACGCAGCTGTCGTTCGATGCGGCGCTGGCCAGTCAGGGCCTGAGCGAGAAGGATCTGAAGGTGATCAATCTGGATTTCAACGCGGCGGTTTCGGCACTCGCGGCCAAGCAGATCGATGCCTCGTGGGGCAGCTCCGCGCTGAGTGCCTTGCAAGCCAAAGGCCTGGCGGAATTGCCGCTCAACACCAAGGACCTTGGCGGCGCTGGCAGCGTGCAGGCGGTGCTGCTGGGTAATGGCAAGTTTGTCGACGCCCATCCTGAGGTCATTGCGAAACTGCTCAAGGCGCAGCAGCAAGCGGTCGAGTGGCTGACGCAGGACAGCAACAAGGACGCCTATGTGCAGCTGGTATCAGGGCTGGCCAGTTATCCGCCGGTGATTCTGGCTCAGGATCTGAAGGACCAGAATCTCAGTGAGATTTTCCCGTCGACACTGGATCCGGTGTTCTTGAGCGGCCTGCAGGACAAGGTCGACCTGGCGGCGCAGCAGAAGCTGATCCGCAAGCCGTTCAAGGTCAGTGATTGGGTGGCGCCTGAACTCTCAGCCGCCAAGCTTTAGATCTCCAGCGTCTTCGCTGCCCTCTTCGCGAGCAGGCTCGCTCCCACATTGGATGTGTACACAGGTCCTGTGTGGGAGCGAGCCTGCTCGCGAAAGGGTTTCAGACGGCGACGCTGACGTCCTGCCGATCCACCGCAATCAACGTCTCGATCATTGCCCTCGCTGCTGGTGATAGTCGAAACCCGGTGCGGCTGACGATGCCGCAGCGCGCGTTCATCGTTTCGAGGTTCTGCGGCAGGTTGCGCCAGTGCAGCAGCACCAGCGAGCCCTTGGCGACATCCTCGGCAAACGCCTCCTCGGTACCGACACCTATCGCATTGGATTGCAGCACCACTTTGACCAGTGCCGGAAAGTGCTCGGTCTCGATGGTCGGCGAGAAATCGATGCGCCCGCTCAGGTTCGCCAGCAGCTTGCGAATGCCCGGCGGGATCAGTGTGGCGGCCAGCGGGTAGTCGAACATGTCGTTGGTCGACAGGCTTTCCTTGGCCAGCAACGGATGCCCCGGTCGGCAGAAAAACACGCCGCGCTTGGGCGTCAGCGGTTGCGTCTGGAAATTCGGGTCGGACTCGAAATGGCGGATGTCGGCGATGAAGAATTCGATCTCTTCGCGGCTCAGCGCACGGCTGAGTTTTTCCCAGTTATCCACTTGAAAACAGGTGCGCACTTTCGGGTGCGCATTGATGAACTGCGCCACCGCATCCGGCACCAGTTTCACTGCCGGCGCCGGGCCGCAGCCGAAGTGCACTTCGCCAGCGTCGAGCTTGGTCATCTGCGTCACTTCGGCGCTGAGCAAAGCTGCGCCCTGCACCAGGCTCAGGGCGTGTTGCAGCACCACCTGGCCTTCGGGCGTAGGGCGCAGATCCTTGTTGCCGCGATCGACCAGCACGCAACCGAATTCCTGCTCCAGCCCCTGAATGCTGCGGCTGAACGCCGGTTGAGTGATGCCCATGGCGTCTGCCGCACGGACAAAACTGCGGTGTTCGTTAAGGGCGATGAAGTAGCGCAACTGGCGAAGATCCATATGCTTTTCCGGCATCCTAAAAATAGCTCGAAGGCATTTGCGACGAGGGTTGCTTGAGGTTTTAAATGCAAGCTCTTATTCCGTCAACGAAGCATGTGATTATCTATTAGATGTAAATGGAATATAGATAGAGCGTTGTTTCGCTGCCGTCAAAACCGCAAGCCGTCGATGAGGGTCTTCCCATGAGCAATGCCGCACTCGCTGTAAAACCCGTTTCTCACGCGCTGGAAATTCACCCGGTGGCCGGTCGTATCGGTGCCGAAATCCGCGGCGTTCACCTGTCCGGTGAGCTGGACGCCGCCACTGTCGAAGCCATCCAGCAAGCCTTGGTCGAATACAAAGTGCTGTTCTTCCGCGAGCAGACGCAACTCGACGATCAGCGTCAGGAAGCCTTTGCCCATCTGCTTGGCGAACCGGTGGCGCACCCGACCGTGCCGGTGCGTGAAGGCACTCGCTACCTTCTGGAGCTGGACGGCGCCGAGGGCCAGCGCGCCAATTCCTGGCACACCGACGTGACCTTCGTTGATGCCTATCCGAAAGCATCGATCCTGCGCTCGGTGGTTGCGCCGGCATTCGGCGGCGATACGCTGTGGGCCAACACCGCGACCGCTTACAGCGGTTTGCCGAGCGAGCTGCGTGAGCTGGCCGACAAACTGACCGCTGTGCACAGCAACGAGTACGACTACGCCGGGGCGAAGCCGGACGTCTCGGCAGAGAAGCTGGAGCGCTATCGCAAAGTCTTCACCTCGACCGTCTACGAAACCGAGCACCCGGTGGTGCGCGTGCACCCGATCAGCGGCGAGAAGAGCTTGCTGCTGGGGCATTTCGTCAAACGCATCAAAGGTTATTCACAGGCCGATTCGGCGCACCTGTTCGGCTTGCTGCAGAGCCATGTGATCCGCCAGGAAAACACCGTGCGCTGGCGCTGGCAGGCTGGAGATGTGGCGATCTGGGACAACCGCTCGACGCAGCATTACGCGATTGATGATTACGGCACCCAGGATCGCGTGGTGCGCCGGGTGACGCTCAAGGGCGAGGTGCCGGTGGGGGTGAATGGGCAGCGCAGCCAGACCATCAAAGGTCGTGATTGAAGATCAAGAGCCCTTCACCCCAGCCCTCTCCCAGAGGGAGAGGGAGCCGACCGAGTTATCTCGCGTTATGCATCGACCTGAAAGACCTTATCGATTATGGATTCGGTGAAGCTGGATCAGGTCGGTGCACCTCTGAAATATCCCCCATTCAGTCCCCTCTCCCCTCCGGGAGAGGGTTAGGGTGAGGGGCTCTTCCCGCTACCAAACACCAATCTGAACAACCTTCTCGGTTTCCGGTTCGCCATAACGAAACCGCTGCCCGCGCAAATCGATCTCCGGATGGCTGATCGTCGTCCGCCGCTTCAACCCCCTCATCCACTCAAACAGATATCCGGCATGCTCCTCGCGCACCGCCGCGTATGCCGGGTCCTCACCCAGATCATTCAGCTCCTGCGGATCATTCAACAGATCAAACAGCTGCGGTCTAAACCCGTCGTACGCCAGGTATTTCCAGCGCTCGCTGCGCACCATGGTCATGCGGCAACGGTCGATCGGCTGGCCGAGACGTTCCCGCGCCGGGGCCTGGAAGGCGTAGTCGTATTCGCTGATTGCATAGCGGCGCCAATCGGGATTTTCCCCGTGCAGCAACGGGATCAATGAACGCCCTTCAAGCCGATGCTCTGCTGCCGGCAATCCCAGTGCTTGAAGAAATGTCGGCAGCGCATCGATGGTTTCTGCCAAGCGCTCATCGACAGTGCCGCGAGTGACATCCGCCGCCCCCCGAGGATCGCGCACGATCAACGGCACACCCACCGCCTGCTCCAGCAAAAACTCCTTCTCGCCGAGCCAATGATCGCCGAGGAAATCGCCGTGATCGCTGGTGAACACGATCAACGTGTCATCCCAGCGCCCGTTGCTCTGTAGAAAATCGAACAGTCTCCCCAACTGATCATCCACTTGCTTGATCAGGCCCATGTAGGTGGGGATTACATTCAATCGTACTGAATCGCGGGAGAAGTTGCGGCTTTCCTCATGTTGGCGAAAGGCAGTGTATACGGGGTGTTTGCTGGCTTCGGAGAGCGTCGCGCGGATCGGTTGCAGAATCGATTTCGTACTGTACAAGGCGTGGTATGGCGACGGTACGATATATGGCCAATGTGGTTTGATGTACGAGAGGTGTAAACACCAGGATTTCTCGCCTTGCTCAGCGATGAAGTCGATGGCCCGAGTTGTAGTGTAGACAGTCTCTGAGTGTTGCTCGGGAATTCGTGCTGGCAAATTCGCATGACGCATTTTCCAGCCGCTGAGGATTTCACCGTTCTCGCCTTCGGCGGCATTCGCCCAGTCGTGCCAGGGATTCTTGCCATCGAAGCCCTGCGCGCGCAGGTATTGGGTATAGGGCGCGGATTCGCGCTTGTCGTCGAATGACGGATCGTCGGGGTAGATGCCGTCGTGGCGCAGGTACGGTTCGAAGCCGACCTCATTGAGCAACTCGGCTTGCGCGCTTTGCGGGTTGATCGCCAGCCGCTGCAAGGCGTCGACATTGGCCGTCGCATGGGTCTTGCCGACCAGCGCGGTGCGGATGCCGTGAGGTCGCAGGTAATCGCCGATCGTCAATTCATCCAGCGGCAACGGCACCGAGTTCCAGGCCACTTGATGACTGCTGACATAGCGCCCGGTGTAGGCCGACATCCGCGACGGGCCGCAGATCGTACCTTGGGTGTAGGCACGGCTGAAACGAACGCCTTCGGCAGCGAGGCGATCGATGTTCGGTGTGTGCAGATACGGGTGTCCGTAGCAGGACAGGTAATCGCGGCGCAGTTGATCGCACATGATGTACAGCACGTTGCGCACGGGGTTGGATGGGGTGGGCATGGAGTTCACCGGTCAGTGGGACAGGTGAGGGTTTTCGCTGTCGGTGAGGGTGTTCGGCAAGTGCATTTGGGGAATGGTTTTTATGCAGCGATTGCATCAGCCTCTTCGCGAGCAGGCTCGCTCCCACATTTGAAATGCGTATTCCTGTGGGAGCGAGCCTGCTCGCGAAGGGGCCAGCTCAGACCGCGAAATTCTCCAGCGAACACACCTCCTCATCCTCCGCATCAATCGCCTTGATCTGTTCGATCATCGCCTCGGCCAGTGGCGACAACCGATACCCCGCGCGGCTGACAATCCCATAGCGGGTGTACAGCTCCTCCAGATCATCCGCCAGGCCTTCGATCTTCAAACAGACCAGCTCACCCTTGGCCAGATGCAGCGCATCGGAATACGCGCCGACAATTCCGATCGCCTCCGAACGCAGCACCACGCTCAACAGCGTCGAACCGTTTTCGCATTCCACATTCGGGGTGAAATCAGGGCGGCCGCTGAGGTCGACGATGACCTTGCGCAGGTTCGGCGGGCGAATGCTTACGGCCAGTGGATAACTCAGCAACTGTTCGGCGGTGATTCGTTCAAACGCCGTCAATGGATGCCCGGCGCGGCAGCAGAAATGCCATTTGCGCGCCCGCAAGCGATGGGTCTGGTAGTCCGGATCCGCCTCGAATTGCCGGGTGTCGGCGACGAAGAATTCGAACTCTTCGCTGAGCAGGCGTTTGCTCAGACTTTGCCAGTCATCGACCTGAAACTGCACCCGTGCTTTCGGGTAGCGACCGATGAACGCGCCGATCGCGCGCGGGATCAATCCGGCCGCCGGCGCCGGCCCGCAACCGAAGCGCAACTCCCCGGCTTCGAGGCCGTTGAACTGGCTGATCTCGTTGGCCATCTGCTGCGCACCACTGACCAGTCGCCGTGCGTGTTCGAGCAGGACCTGGCCCTGTTTGGTCGGCGGCAATTCCTTGCGTCCACGGTCGACCAACTGGCAGCCGACGCTGTGTTCCAGCGCCTGAATGCTGCGACTGAACGCCGACTGCGACAGGTTCACCGCCTGCGCGCCAGCGACGAAGCTGCGTTGTTCAGCGAGCGCGATGAAGTGACGAAGTTGGCGCAAGTCGATATGCATTTTTCACATAAAAAATATCCGGGAAATGCATTGGATATGCATTAGGTCGACTCCTTATAAAGGCAATCTCTTATGCAGTAAATATTTGTAAATCCATAAATAAATAACTGAAAAGAATATGCAGCACTGAAGATGTCTGTGTGTTTTTTGACCAGGAGCCGCGCCATGAGTCCGTTGAATCTCGCGTTACCCCCATCTCCCCGACGGCTCAAACGCCTGCCTTTGGCGCTGTTGCTGGCAGGCAGCGCCAGCTGGACTCACGCTTATGCCGCAGAAACCGAAACACCGGCGCCGGTTCCGGCAGGCACAGCGGCGGCCAATGGTTCACAGCTGGAAACGGTGACCGTCACCACCCGCCGCCGCGAAGAAAGCTCGCAAGACGTGCCGACGCCAATGAGCGTGGTCAGTGGGCAGAATCTGGAGACGCAACGGGTTTACCGGATTCAGGATTTGCAGCAACTGGTGCCCAGCGTCAACGTCGCTTACATGCATGCGCGGCAGTCCAGCGTGTCGATCCGTGGCCTCGGTAACAACCCGGCCAGTGATGGCCTGGAAGGCAGCGTTGGCCTGTACATCGACAACGTCTATCTGGGCCGTCCGGGGATGGCGGTGTTCGATCTGATGGACATCGAGCAGCTCGAAGTTCTGCGTGGGCCGCAGGGCACGCTGTTTGGCAAGAACACCACCGCCGGAGTGATCAACATCAGCACCCGCGCGCCAACCTTCACGCCTGAACGCAGCATCGAAACCTCGGTCGGCGAGGATGGTTATTTTCAGACCAAGGGCACGATTTCCGGGCCGCTCAACGATCAGTTGGCCGGACGCTTTTCCGCCTATCGCACGCGCAGTGATGGCGATATCAAGAACGAATACGACGGCCACGACCTCAACGGTGGCTCCCGCGAGGGCTTCCGCGCGCAGCTGTTGTTCAAGCCCAATGAAGATTTCAATCTGCGCTGGATCGGCGATTACAACGAAGAAGATTCCAGCGCTGGCACCCGCGTGTTGTACAACACCGGGCGGACCATCAACGGCGTCAATCTGTATGAATCGCGGGCCAGCGCGGCCGGGGCGACGCTGGTCAACGGCCGGCACCGCAAGGTCAATCTCGACAATGACCAGCACGTCACCGTGCATCAGGGCGGCACGTCGGTGGAAGCCAATTGGACGTTGCCGAGCGACTTCACCCTGACCTCGGTCAGTTCGTATCGCTTCTGGAATTTCACCCCGCGCAACGACGATGGCCTCAACGTGCCGGCCAGTTACAACGCCGGCGTGTCGGTGGAAGACAAACAGTATTCGCAGGAATTTCGCCTGGCCTCGCCCAAGGGCGAGTTCTTCGATTATGTGGTCGGCGCCTACTATTTCGGCTCGGACCTGGACAACAAATCCTTCGCCTATTACGGCCCGCAAGCGGATATCTGGAACGGCACGCCGGCAGGCGCCCTGGCCAACGTCAGCAGCGTCGGCAACGGCCATATCAAGACCGACAGTTTCGCCCTGTTTGCCCAAGGCACCTGGCACCTGAGCGAGCGGCTGGATTTCACCGCCGGGGTGCGTGGCACCTATGAGGAGAAAAACGCCTCGGTCAGCCGCAACGCGCCGCTCGGTGGCGTGGCGGTGGCGGGTGCGGCAGCCAATGCGCGTCGCGGCCGTGCCGGCGTCTACGATTCCGGAGACTTGAATCAGTACAGCTCCAGCCCCTCGGGACTGCTCAACCTGAGCTATCGCATCACCGACGACATACTCGGTTACGCCACGCTGTCCCACGGCGAGAAATCCGGCGGGGTCAACCTTGCGGTCGGCTCCGCACCTACCGCTGGCGCCGACTCGTTATTGATCGGCACCGAGCGCGCCAACAACGCCGAACTCGGCTTCAAAAGCACCCTGTGGGATCGCCGCCTGCAACTCAACGCCAACGTGTTCTGGACCCAGGTCAACGCTTACCAGACCAACGCCTACGACGCCGCCAACCGCGTGCAATACCTGACCAACGCAGGCTCGGTGCGCTCGCGCGGCATCGAGTTCGAAAGCACCTTGGTGCCGCTGCGTGGCCTGACCCTGAATTTCAACGGCTCCTATAACGACGTCAGCTACCTCTCGTACAAGGATGCGCCATGCCCGCCGGAAGTCAGCCAGGCCCCGGGTGCGCCGGCCTCCTGCGATCTCAGCGGCCATCAAGTGGTCGGTGCGTCGAAATGGATCGGCAACGCCAACGGCGAATACAAATGGAATCTGGATAACGGCTTCGAACCCTACGTCACCGGCAGCTATGCGTTTCGCTCCAAAGCGGTGGGCACGGTCGAGGATTCCGATTACGGGCAGATACCCAGTTACGCGGTGGTCAACCTTTCCACCGGCCTGCGCGGCGATTTCAATCAGGGCCAGTGGGATGTCTCGCTGTGGCTGAAAAACGCCTTCGACAAAACCTACTACACGACTCTGTGGACCGGCGGCAACGGCGGCTATGAAGGCCTGCTCGGCACCCCGCGAACCCTCGGCGTTACCGGTCGCTACGACTTTTAATTGAGCTTTCAAGGCGCTGACCTGGACATGGCCGTTCAACCAATCCTCAGCGGCGCCGGCAAGCAGACGCAGCTGATCGACAGCGACGGCGGCAATCGCGCCTAACATCGGCATTCAGCGAACCAAAACCAGCCTTTTAAGGCGTTAACGGATGCCGTAGCCGAATACTTTTCATGCGGTAAAAGCATGGCGTTTATGGCAGATCGCTGCAGCCCTTGTAGTGCGCGGCTTCGGTAAAAACGGACGATCTGCATATTCCTTGAAGGCCTATGCATAACGTTAAAGATTGCTTTCGGTGATAAGCGTCCACAGCCAATGATTGCCCCATCGACTACGCCGTGGGGGCTTCAAGAATGGCGGGTCGATCGCTTTGGCTCGTAGAACGGAAAGAGACCGCAGGGAGTTGAACAATGGGCAATGTCCAGACCGCCGCCAGCGCAGGGGAATTGCTGTGGCGGCACACGCCGGGTGGCGAACTGGTCGATCTTGGCCGGCCGCACCGGATGCCGTTGGGACAGTTGCGTTTGCAACGTGCGCCCAAGGGCATTTTGAGTCGGCGCGAAACCCTTCTGCTCGGTGTGCTCGCGTTGATTGTGCACGGTGCGGTGATTTATTGGGTCAGCCAGAAACCGACGCCGGTGCTGCCGGTGGTACCGCCGGAAATTCCGCCGATGACTATCGAGTTTTCTCGCCCGGCTCCGCCCGCGCCGCCGGTTGTTGCGCCGCCACCACCGGCGCCCGTGGTCGAGCCGCCACCGCCAGTGGAGGACGAGTTGGCGGTGAAACCGCCGCCGCCCAAGCCGATCGCCAAACCCAAACCGGTGGTGAAACCGCCGCCCAAACCGGCGCCAAAGGCAGTAGAGCAGCCGCCAGCGCCAGCGCCAGCGAAACCGATAGCGCCCGTCGCCGCACCAGCGCCGGCTGCGCCACCGGCACCGGCGCCCGTTACCCCGGCTTCAGCCAACGCTGCGTATCTGAAAAATCCGGCGCCGGAATACCCGTCGCTGGCCCAGCGGCGCGGTTGGGAAGGCACGGTGTTGTTACGGGTGCATGTGTCGGCCAGCGGTAAACCGGGCGAGATCCAGATTGCCAAAAGCAGTGGCCGGCAGCAGCTCGACGACGCAGCGCTCAACGCTGTAAAGCGCTGGAGTTTCGTTCCGGCCAAGCAGGGTGATGTCGCCCAGGACGGCTGGGTCAGCGTGCCCATCGATTTCAAGATTCATTAAACCGAAACCAAATTCGCGCGAAATGTTTACACGAGGGAACACATCATGACGTTACTGGCATCTCCACTGGAATCCATCGAAAGCGCGGTGATCTGGCTGCTGGTGGTTTTTTCCGTTGCCACTTGGGGCCTGGCGTTGCTCAAGGCTGTGCAGTTCGGTCGTCTGAAAGCGCAGGATCGGCGCTTTCACAAACGTTTCTGGGCGGCGTCGAGTCTGGATGCCGCGGCAGAGTTGAGCGAAACCCAGCCCGGCGCCGCAGCGCGAGTGGCGCAGGCTGGCTATGCAGCGATCCAGGTGGGCGAGGCGCCGCAGGCGAATGATCTGAGCCAGGCGATCAACCATCAGGATCGCCTCGAGCGTGCCTTGCGCCAGCAGATCGTCCGCGAACGGCGTTCGCTGGAAACCGGTCTGGCGGTTGTCGCGAGTATCGGCAGCACCTCGCCGTTCATTGGTCTGTTTGGCACGGTGTGGGGAATCATGGAGGCCTTGAAAGGCATCAGCGCCGCCGGTTCGGCGAGCCTGGAAACGGTGGCCGGCCCGATCGGTGCGGCACTCGTCGCGACCGGCGTGGGCATCGCCGTCGCGGTGCCGGCGGTGCTGGTTTACAACTATTTTTTGCGAAGGCTGAAACTGACCGCCGCGGATCTCGATGACTTCGCCCACGACTTCTACAGCCTGGCGCAGAAGAGCGCGTTCCGCGTGCTGATCCACCCGACCGCACACAAGGTGGCAACGTCGGGCAACGCGGCAAAAGTGAAGGAGGCCTCCTGATATGGCCTTCTCCACGCAAGACACGGATGAGGTGCTCAGTGAAATCAACGTGACGCCGCTGGTAGACGTGATGCTGGTGCTGCTGGTGGTGTTTATCGTCACCGCGCCGCTGCTGACCAACGCGATCCCGATCAACCTGCCGAAGACCGAAGCGGTGGCGCCGGTCGAGCAGAAGGATCCGCTGGTGGTGAGCATCGACGGCGTCGGCAAACTGTTTATCAACAAGGACGAGATTCAGCCCGACTTGCTCGAATTCAACCTCAAGTCGGCCAAAGCCAAGGACCCGGAGGTGCGCGTGCAATTGCAGGCCGATGACGGGGTGAATTACGGCGAAGTGGCGCGAGCCATGGCTTCGATCGAACGGGCGGGGATTACCAAGTTGTCGGTGATTACTGCGCGGTGACAGATTTCGTTTTTCCGGGGCCGTCTCCTTGGCAGGGTGCGGCCCTTTTTTTGCGTTCAGTTTTTGAAAAGCCCCTCACCCTAGCCCTCTCCCGGAGGGAGAGGGGACTGACCGGGTTGTCTGGCGGCTATACACCGATATGAGAAATCCAGTCGAACTCAAGATTTGAAGAGCCTGAAGATCAGCTCCCTTTCCCCCTCGCTCCTTGGGGGAGAGGGCTGGGGTGAGGGGGAAGAAGCTTATGCCCTACACAGATCACATATTCGATACAGGTATTAATAAATAGCTTCTTATTCCTTAACGAATATAACTCCTCTCCCTATACTCGACCCGGAACAGACACGACGCAGGAGAGCTTCCCCATGCGCAACGAATCAATCCGCTACCTGATTGTGCCGGGCTGGCAAGGATCGCCAGAAGATCATTGGCAAAGCCATTGGCAGAACAGCCTGCCGAACAGCGCACGGGTGGAACAGGCCGATTGGCTGACGCCGCGTCGTGAGGACTGGGTCGCCGCGCTGGCCGAAGCGATTGCCGCCGACAGCACGCCGGTCATTCTCATCGCTCACAGCCTCGGTTGCATCACCGTTGCCCACTGGGCGGCGACAGCGCCGTTGCAATACCTGCGTCAGGTGCGCGGGGCGTTGCTGGTTGCGCCGGCCGATGTCGAGCGTCCTGCCTGTGCGCCGGCACTGCGCAATTTCGCGCCGATCCCGACGGATCTTTTGCCGTTTCCCAGTCAGGTCGTCAGCTCCGACAACGACGCCGCCGTCAGTGCCCCGCGCGCGCTCGAACTGGCACGCAACTGGGGGGCGGAGGCGGGGATTCTTGCCGGTGCCGGGCACATCAACGTCAAGTCCGGGCATCAGCGTTGGGAGCAGGGTTTCGCCTATCTCTATCGCCTGCAAAACCGCCTGGAAGACCACGCCCGCCGTCGCGCCTGATCTAATTTTTCAACGCCCCCGTCGGCTGGCGGTTTTGGGCGGGAGCCTGCCATGAGTTTTGAAACCTTCGGTCAGCCCTTGCTGACCTTTCCCGATGCGGAAAAGAGCCCCCTGAGCATTCGCGCCAAGGCGCTGGTGTTCGTCGACCCACGCTCGCGGCAATTGCGCGAGGAGTTGGAGCAGTTGGCTCCCCGTTCGATTTCAGTGTTGATTCGCGGTGAGACTGGCACCGGTAAAGAGCTGCTCGCCCGGCATATCCATCGCGCCAGTGACCGCAGCGGTCTGTTCGTTTCGGTGAACTGCGGCGCGATCAGCCCGACCTACGCCGACGCCGAGCTGTTCGGCTACGCCGCCGGCAGTTACAGCGGTTCGGCCAGCAGCCGCGCCGGCTGGTTCGGTTCGGCCAACGGCGGCACCTTGTACCTGGATGAGATCGGCGATTTGCCGCTGCCGATTCAGGTCAAGCTGCTCGCGGCGCTGGAAAATCACGAAGTCACCCGCGTCGGTGCGCATCAGCCGAGCCCCGTGGATGTGCGTCTGGTGGCGGCGACCAGCATCGATCTGGCCCAGGCCGTGGACGCCGGGAAATTCCACGAGCGTCTCTATCACTATCTCAGCGAGGGTCATCTGGAGCTGCCGGCGTTGCGCGCGCGGACTGGCGACATTCTCTCGCTCGCCGAGTATTTCCTTGGCATCTACAGCCAGCGTCTTGACCTGCCCGTACCGCTGATCAGCGAAGCGGCGCAACATGTGCTCGAACAACACAGTTGGCCGGGCAACACTCGCGAACTGGAAAACGTCATTCATTTCGCTCTGCTGGTCAGCACCGGCGACGAGATCCTGCCGGAACATCTGAACCTGCCTGACGCGTCTGCGCCGCAGGTTCAGATCGAACGTCTGGTGAGGCAGACCCACATCGGCGGTAGCAGTGCAGAGCGTAAGGCCTTGAAAGATTGGCTGATTCGCTTGAGCGAGGCGGTATAAGCATTTTCTTCAGCATGAACAAAATGGAATATGAAGCTGAATAAACGTTATTGTCCGGGAATAAAAAATCCGGGTATTGTCCGCCTCACGCCAGCGATATCACTTCACTGGCACACGTATTAAATGCCGTCGTCGATGACGACCGTGATTTTCGATAAGGACACTGCATGAAAAAGGTTCTGTTGTTTACCGCATTGGCGGCTGCGCTGACGGCTTCTTTCGCCAACGCCGGCGAGAAACTGGTGGTTGCCGCAACGCCGGTGCCCCACGCTGAAATCCTTGAGCTGATCAAACCGACCCTGGCCAAAGAAGGCGTCGATCTGGAAATCAAGGTCTTCACCGACTACGTGCAGCCGAACGTACAGGTTGGCGAGAAGCGTCTGGACGCCAACTACTTCCAGACCAAGCCGTATCTGGACAGCTTCAACCAGGGCAAATACAAGGATGACAAATCCAAGTACCTGGTGACCGTGCAGGGCGTACACGTTGAACCGTTCGGTGGCTACTCGAGCAAGTACAAAACCTTGGCTGAACTGCCGGATGGCGCGACCATCGCCATCCCGAACGAAGGCAGCAACAGCGGCCGTGCGCTGATCCTGCTGCAGAAGGCCGGTCTGATCGAACTGAAAGATCCGAAAAACGCTCTGGCAACGCCGAAAGACATCGCCAAGAACCCGCACAACTTCAAGTTCAAGGAACTGGAATCGGCGCTGCTGCCGCGCGTGCTGAAAGAAGTTGATCTGGACATGATCAATACCAACTACGCGCTGGAAGCCAAGCTCAACCCGCAGAAAGATGCGCTGGTGATTGAAGGCGCTGACTCGCCATACGTGAACTTCCTGGTGGCCCGTGAGGACAACAAGAACAGTGACGCGATCCAGAAACTGGCCAAGGCCCTGACCAGCCCGGAAGTCAAAGCCTTCATCGAGAAGAAGTACAGCGGCGCGGTATTGCCGGCGTTCTGATCTGACGCTTGAGTGAATCCGCTTCAGACGTGAAAACGCCGATGGCCAGTGATGGTCATCGGCGTTTTTGTGTGTCTTGAAAAGCCCCTCACCCTAGCCCTCTCCCAGAGGGAGAGGGGACCGATTGGGGGATGCTGTAGAGGCCCGCCGACCTGTTCGTGCGTCGCTGAATCCATAATCGACTCGGTTCGTCAGGTCGATGTACGACGAAAGACACCACGGTCGGCCCCCTCTCCCTTCGGGAGAGGGTTGGGGTGAGGGGCTTTCGACTTACGCTGTAGTCTTCAACGCCCGGCGCAACGCCCTGAGCAATTTCACAATGTCCTGCGGATCCAGCCGCTGCGGCACTTTTACGTCCATGTTGTTCTTCCTTGTGGTGGATGGGCCGGAGAGTCTGGCCAAAAGCTGTGGGTCCTTGGAGGTCTTTCCTGAAAAAAAGATCCGTCCTACAGCGCAAGGAAAAATAGCCGTCTTATTCCTTCCCGGCAAACCCGCAGAATAATGTTTAAGCGAGATGAATGTGGGCAGCCCAGATGGGCTAAGCAAAATTCGGTCACCCAATATGTGCGCAAAGAGCTGAGTGATGACACCCGGCCTGAGAGTGTGATTGGTGAAGGGGGCAAGTGGTTGGGGTGATTGCCCGTTGGATCAGCGGTGAGGCTCGCCCCTCACCCCAGCCCTCTCCCAAGGGAGAGGGAGCCGATGTCTGGGCTTTTCAAAATCAGGTTCGACTTCAGGCTTTCAGGTCGGCGTAACTCTCGCAAACAACTCGGTGAAGTCCCCTCTCCCTCTGGGAGAGGGTTAGGGTGAGGGGCTTTTCGCTGGCACCCTCAATCCGGCCACTGCCACGCCGGCTCATCCAGCACCCGCTGCCCGACAATCCCGGTCTGGCCCAGCGTCTTCTCCAGCACGATGCAATTGCATTCCGGGTCTTCCTGCAACGCCGAGATCAATCGTCGCGCATGTGACACCACCCACACCTGACACTGCTCCGAAGCGCGAATGATCAGCCGCGCCAGCGCCGGCAGCAGGTCCGGGTGCAGGCTGGTTTCCGGTTCGTTGAGCACCATCAGCGATGGCGGTCGTGGGGTCAGCAGGGCGGCGATCAGCAGCAGATAACGCAAAGTGCCGTCCGACAGTTCTGCCGCTGACAGCGGTCGCAACAAGCCTTCCTGATAAAACTCGATAGCGAAACGGCCACCGGCCAACAGTGCGATATTCAGCCGCGCGCCGGGAAACGCATCGCTGATCGCCGCGCTCAGTGCTTGCGGATCGCCAATCTCGATAATTGTCTGCAAGGCCGCCGCCAGATCACGGCCATCGTGGTGCAGGACGGGCGTGCGCGTGCCCAGTTGCGGCTGACGCACCGGCGCGTCGGCATCGCTGCGAAAGTGATCATAAAAGCGCCAGCGCCGGATGAATTCGCGCATCTGAAACACTTCCGGCGAGCTGCGCAGATTGCCGACCTGATCGAACAAGCTATCGAAGTTCGGTGTGTGTTGCGCCAGCACATCCCAGGCGCGACCTTCGCGGGCGCGGATCATCGGGCCGTTGCGGTCGACCAGCAGGCTCGCCGGGCGAAACACCGGGCCGGCCCAGATGCACTCACGCTTGATTTCCGGGTCGAGGGAAAAGCATGAAGTGCTCGGCTCCGGCAGGCCCAGGCCGATGGCGTAACTGAAGTCCTCGCCGGCGAATCCCAAGCGCAACCTTTTCACGCCTTGGCGCACCGTCGGCTCGATCGCCACTTCACCGTTGCGCATGCGTCGGCTAATGGTTTCCGGCCCGGCCCAGAACGTCGATTCCAGCCCGCCCTCACGCGCCAGTGCATTGATCACACCGCCCTGGGCGGTTTCCGCCAGCAGGCGCAAGGCGCGGTAGAGGTTGGACTTGCCGCTGCCGTTTGGCCCGGTAATCAGGTTCAGGCGCCCGAGCGGAATCACCAGTTTGTTGATCGAGCGGTAATTGGCCACGGCCAGGGTGTTGAGCATGAAATCCTTCTCCGGGTCACTGCGATACGCGGGGAGCATACCTTTAATGAGATAAATCTGGTGTTGGCGTCCGCAACCGTGGAACCCTGTTCTAAGCTCTGAAGTCGTATCGTCTCGACAGCAGCATTTAAGGCCAAGGAGTGTGCATGGCGGGTCCCGGATTGAAAGTGCTGATGGCCGTGAGCGCCATGGCGTTGCTCACCGCTTGCGGCGACAAGAAGCCTGCTGAGGAATACTTGCCACGGGTCTTTGTGCAAGAGGTCGAACCGGCCAACTACGCCGCAGCGGTGACCCTCACCGGTGATGTGCAGGCGCGGGTGCAGACCCAGCTGTCATTTCGCGTCGGCGGCAAGATCATCCAGCGCATGGTCGATGTCGGCGACCGCGTCACGGCCAAACAGGTGCTGGCCAAACTCGATCCGAAGGATCTGCAGACCAACGTCGATTCCGCTCAGGCCCAAGTCGTCGCCGAACAGGCCCGCGTTAAGCAAACGGCGGCCGCTTTCGTGCGTCAGCAAAAACTCCTGCCCAAGGGCTACACCAGCCAGAGCGAATACGATTCGGCACAAGCCGCGCTGCGCAGCAGCCAGAGCGCATTGAGCGCGGCGCAGGCGCAGCTGGCCAACGCCAAGGACCAGCTCGGCTACACCGCGCTGATCGCCGATGCACCCGGGGTGATCACCGAGCGCCAGGCCGAAGTCGGCCAGGTGGTGCAGGCCACCGCGCCGATTTTCAGCCTCGCCCGCGATGGCGACCGCGACGCGGTGTTCAATGTCTACGAATCGCTGCTGGCCGAGCGTCCGTCCGATCGCTCGATCGTGGTCAGCCTGCTCGACAATCCCGAGATCAAGACCACCGGCACCGTGCGTGAAATCACGCCGTCGGTGTCGGCGCAATCGGGCACCGTGCAGGTCAAGGTCAGCCTCGACAAGCTGCCGCCGGGCATGCAACTCGGTTCTGTGGTCAGCGCCACCGCAAAAGGCACCGGCAAATCGGCGGTGGAACTGCCCTGGTCGGCGCTGACAAAAAACGTCAGCGACCCGGCGGTATGGCTGGTCGATGACAAGGGTGAAGCGCAGTTGCACACGGTCACGGTCGGTCGCTACCTGACCGGCAAAGTGATCATCAGCGAAGGTCTCAAGGGCGGCGAGAAAGTCATTGTCGCCGGCGGTCAGTTGCTGCACCCCGGCATGAAAGTCGAGATTGCCGAAAACACCTACAAGGATCTGCAACCGGGAGCGCAGCCATGAAGCGCCTCGGCCTGTTGTGCATGGCGCTGCTGCTGGGCGCCTGCTCGGAAAAGGAAACCCCGCCGGAACCGGTACGTCCGGTGCTGTCGGTCACGGTCAAAGCGCTCAACGAAGAAAGCCTCGGACGCTTTGCCGGCAGCATTCAGGCGCGTTACGAGAGCAACACCGGTTTCCGCGTCGGTGGACGCATCGCCAGTCGCAACGTCGATGTCGGCGCCGAGGTGCAGAAGGGCACCTTGCTCGCCACCCTCGATCCGTCCGATCAGCAGAACCAGTTGCGCTCGGCCCAGGGCGATCTGGCGAGAATCCAGGCGCAACTGATCAACGCCCAGGCCAATGCACGTCGTCAGCAAGCGCTGTTCGATCGCGGCGTCGGTGCGCAGGCGCAACTGGACGTCGCCAACACCGATCTGAAAACCACTCAGGCCTCGCTCGATCAGGCCCGCGCGGCGGTCAGCCAGAGCAAGGATCAACTGAGCTACACCGAGCTGCGCTCCGATCACAAAGCCGTGGTCACCGCGTGGAACGCCGAAGCCGGGCAAGTGGTGACCGCTGGGCAACAAGTGGTGACGCTGGCACAACCGGACATCAAGGAAGCGGTGATCGACCTGCCTGATACGCTGGTCGATCAGTTGCCCAGCGACGTGGTGTTCTCGGTGGCCGCGCAGCTCGACCCGAGCATCAATACCACGGCGATCATCCGCGAGATCGAACCCCAGGCGCAAAGCGCCACGCGCACCCGCCGCGCGCGCCTGACCCTGTCGGATACACCGGACGGTTTCCGCCTCGGCACCGCGATCAGCGTGACCCTCAGCTCGGCGATCAAGCCGCGCATCGAACTGCCGGTGACGGCGTTGCAGGAAGCCGACGGTAAAACCCGGATCTGGGTCATCGACACGCAGAATAAAACCGTCAACCCGCGCGACGTCAGCGTGGTCAGCCGTGGCGACAACAGCGTGGTGCTGGCCGGTGGCGTGCAAAACGGCGAGCGCGTGGTCAGCGCCGGCGTCAACAGTCTCAAACCCGGACAATCGGTAAAACTTGACGAGGACAGTCAATGAAAGGCTCTTTCAACCTCTCCGAATGGGCCTTGAAGCACCAGTCATTCGTCTGGTACCTGATGTTCGTCGGGCTGCTGATGGGGGTGTTCTCCTACTTCAATCTCGGCCGCGAAGAAGACCCGTCATTCACCATCAAGACCATGGTGATCCAGACCAAATGGCCGGGCGCGACCCAGGAAGAAACCCTCAAGCAGGTCACCGACCGCATCGAGAAAAAACTCGAAGAGCTCGATTCCCTCGATTACGTGAAAAGCTACACCCGCCCCGGCGAGTCGACGGTGTACGTGTACCTGCGCGACACCACCAGCGCTGAGGACATTCCGCAAATCTGGTACCAGGTGCGCAAGAAGATCGACGACATTCGCGGCCAGTTTCCCCAGGGCATTCAGGGGCCGGGGTTCAACGATGAGTTCGGTGACGTGTACGGCTCGGTCTACGCCTTCACCGCCGACGGCCTGACCATGCGCCAGTTGCGCGATTACGTGGAACAGGCGCGGGCCGAGATCCGCAACGTGCCGGGGCTGGGCAAGATCGAAATGGTCGGCCAGCAGGACGAAACGATTTACCTGAACTTCTCCACGCGCAAACTTGCCGCGTTAGGTATCGACCAGCGCCAGGTGGTGCAGAGCCTGCAATCGCAGAACGCAGTGACTCCGGCCGGGGTGATCGAGGCGGGGCCTGAGCGGATTTCCGTGCGCACCTCGGGCCAGTTCGAGTCGGAGAAAGATCTGGCCGAGGTCAATCTCAAGCTCAACGATCGCTTCTATCGTCTGGCCGACATCGCCGAGATCAGCCGTGGCTACGTCGACCCGGCGACACCGGAATTCCGCTTCGACGGCAAACCGGCGATCGGCCTGGCGATTGCCATGCAGAAGGGTGGCAACGTTCAGGAGTTCGGTAAAGCGCTGCACGAGCGCATCGACCAGCTCACCGCAGATTTGCCGGTCGGCGTCGGCGTGCACACCGTTTCCGATCAGGCGGTGGTGGTGGAAGAGGCCGTCGGCGGTTTCACCAGCGCGCTGTTCGAAGCGGTCATCATCGTGCTGGTGGTGAGCTTCATCAGCCTCGGCGTGCGCGCCGGTCTGGTGGTGGCCTGCTCGATTCCGCTGGTGCTGGCGATGGTGTTTGTGTTCATGGAATACAGCGGCATCACCATGCAGCGGATTTCCCTCGGCGCGCTGATCATCGCCCTCGGTCTGCTGGTGGACGACGCGATGATCACCGTGGAAATGATGGTTACGCGCCTGGAAATGGGCGAGAGCAAGGAGCAGGCGGCGACGTTCGCCTACACCTCGACGGCATTCCCGATGCTCACCGGTACGCTGGTGACCGTCGCCGGTTTTGTGCCCATCGGCCTCAACGCCAGTTCGGCGGGTGAATATACGTTCACGCTGTTCGCGGTGATTGCCGTGGCGATGATCGTCTCGTGGGTGGTCGCGGTGTTCTTCGCACCAGTGATCGGCGTGCACATCCTCAGCGACAAGGTGAAGGCCCACGATGCCGAGCCGGGTCGCGTCGGCCGGGCGTTCAACGGTGGTCTGTTGTGGGCCATGCGCAATCGCTGGTGGGCGATCGGCGTCACCGTGCTGTTGTTCGTGCTGGCGGTGTTCTGCATGCGTTTCGTGCAGAACCAGTTCTTCCCCGCTTCCGACCGCCCGGAAATTCTGGTCGACCTGAACCTGCCGCAAAACGCCTCGATCGACGAAACCCGCAAGGCGGTGGACAAGCTCGAAGCAACGCTCAAGGGCGACCCGGACATCGTGCGCTGGAGCACTTACATCGGTCAGGGGGCGATCCGTTTCTACCTGCCGCTGGACCAACAGTTGCAGAACCCGTACTACGCGCAACTGGTGATCGTCAGCAAGGATTTCGAAGCCCGCGAGGCACTCAGCCAGCGCTTGCGTGAGCGCCTGCACAAAGACTTCGTCGGCATCGGCAGCTACGTGCAGGCTCTGGAAATGGGCCCGCCGGTGGGGCGTCCGATTCAGTATCGAGTCAGCGGCAAAGACGTCGATCAGGTGCGCAAACACGCCATCGATCTGGCCACCGAACTGGACAAGAACCCGCACATCGGCGAGATCATTTACGACTGGAACGAGCCCGGCAAAGTCCTGCGCATCGATATTGCCCAGGACAAGGCGCGGCAACTCGGGCTGTCGTCCGAAGACGTCGCCAACCTGATGAACAGCATTGTCAGCGGCTCACCGTTGACCCAGGTCGATGACGATATCTACCTGATCAACGTGGTCGGTCGCGCGGTGGATTCCGAGCGCGGTACCCCGGAAACCCTGCAGAACCTGCAGATCGTCACGCCGAGCGGCACCTCGATTCCGCTGCTGGCGTTCGCCACCGTGCGCTATGAACTGGAACAACCGCTGGTCTGGCGTCGCGACCGCTTGCCGACCATTACCATCAAGGCCTCGGTGCGCGACGAGATTCAGCCGACCGATCTGGTGAAACTGCTCAAGCCGTCGATCGATGCTTTTGCCTCGAAACTGCCGGTCGGCTACAAGGTCGCCACCGGCGGCACGGTCGAGGAAAGCGGCAAGGCCCAGGGGCCGATTGCCAAGGTGCTGCCGCTGATGCTGTTCCTCATGGCAACGTTCCTGATGATCCAGTTGCACAGCGTGCAGAAGATGTTCCTGGTCGCCAGTGTGGCGCCGCTGGGGTTGATCGGCGTGGTCCTGGCGCTGGTGCCGACCGGCACGCCGATGGGCTTCGTGGCGATCCTGGGGATTCTCGCGCTGATCGGCATCATCATCCGCAACTCGGTGATTCTGGTGACGCAGATCGATGAGTTCGAGCAGAAAGGCTATGCGCCGTGGGACGCGGTGGTCGAAGCCACCGAACACCGGCGCCGACCGATCCTGCTCACCGCAGCGGCAGCGAGCATGGGCATGATCCCGATCGCCCGCGAAGTGTTCTGGGGGCCGATGGCCTACGCGATGATTGGCGGCATCGTCGTGGCGACGCTGCTGACGCTGCTGTTCCTGCCGGCGCTGTATGTGGCCTGGTACAAGATTCGCGAACCTGAAAAAGAATCTTCCTGAAGCAAAAGCAAAAGATCGCAGCCTTCGGCAGCGCCTACAGGGAAACGCATTCCAACGTAGGAGCTGCCGAAGGCTGCGATCTTTTGATCTTCAATCAACTCGACGCCACACGCTCGCCAGCCACGGCTGCTGTTCGCGCGGCAAGCCCGCAGGCCGGTAATAATGCTCCAGCTCGACAAACCCCGCCGCCGTCAGCAACCCGCGCCAGGCCTCGAGATCGTGATACGAGCCGTAGCGCGGCCCGTTCCAGCCCTCTTGGTTGTCGCCACGCGGATTGGAACTGAACAGCACTCCACCCGGTTTCAAGGTGCCGTGCAGTTGCCGTAGCACTTGCGGCAACACCTGCAGCGGCACATGAAACAGCACCGCGTTGGCGAAAATGCCGTCGAAGCGCTCGGCCGGCAGATCAAGCTTGAGAAAGTCCTGCTGCCAGACTTCGCAACCGCTGTCCTCGCGGGCCATGCGCGCGAATTCCTGTGAGCCATCAAGGCCGATCGCGACGTGGCCCATGCGCGTGAAGGTTTGCAAATCCCGCCCCGGCCCGCAGCCGAAATCGAGAATCGTGAAGGGTGCTTCACCGTGAATGTGGCGCAGCAAGGCCTCGATATTCTGGCTGACATCGTGGTCGCGAGTGCCTTCACGGAAATCCTCGGCCACCGAGTTGTAGTGACCAAGGGTGGTGGCGGTGATCTGTTCGAGGTCGCTGGGCGTTTGCTTCATGATCGATGCTGTATTGGCGGCGTGAGGGCGGACTATAAGCCTTTTCACCGGCAAAAAAACGCCGCCTGCGCTGGGGCCAGTGCAGGCGGCAATGGGTGCCAGGCTTCAGTGCTGCTTCGCTCCCAGACAATCGATCGAGCGGTCCATCATCGCCTTGGCCATTTCCAGCAGATGCCAGACCGAAAACACCATGGCCCGATCCGCGCCCCCGAGCTGGTCACCGCATTGATGGACGGTCACCGAGGCGCAGCGCAGTAGATCGGCAACATACAGTTGGGCGTCCTCCAGCGTCACATCTTCGCTGATGCTGTAGACGCGTTTCTGTCCCGCCAACGTGACCTGATTGCCGGCCAGATGTGAGTCGACGGCGCGGCACAGTGCAGAGCGATCCTTGAGCAAATCCTCGGTGAACCGCTTGCTTGAGGTAAGGCTGAGTGGCGGATCGGCAAGATTTTTTTCCATGGGTAAACTCCTGACTTCAAGTGGGAGCCAACCATTTCGCGACTAAACGAGCAGGACGGCGGCTGCACGCGGATCAGTCGCCGGCCGGACAACTGAATCCAGTCACCGCAAAACAGTGACGACCGGAGATTAGCTACAGGATATTTCGGGTACAAGCGGGCAAATTATTCTAGGAATCGTCCTGCAAACCCCCGTCGTTCGGGCTGGCGAAACGACAAAAGTGGTGTAGGAAGCATCTGATTTTTGCGAAGGGCGTTGCCTAAGATATCGCGATCACAAGGGCCTGATTGATGGCCACCTGCCGCCATCGACCTTAGCGCTTATTCAGTCCTCGCGCCAGCCTGTCTGAATGACCGCATGGGTGCGCAAACCTGAATGCTACTGGTAGTTCTTACAGTATCGGGATGGAGAAAACTGGTTCAGTCTCGGCGTATAGACATCAGGGACTCGCGTAGCCGTGAATACCCGCCATGACACCGCCACTCCGACCTTGTCGGTCATTGACCCGCGCGCACTGGTGGTTCGCAGCGTTGCCTATTGCCGACACCCGGATAAAGCCGACATCGAATCGCGCATCACCCGGCAGATCTTTGATGAGGCGGGGCGTCAGGTAGCGTCGTGGGATCCGCGTTTGTACGGCGTTGCGCCCAAGCCGAATCTGGCCACACTCTACGCATTGAGCGGTCAAGACTTACTCGCAGACAGCGTCGACGCCGGTTGGCAGGTGCGGCTGTTGAATGAAGCGGGCTCGATGTGTTCTGGCTGGGATGCGCGGGGCAGTAAGAGTCACCGCCAATACGATGATCTGCAGCGACCGCTAGCCCTCACCGAGCAGGCGCACGACGGGCAGCCTCGCGTGGTCGAGCGCTGGACCTATGCAAAAGCCACCGATGATCACGCACAGCACAACCAGTGCGGTCGACCGATCCGCCACGACGACCCGGCCGGCAATCGGCACTTCGATCACTACGGCCTCGGCGGTGCAGTGGTGGTGGAGTCGCGACGCTTTTTGATCGAGCTCGAGACGCCTGACTGGCCGCTCGAACCCGACCGGCGGGATGACTATCTCGAGGAAACAACCTACGTCACCCGGCAGACTTTCACTCCAACCGGCGAGTTGCAGCATCACACCGACGCGGTAGGCAACCTTCGGACCCAGCATTACAACATCGCCGGGCAAGCTTGCGCGACCTGGCTGTTGCAGGCCGGCGAGGGCAGGCAGCCGAAGTGCCTGGTCAGCGCGATTCGCTACAACGCGCAGGGTCAGATCGAAAGCGAAACGGCCGGCAATGGCGTCATCGCCCGCGCCGAATACAGTCGCGATGACGGTCGGTTGCTGAGACTGCTCGCCAGTGTCGGCACGCACCCTCCATTGCAGGATCTGAATTACGTCTACGATCCGGTGGGCAACATCATCAGCCTGGAAGATAAAACCCAAGCCGTGTCCTGGCTCAACAATCAGCGCATCGATCCGGTCAGTCGGTATCGCTACGACAGCCTTTATCAACTGGTCGAGGCCAGCGGCTGGGAAGTCAGCCAGCCCAGTCATGGCCCGGCCTTGCCGGAGCTGCTGCCAACGCCGCTCGATCCCAATCAACGGCGCAACTACACGCAGAAATTCGACTACGACGCAGCGGGCAACCTGATCACTCGCCACCACAGCGGTGCGCCGGGTTTTTCGATGTACACCTCCCATCGCAACAACCGAAGCCTGATGCAGCGCGACGATGGTTCCTTGCCCGGGGAAGCGGAGATAGCGCTGGGATTTGATGCGGCGGGTAATCAGCTTGAGCTGCAGCGCGGACAGGCCATGACGTGGAACGTGCGCAATGAGTTGAGCCGGGTTGTGTTGCTGAAACGTCCGAATGAAAGCGATGACTACGAATGTTATGGCTACGACGAGCCGGGGCATCGGTTGCGTAAAACGACTGTCAGCCAAGCGTCCGGTCAGACGCTGACGGTAGAAGTTCGTTATCTGCCGGGGCTTGAGATTCATCGCGAAGTCGATGGTGTCGAGCGACATGTCTTCAGTGTCGACACCGGGCGCAATCAGGTACGACTGCTGCACTGGCCAAGCGGGGTGGAAAGCGACCAACTGCGTTACAGCCTCAATGATCATCTTGGTTCCAGCGCGCTGGAATTGGATGATGGTGCGGGGATTTTGACTCAGGAGCACTATTACCCGTTTGGTGGCACGGCGTGCTGGGCGGGTAAAAATGCATTGGCGGTGAAAAACAAAACGATTCGCTACTCAGGCAAAGAGCGGGATGCGACCGGTCTTTACTATTATGGATATCGTTATTACGCGCCGTGGTTACAACGCTGGACAAGTCCCGATCCTGGCCGAGATATCGATGGAATCAATCTTTACGCAATGCTAGGAAATAGTCCGCTGATTTTCGTTGATGAACAGGGGACGGTCAGAGGTTTGAGTAGCGTTTTGAGCGGCGAAAGTGACGCGGAGCATGCGCGCAGGGCCCATTTCAAATTGCATTTGCTCCCCAGCATCATGGCTAGAAAGGACACGGATAAGAGTTCTGCCATTGGCAAAATTAAAAAGCTGGCGCGCATCCAGAGCGATGTGGCTGCGGATGAATTGCTGGAAGCCGCTGTTGATGTCATATCCAGGGCGAAACTGACTTTCAATATCAATCCGGAAAGCATCCCTGATCTAGAAGGTGATGGCCTCATGAATATGTGGCATCAAGGGGTTAAACCAGGTTTTGCAACGGAGATCCGGGATGGTTTCGAAATGGGCATGTTTGACTATGCTCATTCCCCTTCCAGAATAATAAAAGAGTATGGCTCGCTAGATCATCCGAAATTCAATGGGGATTTCAGGCCTTTTTATGGGGCTTTGAAACTCTCTTCCGGTCTGGCCAGCGCGGGTGGCGCTTCAGCCTATGGGGCTGCTGCCTTCCATCTGAAGGATGAGTCACGTAAATATATGACGTTGACCGGAGTCGACAGCTTTGATCTGAAGCCTTCAATCAATAATCTGGCTTCATTTGGAAATCTGTATCCAGTGTTTCACCAAATGCAATCCAAAACGTGGCAAGTATTGACAAGGATTATGTCGGGTGTCGAAACGGGTCTGGCTTCGCCTGATGAGTATGTGGAGTGGCAATCTCATAACAGCGTGAAGTGGAAAGACATGACGAGTCTGATTTTTCAGACAAGAGAAAACATGGAAAACACGCTTGATCAGGGAAATACCCGGGCTTTTCTGAAAAAAAATTCGATTACTCCAGGTTATGTCGGGTGAACACTCACAGTAGCGCCACCAGTTCGCATCCGATGGTGGGCGCTGGCGTCCCAGCCATCGGAAGCAAAGAGTCTGCTTCACCGCTTGTTCAACCCCCGCGCCAACCGATCCCCACCCAACTGAATCACCGCCACCAACGCCACCAGCAAGACAATCACCGTCAACATGATCTGGCTGTCGAAGCGCTGATAGCCGTAGCGGTAAGCTATATCCCCCAGCCCACCAGCACCAATTGCCCCAGCCATGGCCGACGAATTGATCATCGTCACCAGGGTGATGGTGAAACCGCCGACAATCCCCGGCAGCGCCTCGGGCAGCAGCACATGCCAGACGATATGCCAGCGCCGGCAACCCATGGCCTGCGCGGCTTCGATCAGGCCATGATCGACCTCGCGCAGACTCACTTCGGCGATCCGCGCGAAGAAGGGCGTTGCGGCGATTGTCAGCGGTACCACAGCGGCCCACACGCCATAGGTGGTGCCGACGATCAGGCGGGTGAACGGAATCAGCGCAACCATCAGAATCAGGAACGGGATCGAGCGGAACAGATTGACGAAGGCGCCCAGCGCACGGTTCAACAGCGGCGCCTCATAGATCCCGCCCTTGTCACTGGTGACCAGAATCACCGCCATGGGAATCCCCACCAGCAGCGCGATCAGCGACGACACGCCGACCATCAGGAAAGTGTCGATAAAACCCTGCAGCAAGCGATCAAACCACATAGCCCAATACCTCCACTCGTTGCGCCCATTGCCCGGCGCGTTCGCGCAATTGCCCGGCGCTGAACGCCGAGCCGCTGACGGCCAGTAAAAGCTGCCCCAGCGCATGACCCTGAATCCTTTCCACGCCGCCCTGAAGCAGCTTCACTTGGCCACCCAACGCCGCAAACAACGCGGCCAGATCCGGCTCATCAGCGGCACTGCCGGTGAACTGCAAACGCAACACCACCGCTGCATCAGAAGCCGTGGATTGCGCCTGCAATCGGCTTTGCAGTTCTTCCGGCAAGGCGTGTTGCAGCGGCGCGAGCAAGGTCTGGCTGACCTCGTGTTGCGGATTGCCAAACACTTGCCACACCGGCCCTTGCTCGACCGCATGGCCATGCTCAAGCACGACGACGCGATCGCAGATGTCGCGGATCACTGCCATTTCGTGAGTGATCAGCACAATGGTCAGGCCGAGGCGTTTGTTGATCTCGCGCAACAGGCCGAGGATCGACTGCGTGGTCTCCGGATCGAGTGCCGATGTCGCTTCATCGCAGAGCAGAATGTCCGGGTCATGCACCAGCGCGCGGGCGATGCCGACACGCTGCTTCTGCCCGCCGGAGAGTTGTGCCGGGTAGGCCTTGTGCTTGCTTTGCAGGCCGACCAGTTCGAGCAGTTCGCGCACCTTGTTGTCGCGCTGTTCCTTCGGCACGCCGGCGACTTTCAGTGGCAACTCGACGTTCTGCCAGACGGTCTTGGCCGACATCAGATTGAAGTGCTGGAAGATCATGCCGATACGCCGGCGCAGAGCGACGAGGCGGTCTTCATCGAACTCGCCGATATCGACCTGATCGATCAGCACCCGCCCCGACGTTGGCTGTTCCAGGCGATTGATCGTGCGGATCAGCGACGACTTGCCGGCGCCGCTGCGGCCGATGATGCCGAACACTTCACCACGCTGAATCGCCAGGTCGATGCCCTGCAAGGCCGCGACCGGACCTTGCCGGCCGTCGTAGGTTTTGCCCACGCCAATAAAGCGTACGTGGGCGCGATTCAACTCGGGGTGCAGCTCGGTTTTTTCAGCATTGTGTGGCTCTGGAAGCTCCAGTCGCCGTTGGATCGCTGCGGTCATGTTCAGCTTTCCCAGCCGGCCTGATAGAGCTTGCCGTGGGCCTTGTCCAGTGCCGCGCGAACGGCCGGCGAATGCTGATAGATGTCGACGAACTTGATCAGGCGCGGGTCGGTTTTGCTCTCCGGCTGGATGACGAACTGGATCACGTATTCCTTGTGATCGAGACCGTCGAACAGCAGCGCCGAGCCGGCATCGAAGGTCTTCGCCAAGCGGATATAGGCTGGATAACCCTGGACCAGGTCGGCGTCGTCGTACGCGCGCACCAGTTGCACGGCTTCGACCTGAAGAATCCTGATCTTCTTCGGATTGGCGACGATGTCGTCTTCGGTGGCTTTGTAGCCGACGCCCGGTTTCAGGCTGATCAACCCGGCCTTGGCGAGCAATTGCAAACCGCGTCCGCTGTTGATCGGGTCGTTGGCGATGGCGACGCTGGCGCCTTCGGGCAGCTCATCGAAGCTTTTGTATCGCTTCGAATACAGACCGACGTTGTTAATGATCCCAGGAGCGAATGGCACCAGATCGAAACCGGACGCGGCTTTGGCGTTTTCCAGGAACGGAATGTGCTGGAAGTAATTCACATCGATGTCGCCAGCGGCGAGGCTGACGTTGGGCGCGATCCAGTCGGTGAATTCCACCAGTTCGACTTTCAGGCCTTGTTTGGAGGCTTCCTCGACGGCGGCTTCCAGCGGAATCGCAAACGCGGCGGTGGTGCCGATTTTCAGCGGCGCATCCGCAGCAAACACCGCCGAGCTGAACAGGCCGAAGGCCAGGGCCAGTGCTTTGACTGGGTGGGACAGGGTTTTTTTGGTCATGATGAGTTTTCCAGTCAGTGCATAAGATTTGTGGTGCCTGTTGTGGCCTCATCGCTGGCAAGCCAGCTCCCACAGGTTTTGTGTGCGCCGCAGACCCTTGTGGGAGCTGGCTTGCCAGCGATGCTTTTAGCGTCGGTACGAAGAGCCGGCATGTTGCTCAGGCAACTGCGCCTCACCGTGAAACAACTTCTCGCGTAAGGTCCCGCCCTCATACGCAGTCTTGTACGAGCCGCGCCGCTGCAGCTCGGGAATCACCAGTTCGATGAAATCGACATAGCTTTCCGGGGTGACGATGCGGGTCAGGTTGAAGCCGTCCAGACCGGTTTCGGCGATCCACGATTCCAGTTCATCCGCCACTTGCTCGGGCGAGCCGACCACGGTGATGTAACGACCACCGAGGGCGTGCTGGTCGAGCAATTTGCGCCGGGTCCAGTCGTTGTTTTGCAGGTTTTTCGTCGCCGACTGAATCGCGTTGCTCTTCACGTACTGGATCGGTTCGTCGATTTCGTACTGGGCAAAGTCGATGCCGGTGGAGGCGGAAAAATGCGCCACGCCGGCCTCGGCACTGGCGTAACTCAGGTACTCGGCATGCTTGGCCCACGCCGCTTCTTCGGTGGCGCCGACGATCACATTGAGGCCCATGAACACCTTGATGTCTTGAGGATTGCGCCCGGCTTCGACCGCGCTGGCACGGACCTTGTCGACCTGCACTTTGGTCGATGGTTTGTTCTGGCCGCTGATGAATACGCACTCGGCATGACGCCCGGCGAAGAGCAAGCCGCGATCGGAGCTGCCGGCTTGGAACAATACCGGCGTGCGCTGCGGTGACGGCTCGCAGAGGTGATAACCCTCGACCTGATAGAACTCGCCCTTGTGCTCGACCTTGTGCACTTTTTCCGGATTGGCGTAGATACGCTCCTCGCGGTCGTTGAGCACCGCGCCGTTCTCCCAACTGCCTTCCCAGAGCTTGTACAACACCTGCAGATACTCTTCGGCCTGGTCGTAGCGGCGGTCATGTTCGACCTGTTCGCGCAGGCCCATGGCTTTGGCGGCGCTGTCCAGATAACCGGTGACGATGTTCCAGCCGACCCGGCCGCGACTCAAATGATCGAGCGTCGACATGCGTCGGGCGAACAGATATGGCGGCTCGTAAGTGAGATTGGCGGTCAGGCCGAAGCCGAGGTTTCTGGTGACGGCTGCCATCGCTGAAACCAGTAGCAGCGGATCGTTGACCGGCAACTGGATCGACTCTTTCAGCGTGACGTCCACCGAGTTCTGGTAGACGTCGTAGACGCCGACGATGTCAGCGATGAACAAACCATCGAACAATCCACGCTCAAGCAACTGCGCCAGTTCGGTCCAGTATTCGATCGTGTTGTAGCGGGTCGAAGTGTCGCGCGGATGCGTCCACAGGCCGTGATTGATATGGCCGATGCAGTTCATGTTGAACGCGTTGAGCAGAATTTTCTTTTTCGCAGCGCTCATCAGATCGTCCCTCGCAGCGGAGGGTTTTCGTCGTTGAGGTAATAATTGCCAACTGCGTGATATTTCCAGCGCACTGGGTCATGCAGGGTATGCACTCGGGCGTTGCGCCAGTGGCGGTCGAGGCCGTGTTCGCTGAGGGTCGCCTGGCTGCCAGCCAGTTCGAACAGGGTGCTGCCAGCGGCGAGGGAAATTTCCGTGCTGATCGCCCGCGCTTCGGCAACCGCGATCGATGCGGCGGCGACGGTTTCGGCGTTGGTTTCGGCTTGCGCGGCATCGAGGATTTCGCCGGCACGTTCGAGCAAGGCTTCGGTGGCGTGCAACCGAATGCTCAAGTGGCCGAAGCTCTTCAATGTGAGTGGATCTTCGGTGGCCTTGTCGTTGCCGGAATCGATCCACGGACGGGTCTTGCTGCGCACAAAATGCAAGGCATCTTCGAAAGCGGCGCGGGCAATGCCGGTGTCGATGGCGGCGTGGAGAATCTGCGCCAGCGGGCCGACCGTGGTCGGGCGCTCGAAAGCGCTCTGAAACGGCAGCACGTCTTCGGCCGCTATATAGACATCTTCGAACACTACCGATCCGCTGCCGGTGGTGCGCTGGCCGAAGCCGCTCCAGTCGTCGATCACCGTCAGGCCCTTGCTCTCGCGCGGGACGAAGGCCAGTTGCTGTACGCCGTTTTCATCGACCACCGACGTCGGAATGCGCTGCGCGTAAATCGCCCCGGTCGAGTAGAACTTGCGACCGTTGATGCGATAACCAGCGCCGTCGCGTTTGAGACGGGTGACACGGTCGTGAGCGGTTTTGGTGCCCAGTTCCGCCAGCGCATTGCCGAAGCGTTGACCGGCGAGGACCTCGGCGTACAGACGTTGTTTCTGTTCATCGCTGCCATTCACGCGCAGCACTTCCAGTGCGTAGAAATGGTTCTGCGGAATTTGCCCGAGTGAACCGTCGGCCTGCGCAATCAGGGCGATGACTTTGGCCTGGGTGACGTTGGATACGCCCGCGCCGCCATATTCTTTTGGCACGCTGATGCCCCACAGGCCGGAGCGGGAAAACACTTCGAGCTCGGCCAATGGCAGGCGGCGTTCGCGGTCGCGGATCGCGCTGTCGCGTTTGAAATCTTCGGCCAGGTCGCTGGCGACGATCAGGGCTTGCTCATCGCTGGTGATGAGCGCGACGTGATGGGAAAGCGTCATAGGTGGTTCTCCAGATGACTGGTCGTCTCAGATCCAGGAATGGCGAGCCGGCAAAGTGCCGTTCAGGCGATAGGCGCCGACTGCGTGATATTTCCAGCGCACCGGGTCGTGCAGGGTGTGCACGCGGGCGTTGCGCCAGTGGCGGTCGAGGTTGAATTCGGCGAGGGTCGCGCGGCTGCCGGCCAGTTCGAAGAGCTTTTCGCTGGCCAGCAGCGAGATCTCGGTGGTCAGTACTTTTGCTTCAGCCACGGCGATCGAAGCGCGAGCAGCGGACTCAGCAGTGAGTGGCGCCGCGTGAACCTGATCAAGCACTTGTCCGGCCTTGCGCAGCAACGCTTCGGCGGCGTGCAGTTCGATTTTCAGTTTGCCGATATCGGCGATCACGTAGAGGTCATCGCTGGCGCGCTCGACCTTGGCGTCGATCCATGGCCGCGCGCGGCTTTTGACGAAGTCGATGGCGTCGTCGATAGCACCGCGTGCGATGCCGGCGTCGATGGCCGCTTGAATCAGCTGCGACACTGCCCCTTGGGTGTTCGGCTTGTCGTTGATCTTCCAGTTGTCGATGACCAGGCTCGACTCGACGCGCACGTTGTTCAGCAGGATCGTGCCGCTGGCGGTGGTGCGCTGGCCGAAACCCGACCAGTCATCGACGATGCGCAAACCTGGCGTGCCGCGACGGACGAAGGCCAGCACTTGCTTGCCGTCATCGTTGAGCGCTTTCACCGCGACCCAGTGGGCGAACAGGGCGCCGGTGGAGTAGAACTTCTGGCCGTTGATCACGTAGTCGTCGCCATCTGCACTGATTCGCGCCTTCAGTTCCAAGGTGTTTTTCGTGCCGCGTTCCGGGCCGGCATTGCCGATGCGCCAACCTTCCAGAACACTCTGGAACAGCTGCTTTTTCTGCGCTTGGGTAGCGGTGCCGAGCACCAGATGGATGATGCCGAACTGGTTTTGCGGAATCTGTCCGAGCGCCGGGTCGGCGGCAGAAATGATCGCGAATACTTCAGCCAATGTGACGAAGGAAACCTGCGGGCCACCGTATTCGCGCGGGATGGCAATGCTGCCCAGACCGCTGCGGGTGAACTGTTCAATTTCCGACCATGGCAGCTTGCGCTGACGGTCGCGTTTGGCCGCCTGCACGCGGGCGGCCTGCGCCAGCTCGTGGGCGGCCTTGATGGCTTGAGCGTCGTTGCGCAGTACTTGCGCGGGCAATAACAGTGGGGCGATGTCCAGATCGGACTGCAGATTCGCATCTGCCAGACTGGACATCAGTGCCGCTCCCTGGCTGCACGCAATGCCCTGGCGATCTGCACTGGGGTGATTGTGTTCCGGACCATACCTACCTCACATCTCATGAAAAACGCCGCGGAGTGCGACGATTGAAAGAATGTCCGGTGGTCCGGTGCATATACCCTAAGCGTGTATAAAAATTAAATGAACTAACTTTTAGGAATATGCATAGAAGGGTGAATGTTCGGCTTGGTTAACGAGGTTCAGGTGAGAGATAACTGACCTCCCACCTTGAGCAGGTCTCACTTGGTACGTGATTCAGCGGCCTTGAATTCGGGCTTCAACGGGACTTTCACGTACGGATTCACGCAACCGATTTTCAGTGTGCGCGGCGGTGCCCAGCGCGAGTTGTTACCGACCCGGTCGAGGATGCAGTAGGTCACGTCCAGCCGCAGGTCTTCGCCCGCTTCGACAATGACCGCCGGTGGCACCCAGACCTGAATCGGCAGCCCGACGTCGGCCGCAGTGAGCGCCGCCAGATCCATGCGCACATCACCCCAGCGCAATGTGATGGCGTCGTCTTCGGCCATGTTCAGATAAGGCTCGATAGTCAGCGGCACGCCGCGTTTGATCTGGCTGGGGTTGACGCCCTGGCGGCGAATCGCTTCGGGGATGATCACCGGTGCCAGTTGCTGGTTTTCATCTTCGCAGTGCGCAGCGGGCTGGCCACCCGGGCAATCGAGTTTGACCTGTATCCGCGTCGTTGCCGAAAGCGCGGGGCCCTGGCCGACCTGCATCACGCGGTAGTGAATGCGCGCGGTGCCATTGGCAATGAAACTCTCCGGCACCCGCAGGCTCACTGACTCGCCCACATCGGCCGCGCTGAGGACTTTTGACGCGACATAGCATTTGTCCCAGAACAGTTCGATCAGATCGCCAACGTCCATGTCGCAGTAGGGCGGCACGTCGATGAGCAGGTGGGCTGCTGTTGCCAGGTTAATGCCGGTTTTTTGTGCGCATGCCAGCGTTGGCGCTGCAAGTTCGGGTGTGTGCGAAGTGCGGGTCATCGGTTTCTCTCCTTGAAGTCTTGCAGCGAAATCCGTTTCTGGAAAACAAAAAAGGCGCGAATCAACTGGCAATAAAAGCGACAAGTATTTGCTCGGTATTAGTGCGAGTTGTTTGAACTAAGGGGCGCCGGTTGCCGACTAGATAAAAGTCTGCGGAGAGGGGTGTCAATAGAGGGGATTAGTTAATGCGTAAATTACAAGTTAATCAGAAAGCTCCTACGTCATCGAGGCAATAAGCCTAGGCGTAAGCGCGAAATCAGCTACAGATAAACAGCGGTTTCGCGGCGTTTTGTGCGGGTTCGTTCACCGGCAAACGTGTGGAAATATGACGAATCGAGGATGTGCGTCATCGTTGCGCAATGTTTATCTGCGCGCACAAGTAATAAATGTTTAGAAGAATGAAATGCCGGGGGAGGGATAACTTCCGTCCGTGGAAGTTGAGGGCTGTGGCAGAGAAAGTTCTCAGGCGTGATTCAGAAACTTGCTGAGAAACTGTTTGGTGCGTTCTTCTTTCGGGTTGGCAAACAGTGCCTTGGCTTCACCTTGTTCAACAATTACGCCCTTGTCGAAAAACACCACGCGATTGGCCACGTCACGGGCAAAACCCATTTCATGGGTGACAATCACCATGGTGCGATTTTCTTCGGCAAGACCGCGAATGGTCGCCAGCACTTCGCCGACCAGTTCCGGGTCGAGGGCGGAGGTCGGTTCGTCGAACAGAATGACTTCCGGCTCCATCGCCAGCGCCCGGGCAATTGCCACGCGCTGTTGCTGGCCACCGGAAAGCCGGCGCGGATACGCGTCCTCCTTGCCGGCAAGCCCCACTTTGGTCAGCAGCTTTTTACCCAGAGCAACTGCCTGGTCGCGCGGCATCTTCTTGACCACGATCGGGCCTTCGATGACGTTTTCCAAAGCGGTGCGATGGGGGAACAGGTTGAAGTTCTGGAACACGAAGCCGACGTGCTGGCGCAGGTTGCGCACCAGACTTTGCTGCTGGTTCAGCGGGCGGCTGGTATCGATTTCGATATCGCCGACCTTGATCCGGCCGCTGGTGGGCTCTTCGAGGAAATTCAGGCAGCGCAGGAACGTCGTTTTCCCCGAACCACTGGGGCCGATGATCGCGACGACTTCGCCTTCCTTTACCTCAAGGTCGATGCCGTTGAGCACGACCTGACCCTTGAATTGCTTGGTCAGTTTTTCCACGACAATCATCGCGTCAGGACTCCTGGTCGTGCCGATTGACCCGCTCTTCCAACTTGTTCTGCAAGTGCGAAAGCACCGTGGCCAGAATCCAGTAGATCAGCGCGGCGGCAAGATACATGGTGAAGACTTCAAAAGTCCGGGCGGTAATCAGCTGCGCCTGACGGAACAGCTCCGGCACCTGAATGGTCGCGGCCAGCGCCGTGTCCTTGACCAGCGAAATGAAGCTGTTGCCCAGCGGCGGCAATGCCGTGCGCATCGCTTGCGGCAGGATGGCCCGGCGCAGGGTCTGCGCGCGGGTCATGCCGATACTCGCAGCAGCCTCCCACTGACCGCGTTCGATCGAACCGATCGCGGCACGAAGGATTTCACAGGCGTAGGCGGCCATGTTCAGCGAGAAACCGATCAGCGCTGCTGGCAGCGGATCAAGCTCCATGCCCAGTTGCGGCAAGCCGTAATAGATCACGAACAGCTGCACCAGCAACGGCGTGCCGCGAAAGAACGACACGTAGATGCGGGCCAGCCAGCTGACCGATTTGAAGCGCGACAGGCGCATCAGCGCGAGGCCGAAGCCCAGCAGCAGACCGAAGAACATCCCGCCGAGGCTGAGGACTACCGTGTAGTACGCGCCCTTCAACAGAAAGGGCGCGGAATCCAGCGCGAGTTGGAAAGCCTCTTCCATTATTTAGTGACGTCTGCGTTGAAGTATTTCTTCGACAGTTTCTCAAGAGTGCCGTCAGCACGCAGTTCGTCGAGCGCCTTGTTCACCGCAGCCAGCAGTTCAGGCTCGCCTTTGCGCAGGGCGATACCGGATTCCTGACGCGAGAAGGCCTCACCGGCAGCTACGGTTTTCGGGGCTTTCTTGGCGTATTCGAGGGCAGCCAGACGGTCGATCAGGATGGCATCGGTACGACCGTTGTTGAGGTCGGCGAATTTGGTCGGATCATCATCGTAGGTGCGCACGTCAGCACCCGGCACGTTGGCGCGGACCCACTGCTCGTAGTTGGTACCCAGGCCGACACCGACTTTCTTGCCGGACAGGTCAGCGGCAGTCTTGATGTTCAGCGCCGACTCTTTGCTTTTCAGCACGAGGGCCTGAATGCCAGAGACGGTATACGGTTCGGAGAAGTCGTACTTCTTCTTGCGCTCGTCGGAAATGGTCACTTGGTTGACCACCAGATCCAGACGCTTGGATTCCAGTGCGGCGAGGATGCCGTCCCATTTGGTCGGCTGAATCTTGGCCTTGACGCCGAGCTTTTGCGCCAGCGCTTCGGACAGCTCCACTTCAAAACCCGACAGCTTGCCGTTCTCGTCGACATAGCTGAACGGGGGGTAAGTGCCTTCCAGGCCGACGTTCAGAACGCCCTTGTCCTTGATCTGTTGCAACTGCTCACCGGCCACTGCCTGACCGATCAGGCCGGCGCTGAGCGCAAGGCCCAGCGAACCGACCAGCAGAGTGCGACGTAGTGCGGAAAAATTCATGACAAGCCCCTGTGTTTTCTTATGGAAGACGCTTAAGGAATGTAGGCAAATTGGTGATCTGGACGACAGCGCTATCCTGCCTTAAAGCAGCTTAAGCGTCTCGCCCGAAATTCGCCTGCGGCGAGACTATAAGATGTGATCGTTAGACTTGAAAATACTTAATATCAATTTTGATATTCACTTTCTGCATAAGATCATTCCCACGCTCTGCGTGGGGAACAATCACCATCTCTTGATCTGCTCTTACAGAAAATCCTTGTAGGCAAACAACGCCGGCGCGCCCCCGGTGTGCAGGAAGATGATCGGGCCGTCATCGAATCGCTGCCGGCCAATCCCGTCTAACAGGCCGGCCATGGCCTTGCCGGTGTACACCGGGTCAAGCAACAGACCTTCCTGAGCCGCCAACAGTTTCACCGCCGCCAAAGTACCGGCATTCGGCTCGCCGTAACGCGGGCCGAAATATTCGTCCCACAGCTTGACCTTGAAACTGGCCGGCAACTCGATGCCCAGCAGCTCAGCGGTGCATTCGGCCAAACCCTGAACCTTCGGGCGCTGATCTTCTTCACTGCGCGAAACGGTCACGCCGATCACCGGCAGTTGCGGCAGCACCTCACTCAGCGCCAGTCCGAGACCACTGTGAGTACCGGCACTGCCTGAAGCCAGCACCACAGCGGCGAAATCGAGGCCGCTGTCCTTGATCTGCTCAGCCAGTTCCAGCCCGGCGCGCACATAACCCAGAGCACCAAGGGCGTTGGAGCCGCCGATCGGCACCAGATACGGCTTCTTGCCGTTGCTGCGCAGGCGCACGGCCAGGGCGGCCAGTTGTTCGTCGGCATTATCGAGGTTGTCGACCAGCTCGACTTTGGTGTCGAACAGATCCAGCAGCAAGCGGTTGCCGTTGCCGGTGTAATTTCCATCATCAGTGCCGAGCGGGTTTTCCAGCAGCGCCACACAACCGAGGCCGAGTTTCGCGGCCAGCGCGGCGGTCTGGCGCACGTGGTTCGATTGCAACGCACCGGCCGTGATCAGCGTGTCAGCACCTTGCGCGAGCGCGTCGGCGGCCAGGTATTCGAGTTTGCGCAGCTTGTTGCCGCCCATCGCCAGCGGCGTCAGGTCATCGCGCTTGATGTACACCTCGCGACCAAGCCAGGTGGACAGGCGTTCGAGTTTTTCCAGCGGAGTAGGGTGGCTCAGCAGTTCGAGACGGGGGAAGCGTTGCAGCTGTTGTTTGATCATGGGTCCGTACTGGCGCAGAAGAATGAAAGGACTATAGGCACGCGTTTTTGCCCGGGCAACCGCCAATCGCTTATAGCCAAATGGACTGGGGCCAGCACTATCGGTTCTTAATTCGTCGGCAAAGGCATGCCGTAAAGTAGGCGCCGTTGACGCGGCCAGACAGTCCGGCCGCCCGTGAGGAGTCTTTACCGTGAGCGAGCGTTCCAGCCATTGGCAATTGCAGACCATCGTCAGCCAGCTGCGCAGCGCGCGGGATCAGTGGCGCGCACAGAATGGTCGCGCTTCAGGGGAGCAGGGTGGGCGCGAGTTGCCGTCGCGTGCGGCGATGGCGGAGATCCTCGAGGCGCTGTGTGGCGCGCTGTTCCCGATGCGTCTGGGGCCGGTCGATCTGCGTGAAGAAAGTGAAGACTTCTACGTCGGCCACACACTTGATGTAGCGCTGAATGCTTTGCTGGCGCAGACACGACTGGAGCTGCGTTACGTTGCCCGCCACAGTGCGCAGGACGACAGTGAAGTAGAGACCCGCGCCATTCAGATTGTGCAGGATTTCGCCTTGGCCTTGCCGGGCCTGCGCACGCTGCTCGACACCGATGTGCTTGCGGCTTATCACGGCGACCCGGCGGCACGCAGCGTTGACGAAGTGCTGCTGTGCTATCCGGGCATTCTTGCGGTGATTCACCATCGACTGGCGCACCATCTGTATCGCGCCGGGCTGCCGTTGCTGGCGCGGATCAGCGCGGAGATCGCGCACTCGGCGACCGGCATCGATATCCACCCGGGCGCGCAGATCGGCCGCAGTTTCTTTATCGATCACGGCACAGGCGTAGTGATTGGCGAAACCGCGATCATTGGCGAGCGGGTGCGCATTTATCAGGCGGTGACTTTGGGTGCCAAGCGCTTTCCGGCGGATGAGGACGGCCAGTTGCAGAAGGGCCACCCGCGCCACCCGATCGTTGAGGATGACGTTGTGATTTATGCCGGGGCGACGATTCTCGGACGGATCACCATCGGCAAGGGCTCGACCATTGGCGGCAACGTCTGGCTGACGCGCAGTGTGCCGGCGGGGGCGAATCTGACGCAGGCAAATCTGCAGCATGATGACGGGACGCAGAAGTAGGCCGTGGAATCCTTTTCCCCTCACCCCAGCCCTCTCCCGGAGGGAGAGGGGGCCGACCGAGGTGTTTTGCGTCATACATCGACCTTAAATACCGGGTCGATTATGGATTCGGCACGGTTTCCTCAGGTTGGCGCACATTCTGAACATCCCCCAATCAGTCCCCTCTCCCTCTGGGAGAGGGTTAGGGTGAGGGGCTTTTGATTCTTGCTTGGCGCAGTGAACGAATCTCACAAAACCCGCGTCATAAACCTCCTCGGGCGCTGTAGGAAACCTACCGCCCAGCCCTGCGATTAGTCCTTACCACCCCATTCATGTTTAACTTGAACGTTCATTCAAGTTAAACCGGTGGTTCGCTGCCCGCTCACAACAGGAGGCTTGCCTTTGCTGAGTCCGATCATTTCAGCCACGTTTCAACCCTTCGAGGTGCACCTTTCATGAGTGCATCGTCTACCCCCGCCAGCGGTCTGGTGCGCATGAATCCGCCGGTGTTCTACTTCGCCGCGACGGTCATTCTGCTGTTTGGTCTTGTCGTCATCGCCATCCCCGAGCAGGCCGGCGCCTGGTTGCTGGAAGCGCAAAACTGGGCGGCCAACACGGTCGGCTGGTACTACATGCTCGCGATGACCCTGTATCTGATCTTCGTGGTGGTCACCGCCTTATCCGGCTACGGCAAGATAAAACTCGGTGCCGACCACGACGAACCCGAATTCAGTTACCTGTCCTGGGCCGGCATGCTGTTCGCCGCCGGGATCAGCATCACGCTGTTTTTCTTCTGCGTCTCCGAACCGCTGACCCACATGCTCCAGCCACCGCAAGGCGACGCGGGCACGGCGGATGCGGCACGCCAGGCGATGCAGATCCTGTTCCTGCATTGGGGCCTTCATGGCTGGGGCGTGTTTGCCTTCGTCGGCATGGCACTGGCCTATTTCGCCTATCGGCACAACCTGCCGCTGGCCCTGCGTTCGGCGCTGTATCCGCTGATCGGCAAACGCATCAACGGCCCGATCGGCTATGCGGTGGACGGCTTCGGCATCATCGCCACGGTGTTCGGTCTTGGTGCCGACATGGGCTTCGGCGTGCTGCATCTGAACTCCGGGCTGGACTACCTGTTCGGCATCGCCCACACGCAGTGGATTCAGGTCGGCCTGATCACACTGATGATGGGTGCGGCGATCATTGTGGCCGTCTCCGGCGTCGACAAAGGCGTACGGGTGATGTCGGACATCAACATGCTGCTGGCCTGCGGACTGCTGCTGTTCGTATTGTTTGCCGGGCCGACTCAGCACCTGCTCAACACCCTGATCCAGAACGTCGGCGATTACCTCGGCGCGCTGCCGATGAAGAGTTTCGACCTCTACGCCTACGACAAACCGAGCGACTGGCTGGGCGGCTGGACCGTGTTCTACTGGGCTTGGTGGATCGCATGGTCGCCGTTCGTGGGCCTGTTCATCGCGCGGATTTCCCGTGGCCGCACCATCCGTGAATTCGTCTTCGGCGTGCTGTTGATTCCGCTCGGTTTCACCTTGGCGTGGATGTCGATCTTCGGCAACAGCGCCCTGGATCAAGTGCTCAATCACGGCATGAGTGCGCTGGGCATGTCGGCCATCGACAATCCGTCGATGAGCATTTATCTGCTGCTGGAAACCTATCCGTGGAGCAAGACTGTCATCGCCGTGACGGTGTTCATCAGCTTCGTGTTCTTCGTGACGTCTGCGGATTCCGGCACCGTGGTGCTCTCCACCCTGTCGGCGAAAGGCGGCAACCCGGATGAAGACGGGCCGAAATGGCTGCGGGTCTTCTGGGGTGCGATGACCGCGCTGATCACCAGCGCACTGCTGTTTTCCGGCAGCATCGACGCGTTGAAGTCGGCGGTGGTGCTGACCTCATTGCCGTTCTCGTTGATTCTGCTGCTGATGATGTGGGGCCTGCACAAGGCGTTCTATCTGGAGTCGCAGAAGCAGATCGCGCAGTTGCATTCGCTGGCGCCGGTCTCCGGTTCGCGGCGTGGCACCGGTGGCTGGCGTCAGCGCCTGAGTCAGGCCGTGCACTTCCCGTCCCGCGACGAGGTGTACCGCTTCATGGAAAGCACCGTCCGCCCGGCGATCGAAGAAGTGACCGCCGTGTTCGTCGAAAAAGGCCTGCACGTGGTTACCCAGCCGGATCCGGCGCATGACAACGTCAGCCTGGAAATCGGCCATGGCGAGCAGCATCCGTTCATCTATCAGGTGCAGATGCGCGGCTACTTCACGCCATCGTTCGCGCGTGGCGGCATGGGTTCCAAGCAACTCAACAATCGCCGCTACTACCGCGCCGAAGTGCACTTGAGCGAGGGCAGTCAGGACTACGATCTGGTCGGCTACACCAAAGAGCAGATCATCAACGACATCCTCGACCAGTACGAACGGCACATGCAGTTCCTGCATCTGGTGCGTTGACCGACGGCTGCGCGCCGGGTCTGCTCAGGACTCGGCGCTCAGCAGCATGAACAACACCATTGCTGCTGCCGGCACGCCGAATACCGCGCTGCCAAGCGCTATTTCCGTACCCAGCGGCCGCCCGCATGAACTACGCCGACTGCGCCATTGATCAGGGTCATCGCAAGCCATAGCGCTGCGAAGCGGTAGGCCATGGTCTGGCGGCTGAAGCCAATGGGGTCGCCGATGTAAAGCATCAGTGCGAGCAGGACCAGGCCGGAGAAAGTGATGATGGTGATGTGCATGGCAGTTTTCGCCTGGTGAATGGGTGTTGCCTGATTGGCCGCCTTCGCGAGCAGGCTCGCTCCCACAATGGATCTCGGCTGGACATGAATTTCATGTTCACAGGAGAAGTCTGTGGGAGCGAGCCTGCTCGCGAAGGGGCCAACTCGGTGTCACTTTGAGCATGGCCAATCCAGCGAGGCTGAAGCGCAGGAAAAAATGTGAAACGTTTCAGCAATTGGTCGAACCGGAGGTCGGCGTCGCGCCGCTTGGGCGTATGCTGGACGGGTTGTTCAGGACTGGATATGAAGGCCGGACGTTGCGGCAGAACTTGGGGCTGGTTCGACCTGCAAATCGCTTTGCATGATTGATGGGGCTTTTGTGGCGAGGGGATTCATCCCCGTTCGGCTGCGAAGCAGTCGTAAAACCAGCGCATTCGGTACACCAGATTCACCGAGGTTTCAGGTTTTGGGGCGGCTTCGCCACCCATCGGGGATAAATCCCCTCGCCACAAAGGTGTCCGGTTTCTGATGACTAAAAGACAGACAAGAGAGGATTCGATGACTTACACCGCTGCCGAAAACCGCTACGACTCCATTCCTTACCGCCGCGTCGGTCGCAGCGGTCTGGTGCTGCCGGCCTTGTCGTTGGGCCTGTGGCACAACTTTGGCGACAGCACGCCGATCGAGACCCAGCGTGCCTTGCTGCGCACCGCGTTCGATCTGGGCATCAATCATTTCGATCTGGCCAACAACTACGGCCCGCCATACGGCAGCGCCGAGATCAATTTCGGTCGCCTGCTGCGCGAAGACTTCAAGCAGTATCGCGACGAGCTGATCATCTCCAGCAAGGCCGGTTGGGACATGTGGCCCGGCCCGTATGGTCAGGGCGGCGGTTCGCGCAAATACGTGCTGGCCAGCCTCGACCAGAGCCTGCAACGCCTCGGTCTGGACTATGTGGACATCTTCTATTCGCACCGCTTCGACCCGGACACCCCGCTGGAAGAAACCGCCAGCGCCCTCGCCACCGCTGTGCAGCAGGGCAAGGCGCTGTACATCGGTATCTCGTCCTATTCCGGGGTGAAAACCCGCGAGATGGCCGGGCTGCTGAAAGAGTGGAAAGTGCCGCTGCTGATTCATCAGCCGGCGTACAACCTGCTCAATCGTTGGGTGGAAAAGGATCTGCTCGACACCACCGATGAACTCGGCACGGGCGTCATCGCGTTCACGCCGCTGGCGCAGGGCTTGCTCACCGACAAATACCTCAACGGCGTGCCGGCCGATGCGCGAGTCAATCGCCCGGGCGGCGGCTCGCTGCAGGCTTCGCACTTGTCCGAGGCCAACATCGCTCACGTGCGAGCGTTGAACGAGATCGCCCAGCGTCGCGGCCAGAGCCTGGCGCAACTGGCACTGGCGTGGACCCTGCGTGATCCACGAGTGACCTCGGCACTGATCGGCGCGAGCCGGCCGGAGCAGATCATCGAGAACGTCGGGGCGCTGAAGAATCTGCATTTCAGTGCTGAAGAGCTGGCGGAGATTGACCGGTTTGCCCAGGAGGGCGGGATCAATCTTTGGGAGAAGCCTTCGACGGCGGAGTGAGCCACCCTCACCCCAGCCCTCTCCCAGAGGGAGAGGGAGCCGACCGAGGTGTCTTGCGTCTTACATCGACCTGAAATACCGAGTCGATTATGGATTCAGCAAAGTACGTTCAGGTCGGCGTACTTCTACAGCATCCCCAATCAGTCCCCTCTCCCCTCCGGGAGGGGTTAGGGTGAGGGGCTTTTGCCTTTAAAAGGGCTCAGCGAAAAAACGGCACATCCCCCAACACCGTCGCCCGCTGCATCACCCGCCGCGCCGGGCGGTAATCATCCACCGCGTAATGCTGCGTCACGCGGTTGTCCCAGAAGGCGATGTCGTCCTTCTGCCAGCGCCAGCGAATGGTGAATTCCGGCCGTGTCGCGTGGGCGAACAGAAACTTCAGAATCGCCTCGCTCTCGGTTTCCGACAATTCGTTGATCTTTGAGGTAAATCCTTCATTGACGAATAGCGAGCGCCGCCCGCTCACTGGGTGGGTGCGAATCACCGGGTGCGACAGCGGCGGATTCTTGCGCCGCGCTTCTTCCCACTGCGCCAGCGCCTCAGGCGTGTTGCCGTAGCGCTCGAGCGGAAACGATCGGGTGAAATCGTGGGTCGCTGTCAGCCCTTCGAGCAGGGTTTTCATCGGCACCGACAGCGCTTCATATGCCGCGATTCCGCTGGCCCACAACGTGTCGCCACCGAACTCCGGCAGCAACTTGGCGCTGAGCACTGCGCCCATCGCGGGCGTTGGCAGGAAGGTCACGTCGGTGTGCCAGATCGCGTTATCGCGCACGTCGGTGACGGCGGTGTCGAGGATCAGCACTTCCGGTTGTTCCGGCACGTTCGGGTAGATCGGGTGAATGTGCAGGTCGCCGAAATAATGCGCGAAGCGTGCCTGCTGTGCCGGCTCGATCGGCTGGTTGCGGAAGAACAACACCTGATATTTGAGCAACGCCTGTTCGATGGCGTCGCGGTGTTCCAGGCTCAGCGGCTGGCTGATGTCGACGCCACTGATCTGCGCGCCGAGGGCCGAGCTTAACGGGGTGATGTTGAGGGTGCTCATGGTCTTTCTCTTCAATTCGGTGAAACCACCCTTTGTAGGAGCTGCCGAAGGCTGCGATCTTTTGATCTTGTTTTGGTCAAAACCAAAGTCAAAGATCGCAGCCTTCGGCAGCTCCTACAGGTGTGATTCAAAAATGCTTCAGTGCGCCTGGCCGTGCCATGGCACCAGTCTGCGCTGCAATGCGCGCAGGCCCATTTCCATGGCGAAGGCGATCAGGGCGATGACCAGAATTCCCAGCACCACGACATCGGTGACCAGGAATTGCGCGGCCGACTGCACCATGAAACCCAAGCCGCTGGTGGCAGCAATCAGTTCGGCCGCAACCAGGGTCGACCAGCCAACCCCCAGGCCAATGCGCACGCCGGTGAGAATGTCCGGCAGAGCGCTGGGCAGAATCACATGGCGAATCAACTGCACGCGCGTTGCGCCCAACGACTGCGCCGCGCGCAGTTTTGCTGGATCAACCGTGCGCACACCCGTCGCGGTGGCAATCGCAATCGGCGCAAAAATCGCCAAGTAGATCAGCAGCACTTTCGACAACTCGCCAATGCCGCACCAGATCACGATCAGCGGCAGATACGCCAGCGGCGGGATCGGGCGGTAGAACTCGATCAGTGGATCGAGCACACCGCGAGCGATGCGGTTGGCGCCAATGGCAATGCCCACCGGCACGGCGGTCAGAATGGCAAAAACCAGACCAAGGCCGATGCGGCTCAGGCTCGCGCCCAGGTGCTGCCATAACGTCGAATCCATGTACCCCGAGGTCGCCAGCAACCAGCCCTTTTGCAGCACGGCAGAGGGTGGCGGCAGGAACAGCGGTTCGATCAGGCCGGTCGCGGTCACCGCCCACCAGATCGCCAGCAGGCCGAACAGGGTCAGCAGGCTGATCCAGCGAGTGCTGAGGCACCGGCGCACCGGGATGCTCACCGAAGGTGTTTTCACCGCCGCAGCGGAAACGTCGTAACTGCTCATGCGCGCTCCTGCCGGGGTACGGCGCTGCGTTGCGAGAAGACTTTGCTCAGCACGTGCTCGCGGGTTTCGATAAAACGCGGATCGGACTTGATCGCGCGGGCCGACTCGCCAGCGGCATAACGCTGACCAAAATCCAATTGCAGGCGCTCGACGATCTGCCCCGGATTCGGTGCCAGCAGAATCAGGTCCGTGGCGAGGAACACCGCTTCTTCAATGTCGTGGGTAATCAGGAAAACCGGTTTGGCAGTGCGCTGCCAGACTTGCAGCAACAGCTCCTGCATCTGCTCGCGAGTGAACGCATCAAGCGCACCGAACGGCTCATCCATCAGCAGCACGCGCGGATCGGCGGCGAGGGCGCGGGCGAGGCCGACGCGTTGTTTCTGGCCACCGGACAATTGCCAGATGCGCCGGTCTTCGAAGCCGGCAAGATCGACCAGCGCGAGCATTTCACGGGCGATTTTTTCCCGCTTGTCCTTGCCGACACCGGCCAGTTCGAGGCCGAAGGCGACGTTGGCCAGTACGTCCTGCCAAGGCAATAAAGCGTCGTCCTGAAACACCACGCCACGTTCGGCGCTCGGGCCTTTGACCGGCACGCCGTCAAGGGTGATGCGCCCGGCACTCGGCTCGACGAAGCCGGCAATCAGGTTCAACAGCGAAGTCTTGCCACTGCCGGACGGGCCGAGGGCGACCAGCAATTGCTGCGGCCCCAGGGTCAGAGAAATATCCGCCAGCACCGGCTCCGGGCTGCCCGGGTACTGTGCGCTGATGCGCTCCAGCTGTAGCAAGGCCATCGCTGTATCTCCCGATCAGTTGGTGATGTATTTGGCGCTGACGTAAGGCGCGTAGTCCGGCAGCACGGCTTCGACCTTGCCTTGCTCCTTGAGGAACGCGGCGGTGTCGGTGATGGCTTTGGTGGTCGGCGCGCCGAGGTCACTGACCTGATCTGCCGCCAGCGGGTAGACGTTGCCCTGCAACAGCAATGGAATGTCGCTGGCCTTGGCGCCGGAGAGTTTGACCAGTTTGTCGACGTTGCTCTGGTTGGCCAGCCAGGCCTGCGGATCCTTGCGGTAAGCGGCGTAGGCGTCGAGGGTGACCTTGGCGAACGCGGTGACGATTTCCGGGTGCTTTTCGGCGAAGTCTTTGCGCACGATCCACGCGTCGAAGGTCGGCGCGCCGAACTTGGCCAGTTCGCCGGAAGTGATCAGCACTTTGCCGTTCTCCTTGGCGACGCCCAGTGCCGGATCCCACACGTAAGTGGCGTCGATGTCGCCGCGTTTCCATGCGGCGATGATGGCTGGCGGCGCGAGGTTGAGCACGGTGACTTTCGACGGGTCGATGTTCCAATGCTTCAGCGCGGCGAGCAGGCTGTAGTGCCCGGTGGACACAAACGGCACGGCGATTTTCTTGCCGATCAGATCCTGCGGAGTCTTGATGCCGGAACCGTCGCGCGCGACCAGTGCTTCAGCGGCGCCGATCTGCGTGGCAATCAGGAAGGTTTCGACCGGCACTTTGCGCGTGATCGCAGCGGTCAACGGGCTCGAACCGAGATAGCCGATCTGCACATCGCCGGAAGCGATGGCGGCAATGATGTCGGCACCGTTATCGAATTTGCGCCAACTGATATCGGCCTTGGTGGCTTTCTCGTAGGCGCCGTCGGCCTGAGCGACCTTGGCCGGGTCGACGGTAGTCTGGTAGGCGACGGTGAGATCGGCCGCCTGGGCCAGGAAGCTTGCAGCGGCCAGCGAGGCGGCGGCGAGCAGGCGAAGCGGGAAATTCAGTTTCAATTGAGAGCTCCAGATCAGGCGACCGAATGTCGGCGTGAATGGAGACTAAATGATCTAAGAATCGATAAATAAATAACTTTTTCGAATGAGCATATGAGCGGAAAAATCTAAGGATAGGAGAGGGTGTGGGGATTTCGGATGATTCGTTCGACGTCAGAACTTTGCCCCCTCACCCCAGCCCTCTCCCCCAAGGGGGCGAGGGGGAAAGGGAGCTGATCTTCATGCTTTTCAAGGCCTGAGTTCGGCCCGGTATTTCAGGTCGGTGTAGCTCGCAAGAACAACGCGGTCAGTCCCCTCTCCCTTTGGGAGAGGGTTAGGGTGAGGGGCTTTTAATTGCTGATGGCGAGGATGCTCGCCTGATACGCGCCGACAAACACATCGAAATCGCCAACCTCGTTCTGCTCAAGCTCGGTCTGCTGTGCCAGCGACGCGCGCGCCAGCTCTTCAAACTTCGCTTGCTCGTCAGCCGCCAACGGCTCGCTGCGGAAGAACTCGGCGTGGGTCTGGCTCTGGCGCAGGGAGAACTGCGCAAAGCTTTCCTTGTGCTCGGCCATGGCCGCCAGCACCTGCGCCGATGGGGTCAGGGACGGGTCGTTGACCTTGGCCAGTTGCGCATCCAGGGCCTTGCTGTGGGCATCGCCGCCGACGCTCTGGTCGAGCATCGCCGCCAGCGGAGCAATCTGTTCCAGCAGTTCGGCCGCCCATTGCTTCATCTCGACCGGTTGACCGTCACGCTGCAATTGCAGGCCCGGACGGCGACCTTCCTTGACCACGCTGAGGAAGTTCGAGGTGGCGTTGCCGCACGAAGTGTTGGTCAGCAGCGGGCTGTCGTTCAGCGCGCAGTACAGCAGGAAGGCGTCGATGAAGCGCGATTCGGTGAGGTCGATGCCCATCGGCAGGAACGGGTTGATGTCCAGGCAGCGCACTTCGACGTACTGGATGCCGCGCGCCATCAGCGCCTGGATCGGCCGCTCGCCGGTGTAGGTCACGCGTTTCGGGCGGATGTTGGAGTAGTACTCGTTTTCGATCTGCAGGATGTTGGTGTTGAGCTGCACCCACTCGCCATCCTTGTGCGTGCCGACTTCCACGTATGGCGCGTAGGGCGTGGCCACGGCTTCGCGCAGGCTGTCGGTGTAGCTCGCCAGGTCGTTGTAGCACGGTGTCAGGCCGGCCTGGGCATTGCTCTGATAACCGAGATCGCTCATGCGCAGGCTGGTGGCGTACGGCAGATACAGCGTGTCCGGATCGAGCTGCTCGAGCTGATGCGAACGCCCGCGCAGGAAGCCGGCGTCCAGCGCCGGCGAGGCACCGAACAGGTACATCAGCAGCCAGCTGTAGCGACGGAAGTTGCGAATCAACGCGATGTAGGAAACCGATTGGAAATCGCGATCGGTGCCGACGAAACCTTCGGCCTCGCGCAGCAATGGCCAGAGCTGTTCCGGCAGGGAAAAGTTGTAGTGAATCCCGGCAATGCATTGCATGGTCTTGCCGTAGCGCAGGGCCAGGCCCTTGCGATAAACGTACTTGAGCTGACCGATGTTGGAGGTGCCGTAATAGGCGATCGGAATATCTTCCTCGGCCGGCAACGGGCACGGCATCGATGGACTCCACAGGTACTCGTTGCCGAGTTTGCTGTAGGCAAAACGATGAATCTTGTCCAGGCTCGCCAGCGTGTCGGCAGGATCCGGCAGGGCAGGCGTAATGAATTCCAGCAGCGACTCGGAGTAGTCGGTGGTGATCTGTTCGTTGGTCAGCGCGGAACCCAGGGCTTCGGGGTGCGGCGTTTGCGCCAGGCGACCTTCACTGGTCACGCGCAGGCATTCACGTTCGATACCGTGCAGGCACTGCTTGAGCAGAGAGAGGTTAGCGCGCTCGCCGAGCAGAGCCAGGCGGCGGTTGAGAAGTTCGCTCAATTTGGATTCCTTCACGCGTCAGTCGCCCCAATATGGGGGTGGGCAAGACGGTCTACAAGGGTGAAGTTGAAACTGGCGTTATCGCCTGGTTTTCTAGCCTGTCAGCCGCACACATGAACCCGTAGGAGCTGCCGAAGGCTGCGATCTTTTGATCTTGCTGTTGAAAAACAAAATCAAAAGATCGCAGCCTTCGGCAGCTCCCACAGGATTCGTTGCGCCGAAATTAACTCAAAATGATGAGCAACATCTACAGGACAGCGAAGGTGCCTTGCGCTTTTGCGACCAGTTTGTCGCCCTGCACCACCTCGGCTTCGACCACCAGCGTGCGCCGGCCCGGGTGGATCACCCGCGCCGTGCACAGCACCTCGCCGTCGGAAACGGCGCGGATGTAGTTGATCTTGCATTCGATGGTCGCACTCTGCTGATCGAAGCCATGGCTGCTGGAACAAGCCAGGCCCATGGCGATGTCGACCAGACTGAACAGCGCGCCGCCGTGCAGTTTGCCGCCGCGGTTGCGCAGTTCGGGCTCAAGCGCCAGGGCGACTTGCGCCACCCCGGTTTCGAGACTGTGCAGGCGACAGCCCAACAGCTTGAAAAACGCGCTCTCGACGAGCCCGGCCGGCATTTCCATCAGCGTTTCTTCAACTGCTTGGCGTTGGCGAACAGCGAGGCCATCGCATTGTTCACCGGCGCGGCGGTGGTGGTTTCCTTGCGCGGCGCGTTGCCCGAAGACTGGCGCGGTGCCGAGCCCGGACGCGAGCCACGGGCGCCATCGATTTTCTCGCCGGGAGTGTCGCTCATGCGCATCGACAGACCGACGCGTTTGCGCGGGATATCGACTTCCATGACCTTCACTTTCACCACGTCACCGGCCTTGACCGCTTCGCGCGGGTCCTTGATGAACTTCTCCGACAGCGCCGAGATGTGCACCAGACCATCCTGATGCACGCCGATGTCGACGAATGCACCAAACGCCGTCACGTTGGTCACCACGCCTTCAAGGATCATCCCCAGTTGCAGATCCTTGAGGTCTTCGACGCCTTCCTGGAATTCGGCAGTCTTGAACTCCGGACGTGGGTCGCGACCGGGTTTTTCCAGTTCTTGCAGGATGTCGGTGACAGTCGGCAGACCGAAGGTTTCGTCGGTGAATTTCTTCGGGTCCAGACGCTTGAGGAACGCGGCATCGCCGATCAGCGAGCGAATGTCGCGGTCGGTTTCAGCGGCAATGCGCTGCACCAGTGGATAGGCTTCCGGGTGCACCGCCGACGAATCCAGCGGGTTGTCGCCGTTCATCACGCGCAAGAAACCGGCGGCCTGTTCGAAGGTTTTCTCGCCCAGTCGCGCGACTTTCTTCAGCGCTGCACGGGTCTTGAACGCGCCGTGTTCGTCACGGTGAGCAACGATGTTCTGCGCCAGCGTCGCATTGAGGCCGGAAATCCGTGCCAGCAAGGCCACGGAGGCGGTGTTCACATCCACGCCCACGGCGTTCACGCAGTCCTCGACCACGGCGTCCAGACCGCGCGCCAGTTTCAGCTGCGAGACGTCGTGCTGGTACTGGCCGACGCCAATGGATTTCGGATCGATTTTCACCAGCTCGGCCAACGGATCCTGCAGGCGACGGGCGATCGACACGGCGCCACGGATCGACACATCGAGGTCCGGGAATTCCTTGGCCGCCAGTTCCGACGCCGAGTACACCGAGGCGCCGGCTTCGGAAACCATGACCTTGGTCATTTTCATCGCTGGATATTTTTTGATCAGCTCGATCGCCAGCTTGTCGGTCTCGCGGCTGGCAGTGCCGTTGCCGATGGCGATCAGGTCCACCGAATGCTTGGCGCATAGCGCGGCGAGGATGGCGATGGTCTGATCCCATTTGTTGTGCGGCACGTGCGGGTAAACCGTGGCGTGGTCGAGCAGCTTGCCGGTCGAATCGACCACGGCCACCTTGCAGCCGGTACGCAGGCCCGGGTCGAGGCCCAGCGTCGCGCGCGGGCCTGCCGGAGCGGCCAACAGCAGGTCGTGCAGGTTGTGCGCGAAAACGTTGATCGCTTCGGTTTCGGCGCCATCGCGCAACTCGCCGAGCAGGTCGGTTTCCAGGTGGGTGTAGAGCTTGACCTTCCAGGTCCAGCGCACCACTTCACCGAGCCATTTGTCCGCCGGGCGGTTCTGGTTCTGGATGCCGAACTGCTGAGCGATCATGCCTTCGCACGGGTGCATCGTGCCGGGCAGCTCATCGCCGACTTTCAGCGCGGAGCTGAGAATGCCTTCGTTGCGGCCACGGAAAATCGCCAGGGCACGGTGCGATGGCATGCTTTTCAGCGGCTCGTCGTGTTCGAAGTAATCACGGAACTTGGCGCCTTCCTCTTCCTTGCCGGCGATGACGCGGGCACTGAGGATCGCTTCCTGTTTGAGGAAATTACGCAGCTTTTCCAACAGGCTGGCGTCTTCTGCGAAGCGCTCCATGAGGATGTACTTGGCGCCTTCCAGCGCAGCCTTGACGTCGGCCACACCTTTTTCGGCATCGACGAAGCGTGCGGCTTCGGTTTCCGGCGACAGGTTCGGGTCGTTGAACAAGCCGTCGGCCAGTTCGCCGAGGCCGGCTTCGAGGGCGATCTGGCCCTTGGTGCGGCGCTTCTGCTTGTACGGCAGGTACAAGTCTTCGAGACGGGTTTTGGTGTCGGCGAGCTTGATGTCGCGTTCCAGGGCAGGGGTGAGCTTGCCTTGCTCTTCGATGCTGGCGAGGATGCTGATGCGCCGTTCGTCGAGTTCTCGCAGGTAGCGCAGGCGCTCTTCCAGATGACGCAACTGGGTGTCATCGAGGCTGCCGGTGACTTCTTTCCGGTAACGGGCGATGAAGGGGACGGTAGAACCTTCATCGAGTAGCGCGACGGCCGCTTCGACCTGTTGTGGGCGTACGCCGAGTTCCTCGGCGATGCGGCTGTTGATGCTGTCCATAAAACCACCTGACATAGTATGAAAGCAGGCTCGCAGGCACGCAGATAATGGCCTGGAGGCTGATTGAGCGGCTGGAAAATTGCCGCTGCCTGGATCAAGAAGCTGCCCATTGACCCGTGAAATCGAACAGTTACTGCACAGGGCCGGAAAAAATACCGGCCACTTACGGTAACGATTCAGACGTTGCCTGGCGCAAAACGCCGCGCATTATAACCAGCGTTCTGTCATTCGGGGGCGTTGCAGGCTGTAGGCATAAACCCCGGTTTTCTGGCAGTGAAGGAAAAATCTGCTAACAATGCGCACGGTGCGTATAACGACAGCTACGCCATAATGCGCGCCGAGCTAAAAGGAGCATCCAATGAGCAGCACTGCACAAACGGCTGAAGGCGAAAAAATTCTTATCGTTGATGACGATCCGGGGCTGAGCAGCCTGCTGGAGCGTTTCTTCGTCAGCAAGGGCTACCGTGCCCGTACCGTTCCGAACACTGAGCAGATGGACCGTCTGCTGGCGCGTGAAGTGTTCAATCTGGTCGTTCTCGACCTGATGCTGCCGGGCGAAGACGGCCTGACCGCGTGCCGCCGTCTGCGCAGCGCGAACAACCAGATTCCGATCATCATGCTCACCGCCAAGGGCGATGAGCTGAGCCGTATCAAGGGCCTTGAACTGGGCGCCGACGATTACCTGGCCAAGCCGTTCAACCCGGACGAGCTGATGGCTCGGGTCAAAGCGGTATTGCGCCGTCAGGCCGCACCGGTGCCGGGCGCGCCAGGCAGTGAAGACGAAAACGTCACCTTCGGTGATTACGTGTTGTCGCTGGCGACCCGCGAGCTCAAGCGTGGCGATGAAGTGCACATGCTCACCACCGGTGAGTTCGCGGTACTCAAGGCGCTGGTGATGAACGCGCGTCAGCCGCTGACCCGCGACAAGCTGATGAACCTCGCCCGTGGCCGTGAATGGGATGCGCTGGAGCGCTCCATCGACGTGCAGATCTCGCGTCTGCGCCGCATGATCGAACCCGATCCGTCGAAACCGCGCTACATCCAGACCGTCTGGGGCGTGGGTTACGTGTTCGTACCGGATGGCACCGCCACCAAGTGATCGGTGATTTGTAGGAGCGGGTCTGCAAGGCTCTGGTCGCACGGCCATTGCCACAGACTCGCAATCCGCAATATGCGAGCATTGCTCGCTCCTGCAAGTGTGTAGCGGTTAAAGATGAAAACCCCCGTCTGGTTCCCCCAAAGTTTTTTCTCCCGCACCCTCTGGCTGGTGCTGATCGTCGTGCTGTTTTCCAAGGCGCTGACCCTGGTTTATCTGTTGATGAACGAGGACGTGCTGGTGGATCGCCAATACAGCCATGGTGTCGCTCTGACGCTACGCGCCTATTGGGCCGCCGACGAAGAGAACCGCGCAAAAATTGCCGATGCCGCGACCCTGATTCGGGTGGTCGGCGCCGGTGTGCCGGAAGGCGAACAGCACTGGCCGTACAGCGAAATCTACCAACGTCAGATGCAGGCGGAACTGGGTGCCGACACCGAGGTGCGTTTGCGCATGCATTCGCCGCCGGCGCTGTGGGTGAGGGCACCGAGTCTGGGCGATGGCTGGCTGAAAGTGCCGCTGTATCCACATCCGCTGCGCGGCCAGAAAATCTGGAACGTGCTCGGCTGGTTCCTCGCCATCGGCCTGTTGTCGACAGCCTCCGCATGGATTTTCGTCAGCCAGCTCAACCAGCCGTTGAAGCGCCTGGTGTATGCCGCGCGGCAACTCGGCCAGGGTCGCAGCGTACGTCTGCCGATCAGTGATACGCCGAGCGAAATGACCGAGGTTTATCGCGCCTTCAACCAGATGGCCGAGGACGTCGAACAGGCCGGGCGTGAGCGCGAGCTGATGCTGGCGGGGGTTTCCCACGACTTGCGGACACCGCTGACGCGCTTGCGCCTGTCGCTGGAACTGATGGGCGATCACACCGACCTCACCGACGACATGGTCCGCGACATCGAAGACATGGACGCGATTCTCGACCAATTCCTCGCGTTCATTCGCGACGGTCGTGACGAGTCGGTGGAAGAGGTCGACCTCAGCGATCTGGTGCGCGAAGTCGCCGCGCCATACAACCAGAACGAAGAGAAAGTGCGCCTGCGCCTGGAACCGATCCAGCCGTTTCCGCTGCGTCGGGTGTCGATGAAACGCCTGCTCAACAACCTGATCGGCAATGCCTTGAACCATGCCGGCACGGGTGTTGAAGTCGCGGCTTATGTGTCGGGAGATACCAGCGCGCCGTATGTGGTGCTGAGCGTGATGGACCGTGGCGCGGGTATTGATCCGTCCGAGCTTGAAGCGATCTTCAACCCGTTTACCCGAGGTGATCGGGCTCGCGGTGGCAAAGGCACCGGGCTGGGGCTGGCGATCGTGAAAAGGATTGCGGCGATGCATGGCGGCAATGTCGAATTGCGCAACCGGTCCGGGGGGGGACTGGAAGCGCGGGTGAGATTGCCGTTGGGATTGATGTTGCCCCGAGATGCGGTGTAACGGCGGAAAAAAGATCGCAGCCTGCGGCAGCTCCTACACGAAATGCATTCCCCTGTAGGAGCTGCCGAAGGCTGCGATCTTTTGCTTTAGCCCTTGCCCTTGGTGCGAGTCATATTCGGCCCGCCATTCTTTTCCAGATGCTCGATGATGATCCCGGCGACATTCTTGCCAGTGGTGGTTTCGATGCCTTCCAGTCCCGGCGACGAGTTCACTTCCATCACCAGCGGACCGTGATTGGAACGCAGGATATCCACACCCGCCACTGCCAGGCCCATGACCTTGGCAGCGCGTAACGCGGTCATGCGTTCTTCCGGGGTGATCTTGATCAGGCTGGCGCTGCCGCCGCGATGCAGGTTGGAACGAAACTCGCCCGGTTTGGCCTGGCGCTTCATTGCCGCGATCACCTTGTCGCCGACCACGAAGCAGCGGATATCCGCGCCGCCGGCTTCCTTGATGTATTCCTGGACCATGATGTTCTGCTTCAGGCCCATGAACGCCTCGATCACCGATTCTGCCGCCGTGGCTGTTTCGCACAGCACCACGCCGATGCCCTGGGTGCCTTCCAGTACCTTGATCACCAGCGGTGCACCGTTGACCATGGCGATCAGGTCGGGAATATCGTCCGGCGAGTGGGCAAAACCGGTGACCGGCAAACCGATGCCGCGCCGCGACAGCAGCTGCAGCGAACGCAATTTGTCCCGCGAGCGGGCAATTGCCACCGACTCGTTGAGCGGGAACACGCCCATCATTTCGAACTGACGCAACACCGCGCAGCCGTAGAACGTCACCGATGCGCCGATCCGCGGGATCACCGCGTCAAAACCTTCCAGCGGTTTGCCGCGGTAATGGATCTGCGGCTTGTGGCTGGCAATGTTCATGTAGGCGCGCAAGGTGTCGATCACCACCATTTCATGCCCGCGCTCGATTCCGGCTTCGACCAGACGGCGGGTGGAATACAGACGCGGATTACGCGACAGCACAGCGATCTTCATGCAACACCTGTGGAGGAGGTAGATACCGGGAACACCGGCTTGTCTTGTACATATTTGATGCCCGGATTGACCACCAACTGGCCATCGATCAGGGCTTTGGAACCGAGCAGCAGGCGATAGCGCATGGACTTGCGGCAGGCCAGAGTGAACTCCACCGGCCAGACCCGATCACCCAGGGCCAGCGTGGTGCTGATCACATAGCGCACCTGGGCATGGCCGTTGGAGCTCTTGATGGTTTTGCGCGTGACCAACGGCGCTTCGCAGCGCCGGTGACGCAACTGCACCACCGTGCCGAGATGCGCAGTGAAGCGCACCCATTTCTCGCCGTCGCGTTCGAAAGGCTCGATGTCGGTGGCGTGCAGGCTGGAGGTGCTGGCGCCGGTGTCGATTTTTGCGCGCAGGCCCGCAACTCCCAAACCCGGGAGCGCCACCCACTCGCGCAGACCGACAACGGTCAAATGATCAAATGTCTTCAAAGAAAAAACCAAGGGTTAACGCTTCCAGGCCTCGTCCGGCACCTGGGCCAACGCTTTGAATGCAGGTCTGGCGAACCAGTAGCCCTGCATCAGGAATATTCCACAGTCCGCGAGGAAATCCCGCTCCCCGGCGCCTTCTATGCCTTCGGCAATGACTGTAACGTCCAACTCCGCACACATTGTGACAATCCCCCGAACGATCACCTGACGGACACGGTCTTGGTCAACATCGCGGATCAGCGCCATGTCGAGTTTGATCAGGTCCGGTTGGAAATCAGCCAGCAGATTGAGCCCCGAATAGCCGGCACCAAAATCGTCGATGGCGGTCTTGAAGCCGAATTCGCGGTATTCACGCAGAATATTGGTCAAATGGCGATAATTATCTACGTGCTCGATTTCCAGAGTTTCGAAAATCAGCCGATCGATCGGAAAGTTGTGTTTGCGTGCGGCCTCCAGTGTGCTGCGAATGCATAGCTCTGGACGGTAGACGGCGTTGGGCAAAAAGTTGATCGACAAGTGTGTCTGCATATTAAGGCTCGCTGCACCTTCGATGGCGCGGGTCCGGCAGAGCTGGTCGAAACGGTAGCGGTTGTCTTCTGTAACCTGATTTAACACCGACAGAGCACCTTCCCCTGACACGCCTCGCACCAGCGCTTCGTGGGCAAATACCGATTGATCGCGCAGGTCGACAATCGGCTGGTAGGCGAAGGCAAAATCGAAATCCAGCGGTTCGCTTTGCTGGCAGCCCTGGCAACCGCCCCTGGGTGAGGTCAACGAAGTTGGAAATTTAGTCACGCGGTCACTCCAGGCCGGTCGGGCGGCGAAGATCACAGTCAATCTGGAGGGCCGAGTTCTTGCGCCCGACAGAAACGGTAGTACAGTTCCGACTACTGGCTGAGCGAGGAATTCATATGGGACAGAAGCAGGAGGAGGACGACAAGGTCCGTCTCGATAAATGGCTATGGGCGGCGCGTTTCTACAAGACGCGTGCTCTGGCCAAAGCAGCAATCGAAAGCGGCAAGGTGCATTGTCGTGGCGAGCGCTGCAAGCCGGGCAAGGAGCCGCGCATTGGTGATGAGTTCGAGATTCGCACCGGCTTCGAAGTGCGCACGGTGAGGGTCGAGGCATTGTCGATCGTGCGGCGCGGCGCGCCCGAGGCGCAGACCTTGTATGCCGAGACCGAAGCGAGTATTGCCAAGCGTGAAGCAGCTGCGGCGATGCGCCAGGCGGGCTCGTTGGGCGTGAGCACCGATGGCAAACCGAGCAAGAAACAGCGGCGGGATCTGTTCAAGTTTCGCGGTAGCAGCAACGAAGATTGAAACGTTGTGCCGGCCTCTTCGCGAGCAGGCTCGCTGCCACATTTGATCGAGGTCGTCTGTGGGAGCGAGCCTGCTCGCGAATCGAGTACGACGCGGTATCAGGCGCTACGCACCACACTCATCCGCGACAGCATCGGCAGCTTGCCCAACAGCGTGAAAACCGGCGCGGTCAGCTTCAACCAGAAGTTCGACGCGTGATAGGCAAACGGCGTGTAGTAACCCCAGCCCAACGCCCATACCGCCAGCAGCACACCACCGATGTAGTCGTCCTGACCCCAATGCGCGCCTGCCACCAGACGCGGCAACATGAACAACACGGCCAGACCCCAGACCGTTAGAAATTGTCCAACGGTGCGGCTGAACACGCCCATGAACAACGCCCAGATCAACAACACCGAGGCATGATCACCGGGAAAACTCTGGCCCGAACGGTCCTTCAGCTCCCAGGTTTTTTCCAGATGCGGAAAGTAATCGCTGATGTGCACGGCGCCCTCAAGCACCATTGACGGGCTGCTGTGCTGCCAGCCCATGTGATCGGCGAATTTGGAAAACAGCGCGCGGATCACCACCATCAGCAGCAGGATCGAGAAAAAACCGAAGAACGCACGACGCACGTCGATCGCCCTGAAAACCCAATCGCCCTTGATCAGCAGCGTCAGCAGAATCAGTCCGACGACGATGTCGAACGGGCGCAGACTTGCAATTGCCCAGATGTGGAGCCATATCGGGTTGCTGGCCAGCGGCGCATTCAACGAGCGGAACAGCCACTCGTCGAAAATCACACACAGCATCTGACCGGTAGGCCATAACCAGAAAGCCAGTAGCGCCAGCGGCACTACGTTACACAGAACCAGCCGGCCGAGGTTCCATCTTGATTGGAACAAACCCGGATTGTTCATAAAATGCCTCCCATGGCGAAAAAGCGCCGGCATCAAAAAAAGTGCCAGCAAGCGCAAATTTTCACGTTTTGTAACCATTTTGTCATCACATTCAGATACCCAGACCTATGACCGACCTAGCGGATACCGATTTCACTCAACGCTTCATCTTCGATGACAGCGACACTCGCGGCGAACTGGTAGCGCTGGAGCGCAGCTACGCCGAAGTCCTCGCCAAACACCCGTACCCGGAGCCGGTTGCGCAGTTGCTCGGCGAACTGATGGCGGCCGCGTCGTTACTGGTCGGCACGCTCAAGTTCGATGGCTTGCTGATTTTGCAGGCGCGCTCGGAAGGGCCGATTCCGCTGCTGATGATCGAGTGCTCCAGCGAGCGTGAGATCCGTGGTCTGGCGCGTTACAACGCCGAGCAGATCGCGGTTGACGCGACTCTTGCCGACTTGATGCCGAACGGCGTTCTGGCCCTGACCGTCGACCCGACTGTTGGCCAGCGCTATCAGGGCATTGTTGATCTTGACGGCGAGACACTGTCGGACTGTTTCACCAACTATTTCGTCATGTCACAACAGGTCGGCACCCGCTTCAAGCTCTTCGCCGACGGTCGTCGTGCCCGTGGCATGTTTCTGCAACAACTCCCCGCCGATCGCTTGAAAGACGAAGAGGACCGCGCCGCCAGCTGGCAGCATCTCACCGCGTTGGCCAGCACTCTGAGCGCCGATGAATTGCTCAGCCTCGACAACGAAACCGTGCTGCATCGCCTGTACCACGAAGAGCAGGTACGTCTGTTTGATGTGCAGCATCTGCGCTTCAGTTGCAGCTGCTCGCGGGAACGCTCCGGCAATGCGCTGGTCAGTCTTGGGCTGGAAGATGCGTTGGCGCTGGCCGCCGAGCAGGGCGGCAAAGTCGAGATAGATTGCCAGTTCTGCAATCAGCAGTACCTGTTCGACGCGGCCGATATTGCTCAATTGTTCGCTGGCGCGGGCGTCGATACGCCGTCAGATACCCGTCACTAAAACGGTTCAGCGCAGGTAAATTCACTGCGGAATGACGGAATATCGCCGTTACGACGGGAGGACCCTACTCTTTTTGGGCTTTTCTGGCATAATCCGGCCCACTTTTTTCGCGGTAGTAGTGCACGACTTTCTACTACAAAACGTTTGGAGCACACTCGGCCACTGGCCGACGGGGAACCTCATGACGCAAGCCAATAACGCCGTGTACACCGATCTGAGTGTTGATGATCTGGTAAAAGAAGCCCTGAATCGCGGTGAAGGCGAGCTTGCCGATACCGGCGCTCTGGTTGTTCGCACCGGTCACCGCACCGGCCGCTCGCCAGTCGACCGTTTCATCGTTGAAGAGCCTTCCACCCAGGCCGCTATTGCCTGGGGCCCGATCAACCGCAAGTTCCCGGCCGACAAGTTCGATGCCCTGTGGGCTCGCGTCGAGGCCTTCAACAACGCGCAAGAGCACTTCGTTTCCCACGTGCATGTAGGCGCGGCGGAAGATCACTACCTGGCCGTGAAAATGACCACACAGACTGCCTGGCAGAACCTGTTCGGTCGTTGCCTGTTCATCAACCCGGCCCAGTACAACCCGGCTGGCCGTGAAGAATGGCAAGTGCTCAACGTTGCCAACTTCGAGTGCGTGCCTGAGCGTGACGGCACCAACTCCGACGGTTGCGTGATCATCAACTTCGCGCAGAAGAAAGTGCTGATCGCTGGCATGCGTTACGCCGGCGAGATGAAGAAAGCCATGTTCTCGGTGCAGAACTTCCTGCTGCCGGCCGCTGACGTGCTGCCAATGCACTGCGCTGCCAACATCGGCGAAGACGGTGACGTGACCCTGTTCTTCGGTCTGTCGGGCACCGGTAAAACCACCCTGTCGGCCGACGAAAGCCGTTACCTGATCGGTGACGACGAACACGGCTGGGGCGAAGGCGTGGTGTTCAACATCGAAGGCGGTTGCTATGCCAAGTGCATCGACCTCTCCGAGAAGAACGAGCCGGTTATCTGGAAAGCCATCAAGCACGGCGCGGTGCTGGAAAACGTCGTCATCGACGACGCCAAGCACGCCGATTATGCCGATGTCAGCCTGACCCAGAACAGCCGCGCCGCCTACCCGCTGGAGCACGTTGCCAAGCGTTCCGAGAAGAACCTGGGTGGCGAGCCAAACGCGGTGATCTTCCTGACCTGCGACCTGACCGGCGTACTGCCGCCAGTGTCGATCCTCAACGAAGAGCAAGCGGCCTACCACTTCCTTTCCGGCTACACCGCACTGGTGGGCTCGACTGAAATGGGTTCGGGCAGCGGCATCAAGTCGACCTTCTCCACCTGCTTCGGCGCACCGTTCTTCCCGCGTCCGGCTGGCGAATACGCAGAACTGCTGATCAAGCGCATCCGCGGCTTCGGCTCCAAGGTCTACCTGGTCAACACCGGCTGGACCGGCGGCGGCTACGGCGTCGGCCAACGCTTCAACATCCCGACCACCCGCGCGGTGATCGCAGCGATCCAGAGCGGCGCTCTGATCGGTGCTGCCACCGAGCACCTGGACACCATCAACCTCGACGTGCCTCTGGCCGTACCAGGCGTCGACACCAACCTGCTCAACCCACGCAACACCTGGGCTGACAAGGCGGCGTACGACGAGGCAGCGAAAGCACTGGCCGGTCTGTTCATCGAGAACTTCAAGAAGTTCGAAGTGAGCGACGCGATCAAGGCGGCTGGGCCGAAGTTGTAAGTAGTAGTTTGCAGTGAATAAAAAACCGCCCTTTGGGGCGGTTTTTTCATGGGCGAAGATTTGGGTAAGCTCATCTCAACGGCGGTTCGTCACTTGCCATGTAGCAGTATTCATTCATTTTTGGCCTGATACGGCCAGAGTAATGCCACTCAACAGTACTGCAACATGATCCTCTAATTAAGGCCATTGCTGCCGTGCATGCATGACACGCAGCACTTCCACCCGGTCTTTTTTGATTGCGTAGACGATGACGTAGTTGGCGGCCGCAACGATTTCACGTGTTCCGAGGACCCTGCCCTTTCGGTACAAGGTTGGGCGCTGTCTTGCTATTTCCCCTTTTGATTCGAACATTTCATCGAGATCCGCAGCAGCGTCTGGGTTGTCCTGACCGATTCGGTCCATTATCCGGTCTCGGTCAGCAAGCGCTTCCGGGCGCCAGACCAACCTCATCAGCGCCCTCGTTGACGCAGGGCATCACGCTTGGCGGCGAATATTCGGCGAGCATCTTCATCGCTGATACTTGGCCTTGGATCATCGATGCTGATCTGCACCTGTCGCTTGAACCATTCCTCATAAGCGGCCGCTTCATGGGCTTGTTTCAACGCTTCAGAGCGATCAGGCCTGGCGTAGGTTTTCAGTTGCAGCGGGTCATAGCCGGAGGCATCCACGTTGAATTGGCTGATGCCCAAGCCCTGCAGATAGGTCACAAGCGTCTCCAGCCTCTTGAACAGGCGCACCTGACCACTGCGTTGTGCTGTCAGCGCGCATTTGCGGCTGCCTTGCCGAATCTCGACCGACCAGCCTCCTGGTTTCGCGACGATAATTGTGCCGCTCACAGAACCGTTTTCGACCAAGCGAACGAGGGCGCTGTGATCGATGATTTCAGTGCTGGCCATAAATGCGAGCCCTTCGCTGAGTAATGGCTCCCATCGTACGCAATCAATAGTAGTTTGCAAATTTTGACTCCTGGTGCTGGACACGGCGTGTGCAGCGATGATGTTTCGTTTGTTACTTAGCCGGGGGCATCTGACTTGCAGCAGGTCCCAGCCGTCCTGTGTCAGCAGGTACAGGGCGTGGGTGATGTGGGTGTCGCTGCCAAAGCAGCGACACCCACGACTATAGGTTCGCACCACCCGCTCGCGATAGCCGACAAGGCATTGCGTGAAGTAGGAACGGGACGAACAATTCGCCAGACGTTGCTACCGATTCTTAAACGCTTTTCAACGCAAATGTTGGTAGCCAGAAATATCCAGCAGGCTTGTGGTCAGTCCTGTTGCCGGCCGGTAGATCGTGCCTTTGACTGCCGAGAACGGCACGCCTTTGCTGCCCAGCGAGACATAGCGCTCGCCTTTGTCCTGTTCGGTGAAATAGGTGTAGGACTGGCTGTGCATCTTCTTGTAGCGGGCTTCGTCGCTGACGATGGTGCCGGTGAAGCGCAGCAGGTCGGCATCGCTCAGATTGAGCGTTTTGCTCAGTGGCACGCCCCAACGCTTGAGGCAGATTTCCGCCAGATGGCGAACGATGCGGCCGGGCTCGATCAGCGCATTGAGGTCGCTGCTGTTGGTGGGATCGCCGCCGAGGGCCGTGGCGTTGCCGGCGAGGGTGGCGTGGCGACCGGCCATTGGATAGATCGAGGTTTTGGTGCCGGTAGCGGTTTGCGGGATCACGCAGCTGAAGCCTTTTGAGCGCTCGTCGCGGGCATAGAAGGCGATGTATTCCTTGACGTTGGATTGAAGTTTGACGCGGTTTTCCTGGAAGTTGCCGATGCCCGGGACTGGATCAATCGCAAATATATTCACCGGAATATGTTTGAGTGCAGCGTCCTGGAACATCGCATTGGCGAGCATGTGGCAACTGATACCGCCACGGCTCCAGCCGACCAGATTGACTCGCGCGGGAATAACGCCGTTCTTGCGGAAAGTCTTGATGATCTGTTCCTGCAACTTCTGTTGCGTGATACTCCGATCGCCATAGTTATACTGGCGCCAGAACCAGGAGCCTTCCACTTTCACATCTTCAATAGGAATGCCTGCGGCTTTCAGACGGTTATATTCTAACTCGGTCAGTTGTTTACGCTGCCAGTCGCATTTGCCTTTGATAATGTTCACAGCGTGCTGCACGTTTTCATCCCAGCCTTTGCCGAACAGCGTGCCGGACAGGCCGTATTCAGAGGTCTTGGTGAACAGGTCGTCGGCTTGCATATTGCCGCTGCCAGGGCCATCGACGACGATCCACTCGGCAAATTCGCGTCCGCTGTGGTGTGCAGCGAGCGTAGAAACGATTTCGCCGTCCCAGAAGCTTTTATGTTTGTCATCAAATTTGTTGGAGCCGGTGCCGCAGAAAAATATTGTTAAAGTTGTCATTTCGTTGCTCTTGCTTATGTATAAGAGCAGTCAAGTTAGTTTTAGGTGGTGTTAAAAATAAAGGGCGCTGTTGTGTCTGCGTTTGTAATGTGAAGTTTGTTATATATGTAGCTGAGCTTTTCGAAAGTATGTCGAGGCGCTTCGATTGTTAAACGCTTGGTTTTCGCTTCCCATGTATCATTCAGTATCGATTCAACCCCGACCTTTTCTCGACTCGCTGCGATCGCCCGCTAGGCTTTGGGCATGGCAGCAGTCAAAGGAGTGACAGTAAATGCACCACACCCTGGAACAGGTTTTTGGTTATCCACAGTTTCGCCCCGGTCAGGAGGCCGCTGTCAGCGCGGTGCTGGCGGGGCGTTCGGCGGCGGCGATCTTTCCCACCGGCTCCGGCAAATCGCTTTGCTACCAACTGCCGGCACTTTTACTGCCACACCTGACATTGGTGGTCTCGCCGTTGCTGGCGTTGATGCAGGATCAACTGGCGTTTCTCAAGTCCCGCGGCATCTCGGCAGGCAGTATCGATTCGGCGCAGAGCCGCGAGGATGCCAACGACGTCATGGCCCGTGCGCGTTCGGGCGAGCTGAAAATTCTGATGATCTCCGTCGAGCGCTTGAAGAACGAGCGCTTCCGCAATTTCCTGCAGCAGGTGCCGATCTCGTTGCTGGTGGTCGACGAGGCGCACTGCATTTCCGAATGGGGCCACAACTTTCGGCCGGACTATCTGAAACTGCCCGACTACCAGCGTCAGTTCAACATTCCGCAGGCTTTGCTGCTCACCGCCACGGCGACACCAAAAGTCATCGCCGACATGCAGGCCAAATTCGCCATCGCTCCGGACGATGTAGTGACCACTGGTTTCTATCGGCCCAACCTCAATTTGCTGGTCGAGCCTGTACGCGGTCAGGACAAACGCCAGCGTCTGGTCGAATGGATGACCGAGCGTCCTGGGCAACCGAGCATTGTCTACGTGACGTTGCAGAAGACCGCCGAGCACATCGCCGAGCATCTTCAACGCAATGGAATCCAGGCCGAGGCTTACCACGCCGGTTTGCCCCACGATCAGCGTGAAGACATTCAACGCCGCTTCATGGCCGGGCAGTCCAATTGCATTGTCGCCACCATTGCCTTCGGCATGGGCATCGACAAGAGCGACATCCGCAACGTGGTGCATTTCGATCTGCCCAAATCCATCGAAAACTACAGCCAGGAAATCGGCCGCGCCGGGCGTGACGGGCAGCTCTCCGACTGCCTGGTACTGGCCAACCGCGACAGCCTCAATGTGCTGGAAAATTTCGTCTACGGTGATACACCCGAACGCGACGGGATTCATTATGTGCTCGAAGAGCTCAAAGCCTCAGTGCCGGACGGACAATGGGAGTTTTTGCTTGGGCCATTGGCGGATCAGAGCAACATTCGCTCGTTGCCGTTGAAGACTTTGCTGGTGCAGCTGGAACTGCGAGGCCTGATCGCGCCGCGCTACGCTTATTACGCTGAATACCGCTTCAAATATCTGCTTGAGCCTGAAGCATTGCTTCAGCGCTTCGAAGGCGAGCGCAGGGATTTCGTTGCGGCGATCATCAGGACGTCCACGCGAGCACGCACCTGGGCCACAGTAGATTTCGAAGCGATGTTTTCGCAGTATTCCGCCGAGCGCAATCGCGTGGTGACAGCGCTTGATTACTTCCAGGAAAAAGGCTGGGTCGAGCTTGAAAGCAAGCAAATGACCGAGGTTTACAGCCTGCTGCAAAGTGATTTTGCCAGCGACGCCCTGAGCGCTGAGCTGCACGAGTATTTCACCCGCCACGAACAGACTGAAGTGGCGCGGATTCACGCCATGCTTGAGGTGTTTGCCACCGAACGCTGCCTGGGTTATCGCCTGGCCGAGTATTTCGGTGACCACAATGCCCCCGAGCGTTGTGGCCATTGTTCGGTATGTCACGGCCAGATCGCGCGGTTGCCGGAGCCGCCGCCATTGCCGCCGCTTGTGGATAAAAACTTCGCGCAGTTGTGTGGTGAATTTATCCACAGGCATGAGCAGCAAACAGGGCGTATTCCATCGGCCGAACGTCTGACGCGATTCCTGTGCGGAATCAGCGTGCCGTTGTTCACCAAACTCAAGGCGCGGGCGATACCGGGTTTTGCTGCGTTGGAAGAATACCCCTACGCGCAGGTCCGCGAGTGGGCGCAAGAGCACCTTTGACCCCTGTAGGAGCTGCCGAAGGCTGCGATCTTTTGATGTTGATTTTTTCAAGATCAAAAGATCGCAGTCTTCGGCAGCTCCTACTTCAAGTGTCATCAAGGCAGAGCCTCCATCCATCCGCTGAATGTCGATCATCACGCTAATAAACTTCAAAAACCGCCGTTGCCTGACTAAGGTTGGAATCTGTCTTCGGGCCACCCACAAGAGAACAACATGAGCCAGACATCCTTCGAAATCCAGCAAGCTGCGGTGATCGGTGCGGGCACCATGGGCCGTGGCATCGTCATGTGCCTGGCCAATGCCGGCGTGAGCGTGCAGTGGGTGGACAACAATCCACAGATGCTTGAGCAGGCGCTGACGACGGTCGCCGAAACTTATGCACACAACGTGCGTCAGGGCCGCATCGATCAGGCCGAAGCGGATGCGCGAATGGCTCGCGTATCAGCAGCGGCGGATTACGCATCGATTCGCAATGTCGATCTGGTGATCGAAGCGGTGTACGAAAACCTTGAACTGAAGCAGAAGATCTTTCGCGAGCTGGATGGCTTGCTCAAGCCCGAGGCTTTGCTGGCGAGCAACACCTCGGCGCTGGACATCGACGCCATCGCGGCTGCGACCCGGCGCCCGGAACAGGTGCTGGGTCTGCATTTCTTCAGCCCCGCGCACATCATGAAATTGCTGGAAATCGTGCGCGGTGCGCAGACCTCGCCAGCGGCACTCGAGGCAGCGTTGTCGCTTGGCAAGCGCATGGGCAAGGTCAGTGTGGTGTCGGGCAACTGCCACGGTTTTATCGGCAACCGCATGCTGCATCCGTATGTACTGGAAGCGCGCAAGATGCTTCTCGAAGGCGCTTATCCACAGCAGGTGGATACCGCGCTGCAAGGCTTCGGCTTCGCCATGGGGCCGTTTCGCATGTACGACGTGGTTGGCATCGATCTGGAATGGCGTGCTCGGGAGCTAGCTGGCAAGGGGCAGGATGCGCCCGAAGTTCAGGTGGATAACCGCCTTTGTGAGATGGGCCGGTTCGGGCAAAAGTCCGGTAACGGTTATTACCATTATGAGCCGGGCAGTCGCCAGGCCGAGCATGATCCCGAGGTCGATGCATTGGTACTGCGGGTCAGCGAAGATCTGGGTTTCCAGCGTCGCGACATCGGTCCCGAAGAAATCGTTGAGCGCTGTTTGCTGGCTCTGGTCAACGAAGGCGCGAAGATTTTGCAGGAAGGCATTGCCGGCTCGGCCCATGACATCGATCTGGTGTACTTGAACGGCTATGGTTTTCCAGCGGATAAGGGTGGGCCGATGGCGTGGGCGGATCGGCAGGGGCTAGCGGATATTCATCAGCGCTTGCTGGCGCTGGAGACGCGGCAGGGCGATCAGTGGACGCCGGCGCGGCTGATTGGCGAACTGGCGGCGCAGGGGAAGGGGTTTGCTGATCGTTGACACCGGTCGGCTGTGCTGACGCCTTCGCGAGCAGGCTCGCTCCCACAGGTAAAGTGTTCGTCCTCACGATCAAATTCAAGTAAGAAAATGCGAGAACCCTGCATGAATCAACGCTGCGACTACCCCCACTTCCAGCCCATCACCACACGCTGGCACGACAACGACGCCTACGGTCACGTCAACAACGTTACCTACTACAGCTTCTTCGACACGGCGGTGAATACCTACCTGATTCAGGTCGGTGGCCTGGATATTCATGACGGCGAAGTGGTGGGATTCGTGGTCAGTTCCGCCTGCGATTACTTTGCCTCGATCGCTTTCCCCGATCTGATCGAGATCGGACTGCGGGTCGGCAAGCTGGGCAACAGTTCGGTGCAATATGAATTGGCTGTGTTCAAGGTCGGCGAAAGCGAGGCGTGTGCGGCGGGACGGTTCGTGCATGTGTTTGTCGATCGGGCGAGCAATCAGCCGGTGCCGATTCCTGCCGGTTTGCGCGGGGCGCTGGAGCGGCTGGTGGTCTAGACGCGCAAAAAAAATCGCAGCCCAAAAGCTGCGATTTTTTGTTCAAGCCTTCGCCTTAGTGGTGGCGATAGTACTTGTGATGCTTGCGGTGGCCGTAGGCATGGCCGCGACCTGGATGACCACGGTCGCGGTAGTAGCGACGGTCATCATGGCGACGGTCGTAACGACGATCATCGTCGTCACTCTTGTTGCCCATGTAGTTACCCAGTGCGCCACCTGCGCCGCCACCAGCGGCGGAGCCGATCAGGCTGCCGGTGGTGCCGCCGAGACTACGGCCAACCACGTTACCGCCGGCTGCACCCAGTGCACCGCCGATGGCCGCTTCGCCACGGCTGCGCTTGTCTGCACCGACCGCACTACCACCCGCGCCGCCCAGGGCTGCGCCGATGGTGGAACCTGTATTGCCGCCTAACGATTGACCGACGACCGAGCCAAGAACCCCGCCCAATGCGCCGCCCACACCTGCTTCGGTGGTGCCTCCGGCAGAAGCGAAGCCACTGACCAGGCCAAGGGACAACAAGAGAATCGAGGAGAACTTCATAGAGGATGAGCCTCAAAGGGATGACGGCGCCGATCCTGAAGCTCTGCAATGGGCGTGACAATCAAAATCCGACGAATAACACGACTTGTATACAATATTGCAAGTTACTGTTTTTTCACCGGAACTTAACCGATTTTCGCCGGTCTTTAGCTACTTCGGACAGGCCGTTTTCATGCAGAAACGGCCTTTTTTGTGGGCGGTCGAAAATCTTTGCCACGGCAGATCTGTTGACAGGTCGATCGCATTCGCGAGCAGGCTCGCTCCCACCTTTGAAATGCATTCCAAGTGTAGGAGCGAGCCTGCTCGCGAAGGGGCCGGATCTGGCTCCGCGGTTAAGCGGATTTAGCCATGATCAACCCAGTCTCACTCGCCGCTTCCAGCCGGATCGCAATGAACTTCGACGTCGGCGTGTGGCTGCCATCCCCCGTACTTTCCAGCGGCACCAGCGGATTGACCTCCGGATAGTACGCCGCCGCCTGCCCCGCAGGAATATCGAACGCCAACAATGTAAAACCTTTCACCCGACGCTCGCGACCGTCGTCCCAGATCGACACGATGTCGGCCTTCTGCCCAGGACGGAAGCCCAGGCGAATGATGTCGGCCTCGTTGGCGAACAGCACGTCACGCTGGCCCTTCACGCCACGGTAGCGGTCGTCGAGACCATAGATCGTCGTGTTGTACTGATCGTGGGAACGCATCGATTGCAGGATCAGATCCGGCACCTGCCCAGTGGCACGGGTGCGTTCGTGAACCAGATCTTTCGGCAACTGGTTGGCGCGGAAATTGGCACGGCCCGATGGCGTGTTCCACTTGCGGGCGCCAGCCGAGTTGCCCAGATAGAAGCCGCCCGGGTTTTTGATCTTGTCGTTGAAGTCTTTGAAACTCGGGATGGTGTCGGCGATCAGTTCGCGAATGCGCCCGTAATCGGCTACCAGCCAGTTCCAGTCCACCGGTTGGCTGCCCAACGTCGCGGCAGCGATGCCGGCGATGATCGACGGCTCCGAGCGCATCTGGTTCGACAGCGGCTGCAACTGGCCGTTGGAAGCGTGGACCATGCTGAACGAGTCTTCCACAGTCACCGCTTGCGGGCCTTCGGTCTGGATGTCGATGTCGGTACGGCCCAGGCACGGCAGGATCAGCGCGTCTTTACCGTGAGCGAGGTGGCTGCGGTTGAGTTTGGTGCTGATCTGCACAGTCAGGTCACAGTTGCTCAGCGCTTCGAAGGTGCGTGAGCTGTCCGGCGTGGCTTGGGCGAAGTTGCCGCCCAAGCCGATGAACACCTTGGCGCGACCTTCGGCCATCGCATGGATTGCCTCGACCACGTTGTGACCGTTATGACGCGGCACCTTGAACTGGAAGCGACGCTCCAGCGAATCGAGGAACGCCACCGGTGGACGCTCGTTGATGCCCATGGTGCGGTCGCCCTGCACGTTGCTGTGACCACGCACCGGGCACAGACCGGCGCCAGGTTTGCCGATATTGCCGCGCAGCAGCATCAGATTGGCGATTTCCTGAATGGTCGGCACCGAATGACGGTGCTGGGTGATGCCCATGGCCCAGCACATGATCACGTTCTTGCCTTTGGCGTACATGCGCGCTGCTTGCTCGATCTCGACCAGGGTCAGGCCCGATTGCTCGACGATCTGCTCCCACGAGGTATCGTCGACCGTGGCGAGGTACTCCAGCACGTTGGCGCTGTGAGCATTGAGGAAGTCATGGTCGAACACCGCCGGCTCGCCCGCCTTCTGCGCATCGCGTTCCCATTGCAGGAGGAACTTGGCCATGCCGCGCAGCACCGCCATGTCGCCGCCGAGTGCCGGGCGGAAGTACGCAGTGTTGGTCGGCTTGTCGCCGTTGGTGAGCATTTCGATCGGGTGCTGGGGATGCTGAAAACGCTCCAGACCGCGCTCTTTCAGCGGATTGATGCACACCACCTGGGCGCCGCGTTTCACCGCTTCACGCAACGGTTCGAGCATGCGCGGATGGTTGGTGCCGGGGTTCTGGCCCCAGACGAAAATCGCGTCGGCGTGTTCGAAGTCGTCGAAGGTCACCGTGCCTTTGCCGACCCCGACACTCTGCGCCAACGCTACGCCGCTGGCCTCGTGGCACATGTTCGAACAGTCAGGGAAATTGTTGGTGCCGTAAGCCCGCACGAACAGTTGATACAGATACGCCGCTTCGTTGCTGGCGCGCCCCGAGGTGTAGAACTCAGCCTGATCCGGGCTTGGCAGGTTGCGCAGGTGCTTGCCGATCAGAGCGAAGGCATCTTCCCAACTGATCGGCTTGTAGCGATCGGACTCGGCGTCGTAGACCATCGGCTCGGTCAGGCGACCCTGATATTCCAGCCAATAATCGCTTTGTTCCAACAGGGAAGTGACGCTGTGCTTGGCGAAGAATTTCGCGTCGACGCGACGCTTGGTCGCTTCCCAGTTCACCGCTTTGGCGCCGTTCTCGCAGAACTTGACCATGCCGCTCTCCGGCGAATCACCCCAAGCGCAACCCGGGCAGTCGAAGCCGCCGTTCTGGTTGGTCTTGAGCATCATGCGCAGGTTTTTCAGGGCGTTGTCGCTGGTCAGCCACGCCTGGGCCACACTGATCAGGGCGCCCCAGCCGCCGGCGGCACCTTTGTAAGGCTTGTAGCGCGGGACAGGTTTCTGGTCGGCTTGATGATGTTGGCTCACGCTTGATTCTCCATCGCGGGGCTGTACACCCGCGGCGCACTTTTCTGCGGCAGGTGGATGAGATTGAGGTTATGGCGCCGGGCCCATTGCACGGCCAGGCCGGTAGGCGCCGACAGGCTGACCAGGGTCTGGATGCCGGCACGCAAGACTTTCTGGATCAATTCGAGGCTGCAACGGCTGGTGACGATCGCCAGCCCGCCCTCTGTGGATATCTTCTGGCGGATCAGTCCGCCGATCAGCTTGTCCAGCGCGTTATGCCGACCGATGTCTTCACGACCGAGCAGCAGTTCACCACTGGCGTTCATGAACACCGCCGCATGCACCGCGCCGCAGTGCTGACCGAGCGGCTGAAAAGCGCCGATGCGCTGGCGCAAACCGTCGAGCCATTCGATCGGTGGCAAGGCTGCGCCCGGCAACACCTTGAGCTCAGGCAGCGCCTGTTCGACGGCTTCGACGCCGCACAGTCCGCAGCCGCTGGTGCCGGCCAACTGCCGACGCTGCTGTTTGAGGTTCCAGAATGCGCGATTGGCGATGGTCACTTGCGCGTATTGCGCCGAGCCTGCGCCTGTCAGTTGCAGATCGTAGATATCGCTGGCGTCTTCGATGATGCCGCTGCCGAGGCTGAAGCCGACGATGAAATCTTCAAGGTCGGTCGGGGTCACCAGCATCACCGCCTGGCTGATGCCGTTGTAGGCGATCGCCAACGCGACTTCCTCGGCCAGCGCGGTGCTGGCCGATGCCTCAAAGGGTAGATCGCTGTAGCTGTAGGTCTGGCTGGCGGCTGGCGCGGGCGTTTCAATTGCTGGCGCCGCGCAGGCTGGGCGCTTGGCGTTCATGGCATCACCGACGGTTTGATCTAGGTCAAGACTAGGCGCGGCAAGTTGTCGCGTCTAATCGCTATTACCGATCTACCGATAGATGCCGTCGATCAAGCGTCTTTTGACGATTTCTGATAAAGCGCGAAACAGGCTTCTGCCAGCGCTGAACGCGGCGCCCCACGGCGCATGATCAGGCCCAGCGGGGCGAGGGTGTGGGCATTTTCGATCGGTTGCAGGCGCAGGTGATCGGCGAGGGTTTCCGCGCCGCCGTCGAGGGGCATGATTGCGCAGCAAAAACCGCCGTGGACTGCTTGCAGCAGTTGATGCACGGCGTCGGTTTGCAACAGCGGTTGCGGCGTCAGGCCACGGCTGTGGAAGTTGTGGTCGATGGACTGGCGAAAATGCATGCCGCTGGTGAGCATGCACAGCGGCAGTTCGATCAGCGATTCCCAGCTCAGGGGTTCATCGCCGAAACTGAACGAGCGCTCGTCATAGAGCAGGCCCATGCGCGTCTCGTTGAAGGCCAGCGAATCGAAGCGCTCGCTGTCCAGACGCTCCAGATACGACACGCCAATGTCGATGCGGTTGTTCGCCAGGTGTTCGAGCACCTGCTCGGAGCTCAGCGAAGACAGCTCGAAACGCAGGTCCGGGTGCGCCGCGTGCAGTCGTTGCATCAGCGGCAAGGGATCGAAACTCGACAGCGGCACCACGCCCAGGCGCAGCGTACCGATCAGATTGCCGCGACAGGCCGCCGCTTCCGCCTGCAAGCCGTCATAGGCTGCCAGCACCGTACGCGCCCACGCCAGCACGCGTTCGCCCGGTGCGGTGAAGCCTTCGAAGCGCTGGCCGCGATTGACCAATGGCAGGTCGAGTTCTTCCTCGAGGCTGCGCAAGCGCATCGACAGGGTCGGCTGGGTGATGTGGCAGCGCGCGGCGGCCTGGCCGAAATGGCGGGTTTCGTCGAGGGCGATGAGGAATTTCAGTTGCTTGATGTCCATCTTCGCTCCGGGCGGTTGGCGGGGTGTGGCGATTCTACCGCCAGCGGCGCGGCAGCGTCATTGGTCGGACTGGAACCGGGTTTGGCCGGGGTGGTCTAGGCTTGGACGACTGGAACCCAAATCAAGGAGTGTGCGCTATGAGTCTGTTGAGCTTTGTGAAAGAGGCCGGTGAGAAGCTGATTGATCTGTTGACCCCAGGCAATGCCAATGCGAGTGAGCAGTTGAAGGAACATATCAGCAAGGTCGGGTTGGGCAATCCCAACGTGCAGGCGACCGTGGATGGCGACAAGGTGACGGTGACCGGTGAAGTGGCGAGCCAGGAAGAGAAGGAAAAGATTCTGCTCGCGGTGGGCAACATTGCGGGCGTAGGCAGTGTCGATGATCAGATCACGGTGACCGGACCGGTCGTCGTGGCTGCCGAGTTTGTCGAGGTCAAGGCAGGTGACACGCTCAGTGCGATCTCCCTGCGCGTCTATGGCAATGCCAACCAGTACCAGAAAATCTTCGATGCCAACAAACCGATGCTCAAGGATGTGAACAAGATCTATCCGGGACAAAAACTGCGCATTCCGAAATAACGCAATCATGTAGGAGCTGCCGAAGGCTGCGATCTTTTGACTTGGACTTTAAAAAAAGCAGATCAAAAGATCGCAGCCTGCGGCAGCTCCTTGTATGTTCCCCACACACCAGCATGAATGAGATCTAAGCTCGCTGGTGCGACATACGAAGATGTGTTTCTGGGGGAGACCGATCGCTCCTTAAGGCAGGACTTGCTCCTGACCTTGTATGTAGAGAGGTCCCCCCGCCTCATTGCCCACCACGAAGAGTATCGAGAAGCCGACGAGTCGGACTTCGCATTACAAGGTTGCAGTGGCATGAAGTTCGAGGTCAGGGGAACCAGGAAGCATTTTTAACTCAGTTCTCTTGGAGTTGAAAGCATGAACATGCACGTCGGCTTGGATGTGGGATCTCGCACTACAGCGATGGGCTGGCGCAATGGCGGCCGCTTTGCAGGTCAGTGCAATATCGACCAGACACCGGCGGGGCGCAAAGCTGCTGTCGGCAAATTGCTTGAGCTCAAGCCTATGTCTGTGGTGATGGAAGCCACAGGAATCTACTATCTGGACTTGGCCATGGAGCTCGCTGCGGCGGGTTTGCCAGTCTCGGTTATCAATCCGAAGAGTTTTCACAACTTTGCAAAACTGATGCTGAAAAACAGCAAAACGGACGCAATCGATGCCCAGTTATTAGCTGAGTACGGCGAACGCATGAGCCCAAGGTTGTGGACGCCGCCCACTTCAATACAGCTTGAGCTACGCGCTATCGGTCGCCACATCAATCGTTTGACGGGTCATCGCACCCGCGCCAAAAACGAGCTGCATGCACTAAAAGCCACTCAAACAACTCTTCTGATGCTGATTGAAGACGAAGAAGAAGCCATCAACGCCTTTGACAAACGAATCGAGCGTTTCCGACTAGCGGGTCGTGCATTGATCGACAACTGCCCAACGTTGAGCGCCCAGTTCGCCCACATGATCGCCGCCCCTGGCATGGGTGAGATCTCAGTATTTGCGGCGCTGGCTGAACTGACGACCTTACCGGTAACGCTCAAGTCAGCGCAGGTCAGCCGCCATGCCGGACTCGATGTCCGACTCACGCAATCAGGCACCAGCATTGATAAACCCGGCCGGATAAGTAAGGGCGGCAATGCCTATTTGCGATCAGCGATGTACATGCCTGCGCTGACCGCCATACGTTGCGACCCGAACGTTAAAGCGTTTTACGAAGCCTTGGTGGCTCGAGGAAAGAGGAAGATGCAGGCTATTGTCGCAGTCATGCGCAAATACCTGACCGGACTATGGGCCTGCATGCGGGCAGGCGAAGACTTCAGTACAGCCAAGCTTTTTAGCGATAAACACACCCAAAAAGCTTGACCGTGAACAGAGTATCTACAGGGGTCAAAGCCCTGCAATCAAATCGCGGTAATTCTCGACTGCGGCAAACTCCGCTGTGTCCTTCGGCCCTTTGCGGCTGTCCGGTTCTTTCACCGCCAGCAAGTGCGCCACGCCAAAATCCCGCGCACTGCGCAGGATCGGCAAGGTGTCGTCGATAAACAGGCTGCGCGCCGGATCAAAACCGATGTCCGCCTGCAAGGCATCCCAGAACTGCGGGTTCTCCTTGGGATAACCGTAGTCATGCGAGCTGATCAGCCGCTCGAAGTACGGCGCCAGTTCGATCCGTTCCAGTTTCAACGACAGCGAATCGCGGTGCGCGTTGGTGATCATGATCACCCGTTTGCCGGCGCGTTTGATTGCGCCGAGAAAGGTATCGGCATCGGCGCGCAGGGCGATCAAGTGGGCAGTTTCCTGTTTCAGTTCACGCACCGACAATTTCAGTTCTGCGCTCCAGAAATCCAGGCAGTACCACTGCAACTGGCCAGCGTGGCGCTCGAACAACGGCTGCAATTCCAGCTCGGCCATGGCCCGGCTGATGCCGTGCAGTTCGGCGTAGCGTTGGGGCAGGTGTTCGAGCCAGAAATGGTTGTCGAAGTGCAGATCCAGCAGCGTGCCGTCCATGTCGAGCAGAACGGTATCGATGTCGGACCACGGTAAAGAAGGCATGGCAACGTCTCGAACGGTGAAAAGATATCCGACGCAAACAATCGGGAAAGCCGCGTTATAGTAGCGCGTTCACGCCAAGGAGCTTTGCATGCGCCAGAAACCCACCGTACTCGCCCGCGAGATCGTCGCCACCAGTCGCCTGTTTCGCGTCGAAGAACTCAAGCTGCGATTTTCCAATGGCGTGGAGCGCACTTACGAGCGTCTGGTCGGCAAGGGTGCGGGCTACGGCGCGGTGATGATCGTCGCGATGCTTGATGCCGAACACGCAGTGTTGATCGAGGAATACTGCGGCGGCACCGACGAGTACGAACTGTCTCTGCCCAAAGGCCTGATCGAGCCGGGCGAAGACGTGCTGGCGGCCGCTGAGCGGGAACTCAAGGAAGAGGCCGGTTATGGCGCACGTCAACTGGAACATCTGACCGAGCTGTCGCTGTCGCCCGGTTACATGAGCCAGAAAATCCAGGTGGTGCTGGCCACCGACCTGTATGAAGAGCGGCTGGAAGGTGATGAGCCGGAGCCGATGCGGGTCGACAAGGTCAACCTGCGCGAACTGTCGGCACTGGCGCAGAATCCGCAATTTTCCGAGGGCCGCGCCTTGGCTGCGCTGTATCTGACCCGCGACCTGCTGAGCCAGCGCGGGGTGTTCAGCTATGAGTGAGACGTCGATGAATTTTCCCCATCCGCTGATGGCACCTGTGGTTGCGCTGGCTTTACAGGCTGGCGAGGCGATTCTGCCGTTCTGGCGCGCCGGCGTTGAAGTCACGGCCAAGTCCGATGATTCGCCGGTCACGGCCGCCGACCTGGCCGCCCATCACCTTATCGTTGCCGGGCTGATGGCGCTGGATCCGAGCATTCCGGTGCTGTCCGAAGAGGACGCCGACATCCCGCAAAGTGTTCGCGCCGGTTGGCAGCGCTGGTGGCTGGTGGATCCGCTGGACGGTACCAAGGAGTTCATCAGCGGTAGCGAAGAATTCACCGTCAACATCGCGCTGATCGAAAATGGCCGGGTGGTGTTTGGTGTGGTGACGATGCCGACCAACGGTCGTTTTTATGTCGGCGGCGCCGGATTTGGAGCCTGGCGTGGCGACGAGGGCGGTACGCCGACGGCGATTCAGGTGCGCGATGTGCCTGCGCCGGGCGAGGCGTTTACCGTGGTCGCCAGCCGTCGACATTCCAGTCCCGAGCAAGAGCGTTTGCTGGCCGGGTTGAGCGCCAGTCTTGGTGAGTTGCAACTGGCCAATATCGGCAGTTCCTTGAAGTTCTGTCTGTTGGCCGAAGGTGCTGCTGATTGCTATCCGCGACTGGCGCCGACTTCGCAGTGGGACACGGCGGCAGCGCAGGGCGTGCTGGAAGGGGCGGGGGGCGAGGTGCTGGATTTGAAGGGTGAAGCGTTCAGTTATCCGCCGCGAGAATCGCTGTTGAACGAGTTCTTTCTGGCGCTGCCGGCGAAGGCTGCGTGGCGCGGACGGTTGTTGGAGTTGGCCCGAGGCTAACTGCCTGATCCGCAATTCCCCTCACCCCGGCCCTCTCCCCCAGGAGAGGGAGCCGACCGAGTTGTCTGGCGCTATGCATCGACCTGGAGAATCGAGTCGTGGATTCGGCGAAGCAGTTTCAGGTCGACGTAAATCTGTAGCATCCCCGTATCGGTTCCCTCTCCCTCGGGAGAGGGCTAGGGTGAGGGGCTGTTGATCTTCAACGGTGCAAAACGTACTGCCCGGTAAATCTCACCGCCTCGTCCTCACTTCCCGCATTCAGTATCCGCGTATCCAGCGTCAGCCGCGCCCGTCCATATCGCCGATACATCGCCACAAAGCGTTTCCACACCGCGGCCTCCGGCGCCGGGCAAATGGCCACGGCGTCTCCCGTCACCGGCAGCGGATAACTGATCTGTCCTTCCTGAATGACGATATGTCCGTCGGCAATCCCTTCTTCCTTCAAACGTAAATGCAACCAGCCCCAACCGGCCAGCACCGCTGCGCAGTACAGGCTGCCGCCAAACATGGTGCTCTTGTGATTGACGTTGGGCGCGAGGGGCAGGTGCAGGCTCAGTTGCTGCTCGCGCCACTCAAGCACCTCGAGGCCCATTTCGGCGGTCAGCGGAATGTCGTGATGCAGCACCGTTTGCAGGTATTCGCTTTCGCTGCTCATTCGTTGTCTTCCCCGTGGCTGCTGTCGCCGAAATTCAGACCGTGTTTGCGCAGCTTGTCATGCAGGGTCTTGCGCGGAATACCCAGAGCTTCGGCGAGGCTGCGCACCGAGCTGTGCGAGCGCGCCAGTTCGGCGGCTATCAACGATTTTTCGAAGTTTTCGACTTGCTCGCTGAGGCCGCCGCTGACCACTTCTACAGGCGCGCCGCCGCTGCCATCAGCGCTGTTGTCCAGTGCCAGTTCAAGGCCGAGGGCGAAGCGTTCGGCGGCATTTTGCAGTTCACGTACATTGCCTGGCCAAGTATGGCGCAGCAGCAGGGCGCGGTGTGCCGGTTGCAGCTCGTGGGGCGGCAAGCCGTGACGGGCGCTGGCTTCATCGGCGTAATGCTGGAACAACACCAGTGCGTCTTCGCCGCGTTCGCGCAACGGCGGGATGCGCAGCGGCGCGACGTTGAGGCGGTAATACAAGTCGGCGCGGAAGCGGCCCTGATCCGCCGCCTGGCGCAGGTCTTCCTTGGTCGCGGCGATGACGCGGATGTCCAGCGGGATCAACTGATTGCCGCCCAGGCGCTCGACGACCCGCTCCTGGAGCATGCGCAGCAGTTTCACTTGCACGTCCATGCTCATGCTTTCGATTTCGTCGAGAAACAGCGTGCCGCCGTTGGCGAATTCGAATTTGCCGATGCGACGCTTCTGCGCGCCGGTGAAGGCGCCGGGCTCGTGGCCGAACAGCTCGCTTTCCACCACCGATTCGGCCAGGGCGCCGGCGTTGATCGCCACGAACGGGCCGTTGCGGCGGCTCGACAAATCGTGCAGCGCGCGGGCCACCACCTCTTTGCCGGCACCGGTTTCGCCGAGGATCAGCACGTCGGCCTTGGTCGCCGCCAGCGCGCCGATCTGTTCACGCAGGCGCAGCATTGGCGTCGAATGGCCGACCAGCCGAGCGCTCAATTCGTTGCGGTCGCTCAAGGCCAGACGCAGGCTGCGGTTGTCCAGCACCAGCCGCCGTAGCGCGAGGGCGCGACGGACGCTGTCGAGCAGTGCATCGCTGGCAAAGGGCTTTTCCAGAAAATCGTAAGCACCGGCGCGCATCGCTTGCACTGCCAGCGGTACGTCGCCATGGCCGGTGATCAGCAGCACCGGCAACTCGGGATCCTGTGCGTGCAATTCACTGAGCAGCTCGAGGCCGTCCATGCCCGGCATGCGAATGTCGCTGACCACCACACCTGGCCAGTCACGCTCAAGCTGTGCGGCGAGGCCCTTGGCTTCGGACAGCGGAAGAATTTTCAGGCCGGCCAGGTCCAGGGTCTGGCCGAGAGCCTGGCGCAGGTGCGGATCGTCGTCGATCAACACTACCTGGATGCGATTGTCGATGGTCATGCACTTCGATCCTCGGAAGGTTGCAGGCTGACTCCGGGCGCGCCGGCGCGCAGGCGCAAGGTGATCAGGGCGCCGCCTTGCTTGTGGTTGGCGAACGACAGCTCGCCGCCAAAGGCGCGCATCAGCGTTTCACAAATGGCCAGCCCCAGACCCAGACCCTGGGTGCGGGTCTTGGTGGTGTAGAAGGGCTCGCTGGCACGGCCAAGAGCTTCCATGCAGAACCCGGGGCCGTTGTCGCGAATGTACAGATTGACGCCGTCGGCGGTGGCTTCGGCACTCAGCCACAATTTGCGCGGCGGGCCTTTTTCGGTGAGCGCATCGAGGGCGTTGGCCAGCAGATTGCCGAGCACCTGGCGCAATCGGGTTTCTCCGGCCTCGACCCACAGCGTCGCGGCGGGCAGGTCGCGAATCAGTTCGACTTCCATGCTGCGCCGACGTTTGGCGAGTAATGCCAGCGCATCGTCCAGCGCCGGTTGCAGAGCGACGCTTTCCGGTGCGTGGCGATCGCGCCGAGCGAAGGCACGCAAATGGGCGATGATCGAGGCCATGCGCCCGGTCAGTTCGCTGATCAGCTTGAGGTTGCCGCGCGCGTCCTCGGTGCGCTGATGATCGAGCAGCACTTCGGCGTTTTCCGCATAACTGCGAATCGCTGCCAGCGGCTGATTGAGTTCGTGGCTGATACTCGCCGACATGGTCCCCAGCGCCGACAGTTTGCCGGCCTGAACCAGATCGTCCTGGGCGCGTACCAGCTCCTGCTGCGCCTGCTCACGCTCGAGCACTTCCTGTTTCAAACGCCGGTTGAGGCCCTCCAGATCGCTGGTACGTTCGGCAACCCGGCCCTCCAGCTCGCGGCGCGCCTTGGCCTCAAAGGCGATGCGCTCCAGATAATGCCGGCGACGTTGCATCATCAAACCCACCAGCAGCATCACCACCAACAGCGTGGCGCCGCCGATCGCAACCACCGTGCGCACCGGACGATCGATCAGCGTGCGCGGGGCGAGAATGCTGACGCTCCAACCGGTTTCGGCGATGTCGTGGGTCTGCGTCAGCCAGGCGTCGGCGCTCAGGTTCAGCGGCCGCGGTTCACGGGTCGGGTAGGGCTGGATCGCGGTGATCGCGGCGCGCTCGGCATCGCTCAATGCACGGGTGGAGCGGAAACGCCATTCCGGGCGCGACGTCAGGATGACCACGCCGTTATGGTCGGTCACCAGCAATTGTTCCGGGGTTTTGCCCCACAGGCTTTCGGTATGGTCGAGGTCGACCTTGATCACCAGCACGCCGATGATTTTCTCGCCGTTGCGCACAGCAGCGGCGAAGAAGTAGCCGCGCTTGGCGGAAGTGGTGCCGAGGCCGAAGAAGCGTCCGAGGCGCCCGGCCATGGCTTCGCTGAAATACGGGCGGAAGGCGAAGTTGCGGCCGACGAAGCTGTCGCGTTTGTCCCAGTTCGACGCCGCCAGTGTCTGGCCGGAGGTGTCCATCAGATACATGACTTCAGCGCCGGTCTGCGCAGCGATGTTTTTCAGCAGGCGATTGGCGTTGCCTTGGGTCACGCCGTCGTCCGGCGCACCGAGCACTGCGCGCAGGGCCGGCAGATCGCCGAGAATCTGCGGCAACACTTCATAGCGATGCAGGGTGCCGAGCAGGTTGGCGACGTAGAGATCGAGGGTCTGGCGATTCTGCCCGGCGAGTTCGCTGCGGTAATAGCGCTCGGCAAGATGTTCCAGCGGCCACAGCAGCGGCGCCAGGCACAGGGCCAACAGCGCGAGGCTGCGCCAGCGGGGTCTGCGGGGAAGCGGTGGTTTCATGTGCCGGATACGCCTGTAGGGACAGGCGCATTATGCCCGGCCTCAGGCGAAGACGTCAGCGTCCTTGAGCAGCGCAGCCGCCTGGTCCTTGGCCGACAGCTTCGGCGCTTCGTCCAGTTGCCAGTCGATGCCCAGCGCCGGGTCGTCCCAGCGAATGCTGCGCTCGGAGGACGGGTCGTAATAGTTGGTGGTCTTGTAGAGGAATTCGGCGAACTCGCTCAGCACCACGAAACCGTGAGCGAAACCTTCCGGTACCCATAGCTGACGATGATTTTCCGCCGACAGGCGCACCGCCACCGATTTGCCGAAATGCGGCGAGCTGCGACGGATGTCCACCGCCACATCAAGCACTTCACCCGCGGTCACGCGAACCAGTTTGCCCTGGGTGTTCTGCAACTGGTAATGCAGGCCACGCAGCACGCCTTTTTGCGAGCGCGAATGGTTGTCCTGCACAAATTGCGTATCCAGACCGGTGGCGTCCTGAAACGCTTTGGCATTGAAACTCTCGTAGAAAAAACCGCGCTCGTCGCCGAACACCTTGGGTTCGATGATCAGAACACCGGGCAGATCGGTGGTGATGACATTCATGAGGATTTCCATAGACAGGTGTGAATGGCCGACATTCTTGCGCAAAGTGCTGCAGGGCGCGAGCGTTCGGTTTGAATTGGGCCGTTCAGTCACGCTGGGGGTTGCGTAACCGCCAAGGCAATGGCGATATAAGCGCCTAATAAAATTACAGGGGTCGTTTCATGCCGCTCGCCACGTTGATTCATCGCGCCAGTTTGCCCGGTCCGCAGGTTTCAGAGGCGCAGGCGCTGCAATGGCTGGCCGAACATTACGGGCTCAGCGGCACGTTGCAGGCGCTGGGCAGCCAGCAGGATCTGAATTATCGCGTCGACGCTGGCAGTGGGCGCTTCGTGTTGAAAGTCTGTCGTGGCGACTACGCTCTTGTGGAGCTGCAAGCCCAGCACGCAGGCCTCAATTATCTGGCCGAGCACTCGGCGATCAAGGTGCCGCGCGTCATCGCAGCCAATAACGGTGCAGATCTGTTGTCGTTGCAAGCCAATGGCGAAACGGTGCATGTGCGGTTGTTGGAGTACATCGACGGGCAGCCGTTGACCGATTTCGATCATCTTGGCCAGGACGTGGTTGCCGGGTTTGGCCGACTCTGTGGCGAGATGGATCTGGCGCTGGCAGGCTTCGATCACCCCGGCCTTGAACGCACCTTGCAGTGGGACGCGCGTCACGCCAACGCTTTGATCAGTCATCTGTTGCCGGTGATCTCGGACGTGCAGCAGCGTGCGGTGATCAGCGCTGCCGCCGAGCAGGCCGAGCGCCGTTTGCAGCCGCTGCTGGACAAGCTGCCGGTGCAGGCGATTCACATGGATATCACCGATGACAACGTCGTCTGGGCGCGTGATGCCCAGCGGCATTGGCAATTGCAGGGGGTGATCGACTTCGGTGATCTGGTGCGCACCTGGCGCATCACTGATTTGTCCGTGACCTGTGCGGCTTTGCTGCATCACGCCGATGGCGATCCGTTTGTCATCCTGTCGGCGGTCAAGGCGTATCACGCGGTCAATCCGTTGCAGTACGCAGAACTGCAAGCGCTGTGGCCCTTGATCGTGGCGCGGGCGGCGGTGCTGGTGCTCAGTGGCGAGCAACAGGTGAGCATCGATCCCGCCAATACTTATAGCCGCGACAATCTCAGCCACGAGTGGGAAATCTTCCGCGTCGCGACCTCGGTGCCACTGGAGCTGATGGAAGCGGCGATTCTCACCGCCGTGGGACAGACCGTGCCGGAGGCTGAAAACACAGAATTTGCACCATTGTTGCCCGGGCTGGTCGGGCGTGAATTTGCGCTGATCGATCTGGGCGTGTTGAGTCCGCATTTCGAAGCGGGCAATTGGGAGCAGCCGGGCATTGATCAGCGCTTGCTGACAGAAGCAGCAGCGGTCCATGGGCTGGCGGCGACGCGTTATGGCCAGTACCGCTTGTCACGCACCCGCCCGGACAGTGCGGCTGAACCGGATACGTTCCCGTTGCATGTCGAATTGCGTGTGCCGACCGGAAGCGAGGTGCAAGCACCGTTCCCCGGCGTTCTGAATCAAGCGGCAAACGGGGCGCTGCAACTCGATGGCCCGCAGTTCAGCGTTCGCCTGTGGGGCGTGACGCCAGTTCTTGGCCATGGCGCGGCACTGGATCGAGGCCAGAAACTCGGTGCGGTCACGGGTTCGCTGCTCGTGCAGATGTGCCGGGGAGCAGAACTCGACGCGCCGCTGTTCTGCACGCCGTCCCGTGCATCCGCGTGGCAGGCGTCGTGCCCGTCGCCGGCGACGTTGCTCGGGCTGGCCTGCGACGCCGAGCCTGAGCTGGACGCGCAAACCCTGCTTGAACGCCGCGATGCCAGTTTCGCCCGCACGCAAAAACACTATTACGTTGACCCGCCACGTATTGAACGCGGCTGGCGCAATCACCTGATTGATATGCAGGGCCGATCCTATCTGGACATGCTCAATAACGTCGCGGTGCTCGGCCACGGTCACCCTCGGATGGCGGCGGTCGCGGCGCGGCAGTGGTCGTTGCTCAATACCAATTCGCGCTTCAACTATGCGGCGGTCGCCGAGTTCTCCGAGCGCTTGTTGAAGCTGGCGCCGAAGGGCATGGATCGCGTGTTCCTGGTCAACAGCGGCAGCGAGGCCAATGACCTGGCGATTCGTCTGGCCTGGGCTTTCAGCGGCGGGCGCGACATGATCAGCGTGCTCGAGGCGTATCACGGCTGGACGATCGGTGCCGATGCGGTATCGACGTCGATTGCCGACAACCCGAGGGCGCTGGAAAGTCGCCCGGACTGGGTGCATCCGGTGCCGGCGCCGAACACTTATCGGGGCGAATTCCGTGGCGCGGATTCGGCGCCGGATTACGTGCGCAGCGTCGAACATCACCTGCAAAAACTGGCCGAGCAAAAGCGGCAACTGGCCGGTTTCATCTGCGAGCCGGTCTACGGTAATGCCGGGGGTATTTCTTTACCGCCGGGCTATCTGCCGCAGGTGTATGAAAAGGTCCGCGCGCAGGGCGGGGTGTGCATCGCTGACGAAGTGCAGGTCGGTTACGGGCGCATGGGCCATTTCTTCTGGGGCTTCGAAGAGCAGGGCGTGGTGCCGGACATCATCACCATGGCCAAAGGCATGGGTAACGGCCAGCCACTTGGCGCGGTGATCACCCGCCGGGAAATCGCCGAGGCGCTGGAGGCCGAAGGTTATTTCTTCTCGTCGGCGGGCGGCAGTCCGGTCAGTTGCCAGATCGGCATGGCGGTGCTGGATGTGATGGAGGAGGAAAAGCTCTGGGAAAACGCCCAGGTCGTCGGCGGTTACTTCAAGGCGCGCCTGGAAGCGTTAATCGATAAACATCCGCTGGTCGGTGCGGTGCACGGCTCCGGTTTCTACCTCGGGCTGGAACTGATCCGCAATCGCCAGACGCTGGAGCCGGCGACCGCCGAAACTGCGTTGCTGTGTGATCGTCTGCGCGAGTTGGGGATCTTCATGCAGCCGACGGGCGATGACTTGAACATCCTCAAGATCAAGCCACCGATGGTGACGTCGCGCCAGAGCGTGGATTTCTTCGTCGAAATGCTGGATCGGGTGTTGAGCGAAGGCCTGTAAGCAAGGCACATCCCCTGTGGGAGCGAGCCTGCTCGCGAAAGCTGTGTATCAGTCGCCACATGCGGTGACTGACACAGCGCATTCGCGAGCAGGCTCGCTCCCACATTTGTTTTCGCTCTCAAGTTCGATTTGTATCGATTTAATTAGCGTTCAAACGAATAGATTACTGATTTATAGCTTTTAAAGCCGATATTTATCGGTTATAAATTCGCCATTGCTCCGGCATGACGATCTTTTGTCCGGTGCGCGCGTTTTCTTTTCGGTCGAATTCTTCGACTGTCAAAGCACTAGCCCGGAGATGATTCATGAGCCGTATCGTTACCGTCGCCGCCACGCAGATGGCCTGTTCGTGGGACCTGGAAGCCAACCTCGAAACCGCTGAAAGACTGGTCCGTGAAGCCGCCGGCAAAGGCGCGCAGATCATCCTCATCCTGGAACTGTTCGAGGCACCGTACTTCTGCCAGAAGCCCAATCCGGATTACCTGCAACTGGCAACGACGGTTGAAGAAAACGTCGCCATCAAGCATTTCCGGAAAATTGCCAAAGAGCTGCAAGTGGTGCTGCCGATCAGCTTCTACGAACTGGCCGGGCGTGCACGCTTCAACAGCATCGCGATCATCGACGCCGACGGCAGCAACCTCGGAATTTATCGTAAAAGCCACATTCCGGACGGCCCGGGCTATCACGAGAAGTATTACTTCAACCCGGGCGACACCGGCTTCAAGGTGTGGAACACCCGTTATGCGAAAATCGGCGTCGGCATCTGCTGGGACCAGTGGTTCCCGGAAGCGGCGCGCAGCATGGCCCTGCAAGGCGCGGAAATTCTCTTTTATCCAACCGCGATCGGCAGCGAGCCGCACGACAAGACCATTTCTTCGCGCGATCACTGGCAGCGGGTGCAGCAGGGCCATGCCGGCGCCAATCTGATGCCGCTGATCGCCAGCAACCGCATCGGCAACGAAGAACAGGACGGCTACGACATCACCTTCTATGGCTCTTCGTTCATCGCCAACCAGTTCGGCGAAAAAGTGCAGGAGCTGAATAAAACCGAAGAAGGTATTCTTGTGCACACGTTCAACCTCGACGAGCTGGAACATATTCGCAGCGCGTGGGGTTCATTCCGCGACCGCCGACCGAATCTGTACGGCGCGTTGAAAACCCTCGACGGTTCCCTGGAGTCCTGATGACCACATTGAAAAGTACCCCGCGCGCCGACGGCTTCTACATGCCGGCCGAGTGGGCGCCACAAACCCAGACCTGGATGATCTGGCCCGAGCGCCCGGACAACTGGCGTCTGGGTGGCAAACCGGCGCAGGCCGCGCACGCCACAGTGGCCAAAGCCATCGCCCGCTTCGAGCCGGTGACCGTTGCCGTCTCCGCCGGCCAGTACGAAAACGCCCTCGCGCGCCTCGATGTGCCGAATATCCGCGTGGTGGAAATGTCCAGCGACGATGCCTGGGTTCGTGACAGCGGCCCGACCTTCGTTATCAATAACCATGGCGAAGTGCGCGGTGTGAACTGGGATTTCAACGCCTGGGGCGGTTTCGATGGCGGCCTGTATGCACCGTGGAACCGTGATTCGCAGGTCGGCGGCAAGATCCTCGAGATCGAGCGCAGCCCGCGCTACCGCACCGAAGGTTTCGTGCTCGAAGGCGGCTCGATTCATGTCGACGGCGAAGGCACGCTGATCACCACCGAAGAATGCCTGCTCAACCGCAATCGCAACCCGCACCTGAGCCGCGAAGAAATCGAAGCCGTACTCAGCGACAACCTGTCTGTGGACAAGATCATCTGGTTGCCGGATGGCTTGTTCAACGATGAAACCGACGGCCATGTGGATAACTTCTGCTGCTACGTGCGTCCGGGCGAAGTGTTGCTGGCCTGGACCGAAGATCCGCAGGATCCGAACTACCCGCGCTGCCAGGCCGCGATGCAAGTGCTGCAAAGCAGCACCGACGCCAAGGGCCGCCCGTTCACGGTGCACAAAATGCCGATTCCGGGGCCGCTGTACGCGACCGAAGAAGAGTGTGCCGGCGTCGATGCGGTGGACGGTTCGCAGGAGCGCAATCCTTCCGTGCGCCTGGCCGGCTCCTACGTGAACTTCCTGATCGTCAACGGCGGCATCATCGCGCCGAGCTTCGACGACCCGATGGATGCCCCGGCCAGGGAAATTCTGCAGAAGCTGTTCCCGCAGCACGAAGTGGTGATGGTGCCGGGCCGTGAACTGTTACTGGGTGGCGGCAATATTCACTGCCTTACCCAACAGCAGCCAGCGCCGCACAAAGAGTGAGTTGAGTCGTAACAGCTTGAGTTGATTCACAAATCAGCCAGGCAATGATTAGCTCGCTCAGCATGAAAGCAAGCCCGCGGCCCGTCAGGACCGCGGGCTTGTTTGTATCCGCCGGTCGACATTCGAGTCGCCTTGGCATAGCTCTTGTATTGCTCCTGATGCACTAGGGAGGGAGGGGAACTTCAACAGTTCTGTCACAAACCTTGGATAACGTAGCCGCTCATGAACGGGGAGAGAGCGCTGAAATGAACGCCGAAGTGAACGTAGTCAGCGAGCGGACTGTGCATCCCATGGCCGTCAACGGCGAATCGCTCCAGCTTGTCGCGCACTGGTTGAAGTCCAATGGAACGCGTCAGATCAGACAACCTGATCCGCGCCGGATGATGATCGAGCGTTACCCCGCTGGCCTGTTCAGCGAGGCCGAGCTGGAAGCCTTGTGGGATGTGATGGAAGGATAGGAACAACAGGGATTGGTCAAAAAGCGCTGCCGGGATGGCGGCGCTTTTTTTGGCCTGATTTTTATCCACAGGCATTCAAAGGTGGGAGCGAGCCTGCTCGCGAAGGCGTCAGCACTGCCAATGACTTTGTTAACTGATCCAGCGCTTCCAGAGCAGGCTTGCTCCCACAGTTCAGAACTCCCTGTTTAATCCGTTTTTTCTGCAACAGCCCAGCAAAAAAAATACGTTTCTTAGACGTTTTTCGCCTATTTAAAGACGATTCTTGAAATTGACACACAGTTCAGGGCGCGGCTACGATTCGGCCCAACGCCTGTGGCTAACCGCCATGACTCAAAATAAGGAGCAGGCCCGCCAGGACGTTACGTCGGCGGGCTTTTTTGTTTCGGGGTGAATACAAGAGTGCAGAAAGCGCCGTTTCAGCCGTTCGACACAGCGCGTTTCAACCCGTAATAAGGAAAACAAAATGTTGAACAAGCGAATCAGTCTGATCGCCCTGGGGATGTTGAGTGCTACACAGGCCATGGCTAACGACCAGGCCGAATCCAAGGGTTTCGTTGAAGACAGCAGCCTTAAAGTGCTGTTGCGCAACGCCTACATCAATCGTGATTACAAAGACGGTAACAAGGACAAGGCCGAATGGGGCCAAGCGGCCATCGGTACGTTCTCGTCGGGCTTCACCCAAGGCACCGTTGGTGTCGGCGTGGACGCTTTCGGTCTGTACGCATTGCGCCTGGACGGCGGCAAGGGCCGTAGCGGCGCCGGCGGCATCGACTTCTTCAGGCAGGAAAATGATGGTCGCGCGAACCACGACATTGCCAAGGGCGGCGCAGCGGTCAAATTCCGTGTTTCCAACACCGTGTTGACCTATGGCGACCAGATGCCGGCCCTGCCGGTGCTGAGCTACGACAACGTGCGTCTGCTGCCGGAAAGCTATACCGGTACTTTGATCACCTCCCGTGAGATCAAAGGCCTGGAATTGAACGCCGGTCGCTTCACCGCCGAATCGCGCAAGAGCGATGAAGGCCGTGACAGCGGCGGTCTGAAGTCGATCAACGTGTTGGGCGGCAGCTATCAGTTCACCGAAAACTTCAAAGGCGCGCTGTACGCCTCCGACGTTGAGGACGTCTTGAAGAAACAGTACGTGAACGCCAACTATGTGATTCCGTTCAACAAGGATCAGTCGCTGACCCTGGATTTCAACGGCTATCGCACCAAGCTGGACAGCTCGTACGTACGCGAAAACACCGTGCCGGGCGAAAGCATCGTCACCGGTCGCGACAACAAGATCTGGAGCCTGGCAGCCACCTTCGCCACCGGCCCGCACTCGTTCACCGTGGCGCACCAGCGTTCCACCGGCGACAGCAACCTCGGTTATGCCTACGGCGGCTACCAGAAAGATCAGGGCCGTGTCGGCGACGGTGGTAACTCCATCTATCTGGCCAACTCCTACTGGTCTGACTTCAACGCCGAAGACGAACGCAGCTGGCAGCTGGGTTACGGTCTGGACTTCGGTTCGTTCGGCGTTCCGGGTCTGAGCTACAACTTCGCTTACGTGCGCGGCGACAACATCACCACGTCCACCAGCGAAGGCGGCACCGAGCGCGAAATCTTCAACCAGTTCAAGTACGTCGTGCAGAGTGGCCCGGCCAAAGACCTGAGCGTGAAGTTGCGCAGCTCGATCCTGCGCGTGTCGCAGAAATCCAGCGAGTACAACGTCAGCGGTAACGAGCTGCGTGTATTCGTGGACTATCCGATCAACATCTTCTGATGATCGATCCGCTGTAAGAGAAATGAGAAAACCCCGATTCGATCGGGGTTTTTTTTCGCCGGTTCTTCAGCGAAAACCGCAAATAACCGGTGTTTTTGTCATGTAAAAGTCGTTTTTCAAGCGCTGCAGATTCCGTTTCAAGCAGTGCTTCAAATGCCTGAAATTCTTTCTCATGGACGCAAATTCTCCACCCAATAGATTAGGGCGTTCAACGCAGCGGAGAATTTGGTAATGATCGTTTTGAACAGAGAAGTGGGCGAATCGCTACGGCGCGACAAGTTTGTCAACGTCCAGGGTGGTGACTTCAATCTCTACGGTCATTTTGCCGACTTCGTCAGACTGACCAAAAGTTGGGAAAACATGGAGCCAGACAGCTACTACGGTCAGGCCGAAGCCGGCATGCGTTATCGTCGTTACAGCGACTTTGAATACAACCCGAAAACTCGCGAGCTCAAGCAACTTGAGCATCGCGCCTATGTGCAATCGAAAGAGAACAACGCTTACGTCGGTGGCGTGGTGCGCCACTTCCAGGACTTTTCCGAGGAAGTGATCTCCTCGCCGGTGATGCGCAGCCTGATCGACACCGATTTCGAAGTGTACAAAAGTGTCCTGCCGGAAGAGTTGCACGATGAAATCTGGCAGTGCCAGATCCATCAGATCCGCATCGAGATCAAACCCGGCAAACAGCTGGAAATCACTCCTGAAGGTATTCATTGCGACGGCTATCCGTTCAGCGGTGTGCACTTCTGGGGCCGCAGTAACGTAGAGGGTGCCGAGAGTCGACTGTACGACATCCACGAGCATCAACTGGCGGCGACCACCTACGAGGAAATTCTCGATACCACCTTCTTCCTCGATCGCGACATGCGCCACTACGTGACCCCGGCGCGCAATACCCACACCCATGCCATGGCGTACCGGCAGATTCTGGCGATTTCCTTCTCGCGGCCCGGGACCGCTTTCGACATTGTTCGCTAATCAGATCACCCCAATCGACGGCGTCGAGTGCTCGACGCCAGTGGTACTGCGCCGCGCCACCGCCAAGGATGCGCAACGCATGGAGCGCTTCTTCCGCCAGTTCGACGAAGTGTCGTTCTGCGAATGGCAGGACGCCAAATGCCTGCGCGGCGTGTTGATCCAGAAAACCACCACGGCGTATCTGGCGTTCGATGTGGCTGGCGAGATCGTCGGCGCGGTGCTCGGCGGCATGCTCGGCAGTCGCGGCACGATCAATCATCTGGCCGTGAGCCCGCGCTACCGCAGCCAGGGCGTGGGCCAGCGTCTGGTTGAAGCAGCGTCGTCCGACATGAAACGGGTCGGGGTGCTGCGGATGTTTCTGTTCGTCGACGATGCTAACCTCGCGGGCAAGCGATTCTGGGCTGCCCAGGGTTTTTGCGAGCCTCACGGCGAACGAACATTTGAGAGGGATCTATGAATGAAAGGTCCGGCAGCGCGCCGCTGATGGCGACTCATCAGCCGTCGCGCACGTTTGCCGAAGCCAGCCCGGTGGTCGCCGGGTATTTCACCGTGTCGTTTGTCTTCGGGCTGATGGCGGTCAACGCCGGCCTGCCGATGTGGCTGCCAGTAGCGATGTGCTTGTTCGTCTATGCCGGCGCTTCGCAGTTCGCCGCGCTGGCGCTGATCTCCAGCGGCGCCTCGCTGACCACCATTGTGCTGACCACTTTCCTGATCAATGCGCGGCACATGCTGATGTCGGTGTACATGGCCAAGGCCCTGCGCGCCCTTGGCTTGAGCCGCATGGAGCGTTGGGCTTACGCCGGTGGCCTGACGGATGAATCCTTCGCCTTTCATAGCGTCAAGCTCGGCACGGGCGCACCGGTCAATGTGCGTTACCTGATCGGCTTCAACCTGTTCTGCCACACCTCGTGGGTGCTCGGCGGTTTGCTCGGTGCGGTCTGCGCGCAGTACGCGGCGCACTTGATCAAATATCAGCTCGACTACGCGCTGACGGCGATGATGCTTTACGTGCTGGTCTCGCTGTGCAACACGCGCAACAAACTGATTGCCGCCGCTGCCGCCGTGGTCTGCATGGGGGCGCTGAGCCTGATCGGCAGTTCGCCCTTCAACGTATTTATCGCCACGTTTGTGGGCTGCGGAGTGGGTGTATGCCTGACCAAACGTTCCTGATTCTGGTGGTGGTGCTGATGATGGCCGTGACCTTCCTGCCGCGCGCCTTGCCACTGCAGATCAACACCGAACACTGGCCGCCCTTCGTGGCGCGGGCGCTGGAATATCTGCCGGTGGCGATCGTCGCTGCGATCAGCCTCACACCCCTGTTGATCAAGGATCGGCAGATCCAGCTCGATCGCCCGGAATTCTATGCTGCGATTCCGACGTTGCTATGTGCGTATTTCAGCAAAAACCTCTTTCTCAGTGTGGCGGTGGGGACGGCTGCGTACATTGCGCTCGGCTCGTTCATGTAGCGGCAGATCAACGACGTCGTTCAGCGCCTGGTGCGACAGCTCCGGATTGTTTACCGCCAGGCGCACTTCGAGGAAATCCTCGAAACCGGGAAAAATCGTCAGACCGTTCTTCTGCGCCGCTTCACGCGAGACCATGCCGACCGCATCCATCTGCGTGATCAACGACAGCGTCAGGGTTTCGCTGCAGGAATAGACCATGCGCTGGCCGTTCTCGTGATTGCCCAGCCCGGCGTCGAGAAACCGCAAGAAGCTGTGGGAATACGGACAATCTTCCGCAGGACGCACCTGAAACTTGTTGCCCAGCAAAGTCAGCGGATCGTTTTCCTGACCGCAATGCGCACCGACCACCTGCACCTGCACATCCGGCAGGACGATGCTCGGCAACCCCGGGCGCTGTGGGCCGATCAACACCGCCAGATCGAAGTCCTCATTCTTCAGCTTGCTGAGGTTTTCCATCGACTCGGCGTAGCTGAATTCCATCTGGTAATCGGGAAACACCTCAATCAGGCGTCCGATCATGCGTCGGTTGAAATCAGGCGACAGGGTGTTGTTCAACGCCACCTTCAACGTGCGCTGCCCGGGCACCTTCAGCGCCTCGACCTTTTCTTCCATCTGTCGCGTGGCGATCAACACTTTGTCGATGTAAGGCGTGAGCTCCGTACCTTGCGGCGTCAGCGTCAGGCCCTTGTTGGAGCGGCGAAACAAGCGGAAACCGAACTGCTCTTCGACCTTGTTCAACTGTGCGGCCAACGCCTGCACGGTCAGGCACGAATGCTCGGCTGCGGCCGACAACGAGCCGGTCTGCACGATGCGCATGAGGTTGCGTAAGGTTCTGCTATCCATGGGTAATGCCCTCTGAAGTGGGCTGGGTATTGTTGTTTACGAAACGACCGAAACGGCGCCATATGCCGGCTATATTCCTGCACCTGAGCATAGTTGTCGCGGATTTAGTAGCGAATTGATTTCCCCGCCGATGGCTGGAGGCTGACAGAGGATCGGGGTTTTTGGTGAAGTGGGGGTGATGAAGGTCAAAAAAGTGCGTGGTTTTGGTGCGCGGGGAGATTTTTTTCGAAGAGAAACAGCTTACATCTTCCTAGCTTTTTGCCTGCGTCATACGCAGATAGGTCTCAGGTAAAGTAACGATTCAGCTGATAGCGCCCAACAGTCAAAGGAGTTGAAATGGATGTCTGGCATGCGAGCCATGGTGGTAGATAACCACCTATCAACTTCGCATTGACCCACAAAGATCACTCCGAACACAATGCAGAGGTAGCGCTGATGTAGCTACAAAACCACGATGAGGTAATTGAAATGGCTGCACTACTGAAAACTACCGATGTGCGCTGCCGCATTGATGAGGATTTGAAAGCGCGTGCCACTGAAGTCTTGAACGCTTGCGGGCTGAGCATTAGCGACGCCATGCGACTTTTTCTGCGACAGGTTGTTGCTACTCAGGGGCTTCCCTTCGAGGTGCGAGTTCCATCGGAGAAGACGGCCCGCGCAATGATGGAAGCACGAGAAATCCGTCAGCGTTTCGACTCGATAGACGACATGCTAAGGAATGCTGATGGCGAAACAGGAGAAAACGCAAAAACGCGCTGATCGGCCTAAACAGTGTGCACAGACTTCTGAATTCAAGAAGTCTTGGGATCGTTTAGGGAGTCATTCAGAACTGTTTAAATAGCGCAGAAAAACATAAGCCGGCTTAACTCCGGCTTCTGTGCGTGTGATTGTTACGATTCGTTCATTTGTGTATCAAAACGCTAAAAAATTACAGTTATGTACTAGTCTTCAGCTAAGACAAAAAATCAGGAGGCGTCTATGCCTACCTCATCCCCAGCTCTCACCCCACGCGAACAACTCGACGCCCCCGAAGCCGGCCGCGTTGCGCTGAAGTTCTTCTTCAACCTCATGGAGCACTGGGGCTGCAACGCCGAGCAACAACGCACCCTGCTCGGAGGAGTCGGCAACACCACGTTCTATAAATACAAACACCTGCCGAACGTACGTCTGCCTAACGATACCCTTGAGCGCATCTCTTATCTGATGGGCATTCACAAGGCGCTGAGCATCATCTTCAGCAATAGCCGTGAGCGCGCCTACAAGTGGGTCAGCAGCCCGAACACTGCGGCACCGTTCAATGGCAAAACCGCCCTGGATTACATGCTGGCGGGCCGGGTGGTCGATATCGCCGATGTACGCCGCTACCTCGACGGAGTGCGCGGTTGAAAGCGCCGGCGCCGGTGGATGTGCCATGGCCGCGGGCGTATCGCATCGTCAACAGCAGCTTCCCGCCGATTGCGCTGTTCGAAGACGTCCTCGACCCCGAGGACCTCGAAGTTGCCTACGCCATCGAAGCGCTGACCAATGATCGCCTGATCGAACAGGCCGGCGTACTCGCTCGCGTACGTCCCGAAGATCGTCTGTCCGGCCCCGGTTCCAGCCCGGTGATGGCCGCGTTCACTCACGTCGGCAAACGCAGCCGTTTCAGTGACGGCACCTTCGGCGTCTATTACGCCGCCAGCAGCCAGGCTGCGGCCATCGCCGAAACCTGTTTTCACCAGGAACGCTTTCTTGCCGCGACCTGGGAAGCCGATCTCGAATTGACCATGCGTACCTATATCAATCAGGTGACCAAACCGCTGCATGATGTCCGCCATGGCTTTGATCACTTGCATCAGCCTGATCCTGAAGCCTATGGCCCATCACAGCTGTTCGCGCGGCAACTGCGCGATGCCGAGTCGTGGGGCTTGCTCTATAACAGCGTGAGGTTGCCTGGGCATGAATGCGTTGCGGCGTTTCGTCCGCCGGCGGTATCGATTCCGAAGCAGGGCAAGCACTTGCGCTATGTCTGGAGCGCAAGTGAGGGCAGAATTTCGTTTGTGTTCGAGGTCAGTCAGGTCTGAATTATCGCTTTGACTTCGTCGAGTGTTTTGACCGGAATGACGCCGGAAGGAATTCGCGAAGAGGGCGACAAGTTGTAAACGGCAAACTCTTTGCCGACGACTTTGTCGGACATGAGTTTCAGAGATGGAAGTATTCTGGAATGAAAATGCTGATCCAGACCGCACGGCGAGATAGAGCTTCCATTAGTCTCGTAAAAGCGCCCCGCGGACTGGTTCATATCCGCTCCCACCAAAATCACCTTTGAAAAGCCTGCGTGATAGGCAAGTTGGAGTGCGAGATACAAGACTGTGCGGGCATCAAAAAAACCATGGGCCAGGTTTTTGCTGAACCCGATACTGCGGTTTCGACTACCCCAAACAGCTCGATTACGTACCAGATCCTGGTTGTTGCGCAGTAGCCATTCAGTCAAGGTTGGTTTGGGCGCTTTCTTGAGCAAATAGAGATCACCTGTCGGTTCAACAATCAGTTCCTGAGCCTGGTTAGCCCACACAGCTACACGCTGACTAGTGCGCATCGCATAGGCAAACAGTTCAGGTTGTTGTAGCGAAAAACTGGTATCGGTGCATGCGTAGAAGAACGGCTTTATGCCTGTTCCCATGAACATGGATATCGCACCGTTCACCGTGATCATCGGGATGTCGGCAAACTGTTCGATGGGAAAATCTTTCGCGGAGCTGCCCGAAACGATGATGAATGCAGCGCCGTGAGCGATATTTCGGCAGTCAGCAAAGTCCCTGACGTGGAGGGGAAGTGGGGAGGCATTTGGCGTTCTTGATGTCGAGTTCATCGATGGTCTCTAGGTCCATGTCATGCGTTCAGTCCGTTGTGCTGACGTGATGAAGCGAGATGACTCTTCCACAGCGCCGCGCTTTGTAAGGGAGTGTTGCGCTCGGCGTTAGTTCCCAATTGGCTGCGGGGCGGCCGATGCGTTGGCCAAGAACGCTCCAGTGGCTGGCGGGTTATCTGGATAGATGCAGGAGGGAAGTCGGATATGTCCGCGCATCAAGGGATCTTGAGGAAGGCCGGCATGTTTTCGGCAGGCCTGAAATGCAAAAAGCCCTCGCATCAACGAGGGCTTCGGATGGCGGTTTGCATCAATGCCTTTCTGGTGGCGAATCCATTACTTCACCACATCATCGATCAATGCCTTGCTTAGCTCGTGCAGATACTGCGAGGCATAAGCGCGGACTTTGCAGGATTGGGAACAGGGGCACAGGCAGCCGACGGGTGCAGCGCAGACTCTCTTGCGGGTGGCAAGTCAGCATCCTGAGGCGTTGCGGGATTTACATCCTGCCCGATCCCCATTTTGGACGTCTTGGCTGACTCAGAAACAACAAAGCCCCTGCATTTCTGCAGGGGCTTTGTTTTGTATGGTGCCGGCACCAGGAGTCGAACCCGGGACCTACTGATTACAAGTCAGTTGCTCTACCAACTGAGCTATACCGGCGTGTGGGCGACGATTATAGCGATTGGGTAGATCCTGTAAACCCCTGAATTCAGACTATTTTTGCATTCCGGAAAAATAAGGCAGTGCGCAAATTTATACGCAGCTTTTGTACCTTAAGCGCAGTGAGGCATTTATGCAGGGCGTACGGTTGAGTCTGGGCTTTCGGGGCCTTGCAGTTATTCACTCGGCTAGCCCAATATTCGTCGGTTATGTCGTTTTGATTGGCAGCTTATGCACAACTGAGGGGCGCGGATACTGGCTTATACGAGGTGTTGTGAACCCATTCTCATCTTGTTCGCAAATCCTTGTTTTACAGGTTTTTTATTCATGTGAACAAAAAATGACCAGTGTTGTTAAAGCGACCAAACAGGCGCAGATATTGGATCCACAGCAAATCCATCAACAGAGTTATCCACAGGTCGTAACGTTTTAGGCGCGCTCGGCGAGCAGCAGTAAGTTACGCGGTGTGAGAGAGGTATCGCAAAAGGTGCCGAGGCGTACGACGTATCCCTGTTCTGCGAGGAAAAGCGCCCGATCCAGATTCAGCCAGAGCTCAAGCGGTCGGCGGAACAAACCGCAAAGCAATTCGAGATTGCGAACTTCGGCCAACCGCTGCCAACCGGTTGCTTCGAGTGCGGGCCAATCTGCCTCACCGATTGTGGATAACTCTTTGAGCACAGCCAGATCGCGACAGTAATCGGCGAACGGTTTGTCCAGCCAGGCGCTGGGCAGGGAGGGCGTTGGCAGGTATTCATCGACGCCGCGCACTTGCCGTTGCAGCAGGTCAAAAGCCAGGCGACGAGCCATCGATGTGTCACGCTGGCGCCGGACGCGCGCACCGGCGGTGACGGTTTCGTTCATCGGCAGCGCCAGATCTTCCAGCGAGAGCTGTAGAAGCGATGCCGATCCTGCGCAGGACAAGGCCTGGTATTCGTTACGACTGATGCGGTTGTAACAGCACGGTGCGATCGCCATTTGCTGGCAGCCGGCAGCACTGGCCAAATGCATCAAGCGCACGTGCAGATCACCGCATGCGTGGAGGGCGACGGGGGTGTGGGCGGCGTTCAATACGGCCGGGGCGTCTGCCGCGAGTACATCCTGTTCGACATGCAGGGCGTGCAAGTGATGACGCTGACTCAGTGCCTGACCGCTGGCGACCAATAAAGGATCGTATTCAACGCAAGTCAGTTGCTGCCCCGACCCCATTAAGCGCCGTCCCAAGTGCCCTTTGCCTGAACACCAATCCAACCAATGCGTCGGTGGCGAAGCGAAAGACAAGCGACCGGCAAACGCCTCGATCTGCTGCCACTTGCGCCCGGGCACATCGACATTCAAGCGATGCCCGGCAGCCTCAAGCGCATGCCCCGGAAACTCATCGACCGTACTCAACTCTGCCGACAACTTCGCCAATGAAGCGAACGGCTCTGGCGCATCGACAAGATCAGCAGGATGGTTATGCGCGCGTTCTGCGGCTTCCAGCGATCGCTTGCGTAGCCACGCAGACAACTCCGGGTAGGACGCTTCCCATGGAAGTTGTAGGTGAGTGAACGGTCGAGGTTTCCACAGCGCCTGATGCTCAATCAGAAAAGCATCCAGCGCGGTGAAGCGGGCGAGTAAGTCCTCGCCCGTCAGCACGCAGGAAGTGTCAGCGGCCTTGGCAGGCATCGACGCGCAGCCAGCGCTCCAGCAGCTTGAAGCCGCGTACCAGCACGTAAGCCATGACCAGATAGAACACGCCGGCGGCGAAGAAGATCTCCACCGGCAGATAAGTGCGGGCGATGATCGTGCGTGCCATGCCGGTCAGTTCCAGCAGGGTCACGGTGCTGGCCAGGGCGCTGGCCTTGAGCATCAGGATCACTTCGTTGCTGTAGGCCGGCAGGCCGATGCGCGCGGCACGGGGCAGGATGATGTAGAACATCGCTTTCGGTCTGGACATGCCCAAGGCTCGCGCGGCTTCAATTTCACCGGGTGGAATCGCCTGAATGGCACCGCGCAGAATCTCGGCGATGTACGCCGCTGTGTGCAAGGTCATGGTCACGGTCGCGCACCAGAACGGATCGCGCAGGTAGGGCCACAACGCGCTTTCACGTACGGCGTCGAACTGCGCCAGGCCGTAATAGACCAGGAACAGCTGCACCAGCAACGGCGTGCCCCGGAAAAAGAAGATGTAGGCGTAAGGCAGCGAGCGCACGTACCAGCGCTTCGAAGAGCGGGCGATGCCCAGCGGAATCGCGAGCAGCAGGCCGGCAATGACCGCGATGCCGACCAGTTCCAGCGTCAGGGTCGCGCCCTGTGCCAGTTTTGGCAGCCACTTGATGATGACTTCCCAGTTCATTGCGCGCTCCTCGCAAAGCCGCGGGCGGCGCGTTTTTCCAGCAAGTGCATGCCGGTCATCGCCAGCACTGTCAGGCCGAGGTACATGATCGCCGCGACCATATAGAAGGTGAACGGTTGTTTTGACACGGTCACACCGATCTGCGCGTGACGCATGATTTCTTCCAGACCGATGACCGATACCAGCGCGGTGTCTTTCATCAGGATCATGAACAGGTTGCCCAGGCCCGGCAGGGCAATGCGCCACATCTGCGGCATGATCAAACGGGTAAAAATCCGCCATTTCGACAGGCCCAGAGCCTGGCCGGCCTCACGGTGACCCTTGGGAATGGCCAGCAGGGCGCCGCGAAACACTTCCGTGGCGTAGGCGCCGAAGCACAGACCCAGTGCGATCACACCAGCGGCAAAAGCGTTGAGTTGCAGGTCGGGGTTGCCGAAGTACTCACCGAGGGCGCGCATCAGGTTGACCGTACCGAAGTAGATCAACAGCACCCAGAGCAATTCCGGGACGCCGCGCACCAGCGTCGAATAGGTACCGCCAAGCCATTGCAGCGGCTTGTACGGGGAAGTCTTGGCCAAGGCGCCGAGCAGGCCGAGCACCAGGCCCAGGCACAGGGCGGTGAGGGCCAGTTGGACGGTCATCAGCGCACCAGCGGCGAGCGCCGGGCCGAATCCGTAGAGGTCGATAATCATGGGTTTCTGTTCAAATTGCGGCAGGCAAAGTCGGGAGCCGGCGCCGCTTGATCGCGGCGCCGGTCCCACAGGTCAGATCAATAGATGCTGAACGGGAAGTACTTGTCGTTGATTTTCTTGTAGGTACCGTCAGCGACGATTTCCTTCAGGGCGGCGTTCAGCTTGTTGCGCAGTTCGTTGTCACCCTTGCGCACGGCGATACCGATCTTGTCGCTTTCCACTACCGGGTCGCCCTTGAACTCGTAGTTCTTGCCAGCGTCGGTTTTCAGCCAGTCATAGTTGGCGTACTTGTCGGCGAGGATCGCGTCGACACGACCGGAGGTCAGGTCGAGGTAGGCGTTTTCCTGGGTGTCGTAGAGGCTGACCTTGATATCGTCACCGTAGGTGTCTTCCAGCCAGGTGCCGGCCAGCGTTGCGCGCTGGGTGCCGATGGTCTTGCCCTTGAGCGAGTCCTTGTCGGTTTTGAAGTCGACGTTTTTCGGCGCGATGAACTGCAATTTGTTCGAGTAGTACGGGTCGGTGAAGTCCACCGCGGCTTTGCGCTCTTCGGTGATCGACAGCGAGGAGATCAGGAAGTCGAACTTCTCGGCGTTCAGCGCCGGAATGATGCCGTCCCAGTCGGAAGTGACGACGGAACATTCGGCTTTCATCTTCGCGCACAGGGCGTCGCCGATTTCCTTGTCGAAGCCGACCACTTGGCCGCTGGCGTCTTTATTGTTGAACGGCGGGTAGGCCGCTTCGATGCCCATCTTCAGGGTTTCAGCCATGGCACCGGCGCTGAACGCGAGGGTGACGGCGGCGGCCAGGAAGACCTTTTTGAAATTCTGCATGCATGTTGCTCCGTTAGCGGTTGCTGGACATGAATTGTTTGCAGCGCGCCGAAAGCGGGTTGTCGAACACCTGCTGTGGCGATCCTTGCTCTTCTATAAGGCCCTGATGAAGGAACACCACTTCGCTGGAAACCTGGCGGGCGAAGCCCATTTCGTGGGTCACGAGCAGCATGGTGCGGCCTTCTTCGGCCAATGCGCGGATGACACTAAGTACTTCCTGAACCATTTCCGGGTCAAGCGCGGAGGTCGGTTCGTCGAACAGGATCACCTTCGGCTGCATCGCCAGCGTGCGGGCGATCGCTGCGCGTTGTTGCTGACCACCGGACAATTGCGCCGGGTAGGCGTGGCGCTTGTCGGCGATGCCGACCTTGGCCAGCAACGCTTCGGCGACTTCGATGGCCTCGGCCTTGCTCTGGCCGAGCACGCGGCGCGGGGCTTCGATGACGTTGTCGAGCACGCTCATGTGCGGCCACAGATTAAAGTTTTGAAATACAAAACCAATCTCCGAGCGCAGGCGGTTGATCTGTTTGCCGTCAGCGGCGACCAGTTCGCCGTTCTTCGCGGCTTTGAGCTTGAGTTCTTCACCGGCCACCAGGATCTGGCCCTGGTGCGGGTTTTCCAACAGGTTGATGCAACGCAGGAACGTGGACTTGCCGGAACCGGAAGAGCCGAGGATCGATATCACGTCGCCGTCGCGGGCGGTCAGCGAGATGCCTTTGAGCACCTCCAGCTGTCCGTAGCGTTTGTGCAAGTTGCGGATTTCAAGCGCGGGCGTGGCCTCAGCCATGTGCGTTCCTCATATATGTTGCGCTCCTGCTGTTGGCGGGCCTTCCTGACGAGGCGGCCAAGCTAGCATAGCGTTTCAATGGCAGCCAACAGCGCTACGAGCGGTAAACGGGTGGCATGTGGCGGGTTGTCGCATCGGCGCAGCAGACTGTCGCCCCATCAACAACCGGACGGGTGTTTGATCGTGCATACCCGTGGGTGCCGCGTAAAAAAAGGCGCGATGTTGCCAGCTTTGGCGGGGTGTTGGAAGCGCTATCCGGCCGAACGTTCCTTATTCGCCCTTTTTCTGTGCGTCGCACACTTTTTCTGTGTGTTTCTGGTGCGCTGATTCGTCTTGAAAGTGAGTCGCCGGGTAACGTTCTGGCGAATAGCCATTAAACTCAAGGACTTGCATCGGATGCCGGAGCCCCCGGCCCTCAAGGACTTGAAACATTTTGGCGCAAATATTGCGTGCAGAATAAGGAACAAGCCGTTGGATTCTTTTTACGAGAAAGAATTTTCAGACGCGCCGGACGCACTCGCTTTCCTTGCAAAGGTAGTCTCTATGAGCAGTACCCCAAGCTCCACTGGCCTCGAACAGGGGCTCAAACCGCGTCATGTGACCATGTTGTCGATCGCCGGTGTGATCGGCGCCGGTTTGTTCGTAGGCTCCGGCCACGCCATCGCTGCCGCCGGCCCGGCCGTGCTGCTGGCCTACGCCGCTGCCGGTACTCTGGTGGTGCTGGTGATGCGCATGCTCGGCGAGATGGCCGTGGCTTCGCCGGACACCGGTTCGTTCTCGACTTACGCTGATCGCGCGATCGGTCACTGGGCCGGATTCACCATCGGCTGGCTGTACTGGTGGTTCTGGGTGTTGGTGATTCCGCTGGAAGCCAACGCCGCCGCGACCATCCTGCATGCGTGGTTCCCGGGTGTCGACATTTGGGCTTTCGCGCTGGTGATCACCATGCTGCTGACCGTGACCAACCTGTTCAGCGTGAAGAATTACGGTGAGTTCGAGTTCTGGTTCGCCCTGATCAAGGTGCTTGCGATCATCGGCTTCATCGGCCTCGGCCTTGCAGCGATTTTCGGCTTCCTGCCGACCAGCCAGGTCAGTGGCGTTTCGCACCTGTTCGACAGCGGCGGCTTTCTGCCCAATGGCATGGGTGCTGTGCTGGGCGCGATCCTGACCACCATGTTCTCGTTCATGGGTACCGAAATCGTCACCATCGCAGCGGCGGAATCGAAAGACCCTGGCAAGCAGATTTCCAAAGCGACCAACTCGGTGATCTGGCGGATCGGCCTGTTCTATCTGGTGTCGATTTTCATCGTGGTTGCGCTGGTGCCGTGGAACGATCCTACCTTGGCCAACCTGGGTTCCTACCAGACCGTACTTGAGCGCATGGGCATTCCCAACGCCAAGATGATCGTCGACATCGTCGTACTGGTCGCAGTGACCAGTTGCCTGAACTCGGCGCTGTACACCTCCTCGCGCATGCTCTTTTCCCTCGGCAAGCGCGGCGATGCCCCGGCCATGTCGACCCGCACCAACAAGAGCGGTACGCCTTACTGGGCGGTGATGTTGTCGACCGGCGCAGCGTTTCTCTGCACCTTCGCCAACTATGTGGCTCCGGCCGCGGTGTTTGAATTCCTCCTGGCCAGCTCCGGCGCCATCGCCCTGCTGGTGTACCTGGTGATCGCCTTCTCGCAACTGCGCATGCGGAAACAGCGCATGGCGCGCGGCGAGAAAATCGTCTTCAGCATGTGGCTGTTCCCCGGGCTGACCTGGGCGGTGATCATCTTCATCGTCGCCGCGCTGACCATCATGCTGTTCCAGGAAGCCCACCGCGTGGAGATCCTTGCCACGGGCCTGCTGAGCCTGATGGTGGTAGCCGCTGGTCTGCTGGTGTCGCGCCGTCGCAAGCTGGAGAAGCGTGGTGCGGTGGTGTTGAACTGAGTCGTAACGCGTGATGTAAAAACGGCCGCTGTCAGGGATGACTAGCGGCCGTTTTTGTTTCTGAGCTTTCCAGTCAGGTTAAACCCAGTCCTCGATTCGCAAACCGGAAACGCGTTGAAACTCCCGTACGTTGTTCGTCACTACAATGAGTCCAAGTGAGCGTGCGTGGCCAGCGATCATTTGGTCGTATGGCCCGATCGGCGTTCCAGCCTTCGCGAGTTCAGATCGAACCATCCCGGCCTGTGCGGCTGCGTCGTTATCGAAAGGCAAGACATCCAGTCGCGCGACAAATCCTTCAACAATTGCCAGATTTTTCTCCGGGGCCGCCGACTTTTCAGCACCGTAAATAAGCTCCATAAGCGTGATAGCGCTGATGCACAACTGCTCGGAATGTCGATTGAAGGCTTCCCGGACAATTTGTGGTTTGTTCTTGATGGTGAAGATGCAGATATTTGTATCCAGCATGTACTTGATCATCAGAACGACTCGCGCTCCTGTTCAGTGGGTTGCTCACGGTTAGCCATGAAATCAGGGCTGACGCTGTCGCCATCAAACCAGCTATCCCAGCTTTCTCCAGCAGGCGTAATGACGCGTGTTCTGCCAATCGCGATGACTTCCACTCGTTTAACGTCGCCGGGCATCGCAACTGCCTTTGGCAGTCGGACTGCCTGACTTCTGTTGCTCATGAAAATTGTGGTCTGCTCCATATTCGAGCTCCCGGGTCTGTTCCTGTGATTAGCTCAGGATAGATCGTGCTGGGGATATGTCAATGGGATATACATCGTCACCGGACAAAGAGTAGCTAGGCCATCCAAACAAAAACGGCCGCTGTCAGGGATGACTAGCGGCCGTTTTTGTTTCTGAGAAGGGCTTATTCGCTCTTGCCTTCCTGGGTGTCTACCGACTTCCCATAAGCATCCAGCGCCACCCCGAAATCCGTAATGAACTGCGGCTCGCTCAGCCAGGCCTGGGCCTGTTCGATGGTCATGCCGTCGGCCCACATGCGGTAGTCGATGAGCATGTCGGCGGCCAGGTGGGTGGCGGCCATGCCTTCGTTGTCGGCGTTTTCCATGTCGAGCAGTTCAGGATGGTCGACGATGATGAAGGCCAGTTCGCGCAGCAGGGTCAGCAGCATTTCGTTGCGGCTGACGGCTTCGGCATCGCGCATTTTGCTGAACATCGCCAGGGTGTATTCCGGGATCGGCTCGGCGAGGTGGCCGAGCTCTTCGTCCTGATCCAGCGGTTTGCGCCCGACCATACGGATCTGCTTGGCTTTGGCCTTGGCGCGTTTAGCGCGTTTCTGTTGCTTGTTCAGGGATGCCATGGGAGCTCAGTTCTTCTGTTGGGTTTGTGCCGCGATCGCGTCGGATGCCGCTACGTAGTCAGCCTGGAATGCCGGAGATTCGATCCACGCCAGCGCGCCGGCCTCGTCGGTTTCCTGCGACCACTGGCGATACTCGATCAGCGCGGCGAGGATGAAATCCATCGCGCCTTCCTCACCCTCCTGCTCATAGACCAGTTCCAGCAGCGGATCTTCAAGGAACGCGGTGCACATGGCCTGTTGGCTGATCTTCTCGGCGTCGATCATTTTCTTGAACAGCTCGGTCAGGTCCACCGATTCGAAATCGATGCGGTCGTCGTTCGGGTCGAGCTCGACCGGCGCTTCGGCGCGCTTGGTGCGGTTCTGCTTGGCCTTGGCTTTGGCCCGGGTGGCGCGTTTTTGCTGCTTGTTGGCGGAGGCCATGATGTGTTCCGTCGTGCGTTGAGAGGGGCTCAGCTGCGTGGCACTTGTCGGCCGGGTGTATCGGCGGCCAGTGCGCCGGTCTGCAGCCAGGTCAGAGCAATGGGCCATAGTGTGGCTTGGTATGCGCTGCGAAAAAAGCCGAAATGTCCGACTTGTCGTTCGCCGATGTCCTGCGGCGCAATGCGCAGATGGGTTTTTGCCGCGTTGCTGAAGTAGCCGAGCAGGCGTTCGATCGCCGGGATCGTTCCGTAAGGATCATCGCTGAGGCTGATGGCGAGGGTCTGCGCGCGGACGCCATCGAAGGGCAGGGCGCCCGCCTTTTTCATCAGCACCCGACCGCTTGGACGATCCTCGTACCGTGCAGTGGGGGTGCTCCAGTCGCAGACAACGCCGGTTGGCGTGTCCTCCAGCCAGCCGATCCGCTTGCCTGGAAAATAGCCGCAGAGCAGCGCCATCAAAGGCATGACCACATGCCACTTGCCGAACATCCGCCAGCGCTGTTCGGAAGCATAATCGCGCCAATAAGCGAACTGCGCACCGACGGTTACCAACCGTCGGATCACCTTGCCCGACTCCGCTAAGCCCGCCGCGCAACCGCCGAAACTATGGGCGACCACATCGATTGGCTGACCGGGAAACTCCCGCTGCGCGCGTTTGAGCATCGCTTCGAAATCCAGAGCGCCCCAGTCAGTCCACGAAGCGCGCAGCCCTTTGATCGATTCGCTGCGTGATTCGCCAATGCCCCGGTAATCGTAGGTCATCACATCGCAGCCATGGCTGAACAGGTAGGCCGCGAACCGTGAATAGTGCCGACAGCGCACCGAGGTGGCGGCGTTGATGATGACTACCGGGCGCTGAGGATCGGGCGAACTGTGGCGCCAGGTGAAGCCGCCGAGTGCGTAGCCGTCGTCGGCAGTTTCCTTGAAGGACGTGCCTTCAGCTGCAGTCAAAACTGGTTGGCTCAACTCTGCGTCTTCCAACTCGAATGGGGGCTTGCTGCCTATGGCGCTTGACCTCGGCGGTTAGGTGCCAACCATAGTCGCCGCGCTGATCAAGAACAATCCGGCCGGTTCATTCACTGGATTGAATGAGCATGCGTTCTTCGATCAACGCCTGTTCGCGGTTGAGTTCAGCACGTAACTCTTCTTCGCTCGGCAGTATCGTCTTGTAGCTGCTGGCGAACAGTTGCTCATTGCCTTTGAGCATGGAATAGCGCGCCACCGAGCCATTGCTTTCCGCGCTGAGAATGATACCGACGGTTGGCTTGTCACCTTCGCTGCGCTTGAGCTCGTCGTACATGCGCACATACATGTCCATCTGCCCGACATCGCGGGCGCTGAGCTTGCCGCGTTTCAGGTCGATGATCACGAAGCACTTGAGCAGGTAGTTGTAGAACACCAGATCGATATAGAGGTCAACGCCGTCAGTGCTGATGCGTTGTTGGCGGGCGACAAAGGAAAAGCCTTTGCCAAGTTCAAGCAGAAAGCTTTGCAAGTGATCGATGAGGGCTTGTTCGAGTCCGCTTTCCCTGACTTTGCCTGCCGAGGGCAGGCCGAGGAATTCGAGCATGACCGGATCGCGAATGAATTCCCGCGGATTGCATTTCATCGCGTCGATGTTGGTCGTGGCTTCCTCGACCACCTCGGCTTTGTCCTGACTCATCAGCAGGCGCTCGTAGTAGAGCGTCAGGATCTGACGATCAAGGGCGCGGCTTGACCAGTTGAGGTCGGCGCATTCGTTCATGTACCACAGGCGCGCTTTCTCGCTTTCGACGCGTAGCAGGCGGCGGTAGTGGGTCCAGCTCAATTCGGAACGCACTGCGTTCCAAATTGGAAAAGACTGATAAAAGCTACGCATATATCGCAGATTGCGCTCATCAAATCCCTTCCCGAATTGCCCCGTTAGATCCTTCGCCAGCAGCGCGAGCAACTGCTGGCCATAACCCGCACGCTGAGCGCCTTTTTGTTCGAAATCGACGATATGCCGGCCGATTTGCCAACAAGTCTGCACCTGAATCGTATCGACCGCGCGTAGCACTTTTTGCCGCGCCTGGCGAATCAGCTCGCCCAGTTCGCCCAGCAGTGAATCGATTTTATGGTCTTGCGTATCAGCAGGTTTGAGCTGGCTCATCGGGTCTTCCGCATTCTGGAAACAGAGACGCAAGCATGCCGGGGAAGGCGGCGCAGGTATGTCGGGCGAACCTGCGAGTTCGGAAGGAAGGGTGGGACAGGCGTTGCAGGACATTGCCACCGGAAGGCGCGTAACAGGGTAAATGTCCGTAGTCCATTTCGTGCTTTTGCCCAGTCAATCGCCGCAGAGTTGGCAGCGCTGCGGTGAGCGATCTGGTGTTGCGCTGGAATGAAAGAACAGGCAGGTAAGAGGCTGCTTCAAAAAAGCGCCCCAGTTGCATCATCGCGAGCGCTTGCCCTTCGGCCTCTGCTCACGCACCCGCCCTTTGCGATAAATCCACAGCCCGAACACACCGATGGCCAACATGAACGCGGTCCAGAAGCTCTGCCACATGAACTCGAACCAGTATCGCCGAGGTTGCAGTGCCAAGGTGTAGGTGCTGCGCGGTCCGCGATTGTTGGTGGTGATGGAACCGCTGATCCAGCTTTCGATAAGCATGTAGATCGAAAGACACACGGCTAAGGCAATCAGCACGCCAGCGAGCACCGTCAGCCAGAATGTCCAGTGGCTCGGGCGATACGGCGGGGGATGCGGCAAGCGAATACGGGTTCTTTTCTGATTCATAAGCGAGGCTCGCGCAAGTCGGTCAGGAAACTGCCAGCTCTTGCAGCTGTTCAGTCGGCATCTGCCGCGGGCTCGTCGGGCGTGCGGCAAGGTGGGCGCATTCGGCGATCACCTTGAGAATGCCGATCACCGCCGGGGTCAGCGTAGTGCCGAGGCAAATGCGCACGCCTGTGGAGGCCTGGCCGTCGGCGAAAAATATGCCGCTGCCAGCCACGTGGCAACCACGCTCCGTGGCCAGTTGCTGCAGCGCCGGCATGTCGGTGTGTGCAGGCATTTCGACCCAGTGGATGAAACCGCCGCGCGGTGGCACATAGACGGTCCCGAGCGGGAAATCCGTGCGCACCAGCGCTTCGACAAAACTCGCCAGCGAAGAGAGTTGCGACCTCAATCTGGCGCAGTGCTCGTCCATGTAGCCACGGCCGATGAATTCATTGAGAACATTTTGCGCCAGGCTGGAAACGGCCAGGTTGCGCGAAAACATCTGCGCGAGGATGGCATTGCGGTATTTGCCGGCCAGACACCAGCCGACGCGATAACCCGGCGCGATGGTTTTGGAAAAGGACGAGCAGTAGATCGTCTGGCCGCTGCTGTCGTAGCTCTTGAGGGCGCGCGGTCGATCAGCTTCGGGCACCAGGTCGAAGAAGATGTCGTCTTCGATGATCGGCACATCCGCTTCCCGGGCGATCCTGGAAAGTCGCGCGCGCGCTTCGTCGGGCATGATGAAACCACGCGGATTCTGCAGCGTCGGGTTGAGAAAAATCACCGCGACCTTTTTTTGCTTCAGCGCTTCTTCCAGATGATCGACATCCAGGCCCGTACGCCCGTGGGTGCGGATCGGCAAGGCGCGCATGCCCAGGCGTTCGATGGTCTGCAGAATGCCGTAATAGGTCGGGGTTTCGATGGCGACGGTAGCGCCTTTCGACGCGACTGCTTCGAGGGCGAGTTCCAGAGCGATGGTGTCGCCCGATGTCACCAGAATGTCGTCCGGCCCGCATACCACTCCGCGAGTCAGCATCAGGCCGGCAATACGCCTTCGCAGCGCGGGAAGGCCGGGTGGCGCGACCAGACCGCTCAGCGCGTTGTCGGTCCTGGCGGCCAACACCGAGAGGCATTTGTTGAGCAACACGTTGGGCGTGAGATCGCTGTGCAGGACGGCCGAATTCAGCGATGCGGTGGTGCGCGAGGCCGCCTCGGAGAGCATCGCAACCACCGCATGATTGACGTTGACGGTGACACTGGAAAAGTCGAAAGCGCCGGACGGTTTTGCCCGCCCTGATGCCGAGACGAAGTAGCCGACGCGCGGTACCGTCGAGACGTAGGCGTCGGCCTCGAGATCGGCCAGCGCCCGCTGCACCGTGGTGATGCTGGTCTCGAACATCCGCGCCAGAACGCGGATTGACGGCAGTTTCGCTTCGGCCGCCAGGTCACCGCTGTCGATCTGGCGAATAATCCAGTCCTTGACTATCCGCCAGCGCTTGTCCGGCAAATCAAACCTGTCCATAAGTTCTCTGTGATGATTCGAAACAATTCACAGAAAGTAGAGCAAAACGATCCCCGTTGCAGCAACTATGACGATGTTCAGCGCCACCAGACCGAAGGCGAAGCGGATCAGGCTGTTTTCTTCCTGGCGGTTGGCCCCGGCAAGTCCGGTGATCAATGACAGGATCGACAGCGAGCCAAGTGCGCCATGGCCGGCGGCGCTGTTGACCATTGCCGCCAGCCACGCCCCGTGTTCGCTGCTCAGCGCGGCAATGGACGGCATCACCAGCGTGTTGCCGCCGACGTTGGAGCCGGTGACATAACCGGCAATCCCCGCCAGCAGAGCGATCGTCGGCGCCAGCGAAATACCCGACATGGATTGCAATGCGCTTTGCGCCTCGACGAGGAATCCAGCGTTGACCATCACCTGGGACAGCAGCAGGAACAGGAAGATTGTCGTGACCGGAAACTTCGCCCGGTTGAACAGCGCTGGCCACGGGAAACCCGCGCTCGCGGTTTGCCTGAACGCCATCAGCACGGTCACGATCAGCAGCGCCAGCCCTGGAGACGCCAGCGGCTTCCATGAAACGTGTTCGCCCCTGATGACCCACAGGCCATCCCAACCCGACAGCACGAACAGTCCGCGCGACGCCACAATCACTCCCAGCAAGGCCAGATAAGGCCATGCCGCGCTCGGCCAGCGCACCAGTTTTTTCCGTTGCGCCCAGGAGATGCCCAGGCCGACGCAAGCCACGGCCAGCCCGGCCAGCACACCGGAAACTTCCGGGCCGACCCACAGGTTGACGCAATACAGCACGGCAACGAACAGGGCGGTCACGACGATCAGCCCCAGCCACGGAGTAATCCTGCGGATGCCGGCCTGCCACAAGGCCAGCGACGCCAGGCAGAGGAACACCGGCGCGCTGATCAGCGCTGAATGGCTACCGAGGGTTTGCGCCGGCAAATGTGCCAGCAAGGCGCCGATCACCGTTGCCAGACCCAGCGTGCCCCACGGCATGATGACCATGCCGGCGAGGGCGATTTTCATCCCCGACTGGCGAGTGAAAAGCCCCATCAGCAGCGGCACCGTGGCGATCAGCGAAACGCCGAAGCCGGTCATCGCTTCCAGCAGCGGCGCCAGACCCAGCACGATGAAAATCACCTGCGCCGGGGGTGTCCAGCCGAGTTCCTTGACCCACGCGCCGATGGCCTGTGGCGCGCCGCCGCGCTCGACCAGAATGACGAAGGCCAGCCCTGGGACGATGACGCACGCGGTGCTGAGAAACAGGATCGTGGTGTCCTGAAAAATCGCCGAGGAGATCGCCGCCGACACCGGCCCGGCAGCGCCCAGTGCCCACAGCACCAGGACCAGCACCACACCGGCCAGCGCGGCCTGTACCGGCGGACGCCGGAGGATCAGGATCAGCGCGATCACCAGCGCGATCGGTGACATTTGCAGCAAGAGAGAGCTCATAGCGGTTTCCTTGGCTTAATCGTGCGTCTGTCCGCTGTACTCGGTCGCCCGCATGGACGCGCGCTGGCAGAACGTCTGATACCACTCGCTCAGGCGTGCTTGCGCCGAGAAGTCCGAGAGTTGACGGAAAGCGATCCAGTCCAGCGCGGTCGCCAAGGCGATGTGGCCAACGGTGATCGGGCCATTGAGGTCGACGTGCTCTTCGATGAAGCGATACGCCTCCTTGAGTTTGTAGGCCTGGCCGTCCGCGTACGCCGGATAGCGCAAAGCCTCGGGGCGCCGCTCGACTTCCCAGCGCAGCTTGATGCCGACGTCGCACATGCCCTGCGCCAATGCCTGCAGGCGCAGCGCCTTGTAGCGCTCGGGGCCGCTGGCCGGGATGAATTTACGGCCGTTGCTCAGGTCATCGAGGTATTCGCAAATCACGATGGAATCGAACAGTGCGGTGTCGTCGGGCAGCATCAGCACCGGCACTTTACCCAAGGGGTTGGCCTGGTAAATGGTCGCGTTCGGTGAAGTCGGGCTGGTCTCGTGATGTATCACCTCAAGGCTCGATGCGATGCCAAGTTCGTGAGCCAGCACCAACACCTTGCGGGCGTACGGCGAATGCGTCTGATAGTAGAGTTTCATGCGCGAGTTCCTGTCTCAAGGATGGCGGTGGCGACTCGATGGGCGTCCATGAACAGCCGCGAAGGTGCGCCCGCCGAGGTGACGTAGTGGTTGTAATAGCAAGAGCCTTCGGCGAGCGGTCCCAGCACCCAGATGTCACGCACCGCTTCGCCGCTGTTCGACTTGGGGTTGGACGCCGCGTCGACATCGATGCCGTCGATGCCCGGCACATCGGTGCGCGGACGCACAAGGCCCAGGCGCGCGAGGTCGCGCACAGGTGCGCAGTCGCTGTGGGTGACGCCGCTGCTCTGGACGTAACCGGCGACTCGCTTGAAGTGATCGATCGCGGGGCGTGAGCCGGGCTTGAGAAAGGTCAGCAAACCGGCATCACACAGCGCGAGCAGATCGGCGTGGCGCTCCTTCTGCGGGCCGGCGACCAGACGGTTGATCGCCTTGTGCCAGCGGCCATAGAACTGCCGATGCGAATCTTCGGTGAGCCCGTCGAAATCGACCGCCTCACGCAGCCGGTCACGCAAGTCGCGCCAGACTTCGATGGCGGCTTTGATCGGCGACGCGCCGCGTCCCAGACGTGCTTCATGCAAGTCGGCTTCGAGGGTGTCGTAAATCCATGCGTGATAGTTGTAAGGCGTCACGCTGTCGGGCAGTGCGTGGCAGATCAGCTCCAGCGGATTGATTGCCCCGGCAATCGTTTCGAACTCGCGCAGCAAAGCTTCGCAGGCGACAACCCCTGCTGGGCCGACAACGCTGACGGTTCTGAGCTGCTCAAGCAGCTGTTGCGGCGCTGAGGGTTTATGCAGGACGGCGACCGCAGCGGCACGCATCTCCAGCAGCATCAGCGGCAGAATGTCCCGTTCGAAATCCAGTCGGCGGTTGTGCGCGTTGACCCGCAACGATTCGATACGCTCGCTCGTGAGCAGCACGGCGCTATGGCGGGGGCAGCCGATCAAGCCATTGGGACGCGTGCGAAACGGCAGCCCGTCACGCGACTGAATGAAGATCACCGGCTCCTGACCCGAAGGTTGGTAAGTGTGACTGCCATCAGCCATGGGTTTGTAGATCCCGCCTCTGCCAGCCGTCAGCGCCGCCAGGGTGTCCATGGCGCCCAGGCCCAACCCTTCGATCAACACCGTTTCGCCGGGCTCGACGGTGGTGAGGCTGCCCGGCAGCGGGTAAACGTTGTCGACCCGGTTCTGCCCCGCCAGGCGCAGGCGTCCGGTGTGGCCAACGGTCAGCACCAGACGATCCACCGTCACCGCAGCGCCGTCGGCGGTTAGCAGAAGGTATTGCTGATTCTCGCGGCGCTCGACCGCCGTGACCTGATGCCGATTCAGATTGACCGTGACCCAAGCGGGTGCGGTCGCGAGGATCCGCGAGAAGGCGTCGGCCAGATAAGCGCCGAGCAGGTGCCGTGGCAGAAAATCCTCCGGCTCGACGTCGCGACCGTCGGCGGCGAGCAGGCCGCTGTCGGGGTCAACCTTGACGCGCCGGGCTCTGCACCACGCGAGAAAGTCCGGCCCTGGTCGTTCCCGGGCGTCGGTCAGATCACCGAACGCTGCTGCGTCGGGAAATACCCCGAGCTGACCGGCGACGGTGTTGAGCAACAGGTAGTCCGGTTGATCGGGCCAGTGCGCGCCGCTGCCGAGCACGTTGGGCTCGAAGATGTCGATGACCACCGGTTGTTGCGGGCGTTCCTCGGCGCGGCTCAACAGGCGCTCGAATATCGACAATCCGCGCGAACCGCAGCCGACCAGGCCGATGTGCACAGGTGCCTTCACCATCTGCGCTCCTCGCCAAAAAATGACGGGATGGCAATTGCCGTACCGGCCGCCACCGCAATGTCGTGGATCATCCGGCCAATCGCGAGATCGAGAATGCCCATGCCGAATGGCGAATAGATCAGCGGTTTGTCTTGGGCGACATGCAGGTCACCGCGAATCAGCTGCGCCACTGTGCCGGTGACAAAGTCGCGATGGCCGTATTGCTGCTCGGCCAGATGCGGTGAGGTATTGGCCTTCAGGCAATGGGTGATGTCGTCGAAGTAGTTGTAACTTTCCTCGATGATTTCGGCGCCGATATCCCGCAGCGAGATGTTCAGAACAATCTGCCCCGGGCGGAACGTGCCCTGGCCTTTTACGTAGGGCTCGCCCGCGCTGGTGGCGAACACCACGATGTCGGCTGTCAGTGCGTCTTCGAGCGACAGCAGACGCACATCCGGCAGGCCCAGTTGTTCGCCAAATTCCGCGAGGGCTTGCGCCGATTCGGCGTTGAGATCGTGAATGCCCACGCTGTCGAAGGACCAGTCGTCCGCGACGAAAGTCTCGAGGATATTTCTTGAGATTACCCCGCCACCAATGATCGAAAGTGTCGCCGCGTGGCGGTTCTGGCCATTCAGCCACCAGGCACCCAATACCGCCGACGCCGCCGTGCGCACGGCACTGATCAGCGCACCTTCGAGCAGGGCGTAGGGATAACCGGTCTGCGGGTCGTTGAGAATCAGCACGGCAGATGCGCGCGGAATGCCTGACTTGATGTTGTCGGGATAACTGGCAATCCACTTGATCCCGGAGACGGATTGATCGCCCTTGCTGTCGACGATGGCCGCCGGCAGCGCAATGATCCGGTTCGCCGGTTGCGCAGGGAAACGCAAAAAGTAACTGTCGGGGTTAACGGTTTCGCCACGTTCGTGGGTCAGGTAGGTCTGCGCCACCATGTCGATGGTTGCATGCCGCAGCCCGTTGAGGATGTCTTTGACGACAGCGCCGGGGATGACGTGGAACGGCTGGATCGGATTCTGTGTGGTCATGAGGATTACGCCGAGAGTGCCAGAGCGATTTCAGGGAAAAGGGGCTGCAGTGCGGTTGCGCCGATCCGCTGGGTGACCCAGTCGTCGGAGTAGATGGTTTCGAGATAGCGCTCACCCATGTCGGGGGAGATCGCCACCACGACATCGTCGGGCCGGATATGCGGCGCCCACTGGCGGATGCCGGCGAGCACAGTGCCGGTGGAGCCGCCGAAGAGCAGGCCGTAGCGTTGCGCCAGCCAACGGCAGACCTTGATCGTCTGTTCCTCGGGAATCGACAGGAAGTCGTGAATGCCCGACGACTCGAATATCTCCGGCAGGCGGCTGGTGCCGAGCCCCGGAATATGGCGCGTGCCGCCCGGCAGGCCGAACGTCACCGAGCCGACGGTATCGACGGCAATGACTTTGGTCTGCGGATGATGTTCGGCGAAGTAGCTCTTGCAGCCCATTAGCGTGCCAGTGGTTCCCGCGCCGACGAACAGGTAATCCACGTGCGCAAATTTGCGCGCGATGGACCTGGCAGTCGCTTGATAGTGGGCGAGGGGGTTGGTCGGATTCTTGTACTGGTTGAGCCAGATGTAGTCGGCGTTGTCAGCGACCAGTTGTTCGATCAGGCGAATCCGCGAATTCAGGTAACCGCCGTTCTCGTCACGCTGATCGACCATGAGCATTTGCGCGCCAAGGGCTTGAATCAGCTTGCGGTTCGGCGCGGAAATATTCGGGTCGATTACGCAAACGAACTGGTAACCCTTGGCGGCGCAGACCATGGCCAGCGCAACGCCCAGATTCCCCGATGAGGATTCGATAAGGCGGGTCTTGTGGTTGATCAGTCCGCGAACTTCAAGATCAGTGATCAGCGCGTGCGCGGTCTTCAGCTTGATGGAGCCGGCGGGATTCAGTCCTTCGATTTTCAGCTGGATCGTTGCGCTGCAAAGATCGCCGATCTGCACATAACTGTCTTCATTGATGAGTTGCTTGATCATACGTCGTCCGTTTCGCTCTTTTGCCGGGCGCACGGGGGCGCCAGCATTCATCCTGGAATGTTTGAAAAGCAGTAACTGCAGTTCGCCTGTGGGTTGGGTTCAGATTTTTTGCTGGACAGGAAGTGACCTTGCGGGCGACGCCGATCGATTCAAAAAATCAGGGTTTGCGCTCTGAGGGCTACAGGAGTCCAGAGTGTTGCGGGGCGCAAAGTAGAGCCAGTCATTGGCTCGCCAAGGCTCGCTTGAAGTATTGGCGAAACGCCATCTGCGCGGAGAGATACAGATTTCGGGTTTTTTCCAGTACAGCTGGAATCCGGGTGTATCGAAGCGGGACGAGGGGAGGGGAATCAAATCGCAGGCATAAAAAAACCCTGAATCTTGCGATTCAGGGTTTTCGGTATTTGGTGCCCAGAGACGGAATCGAACCGCCGACACGGGGATTTTCAATCCCCTGCTCTACCGACTGAGCTATCTGGGCAACGGTGCGCATTAAAAGGGTTTTTCGGATTTACGTCAACGACTTTTTGAAAATTTCTTAAATTAATTCCGTCGCTTACGAAATCTGCGGGTTATTCGGCTGGCGGCACGTAGCCTTCGGCCTTGGCGTATTCCTCGCCGGAGAAGTACTTGTCCATTTCGCCCTGCAGGTATTTGCGATCTTCGGCGTTCATCATGTTCAGGCGCTTTTCGTTGATCAGCAGGGTCTGGTGTTTCTGCCAGTCGGCCCAGGCCTTGGCCGAGACGTGGTCAAAAATATCCTGGCCCTTGGCGCCCGGGAAAGGGGCTCGCTCCAGCGCGGGCAGTTCTTCTTTGTACTTGCGGCACATTACGGTGCGGGTCATGGCGATTCTCCTGCATTCAATACGGCGGCCGCGCGCTCGAGCAAGGTCTTGACCGGGGCAGCAAGGCCCAGGCGCGGCGGGGTGGCGAGGTTATACCAGAGCCAGTCGGCCTCGGCCACGTGATGGCTGGCTTCCTGCACCCGAACCAGCCACGGTTCGATAGACAACTGGAAGTGGCTGAAGGTGTGAATCAGGCTCGGCAGCGCCTGCTGCTGGCCCATGGTCAGCGAGTGCTGATCGGCCAGATGCTGCAGATCTTCCAGATCATCCAGTTCCGGCAGGCTCCACAAACCGCCCCACAGTCCCGTCGACGGGCGGCGGTAAAGCAGAATCGCGCCTTCGCCGTTGGCGAGCATCGGCATCAGCGTGCGTTTCTGCGGGATGGCCTTGCGTGGCTTGGGAATCGGATAACGTGTTTCCAGGCCAAGCATGTGCGCTTCACAGCCACGCTTGAGCGGGCACAGCAGGCAGCTCGGCTTGCTGCGCGTGCAGAGTGTGGCGCCAAGATCCATCATCGCCTGGGTGTAAGCGTTGACCCGATCGTGCGGGGTGAAACGCTCGGCGTTGGCCCAGAGCTGTTTGGCCACTTTTGGCTCGCCAGGGTAGCCCTCTTGCGCAGTGAAGCGCGCCAGCACGCGTTTGACGTTGCCGTCGAGGATCGGCGCGCGCAGGCCCATGCTGATGCTGGCGATCGCCCCGGCGGTGGACAGGCCGATGCCCGGCAGCTCGGTGAGTTTTTCCACGTCGCGCGGGAATTCGCCAGCGTACTGGCTGACGACGATCTTCGCGGTCTTCTGCAGATTGCGTGCGCGAGTGTAGTAACCCAGCCCGGTCCAGAGGTGCAGCACCTCGTCTTCCTGCGCTTCGGCCAGAGCTTGGACTGTTGGCAGCGCCGCCATGAAACGCTCGAAATAGTTGAGCACGGTGCTGACCTGAGTCTGCTGCAACATGATCTCGGACACCCAGACCCGATACGGATTGATGTCCTGCTGCCACGGCAAATCGTGGCGGCCATGGCGGTCGAACCATTCCAGCACCGCCGTGGAAAACTGCTCCGCTGTCATCGCTTGAACAGCCCCTTCAATGCGTTTTTCAGTTCCGGACTGACTTTGTCGCCCAGTTTCTCGTCGATCTTTTCGCTGAGTTTGTTGCCGGCCATTTTGCTGGCGACCTGACCAAGACGGTCATTGTCGACACGGCAGGCCTTGGCGCCCAGTTCCAGCGGGCCACGGCAGCGCAGCGGCCACTCGATGCCGACGAACTTCTCGCCGACCTGACAGGCCGGGTCAGGCATGGCGCTGGTGTCGCCCTCGACGATGATGCCGACGCGGTAATCCATGCCGAGCACGCGCAGGTCGATGTCGCCGTCACCGTTGACGGTCATGCCAGGGATACGCACTTTCAGGTCGGGGTTGCTGGCGACGCCGTTGCGCACGGTCAGGTTGCCCTTGAGCTCCTCGAACGGCGTGTCCTTGCCCCGAGGCTCGCCGCTAAGGGTCTTGCGGTTGAGGGTGGCGATGCCTTTGCACAATTGCTGTTCGAGATTGGCATTGAGCAACACGCCGTTGTTGATGACGAAACTGGCGTTGCCGTTGAGCGTGTCGATCAGCGCCTGTTGGCTGTTGCCGCTGCCGGTGAGGCTGCTGGTCAGCGTCACCAGCCCTTTGACCGGTGGAGTCTTGCCCTGGCTTTCGATGATTTTTTCCACCGGGACGCGATTGAGCCGGGTCTGCAGGTTCAGTACCGGCGCGCTTGGGCGCACGTCGAGCGTGCCGTTGGCGACGAAACCGCCGTTGTACAGATCACCGCTCAGGTTAGTCAGTGTCAGCAGGCCGCCCTGACCGGTGGCTTTGAGCGCGGCGTTCTGGATTGGCAGTTTGTCGAGGGTCAGTTGGCCGAAAGTCAGGTCGGCGTCCACGTCCAGTTTGGCCAGGCGCTCGACCGGCAGCAGGCGCTCGGTGCTCCAGGCGGTTTTGCTCGGTTTGTCCGGCAGCGGCGTGGTGCCTGCGACGGCGCCGGCCTCGGTGCTGGCGACTTCGGCCTGACGGGTTTGCGTGGCGCTGTTGGCCTGAGCCGATTTCGGTGGCAGGTAGCGGTCGACGTTGAACGTGTCGGCCTTGAGAATCGCGCGCAGCGACTGTTTGGCGAAGTCCTCGACGGCGATGCGGCCACTGAAGCTGCTGTCATCGAGTTTCAGGTTGATGTTGTCGAACGACAGGCTGGTCGGGGTGGCCGCAACGCGGCTGACCAGTTCGACCTTGCTCAGGCTGCCTTCGCCCATCGCCGGCAGTGTCTGGCCGATACTGTCGACGAATTTCGCCAAATCGAACTGGGCGATGGAAATGCCGCCGCTGATCTGTGGCGTCTTGTCGAGGTCGTTGGCTTTCAACTCGCCCAGGGCGCGCAACTGGTTGGCGGAAATTTTGATGCCGGTCCATTCGGCGACGTTCGCTGCTTTATCCAGCAATAACTGCCCTTGAGCGGAGAAGGTCATGGTTTTGCCTTGCAGCGGATCGCCAGCGAGTTCGCCGGTCAGCTTCAAGTCTTCGAACTTGTAGCGTTGCAGGGCGCGCTCGAAGCGCAGCTCGCCGTTGAGCTCGGTGCGCACGCGCAGCACCGGTTGGTTGGTGCCGAGGAACGCGGTGGCTTTTACCGGGATATTGGTCGAGTCGTGCACCGGGCCGGTGCTCAACTGAATGCTTTCGGCACTGAACTGCTTGCCGGTCAGCTCATCGGTGTATTCAACGCGGGCGTTGTTGACGGTCAGGCTGTCGATGTCGAGGCGGATCGGTTGCGCCGGTTTTTCTACGGCGACGGTCGGCTCGCTGGTGGTCGCGCCCGGTGTGGCGGGTGGAGTCGAGCCAGGCGCCACAGGCACCTTGCCGATGTCTTCCCAGTTGCCGTGGCCGTTTTTGTCACGGTTCAGGCGCAGGTTGAGGCCTTCGACGCGTACGTCACTCATCTGCACTTCGCGGCGCAACAACGGCAGCACGCGCACAGACAGGCCGAGCATCTGCAAGTCGGCAAACGGTTCGGCAGGTTTGGCCAGGGTGGCGACGCTGGCTTCGTGCAATTCCAGGCCGAGCCACGGGAACAGGCTCCAGCCGATATCGCCATTGAGCGTCAGCTCGATGTGGGCCTTGTCGCGGGCTATCTGGCGGATCTCGTCTTTGTAGTCGTTGGGATCGAAGAGGTGGGTCAGGGCAAAACCTGCCGCCACAATGATCAGCAACAGCCCGAGAAGTACCAGACCCAGGATTTTGCCGAACGCTTTCATGGGCGAGTCCTTGTAGTTAGTCGAATTCGTCATTTGGCCGGGGAGTATAGCGCTGCCGGCACCCGGTTCGGTGTGGCGTCATCTGCCGAGGGTCGGCGGCGGCACCTGCAACTTCGCCACCGGGCCTGCGCTTGAGGATGCCCGGCGGGCGCCAGAGGGCGCAATCCGGCCCCGCTTGCGACGCCATTTTTTGCGCTTGGTTCACCAGTCGTTCAGCCCCGCCAAGGCGACGGGTAACTTTTCGCACGCATAAATGGGACAAGTAGCAAACGGCGTGGTGCCTTTGCAGACGCGGGGTTGGCGGCTTCCCGAGTCGTACGAGAACAGATGACTTGAAAAAAGGTGATATCAGTTTGGTTTTTCTGTCACCTGAGAATGGTAACCTTCGCCAGTTCGTCCGCCCGTCTGCGACTTAACGTCGCGCCTTCAAGGAGCTTCACCTAAAAAAACGGTCATGCCTGCGTGCATAAGGCCGAGGGTGAGCAGTGGCTGGCGAACCATACTAACAATTGGGGGATACACAATGAGCACGAGCATCACGGCGGACGGCCTCAAAGCCGACCAGCCTGCGTTCCTGTCCAAGGAACGCATCATCGCCAAGCCCGGTTTCAACCGTTGGCTGGTTCCACCGGCCGCTTTGGCCATTCACCTGTGCATCGGCATGGCCTACGGCTTCTCGGTGTTCTGGTTGCCGCTGTCCAAGGCACTGGGCGTTACCGCACCGGTGGCTTGCGCGCCGGACATGAGCTTCATCGCACAGGTATTTTCGTCGAACTGCGACTGGCCGATCTCCATGCTCGGCTGGATCTACACGCTGTTCTTCATCTTCCTCGGCTGCTCGGCAGCGATCTGGGGTGGCTGGCTGGAACACGCCGGGCCTCGTAAAGCGGGCGTGGTCTCGGCCTTGTGCTGGTGCGGCGGTCTGCTGATTTCCGCGCTGGGTATCTATACCCACCAGATCTGGCTGATGTGGATCGGCTCCGGCGTGATCGGCGGTATCGGTCTGGGCCTGGGCTATATCTCGCCGGTGTCGACCCTGATCAAGTGGTTCCCGGACAAGCGCGGCATGGCAACCGGCATGGCGATCATGGGCTTCGGTGGCGGCGCGATGGTCGGTGCACCGTTGGCGACTGCACTGATGAGCCACTTCGCTTCGTCAGAAGGCGTGGGCGTATGGCAGAGCTTCGTGGCCATGGCGGCCATTTACTTCGTGTTCATGATCGGTGGCGCACTGTCCTACCGCGTGCCGCCAACCGGCTGGAAGCCTGAAGGCTGGACCGCTCCGGCGAAGAAAGCTTCCAACGCAATGATCACCAACCGTCACGTCCACGTGAATGTAGCCTGGAAAACTCCGCAATTCCGTCTGGTCTGGCTGGTGCTGTGCCTGAACGTGTCGGCGGGTATCGGTATCCTCGGCATGGCTTCGCCACTGTTGCAGGAAGTGTTCGGCGGCAAACTGCTGGGCGTCGATGTGCCGTTCGGTCAACTCGACGCTGGCCAACTGGCCTCGATCGCGGCGATCGCAGCGGGCTTCACCGGTCTGCTGAGCCTGTTCAACATCGGTGGCCGCTTCTTCTGGGCTTCGTTCTCGGACTACCTGGGGCGCAAAAACACCTACTTCGTGTTCTTCGCATTGGGTTTTGCCCTGTATGCGCTGATTCCGAACATGGGCCATCTAGGCAACGTTGCGCTGTTCGTGGCGGCGTTCTGCATCATCCTGTCGATGTATGGCGGTGGTTTTGCCACGGTCCCGGCGTATCTGGCCGACCTGTTCGGTACGCAGATGGTCGGTGCGATCCACGGTCGTCTGCTGACTGCCTGGGCCGCTGCCGGTGTGCTCGGTCCGGTGCTGGTGAACTACCTGCGTGAATATCAGTTGAGTATCGGCGTGGAACGCGCTGCCGCTTACGACATCACCCTGTACATCCTCGCCGGCCTGCTGGTTCTGGGCTTTCTGTGCAATCTGATGGTGCGCCCGGTGGCCGACAAGTACTTCATGACCGACGCTGAACTGGCCGCCGAACAGGCGCTGGGCCACGACAAAGGTGCTGACGCCAGCACCGTTCTGGAGTGGAAAGCGGCGCCGGGCACCAAGCCTCTGGCGATCGCGGCATGGCTGTTGGTGGGTATTCCGTTGGCGTGGGGTGTGTGGGTGACCCTGCAGAAGACGGCGGTACTGTTTCACTAAGGTGTTAGCTGAATAAACGCCGAACCTGTGGGAGCGAGCCTGCTCGCGAAGACGGAGCACCGGTCGACATCAATGTTGGCTGGCCTGCCGCATTCGCGAGCAGGCTCGCTCCCACATTTGTTTCTGGCATGCCTGTAATGGCTTGTATGGACATGTCTACCCGCGACAGCCGGGCGTTCTATCCGTCAGGCATCTCACCTCTCGTGTTTCTGTTTGCGCCTCGCGTGCCTATAATGGCTGCCTTTTTCGCCCAATGATTTTGCGGAGCTGGTGATGGCCGAACGTAAGGCGTCTGTCGAGCGCGACACTCTGGAAACCCAGATCAAAGCCTCGATCAACCTTGATGGCACCGGAAAGGCCCGATTCGATATCGGTGTACCTTTTCTTGAGCACATGCTGGATCAGATTGCCCGTCACGGGTTGATCGACCTGGATATCGAATGCAAGGGCGATCTGCATATCGACGACCACCATACGGTGGAAGACGTCGGTATCACCCTCGGCCAGGCGTTCGCCAAAGCCATCGGCGACAAGAAAGGCATCCGTCGCTACGGCCATGCCTACGTGCCGCTCGATGAAGCGCTGTCGCGCGTGGTGATCGATTTCTCCGGTCGTCCGGGCCTGCAGATGCACGTGCCGTACACCCGCGCCACCGTCGGCGGTTTCGACGTTGACCTGTTCCAGGAGTTTTTCCAGGGCTTCGTCAACCACGCGCTGGTCAGCGTGCACATCGATAACCTGCGCGGCACCAACACTCACCACCAGATCGAAACCGTGTTCAAGGCTTTCGGCCGCGCGCTGCGCATGGCCGTCGAGCTTGACGAGCGCATGGCCGGGCAAATGCCGTCGACCAAAGGCGTTCTGTAATGCAGACGGTTGCAGTTATCGACTACGGCATGGGCAATCTGCACTCGGTGGCCAAAGCGCTCGAGCACGTCGGCGCCGGCAAGGTGCTGATTACCAGCGACGCGAACGTGATTCGAGAAGCCGACCGTGTGGTATTCCCGGGCGTTGGCGCGATTCGCGATTGCATGGCGGAGATCCGTCGCCTCGGCTTCGACTCGCTGGTCCGTGAGGTCAGCCAGGATCGGCCGTTCCTCGGCATCTGCGTCGGCATGCAAGCCTTGCTCGATACCAGCGAAGAGAACGCCGGCGTCGACTGCATCGGCCTGTTTCCGGGCGCGGTGAAATTCTTCGGCAAGGATCTGCACGAAGACGGCGAGCACCTCAAAGTCCCGCACATGGGCTGGAACGAGGTAAAGCAGAAGATCAGTCACCCGCTGTGGCATGACATCCCGGATCTGGCGCGTTTCTACTTCGTGCACAGCTACTACATCGCCGCCGCCAATGCGCGGCAGGTGGTGGGCAGCGGTCATTACGGTGTCGATTTCGCCGCAGCGCTGGCCGACGGTTCGCGTTTCGCCGTGCAGTTCCACCCGGAGAAAAGCCATACCCACGGCCTGCAACTGCTGCAGAACTTCGCTGCGTGGGACGGTCGCTGGTAAATGGCTGTCAAGAAGTCCAGACCGCCGATCCTGACCCTCACTCCCGAGCAGGAGAGCGAGGCCAATCGCAAGATCCAGCGGTTCATGGAAGAGCGTTTCGAACTGGACCTGGGTTCGTTCGAAGCGGCGGAAATTCTTGAGCTGTTTACCCGCGAGATTGCTCCGCACTATTACAACAGGGCGATTTTCGATGTGCAGACCCACCTCAAGGAACGGTTTGAAAGCATCGAAAGCGACCTGTGGGCGCTCGAGAAAAACTGATTCCCGAGCCAAGCTGAACATTCCAATTTTAAGGTTTGCCAGATGCTGATTATTCCCGCTATCGATCTCAAAGACGGTGCCTGCGTACGTCTGCGCCAGGGCCGCATGGAAGATTCCACGGTGTTCTCCGATGACCCGGTGAGCATGGCTGCCAAGTGGGTGGAGGGCGGTTGCCGCCGTCTGCATCTGGTCGACTTGAACGGCGCGTTCGAAGGCCAGCCGGTCAACGGCGAAGTGGTTACCGCAATCGCCAAGCGTTACCCGACCCTGCCGATCCAGATCGGTGGCGGCATTCGTTCGCTGGAAACCATCGAGCACTACGTCAAGGCGGGCGTGAGCTACGTGATCATCGGTACCAAAGCCGTAAAAGATCCGGCGTTCGTTGCTGAAGCCTGCCGTGCGTTTCCGGGCAAGATCATTGTCGGTCTGGATGCGAAAGACGGTTTCGTCGCCACCGACGGCTGGGCTGAGATCAGCACCGTGCAGGTCATTGACCTGGCCAAGCAGTTCGAAGCCGACGGCGTATCCTCGATCGTTTATACCGACATTGCCAAAGACGGCATGATGCAGGGCTGCAACGTACCGTTCACCGCCGCGCTGGCCGCTGCCACCAGGATTCCGGTGATCGCTTCCGGCGGCATCCATAACCTGGGTGACATCAAGTCGCTGCTCGACGCCAAGGCACCGGGCATCATCGGCGCGATTACCGGCCGGGCGATCTATGAGGGCACTCTCGATGTCGCCGAAGCGCAAGCTTTCTGCGATTCGTACCAAGGCTGAGGACTGACCATGGCGCTGGCCAAACGCATCATCCCTTGCCTGGACGTGGACAACGGCCGGGTCGTCAAAGGCGTGAAGTTCGAGAACATCCGCGACGCCGGTGACCCGGTGGAAATTGCTCGTCGCTACGACGAGCAGGGCGCCGACGAGATTACCTTTCTCGACATCACCGCCAGCGTCGATGGCCGTGACACCACGCTGCATACCGTCGAGCGCATGGCCAGCCAGGTATTCATCCCGCTGACCGTCGGCGGTGGCGTGCGTACCGTGCAAGACATCCGCAATCTGCTCAATGCCGGCGCGGACAAGGTGTCGATCAACACCGCCGCCGTGTTCAACCCCGAGTTCGTCGGCGAGGCCGCGCAGCATTTCGGCTCGCAGTGCATCGTCGTTGCCATCGACGCCAAGAAAGTTTCCGGTCCCGGCGAAACCCCGCGCTGGGAAATATTCACCCACGGCGGGCGCAAGCCGACCGGTCTCGACGCAGTCGAGTGGGCGAAGAAAATGGAAGGCCTCGGTGCCGGCGAGATCCTCCTGACCAGCATGGATCAGGACGGCATGAAAAACGGTTTCGACCTCGGCGTGACCCGCGCCATCAGCGACGCGCTGGGCATTCCGGTGATCGCTTCCGGTGGTGTCGGCAATCTGCAGCATCTGGCCGATGGCATTCTCGAAGGTCATGCCAGTGCGGTGCTGGCGGCGAGTATTTTCCACTTCGGCGAATACACCGTGCAGGAAGCCAAGGCCTACATGGCCCATCGCGGCATCGTCATGCGCTAAAGCGTACAGGCCAGTGGACAGCATGGCGCGCCCAAGGCACTCTTGGGCACGCCATGGATTCCGGTAGCCCGACATGATCAAACGCCTGCTTGTTGTTCTCGCCAGCGCCTCGTTGTTGTTCATCAGCAATGCCCGGGCCGAAACCAGTCCCGACACCGATCTGGTGCTGCTCACCGAGAACTTCCCGCCGTACAACATGGCGAAGAACGGCAAGAATTTTGCCCAGGGCGACAACATCAACGGCATTGCCACGGACATCGTTCGCGAGATGTTCCAGCGCGCCGGCCTCACTTACAGCCTGACCCTGCGTTTCCCCTGGGAGCGTGTCTACAAACTCGCCCTGGAGAATCCCGGCTACGGGGCCTTCGTCATGGCGCGCCTGCCCGATCGCGAAAGACTGTTCAAATGGGTCGGCCCAATCGGCCCGGACGACTGGATCCTGCTGGCCAAGGCTGACAGCAAGATCACCCTCGAAACCCTCAATGATGCGCGCAAATACAAGATCGGCGCCTACAAGGGCGATGCGATTGCCGAGACGCTCTCCAAGCAAGGCCTCAAACCGGTAGTAGTGCTGCGCGATCAGGACAACGCAAAAAAACTGCTCAATGGCCAGATCGATCTGTGGGCCACGGGTGATCCTGCCGGCCGTTATCTGGCGCGGCAGGATGGCGTGACCGGCCTGAAGACCGTGCTGCGCTTCAACAGCGCCGAGTTGTACCTGGCGCTGAACAAGGACGTCTCCGATGAGGTGGTCAACAAGCTACAGACCGCGCTGGATCAGTTGCGCAAGGAAGGCGTGGTCGATGAAATCATGGCGCGCTATCTGTAACGGCTGACTCGTCGGGCTCTGGCTGGGAGGCGCTGATTTCGCCCTCGGTCGCAGGCGCAAGCACAGTCTGATCTTCGACCGCCTCTGGCTCCGACGCGACGATGGTTGCAGGCTCGGTGGGTGCGTACTGGCTGATGTGAAGGCTATTGCCATCGGTGTAGATGAAACCATCCGTCACTGCCGTGCCGTCCGCGCGCACCAGTCTGTATTCGCTCTGGGCCAGGTAGGCGGCCACTGAGCGGTTTTTGTCCACCACCGCAACCACTTCGATGGTCGCAGTATTGAGCCATTCATTCGAATGCAGTTCGCATTGGGTGAAATCGTGGCCCAGCCGTGCGGAAAACATCAGCGCGCCGTGCTGTCGGGTTTGCCATTGCGCGCCGAATTCGATGCAAGTGGTTTGAGTGAAAGTACGCAAGCCGCCAGTACGCTGGGCGCGCTGCGCATTCCACCTGAATATCTGGCTGTCGTTGCCACTGTTGCGTGCGTGACCGACGAGGATGTAGCGATCCTTGCGTTCAAGCAGATAGAAGGGCGAGTGACGCCATTGCTCAGCGGCGGTGTAACGCGGATCGTTGACCGTGAACCAGGGGAGGCTGGCGGTGTAAGTCGCATCGTCCGTTGGCTCTACAGGTGTTGGCGTCTCGCCGCAGAGCACCGGTGGCGATGGTCGTGTAGACATCTGCAGGCCGATCTGCAAGCGCAAGCAGTAGACCGGGAAACTGGCCGGTCGGGTGTAGTCACTCAAGCTGAAAAAACTGCCCGATGCCAAGTAGACTTCGCCCGGCAAAGCGGCTGGAGGAACGGCGCTCCAGGTGCTGACGCGCTGTCGGGCCTTGCTGCCCTTGTCGTCCCAGATCAGATCGGTGGTATTCGACGCGATCACCAGGTCTTCGCGAACGCAGCGCACCGCGTTGAGCGAAGGTTTTTCATGATCGTTCGAGCACACCGACCCCAGCGCTACGTAGCCTGCGGGAGCTAGCGGTCGCCAGATCGACAGATCTCGTTTCGAGCCTGATCCGGAGTCCTTCCAGACCAGCTCGTAATCATCGGGACGTCGCAGTGCCCTGCCTTTGGTGGGGTCAGTGCTGGCAATGTCTGCCTCACAAACAACCGCGACCACGCGTTCGCCGTTGATGTTGCCAACGCCTCTGGTGACGAAGTCGCCCAAGGGGAAATAACCGGGCAGCGCGTCGGGAGCCGGAGTCGGGCGCCAGAACGACGCGGGTCTGGCCGACAAACCGTTGGTATCCCAGATGCGCAGAAATTCTGTTGTGAAGTTGATCAGCAGGTTATCGATGCGGATCGGTTCAGTCCGCCCAACGGGCGGGATAATCGGGGCGTTGTTTGTCATGGGCACTCCTGATAGTTGCAAGCGACTCAAAGGAGTCGCGACCTGTTGCAGGTCTCACTATCCGGAAGGGGGAGGGGCGTTCGGTGGTAACTATGTATTGCAACGTGACCGGGTGTTACCGGTAAACGCCATCCTTGCCATGGCCAGCCATGGCGCGGTTGCTGCGCACGCTGATCATCTGCTTGATATCGATCCAGTCGATGCCCTGCGCTTTGAGCTTGGGTAATTCGCGCTCGAGCACCGCCAGGGTCTGCGGATACGGATGGCCGATCATCACCGCTGAACCCTGTTTGTGCGCCAGGGCGATCGCGGTCTGCAACTGAGTGGCAATGGCCGCTTCGGTGCGCTCATCATCAAGAAACACATCACGGGAAACGCTGGCCAGGTCGATCTTCTGCGCCTGCTGCGCAGCGACCGTTTGAGCGCTGGTGCGGCTGTCGACGAAGAACTTGTGCCGACGCTGCAATTCGCCCATCAACCACGCCATCGCCACAGGCTGCGCGGTCATGCGGCTGCCCATGTGATTGTTGATGCCGGCGGTGAACGGGACTTTTTCGAACGCAGCATTCAGGCGTTTCTGCAGTTCTTCGAGGGGCAGTTCCGGGTGCCAGGCGTACGGCCCGGTGGCCGGGTCCATGGGCATGTGCAGGATGACGATCTTGCCGGCGCGATGGGCTTCGCGGGCAAATTCGGTGGCGTGGGGGGTATCGGGCATGATCGCCGCCGTGACCGGGCCGGGCAGGGCGAGCACGCGACGATCCCGGGGCAGGTTCTGCCCCAGGTCATCGATGATCAGTGTCAGGTAGGCCTTGTGCGGCGAGGAACTGGCGGGCTCTGCTTGGGCAAGACCCGCCAGACAGCACAACAGAACGCAGAGGGAACGCAACAACATCCTCAGCGGCCGGACGTGATGCTCAGGCCTTTGAGCAGGCTCAGGGCCTGGGCCAACTGGTAATCGTCATCCTGCGGCATCGCTTTCGCCTTGCCGCCGGAGCCGCTCGGTTTGTCGGCGCCGCCGTTGCCGTTGCCCAAGTGACCTTGCAGATCGGCTTCCTTGAAGTATTCGCTGTCCGCTTCGTTGGTGATCTTCGCGCGGCGCACTTCGATGTCCGGCACGATGCCCTGAGCCTGGATCGAGCGGCCGTTCGGCGTGAAATACAGCGCGGTGGTGATCTTCAGCGCGCGGTCGTTGTTCAGCGGCAGCACGGTCTGCACCGAGCCCTTGCCGAAACTGGTGGTGCCCATGACCACGGCACGTTTCTGGTCCTGCAGGGCGCCGGCGACGATCTCCGAAGCCGAGGCACTGCCACCGTTGATCAGCACGACCATCGGTACCGCTTCGCTTTCATCCTTGCCGGTGGCGGAGAAGCGCAGCTCGGAATTGGCGATGCGGCCCTTGGTGTAGACGATCAGGCCCTTGGTGATGAAATGGTCGACCACTTCAACCGCCGATTGCAGCACGCCGCCCGGGTTGTTGCGCAGGTCGAGGATGATGCCGTTGAGCTTCTTGCCGTTGTCCTTGCGCAGCTTGGCCAGAGCCTTGGAGACTTCTTCGCCGGTCTTGACCTGGAACTGGGTGATGCGGATATAGCCGTAGCCCGATTCCAGCAGCTGCGCCTTGACGCTCTTGACCTGAATCACTGCACGGGCCAGGGTCACGTCGAACGGCGTGCCGCCATCGCGAACCAGGGTCAGGGTGATTTTCTGGCCGATCTTGCCGCGCATCTTGTCGACGGCTTCGGTCATGGTCTGGCCACGGGTTGGCTGGCCGTTGATCTTGACGATGAAGTCGCCAGCCTGGATGCCCGCCTTCGACGCTGGCGTGTCATCAATCGGCGAGACGACCTTGATGAAGCCGTCTTCGGCGCCGACTTCGATGCCCAGACCGCCGAATTCACCGCTGGTGCTTTCCTGCAGCTCGGTGAAATCTTCCGGGCCAAGGTAGGCCGAATGCGGATCGAGGTTGCTGAGCATGCCCTTGATCGCGTTTTCCAGCAGGGTCTTGTCGTCCACAGGCTCGACGTACGCGGCTTTGATCCGGTCCATGACCTCGGCGAATGTGCGCAGCTCTTCCAGTGGCAACGGCGCCTTGGCGGTCGCGGCAGTGCCTGCCGGAGCGACGGTCGGGGCCGGTTGCGCGGCGAACGCCAGAGGCGCGCCGATCACCAGGGCGATCGTCAGGGCCAGCGAGGTAAGGCGGGACAAATGCAGCATGTCGAACGAACTCCTGAATTAGGTGGTGCGCTTATCCTTGCGCACGGCACCATTGCGCCGGATCACTCGGGTGACCCTGCTGACGAATTGCGAAATACAGCGCTGGCGTGTCCTGACCGCCACTGTTACCGACAGTGGAAATCGACTCGCCCGCCTTGACCACATCACCCGCCGACTTGAGCAGCGTCTGGTTGTGGCCGTAAAGACTCAGAAAACCGTTGCCGTGATCAAGAATCACCAGCAAACCGGCACCGCGCAGCCAATCGGCGAACACCACGCGCCCGCCGTGTACGGCGTGCACCTGGCTGCCGGCGGAGGCGCTGATCATCACGCCATCCCACTTGGTGCGGGCGTCGTCGCCACGGCTTTCACCGAAGCGTGCGAGTAATCGACCATCAACCGGCCACGGAAGTTTTCCCCGCGTTGCAGCAAAAGGCCCGCCAAACGTTTCGCCGCTGCTCGATACCAGCGCGCCGGGGCTTGATCTGGCGGGTTTTCGTGGGGCGTCGCTGTTTTCAGCCTGCGCCTCACGCAAACGCTTTTTTTCCGCTTCCTGCTGGGCGATCAGCGCTTTCTGCCGCGCTTCTTCTGCCTCACGAGCCTGACGGGCCAGGGTTTCTTCAATGGTTTTAAGGACTTTAGACAGGTCTGCCTGATCCTGCTCGCGGGCGGCGAGTTTCTGGTCGCGGGCCTTGACGTCGTCATTGAGTCTGGCGAGAACCTGCTGGCGCTCCTTGCAGACTTTCTCGAGTGCTTCGCGCTGCGTGTCGAGGTCGCTTTTCTGCACCAGCAACTGCGCTTGCTGCAGACCGATGTCTTTTTCGACATTGGCCAGTTGGCGCAGGGTTTCGTTGAAGTTCTTCAACTGCTCCAGGCGTGCCTGGCTCAGGTAGTCGTAATAGGTGAGGGTGCGGGCGAATTTCTCGGGATTCTGCTGGTTGAGCAGCAGCTTGAGGTATTCCTGGCGGCCGTTCTGGTACGCCGCTCGGGCCTGAATGGCGATCAGTCGCTGCTGTTCAGTGCGCGCGCTCTGGAGTTTTTTTCTCTGCATCGAGCCGCTGCAGCTCGGATTCGCTTTTCTGCAGTTCTTTCTGCAGCGCGTCGACCTGCTTCTGCAGCTTGCCCATCTCGGTTTCAGTGCCCTTGAGCTCTTTCTGCACGCCGGACTTTTCTTCCTGCAGCTTGCCCAGAAGCTTTTTCAGCTCGGCGATATCCTGACGCGTGGCCTCCAACTGCTGTTGGGTTTGCGCGCGCTCGTCGGCGAAGGCCGGCTGGAGCAGACAGGTCAGAGCAAGGGCGATCAGGACGCGAAGCATAGGGGCGGGCGGCACCAGGGTAAGGGACGGCCTAGTATGCCCGCCCGAGGCTGCAAAAAAAACGCCCAATTGGGGCTGTGTGATAACTGGCTGGAGATACAGCTGAAAATAATCTTCGAAACCAGCACAAACCACTGTGGGAGCTGGCTTGCCAGCGATGGCGGCTGCACATTCAACATAAATGCTGGCTGTCAGCTTGCTATCGCTGGCAAGCCAGCTCCCACAGGGTTTTTGCGGTGTTTTCCGGATTCGGCTCAGACCAGAATCGAAGTCCCGGTCATCTCCGCCGGTTTTTCCAGACCCAGCAGCATCAGCATGGTCGGCGCTACGTCCGCCAGCACGCCGCCTTCGCGCACTTTCAGGTCGCGTTTGCCGACGTAGATGAACGGCACCGGCTCGGTGGTGTGCGCGGTATGCGCCTGACCGGTGGATTCATCAGCCATTTGCTCGACGTTGCCGTGGTCGGCGGTGATCAGCGCTTCGCCGCCGACTTTTTCCAGCGCTTCAACGATGCGACCGACGCAGGTGTCGAGGCACTCGACCGCTTTGACCGCTGCATCGAACACACCGCTGTGGCCGACCATGTCGCCGTTGGCGTAGTTGACCACGATCACGTCGTAGCGCTGGTTTTCGATGGCGTCGACGATACGGTCGGTGACTTCCGGCGCGCTCATTTCCGGCTGCAAGTCGTAGGTGGCGACTTTCGGCGACGGGATCAGGATGCGCTCTTCGCCCGGGAACGGTTCTTCACGACCGCCGGAGAAGAAGAAGGTCACGTGAGCGTACTTCTCGGTTTCAGCGATGCGCAGCTGGGTCTTGCCGTTTTTTGCCAGGTAATCACCAAGAACGTTTTCCAGGCTGCCGGCGGCGAAGGCCGACGGTGCCGGAATACTTGCGGCGTACTGGGTAAGCATGACGAAACCGGCCAGTTTCGGCTGACGGGCGCGCGCGAATTCCTTGAAATCGTCTTCGACGAACACCCGGGTCAGCTCGCGGGCGCGGTCGGCACGGAAGTTCATGAACACCACGGCATCGCCGTCTTCGACTTTGACCGGCTCACCGATGGAAGTGGCTTTGACGAATTCGTCGCTTTCGCCACGGGCGTAGGCAGCTTCAAGACCTTCCTGAGCGGTGGCGGCGTTGAATTCGCCATTGCCGTCGACGATCAGGTTATAGGCCTGGGCGACGCGATCCCAACGGTTGTCACGGTCCATGGCGAAATAGCGGCCGATGATGCTGGCGATCCGGCCTTTGCCCAATGCCTGGAAAGTCGCGTCGAGCAGTTCGATCGACGAAGCGGCGCTTTTCGGCGGCGTGTCGCGGCCATCGAGGAAGGCGTGCAGATAGATTTTTTCGGCGCCGCGCTTGAAGGCCAGCTCGGCCATGGCGATCAGGTGATCCTGATGGCTGTGCACGCCGCCATCGGACAGCAGGCCCATGAAGTGCACGGCTTTGCCGGCGGCCACGGCTTTATCCACAGCGGCGCAGATGGTCGGATTGTCGAAGAATTCGCCGTCGCGGATCGCTTTGGTCACACGGGTGAAGTCCTGATACACCACGCGCCCGGCGCCGAGGTTCATGTGGCCGACTTCGGAGTTGCCCATCTGGCCGTCCGGCAGACCGACGTCCATGCCGCTGCCCGAGATCAGGCCGTTCGGCACGGTGGCCCACAGACGATCCAGCACGGGTTTCTTTGCCGCGAACACAGCATTGGATTCGGGGCTGTCGCTGTGACCGAAGCCGTCGAGAATCATCAGGACCAAAGGTTTGGGCGTAGTCGTCATGGAATCCACTCGTGGCTGATAAAGAAGAGGGCGATGGAAAACGGAGTTGGAGTTTAAAGCGAAGTTCCGACCGCGTCACCGCCGGACGGGGTTTGGCCGACCATAGTGGCTGTGTATACTGGCCGACATTTTAACGCCCTGGAACCTCCTTCGATGGTTGCTCACCTGATTGAATTTGCCACTAACCACTACATTCTTGTCGGTATCTTCGTCGTACTTCTGGCTCTGTTGCTGGCGCACACGATGCAGGGCGGCGGCAAAAGCCTGAGCACCGGCGAGCTGACCGCACTGGTCAATAAAGATGCAGGCGTGGTGGTGGACATCCGTCCGGCCAAGGATTACGCCGCTGGCCACATCGTCGGCGCGGTGAACATCCCGCAAGACAAACTGGCCGCCCGCGTCGGGGAGCTGGAAAAACACAAGGCCAAGACCATCATTCTGGTCGACGCCCTCGGTCAGACCGCCGGCACCCACGCCCGCGAGCTGATGAAGTCCGGCTTCACCGCCGCCAAGCTGTCCGGCGGGATTTCCAGCTGGAAAGGCGACAACCTGCCGCTGGTGAAATGACATGAGTGAAGTCATCGTCTATTCCAGCGATTACTGCCCTTACTGCTCGCGCGCCAAGCATCTGCTCGCCAGCAAAGGCGTGGCCTTCGAAGAGATCAAGGTCGATGGCAAGCCGCAGCTGCGTGCCGAAATGACCAAAAAGGCCGGGCGCACGTCCGTGCCGCAGATCTGGATCGGCGCAAAGCACATCGGCGGTTGCGATGATTTATACGCCCTGGAGCGCGCCGGCAAACTCGACGCGCTGCTCAAGGGCTGAACGGCTGCACCCACGTACAGCACTCCCTAAAAGACCCAAGATCGATAAGGATCTGAGATGACTGACCAACAGAACACTGCAGCCAGCGAAGAAGAAACCGCACCGCAATTCTCCTTGCAGCGCATCTACGTACGCGACCTGTCCTTCGAAGCCCCGAAAAGCCCGGCGATCTTCCGCCAGCAGTGGGATCCGGCGGTCGGTCTGGATCTGAACACCCGCCAGAAAGCGCTGGAAGGCGATTTCTACGAAGTGGTGCTGACCCTTTCCGTTACCGTGAAAAACGGCGAAGAAGTGGCCTTCATCGCTGAAGTGCAACAGGCCGGTATCTTCCTGATCAAGAATCTGGACGCGGCTTCGATGAGCCACACCCTCGGTGCATTCTGCCCGAACATCCTGTTCCCGTACGCCCGCGAAACCCTGGACAGCCTGGTCACCCGCGGTTCGTTCCCGGCGCTGATGCTGGCCCCGGTGAACTTCGACGCCCTGTACGCGCAAGAGCTGCAGCGCATGCAGGAAAGCGGCGAGACCCCGACCGTTCAATAAAGGCTCGGATACGCATCGCGGGCAAGCCCGGTCCCACAGGTTTGCACATTCCTGTGGGAGCGGGCTTGCCCGCGATTGTTTTGGTCAGGCGAAAACTATTTGAAGTCGTTCTGCCGCCACGCTTCGTATACGGCGACCGCCACGGTGTTGGACAGGTTCAGGCTGCGGCAGCCTTCGCGCATCGGCAGGCGCAGGCGCTGTTCGGCGGGCAGGGAGTCGAGCACGTCCGCCGGCAGGCCACGGCTTTCCGGGCCGAACAGAAACGCGTCGCCGGGCACGAACGCGGCATCATGGAACGGCCGCGAACCCTTGGTGGTGAAAGCGAACACGCGCGGGTTACCCAGACTTTCCAGACAGCTGGCCAGGTCAGCGTGACGCTGCAACGTGGCATATTCGTGGTAGTCGAGACCGGCACGGCGCAGGCGCTTGTCGTCCATCTCGAAACCCAGTGGTTCGATCAAATGCAGGTGGCAGCCACTGTTGGCGCACAGCCTGATAACGTTACCGGTGTTCGGCGGAATTTCTGGTTGAAAAAGGATGACGTGAAACATGCACGGCTCCGAAGGTAAAGATGAGCGGCATTCTACGCCGCCTGTGGACAACCGTTCGAAACTATTCCCGCGAGTCATCGGCTCGCTGGCGATTGTCGGCTTGATGATCGGCTTGATGATCGGCCGTCTGACCACGCCCGATCCAAGCGTGCTGGAGCGTGTCGAGGTCACCGATGGTGGCCTGGTGGTGTGGTTCAACAACGAGCCGAAACTGCACGGCGAGATTATCGATGGCACCGTCGCGCTGCTGTTTCAGGCCGAAGGTCGACCGCAGAAGGGCCAGCTCAGGCTCAACGGCAAGGACGTCAACTGGCGCACGCGCAAAAGCGATGGAGGGTTATTGCTGACGGTGCTGGCAGCGCGCCCGTTGCAGGGCGACTGGGTTGGCAGCGAGGTCGATGATCGTTGGCGGCTGGAGATCCGCTTGAGCGAGCCCTAGGGGCAAGTCCTCATCACTGGGCGCGCTCCGACACTGTTTGAGGTCGTTTCCCACTGCGGCCGTCTCCCTTTCCCATCTCCGTCCGATGCTCGTCCACGCTATCGTTTGCCCCTTCAAACGGCAGGATGCCGAAACCCGTTGTCCCCTTGCTCGACAGCATGGGGCGTCTTTTTCAAGGATGAAAACATGCCAGTAAAACCCCCTCGCGGTGGCGGTACCCACGTGGACGTTCCGGGCAGCCTGCATCGGGCTGCGGACGCCGACATTTCGCTCCACGGCCACCCGGGTCGCATAGGCGTCGATGTGAATTTTGCTCAGCACCATTTGCTGCCGCGCGCCGAATCATCCAGTGATGCGACCCTGGGTGCCATACCCCCTGCCGCGGCCGTTGTGGTGCGCGCACTCGCAGAAGGTATTCGCCCTCCCGCTACCCAGCCTTCGCTGGACAATTACGTCACCAACGCCCGAGCGATACTTCCACAGGTCAACAGTGAGGGTTTGCGGGTGATCAGTCGGCGAACCTACGCAGACTTGGTCAACGGCGACCTGGTGCCTGTCGCAGTGGATCCTGCGACGGGTCTGTATCGAGCCCGGCGGCCAAGCGAGTTGCTCCCATCCGGCCCGGTGATGCTGCGCGATGTGCACAGCGGACTTTGGTATGCGCGTGAAGTCGTGGAACCAACTACCCGGGAGCAGATCCGCAAGTACCTGCCCGACACGACCGACGAGGACGCGGATGCCTTCATCGCCCGGTTCGATGACAAGGACGTGGCAGAGCTTGAGCTCAAGCATATTCAGCTTGGGCTGGCGCAATTGGACTCGACGCGTTTTGACCTGCCGATCAGTCGAGGTCGCATTTCATCGGACAAGGAGTTACATGAGGCGCGGAATATATGGGCGACGTTTCGCCAGTTGTACCGATGGCAAGGTCAGCCCGAACAGCGCGTCTACCGTGACGGGCGGCATGTGGGCTTCAAGCTGGAAATCGATCTGACGATATGGCCAGTTCAAAAACCGCTTTCCTTGAAATTCAGCTCAGTGGTTTCTCTGACTTTAAGAGGCCGTGGCCGGCTGGACCCGGACGTGTTTTGCGCACAGTTTCCCAATCTTGAAAGTCTGACCATTACCAGTCAGGCAATCGAAGTGGAAGGGCGGTTTCAAGGATGGAACGTGATCGAACGGGCTTATTCGAAATTCAGGCTGGATTCGCGCTTTGCCGAGCAATTGAAAAGATTCCCGCGTTTGCAAAGGCTGCACCTGCAGGACTGTGAATTGACGTCTGACTTTTCCGTACGAGGCCTTGCCAGGCTAAACGAGCTATGGCTTTGCAACACCTTCGAGGCCCCGGTGAACAGCCTGGACATGCAGATGCGGCATCAGGAGCAAGTCACCTTTTTGCAAGTGGCAGCTGATATCAGAGGGATGACTGAACTGCGGGTGCTGGATCTGAGCCGCACCGGAATACACCTGCTGCCTTCCGGACTTGAGGCCATCGACGTGGCGTCGACGCTGGAAGTGTTGAGACTGGGGGGCAATCCGCTTTCGATCAGCCCCTCACTCGAACACATGACCGCACTGCAGGAGCTGGATCTTTCCAATACACGATTGCAAAGATTTCCCGAGGGCATTACCGACAGGATTCCCGCAAGAGAACTGAATCTTGCGGACAATCACATCAGGTCGATCCCCGAATCCGTGGAGCTCAGAGCGGGCTTCAATCTCATCGGCAATCCGATAATGGACCCGGCCTCTTTACGGCGGTTGATACGAGCACGTGTAGAGACAGGCACCGATATCTGGCTTGGGCAGGAAAGCAGCGATGTAACTGCCGATCTCTGGCTACGCAATGTGCCACAGGAACAGATAGCGGAAAAACAAGCGCTGTGGGACAGGCATAACGCCGCAATGCCACTGGCAGTGACCGGCATTCTTCGTCGACTGAGTCGAACGCCCGAGTTTCACGTGGAGCGCCCGCTTCTGCAGCGGCGCGTGTGGTGGTTTCTGGAAATGTATGACAGCGCCGAAGTCAACGAGCGGGCCAGGCTCGACGCCATTCTTTATACGGAAACGAGTCCCGGGAGAATGCTGGACAGGCTGGAGAATGAAATCCGCAACTATGACGGAGGGCGACAGAGTCAGCCGCTGCACCCTTTGCCCAAGCGTCCCAGGTTCGAGTAACTCGCAGGAGTACGCAGTGCCGATGCAAAAGCGGCAAACCTCGGCCCGTCTGTAACAGCAATGCCACCCCCCCATCGTCTCTGGGATAAATGCCAGGGACGACTTTCAAGGATGAAAACATGCCAGTAAAACCACCCCGCAGTGGCAGCACCCGCGTGGACACGGATGTTCACCCGGCCATGACCCGACGTCTGGACAAGGATTTCGCACTGGTGCGCACTCCCGATCTCAATGGCACCGCCCCCTGGGTTCGTGGCGATGATCAGAAGCTGCGGGGCAGCTTGCCGGGCGATGTTGTCGGCGCGGACAGGACCTTGCCGACGCCGATGGTCGAGGTTCGCCCTGCGCCGCACACCAATCCAAGTCCTCCCGTCATCGCCAGGTCGCTGGACAGTTACGCAATGCGATCACCGGCCGGACTGCCGGCAGCTGACGGTGACGGCTTCAGGCTGTACAAAAAACGTCAGTATGTGGATGTGTCTGGCGGCGGCATCGTTCTGGTAGGGGTGGATCCGGACAGCGGATTTTATCGCGCGCGACTCCCCAGCGAGTTGCTGCCCACCGGTCCATGGATGTTGCGGGATAGCCGCAGCGGCCTCTGGCATCCGCACAACGACTTCAACGCACGCACCGATCCTCTGACCGCTGCGGGTTTGCAGGGATTTCGCAGCGGGCTGGATCTCAGCGGCGTCGCCCCCGGCAGCGACGGCGTGGTACGTCACGCTGGCAAGCTCTACGTGGTCATTGATCAACAGGCGTATCAGGTTTTGCAGGATCTTGCTGCGTCTCGCCCGGAATACAAGGTCTGGCGTCTGGTTGATCCCAGTCATCCCGGCGCCACCGACAGCGCAAACATTTATCGCGCCAGCCTCGGTGGTGAGACGCTGGCCATTACCCGGAACGAGCGCAATACCTGGGTTTCCATCCTTCCTGGTTTACGCGGGGGCATGCAGCGCAATGAGGCTGCAGGTGCCAATCCGTTCAACTTTCATCGCCCCTGGCTCACTGACTCCGGCCCTTCACGGGGGCAAGCGGTGGTCGCAGACGCGACCACGCGGGCGCAGGTAAAACGCTATTTCGCCGACTCCACCGATCAGCATGCCGATGATTTCATTGCCCGATTTACTGAGGCAGGTGCGGCTGAGGTGGAGCTAAAACGGCTACAGCTTGAGTTTCCTCAACTCAACCGTGAGGTCACTGCGTGGGAGACTGCCTACAGGGGTGACAGCAGTGCCGAGCGCATTCGGCGACTGGCAATAGGTGCCAGCGTGCGTCGATTGTTCAAGTGGCAGGGCGACAGTTCGGAAAAAGTCTACCGGGATGGCCGGCTGATCGGCTTCAGGTTGAAACTGGATTTGGGCGCGCGGGGGAATTTCGCCCTTCCGGTTTTTTCGACTCGACTCGGATCTGTTGTGTCTCTTGGCCTGGAGGGACGCACCTCTAGGAATCTGGGAGATCTGTTGTCGATGTTCCCGCGCATGGACACCTTGCAAACACGCAGAATCGACGGCCAGAAATTGCTTGCCCAACTCGACAAGCTCCCACAGTTGAGAGTCCTGGAAATTCGTGAAAGCAGTCTGTTGCTGTCGTCGACAGGCCTCGACCACTTCGCCACATTGACCGGGCTGGAAGAGTTGAGCCTGATCAACTGTGGTATCTGGCCCGATCTTTCAGTGCGAGGGATGACCGGGTTACGGGTATTGCGCGCACGTTCCTGTGGCTTGCTCCGTCTGCCTTTCGGATTGGATGAGGTGGCCGTGGCGTCACGGTTGCAGGTGCTTGATCTGTACCACAATCCCGAACTGCGACATCCGCCTGATGTGACCCAGATGTCCGAATTGCGAGTATTGGATCTGTCCCATACCCGCATATCCGCGCCGCCACCCGGGCTTGGCATGCAGAGCGGTCCTTCGCAACTCCAGGTCTTGAATTTATCCAGCACCCCACTCGCCGCGGTGCCGTCGCTCAGCGCAATGTCGGCGTTGCTGGACGTTGACCTGAGCCATACCGCGATAAAAACTTTCCCGGACGGCGTGAACTCCGAGGTTCCCCGAGCACGTCTGGATCTGAGTTATACCCGGATCGAATCAATCCCCGAAGCTGTTGAACTCAGGGAGGGTTTCAACCTTACCGGCACGTTGATTTCCGATCCTGTCTACTTTCGGCGATTGATTGCTGCACGTCGGCAAACAGGAACGGACATCTGGTTGGGACGAGCTTCGAGCCATCTGGTCATAGACCACTGGATGCACAATGTTCCACAGGCGCAACGCGCCGCCCGGATTTCCCTCTGGGACTCGTTAATCGATCAGACGAATGTTGCCATGATGGGCAAAATCAGAGAGCTGGTCCGCACGCCTGAGTTTCAGGTTGAGCGGCCGCTTCTGCAGCGTCGGGTCTGGGCGTTTCTGGAACATTTCCAAAAGGCGAGTCTTGGTGAGCAAGACGCTTTGCGGGACATCGCGATAACGGAGTCCAGTCCCGGAAAAATGCTGGAAAGGCTTGAAGAGGAAATGACGAAGTTCGACTCAACCTGGCAGCACCAGCCCCCGCATCATTTGCCCAAGCGGCCGCGGCTTGCATAGGGGGGTGCAAACCGCAGGCGGCACGATGCCGGCATCATCACCCCTGCACAAAAGCGCAGGCTGATGACGTTCGGCCTGCCCTGCCATTCCCACATTTGCTAGCGTCATTTCCCACCGGAGCCGTCTGTTTTTCCGCTGCGCGTCAACGTTTACGCAGGCTATCGTTGGTCTTCCCAGCTAACCGGCAGGATGCCGACCCCCCCGCCTGAGCATGAATGGCGGGGCGACTTTTCAAGGATGAAAAACATGCCACTAAAACCACCTCGCGGGGGCAGCACCCACGTTGATACGGATGTCCACACGTTCCCGAAGCGAAGCTCGGACAAGGATTTCACAGCGGCGGATATGCCCGTCCGTGATGGCACGGTCCCGTGGGCTGGTCTCGATGATCTGAAGTCGCTTAGCACCAAACCTGGCGACGACGCAGGCCCGAATACGATCCTGCCGGCGCCGGTGGTCGAGGTTCGCCCGGCACCGGAGGTTGCTGCCATCTCTCCTGTGATACACCGGTCGCTGGAGACTTACCGGATAACATCAACCACCGAATTGCCTGACGCTGATGGCGAAGGCTTCAGGTTGTACAAAAATCGCCGTTATGTTGACGTCCCTGGCAGCGGCCTCGTTCTCGTCGCAGCTGATCCGGATACGGGATGGTATCGCGCTCGACATCCAGGCGAGTTGTACCCTTGCGGCCCATGGATGTTGCGCGATAGCGAAAGCGGCATCTGGCATCCGCACAGCGACTTCAGCACCCGCACCAACCCCCTGACCGCCCAAAGCCTGGATGGCTTTCATGCCGGGCTGGATGTCAGTGGCGCACAATCGGGCAGCGACGGCGTGATACGTCACGATGGCAAACTCTATGTGGTCATCCATGAGCAGGCGTATCAGGTGATGCAGGATCTGGATGCCTCCCGCCCGGAATACAGGGTTTGGCGCCTGGTCAAACCCAACGATCCCGTCGCTGCCGACAGCGTGAACATTTACCGCGCCAGCCTGGGCGGTGAAACCCTGGCGATCACCCGCAGCGAGCAGAACACCTGGGTTTGCATCCTCACAGGTTTGCGCGGCGGGATGGATGGCGCTGCTCAAGCACCTGCCAACCCGTTCAACTTTCACCGCCCCTGGCTCACCGGCGCAGGCCCCTCTGGGGGACAGCCGCTGGTTCTGGTTGCGACCACACGGGCACTGGTCAGACGCTATTTTACTGATGCGACGGATCAACATGCCGATGATTTCATCGCAAGGTATGGGGAAGCGGGTGTCGCAGAAGTCGAACTCAAGCGGCTTGAGCTGGAGTTTCCTCGATTGAACCGTGAGATCACTGCCTGGGAGACGGGTTACAAAGGCCTGGACATTGCCGAACGCAGGCGCCGACTGGCAATAGGGGCCAACGTGCGTCGGTTGTTCAAATGGCAGGGAGAGCATTCGGAAAAAGTCTACCGCGACGGGCGGCTGGTCGGTTTCAAGCTGGAGCTCGACCTGGGAAGTCGGCGCAATCTGGCGCTACCGGGTTGTTCCGTTCCGCTCAGATCCGTCGTATCTCTAGGCCTGGAAGGAAGTCCTTCGAAAAGTCTGGGAAAATTGTTCTCGATGCTTTCCCACATTGAAACCCTCGAAATCCGCAGATTCAATGGCAAGTGTCATGAACTGTTGGCCGAAATCGATAAACTCCCGGCGTTGAAAGTCCTGACGATGCAGGAAGCCAGACTATGGCTCCCGTCGGACGGCCTTGAGCATTTCACGCGATTGACCCGTTTGCGGGAGTTGAGCCTGACGCACTGCAGTATCTGGCCGCTTTTTTCAGTGCGTGGCATGAGCGAGTTGCGGGTCTTGCGCGCACGTTCCTGTGGTTTGAGTCGTCCCCCTGTCGGGCTGGATCAATGGCCCGTGGCGTCACGGTTGGAGGTGCTTGACCTGTACCATAATCCCGATTTGACAGAAGCACCTGATGTGACTCGCATGTCCGGATTGCGAGAGTTGAATCTGGCCAATACGTTCATAACCTCGCCGCCGCCCGGGCTTGGTTTGCAGAACGGTCCGTCGCGGCTGGAGATATTGAATTTGTCGGAAAGTCGGCTGGCTGTGGCGCCCTCACTGCGGGGAATGACGGCGTTGCGGGAAGTCGATCTCCACCGAACTCGTATAAGAGAATTCCCGGATGGTGTGACATCCGATATTCCCAGGACACGTTTGAATCTGGCCTATACCGCGATCAGAGCCATTCCCGAAACCATTGAGCTGAGAAAAGGGTTTGACCTGACTGGCAGTCCGATTGCCGACCCCGCTTCTCTTCGACGATTGATAGCTGCACGTCGGCAGACGGGAACCGATCTGTGGCTTGGGAGAATCGAGGCTGATTTGGCGGACAGTCCATGGCTGCACCATGTCCCCCAAACGCAACGCGCTGAAAAGTCTGCCCTGTGGGATTCATTTGTCCTTCAAGCGAACCCCGCAATGATCAAACAACTCAGAAATCTGGTGCGTACGCCGGAATTTCAGGTTGAGCGTCTGCTTTTGCAGCGCCGGTTCTGGTCGTTTATTGAAAGCTTCCAAAAGGCCAGCGTAGGTGAGCAAGAAAGTTTGCTGAACATTGCGTCTACTGAACCCAGCCCGGGGAAAATGCTGGACAGGCTGGAGGAGGAAGTAAGGAGGTTTGACCCGACATGGCAAAACCAGCCCCCACATCATGTGCCCGAGCGCCCCAGGTTCGAATAAGGGCGGGACGCATTGCGGTGTAAAAGCGGGAATCCCTGACCTGCCTGTATCAGGGTTCCCAAAAGCATGGGCTTCGCTTGCAGCGTCAGCCCGGTGTAAAGAGGGAACCCCCGGCCTGCCTGTACCAAGGATCCCAAAACGGTGGGCTCGCTGCTTTGCGCTGTGAGCCCGGTGTAAAGAGGGGAATCCCCGGCCTGCCTGTACCAAGGTCCCCGAAACGGGTGGTGAATCGAATCACCTGAGATAGATATTGCAGGCGGCGTGCCAGGTTTTGATTTGCTGTAACAAGAAATGCTTCGAAAACGCGAAAGCCCCGGAATACGGGGCTTTCGCTTATTTCAAGTCTGGGTTTTTCGGCACTGCGGAACTGGGCGATGAGAATCGGGCTCTGCGCGATCACGGGTCATCGTGCATTGATGCGGTGCACGGTGGCCCTCACCCTGACCCTCTCCCAAGGGAGAGGGGACTGACCGAGTTGCCCGGTCAGTTACGCCGACCTGAGATACCGAGCCGAACCCAGGCCTCGAAACCACCCGAGATTGCTCCCTTCCCCCGGGAGAGGGCTGGGGTGAGGGGGATCGATCCTGAGTACACAGCAACCCTTAAGCGTTAACCCTCTTCCCCCTCATCATCATCCCCACCATCAACCTTCATCCCCAGTTCCTTGATCTTGCGCGTCAGGGTGTTCCGCCCCCAACCCAACAGCACCGCCGCATCACGCCGACGTCCTGCGGTGTGCTTCAGTGCCGTCTCGATCATGATCCGCTCGAACGCCGGCACTGCGCTGTCGAGCAGGCTCGACTGGCCGCGAGCCAGGGCTTGATCGGCCCATTGGCGCAGGGCCTGTTCCCAGTTGGTCACTGGCGCCGAATCCTGCGGCAGGTTGAGCAGTTCCGGTGGCAAGTCGCTGATGTGCACTTCGCGACCGGAGGCCATGACGGTGATCCAGCGGCAGGTGTTCTCCAGTTGACGCACGTTGCCTGGCCAAGGCAGGTTTTTCAGGTATTCCTCGGTCTCGCTTTTCAGCAGCTTGGGCTCCACCGCCAGTTCCTGCGCGGCGCGGCTGAGGAAGTGCCGGGCCAGGGTTGGAATGTCTTCACGACGATCCGACAGGCGCGGGATGTGGATGCGGATCACGTTCAGGCGGTGGAACAAGTCCTCACGGAATTTGCCGGCGTGGACGAGTGTTTCGAGATTCTGGTGTGTCGCAGCGATGATGCGCACATCGACCTTGACCGGCACATGACCGCCGACGCGATAGAACTCGCCATCGGCCAGCACGCGCAACAGACGCGTCTGGGTGTCCGCCGGCATGTCGCCGATTTCATCGAGAAACAGCGTGCCGCCGTCCGCCTGTTCAAAACGACCGCGACGCAAATTCGCCGCGCCGGTGAACGCGCCTTTCTCGTGGCCGAACAGCTCGGATTCCATCAGATCCTTGGGGATCGCCGCCATGTTCAGCGCAATGAACGGCGAGGCCGCGCGTGGGCTGTGGCGGTGCAGGGCGTGGGCCACCAGTTCTTTACCGGTACCGGATTCGCCGTTGATCAGCACGGTGATGTTGGAGTGGCTCAGGCGCCCGATGGCGCGAAACACTTCCTGCATCGCCGGCGCTTCGCCGATGATTTCCGGGGTGCGGGTCAGCGCCGGCACAACCTCCAGGCCTTGCTGTTCCTGCGCATGCTGGTTGGCGCGTTTGACCAGCGATACCGCTTCATCGACGTCGAACGGCTTGGGCAGGTACTCGAAAGCGCCGCCCTGATAGGAGGCGACAGCGCTGTCCAGATCGGAGTGAGCGGTCATGATGATGACCGGCAGCCGTGGGTGCTGTTCGCGAATCCGCGCCAGCAGATCCAGGCCACTGGCGCCCGGCATGCGGATATCGGAAATGATCACGTCCGGCTGCTGCCGGGCGAGACGACTCATCACGCCATCGGCGCTGTCGAAGCTCTGGGTGGTCATGCCTTCCTGCTGCAAGGCTTTTTCCAGGACCCAACGGATAGAACGGTCGTCATCGACGATCCACACGGTTTCACTACGGCTCATGTCGATGTGGCTCCTTGTTCCAGTGGCAGGAAGATCGAGAAGGTGGTGTGGCCTGGATGGCTCTCACACTCGATCAGGCCCTGGTGCTGACTGATGATGTTCTGGGTAATGGCCAGGCCCAGCCCGGTACCATCCGGGCGGCCGCTGACCATGGGAAAGAAAATGGTTTCCTGCAGTTCCGCCGGAATGCCGGGACCGTTGTCGATGATCTCGATCTTGGTCACCAGACGATGGCGGATGTGGCCGATGGTGAACTGGCGCATGGCGCGGGTGCGCAGGCTGATGCGGCCCAGGCGCAGCTCGTTCTGGCTGCTGATGGCCTGCATCGCATTGCGCACGATGTTCAGCACCGCCTGAATCATTTGCTCGCGGTCGATCAGGACGTCGGGAATGCTCGGGTCGTAATCACGCACCAGGGTGATGCAGCCCTGGCTTTCGGCTTCGACCAGATGGCAGACGCGTTCGAGCACTTCGTGGACGTTGCACATGGCCAGCGACGGCAGTTTGTTCGAGCCGAGCATGCGATCGACCAGATTGCGCAGGCGGTCGGCCTCTTCAATGATCACATTGGTGTAATCGCGCAGGCTTTCCTCCGGCAGTTCGCGGGCCAGCAATTGCGCTGCGCCACGGATGCCGCCAAGAGGGTTCTTGATCTCGTGGGCGAGGCCGCGCACCAGCATCTTGCTGGTTTCCTGCTTGGACAGCTGCGCCTCTTCCTTGGTGATGCGCAACAGGCGATCACGCGGGTGCACTTCAAGCAAAAGCAAAGTCTCGCCGTTGCTGAGGATTGGCGTGACCGCGTAATCCACGGTCAGCGTCTGGCCGGTGAGGGCGGTGAGCATCGCTTCACGCTTGGTGAAAGGGTGCGCCTGCTCCACGGCCTGACGCAGGGAATTGAGCGCCTCGGGGGATTCGGTGAACAGCTCGCTGATGAACTGGCCGTGGCTGCGCTGACCGCTGACGGCCAACAGCATCTCCGCCGCCGGGTTCATGTACTCCAGGCGCAATTCGGCGTCGAGCAGGATGGTCGCCGTGGTCAGGTTGTCGAGCAGCAAACGGTGAATAGCGTCGCTTATGGTCATCTGGACCCCTTTTGGAGCAAGGCGTGCGCGAGAACAAAGCGCTGATGTCGGGAAAATGCAAAAACCAAACCAAGGCTCCGAAAAGAAGCGTTTAACCCCTGAAACAGGCGTTTGACGCGCGTTTGTATGGCACGAAGCCAGCTCAAACGGGAAGTTTCGAACCAAAATGGGTTGGGTTGTGGGCGAGATGCAGTTTAGTGCACCAATAGAGTGCGCGCGGCTGGCGGAGGTTAAAAGAAGCGCAGGAATGGATTTTTCGGCTCTTCAGGTTTGTCCTTGAGCGGACATTCCGGGCGCACGCCATAGTCGTCGGCAACGCAGGGTTTGACCTGACGTTTCTGCGCCAGGGAAATGCGCAGCATGTGGAACGGCTGATTGGCAGTGCGTTCCACGGTACGCCCGGCGGCGTCGAGGATTTCGATCGAAAGGCTGTGGCTGCCGCGATCGATATTGCTCAGCGCAAATACCGGGCTGACGCCGGGCTCGCCAGTGGCCTTGCCATCCAGCAGCAGGCGATAACGATGGCCGCTTTGCAGGCCGGGCTCGCTGGTGACGCTGACGATCAGCTCGCCGGCGCTGCTGCGCAAAGTGGCATCGGGCTCCGGGATCAGAATGCGCAGCATGTCGTAGTGAAAGGGCGCTGGTTCGGCGGATTTTTTCGCTGTGGTGATCGGCGCTGCGGTGTTGGCAGGGACAGCCATGCGATTGCTCGTCGCAATCGGCACTCGCTTGGCGTTGGCGCGCGGCTGATCGGTATAGACGCGGTTGCCCTGTGCGTCGACATAGGTAAAGACCTCCGCCAAGGTGTACGTCGACATCAGCGCCAGAACGAGTACCAGCCCCGCGCGGATCATGGTCTATGCACCCGTTGCACGGTGAAGACGGCTGGCGGGCTCTGCTGAATGACGGTCTGGCCGTCGATCACCTGCACGGCCAGGCGATGCTCGCCGCGATCGATGTTCACCAACTGCAAAACCGGTACGTTGCTCGGCTGGCCATAGGGCTCGTCGTCCAGCACCAGTCTCAGTTGATGCGGCGATTGCAGGCGCGGTTTGATCAGGACATTGACCGTAAAGGTGCCGTTGTTGGCGCGCAGGGCCTCGTCAGTGGGCAGACCGGCGAGTTCGAGGATTTCATAGGCGTTGCGCGGTGGTTGCGGTTGTTCTGCGGTGGGTGCTTGCGGCGCACTCGGTGCTTGCGGCTCGACCCGATTGAGCGGCGGCAACTCGACCGGTTGCGCCTGCACGCCGTCCGGCGGCTGATTGCTGTAAGCAGTGTTGCCGTTGGCGTCGGTGTACTTGTAGATCTGCGCAGCGGCGGGCAGGGTGATCAGCAGCAGAATGTAGAGAAACGTGCGACCCATGAAATCGACCGGGATTGGAAGCGATGGGTAGCAGCATAGGACAGGTGGGGCGGTTGGCCAAAACCGTTAATAACTGGAATTGAAAAGACTGGTAGCCAAAACATGGATTGTTCCCATGCTCTGCGTGGGAATGCCTCCTGGGACGCTCCGCGTCCAGTGACGCAGAGCGTCACGGGCTGCATCCCACGCGGAGCGTGGGAACGATCAAACGATCCATGACCCACCGCCTTCGCGAGCAGGCTCGCTCCCACATGGAAAATGCGTTGCGCCGGGCAATAAAAAAGGCCTCCCGAAGGAGGCCTCTTTTGTCACGCCGCTTTACGCAGCGCTACCGGATCAGCAGCTGTAGTACAGCTCATATTCCAGTGGGTGCACGAAGGTGCGAACCTTGATTTCTTCTTCCGATTTCAGCGCGATGTAAGCGTCGATGAAGTCGTCGGAGAACACGCCGCCCTTGGTCAGGAACGCGCGGCCCTTGTCCAGCTCTTCCAGGGCTTCTTTCAGGCTGCCGCAAACCTGTGGAATCTCTTTCGCCTCTTCAGGCGGCAGGTCGTACAGGTTCTTGTCGGCGGCATCGCCTGGGTGGATCTTGTTCTGGATACCGTCCAGACCGGCCATCAGCAGTGCTGCGAAGGCCAGGTACGGGTTGGCAGCCGGATCCGGGAAGCGTGCTTCGATACGGCGGGCTTTCGGGCTCGACACGTAAGGAATACGGATCGAAGCGGAACGGTTCCGAGCCGAGTAGGCCAGCATTACCGGAGCTTCGAAGCCTGGCACCAGACGCTTGTAGGAGTTGGTCGCCGGGTTGGTGAAGCCGTTCAGGGCCTTACCGTGCTTGATGATGCCGCCGATGAAGTACAGAGCGGTATCGGACAGGCCGGCATAGCCTTCACCTGCGAAGGTGTTCTTGCCGTCTTTCCAGATCGACATGTGTACGTGCATGCCCGAACCGTTGTCGCCGTACAGTGGCTTCGGCATGAAGGTCGCGGTGCGGCCGTAAGCGTCGGCAACGTTGTGCACAACGTATTTCAGGGTCTGAACTTCGTCAGCCTTCTTCACCAGGGTGTTGAACTTGACGCCGATTTCGTTCTGGCCGGCAGTCGCCACTTCGTGGTGGTGAACTTCAACCGACTGACCCATTTCTTCCAGTGCGTTGCACATGGCGGTACGGATTTCGTGGTCGTGGTCGAACGGTGGAACCGGGAAGTAGCCGCCTTTCACGCCTGGACGGTGACCCTTGTTGCCGCCTTCGATGTCCTGGTCGGACATCCACGAACCTTGCTCGGAGTAGATCTTGAACATCGAGCCGGAGATGTCCGACTTGAATTTGACCGAGTCAAAGATGAAGAACTCAGGCTCTGGACCGGCGAATACGGTGTCACCGATACCGGTGGCTTTCAGGTGCTCTTCGGCGCGCTTGGCGATCGCACGTGGGTCGCGATCGTAGCCCTGCATGCTCGAAGGCTCGATGATGTCGCACACCAGAATCAGGGTTGGGTCTTCGGTGAACGGATCGAGCACGGCAGTTTCGTCGACCGGCATCAGGATCATGTCGGAGGCTTCGATGCCTTTCCAGCCGGAGATGGAGGAACCGTCGAACATCTTGCCGACTTCGAAGAAGTCGTCATCCAGCGCATCGCGAGCCGGCATGGTCACGTGGTGCTGAGTGCCTTTGGTGTCCGTGAAGCGCAGATCAATCCACTTGACGTCATGATCTTTGATGAGTTGAACCGACTTCGACATAGTGTCCTCCGGGTGAATTAGGGCGGGTAGTGGATGCCCTTAATAATGGTGATGCCGGCGCGAATACTCTGCCAAGGCAACCTGCCTCACAAGGGAGCAAATTGCATGCCAGTGCCCCAGCATGGGTTTTTTGCCCCAAATTCACGCTTATTAAGGCGTGTGAGGTACTGAATCGACAAATCCCGCCCCTTAATGTTGCGTTTAAATTCAGAAATGACCTGTTTTGGTGCAAGCAAAACCTTCTGCACATTAACTGGTTAAACCTTGAGCAATTTCCGCTATAATCCGCGCCCCCCTTTTTCGGCTGGCCGTTCGCGCGCTGTTTTCATGAAACTTATCGTAAAAGTCTTCCCCGAGATCACCATCAAAAGCCGACCTGTCCGGACGAAATTCATCCGCCAGTTGGCCAAGAACATCCGCACCGTGCTCCGTGACCTGGACCCGGCCGTGGTGGTGAACGGCGTGTGGGACAATCTCGAGCTGGAAACCCGCGTTACCGACCCCAAAGCCTTGAAAGAGATGGGCGAGCGCCTGACCTGCATGCCGGGTATCGCGCATTTTCTGCAGATCGACGAGTACCCGCTGGGCGACTTCGACGACATCACCGAAAAGTGCAAACAGCACTACGGCGATGCACTGGCCGGGAAGATTTTCTCGGTGCGCTGCAAGCGCGCAGGCAAGCATGCCTTCAGCTCGATGGACGTGGAAAAATACGTCGGCAGCAAGCTGCGTCGCGAGTGCGGTGCGGCCGGAATCGACCTTAAAGCACCGCAAATCGAAGTCCGTATCGAAGTTCGCGACAAACGGTTGTTCGTGATTCACAGCCAGCACAACGGCATCGGCGGCTACCCGCTCGGCGCGTTGGAGCAGACGCTGGTATTGATGTCCGGCGGCTTCGATTCGACCGTGGCGGCTTACCAGATCATGCGTCGCGGCCTGATGGCGCACTTCTGCTTCTTCAATCTTGGCGGGCGTGCCCACGAATTGGGCGTGATGGAAGTCGCGCACTTCATCTGGAAGAAGTACGGCAGCTCGCAACGCGTGCTATTTGTCAGTGTGCCGTTCGAGGAAGTGCTGGGCGAAATTCTCGGCAAAGTCGATAACAGTCATATGGGCGTGGTTTTGAAGCGTATGATGTTGCGCGCCTCGTCCGAGATCGCCGAACGCCTGCACATCGATGCACTGGTGACCGGTGAAGCGATCTCCCAGGTGTCGAGCCAGACGCTGCCGAACCTGTCGGTGATCGACTGCGTGACCGACAAGCTGGTGCTGCGGCCGCTGATCGTCGCGCACAAGCAGGACATCATCGACACCGCCAACGAGATCGGCACCGCCGATTTCGCCCGGCACATGCCGGAATACTGCGGCGTGATTTCGGTCAACCCCAAGACCGCCGCCAAGCGTGGCCGGGTTGAGCACGAAGAGAAAGAATTCGACATGGCGGTACTCGAGCGTGCGCTCGCCAACGCCAAACTGGTGCCGATCGATCGGGTAATCGACGAGTTGGGCCAGGATTTGCAAATTGAAGAAGTCAGCGAAGCGCTGGCCGGTCAGATCGTCATCGACATCCGCCACCCGGATGCCGCCGAGGATGACCCGCTGGAGCTCGCCGGCATAGAGGTACAGACGATGCCGTTCTATGCAGTGAACGCACGTTTCAAGGAACTGGACCCTACTCGCCAGTACCTGCTGTATTGCGACAAAGGCGTGATGAGTCGCCTGCATGCCCACCATTTGCTCAGTGAGGGGCATGCCAATGTGCGCGTTTATCGACCGAGCTAAGTGCCCGGGGCTGTTTGCCTGTGGCCTGCGTCACCGGCCCCCCGACACCGCCGTCAAGCTGTAACGGCCATGCCGGACACTACTGCTAATCGCTGCCATGACTTGTCAGCAAACCGAATCCTCTGATCGAGATACACAAGTGATCGAAAATCTACGCAACATCGCCATCATTGCCCACGTTGACCACGGTAAAACCACCCTGGTAGACAAACTCCTGCGTCAATCCGGCACCCTGGAGCGCAACGAGCTCAACGACGAGCGCGTGATGGACTCCAACGACCAGGAAAAAGAGCGCGGTATTACCATTCTGGCGAAGAACACCGCCATCAACTGGAACGGCTACCACATCAACATCGTGGACACCCCGGGCCACGCCGACTTCGGCGGCGAAGTTGAACGCGTAATGTCGATGGTCGACTCCGTTCTGCTGCTGGTTGACGCTCAAGACGGCCCTATGCCGCAAACCCGTTTCGTGACCAAGAAGGCTTTCGAAGCCGGCCTGCGTCCAATCGTGGTCATCAACAAGGTTGACCGTCCAGGCGCGCGTCCGGACTGGGTTCTGGACCAGATCTTCGATCTGTTCGACAACCTCGGTGCGACCGAAGAACAACTGGACTTCCAGGTTGTTTACGCTTCGGCCCTGAACGGTATTGCCGGTCTGGACCACACCGCCATGGCGGAAGACATGACTCCGCTGTACCAGGCAGTAGTCGACCACGTTCCGCCTCCGGCCGTTGACCGTGACGGTCCGTTCCAGATGCAGATCTCCGCTCTGGACTACAACAGCTTCCTGGGTGTTATCGGTGTTGGCCGTATCGCTCGTGGTCGCGTCAAGCCGAACACCCCGGTTGTCGCTATCAGCGCCGACGGCAAGCGTCGCAACGGTCGTATCCTGAAGCTGATGGGTCACCACGGTCTGCACCGCATCGACGTTGACGAAGCAGCAGCTGGCGACATCGTCTGCATCAGCGGCTTCGACGAGCTGTTCATCTCCGACACTCTGTGCGATATCAACACCGTCGAGGCGATGAAGCCGCTGACCGTTGACGAGCCAACCGTTTCCATGACCTTCCAGGTAAACGACTCGCCATTCTGCGGTAAAGAAGGCAAGTTCGTGACCTCCCGTAACATCAAGGATCGTCTGGACAAAGAGCTGCTGTACAACGTTGCACTGCGCGTTGAAGAAGGCGACTCCGCTGACAAGTTCAAGGTTTCCGGCCGTGGTGAGCTGCACCTCTCGGTACTGATCGAAACCATGCGTCGCGAAGGCTTCGAGCTGGCCCTGGGCCGTCCTGAAGTGATCATCCGTGAAGTCGACGGCGTGAAGCAGGAACCGTTCGAAAACGTCACCATCGACATCCCTGAAGAATCCCAGGGCAAGGTCATGGAAGAGATGGGTCTGCGTAAGGGCGACCTGAGCAACATGGTGCCGGATGGCAAGGGCCGTGTTCGTCTGGAATACAACATCCCTGCTCGCGGTCTGATCGGTTTCCGTAACCAGTTCCTGACCCTGACCAACGGTGCTGGCATCCTGACCTCGATCTTCGACCGTTACGCTCCAGTGAAGTCGGGCCACATGTCCGGCCGTCAGAACGGCGTTCTGGTTTCGGTTGAAACCGGCAAGGCTCTGACCTACTCGCTGGAAACCCTGCAGGCTCGTGGCAAGCTGTTCGTAGAACACGGCCAGGAGATCTACAACGGTCAGATCGTTGGTCAGAACAGCCGCGACAACGACCTGGGTGTGAACCCAACCAAAGGCAAGAAGCTCGACAACATGCGTGCTTCGGGTAAAGACGAAACCATCGCTCTGGTCCCACCTGTTCGCTTCACCCTGGAACAGGCTCTGGAATACATCCAGGAAGACGAGCTGTGCGAAGTCACTCCTAAGTCGATCCGTCTTCGCAAGAAGATCCTCGACGAAAGCGAGCGCACCCGCGCTGCCAAGAAAGCCAAGGCGTAATCCAGCCCTGGAATAGAAAACGCCCCCGGTCGCGAGACCGGGGGCGTTTTTGTTTGTCTGGCGTTTAGCGATATTTGTGCTGGCCCCATCGCTGGCAAGCCAGCTCCCACAGGGTTTTGGGTCGTATATAAAATATGTGTTCGACCACAATCATTGTGGGAGCTGGCTTGCCAGCGATGGCGGCCGGTCAGCCGCTGAAAATCTCAAGGCCGATCAAAATTTGTCGATGGCCCGGAAATTCTGCACCCGCTCGACTTCTTTCGGCTTATAAGCGCAATACCCCGGCCGCGGCCCGATCTTCGGGTGGTTGCGGCAGGTGTCCGGGCGCTTGTCATAAATGGTGCACAGGCGGGTTTTACGATCCAGGTAATAGCAGTCGTTGTTGCTCATGCGCTGCAGGGTGAAGATCCCCGACTTCTGATTGAAGCGCTCGACCAGACCTTCCTTTTGCAGACGCTTGGCGATGTTCTTTGGCGGATCGCCCAGTTCGAACTCGTCGACCACACCGATGCGCACCAGATCCTTGATCTTCACTTCGACCGGCAGCGTGCAGCAGCTGGACATGCACGAGCCGCACATCGGCGCCGAGTATTTGGCCCACGTATCGAGACGATCAATCTCGGCGGCGGCGATCAGGTTGGGCTTCATCATCGGGAGTTACCAGGCGTGTATGCATCAGGGCGCGCGATCATACCGGGAGCGGTGGAATTTTGAACAACCTTTCGCCGGATATTTTCGCAACGACTGCAATTTGCCCGACAGGACGGCACGGCCCCTGCATTCATTGGCTCATCCGCCAGGGTTATGTCGGACTGGTGCACAGTCCGGGCAAATACTGCCGAACCAGAGCCGTTACCGCCGGTCAGACCGTCTAGGCTCAGAAAATTCCCGCTCGCTCGAGGTCCTGTTGATGACTCAAGAACCACTAGTTCGCGAAGCAGAGGTGGCCGCGTTCCGCGACGCCGTCCTGACCAAACTCACCTACGCCGTGGGCAAAGACCCCGATCACGCCTTCGACCATGACTGGTTCGAAGCCATTGCCCTGGCTGCGCGTGATCACATGGTCGAACACTGGATGGACCACACCCGGCAGATCTATCGCAAAGGCCAGAAGCGGGTTTATTACCTCTCGCTGGAATTTCTCATCGGCCGCCTTCTCTACGACAGCCTGAGCAACCTTGGGCTGCTCGACGTCGCCCGTGAAGCGTTGACCGAACTGGGCGTCGATCTGGAGCGCATCCGCCTGCTGGAGCCCGACGCGGCGCTCGGCAATGGCGGCCTCGGTCGTCTCGCGGCGTGCTTCATGGAAAGCATGTCGACCCTCGGCATCGCCGGCCATGGCTATGGCATTCGTTATGAGCATGGCTTGTTCCGTCAGGCGATTGTCGATGGCTGGCAACAGGAACAGACCGAACACTGGCTGGATTTCGGCAACCCTTGGGAATTTGAACGGCCGGAAGTGGCGTACCCGATCGGCTTCGGCGGCAGCGTCGAAACCGTCACCGATGCCTCCGGCAAGACTCGTCAGGTCTGGTCGCCAGCGGAAACCGTGCGCGCAATTGCTTATGACACGCCGGTGGTCGGCTGGCGCGGGGCGAGCGTCAACACCCTGCGTCTGTGGCGTGCCCGCGCCATGGAAGATCTGCACCTGGAGCGCTTCAACGCCGGTGACCACCTGGGCGCCGTGGCGGAAGTGGCCCGCGCCGAGAGTATCTCCCGCGTCCTTTATCCGGCCGACAGCACCGAAGCCGGGCAAGAGCTGCGCCTGCGTCAGGAATACTTCTTCGTCGCCGCTTCGCTGCAGGATCTGCTGCGCCGTCACCGCAACATGCACACCTCGGTGCTGACCCTCGGTGATCACGCGGCGATCCAGCTCAACGACACTCACCCCTCGATTGCAGTGGCCGAGCTGATGCGCCAACTGGTCGACGTCTACGACGTCGCGTGGGACGCAGCATGGCAAGTCACCGTCGACACGCTGTCGTACACCAACCACACGCTGCTGCCGGAAGCACTGGAAACCTGGCCGGTCGGGCTGATGGAACGCATGCTGCCACGGCACATGCAGATCATTTACCTGATCAACGCACAGCACATCGATTCGTTGCGGGCCAAGGGCATTCATGACTTCGACGTGTTGCGTGCGGTGTCGCTGATCGAAGAAGACAACGGCCGCCGGGTGCGCATGGGCAACCTCGCGTTCCTCGGTTCGCATAGCGTCAACGGCGTGTCCGGTCTGCATACGCAGCTGATGCGCAAAACCGTATTTGCCGAACTGCACAAGCTCTATCCGGAGCGGATCAACAACAAAACCAACGGCATCACCTTCCGCCGCTGGCTGTATCAGGCCAACCCGGAACTGACTTCGATGCTGGTCGATGCCCTCGGCCCGGACCTGCTCGATCATCCTGAAGAGCGCCTGCTCGAACTCGAGCCGTTCGCCGAGAAAACCGCGTTCCGCAAAGCCTTCGCCGAGCAGCGTTTGCACAGCAAGAAGGCGCTGGCCTATCTGATTCACGAGCGCCTCGGGATCGCGGTCAACCCGGCGGCGATGTTCGACGTGCAGGTCAAACGTATCCACGAATACAAGCGTCAGTTGCTCAACCTGATGCACACCGTGGCGTTGTACCAGGCGATTCGTGCCGAGCCGGAAGTCGACTGGGTGCCACGGGTCAAGATCTTCGCCGGTAAAGCGGCGGCGAGTTATCACCAGGCCAAGCTGATCATCAAGCTGACCAATGACATTGCTCGGGTGGTGAACAACGACCCGACCGTGCGTGGTCTGCTGAAAGTGGTGTTCCTGCCCAACTACAACGTCAGCCTGGCCGAAAGCATCATCCCGGCGGCGGACTTGTCCGAGCAGATTTCCACCGCCGGTTTCGAGGCGTCGGGCACCAGTAACATGAAGTTCGGCCTCAACGGCGCGCTGACCATCGGCACCCTCGACGGTGCCAACGTGGAAATGTGCGAGCGCATCGGTGCCGAGCACATGTTCATCTTCGGCCTCAGTGCGCAACAGGTTGAAGCGCGCAAGCAGAACCACGAGTTCAGCGCTGTACCCGACATCGCCGCCTCCCATCGTTTGAACGATGTGCTGCAAGCGATTCGCAGCGGTGTGTTTTCGCCGGACGATACCTCGCGTTATACCGGCCTGATCGACTCGTTGATCGACTATGACCGCTTCCTGGTCTGCGCCGACTTCGACTCCTACTGGGAAGCGCAGAAGCGTGTCGATGCGCACTGGCACGACTCGCAGAACTGGTGGCGTTCGGCGGTGCTCAACACCTCGCGGATGGGCTGGTTCTCTTCCGACCGGACGATTCGCGAGTACGCCACGGATATCTGGAAAGCGCTGGAGTAACTTTCCCCGACAAATCTGCGCAAGGCCCAACGTTTGTTGGGCCGGATCGATATACTGAGCGCCGGTTTAAAGGCATCAATTACCGCCGTACCCTGTGGGAGCGAGCCTGCTCGCGAAGCGATCGTCGAGTTAAACAGAAATGTTGGCTGACAATCCGCCTTCGCGAGCAGGCTCGCTCCCACACGGTTTGTGCCTAGACTGAAGCCATCGCCGGACTCGCCCCGCCCCGGGGCTGCTTAGGGATATCGACCATGCAATGGATGTTCATGTTGATCGGGCTGGTGCTCGGTGGACTGCTCGACGAGTCATTCAGCGGCGCGCTGTTAGGTGCGCTGCTGGGGCTGGTCATCGGCCAGATGCTGCGCATCGCGCGCCTTGGCTCGCAGGCGGCGGAGCAACAGCGTCAACTCGAGCAGGTGCGCGAAGCCTTGCAAGGCGTGGCCCAGCGGCTGTTTGTGCTGGAAGGTTCGCCCTCCCATGCGCCCGCGCCGCCACCTGAAGCCGAGCCAGTCGCCGCGCCCGTCGACGTGGCTGAGCAGGCAGCCCCGCCCCCTGAGCTGATCTGGGAACTGCCCCCCGAACTCGAACCGATCTCCGCCGTCGCCCGCGAAACCAGCCAGTCGCTGCCGGCCGATGTCTGGCGCGCCGAACCGGCTCCCGTTGCACCAACGCAAAAACCCGCCGAACCCCGTGGCCCGAACCTGATCGAGCGCGGCATCAGCGCTGCGCGCAACTGGCTGTTTGGCGGCAACACCGTGCTGCGCGTCGGTGTGGTGCTGCTGTTTTTCGGTCTGGCATTTTTACTGCGTTACGCCACCGAAGGCATGGTGGTGCCGATCGAGTTGCGTTACACCGGCGTCGCGGCAGCGGCGTTGGCTCTGCTTGCGCTGGGCTGGTGGTTGCGCCGACGCAACAGCAACTATGCATTGATGCTGCAAGGCACCGGGATCGCGGTGTTGTACCTGACGGTGTTTGCGGCGATGCGTCTGCATCCGTTGCTTGATCCGTCCGCTGCACTTGGTTTGCTGGTCGCGGTGACGGTGTTCTCGGCCATTCTGGCGATTACCCAGGACGCGCTGGGGTTGGCCGCAGCGGCGGCACTCGGTGGTTTCGCTGCGCCGATTCTGACTTCTACCGGCGAAGGCAATCACGTCGCACTGTTCAGCTATTTCGCTCTGCTCAACGCCGGCATTCTCTCCATCGCCTGGTTCAAGGCCTGGCGCCTGCTCAACCTGATCGGTTTTGTCGGGACCTTCGGTATCGGTTTCGCCTGGGGTCTGCGTTCCTACACGGCGGAACTGCTGTGGAGCACCGAGCCGTTCCTGATTGTGTTTTTCCTTATGTACCTCGCCATCGGCCTGCTGTTCGCCCGGCGCAAATTGCGCGACCTGCAGGATGCTCCGGCGGAGGCTGATCGCGAGGCGCTGCTGCAATGGTCGGCCCGCAAGGGTGATTATGTCGACGGCACCATGCTGTTCGGCCCGCCGATCATTGGCTTCGGTCTGCAGTTTGCGCTGGTGCAGCATCTCGAATTCGCGGCGGCGTTCAGTGCTCTGGCGCTGGGCATGATCTATATGACGCTGGCCAAAGTTTTGATGGGCGGGCGCGCGATGCTGCTAGGTGAAACCTGCCTGGCGCTGGGAGTGATTTTTGCCAGCCTGGCGATTCCGCTGGGGCTCGATGCGCGCTGGACGTCTGCGGCGTGGGCCGTGGAAGGCGCGGGGATTTTCTGGCTCGGCTTGCGTCAGCATCGACCGTTTGCCCGGGCCTTTGCCTTACTGCTGCAACTGGGTTCGGCACTGGCGTTTCTCAGCCAGCTGCAACTCGGCGAGAGCAGCCTGCTCGACGGCGCACCGCTGGGCGCGCTGATGCTTGGCGCCGCGCTGCTGTTCAGTTTCTTCCAACTGCGCAAGGCTACGCCCGAGCAAACATTGCCGTGGGAAAAGCAAGGCCTGCCGCTGCTGGCGTGTCTGGGCCTGACGTTCCTGTATCTGCTGGCGCCGTCGTTCCTGTTCATCCAGGGCACAGCGATCAGTTGGGCCTTGGCCGGGTTGGCGACCTTGTTTGTTGGCTTGCGAATTCAATCGCGCACATTCCTGTTTACCGCGTTCGCCGTGCAGTTGCTGGGCGGCGCGTTGTTCCTGCTGCGCCTGCAAACGGCCGGCGAAGATTCGACGGCGGTGTTCAGCGCTGGCTGGAGCGGCTTGCTCAGTGCATCGCTGATCGGTCTGGCCTTGATTGGCGGCATGCTGCTGGCGGCGCGGGACGAGATGGTGCGCGGCGATGTGCGCCTGCTGCGCGGCTTGTCGGTGGTGCTGCTGGCCGGCTTGGTACTGATCAATCTGGCGGTGCTGTTCGTGCTGCCGTGGCAAACCGCGAGCGCGGTGTGGGCGGCCAGCGGTTTGCTGATCATCTGGCTGAGCCTGTACCTGCAACAGCGTCTGAGTTTCGTTTTCGGCCTGCTGTTGCAGGTGGTCGGCAGCGCAGCGTTTCTGCTCGCCGGCCCCGAATGGCTCGGGCCGTTGTCTAGCGAAGGATTGAAACCATTGGCCCATGGCGGATTCTGGACGCCGCTGGTGCTGGGGCTGGCCGCGCTGATCGGCGCGTGGCGCTTGCAATTGGGCAACCATGCCAGTGCTTTTGATGCCTTGAGTTTGCAACGCTTGTCGCAAGTGCTGCTGGTCTGGGGCGCCGGTTGGTGGACGCTGGCGTGGGTCAGCGAGATCCTGCGTTTCGCTTCGCCGAACCTGCAAGGCACATTGTTGCTGCTGGTCGCTGCGATCAGTGTTGCGCTGTGGACGCTGTTGTCGCTGCGTCTGAAATGGCCGGCGCTGGGGTTGCTCTGCACCTTGCTGATTCCGGCGGCGACGCTGGTTTTGCTCGGCTCTTGGCATTCGCGCTACCACCCGGCCGCCGACTTCGGCTGGCTGGCGTGGCCGGCGCTGTTCGCGGTGCATTTCTTCAGCCTGCGCCGCTTGGCTTCGGTGTTGCCGGCGCGCGCATTGAGCGCGGCCCATGTGTTCGGTTGCTGGCTGTTGATTGGCGTGCTGGCGCTGGAGTTGCGTTACGGCCTGCTGTTGTTGTCCGAGCAGTACAACGCGTGGCGGTGGCTGGGCTGGGCGATTCTGCCGAGCCTCTATCTGTTGCTGATGGCTGCTCCCCGTTCGTGGCCGTGGCCGGTGGCCGCATTTGCCCGCGAGTACCGCTTGTACGCAGCGGCACCGCTGGCGGTGCTGATGCTGGCGTGGTTCTGGCTGGCCAATGGCGTCAGCGATGGCAATGCCGAACCATTGCCTTACGTGCCGCTGCTCAACCCATTGGAGCTGGGTCTGCTGTTTGCGCTGTTCGGCGTTTATGCCTGGTCGCGCAGCGCCGTCGCGCAGCTGTCGATCCGTCAGGATCATGCCGACAAGGCTACGCAACTGATCGCCGGGGTTTCGCTGTTCGCCTTCTGCACCGCGCTGGTCACCCGCGCGGCGCATCACTGGGCCGGCATCCCGTTCGAGGTTGATCAACTGCTCGCGTCGATGCTGGTGCAGGCCGGCCTGTCGATCGTCTGGACGTTGATGGCGCTGGGGCTGATGATCGGCGGCCATCTGCGCCATCGCCGCGAAGTGTGGCTGATCGGCGCGGCGCTGATCGCGCTGGTGGTGGCCAAGCTGATTTTTGTCGAACTGAGCAACCGTGGCGGCCTCGCCCGGATCGTCTCGTTTATCGGCGTTGGCGTGTTGCTGCTGGTGGTCGGCTACTTTGCGCCGCTGCCACCCAAAGGCGTCGAGGCTGGACCGGCGGCGGACAAACCCGCGCCGGAAACCGAAGGAGTTGCATCTTGAGTCGCATGCTGAATCTGGGTTGGTTGGCGCTGGGCGTGGTGATGGTCGCTGGCGCTCAGGAAAAACCGGCGGACTTCGCCACGCAGTTGCCGTTGACGGTGAGCGGCAATGGCCCGTGGTATCGCCTCGACCTGCCGCTGAGCGCGCAATTGCAGGCGCGCCAGACCGATCTCAGTGACTTGCGCGTGTTCAACGCCGCCGGCGAAGCGCAGGCCTACGCCTTGGCTCGCGAATCGGCGCAGACCCGCGACGACGGCAAGCTGCACGAGGTCAAATGGTTCCCGCTGTACAACGCCGCCGACGCCAGCGAGCGCGCGCCGAATGTGCGCGTGCAGTCGACCACCAACGGCACCCTGGTCGAAGTGCAACCGTCCTCGCAACTGGAGGCTGGCGAAGAAGTGCTGCGCGGCTGGCTGCTCGATGCCAGCGCGATCAAGGCGCCGCTGCAGCAGTTGATCCTCGACTGGACCAGCGAGCGCGACGGTTTCCAGCGTTTCAGTATCGAGGCCAGCGACGATCTGCAGCACTGGCAATCCTGGGGCGAGGGCCAAGTGGCACGGCTGACCTTTTCCGATGAGCGCATCGAACAGCATGAAGTGACCCTGCCGGGGCAGACCGCGAGCTATGTGCGCCTGCTGTGGGAGTCGCCGGGTTCGGCGCCCGTCCTGACGTCGGCGCAATTGAAAAGCAGCGACCCGCGCAACCTGCCGCTGCCTTTGGTCTGGTCGCCCAGCGTGGCCGGCAACAGCAGCAAATCCGGGGAATACATCTGGCAGTTGCCGATGGGGCTCAATGTCGAGCGGGTGCAGATCGAGCTGAAACAGCCGAACAGTCTGGCGCCGGTCACGTTGGCCGGCCGGCGCGAGAGCAACTTGCCGTGGCAGCCACTGAGCAGCGGTTTGCTGTATCGCCTGAGCCAGAACAATCAGGACGTGGTCCAGAACGAAATCCCGCTGTCCGGGCAGACCGTGCAGCAACTCAAGCTGACCGTGGATGAGCGCGGCGGCGGTCTGGGTGAGCAGGCGCCGGACCTGAAATACGCGGTGCGCGCCACGCAGGTGATCTTCCTCGCCCGGGGCGAAGGGCCGTACAGCCTGGCCTTGGGCAATGCCACGGTGAAAACGGCGAACCTGCCGCTGGCAACGTTGATTCCGGATTTCAAGCCAGAAAAGCTGGCGAGCCTGGGCAAGGCGACGGTGCAGGACGAAGCGAAGGCCACGCAAACTTCGGCGGCGACGACGGCTGCGGTGGCCGGGACTAATTGGAAGAAGTTCGGCTTGTGGGCAGTGTTGCTGCTCAGTGTGGTGTTTCTCGGGGCGATGGCGTTCAGCCTGTTGCGCAAACCGCCAGCCAATACCTGAGCATGGCCGGCGCTGCGCGCCAATCGCTGGCAAGCCAGCTCCCACAGTGATCTCGGTCGTTCACATATTTTGTGTACACCACACATCCTGTGGGAGCTGGCTTGCCAGCGATGGCGGCCGGTCAAACAACAAAAATTCATCAGACTGCCGCTATCACTCAACCACCACCCGCCCCATTTCCAACTACGCTCAACCCGACACCTGAACTCTCCACCGACAATCACGTCTCATACAGGCAAATACACCCAGGCGCACGTTAGCCGGCGTCTTCGCTCGCTAGGTTTTCAGACTCCCTGTAAACTGCGCGGGTTTTCCGCCCCCCATTCCACCGGAGCCGTCCATGTCCCGCGTTACCTTGAGTCGCTATTTGATTGAGCAGACCCGCAGCAACAACACTCCTGCCGATCTGCGCTTTTTGATCGAAGTGGTGGCGCGTGCCTGCAAGGAGATCAGCCACGCCGTGTCCAAAGGCGCCCTGGGTGGTGTTCTGGGCAGCATGGGCACCGAGAACGTGCAAGGCGAAGTGCAGAAGAAGCTCGACGTGATCTCTAACGAGATCCTGCTCGAAGCCAACGAATGGGGCGGTCACCTGGCCGGCATGGCGTCCGAAGAAATGGACAACGCCTACCAGATCCCGGGCAAATACCCGAAAGGCGCGTACCTGCTGGTGTTCGACCCACTGGACGGCTCGTCGAACATCGACATCAATGCCCCGGTCGGCACGATCTTCTCGGTACTGCGTTGCCCGAACGAGTACCTGAGCCAGAACGAGCCGCTGAACGAAAAAGCGTTCCTGCAGCCAGGCACCCAGCAAGTGGCCGCCGGTTACGCCATCTACGGCCCGCAGACCATGCTGGTGCTGACCCTGGGCGACGGCGTCAAAGGCTTCACCCTGGACCGCGAAATGGGCAGCTTCGTACTGACTCACGAAGACATCACCATCCCGGAAACCACCCAGGAATTCGCCATCAACATGTCCAACCAGCGCCACTGGGAAGCCCCGGTGCAGCGCTATGTCGGCGAGCTGCTGGCTGGTGAAGAAGGCCCGTTGAAGAAGAACTACAACATGCGTTGGGTCGCGGCGATGGTTGCCGACGTACACCGCATCTTGACCCGCGGCGGTCTGTTCATGTACCCGCGCGACAGCCGCGAGCCGTCCAAACCGGGCAAGCTGCGCTTGATGTACGAAGCTAACCCGATGTCGTTCCTCGTCGAACAAGCCGGCGGCGCGTCCACCGACGGTCACCAGCGCATTCTCGACATCCAGCCGGAAGGCCTGCACCAGCGCGTTGCAGTGTTCCTCGGTTCGAAAGAAGAAGTCGCCCGCGCCACGGCCTACCACAAGGAATAAACCATGCACGCGCCCTGGCAGCCGTTGCTCGACTGGTGGTTCGGACACGCCGAATCAGCGAACGAAGTGGCGGCCGAAAAGGGCAAGTTGTGGTTCGGCAAGCGAAACAGCCAGGACCTCGAAGCGCAGACGCGTTTCGGGGTCTTTGTCGATCAGGCCCTGGCCGGCGAATTGACTGAGTGGACGCAATGTCCCGAAGGCTGGCTGGCGGTGGTGCTGTTGCTTGATCAACTGCCACGCATGATCTATCGCGACACCCCCAAAGCATTTTCCGGTGATCTGCGCGCACAGAAGCTTGTCGCGCAAGGCATTGCAGCGGATTTTGATCGGCAGTTGAAACCGATTCAGCGTGTGTTCATTTATCTGGTGTTCGAACACTGCGAAAACCTCGCGGTGCAGAATGAAGCCGTTTCCAGATTTATTGAATTGGTGGCTGAACAGCCAGAGTCGGAGCGGGCGGTGTTTGCCGATAACCTGGACTATGCCGAGCGGCATCAGAAGGTGATTGCCCGGTTTGGCCGGTTTCCGCATCGCAATGCGGTGTTGGGGCGGGAGTCTACGGCTGAGGAATTGGAGTTTCTGTCCAGGCCCGGCTCAAGATTCTGAATCTTCAGTGCGGCTTATGCCGCTTTCGCGAGCAGGCTCGCTCCCACAATTGAAATGCATTCCACTGTGGGAGCGAGCCTGCTCGCGAAGAGGCCTGAGGCTGCAGCTTAGATCCTGAAGCTGCCGACCAGATGCTTCAACCGCGCCGCCTGCTGCTCAAGGTCCGAACACGCGCGCAACGTCGCCTGCAAGTTTTCCACGCCTTCCTGATTCAGCGTGTTGATCTCGTTGATATCAACGTTGATCGACTCGACCACAGCAGTCTGCTCTTCAGTCGCGGTGGCCACCGACTGGTTCATGCCGTCGATTTCGCCGATGCGCTGGGTCACGCTGCCCAGACGCTCGCCGGCCTGGTTGGCGATGCCGACGCTGCTTTCGCTCTCGCGTTGGCTCTCGGTCATGATGCTCACCGCCTGGCGTGCGCCGACCTGCAGCTCTTCGATCATCTTCTGCACTTGCTGCGCCGAATCCTGGGTGCGGTGCGCGAGGTTGCGCACCTCGTCGGCGACCACGGCGAAACCGCGTCCGGCCTCACCGGCACGCGCGGCTTCAATGGCGGCGTTGAGTGCGAGCAGGTTGGTCTGCTGGGAAATGCTGGTGATCACTTCGAGAATCTGGCCGATGTTCACCGTGTTGCTGTTCAGCGTTTCGATATTGCCGCAGGAATCGCTGATCTTCGCCGACAGTTGTTGCATGGCGTGGATGGTTTTATCCACCACCTGCTGGCCGTCGACCGCGAGGCTGCGCGCATCGCTGGAATGCTGCGAGGCGAGGGCGGCGTTCTGGGCGATTTCCTGAGCGGCGGCGCCGAGCTGATTGATCGCGGCGGCGACGCTGTTGGTGCGGCTGGCCTGCTGGTCGGAGTTGTACATCGACGAGTTCGAGGCAGCGACCACACGCAGGGCGACTTCGTTGACCTGGCCGGTGGCCGAGGACACTTCGCGGATCGACGTATGAATGCGTTCGACGAAGCGGTTGAACGACGTACCCAATGCGCCGAATTCATCGTTGCCGTGAATCACCAGACGCTTGGTCAGATCGCCTTCGCCTTCAGCGATGTCATGCATCGCACGGCCCATGGTCAGCAGCGGTTGCATCAGCACGCGAATCAGCATGCCGAGCAGGCCGATGATGATCAGCACGGCGATGACCATGGCGATCAGTGCCGAGGTGCGGAATTCGCTGAGCATCGAGAACGCGGTGTCTTTGTCGAGCACCAGCGCCACGTACCAGTCAGCCGACGGCACGCCGTTGACGTGGGTGAAGGAAATCAACTGGGTCTTGCCGTCGAACTCGACTTCTTTCAGGCCCGGGCTGACTTGAGGCGCGCCGTTCGGATAGGCCTCGGCGAGGGACTTGAGCACCAGCTTGCTGTCCGGGTGAATCAGGATCTTGCCTTCGGCGCTGACGATGAACGCATGACCGTGGCCGCCGAAGTTCAGCGAGTTGATGATCGCGCTGACGCTGGTCAGATCGATGTCGGCACCGGCGACGCCGAGCATTTGGCCCTGACGCTGCACCGGGGTGGCGACGGTGATCACCAGTTTGCCCGACGAAGCGGCGATGTACGGTTCGGTGACGATGGTCTGCTGCGCGCTGTTGGCCGCTTTGTACCAACCACGCGCCCGTGGGTCGTAGTCCGGCGCACGGTTGCCGGCCGGCACCGAGAACATCACGCCGTCAGCGCCACCGAAATAGCTGAGCTGGAAATTGCCGGTGTAGGCGGGCAGGTCAATGATGCGCTTGAGGCTGGCGGGCGCGTTGCCGTCGACGGCGACTTGCTGCGACAACGATTGCAGCAGTTGAATGCGGCTTTCCAGCCACGTCTGAATGTTGCTGGTGGTCAGGCTTCCCAGCTCCTGCATGGTCGCTTCGGTGCTGCTGCTCAAGGCCTGACGCTGGCGATAGTCGTTGAAGAAGATGAAACAGGCGAACGCAACGGCCACCACAAGGGCAGCAGCCAGCAGAATCTTGTGGCTGAATTTCATGTTTCTGGTCATCGAATGAACTACCGCGAAGGGGCTGGTCAGGAAAGGGCGGCAATTTGCCATATTCGGCAGCGTTGCGCTGCTCTTATTTCGACCGCGCCGCGCCAAAGATTAGGCGCTTGCAGGGAAAGTCGACGAAATGCTCGACGGCTTCACAAAGTTTTTGATTTACCGACAAAAGCCGGACAGGCGGGCTGATAAATAGGCGTTCGGTCACGGAACCAGATGACACTTTTCTCTTCTAAGCTTCTGGTTGGCACCATGCCATCCCCCCTCGTTCCAGGAGTTTCACCATGTCGCTGCGATCTATCGCCCTGCTGTCGTTTTGCGTGCTGTTGGCCGCATGCAGTAAGGTCAATCAGGAAAACTACTCCAAGCTCTCGGCCGGCATGACCAAGTCCGAAGTGGAAACCCTCCTCGGCAAGCCCACCGATTGCTCGGGCGCGCTCGGTATGTCCAGCTGCACCTGGGGCGACAAGAACAGCTTTATCAGCGTGCAATACGCCGGTGACAAAGTGCTGATGTTTTCCGGCCAAGGCCTGAAGTAAACCGGGGCTTCGCGCCCACGGAGAAAAAAATGAAGCGGTTATTGCTGATCCTTTTTGCTGGCCTGGTACTGGCTGGCTGCGCCACTTCCGGCGTCGACCCGTTGGCGCCCAAGACCGTCAACAGCGTCAATCTCAAGCGTTATCAGGGCACCTGGTATGAACTGGCACGCTTGCCGATGTACTTCCAGCGCCACTGCGCGCAATCCGAAGCCCATTACACCCTCAAGCCTGACGGTAATGTCGGCGTGCTCAACCGTTGCCTGACCCCGGAGTGGCAGTGGGAAGAAGCCAAGGGCACGGCTTATCCACAAGTGCCGGGCAAGACCGACAAGCTCTGGGTCGAATTCGATAACTGGTTCTCGCGCCTGGTGCCGGGTGTGGCGAAGGGCGAGTACTGGGTGTTGTACGTCAGCGACGATTACAAGACCGCCATCGTCGGCGATCCGAGTCGCAAGTACTTGTGGCTGCTGTCACGCACACCGACCGTCAACGGTGTAGTGCGTGAAGAATTGCTGAGCAAGGCGCGTCAGCAGGGTTACGACACCACACGCCTGATCTGGCGGGCGTCGGATCGGCAGATGGCCAAGACATCCAATTAAGCCGCTATACAAATCAAATGTGGGGGCGAGCCTGCTCGCGAAGAGGGTGTATCAGTCGATATGAATGTTGACTGATACACCGCTTTCGCGAGCAGGCTCGCTCCCACAGTTTGGTTTTGGGTCAGCCCAAGAGATCACGCAGGACCTGGGTGAAAGCTCGGGCGCTTTGCTCTTCGCCGGCATGCCGGCCATCACGCACCACCCATTGACCATTGACCAGCACATCGCGCACCTGGCGATCGCCGCCGGCGAACAACCAGCGATTGAGAATCCCGTCCCCCGCAGCCGTCGCCAGATACGGATCGCTACCGTCCAGGACAATCCAGTCCGCGCGCTTGCCCACTTTCAGCGCACCAATCGGTTGCCCCAACGCTTGCGCGCCGCCGTCCAGCGCGGCGTCATATAGTGTGCGACCGACCATCGGCTGCTGCGCGCCATACAAGCGATTGCGCCGCTGGTCACGCAGACGCTGGCCATATTCCAGCCAGCGCAATTCTTCCACCACGCTCAGCGACACATGGCTGTCGGAGCCAATGCCCATGCGCCCGCCCTGGGCAAGAAAGTCCACCGCCGGGAAAATCCCGTCACCCAGATTCGCTTCAGTGGTCAGGCACAGCCCGGCGATCGCGCGACTGTTGGCCATCAGCGTGACTTCTTGCGGATTGGCGTGGGTGGCGTGGACCAGACACCAGCGCTGATCGACTTCAGTGTTCTCGTACAGCCATTGCAGCGGACGACGACCGCTCCAGCTCAGGCAATCGTCGACTTCCTTTTGCTGTTCGGCGATGTGTATGTGCACCGGGCATTGTTTGTCACTGGCCGCCAACACTTCGCTGATTTGTTGTGGCGTCACCGCCCGCAGCGAGTGGAAACACAGGCCCAGCGATTGCGCCTTTTGCTGCGCCAGTAATGGCTGCAACCGCGCTTGCAGATTCAGATAGTTCTCAGTGCTGTTGATAAAGCGACGCTGGCCATCGTTAGGTGTTTGCCCACCGAAACCGGAATGACTGTAGAGCACTGGCAGCAGGGTCAGACCGATGCCGCTTTCGCTGGCGGCCTGGCTGATACGCAAAGCCAGTTCGGCAGGATCGGCATACGGCTGGCCGTTGCTGTCGTGGTGCACATAGTGAAATTCGGCGACCGAGGTGTAACCGGCCTTGAGCATTTCGATGTACAGCTGACGGGCGATGATGCCGAGCTGATCGGGGCTGATTTTTCCGACGAGGCGGTACATCAGATCGCGCCAGGTCCAGAAACTGTCGTTGGGGTTGCCGGCCACTTCGGCCAATCCAGCCATGGCGCGCTGGAAGGCGTGGGAGTGCAGGTTGGGCATACCCGGCAGCAACGGCCCGCGCAGCCGTTCGGCGCCGTCTGCGCTGGAATCGGCCTGGATTCGGGTCAACACGCCATCGGCGCTGACCTCGAGACGTACATTGTTGGCCCATCCGTTAGGCAGCAGTGCGCGTTCGGCAAAGAAGGCGGACATCGTTCGGCACCCCATCGTGTGTTATTTGTATATACATATACAGACGTTTGCCTGCCCGGTAAACTCCGGCAAGCTAGTCACTTTCATCCAATGAACAGGGATCAACCGTGCCGACTCCGCCTCCAGTTTCTCCGTTGGCCGCGAACATGGGCGACAGTCCGGCGCCCTTGTACGCCCGCGTCAAACAGATGATCACCCAGCAGATCGACAGCGGTAATTGGCCGCCGCACTACCGCGTGCCGTCCGAAAGCGAACTGGTCAGCCAGCTCGGCTTCAGCCGCATGACCATCAACCGCGCCCTGCGCGAGATGACCGCCGATGGCCTGCTGGTGCGCATGCAAGGCGTGGGCACGTTTGTCGCCGAACCGAAGAGCCAGTCCGCGCTGTTCGAGGTGCACAACATCGCCGATGAAATCGCCTCGCGCGGCCATCGCCACACTTGCCAGGTCATCACCCTCGAAGAAGAGGCCGCCGGTTCCGAACGCGCGCTGGCGCTGGACATGCGCGAAGGCCAGAAGGTCTTCCACTCGCTGATCGTGCACTACGAAAACGACATTCCGGTGCAAATCGAAGACCGTTTCGTCAACGCTTTGGTCGCGCCGGAATACCTCAAGCAGGATTTCACCCTGCAAACGCCCTATGCCTATCTCAATCAGGTCGCGCCGCTGACCGAGGGCGAGCACGTGGTCGAAGCGATTCTTGCCGAGCCGTCGGAGTGCAAGTTGCTGCAGATCGAAAAGGGCGAGCCGTGTCTGCTGATCCGTCGGCGGACTTGGTCGGGGCGTCAACCGGTGACGGCGGCACGTTTGATTCACCCGGGTTCCCGCCATCGTCTGGAAGGGCGCTTCCACAAATGAATGAAATAAAGGTTCTACGCGCCGAAGGCTACCCGCGCATGCCGTGGAAAAACGGCGGCGGCAGCACCGAGGAAATCACCCGTGATGCCGGCGCTGGCCTGGACGGTTTCGGCTGGCGCCTGTCAATTGCCGACATCGCCGAATCGGGCGGTTTCTCGACATTCGCCGGTTACCAGCGAGTGATCACCGTGTTGCAGGGCGACGGCATGACTCTGTGCGTCGACGGTGACGCTACCCGTCCACTGTTACCCTTGGACCCGTTTGCTTTCAGCGGCGAAAGCCAAGTGTCCTGCACCTTGCTCGGCGGTGCGATTCGCGACTTCAATCTGATCTACGCGCCGCAACGTTACAGCGCGCGATTGCAGTGGCTGGACGGTGAGCAGCGGTTCTTCAGTTCGGCATCGACAGTGCTGGTGTTCAGTGTCAGTGAGCTGATGGACGTGCGTGTTGGCGACGGCGTTTCACAGCTCGGTCGGCATGATTGCCTGCAACTGGACGGCAACAGTGGGCTAGTCGAAGTCTCTACCAACGCCGCATGCTGCGTGATCGAACTCCTCCACAACTGAACACACCCCTGTGGCGAGGGGATTTATCCCCGCTGGGTCGCGAAGCGGCCCCATTCTTGAATAAAAAAGCGGTCTGCTGCGCAGCCCAGCGGGGATAAATCTCCTCGCCACAAAAGCCATCCCCACTCTTGTTTCCCTCCACGCACCAACTTGTTACCGAACGCCCCAGCGTGGCGCAAAACCACGCTGTCGTAGCCAATCCCAACCTCCCCAAAATAACTGCGAAGAAAATTTCATTCACGCCAGAACCCTCGATTCAGGCGCTCTCCAGCCCTACCCCTGATTTTTCCTGAACACTCCTCCAGCAAGTTGGCCGCTTGATTGCATATGCTTGTATGTACAAGTAAAGACGTATGCGTATGAGTCGGTCGAGACTCTCCGCAGCGTCCACTGATTCGCTTGTCGCGCAGCACAGCGCGCAGGCTGCTGCCCACTGCCAGGGTTGGTTTGAATTGATCGCTGAGGAGTCTTTTTCGTGACTGACAATACCCAGAACAGCAACAAGTTTCGTGACGTGCAGATTCGCGCCGCACGCGGTAACACGCTGACCGCCAAGAGCTGGCTGACCGAAGCGCCGCTGCGCATGTTGATGAACAATCTCGACCCGGAAGTCGCCGAGAACCCGAAAGAACTGGTGGTCTATGGTGGCATCGGCCGCGCTGCGCGGAACTGGGAGTGCTACGACAAGATCGTCGAGAGCCTGACTAATCTGAACGACGACGAAACCCTGCTGGTGCAGTCGGGCAAGCCGGTCGGCGTATTCAAGACCCATAGCAACGCGCCGCGCGTGCTGATCGCCAACTCCAACCTGGTGCCGCACTGGGCGAGCTGGGAACACTTCAACGAGCTCGACGCCAAAGGCCTGGCCATGTACGGCCAGATGACCGCCGGCAGCTGGATCTACATCGGTAGCCAGGGCATCGTTCAGGGCACCTATGAAACCTTCGTCGAAGCCGGGCGCCAGCATTACAACGCTGACCTCAAGGGCCGCTGGGTGCTCACCGCCGGCCTCGGTGGCATGGGCGGCGCGCAACCGCTGGCCGCCACCCTGGCCGGCGCCTGCTCGCTGAACATCGAATGCCAGCAGGTCAGCATCGATTTCCGCCTGAAGAGCCGTTACGTCGATGAGCAAGCCAAAGACCTCGACGACGCACTGGCGCGCATCGACAAATACACCAAAGAAGGCAAAGCGATTTCCATCGCGCTGCTCGGCAACGCGGCGGAAATCCTCCCGGAACTGGTCAAGCGTGGTGTGCGCCCGGACATGGTCACCGACCAGACCAGCGCCCACGATCCGCTCAACGGTTACCTGCCGGCCGGCTGGAGCTGGGACGAATACCGCGCCCGCGCCAAGACCGAACCGGCCGCTGTGATCAAAGCCGCCAAGCAGTCGATGGCGGTGCACGTCAAAGCCATGCTGGAGTTCCAGAAGCAAGGCATTCCGACCTTCGACTACGGCAACAACATCCGTCAGATGGCTCAGGAAGAAGGCGTCGAAAACGCTTTCGATTTCCCGGGCTTCGTGCCGGCCTACATCCGTCCGCTGTTCTGCCGTGGCATCGGCCCGTTCCGTTGGGCGGCGCTGTCGGGTGATCCACAGGACATCTACAAAACCGACGCCAAGGTCAAAGAGCTGATCCCGGACGACGCGCATTTGCACAACTGGCTGGACATGGCCCGCGAGCGCATCAGCTTCCAGGGTCTGCCGGCACGTATCTGCTGGGTCGGTCTGGGCCAGCGCGCCAAGCTCGGTCTGGCCTTCAACGAAATGGTCCGTAGCGGTGAGCTGTCGGCACCGGTGGTGATCGGTCGCGATCACCTCGACTCCGGCTCGGTCGCCAGTCCCAACCGCGAAACCGAATCGATGCAGGACGGCTCCGACGCCGTGTCCGATTGGCCGCTGCTCAACGCACTGCTGAACACCGCCAGCGGCGCGACCTGGGTCTCATTGCATCACGGCGGCGGTGTCGGCATGGGCTTCTCGCAACATTCGGGGATGGTGATCGTCTGCGACGGTACCGATGAGGCTGCCGAGCGCATTGCTCGTGTGCTGCATAACGACCCGGCGACTGGCGTCATGCGCCACGCCGATGCCGGTTACCAGATCGCCATCGACTGCGCGAAAGAGCAGGGGCTGAATCTGCCGATGATCACTGGCGGGTAACACGCTCTGGTTTTATGTGGGAGCGAGCCTGCTCGCGAAGGCGTCGTGTCAGTCGCTACTGCTGTGCCTGATACACCGATTCGCGAGCAGGCTCGCTCCCACAGAGGAATTTCAGTGAACCCGAATAGCAATCCACAGAGGTTGAATCATGGCGGTTAACAACGAACGTGCAGGCAGTACTCCGTTGATCGAAAGGCGTTCGATCGACTACATCCCGGAAGCGGAAAGACACGGTCGTCTGTTCAGTCAGTTCACCCTGTGGATGGGCGCCAACCTGCAGATCACTGCGATCGTCACCGGGGCCTTGGCCGTGGTGCTCGGCGGTGATGTGTTCTGGTCGCTGATCGGTCTGTTGATCGGTCAGTTGCTCGGCGGTGGTGTGATGGCGCTGCATGCCGCGCAAGGGCCGAAACTGGGCTTGCCGCAGATGATCTCCAGTCGTGTGCAATTCGGCGTTTATGGCGCGGCGATTCCGATCGTGCTGGTGTGCCTGATGTACCTCGGCTTCACCGCCACCGGAACGGTGCTGTCCGGGCAAGCGCTGGGCCAGTTGTTCGGTGTCAGCGACAGTGTAGGCATCCTGATTTTCGCCAGCGTCATCGTGCTGGTCACGGTGCTTGGCTACCGGGTAATCCACTGGATCGGCCGCGTCGCCAGTGTGATTGGCGTGATCGCTTTCGTGTTCCTGTTCTGGCGGCTGATGAGCCAGACCGACGTTGGTGCGCTCCTGCAGATTCGTCATTTCAGCTTGAGCAGCTTTCTGCTGGCGGTGTCGCTGGCTGCGTCCTGGCAGATCGCTTTCGGCCCGTATGTAGCGGACTACTCGCGTTACCTGCCGAGCGCCACTTCATCGGTGAAAACCTTTTTCGCCGCTGGCGCAGGTTCGGTGATCGGCGCGCAGGTGGCGATGGTTCTCGGTGTATTTGCCGCCGCGTCCGCCAACGGTCAATTCGCTGGCCATGAAGTCGCCTACATCGTCGGACTCGGCGGTACCGGCGCCACTGCCGCACTGCTGTATTTCAGCATCGCGTTCGGCAAGGTGACCATCTCCACTTTGAACTCCTACGGCAGCTTCATGTGCATCGCCACCATCATCAGTGGCTTCAAAGGGCACCTGACGGTTACCCGCATGCAACGGCTGGTGTTCGTGCTGTTCATCGTCGGTGCGGCAACCCTGATTGCCTTGCTCGGACAGCACTCGTTCCTCGGTGCGTTCAAGTCGTTCATCCTGTTTCTGCTCGCCTTCTTCACCCCGTGGAGCGCGATCAATCTGGTCGACTACTACTGCATCACCCGCGAGCGTTACGACGTGCCGGCGCTGGCCGATCCGGACGGTCGCTATGGCCGCTGGAACCTGCTCGGTATCAGCGTCTACGTGTTCGGCGTGCTGGTGCAGTTGCCATTCATCTCGACCAAGTTCTACACCGGCCCACTGGTGGCCGCCCTCGGTGATGTCGACATTTCCTGGATCATCGGTCTGGTTCTCCCGGCCGCCGTCTATTACTTCTGCGCAAAGAAATGGCACAGCGCAGTGCCCGATCGCCTGATTCTGCCGGTCGAGCAGAACAGCACCCTACAAGCAAAAACGAGCGGGGCCGGTCGCGCTGCGGCGCAGGCCTGATCTGGACGTGGACCAGGCTGGATGCCTCTTGAACTGCCGTAAGCCCATTCATGATTAGGAGCGTCACGACAATGAAATCGAACAAGACCCTGCTGACCACATTGCTGTCCATGGGCCTGCTGGCCAGTGCCGGTGCGACGCAAGCCGCCGGCTGGTGCGAATCGGGCAAACCGGTGAAATTCGCCGGGCTGAATTGGGAAAGCGGCATGCTTCTGACCGACGTGCTGCAAGTGGTGCTGGAGAAAGGTTACGGCTGCAAGACCGACAGCCTGCCGGGCAATTCCATCACCATGGAAAACGCCCTGAGCAGCAACGATATTCAAGTGTTCGCCGAAGAGTGGGTCGGCCGTAGCGAGGTTTGGAACAAGGCCGAGAAGGCCGGCAAGGTCGTTGGCGTCGGTGCACCGGTGGTGGGCGCGGTCGAAGGTTGGTACGTGCCGCGTTACGTGATCGAAGGCGACGCCAAGCGCAAGCTCGAGGCGAAAGCCCCGGAGCTGAAAAACATCGCTGATCTGGGCAAGTATTCCGCCGTGTTCAAGGACGCTGAAGAGCCGTCCAAGGGCCGCTTCTATAACTGCCCGGCCGGCTGGACCTGCGAGCTCGACAACAGCGAAATGCTCAAGAGTTATGGCCTGGAAAACAGTTACACCAACTTCCGTCCGGGCACCGGACCTGCGCTGGATGCAGCGGTGCTGTCGAGCTACAAGCGTGGCGAGCCGATCCTCTTCTACTACTGGTCGCCGACTCCGCTGATGGGCCAGATCGATGCAGTCAAACTGGAAGAGAAACCCGGCGTCGACAAGACCGTCAGCATCAAGGTCGGCCTGTCGAAAACCTTCCACGACGAAGCCCCGGAACTGGTCGCCGTGCTGGAAAAGGTCAACCTGCCGATCGACCTGCTCAATCAGAACCTCGGGCGCATGGCCAAGGAACGCATCGAGTCGGCAAAACTGGCGAAAATCTTCCTCAAGGAACATCCTGAAGTCTGGCACGCATGGGTGAGCGACGACGCAGCCAAGAAAATCGACGCGGCCTTGTAGGTCAGGTTTCCCCGGCTGCCAGCCACGGCAGCCGGACGCTTGATCGCAACCCCTTGATTGAGAGTCCCTTATGTTTCCCGAAAGCTTTACCTTTTCCATCGCCGACTGGGTCAACGGTTGGGTCGATTCGCTGGTGACCAACTACGGCGACGTGTTCCGGCATATCTCCGACACGCTGTTGTGGGCCATCGTCAGTCTCGAAGGTTTGCTGCGTGCGGCGCCGTGGTGGTTGATGCTGGCAATCGTCGGTGTCATCGCCTGGCACGCCACGCGCAAAGTCGTGACCACCGCCGTGATTGTCGGTCTGTTGTTTCTGGTGGGCGCGGTCGGCCTCTGGGACAAACTCATGCAGACCCTGGCGCTGATGATGGTCGCGACGATCATTTCGGTGCTGATCGGCATCCCGCTGGGGATTCTCTCGGCGCGCAGCAATCGCCTGCGTTCGGTGCTGATGCCGCTGCTCGACATCATGCAGACCATGCCGAGTTTCGTTTACCTGATTCCGGTGCTGATGCTGTTCGGCCTGGGCAAGGTGCCGGCGATTTTCGCCACGGTGATCTACGCCGCGCCGCCGCTGATTCGCTTGACCGATCTGGGCATTCGCCAGGTCGACGGCGAAGTCATGGAAGCGATCAATGCCTTCGGCGCCAACCGCTGGCAGCAACTGTTCGGTGTGCAACTGCCGCTGGCGCTGCCGAGCATCATGGCCGGGATCAACCAGACGACGATGATGGCCCTGTCGATGGTGGTGATCGCCTCGATGATCGGCGCCCGCGGCCTCGGTGAAGACGTGCTGGTGGGGATTCAGACGCTCAACGTCGGCCGTGGTCTTGAAGCCGGGCTGGCGATCGTGATTCTCGCGGTGGTCATCGACCGCATTACTCAAGCGTACGGTCGGCCACGCCACGAGGTGAGCAAATGAGCAACGCAAGCGTGAGCAAGATCGAAGTGCGCAACGTCTTCAAGATTTTCGGCAACCGCGCCAAGGACGCGCTGGCCATGGTCGGCCAGGGCAAGAGCAAGGACCAGGTGCTCAACGAAACCGGTTGCGTGGTCGGCGTGAACGACTTGTCGCTGAGCATCGGCACCGGTGAAATCTTTGTGATCATGGGCCTGTCCGGCTCGGGCAAATCCACCCTGGTGCGCCACTTCAATCGCCTGATCGATCCTACCAGCGGGGCGATTCTGGTCGATGGCGAGGACATCCTGCAGTACGACATGGACGCCCTGCGCGAATTTCGCCGACACAAGATCAGCATGGTGTTCCAGAGCTTCGGCCTGCTGCCGCACAAAACCGTGCTCGATAACGTCGCCTACGGCCTGAAAGTACGTGGCGAAAGCAAGCAGGTCTGCGCCGAACGCGCGCTGCACTGGATCAACACCGTCGGTCTAAAAGGCTACGAAAACAAATACCCGCACCAGCTCTCCGGCGGCATGCGTCAGCGCGTCGGCCTCGCCCGTGCATTGGCGGCGGACACCGACATCATCCTCATGGACGAAGCGTTCAGTGCGCTGGATCCGTTGATCCGCGCCGAGATGCAGGACCAGTTGCTGGAACTGCAAAAGACCCTGCACAAAACCATCGTCTTCATCACCCACGACCTCGACGAAGCCGTGCGCATTGGCAATCGCATCGCGATTCTCAAGGATGGCCGGTTGATCCAGGTGGGCACGCCAAGAGAGATCCTGCATTCACCGGCCGATGAGTATGTCGACCGGTTCGTGCAGCGGCGGGCGGCGGTGGTCTAAAACTGAGTGGCCTATGTGGTGAGGGGATTTATCCCCGTTGGGTGGCGAAGCCGCCCCAAACCATGCCCGCAAATCTGTCAGACAGACCGCGGTGGCCGGTTTTACGACTGCTTCGCAGCCGAACGGGGATAAATCCCCTCACCACTGGGTTACCTGCATCAACAGAATTGGTATGAGGTTTTAGATGTCCCAGGCTGAAAAAATCGCTATCACAGGCAGCCCTCTGCGTTGGCAGGACGTGGTCGCCGTTGCCCGGCACGGTGCGCCACTGGAACTGTCCAGCGAAACCTGGGCGCGCATCGATAACGCTCAGGCCATCGTCCAGCGCATCGTCGCCAGCGGCGAGCGCGCCTATGGCGTCAACACCGGTCTGGGCGGTCTGTCCAACGTCTCGCTGCAGGACGAACAGCTCAGCCAACTCTCGCGCAACACCTTGCTCAGCCATGCCTGCGGTGTCGGCCCGGTGCTCAGCGACGAGCAGACCCGCGCAATCATCTGCGCTGCGATCCACAACTACAGCCACGGCAAGTCCGGCCTGCATCGGCGTGTGGTCGAAGGGCTGCTGGCGCTGCTCAATCGCGGCATCACCCCGCAGGTGCCGTCGCAGGGTTCGGTGGGTTACCTGACGCACATGGCGCACATCGGCATCGCGCTGCTCGGCGTTGGCAATGTCAGTTATCGCGGGCAGATCATTTCGGCGCAACAGGCGCTGGCCGAAGAGGGCCTGCAACCTGTGCAGCTCGGCGCGAAGGATGGCTTGTGTCTGGTCAACGGCACGCCCTGCATGACCGGCCTCAGTTGCCTGGCGATTGCCGATGCTACGCGGCTGTTGCAATGGGCCGATGTCATTGGTGCGATGAGTTTCGAAGCCCAGCGCGGCCAGATCGATGCCTTCGATGCCGAGATCATTGCGCTCAAGCCGCATCCGGGCATGCAGCAGGTCGGCGAAAATCTGCGTGCATTACTCGATGGCAGCCAAGTGATCGCCGCAAGCAAAGGCGTTCGCACTCAGGACGCGCTGAGCATCCGCTCGATCCCGCAGGTGCATGGCGCCGCGCGTGATCAATTGGAGCACGCAATCAAACAGGTGGAAGCCGAACTAAACGGCTGCACCGACAACCCGTTACTGCTCGGCACACCGGACAATTTCCGGGTGATGTCGCAGGCCAACCCGCACGGTCAATCCGTGGCGATGGCGGCGGATCTGCTGGCGATTGCCATGGCCGAAATCGGCTCGATTGCCGAGCGCCGTCTGGACCGTTTGGTCAATCCGCACGTCAGCGGTCTGCCGGCGTTTCTGGTGGCCAATCCCGGGGTCAACTCGGGGATGATGATCGTGCAATACGTCGCCGCCTCGCTGTGTGCGGAAAACCGTCAATTGGCGCAACCGGCGGTACTCGACAACTACATCACCTCGGGCCTGCAGGAAGATCACCTGAGCATGGGCACCAACGCCGCGCTGAAGCTGCATCGCGCGCTGGAAAACTGCACGCAGATCCTCGCGATTGAATACCTGCTGGCGGCGCAGGCGTTTGAATTCCTCAAGGAACAGCGCTTTGGCGTGGGCACTGACCGCGCGTGGAAACTGCTGCGCGAAACGGTCCCCGCCTACGATCAGGATCGCTGGCTGGCGCCGGATATCGCTGCCGCTGCGACCGTGCTGAAAGACCCGAATCTGCCGCACAACGTTCTACCGAATTTGCACTGACAACTACCCATACCAGCGTGCCAAGGCGTGGATCGTTCACAAGACGAGAAACGACGGATAACGGAATGCTCCGGAGCGACTGGTAGTTAATAACAATGCCTGACAGGAGCATTTTAATGACTGCGCTGAATCTGATCCCCGGCCAACTGAGCCTGGCCCAACTGCGTGACGTCTATCAGAACCCGGTCACACTGACCCTCGACAACAGCGCCAGCGCGCAGATCGAGGCCAGCGTCGCCTGCGTCGAACAGATCCTCGCCGAGAACCGCACCGCCTACGGCATCAACACCGGTTTCGGCCTGCTGGCCTCGACGCGCATCGCCAGCGAAGACCTGGAGAACCTGCAGCGTTCGCTGGTGCTCTCGCACGCTGCCGGCGTCGGCCAGCCGATCAGCGATGACCTTGTGCGACTGATCATGGTGCTCAAGGTCAACAGTCTCAGCCGTGGTTTTTCCGGCATCCGTCGGCAGGTGATCGATGCGCTGATCGCGCTGATCAATGCCGAGGTCTATCCGCACATTCCGCTGAAAGGTTCGGTCGGTGCGTCGGGGGATCTGGCGCCGTTGGCGCACATGTCGCTGGTGCTGCTGGGCGAGGGCAAGGCGCGCTACAAGGGCGAATGGCTTGAAGCCACCGAAGCACTGAAAGTCGCAGGCCTGGCGCCGCTGACTTTAGCGGCTAAAGAAGGTCTGGCGCTGCTCAACGGTACCCAGGTTTCCACAGCGTTTGCCCTGCGCGGCCTGTTCGAAGGCGAAGATCTGTTTGCCGGTGCAGTGGCGCTGGGCAGTCTCACCGTAGAAGCCGTGCTCGGTTCGCGCTCGCCGTTCGACGCGCGCATTCATGCCGCGCGTGGGCAGAGAGGGCAGATCGATGCCGCTGCGGCCTACCGCGATCTGCTCGGTGAGCGCAGCGAAGTCTCCGCCTCGCATCAGAACTGCGACAAGGTCCAGGACCCGTATTCGCTGCGCTGCCAGCCGCAAGTCATGGGCGCCTGCCTGACCCAGTTCCGCCAGGCCGCTGAAGTGCTGGCGGTCGAAGCCAACGCGGTTTCCGACAACCCCTTGGTCTTCGCCGCTGAAGGCGACGTGATTTCCGGCGGCAACTTCCACGCCGAACCGGTAGCCATGGCCGCTGACAACATGGCCCTGGCCATCGCTGAAATCGGCTCGCTGAGCGAACGCCGCATCTCGCTGATGATGGACAAGCACATGTCGCAACTGCCGCCGTTCCTGGTGGCCAATGGCGGGGTGAACTCCGGTTTCATGATCGCCCAGGTCACCGCTGCGGCGCTGGCCAGCGAAAACAAGGCGTTGTCCCACCCGCATTCGGTGGACAGCCTGCCGACCTCGGCCAACCAGGAAGACCACGTGTCGATGGCCCCGGCGGCAGGCAAGCGCCTGTGGGAAATGGCTGAGAACACTCGCGGCATTCTCGCCGTGGAGTGGCTGGCGGCAGTGCAGGGCCTGGATCTGCGCAACGGCCTGAAGACTTCGCCGAAGCTGGAACAGGCGCGGGCGATCTTGCGCAAGGAAGTGCCGTTCTATGAGAAGGACCGCTTCTTTGCGCCGGACATCAATGCGGCGACTGAATTGCTGGCGTCGCGGTGCTTGACCGAGCTTGTTGCTGGGCAGTTGTTGCCTAGTTTGTAAGCGCTTTACGGGGAGATTTGTATTGTTAGTTAAATCGATCCCCCTCACCCCAGCCCTCTCCCCCAAGGGGGAGAGGGGGAAGGGAGCCGATCTTCATTGTTTTCGCAACGTGAGTTCGGCTGAGAAATTTCAGGTCGGCATATCTCGACAGAACAACACGGTCAGTCCCCTCTCCCTTTGGGAGAGGGCTAGGGTGAGGGGCTTTTGAGGCTGCTCACCATACAAACCCAAACGGAGGCCAACAGTGAAAACCCTCTGGCAACACTGCCACGTCGCAACCATGGCCAACGGCGCCTATTCGATCATCGAGGATGCCGCGATCGTGACGTCCGGCACGCTGATCGAGTGGATTGGCCCACGCACTCAATTGCCATCCGGCGAATACCCGGCGGTCAATGATTTGCAGGGTGCGTGGGTCACCCCCGGTCTGATCGACTGCCACACCCACACCGTGTTCGGCGGCAACCGCAGCGGCGAATTCGAGCAGCGCCTGCAAGGCGTCAGCTATGCCGAGATCGCCGCGCAGGGCGGCGGCATCGCCAGCACCGTGCGCGCCACTCGCGAAGCCACTGAGCACGAGTTGTTCGCCAGCGCCGCCAAACGCCTGAAAAGCCTGATGCGCGACGGCGTGACCACGGTGGAAATGAAATCCGGCTACGGTCTCGATCTGGCCAACGAGCGCAAGCTGCTGCGGGTCATCCGGCGCTTGGCCGAAGAGCTGCCGATCAGCGTGCGCAGCACTTGCCTGGCGGCGCACGCGTTGCCACCGGAGTACAAGGATCGCGCCGACGATTACATCGATCTGGTCTGCGAGCAGATGCTTCCGGCCCTCGCCGCCGAAGGTTTGGTCGATGCCGTGGATGCGTTCTGCGAATACCTGGCGTTTTCGCCGGAGCAGGTCGAGCGGGTCTTCGTCGCCGCGCAACAACTCGGACTGCCGGTGAAGCTGCACGCCGAGCAATTGTCCTCGCTGCACGGCTCCAGCCTCGCCGCACGCTACAAAGCCTTGTCCGCCGATCACCTGGAGTTCATGGACGAGGACGACGCGATCGCCATGGCCGCTGCCGACACCGTCGCCGTGCTGCTACCCGGCGCGTTCTATTTCCTGCGCGAAACCCAGTTGCCGCCGATGGAAGCGCTGCGCAAGCACAAGGTGAAGATCGCCATCGCCAGCGACCTCAACCCCGGCACCTCGCCAGCGCTGTCGTTGCGCCTGATGCTGAACATGGCCTGCACCTGTTTCCGCATGACCCCGGAAGAAGCTCTGGCCGGGGCGACCATCCATGCCGCGCAGGCGTTGGGCATGGCCGATACCCACGGCTCGCTGGAGGTCGGCAAGGTCGCTGATTTCGTGGCGTGGGACATCGAGCGTCCGGCGGATCTGGCCTATTGGCTCGGTGGCGATCTGGACAAGCGCGTCGTGCGTCACGGCGTCGAATCGAATTTCTAGGAGGGCGGTTGTGGACAAGGTTCTGAGTTTCAAACAAGGTCGCGTGCCGCTGCTGATCAGCATGCCCCATGCGGGTGTGCGTCTGACCCCAACGGTCGAGGCCGGGCTGATCCCCGCTGCGAGAAGCCTGCCGGACACCGACTGGCATATTCCGCTGCTCTACGATTTTGCCGAGGAACTGGGCGCCAGCACCCTGGCTGCCGAGTATTCGCGTTTCGTCATCGACCTCAACCGGCCGTCCGACGACAAGCCGTTGTATGCCGGGGCGACCACCGGGTTGTATCCGGCGACGTTGTTCGACGGCATTCCGTTGTTTCAGGAAGGTCTGGAACCGTCGAAAGAGGAGCGCGCAACATACCTGGAGCAGATCTGGACGCCGTACCACCGCACCTTGCAGGAGGAACTGGCGCGACTGAAAGCCGAATTCGGTTACGCGCTGTTGTTCGATGCGCACTCGATCCGCTCGCTCATCCCGCACCTGTTCGAGGGCAAACTGCCGGACTTCAACCTTGGCACGTTCAATGGCGCCAGTTGTGATCCGCAACTGGCTGCTGAACTGGAAGTGATCTGCGCGCGGCACGAGCAGTTTACTCATGTGCTCAACGGTCGCTTCAAAGGCGGGCACATCACCCGCCAGTACGGCGATCCGGCGCAGAACATCCACGCCGTGCAGCTGGAACTGTGCCAGTCCACCTACATGGAAGAGTTCGAACCGTTCCGCTACCGCGCCGATCTGGCCGAACCGACGCGGGTGGTGCTCAGGGAATTGCTGCAGGGCTATCTGGCCTGGGCAAAATCTCACTACAGCGCCTAACCCCTGTGGGAGCGAGCCTGCTCGCGAAGGCGTCCGTTTGATCGTTCCCACGCTCTGCGTGGGAATGCAGCCCGTGACGCTCCGCGTCACTGGACGCGGAGCGTCCCAAGAGGCGTTCCCACGCAGAGCGTGGGAACGATCAGGCCCCGGAGCATGCTCATTGACGCAAATCGGGTTTATGATGCCCAACGGCAGAATAATACGAGTCCCCCCAGGGATGACCTCGACCCCTTACGGAGCGCGCAATGCAGACTTTGTTTCCGCAGATCAAACCCCACGCCCGGCACGATCTGGCTGTCGATGACACCCATACGCTGTACGTCGATGAAAGCGGCTCGCCGGAAGGATTGCCGGTCGTATTCATCCACGGTGGCCCCGGCGCCGGCTGCGACGCCCAGAGCCGACGCTATTTCGATCCGAATCTGTATCGCATCGTCACCTTCGACCAGCGCGGCTGCGGTCGCTCCACCCCGCACGCCAGCCTGGAAAACAACACCACCTGGGATCTGGTCGAAGACCTTGAGCGCATCCGCAAACACCTGGGCATTGAAAAATGGGTGCTGTTCGGCGGCTCCTGGGGTTCGACCCTGGCCCTGGCCTACGCGCAAACCCACCCGGAGCGCGTGCACGGTCTGATTCTGCGCGGGATTTTCCTCTGCCGTCCGCAGGAAATCGAATGGTTCTATCAGGCCGGCGCCAGCCGTCTATTCCCGGATTACTGGCAGGACTACATCGCGCCGATCCCGCTGGACGAGCGCGACGACCTGCTCAGTGCTTTCCACAAACGCCTGACCGGCAACGACCAGATCGCCCAGATGCATGCAGCGAAGGCGTGGTCGACCTGGGAAGGGCGTACCGCGACCCTGCGGCCGAACCCGCTGGTGGTCGATCGTTTCTCCGAGCCGCAGCGCGCGCTGTCGATCGCGCGGATCGAATGCCACTACTTCACCAACAACGCCTTCCTTGAGCCGAACCAGCTGATCCGCGACATGGGCAAGATCGCTCATCTGCCCGGCGTGATCATTCACGGTCGCTACGACGTGATCTGCCCGCTCGACAACGCCTGGGAATTGCACCAGGCCTGGCCGAACAGCGAATTGCAGGTGATCCGCGACGCCGGCCACGCCGCGTCCGAGCCAGGCATCACCGATGCGCTGGTGCGCGCGGCGAGCAAAATGGCCCAGCGCCTGCTCGACTTGCCACTCGAAGAAGCATGAAGGCGCTGTTACAACGCGTAAGCGGCGCGCGGGTTGAAGTCACTGGCGAGGTAGTCGGCGCAATCGATCAGGGTTTGCTCGTGCTGGTCGCGGTAGAACCCGACGATACGCGTACCAGCGCCGACAAACTTCTGCATAAGCTGCTTAACTATCGAGTATTCAGTGACGCCCAGGGCAAGATGAATCTGTCCCTGGCGGATGTGGGTGGCGGGTTGCTGCTGGTCTCTCAGTTCACCCTCGCTGCCGATACCAAAAGCGGCCTGCGCCCGAGCTTTTCCACGGCCGCACCGCCGGCACTGGGTGAGGAATTGTTCGACTATTTATTGAGCCAGGCGAAACAGGTGCATGGCAGTGTGGCATCAGGTAGATTCGGCGCCGATATGCAGGTGCACCTGGTCAACGATGGCCCGGTTACCTTTTTGTTACAGACCTGACAGTGCCTGAAACACCTTTTTCGGAAATTTCGACTGTTTTTAGGCTGTTTTCGCGATAAATACTTTGTTACCCCTGATGCGTTGTCATCCGGGCTACTAGATAATCGCGCGCTGCGGGGATCGACATTCGTTGATCCGTTTTGACTTAGGTAGAGACTTGTCTGGATCCGATTGGGGAATCATTTTGCCCCGGCGGAGTCGGAACAATGCTCGCCAACCTGGCATAAAGATAGCTGGCCGTTGGTTTATTGATCTGTTTTCGGCGAGGGTTGCTCGTGATTGTTAGTCCCTGTAATGCAGCAAAAATGTCTGCCAAACGCATGCGAAGTGCTCTGGTAGCGGGTTCGGCGCTCCTGTGCCTGCTCAGCGCCGGTCAGCTTTGGGCGTTCAATCTTGACGACGTATCGGCCAAGGCCAAAGAGCTGGCCGGGCAGAAGTTCGAAGCCCCGCGCAGCAACCTGCCGAACGAATTCCGCGAAATGAAGTTCGCGGACTATCAGAAGATCCGCTTCCTCACCGAAAAGGCTGAGTGGGCCGATCAGAAGACGCCGTTCAAGCTCTCCTTCTATCACCAGGGTATGCACTTCGATACACCGGTGAAAATCAACGAAATCACCACCAATACCGTCTCGGAGATCAAATACGATCCGAGCCGCTTCGATTTCGGCGATCTGAAATTCGATCCGAAAGCCACTGAGCAACTGGGTTATGCCGGTTTCCGTGTGCTGTACCCGATCAACAAGGCCGACAAGCAAGACGAGATCATGACCATGCTCGGCGCGAGCTACTTCCGCGTCGTCGGCAAGGGCCACACCTATGGTCTGTCGGCCCGTGGTCTGGCGATCGATACCGCGCTGCCGTCGGGTGAAGAGTTCCCGCGTTTCCGCGAGTTCTGGATTCAGCAGCCCAAGCCGGGCGACAAGCACCTGGTGATCTTTGCTCTGCTCGACTCGCCGCGTGCCACTGGTGCCTACCGTTTGATCCTGCGTCCGGGCAGCGACACCATCGTCGACGTCAAGGCGCAGATGTTCCTGCGTGACAAGGTCGGCAAACTGGGCATCGCGCCGCTGACCAGCATGTTCCTGTTCGGCGCCAACCAGCCGTCGAAAGTCCTCAACTACCGTCGTGAACTGCACGACTCCAGCGGTCTGTCGATCCATGCCGGCAACGGCGAGTGGATCTGGCGCCCACTGAACAACCCGAAACATCTGGCTGTGAGCAACTTCAGCGTCGAGAACCCGCGTGGTTTCGGTCTGCTGCAGCGTGGCCGTGATTTCAGCCACTACGAAGACCTCGACGACCGCTACGACAAGCGCCCAAGTGCCTGGATCGAGCCGAAGGGCGAGTGGGGCAAGGGCACTGTCGATCTGGTAGAGATTCCGACCGCTGACGAAACCAACGACAACATCGTTGCGTTCTGGAGCCCGGAAAAAATGCCGGAGCCAGGCCAGCCGCTGGACTTCGCCTACCGTATGCACTGGACCATGGACGAAGCAGCACTCCATGCGCCGGACAGCGCCTGGGTGGCGCAGACCCTGCGTTCGACCGGTGACGTCAAGCAATCGAACCTGATCCGTCAGCCCGATGGCAGCGTGGCCTATCTGGTCGACTTCGAAGGCCCGTCGCTGGCGGCCCTGACGCCGGATGCCGACGTGCGCAGTCAGGTCAGCGTCGGTGACAACGCCGAACTGGTCGAGAACAGCGTGCGCTACAACCCGGAAACCAAGGGCTGGCGTTTGACCCTGCGGATGAAGATTAAGGATCCGAGCAAGGCAACCGAGATGCGCGCTGCTCTGGTTCAGCCGGTGGTCACCGCGGATCTGGGCAAATCGGTCCCGGCCTCCAACTCGTCGGTCGCCAAGGCTGACAAGGTTGCTGCCAAGCAACAGGAAAAACTCGACAAGGAAGCCAAGGCCGCCGAAGCCAAACAGGCTGAAGCCAAGCCTGCAGCCGACGCCAAGGACAAGGCCAACAAAGACGCCAAGCAGCCAGTCGCTGCCGACGCGGCCCCAGCCACACCGGAATCGGCGCCGACTGAAGAAGTCCTGACCGAGACCTGGAGCTATCAGTTGCCTGCCGATGAGTAATTCACCAGTACAGCCAGAGACTCTGTCCGAGTATCTGGCGCATCTGCCGATGACCGACGAGCAACGCGCGGAACTCGCGGGTTGCCAGTCGTTCAGCGAGCTGCATGAACGCCTGTCGTCCTCGACATTCGACGCCCCTGCCGAAGCCGCCCAGGCTTCGGTGGGCAAGCGTCTGACCCTGAGCACTGCCGAAGAACTGGCTGAAGCGGAAATGCTGGTGCTCGATGCCAGCGGTCGGGTCAGCCTCAAGGCGACCCCGCCGATCCGCCGCACCAAGGTCGTGCCGGAGCCATGGCGCACCAATATCCTGGTGCGTGGCTGGCGCCGTCTGACCGGGCGCACCAACCCGCCGCAGCCACCGAAGGACGCCAATGTCCTGCCGGCCGCGCGCTGGCGCACGGTCGGTTCGATCCGCCGCTACATTCTGTTGCTGCTGATGCTCGGCCAGACCATCGTTGCCGGTTGGTACATGAAAGGCATCATGCCGTACCAAGGCTGGTCGTTCGTCGATCTGGAAGAAGTCCTGCATCAGCCGCTGCTGCAAACCGCCACGCAAGTGCTGCCGTATGCGCTGCAAACCAGCATCCTGATTCTGTTCGGGATTCTGTTCTGCTGGGTATCGGCCGGTTTCTGGACCGCACTGATGGGCTTCCTCGAGTTGCTCACTGGCCACGATAAATACCGTATCTCCGGGAAAAGCGCGGGTAACGAGCCGATTCCGAAAGATGCGCGTACTGCGCTGGTGATGCCGATCTGCAACGAAGACGTGCCGCGTGTATTCGCCGGTCTGCGTGCGACGTTCGAATCGGTAGCGGCCACCGGTGATCTGGATCGCTTCGACTTCTTCGTCCTCAGTGACAGTAACGACACCGATATCTGCGTCGCCGAGCAACAGGCCTGGCTGGATGTCTGCCGCGAGGCCAAGGGCTTCGGCAAGATCTTCTATCGCCGTCGTCGCCGTCGTGTGAAGCGCAAGAGCGGCAACCTCGACGACTTCTGCCGTCGTTGGGGCGGTGACTACAAGTACATGGTCGTGCTCGACGCCGACTCGGTGATGAGTGGCGAGTGCCTGACCAGTCTAGTGCGCCTGATGGAAGCCACGCCGGACGCCGGGATCATCCAGACCGCGCCGCGTGCGTCGGGCATGGACACTTTGTATGCGCGCATGCAGCAGTTTGCGACCCGCGTGTACGGCCCGCTGTTTACCGCCGGCCTGCACTTCTGGCAGTTGGGTGAATCGCACTACTGGGGGCACAACGCGATCATCCGCATGAAGCCGTTCATCGACCACTGCGCCCTGGCGCCGTTGCCGGGCAAAGGCGCGTTCTCCGGTGCGATCCTGTCCCACGACTTCGTCGAAGCTGCGCTGATGCGCCGTGCCGGCTGGGGCGTGTGGATTGCCTACGACCTGCCGGGCAGTTACGAAGAGTTGCCGCCGAACCTGCTCGACGAGCTCAAGCGTGACCGTCGCTGGTGCCACGGCAACCTGATGAACTTCCGCCTGTTCCTGGTCAAGGGCATGCACCCGGTGCACCGCGCGGTGTTCCTGACCGGCGTGATGTCCTACCTGTCGGCGCCGTTGTGGTTCTTCTTCCTGGTGTTGTCGACCGCGCTGCTGGCGGTGAACACGCTGATGGAGCCGCAGTACTTCCTCGAACCGCGCCAGCTCTATCCGCTGTGGCCGCAATGGCACCCGGACAAGGCCATCGCGCTGTTCTCGACGACCATCGTGCTGCTGTTCCTGCCGAAGCTGTTGAGCATCATCCTGATCTGGGCCAAGGGCGCGAAAGAGTTCGGCGGCAAGTTCAAGGTGACCCTGTCGATGCTGCTGGAGATGCTGTTCTCCATGCTGCTGGCGCCGGTGCGGATGATTTTCCACACCCGCTTCGTCCTCGCCGCGTTCCTCGGCTGGGCCGCGACCTGGAACTCGCCGCAGCGTGACGACGACTCGACGCCGTGGAGCGAAGCGGTCAAGCGCCACGGTCCGCAGACGTTGCTGGGCTTCTTGTGGGCGCTGCTGGTGATCTGGCTGAACCCGAGCTTCCTCTGGTGGCTGGTGCCGATCGTCGGTTCGCTGATGCTGTCGATCCCGGTATCGGTGATCTCCAGCCGTGTCGGCCTGGGCCTGAAGACCCGTGACGAGAGCCTGTTCCTCATCCCCGAGGAATACAATCCGCCACAGGCTTTGCTGGCAACCGATCAGTACACCCACGAAAACCGTTATCACGCCCTCAACGACGGCTTCGTCCGCGCCGTGGTCGATCCACAGCAGAACGCCTTGGCGTGCTCGCTGGCGACCTCGCGTCACGGCCAGGCCGAGCCGATCGAGTGGCTGCGTCAGGAACGTGTGCGTCACGCGATCAAGGTCGGCCCGGCCGGGCTGAACAACCATGATCGCCTGCAACTGCTCAGCGACCCTGTTGCACTGGCACGTTTGCACGAGCAGGTCTGGGCCGAAGGTCACGCTGAGTGGCTGGACGCCTGGCGCGCTTCGGTGAAAGCCGATCCGCATGCGCCGTTGCTGCCGCTGCGACCGGTGAGCCTGCAGGCTCAGCCGGCCTGATGAAGAAAACCCCGCTGAATCAGCGGGGTTTTTTTATGTCCGCTGTTGAGCTGCGAGCAAACACCGATCAAACCTAAAACCAGTGCAAAGCATCCGTCGCCGAATTGGCGCGCCCGTTACCTACGACGCGCATACCGCGCCGCTGCCTTCGCGAGCAGGCTCGCTCCCACAGGGAAACGCATTCCAAGGTGGCAGCGAGCCTGCTCGCGAATGGCATCACCTCGGTTACAGGCGAACCGGGGTTGTGCATCAACTCAGACTTTGAAGCGGCCCACCAGCATCTGCAGATGCGTGCCCAACCGCGCCAGTTCAACGCTGGACGCGGCGGTCTCTTCACTCGCCGCCGAGGTCTGATCCGACACATCGCGCACGTTCAGTACGCTGCGGTTGATCTCTTCGGCCACGGCGCTCTGTTGCTCGGCGGCTGCGGCGATCTGCTGGTTCATCGCCTGGATCGCCGAGACGGTGCGGGTGATGCTCTCCAGTGAGCCACCGGCACGCCGGGTCAGTTCGACGCTGCTGTCGGTGAGGCTGCGGCTGTTGTCCATGATCGTCGCCACTTGCTGGGTACCGTTTTGCAGACCGACGATCAGCTCCTCGATCTCTTCGGTGGACTTCTGCGTGCGCTGGGCGAGGCTGCGCACTTCGTCGGCAACCACGGCGAAACCACGTCCGGCTTCCCCGGCACGGGCCGCTTCGATGGCAGCGTTGAGGGCCAACAGGTTGGTTTGTTGGGCGACAGACTTGATCACGTCGAGGACGCTGCCGATCTTGTCGCTTTCACGCTTGAGCTCGCCCATGGCTTCAGTGGAGTGACCCACCTCGATTGCCAGACGCTCGATCTGCGCGATGGCTTCGCCGACGACCTTGTCGCCTTCACGGGCCTGTTGGTCAGCGGCGACAGCGGCCTCTGAGGCTTCTTCAGCATTGCGTGCGACTTCCTGCACGGTGGCGGCCATCTCGTTCATGGCGGTGGCGACCTGATCAGTCTCGACCTTTTGATTGTTGACCCCGGCGCTGGTCTGCTCGGTCACCGCCGAAAGTTCTTCAGCGGCGCTGGCGATCTGCGTGACGCCGTCGCTGATACCGCCGATCAACTCGCGCAGGCCTTGGGTCATGCTTTGCATCGAGCGCTGCAATTGCCCGAGTTCGTCGCGACGCAGGGAAACCAGGTTGTGGGTCAGGTCACCGGCGGCCACGCGCTCGGCGACTTTCAGGGTCTGGGTCAGCGGAATGATGATTTGTCGGGTGATCGCCCAAGCGGCAATCAGACCGAAGGCCAGCGCCAGCGCAGTAGCGATAAGCAGCATGTTCTTGGCGTGGGCGGCATCGGTGTCGCGCACCACGGTTTGCGATTCGGTGAGCTTTTTGCTCGCCGCGATCAGGATGTCGCCCTGAGCCGACATGTTGGCCAGTGCGGCGGCGTTCTTGACCTGTGAATCGCGGAACTGAGCGACAGCGGCGCGGTAAGCCTTGAGCGAGTCGGTGGCTTGCTGCAGGTTGGCGATGTGCTGCTCTGGCACGCGGGTCGGCAGGCTTTCGAGGTTCTTCAAGGCGTTGTCGATGGCGGTCAGCGCCGGTTGCTCGGCATCGGCCTTGCCGCTGTAGGTGTAACCGCGCACCTGATAGCGCGCCTGCTGCAACAGTTTGCTCAGCTCGATGACAGCGTTGTACTGCGCAACGCTGTCGCCTTGCAGCAGCGCACTTTCGACTTCGCCGACCTTGGCCACAGCATTGTCAGCGTTGGCGCCAAGCTTGCTGCGCGCATCTTCACGGTGCACGGTGGCCTGGGTCATTTCGCCGAAAGCGCGTTTGTATTCGGCGACCGCAGCAAGCTGTTGATCGACCATTGCCACATCCGACGGCTGCTCGATCATGCCGCGTGCCGACTGCAGACCGCTTTCGAGTTTGCTGAGCAATTCATTGACCGCGCCCGGACCCTGTTCACCACGACGCATGTCGTAGTCCATGCGCGCCAGGCGCAGGTCTTTGGTCAGCTCATTGAGGCTGGAAATGAAGCCGAGCTTGTCGCCACGGCTGATGATGCCGCTCATGCCGGTCCAGCCGGTGAACGTGATCAACAGCGTCAGCAACAGCACCAGGCCGAAACCGATGCCCAGCTTGCGTTTGACGCTGACGTTTCCAAGACTCTCGGCTAACCAACGGTACATGCGACCACTCCCTTCGGACCACTTAATTGGACTTATAGGGGCTGTATCGGCTGGGTGGTGGCAATCTGTAACGCCACTTGTCTGCGACTGTAGGGGCTTGTAGGAGCTGACGAGTGCAACGAGGCTGCGATCTTTGATCTTGCTTTTAAAAACAAGATCAAAAGATCGCAGCCTTCGGCAGCTCCTACACAGGATCGGGGTCGCGTCAGAACAGGCGTGCGAGCAGGGCGGTGACGGCGGTTTCGACGCGCAGGATGCGCTCGCCCAATTGCACCGGTTGCAGGCCGGATTTGGCCAGCAGATCGATTTCGTAGGGAATCCAGCCACCCTCGGGGCCAATGGCCAGGGTCACCGGTTCGTTCAGGGCGCGCGGGCAGGGCGGGAAGTGGCCGGGGTGCCCGACCAGGCCGAGGGTGCCCGCGCTGATCGCCGGCAGCCGATCCTCAACGAAAGGCTTGAAGCGCTTTTCGATGACGATCTCCGGCAACACCGTGTCGCGAGCCTGTTCGAGCCCGAGGATCAACTGCTCACGAATCGCTTCCGGCTCGAGAAATGGCGTCTGCCAGAAGCTTTTTTCGACGCGATAGCTGTTGACCAGAATCACCTTGGCCACCCCCATGGTCGCGACGGTCTGGAACACGCGGCGGAGCATTTTCGGCCGGGGCAGGGCCAGTACCAGGGTCAGCGGCAGCTTGGCCGGCGGTGGCTGATCAAGGCTGACACGCAACTCTGCTTCGCCCGCTTCCAGACGCAGCAGCTCAGCCGAACCCATCAGTCCGTTGATGCGCCCGACGCGCAGGCTGTCGCCGACTTCCGAGCGATGAACTTCCTGCATGTGGGTCAGGCGCCGGTCGCGCAGGACCACGCGGTCGGCCGCAATGAAGTCGGCCTCTTCGAGCAGCAGCAGGTTCATGCCTGGGTCGCTGGCGGCTGGTCGTTGTGGTCGTCGGCCGGCGTTTCGTCCGGGCGTTCGCGCTTGCTGACCAGCGCGCCGAAGAGGATGCCGATCTCGAACAGCATCCACATCGGCACAGCCAGCAGGGTCTGCGAGAAGATGTCCGGCGGGGTCAGGATCATGCCGACCACGAAGCAGCCGATGATCACGTACGGGCGGATCTTCTTCAGGTATTTGACGTCGACCACGCCGATCCACACCAGCAGGACCACGGCCACCGGAATCTCGAACGCCACGCCGAAAGCGAAGAACAGCGTCATGACGAAATCGAGGTAGCTGGCGATGTCGGTCATCATTTCCACGCCGGCCGGGGTGGCAGCGGCGAAGAATTTGAAGATCAATGGAAAGACGAAGTAATAGGCGAACGCCATGCCGATGTAGAACAGCAGGATGCTGGAGATCAGCAGCGGTACCGCGACGCGTTTTTCATGCTTGTACAGGCCCGGAGCGATAAAGCCCCAGATCTGATGCAGGATCACCGGAATCGCAAGAAACAGCGAAACCATCATCGTCAGTTTCAGCGGCGTCAGGAACGGCGACGACACGTCTGTGGCGATCATCGTCGCGCCGACCGGCAGGTACTGGCGCAGCGGCGTCGAGACGAAGGTGTAGATCTGCTGGGTGAACGCGAACAGCCCGGCAAAGATGATGAAGATCGCCGCCACGCAACGCAGCAGGCGGGTGCGCAACTCGGTGAGGTGCGATACCAGCGGCATGTGCTGGTCGTTTTCCGGAAGATCGCTCATGGGGCTCGCGGCGGCAGTGTAGGGTCTTGAGGCGCTGGTGTAGTCGGCGCGGCGGAGGGCGCTACGTGTTCAACCGATGTGTCTGTGGTAACCGGCGCCGGTCCTGGCGGTGTTACAACAGGTGCAGGAGTCGGAGCGGCAGCGCTGTGAATCGTCTGCTCGCCCACAGGCTCGACCGGCGACGGCTCCTGCTGGTTCGGATTGAAGATCTTCCGCGCCTCTTGCTCCAGCGACAGAATATGTTCGTTGTGCAGTTGCCGACGGATCTCGTCGGCACCGATTTCACGTTCAACTTCCTGTTTGATCGCGTTGAAGCTGCGCTTCAGGCGGCCGACCCACAGACCGGCGGTGCGCGCAGCGCCCGGCAGACGCTCGGGGCCGAGCACCAGCAGGGCGACGAGGCCGACGAGCAGCAGTTCAGAGAAGCTGATACCAAACATTAGTCAGTGCTCACACGTCTTTGCGGATCGGCTCTTCGACTTTCTGCGCCTGCACATCGATGGTGTGCGGCGGGTTGGCCTGAGCAGTGGTTTGCGGCTGCACCGGTGGCACTGGCTGGGCCGGCGGGGTCACGCTCGGCTCGGCCGGTTTTTCGTCGTCGTTCATGGCTTTGCGAAAGCCCTTGATCGATTCGCCAACGTCGGTGCCGAGGTTTTTCAGTTTTTTGGTACCGAACACCAGCACCACGACAATCAGAATGACGACCCAGTGTTTCCAGTCAAAAATGCCCATGTGGCGATTCCTCTCTAAAAGTTGTTCAGGCGGACGGACGCGAGGCTTTCTCGACGTGTCCGGACAAGCCGAAGCGACGGTCCAGTTCATCCAGCACGGCCTGCGGATGCTGCCCCAGTTGGGCGAGCATGACCATGCTGTGGAACCACAGGTCGGCGGTCTCGTAGATCACATCACTGCAATCGCCGCTGATGGCGGCATCCTTGGCGGCAATAATGGTTTCGACCGACTCTTCGCCGACTTTCTCCAGAATCTTGTTCAGCCCCTTGTGATACAGGCTGGCGACATACGAACTGTCGGCGGCTGCGCCTTTGCGCTCTTCAAGTACCTGAGCGAGGCGGGTCAGGGTGTCACTCATGTGTGTGTCCTGCGGCATAGATAGCGTGCGGGTCTTTCAGTACCGGGTCGACCGTTTTCCAGTCGCCGTTTTCGAAGACCCGGTAAAAGCAGCTTTGACGGCCGGTGTGGCAGGCGATGTCGCCGATCTGTTCAACCATCAGGATGATCACGTCGGCGTCACAGTCCAGACGCATTTCATGCAGGGTCTGCACATGGCCGGACTCTTCGCCCTTGCGCCACAGCTTGCCACGGGAACGTGACCAGTAGATTGCACGATTCTCCGCAGCGGTCAGTTCCAGCGCTTCGCGGTTCATCCAGGCCATCATCAATACGCGCCCGGTCTTGTGATCCTGGGCAATCGCCGGCACCAGGCCGTCAGCATCCCACTTGATCTCGTCCAGCCAGTTTTTCATCGTCAAATCTCGAAAAGCAGCAGCAAGCCATGAGCTTCGAGCTGCAAGTAAACGCACGTTGCGGCGTGCCTGTAGCGTCAAGCTTGAAGCTGGCAGCTTATAACTTGCAGCTCAATCGTGCTATCGGCGAACGACCAGATACAAACCGACCGCGATCATGATTCCGGCGGGCCAGTGCGCCCACTCGGTCAACGGACCACCCGCTGCGAGGATCGCGCCGCCGGCCAGATGCGCGCAGCCGAGCAGGCGCAGGAACCAGTCGTCCTTGCGTTTGTGCCACGGCGGCGGAGGGTCTTTGGCGTGGGGTTGCGACATGCGTTCGAGCAGATCGCGGGCCATGTTCGACAGGTGCGGAATCTGCTCCAGCTGGCTCTGCACGTTGCCCAGCAAGGCTTTCGGGCTGACGCGTTCGCGCATCCAGCGCTCGAGAAACGGCTGCGCGGTGTTCCACAGATCCAGATCCGGATACAACTGACGACCGAGGCCTTCGATGTTCAGCAAGGTCTTCTGCAACAGCACCAGTTGCGGCTGCACTTCCATGTTGAAGCGGCGTGCGGTCTGGAACAGGCGCATCAGCACCTGGCCAAATGAAATATCTTTTAACGGTTTTTCGAAGATCGGTTCGCACACCGTACGGATCGCCGCTTCGAATTCGTTGAGTTTGGTTTCCGCCGGCACCCAGCCCGAGTCGATGTGCAGTTGCGCCACACGACGGTAGTCACGCTTGAAGAAGGCGAACAGGTTGCGCGCCAGATAGTCCTGGTCTTCCGGGGTCAGGCTGCCGACGATGCCGCAGTCGATCGCGATGTATTGCGGGCTCCACGGATTGACGGTGCTGACGAAAATGTTGCCCGGGTGCATGTCGGCGTGGAAGAAGCTGTCGCGGAACACTTGAGTGAAGAAAATCTCCACGCCACGCTCGGCGAGCATTTTCATGTCGGTGCGCTGGTCAGCGAGGGTCGCCAGATCGGTGACCTGAATGCCGTAAATGCGCTCCATGACCAGCACTTTCGGCCGGCACCAGTCCCAATAGACTTGCGGCACGTACAGCAGCTGCGAGCCTTCGAAGTTGCGGCGCAACTGGCTGGCGTTGGCCGCCTCGCGCAACAGATCGAGTTCGTCGTAAATGGTTTTTTCGTAGTCCTGCACCACATCGACCGGGTGCAGCAGGCGCGCGTCAGCAGAGAACTTCTCGGCGGCGCGGGCGAGGATGAACAGCCACGCCAGATCCTGCGCGATGATCGGTTTCAGGCCTGGGCGAATGACCTTGACCACGACTTCTTCGCCGCTTTTGAGCTGCGCCGCATGCACCTGCGCTACCGAGGCCGAGGCCAGCGGGGCGACGTCGAAACGGCTGAACACTTCGCTGATTTTCTTGCCCAGCTGTTCTTCGATCAGCTTGATCGACACTTGCGAATCGAACGGCGGCACGCGGTCCTGCAGCAGCATCAGCTCATCGGCGATGTCTTCCGGCAGCAAGTCGCGGCGGGTCGAAAGAATCTGCCCGAACTTGATGAAAATCGGCCCCAGATCCTGCAACGCCAGACGCAAGCGCGCACCACGATTGAGTTCCAGCGGCTTGCGGGGCAGCCAGCGCCACGGCAGCAAAAAGCGCACGGCCAGAAGGAACCAGGGCAGCGGCAGATCGAACAGCAGGTCATCGAGGCGGTAGCGGATCACGACGCGCTGGATGCGCAACAGACGGCGGACGGCAAGCAGCTTCATGCGTTATCGCTTGGGTCGAGGGATCGGGAAAGGCGCTCGAAACGCGCCTCGAGTCGTTCCAGATCAAGTTTGATCCGGTCCAGTTCGCTGAACCGCGCTTCGGCTTCACGCTGCCCGACAAGGGTGCGCGATTCTTCGGCGAGGTATTCGGCAAGATTCTGGTTGAGGCTGGCAAATCCTTGTTGATACCAGCGTGCGCGGCTGCGCAGATGGCCACCGAGCAATTGCGTTGCGACCGGACCGAGCCAGCGCGAGAGTTCGTACTCCCAGTCCAGCTCGAGGTTTTGCAGCACGCCGGCCAGCTCCAGCAACACACCGCTGTCGCCATCGAGCTCGACTTCCGGAGCGTGCAGCACGGCGGTCTTGTCCTTGCTCAGGGCCAGTTTCAGCAGGCTTGAGGCCGGTGCACGCAACGTGCAATCGACATCCGCTGCCCACTGCGAGGCGAGCATCAGGCCTTCGTCACTGGGCAGTATGAACAGTTGCAGCGCCGGGCTGCGGCAGTCGACGGCAATCACCTTGCCGGTCAGATGCGCCAGGCGCGGCAGCGCCGTGCTGTCAAGACGCAGCACCCGGTTGAGGCCGAGTTCGACGCTGGCGAGCAGCCCGGTGAGCAACATCAGGGTTTGATGCCGCGGTGCAGGGCGACGATGCCTGCGGTCATGTTGTGATAGGTCACGCGGTCGAAACCGGCCTCGACCATCATCGACTTCAGGGTTTCCTGATTCGGGTGCATGCGGATCGATTCGGCCAGGTAGCGATAGCTTTCCGAGTCATTGGTGATCAGCTTGCCCATCAGCGGCATGAAGGCGAACGAGTAGGCGTCGTAGGCTTTCGACATCAGCGCGTTGGTCGGCTTGGAGAATTCCAGCACCAGCAGGCGGCCGCCAGGCTTGAGCACGCGCAGCATCGAACGCAACGCGTCCTCTTTGTGCGTCACGTTGCGCAGGCCGAAGGCGATGGTCACGCAGTCGAAATGGTTGTCCGGGAATGGCAGTTTTTCCGCGTCGGCCTGGACGAATTCGACGTTGCCGGCAACGCCCAGATCGAGCAGACGATCACGGCCGACCTTGAGCATCGACTCGTTGATGTCGGCCAGCACGACCTGGCCGGTCGGGCCGACGAGGTTCGAGAACTTGCGGGTCAGGTCGCCGGTGCCACCAGCGATGTCGAGCACGCGGTTGCCGCTGCGCACGCCGGAAAGCTCGATCGCGAAACGCTTCCACAGACGGTGCATGCCGCCCGACAGAAGGTCGTTCATCAGGTCGTATTTCGCGGCTACGGAATGGAAAACCTCAGCGACTTTTTCCGCTTTCTGGCTTTCCGGAACGTTTTTGAAGCCGAAGTGAGTGGTGGGTTCGGCATCGCTGCCTTTGCGCTGATCAGTCATATCGCTGTCACCAAAAGAGAATGCGCGACATTCTAATCCCCAAGCCATGCTTTGTCTTGGAATGGCTAAAGGTAAGATGGGCAACCTTCGGGACGATTTGCCGCAGATGCGGTCAAGATTCAACGTAAGCCATTCAATCATCAGGAGTCATTCCATGGCCAAAATCAGTGTTGAGCGCGCCCACACCCTGGGCAAGGAAGCCGCCCGCGAAAAGGCCGACAAACTGGCCACAAAGCTCAATGAACAATACGGCTTGGAGCCGCAATGGTCAGGCGACACCCTGAACCTCAAGCGCTCCGGCGTGAAAGGCGAAGTGCATGTGGCGGACGATTCGATCAGGGTCGACGTCGAACTGGGCCTGATGATGTCGGCCATGAGCGGCATGATCAAAGCCGAGATCGAGAAGGCGTTGGATAAAGCCCTCGCCTGATTTCCAGGTTGAAATCCAGTCCCCTGTGGGAGCGAGCCTGCTCGCGAAAGCGGTGTATCAGTTGACTGAAATGTTGGCTGATATGACGCATTCGCGAGCAGGCTCGCTCCCACATTTGTTTAGTGATGCTCCCGCTGGTTAGGGTGCCCTTTCTAATTTTTCTCCCTACTTTGTGCCTGAGCCCGACACTCGTCCGGCAGTTCCTCAAACCTTCTGCGCGTGAGGTGCACCATGGCCAAAGTCATTTTGAAGAAAAAAATCGACGCTCCGACTTCCACTCTGAGCGACGTCAAATCCTATGCCCGCAAGATCTGGCTGGCAGGCCTGGGCGCCTACACTAAGGTCGGCCAAGAGGGCAGCGAGTACTTTCAAGAGCTCGTAGCCGCCGGTCAAACTGTTGAAAAGAAAGGCAAAAAAGCCGTCAGCGAAAAACTCCATGCGGCCAACGCCGAGATCGATGACGCGGCCACTCAGGTCAGCTCGTTCAAGGGTCGCGTTGAAGTTCAGCTCGACAAGGTCGAGAAGGCCTTCGACAACCGTGTGGCCAGCGCCTTGAATCGGATCGGCATTCCGTCTAAACATGACGTTGAGGCACTCTCTGCTAAGCTCGATGAGCTGACGGCATTGCTCGAACGCGTCGCGCGAAAATCTTAAGGAGAACGGGATGGCTGGCAAAAAGAACACCGATAAAGAAAGCAGCTCGTGGGTCGGGAAGGTCGAGTCCTACTCCCGCAAAATCTGGCTGGCTGGTTTAGGCGTGTACTCGAAGATCGACACTGACGGCAGCAAACTCTTCGATGCATTGGTCAAAGACGGCGAGAAAGCCGAGAAGCTCACCAAGACTGCCGTCGGCAAGAAAGTCGAGGACTCGACCTCCTCGGCCAAGTCGCGTATCAGCGGCGTGAAAGATCGCGCACTGGGCAAGTGGGACGAGCTGGAAGGGGCTTTCGACAAGCGCCTGAACAGCGCGATTTCGCGCCTGGGTGTGCCGAGCCGCAATGAGGTCAAGGCGCTCAACGCCAAGGTCGATACGCTGACCAGGCAGATTGAAAAACTCACCGGTCTGAAAGCTCAGCCTGTGGCGGCGAAAACCGCTGCGGCGAAACCTGCCAGTAAAACTGCAGCGGCCAAACCTGCGGCGAAAACCGCAGCCAAGCCACTGACCAAAGCGGCAGCAAAACCGGCTGCGAAAGCTGCGACCAAAACTGCGGCCGCCAAGCCTGCGGCCAAAGCGGCAGCCAAACCGGTTGCCGCCAAGGCCGCTGCCAAACCGGCAACCAAAGCAGCAGCAAAACCTGCGGCTAAAGCTGCAGCGAAACCAGCGGCCAAGCCAGCAGCGAAAACTGCTGCCGCCAAACCCGCTGCGAAGCCTGCGGCCAAACCGGCTGCGGCGAAAAAGCCAGCAGTGAAAAAACCGGCCGCGCCGAAAGCCGCTGCGCCGAAACCGGCCGCCGCACCATCGACTGCTCCAACAGCTCCGGCCAACGCGGCAAACTCCGCTGCGGCACCTACGGCAGCCGCTACTCCGACTGCAGCATCGACACCGTCGACGCCATCCAGTCAGTCCTGATTTCAGGGCAAATCAAAAACGCCCGGCCTGTGAAGGTCGGGCGTTTTTGTTTGTGCATTCCAAGCGGCCCCTCACCCCAGCCCTCTCCCCAAGGAGAGGGAGCCGACCGAGGTGTCCTGCGTCATACGTCGACCTGAACAAATCGAGTCGATTATCGATTCAAAGAAGCTCGCTCAGGTCGGCGTAGCTCGCGAACATCCCCCAATCAGTCCCCTCTCCCCTCCGGGAGAGGGTTAGGGTGAGGGGCTTTTCGGGTCAGTCGTGATCCTCAAGGTATTGCAGCGCCATCCGCTCTGTCGCCACCTTCACTGGCGGCAGCAAATGCGGCGCCACCAGCATCATGATCTGATAAACCACCAACCTGACCTCGCCCTCACGATCCAGAATCCGCTGGTAATCCAGCGAGAACAGCAGCGTCATGGTCACCTGCTCGACCAGTTGCCCCAGCGCCTGGGTGTCGCTGACCAGTTGCCCCGAAGCCTTCAATCGCGCCAGCAACGACGCCAGCGTGCGCTTCAGCGCATTGAGCAGATTGCGAATCCCCTTGGCCAGTTTCGGCAAGCGCCCGGCGAGGTTCGACAGGTCCTGGAACAGGAACCGATACTGCGCCAGGCGCTCGACGATCAAATGCAGAAACAGCCAGTAATCCTCCGGTGCAAGCTCCACGTCCGGCGGCGGGTCGAGCAGGGGCGCGAGCTCGTGCTGGAAGCGTTCGAACAGGCCGAGAATCAGCGGTTCCTTACCGTGGAAGTGGTAGTAGAGATTGCCCGGGCTGATCCCCATTTCGTTGGCCACCTCCATGGTGGAAACGTTCGGTTCACCCTTTTCGTTGAACAGTTGCAGCGCACATTCGAGGATCCGGTCGCGGGTTTTCATCCAGTCTTCTTAGAAAATTTCGGTTGAGCGTCAGCGCACATGCACATAGGTGCCAGGTGCTGCTTCCATCGGTGGATAGTTCGGATTGCCGAGGGTGGTGCGAGTCTCATTCAGGGCGCCGGAGCGCTGGGCGACCCATTCCAGCCACTGCGGCCACCAGCTGCCGTCGACGTGTCTGGCATCGTAGTACCAGGCACGCGGGTCGCTGCTCAGTTTGGCGTTCTCGACGTAGGCAGCTTTCGGGTTGCTCGGCGGGTTGAGGATGCTCTGCACATGGCCGCTGTTGGACAGCACGAAACGTCGTTCGCCACCGAGCAGCAGGGTCGAACGATACACCGCGTCCCACGGCGTGATGTGGTCGTTCATGCCGGCGACGCTGAAGCTGTCGACATTGACCTTCTGCAGGTCGATCGGCGTACCGCACACCTCGAGACCGCCCGCGTGGATCAGCGGGTTGTGCTTGAAGAAGTCCAGCAGATCGCCGTGCAGCGCCGCCGGCAGGCGCGTGTTGTCGTTGTTCCAGTAGAGGATGTCGAAGGCTGGCGGCTCCTTGCCCAGCAAGTAGTTGTTGACGAAATAGCTCCAGATCAAATCGTTGGGGCGCATCCAGGCGAAGACCTTGGCCATGTCGCGACCGTCGAGCACGCCTCGCTGGTACGAGCGACGCTTGGCCGCTTCCAGTGTTTGTTCATCGGCAAACAACGTCGCCGGAGTTTCGATCTGGCTGTCGAGCAGACTGACCAGGTACGTCGCGCTGGCGACCCGGCGCAGTTGCCGTTTGGCCTGCAAATGCCCTTGCAGGGCGGCAATGGTCAGGCCGCCGGCGCAGGCGCCCATCAGGTTCACTTCGCGGGCGCCGGTAATCGCCCGGCAGACGTTCATCGCTTCTTCGACCGCTTCGACGTAACTCGACAGGCCCCACTCGCGATGGCGCACATCAGGGTTGCGCCAGCTGATCATGAAGGTCTGCAGGCTGTTTTTCAGGGCGTACTGGACGAAGCTGTTCTGCGGGCTCAGATCGAAGATGTAGTACTTGTTGATTTGCGGCGGCACCACCAGCAAGGGCTTGGCGTACTGCTTTTCGCTCATCGATTTGTACTGGATCAACTCGAACATTTCATTGCGAAACACCACAGCCCCAGTGGTGGTCGCTACGGTTTTGCCGACCTCGAACGCCTGCCTGGTCACTTGCCGTGGCAGGCCGTCGTTGTGCAACAGATCATCGAACAGATGGCTCAGGCCACGCACCAGACTCTGCCCGCCGGAATTGAACAGCTCCTTGACCGCCAGCGGATTGAGCAGGGTGTTGGAGGGCGCCACGGCGTCATTGAGCAGAGTGAAAGCGAAGTGCGCACGGGCACGATCTTCAGGGCTCATGTCGCCTTCATCGATCCAGCTCTTGACCTGTTTCTGCCAGGCCAGATACGCCTGCAGGCTGCGCCGGTAGAACGGGTTTAGGCTCCAGGCCGGATCGGCGAAGCGGCTGTCTTGCGGATTGGTCGGGTGCAGGGTTTCGCCGAGCAGTACGCGGCCCAGCTGTCCGCCAAGCTTCAGCGCATGCTTTGCGCTGTGCAACGGATTGCGCAAGCCGTGGGCGGCGACGCTGCGCAGTGTCGACAGCAGATCCCTGCCACGCAGACCGGCGATCGCACTTTGGGCGTTGATAAACACGGCGGGGCTGGGCACCACGCCCGTCGCTGGTTTTTCGCGCATGACTCAACACTCCTTCGTCTTCAGGGCAAAAACACACTCACCGAACCAGAACACCATAGACGCTGTAACCGGTTGCTGCCTGCGCGGCGTCCTGCCGCGCGCTTGATTTGGAAAGTGCTGCATAAAGCAGGCCGCCGCGATCAGCTGCCCAGCGGGGTCGGATGCGGGTGCATGACTGCGCGCAGACGCTCCTCTTCGAGAAACTTCATGATGATCGGCGCCACCGCTTCGGCGCGGGTAATCAGGAACAGATGGCCGTCATCGATGATGTGCAACTGGGCGTTGGGAATGCGCCAGGCGAGCATGCGCATGTTGATCAGCGGAATCAGCGGATCGTCATCGCCGGCCAGCACCAGCGTCGGCTGATGGATCTTGTGCAGCCAGTGGATGCTGGTCCAGCCGAGGCCGGCGAACAGTTGCCAGTAGTAACCGAGCTTGCCCGCCGAGCGCACTTTCGCCGCATGGCTGGCAGCCAGCGTCGGGTCGCGACGGAACGAGCCGCCGTAGATCATCGGCGCGATGCGGATCACATGGGATGGCTGAATGTAGCGGCGCGGGCTGGCCATCATCCACAGCACTTTCGGTTTGCCCGGCACCATCACCGCACCGGCCGCAGTGGCCGCCAGTACCAGTTTCTTGCAGCGCTCGGGATAGTCGTAGGCAAACTGCTGCGCCAGAGCTCCGCCCCACGACACGCCGATCACATTGACCTTACCGTAGTCAAGATAGTCGAGCATCCGCGCCGTCAGTTTGGCCAGGCCGGGGAAGCGATACGGCCGGTTCGGCGTCGACGAGCCGCCGACCCCGGGCACGTCGAAGGCGATCACTTCCAGATCCGGGTCGAGCGCAGCGACAAACGGGAACACCAGCTCCAGGTTGGCGCCGATGCCGTTGAAAATCAGCAGAGGCGTCAAATGAGGCTTGCCGGGACGCACCGCCGTGCGAAGGGTCTGGCCATCCAGATCGACGGTGCGGAATATGAACGGTTGCGGCATGCTTCAGGCCCTGTAGATTTCAAGTAGACCCGTATTCCTGTAGGAGCGGACCTTGTGGTGAGGGGATTTATCCCCGTTCGGCTGCGAAGCAGTCGTGAATCGAGTAGCCGCGGTGCGTCTGACAAATCACGGTTTCAGGATTCGGGGTCGCTTCGCAACCCAACGGGGATAAATCCCCTCGCCACAAGGCCCTCTCCCACAATGGGTGGTGTCAGTTACCGCTCGTGAACGTAAGTGCCCGGCGAAGCCTCGCCTGCCGGGTACGCTTTGTTGCCCAGTTTCGTCGGGGCCTTTTTCAGGTTGCCCGAGCGCTCGGCCAGCCATGCCTGCCAGTACAGCCACCAGGAATCGGTGTGCTTGGTCGAGTTTTCCTGCCAGTCATCGGCAGTCGCCGCCATCTCTTCGCTGGTCATGTAACGCGATTTCGGATTGCCCGGCGGGTTGAGAATGCTCTGGATATGGCCGCTGCTCGACAGCACGAATTCAACTTTGCCGCCGAACAGCTGCGCCGACTTGTAGCAGGACTTCCACGGCGTGATGTGATCGTTGGTGCCGGCCAGCGAGAAGATGTCGGCGGTGACCTGCTTGAGGTCGATCGGCGTGCCGCACACTTCCAGTGCATTGGGGCGGATCAGTGGATTGTTTTTGAACATCTCGATCAGGTCGCCGTGGAACGCAGCGGGCAGGCGGGTGGTGTCGTTGTTCCAGAACAGAATGTCGAACACTGGCGGCTCATTGCCGAGCAGGTAGTTGTTGACCCAGTAGTTCCAGATCAGATCGTTGGGGCGCATCCAGGCGAAGACCTTGGCCATGTCTTTGCCTTCGAGCACGCCGGCCTGGTAGGAGTGGCGCTTGGCGGTCTCCAGAGTCTGCTCATCGACGAACAGGGCGACGTCGCTGTCCAGGGTGGTGTCGAGCACGCTGACCAGCAGGGTGAGGGCGTTGACCTTGTTCTCGCCGAGCGCAGCGTAGTGGCCGAGCAGGGCGGTGCAGGTGATGCCGCCGGAGCAGGCGCCGAGCATGTTCACATCTTTGCTGCCGGTGATCGCCGTGACCACATCGACGGCTTCTTTCAGCGCTTCGATGTAGGTAGACAGGCCCCATTCGCGCTGGGCCTTGGTCGGGTTGCGCCAGCTGATGATGAAGGTCGGCACATTGTTGCGCAGGCAGAAGCGCGCCAGACTCTTGTCCGGGCTCAAGTCGAAGACGTAGAACTTGTTGATCTGCGGCGGCACTACCAGCAGTGGGCGTTCGTGGACCTGCTCGGTGATCGGCCGGTACTGGATCAGCTCCAGCACATCATTGCGGAACACCACCGCGCCTTCGGTGACGCCGAGGCTCTTGCCGACTTCGAACGCGCCCATGTTGACCTGGCTCGGCATGCCGCCGTTGTGCACCAGATCCTTGGCCAGATGCGAGAGACCATCGAGCAGGCTTTTGCCGCCGGTTTCGAAGAAGCGTTTTACCGCCGCCGGGTTGGCCGCCGTGTTGGTCGGCGCCATGGCTTCGGTCATCAGGTTGATGACGAAATGCCCGCGAGCGATGTCCTTGGGGGACAGGCTGCTGTCATCGATCCAGGCATGCAGTTCCTTGCGCCAGGCCAGGTAGGTTTGCAGATAACGTTTGTACAGCGGGTTCTGGCTCCACGCCGGGTCGGCGAAACGGCGGTCATCACCGGCCGGTTGCAGCGCGGACTTACCCAGCAGCACGTTTTTCAGCTCGAGGCCGAAATGGGTCACGTGCCTGACGCTGTGAATCGGTTGTCGGATGGCCTGTTTCAGCACCATCCGAGCAGAGGCCAGCAGATCCTTTCCGCGCAGCCCGACGACGGGGTTAAGCCCCAGAGTGTTTTCCGAGGCTTGGTACTTCAGGTCATCGTTATTCTTGTCACTCATCTACGACGCTCCATTGTCCTGAGACGAGTACCCGGTTTCACGCTGTCGCTTCCACAGCCAATGCCGGGTACTACTGCTCGGGTGACCGTTGATTCTGCATAGCTGCTTTACAGTCGTAGAGCACTGCAGGGAACTTGCCAGCTCCATTGGTTACCCGAGTTTAATTTTTTTCGCAAGCGGCCGATCCGGGGCCATATGCGCGGAGCATTCAAACAGATGAAGTTAGAAAATGCCCTCTAAAGAGCGAGAGCCACGGCCTAGAGCATCAGCTTGACGAACGACTCGTTCGGATCGCGGGATTTTCCGGCCGCGCGCAGCTCGGCAAGATAATCGTCCCAGAGTTCGTTCTGGCGTTTGCCGAGTTCGTAGAGGTATTCCCAAGTGAACAGGCCGCTGTCATGACCGTCGTCGAAGGTCAGTTTCAGTGCGTAGTTGCCGGCCGGCTCCAGCTTGCTCAGACCCACGTTGAGCTTGCCGAATTGCAGGATCGGTTTGCCGTGGCCCTGGACCTCGGCGGAGGGGGAGTGCACGCGCAGAAACTCCGCGGGCAGGGTGAATTCCTCGCCGGACGCGTAAGTGAGCGTCAGGGTTTTCGAGGCTTTGTGCAGTTTGATGTCGGTGGGGATTCGATTCATGGGCTGGCGTCCGATGTGTGGGCGACCCTGATTCAAATGTGGGAGCGAGCCTGCTCGCGAAAGCGGCGGGTCAGACGGCATTGATACCGCCTGACACGACCTCTTCGCGAGCAGGCTCGCTCCCACAGGGTCCGCTACCGCTGTAAGTATGGCTTACAGGATATAACGGGACAGATCTTCGTTCTGCGCCAATTCGCCGAGGTGGCTGTTGACGTATTCGGCGTCGATCAGAATCGCCTTGTCATCGTGGGCGCTGGCGAGGTCGCCGGCGCTGAACGACACCTCTTCGAGCAGGCGCTCGAGCAGGGTGTGCAGGCGACGGGCACCGATGTTCTCGGTTTTCTCGTTGACCTGCCAGGCGATCTCCGCCAGACGCTTGATGCCCTCGGGCTGGAACTGGATGTTCAGGCCTTCGGTTTTCAGCAGCGCGCAGTATTGCTCGGTGAGCGATGCATGCGGTTCGCTGAGGATGCGTTCGAAGTCTTCCGGGCTCAGCGCCTTGAGCTCGACGCGGATCGGCAGACGACCTTGCAGCTCCGGTACCAGATCGCTCGGCTTGCTCAGGTGGAACGCACCGGAAGCGATGAACAGGATGTGGTCAGTCTTGACCATGCCCAGCTTGGTGTTGACGGTGCAGCCTTCGATCAGCGGCAGCAGGTCGCGCTGTACGCCTTCACGGGAGACATCGGCGCCGCCGACATTGCCGCGCTTGGCGACCTTGTCGATCTCGTCGATGAAGACGATACCGTGCTGTTCGACCGCTTCCAGCGCCTTGGCCTTCAGTTCTTCTTCGTTGACCAGACGCCCGGCTTCTTCATCGCGCACCAGTTTCAGCGCTTCCTTGACCTTGAGCTTGCGCGACTTCTTCTTGCCCTTGCCCATGTTGGCAAACAGCGATTGCAGCTGGTTGGTCATCTCTTCCATGCCTGGCGGCGTGGCGATTTCGATGCCGGAGACTTCGGCGACTTCGATTTCGATTTCCTTGTCGTCCAGCTGGCCTTCGCGCAGGCGCTTGCGGAACAGCTGACGGGTGTTGGAATCGGAGCTCGGCGCTTCTTCGTTGCTGAAGCCCATGCGTGCTGGCGGCAGCAACGCGTCGAGGATGCGATCCTCGGCGGCGTCTTCGGCCCGGTGACGTACGCGGGTCATTTCCTGTTCGCGGAGCATTTTGATCGCGGCATCGGCCAGATCACGAATGATCGACTCGACGTCACGGCCGACATAACCAACTTCGGTGAATTTGGTCGCTTCGACCTTGATGAACGGCGCATTGGCCAGTTTCGCCAGGCGACGGGCGATCTCGGTTTTACCGACACCGGTCGGGCCGATCATCAGGATGTTCTTCGGGGTCACCTCAACGCGCAGCTCTTCAGGCAGCTGCATGCGGCGCCAGCGGTTGCGCAGGGCAATCGCGACGGCGCGCTTGGCATCGTCCTGGCCGATGATATGGCGGTTGAGTTCGTGGACGATTTCGCGGGGAGTCATGGACATAATAATTGACGGTCCTCAAGCAGAAACAAGCCGTGGCACACGGGCCGCAACAGGCTTACTCAGCGAGATCCTGCTCCTCAATGGTCTGGGTGTGGTTGGTGAATACACAGATGTCGCCGGCGATGCCGAGAGCGGTTTCGACGATCTCGCGCGCCGACAGGTCGGTCTTTTTCAGCAGGGCGCTGGCGGCGGCTTGCGCGTAGGCGCCGCCGGAACCCATGGCGATCAGGCCATCTTCGGGTTCGACCACGTCACCGTTGCCGGTGATGATCAGCGAGGCGTCCTTGTTGGCGACCGCGAGCATCGCTTCGAGGCGGCTCAGGGAGCGGTCGGTGCGCCATTCTTTGGCGAGTTCGACGGCGGCGCGGATCAGGTGACCCTGATGTTTTTCGAGCTGGCCTTCGAAACGTTCGAACAGGGTGAAGGCGTCGGCGGTGGCACCGGCGAAACCGGCGATGACCTGGCCGTGGTACAGGCGACGGACTTTTTTGGCGTTGCCTTTCATCACGGTGTTGCCGAGAGAAACCTGGCCGTCGCCGCCCATGACGACTTTGCCGTGGCGGCGGACTGAAACGATGGTGGTCAAGGGAAGAGTCTCCACGCAGCGGGGCGAAAATGCCTTATGCCCATTCATATGGGGGTGCTGGAGGGGATTTCAACCGGCAGGGACGATGGGAGACGAATGGTGTGTGTGATGACTGTGGCGAGGGGATTTATCCCCGTTCGGCTGCGGAGCAGTCGCTAAACCATCATTTGCGGTATGCCTGCTGCACCGCAATGGCTGGTTTCAGGGCTGCTTCGCAGCCAAACGGGGGTAAATCCCCTCACCACAAAGTTTGAAGGTCACCTGCAAGTTGCAGCTGACCTCTGAGAGCCTTAGCGGCTCTGGCGTTGTTGTAACAACAGGTTGCTGAAGCCGGCACCAGCCAGTTGTTTCTGCGCCGTGGTCAGTTGTTCACGGTTGCTGAACGGGCCGACCAGCACGCGATACCAGGTTTCATCCTTGACCGTGCCGGACTCCACCGCCACGGCTTGGCCGAGCAGAATGATCTGCGCGCGAACCTTGTCGGCATCGGTTTCCTTGCGGAACGAACCGGCCTGGAGGAAGAACTTGGTCACTGGCGCGGCCTTGCTCACCGGTGGCGCTGGCGGCGGCGTGATCCCGGCCAAAGCCGCTTGAGCCCGTGCGGTGTCGATCTTCGCCGCTTCGGCCGGGGTTACCGGCGTGGTCGGGACGGCCGGCACTTGCGGCGTCGGCAGGGTCTTCTCCGGTACCGCGTCCGGCGGCACGATCACTTCCGATTCCGGCAGCAGGGTGTAGAAGTCGTACTTCGGTTTCACCGGTTGCGTCGGGCTCGGCGGGGTCTTGTTGGCCTCGGCGATCTTTGACGCTTTCTGCTGCTGTTCGACCTTCTCGCGCTTGACCGTGTCGCTGCCCTTGCCCGGTTCCAGTTTCATCAGAAACACGATGAACGCGCCGACGGTCAGGCCGATGGCCATCCACAGCCAGCCCGGAATCGGTTGTTTCGCCGGGGCCTGATAGCGGCTGGCGCCGCGTTTGGGTGCAGGTTTTTTCTTGGCAGCCAACTTACATACGCTCCAGAGTTTCCAGACCCAACAGCTCCAGGCCTTGCTTGAGGGTGCGACCGGTCAGTGCGGCCAGACGCAGACGGCTCTGCATCTGCGCCGGGGTGTCGGCGGCGAGGATCGGGCAGTTCTCGTAGAAGCTGGAGAACAGGCCGGCGACGTCGTACAGGTAGGTGCAGAGAATGTGCGGCGTGCCTTTTTCAGCCACGTTGTTCAGCACTTCGCCGAACTGCGCCAGCTTCGCCGCCAGCTCCTGCTCGTGCGCCGCTTCGAGGACGATCTGGCCGTCGACTTCGCTGAAGTCCTTGCCCAGTTTGCGGAACACACCGGCCACACGGGTGTAGGCGTACAGCAGATACGGCGCGGTGTTGCCTTCGAAATTGAGCATCAGGTCGAAGTTGAAGCTGTAGTCGCTGGTGCGATGCTTGGACAGGTCGGCGTATTTCACCGCGCCGATGCCGACGACCTTGGCGATGTTGCGCAACTCGTCTTCGGCCAGGGTCGGGTTCTTCTCTTTCACCAGGTTGTAGGCACGTTCCTGGGCTTCGGTCAGCAGGTCGATCAGCTTCACGGTGCCGCCATCACGGGTCTTGAACGGACGGCCATCGGCGCCGTTCATGGTACCGAACCCCATGTGTTCCATTTCCATCGGATGGGTGACGAAACCGGCCTTGCGCGCCACCGCGAAGACCTGCTGAAAGTGCAGGGCCTGGCGCTGGTCGACGAAATACAACGCGCGATCAGCCTTGAGCTTGCCGCTGCGGTAGCGCACGGCCGCCAGGTCAGTGGTGGCGTACAGGTAACCGCCATCGGCCTTGACGATGATCACCGGCAGCGGGTCGCCATCGGCGTTCTTGAACTCGTCGAGGAACACGCACTGGGCGCCGTTGCTCTCGACCAGCATGCCCGCTGCTTTCAGGTCGTTGACCACGTTGATCAGGTCGTCGTTGTAGGCGCTTTCGCCCATCACGTCGGCCATGGTCAGTTTGACGTTGAGCAGTTCGTAGATCTTCTGGCAGTGCGACAGCGAGATGTCCTTGAACTTGGTCCACAGTGCCAGGCATTCGGCATCGCCAGCCTGCAACTTGACCACCAGGCCACGCGCGCGATCGGCGAATTCTTCGGACTCGTCGAAACGCTGCTTGGCCGCACGGTAGAAGTTTTCCAGATCGGACAATTCGTCGCTGGTGATCGGGTTTTCCTGCAGGTACGCCATCAACATGCCGAACTGGGTGCCCCAGTCGCCGACGTGGTTCTGGCGGATCACTTCGTCGCCGAGGAACTCAAGCACGCGGGCCACGCCGTCGCCGATGATGGTCGAGCGCAAGTGGCCGACGTGCATCTCCTTGGCCAGGTTCGGCGCCGACAGGTCGACCACGGTGCGTTGCGCCGGGCCGGCCTTGCGCACGCCGACATGGGCGTCGGCCAGTGCGGCGTCGAGGCGCGAGGCCAGTGCCTGGGTGTTCTGGAAGAAATTGATGAAGCCCGGGCCGGCGATTTCGGCCTTGGTGACGTTCTCGTCAGAGGGCAGGGCGGCGATGATTTTCTCCGCCAGATCCCGTGGCTTCATGCCGGCCGGCTTGGCCAGCATCATGGCGATGTTGCTGGCGAAGTCGCCGTGGGTCTTGTCGCGGGCGTTCTCCACCTGGATCGCCGGCGTCAGGCCTTCAGGCAACACACCTTCGTTGACGAGTTGGGTGAGGGCTTGCTGGATCAGCTGGCGAATGGTGTCTTTCATGGTCTTCTCTTTCGACCGCAAGCGCGGCGGGCGCATCGATGCGCGGGTGGAAAAACTGGGCATTATCCGTTGCGAAGACGGGCTTGCCAACCTTAGCAGGCAGCTTATGGATTTGTGGTGACAATTCGACCGTTATCGCTGGCAAGCCAGCTCCCACAAGAGCGGCGCAGTCCCTGTGGGAGCTGGCTTGCCAGCGATAGCAATCGATCAATCAGTACAAGTCGACGGGATCAACATCCAGCGACCAGCGCACTGCCCGCCCACTCGGCATCTGCTCCAGCACCAGCATCCAGCTCGCCAGCAAGCGGTGCAGCGGTGCCCGCGCGGTCGCCTGTAACAACAGCTGGGCGCGATAACGCCCGGCTCGGCGCTCCATCGGCGCCGGCACCGGCCCGAGCAACTCGATGCCGCTCAGATTCAATTCGGCCAGCAAGCGTTCGGCCGCGCTGCACGCTTCATCGAGAAAGCCTTCCGCCTGCCCCGGCTTGTGCGCTTCGGCGCGCAGCAGCGCCAGATGGGCAAACGGCGGCAACCCGGCCGCGCGGCGCTCGCTCAAGGCTTGTTCGGCGAAGGCGAAATAACCCTGCTCGGTCAGTTGCACCAATAAAGGATGGTCGGCCAAATGCGTCTGGATGATCACCCTGCCCGGCTCCTCAGCCCGGCCGGCGCGCCCGGCGACCTGGACGATCAACTGCGCCATGCGCTCGCTGGCGCGGAAGTCGCCGGAAAACAGGCCACCGTCGGCATCCAGAATCGATACCAGCGTCACCCGGGGGAAATGGTGCCCTTTGGCCAACATCTGCGTGCCGACCAGAATGCACGGCTGACCCTTTTGAATCGTCGCAAACAGCTGATTCATCGCGTCCTTGCGCGAGGTGCTGTCGCGATCGACGCGCAGTACCGGGTAATCCGGGAACAGAATCGCCAGGCGTTCTTCGGCGCGTTCGGTGCCGGCGCCGACGGGGCGCAGATCGACCTTGCTGCACTTCGGGCACTGGCGCGGCGTGCGCTCGACGTTGCCGCAGTGGTGGCAGCGCAACTCGCCGTAACGTTGATGCACGGTCATGCGCGCATCGCAGCGCGAGCACTCGGACATCCAGCCGCAATCGTGGCAGAGCAGGGTCGGGGCAAAGCCGCGACGGTTGAGGAACACCAGCACCTGCTGGCCGTTGGCGAGGGTCTGGCCGATGGCTTGCTGCATCGGCCCGGAAATACCGCTGTCGAGCGGACGGCTTTTCACGTCCAGCCGCAGGAAGCGCGGTTGCTTGGCGCCGCCGGCGCGTTCGTTCAGGCGCAACAGGCCATAGCGACCGGTGTAAGCGTTATGCAGACTTTCCAGCGACGGCGTGGCGGAGCCGAGCACGATCGGGATGTTTTCCTGCCGCGCGCGTACCAGTGCCAGATCGCGAGCGTGGTAGCGCAGACCTTCCTGCTGTTTATAGGAGCCGTCGTGCTCTTCATCGATGATGATCAGCCCGGGATTTTTCATTGGCGTGAACAGCGCCGAGCGGGTGCCGATAATAATATCGGCCTCGCCATCACGGGCGGCGAGCCACGCGTCGAGGCGTTCGCGATCATTCACTGCCGAATGCAGCAGGGCGATGCGCGCATTGAAACGCTGTTCGAAACGCGCCAGGGTCTGCGGGCCGAGGTTGATTTCCGGGATCAGCACCAGTGCCTGTTTGCCGGCTTCGAGGGTTTCGCGGATCAGTTGCAGATAGACTTCGGTCTTGCCGCTGCCGGTGACGCCGGCCAGGAGAAACGCGTGATAACTGTCGAAACCGGCGCGAATCGCTTCATACGCCGCGCGTTGTTCGCTGTTGAGCGGCAGCTCCGGTTGCGCCAGCCAATGTTCATGGCGAGCGCCGGGGGCGTGGCGGCGGATTTCGACCTGCACCAGCCCCTTGGCCAGCAGCAGATCGAGGCTGTCCTTGCTCAGCATCAGTTTGCTCAACAACTGATGGGCGACGCCGTGGGGGTGCTGGGCCAGCGTGGTCAGCGCCTCGCGCTGGCGTGGCGCACGGGCCACTCGCGGGTCATCGACGCTGGCGCCGGGGGCCACCGACCAGAAGCGTTCCTGGCGGGCTTCGGCCAGCTCGCCCTGACGCAGCAGCACTGGCAAGGCCCAGTTCAAGGTGTCGCCGAGGCTGTGCTGATAATACTGCGCCGTCCACAGGCACAGCTTGAACAGCGCCGGCGGCAGCGGTGAAGTCGAGTCGAGGAGGGCCAGTGCCGGTTTGAGTTTTTCTGCCGGCACCTCGCTGGTGTCGGTGACCTCGACCAGAATCCCGATCATCTCGCGCCGACCGAACGGCACCCGCAAGCGCATGCCCGGCTGCAATTGCTCACGCCGCACCCCGGCCGGCGCCCGGTAATCGAACAGGCGGCGCAGAGGCGAAGGCAGGGCAAGGCGCAAAATGGCGTCGGGCACGCGGGGGGATCTCGATACGCAAAATGATCGGATATGCATGACCTGTGGGAGCGAGCCTGCTCGCGAAGGCGGTGGGTCAGGCAACACATGTGTCGACTGCCATGGCGCCTTCGCGAGCAGGCTCGCTCCCACAGGGAAGTGCGTTCAAGGCCGGGAGCCTAGCAGACGGTCGGTCTCGGTGACAGCTTGCGCGATTGAAAAGGTCTGGTAGAATCCGCGGCCTAATTACGTGCGGTATTCAACAATAGTGTTGGGTGGCGGCACGCTAGCCTGAGGAAGACACCATGAAAGCCGATATCCATCCGAACTACCCGGAAATTGCTGTTACCTGCAGCTGCGGTAACAAGTTCGAAACTCGTTCGACCTACGGCAAAGCCCTGGCGATCGACGTTTGCAACGAATGCCACCCGTTCTACACCGGTAAGCAGAAGACTCTGGACACCGGCGGCCGTGTGCAGAAGTTCGCAGACCGTTTCGCTACTTTCGGCGTCGGCAAAAAAGCCTGAGGCTGATCATTTTGGATGGTCGTTTCGACTTCTCCAGACTGATGAAAAAGGCGTCCCTTGCGGGCGCCTTTTTTGTGTCTGCGATTTGGCTGTCCGCCGCCCAGGCGTTCTGCCCGACACCCGCAGGGCTGACCAGCGTCTCCGTGCAGCGGGTGGTCGATGGCGACACCCTGCGCCTGAACGACGGGCGCAATGTGCGCATGATCGGCCTCAATACGCCGGAGCTGGGCAAGCAGGGCCGCAGCGACGAACCCTTCGCCGTGGCGGCGCGTAAACGCCTGCAAGCGCTGGTCGATGACAGCGGCGGCCGGGTCGGCTTGCGGCCCGGCAAGCAGGCGAAAGACCATTACGGCCGTACGCTCGCGCATGTTTACAGCGCCAGCGGAGTGAATCTCGAAGCGCAAATGCTTGCCGATGGCCTGGGTTTTCACGTTGCGGTCGCGCCGAATGTCGACCTGGTCGCCTGCCAGCAGGCCGCCGAACGCAGCGCTCGACAGGCCGGGGTTGGTCTCTGGCGGCAATCGCCGGTGCGGAAAGCGCAGGAGATCCAGCGTTCAGGCTTTGCCGTAGTCAGCGGTCGGGTGAGCAAGGTGCAGCGCAATCGCGGCGGAATCTGGATCGAGTTGCAGGACAGGGTTGTATTGCGGGTTGCACCCAATCTGCTCGGACGATTTGACAGTGCTGATCTGGAAGCACTGAAAGGCAGGCAGATCGAGGCGCGTGGCTGGGTGGTTGACCGATCCCGGCGCGGTGGATTGCAAAAGGGTCAGGCGCGCTGGTTGTTGCCGTTGACCGATCCTTCGATGCTGCACGTACCGCGTTGAAGAAAAATTGTAGACATTTTTACAGCTGATTGTGAACAGTCCAGCCCTTGTGCGCCGTGGCTCTTGGCCCAAAGTCGTAGGGCAGGGCGCTTGACAGCGGTGACTGCCCAGTCTTGTGGGGACTTTGCGAGGCGCGTATCCTCGCTGACCAGTCTGTCCAACAGTAAAAAAGCGGAATGCCAAAATGTCTGATCTGAAAACTGCCGCTCTCGAATACCACGCCAATCCTCGTCCGGGGAAGCTGAGTGTCGAGCTCACCAAGGCCACTGCTACCGCCCGCGACCTGTCGCTGGCCTACAGCCCCGGCGTAGCTGAACCAGTACGCGAGATCGCTCGCGATCCTGAACTGGCCTACAAATACACCGGCAAGGGCAACCTGGTGGCAGTCATTTCCGATGGCACCGCGATTCTCGGCCTGGGCAACCTCGGCCCGTTGGCTTCCAAGCCTGTGATGGAAGGCAAGGGCGTGCTGTTCAAGCGCTTCGCCGGCATCGACGTATTCGACATCGAAGTCGACTCGGAAAGCCCGCAAGCCTTCATCGACACCGTCAAGCGCATCTCCATCACCTTCGGTGGCATCAACCTGGAAGACATCAAGGCGCCAGAGTGCTTTGAGATCGAACGCGCTCTGATCGAGCAGTGCGACATTCCGGTGTTCCACGATGACCAGCATGGCACCGCAATCGTGACCGCTGCCGGCATGATCAACGCCCTGGAAATCGCTGGCAAAACCCTGCCGGAAGCAAAAATCGTCTGCCTCGGCGCCGGCGCTGCCGCCATCTCCTGCATGAAACTGCTGGTGAGCATGGGCGCTCGCATCGAAAACATCTTCATGGTTGACCGTACCGGCGTGATCCACTCCGGCCGTGACGACCTGAACCAGTACAAAGCCGTGTTCGCCCACGCTACCGAGAAGCGCACCCTGGCAGACGCACTGGCAGGCGCTGACGTATTCGTCGGTCTGTCCGGTCCGAACCTGCTGAGCGCCGAAGGCCTGCTCTCGATGGCGGCCAACCCGATCGTGTTCGCCTGCTCCAACCCGGATCCGGAAATCTCCCCGGAACTGGCGCACGCCACCCGTAGCGATGTGATCATGGCAACCGGCCGTTCGGACTACCCGAATCAGGTCAACAACGTACTGGGCTTCCCGTTCATCTTCCGTGGTGCCCTGGACGTTCGCGCCAAGCGCATCAACGAAGAAATGAAAGTCGCCGCCGCCAACGCCCTGCGCGAACTGGCCAAACTGCCTGTTCCACAGGACGTGTGCGATGCCTACGGCGGTGCTCCGCTGGAATTCGGCCGTGAGTACATCATTCCGAAGCCAATGGACAAGCGCCTGATCACCCTGATCTCCGACGCCGTGGCCAAGGCTGCGATCGAGACCGGCGTGGCCACCCTGCCGTATCCGAAGAACTACCCGCTGAAAAGCGTGGATGACGTGTTCAACGGCTAAGTCGTTGTAGCGTGTCAAACAAAAGCCCCGGCTCGTGAGAGTCGGGGCTTTTTTATGCCTGAAGATCAAGAGCCCCTCACCCTAACCCTCTCCCAGAGGGAGAGGGGACTGATTGGGGGACGCTTGGGAGCTACGCCGACCTGAATGTATGGTTTTGAATCCATAATCGACACCACACTTTCAGGTCGGTGTTTGACCCCAGACAACTCGGTAAGTCCCCTCTCCCCTCTGGGAGAGGGTTAGGGTGAGGGGCTTTTGATCTTCGGGTAATAAAAAGCCCCGCACTTCTCACGAAGACGGGGCCTTTTTGCGGCATCAGGATCAGAACAAATCGATCGGCGCCTGTTCATCCGCCGGCAGCGGGCTGCCCGGTACGGCGCCGTTGCCCAGCTCGTTCACCGATGGCGGCGTGTCTTCGGCCTTGAACAGTTCGAAGTACGCCCCCGGTGTGCTCGGTGTTGCTGCACGGCCGCTGATCGGGTCTACCCGCAGGCTGAGCAAGCCTTCTGGCTCAGGCTGCACATGCGGCGGCTTGTCTTTCAGCGCGGCCGACATGTAATTCATCCATATTGGCAGCGCCACAGTACCGCCGAACTCACGGCGTCCGAGGCTTTCCGGTTGGTCGAAACCAGTCCACACCGTGGTTACGTAATCAGCGTTGTAGCCAGAGAACCAGGCATCTTTCGATTCGTTGGTGGTACCGGTCTTGCCCGCGATGTCACTGCGGCCCATGGCCAGTGCGCGCCGGCCGGTGCCGAGTTTGATTACGTCCTGCAGCATGCTGTTGAGGATGTAGGTGGTACGTCCATCGACAATCCGTTCGGCCACGGCCGGCGCTTGCGGCACTGCCGGATTGGCCGACGCTTCACCGGCAACCGGAGCGGCATTGACCGTGAACGACTCGGTAGCCGGCGCAGCGATACCGTCGGTCGCCGCGCCACCCTGTGGCACGGTCGGCGGGTTGGCGACGAACAAAGTGTCACCGTTACGGCTTTCGATCTTGTCGATGATGTACGGGGTGATCTTGTAGCCACCGTTGGCAAAGGTGCTCCAGCCAGTGGCGATTTCCATCGGCGTCAGCGTTGCGGTGCCGAGTGCCAGCGACAGGTTCGGCGGCAGGTCCTGCTTGTTGAAGCCGAAGCGGGTGATGTAGTCGATGGTCTTGCCCACGCCCATGGCCTGCAACAGGCGGATCGACACCAGGTTGCGCGACTTGTACAGCGCTTCACGCAGGCGGATCGGGCCGAGGAAGGTGTTGGTGTCGTTCTTCGGGCGCCAGACCTTGTCCAGGTACTCGTCGACGAACACGATCGGCGCATCGTTGACCAGGCTGGCAGCGGTGTAGCCGTTATCCAGCGCGGCGCTGTAAACGAATGGCTTGAAGCTCGAACCCGGCTGACGCTTGGCCTGCATGGCGCGGTTGTAGTTGCTCTGCTCGAAAGCGAAGCCACCCACCAGCGAACGGATCGCACCGTTTTGCGGATCCAGCGACACCAGTGCGCCCTGAGCCTGTGGTATCTGGCTGAATTTCAGCGAATTGTCCGTCTGGCGCTGCACGCGGATCAAATCACCGACCTGCGCCACATCCGACGGCTGGCGCGGGTTGGCGCCCATGCTGTTGGTGTTGAGGAACGGTCGCGCCCATTTCATCGTGTCCCAGGCTACGTGCTCTTCACCGGTGCGGGTCAACACCTGCAGGCCGGTTTTATCGACCTGGGTGACGATCGCAGGTTCGAGGCTGCTGATGGTGCGCTGCTTGGTCAGCTCGCTGGCCCAGGCTTCGCGGGTCTTGCCCGGCAGGCGCGACTCGGGGCCACGGTAGCCGTGGCGCTGGTCGTAGGTCATCAAGCCTTCGTGCAGCGCGGTGTTGGCCATTTCCTGCAGATTGCTTGGCACCGTGGTGGTGACACGGAAGCCTTCGGTGTAGGCGTCGCTGCCATAACGGCCGACCATTTCGGCACGGGCCATTTCGGCGATGTACGGTGCGTTCACTTCCGGGGTCGGCACGTGGTAGCTGGCGTTCAGCGGCTCGTTGATCGCCGCGGTGTAGTCGGCTTCGCTGATCTTGCCCAGCTTATACATGCGCCCGAGGATCCAGTCGCGGCGTTCTTTGCTGCGCGCCGGGTTGGCCAGCGGGTTGAAACGCGACGGTGCTTTTGGCAGACCGGCGATCATCGCCATCTGCGCCAGGCTGATGTCACGGATCGATTTGCCGTAATACACCTGCGCCGCCGCCTCGATGCCGTAGGCGCGGTTGCCCAGGTAGATCTTGTTGACGTACAGCTCAAGAATCTCGTCCTTGGTCAGCTGTCGCTCGATCTGCAGGGCCAGAAGAATTTCGGTGGTTTTGCGCGAGAAGCTGCGCTCGCTGGTGAGGAAGAAGTTCTTCGCCACCTGCATGGTGATGGTGCTGCCGCCGGACTGAATATGCCCGCTCTTGACCAGTTGCGTCGCCGCGCGCATCAGGCTGCTCGGGTCGACGCCATAGTGGTTGGCAAAATTGTCGTCTTCAGCACTTAGTAACGCATTGATGAAGTTGGGCGGAATGTCGGCGAAACGAATCGGTGTACGGCGCATTTCGCCAAATTCTGCGATCAACTTGTTGTCGCTGCTGTATACGCGCAGAGGAATCTGCAACTGAATGCTTCTCAGCGCCTCCACAGACGGCAAACCCGGACTAAGGTAAAGAAAGGCGCCGCTGAGACCTAAGAGCAGTCCGCAGAAAACGGCGACGATGGACCAACCGAAAAATTTCAGCAGACGAATCAAGGCTTTTGGACATCCAGGGCAAAGAATGAATTTGGCACGGGGCTGCGGTTACACACAGAGCCATCCGCGCTGGCAGTAAAAAGCGGAAAAAATCGCTGGGCATTATAAGCACTTTTCCGTCGGGGGCGTCATTGGCGCTTCTGTCAAGACGGGGGTGAAGGAACGCAATGCGTATTACAGAGTCCGTAACTCACGGAAAGTCATAGGGAATTGGTAGTGCTGGGACTCTTCAATAAAAAGACCAATGCGTTACTGGGGATCGACATCAGCTCCACGTCGGTGAAGCTGCTGGAACTGAGCCGTCAGGGCGAGCGCTACCGGGTCGAGGCCTATGCGGTGGAGCCGTTGCCGGCGAACGCCGTGGTCGAAAAGAACATCGCCGACCTCGAAGGCGTCGGCCAGGCGCTGAGCCGGTTGCTGGTGAAAGCGCGAACCGGGGTCAAGAGCGTGGCGGTGGCGGTGGCCGGTTCTGCGGTGATCACCAAGGTCATCGAGATGGACGCCGGGCTGTCTGACGACGAACTGGAAAACCAGCTCAAGATCGAGGCCGACCAATACATTCCCTATCCGCTGGACGAAGTCGCCATCGATTTTGAAGTCCAGGGCGTCTCGCCGCGCAACCCGGATCGGGTCAACGTGCTGCTTGCCGCCTGTCGCAAGGAAAACGTCGAGGTGCGTGAAGCGGCGCTGGCGCTCGCCGGCCTGACCGCGCGGGTGGTGGACGTCGAGGCCTACGCCCTCGAGCGCTCGTTCGGTCTGCTGGCGACGCATCTGGCGGCCTCCCAGGAGCGCCTGACCGTGGCGGTGGTCGACATCGGTGCGACCATGACCACTCTCAGCGTCCTGCACAACGGCAAGATCATCTATACCCGAGAGCAATTGTTCGGCGGACGCCAGCTCACCGAAGAGATCCAGCGCCGCTACGGCCTCACGGTCGAACAGGCGGGCCTAGCGAAAAAACAGGGCGGGCTGCCTGACGATTACGTCAGCGAGGTCTTGCAGCCATTTCGCGAGGCGCTGGTGCAGCAAGTCTCGCGTTCGCTGCAGTTCTTCTTCGCCTCCGGGCAGTACAACGCGGTCGACCATATCCTGTTGGCCGGCGGCACCGCCTCGGTGCCCGGCCTGGACCGTCTGATCGAACAGCGGCTGGACACGCCGACGCAGGTCGCCAACCCATTCGCCGACATGGCCTTGGGCAGCAAGGTCAACGCAGGAGCGCTGGCCAGCGACGCGCCAGCCTTGATGATTGCCTGCGGGCTCGCGCTCAGGAGTTTCGACTGATGGCGCGGATCAACCTTCTCCCCTGGCGCGAGGAACGCCGCGAAGAACGGCGCAAACGCTTTCTGCTGGTACTTATCGGCGTGCTGGCCGGCTCGATCGGCGCGGTGCTGATTGCCGACCAGATCATCACCGCAGCGATCGAGCGGCAGATGGCGCGCAACGATTACATCGGCAAACAGATTGCCGTGGTCGACGAACGCATCAAACAGATCAGCGAACTCAAGGCGCGCCGCCAGCAATTGGTCGAGCGCATGCGCATCATCCAGGACCTGCAGGGCAATCGGCAGATCAGCGGGCGGGTGTTCGACCAACTGGCGCGTACCCTGCCGGACGGCGTGTATTTCACCGATGTGAAAATGGCCGGCAAGACCCTGTCCATCAGTGGCGCGGCGGAGTCGAACAACCGGGTCTCCGAGCTGATGCGCAATCTCGACGCGTCCGACTGGTTCGACGCGCCAAGCCTGAATGAGGTCAAGGCCACCAGCGCCGATCAGGTCGAACAGGCTAATGTCTTCCAGCTTACCGTCCGTCAGACTCAGCCCAAGGTTGTGGAGGACGAGCAATGAACGCCTCCGAATGGCTGCAAAGCCTGCGCAATATCGATTTCAACGACCTCGACACCAGCAACATCGGCTCCTGGCCCCCGGCGGTAAAAACCCTGTGCGGTGCGCTGGTGATGGTGTTGATCCTCGCGCTTGGCTATTACTTCTTTATCAGCGATATGGAAAATCAGCTCGACCTCAAGCGCGAAGAGGAAACCACCCTCAAGGAACAATTCGCCAGCAAGGCGCGGCTGTCGGCGAACCTTGAGCTGTATACCCAGCAAATGAAGGAAATGGAAAACACCTTCGGCGTGCTGCTGCGGCAATTGCCCAGCGACACCGAAGTGCCGGGCCTGCTCGAAGACATCACTCGCACCGGTCTGGGCAGCGGCCTGGAATTCGAAGAGATCAAGCTGCTGCCGGAAGTGACCCAGCCGTTCTACATCGAGCTGCCGATCCAGATCACCGTGACAGGCGCCTATCACGACCTCGCGACCTTCGTCAGCGGCGTCGCCGGGCTGCCACGAATTGTCACTCTGCACGATTTCGAACTGGCGCCAGCCAATCCCGAGGGCGGGACGAAGCTGCGCATGAGCATTCTTGCCAAGACGTACCGCTATAACGACAAGGGGCTGGAGAAATGACCCCGATTCGTTATCTCGTCCTGCCCATGATGCTGGCGTTAAGCGGCTGCGGTGGCGGCGATGACTTCAGCGACCTCGACGCGTACCTCAACGAAGTGCGCCTGCGTCCGGCGGGCAGGATTGAACCAACGCCGACATTCCGGTCTTACCCCACATTCACTTACAGCGCCGCCAACCTGCGCAGCCCGTTTTCGCGGCAGGCGCGGGTCGATCTGGCCGGGCAGAAACACGGTTCGCGCAACGTCAAACCCGACCCCAATCGGGTCAAGCAATACCTTGAAGGGTTCAATATCGAGCAGTTCGAAATGGTCGGCACGATTGCCAATGCCTCGGGCTCGTTTGCGCTGTTGCGCGGCGCAGGCGGGGTGCATCGTCTCAAGGTCGGAGACTACCTGGGCCGCAACGACGGCCGCATCGTCGCCATCAGCCCTACCCAGGTCGATGTCGTCGAGATCGTGCCCGACGGCGCCGGCGCCTGGCTGGAGCGGCCGCGCACCATTCCTTTGAAAGAGCACTCATAGTGGAAGTCGAATAATGAACAGGATTTTCTCCACCCTCGGTTTTTCGCTATGGATAGCGCTGGTGTCACCGATGGTAATGGCGGCCAGTCTGAAAGCGCTGGATGTTGCCGCGCTGCCGGGTGACCGCGTCGAACTGAAGCTGTCGTTCGACGGCCCGCCACCACAGCCCAAGGGCTACACAACCGAGTCACCGGCACGCATTGCACTGGATCTGCCGGGCGTGACCAGCCAGATGGCCAACAAGAATCTTGATCTGGGCAGCGGCAACGCGCGCACGGCCACGGTGGCCGAAGCCAAGGATCGCACGCGGCTGATTGTCAGCCTGACGCAGTTGGCGCCTTACAGCACGCGGGTCGAGGGCAATAATCTGTTTGTAGTGGTCGGTCAGGGCGCTTCCGCGACTGCGCCGCGCCCGGCCGTCGCTGCACCGCGTGCCGCCACGGCCGCCGCAGCACCGGCCAGACCGGCCGCGCAACGCAGCAGGGCGATTCGCGGCGTCGATTTCCAGCGCGGCACCGAGGGCGAGGGCAATGTGGTCATCGATCTCTCTGATCCGACCATCGCCCCGGATATCCAGGAGCACGACGGCAAGATCATCCTCAGCTTCGCCCGTACGCAACTGCCGGAAAAACTGCGCGTGCGCCTCGACGTCAAGGACTTCGCCACCCCGGTGCAGTTCGTCAACGCAGCGCTCACCGGCGATCGTACGGTGATCAGTGTCGAGCCCAGCGGCACCTTCGACTATTCCACATTCCAGACCGACAACAAGCTCACCGTGAGCGTTCGTCCGATGAGCATCGACGACCTGCAAAAGCGCAACGCCGACCGTCAGGCCTATGTCGGCGACAAGCTCTCGCTGAATTTTCAGGACATCGACGTGCGCTCGGTGCTGCAACTGATCGCGGACTTCACCAATCTCAACCTGGTGGCGAGCGACACGGTGCAGGGCGGCATCACGTTGCGCCTGCAAAACGTGCCGTGGGATCAGGCACTGGATCTGGTGCTGAAAACCAAGGGGCTGGACAAGCGCAAGATCGGCAACGTGCTGCTGGTCGCGCCGGCCGATGAAATTGCCGCTCGCGAGCGTCAGGAACTGGAATCGCAGAAGCAGATCGCCGAACTGGCGCCCCTGCGTCGTGAGCTGCTGCAAGTCAATTACGCCAAGGCAGCGGACATTGCCAAGCTGTTCCAGTCGGTGACCAGTGCCGAGGCCAAGGTCGACGAGCGCGGTTCGATTACCGTCGATGAGCGAACCAACAACATCATTGCCTACCAGACCCAGGATCGCCTCGATGAACTCCGGCGGATCGTCGCGCAGCTGGATATTCCGGTACGCCAGGTGATGATCGAGGCGCGCATCGTTGAGGCCAACGTCGATTATGACAAGAGCCTGGGCGTGCGCTGGGGCGGTTCGGTGCAGAACAAGGGCAACTGGAACGCGTCCGGGGTCAATGGCTCCTCGAGCACCATCGGTACGCCGGGCAGCACCGGCACCAACTCGCCGTTCGTCGACATGGGCACGGTCAACAATACCTCGGGGATCGGCATCGCGTTCATCACCGACAACGTGCTGCTGGATCTGGAACTGACGGCGATGGAAAAGACCGGCAACGGTGAAATCGTCTCGCAGCCGAAGGTAGTCACCTCGGACAAGGAAACCGCAAAAATCCTCAAAGGCACCGAGATTCCCTATCAGGAGGCCAGCTCCAGCGGCGCGACCTCGGTGTCGTTCAAGGAGGCTTCGCTGTCACTGGAAGTCACACCGCAGATCACCCCGGACAACCGCATCATCATGGAGGTCAAGGTCACCAAGGATGAGCCCGATTACCTGAACAAAGTGCAGGATGTGCCGCCGATCAAGAAAAACGAGGTCAACGCCAAAGTGCTGGTAAATGACGGCGAGACCATCGTAATCGGCGGCGTTTTTTCAAATACTCAGAGCAAGGTCGTAGATAAGGTGCCATTTCTTGGCGATGTGCCGTATCTTGGCCGCCTTTTCCGGCGTGATGTGGTTTCGGAGAAAAAATCCGAGCTGCTGGTATTTCTCACTCCGCGTATCATGAATAACCAGGCGATTGCTGTGAGTCGTTGATTCTGTGCGAAATTTGATACTTGTAGGACCGATGGGTGCTGGCAAAAGCACCATCGGCCGATTGCTGGCTAAAGAGCTGCGCCTGCCGTTCAAGGATTCCGACAAGGAAATTGAGCTGCGCACGGGTGCCAATATCCCATGGATCTTCGACAAGGAAGGCGAGCCCGGCTTTCGTGACCGTGAGCAGGCGATGATCGCCGAGCTGTGCGCGTTCGATGGCGTGGTGCTGGCGACCGGCGGCGGCGCAGTGATGCGTGATGCCAATCGCAAGGCCCTGCATGAAGGCGGGCGCGTGGTGTATCTGCACGCCTCCGTCGAGCAGCAGGTCGGCCGCACCTCCCGCGACCGCAATCGGCCGCTGCTGCGTACCGCCGATCCGGCGAAAACCCTGCGCGACCTGCTCGAGATCCGTGATCCGCTTTATCGGGAAATTGCCGATCTGGTGGTGGAAACCGACGAGCGGCCGCCACGCATGGTGGTGCTCGACATTCTCGACCGTCTCGCGCAGTTGCCACCCCGTTAAAGCATCGCCCGAAATGCGCTATCCTCGGCGTCCTGTCAGCGCCCGCCGAGGGTGTGGCGGTTGCCGGGCGAGCGGCGTCATACCGCTACAGGCCGCAGAACACCAATAATTTCAGGGCAGGACGCCTGCTTCCATCTTCACTGTGGGGACACATGCAGACACTCAAGGTCGATCTAGGCGAGCGCAGCTACCCGATTCATATTGGCGAAGGTCTGTTGGATCAGCCGGAACTGCTGGCGCCGCATATCCACGGGCGGCAGGTGGCAATCATCTCCAACGAAACCGTCGCGCCGCTCTATCTCGAACGTCTGACCCGCAGCCTTGCGCAGTTTTCGGTTATCTCGGTGGTGTTGCCTGACGGCGAAGCCTTCAAGAACTGGGAAACCCTGCAACTGATTTTCGACGGTTTGCTGACCGCCCGTCATGACCGCCGCACCACCGTGATCGCCTTGGGCGGCGGGGTGATCGGCGACATGGCCGGTTTCGCCGCCGCCTGTTATCAGCGCGGTGTCGATTTCATCCAGATTCCTACCACGCTGTTGTCGCAGGTCGATTCCTCGGTCGGCGGCAAGACCGGCATCAACCATCCGCTGGGCAAGAACATGGTCGGCGCGTTCTATCAGCCGAACGTGGTGCTGATCGATACCGCATCGCTGAAAACCCTGCCGGAGCGCGAGTTGTCGGCGGGCCTGGCGGAAGTCATCAAGTACGGCCTGATCTGCGACGAGCCGTTCCTGACCTGGCTGGAAGAAAACGTCGACGCTCTGCGCGCGCTGGATCAAACCGCGCTGACCTATGCGATCGAGCGTTCCTGCGCGGCCAAGGCTGCGGTGGTCGGCGCCGATGAAAAGGAAACCGGCGTCCGCGCTACGCTCAACCTCGGCCACACCTTCGGCCACGCCATCGAAACCCACATGGGCTATGGTGTCTGGCTGCATGGCGAGGCGGTCGCGGCGGGCACGGTGATGGCGCTGGAAATGTCCGCGCGCCTGGGCTGGATCAGCGAACAGGAGCGTGATCGCGGCATTCGTCTGTTCCAGCGGGCCGGCCTGCCGGTCATTCCGCCTGAAGAGATGAGCGAAGCCGATTTTCTCCAACACATGGCAATTGATAAAAAAGTGATCGACGGTCGTCTGCGCCTGGTGCTGCTGCGCCGGATGGGCGAAGCGGTAGTGACCGACGATTATCCGAAAGAGGTTCTACAGGCCACGCTGGGAGCGGATTACCGCGCCCTGGCTCAGCTTAAAGGTTAAAACGATTCCGATGACTAGTTTGCATGCCGACGAGGCGTTTCTCGGCCATTTCCAGTTAAGTCACGACCCGTTCGCGCCACGGGTGCCGGGCTTCAAATTCTTCCCGGCCCAGCGCAAACCGGTGCTGGGTCAACTGCATCACCTGGCGCGTTACAGCCAGTTGCTGCTGGTGGTCACCGGCCCGCAAGGCAGCGGCAAGACCCTGCTGCGGCAGGCGCTGGTGGCCAGCACCAATAAGCAATCGGTGCAGAGCGTGGTGGTTTCCGCCCGTGGCGCCGGTGATGCGGCCGGCGTGCTGCGCCAGGTGGCGCAGGCGCTGGATGTCGCTCAGGCCGAAGTCGGCGCGATTCTCGAGCAGGTGGTGCAACTGGGTCTGACCGGGCAGGAAGTCTATCTGCTCGTGGACGATGCCGAGCAGCTCGACGAGTCCGCGCTGGAAGCATTGATGGCGCTCGGCGCCGGCACGCCGGAAGGTCGTCCGCATGTGTTCCTGTTCGGCGAGTCGTCGCTGATCGCTCAGCTTGAGGCGTTGCAGCTCGAAGAAGAGCGTTTCCACGTCATCGAATTGCAGCCGTACACCGAAGAAGAGACCCGCGAATATCTCGACCAGCGGCTGGAAGGCGCGGGCCGGGGTGTCGAACTTTTCACCGCAGATCAGATCTCTGATATTCACGAAAGCTCCGAGGGCTGGCCGGGCAACATCAACCAGGTCGCTCGCGATGCACTGATCGAAGTCATGATTGCCAGCCGCTCCGCGGTCAAGCGTCCAAGTATGGGGTTCAACATGCCGAAGAAACACGTATTGGCGATTTCCGCCGTCGTTGTGGTCGCGGTTGCCGCCGCCTGGCTGATGCCGGGTCGCAGCAAGGCACCGACCACCGGTGCTCCGGCCAATGAACAGGCGCAACTGCCATTGGGTCAGGGTGCAGCGAACGGCGCCAACCCGTCCGTCGAATTCGCCGGCAACACCCAGCCGATGCCGCTGCCATTGGTCGGCAACTCGCAGCCGGTCATGCGTGGCCCGCTGGCAGAAGCCGCCGGTGGCATCACCGAAGGCGACGACGGCGTGCCCCTGGAAGGCTCCAGCGATACGCCGCCGACCGTAACCACCTCCGCACCGCCTGCGGGCGTTCCGGCCGGTCCCGCGCCGACACCGGCTCCGACTCCTGCCGCCAAACCGGCGCCAACCCCGGCACCGACGCAGATCGCCACAGCCAAGCCTGCTCCGGCCACCCCGGCGCCAGCTGCGAAACCGGCTCCTGCTCCGGCCAAGCCTGCCGACAAGCCCGTTACCGTGGCCAAGGCTGCCGGTGGCAGCTGGTACGCCGGTCAGCCGACCAGCAACTATGTCGTGCAGATCCTCGGCACCAGCTCGGAGACCGCCGCGCAGAACTTCGTCAAGGAGCAGGGCGGCGAGTACCGTTATTTCAAGAAAGTCCTCAACGGCAAGCCGCTTTACGTGATCACCTACGGCAACTTTGCCAATCGTGATGCGGCCGTTTCTGCCATCAAGGCCTTGCCAGCGAAGGTTCAGGCTGGTAAACCTTGGCCTCGCACTGTCGCCAGCGTCCAACAGGAACTGGCAACAACTCGCTGAAGATTCGGCGGCCTTACCCAGGCCGCCTCTCCCGGCACCTCAAAATCTCCATGAGTGCGCGCCGCCTGAAAGGGCCGCGTGCCTTGTGGTGTCTGCGTCACAGTAGTCTTTGAGTCGTTGCGGTCAAAATTAAAAAAGTTTTGACTAGCACAGCAGATCGCTTTAAACCTTTCACAAATGCGACATGAATTTGCGACAGTTCGTCGTCAAATTTGTGAGCCTCTGTGTCGCTGTGTACAATGACCACCCTTTTGCCCCCGCTAAGCCGGCGTACGTTCGGCGCGGAACGCAAGTGGTTGAATTGAAAAGAAATTTGCCTCGAGTAGAGGCAGCCTGGTGAGAAAGTGTCTATGAAAGCAGGTCTGTACCAACCAGATGAATTCAAGGATAACTGCGGTTTCGGCCTGATAGCTCATATGCAGGGCGAGCCCAGTCATACCCTTTTGCAAACGGCCATCGAGGCCCTGACCTGCATGACCCACCGCGGTGGGATTAATGCCGACGGCAAGACCGGTGACGGTTGCGGTCTGCTGATTCAAAAACCCGACGCCTTCCTGCGAGCCATTGCCCAGGAGAGCTTCGGTGTCGAAATGCCCAAGCAATATGCCGTGGGCATGGTGTTCTTCAATCAGGATCCGGCCAAGGCCGAAGCCGCTCGCGAGAACATGAACCGCGAGATCCTCGCCGAAGGCCTGCAACTGATCGGCTGGCGCAAAGTGCCGATCGACACCAGCGTCCTCGGCCGCCTGGCCCTTGAGCGCCTGCCGCAGATCGAGCAGGTCTACATCGGCGGCGAAGGCCTGAGCGATCAGGACATGGCCGTGAAGCTGTTCAGCGCCCGTCGCCGTTCGTCGGTGGCCAACGCCGCTGACACCGACCATTACATCTGCAGCTTTTCGCACAAGACCATCATCTATAAAGGCCTGATGATGCCGGCCGACCTGGCCGCGTTCTATCCGGACCTGAGTGACGAGCGCCTGCAAACCGCGATCTGCGTGTTCCACCAGCGCTTCTCCACCAACACCCTGCCGAAATGGCCGCTGGCGCAGCCGTTCCGCTTCCTCGCCCACAACGGCGAAATCAACACCATCACCGGTAACCGCAACTGGGCGCAGGCCCGTCGGACCAAGTTCACCAATGATCTGATGGATCTGGAAGAGCTCGGCCCGCTGGTCAACCGCGTCGGTTCCGACTCCTCGAGCATGGACAACATGCTCGAACTGATGGTCACCGGTGGCATCGACCTGTTCCGTGGCGTGCGGATGATCATTCCGCCAGCGTGGCAGAACGTCGAAACCATGGACCCGGATCTGCGTGCGTTCTACGAGTACAACTCGATGCACATGGAACCGTGGGACGGCCCGGCCGGCGTGGTGATGACCGATGGTCGCTACGCGGTGTGCCTGCTCGACCGTAACGGTCTGCGTCCGGCGCGCTGGGTGACCACCAAGAATGGTTTCATCACCCTCGCCTCGGAAATCGGCGTGTGGAACTACCAGCCTGAAGACGTGCTCGCCAAGGGTCGCGTCGGCCCGGGCCAGATCTTCGCCGTGGATACCGAAACCGGGCAGATCCTCGATACCGATGCGATCGACAACCGTTTGAAATCCCGTCATCCGTACAAGCAATGGCTGCGCAAGAATGCCCTGCGCATTCAGGCGACCATGGAAGACAACGACCACGGTTCGGCTTTCTACGACGTCGACCAGCTCAAGCAGTACATGAAGATGTATCAGGTCACGTTCGAAGAGCGTGATCAGGTGCTGCGTCCGCTCGGTGAGCAAGGTTACGAAGCCGTGGGCTCGATGGGCGACGACACGCCGATGGCCGTGCTGTCCCAGCGTGTGCGCACGCCGTACGACTATTTCCGCCAGCAGTTCGCGCAGGTCACCAACCCGCCGATCGACCCGCTGCGTGAAGCGATCGTGATGTCGCTGGAAATCTGCCTCGGTGCCGAGCGCAACATTTTCCAGGAGTCGCCGGAACACGCCTCGCGCGTGATCCTCAGCTCGCCAGTGATCTCTCCGGCCAAGTGGCGCTCGCTGATGAACCTCGACCGTCCGGGTTTCGAACGGGCGATCATCGACCTCAACTACGACGAAAGCCTCGGCCTCGAAGCGGCGATCCGCAACGTTGCCGATCAGGCTGAAGAAGCCGTGCGCGCCGGGCGTACTCAGATCGTCCTGAGCGACCGCCATATCGCCCCGGGCAAGCTGCCGATCCACGCTTCGCTGGCGACCGGTGCGGTGCACCACCGTCTGACCGAGAAGGGCCTGCGTTGCGATTCCAACATCCTCGTTGAAACCGCGACCGCCCGTGACCCGCATCACTTCGCGGTGCTGATCGGTTTCGGTGCCTCGGCGGTTTATCCGTTCCTGGCCTACGAAGTGCTGGGCGACCTGATCCGTACCGGTGAAGTCCTGGGCGACCTCTACGAGGTGTTCAAGAACTACCGCAAAGGCATCACCAAAGGTCTGCTGAAGATCCTGTCGAAGATGGGTATCTCGACCATCGCTTCGTATCGCGGTGCGCAGCTGTTCGAGGCCATTGGCCTGTCCGAAGAAGTCTGCGAGCTGAGCTTCCGTGGCGTGCCAAGCCGGATCAAGGGTGCGCGTTTCGTCGACATCGAAGCCGAGCAGAAAGCCCTCGCCGTCGAAGCCTGGAGCCCGCGCAAGCCGATCCAGCAGGGCGGTCTGCTGAAGTTCGTCCACGGTGGCGAATATCACGCCTACAACCCGGACGTGGTCAACACCCTGCAAGCCGCCGTGCAGCAGGGTGACTACGCCAAATTCAAGGAATACACCTCACTGGTGGACAACCGTCCGGTGTCGATGATTCGCGACCTGTTCAAGGTCAAGACCCTCGACACGCCGCTGGACATCAGTGAAGTCGAGCCGCTGGAATCTGTGCTCAAGCGATTCGATTCCGCCGGCATCTCGCTGGGCGCACTGTCGCCGGAAGCTCACGAAGCCCTGGCCGAAGCCATGAACCGCCTCGGCGCGCGTTCCAATTCCGGCGAAGGTGGTGAAGATCCGGCGCGTTACGGCACCATCAAGAGTTCGAAAATCAAGCAGGTCGCGACTGGCCGTTTCGGTGTAACCCCGGAATACCTGGTCAATGCCGAAGTGCTGCAGATCAAGGTCGCCCAAGGCGCCAAGCCGGGCGAGGGCGGGCAACTGCCGGGCGGCAAGGTCAACGGGCTGATCGCCAAACTGCGTTACGCAGTGCCGGGCGTGACCCTGATTTCGCCACCGCCGCACCACGATATCTACTCGATCGAAGACTTGTCGCAACTGATCTTTGACCTCAAGCAGGTCAACCCGCAGGCGCTGGTTTCGGTGAAACTCGTAGCTGAAGCGGGCGTCGGCACCATCGCCGCCGGTGTGGCCAAGGCCTATGCCGACCTGATCACCATTTCCGGTTACGACGGCGGTACCGGTGCTTCGCCGCTGACTTCGATCAAATACGCGGGCGCACCTTGGGAACTCGGCCTCGCTGAAACCCACCAGACCCTGCGCGGCAACGACCTGCGCGGCAAAGTCCGGGTGCAGACCGACGGCGGCCTGAAAACCGGCCTCGACGTGATCAAAGCGGCAATCCTCGGCGCCGAGAGCTTCGGCTTCGGTACCGCGCCGATGATCGCACTGGGCTGCAAATACCTGCGCATCTGCCACCTGAACAACTGCGCCACTGGCGTCGCGACGCAGAACGAGAAGCTGCGCAAGGATCACTACATCGGCACCGTCGACATGGTGGTGAATTTCTTCACCTACGTCGCCGAAGAAACCCGTGAGTGGCTGGCCAAGCTTGGTGTGCGCTCCCTCGAAGAGCTGATCGGTCGCACTGATCTGCTGGAAATCCTCGAAGGCCAGACCGCCAAGCAACATCACCTGGACCTGACCCCGCTGCTGGGCAGCGATCACATCCCGGCGGACAAACCGCAGTTCTGCGGCGTCGAGCGCAACCCGCCGTTCGATAAAGGTCTGCTGGCGGAGAAGATGGTCGAGCTGGCCGCGTCGGCGATCAACGACCTCAGCGGTGCTGAGTTTGAGCTGGATATCTGCAACTGCGACCGTTCGATCGGCGCGCGGATCTCCGGCGAAATCGCGCGCAAGCATGGCAACCAGGGGATGGCGAAAGCGCCGATCACCTTCCGCTTCAAGGGCACGGCAGGTCAGAGCTTCGGTGTGTGGAACGCCGGCGGTCTGAACATGTACCTGGAAGGCGACGCCAACGACTACGTCGGCAAAGGCATGACCGGCGGCAAGCTGGTCATCGTGCCGCCGAAGGGCAGCGTTTATAAAACTCAGGAAAGCGCCATTATCGGCAACACCTGCCTGTACGGTGCCACTGGCGGCAAGTTGTTCGCCGCCGGCACCGCAGGCGAGCGTTTCGCCGTGCGTAACTCCGGTGCCCACACCGTCGTGGAAGGCACTGGCGATCACTGCTGCGAGTACATGACCGGTGGTTTCGTCTGCGTGCTGGGCAAGACCGGTTACAACTTCGGTTCTGGCATGACCGGTGGTTTCGCCTACGTGCTCGATCAGGACAACACCTTCGTTGACCGGGTCAATCACGAACTGGTGGAAATCCAGCGGATCAGCGGCGAGGCGATGGAAGCCTATCGCAGCCACCTGCAGAACGTGCTGAACGAGTACGTCGCCGAAACCGACAGCGAGTGGGGTCGTGAACTCGCCGAGAACCTCGACGATTACTTGCGGCGTTTCTGGTTGGTCAAGCCCAAGGCTGCCAGCTTGAAAACCCTGCTTTCCAGCACTCGTGCCAACCCGCAGTGATATGCGCCTGAAGAGTTTGATGAGGTTTTAACAATGGCTGAACGTCTGAATAACGACTTCCAGTTCATCGATGTCGGGCGCAAGGATCCGAAGAAGAAACTGTTGCGTCAACGCAAGAAAGAGTTCGTTGAAATCTACGAACCGTTCAAACCCCAGCAGTCGGCCGATCAGGCCCACCGCTGCCTGGGTTGCGGCAACCCGTATTGCGAATGGAAGTGCCCGGTGCACAACTTCATTCCAAACTGGCTCAAATTGGTGGCCGAGGGCAACATCCTTCAGGCCGCCGAGTTGTCGCACCAGACCAATACCCTGCCGGAAGTTTGCGGCCGGGTTTGTCCCCAGGATCGTCTGTGCGAGGGTGCCTGCACCCTGAACGACGGCTTCGGCGCGGTGACCATCGGTTCGGTCGAGAAGTACATCACCGACACCGCGTTCGCCATGGGCTGGCGCCCGGACATGTCCAAGGTCAAGCCGACCGGCAAACGTGTCGCGATCATCGGCGCAGGCCCGGCGGGTCTGGGTTGCGCCGACGTGCTGGTGCGTGGCGGTGTAACTCCGGTGGTGTTCGACAAGAACCCGGAAATCGGTGGCCTGCTGACCTTCGGCATCCCCGAGTTCAAGCTGGAAAAGACCGTGCTGAGCAATCGTCGCGAAGTCTTCACCGGCATGGGCATCGAGTTCCGTCTCAACACCGAAGTCGGTAAAGACGTGACCATGGAACAACTGCTCGCCGAATACGACGCGGTGTTCATGGGCATGGGCACCTACACCTACATGAAGGGCGGTTTTGCCGGTGAGGACCTGCCGGGCGTTTATGACGCGCTGGATTTCCTCATCGCCAACGTCAACCGCAACCTGGGCTTTGAAAAGTCGCCGGAAGAATTCGTCGACATGAAAGGCAAGAAGGTCGTGGTACTCGGCGGCGGCGACACGGCGATGGACTGCAACCGCACCTCGATCCGTCAGGGCGCCAAGTCGGTGACCTGTGCCTATCGTCGTGACGAAGCGAACATGCCCGGCTCGCGCAAAGAGGTGAAGAACGCCAAGGAAGAAGGCGTGAAATTCCTCTACAACCGCCAGCCGATCGCCATCATCGGTGAAGACAAGGTCGAAGGCGTGAAGGTGGTCGAGACCCGTCTCGGCGAACCGGATGCCCGTGGCCGTCGCAGCCCCGAGCCGATCCCGGGTTCCGAAGAGATCATCCCGGCCGATGCCGTGGTCATCGCCTTCGGCTTCCGCCCGAGCCCGGCGCCGTGGTTCGAACAGTTCGAGATCCAGACCGATAGCCAGGGCCGCGTTGTTGCGCCCGAGCAAGGTCAGTACAAGCACCAGACCAGCAACCCGAAAATCTTCGCCGGTGGCGACATGGTGCGCGGTTCCGACCTGGTGGTGACGGCGATCTTCGAAGGGCGCAATGCGGCTGAAGGGATCCTCGATTACCTGGGTGTGTAAACGCCGCTCGAAACTGCAATGCGATACCTGTGGGAGCTGGCTTGCCAGCGATAGCATCTCCTTGGTTTACCTGACAAACCGAGTTGTCTGCATCGCTGGCAAGCCAGCTCCCACAGTGTTTTGTGGTGTTGCAAAGTCAGCATTCCAGCGCGACAAATTGACCCGATAGACAAAAGGCTGACCCACATCCGTGCCTTTTGCCTCGCGCTCTGAGAAAATGCCCGCACTTTTTTTCCGGATGCCGACATGACTGCCCTGAAGAACGACCGTTTCCTCCGCGCCCTGCTCAAGCAACCCGTTGACGTCACCCCTGTGTGGATGATGCGCCAGGCCGGTCGCTACCTGCCGGAGTACCGCGCCAGCCGCGCGCATGCCGGCGACTTCATGAGCCTGTGCATGAATCCGCAATTCGCCTGCGAAGTCACCCTGCAACCGCTCGACCGCTACCCGCAACTGGATGCGGCGATCCTGTTTTCCGACATCCTCACCATTCCCGATGCCATGGGCCAGGGCCTGTACTTCGAGACCGGTGAAGGTCCGCGCTTCAAAAAAGTCGTCAGCACGATGGCCGACATCGAAGCGTTGCCGATCCCGGATCCGCACAAAGACCTCGGTTACGTCATGGACGCGGTCAGCACCATCCGTCGCGAACTCAACGGTCGCGTGCCGTTGATCGGTTTCTCCGGCAGTCCGTGGACCCTCGCGACTTACATGGTTGAAGGCGGCTCGTCGAAAGACTTCCGCAAGACCAAGGCGATGCTTTACGACAACCCGCAAGCCATGCACCTGCTGCTCGACAAACTGGCGCAGTCGGTGACGTCGTACCTCAACGGCCAGATCATGGCGGGTGCGCAAGCGGTACAGATCTTCGATACCTGGGGCGGCAACCTGTCGGCAGCCGCGTATCAGGAATTCTCCCTGGCCTACATGAAGAAAATCGTCAGCGGCCTGATCCGCGAGAACGACGGACGCAAAGTGCCGGTGATTCTGTTCACCAAGAACGGCGGCCTGTGGCTGGAAAGCATCGCCGAAGCCGGCGCCGACGCCCTCGGCCTGGACTGGACCTGCGACATCGGCAACGCCCGTGCCCGTGTCGGCGACAAGGTCGCGCTGCAAGGCAACATGGACCCGACCGTGCTCTACGCCAAACCGGAAGCGATCCGCACTGAAGTCGGGCGCATTCTGGCCAGCTACGGCAAGGGCAGCGGCCACGTGTTCAACCTTGGTCATGGCATCACCCCGGAAGTCGATCCGGAACATGCCGGCGCATTCCTGCGTGCGGTGCATGAGCTGTCGGCGCAGTATCACGAGTGATCAGCGCCCAATAAAAAACGCCCGGCCAATGCCGGGCGTTTTCTTTTGCACGATCTAATGTCGTACCCAAATCAACTGTGGGAGCGAGCCTGCTCGCGAAAGCGGTGTGTCATTCAACACTGATGTTGCCTGACACAGTGCATTCGCGAGCAGGCTCGCTCCCACAGGGTTTTATGTCAGGCTTTGACACCCTGCAACGGCGGCAACTTCGCCAGCTTCAACGCCACCAGAAGGGCAATCAGCAACAAAGCGCCAATAAACAGGCCGATGCCGTTCCACCCGCCCAGATGCCAGAACACCCCGCCCGCCGTCCCGGCAATGCTCGACCCGGCGTAATAACTGAACAGATACAGCGACGACGCCTGACCCTTGGCCGTCAACGCGCGCCGGCCGATCCAGCTGCTCGCCACCGAATGCGCGGCGAAGAAGCCGAAGGTGAACACCAGCATGCCGATGATGACCAGCAACAGCGGCGTGAACATCGTCAGCGCGAGCCCGGCGAACATCAGCGCAATCGTCGCCCAGAGCACTTTGCGCCGCCCCAGTTTGTCCGCCAGCGAACCGATCTTCGCCGAGCTGTAGATCCCCGACAGGTAGACCACCGAGAGCAATCCGACAAATACCTGATCGAGGTTGTACGGCGCAGCCAGCAAGCGGTAGCCGATGTAGTTGAACAGCGTGACAAACGCGCCCATCAGCACAAACGCTTCAAGAAACAGCAGCGGCAGACCGGCGTCGCGAAAGTGCATGGTGAAGCCGTCGAGCAGGCTGCGCGGGTGCAGCGAGCGGGCGCGAAAGTTGCGCGACTCCGGGAGGATCTTCCAGAACACCGCCGCCGCGACCAGCGCCAGACCGCCTATCACCAGCATCGCCGTGTGCCAGCTGACGAAGTCGATCAGCACGCCAGTTATCAAGCGTCCGCTCATTCCGCCGATCGCGTTGCCGCCGATGTACAAACCCATCGCCAGGCCGATGTGCTGTGGATGGATTTCTTCGCTCAGATAGGTCATCGCCACCGCTGCCAGACCGCTCAATGACAGGCCGATCAATGCGCGCATGATCAGCACGCCGTGCCAGCTCGGCATCATCGAACTGGCGATGGTGCATAACGCGGCAGCGAACAATGCCGCGACCATCACCGGTTTACGGCCGATGCGGTCGGAAATCGGCCCGGTGATCAGCAGACCGAAGGCCAACATGCCGGTCGCCACCGAGAGGATCAGACTGCTCTGCGCCGCGTTGATCCCGTATTCGTGGGACAGCAGCGGCATCATCGGTTGTACGCAGTAGAGCAGGGCAAACGTCGCAAAGCCGCCACAGAACAGCGCCAGCACCGTGCGCATGAACGCCGGCGTGCCTTTTTCGATGTAGATCTCTTGCAGCTCGGCGAGGGTATCGTCGCCGGCAGCGGGCGGGACTTCGTGGGCAAGGGGCGCGACAGCAGTTTTCACTTCAGACCTCGGAAAGCACAGCCGGGCAGGCAATGAAAAAATCATATAGCTGGCTAATTTTTCTATCCAATATATTGTTCGACCTGTTTGATAGCTTCAGCGACCTAATGGAAATCCTATGGAATTGCGTCATCTGCGTTACTTCATCGCCGTCGCCGAAGAACTGCATTTTGGCCGCGCCGCACAGGTGCTGGGCATCTCCCAGCCACCGCTGAGCCAGCAGATTCAGGCGCTGGAACAGCAGCTCGGCGCGCGCTTGTTCGAGCGCACCAATCGTCGGGTCGAGTTGAGCGAAGCGGGCAGGCTGTTTCTGCAGGAGGCGCGGCTGGTGCTGGCGCAGGTCGACAAGGCCGCGGATGTTGCCCGGCGTGCGCAACTTGGTGAGCTGGGTGAGTTGAAGATTGGTTTCACCTCGTCGGCGCCGTTCAACTCGACGATTCCGCAGGCGATTTTTTCCTTTCGTCAGCGCTTTCCGGCGGTGCATCTGAATTTGCGCGAAATGAGCAGCACCATGGTCGCCGACGCTCTGGTGGACGAGTCGATCGAAGTCGGCATCATGCGCCCGCTGGGATTGCCAGATTCACTGAGTGTTGTGGAGTTGATGCGCGAGCCATTGGTGGCGGTGCTCAGTTCCAAGCATCCACTGGCCCAAAGTAGCGATGAAGGTCTGTTTCTATCGGCGCTGGCGCTGGAGCCCTTCGTGTTTTTCCCGCGCAGCTATGGCAGCGGGCTCTATGCACAACTGCTCAGTCTGGCGCGCGATGCCGGGTTCAGCCCGCACTTCGCCCAAGAGGCTGGTGAGGCGATGACCATTATTGGTCTGGTGGCGGCGGGCTTGGGTGTATCGGTGCTGCCAGCGTCCTATCAACGCATGCGCATCGACGGCGTGGTCTACCGACCGCTGCTCGATCCCGAAGCGATCTCAGCGGTGTGGCTGGTGCAGCGCAAAGACCAGAAATCGCCGATGGCCAAGGCGTTTGTCGAACTGCTGACGCGTAAGGTTGAGCCGCTGAAAACCTGAAATCAAAAGATCGCAGCCTTCGGCAGCTCCTTGTATGTTCCCCACACACCAGCATGAATGAGATCTAAGCTCGCTGGTGCGACATACGAAGATGTGTTTCTGGGGGAGACCGATCGCTCCTTAAGGCAGGACTTGCTCCTGACCTTGTATGTAGAGAGGTCCCCCCGCCTCATTGCCCACCACGAAGAGTATCGAGAAGCCGACGAGTCGGACTTCGCATTACAAGGTTGCAGTGGCATGAAGTTCGAGGTCAGGGGAACCAGGAAGCATTTTTAACTCAGTTCTCTTGGAGTTGAAAGCATGAACATGCACGTCGGTTTGGATGTGGGATCTCGCACTACAGCGATGGGCTGGCGCAATGGCGGCCGTTTTGCAGGTCAGTGCAATATCGACCAGACACCGGCGGGGCGCAAAGCTGCTGTCGGCAAGTTACTTGAGCTCAAGCCTATATCTGTGGTGATGGAAGCCACCGGAATCTACTACCTGGACTTGGCCATGGAGCTCGCTGCGGCGGGTTTGCCAGTCTCGGTTATCAATCCGAAGAGTTTTCACAACTTTGCAAAGCTGATGCTCAAAAACAGCAAAACGGACGCAATCGATGCCCAGTTATTAGCTGAGTACGGCGAACGCATGAGCCCAAGGTTGTGGACGCCGCCCACTTCAATACAGCTTGAGCTACGCGCTATCGGTCGCCACATCAATCGTTTGACGGGTCATCGCACCCGCGCCAAAAACGAGCTGCATGCACTAAAAGCCACTCAAACAACTCTTCTGATGCTGATTGAAGACGAAGAAGAAGCCATCAACGCCTTTGACAAACGAATCGAGCGTTTCCGACTCGCTGGTCGGGCACTGATCGACAACTGCCCAACGTTGAGCGCCCAGTTCGCCCACATGATCGCCGCCCCTGGCATGGGTGAGATCTCAGTATTTGCGGCGCTGGCTGAACTGACGACCTTACCGGTAACGCTCAAGTCAGCGCAGGTCAGCCGCCATGCCGGACTCGATGTCCGACTCACGCAATCAGGCACCAGCATTGATAAACCCGGCCGGATAAGTAAGGGCGGCAATGCCTATTTGCGATCAGCGATGTACATGCCTGCGCTGACCGCCATACGTTGCGACCCAAATGTGAAAGCGTTTTACGAAGCCTTGGTGGCTCGAGGAAAGAGGAAGATGCAGGCTATTGTCGCAGTCATGCGCAAATACCTGACCGGACTATGGGCCTGCATGCGGGCAGGCGAAGACTTCAGTACAGCCAAGCTTTTTAGCGATAAACACACCCAAAAAGCTTGACCGTGAACAGAGTATCTACACCGATCCATGTAGGAGCTGCCGAAGGCTGCGATCTTTGGACTTTGCCCTTCAAGGCAACCGCACCAAATCCCCCTTCAAAGCCACCCGGGTAACAAAAACTCCCGCCCGGCACTCGTAGGTATTCAAATCCTTGCGTACACGTTGGTCGTAGTAACTGACGATGTTGACCACCGCATTCGCCCCGACCCGCTTGGCATCAGCCTGCAATTTGATCAGATTCGACTGCAACTCCCATTCACACGAAGCCTGATCGCTCTTGTTGAAGCCGTTGGTTTTCAAATCACTGACCACCCCTTGGCGCAGCAACTGCTGAGTGCCCTGCGGCCCGTTGCCGATCAGGTAGAACTTCACACTGCCGTCCAGTCGCCCGGCGCGAATGGCGTCCGACAGCACGGTTTCGAAAGGCATGTACATGAGGTTGGTGGCATGGCTGGCACTTGGCAGCAGGGCGATAAGCGCAGCGGCCATCAGGGCTTTCACTTGCATGGTCATCTCCTTTGACGGTGAAAGAGACTGCGAGGGCAGGTGACGGTGCTGCGACCTGCATCAGCGAGTGTAGATGCTGCTCAATCAACGCAAATAAAAAGGGCGCCAAACGGCGCCCTTTGTCGTTTCTGGCGCTTACTGAACCTTCGCCAGATCACCCTTCAACGCAACGCCCGCCATGATCGCGCCGGCGTGGCATTCGTAGGTTTGCGCGTCCTTGCGCTCGTTGCGCTTGTAGAAGCTGACGATGTTGGTCACGGCGTTGGCGCCGGCGTTTTTCGCGGCCTGGTGCAGGCTGATGATTGCCGATTGGGCGACCCACTCGCAGGCGACTTCGTCGGATTTGTTGAAGGCGTTGGTTTTCTTGTTGGTCACGGCGTCGGGGCTGACGACGGTGACTTTGCCGGCCGGGGTGTTGCCGGCCAGATAGAATTTCACGCTGCCATCGATCTTGCCGGAGCGGGTGGCTTCGGCGACGGCTTTGTCGAATGGCAGGTAGACCGCCGTGTCGCGTGCCTGGCTGACCGCTGGCAGGACGCAGAGCAGCAGGGTAACGGCGGCGAATTTCTTGAAGTGCATGTAGGTCTCCTTGACCTGGATTGATTCGGTTATGCCCAGCGGCGGAAGATCAACGAAGTGTTGACGCCACCGAAAGCGAAGTTGTTGTTCATCACGTAGTCGTGGTGCATCTGACGAAACTCGCCGCGCAGGTAATCGAGCTTGCCGCAGTGCGGGTCGACCTCGTCGAGGTTGAAGGTGTGCACGTAACGGTCGCTGTTGAGCATCTCGATGCTGAACCATGACTCCAGCGCACCGCAGGCACCGAGGGTGTGGCCGAGGAAGCTCTTCTGCGAGCTGATCGGCATGTGTTCGCCGAACAAGCTGCTGGTGGCCAGCGTTTCGGCGATGTCGCCCTGTTCGGTCGCGGTGCCGTGGCCGTTCACATAGCCAATGGCGTCCGGACTGAGGCCGGCATCTTCCAAGGCCAGCTCCATGGCGCGGCGCATGGTGACCTGTTCCGGGCGGGTCGTGTGCTGGCCGTCGGCGTTGCTGCCGAAACCGACGATTTCCGCGTGAATGTGCGCGCCACGGGCGAGGGCGTGTTCCAGCTCTTCAAGCACCAGCATGCCGCCGCCTTCGCCGATCACCAGACCGTCGCGGCCCTTGTCGTACGGGCGTGGGCTGGTCTGTGGTGCATCGTTTTTCAGGCTGGTGGCGTAGAGCGCGTCAAACACCATGGCTTCAGTCGGGCACAGTTCTTCGGCACCGCCGGCGAGCATCAACGGCAAGCGGCCGAACTTGATTGCCTCGTAGGCGTAGCCGATGCCCTGGCTGCCGCTGGTGCAGGCGCTGGAGGTCGGGATCAGGCGCCCGGTGAGGCCGAAGAAAATGCTGATATTGGCGGCGGTGGTGTGCGGCATCATCCGCACATAGGAGTTGGCGTTGAGCCCCTCGGCCACCGAGTTGAGCAGCATGTTGCCGAAGGCTTTGATCTCGTCAGTGCTACCGGTAGATGAACCACAAGCGACGCCCATGCGCCCGTCCTTGATCGATTCGTCACCGAGCAGGCCAGCATCGGCCAGAGCCTTTTCTGCTGCGCCGACCGCCAGTCGCGAAACCCGGCCCATGCTGCGCAACTGCTTGCGGGTCCAGTGCGACGGTACGAGGAAATCATCGATAGGTCCGGCCAGACGCGTGTTGAGCTCAGTGAAGCGATCCCACTCGTCCATGCGGCGAATGCCGCTGCGATTGGCCGCGAAATTGCCGGCAATGGTCGGCCAGTCGCTGCCCAGCGAGGTGATGCCGGCCATGCCGGTGACGACGACGCGCTTCATCAGCACAGGCCTCCGTTGACCGCCAGGACCTGACGGGTGATGTACGAGGCTTCCGCCGACATCAGGAAATTCACCGCAGAGGCCACTTCTTCAGGGGTGCCCATGCGTTGCGCGGGGATCATTTTCATCAGTTCCTCCACCGGCACGTTTTCGTCGAGCATGGCCGTGTCGATCAGGCCAGGGGCGACGCAGTTAACGGTGATTTTGCGCTTGCCCAGCTCGATCGCCAACGCCTTTGCCGCACCGATCACGCCGGCCTTCGAGGCGCTGTAATTGACTTGGCCACGGTTGCCGATCAGGCCCGATACCGAAGTGATGCAGACGATGCGCCCGGCGGCGCGACGACGGATCATCGGCATCATCACCGGGTGCAGGACGTTGTAGAAACCGTCGAGGTTGGTGCGCAGGACCACGTCCCAATCGTCATCGCTCAGCGCCGGAAACGCTCCGTCGCGAGTCAGCCCGGCGTTGAGTACCACGCCGTAATAGGCGCCATGGTTTTCGACGTCGGCCTCGAGAATGCTTTTGCAGGTTTCACGGTCGGCGACGTCGAATTGCAGAATGCGTGCGCGGCGACCCAATGCTTCGATTTCGGCCTGCACCGCTTGGGCTTCGGTCATGCCGCTGCGGCAATGCAGGACGATGTCGTGCCCGGCTTGCGCCAGACGCAAGGCAATGGCGCGGCCGATGCCACGGCTGGAGCCGGTGACCAGTACGGATTCAGTCATCGTGCGACTCCTTTGTCTGTTGCAGATATTGGTTGGCATGCGGCGGACGGAACACGTTCAGCCGGGCGCTGGCATGAATGCCGTCACCGTGGATGTGACATTCGAATACGCCCATGCCGTTGTCGTCTTCCAGTGAGCGCAGGCCGTGGATGGTCAGCACGCTGCCAGGCGCAAAGGCTTCGACGTTGCACTCGAATTTGCGCGTGCCGAGGAGAAAGCCCAGCTCCGGCGGATTGCCTTTCTGCCGGGCGTGGCAACCGGCGAAAGCGGCGACGCTCTGCGCCATCAGCTCGACGCCGACCCACGCCGGCAGGCTGCCGTCGGGCAGGTTGAACAGGCCGTCGGGCTTGACCGTGAGGCGGGTGAAAATCTGCTCATCGTCGAAGCGCTCGATCGCGTCGATCAGAATCATGTCGCCGGCATGCGGCAGCAGTTCGGCGAGCGGCCAGTGGCTCATGGGGCGTCTCCGATAATCAGGCTGACGTTGTTGCCGCCGAAGGCAAACGAGTTGCTCATCAGGTAGCGCGGTGCAATGGACGTCAGGCGTTCGCTCGCGGTCACCCACTTGAGCGGCGGCAGCGCGGGATCGGCCTGGCCGTCCCAGATATGCGGCGGTAACGCCTGCTCAGGGTTGTCGGCACTCAGGCTCAGCCAGCAGAACGCCGCTTCCAGCGCGCCAGCCGCGCCGAGGGTGTGGCCGGTCAGCGGCTTGGTTGACGAGCAGGCGACGCCTTGGGGAAACAGCGCCGCGACCGCCAGACTTTCCATCGCGTCGTTGTGCTGGGTGGCGGTGCCGTGCAGGTTCAGGTAGTTGATTTGCCCGGCTTGCAGATGCGCGCGACCAAGGGCTTTTTGCATGGCTTGCAGGGCGCCGCGACCGCTCGGCTCCGGCGCGGAGATATGGTGCGCATCCGAGCTGGCGCCCGCACCCAGCAGGGCGATGCCCGGGCCTTCGTCGCGCTGTTTGCTCATCACGAACAGCACCGCTGCCTCGCCGATATTGATGCCGTTGCGGTTGGCGGAGAACGGATTGCAGCGCTCATCTGAAACGGCTTCCAGCGAAGAGAAACCGTTCAGCGTGAGCTTGCACAGACTGTCGACGCCGCCGCACAGTACCGCGTCGCACAAGCCCAGATCGAGCAGGCGCTGAGCACTCATCAGCGCGCGGGCGCTGGAGGTACAGGCGGTGGAAATCACGTAGGCCGGGCCGCTCAGTTGCAGCCATTCGGCGAGAAAATTCGCCGGGGCGCCGAGTTCCTGTTGGCGATAGTCGTACTCGCGGGGAAATTGCTGTTCGCGGATGTAATGCGCCAGACCCCGGCTGGCCTCGTCGATGCCCGAGGTGCTGGTGCCTAGCACCACGCCTATGCGCTCGCGGCCGAAGGTCTGGATCGCACGATCGATGTCGTCTCGAATCTGCAGCGCGGCTTCCAGCAGCAGCTGATTGTTGCGACTGCTGTGCTCGACCAGGTCCGCAGGGATCGCCGCCAATTCACCGTGTACGCCAGCCACAGGCAGTTCACGTTCGGCGACCCAGCCGGACTCGCGGCGCATCCCCGAACAGTCGCCGGCGAACAGATTGCGCGCGACTTCAGACTTGTCGCGGCCCAGGGCGCAGATCACGCCGAGGGCATTCAGGTAAGCGGTCATGGCGTCGATTCACCTAACTGGGAAACGCGATAGTGCGGGCCTTGGGGCAGATTCAATTGGAAGCTCAACGGTTGTGAATAGCGGACGTTCCAGCGCGCCGGCAGTGAACGCTGATCGGCCTGTTGGCGGGCGTCGGGATAGTTGCGCAGCAGCTCGGCAGGAGGCGTCAAGGCGAACAGCAGTGCGGCGAACAACTCCCGCGCTTCCGGGTTCGGCGGCAGCAGACCGTCGGCCTGCCAGTGCCCGTCGATCAGTTGCTGGCGGGCCTGGGGAATGCCCAGCGGATCCATCATCGACCAACGCGTGCCGGCGCCTTCGCGCTGGATCACCAGCAGCCAGTCCTGACGCTGCCCGGCTTGCTCGCGCTCAATGTGCAGTTGCAGCGGCAGAGGCAGCGTCGGGTTGGCCGCTGGTAGCGGTGGCTGGCTGGCGCAGGCACTGAGCAGCAGGGCTGACAAAACGATCACCAGCCATGCAGCAAACCCTGTGGGAGCGAGCCTGCTCGCGAATGCAATCTGACATTCGCCACTTTGGCTGACTGATACACCGCTTTCGCGAGCAGGCTCGCTCCCACAGGGTTTCAGGTGTTCAGATCGATAGCCGTACATCAGACAGATTCCTGCAATGGCTTGCGCGCGACGACATTCACCAGCGTCTCTTCGCGCTCACCGAATGGCTTGGGTTTGCTCAACCCCAACCGCTCCAGCAAACCAAAATCCTTCGACCGGCTCCACCACAGATACGGGTAGGACACATTGCGCTCGGCAAACTCGAAGCCCTGCTCGCGGATCATCTGCAGGTAGCCGGCGGCGCTCTTCTGCACATGCATCGGATGGCGGAACAGCCAGCGAATCACCCAGGTATCAATGTAAGCCTCGGTGGATTCGGCGAACAGCAGATAGCCGCCTGGCTTGAGCACGCGATAGAACTCGGCCAAAGCCTTTTCCTGCTCGACCAGATGATGGAAGGTCTGGTGGCAGAACAGCAGGTCGACGCTGGCATCGGCGACGTTGAGCGTGGCGCAATCGCTGCCGATCAACTCGACTGGCATGCCCAGGCGCGTGGCCTCTTGGGCGCTGAGTTGCAGGCTGTGCGGGTCGGCGTCGACGCCGATCAGTCGCTGCGGGGCGAAGGTCTGGCGCAGGTGGCCGAACGACTTGCCCTGACCGCAACCGGCGTCGAGCAGCACCGGGTGTTCCGGCAGTGCTTCACTGAATAATCCACGCAAATCGTTGATCGCCACGCGCAGCACATGGTGCTGCCAGGTGTGGCTGCGCAAGAACCAGAGACCGAAGCGGGTTTCCTCGACGTAACTGTCGCTCAAGTAATTCATGAGGCGTCCTGCGCGCAGAGTTGGGAAATCATCTTCAGCCGGCGCCGCGCTTCGCTGACAAACGGGTTGCGCTCGTCCCAGGCGTAACCGGCGAGGATCGAGCAGATCATCCGGCGAATCTCCGCCTGACTGTCCTCGTAGAAAATCACGTCCTGGAAGGTGCCGGCGTACCAGCCTTCGACGTAGCAGCGGAAGGTATCGACGCCGCGTTTCAACGGTTCGGCAAATTCGCTTTGCCAGTCCACCGTTTCACCCTGCAACTGGCGGTGCAGCACGCCAGCGGCCATGCTCGCCGAACGCATGGCAATGGTCACGCCGGAGGAGAACACCGGGTCGAGGAATTCTGCGGCGTTGCCCAGCAGCGCAAAGCCCGGGCCGTGCAGGGTTTTCACGTTGGCCGCATAGCCGCCGAGGGTGCGCGCCGGGGTGTCCCAGACCGCGTTGTTCAGAACCCCGGCGAGGCTCGGCGTCTCGGCGATGAAGCTGCGCAGGCAGGCATCGAGATCGCTGTCGCGACCCCGGAAATGTTCCTCAGCCGCGACCACGCCTACCGAGCAGCGGCCATTGCTGAACGGGATGGTCCAGAACCACACATCGCGATGCTCGGGATGGGTGGTGACGAGGATCTTTTCACGGTCGAACGCCGGGTTGTCGATGTGATCTTCGACATGGGTGAACACGGCCTGACGCACCGGGAAATTCGAAGGTGCTTCGAGGTCGAGCAAGCGCGACAGCACGCGGCCGTAGCCGCTGGCGTCCAGGACGAAATCGGCTTCGACGCGGTACTCGCTGCCATCTTCGCGGCGCACATCGAGTTGTGGTTTCGCCTGATCGAAATCGACGCTGACAATCGCATCGCCATAACGGATTTCCGCACCTTGCAATGCTGCTTGATCGGCCAGCAACTTGTCGAAATCGGCGCGCTGCACCTGGAACGTGGTCGGCTTGCCGGCGGTGAAAGTGTCGCCAAAATCGAAAGCGCTGTAGCGCTCGCCCCAGGCAAACGCCGCGCCGGTCTTGCGCTGGAACCCGGCGGCGTTGACGGCGTCGAGCATGCCGGCTTCTTCAACGAAGTCCAGGCAGTGGCTGAGCAGGCTTTCGCCGATGGAGAAGCGTGGGAAGTGCTGGCGCTCGAGCACCAGCACATCGTGGCCCTTGCGCTTGAGCAGGGCAGCGGCGATAGCACCGGACGGGCCGGCACCGATGATCACGACCTGACGGGATTCCATTTCAACGATTGGCACGTGAGCTCCGGGGCAGAGGACTGTTCAGATTCAGGGGCGCGCGATGCAGGCCGATCAGGGCCGGCAGCAGCGTCGCGATCAGGCCCATCAGCATCAGCGCGAAATACAGCGCCGGGGTGATGAGCTGTTGTTGCAACAACAGATTGAGAAAGACGATTTCGCTCAGGCCGCGAATGTTCAGCAGTACGCTTTCGCGCCAGCGGCTGGCACCCGCGAACGAGGCTCCAGCCCAACCGAGGCCGAGCCAGTTGCCGAGCAGTTTACTGGCAATCGGCAAGAGCAGCAGCGCCGCCCATTGCCCGGCGTCGAGGCTGGCGAGGGCGCTGTGCACGTCGATCTGGACGATGCCGAACGTGAGGATCAGCGGGATTGCGATCCACGTCTGCAAACGGCTCATCCAGCGTGCCGGCAACGGCAGCACCAACGGCACTTTCAGCAGCGCCATGCACAGCAGATAGCCGATGCCGAAAATCAGCGCGTTGAGTTTGTAATGCTCGGCCATGACCAGCAACGCGAAGAAGCCGAGGCTGTAAGTCAGCGGGCGACGCACGCGCAGCAGGTGCAAAAGCAGCGGCACGCCGGCCATGGCCACAGGCAGCAACAGGCTGCTCAGGTGCAGGCTGCCCTGGGCGAGGCCGAACAGCGTCCAGCAGGTCAGATCGATAAGGATCGCGGTTTGCACCAGCCGCCGCGTGGCAGCGGGCGGGTAATCGATATGACGCAGATACAGGTACAACACCGGGATCGCGGTAATCGCGAAGACCAGTCCGATGGCCAATGCGTTGAACCACGGCTGCGACGGCAGCAACCAGTACGCAACCGCCAGCCCGCAAGCGAACGGCACAGCGAAACTCGGCACAGCGATTTTTACGCTCTGGCGATCCAGACGCAGATCGATGACATCGCTGAGGATGTGCCCGAGCAGCAAGGCGAAGCTCAGGCTGTAGAGATCTTTCAGCCAGTCCGGGGCGATCAGTTGTGCGCCGCTGAGCTGCCAGCCCGGCTCGATCCAGAAATACATCAGCAACGGCAAACCGAAGCTCGCCAGCAGCAACTGACTGACGATCGGAATCAGGCCGAAGTGACGGCCGACACGAGTCGCCAGCGCAAACAGCGCCAAGGCCAGCAACCAGAAGCCGAAGACCATCATGCCGCTGGCTCCGCAACCGGTTCATGGCGCCCGGCCCACGGCGCGAGCATGAAGCTGAACGCCAGGCCGAGGCTCACCGACAGGCCGAAATTGCTCACCGCCGGGGTGCTGGACACCGCCAGCAGCCCGAACGATAGCCACGTGGTGACGGCGGCGAGCAAGGTGCCGAGCAGACTTACCGCTGCGCCGCCGACCTGTTCGCGCATGAGGATTGCGTAATCGACGCTGATCGCCGTCACCAGCAACAGGCCGAACAGGCTGAACAGGGTCAGCGGCTGACCGAGCCAGCCAAGGCTGGCCAGACTGCACAGCGCCGCCAGCAGCGGCAGGGCGACGATACGCAGGGCGCCGGTCAGGCCGAACGGCAGCATCAGCACCAGCACGATCAACACGCAGGAGGCCAGTTTCAGTTCGGCAGCGCTGATCTGCGTGGCGGCGAACACCTTGTTCAGATCACCGAGGCGATCGACCAGCACCACCCCCGGCAAATCGAGCGCCTGCACGCGCAACAACGACGGATTGTTCAAGCCCTGCAAACTGGTCATCGCTGCGACGCCGTCTTCAGTCGGTCCAAGCCACAGTGTCCGATACGGCTCGCCGAGCGGGCCGGCCAGCGCGGCGTCGATGTCTTCGGCGGGCAGGGTCTGCAACTGCTGCAATTCATTTTGCAACGCAGCCACCGGCACGCCGAGATCGAGCAGCGGTTGCCAGAACGACGGCAGCTTGTTCAGTGATTCGCGCACTTGCTGTTGCTGGCTCGGCGCGCTGACCAGTTGATCAAGGGCCAGATAGCCTTGCAGTTTGTCGAGGTTGACCAGCTGCTGCAGCCGTTCGCTCAGCGCTGCCTGGCGCTCGAGCAATTGCTCCTGATTGGCAGCGCGGATCAGGAAGAACTGGCTGGTCGGTTGATACCCGGTGATGCGCGCGATGGTCTGCGCTTCGTCGGTCAGATGCTGCGGCGCGCCGACCCATTGGCGAATGTCGTTTTTGCTCTGCAACTGCATCAAGCCGCCGATGCAGAAGGCAATCAGCAGGGCCAGCAGCGCGGGCGTGCGCATGCAACCGAGCAACGCCTCACGCAGATGAATCAGGCGCTCGGCCAGGCGCAGCGGCCATTGCGCCGGGCGCAGTTGGACATTTTTCAGCAGCGCCGGCAGCAGGCAGACCGCCGACAGATAGGCGCCGAGCAAACCGGCGGCGGAGAACACCGCGATCTGCGTCAGCGCCGGGAACGGTGTCCACGCCAGCGCCAGGTAGCCGATAACGCTGGTGATCAGGCTCAGGGTCAGCCCCGGCAAGGTCAGGCGCAGGGCCGGCCAGCTGCGCCACGGCTTGAGGCTCCAGCTCTTGGACAGATAGTGCAGCGGGTAATCGACGGCGACGCCGATCAGACTCGAACCGAGCACCAGCGTCATCACATGCATGTGGCCGAACAGCGCCACGCAGGCCACCGCGCCGAACAGCATGCCGACCAGCACCGGAACAAATGCCAGCAGCACGCCCCAGCGGCGAAACGCCAACAGGAGCAACAGCAGAATGCCGACCGTCGCACCACCGCCGACCCAGGTCATTTCGCGGGTGGCTTGTTGCTGGCCGTTGGCGGCGTAGAGCAGGCCACTGGCGGCGAGCAACTGCACGTCGCCTTTCGCCGCCTGTTCGCGGCTGTGCTGGAGCAGCTCTGCCACTTGCAGCGGCAGGTTCATATCGAAGGCGTTGCCGGTGGTGCGCGCACGCAGCATCACCCAGCTCTTGCCGTCGGCATCGGCGACCAGTGCGCCGCTGCCAATGTCCAGTTGCACTGCGCCATGTTTCGGCTGGCTGTTCTGGATGCGCCCGGTCAGGCCCAGCCAGTCGTCCTGGCTTGGCACCAGGGTGAAGCCGTTGAACGGATCGAACAGCGCCTGTACTCGCTGCTGGATGAACGCGTCGGGGTGCTTGCTGAGTAGCTGCCGATCATCCGCCGAGAGCATCGCAAGGCGTCCTTGCAGCAATTGCTTGCGCAGCGCCGGCAAGTCGGCTTGCAGGTTCCACTGCACGGTTTCGAACAGACCGCTGGCCTGCCATTGTTCGCCCAGTTGTTGGGCCATGGTCAGCGCTTGCTGGCGATCGGCGTGGCCGACCAGCACCAGCATTTCGCGATTGAGCGGTTCTTGCATGCGCTGTTCGGCGCGCAACTCCAGCGCGTCTGGATTGGTCCCGGGTACCAGCTCCATGAGATTGGCCGACAGCGGCGCACCGTCGCGCCACTGCCAGGCAGCCAGCGCGACGACGGCCAGCAGCAGGCTCAGAAACAGCCAGGGCAGCTTGCGTTCACTCGGCAAAGTCATGTTGCTCCGCTTCGCTCAAGGGTTGCTCGGCCGTGCTGTCCTGCATGCGCAGCAGGGTGCTGTCGCCTTGGGTTTCCAGCAGTTCGATGGTTTGCACCAGAGCACCGCCGTCGATATTGATCTGCTGGAACACTTGCTTGAGCAGCATCGAACGCGGCGTCAGGGTCAGTTGCCACTGCTGCGCCGTGCCGCTCAGGGCCAGTTCGAAATCGCGCTGCAAACCGCTGCTGTCACCTTGCAGCACGGCGAGAAACAAACGGTTCTGCTCGGCACCGGCGCTCTTGTTCGGCAGCAGTTGCCAGCCATTGGTGTCACGGCGGGCGATGCCATTGGCGGTGATGCGGTAATCCTGTTGCAGCGGGGTTTTCAACAGCCACAGCAGGCCATGATTTTTCGCGAGGACGAAGCTGCCCTTGCTGATCAGCGGCTGCGGCAGGGCGCGCAGGTGTTTTTCCTGGATGAACTGGCCGTGGATAACATCCGGTTTCGCCAGTTGTTCACTGAGTTGTTGCAGGTCGAAGGCATTGGCCCATGACGACACGGCCAGCAGCGCCAACGCGCCAAGGCTTTTGAACAACACATTCATCGCAGCATCCTTTCCACGGCATCGGTGAAGACTTTGGGTGAAGCCAGTTGCATCTCGCGGCTGCTGACTTCGACGGCGACCTGCACGGAGCTTGCGCGGGTCAGGCGTTCGCCGGTCTGCAGGTCGCTGATCAGATAATTGATCTTCAGACGGTTTTCCCACTCGATCAGGCTGGCGCGCACGTTCAGCCGTTGGCCGAACACCGCGCTGCGCACGTAGCGCAATTGCAGATCGATGATCGGCCAGGCGTAACCCGACTCGACCATGTGCGTGTAGTTGTGGCCGATCTTGTCCAGCAACGCACAGCGCGCGACTTCGAGGTATTTGACGTAATGGCCGTGCCAGACCACGTGCATGGTGTCGACGTCGAAAAACGGTACGAGAATCTCGGTATCGGCGTGAAGCACTCCGGCACTACGCATGCAGCCTCCAGTGTTGCGCGGCGATGCGTTGCAGGCACAGGCGCAGTTCGCCTTCCAGCGCGCGGTCTTCGATGACCGGCGGGAAGTCTTTGCCGAGTTCTTCGTGCATCGCTGCCAGTGCCGGCGGCAGCGGACGCGCATCGGCGGCTTGAGCGCGCAGCCAAACGCCCTGATTGGCGGCGAGCAGCGTGGCGGCGGCGACCTGTTCGGTCAGCTCCAGCACGCGAATCGCATCACGGGCGGCGATGGTGCCCATGCTCACCTTGTCCTGGTTGTGGCACTCGGTGGAGCGCGAGAACACGCTGGCCGGCATGGTGTTTTTCAGCGCTTCGGCGGTCCAGGCGCTGGTGCCGATCTGCACCGCCTTGAAGCCGTGATTGATCATGGCCCGATCAGCTGGCGCGCCGGAGAGGTTGCTCGGCAAGCCGTGGTTGTAACGCTCGTCGACCAGCAACGCCAATTGCCGATCGAGCAGATCGGCGACGTTGGCCACGAGGTTTTTCAGGCTGTCCATAGCGAACGCAATGTGCCCGCCGTAGAAGTGCCCGCCATGCAGAACGCGCTCGGCTTCGGCATCGATGATCGGGTTGTCGTTGGCGCTGTTCAGCTCGGTTTCGATGAAGCCGCGCAGCCAGTTCAGGCTGTCGGCCAGCACGCCGAGCACATGCGGCGCGCAACGCAGCGAGTAACGATCCTGCAGACGATGCAGTGGCGCGGTCGGCGCGTCGATCGCCAGATCCTTGCGCAGCCACGCGGCGACCTGCATCTGCCCCGGGTGCGGTTTGGCGGCGAACAGGCGTTCGTCGAAGTGCTCCGGATTGCCTTGCAGCGCGACGACGTTGAGCGCAGTGATGCGCGTGGCCAGTTGCAGCAGGTAATCGGCGCGGGCGAAAGCGAGACAGGCGAGGCCGGTCATCACCGCCGTGCCGTTCATCAGCGCCAGCGCCTCTTTCGGGCGCAGCACCAGCGGCGTCCAGCCTAGCTCGCGATGCACGTCGGCAGCCTGACGACGTTCGCCACGGAACAGCACTTCGCGCTCGCCGGACAGGGTTGCGGCGACATAGGACAACGGCGTCAGATCGCCGCTGGCACCCACCGAACCCTCTTCGGGAATCAGCGGCAGGATGTCGTATTCGAGAAACGCGTGCAGACGCTCGAGCAGTTCGACGCGCACCCCGGAAACGCCGTGACACAACGACTGCAAGCGCGCCGCCAGCACCGCGCGGGTCGCCTGCGCGTCGAGCAGTTTGCCCAGGCCGCAACCATGAAAGGTGTAGAGATGACGCGGCAGCGCCTCGACGTGATGCAGCGGCACCGCGACCACGCAGGAATCGCCGTAACCGGTGGTGACGCCGTAGATCACACCTTCCTTGTCCAGCAGCGAATCGAGAAACCGCGCGCCCTTGGCGATGCGCTCGCGATAGTCGGCGTCAGCCTGCAATTGCACGGGCGCCTGACGGTTGGCCAGGGCCAGCACGTCTTCGATGCGCAAAGGGCGTTCGCCGAAGGTTACCGGCTCATGGGTTGGCGTCGTCATCGGTCTTCCAGAAAGGGTAAAAGTTGAACCATTGCTGCGGGGCTTCGAGGCAATAGTGACTCAGGCGCTGCGCGTAGCGGGTGGCCCACTGATGAATGACCTGCTCGCGTTCGCGGCGTGTCCACACCACCGCGTCGGCGAACGGTTCGAGAGTCAGGCGATAGTGGCCGTCGGGTTGCTTGAGGCACATCAGCAGATTGACCGGGCACTTGAGCAGGCCGGCCAGTAACCACGGGCCTTGCGGAAATGGCGCCGGGTGGCCGAGAAAATCCACCGTCACGCTGCGCCCGCCGTGCAGTGGCACGCGGTCACCGGCAATCGCCAGCCACTCGCCGCGTTCCAGTCGTTCATGCAGTTGCAGCATGATCACCGGGTCGAGTTCGCTGACCTGAATCAGGCGCAGATTGGTCGCCCCGGCTTCGCCAAGCAAGCGATTGAATTGCTCGGCGTGCTTGGTGTGCACCAGCACGTTCATGGTGACCTTTTCGCCGATCTCCGCCAGCGCCCGGCACACTTCGAGATTGCCCAGATGCGCGCCGACCAGCAGTTGCCCGCGACTGCCGCGCAACTGCTTGCGCAGCAGCGCCGGGTCGATGATTTCGATCTGCTCGATGCTCAGCTTGCCGTTCCACACGTCGAGCTTGTCGAGCAGCGAATCGGCAAAGGTCATGAACTGGCCGAACACCCGCCAGTGGCTCGGGCGCAGGTCGTCGCGCCGGCTCCACTCGGCCAGCCGCTGCTGGTACTGCCAGGCACTGCGCCGGGCGACGCGGCCGAAGAGGAAAAAATACAGGACGATGGCGTACAGCAACGGGCTGAGCAGGCGCCGTCCGAGGACTTTGGCGGCGAATGCAGTGAATTTCATCAGCAGGAAACTGCCGCGCTCTTCGCGGTCGGCCCAGTGCTTCTTGTCGACTTCTTCGCTCATGGTTTCCACCGCCGCCAGAGGATCACCGGCCAACGCAGCAACATGCCGAAGAACAGCCGCGTGTGCATGCTGGAAATCAGCGCGTTGTCGTGGAACAGGCGAAAGTGCGACACGCCGTCCAGCGGGTAATGCACGCTTGTCTGCAGCCAGCGCATCGGCTGATTGCGCCAGGCCAGCCGCACAAGAATGTCCGAGTCGAAATCCATGCGCTTGCCGACCTTCGCCGAGTCGATCACGGCCAGAGTTGGCGCCAGCGGGTAGACGCGGAAGCCGCACATCGAATCGCGAATCTGCAACGACAGGGTGTTGATCCAGACCATCACGTGCGTCAGGTAGCGCGCGTACAAACGCCCTTTCGGCACGCTCTCGTCGAACAGCGGATAGCCGCAGATCATCGCCTCGGGATGGCCGCGGGATTCGCCGACGAAGCGCGCGACGTCGTGCAAATCGTGCTGGCCGTCGGCATCGACCTGCAAGGCATGGCTGTAACCCAGACGCGAGGCTTCACGCAGACCGGTCATCACCGCGCCGCCCTTGCCCTGATTGGCCGTCAGGCGCACCAGAAAAACCCTGTCGCGCTCGGCCAGGGTGTCGAGCACCCGCGCGCAGGATGGCTCGCTGGCATCGTCCACCAGAATGCACGGCAGACCTTGTGCGAGCAGGGCATCGACCACGGTGGTGATCGCGGTTTCGTGGTTGTATACCGGGATTACGGCGCAGGGGTTATGCATGGGCAGGCCCCAGGAGAATGCGTCCGCTGGAACAGGTCGCCGTGTCGTTGCGATAAGCGAAATACAACTTGCCGCGCTCGGCATCGAAACGCAGATGCAGCTGGATTTCATCACCCGGGCGCACCAGTTGCTGAAACTTCAGCACCTCCATTCCCGCGAACCCGCCATTCAGCTTCAGCAACTGCCGACCCAGATTCAGCGCCCATTCCACCTGCACCACACCGGGCAACACCGGTGCCTTGGGAAAATGCCCGCTGAAGTAGGCCAGATCCGGCGGCACGCTGAGTTGCAGGCTCCACTCGCCGTCGCTTTCGCTTTGCTCCAGCACTTCGGGGGCTTTGGGTCGCGCGGCCAGCAGCAATGCTTCGACGTCGGCTTGCGCCAGTTTGCCCTGGCTGTTCAATGGCATCTGCCGCAGCAGGCGCCAGCGTCGGGGCAGGGCGAGGGCTTCGCAATGTTGGCTCAGATGTTTGCGCAGGGTTTCGGTCAGGTCGCGGCGACCGTGCTCGCGCAGGGCGAACAGGCCCGATTCGCTGAGCACCAGCAGCGCACCGAGCGAGGCGCGGTTTTCCTGGACCACACCGAGGCGCGCTTCGACGACCCAGTCATGGGCTGCCAAGGCCTGCTCGAGCATCGGCAGCGAGATGCGTTTTTCTTCCAGTTTGACGATGCGGTCCAGTCGCCCCAGCAGTTCGAAGCGACCATCGGCGGCAATGCGCGCGGCATCGGCGCTGTGTTCGACATGGCCGGCAGGCAGGTAAGGCGAGGCGATCAGCAGGGCGCCGTCGCTGTCCTGGCTCAGTTCGACGCCAGCAAACGGCCGCCACAACGAATCGCCCTGACGCCAGGCGATGCCGCCAGTTTCTGAGCTGCCGAGGATTTCCGTCGGCCATTGCTGCAAGCGCTGTTGCAGACTTTGCGCCGCTTCCGACGGCAACGCGCCCCCGGAGGAAAACACCCGGCGCACCGCGCTCAGGGCCGGCCAGTCGAGGTTGTCGCCCATGCGCTTGAGCAGCGCCGGGCTGGCGACCCAGGCGAAGGCCGGGTATTCGCGGCTGGCGCGCTGCAAGTCTTCGGAGAACGCCAGTTGCCGGCGCACGAACGGGCGCCCGGCGCACAATGGCCACAACACGCGAAACAGCAGGCCATAGATGTGTTGCGTGGCGACACTGCCGATGATGCAGGCTTCACCGAGGTCTGCGCCCCACAACTGTTCCAGCGCTTCGACCTCGTTGGCCAATTGGCGCAGGGTCTTGTCGATGCGCTTGGGCTCGCCGCTGGAGCCGGAAGTGCACAGGCTCAGGCGGCATTGATCGAGATCCAGTTGTGCTCCGGGCAGGCCGGGCTGAGTGAAGTCGTCCAGCTGTGCATCGCCTGATTGATCGGTCAGCCATAGATCGACTTCCTGCGACCAGCGCTGACGCGTCTGCGCTTGCAGATCCGCCGGCAGCAACACGCTGACGCCGGCACGCCACGCGCCGAGCAGGGCGATGGCGAGGTCGGCGGCATCTTCCAGATGCACGGCCAGCCTTTTCACGCCTTGGCTTTGCAGACCCGCGGCGACGCTCAGGGCCTGCGCTCGCAGTTGCGTGTGATCGAGTGCCGGCGCCTGGCAGATCGCCCGTGCCGGCAGTGCCTTGAGCAACAGCTGCTCAAGTTTTATCCAATTCATGTACGGCCTCTTACCCGTTGTCGTATCAGCCATTCAATGGCAAACATCAGGCCGATCAATCCATAGGAGATCAGGCCGGTGTACAACATCCACCAATCCAGCGGCGCCCACAGGGTGAGGAGGGCGGCGCACAAACCGTTGCAGAAGAAAAACACGCTCCAGGCCAGCGTGACCTTGCGCGTGTAGCGAATGGCAACCTGCGGCAGCTCCGGCTCACGCAAGCGCGCCAGACGCTCGACCATCGGCGGGCCGAATTTCAGGCTTGCGCCGAACAGCACCAGCATGAATGCGCTGATCAGCACCGGGTACCAGCGCAGCAGCTGCGGGCTGTCGAACACCGCGAGCAGCAGGCAGAAAACCATCGCCACGCACGCCATCCACAGGCTGCCCGGCTTGCGTTCGCCGGTCAGGGCTCGCGCCAGCCACAGGCTGCCCAACAGCAGCGCAAATTGCCACGGGGCGAAATGCTCCATGCCGAAATACACCGCAAAGGGGTACAGCAGACCGGCCAGCAGCAGGCCCAGGCCGATCAGTCGGCTCATGCGGCCGGTTGAACCAGACGGAACACCGCCTCGACCACGTCACCGACGGTGCGCACCGATTTGAACTCTTCGGCGGCGATTTTCTTGCCGGTCTGGCGTTTGATGTGATCGATCAGGTCGACCGCATCGATGCTGTCGATTTCCAGATCCTGATACAGATTGGCTTCCATGCTTACACAAGCCGGATCCAGTTCGAACAGCTCGACCAAGGCATCGCGCAGGGTGTTGAAAATATCGTCACGAGTTTGCATGGTCCGGTCTCAAGCTGCCTGTTTTGCCGTGACGAATGCCGCAAGGCTGGCCACGTTGGTGAAATGGTTGCGGGTGTCCTTGGCATCGGCGTCGATCTTGATGCCGTATTTTTTCTGGATCGCCAGGCCCAGTTCCAGCGCGTCCACGGAGTCCAGGCCGAGGCCTTCGCCGAACAATGTCTGCTCGTCGCCGATGTCCTCGGGGCTGATGTCTTCCAGGCCCAAGGCGTCGATGATCAGCAGTTTGATGTCACGCACCAGGCTAGCGGTGTTCAGTTCGCTCATCTGCGGCGAGCTCCTTAATGAAATAGTCATGCAAATAATCGTTGAGCTTGCGCGAGGCCTGCGGTGCGGGGCCTTGCGCGGCGAAGGTCTGTGGGTCTATATCGGCCCCCACGCGAAAACTGAAGTGCACGCGGCGATGGGGGATGCGATACCACGGCTCGGCTTTGGTCAGGGTGGTCGGGCTGACCTTGATGATCACCGGGGTAACGATTTTCGCACCGCGCAGGGCAATTGCCGCCGCCCCCCGATGAAAGGCCGGCGCCTGCCCCGGCTGGGTGCGGGTGCCTTCGGGGAAGATGATCAGGGTCTGGCCGTCCTGCAATGACTGCGCGGCGGCGTCGAGCATGTCCATGCTGCCGTCGTTGCTGATGTACTCGGTGCGGCGCAGCGGGCCACGGGTGAACGGGTTTTCCCAGAGGGTTTTTTTCACCACGCAATTGGCGTGGCGCACCAGACCGATGAGAAACACCACATCGATCAGCGACGGGTGGTTGGCGATGATCATCTGCCCCGGGCGACCGAGGCGCTCGGCACCCTCAATGTCGTAAGTGAGCACGCCGGTGCGGGCCATGAAACGCACGAAAAACCAGAACAAGCGACTGACCGTACGCCGCGCGCGCAGGCGATGGACCAGCGCGTCACCGGGCAGGCAGCCGAGCAGCGGAAATACCAGAAGGCGCAGACACAGCCCGCCGAGCCCGAACAAGGCGAAGCTCGCAGCAGTGGCCAGCAGGCGCCAGTAGTAGGCGTCGCGGTGTTTGGCGGTCACGGGTTGCGATGCCAGGTCCATACACGATTTTTCCACGCATGTTGGCAGTCAGGTTGCTGGCCGAGCAGGGTTCGCAGCAGGTTGAGCGCGTGCGGCCAGTGCGCCTTTGACCGGGTTTCGGTGCTGCTGTTCAGGGTCAGCCGCCAGTCGGTACCGGGCGTGAGCAACAAGCCCAGCGCATAAGGGAACGGCACATCATCGACCCACTGCGAATACGCCTCGGGCGGCTGCTCTTCGGTGATCACCAGCAGCACCGCCGGGGCGCCTTCATCAAGCAGTGCCGCCGCTTCGAGCATGCCGTGTTCGAGGCCGTCGCCAGCAGCGGCGAGGGCGGTCATTTCGCTGGTTTCACCGCGCATGATCGACCACAAACCGATGATCGCGTTATGCACCGAGAGGCTGAACTGGGTCGGCGACAATGGCTGTTCGGTGGCCAGGTCGCGGAGTATTTCAAACGTGCGCGGGGTTTCGCCGTGCCGGGAGACGAACACCAGCGGCAGGTTGTCCCGGCCGTCGGCCAGCGGCCAGCCAACGCTGAAGGCCATCCGCGCCAGGCGGCTGAGGCGGCGGCGCTGCATGGCCGGCAGAAACGACACATCGGGCGCGGCATCACTGCTCTGCAGCACGACCGGTTGTCGGCTCCAGGCCTGCCAGGCGTCCACGCTGTCGAGCCCCGGGGCCCACGCGCGCCATTGGGCGATGTTGAAGTTGATCACGGACATTCATCCCGCCCCTGCGGGCTTTCGTTGACGCGTTGAGTCGCCAGCGCCGCAGCAGGCTTGGCTTGGCGCAGGGCGCCGGGTGGCGCGCATTATCCCGGTGCGACGGGTGTGTAGCAAATGTTGGTTACATTTTGCCCAACAAAATGTACCGAGCGGTTCGCTGTATGGCTATCACTTGGCCATTATCCAGATTTGACGCGGCGTGTCTGTCAGGTGTCTCCGTAATGGCTGGCGGTTTTTTCCATGCCTGGGCGTCGATTTTTACACCTGACGACGTAGTCCATGTCGGTGAAGGTAGCGAAGCGCGGTCACCGCCAACTACACTCGGTCATTCTTTGATACACGGAGGTTTGGTCATGCGGCGCGTGGTGTTCAATCAGAAAGGTGGCGTGGGCAAATCCAGCATCGCCTGCAATCTGGCGGCGGTCAGCGCCAGCGAGGGTTATCGCACGTTGTTGGTCGACCTCGATGCCCAGGCCAATTCCACTCAGTATCTGACCGGGCTCACCGGCGACGATATCCCGATGGGTATCGCTGACTTCTTCAAACAGACCCTGTCCTCCGGGCCGTTCTCGAAAAAGAATCAGGCGGACATCTACGAAACGCCGTTCGACAACCTGCACATCATTACCGCCACCGCCGAGCTGGCTGACCTGCAGCCCAAGCTCGAGGCGAAACACAAGATCAACAAGCTGCGCAAGTTGCTCGACGAATTGTCCGAGGATTACGACCGGATTTATCTGGATACCCCGCCGGCACTGAATTTCTACGCGGTATCGGCGCTGATTGCCGCAGATCGAGTGTTGATCCCCTTTGACTGCGACAGCTTTTCACGTCAGGCCCTGTATGGGCTGATCGCCGAGATCGAAGAGTTGAAGGATGACCACAACGAAGGATTGGAAGTCGAAGGCATTGTGGTCAATCAGTTTCAGGCGCGGGCCAGCCTGCCACAGCAGATGCTCGATGAGTTGATCGCCGAAGGCTTGCCGGTATTACCGGTGTACCTGAGCAGTTCGGTGCGCATGCGCGAGTCGCACCAGGCCAGCATGCCGCTGATCCACCTCGATCCACGGCACAAACTGACGCAGCAGTTTGTTGAACTGCACAATCTGCTGGAAGGCCACTGATTCCCCGACTCACACGCAAATCCTGTGGGAGCGAGCCTGCTCGCGAAGAGGCCGGCACATTCAACATCAGCGTTGAATGATCGGCCGCCTTCGCGAGCAGGCTCGCTCCCACAGGGTGGTCTGTGTTGGGTCAGATGCCTTGGCTACGCAGCCACGCCATCAACTGCGGCAATGGCAACGCACCGCTCTGCCGCGCCACTTCCCTGCCGTTTTTAAACAGAATCAGACTCGGAATCGAGCGAATCCCCAACTGCGCCGACAACTGCTGATTCGCTTCGCTGTCGAGCTTGGCCAGCCGGCACTTGCCCGCCAGCTGCGCCGCAGCCTGTTCGAACACCGGCGCAAACGACTTGCACGGCCCGCACCAGTCCGCCCAGACATCCACCAGTAACGGCAGATCGCCCTTGATCTGACTGGCGTAATCGCCTTGTTTGAGTTCGAAGGGTTTGCTCACCATCACCGCAGACTTGCAGCGTCCGCACTTGGGTTGATCGGCGAGACGCTCGGCTGGAATGCGGTTGACGCCATTGCAGGAGGGGCAGGGGATGAGGAGTGGGGTGGTCATGATTGGTTCTCTGATAGGCAGTCTATAGAACTGATTTGGAGTCGATCTGCCAACTTATCAATGTCGCAACTGCTCACATTTTTCTCAAAACAGTTCCGGGATCGATGGCTAGTCTGAAGACCAATTCGGCGTTTTACGCTTGTCGTGAGGAGATCGCTTTGTCTTTATTCGCGTGCTACTTTTGTTGCACTAATCCAGGAATCGATGATTCCTATGCATCAAATCGGAGCGACATAATGTCCGTAACTTCCAAGATACGCCGCCAAGGCGGCGCTGCCGTCATTACGATTCCGCCCACGCTTTTAAAGTTGTTGCATCTGGAGGTTGGCGCACAGCTAGAGCTGAATGTGGTCGATGGCGAACTGATTGCTCGTCCAGCCGTAGCCGCTACGCGTAAGCGTTATAGTTTGTCAGAGCTACTCGAAGGCGCAGAAGAATTGCAGAAACTTAACGCCCAGACTAGCGAGACCCTTGAAGGTGATTCTGTCGGCCGGGAGCTGGGTTGATGGTGCGCCGACAGCCCCCTCAGCGGGGTGACGTTTACTGGATTGATCCAAACCCAGTGGCGGGGCGGGAGATGATGAACAGACATCGCTTTGTGGTGATCACGCCCAGAGAGATCAACGCATTGGGCGTGAGCATGACGGTGCCTGTTACTAGCGGTGGGAATTTCAGCCGGTATATGGGTTTGGCGGTCGCCATTACTGGCCACGAAACCAATGGTGTAGCGGTGTGTAATCAGGTTCGCAGTTTTGACATAGAACAACGGGTACGAGACGGCACGGCCAAATTCATCGAGCGACTGGATGACGTGACAATGTCTGACATCGTCGACCGTGTAATCAGTGCAATCGACCCGCTAAGCTGAAGCGCCTACGAAGAACAACTGATCTCCAAATGCTTTCCCCACTCCGGTGGCCGCTCGGCGTAACCCTCCATCCCCGGCTGCTCCTCAAACGGTTTGCTCAGCACCGCATGCAGTCGGCGTACCTCGGCATAATCCCCTTGTTCCGCCGCATCAATAGCCTTTTGCGCCAGATAATTGCGCAGGATGTACAGCGGATTGACTGCATGCATCCGTGCGCGGCGTTGTGCCTGATCGGCATTGCCGTCGCGGCCGACCCGGGCGACGTAGCGTTTGCCCCAGGCATCGAAACCTTTGATATCGACAAAATCGTCGCGCAGGCGGGCGATGGCCTGTTCGGCTGACTCTTCACCGAGGCGGCGGAAGAACAGCGTGTAGTCGACGCCGCTGTTCTGCATCAGTTGCAGCAGGTTTTCCAGCAGTTGCTGATCGTCGTCCTCGGCGGTGGTGAAGCCGAAGCGGCGGCGCATCAGGTCGAGGTAGTGCGCCTGGAACAGCGGCAGGTACAAGCCGAGGGTTTCGCGCAGGGCCTCGACGCTGATGAACGGCGTCAGTGCCTGGGCGAGGGCGCTGAGGTTCCACTGCCCCACCGGCACCTGATTGCTGAACGAGTAGCGGCCCTGATCGTCGGAGTGGTTGCAGATGAAATGCGCGTCGAAGTCATCGAGGAAGGCGAACGGGCCGAAGTCGAAGGTGATGCCGAGGATCGACATGTTGTCGGTGTTCATCACGCCGTGGCAGAAGCCATAAGCCTGCCACTTGGCGATCAGCTCGGCGTTGCGCTCAACGATTTCGCGAAACATCGCCAGATACGGTTCCGGTTGTTCGAGGCATTCGGGGAAGTGCATCGCCAGCACATGCTCGCCGAGCTGTTTCTGCTGCTCGGGGCGCTTGGTGTAGTAGAAATATTCGAAGTGGCCGAAGCGGATGTGGCTCGGCGCCAGACGCAGCACCATCGCCGCGCGTTCCTGCTTTTCCCGCCAGACCGGCGTGTTGGAGCCGATCACGCAGGCGGCGCGCGAGGAGGGAATGTTCAGCGCTTGCAGCGCTTCGGAGGCGAGAAACTCGCGAATCGATGAGCGCAGCACCGCGCGACCATCGCCCATGCGTGAAAACGGCGTCTGCCCGGCGCCCTTGAGGTGCAGGTCCCAGTGCTCACCAGCGTTGTTGTACACCTCACCCAGCAGCAGCCCGCGCCCGTCACCCAGTTGCGGGGTATAACCGCCGAACTGATGCCCGGAATACACCATCGCCCGCGGCTCGGCATCGGCCCACAGCTTGTGGCCGCCAAACAGTTGCGCGAATTCTTCGGTGTCGGCGCTGGCCGCATCGAGATCAAGCAAGGCCAGAGCGGCCGGGCTGGCGACCACCAGACGCGGATTGTCGATCGGTTCGGGCAGCACGTGCGCGGAGAACGCGTCGCCCAGGCGGGCAAAGCGGTTGTCGAAAGTCAGTTCGTCGAGGGCTTTCACGGGCCGGCTCCAGCAGAATGTCCGAGCATTCTGCTGGGACCATGTCGGTTAGTCGAGTTTGCTCGGTGGCGGTTCCGGTAACGGTTTCTGCCCGTCGACGATCGGCACGATGGTTTTGTTCTCGGGCTCCACAGGCACCATCTTGTATTCCTGACCGTGGAGGTTCTTCAGATAAACCTCCATCTGTCGGAACGAGATGTTGATGTGCTGCTTCTTGAACTCGCGATTGATGAAGCGGTTGACCTCATCCAGCACCGGGTTGCGGTCACCGAGATCGCGCACATGCATGCGCAGTTCGTGGTCGAGGGTGCTTTCGCCGAAGTTGAGGAAGTACACGTGTGGCTCCGGTTCTTTGAGCACACGCGGGTTCTCCCGGGCCGCTTTGAGCAGCAGTTCCTTGACCAGGTCCAGATCCGAACCGTAATCGACGCCGAGTTTCAGCGTGACGCGGGTGATGGTGTCGGTCAGCGACCAGTTGATCAATTGCCCGGTGATGAACGTTTTGTTCGGGACAATGATGTCCTTGCGGTCGAAGTCGGTGATGGTTGTGGCGCGGATGCGGATCTTGCTCACCGTGCCCGACAGGTTGCCGATGGTGATGGTGTCGCCGATCCGCACCGGGCGTTCGAAGAGGATCATGATGCCGGAGATGAAGTTGGCGAAGATCTCCTGCATACCGAAACCGAGGCCCACCGACAGCGCTGCCACCAGCCATTGCAACTTGTCCCAACTGACGCCGAGGGTCGACAGGGTGGTGACAAAACCAACGCCGGCAATCACGTAGGACAGCAGCGTGGTTGTCGCATAAGCGCTGCCCTGGGCCAGATTGAGTTTGGACAGCACGAACACTTCGAGCAGGCCGGGCAAGTTGCGCGCCAGAGCGAAGGTGATACCGATGATGATCAGCGCGCCGAGCATGTCGCCGATGCTGATCGGCACCATGCTCATGTTGGCGCCGGTGCCGCTGGTGTATTCGTAAAGGGTGATGTTGTCCAGATACGAGAACACCGAAATCAGGTCCGACCAGACCCAGTACAGCGCCGCAATGAAGCCGCCGAGCAGGGCCAGGCGGATCAGACGCAGGGACTGTTCGTTGACCTTTTCGATGTCCAGGGTCGGCTCTTCGATCACCGCTTCGCCGTCGCCAGCTTCTTTTGCCGCCTGCCGTTTGGCCAGCGCGCGCTGGTAAGCCAGACGCCGCGCGGCAACGCTCAGGCCCCGTACGAAAGTGGCCTCGATCACTAGCCAGAACATCAGCAGGTACAGGGTGTTGATCAAACGGTCGCTGAGTTTCAGCGCGGTGTAGTAGTAGCCGAAACACACCGCAACAAACAGGGCGATCGGCAGCAGGGTGAACATCACTCCGACGGCTTTGCGGAACAGCGAAGCGTTCTGGTGCGTCGGGCTGCTGATCAGCAGGCGACTGAGTAGCCATGCCATCAAGGCGTAGCAGGTCAGTACCACCGGCATGCCGAGCACGTCATCGGCCAGCGCCGCCGGTTGCAACTCGGCGACGGCCACCACGGCCACCAGCGCCATGACCACAAGGCCCAATCGACGTACCCAGCCCTGAAGGAACTCGACCTGCGGTTTTTCCCAGCGGAAGTGCAATTCCGCCACGCCACCCGGCGCAAGAATCCGGTACGCGGTGTAGAACACCAGCCAGGCCTGGCCCATCTGCAAAAGCGCCGCGCCCATGTTGGCGTTCTGCCCGCGCGCGTCGATCTGCAGGGCCAGACCGCACAGCGCCAGACCCAGCGCCACCGGCATCGCCAACAGGATGTTGATCAGAATCGCCTGCGGCGTGTGCCACTGGCTGTCGCGCTTGAAGTGGCCGATGTCCTGGTGAACCTTGTTGAGTCGTCCGTACAGCGCTTTGCGTCGCCACAACAGGGCGCCGATCAGCAGCGCCAATGGCAGGAACAGCAAGGGACGCTGGGTCAGGCCGTCAGTCAGTTCGCTCAGACTCGACGCCCAGGGCAGGGTGTTGACCTGTCGCTCGAGACGCTCGGGCACGCCGCGCATCCATTCCACGTCCAGCGGCTTGTTGCTGGGGATCCAGAACATCTGTTCGTCGAGGGTCGCGCGCAGGCTTTGCGCGGTGCTCAGCAATTGTTTCTGGTTGAGCTGCAGGGTGATCGATTCATTGAGCATCGCGCTCAACTCGCGGTTCAGCCGCTCGAGCAGATCAGCACGGGTGTTGGCCAGATCGAGCAGGCTTTTGCGCAGTTGCGGGGTGACCTGCTCTGGCGGCTGCGTGGCCAGCAGATTGTCGACATAGGTCGCCGGATTGCTCAACAGCTCCCGCTGCTGGCTGACATCGAACTGATACAGGCGAATATCGGCAATCTGGTCGGCGAGGTCGCGGTCGACCTTCAAGTGCGGCAGCGCCTGCTTCTGTTTGTAGAGAATTTTCGACAGCAGCAGGCTGCCCTTGAGCACGCTGATCTGTTCGTCCAGTGCCGAATCGCTCTGGGTCAGGGTGTCGAGTTGCTGTTTGGTCTGCAGGTTCTGCTGCGTGACTTCGTTGAGACGGTCGGTGCTCTTGAGCAAATAGTCGGAAAGCTTGAGATTGGTCGCGCTCTCGCTCGCCAGCAGGCTGCTGCCGCCGGCCTTCTGCGCTTCGATCGATTGCTGGGTAACGGTTTCCTGCGACTGCGCCAGACGTTTCTGGTTGATCAGGGTTTGCAGTTCCTGGATCTCGCGGTCGAGGCGATCGGATTTCTCCGAGAGCAAGTCATGCTGAGCGTTGCCCAGATCCTGCAACTGGGTGTTGCCAGCCAGTTCCTGGCGGCGCAGCGGAATCAGCGCATTGAGTGCGGCCAGTTCGGCGTTCAACTGGTCGCGCTGTTCGGCGGTGACCGTTTTGCCCGTGTCCTTGCCGGATTTGAGGATGGTGTTGATCTGCTGGATGCGCGTCTGGCTGGCGGAAATCTCCGCCTGCGCACGCTCGGGGCGAGTCTGCGCGGTGATGATCAGACTGTTGGCTTCGGCCAGGGCTTTTTGCAGATCGCTTTGCTGGGTCGAGCGATCGGTGAGGATCTGCTCCAGTTGCTGGATCGACTCTTTCGGAAAACGTTGCGCTACCGGCACCGGTGCGGTGGCCTTGAGGCGGCTCAGTTCGCGGGTATTTTCAATCGTCTGCTTCGGCGCGTTGGCCAGCTGACGCTTGAGATCGATCAGCTTCTGCTCGTAATCACGCTGGTTGTTCAGTTGATTGAGGGTGTTCTGCAGGACGGTCTGCAGGGTCTTCTTGTCGGCGTCCGGCAGTTTGCTGTCAGCCAGCTTGTCGAGGCTGGCCTGCACGGCATCGCTGGACGGTGGTTCGGCAGCATGCAGCGGGCCGACGACAAGACTGAGGCCCAGCAGGGCCGCGGCGAAAAAGGAGCGCAGGGTAGGCATAGAGACCGGTCAAGCAAGTGAGAGTGGAAGCAGTTTAGAGGAAGAGTCCGGGGCCCGGGCGACTTCCTTCGGGGAATCTGACGCCCACTTTGCCGATCTTGTTCCCGTCCATGACCGCAACCGTCCAGTGGGTGTTGTTCCACTCCACCTGGTCGCCGACGATGGGGGCGCCCCCGACTTTCTGGGCGATGAACGCGCCCAGGGTCATGTCCGGATCGATGCCTTCGGCCGGCAAGCCATACAGCGCTGCAACCGCTTTAAGCTGGGCGTCTCCTTCGAGTACGAAGTCGCCGAAGAAGCGCAAATCGAGGCCACGTTGCGGCGCCTGGCTGAACAGTTTGCCGAGGGCCGACAAGTTGTGTTCATGACCAATAACACACAGCAAATCATCGACTTCCAGCACCGTACTACCCGACGGATGGAGCAGTTGCTGGCCACGAAACAGCGCCGCGATGCGTGTGCCCTCGGGCATTTTCAGCTCGCGCAGCGGCGAACCGATGCACCATTTCTCCGCGCCGAGCTTGTAAACGAACAGTTCCCACTCGCTGGTGACGTGCACTTCCAGTGCCGCCCGGGATATCGGCGCGGGTTCTGGCGGAACGGTCACCTTGAGCAATTTGGCCACCCACGGCAGGCTCGTGCCTTGCACTAGCAGCGACACCAGTACGATGAAGAAGGCCAGGTTGAAATACAGCTGCGCTTGCGGCAGCCCGGCCATCAGCGGGAACACCGCGAGAATGATCGGCACCGCGCCGCGCAGGCCGACCCAGGAAATAAAGGCTTTTTCACGACCATGGAAAGCCTTGAACGGCAGCAGGCCGACCATCACCGACAGCGGCCGCGCGAACAGGATCATCCACAGCGCCAGACCGAGGGCGGGCAGGGCGATCGGCAGCAGATCGTGGGGCGTGACCAGCAGGCCCAGCACGAGGAACATGCCGATCTGCGCCAGCCAGGCCATGCCGTCGAGCATGTGCAGAATGCCGTGGCGGCTACGCACCGGGCGGTTGCCGATCACCAGACCGCACAGGTACACGGCGAGAAAACCACTGCCGTGCAAGGCGTTGGTCAGCGCGAACACCACCAGACCGCCAGCGATGATCAGAATCGGATAGAGCCCGGCCGCGAGATTGATGCGGTTGACCAGTTGCAGCATCACCCAGCCGCCGCCCAGACCGATCACACCACCGATGCCGAACTCGCGGATCAGGTGGGTCAGCAGACTCCAGTGCAGGCCGGTTTCGCCGCTGGCGAGCATGTCGATCAGGGTCACGGTGAGAAACACCGCCATCGGGTCGTTGCTGCCGGATTCGATTTCCAGACTGGCGCTGACCCGTTCGTTGAGGCCTTTACCGCCGAGCAGCGAGAACACCGCAGCGGCGTCGGTCGAGCCGACGATGGCGCCGATCAGCAGGCCCTGAATCAGATTGAGGTCGAACAGCCACGCAGCGGCCATGCCGGTCAGCCCGGTGGTGATCAACACCCCGACCGTGGCCAGCGACAGCGCCGGCCATAACGCCACGCGGAAACTCGATACCCGTGTACGCAAGCCGCCGTCGAGCAGGATCACTGCAAGGGCGAGGTTGCCGACCAGATAGGCCGTCGGGTAGTTATCGAAAATGATCCCGCCACCATCGACCCCGGCAGCCATGCCGACCGCGAGGATGATGACCAGAATCGGAATGCCGAGACGTGAAGAAAGAGAACTGACAAGAATGCTTGCGCCTACCAGCAACGCGCCGATCAAGAACAGGCTGTTGATGGTCGTCGCATTCAAAGGCAGTACTCCAGAAGCGTAAAGACGGGGGCACAAACTGACCATGCAGTCTGCGTGCCAGCGATTCTAACCTGTTGAAATGTGATGCTGTCAAAAAGGTTTTCAGGGTGCATCAGGTTTTGCGGCAGGCGGAGGATTGCGGCCCTCACCCTAGCCCTCTCCCGGAGGGGAGAGGGGACTGACCGAGGTGTTTGTGCAGGTTACACCGACTTGCAATATCGAGCCGAACTCAAAATCTGAAAGGCCCTCAATCTGCTCCCTTTCCCCCTCGCTCCCTTGGGGGAGAGGGCTGGGGTGAGGGGGTAGCCTTTGATCTTAGAGGCTGAACCGCCCAACCATGTTGTTCAGATCCAGCGCCAGGCGCGACAGCTCATTGCTCGCCGCGCTGGTCTGATTGGCGCCGGTTGCCGACTGCACCGACAGATCGCGGATGTTGACAAGATTGCGATCGACTTCCCGCGCCACCTGCGCCTGCTCTTCGGCAGCGCTGGCGATGACCAGGTTGCGCTCGTTGATTTCGACGATGGCGCTGTTGATCGTGTCCAGCGACATCCCGGCGCCACGGGCGATGTTGAGCGTCGACTCGGCGCGCTCGGTGCTGTTGCGCATCGAATCCACGGCATGCTCGGTGCCGCTCTGGATGCTGCCGATCATGCGCTCGATTTCGCTGGTCGACTGCTGGGTGCGATGGGCCAGTGCGCGCACTTCGTCCGCCACCACGGCAAAACCACGACCGGCCTCACCGGCACGGGCCGCTTCGATCGCTGCGTTCAATGCCAGCAGGTTGGTCTGGTCGGCGAGGCCACGGATCACGTCGAGCACCTTGCCGATGTCGCGGGATTCATTGGCCAGGTCGCCGATCAGCGACGCGGTGCTCTGCACATCGGCGCTCATGCGTTCGATGGCGCTGACGGTTTCCTGCACCAGATCACGACCGTCGCCCGCCGAAGTGGTGGCGTTTTTCGAGGCTTCCGAAGTGCTGACCGCGTTGCGCGCGACTTCTTCGACGGCGCTGGTCATCTCATTCACGGCAGTGGCCGCCTGCTCGATTTCGTTGTTCTGCTGGGTCAGGCCGCGAGCACTTTCATCGGTGACGCTGTTCAGCTCTTCTGCGGCAGACGCAAGCTGTGTGGCCGAACCGGAGATGCGCTGCAGGGTATCGCGCAGCTTCGATTGCATCTTCGCCATCGCCGCCAGCAGGCGCCCGGCTTCATCTTCGCCATCGACATGGATCGGCTGGGTCAGGTTGCCTTCGGCGATGGTTTCCGCCGCCTCCAGTGCCTTGGAAATCGGCTTGGTAATGCTCACGGTCAGCAACCAGGCGAACAGCAGGGTCAGGCCGCTGGCGATCACCAGCAAGGTCACCACCAGATTGAACGACATCGAATACTGATCCTTCGCGCCCTGGTCGGTTTCGGCGATCTGCTGGGTGTTGATCTCCAGCAAGCGCGCCAGCGCGGTATTCACCGCTTCCGAATTGCTCAGCAAATCGCTGTTGAGCATCTGCCGCAACTCGTCGATCTGATTGTTGCGCGACAGGGTTTTCATCCGCTCTTCGAGCTGACGGTACTGCGCCAGCAATTGCACGTACTGATCGTACGCCGCACGTTCCTGCGGGCCTTCGATCAGTGGCTCGTATGCGCGTTGCGCATCGGCGATCTGGCGATTGCGCAGGTCGAACAGTTCCATGGTTTTCTGCTGCACGTCGGGTTCGCGGTTGATCAGCAAACGATAGGAGAGCACGCGCAGGCGCAGGGTCAGTTGGGTGAATTCGTCCAGAGCCTTGATCGACGGCACGCTGGCGGTGGCGATGTCTTCGCCGGCCGCGCGGATCTTGCTCATCTGGTTCAGCGCAAACACGCCGAGGATCAACATCAGGCCGCCGATCAGGGCGAAGCCGGTGAACGCCCGTGGGGCGATGTTCATATTGCGAAGGGACATGGGCGGATACCGAAAAGGGCCGCATCCATGCGGGCTGAGACTGCTGTATGGGTGACTTATCGGTCATACGACTAAAGTCTTGAGGTGGTGTGCGTATTTGTCGCAGACAGGCTTGAGCGACGAAGTGCAGGAACCAGATCGACCAATCACAGTCTTTTAAACTCGCGAGAAGCTTCGCCACCCAGGAAAATCAAGGCCTTGCGCCGGTTTAACCCTGGCATCCGTGGTGACTTTTCTTTATCGTACGCGCCCTTTGAAAAACGCTTGGAAGATCAAAATGTTGGAAGCATCCCTCAGCCAATTGGAACAGCTCGTCAGCGACCTGGTGCAACAGAACCAGACCCTGCTGCAGACCAACCAGACTCTGTCCACGGAACTGGCCCAGGCCAAGGATGAAAACGAAAACCTGCAACTGAACCTGATGGAGCAGGAAGAAAAACACGGCGCCACCGCCGCGCGCATCCAGGCGCTGGTTGATCGCGTCAATGCCGGTCCTGTCAGCGCATGAACCACGGCACAGCAGGGGTAAAAGTCATCTCCATTCTCGGCGAGGACTATTCGATCAAGGCACCGGCCGGGGAAGAACAGACCCTGTTGGACGCGGCGATGATGCTCAAGGCCGCGCTGGAAGACACCAAGCGCAAATACCCGACGCTGATCGGTGACCGTTTGCTGGTGCTGGCGGCGATGAATCTGTGCTCGCAGCAGATCGAAATGAAGAAACAGCACCAGGAAGAACTCGACCGTTATCAAGAGCAAGTCAGCGCCACGGTCGACACCATTGCCAAGACGATCAGTCAGGGTTGACTCGCTTTTCGCAGCGCCTCGGTACATTGAGGCGCTGAACATGCTGAGGTCTTGTTGCTATGAGGCTTGGAGTATTGGCTGCCAGTAGACTTTTGTTGTCCATTCTCCATCGGATTGCTTGATGAACTCTGAGTGGGAAACTCTATAGGTAGTATTTTCGATCGTCACTTCATCACCCTTGGAAAGCAGGTAGATATATTCTGCCGACGGAATTGGCTGAACTGTGCTGTACGTCGTGCCTGCGAGGGTGGTGATCGTAATTTTGTAATGGATTACCGGGAAAACCATGACCTCGGTGAAGTGCCTGCGAATAATCATCGATTGAGAAGTCGAGCTCCCGACAAAGTCGCCAATGAGCGCCGATTTAACAAACGTATCGTTGTCAGCCATTGCCTGAACAAAATTCTCTCGTGGACCGGTGTCAGTCATGTTCTTTCTCCTGCGATGGACGGCTTGGATCTGCGACGCGGATGCTTGTCACAGACGTGAAACCGCGAATCTAAGCCACCCGATGCAAGTTGTAACCTGTCAGACTTGACAGTGAATCCCTCGATATAACGGCCAGCTTCTTGCTTGTAAGGATACGGCTGTACCGAAGGTTGTGTTTTATTCTGATGCTCTTTGTATACAATCGGCACGGCTGTTGCAGTGGTTCAGGCTCTTATTCTTCGGGGGTGCTCCATGCAGTGGTGGCGACGCAGTATTCAGTGGCAGTTGATTCTCGGCATGGGCACGGCCCTGCTGATCAGCATCGTGATCGTGGTTGGCATTTATACCCTGGTGGTCAACCGCCTCGCCCAGAGCTATCTGGTCGAACAAGCGCTGCCGTCGAGCATTGAAGCGACGCGCAACGATATCGAACGCATCCTCGTGCAACCGCTCACCGCCGCCAAGGACATCGCCAGCAACACCATGGTGCGTGACTGGCTGGCGACAGGCGAGGACAGCAGCAAAACCGCGCTCTTTGCGCAGTATCTGGAAGGCATCCGCGCCGAACACAAGGCCTTCACTGCGCTGATCATCGGCATCGAATCCAATCACTACATCACCGAAAAAGGCCTCGATCGCACCCTCAGTCGCGCGAAACCGGCCGACGCCTGGTTCTATTCCTTCCTCGACAGCAATCAGCCGCGCACCCTCAATATCGACAACGACGGCGCCACTGGCGAGCTGGCCCTGTTCATCGATCTGAAGGTCGAGCAGGCCGGTAAAGTTGTCGGTGTCGCCGGGCTTGGGCTGAGCATGAAAGAGCTGTCGGAGCTGATTCACAACTTCAATTTCGGCGAGCGCGGCAAGGTCTATCTCGTGCGTTCCGACGGTCTGATTCAGGTCCATCCTGAGGCGCAGTTCAGCGGCAAACGCACCTTGACCGAGCAGATCGGTGCCAACGCGGCGCAAGCGCTGATGGGGCACAAATCCGCAGTGAACAGCAGCTTCCAGCGCGAGGGTGAAGACTTCCTCGCTTTCAGCCTGCCGCTGCGCGATCTCGGCTGGACCCTGGTGGCCGAAGTGCCGCAGTCGCAGATCTACGCCGAAGCACGGAAAGCGATGTGGATGAGTGGCGGCATCGGTCTGGTGGTGGCGCTGGTCTGCCTGGCGTTGGTGGTGTGGCTGGCGCAGGGGCTGGTGCGACCGATTCGACAAGTAACACGGGCGCTGGTGGCCATCGGTAGCGGTGGTGGAGATTTGACCCACCGGTTAGATTCCAGCCGTGCCGATGAGCTGGGCGACCTGGCGCGCGGCTTCAACCGTTTCCTCGACAGCCAGCGCGCAATGATCGGTGAAGTGCTGACCACCAGCGAGCGCCTGCGCACAGCCGTAGGGCAAGTGGCTACGGTGGTGGACAACACCGCCGAGCGTTCCGGCCGGCAGCAGGAAATGACCGACATGGTAGCCACCGCCGTCCACGAAATGGGCCTGACCGTGCAGGAAATCGCGCAGAACGCTGGCAACGCCGCGCTTGCCTCGCAAACCGCGCGCGATGAGGCGTTACAGGCACGGGAAGTGGTCGGTGGCTCGATCCGTCATATCGAAAGCATGTCCGATGAGATCGGCTTAGCGGCGGGCGCAGTGGGTGAGCTGGCGCAGCAAGTGGCGTCGATCGATTCGGTGCTGGCGGTGATTCGTGGCGTTTCCGAACAGACCAATCTGCTCGCACTCAACGCCGCCATCGAAGCCGCCCGCGCTGGCGACATGGGCCGTGGCTTCGCGGTGGTCGCCGATGAAGTGCGCACCCTCGCGCGCCGAACCCAGGCCTCGACCGACGAAATTCAATTGATGATCGGCAGCCTCAAGCAAGGCGCGGAAAACGCCGTGTCGTCGATGCGCACCGGTCAGGCTGCAACCGGGACCGGGGTTGAATCGAGCCAGCGTACCGGCGCGTCACTGACGGCGATCACCGGTCAGGTCGAGCGCATCAGCGATATGAACCATCAGGTAGCGACGGCAACCGAAGAGCAGTCCGCGGTGACTGAAGAGATCAACCGCAACGTGCAGGGGATTTCCGATCTGGCACGGGCGACGGCGGGGGAGGTTCGTGCGTGTCGTGAGGATTGTCAGATGTTGCAGCGGCTGGCGGATGATCTGGCGCGGCAGATGGGTGGGTTCAAACTGAGTTGAGTATCAGACCTGAAAAGCCCCTCACCCTAGCCCTCTCCCGGAGGGGAGAGGGGACTGACCGAGGCGTCTATCGCTATACGTCGACCTGAAAACACCAGTCGATTATGGATCCGGCAAGGCCCTTTCAGGTCGGCGTACTTCTTGAATATCCCCCATTCGGCCCCCTCTCCCTCCGGGAGAGGGCTGGGGTGAGGGTAGCGTTTCAGAACCACGCATCCCGCATCCCCAGACACGTATCATCCCGCGCCTCCAGCAAGTCCAGCTCATGCTGGCAACCCGGCACTTCCCATGTCAGGAAATACCGCGCCGCCTGCAACTTGCCCTTATAGAAGTCGACATCCGCCGCATTCCCTTTGGCCAGGCCTTCTTCGGCGCGAATCGCCTGCTCCAGCCAGCGCCAACCGATCACTGCGTGACCGAACACTTTCAGGTACAGCGCCGAGTTCGCCAGGCTGCTGTTGACCTTGCCTTGGGCCAGATCGGTGAGCAGGCCGATGGTCACGGTTTGCAGGCGGGCCACGAGTTTTTCCAGTGGTTCGCGCAGTGCGCTCAGCGAGTCGTATGCAGTGGCACGTTCGGCCGTGTTGGCGATCAATCGAATCAACTGCTTGAGACCGGCCCCACCGTTCTGCGCCAGTTTGCGCCCAAGCAGATCCAGCGACTGGATGCCGTGGGTGCCTTCGTGGATCGGATTCAAGCGGTTGTCGCGATAGTACTGCTCCACCGGGTACTCACGGGTGTAGCCGTGGCCGCCAAGAATCTGGATCGCCAGTTCGTTGGCCTTCAGGCAAAACTCCGAAGGCCAGGATTTGACGATCGGTGTCAGCAAGTCCAGCAGCTCATGAGCCTGTTTGCGTTCGGCTTCGGTTTCCAGCGTGGTGGTGTCATCGAACAACCGCGCGGCATACAGGCCGAGGTCAAACGCACCTTCGACGTAGGATTTCTGCGTCAGCAGCATGCGTCTGACGTCCGCGTGCTGAATGATCGCCACCGGCGCAGTGGTCGGATCCTTGCTGTCCGGCACCCGGCCCTGCGGCCGCTCACGCGCATATTCCAGTGAATACAGGTAACCGGCATAGCCGAGCATCACCGCGCCCATGCCGACGCCGATTCGCGCTTCGTTCATCATCTGGAACATGTAGCTCAAACCATGGTGCGGTTTGCCCACCAGATAGCCGACGCACTCGCCGTTATCGCCGAAGTTCAGCGCCGTCGATGTGGTGCCGCGCCAGCCCATCTTGTGGAACAAGCCGGCGAGCAGCACGTCGTTGCGCTGGCCGAGGCTGCCGTCGTCGTTGACCAGAAACTTCGGCACGATAAACAGCGAAATACCTTTCACCCCCGGCGGTGCGTCCGGCAGTTTGGCGAGCACCATGTGTACGATGTTTTCCGACAGCGGATGATCGCCGCCGGAAATGAAGATCTTGTTGCCCTTCAGGCGATAGGTGCCGTCGGACGCAGGCTCGGCGCGGGTACGAATGTCCGACAGCGATGAACCGGCATGGGGCTCGGTCAGGGCCATGGTGCCGAAGAAACGTCCGTCGATCATCGGTTGCAGGAAGCGCTGTTTCTGCTCTTCGCTGCCAAAGCTCTCGATCAGATTGGCCGCGCCCATGGTCAGGAACGGGTACGACGTCGACGCTGCGTTGGCGGACTGAAAGTGCGCGAAGCAGGCTTGCGACAGCAGGGTCGGCAATTGCATACCGCCGGCGTCGAAACTGCGCGCTGCGTTAAGGAATCCGGCCTCAAGGAAGGCATCCACCGCCGGTTTCACTTCAGGAATCAGGATCGCCTTACCATCCTCGTAGCGCGGCTCGTTCTCGTCGCCCTTGCGGTTGTGCGGGGCGAAATACTTCTCGGCGATATTGCGCGCGGTGCCGATGGCGGCGTCGAAGGTCTCGCGATTGTGCTCGGCAAAGCGCTCGCGCCGGGTCAGGCCCTCGGCATCGAGGACTTCGTACAGCTCGAAAGCCAGATTGCGGGAACTGAGCAGCGTCTCGGACATGGCGGCCTACCTGGAAATTGGGGTTGGGCCGAGTCTAAGTCGGTGGAATAGAGGCTGGATAGGATGATTGATGAGAGTGATGCAGAAGCAAAAGATCGCAGCCTTCGGCAGCTCCTACATTTGGAATGCGTTTCCCTGTAGGAGCTGCCGAAGGCTGCGATCTTTTGATCTTCTGTGGAAGCGAGCCTGCTCGCGAAAGCGGTGGTTCAGGCAACATTGATGTCGACTGAAACGTTGTCTTCGCGAGCAGGCTCGCTCCCACAGAGTATTGCGTACCAGGCGACCATTGCGGTCGCCTGGATTTACAGCGGTTTAACCGATGGTCATCAAGCTGGCATTACCCCCCGCCGCAGCGGTGTTAACGCTCAATGCCCGTTCGATCACCAGACGCTCCAGGGCAATGTTGGTTTCGCCCTGGGACAATCCTTGAACGCCAACGATCGCGCCGCCACGCTGGGCGATCTGCTGGCAGACGCCGCGCAACTGGTCGGAGTGGCCGTGATGCAGCACGGCATCGAACACCACTTCGTCCTTGTTCCAGTCGGCAACGCGTTTGATCCGCGCCTGGACTTCCTTCGGCAGACGGGCGAGCAACGCCTTGGTCAGCTCGGTTTCCGGCCACACCGCCGAACCGCCAACCGCCAGCACCGCCGCCAGTTGCGTCAGCAGATCACCTTCAACTTCCGCCAGGCACAGCACGTGTTCGCGCGGCAGAATGGCGTAGCTGTTTTTCTCGCCGGTCGGGCCAGCCAGCACGCGGGTGATGCCGCTCTGCGATTGTGCTGCGTATTGCACGCACAGGGTGCTCAGATCGGCGAACTTGTTGTTGTCGGCCCAGGCTTTCAGAGCGTTCAACGATTGGCTCATGGCATCGCGCAAGCGCACGTCCGGGGCGACGATGGCGTCACCGCGAGCGAAGGATTGCTCGATGGCGTCGCTAGGACGCGTCGACAGCAAACGGTACAGATACAGCGGGCCGCCGGCTTTCGGGCCAGTACCCGACAAGCCTTCGCCGCCGAATGGCTGCACGCCGACCACGGCACCGACGATGTTGCGGTTGACGTAGACGTTACCGGCGTTGACGTTGTCGATCACCTTGGCGATGGTCTCGTCGATGCGCGTGTGCACGCCCAGCGTCAGGCCGTAACCGGAGGCGTTGATCTGACCGATCAGTTGATCCAGCTCTTTGCGCTTGTAGCGCACCACGTGCAGTACCGGGCCGAAGATCTCGCGTTGCAGTTCGTCGAAGCTTTCCAGCTCGATCAGGGTCGGCATGACGAAGGTGCCGCGCTTGATCTCTTCGCTGTCGGCAATCGCAACCTGGTAAACATTGCGACCTTTGTCGCGCATGCCCTGGATGTGCTTGTCGATGCCGGCCTTGGCTTCGGCGTCGATCACCGGACCGATGTCCACGGACAGACGCTCGGGGTTGCCGAGACGGCTTTCGGCCATGGCACCCTTGAGCATTTCGATGACGCGATCGGCGGAATCTTCCTGCAGGCACAGCACGCGCAACGCCGAGCAGCGCTGACCGGCGCTGTCGAAGGCCGACGACACTACGTCGATCACGACTTGTTCAGTCAAAGCCGAGGAATCGACGATCATCGCGTTCTGGCCACCGGTTTCGGCGATCAGCGGAATCGGACGGCCCTGGCTGTCGAGACGGCCAGCGATGTTGCGTTGCAGCAAGCGCGCGACTTCGGTGGAACCGGTGAACATCACGCCTTTGACGCGCTCGTCACCGACCAGACCGGCGCCGACGGTTTCACCGCGCCCCGGCAGCAGTTGCAGCACGCCTTCCGGGATGCCGGCTTCGAGCATCAGGCGCACAGCCTGAGCCGCTACCAGCGGAGTCTGCTCGGCCGGTTTGGCCAGTACCGGATTACCGGCAGCCAATGCCGCAGCGACCTGGCCGCTGAAGATTGCCAGCGGGAAGTTCCACGGGCTGATGCACACCACCGGGCCCAGTGGGCGGTGGGCGTCGTTGCTGAAATCGTTGCGCGCCTGCACCGCGTAATAACGCAGGAAGTCGACGGCTTCGCGGACTTCGGCGATGGCGTTGGCGTAGGTCTTGCCGGCTTCGCGAGCCAGCAGGCCCATCAGCGGCTGGATCTCGCCTTCCATCAGGTCAGCGGCACGTTCCAGGATCGCCGCACGTTCGGCCGGCGGGGTGGCCTGCCAGATCGGCGCGGCGTTCAGCGCGCATTGAATGGCGCTGTCGACATCTTCAACGGTAGCTTCTTGAACATGACCGACCACATCGCGGTGATCGGACGGGTTCAGCACGGCGACCGGCGTTTCGTTGCTGGACGCGCAACCGAGCATCGGCGCGGCTTTCCAGTCGTTGTGCGCGGTGGCGAGCAGGGCGCAGGACAGCGAGGCCAGACGATGTTCGTTGGCCATGTCGATGCCGCTCGAGTTGGCGCGCTCGGCACCGTACAGGTCACGCGGCAGCGGAATGCGCGGGTGCGGCAGGCCGAAACCACCTTCCACGGTGGCCATCTGCTCGATCTGCGCCACCGGATCGGCCACCAGTTCCTGAATCGAAATCGACTGGTCGGCGATACGGTTGACGAACGAAGTGTTGGCGCCGTTTTCCAGCAGACGACGCACCAGGTACGCCAGCAGGGTTTCGTGGGTGCCGACCGGTGCGTACACGCGGCACGGACGGTTCAGCTTGCCCTCGGAAACCTTGCCTACAACCTGTTCGTAGAGCGGTTCGCCCATGCCGTGCAGGCACTGGAACTCGTACTGGCCCGGGTAATAGTTCTGACCGGCGATGTGGTAGATCGCCGACAGGGTGTGGGCGTTGTGGGTGGCGAATTGCGGGTAGATGACTTCCGGCACCGACAGCAGTTTGCGTGCGCAAGCAATGTAGGAAACGTCGGTGTACACCTTGCGGGTGTAGACCGGATAGCCTTCCAGGCCTTCAACCTGGGCGCGCTTGATTTCGCTGTCCCAGTACGCGCCTTTTACCAGGCGGATCATCAGGCGATGGCGGCTGCGGCGGGCCAGATCGATCACGTAGTCGATCACGTACGGGCAACGCTTCTGGTAAGCCTGGATGACGAAACCGATGCCGTTCCAGCCAGTCAGCTGCGGCTCGAAGCACAGGCGCTCAAGCAGATCCAACGACAGCTCGAGGCGGTCGGCTTCTTCGGCGTCGATGTTCAGGCCGATGTCGTATTGCTTGGCCAGCAGGGTCAGCGACAGCAGGCGCGGATACAGCTCGTCCATCACGCGCTCGTACTGCGCACGGCTGTAGCGCGGGTGCAGCGCCGAGAGCTTGATGGAGATGCCCGGGCCTTCATAAATCCCACGGCCGTGGGACGCTTTGCCGATCGAGTGGATCGCCTGTTCGTACGAGGCCAGGTATTTCTGTGCGTCGACTTCGGTGAGTGCCGCTTCACCGAGCATGTCGTAGGAATAGCGGAAGCCTTTGGCTTCGAACTTGCTCGCATTGGCCAGTGCTTCGGCGATGGTTTCGCCGGTAACGAACTGCTCGCCCATCAGGCGCATGGCCATGTCGACGCCCTTGCGGATCATCGGCTCGCCGCTCTTGCCGATGATGCGGCTCAGCGACGAGGTCAGGCCGGCTTCGTTGTGAGTGGAAACCAGTTTGCCAGTCAGCAGCAGGCCCCAGGTCGCAGCGTTGACGAACAGCGAAGGGCTGTTGCCCAGGTGCGGATGCCAGTTGCCGGTGCTGATCTTGTCGCGGATCAGCGCATCGCGGGTGCCTTTGTCCGGGATGCGCAGCAGCGCTTCGGCCAGGCACATCAGCGCCACGCCTTCCTGGGACGACAGGGAGAATTCCTGCAACAGACCCTGAACAATGCCCGCGCGACCGCCGGCACTTTTCTGGTTACGCAGTTTTTCCGCGATGGTCGCCGCGAGCTTGTTGGTGGCTTCGGCCATAGGTGCCGGCAGGCGTGCCTGCTCGATCAGCATTGGCACCACTTCCGGCTCAGGACGGCGGTAAGCAGCGGTGATGGAAGCGCGCAGCACCGATTGCGGCAGGATGCTTTCAGCGAATTCGAGGAAGCATTGGTGAGCGTGATCGGTCTGCACTTCGCCCGCGTCATCGGCGTCTTTGGCGGTCAAACCGTTCAACTCGGTCAGGGTTGCACCACCCTCGAGTTTTTCCAGGTAATTGAAAATTGCCTGCTTGATCAGCCAGTGCGGCGTGCGATCAATCGAGGTTGCGGCAGCCTTCAGGCGCTCGCGGGTCGGGTCATCGAGTTTGACCCCAAGGGTGGTGGTAGCCATATTTTTATCCTCATGGTTGCCACAGTTGCGTGGCATCAGCTGGCCGCAAGATTAGCCGTGCGCTGAATGAGGTGCAACCGGGTGCAACCCTTTTTTTGCCGGAATAATACGCAGCTCGTCAGGAAATAATTTCTGGTACGAAAGTGCTGCTCCTGCTTGGTGCTTTTACTTCTAGCAAAGAGGCGTGACTGCCACAAAAGGGAGCAAAAACGGGGTGATCGTCGATTAATCCGACTGGGTGCAACTAATTCTCGCGAAACTGGTTGCACCTTATTTGCTTTGTTGCATAGCATTCGCCGCCAAGGTGCAACCGGGAATAACCCGGTGTACCGGCTGATGGCTTTCCTGGGGAAACATCAGTCTTAAATGCGCGGGATCCCGGATCGTCTGCCAAACGTCGTCGTTTGCGAGCGGTTCACTACCGCCGCTACATAAAAACAAAGCCAGGGCGTAACTCAATGAGCGTAAGCAATCCAACCCTGATCACGTTCGTGATCTACATCGCAGCAATGGTGCTGATCGGCTTCATGGCCTATCGCTCCACGAATAACCTTTCCGACTATATTCTCGGCGGTCGCAGCCTCGGCAGCGTCGTCACCGCGCTGTCTGCCGGTGCCTCCGACATGAGCGGCTGGTTGCTGATGGGCCTGCCGGGCGCCATCTACATGTCCGGTCTGTCCGAAAGCTGGATCGCCATCGGCCTGATCGTCGGTGCCTACCTGAACTGGCTGTTCGTCGCCGGCCGTCTGCGGGTGCAGACCGAGCACAACGGCGATGCACTGACTCTGCCGGACTACTTCTCCAGCCGTTTCGAAGATAAAAGCGGCTTGCTGCGGATTATCTCGGCGGTGGTGATTCTGGTGTTCTTCACCATCTACTGCGCCTCCGGCATCGTCGCCGGTGCGCGTCTGTTCGAAAGCACCTTTGGCATGTCCTACGAGACGGCGCTGTGGGCCGGTGCTGCGGCGACCATTGCTTACACCTTCGTCGGCGGTTTTCTCGCGGTGAGCTGGACCGACACCGTACAAGCGACCCTGATGATCTTCGCGCTGATCCTTACGCCGATCATCGTCCTGCTGGCCACCGGCGGCGTCGATACCACGTTCCTGGCCATCGAAGCGCAGGATCCGAGCAACTTCGACATGCTCAAAGGCACCACCTTCATCGGCATCATCTCGCTGATGGGTTGGGGTCTGGGCTACTTCGGCCAGCCGCACATCCTCGCGCGTTTCATGGCGGCGGATTCGGTGAAGTCGATCGCCAAGGCGCGTCGCATTTCCATGGCCTGGATGATCCTCTGCCTGGGCGGCACCGTGGCGGTGGGCTTCTTCGGTATCGCTTACTTCTCGGCGCACCCGGAAGTGGCCGGTCCGGTCACCGAGAACCCGGAGCGCGTGTTCATCGAACTGGCGAAAATCCTCTTCAACCCATGGGTTGCCGGTGTGCTGCTGTCGGCCATTCTGGCTGCGGTAATGAGCACCCTGAGCTGCCAGTTGCTGGTGTGCTCAAGCGCCCTGACCGAAGACTTCTACAAGACCTTTCTGCGCAAGTCCGCCTCCCAGCTTGAGCTGGTCTGGGTCGGTCGTGCCATGGTGCTGCTGGTAGCCTTGATTGCCATCGCGATGGCTGCCAACCCGGAAAACCGCGTACTGGGTCTGGTGTCCTACGCCTGGGCCGGTTTCGGTGCTGCGTTCGGTCCGGTGGTGCTGATCTCGGTCGTCTGGAAAGACATGACCCGCAACGGCGCCCTGGCCGGCATTCTGGTCGGCGCGATCACCGTGGTGGTCTGGAAGCATTTCGAACTGCTGGGTCTGTACGAAATCATTCCTGGCTTCATCTTCGCCAGCCTGGCCATCTACTTTGTCAGCAAGGCGGGTGAACCGACTCGCGGCATGGTTGAGCGTTTCGAGGCAGCGGAAAAAGACTTCCATCTGAACAAGTGATGGACTGAGCTTCGGCTCACATGAAAACGGCCCGCTTCCTACCGGAGGCGGGCCGTTTTTTATGGCCTGTGATTTCTCGAATCCTGTGGAAATCCATTGTGGGAGCGAGCCTGCTCGCGAATGCGATTGATCATTCAATGAATGTATCGACTGACATGCCGCTTTCGCGAGCAGGCTCGCTCCCACAGGGTGGGTGGCAGGTTTGATTGAATTGTCTGTAGTCGAACGGCCGAATTAACAAGGTCCTTTCAGCAAACCACGTAGGGCAAATCTGAATTTCCCGTCACCTGCTCATCACCCCTTGCCCCTCATGCAGAATCGCCCGCCCTCACACTGCAGAGAGACATCGGATGTTCGCGCCTGCCAATCAACCGCGTTTCACGTTGACCCTCGAAGGCGCCCAGCATGACCTCAAGGTCCTTGAGTTCACGGGCAGGGAAGCCATCAGCCAACCCTTTCGCTTCGAGCTGGAACTGGTCAGCGAGCGGCCGGACCTGGATCTGGAAAGCCTGCTGCATGGTCAGGCGTTTCTGAGTTTCGATGCTCAGGGTTGCGGTATTCATGGTCAGATTTATCAGGTCGGGCAGGGCGATTCCGGGAAACGTCTGACACGCTATCACCTCAGCCTTGTCCCGCGTCTGACGTATCTGGGGCATCGCATCAACCAGCGGATTTTTCAGCATCAGAACGTGCCGCAAATTGTCACGCAGATCCTCAAGGACCATTCGATCCTGCGCGATGCCTTTGAATTTCGCCTGGGCAGCGAATACCCGGAGCGCGAATACTGCGTGCAATACGCCGAAAGCGATCTGGCCTTCATCCAGCGTCTGTGTGCCGAAGTCGGCATTCATTACCACTTTCAACACAGCCCCGAAGGCCATTTGCTGGTATTCGGCGACGACCAGACCGTGTTCCCCAAGCTGCCCGAGCCGACGCTGTATCTGCCGGGCAGCGGCATGTCGGCGGGCGCGCCGGCGATTCAGCGTTTCAATGTGCGCGTGGAAACCCGCACCAGCGTCGTCACCCGGCGCGACTACAACTTCGAAAAACCACGCCTGTCGCTGGAAAGTCGCAGTGACGGCGAGCAGCGTCCAGTGCTGGAGGACTATCACTTTCCCGGTCAATTCAATGATCGCGAAACCGGCAAAGGCCTGACGCGCCGCGCGCTTGAACGTCATGTCGCCGATTACCGTCAAGCCGAAGGCACCAGCGACGAATCCTCGCTGGTCTGCGGCCATTTCCTGCAACTCACCGGGCATCCGCGCAGCGACTGGAATGATCTGTGGTTGCTCACCTGTGTCGAGCATCGCGGCCGTCAGCCGCAGGTGCTTGAGGAATCGGTGACCAGCGATGGCGAATCCTTCCAGGGCTACCGCAATACTTTCGTCGCCACGCCGTGGGACGTGGTCTTTCGTCCGGCGCTGTGCCCGGAAAAACCGCGCATGTCGGGCTACCAACCTGCCGTGGTCACCGGCCCGAAAGACCTTGAGATCCATTGCGATGAATACGGCCGGGTCAAAGTGCAACTGGCCTGGGACCGCGATGGCGAACTCAATGAGCACTCCAGTTGCTGGCTGCGCGTTGCGACCGGTTGGGCTCACGATCACTACGGCAGCGTGTTGATTCCGCGCGTCGGCATGGAAGTTTTGGTCGGCTTCATTGATGGCGATGCCGACAAGCCGCTGGTCATGGGTTGCCTGCCGAATGCGGCGACCCCGGTGCCGCTGGATCTGCCGGCAGACAAGACCCGCAGTATCTTCCGCAGCCAGAGCAGCCCTGGCGGTGGCGGTTATAACGAACTGCGCATCGAAGACAAAAAAGGCGCCGAGGAAATCTACCTGCGTGCCCAGCGCAACTGGACCCAGCATGTGCTCAACGACCAGCAGCTGCAGGTCGATAATCAGCGCAGTGTGGTGGTCACCGGCACCGCCCGCCATGAACTCAAGGCCGACGAGCAACGCATCACCCACGGCCAGCGCCAGACCGAAGTCAGGCAGGATGATCATTTGTCCGTGCTCGGCGACCGGCAGGTGCGGGTGAACAGCCAGGCCACCAGCGCCTCGGCGCAGATCCATATCAGCGCAGGCCAGCAAGTGGTCATTGATGGCGGCGCGAGCGCGACGATTCAGGCCGGGGGACAGTGGATCAACATTGGTCCCGGCGGAATTTTCAGCAGCGTGCCAATTGTTGTGGGCGGCGCGCCGATGGCGGCGACCAGCGCTGCGCCGGTGGTGCCGGGATTGCCGGAGAAACTGGCCGCTGCGCCGGCGGCGATTCTCACCGCCGCACAGATCATGAGTCTCAAAGGTGATGCGCCATTCTGCGAGGAGTGTGAGCGTTGTAAGGATGGTGTTTGTGCAGCGTGAGGAATTGACGCCCGAACAATGGCTGGCGCGGCAGCCGCTGCATGCGTCGGAACAACTGTTCGCCATTTTCAGCCGCGCCAGCGACGCCGATGCCTTCAAAGCCTGGCAGGGCACGGCGAATCCGGTCTGGGCCGAGACCATTTATGCCGAGTGGGACGCGGTGATGCCCTACGTGGGAATTGTCGCTGCAGACAGTGAGTTTTTACGTTGGGTGGCGGAAACAGAATCCCGGGATTGGGGATGGTTGGCGGTGTCTTCGGCGGATCTTGACGTGCTGGTCGAACATTTCCGCAGCCTCACTCAGGTGCTGATGCCGGACGGTAAAGCCGTGTTTTTCCGCTTTTGGGATGGTCGTTTTTTACTGCCTCTTTTGCACTCTGACGAGGTCATTCCCGCGCAATGGCTGCCAGTCGTTTCACGAGCCTTGATCAATGGCCAAGCCATTGAAATCGGGGGCCGTGCGCTGGTTTCGGGGCGGGTCTTTCCGTGGTGGAGCGTGCCGCAATCGCTGTTGGCGCAGACAGATGCAAGCGTACGCATCGCCAATGCTTTGCAATGGCTGAGCGAGGAGCAACCGGCCGTGTTCGAGGCGTTTCCCGAGGCTGTTTTGCGCTGCAAGGTCGGGCAGTTTTTCAAATTATCGATGTCGGAAGATTCGTCACGATCGTCCCTTCTGGAGTTTTTGCTGGCAGAGGCAGAGTGAAATTTCGGGGCAAACGCTTCGGACGTTTCCTTCGAATCGCGGCGGTTTTCATGAACTGGTGCGTGGTGGGTTGCAGAGATAGTCTTTTCGTTGTCACCGCGAGAGTGGTGGCAGGGTGAAGGATTCCCGCATTCATGACGTTACAGTTCGTTGGCTTTTTGCGGCACTTGGTTCAAGTCCGTAAGATCGTTCGCGGCGGCTGTGCGTGGGGCACGCTTCGGCGTGGCCGAGGTCCATGATTGCTCGGTTCCTACTCCCGCGCACAGCTGCCACCCTAACCCGTAGGAAGGTGTGATGGCGGCTCACGTTTATCAATCATGGGACCCGGAAAATGACCAATATGCATACTGATTCACCCTACGAAAAAATCACTCCTCACCCCGACAACCGCTTCATGGCCCTCACCGGCAATTGCAGCGACATGCCCAGCCTGTTCGTCGACACCCATGTGCCTCTCGATATCCTCATGGACGCTGCCAACCACCGCATCCGCGCCGTGGTCCAGGTCCTGGAAAACATGTGCATGCGCGGCTCGATCGAATGCGACTCCGTGATCCTCAGCGACTTCGCCCTGCTGTGCGCCATCCCATTGCGCGATGGCTGTGATGTGCTGGACGTCATCGGCAGACGCTTGCGCAGCATGCCCGCCTGAAAAAGATCAAAAGATCGTTAATAGATATCAACGCGTCGGTCGGAAATGTACGCATCCTGAGTTTTGATAAAAATGTTGAACGCCTCGGAGTTGTAGACATGCAGGCACCCAAGAAACACTACTTTTTCATTCGAGTATTTGCTGTTTGAAGGTGTCTGCTCGTAAGCCGCCAACACGTAGTTTCGGGTTTCTTTATAGGGATCGTGCAGCACCTGCAGCGTGTCTTCATTTTGCAGGATGGTATGCATGCCTTTGCCCATGAACGAATAGGCATTGGCGGACAGTGCAATGTCTTTTTCCAGCGCTGAGCGTTCGTTGAATGGCTTCAGGATGCAGTGGCTCAGCCCGTAGTTCTTTAGTGTCTGGCGTGCCTGTTCAATGTGGGTTTCGTCGGCAAGGGCGAGGTATGGACTAAGAAGGCCGAGTAAACAGATGATCAGATATCGCATGAATTTTTGACTTCCTGTCGTTGATGGTTAGCCAGTTTAACGCCATAAAAGCAAAGCCCCTCACCCTAGCCCTCTCCCAGAGGGAGAGGGGACTGACCGAGTTGTCTTGGTGTTGTACGCCGACCTGCGACTTCAGCGGTGAACTTCGTTTGGCCAAGCCTGAGATCACGTCGATCATTCAGGTCGATGTAACTCGCAAGATCGCCACCGTAAGTCCCCTCTCCCTTCGGGAGAGGGTTAGGGTGAGGGAAAGGCGTTTGTCCACTCGGCTGCGAACCCCTGACTTGCCGACCGGTAAAAGGTAAACTTTGCGGCCCTCGCAGGAGCAGCCATGAATTATCGTCACGCCTTCCATGCCGGCAATCACGCCGATGTGTTCAAACACCTGACCTTGACCCGCCTCATCGCTCTGATGTCGCGCAAGGAGCAGCCGTTTTCCTATCTCGACACGCACGCCGGCATCGGTCTGTATGACTTGCAGGGCGATCAGGCCAATCGCACCGGCGAGTACCTGGAAGGCATTGCGCGCTTGTGGGATCAGCCGGACCTGCCGGCGCTGACCGCTGATTACATGAAGGTGCTGCACGAGATGAACCCGGATGGCCAGTTGCGCTATTACCCGGGTTCGCCCGAGCTGGCGCGGCGCCTGACGCGGCCGCAGGATCGGGTGATGCTCAACGAGAAGCATCCCGAAGATGGCGTGTTGCTCAAGGACAATATGGCTGGCGATCGTCGGGTGAAGGTCCATTTGGGCGAGGGCTGGCACGTGGCGCGGGCGATGTTGCCGGTGCAGGAGAAGCGCGCGGTGATGCTGATCGATCCGCCGTTTGAGCAACTGGACGAGATGCAGCGCTGCGCGGCGTCGATGAAAGAAGCCATCGGCCGCATGCGCCAGACCGTGGCAGCGATCTGGTATCCGGTGAAGGATCAGCGTGCACTGCGGCGTTTCTATCAGGACCTGGCAGGCACGGGTGCACCGAAGTTGCTGCGTGTGGAGCTGCTGGTGCATCCGCTGGATACGCCGAACAGCCTGAACGGTTCCGGGCTGGCGATCGCCAATCCGCCGTGGGGGCTGGAAGAAGAATTGCGTGAGTTGCTGCCGTGGTTGTCGAAGAAGCTTGGGCAGACTCAGGGTGGCTGGCAGATGGATTGGTTGATTGCCGAGAGCTGATCGCCGAGCGATCGTTCCCACGCTCCGCGTGGGAATGCCTCAATGGACGCTCTGCGTCCGCTGTCAGGACGCGGAGCGTCCCGGGCTGCATTCCCACGCAGAGCGTGGGAACGATCAGGCGGGGTTAGTCGCCCGCCAGGCTCGCAGGCATGCAAACGCCGGTGCCGCCAATCCCGCAATAACCCTCAGGGTTCTTCGCCAGATACTGCTGGTGATACGCCTCGGCAAAGTACACGGTCGGGGCCTGGTCGATCTCGGTGCTGATTTCACCCAGACCGGCCTTGGCCAGTTCCGCCTGATACACGTCTTTGCTCTTCAGCGCCGCGTCCAGATGCTCAGGCGAGGTCGCGTAGATCACCGAGCGGTACTGGGTGCCGATGTCGTTGCCCTGACGCATGCCCTGAGTCGGGTTGTGCAGTTCCCAGAACATCGCCAGCAGTTCTTCGTAACTGACTCGGGCCTTGTCATACACCACCAAGACCACTTCGGCGTGGCCGGTCAGGCCCGAGCAGACTTCTTCATAAGTCGGATTTGGCGTGAAACCGCCGGCGTAACCGACCACGGTGCTGACCACACCTTCGCGCTGCCAGAAACGTCGTTCCGCGCCCCAGAAACAGCCCAGACCGAAAATCGCAAAGTCGACGTCCTGAAAGAATGGACCGAGCAGCGGGGTGTCTTCGAAGACAAAGTGTTTTTCCGGCAGGGTCATCGCGGTTTCGCGGCCGGGCAGGGCTTGTTCTTTGGTTGGAAGCACGTTTTTGTTCACCAGGATTTCCGAGCGCAGAACCATGAGCGTTCCTCTCAGTCAGGTTGGAGGTAAAAAGTCAGACCGCCAGTGTGCCGAATGATGCCGAGTTAATCACTACCCAATGTAGGAGCTGCCGAAGGCTGCGATCTTTTGATTTTGCTTTTTAAAAACCAGATCAAAAGATCGCAGCCTTCGGCAGCTCCTACAGGGGGCGGCATGTTATGGCGAGAATGGGGTAGCGGGGTTAGAGACAGAGCGGGCCGCGCGGATAGCGCTTGAGAGCCTGGATCAGCTCGCCGCCTGGAATCGGTCGGTCGAACAGATAACCCTGGCCGACGTCGCAACGATGCCGGCGCAGGAAGGCCAGTTGCTCGGCAGTTTCGATGCCTTCAGCCACAACCTTGAGTTTCAGGTTGTGAGCCATGGCGATCACCGCCGAGGTGATTTCCATGTCGTCCTGGTTGTCGGGGATTTCGTGGATGAAGCTGCGATCGATCTTGATGATGTCGATCGGAAATTTCTTCAGATAGCTGAGCGACGAGTACCCGGTGCCGAAGTCATCCATGGCCAGGGTCAGGCCCAGGCGCTTGAGCTGGTCGAGCTGCAAATGCGTGTCTTCGGTAGCTTCCAGCAGCAGGCCTTCGGTCAGCTCGAGTTCGAGCAGATTGGCCGGCAGCGCTTCTTCCCTGAGGATGTTGGCGATCGAGGCGACCAGATCCGGATCGGAGAACTGTTTCGGTGACAGATTGATTGCCACTTGCAGGTTGCCCAGGCCGGCAGCGGTCAAGGATTTGCTCATGCGGCACGCCTGACGCGCGATCCACTTGCCGATCGGAATGATCAGGCCGGTTTCCTCGGCGACGCTGATGAACTGATCCGGGCGAATCATGCCGCGCTCCGGGTGGTTCCAGCGCAACAGCGCTTCCATCCCCAGCAGACGACCGCTGCGCAGGCACAGTTTCGGCTGGTAGAACACGTCCAGCTCGTTCTGCGTGAGGGCGCGGCGCAGGTTGTTCTCGACGAACAGTTTGTAACTGGCCTCGGCGTTCAGCGCTTCAGTGAAGACCTGCAACTGGTGTTTGCCGTTGGCCTTGGCCTTGTGCAGTGCCAGACCGGCGTTGCGCATCAGGGTTTGCGGATCGCGCCCGTGCAGTGGCGCGCAGGCCAGGCCCACGGAGCCGGTGACGCTGATCAACTGATTGTCGACGAACATCGGCTTGTCGAGGGTCATCAGCAATTGACTGGCGATCTGCTGCCCGGCTTCAAGATCGGTGTCGTCGAGCAACACGGCGAACTCGTTACTGGCAAAACGCGCCAGGCTGCCACTCGGGCTGAGGCTGTTGCGCAAGCGCCGGGCGAGGCTGATCAACAGTTTGTCGCCGGTCTGGTGGCCGAGGCTGTCGTTGATCCGCTTGAAATTGTCGATGTCCACCAGCAACAGGCTGATCGGCGTATCGCTGTCGCGGGCGAAGCGCTCATCGAGATTGCGGATGAATGCCGGACGGTTGCCGAGGTTGGTCAGGTTGTCGGTATAGGCCAGGCGCTCGATACGTTGCTGCGCGAGTTTGGTCTGGGTGATGTCTTCGTAGATGCCGATGTAATGCGTCAGCTCACGGTTATCGCCATAGACCTTGGAGATCGACAGCTGGCCCCAGTACGGTTCGAGGTTCTTGCGTCGGCTCTTGAATTCGCCCTGCCAGCTGTTGCTCTGGGCCAGCGCCGAGGGCGCATCGAACAGCAGCTCGCTAAGATTTTCCAGGGCGGGCAATTCCGACAGGCGCTGGCCGTGGACTTCCTCGGTGGTGTACTGGGTGATCGCGGTGAAGCTCGGGTTGACGTACTCGACCACGCCGTCGCAGTTGACCAGCAAGAAGGCGTTGGCGCTTTGCTCGACCGCGCGCTGAAACAGGTGCAGGGCGCTGGTGGCAGTGCGGCGGTTGTGGTTGTTGATCACTTGTGCGAACTGGTCGGCCAGTTCGCCGGCAAAGGCGATTTCGTCGGACTGCCAGGCGCGGGTGACGCCGGTCTGTTCCAGGCACAACACGCCGACTACCTGGCCGTCGACGCGTATGCTGGCATCGAGCATGGCGTTGACGTCACGCGGACGCATCGCCTCGGCCATCTCGCGGGTACGCGGGTCGTGCATGGCGTTATGGGCATCGATGGCGCGGCTGCTGTGCAGGGCTTCCATGTAGTCGGGGAAGCCGCTGATATCGATCGGCTCCGGCAGGATGTATTCCTGGGTCGCGCGATGGTAAGCGGAGATCGGCAGCAAGCGCTGGCCTTCGAGGTTCCACAGGCTGGCGCAGTCGATCTCGTAGATATCGCAGGCGCAGCGGGTGATCAGTTCAGCGGCTTCCTGCAGCGAGTTGTGCGTGCTGTAGCGCTGGCGTGCGAGCAGCAGAATCAGATCCTGCTGGGCACGCACGCGCTCCAGATGCTGCAGTTGTTCCTGCTGGGCACGCTGGTTCAGCTCAAGGGCGATTTGCAGGCGCGAGTTCTGGGTTTCCAGATCCACCGAAGGCAGCGCCTGGGTTTCGTCGAACACCTCGTCGACCGCCAGCAGGTAGCCACGCAGCAAATGCCGGTTGTGCTGTTTGTAGGCTTCACCCAGCTCGAGGATGTTCAACGCGCCGGCGGCGGTGTGCAGGGTGTAGCGCACGACGTAATGTGCGCTTTTGCTCAGTTGCTGCTGGATCGCATCGTGCAGTTGATAGCGCGCCTCGGGCTCCATCAGGCTGGCGTAAGGCGAGCCGACCAGTGCGCAGAGCTCGACGGCCGGCTGGCCAAACTGGCGTTCGCAGTTGGGATCGAGGAACAGCATTGCCCAACTCGCTTCATTCAAGCGCTCGAAACGCAGCATGCCGAGCCGCGAGGGCACAGGCAACTGCGTCACTACCTCGGCCGCCATACGGCTGGCGGCATCGGGCTGGCTCTTCATGAAGGAAACTCGCTTGGAAATATGCTGAATGCGCCGGGCTCTCGCCCTCTTGTCTGTTGGCTGCGGCAAGGTTGCATCATTGCGGCACCGACTGACAAGAGAGATGAAGGCCAAGTGCTATAAGAATATGTCGGCTGCAGTGAACATTTCTCCAGTGCACAACTGAAATGAGCACAAGATCGCAGCTTCACGCAGCCCCAACAGGGTAATGCGCCTTGTGTAGAAGCTGCCGAAGGCTGCGATCTTTGGGTGTTTCAACACAATTTCATACTGATCGACTGCAACTTCTTGCCATCGCGGTCATGGTAATTGACCAATATCTGATCAGCCTCAACGACCACATGCGCAAAATTGTCTTGGCTCACCACTGCACTGGTCAGCTCGTGCCGATAATCCCCTGCCGCCGTGCGCACCAGCGGTTGATCGAGGATAAACGTCGAGGCCTTGGCATACGGCAGCAATTTGCTGTTGTGCAGCGGCGAGGACACGATGGTGTGCACTTCGAAATCGGCGTCCTCGCTGTGAGACAGGCGACTTGTCAGAGAGCCATGAACGTCGCCGGAGACGAACACCACGTTCTTGATCCGGTGAGTGCGGATGGTTTCCAGCAGGCGCAGACGCTGTTCGGGAAATGCTTTCCAGGCATCGTCACCGTTGAACTTGCGATCGGGATAGAACATCACGCTGGTCATCACGAACTTCACTCGCGCCGGGCTATGGATCAGCCATCGCAGCAGGGCCTGTTCTTGCTCGATGTCGAGAATGCGCCGGTCATCCTTCGACAAGTTGCGTCGGGTGCGGCTGTCGGTGACGAACCAGGCGATATCGCTGTCGCCAAACTGATACCAGTAATGCTTCAACGTATCCCGGTCTATCTGACCCTTCTCATTACATGCATAAACCGGGCTGTGGCTGGCTTGATAAAGTTCATAAGCGGCCATGGCGTTGCGATATAAGTCCTCGTCCGCTGCGGAGGCATTGGCAGGCCAGTTATCTTCTATTTCATGATCGTCGAGCATCATGTAAGTCGATGTATTGGACATCAGTCGCTGAATATTCGGTTGCGAAAATGCCGTTCGATATTTCTTCAGGATGTCTTTGGCTTCGCGATCCGGAGCAATGACATTCAAATCATCTACATACACTTGATCTCCGGTCATGATCACCGCGCTGACGGGTAGATGACTGTTCTCGACCAGTCGATTGATCGAGCCAAAGATGCGGTCGCCCAGTTGCGGCAAGGAAGCGACGCCAGCGGTAATCCGCAGATAACGGCACGAACCGACGACAAACCCCCGAGGCTGGCTGGCTTTCGCGGTGCGGGTGCGAAAGCGGTAGAGCTGTCGCGGCCATTGCAATGGAAACTCAATGACCGTGTCGATGGTATGCACCGGATTCATCGGGCTTAACCAGCCGGCTTGATATTCGTATTCACAATCAGCTTCGAGATCCTGCAATACCAGTACACCCGACATGTCATTGGCCGGGTTCAAAAGTGCAAATACGCTGTTCGACCATTTTTCCGTGCCGGCCTTGCGAGCGCGAACTCCGGCAAATACACGTTTTTTGTCCTGTTGTTCGCCGCGCATGAAAATGCGCACTTGGTTAGTTGTGGTGTGGCCCACGATGGGGCCGATAGTCGGTTTGAACATGATCGATTCCGTTCGAGATTTTAATAAACAAGAATTAAATAAGCGGAGCGTGTTGAAGCAACTTTCCTGAGCAGAGGTTAGTTGGCCAGCGGCGGAAAATATTGGCGTTAAGTGGACCAGACCTGTGGCCGATGTCAGCGCAGGTTGTAGGAAAGAGGCGCGATCCGGTTTATTTCAGGCAAAAAAAAGCCCCGTCAATTGACGGGGTTGAGGTACGAGCGTGTGGCGCTCGAAAGGGTGCAGCAAGCGGCCCTCCGTCGCCGGAGGGCCGTTTGGGTTACAGCAGGATGGTGCGGATGTCGCCCAACAGACTGCCCAGACGCTGAGTAAAGCGTGCCGCTGCAGCGCCGTTGATCACGCGGTGATCGTAGGACAGCGACAGTGGCAGCATCAGCTTCGGCTGGAAGGCTTTGCCGTCCCAGACTGGCTGGATGGTTGCCTTGGAAACACCGAGGATCGCCACTTCCGGCGCGTTGACGATCGGCGTGAAGCCGGTGCCGCCAATATGACCGAGGCTGGAAATGGTGAAGCAGGCACCCTGCATCTCGTCCGAGGACAGCTTCTTGGTGCGCGCTTTTTCAGCCAGCGAAGCCGCTTCGGCTGCCAATTGCAGCAGGCTCTTCTGGTCGACGTTCTTGATGACCGGCACCAACAGGCCATCCGGAGTGTCGACGGCGAAGCCGATGTTCACGTATTTCTTGCGGATGATCGCCTTGCCGCTTGGCGCCAGCGAACTGTTGAAGTCCGGCAGCTCCTTGAGCAAGTGCGCGCAGGTCTTGAGCAGCAGCGGCAGGATGGTCAGCTTGACGCCAGCCTTCTCGGCCACGGCTTTCTGCGCAACACGGAAAGCTTCCAGCTCGGTGATGTCCGCCGAGTCGAATTGCGTCACGTGTGGCACGTTCAGCCAGCTGCGGTGCAGGTTGGCGGCGCCGACCTGCATCAGTCGGGTCATCGGCACTTCTTCGATTTCGCCGAAACGGCTGAAATCGACCACCGGAATCGGCGGAATGCCCGCACCACCGGTAGCGCCGCCGGCAGCGGCCGGCGCTTCCTTGGCCTTCTGCATCATCGCCTTGACGTAAACCTGCACGTCTTCCTTGAGGATGCGACCGTGCGGACCGCTGGCGCCAACAGCGCTCAGCTCGACGCCGAACTCACGGGCCAGTTGACGCACGGCAGGGCCGGCGTGAACTTTCGCGCCCGGCTTGGCCGGTGCGGCGGCTGGAGCGGCGGCAGCAGGTGCAGCGGCAGCCGGAGCAGCAGCGGCAGGTGCCGGAGCGCTCGGAGCTGCGGCAGCTGGAGCCGGGGCAGCAGCAGGGGCCGCGCCTTTGACTTTCAGCTTGAGGATCAGATCGCCGGTACCGACTTCGTCATCCAGCTTGATGGAAACGCTTTCCACCACGCCAGCGGCAGGTGATGGGATTTCCATGCTTGCCTTGTCGGATTCCAGGGTGATCAGCGACTGGTCGGCTTCAACGGTATCGCCCGCCTTGACCAACACTTCGATGATCTTGGCTTTGCCAGCCGAGCCGATGTCCGGAACGTGGATGTCCTGAACGCTGTCGGCAACCGGTGCTGCTGGCGCGGCTGCCGGAGCAGGCGCAGCGGCAGCGGCCGGTGCAGCAGCCTGGGCCGGAGCGGCAGCCGCAGGGGCCGCAGCACCCGCCACTTCCAGATCCAGAATCAGGTCGCCAGTGCCGACTTCGTCGTTGAGCTTGACGCTGATGGCCTTGACCACGCCAGCGGCAGGCGACGGGATTTCCATGCTCGCCTTGTCGGATTCCAGAGTGATCAGCGATTGATCAGCTTCGACGCTGTCGCCGACCTTGACCTGAATCTCGATGATCTGTGCCTTGCCCGACGAACCGATGTCCGGCACGTGCACTTGCTGTACCGAAGCGGCAGCAGGAGCAGCGGCAGGCGCGGCAGCAGCAGGTGTCGCAGCCGGTTTCTCTTCGGCTTTGGCAGGAGCAGCGGCAGGAGCAGGGGCCGCTTCGGCAGCGCCCTCGACTTCCAGCTCAAGCAGTTCGTCGCCTTCTTTCAGACGGTCGCCCAGCTTCACTTTCAGGCTCTTGATGACGCCGGCTTTCGGGGCCGGCACTTCCATGCTGGCCTTGTCCGATTCCAGGGTCAGGATGCTCTGGTCGGCTTCGATGCGGTCGCCGACCTTCACAAACAGTTCAATTACTTCACCTTCACCGCTGCCGATGTCAGGTACGCGAATGAGTTCGCTCACAAAATGTCTCCTCAGCAGTCCAGTGGGTTGCGTTTTTCCGGGTCGATGCCGAACTTGGCGATGGCTTCGGCCACAACCTTAGGTTCGATATCACCACGGTCAGCCAGTGCTTCCAGGGCTGCCAACACCACGAAATGACGGTCGACTTCGAAGAAATGACGCAGTTTCTTGCGGCTGTCGCTGCGGCCGAAACCGTCGGTGCCCAGGACTTTGAATTCCTTGGACGGTACCCACTGACGGATCTGCTCGGCGAACAGCTTCATGTAGTCGGTAGAAGCAATGACCGGACCTTTACGGCCGTTCAGGCACTCTTCGACGTAGCTCAGCTTAGGCTTCTGACCAGGCTTGAGACGGTTGCTGCGCTCTACGGCCAGGCCGTCGCGACGCAGTTCGTTGAAGCTGGTAACGCTCCACACGTCGGCGCCGACGTTGAACTCTTCACGCAGGATCTTCGCCGCTTCACGCACTTCACGCAGGATGGTGCCGGAGCCCATCAGTTGAACGTGGTGCGCCGCATCGCGGGTGTCTTCCTCGAGCAGGTACATGCCTTTCTTGATGCCTTCTTCGGCACCGGCCGGCATGGCTGGCTGCTGGTACGACTCGTTCATCACGGTGATGTAGTAGAAGATGTCCTGTTGCTCTTCGGTCATCTTCTTCATGCCGTCCTGAATGATCACCGCCAGCTCGTAGCCGTAGGTCGGATCGTAGGTGCGGCAGTTCGGGATGGTCGCGGCCAGCAGGTGGCTGTGACCGTCTTCGTGCTGCAGACCTTCACCGTTCAGGGTGGTACGCCCGGCGGTGCCGCCGATCAGGAAACCACGGGTACGGCTGTCACCAGCGGCCCAGGCCAGGTCGCCGATACGCTGGAAGCCGAACATCGAGTAGAAGATGTAGAACGGCAGCATCGGCTGGTTGTGACTGGAGTACGAAGTACCGGCAGCGATGAACGAGCTCATGGCGCCTGCTTCGTTGATGCCTTCTTCAAGGATCTGACCTTTCTGGTCTTCCTTGTAGAACATCACCTGGTCTTTATCGACTGGCTCGTAGAGCTGGCCGACGGAGGAGTAGATACCCAGCTGACGGAACATGCCTTCCATACCGAAGGTACGGGCTTCGTCCGGGATGATCGGGACGATGCGCGGGCCGATTTCCTTGTCCTTGACCAGTTGCGCGAGGATCCGCACGAAAGCCATGGTGGTGGAAATTTCACGGTCGCCCGAGCCATCGAGGATGGCTTTCAGAGTGTCCAGATCCGGAGTCGGTACGCTGAAGCTCTGCGCGCGGCGCTGTGGCACGAAACCGCCCAGTGCGGCACGACGCTCGGCGAGGTAGCGGGCTTCGGCGCTGTTTGGCTCTGGTTTGAAGAACGGCAGGTTCTCCAGTTCTTCGTCCTTGACCGGGATGTCGAAGCGGTCGCGGAACAGCTTCAGGCTGTCGACGTCGACTTTCTTGGTGTTGTGCGCAGTGTTTTTCGCTTCGCCGGCACCGGTGCCATAACCCTTGATGGTCTTGGCGAGGATGACGGTCGGTTGTTCCTTGTGGTTGACCGCTTCGTGGTACGCCGCGTAGACCTTGTACGGGTCGTGGCCGCCACGGTTGAGTTTCCAGATCTCGTCGTCGGACAGATCGGCAACCATCGCCTTGAGTTCAGGCGTGTTGAAGAAATGCTCGCGAACGAACGCGCCGTCTTTGGCTTTGTAGTTCTGGTATTCGCCGTCGATGACTTCGTCCATGCGGCGTTGCAGGATGCCGTCGACGTCTTTGGCCAGCAGCGGGTCCCAGAAACGGCCCCAGATGACTTTGGTCACGTTCCACTGCGCACCACGGAACACGCCTTCGAGTTCCTGGATGATCTTGCCGTTGCCGCGAACCGGGCCGTCGAGGCGCTGCAGGTTGCAGTTGATGACGAAGATCAGGTTGTCCAGCTTCTCGCGGCCGGCCAGGGAGATCGCGCCCAGGGATTCCGGCTCGTCGCACTCGCCGTCGCCCAGGAAACACCAGACTTTCTGTTTGCCCGGCTGGATGAAACCGCGGTGCTCCAGGTACTTCATGAAGCGCGCCTGGTAGATCGCCTGGATCGGACCCAGACCCATCGATACGGTCGGGAACTGCCAGAAGTCAGGCATCAGCCAAGGGTGCGGATAGGACGACAGGCCTTGACCATCGACTTCCTGACGGAAGTTGTTCATCTGGTCTTCGGTGATGCGGCCTTCCATGAATGCGCGGGCGTAAACGCCTGGCGAGGTGTGGCCCTGGAAGTAGATCAGGTCGCCGCCATGTTCGTCGGTCGGGGCCTGGAAGAAATAGTTGAAGCCGATGTCATACAGGGTCGCACTGGAAGCGAAGCTGGAGATGTGACCACCCAGGTCCGAATCTCGCAGGTTCGTGCGCATTACCATGGCCATCGCGTTCCAGCGTACCAGCGAGCGAATGCGGCGTTCCATGAACAGGTCGCCAGGCATGCGTGCTTCGTGGGTAACGGGGATCGTGTTGCGGTAAGGCGTGGTGATCGCGTAAGGGAGCTGCGAGCCGCTGCGGGTCGCGAGTTCGCCCATACGGGTCATCAGATAGTGAGCACGGTCTTCGCCTTCTTTGTCGAGAACCGATTCCAGGGCGTCCAGCCATTCCTGGGTTTCGACGGGATCGAGGTCTTGCATGGCTTGCTCCAGGGCGGAAAGGCTTCCAGAATCGGTTGCCTGAGTTTGCGACTGGCCTTGTGGGCAGACGATTTAAAATTCTTGGATTGCCGACAGGTTGTTCCGGCGGCGTGTAGTTTTACTACAAATCTTCCGGCATTTCAGCCTTTCGAATGTATAGACGAGTAGTAAAACTACAGATGAAAGGCTTGTGGCCTCCGACTGCGTTGTGAGAATAATCGTTAAGGCGGGTCGATTTCCATCCGAATAAGGTGAAAGTTTGATGCTGGATGCCAAAGAAGAAGAAATTTCAGCTATTTCTAACTTTTGTTCGACAGTCCTTCACGTAGCGGGTTTTCATCATTCACTACAAGCGGCCCTTATTACGCCGATCAAGGATAGACCATGACCCTGCCCGTGCTTGCCGAACTGCCCGCCATTCTCCTGCCGTTGGTCAGCCGATCCGAGCAGTCGTTCCGTACGTCCGTCGCCGCCCTTGAAGACGATCACGGCCTGTCGAACTGGACGCCGGAGCGCTGGGCGCAATTCGCCCGCGTCAGCGCCGCCAGCGAATTTGTCATTGAACAGAGCATTCGTGACCCTTTGATGTTGCTGTCGCTGGTGGCGTCCGGCGAACTTGATCGGGCGTTCGCGCCTGGCGAACTGTGCGCACAGATCGCCGCCGCCGTGAACTGCGCGCAGAGCGAAGACGAACTCGGCCGCGCCTTGCGCCGCCAGCGTGCACGGCATCAGGTGCGGATCATCTGGCGCGACCTGACCCGTCAGGCCGATCTGGTGCAGACCTGCCGTGATCTATCGGACATGGCCGACGCCACCATCGATCAAGCCTATCAATGGTTGTACAGCCGCCATTGCGAGCAATTCGGCACACCCACCGGCCGGCGCAGCGGTGAGCCGCAGCAGATGGTCATCCTTGGCATGGGCAAACTCGGCGCGGTCGAGCTGAATCTGTCTTCCGACATCGACCTGATCTTCGCCTACCCCGAAGGCGGCGAAACCGTCGGCGTGAAACGCTCGCTGGATAATCAGGAATTCTTCATCCGCCTCGGCCAGCGTCTGATCAAGGCGCTCGATCCGATGACCGTCGACGGCTTCGTGTTTCGCGTCGACATGCGCCTGCGCCCATACGGATCGTCCGGCGCGCTGGTGCTCAGCTTCAATGCGCTGGAGCAGTATTACCAGGATCAGGGCCGCGACTGGGAACGCTACGCGATGATCAAGGCGCGGGTGGTGGCTGGCGATCAGGTTGCCGGCGCGCAGTTGCTCGATATGCTGCGGCCGTTCGTTTATCGGCGCTATCTGGACTTCTCGGCGATCGAAGCGCTGCGCACCATGAAGCAGTTGATCCAGCAGGAAGTACGGCGCAAGGGCATGGCCGACAACATCAAGCTCGGCTCCGGCGGCATCCGCGAGGTCGAGTTCATCGCTCAGGCATTTCAATTGATCCACGGTGGCCGCGACCTGAGCCTGCAACAGCGTCCTCTATTAAAGGTGCTGAGCACGCTGGAAGGGCAAGGCTATCTGCCGCCGGCGGTGGTCAGTGAGTTACGCGAGGGTTACGAGTTTCTGCGTTACACCGAACATGCCATTCAAGCGATTGCCGACCGCCAGACGCAGATGCTGCCGGACAGCGCGCAGGATCAGGCGCGCATCGCCTTCATGCTGGGTTTCGCCGATTGGCCGGCATTCCACGAACAGCTGATGTACTGGCGCGGGCGCGTGGCCTGGCATTTCGCCCAGGTGATCGCTGATCCCGACGAAGAAGAGGGCGGCGAAAGCGAAGTGGTGGTCGGTGGTGAATGGCTGCCGCTGTGGGAGGAAGAGCAGGACGAAGAGGCCGCGTGCCGGCAGTTGCAGGAGGGCGGTTTCGTCGATGCCGGCAAAGCGCTGAAAGCGCTGGCCGGTTTGCGTGGCAGTCCGCAATTGCGCGCGATGCAGCGGCTGGGGCGCGAGCGTCTCGATGCTTTTATTCCGCGACTGCTCGCGCAAGCGGTGGAGCACGACAATCCCGATCTGGTGCTCGAGCGCGTGCTGCCACTGGTGGAAGCGGTGGCGCGGCGTTCGGCGTATCTGGTGTTGCTCACGGAAAACCCCGGTGCGCTGCGCCGCCTGCTGACCTTGTGTGCGGCGAGCCCGTGGATTGCCGAGCAGATCACGCGCTTCCCGCTGCTGCTCGACGAATTGCTCAACGAAGGTCGGCTGTTCAAGCCGCCGCTGGCGCCGGAACTGGCGGCCGAGTTGCGCGAGCGGCTGACACGAATTCCCGAGGACGACCTCGAGCAGCAAATGGAAGCCCTGCGCCATTTCAAACTGGCGCACCGCTTGCGCGTCGCCGCCTCGGAAATTGCAGGCAGCCTGCCGCTGATGAAAGTCAGCGATTACCTGACCTGGCTGGCCGAAGCGATTCTCGAACAGGTGCTGGCCCTGGCCTGGCGGCAGACCGTGGCCAAGTACGGCACGCCGCTGCGCACCGACGGCACGCTGTGCGATCCCGGCTTCATCATTGTCGGTTATGGCAAAGTCGGCGGCCTGGAATTGGGGCATGGTTCCGATCTGGATCTGGTGTTCATCCATGACGGCGATCCGCAGGCGGAAACCGACGGGCCGAAATCCATCGACGGCGCGCAGTTCTTCACGCGCCTGGGGCAGCGGATCATTCACCTGCTCACAGCGCAGACCAACTCCGGCCAGCTGTATGAAGTGGATATGCGCCTGCGGCCGTCCGGCGCTTCCGGGCTGCTGGTGAGTTCCCTCGGCGCGTTCGCCCGCTATCAGGAAAATGAAGCCTGGACGTGGGAGCATCAGGCTTTGGTGCGCGCGCGGGTGCTGGTGGGCAGTCAGGATGTTGGCCAGGCCTTCGAAAAAGTCCGTGCGCAAGTATTGGGCAAACCACGGGATCTGGCCAAACTGCAACAGGAAGTCAGCGAGATGCGCGCCAAGATGCGCGACAACCTTGGTACCCGCAGCACCGCAGCCGGCACGGCGGCGAATGCGTTCGACGCGGGCGTGCCGTTCGACCTCAAGCAGGACGCCGGAGGTATCGTCGATATTGAATTTATGGTGCAATACGCGGCCCTGGCGTGGTCGCACAGCCATCCGCCGCTGCTGCGCTGGACCGATAACATCCGCATTCTGGAAGAGCTGGAACACGAAGGGCTGATGCCCGCCGAAGATGCCAGTCTGTTGCGCGAGGCCTACAAAGCCTACCGCTCCGCCGCCCACCGGCAGGCCTTGCAGAAGGACGCCGGGGTAATACCGGGCGACCAGTTTGCCGACGAACGCCGGCAGGTTTTGCGGATATGGAAAGAGATGGGGCTAAGCTGAAAAAGCGCCAATGAAGACAATGAGATTCAAAAGGTGGGAGCGAGCCTGCTCGCGAACGCGGAGTGTCAGTCAACAGCAATGTTGAACGTGCCGGCCCCTTCGCGAGCAGGCTCGCTCCCACAGTGATCTGCGCTGAGCGCAGTAATGTGAACAGATGCAAAACAATGTAGGAGTGAGCCTGCTCGCGATAGTGGAGTGACAGTCGACAGTCATGTTGAAGGAAATGACCCATCGCCAGCAGCGCCGCTTCCACAATGATTATCGAGGCGGGGAGGCGTAAATGCCTCCCCGGTTCGTTTTTGGAAACCACATGAATATTCTGATCGTTGGGCCCAGTTGGGTCGGTGACATGGTGATGGCGCAGACACTGTTTCAGTGTCTCAAGCAGCGCCACCCACAGTGCGAAATCGACGTGCTGGCCCCCGAGTGGAGCCGGCCGATCCTTGAGCGCATGCCCGAGGTACGCAAGGCCTTGAGCTTCCCGCTCGGCCATGGCGCGCTGGAACTGGCGACGCGCCGGCGCATCGGCAAATCTCTGCGCGGTCAGTACGATCAGGCGATCCTGCTGCCCAACTCGCTGAAGTCGGCGCTGGTGCCGTTTTTCGCCGGCATCCCGAAACGCACTGGCTGGCGCGGCGAATTCCGCTATGGCCTGCTCAACGACGTGCGCACTCTCGACAAAGAACGCTACCCGCTGATGATCGAGCGCTTCATGGCCTTGGCCTATGAAGCCAACGCCGAGCTGCCGAAGCCGTACCCGCGCCCGAGTCTGCAAATCGACCCGGTGACCCGCGAGGCGGCACTGGTCAAGTTCGGCCTGAGCCTCGATCGCCCGGTCCTGGCCCTGTGCCCCGGCGCCGAGTTTGGCGAATCCAAGCGCTGGCCGTCCGAGCATTACGCCAAGGTCGCCGAAGCGCGCATCCGCGAAGGTTGGCAGGTGTGGCTGTTCGGCTCGAAAAACGATCACGCGGTCGGTGAAGATATCCGCGCACGTTTGATCCCGGGCCTGCGCGAAGAATCGGTCAACCTCAGCGGCGGCACCTCGCTGGCCGAGGCCATTGACCTGCTGTCCTGCGCCGATTCCGTTGTGTCCAATGACTCCGGCCTGATGCACGTAGCTGCGGCATTGAATCGTCCGCTGGTCGCGGTATACGGCTCGACCTCGCCGGGCTTCACCCCGCCGCTGGCTGAGCAGGTCGAGATCGTGCGCCTGGGCATCGAATGCAGCCCGTGCTTCGATCGCACTTGCCGGTTCGGCCATTACAACTGCCTGCGTCAGTTGATGCCGGAAGCGGTCAACGATGCCTTGCAGAAGTTGCAGGGCTCCGTGGTCGAGGTTCATTAACTTGCGGGTATTGTTGATCAAGACCTCATCGCTGGGCGACGTGATTCACGCGTTGCCGGCGCTGACCGATGCTGCACGCGCGATCCCGGGGATCAAGTTCGACTGGGTGGTGGAAGAGGGCTTCGCCGAGATTCCGAGCTGGCACCCGGCGGTCGATAAAGTGATTCCGGTGGCGATCCGCCGCTGGCGCAAGAATCTTTGGAAAACCATCACCAGCGGCGAGTGGAAACGCTTCAAGCAAAGCGTGCGCGCCAATAAATACGATCTGGTGATCGATGCCCAAGGCCTGCTGAAAAGTGCCTGGCTGACCCGCTACGTCAAAGCCCCGGTGGCCGGCCTCGATAAAACCTCGGCCCGCGAGCCGATGGCTGCGCGCTTCTACGATCGCAAGCTCGCCGTCGCCCGTGGTCAGCACGCCGTCGAACGCGTGCGCCAGTTGTTCGCCATTGCCTTGGGTTACGACCTGCCCAAAGGCCTCGGCGATTACGGCCTCAACGTTGAACGACTGGTCGAGTTGCCGCGCAAGAACGCCTACGTGGTGTTCCTCCACGGCACCACTTGGGACACCAAGCACTGGCCGGAAATCTACTGGCGCGAGCTGACCGAGCGGGTCGGCTACCTCGGCGTTGGCGTGAAGCTGCCGTGGGGCAACCCGCAGGAAAAGGCCCGCGCCGAACGCATCGCTGCCGGCTTCAAACACGCCGAAGTGCTGCCGAAACTCAATCTGGCCGGCGTCGGCAAAGTCCTCGCCGGCGCGCAAGCCTGCGTGGCGGTGGACACCGGGCTCGGCCATCTGGCCGCTGCGCTGGATGTACCGACGATTTCGTTGTTCGGCCCGACCAACCCGGGCCTCACCGGCGCCTACGGCAAGCTGCAGATTCATCTGGCCAGCGACTTCCCGTGCGCGCCCTGCATGCAGAAAAAATGTACCTATCAACCGACCGCGCAGGATGCCCGTCAGTTTGACCTGAAACGCGAGCAGCCTTTGTGCTTCACGCGTGTGAACCCCGAGCGTGTCGCCAGCCGACTGAGCACGTTGTTAATGGCTGAGGAGCTGCGCTGATGCAATTGGCATTTGTCCTGTACAAATATTTCCCGTTCGGTGGCTTGCAGCGCGACTTCATGCGCATCGCTCTCGAATGCCAGAAGCGCGGCCATCAGATTCGCGTCTACACGCTGATCTGGGAAGGCGACGTGCCGCCGGGTTTCGAAGTGCTGGTGGCGCCGGTCAAAGCGTTCTTCAACCACCGTCGCAACGAAAAGCTCAGCGCGTGGATGGCAGCGGATCTGGCCAAGCGTCCGGTCGATCGCTTGATCGGCTTCAACAAGATGCCGGGCCTGGACGTCTACTACGCCGCCGACGGCTGCTTCGAAGACAAGGCGCAAAATCTGCGCAACTCGCTTTATCGCCGCTGGGGTCGCTATCGCCACTTCGCCGAGTACGAGCGCGCGGTGTTCGCCAAAGACGCGAAGACCGAAGTGCTGATGATTTCCGAAGTGCAGCAGCCGCTGTTCATCAAGTATTACGACACGCCGCTCGAGCGCTTCCACCTGCTGCCGCCGGGCATTGCCCAGGATCGTCGGCGGCCGGCGGATGCCGATGAGATTCGCGCCGGTTTCCGCGCGGAATTCAATCTCAAGGACGACGAGTTGCTGCTGGTGCAGATCGGCTCCGGCTTCAAGACCAAGGGTGTCGATCGCAGCCTGAAAGCGCTGGCCGGATTGCCTGGCGAATTGCGCAAACGCACCCGGCTGTTTGTAATCGGCCAGGATGACCCCAAATTGTTCCAGATGCAGAGTGCGACGCTGGGCCTGGGCGACAATGTGACCTTCCTTAAAGGGCGCAGCGATATTCCGCGGTTTCTGCTCGGCGCTGATCTGTTGATCCATCCGGCCTACAACGAAAACACTGGCACCGTGCTGCTCGAAGCACTGGTGGCCGGTTTGCCGGTGCTGGTCAGTGCGGTCTGCGGTTACGCCCATTACATCGCCGAAGCCGATGCCGGGCGAGTGCTGGACGAGCCATTCGAGCAGGCGCAGCTGACCCGATACCTGACCGAGATGTTGAGCGACGACGCTGCACGGGCGGCCTGGAGCCGTAACGGTCTGGCCTTCGCCGAGACGGCCGACCTCTACAGCATGCCGCAGCACGCGGCGGATGTGATTCTGGCGGAGCACGCTTAATGAAGTTGATGCTGGCTGAACCGTTCAAAAGCCTTTGGGCCGGACGCGACCCGTTCGCCGAAGTCGAAGGCTTGCAGGGCGAGGTGTACCGCGAGCTGGAAGCGCGCCGGACATTGCGCACGGAAGTCGACGGCAACGGGTTTTTTGTGAAAATCCACCGTGGCATCGGCTGGGGCGAGATCTTCAAGAACCTGCTGACCGCCAAGCTGCCGGTGCTCGGCGCGGGTCAGGAGTGGAAAGCCATTCAGCGTCTGCAGGAAGCCGGCGTGCCGACCATGACTGCCGTCGCCTACGGCGAGAAAGGCAGCAACCCGGCGGATCAGCATTCGTTCATCGTCACCGAAGAACTCGCGCCGACCATCAGCCTCGAAGACTTCAGCATTGACTGGGTCAAGCAGCCGCCGGAGCCAACACTCAAGCGCGCGCTGATTGCCGAAGTCGCGCGGATGACCGGGATGATGCACCGCGCCGGGGTCAATCACCGTGACTGCTACATTTGCCATTTTCTGCTGCACACCGACAAACCGGTCACACCGCAGGATTTCAAACTCTCGGTGATTGACCTGCATCGAGCCCAGACCCGCGCAAAGATCACTCAGCGCTGGCGCAACAAGGATCTGGCGGCGCTGTACTTCTCGGCGCTGGACATCGGCCTGACCCGCCGCGACAAACTGCGTTTCCTCAAAGGCTATTTCCAGCAACCGCTGCGGCAGATTCTGGCAGAAGAAGCGCCATTGCTGAGCTGGCTGCAAGGCAAGGCCGACAAGCTCTACGAGCGTAAACAGCGTTACGGGGATGCGCTCTGATGGCGGGTTGGACACTTGAGCCGCAGTACGGCGAACTCGCCGAAGATTTCGGCAGCCTCGAAGCCGTATTTGCCTTGCAGGGCGAACGCCTGACCCGCGATCCGCTGTCGGAGGTGGTTCGGGTGCAGCGCGACGGCGTCAATTATTACGTCAAACGCTACGTCGGCGCCGGTAAGGGCCTGCGCCGTTACCTCGGCAAGCCGCGCGTAAAAATGGAATGGCAGAACCTCAAGCGCTTCGCCAAGTGGGGCATCCCCACTGCCGAGGTGGTGGCCTGGGGGCTGGAGCGGCGGGGCGCGGCCTACGATCGGGGCGCGATGATCACCCGTGAACTGCCCAATACCGAAGACCTCTCGGCGCTGGCCGAGCGCAAGGATCCCAGGCTCAAGGATCGCGCCTGGGTCGACGGTGTCAGCCAGCAATTGGCCGGTTACACCCGGACCATGCACGACCATCGGTTTACGCATAACGATTTGAAATGGCGCAACCTGCTGATCGACGATCAGGCGCGCATTTTCCTCATCGACTGCCCCAACGGCGAATTCTGGCGTGGCTTCTGGCTCAAGTACCGGATCACCAAGGACCTCGCCTGTCTCGACAAACTGGCCAAATATCACCTGTCCAACACCCAGCGCCTGCGCTTCTACAAGCAGTATCGCCAGTGTGATCGGCTCGATGTAGCCGACAAGAAACGGATTCGCCACGTGGTGAGATTTTTTGAGGGGCGCGAATGACTGATTTTCTTGCCGAACAGGACCGCGCACTGCTGGAGCGCCACGGTCTCGGCAATTTCGACGCACTGTGGGCAAAACAGCTTGAAGCTGTGGATGAGCCCAACACTGCCGGTGGCGGCTGGAGCAGCGTGTTCCGCCTGGATCTTGAAGGCCAGGGCTATTACCTCAAGCGACAGAGCAATTACCTGACGCGGACCTTGCAGGCGCCGTTTGGCGAACCGAGCATTGCCCGCGAATTTCGCAACATCAGCCGTTATCGCAAGCTGGGCATTCCGGCATTGCAGGCGGCATTTTTCGGTGAGCGCAAGGTCGCCGGGGAAGTGCGCGCCATTCTGCTCACCCGCGCCCTGGATGGCTGGAGCGACCTGGATTCGTTGCTGGCGCGCTGGACGCAGCTCAGTGCCGCGCAGCATTCGGCCGTTCTCACCGCTTGCGGGCTGTTGGCGCGGCGGCTGCACGGCGCGCGTCAGGTGCATGGCTGTTTCTATCCCAAACATATTTTCCTGCGCGCCACCGGCGACGGCTATGAGGCGCAACTGATCGATCTGGAGAAAACCCGGCCGCTGCTGTTCGGCATGCGTGATCGGGTCAAGGATCTGGAACCGTTGCAACGTCGCGCGCCGCAGTGGAGCGAGGCCGACTTGCGCCAATTGCTTGCGGCTTATCTCGACCAGCCGACTGACAGCTCGTTGCTCGACAGCTGGCTGACCCGACTGACAGCGCGGCGCAGCCACAAGGAGACCCGTTGATGCAATTGTCCGAGCTGGCCCGCTCCGGGCGCGCACCCACACTGCCACTGACCGTTACCCTGGCGGACGCCGCCGGTGCGGCGGATTTGCAGTTGCTGAGTCTGCTGCGGGTGTTGCCCGGGCAGCGTTACGTTGGCGCAGGTGTCTGGCGCGGTCGGCCGGTGCTGGCCAAGTTATTGGTCGGCAGCAAAGCTGCGCGGCATTTTCAGCGTGAGCTGCAAGGCGTGCGCTTGCTCGCTGCGCAGGGTATGACCACTCCGCTGTTATTGGCCGATGGGCTGAAGGACGGCGAGGGTGGCTGGCTGCTGTTCGAATTTCTCGAGGGTTCCGAGAGCCTCGGTGATGCCTGGGCCGAGGTCGAGTCTCTGCCGGCGCTGGCCGATGAGCAGACCGCTGTTCTGGCCGAAGCACTGGATGCTATCGGTCGGCTGCACGGCAAAGGGCTCTGGCAGGAAGACTTGCATCTGGACAATCTGCTGCGCCACGGCGGTCAGTTGTACCTGATCGATGGCGCCGGCGTTCGTGCGGAAACGGCGGGGCAGCCCTTGTCCCGGCAGAAAGTGCTGGAAAATCTCGGCGTGTTTTTCGCCCAGTTGCCAAAATCACTCGAACCGTTCACCGAAGAACTGCTGGTGTATTACCTGCTGAGCAACAGCGAGCATGCGTTGCCGCTGGAGGCGTTGCAAAAACAGATCGACAAGGTGCGCAACTGGCGACTCAGGGATTACCTGATCAAGGTTGGCCGCGACTGCACGTTGTTCGCCGTGCAGCGCGGCGCATTTGCCCTGCGCGCCGTTCGCCGTGAAGAAGAAGCGGTCATGCTGCCGGTGCTTGAGCAGGCTGACGCCTTGCTTGATCAGGGGCACCTGTACAAGACCGGCGGCGCGGCCAGCGTCGGCAAAGTCGAGATAGCCGGGCGGGCTCTGGTTATCAAGCGCTACAACATCAAGAATTTCGCCCATTGGCTCAAACGCTTCTGGCGCCCGAGTCGGGCCTGGCATTCCTGGCGTGAGGGCAATCGCCTGGCGTTCCTTGGCATCGCCACGCCGAAACCGCTGGCGGTACTGGAGAAGCGCTTCTTGTGGCTGCGCCGCAGTGCCTATCTGGTCACCGAATACCTGCCCGGGCCGGACATCATCGAGCGCTTTGCGCCGTACGTGGAAAATGGCCAAGCACCGGAAGCCGAGTTGCTGGCGCTTGATCAATTGTTTGCCCGATTGATCGCCGAGCGCATCAGTCATGGCGACTTCAAGGGCCACAATCTGTTCTGGCAGACGGGTCGCTGGGCGCTGATCGATCTCGACTCGATGCGTCAGCACGCATCGGTCGGCAGTTTTGCCCCGGCCTACGCCCGCGATCGCGCGCGGTTCATGCGCAACTGGCCTGAAAGCAGCGCGTTGTACCAGGTCATTGATCAGCGGTTGCCGAAAGAAGTCTCCAGCGCAGGGTGATTCCCTCTCACGAGCAGACTCGTTCTTGCAAAGGACCTGGTCCACTGCGAAACGCAGTCTGTGGGCAGTAGCGGACAAAATACAGCGATCTGTCCTACAACTTCTCCAGAAGCCATGAACTGTGCCCTGCTCGGGCTCGATGCTAATTTGCCTGACGATCTCGGAGGGCGAATCTTGAGCATGAAAAAATTCTGATGCTGGGCGTAATTTCTGTGGTGCTCTCAGGCTGTGGCAGTGTCTCGACCGTTTTACAGGGCGACGCCGATGCTGCCCGTGACCTGCGCAAAAAGAAGACCTACTGCCAGTCGATTCCGCGCATCTACAGTGGCGTGGCCTTCGATTTTTGCACTTTGAATGCGCCGCCCGATCCTACGGGTATGCTGGCGCCCTTCGTGTTGTTCGATCTTCCGCTGTCCGCCGTGTTCGATACGCTTTCGCTGCCTTACACGGTCTATCGGCAGATTACCGATTCAAATCTGAGTATTTACTGGCGCAAAGACGGCTATTGAGTCGTTGAACCTGTTGATTCGGACCAATCGTGCAGGTGGCAATTCGCACAAGGTAATTCCCGTCATGTTTACGCTATAATCCCGCCCTTTAGCTGCCGCTCGCCCTGTGCGAGGGCACATCAATTTTCAAGGCGCATCGCGCCTGCATGCAGACTAAAGAGGCTAGACCCCTGTGGCATTGACGATTCTTGGCCTGTCCGGCGCCCTTAGCCATGATCCTTCCGCAGCCTTGTACATCGACGGCAAGCTGGTCGCGGCGGCTGAGGAAGAGCGCTTCGTACGCGATAAACATGCAAAGAACCGCATGCCCTACGAATCGGCGAAATTCTGCCTCGAGCAAGCCGGCATCAAACCGTCCGACGTTGACGTGGTGGCGATTCCTTTCGCTCCGATCAGCCTGTTCGGCAAGGCCCGCTGGCACTACGCCAAGCGCTACTGGTACGCCCCGGATCGTGCTCTCGATGCGATCCTGATGGGCAACCGTCGCTACAAGCGCTATCGCAACAAGATCGTCTGGTGCCTCGAGCAACTGGGCTTCGATCCGAAGAAAATCAAGATCGAGCCGGTCGAGCATCACCTGGCTCACGCCTCCAGTGCTTATCACTGCTCCGGTTTCAAAGAGAAAACCGCGATCCTCGGCATCGACGGTAAAGGCGAATACGCCACGACCTTCTTCGGTTACGGCGAAAACGGCAAGATCCACAAGATCAAGGAATTCTTCGACCCGGATTCCCTCGGTGGTCTGTACGGTGCGATCACCGAATTCCTCGGTTTCGAGATGCTCGACGGCGAGTTCAAGGTCATGGGCATGGCGCCATACGGCGATGCCAGCAAGTACGATTTCTCGCGTCTGGCCTCGTTCGAAAATGGCGAGCTGGTGATCAACACCGACTACGCCAACGTGATCGGCCTGCGTCGCTATAAAGAGAAGGGCAAGGGTTTCTACTTCTCGCCGAAGCTGATCGAGTGGCTGGGTCCGAAGCGCGAAGGCGACATCGCCGACGAGCCTTACATCCACTACGCCGCGAGCATGCAAGCGCTGTTCGAGAAGCTCGCGCTGCAGATGATCGACCACTATCTGGGCGACGTGCTCAAGGAAACCGGCAAACTGGCTTTCGCTGGTGGCTGTGCGTTGAACGTCAAGCTGAACCAGAAAATCATCGCTCGCGACGACATCAAAGAGCTGTTCGTACAGCCTGCGTCCGGCGATGCCGGCACCGCAGTCGGCGCTGCCGCTTACGTGTCGCACGCCCGTGGCGTACCGGTCGAGAAGATGGAACACGTCTACCTCGGCCCGTCGTACAGCAACGAGGACGTGATTGCCGCGTGTGCCCGGCACGAGAACAAGCCGACCTGGCGCAAGCTCGACAACATGCCGGAGCAGATCGCCCAGATCATGGTCGATGGCAACCCGGTCGCCTGGTTCCAGGGCCGTATGGAATTCGGTCCGCGCGCGTTGGGTGGTCGTTCGATCATCGGTTGCCCGAGCGTGGCCGGTGTCGCCGACCGCATCAACCATCAGATCAAGTTCCGCGAGCGCTGGAGGCCTTTCTGCCCGTCGATGCTCGACACCGTCGCTCCACAGATGATCAAGATCGATCACCCGGCGCCGTTCATGACCTTCACCTTCGAAGTCGCCGAAGAATGGAAAACCCGCGTGCCGGAAGTCGTTCATGAGGACGGTACTTCCCGTGCACAGGTGCTCAAGCGCGAATACAACCCGCGCTACTACGACATGATGAAGGCGCTGGAAAACCTCACCGGTAACGGCGTGTCGCTGAACACTTCGCTCAACCGTCGTGGCGAACCGATGATCTGCTCGCCGACCGACGCGCTGAACATGTTTTTCGGCTCGGATCTGCAGTACCTGATCATGGAAGATATTCTGGTGGTCAAAGAGGGCGCCAACGCTTATGACTCGCTCGGCTGAACGCCATGTGCTGCAGTTCTGTCACGGCTATGACGGGCCGTTCCTGGACTGCGCGCGGCAGTACGCCAGCCTGTTTGCCGGCACCGGCTATCGGGTGACCACGGTGTTTCTGACCGGGGCCGCCGATAGCGAGGTGGCCGCAGCGTGTGCTTCCGATGAAGTGTTGTTCATGGAGTACAGCTCCAAGGCCATTCGTGGCCTGAAACTGGGGGCTATCGGCGATCTGCGCAAGATCGTCGCCTCACGCAATTTCAGTCTTTGCATCGCCCATCGCTTCAAGCCGATCTATATCGCCTTGCTCGGCACATCGCTGCCGGTCATTGGTGTGCACCACGCGTTCGGCGATTACCAGCGTGGGACGCGCAAGTTGTTCGCGCATATTTTCCGCCAGCGCCTGAGCCTTCTCGGCGTGTCGGATGCAGTGCGTGACGACATGCGGCGCTGCCTGCCGAAATGGCCGGCAAGCCGAATCCAGACGTTGTACAACCGCATCGATGTGCCTGCACTGCAAGCCCGTCAGGTACCTTCCGAAGAAGCGCGGCAGATCCTCGGGCTGTCGCCGGATGCCTGGATTGTCGGTAACGTCGGCCGCCTGCACCCGGACAAGGATCAGGCCACGTTGCTGCGCGGGTTTGCCCAGGCGCTGCCAGGCCTGCCGGACCACAGTCAGTTGGTCATTCTCGGCAGCGGTCGCCTGGAGCAGGATCTCAAGGCGCTGGCCCGTGAGCTGGGCATTGCCGACCGAGTGCTGTTTCTCGGTCAGGTGCCCGATGCGCGCAATTATTTCCGCGCCTTCGATGTGTTCGCCTTGAGCTCCGATCATGAACCGTTCGGCATGGTCTTGCTGGAGGCCATGGCCGCCGGCTTACCGTTGCTGGCCACCGCGTGCGGCGGGGCGAAGGAAGTGGTGGAGGGTGTGGGCATCCTGTTTCCATTGGGCGATGCCGAACATCTGGCTCAGGGGCTGCAACATCTGGCCGCGATGGATGAGCCGCAGCGTCGTCAATGTGCGCAGATGATGCTCGAGCGACTGCATGAGCGTTTCTCCGACCGTGCGGTGCGCGAGACCTTCTGGCGCCTGCCGCCAGTTACCGATCTGGCAACGAGGGGCTGATGCTCAACCGATTTCAAGGCTGGCGCGAACGTGGCTGGTCGCCCGTTGACGCCTCGACCTACGCCACTGCCTGGCAACGTTATGGCGGCAGTGTCGCGACACATCCGCTGGTCATCGAGCGCCTGGCGGACCTGGCCGGGATCCCGGTGCGTTATCTGGCCTGGCAGCAGCAGGGCGAGGTTAAAGCCGCCATCGCTACCTGGGGGCGCGACCTGGCTCTGTCCAAGGACGTACTCAAACGCAACGGCAAGAAAGGCCTGTTCGACCTCGGCAATGCCGAACTGATCTTGCCGGCCGCCGTCGATGCTCAGGCACCGCTGCGGCATCGGGCGCGCTATCTGTCGGCACTCAACGAAGGCCGTTTCAGTGGCCTGAAGTTGCAGGCTGAGCAACTGGCCATGGCCCGCACGCCGGAAGAGTTGTCGAAAAAGTTTCGCTATAACCAGCGTCGAGAGCTGCGTCTGCTGGAAGAAGCGGGCGGTGTGGTGCGAGCGGTCAGCGAGTTTTCCAGCGTTGAGCTGGCCGCGATGTACTGCGATCTGTTTCAGCGCCGCTGGGGCTTTCCGGCGACCGGCGCGGCGCGCATGGCCGAGGTCATCGAGTTGCTGCGCGAGCTGTTGATCGGCTCGGTCATTTTCCTCAACGATGCGCCGATTGCGATTCAATTGGTCTACCGTGTTGAGGCGGCAGAATGGATCAGTGTCGAATACGTGAATGGCGGCGTGGATCCCGAAACCCGCGAGTTCAGCCCCGGCAGCGTGCTGAGTTTTCTCAATACGCAAAGCGCCTGGGAACACGCACGGGCACTCGGCAAGCCGCTGCGTTTTTCATTCGGGCGCGCTGACCGTGAATACAAGGACCGCTGGTGCAACCCTGTGCCGGTGTTCACCGTATGAGCCAGACCATGAGCCGCAAACAGCAATTGCTCAAGCGCCATCGACGCAACAAGCGCGTGGCTATGTTGGTCGCGCTGGCCGCCATCATCGCGCTGAGCGTGCTGGTCGCCTGGTGGCTGGCCCCGGTGTTGCTGGTTGGCGGCTGGATCGCCCATGAGGCGTGGTTTGCCGATCATCTTTTCTACGCGCCCGGTGACGATTACCAATACAGCTTCCCGCCCTATACGCCGCAGCCGAAGATTCATCTGCACGGCGAGCAACTGCGTCTGGATGAAGGGGTGATGCTGGCTGACGAAGCCGTGCTGATTCTGGCTGTACAGGTCAAAAGCACTTGGCTGGGACGTTTTCTTGATCCTTTCATCGAGTTGTCGGGCGGCGCCAATCCTGACGTGCAAACCTTTGAACGCGGTGTCGGCGGCCTGCGCTATCTGAACCTGAGCGGTCAGGCGCAAGCGTTGTCCGAAGGAGTGTTGCGCCTGCGCGGTCGTTTCTGTCGAGTGTCGGGCGAGCCGGTGCTGTGGGCGCTGGAGCACGCTGATTATCATCGCCAGCGGGTCATGGTCATTGCCCCTCACGCGGACGATGCGGAGCTCGCGGCGTTCGGGTTGTACAGTCAGGCCGATGAAGCCTGGATCGTCACCCTGACCGCTGGCGAAATCGAGGCCGAACATTATCAGCAGATGGGCATGAGCAAGGTCGACGCCGCGCGGCTGAAGGGACGCTTGCGCGCCTGGGACAGCCTCACCGTACCGCAATGGGCCGGTGTCCCCCAGGAACGCTGCGTGCAGTTGGGCTATTTCTGCCTGCAACTGGCCGCGATGCGGGACAAGCCGGAGCAACCAGTGGGCTCGCGCGAAGCGGATTTGAGCGATACCCGTCTGTTCCGTCAATTCAATCGGTTTGTTCTGCCAAGTGACGCCGATGGCGCGCCGACCTGGAACAATCTGCTGGCCGATCTGCGCGAAACGATGCTGCGCGCTCGTCCGGACGTCATCGTGCTGCCGCATCCGGCGCTCGACCCGCATCCTGACCACATCTGCGCGCAGCAGGCTGTGCTTGAAGTGTTGAAAAATCTGGACTGGCAGCCGACGCTGCTCGGGTATGCCAACCATCTGCACGATAACGACCGGTGGCCGATGGGCAATAGTGGCGATGGCGTGGCGCTGCCGCCAGCCTTTGATGCTGGCGTGCCGGTGCAGCCTGTATGCCTGACGTTGTCCGTGGATCAGCAGCGTGACAAGGCAATGGCCCTGGGCATGATGCATGACCTGCAGCCGCCCGCGCCGTTCAAGCGCCGCTTGCGCCGCAGCTTGCAGCGATTGCTGGCAGGGCGGTCCGGTTCGCCTTATGGCGAGAACGAATTTTTCCGCAAGGCGGTTCGGCGACATGAACTGTTCTGGCGTTTGTAGCGACACAGGCGCCCGCGCAAGACTGTCTTGCAGGCGGGCATGTTCAGGTTTGCTCGGGTTGCTGTTGCGGCAAGGAAGACAATGAAAGTTCTATTTCTGGTGCAGAAAGATCAGCGGGCCATCCTCGATCGCTTGTATGAGGGTGTCGCCGCCCATTGTGATTGCGACCTGCGCTGGTTGAGCGGCGAGGAGCAGCGCAATCTGCGGCGATATTTCCGCCGCGAAGTCGACGTTTCCCGCTATGACCGCATCGTATTTTTCCTGCGCTTCAAGCAGGAGATCCGGCAGGTCGGGTTTATCCGCACCATCCCCAATCTGGTGATTCTGGAGCACGATGCCTATCAGAATTACATCCCCTGCAAGTACACCGGCAAGTTCAGTGCGCACTATCGGCGTTTGCCGTGGGCACGGGTGATCAGTTCCGGTTTCGTGGTGGCCGAGCGCCTGCGCTCGGAGGGCTTCGACGCCGTGTTCGTGCCCAAGGGCTACGATCAGACGCAATTGCAGGACCAGGGGCGCGAGCGGGATATCGAACTCGCCTTCGTCGGCAGCACCAACAGTGTGGCCTACAGTGGCCGCAAGGCGCTGCTGGATGAACTGGGCCAGGTCGAGCCGCTGCTGGTGACGCGGACCAAGTCCGGCGGCGAGTACGTTGACACGCTCAACCGTATCCGTTTTTTTGTCAGCGCGGACGTGGGCATGGGCGAGTTCATGATCAAGAACTTCGAAGCCATGGCTTGCGGCTGCGTCCTGCTGGCCTATGATCAAGGCGCCGCCGAAGCTGCGGCGCTGGGTTTGCAGGACATGCACAACGTGGTGTTCTATCAGACGATCGCGCAGTTGCAGGAAAAGCTGGCCACGCTGCGCGAGGATCCGCAACTGGCGCAACGCATCGCTGACAACGGTCGCGAACTGGCGGTGGAGCAGTTCAGCTTCGCGCGGATCGGTCAGCGCATCGTTGAAGAACTTGAGCCGCCGTTGCGTGATCGGGCGCCGCTGAGCCTGCTGGAAAAAATCCGCCTGAAAGTGGGCATTTGACAAGTGTCATATAGCCAGTGATATTGCTGGCGACTTCTGATTAACGAGATATCGGTGCAATTTTCCAAAGAAAGCCAGATTACATTGGTGGTTACCAGCTGCGGTCGACTCGATCTGCTCAAGGCCACTCTCGATAGCTTCGACCGGTACAACACGGCACCCATTCGTGAAGTGTTCATCACCGAAGATGCCGGCGACGAAGGCGTTGCCGGGATTCTGCCCGCCCACTGGAAAGAGCATTGCACGGTTTTCGTCAATCGTCCGAAGCTGGGCCAGTTGGCTTCGATCGACCTGGCCTACGGACACGTCAGCACCCCCTACATTTTTCATTGCGAAGATGATTGGGAGTTCTATCGTCCGGGGTTCGTCGAAGACTCGATGACCATTCTGCAAGCGCGGCCGGAAATTCTGCAGATCTGGTTGCGCAGCTATAATCACGATCTGCGGGTTCACAGCCCATACATCCACTTGGGCGCGCGCGAGATTGTCGATGGCGTCGCCTGTTATCCGCTGATTTCCGACAAGCCGGAGTGGCAAGGGTTCTCGCTGAACCCGGGGTTGCGCCGGCTCGAGGATTATCGGTTGTGTGCGCCTTTCGCCGGACACGGTGGCGAGAAGGCCTTGTCACAGCGCTACTCGCAACTGAACAGGGAGGCCTTGATACTCGAGGCAGACGCGGTCATGCACACCGGTTTTGGTCTGCATGTGCAAACGGATGTCGAGCGTGAACGCAAAGCGCGCCGCAATCGCCGCGAGCAGATTAAATTTGCCTTGTTTCTGTTGCTGGGAGTCTGCATTGGCTGGTTCATCAACTGAGTTCGAGTACGCCGCAGCTTGTCCCCGCAAATCCGTGCAACGGCTTTCTGCCCTATGAATATTCTCAATATCATGTGGGCCGGTGGCGCTCCGTTCGCATCAATTCACAAAGTGCACCAGCAAATACTCTCTCAGGCTGCGCCGTCGGCGGTGGTCAAAACCTGGCTCCTCCAGGGGCAGGGAGCCGAGTGCGGCGTGGATGTCGGTGAGGTGCGGGAGTGGCAGTTATCGTCAGCGCGCCTGAAGGGCCGGCATTTCTGGCGTTTTGCCAAACCCGTGATGCGGGCGAGGTTTCGCCAGGCGCTCGTGGACAGTGACGCTCGATTGCTGCTGCTGGACGGCATGGGCGTTGCCCGCACGTTATTGCCGGTCCTCAAGAAGCTGCCGCATATCCGCGCGGTAGTGATTTTCCACGGTTCGGCGCGATTGAATGCCGGCGACCAGGCTCTATTCCAGGCAATCCCTGCGTCCCGGCTGAAACTGGTTGCCGTTTCCAGCACTCTCGCCGATTCACTGGCCCGCGATCTGCAGATGCCTGTCACCCCGTTGCGAAGTGCGTTCGATCCGGAAGCGTTTCGTGCTGACCTGTTCACCCGCGAGCAAGCCCGGACACGGTTGGGGTTGCCGCAAGGCGATACGCCGGTATTGGGCGCGGTAGGGCGGCTGGTCTCCGAGAAGGGGTTCGGTTATTTGCTGGATGCCTTTGCCGCAGCACTCAACAGCCGCCCGGACTTGCGCCTGGTCATTATCGGCGAAGGCTCCAAACGCGCGGCGCTGGAGCAGCGCATCGACGCGCTTGGCTTGCACGACAAGGTCTTGCTGACCGGGCATCTGAACGAAGCAGCGCAGCTTTATCGTGCGTTCGACTGGGTTGCGATCCCTTCGCTGGAAGAGGGCCTCGGTCTGGTCATGCAGGAAGCGGTGATGGCCGGCGTACCGGTGTTGTGCAGCGATCTGGAGGTGTTCAGCGAACAGCTGGGCAGTGCCGGCTGGTATGCCCCGGTCAATGACACGAAAGCCTGGTCCGAGGCCATCGACCGCGCCTTCAGTGCCTCATCTCAAGCGATCAATGCCGAGCAGTACCGGATGCTCGCTCCGGACGAGGCCTGGTCGAGCTTCAGCCAGGCTGCCCGCGCATTGTTTTCATGACGACAAGACCGCGCGCTCAAGTGCCTGCATCGGAAAGCTGTCCTTCAGCTTTTCGCGCGCAATATAGCGTGCGAAGTGTTGCAGGTTGCGTTTGATCAAGCGCTTTGGCAACGGTCCGCGGGTGAAGCGCATGTCGGCGACATCGATCAGGCCCATGCGGTTGTCTGGTGTGACCACGATGTTGCCAAGATGCAGGGAGCGGAAATAGATGCCCGAGCGGTGCAGGCTGCGTATCAGCTCGGCCAGATCCGGCAATGCCTGAGTCCAGTTGAAACCTTGTCTTGCGGCGATCTGGCGCAGCGTTTGCCCGGGCAGAGGCTCATACAGCACGGCGGTCATGCCTGGTTTCTCAAGGCGAAAGAACTGGAGGATCTGCAAGGTCGGCACGCCGAGTTTGTGCAGCTCGACGGCGTTGTCGATGAATCGCTTCGAGTAGGGGCGAAACAAGGCGGATGAAAAAAACCTTTTGCGACGAAACAGTTTGAGAATTTTCCCATCCTGCAGCAGGTAGACTTTCGGCCCATAGCTGTCCGCTTCCAGAACTTTGGCGGCGTCGATCATTTGGTCTAGAGCGGCTTGTGAGAGCCGGGAGCATCGCATCGTAGGAAGCCTTGTCGAAAGTGCGGGGTGTAGTAGCGGGCAATGATGCCGAAAAGTTTCGATTTTAACCATGCCGCGTCGCATGGGCGAACCCTTGTCAGGAGCAGATTGATGCAGGAAACACGCTGGGCGCAACTATGGATGGCGATGGGGCTCTTGTGGTTTTTACTGGCTATTGCCGTAGCGCCCACCAACAAGGTCTACCAGCAGGGGCTGGTGGCTCTCGTCTGGTTGCCGGCGCTAGTGCTGGGCTGGGCCGCGCGGCACCGCGTCAGAGAAGTGCTCCATGAACAACGCTGGATCTACCTGCCATTGCTCGGATTGCTGGTCTGGTCGCTGATCAGTCTGGCATGGACAAACGCACCGGAAACGGGCCGCGAGGCCAAGCGTCTGTTGTATATCGTGGTGTTCCTGCTGTTTTTTCCGGTGTTCGCCAGCGGACGCCCAGAGCGATTGATTCGTCTCATGCAGTGGGGCGGGCTGGGATTGGCAGTAACTGCGCTGGTGGCCATCGTCAGGTTTTACGTCATCGAAGGTAACGCCTGGTCTGCCCGGGTGGAAGGGCTGGGTGAGCTGGCGCATCCGATCCTCGGCGGCTATGTCATCGGCCTGGCGGCGGTGTGGCTGGCCCTGTGGGCGCCGCGTGGCGTGATGTGGCAAGGGGTCTGGACACTGGCGTTGGCGGTGCTGGGTATCTTTGTACTGATGAGTCAGAGTCGAGGCGCGGCGCTGGCGTTGTTTCTGACCATCCTGGCCATGCCGATCTGGTGTCGTGACCGCCACAGCCGAATCGTCGCAGCCGTGGCCCTGGTGGTGGCGATTGTGGCGCTGTGGCTGTTCGAACCGTTGGTGCTGGCGCGCGGAGTTTCCTTTCGTCCGCAGATTCTGATGGCCTCTCTGGATATGATTGCCCAACATCCCTGGGGTGGGTTGGGCCTGGGTGGGGACTACAGGGTTTTCTGGTCGGGCATGACCTTCGATCACGCCCACAATCTGTTCACCCACGTTGCGATCGTGCTGGGTCTGCCGGGACTGCTGTTGTGGTCTGCCGTCTGGTTCGCCGTTATTTTCCAGGCGTGGAAAGTTCGGGAAACGCTGTATGCCCGGGGGATCATCGGTATCTGGCTGTTCTCGACACTGGCGATGCAGTTCGACGCTGCCAGCCTCACCGGCACCCCGCGCGCCGAGTGGTTCATCAGCTGGCTGCCGTTGGGGCTTGCCAGCGTTTTGGTATGGGCGCGGGCCAATGGCAGCGCTTGTGATAAAATTTCGCGTTCTTCTTAACCAGTGAGCTCTACGATGACTGACGCACCGCCCAAAGCGGAACAGGAATCCAGCCTGAAAATCTACTTTCGGCTGTTGGGGTACGTAAAACCCTATATCGGTCTTTTCCTGCTGAGTATCGTGGGCTTCGTGATCTTTGCTTCCACGCAACCAATGCTGGCCGGGATTCTCAAGTATTTTGTCGATGGCCTGAGCAACCCGGAAGCGGTGCTCTTCCCCAACGTTCCCTATCTGCGAGACGTGCAATTGCTGATGGCTGTGCCGTTGCTGATCATCCTGATCGCAGCGTGGCAAGGCCTCGGCTCGTTTCTCGGCAACTATTACCTGGCGAGGGTTTCGTTGGGGCTGGTGCATGACCTGCGTATCGAACTGTTCAACAAGCTGTTGGTACTGCCCAATCGCTATTTCGATACCCATAACTCGGGTCATCTGATCTCGCGCATCACTTTCAACGTGACCATGGTCACCGGCGCCGCCACGGATGCCATCAAAGTGGTGATCCGCGAAGGCCTGACCGTGGTTTTCCTGTTCGCCTATCTGCTGTGGATGAACTGGAAACTGACTCTGGTGATGCTGGCCATTCTGCCGGTGATCGCGTTCATGGTCGGCAACACCAGCAAGAAATTCCGCAAGCAGAGCAAGAAGATTCAAGTGGCCATGGGCGACGTCACCCATGTGGCTTCCGAAACCATTCAAGGCTATCGCGTCGTGCGCAGTTTTGGTGGCGAAGCTTATGAGCAGCAGCGTTTTGCGGCGGCCAGCCAGAGCAACACCGACAAACAGTTGCGTATGACCAAGACTGGCGCGGTGTATACGCCGATGCTGCAGCTGGTGATCTACACCGCCATGGCGGTGTTGATGTTCCTGGTGTTGTTCCTGAGGGGTGATGCAACGGCCGGTGATCTGGTCGCCTACATCACGGCTGCCGGTTTGCTGCCCAAACCGATCCGGCAATTGTCTGAAGTCAGCTCGACCATTCAGAAAGGTGTGGCCGGCGCCGAAAGCATTTTCGAGCAGCTCGATGTCGAGCCGGAAATCGACACCGGTACGATCGAGCGTGATCGGGTCAGTGGCCATCTGGCGGTGAACAACCTCAGCTTCACTTACCCGGGCACTGAACGGGAAGTGCTGAAAAACATCAGCTTCACCGCGTCGCCAGGTCAGATGATCGCCCTGGTCGGGCGTTCCGGCAGCGGCAAATCGACGCTGGCCAGTCTCATTCCGCGCTTCTATCACCACGAGACCGGCGAAATCCTGCTCGATGATGTCGAAATCGAGGACTATCGTCTGCGCAATCTGCGTCGCCATGTAGCGCAAGTGACCCAGCACGTGACGCTGTTCAACGACACCATCGCCAACAACATCGCTTACGGCGATCTGGCAGGCGCGCCTCGCGAAGATATCGAGAAAGCCGCCAGGGATGCATTTGCCATGGACTTCATCGCGCAGATGCCTCAAGGCCTGGATACCCAGGTCGGCGAGAACGGTGTGCTGTTGTCTGGCGGACAGCGTCAGCGCCTGGCGATTGCCCGGGCCTTGCTGAAAAACGCCCCGCTGCTGATCCTCGACGAAGCGACGTCGGCCCTTGATACCGAGTCCGAGCGGCACATTCAGGCGGCACTCGACCATGTCATGAAAGGCCGCACCACGCTGGTGATTGCCCACCGTTTGTCGACCATCGAGAAGGCCGATCTGATCCTCGTCATGGATCAGGGCGAGATCGTCGAACGCGGCACTCATGCCCAACTGCTTGCTCATAATGGCTACTACGCGCGTCTGCATGCGATGGGGCTGGATGCCCCGGCTGAAGACATTGCCTGATCTGCAGATGAGGGTGGGCCAGCCTCACCCTCGTGTATTCCCGGCGCGCGCGATCCTGTTAATATCGCGCCCCTGTTCATTTTGTATGTGGGTTGCTCCATGAAATTGTCGATGCCGCGATTCGATCAAGCCCCAGTCTTGGTGGTCGGCGATGTCATGCTCGACCGTTACTGGCATGGCGGAACCTCACGGATTTCCCCTGAGGCACCGGTGCCGGTGGTCAAGGTCGAGCAGATCGAAGATCGCCCGGGCGGTGCCGCCAACGTGGCGCTGAACATTGCCGCGCTGGGTGCACCGGCATCGCTGGTGGGCGTGACCGGCGATGACGAAGCCGCCGACAGCCTGAGCAACAGTCTCAAGGGCGCGGGCGTGCGCGCCTTGTTTCAGCGCATCGCGCACCAGCCGACCATCGTCAAGCTGCGGGTCATGAGCCGGCACCAGCAGTTGCTGCGTATCGATTTCGAAGAAGTGTTCGCCACCGATGCTCTGGCACTGGCCGCGCAGGTTGACGGGTTGCTTGAAGGCATCAAGGTGCTGGTGTTGTCGGATTACGGTAAAGGCGCACTGAAAAATCACCAGGCCCTGATCCAGGCCGCCCGTGCCAAAGGTATACCGGTATTGGCTGATCCGAAGGGCAAGGACTTTTCGATCTACCGCGGTGCCAGCCTGATCACACCGAATCTCAGCGAGTTCGAAACCATCGTCGGTGGTTGCGCCGATGAGCACGAACTGGTGAGCAAGGGCGCCGTCCTGATGCAGGAGCTCGACCTCGGCGCGCTGCTGGTGACCCGTGGTGAACACGGCATGACCTTGCTGCGTCCGGATCATCCGGCGTTGCATCTGCCGGCCCGCGCCCGCGAAGTGTTCGACGTGACCGGTGCCGGCGATACGGTGATTTCGACCCTGGCCGCGGCCATTGCCGCAGGCGAAGAACTGCCGCACGCCGTGGCGCTGGCCAATCTGGCAGCAGGCATCGTCGTCGGCAAGTTGGGTACCGCCGCGATCAGCGCCCCGGAACTGCGCCGCGCCATTCAGCGCGAAGAAGGTTCGGAGCGAGGCGTGCTGGGTCTTGAGCAACTGCTGCTGGCGGTTGACGATGCCCGTGCGCACAACGAGCGGATTGTCTTCACCAATGGCTGCTTCGATATCCTGCATGCCGGCCACGTGACCTATCTGGAACAGGCCCGCGCTCAGGGCGACCGTCTGATCGTGGCGGTCAACGATGACGCCTCGGTCAGCCGCCTGAAAGGCCCGGGCCGGCCGATCAACAGCGTGGATCGCCGCATGGCGGTACTCGCCGGTCTCGGCGCGGTGGACTGGGTGATCAGTTTCTCTGAAGGCACACCGGAAAACCTGCTGCGCGAGGTCAAGCCGAACGTGCTGGTCAAGGGCGGCGATTACGGAATCGATCAGGTGGTCGGCGCGGATATCGTCACCGCCTACGGCGGTACCGTGAAAGTTTTGGGTCTGGTGGAAAACAGCTCGACGACAGCGATCGTGGAAAAGATCCGCGGCCAATAAGATCAAAAGATCGCAGCCTGCGGCAGCTCCTACAGGGGAATACATTCCAATGCAGGAGTCGTCGAAGGCTGCGATTTTTTGCTTTCAGGAATTCACTTTCTTGCGCGGTACGATTTTCTTCAGCAGCTGCCTGGCCTTGCCGCGCAGGCGTGCCAGTCCAGTAGCCTTCTCGGGTGGCGTCAGACCCTGTTGGCGCAACCAGTCCTTCCAGCGAATCCGCTCATCACGCACCAGCCAGCCATCCTGTCGCGCGAAGCTTTCGGCCAGATACAGACCGCGGGTACTCGCCGGATACAGTTGATCCTTTTTCAGGGTGTACAACTCGGGCAGCGGCTGGCCGTCGTGCAATGGCATCAAGTACAGGTCTGGCCGTTTGCGATCGAGCCGCGCCACCAGTTGATCGCCTTCCAGACGCTCGTCGACATGAAACAGGCTCAAGGACTTCGCCTCCTTGGGCACGTCCAGGCGCAAGTCATAGATCAATTGCAGGGACGCCGTCGGCAGATGCACGTACGCCCTTGGTCGCTCCAGCAATTGCAGGTTGGCGCAGCGCACCGGACGCGCCGAACCGGACAACGGCGTCAGGCGAAACGGCAACGCCTCACGGTAATGCAGCGCAGCGGAGTAGGGCGCCGGCAACCAAGTCTCGTTGAAGCGCCCGCCGAGCCAGCCTTCCGGGGTTTCCAGCAGACACTCTTCGGCAATCTCCTGAATCGCCGTGTGCAGCGGAATGTTCAGCTCATGAGCAGGCACATAGCCGGAAATCAGTTTCAGCACCACGTCGCCGCGATCCTGCCGACGCTGGCGCACCAGCACCCAGTAATCGCGATTCTGCCAATGCAGGGTCAGGCGCACGGACACTCCGAGGTTGGCCAGTTCCAGGGCGAAGCGCTCGCTGTCGGCGACGCTGACCGGTTTACGCCGTTGCAGGGTCTGGGCGAAGTTCAGCGGCATGCCGACGCTCTGATAGCTCAGGCCTTCGGGCGTGGCTTCGACGAACAGCGGCAGTGTCTTGAAGTTGCTCGGGTTCTTGCGGATGAGCGTGCGCGGCATATCGGCTCCTGGCTTAAGGCCGCGGGGCGGCGTCAGTGACTACGCAGGACCTGGGCAACGGTCGCTACGTTATGGGCGAGGTGCAGCGGATTGATCGTGCCGACAATAGCACTGGCAACGCCGGGATGAGTGAACAGCAACTCGAAGCTGGCGCGCACCGGATCGACTCCCGGACTCAGACAGACATGACCGCTGGCCAGGGCTTTTTTCACCAGAATGGCTTTGCCGTGGGCAGCAGCATAGTCAATGACCGCCTTTTCGTTTTGTTCGTTCAGATTGTAGGTGACCATCGCGCAGTCGCCTTGCTCCAGCGCTTTCAAGCCGCCTTCGACGGTTTTGCCGGAAAACCCGAAGCCGCGAATCTTGCCCTCGGCCTTCAGCGCCGCGAGGGTGGCGTAGACCTCTTCGTGCTCGAGGATGGCCATGTCGTTGCCGTCCGAGTGCACGAGGACCAGATCGATAAAATCCGTTTCCAGACGTTGCAGGCTGCGCTCGACCGACATTCGCGTGTGCGCGGCGCTGAAATCGTGACGCGACAGGCCATCGGCAAACTCTTCACCGACCTTGCTGACGATCACCCAGTCCTGACGCTGACCGCGCAGCAGCGGGCCGAGGCGTTCTTCGCTGCGCCCATAGGCCGGTGCGGTGTCGATCAGGTTGATGCCCAGATCGCGCGCCTGGCGCAGCAGCATGCGCGCTTCGTCATCGCCGGGAATCTGAAAGCCGTTGGGGTATTTCACCCCTTGATCGCGGCCGAGTTTGACCGTGCCCAGGCCCAGCGGCGAAACCGTCAGGCCGGTGCTGCCCAGTGGGCGATGCAGTTCGTGCAGAGTGGCAATGGTCATGGCAGCAGTTGCTCCCACGCGGGTACACCGAGCGGCGGTTTCGGCAGCGGCGGCAGCGGATCGGTCGCCTGCGGCTGGATGCCGTCGCGTTGCAGCGAGGCGATAACGCGGTCGGCGAAGTCCGGCGCCAGTGCCAGTTTGGTCGGCCAGCCGACGAGCAAGCGACCTTCCTCGGCGAGGAATGCGTTGTCCGGACGGGTCAGGCCGGTTTGCAGCGGCTCGGCGCGGTCGACGCGCAGGGTCGCCCATTGCGTAGTGCTGAGGTCGATCCACGGCAGCAATTGGGCGATTTCCTTTTGCGCGGTGGCGATCTGTTCGGCCGGCTCGCGAGCCACGCCTTCGCTTTCGGCGATGTCGCCGCCCATGTACCAGACCCACTGGCCGTCAGCGGCCGGGTGCGTGGTCACGGTGATGCGCGGCTTGGTGCCGCCGCCCAGGCAGTGCGCGTACAGCGGTTTCAAGCCGGGGCCTTTGGCGAGGATCATGTGCAGGGGGCGGCGCTGCATGGCCGGACGGCTCAGGCCCAGGGCTTCAAGCAGTTCGGCCGTGCCGGCGCCGGCGCTGAGGACGATGCGCTGAGCGCGGATCTCACGGCCATCGACTTTCAGGCCGACCAGCACGCCGGCTTCCAGCAACGGTTCGATGACCTGCCCGGCGAGCAGACCGTCACCGGCCAGCTCGGCCAGGCGCTGGATCAGGCTCGGGACATCCACTACCAATTCGGCGAGGCGATAGACCTTGCCCTTGAAGCGCTTGTCCTGCAGGGCCAGCGGCAGTTCATCGCCCTTGACCTGATCGACCCGGCCACGCACGGCTTTGCTGGCGAAGAAACTGGTCAGGTTGCCGGCCAAAGTGCCTGGCGACCACAGGTAATGGGCTTCGGACAGCAGGCGCACGCTGGACAGATCCAGCTCACCATTACCGGCCAGCGCCTCGCGCCAGCGGCGCGGCATGTCGGCGATGGCTTCCGAGGCCCCGGTCAGCGCGCCGTGCAGCGCGTACTTCGCACCGCCGTGGATGATGCCCTGGGACTTCACGCTCTGCCCGCCACCGAGGCTGGCGCTTTCCACCAGCACGGTCGAGAAACCCTGACCGCGCAGGCGCGCATTCAGCCAGAGGCCGGCGACACCAGCGCCGACAATCAGAACGTCGGTGGAAATAACGGATGGCATGCAGCGACCTCAGTGCTCAAGACGAGGGCGCAGTATACAGACTCGGGAAAGGGGCGGATTTGTCGATGATCAACATGCCGAACATATGGGCCAATGTGGGAGCGAGCCTGCTCGCGAAGAGGGAATGCCAGTCGACATATGTGTTGACTGATGTACCGCATTCGCGAGCAGGCTCGCTCCCACAGGGGATTGTGTCTGGCAGTTAATGGCCGGCGGTTTTCGAGAACAATTGAATCACCACCACGCCCAGCACGATCAACGCCATCCCCAGCATCGCCGGGATATCCAGCTTCTGCCCATAGATAAACAGTGCCGCCACGCTGACCATCACAATGCCCATACCGGCCCAGACCGCGTAGGCCACGCCGACCGGAACGGTGCGCACTACCAGCGTCAGCATCCAGAATGCAATCCCGTAGCCGACAATCACCAGAATCAGCGGTAGAGGAGTGCTGAAGCCCTTGACCGCTTTCATCGAAACGGTGGCGATCACTTCGGCGCAGATGGCGATGGCCAGATAGACGTAGGCGTTCATGGTTTGATCCTCAAATAAATCATTGCTTGCTGGAGTGACATTCTAGGGATTGCTCAGATGGGGTAAAGTCATTACCTATCTGTTCAGTAGATAGGTTGAAAAATCGTATGCAATGGAATCTCGAGCAGCTGCGGGTATTTGTCGACGTTGCAGAACAGCGTTCGTTCTCCGCCGTGGCGCGTCGACAACGCAAGGCGCAATCGGCGATCAGCAGTGCTGTTGCGATGCTCGAAGAGGATTTGCGCGTGAGCCTGTTCGAGCGCAGCAGTGGCCGTCAGCCCAGTCTCACCGAGGCGGGCGAGGCGTTGCTGGAAGAAGCCCGCGAAGTATTGCGCCAGTGCGAGCGCCTCAACGGCAGGGCCATGGCCATGCTGCGCGGCCAGGAGGCGCAGTTGCGGGTGGCCCAGGACGAGGCGATGCCCTATCAGGCGCTGGTGGAAAGTTTCGGCGAACTGGCCGAGCAGTTTCCCAGCCTGGAAGTGCAACTGACCAGCGCCGCCCAAGGCGAAGTCGCGCGCAAACTGGTCGAACGTCGCGCCGACCTCGGCCTGCTGTTCTATCACGATGAAATCCCCGAAGCCCTTGAGCGCCGCGTACTGGGTCGAGTGGAAATGGTCACGGTCTGTGGCGTCAATCATCCGCTGGCGCAGCATTCCTATGTGACCTGCCAGCAACTGGCGCAGCACCGGCAATTGCTGATGTCGACGCAGACCAGCGTCTATCCCGGCAACGAGCCGGCCAGCCCACAGGTGTGGCGCGCCGACAGCTTTTACGTAATGTCCGAATGGCTGGTGCGCGATCTCGGCTGGGCTTGGTTGCCGCGCCACGTTGTGCAGTACTCGGCGTATCAAGGCCAGATGATTGAGCTCGACAGCGAATGGACGCCGCCAGCGCTGGTGGTGGAACTGGTCTGGCGCCGCGACGAACCGCTCGGCCCGGCCGCGCGCTGGCTGGCGGAACGTTTTGCTGTGCACTTGCGGGCGATCGGCGACAAAAGCCGATAAACTCCGCCGCCATGAATAGAACTCTCTACACCGCGCTGTTTTACCTGGGGCTGCCATTGGTGGCGATTCGACTATGGCTGCGTGCGCGCAAGGCGCCGGCGTATGCCAAACGCATTGGCGAGCGCTTTACTTATGGCATGCCGACGTTGCAGCCCGGTGGCATCTGGGTGCACGCGGTGTCGGTCGGCGAAAGCATTGCCGCCGCGCCGATGATCCGCGCGCTGCTGGAACGCTATCCGACGCTGCCGATCACCGTGACCTGCATGACCCCGACCGGTTCGGAGCGGATTCAGGCACTGTTTTCCAACGAGCCGCACATTCAACACTGCTATCTGCCGTATGACTTGCCTTGTGCGGCGGCGCGTTTTCTTGATCGCGTACAGCCCAGGCTTGCAGTGATCATGGAGACCGAGCTGTGGCCTAACCATATTCATCAATGTGCCAAGCGCGGGATTCCGGTGGCGTTGGCCAATGGGCGGTTGTCGCAGCGTTCCGCCAAAGGCTATGGCCGCTTCAGCAAACTCACTGCGCCGATGCTCGCCGAGATGAGTTTGCTGGCCGTGCAGACCGCAGCCGAGGCCCAGCGCTTCCGCGATCTTGGCGCACGTCCGGAAACTGTCGAGGTCACCGGTTCGATCAAGTTCGACCTGACCATCGACCCGCAACTGTTGCAGCGTGCAGCCGAACTGCGCAGCCGGTGGCAGGCGCAGGATCGCCCGGTATGGATCGCTGCGAGCACCCACGAAGGCGAAGACGAAGTGGTGCTCGACGCCCATCGTCGTTTGCTGGGCAGTCATCCCGATGCGTTGCTGATTCTGGTGCCGCGTCATCCCGAGCGTTTCAATTCGGTGTTCGACTTGTGCCAGCGCGAAGGTTTCGCCACGGTACGTCGCTCGACCGGGGCCAATGTCGATGCGCAGACGAGCGTGCTGCTCGGCGACACCATGGGCGAGTTGCTGTTTCTCTATGCCCTGGCCGACAGCGCATTTGTCGGCGGCAGTCTGGTGCCGAACGGCGGGCACAACCTGCTCGAACCCGCCGCGCTGGCGAAACCGGTACTCAGCGGCCCGCACCTGTTCAATTTCCTCGACATCGCCGCGCAACTGCGCGAAGCCGGGGCGTTGGCCGAAGTGGATGATGCCGAAGGGCTCGCAATCGAGGTGCAGCGCTTGTTCGAACTGCCACGTGATGCGCAGCGCATGGCGGAGGCCGGGCTGGCGGTGATGCGCCGTAATCAGGGCGCGTTGCAGCGGCTGCTGGATAGCTTGGGCAGATTGATCAAGTAAGCAAAAAGATCGCAGCCTTCGGCAGCTCCTACAGTTGGAATGCATTTCCCTGTAGGAGCTGCCGAAGGCTGCGATCTTTTGTTTTTAACGCTTAAGGCCGGGCCTTGAGCTGCGCTTCCGCCGCCGACGCCAGATCCGGCGGCAGGAAGTCCTTGTCCGGGTTGTAATCGGCTTTCAGATAGCGCCGCAGATCTTCCAGATCACCCGGGTTCAGCGTCCCCGCCGCCTGCTTCAGGCGCAGGTTGTCGAGGATGTAGTCGTAGCGGGTGTTGTTGTAGTTGCGCACCGAGGTGTACAGCTGGCGCTGCGCGTCGAGCACGTCGACGATGTTGCGCGTGCCGACCTGATAACCGATTTCCGTGGCTTCCACCGCACTCTGGTTGGAGATGATCGACTGGCGGCGCGCCTGCACCTGCTCGACGTCGGTGTTTACCGCTCGGTGCAGATTGCGGGTGTTTTCCACCACTTGCCGGCGCAGCGATTCGCGCTGCTGTTCGCTCTGATCCAGTTGCGCATAGGACTGACGCACTTGCGAACTGGTCAGCCCGCCGCTGTAGATCGGGATGTTCAGTTGCAGGCCCAGCGTGCTCTGCTCGACGTTGCCGCCATAAGGTGCGCCGAACGAGTTGGGGTTGGCGAAGCCGAGGGCGTCGTTGTCGCCTTTCTCGTATTTCGCCACGGCATCGAGGGTCGGCAAATGGCCGGCCTTGCGCTGCCTGAGCGTCTGCTCGGCGGAGCTGACCGCGTAGTTGCTGGCTAGCAGATTGAGGTTCTGCCGCGCCGCCGTGTCGACCCAGGATTTCGCATCGTTGGGCGAGGGCGGCAGAATCGGCAGCGTGTGGACGATGCCCTGAATCGAGTTGTACTGACGGTTGGTCAGGGTGATCAACGCCTGGAACGCATCATCGACCTGACGCTGGGCGACGATGCGGTTGGCTCGCGCGGTGTCGTAACTGGCTTGCGATTGCAGCACGTCGGTCTTGTCCGAAAGGCCGACATCGAAGCGCTCGTTGGACTGATCGAGCTGACGTTTGAACGCCGCTTCTTCAGCCTTGGTCGAGGCCAGATTGTCCTGGCTGCGCAGCACGTTGAAGTAGCTTTCGGCGCTCTGCAGGATCAGGTTCTGCTCGGTGGCCGAGAGCTGCAGCGCGGCCTGTTCGTTGACGTCTTTGGCTGCTTGATACTGGAACCAGCGATCGGCGCGGAACAGCGGCTGCGCGAGTGTCGCCTGGTAGGAATGCGCGCTGCGGTTGGCGATGGCCGAAGGCTGGTCGATCGAGGTGCGCACGTCAGCAACTTCGGCGCCACCGGACAGGTTCGGCAGCAGACCGGCGCGGGCTTGCGGCACCACTTCTTTCTGCGCGCCATACTGGGCGCGGGCCGCGGCGAGGTCGGCGTTATTGTCGACCGCTTCCTGATAGACGCTGACCAGATCGGTTTTGGTCGACAAGGGTGCTTCCGCTGCCCAGGCCATTGTGTTGGACGCACAGGACACGGCAACAGCCAATGAAAGTTTGCGCAGCATGAGGCGATCCCTAGCATGAATATTATGGAAGTAATCCGGGCGCCAAAGGTAAGGCGCAGCCCGCACAGCGTCAAGGCTGGGCAGGCCAAGCGAGTGTAGTTGCGCATTGCTCCGGCAACAATCGGCCAGCCTGGGTATTTACGCCATTCATCATGGCGTTCGCTGCGGTGTTGGCGTTCCTCGGTGGTTGTGTCTAGACTGGCCGGGTTCTTGTCGGGGTGCCTTGCTATGAGGCTGAGATCGAATAATTTCGGATCCCGTTGAACCTGATCAGGTTAGCGCCTGCGTAGGGAACAAGATTTCTCGTCACCCGGCGAGTCCTCTTGTGCTTCGTCCGGGATATTGTTCGACAATCGAACGCTCATGACGAATGCACAGCACCGGTCCTGGTGCGTCCGTGCCTTTCAGGTTCTGCTCCGACAATCCACTGCTGGATGCTGTCTGGAGAGCCCGTGATGACAACAAAGAAAAAAACGCGATCAACCTGAGTGACTCGGCCAAGGTCGACGAGCAATCGGTCAAGCCGTTCACCCGTTCGCAAAAAATCTACGTTCAGGGCTCGCGCCCGGACATCCGCGTGCCGATGCGCGAAATCAGCCTCGATGTAACCCCGACCGATTTCGGCGGCGAGATCAATGCGCCGGTCACGGTCTACGACACTTCCGGCCCGTACACCGATCCGAACGTGGTCATCGATGTGCGCAAAGGCCTTGGCGATGTGCGTTCAGCGTGGATCGATGACCGTGGCGATACCGAGCGCCTGCCGGGCCTGAGCTCGAACTTCGGCCAGCAGCGTCTGGCCGATGCCGAACTGACCAAACTGCGCTTCGCTCACGTCAACAACCCGCGCCGCGCCAAGGCCGGGGCCAACGTCAGCCAGATGCACTATGCGCGCAAAGGCATCATCACCGCCGAGATGGAATACGTCGCCATCCGCGAAAACATGAAGCTGCAAGAGGCCCGTGCGGCCGGTTTGCTCAAGCAGCAACATGCCGGCCACAGCTTCGGCGCAAGCATTCCGCAAGAAATCACCCCTGAATTCGTCCGCGAAGAAATCGCTCGCGGTCGCGCGATCATTCCCGCCAACATCAACCACGTCGAACTGGAACCGATGATCATCGGCCGTAACTTCCTGGTGAAGATCAACGGCAACATCGGCAACAGCGCCCTGGGTTCTTCGATCGAAGAAGAAGTGGCGAAGCTGACCTGGGGCATTCGCTGGGGCTCGGACACGGTGATGGACCTGTCCACCGGCAAACACATTCACGAAACCCGCGAGTGGATCATCCGCAACTCGCCGGTGCCGATCGGTACCGTGCCGATCTATCAGGCGCTGGAGAAGGTCAACGGCGTCGCTGAAGACCTGACCTGGGAGTTGTTCCGCGACACCCTGATCGAACAGGCCGAGCAGGGCGTCGACTACTTCACCATTCACGCCGGCGTGCTCCTGCGTTACGTGCCGCTGACCGCCAAACGCGTCACCGGCATCGTCTCCCGTGGTGGTTCGATCATGGCCAAGTGGTGCCTGGCGCACCACGAAGAGAACTTCCTCTACACCCACTTCGACGAAATCTGCGAAATCATGAAGGCCTACGACGTCAGCTTCTCGCTGGGCGATGGCCTGCGTCCGGGCTCGATTGCCGACGCCAACGACGAAGCGCAATTCGGCGAACTGGAAACCCTCGGCGAGCTGACCAAAATCGCCTGGAAACATGACGTGCAATGCATGATCGAAGGTCCGGGCCACGTGCCTATGCAGTTGATCAAAGAGAACATGGACAAGCAGCTCGAATGCTGCGACGAGGCGCCGTTCTACACCCTCGGCCCGCTGACTACCGACATTGCGCCGGGCTATGACCACATCACCTCGGGTATCGGCGCGGCGATGATCGGCTGGTTCGGTTGCGCGATGCTCTGCTACGTGACGCCCAAGGAGCACTTGGGCCTGCCGAACAAGGATGACGTGAAAACCGGGATCATCACTTACAAGATCGCCGCGCACGCAGCGGACCTGGCCAAGGGACACCCGGGCGCGCAGATTCGCGACAACGCACTGAGCAAGGCGCGTTTCGAATTCCGCTGGGAAGACCAGTTCAACCTCGGCCTGGATCCGGACACCGCGCGCTCCTATCACGACGAAACCCTGCCGAAGGACTCGGCCAAGGTCGCGCACTTCTGCTCGATGTGCGGGCCGAAATTCTGCTCGATGAAGATCACCCAGGAAGTCCGTGAATACGCAGCCAACCAACGCATTGACGCGGTCGATGTGGACGTCGCCAAGGGGCTAGCTGAGCAGGCCGAGCGGTTCAAGAAGGAAGGCAGTCAGCTGTACAAGAAAGTTTGACCCCGTACTGATCGTTCCCGCGCTCCGCGTGGGAATGCAGCCCGTGACGCTCCGCGTCACTGGACGCGGAGCGTCCCGAGAGGCATTCCCACGCAGAGCGTGGGAACGATCACAACAAATGTCCCTTTGAGATAACACCCTTGAGCATTCAACCCGGCACCTATTCCCCCGATCTCGCCGTCCCCGCTGCAAAGCGTGTGTTCGGCGGGCGCGATCTGTTTTCCCTGTGGTTCTCCCTCGGCATCGGCCTGATGGTTTTGCAGACCGGCGCATTGCTCGCGCCGGGTCTGGGTCTGTCCGGTTCTTTGCTGGCGATCTTCCTTGGCACGCTGGTGGGCGTGCTGTTGCTGGCTGCAGTCGGCGTGATCGGCAGCGACACCGGCCTGTCATCGATGGCGGCGCTGAAGCTCAGCCTCGGCAGCAAAGGCGCGAGCCTGCCGGCGCTGCTCAATCTGCTGCAACTGATCGGCTGGGGCTCGTTCGAAATCATCGTCATGCGCGACGCCGCCAGTCTGCTCGGCAGCCGCGCCTTCAGCGAAGGTTCGCTGTGGGCCAATCCGATTCTGTGGACGCTGTTCTTCGGTGCGCTGGCGACCTTGCTCGCGGTGAGCGGGCCGTTGACGTTCGTGCGGCAGATTCTGCGCAAGTGGGGCATCTGGCTGTTGCTCGCCGCGTGCCTGTGGCTGACCTGGAACCTGTTCGCCAAAGCCGACCTCGCGGCGCTGTGGGCGCGCGCCGGTGACGGTTCGATGCCGTTTGCCGTGGGCTTCGACATTGCCATCGCCATGCCGCTGTCATGGCTGCCGCTGATTGCCGACTACTCGCGTTTCGGCAAGCGTGCGAAGAATGTTTTCGGTGGCACGGCTGTGGGTTTTTTCATCGGTAACTTCTGGCTGATGAGCCTTGGTGTGGCCTACACCCTGGCGTTCGCGCCGAGCGGTGAAGTCAATGCGTTGCTGCTGGCCTTGGCTGGCGCCGGCCTGGGCATTCCGCTGTTGCTGATTCTGCTCGACGAGTCGGAAAACGCTTTTGCCGACATTCACTCGGCGGCGGTATCGAGCGGGATTCTGTTGCGTCTGAAAGTCGAGCATCTGGCCTTGGCCATCGGCGTGATCTGCACGCTGATCGCACTGCTGGCGCCATTGGCGCAGTACCAGAATTTCCTGCTGTTGATCGGCTCGGTGTTCGCGCCGCTGTTCGGCGTGGTGCTGGTGGATCACTTCATTCTGCGCAAACGCAGTGCTCAGGTCGCGTCAGCCGCATTGCGCTGGCCGGCGTTGCTGGCGTGGCTGGGTGGTGTGAGCACCTACCACTTGCTGGCGAATCTGTATCCGGATGTCGGCGCAACCCTGCCGGCGCTGGTGCTGGCAGGGCTGTTGCAGTTAGTGCTGGGCCGGGCCTTCAGTTACGGCCGGGAAACAGCTCAGGCTTGAGAATGCCGTTCAGGCGCGGGTAAGGAATCTTCAGTTCGACGTGGCCCAGCGCATAAGGCGCGATGGTAGTCACGTCGTACTTGAGGATCACGCCACCATAGGTCAGCGCCACGTGCGGGGTTTTCACGAACGGCCAGTTCGCGACGAATTCCGCCTCCTGATCGAGCTTGGTACTGATCAGCCAACTGTTGTGCGCCACTTGCGCGGCTTTCCAGAACGCCTCTTCCTGCCCCGGCAGCAACATGTCGGACAGGTTCAGCACCTTGTGCTGCTGGCGCGAATAGTTGATGAAACCGCGACCCGGCGTGCCGTGGGCGCCGCCGGTGTCGAGGTAGCTCGACAGCTCGATGATCACCAGTCCGTCATGCTGCTCGCGTACTTTCGCTTGCAGATAGCTGCTGTTGCGCGGGCCGGCGCTGGCGAGGAACTGCTCGCGGTAGGCGGCCAGGGTTGGCGCTACCGGTGCGTTCTTCTCGGTGCGGGTCATTTGCAGCAGACGTTTTTCGATGATGCCGTCCAGTGCCGGCTCGTCCGGGAAGCGCAGGGTGTCGATGTTCACCAGCGGGCAATCGGGATTGGAACAGCCGGGTTTGAGTTGTTCCGAGGCGTCGCGGGTGGTTTCCAGCGGCGTGCGATAGTTGGGCTGGAACAGGCTGGCACAGGCGCCCAGAGTCAGGGCAATAGCGGCCACGGAGGCAATTTTGAAAAGCGACATGGGCGTCCTTTCGAAAGCAGGGGAAGGCAAAAAGATACCGCTTCGACTCTCAACGGAGCAGTCAGTTCGCCACTAAGCTGATTAGAGTGTGTTTCACCGTCACCGTCCATCCCGCTGACGGTAAAGGGGCTGCATCAAACGGTGCGGGCGCGTTAGGATGGCGCGAAGTCGAGGTTGCCGGTTGTACACAGCAACCTCGTAATGGATGTGCAGTAAAGAGGAAGATTATGACTGACTTTGCCAACGCCATTCCGACCGCCGTGGATATCGTGCGGCGCGAAAAATGCTACGAGGGCTTTTACAAGCTTGACCGTGTGCACCTGCGCCATGAGCTGTTCGCCGGTGGCATGAGCCGCGAGATCAATCGTGAAATCTTCGTGCGCCACGATGCCGTGTGCGTCCTGCCTTACGATCCGCAGCGCGATGAAGTGGTGTTGATCGAGCAGTTTCGTGTCGGCGCCATGGGCAAGGCCGACAACCCGTGGCTGGTCGAACTGGTCGCCGGTCTGATCGACAAGGATGAGCAACCGGAAGAAGTTGCTCACCGCGAGGCGCAGGAGGAAGCTGGGCTGGACATCAAGGCGTTGTGGCCGATGACCAAGTATTTCCCCTCGCCGGGTGGCAGCAACGAATTCGTGCATTTGTATCTGGGGCGTTGCAGCACCGACGGTGTCGGCGGGCTGCACGGGCTGGAAGAAGAGGCCGAAGACATTCGCGTGACGGTGTGGGCCTTTGAAGATGCCTTGCAAGCCGTGCGTGACGGACGTATTGCCAACGCGGCGAGCATCATCGCCTTGCAGTGGCTGGCGCTGAACCGCGCCGAAGTGAGGGGGCTATGGTCGTAAACAAGCTGCGCGATCGTTATCGGGTTGACCTCGTTGGGCTGCAAGCCGCCTGCGAGGCCAACTACGCGCGCCTGATGCGACTGCTGCCGGACATGCGCAACGAACCCGAGGCGCGGCGTATCGCTGTGACCCAGGGCGAGCAGATGCTTGGAGTGCTCGCTCTCGAGGTGTTGCAGACCTGCCCGTACACCACGACCTTGCAGGTGCGCCAGGAGCACAGTCTGCCGTGGTTGCCGGTGCCGCAACTGGAAGTGCAGGTCTACCACGACGCGCGCATGGCCGAAGTGGTCAGCGCCGAGCATGCACGACGCTTTCGCGGCATCTATCCTTATCCGAACGCCGCCATGCACCAGCCCGATGAAAAGGCCCAGCTCAATGTGTTTCTGGGCGAATGGCTGAGTCATTGCCTGGCGTTGGGGCACGAGTACGAAGTCGTTCGCTAGTTGTGAACTGCGTCCGCTTCGGCGGTTTCCCCTTTTTGTCATCCCCCAGCATAATTGCCGCACCCATCCATTGCGTGCTTAGCCCCGGGAGAGCGCCTTGCCCAGCGTATCGACATTGACCAGCGCCGACCCGGCGCTGCTGGTGCAGTTGTCCGACAGCCACTTGTTCGCCGAGGCGGACGGCACGCTGCTGGGCATGAAGACCCGCGAGAGCCTGCAAAGGGTCATCGACCTGGTGTTGGCGCAACAGGCGCAGATCGACCTGGTGCTGGCCACCGGCGATATTTCCCAGGACGGCACGCTGCAGTCGTATCAGGCATTCCGCCAACTGAGCGCGCAGATCAGTGCACCCGCGCGCTGGATTCCCGGCAATCACGACGAGCCGATGGTCATGGCCGAGGCGGCGGTGCAAAGCACGCTGCTGGAGCCGGTGGTCGATATTGGCAATTGGCGGGTGACGATGCTGGATTCGGCGGTGCCGGGTTCGGTGCCGGGCTATCTGCAGGATGATCAATTGCAACTGCTCGCCCGCGCGCTGAGCGAGGCGCCTGAGCGCCATCATCTGGTGTGCCTGCATCATCATCCGGTGTCGATCGGCTGCGCGTGGATGGAGCCGATCGGCTTGCGCAACCCGGAAGCGTTCTTTGAAGTGCTGGATCGCTTTCCACAGGTTCGCGCGGTGCTGTGGGGGCATGTGCATCAGGAAATCGATCGCGACCGCAATGGCGTGCGCTTGATGGCCTCGCCCTCGACGTGTATCCAGTTCGAGCCGGGGAGTGCGGATTTCAAAGTGGGCGAGCAGGCGCCGGGGTATCGCTGGTTGCGATTGTTGCCGGACGGGAAATTGGAAACGGGCGTCGAAAGAGTCAGCGACTTCGAGTTCACAGTCGATTACGGCTCCAACGGTTACTGAACTGACAATCAAAGACCCTCACCCCAGCCCTCTCCCAGAGGGAGAGGGGGCCGACCGCGGTGTCTTTGGCTGTGCATCGACCTGAAACAGCGATATCGATTATGGATTCGCAGCAAAACGCTCAGGTCGGTGTAGCTCTCGAATATCCCCCAGTCGGTTCCCTCTCCCTCCGGGAGAGGGTTAGGGTGAGGGCAGCTTGTGCTGTCACACCAATTTATTGAACCCACCCCCAATCCCGGTCCTTCTCCCTGTAAACTCCGCTATCTTTCGCCGACAGCCAGGGAGCTCAAATGTCCGGTTCGATCCTCTATATCCACGGTTTCAACAGCGCGCCGGCCTCGAAGAAGGCCTGTCAGCTGGTCGCGGTCATGGAGCGGCTGGGTTTGAGCGGGCAATTGCGCGTGCCGGCGCTGCATCACCATCCGCGTGAAGCCATCGGTCAGCTCGAGCAGGCAATCGCCGAGCTGGGCCGGCCGTTGCTGGTGGGAAGTTCGCTCGGCGGCTACTATGCGACTCACCTGGCCGAGCGCCATGGCCTGAAAGCCCTGCTGGTCAACCCGGCGGTCAGCCCGCACCGGATGTTCGATGGTTATCTGGGCACGCAGCAGAACCTCTACACCGATGAAACCTGGGAACTGACCCACGACCACGTCACGGCGCTGGCCGAACTGGAAGTGCCACCACCGCAGGATCCGCAGCGTTATCAGGTCTGGTTGCAAACCGGCGACGAAACGCTGGATTATCGCCTCGCCCAACAGTATTACCGCGCCTGTGCCTTGCGCATCCAGGCCGGCGGCGACCACAGTTTCCAGGGCTTTGCCGGGCAATTGCCGGCGTTGCTGAGTTTTGCCGGCATGGCTGCCGATATGTATCAGGCAATCGATTTCACCACGCTGTGAAGTCTTGCCCCTCTTTCATGAATGACTGACGACGAGACCTTATGGCCACTCCCAGCGCTAGTTCTTATAACGCCGACGCCATCGAAGTCCTCTCGGGCCTCGACCCGGTGCGCAAACGCCCCGGCATGTACACCGACACCAGTCGGCCGAACCACCTCGCCCAGGAAGTCATCGACAACAGCGTCGACGAAGCCCTGGCCGGTCACGCCAAATCGGTGCAGGTCATCCTGCACGCCGACCATTCGCTGGAAGTCAGCGACGACGGCCGTGGCATGCCGGTCGACATTCACCCGGAAGAGGGTGTGTCCGGCGTCGAGCTGATCCTCACCAAGCTGCATGCGGGCGGCAAGTTCTCCAACAAGAACTACCAGTTCTCCGGCGGCTTGCACGGTGTGGGTATTTCCGTGGTCAACGCGCTGTCGACCGAAGTGCGCGTACGGGTCAAACGTGACGGCAACGAATACCAGATGACCTTCAAGGACGGCTTCAAGGCCTCCGAGCTGGAAATCGTCGGCACCGTCGGCAAGCGCAACACCGGCACCAGCGTGTACTTCGCGCCGGACCCGAAATACTTCGACTCACCGAAATTCTCCATCAGCCGCCTCAAGCATGTGCTCAAGGCCAAGGCTGTGTTGTGCCCGGGCTTGCTGGTCAGCTTCGAAGACAAAGGCACCGGCGAGAAAGTCGAGTGGCATTACGAAGATGGCCTGCGCTCCTACCTGGTCGATGCGGTCAGCGAATTCGAACGTCTGCCGAACGAGCCGTTCTGCGGCGCTTTCGCCGGTAATAAGGAAGCGGTCGACTGGGCACTGTTGTGGCTGCCGGAAGGTGGCGACGCGGTGCAGGAAAGCTACGTCAACCTGATCCCGACCGCCCAAGGCGGTACGCACGTCAACGGCCTGCGTCAGGGTCTGCTCGACGCGATGCGCGAGTTCTGCGAGTTCCGCAGCCTGCTGCCACGCGGCGTGAAACTCGCGCCGGAAGACGTCTGGGAGCGCATCGCTTTTGTCTTGTCGATGAAGATGCAGGAACCGCAATTCTCTGGCCAGACCAAAGAGCGTCTGTCTTCCCGAGAAGCGGCGGCGTTCGTTTCCGGTGTGGTCAAGGATGCGTTCAGCCTGTGGCTCAACGCCAATCCGGAAACCGGTCTGGCCCTGGCCGAATTGGCGATCAACAACGCCGGCCGCCGTCTCAAGGCGAGCAAGAAAGTCGAGCGCAAACGCGTCACCCAAGGTCCGGCGCTGCCGGGCAAACTGGCTGACTGCGCCGGGCAGGACCCGATGCGTTCCGAGCTGTTCCTGGTCGAGGGTGACTCCGCCGGCGGTTCGGCCAAACAGGCGCGGGACAAGGAGTTCCAGGCGATCCTGCCGTTGCGCGGCAAGATCCTCAACACTTGGGAAGTCGACGGCAGCGAAGTGCTCGCCAGCCAGGAAGTGCATAACATCGCCGTGGCCATCGGCGTCGATCCGGGCGCCGCGGACATGAGCCAGCTGCGCTACGGCAAGATCTGCATCCTCGCCGACGCCGACTCCGACGGTCTGCACATTGCGACCTTGCTGTGCGCGCTGTTCGTCCAGCATTTCCGCCCGTTGGTGGATGCCGGTCACGTCTACGTGGCGATGCCGCCGCTGTACCGTATCGACCTCGGCAAAGAGATCTACTACGCCCTCGACGAAGCCGAGCGCGACGGCATTCTCGATCGCCTGGTGGCCGAGAAGAAACGCGGCAAGCCGCAGGTCACCCGATTCAAAGGCCTGGGCGAAATGAACCCGCCGCAACTGCGTGAAACCACCATGGACCCGAACACCCGGCGTCTGGTGCAGTTGACGCTGGGCGAAGACTTCGCCGAAACCTCGGAAATGATGGATATGCTGCTGGCGAAGAAACGCGCCGGTGACCGCAAGACCTGGCTCGAATCCAAAGGCAACCTCGCCGAGGTGCTGGCCTGATGCAGTTTGGCTGGGCCTTGGCGGGTGCGTTGCTGCTGAGTGCGCTGAGCGTGTCGGCCGAGCCGCTGCAACAATTGCGGCTGCTTTCCGAACACCCGGTCGAAGGCATGCGCGGCGGTAACCTGTCAGGTCTGGCCATGTGCGGCAACGAGCTGTGGACCGTTTCCGATCGCGATGACGAGCAGATCTATCGGCTCGATACCCGCGATCCGGTCTGGCAGGCGCAAACCGTGCACATCGACGTGCCGCCTGTGCCGGAGAGCGGCTTGCCGTGGGGCTTGAGCTCGCGCACTTGGGCGGCGTCGTTCATTCGCGGGGGCGAACTGGATTTCGAAGGCATCAGTTGCGACAGCGCTGGCAATCGCTACATCGTCAGCGAAGCCCATGCGGCGGTGTTGCAGGTGCCGGTCAGTGGCCCGGCGAACTGGCTGAAAATCTCGCCGCTGCTGGTTCGCGAAGCGCGGGCGAGCGGCCTGCTGCTGAAGTTCAATTCGATCTTCGAAGGCCTGGCGATCAACCCGGCCGGTGATCAGATATGGCTGGCCGCCGAACGGCAAAAGCGCGGCCTGCTGCTGATCAAGCGCCAGCAGACGGTGTGGGATTGTGACGGTCGCTGCGTGCTGCTCAGTGAGGGCGGCAAGGAGATGCAGCCGCCACAGTTTCCCAAGGCGAAAGCGGTGCATCGCGACTTTTCCGACATTTCCTTGTTCAACGGCAAGCTGTTTACCCTTGAACGCAACGCTTTCGAGATCTGCCGTCGCGATGCACAGACGGCCAAGGTCGAGCAATGCTGGTCGTATGCCGGCGAACTGTTGCAGGAACAACGTCGGTATTCGCAGAACTACGGGCTGGAAGAAGCGCTGATCATTGATGCCGAAGGCGCGTGGATCGGCGTCGACAACAATTTTGGCCCACGTGCTGATGGCGAAGTCCGCCCGGTGGTCTGGCGCTTCGCCGAGCCGGACGGTGGCTGGAGTGCCAGGCCATGAGCCAGCAACCGCCGGGCAAGCGTGTCGGTCGGGTGTTGATGATCCTCGCCTGGTGCGCGGCGCTGTTTCTCGCGACGCGGTTTTTCGGTCAGTGGGAGCAGCGCCAGCAGAATCCGAACATCGTGGTTACGTCGGAGCAGGGCGAAGGTTTTATCGAAGTGAAACTGGCGAGCAATGCCCAAGGGCATTTTGTCGCCAGCGGCCAGATCAACGGCGAGCCGGTGGAGTTCATGCTCGACACCGGCGCGACCGATGTGGCGATCCCGGCGGATCTGGCCAAGCGTTTGAAGCTGCAAGAAGGTTTCGGCGTGACCCTGAGCACGGCCAATGGCCTGAGCCAGGGCTATCGAACGAAGATTGCCCGCCTGCAATTGGGCGACATCGTGCTGCGGGATGTCCGTGCACTGGTGGCGCCGGGGCTGCATGGCGACCAGGTGCTGCTCGGCATGAGCGCCCTGAACAGACTTGAATTTACCCAGCGCGGTGGCACCATGCTGCTGCGCCAGACAACGAACCGATGAGGCCCGCATGAGCGACTCCCTTGATCTCAGCCTGGACGGTGTAGAACGCCGATCGCTGGCTGACTTCACCGAAAATGCCTACCTCAACTACTCCATGTACGTGATCATGGACCGCGCCTTGCCGCATATCGGCGACGGCCTGAAGCCGGTACAGCGGCGTATCGTCTACGCCATGAGCGAACTGGGGCTGGACGCCGATTCCAAGCACAAGAAATCGGCGCGTACCGTCGGTGACGTGCTCGGCAAGTTCCACCCCCACGGCGATTCGGCGTGCTACGAAGCGATGGTGCTGATGGCGCAGCCGTTCAGCTATCGCTACACGCTGGTCGACGGCCAGGGCAACTGGGGTGCGCCGGACGATCCGAAGTCCTTCGCGGCCATGCGTTACACCGAAGCGCGGCTGTCGCGCTATTCCGAAGTGCTGCTCAGCGAACTGGGCCAGGGCACCGCTGACTGGGGGCCGAACTTCGACGGCACCCTTCAGGAACCGCTGGTATTACCGGCGCGCCTGCCAAACATTCTGCTCAACGGCACCACCGGTATCGCCGTGGGCATGGCCACCGACGTACCGCCGCACAACCTGCGCGAAGTCGCCACCGCCTGCGTGCGCTTGCTCGATGAGCCGAAAGCCACGGTCGAACAGCTCTGCGAACACATTCAGGGTCCGGATTATCCGACCGAAGCGGAAATCATCACGCCGCGTGCCGACCTGCTGAAGATGTACGAAACCGGCAAGGGCTCGGTGCGTATGCGCGCCGTGTACCACGTCGAGGATGGCGACATCATCGTCACCGCGCTGCCGCATCAGGTCTCCGGCGCCAAGGTGCTGGAGCAGATCGCCGCGCTGATGCAGGCCAAACCGTCGAAAGCGCCGCAGATCGCCGATCTGCGTGACGAATCTGACCACGAAAACCCGTGCCGCATCGTGATCATCCCGGTCAACAGCCGCGTTGATCACGACGCGCTGATGCAGCACCTGTTCGCCAGCACCGAGCTGGAGTCGACCTACCGGGTCAACGTCAACATCATCGGTCTGGACGGCAAGCCGCAGCTGAAAAACCTCCGTGCGCTGCTGGTCGAATGGCTGGAATTCCGCGTGCTGACCGTGCGTCGCCGCCTGCAATTCCGCCTCGACAAGGTCGAGCGTCGCCTGCACCTGTTGGACGGTTTGCTGATCGCCTACCTCAACCTGGATGAAGTAATTCACATCATCCGTACCGAGGAGCATCCGAAAGCCAAGCTCATTGAGCGTTTCGCCCTCAGCGAGATTCAGGCCGACTACATCCTCGACACCCGCTTGCGTCAGTTGGCGCGACTGGAAGAGATGAAGCTGCGCGACGAGCAGGACGAACTGCTCAAGGAACAAGCCAAGCTGCAAGCCCTGCTGGGCAGCGAAGCGAAGCTGAAGAAACTGGTGCGCACCGAGCTGCTCAAAGACGCCGAAACCTACGGCGACGACCGCCGTTCGCCAATCGTCGAGCGCGCCGAAGCCAAGGCGTTGAGCGAGCACGATCTGCTGCCGAACGAGAAAGTCACTGTCGTGCTGTCGGAAAAAGGCTGGGTGCGTTCGGCCAAGGGCCATGACATCGACGCTACCGGTCTGTCGTACAAGGCCGGCGATGGCTTCAAGACCTCGGCGGCGGGGCGCTCCAACCAGTTTGCCGTGTTCATCGATTCCACCGGTCGCAGCTACTCGGTCGCCGCGCATACCTTGCCGTCGGCCCGTGGCCAGGGCGAACCCTTGACCGGCCGTCTGACGCCGCCACCGGGCGCTTCGTTCGAATGCGTGCTGATGCCCGAAGACGATGCGCTGTACGTGATTGCGTCCGATGCCGGTTACGGCTTCGTGGTCAAAGGCGAAGATCTGCAAGCGAAGAACAAGGCCGGCAAGGCCCTGTTGAGCCTGCCGAACAACGCCAAGGTCATCGCGCCGCGCCCTGTGGCCGATCGTGAGCAGAACTGGCTGGCCTCGGTCACGACCGAAGGTCGCCTGCTGATCTTCAAAATCAGCGATCTGCCACAATTAGGTAAGGGCAAAGGCAACAAGATCATCGGTATATCCGGTGAACGCGTGGCCAGTCGCGAAGAATATGTCACGGACATCGCCGTCCTGCCGGAAGGCGCCACCCTGGTATTGCAGGCTGGCAAACGGACCCTGTCGCTGAAAGCCGACGACCTCGAGCACTATAAAGGTGAGCGTGGACGGCGCGGAAACAAACTTCCGCGGGGCTTCCAGAGAGTGGATGCGCTGCTCGTCGAAAACCTCAATTAGGCGAGAACGCCTTACTAGAGCGTTCGATCTGCGATTAAACGCGTAGATCGACGCTTTGGCGCTGGAGTCGGAACGCATATTCACGGATGATATGGCCTTTCAAGCGCCGGCGTGGCCGAGCGTTCTTCATATTTATTGAGTATTTTCACTGTGGTCAGCCTTGTGGCGGCCACCTGGACGGGATGATGACTGCTCTACGCCCCCTTATTTTGTTGCTCGCCGGCGTTCTTGGCCTGGCGGGTTGCAGCGTTCACCAGCCGGTGTCGCTGTACCAACTGGACAGCGGAAGTCCGGTTCAGCCTGCGCAAAGCGCAGGCATGGCAGTTTTGCTGGGGCCGGTAGTTGTTGCCGATTACCTGCAACGCGAAACCCTGCTGCAACGTCAACCCGACGGCAGCCTGCAAGCGGCGACCGACGGTCGTTGGGCTGGCAGCCTTTCGTCGGATATCGATCAACTGCTGATGCGTCAGGTGGCTGGTCACCTGGACAGTCAGCGTGTGGTGCTGGCGCCTGCTACTGCCGGATTCACGCCGGATGTGCAGGTTCTGCTGACCATCACCCGTCTGGATTCCGGGGCGAAACAACCGGCGATTCTCGATGCGCAATGGCGTTTGATCGATCGTCGCGGCAAGGTGCGCGATAACCGCATCATTCACCTGCAGGAAACGCACGCCGGCAGCACCGCGTCCCAGGTGCAGGCACAAGGGGTTCTGTTGCAGCGTCTGGCCGAGCAGTTGTCGGTGGCGCTCAAGCCACTGGCCAACCAGCCGCCCGTGGCCGAGGCACCGCGTAAAGCCGCGCCGAAACCCGCAGCGCCGGCGGCGGATGCCGAGAAGCAGCCAAAGATTCCGATGGCCTCGCCTATTCGTACCGATATGGAAGTGTTTCGCTTCTGAGGCTGGAACGCGTCAGAACAGAGCCCGCCTTGTGCGGGCTTTGTTATGTCTGGAGGTGAGGTGGAAGATCAAAAGCCCCTCACCCTAGCCCTCTCCCGGAGGGAGAGGGGACCGACTGAGGTGTCGGGCGTCTTACGTCGACCTGAGAGATCTTGGCGATTATGGATTCACAGCCAAACGTGCATGTCGATGTAACTCTCGAATATCCCCCAATCTGTTCCCTCTCCCTCTGGGAGAGGGCTAGGGTGAGGGGCTTTTCAGGGATGCTCTCGAATCCAATAACACCGCGCACAAAAAAGCCCGCAGACAATTAATTGTCTGCGGGCTTTTGCGTATCGGGCCTAAGCCTTACGCCCGGCGCTCATGCATCCGCGCCAGTTGCCGTTCGAGCATCGACGGATATGGCTCCATCAACCGCTCCACACAGCAAGCGCCTTCAGGGCTGGCGATCGGCCGGATCCGCGCACGCTGGCGGATCAAGGTGTCATCGCTGATCTTGCGCTCGACCAGCAGCAGATTGCGGCTGTGTTGCGACAAGGCCAGTGCATCCTGAGCCGAATCGGTCAGCAGCAGATCAATCTGGCTCAGACCGAACAACTCATCGCCCAAGGTCAGGCCCAGCTGCAATTGCAGGGTGATGCCGCTGTCCGCGACCTCGATCTGCAATTGGTGGCCGAGTGCACGCAGCAGTTCGCCGCAGCAGATGGCATTGGTCAGGTAATCGTCGCCGCAGTCTTCGGTGTGGAACAGCAACAGCGTGCTGCCATCGTTGAGGGTTTCGATTTCGCCCTGATACAGCGACGCGGCCTGCTCGAGGCAGTCGCGATAGCGTTCCTGCAATTCTTCCAGACGTGCGCGAGGCAAACGACGCAATTGTTCCTGCGATCCCAATTGCACGGCCAGTACGGCGGTGTGCTGTGGCACGTCAGGGCTCGGTTTGCGCGTCAGCGGTTGGGCGGCGCCGTTGAGCGATTCGTCGCGCAGGTCGGCGAAAGCGTCATCGTCATCATCGTCTTCGACGGTGCTGACCAGGTGACGCGGTGCCGGTTTCTTCGCGGCCAGCGGGCGGCTTTCGTCGAAGCTCGGATCGCGCAGGTTACGCACCTCGAATTCAGGCTCGTCTTCTTCCTCGGCGAATTCCGGCTCGGGTTCGGGCTCAGGCTCCGGTTCCGGGGCGTAGCTGGCATGCAGCTGGCGCGCCAGATCGCCGATTTCATCCTGGCGGTCGATGCCCGGGGTGTGCGCGTCGATGCGGCGCAGCCACACGCGCAATTGCAGCAACGGCGTCGACAGATAGCGGCCCATGCGCAGACTCAGAGCCAATGACAGCGCCAGCAGAATTGCGCTCAGAATGCCCATGCTTTGCAGGCTGATGGTCATCGGCTGCTGGAACTGATCCATGTCCAGGCTGATGCGCAGTTGCCCGGCAGTCACGTCCTGGAAAGTGATCTTGCTCTCGTACATGCCCTCGGCTTCGCCCAGCAGGCTGTGCTTTGGCCGCTGACCGGACTCGGCGAGGATGCGGTTGTCCACACTGTAGATTGCCGCGTGGGCGACCAGTTTGTTCTTGGTCAGGTTGTTGAGCAGCACGTTGAGGCTGAGGATGTCGTTGGACACCAGCAGCTCGGTGGCGGAGGTGGCGGTCTGCGTGGTCAGGCTTTCGCCCAGCGCATCGGCCTGCTCGTGCATGGCCTGCTTGAATTGCAGCCCCATCACCCCGGCATAGATCACCAGGGCCAGAGCGACCAGGATCACGTTGTGGCTGGCAATGCGCAATGCAATCGGTACACGGCGATGGCGCAGTGCACGGAAGATCAGCAGGAAGAAGTTATCGGTTTTGACTGGCGTGGGCCGGTTCACTTGAGCTCGGCTCTTTGTCCGTGAAGTTGACGCGCAGTATAGCGACAGGCCCCAGACCGGCAAAGCGCTCGCGGTGCCCGATGGTCACTGAAAGTGGGTAGAATGCGGTTTTTTTCCAGTTGCGGGGGTGCGCGTTGCGCGAAATCGTCCTGATTAACATCACGGGAGTCGACCGTCCCGGTCTGACAGCGGCCATCACCGGTGTTCTGGCACAAGGTGGTGTGAACATTCTCGACATCGGTCAGGCGGTGATCCACGACACCCTGTCGTTCGGCATCCTGGTTGAAATTCCCGATTCCGAACAGGGCAAGTCGGTGCTCAAGGACATCCTGTTCAAGGGCTACGAACTGGATCAGCAAGTGCGTTTCACCCCGGTGTCCGAAGAGGATTACCAGCAGTGGGTGGGCAATCAGGGCAAGAAACGCCATATCGTCACCTTGCTGACGCGCAAGGTCACTGCCGGCCAGTTGCAGGCGGTCAGCGCCATCACCGCCAAATATGGCTTGAATATCGACCATATCGACCGTCTGTCGGGGCGCATGCCACTGGACACACCGGCCGACAAGGGCAAGGGCTGCATCGAGTTTTCCGTGCGCGGCGAAGCCGCCGATCCGCAGGCCTTGCGCGCCGAATTCCTCAGCGTGGCCCAGGAATTGAACGTCGATATCGCCTTTCAGGAAGACTCGCTGTTCCGTCGCAACCGGCGTCTGGCCGTGTTCGACATGGACTCGACGCTGATCGAAGCGGAAGTCATCGATGAGCTGGCCAAAGCGGCCGGCGTGGGTGACCGGGTTTCGGAAATCACCGAGCGCGCCATGGCCGGTGAACTGGATTTCCGCGCCAGCTTCAAGGAGCGTCTGGCGCTGCTCAAGGGCCTCGACGTCAGCGTGCTCGACTCGATCGGCGCCTCGCTGCGCCTGACCGAAGGCGCCGAAACCCTGTTCGCCGAACTCAAGCGCCTCGGCTACAAAACCGCCATCCTGTCCGGCGGCTTCACTTATTTCGCCAAGCAGCTGCAAGCGAGGCTGGGCATCGACTACGTGTTCGCCAACGAGCTGGAAGTGGTCGACGGCAAGTGCACCGGCGTGGCGATCGAGCCGATTGTCGATGCGCAGCGCAAGGCTGACTTGCTCAAGGAGCTGGCGCACAAGGAAGGTCTGCGTCTGGAGCAGACCATTGCCGTCGGCGACGGCGCCAACGACTTGCCGATGCTGGCGATTGCCGGGCTGGGCGTGGCGTTCCGCGCCAAACCGTTGGTCAAGCAGTCGGCGAAGCAGGCGATCTCAACGCTGGGGCTCGATGGCGTGTTGTATCTGCTGGGCTTCCGGGATCGCGACGGGCAGCTCTGAGATCTCCATAAGCTGATCTGGCCTCTTCGCGAGCAGGCTCGCTCCCACAGGAAATCTCATTCCAGTGTGGGAGCGAGCCTGCTCGCGAAGGCCGCGCCTCGGTCTAGAGCGAATTCCACAACGAATCAAAATCCTCCTCACCCCCGCCATTCTGCGCAGGATCCAGCGAGCGATAGGCGAACTGGTTGAAGCTGTGCGTACTCGCCACCCGCCGATCCAGCCCGGCGCGGTGTTCTTCGCCCTGGGTGTTGATCAACACCTTGTTGCCTTCCTGAAACGGCAGGCGCGGCGCAAGCACGGTGGCCGGCACATCGATCGCACTGATTTCCGGCAACAGCAAACCTCGCAGATAATTGCTGTGATCGTCCTTGGAACGAACCAGTTGCAGCCCGCACGGCTGCGCGTGTGGCGCGACCAGTTCAATGCCCATCTGTGTGCCGCTGCCGCGCACCTGGCGAATCCAGCGAATCACCGCAATGCTCCAGCCTTTGCTCTCGCTGTCCTGAATGCCGAGCATTTCCCCGGCCTGCAACTCCGCCGGTACTTCGCTCGGCCAGGCCAGGCAATAGCCGCCGGGGCTATGGTTGATCACCGGCAAGGCGTAAGTCGGATAATTCGGCGCGTTGCCCGGGCCTTCTTCTTCGCTCAACTGGTCGTACTGGATTTCCTCGTACGGCAACAGCTCATCGTTACTTTGCGGGGCAGCGTCGAACGCCTGACTCCAGCTGTCCTTTTCGCCGTTGGCCACGACGCTGCTGAAGTTTGCCGCGCGTGCACCGGGATGTTTGAGCAATTCGCTGAAAGTGCGCTCGCCGCCGAGGTAGAAGTGCAGGGCGCTCATGCCAACGCACACGGTGAGCGTGCCCTGGCCGGCGATGCGTTGAAAGCTGCGTTCGGCCGCTTGGCCCCAAGTAGCGTGCAGATGTTGCAGGGTGTCGACGCTGAGGCCGACGGAAACGGGTAACGGGGTCGAGGTGGACTGGTGCAGCAGGTGCGTTTCGAGCTGTTTGACCAGCGGTTGCGGATCGAAGCCCAGCAGCCCGTTCTGTTGTTCGCTGCGAAACATCTTGCGGTAGCGCGGGCCGACATCGAGTTCCGGACTGACCGCAAACAAGCCGTCGTCGGCGCTGCCGGGATGCAGTTTGAGCAGGGCGCTCCACGGCTCGATCACCTCGGCCAGCCGGGCAATCTGGCTTTGACGCAATTGATTGCAACGGGCACTGCCCAATAGCAGCGCGGCGATGTAGGTCTGTTCGACGCTCAGTTCGCTGGTCAAAAACGCCAGATCATCGCGCAGCCGCCGTTGTTGCAGCTGCAATTGCGCCGCGCTGCGATACAGCTGATGCAATTCGAACCACACGTGTTCCGGCGGTGAACTGTACAGCTGCGTGGCGCGCACCAGTTGCGCCTTGAGGGCATGCGCGGCGCGTTGCAAGGCGGTGCCGACCAACGTCGCGCGATCCTTGCTGTATTTGGGCAGGATGCGCAGAACAACCTGTTTATAGCCGATGGCCAACTGAGCTTGCAGCGCCTGACACAGGTTGCTGACTTTGCGCGAACGCTCGTCGAGCATGATCGCCTGATGCAGAAAATGCCGTTCCAGATGCTGGCAGACGAAATACACCTCGGGCCGCAGCAGCTCAAGCAATTGCAGGCGATTGTCGCTGGGGGTGAGCAACAGGTTCAGTTCGCCGAGGCCTTGATACAGCAAGCGGGCGGTTTCGCCGATGTTGGCCTTGGGCAGGCCGGCGATCCAGCGCTTGAGGTCGCGCGGGCTGGCCTCGCAGAACGACAGGCGCGTTTGCGTGGGAGTCGGAGCGCGCAGCTTGGGAGAAAAGTTGGTCTGGCTCATGAGCAAAACCATAGCAGCAAATGCCGCGGTTTGCGGAAGCAGCCTCGGCTGCTTCCGCGAACAGGGTCACGCTTTTGGCAGTGCCAGGCCTTGGCCCATCTGCACGGGTGAACCGGCCACCAGCTCTTCGGCCCACTTCACCTGATCCGGGCCAAACAGCACGATCGCCGTCGAACCGAGCTTGAAGCGCCCAAGTTCCGCGCCTTTTTCCAGATGAATCGGTGCGCGTGCGGCTTCGTCGTAGCGGAAGGTTTTCAGCTCCCGCTTCGGTGGCGTGACCAGACCGGCCCACACGGTTTCGATCGAAGCGACAATCATCGCACCGACCAGCACCACGGCCATCGGCCCGCGTTCTGTATCGAAAATGCACGCCACGCGCTCGTTGCGGGCGAACAGCTCCGGGACGTTTTCGGCAGTGGTCTGGTTCACCGAAAAAATGCGGCCCGGGATGTAGACCATTTCGCGCAGGGTGCCGGCCAGCGGCATGTGCACGCGGTGATAGTCCTTAGGCGACAGGTAAATGGTAGCGAAGTCGCCGCCCATGAACGGCGCTGCGTTGGCCGCATCCCCGCCGAGCAACTCCAGCACGCTGAAGCTGTGGCCCTTGGCCTGGAACACACGACCGTGTTCGATCGGGCCGAGCTGGCTGACCGCACCGTCGGCCGGGCTGAGGATCGCGCCCGGGGTCTCGTCCAATGGACGCGCGCCGTCTTTCAGGGCGCGGGTGAAGAAGGCGTTGAAGTGCTCGTAAGCGGTCAGGTCTTCGACCAGCGCTTGCGACATGTCCACTTGATAACGCTTGGCAAACCATTGGGTGAAGGCATTCTTGAACCAGCGCACGCGGCATTCGGCGATGCAGCCGGCCAGACGCGACAGCAGGTGATGCGGCAGCAGGTACTGGCTGAGGATAAACAGACGCTCTTTCATTAGTTGTCCTTAAAAACCTTGAATCTCGACTGGCGTGTCAGGGTGGTTGCCCCATTCGCCCCAGGAACCGGCGTAGCCCTTGACCCGCGGATAACCGAGGGCTTTGGCCACCAGATAAGTGAAGCCCGACCGGTGATGGGTCTGGCAGTGGGTAATGATTTCCTTGTCCTTGGTGATCCCGAGGTTTTCGAGGATCTGCGGCATGTCGCTGCGGATACGCAACTGACGCGTCTGGTCCATGCCGGCAGTCCATTCGAAATTGACCGCACCGGGGATGTGGCCACCCTTGGCGGCGAGGACTTTCTCGCCGGAATATTCCAGCGGCCCGCGCGCGTCCCAGATCGCCAGATCGGCCGCGCCGAGACGGCTTTGCAGGTATTCGCGGGTGGCGGTCGGTTCGTCGTGCAGGGTCAGCGAGACCGGGCCACCGACGGCGGCCGGCACCTGAATCGACATCGGCATACCGTCCGCCAGCCAGGCCGGCAGACCACCGTCTATATAGTGGTACTTGTCGTGGCCAATGACATCGAGCAGCCAGATGAAGCGCCCGGCCCAGCCGCCGCCCTCATCGTCATACACCACGTAGACCGCGTCTTTGCGATGACCGAGCTCACCAAACAACGCTTCCAGATCGGCCTTCGCCGGCATCAGCCCGGGGGCCGGTGGCTGGCCGAGCTGGGTGCGTTTCGGGTCGACAAAACGTGCGCCGGGCAAGTGACCTTCGGCATACCGGGCAGGGCTGGTCAGGTCCACCAGGATCAGTTCCGGGGACTCCAGACGCGGCAGCAGGTCGCTCGGCTCGATGACAAGCGGCAAGCCAGAGAAGTCAGACATGTGAGGTCTCCAGAGCACAAAGGGGAGGATTGTAGCGCAGGCTCATTGGCCACGGCTGCTAAAGCTGTGCAGGGCTTTTTCGATGCACTGCGCGGTTTTGCCGAAGGCTTGCACAGTGATGTCGGCGAAGGGGCCGCCGCCCTGATCGGCAACGACGATCATGATCACCCGACCATTGTTGACCAATGAACGCAGAAACAGATGTTCGCCACGAAACAGCGTGCGCAGGCTCGCCGGTAACAAGGCCGAGAATTGTGCGTTGTTCTCCGGCGTGATCCGCACCTGCGCCTGCTGAGCGAGCAGGCGTTGCAGGACTTTGCTCTGGCTGACGACAAAACTCAGCGCCGCCGCATCCTTCGGCAAACCGGCGGTCTGGTGTACGCGCAGGGTCGAGTGCGTGCGGTCGGCCATCAGAATCATCACCCGGCGCATGCCGCTGGCCACCAGTGCCTCGCGGGCGGCGACGGTCAGGCTCATGGCATTGGTGAAGCGGCTGGGCTCGGCGAGGAGTTCGGCGCATTGCCGACGCCACTGGCCCAAGTCATCCGCATTCGGCGCTGCGGCCGGGAGCATGCCGGCCGGCAAGCGACGAGTGCCCCACGGCCAGATCAGCGAAACCGCCGGGTGCCATAAATCAGGCATCGCATGCTGACGCGCGCTGTTCGCCGCTTGCTGGTGCAACTGTTGCTGCACTTCGTCCATGGAAATCTGCAGATAGAGGCTGGTCAGGTACTGCCAGCGCTTGCTGTGCGGACTGTCCCAGGCCTGTTGCGCCGACAGCGCCAGCCCATTGGCCAGCAGCACGGTATTCGCCGGCTGGTTGAGCCAGCGGCGCAATGTCGGGTCATCGTCGAGGCGATTCTGCTGGCGCAGTGGGTGCTCGCTGTCGCGGGCGATGCGCAGCACTTTGACCAGTTCGCGTTGTTCGCTGAGCAGCAATTTGTAGCCTTGCTCGACCCAGATCGGCAGATGCCAGGCGTGGACCAGTGCCTCGGCGATCTTCAACAGGCGCACGCCGAACAATTGCTTTTCGACCACACGTGCCGACTCGCCCTTGTGGATCACGCGCAGTTCCCACTCCTCGAGCAACTGCGGATACGTCAGTGCCAAGGGCCACAGCGGCGACAAAAACAGCAAGCTGCCCCAATGAATGTCCTGCCACAGCCGCGCGAGGCGACTGGCAAAAAAACCGTTGGCCTGTTGTGTCGCGTGCTGGCTGATCAGTTGCAATTGGCGCAAACCCTTGGGGATTTGCCGGTGCGGTTCGGCGGGCAGGCGCGCGAGCAATTCTTCGGTGCGGGCAAGGCCCAGGCGATTGATTGCCACCTCAAGATTTTCCGCCGGCGCGGCCATGGTGCCGTGGGTGTGACGATTCGCCTCACGGATGACGCTCAAGGCCAGCGCCGGGCTGTCCTGCATCAGATCGGCGATGTCGCGCAGCGAGCTGCGATTGTCGCGGATCGCCCGGCAGACTTTGTCGTGAGCCTCTTGTGGTACGGGCAGGCGGACGCTGTCGAGCAGCTTGACCCAAGCCTGGAGCGTGGTCGGTATTACCGATGGAATGTTCGTTTCATTAGCCATGTCTGGACGAGATCTTCACTGACTGTAGACGCGCCCGGCATGGGCTAAATTGGCTTTTCGCCTGAACTGGCTATAGTCTGGCGCAGTTTTGCCGATAAGTAGAAGAAGAGATTTTTTAACTTCCGAATATGACCTTGAACCCGACTTAAACAAGTACCTTCTACCTATGGCTAAAATTATCGGCATCATCGTCGTATTCGCGAGCGTGCTCGGCGGATACGTGCTCTCCCACGGCAAGATTGCCGCTCTGATCCAGCCCTTCGAGGTGATGATCATCGGCGGTGCGGCCCTCGGCGCATTTCTCCAGGCCAACCCCGGTTACATGACGATGCACGTGCTCAAGAAATCCCTGAGCATGTTCGGTTCGCGCTTCACCCACACCTTCTACCTGGAAGTGCTCGGGCTGATCTACGAAATCCTCAACAAGAGCCGCCGTGAAGGCATGATGGCGATCGAAGGCGACATCGAAGATGCCGCCGCGAGCCCGATCTTCGCCAAGTACCCGGCGGTGCTCAAGGATGAACGCATGACCGCGTTCGTCTGCGATTACCTGCGCATCATGTCCTCCGGCAACATGGCTCCGCACGAACTGGAAGGCCTGTTCGACATGGAACTGTACAGCCTCAAGGAAGACCTCGAGCACCCATCGCACGCGGTCAACGGCATCGCCGACGGCATGCCCGGTTTCGGTATCGTTGCGGCGGTACTCGGTATCGTGGTGACCATGGCCTCGCTGGGTGAGGGTGACCAGGCGTCGATCGGTCTGCACGTGGGTGCGGCACTGGTCGGTACCTTCTTCGGTATTCTCGCGGCGTACGGTTTCTTCGGTCCGCTGGCGCATTCCCTGGCCCACGATGCCAAGGAAGAGCTCAACGTCTACGAAGCCATCAAGGCCTCGCTGGTGGCTTCGGCGTCCGGCATGCCGCCGTCGCTGGCGGTCGAGTTCGGGCGCAAGGTTCTGTACCCGGCGCACCGTCCAAGCTTCGCCGAGCTGGAACAAGCGGTTCGCGGTCGCTAAGTCATGGAAAATAATCAGCCGATCATCGTCAAGCGCGTCAAGCGCATTGCCGCCGGGCACCACGGCGGGGCGTGGAAAATCGCCTTCGCCGACTTTGCCACGGCGATGATGGCGTTCTTCCTCGTGCTGTGGCTGCTGTCCACCGCTACGCCGGAACAGAAGATCGCCATCGCCGGTTATTTCAAGGACCCGGTCGGCTTCTCCGAAAGCGGCACGCCGTACATCATCGACTTGGGTGGCACGCCGACCCTGGCGCCGGAAAACACCCTCAACCCGGAAGTGAAGTCGCAACCGCAACCGGACAAGGTTACGGTCGACACCGATCAGGTTGAAGGCATGGCCGAGCAGGTCGAGAAGGAGCGTCTCGAACTGCTCCTGCAAGAACTGCAGAACAAGGTCGACGAGAACCCGCAACTGCAGAAGTTCAAGGATCAGATCCTCTTCGAAATCACGCCGAACGGCTTGCGCATCCAGATCATGGACGCCGAGAACCGGCCGATGTTCGACTCAGGTTCCGCACGCCTGAAACCGTACTTCGAGGACATCCTGCTGGCCATGGCCGACACCATCAAAGCGGTGCCGAACAAGATCAGTATCAGCGGCCACACCGACGCCAAGCCGTACATTGGCACTGGCGATTACGGCAACTGGGAGCTTTCGGCCAACCGCGCCAACGCGGCTCGCCGTGCCCTGGTCGCGGGCAGCTATCCGGATGCGCAGGTGGCGCGGGTGGTCGGTTATGCCTCGTCGGCGTTGTTCGATCGGGAAAACCCGTTCAACCCGGTCAACCGCCGGATCGATATTGTCGTGCTGACCAAGAAAGCCCAGGCCGCCATCGAAGGTGCGCAGGGGCCTGAGGCAGCGAAACCGGCGGATCAGGGGCAGAACGGTGCTGCTCCGGCAGCCCCGGTTGATCCGAATGCGTTGCCGGCGGACAAACAGCCAGTGCCAGCTCACGAGTTGCGCGAGCGGTTGAATCTGTTTGACGATGCGGCGCCGAAACCGGCTGAGCCGGGTGGGGCGGCGCCTGCGCCGAAGCAGTGAGTGAAAAAAAGCCGACAGTGATGTCGGCTTTTTTGTGGCTATCACAGGCCGGCACAGTCTCAGAATCCCCGACGAATCCGGTTCTTCAGCTGTTCATGAAACATCTCTGCATCGCGCTTGTAAGCCCCTTTGACCGATTCGCTGATCGAATCCAGCGCCATCGACCGCTTGTTCGACACCTCATCACGATACGCATCGATAAAGAAATCCAGATCGCTGGCCGTGCTCAGCTTCGGCCATTTGTCCAGATAGATCGGCAGTTGCGCAGGTCCGGTCTTGAACGTACAGATCCGCCGATTGCTGATCGTCGCCTCGCCAATTTCGAACGGCACCCACCACGACAGTGCAGTTGTCTCCGACACCACCGCCAGCAGATGCGTGCACTCGGTGATGTTGCGGGTAATGACCCCGGTGATGTCGTCCGTGGTCTGCGATTCCGGATCGAGGACATCGAGATATGTCCTGATCTTCGCTTGGGTCAGGCGGGTGTTGATGGCGATCGCATGGGCGCGATCCATGTGGCGATAGCTGATAAAGACTGGCATCAGAAATGTCCTTTGAGGGCGAGTTCGCGGTAATAGGCGCCGAGTGCCGTCAGGCGGCAGCCGGTGGAGTTGAGGGCGGCGTAGTACATGTGCTCGGCGTCGACCGGCTCGATCAGGCTGTGGCGGTTGCACTTCTGCAACTGGGCGAAGACCTCGCCGTGCTCAGGCACGAACGCCTTTTCGGTGGGCTCATGGCTGGGGTCGAGCGGGTAGACCGATTCGGCTTCGGCGAACCAGTCGGGCAATTTGCGCAGTATCTCCTTGGGGATCAGCGGCGAGACTTCGCGCAGGGAAATGAACTGCGACACATTGGTCTTGAACACCGGACGCTGTTCCCAGGCGCCGAGGGCGTTGTCGACAAAGGAATACAGACTGCCGGGGGTGATTTTGCCGAGGATATTCGCCGCGCCGCCGTGCAACGCTTGCAGGAGCAAGCCGGTGAACACGCCGTGCTGCGCGCCCTCCAGCGCCGGCTCGGTTTTTTTGCAGGCGGTGAGGATCGTCATACCCTCGCTGACCATGCTGCTCTCGCTGCGCAAGGCGCGCACTTCGCCGGCCGAACCGCTTTCGCAGCAGTCGAGGATAATCACTTTGTTTTTGATCCGCGTGGCTTTGTCCGCCCAGTTGAGGATGTCGCTGATGCGGATGCCGTCCTTGGCGTTGCGGTAGTCCTGGGGTATCAGCATGCCTTCGTCAGTGTCGGCGTCGAAACCGCCATGGCCGGCGAAATACAGCAGGGCGACGTTGCAGTCACCGGAAAACAACTCGCGGATCTGATCTTCGAGTTTTTGCCGGCTCAAATAATCCTCGGCGGACGTCAACACGACATTCTTGAAGTTGGGGTCGCCGTTGGCATTGGTTTTCAGCACCGAAGCCATGGCCATGGCGTCGTTGCAACAGCCGCTCAGGCCGCCGATATGCGTGTAATCGTTGATGCCGATGAACAGTGCCTTGCGCATGCTCATACCACCGTGTGCAGGCGGATCGCGCCGACGATGCTGTGGGCACTGCACGCGTGGATGTAGCGAGACGAATGGCGGATGAATAAAACACAGGTTGGCATGGCTTTCCTCGAAGGTCGCTGTGAGCGAAGGAGGAAAGGAATGTAGGCCGCTGGCAGAGACCTACAAGGGCTGCGCGGCAAAACAGAAAAGTCCTGCAAGCAGCCGCGCAAAAGCCTACGGCAGAGGCTTATGTTTAAGTGGGGGAGAACTGATTCAGATGCGGTCCGACAACCGGCAGCCCGTGGTGCGGGGCTGCCGGCGCGACTGTTTAATAACCGTTTTCGGGCAGGCTGGCGATGATCGAGCGATAGCTGTTCATCCGTTGCTGCTGGATGCGCCCATCTTCCAGCGCCTTGAGCAGCGCGCAACCCGGTTCGCGGTCGTGCTTGCAGTCGCGGAAACGGCAAGTGCCGAGCAGGTCATCGAACTCGATGAAACCGGCTTCGACATCGGCGCGGCTGACGTGGCCCAGACCGAATTCACGGATGCCCGGGGAGTCGATCAGTTCGCCGCCGCCAGGGAAGTGGAACAGGCGCGCGGTGGTGGTGGTGTGCGTGCCCTGACCGGACAATTCCGACAACGGCCCGACGCGGGTTTCGACTTCCGGCAGCAGGCTGTTGACCAGCGACGACTTGCCGACGCCGGACTGGCCTACGAACACGCTGATGCGCCCGTCGAGCTGCTTTTGCAGCTGTTCCATGCCATCGCCGTGGTGAGCCGAGACTTCCAGCACCGGATAACCCAGCGTGCGGTACACCGCCAGCAACGCGTTCAGCGCCGGGGCGTTCTGCTCGTCGATCAGGTCGAATTTGTTCAGCAGCAGAAGCGGGCGGATGCCGGCATGTTCGGCGGCGACCAGATAGCGGTCGATCAGGTTGGCGTGCGGCTCGGGCAGCGGCGCGAAAACGATGACGATCATGTCGACGTTGGCGGCAACCGGCTTGAGCTGGCCACGACTGTCGGGGCGGCACAGTTCGGTGCTGCGCGGCAGTTGCGCGACGATCACGCCAATGCCTTGGTTGCCGGCGCGCCAGACCACTTTGTCGCCAGTGACCAGCGCTGGCAGGTTGGCGCGCAAGTGGCAACGGAACACTTGACCGGCGAGTTCGCCGTCGACGGCTTCGACTTCGACCTGCACGCCGAAGTGGGCGATCACCAGGCCGTGTTGCTCTGGGCCAAGGTCGCCGCCCTCGAGGGCTTCGACCGCCGAGGACTCGCGTTTGGCGGCGCGTGCGGCGCGCTCGCCCTGGATCTTTTCGATGCGCCAGTTTTGACGACGATTGAGTTGGCGTTTGGCCATGGGTGTTCCGTCTGAAGAATGCAGCGATTAGGTAAAACGGCCGCGAGTTTAGCACGCCCGGCCACCGGCCTAGGCTAAACTGCGCAGCATTGCCTAGGAGCCCGAATATGCAAAATCCGCAGAACCTGATCTGGATCGACCTGGAAATGACCGGTCTGGACCCGGACAACGACGTCATCATCGAAATGGCCACCATCGTCACCGACAGTGAGCTGAATACATTGGCCGAAGGCCCGGTGATTGCCATCCACCATAGCGATGAAGTGCTCGCGCGCATGGACGAGTGGAACACCCGCACCCACGGCAACTCCGGTCTGACCCAGCGTGTGCGCGACAGCCGCATCAGCATGGCTGAGGCAGAAGCTGAGACCATCGCCTTCCTGGAAAAGTGGGTGCCGAAGGGCAAGTCGCCGATCTGCGGCAACAGCATTTGCCAGGATCGTCGCTTCCTTTATACCCATATGAAGGCGCTGGAAAGCTACTTCCACTATCGCAACCTCGACGTCTCCACGCTCAAGGAACTGGCCGCGCGCTGGGCGCCGGATGTGCGCGACAGCTTCAAGAAGGGCAGCACCCACCTGGCTTTGGATGACATCCGCGAATCGATCGCCGAGCTGCAGCACTACCGCAAGCACTTCATCAAGTTCTGATGCGGCGGCATCAGCCCTGACGCTTTCGCGAGCAGGCTCGCTCCCACATGGAATGCGGCTTATGTGGACGCGAGCCGGCTCGCGAGAGGCGCGCCCTCTTCTGGTGCGGCGCCGAAATGGCTAGACTGCGCGCCTTCCTGCCTGGACTGCCATCATGTTGCTGATGCTATATCTGATCGCCATTACCGCCGAAGCCATGACTGGCGCGCTGTCCGCCGGACGACGAGGCATGGACTGGTTCGGCGTGGTGCTGATCGCCTGCATCACCGCGCTCGGTGGCGGTTCGGTGCGCGACGTGTTGCTCGGGCACTACCCGCTGACCTGGGTCAAACATCCGGAATATCTGGTGCTGACCTCGGTGGCAGCGATGTTCACCGTATTCGCTGCGCGCTGGATGCGCCACCTGCGCTCGCTGTTTCTGGTGCTCGACGCGGTGGGGCTGGTGGCGTTCACCTTGATCGGCTGCATGACCGCGCTGGAAATGGGTCACGGCATGCTGGTGGCATCGGTCAGCGGCGTTATCACTGGTGTGTTCGGCGGCATCCTGCGCGACATTTTCTGCAATGACATTCCGCTGATATTTCGCCGCGAACTTTATGCCAGTGTTTCATTCGCTGCGGCATGGTGCTACATGTTTTGTCTCTATATAAATGTGCCGGGCGAACAAGCCATTCTGATCACTTTATTTGGCGGGTTCCTGTTACGTCTGCTGGCCATCCGTTTCCATTGGGAAATGCCGAAGTTCGTCTATAACGACGAACATTGATCATTCTTGCGTTGGTGTATTGGAGGCTGGTTTAAAGGCGTATGAGTTGCCGGCGGCTGGTGCGCGCATATTTCTTACACTTTTCACTTTGATATTTTCTCGGTGGGTATGTAACTTTTTTTGCTGACATGTTTTCGATGTCACTATCAAGTTATATTCTCACAGAGGAGCTGTATTATGAGTGAAAGCATGGATGCTACAGGTAATCAACAAAACACTTCGCCCGTTCTTGTGGGGTTGTCCAGTCTGAAGGTCAAGTTTGACGCCAGTGATAACACTCAAAGCAGGGCACTTTTTGCTAATGGCCGGATGCAAGTCAAAGTTCAGGTGCTGGTTGCCGGAGTAGACGCCGACGGCAACGCTGTGCATGTACCGGAAGATGTAATGGAAAGCATCCAGCTTATTCATTACGCGACCGGCAAGACCTTGCGCGATGGTTGGGTCGCGAGCGCAGTCCAAGGCCGGTTTACGCGTGAGGCACGGCCTGCACCGGATGCCTTGGACAGGCACGATGATGATCTTGAGAATGACAGCGTTCATCCACAGGTGCGTACGTTCTGGGTTTCCTCGTCGAGTGCCGGAACGACTGAGGTCGGTGCGCGCCTGTCTCTCAACGGGGAGAGGATTTTGAGCAACGGAACCACCCCTGCCAGTGTTCATTACAGCAGCGTGACTCTGGAGGCTGAAAAGCCCGCGACATATGGAGTCTTTCAGTTGTATCAGAACAGGATTGGTAATGAGTCGCCTGGTAATCGTATCTGGAAGTACCATCTGGGGCTGTACCCGGACGGGAAGCAAATCCGCCTGGTCGATTGGATGGTCGAGGGGGCTGAAGAGGGCGAAAACCTCGATTTTGCGGGCGGGAACAGGCTTAACGAAATCAAAACCAATTATATGAAGTGCATTTTCGTCCGTCCCGAAAAAACCAGTGTGACCGTCACCTTGCCTGATAGGGGTGATCCGTTTGTATATGCTTTCACCGGCGATGCGCAAACATGGAATCACAAGCATTACAAAGTAAATACTCAAAGCGACGGAGAACTCACTATTGTGCAGGCGTTATCCGAATACTCGGAAAATACCGGTGCGCAAAAATATGGAAGTGTCCTCTACTTTATCGCTATCGATGAATATGGTACCGGGCATAAGTTGGCGATTCGCGTGAGTTTTTATGAGCGCAATTTGTCTCTTCAGCGAGGCTGAGTTTCATCATCCATTGATGCAATGTCTTGGGATGTAGTAGCTGTATATGCGTTTGGCATCGCGGCTGCAGATAAGCTGCCATGTTCGATGATCAGGCATATGCACGAAAGTGCTTTATCTGATGTCTTGCGCTGGCCCGCAGCGATGTGTGGCCAGCGTCACCACTCCTCAAGGATGAGCATTCATGACTGGCAAACCGCCGAAAATCAAACCTGTATCTGCCCCAACCAGACCCATCGAGTCCAGCGGGGATGGCCTGCCCCGGGCTCTGAACCCGTCTTCGACAATGCCGCATTCGACTGTTGCACATCATCAGGGACCCTTGCCTTCGCCATCTTCTTCAGATTCGCTTGCAGTGATGCCTGTCATCAGTGTGAGCACGAGGCCGAAATATTCCACGATCGACGAGTTCGCAAGTGTGTCCGCAAGGAATTCGCTGGAGAACTACTGGATACCCACGCAAGAGCGTCTCGACAAGACCGATGCATGGGGCATCGCAATCATGAAGCAGCGTCAGTATGTTGCCGTCGCTGACAATCACATCGTACAAGTGGTCCGAGACCCCGAGAGCGGCCTGTTTCGCGCCACACATGCCAGAGAACTGCATCCTTCCGGTCCGCTGTTGAGGCCTGACAGCGAGGGCCGTTTGTGGCATCCGCTGGATGATCCTGAGTCGGCCAATCCAGTTGCAACTGTCTTTACCGGACAAAATCGCACGACAGAGCTTCCCGGCACGGAGTATTCAATAAAGGATTTCCCTCCACTGATGACCCAACGCATATTTGCCGTGAGCGGCGTCGACGCGATGATGGCGCACAGGTCCGACATTCATCCCGCTTCGCTGGCATTGCTGCAGGACACTGCGAGGCGCTTCGCCCTCGATCAAAAGATCCGCCAGTTCATCACCCAAGTGCAACATTCCGATCCGACCGTGCGTGCGCAAGCCGATTCACAACTGCAGGCTTTGTTAACGCTACAGGCAACTGATCTGAGCGAGCGCGTTATCGAACAGTCCCGCGCTTTGCTCTTTGAGCAGAGCGAGCGGGCGTTCGAACTCGATTGCGATGACAATACGTTGCAGATGCGACGGATTTTTCCTCATCTGCCCAAGACGATTGCTCAGGCGTTGTGGCGAGAGGCCAGTGGCGCCGACCACAGGCATTTGCGCCTGCGGCCGGGAATGCCGCGGCACATGGCAGAAAAAACGCTGGTGGCGCTACGCGAGGTGCGTCTCGCCAGGGCGTGCGAAGGAATCTATCTGGATGCGGTAGCCAGCCTGGACAGTGACCAACTGGCTTTGCAGATGCTCGGGCAGCTTGATCAGTGGCCGCGACAGATTCGTATCGAGATTCGTCTGCAAGCGTCAGAGGGTGAGTCATTGAGTGCTATTGGCGATGCTCGATCGCCAGTGCGGCACATATTGATTCGTCAGCATGAAGGCTACGTTATCCAACGCAGCGGCATCGCGTCCCCTCAGGATCGGATGGATCTGTATGCCGCCGTCTGGCGCCTTTTACTGCCCGGGCAGCGCCAGTTGCTCGGTGTAGCGCAGGGCGGTGGTGCGGCGCTGCGGCAACTGGTACGCGCACAGCCATTGCCGTCGCGCCAACGCGTGAGCGAATTGTTGGGACTGGCACCGGTGCAGGTAACGGCTGTTCCGGCCAGCGCCCAATACGCGCAAGCGGGGCTGCGAGGCGGCGGCGATGTCAACCCGATGTTGACAGGATCCGTTGTGGAACGTGTCCGTAGCCTCTATCCGCAGCTTGCTGACAAGGAGTTGGCCGCGTTCGTTTCCGAGCGCCTGGGATCTGAGCCGTCCACAGTTTTAGCGCGCCTGGAGACAGACCTCGCAATATTGCGCAATGAATTGGCGATCTGGAGTGCGGAAGGATTATCGACCCAAGCGGACTCTTCGCAGGACGCAATGCAGATCGCAGAACAGCGCCAGGCTCGCGAGCAATTTAGCGCAAAACTGCAAGATATCTGGCGACGCAAGTCGGTTTCCAGGTGGGGTTACGGTGACTATCATTTTTCCCATCATGTCGATTTTACTGGTGAGTTACCAAGATTATCCGCCAGGTTCGACTATGTAACAGAGTTGATATTGACTGTGGAAACGCCAGGCGCACGCATCGGCGCTTTTTTTGACAGTTTTCCCAATGTTCAATATTTGATGGTCACTGGCATAAAAATGGAGGACTTCCCGTCAGGGATATTCCAAATGCGCCAGTTGCGTCAACTGGTGCTGGACGATTGCTCGCTTGAATTATCTGAAGCGACGGCTGAAGGTGTGTCCAGGATCGAGACACTCACTTTGTTGAATCTGGCCAACAACCCTCTGACAGTTGCTCCGCATGTAGGCTTCATGACAGGTTTAACCGAGTTGATGCTATATAACGCCAATCTCTCCAGCCTGCCTTCCGGTATAGACAGGCTTGGAGATCTTCGGGTCATGGCGTTACAGGATAATAATATCTCAGACGTAGGGGGCGATCTGTTCGATATTCCGGATACTCAAGATCTATATGTTGGTTTATTGAACAATCCGCTGAGTGACGAGTCGATGCGGCGGATTAATCAATATCTTGAAAATTCCAGTATGGACCGGAAAGTGGAAATCCAAACGGAAGAAACAGTTTCAGACGTTGATTCCGATAGTGAGTCATCGGAGAGCGGATTTTCGACAGGTCCAGATAGCGACTGAGTGTTGTCGAAAGTAACGGATCGATCACGCTGCCAACATGATTTGGCAAACATAAGCTACTCGCTGACTCCCCTTCCGGTTCGGGTTGATTGAATTCGGAAGGGGTAACAGGCCTTCGTGGGCCAGAATCATAGGGGCGAAAGGCTTAGTGTTGAATCTCGTAACATGCAGATCGCATTTTTTGAAGTTATTAGCATCTGTGTGAATTATTAAAGATGATGTTGAAAGTTTGCTTTTTCACAAAATGTCAAATGTCGCGGCTGTTTATATTTAAATTCGACGTTAATACTTTGCCGAGCCCTTGAAGGGCGAAATATATTAATCGGCTGAGGTGTTATCAGATGTTTGATGAGCAAGTTGGTATTTCCCGTATCGAGGTAAAACTCGACGCCACAAATCATGGTCAGCACAAAGTGCTTTATTCCAACGGTCGCATGCAGGTGCGTGTATTGGTGCTTCTGCACGGTATCGATAACAATGGCGACGGCGTATCGCTGCATGGACATCCTGCATTGCCGTCATTGCGGCTGATTGCCTACAACGGTGCTCGGCCTCTGGAGGGAGACTGGAGTGTTTCGATTCAGGAAAATCGTTACGCTCACGAAATGTCGGGTGGGGCAACGCGCCTGACAGAACTCCCTCGGGTCAGTGACAACCAGATAAGCAACGCCGCAGATCCGGTACAGATTTTCCAGTTCTGGGTCTCGGCTTCCCGACCTGGAATTATGGAAGTAGCTGCCGAGATCTCCTTGAATGGCGTGGTATTGCGAAGTAATGGGGTTGGTTTCGACAGCAGTGTCACGCTGGAGGCGATTCCTCCGAAAGAGTACTCGCTGAGCAGCTTTTCATTGAGCAAGTATGATGAGAAACGGCAGAGGGGTCGATACGATTCGATTCAGCATTATCATATTGCCCTGCGCGCTGAAGGCAGGCAGATTCACCTCCTTGACTGGTACAGCAGTGAGGTGAAACTTGATCCTTATGATTCCGAAGAGGCGGTGCAAGTCTATGTGTCCGGTAATATCCCCGGAATACAAGGTAGTCGCAAAGTTTTTTATGGCTATATGGCACCGATATATGGCGTGCAAGCAACATTCCGCAGTCCCCTGAGCTACGTTACCGTCCCTATCAATAAGGTGCCTGGGCAATTAACCCTTATTCAATATCTTTCCGCTGACCCGCAAGCAGCACGGGAAAATGAAAGCGCATTCGAGTTTGCCGTGTTCGATGAGTTCGGTACGGAGCACCGCCTTTGTATCGATGGTGATAAAGAGCGGCTCACTTTTATTCTGGATCAATCCAGGCGGTCAATGAAGCAGCTTAGCTGACTTCGTTGTGTGGTCGGCGCTTTTTGCTGGCCAGTTTTAACTGCTCAACCTAAGTCTGGAAATAAAAGGACGGTTTACCAATGGAAAGTAATTTCTCTCCCTCTGTTCATTCAAACGCTTTCAACTTTGGTGAATTTGTTTCAGGAGGCGTTGATCCCCGCACGGGCATGTACACCTGCGCATTTTCGCTTGGCAAGTTGCACTCGGCGGATCTCAATGGTCCGGAGCTTGCACTTTCAGTGGGCTTTAATCCGCTCAATCAGGCGGATAGTGGTTTCGGCGTTGGCTGGTCTTTGACACTGACCAATTATGACTTGCGCAGCAAAGTGATGACCTTGTCCAACGGTGAGCGCTACAAGGCTGTCGAGACGTCTACCGGTCTGAAGTTCAAGGAAATGAAACTGCAAACGGCGAAAGTGTCAGTCGCTGGAGCAGGGCGCTATGAAGTTCGATACAAGGATGGCCGGCGTGAACTGCTCAAAGTCCTGGCCGGCACTCAGGTCGCCGTCGCGGAAAAAATAATCGCGGCGAACGGTGTGAGCATTACGCTGAAGCATGAGTTGTTCAACCAGTTTCCCCGATTGGCCGAAGTCCGTGATGGCAAGCGCTGCCTGTTGAAAATCACCCGCGCGGCAGGTCAGGTGACGCTGTCCCGGCATCCCGACACTACTTCCAGTTCCAACTACAAGCTGATCTTGAAAAACTCTCGAGTGACGGCCATCGAGCTGCCGGTTGGTAAGGGTTGGGACCTTGAGTATGAAGTCATCGCTGGAGCCAGCTATGTTCATCGCATCGTCAATCCGCTGCGCGGGGTCGAAATCATTCGCTACAAGCGGCACGGCCACCGCTTCATCAGCGGTGTGGAACGGACACTGCCGTTTGTGATTGCTCACGATGTCTACCCAGGGCGCGGCCAGCCCCGACTGTGCAAGACCTACACGTACTCCGACCATAACTTCCTTGGGCAGGGCCTCCTTCCTGCCAAGGATAGTGACCTGGATCCTCTCTATCTTGCGCCCGGCCACTACGTCTACACCTCGGACGAGCACTTGCTGGTCAGCGGCAAAGTACATACCCGCATCAAACGCACCTACAACAAATTCCATCTGTTGGTGGCTGAGGTTACAACCTGTGGTGACGCTCAGATCGCCACCACCACGGAGTATCACTGTTCCATTACCAAGCCATTCAGTGAGCAGGTGGCTCAGTTCCGCATGCCTAAAGTCCACACGGTGACGCACCTTGATCGGCGCACCCAACAGCAGCGTGTGGAAACCACCGTCACCGAGTTCGATGACGAAGGTAACTTGCTCAAGCAGGTCGAGCCCACTGGGGTGACGACGACCACGGAATTTTATCCGGCCAGTGGTGGAGATAACTGCCCAGAGGATCCGCTGGGCTTTTCCAGATTCCCGAAAAAAAGGACGGTGACTGCTGCCGCATCCGATGGTGCTTCGACAGTCACCTACTACGACTACGCGCTGCATCCGGCGCTGGACGGTGCGGAACTGGCATCCGTGTTACCGGTCGAGGAGCGTTTTTGTGAAGTGTTGGAAGGCGTTGAGGTATTGCGTTCGAAAACCGCACGCAGTTATTTGAATACGCCCGGGGATCCACTCAAGCATGGAGCCACGAAAGAGCAGAGTGTCATCCTGAATGATAAAAAAACCGCTATCGAGTTTTCCTATGAACTTGAGGGTGACAGGTTGCGAGTCAGGTCCAGCACGCGCGGATTTGACGGCACGCTGCAGACCAGTGAGAAAGTGCTGTCGACGCTGACCGGATTACAGGTCTCTGAAGTCGGTGTCGATGGCGAGCACATCGAGCATGAGTACGACGCAATCGGTCGGGCAGTGGGCAAAACGGTTGCTGGCGGCACCCCATATGCGGCCGTTACCCGGTGGACCTATCTGGCTGCCAGCAAACAGCATCCGGCGACAATGGTGACCACGGATCCTGCTGGCGGCGAGCAAAAAGTGACTTATGACGGGATGGAACGGGTGATCACCGTTCATGAAAAGGACTGCGACCATCCCGACAAGGACGGTCTGATTCAGACACGCACGCTTTATTCTGCGCTGCATGATTCGGTCGGCCACAAGGTGAAAGTGACGCTGACTGATTGGCGTGATGGCAAGCCTTATCCGGTCAGCACCGGCTACGAATTCGATTCCTGGGGCCAGGTCAGCAAGACGCTGCACGATGATGGACGTATCGAACACAGCGAGGCGGACCCGGTTCTTCGCCGGCAGACCCATTGGCTCCAGGGGATGGGCAAGACGATCACCCTCGTCAATGATTTCGGTAAACCGCTGAGTGTCGAGAGCTTCAATCTGAAGAACAAAAGTCTCGGCAAAACTGTGTACACCTATGACGGCTACGGGCGCACAACCAGTCAGACAGACCCTGTCGGCAATACCAGCCGATATGAGTACGACGTTTTTGACCGGATAACCCGCAGTGTCCTGCCCGACGCCACTGCGGTCGTGACCGACTACGCCGGGCATAGTGATGAAGGTCTGCCGATCAACATCAAGGTCGCTGACAAAGTGTTGGGGCAGCAAACTTATGACGGTCTGGGTCGCTTGATCCGAAGTACCGTTGGCGGACGTAAGTCCGAGGCAGGTTATGAAGCGGGCTTCACCCAGCCGCAGTGGTACAGGAGTGCTGATGGCAAAAAAACCGAATTCACTTATTTGCGGGAACTGGGCGGCCTGCTGACTGAGCGCAAGGCAGGGGATCTGGTCACGACCATGACGTATGACCCCCTCAGTGGCAATCCCTTGACCTGTACCGAAAACGGCAGACAGCGCAATTTCGCCTATCACCCCTCCGGGCGTGTGAAAACCGAAACGACGACCCTCGGCGCTATCACCAAAGCAACCTCCAGTAGCTGGTCCCTGCAGGGGCGACCGATCGCCCATGTCGATGTGCTCGGAGTCGAAAGCACATCCGAATACGATAAGCACGGCCGCCTGCTATCCACCTCTCAAGGCTCGCTTAAAACCGAATTCCACTACGACGCGCAGACGGGGATGCTGGACTGGACGAAAACCGAAGAAACGTCAATCAAGCGTCAAATGCTCACCCGGTTTGCCTATGACGATATCGGGCGTGAAACCCGCCGAACATTCGAGATTCAGGGGCAGCCAGACCAGACCCTGGAATCGACTTACACGCTGGCTGGCAAACTGGCGCAGAAAGTGTCCAGACGTGGCACTCAAGTGTTACGTGATGAACAGTTCACCTACGATGTGCGCGGGCGCTTGATCCAGTACGACTGTGCCGGCACGCAAAAGCCGCGCGATCCGTATGGCAAGGAAATTATCCGCCAGACATTCACCTTCGATGCATTGGATAACATCCTCACCGTGCAGACGAAGTTCCCGCTGGGGGTGAATCTGACCACCTTCAGTTACGACAATCCTGATCCTGCACAGCTCAGCGCCGTCAAACATTCCCACGTCGACTATCCCTCGGCAGTGACGCTGGAATACGACGCCAACGGCAGGATGATCAAGGACGACCAGGCGCGAACGCTGGCCTATGACGCGTTCGGACGTCTCGAGCAGTTGTCCAGCGCAGGGGGATCAGTGATTCGTGGCTACCATTACGACGGTTTCGACGATCTGGTGGAGCTGTCGCAAGCCGAAAAAGCAATTGTGCAGCGTTACTACTACGCAGGCCGGGTTGCCAACGAGGTGAGTGGTGAAAGTTCAACCAGTGTTGTGCGTCACGGTGGAGCGCTCGTGGGGCAACAGCAATCGGGGTTGAACCCCGACGCGCAGCTATACGCCACCGATCAGCAGCAAAGTGTGCTGGCAACGCTGGGCAAGGAGCAGCTCACCGATTGCGCCTACAGCCCTTATGGGCATCGTCCCGCCGAAGGTGGATTGTTCAGCGTGGCAGGGTTCAACGGCGAACAGCTGGATCCGGTTACCGGGCTGTATCTGCTGGGCAACGGTTACAGGGCTTATAGTCCGACACTGATGCGCTTTCTCGCCCCCGACAGCATGAGTCCGTTCGGCGCGGGCGGATTGAATGCGTACAGCTACTGCCTGGGCGACCCAGTCAATCGTGTCGACCCTACCGGGCATATCTCCTGGCAATCGATCCTGGGCATCGGCCTCAGTGTTCTCGGAATTGTTGCCAGCGTGGTGACGATGGGCGCGGCGACGCCATGGGCAGTGGCGGCATTGGGGCTGGCGGTTGCTTCAGGCCTGGCGGGTATTGCCAGCGAGGTGGTCAATGAACTCGCACCGGGTTCTCAAGCGGGCGAGATATTGGGCTGGATCAGTTTTGGTCTTGGGCTGGCTTCGGTGGGGGCAGGGCTGGCAGCTGGTGCCAAAGCGGGCATCAATGCTGGCAGGAAACTGGCTGGCGCCTTCAAGCAGGGCCTGAGTAGTAAAGGCTCCAAAGCAGCGGGTCAAGAGATGGCCCGAGGCATGATCAAGGGTAAGGGAAACAAGGCGGCGGCCAAGGCGAAGGCCAGCGCGGCCGTTCAGGAAGAGGCCGAGAAACCATGGTCACTCGTCAGGGTCGACCCCAAAAAGAACATCCTTGAGAAAGAGGGCCTTACCGGCTTGCTTGAAAAGGCCGAAACTTTCATGCAGCACATTGAGGCGGGTAACTCCCCGACGTCTTCTGCAGCGCTGATTCATGCCAAATACACGCCCATGCATGGTCCATCCGGCTCAGCATCAAAGCCGATGCATCTCTATCTGTCGCAAGGAGACCGAATATATATGACCGAAAACGCCAAGGAGCGGATCGCGGTCATCAACCAGCTGGGTGGTCATTTAAAGGAAAAAAAGTAAGTCGGAGCACGCAACGAAACGATACAAAGCGAAAGCAGGAACACTCAAGGCTCGGCTACGATTTGAACAGTGCGCTTGCCGGTTTTGCGAGCGCGCGGTGGGCGTGCTGTTCCAGTGCCCACTCGACATGTTCCCTGACCAACTCTGACGGATAATCACGTCGCGCCTTCAACGCTTCCAGCACAGGAATCGATGAAGGCGCATTCCCCAGCCCCACCGCCAGATTGCGTAACCAGCGCTCGTACCCGGCACGCCGCAACGGTGAACCTTCGGTGCTGTTCAAGAACTTTTCTTCATCCCACATGAACAGTTCAGCCAGCTCGGCATTATCGAGATTGTGCCGTGGCTTGAAATCGCTTTCTCCAGTCGGCCGAGCGAAGCGGTTCCATGGGCAGACGATCTGGCAGTCATCGCAGCCAAACACCCGATTGCCTATCAATGGCCGCAATTCTTCGGGAATCGCGGTTTTCAGCTCAATGGTCAAATAGGAAATGCAGCGCCGGGCGTCCAGCACGTACGGGCCGACAAAGGCATTGGTCGGGCAGATATCCAGGCATGCGGTGCAACGCCCGCAATGTTCAGTGCTGTGTGGTTCGTCCACCGGTAGCGGCAGGTCGACGAACAGTTCGCTCAAGAAAAAATAACTGCCGGCCTTGCGGTTCAACACCAAGGTATTTTTACCGATCCAGCCCAGTCCAGCCTGTTCGGCGATGGCTTTTTCCAGCACCGGTGCGCTGTCGACAAACGCACGAAAGCCGAACGGGCCGATCTCCGCCTGGATCTTGTCGGCCAATTGTTGAACACGTTTACGGATCAATTTGTGGTAATCGCGGCCCAAGGCATAACGCGACACGTAAGCCTTCTCCGGCTCAGCCAGGCGTTTGGCCATTTCGGTATCGCCTGGCAAGTAGTCCATGCGCAGGGAAACCACGCGCAACGTGCCCGGCACCAGCTCTTCCGGGTGCGAGCGTTTGCTGCCATGGGCGCCCATGTAGTCCATGTCGCCGTGGTAGCCGGCCTCGAGCCAGCGCTGCAGATGCTGCTCGTGTTCGGTCAGGTCCAGACCGCTGATGCCGACTTGCTGGAAGCCCAGCTCGCGGCCCCAATCCTTGATCGATTGGGCGAGGGCGGGCAGGTCTGTGGTGATGGCGGACATGAGGCGAGAGAAACCGGAGCTGAGGTGCGTATAATTCTGCCAGACATCGGAGCCCGAAGACGCATGCCGCAGACGAAAGATGAATTACCCGACGCGCTGTACCGCGCCGCGCAGGTGCGCGAACTCGACGCGCGGCTGATCGCCGCCGGCACGCCGGGCTTCGAATTGATGCAACGCGCCGCCCGCGCGACGTGGCGCGCACTGGTGCGCAAATGGCCGGGCGCGAACGAGCTGACCGTGCTCGCCGGCCATGGCAACAATGCCGGTGACGGTTATCTGGTGGCCGGGTTGGCGCTGCGGGCCGGCTGGACCGTGCGCGTTCTCGCCGTCGGCGATCCGCAACGTTTGCAGGGCGATGCCGCACTGGCCCATGCCGAATCGGTGGCTGCTGGTGTTGTGGTGCAAGGCTGGCAGGCGCAACGCGAGCTGCGCGGTGTCGTCCTCGATGCGTTGCTCGGCACTGGCCTGAGCGGCGAAGTGCGTGAGCCCTATGCCTCGGCGATCAAGGCGATCAACGCCTGCGGCTTGCCGGTAGCGGCGGTCGATATTCCTTCCGGGCTGTGTGCCGATACCGGGTGTGAACTGGGTGTCGCGGTATGCGCCGATCTAACGGTGACCTTCATTGGTATGAAGGTCGGGCTGTTGACCGGTGATGCGGCGGATCATATCGGTGAGCTGGTCTTCAGCGACCTGCAAGCCCCCGACGAAATTTTCAGTGACATTCCTGTCTGCGCTCAGCGCCTGAGCGCCGCTAATCTTCCAGCACTTGCGCCGCGCGCGCCGACCTCGCATAAGGGCCGCTTTGGCCATGTGTTGCTGATCGGCGGCGATCACGGTTTCGGCGGAGCGATTCTGCTCAGCACGGAAATGGCCTTGCGCGGCGGCGCGGGCATGGTCTCGCTGGCGACTCGCCCAGAGCATGTGCCGGCGGCGCTGACCCGGGTCCCGGAGGCGATGGCGCTCGGCACTTCGTCAGCCAATCAACTGATGGGGCTGCTGGAAAAGGTTTCGGTGCTGGTGGTCGGACCGGGTCTCGGTCAGGCCAGTTGGGGTCGTGCCCTGTTGTCGGCGGCCGCCAATGCTGCGTTGCCGCAAGTGTGGGACGCTGACGCGTTGAACCTGCTGGCCAGCGATTTTGTCCAGTTGCCCAAGGATTGCGTGATCACCCCGCATCCCGGTGAAGCGGCGCGCTTGCTTGGCATCAGTACCGCCGAAGTGCAGGCCGATCGCCCGGCCGCTGCTCTGGCGTTGAGCAAAAAGTATTCAGCGGTAGTGGTTCTGAAAGGGGCCGGCAGTCTGATCGCCCATCCAGACGGGCGTCTGGCCCTGTGTCATCAGGGCCATCCGGCGATGGCCACGGGCGGTTTGGGGGATGTGCTGGCCGGTCTCACCGGCGCATTGCTGGCCCAGGACATGGACGCGTTCGATGGGGCATGCCTGGCCGTCTGGCTGCACGCCAACGCGGGTATGCAACAAGGCAAATTCGGCCGTGGGCTGGCGGCCAGTGATCTGATTCCAGCCATTCGTCAGTTGTTGGAGGAGCAAGCACCGTGTCTGAAGTAACCCTGTACCTGGCCGATGAACAGGCAATGAGCGACTTTGGCGCACGGATCGCCCGCGTCACCCAGGGCCATGGCCTGATTTTTCTTGAAGGTAATCTGGGTATGGGCAAAACCACCCTGTCACGGGGCATCATTCGCGGTTTGGGCCATGTTGGCGCGGTAAAAAGTCCCACCTTCACTCTGGTCGAGCCCTACGAGATCGGTGACATACGTGCCTTCCACTTCGACCTCTATCGTCTGGTCGATCCCGAGGAGCTGGAGTTTCTCGGCATCCGTGACTACTTCGAAGACGATGCCCTGTGCCTGATCGAGTGGCCCGATAAAGGTGCAGGCTTTTTGCCAAAGCCCGACCTGACCATTACCATTAGCCCGCAAGACAGCGGGCGTTCGCTGAAAATTTTAGCCCAGGGCTCGCGTGGCGAGGCCTGGTGTGCCGCTTTGGCATTGGAATCCAATTAAATGATGGGGTTTGGTATGCGCTTTCGCGCGTTGGTGGCTGCCGCTGGACTGATGTTGATGGCAGTAACCGTCAACGCTGTGGCCGATTCAAAGGTCAACAGCGTGCGCCTGTGGCGTGCGCCGGACAACACGCGACTGGTCTTTGACCTCAGCGGCCCGGTGCAGCACAGCGTTTTCACCCTGACAGCCCCTGATCGGCTGGTGATCGACATCAACGGCGCCACCCTCGGCGCGCCGTTGAACGTGCAGACCGCGAACACGCCTATCACCGCGATGCGCTCAGCCCAGCGCACGCCGACCGACCTGCGGGTGGTCATCGACCTGAAAAAAGCCGTCACCCCGAAAAGCTTCTCGCTGGCGCCGAACGCGCAATACGGCAACCGTCTGGTGGTCGATCTTTTCGACAACCCGGCCGATGCCGCGCCGCCGCCAGCCCCGACGCCATCGGTAGCGACCGTGCCGGCGGTGCCGGTGACTCCGACCGAACCGGCGATCAAGCTGCCGCCAGCCCCGGCTGGCAAGCGCGACATTATCGTCGTGATCGATGCCGGCCACGGAGGGGAAGACCCGGGCGCGTCCGGCTCGCGCGGCCAGCGTGAGAAAGATGTGGTGCTGCAGATCGCCCGCGAACTGCAGCGTCAGGTCAACGGCATGAAAGGCTTCCGCGCCGAGCTGACCCGTACCGGCGACTACTTCATTCCATTGCGCGGGCGTACCGAAATCGCCCGCAAGAAGGGCGCCGACCTGTTCGTCTCGATCCACGCCGACGCTGCGCCGTCCGCGGCCGCTTTCGGTGCTTCGGTGTTCGCCCTGTCCGATCGTGGCGCTACCTCCGAGACCGCCCGCTGGCTGGCCGACAGTGAAAACCGATCCGACCTGATCGGTGGTGCCGGCAACGTCAGCCTCGACGATAAGGACCGCATGCTCGCCGGCGTGTTGCTCGACCTGTCGATGACTGCGTCGCTGACCTCCAGTCTCAACGTCGGCCAGAAGGTTCTGACCAACATCGGTCGCGTTACGCCGCTGCACAAACAGCGCGTGGAACAGGCCGGCTTCATGGTGTTGAAGTCGCCGGACATTCCATCGATCCTGGTTGAAACCGGCTTTATTTCCAACGCCAACGAAGCGAACAAGCTGTCCGCATCGAGCCATCAGCAAGCGCTGGCCCGTTCGATCAGCAGCGGCGTGCGCCAGTTCTTCCAGCAGAATCCGCCGCCGGGCACCTACATCGCCTGGCTGCGTGATTCCGGCAAGATTGCCCAAGGCCCGCGCGACCACCGTGTCGGCCCGGGGGAAACCCTGGCGATGATCGGCGTGCGCTATCAGGTTTCGCCGGCCACCTTGCGCGCCGCCAACAATCTGAAAAGCGATGAGCTGAAAGTCGGTCAGCACCTGACGATTCCTGGCACCGAACTGGCGTCGAAAGAATGAACCAGGTATTGAACACTGCGCGCATCGAGCTGCTCAGCCCCCGGCTGGCGAACCAGATTGCCGCCGGTGAGGTGGTCGAGCGCCCGGCTTCGGTGATCAAGGAGTTGCTGGAAAACAGCCTTGACTCCGGCGCCAGGCGTATTGACGTCGATGTCGAGCAGGGCGGCGTCAAGTTGCTGCGCGTGCGCGATGACGGCAGCGGTATTTCCGCCGATGACCTGCCGCTGGCCCTGGCCCGTCACGCCACCAGCAAGATTCGCAACCTCGAAGATCTCGAGCAGGTGATGAGCCTGGGGTTCCGGGGCGAGGCGCTGGCGTCGATCAGCTCCGTGGCGCGTCTGACCCTGACCTCGCGCACCCGCGATGCCGATCAGGCCTGGCAGGTCGAAACCGAAGGCCGGGACATGGCGCCGCGCGTGCAGCCGGCGGCGCATCCGGTCGGCACTTCGGTGGAAGTCCGCGACCTGTTCTTCAACACCCCGGCCCGGCGCAAATTTCTCAAGACCGAAAAAACCGAATTCGATCACCTGCAGGAAGTGATCAAGCGTCTGGCGCTGGCGCGCTTCGACGTGGCTTTTCATCTGCGCCACAACGGCAAGACCATCCTCAGCCTGCACGAGGCCCACGATGATGCAGCCCGCGCCCGGCGTGTGGCGGCGATCTGCGGTTCGGGTTTCCTTGAGCAGGCGTTGCCGATCGAGATCGAACGCAATGGCTTGCACCTGTGGGGCTGGGTCGGTTTGCCAACCTTCAACCGTAGCCAGGCTGACTTGCAGTATTTCTTTGTGAACGGGCGGGCGGTGCGCGACAAACTGGTGGCCCACGCGGTACGCCAGGCTTATCGCGACGTGCTGTTCAATGGTCGGCACCCGACCTTCGCGCTGTTTTTCGAGGTCGATCCCGCAGCGGTAGACGTCAACGTGCACCCGACCAAACACGAAGTGCGTTTCCGTGACGGGCGCATGGTCCACGATTTCCTGTATGGCACGCTGCACCGTGCGCTGGGCGATGTGCGTCCGGAAGATCAACTTGCCGGCTCGGTCACCACGGCGATCGTTCGGCCGAGCGGGATCGAGGCTGGCGAGTTCGGCCCGCAAGGCGAGATGCGTCTGGCCGCCAATGCGCTGCTGGAGCAGCCTCAGGCGCAGCCGGTGTTCAATACTCCGTCCGGGGCTAGCGCTGGCGGCGCTTATCAGTATCAATACACGCCGCGTCCGCAATCGGCGCTGCCCGCTGCCGAGGCGCAAGCCGCTTACAAAGAGTTTTTCGCGCCGCTGCCTGAAGCCAATGCCAGCGCGCTGCCAACCGGTCAGGAAGATATCCCGCCGCTCGGCTATGCACTGGCGCAGCTCAAGGGCATCTATATTTTGTCCGAAAACGCCCATGGCCTGGTGCTGGTGGACATGCATGCCGCCCACGAGCGAATCATGTACGAGCGCCTGAAAATCGCCATGGCCAGCGAAGGTCTCAGTGGCCAGCCGTTGCTGGTGCCGGAATCGCTGGCGGTCAGTCAGCGCGAGGCCGATTGCGCTGAAGAACACGCCGCTTGGTTTCAGCGTCTTGGTTTTGAATTGCAGCGACTGGGGCCGGAAACCCTGGCGATCCGGCAGATTCCCGCTTTGCTCAAGCAGGCCGAAGCCAATCGACTGGTCGGCGACGTGCTCTCTGACCTGATGGAATACGGCACCAGTGACCGTATCCAGGCGCACCTCAACGAACTGCTCGGCACCATGGCCTGCCACGGCGCGATCCGCGCCAACCGGCGTCTGGCCCTGCCGGAAATGAACGGTCTGCTGCGCGATATGGAAAACACCGAGCGCAGTGGTCAATGCAACCATGGCCGACCGACCTGGACCCAATTGGGCCTGGACGATCTGGACAAACTGTTCCTGCGCGGTCGCTGATGAGCCAGCTGCCTCCAGCGATTTTCCTGATGGGCCCGACCGCTGCGGGCAAGACCGATCTGGCCATCGAGCTGACCAAGGTGTTGCCGTGCGAGTTGATCAGTGTCGATTCGGCGCTTGTCTACCGCGGCATGGACATCGGCACGGCCAAGCCTTCGCAAGAACTGCTCGCCGAATACCCACACCGGCTGATCGACATTCTCGACCCCGCTGAAGCGTATTCCGCTGCCGATTTCCGTCGCGACGCGTTGCAGGCCATGGCCGAAATCACTGGGCGAGGAAAGATCCCGCTGCTGGTCGGCGGCACCATGCTCTATTACAAGGCTCTGGTCGAAGGTCTGGCGGACATGCCGGCAGCCGATCCCGAGGTCCGCGCGCAGATCGAGGAAGAAGCTGCACGCCTCGGCTGGCAAGCCCTGCACGAACAGTTGGCGCAGATCGATCCGGTGTCGGCGGCGCGCATCCATCCCAATGATCCGCAACGCTTGAGTCGGGCACTGGAAGTGTATCGAGTCAGCGGGCAGAGCATGACCGCTCTGCGCGAGCAACAATCTGTGCAAAGTACTGAAGCAGCCGCTTCGGGACGGCAACAATTGCCCTATACTGTCGCGAACCTGGCCATTGCTCCGGCGAATCGTCAGGTTCTGCACCAGCGAATTGAACAAAGATTCACAAATATGTTGGAACAGGGATTCATCGACGAGGTCGTAGCCCTGCGTAAAAGAAGTGACCTGCATTCGGGGTTGCCGTCTATACGTGCGGTAGGCTACCGCCAAGTCTGGGATTACCTGGACGGCAAGCTGACATTGGCCCAGATGCAGGAGCGGGGCATCATCGCCACGCGCCAATTGGCCAAACGCCAGTTTACCTGGCTGCGCAGCTGGGACGATTTGCATTGGCTGGACAGTCTTGATTGCGACAATCTGCCACGCGCCTTGAAATACCTCGGGACCATCTCCATATTGAGCTGAGTCCTTGCAATTGCCGTCTATCCTTGGGGGTGTGACGGCCGAAGCCATCTGAATTTACCTGTTTTTATTATTGAATCCTTAAAGGAGTGCGGCACATGTCAAAAGGGCATTCGCTACAAGACCCTTACCTGAACACTTTACGTAAAGAGAAAGTCGGGGTTTCCATCTACCTGGTCAACGGTATCAAGCTGCAAGGGACGATCGAGTCGTTCGACCAGTTCGTGATCCTGCTGAAAAACACCGTAAGCCAGATGGTCTACAAACACGCTATCTCGACCGTCGTGCCGGTTCGTCCAATTCGTCTGCCTAGCGCAACCGAAAACGAACAGGGCGATGCCGATGCAGCGCCGGGTAACGCCTGATAGGAGTCTCCTTTGTTCTTTGAGCGCCACGGTGGTGGTGAGCGAGTCATCCTCGTTCACTTGGATGGACAGGACCCTGAGGCGCGCGAAGATCCGCAGGAGTTTCAGGAGTTGGCAAATTCGGCTGGCGCCGAGACCGTCGCGTTTTTTAACGTGCCGCGTCATCGGCCAACCGCCAAATATCTGATCGGCAGCGGCAAGGTCGAGGAACTGCGCGACCTGGTCAAGGCTGAAGAAGCCGATCTGGTGATTTTCAATCACATCCTCACGCCCAGTCAGGAACGCAACCTTGAACGTGTCTTCGAGTGTCGCGTGATCGACCGCACCGGGCTGATTCTCGATATTTTCGCCCAACGCGCACGCACCCATGAGGGCAAGCTGCAGGTCGAACTGGCCCAGCTTGACCACATGAGCACGCGGCTGGTTCGCGGCTGGACTCACCTTGAGCGTCAGGGTGGCGGTATCGGTATGCGCGGTCCGGGTGAAACCCAGCTGGAAACCGACCGCCGTCTGCTGCGGGTTCGCCTGCGTCAGATCAAGGGGCGGCTGGAGAAGGTGCGCAGTCAGCGCGAGCAGTCGCGCCGTGGCCGATCCCGTGCGGACATCCCTACCGTTTCGCTGGTGGGATACACCAACGCCGGAAAATCGACACTCTTCAACAACGTGACGAAGTCCGAGGTGTACGCGGCCGATCAGTTGTTCGCCACGCTCGACCCGACCCTGCGCCGGCTGGAGCTTGACGACCTCGGTCCGATCGTCCTCGCCGACACCGTGGGGTTCATTCGTCACCTGCCACACAAGCTGGTCGAGGCATTTCGGTCTACGCTCGAAGAGTCGAGCAATTCCGACCTGCTGTTGCACGTGATCGATGCGGCTGAACCGGATCGCATGTTGCAGATCGAGCAGGTGATGGTGGTGCTGGGCGAGATTGGTGCCCAGGACTTGCCGATCCTCGAGGTCTATAACAAACTCGATTTGCTTGAAGGCGTCGAGCCGCAGATCCAGCGCGATGCCGATGGCAAGCCGCAACGGGTCTGGCTCTCGGCGCGTGATGGCAGCGGTCTGGAATTGCTTGAACAGGCCATCGCCGAGTTGCTCGGCAGTGATCTGTTCGTCGGTACCTTGCGCTTGCCGCAACGATTCGCTCGGCTGCGTGCGCAGTTCTTCGAACTCGGGGCGGTGCAGAAAGAAGAATACGATGATGAAGGTGTCAGCCTGCTGGCCGTTCGTTTGCCCCGGATCGAGCTGAATCGATTGGTAAGCCGCGAAGGATTGCAGCCGATGGAATTCATCGAGCAACACACTTTGCAATAAAAGCCTGACAAAGCGGTTGTGCCGCAACGGCAGGCATTCTGTAGCATTGGTCGGCGCGCCGTGGGTGCGTCTTTGCTTTATCAGATGGAGAGCGCTATGGCTTGGAATGAGCCGGGTGGCAACTCGAATAATCAGGATCCCTGGGGTGGCAAGCGCCGCAATAACGGCGACCGCAAGGGACCACCGGATCTCGACGAGGCCTTCCGAAAGCTGCAGGAAAGCCTGAACGGGTTGTTCGGTGGTGGTAAGAAACGCGGTGATGACGGCGGCGGGTCGGGGCGCAGCAGTGGCGGCTTCGGCGGTCTGCTCGGCATCGGCCTGGTCGTGTTGGCGGCTGTCTGGCTGTACAGCGCGGTCTACGTGGTGGACGAGCAGGAGCAAGCCGTGGTGCTGCGCTTCGGCAAGTACTACGAGACTGTCGGCCCGGGCCTGAACATCTACTTCCCGCCGATCGACAAGAAGTACATGGAGAACGTGACGCGTGAGCGTGCGTACACCAAGCAGGGCCAGATGCTGACTGAAGACGAGAACATCGTCGAAGTGCCGCTGACCGTGCAGTACAAGATCAGCAACCTGCAGGACTTCGTGCTGAACGTCGATCAGCCGGAAATCAGTCTGCAGCACGCGACCGAAAGTGCACTGCGTCACGTGGTCGGTTCCACCGCCATGGACCAGGTGCTGACCGAAGGTCGTGAATTGATGGCCAGCGAAATCAAGGAGCGTCTGCAACGTTTCCTCGATACCTATCGCACCGGTATCACCGTGACTCAGGTCAACGTACAGAGCGCAGCGGCACCGCGTGAAGTGCAGGAAGCCTTCGATGACGTGATCCGCGCCCGTGAAGACGAGCAGCGTTCGCGCAACCAGGCTGAAACCTATGCCAACGGTGTGGTGCCGGAAGCCCGTGGTCAGGCCCAGCGCATCATCGAAGATGCCAACGGTTATCGCGACGAGACCATCTCGCGCGCCAAGGGTGAGGCCGATCGCTTCACCAAGCTGGTCGCCGAGTATCGCAAGGCACCTGAAGTCACCCGCGAACGTCTGTACCTGGACACCATGCAGGAAGTCTTCAGCAACACCAGCAAGGTACTCGTGACCGGCAACAAGAACGGCCAGAGCAATCTGCTTTACCTGCCGTTGGACAAAATGATCCAGAACAGCTCGGGCAACGCACCGGTGACCGGTTCGGCCGCCAGCAACAACACGGACGTCACGCCGCATGTCACTGACGTGCCGCAGACGCGTACAAGGGAGACCCGCTGATGAGCAATAAATCGCTGATCGCCCTGATCGTTGGCGTCGTTGTGGTACTGGTGGGCTGGAATTGCTTCTACATCGTCGCTCAGACCGAGCGCGCGGTGCTGCTGCAATTCGGTCGTGTGGTTCAGGCGGATGTCCAGCCAGGTCTGCATGTGAAAGTGCCTTACGTCAACCAGGTGCGCAAATTCGATGCGCGTCTGCTGACGCTGGATGCGCCGACGCAGCGCTTCCTGACCCTGGAAAAGAAAGCCGTGATGGTCGATGCCTACGCCAAGTGGCGGGTGAAAGATGCCGAGCGCTTCTACACCGCGACTTCGGGTCTGAAGCAGATCGCCGACGAACGTCTGTCCCGTCGTCTGGAGTCCGGTCTGCGTGACCAGTTCGGCAAGCGCACCCTGCACGAAGTGGTGTCGGGTGAGCGTGATGCGCTGATGGCTGACATCACTGCATCGCTGAACAAGATGGCGGAAAAAGAGCTGGGTATCGAAGTGGTTGATGTCCGGGTCAAGGCCATTGATCTGCCGAAGGAAGTGAACCGCAGTGTGTTCGAGCGTATGAGCACCGAGCGTGAGCGTGAAGCTCGCGAGCACCGCGCCAAGGGTAACGAGCTGGCCGAAGGCATCCGTGCCGACGCCGATCGTCAACGCCGCGTGCTGCTGGCCGAAGCCTATCGTGAATCCGAAGAGGTTCGCGGTGACGGTGACGCCCAGGCAGCTGCGATCTACTCCAAGGCCTACGGTCAGGATCAGGAGTTCTACGGTTTCTACCGTAGCCTGCGTGCCTACCGTGAAAGCTTCGCGAACAAATCCGACGTCCTGGTCCTCGACCCAAGCAGCGACTTCTTCCGTTACCTGGAAAAAGCCAAACCTTGATACGACGTTGACCTGAATCATTCCGCCCGGCGGCTAAAACCTCGGGCGGGGTGATCCTTTCGGAAAACGTGTGTATGATGCGGCAGCCGGGAAATTCCCGGCTTTTTTGCGTCTGCACGTTTGATTGCTGTTTTTGTTGCAGGCATCGGGTTTGAATAGCCCGAGCGTTTTTCGAGGAAAGTGATGGGCGAAGCCGCCAGCCGGCCTTTCGCTGCGTCGTTCATGCGCGTGCGTTTTGAACGCTCCGGTCATTTTCTGCTTCACTCAAGGCTCGCCTAGTGCTGGCCGCCCGGATCAAAGGGGAATGGCGTAATGGCAACGGTAGACCGCTGGCTGCTGCCAGATGGCATCGAAGAAGTACTGCCACCGGAGGCGGCGCGCATTGAAGTCGCGCGTCGTCAGGTGTTGGATCTGTTCCAGAGCTGGGGTTACGAGTTCGTCGTGACTCCCCATATCGAGTACCTGGAATCCCTGCTGACCGGCGCGGGCCAGGACCTGGATCTGCGTACCTTCAAGGTCATCGACCCGCAATCGGGCCGGCAGATGGGTTTCCGCGCCGACATCACGCCGCAAGTGGCGCGCATCGATGCGCACACCCTGCGCCGCGAAGGCCCGAGCCGTCTGTGCTACGCAGGCAGTGTCCTGCATGCCCAGCCGCGTGCATTGTCGTCCTCGCGCAGCCCGATCCAGCTGGGCGCCGAGCTGTACGGCGACGCCAGCCCGAGCAGCGACGTCGAAGTGATCAGCCTGATGCTGGCCATGCTGCAACTGGCCGATGTGCCGGACGTGCACATGGACCTCGGCCATGTCGGCATCTACCGTGGTCTGGCTCGCGCCGCCGGTCTGTCCGGTGAAGTCGAGCAGCAGTTGTTCGATGCCCTGCAGCGCAAGGCCATCGATGAAGTGATTATCCTGACCGAAGGTCTCCCGGCCGATCTGTCGGGGATGCTGCGTGCCTTGGTTGATCTGTGCGGCGGCCGTGAAGTGTTGAGCGCTGCCCGCGAGCGTCTGGCCAATGCGCCGGCGCCGGTGCTGGCGGCGCTGGAAGACCTGCTGGCGATCGCCGAGCGTCTTTCCGTGCGCTTCCCGCAGCTGCCGCTGTATTTCGACCTCGGCGAGTTGCGCGGCTACCACTACCACACCGGTGTGGTGTTCGCGGTGTTCGTGCCGGGCGTTGGCCAGTCCATCGCTCAGGGCGGTCGTTACGATGACATCGGCGCTGACTTCGGCCGCGCCCGTCCGGCGACCGGTTTCTCTACCGATTTGAAAACCCTGGTGACCCTGGGGCGTGCTGAGATCGAGCTACCGTCTGGCGGTATCTGGATGCCTGACAGTACGGATGCGGCACTCTGGCAGCAGGTTTGCCAGTTGCGCAGTGAGGGTCAGCGTGTCGTTCAGGCCTTGCCTGGACAACCTTTGGCCGCCGCCCGTGATGCGGACTGCGACCGGCAATTGATTCAGCAGAACGGGCTTTGGCAAGTATCGCCACTGGCTTCTTGAGTTTTCCTGCCGGCCATCGCCGGCACCAAGTTTGCGCGAATGAGGACAAGTGTTATGGGTAAGAATGTCGTAGTCCTGGGCACCCAGTGGGGTGATGAGGGCAAAGGCAAGATCGTTGATCTGCTGACCGAACATGCTGCCGCCGTAGTGCGCTACCAGGGTGGCCACAACGCGGGTCACACGCTGGTGATCGACGGCGAGAAAACCGTCTTGCACCTGATTCCGTCGGGCGTGCTGCGCGAAGGCGTGCAATGCCTGATCGGCAACGGCGTGGTGGTTGCACCTGACGCCCTGCTGCGCGAGATCACCAAGCTGGAAGAGAAAGGCGTACCGGTGCGCGAGCGCTTGCGTATCAGCCCGTCCTGCCCGCTGATCCTGTCCTTCCACGTCGCGCTGGACCAGGCCCGTGAAAAGGCCCGTGGCGAGCTGAAGATCGGTACTACCGGTCGCGGCATCGGCCCGGCGTACGAAGATAAAGTTGCCCGTCGTGGCCTGCGTGTCGGCGACTTGCTGAACATGCCACGCTTCGAAGACAAGCTGCGTGAACTGGTGGATTACCACAACTTCATGCTGGTCGGTTACTACAAAGAGCCAGCCATCGAATTCGAAAAGACCCTGGCCGAGTGCAAGGAATACGCTGAGCTGCTCAAGCCGCTGATGCTCGACGTGACTGCCGAGCTGCACGACCTGCGTCGTGCCGGCAAGGACATCATGTTCGAAGGCGCGCAAGGTTCGTTGCTCGACATCGACCACGGCACCTACCCGTACGTGACCAGCTCCAACACCACTGCGGGTGGCGTGGCGACCGGTTCGGGCGTTGGTCCGATGTTCCTCGACTACATCCTGGGCATCACCAAGGCTTACACCACTCGCGTCGGTTCCGGTCCGTTCCCGACCGAGCTGTTTGACGAAGTCGGTGCGCACCTGGCCAAGCAGGGTCACGAGTTCGGCGCTACCACCGGCCGTGCCCGTCGCTGCGGCTGGTTTGACGCCGTCATCCTGCGTCGCGCTATCGATGTGAACAGCATCTCGGGCATCTGCCTGACCAAGCTGGACGTACTCGACGGTCTGGAAACCATCAACATCTGCGTCGGCTACAAAGACGCGCAAGGCAATGCTGTTGCCCCGACCGATGCTGACAGCTACGTAGGCCTGCAGCCTGTGTACGAAGAAGTGCCAGGCTGGAGCGAATCGACCGTGGGTGCAAAAACCCTGGAAGAGCTGCCGGCCAATGCTCGTGCCTACATCAAACGCGTTGAAGAGTTGATCGGCGCGCCGATCGACATTATTTCGACGGGCCCGGACCGCAACGAAACCATCGTTCTGCGTCATCCGTTTGCTTGATAAGTCGTTGATGTAAAAAACAAAGGCCCCTTAATCGGGGCCTTTGTCGTTTATGCCTGTTGGACGGCATGACCTTTGCTGTGAATCTGTCTACAAGAGTGCCATCAAATTAATGGCGTCAGAAGTAGAGGGATTTAAAGTGTCAGCCGTTCTCTCACTGTTACAAAGCCGTTTGTTGCGGCCGGTGTTCGTTACCCTTGGTATCGCCCTTTTGGTGCAGGTGTTGGTGGCGGTTGCCCTGACGCGGAGCACGGTGACCGCGCTGGAAGCCGATCTGGCCGTGCGCCTGGGTGCCGACAGCCAGAAGCTCTCCGGTGAGCTGGAGCAGGCCGGGCGTGAAGTCACTTCAAGTCTTGATGCGTTATCGGCCAGCACTCGTCAGCGCCTGACGGTCGGCCTGTCCGCGCGTCTGAAAGAAGAGCAGGCGCAGCTGCGAGCGACGCTGGAAAAGGACCTGAAGGATTCGGCCAACGACATGGCGCAGTTGCTTGCATCCGTAGCGCCGCGTGCCATGTGGGACAGCGACGTGCCGACGCTCTCGGAGTTCGCTCGTCGCGCCCAGCGCAATCCCAACGTGTTGTTCGTGGTGTATGACGACGCCACCGGCCAGCATCTGACCCGTTATCTCAATCGTGAAAACCCGATCAACAAGGCCTTGCTGGAAAAAGGTCAGGGTGAGCGTGCGCTGGATAAAGTGCTGGATGCGGCGAAGAACGATCCCTCAGTCTATTACCTCGAAGCCTCGATCAATCCCAATGGCGTGGAGATCGGCAAAGTGCTGATGGGCGTTTCCACAGCCTCGGTGGAAACCGATCTGGCCGAGCTCGACAAGCGCTTCCTGGCGCTGATTGCCAGCAGCGATCAACTGGTCGGCGACAGCCTTAAAGGCGCGGCGGCGGACAGCGCCAAAGCGATGCAGGCGCGTCTGCAATCGGCGCAGGGCACCGCTGGCGAAATGAAAGCCAACACCGCACAAACCGTTCAAGACGCTGCCGCGACACTGCGCTGGCGTATCGGCCTTGGCCTGGCACTGGTCGGTTGCGGCGTGCTGCTGTTGCTGGCCGTGGTGCTCGGTCATCGCGTGGTCAATCGCCTGAAAATGCTCAATGCGGCAATGGACGATCTGGCAGCAGGCGAGGGCGACCTCACCAAGCGTGTGCAGATCAACAGCAAGGATGAAATCGGCGACATGGCCTCAGCGGTCAATCGCTTCGTGGATAAATTGCAGCCGATCGTGCGCGAGGCGGGCGACGTCGCTCAGCGCACTGGCGTGGAAATCGGCGCGATGACTTTGCGCAACGCTGGCGCCGATGCCGCTGCCGGAATGCAGCGCGATGAAGTGGCGGAAAGCCTGCGCGCGCTGTCGCAAATGGCAGACGAGGCGCAGTCGGAAAGTCAGGCGATGCAGGCGGCGCTCAAGCAGGTTGTCGATATTCGTCAGGCCACCGATGAGAACACCCGGACTTCGGCGAAAGTTGGCAGCCTGATCGAAGCACTGGCCGGGCAGGTCGATACCGGGGCGAAGGTCATCGAGCGGCTGGCGCAGCAGAGCGAGCAGATTGAGGTGGTGCTGACGGTGATTCACGGCATCGCCGAACAGACCAACCTGCTGGCGTTGAACGCAGCGATCGAGGCGGCGCGGGCCGGTGAAACCGGGCGTGGGTTTGCCGTGGTGGCGGATGAAGTGCGGGCACTGGCGAGCAAAACGCAGAGCTCGACGGGCGATATTCAAGCGCACATCGTCGCTCTGCAGCAGGGCGCACGTGAGGCAGTCGAGGCGATTGGCCAGGCCGGACGGCAGGCCAGCGAAGGTTTGCTGGTCTTGCGCGACAGTGCGCGCTTGCAGCAATCGGTGCAGGCTTCGGTCGAGCAGGTGCATGCGGCGATCGGTCTGGCGACGCAAGCAGCAGCACATCAGGCGCAGGGTGCACAGGCTGTGCGTGGGCGCGTCGAAACGATTCACGCCCAAGCCGAGAAAGCGGCGCAGGCAGTGGTGGAAACCACCGCCAGTGGCAAGGTGCTGGATGGTCTGGCGGCGCAGTTGAAGGCTAGCCTGGGGCAGTTTCGCGCTTGATGTTATCCGGGCTGGCCTCTTCGCGAGCAGGCTCGCTCCCACAGGGAAACTCAATCCATTGTGGGAGCGAGCCTGCTCGCGAAAACGGTATCAGCGGCTCAGATACATACGTGTCGTCAGCAGATAAACCGGCAGCCCCGAGACCACAATCAACAACGCCGCATAAGGCGCCGCCGCCGCAAACTCGACATTCGCCGTATGCGCCCAGACTTCGGTCGCCAATGTATTGAGTCCGGTTGGGCTGAGCAGCAACGTTGCCGTCAATTCCTTCATCGCATCAAGAAATACCAGCGCAAACGCCGCGCCCAGTGCCGGGAAAATGATCGGTAATGTCACCCGGCAAAACGCCGTGAACGACGATGCGCCCAAGGTCCGCGCGGCTTCTTCCAGCTGCGGTGCAGCCTTGTTCAGTGCCGTACGAATCGGCGCCTGCGCCAATGGCAGAAACAGCAGCGCATAGGCGATCAGCAGCAAGCCCGACGTCTGATACAGCACCGGCACGTAATGCAGGGCGAAATACACCAGCGTCAACGCAATCACCAGGCCCGGCAGCGCGTGCAGCAGATAAGGCAGGCGTTCGGCCCAGATTGCCAATTGGCCTTTATAGCGCACCACCAGCAGCCCGACCGGCACTGCCAGCGCCAGGCACAACGCCGCGCCGCCCAACGACAATGCCAGCGATGACAGCAGCGCCTCAGTGATCGCTGCTACCGGGAACGCCGCCGACGAACCGACCGCCAGCCAGTAGGCCAACATGCCCAGCGGAACGCCGCTGCCGATAATCGCCAGCAACAGGCAATACAACTGACCTGCCGCAGCCCATGGCCCAAGCTTTACTTGCTCAGCCTGTCGCGCTGCACCTTGGCCAGTGCGCACATGCCGGCCCTTGCCGCGCACCCGCAGTTCCAGCCACAACAGCAGCAGGCACAGCGCCAGCAACACCGCCGAAAGCATCGCTGCGTTGGCGTTACTGAATTCCAGTTCGAATTGCTGGTAGATCGCCGTGGTGAAGGTCTGCAAACCGATGATCGACAGCGCGCCGAATTCCACCAGCATGTGCAGGGCAATCAGCAGCGAGCCGGCCAGCAGCGATGGCCACAACAGCGGCAGGGTGACGCGGAAAAACACGCCCCAGCGATTCTGTCCCAGCGTGCGGGCGGATTCTTCGAGGGAGGGATCGAGATTGCGCAGGGTCGCCGCAACTGGCAGGAAGATCAGCGGATACTTCGACAGGCTCATCACCAGAATCGCTCCGCCGAGGCCTTCGAACTGTGCACTCAGCGACACCCAGGTGAAGCTGCTGACAAACGCCGGCACCGCAAACGGCAGGCACAGGATCACGCCCCACAGGCGTCGACCCGGCAGATTGCTGCGTTCCAGTAGCCATGCCAGCGACAGGCCGATCACGGCGCAGGTGATCGTCACGCCGACCATCAGCGCCAAGGTGTTGAGCAACAGGCCGAACACGTACGGGCGCCACAGCAAATGCAGCGCCTCGGCCCAGCCGGCTTGCCAGGCTTTCACCCCGACGTAGGCCAGTGGCAGCAGGCTTAGTACCACCAGTAGCAATACCGGCAGTACCAGCCATATCGACGGCCGTTTGCGTCTTGGTACGTAACCCCCGCGCGCGGCGGGGGCCGATAACGATGCTGCCATCAGTTCAGGCCAACTTCGCGTTCCAGTTCCAGGGCTTCTTCTGCGTTGCCAAGATCCGCCGGGGTGACGTTCGGCGCTTCCAGTTCGCTGAACGGCTTGAGGCCGCGATCCGATTCCATGCCTTTGTGCAGCGGGTATTCGGCGGTGGTCTGAGTGATCACGCGCTGACCTTCTTCGCTGGCCATGAAGGCGAGGAATTGCTGGGCTTCTTTTGGATGTTTGCTGGATTTCAGCACGGCAGCACTGGACACGGTGATCAAGCCGCCAGCGTCGCCGCCGGTGAAGTAATGCAATTTGGAATCGAGCTTGCCTTTCTCGCGTTGCAGGGCGAACCAGTAGTAGTTGTTCACCAGTACGGTGGCGACTTCACCGTTTTCCACCGCTTTGAGCGCGACCATGTTGTTGCTGTAGGTCTTGCCGAATGCGCGCAGGCCGGTCAGCCATTCTTCGGCGGCGTCACGACCGTGCAGCTTGATGATCGCTACGGCCTGCTCCTGGAAGGCGCCGCTGGTCGGAACGAAGCCGACCTTGCCCTGCCACTGCGGCTCGGAAAATTCCATCACCGATTTCGGCAGGTCTTTTTCATCGATCAGTTTCGGATTGAACGCGACCACGCGTACGCGGGCGGTAACGCCGATCCATGTGCCGTTGGCGGCGACGTATTTTTCCGGCAGAACTGCCAGCGTGGCGTCATCGGCCTTGGCCAGCAGACCCTGTTCGCCGAGGTTATTCAGCGGCGGCGACTCTTCGGTGTAGATCACATCGGCGGGGGAGCGGTCGCCTTCTTCGATGATCTGGCTGGCGAGCTGGTTGCTGCTGCCTTTGCGCACGTTGACGTGGATGCCGGTCTTGGCTTCGAAAGCCTTGGCAATCGCGTCGCCGACTTCCTCGTGCTGGCCGTTGTAGAGAGTCAGGGAAACCGCATCGGCAGCCTGGGTGAGGGGAGTGGCGAGTGCCAGGCCGAGGAGGGTGAAGGTCAGGCCTCGGCGCAGGGTATTTCGAAACGTCATTCGCAGGGTTCCTCACTGTCGCATTGCAAAAACTTGCAACAATGATAAACGATATTGTTTCTCAAGTGCGCCTTGTGGGGCGACTGGCGATCCTGTAGGGATGGCGAAATTCAGGAAGCCAGAAACGCAAAAACCCGCTTTCGCGGGTTTTTGTGAAATCCAAGGCCTGAACCTTGAATTTGAATTGGTGCCCAGAAGAAGACTCGAACTTCCACGACCGTAAGGTCACCAGCACCTGAAGCTGGCGTGTCTACCAATTTCACCATCTGGGCAATCATCGCAAGCGTTGCCGCTGTTGATGTGGCGCACTATACGGAGGCCTTTTTGATCTGTAAACCCCTGATTTGGTTTTAATAAATCAGTGTGAACAAAAGCTTTCCCGCAAATGCAAAAAACCCGCTTTCGCGGGTTTTGTGTGAGTCTTGAAACTGATCTAGTCTCCAACTCGAAATTGGTGCCCAGGAGAAGACTCGAACTTCCACGACCGTAAGGTCACCAGCACCTGAAGCTGGCGTGTCTACCAATTTCACCACCTGGGCATCATCGAAAGCGCTTGTGCGTCGTCGATGGCGCGCACTATACGGAGCGCCTTTTTAACTGTAAACCCCTACTGCAGAAAAAACTGAATTTTTTTACCAGCGGCGTTCAAAACCCTATCAGAGCGTCGATACAGGGCCATGCAAAGCCTTATAGAAGCGGAAATTTCCCGTTTCCCGGCGCCTATGCCAAACTAACCCGCATATAGACAAGGTGAAAACTCTCTAATGGCCGATTGGCAGTCCCTCGATCCCGAGGCCGCTCGTGAAGCGGAAAAATACGAAAACCCTATTCCCAGCCGCGAACTGATCCTGGCGCACCTCGCCGATCGGGGTTCGCCTGCTGCCCGCGAGCAACTGGTCGAAGAGTTTGGTCTGACCACCGAAGACCAGATCGAGGCCCTGCGCCGCCGCTTGCGCGCCATGGAGCGCGACGCTCAACTGATCTACACCCGCCGTGGCACTTACGCGCCGGTGGACAAGCTCGACCTGATCCTCGGCCGCATCAGCGGTCACCGTGACGGTTTCGGCTTCCTGGTGCCGGACGACGGCAGCGACGATCTGTTCATGAGCCCGGCGCAAATGCGTCTGGTGTTCGACGGTGACCGCGCGCTGGCCAGGGTTTCCGGGCTCGACCGTCGTGGTCGCCGTGAAGGCGTGATCGTCGAAGTAGTTTCCCGCGCTCACGAAACCATCGTCGGCCGCTACTTCGAAGAAGGCGGCATCGGTTTTGTCGTTGCCGACAATCCGAAGATTCAGCAGGAAGTGCTGGTCACCCCGGGCCGCAACGCCAATGCGCAGATCGGTCAATTCGTCGAGGTGAAAATCACCCACTGGCCAACGCCGCGTTTCCAGCCGCAAGGCGATGTGGTCGAAGTGGTCGGCAACTACATGGCGCCGGGCATGGAAATCGATGTTGCCCTGCGCACCTACGATATCCCGCACGTCTGGCCTGAAGCGGTTGTGAAAGAAGCCGCCAAGCTCAAGCCGGAAGTTGAAGAAAAAGACAAAGAGAAGCGCATCGACCTGCGTCATCTGCCGTTCGTCACCATCGACGGCGAAGATGCCCGCGACTTCGACGATGCGGTCTACTGCGAAGCCAAACCGGGCAAGCTGCGTCTGTTCTCCGGTGGCTGGAAGTTGTACGTGGCGATTGCCGACGTTTCCAGTTACGTGAAGATCGGTTCGGCGCTGGACAACGAAGCTCAGGTTCGCGGCAACTCGGTGTACTTCCCCGAGCGCGTGATTCCGATGCTGCCGGAGCAACTGTCCAACGGCCTGTGCTCGCTGAACCCGCAAGTCGATCGTCTGGCCATGGTTTGCGAGATGACCATCTCCAAGTCCGGCGAAATGACCGACTACTGCTTCTATGAGGCGGTGATCCATTCCCACGCCCGTCTGACCTACAACAAGGTCAGCGCGATGCTGGAAACGCCGAAGGCTACCGAAGCGCGCAAACTGCGCGGCGAGTACACCGACGTCGTCCCGCACCTCAAGCAGCTCTACGCCTTGTACAAGGTATTGCTGGCCGCCCGTCATGTGCGTGGCGCGATCGATTTCGAAACCCAGGAAACCCGGATCATTTTCGGTTCCGAGCGCAAGATTGCCGAAATCCGTCCGACCGTGCGCAACGATGCGCACAAGCTGATCGAGGAGTGCATGCTGGCCGCCAACGTGGCCACTGCCGAATTCCTCAAGAAGCACGAAATCCCTGCGCTGTATCGCGTTCACGCCGGTCCGCCGCCAGAGCGTCTGGAAAAGCTGCGCGCGTTCCTTGGTGAGCTCGGCCTGTCCCTGCACAAGGGCAAGGACGGTCCGTCGCCGAAGGATTATCAGGCTTTGCTCGCGAGCATCAAGGATCGTCCGGATTTCCACCTGATCCAGACTGTGATGCTGCGTTCGTTGAGTCAGGCGGTGTACAGCGCTGAAAACGACGGCCACTTCGGCCTGAATTACGAAGCCTATACCCACTTCACTTCGCCGATCCGTCGTTACCCGGACCTGCTCACGCACCGCGCGATCCGCAGTGTGATCCATTCGAAACAGGACACCCCGCACGTTCGTCGTGCCGGTGCGATGACCATTCCGAAAGCGCGCATCTATCCGTACGACGAAGCGGCGCTGGAGCAGCTTGGCGAGCAGTGCTCGATGAGCGAGCGTCGTGCCGACGAAGCGACCCGTGACGTGGTGAACTGGCTCAAGTGCGAGTTCATGAAGGATCGCGTCGGCGAATCGTTCCCGGGCGTAATCACCGCTGTTACCGGTTTTGGTCTGTTCGTCGAGCTGACCGATATCTACGTCGAAGGCCTGGTGCATGTCACCGCGCTGCCGGGCGATTACTACCACTTCGATCCTGTGCATCACCGCTTGGCGGGCGAGCGCACCGGTCGCAGTTTCCGTCTTGGCGACACCGTTGAAGTACGCGTCATGCGCGTCGACCTTGATGAGCGCAAGATTGACTTCGAGATGGCCGAGAAAACCATCAGCGCGCCGATCGGTCGCAAGAAACGTGGCGCCGAAACCGCTGCGCCTGCTGCCAAGGCTGCGGAAGAAAAGGCTCCAGCGAAAACCGCCAGCCGTCGTCCGGCCAAGGAAAAGGTTGCCGAAGCCTATCGTCCGAGCGATGCCGTGGCGAAAAACGCCGAGCTGCGCAAAAGCCGTGAATTGAAGAAGGCCTTGCTGGCCGATGCGAAAAACGGTGGTAAAGCGGCGTCCGGGGGAAAGACCGGACGGTCGGCGCCTGACAGGGCGACCGACGGCAAGCCAGCCAAACCGAGCAAACACCGTAAGGGCCCGCCAAAAGCGGGTTCCGCTCCAGCCAAAAGTGGCGGGGCGCGTAAACCGAAGGCGAAGTCATGAGTCAGTTGGAAAAAATCTACGGCGTTCACGCGGTAGAAGCGTTGCTGCGTCACCACCCCAAGCGCGTCAAGCAGATCTGGCTGGCGGAAAGCCGCAACGATCCGCGCGTGCAGACGCTGGTCGAGCTGGCCAATGAAAACCGTGTTCAGGTCGGCCAGGCCGAGCGTCGCGAAATGGACGCCTGGGTTGAAGGCGTGCATCAGGGTGTTGTCGCTGAAGTCAGCCCGAGTCAGGTCTGGGGCGAGGCGATGCTCGACGAGTTGCTCGATCGCACCGAAGGCGCGCCGCTGTTACTGGTGCTCGACGGCGTGACCGATCCGCACAACCTCGGCGCCTGCCTGCGTTCGGCCGATGCGGCCGGTGCGCTGGCGGTGATCGTGCCGAAAGACAAGTCGGCCACGCTGACCCCGGTGGTGCGTAAAGTCGCCTGCGGCGCGGCGGAAGTGATCCCGCTGGTGGCCGTGACCAACCTGGCGCGCACGTTGGAAAAACTTCAGCAGCGCGGTTTGTGGGTAGTCGGCACCGCTGGTGAAGCCGAGGTCAGCATTTATGACCAGGACCTGACCGGCCCGACCATTCTGATCATGGGCGCCGAAGGCAAAGGGATGCGTCGCCTGACCCGCGAGCACTGCGACTATCTGGTGAACCTGCCGATGGCCGGCAGCGTCAGCAGCCTCAACGTCTCGGTCGCCACCGGCGTGTGCCTGTTCGAAGCCCAGCGCCAGCGCGGTGCGAAGGCCAAGGCTACTGCGAAGAAGTCCTGACCTGCTGCAAATCCCCTGTAGGAGCTGTCGAGTGAAACGAGGCTGCGATCTTTTGATCTTGCTTTGAAAAAATCAAAGTCAAAAGATCGCTGCCTTCGGCAGCTCCTACACGGGTCGCCCGGTGGTTGTTCAAATATTCACCAATTGCCTTGCGCGCCCGCAGTCCCTTCTCTACAATTGCGCCCCTTGCTGTGACGGCAGGCACGCATGTGCCCCGCGCCAGCAAGTCCATAAGTGTCATTCACTCCTTGTCTGACCGTTTTTGAGCGGCAGGCTACAACCCGTAAGGAGCATTCATGCGTCATTACGAAATCATCTTTCTGGTCCACCCGGATCAGAGCGAGCAAGTCGGCGGCATGGTTGAGCGTTACACCAAGCTGATCGAAGAAGACGGCGGCAAAATCCACCGTCTGGAAGACTGGGGCCGTCGTCAACTGGCCTACGCAATCAACAATGTTCACAAGGCTCACTACGTGATGCTGAACGTTGAGTGCACTGGCAAGGCCCTGGCCGAGCTGGAAGACAACTTCCGCTACAACGATGCAGTGATCCGTAACCTGGTCATCCGTCGCGACGAAGCCGTTACCGGCCAGTCCGAGATGCTCAAGGCTGAAGAAAACCGCAGTGAGCGCCGTGAGCGTCGCGACCGTCCTGAGCACGAAGGCGCCGAAGGCACCGACAGTGATGACAGCGACAACAGCGATAACGCTGACGAGTAATCCACGGACCTTATTAAGGAGCCTATCAAATGGCACGTTTCTTCCGTCGTCGTAAATTCTGCCGCTTCACCGCTGAAGACGTGAAAGAGATCGATTACAAAGATCTCAACACTCTGAAAGCCTACGTATCCGAGACCGGCAAAATCGTTCCAAGCCGCATCACCGGTACCAAAGCTCGTTATCAGCGTCAGCTGGCCACCGCTATCAAGCGCGCCCGCTTCCTGGCCCTGCTGGCCTACACCGACAGCCACGGCCGCTGAGACCGGGCAGTCGACAAGTAGCAAAGGATTGAATGCATGCGCGCCTTAGCTGAGTTCATCATGCGAGGCCGAATGCAGGCCACTCTCGTGGTGGCCGGATGTGCAACATTGCCGTTGTTGTATTGGTTGGGTGCTGCCGCCGGGAGCCTTGTGCTGCTGCGGCGCGGATTGACGGACGCCCTTGGCGTTCTGTCACTGGGACTGCTGCCGGCCTTGATCTGGTGGCTGTATGCCGATGACCCACGGGCACTTCTGGTGCTGCTGGGGTCTTCGGGGCATGCGTTGGTTTTGCGCGCAAGCGAATCCTGGGTCCGCACGCTGCTGGTCAGCGTAGTGATCGGAGTGGTGTTTTCAGTGGTGCTCGGGGTCGCGTTTGCGGCCCAGATCGAGATGCTTGCACAGGCCCTTATAAAGGTCATGCCGGCACTTCTCGGTGAGACCTACAAGCAATTGTCGGTCGATGAGCAAGCGCGTTTCGCGTCCCTGATTGCACCGGTCCTGACCGGACTGATTGCGGCCTTGTTGCAGATCGTCAGCGTGCTGAGCCTGATTGTCGGGCGGCATTGGCAGGCGTTGTTGTACAACCCGGGTGGTTTCGGTCGCGAGTTTCGCGCCATCCGCATCCCGCTGGGGCCGGCGATGTTACTGCTGGCGTTGATGCTTCTGGGCCCGAATCTCGGTGCACAGATGGCCATGTTGACGCCGTTGTGCAGTGTACCGCTGGTGTTCGCCGGGCTGGCCCTGATTCACGGGCTGGTCGGGCAGAAGCGACTGGCCGGTTTCTGGCTGGTGGGGTTGTACGTCACGCTGCTGTTGTTCATGCAGCTGATCTATCCGTTGCTCGTGGTTCTGGCCATTGTCGACAGCCTGATTGATTTTCGCGGTCGTCACGTGTCGAAAGACACCGACAGCGCGAACGGTGAAGGTTAAAAGTTAGAGGATTTTCACATGCAACTGATCCTTCTGGAAAAAATCGCCAACCTGGGCAACCTGGGCGACAAAGTAAACGTTAAGGCCGGTTACGGCCGTAACTACCTGCTGCCTTTCGGCAAGGCTACCGCTGCGACCGCTGCCAACCTGGCTGCGTTCGAAGAGCGTCGCGCCGAGCTGGAAAAAGCCGCCGCAGACCGTAAGGCATCGGCTGAAAGCCGTGCTGCCCAACTGGCCGAGCTGGAAGTGACCATCACTGCCACCGCTGGCGACGAAGGCAAGCTGTTCGGTTCGATCGGTACTCACGACATCGCTGACGCACTGACCGCCTCCGGCGTTGAAGTGCAGAAGAGCGAAGTTCGTCTGCCGAACGGCACCATCCGCAACGTGGGTGAATTCGACGTGGCCGTGCACCTGCACGCCGAAGTTGAAGCCACCGTACGCGTTGTCGTGGTAGCAGCTTAAGCAACATCGATCGGCTGGCGGCTTGTCCATCAGACGGTTAACATCGGGCACGATCCTGTTTACAGGTCGTGCCCTTTGTCTTTCTGAATTCCCTGCTTTTCACTAATACTCAAGTGGCCATGAACGATATCTCCGCTCCCGAGCAATACGATCTGCAAACCGCTGCCCTGAAGGTGCCGCCGCATTCCATCGAGGCCGAACAGGCCGTACTCGGTGGTCTGATGCTGGACAACAACGCTTGGGAACGCGTGCTCGATCAAGTCTCCGATGGCGATTTCTATCGACATGACCACCGTCTGATCTTCCGAGCGATCGCCAAACTGGCTGATCAGAACTCGCCGATCGACGTCGTGACCCTTGCCGAACAGCTGGACAAGGAAGGTCAGACGTCGCAAGTCGGCGGCCTCGGCTATCTTGGCGAACTGGCGAAAAACACCCCGTCCGTCGCCAACATCAAGGCCTATGCGCAGATCGTCCGCCAGCGTGCGACGTTGCGCCAACTGATCGGCATCAGTACCGAGATCGCCGACAGCGCCTTCAACCCCGAAGGCCGTACCGCCGAAGAGATCCTCGATGAAGCTGAACGGCAGATCTTCCAGATCGCCGAAGCGCGGCCGAAGACCGGCGGCCCGGTCGGCGTCAATGAGTTGCTGACCAAGGCTATCGACCGGATCGATACCCTGTTCAACACCGCCGACGCCATCACCGGTCTGTCTACGGGTTACACCGACCTCGATGAAAAGACCAGCGGCTTGCAGCCGTCCGACCTGATTATCGTCGCCGGCCGTCCGTCGATGGGTAAAACCACCTTCGCGATGAACCTCGTGGAAAACGCCGTGTTGCGCAGCGAGAAGGCTGTCCTGGTTTACTCCCTCGAGATGCCAGGCGAATCGCTGATCATGCGTATGCTGTCTTCGCTCGGCCGAATCGACCAGACCAAGGTGCGTTCCGGCCAGCTCGAAGATGACGACTGGCCGCGCCTGACGTCAGCGGTCAACCTGCTCAATGATCGCAAACTGTTCATCGATGACACCGCCGGTATCAGCCCTTCGGAAATGCGCGCGCGGACCCGGCGTCTGGTGCGTGAGCACGGCGATGTCGGCTTGATCATGATCGACTACCTGCAACTGATGCAGATCCCCGGTTCCAGCGGTGACAACCGCACCAACGAGATTTCCGAGATTTCGCGATCGCTGAAAGCGCTGGCCAAGGAATTCAACTGCCCGGTAGTCGCCCTGTCGCAGCTCAACCGCTCCCTCGAACAACGCCCCAACAAACGCCCGGTCAACTCCGACTTGCGCGAATCCGGAGCGATCGAGCAGGACGCCGACGTGATCATGTTCGTTTATCGCGACGAGGTGTATCACCCGGAAACCGAGCACAAGGGCATTGCCGAAATCATCATCGGCAAACAGCGTAACGGCCCGATCGGGTTTATTCGGCTGGCGTTCATCGGCAAGTACACGCGCTTCGAAAACCTCGCGCCGGGCAGTTACAACTTCGACGACGACGAGTAACAGCAGACCGGATCATCCGGCCTGCTGTCGTGGTCGGTTTCAATCGGCCGAAGCTGCCGTCTCGCTGCTTGCAGTTGTTTCGACTCCGTCACCGGGGCGAATTTCCTCGCGGGTCAGTGCCTGGATCAGCGTCGCTTCGCTGATGGCCAGCTGTGCTGTGACGTCATTGGTTTGCGCCTGATATTCGGTTTCGGTCAGGGCATTTGTCGCAGACTGCGCGTCCAGTGCGGCCTGTTTCTGTTGATAGGGCTGACGTGCGGCGTCGAACCGGGACGAGTATTTGTGCGTGATGAAGTCCTGCCAGAAATCCATCGATACCAGAGCCTGAAACTCATCGGGGGAGTCGTTCAAGGCGATGACCTTTCGGTAGGCCACTTCCAGCATCGGCGATGTGACGCCGGCCATGCCGATAAAGGACAGTGTCTGCGGCTGAAACGGTAACTGCAGCCGATCCTTGAGCCCAAAGCGGTAGGCCATCGTCATCTCGTGCGGGTCGCGCAAGCGCAGCTGATGGATATTGCGCTCCCTCGCTGAAGTTTGCGGATCGTCGACGATTGCCCTGCTCGCAGCGATTTCGGCTGCGGCCAGATCATCGACCTGTCTGAGTCTGAACAGGCTTCTGGACAGGTCCACCAATCGAGCACCATCGCCGTCTTGCCTCGCCTGCATTCGCGCCTTGTGCGTCATGGTCAGTACTTGCATGTCTGTAAACGTGGCAGCGGCAAGGTCAGTGCAGCCAGCCTCGCAGGCGCGATCAAAAACGTCTCTGCGCAGCGCACGTGTCTGCACGCTGTTCTCGCTGATCGCATCGACCACGTCCCAGATCTGTCGGCGGAAATCGGCATGGTGGGCGAGCTTGGAAATGATGTTGAAAAAGCCATCTGAGCCCACCTGTGCTTTGAGCCTGTTCAATTGCTCGGCGCGAATCATCGCCTCGTCTGCCGTCATGCCGACGGTCAACTGCGGATAGACCGAAACAGAGTTCGTTGCCACTGCTTGCGGGTGGGCTGCCGAAAGAGAAGTCGTCAGCAGGTTCAATGGATTGTAGAGCGATGCTGCGGAGCGGTTCAGCCATTCACCGTAGCCGGCCAGGCGTTCTCGTGTGTATGCGCTCAGGGGATTACCGCTTATCTGAGTGCCACTGTTGACCTGAATCGAATGCGTCAGGCGATCCGCTGCCGGTGCGACGACAAAGTCGGGCAGACTCGTGATCCGGTTGTCGTTCAGATGGACCTTGCCCAGCAGGGGCTGATCGAACAGTCCGGTTGGCCAGCTTTCGATGCCCGTATTGGACATGTCGACCTCGCGCATGTCAGTGATCGCACTGAAATCCGGGCTCACGCTCAAGTGCGGGTTGTCGTGAATCCACAAGGCCCTCAGAGTGGTTCTCCCGGCCAGTATCTGCGCGGTCTCGGCGGTGAGTTCCAGTTGATTGCCCTGCAGGAACAACCGCGTCATCCCGTGCATCTCGCCGATGGCCGGAGGGAGATCCCTGAGTCGATTGTTCGCCATGTTCAGCCAGCGCAAATGCCGGAAGCGGGTCAGGAAACCTTCCGGGGATTCGGTGAGATTCATGTTGTTGAGTTTGAGTGAGCCGACATGGCTGAAGTCGCTGCTCAGATCCGGCAGGGTTGGCAGTGTCAAACCGCTCAAATCCAGTTCAAGACCTATCGGCGTGCCGTCGAAGGCGTGTTGCTCGGGCGTTTCACGTCGCCAGCAACTGATGATCCGGTCACGTGCCTCGATGCGCTCATTGCGGGTTTGAGTGTTGGCGTGCAATTGATTGACGCGGATATAGCGCAGACGATTGCTGCCTCCGGAAAAAACCCAGTCATCCAACTGGTTTTTCAGCACGGCGAAATCCTGCTCGAGCGCCAACAGCCTGGTCGCGACAGTGCCCTTGTCTTGGCTCCAGATAAAATCCCGGCAGGCCTTGATGCTTTTGCCCGGAAACAGTCTTCGGTAGCGTTGCGCTCGCGAGTTCTCAGTATCGAATACGGCGGGGTGGGCTGGAGTCATCAACTCGGGATGCAGTTCATTGAGTCTTCGCCAGTAGCCATCGAACTTTCTCCAGTAAGGCGAAGGGAAGTCGTTGCCCTCAATCAGCGTGCGGTTGTTGATCCGCGCGACCACGGCCAATTGATCGGCAGGCGGGTTGATATGCGCGTCGGGGACGTTGCGCAGTTTATTGTTGCTGAGGTCGACGCCGGTCAAGGTGGTCTTGTCAGCCAGCCCGAGGGGCCACTCGCTGATTCCGGTGTTCCTCAGCTCCAGTGTCTGCAGTCCGGACATCGCGCTGAAATCGGGCGGTATCTGCAGTGGGTTGTCAGAGAGCTTGACGGTAACCAGCTGATGCAATGCACTCAATGCACCAGCGCTGTGCTCATCGAGTTTTATCTGGTTTTCAGTCAGATTGAGGTGGGCGAGCCGGCTCATCCCGCTGATGGCTGCGGGCAATTTTTTCAGGCCGGAGCGGGTGATCGTCAGAATGTCCAGATCAGGCAACCGCGACAGGAACGTGTCGGCAGTGTCGGACCAGACGACGTTATTGAGGATGAGCATTTTCAACCGACTGAAGTCGGCAGTCAGTGACGGTAGCGGTCCGTTCACTGCTGGCAGCATGAGCGACGTCGATTCCTGGAGCCAGCAGTCCTTGATAGTCCGGGCAATGTATTCTGCCCGAAGCTTTTCCTGGCCGGCGGCGCTGGATGCTGCCGACGTGCTGTCGGCGACGTAAGCCTGCAGCTGTGCGTCGAGCACCTTGAACTCCTCGAAACGCCGGCTGATCGTGGCTTCTGCATCATCCCCCAGACCGATCAGGTATTCCCGGGCAGTTTGCGGGGTTCTCTCTGGATGCATCTGCAGCAGCATGGCGACTTCTGGAATGTCGCCATCAATCCGGAATGCAGCCGTGCGTGCGCTGGTGATCAGTGCCGGGTATTGCGCCGTAACCCGCTGCCAATAGACTTCCAGCCGCCGCCAATAACCGCTGGCGAAGGGATTGCCTTCGATCAGGGTGACGCGGTTGATGTTGGCGATGGCGAGCAACTGATCACTCGCCGGGTTGATGATTGTCTGTGGAATTTCGCGCAATCGGTTGTTGCGCAGATCGATTGACTCTATCGCTAGCTGATCTCGCAGCCCGGTTGGCCATTCATCCAGCCCGGTGTTGCGCAGACTCACGGTCTTGAGCTGGAGCATGCCGCTGAAGTCCAGGGTCTTGCCCAGCGGGTTGTCCGACAGATCAAGGTTTTCCAGTTGGCTGAGCGAAGCCAGCTCGCCGGCGGTTTGCTCGCTCAGTTCAATGCGGTTCGCTCGCAGGTCCAGTTCCTTCAGGCCGGGCATCTGCGTGAGGTTCGCCGGCGGTGTATCGAGCGCCGAAGCGTTGATTTTCAAGCGCTCAAGGGCTGTGAACCGCTTGAGAAAAGTTTCGGAGCCCGCCGACCATGCCACCGCCTGCAAGTGCAGCGTGCGTACATGGCTGAAATCTGCCGAGAGCGCAGCGATGCCGGCGCCGCCAAGATCCAGCTGCAGCGTTGTTCCCGTCTGCCGTTTCCAGCAACGCTTGATCTCTTGCGCGGCGCGCTCCACCGAGGGATGGGCCGCCCCGCCGGCCAGCGTACTGGTCTTCAGCCACGTCGCGAGTTCCAGCTTCAAGGTCTTGTATTCAGTCTCGACGCGGGTCAAGAAGCCTTGTACATCGTCGCCGTGGGGGCTCAGCAGCGTGCGGATCTGCTCGCTGTCCAGAGAGGGATAAAGTTTTCGCAGTCGCGATTGTGGCGTGCGCAGTCGGTTGAACGCGGTGTTGAGCCGTTCCCGCAGCCCCGGTGAAGCCGGTTGGTCGGGACTGCCACGCTGCATTCCGCCGGCTCCGCCGACTAAGATGCCTTGCCAGCCCTGACGGGCATCGAACACCACAGGCTCGGATCTGCCAGGGCGCGTAGCGCTGTAGATGTTGTCGACGTCGGCGGCGACAGGATCTTGCGGGCGAACGATGCGCATCACTTCGGCCAGAGGCGTCGACGCATCGGAATCGTACAGGACCTGATAGCCGTGATTATCGATCACTGCATAGAGCTTGCCGTCATGGCGGTGCAGCCCGTCGCTGTCGGGTGAGCTGGTGCTGAAGTCGAGCGGCGTGCGAAACGCCTGCAGACGCGCCCCCGATAAAGCGAAGGTGCTTGGTTGCGAAAATTCCAGCGCATGCCATCGACCACTCTCGGGGTCGTGCAGCATCAGCGGTCCGGAGGGGATCGATTCACTGGCCAGCCTGGCGCGCCAGAGGCCGCTCTGCGCATCCTTGCCCACCTGCACGAAGCCACCATCGGTCATTTCCACGTAATGGCGCCCCTTGAAAGTTCTCAGGCCTTCAGCGTCGGCATCGGGCAAGCCGATCGTTGCACTGAGCCGGTAATGCTCAGGCGGGTGGCCCACATGAGCGAAGGCGTCATGCATTGAAGCAATCGCCTGCACTGTGACGTTGGGAGCAGGAACGATTGCATCAGGATCGATACCGTCTGTGAGCCTGTTCGCGCGGATTGACGGGCCGCTCAACGTGGTCGGATCCAGGCCGGGGCGCGGGGTCAGGTTGAGGCGTGGCGGGGGCGTATCCATGGATGTGTCCGGTCGAATATGTGAATGACCGGGAAGCGTCACTTTCGACGGCGGTTTGCTTGGCATGTCTTACATTCCTTGTAGTCGTTGCACGGTAGCTTCTTCATCGGAAGCTGCCGGCCTGTTCGGCGTCATTGCCTGAGGCTGTGTCATCGGGTGAGCGGAGGCGGCGGCGAGGTCGAAGATTTTCTGCGCTGTGCGTCCATCGAGATATTCGCGCCAGACAGGTTGATGCGGCCGCTGCGCCAGTTCTTCCCTGCGCTGCGATTGAATACCCCTGCTGCTTTGTTCAAGGGTTTTCAGATGCGCGCCGCGCACGTTGAAATTCAAGTCCGGGGAATCCTGTCTCGCATAATGAAAATGTGCGTGCCAGAGGGGATCGTGGGTATGTGCATCGGTGACTAGATAGATGTCGAGATATTGCCGGTCCGAACCCTTGCCACGTTTCAATCGGCTCTCGATTTTCCGGGCGTTCACGTGGCCCTTGTCGATCAGGTACAGCAGTCGGTCGACGTTCAGAACATGCTTGTCCTTATAGATTCGCAGGCGGATGTTTTCGCCCTCATTGCGCAGACGTTCACTGGCGTCCTGCAGGCGCCGAATCAGCGCGGCGCTCTCATCATGGGCCAGTTCCGCCCGCTGCAACTGCAATACGGTGTCATCCATTGCCCCGGCGCTGCTTTCGAGCATCTCGACAATGTTGTCCGGATGGTTTCTTTGCCGTTCTTCGTGCAGGGCAGCGCGAACATGCGCGTCGACACGGTCAAGGTGCCGAGTGGCTTCGGCAACCAATGACGGCAAGCTCCTCTGCGGCGTTGTCCGCGGCGAACGCCATTCACCGCGTCCTCGGTCATAGGTCTGTGACGGCTGCCTGGGATTGTGGAGGTTGCGGACCTCAATCACCTCTTCGTTTTGCGCGGTGCGTCGAGACTCGCCGACATTGAGCTTGTAGACGCCGTTTTTCTTTGCCCGAAAGATGAGCTTGGGCGGCGGTTGGAGACCGCTTCTGTCCTGGGCCGGAATGAACTCGAAATCAATGTTCTGCTGGTCGAACGTCAGCACCGGACGGTCAGCCTGATGGAGAAACTGGTTCAAGCGGCCTACCAGCGTCTGCTCGAATATTTCGATTTCCGCAGTGATCTCCCTGCGTGAAGTGGCGTGCTGCTCCCCCGGTGCCAGATCAAGGCGTTCGAACCAGTGGCGGATGGCTGTGCATTCCTGGAACAGGTTATTCAATACGGCAGGGTGGGAAACCTCGGGAACTGCGCCAAGCGCTCCGTAAACAAAGGTCACCTGACCAAAGCGGGTGGCCAGTTCCGATGCCAGAGGGGCGTTGCCGGCCGATTGTGGGGTATCCAGCATCAGACTTTTGGTCAGGACCCAGGAGGCAACAACGTTATGGGTGTCCATTGGTGAAAGAACATCCGCGCTGAACTCGTCTGGAGAGACCCGCCATTTGTTCACCAGATTGTCGGCGATTTGCTGGCGCTCTTTCAGATGACTCAGCATCCTGCCCAGAACGTTGACTGTTCGCGGCAGCCGCTCCGGGTCGAGGTCGATCATCGGACCCTCCAGGGCGTGGCGCGTCAAGCCGCATTCGATCAGTTGCTGATAGGCGAGCATCTGTTTTTTTTGCAGCCTGATTATGTTGTTCAGGTAAGCGTCCTGCTTCATGAAGCGCTTGATCGAGGATTTTTGCTCCTCGTAGTATTTCAGCGCCTTTCCAAGGTGTTTCAGTTCTTTGTGGCAGTGAACCTCGCGATCAAGCAGCGCCATTGTTTCGCGTCGAACGGTTTGCGCATGCTCTCCCTGCGCGTTACTCGCCTCCAGCCAGGCGTTTATCAGCTGTTCACGTTTATCCTGATCTTGCTTGATCCGCTTGTTGATACCCTCGAGTGCGACTGTCACCTCCAGATGCAGCCATAAGTCTGAGGGTCGCGCCGCTGCGCCTCTCGGCATTCCGGCTACACCTGTCAAGGAGGTTCCGCGCCAGCCGGATTGAGCATTGAAAGTAATCGCTTCCGACCTGCCGGGACGTGATGCGACGTAAACGTTTGTCGCATCGGCGGCGATCGGATCTTCAGGGCGAACGATGCGCATCACCGCTCTGTGCGGTGTCGAGGCGTCGAGATCATGCAGAACCTGATAGGCGTAGCTCTCGATCTGCACATAGAGTTTGCCGTTGAAGCGCAACAGGCCATCGCCGTCCGGCTCGACCGTGCTGAAATCCAGATCGGTGCGAAACGCCTCCAGCCGGGTAGTGGACAAGGGGTAGGTGGAGGGCGCCGAGGTGTCGATGGGCTGCCAGAGACGGCTGTCGGTATCGAAGCGCAATAGCGGTCCCGACGCGTGCAATTCGCTGGGCAATTTTGCCCGGTAGAAACCGCTGGCCGAGTCCAGACTCACCTGTACGGTGCCACCCTCCGGTACCTGGACATACTGGCGTCCATTGAGCGTCGACATGCCTTCGGCATCGGCCGCCGGCAGCACAACCAGCGAAGTGATCCAGTAATCCTTCAAAGGGCGGTCGTGCACAAAGGCAACAGATTGCGCTACCGCTGCCGTTCTGACCGCCGCCCGCGCAGGCATGGGGATAATGTGGTTGAGCACGTGATCGATCGCTGTTGCGATCGTTGTCGTCGGGCGCGTGGGAATCCTGAGCCCCGACGTGCCATCGAAGGACAGGGGGAAACCAGGCCGGGTTAGCGAATAATCGGGTCGCGGATTATGGACCGAGACGGTGGTAATACCTCTGATTGGCGGTTTGGGTGACATTGCCTGTCTTCCTTTACGTTGAATGCCCCGTTACTCCCGGGGGAGTGCTGCGGGCGGGCGGCTTCCTTGCCGTTTTGGTGCGTCGTACGCTCAGCGAAAACTCGTGATGTGTCGCGGGCTGGCTGCGCGAGACCAGCTCGCAGAGAAACCGACCACCGTCGTCGGAATTGGTCAAAATTTGTGCTATATTCCGCGCCCGCGATTTTTCACTTCAACACCGGTCGTCGACATGCAAGCAGCCAAGCCGTTATTTGACTATCCAAAATATTGGGCCGAATGTTTCGGGCCAGCGCCATTCCTGCCGATGAGCAGGGAGGAGATGGATCAGCTCGGCTGGGATTCGTGCGACATCATCATTGTTACCGGTGATGCCTACGTCGATCATCCGTCGTTCGGCATGGCGATCATCGGCCGGCTGCTGGAGTCGCAAGGCTTCCGCGTCGGGATCATCGCGCAGCCGAACTGGCAGTCCAAAGACGACTTCATGAAGCTCGGCGAGCCGAACCTGTTCTTCGGCGTCGCGGCGGGCAACATGGACTCGATGATCAATCGTTACACCGCGGACAAGAAAATCCGTTCCGATGACGCGTACACGCCCGGCGGCATGGCCGGCAAGCGTCCGGATCGCGCCAGTCTGGTCTACAGCCAGCGCTGCAAGGAAGCCTACAAGCATGTGCCGATCGTGCTCGGCGGCATTGAAGCCTCGCTGCGCCGCATCGCCCACTACGACTATTGGCAGGATCGCGTGCGCAACTCGATCCTGATCGACGCCAGCGCCGACATTCTGCTGTACGGCAACGCCGAGCGGGCCATTGTCGAAGTTGCCCAGCGCCTGTCGTGGGGCCACAAGATCGAAGACATCACCGATGTGCGCGGCACCGCGTTCATCCGTCGCGACACGCCACAGGGCTGGTACGAAGTCGACTCCACGCGCATCGACCGTCCGGGCAAGGTCGACAAGATCATCAACCCGTACGTGAATACCCAGGACACCCAGGCCTGCGCCATCGAGCAGGAAAAAGGCCCGGTCGAAGATCCGCAGGAAGCCAAGGTCGTGCAGATCCTGGCCAGCCCGCGCATGACCCGTGACAAGACCGTGATTCGTCTGCCGTCGATGGAGAAGGTGCGCAACGACCCGGTTCTTTACGCCCACGCCAACCGCGTGTTGCACCTGGAAACCAACCCGGGCAACGCCCGTGCGCTGGTGCAGAAGCATGGCGAGCTCGATGTCTGGTTCAACCCGCCGCCGATTCCGATGACCACCGAAGAAATGGACTACGTGTTCGGCATGCCTTACGCCCGTGTGCCGCACCCGGCGTACGGCAAGGAGAAGATCCCGGCCTACGACATGATCCGTTTCTCGGTGAACATCATGCGTGGCTGCTTTGGTGGCTGCACCTTCTGCTCGATCACCGAGCACGAAGGCCGCATCATCCAGAACCGTTCCGAAGAGTCGATCATTCGCGAAATCGAAGAGATCCGCGACAAGGTGCCGGGTTTCACCGGCGTGATTTCCGACCTCGGCGGCCCGACTGCGAACATGTACCGCATCGCCTGCAAGAGCCCGGAAATCGAATCCGCCTGCCGCAAGCCGTCGTGCGTGTTCCCCGGTATCTGCCCGAACCTGAACACCGACCACTCGTCGCTGATCCAGCTGTATCGCAGCGCCCGCGCCCTGCCGGGTGTGAAGAAGATCCTGATCGCCTCCGGTTTGCGTTACGACCTCGCCGTCGAGTCGCCGGAATACGTCAAGGAGCTGGTGACTCACCATGTCGGCGGTTATCTGAAGATCGCCCCGGAGCACACCGAGGAAGGTCCGCTCAACCAGATGATGAAGCCGGGCATCGGCAGCTATGACAAGTTCAAGCGCATGTTCGAGAAGTACACCAAGGAAGCGGGCAAGGAGCAGTACCTGATTCCGTACTTCATCGCTGCCCACCCGGGCACCACCGACGAAGACATGATGAACCTTGCTCTGTGGCTCAAGGGCAATGGCTTCCGCGCCGACCAGGTGCAGGCGTTCTACCCGTCGCCGATGGCCACCGCCACGGCGATGTACCACTCGGGCAAGAACCCGCTGCGCAAGGTGACGTACAAGAGCGACGGCGTGACCATCGTCAAGAGCGAAGATCAGCGTCGTCTGCACAAGGCGTTCTTGCGTTATCACGACCCGAAAGGCTGGCCGATGCTGCGTGAAGCGCTGATCCGCATGGGCCGCGCCGATCTGATCGGCCCGGGCAAGGATCAACTGATCCCGGCGCATCAGCCGGCCACCGACAGCTACCAGAGCGCCCGTCGCAAGAACTCGACGCCGGCCGGCAGCCACAAGGTCGCCAAAGAGAAGACCACCAAGATTCTCACTCAGCACACCGGTCTGCCGCCGCGTGCCAGTGATGGCGGTAATCCGTGGGACAAGCGTGAACAGGCCAAGGCTGCGGCATTCGCCCGCAACCAGCAGGCGGCCAAGGAGCGCAAGGATGCGGCCAAAGGCAAAGGGCCGAAGCCGACACGCAAGCCGGTCGTGCCGCGCTAAACACTGCTTGAGCTGAACAGAACGCCAACCTTCGGGTTGGCGTTTTGCTGATCGTTCCCACGCTCCGCGTGGGAATGCCTCTCGGGACGCTCCGCGTTCCAGCCGTTACTCGCAGTATTGTCGAACATGGTTGTGACGCGGAGCGTCACGGGCTGCATTCCCACGCAGAGCGTGGGAATGATCAAGTTGTTGCCACTGGCCTCTTCGCGAGCAGGCTCGCTCCCACAGGGGAACGCATTCCAAATGTGGGAGCGAGCCTGCTCGCGAAAGCGTCCGATCAAACACCGCAAGAATCAGCGTCCGCAACATTTGCGTGCAACTGAGTCCAAGCATTTCCTCGCATCGCCCGGTTTTGGTGCTGTACTGCCTTGAGCATTTCGCGAAAGCGCGCAAGCCTGTGCATGGCATAAGTCTTGCGCGCTTTCCCATACGCCCAAGGCTCGCAGGAGGCACGCCGTGTCGATTCATGTCGCATTGCATCACGTCACGCATTATCGCTACGACCGCGCTGTCGAACTCGGCCCGCAGATCGTCCGCCTGCGCCCGGCGCCCCACAGCCGCACGCGAATTCTTTCCTATGCGCTGAAAGTCTCGCCCGAGCAGCATTTCATCAACTGGCAGCAGGACCCCCAGGGCAATTACCTGGCACGTCTGGTGTTCCCGGAAAAAACCGCAGAGCTGCGCATCGAAGTCGATCTGGTCGCGGAAATGGCGGTGTTCAATCCCTTCGACTTCTTCCTCGAACCGTACGCCGAGAGAATTCCGTTCAGCTACGCCGCCGATGAACGCAAGGAGCTGGCGCCGTACCTCGAAACCCTGCCGCTGACGCCAACGTTCAAGGCTTACCTGGACAGCATCGACCGCACGCCACTGCCGGCGGTGGATTTTCTGGTGGCGCTCAATCAGCGCCTCAGTGAAGACATCGGCTACCTGATCCGCATGGAGCCCGGCGTGCAGACTCCTGAGCACACACTGCAACACGCCTCCGGTTCCTGCCGTGATTCGGCATGGTTGCTGGTGCAGCTGTTGCGCAATCTCGGTCTGGCGGCACGGTTTGTTTCCGGTTACCTGATTCAACTGACCGCCGACGTGAAAAGCCTCGACGGCCCGTCCGGCACTGAAGTCGACTTCACCGACCTGCATGCCTGGTGCGAGGTGTATTTGCCGGGTGCCGGCTGGATTGGCCTTGATGCGACGTCCGGGTTGTTCGCCGGGGAAGGGCATATTCCGTTGGCCTGCAGTCCCGATCCGTCCTCGGCGGCGCCGATCAGTGGTCTGGTCGAACCTTGCGAGACACAGTTCAGCCATGAAATGTCGGTCGAGCGAATCTGGGAAGCGCCGCGCGTCACCAAGCCTTACACCGATGAACAGTGGCGGGCGATCCAGGCACTGGGCCGGCAGATCGATGCCGATCTGCTCGAAGGCGATGTGCGCCTGACCATGGGCGGCGAACCGACCTTCGTCTCCATCGACGACCCGGACGGCGCCGAATGGAACACCGCCGCACTGGGGCCGGACAAGCGCCGGCTGTCCGCCGAACTGTTTCAACGCCTGCGCAAGCAATACGCGCCGCAGGGGCTGGTGCATTTCGGTCAGGGCAAGTGGTATCCCGGCGAGCAATTGCCGCGCTGGTCGCTCAATTGTTACTGGCGCCGCGACGGTCAGCCGATCTGGCACAACGACGCATTGATCGCCGACGAACAGCAGGACTATGGCGCCGACGGCGCACTGGCCGGACGCTTTCTCGCCAGCGTCGCCGAGCGTCTGAAGTTGCCTGCGCGCTTCGTCTTCCCGGCTTACGAGGATCATCTCTACTACCTGTGGCGCGAGGGTGCGTTGCCCGGCAACGTCAGCGCCGAAGATTCGCGTCTGGAAGAGCCATTGGAGCGCGCGCGATTGCGCAAGGTCTTCAGTCAGGGCCTGAACAAGGTGATCGGCCAGGTGCTGCCGCTGGCGCGCACGGCCAAGGGCGATCAATGGCAGAGCGGGCGCTGGTATCTGCGTGACGAGCACTGTCGCCTGGTGCCGGGGGATTCGCCGCTGGGTTACCGCTTGCCGCTGGCCTCGCAGCCGTGGGTGAAAGCGGCGGAATATCCGTTCATCCATCCCAACGATCCGAATCAGGACTTCGCTGAACTGCCGGATCCGGCGCAGCTCGGTGTGCACGGCGAACCTGCTGCGCTGGATGAGCGGGTGCCGAAAATCGACGAATCCGCTGACTGGCTGACCCGTACCGCATTCTGCGCCGAGGCCCGCGAAGGCCGGCTGTATCTGTTCATGCCGCCGCTGGAGCGGGTCGAGGATTATCTGGAACTGGTCTCGGCCATTGAGGCCACCGCCGAAGAACTGCACTGCCCGGTGCTGCTGGAAGGCTATGAACCACCAAGTGATCCGCGCCTGAGCAACTTCCGTGTCACTCCGGACCCGGGCGTGATCGAGGTCAACGTGCAGCCATCGGCGACCTGGGACGAGTTGGTCGAGCGCACCGAGTTTCTCTATGAACAGGCACGGCAAACCCGCCTGACCACCGAGAAGTTCATGATCGACGGGCGCCACACCGGCACCGGCGGCGGCAACCATTTCGTCCTCGGCGGCGCGACACCGGCGGACTCACCGTTTCTGCGGCGGCCGGATCTGCTGCGCAGCCTGATCAGTTACTGGCACAACCATCCTTCGCTGTCGTACCTGTTTTCCGGGCTGTTCATTGGTCCGACGTCCCAGGCTCCACGGGTTGATGAGGCGCGCAATGACGCCTTGTACGAACTGGAAATCGCCTTTGCGCAAATGCCGGAACCGGGCGAGGAATGTGCACCGTGGCTGGTCGATCGACTGCTGCGCAATTTGCTGATCGACGTCACCGGCAATACCCATCGCGCCGAATTCTGCATCGACAAACTGTATTCACCGGACGGCGCCACCGGGCGTCTTGGCTTGCTGGAACTGCGCGCTTTTGAAATGCCGCCCCATGCGCGCATGAGTCTGGCTCAGCAGTTGTTGCTGCGGGCGCTGGTCGCGCGGTTCTGGCGCGAGCCTTATGCGCCGGCGAAACTGGCGCGCTGGGGCACCGAGCTGCACGACCGCTTTCTGCTGCCGCACTTTATCGAAGAGGATTTCGCCGACGTTATCGTCGAACTCAACAACGCTGGCTACCCGTTGCGCGCCGAGTGGTTCGCGGCGCATCTGGAATTTCGTTTTCCCAAGGTCGGCGACTACGCCGTCAATGGCATCGAGCTGGAGCTGCGTCAGGCGCTTGAACCCTGGCATGTGCTGGGCGAGGAGGGCTCGGCGGGCGGCACGGTGCGCTACGTCGATTCATCGCTGGAGCGCTTGCAGGTCAAGCTCAACGGCCTGCCGCCACAGCGCTATCTGCTGACCTGTAATGGCGTCGCGGTGCCGTTGCACCCGACCGGACGAGTAGGCGAGTTTGTCGCCGGGGTGCGCTTTCGGGCCTGGCAACCAGCCAACTGTCTGCATCCGACCATAGCGGTGCACGCACCATTGGTATTCGACCTGCTCGATACCTGGATGGGGCGTTCGCTGGGCGGTTGCCAGTATCACGTGGCCCATCCCGGCGGGCGCAATTACGAAACCTTGCCGGTCAATGCCAATGAAGCGGAGAGCCGGCGCATGGCGCGGTTTTTCCGCCTCGGACACACGCCGGGGAAACTTCCCGTACCCAAAGTAGAAATCAATGACGAGCTACCGATGACCATCGATCTGCGCCGTTTCTAGAGCCTACGCAACACGCGGATTTTTCGTATATCCGCGTGTCATGTGCCTGCGTTAGTCTGACCGTTCCCTGCTGTCTGCCGAGCTTTCCATGCCTGACCTGCTAGACCGCTACCCGCTGACCGCGGGCACCTATCACGAACTGCTCGACGGCAGCGGCGCGGTGCGCTCGCATTGGCAGCGCCTGTTCGATCAGTTGCAGCGCAGCAGTCCGGCGCAACTGGTGCAGCGCCAAGCCTTGCTGGCGCGGCAGATTCAGGAAAACGGCGTCACCTACAACGTCTATGCCGATCCCAAGGGCGCTGACCGGCCGTGGGAGCTGGATCTGCTGCCCCATGTGATCGCGGCAGATGAATGGCAGCAATTGTCCGCCGGCATCGCTCAGCGTGCGCGCTTGCTCAATGCAGTGCTGGCGGATCTGTACGGTCCGCAGCGGTTGATCAGCGAAGGCCTGCTGCCCGCCGAGCTGGTATTCGGACACAACAATTTTCTCTGGCCCTGTCAGGGCATTGCCCCGCCCGAATCAGCCTTTTTGCATTTGTATGCCGTGGATCTGGCGCGCACACCGGATGGTCGCTGGTGGGTCACTGCCGATCGCACCCAGGCGCCGTCCGGGGCCGGCTATGCGCTGGAAAACCGCACCATCGTCTCCCGCGCCTTTCCCGATTTGTACCGGGATCTTAAGGTCCAGCATCTGGCCGGTTTCTTCCGCACCTTGCAGGAAACTTTGGCCCGTCAGGCACCGGAGGGCGATGACGCACCGCTGGTGGTGCTGCTGACACCGGGGCGGTTCAATGAAAGTTATTTCGAACATCTGTATCTGGCGCGCCAGCTCGGCTATCCGCTGGTCGAGGGCGGCGATCTGACGGTGCGCAATGCCACCGTTTACCTGAAAACCCTCAGTGGCCTGCGCCGGGTGCACGCGATCATGCGCCGCCTCGACGATGATTTCTGCGACCCGCTGGAACTGCGTACCGACTCGGCGCTTGGCGTCCCCGGTCTGCTTGAGGCGGTGCGTCAGGGGCGGGTGCTGGTGGCCAATGCGCTGGGCAGCGGCGTGCTGGAATCGCCGGGGCTGTTGGGGTTTCTGCCGAAGATCAATCAGTACCTGTTCGGCGAAGAACTGATCCTGCCCTCGATCGCCACCTGGTGGTGCGGTGAAGCGCCGGTGCTGGCGCAGGCGCTGGAAAAACTTCCGGAGCTGTTGATCAAACCGGCGTTCCCGTCGCAGAGCTTCGCGCCTGTTTTCGGCCGTGACTTGAATGAAAGCCAGCGCCTCGAGCTGGCGCAGCGTATGCAGGCACGGCCTTATGCCTACGTCGCGCAAGAGCTTGCGCAACTGTCGCAGGCGCCGGTCTGGCAAGCCGAGGACGGTCATCTGCAACCCCGCGCGATCGGCATGCGCATGTATGCGGTGGCCAGCCACGATGGCTACCGCGTGTTGCCGGGCGGTCTGACCCGAGTGGCGGCCGAGGCTGATGCCGAAGTGGTGTCGATGCAGCGCGGCGGGGCGAGCAAGGACACCTGGGTGCTCAGCGACCGTGCGCCGAGTGGCGAGCAGTGGAAGGCGCAGCGCAATGTCGGCGTGCACGATCTGGTGCGGCGCGATCCTTACCTGCCATCGCGGGTAGTGGAGAATCTGTTCTGGTTCGGTCGCTACTGCGAACGCTGCGACGACAGCGCGCGGCTGCTGCGCATCATGCTCACGCGTTACGTCGATGGCGATGATCCGCAGGCGCTGCAAGCAGCGGTCGATCTCGGCGAGCGGCTGGCCTTGCTGCCCGATGAAGGCGAACTGCCGGAGCGCCTGCTCGCTGCGTTGCTGGGCGAGGATTGGTCGTTCAGCCTGCGTTCCAACTTGCAGCGCTTGCAGTGGGCTGCGTCGCAAGTGCGCGGCAAGCTGTCCCGGGAAAACTGGCAGGCGCTGGTCGAGTTGCAGCGCGAGGCGCTGGAGCTGGAAGTCGATGAACCGGACTTCGGCGAACTGCTGGATTTCCTCAACCGTCTGGTGATGTCGCTGGCAGCGCTGTCGGGGTTTGCGCTGGATGACATGACCCGTGACGAAGGCTGGCGCTTTCTGATGATTGGCCGGCGCATCGAACGCCTGCAATTTCTCAGCAGCAGCCTCGCCGCGTTTCTGCGCGGTGCGGGTGCGTTCGATCAGGCGGGGCTTGAGTGGTTGCTGGAGTTGGGTAACAGCAGCATCACCTACCGCTCGCGCTATCTGGCAGTGGCGCAACTGATTCCGGTGCTCGATCTGCTGTTGCTGGATGAGCAGAACCCCCACGCGGTGCTGTTTCAGCTGAAACTGGTCACCCGCACGCTGAAACGCTTGAACGACGACTTCGGCGCACCTCGCGAAACCGCGCTGCCGCAGCTGGTCGAACGCCTCTCGCGGTTTGATCTCGGTTGTCTGGAGAACCCGCTGTTCGGCAAATCCAGCGTACGTGCCGCGCTGGATGGTCTGGCCGATCTGTTGCAGGAAATCGCCGAAGCCAGCGGCCAGGTATCGGATCGTCTGGCCCTGCGCCATTTCGCCCATGTCGATGATGTCAGCCAGCGAACGGTGTCCGTGTGATGAGCGCTCAGTACCAGATCTTTCACGACACCTGTTATCACTACGACAGCCCGGTCTCCCTCGCGCAGCAACTGGCGCACCTGTGGCCGCGCGAATGCAGCTGGCAGCGCTGCACCGAGCAGCAGTTGCTGATCAGCCCCGAACCGACCATGCGCCGGGATGAGCTGGATGTTTTCGGCAATCCGCTGACGCGGTTGGCCTTTGAGCGGCCCCATGACCAATTGCAGGTCAACGCCCGGCTGACGGTCGAAGTGCTGGCGCGACCGGCGCTGGATTTCAATCAGTCGCCGGCGTGGGAGCAGACCCGCGATGCGCTGACCTACAGCAGTCAGCCGTTGTCCGCCGACTTGCTCGAAGCCTGTCGCTACCGGTTCCAGTCACCTTATGTGCATTTGAAGCGCAGCTTCGTCGAGTTCTCGCAAAGCTGTTTTCCGCCAGGGCGACCGTTGCTGCTCGGCGTGCAGGCGCTGATGCAGAAGATCTTCAGCGAATTCACCTTCGATGCCGAAGCCACCCAGGTGGCGACGCCGCTGGTGGAAGTGCTGGAGCGTCGACGCGGCGTGTGTCAGGACTTCGCTCATCTGATGCTGGCCTGTGTGCGCTCGCGCGGTCTGGCGGCGCGTTATGTCAGCGGCTACCTGCTGACCCAGCCGCCGCCGGGACAGCCACGCCTGATCGGCGCCGACGCCTCGCATGCGTGGGTATCGGTGTTCTGTCCGGTATCGGGCTGGGTGGATTTCGATCCGACCAACAATGTGCGGCCGGCGCTGGAACACATCACGTTGGCGTGGGGAAGGGATTTCTCCGATGTGTCGCCGCTGCGTGGCGTGATTCTCGGTGGCGGTAATCACGACCCGGAAGTGCGGGTTACGGTGATGCCTCAGAATTGATGAGTCTTCAAATGTGGGAGCGAGCCTGCTCGCGAAAGCGTCAGGTCAGCCAATAGATTTGTAACAGATATATCGCATTCGCGAGCAGGCTCGCTCCCACAGGGGATTTTGGTGTTTCAGGGAAAGCAGGGCTGTGAGGGCCGGCAGCAGAACTGTCAGCCCCGTCACAAATCCGCAGGGTCTGATTCGATCATCAAACCCGGTGGGGCTCAGGCGTCGGGCGCCTGATCTTTCGGTGCATCGGATGCATCAACATCATCATCGGTCGCCACTTCACCGTCAGGGTTCAGTGCCGCTTCTTCAGCGGATTGCTTCTTGCGCTGAAGCTTTTCCTCTTTCTTCTGTTCCTTTGCCAGGTCTCGTTGACGTTTGGCGAAGGAGTAATTGGGTTTGGCCATGGGCGATCCTCTGGGGTCGAAGGTGAGGTTGAGCGGCGCGTATTCTGCCCTGTATCGGTGTCCGGGGGTTAACCGGGTTTTTGGTCGACCCACTTGGGCGTGACGGTCGGCTGCCACTGATCGAGGGCATCGAGCAGGGAATCTGGCGATTCGCTCACTTGCAGCATGTCACGGTGTGGCGCGCGAACGAAGCCTTCGCCGACGATATGATCGAGAAAAGCCGTGAGTTTGCTGTAGAAACCGTTCACTTCCAGCAGCCCCAAAGGCTTGCCGTGGTAGCCGAGCTGGCCCCAGGTCCAGACTTCGAACAGCTCTTCCAGCGTGCCAAGGCCGCCGGGCAGGGCGATGAATGCATCGCTGAGTTCGGCCATCCGCGCCTTGCGCGCATGCATGCCGTCGACCACTTCCAGGCGCGTCAGGCTTTTGTGGCCGATCTCCTTGTCCATCAGGCTTTGCGGAATGATACCGATTACTTCGCCGCCAGCGGCCAGCGCGGCATCAGCCACAATGCCCATCAAGCCGACCGCGCCGCCGCCGTAGACCAGCGTCAGATTTCGCTCGGCCAATGCCCGGCCAAGGGCCACGGCAGCTTCAGTGTAGGCCGGCACGGTACCGGCATTGGCACCGCAAAACACACAGACGGATTTCAGCGACATGCGTTACTCCTGAGTCGATCAGGCGCACAGGGTAACGGCTGGCACGCTGCGCTCCAAGGACTAGACTTCGCGTTCGGGTGATTCAAAAGTACCGCTGGCGCCACAGGCGTAGGCGGCGAGCAAGCTGCACAACAGACCGTTAAAGAACATGACTGGCACTCCGTTTCAGTAGGTGGGCCGATCATAGGGCTGGCCGTACGAAATGGCCGTTAGATTGTGTCGATGGGTGTCATAGCCTGAAAGTTGTATACAATTTTTGACTCAAGTCATATGAACTTGCGATGATTTCAGGCAGTCTTTCCACCACTAGTGTTTTTGTTAACCCTGCCTTGGAGATTCACCATGTTTTCCAAAGTTGTTGCGGTATCCCTGCTGGCGCTGGCCAGCAGCCAATTGATGGCTGCCGAGTGCAAAACCACCGTTGATTCCACCGATCAGATGACCTTCAACACCAAGGAAATCGTGATCGACAAGAGCTGCAAGACCTTCACCGTCGAACTGACCCACTCCGGCAGCCTGCCGAAGAACGTCATGGGCCATAACCTGGTGATCAGCAAAGAAGCTGACATGCAGCCAATCGCTACCGACGGCCTGGCAGCCGGTATCGACAAGAACTACCTGAAAGATGGCGACGCCCGCATCATCGCCCACACCAAGATCATCGGCGCCAAGGAAACCGATTCGGTGACCTTTGATGTGGCCAAGGTGGCTGACGGTAGCTACGGCTTCTTCTGCTCGTTCCCTGGGCACATCTCGATGATGAAAGGCACTATCGTCGTCAAGTAATCAGGGCCAATGTGGGAGCGAGCCTGCTCGCGAAGAGGCCATCTGCTTCACCGAAAGACTGATGGCCAAAGAAAAAGCCCGCTTAGGATCACTCCTCAGCGGGCTTTTTCATGCCTTTGAAAAATCAAGGCGCAAACGGCATGACCCGCTTGTGATGAGTCTTGTTGTACGTGTCGACAATGATCTTCGCCGCCTCGTCCCGCACCGCTTCACCGTGCAGAAACGCATCGATCTCGGCATAGGTCACGCCATGCGCTGCTTCGTCCGGCTTGCCTGGCGAAAGATCTTCGAGGTCGGCTGTCGGGACTTTTTCGACCAGCGATTCCGGCGCGCCAAAGCTGCGGGCAATGGCGCGCACCTGATTTTTCACCAAGCCACTGAGCGGGGCGAGGTCGCAGGCGCCATCGCCGAATTTGGTGAAGAAACCCATCACCGCTTCCGCCGCATGGTCGGTGCCAATCACCAGACCGCCCGCCACTCCGGCAATCGTGTACTGCGCCACCATGCGCATCCGCGCCTTGGTATTACCCAGCACGAAGTCCACCGACGCCGCCGGTTTGCCTTCGAACGCCGACACCTGAGCTGCCAGCGCCTTGACCGCCGGGCCGATGTTCACGGTGTGGATTTCGTCAGGGGCGATGCAATCGAGCGAGGCCTTGGCGTCGTGCTCGTCGAACTGGGTTTCATACGGCAGGCGTACGGCGATGAATTTGTAGCGGTCGTCGCCGGTTTTTTCGCGCAGTTCACGTACCGCGCGCTGGGCCAGGAGGCCGGCGGTCAGTGAGTCGACGCCGCCGCTGATGCCCAGCACCAGGGTCTTGAGCCCGGAATTGACCAGACATTCCTGGATGAACGTCAGGCGCCGGGTGACTTCGGCCTGCAGGGCCTGATCGTCGGCGAACGGTGGTTGCACCTTGAGCTGCTCAGCAATCTCACGCTGTACGGCTTGCATGAATTCACTCCTTGCTAGATAGACTGGATTCGGCAGGAACCTGAAACACATGTCGCAAATAGGCGACGAAATTCGGATCTTTGCAGTGGGTCTTGCCAGGCTCGTCGGAGATCTTCGCCACCGGCTGGCCGTTGCAGGCGGTCATTTTAAGCACGATGCTCATCGGTTCGACACCCGGGATATCGCAGGTGAGGTTGGTACCGATGCCGAAGCTCACATTGATGCGACCGTGCAGCGCGCGGAAAATCTCTAACGATTTCGGCAGGGTCAGACTGTCGGAGAACACCAGGGTCTTGCTCATCGGGTCGATGCCGAGCTTGTGGTAGTGCGCGATGCACTTTTCGCCCCACGCCACCGGGTCCCCGGAGTCATGGCGCAGACCGTCGAAGAGCTTGGCGAAGAACAGATCGAAATCGCCAAGAAACGCATCGGTGGTGATGCAATCGGTGAGGGCAATGCCGAGCAGGCCACGGTACTCGCGCACCCAGCAGTCGAGCGCGGCGATCTGGCTGTCGATCAGACGCGGGCCTAGTTGCTGATGGGCCATGATCCACTCATGGGCCATGGTGCCCAGCGGTTTCATGTCCAGTTCGCGGGACAGATGCACGTTGCTGGTACCGACGAAACGCCCCGGGAAGTCATGCTTGAGGACGTTGACCACTTCGGCCTGCACGCCAAAGGAAAAGCGCCGGCGCGTGCCGAAATCGGCAACCTGCAGTTGCGACAGCTCATCGGCCGAGGCATTGGCGGTCAGCCAGTCGAACTTGCGATACAGCTGTTCGCGTGCCTGCTCCAGCGAAGTCTCCCGGTAGCGATAGCGGTTGCGCACTTCGCTGACGATCGCCAGCAGCGGCACTTCGTAGAGGATCACATGCAGCCATGGCCCGCGCAGACGGATGAACAGTTCTCCGCTCTCGATGCCGGTGTGCAGGTAGCGCAGGTTGAAGCGGAACAGGCCAAGGAAACGCAGAAAATCCGGTTTCAGAAAGCTGATGCGCTCGAGAAAACTTAACTGATCAGCACTCAGGCTCAGCTCGGCCAGACGCTCGATCTGATGACGAATCTCGGCCAGATACGGACGCAGATCCTCGGCGTTGCGGCAACGGAACTCCCATTCGACTTCGACGTTGGGGTAGTTGTGCAGCACCGCCTGCATCATCGTCAGCTTGTAGAAGTCGGTGTCGAGCAGGTTCTGCACGATGCGATCGGCAAACACACTCTCGCTCATAAACGGGTCTCCAGTTGCGCCGCGCCTGGCGCGGTCTATATCGATGGCGCTAGTGGCGCATATCGGCGGTGGGGATTGCCAGCATTTTTTCAGAGCGCCGCAGATCCACTGTGGGAGCGAGCCTGCTCGCGAAGGCGGTGTGTCAGTTAAAGATGATGTGGCTGACCCGACGCTTTCGCGAGCAGGCTCGCTCCCACAGGGATCCCGGTTGACCTCACACCGGGCTATCGATTTGTTCAAGCATCCATTTCACAAAATCCCGCACCTTCGGCACTTCCGCCGCGTGCTCCGGGTAGGCCAGGTAATAGGCATCGCTGCTGGGCATCGCATGCTGCCAGGGTATGACCAGTTTGCCTTCGGCCAATTCCTCTTCCACCAGAAACTGCGGCAGCAGCGCCACGCCACAGCCGACCTGGGCGGCGCGGATGCACATGTAAAAGGTTTCGAAACGCGGCCCGTGGTAGCTGTGTTCGGTGTGGTAGCCCTGACTGTCGAACCAGTCGTGCCAGGCCTGCGGTCGCGAGGCATTTTGCAGCAGTACCAGGTCGGTGAGTTGCGTCGGGTCAGTGAATGGCGTGTCCGGCAGGCTGCCCGGGGCGCAGACCGGCACCAGTTGTTCGCCGAACAATTTCAGGCATTCGGTACCCGGTCGCGAAGCCTGGCCGAAATAGAAGGCCAGATCGCTGCGCCCCTGCAACAGATCATCGGCTTCCTGCTCGTTGCACAGATCCAGATGAATCGACGGATGGCGCAGGCGCCAGCCTTTCAGGCGCGGCACCAGCCAACGGGCGCCGAAGGTTGACGGGGTGGAGACGCGCAAGACTTCGGTTTCGCCGCCGTAGGAACGCAGGTAATGCGTCGACATCTCCACTTGGCTGAGGATTTTTCTGACCTCGACCAGATACAAATCCCCGGCCGGCGTCATCTGCAAGCGCCGACGCACGCGGCGGAACAGCAAGTGCTGCAACAGTTCTTCAAGCTGCGCGACCTGTTTGCTCACCGCACTCTGTGTCAGGTTCAGCTCTTCGGCGGCGCGGGTAAAACTCAGGTGCCGGGTCACGGCCTCGAAGCATTGCAGCGCGGTGATCGAGGGCAAGTGGCGTCTGTTCAGCATGGCCAGTCCTTTTTCTTGTCTTTCGCTAGGCAGCATGAATAAACGGAATGATATCTGGCGTAAAGGTCGTTTGTTGCATCGCCGCAGTGAGGCTACAACTAAAGGCCTGCCCGGCCATGCAAAGGATGGCCGCACACATTCTGTTTTTGCTTGAGGAGAGACCGATGGTAGCCGCATTGCTTGATCGCCTGGGAGTCAACCCGGCCCTGTACCAGAACGGCAAGGTGCCGGTGCATTCGCCCATCGATGGCAGTGAAATTGCCTCGGTGAACTGGGAGGGCGCTGCCGAAGTCGAGCAACACATCAGTCGCGCAGATCATGCATTCGAGCACTGGCGCAAGGTGCCGGCGCCGCGTCGCGGTGAGCTGGTGCGTCAGTTCGGCGAAGTGTTGCGCGAGTACAAGGCCGATCTCGGCGAGCTGGTGTCGTGGGAGGCGGGCAAGATCACTCAGGAAGGCCTGGGTGAAGTACAGGAGATGATCGACATCTGCGATTTCGCCGTTGGCCTGTCGCGCCAGTTGTACGGTCTGACCATCGCCTCCGAGCGCCCGGGCCACCATATGCGTGAAACCTGGCATCCGCTCGGCGTGGTCGGCGTCATCAGCGCGTTCAACTTCCCGGTCGCAGTGTGGGCGTGGAACACCACCCTGGCGCTGGTCTGCGGCAACCCGGTGGTGTGGAAGCCATCAGAGAAAACCCCGCTGACCGCGCTGGCCTGTCAGGCGCTGTTTGATCGCGTAGTGAAAAATTTCAGTGATGCCCCACCGAGCCTGTGCCAGGTGGTGATCGGCGGTCGCGATGCCGGCGAAGCGCTGGTCGATGATCCGCGTGTTGCGCTGATCAGCGCCACCGGCAGCACGCGCATGGGCCGCGAAGTGGCGCCGAAAGTCGCCGCGCGTTTCGCCCGCAGCATTCTCGAACTGGGCGGCAACAACGCGATGATCCTCGGCCCGAGCGCCGATCTGGACATGGCAGTGCGCGCGATTCTGTTCAGCGCCGTCGGCACCGCCGGGCAACGCTGCACCACCTTGCGCCGTCTGATCGCTCATGAATCGGTGAAGGAAGAAATCGTCACCCGCCTCAAGGCTGCCTATTCGAAAGTACGCATCGGCCATCCGCTGCAAGGCAATCTGGTCGGCCCGCTGATCGACAAGCACAGCTTCGAAAACATGCAGGATGCGCTGGAACAGGCGCTGAGCGAAGGCGGCCGGGTGTTCGGTGGCAAGCGCCAACTGGAAGAGCAATTCCCCAATGCTTATTACGTGTCGCCGGCCATCGTGGAAATGCCCGAGCAGAGCGATGTGGTCTGCAGCGAAACCTTTGCGCCGATTCTCTACGTGGTCGGCTACAGCGATTTCGAGGAAGCGCTGCGCCTGAACAATGCCGTGCCGCAAGGCCTGTCATCGTGCATTTTCACCACCGATGTGCGTGAGGCCGAGCGGTTCATGTCGGCGGTCGGCAGTGACTGCGGCATCGCCAACGTCAACATCGGCCCGAGCGGCGCGGAAATCGGCGGCGCCTTTGGTGGCGAGAAAGAAACCGGCGGCGGCCGTGAGTCCGGCTCCGATGCCTGGCGCGCGTACATGCGGCGGCAGACCAATACCGTCAACTACTCGCTGGAATTGCCGTTGGCGCAGGGCATTACATTCGACTGACAGGTGGAGATCCTCTGTAGGAGTGAGCACTGTGGCGAGGGGATTTATCCCCGTTCGGCTGCGAAGCAGTCGTCGCTTTTGAAATTTTGGGGCCGCTCCGCGACCCAGCGGGGCGGTGCGACGTTTCGCTAAATCCCCTCGCCACAGGGGGCTCACTCAGGTTTGTGTGTTTGTTGGGTTTCTGTTGGAGTCTGGCAATGCCGTTACGCGAAGAATGTCTGTGGGAAACGCTCACGCCACAACGCCCGGATAACACCGCGCTCAAGGGCGAGGTCAAGGTCGATGTCTGTGTGATCGGCGCCGGGTTCACCGGGTTGTCAGCGGCGCTGCATCTGTTGGAAAAAGGCAAAAGCGTCTGCGTGCTGGAAGCGCATCGCGCAGGGCACGGTGGCTCCGGGCGCAATGTCGGGCTGGTCAACGCCGGCATGTGGATTCCTCCGGACGAGATCGAAGCGGGGTTCGGCGAGGCGGTCGGCAGTCAGCTCAACCGCATGCTCGGTGCGGCGCCGGCGCTGGTGTTCAGCCTTGTGGATAAATACGCTATCGATTGCCAATTGCGCCGCGAAGGCACTTTGCACATGGCGCATAACGCCAAGGGCGAGGCGGATCTGCGCAGTCGCGAGCAGCAATGGAAACGTCGTGGCGCGCCGGTCGAACTGCTCACCGGCAAGGCCTGCGAGCAAGCCACCGGCACGCAGAAAATCGCCGCCGCGTTGCTTGACCGCCGCGCCGGCACGCTCAATCCGATGGCCTATGTCACCGGGCTGGCCAATGCCGTGCGCGGGCTCGGCGGGCAGATGTTCGATCATTCGCCGGTGACTCGCCTCGAGCGCGTCGGGCAGAAGTGGTCGGTGCAAACCGCCCAGGGTTCGGTACTCGCCGAACAAGTGGTCATCGCCTCCAATGCTTACACCGAAGGCGACTGGACCGAACTCAAGCGCAATTTCTTTCCCGGCTATTACTACCAGGTCGCCTCGGTGCCACTTACCGAAGACGCTGCGCAAGAAATTCTCCCGGGCGGGCAGGGCTCGTGGGACACCCGTCAGGTATTGAGCAGCATCCGCCGTGACAAGGACGGGCGCCTGTTGCTCGGCAGCCTCGGCAATGGCAACCAGAAACCGACCTGGTTTCTCAAAGCCTGGGCCGATCGGGTGCAGCAGCATTACTTCCCCAATCTGAAGCCGGTCGAGTGGCAATGCACCTGGACCGGGCGCATCGCGTTTACCCCTGATCACCTGATGCGCCTGTTCGAACCGGCGCCGGGACTGGTGGCCGTCACCGGTTATAACGGTCGCGGCGTCACCACCGGCACGGTGGTCGGCAAAGCTTTTGCCGATTACCTGTGCAACGGCAATCCGCAGGCACTGCCGATTCCCTTCGCACCGATGCAGCCCCTGGCCGGTGTGGGCTTGCGCAGTTGCCTGTACGAGGCCGGGTTTTCCCTGTATCACGCGGGCCAGTGCCTGCGCATCGTTATTTGAGTGTTGAAATTTGTTGCCGCAAGCGGCGCTTTTGCATCCAGCGACTAGCCTGTAATGGTGCGGGTTGTAGCAGTACCGCACCAGCAGTGTGCAGTTCGGTGACGCGGGCTGTTACAGGCTGGTTGCACGTCGTTTGCCGCTGCGGTTGCAATGATGGCGCGTGCGGGTTGCGCCTGAAAAAACAAATGGTTTCACCTTCCGCGGTTTAGACGGTTGCACGCCCAATGAAAATGGGACCGAAACAGTCGAAATAACAACAACGCAGCGACTTTTTGAAGAATAAAAAACCGATGGCACGGGCCTTGCTCTGAGCTTTGAGTGAAGTGAAGTCGCAGTGCCAACTAAAAAAAACCTTGGAGCACCACCTCATGTCCCAGACGTTTTACAAGAAAGGCTTTCTGGCCCTCGCAGTCGCTACTGCGCTGGGTGTTTCTGCGTTTGCTCAAGCTGATATCAAGATCGGTGTAGCGGGTCCTATGACCGGTGCCAACGCGGCATTCGGCGAGCAGTACATGAAGGGTGCACAGGCGGCGGCCGATGCGGTCAACGCGGCGGGTGGCGTCAACGGGGAAAAAATCGTCCTGGTCAAAGGCGACGACGCCTGCGAACCGAAGCAGGCAGTGACGGTCGCCAAGGACCTCACCAACCAGAAAGTCGCCGGCGTGGTCGGTCACTTCTGCTCCTCTTCGACCATTCCAGCGTCGGAAATCTACGACGAAGCCGGGATCATCGCGATCACTCCGGGCTCGACCAACCCGCAAGTTACCGAACGCGGCCTCAGCGCCATGTTCCGTATGTGCGGACGTGACGACCAGCAAGGCATCGTTGCCGGCGACTACATCGTCGACATGCTCAAGGGCAAGAAAGTCGTCGTGCTGCACGACAAGGACACCTACGGCCAAGGCCTGGCTGATGCCACCAAGGCTCAGCTGGAAAAACGCGGCGTCAAGCCTGTGCTGTACGAAGGCCTGACCCGTGGCGAGAAAGACTTCAGCACCATCGTCACCAAGATCCGTGGCGCCGGCGCCGATGTCGTCTATTTCGGCGGCCTGCACCCGGAAGCCGGTCCGCTGGTTCGTCAGTTGCGTGAACAAGGTCTGAAAGACGTCAAGTTCATGTCCGACGACGGCATCGTGACCGACGAACTGGTGACCACCGCTGGCGGCCCGCAATTCACCGATGGCGTGCTGATGACTTTCGGCGCCGACCCGCGCCTGTTGCCGGAAAGCAAGACCGTAGTAGACGCGTTCCGCAAGGCCGGCACCGAGCCTGAAGGCTACACCCTGTACGCTTACGCCTCGGTTCAGACCCTGGCGGCAGCGTTCAATGGCGCGAAGAAAAACGACGGCGAAGCCGCTGCCAAGTGGCTGAAGGCCAACCCGGTGAAAACCGTGATGGGCGAGAAGACCTGGGACGCCAAAGGCGACCTGAAAGTCTCCGACTACGTGGTTTACCAGTGGGACAAGGACGGCAAATACCACCAGCTGGAAAAGCAGAAGTAAGGGCTGAAGCGATCATCTGATCACCACCGATCCCCTGTGGGAGCGAGCCTGCTCGCGAAGACGCACTGACAAACAACCTCTGCGTTGAGTGTTCAACCGCTTTCGCGAGCAGGCTCGCTCCCACAGAGGGATCAGTGGTGATCGGGCTGATCACGCTCCGACATTGCTCCGACGTACATCTGTATTTTTCCTAGAAGAACCGCGCGCCGATGGCGCGCAGGTTCTCACTGCGTGAGATTGCGTTATGGATGGTATTTTCCTGCAGCAACTGGTCAATGGCCTGACCCTCGGGTCGGTCTATGGCCTGATCGCCATCGGCTACACAATGGTCTACGGCATCATCGGCATGATCAACTTCGCCCACGGCGAGGTTTACATGATTTCCGCTTACCTGGCGGCAATCAGTCTGGCTCTGCTGGCTTACTTCGGTATCGAATCCTTCCCGCTGCTGATGCTCGGTACGCTGATCTTCACCATCGTCGTCACGGCGGTGTATGGCTGGGTCATCGAGCGTGTCGCCTACAAACCCCTGCGTAACTCGACCCGCCTGGCGCCGCTGATCAGCGCTATCGGTATTTCGCTGATTCTGCAGAACTACGCACAGATCGCTCAGGGCGCCAAACAACAGGGCGTGCCTACGCTGCTGACCGGTGCCTGGCGTGTTGAAGTCGGCACCGGCTTCGTGCAACTGACCTACACCAAAGTCTTCATCCTGATCGCCGCGTTTGTCGGCATGGGGCTGCTGACCTACATCATCAAATACACCAAGCTCGGCCGCATGTGCCGTGCGACCCAGCAAGACCGCAAGATGGCCTCGATCCTGGGGATCAACACCGACCGGGTGATTTCCTACGTGTTCATCATCGGTGCAGCCATGGCGGCACTGGCCGGTGTGCTGATCACCATGAACTACGGCACGTTCGACTTCTATGCCGGCTTCATCATCGGCATCAAGGCGTTCACCGCAGCGGTTCTGGGCGGCATCGGTTCACTGCCCGGCGCGATGCTCGGCGGGATCATCCTCGGCATCTCCGAGTCGCTGTTCTCCGGTCTGGTCAACTCCGACTACAAAGACGTGTTCAGTTTCTCGCTGCTCGTCCTCGTACTGGTCTTCCGGCCGCAGGGCCTGTTGGGCCGTCCTCTTGTGTCGAAGGTGTAAGCGATGTCTGCAACCACTGAAAAATCCATCGATATCAAAAAAAGTCTGGTCGAGGCGATTCTTGCCGGCCTGATTGCGCTGATCGTGTTCGGGCCGATTGTCGGCGTGGTCCTCGACGGCTACAGCTTCAACCTCGAAGCAACCCGTGTGGCGTGGATCATTGCCATCGTCATGGCCGGTCGCTTTGCCCTCAGCCTGTTCCTGCAAACCCCCAAGGGCCTGAAGATCCTCGACGGGTTCGAGAGCACCGGTTCCGGTGTGCACGTGCTGCCGGCGGATTACAAATCACGGCTGCGCTGGATCATCCCGCTGATTATCGTGTTGGCGATCATCGTGCCGTTTGTCTCCAACTCCTATCTGCTGGGGGTGGTCATCCTCGGTTTGATCTACGTGCTGCTGGGGCTGGGGCTGAACATTGTGGTCGGTCTGGCCGGGCTGCTCGACCTTGGTTACGTGGCGTTCTACGCCATCGGTGCCTACGGTCTGGCATTGGGTTATCAATATCTGGGTCTGGGTTTCTGGACCGTGCTGCCGCTGGCGGCGATCACCGCAGGCCTGGCCGGTTGCATTCTCGGTTTCCCGGTGCTGCGTCTGCACGGTGACTATCTGGCGATCGTGACCCTGGGCTTCGGCGAAATCATTCGTCTGGTGCTCAACAACTGGCTGTCCCTGACCGGCGGCCCGAACGGCATGCCGGCGCCACTGCCGACGTTCTTCGGTCTGGAGTTCGGCAAGCGAGCGAAGGATGGCGGGGTGCCGTTTCACGAGTTCTTCGGCCTGACCTACAACCCGGACGTGAAGTATTACTTCATCTACGCGGTGCTGTTCCTGGTGGTGCTGGCGGTGTTGTACGTCAAGCATCGGCTAGTGAAGATGCCGGTCGGTCGCGCCTGGGAAGCCCTGCGTGAAGATGAAATCGCCTGCCGCTCAATGGGCCTGAACCACGTACTGGTCAAGCTCTCGGCGTTCACCATCGGTGCGTCGACGGCGGGTCTGGCCGGGGTGTTCTTCGCCACCTATCAAGGCTTCGTCAATCCGACCTCGTTCACCTTCTTCGAATCGGCGCTGATCCTCGCCATCGTCGTGCTCGGCGGCATGGGTTCGACCATCGGCGTGGTCATCGCCGCATTCGTGCTCACCGTCGCCCCGGAACTGCTGCGTGGCTTCGCTGAATACCGCGTGCTGCTGTTCGGCATCCTGATGGTGTTGATGATGATCTGGCGACCACGCGGGCTGATCCGCATCAGCCGCACCGGGGTCAAACCACGCAAAGGTGCCATTCACTACGAGAGGACTGCGCCATGAGTGAAGTCGTACTCTCTGTTGAAAAACTGATGATGCATTTCGGTGGCATCAAGGCTTTGAGCGATGTCAGCCTGAAGGTCAAACGCAATTCGATCTTCGCCCTGATCGGCCCCAACGGTGCTGGCAAGACCACGGTGTTCAACTGCCTGACCGGGTTCTACAAGGCCACGGGCGGCAAGATCGAACTCAACGTGCGCGGCCAGCAGACCAACGTGATCCAGCTGCTGGGCGAGTCGTTCAAGGCGACCGATTTCGTCTCGCCGAAATCCTTCCTCAGCCGCATGTACTACAAAATGTTCGGCGGTACTCATCTGGTGAACCGTGCCGGTCTCGCCCGGACGTTCCAGAACATTCGCCTGTTCAAGGAAATGTCGGTGCTGGAAAACCTGCTGGTGGCGCAGCACATGTGGGTCAACCGCAACATGCTCGCCGGCATTCTCAACACCAAGGGCTATCGCAAGGCCGAGAGCGACGCGCTGGATGTCGCGTTCTACTGGCTCGAAGTGGTCGATCTGGTGGACTGCGCCAACCGTCTGGCCGGTGAGCTGTCCTACGGCCAACAACGGCGTCTGGAAATTGCCCGGGCCATGTGCACGCGGCCGCAGATCATCTGCCTCGACGAACCGGCCGCCGGCCTCAATCCTCAGGAAACCGAAGCGCTCAGCGCGATGATCCGGCTGCTGCGCGACGAGCACGATCTGACCGTGGTGCTGATCGAACACGACATGGGCATGGTCATGAGCATTTCCGACCACATCGTGGTGCTGGACCACGGCATCGTCATCGCTGAGGGCGGGCCTGAAGCGATCCGTAACGATCCAAAAGTGATCGCGGCCTACCTGGGCGCCGATGAAGAGGAGCTGGTATGAGCCAACCGATCCTCGAACTGCGCAATCTGGACGTGTTCTACGGCCCGATTCAGGCGCTCAAGGGCGTTTCATTGCAGATCAACGAAGGCGAGACCGTCAGCCTGATCGGCTCCAACGGCGCCGGCAAGTCGACCTTGCTGATGTCGATCTTCGGCCAGCCCAGAGCGGCGGGCGGGCAGATTCTCTATCAGGGCGTCGACATCACGCAGAAGTCCTCGCACTACATCGCCTCCAACGGTATCGCGCAGTCGCCGGAAGGGCGGCGGGTTTTCCCCGACATGACCGTCGAGGAAAACCTGCTGATGGGCACCATCCCGATTGGCGACAAGTACGCCAAAGAGGACATGCAGCGCATGTTCGAGCTGTTTCCACGGCTTGAGGAGCGGCGCAATCAGCGGGCGATGACCATGTCTGGCGGTGAACAGCAGATGCTCGCCATCGCCCGTGCGCTGATGAGCCGGCCGAAGCTGTTGCTGCTCGATGAACCGAGCCTGGGTCTGGCGCCGATCGTGGTGAAGCAGATCTTCGCCACGCTGCGCGAGCTGGCGAAAACCGGGATGACGATTTTCCTCGTCGAGCAGAACGCCAACCATGCGCTGAAGCTGTCGGACCGGGCGTATGTGATGGTCAACGGCGAGATTCGCCTGACCGGCACCGGCAAAGAACTGCTGGTGAATGAGGAGGTGCGTAACGCCTATCTTGGTGGGCACTGATTCTTCTCGCGGTTGCACACAGCCCCGGCGACAAGAGTCCCGGGGCTTTTTTATCCTTCAAACTCACTGTGTAGGAGCTGCTGAAGGCTGCGATCTTTTGATCTTAAAAAAATCAGAAGATCGCAGCCTTCGGAAGCTCCTACATGGAATCAAGGCATGACATCAAGCGGAATTCAGAATTGTGGAAAACAAATTCCCCAAGCTGCCAAAGCGCGACATATAGACGCTGCAAATGGCTGTTTTTCCACAGTTTTGACTTGTCCCCGGTTACTGTGGAGCTGGCTGTGAATAACGTGGGTGTATCTGGCTGCAAGCCTTATGAAACGTGGCTTGCAGGGATGTGTTTGTTTTTTGATCAGGCATTTTTGCTGGAGCGCGCGGCGTCGTTGTCAACCTTTTTCTGGAGAGGAGAGACATGGCAATTCCATGTGCGCAAGCCTGTGGATAAGTCTGTGACTAAACTCTGGAAAGACCTCGCGGAGCACCGTAATTGCTGGCCTCGCGCAATCACCCGGTGATACCGTCCGTCGTGCAAAATGCCCTGTCCCGCACATCCCCCGCCTCACGGTCAAGCAAAAAACTTTCCATTTCGCCCGCAAAGCCTTGTGTGGCGCGGCTTTGCACGTTTGCACTTGCCCCCGGAAACTGTGGAGCAGATTGTGGATAACATGCGTGCACATGGCTGCAGGCCACGCAGGCTAAGGTCTTGGCGCACTTGGTTGATTTTTGTACAGCTGGCAAGTGTTGCCCGTATTCGCGAGGGCGGGCATGCTGCCTGCTGATTTTCTATTCCAAGGGCTGCCGTGGCGGCCGAAGCAAGGAGAACACGATGTCCGACACCCTGTTTATCACCGGCGCGACGTCCGGTTTTGGTGAAGCCTGTGCCCGGCGTTTTGCCGAGGCTGGCTGGAAGCTGGTCCTGACCGGCCGTCGTGAAGAACGCCTCAATGCCCTGTGCGCCGAACTGTCGAAGCAGACCGAAGTGCATGGTCTGGTTCTCGATGTGCGCGATCGCAAAGCGATGGAGGAGGCTATCGCCAACCTGCCGCCGTCGTTTGCCAAACTCCGTGGCTTGATCAACAACGCCGGCCTGGCGCTCGGCGTCGACCCGGCGCCGAAATGCGATCTGGATGACTGGGACACCATGGTCGACACCAACGTCAAAGGCCTGATGTACGCCACCCGCCTGCTGCTGCCTCGGCTGATCGCCCACGGCCGTGGTGCCGGTATCGTCAACCTCGGTTCCATCGCCGGTAACTACCCGTACCCGGGCAGCCACGTGTACGGCGCGAGCAAAGCCTTCGTCAAACAGTTCTCGCTGAACCTGCGTTGCGACCTGCAAGGTACTGGCGTGCGGGTCAGCAACATCGAACCCGGCCTGTGCGAAAGCGAGTTCTCGCTGGTACGTTTTGCCGGTGACCAGGAACGCTACAACGCCACTTACGCCGGCGCCGAGCCGATCCAGCCGCAGGACATCGCCGAGACGATTTTCTGGGTGATGAACACCCCCGCGCACATCAACATCAATAGCCTCGAACTGATGCCGGTGAGCCAGACCTGGGCCGGGTTTGCCATCGAGCGAAACAAGGCTTGATACCGCGCTGAGGCCATTCGCGAGCAGGCTCGCTCCCACATTGGACATGCATTTTTCCCTGTGGGAGCGAGCCTGCTCGCGAAAGGGTCGGCACAGGCAAAACAGGACGATAAGCTAAACTCCTCACTCAACCATCAGGCCGCACCCCGCGGCGCTCAAGGTTTCATGAGGAGTTCAAGTGAGTAACCGAGGTGAGCAGGCACTGCTCAAACAATCGACGCTGCTGATGCTGGCGGTGTCGATTGCCGGGATCGGCACCGGTTTTGTTTCAGGTTCGCAATCCATCCTGTTCGATGGCTTTTTCTCGCTGATCGCGACGTTCATCAAAATCCTGATGCTGATCACCGCCCGGCTGATCGCCAAGCAGAGCAATCAGCGTTTCCAGTTCGGCTTCTGGCATCTGGAGCCGATGGTGCTGCTGATCGAAGGCAGCTTCCTGCTGTTGATCGCGATCTATGCGTTTCTCAACGGTGTGTTCGGCATCATCAATGGTGGCCGTGATATCGAGTTGGGTCTGGTGATCGTCTACGCGGCGGTATTCACCGTTGTCGAGTTCGCCTACTTCTTCTACGTGCGCCAGCGTAATCGCAAGCTCAAATCCAGCCTGATCCAGTTCGACAACATCAGTTGGCTGGTCGACGCGATGCTGTCTGTGGGCCTGTTGATCAGTTTCCTCGCGGCGCTGCTGCTCAAGTCTCAGGGCTATGGCGAGTGGGCGGTGTATGTCGACCCGCTGATCCTCATCGTGCTGGCCCTGACCATGCTGCCCCCGGCGTTGAAGATCCTCGGCCCGGCATTGCGTGATGTGCTGGGTATTGCCCCGGATACTCTGGATGAGCAGGTCAGGCAGGTCATGGAGGTGGCGAAGGTCGAGCATGGTTTCGACGATTACGTGTCCTACGTGCAAAAGCACGGCCGAGCGCGGTTCATCGAAATTCATGTGGTGTTACCGGCGGATTATCCGCTGCGCGATGTCGCGCAGCTGGATGCGCTACGTGAGCAGATATCGGCGCAGTTGGGTGAACCGGATGCGGCGAGGTGGCTGACGATCAGCTTCACCGGGGACAAGAAGTGGATTGCCTGATCTGATCCGGATGTCTGCTGAGAGCACAGTTGTGGCGAGGGGATAAATCCCCTCGCCACAGTAACTCTCTAGCCCCAAAATCCTGCTTTGCACAGGTCAACGCAGATATTCAGCCAAACCGTGGTAGCAAGTCGCCAAATGATAAGGCGTGGTCGAAGGCATGTCCTTGCGGCTGACCTCTCCATTCTCATCGCGACACTCATGCCAGCCGCCGGCATGCAGAAACCGCTGCTGCAACGCCTGCAACTGGCGCAGCACCACCGCTTCGCTGTCCGCCCGCAAGGTCAGCGCGCGCAGGTATTCGGCTTGAGCCCAGATCCGTTGGGTCGAATCCCTTGGCCGTCCATTGCTTTCCAGATCAAGCATCGCCCGCACCGCGCCGCAGGACTCCAGCACGCCGTACTGCTCGGTGAGGGCAAATGCCCGATCCAGCGCCCGGTGCAGTTTCGAATCGCGCAACAGCGCCGACGATTGGAGCAGGAAATACCATTCGAACTGGTGCCCCGGCTCGTACCAGTTATCCACAGCGCCCAGCGGCTTCTCCATCAACACGCCATATTGCGGATCGACGAATTGCTTGTGCATGGCTGTGCATAACTCAAGCAGGGCCTTCTGCGTTTGCGGGTCTTCGCGCACCGCCAGAGTGGCCAGAAAGGCTTCGGCCAGATGCATCAGCGGATTTTGCAGTGGCCCGGTTTGCAGGGTGAGCCAGTCACGCTCCAGGCAGGCTTCGTATAAACCGTCGCCGGTGGCGAATCGGCGGCCGATGATTTCCAGCGCGGCGTTCAATGTCGACTCGGCCAGCGAATCCCGGGACTTGTCCCAGTAATGCGCGCAGGCGAACAGGATGAAGGCGTGGGTGTAGAGATCCTTGCGCTGGTCCAGCGGCTTGCCCTGTGCGTCGATGCTGTAAAACCAGCCGCCATGCTCGGCATCATGGAAATGCCGTTGCAGGGAACGGAACAGCGCGGCGGCGCGGACTTCGGCGTTATCCACAATCCCGATCAGGCTGGAGAACAGATACAGCTGCCGTGCGCAGGCCATCGCCCGATAGCGCTGCACTGGCAGCGGTTGATGCGCGGCGTCCAGCGCCTCGTACGGCAACGCCATGTCGGCATTCCAGCCCGGGCCTTGCCACAGCGGCACGATCACGTCGAGGAAGTGCTGCTGCACTTGGCCAAACAGGGCGGTCAATTCGGGCAGGGCGGTGGAGCGGGAAGCGTGGGGCATGGGCGGGCGTCACGGGCTGGGGCGATTGCGCGACATGGTAGCAGAGAGGCAGCCTTTAAAGGTTTGGTGTCTGATCGGCCGTCATCGCTGGCAAGCCAGCTCCCACAAGGAAATTGAGTGTTCACACAATTGTGGACTTACCCAATAACCTGTGGGAGCTGGCTTGCCAGCGATGAGGCCGGCTCAGGCGATAGAGATTAGCCTGCGAGCAACCACACCCCAGTCGCCGCCGAAGCCGCACCCGCCAACCGCACCAGCGGCGCCGCTGCCTGCGGAAGAACTCGCACCACGCCATAACCGAGCGCATGCAAAACCGCTGTCGCCGCGACAAACCCGGCCGCATACGCCCACGGGCTGCTCATTTCCGGCAGCTCCAGCCCATGCGCCACGCCATGGAACAGCGCAAACAGCGCCGTCGCTGCCACCGCCATCACCAGCGGCGGACGCACGGCCAGTGCCACGGCCAGGCCCAGCGCCAATACCGAAGCAGCAATCCCGCTTTCCAGCGCCGGCAACTCCAGCCCTTCAAAACCGAGCAGGCCGCCCAGCAGCATGGTGCCGACAAACGTGCACGGCAGCGCCCAGCGCGCCGCGCCTTGTTGCTGCGCGGCCCACAAACCGACGGCGAGCATTGCCAGCAAGTGATCGAGACCGCCGATCGGGTGGCTGATGCCCGCGACGAGGCCGCTGTCGCCATGCCCCGGGTGAGCGAAGGCCAGTGCCGGTGTCAGCAGCAACGCCAGAGCGCCAAGAATGCGTTTGAGTGTCATGGATAAGCTTCCTTGTTGATAAGTGGATCAGGCGGCGGTCAGCAGGCCCTGGCGTTCGATGAAGGCGATGATTTCTTCAAGGCCCTGACCGGTTTTCTGGTTGCTGAAAACGAACGGCTTGCCGTTGCGCATGCGTTTGGTGTCGCTGTCCATCATTTCCAGCGAGGCGCCCACCAGTGGCGCGAGGTCGATCTTGTTGATCACCAGCAGGTCGGACTTGCAGATCCCCGGGCCGCCCTTGCGCGGCAGCTTGTCGCCGGCGGAGACGTCGATCACGTAGATGGTCAGGTCGGACAGCTCCGGGCTGAAGGTCGCCGAGAGGTTGTCGCCGCCGGATTCCACCAGAATCAGATCCAGCCCGGGAAAACGCCGGTTCAGTTGATCGACCGCCTCGAGGTTGATCGAGGCGTCTTCGCGGATCGCCGTGTGCGGGCAGCCGCCGGTTTCCACGCCGATGATCCGCTCCGGCGCGAGGGCTTCGTTGCGCACCAGGAAATCGGCGTCTTCGCGGGTGTAGATGTCGTTGGTGACCACGGCGAGGTTGTAACGCTCGCGCAGGGCCAGGCACAGGGCCAGGGTCAGCGCGGTTTTGCCGGAACCGACCGGGCCGCCGATGCCGACGCGCAGAGGTTGTGTATCCATTTCATTCTCCAAAATAAACAGCCCTAAGAGCGGAAGAGACGGCTGTACTGGCGCTCGTGGGCCATGCACGCCAGAGACAGGCCAAACGCGGCGCTGCCGATGTGTTCGGGGTTGAGGTGGGTCGCGTCGTGCTGCGCCTGTTGCAGCAGCGGCAGCAGTTCGCTGGTCAGGCGCTGCGCGGCTTGCTGGCCCAGCGGCAGGGTTTTCATCAGCACGGCGAGCTGGTTTTCCAGCCAGCTCCACAGCCACGCGGCAAGAGCGTCCTGCGGGGTGATGCCCCAGGCGCGTGCCGCCAGTGCCCAGCACAGGGCGAGATGCGGTTCTGTGGTCTGTTCAAGAAAGTCGCGGGCGGGCGCATCGAGTTCCGGCAAACCGTTCAACAACTGCTGCAGGGAGTAGCCCATCTGCCGGCTCTCCAGATGCAACTCGCGGGTTTCGCGACTGGCGCGGTGGCTCTCGCAGAGTTGTCGTAATTCGGCCCAGTTTTCATCTGCTGCGGCCTGGCAATGCGCCAACAGCAGCGGCGCTTCGAAGCGCGCGAGGTTGAGCAGCAGTTGATCGCTGATCCAGCGGCGGGCGCCGTCCGGGTTGTGGACCCGGCCATTATCCACCGCCATTTCCAGACCCTGGGAATAGCTGTAGCCGCCAATCGGCAATTGCGGACTGGCCAGACGCAGCAGCGCCCAGGCCGGATTCACAGGCGCACGCCGAACTGGTGGAGTTTCGGCGCGTAGTTGAAGTCTTCGTCGCCGTGGCGGGAATGATGATGGCCGCCGCCGTAAGCGCCGTGTTCCGGCTGGAACGGCGCTTCGATAGCCTCGACCTGCGCGCCGAGCTGTTCGAGCATCGCCTTGAGCACGTAATCGTCGAGCAGGCGCAGCCAGCCACCGCCGACTTGCAGGGCGACATGGCGGTTGCCGAGGTGATAGGCCGCGCGGGTCAGTTCGAACGCATTGGCGCAAGTGACATGGAGCAGTTGTTCAGGGCGGGCGCAGACGCGCACGACACGGCCGTCTTCAGCCTGCAGGCATTCGCCGTCATACAGCGGTGGCTGGCCGCGCTCCAAAAACAACCCGACGTCTTCGCCTTCGGCACTGAAACAGCGCAAACGGCTTTTGCTGCGCGCTTCGAAGGTCAGGTGCAGCTCGGCGGCCCAGACGGGTTGAGGGTCGATTCTGCGATGAATCACCAGCATCGGAAAGCTTCCAGCAATGAACGTTGAATGGGCTAGAGCAAGCGCCGCGCCAATCGGGTGATCTGTAGGAAATAGCTGTCGGCGCTTGCCTGATCTTTCAACAGGCGCGGCGATTCTGGAAGGTTTTGGTGCATGAAGGATTTGTCATGCACCAATTCGATGCCGTGACGGATGTTCAATGTGGGAGCGAGCCTGCTTGCGAATGCGCCGTGTCAGACAGATGTATTCAGCTGACCCAGCGCTTTCGCGAGCAGGCTCGCTCCCACAGAGGCTTTGCGCTGTGTCAGATAGAGAAGGGGATTACTCGGTACTGCCCAGCCCTTGCCAGTGCTTGAGGCCGATAAAGATGAAGCGCAGTTGCTGGGTGATCTTCGCCTGCGGCGTCAGATGCTCCGGCAAGGCCTCGGCGGGCGGGTCGATGATGTCGGGGAGGGTGGCGAACACCGATTTGACGATCAGGTCGGCGATCACGCTCAGACCGGCGATGTCCAGATGTTGCAGCTTGGGCATCAGCGCCAGGTCCGCCGCGAGGTCGGCGCTGATGTTCTCCCGCAGGCGTCCGATCGCCTGGCGTACCGGCAGCGAGCCGCCATATTGTTCGCGGGCGAGAAACAGGAATTGCGAGCGGTTGGCGTTGACCACATCAAGGAAGATGCGCACCGAAGCGTCGATGATGCCGCCCATGACGAATTCGTTGTGCCGCACCAGGCGGATGGTTTCGCGGAAGGTCTGGCCGACTTCGCTGACCAGTACCAGACCCAACTCGTCCATATCGGCAAAGTGCCGGTAGAAACCGGTGGGCACGATGCCGGCGGTCTTGCTCACTTCGCGCAGGCTCAGGCTGCCGAATCCTCGGCCGCTTTCCATCAGGTGGCGGGCAGCGTCCATCAGGGCGTTGCGGGTCTGTTGTTTCTGTTCGGCGCGGGGCAGCATCGCAGGGTGTGTTCTTCGGCAGGACAAGCGCCGCACTCTAGCAAATCGGCTTTGTCGGCGTCGAACGGGGAGTCATGCAGCGAGGGATTCACAGAAGCTGAAAAGTCAAAAGCCCAATCCGCTGATTGGGCTTTTTCGCTGGGCCGTCATAGGCTCAGCTCACGGCGCTGTTGCGTTCGATTACACGATCACCACCACCTTCGGCGAGGGCTTGACCTTGGGGAGTCTTGTCGTAGCCATCTTCCACCAGACCTTTTTCTTCGAGACGATTGCGGCCGTTTTCAGCCAGGGTCTGGCCCTGTGGGGTTTTGTCATAGCCGTCTTCAGCCAGAGTCTGACCTTGAGGGGTCTTGTCATAGCCGTCTTCAGCCAGAGTCTGGCCTTGTGGGGTTTTGTCGTAGCCGTCTTCAGCGAGCGTCTGGCTGAACACCGAGTGGCTGTCTTTGACTTGCGGAGTGGCCTGATCGGCAGCGGGCAGGGCAAAAGCAGTGCTGGCTAGCATCGACAGGGTAAGGCTGAGCAGTAATTGGCGTTTCATGATAGTGGCTCCTTGGGAGGGCGATAAAGTGGGTACGAGGGCAATGCTACTCTCGATATGTCGATATAAAAGTTCATAAACGCAATGGTAATAATCAACAGAATTGATTGTTCGGCGCGAAGGCTCTAGATCGGGCCTTTGCGGGCGACGGTTTTGCACCGTCGTGGGTATTTTCGACTCACTCGTGCCTCGCAAAAGTGCGGGTCGCGGTAACACTGCTCGACCGATCGGTCAGTTTTGCTGCGCTTTTTATGGCTTAAACTGCCTTTCGATTAAACCTGCGGGCCTTTCGCCAGTCACAGACTGCATAGGGGCCGCTTAGGTCTGCCGTTTCAGCTGTGCGTCGGGTAATCGGCGTGCGGTCGTGATCAGGAGCTTTGTGCATGACGCGCACTGGAAAAATCTTCAGCTGGACCTTCGCCATCCTCGTGCTGCTGCTGGCAGCCTTGATTCTGATCATCGTGTTCTTCGACTGGAACCGGATCAAACCGACGATCAATGCCAAAGTTTCGGAAGAACTGCACCGGGCGTTTGCCATCAATGGCAACCTCGCGGTGATCTGGCAGCGCGAGCCGGAAGAAGGCGGCTGGCGTGCCTGGGTGCCGTGGCCGCACGTGGTCGCCGAGGACTTGAGCTTGGGCAACCCGGACTGGTCGAAGCAGGCGCAGATGGTCACGCTCAAACGCGTTGAACTGCGCATTTCGCCGCTGGCCCTGCTGGCCCAGCGCGTGGTGATTCCGCGCATCGACCTGACCGAGCCGAATGCCGAGCTGCAACGTCTGGCCGATGGCCGCGCCAACTGGACGTTCAAATTCGATCCCAAGGACCCGAACGCCGAGCCTTCGAGCTGGGTGGTCGACATCGGCGCGATCGGTTTCGACAAGGGCCACGTGACCCTCGACGACCAGACCTTGAAGACCAACCTCGATGTGCTGATCGACCCGCTCGGCAAGCCGATTCCATTCAGCGAGATCGTCGGCGACAAAGCGGCGAAAACTGCTCAGGACAAGGGCGGCGCACCGCAGGATTACGCCTTTGCGCTCAAGGTCAAAGGCCAGTACCACGGGCAGAACCTCACCGGGCAGGGCAAGATCGGCGGGTTGCTGGCGTTGCAGGACGCGAGCAAGCCGTTCCCGTTGCAGGCCCAGGCGAAGATCGGCGATACCCGTATCGAACTGGCCGGCACCCTGACTGACCCGCTGAATCTTGGCGCTCTTGATCTGCGCCTCAAGCTCGCTGGCGACAGCCTCGGCAATCTCTACCCGCTGACCGGCGTGACCCTGCCGGACACCCCACCGTATTCCACCGACGGTCACCTGATCGCCAGGCTGCATGACGAAGCCGGGGCGAAATTCACTTATGAAAAATTCAACGGCAAGATCGGCGACAGCGACATCCACGGCGACCTGACCTACGTGGCCAGCCAGCCACGGCCGAAACTCAGCGGTGCGCTGCTCTCCAATCAACTGCTGTTTGCCGACCTCGCGCCACTGATCGGCGCCGACTCCAACACCGAGCAAAAGGCCCGTGGCGGCGCGAGCAAGCAACCGGCGGACAAAGTCCTGCCGGTCGAAGAATTCAAAACCGATCGCTGGCGGGCCATGGACGCCGATGTCGAGTTCACCGGCAAACGCATCGTCCACAGCGAGAAGCTGCCGTTCAACGACCTCTATACCCATCTGAAACTCAACGACGGCGAGCTCAGCCTGGAACCGCTGCGCTTTGGTGTCGCCGGCGGCACGCTGGATGCGCTGATTCGCCTCAATGGCCGCACCGAGCCGCTGGAAGGCCGCGCGCGTTTGACCGCACGCAAATTCAAACTCAAAGAGCTGTTCCCGACCTTCGAGCCGATGAAGACCAGTTTCGGTGAGCTCAATGGCGATGCCGACATCAGTGGCCGGGGCAACTCCGTGGCCAAGCTGCTCGGTGGTGCCAACGGTAATCTGAAGATGCTGATCAACGACGGTGCAATCAGCCGTGAGTTGATGGAGCTGGCCGGGCTCAACGTCGGTAACTACGTGGTCGGCAAGATCTTTGGCGACAAGGAAGTGAAGATCAATTGCGCGGCGGCGGACTTCGACATCAAGACCGGCCTGGCCACGACACGGCTGTTTGTCTTCGATACCGAGAACGCAATCATCTACATCGATGGCACGGCGAACATGGCCACCGAACAACTCGATCTGACCGTGACCCCGGAATCCAAGGGCTGGCGTCTGATCTCGCTGCGCTCGCCGCTGTATGTGCGCGGCAAGTTCATCAAACCGGATGCCGGCGTCAAAGCCGTACCGTTGATGCTGCGCGGGGCGGGGATGGTTGCGCTGGGCGTGATTGCCGCACCGGCGGCGGGATTGCTGGCGCTGGTGGCGCCGAGCGGGGGCGAGCCGAATCAGTGCGCGCCGTTGCTCGAGCAGATGAAGCAGGGCAAGGCGCCGGTGACCGTTAAACCCAGCAAGTAATGCGGCGTCTCTGAGGGCGCCTTCGCGAGCAGGCTCGCTCCCACATTCGAACGCGTTTCTTCAATCGAAATACGTTCCAGTGTGGGAGCGAGCCTGCTCGCGAAAGCGGTGTGACGGGATTATAGGTCGTTGAGGATATCCGCCATGTCGTCGGCGTGTTCTTCTTCCTGGGCGAGGATGTCTTCGAAGATGCGGCGGGTGGTCGGGTCTTTGTCACCGATGTACTGGATGATTTCGCGATAGCTGTCGATAGCAATGCGCTCGGCCACCAGATCTTCGTAAACCATTTCCTTGAGCGTGTTGCCGGCCACGTATTGCGCGTGGGACATCTTGCTGAGCAGGTCAGGGTTGAACTCAGGCTCACCGCCCAGTTGCACGATCCGCTCGGCGAGGCGATCGGCGTGCTCGGCTTCCTGGTTGGCGTGTTCGAGGAATTCGTCGGCGGCGACGTTGGCTTTCAGGCCGCTGGCCATGAAGTAGTGGCGCTTGTAGCGCAAGGTGCACACCAGTTCGGTGGCCAGCGACTCGTTGAGCAAACGCAGTATTTCTTCACGGTTGGCGTTGTAGCCCTCGGTGACCGCGCCGTTTTCCACGTGTTGCCGCGCGCGTTCGCGCAGGGTTTGAACATCAGACAAATGCACGTCACTCATTTCATTCTCCTGGAGGCTAATCCGATAGGCGCCACGTTCTGAAGACGCGGTCGCTACCCAGGTTGTGAGTCTTGAGCGAAGCGAAAAGTTTTATGCGATTTATGCCGGACGCGCTGCAGGAACTGCTGAAGACTGCTATGTCGGGAGGGCCTGACGCTGGTCAGTCCGGTTTCGGTGGAGCGGATCGTGGCGGGCTGAAGTAGGCTCATCGTTCAGTTGTCATCGTCACGTTGGATGCTTGGCGGGCGTCTTGCAAGTCTGGCATCCACTCACCGCGCACAAGGATGTAACCCATGTCGACACGTTATCCATTGGTGCTGGTGCCGGGCATGCTCGGCTTTATCCGGCTGGTGCTTTACCCGTATTGGTTCGGCATCATCAAGGCCTTGCGCCGTGGTGGTGCGACGGTGGTCGCGGTGCAGGTCTCGCCGCTCAACTCTACTGAAGTGCGCGGCGAGCAGTTGCTGGCGCGGATCGAGGAAATCCTGCGCGAGAGCGGGGCGCAAAAGGTCAATCTGTTCGGCCACAGCCAAGGCGCGTTGACCGCACGGTATGCGGCGGCGAAGCGTCCGGATCTGGTCGCCTCGGTAACATCGGTCGCCGGGCCGAATCATGGTTCCGAGCTGGCTGATTATCTGGAAAAGCACTACCCCGGTAGCAGTGCCAAGGGCCGCTTGCTCGAAGCGTTGCTGCGCTTGATCGGCTGGGTCATGGCATTGCTCGACACGGGTTACCACGGGCCGAAACTGCCGGTGGATATCCACGCTTCTCACCAATCGCTGACGACGGCGGGCGTTGCATTATTCAATCAGCGTTATCCACAAGGGTTGCCGGAAGTCTGGGGCGGCCAGGGGTCGGAAGAGGTCAACGGTGTGCGCTATTACTCCTGGTCAGGGACGCTGCAACCGGGCAAGACTGATCGTGGCGGCAATCTTTTTGACGGCACCAACCGCAGTTGTCGCTTGTTTGCCAAGACCTTCGTCCGTGAGCCGGGGCAGTGCGATGGCATGGTCGGCCGTTACAGCTCGCATCTGGGCACGGTGATCGGTGATGACTATCCGCTGGATCATTTCGACATCGTCAATCAGTCGCTGGGACTGGTGGGCAAGGGCGCGGATCCGGTAAGGCTGTTTGTCGAGCATGCGGCGCGGCTGGAGGCGGCTGGGTTATAGCCAAACAGACCGCGTCATCGTTCTTCGCGAGCAGGCTCGCTCCCACAGGTGTCTGCATTTCAATGTGGGAGCGAGCCTGCTCGCGAAGGGGTCTTATCAGGCAACGCTGACCCGGCGGCCCAACACGGTGGTCCAGCGCTCCGACAAAACCACCCCGCCCAAGGTCAGCAATCCGCCCACCAGGTGATACATCGCCAACTGTTCCTTCAGCACCAGCGCTGCGATCAACGCGGTAATCAGCGGCAGCAGATTGAAGAACAACGTCGTCCGGCTCGGTCCCAGCCGCTGCACCGCTTGCATCCACGCCAGCGGCGCGACCATCGAAGCCAGCAGGCATGCATAGAGCACCAGCGGCACGTTCTGCAGATTCAAACCGGTCTTCGGCGAAACAGCGAACAACGGAAACAACACCACAATCGCCACCAGCACCTGCAAGTACAGCAGCACCAGTGGCGGCAGGCGCAGTTGCCACTTTTTCAGCAGCGTGCTGTAAACCGCGTAGGCCAGCGTCGCGACCAGCATCATCGCATCGCCCAGATTGACCCCGTGTTGCAGCAGCGCACCGAGGCTGCCGGACGACACCACCACCAGCACGCCAGCGAACGACAGCACCGCACCGACCAGCGCACCAGCCGTCAGGCGCTGGCCGAGGCTGATGATCGCCATGGCCAGCGACATCAATGGCATCAACGACAGGATGATGCCCATGTTGGTCGCGGTGGTCAGTGTTGCGGCGAAATAGGCGAGGCTCTGATACACCGCCATGCCGAGCACGCCGAGGATGAAAATCCGCCCCAGGTTCGGCCGAATCTGCGGACAGTGGGCGATGACTTTCTTCAGCATGAATGGCGTGAACAGCACGCCGGCGAGCAGCCAGCGATAGAAACCGATCTCGGCCGGGAAGATCGCGCCGACCGCCAGTTTGTTGATCACGGTGTTGCCGGCCCAGATGAAAATCGCCAGCAGGGGAAACGCGTATTGCATGGGACAAAAACCAGAACGTTGATGAAGCGCGATTATCGCCTGTCTGGATGCAGGCCTATACTGCGATCCAGACAACCTGCCTCTGCATCCGGACAGCATGAACAGCAAACACATCGATCTGCTCGATTTCAGCGAATTGCCGTCAGCGGTGTATTTCCGCTACGCCGATTTCAATGCCCACGAATATGCCGCGCCGCATCGCCATCCGTGGGGCACGCTCGAGTATGCCGCCCATGGCGTGTTGCACATGGATGTCGACGGCAGTCGCTTCATGTCGCCGCCGCAATACGCGGTGTGGGTGCCGCCCGAGGTCGAGCACAGTTTCTACAGCCATCAGCCGGTCAACTATCGCGCGGTGTGTCTTGATCCAAGTGTTTGCACACGGTTGCCGGCGCATGCCTGCACCTTGGCGATCAGTGACATTCTCAAGGCGATTCTCAAGGACTTCGCTGCCCGCGATGTGAAGATTCCGGAGCATGAGGCCGATCAGCGTCTGGCCCAGGTATTGGTCGATCAACTGCAACAGGCGCCGGTGCAGGAATGTTACCTGCCGTATGCGAGCAGCCCGGGCTTGCTGACGATTCTCGACGCCTTGCAGGCCGCGCCGGGCGACAACCAACCGTTGGCGCATTGGGCCGCGCAAGTGCATGTCAGCGAGCGCACGCTGGCGCGGCAGTTCGTTCGTGAGCTGGGCATGAGTTTTGGCGAGTGGCGTCAGCGCTTGCGTTATCTGGCGGCGATCGAGGCGCTTGAGACCTCGCGTTCGGTGCAGGAAATCGCTTTCGACCTCGGCTACAGCAGCGGCTCGGCATTCATCGCCATGTTTGCCCGTCAGGCGGGTTGTACGCCGGAGCAGTATCGGCGCAGCCACCTCGAGGGCAGGAAGGTGTAACAAGCTTTGACTACACTGCGACAGAGGCCGCATCCATCGGTGCGGCAACAAGGAGAAAACTCCATGAAGATGTTGCGTGTGCCGTTGTTGATGATCGGGCTGCTTGTGTGTTCCCAGGGTTTCGCCGCCACGGCGCAACAGAACAAGATGACGACCTGCAATGCCGATGCGACCGCCAAGAGTTTGAAGGGCGATGAGCGCAAGGCGTTCATGAGCACCTGCCTGAAAGCGGCACCAGCGGCCAACGATGGCAAGGAGCTGACCCCGCAGCAGCAGAAGATGACCACCTGCAATGCCGATGCGAAAACCAAGGCACTGACCGGCGATGCGCGCAAGGCGTTCATGAGTGAGTGTCTGAAGAAAAAATAAGGGGGCGCCATGGGTGTCCGATTGACTCGGTCGGCTTGAGATTTTCCCCTCACCCTAACCCTCTCCCGGAGGGGAGAGGGGACCGACCGCATTGATGCCGACAGGAACTGGGGTCTGAAATACCGGGTCGATTGCGGATTCGGCACTGCACGTTCAGGTCGGAAAATTTTTCGAGCAACCCCCAATCGGTCCCCTCTCCCTCTGGGAGAGGGCTAGGGTGAGGGGGAAATTCGCAAGCCTTGCACGAAAATCCGAAACCCCGCATATCCCTAGTGCTAACCCAGGATCGCTGGCAGACTGCCCATCCTTTCACGCCGTTCGTTTTGAGGCTGTATGCCAACGTTTTCTCAGCGTCATGTTGTGTTCTGGGTCAGTTGCATCATCATTTTTGGCGGTCTGCTGCTGGTGCTGCCGCTGCGCCTGTTGCCCAGCCTGCTGGCCGGGTTGCTGGTGTTCGAGCTGGTCAACATGCTCACCCCGCAACTGCAACGGCTGATCGAAGGGCGGCGTGCCCGCTGGTTGGCGGTGGCGCTGCTCGGCACGCTGGTAGTAAGTGCGCTGGCGCTGATTTTCGCCGGGGCTATCAGTTTCCTCCTGCATGAAGCGGAAAACCCCGGCGCTTCACTCGACAAATTCATGGGCGTAGTCGATCGCGCGCGCGGGCAGTTGCCGCCGTTCATCGATGCCTACCTGCCGGCGAGTGCAGCGGAATTTCGCGTGGCGATCGGCGAGTGGGCGAGCAAGCATCTGGCCGACCTGCAACTGGTCGGCAAGGACGCCGCGCACATGTTCGTCACCCTGCTGATCGGCATGGTGCTCGGCGCGATCATCGCCCTGCAGCGCATCCCCGACGTGACCAAGCGCAAGCCGCTGGCCGCCGCTTTGTTCGACCGTTTGCATCTGCTGGTGCAGGCGTTTCGCAATATCGTCTTCGCGCAGATCAAGATTTCCCTGCTCAACACCGTGTTCACCGGGATCTTCCTCGCGGTGATCCTGCCGATGTTCGGCATCAAGCTGCCGCTGACCAAAACCCTGATCGTGCTGACCTTCCTGCTCGGCCTGCTGCCGGTGATCGGCAACCTGATGTCGAACACGCTGATCACCATCGTCGGTCTGTCGCTGTCGATCTGGGTGGCGATCGCCGCGCTGGGCTATCTGATCGTTATTCACAAGCTCGAATACTTCCTCAACGCGCGCATCGTTGGTGGGCAGATCAGTGCCAAGTCGTGGGAGTTGCTCCTGGCGATGCTGGTGTTCGAAGCCGCGTTCGGTTTGCCGGGGGTGGTGGCAGGGCCGATTTATTACGCGTATCTGAAGAGTGAGCTGAAGCTGGGCGGGATGGTCTAAGGCCAAGCAACTGAATTGAATGCATCTGTGGCGAGGGGATTTATCCCCGTTGGCCTGCGCAGCAGGCCCCTGCTTTCATAAATCGGGGGCCGCTTCGCGACCCAACGGGGATAAATCCCCTCGCCACAAAGGCTCTTCGCCACAGAGATTGTGATCAGGCCATCGAACCGTAACGCTTCATCGCTTCAATCGCCAAACCGCTACCAATGCTGCCAAAGATGTTGCCTTCGACATGCCGAGCGTTCGGCAGCATTGCCGACACGCTGTTGCGCAGGGCCGGGATGCCGCTGGAGCCCCCAGTGAAGAACACCGTATCAACCTGATCGACTGCTACGCCGGCGTCATTCAACAGCTGCGTAACGCTGCCGCGCACGCGCTCGAGCAAGGCTTCGATCGCCGATTCGAACAGCGCGCGGCTCAGCTCTACGCTCAGCCCGGCTTCGATGCGGTCCAGCGGCACGTGGCGGCTGTCGGCGTGGGTCAGCTGGATCTTGGTTTCTTCCACTTCCATCGCCAGCCAGTGCCCGGCGCGCTGTTCGATCAGCTTGAACAGGCGATCGATGCCGCCGGTGTCTTCGATGTCGTAACGCATGCTGCCCAGTGCCAGCGTGGATTTCTGCGAGTACACCGAGTTGATCGTGTGCCAGGTCGCCAGGTTCATGTGGTGGCTGGTTGGCATGTACGCGCCGCTCTTCATGCGGCTGCCGTAGCCGAACAGCGGCATCAGGCCTTGCAGGCTGAGCTGTTTGTCGAAGTCGGTACCACCGATGTGCACACCGCCGGTGGCGAGGATGTCATCGTGACGGTTGTCGACACCGCGACGCTCGGGCGACAGGCGCACCAGCGAGAAGTCGGAGGTACCACCGCCGATGTCGACGATCAGTACCAGCTCTTCTTTCTCGATGGTCGACTCGTAGTCGAACGCTGCCGCGATCGGCTCGTACTGGAACGACACGTCCTTGAAGCCGATTTTGCGCGCCACTTCGACCAGGGTGTCTTCGGCCTCCTGGTCAGCCAGCGGATCGTCGTCGACGAAGAACACCGGGCGACCCAGCACCACTTGCTCGAATTCCCGACCGGCGGCGGTTTCGGCGCGGCTCTTGAGCTGGCCGATGAACAGCCCGAGCAGATCCTTGAACGGCATCGCCGTGCCGAGGACGCTGGTGTCGTGCTTGATCAGCTTGGAGCCGAGCAGGCTTTTCAACGAGCGCATCAGCCGGCCTTCGTAGCCTTCCAGATACTCGTGCAGGGCCAGGCGACCGTAGACCGGGCGACGTTCCTCGATGTTGAAGAAGACCACCGACGGCAGGGTGATCTTGTCGTCTTCCAGCGCGATCATGGTGTCCATGCCGGGGCGCAGCCAGCCGACGGTGGAGTTGGACGTGCCGAAGTCGATGCCGCAGGCACGGGCTGGAGAGGCGTCTTTCATGTCTTTCGGTTTCCGGTCAAAAAAACGGCCGCGCAGTGTATGTCAGTGCGCGGCAGATTCGAAGGCCGGTCATCCGCTATTTCGCCACCTGACAGTTGAAAACCACCGCATCGCCCCAAACTTGCTGGCATGGGCCGGCAGACACACCGGCGGTCGCAAGAACCGTCGTCCACTGCCGATAAACTTCTGCGGCGCCACCCGGTCACAAACTTGAGATCGGTCAACCCGGCACGTGCCAATCGGCGCATGCTGGTCTCGGCGCGAAATCGATAACGGATGGTGATCCTTCCATGGACTTCAAAGACTATTACAAGATACTCGGCGTGGAGCCGACAGCCGACGACAAGGCCATCAAGGCGGCCTATCGCAAGCTGGCGCGCAAATACCACCCCGATGTCAGCAAGGAAAAAGACGCCGAGGCCAAGTTCAAGGATGCCTCGGAAGCCTATGAAGCGCTGAAAAGCGCCGACAAGCGCGCCGAATACGACGAACTGCGCCGTTATGGCCAGCACGGTCAGCCGTTTCAGGGCCCACCGGGCTGGCAGAGCCGTGGCGGCTTCGGTGGCGGCGGTGGCGACACGGGCGACTTCTCGGACTTCTTCAGTTCGATCTTCGGCAATCGCGGCCCCGGTTTCGGTGGCGCCGAGAGCCGCCAATCACGCGGACGTCGAGGGCAAGACGTGGAAATGGAACTGCCGGTCTTCCTCGAAGAAACCCTGTCGAACGAATCGAAGAAAGTCACCTTTCAGGTGCCGCAATACAACGCGCACGGCCAGCATGTCAGCAACACCAGCAAGAGCCTGAACGTGAAGATTCCGGCCGGCGTGACCGATGGCGAGCGAATTCGCCTGAAGGGCCAGGGCGCACCGGGCATCGGTGGCGGGGCGAATGGCGACCTGTACCTGACCATTCGTTTTGCGCCGCACCCGAAATTCGATGTCGAAGGCGAAAACCTGATCATCACCTTGCCCCTGGCTCCGTGGGAATTGGCATTGGGCACTGAAGTGGCCGTGCCGACCCTGACCGGCAAGATCAACCTCAAGGTCCCGGCCGGCAGCCAGAACGGCCAGCGCATGCGCGCCAAGGGCCATGGCCTGCTGAACAAGGCCGGCGAACGCGGTTATCTGTTCGTGCAGCTCAAGGCCGTGATGCCCAAAGCCTCCGACGATGAGGTCAAGGCGCTGTGGCAGGAACTGGCGAAGAAAGCCGCCTTCAATCCGCGAGAGAACTTCTGAACCCGACGACGGAGTAGCCCATCATGAGCAGCCCCCTGATCGTTCAACTGGACCTGGCAGAATTCTGTGAGGCGGCCGATTTGTCGGACGTCTACGTGATCGAAATCGTCGAGCACGGCATCCTCGAACCTCAGGGCGCGCAGCCCCGGGAATGGCGCTTCACCGATTACGAATTGGCCTTGGCCAAGCGCGCCGCCAAGCTGCGCCGTGATCTGGAACTGGAGTGGGAAGGCGTGGCGCTGGCGCTGGATCTGCTGGACGAGGTGAAGCAGTTGCGTGCCGAGAACCGCATGTTGCGCCAGCGTTTGGGGCGGTTGGTGGTCGAATGAATTGTTTGAGGCCGTGAGGTCCTAGCTGGCCTCATCGCCGGCCGGCCCGCTCCCGCCTGATTAATGTTTGCGGGTGTTTCGTCCGGTATGAACCGGCAGGATGGTCTGATAGTTTTCCGGGCACATGTTGGCAATGGATGCCGACGGTCGTAGCGCCAGCCAGACTGGCCAGCGCTGCGCAATCTTTGCAAGGAAGCCTGTCAATGCCAGTCAGACCCAAGCCGCCCAAGCCGGGCGCAGTCGATATCACCACCCCTGGGCGCACATCCCGGGATCCCGCCGCGCACGGGATCGAGTCGTCGCACCTGACCCCCGGTCCGTTCATTCGCAAGACCCCGCCCGATGCCAGTGAGCCCGGCAGCAACACGCAGCAAATGGAAACTGCAGTTGCCCCGCACAGCGTGCACGTCGACCCGACGCCGTCTACATCTGGTCCCGTCCCGAAGCTTAAAACCTCGGCTCTGGAGCGTTACCTGATTGCCTCGACAGCCCCTCTACCGCAAGCGGACGTTGACGGGTTTCGCGTATTCAAAGGACGCCAATACGCGGACCTGCAGGGCGGTGGTACGGTGCTGATCGGCGTCGATGCCGAGACCGGTCTGCATCGGGCCAGATTGTCCAGCGAGCTGCAGCCGTCCGGCCCTGTGCTTGCCTACGATCCGTTGAACAAGCACTGGTACGCGCTTGAAGAGTCCGGCGCGTCGCCGGACGCTGCCGCTGTCCCGGGTAAAAGCCGCAGGGTGGCGCGCCAGAGCGATGAAGACTATGAGTCTGCCGTTGAGGAGCTGCCCGACGATGGCGGTGTAACGCAGGAACATTTTTATCTGGCGTCCGAGTCGATGCCCGTCAAACCCTTCACCGCTGAGGAATTGCGTGCAATGCGCAGCGAAACACGGTTTTCGTTCCTCACCAATCGGCCCGGGGTCTACGACCGTGCCAATAACGGCAAATACCCTTTCCGGGACATGGCCGGCCGGCCTGTCAGGATAAAGAAGCTCCAGACCCTGGCGCGTTTCGAAGACGGCAGCCGTTATACCTCCGAGCAGATCAAGCCCTACATCAAGTTTGGCGCCTACGAGCATGTCGCGCGGTTGTATGAAGAAAAGCTGCAATGGCGATTGTTCACCGAGGCCGACATGACGGTGCCCGGAGAGCGGGCCCTGGTCGGCCAGTCAATGGTGGTCGCCAACCGGCGCATCACCCGAGGCGAGGTGGTCGGTGTCTATGCTGGCGCGATCATGCCGGGACGTCTTGTGCCGCTGCCCCAGCAGTCATACACCATGAAGGTCGGCGTCCGTTATCAACCAGGGCCTGGATATTTGATCCCCTACGAATTCGCGCTGGTCGGTGACACGATTATTTCCCGGATCAACACGCGCTTTTGGTATGACGCAACGGGCAAGCCGGTTCGTCAGGCTACGGAGGGTTACAACGTCGAGTTCGTACCGTTCGATGTCGAAGCGCAACAGTGGATAGGCAAGGAATTGGTCACCCGGGACTTCATTCTCAACGCCATCTTCGCTACCGAAGACATTCCGGCGGGAACCGAGTTACGCATCGATTACAACTACAGCGATGCGGACATCGCGAAACTGTTCCCGTGACTGCCTGAGCGATCGCGACTGAATACGGACCTGCGCGTCCGTATTCAGCGCACGCTTTCATCAGAACAGAAAATAGCGCTGCGCCATCGGCAGCGTTTCCGCCGGTTCGCACCACAGCAACACGCCATCGGCCTTGACCTGATAGGTCTGTGGATCGACATCGATGTTCGGCAGATAGTCGTTGTGGATCAGGTCGGTTTTCTGCACGTCGCGGCAGCCCTTCACCACAGCGATCTGCTTCTTCAATCCCAAGGCTTCTGGCAATCCGGCCTCCTGCGCCGCCTGGCTGATAAAGGTCAGGCTGGTGGCGTGCAGCGAGCCGCCGTAGCTGGCGAACATCGGGCGGTAATGCACCGGTTGCGGTGTTGGAATCGAAGCGTTGGCGTCGCCCATCAGGCTGGCGGCAATCGCGCCGCCCTTGAGAATCAGCGTCGGCTTCACACCAAAGAACGCCGGGCGCCAGAGCACCAGATCGGCCCACTTGCCGACTTCGATCGAGCCGACTTCATGGCTGATGCCATGGGTGATTGCCGGGTTGATCGTGTACTTGGCGATGTAGCGTTTGGCGCGGAAGTTGTCGTTGCCTGCGCCGTCCTGCGGCAGCGGGCCGCGCTGTTTTTTCATCTTGTCGGCGGTCTGCCAGGTGCGCGTGATGACTTCGCCGACACGGCCCATGGCCTGACTGTCGGAGCTGATCATCGAGAACGCGCCGAGGTCGTGGAGGATGTCTTCGGCGGCAATGGTTTCGCGGCGGATCCGGCTTTCGGCGAAGGCGACGTCTTCGGCAATGCTCGGGTCGAGGTGATGGCAGACCATCAGCATGTCGAGGTGTTCGTCGATGGTGTTGCGGGTGAACGGCCGGGTCGGGTTGGTCGAGCTTGGCAGCACGTTGGCAAAGCCGCAGGCCTTGATGATGTCTGGCGCGTGGCCGCCACCGGCACCTTCGGTGTGATAGGTGTGGATGGTGCGGCCCTTGAACGCGCCAAGGGTGGTTTCGACGAAGCCGGATTCGTTGAGGGTATCGGTGTGGATCGCCACCTGCACATCGTACTGGTCGGCGACGTTGAGGCAGTTGTCGATGCTCGCCGGAGTGGTGCCCCAGTCCTCGTGCAGCTTGAGACCGATGGCACCGGCCTTGACCTGTTCGATCAACGGCTCCGGCAGGCTGGCGTTGCCCTTGCCGGTCAGGCCGATGTTCATCGGGAAAGCATCGGCGGCCTGGAGCATGCGCGCCAGATGCCACGGGCCGGAGGTGCAGGTGGTGGCGTTGGTGCCGGTGGCAGGCCCGGTGCCGCCGCCGATCATGGTGGTGACGCCGCTCATCAGCGCTTCTTCGATCTGCTGCGGGCAGATGAAGTGGATATGCGTGTCGATGCCGCCAGCGGTGAGGATCATGCCTTCGCCGGCAATCACTTCGGTGCCGGCGCCGATGGCGATGGTCACATTGGGCTGCACGTCAGGGTTGCCGGCCTTGCCGATCGCGGCGATGCGCCCGTCTTTGAGGCCGACGTCGGCCTTGACGATGCCCCAGTGGTCGATGATCAGTGCGTTGGTGATCAGCGTGTCGACCACTTCGGCGGCGAGCAATTGGCTCTGGCCCTGGCCGTCGCGGATGACTTTGCCGCCACCGAATTTCACTTCCTCGCCGTAGGTGGTGAAGTCCTTTTCGACTTCGATCCACAGCTCGGTGTCGGCCAGGCGCACCTTGTCGCCGACGGAGGGGCCGAACATGTCGGCGTAGGCTTGACGGGAAATCTTCATTCGTTCGCCTTGAGATTCAATTGGGTCTGAAATCGCTCGCATTACTCGCTTTCGCGAGCAGGCTCGCTCCCACATTTGATCGCGTTCTCATGTGGGAGCGAGCCTGCTCGCGAAGGGGCCAGAGCGGGCACCGTGTTGTTTAGAGATCACCCATGATGCGGCCGGCAAAGCCGAACACCCGGCGATGCCCGGCGTAATCCACCAGTTCGACTTCACGGCTTTGCCCCGGCTCGAAGCGCACCGCCGTGCCCGCCGGAATATTCAGGCGCATGCCGCGACTGGCGGCGCGATCGAAGGTCAGCGCGTCGTTGGTTTCAAAAAAGTGGAAATGCGAGCCGACCTGAATCGGCCGGTCGCCGCTGTTGGCGACTTTCAGGCTGAGGGTGCGACGGCCGACGTTGAGTTCGATGTCGCCGGGCTGGATCTGGTATTGGCCAGGAATCATCGCTGGGCTCCTTGCAGGACTTTGTAATAGAGCGCGGTCGGGCGATAGGTGCCGTTGGGGTCGCAGGCGTAATCAGGGATTTCGCCGGCGCGCACGTAGCCCAGCGCCTTGTAGAAATCTTCCGCCGGCGAGCCGGCCTCGGTGTCGAGATAGAGCATGCCGCGCTTGTGCTTGGGCGCTTCGAGTTCCAGCGCCTGCATCAGTTGCTGACCGAGGCCGCGCCGCCGGGCGTCTTCGCGTACCAGCAGCTTCTGCACTTCGGCGCGGTTCAGACCGTTGGCCTTTTGGCACAGACCCAATTGCACACTGGCCAGCACCTGCTCGTCCTTCACCACCACCCACAGCAGCGTGCTGCCCTTGTTGATGTTGTCCTGCACCTCATCGAAATATGCGCGCGCCTGCACCTCATCGAGGTCGGCCATAAAACCGACGCTGGCGCCGTAACCGACGGCGTCGAGCAGCAGATCGATCAGGCCCTGGCGATAGTGGGCAAAGCTTTCAGCGTTGACGCGGCGCAACTGGGCGGCGTTCATCGACATCACTCCTTGTGAGTATCCGGCGGCTGTGCGCCGGGATTGAGGGTCAACTGCATGAAGGTCAGATCGAGCCAGCGGCCGAACTTGGTGCCCACTTGCGGCATCTGCCCGGTGACGCTGAAACCGGCGCGCTGGTGCAGGCGAATCGACGCGGCGTTGCCACTCTCGATGGCAGCGACCATGACGTGTTTACCGCAGGCGCGGGCGCGTTCGATCAACGCGGTCATCAGTTGCGGGCCGAGGCCGTTGCCGCGTTGATCGCTGCGCACGTACACCGAGTGTTCGACGGTGTGGCGGAAACCGTCGAACGGCCGCCAATCGCCGAACGAGGCGTAACCCAGCACCGCGTTGTGGCTGTCGACGATCACCAGAATCGGGTACGCCTGCAACTGACGCGCGTCGAACCATGCCTGGCGATTGCCGAGGTCGACCGCTTGTTCATTCCAGATCGCCGTGGTGTTGAGCACGGCGTCGTTGTAGATGTCGCGGATCGCCGGCAGGTCGGCCCGGCTTGCATCGCGAATGGCGTAAGTCATGGCGCGGCCTCAGACGATCGGCTGGTGAACGGTGACCAGTTTGGTGCCGTCGGGGAACGTCGCCTCGACCTGGATTTCCGGGATCATTTCCGGGATGCCTTCCATCACTTGTTCGCGGCTGAGCAGGGTGGTGCCGTAGTGCATCAGCTCGGCCACGGTCTGGCCGTCGCGGGCACCCTCCAGCAGCGCGGCGGAGATGTAGGCCATGGCTTCCGGGTAGTTGAGTTTCACGCCACGGGCCAGCCGCCGCTCGGCGACGAGGCCGGCGGTGAAGATCAGCAGCTTGTCTTTTTCGCGTGGGGTCAGGTCCATGGTTCGGGTTCCATCAGGGCAGATTCGGGTGGCTCTCGAGAAGTGTGGGGTGCCAGTTGGAGCAGCCCCTCACCCTAGCCCTCTCCCGAGGGAGAGGGGACTGATCTTGGTTGTTTTCAATGGCCAATTCAGTCAGCAATATTCGTTCAGGCAGATAAATTTATTTCAGACGACTCGGTCAGGCTCCCTCTCCCCTCCGGGAGAGGGCGGGGGGTGAGGGTCGGGGTTTCAGGTGCTCCATATTCTTGGCGCGATAGCTTCGCGCCCCAGCAGCGCAGGTCTGAGCAATCGCCACAAATCGATGAGCCAGGCGCGGGCGAGCAACGCCTCACTGGCCAGGCAACGAGCCACCAGCAGTCCCGGCAATTGCGTCAGATCCCCGCGTACCCCATGCCCCAGCGAGCGGCAACGCTCCAGCAGCTCGGCGTCTATCTCACCGGTCACCAGCATCGTCGCGAACACCGGTTGCCCATCCAGCCCGATTGGCGAGTCGAGCAAACCATCGTTGCCGACAATGCGCTGCCGTTCGTGCCAGAGCAACCGACCGTCGCGGCGGATGTCCAGGTGCGCCTGAAAATGCCCGAGGTCAAAACGCTCGCCGCTGGCCGGGCGGCCCAGCGCCACCACGTCCCAGTAGAACAGCCGCGCATCGCCTTCAAGCTCGATCGTTGTGGTCAACTCGGCTTGCGCGGCGCTGTAGACGATGGTTTCCTGCGGCAGCCATTCCAGAGTCGCGCCGGCAGCGACTTGCAAGTCGAGCTGCTGATAAGCCGGCCCGCCCGCGCGATACCACTTGGCGGCGCCGGGGCTGGTGATTTGCGCCCAGGCGTTGTGTTCGACGCGCGCGCTGATATCGAGCCGATCACCACCGGCAATTCCGCCCGGTGGGTGGACGATGATGTGCTGGCAGACTTGCGGGCCTTCGGCGTACAGATGCTTTTGCACGCGCAGCGGGCCGAGGTGGCGGCGCATGACCGGGCGCGTGCAATCGCCGAAACGCGCGTAGGCCAGTTCCAGCTCGGCGTGCCAGCTCGGGGTAAACAGGGCAGGTGCAACAATCGAATTCATGGTTTGTGATTATCGTTAGGAAGCTACAGATTAGACCGGCGCGTTAGATCGTGACCAGCCCGCGTACACCTTCGGCCTCCATATTTTCACCGCGACCCTGTTGAACGATCTCGCCCCGCGACATCACCAGGTATTGATCGGCCAGTTCTGCAGCAAAGTCGTAGAACTGCTCGACCAGCAGAATCGCCATGTCACCGCGCGCCGCGAGCTGCTTGATCACCGCGCCGATTTCCTTGATCACCGACGGTTGAATGCCTTCGGTGGGCTCATCAAGAATCAGCAGGCGCGGGCGGCTGGCCAGCGCCCGGCCGATTGCCAGTTGCTGTTGCTGACCGCCGGACAGATCACCGCCACGGCGCTGCTTCATTTGTAGCAGCACCGGGAACAATTCGTAGATGAAACCCGGGACTTCTTTGGCTTCTGAGCCTGGAAAACGCGACAGGCCCATCAGCAGATTTTCTTCTACCGTCAGGCGCCCGAAGATCTCACGGCCCTGCGGCACGTAGGCGATACCGGCATGCACGCGCTGATGCGGTTTGAACGTGGTGATCGGTTTGCCTTCCCAGTTCACCGCGCCTTCCTTGGCCGGCAGCAGGCCCATCAGGCATTTGAGCAGGGTGGTCTTGCCCACGCCGTTACGCCCGAGCAGGCACGTGACTTCGCCGACTTTCACGTCGAAGCTGAGGCCGCGCAGGATGTGGCTACCGCCGTAGTACTGATGCAGCTTGTCGACTTGCAGCATGTTCGAATTCTCCCCCGGTGATCGTTCCCACGCTCTGCGTGGGAACGCATCCCGTGACGCTCCGCGTCACATAACGGCGGACGCAGAGCGTCCATGGCGGCATTCCCACGCAGAGCGTGGGAACGATCTAGGTCTTCAGCGGCCGAGGTAGACCTCGATCACGCGCTCGTTTTCCTGCACTTGCTCAAGCGAGCCTTCCGCCAGAACGCTGCCCTGATGCAGCACCGTGACGTGGTCGGCAATCGAGCCGACGAAACCCATGTCGTGCTCGACCACCATCAACGAATGCTTGCCCGCCAGCGATTTGAACAGCTCGGCAGTGAACTCGGTTTCGGCGTCGGTCATGCCCGCCACCGGTTCGTCGAGCAGGAGCAGTTGTGGGTCCTGCATCAGCAGCATGCCGATCTCGAGGAACTGCTTCTGGCCGTGGGACAGTAAGCCCGCCTGGCGATTGACCGAGGTGGTCAGGCGAATCGTCTCGAGCACTTCGCTGATGCGGTCCTTCTGTTCGCCGCTCAGGCGTGCACGCAAACTGGCCCACACCGACTTATCGGTCTTCTGCGCCAGCTCAAGGTTTTCGAACACGCTCAAGGCTTCGAACACCGTTGGCTTCTGAAACTTGCGGCCGATGCCGGACTGGGCAATCTGCACTTCGCTCATCTGCGTCAGGTCCAGGGTTTCGCCGAACCAGGCCTTGCCATGGCTGGGCCGGGTCTTGCCGGTGATCACGTCCATCAGCGTGGTTTTGCCCGCGCCGTTGGGGCCGATGATGCAGCGCAGTTCGCCGACGCCGATGTACAGGTTGAGATTGTTCAACGCACGGAAGCCGTCGAAGCTGACGCTGATGTCCTCCAGGGTGAGGATCGTGCCGTGACGCGTATCGAGGCCCGGGCCGACGCGCTGGCCGAGGCCGATCGAGTCGCGGCTGGTGCCTTCGTCCTTGTTCGGTTCCACGGGGAAAAACGCCGGCTCCAGCATGAATTCAGCACTCGCTGTGACTCTCATTGTTCACCTCGTTTCTTCAGCAGACCGATCACGCCCTTGGGCAGGTACAACGTCACGACGATGAACAGCGCACCGAGGAAGAACAGCCAGTATTCCGGGAAGGCCACGGTGAACCAGCTCTTCATGCCGTTGACCACGCCGGCGCCGAGCAGCGGCCCGATCAGCGTGCCGCGCCCGCCAAGGGCGACCCACACCGCCGCTTCGATCGAGTTGGTCGGCGACATTTCGCTGGGGTTGATGATGCCGACTTGTGGCACGTACAGCGCTCCGGCGAGACCGCACAGCACCGCACTCAGCACCCAGACGAACAGCTTGAAACCGCGCGGGTCGTAGCCGCAGAACATCAAACGGTTTTCCGCATCACGCAGCGCTGTCAGCACGCGACCGAACTTGCTTTGCGCCAGGCGCCAGCCGATGAACAGGCTCGCCACCAGCAGCAACACCGTGGCCAGAAACAGCACCGCGCGGGTGCCCGGTTCGGTGATGCCGAAACCGAGGATCGTGCGGAAATTGGTGAAGCCGTTATTGCCACCGAAACCGGTCTCGTTGCGGAAAAACAGGAGCATGCCGGCGAAGGTCAGGGCCTGGGTCATGATCGAGAAATACACGCCTTTGATCCGCGAACGGAAGGCGAAGAAGCCGAACACCAGCGCCAGCAACCCCGGCGCCAGCACCACCAGACACATGGCCCAGAGGAAGCTGCTGGTGCCGGTCCAGTACCACGGCAATTCGCTCCACGACAGGAAAGTCATGAACGCTGGCAAGCCATCGCCGGCCGCCTGACGCATCAGGTACATGCCCATCGCGTACCCGCCGAGGGCGAAGAACAGGCCGTGGCCCAGCGAAAGCAGGCCGGCATAGCCCCAGACCAGATCCAGCGCCAGAGCGACGATGGCGTAGCAGAGGATTTTGCCGACCAGGGTCAGCGTGTAGGCCGAGACGTGCAGGGCATTGTCCGGCGACAACAACGAGAGCAGCGGCAGAACGATCAGCAGCGCGAGGATCACCCCGCCGACCGCGAGCGTGACTTTCGGCCCGGCCTTTTGTGTGGCCGTGACTAACAGAGGCTGGTTCATCAGTCGATCACCCGTCCTTTCAGTGCGAAGAGGCCTTGCGGACGTTTCTGAATGAACAGAATGATCAGCGCGAGGATCAGGATCTTGCCGAGCACCGCACCGATCTGCGGTTCGAGAATCTTGTTGGCGATCCCTAAGCCAAATGCGGCGAGCACGCTACCGGCCAGTTGGCCGACGCCGCCGAGCACCACCACCAGGAACGAGTCGATGATGTAGCTCTGGCCAAGGTCGGGACCGACGTTGCCGATCTGGCTCAGCGCCACGCCGCCCAAGCCGGCGATGCCCGAGCCGAGGCCGAAGGCGAGCATGTCCACGCGCCCGGTCGGCACGCCGCAGCAGGCGGCCATGTTGCGGTTCTGAGTGACGGCGCGGACGTTGAGGCCGAGGCGGGTTTTGTTCAGCAACAGCCAGGTCAGCACCACCACGAACAATGCGAAAGCGATGATGACGATGCGGTTGTACGGCAGCACCAGATTGGGCAGCACTTGGATGCCGCCGGACAACCACGCCGGGTTGGCGACTTCAACGTTCTGCGCGCCGAACAACAAACGCACAAGCTGGATCAGCATCAGGCTGATGCCCCAGGTCGCGAGCAGGGTTTCCAGTGGCCGACCGTAAAGGTGGCGGATGACTGTGCGCTCCAGGGCCATGCCGATGGCGGCGGTGACGAAAAACGCTACCGGCAGCGCGATCAGCGGATAAAACTCGATGGCTTGCGGCGCGTAACGCTGGAACATCAACTGCACCACGTAGGTCGAGTAGGCGCCGAGCATCAGCATCTCGCCGTGCGCCATGTTGATCACCCCGAGCAGGCCGAAGGTGATCGCCAGGCCGAGGGCCGCGAGCAGCAGAATCGAGCCCAGCGACATGCCGCTGAAGGCCTGGCCGAGCACTTCGCCGATCAGCAGCTTGCGCTTGACCTGAGCGAGGCTGGTTTCGGCGGCGGTGCGCACGCCGGCATCGCTTTCCATGCCGGGCTCGAGCAGGCCTTCAAGACGCGTGCGTGCCAGCGGGTCGCCGGTTTCACCGAGCAGACGTACCGCCGCGAGGCGCACCGCCGGGTCGCTGTCGACCAGTTGCAGATTGGCCAGCGCCAGGCTCAGGGCGGCGTGGACGCTTGGGTCTTTTTCCCCAGCGAGTTGCCGGTCGAGAAATTTCAGCTGCGCGGGTTTCGCGCTTTTCTGCAATTGCTGCGCGGCGCTCAGACGGATTTTGCTGTCAGCGGCGAGCAATTGATGGCTGGCCATTGCGGTGTCGATCAGACCCCGCAGGCGATTGTTCAGGCGCAGGGTTTTCGCTTGGCCGTCGATCGTCAGTTCGCCTTGTTGCAGGGCGTTGAGCAATTCGATACGCGCCGGATCGGGCTGCGCGGCCCAGGCTTCCAGCAGTTTGGCCTGTTGCATCGGGTTGGCCGCGACGAAGTCTTCGGCGTCGCCGGCGTGGGCCAGGAGTGGCAGCAACAGTGCTATGGCGAGAAGTACGCGGTGTATGGCAGTGGGCATTAGTGGTGTCCTGTTCAACCGCCCCCTCACCCTGACCCTCTCCCGGAGGGAGAGGGGACTGACCGAGGTGTCTGGACGATGTGCTGCGACCTGCGAACTCGAGTCGAACTCAGGGTCTGAAGAGCATGAAGATCGGCTCCCTTTCCCCCTCTCCCTGAGGGAGAGGGCTGGGGTGAGGGGGAAGTCTCATGCTCGCCTCAAAAACTGAATTCGCCTCAGTTGCTCTTCACCGCATAATCCGGCTTCTTGTCGTTGCCCTGAATGAACGGGCTCCACGGTTGTGCGCGGATCGGGCCTTCGGTCTGCCACACGACGTTGAATTGCCCGTCGCTCTGGATTTCGCCGATCATCACGGGCTTGTGCAGGTGGTGATTGGTCTTGTCCATGGTCAACGTGTAACCGGACGGCGCAGCAAAGGTCTGCCCGGCCAGTGCTTCACGAACCTTGTCGACGTCAGTGGATTTGGCTTTCTCGACCGCCTGCGCCCACATGTGGATGCCGACGTAGGTGGCTTCCATCGGGTCGTTGGTCACGGCTTTATCGGCGCCCGGCAGGTTGTGTTTCTTCGCATAGGCTTTCCAGTCCGCGACGAATTTCTTGTTCGCAGGATTTTCCACCGACTCGAAGTAGTTCCACGCCGCGAGGTTGCCCACCAGCGGTTTGGTGTCGATGCCGCGCAGTTCTTCTTCGCCGACCGAGAACGCCACCACCGGTACGTCGGTGGCTTTCAGGCCCTGGTTGGCCAGCTCTTTATAGAACGGCACGTTGGAGTCGCCGTTGACGGTGGAGATGACCGCAGTCTTGCCGCCGGCGGAGAATTTTTTGATGTTGGCAACGATGGTCTGGTAATCGCTGTGACCGAACGGCGTGTAGACCTCTTCGATGTCCTTGTCGGCCACGCCTTTGGAGTGCAGGAACGCGCGCAGGATCTTGTTGGTGGTGCGCGGGTAGACGTAGTCGGTGCCGAGCAGGAAGTAGCGCTTGGCGCTGCCGCCTTCTTCGCTCATCAGGTATTCAACGGCGGGGATCGCTTGCTGGTTCGGCGCGGCGCCGGTGTAGAAGACGTTCGGCGACATCTCTTCGCCTTCGTACTGCACCGGGTAGAACAGCAGACCGTTGAGCTCTTCGAACACCGGCAGTACCGATTTGCGCGACACCGACGTCCAGCAACCGAACACCACCGCGACCTTGTCCTGGGTCAGCAGCTGTCGGCCCTTTTCAGCGAACAGCGGCCAGTTGGAAGCGGGGTCGACCACCACCGGCTCGAGCATCTTGCCGTTCACACCGCCCTTGGCGTTGATCTCGTCGATGGTCATCAGTGCCATGTCCTTGAGCGATGTTTCGGAGATCGCCATGGTCCCGGACAACGAATGCAGAATCCCGACCTTGATGGTCTCGGCGGCCTGGACAGTCCAGGTCATGCCCATCGCGGCAATGGATGCCGTGAGTGTGAAAGCCTTGATCAAACTGCGACGCTTCATTGTGCGATCTCCATGAACATTCGATTTTTTCTGGTTGGCAGATGCGGACGACTGAAGCTGTGTTTTGCAAAGGCTGTGCCCGGTCGCGTTCAGGCAAGAAAATGTCGTGCCAGAGCGCTTGCGCGCTGAAACCGTGCACCAGGAGGGGACGGTAGTCGGCCGATGGTGCGTCGAGTTGCGCCAGATTGGGGCGCCCGCTGGCACTCAGATGCGGATACAAAAGCGATAACCCTGTACCACAGCTCGAGAAAACCGAAGGGCCACACTCAGTTGCTCATCCGATTCTCAGCGCAGGTTTTTATGAGTCATGTCTCAGGCCGATCCGGTCGTACCGCAAGTTCTTCAGCAACGTTCAAGCTGCCCCCACTGAGCCCGGCTTTTCTGACTGAAGAAGACGCCGCCTATTGGGCGCACACACGAATTCCACTCAACCCGGACAAAGAGTACGGCAGCGTGGTCCTGCTGCGACCGGACGGGAAATTCCTCGCCACCTCTCCCATCGCAGGTGAAGCCACGCGCTTCGACTTCGGCACGATTGTGCAGACCGATGCCCTTGGCGGCATGCTCCATCCGCTGGGCTACCGATGTATCGCCAGCGTACACAGCCATCCGCCGCTACATGACCAGTTCCGCAATGGCAATCGGCGTCAGGATGAAACCCTGCTCAGGTTGTTCATGAGCTTCTATTCAGGCGGCGATTTCATTGGCGATGTGTCGGCGCGGGATTTTTTCCGCAGCGCTTACCTTTCAGGCCCGGATGGCAGCTTGCTCAAATACGTCTCGAGCGGCTCGCCCGAGGAACGCGACTACTTCCTCTGGCAGCAGTCCGGCGGGCCGTCGGGCCATCCGGCGGGGGCCTATGACGTGATGGCGGTGATCAACAAGCTGGCGACCGTGGGTGAACTCAAAGTCATTGTTTCGAATGCCGACTGGGGCTACTCGGTGGGGCGCGTACCTGCGGACTGGAAGGCCGGCGCGTCGTTCTCCACGGGTGTGGTCACCGAACTGCCGCTGATGACCCGGGTATGCGTCAATGCCGAACGCGCCGTGCTTGCCGCCTTGAAATCAAGAGGCGCGCAGACGACAGGCCTGATCTTGAAAAAACTGACCGGCGAGGAGTATGTCGCCACCCATGCGCGCCCGGCCGGACTGGCGGCATGGGATCCTGAGCGAATATTTCCGGTTGATGCCCAGGGGCAATTGCAGCTGCCCAGGGGTTATTTGCTGGAGGGCTTTTACTTCGCCTCGCGGCCCGACCCTGCACAGTTTCCGCCCGCTCAGCCGTGGCTCTACGAGAACTTCTTCACGCCCCGAGAGATCGCCGTCGCTATCGAAGCGAATGCCCGCAGCCAACATCTGGCGCAAGCAGGGCGTGCGTTGTCGCTGTACATGCGGGCGCAGGATCATGCGATGTTGAAGTACCGCTTCAGCGGCGATTCGATCGAAGCGGCACTGAGCGTTACGCAGTCGGACGGCACGGTAAGTGACAATGGTGTGCAGGCAAGGCTGGCCGCCGGCACACTGGATACCCGCGCATTTGTCTCGATGCTGGTACTGGCTGGCACCCTGGAGGTCGTGCGCGGCAGTGCGCTGTGGGCAAATCTGGGGTCGGTGGATCTGCAGTGGCAACCGTTCGCCAACTTCCCCTGGCCGCGATTGAGCGGTGTTTTTCTGTGCGCCGATGATGCCGCTCGTCATGCCCATGAACTCGCCGGCGTGCGCCGTGACAAACCTTACGCCGGATATGTTTTTCAGCGCAGCGACCAGCGTTTCGTGGTGTCCGAGCCGTCGCCGGGAGATATCGACACGCTCAGCCAGGGCAGGCTTTATCCGATGGACAATCATGGGCGTCCGGTCTTTCCCGACGACCATGTGCTGCACGCCCGTTACGTCTCTCACATTGCCATGTCGCAACTTTTGCCGGTGGATACGGAGCTTTTTGGCTGGGCGTATCAGGAAGCGGCTGTGAGCTTGCAGATGTTGAGTGTGGCGGAGGTCAGGCAGGTTCTGTTCGACGAGATTGCCTTGTATGTCAGCGCGGCGCCGGACAGTCTCGTCAGGTATGAGGTCAACGGATCTGCGGGCTCCGCGGAATTGGCCCGGCGCCTGGGCACGCGTCAGCATCCTGGCGCCCTGGCGCTGGAGTTGGACAGCGGCCGTAAACGCCCGCAGGACTTCATTCGTGAACAGGCAGCGGCCGGACTTTTAACGGTTCTGATCGATAATGAACTGTGGGGCTATCGCGGGCGGGTGCCGCCTGCCTGGTCGCTGCGCACCACGCCCGCGCCTTCGCCCGCGCCGCAGTTGCCGGTGGTGCAACTGCCGCCGCTGCTGTATCCCCAACCGGACAGAGACAAGCCGATCCTGCCCAAACCCACGCCACTCCCGCAGCCGCAAGTCCCGTTGCCGCCGTTGACATTGCCGTTGCCCTGGAAACGCTTGGAAGGTGTGGCATTCGGCGCGATTTTCCCCTCGGCGGATGAGGCTGCACGGGACCGATGCATGGGGGACTTTCGTCCACAGGGCGAAACGCGCGCGTACTTCGGCTTCATTCTCAGGCACAAGAGCCGGCCAGAGTATGTGGCTACCGAGCTGGTGCCCGTCAGTGATCAAGGCAAAAATCTGTTCAGGCTCGATTCGGTTTTCGCCGACCTGCCCTCAGAGCCCTGGCATGCGTTGCCCGAGGGCTTCGAACTGCACGGCAATTTTTATGCGTCGCAACGAGCCGGTGATCCGACGAAAAGCCCGGATGAATGGCTGGCGCATTACTTCATCTCGCCGGACCACCTGACAGCCTCGATGTATTACGGCGGCCGGCGCCCGGTCATGGTGTCGGACGCTCCCGCAGCGCTTTATATCGCCGTGCGCGATGGTGCTTTGCTCAAATATGTGTGGAGCAAGTCCAGCAAACTGTTTCATGACGCCTCGTCCCAGCGCACGCTTGAACAGATCAAAAGCGATCTGGCCGCTGGCAACCGTCTACCGACCGACTTTATCCATGAGGTCGCCAGCAGCGGCGAGCTGTCCGTCATGCGCACCGGTCTGTGCTGGGACCGGGCGGGGCTGGTGCCAGCCACCTGGCAACCGTACGCAAATCTCGAACGGCGCCGGCTCGGTCCGGTCTTTCTGACGGCTGACGACGCGGCCGTCCACGCCAGGACACTCGTGCCTCTGGTGACCGACAGGGTGCATGGCGGGCTGATTCTGGAGACGGTCGATAAGCGCTACGTCGCCACAGTGCCTGTTGAAGTCAGCCATGAGGATTTTGATTTCACCGATATCTGCCCTGAGGAAAGTCGCGCCGCCGGATTGTTTCCTGCGGGTTGTCGCATCGTGGCGCGGTACCGCTCGCGCGTCGCCCAAGAGGTGTCATTGGTCTTGGCGCCTGTGCAAAAGCAGGTGTACCAGAACGTGTTTTCGGTCGAGGTGCTGGAGTCGGCGTTCAACAAACGCGGCATTAAAGAGGAATACCGGGTGGCGGCGGACGGTTCGCTGATTCGCTATACACCCGGCCCACGGGATGAATACCTGTTCTGTCCGGATGGCGCGGTGATTGGCTATCGGCCGCAAGCCGAACTGCTTTCGCAGCTGCTTGATCAGGGCGAGCGGCTGTCCGTCGTCGATGCAAAAGCGATAAGACAGCGCTTGCGCGATCGGCAATTGAAACCCGTCGAATGGGTGAACGATCTGGCCAGGGCCGGGCGTCTGTGGGTGGTCGCCGCAAGCGCGATCTGGGGGCAACCGCGCCAGATAGTCCAGTGGGCACCGTACTCCGGGGATCTGTTGCCGGCCGCCGATTATGACAAGGCGTTGAGCCGCCCGGTCGGCAGCCCGCTGTTCATCCAGGCAGACGCTGCCGTGCGTTACGCTCATCAACTGTCGTTGAGCAGGGATACGCAGACCTTCGGCTACGTTTTGAACGGCCCTGAAGACCTGTTGGTGTCCACTCTGCCAGTTGCGGTGCAGCGTTCGGGGTTGGCGCTGGATCGGGTTTTCGAACAGGGCAAGCTGCCGTCAGGTTTCAGTCTGAGCGCCATTTATTTGCGAGCAGCGCTGCCACCGCTGGGCGCGCGGCCGGACGATATGCGGCACTTTTTTCTGCTGCCCAACGATGTCCAGGCAGCCTGCGCATGGGCCAACACGCCCCAGGGGTACCGGCCGATCTACTTCTCCTGCGCCGATGGCGCGTTGTTGAAATTGCAACTGCATGCATTCGAGCCCGGCACTTTCTACGATGAGTTCGGGCAAGTGCAACTGCGCCCCAATGCCTTTGTGTCGAAGGTGGAAGCGGCGGTCGATGAGCGGGGCATTGCCAGCGGTACGTTCAGATTTGTCGACTATGTCCAACGGATGGCTCATGCCGGCCGACTTGAGGTAATTGAAACGAGTGAATACTGGTCGCGGCATGGTCAGGTGGATGAACACTGGCAGCCACGGCTGACCGAGGTGTCCAGTGAGCAACGCTGGCGCGAGCATCCGGCGCCAGCGCTGGGACCTGTCTTTCATCATCCCGATGATGCCGCCTGCCATGTTCATGGGCGGGTAGCCGGCCAGGCGGTAATAGGCACCGGTTATGAGAGTGCGATTCTGGCGAACCCGTCCAGCCGTCGCTTCGTTCCGCTTGAGCCGATCGTGTATTTGGCCAACGAGGACAATCCGCTGTTGCGCATACTGCGTACCGTCGCGGATCCGGCTGTCAGTTGGCGCGATCCGGCGCCGCGTTATCCCGAGGGTTACTCGGTGATGGCCACCCATCAATTGCATGTCTCGGGCAACACCACGCTGGCGGCGGACGTGGATCAGGTCTATGCCAATTACGCTGCGCCTTCGCTGGTGCATGCGCACACCCATGCACCCACGGAAAAAGGCCTGCATATCCTGCACTACTACTATTCAACGCCGCACGATGTGCTGCTCAAGTACACACCCATCTATTCAAGGGCGGAAAGAGATCTGTTGCTGACCCGCTCAGCCACTTTCGAGGGCGGACGCTGGATCAGCCGGCTGAGCCCTGGAGAGTTTCTTTCGCGGCTTATGGCGCTGGGTGAGTTTCGGGTGCTGATCGGCGGTTATTACTGGCGCCAGACCGGCCGCATGAACACTACCTGGCGAAGCCGTCGTCAGCAGACCCCGACACCCGGAACCGTGCGCTTGCGCGACGAGTTGTAAATGAAATGAATGAACAGGCGCGGGCCGCCGCAACGGCCCGCGCCCGTCACATCAACGCTGCACCTGCGCGGCGCGTTGGCCAAGTCGGGGCACGAGAAACCGGTCGAGCAACCAGACCACCACCAGCGACGCCCCCACCAGTGGAAACACCACCGCCAGCACCAGCATGATCACCACGCCGGTTTTCCACTTCGGCAGGTCATGGCGCAGCGGCGGCACACCGAATTTGCCTTCAGGCCGACGCTTCCACCAGATCACCACGCCGCTGACGGCGCTGAGCAGAATCATCAGGCAGATCAGCAGCACGACAATCTGGTTGAAGGTGCCGAACATCTTGCCTTCGTGCAGCATCACGCCGATTTCCGTGGCGCGCGCGACGGTGCCGTAGTGCTCGAAGCGGACATCGGCGAGGACCTTGCCGGTGTACTGATCGACGTGCAGGGTGGCGTCGTTGCGCGGGTCATCGGCGAACACGGCAATGGTGAACACGCCGGTGGCGGTGGTCGGCAGGGTGATGCTGTAGCCCGGTTCAACCTTGCGTTCACTGGCGATGTTCTGCACGTCCTGCAGGCTGATCGCGGGTGCTGCGGGGCCGGCATGGGCATTGCCGTGATTCATGTGTTCGGCGTGGTCGCCGGACATCGGCATCGGCGTATTTTCCATCGCCCATGGCACGGTCTGGCGGGTGGCGCTGTTGAGGCTGCGTGCCTCGATGTCGGAGGTCGGCACGTTGTCCCACATCGCTGCCGGAAACACGTTCCACACCTGCGCGTATTGCTTGCCCCAGAAACCGGTCCAGGTCATGCCACTGAGCAACATCACCAACAGCAATGTCGCGCCCCAGAAACCGGTGACGGCATGCAGATCGCGCCACAACACTCGACCGCGGCTGTTCAAACGCGGCCATAGAATGCCCGCCGCCTGACCACGCGGCCACCACAGGAACAGCCCCGAGACCACCAGCACCACGCCCCAGCCAGCGGCCATTTCGATCAGGCGATCGCCGACTGTGCCGATCATCAATTCGCCGTGGATCGCACGGGCGATGGCTTGCAGGTTCTGCTTGGCATCCTGCTCGCCGAGGATGTCACCGTGGTGCGGATCGACGAACACGTTGAGTTCATGACCGGCGTTCTTCACCACGAATTGCGCGCTGCGCTCAGCATTCAACGGCGGCAGATACTGAGTGACCTGGCCTTGTGGGTAAGCGCTTTTCACCCGTTGCAGCAAGTCATCGGCCGGCACCGTGTGGTGCCCGGCCGGCACTTCGAGCAGGCTGCTGTACATCAGCGAATCGAGCTGCGGTTTGAACAGATAAATGATCCCGGTCAGGGCCAGCATCACCATGAACGGCGCGACGAACAGCCCGGCATAGAAATGCCAGCGCCAGGCCAGGTTGTAGAAATTGGGTTGAGGCTTTTGCATCACGTGTGCTCCGCTTGGCTTGGTTCTTTTCGTTGTCTGTTTACCTGCGGGAGTGAGCCTGCTCGCGAAGCGGTTGTTCAGTCGATATCGATGCCGACCGTGGCGCCGTCTTCGCGAGCAGGCTCGCTCCTACATGGGTGGGTGTCAGAAACTCATATCCACTTTGGTCCAGAGCGTGCGCCCCGGTTCATTGAGCGCTTGCGGGTCGTTGGCCGGATAGCCGAAGCCGGCATTGCCGGCCAGATTCAGGTGTTCGGCGTAGGCTTTGCCGAACAGGTTGTCGACGCCGCTGCTGACCTTCCAGTGCTGGTTGATGCGGTACGCGCCGTTGAGCGAGAACACGCCGAAGCCCGAGCTCTGGGCGTAATCCTTGCCGACCACGTTGCCCTTGTTCGCGTCGATGCGGTGCTGCGCGGCGACCACTCGCCACAATGCGCCGGCGCTCCACTTGGCCTCGCTGTAGGTCAGGCCGAAGCGCGCATCCAGCGGCGGCATCTGCGGTAATGCCGAGCCGTCACTGCTGTTCTTGCCCCAGGCATAGGCCAGGGTCGCATCGGCTTTCCAGTTGTCGGTCAGGTTGTAGGCAGCTCCGAGTTCGCCACCCATGATCCGCGCGTCGATGTTCTCGGCGCGCGAGGTGCTCATGCCCATCATTCCCGGCGTGTAGTCGAACAGGATGTAATCGCGTACCACACCGATGTAACCCGAGGCCCAGGCTTCGAGGTCGGCGCTCTTGTAGTTCACGCCGAAGTCGAACTGCGTGGTCTTTTCCGGTTTGATCGAGTCGAACGCATTGACCGATCCTGCCGGGCCGGACTTGGGCGAAAACAACTCCCAGTAATCCGGGAAGCGTTGCGCATGGCCGAGGCCTGCATAGAGCGTGGTCGGGCTGTCGGCCAGATCGTGTTCATAGCGCACGAAGCCACTGGGTAACGTGTCGGCGCGGCTGTCGTCGGCGGTCTGGTTGGGGCGGGACATCATCCCCGACCCTGTGGTTTGCCGGTAATCCTTGGCCGAGGCGCGATCGACCCGAGCGCCAGTGATCAAGCGATCACGCTCGGTGGCGTACCAGGTCATTTCGCTGAACACACCGTAATTGTGGAAATCGGCGTCCTTGCTGTACGGCAGCTCCTTGTAGGTATCGATGCCCATTGAGCTGCGCTGACGGTGCTCGTTGGTCTGTGCGTCGAGGCCGGTGATCAGCTGAACATCAGCCCAGCGCCAGGTTGCTTTGATCCGTGCACCGAGGGTACGACGGTCGACGTTGGACGCCATCGGTCCCGCCATCATGCCGGTGCCGGACGGGGTGCGCAGGGTGTAGTTGTCCATCACATGGTCGGCGTAGTTGTAGTAGACCTGCGCTTCCAGTTTTTCCAGCACCTCGCTGATGTTGGATTTTTCCAAGCGCAGACCGAGGCTCTCGCGCAGGAACTGCGAACCGTCCATGCCGCGCCCGGCATACCGTGCCTCGCCATCGCCCTTGCCGGCGGTGAGTTCGATCAGGGTGTCGGCATCCGGCGTCCAGCCCAGTGCGATATCGCCGTTCCACTTGTCGTAACGCGAGGCGACGATGTCGTTGTTGCCGTCGCGATAGTCATCGGAATGCGCAGTGTTGCCGATCACCCGCACGTAACCCAGAGGACCGCCGGCAGCGGCGTCGACAACCTTGTCGAAACGCCCATGCGAGCCCGCCAGGAGGCTGGCGTTGACGCGCGTGCCGAGTTCGCCGAAGTTCTCCGGCTCACGGTCGAACAGCACCGTACCGGCCGATGCGCCCGGACCCCACAGGACGGTTTGCGGGCCTTTGATCACCGTGAGGCTGTCGTAGGTTTCCGGCGAGATGTACGAGGTCGGCGCGTCCATCCGTCCAGGGCAAGCGCCGAGCATCATGCTGCCGTTGGTGAGGATGTTCAGCCGCGAACCGAACATGCCGCGCAGCACCGGATCGCCGTTGGTGCCGCCATTGCGCACCAGAGCGAAGCCGGGAATGGTCTTCAGGTAATCGCCGCCGTCACTGGCCGGCACCGGTTGGCGCGGATCCTTGGGGTTGGTGACGATCGTCAGTGGCGAGCTCGGGGCGATGGCAGTGATCACCGTCGGGCTCAGTTCATGTTCATGGCCGGCGTGAGCGTCGGCCAGCGCCAGCGGTGTCAGCAGTACGCCGCAAAGGACGGCAATAGCGTGCCTGCAACGAATCCGCGATTCGTTCAGGGCAAAGTGCGCGCGGGCAGATTCCGCGCAGGGGACAGCAGTAAACCTGGACATGACAATTTCCATCGAACAGTCGTAAACACCACGGTCGGCAGCCTGGCGCTGTCTTCTCAACCGTGTGCAATCAGAGGTGCGTGTTTACGTGGCGATGGGCGGGGCGCGGGTGCGGGCGCCGGGGAAGAAGGGTTGGCGGGCATGGCCCAGACGCGGGGAGGGTGGGGTGAAGGTGTTGGGTGGCGGGATGTTGAAAGCGACGAAATCGCCGCCGCCGGTCAGCGCCGGGCAATTGAACAGCAGGCTGCAATAGCCGCACTTTTCCCACAGCACGTGATGCGAAGATTGCGGCGGGCAATGCTCGGCAGCAGGCTGGGCGTCATGGCCGCTGTGATCCATGCCGGGCATGTCCATCGACATGTCCATGCTCATTGGCATCGACGTCGAGGCGTGCTGATCCATCGGCATCGACTGAGAAATCAGTGGACCGATGAAGATCATCAACATGGCGAACAGGGCGATCCAGCTGCCACGCGTCAGCGCTTGAGTCTGACGGTGATGCGGGACGGGCCTGGCGCGCAACGGACGCATGGGCGAAGTCAGCCGAAACAGTTACTGAGCGTGCACGTGGCCCTGGGCGGATTCCGGCGGTTTCTTCTGCACGGCAACTTCAACGCTGACGTCACCTGCTTTTTCGAAATGCAGGGTCATCGGGAAGCGCTTGCCGTCGCTGAGCAGACTGCGATCGCTCGGGTTGAGCAGCATCACGTGATAAGCCATCGGCGCGAAGGTCACGGTGCCGCCGGCGGGGATTTGCACGCTTGGCACCTGCTGCATCTTCATCAGATCGCCCTGCATGACGTGCTCATGCAACTGCGCTTGTGCAGCGATGGGCGAGTCGACGCTGAGCAGGCGATCGGCGCTTTTGCCGGTGTTGTGAATGATGAAATAGGCGGCGACGGTCGGCGCATTCGGCGGCAGTTCCTGCGACCACGGATGGGCGATTTCCAGCGCACCCACCTTGTATTCGTGGGCATGGGCAAAGCACGCCGGCAAAAGCAGCGCAGCGAGGACGAAGAGTTTCTTCAACATGGCAGTTCTCCAGAACGATTTGAAACGCGGATTCAGGGCGCGAACCAATCAGACCAGAGGGGAGGCACGGGGATTGAGACTCGGCCATTGCTGGCGCGGCGTCGGGGTTTGCAGGGAGGCGGGCGCAACGCTGCGGTTGCTTTCAAATTGCGCGAAATACAGCTGCGGCGAATGCCCCGGCAGCGCCAGCAATGGCGCCCCGCCTGAGCAACACCAGCAGTGCTGCATGTTCGAATGGTTGTCGTTTTGCGGGGCCTTCTGATCCGTGGCACCGATGTCGATCGCCACCATCTTCATGCCGCTGCCGGTGCAGAAACTGCTCCACAGTATCTGCTCGGCCGGTGAACTGGCCGCCTGCGCCATCGCCCCGCTCAGCGGCATGGCGAGCATGTTGAACAGCACTGCAAAGCAGGCGATCCAGGCAAATGCTAACCGGCGTCGGTTCATGGGACAGGTCCGTTGGGTGGGCGATCAGGCGCGGCCCATTTAGCCTGATCAGGGCCGATAAGTAAAAAAGCGTCGTGCGGTTTGGTGTCGCAGTGCTTGCTGCAAAAGTTGTAACAGTCTGCGCCCCGTTTCGATTTCGCCGCTGTGAATGAGTGTAGCGGCTTCGACTCGCAATGCCTGGGCGAAATCCGCATCGGTCTCTATTCGTGCTCGTATGGTCTGCATAACGTCTCGACCTGCTGCTCGGTTAAGTTGCCCATCTCCCGAGTCTTCCAGTTCACAGCCCTTGATGTATTGGCCCAGATCCGCTGGGGTTTTCAGGTAGTCCCGAACGTCAAAAGGAAGAAATTTCTCTGACATTGAATATCACGCCTTTGAGTTCAAAGGCCGAAGGGTAAGTGGTGTGCCTGAACGCTGAAAGTCGGTGTTGTTTTGAATTTATGTGGGTGGTGTCTGGCCGGGTTGTAGGAATCGAGACATAAATTCCGCCGAGCCGGAGTCATGTGGGAGCGAGCCTGCTCGCGAAAGCGCTGTGTCAGACAATGGAAGGCTACTGGTGCTGACGTCTTCGCGAGCAGGCTCGCTCCCACAAAGGGCCGTGCCGATTCAGTGGGAAAGGGCAGCGAGGACTTCAGCGACTGATTCAAACTCCCGATCAACCCCCGGCAACCCCGGGCGCTTCAACACCAGCACCGGAACGCCACGCTCGCGCGCCACTTCAAGCTTCGGCTCGGTGGCGCTGCTGCCGCTGTTCTTGCTGATCAATACATCGATCTGCCGGCGCTCGAACAGCGCTCGCTCGTCTTCCAGCAGAAACGGCCCACGGGCGCCGATCACTTCGCAGCGCGTGTTGCCGGGATAAACGTCGAGAGCGCGCAGAGTCCAGAACTGGTGGGCGGGGATTTCGTCGAGGTGTTGCAGCGGTTCACGGCCGAGGGTGAACAGCGGGCGGTGGAACGGTTTCAGGGCGGCGATGAGTTCGGCCCAGTCACTGACCTCGCGCCAGTCATCGCCTGCTTGCGGTTGCCAGGCGGGCCGGCGCAAGGCCCAGCAGGGGATGCCGGCGAGCTGTGCCGCGCGGGCGGCGTTGGCGCTGATTTGTGCGGCGTACGGATGCGTGGCGTCGAGCAGCAGATCGACGCGTTCATCGGCGATGAACTGCGCCAGACCCTCAGCGCCGCCATAGCCGCCGACCCGAACCTGGCAGCGCAAATCGCTCGGCACCCGGCCAACACCAGCGAGGCTGTAGATATGTTGTGGGCCGAGCGTGCGGGCAATCGCCAGCGCTTCAGTCACGCCGCCGAGCAGCAAGATCCGTTTCATGCAAAACCTCCGGCGTGCCCGACAATCCCGCCCTGACGATCAATGGCAAACACCTCGACCTGGACCTGTGCCGGCACGACGCTACTGGCGAAATTCAACGCATGGCGGCAAACCTCATCCCCCAAAGCGATGCCCGCCGCGCTGGCCATGGCCAAGGCTTGTTGGCTGGTATTGGCTTCGCGAATGCCTTGTTGCAATGCCGCATCCGCGCCAATCGCCGCCGCCCACTCGGCCAGTTGCGGCAAATCGATGCTCGAATGCCGTGAGTGCAGATCCATATGCCCGGCGGCGAGTTTGCTGATCTTGCCGAAGCCGCCGCACAGGCTGAGTTTATCCACAGGTACTTTGCGCAGATGCTTGAGCACCGCACCGACGAAATCACCCATCTCGATCAGGGCGATTTCCGGCAGGTCATAGACCCGGCGCATGGTGTCTTCGCTGGCGTTGCCGGTGCACGCGGCGATGTGCAGATAACCATTGGTTTTCGCTACGTCGATGCCCTGATGAATCGAGGCGATGTAAGCGGCGCAGGAAAATGGCCGGACGATGCCGCTGGTGCCGAGGATCGACAGGCCGCCAAGAATGCCCAGCCGTGGATTCATGGTTTTCAGCGCCAGTTCTGCGCCGCCCTCGACATTGACTGTGACTTCGAAGCCGCCGCCATAACCGGTTTCGGCGGCGAGCAAGGCGAGGTGATCGCTGATCATTTTGCGCGGCACCGGATTGATCGCCGGCTCGCCGACGGCCAATACCAGGCCGGGTCGGGTCACCGTGCCGACGCCGACACCGGCGTTGAAGTGGATTCCCGGTTCGGCGGACAGTCGCACCTGTGAATAGAGCAGGGCGCCGTGAGTGACGTCAGGGTCATCGCCAGCATCCTTGATCGTACCGGCCTCGGCGCCGCCCTCGCTCAAGCGGCAGAACTCCAGGCGCATCTGCACCTGTTTGCCCTTGGGCAGCGTGATGTGCACCGCGTCGGCGCTGATGCCGGTGAGCAACAGGCGCGCGGCGGCGAGGCTGGTGGCGGTGGCGCAGCTGCCGGTGGTGAGGCCGCTGCGCAGGGGCGCGGGTTGTTCGGCGGTTTCGTCACGCATCGAGGGGTTTGACCAGTTCCAGCAGGGTGATCGGCAATGCCTGACGCCAGGTGTCGAACTCGCCGAGCGGTTGCGCCTGGGCGACATGAATGCGCGTCAGCTCACCGCCGTATTGTTCGCGCCAGTGCATCAGGGTGACTTCGCTTTGCAGGGTCACGGCGTTGGCCACCAGACGGGCGCCGGGCTTGAGCTGGTCCCAGCAGGTCTCGAATACACCCTCACGGGTGACGCCGCCGCCGATGAAAACAGCGTCTGGACGTTCAAGGCCATTGAGCGCTTGCGGCGCCTTGCCGCGAATCAGGTGCAAGCCGGGTACGCCCAGCGCATCGCGGTTGTGTTCGATCAATTGCTGACGGCCCTCGTCGGCCTCGACCGCGATGGCGCGACAGCTCGGGTGCGCACGCATCCACTCGATGCCGATCGAACCGCTGCCGGCGCCGACATCCCAGAGCAGTTCGCCGGGCTTCGGCGCCAGGCGGGCGAGGGTGATGGCGCGCACGTCGCGCTTGGTCAGCTGGCCGTCGTGACGGAACGCCGAATCGGGCAGACCGGCGAGGCGTGACAGGCCGGTAACACCGGGGTCGGCCAGGCACTCGACAGCGACGACGTTGAGGTCGGCGACCGCCGCATCGCTCCATTTGCTGGCGCTGCGTTCGATACGTCGCTCGGCGTCGCCGCCCAGATGCTCCAGAACAGTCATGCGACTTGGGCCGAAACCACGTTCGCAGAGCAATTGCGCAACGGCGGCCGGGCTGCTGCCGTCATTGCTCAGCAACAACAGACGCACGCCGCTGAACAGATGCGCATTGAGCGCCGCCAGCGGACGCGCCACCAGCGACACAATCGTCACCTCCTGCAACGGCCAGCCCAGGCGCGCCGCCGCCAGTGCGCAGGACGAAGGGGCGGGAATGATCGACATCTCGGCGCTCGGCACCTGACGCGCCAGGCTGGCACCGACGCCGTAGAACATCGGATCACCGCTGGCCAGCACGCAGACCGGCGCGCCACGCGACTCGAGCACCGGCGCTAGGGAAAACGGACTCGGCCACAATTGCCGCTCGCCGCCGATGCACGGCGGCAGCAGATCCAGCTGACGCTGGCCGCCGACGATCCGCGAAGCGCCCATCAGAGCACGCCGGGCGTTCTTGCCCAGGCCTTTGAAGCCGTCTTCACCAATACCCACAACGGTCAGCCAATCGCCCATTTCATACTCCAGATCCTGCGTCCAGCGAAGCGGGCGACATGATAACGCGACAATCGATAACTGGCTGCTGTCCTTTTTTGAGGATCGCCGACATTCAATGTTTACATTGTCTTTTGTGATTTTTCGAGTTCTTCGCAAGTATTGAATTGGCGTTCCGCTGGAAGTGCTTGTGGCTATCCGGAAGGTACTTTTTTAGTAAATTGAACAATCAAATGGATAATTGAAATGAGCGATGTTTTGAACAGTATCTCAGCACTGCCCGACCAAGGCAGTGCGACGGTGATGGGGAATAATCTGTTGTCCTACTTTTCCGGGTTGACTGCGGAAGACAAACGATTCGTCAAAGACAGTATGCGCTGGGCAGAGTACAGAGCCGATTTGCGTCATAACAGAAACAGTGAGCCAGCTGCTTGGTTCGAATATTATTCCGGGGTGCTTTGGTCTGTCGGCTGGAGCCTGGAACAAGCTCCGGTAATCCATGTTGACAAGAACTTTACCGGCAATGCGCTGGACGTCTGGGCGCGATCCTTGTCGCAACAACTAAGTCGGGAGAAAGTCGCGCTAATGAAGGAAGCGTTCCATATGCTTGAGACACATTCGGACGCCATAGACGTATTTAGAGGCAGCGCTCGGGAATGGAGCGATTTTCGTTTTTCTCCTGCTCAGTACAATTTCAATAGGGAGTTGGAGATTGTCGTCAGTAATGTTCGCTTGCTTGATGCGAAGTGGTCCTCTACCTATTTGTTCTGGACTATTCAGCATACGGGTTCGGAGCTTGATATCCGCTCCAGGCGCTTTTTGATCAGGTCTGCCGCGATAAATGAAAATCGGCTTCAGTTGGCTGCTGCAGTGCTTGATATGCGCACGCGTGAAATTGAGTTGGCTCGGGGCGCTTGATATTAGTTGTACAGCTTTGTTTGATGGTTTGTATGACGGTCTGAAATTAAATGCATGGATTTTCGATTTGATTAACTCCGGTGCTGTGGTTAGTTTGTTTTCCACACCAAGTCGGTGTTTTAATCATGAAAGGAATTCATTTATGACTGAGCTGAATAAAGATGTAATCTCCGCTGTTGAGCGGTTTAGTTTGATTGCACAAACCAATGAGTTTATCGCTGCGCAGCCAGTGCTGCGCTCGCGTTCGGCAAGTGTTGGCAGTAGCTTGCCGGTTGATAAAGATGAACTGAATGCTGCAATCATGGGCTCGGGTATTGCAGGCTTTGATGCAAGCATGTCCAAGCGCAGCAAGCGAATCGTTAAAAACACCTACATGTACGCTGATCTGGTTGCCTTGCTCAAATATCCGGCGTCCAACCAAAAAGAACAGCGCTATAACGAGTTTATGCGATTGATGAAACTGGCTGGCTGGTTTGCTTTCAGCCAGCCTTATAATCGATATACCGCTACTTCGCAAAAATTGACCATGGATAATGTTGTCCTGTCTGTTCTGCATACCGCTGTTGGTGCAGCAGTAGGACAGGGCCAGGCAGCCCTTAAAGTATTGTCCTCTGTGGCAGATGCGACCATGGATGCGCTGAAAAATGAACCACAGGCCCTGACGCTGTTCGAGAACAACTCGAAGAAAGCCGAAGGTGGCAACTTTTGCATGAGTGCGGCTTCGCAGGATGATGAGGGTGGTATCACCCTGGCAATCGCTGCTGTGCAATATCTGGCTTCGGCTCAACCTACCAAAGTACTGTTTGTAGAATGGGCAACATCTGCTGTGGAGATTTATAACGCCGGTGCCACGATGTATATGGATGAGGAAGACTATGCAATGGTAGAACCATTGATTGTCAAGGCTCTGACGGAGCAACGTGAGAAAGCGCTCAGCTACGAATTTGGCCAATCGGTCTGAAAGTGATTAATGCCAGAGGCGCAAGCCTCTGGTTTTTTTGTGGGAGATGCAAATGTTCGCGATTTCGAAGGTTTTCGTATGCGCAGGGGCATTAGTGCTGGTGAGTAAAGAGCTGACGGCATCTGACATTGACGACAGTCTCGATGCGCTGCTTTATTCACAAACGGTCGCCTCGCATAAAGTTCCCGATGCTGTTGAATGCGACGCATGGAATGACGCCAATAAAACGGCTTTGAAAGTCACCGGTGCTTTGTTTTTCGACGATCCGGTTATCAGCGCGCCGGTCACTACGCCCGATACTTTTACTCTGCTGGAGTTGGCACAAGAACTCTTGCAAGGTTGGGCGCCGGCAGTTTTTAACCAACAGGTAATTGCCAATCTGAACTCGCAACTGGAGAGCAACGGTGCGGCCCTTGAGTTGCTTCAGCGAAATATTCTGCAAGAGGGCAAGTCGATTCGCTTCATGCTTGGCAGCGTATCTGCGGAATCAACGATTACGATGGTCGTCATTTCGTTTGCCGTCAAAGAGCCTGTTCCGGGCAATGTGCTTGAGCAACGCTTCAATGCCGAGCAGATAGTGGGCAACCTTGCTGTTGATTGCTACAAGGCTCTTATAGATGCCGATGATTACTGTTTCTCGAGAGCCAGGATTATTGCGTTATTGGGTGAGCGGCGCGAAAAGCAGATTATCGCCCTGACCTGAGCGCGCGGCAGAGGCAACAACTGAAGCCTGCCTGCCCCACCGGTCGAGACAGAGGGCAGACTTTTCATACCGGTGGGCAAAGCAGGCATAATACCGCGCCTTCGCCCGCGAAGCGCTTCTGCCACACAACCGGTCAGCCCCTTGAACGAACGCCCGATGTCCACTGCCTTACGCCCCTCGGCCTGCCCGGGGTTGCTGCGTATCGTCCAGGCACTGGACGGCGGTATCTGCCGGATCAAGCTTGATGGCGGTTCGATCAGTGCCGATCAGGCCGATGCGGTGGCCGCTGCCGCCGAAGCGTTTGCGAGCGGAGCGATCGAAGCGACCAATCGCGGCAACCTGCAGATTCGCGGCATCGGTGCGCAATCGGCAGCGCTGATCGAGTGTTTGCTGGCCGCCGGCCTTGGGCCGAAGCACGCCGCCGGCGACGATGTGCGCAATCTGATGCTCAGCCCGGCTGCCGGCATCGATCGGCAGATGCTGTTCGACACGCGCCCGCTCGCAGGGCAAATCCTCGACACCTTGCAAAGTCATCCGCGCTTCCATGAGTTGAGCGCCAAGTTCGCCGTGCAGCTCGATGGCGGCGAAGCCCTGGTGATGCTCGAACATCCGCATGATCTGTGGCTGTCGGCATTCGAGCGTGACGGCGAAATCCTCTGGGCATTCGGTCTGGCCGGTTGCCCGACCGATCGCCCTCTCGGCGCTGTGAGCCTGGACAATGCTCACGCACTGGTGGTCGCCGCGCTGGAGTTGTTCCTCGACCTGGCCCGGCCAGAGCAAACACGGATGCGCCATCTGCTCGACGAGTTGCCCAGGCTCGCGTTCCTTGAGTCGTTGCGCGAGCGCGTATCGCTCAAGGCGATCAGCAATTGGCAGCGCCCGACGTCGGCAGACGCGCTGCACATCGGCGCTCATCAGCAAAACACGCAAGGTCGCTGCTACGTCGGCGCGGTGCCGCCACTGGGCCGACTTGATCCGGCGATGCTGCGGGGCGCGGCACAACTGGCCCGTCAATTTGGCGATGGCAGTCTGCGCTTCACGCCGTGGCAGAGCCTGCTGCTGCCGAACGTGAAAGCCACTGATACCGACAACGTGCTTGAGCAGTTGCGGGCGTTGGGCCTGTTGACGACCGAGGCCGAGCCACTGGCTCGCCTGATCGCCTGCACCGGCGCCGATGGCTGCGGCAAAGGCCTTGCCGACACCAAACAGGATGCCCGGCAACTTGCACCTCTGCTGCCCGCAGGCCTCAGCGTGCACCTGTCGGGTTGCTCGCGCTCCTGCGCCGCCGCCCACTGCGCGCCAGCGACGCTGCTGGCCGTTGCCCCCGGTCATTACGACCTCTATTTTCGCGATGCAGCACAGCCCGGATTCGGCACGCTGCACGCCTGCAATCTTACTATTGAAGCGGCCGCGACCCTGCTCGACGCCCGCTCCCGGAGCCCCCTTGATGCTTGATTACATCCGCGACGGTCAGGAGATCTATCGCAACTCCTTCGCGATCATTCGCCGCGAGGCCAATCTGGCGCGCATTCCCGCCGATCTGGAAAAACTTGCGGTGCGAGTGATCCACGCCTGCGGCATGGTCGAGGCCATCGACGGTCTGCAATTCTCCGAGGGCGCGGGCAAGGCCGGGCGCGATGCACTGGCGGCCGGTGCGCCGATTCTCTGCGACGCGCGGATGGTCTCCGAAGGCGTGACCCGCACGCGCCTGCCGGCCAATAACCAAGTGATCTGCACTTTGCGCGACGACAGCGTGCCGGAGCTCGCCCGCGAGTTGGGCAACACCCGCTCGGCTGCCGCGCTGGAACTGTGGCGCCCGCACCTCGAAGGCAGTGTGGTGGTGATCGGCAACGCACCGACCGCGCTGTTCTACTTGCTGGAAATGCTCGACGCCGGCGCGCCGAAACCGGCACTGATCCTTGGCTTCCCGGTCGGCTTCGTCGGCGCTGCCGAATCGAAAGCGGCGCTGGCCGCCGACAGTCGCGGCGTGCCGTTCGTGATCATGCAGGGTCGGCTGGGCGGCAGCGCCATGGCCGCGGCCGCCGTCAATGCCCTCGCCACGGAGATCGAATGATGCAGGCCAAAGGACGTCTGATCGGCCTCGGTGTCGGCCCCGGTGATCCGGAACTGATCACTGTCAAAGCCTTGCGCCTGCTGCGCGAATCGCCGGTGGTCGCGTATTTCGTGGCCAAGGGCAAGAAGGGCAATGCGTTCGGGATCATCGAGGCGCATCTGGTCGAGGCGCAGAACCTGCTGCCGCTGGTCTATCCGGTGACCACCGAGGCGTTGCCGGCGCCGCTGTCGTATGAGCAGGTGATCAGTGATTTCTACGACGAAGCCGCTGTGGCGGTCGCCGAGCATCTGGACGCCGGCCGCGACGTAGCGGTGATCTGCGAAGGCGACCCGTTCTTCTACGGCTCCTACATGTATTTGCATGATCGTCTCGCCAGCCGTTACGAGGCCGAAGTGGTGCCCGGCGTGTGCTCGATGCTCGGCGGCGCTTCGGTGCTCGGCGCGCCGCTGGTGTATCGCAATCAGAGCCTGTCGGTGCTTTCCGGCGTGCTGCCCCACGAAGAACTGAAACGGCGTCTGGCCGATGCCGATGCGGCGGTGATCATGAAACTGGGGCGCAACTTTCCCAAGGTCCGTCAGGTGCTGGAAGAACTCGGCCTCGCCGAGCGTGCGTTGTATGTCGAGCGCGCGACCATGGCCAACCAGAAGATCGTGCCGATGGATCAGGTCGAGCCGATGTCCTCGCCGTACTTCTCGCTGATCATCGTCCCGGGCGAACGGTGGCAAGGTTGATGAGCCAAGCGACTCCCGCCATCGTCATTCTCGGCCAGGGCAGCCTCGCGACGGCGCGGCGCATTCAGCAGGTCTACCCGGCGGCGCAAATCCATGGCCTTGCCGGACGGGTTGAAGGCGCCGACAGCAGCTATCAGGAATTCGGCGCGACCCTGCGCGCGTTGTATCAACAGGACACGCCGATCATTGCCCTGTGCGCGGCCGGCATTGTCATTCGCACCTTGGCGCCGCTGTTGCTGGAGAAAGGCGCCGAACCAGCGGTGCTGGCGGTGGCCGAAGACGGCAGCGCGGTGGTGCCATTGCTGGGTGGACTCGGTGGGGTCAACGTCATGGCCCGGGACATCGCGGCGGCGTTGCAAGTGGCGCCGGCGATCACCACCAGCGGCGAATTGCGCTTTGGTACCTGCCTGCTCAATCCGCCAAGCGGCTACGCACTGGCGGATCTGGAATCGGGCAAACGCTTCGTTTCCGACCTGCTCGCCGGGCACAGCGTGCGCATCGAAGGCGCGGCGCCATGGCTCGATCAGGCGCAGTTGCCGCAGGATCCGCAGGCGCAGCGGTCGATTCATGTGAGCAGTGTGCAGCGGGTGGCCAGCGCCGATGAATTGCTGATTTACCCGCGCAGTGTGGCGGTGGCAGTGAGCGCTGACGTGGCGGATCTGCCGAACGCCGTTCGCGCTGCGTTGCAACAGGCCAGTGTCGCCGTGCCGGCACTGGCGTGTCTGGTGGCAGCAGACGCTGAAATGGCCGCATCGACTTTGCGCGAAGCTGCGCTCGAGTTGGGCGTGCCACTGCGCTTCGTCGCGGCGCAAAGCGATCTTCAGACGTTGGCCCGCGTGGCAGTGCCAGCGGCGACCGTGATCAGCGCAGAACATCTGGCGATCGCGATTGCCGAGCAACCGCTGGACGTCGCGCAGATCGGCCGCCCGCGTGGTCGCCTCGCGGTCATTGGTCTTGGCCCCGGCGCCGCCGAACTGATGGTGCCAGCGGTGAAAACCGAACTGGCCCGCGCCACCGATGTGCTGGGCTATGAAACCTACGTGCGCATGGCCGGCCCGTTCCGCGACGATCAGGTGCAGCACTGCACCGACAATCGTGAAGAAATGCAGCGTGCCCGCCATGCCTTCAGGCTCGCCGCCGAAGGCCGCTCGGTGATCGTGGTTTCCTCGGGCGACCCGGGCGTATTCGCCATGGCCGCTGCGGTGCTCGAAGCCCTGCACGAATCGGACGATCCGGCGTGGCACAGCGTTGATCTGGAAATCCTCCCCGGCGTCTCCGCCTCGCTGGCCACTGCGGCTCAGGCCGGTGCGCCGCTGGGCCACGACTTCTGCGTGATGTCGCTGTCGGACAACCTCAAGCCGTGGTCGATCATCGAAAAGCGTCTGGATCTGGCCGCCGAAGCGGATCTGGCCCTGGCGTTCTACAACCCGATTTCCCGGGCGCGCCCGTGGCAACTGGGCCGCGCACTGGAGATTGTTGCGCAGCACCGCTCGCCTGAAACACCGGTGGTGCTCGGTCGGGACATCGGCCGGCCGGGGCAGACGCTGCGCACCACGACCCTGGGCGCATTGACACCGGAACAGGTGGACATGCGCACCATGGTGCTGATCGGTTCTTCGACCACCTGCACCTTCGCCCGTGCCGGAGGCGGTGAGTGGGTTTACACGCCGCGTTGGTATGGTGAAAAACCGCTGTCCTGAAAAACCCTCCGCTCATGCAATTCTCAGCGACTGGAAAGTTTGAGCGGTTGTAAGTCCGATTGAAGTTTCAATTGTTTTCCACCAGCAATAAACAATGGTCATGTCCCACAGGGCAGGGCCATTTTTTATGGCCGACGGGCGCGCCAGTCCGATAATTATTACGCTGCCGTTACAGCGAACTGCTCCCGGTGTTATCAGATATTGCCGGGGACAAGCTTTGTATTCCTTGTTATTTGTGTGGCGCGTATTCGCCCACTAGGGTGCTGTGTTCATAGCACTTGTCGAGTGTCGTTCAAATCAATTTACCGCTCTGCAGCGGCGCAAGAGTGCGCGCGTCAATGGGCCATTAAGTAAACAAGGAGTGTGTGATGGCTTTAAAAAACGATTACTCGTTCGGGCGAGCATTCATTTCTGCGCAAGAGTATTCCGTACTCTCAAAAGCATTGCGGGAGCTTTCTGCTACCCCCCAATATCAAGCGCTGAACGACTATTACCAGCAAGCCGGTCAAACGACCGACCCGGTGTCGTTGTTGAACCTGGCAAGCCTGTTTCAAGAGCAACTTGCAGCGTTGTTGAAACGCAATAAAACCCCTGTTCCGGTGGCTGTCGATGACATTGCGCGAGGGCTGCAACGTTATCTGTCACGGCTTTCGACGACCGTGGAAATGTTGTCGGGGCCGACCCGGCCGGTTCCGAAAGTCATCCATTTCGTCTGGGTTGGCGGAAGCGAAGTCGGGGTCAATCAGCGCGATTACATGAATATCTGGCGCCAGGTGATGGCGGCGGAGGGTTACCGCTTCAATCTCTGGTACGACAGCGATGCGTTACTGGCTTTCCAGATGAACCGGATCATTCTCGACAGCGCCAGGGCTGATGCGATGGCATCCGGTGGTGCAGCTCTCAAGCATGCCGGGCAACTGGCGACGATGATTGAAGAGCGTGCACGGGTGTTGAAACAGCAGATGTTCGACTACCTCAGCCAGCCGAGGTGGAAGGGGCGGACCGATGAAGCACGCGTCGATCTGATGGTGCGTGCTTATGGCAAGGACCGCGCGTCGCTGCAGGCTTTTCGTCAGCGCTGCCTCGACAGCCATCTGGCGATGGTGGGTCCGGATCTGCAATTGCGCGATGTCACTCACGCCTTTGCCGATGACTTGTTGGCGGACGTCTACCGCCGCGAAGTGTCGATGCGCGGCAATTTCGCTGCGGCGAGCGATGTGGTGCGTTTGCAGGCCGAGCTTCGTGAAGGCGGGCGTTATACCGACATGGATTATCTGCCGCCGCTGCTCGACAAGTTGGGCGGTGTCGATATCAGCGATTACAGCCAGACGCAGAAAATCGCGGTTCTGCAACTTCTGTTGAACAACAATCCGCAGTTGATGCCGGGGCGCGATCCGCAGCATTACCCCGACAGGACCGACAGTCTTCCAGAGCAACACAAACAACTTCTCGAGGATTTTGCTCGCAGCAAACCCGACGTCCTTGAACTGTTCATAGCGCCAAAAGTCGTGGAGGCTGCGGAGAACGGCTTTCGCATGGGGCTGCAAATCAATGAAGAAATGAATGCTCATTTCATCGCCCAGCCGGGCAGCGGCATGACGATGTCGATCATGCAAGTCATTCGGCTCAATTACGACGTGCTCGCTGAAGTTGAAAAGCGCATGGCCAACTCGGCATCCGGTTGGGCCGACGGTGAAACCCTGACCACGGTCGCGGCGACAGTCATTGAAGAGATGTTGGTCAGGTCGAACTTCACCAGCTGGAATGAAGCTTATGCCTACCAATTGCTTAAAGCGGTTGTCACCTATTACCGGGACGGTATCCGCAATGACGCGGCGGGTACGGTAACGCTCACCGGCCCGGGCGCGGCACTCGCCGGATTACATGAATATATCGAAGCCAATTGCGATCCGTTTTTCACTCGTCAGGTGCTGGCGCAACAGCGTCTGCGCGAGGGCTACAACGTCAATACCGAAGAGGAAACCATTTCCGGCTGGATCGTCAGGGGTACGGAAAAAGACTGGCTGGAGAAGGAACACGCCCGGTGGGCCGAGGGGAAGCTCAAGTCCCGTTATGCCGGACGCTTGTCCAACCTGCTCAGCGATCGAAGCCTGACCTTCGAGCGCGGCTGGCCCGTTGTCGAGGGCAAACCGGTGCTGTTGACCTCAGTGCTGCAACGCTTGATGGATGATCTGGGCGAGCCGTTCATTCGAGCGATGCGAGACAAGTTGAGCGGGGAGGTCAATTTCGCTCAAGCCGTGGTCATCGACTTCGACGCCCGTCAGCAAGTGCTGGCGCAAGGACCTGTGGTTGTGCCGACCTCCCATGGTGCGGAATCGGTCAGCCATCTCAACGAACTGTTCAGCCGGATCGCCCACGGTACGCTGCCGCTGGAACAACTGAGCCCCGCGATGCGAGTCGTGCTCGGGGGGATTTTCGGCGCAACGAGCGTGGACGATGTCGGGTTCGCCGATACCTGGCAACAGGTGCGCGACCTGGCCATCGCCACCGACCGCGACGGCACTTTTGCGCGCTACGATGCGATTGAAAAAGCCGTGCGCCAGCGCCGCTCGGCGGCGTTCGAAAACGGACTTGAACGCGAGCTGCCGACGGCCACATCGACGACCCGCGAGCTCAAGGTGCAAGCCATGTCCGAGCCGCTGACGCTGCGCCAGTGGGGCGAACGTATCGGCCAGATCAAGCACAGCGCGCAGCGGGAGTTTCGCACGCAGATCCTGCAGCGCAGCGGGCAAGTGCGTGACGTCTTTTTCAAGGCTGGCGCGGTGTCAGTCAAGCAGTTGCCGCAGGATCTGTTGCAGCGCAACGCGGGCGACCCGGGGCGCCGCTGTTATCCGCTGGCGCTGCTGATGGGCGCCGCAGTGGCAGCCGGCGAGCCGGCGGAACGGGCGTTGGTCGGGCATGTCGCCAGCGCCAGCGCGAGTCCGGACGAACTTGGCTCGCGGGCGTTGCGCAGTGCGCTGGACGAACTGCGCGCCTTGCCCACCGGCGAGGTCGGCAGCGTTCGCGGCGTGCAACGCATGGACAGCATCATCGCCGCGCTGGACGCCAGTGCGGCGCCTGCGGTGCTGCTGCTCGACACTGGCGACCACGCCCTGCTGCTGGCGAAAGTGCGAACCGGTGAGCACGCGGCCTATCGCTTCTACGATCCCAACTTCGCCCTCTACGGATTTGCCGATGGCGCGCAGTTGCAACGTGGCGTAGAGCGTTATCTGAGCGCGGACGATAACGCGCTGGCGAAGCTTTATGGTCTGGGTGAGATGGCCACGGCGCAGTTCACCGTCACTGAGCTGGACACTGCGGCGATCGCCGAACGCAGGCTGTCATCGGATCTGCGTGTGGACAGTTTTCTGCACAACGTTGCACTGGCCGATCCGCAGGGAGCCTCGATCTGGCACAAGCAAGCGCTGGCCCGTACCCGATCTCTGGGGGAAAACGCTCGGCTGGGCACCAGCCTTGCGCAACTGGACGCACGCTACTGGACCAGCGAGTTCGAGCAGGCGACCGAGCGTTTGCGCCGTGAGCACAACCTGGCGCGTGATTACGTGCCGTTGCTCGATACCCACAGCAAAAACGCCGACGGCGGCCACAGCATTACGCTGATGGATCTGCGCAATGCGCAAAATGCCCGGACGGTCAGCACCCGGGATTCGCGCTTTCAGAAAATCAGGCAATACGTCGAACGACTCGTGCAGGGCGGTGCGGCCAGGCCCGGGCAGACGGCTGATCACGACGGTGGCAGCCGACTCAGTTTCGCCTTTGCGATCCAGACGCTGATCAGTGAAATGCGCCAGCGCGAGTACCGCGCTGGCGATACAGCGCCGACACTGACCGTCGCCCTGCAACTTCAGGTGTACGTCAGTTATGCACAGCTGGGCTTTGGTGTGGCCAGCGATTCGGTGCAGGTCATCCAGTTGGTGCGCCATTTAGCGGTGGCCGAGCGGGCGTTGCAGCAGACCTCGTTCTCCGCACGTCTGGCCGGGCAGGCCGCCACGGGTATCGGGGTGGCATTTTCCGTGGCCAATATCGGTTTCGACATCTACAACCTGACGCAGGCAGAGAATCATGAGCAGCGAGCGCGATTCTCTACGTCCCTGGCGTTCAATACGGCGGCGCTGGGTCTGGATATTGTCGCCCTGGCGGCGGGCGGAACGGTGGGCGCGTTCGCCGCAGCGCTGTCCGTGCCGCTACTGGGCGTCGGTATCGGGGTGACCGCGATTGCCAGCAATCTCGGGCAGATCATGGACAAGGCTGCGGCCATCGGCGAGCACCTCTCGCAGATTCACGACGCTTATCAGCAGTCTTACGAAAGCGTTGGTGCGGTCTTGCAGTTCCCCGCACTGGCAGTGATTACCGAGCTGGATCTGCACAACAGAAGGGTGGCGTTCGAAGGGCAGAAGTTTTACCCCTGGAAGGGCAGTGCACTGGAATTGCCGCAATACGACGATGATCCGGCCAGGCGGCATGCTGCGATCAACATCCCCAGAGCCTTTCAACGTCCTGCTGTCGGCAGCGTCTGGGGTACTTTGCCCAGGATGGTGGTGCTGCCTTGTTCGCCAATCTGTTACTACGGCTACGAATATCAACTCGGCAGCGTCGGGGCCGTGCCTTTTTCCACGACCCGCTATCCGCGGTTGCATGACCGCCTGGCACATCAGCTGGAATATGACGCGCTCGGTAACCGGGTGTTTTACCTGTTCAGTACGCCATTTGCGCCACACATCCTCTACAAGCTGCATCCGGTATTCATGGCCACGACGATCAAGGTGCAGTTGAGCGCTGAGGTCAGCCAACTGGTGGTTCCGGACCTGCCACCAGAGTGGCGCAAGAAGATTGCCTACTGGATCACCGCGCCGCAGGGGCAATACCGAATTCGGTTGGTGCCGGGCCTGCTGGCGGTGAATTTCGAGCAAGCCCAAGGCTGGGAACAGGTGACCTGGACGGTGCAGGCGTCCTGGGCACGGGTCGAGCAGGTCAGCTTTCGTGCAAAACCACGGGACAGCATCGATAGCGCACCTGACATGCTGGTCGATGGCCTCGTGTTGAATCGTTTTTACGGCGTCATCGAGCTGGCTGAGGGGTTGTTCCGGATCGACTGGACGGGCCGCAGCCTGCATCTGATCGCCGTTGTCCTCGACTACGAAAACAACGCTGCGACTCAACTGCGTAGCGCAACCATGACCGCCAGTGGCATCCCGGCGCCGGTGCAGCGCTATTTGCGCGCTCAGGTCGCAAGCGGGCAACTGACCGCAGCCTATTTGCCGTTGCGTAACTTCAGAGTGCCGTTCGATTCGCCGAACCGGCCAGTGGTGACTACCGGCTATTACGACACTGCGCGGGATCGGGTGCTGTTCGCGCGTAACCTGCCGCTGGAGGTGAACGAGGGTGTGGTTCTGGCAGGCGTCAACGCCCGCCATGCGTGGTTCTACCATCCCGATCATCCATCGGTATGGCGGGTCGATGTGCTGACCGGCACTGTCCAGCATCGCTACCGTCTGAAAAATCCGCGTACAGGTTCGACCATCATCGGCTGCCGACAACAAGCCGATGGAGCGCTGCGGATTGCGCAGAAGCTGACGGCAGAAGCGTTGCATGGCACCACCACGGTCGAGTACCGGATCAGCGGGCAGCATGTAGAACTGACCGCTTGCCAGATCGCTTTTGCCGCCGAGGACTATCGGTTCGAGCCGCGTGAAGCGCTTCGACAAGCCGATGCCCCGGACATGAGCGTCTCGTCAGACATGGCCGCCAGCAGCAGTGATTGGTCTTGTGCTCCGTTCATTGTTGTCGAGGGCTATGCCGGGTCGCAGTTGCGCGACAGGGCTTGGCTGAACAAGACGACGGGCAAGTGCATTCAGGCCAGGCAAGACCTGTCCTGGCCCGAAGACTTGTTGATGCTGATGCCGTCCAGCCCTGAAAACAACGCGGTGCTGTTCTATAGCCAGCAGGAGCGGACGATCAGCCGCGGCATCGAACCCCGTGTCGGTCATGGGCAGAATGTGGTGATCGAGCGCGATGTGGTGGAGGTCACTCAGACAAATCAGCGCTTCATCGCCACCAAGGACGACGGCCGTCTGTTCGAGGTCGATATCGTCGACGTGCCGGCAGCGGCAGCGATCGACGAGGTGATTGTGTTTCAGTACGGGGTACCTTCCCTTGCGCACAGAAGCGATGAGGCATGGCTCGATCAGGCCGATAAACCCTCGATTCTCCGGTTCGCCGGCGTTGGGCAGCGCTGGCTGCAGCGAAATCCCGATTGGTTGAGCGCATTGCCCTCGCTGGCCACGGTCGCAGCGTTGCTGCCGTTCCCGGTCTTCGGTTTACGAGATGGGGCAGGTCAGGCGTTCCTGACTGTGTGGTGTGTCGATGGCAAAGTCGCTGTGGCCGATATCGGTCAGGGCAAGGAGCTGGCGCTGCTCGGTCTGACCCCGGATCAAAGCGCTGTCTGGTTGCTTGAGGTCAGCGCCGGACAACTTTACCGCAGCCGCTGATGGCGACCGAAGCACTGCGGGGAGTGTTTGCCGCTGACCATCGTTTGCTGAAACCGGAGGTGCTCGACAGGCCTGAAAAGGTCTGGACGTCATGGACTTTGCTGAGGTGCGGCGCCAGGGTGAAGGGCTGATTGCGCAGACCCTCGACGGGGTGCATCTGCAATTGCTGGATAACCAGCCGGCAATGATCGTAGGCGTGGAAAATCGCTGGTCTCATGTGCCGGGGCAGAGCGATGAACAGTTACGTGCACGCCTGCGAGCATTGTTGCACGGGCATGCCCACGCGCCTGTCATACAAGTGGCAAGTGCAACCGGACGCTATCTGTATTACCTGCCGCAACTTGATCGGCTGTTTGATCTGTCCGGGCGCAGTGACGGACAGTGGTCGGCATTCCTCGGTACGCGCGGGTCGAAGCAGCCGATGCTGTTCGACCCGCTCGACCAACTGATTTTCAGCGCCGGCCCGAACGACGGCGTTTGGCTGCCCGGCAGTTATGCCCATCGCGACGCCGAGGTCATGGTGCTTGAGGTAGGTGATGACATCACAGAGATCGAAACATTGTTGCCGGATGGCGTCACCAGGCTGCTGCTGGCTTACGGTGCGCAGACCTCGGGTTATCGGCTGGCGCAAGCGTCCTTCCAGCGCCTGGACTGCATCGTGGTCGATGGACGACAGGCTTCGGATGCTGAAACGGCAGAACCTTGCCTGCTGGATCTGGATCTGGACGAGTGCGGGCATTGGTGGATGTCACGGGTCGATGACGATGTGGTACTGACCGATCCGGACTCCGGGCACAGTCTGATCTTGCGTAATTTCGACGGACAACGCCCACTGCTACTGATGCTGCCCATTGCCGGGCGGCCACACACGTTCACGCTGGCTCAAGGGCTGGAAGCGTTTGCCACTGTGCGCGGCGCAGAGGCCACGGTCAGCCTGACAGCGGTGATCGCAGCGCTGCGCTGATGTCGCTCCGCACAGCAAAACGCCGCGAACGGTAACCGTACGCGGCGTTTCGTTGTGGCGGTTGCGCTGCAACAACACTCAAGGCACCAGATAACCTTTCACGCCGGTAAAAATGATCTGCGCGGCCAGTGCGCAAACAAACAATCCCATCAAGCGGCTGACAATCTGCAAGCCCTGATCGCCGAGAATCCGCTCGATGCGATTGGACAGATACAGCACCACTCCGACAGTAAAACTGGCCAGGGCGATGCTCATGATTGCAGTGAGCTTGTCGTCCCAGTGCGGCTGGCTGACGCCCATTACCAGCAAGGCGCCGATGGTGCCGGGGCCGACCGTCAGCGGAATGGTCAGCGGCACGATGGTCACGTCCTGCTGCACATTGTCGGCCTGCACCGCCGGTTTGCCCTGAGCCATGCCCAGCGCGGAAATGAACAACACGCTGCCGGCACCGATGCGGAAGGCGTCCACGGTGATGCCGAAGACATCGAAAATCACCCGCCCGAACAAATAGAGCAGCACACTGGAAATCAGTGTGGCGAGGGCGACCTTCCACGCCAGACGCCGCTGTTCCTTGCGCGAATAGCCACGGGTCAGGCTGATAAAGCACGACAACACGAAGAACGGGCTGTAGAGCACCAGCATCTTCAGATAAACGCTGAACAACACATGGAGCATGATGCAAGCTCACTGGCGATGGAGTCGGGGGGAGTCTATCAGGCACCCCAGATTCTGTCGGTTTACGACGGCTGGGTCGTGGCCCGGTTCTGCTGATCGCGCTGGGCAACCCAGTGTTCGATCAACTCGCGCAACTGGGAGAGCTCGACCGGTTTGGACATGTGCCCGTCCATGCCGGCCTGCCGGGCGCGCTCCTTGTGTTCGGCGAGGATGTGCGCGGTGAGGGCTACAACCGGTGTGCGGATGCGCTGATTGCTGACTTCCCAGGCGCGCAGTTGCTGAGTGGCGGAGAAGCCATCAAGGATCGGCATTTCACAATCCATCAGCACCAGGTCGTAACGCTGGGCCTTCATCGCTTGCAGCGCTTCTTCGCCGTTGCTCGCGGTGTCCGGTTGCAGGTTGAGCTTGCCGAGCATGCCACGGATCACTTTGGTCGAGATGGTGTTGTCTTCGGCGACGAGGATGCGGAAGTCGCTCGGCACTTTGGCCGCTGTGGCCGCCGTAACGACCTGCGGCTGGAACGCGACCTGGCCCTTGTTGCGTTGATTGAGCTCGTCAGCCAGCGTGGTCTTGAGCGTATAGCCGGCCACCGGTTTGGCCAGTATTCGTTTGATCCCCGAATTGCGCGCAATGATCTTGCTCGGCGCGTTGCTGATGCCGGTGAGCATGATCAGCAGAATGTCGTGGTTCAGGCTCGGGTCTTCCTTGATCTTCGCTGCCAGTTGCATGCCGGTCATGCCGGGCATGTTCTGGTCGAGCAGGACCACGTCGAAGTAATCGCGCAGATGCGCCTTGGTGCGCAGCAGCGCCAGCGCCTCCTTGCCCGACGGCACGGCGCTGACATTCAGGCCCCAGGCGCTGCACTGCTGCACCAGTACCTTGCGGCAGGTGTCGTTATCGTCGACCACCAGCACCCGCGCGCCCTGCAGCGGGCTGTCGAGGTCGGAGGTCGGATGTTCGAGGCGATCCGGGTCCAGTGGCAAGGTCAGCCACAAAGTGCTGCCCTGGGTGGCGCCGCTCTTGATGCCGAACTCGCCTTGCATCAGGCGGATCAGTTGGCGCGCAATCACCAGGCCGAGATTGCCGCCCAGGCGATTGGCCGAGAGGAAGTGCTTGCTGTGCAATTCGGCGTGCAACAGCGCTTCGCGCTCTTCCGACTCCATCGGCACGCCGCTGTCCTGCACGGCAATGCGCAGGCGCGGCTTGCTGCTGCGCTCGTCCAGTGCAACGACGATCAGCACTTCGCCTTCTTCGGTTTTCTTCAGGGCGTTTTCCAGCAGGCTCAGCAAGGTCTGGCGCAGGCGCGTCGGATCGCCGCTGATCACCCGTGGCACTTGCGGCTGGATGAAGCTGATCAGCTCGACGTTCTGTTGTTCGGCCTTGGCCCGGTAGATGCTCAGGCAATCATCGATCAAGGCGTTGAGGTCGAACTGCACGTCATCAAGTTCGATCTGCCCGGATTCGAGCTTGGAGATGTCGAGGATCTCGTTGATCAGGGTCAGCAGTTCGTTGCCGGCGCTGTGGATGGTCTGCACGTAATCGCGTTGCTTGACCGACAGCGGCGTGCCCAGCAGCAGCTCGGTCATGCCCAGTACGCCGTTCATCGGTGTGCGGATTTCGTGGCTGATCTTGGCGAGGAATTCGGCTTTGGCGTTGATTTCGGCGTTGCTTGCCGCCAGGTCGCGGCTGATGCTGAAACGACTTTCAGTGATGCTGCGCTGTCGCTCGCCCAAGGCGACGCTCATCAGCAGACCGCTGATGCAAATGAACAACATCAGCGTCATGATCAGGCCTTGCGGCGTGACCAGGGTCAGCCCCAGTAGCGCCGGCAGGATAACCAGGGTGCCGATGTTGAACACGATCATGGCGGCGACGAACAGACGCGCTGGTCGATAACCCTTTTGCCAGTGATAGAAGCCCACCAGCAACATGCTCAGGCCGGCCAGTGCGACCAGTGCGTAGGTGATGATGTTCAGCGGCAAGGTGTTGACGAACAGCAGCAACAGGCTGCACGTGACGATCAACAGAATGTCGCCCCACAGCAGTTTGTTCAGCGGATGCTGGCCCAGTGGTGCAAAGAAGCGCAGGGCGTACATCAATCCGGCTGGAGCCGTCAGCAGCAATGCCAGATAAGCGCCCGGCGTCTGAATGGCTTGCCAGTTCGGCAACCACGGACCGGCGAGATTGAGCAACAGGAACAGACTCAGCCCGAGCAGGCCCTCACAGATCGCCAGCCACAGACTGCTGCGCGAGCGCGAGTAGGCGTAGCGCACCAGGTTGTGCAGCAGGAGCATGGCGAGGCAGCCGAACAGCAGGCCGAAAATCAGCGTCTGCTTCTGATCGGCTGCGCCCTCGATTGCCGCTTGCAGGGTGATGTGCGGGCGCAGCTGATGGCCGGAGACCATGCGTACGTAGACGTCCAGCGGCTTGTCGGCCTGGGGCAGGGGCAGCATGAAATCGCTGCTTGGCAAAGGATGTTCGGCCTGCGGCCGTTCGTTGCCGGTATTGCGTTGCTCGATCAGCCGGTCGCCGTCGAGCACGTAGAGATTGAGTTGGGACAGGTCGGGGGCAAAGATGCGCAGCACTTGTTCGTGCTTGCCCGGCGCCAGTTTGAAGCGCACCCACAGGGCGCCCTCGGGTTCGGCCGCGGTCAGACGGTCAAGCTCGATGGGGCTGAATTGATTGGTGTAGCGAGCGGAGCGGATGTCGCTCAGTTGCAGGATGCCCTGATCGTCAAGCAATACCGACCAGCCACTGCCTTGCGCGGCCTGGGCCGGAAGCATGCAGAGCAAGGTCATCAGCGTGACGGTGAAGCTTATGGCAATCCTGAGCCAGCGCACGGCGAAATCCCTTCGTAGGTTGATGCCAGAATATAACGATGCGCGACGACCGAACAGCCCGGCGAGGAATGGCATCCCGCGCCGGGCCTGATGGATCGCTTACTCCTGGGTTTCGCCGCGTTCACGGGCAATGGCGCGGTAGCCGATGTCCTTGCGGTAGAAGCAGCCTTCCCAGTCGATTGCCGAGGCAAGTTTGTAGGCCTGCTGCTGAGCTTCACCCACGGTGGCGCCCATGGCAGTGGCACACAGTACACGACCACCGGCAGTGACGACCTGACCGTCCTTCAACGCGGTGCCGGCGTGGAAGACTTTACCTTCCAGAGCTGCCGCCGCGTCCAGACCGTTGATCGCTGCGCCTTTGGCGTAGTCGCCCGGGTAGCCGCCAGCAGCCAGAACGATGCCAACGCTCGGACGCGGATCCCACTGTGCTTCAATTTTGTCCAGTGCCTGCGCCAACGCGGCTTCAACCAGCAGCACCAGGCTCGATTGCAGACGCAGCATCACCGGTTGGGTTTCCGGATCGCCGAAGCGGCAGTTGAACTCGATGACTTTCGGGTTACCGGCCTTGTCGATCATCAGACCGGCATATAGGAAGCCAGTGTAGACGTTGCCTTCCTCGGCCATGCCGCGCACGGTCGGCCAGATCACCTGATCCATCACGCGCTGGTGCACGTCGGCGGTGACCACCGGGGCAGGGGAATAAGCACCCATGCCGCCAGTATTCGGGCCGCTGTCGCCGTCGCCGACGCGTTTGTGATCCTGGCTGGTGGCCATCGGCAGCACGTTCTTGCCGTCGACCATGACGATGAACGAAGCTTCTTCGCCGTCGAGGAATTCTTCGATCACCACGCGTGAACCGGCGTCGCCAAACGAGTTGCCAGCGAGCATGTCACGCACGGCGTCTTCGGCTTCGGCCAGGGTCATGGCGACGATCACGCCTTTGCCGGCAGCCAGGCCATCGGCCTTGATCACGATCGGCGCGCCTTTCTCACGCAGATAAGCCAGGGCCGGCTCGATCTCGGTGAAATTCTGGTAATCGGCGGTCGGGATCTTGTGGCGGGCGAGGAAATCCTTGGTGAAGGCTTTCGAGCCTTCCAGTTGCGCAGCACCGGCAGTCGGACCGAAGCAGTCCAGGCCACGGGAGCGGAACAGATCGACCACGCCGGCCACCAGCGGCACTTCCGGGCCGACGATGGTCAGGGAAACGTTCTTTTCCGCGAAGTCGGCCAGTTGCTCCAGCGCCAACACGTCGATGGCAACGTTCTCGCACTTGGCTTCAATGGCGGTGCCAGCGTTGCCCGGTGCAACGAAAACCTTCTGCACACGCGGATCCTGAGCCACTTTCCAGGCCAGAGCGTGTTCACGGCCACCGCTGCCAATGATCAAAACATTCATTTCAAAAACCTCAAAAATCTGTCAGGCGCTGCTGGAGCGCTTTATGTGGGAGCGAGCCTGCTCGCGAAAGCGGTGTGTCAGTCAACGTCAACGTCGCTGGCAGATTGCATTCGCGAGCAGGCTCGCTCCCACATTTGAATCGGTGTATCAGTGACGGAAGTGGCGCATGCCCGTAAAGACCATTGCGATACCGGCTTCGTCGGCAGCGGCAATCACTTCAGCATCACGCATCGAACCGCCCGGCTGGATCACCGCAGTGATGCCGACCTTGGCCGCATTGTCCAGACCGTCGCGGAACGGGAAAAACGCGTCGGACGCCATGACCGAACCGGCCACCTGCAAACCGGCGTGCTCAGCCTTGATCGCGGCGATGCGTGCCGAGTTGACGCGGCTCATCTGGCCGGCGCCGACACCGATGGTCTGGCGGTTCTTGGCGTAAACGATGGCGTTGGATTTGACGTACTTGGCGACTTTCCAGGCGAAGATCAGGTCGTGGATTTCCTGTTCGGTCGGCGCGCGCTTGGTCACCACTTTCAGGTCATCGGCGCTGATCATGCCGATATCACGGCTCTGCACCAGCAGGCCACCGTTGACGCGCTTGTAATCCCAGGCAGCGGCGCGCTCAGCCGACCACTCGCCGCAGGCCAGCAGGCGTACGTTGGCTTTGGCCGCGACGATGGCGCGGGCTTCTTCGCTGACCGATGGGGCGATGATCACTTCAACGAACTGGCGCTCGACGATCGCTTTGGCGGTCTCGGCATCCAGTTCACGGTTGAAGGCGATGATGCCGCCGAACGCCGACTCGGTGTCGGTGGCGTAGGCCAGTTCGTAAGCCTGGCGGATGCCGCCTTCGGCATCCGGGCTGACCGCCACGCCGCACGGGTTGGCGTGCTTGACGATCACGCAGGCTGGCTTGACGAAGCTCTTCACGCATTCCAGCGCGGCATCGGTGTCAGCGACGTTGTTGTACGACAGTTCCTTGCCTTGCAACTGGGTGGCGGTGGCGATGCCGACTTCGGCCGGCCTGGCTTCCACGTAGAACGCCGCGCTCTGGTGCGGGTTCTCGCCGTAGCGCATTTCCTGAGCCTTGATGAACTGGCTGTTGAACGTGCGCGGGAATTCGCTGCGACCTTCAGTGCTCAGGGTTTCAGCGGCCTGGTTCACGGTGCCCATGTAGTTGGCGATCATGCCGTCGTAGGCGGCGGTGTGTTCGAAGGCCTTGAGCATCAGGTCGAAACGCTGAGCGTAGGTCAGGCCGCCGGCCTTGAGATTTTCCAGAACGTTGGCGTAATCGCTGGCATTCACTACGATGGCCACGTCTTTGTGGTTTTTCGCTGCCGAACGGACCATGGTCGGGCCGCCGATATCGATGTTCTCGATGGCGGTCGGCAGGTCGCAGCCTGGCTTGTTGATGGTCGCTTCGAACGGGTACAGGTTGACCGCTACCAGATCGATCGGCTTGATGCCGTGCTCGTTCATGATCGCGTCGTCAGTACCGCGACGACCGAGGATGCCGCCGTGGATTTTCGGGTGCAGGGTTTTCACCCGACCGTCCATCATCTCGGCGAAACCGGTGTAATCCGCGACTTCCACTGCGGCAACGCCGTTGTCACGCAGCAGCTTGAACGTTCCGCCGGTGGAGAGGATCTCGACGCCCAGAGCTTCGAGCTCCTTGGCGAATTCGAGGATCCCGGTCTTGTCGGAAACGCTGATCAAGGCGCGGCGGATCGGCAGGCGGGTAGTCTGGTCGGTCATCTCAATTTCCATCAAAAGCAAAGGAAGTCAGCAAAAAAGGCGACCGTTTTTTACGCGGGCGCCTTTCTGGTTTGATTGAATGCTTACAGCAGATCGTACTGCTTGAGTTTCTTGCGCAGCGTGCCGCGGTTCAGTCCCAGCAGCTCACTGGCCTTGGTCTGGTTGCCCTTGACGTAGTTCATCACGCTTTCGAGCAGGGGCGCCTCGACTTCGGACAGCACCAGGTTGTACACATCCGTGACGGACGCGCCCTCAAGGTGGGCGAAATAATTGTGCAGCGCCTTCTCGACACTCCCGCGAAGGGTCTGGCCTTCTTCGCTCGGCGTGTTGAGGTGCTGTTTCAAATTCACGTTGTCGCTCACGGGTGTTGTTCCACTCACTAAAGTCTCGGTCATCATCGTCATGCGGCCACCCCTTCTTCGTCCCCTGTCAGGCTCTTGTAACGCTCGGCGAAGAACTCCCGAACGTCGGCGCATTGTGTTTCCGTACCATCCAAACGATTGAAACGGGCGCGAAACTCCCTGGCGCCCGGCAAGGTTGCGAGATACCAGCCCACATGCTTGCGGGCAATGCGCACGCCCATCACGTCACCATAAAAGGCGTGAAGGGCAGCCAGATGCTCCAGCAGGATGCGTTCCACTTCGCTCAGTTCCGGCGCCGGCAATTTCTCGCCGGTACGCAGGAAATGATCGATCTCGCGAAAAATCCATGGCCGCCCTTGAGCGGCCCGGCCTATCAGCAGGCCATCGGCACCGGTCGCATCAAGCACGTATCGGGCCTTTTCCGGCGAATCGATATCGCCGTTGGCAAACACCGGGATCGACACGGCCTGCTTGATCGCGGCAATCGTGTCGTACTCGGCTTCCCCTGTGTACAGATCGGCGCGGGTGCGGCCATGCACGGCCAGCGCTGTGATCCCGGCCTGTTCGGCGATCTTCGCCACGTTCAGACCGTTCTTGTTTTCGCGATCCCAGCCGGTGCGGATCTTCAGGGTGACCGGCACATCAACCGCGGCCACTACGGCCTGCAGGATCTCGGTCACCAGTGCTTCGTCTTTCAGCAACGCGGAGCCGGCGGCCTTGTTGCAGACCTTTTTGGCCGGACAGCCCATGTTGATATCGATAATCTGTGCGCCCAGTTCGACGTTGGCCCGTGCCGCATCGGCCAGCATCTGCGCGTCGCCACCGGCGATCTGCACCGAGCGCGGCTCGGGATCGCCTTCGTGGATCATGCGCATGCGCGACTTGCGGGTATTCCACAGGCTCATGTCACTGGTGACCATTTCCGAGACTACAAGCCCTGCGCCCAGACGCTTGCACAGCTGACGAAAAGGCTGGTCGGTGACGCCCGCCATCGGGGCGAGAATCAAACCGTTCTGCAATGTATATGGGCCGATGCGTACCGCCGACATAGGACTTCCCTGAAGTGGGGCCGGATCATGAGAGTTCGAAAAAGGGTGGGCATGATACCCGCTCTCGATGACTGGTTAAAGGCTGAATTGAACAAAATCTGAACAGTTATTCTGTTATCGCCAACGGTTTGGTTGGCCGCGATCCAGTCAGAAAAATGCCGTCAATCGAGAAACGCTGAAGCGGTTCACTCCGGTGAGTGGAAGTTCAGGCTGTAATTCACCGCTTTCGGCCCCGGATCGAGAATATCCAGGGCGATGTGGATCGGCGTCTGCGGCGGCATTTCCGCGAGGCCTTCGAGATCGCCGCTCAGATACTCGCCGGGTTTGAAGCGACGACTGGCGATCAGGTGACCGTTGAGATCGGCAAAACGCAGTTCGAGCAACGGGAACGGCTGGGAAAACGTCGCCCGGTTGTAAATGATCGCGTCGACCACCAGCGCCCCGCTGAAATCGGGATGGCTGCGCACCACCAGGTTGCTGCTCTTGATTTTGCCGATATCGACTTTCGACGGCACGGTGCAGCCGATCTGCGGGCAGATCTGCTGGAACCACGGTCGATATTGATCCTGCCGCGCCAGTTCCTCGAAGTGATAGGCGATGTACTGGGCGGCAAGGCCGCCGGCCGCCGACACCACCAGCACCAGCCAGAGCAGGCGCCGGCCCCAGGGCGAGCGGCGCTGCTGCCAGTCCAGTTGCAGCGGGTCGTCGGTCAGATCCTGCAGGACCTCGGCGCGCACGCCGGGCTCGGCCCGTTCGCGTTTTTTGCGCGGCGAAGTGATCAATGGCAGATCGTCGTCATCGTTGTCGTCGCTGGCTGACAGGCGTTCGCGGCGGGCGTTGGGATCGATCGGATCGTGCAGGCGCAGTTGCGGGATCGGCGGCTCGTCATCCAGATCCACCGGCTCCAGCGACAGCGAAGGTTCGGTGCGCTCGGGTTCGAGGGTTTCGATGCCGTCGATATCCGGCTCGATATCCGGCGCTACGCTGCGCTCATCCGCAGGCTCGCTGAACAGGCTGTCGGGCCATGTGCCTTCGTCCGGCTCCGGGCTGTCGCGTCGGGCGCTCAAGGATTCTTCGCGGGTACGGCCGAATTCGGCGGCCGGCTGGATTTCGCGCTGTTCGAGGCGGGCGAGTTCTTCGTCCAGATCGAGGCTGTCCAGATCCAGTTCCGACGCGCTCCATTGCTTCTGGCTGATGGCGCGCGGTGCGGGGATCTCTTCGACGACCGCAGAATCGCTGACAGGCGCGGGCGCTTCAGGCAGCGCTGGTGCGACCGGCGTCACCGTGTCCTTGCCGGAATGTTGCTCGAGCAGCTGCTTGGCGGCATTGAACACTTGCAGGCAGGAGCCGCAACGAACCACCCCGCGCGCCACGCTCAATTGAGCATGGTTGACGCGGAAACTGGTCTGGCAATGCGGGCATTGGGTGACGAAACTGTCGGTCATGCGGCGATCCGGTTCAGGCAAGCGGTCATTTTAGCGCCGACGCCCGGTGATGCGCACCCAGCCATCGCGATTGGCGATAGGGTCGAGTTCGAAGTCCTGCGCATAAGCTGCCGCTACTTCTTCGCCCTGCTCGGCGAGAATGCCCGACAGCGCCAGGCGCCCACCGCTCTTGACCAGGCTGGACAGCTGCGGCGCCAGCGATACCAGCGGGCCGGCGAGAATGTTGGCGACCAGTACGTCGGCCGGAACCTGCGGCAGATCCTCGGGCAGGTACAGCGGGAACAGCTCATCGGCAATATTGTTGCGCCCAGCGTTGTCGCGCGAGGCTTCCAGTGCCTGTACGTCGATGTCGGTGCCCACAGCTTGTTTGGCGCCGAGCAGCAGGGCGGCAATCGCCAGAATCCCCGAGCCGCAGCCGAAGTCGAGCACGTGGCAGTCTTTCAGATCCTGACCGTCGAGCCATTCCAGGCACAGTGCGGTGGTCGGGTGGGTGCCGGTGCCGAACGCCAGGCCCGGGTCCAGCAGCAGGTTGACCGCATCAGGCTCGGGCGCGGCGTGCCAGCTCGGCACGATCCACAGACGCTGGCCGAAACGCATCGGCTCGAAACCGTCCATCCAGCTGCGTTCCCAGTCTTGGTCCTCGATCACTTCGCTGTGATGTTCGGGCAACGGGCTGCCGGTCAGCAATTCCAGATGGGCCAGAACCGGCTCCGGTTCGGTACCGCCTTCGAACAGCGCCAGCAAGTGGGTGTGCGACCACAGCGGCGTGGTGTTGAGTTCCGGTTCGAAGATCGGCTGGTCTTCGGCGTCCATGAAAGTCACCGACACGGCGCCGACTTCGAGGAATGCGTCCTCGTAGGTTTCGGCTTGTTCCGGGGTGATGGCGAGACGGACTTGCAGCCAAGGCATGGCGGGCACCTTTGAAAATCTGTGGGGCAGCCCGAAGCTGCAAAAGCGCGCAGTTTACGCCAGGTCGCCGGCAAAGTGGACACACCGCTTGGCTGTTACACATTCGCGGCCGCGATATACATATGTATGGCCTGAGCACTTTTGTCGGCAAATAGAGTGAGCGCTCATCTCTACGCAACAAAAGGCTGGACGACATGGCGGATCAACAAGGGACTGTAGAAGAAAAACCACCGATAGCCGCTGCGTCTACGGGGTCGGTGCAGGAGATCCTCCTGCGCATCACGCGCTGGCAGGTGATGATCGACAAGCGCTTGAACAGCCAGATGACGTTGCTCGAGGCGCTGGAGCATTTCGCTTTGACTGAACTGCGCAGGCATTACCCGGACGGCCATTTCGCCCCGGGCTTTGTGGTTGCGCTGCTTGACGCCATTCTGCAAAAGCTTATCGACGGCCGGCCAGTCATGTTCCTGGCGCTCCAGGACGCGCCATTTCGCTGGCCTGGGGGCGCTGACCCCGGTTTACCGTCCAGCCGTCATGAGCATGTGATCCGGACGGTGGATAGCGTTTCGCTGCACTTCCTCGACCAGTACAAAAAATACCTGCGAGAACATTGGACGACAAAAGGGCAGGAAGCGCTGTTTGATCGCCTGATCAAGCGCAAGCTGCGGCGCTATATCAAGGATATCGAGTTACTGTTGCGCCGTGACCAACTGGCGGGCCTGACACTGGATCAATTGCGCAGCAAAATCGACCGGGTTCACGCCCGCAGCACGCGTCGGTACCGGTTGACTGCCCTGGCAACCGGCGCAGAGAAAAAGATTCTCGAGGCGCATTCCTTCGCGCAACTGCCGTCATGGATCAAAGCGCTGAAGGAGCCGGATCGCGCCCTGTTGCGCGATTATCAGGAGCAGACGTCACTGGCGCAGGCAGCTCTCGATGACCTGCTGCAGGGCCACGGCTCGTTGCGCGACTTTGCCCGCCAGCAGGCCATCGAATACATTCAGCTCAAGCTCGACATGGCGGTTGAACCAGACCGGATCGACGTGCGGCTCAGATGGCGCTCGGCGGTCGGTGAGCCGACCCACAATCGCAGCCTCAGTGACCTGCTGGCATGCGGGCCGATCGGTCAGGACTTCGCAGCGGTATTGGAGATCACCAGTCCTGCGCCATTGCGCAACCAGTCACTCAAGCCGGCATTCATTGCCGACATGCTGGCGGAACAGGATTATCCGGCGGACTACCTGCGCGCCCTCGCCGAGCAGTACCAGCGCACCGACGTGCAAAAGGCACTCATCGACTGGTTCACCGTACGGCTCAGGCAGAGCGCATTCGTCGCGCGCTGCGCAGCTCATCTGGCGGATTCCGACCATGAGCGTCTGGAGCAGATGTGGTCTGGGCAAGCGGCAATGAAACCGTTGCAAGTGGCCGCATTGACGCTGCCCAACGGCATGCAATGCGCCGATCTTCTGGTGTTCTACCAGGCAGAGACTGAGCAAGCGGTGAATAACCTGGTGCTGTACGCGCCCAACAAACCGGACGGTCAGGAGTGGGTCCGGTTGCCTTCGATTGCGGCGTTGACCGGCGAAGTATGGAGCTGGACGCAGAGCGAATCCGGTCGCGAGTATCTGTTGCAGCAGCTTTCGCCGACGGCACATCACCCGGCACGTGATTATCTTGTGGCTGCGGCGGCCAGTCCTGCTCTCTGGGGCATGCAGAGTGACCTTCGACGAACGCCCTTGCCGTTCGACGAATGCGTCGAAGCCGCTGCAAAAATGGCCCTGGTAAACAACCTGCAGCGGGTCGAGCAGGACAACTCGCTGCGCTGGTACACGACGCTCGCGCTCGAGGCTCGCCGGCGCATCAGCAGTCTGAATCAGGAACTGAGCGTTCATCAGCAGGTTTTCAACGAGCTGCTGGGCGGTTTCGAGGTTTTTGTCGATTTCGCCAGGCGCTCGGTTGCCGCAGTGATCACGCCCTATATGCGCAGCAAGAACGTGCTGGAACCGGTCGATCCGGCCACTGTGTTGATCGATTACAACCCTGGCGTCGCCGACCGCAGGAAGCAGCAGGTGGCCACGCTGCTCGACCTGGCCATTCACGGCTACGATGACAACTCCGGCATCGAACATCCGAAAAAAGGCGTGCGATCGTCGGTTGGCCAGGATCTGAGCCAGGTGCGCAGCGCCGATCTGGCGCTGTATCTGCGCCGGGCGTGGCTGGGTGAAAAATACGCCAGCGAGATCCGTGGCAAATATCTCGACCCGCGTGATGCTGCCTACGAACCGCGTCGCTTTGCCTACCGCAACGTGCTGCTGTCAAAGATGGACCGGGATTTACGCGTTGCCAGAAGTCAGGCGCGATTGAGCGACGCGGTGTATTCGGCTCTGGTGCGTCAGGTCTCTCTGTTGAGCGAGGTGCCAGCACCGGGTACGCATTTTCCGGGCGCCAGCATGGTTGAAAGTGACGGCGTGTTCAGGTTCACCGTGCGCCATCACGTCGTGCTCGGGGTGTATGTGCTGACCTCGTTCGACCCCGAGCCGTCCTGGTGGCTGTACACGCCTGATGCCCCCGACGGCATTGTGGTACGTGCATATCAGTCACTGTTCGGCGACATCGCCGGCGCTTTGCATGACTACTTGATGGCGCGTACGCCGGTTGCTGCGCGCAGCATCGTGTCGCGCACCCTGTATGCGATTGCGGCAAAAAAACAACGCGTCGATACGCTGCACGAAGCGCAGCGCCTGATTGACGCGCGCATCGAGTTCAATGCGTACATCGAGCGCGCGGTCACGGATGTGCAGGACATCACCACCAGCCGCGCGCAAATGATCGAACGCCAAGTGGTCAAGGGTCTGATGTTTGCAGCTGCACCGTTTTGTATGGTGTTTCCTCCGTTTGCCTTGCTGCTTGATGTCGTGTTCATTGCCGTCAGCGCTGGTCAGGCGGTCGCGGCGCATCTGGAGGGCGACATCGATGGCGCGCTCGGCCACTGGCTGGAGGCGTCGTGGGGGGCGCTGTTTGCCATGGTCGGCGCAGGCAGTGCGATCAAGTGGCTGGGCGGTGCGGCCAGAAGTCTGAAGCACACGATGAGGCCGGTCTCGTTGTTGTCAGAGCGTCTGAATACCGTGGCTCCGCTACACAGGGACGCGCTGCCGGCGATCCGGGAAGTACGCTTTCATGCCAGGCAGGCTGTCAGCAAGACGCCCGAACATTTGCAAAGGGTGAGCGAAGAAGGCGTCTTTTTCGGCACCTGGCGCAGCCCGTCCAGCGCTGCACAGCCGCAACCGGCCTATTACATTCGCAACAGAGGCAAGTACTTTCTGGTCAGGGAAAATCCGCATTTCGGTGGCCTGAGCCTGGTCGATGCCCGTCGCCCGACCGCCATCTATCAGCAACCGATTCAGCTTGCTCCGGGGGGCAAGTGGACACATGCCAGGGTCGGACTCACAGGAGGCAACGTGCGCAACCTTGGGCGCGTGAACAATTTGAATGATGCTTTTCCTGGAGGTGTCGAGCCCGTGCTGAACCGCGGCGCGCTGCAGGGCGAAGCCGTAGTGGCGGCTTTCCGTCCCGGATCGCAGGATAACTACCTGTTTTCGTTGAATGCGCAGAGTTGCGTCATCGCCTCGCTGTATAACCCGACGACGAGAGTGGGTGCGGTCATTCATTTTGATCACAATATTCGCCCGTTGATCGAGCGAAGTGTCACGCAGGTGCTGGAGCGTCTGGGGGGAACACCGCAGAACATTCGCGCCACGCTGGTGGGTGGCGACTGGCTGTCGGCGGGTGCTGACATCGGCGGTCCGGTCAGGCGAGTGTTGCGCGAACAGGGCCTGCAGCCGACCTGGGATTACTGGTCATACTCGTCCTGCCTGGGCAACAGCTATGGCGTGGTGCTGAATCTGAACAATGGAGTCTCGAGAGTGTTCAAGCATTCCGCTGGTCAGATTGGCAGGTTGTACAACCCGCTTATCGCCAGATCGAGCTATGCCACGGACGGGCTCTCGATACGTGCCCGAAACTTTACGAGGCGGTTCACCCGCAGACCGTTACATGAAAACGCAGCAGGAGCGGTGGTCGATGAGGCTGGCCTGGGGGCATCTGCCACAATGGTCGAGCAGCAGGCGTTCTCCACGGTAATGGTCTGATCTGCTTGTTGCAGGCATAAAAAAACCCGATCCGCAGGGATCGGGTTTTTCATGCCGCTTCAGCCTTACGACTGTTTGGCCAGCTTGTGCTCGAGGTAGTGAATGTTCACACCGCCTTTGCAGAAGCCTTCGTCACGAACCAGATCACGGTGCAGCGGGATGTTGGTCTTGATCCCGTCGACCACGATTTCGTCCAGGGCATTGCGCATGCGTGCCATGGCTTCGTCGCGGGTTGCGCCGTAAGTGATCAGCTTGCCGATCAGCGAGTCGTAGTTCGGTGGCACGGCATAACCGCTGTACAGGTGCGAATCGACGCGAACGCCGTTGCCGCCTGGGGCGTGGAAATGCTTGACCGTGCCCGGGCTCGGCATGAAGGTCTTCGGATCTTCAGCGTTGATCCGGCACTCCAGCGAGTGACCGCGGATGACCACGTCATCCTGAGTGAACGACAGCTTGTTGCCAGCGGCGATGCTGAGCATCTCCTTGACGATGTCGATACCGGTGACCATCTCCGAAACCGGGTGCTCCACCTGAACACGGGTGTTCATTTCGATGAAGTAGAAACGGCCGTTCTCGTAGAGGAACTCGAAAGTACCGGCGCCACGGTAGCCGATGTCGATGCATGCCTTGACGCAGCGAGCCAATACTTCCTGGCGCGCTTTCTCGTCGATGCCCGGTGCCGGCGCTTCTTCGAGAACCTTCTGGTGACGACGCTGCAGCGAGCAGTCGCGGTCGCCCAGGTGGATGGCGTGGCCCTGGCCGTCGGACAGAACCTGCACTTCGACGTGGCGCGGGTTGGTGAGGAATTTTTCCAGATAGACCATCGGGTTGCCGAACGCCGCGCCTGCTTCGGAGCGGGTCAGTTTCGCCGAGGCGATCAGGTCTTCTTCCTTGTGCACCACGCGCATGCCGCGACCACCACCGCCACCGGCGGCCTTGATGATCACCGGGTAGCCGACTTCACGACCGATGCGCAGCGCCGTTTCTTCGTCTTCCGGCAGCGGGCCGTCAGAGCCAGGAACGGTCGGTACGCCGGCTTCGATCATCGCGTGCTTGGCCGATACCTTGTCGCCCATCAGGCGGATGGTGTCGGCTTTCGGGCCGATGAAGGCGAAGCCGGAGTTCTCGACCTGCTCGGCAAAATCGGCGTTTTCCGCGAGGAAACCGTAGCCTGGGTGAATGGCGGTAGCGCCGGTCACTTCAGCGGCAGCGATGATGGCCGGAATGTGCAGGTAAGACTGAGCGGCGGACGCCGGGCCGATGCAGACGGATTCGTCTGCCAGACCCAGGTGCATCAGCTCTTTGTCGGCCTTGGAGTAAACGGCGACGGTCTTGATGCCCATCTCTTTGCAGGCACGCAGAATCCGCAGGGCGATCTCACCGCGGTTAGCGATCAGAACTTTTTCCAACTTCGCAGTCATCAAAGGCTCTCCGCGGTTCAAACGATGGTGAACAGCGGTTGGTCGTACTCAACCGGCTGGCCGTCTTCGACGAGGATGGATTCGATCACACCGCTGGTTTCAGCTTCGATGTGGTTCATCATCTTCATGGCTTCGACGATGCACAGGGTGTCGCCTTTCTTCACGGTCTGGCCGACTTCAACGAAGGCAGGCGAGGTTGGCGAAGATTTGCGGTAGAAGGTGCCGACCATCGGCGAACGGGCCACGGTGCCGTTCAGCGCGGGTGCAGCAGCGGCAGCCGGAGCAGCGGCAGCGACTGGCGCGGCAGCAGGGGCAGCGGCCGGAGCCTGCATCGGGGCTGGCGCGTAGTACTGCTGCGCCGGGGTCTTGCTGTGGCGGCTGATGCGTACGGACTCTTCGCCTTCCTTGATCTCGAGCTCGTCGATGCCGGACTCTTCCAGCAATTCGATCAGTTTCTTAACTTTACGGATATCCATGAATCATCAACTCCCAAGGGTCGGTCAGGGGCGTATAGCTTGGTGTTCAAGCTGCTCTAGTGCGGCCTCCAGGGCCAGTCGGTAACCGCTGGCGCCAAGGCCGCAGATCACTCCTACCGCTACATCGGAGAAGTAGGAGTGATGGCGGAAAGGTTCGCGCTTGTGCACGTTGGACAAATGCACTTCGATGAATGGGATGCTCACTCCCAGCAGCGCGTCACGTAATGCGACACTTGTGTGCGTAAAAGCCGCCGGATTGATCAGAATGAAGTCCACGCCTTCACCGCGTGCAGCGTGGATGCGATCGATCAATTCGTACTCGGCGTTGCTTTGCAGATGCAGCAGATGATGGCCGGCTTCACGGGCGCGCCGTTCCAGATCCTGATTGATCTGCGCCAGGGTCGTTGACCCGTAGGTCCCCGGTTCCCGGGTGCCGAGCAGGTTCAGGTTGGGGCCGTGCAGCACCAGTAGCGTCGCCATCTGCGTTGTCCTTGTTATCAATGAGCAGTCGTCAGAACCCGGCGACTATGCCGCAAAGCCTTTGTGACTGTCCAGTTCCATGCAATAGGCGGCACGATGGGCGATGTTTGCGCGAAATTTGTGACCGAGGATCAGGATCCGGTCATTTGTAGTGACTGGGCTGGCGCCTTCGCGAGCAGGCTCGCTCCCACAGGGGTATGCATTCCAATGTGGGAGCGAGCCTGCTCGCGAAGGTGGTATGTCAGACGCGGAAGGCCTGAACGGCCGTATGCAATTGGCCGCCGAGAACCAACAGGTTCTCGCCCTGTTCGCGGCCTTGGCCGATGCGCAGCAGGTTATCCCCACCCAATTGATGAATGCGCTCGCTGTGATCGCGGATCTCGCTGACCGCGCCACTTTGCTGCGCGGTGACATCGGCGATGCGCACGGCGGTGTCGGCGATGGTCTGGATCGCGCCAACGATTTTGTCCAGTGCACCGTCCGCCGCTTGCGCCTGACTGGCCGTGGCTTCGGCGTGTTCGACCTGCGCGCGCATGCCTTCGACCGATTGTCGCGCGGCGGTCTGCAGGCCGGCGATCAGTGTCTGGATTTCCGCCGTGGCCCCGGCGGTGCGTTGTGCCAGCGAGCGCACTTCCTCGGCGACCACGGCAAAACCACGGCCCATCTCTCCAGCGCGGGCCGCCTCGATCGCGGCGTTCAGGGCGAGCAGATTGGTCTGGTCAGCAATCGAACGAATCACTGTCAGCACGCCGCCGATGGTTGCTGATTCTTCTGCCAGATGTTCGATCATCTGCGCATTGCCTTGAACCTCACCGACCAGCGCATGCAGTCCGGTCAGGCTCTGGCCGATTACAGCCTGCCCATGCTCGACGGCGAGACCGGCATGACGACTGGCGTCGGCAGCCTGACGGGCATCGCCGGCCACTTGCTGAATGGTCGCCTCAAGTTCCCCCAGCGAATCGCGAATCAGCGCGGTATCGCCGGCCTGATGTTCGGCGCCGCTGTGCAGGTCATTGCTCAGTTCGGCGAGGGTGCGGCTGCTGCCCGCGACCTGCTCGGCGTTGCCGCGAATGGTGCCGACCAGATCCACCAGATAGGCGCGCAAGCGGTTGAGCGACGCTTCGATGTCATGCAATTCGCGATTGGTCTTGCCCAGTTGGATGTCGCGACTGAAATCGCCCTCGGCCCAGGTCGACAGCGCTGGGGCGAGGTTGGTCAGGGTGCGGGCCAGGCGCCGCTGCAAGGTATCGATGAGGAGGGCGATCAGCAGAATCAGGCCTATCATCACGCCTTGCATCAGCCGCACTTCGCCCTGGATCTGCCCATGTTGCGCGCGTACCACCGGTTCGAGGCCGGCGATGGCGTGTTGCACGCTGGCGATTTTTTCGTGAGTCGCGGCGCTGAGCTCGGCGCGTTTCTGGATCTGCTCGCGGGTGCGCGTCAGTTCCGCCGGATAGCGGCCGAGCAAGCTGTTCAGTTCGCGTTTGAGGCCGACACCGGCATCTTCGGCGGCGGCTTTATCAGTGGTTTCGATGCCCATCAGCGCGGCGAAATCGTCACTGCTCGATTCGTTGCTGGCGACCACACCGAGCAAGGGCAGGGCATCGATGGCCTCGGCCTGGGCGCGCATGTTGCTCACTTCACGCTCGACATCGGCGGCCAGCTCACTGCGCCCGCTGCTCACCAGTTTGTCCCGCGCCAGCGACAGTTTGCCCAGATGCTGCGATGCGGCGAGCAGCGGCGCGAGATAAGTCGCGTTGCCATTGGCGTAGGTATTGAGCTGGTCGAGGCTGGCGCTGAGTTCGCGTTCGGCCTGCAACAGCAGCGCCTGCGGATCGCCAGCCAGTTTGCCGGCGGCGAGCAGGTCGGTTTTGCTGAACTCATCAAGGCTCGACAGGCTTGGCCGTACGGTGTCGGCCAGCGTCGGGGGCAGCTCACCCAGTTGCTTGTGCACGCTGTCGATAGCCTGGGCGGCGCTGCTCAGGCGCAGCGCGTCACCGCTGGCCAGATAATCCTCGACGTTGCGCGCCACTTCATTCTGAAATTGTTGCGACAGCCCCAGGTAACGCTCCATCAACAGATAGGGGCGTTCGAGGGCTTTTTGCGACCACCACAGCGTGGCGCCAAGGGCCACGCAGACGGCGACCAGCAGCAGAGTGTTGAGATTGGTGAGCAACTTCAGGCGCATGACGGCTACCAACGGCAGGAATGGTAAGCGCCTGAATTTATTGCGGTTCTATTACAAGGTTATGACCGAATCAGTGGATTCCGATGAAAAAGTGGCACTTTGCTTTGACTGGCGCGCGGTCTGCACCCGATTGCGTCCTGCACCCTTGGCGCGATACAGCGCCTCATCGGCCTGGCTGGCCATCATCAGGCTGTCGGAGTCATCGCACATTTCTACTACGCCGGCGCTGAACGTGCACCAGAGGTCCTGCGGCTGCGCCGGGTAATGAATCTCGGCGAAGCGCTGGCGAATCTCGTCGAGGACTTTGTGCGCCGCGTCGATATCGGTGTCGGGCATGACGATGGCGAACTCTTCGCCGCCGTATCGGCCAATGAAATCGGTCTTGCGCAAACGCTGCTTGAGAAACAGCGCCAGGCTCTTGATCACCCGGTCACCCATCGGGTGGCCATGGCTGTCGTTGACCCGCTTGAAGTGATCGATGTCGAGCATGGCAAAACTCAGCGGCTTGTTCTCGCGGCGGGCGCGGAACGAGCAGTCTTCGAGCAATTGCAGAATATGCGTGTGGTTGTACAGGCCGGTGAGGCTGTCGCGGACCATCCGTGCTTTGAGGTTGCGCGCGCGGGCGGCGCGGTTGCGCACAGTGGTGATCAGGTGCCGCGGTTTGATCGGCTTGGTCAGGAAGTCATCGCCGCCCTCGCTCATGGCGTCGAGCTGCTTGTCCAGATCGTCCTCGGCCGACAGGTAAATGATCGGCACGCTGACGTAGCGGTCGTTGTGGCGGATGACCTTGGCCAGCTCGGTGCCGGTGCAGGCCGGCATGTACATGTCGAGGATGATCAGGTCCGGCTGGAAATCCGCCAGCTCGGCCATTGCCTGAATCGGTTCGATCAGGGTGCGTGTGACAATCCCGGCGCTGTTGAGCAGGCGCTCGGTGTGCAGGGCCTGGGCGCGCGAGTCGTCAATGATCAGCACTTTATAAGGCTCGTACTGGGCGACGCAGGTCAGCACTTCGATTTTTTCCAGCAGGCTCGATGCTTCAAGGGTGCCGGTGAGGAATTCCTGGCCACCGGCGCGCACGGCGGCGAGGCGGGTCGGGGTGTCGGTTTCGTGCAGGCTGAAGAACAGCAGCGGCAGCGGTTCTTCGAGACCGACCTGAGCTTCGGCGGCGAGTTTCAGGCCGATGCCGGGGCCACTGAAATCCACGTCCATGACAATCGCTGCGGGCAAGCGCTCGACCATCGACGAACGAAACGCGGCCACGCTGTCCAGTGCCTGCGCGCTCAAGCCGAAAAATTCCAGTTGCTTGGCCAGGCGTTCAGCGCGGTCGTGATCCTGCAACATCACGTAGATCGGCTTGCGCAGCGGCGGCAGGAACGTCTGGTCGAGCTGATCGCCATGGCGCAGGCCAGTGCGCGACAGGCGCTGCATCAAACGATTGAGATCGGTGATCAGGCCGCTGCTGAGGCGCCCACGGTTGGCATCCACCGCTTGCAGCGACTGGCTGATGTGATGCGCCAACTGAGTGTGTTCCGGCTGTTCAAAGCGCTCGGCAAAACGCAGCAGACGCAGATTCGCCTCGCTCAGTTCGGCAAGATCGACGGTGGACCACTCACTGCGTTGCAGGCGCTGCCATATCTCAAGAATCTGACGTGCCTGATGAATTACCCGCTGGGCAAAGTGGTGCTTGAGACGCTCACGGCTGGGGTCTTCTGGCTCGGTCATATCCTGACTACTAGTTAGGGTGCATGCTGAGATCGACTGGTGGCTCTATGCTAGCACCTCTTTTCCCTTAGACGAGTGTCGTACGTCAATAATCTGCTGAACGACACGATTCAGTTTCTGACCGGGTGGTTTTGTTTTTACCTCTGATTTCGACCAAGTGCCCGCATGCTGGGATTTTGCGAGCAATCCGGCCAGCGCTGTCGACATTTCACCGGTCTTGATAGGCGGCGTCTGACAGCGCTTTCTGATTTTTCTTCTACGCGCTTTCACCGGCCAGATTGGCTGGTACGGTTCAGGGATTCCCCTAGCTGCCGCCCTTCCATCATGAGCCAATGTTTCACCGAACTCGCCAGTGATGCCCAGCGCCTCAATCACAACATCAGGCCCATCGACGACTGCGCTTGCGACGAAGAGCTGTTGTACGGCGAGCGGGTGCAGGTGACAGAGGTGCCAGTGCTGACCTGCCAATGCCTCTGGCGGCGCTATCAGCGCGCCGCCGAGGCAATTGTCGCCCCGAACGGCGTGCTGATTGCCGATCCGGTCGCGCGCAACCGGGCGATCAACGCGGCTTATGCCCGGTTGTGGTTGCACGACTCACGTTTTCAATGGGCGGGCCTGGCGGCGTTTGCCTCCAAGCAGGTCGGCTGTGGCTTGCTGCATGCGGCACAGAGTATCGAACGCATCCGCGAGGAATACGAAGCGCGGCAGCGGCTGCGAGACAGCCGACGCGAATCCGGATTGCTCACGCCGGAAAAAATGCCGGGACAGGCCGAAGACCTGCGTGAATATCAACAGGCTCAGGCGCGTAATCCGCTGTCTGTCATGGATGCCCGGGTGCCAGGTGAAGAGCTGTCGGTGGCCGAGCAACAGTTCCGGCATGTCTACGAAATGATGGCGATGGGTAATACCACGCTGTTTCTGGATGTTTATCCGTTGCATCAGTTCTATGCGGTGCGGGGATTGGCGGAGTTGAAGAAATGTCTTCGCGACCGGGAGAAGATTCAAGGGCATGCGAAGTGGCCGGTGCTTTGGCCGGTCGGGCAAGACACCCTCAGGTTCGGGGATGCATATCCCGAGATAGAGGTGGCCTTTGAAGCAATAGAGGCTGGGAAAATCGCCGAAAGCGTGAAGCATTTGGCGTGGCACGAGCAGCAAAATATTCTCCAGCCGACCATTTACGAAAACAGCCACCTGGTTGCGCTTTTGCGCGGCAATCATTTTTCTTATGTCACCAACTTCCCTTCCGGCGTCGCTCAGGCCATCGAGCTGACGCTGACCAGCCAATGCCAGCGTGTCGATGATGGCCGGACCATTGATTTTGATAGCAGCCCGCTGGCGGATTTGTCCGATATCGACCAGCGAATGAAGTTTGTGCTGCGGGCGGCAAGTCGTTTTGATCTGTTGCTCAACGACAGCAACAAGGCGTTGTTGGCGCAGTCAATCCGCGAGATTGCGCTCAGGGAGGAGGGCTGATGAGCTTGCGCCTTCGGCAAATCAGCCGACGTCGCTGGGTGTGGATGATTGTTTGTGTGGCTGCTGCACTGGCCGCCTTGCGGCAATTGATGCAGCCGCTATGGAATGATCCAGTCATTACCTTGAGGATCGGCGAAACCTACGAGTACATGGAGGCACATTCAACCGCTCCGTTCAGTGTGTGGGATCGCGGCAGCAAGACTGTTTCCGGTGGCATTCCGAAGACGGATGCACGTCTGCGCTTCGTTGATCCGCAGTACGGGTTCGAGACGCCGCTGGCTCGGTTTTTCACCGTGACGTTCGTCAATAATCTGACCGTGAGCATCCGCATGTCTCCGCAAATCGAACCTCTGCTGATTGAGGACGCCATGAAGGTTGTTACCGATCTGCAGAGCCAATGGTGCGCAAAAGGCTGGAAACCGATGGGTACGCAGGGCGACCCGACAATTACGGACACCCCCGATTGGCGCGCATACGTCAGACAAGGAGTGCTTTCTGGGCGGTCATTTTGGCAGGCCGGCGACAAATACCAGGCAATGCTGATTCTAGGACGCTTCAGAGATTCCAGACATCTCGATCAGGAGCGCTACCTCATCACTCTCGCCGTGGCGAAACCCTGGATTCCTTTCGACGAAATCGAAGATCGCCGCCTCGAATCCCATCACTTCCTCCCACCCCTACCCGAAAAAGGAGCCATTCCATGCCCATCCCAGCCTTCATGACCATCCACGGCAGCCGCCAGGGCCTGATCACCGCCGGCGCTTTCACTGAAGCCTCGGTGGGCAATACCTACCAGAGCGGGCGCGAAGACAAGATCATGGTTCAGGCCCTCAGTCATGGCATGTACATACCCAAGGATCAGGGCGCCGGGCGGCGGATGCACAGGCCCTTGATCATCACCAAAACCCTCGACAAGGCTTCGCCTTGCTGAATATGGCGCTGTCCAGCGGCGAGTTGCTGAGCGAATGCCGCGTGGAGTTTTATCGCACGTCGGCCAGCGGCGTGCAGGAGCACTTCTACACGGTGGAGCTGGAGGATGCGTTGGTCGTCGGCAGCGAACTATTGATGCCGAACTGTCTCGACACGGCCACGTCGCATCTCACCCAGCTGGAGAAAGTCCACTTCAGCTATCGGCGCATCTACTGGCGCCACGAAATCAGCCGGACGATGGGTTCGGACGAGTGGCAAGGCGAGGGACTTCGGTGAGGCTGGTCCGTGAACTGAGCCTGACCGACCACGAGCGCCAGCATGTCTGTTGCGTGGAAGAGGCGCTGGAGCACGTCAGCAGTCTGTTGAGCATGCGCCAACCGCTCGAAGGTCTGGATCAACTGCGGGCCGGTTTGATGATCAATCTGGACAGCGAAGTCCTGGCGCAGATCAAACAGGGTGAATGGTGCCTGATCAAAGCCGAAGCCGACTATGGCTACTGGCAGGGCGCCGAAGCGGTGTTCCAACAGGCCGTGCTCGAGCTTATGAACAACCCTCCCGAGCAGCCAACCCGCACCGCGCGAATCTTTCGTCTGGTCGACAGTGTGACTGGTGAGCCTTTGCCTGCGCAGGCCTACATCGCCACGATTGATGGAATACCCAGTCAGCGCCGAACTGACGCCCAAGGCATTGCACATCTGTTTACCGACGACCAAGTGCGGCAGCTTTCGCTGCGCATCTTCAACGTCTGAAAGCTGCGTCTATCCTTTCGTTCGCGACGTCCTTCGCTTGTTTTGCGCCAGTACCGCGATAGCGGGTGCTAGGCCTTGGCACGTTGTTGTATGGTTGTGGTCGAACCGTTGAACCCAAGTGATTGAAAGGATATCGCCATGCTGGACTGGAAAAACCGCGCGGGCAGCGCGCCTGAACGTGCCGCCGAGCCCAAGTCGGCCACCCGCAGCTATGTCGGCGGGCTGCTGTTCAGCCGGGCGCTGGCCACAGTGATCGGTCTGTATTTGCTGGTCACCATCGCGCTGGGCTGGTACTGGAGCCAGGAGCCGGAACTGTTTCCGGTGGCGCAGAACGCCCAGGTCGCTGCCGAGAAAGAAGGCAAGCAAATGGTGGTCGGCTACACCACGGTCGAGACCCTGAAGACCGTTGCCGGCACCTTGCTCAACAAGCCGGGCGGTTACATTTCCAATGACCGTTTCCCGCCGGGCCTGTGGATGGACAACACGCCGAGCTGGGAATACGGCGTGCTGGTGCAGGTGCGTGACCTGACCCGCGCCCTGCGCAAGGATTTTGCCCGTTCGCAATCGCAGTCGGCCGAAGACGCCGATCTGGCCAAGGCCGAACCACGCTTCAACTTCGATAACAAGAGCTGGGTGCTGCCGTCCAGCGAGTCGGAATACCAGGAAGGCATCAACTCCCTGAGCCGTTATCAGTCGCGCTTGTCTGATCCGAATCAGAAAAACGCGCTGTTCTACGCCCGCGCCGACAACCTCAACAACTGGCTGGGCGATGTCGGTACCCGTCTCGGTTCGCTGTCGCAACGCCTGTCGGCCAGTGTCGGCCGGGTCAAGCTCAACACTGCCCTGAAGACCGAAGTTCCGGCAGTCGGCGAAGTGCCGCAGGTTGACGAAGAAGTCGTGGAAACCCCGTGGATGCAGATCGACAACGTGTTCTACGAAGCGCGCGGTCAGGCCTGGGCGCTGTCGCATCTGCTGCGCGCCATCGAAGTCGACTTCGCCGATGTGCTGGCGAAGAAGAACGCCACCGTCAGCGTGCGCCAGATCATCCGTGAGCTGGAGGCTTCGCAAGAGCCGGTCTGGAGCCCGATGATCCTCAACGGCAGCGGTTTCGGCGTGTTGGCCAACCACTCGCTGGTCATGGCCAACTACATTTCCCGGGCCAACGCTGCGGTGATCGATTTGCGTCAACTGCTCAATCAGGGCTGATACGTGAGCCAGACTACAAGAGAGGCGGCCCATCGCGCCGCCTCGGACGCTGAACAGATCGCCTGGGTCGACGAACAGGACAACCTGCTCGGCGCTCTGGTGCGCTCAGATTTGCGTGAGCGCGGGCTGATTGGCCGTGGCACTTACATCATGCTGTTCAATTCCGCCGGTGAGCTGTGCGTGCACCGCCGTACGTTGAGCAAGGCGATTTATCCTGGTTACTGGGATGTTGCCGCAGGCGGCATGGTCCAGGCCGACGAAAGTTATGCCGAGTCGGCGGCGCGCGAGCTGGAAGAAGAGTTGGGCGTCAGCGGCGTCGAACTCACCGCTCACGATCACTTCTATTTCGAAGACACCGGCAACCGTCTGTGGTGTTCGGCATTTTCCGCTGTATGGGACGGGCCGCTGAAACTGCAGCCGGAAGAAGTCCTCGAAGCGCGATTCATCCCTGTCGAACAGGTCATGCGCGAAATCAGCGAAAAGCCTTATTGCCCGGACTCTCTGGCCGCGTTAAGGCGCTATCTCAAGGCGCAGCAAAGCAACGTCGCAAAGAACACATGAATTGGCGCCGATTGGCACTTAGCAATCGCGATTTTTGCCGTTACACTGCGCGACCTTTTCAAGCTGCACCGGATAGCTTGAGGTTGGCCTGCAGATTTACCGTAGGAGCTGCCGAAGGCTGCGATCTTTTGATCTTGCCGTTAAAGATCAGGATCAAAAGATCGCAGCCTCGTTGCACTCGTCAGCTCCTACAGATTCAGTCCAGCGTCCAAAGTTTTCCGATGCAGTAGCGCTGCCCCTGCCTGAGTGGGGCTTCGCGGTCGCTGACCTTGCCCAAGGTTGCGATCAGTCTTTGTCCTCCCGAGAGGATTGCCGGTGGCCAAGAAAGCCGCATCCTTCGCCGCCCTGGGCGGCCTGGTATTTTCCACCGACGCAGGTCGTCATTGCCCGGAATGCAGCAAGCCGGTGGACGCCTGTATCTGCAAACAAACCGTGATCCCGGCCGGTGACGGCATTGCCCGCGTGCGTCGCGAAAGCAAGGGCCGTGGCGGCAAGACGGTGACCACCATCACCGGCGTGCCCTTGGCCGAAGACGCGCTCAAGGAGCTGGCGACGACGTTGAAGAAACGTTGTGGCACCGGCGGGGCGTTGAAGGACGGCATCATCGAAATCCAGGGCGATCACGTCGAGCTACTCTTGGCAGAGCTGATCAAGCACGGTTTCAAAGCGAAGAAGTCCGGCGGCTAGCAGCCTCTGTGAAACCCTCCGGCGGCTTGATCCGGCTTCGAGTGTTCTCGGATCCGGCGTCGTCGCCATGGTTTTCACAGAGCCTGTTCATGACCGGTTTCTAAACTCCACGCAGTCAGTGCGGTCTACCGCCGCACTGACGAACCGTCATTTTCATTCTTTAGACTGCGCCGGCCTGCACTTCAGGCGACGCACTCTGACTTCTTTATAGGGGACTTCGATGTCCGTACGACGCACACGTAAAGACGATGGCAGCCAATGGACAGTTGCGGACAGCCGCAGCGTTTACGGGATTCGCCATTGGGGGGCCGGGTATTTCGCGATCAATGAAGCCGGTCGCGTCGAAGTACGTCCGAACGGCCCGAGCAGCTCGCCTATCGATCTGTTCGAGCAAGTCGACCAACTGCGCAAGAGCGGTTTGTCCTTGCCGCTGCTGGTGCGGTTCCCCGACATCCTGCAAGACCGTGTCCGTCAGTTGACCGGTGCTTTCGATTCGAACATCGAGCGCCTGGAATACCAGAGCAAATACACTGCGCTGTACCCGATCAAGGTCAACCAGCAAGAAGCGGTGATCGAGAACATCATCGCCACCCAGAACGTCTCCATCGGTCTGGAAGCCGGCTCCAAGCCTGAGCTGCTGGCGGTGCTGGCGCTGGCGCCGAAGGGCGGCACCATCGTCTGCAACGGTTACAAGGACCGCGAGTTCATCCGTCTGGCGCTGATGGGCCAGAAGCTCGGCCATAACGTGTTCATCGTCATCGAGAAAGAGTCCGAAGTCGGCCTGGTGATCGAAGAAGCCGCCTCGCTGAAGGTCAAGCCGCAGGTGGGTCTGCGCGTGCGCCTGTCGTCGCTGGCCTCGTCGAAATGGGCGGACACCGGTGGCGAAAAATCCAAATTCGGTCTGTCGGCGGCGCAACTGCTGTCGGTGGTCGAGCGCTTCCGTGGCGCCGGTCTGGATCAGGGCATCCGCCTGCTGCACTTCCACATGGGGTCGCAGATCGCCAACCTCGCTGACTATCAGCACGGCTTCAAGGAAGCGATCCGTTATTACGGCGAATTGCGCAACCTCGGTCTGCCGGTCGATCACATCGACGTCGGCGGCGGCCTCGGTGTCGACTACGACGGCACGCATTCGCGCAACGCCAGTTCGATCAACTACGACATGGACGATTACGCCGGTGTCGTGGTCGGCATGCTCAAGGAATTCTGCGACGCGCAGAGTCTGCCGCATCCGCACATCTTCTCCGAGAGTGGCCGTTCGCTGACTGCGCACCACGCAATGCTGGTTGTGCAGGTCACCGACGTCGAGAAACACAACGACGAAATCCCGCTGATCGAAAACAAGGAAAGCCTGCCGGAAACCGTGCAGTGGCTGGTCGATCTGCTCGGCCCGACCGACATCGAAATGGTCACCGAAACCTACTGGCGCGCCACCCACTACATGAGCGACGTGGCCGCGCAGTATGCCGATGGCAAGCTGACCCTGGCGGAAAAAGCCCTCGCCGAGCAGTGCTACTTCGCCGTGTGCCGTCGCCTGCACAACTCGCTGAAAGCGCGTCAGCGTTCGCACCGCCAGGTGCTCGACGAACTCAACGACAAGCTGGCCGACAAGTACATCTGCAACTTCTCGGTGTTCCAGAGCCTGCCGGACACCTGGGCGATCGATCAGGTGTTGCCGATCATCCCGCTGCATCGCCTCGACGAAGAGCCGCTGCGCCGTGCGGTGCTGCAGGATCTGACCTGCGACTCCGACGGCAAGATCAACCAGTACGTCGACGAGCAGAGCATCGAAACCAGCCTGCCGGTGCACGCGTTGAATGAAGGCGAGGATTACCTGCTGGGCGTGTTCCTGGTCGGCGCCTATCAGGAAATCCTCGGCGACATGCATAACCTGTTCGGTGACACCGACTCGGTGAATATCTACCAGAACGCCGATGGCAGCGTGTACCACGCCGGTATCGAGACCCACGACACCATCGAAGACATGCTGCGTTACGTGCACTTGTCGCCGGAAGAACTGATGACCCACTACCGCGACAAATGCGCCAGTGCCCGCATCAGTGCCAGCGAGCGCACGCAGTTCCTCGATGCCTTGCGTCTGGGCCTGACGCGCTCCTCCTATCTGTCTTCCTGAGACCCGATAGCGTTCCGCCCGGGTTGTCCGATTTTTTTCCGCAAGCTGTGGAAAATTCGGATAACCCGGTGGGACATCTCCTGATTTTTTCACGAAAACCTGTGCGATCACGGTCAGCAAACTCATCTGGTCTGCTTTTCGCGTAGGTCATTTCCTAAGTTGTACTTCGCCTCTCTACTCGGCCATGGCTCTCGGCGAGAATCCCCGGCCGCCCCTCCTGTAGAGATCCGCCCATGTTCGATCCAGTCAACGAGCCGTCGTTTCGTCTCGATGTAGCGGGCCTGTCCGACCCCTTCGAAGTTCTCGCCTTTACCGGAAGGGAAGCGCTCAGCGAACCCTTTGCCTTCGAGATCGATGTGGTGATCGACGATCCGCATCTGGATCTTGCCAGCCTGCTGCATCGTTCTGCGTTCCTGTGCTTCGGCTCGCCCGGCCAGGGTGTGCACGGCCAGTTGCACAGCCTTGTCCAGCACGAGCATGGCCATGGCTTGCGTTTGTGTCGAGTGCGTCTCGGGCCGAGGCTCGACTGCCTCGACCTGCGTTTGAGCCAGCGCATTTTCAGTGGCCGCTGCGTGCCGCAGATCATCGAACAGGTTCTGCGCGAGCATGGCATCGTCGGCTTGCAACGACGTTTCGACCTGCATAGCGACTACCCGACCCGCACCTTCTGCACGCAATACCGCGAATCCGATCTGCAACTGCTCCAGCGCCTGTGCGCAGAGGCGCGCATTCACTATTACTTCGAGCATCACCGCGACAGGCACTGCCTGGTGTTCGGCGACGATCCGACGCGAATGCCCCATGCAGACGTCGCGCCCTATCAGGGCCAGCATGACCAGCGTGGCGTCGCTCCAGCCGTCCGCCAATGGCAACTGCACGAAGACTCGCAGGCCAGCCAGCGAGGCCCCAGTGCCGAAGGCCACAGCGATCTGCCCGCCTTGCGCAGCGGTCAGTGGTTGCCCCTGGACGACCATCCTTTCATCGAATGCAACCGCCCATGGTTGCTGACCCGCATCGAGCACCGTGCCGATCAGTCTCTCGAACCGCCCTATTGCAATCGCCTGTTCGCGGCCGCGCGGGTACCCGTCTGTGCGCCTGCCGCTGCGCAGTCCAAGCAGCGCATGCACAGCCTGCAGCGAGCCTGGGTGGTCACCGTCGATGAGCCGCAGCCGGATTGCTCGCGGCCGGTGGCGGTGCAATTCGACTGGCTCTATCAGGGCGAAGGGGCTTCGCCGAGTCATTGCTGGCTGCCCCTCGCGCCTGACTTGAACGAGCTGCCCTCGGCGGCACTCGCTGATGGTGTGGAAGTGGTGGTGAGTTTTCTTGAGGGCGATCCCGATCAGCCGGTGGTCAGTGGCGTGCTTCAGCCATCGGTGTTGCCAGAGGCTGCGGTCGAGGACGATGAACCGGTATCGCTCCCAGAACTGCTGGTGAGCGATGGGTTGCAGCAACTGTTGCAGTCTGGCGAGCCGTTGCTGCTGCTGTGCCTGATGCCGGGCGGTGGCAGCTTCAACCACTGCGCCGAGTCCGTGTGCAGTTGCCGGCTGCTCACCGCGCTCGATCAGAGCAGCGCACGATGAGCGGCGCGGCGCTTGAGCCCATGGCGCAATGGCTGTTGCTCGACACCCCGGACGCGGCACGCGCCCTGCTGACCTTGCGCCAGGGCTTTGCCGATGTGCAGCGGCACCGATTGTTTGACGGCACCGAACTTCAACCGGTCAGCGAGCACGGCCCGGTCCTCGTCGACTTGCGCGAGAGTCCGGCATTGACCGCCTTGTGCCTGCGCGATCCGGATACCTGGCGTGGCCTGTTGCTGAGCTGCGAAATACCGGCGCAGCAGCTGCTCAGCCACTTGCAGCGCATGCTTACCGTCTCGTTCGGTTTGAATCACCGGGCCTTGCTCAGCTATTACAACCGTCAGACCGCCAGCTACTTCTTCGACGCCTGCGACGCCGCGCAACTGAGTCGCTGGCTCGGGCCGATCCGCCAGTTGCGCTGGTTTGGCGGCACCTGGGCCGACCGCGCCATTGGCAGTCAGGGCTGGCAACAGCTGCGCAATCCCGGCCTGCTCGTCGAACCTTTGGGCATCGAAGAAAGCCTGACCCGGCGCCAGCGCGAGCGCTTGCAAACCTGTCTGCTGGAGCAGCACATCTGGCGCTGGTGCCAGTCTCTGAGCGTTGATTACCAGACGATCGCTGTGCATGTGCAACAAGGTCTGGCGCTGGGTTTCAGCGATCGTGCTGTGCTCGATGGCTGGCTGTGGCTGCGCCTGCTCAATCCGCGCGCCGTGCTGGTTGTGCCGCCGGCCGGATTGACGCAGCCGGAACGGCTCGATTTTTTGCGTCGGCAGTGGGGCGCGGCGGACTGACTTTTCTGATCAGTGAGCCTTGCTGCTGAACCAGCCATCGCTGCGTTTCAGCCACAGGGCTTGCGCGCCAAGGGTCACGCTGCGCAAGACCATGAACAGCAGAAAAGATATCCACAGGCCGTGATTGCCCAATGTCTGCAAAAACCAGGCGAACGGCAGCAACAGCAGCACCGTCAGCAGCATGCCGTTGCGCATTTCCCGCGCACGGGTGGCGCCGATGAACAGGCCGTCGAGCAGGTAACTCCACACCGCAATCAACGGCAGCACGGCGAGGTAGGGCAGGTAGACGAACGCCGTCTCGCGCACGCTCTGAATATCGGTCTGCATCTCGATGAACAGGTGCCCCGCCAGCAGAAACAGCACAGCGAATCCGAGGCTGGCGATCAGCGACCAGCCGCCGGCCACCACCAGCGATCGACGCAATGCCAGGCGATCCCGTGCGCCAATGGCATGGCCGCACAAGGCTTCGACCGCGTGGGCCAGGCCATCCAGTGCGTGGGCCGTCAGCAGCAGGCCGTTGAGCAGCAGCGCGTTGGCCGCTACGGTCGCATCGCCGAGCCGTGCGCCCTGCACGGTGATCAGGAAGAACACCGATTGCAGGGCGAGGCTGCGGATGAAAATGTCACGGTTGACAGCCAGCAGCGGCCGCCAGCTCTGCCAGACTCTTAGCGCCGACCAGATGATCTGCCCCGGATAGGCGCGCAATGCCGTGCGCGTCAGCCACAGGCCGAGCAGGGCGCCGCTCCATTCGGCGATTACCGAAGCCCGCGCCGAGCCGACCACGCCCCAGTCCAGGCCAATGACAAACCAAAGATTGAGGACGATGTTGATCAGGTTGGTGCTCAGCAGAATCGCCAGCGGCGCTCGGGCGTTCTGCGTGCCGAGGAACCAGCCGACCAGCGCATACGTCGCCAGCGCGGCGGGCAGGCCAAACAGGCGCGTGTGGAAAAACTCCCGGGTCAGCTGATCCAGCTCCGCCGACGGCTGCATGAAGTGCAGAGCGACGCCGCTGAGCGGCACGCCAAGAGTGCCGAGCACGACGGCCAGCCCCATTGCCAGCAGCAGGCCCTGCAAGAGAATCTGCCGCAACGCCGCGCCATCGCTGCGCCCGGCAGCCTGGGCGGCAAATCCGGTGGTGCCCATGCGCAGAAAACCCATCGCCCAGGCAAGAAACGTGTACAGACTGGCGCCGACCGCCACCGCGCCCAGTTGATGGGCATGGGGCAAGTGACCGATGACAGTGCTGTCGACCAGCGCCACCAGCGGCACGGAAATATTGGAAAGAATCATCGGCGCGGCGAGCACCCAGACCTTGCGGTGAGTCGGGCGGTCGCGCCAGTCGGTAATCAGTGAGGACATGCAGGCTCCTTGGGGGAGCGGGGATTGTAGCGGCAGAAACACCCTCACCCCAGCCCTCTCCCAGAGGGAGAGGGGGCCGATCTTCGTCGTTCTCAAGCGTGAGTTCGACTCGATATTGCAGGTCGGTGGAGAATTTCAAAGCAACGCGGTCAGCGCCCTCTCCCTCTGGGAGAGGGCTGGGGTGAGGGGCTTTTGAAGCGCTAGTGAATAATCCAGCTCAACAACCACAACCCCAGCAACAACCAGATGATCCCGGCAATGATCGACGCGTTCATGAATGCCCGGATCGCCGACCACAGCAGCATCAGGCCTACGATCAGCGCGATGATGCTGATGATCGAGGTGTCCATCCCCAGCGTCTGCGCCAGGCCGTCGACAAAGTTGCCGCCGGCGTTGCTGAGCATATTGAACAGGCCACTGAGGCCGTCGACGATAAAGCGGATGATCGAACCGAGTGCCTGGCCGAGCCATTCGAAAAAGCTTTCTACACGCATGTGTGCATCCCTGATGAAAGAGCTGAGCCTTGGGCCACGCCGAGGGCGGCCGAGTTCCCTGCATGATAGAAGGTTTGCCCGGATCATGTGTGGGAGCGAGCCTGCTCGCGAAGGGGGCGTGTCAGGCAAATCCGGTCTGGATGATCCATCGCTTTCGCGAGCAGGCTCGCTCCCACAATAGATCATCTGCGCTGCTTGCCTTCAGCCCGCATCCCCCCGAAGCTATGCGTCTTCAGGAGAGCCCGATGAACCTTGTTGAACTGACCGAACGCCTGCATGCCATTCGCGACCGCAATGACTGGCGGCAATTTCACAGCCCGAAAAACCTCGCCATGGCCGCCAGCGTGGAAATGGCCGAGCTGGTGGAAATCTTCCAGTGGCTGACAGAAGACCAGTCGCGCCAGTTGCCGGCGGACAAGCTCGCCCACGCCGGGCAGGAAGTCGGCGATATCGTCCTGTATCTGTTGCTGCTGTGCAGCGAACTGGGTCTGGACATGAATGAAGTGGTGCGCGCCAAGCTCGCCGACAGCGAACGGCGGTTCAGCTGATGAGCGACCGTCATTTCGACCAGTTGGCCACGCGCTTCGCCGAAAAAATCTACGGCGGCGCCAAAGGCGCGATTCGCCTCGCCGTGTTGCAGGCCGATCTGACCGAGGCCTTGCCGGATCGGCCGCTGCGCGTGCTGGATATCGGCGGGGGCCTGGGGCATATGTCGCTGTGGCTGGCCGAGCGCGGCCATGACGTCACCTTCACCGAGCCGGCTGAACCGATGCTCGAGGGTGCGCGCCAGCGTTTTGCCGAGGCCGGACACACCGCGACATTCATTCAGGCGCCGTGGCAGGAACTGCCCGGTCAGCTCACCGAGCCCTACGATCTGGTGATCTGCCACGCCGTGCTGGAATGGCTCGCCGAACCCCACGCGATCCTGCCGGTGCTGCATCAGTTGACCAAGCCTGGCGGCTGGCTGTCGCTGGCGTTCTACAACCGTGATGCGCTGATTTATCGCAATCTGCTCAAGGGCCATTTCAAGAAAATGCGCAAGAACGTCATGGCCGGCGAGAAGCAGAGCCTGACCCCGCAACAGCCCCTCGACCCAAGGGAATTGGCAACGCAACTCGCCGGTATGTGGCAGGTCGAAAGTCAGAGCGGCGTACGGGTATTTCACGATTACATGCCGGTGGAATTCCAGGCCCGCGCCGAACTGGCGGACTTGCTGGAAATGGAACTCGCGCACCGTCGTCACCCAGGCTTCGCCGGGCTTGGGCGTTACTTGCACTGGATCTGCCGGCCGATCTGAGCGGAGCGCGACATGAAAGCTCGATGCGGGTTATTGCTGATAAGTCTGGGGTTGGCCGCTTGCCAGGGCAGCAACCCCTACGTGGCCCAGTCACGGCCGTTGCCGCCGGCACCGCCGCAAGCCGCCACCACCTTCGACCGCAGCGCCTACCCGGCGCCGCCGCGTGATTACGGGCGCTACCGCAACTGGGCCTGGCGCAACGGGCAGTTGCCGCCGGGCACGGCGTGGGCCGACTCGGCGCAGGTGGCCGAGGCGGTCAGCAACGCCCTCGACCAGCGCGGCTTGCGGCCGATGCGCGACAACCGCCCGGCGGACCTGCTGGTCAGCGCCGATCTGCGTCTGGAGACCCGTTTGCGTCAGGTGCGCGATGATTACGGCTACTACGGTGGATACGGCGGCTATGATCGTTATGGTCGTGGTTACGGCATGTACAACAGCGTGCCGATCGTGCGCACCTATCAAGAGCAGGTCGTAGTGGTGCGGGTCGATCTGTTCGATGCCGGCAATGGTCAGCCAGTGTGGAGCGCCAGCGCCGAGACCGGCACCCAAGGCAATCAGATCGAACGCGCCGATGCGATCCGCGAGGCTGTGGAAAAAGCCATGGCGGCGTATCCTCCCAGCTGACGTCGTGTCAGCAGGTTCATGTCTTCACCCGGAGAAAAATCATGTTCCGCCGTCTCGCTCTATTCGCTGTTGCTGCGCTGCTCAGTGCCTGCGCCGCCAATCAGGTCAATCACGATTTCGACGCCAGCCGCGACTTTGCCGCGTATCGCAGCTGGAGTTGGAAAGACCCGGCCCTGCAATATCGCCCCGATGATCCGCGCATCAAAAGTGACCTGACCGAACAGCGCATCCGCCAGGCGGTGTCCGATCAACTCGATCAGCGCGGTTTGCGCCCGGCCGCTGGCGGTGGCAAGGGTGATCTGAGCGTGCAGACCTACCTGATCGTCGAGGACCGGCAGCAGCAAGTGACGACCAATTACGGCGGCGGTTGGGGCGGCCCGTGGAACGGCTACTGGGGCGCGCCGATGTACAACGAAACGCGCAACATCACCTACAAGGTCGCGACCATTCAGATCGACCTGCTCGACGGCAAGGACGGCAAACTGGTCTGGCGTGGCAGCGATGAGCAAATGCTCAGCAACCGCCCGAATCCGGCTGACCGCAGCAATGCCATTCGCGAGACCGTCGCACGGATTCTGGCCAACTATCCACCGCGTTGAACCGCTCTGAACCGTCCCTGTGGGAGCGAGCCTGCTCGCGAAGGCGGTGTGTCATTCAGCATTGAATCCTCTGGCACGACGCTTTCGCGAGCAGGCTCGCTCCCACCGTGGCGGTGGTGACAGGAATGGCGCCACGCCAGCACTCTCGACCGACCGCGTCTACACTCATTTTCACCAACGGAGGTAGCGCTCGGCACTGCGCCGGCAAAGGAGTGCGCCATGTCGCGAGGATCGCAAGGCAACGGCCCGGCCCGGCAACGCGGGGCGATCGGCTTGATGGCAGCCGCCACCCTGAGTCTGGCGCTGGTGATGATGTTGCTGGTGGTCGACAGCGGTCGCTTGTACATGGAACAGCGCAAATTGCAGCGGGTGGTCGATACCGCCGCCCTCGAAGCGGTCAGTCGCGGCGGCAATTGCCTGCCCGGGCTGAGCGCCGCCAGTTATGCCGGGCAAAGTGCGCTGCGCAATGGTTACGTGGTGGACGCCGCCAATACGCTCGTCACCACTTGCGGCACGCTGGCCACCGCTGCCAGCGGTTTGCGCAGTTTCACCGTCGATGCCACGCAATCAAGCGCAGTCAAAGTCGCCGCCAGTCGTACGGTCACCAGCAGTTTTGCTGGTGGTGTGCAGGCGCTGTTCAGCGCCACGCCGGTCAGCCTCAATACCACCCTCAATGCATCGGCAGTCGCGGCCAAACCGCAGCCGACCATCGCCCAACTGAATATCCGCAGCACCCTCGCCAGCATCGACACGGCGCAGTCGAACATCCTCAATCCGCTGTTTTCCGGGTTGCTCGGCGGCAACGTCAACCTCACGGCGTTGGGCTGGGACGGTTTGCTGCGCACCGATATCAACCTGCTCAAATACCTCGATCAACTGGCGATCGACCTCAACGTCGGCGCCGGCAATTACACGCAGTTGCTCAATACCCAAGCGACCGTGACGCAACTGATTCAGGCAGCGGCGACGGTGGTGCAGCTCAACGGCGCAACCGCGCAAGTGGTCACCGCGCTGGGCCAGTTGCAGGTCGCCGCGATCAACGCGGCGCCGGTCAGACTCGGCGAGATCCTGCAACTGCAGACCGGCACTACGGCGGCGGGGCTGGATGCCAATCTGCAATTGCTGCAACTGGTGCAGGGCGTGGTGCAACTGGCCAACAGCAAGAGCGCGGTGGCGGCGACCTTGCCGGTCAACGTGCTGGGGCTGGCCGGTGTCACGGTGCGGGTGAAGGTGATCGAGCCGCCGCAGTTCTCGGCGATTGGCGACCCTGCGCGGGCCAAGGCCGATCCGTTGGGGCCGGACCGGATTTATGTGCGCACGGCGCAGGTGCGCACGTTGTTGTCGGTGAATCTGCCGGTGCTCTCGGGGGTGACGGGGCTGACCAATGCGGTGCTGGGCCTCGTCGGTACGCTGACGCCGACGCTCAATGCGCTGTTGAGCCTGAATCTGGTGGACACGCTCAATTCAGTGTTCTGCCTGTTGGGTGCCGGCTGCCAACAGCTCGATCCGAAGCTGCTGCCCTCACCGCAGATCGACATCGCGCTGGATGCCGGCGGGGCGAAAAGCTATGTCACCGATTACCGCTGCCCGACCGGCGATACCGACAGCAAAAGCCTGACTGCCGCCACCACGACTTCTCTGGCTGATCTCAAACTCGGCAAGATCGATCCCGTCGCCGCGTTCTCTTCAGTCGCCGAACCAACCGTGACGCCGTTGCCGCTGGTCGATCTCGGCATCATCACCTGCCACAAGATTCTCGGCATCGGCAGTTGCGATGCCGCCTCCCACGTGCAATACGGCGCGGGCGGCATCGCCCTCAAACTCGACACCAGCGTCGCGCAGACCACGCAGAATCTGCTGTTCTCCAGCACCACACCCTTCGCCACCCCGGCCAATCTGAAACTGCCGCCGAGCCTGCTGCCGGCCGCGCCGACCAGCAACATCGTCGGCAGCCTGGCGAACACCCTGTCGGGCATCAACCTGATCGTCTACAAACCCGTGGGCAGCAACCCGCTGGGCGCTGTCGTCACCGGTGTGGCTTCGTTGATCAGCGACGTCAGCAACCGCTTGTTGCCAGTGGTCACCGGATTGATCAGTCCCTTGCTCGACCCGTTGTTGAACAATTTGCTCAAAGGCCTGGGCATCAATCTGATGAACACCGAGGTGGGCGCCAACATGACCTGCGGGCAGACCGGCAAGGCCTATCTGGTGATCTGATCATCCGTGGCAATCGGCAATTCGATGCAGAACCGTGCGCCCTCCGTGGAGTTGCGCACGCTCAACTGGCCGCCCATGTTGGCGATGATGCCGTAGCTCACCGACAGGCCCAGGCCGGTGCCGACGCCAATCGGCTTGGTGGTGAAGAACGGCTCGAAGATCCGCTCCAGCAAACGCGGATCGATGCCGCCGCCATTGTCCTCGACCCACAGCCGCACGCTTTCCTCGTCACGCTCGGCGTAGATTGAAATCCACGGTTTGAATGCCGGGTCGTGCTCGCGCTTGCCGAGCAGCGCGTCGCGGGCGTTGACCATCAGGTTGATCAGCACCTGCTCCAGCTGATCGACGTAGCCGCGCACCTGCGCCTCGAAGGCAGTTTCGCTGATGCGCAGATCGACACCTTTGCCGCGCATGCCCTCGGCCAGCAGTGACAGGGTGCCTTCGATGGCTTGGGCCGGGTTGAACAACTGTTGTTCGATTTCCGAGCGGCGACCGAACACACGCATGTGGTCGACCACCTTCGCTGCGCGTTGAACCTGAGCGTCGATACGGTTGAGTTTGTCGGTCAGATAATCGACCTGCACATCACCGTTGCCGAGGCGCTTGAGCACGTTGACGATGGCCATGCGCATCACGTTGAGCGGCTGGTTGATTTCGTGGGCGAGGCCGGTGGCCATTTCGCCGAGGGTAGCCATTTTCGCGCTTTGCGTGAGTTGTTGTTGCGAGCGCCGCACCTCGGTGTTGTCGCGGCCCACCGCTTGCACTTCGATCAACTGTCCCTGCTCATCGAACACGCCGCGATCCGACCAGACCCACCAGGCGTGTTCGCGTCCGGGCAATTGCAGGCTGATTTCCGCTGTACTCACTGGCTGTTGCGGCGTCAGTTGGCTCAAGCGCTGAACGAACGCTGCGCGCTGTTCTTCGGACATCCAGCCACCCAGATCAACCCCGGGCAGTTGTTCCGGGGTGCATTCCAGATAAGTCGCCAAGGGTCGGTTGCCAAAGATCAGCGTCAGGTCCGGGCGATAACGGCAGATCATCGCCGGCGAATCCTCTACCAGAATCCGGTAGCGCTCCTCGCTCTGCCGCACCTGCTCGGCGGCAAGCGTCGCGTCGGTGACATCCAGCCACAGGCCCACCGCCTCGACCGGCAGCCCGAGATCATTGCGCAGCAGTTTTGCCTCATCGAGCAGCCAGTGATACTCGCCACGGTTGTCGCGCAGGCGATAACGCGCACGCACCGAGCCTTCACGCAGCAACTGGCGGTTGCGCTGGAAATACAGTTCGCGGTCGTCGGGGTGCACGCGCTCGACCAGCGCTGTCGTGTCGCAATCTTCCAGCGTCCAGCCCAGCAAGGGTTGCAGGCTGGCGCTGAAAAACGCCGGGATCAACGCGCCTTCTGCGTAGCGCTGCACGTAGATCACCGCCGGCGAACTGGCGATCAGATTGTCCAGCCGCGCATGGGCGGCAGCGGCGCGCTGCTGTTGATTCTGGATGTCGCTGATGTCGAGCATGAATCCGACCAGACGCCGATGTTCGCCCTTGCCGCTGACCTGGCCCTGAATCCGATACCACGTCACTGCTGCGCCGGCCTCCGTGCGGTGCAGACGCAAGCTCAGGGTCAGCGCCTCTCCTTGCAGTTGCAGGGCGCGCAAACGGCTGCGCAATTCATCGCGGTCGGCGGGATGAAACAGCGACAGCCAGTCCTCTACCGGCAGCAGGTGATCGCTGAGATTCAGTGCCGAGGCCAGCGTCGGCGCCAGCGCAATCTGCTCTTCGGCACTGATTTCCCACCAGCCAGTGCCGAGCAGGTTTTGCAGGGAATCAAGACGCTCCATCGATTGCACATGGCGCTGCTCGCGCAAGCGGCTGAGCAGCGGTCCGGCCAGCGCACCGGCCAGGGTCAGCCAGTCGCGATCGGTCAGCCATGGCGCCACGTTGTCGACCGTATAAAACCCACAGAGCAGCCACGCGACCACGCCCTGGTCATTGCTGTAGGGCACGGCGAAACCGTTGGCGTTGCCGAACGTGGCCTGCAATCGCGAATGTTCATAGCGGCCCTGCGGGCCGGCGAGGCGTTGCGGCGCGCTGCCGTTGAGGCTGTCCAGCGGCGTGCCCAATGGCTGGCCGTCCTCCCACAATTGTGGAGCGTCATGGCCACGAAACTGTTGATGAATCTGCCAGCCCTGGGCCTGTTCATCGAGCAGCGCCACGGCGAGGCAGGGGATGTGCCAGCGCTGGGCGATGGCCTGCAATTGTTCGCCGAGCACCATCGGCAAACGCGTCAGGCTGCAGGTGCGCAGGCGATCGCTGACTTGCGCGGCGAGGGCCTGGCAGGCGTCGCGGTCGCGCGCTTGCTGACGTTCGAGCAACAGGTCGGCGATGTCGAGCATCTGCAGTTGCCAGCCATCGTTTAGTGGCTGCACCCAGCCGCGAAGGTGCAGCGGCTGATCATTCAGGCCGGTGAAATCCAGATCGAGCAATTGCCCGTGCCAGTCCCGCGGCTGGCCTTCGACGCTCAGCAGGCTATGCGGCAGCAGATAGGCGCGAAGCGGCAGCGGCTGACCCTGAGGTTTGTGCTGGGCGAGCAAATGCCGCAGCGGGCCGGCGATCTGCAACACATCGCCGTTGCCATCCAGATAAAAATGCAGGCCGATCGGCGGCGCGCCGAGGTGGTCCGGCAATTCGTGGGCTGCGGCGGGGGCGCGCTTGAGCAAGCGCCCGAAAAGCTTATCGCCGGCGGTCAAAATTGCAGGCTCGAGCGGGCGGTGAGATGCGTGGGCAGATTAGGCACCGTGCCGATCCCGGGCAGCACCAGAAACGGCATGATCTGATTGAGCTTGCTCACCGGGTAATTGACGCTGACGGTCAGGGTGCCGGTCCCCGCGTCGTAAGCCGCACTGGTGTCGGTCCCGACCACCAGATTCAAGGCCGAGGGCAGCCATTGCAGTTGTTGGGTCAGCGCAGCATTGGCGGTGTTGACCACTACCGTCGAATAGTTCGGCGTGGTCGGGTCCACCGCAACGCTGCGGCGCACCGCCTCAGCGGTGGCCTGGTTGAACGATTGCATCATCACGAAGGGCAGGCCGTAGCTGACCAGCCCGTAAAACACTGCGAAAAAGATGATGAACACCAAGGCGAATTCGATCGCCACCGAACCTTTTTGCGACCTGCGAAAGCCGTTTTTCATGCGTGCGTCTACCCTGACAGTCACTGCGTAGTATCAGCATAGAATCAATCAGGCAAAACGGACGGCTTTCAGCGGATGCAGATTTCTCTCGTTCTGATCTGGCTGGCGATCTGCGCCGCGCAAGATGCCCGGCAGCGGCGAATTTCCAACGCATTGACGTTAGGCGTGGGCGCGCTGGCGCTGGTCTGGTTGCTGGCGACCGGCAGCACCTGGCTGGGCGCCGACGCGGGGCAGGGCGGCTGGGCCTGCCTGATCGCTTTGCTGCTGACGCTGCCCGGTTATTTCATGGGCCGCATGGGCGCTGGTGATGTGAAATTAATGGCAGCCCTGGGTCTTGCGACGAACGGCATATTCGTTCTTGGCGCGTTTATCGGCGCTGGCCTGGCCAGCGTGCTGTGGCTGCTGCTCGCGCCAAAAGTCTGGCCTCATATGGCTCAAGGGCTTAGAGCGCATCTGCGTCATCTGGCCCCGGACAAGTCAAAAAAGCTGCCATTTGCGCCGTTCGTGTGGGTAGGGGTAGTGCTTTCGCTGTACTGGATCACCTGATCGCGGAGTGCCACTAGTCCTATGTACATAGTCGGAAAGTGGGTCTACTTTCAATTCAGGCGAATACGCCACCAAAGTGCAGGAATCGTCAGCGTTGGCCGAGCAAATGGAGTGGTTCGTGAACAAGCCTAATTCGGTAAAAATCCTCGTGGTCGATGATCAGCCGCTGATCGTCGAAGAACTCTGTGAGTTTCTCGAGAGCAGTGGCTACCGTTGCGTGCCGTGCGACTCAAGCCTTGAAGCCATCGAGCTGTTCAGGGCGGACCCGGACATCGGTCTGGTGCTGAGTGATTTGCACATGCCGGACATGGACGGCATCGAGTTGATCCAGGCTTTGCAGCGGCTGGCCGGCAAGCAGCGGGTGTTCGAGGCGATCATGCTCACCGGGCGCGCTGACAAGCAGGATGTGATCAAGGCCTTGCGTGCGGGGATTGCCGATTACTATCAGAAGCCGATTGATCTGGCTGAGTTGCTCGAGGGGGTGCAGCGTCAGGAGCTGGCTTTGCAGGAACGGCAGAAGAATCTGCATCTGGGTCATCTGAATCAGAAGTTGCAGTTCTTGTCCGAGTCGATCGATGACCTTTATCAGGATCTGGACAAGGTGCGGCGCTCGCCTGTGCCGGTGGTGAGTGATGGTGAGCCTGAGTCCGTAGAGATGCCGGCGGTGTTCAGTCAGTTGTCGCCCCGGCAGTTGGATGTGGCGCGGTTGGTGGGCAAGGGGCAGACCAATTATCAGATTGCCTGTGAGTTGGGGATTACCGAGAACACGGTGAAGCTTTATGTGTCGCAGGTGTTGCGGTTGACGCATATGCATAATCGGACGCAGTTGGCTTTGGCCCTTTCGCCCGTTGGATCTGCTGGGCGGCAGCGGGTTACTGCGCATTGACTTGGCGGCCTTTGGGCCGACCATGCTTTGGGGGGGGTGAATATCCGTTTTTTTTGGTGTCGCTGATTACGGTTCCGCCCTTACGGCGGGTCACTTTTGGCAAACGCCCCAAAAGTAACCAAAAGGTCTTCGCCCTGACGTTCGGCCCGCTCGCTGGGGCTCGGGGTTCCTTCGCTCCGGGATCGATCCTGGCGCAGCGGCTCCGGTTTGCTTCGCTGCACCTCCTTCCGCTGAGTACGACTGCGTCGTACGGTCGCTGCGCTCCCACGCCCGGATCAATCCCTCCACTCAGCCTGCCGACGGGCTCCCAGATCAAGATCAAAAGCTACTCGAGCTTGCGCTCATTGTTTTGAGTGGTGAAAAGCATGCGGTGTCTGGCTTTTGTTTTGCGCTGGATTCGCCCCTCACCCCAGCCCTCTCCGGAGGGAGAGGGAGCCGATTTGCGGGTTGTTCAAAATTTGCATTCGACCGGTATCTCAGGTCGGCATACCTGACCCAAACAACTCGGTCGGTCCCCTCTCCCCTCTGGGAGAGGGCTAGGGTGAGGGTGCTTTTGATCTGCTTCAAAATCTGTGTTCGACCCGGTATTTCAGGTCGGTGTACTTCGCCCAAACAACTCGGTCGGTCCCCTCTCCCTCTGGGAGAGGGCTAGGGTGAGGGTGCTTTTGATCTGCTTCAAAATCTGTGTTCGACCCGGTATTTCAGGTCGGTGTACTTCGCCCAAACAACTCGGTCGGTCCCCTCTCCCTCTGGGAGAGGGCTAGGGTGAGGGTGCTTTTGGTTTTGATTGTTTAAATCTGTGTGTGATTTGCCAGAACCTTCCCACAAGGTTTTCAGGTTGTCCGTCGGACGTCGGGTCACTAGTCTCTGGCTGTCGCTGACAACTCAGCGGCCAGGTGTGGAAACCTGAAATTCAAGTAGTTGCTTTGCATTGCTACCGTAATCGTTGTCGGCGTGTTCGTTCGTCTGCAAACTGTGTCGCGGCGGCTGTGCGTGGGCAGACTTTGGTCTGGCCGGTTGCCTACTTATCGGTTTTCCACCCTGCGTACAGCTGCCACCTTTTGTCGTGTGGAAACGACAGAAGAGGGCGTCACAGCCAAGTAGGAGTTCTCATGGACAAACTGATCCCAGACCCACCCCCATCCCCCACCACCCCGCTCGAAGACGCCATGCGCGCCGACGATCTTGTGAAAAACCGCGAAGCGATAAAACGCGCGCTCGATTTCTATCTCTGCCCCGAACCCGCAAAACCGCACCCGCCCAGCACGCTGTTCATGGTGGTGCCCAATGTCGATACCGAAAGCTTGTTGGCGCATGCCTGTGAGTCGCTGGCGTCAGCGAGTGCGATGGCGAGTAATTTCGCTGGCGAGTTGAGCGGGTTTCAGCGCAGCACGGCGTTGGCGATTCAGCAGATTGTCATGCTGGCCGAGCTAGCCGTGAATCGGGCGCTGGATCGGGTTGATCCGCAGCGTTGAAACCGCGTTATCGTTCTTCGCGAGCAGGCTCGCTCCCACCGAAAGCACGCGGTCGACTGTGGGAGCGAGCCTGCTCGCGAAGGGGCCTTCAAGGGCACCACCAAACTAATTCTTGCTCTCGATCTTCCCGCCCGCATCCGGATCATAAAAATCCGGGATCTCGTACTGGTATTTCTTCAGCCAGCGCCGCATCGCCAGTTCGCGTTCGGTGGCTGTTGCACTCTGAGGTTTGGGGGAGGCGGCTTTGTTGCGGCTTTGCAGAACCAGCCAGCCTTCGGTTTCCTGCTGCTGCGCAGAAGCAGGGCCGGTGTCGATGGCGTGGGCGCCGAGGGGCAGGGTGAGCAGGGTCAGGTAGCACAGGCCTTTGCGGATGGTCATGGCTGTCTCCTATTCGAGCGTCGGCGGTAGCGGGTCGATGAAGGCGGCGACGCGGTCGCCGGGTGTGGCTTTGGCGTTGGCCGGGGCTTTGAGTTTTTCCGCGCGTTGCTGCGCTTCGGTGAATTGTTCCGGGGTCAGTTTCGAGCGGCTGACGATTTCCGCAGCTTGCGGCCAGTCGTTCTGGTAGAGCAGCAGGGTGACCATGTTCAGCGTCGCCAGTTGATTGTTCTGACTCAGTTCGATGGCGGTGAGGAATTCGAATTTCGCTTCGTTGAGGCGCAGTTGGTTGAGGTAGACCACGCCGAGATCATTGCGGATTTTTTCGTCGGTGGGCGCCAGGCGTGCGGCGCGTTGCAGGTGGGCCTGGGCCTGGCCGTTGTCGCCGCGGGCGGCGTAGACCTGGCCCAGGCCATGTTCGGCCTGGGCGGTGAGGCAGCCGCCGAGCAGGCTGCGGTAGAGCGGCTCGGCTTCGCTGCGACCGAGCAGGCGATAGACCTTGGCTTTGCGCAGGCGCACTTCGCTGAGGTTGTCCGGCAGGCTTTGCAGGTTGGCGAGGCTGGCGTGGAGCTTGCCGTCGCTGGCCAGATCATCGGCGAGGTTCAGCGACAGTTCCTGCTCCGACGTGAGTTTGCTGCAGCTGGACGGCGACAGCAGCGAGGTCCACGGCGCCTGGCCATCCGTGGCGCAGCCGCTGAGCAGCAACAGACTTGCCATGACTATCAGTACTTTCATCAAACGCTCTCCATGAGCCAAGGTCAGTTTGCGAACGCGCGGGCAATGGCGGTGAAGCCCGGGCCGGCCAGTACGATCAGCAGGGCGGGAAACAGAAACAGCATCATCACCACCGACATCTTCGCCGACATTTTCGAGATGTATTCCTGCAGCCGGGTCAGGCGTCGGTCATCGAGTAATTGCTTGAGCGCCAGCAGCGATTTCATCGCACCGCCGCCCTGGTGGATCAGTTGCTGGAGGATCACGCAGGTGTCGGTGAATTCGTCCACCGCGAGCATCACTGCGGTCTTGTTCAGCTCCTGCCCCAGCTCCAGACCGGAGTCGACGCGGCTGAGGATCAGGCGCAGTTCGCTGGTCAGTTCCGGCAGCAGTTTCTGTGCTTCGACGCTGAGCACGCGCAACGCTTGTTCCACCGCCATGCCGGATTCGAAGAGGATGCGCAGCAGCGGTATGAACGTGGAAATTTCCACGGCGATGGCTTTCTGTCGGCGGGCGGCGGCGTAGGCGAGCAGGCGTTTGGGCAGTAGATAGCCGCCGCCCGCAGCGAACATCGGTGCCATCCAGCGGTGACTGGCCTGCGGGAAAAACACTTCCTGCAAAAAGATCGCCAGCCCCAGAGCGAGCAGCGGCGTGCCGATCTGGCAGGCGGCGAAGAGCGCGCGTTCGTTGGCGCGGCGCCAGCCGAGGCGGCCGAGCAGGGTCTGGGTTTCGCTGTCGATGCTCACCGAGCCCCGGCCGAAACGGCTGTTGCCCAGCGCGCGCAGCCAGTGGCCGAAACGGTTCTCCCGCACCAATTGGCCATGCAAGCGCTGATGCACCTGTCGCACGCGGCGGCGCTCGGTGAGCAGGTGATTGCCCAGCAATAACAGCGAACCGAGGAGCAACAGCAACGCCGCGAGCCAGACCATCTCAAACGCTCCGCAACATGCGCCACAGCGCCAGACTGCCCAGCACCTGCAACACGGCGGCGCTGAGCAGCATGGTCTGGCCGCTTTCGTCGTGCCACATGCCGAGCATGTAGCCGGGGTTGGTCAGCATGAAGTAACTGACCAGAATCAAAGGCAGCAAACCGAGCACCCAAGCGGTCATGCGCGTTTCCCCGGTCAGCGCGCGCAACTGCCGCGCGCCCTGGTCACGCTCGCGGATCAGTTTGATCAGATTCTCCAGCAGCTCACTGGCATTGCCGCCGTAGCGGTGATTGACCTTCAGGCCGAGGGCGAACATGCGCAGTTCGTCCTGCTCGTAGAGTTCGGCAAAATCGCTGACCGCATCGGGCAGGTTCACCCCCAGTTGCACGTTGCGCTGCACCCGGCCCATGGCCGCTTTCAAAGGGGCTTCACTGGCCTCGATGCCGCCCAGCACCGCATCGCTCAGCGTGCGCCCGGACTTGAGGCTGCGCACGGTGTGGTCGAGCAGTTGCGGCAGTTGTTCGATCATGCGACGGATCCGTTGCCGGTAGCGAATGGCGATGTACAACCGCAACGCCACGGGCGGGACGAGCAACATGATCAGCAGACCGACCCAGCTGGCGAGCAGAAATCCCAGGCCCATTGCCGCTGCCCACAGGCTCAGCCACAGACCGAAACGCTCGCTCGGCCGACCCAGTCCAGCACGTAAAAACATCCGTTCCAGTCCCACCCACCTGGCCTGCTCGACGGCCAGCTGCGGTTGTCCGGCGGCGAGTCGATTGAGGACTTTTTCCTTCGCGGTCTTGCGCAGCCCTTGCAGGAACAGATAGATCGACAGCCCCAGCAGCATCAGGCAAATGGCGATGAGAATGATCGGTCCCAGCATCTTCGTGCTCCTCGCCGTCAGCCCAGGTGAGCGTCGTGGCGCAGCTTGTCGCCGGCCGGGTTGACCGCTTCGCGCACAAAACCGAACCCCGTGCGGCGGTCGAGGCGGAACAGGGTGTTGGTGACGTAGACGTCCTCGCGAATGCCGACCACTTCCACCACTTCACTGACGCAGCGCCGGCCATCGGGCATGCGTGTCAGTTGAATGATCACGTCGAGGGCGGCGCAGATCATCTGACGCAGGGTGCGTTCGGCAATCGAGCGCCCGGTCAGGCCGACCAGCGTCTCCAGACGCAGCAGCGCGTCCTGGGCGTTGTTGGCGTGCACGGTGCTCATCGAACCGTCGTGGCCGGTGTTCATCGCGGTGAGCACGTCGACCACTTCGACGCCACGGATCTCGCCGAGAATGATCCGGTCGGGACGCATACGCAGGGCGTTGCGAATCAGGTCGCTGGCCTTGACCTCGCCATGCCCTTCAGCGTTGGGCGGACGGGTTTCCAGACGCACTACATGCGGATGGCCGAGTTGCAGTTCGGCGACGTCTTCGATGGTCACCAGCCGTTCGTGCGGGTTGATCAACTGGCTGAGGATGTTCAGCAGCGTGGTCTTGCCGGTGCCGGTGCCGCCGCTGATCAGGATGTTGCAGCGCTTGCCCACGGCGTTCTGCAGGAATTCGAAAATCGCCAGATCGATGGTCTGCATCGCCATCAGGTCGGTGCTCTTGAGCATGTCCTTGCGGAACTTGCGGATCGACAGGCACGGGCCGTCGAGGGCAATCGGCGGGATGATCGCGTTGACCCGGCTGCCGTCCGGCAGGCGCGCATCGACCATCGGCGAGGACTCATCGAGGCGGCGCCCGAGCGGCGCAAGGATGCGTTGCATGACCCGCTCGACGTGATGCGCATCGATAAAACGCAGATCGCTTTGATGCAATACGCCGTCGCGCTCGATGAACACCCGGTGCGGGCCGTTGACCAGAATTTCCGTCACCGACGGGTCACGCAGCAGGACTTCCAGTGGGCCGAATCCGGTGAGTTCGTCGACGATTTCTTCGCCGAGGCGCTCCATTTCGTAGCGCGAGATCGCCAGGTGCAAACGCGCGATGTATTCGGCGACCTTGTCGGTGACGAACTGCGCCAGTTGCTGGCGCGAACCTTCCAGCAGGTTTTTCCCCGACTCCTCGATGGCGTCGATGATGTAGCGGTGCAGGACCAGTTTCAGGCCTTCGTGATCGCTGTTGCCGATCGCTCCGTGAGACGTTGCGCCAAAGAGTTTTTCTGCGCTCATGAGTGGCCTCGCAGACGGTCGAACCAGGTGACTTTCGGTTTGCTCAGGCCTTCGGAGCGTTTCGCCAAGCGCTCGCCGAGGGTGCGCAGGCTCTGGGTGAGTTTCTCCCGGGGCGCCAGTTCGAAGAGGCTGACGCCCTGGTTTTTCGCGTTCAGGCGCACGTCGGGACTGAACGCCAGCACGGCGATGACTTCCAGATTGAAGGTCTTGCCCAAGGTCTCGGCATCCGGCGCGACGTTGCTCAGGTAGCGATCGATCAGCAAGCGCCCGTGCTCGAGTTTCATGCCTTTATCGCGCCACTGGTTAAGCACGGCGAGGTTGCGTCGGCAGTTGAGTACGTTCTGGTCGGTGTACCACAGCAGTTTGTCGCAATGGCTGACGAAGGTACGCAATGCCTCACTGTCGGCCTGCCCGGTGAGGTTCACGACAATGTGCTGGAAGTGCTGGCGCAAGGCGCTGAGCAGCATGTACAGCTCGGCGGCGCTGGTGGTTTCCAGCGGCTCGTCAGTGTTGGCGTAGGCAAGAATGCGCAGGCCGTGGTCGGCGCTGGTGAAAGCGCTGTCGATCAGCGTAGCGTCGAGCCGGCGCAGATTTCGCAGGGCGTCGCCGAAGTGAAACGAGCTCTCCAGCCCCAACAGCGCGAGGCTGTCGCCACGGGGCAGGCCAAGGTCGAGCAGCAAGGTTTGCTGGCCGCTCTTCTGCACCACCATGGCCATGTGATTGGCGAGCAAGGCACCGTCGGAACTGCTCTGCACGCCGTACATCACGGTAAGCCCGCCCAGCTGCGTGTTGGGAGTGACGGCGGGCAGGCGTTTGCCCAAGCGCCGCACCAGCCCGGCGACTTCGCTTGAACGTGAGCCATAGGCGACGAAATCCCGTGCACCGGCGCGCATCGCATTGAGTACGAGCTGATTGTCCATGCCGTCGCCGAGGGCGACGATTGCCAGCATCGGCTTGGCTTCCAGCGCACCTTCGATCAGCGCACTTTGCGCCACGACATGCTCGCGATCGAGACCGACGAAGACCAGATTGGCGAACGTCACATCGACCAGTGCGAGCAGTTCGTCGAGGCTGCCGGCACCGGCGCTGACCACCTGGCCCAGTGGCGCGAGTGCGCTTTGCAGCCATTCCAGATCGGTGCTGTTGCGGGTGATGGCGAGGAAGGTCTGGCTGAGATTCTGGTTCATTGCGACAACCCGCTGCGCTTGTCGAAGTTGCCGTTCTCGAGGAAGAACATGCGATAGAAATTCGGGTCGTAATTGCGCAGTTTCTCGCCCGGCAACGACGGCAGTCGCGCGTCCGCCGCCAGTGGCTGGACCAGGTGCGGGGTGACGATCATCAGCAGTTCGCGCTCCTCGCGCTTGATCTGCGAACCCTTGAAGAACGCCCCGAGGACGGGAATGTCACCCAGGCCGGGAAACTTGTTCACTTGCGAGCTGTTGGTGGTGCTGATCAAACCGCTGATGACAAAACTTTCGCCATCACCCAGCGACACGCTGGTGTCGGTCCGGCGGATGGTCAACGCCGGAACGGTGGTGCCGGCGATGTTCACCGCGTTGGCAAAATCCAGTTCGCTGACCTCCGGGGCGACCTTCAGCGCGATGCGGTCGCGGCCGATGATGGTTGGCGTCAGGGTCAGGCGGATGCCGAATTCCTTGTACTCGATCGACACGCTGTCGCTGCCGGAACTGGGCACCGGAATCGGGATTTCCCCGCCGGCCAGGAAGCTCGCACTCTGCCCGTTCAACGCCACCAGACTCGGCCGCGCCAAGGTGTAGGCGAAGCCGCTGGTTTCCAGGGCGTTGATGATCGCCATGGTCTTGCCGCCGACCCAGGAGAAATTGAACAGCGAGTTATCCACCGGCAGGCGCGGCTGCGGCACGCCGTCGATCGGTGGCAGCGTGCCGGGCGAACCGAACAGGAAATTGCCGCGCGTGCCGATCAGCGACGCCGTGGCTTCCTTGAGTTTGGTGCGGCTGACTTCGACGAAGCGGATGTCGGTCTGCACCTGCGATGGCAGCGTCGGATCGTCGGACGGCACGCTGCTGGTCAGCGCCGTGGTCGCCGCGCCCTGGACAAAGACCATGGCTTGCTGCGGCTGCGCCGAGCAGGCGGTCCAGACCATCAGGCTGGTCGCGCCGGGGCCGACGCCCGTGAGCAAAAAGGACGAACCGCCATTGGCATGCACGTCGGCAATTTTCGGGTCGCCCACTGCCAGCCGAGTGATTGCCACCGGTGACTGCATGTCCTGCTGGAAGCCTTCACCGATCTCGATCACCGAGGGCAGGCGCGGCAGCGCCGAGCAATTGCCCACCGCAGCGAGGGCGGTATCCATCGTCAATCCCAACAACAGCAAGGCCCGGAGCGCCGGTTTCAATGTCGGTCTGAGTCGACTCTGCATGCACGTGAATCCTTGCGCAGTCATGGGGTTTGTTGGCTGATCTGGTTGCCGCGAATGATTTCCACCGCAGGCCTGGGCGCCGCGCCGGCACTGGCGGTGGCAGGTGCTCTTTGCGCGCTGCCCAGGGCTAGTTGAGTGAACTGGAAGAGCTGGCTGTTGGCGCGGTCCAGATGCGCGGGCGATTGCGCTTCGCCGGCCCAATATTTGGCCAGCCGTTGTTCTTCGCTGCTGCGCACCGCGAGGCGCAATGTGCCGACTTGAGTGGCAAGCATCAGGCGGCTGAGCAGTTGTTCCGGCACCGCCAGCACCGCAGTCCGCGCGGCGATGCGGCGCTGGTCCTGTTTGAGTTTTTCTTCGGCGCTGAGGCTGGGCGTTGCCGGTTGGCCGTCGTTGGTCAGGCCGTACTGATCGCCGACCCCGAGCACGCGCAAAGCCGGAACGGCGATCTGCGCCGACTGCTGCAGATTGCTCGCGTCCTCGCGCAAATACAGCAGCACATCGACGTAATCGCCTGGCAGCAATTGCCCGGCACCACCGATCACTTCATCGACGGCCACGGTGAGCGCGCGCTCGTCGCGGCGAATCATCCGTGCCAGCGCGCCGCCGGCCTGAAAGCTTTCGTCATTGAGCCAGGTGCCGGCGCTGAGGTGGCGCCAAGGCGTGCGGCCGACTGCTTGTTCGATGCTGGTCAGGCTGCCGGCCGGTGCGCTGCGCAGTTTTTCCACGGTCACATCGGCGGCGGTCAACGGCGTGAACGGCGCTACATCGTGGAGCAGCACCACCACCGGTTGGCGGGTCTGGTCTTCGGCAATCGCGACAGTCTGTTCAATGCTGACCGCTGGGGCGACGGGCGCCTCGGCGACCGGGGCCGGCTGACGACTGAGCACCAGCCCCCAGTAACCGACCAAAACCGCGCCGAGCAACAGCAACGTGGCTAGGCCCATGGTGACGCGACTGTTCATGACGGCTCTCCCTTTCCTGCTGCACAACCGACTGCATTTGCTTGCGAAAGGCGGACTGAATCGGCAGCTATGAACATGCAACTATTTCGCTATTTCCAAGCTAGCTGATCCAAGCAAAAGCGCCATTAGTGACAGGCGAAATAACCGTACCAAAGTATGACTTTGGCCCCTTAACAGCCGGAAACGGCGGAAAAACGATGGGATTAATGCTTTGTGATTAATGCGTTCTTACAGTTGTTGGGCGGGGGTTTGTTGACAATGCTCAGGTGGCACGGTGGAACCTTGCCGCGGTGGTGATGTCGGCGCCAGAGGCGCGAAGGAGTGGACCTATGTTTCGTATGACTTTTGATTATGTGATCGCCAAGGCTCGCGCGTTTGCCCGCAGTGAAGAGGGTGCTTCGGCGATCGAGTATGCGATTGTGGTGGCGATGGTGGCTGTGGTGGTTGTGGCGTTCGTCACTCCGCTTGGAGACAGGGTATTGGCGATCTTCAACAATATTCTGACCTCGCTCGATGGTACGGCTGTGACTCGGCCAACGCCCTGATCTTGTGAACACTGCACCTGGCTGATATCGCACTACACTGGATTTACCTTTCAGTATTCAGGTATTGCCTATGAACGCGTCTTCGTCGCCCCGCCAACAGCTGCTTCTGGTTGATGATGAAGAAGACGCGTTGCTGGAGTTGGCGGAGTTGCTGGAGGGGGAGGGGTTTGTCTGTCATACCGCGACGTCGGTGAAGCTCGCGCTGCATCATCTGACCCGGCATCCGGATATTGCTTTGGTGATTACTGATCTGCGTATGCCGGAGGAGTCGGGCATGTCGCTGATCAGGCGGTTGCGTGAGCATACGTCGCGGGCGCATTTGCCGGTGATTGTGATGTCGGGGCATGCGGATATGGAGGATGTCAGCGATATGTTGCGGTTGCAGGTGCTGGATCTTTTTCGCAAGCCGATTTATCACGTTCGGTTGTTGGAGACTCTCGATAATCTTTTTCCCAAGCCTAAGGTTCAGGGTGGGTGAACTCGGCGGCCTTTGGGCCGACCGTGTTGGTGGGGTTTTGGGTGAATATCCGTTGCTTCGGGTGCTGCGGCTGGCGGTTTCGCCTGACGGCGACTTACTTTTTTACAAGCGCCTAAAAAAGTAAGCAAAAAACGCTAGCTCCTGCGTTCGGCCCTCGCAGGCTCGGGTTCCTTCGCTCCGGGACTGATCCGGGCGCAGCGGCTCCGGTTTGCTTCGCTGCACCTCCTTCCGCTGTGTCTGGCTGCGCCAGACGGTCGCTACGCTCCCACGCCCGGATCAATCCCTCCACTCAGCCTTCCGACGTCGCCGGGGGATCAAGATCAAGAGCACTCGAGCTTGCGCTCATTGTTGAGTGGTGCGGCTTCGCCGCGGGCAGCTGCGCTGCTTTGCTTTTGCTTTTGCTTTTGTGGGAGCGAGCCTGCTCGCGAAAGCGGCCTGGCAGCCGACCCATTTCTTCCTGATTTACATCAATCCTGTGGGAGCTGGCTTGCCAGCGAAGGCGGTCTGCCTGCCGACCTGTTTCTCACTGATGTACTCGATTCAAACTGTGGGAGCGAGCCTGCTCGCGAAGGCGGCCTGCCAGCCGACCAATTTCTTCCTGATGTACATCAATCCTGTGGGAGCGAGCCTGCTCGCGAAGGCGCCCTGCCAGCCACCAGTCTCTCACTGAACACCCACGATCAAAACTGTAGGAGTGAGCCTGCTCGCGATAGCGCCCTGCCAGCCAACCCATTCCTGCCTGATGTACATGAATCCTGTGGGAGCTGGCTTGCCAGCGATGGCGGCCAGTCAGCCAACAACGCTCTGCCTGACTCACCACCTGCGCAATCAACCTCTTGCTCTTGTCACTCCGGCACAAGCCTGTCCAGTACGCGGTTGACCGCCAGTTCGCCCAGCATGATCACCTGTTGTATCCCCAACAGGGAGCTGCGCTGTGGTCCATCGATAAATCCGGCGAGGTCGCTGGCCATGATGCTCGCCGAGGCCAGTGATTCGCAGGCATGCACCAGCAGGGTTTCGTTGTCCGCAGCCGGGTCGACGATGAACAGGGTGCTGGGTTTGCGCGGTGCGGCGGGGTCTTTGATGAGGCGGGGGTTGAGGTAGTAATCGATGGCGCGGTCGGCGGCTTCCTTGAGTTTTTGCGCTTCGACGAGCGGGTCGGCGAAGGTTGGATCGGCAAGGGGTGGATCGGGCGTTATCTTCTTCACGGGCTCAGTCTCCTGATGGAGTAGGGCCGCAACCGGTTCGCGACTAAACGAAAGGGAGGCAGCTGCACGCAGGTTAGTCGACCGATGAGCCACGAAATCGGCGCGCCCGAAGGCGCCCTGCGCACAGCCACCATCAAGTGCAGGTATGCAATACCTGGCTGACAGGAACCTGTGCGTCGTGGACAAGCGGGCGACTAAACCCGACCACTGATGAGCAGTGGCAGGCAAACGATAGAACCCGCGCCCCAGGCGCACAAGCCGGCGGATTCTGGCGTAGCCGTAGGCAATGGCGCAAGGATTTGTAGCCTGTTGCGAGGTAGCGTGGCCTGTGTTTAAACGGCTGGTTTAAGCGTTGCGATAAATCGGTTGAATAGCCGAACGCTTTCGCGAGCAGGCTCGTTCACACAGGGACGGCGGTTGTACTCAGCAACCATGAACACCGCCGAATCTGTGGGAGCGAGCCTGCTCGCGAAGGCGGTGCGTCAGTCAAAAAAATCCTGACTGACACACCGCTCGACCATCACAACTGATAACTGAAACTGATGCTGTACCGAGGCTTGCGATTGAACGTATCCAGTGCTTCATCCGACATCGCCTTCGCCACTTCCAGCGCCACGTTGTAATACTTGGCATCACCAAAGCGCAGCCCGACGGCGGTCGATGACAGGTTGTTGGCCTGCACCGGCAGTTGGTTGAACCAGCTGCGCGAGCGGTCGACAACGACGTAGGGTTGCAGGATGCGCACCCAGTTGCCGTCGCGGTTGAAGCTGTAGTTGACCTCGTAGGCCACGCCCCAACCCTTGTCGCCCGAGGCCTGGTCGTCGGGGTAGCCACGGCCGAAGTTCTGTCCGCCGAATACGGCGCGTTCGCTGTCGGGCAAGGTGTCGTCGCTCCAGTACAGCGCCGCCGAGAGCACGCCTTGCCAGTTGTCGAGGAACTTGTCGCTCTGCACGCCGGAGAGTCTGACGCGGAAAAAATCCAGGTCGATGTCGTCGTAGTTGGTGTGTGCGCCGAGGCTGTCGAAGCCCTGGTAGACGCCGGCACTGAGGATGCGCAGTTGGCGGGCGTCGGCCTTGCGCCAGTCGCCTTCGAAAGCCAGGGCGCGGACATCGGTGCGCAGTTCGGTGCTGAAGGGAAAGTTGATGCCGTCGTAGCGCGTCTTGTCATCGACCGCATACAGACGTGAGCCGGCCGTCAGCAGTTCGTTGGCGGAGGCGATCAGGGGCGTGCTGAAGCCGATCGAGTAGCGATCGTTCTCGCGGTGGGTACTCAGGCGTCCGCCACCGCCGACCAGCACTTCGGTGTCCGGGTCGGCGCGGTAACGCGAGGCCGAGACGTTGAGCTGCGTGCCTTCGGTATCGAGGAATTGGCTGTAGTCGAGACGGTAGTAATGCTCTTTGTCGTCACCCGGTGGGAACAGGCCGCTGAGGCTCAACTGTTCGCCCATCGAGGTCTGCGAATTGCTGCTGACACCGAGCAACGCCTGCGGGCCGTTACGGTTGTCTTCTGTGGTGCTCAGGGTGCTGGTGAACGGTTTGCGACTGGCCTGGGCAACCAGGGTGGTCGCGCCATCGGTGGTGCCCGGCGGTGGCACTTGCGCTTGAATCGTCACGCCGGGAATGCGGCTCATCAGCGTGGTGTAGCGCTCGAAGGTCTTGCGCGTCAGCGGGCGTTCGGCCTGGATTTTCGCGGCGAGTTTATCAAGCAGGCCTTTGACCCGACCGATGTCGCCCTGCATCTGGATATCGCGCACGTAGCCCTCGACCAGCACCACGCGGGCCACGCCATCATCGAAGTTCTGTTGCGGCAGGAACGCGTAGGACAACAGATAGCCGTCCTGCTGATAGCGACGGGTGATGTTGCGCGTGGCTTCGATCAGTTCGGCAAGGCTGGCCTGACGGCCGATCAGGGGCTTGTAGATTTCCGCGAGTTCGTTGAGCGGGTAGATCGTGCCGCCTTCGATCTGCACGGTCTTCAGGTTGACCTTGGTTTCCATCAGCAGTGGCTGCGCGGCGGTCGCACCCGGGTCCGGCACTTGCAGCGGCGCCGCGCTCGGGCGATAGGCGTCGGCGGGCAGGTTGGGAACGGGCAGGTTGCGGATGGTTTCGTTGCTGTTGAGAAAGCTGGGCAAGGTGTCGGCGAGGGCAGCGGAACTGAGGCTCAGGCACAGCAGGGATGCCAGTACGCGCATAGGACACTCCATGGTCAGAACACAGCACAGGGCAGATTTTTCCTTAGAAAAAAGGCGGAAGACTCGTGGGAATCTTCCGCCCTCAACCAAGCGTAGGCGCTGTAGGTAAGGCCGTCGAATCGGCCAGGTGCAATTTAGCGTTTGTTGCCGCCCAGCGCGCCGGTCAGGCCGCCGAGTACCCCGCCCAGGCCACCGGTTGCCGTGCCGCCGCCAGTGGCAGTGCCGCTGTTGACCAGACCACCGACCGCTGCCACGGTGCCGCCGACGTTGGTAACCAGACCGCCGACCGCTGTGGTGACCGGGTTGTTGGTTGCGGCGATCGCCCCGCCGAGATTGCCCACCGCAGCGCCGACCTGACTTGTGATACCCGCCACCGGAGTGCCGAGACCGGTAGCGGCGCCGACCTGTTGAGTGACAGTGGTCACCGCGCTGGTGACCGGATTGAGGCCGGCTCCGACTGCGGCGCCGACGCTGGCCAGCGGCGAGGTGGATGCAGTAATCGGTGTGCCCGAACCACCGAGTACGGTGTTGATCGAAGCAATCGTGTTGCCCAGCCCGCCGGCGGTGACGCCGCCGGCACTGACCACGCCGCTGGTGCTGCCGGCATTCAGACCGCTGCCGACGTTGACCACCGCACCACCGACAGTTTGCAGCAGACCGGTGCCGCCCAGCCCGCCACCGATGCCGCCACTGCCCGAGCCAGTGCCATTGGACACCAGACCACCCGCTTTGCCGACCGCCGTGCCGGTGTTGCTCAGGGCGCCGCCGAGGGTGTTGGTCAGGGCATTGCCGCTGCCTGCGTCGGTGACTTTGCCGCCAAGGCTGTTCACCGTGCCGCCCACCTTGGAGATCACCCCTTTGAGCGGATCACCCAGACCGGTGGCATCGCCGAGTTTGTCGGTGGTGCTTTCGACCATGGCGATCACCGGTACCAGGCCGCTGCCGACCTTGTCGGTCAACTGGCTGGTCGGGCCGCTGGTCATTGAGGTGTTGAGGGTGTCGCCAAGCATGGTGACTTTTTCGCCGATGCCATCGACCAGCGGCGCCACGCGGGTGACTACACCGCCAACGACAGGAACGCTGCGGGTCGCTGTGTTGAGTTTGACGCTGAGGTCCGACACGCCGTCGCCAACATCGGAAACCACGCCGCCAACCGAGGCGACGGTGGTGGTCAGGCCATTGGGGTCAGTGGCCAGTTTGCCGATGCCATCAGTGACGCCATCGCCCAAGGTGCTGACCACGTTGCCGGTGGTGTTGGCCAGGCTTTGCACGATGCCGCCAGCGACCGGAACAGTGCTCAGCGAATCGCCGATCTGGCCGACGCCATCGCCGACACCGCTGACGGTTTTGCCGACATCCTGAACAAGTGTTGTGGTCACCAGCGAAGGTGCAGCGGGATTGGTCGGGTTGGTGGGATCGGTCGGGTCTGTCGGATTGGTTGGATTGGTCGGATCGGTGCCGCCGCCGGTTCCGCCAGTACCACCGGTTCCGCCGCCAGTGCCGCCAGTGCCGGCAGTATCGCCGCCGGTCCCGCCGCCCGCGCCACCGCTGCCATCGGTGCCCGCCGTGCCGTCCGCCGTCGAGCTGCCCGAACTGCTGCGATGACCGCCACCGCCGCTGCTGCAGCCGACGAGGCCGACCGAAAGAATCAGTGCCAGCGCGATTGCCGATTTGGACCACATCACTTGAGTTTTCATGATTGAGATTCCTGCACCTGTCACAACGTTACGTTGCCTTCGATGGCTCGCCGATCTGTCGTCGGCGATGCCTCGTCCGTGGCTGTAATCTCAGTCGAGGGCAGGTTTTTCACCATTCTCAAGTTGGTATTAACCCCTTTATATAGAGGGCTCGGCGCTATGCCGAAGGACTAATACCCCGGTAATAAACGGGCAAAAAAAAGCCTTGAAATTCAAGGCTCGGTTTTTTGCAAAGCAGCGGGCAGGGCGCGGAAAAACTTAAGTGATATATACACAATTAACGGGTTTTTCCGCCCCGCCAGATCAGGCGATCGGTTGCCACTGACCGACCATATGTTCCAGGTCGCCGGCACCGATCAGACGCAACTCACCGCTGGAGCCCGCGGCACTGGCCAGCAATATCACTTCACTGGGCAGGCGCACCGGTTTGCGAAAGTGCACGGCGATTTCCAGGTTGGCTTTGGGCAGGTGATCGGAGAGTGCCGCCAGTGTCCGTGCCTTGTTCCACAGTCCATGGGCGATCGCGGTGGGAAACCCGAACAGTTTGGCGCTCGCCGCACTGAGGTGAATCGGGTTGTAGTCGCCGGAGACTTTCGCATACTGGCGACCGATATCAGCAGGTGCAGTCCAGCGCGTCACCTCAAGCAAATCCTGCGACGGCTGCCAGTCGTGAGCCAGCGCCTCGCCCTCGAGCTTTACCCCGCGACAGAGCATGCGGCTCTCGGCTTCCCACAGCGGCCCGAGCTGATCGTCGAGGGTGGTCAACAGATCGAACGTCGCGCCCTTGGCATGTGGTTGCAGGTTGTGCACACGCACGCTGACTTGCCCGCGACTGATCGCGCCCATCGGCCGCAGCACGCGGATGCGGTTGCTCAGGTGAATCAGCCCCAGCAGCGGGAACGGAAAATCCTTGGCCGTGAGCAATTGCATCTGCAAGGCAAAGGCGAGGATGTGTGGATAGGTCGGCGGCAGCAGGCCGTCATCGACGAAACCGCAGACCTTGCGATAAGCCGCCAGCCGCTTGCCGTCGATATCAACCCAGCAGCGCAGGCCGCTGTCGGGCAGTTGCGTACCGGTGATTTTGCGTCGCGTCGCTGCGCGCGAATAAAGCCCCGGCAGACTCGGTTCGCGATCCAGCGTGTGCCATTCGATGCTCATCTTTATGCCCCCAGAACACTTTGCCCACAAACCCGCAGCGCTTGGCCGGTGAACGCGCCCGTGCCCGGTTGCGCCAGCCACGCCACGGCTTCGGCGACGTCCTGCGGCAAGCCACCCTGGCCCAGCGAACTCATGCGCCGCCCGGCCTCGCGCAGGCCGAACGGAATGTGCGCGGTCATCTGGGTTTCGATAAAACCGGGGGCCACGGCGTTGATGCTGATGCCGCGTTCCAGCAGCGTTGGCGCCCATGCCTGGGCCAGACCGATCAGGCCAGCCTTGCTCGCTGCGTAGTTGGTCTGCCCGCGATTGCCGGCGATGCCGCTGATCGAGGCGAGCAGGACCACCCGTGCGTTGTCGCGCAGGGTGCCGCTGTCGAGCAGCGCCTTGGTCAGCACTTGCGGCGCGTTGAGATTGACGGCCAGCACCGCGTCCCAGAATTCCGGGGTCATGTTGGCCAGGGTTTTGTCGCGGGTGATGCCGGCGTTGTGCACGAGGATGTCGAGGCCGTCGGGCAGCTGTTCGATCAATTGCGCGGCGGCGTCATCGGCGCAGATATCGAGGGTGATCGCCCGGCCGCCGAGGCGCGCGGCAAGGGCCTCGAGGTCGGTCTTGGCCGGCGGCACATCGAGGAGGATAACCTCGGCGCCATCGCGGGCGAGGGTTTCGGCAATCGACGCGCCGATGCCGCGCGCAGCACCGGTGACCAGCGCCTTGCGCCCGGCCAGCGGTCGGGTCCAGTCGGTCACTGGCGTGGCGCACGCGGTCAGGCGAATAACCTGGCCGGAAACGAATGCACTTTTCGGCGAGAGGAAAAATCGCAGTGGGCCTTCCAATTGATCCTCGGCACCTTCGCCGACGTAGATCAACTGCAAGGTGCCACCGCCGCGCAGCTCTTTGGCCAGCGAGCGCGAGAAGCCTTCAAGTGCTCGCTGCGCGCTGGAGGCGAACGGATCACCCAAGGTTTCCGGCGCGCGGCCGAGAATCACCAGGTGCGCGCTATGGTCGAGGTTCTTCATCAATGGCTGGAAGAACTCGCGCAACTGCTTGAGCTGGTCGGTGTGTTGCAGATCGCTGGCGTCGAACACCACCGCTTTGAGTTTCGGCCCGTGGCCGGGGATCCACGCGGTGGCCAGCGAGGGCTCGGTGCCGTAGCTGTAGATCGCGTCGGTCAAGCGATTGGCAAACACGCTGATCCGTTCGGCCTGCGGCCCGCCACCGATCAACAGGGCGCCCTCGATCGGCCGCAGACGCCCCGCCTGCCAGCGTTCCAGCCGCACCGGCGACGGCAGGCCCAAGGCCCCGACCAGACGATGGCCGAAGGATGAGTTGGCGAAGTCGATATAGCGGTCAGACATGGAACGCTCTCCAGAAGTTGGGGTTCAAAGTGTGGACTGTCTACGGCAATCAATCGTTCGATCGGCGCAATAAGGCCTACGCTGGTTTAGCAGAGTAGACCACTGACCCTGTGGGAGCGGGCTTGCCCGCGATGGCGGAGTGTCAGCCGCTGAAGGGTTGGGAGTGCCGCCCCCATCGCTGGCAAGCCAGCTCCCACAGGTTTCCATGTGAATCCGCAAATTCCACAGGAGTTATCCATGACCCAGCTGCGCCGCGTCGCGATCATCGGCGGTAACCGCATCCCTTTCGCCCGCTCCAACGGGCCGTACGCCACGGCCAGCAATCAGGCGATGCTCACCGCCGCGCTGGAAGGCCTGATCGAGCGCTACAACCTGCACGGCCAGCGCATCGGCGAGGTAGTGGCGGGCGCTGTGCTTAAATTGTCACGGGATATGAACCTGACCCGCGAATGTGTGCTCGGCTCGCGCTTGTCTCCGACGACACCGGCCTATGACATCCAGCAAGCCTGCGGCACCGGTCTGGAGGCGGCGTTGCTGGTGGCGAACAAGATCGCCCTCGGCCAGATCGACTGCGGCATTGCCGGCGGCGTCGACACCACCTCCGACGCGCCGATCAGCGTCAGCGAAGGCCTGCGCAGGATTCTTCTGCACGCCAACCGCGCCAAGAGTACCGGCGACAAACTGAAAACCCTTTTGCAGTTGCGCCCCCAGCACCTGATCCCCGAATTCCCGCGCAACGGCGAGCCACGCACTGGCCTGTCGATGGGCGAGCACTGCGAACTGATGGCGCAGACCTGGAATATCCCCCGCGAAGAACAGGATCAACTGGCCCTCGAAAGCCACCACAAACTCGCCGCTTCCTACAGCGAAGGCTGGCACAACGATCTGATGACGCCATTCCTCGGCCTGACCCGCGATAACAATCTGCGCCCGGACCTGACCCTGGAAAAACTCGCCGCGCTGAAACCGGCCTTCGAGAAAAGCGCCAAGGGCACGCTGACGGCGGGCAATTCCACGCCGCTCACCGATGGCGCTTCGGTGGTGTTGCTCGGCAGTGAAGAATGGGCCAGAGAGCGCGGTTTGCCGATTCTTGCCTACTTGCGCGACGGTGAAGCGGCGGCGGTGGATTTCGTCAACGGTGCCGAGGGCCTGCTGATGGCGCCGGTGTACGCCGTGCCACGCTTGCTGGCGCGCAATGGGCTGACGTTGCAGGATTTTGATTACTACGAAATTCACGAAGCCTTCGCCGCGCAAGTGCTGTGCACGCTCAAGGCCTGGGAAGATCCCGAATATTGCAAAACCCGCCTGGGGCTCGAGGCACCGCTGGGTTCGATTGATCGCAGTCGGCTCAATGTAAAAGGCAGTTCGCTGGCGGCGGGGCATCCGTTCGCCGCAACGGGCGGGCGCATTGTCGCGAATTTGGCCAAGCTGCTGGATGCGGCGGGCAAGGGGCGAGGGTTGATTTCGATCTGTGCGGCGGGCGGGCAGGGTGTCACCGCGATCATTGAACGCTGAAAAAGCCCTTCACCCTAACCCTCTCCCAAAGGGAGAGGGGACTGATTGGGGGATGCTTGAAATCGACGCCGACCTGAGCGCCCTTCACCGAATCCAGAGATGCGATTCAAACCATAAGCGCTTCGGTCTCTCAGGTCGATGTATTACGGGAGACACCTCGGTCGGCCCCCTCTCCCTCTGGGAGAGGGCAGGGGTGAGGGCAACTGAAGTTCACCGACCATGTCAGATTCTGTCGCAAATGCCCTTGCCGACCGATACCAATCAATGCCACGGTCTCGGCTATGATTCGCCCGGGTCGCTGCGATTGATCCGGCACAGTGTGTGCATCCTCAAGGTTCACAGGTCGGCAACCCCTCCCCGTCGGGCGAGGATTGCCGTATAACGAGTGACATTCGCGTGTTTGGTAATAAAGGACCCACAATAAAAGCTGATGAAGACTCCAAAACGCATTGAACCCCTGATCGAGGACGGTCTGGTCGACGAAGTGCTGCGCCCACTGATGAGTGGCAAAGAGGCAGCTGTTTATGTAGTGCGCTGCGGCAATCAGTTACGTTGCGCCAAGGTCTACAAGGAGGCGAATAAACGCAGTTTCCGCCAGGCAGCCGAGTATCAGGAAGGCCGCAAGGTTCGTAACAGCCGTCAGGCGCGGGCCATGGCGAAGGGGTCCAAGTTCGGTCGCAAAGAGACCGAAGACGCCTGGCAGAACGCCGAAGTGGCGGCGCTGTTCCGTCTGGCCGGCGCCGGTGTGCGAGTGCCCAAACCCTATGACTTCCTCGACGGCGTGCTGTTGATGGAGCTGGTGGCCGACGAATTCGGCGACGCCGCGCCGCGTCTGAACGATGTGGTGCTGGAGCCGGATCAGGCGCGCGAGTATCACGCCTTCCTGATTTCGCAGATCGTGCTGATGTTGTGTACCGGTCTGGTGCACGGTGACCTCTCCGAGTTCAACGTGCTGCTGACCCCGACCGGTCCGGTGATTATTGACCTGCCCCAGGCAGTCGACGCTGCGGGTAACAACCACGCGTTCAGCATGCTCGAGCGTGACGTTGGCAACATGGCTTCGTACTTCGGTCGCTTCGCGCCGGAATTGAAGAAGACCAAATATGCCAAGGAAATGTGGGCGTTGTACGAAGCCGGCACCTTGCACCCGAACAGTGTGCTGACCGGTGAGTTCGACGATCCGGAGGACCTGGCGGATGTCGGCGGTGTGCTGCGCGAAATCGAAGCGGCGCGCCTCGACGAGGAACGCAAGCAGGCCATTCGCGCGGCGGACGACGCGCCGAAAGGCAAACCCGAAGAACCGCCTCCACCGCCGTGGATGCAGTGATCGCGTGATGAAAAACCCGGCTTCGGCCGGGTTTTTTGTTTGAGTCAAAAAGTACCCTCACCCCAGCCCTCTCCCGGAGGGAGAGGGGGCCGACCGAGGTGTCTTTAGCCATACATCGACCTGAAAAAACCGAGTCGATTATGGATTCAAAGAAAAACGTTCAGGTCGGTGTATCTCCCAAATATCCCCCAATCGGTCCCCTCTCCCTTTGGGAGAGGGCTAGGGTGAGGGGGCTTTCGGATCCTGGCTTATTCGCGTCTACTGTCCAGCGCTCCAACCACACTCAAGGACTGAATGTGACCACCCCACGCAACACCCACCTGATCGTAACCGCCCGGCTGATCTCCGATTTCGGCGCCTTCCTCAACATGGTCGCGCTCGCCACCTACGTTTACCTGTTAAGCAACAGCGCCATGAGCGTCGGCGTTTTCCTTGCCAGCCGCGTCGGTGGCGGAATCTTCGCCAGTCTGATTGGCACACGCTTCTACCGGTGCTGGCACGGCCGCGCGCCGCTGATTGCGTTCGATCTGTTGCGTGCGGCACTGCTGGGACTGCTGTTGATCACACCGGCGAGTCAGCAGGCATGGCTGTTGCCGTTCATTGCCTTCGGCCTCGGCTTGGGCAATTCGATGTTCGCCATCGGCCTCAACAGCCAGTTGCCGCGTTTGATCGCGCCGGCGCAATTGCTCAAGGCCAATGCCTGGATCGCCTCAGCCTCTTCAGCCGCCATGGTCGGCGGCAGTCTGGTGTCGGGGTTGCTGGTGGCTGCTTTCGGTTTTGAAACGGTCTTCGCCCTCAACGCGCTGACCTATTTGCTTGCGGCGCTGCTGATCGTGCCGCTGCGTTTCGAAAAAACCGATGTCAGCGAACAGCCGGAGCGCGGTGAATGGTTTGCGCTACGGCAGGGCCTGCGTTCGGCGCCAGTGGTCGCGGCCATGCTCGCGGTGACTATGGCTGATACCTTGGGCAGCGCCGCGCACAACGTCGGCTTCCCGATCATTTCGAAACTGCTCACGCCGGAGGCGGCGAGTACGACCTTGGGCTTGGCGCTTGCGGTATGGGCCAGCGGCAAACTGCTCGGCGCACGCATCGCCAGTCACCTCAAGGGCTCGGAGAACAGCCACCTCGAAAGAAGATTTTTCTGCGGCGTGGCGCTGATGTCGTGCGGTTTCATTCTGATGTTCCAGCAGCACGACCTCTACGGTCTGCTGCTGTTCGCCTTGCCGGCCGGGCTTGGCGACGGGGTTTCCGAAGTCAGCCTGATGTCACGGCTGCAACGGGAACCTGCGGCGTTGCGCCTGCCGATTTTCAGCGTGCTGACCTTGCTGCAGATGACCGGTTTCGGTATCGGCATGCTGGTCGCTGCGCCGTTCTATGCGTGGTGGACGCCGGGGGCCGTGGTCATGCTGTTCCACGGCATTCCCCTGGGTACGTTGTGCGTGGTGACGCTTTTGCGGATCAGGCGCGGGCGGGTTGCGCGCAGCAGCCCGACGCCAGTTCCTTGAGGATCGGGCAGTCCGGGCGATGGTCGCCGCTGCAATGCTCGACCAGGTGCTGCAGGGTGTCACGCAACTCGCCGAGCTCGCGAATCTTCTGGTTCAGCTCGTCGATGTGCTGGCGCGCCAGTGCTTTCACATCGGCGCTGGCACGCTGGCGATCCTGCCAGAGGGTCAGCAGCTTGCCGACCTCCTCCAGGGAAAAGCCCAGATCCCGCGAGCGCTTGATGAACGCCAGCGTGTGCAGGTCATCGCTGCCGTACACGCGGTAGCCGCTGTCGGTGCGATTGGCCGCTTTGAACAGGCCGATCGATTCGTAATAGCGGATCATTTTTGCACTCAGGCCACTCTGCCGGGCTGCTTGGCCGATGTTCATCGGTGTTCCTCCAGGTCCGTGGGTTTCCAGGTTTTCAACAGTAGCGCATTGCTCACCACGCTGACGCTCGACAGCGCCATCGCCGCACCGGCCAGCACCGGATTGAGGAAGCCGAACACCGCCAGCGGAATGCCGATCAGGTTGTAGACAAAGGCCCAGAACAGGTTCTGGCGAATCTTCGCATAGGTCTTGCGGCTGATCTCCAGCGCTGCCGGCACCAGTCGCGGATCGCCGCGCATCAACGTGATGCCGGCCGCGTGCATGGCAACGTCGGTGCCGCCGCCCATGGCGATGCCGATGTCTGCGGCGGCGAGGGCCGGGGCATCGTTGATACCATCGCCGACCATGGCAACCACGCCGGTTTTCTTCAGCTCGGCCACCGTCGCGGCTTTGTCGGCAGGCAGCACTTCGGCGTGAACATTGCGGATGCCCAAGGCCTCGGCCACCACCCGTGCGCTGCCGCGATTGTCGCCGGTCAGCAGGTGGCTCTGGATACCCCGCGCGGCGAGTTGTTGCACCGCTTGCAGTGCGCCGGGTTTCAGCGTGTCACCGAAGGCGAACAGACCCAGTACCTTCGGCTCAGGACTTTGTTCGATCAGCCACGACAGTGTCCGACCTTCGCGTTCCCACGCTTCGGCGGATGTGCTCAATTCACCGGCATTCAAGGCGCTTTCGTCGAGCATCCGCCGGTTGCCCAGCGCCAGGCGCCGGCCATCCAGCGTGCCAGCGATGCCGCGCCCGGTCAGCGACTGGCTGTCGCTGACGTCGGGCACGTTCAAGCCGCGTTCGGCGGCTGCATCCAGCACGGCTTTGGCCAACGGATGCTCGCTGCCGCGCTGCAAGGCACCGGCCAGTGTCAGCAGATTGTTTTCGTCACCATCGACCGCGCTGAAGTGCGCGATACGCGGCGTACCCGAGGTCAGCGTGCCGGTCTTGTCGAACACCACACTGCTGACTTCATGGGCGCGCTCCAGTGCTTCGGCGTCCTTGATCAGAATGCCGTGGCGTGCGGCGACGCCGGTGCCGGCCATGATCGCCGTCGGGGTGGCGAGGCCGAGGGCGCACGGGCAGGCAATCACCAGCACGGCGACGGCATTGATCAGCGCAGTTTCCAGCGGTGCGCCGTACAGCCACCAGCCGATCAGCGTGGCCAGGGCGATCAGCAACACGGTCGGCACGAAGATCTGGCTGACCTTGTCCACCAATTTCTGGATCGGCGCTTTCGCCGCTTGCGCGTCTTCGACCAGACGAATGATCCGCGCCAGCACGGTTTCCGCGCCGAGCGCCTGGGTGCGCACCAGCAAACGACCTTCGCCGTTGATCGCGCCGCCGGTGACCTTGTCGCCCGGCTGTTTCGGCACTGGCAGGCTTTCGCCACTGATCAGCGCTTCGTCGGCGTGGCTCTGGCCTTCAACGACTTCGCCATCCACCGGGAAGCGTTCGCCGGGTTTGACCAGCACCAGATCGTCGAGGCGCAGGGCGCTGATCGCAACGTCCTGCTCACGCCCGTCGATGACTTGAATCGCCCGCTCCGGCCGCAACGCTTCAAGAGCGCGGATGGCGCTGGCCGTCTGGCGTTTGGCGCGGCTTTCGAGATATTTGCCGAGCAACACCAAAGCGATGACCACCGCCGAGGCCTCGAAATACAGATGCGGCATGCGTCCGGCGGCGCTGGCCCATTCATAGACACTCAGGCCATAACCGGCGCTGGTGCCGAGGGCGACGAGCAGGTCCATGTTGCCGGCACCGGCGCGCACGGCTTTCCACGCCGCAACATAAAAGCGTGCGCCGAAGATGAATTGCACCGGTGTGGCGAGGGCGAATTGCGCCCAGGCCGGGAGCATCCAATGAATGCCGAACGGCTGCAGCAACATCGGCAACACCAGCGGCAGAGCGAGGGCGATCGCGCAGATCAATGCCCAGCGCTCGCGATGCAGGCGTTTTTGCTGGTCATCGGACTGTGGCCGTTCAGCTTGCCAGACGCTGGCCGAGTAACCGGCCTTGCTCACCGCGTCGAGCAGGGTTTGCGTATCGACCTGGCCGAGCAATTCGAGGTGCGCACGTTCGTTGGCCAGATTGACACTGACGCTGCTCACGCCTGGGACTTTGTTCAGGGCACGTTCGACGCGACCGACGCAGGAGGCGCAGGTCATGCCGTCGATGCTCAATTCGACGGTTTGCCGGGGCACGCTGTAACCGGCGCGCTCCACAGCTTGCATCAGCGCCGGCAGGCTGTCGCCGGGCGCCTGCACCCGGGCCTGTTCGGTGGCGAGGTTGACGCTGACGGTGCTGGCGCCGCTGACCTTGCGCAGGGCTCGCTCGACACGCCCGGCGCAACTGGCACAGGTCATGCCGGCAATCGGCAGATCGAAAGTGGTGGATTCGGACATCGGTCGCGCTCCCTGTAGTGGATGTCTACAGGATCAACCTTGCCATGCGGGCAAGGTCAAGCACCATTCTTGTGGGAGCGAGCCTGCTCGCGAATGCGGTGCATCATTCAGCAATCATGTTGGCTGACCCGGCGCTTTCGCGAGCAGGCTCGCTCCCACAGGTCGAGGCGGTTGCTCAGTAACCGAGGCCAGCCGGCTTGAGGTACACGCCTTCGGCATTCATCGCCAGGCGGAACTTCAGCACATCCCCGGCATGCAGCACGACTTCCTGCGAGCCCGGTGCGAGCATCCCGGGATTACAACCCGGCGCCTGGCCCGGCAGCAGTTTCAAGCGCAGCGAAACCTTGCCCGGCGGCAAGTTGAACGACGTGCTCTGCTCCTGGAACAGGCGCGCCGAGAGCTGATCCTGGATGTACACGCCGATCTCGCACGAGGTCGCCACTTCGAGGCGCTCGCGGGAAATGATCAGTACCGCGTAATCCTCGCCGGCGGCTTGCACCTGCGGGACGGCGGCGAAAAGGCTGAGCAAGCCAAACAGGCCCAAAGCTGACCAGCGCATGGCTGAATCTCCTGAATTCCAGTCATTGATGCATGCAGCTTGGCCGAGCGCGGCGCCGATTGCCAGCCCGGCAGTTTTTCGCAGAACTTGACCTTGCCATCGTGGCAAGCTCGAGACTGCCGGCAACCTCACTCAAAGGAGTCTTCCCATGCAAGTGTTCAACGTTCAAGGCATGTCCTGCGGTCATTGCGTCAAAGCCATCACCACTGCGATACAGGCGCTGGATCCGGCGGCCAGTGTGCGCGTCGATCTGGCGGCCAAGGAAGTCGGCGTCGAAAGTGCGCTGAGTGCCGATCAGGTCATCGCAGCGATCCGCGAAGAGGGTTATGAGGTGAAGCTCGTCTGAAATTGATCGTTAGCGAGCTATCGGAATGTTCAAGGCGTCCGGGCGCGGCTAGACTGTCGGGCTGCGACTTGCCCACCTGGATGCCTGATGAATTTCCGCACGATTTTGATACTCGGCGCCTTGAGCGCCTTCGGTCCTTTGGCGATCGACTTCTATTTACCTGCCTTCCCGGCCATGGCGCTGGCGTTCGGCACCGATGAGCAGCATGTCCAGCTGACGCTGGCGGCGTACTTCCTCGGTCTGTCGCTGGGCCAACTGGCTTACGGGCCGATTTCCGATCGTTTCGGCCGGCGACTTCCGCTGCTCAGCGGCGTTGCTCTGTTCACCCTGGCGTCATTGGCCTGCGCCTACGCGCCGAGCCTGGAATGGCTGATCGGCGCGCGTTTCGTCCAGGCACTCGGTGGCTGTGCGGGGATGGTGATTTCCCGCGCGGTGGTTGCCGACAAGTGCGACGCGGTGGGCTCGGCGAAGGTGTTTTCCCAATTGATGCTGGTGATGGGCCTGGCGCCGATTCTGGCGCCGATGCTCGGTGGGCTGCTGGTCAATACCACGGGTTGGCAGTCGATCTTTCTGGTGCTCACCGGGTTCAGTGCGGCGGCGGGTCTGGCGGTGGCGTTGGGGCTGCCGGAAAGCATGCCGGCCCATGTGCCGCGCCAGCCGTTGTCCGGTGCGTTGCGCCAGTACGCGCGACTGGTCAAGGATTCGGTCTACCTCGGCCACGCCCTGACCGGCGGCATCGCGATCGCCGGCATGTTCGCCTACATCGCTGGCTCACCGTTTGTGTTCATCAAGCTCTACGGTGTACCCGCCGAGCATTTTGGCTGGCTGTTCGGCACCAACGCGGCGGGGTTCATTCTGGTGGCGCAGGTCAATGCGCGTCTGCTGGCCAAGCGTGGCCCGGCGTTCTTGCTGGTGCGCGCGGTGTGGGTGTATTTCCTCGCCGGGCTGACGCTGTTGGCGGTCAGCGCGATGCGTCCAGAGGCGTTGTGGCCGTTGCTGATTCCGCTGTTCATCTGCATTGCCAGCCTCGGCTGCATCATTCCCAACGCCTCAGCTTGCGCAATGAACGGTCAGGGCGCCCGTGCCGGCAGTGCATCGGCAATGCTCGGTTGCCTGCAATTCAGCATCGCCGCCGGTGCCGCCGCGTTGGTGGGGGTGTTGCACGATGGCAGCGCCGTGCCGATGGCGATGGTCATCAGCCTGTGCGGTTTGCTGGTGGTGAGCGTCGCGCTGCTCACCCGGCGTTTGCAGAATGCCCGGGCGTTGGCGCAAGCCCAAGTCTGAACGCTCGACTTTGGAGCTCAGCCGGCGGCGCGCTGCTGGCTGGGTTCGGGGATTCGGTGGGGCGCGCAGAGTCGCGCTTCGAGGGTGCGAGTGAAGGCCAGAGCCTCGGCTTCACTGCGAAAGGTTACGACGTGCTGGTCCAGGCGCACCTGCCATTGAGACTTTGCCACTTCTTTTATCAGGATCTTCATTGCTGACCTCCCTTGCGTAAAAGATGTATCGCAGAGGCTTCGATTGTAGACCTCGATACCCGCGTAATTGTGACAAGGGTCAAGCAACCGACTGACGGCAAAAAGCCCCGCAACCGCTCTGGCATCACGAGCGGTTGCGGGGCTTTATTTTTTTAGAAACCTTCTAAAACAATTTTCCCCTTGGCCTTGCCGCTTTCCAGCAGCTCATGGGCGCGTCGCAGGTTGGCTGCGTTGATCACACCGAAGTGCTCGCCCAAAGTTGTCTTCAAAGTGCCGGCGTCGATCAGTTCGGCGACGCGGTTGAGCAGCTTGTGCTGTTCGATCATGTCCGGCGTTTCGAACAGCGAGCGGGTGTACATGAACTCCCAGTGCAGCGACAGGCTCTTGCGCTTGAGCAGGCTGATGTCGAGGGACTTCGGATCGTCGATCAGCGCCAGCTTGCCTTGCGGCGCGAGGGCTTCGACCAGTTGCGGCAGATGCTGATCGGTCTGGGTCAGGCTGGCGACGTGGGTCACGCTGGCGATGCCGGCGCGCTTCAATTCTTCGCTCAGTGGCTGGCTGTGATCGATGACCAGATCGGCACCGAGTTCGCTGACCCAGTCACGGGTCTGTGGGCGGGAAGCGGTGCCGATCACTTTCAGGCCGGTCAACTGCTTGGCCAATTGGGTAAGGATCGAGCCCACTCCGCCCGCCGCGCCAACGATCAGCAGGCTCTGACCCTCATCATTGCTGCCTTCGCTGATTTGCAGGCGCTCGAAGAGCAATTCCCACGCAGTGATGGCGGTCAGCGGTAGCGCGGCGGCTTCGGCAAAACCGAGGGACTTGGGCATGTGGCCGACGATGCGCTCATCGACCACGTGCAACTCGCTGTTGCCACCGGCCCGGGCGATCGAACCGGCGTAGAACACCTTGTCGCCCGCCTTGAACAGGGTGACTTCGCTGCCGACCGCCTTGACCACACCGGCAACGTCCCAGCCCAGCACTTTCGCCGCGCCGTTTTCCGGCGCCATGTTCTGCCGCACTTTGGTGTCGACCGGGTTGACCGAAATGGCTTTGACCTCCACCAAGAGGTCGCGCGGGCCGGCGACCGGCTCTGGCAGTTCAATGTCCTGCAGGGACTTGGCGTCGCTGATCGGCAGGGAAGCGTAATAGGCAATGGCTTTCATAAATGGCTCCGTACAGTTGATAGAAGAAGGATTCAGGCAATCTTGCCGAGGCGTTTGAGCTGGAAGTGTTCGATGGTGTGGCCGGCGCTGGCCTGAAACTTCTGAAAATGCGCGCTGGCGTTGTGCGCCTCAAGAATCTCGTCACTGGCCCACTGTTCGATGACATAAAAAACCTGCGGATCGGCAAGGTCGCGGTGCAGGTCGTACTGACCACAACCGGGCTCGGCGCGGCTCGGTTCGACGAGGGCACGCAGGGCCTGTTCGAGAACGTCCTGCTGGCCGGATTTAGCGGTCAGGGTGGCGATAGCGGTAAAGGGCTGGGACATGCGTGGACTCCAGAATCGGGGTGAATTCGATGGAGGTCATCATTGGCTATTTCTCTGCGCGATAAAACCGGCTAAAAGAGCAGTCTCTTTCAATATTTTTTTGATAATCGAGGCTGCGCATGCTGCGTTTTGATGACTTGCAGTTGTTTGTTCGCGCGGCGGATCTGGGCAGCCTGTCGGCGGCGGCACGGGTGATGGACATGTCCGCGGCGGTGGCCAGCGCGGCGTTGAAGCGCATCGAGCAGCAACTCGGTGCGCGGCTGCTGGCGCGTTCGACCCGCAGCCTGCGCCTCACCGCCGAGGGCGAAGGCTTCCTTGAGTATGCCCGCGCCGCCCTGAGCAATCTCGACGAGGGGCGTCGCCTGCTCGCCAGCGGTCAGGACCAGGTCAGCGGAATTCTGCAGCTTTCGGCGCCCTCGGACTTCGGTCGCAATCTGCTGCTGCCGTGGCTCGACGCGTTCCAGCGTGAACACCCGAAGCTGACGGTGCGCCTGCTGCTTGGCGACCGCATCGCCGATCTGTTCCGGCAACCGGTGGACATCGCCCTGCGCTACGGCGAGCCGGAGGATTCCAGCCTGATCGCCTTGCCCATCGCCCCACACAATCGCCGGGTGTTGTGCGCATCCCCCGATTACCTGGCCCGGCAGGGCGAGCCGCGCCATCTCGAGCAACTGGCCCAGCACAACTGCCTTTTGTACATGCTCGGCAGCCGCGTCCACGACCACTGGAGTTTTCACGATGGCAAGCGCGAAGTCGGCCTGACCGTGAGTGGCGACCGCTTCAGCGATGACGCCGACGTCGTGCGGCTATGGGCGCTGGCCGGTGCCGGTATTGCCTACAAATCCTGGCTGGACGTCGGCACCGATGTATTGGCCGGGCGCCTGAAAGTGCTGATGCCGGAACTGCTGTGTGAGCGCGCACCGCTGAATCTGTTGTGCGCCCATCGCGCACAATTGAGTAAGCCGGTGAACCTTCTGAGAGAGATGCTCGCCAGCCGATGCGCCGAATTGAGTAGCCAATTTCCCGGTTTCCTCAAAGTTGATCATTAGTCGCAGGCAATTAGAGAAATTTCTGTCAGGAACAATCGCCACCTGCCCAGGCCCAGGCGCAGGACGTCTGGCTTAACCCGCTTATACTAGCGCCCGCCTCATGCCTGCACTGACACCCGGCGCGCAGACCCCGTAACGCGTTGCCGGCTTTTGGTGACGGTTGCTACTTCTGCTGCCAGGTTGTGTGCCGGAGCAGCTGGTGTCGGTGGCATCCCTTGCCACCGATCCCGGGCGATTTTCGCGTGTTGGCCGATGCCCCATAACCGGCCAGGATGTCTCCGAGCGGTAGACGATACGATTCAACAGGGAGTGAACATATGGAACATGCACCGTGCATCAGCCAGATCGCGACATTGCTGGCCGACCCCAAGCGCAGCGCGATGATGTGGGCGTTGATGGATGGCTCGGCGCGGCAAGCCGAAGAGCTGGCGCTGCTGGCCGGGCTCTCGCCGTCGTCGGCCAGTGCGCATCTGGGACGCCTGTCCGCAGGGGGGCTGTTGAACATCGAAATGCGTGGGCGCAAACGCTTCTTTCGCCTGGCGGCACCGGAAATCGGCGCGGCGATCGAAGCACTGGCCAGCGCCACCATTGCCAGCGCGCCACGGCAAATCCCTGATGCGCTGAAACGCACGACTCCCATGGTCAGGCCGCAGGCGGCGCCGTCTTCGCTGTTGCGCGCGCGGTTCTGCGACGATCATCTGGGCGGCACCCTGGCGGCCGACCTGTATCAGCGCCTGCTCGACGCCGGCTGGATCGAACAGCTTGAGCAGCGGGTGGTGGTGACGCACAAGGGCTCCACCCGACTGGCGCAGCGCGGCGTGTTCATCCAGGCCCTGGCCCACCGCAACGTGCAGGTCGCCTGCGCCTGCCCGGACTGGAGCGAGCGCCGTCCGCACATGGGCGGCTCACTGGGCGCGGCCCTGTTGCAGTTGTTCATGCAGTCCGGCTGGCTGACCTTGCCCAACGATTCCCGCGCCTTGCAGTTGACCGCCACCGGCCAGCGCGAAATCCATCGCTTTGCCAAGGAAACCGAGCTGGAAACAGCGTTCTAGAGCGTTGCTCGGCGATGAGCTGAAGGCTCACGTCGTCCACGGTTGTGAACAGGTCGCATCCAGTACGACCTCTGTATGACCATCGCGCACACTCGATCCGGGGATTTTCCGGATGGGGGAGCACAACATGAATACACAACGCTTTAGTGCGGCTGAACGCCTGGAACGGCTGCCGCTCAGCGGCTATCACCGCGTCATTTTCATCATCATCGCCTTGGCGTTTTTCTTCGATTCCATGGATCTGGCGATGATGACTTTCCTGCTCGGCTCGATCAAAGCCGAGTTCGGCCTGAGCAGTGCGCAAGCGGGGTTGCTAGCCAGTTCGAGCTTTTTCGGCATGGTGCTCGGCGCGTCGCTGTCGGGAATGCTCGCCGACCGCTTCGGGCGCAAACCGGTGTTTCAGTGGAGCATCGTGCTGTGGGGCGTGGCCAGTTACCTGTGTTCGACGGCGCAGACGGTGGAGACGCTGACGCTGTTTCGCATCCTGCTCGGAATTGGCATGGGCATGGAGTTTCCCATCGCGCAATCGATGCTCTCGGAGCTGATTCCAGCACAACGGCGCGGGCGCTATATCGCCCTGATGGACGGCTTCTGGCCGCTGGGGTTTGTCGCGGCGGGCGTACTCTCGTACTTCCTGCTGCCGCTGATTGGCTGGCGCGATATCTTCCTGGTACTGGCGGTGCCGGCGGTGTTTGTCCTGGCTATCCGCTTTTTCATCCCTGAGTCGCCGCGCTGGCTGGAACAGGCCGGGCGCGACGTCGACGCGGACAAGGTGTTGAACGGCATCGAAGCGCGAGTGCGTGCTTCGCTCTGCGGTGCAGCCTTGCCGGAACCGGTTCGTTTGCCACGCACGGTGACGCCACCGGGTAATTTCTTCTCGGCACTCAAGCAGATCTGGTCGCCGCAATATCGCCAGCGTACAACGATGATCTGGAGTCTGTGGTTCTTCGCATTGCTGGGTTTTTACGGGCTGACTTCCTGGCTCAGTGCATTGCTGCAGCAGTCGGGTTTCGCCGTGACGCAGTCGGTGTACTACACGGTGCTGATCTCGCTCGGCGGGATTCCCGGCTTCCTCATGGCGGCGTGGCTGGTCGAGCGTTGGGGGCGCAAACCGGTGTGCATCGTCACCCTGCTGGGCGGCGGGGTGATGGCGTTTCTGTATGGGCAGAGTGCGGTGTTCGGCGGCAACGTGGCGTTGCTGATCGGCACCGGGCTGTTGATGCAGTTTTTCCTGTTCGGCATGTGGGCGGTGCTCTACACCTACACGCCAGAGCTGTACCCGACGTCCGCACGGGCAACCGGCTCGGGATTCGCCTCGGCCATCGGCCGCGTCGGCTCTCTGCTCGGGCCATTGGTGACCGGGCTGGTGTTCCCGATTACCGGGCAGGGCGGGGTGTTCGCGCTGGGCGCGGCGTGCTTTGCGATCGCGGCGGGCGTGGTGTGGCTGTTCGGGATGGAGACGCGGGGCAAGACCCTGGAAGAGCTTACCGAGTGAACATCGATATGAATGTGGGAGCGAGCCTGCTCGCGAAAGCGGTGTGTCATTCAACGTAAATGTTGACTGACTCTCCCTCTTCGCGAGCAGGCTCGCTCCCACATTGGTTTTGCGGTGTTGCTTACGGTTTTACCAACCGCGCATCCAGGCTGTTCTGCGCCAGGCGCTTGGCCTGATCCTGGGTCATGCCCAGATGCTCGTGCAGCGCATGGAAGTTCTCGGTCACGTACCCACCGAAATACGCCGGGTCATCGGAGTTGACCGTGACCTTAACGCCGCGCTCGAGCATGTCGAGGATGTTGTGCTGCGACATGTGATCGAACACGCAGAGCTTGGTGTTCGACAGCGGGCATACGGTCAGCGGAATCTGCTCGTCGATGATCCGCTGCATCAGGCGCTCGTCTTCGATGGCGCGCACACCATGGTCGATGCGCTGGATTTTCAGCAGGTCGATGGCTTCCCAGATGTACTCCGGCGGGCCTTCTTCACCGGCGTGGGCGACGGTGAGGAAGCCTTCGTCGCGGGCGCGATCGAAGACGCGTTTGAACTTGCTCGGCGGGTGGCCCATCTCGGAACTGTCGAGCCCGACCGCGACAAACGCATCACGGAACGGCAGCGCCTGATCGAGGGTTTTCTGTGCTTCGTCTTCGCTGAGGTGGCGCAGGAAGCTGAGGATCAAACCGCTGCTGATGCCCAGTTGCGTCTCGCCATCCTTGAGCGCGGCGGCGATGCCGTTGAGCACCACTTCGAACGGGATGCCCCGGTCGGTGTGGGTCTGCGGATCGAAGAACGGTTCGGTGTGGATCACGTTCTGTGCTTTGCAGCGCAGCAGGTAGGCCCAGGTCAGGTCGTAGAAATCCTGCGAGGTGCGCAGCACATCGGCGCCCTGGTAATACAGGTCGAGAAATTCCTGCAGATTGTTGAAGGCGTAGGCCTTGCGCAGGGTTTCGACGTCGCTCCACGGCAGGGCGATCTTGTTGCGTTCGGCCAGGGCGAACAGCAGTTCAGGCTCCAGCGAACCTTCCAGATGCAGGTGCAGTTCGGCTTTGGGCAGGGCGTTGAGCCAGTCGTACATAGTCTTTTCTCATCAGGTGCAATGCCGGCATTCTACAGAGGCTGGCCGCAACAATTGGCAAAACCTGACCAGGTGATCGATCAAACCGCCTCTTGCTCGCGACGATAGGCGTAGGTATCGGCGAAACGCGACAGCAGGAATTGCGCGCAGGTGGTGGTCGGATATTTCGCCGGATGCTGCGCGTCCTGGCAGCCGGGCAGGCATTCGATGCGCGTGTCCGGGTGCGGTTCGGCGAAGAACGGCATCGAATAGCGATCCACGCCCAGCGGGCTGATCACCCGGTGCGGCGTCGAGCGATAACGGTCGTTGCTCCAGCGCGCCATCATGTCGCCGAGGTTGACCACGAACGTGCCGTCAATCGGTGGCGCGTCGATCCATTCACCTTTGACGTTCTTCACCTGCAAACCGCCGGCGCTGTCCTGATAGAGCAGGGTGATGCAGCCGTAATCGGTATGGGCGCCGGCGCCTTGCTGCTCGGCGGAACTGGCGGTGTGACGCGGCGGATAATGGATCATGCGCAACACGCTGACCGGTTCGACAAAACGCGTATCGAAGAAGTCGCGCTCGATGCCCAGCGCAACGGTCATCGCTCGAAGCAGGGTTTGCGCCAGCGCCTGCATGTCGAGGTAATGCTGCTCCATCAGCGTTTCCCAGCCGGGTTGCGCCGGGTGCCGATTGGGGCCGCGCAAGGGTTTTTCCGCGAGCACCTCGGGATGTTCGTCCGGCAGATGCAGGCCCATGTCGAAAGTTTCTTTGAGATCGCTGGGTTTGTCCGGGTCCAGTTGCTCGGTGGCAATCGCACCGTAGCCGCGATGGTGGCGGGTCTGGGTGATGTCGATCTTGAGTTTTTCTGCGGCGGGCAAGGCGAAGAAGCGCTGGGCGTGATCGAGCAGGGCGTCGATGCGTTGCGCCGAGATCGGATGGCCCTTGATGTAGAAAAAGCCCCACTCGCGGCAGGCTTGGTCGATTTGTTCGGCCACCGCAGGCCAGGCGTTTTCGTCGTCGCTATAGAGCGGGCTGATATCAATGATCGGAAGCTGATCCATACACAATCCTTGAATACGCTGTGTTTCCAATGTGGGAGCGAGCCTGCTCGCGAAGAGGGAGTGTCAGACAACATTTTTGTTTAATGACACACCGCTTTCGCGAGCAGGCTCGCTCCCACAGGGTTTTGTGTGGTGAATCGGGGGACTACTTCGGCATCTCGGCCTTCATGCCCTCAACGTAATAATTCATCGAAGCCAGTTCCGCGTTGGTGGCGCTCACGCCCGCCGGGATTTTTTCCACACCGGCCTGATCCTTGATCGGCCCGGTAAACGGCTGCAATGCGCCGCTCTTTATGTCGGCGATCAACTGCTCGGCCTCGGCTTTCACCGGCGCTGGCACCAGGTCGCTGATCGGCAGTTCCACCGTGCCTTCCTTCAACCCGCCCCAGTAATCCTGGGATTTCCAGGTGTGATCGATCACGCTCTGCGTCGCCTGAATGTAGTGCGGCGCCCAGTCGTTGACGATAGAGGTCAGCACCGCTTTCGGGCCGAAGTGGGCCATGTCCGAGGCGTAGCCCACGGCATACACGCCGCGCCGTTCGGCAGCCTGGATCGGCGCCGGGCTGTCGGTGTGCTGGAACACCACGTCGACGCCCTGATCGATCAGCGCGTTGGCGGCGTCGGCTTCCTTGCCCGGATCGAACCAGGAGTTGACCCACACCACTTTGATTTCGGTGCCAGGGTTGTACTTGTTCAGGGCCAGCTGGATGGCGTTGATGTCGCGGATCACTTCCGGAATCGGGAACGAGGCGACATAGCCGATCTTCTTGGTCTTGGTCATCTTCGCCGCGAGGAAACCGCCGACGTAACGGCCCTCGTAAGTGCGCGCCAGGTAAGTGCCGAGGTTCTTGTCCTGCTTGTAACCGGTGGCGTGTTCGAAAGTGACCTTGGGGAATTGCTTGGCGACTTTCACTGTCGGGTTCATGTAGCCGAAAGACGTGGTGAAGATCAGGTCATATTTGTCCTTGGCCATGTTGCGGATCACCCGCTCGGCGTCGGCGCCCTCGGCGACGTTTTCCACGTAGTTGGTGGTGATCTGCGTGCCGAGTTTTTCCGCCAGGGCCTTGCGCCCCTGTTCGTGCTGATACGTCCAGCCGTGGTCACCGATCGGGCCGATGTAGACGAAACCGACCTTCAGCGGATCGGCAGCGCTGGCGCTCAGGCTGATTCCCAGACCGATGGCGGCGTACAGCAGTTTGTGCAGCGGACGTATTGGCATGAACCCGAACTCCATTTTGTTGTGTGTGGTCAGGGCCAATGCAAATTGCTGACCAAAAGGACAACAAACGCATTCGAAAACGCGGCGCGGCCTTCGCGAGCAGGCTCGCTCCCACAGGGACGCATTTCAATGTGGGAGCGAGCCTGCTCGCGAAGAGGCCGGCAAGGCCAATAAAAGTGCATGCCTGAATCCAGCTGCCATCGCGTGGTGCGTAAAGATGTAACGAAACGTTAGCGGCGCGCGGCAGTCAGTAGCTTCATCAGCTCTTTTCGGCAAAAGGCCCGTCATGCTCTCGACCCTCAAACAAGAAAGCTTCCTGCTGCTGGCAGTCCTTGCCGCGTGCGTTGCTTATCCACTCGAACACTGGCTGCTGCACAACGGCCAGATCGTCGCGCTGGTCGGCGGTCTGCTGCTGATCGCCTTTATTGTCGCCGCCTCGATGCGCGTCGCTCATCACGCTGAACTGCTGGCGGAAAAAGTCGGTGATCCCTACGGCACGATGATCCTCACGCTCTCGGCGGTGCTGGTCGAAGTGGTGATCCTGGCGATCATGATGAGCAACGAAGCCTCGGCGACGCTGGTGCGCGACACGATCTATTCAGCGGTCATGCTCGACATCAACGGCATCCTCGGCCTCGCCGCACTGATGGGCGGGATCAAACACGGCGAGCAGTCCTACAACGACGATTCGGCGCGCAGCTACAGCGTCATGATCCTCACCGCGATGGGCGTATCGATGGTGGTCCCGGAGTTCATTCCCGAGGCCAACTGGAAGATGTATTCGGCGTTCACCATCGGCGCAATGATGGTGCTCTACGCGCTGTTCCTGCGCATGCAGGTCGGCCCGCACAGTTACTTTTTCAGCTACAGCTACCCGGACAAACGTCGCAAGAAAGAGCCGGTCGAGCAGGAGCCGAAACCGGTCAGCCTGGCGCTGTCGGTCGGCATTCTGGTGTCGGGGGTGGTGATCATCGGCGCACTGGCCGAGGTGATGTCCAAGACCCTCGATCTGGGCCTGGAAGGCACGGGCGCGCCGCCGGTAATCACGGCGATTCTGGTGGCAGCGATTTCCGCCGCGCCGGAGATTCTCACCGCATTACGAGCGGCGCTGGCCAATCGCATGCAGTCGGTGGTCAACATTGCGATGGGGGCGTCACTGTCGACGGTGATTCTGACCGTACCGGTGATGGAAGCGATGGCGCTGTACACCGGCCAGCCATTTCAGATGGCGATGACTCCGGTGCAAACGGTGATGATCTTCATCACCCTGATCGTCAGCGCAATCAACCTCAATGACGGCGAGACCAACGCCATTGAGGGCATGACGCACTTTGTGCTGTTTGCGACCTTTATCATGCTGTCGCTACTGGGCCTTTAGGGCTGGCTGATACCCATGTGGGAGCGAGCCTGCTCGCAAAAGCGGTGTGTCATCCAACAAACATGTTGTCTGACACTCCCTCTTCGCGAGCAGGCTCGCTCCCACAGTTTTGAACGGCGGTGACTCAGGTGCCGGCAATCAACTGCCGAGCCGCCTGGCTGTGATCGGCAATCAAACCTTTCAGATCCAACCCTTCAACCTGCCCATCGACCACACGCCACTTGCCCCCGATCATCACCCGATCCGCTCGGTCAGCGCCGCACAGCAGCAACGCCGAAATCGGATCATGGCTACCGGAGAAGCGCAGTTCATCGAGCTTGAACAACGCGAGATCCGCCTGTTTGCCCACGGCGATTTCGCCGATGTCAGTGCGGCCGAGCAGGCTCGCCGAACCCTTGGTCGCCCAGCCCAGCACGCGCTCCGGGGTGATCTTTTCGGCGCCGTAGCGCAGGCGCTGGATGTACAAAGCCTGACGCGCTTCGAGGATCATGTTCGAGGCATCGTTGGACGCCGAACCGTCAACGCCAAGGCCGAACAGCGCGCCGGCGTCGGTCAGCTCGATGCTCGGGCAGATGCCGGACGCCAGGCGCATGTTCGAGCTTGGGCAGTGGCAGATGCCCGTGCCGGCCTGGCCGAGGCGGGCGATTTCGTCGGGGTTGAAATGGATGCCGTGGGCCAGCCAGGTACGCGGGCCGAGCCAGCCGACGCTATCCAGATAATCGACGGTGCGCAGGCCGAAGCGTTGCAGACAGAAGTCTTCTTCATCGAGAGTTTCAGCGAGGTGGGTGTGCAGACGCACATCGAGCTTGTTCGCCAGATCAGCGCTGGCCGACATGATTTCCGGGGTCACCGAGAATGGCGAGCATGGCGCCAGAGCGATCTGGATCTGTGCGCCATCGCCACGCTCGTGATACTCGTGAATCAGCCGCTGGCTGTCGTCGAGAATCACCTGACCTTCCTGCACCGTTTGTTGTGGAGGCAGACCGCCATCCTTCTCGCCAAGGCTCATCGAGCCGCGCGTGAGCATGGCGCGCATGCCCAGTTCACGCACCGTTTCGACCTGCACGTCGATGGCGTTTTCCAGACCGTCCGGGAACAGATAGTGATGGTCGGCAGCGGTGGTGCAACCTGAGAGCAGCAATTCGGCCAGCGCCACTTTGGTGGCGAGGGCGAGTTTTTCCGGGGTCAGCCGCGCCCATACCGGGTACAGGGTTTTCAGCCACGGAAACAGCGGCTGATTGACCACTGGCGCCCAGGCGCGGGTCAGGGTTTGATAGAAGTGATGGTGAGTGTTGATCAGGCCCGGCAGGATCACATGCTCGCGGGCATCGAACACTTCATTGCACGGCGCCGACGGCTGCTGACCGGCAGCGAGCACTTCGACGATGACACCGTCTTGCACGACTAGACCGCCACGGGCATCAAGCTCGTTGGAGGTGAAAATGGCGAGGGGGTTTTTTAACCAGGTACGGGTCGCAGGCATTGTGGCCGGCTCCTCTGAAAGTTGGGTTCAGGGTTGCCAGCTCAGTGTTGCCCTGTCTGCTGATCCAGGGTCGCCGCGAAGGACGAGGCGCGCAGTTTCAAACAAATCGCAGCGCCGGGCAAGCGCCACCCGACCATTCACCATCACTCCCTGTGGGAGCGAGCCTGCTCGCGAAGGCGTCATGTCAGTCGATACAGATTTACCTGACAGATCGTATTCGCGAGCAGGCTCGCTCCCACATCGGGATTTTCAGTGCTTACCAGGCAATCGTTTCACCCTTGTAATTGACGAAGTGATGCCCGCCCTTGCCGGTGAACGCATTGACCTGGTCAATCAGCCCGCGAGTGCTGGTCTCTACATCCAGGTCAGCACCTTCGCCGCCCATGTCGGTCTTCACCCAGCCCGGGTGCAACGACAGTACGGTGAGTTTCTGTTCACCCAGTTGCGTGACAAAACTGTTGGTCATCGAATTCAGCGCCGCTTTGCTCGCCTTGTACAACGCCAGCTCCGGCGCGTCGGGCATGGTCACGCTGCCGAGCACCGAACTCATGAACGCCAGCACGCCGCTGCCGTCGCGGATCTGCCCGACGAAACGCTGGGCCAGATTGATCGGCGCCACCGCGTTGGTGAAAAACAGTTGCCCGACCTCGGCCAATGTCGCGCCGCCCGGCGTCTGCACGTCCGGGCCTTTGACCCCGGCGTTGACGAACAACAGATCGAAGGTTTCGCCCTTGAGTTTCTGGCTCAGAGCGATCACCGCTTGCTGATCGTCCATGTCGAGCTTCTCGATGCGCACGTCACCCAGCGCTTGCAGCGCCTCGGCCTTCTGCGGATTGCGCACCGTCGCGGTCACTTGCCAGCCATCGCCCAGCAGGGTCTTCACCAGACCGAGGCCCAAGCCGCGGGAGGCGCCGATGATCAGTGCGTTTTTTGCCTGAGACATGATGGGTTTCCTTGAAAGTCAGCATTCAGGATTCAATGGACACGCCTGACCGCGCCACAGTTGCAGCGCTTGGCGAAAACAGGCTTTGATCCCGGAGCATACTCCAGGCGTCTTGAGTTTCTCGAGGGTGTTTGATCAGAAATAGTTGTGGGTCGTGCTCCAGATGTTGCCGGTGCGGAGGCCTTCGCGAGCAGGCTCGCTCCCACATATGCCCGTGTTCACTCAGATCTCCTGTGGGAGCGAGCCTGCTCGCGAAGAGGCCCGCTCTGACATCAACTAATGTCCCGATTGCCACGGCTGCCCCAACGAAACCGGCGCATACAACCGAGTGCGTACGGCATCGCGGGACAGCAACACCAGCACCAAGATCGTCGCCAAATACGGCAGCATCGCCAGCAGGCTCGAAGGTATCGCCAGTCCCAATCCCTGTGCCACCAGGTGCAGGATGCTGGCGAGGCCAAACAGATACGCCCCGAGCAACAACCGCCACACCCGCCAACTGGCAAACACCACCAGCGCCAGGGCAATCCAGCCGCGCCCGGCGGTCATGTTTTCCGCCCACATCGGCGTGTACGCCAGCGACAGATAAGCCCCGGCCAGCCCGGCCATTGCTCCGCCGAACAACACCGCCAAGGTACGCACGGTCAGCACTGGCAAACCCATCGCGCTGGCCGCATCCGGGTTTTCACCGACCGCTTGAATGATCAGGCCGACACGACTTTTGATGATCACCCACGCCACCAGCGCAAACAGCGCGAACGATAGATACACCAGCAGATCCTGGGCAAACAGCATCCGCCCGATCAGCGGGATCTCACTCAGATACGGAATCGCCAGAGGCTCGAAACCCGCCAGCGGCTTACCCACCCATGCCGCGCCGACAAACGTCGAAAGTCCGACACCAAAGATCGTCAGCGCCAACCCGGTGGCCACCTGATTGGCGTTGAACACCAGCGCGACCAGGGCAAACAGTGACGACAACAACATCCCGGCCAACATCGCCAACAGCACACCCAGCCACAGGTTGCCGCTGTTCAGCGCGACGATAAAACCGATCACCGCACCGAACAGCATCATGCCTTCCTGGCCGAGGTTGAGGACGCCGCTTTTCTCGCAGATCAACTCACCCAATGCCACCAGCAACAGCGGCGTGCCGCAGCGGACCATGGCATAGAAAATATTGCTCAACAGATCGATATCCATCACAGCGCTCCGGCGGTTACGGCAGGGGTCGAGGCGCGCCGGCTCCAGCGCAGTTTCAGGCGTGGCCGATAGAGAATCAGCACGTCACAGGCGAGCAGGAAAAACAGCATCATGCCCTGGAACAATTGGGTGATCGCTTGCGGCAGATTGAGCGACATCTGCGCGCTCTCGCCGCCGATGTACAGCAGCGCCATGAGCAGACTGGAGAACAGAATGCCAAGCGGATTCAACCGTCCCAGAAACGCCACGGTGATCGCTGCGTATCCATAGCCCGGCGACACTTGAGGCACCAATTGGCCGATCGGCCCGGTCACTTCGCAGACTCCGGCGAGTCCGGCCAGAGCTCCGCTGATCAACAGCGCCAGCCAGATCAGGCGCTTCTCGCGAAAGCCGACGAAACCTGCCGCACGCTTGTCCAGCCCGAGCACTTTGATCTGGAAGCCGATAAAGCTTTTCTGCAACAACACCCACACCGCAACCAGCGCGAGCAGGGCGAAATACACGCCGGCATGCACGCGGCCGTCCTCCAGCAGCAGCGGCAAACGACTGGCGTCGCCGAACATCGCCGACTCCGGGAAATTGAAGCCCGCTGGATCCTTCAACGGCCCGTGCACGCAGAACAGCAGCAGGTTCAGCGCGATGTAGTTGAGCATGATGCTGGTGAGGATTTCGTTGGCGTTGAAGCGCGTGCGCAGCCATGCGGTGAGCCCGGCCCATGCGGCGCCGGCCAGCGTGCCGGTCAGCAGAATCAGCACCAGCGCCCAGCGACTTTGCATGTCGATAACGTTCACTGCCAGAGCACTGCCGGCCAACGCGCCAAGTAGAAGTTGGCCTTCGGCGCCGATGTTCCAGATCCGCGCCTGATAGGCGACGGCCAGGCCGAGTGCGCAGAGCAGAATCGGCAGCGCCTTGACCAGCAATTCGGACACTCCATACAAATCGCTGACGGGCGCGATCAGCAGTGTGTGCAAGGTTTGCAATGGGTCGTGGCCCAGCGCGATGAACAACAGCGAGCCGCAGCCGAGGGTCAGCGCCGCCGCCAATAACGGCGAGCACCACAGCATCAGGCGCGATTGCTGGCCACGGGGTTCGAGAGAAAGCAGCATGGTTGGAACTCCGTTAAACCGAGGCGGCGCGAGGTGAGTGATCGAACTGGCCGGCCATCCACGCGCCGACATCGCTCAGCTGTGTAAGGCCGGTGTCTTGCAGTGCCGACAGACGCCCGCCGCACAGCGCGCCGAGGCGATCGCTGATCTGGAACAGCTCATCGAGGTCTTCGGAAATCACCAGAATCGCCGCGCCGGCATCGCGCAGGGCAATCAAGGCGCGATGGATGGTGGCGGCGGCACCGACGTCGACGCCCCATGTCGGGTGCGCGGCGATCAGCAGTTTCGGTTGCTGAAGAATTTCCCGGCCGAGGATGAATTTCTGCAAGTTGCCGCCGGACAGGCTGCGCGCAGCGGTTTGCGTGTCCGGGGTCTTCACGCCGAAACGCTGGATGATCTGCTGCGCGAGGGTTTCGACTTTGCCGCGTTGGATCAACCCGCGGCTCACCAGTCCTTGCTGGAAAGCACTGAGCAGGGCGTTATCGGCCAGACTCAACTCCGGCACCGCGCCGTGGCCAAGGCGTTCGGCCGGCACGAAGGCCAGACCGAGTTTGCGCCGCGCGTCCGGGCGCAGGTCAGCGACGTTTCGCTCGGCGAAGCGCAGGGTCGCCGCTTGCGCCCGGGGCAAGGTTTGTTCGCCACTGAGCAGGGCGAGCAGCTCATCCTGACCATTGCCCGCGACCCCGGCGATGCCGACGATTTCACCGCTGCGCACTTGCAGGTCGATGTCTGTCAGCGAGCAGCCGAATGGATCCGGGTTGTGCCAGCTCAAACCCTGCACCTGCAGAAACGCCGGGCCACCGCTGACCTTCGGATACTCGCCAATCAATCCCGCCGCTTCGCCGACCATCAGTTGTGCCAGTTGCTGATCCGTACATTGCGCCGGCAGGCAATGCCCGGCTACCCGACCGCCGCGCAGCACCGTGGCGCTGTGGCACAAGGCCCGCACTTCACCGAGCTTGTGGCTGATAAACAGAATGCTGCAGCCCTCGTCGGCAAGGCGCCGCAGGGTGATGAACAATTCGTCCGCCTCTTGCGGCGTCAGCACCGAGGTCGGCTCGTCGAGAATCAACAGGCGGATGTCCTGCATCAGGCAACGGATGATTTCCACCCGCTGCCGCTCGCCGATCGACAGGCTGTGGACAAGTCGCTCCGGCTCCAGCGCCATGCCGTAACGTCGCGATACTTCGCGAATCTTCGGCTCCAGTTGCTTTGGCGTGCCGGCCGCCGCGCCCATCGCCAGGGCAATGTTCTGCGCGACGCTGAGGGTTTCGAACAGGGAGAAATGCTGGAACACCATGCCAATGCCCAACTGCCGTGCCTGTGCCGGGTTGCGGATCTGCACGCGCTGCCCCTGCCAGAGCATTTCACCGCTGTCGCACTGGGTAACCCCGTAGATGATTTTCATCAACGTACTTTTGCCTGCGCCGTTTTCACCGAGCAGGGCATGGATTTCACCCGGCGCGATGCTCAGGTCGATGGCGTCGTTGGCCAGACAACCGGGGTAGCGTTTGCTGATCTGGCGCAGTTGCAGGCGCGGCGGGGAAGGGGCGATGGACATGACAGGCTCGACTGACTTGGAGTTGTGCCTGTGGATAAAGCAATTTCCTGGCCATTGAGTCAGGAACGCTTGCGGAGCCAGTCCGTATGTGCCGACAGCAGCGCATCGGCGGGCGTTTTGTCTTTCTATCGAGCACCAATTCAGCGCAAAGCCATTGAACAGGCTCCAGTTTTGCTCGTGTTACGTTGGTTAAAAAACGAGCAATCACTTGGGGCCTAGGCAGATCCAGCGACAGCGACGGTCATGAACGGCTTATCCACAGGTTGTTCCACAGTAATTGTGCGCAAGCGCCGAGGTCGGGCATAAGCACTGCGATGCTTTCTTCTAATGGTGATAAACGATGTTAACTATCTGTTTTTACGCTGATTTTTCGTTTCGTCGGATCAATTGAACGAAAAGTGAACAAATCGCGCAAAGCCGCATGACAGAAGGGTTACAGCGGTATGTGCTCAGGTTATCCACAGTCGGGTGCACAGCCGATGTGGGCAAGTCGGCAGAAAATGGAATGCATGTAATGCCCCAAAAAGATCGCAGCGTTCCGCAGCTCCTACAGGTGGAATGCGATCACCCTGTAGGAGCTGCCGAAGGCTGCGATCTTTTGATCTTCTACTCTCAACGCTGCAACAAAATCCGCCCCCGGCTCAGATCCGCCAACTGACTTTGCAGCACTTCGATCTGCGCTTCCCCCACCGCCAGCTTCAACTCAACCCCATTGGCCGTGAAGTTTTCCTCCACCACCAATCCACCGAGATCCGCCACGCGCAACTTCACCAGCGCCAACTCGGCAAATCCGCAGGCGCAACTCAGCGGCACGCGGCTGATCAGCTCGATTTTTTCCGCCGCTTGCAGGCACTTGTTGGCGCCACCGCCGTAGGCCCGGGCCAGGCCGCCGGTGCCCAGTTGAATGCCGCCGTACCAGCGGATCACCAGCACCGCGACCTGATCGCAGTCCTGCGCTTCGATCGCCGCGAGAATAGGGCGCCCTGCGGTGCCGCCAGGTTCGCCGTCGTCAGTGCTGCGGTATTGCGCGCCGAGTTTCCACGCCCAGCAATTGTGCGTGGCATTCAAATCGCTGTGCTGCTCGAAAAATGCCTGCGCGTCGGCGGGGCTGCTGATTGGCGTCGCCAGAGTGATGAAGCGGCTTTTGCGAATCTCTTCGCGGTATTCGCAAAAACCGCTGAGGGTGAAAGGCATAAACGTCTTATAGAGAAGGAGTGAGGCCGCAGCCTTTGAGAATGATGCGGATCAGGTTGTTGCCGGCGTCTTCCATGTCCTGCTTGGTCAACTTGCTGCGCCCGGTGACGCGGCAGATCTGCGTGGCGAAGTCGGCGTAATGCTGGGTGCTGCCCCACAGCAGGAAGATCAGGTGCACCGGATCGACCGGATCCATCTTGCCCGCATCGATCCACGCCTGAAACACCGCCGCGCGCCCGGTGAACCAGGTGCGGTAATCCTGATTGAAATATTCGCTCAGGCATTCGCCGCCGCTGATCACTTCCATGGCGAAGATTCGCGAAGCCTGTGGCTGGCGCCGGGAGAATTCCATCTTCGCGCGGATGTAGCGGGTCAGCGCTTCGGCCGGGTCATCCTCGGCAGTGAGGGTGTTGAAGGTGCTGTCCCACAACTCGATGATGTTGCTCAGCACTGCCACATACAAACCGAGCTTGTTGGTGAAGTAGTAATGCAGGTTGGCCTTGGGCAGCCCGGCATTCTGCGCGATGGTGTTCATGCTGGTGCCTTTGAACCCGTGACGGGCGAACTCGTCTTCGGCGGCTTTGAGAATGGTCTCTTCGTTCTTCTGACGAATGCGGCTGGCGGGTTTGCCGCCGTGGGCTGGGACTTCAAAGGTCATAGGCACTTCCGGGATTGTCTGTGGGTGCAACCAGTTGCGTTGATAGCGCACCCACAGGCATCCGACAAGTCCTTGCGCGGAAAAACAGTTACGCCTGTTCGATCTTGTTCAATGACGCGGAGCTTTTTGCCGCTGCGGTTTTGCCTTCCGGCAACAACAGACAAAGGACGATTGCCGTCAGCCCGCCGCTGGTGATCGCCGAGTCGAACAGGTTCTGCACCAGTTTCGGCAACAGGTGCAGCAGGTTCGGTTGCGCGGCGATGCCAAGGCCGACGCCGAACGAAGTGGCGATGATCAACATGCTGCGCCGGTCCAGCGGTGACTGCGCGAGAATGCGTACACCCGCCGCCGCCACTGCGCCGAACATCACCAGCGTCGCACCGCCGAGCACCGGTTTCGGGATCTGTTGCAGCACCGCACCGATCATCGGGAACAGGCCGAGGCAGAACAGGATCGCGCCGATATACAGACCGACGTAGCGGCTGGCAACGCCGGTCAATTGGATCACGCCGTTGTTCTGCGCGAACGTTGTGTTGGGGAAAGCGCTGAAGGTCGCCGCGATCATGCAGCTCACGCCATCGCCAAGCACGCCACCGCGCAAGCGGCTTATATAAGAAGGGCCGCTGATCGGTTGGCGGGCGAGCATGCAGTTGGCGGTGAGGTCGCCGACGGTTTCGATGGTGCTGATCAGGTAAATCAGAGCGACCGGCAGGAAAGCGGTCCAGTCGAAGTTGAATCCGAACTTGAATGGCGTAGGAAAACTCACCAGTGGCAAGTCAGGCAAGGGCTGCGGGACCAGTTTCCCGCTGAACCACGCCGCGAGGCTGCCGAGCACCAGTCCGATGATGATCGCCGACAGTCGTACCCAAGGCGTGTTCGAACGGTTGAGCAGAATGATCGTCAGCAGCACGAACACGCCCAAGGCCAGATTGCCCGGCGCGCCGAAGTCCGGGGCATTGAAGCCGCCACCCAGATCGGTGATGCCGACCTTGATCAGGCTGATGCCGATCAGCGTGATGACAATGCCGGTCACCAGCGGTGTGACCACTCGGCGCAACTGACCGATGAAACGGCTGAGCACGATCTGCACGATTGCGCCGAAAAAGCACACGCCGAAAATCATCGCCAGAATATCTTCCGGGCTGCCGCCGCGCTGCTTGACCAGAAACCCGGCCGACAGCACCGCACCGAGAAACGCGAAGCTGGTACCTTGCAGACAGATCATCCCCGCGCCAATACCGAACGGTCGCCGCGCCTGGATAAAAGTGCCAACGCCCGAGACCATCAGTGCCATGCTGATCAGGTACGGTAGATGCGCGGTCAGCCCGAGCGCGGAACCGATCACCAGTGGCGGGGTGATGATGCCGACGAAACTCGCGAGCACGTGTTGCAGCGCGGCGAGAATGGCGGCGAGTGGTTTGGGGCGGTCGTTGAGGCCGTAGATCAGTTCACTGGACGAATCGGAATCTGGCTGCATGGTTTTGGCTTCTTGTTGAAGGACGAGTCAGCCCTTCACTGCAAAAACCTGTCCACTTGCTCAGGTTATTCCTGGATTCTGTCGATGAGGCCCTACCGGGCTGGGCTCTGCGCGCTTATCTATCGCGTCGCGGCCAGACTCTCGAGGAAACTTTCCAGCACCAAATGAGGGCGCCGCCCCTTGCGCGTGACCGATGCCAGACTCAAATCGTAAAAACGCGTGCCGGCCTTGAGCGCACGCAAACGCCCCTGCTGCACCCAAAGGCTGGCGTAGTGATCCGGCAGATAACCGATGTAGCGCCCGGTCAGAATCAGAAATGCCATGCCCTCACGGTCAGAGGCACTGGCGGTGCAGTTGAGCGCTTGATAATGCGCCTGAATCTCCGCCGGCAAACGAAAGGTCGGCGCAATCGCGTCCTGACTGTCGAGGCGTTGATCATCGAGTTGCTTGTCGTCGACATAAAACAGCGGATGACCCACCGCGCAATACAGCAGCGAACGCTCGCTGTACAACGGCTGATATTCCAGCCCTGACAATGCGCTGGCCTGCGGCACCACGCCGACATGCAGACGCCCGTCGAGCACGCCTTGCTCGACTTCATTCGGCGCAATCATGCGGATCTGAATCTGCACATCCGGCCCGCGTTCCTTCAATTGCGCGAGGGCGTGGGTGATGCGCATGTGCGGCAGGGTGACGAGGTTATCGGTCAGGCCGATGATCAGCTCGCCGCGCAGATGTTGGTGCAGACCGTTGACCTCAGTGCGAAAACTCTCCAGTGCACTTAACAGCTGTAGTGCCGACTGATACACCTCACGACCTTCCTCGGTCAGGGAAAATCCGGCCCGGCCACGCTGACACAAGCGCAAGCCGAGGCGCTGCTCCAGATCGCTCATCTGCTGGCTAATCGCCGAGCGCCCGATGCCGAGCACGGTTTCCGCTGCGGAGAAGCCGCCACACTCCACGACACTGCGAAAAATCCGCAGCAGACGGATATCAAAGTCACTGACCTGAGCCAGTGGATCGGCGCGGCGGCTGCTCATTTTTTGTTCTCTTTGTTTAGCGATGATCTAACTGAAGGTTAGAAGAGTTGGATTTCACCGACTTTATCGCCGTGGCAATTTAGCTGCAACAACGCTTTCCATCTCCCTGACGCTTATGCCCTGCGAGGTTTTGCCCGATGAACATGCCTGAAAACGCGCCGTCGCCACTGGCCAGCCAACTGAAGCTGGACGCGCACTGGATGCCGTACACCGCCAACCGCAACTTTCAGCGCGACCCGCGGCTGATCGTCGGCGCTGAAGGCAGCTGGCTGTTCGATGACAAGGGCCGCAAGATCTACGACTCGCTGTCCGGTCTGTGGACCTGCGGCGCCGGGCACACCCGCAAGGAAATTCAGGAAGCCGTTTCGAAACAGCTGGGCACTCTCGATTACTCGCCGGGTTTCCAGTACGGCCATCCGTTGTCGTTCCAGTTGGCAGAGAAAATCACCGAACTGACCCCGGGCAATCTGAACCACGTGTTCTTCACCGACTCCGGTTCCGAGTGCGCCGATACTGCGGTGAAAATGGTCCGTGCCTACTGGCGTCTGAAAGGTCAGGCGACCAAGACCAAAATGATCGGCCGCGCCCGTGGCTACCACGGTGTGAACATCGCCGGCACCAGCCTCGGCGGCGTCAACGGCAACCGCAAACTGTTTGGTCAGGCGATGATGGATGTCGATCACCTGCCGCACACGCTGCTGGCGAGCAATGCGTTTTCCCGTGGCATGCCGGAGCAGGGCGGTATCGCTTTGGCCGATGAACTGCTCAAGTTGATCGAACTGCACGACGCTTCCAATATCGCTGCGGTGTTCGTTGAACCGATGGCCGGGTCCGCCGGGGTACTGGTTCCGCCACAGGGTTACCTCAAGCGTTTGCGCGAAATCTGCGATCAGCACAACATCCTGCTGGTGTTCGATGAAGTGATCACCGGTTTCGGCCGCACCGGTTCGATGTTCGGCGCCGAGAGCTTCGGCGTGACCCCGGACCTGATGTGCATCGCCAAGCAAGTCACCAACGGCGCGATTCCAATGGGCGCGGTGATTGCAAGCTCCGAGATCTACCAGACCTTCATGAACCAGCCGACGCCGGAATACGCCGTGGAATTCCCTCACGGCTACACCTATTCGGCACACCCGGTGGCCTGTGCCGCCGGCCTTGCAGCACTCGACCTGCTGCAAAAGGAAAACCTGGTGCAGAGCGTCGCCGAAGTCGCGCCGCATTTCGAAAACGCGCTGCATGGTCTGAAGGGCTCGAAGAACGTCATCGACATCCGCAACTACGGCCTGGCTGGCGCGATCCAGATTGCCGGGCGTGACGGCGACGCGATCGTGCGTCCTTTCGAAGCGGGCATGGCCTTGTGGAAAGCCGGGTTCTACGTACGCTTCGGCGGCGACACCCTGCAGTTCGGCCCAACCTTCAACAGCAAGCCGCAAGACCTTGATCGTCTGTTCGACGCGGTCGGCGAAGTGCTGAACAAGCTCGACTGATTTTTCCCTCTATATATGTACAAAAGTGCGGGCGCCTCTCACGGCGCCTGCGGACCAGAATTCAGGAGTGTTCGATGAGCGTTATCCCGCATTTGATCAATGGCGAACTGGTAACCGAAACCGGTCGCGCGGTAGATGTGTTCAACCCGTCTACCGGCCAGGCGATCCATAAACTGCCATTGGCCAGCCAGGCTACCATTCAGAAAGCCATCGATGCCGCCAAGGCTGCGTTCCCGGCTTGGCGCAACACGCCACCAGCCAAACGCGCCCAGGTGATGTTCCGTTTCAAGCAACTGCTGGAGCAGAACGAAGCGCGCATCTCGCAACTGATCAGCGAAGAGCACGGCAAGACCCTGGAAGATGCCGCCGGTGAATTGAAGCGCGGTATCGAGAACGTCGAGTTCGCCTGCGCCGCCCCGGAAATCCTCAAGGGCGAGTACAGCCGCAACGTCGGCCCGAACATCGACGCCTGGTCGGACTTTCAGCCTTTGGGCATCGTTGCCGGTATCACCCCGTTCAACTTCCCGGCCATGGTGCCGCTGTGGATGTATCCGCTGGCGATCGTCTGCGGCAACTGCTTCATCCTCAAGCCATCCGAGCGCGATCCAAGCTCGACGCTGCTGATCGCTCAGTTGCTTCTGGAAGCAGGGTTGCCGAAAGGCGTTATGAGTGTGGTCCATGGTGACAAGACAGCGGTGGACGCGTTGATCGAAGCGCCGGAAGTCAAAGCGCTGAGTTTCGTCGGTTCGACACCGATTGCCGAGTACATCTACGCCGAAGGCACCAAGCGCGGCAAACGCGTACAGGCACTGGGCGGCGCGAAGAACCACGCGGTACTGATGCCGGATGCCGATCTGGACAATGCGGTAAGTGCACTGATGGGCGCGGCTTACGGTTCCTGCGGCGAACGCTGCATGGCCATCTCGGTGGCCGTGTGTGTTGGCGATCAGGTCGCGGACGCGCTGGTGGCGAAACTGGTTCCACAGATCAAAGCGCTGAAAATCGGCGCGGGCACCTCGTGCGGTCTGGACATGGGGCCGTTGGTTACCGGTCAGGCGCGTGACAAGGTCAGCGGTTATGTGGATGACGGTGTGGCGGCGGGCGCGACCCTGGTGGTCGATGGTCGCGGTCTGAGCGTCGCCGGTCATGAAGACGGCTTCTTCCTCGGTGGCTGCCTGTTCGACAACGTCACCCCTGAGATGCGCATCTATAAAGAAGAGATCTTCGGGCCGGTGCTGTGCGTGGTGCGGGTGAACAGCCTGGAAGAGGCGATGCAACTGATCAATGATCACGAATACGGCAATGGCACCTGCATCTTCACCCGTGACGGCGAAGCGGCGCGGCTGTTCTGCGACGAGATCGAAGTCGGCATGGTCGGCGTCAACGTGCCGTTGCCGGTGCCGGTGGCTTATCACAGTTTCGGCGGCTGGAAGCGTTCGCTGTTTGGCGACCTGCATGCGTATGGTCCGGATGGCGTGCGCTTCTACACTCGTCGCAAGGCGATCACCCAGCGCTGGCCGCAGCGTGCAAGCCATGAAGCTTCGCAGTTCGCATTTCCTAGCTTATAAGTAGCTGGATGTGCAGAAGGCCGACCTTTCAGGTCGGCCTTCGCGTTTTCGGGGCTTTTTGACCGATATGACAGAAATATGAAAATAGGTGTTGACGGCAGATTCCAGAGGTCTATAATTCGCCCCACTTCCGGCGCAGTCGAAACGGAAAACTCCTTGAGATTCAAAGAGTTGCGCGGTTTTCGACAGCGGCTTGCTTCAGGTCATCGAAGCCTGGAAGGAGTTGAAAGAGCAGTAATGTGTAGCTCTTTTAACGGTTCGATTTTCTCGGTCGAAAGCGGAGAAAAAGAGGTGTTGACAGCAGCGATTAACGCTGTAGAATTCGCCTCCCGCTAACGAGAGATCGGAAGCGCAAGTGGTTGAAGTTGTTGAAGAATTCTTCGAAAACTTCTGAAAATAATCACTTGACAGCAAATGAGGCTGCTGTAGAATGCGCGCCTCGGTTGAGACGAAAGATCTTAACCAACCGCTCTTTAACAACTGAATCAAGCAATTCGTGTGGGTGCTTGTGCAGTCAGACTGGTAGTCAACAAGATTATCAGCATCACAAGTTACTCCGCGAGAAATCAAAGATGTAACCAACGATTGCTGAGCCAAGTTTAGGGTTTCTTAAAAACCCAAAGATGTTTGAACTGAAGAGTTTGATCATGGCTCAGATTGAACGCTGGCGGCAGGCCTAACACATGCAAGTCGAGCGGATGAGAGGAGCTTGCTCCTGGATTCAGCGGCGGACGGGTGAGTAATGCCTAGGAATCTGCCTGGTAGTGGGGGACAACGTTTCGAAAGGAACGCTAATACCGCATACGTCCTACGGGAGAAAGCAGGGGACCTTCGGGCCTTGCGCTATCAGATGAGCCTAGGTCGGATTAGCTAGTTGGTGAGGTAATGGCTCACCAAGGCGACGATCCGTAACTGGTCTGAGAGGATGATCAGTCACACTGGAACTGAGACACGGTCCAGACTCCTACGGGAGGCAGCAGTGGGGAATATTGGACAATGGGCGAAAGCCTGATCCAGCCATGCCGCGTGTGTGAAGAAGGTCTTCGGATTGTAAAGCACTTTAAGTTGGGAGGAAGGGTTGTAGATTAATACTCTGCAATTTTGACGTTACCGACAGAATAAGCACCGGCTAACTCTGTGCCAGCAGCCGCGGTAATACAGAGGGTGCAAGCGTTAATCGGAATTACTGGGCGTAAAGCGCGCGTAGGTGGTTTGTTAAGTTGGATGTGAAATCCCCGGGCTCAACCTGGGAACTGCATCCAAAACTGGCAAGCTAGAGTATGGTAGAGGGTGGTGGAATTTCCTGTGTAGCGGTGAAATGCGTAGATATAGGAAGGAACACCAGTGGCGAAGGCGACCACCTGGACTGATACTGACACTGAGGTGCGAAAGCGTGGGGAGCAAACAGGATTAGATACCCTGGTAGTCCACGCCGTAAACGATGTCAACTAGCCGTTGGGAGCCTTGAGCTCTTAGTGGCGCAGCTAACGCATTAAGTTGACCGCCTGGGGAGTACGGCCGCAAGGTTAAAACTCAAATGAATTGACGGGGGCCCGCACAAGCGGTGGAGCATGTGGTTTAATTCGAAGCAACGCGAAGAACCTTACCAGGCCTTGACATCCAATGAACTTTCCAGAGATGGATTGGTGCCTTCGGGAACATTGAGACAGGTGCTGCATGGCTGTCGTCAGCTCGTGTCGTGAGATGTTGGGTTAAGTCCCGTAACGAGCGCAACCCTTGTCCTTAGTTACCAGCACGTAATGGTGGGCACTCTAAGGAGACTGCCGGTGACAAACCGGAGGAAGGTGGGGATGACGTCAAGTCATCATGGCCCTTACGGCCTGGGCTACACACGTGCTACAATGGTCGGTACAAAGGGTTGCCAAGCCGCGAGGTGGAGCTAATCCCATAAAACCGATCGTAGTCCGGATCGCAGTCTGCAACTCGACTGCGTGAAGTCGGAATCGCTAGTAATCGCGAATCAGAATGTCGCGGTGAATACGTTCCCGGGCCTTGTACACACCGCCCGTCACACCATGGGAGTGGGTTGCACCAGAAGTAGCTAGTCTAACCTTCGGGGGGACGGTTACCACGGTGTGATTCATGACTGGGGTGAAGTCGTAACAAGGTAGCCGTAGGGGAACCTGCGGCTGGATCACCTCCTTAATCGACGACATCAGCTGCTGCATGAGCTCCCACACGAATTGCTTGATTCATTGAAGAAGACGATAGAAGCAGCTTTAAGCTCCAAGCTGATAGCTCTGAGCTAACAGTTACAAGCTCGAAATTGGGTCTGTAGCTCAGTTGGTTAGAGCGCACCCCTGATAAGGGTGAGGTCGGCAGTTCGAATCTGCCCAGACCCACCAATTTTGTTATGGGGCCATAGCTCAGCTGGGAGAGCGCCTGCCTTGCACGCAGGAGGTCAGCGGTTCGATCCCGCTTGGCTCCACCATAAACTGCTTCGAAGTTTGAGAGTTTAGAAATGAATATTCGAGCTGAATATTGATTTCTAGTCTTTTGATTAGATCGTTCTTTAAAAATTTGGGTATGTGATAGAAAGATAGACTGAACGTTACTTTCACTGGTAACGGATCAGGCTAAGGTAAAATTTGTGAGTTCTCTTAGTTGAGAAATTCGAATTTTCGGCGAATGTCGTCTTCACAGTATAACCAGATTGCTTGGGGTTATATGGTCAAGTGAAGAAGCGCATACGGTGGATGCCTTGGCAGTCAGAGGCGATGAAAGACGTGGTAGCCTGCGAAAAGCTTCGGGGAGTCGGCAAACAGACTTTGATCCGGAGATGTCTGAATGGGGGAACCCAGCCATCATAAGATGGTTATCTTGTACTGAATACATAGGTGCAAGAGGCGAACCAGGGGAACTGAAACATCTAAGTACCCTGAGGAAAAGAAATCAACCGAGATTCCCTTAGTAGTGGCGAGCGAACGGGGACTAGCCCTTAAGTGGCTTTGAGATTAGCGGAACGCTCTGGAAAGTGCGGCCATAGTGGGTGATAGCCCTGTACGCGAAAATCTCTTAGTCATGAAATCGAGTAGGACGGAGCACGAGAAACTTTGTCTGAATATGGGGGGACCATCCTCCAAGGCTAAATACTACTGACTGACCGATAGTGAACTAGTACCGTGAGGGAAAGGCGAAAAGAACCCCGGAGAGGGGAGTGAAATAGATCCTGAAACCGTATGCGTACAAGCAGTGGGAGCAGACTTTGTTCTGTGACTGCGTACCTTTTGTATAATGGGTCAGCGACTTATTTTCAGTGGCGAGCTTAACCGAATAGGGGAGGCGTAGCGAAAGCGAGTCTTAATAGGGCGTCTAGTCGCTGGGAATAGACCCGAAACCGGGCGATCTATCCATGGGCAGGTTGAAGGTTAGGTAACACTGACTGGAGGACCGAACCGACTACCGTTGAAAAGTTAGCGGATGACCTGTGGATCGGAGTGAAAGGCTAATCAAGCTCGGAGATAGCTGGTTCTCCTCGAAAGCTATTTAGGTAGCGCCTCATGTATCACTGTAGGGGGTAGAGCACTGTTTCGGCTAGGGGGTCATCCCGACTTACCAAACCGATGCAAACTCCGAATACCTACAAGTGCCGAGCATGGGAGACACACGGCGGGTGCTAACGTCCGTCGTGAAAAGGGAAACAACCCAGACCGTCAGCTAAGGTCCCAAAGTTATGGTTAAGTGGGAAACGATGTGGGAAGGCTTAGACAGCTAGGAGGTTGGCTTAGAAGCAGCCACCCTTTAAAGAAAGCGTAATAGCTCACTAGTCGAGTCGGCCTGCGCGGAAGATGTAACGGGGCTCAAACCATACACCGAAGCTACGGGTATCACCTTCGGGTGATGCGGTAGAGGAGCGTTCTGTAAGCCTGTGAAGGTGAGTTGAGAAGCTTGCTGGAGGTATCAGAAGTGCGAATGCTGACATGAGTAACGACAATGGGTGTGAAAAACACCCACGCCGAAAGACCAAGGTTTCCTGCGCAACGTTAATCGACGCAGGGTTAGTCGGTCCCTAAGGCGAGGCTGAAAAGCGTAGTCGATGGAAAACAGGTTAATATTCCTGTACTTCTGGTTATTGCGATGGAGGGACGGAGAAGGCTAGGCCAGCTTGGCGTTGGTTGTCCAAGTTTAAGGTGGTAGGCTGAGATCTTAGGTAAATCCGGGATCTTAAGGCCGAGAGCTGATGACGAGTTACCCTTTGGGTGACGAAGTGGTTGATGCCATGCTTCCAAGAAAAGCTTCTAAGCTTCAGGTAACCAGGAACCGTACCCCAAACCGACACAGGTGGTTGGGTAGAGAATACCAAGGCGCTTGAGAGAACTCGGGTGAAGGAACTAGGCAAAATGGCACCGTAACTTCGGGAGAAGGTGCGCCGGTGAGGGTGAAGGACTTGCTCCGTAAGCTCATGCCGGTCGAAGATACCAGGCCGCTGCGACTGTTTATTAAAAACACAGCACTCTGCAAACACGAAAGTGGACGTATAGGGTGTGACGCCTGCCCGGTGCCGGAAGGTTAATTGATGGGGTTAGCTAACGCGAAGCTCTTGATCGAAGCCCCGGTAAACGGCGGCCGTAACTATAACGGTCCTAAGGTAGCGAAATTCCTTGTCGGGTAAGTTCCGACCTGCACGAATGGCGTAACGATGGCGGCGCTGTCTCCACCCGAGACTCAGTGAAATTGAAATCGCTGTGAAGATGCAGTGTATCCGCGGCTAGACGGAAAGACCCCGTGAACCTTTACTATAGCTTTGCACTGGACTTTGAATTTGCTTGTGTAGGATAGGTGGGAGGCTTTGAAGCGTGGACGCCAGTTCGCGTGGAGCCATCCTTGAAATACCACCCTGGCAACTTTGAGGTTCTAACTCAGGTCCGTTATCCGGATCGAGGACAGTGTATGGTGGGTAGTTTGACTGGGGCGGTCTCCTCCTAAAGAGTAACGGAGGAGTACGAAGGTGCGCTCAGACCGGTCGGAAATCGGTCGTAGAGTATAAAGGCAAAAGCGCGCTTGACTGCGAGACAGACACGTCGAGCAGGTACGAAAGTAGGTCTTAGTGATCCGGTGGTTCTGTATGGAAGGGCCATCGCTCAACGGATAAAAGGTACTCCGGGGATAACAGGCTGATACCGCCCAAGAGTTCATATCGACGGCGGTGTTTGGCACCTCGATGTCGGCTCATCACATCCTGGGGCTGAAGCCGGTCCCAAGGGTATGGCTGTTCGCCATTTAAAGTGGTACGCGAGCTGGGTTTAGAACGTCGTGAGACAGTTCGGTCCCTATCTGCCGTGGACGTTTGAGATTTGAGAGGGGCTGCTCCTAGTACGAGAGGACCGGAGTGGACGAACCTCTGGTGTTCCGGTTGTCACGCCAGTGGCATTGCCGGGTAGCTATGTTCGGGAAAGATAACCGCTGAAAGCATCTAAGCGGGAAACTTGCCTCAAGATGAGATCTCACTGGAACCTTGAGTTCCCTGAAGGGCCGTCGAAGACTACGACGTTGATAGGTTGGGTGTGTAAGCGCTGTGAGGCGTTGAGCTAACCAATACTAATTGCCCGTGAGGCTTGACCATATAACACCCAAGCAATTTGCTGACCTGAAAAGGCACCAGATTGCGGTGTGTGAAGACGAAACGAACCGAAAGTTCGAAGTTCACAAACACCTAGCTGTCACATACCCAATTTGCTGAAGCGAGGCCATCCGGTCCCGAGTCAGTACCCGAATTTCTTGACGACCATAGAGCGTTGGAACCACCTGATCCCATCCCGAACTCAGCAGTGAAACGATGCATCGCCGATGGTAGTGTGGGGTTTCCCCATGTGAGAGTAGGTCATCGTCAAGATTAAATTCCGAAACCCCAATTGCGAAAGCAGTTGGGGTTTTGTTTTGCCTGCGAGAAAGTTCTTACAGGCTTCGCAGACCTCGTCCGGCTGTCACAGCCGGCCGACAATGCTAAGGTTCTGCCTCGGCTTTAGCGATTTTCCAAGGAATCCATATGTCGGACGCCCAGTCCCTCAACGCTGCATTCATGGTGGTTCAGAGCAACAGTCTCGATGAGCTGCGCAGTCTTGTGGTCAGCATCATGCGGCGCTACCCACTGGCACCCTTGGAAAACGAAATCGCTTTGGTGCAAAGCAACGGCATCGCCCAATGGCTCAAACTCGCATTGGCCGAAGATCCTGAAGACGATGACCTTGGCGGTTGCGGGATCGCTGCGGCGATTGACGTTCAACTACCCGGCAGTTTCATGTGGCAGCTGTATCGCATGGTATTGGGACGAGAAGAAATTCCGGCGAAATCCCTGCTCGATAAAGCTCCGCTGACCTGGCGTCTGATGCGCCTCTTGCCACAGGTAATCGATCGCCCCCATTTCGAGCCGCTGCAACGCTTCCTCACTCACGACAGCGATCTGCGCAAGCGCTATCAGTTGTCAGAGCGTCTAGCCGATCTGTTCGACCAATATCAGGTCTACCGGGCTGACTGGCTGGAAGATTGGGCTGAGGGGCGTCATCAACTGCGCAATGTGCGAGGTGAAATCAAGCCTCTGCCAGCGACCAGTTGCTGGCAGGCAGAGTTGTGGCGAGCGCTGCTGGATGACGTCGGCGAACAAGGCATGGCGCAGAGTCGTGCCGGCGTGCATCAACGTTTCATGGAGCGCATCAACATACTCGACAAGGCCCCGGCTGCGCTGCCGCCGCGCGTGATCGTCTTTGGCATTTCTTCATTGCCCGCACAAGTTCTTGAAGCGCTCGCCGGTCTGGCGCGCTTCAGTCAGGTTCTGCTTTGCGTACACAACCCCTGTCGCCATCACTGGGCCGATATCGTCGCCGACAAGGACCTGCTGCGACATCAATACAAGCGGCAACAACGCAAAAGCGGGATGCCAGTGGTCCTTGATGCCGAGACCCTGCATCAGCATGCACATCCTTTGCTGGCCGCTTGGGGCAAACAAGGTCGCGACTATATCAACCTGCTCGACAGCTACGACGATCCCAACAGCTACCGCGCAGCCTTTCGTGACGGCCGCATCGACCTGTTCAGCGAAGCCCAGCCGCACAACATGCTTAACCAGCTTCAGGATGACATTCTGGAGTTACGTCCCCTCAACGAGACACGCGAACTCTGGCCTGCGGTTGATGCAACCCAAGACCATTCAATACGTTTCCACATCGCCCACAGTGCCCAGCGTGAAGTCGAAATCCTGCACGATCAACTCCTGGCGCGTTTCAGCGCCGACCCGGCTCTACGCCCACGGGACGTGATCGTGATGGTCCCGGATATCGACAGCTATGCCCCGCATATCCGCGCGGTTTTCGGTCAGCTCGATCGATTTGACCCGCGCTTCATTCCGTTCACTTTGGCGGACCAGGGCCAGCGAGGACGTGATCCATTACTGATCGCCGTCGAGCACCTGCTCAAGCTGCCGGACAGCCGTTTCCCGGTCAGCGAGATCCTCGACCTGCTCGATGTTCCAGCTCTGCGTACTCGCTTTGGCGTAGAGGAACGTGACCTGCCAACTCTGCACCGCTGGATCGAGGGCGCCGGCGTGCGTTGGGGCATGAGTGCCGAACAACGGGCCGGTCTCGGATTGCCTGAGGAACTGGAGCAGAACAGCTGGCATTTCGGTCTACGCCGAATGCTGCTGGGCTACGCCGTCGGCAGTGCCGATGCATGTGCAGGTATCGAGCCTTACGACGAAATTGGTGGACTTGATGCTGCCCTGATCGGGCCATTGGTTGCGCTGCTGGATGCCTTGGAAATCGCTCATCAGCAACTCACTCAACCGGCTCAACCGAAAGAGTGGGGGCTGCGCTTGCAGGCGCTGATGCAGGTGTTCTTTCAGGCGAGCAACGAGCACGACGACTACCTGCTGACCCAGCTCGAAGAGCTTCGCGAGACCTGGCTGGAAACCTGCGAGGCGGTCGGCCTGACTGACGAATTGCCGCTGACTGTTGTGCGCGAAGCCTGGCTCGCCGGGCTCGATCAGGGCCGATTGTCGCAACGATTCCTCGCCGGTGCGGTGAATTTCTGCACCTTGATGCCGATGCGTGCCATTCCTTTCAAACTGGTTTGTCTGCTGGGCATGAACGACGGCGATTATCCGCGCGCGCAGCCGCCGCTGGACTTCGATCTGATGGGCAGTGATTACCGCCCAGGCGACCGCTCACGACGTGAAGACGACCGTTACCTGTTACTCGAAGCGCTGTTATCCGCACGCACTCAGCTCTATATCAGTTGGGTCGGTCGCAGCATTCGCGACAACAGCGAACGACCCGCCTCGGTGCTCATCGGCCAGTTGCGCGATCACCTCGCCAGCGGCTGGCGTTCAATCGACCCAATCCAGGATCTGTTGGACGCGCTGACCGAAGAACACCCCTTGCAACCTTTCAGTGCCCGCTATTTCCACGAAGGCGAGCAAATGTTCAGCTACGCCAGCGAGTGGCAGGTGTTACATCAAGAGAAAGCGCAGCAAAGCGAAGCACCGTTACTCGCGCCATATGTTCAAGATGAACCGTTGACGCTGGCATTGCTGCAGGACTTTCTGCGTAATCCGGTTCGGCATTTTTTCACACAACGTCTCAAGGTCTATTTCGAGGCTGCGCAAGCGCCGTTGGCCGATGAAGAACCTTTCGTGCTGGACGCGCTACAGCGCTACACGCTGAGCGACAGTTTGCTGGAAGCCGCACTCAGTCAGCCGGACGATGTCGATCAGGCACTGCACGCCCGGGCGCTGCGCCTGCAAAACAGTGGTTTGTTGCCGATGGCGGGTTTTGGCGAGTGTCTGCAGCGAGAGTTGATCGAACCGCTACCGGATCTTCTGCAGCGTTATCAACAGTTGCTGACGTTATGGCCGACGCCGTTGACCAGTGCGATCCCGGTCAGTCTCGACCTGCAGGGTTCGCGGCTGGAGGGCTGGCTCGCAAACCTGCATCAACGCGCCGATGGCGGTCTGCTGTCGGTCACGACCATTCCCAACAGCATCGGCTCAATCAAAACTCGCAAGTGGCATCGGCTGACCAAACCGTGGGTTACCCATCTGGTCGCCTGCGCCAGCGAGCATGCGCTGACCACGGCATTGGTCGCCGGTGACGACACGTTGTTGCTGGAGCCAATGGAGCGAGACCGAGCGTTGCGTTTGCTCGGTGACCTGCTTCTTGCGTGGCAATCAGGCATGCGCCAACCCTTGCCGATTGCGATAAAAACCGCGTTCGCCTGGTTGTCTCAAACTGACCCGGTCAAAGCCGAAGCAGCTGCGCGAAAAGCCTATGACGGTGACGGCCAGACCAGCAACGGCGAGCGGCGTGAAAGCCCGGCACTGCTCCGGCAATATCCCGACTTCGATGCATTGTTGGCAGACGAAACCTTCACCGGCTGGTGCGACGCGTTGTACCGCCCATTATTCGAAGCGCCGTGGCGTTCCTTGTCCAGCGAAGGTGCGCGCGCATGAGTACGAAAACACCGTTGGCTCTGGCCTTCCCGTTGCGCGGCAGTCAGTTGATCGAGGCAAGCGCCGGCACCGGCAAAACCTTTACGATCTCGGCACTTTATCTGCGGCTGATTCTCGGTCATGGCGGGGAGACAAGCGGTTTCGCACGCGAACTGCTGCCGCCGCAGATCCTCGTAGTGACGTTTACCGACGCTGCCACCAAAGAGCTGCGTGAACGGATTCGGACACGCTTGGCTGAGGCCGCGCGGTTCTTCCGCGACGAAATTGTTGCCCCGGACGGACTGATTGCCGAGCTGCGCGATCAGTTCGATCCGCAACAATGGCCAGGCTGTGCCAACCGCCTCGATATCGCCGCGCAGTGGATGGACGAAGCCGCCGTCTCGACCATTCACAGCTGGTGTCAGCGCATGCTGCGCGAGCATGCGTTCGACAGCGGCAGCCTCTTCACGCAATCCCTGGAAACCGATCACAGTGATCTGCTTGGCGAAGTGTTGCGCGATTACTGGCGACTGTTCTGCTACCCGATGCAGGGCGATGCGCTGAACTGGGTGCGCAGCAATTGGGGTGGCCCTGCCGCGTTGTTGCCTCGGGTACGCGGCTTGTTCGCCAGCGAGCGTGACACCGATGAAGGCAAGGTGCCTGCGGAGCTGATCGCCGAATGTTTGCTGGAGCGGCGAGCGGCGTTGGTCGAACTGAAAATGCCTTGGCGTGACTGGGCAGACGAGCTGCTTGCTCTCTGCCATGAAGGCGTCGCCAGCAAAACCGTCGATGGCCGCAAAATGCAGGCGCGTTATTTCGAGCCCTGGTTCGAGAAACTCAAGACCTGGGCCGAAGACGAGTCGCTTGAGCAACTGGACATAGGCACCGGCTTCACCCGATTGACACCCGATGGCATGGCCGAGGCCTGGAAAGGCCAGGCTCCCAGTCATCCGGGGCTGGACGCCATGTCCGGACTCAAGTCGAGCCTGGATGCCTTGCCGACGCCCGATGCTGCTGTTCTGCAACACGCTGCCAAGTGGGTCGGCGCGCGTTTTGAAGAAGAGAAGCGTCGCCGCGCGGAAATGGGGTTCGACGACATGTTGCTGCGTCTGGATGCCGCGCTGCAATCGGAGGGCGGCGAGCGTCTGGCAACGCTGATCCGCGAGCAGTTCCCGGTCGCGCTGATCGACGAATTCCAGGACACCGACCCGGTTCAGTACCGCATCTTCGAGAGCATTTACCGCATTGAAGACAATCACCCTGACACCGGCCTGTTCCTGATCGGCGACCCGAAGCAGGCGATCTATGCCTTTCGTGGTGCCGACATCTACACCTATCTGCGCGCACGTCAGGCCACTACCGGCCGTTTGCATACACTAGGCACCAACTTCCGCTCCAGCCACGGCATGGTGACAGCGGTCAATCACGTGTTCGAACGCGCCGAGTCCCGAGAGCAGGGACGCGGCGCGTTTTTGTTTCGCGAAAGAAATGGCGAAAACCCGGTACCGTTCCTCCCGGTCGAGTCTCAGGGACGCAAGGAAACGCTGCGGATTGCCGGGCAAGACGTCGCGGCACTCAATGTCTGGCTACTGCCTAGCGATCAGCCGCTGTCCGGCTCGGTTTATCGCCAGCAAATGGCCGCCGCCTGCGCCAGTCAAATCACCGCACTGCTCAATGGCGGGCAAAACGGTAGCGCTGGTTTTGTTCAGGGGGATGACTTCAGAGGTTTGCGTCCTTCGGATATTGCAATCCTCGTCCGCGACGGTAAAGAAGCCCAGGCCGTACGCGCTGAACTCGCCGCCAGAGGGGTGCGCAGTGTTTATCTCTCGGACAAGGATTCGGTGTTCGCAGCGCAAGAGGCGCACGACCTGCTGGCGTGGCTAAAGGCTTGCGCCGAACCCGATGTCGAGCGCTCGCTCAAGGCTGCGCTGGCCTGCACCACCCTGAACCTGCCGCTGATCGAGCTGGAGCGCCTGAACCAGGATGAAATGGTCTGGGAAGCCCGGGTCATGCAGTTCCGCAGCTATCGAGAGCTCTGGCGCAAGCAGGGTGTGCTGCCGATGTTGCGGCGCCTGCTTCACGACTTCCACCTGCCGCAAACCCTGATGCAGCGCAGCGACGGTGAGCGCGTACTGACCAACCTCTTGCACCTCTCGGAACTGATGCAGCAAGCCGCCGCTGAACTGGACGGCGAGCAAGCATTGATCCGCCATCTGGCCGAGCTGCTGGCACTGTCCGGTCAGGCCGGTGAAGAGCAGATTCTGCGTCTGGAAAGCGACGAGCAACTGGTCAAGGTGGTGACCATCCACAAATCCAAGGGCCTGGAATATCCGCTGGTATTCCTGCCATTCATTTGCTCGGCGAAACCGGTGGATGGCAGCCGCTTGCCGCTGCATTACCACGACGCTGCGGGCAAGGCGCAGATCAGCCTCAAGCCGACTCCCGAGTTGATCGCTCTGGCTGACGATGAGCGTCTGGCCGAAGATCTGCGTCTTCTGTATGTCGCATTAACGCGCGCGCAGCATGCCTGCTGGCTGGGCGTCACCGATCTCAAGCGCGGCAATAACAACAGCTCGGTGTTGCATCTGTCGGCGTTGGGTTACTTACTCGGTGGCGGTGCCGCTTTGGGCGAGTCCAGCGAATTGAATCGCTGGCTGCGCGATCTGCAGCAAGACTGCGCGGCGATTGGCATCGGCGAAATGCCTCAGCCCACTGATGAGCATTACCAGCCGCCGCGCAATGAAGCGGTGCTGCGAGCGACGCTACGGCCCAAGCGCAAAGCCAGTGAAAACTGGTGGATCGCGTCGTACAGCGCCCTGCGCATCAGCGACATAATGAGCATCGGCAGCGATGAAGCACCGGACAGTCCGCAGGCGCAAAAGCTCTTCGACGACGAGCGCCTCGACCCCGACGCACCCCGCGAAATCATCAGCGGTGGCGCCGATATCCACCGTTTTCCTCGCGGACCGAATCCCGGCACGTTTTTGCATGGCTTGCTCGAATGGGCGGGCGCTGAAGGTTTTGGGGTTACCCGCGAAGCGCTGGAAGATGCGATTGCCCGGCGCTGCAACTTGCGCGGCTGGCAAGGCTGGATTACCACGCTGACTGACTGGCTGCAACACTTGCTCAAGTCGCCGTTGCCGATCGCTGGCGGGCAACCGCCGGTGGTTCTTGAGCAGTTGAAGCAATACCGCGTCGAGATGGAGTTCTGGTTCGCCAGCCACAAAGTCGACGTGCTCAAGCTCGACGAACAGGTGCGCCAGCACACCCACAATGGCGTCGCTCGTGTTGCGGCAGAACCGGTGCAACTCAACGGCATGTTCAAGGGCTTTATCGACCTGACCTTCGAGCACGCAGGCCGTTATTACGTCGCCGATTACAAATCCAACTGGCTCGGCGTGGATGATCAGGCCTACACCGTGCAGGCCATGGAGCAGTCGATCCTCGACAACCGTTACGACCTGCAATACGTACTTTATCTGTTGGCACTGCATCGCCAGTTGAAAGCGCGGCTGGCGGATTACGATTACGACCGCCATGTCGGCGGGGCGCTGTATCTGTTTCTACGCGGTACGCGTGCGGAGAGTCGCGGCGTGTACTTCGTGCGTCCGCCACGGGAATTGATCGAACGCCTCGACCGGATGTTCCAGGGCAAACCCGAACCCAAGTCCGAACCCGCCTGGGAACAGGGAGTCCTGCTATGAGCCGCACATTCGCCGATCTGTTGCCGACGCCGCTGGAAGCGGACAGCCTGTCGAAACTCTCGCCGCTGACCCGCGCCGATGATTTGCTGTTGTTGCTGAGCCGTTGGGTCGAGCGCGGCTGGCTGCGCGCGCTGGACCGCGCCTTTGTCGCTTTCCTGCATGAACTCGGGCCCGAGACCGACCCGTTGGTGTTGCTGGCAGCGGCGTTGACCAGTCACCAGCTCGGCCATGGTCATGTGTGTCTGGACCTGTTTGAAACCCTCAAGGCGCCGGATTTTGCACTGTCATTGCCGCCCGAAGGCGACGTGCAGGGCGGTGTGTTGCTGCTGCCCTCGCAACTGCTCGAAACGCTCGATGGAGCCCATTGGTGCAAAGTGCTGGCAAGCAGTCCATTGGTGGCCCTGGCTGCTGACCCGAGTGAAACAGCGCAGACACGTCCATTGGTGCTGTCCTCGAAACGCCTGTACCTGCGCCGCTACTGGACCTACGAACGCCGCATCGATGCAGCGTTGCGCCAACGCTTGATGCAACAGGAGCCGACGCCGGATGATCTGCCGCAGCGTCTGAACGAATTGTTCGGCGGCGCGGAATCCGCAGCTGTCATCGATTGGCAAAAACTCGCCTGTGCTCTCGCTACGCGCAGCGCCTTCAGCATCATCACTGGCGGCCCGGGCACGGGGAAAACCACTACCGTGGTGCGCTTGCTCGCGTTGCTGCAGGCACCAGCCGTCGAGGCTGGCCATCCGCTGCGCATTCGTCTGGCGGCACCGACCGGCAAGGCCGCTGCGCGTTTGACCGAGTCGATCAGTCAGCAAGTGCAATCACTGCAAGTCGCCGAAGCGGTGCGCGCGGCGATCCCCAGCGACGTGACCACCGTGCACCGTCTGCTCGGCAGTCGACCGGGCACTCGCCACTTCCGTCACCATGCCGGCAACCGCCTGCCGCTGGATGTGCTGGTGGTCGACGAAGCTTCGATGATCGACCTGGAAATGATGGCCAACTTGCTCGACGCCATGCCGGCCCATGCTCGGCTGGTGCTGCTGGGCGACAAGGATCAACTGGCCTCGGTCGAGGCCGGTGCGGTGCTGGGCGATCTGTGCCGTGACGCCGAGGGCGGTTGGTACAGCCCGCAGACGCGGCAATGGCTGGAGTCAGTCAGTGGCGAGTCGTTGCAGGGCAGCGGTTTGCATGAAGACCGCGACGGCACCCACCCGCTGGCGCAGCAAGTCGTGATGCTGCGTCACTCGCGCCGTTTCGGCGAGGGCAGTGGCATCGGTCAGCTCGCGCGCCGGGTCAATCAGCAATTGGCCGACGAGGCGCGACAGTTGCTCGCGGCCGGCAGCTACGACGACGTGTATTCGTTACCGCTCAAAGGCGAACATGATCAGAAGCTCGAACGCCTGTTGCTCGAAGGTCACGGCAACGGCCCGCAAGGTTACCGCCATTACCTGAGCGTATTGCGCGATCAGCGTCCACCGTCAACGCGGCCACTTGAGCATGCGGACTGGATCGATTGGGCGCGCGAAGTCTTGCAGGCGTTCGACACGTTCCAGTTGCTGTGCGCGGTGCGCAAAGGGCCGTGGGGCGTTGAAGGTCTGAACCAGCGCATTACCGCTGCATTGCTCAAGGCGCGTCTGATCGAGAGCGATCAGCAGTGGTATGAAGGTCGGCCGGTGCTGATGACACGCAACGACTATGGTCTGGGCCTGATGAACGGCGACATCGGCATCGCCCTGAAACTGCCCGAGCGTGAAGGTGCAGAAATCGGCAAGACGGTTCTGCGCGTGGCCTTCCCGCGTAACGATGGTCAGGGCGGCGTGCGCTTCGTGTTGCCGAGTCGACTCAATGATGTCGAAACCGTGTACGCCATGACGGTGCACAAGTCCCAGGGTTCGGAGTTCGCCCACACGGCGCTGATCCTGCCGGATGCGTTGAACCCCGTGCTGACCAAAGAACTGATCTACACCGGAATCACTCGCGCCCGGCACTGGTTCACCTTGATCGAGCCGCGTGCCGGCGTGTTTGAAGAGGCGGTGCTGCGCAAGGTCAAGCGTCTGAGCGGGCTGATGCTGGAACTGGAAGAGGGCACCGAGCCTCCGGGATGAAGCGCTGAATGACCGACAACGAGTACTGACCAACCGGTCAGAGGCAGGCGCCTCGCTGGTGTTCTGGCGCTGTGCTATCGTTGCGGCATCATTTCGTTACGCTCCAAGAGAATCCCTCCATGAAGGTGGCCGTCTGGGCGACACAGCGTGTGGTGGCCTGCCAGCACGCATTGCTGATCGTTTTGCTCTGGTTGTTCACGGGCAGCGCCATCGCCCAAGCGCAAACCGGGCCGGCCGAGCAACGGGCCAAAGCGGTCACGCAAGTGGTTCTTGGCATCCTCAGTTACGCACGCTGGCCAGTGGAGCCGGCGCAATTGCGTCTGTGCATCGTCGGCCCCACCGAATACACCGATGACCTGGTCAAAGGCACCACCCAAGCCACGGGCCGGCCGGTGGCTGTGCGGCGTCTGCTGGCGGACAACCCGGGCATCGTCAGCGAATGCGATGCGGTGTACATCGGCAAGCTCACCGCCGATGAACGCAGTCGCCTGTTTGCATCGTTGATCGGGCATCCGGTGCTGAGCATCAGCGAAGCAGACGATCAATGCACCGTCGGCAGTCTGTTCTGCCTGCGCGTTGGCGATGAACAAGTGTCGTTCGAGGTCAATCTCGACTCCGTGGCTCGCAGTGGTGTGCGCATTCACCCCAGCGTGTTGCAGTTGTCCCGTCGCAAAGCGGCGGCGCCATGAAGCTGTTCAGTTGGAAGGCTCGCCCCACCCTTGGTTCGGTCATTGGCCGTGGGCATTTGATTGTCGCGCTGGTGGCGGTAGCGATGGCCAGTGTTTCGCTGACCTTGCTGGGCGTGCTCGCGCTGCGGGTGTATGCCGATCACAACCTGCACTTGATCGCCCGTTCGATCAGCTACACCGTCGAAGCGGCCGTCGTGTTCAATGACAAAGCGGCGGCAACCGAGGCGCTGGCGATCATCGCCGCCACTGAGGAAGTGGCAGATGCCCGAGTGCTCGACGCGCAAGGCCAATTGATCGCGCAATGGCAGCGCGTCGAGACCGGCTTGTTCTCCGAGCTGGAAATGCAGATCACCCGCGCTCTTCTGGAAAAACCGGTGAGCCTGCCGATTGAGCATCAGGACCGTGAAATCGGTCGCGTCCTGCTCATCGGCCACGGCGGCAGCCTGATGCGCTTCCTGCTCAGCGGCCTGGCCGGGATTGTGCTCTGCACCGCGATCAGCGCCTGGGTCGCGCTCTATCTGGCGCGGCGGCAGTTGCGCGCGATCATCGGCCCGTTGCACAGCCTCGCCGCCGTCGCCCACGCCGCGCGCAGTGAGCGAGCGCTGGATCGGCGCGTGCCGCCGGCGCAGATCGCTGAGCTGGATAATCTGGGCAACGACTTCAATGCCTTGCTCGGCGAACTCGAGTCGTGGCAAACCCATCTGCAAAACGAAAACGAAACTCTCGCTCACCAAGCGACCCACGACAGCCTCACCGGTTTGCCCAACCGCGCGTTTTTCGAAGGCCGCTTGATCCGCGCCTTGCGCAACGGCAAAAAACACGATGAGCGGGTCGCCGTGCTGTTTCTCGACAGCGACCGCTTCAAAGGCATCAACGATAACTTCGGCCACGCCTCGGGCGACGCAGTGCTGGTGGCCATCGCCAATCGCGTGCGAGCGCAATTGCGCGAGGATGATCTGGTCGCGCGGCTGGGTGGCGACGAGTTCGCCGTGCTGCTCGCGCCGCTGCACACGGTCGAAGACGCTGAGCACATCGCTGACAAGATTCTCGCCAGCATGGACATGCCGATCACCCTGCCCGGCGACAGCAGTGTGGTGACCTCGCTGAGTATCGGCATCGCCGTTTACCCCGATCATGGCGCCACGCCGGGTGCCTTGCTCAACGCAGCCGACGCGGCAATGTACCAGGCCAAGCGCCTGTCGCGTGGCGCGCAATTCACCGCCGGGTCGGAGCGCCCGGTCGATTCCGTTCATACCAGGAGCTGATGTCCGTGTTCACTCTTCCCGTTCGACTTTTTTCCGCATTGCTGATGATCGCCGCGCTGACCCTGAGCGGTTGCCAGACCACCCCACAGAAAGGCCTGACACCCGCGCAGGTCGCCGTGCTCAAACAGCAGGGTTTCGAGTTGACCGACGACGGTTGGGAGTTCGGCCTGTCGGGCAAAGTGTTGTTTGGCAGCGATGTCGAAAGCCTGAACGCAGCCAGCACGGAAATCGTCGAACGCATCGGCAAGGCGTTGCTCGGCGTGGGAATCGAGCGGGTGCGCGTCGATGGCCACACCGATGCGTCCGGCAAGGAAACCTACAATCAGCAACTGTCGCTGCGCCGGGCCAAGAGCGTCGCCAACGTCCTCGGTACGGTCGGCATGAAGCAGGAAAACATCCAGCTGCAAGGCCTGGGCAGCAGCGAACCGGTGGCTTCCAACGACACCGCAGCGGGGCGCACGGAAAATCGCCGGGTGTCGATCGTGGTCAGCGCCGACTAATCGGCAAAGCGCATCTCCCGCGTTTCACCCATCAACAACGCCTGATTGCGTTCAGTCACTTCGCGGATGTAATCCCACAACAACGTAATCCGCTTCAACTTGCGCAGATCCTCGCGGCAGTACATCCAGAACTGCCGGGTGATGTCGATTTCCTCCGGCAACACCGGCAGCAATCGTGGATCCTGCGCGGCGAGGAAGCACGGCAGGATTGCCAGCGAGCGGCCCTGCTGCGCGGCAACGTATTGCGCGATCACGCTGGTGCTGCGCAAGTTTGCGCTGGCGCCGGGCAGCACGTTGGCCAGGTAGAGCAGCTCCGAGCTGAACGCCAGGTCGTCCACATAACTGATGAATTGATGCTTGCTCAAATCGGCCGGGCGGCGGATCGGTGGGTGTTTGTCCAGATAGTCCTGGGTTGCGTACAGCTGCAAGCGGTAGTCGCAGAGTTTGCAGCAGACGTACGGCCCGTGCTCCGGCCGCTCGAGGGCGATGACGATGTCGGCCTCGCGCTTGGACAGGCTGATGAAGTGCGGCAGCGGCAGGATGTCCACCGAGATCGCCGGGTAGGCGTCGACGAAATGGCTCAGTTGCGGGGTGATGAAAAAACTGCCGAAGCCTTCGGTGCAGCCCATGCGCACGTGCCCGGACAGGGCCACGCCCGAGCCCGAAACCTGCTCGCAAGCCATGTGCAATGTGCTTTCGATCGACTCGGCATAACCGAGCAAGCGCTGGCCTTCAGTGGTCAGGACGAAGCCGCTGGTGCGGGATTTCTCGAACAGTAATGTGCCGAGCGCCGCTTCCAGCGAACTGATCCGTCGCGACACCGTGGTGTAGTCCACGGCCAGGCGTTTGGCGGCGGTGCTGGCCTTGCGGGTGCGGGCGACTTCAAGGAAAAACTTCAGGTCGTCCCAGTTCAGCGAGCCTAGCGAGGTGATGTTTTTTTGCATGATGGTCGGGCTTATATGTGCGTTCTTATTAGAAGTTTGCACATCTATACTCCAAAAACAGTCCGACAACCAATTCGTGACACACGCCTCATCTCAAGGCGAACCTTTCGCCTTGGCTCCTACGATAAAAACAAGTTCTGGAGACCAGCATGAACGCATCGCTTACGCCCAACGACACCACGCTGCAAAAGGTCAAACTGCTGATCGACGGCGAATGGGTCGAGTCGCAGACCACCGAGTGGCACGACATCGTCAACCCGGCCACCCAGCAAGTGCTGGCCAAGGTTCCGTTCGCCACCGCCGCTGAGGTCGATGCCGCTGTCAGCGCCGCCCAGCGCGCGTTCCAGACCTGGAAACTGACCCCGATCGGCGCGCGGATGCGCATCATGCTCAAGTTGCAAGCGCTGATCCGCGAGCACTCCAAGCGCATCGCAGTGGTCCTCAGCGCCGAGCAGGGCAAGACCATTGCTGATGCCGAAGGCGATATTTTCCGTGGCCTGGAAGTGGTCGAGCACGCGTGCTCGATCGGCACCCTGCAAATGGGTGAATTCGCCGAGAACGTCGCCGGCGGCGTCGACACTTACACCCTGCGCCAGCCGATCGGTGTGTGCGCCGGCATCACGCCGTTCAACTTCCCGGCGATGATTCCGCTGTGGATGTTCCCGATGGCGATCGCCTGCGGCAACACCTTCGTGCTCAAGCCGTCGGAACAGGATCCGCTGTCGACCATGCTGCTGGTGGAACTGGCCATTGAGGCTGGCGTTCCGGCGGGCGTGCTCAACGTCGTGCACGGCGGCAAGGATGTGGTCGATGGTCTGTGCACGCACAAGGACATCAAAGCCGTGTCGTTCGTCGGTTCGACCGCTGTCGGCACCCACGTTTATGACCTGGCCGGCAAACACGGCAAGCGCGTGCAGTCGATGATGGGCGCAAAAAACCACGCCGTGGTACTGCCGGACGCCAATCGCGAGCAAGCGCTGAATGCCTTGGTCGGCGCCGGTTTCGGTGCGGCCGGGCAACGTTGCATGGCCACGTCGGTGGTGGTGCTGGTCGGTGCCGCAAAACAGTGGCTGCCAGACCTGAAAGCACTGGCGCAAAAACTCAAGGTCAACGCCGGCAGCGAGCCAGGCACCGATGTCGGTCCGGTGATTTCGAAAAAGGCCAAGGCGCGGATTCTCGAACTGATCGAAAGCGGCATCAAGGAAGGCGCCAAGCTTGAACTCGATGGTCGTGACATCAGCGTGCCGGGTTATGAACAAGGCAATTTTGTCGGCCCGACCCTGTTCTCCGGTGTGACCACCGACATGCAGATCTACACCCAGGAAATCTTCGGCCCGGTGCTGGTGGTGCTGGAAGTCGACACCCTCGATCAGGCGATTGCGCTGGTCAACGCCAACCCGTTCGGCAACGGCACCGGCCTGTTCACCCAGAGCGGCGCGGCGGCGCGTAAATTCCAGACTGAAATCGACGTCGGTCAGGTCGGCATCAACATTCCGATTCCGGTGCCGGTACCGTTCTTCAGCTTCACCGGTTCGCGCGGTTCGAAACTCGGCGACCTCGGCCCGTACGGCAAGCAAGTGGTGCAGTTCTACACGCAGACCAAAACGGTCACGGCGCGCTGGTTCGATGACGACAGCGTCAACGACGGCGTGAACACCACCATCAACCTGCGCTGAGGATTCGATCATGAAAATCGCATTTATCGGGCTGGGCAACATGGGCGCGCCGATGGCGCGCAACCTGATCAAGGCCGGCCACTCGCTGAATCTGGTCGACCTGAACAAAACCGTGCTGGCGGAACTCGAGCAACTGGGCGGCACCATCCGCGCTTCGGCCCGCGAGGCGGCGGAAGATGCCGAACTGGTGATCACCATGCTCCCGGCCGCGGTGCATGTGCGCAGTGTCTGGCTGGGTGAAGAGGGCGTGCTCGCCGGCATTCGCCAAGGCGTGCCGGCGGTGGATTGCAGCACCATCGATCCGCAGACCGCCCGCGACGTCGCAGCGGCCGCCGCCAAACAAGGCGTGGCCATGGCCGATGCGCCGGTCTCCGGCGGCACTGGCGGTGCGACGGCTGGGACGCTGACCTTTATGGTCGGCGCTACCCCGGAACTGTTCGCCACCCTGCAACCGGTGCTGGCGCAGATGGGCCGCAACATTGTGCATTGCGGTGAAGTCGGCACCGGCCAGATCGCCAAGATCTGCAACAACCTGCTGCTGGCGATTTCGATGGTCGGCGTCAGTGAGGCGATGGCGTTGGGCGATGCGCTGGGGATCGACACCGGCGTGTTGGCCGGGATCATCAACAGCTCCACCGGCCGCTGCTGGAGTTCGGAGATGTACAACCCGTGGCCGGGCATCGTCGAAACGGCGCCGGCCTCGCGCGGTTATACCGGCGGGTTCGGTGCAGAACTGATGCTCAAGGATCTCGGGCTGGCGACGGAAGCGGCGCGGCAGGCGCATCAACCGGTGGTGCTCGGCGCGGTGGCACAGCAGTTGTATCAGGCGATGAGTCAGCGCGGTGACGGTGGGAAAGACTTCTCGGCGATCATCAACAGCTATCGCAAGCCGCAGTAACGCGATCAGCCCTTTGTGGGGAGGGGGTTTATCCCCGTTGGGTTGCGCAGCAGCCCCCTACATTGTGTCAGGCAAACCGAGTGCTCAGGGTTTGCGACTGCTGCGCAGTCGAGCGGGGATAAATCCCCTCGCCACAGGTTTTTAGCAACGCCGGGATATTTGCCGGGAAATCATGTCGGGTGATTTCCCGGCTTTTTTGCATCAGGCGAAGACGAAGTATTTGCGCACGGTCTCGACCACTTCCCACGTGCCTTTCATACCCGGCTCAACCACGAAGATATCGCCCGCGCGCAGATGAATCGGCGCCATGCCGTCCGGGGTGATCACGCAGTAGCCTTCCTGGAAATGGCAGTACTCCCACTTCACATAATCGACGCGCCACTTGCCCGGTGTGCAGATCCAGGTGCCCATGATCTTGCTGCCGTCTTCGCTGGTGTAGGCATTGAGGTTGACGGTGTGCGGGTCGCCTTCGAGTTTTTCCCATTTGCAGGCGTCGAGTACCGGCAGCGGGTGGGTGTCGCGCAGAACGGTGATAGGGGCGGTCGCGGTCATGAGGGACTCCGGGCAGGTGGACTTGAGAATTGAAGTCGCACCCTATAGCGGCCGGTCGTCGCTCAGTTGTCTGGGGTCGACATCGGAGTGCTCAGAAACGCGCGCAGCGGTGAGCGCTTGTAACAATGCGTTGGCATAACCCGGCAGCGCGGCGAAGTCTCTCGCGCAGAGCAATAACGTGCGGCGCGCCCACGGCTCATTCAGGGTCAAGCACTGGAACCGTTTGAGCGCCGTACGTTCGACAGCGGCCAACGGCACGATGGCCAGGCCGGCGCCATGGGCGACCATACGCATCGCGCCATCAAAGCCATCGGCGCGAATGCGCACCTGCATCCGTGCGCCGCTGTGCAGCGCCTGTTCTTCCAGATAAATCGCCAGTGCGCTGTCGGCGCTCAATCCGACAAAGTCGTGCTGCAACGCGTCGCTGAAACTGACCCCGGCGACGTCGGACAACGGGTGATCGAGCGGCAGAATCAGCACCAGCGGATCATCACGAAACGCCTGGGTCTGCAGGCCGTTGGTGTCGACCGCGTCGGAGACGATGCCCAGATCCGCTGCGCCTTCACGCAAGGCATGGGTAATTCGCGCACTGGGCAGTTCCTGTAGATCAATGTCGAGATTGGGATGGCTGCGCAAAAAGTCCGCGAGCACTTCTGGCAGGTACTCGGTGATCGCCGTGGTGTTGCATAACAGCCGCACCTGGCCTTTGACGCCATGCGCATAATCGGCCAGATCCTGCTGCATGCGTTCGGCCTGTTGCAAAAGAATGCGCGCATGGCGGGCGAGGGCTTTACCGGCCGGGGTCGGGGTGACGCCACGCCGACCACGTTCGAGGAATTCGGCGCCCAGCGAGGCTTCCATCGCGCGGATTCGGGCGCTGGCGGCGGCTAGGGACAAGTGGCTGCGGGCGGCGCCGGCGGTGATGTTGCCAGTGTCGAGAATGTGCAGGTAGAGGCGCAGGTCGGTGAGGTCGAAGTGCATGGGGTTTGCCTGTGGTTTCGCGGTGGCTGGGCTGGCCCTTTCGCGAGCAGGCTCGCTCCCACAGGGACTTATGTACAGCGCAGATCCCGTGTGGGAGCGAGCCTGCTCGCGAAGAGGTCAGATGCCTCAAAGCCGATGTCAGCCTCTTGCAAAGGAAGAGGCTGCCTAAGTATATGGCAGATTTTCCCCCAGCCCGGATCAGTGCACATTACCCCAATGCACACACTGACCGACTTCTACCAAACCCTCGGCCTGACCCTTTCTCTACTGGTCATCGCCACCTTCCTCCTCGCCGGCACGGTCAAAGGCGTGATCGGCCTCGGCCTGCCCACTGTCGCGATGGGCCTGCTCGGTCTGGCTATGGCGCCGGCGCAGGCAGCCGCGCTGTTGATCATTCCGGCGACCCTCACCAATTTCTGGCAACTGGCCTTCGGTGGTCACCTGAAAAGCTTGATCAAACGCCTCTGGCCCATGCTGCTGCTGATCTTCCTCGGCACCGGCATCGGCACCCTGTGGATCGGCATGGCCGGCGGCCATTGGGTGGTGCGCGGACTTGGCGCGGCGCTGCTGCTGTACGCATTGAGCGGACTGTTTCTGCCGACTTTGCACGTCAACCCGCGTCATGAACGCTGGCTCGGCCCGCTGTGTGGCCTGATCACCGGCGTCATCACCTCAGCCACCGGCGTCTTCGTGATTCCGGCGGTGCCGTACCTGCAAGCGCTGGGGCTGAGCCGCGATGAGCTGGTGCAGGCGCTCGGCCTGTCCTTCACCGTCTCGACCCTGGCGCTGGCCGCTGGGCTGCTCTGGCACGGCGCACTCGGCGGTAGCGAATTGAGCGCCTCGCTGCTGGCGCTGATCCCGGCCATGCTTGGCATGTGGCTCGGTCAGTGGCTGCGTCAGCGCATCAGTGCGGTGCTGTTCAAGCGGGTGTTCTTTATCGGACTGGGCGCGCTCGGCGCCCATTTGCTGATCAGCGGCTAGCCGACGATTCGCTGAGCATGTCGATCGCGCGGATATCGAAATCGCGCTCCAGATAGTCCATGCGCCTGGCGAAAAACGCTTTCATGTGCGGCAATGCCGAGTGCTCATCCAGATGCGCCTGGCTGGCCCAGATCTCGTAGAAGATAAACAGTGTCGGATCCTGCTGGTCGCGCAGCATGTGGTACTCGATGCAGCCCGGTTCGGCGCGGCTCGGCTCGACGTAAGCGCGGAACAGCGCTTCGAATTCGGCGGCTTTTTCCGGGCGGGTCTTGGCGTGCAGGATAAAACCCTGGCGTTCACTCATCACAACTTCCTCAAAAGCAGAAAGCGGCGATGCTACGGCAACAATTGGCGATCGATTCGTGCGTTTTGATCAAATGTATTTTGCGTCGATGTGGCTGTTTCCGCGCGAGATCGATGGTTAATCTGCGGCCATTCCAATTCTTGATTCAATCCAGCCTCAAAGGCTGCGCCGAGGTTTTCCGATGAAGAAAGTGCTGTTGCTCAATGGCGGTAAAAAATTCGCCCACTCCGATGGCCGCTATAACACCACCCTGCACGAAACCGCGCTGAGCGTGCTCGATCGCGGCGGTGTCGACGTCAAGACCACTTTCATTGATGAAGGCTACGACGTTGCCGAAGAAGTGGCGAAATTCCTCTGGGCCGACGTGATCATTTATCAGATGCCGGGCTGGTGGATGGGCGCGCCGTGGACGGTGAAAAAGTACATCGACGAAGTCTTCACCGAAGGCCACGGCAGCCTCTACGCCAGCGACGGTCGCACCCGTTCCGATGCTTCGCAGAAGTACGGCAGTGGCGGTCTGATTCAGGGCAAGCAATACATGCTGTCGCTGACCTGGAACGCACCGCAGCAAGCCTTCGATGATCCGACGGATTTCTTCGAAGCCAAAGGCGTGGACGCCGTGTACTTCCCGTTCCACAAGGCCAACGAGTTTCTGGGCATGACCGCGCTGCCGACCTTCCTCTGCGTCGACGTAATGAAGCGTCCGAATATCGAGAATGATGTGGTGCGCTATGAGCAGCATCTGACTGAGGTGTTTGGCCTCAAGGCTTGATGGGTTTCGGGCTACTATCCGGGTACAGCAAAAGATCGCGGCCTTTGGCAGCTCCTGCAGGGGGCATGGCGACGGGCTGCGATCGGCGATTCCAGCGAGGACACCCGTGAAAGCCAGATCCGATGAGTTGCAGATTTTCGTCTGCGTGATCGAGTGCGGTTCGATTTCCGCCGCCGCCGAGCAGGTCGGCCAGACGCCGTCGGCCGTCAGTCGCACGCTGTCGAAGCTCGAAGCCAAGCTCGACACCACGCTGATCAACCGCACCACGCGACGCATGGACCTGACCGAGGAGGGCAAGTATTTCTTCGAACAGGCCAAGCTGATTCTCGACCAGATGGATCAACTCGAAGAACGCCTGTCCTCGCGCCAGCAGACCCCATCCGGGCGCCTGCGCATCAACGCTGCCTCGCCGTTCATGCTCCACGCCATCGTTCCCTACATCGACGAATTCCGGCAGCTGTACCCGGACATCCTGCTCGAACTCAACAGCAATGACCTGATCATTGACCTGCTTGAACAAAGCACCGACGTCGCCATCCGCATCGGCACCCTCGCCGATTCGACGCTGCATGCGCGTTCGCTCGGTTGCAGCCCATTAATGATCGTCGCCAGCCCCGCCTATTTGAAAAAACACGGTGCGCCACGACAAGTGGCGGATTTGAGCGAACACACGTTGCTCGGCTTTACCCAGAACGAAGGCCTCAACCAGTGGCCGCTGCGCTATGTGCATGGCGACCGTTGGCCGATCACCCCGGCAATCAGCGCCTCCAGTGGTGAGACCGTGCGCCATTTGGCACTGGAAGGGCAGGGCATTGCCTGTCTGTCGCACTTCATGACCATCGACGACATCCGCGCCGGACGCCTGAAAGTCCTGCTCGGTGAATTCAACAGTGGCTATCGCCAGCCGATCAACGCCGTGTACTACCGCAACTCGCAACTGGCGTTGCGCATTCAGTGTTTCCTCGACTTTATCCAGGGCAAACTCGCCGCCTATGCCAGCGCCGAATTCAAAGGCTGATTCGTGATCCCTGCGCAAGAGTGAATTGGCCGAGGGCGGGTTTTTCGCCGGGTTTCATCGGCCGATACTCGCTGCATCACTTATTCACGCAGGGAGTTTCTCCATGAACGTATTCGTCACCGGCGCTGCCGGTTTTATCGGCGGTTCCATCGCCACCGGCCTGGTGCAGGCCGGGCACACAGTTACAGGTCTGGTGCGCAGCGCCGAGCAGGCTGATGAGCTGAAAGCATTGGGCATGAACGCGCTGATCGGCACCCTTGATGACAGCCAGTTGCTGGCGCAACAGGCGCGTGCCGCCGATGCGGTGATCAATGCTGCGAGCAGCGATCATCGCGGTGCGGTTGAAGCGTTGCTCGACGCTTTGCGCGGTTCTAATAAAGTCTTTCTGCACACCAGCGGTTCGAGCATCGTTGGCGATGCCTCCGGCGGCAAATCCAGCGATGTCATTTATTACGAAGACCACCTGCCGGAACCGACTGTCGATAAGGCCGATCGCGTAGCCATCGACAACCTGGTGCTCGCTGCGTCGAAGGATGGCGTGAACTCGGCGGTGATCTGCAACACCTTGATTTACGGCCACAGCCTGGGCGTCAAACGCGACAGCGTGCAATTGCCGCGACTGCTCAAGCAGGCGCGCAAAAGCGGCGTCGTTCGCCACGTCGGGACAGGGCAGAACATCTGGTCCAACGTGCACATCGAAGACGTCGTCGCCTTGTATCTGCTGGCGCTGACCAGGAATGTGCCGGGCACTTTCTACTTTGTCGAGAGCGGTGAAGCCTCGTTCATCGACATGACCACCGCCATGGCCGAAGCCCTCGATCTGGGCAAACCGCAAGACTGGCCATTGCCTGACGCCGAAGCCGAATGGGGCTACGAAATGGCCAACTACGGCCTCGGTTCCAACAGCCGCGTACGCGGCAAACACGCCCGGGAACTGCTGGGCTGGACGCCGAAGCGCACGTCGGTGGTTGAATGGATTCGTAACGAAATGGTGTGAGTCCAGCGCGCACCGAGTGAAGCCATTCGCGAGCAGGCTCGCTCCCACAGGTGACCGCGTTCTGCCTGGAAAAATGTAATTCCTGTGGGAGCTGGCTTGCCAGCGATAGCGGTGGATCAGTCGCCACCCATGTTGAACGTGGCGCCGTCATCGCTGGCAAGCCAGCTCCCACAGGGACTTTGTGGTGGCCAGGAAGCCATGAAAATCCCGCCCTCCGATTTTCATTAATCACGACACGCCATACCCATCAGCGACACACCTTGTCTCTCCACGAAAATTACTTTCATGCGGTTTGAAATCTCTATCTCGAAATGATTTATGAGTTTCACAACCCATTCGAACGTGACCCTTTCGAGGAGTACCGCATGACGCCTTCCTTCGGCTATTGGCTGCTGGTCTACGCCGCTGTGGCCATCATCGCGCTGATCGTGTTGATCGCCCGTTACCGGCTCAATCCGTTCATTGTCATCACCCTGATTTCCCTGGGCCTGGCGCTGGTGGCCGGGATGCCGCCGTCGGCTGTGGTCGGTGCGTATGAGGCCGGCGTCGGCAAGACGTTGGGGCATATTGCGCTGGTGGTGGCATTGGGGACGATGCTCGGCAAGATGATGGCCGAGTCCGGCGGCGCCGAGCAGATGGCGCGCACGCTGATCGACAGATTCGGTGAGAAGAACGCGCACTGGGCGATGGTCTGCATTGCGTTTCTGGTCGGTCTGCCGCTGTTCTTTGAAGTCGGTTTCGTCTTGCTGGTGCCAATCGCCTTCACCGTGGCGCGCCGGGTTGGCGTGTCGATTCTGATGGTCGGTTTGCCGATGGTTGCCGGGCTCTCGGTGGTGCATGCGCTGGTGCCGCCGCACCCGGCGGCGATGCTCGCGGTGCAGGCCTATCAGGCGTCGGTCGGGCAGACCTTGTTGTACGCGATCGCGATCGGCATTCCGACCGCGATCATCGCCGGCCCGCTGTACGCGAAATTCATCGTGCCGCGCATTCAATTGCCGGCGGACAACCCGCTGGAAAAGCAATTTCTCGACCGTGAACCGCGCGACAAACTGCCGGGTTTCGGCATTACGATGGCGACCATTCTGCTGCCGGTGGTGCTGATGTTGATCGGCGGCTGGGCCAATCTGATTTCCACCCCCGGCAGTGCGTTCAACCAGTTCCTGCTGTTCATCGGCAATTCGGTGATCGCGCTGTTGCTGGCGACTTTGCTGAGCTTCTGGACGCTGGGCATTGCTCAGGGTTTCAACCGCGAATCGATCCTCAAGTTCACCAACGAATGCCTCGCGCCCACCGCCAGCATCACCTTGCTGGTCGGCGCGGGTGGCGGCTTGAACCGGATTCTGGTGGATGCCGGCGTTACCGATCAGATCGTCGGCCTCGCTCACGAATTTCATCTGTCGCCGCTGATCATGGGCTGGTTGTTCGCTGCGCTGATGCGCGTTGCCACTGGCTCGGCCACCGTGGCGATGACCACCGCATCAGGCGTTGTCGCGCCGGTGGCCATCGGTCTGGGTTATCCACACCCTGAGCTTTTGGTGCTGGCGACCGGCGCGGGCTCGGTTATCTTTTCCCACGTCAACGACGGCGGCTTCTGGTTGATCAAGGAATACTTCAACATGACGGTCGCGCAGACGTTCAAGACCTGGACCGTGCTCGAGACGCTGATTTCGCTGGTCGCTTTCGCGCTGACCGTCGGCCTTTCCTACCTGCTGTAACCGGAGCCCGCCGCCCATGGACATCCTCTACCAGATCCGCGCCCGCCAGGATTCCTTCAGTGCCGGCGAGGGGCGCATTGCGCGGTTGATGCTCGACGATGTCGGCTTTGCCGCCAGCGCCAGCCTCGAAGACCTCGCACAACGCGCCGAGGTCAGCACCGCCACGCTGTCGCGCTTTGCCCGCACGGTCGGCTGCCGCGACTTGCGCGATCTGCGCCTGCAACTGGCCCAGGCCAGCGGCGTTGGCAGCCGTTTTCTCGACCCGGCAGGCACGCCCGAGCAGTCGGCGTTCTATGGGCAGATCGTCGGCGACATCGAAACCACCCTGCGCCAGCATCTGGCCGGATTTGACGAATCGCGGTTCGCCGACGCAGTGAAATTGCTCAGCCAGGCGCGGATGATTCACGCGTTCGGCATGGGCGGTTGCTCGACCCTGTGCAGCGATGAACTGCAGGTGCGTCTGGTGCGCCTCGGTTACCCGATTGCGGTGTGTCATGACGCGGTGATGATGCGCGTCACCGCCGCCAGTTTGAACGCCGAGCAAGTGCTGATTGCCTGCTCGCTGACCGGCATCACCCCGGAGCTTTTGGAAACCGTGGAGCTGGCGCGCAATTACGGCGCGCGCATTCTCGCCATCACTCGCGGCGATTCACCGTTGGCCGAACTGGCCGACGTCGTCCTGCCGCTGCAAGGCGCGGAAACCTCGTTCATCTACAAACCGACGGCGGCGCGCTACGGCATGCTGTTGGCCATCGACGTGCTCGCCACCGAATTGGCGCTGGCCAGCCCTGAAGACAATCAAGAACGTCTGCGGCGAATCAAACTCGCCCTCGACGAATACCGTGGCGGCGACGATCGCCTGCCGCTGGGAGACTGACATGCAGTACGACACCCTGATCCGCAACGCGCTGGTCATCGACGGCAGCAACACGCCGGGCTACCGCGCAGACGTGGCGATTCTCAATGGCCGCATCGAGCGCATCGGCGATCTGCCTGACGCCCGCGCCAGCGAAGAAATCGACGCCGCCGGCCGGGTGCTGGCGCCGGGTTTCATCGACGTGCACACCCACGACGACACGGTGGTCATTCGCCAACCCGAGATGCTGCCCAAGCTTAGCCAAGGCGTGACCACGGTGATTGTCGGCAACTGCGGCATCAGCGCTTCGCCGGTCACCTTGAAGGGCAATCCACCCGATCCGATGAACCTGCTCGGCAGCGCAGCGGCGTTCGTCTACCCGCGTTTCAGCGACTACCGCGCTGCCGTCGAAGCGGCCAACACCACGTTGAACGTTGCGGCACTGGTCGGCCACACCGCGCTGCGCAGCAATCACCTCGACGACTTGTTCCGCACTGCAACGCCCGACGAAATCACCGCCATGCGCGTGCAGTTGCGTGACAGCCTCGAGGCCGGCGCGTTGGGCTTATCCACAGGTCTGGCCTACGCCAGCGCCTTCAACGCGTCCACCGATGAAGTCATGCAACTGACCGAAGAACTGACGGCGTTCGGCGCGGTGTACACCACCCATCTGCGCAGCGAATTCGCCCCGGTGCTGGAGGCGATGGACGAAGCGTTTCAGATCGGCCGCCACGCGCAGTCACCGGTGATCATTTCCCACCTCAAATGCGCCGGCGTCGGTAACTGGGGGCGCAGTCCGCAATTGCTCGAAGCTCTGGAAGAGGCAGCGAAAACCCATCCGGTCGGCTGCGATTGCTATCCCTATGCGGCGAGTTCCTCGACCCTGGATTTGAAGCAAGTCACCGACGCCCACCGCATCACCATTACCTGGTCGACGCCGCATCCGGAAGTCAGCGGGCGCGACCTGATCGACATTGCTGGCGAATGGAAACTGTCGCTGGAAGAAACCGCGAAACGTCTGCAACCGGCGGGCGCGGTGTATTACGGCATGGACGAGGCCGATGTCAGAAGAATCCTCGCTCATCCGCTTTCGATGGTCGGCTCCGACGGACTGCCCGAAGACCCGTTCCCGCATCCGCGCCTGTGGGGCGCTTTCCCACGGGTGCTGGGCCACTTCAGTCGCGACGTCGGCCTGTTTCCGCTGCACACCGCCGTGCACAAAATGACCGGCCTGTCGGCGGCGCGTTTTGGCTTGCAGGAAAGAGGCGAGATTCGTGAAGGACATTGGGCGGATCTGGTGTTGTTTGATCCGCAAACCGTGCGTGACGTGGCCGATTTCAACGATCCGCAGCGGGCGGCGCAGGGGATTGACGGGGTTTGGGTCAACGGCGTGTTGAGTTATCGCGACGGGCAGGCGAATGGCAGCAGGGCAGGGCGGTTTCTGGCTCGCGAAGGTAATTTGCGCGAAGGATTTTATTGATGATGATGGCGCCAAAAGATCGCAGCCTTCGGCAGCTCCTACAGGAGATCGAAGGCTGCGATCTTTTGATCCATGTCTCATAGTGGCACTGTGCAATTAAAGAAAGCCATCCACAAGCCGATTTGCTGACATCCTCCCCGTCTACATTGTGGGGCCAATCAGTCAGGGAGCACCCCATGAGCTTCGGCAAAACCACCCCGATCCTGCGGATCTTCGATGAGGCCAAGGCTGTCGAGTTTTACGTCGATTTTCTCGGTTTCAAGATCGACTGGCAGCATCGCTTCGAAGCGAATTTTCCGCTGTATCTGCAGGTGTCGCGGGGCGAGTGTGTGCTGCATCTGTCCGAGCATCACGGCGATGCCTGCCCGGGTTCGGCGCTGCGTATCGAGACCGATGAGCTGGAGGCGTTTCAGCAGCAACTGATGGCCAAGGATTACAAGTTTTCCCATCCGCAGATTCAGGCGATGCCTTGGGGGAGTCAGGACATGACCATTGCCGATCCGTTTGGCAATCGGTTGGTGTTTACCAATGCGATCAGTCTTTGATCTGCATGCCTGAGATCAAAAGCCCCTCACCCTAGCCCTCCCCCGGAGGGGAGAGGGGACCGACCGAGTTGACCGTGCTTCAAACGTCTACCTGAACGACCGTGTCGAATATGGATTCACAGCGATCATTTCAGGTCGGCGTATTTCGTGAGCATCGCACGGTCGGCCCCCTCTCCCTCTGGGAGAGGGCTGGGGTGAGGGCAATCCCTGACACCCCACCAAAATCAGCCCACACCAAATCCCCCAAAAACCCTCAATCAGTCGGCACCAACCGATCCAGCACCCGATTCACCGCCATCTCCGCGACCATCACAATCTGCGCAATGCCCTGCAACGTCTTGCGCTGCGAGCCGTTCACCAGCCCCGCCTGATCGTTGAGCATCACCGTCGCCGACCCCAGGGTTTCGCAGGCATCGGCCAGCAGCGATTCGTTGTCGGCCTCGGGATTGGCCATGTACAGCGTGTTGGATTTGTAGGGCGGGGCCATGAACTCAGCGCTGGACGGGCCGAGGTAATGGTCGAGGGCGCGGTCGGCGGCTTCGTGGAATTTCTTCGAGTCGGCGGATTCGTAGGGGGATGCCGAGTCGGTGGGGGGCGGGTTTGGGGTTACTTTGAACATGAATGCTTGCCTCTTATGAAGCTGCATCCGTTTCGCCGCTAAGCAAAGGGAGGCAGCTGTGCGCAAGTTAGCGGACCGGTAAGCATTCAACCCGGTGCATCCGAAGATGCCATGCGCACAGCCACCATCGAGTGCAGGCGGGAGCCTGACCGGATTGGACTTGTACAACCGGAATGCTGTCCGAGCCGCTAAGCTCGATCACTGAGAAATCAGTGACCGAATCAAGTTAACGGCAGGCCCCAAGGCGCACAAGCCGGCGGATTCTGGCGCAGGCGTAGGCAGCGGCGCAAGGAATTGTGGGTGGTTTCGCTGAATGTCTGGCGGCTTTAAACAGTTGTGCCAAGACGCGTTTAATCGGTGTGGCAAATGACGCCTTCGCGAGCAGGCTCGCTCCCACAGGGGATCTGCGGTGAACTCGGAAATGCAGACAACCGAGAACTACTGTGGGAGCGAGCCTGCTCGCGAAGAGGCCATCTGCATCACCGCCGATTCCGCAGCCGAAACTCCCCCGGCGGCATCCCGCGCCAGCTCTTGAACGTGCGATGAAAAGAGCGCGGTTCGGTGAAGCCCAGATACTGCGCAATGTCCTGAATCGGCAACGTACTGTTGAGCAAATAATGCTCGGCCAGTTCCTGACGCAGCTCATCGAGAATCTGCTGATACGACGTCCCCGCGTGCTGCAATTGCCGCTGCAACGTGCGCACCGAGACGCTGAGCTGCTCCGCCACTTGCTCCTTGCGCGGCAAGCCCTCCTTGAGCAAACCGCGCAGGATGTTTTTCACCTGCTGCGCCAGCGACGCCTCTTCCAGCGTCGCCAGCAAACCCATCGCGTGTTCTTCCAGGGTTCGCAGCAATTGCGCATCGGCCTGGCGCAGCGGCAACTGCAAATAATCCAGCGGCACCACCAGCGCCGAACACGCCTGATCGAACCGCACCGGGCAACCAAAAAACGCCTCGTACTCGGCCTGCGTCACCGCATCCGGCCGCGCATGCTCCAGCCATACGCAGGCCGGCGACAGCTGCGTGTCGGCGATCCAGCGCGCATAGTGCAGCCACGAACCGAGCACGTTTTCCACCAGATGCCGACGAATTCGTGGCCGCTCGTAGCGGCAGGTCCAGATCAGATGCACGTGCTCGCCCTGCACCTCGGCGCGGCTGACGCCCATGTCGCCGACGAGTTTTTCGAACGGCATGATCCGGCTCATCGCATCGCCCAGCGTTGCGCAATTCATGGTGATGTAACCGAGTACGCTCCACGAATTGGGCAGGACGAAATTCGCCGCATGCAGCCCGAACAACCCATCGCCCGAGTGCTCGCAGAAATAATCCAGCAAGCGCTCGTGAACCTCGCCCGGCAGGCGCAAGGTGTTGTCGCTCAACTGCTGCGCCTGCAACCCGGCCGCCGCCAATGCAGGCTCGATGGCCATGCCCAACTGTTCGGCGTGACGCAGGTATTTGAGCAGCGGCGGAACGGAAGTGAAGCCGAGCGATGGCATGGTCGCGGTCCTTTGATCGACGGCGCGTGAGCGAATGAATGCCGCAAGGTAAGTGGATTGCCCGGCGAAAGTAAATGCCCGGACGTTTGGCGCCATTCGCTACAGGATCTGGCCGGATGCGACCGTGACAGATCTCCAGCGCTGACTAGTATGCAAGCTTGATCCAACGGCAGAAAAAGGACACACGCATGCGACGCTGGAACGGCTGGGGAGAGGCAGGCACGGTGGTCGAACTGCCGGCCCAAGGCGCGACGTTTCTCCATGAACGCTTGGGCGCTGGCCACGCGTTGCCCGATGCGACCCTGGCGGCGGCGTTGGCGCAAGTGCCGACCTCGCGTCTGGTGCCTCATCGCTTGTACAGCGTCGATACTCACGATCGCCTGCTGCACGCCCGCGGCCAGAGCCTGCCGGACTGGTTGGCATTACGCGAAGGTGCGCTGGGCACGTATCCCGATGCCGTGGCCTTTCCCGAAACCGCCGAGCAGATCCGCCAATTGCTGGCGCTCGCCCATGATCAGGATCTGTGCCTGATTCCCTATGGCGGCGGCACGTCGGTGGCCGGGCACATCAATCCGCCAAACTCCGCGCGCCCAGTGCTGACGGTGTCGCTGGCGCGGATGAATCGCCTGACCGACCTCGACGAACAGAGCCTGCTGGCGACATTCGGCCCCGGCGCCAGCGGGCCGCAAGTCGAAAGCCAATTGCGCGCGCGCGGCTACACGCTGGGGCATTTTCCGCAGTCGTGGGAGCTGTCGACGCTGGGCGGTTGGGTGGCCAGTCGTTCCAGTGGCCAGCAGTCGTTGCGCTACGGGCGGATCGAGCAATTGTTTGCCGGCGGCACCCTGGAAACCTTCGCCGGGCCTCTGCAGATTCCAACCTTTCCCGCGTCGGCGGCAGGTCCCGATCTGCGTGAAATGGTGCTCGGTTGCGAGGGCCGTTTCGGGATCATTTCCGAAGTCAAAGTGCGAGTCAGTGCGTTGCCGGCGGACGAGCGTTTCTACGGCGTGTTTCTGCCCGATTGGCCGCAGGCGCTGCAAGCGATCCGCCAATTGGCGCAGGCGCGCGTACCGCTGTCGATGCTGCGTCTGTCGAACGCGGTGGAAACCGAAACGCAACTGGCGCTGGCCGGCCATCCGCAACAGATCGCCTGGCTGGAAAAGTACCTCAAGCTGCGCGGCGCCGGCGACGGCAAATGCCTGCTGACCTTCGGCGTCACCGGCAATCGCCAGCAAAACGCACTGTCACTGAAACACGCGCGCCAGCATCTGAAAGCCTTCGGCGGCGTGTTCACCGGCACGCTGCTGGGCAAGAAGTGGGCGCAGAACCGTTTCCGCTTTCCCTACCTGCGCGAGAACCTGTGGAACGCCGGTTACGTGGTCGACACCCTCGAAACCGCCACCGACTGGAGCAACGTCGACCACTTGCTCAGCCTCATCGAAAACAGCCTGCGCGACGCCTTGGCCGCCGAGGGCGAACGGGTGCATGTCTTCACTCATCTCTCGCACGTCTACGGCGAGGGCTCAAGCATCTACACCACCTACGTATTTCGCCCGGCAGCCGACTATGCCGCGACGCTGGCGCGCTGGCGGATGCTCAAACACGCGGCCAGCCAGACCATCGTCGACAACCACGGCACCATCAGCCATCAGCATGGCGTCGGCAAGGATCACGCGCCCTATCTGCTGCGCGAAAAAGGCCCGCTGGCGATGCAGACGTTGCAGGCGCTGAGTGAACATTTCGACCCGGAAGGGCGCCTCAATCCCGGCACGTTATTGCCAGAGTCGCGGCCATGATGGCGAACTGGCACGCGCAATGGCGCGAGCAGATTCTGCCGACGCTGGCGGATGAAACCTGGGACCTGATCGTCATCGGCGGCGGCATCAGCGGCGCCGGGATCGTCCGCGAAGCGGCGCGCCGGGGCTGGCGTTGTCTGCTGCTGGAGCAGCGCGATTTTGCCTGGGGCACCTCCAGCCGATCGTCGAAAATGGTCCACGGCGGTTTGCGTTACATCGCCAAGGGCCAGTGGCGCCTGACCCGCGATTCGGTGCGCGAGCGCCAGCGTTTGCTTGATGAAGCGCCGGGGCTGGTCGAGCCGATGAGTTTCATGATGCCGCACTATCGCGGCGGCTTTCCCGGGCCGCGCGTCATGGGCGGCTTGCTCTCGGTGTACGACGCGCTGGCGGGGCGGCGCAACCATCGTTTTCATGACGCGCAGCAACTGCGTTTTCTCGCCCCGGGGGTGAAGGAAAACGGCCTGCTCGGCGGCAGCTGTTTTGTCGATGCCCTGACCGATGACGCGCGGCTGGTGATGCGCGTACTGCGCGAGGCCCGGGCCGATGGTGCGGTGATTATCAGTGGTGTGCGGGTCACGCAACTGCTGCGTGAAGGCGGGCGGGTGTGCGGGGTTCAGATCGAAGATGGCGAGGGCGGCGCGACGCTGCAATTGCGCTCCGCTGTGTTGGCCGTGGCCACAGGCGCGTGGGCTGAGCGCCTCCGTCCCGCTGACGCTGCGAAGCAATTGCGACCGTTGCGCGGCAGTCATCTGTTGCTGCCGGGCTGGCGTCTGCCAGTGGCGCAGGCATTCACTTTTCTGCATGCGCGCGATCGGCGCCCGGTGTTCGTGTTTCCGTGGGAAGGCGCGACGGTGGTCGGCACCACGGACCTCGATCACCGCGAGGACCTCGACCACAGCGCGCGCATTTCCAGCGACGAACTCGACTATCTGCTCGCCGCGTGCCAGCAGCAATTTCCCGGCGCCGAAATTGGTGTCGACGATGTGCTGTCGACCTGGTCAGGCGTGCGTCCGGTGGTCGGTAGCGCGACGGGTGCGCAGCAGGGCAAACCGTCCAACGAGACCCGCGAACATGTGCTGTGGCAGGAACCGGGTTGCGTGACTTTGGCCGGCGGCAAACTGACCACATTTCGCCCGCAAGCGATCGAAGTGCTCAAGGCGTGTGCGGTGATGCTCGGGCGTTCTTTTGTCGATGACGGCGCGCCGGTGTTCGCCGCTGTGCCGCCGCTGACGATTGCGGGACTGAGCGGCAATCAATGGCGACGCTTGGCCGGACGTCACGGTCGATACCTGCCGAGGCTGGCGCAATTGCTCGGCGAACTCGGTCTGGAAACGGTTGGCGCCACCGATACGTTGTGGGCAGAGCTGGCGTTCGCCTGCGAGGCGGAAATGATTCTGCACCTGGATGATTTGCTGCTGCGTCGCACCCGTTTGGGCCTGTTGCTGCCGCGCGGTGGTGAGGATTATCTGCCTGCAATTCGCACGCTCTGCCAGTCGCGATTGGCTTGGGACGATGAGCGCTGGCTAGCGGAAATTCAGCGTTATCGATTGTTGTGGCTGCGCGATCACGGCTTGCCGGAGATCACGCCATGAAATACCTGTTAGCGATCGACAACGGCACCCAGAGCGTGCGCGCATTGCTCTTCGATCTGCAGGGCAATCTGCTCGGCAAAGGCAAAGTTGACTTGCAGGCGTACTACTCGACGCAACCCGGTTGGGCCGAGCAGGATCCGGAATATTACTGGGCGAAACTCGGCGAGGCCTGCCAGCAACTCTGGCAGCAGACCGGCATCGACCGTGCGCAGATTGCCGGCGTGTCTCTGACCACCCAGCGCGGCACCGTGATCAATGTCGACGCCGAGGGCAAACCGCTGCGCCCGGCAATTGTCTGGCTCGATCAACGTCAGGCTGAGGTCGAGGGCAGCATCAAAGGGCCGTGGGGCTGGCTGTTCAAGCTGGTCGGCGCCCAAGCGACGGTGGATTATTTCCGCGCCCAGGCCGAGGCCAACTGGATCGCCCGGCATCAGCCCGAGGTGTGGGCGGCGACTGACAAGTTTTTGCTGCTCTCGGGTTTTCTCACCCATCGCTTGTGCGGGCGCTTCGTCGATTCGGTCGGCTGCTGCGTCGGCTATCTGCCCTTCGACTTCAAACGGCTGAAATGGGCGGCGCCGCGCGACTGGAAATGGCAGGCACTGGCGGTGCGCCCGGAGCAGTTGCCGACCCTGCACAAACCCGGCGAAACCCTCGGCTATATCAGCGGCGAAGCCGCCCGGCACACCGGCATTCCCGAAGGGCTGCCGCTGATCGCGGCGGGCGCGGACAAGGCCTGCGAAGTGATCGGCTCCGGCGTGGTCGATGCGCGCACCGTGTGCCTGTCCTACGGCACCACCGCGACCATCACCAGCACCCGCTCGCGCTACCTGGAAATCGTCCCGCTGATCCCGCCGTACCCCTCGGCCGTGCCCGATCAGTACAACTGCGAAGTGATGATCTATCGCGGCTACTGGATGGTCAGCTGGTTCAAGAACGAATTCGGCCTGCGCGAAATGCAGCAGGCGAAAGCCCAGGGCATCGAGCCGGAGCAACTGTTCGACGCGCTGGTCAACGAAGTGCCCCCAGGCTCGATGGGCCTGATGCTGCAACCCTACTGGTCACCGGGCATCCGCGAACCGGGCGTGGAAGCCAAAGGCGCGATGATCGGCTTCGGCGACGTACACACCCGCGCGCACATCTACCGGGCGATTCTCGAAGGCCTGGCCTACGCGCTGCGCCAGGGCATGGAGAACATCGAGCGACGCTCAAAGGTCTCGATCAAACGCCTGCGCGTCGCCGGCGGCGGCTCACAAAGCGACGCCGCCATGCAACTGACCGCCAACATCTTCGGCCTGCCGGCAGAGCGTCCGCATGTGTATGAAGCGTCCGGGTTGGGGGCGGCGATATGCTGCGCGGTGGGGTTGGGACTGCACAGGGATTTCCCATCGGCCATTGCGGCGATGACTCGGGTTGGAGCGGTCTTTAACCCACAACCCGAGGCGCAGAGGATCTATGAGCAGTTGTACAGAGAGGTGTATTTGCGGATGTACCGGCAGCTCAAACCGCTGTACCAAAGCATCCGCAAAATCACCGGGTATCCCGAATAGTCCTGACACCATAGACCCCTGTGGGAGCGAGCCTGCTCGCGAAGGCGCAGCGTCAAGCAATGTTGATTTGACTGACCCACCGCCATCGCGGGCAAGCCCGCTCCCACAGGAATTTTGCGGTGTGCTCAAAATCCAGCGACCCACACAAATCCAATATGGGAGCGAGCCTGCTCGCGAAGGCGCAGTGTCAGGCGACGTTGGTTTGACTGACCCACCGCCATCGCGGGCAAGCCCGCTCCCACAGGGATTTTCGGTGAGCTCAAAATCCTGTGAGTCACACAAATCCAAATGTGGGAGCGAGCCTGCTCGCGAAGGCGCAGTGTCAGGCAATGTTGATTGGATTGACCCACCGCCATCGCGGGCAAGCCCGCTCCCACAGGGGTATTGCGGTGTGCTCAAAATCCAGCGACCCACAGAAATCCAATGTGGGAGCGAGCCTGCTCGCGAAGGCGCAGCGTCAGGCAATGTTGATTTGACTGACCCACCGCCATCGCGGGCAAGCCCGCTCCCACAGGGGTATTGCGGTGTGCTCAAAATCCTGCGAGCCACACAAATCCAATGTGGGAGCGGGCTTGCCCGCGATTCGATTTCAGCTTCAGCGCAAAACCAAAATCAAACGCGGAAGTGGCTGACCATCTGCTGCAACTGACCACCCAACCGCGCCAGTTCAACACTCGACGCTGCCGTCTCATCACTCGCCGCTGCGGTCTGCTCGGACACGTCGCGCACGTTGATGATGCTGCGGCTGATCTCTTCGGCCACGGCGCTTTGCTGTTCGGCAGCGGCGGCGATCTGCTGGTTCATCGACTGGATGTTCGACACTGTACGGGTGATGTTTTCCAGCGAGGCGCCGGCCTTGCGCGTCAGGGCGACGCTGCTGTCGGTCAGCGCGCGGCTGTTGTTCATCACTGCCGAAACCTGCTGGGTGCCGTTCTGCAGACCGGCGACCAGACCTTCGATTTCCTCAGTCGACTTCTGCGTACGCTGAGCCAGACCGCGCACCTCATCGGCGACCACGGCAAACCCACGCCCGGCTTCACCGGCACGCGCTGCTTCGATCGCGGCGTTGAGTGCGAGCAGGTTGGTCTGTTCGGCGACAGCCTTGATCACGTCCATGACGCTACCAATCTTGTCGCTTTCCTGTTGCAGCACGCTCATCGCTTCGGTCGAACGCACCACTTCGCTGGCCAGACGCTCGATCTGCGCGATGGCCTCATTCACAACCTTGTCGCCTTCACGGGCCTCGCCGTCCGCAGCAGCGGCAGCTTGCGACGCTTCCTCGGCATTGCGCGCAACTTCCTGCACGGTGGCAGTCATTTCGTGCATGGCAGTGGCGACCTGATCGGTCTCGACTTTCTGGCTGTTCACACCGGCGCTGGTCTGCTCGGTCACGGCCGACAACTCTTCGGCGGCGCTGGCAATCTGGGTGACGCCGTCGCGGATGCCGCTGATCAAGTCGCGCAGGGTCACGCCCATGCGCGCAATGCCTTGCTGCAACACGCCGAGTTCGTCGCGACGGGTGACGGTGACGTTCTGGGTCAGGTCGCCGCTGGCGATGCGCTCGACCACGGCGAGGGTTTCCTGCAACGGACGGGTGATCTGACGGGTGATGATTACCGCCGCAATCACGCCAACCAGCAGCGCCAGCAACGTACTGATCAACTGGAAGGTGCGCGCCTGGGCACTTTCGGCGTCACGGCGATCAAGCTGGATCTGGTACAGCTGTTCGCTCAGGGCGACGATGGTGGTGCCCTGATCGGTCATTTCCTTACGCGCCTGCACGGCTTCGGTGTTGGCGTTCTTGTACGCCATCAACGCGCCGCGATAGCTGGTCAGCGCGGTTTCCAATTGGCGCAAGGCATCCTGCTGAGTCGCGGCAAATTGCGCATTCAGTGGCTTGAGGCTGGCGATGGCCGCGTCGATCTGGCCGACGGCTTTCTGCTCGGTCTCGGCGTTGCTGGTCGCGGTGTAACCACGCACTTCATAGCGCGCGAGGATGAACGCTTCCTTCGCTGCAGTAACCGCCTGGAACTGCTCGAAACGCTGATCGCTCAACTCCATCTGCTGCACGCGCTGGCTGATCGATTCGATCAGGTTGTACGCGCTCTGAGCGTTGACGCTCATGGTGTCGCGGGCGCTGTTGCCGGTGCGATAGGCGTTGCGCATTTTGTTCAGCGAGGTCTGGTATTCAGCGATGGTCGCCGCCTGCTGCTTGAGCAGTTTGACGTTCTCCGGACTCTTGAACTTGCTGATCAACGCCTGCTGCTGAGCGGCGAAGCTTTCCAGGGTGGTCTGCACATTCTGCGCGGCGGTTTCGTCGCCGTTGGTCAGCATGTATTGCAGGCGCACCACGCGCAGTTTGGTCAGGCCAGCGTTGAGCTGGGTAATGTCGCTCATCCAGTTGCTGCGGTCGATCAGGCCGCCGAGGCTGGTCCAGCCGGTCAGCGCCAGAATGCAGGTCAGGGCCAGCACCAGGCCGAAGCCCAGGCCGAGTTTCATGTTCACGCTGATGTTACCGAACCAGCTATTCATGCAAATCCTCCAGAAACGTTGGGTTTCTTGGTCGTCAGTTAAGCTGGAAGATTGTTGTTCTTTTGAGCCAGCAGGGGTGTTAGCAGGTCTGTATCGGCCGCAAACCCGAGAGCTGAAAGGATTTTTGTCTGACAGGTTTCGCGCAACTCAACCCAGGCGCCGCGACCAACGCTGATCCGGCGCCTCGAACCCCGGATTGACCAGCGCCGTCAGCACATGATCCTGCCAACGCCCGGCAATGTTCAGATACGCCTTCGCATAGCCCTCACGCTCGAAACCCAAACGCTCAAGCAACCGCGCACTGCGCTCATTGCCCGGAATGTAATTGGCCATGATCCGATGCAGATTCTGCACATCGAACATATAACCAATCCCCGCCTCCAGCCCCTCCTGCATCAAACCCAGCCCCTGATGCGCCTCATCGATGTGATAACCCAAATAACACGCCTGAAACGCCCCACGAATAACCCCGCTGAAATTGCACGCACCGATCATCTGCTGACCGTCCGACGACAGCAGCGCGAAATGCATGGCTAACCCGGCTTCGAAAGCACTGGCCTGGATCTCCAAGCGACGACGGATGTTGGCGGTGGAGAAGTAGTCGGTGGTGCGGATGGGCGACCACGGCGCCAGGTGGCGGAGGTTGCGCTGGTAGAACGCGCTTTCGAGCTCGGCTTGATCGGGGGAGAGGATGGCAAGGGTCAGGCGCGGGCAGGGCAGGGATAACAGCGGCATCGAGCGCTCCTTGGCGAGGGATCTGCAGGCAGAGTCGCGCATATGGTGGGGAGCGGCAAGATATGGAGAAGCCGAGGCGAAAAAAAGCCCGCTAGGAGCGCGGGCGAACCGTAGTTTCTTGAATGAGCGGGGGGATTTTATGGGATTGGTCGGGTGGGCGTAGTGAAGAAAAGTTCATCTCGCTTCTGCCGACCGGGTTGATGTCCCGACAGTCGATCTCCAGCGCACGATGAAAATATCAGCGCCCATACAGCACCGTGTTCATCAACGCATTGACCTGATTTGGCATCGTGTGGATGAACCAGTCGAAAGCAAGACCCGAGGTAAGCAGGTACGCGAGAACCAGCAGGATAGGCATGAAGATGATGTTTTTGCGCAGATTGGCGTACTTGCGGGTTTTTCTGGAAAGCCAAGGTTCGTGAGTACCGTTGTTATTGGCATGTGCACCCGCAACGATGAAGTAGGTTGAAAAAAGCATCATCCGAAGGCTGGTATAGATAAACAGCAGTACGCCTATCAGGTGTAGCAAGAACCAGTGCATGTCCAGCAAGACGAAAAATTTTTTTATTCCCGTCAGGCCCTGCTCATTGATGATCTGCTGGCTGTACTGAAAGTTTTGCGGCGCTAGGGTGGGCATAAAAGCTTCGTCGGTGACATACGTCGCGGCCACGCAAAATGCCAAGCAAAACAACAGCGCAACGATCCACTTAATGCCCGCGAAGAAGCCTCGGTAAAGGCTATGCAAGGTGCCGCCAGCCCATAGTGAAATGGTGAATAGCGTGATCCAGGAAAGCAGGTTGAGTATCTCGGCCCGGAAAAACACATAAATCAGCCCGGCAATCACCATCATCATGAAGATGACTGGAGTCATATCCTGGCTTGTGCTGGCGGCGTTCACGCCCAGCGGTGGATTGACCACCGTGTTGAAGGTCAGGTTTACCGAATGGCCCGGCTGTTTGGTGGATTGTGGAGAATCGCCTTTCAGTACCCGATCCAGAATGGCTCCCAGAATCAGGCCGAGGATGGTGAAGAACGCCGATATGTAGATATCGACTTCCTTGGATTGGATTGTTTCGATGAAGCTCATGGTTTATTGCCTTCCTTGTGCAGGTTGAGTTTCCACATGCGAACCGGTTTTCTCTGCGAGGCGTCCAGCCAGCCGCGGAATGGTAAGGGGATGGCTGTGGTTTTGCTATCACACAAGCGCAATCGTCTTACAGCCAAATTGGTTTCGTTTAATTGGAGAGTGAGCCGAATCGGTGCCGCCCCAGCGTCCTTTTGTACAACGTCGAACATTCACAGCCACCGGCAGGCTTGAGAATGTGAAGGAAATGGGCGGCCATTCGACTAACCCCAGATGCGACAAAGCCCGCACTGGGCGGGCTTTGTCGTTGAGAGTTGGTGGGTCTTTGTCCTTGGGCTTGGCGGCTTTGATTTTTAGGTCTGAAAGGCGTGTGGCTCGGGCTCCCATGGGTACTCCAACGCTGTTTGTGTATTCCAAAATTTACCAGTCACGGGCTTGGAATACGCCTTGGAATACAGTTCAAAATGGATCTGCCTGAAGCGCTGTGGAGCTCAATGGCCCTGAAACCCCCGTATTTACTGGATTTCAGGCACAAAAAAAGACGTCCGTGGACGTCTTTAGATGATTATTTGGTGGAGCCGGGGGGATTTGAACCCCCGTCCGCCAGTACTCCGCTGTCGGTACTACATGCGTAGCCGTGTCTATTAAGTTAACCCTCAGCGACCCGACGGGCAGGGTGCTTTGGGCGAGTTGTGTAAGTTTTAGCCGCTTCGTCCACAACGTACTGCACGGCGATTCTGTTCTATATGACAATCATTTCGGGTTTACAGACATCCCCTGATGATTGCTGGACCCGAAGGTACCAGGAGCATTGTCAGCTGCAATTAAGCAGCGAGAGCAACACCGTATTGGTCGTCATTGGCAACTATAAGTAGTTGCAACAGTGGATTTACGACTTCTGTTACCAAGTCGGCATGCACCTAGAGTTTCGCAACCGGCGTCGAATCCTAAACGGCCCCGAACTCATTGCCCGGTGAATCTGTTCGGGCAACAAGCGTGCACAGTGTACGTCAAAACGCTTGGCAGGCCAACCCGAAGGTTGGCCTGCGGGACATCAGTTACGCGTCGGGTTACGGATCTGCATCTTGCTGATGATGCCGTTGGTAACCTCGATGCATTCCTTGTCGTTGCCGGACGCCTGGGCCGCAGTGGCTTTTTCCTGTGCTTCCTTGATGTTATTCATGGAGCTTTCAGGAAGGGACGGCTGGCTGGTGACGAAATCTTTGATGCTTTGAAGATTCCCGGCGCAGAGGTCTTTGTCCGCCGCGAACACCGGCGAGGCCAGAAGTGCACCAGTGATAAACAATCCAGCAATTGCAGAATGCTTCATGGGTATCTCCTTGAACGATGGGGGCTCGGTGCTGCCGGACGGTTTGGCCGCGATGCCGAGGTCAAGACAAGCGAGGTCAGTATAGGACCTGTCTGGTTGACCGCTTCGCTGCGCAGGAATTCGGTTTTATTTGCAACGAATGTCAAAAGGCCAGATCGGTCGGCCAGGTGCCGATGCAGCCGGCCTGTAAAAGGTCGGCGCATGAATCATTTTTTGGTGTCACCGGTAGCGTTTTGAATGTCCAGCAGGGTTTGCTGTGTTTCAGCGAGGCAGTCGTCAATCTTGCCTTGTGCTTTCAGGGCGCGGGCTTTGCTGACACTGGCCGATACGCGCGCATTCAGGTCTGTCGACGTCAGGTATTGGGATTTTGCGCTATCGATTCTCTGCAGATTGGCATCGCATAAATCGCCAGGTTTTTCAGCGGCGAACGAAGTGGACGCCATCATCGAGGCAGTGACAAACAGACCTAACATTACAGAGCGGTTCATGTGTATCTCCTTGAACTGAGGGTTCAGACTTCGCTGACCGTTGAACAGGCCCCGAATGGTCCGGGGCATGTGCAGTGGACTACCGCCTCGCTCAAGGGTTCTGATTTTTTCCTCAGCAGGCTTTCGCCCGTGTCACCCGATCCACCAGATAAACCAGCCCGTGGTAGTCGATGCCACCGTGCTGGGTCAGGCCGATTTCACACGTGCGGCTGGTGGAAATGCCCTCGCTGCAGTGCTGCACGGCGTCCTTGAGCGTACGCAGCGAATGGCTGTTCAGCTCCGGTGTGGTGAAGCCTTTGTCGCCGGCAAATCCGCAGCAATGTATGCCTTCGGGAATCACCACCGTGTTGCTGCATTTGCGCGCCAGATCGATCAGCGCTTGGCTTTCGCCCAAGTGCTGAGTGCTGCAGGTCACGTGCACGGCAATCGGTGCTTCCTGGGGTGTGAAGTCCAGACGATCCAGCAAATGCGTGCGGATGAAGCGCACTGGATCGTACAGATCCAGTCGCGTTTCGCCGATGTCTTGGACCAGCCGCAACGTACATGGGCTGGTGTCGCAATAGATCGGGTCGAGGCCGCCGCGACTGGCGTGGAGCAGGGCGCTGATCAGCTCCTGACGTTTGTGCTCGGCCTGTTCGGCGTAGCCTTTGGAGGCGAACGGCTGGCCGCAGCAGAGGTTGTCCTGATCATCGGGAAAGACTACCTGGTAACCGGCCTTTTCCAGCAGGCCACGGGTTTTGTCGTACAGCGACATCTGCTCTTTGTCACCCGCCGCCGGGCCCATGACCCGCGACACGCAAGCTGCCAGATAAACCACGCGCGGGCGCTCGTCGGCCACGCTCGGGCTGAAGCGAATGGCTTTTTCCGGCTGTGGCATGGCGTTGGTCCACAACGGCACCTGGCCTTTGGACAAGCGCGTCAGCGTCGCCGACAACTTCGCCAGACGCGGTGCGCCGAGCATCATTCGTGCACCGTTGGCGACGTGCAGGGTGAAGCGCGCGCCTTGTAGGGTCTTGGCGAAATTTCCTTCGATCCAGTCAGCGGTTTTCTGATGCGTGGCGTGTCGGCCACGGAGCTTTTTCACCAGCTCGCCGGTGTTGATGCCTACAGGGCAGCGTTGCGCGCACAGGCCGGTGGCGGCGCAGGTGTCGATGCCTTGATAGTCGAAGGCTTTTTCCAGGTCGGTGGTGTCGACGCCGGCGCGCTTTTTCGCCAGGATATCGCGCCAGATGACGATGCGCTGGCGCGGGCTAAGGGTCAGGCCTTTCGAGGGGCAGACCGGTTCGCAGAAACCGCACTCGATGCACTTGTCCACAATCTCGTCCGCCGCTGGCAGCGGTTTCAGGTGCTTGAGGTGGATCTGCGGATCTTCGCTGAGCACCACGTCCGGATTGAGAATGCCGTTGGGGTCGAGCAAGCGTTTGAGCTGCCACATCAGTTGATAGGCGTCGCTGCCCCATTCCAGTTCCACGAACGGCGCCATGTTGCGGCCGGTGCCGTGTTCGGCTTTCAGCGAGCCGCCGAATTCCACTGCAACCAGTTGCGCGACGTCGTCCATGAACGCTTGGTAGCGTGCGATTTCTTCCGGGCTGTTGAAGCCTTGGGTGAAGACGAAGTGCAGATTGCCTTCCAGTGCGTGTCCGAAGAGGATCGCTTCGTCGTAGGCATGTTTGTCGAACAGCTCGATCAGGCGATTGACGCCGATGGCCAGTTGTTCGACCGGGAAGGTCACGTCTTCGATGATTACTGTGGTGCCGGTTTTGCGCACGGCGCCGACGGCGGGGAAGGTGTCTTTGCGGATGGCCCAGAGGCGGGCGTTTTCCACCGGGTCTTCAGTGAAGTCGACCTGCTTCTCGACGGGGAAATCGCGCAGGGACGCCATGATTTGCGCCAGTTGTTCTTGCAGCAATGTCGACGAAGCGGCGCGGGATTCGATGAGCAGCGCGCAGGCATTTTCCGACAGCAGCTGTACGAAAGCGGGCATGCCTTTTTTGTCCTGCACCGAGCGCAGACTGCGCCGATCAAGTAACTCCACCGCTGACACCGGTTGGCTTTTCAGCACGGTGACCGCGTTGCAGCAGGTTTCGACATCAGGGAACACGATCAGCGCCGAGGCCTTGTTCGGGTGATCGATGACGGTGTCGTAAGTCACCGCGCTGATGAAACCGAGCGTGCCTTCGGAGCCGACCAGCAGGTGGCTCAGGATATCCACAGGCTCGTCGAAATCCACAAGGGCGTTGAGCGACAGGCCGGTGGTATTTTTCAGACGGTATTTGTGGCGGATTCTCGCGGCCAGTTCGGCGTTGGCGCGGGTCTCGCGACCTAATGTCGCCAAGCGTTCGAGCAGGTCGCCGTGGCTGGAGCGAAATGCCGCGACGCTGGCTGGATCTTCGGTATCGAGGCGCGTGCCGTCGGCCAGCACCAGCCGAATTCCGGCCAATGTGTGATAGGTATTCTGCGCAGTGCCGCAGCACATGCCGCTGGCGTTGTTGGCGACGATGCCGCCGATCTTGCAGGCATTGATCGACGCCGGATCCGGGCCGATCTTGCGTCCGAACGGCGCCAGCCAGGCGTTGGCCTGCGCGCCGATCACGCCCGGTTGCAGGCGGATCTGCGTGCCCTGGCCGCGAATCTCGCGGGCATTCCAGTTATCCCCGAGTACGATCAGCACCGAGTCGCTGATTGCCTGCCCGGACAGGCTGGTGCCGGCGGCGCGGAAGGTCACCGGCACCTTGTCGCGCTGGGCCAGTTGCAGCAGCGCCACGACTTCGTCTTCAGACTCGACGCGGATCACCAGTTTCGGAATCAGTCGATAGAAACTGGCGTCGGTGCCGAAGGCCAGAGTCGACAGCGGATCGTCGAAGCGCCGGTCTGCTGGAATCAGTCGCTCGGCATCTCGCAGGAAAGCAGCAGGAAGACTCATTGATCCTCCAGAATCAGCACGACCAGATCTTTCGGGCCATGCGCGCCATACGCCAGCACCTGTTCAATATCGGCGGTTTTCGACGGGCCGGAGACCAGCAGCGCGTTGGTCGGCATGCCTTGCGCCCATTCGAATTCCTCTTGCACCTGATAGAAGTTGTCGCGGATTTCGCTGGCCTTGAGCAGGGCGAAATGCACCGGCGGCACCAGACTCATCAAGCGCGGTTCTTCACGGGTTGGCCAGATAATCAGGCTGCCGGTCGCGGCGATCGCACCGAGGGTGCCGGTGAGGCTGGCCGGGGTGTCGTTGAACAGTTCGGCTTTCCACTCTTCCATTGGCCGGTCGTAGGATTTCAGTGCAGGCAGCTCGGGATTATTCGCCCAGTGCTGGGTGATGCGTTGCCCGTGCGTTGTGGTCGGTGCGATCAGCAGGCTCGGCAACTGGCGGTCACGCAGCAGTTGCGCCAGTAATGCCGGCCACTCGGCGCCCGAGGTCAGGTGGATTTCGGTGTGCACCGCCTCCATCAGTTTGCGCAGTTGCGGGATGCGTTGCTCGGCGCTGTAGGTGTAGGGCTGGGTGACCAGATCGACATCGAAGTTGTCGGCAATTGGCGTGGTGCCGGTCAGACTTTTCCGAAGCTTGCCGAGGATATTTTGCTTGGCGCTCATCGACGCTCTCCCTGTTTGGCCAGATGCTCGCGGGCCATGTCATGCAGCGAACGCGCGGCCGGTTTTGGTGCGCTGTGGTTTTGCGTCCATGGGCCGACGTTGCTCGGTGTGAGGGCGCGCAGGCGCGTGGCGAAAAAAGCGAACATGCGGTACAGCGTCGGCGAGCTGTTGAGTCTGGCCCAGGCGTTCCAGATAAAACGCTCCTTGCGCGAATATTTGCTGCCCTGGCCGCGCATCACCTGATTCGGTGCGTCCGGGGCTTTGACGTTTTCCTCGCGCAGACGGCGCAGGATCGCCGGGATCGGAATTTTCACCGGGCAGACTTCACCGCAGGCGCCGCACAGTGAGGACGCGCTCGGGTGGTCCGGGACCTTGGCCAGGCCGACCATGTGCGGGGTGATGATTTTGCCAATCGGCCCCGGGTACACCTCGCCATAAGTGTGGCCGCCGACGCGGGTGTAAACCGGGCAATGATTCATGCAGGCGCCGCAGCGGATGCAGTTCAGGGTCTGGCGCAATTCACTGTCGGCGAAGGCCTGGCTGCGACCGTTGTCGAGCAGGACCAGATGCACTTCCTGCGGGCCATCGAGTTCGTGTTCCTTGCGCGGGCCGGAGATCATGTTGACGTAAGTGGTGATCGGAATGCCCAGCGCCGAGCGCGTCAGCAATGACAGCAGCGGCACCACGTCGCGCAGGTTTTCCACGACTTTTTCGATGCCGGTAACGGCGATATGCACCGGGGGAACGGTGGTGGTCATGCGCCCGTTGCCTTCGTTTTCCACCAGCAGCAGGGTGCCGGTTTCGGCCACGGCGAAGTTGACGCCGGAGACGCCGATGTCGGCTTCGAAGAATTTCTGCCGCAGGACCCTGCGACCGATCTGAATGAGTTGGTCAACGTCCTTGGTGTATTCCACGCCAAGTTTGTCGTGGAACAAGGACGCGACCTGACCGGCATTCTTGTGGATCGCCGGCATAATGATGTGTGAAGGCTTCTCGTGGTCGAGCTGGACGATGTACTCCCCCATGTCGGACTCCAGACATTCAATGTCCCGAGCCTCGAGGAAATGGTTCATCTCCATCTCTTCGCTGACCATCGATTTGCCCTTGATCACTTGCCGCGCCTCGTGAGCGCGGATGATCGATAAGACGATGCCATTGGCTTCGTCCACCGTTTCCGCCCAGTGCACTGTCACACCGTTGCGGGTCAGGTTCTGTTCCAGTTGCTCGAGCAGGTCGGGCAACTTGGACAGCGCGCGGGCCTTGATCGAATTGCCCAGTGCGCGCAAGTGTTCTCTTTCGTGGGCATCGTTGAAAGCCGCTGCCCGCTTGGTCATCAGTGAATCCATGGCAGTGCGGAAGTTGTTCCGCAGCTGCTGATCACCCAGGGCGTTGTGTGCCCGGGTGCGGAAATCTTCTTCTACGGCGACCGTAGGAATAATCGTCGAGGTGCTCATTGCGCACCTCCGGTTCGCTGCCAGAGGAAGCTCGCCAGATGTTGCCCGCGCAACGCCTCCTGCTGTTTCTCCAGCGCGCCGTTGATGTTCATCAAACAGCCGCAGTCGGCACTCAGTACCTTGTGCGCGCCGGACTCTTTCAACGCACGGGTCTTGTCAGCCACCATCGCGCCGGAAATGTCTGGCATACGGACGCTGAATGTCCCACCGAAGCCACAGCATTCGCTTTCGTGGTCGTGATTAACCCGCTCCACGTTGCTCAACTGCGCCAACAACTCGCGGCCGTGCAGGTGGGTGTTCATTTCGCGGCGTGCCGAACACGAGGTGTGCAGCGCGACTTTCACCGGTTCGCCGCTGTCCTTGAGCTGCACCTTGCAGACGAACAGCAGAAACTCGGCCAGCTCATAAGTACGAGCCGCAAGGGCCTGCACCTGTTTCAACGTCTCCGGCTCGTCCTTGAACATGTCGGCGTAATGCTCGCGCAGCATGCCGGCGCAGGAACCCGAGGGCACCACCACCGGATAATCTCCGGCAAACAACGCCAATTGCGAGCGCGCTACCGTCCGCGCCTGCTCGGTGTAACCCGAGGTGTAGGCCGGTTGGCCGCAGCAACTCTGGCCTTGCGGATACTCGACCCGGATCCCTTCGCGCTCCAGCAGATGGATCGCGTCCATCCCGGCTTCGGGGTAGAACAGGTCGACCACACACGTGCCGAACAGGTAGACCCGCGACGGTTTCTCGCCGGGGTATTGCCGAGGTTCGGGCAGTGGCGGTGCCACGCGGGTCGCGTTCGGCACAGCGTTGTAAAAAAGCTCGCTCATCAGGCGTGTCTCCGGGTGGGCCCGGTTATCCGTCTGCTGCGGCTGCCGAATATAAAGCGCATTGCTTTCAGCAGCCTTACAGACCCGGTGGTGAATTGCTGACGCCGGATCACGGGCCGGCGTCGGTTATTTCCGTCTTTCTTGTAGGTTTAGTGCACCAGCATGCCGGTGAACCAGTAGGCCTGAGCCAGGGTGATCAAACCGACAATCGTTGCAAAGAATAGGCTGTGCTTGAGGGTGAAGCGGAACAGATCCGATTCCTTGCCGACCAGACCGGTCGCGGCGCAGGCCACGGCGATCGATTGCGGCGAGATCATCTTGCCGGTCACGCCGCCGCTGGTATTGGCCGCCACCAGCAAGGTGTCGTTGACGCCGATCTGGTGGGCGGTGGTCGCTTGCAACGAACTGAACAGTGCGTTCGACGACGTATCCGAACCGGTGAGGAACACGCCCAGCCAACCGAGGAACGGCGAGAAGAACGGGAACGCGGCGCCAGTACCCGCCAGCACCAGGGCCATGGTCGAGGACATGCCGGAGTAGTTGGTGACGAAGGCGAATGCCAGCACCATGCCGATCGACAGGATTGGCCAGCGCAGTTCGTAGAAGGTCTCTTTCAAAGTGGTAAGACCAGTTTTGAAATTGATCTTCAGTACCAGCATCGAAATCAGCGCGGAGAAGAAAATCGCCGTGCCGGTGGCGGAAATCGGGTCAAGTTTGAACACCGCTGGAATGGCAGTCGGATTGGCCACGATTGGCGCAGTCTTGATCACTAGTTGATCAAGGTGCGGAATCGCGAAGTTGAACACCCAGCTGTACATCGAACCGCCGGCGGCGAACATCGCTTTGAAAGGCTTCAGCGTCCAGATCGTCACCAGCACAGTGAGGATCAGGAACGGCGACCACGCCTTGAAAATTTCCCCGAGGCTGTAGGGCGACGCGACGGTAGTGCGCTTCTGGCCGAAACCGCCGACGCTGGCGCTGACCACCGAAGCGGATACGGCACCAACGATGTGCTGGCCGGCGGCGCGACGTGGTTGCCAGACCTTGAGGAACAGGGTCAGGGAAATCAGGCTGGCCAGTGCCGAGGTGATGTCCGGCAGTTCCGGGCCGATGAAGTTGGAGGTGAAGTATTGGGTGATGGCGAAACTCAGACCTGCCACCAGCGCGGCCGGCCAGGTTTCGCGCACACCGCGCAGGCCGTCCATCATGAACACCAGCCAGAACGGCACGAACAGCGACAGCAGTGGCAGCTGGCGACCGGTCATCGCGCCGATCTTGAAGGCGTCGATGCCAGTGACCTGGCCCGCCACGATGATCGGAATCCCCAGCGCGCCGAACGCCACCGGAGCGGTATTGGCGATCAGACACAGGCCGGCGGCGTACAGCGGGTTGAAGCCCAGTCCTACAAGGAGTGCGGCAGTAATCGCTACCGGCGCGCCGAAACCGGCGGCACCTTCCAGAAATGCGCCGAAGCAGAAACCGATCAGCAACACCTGCAAGCGCTGGTCATCGGTAATCGACAGAACCGAGCTGCGGATGACCTCGAACTGACCGCTCTTCACCGTCAGCTTGTAGAGGAACACTGCCGCGACAATGATCCAGGCAATCGGCCACAGACCATAAGCGAAACCATAACCAGCGGCGGCGAACGCCATGTCCACTGGCATCTGGAAGGCGAAAATGGCCACGGCAATCGAAAGCGCGAGGGTGATGCTGCCGGCCACATGGCCTTTGAGACGGAACACCGCCAGGGCGAGAAAGAAGAACACGATGGGAATGACGGCCGCGAGAGCGGAGACGCCGAGACTGCCGAGCGGACTGTAGAGCTGTTGCCAGGTTTGCATGGTGGGGTGGCCCCTAATTGTTGTTGGTCAGGCACTGTGAGCAATCTTGGGTAATTGGTAATACCAATTTACAAGCGCTGTTGGCTAGGGTAAAAGCCTTGGTAGCGGTGTGTCAATTTGCCGCTCTGAAACTTTCGTCGAAGATGCGGTGCAGAGGGCAACTGATCCGCTTTGGCGAAGTGGCGTCTGGCAGGTGTCGGCGGCGCGCGGATAGGCCAGAATAGACACCCCGGCGAGCGGTCGGGATCGTGGAGAAATGAGTTATGGGCTTTGATCAGATACGTCAGCGCCGTTTGTCTGACGATATTGTCGAGCGCCTCGAGGGGATGATCCTCGAGGGCACGCTGAAGTCGGGCGAACGTCTGCCGGCCGAGCGCACGCTGGCCGAACAATTTGGCGTATCACGCCCGTCGTTGCGCGAGGCGATTCAGAAACTCGCGGCCAAAGGCTTGCTGGTCAGTCGCCAGGGCGGCGGCAATTATGTGGTGGAGGGCCTGGGTTCGACGTTCAGCGATCCGCTGCTGCAATTGCTTGAAAGCAATCCCGAAGCGCAGCGTGATTTGCTCGAATTCCGGCACACCCTGGAGGCATCGTGTGCCTACTACGCCGCTTTGCGCGCCACCGATGTCGATCGTGAGCGCCTGACCGCTGCGTTCGAAGAGCTGCAGGATTGCTACTCGCGCCATGAAGAAGTCAGCCGGGCGGAAGAAGGCGCGGCAGATGCAAAATTTCATCTGGCGATTGCCGAAGCCAGCCACAACGCGGTGTTGCTGCATACGATTCGCGGACTGTTCGATCTGCTCAAGCGCAACGTCGTGACCAACATCGGCGGCATGTACAAACAGCGCACGGAAACTCGCGACATGCTGATCTCGCAGCACCGGGAATTGTATCTGGCGATTATCGAAGGGCGTGCCGAGCAGGCGAGGGAAGTGTCCAGCCGACATATTCTGTATGTGCAGGAAGTGCTGGAAGAGGTGCGTCAGGAGGTGCAGCGCATGGCTCGGGCGGAGCGGCGCAAGGGGATGTGATCAGGTGTGTTTGTGTTGATGCTGAAATAGCTTTCGCGAGCAGGCTCGCTCCCACCTTTGAAATGCATTCCAAGGTGGGAGCGAGCCTGCTCGCGAATTGGCGCTAAAGGAGGAAGATCAGTCTTCCTTGCCCTTGTTGCGCACCGCACGCTGCAATTCACGACCGGCATCGCGCTCGCGCTCGGTGTCACGCTTGTCGTATTCCTTCTTGCCCTTGCCCAGAGCGATCTCGCACTTGACCATGTGCTTGCTCCAGTACCAGGACAGGCAGACGCAGGCGTAACCCTTTTGCTGCACGGCGGCGGCAAGCTTGTCCAGCTCGCGGCGGTTGAGCAGCAGTTTGCGCGTGCGCACCGGGTCGGCGATGACGTGGGTGCTTGCGGTCATCAACGGCGTGATGTGGCTGCCGAGCAACCATGCTTCGCCGTCCTTGAGCAGCACATAGCTGTCGACCAGCTGCAACTTGCTCGCCCGCAGACTTTTTACTTCCCAGCCGGCCAGGACCAGACCAGCCTCGAACTTGTGCTCGATGAAGTAATCGTGTCGCGCCTTTTTGTTCTGCGCGATGGTCCCTGTTGGGTGTTTCTTCTGTTTAGCCATAGGGGCGGCATTATATGGAGTTGTTCGGCTGTCGGCTACGGTGTTGCTGCGTGCTTGAGCAGGTTGAGTGAATCCCGGACAATGCGGCCTCTTTTTCTAACGCTTGGGCGTGATAAACGATGTCGACAGACAAGGTTTCTGTCCACGGCAGTTGGGCTAGCCGCTGGGTATTCATACTCGCCGCGACCGGTTCGGCCGTGGGACTGGGTAGTATCTGGAAGTTCCCCTACATGGTCGGGGTCTACGGCGGCGGCGCTTTCGTGCTGATGTTCCTGGCGTGCATCGCGCTCATCGGCGTGCCGGTCATGCTCGCGGAAACCCTGATCGGCCGGCGCGCCCGGCAAAGTCCGGCGAACGCCTTGAAAGTGCTGGCACTGGAAGCCGGACACTCGGCCAAATGGTCTTGGGGCGCGTTTGCCGGGATGATCACGGCCCTGCTGATCCTGTCTTTCTACAGTGTGGTCGGCGGCTGGTCGCTGGACTACATCGTCGACATGGGTCGTGGCGATTTCCAGGGCGCGACGGCTGATCAGGTCGGCGCCTATTTCGGCAATGTCATTTCCAATCCATGGCGCCTGACACTTTGGCACACGATTTTCATGCTGCTGTCGGCCTTCGTGATCGCCAAAGGCGTGGTCGCCGGGCTTGAGCGTAGCCTGCGGATCATGATGCCGCTGCTGTTCGTGATGATTCTGGTGCTGCTGGGTTACAGCATGACCACCGGGCATTTCATGGAAGGCGTGCATTTCATGTTCGACTTCCACCCGGAAAAAGTCCTCGACGGTCTGCTGCCGGCGATGGGGCACGCATTCTTCTCGCTGAGCGTCGGCGTTGGTTCGATCATGATCTACGGCGCCTACATGCCGAAGAACACCTCGCTGTCGGGCACGGTGGTCGGCGTTGCGCTGCTGGATACTTTCGTATCGCTGGTCGCTGGTCTGGCGCTGTTTCCGATTGTGTTCGCTGCTGGCCTGAACCCAAGCGAAGGTCCGGGACTGATGTTCGTCAGCCTGCCATTTGCTTTTGGTAATGTATTTTTCGGCCAGTTGATGGGCGTGGTGTTCTTCGTGCTGGTCGCGGTGGCAGCGTGGAGTTCGGCGATTTCGCTGCTTGAGCCAATGGTGGCTTACCTGGTTGAACGCACTAAAATCAGCCGCATCTGGGTCACGTTCTGGCTGGCGTTCACCTGCTGGTTCGTTGGTCTGGGCACGGTGTTTTCTTTCAATATCTGGAAGGAAGCCAAGTTTTTCGTGAACGAAGGCGGGGCGTTCAGCCTCTATCAATGGGGTGCGCAGAGCGGTCTCGACTTCTTCGGCGTGATCGATTTCTTCACCTCGCGGATCATGTTGCCCCTCGGTGGCTTGTGTTTCGTGCTGTTCGCGGGATGGGTGATGGGGCGTGAAGCGGTGCGGGATGAATTGTCCATCCGTAACCCGGTTCTGTTTGCTCTGTCCCTGTTCTTGATGCGCTACGTGGCGCCTATCGGCATTCTTGTAGTCTTTGCCGCTCAGCTCTGGAAGTAACGCTTACATGACGACACATATCCAACGATCCGCGCTCCTGCCGTACCCGGCGCAATTTCTCTACGACCTGGTCAACGATGTCGCGCGGTACCCGGAGTTTCTGCCGTGGTGCTCGGAGGCTGAAGTGCTGGAAAGCTCCCCGGAACACATGCGCGCCAGTGTCGGCGTGGCCAAGGGTGGCCTCAGTCAGCATTTCGTCACGCGCAACACGCTGGTGCCGGGGCAGTCGATCGAGATGAATCTTGAAGAAGGCCCGTTCACTCAGTTGCACGGCATCTGGGTATTCAAGGCGCTGAATGAAAAGGCCTGCAAGATCAGTCTGGATCTGTCGTTCGATTATGCCGGGCCGCTGGTGCGCGCAACTCTGGGGCCATTGTTCAATCAGGCGGCCAATCAGTTGGTGGATGCTTTCTGCCAGCGCGCCAAGCAGATGCATGGTTAAGCCGGTGATCGAGATAGAAGTGGTGTATGCAGCGGTTGATCGCCAGGTTCTGCGTGCGATCAGTGTGGCTGAAGGCGTTAGCGTTCGGGCGGCGGTGCATGCATCGGGCATCGCAGCCGAGTTTCCTGAGCTGAATCTGGCGGAGTGTCCGCTGGGGATTTTTGGCAAGGTCGTGGCTGACGCGGATTCTCGCCCTCTGCAGGCGGGCGACCGGATCGAAATCTATCGACCGCTGCTGGCTGATCCCAAAGAAGTTCGACGTTTGCGTGCGGCCAAGGCTGCCGAGGCCAAAGCACGCAATTCTTGATCAGGCCAAACGGCAGGCAATAAAAAACCCGGAATGTCCGGGTTTTTTATTGCCTCGCCTATTACTGCGGCGAGGTGTCCAGCGGCTCTGGTGTCGGAACCGGTACGGTTTCCACACCATCGACGTCCTTCTGGATCTGATCCAGCAAGGAGCCTGGTTTGGCTGGCTTCTCGGCTTCTGGCTTGTCGGCGTTTTCAGCAGGCGCGGTCACGGTAGTACCGCTGTCCTTGCCGAGAATGGCTTCATCACGGCTCACGCCGGGCATGAAGTCACCGGACAGGCTGACAAGCTGGTCATTGGAGTTGAAGATAACGCTGATTCGTTCCTGCTGGCGTTCACCGCCACCCGGTTGCAGGCTGTACAGATAATCCCAGCGATCGGCATGGAACGTGTCGGCAAGCAGAGGGTTGCCCATGATAAACCGTACTTGCGGCCGGGTCATTCCCGGGCGTAACTGGTCTATCATGTCCTGCGTGACGACATTGCCCTGCTGGATGTCGATTTTGTAAACCCCGGGGAATGAACAACCGGCGAGTGCGAGCAGTCCCACAAAGGTGAAACTGGTTAGCAAGAGCTTGGTGTTTTGCATCGGTGGGCGACTTCCACTATCTTGGCTGGGACAACGTAAACGCCGATCATACCCGCATTAAGAGAAGCTGCGAAGCAGCATCGCGAGAAAGCTGACCATGGTTGAAAATAGCGAACTACGCAAAGCCGGCCTCAAAGTGACCCTGCCACGGGTCAAGATCCTGCAAATGCTCGACTCTACCGAGCAGCGCCACATGAGTGCCGAGGACGTCTACAAGGCGTTGATGGAAGCTGGTGAGGACGTTGGTCTGGCCACGGTTTACCGTGTACTGACCCAGTTCGAAGCGGCCGGCCTCGTGGTCCGCCACAACTTCGACGGCGGCCACGCGGTCTTCGAACTGGCTGACGGTGGCCACCACGACCATATGGTCAACGTGGAATCGGGTGAAGTGATCGAATTCTTCGACGAAGAAATCGAAAAACTTCAGAAATCGATCGTCGAGAAGCATGGCTTCGAGATGGTTGATCACAACCTGGTGCTGTACGTACGCAAGAAAAAGTAAGCATGTCGCGCGAATTTCACATTCGCTAAACGAACGAAGGCGACCCAAGGGTCGCCTTCGTGCTTTCTACTATTTATTACGCCTTGGCGGTCACCACCATTTTTTTCGCGTGAGCCAGGGATTCCTTGGTCAGATCGATGCCGCCGAGCATGCGCGCGACTTCTTCGATGCGCTCGTTCTTTGTCAGCTTCGCGACAGCGGTGTGAGTCGCCTTCTCGTCGCGAACCTTGTGCACGAACAGATGTTGATGCCCTTGCGCCGCCACTTGCGGCAAGTGCGTCACGGTCAGGACCTGGCCGCGATCACCGAGACGGCGCAGTAACTGGCCGACAATCTCGGCAGTCGGACCGCCAATACCTACGTCCACTTCGTCGAACACCAGCGTCGGCACGCGGGAGGTCTGGGCGGTAATGACCTGAATCGCCAGACTGATCCGCGACAGCTCACCACCGGAGGCGACTTTTGCCAGTGCCTTGAGCGGTTGGCCGGGGTTGGCGCTGACCAGCAGTTCGACCTGTTCCAGCCCGTTCGGCAGCAACTCATCGCTGCTGTTGGCTTTCAGTTCGATGGTAAAGCGGCCGCCGGGCATGCCCAGGCGCTGGATTTCCTGCTCCACTGCACTGGCGAGGCTACCGGCAGCTTGATGACGAAGGTCGCTCAGCTCGCGCGCTTTCTCTTGGTAGTGGCGGGCGTAGGAGGCCAGTTCTTCGCCCAGGCGCTCGATGGATTCATCGTTGGCGTTGAGGGTTTCGATTTCATCGAGCAGCTTTTGCTGCATCTCGCCGACTTCGGTCGGTTGAATCCGGTGTTTGCGCGCCAGGGTGTAGATCGCGTCGAGGCGCTCTTCCAGGTATTGCAGGCGAGCCGGGTCGGCATCGAAGTTGTCGAGGAAGCGATTGAGCTCGCCGACCGCTTCTTCTACCTGAATCTGTGCGCTGGTCAGCAGGCTGCTGGCTTCACCCAGCGCCCCCACCGAGCTGTTCACACTGGACAGACGATTGAGGCTGGCGGTCAGTGCATTCAGGACATTCCCTGAATCACTTTCACTGCACTGCTCGACCACTTGCCGGCATATGCCCAGCAAGGTTTCGGCGTTGGTCAGGTTCTTGTGTTCCTGCTCCAGTTGCTCCAGTTCATTTTCGCCGAGGCCGAGGTTCTCCAATTCCTCAAGCTGATAGCTGAGCAACTGATGACGTGCGCGTTGTTCGTCGCCGGAGTTGGACAGCCGCTCCAGTTCCTGGCGGGTCTGACGCCAGCGTTGCGCGGCAAGCTGCACCTGACGCGCCAGATCGGTGGCACCCGCATACTCGTCAAGCAGGCGGCGATGGGTGTCGGTCTTCAGCAGCGACTGATGTTCGTGCTGGCTGTGGATATCGATCAGCAGCTCGCCGAGGGCTTTGAGGTCGCCAAGCGGGCAGGGCGTGCCGTTGATATAACCGCGCGAACGACCTTCCGATGTGATGACCCGGCGCAGGATGCAAGGCCCGTCGTTTTCCAGATCGCGCTCGGCCAGCCAGGCGCTGGCTTCAGGGATATCAGCGAGATCGAAGGTGGCGAGAATGTCGGCTTTATCAGCGCCCGGGCGAACCACGCCGCTGTCGGCGCGATCACCCAGGGTGAGGCCCAGGGCATCGAGCATGATCGACTTGCCGGCGCCGGTTTCCCCTGTGATCACGCTCATCCCGCGATCAAGTTCGAGATCGAGATGTTCAACGATGGCGTAGTTGTGTACGGACAGGTGCACCAGCATAAAGGCAGCTCCCAGGCTTGAGGTCTGGTTATTTATACAGTGTTTTGTTCAGGCCTGACAATGCCCGCCCTTAGCTCGATTTGCTTGGTCGAAAAGTTTTCTTAGCGCATTCAAGAATGAGTATTCAGCACTTTTTTGTAGGGACAATTGTTTTCAGCCCTTGAAGCCTGATTTTGCGGCCCCATATATCGGGGCAGAAGCGCGAGTCAGGCTCGCGGACGAAATTGAAAGGAGAATTCTATGGCTGACGAACAGACAGTAGATACGCAAAACCCAGATGCCAATCAGGCGCCCGAAGGTTCGGGTGACGACCTGGCGACCCGTGTGCAAGTGCTCGAAGAGCAATTGGCCGCCGCGCAGGATCAGTCTCTGCGTGTTGCTGCCGATCTGCAGAACGTTCGCCGCCGTGCCGAGCAGGACGTCGAGAAGGCGCACAAGTTTGCCCTTGAGAAATTTGCCAGCGACCTGCTGCCGATCGTCGACAGCCTGGAGCGCGGCCTCGAGCTGTCGAGCCCGGACGATGAAAGCATCCGTCCGATGCGCGAAGGCATCGAGCTGACCCTGAAAATGTTCCACGACACCCTCAAGCGCTACCAGCTTGAAGCGATCGATCCGCATGGCGAACCGTTCAACGCCGTTCACCATCAGGCGATGGCCATGCAGGAAAGTGCCGACGTCGAGCCGAATAGCGTGTTGAAGGTTTTCCAGAAGGGCTACCAGCTCAATGGTCGCCTGCTGCGCCCGGCGATGGTCGTGGTCAGCAAGGCGCCGGCACCGGTTTCGCCTTCGATTGACGAGCAGGCTTGAAATTAGCCGCAAGGCCCCCATTTAGAAGTCAAGCGTTTAAGTGCTACCGCAGTCAGCCACCACTGCTGCGGCAACAAAATCCAAAGTTTCGGGAGAGTGAACATGGGCAAAATTATCGGTATCGACCTGGGGACTACCAACTCCTGCGTCTCCGTGCTTGAAAACGGCAAAGCCAAAGTTATTGAAAACGCTGAAGGCGCGCGTACCACGCCGTCGATCATCGCTTACGCCAACGATGGCGAAATTCTGGTAGGTCAGTCGGCCAAGCGTCAGGCTGTAACCAACCCGCACAACACCCTGTACGCGGTAAAGCGTCTGATCGGTCGTCGTTTTGACGAAGAAGTTGTGCAGAAAGACATCCAGATGGTCCCTTACAAGATCGTCAAGGCTGACAACAACGACGCCTGGGTAGAAGTGAACGGCCAGAAAATGGCACCGCCACAGATCTCGGCTGAAATTCTGAAGAAGATGAAGAAGACCGCCGAAGACTACCTCGGCGAGGCAGTGACCGAAGCGGTGATCACCGTTCCGGCCTACTTCAACGACAGCCAGCGTCAAGCCACCAAAGACGCCGGCCGCATCGCTGGTCTGGACGTAAAACGCATCATCAACGAACCAACCGCAGCCGCTCTGGCTTACGGTATGGACAAGGCCAAGGGCGATCACACCGTGATCGTTTATGACCTGGGTGGCGGTACTTTCGACGTTTCCGTAATCGAAATCGCTGAAGTTGACGGTGAGCACCAGTTCGAAGTGTTGGCCACCAACGGTGACACCTTCCTCGGCGGTGAAGACTTCGACATTCGTCTGATCGACTACCTCGTTGACGAATTCAAGAAAGAAAGCGGCATGAACCTCAAAGGTGACCCGCTGGCCATGCAGCGCCTGAAAGAAGCCGCTGAGAAAGCCAAGATCGAGCTGTCGTCCGCTCAGTCGACCGACGTCAACCTGCCGTACATCACTGCAGATGCGACCGGTCCTAAGCACCTGAACGTGAAAATCTCCCGTGCCAAGCTCGAAGCACTGGTTGAAGACCTGGTTCAGCGCACCATCGAACCTTGCCGCATTGCCATGAAAGACGCCGGTATCGACGTCAGCGCGATCAACGACGTGATTCTGGTCGGTGGTCAGACTCGTATGCCGCTGGTACAGAAGCTGGTTACCGATTTCTTCGGTAAAGAAGCGCGTAAAGACGTCAACCCGGACGAAGCCGTTGCCATGGGTGCTGCGATTCAGGGCGCTGTTCTGGCCGGTGACGTTAAAGACGTGCTGCTGCTCGACGTCAGCCCGCTGACCCTGGGTATCGAAACCATGGGTGGCGTGATGACCGCGCTGATCGAGAAAAACACCACGATTCCTACCAAGAAATCGCAAGTGTTCTCGACTGCCGACGACAACCAGGGTGCTGTGACCATTCACGTTCTGCAGGGCGAGCGCAAGCAAGCTGCACAGAACAAATCGCTGGGCAAGTTCGACCTGGCCGACATTCCACCAGCTCCACGTGGCGTGCCGCAGATCGAAGTGACCTTCGACATCGACGCCAACGGCATCCTGCACGTCGGCGCGAAAGACAAGGCTACCGGCAAGACCCAGTCGATCGTGATCAAGGCCAACTCCGGTCTGTCCGACGAAGAAATCGAGCGCATGGTGCGTGACGCCGAGGCGAATGCCGAGGAAGACCGCAAGTTCGAAGAGCTGGCCGCTGCCCGTAACCAGGGTGACGCACTGGTGCACTCGACTCGCAAGATGATCGCTGACGCGGGCGACAAGGTCACCGCTGAAGAGAAGACTGCAATCGAAGCTGCAGTGGTTGCGCTGGAAGCCGCCGTCAAAGGCGACGACAAGGCTGCCATCGAAGCCAAGGTTGAAGAGCTGTCGAAAGTCTCCGCTCCGGTTGCTCAGAAGATGTACGCCGAACAGGCTCAGCCAGCTGATGGCGCGGCCCCGCAAGGCGAATCGGCTGAGAAGGCTGACGACGTTGTCGACGCCGAGTTCGAAGAAGTCAAAGACCACAAGTAAGTTGTTGGTCGCCCGGTTGACTGCCTTGCGGCGGTGACTGGTAGGATGTCGCCGCGCGGGAGCTTGCCTCCCGCGTTGGCGTATCTGGAATACGCGAATTTTTACAGCATGCGACACCGTTCGGATGTTGGCGGTATGGCCGGGAATGCTCCTGCTTTTCGCGCCGCAGATACCGCATCAATCAAGACCAGGATCGTTGAATTGACGTGAGTTGGGTCCGGGCCTTAATGGGGGCTCAACGAGTTTGGCGAGGCTCAGGAGGGGTTTGCCGAACGTCCTTAAGAGTGCAAAGAACTTATGGCAAAGCGTGACTATTACGAAGTATTGGGTGTCGAGCGGGGCACGAGCGAAGCGGACCTGAAGAAGGCCTATCGCCGCCTGGCCATGAAGCACCACCCCGACCGTAATCCCGGCGACAAAGCTTCGGAAGAAGCATTCAAAGAGGCCAACGAGGCCTATGAAGTGTTGTCCGACGCCAGCAAGCGCGCCGCATACGACCAGTATGGTCATGCCGGCGTCGATCCGAGCATGGGTGGCGGCGGTGCCGGTTTCGGTGGCCAGAACTTCTCGGACATCTTCGGCGATGTCTTCAGTGATTTCTTCGGTGGCGGTCGCGGCGGTGCCCGTGGCGGCGCTCAGCGTGGCAGCGATCTGCGCTACACCCTGGAACTGAATCTGGAAGAAGCGGTGCGCGGTACGTCGGTGAATATCCGCGTTCCGACACTGGTCAACTGCAAACCGTGCGATGGTTCCGGCGCCAAGAAAGGCTCGTCGCCGACGACGTGCCCGACCTGCGGCGGCATCGGTCAGGTGCGCATGCAGCAGGGCTTTTTCTCGGTGCAGCAGACCTGCCCGCGCTGCCATGGCCAGGGCAAGATCATTTCCGATCCGTGCGACTCCTGCCACGGCGACGGTCGTGTCGAAGAGTACAAAACCCTGTCGGTCAAAGTGCCTGCCGGTGTTGATACTGGCGACCGCATTCGTCTGTCCGGCGAAGGCGAGGCGGGTACCCAGGGCGGGCCGACTGGCGACCTGTACGTTGTGATCAATGTGCGCGAACACGACATCTTCCAGCGTGACGGCAAGCATCTGTTCTGCGAAGTGCCGATCAGCTTCGTCGACGCTGCACTGGGCGGCGAGTTGGAGATTCCGACCCTCGACGGTCGCGTCAAACTGAAAATCCCTGAAGGCACGCAGACCGGCAAGCAATTCCGCGTACGCGGCAAGGGCGTTGCGCCAGTGCGTGGCGGCGGTGCCGGCGACCTGATGTGCCGTGTCGCTGTGGAAACGCCGGTCAACCTCAACCGTCGTCAGCGTGAACTGCTGGAAGAATTCCGCAGCTCCCTGGCCGACGACAACAGCCACTCGCCGAAAACCACCGGTTGGTTCGACGGTGTGAAGCGTTTCTTCGGCGATTTGTAAGGAGTCGGCATGCGACGTATTGCAGTGATGGGCGCCGCCGGGCGCATGGGCAAGACCCTGATTGAAGCGGTGCAGCAGACGCCGGGCGCCGGTCTGACGGCGGCGGTCGATCGTCCCGACAGCACGCTGGTCGGCGCGGATGCCGGTGAGCTGGCAGCGCTGGGCCGTATAGGCGTGCCGCTGTCCGGTGATCTGGATCGTGTGGTTGAAGAGTTCGATGTGTTGATCGACTTCACTCACCCGACCGTGACCCTGAAGAATCTCGCGTTCTGCCGCAAGCACGGCAAAGCGATGATCATCGGCACCACCGGTTTCAGTGTTGAAGAGAAGCAATTGCTGGCCGATGCGGGCAAGGACATTCCGATCGTCTTCGCCGCCAACTTCAGCGTCGGCGTCAACCTGTGCCTGAAGTTGCTCGACACCGCTGCGCGCGTGCTGGGCGACGATGTCGATATCGAGATCATGGAGGCCCATCACCGCCACAAGGTCGATGCTCCCTCCGGTACCGCGGTGCGCATGGGTGAAGTGATTGCCGATGCCTTGGGGCGTGATCTGAAGAAGGTCGCGGTCTACGGTCGCGAGGGCCAGACTGGTGCGCGGGAGCGTGAAACCATTGGTTTCGCCACCGTGCGCGCTGGCGATATCGTCGGTGATCACACCGTGCTGTTCGCTGCCGATGGCGAGCGCGTCGAGATTACCCACAAGGCATCGAGCCGCATGACCTTCGCCAAGGGCGCGGTGCGTGCGGCGCTGTGGCTGGATGGTCGCGAGCCGGGCCTGTACGACATGCAAGACGTGCTCGACCTGCGTTGAGTCGTTGCTGAACCCGGCGCAAACGTCCCGTTTTGCGCCGGTTTTTACCGCTTGGCGACGACCTGTCGCATTCTCCGGCCTTTAAGGCTCTTTAGCGGTGGACCAAAAACGCCCTTTTCTGTAAGCTACAGCTTTAGTGTGTCCACTAAAAGCGCGCAGAATAATTTCAGTGAAGAAGCGGGGTGACGTGTCCATACGTCACTCCGCTTTTTTACAACCTGCGATTGCCCTTTCATGCGTTATTTACGGGAGGTCTTCTTGACTAAGCCAGCCATACTCGCCCTTGCTGATGGCAGCATTTTTCGCGGCGAAGCCATTGGAGCCGACGGTCAGACCGTTGGTGAGGTGGTGTTCAACACCGCAATGACCGGCTATCAGGAAATCCTTACCGATCCTTCCTACGCCCAGCAGATCGTTACCCTGACTTACCCGCACATCGGCAACACCGGCACCACGCCGGAAGACGCCGAGTCCGACCGCGTCTGGTCCGCTGGCCTGGTCATCCGTGACCTGCCGCTGGTAGCGAGCAACTGGCGCAACACGATGTCCCTGTCTGATTACCTGAAAGCCAACAATGTAGTGGCAATCGCCGGTATCGACACCCGTCGCCTGACCCGCATCCTGCGTGAAAAAGGCGCTCAGAACGGCTGCATCATGGCCGGCGACAACATCTCCGAAGAAGCAGCCATCGCCGCTGCGCAAGGCTTCCCGGGCCTGAAGGGCATGGACCTGGCGAAAGTCGTCAGCACCAAGACCCAGTACGAATGGCGCTCGACTGTCTGGGATCTGAAAACCGACAGCCACGCGACCATCGAAGCCTCCGAACTGCCATACCACGTGGTCGCCTACGACTACGGCGTCAAGGTCAACATCCTGCGCATGCTGGTCGAGCGCGGCTGCCGCGTCACCGTGGTGCCGGCGCAGACTCCAGCCGCCGATGTGCTGGCGCTGAAGCCGGACGGCGTGTTCCTGTCCAACGGCCCTGGTGATCCGGAGCCATGCGACTACGCGATCCAGGCGATCAAGGAAGTGCTGGAAACCGAGACGCCGGTATTCGGCATCTGCCTCGGTCACCAGTTGCTGGCTCTGGCCTCCGGCGCCAAGACCCTGAAAATGGGCCACGGCCACCACGGTGCCAACCACCCGGTGCAGGATCTGGATACAGGCGTGGTGATGATCACCAGCCAGAACCACGGTTTTGCGGTAGACGAAGCCACCCTGCCAGCCAACGTGCGCGCGATCCACAAATCGCTGTTCGACGGCACCCTGCAAGGCATCGAGCGCACCGACAAGAGCGCGTTCAGCTTCCAGGGTCACCCTGAAGCGAGCCCTGGCCCGAACGATGTCGCGCCACTGTTCGACCGCTTCATCAACGAGATGGCCAAGCGACGCTAAGCGTTCGCCTTGAGACTGTAGAGAGAAGCCCTCGAGGGCGGCCCCGGTTCCGGCGGCCCCTTCGGGACTTCAGAAATCGATCAAGACGGCTTGCCGACTGACCTGCGGATTTGAGTGACAAACCATGCCAAAACGTACAGACATTAAAAGCATCCTGATTCTCGGCGCTGGCCCGATCGTGATCGGCCAGGCCTGCGAATTCGACTACTCCGGCGCCCAGGCCTGCAAGGCCCTGCGCGAAGAGGGTTACCGCGTCATCCTGGTGAACTCCAACCCGGCCACCATCATGACCGACCCGGACATGGCCGACGCCACCTACATCGAACCGATCAAGTGGCAGACCGTGGCCAAGATCATCGAAAAAGAGCGTCCGGACGCCGTGCTGCCAACCATGGGCGGCCAGACCGCTCTGAACTGCGCCCTGGACCTGGAGCGCGAAGGCGTTCTCGAGAAGTTCGGCGTAGAGATGATCGGTGCCAACGCCGACACCATCGACAAGGCTGAAGACCGTTCGCGTTTCGACAAGGCGATGAAATCCATCGGCCTGGCGTGCCCGCGTTCCGGCATCGCCCACAGCATGGAAGAAGCCAACGCGGTCCTCGAAACCCTCGGTTTCCCGTGCATCATCCGTCCGTCCTTCACCATGGGCGGCACCGGTGGTGGTATCGCTTACAACCGTGAAGAGTTCGAAGAAATCTGCGCCCGTGGCCTGGACCTGTCGCCGACCAAAGAGCTGCTGATCGACGAATCGCTGATCGGCTGGAAAGAATATGAGATGGAAGTTGTCCGCGACAAAAAGGACAACTGCATCATCGTCTGCTCGATCGAAAACTTCGACCCGATGGGCGTGCACACCGGCGACTCGATCACCGTAGCTCCAGCCCAGACGCTGACCGACAAGGAATACCAGATCCTGCGTAACGCCTCGCTGGCGGTACTGCGCGAGATCGGCGTCGAGACCGGTGGTTCCAACGTTCAATTCGGTATCTGCCCGAACACTGGCCGTATGGTCGTGATCGAAATGAACCCGCGTGTTTCGCGTTCCTCGGCACTGGCTTCGAAAGCCACCGGTTTCCCGATCGCCAAGGTCGCGGCCAAACTGGCTGTGGGCTACACCCTTGATGAGCTGTCGAACGACATCACCGGCGGCAAGACCCCGGCGTCCTTCGAACCGTCGATCGACTACGTCGTTACCAAGCTGCCACGCTTCGCCTTCGAGAAATTCGCCAAGGCTGACGCGCGCCTGACCACGCAAATGAAGTCGGTCGGTGAAGTCATGGCCATCGGCCGGACCTTCCAGGAATCCCTGCAGAAAGCCCTGCGCGGTCTGGAAGTCGGCGTTTGCGGTCTGGACGAGAAGCTCGATCTGAGCAACCCGGACAGCATGAGCGTGCTCAAGCGCGAACTGACCGTGCCGGGCGCCGAGCGTATCTGGTACGTGGCTGACGCCTTCCGCGCCGGTCTGTCGGTCGAAGACATCTTCGGCATGAATATGATCGACCCGTGGTTCCTGGTGCAGATCGAAGACCTGATCAAGGACGAAGAGAAGGTCAAGACCCTCGGTCTGTCCTCGATCGACCGCGACCTGATGTTCAAGCTCAAGCGCAAAGGCTTCTCCGATCAGCGTCTGGCGAAACTGCTGGGCGTCACCGAGAAAAACCTGCGTACGCATCGTCAGAAGCTGGAAGTGTTCCCGGTCTACAAGCGCGTTGACACCTGCGCCGCCGAGTTCGCTACCGACACCGCTTACCTGTACTCGACCTACGAGGAAGAGTGCGAGGCAGCGCCGTCGGGTCGCGACAAAATCATGATTCTGGGCGGCGGTCCGAACCGTATCGGCCAAGGCATCGAGTTCGACTACTGCTGCGTTCACGCTGCGCTCGCCCTGCGCGAAGACGGCTACGAAACCATCATGGTCAACTGCAACCCGGAAACCGTTTCCACCGACTACGACACTTCCGATCGTCTGTACTTCGAGCCGGTAACCCTGGAAGACGTACTGGAAATCTGCCGCGTCGAGAAGCCGAAAGGCGTGATCGTCCAGTACGGCGGCCAGACTCCGCTGAAACTGGCTCGTGCTCTGGAAGCTGCTGGCGTGCCGATCATCGGCACCAGCCCTGACGCCATCGACCGCGCCGAAGACCGTGAGCGCTTCCAGCAAATGGTCGAGCGTCTGAACCTGCGTCAGCCGCCAAACGCCACTGTGCGCAGCGAAGACGAAGCCGTTCGTGCTGCGGCGAAGATCGGTTATCCGCTGGTGGTGCGCCCGTCCTACGTGTTGGGCGGCCGTGCGATGGAAATCGTTTACAAGGAAGACGAACTCAAGCGCTATCTGCGTGACGCGGTGCAAGTGTCCAACGACAGCCCGGTGCTGCTCGACCACTTCCTCAACTGCGCCATCGAAATGGACGTGGATGCGGTCTGCGACGGCAAAGATGTAGTGATCGGCGCGATCATGCAGCACATCGAACAGGCGGGCGTTCACTCCGGTGACTCCGCTTGCTCGCTGCCGCCGTACTCGCTGCCGGCACACATCCAGGACGAGATGCGCGAACAGGTCAAGAAAATGGCTCTGGAACTGGGCGTTGTCGGCCTGATGAACGTGCAGTTGGCTTTGCAGGGCGAAGACATCTACGTCATCGAAGTCAACCCGCGCGCCTCGCGTACCGTGCCGTTCGTTTCCAAGTGCATCGGTGTCTCCCTGGCGATGATCGCTGCGCGCGTGATGGCCGGTAAGACCCTGAAGGAAATCGGCTTCACCAAAGAAATCATCCCGAACTTCTACAGCGTTAAAGAAGCGGTGTTCCCGTTCGCCAAGTTCCCTGGCGTTGACCCGATCCTCGGCCCAGAGATGAAGTCGACCGGTGAAGTGATGGGTGTCGGCGATACCTTCGGCGAAGCATTCGCCAAGGCGCAGATGGGTGCCAGCGAAGTTCTGCCGACCGGCGGTACCGCGTTCATCAGCGTGCGCGATGACGACAAGCCACTGGTTGCAGGCGTGGCCCGTGATCTGATCAACTTGGGCTTCGAAGTGGTCGCCACTGCCGGCACTGCCAAGCTGATCGAAGCCGCAGGCCTGAAAGTGCGCCGCGTGAACAAGGTGACCGAGGGTCGTCCGCACGTGGTCGACATGATCAAGAATGACGAAGTCACGCTGATCATCAACACCACCGAGGGTCGTCAGTCGATCGCCGATTCGTACTCCATTCGTCGCAACGCCCTGCAGCACAAGATCTACTGCACCACCACTATTGCTGCGGGCGAAGCGATCTGCGAAGCGCTGAAGTTCGGTCCGGAAAAGACCGTGCGCCGCTTGCAGGATCTACACGCAGGATTGAAGGCATGAGCATAACCAAGTACCCAATGACTGTTCAGGGCGCTCGCGCCCTGGAAGAGGAGCATGCTCACCTGACCAAGGTCGTCCGTCCGAAGCTCAGCCAGGACATCGGTACGGCCCGCGAGTTGGGTGACTTGAAGGAAAACGCTGAATACCATGCTGCCCGCGAACAGCAAGGCATGGTCGAAGCGCGTATTCGTGATATCGAGGGCCGGATTCAGAATCAGGTCATCATCGACGTCACGACCATTCCTCACACCGGTAAAGTGATTTTCGGTACCACCGTCGAGATCGCCAACGTCGAGACTGATGAAAGCGTCACTTACCACATCGTGGGTGAGGATGAGGCTGACTTCAAACTCGGCAAGATCTCCGTCGGTTCGCCGCTGGCCCGCGCCTTGATTGGTAAGGAAGAGGGTGACGTTGTCGCCGTCAAAACGCCAAGCGGCGTGATCGAGTACGAGATTGTCGAAGTTCGTCACATCTGAAAGAAGGCGCCCGCTGCATGCGGGCGCCATGCTTTGGCAACTGACCCAGATGCTTTGGGTCGGTGGCCTATGGTTGATTCATGTCGGTTTGCAGCCGGCGCTGGGCCGGATCGGTCTGGCGCCGCTGTTGATCGACGAAGTGGCCAGTGCTTTCGAAGTGCTGGTGGTGGGATTCGCCGCTCTGTGCGTGATCTTTCAGACTTTGGTGCTGGTACAGGCCGAGGGCCTTGCCAGTCTATGGCGGGATTTTCGCGGGCAGGTGCTGTTGATGGCGTTGTACGCGTGCGCGATGTATGTCGCTGTGCGTGTCGGCTGGCCGGATGCGCAGCGCTGGCAGGTATTCAGTTATCTGGTGCTGGGATTTTCCGGGCTGGTGCTGGTCATGCAGCCGGTGCCGGGATGGGGTGGCAGGGTGCGCGAAGCACACCCTTGACCCTGCGCATCACTTGAAGCGATGAACGTTCGACAGCTGCTTGTTGACGCTGAAGTTCTTGCGGTAGACCAGAGCCATCTTGCCGATGACCTGAACCAGGTCCGCTTTGCCGACCTTGCACAGCTCGGCGATGTGCGCGAGGCGCGACTCGCGATCAAGGATATTGAGCTTGATCTTGATCAGCTCGTGATCGGCCAAGGCGCGTTCAAGTTCGGCTAAAACACCTTCAGTCAAACCGTTGTCCGCCACCGTCAACACTGGTTTGAGGTGGTGGCCGATGGATTTGTACTGTTTCTTCTGCTCTGGAGTGAGCGGCATAATCTGACCCTTTCGTCTGGATTCTGTAAAATGGCGGCCATTTTACCCGAGGGTTCGTGGATCCGCCCAACTAATCACGACCCTAATCATCGAGGTGCCCAATGGCGCGTTCCAAGACAAGCCTTGGTTGGCTGAAAAGACATGTCAACGATCCTTATGTGAAGCAGGCGCAGAAGGATGGCTACCGCTCGCGTGCAAGTTACAAGCTGCTCGAGATCCAGGAAAAATACAAATTGATCCGTCCGGGCATGAGCGTGGTCGACCTCGGCGCGGCGCCGGGTGGCTGGTCGCAGGTGACCAGTCGGCTCATCGGTGGCCAAGGGCGTCTGATCGCTTCGGACATCCTGGAAATGGACAGCATTCCGGACGTGCATTTTATCCAGGGCGACTTCACGGAGGACTCGGTGCTCGCTGAAATCCTGGAGGCCGTGGGTAATTCGCAGGTGGACCTTGTGATTTCCGATATGGCCCCCAATATGAGTGGTACGCCCGAAGTGGATATGCCCAAGGCCATGTTCCTGTGCGAGCTGGCGCTGGACCTGGCGGAACGGATCCTCAAGCCCGGTGGCAACTTCGTCATCAAGATTTTCCAGGGCGAGGGCTTCGACGTTTATCTGAAGGATGCTCGGAAGAAATTCGACAAGATCCAGATGATCAAGCCAGACTCTTCCCGTGGCAGCTCCCGTGAGCAGTACATGCTGGCCTGGGGTTATCGCGGTGGTGATGCGTGAAACGAGGTTTTTCGGCGGGGCGATAGGTTTTTCATATTTCGCTCTGCGGGCATAAGCGAATATTGTGTAGAAAGTGTTTCACAAAGGGTTACAGACGGCGCCTGCCAGAGTTGTAGGTAATGTAGTAAGTTAGGCCGGTGAATATCATGCGAAGCGCGCGCCAGTAGCGGAGCTTGCTTCAGAGGGTAGTTAATTGAACGATATGGCAAAGAATCTGATCCTGTGGTTGATCATCGCGGCAGTCCTGGTGACGGTGATGAACAACTTCTCCAGCCCTAACGAGCCGCAGACCCTCAACTATTCCGACTTCATCCAGCAGGTCAAGGATGGCAAGGTCGAACGCGTAGCCGTTGACGGCTATGTGATTACCGGCAAGCGCACCGATGGCGACAGCTTCAAGACCATTCGTCCGGCAATTCAGGACAATGGCCTGATCGGCGATCTGGTCGACAATCACGTTGTGGTTGAAGGCAAGCAGCCTGAACAGCAAAGCATCTGGACTCAGCTCCTGGTGGCCAGCTTCCCGATCCTGGTGATCATCGCGGTGTTCATGTTCTTCATGCGCCAGATGCAGGGTGGTGCCGGTGGCAAGGGCGGGCCGATGAGCTTCGGCAAGAGCAAGGCACGCCTGCTCTCTGAAGATCAGGTGAAAACCACTTTGGCTGACGTTGCCGGTTGCGACGAAGCCAAGGAAGAAGTCGGCGAGCTGGTTGAGTTCCTGCGTGATCCGGGCAAATTCCAGCGTCTGGGCGGTCGTATTCCGCGCGGCGTATTGATGGTCGGCCCACCGGGTACCGGTAAAACCTTGCTGGCCAAGGCGATTGCCGGCGAAGCGAAAGTGCCGTTCTTCACCATTTCCGGTTCCGACTTTGTCGAAATGTTCGTCGGTGTCGGCGCCAGCCGCGTCCGCGACATGTTCGAGCAGGCCAAGAAGCACGCCCCTTGCATCATCTTCATCGACGAAATTGATGCCGTAGGTCGCCATCGTGGCGCCGGCATGGGTGGTGGTCACGACGAACGTGAGCAGACTCTCAACCAGTTGCTGGTGGAGATGGACGGCTTCGAAATGAATGACGGCATCATCGTGATTGCTGCGACCAACCGTCCGGACGTACTCGACCCTGCGCTGCTGCGTCCGGGCCGTTTCGACCGTCAGGTGGTGGTTGGCTTGCCAGACATTCGCGGTCGCGAGCAGATTCTCAAAGTCCACATGCGCAAAGTGCCAATGGGCGACGACGTTGCTCCGGCAGTGATCGCACGTGGTACTCCGGGCTTCTCGGGTGCTGACCTGGCAAACCTGGTCAACGAAGCGTCGTTGTTCGCTGCACGTAGCGGCAAACGCATCGTCGAGATGAAAGAGTTCGAACTGGCGAAAGACAAGATCATGATGGGCGCCGAGCGCAAATCCATGGTCATGTCCGAGAAAGAAAAGCAGAACACGGCCTACCACGAAGCTGGCCATGCCATTGTCGGTCGCGTTGTTCCCGAGCATGATCCGGTCTACAAGGTGTCTATCATTCCGCGCGGTCGTGCGCTGGGTGTGACCATGTTTCTGCCGGAAGAAGATCGCTACAGCCTGTCCAAACGTGCGCTGATCAGCCAGATCTGCTCGTTGTACGGTGGCCGTATCGCTGAAGAAATGACCCTGGGCTTCGATGGTGTGACTACCGGGGCCTCCAACGACATCATGCGTGCAAGTCAGATTGCCCGGAACATGGTGACGAAATGGGGGTTGTCGGAAAAACTCGGTCCGCTGATGTATGCCGAAGAAGAGGGTGAAGTGTTCCTCGGTCGTGGCGGTGGTGGTCAGGCTGCCAGCTTCTCCGGTGAGACAGCCAAACTGATCGACTCCGAAGTGCGCAGCATCATTGATCAGTGCTACGGCACCGCCAAGCAGATCCTCACGGATAACCGTGACAAGCTGGATGCCATGGCTGATGCGCTGATGAAGTACGAAACCATCGATGCCGAGCAGATCGACGACATCATGGCCGGCCGCACACCTCGCGAACCTCGCGACTGGTCGGGTGGCACCGGTACGCCTCCGCCGCCTGTCGTGCAGGATGAGCGTCCGGAAAAACCGATTGGCGGTCCGGCTGCTGACGTTTAAGGCTTGAAATGACTTCTGTACAGTCCCTGACCCGGTTGCCTTGTGGCAACCGGGTTCTTGATTTGGCCCAGACGCATGTTATGGGCATTCTCAATGTCACTCCTGATTCCTTTTCCGACGGCGGCCGCTATAGCCAGCTCGATGCGGCTTTGCGCCATGCCGAAGCGATGGTGCTGGCTGGCGCGACGCTGATTGATGTCGGCGGCGAATCGACCCGGCCAGGCGCGCGAGCGGTTTCTCCTCTGGAGGAGCTCGAGCGCGTCGCGCCGATTGTCGAGCTGATCAATCGCGAGCTGGATGTGATCATCTCGGTCGATACTTCCACCCCGGCAGTCATGCGCGAAACCGCACGGCTCGGTGCCGGCCTGATCAACGATGTGCGTTCGTTGCGTCGCGATGGTGCGCTGGATGCGGCGGCGGCTACCGGATTGCCGGTCTGCCTCATGCACATGCTCGGCGAACCGGGCGATATGCAGGATAATCCGCAGTATCAGGATGTCACCCGCGAGGTCGGCGAGTTTCTCGCCGAGCGCATGGATCAGTGCGCCCAAGCGGGCATTCCTGCCGAGCGGATCATTCTTGATCCCGGCTTCGGCTTCGCCAAGACCCTGCAGCACAATCTAAGCTTGTTCAAACACATGGAGGCCCTGCATGCGCTGGGGCGGCCATTGCTGGTAGGTGTTTCGCGCAAGAGTATGATTGGCCACGCGTTGAACCGTCCCGTGGGCGAGCGCCTGCACGGCGGACTGGCGCTGGCGGCGCTGGCGTCAGTTAAAGGCGCACGTATATTGCGCGTCCACGATGTGGCGGAAACCGTCGATGTTGTGCGAATGATCGCGGCCGTTGAATCAGCCGAATAAGAATGATGGAGCACTTATGAGCAAGAAATATTTTGGTACCGACGGCATTCGCGGTCGTGTTGGTGAATACCCGATCACGCCTGACTTCATGCTCAAGCTCGGCTGGGCGGCTGGTATGGCTTTCCGCAAGATGGGGGCCTGCAAGGTGCTGGTCGGCAAGGACACGCGGATCTCCGGTTATATGTTCGAATCGGCACTCGAGGCCGGGCTGACCTCGGCGGGCGCCGATGTGATGCTGCTCGGCCCGATGCCGACGCCTGCCATCGCTTATCTGTCGCGTACGTTCCAGGCTGAAGCCGGTATCGTGATAAGTGCCTCGCACAACCCGCATGATGACAACGGCATCAAGTTCTTCTCCGGTAAAGGCACCAAGCTGCCGGATGAGTTGGAGTTGATGATCGAAGAATTGCTCGACACGCCGATGACCGTTGTCGAGTCGAGCAAGATCGGCAAGGTGTCGCGAATCAATGACGCATCGGGTCGCTACATCGAGTTCTGCAAAAGCAGCGTTCCTACTGGCTCCAATTTCGCCGGCCTGAAGATCGTCATCGACTGCGCGCATGGTGCGACTTATAAGGTTGCACCTAGCGTCTTCCGTGAGCTGGGTGCCGAAGTTGTCGTGCTATCTGCCCAGCCGAATGGGTTGAACATCAACGATAACTGCGGTTCCACGCATATGGGGCCGTTGCAGGCCGCCGTTCTGGCTGAGCATGCGGACCTGGGTATCGCCTTCGACGGTGATGGCGATCGGGTACTGATGGTCGATCACACCGGCGCCATTGTTGATGGTGACGACCTGCTGTTTATCATTGCCCGCGATCTGCATGAGCGTGGCAAGTTGCAGGGTGGCGTCGTCGGTACGTTGATGAGCAATCTTGGTCTCGAATTGGCCCTTGCGGATCTGTCGATCCCGTTCGTTCGCGCCAATGTCGGTGACCGCTACGTGATTGCCGAACTGCAAGAGCGCAACTGGCTCGTTGGTGGGGAAAACTCCGGGCATGTGGTCTGCTTCAACCACACCACCACGGGCGACGCGATCATCGCGGCTCTGCAGGTGTTGATGGCTCTGAAATCCCGCAACGAAGGTCTGGCTCAAACGCGGCAGGCGTTGCGCAAGTGCCCTCAGGTGCTGATCAACGTTCGCTTTGGCGGCGGTGAAAGCCCTCTGGAGCATCCGGCTGTCAAGGAAGCCAGTGCCCGTGTAACTCAGGCGATGGCGGGGCGCGGTCGCGTGCTTCTGCGCAAGTCCGGCACAGAGCCTTTGGTGCGCGTAATGGTCGAAGGCGAGGACGAAAACCAGGTTCGCGGCTATGCCGAAGAGCTGGCAAAACTGGTAACCGAAGTTTCTGCCTGATACGGCTTGCAAGCCATGATTGTGTTGGGTAACATCTGCGCCCACTTTGACCGACGAGGTACAGCATGCGTCGCCCTATGGTAGCTGGTAACTGGAAGATGCACGGTACCCGCGCCAGCGTCGCTGAGCTGATCAACGGCCTTCGTCATCTGGCCTTGCCTAGCGGTGTTGATGTCGCGGTGTTCCCGCCTTGCTTGTATATCAATCAAGTGATTGATGGCTTGAAAGGCAAGTCGATTTCGGTCGGCGCGCAGAATTCTGCGGTGGAAGCCATGCAAGGTGCGTTGACTGGTGAGATTGCTCCCAGCCAACTGGTGGATGCAGGTTGTTCCCTGGTGCTTGTCGGGCACTCCGAACGCCGCCAGATTCTCGGCGAGCGAGACGGGATGCTGAATCGCAAGTTCGCAGCGGCACAGGCATGTGGCTTGATTCCGGTGTTGTGTGTAGGGGAGACCCTCGAGCAGCGCGAAGCCGGAAAAACTCTTGAAGTTGTCGGGCGTCAGCTGGGCAGCATCATCGAGGAGCTGGGTGTCGGTGCCTTTGCCAAGGCAGTGATTGCATACGAGCCGGTCTGGGCCATTGGTACCGGGCTGACTGCAACGCCGCAACAGGCTCAGGATGTGCATAAGGCCATTCGCGAGCAGTTGGCGGCAGAGAATTCTGAAGTCGCACGAGGTGTGCGGCTTCTATACGGCGGCAGCGTGAAGGCGGCCAATGCGGTCGAACTGTTCGGCATGCCGGATATCGATGGGGGGCTCATTGGTGGAGCTTCCCTGAATGCAGATGAGTTCGGTGCGATTTGTCGCGCCGCGGGAAACTGAAAAAATGCTGGAAACAGTCGTAGTCGTTTTTCATCTGCTGGGTGCATTGGGCGTAGTTGCTCTGGTTTTGCTGCAGCAGGGTAAGGGTGCGGACGCTGGCGCGTCTTTCGGAGCAGGTGCTTCAAATACTGTGTTCGGAAGCCAAGGTTCCTCTACCTTTCTTAGTAAGTTTACTGCTATACTTGCCGCCGGTTTCTTCATAACCAGCTTGGGGTTAGGTTACTTTGCTAAAGAGAAAGCTCATCAGCTGACTCAAGCAGGTCTTCCAGATCCAGCAGTGTTGGAAGTACCTAAGCAACAACCGGCTTCTGATGATGTCCCGGTGCTTCAAGAGCAAAAGTCGGCTACTCCAGCGACTGACGTGCCTCCAGCTCAAGAGCAGAAGTAAGAAGGGTTTCAAACGTAGTATTGCCGAGGTGGTGGAATTGGTAGACACGCAACCTTGAGGTGGTTGTGCCCATAGGGTGTAGGGGTTCGAGTCCCCTTCTCGGTACCAATTAGTCAGGAGAGCCCGCTGTTGCGGGCTTTCTTGCAGGTGGAAGGTTACATTGACCCTAAAAGGGATCGGTCGTATACTTCCGCCCCAGCTTTGTCGCGGGGTGGAGCAGTCTGGTAGCTCGTCGGGCTCATAACCCGAAGGTCGTCGGTTCAAATCCGGCCCCCGCAACCAGTTTAAGGAGCCCCTTTTAAGGGGCTTTTTGTTAGCTGGATACTTTCAACGCCGCTGTTCGACGGCGTTTCAAGGATGGGCGTTATGCCCATTTTTTTATTTTGCAAAGCATGCACATATCATGCACTAGGGGGTTCAGGTGTCGAGCAAGCTAGAAGAGTTGCAGGCCTTGCTGGCCCCGGTGGTCGTGGCCCTGGGCTATGAATGCTGGGGTATCGAGTTTTCGGCTCAGGGTCGGCACTCGATGTTGCGCGTTTATATCGATAAAGAGGGTGGCGTGCTGGTGGACGACTGCGCCATTGTCAGCCGTCAGATCAGCGGTGTCCTGGATGTTGAAGATCCAATCTCCGTTGAATACACCCTTGAAGTTTCCTCGCCTGGCATGGAGCGCCCGCTGTTCACTCTTGAGCAGTTTGCCAAATTTGCCGGTGAACAAGTGAAGATCAAGCTGCGCTCGCCTTTCGAAGGTCGACGCAACTTTCAGGGCCTTCTGCGCGGTGTAGAAGAGCAGGACGTCGTGGTGCAGGTAGAAGACCACGAGTTCCTGTTGCCGATCGATATGATCGACAAGGCCAACATTATTCCCAGTTTTGACTGAGACGCGGATCCCGCGGATCCAATGGCTTGCGAAAGGCGAGGCGTACGATGAGCAAAGAAGTACTGCTGGTTGTTGAGTCGGTATCCAATGAAAAGGGTGTACCGGCAAGCGTAATTTTTGAAGCGCTGGAGCTGGCTCTGGCCACTGCTACCAAAAAGCGTTTTGAAGACGAAGTGGACCTGCGTGTGGAAATCAACCGCCACACCGGTTCTTACGAAACCTTCCGTCGCTGGACGGTCGTCGAAGAGAATGATCTCGACGATCCGGCCATCGAGACCTGGCCAAGCAAGGTTGCCGAAACGCATCCTGGTGCCAAGGTCGGTGACGTCGTCGAAGAGAAAATCGAATCCATCGAGTTCGGCCGCATCGCTGCACAGACTGCCAAGCAGGTCATCGTGCAGAAAGTTCGCGAAGCCGAGCGCGCTCAAGTGGTTGACGCCTATCGCGAGCGCCTGGGAGAAATCATCTCTGGCACCGTGAAAAAAGTTACCCGCGACAACGTGATCGTCGATCTGGGCAACAATGCTGAAGCATTGCTGGCCCGTGAAGACATCATTTCTCGCGAAACCTTCCGTGTCGGCGTGCGTCTGCGTGCGCTGCTCAAGGAAATCCGCACCGAGAACCGCGGCCCGCAGCTGATCCTGTCGCGTACCGCGCCGGAAATGCTGATCGAGCTGTTCCGTATCGAAGTGCCGGAAATCGCCGAAGGCCTCATCGAGGTCATGGCCGCCTCCCGTGATCCGGGTTCGCGTGCCAAGATCGCCGTCCGTTCCAAGGACAAGCGCATCGACCCGCAAGGTGCCTGTATCGGTATGCGCGGTTCGCGCGTTCAGGCGGTATCGGGTGAGTTGGGCGGTGAGCGTGTTGATATCGTGCTGTGGGACGACAACCCGGCCCAGTTCGTGATCAACGCCATGTCCCCGGCCGAGGTTGCGGCAATTATCGTTGACGAAGATGCCCATGCCATGGACATCGCCGTTGGCGCAGACAATCTGGCTCAGGCCATCGGTCGCGGTGGTCAGAACGTGCGTCTGGCGAGCCAGTTGACTGGCTGGACCCTGAACGTGATGACCGAATCGGACATCCAGGCTAAGCAGCAAGCAGAAACCGGCGACATCCTGCGCAACTTCATCGACGAGCTGGAAGTCGACGAAGAACTGGCTCAGGTGCTGGTAGATGAAGGCTTCACCAGCCTGGAAGAGATTGCCTACGTACCGGTGGAGGAAATGCTCAACATCGACGGCTTTGACGAGGACATCGTCAACGAGCTTCGTGCTCGCGCCAAGGATCGCTTGTTGACCAAAGCCATCGCTACTGAGGAAAAGCTGGCAGACGCCCATCCGGCCGAAGACCTGCTCTCGCTTGAGGGTATGGACAAGGATTTGGCGATGGAACTGGCGGTGCGCGGCGTAATTACCCGCGAAGACCTGGCCGAGCAGTCTATTGACGACCTGCTCGACATCGACGGCATTGACGATGATCGTGCCGGCAAGTTGATCATGGCCGCCCGAGCCCACTGGTTCGAGTAATTAGGCGCGGCCTGAGGAGAGAAGTGCATGACGCAAGTCACGGTGAAACAACTGGCCGATGAGGTCAAAACACCGGTAGAGCGCCTGTTGCAGCAGATGCGTGAGGCAGGTCTGCCGCACACCGCCGCCGACGAAAATGTGACTGACAGTGAGAAGCAATCCCTGCTGACTCACTTGAAGAGCAGTCACAAGGCGAAAGTGGAAGAACCACGCAAGATCACGCTGCAGCGTAAAACCACCAGCACCCTGCGTGTGGCTGGTAGCAAGAGCATCAGCGTTGAAGTTCGCAAGAAGAAAGTTTTCGTACAGCGCAGCCCGGAAGAAATCGAAGCCGAGCGCAAGCGTGAACTGGATGAGCGTCGCGCAGTAGAAAATGCTGCCCGTCAGAAGGCTGAAGAAGAAGCCAAGCAACGCGCCGAAGAAGAAGCGCGTCGCCAGCCTGCTGCTGCGCAAACCGCTGCCAGCGACGCCGTTGCGGCACCGGCTGCTGCCGAACCTGTTCGCGAAAGCGCACCGGTGGCTGCTGCTCCTGCTCCATCGGCTGACGTTCGCAACAAGCAGAACGAACAGCGCCGTCCGGACAAGCCACGTGCCGACGATAACAACCGTCGCAGCGGCGGCGGTGATGGCGAGCGCAAAAACGCTCCGCATCGCGCATCGGTCAAAGAAAAAGCCCCGGCACCACGTGTGGCGCCACGCACTACCGACGAAGAAAGCGATGGCTTCCGTCGTGGTGGTCGCGGCAAGGCCAAGCTGAAGAAGCGCAACGCCCACGGTTTCCAGAGCCCGACCGGCCCTGTCGTGCGTGATGTGCAGATCGGCGAGACCATCACGGTTGGCGATCTGGCCAATCAGATGTCGGTCAAAGCGGCTGAAATCATCAAGTTCATGTTCAAACTGGGTACCCCAGCGACCATCAACCAGGTGCTTGATCAGGAAACTGCTCAACTGGTAGCCGAAGAACTGGGCCACAAAGTGACCCTGGTCAGCGACACCGCTCTGGAAGATTCCCTGGCCGAGTCCCTGAAGTTTGAAGGTGAGTCGTTCTCCCGTGCACCAGTCGTGACCGTAATGGGCCACGTTGACCACGGTAAGACTTCCCTGCTCGACTACATCCGTCGTGCCAAGGTAGCTGCTGGCGAAGCCGGCGGTATCACCCAGCACATCGGTGCATACCACGTTGAGACTGATCGCGGCATGGTCACTTTCCTCGACACCCCGGGTCACGCTGCGTTTACCGCAATGCGTGCCCGTGGTGCCAAGGCGACCGACATCGTGATCCTTGTGGTTGCAGCGGACGACGGCGTGATGCCGCAAACCATCGAAGCGGTTCAGCATGCGCAGGCAGCTGGCGTGCCGCTGGTGGTTGCAGTGAACAAGATCGACAAGCCGGGCGCCGATCTCGATCGCATCCGCAGCGAGCTGTCGGTTCACGGCGTGACTTCCGAAGACTGGGGTGGCGACACGCCATTCGTACCGGTTTCGGCGAAGATGGGTACTGGCGTGGACGAGCTGCTTGAAGCCGTTCTGCTGCAGGCCGAAGTTCTCGAACTGAAAGCTACACCGTCGGCTCCTGGCCGTGGTGTGGTGGTTGAATCGCGTCTCGACAAGGGTCGTGGCCCGGTGGCAACCGTGCTCGTTCAGGACGGTACGCTGCGTCAAGGCGACATGGTCCTGGTCGGTTCGAACTACGGCCGTGTACGTGCCATGCTCGACGAGAACGGCAAGCCAATCAAGGAAGCCGGTCCATCCATCCCTGTCGAGATCCTCGGCCTGGACGGTACGCCGGACGCTGGCGACGAGATGAGCGTGGTTGCCGACGAGAAGAAAGCCCGTGAAGTGGCTCTGTTCCGTCAAGGCAAGTTCCGCGAAGTCAAACTGGCTCGCGCTCACGCCGGCAAGCTGGAAAACATCTTCGAAAACATGGGTCAGGCCGAGAAGAAGACGCTCAACATCGTCCTCAAATCCGACGTCCGTGGTTCGCTGGAAGCGTTGAACGGTGCCTTGAATGGCCTGGGCAACGACGAAGTACAAGTGCGCGTCGTGGGTGGCGGTGTCGGTGGTATCACCGAATCCGACGCCAACCTGGCACTGGCTTCCAACGCTGTACTGTTCGGCTTCAACGTGCGTGCCGATGCCGGCGCTCGCAAGATCGTCGAGCAGGAAGGTCTGGATATGCGTTACTACAACGTGATCTACGACATCATCGAAGACGTCAAGAAAGCCCTGACCGGCATGCTCGGCAGCGACGTTCGCGAGAACATCCTGGGTGTCGCCGAAGTGCGTGACGTGTTCCGTTCGCCGAAGTTTGGCGCGATCGCCGGTTGCATGGTGATCGAAGGTGTTGTGCACCGTAACCGTCCGATCCGTGTACTGCGTGAAGACATCGTTATCTTCGAAGGCGAGCTGGAATCCCTGCGCCGCTTCAAGGATGACGCTTCCGAAGTACGTGCCGGCATGGAATGCGGTATCGGCGTGAAGAGCTACAACGACGTCAAAGTCGGCGACAAGATCGAAGTCTTCGAGAAGGTTCAGGTTGCTCGCAGCCTCTGACTCGCGCACTTCAAGGGCCACGATGGGCCGTAGCATGCAAATGCACGGCACAGCGTCCGGACTCTAAACGCAACGCCCGGTCTGGCTTTTGTCAGGCCGGGCGTTTGCCGCTTTCAGACCTTGCGGGTTTCACCGCTGGGCAGTAACAGGTAACAAATCATGGCAAAAGAATACAGCCGTACCCAACGTATCGGCGATCAGATGCAGCGCGAGCTGGCGCAACTGATCCGTCGCGAAGTCAAAGACCCGCGCGTCGGCCTGGTCACCATCACCGCTGTGGAAGTGTCCCGTGACGTCGGTCACGCGAAGATTTTCATTACCGTGATGGGTCAGGACAACGCTGAAGACATCGCGCAAAGCATCAAGGTGCTCAATGCCGCCGCAGGCTTCCTGCGCATGCAATTGGCCCGCGAAATGAAGCTGCGCAGCGTGCCGCAACTGCACTTCCACTACGACGAATCCGTCGTGCGTGGCGCGCACCTGTCGGCGCTGATTGAGCGCGCCGTCGCTGAAGACAATCAGCACGTTGCCGCTCCAGCACCTGAAGACACCAAGGAGTAATTCGGTGGCTCAGGTCAAACGTATCCGTCGTAACGTCAGCGGCATCATTCTGCTCGACAAGCCGTTGGGGTTCACCTCCAACGCTGCCTTGCAGAAAGTGCGCTGGCTGCTCAATGCCGAGAAGGCCGGACACACCGGCAGCCTTGACCCGTTGGCCACCGGCGTGTTGCCGCTGTGCTTCGGCGAGGCGACCAAGTTCTCGCAATACCTGCTCGATTCCGACAAGGGCTACGAGACCCTGGCGCAACTGGGCAAGACCACCACCACGGCCGATGCCGAAGGTGAGGTTTTGCAGGAGCGTCCGGTGACCGTTGGTCGCGCCGATGTCGAAGCGGTTCTGCCGAAATTTCGTGGGCAAATCAGTCAGATACCGCCGATGTACTCGGCACTCAAGCGTGATGGCCAGCCGCTGTACAAACTGGCACGTGCAGGCGAAGTAGTGGAGCGCGAACCGCGTTCTGTTACTATTGCGCGCTTGGAATTGCTGGCCTTCGAAGGCGATACTGCGCGGCTTGCGGTGGACTGCAGCAAGGGCACCTATATTCGGACCCTGGTGGAGGATATCGGTGAGCAACTCGGTTGTGGTGCGTACGTCGCAGAATTGCGTCGGACCCAGGCCGGGCCTTTCACCTTGGCGCAGACTGTTACCCTCGAAGAGCTGGAAGCGGTACATGCCGAAGGCGGCAATGAAGCGGTCGATCGCTTCCTGATGCCATCGGACAGCGGCCTGCAGGATTGGCCGTTGCTGCACTTTTCCGAAGCGAGCGCGTTCTACTGGCTCAACGGCCAGCCAGTACGTGCCCCGGATGCGCCGAAGTTCGGCATGGTGCGGGTACAGGATCACAATGGTCGCTTCATCGGTATCGGTGAAGTGAGCGAAGACGGGCGCATCGCGCCGCGTCGCTTGATTCGGTCAGAATGACCGGAACCGGTCTGCGTTAAGCGGGCCGGCGAGTGTGGCTGTTAACAGGCATGGTCACTACTCATTTATAGATACAGGGATTTGTCCCTGGCCTGTTGAAGCTGTTTCCCTGAAACAGTTTCCTGATAAGGAAGGATTGCCTCATGGCTCTCGACGTTCAAGAAAAAGCTCAAATCGTTGCTGACTACCAGCAAGCTGTTGGTGACACTGGTTCGCCAGAAGTGCAGGTTGCACTGCTGACCGCCAACATCAACAAACTGCAAGGTCACTTCAAGGCCAACGGTAAAGATCACCACTCCCGTCGTGGTCTGATCCGCATGGTTAACCAGCGTCGCAAGCTGCTGGACTACCTGAAAGGCAAGGACGTAAGCCGGTACGCCGCGCTGATCGCTCGCCTGGGTCTGCGTCGCTAATCAGCGATTGCGCTATGAGGTTGGTGGTCTGTCGGGCGTCAGCGGTTTTCCGCTGGCGCCTTGCAGGCTCCCAGCCTCAAGTTTTATCTGCAGCATGGCTTTACCTGTAGCACCCGGACAATTGCCATCGGGCCGATTCCCGAGATTGCCCAAGAATTCGCAAGAAACCGTTTCCCCCAAGAGCCACAAAGAAGGTAGGACACCGTGAACCCGGTAATCAAAAAATTCCAGTTCGGTCAATCGACCGTTACCCTCGAGACAGGCCGTATCGCCCGTCAGGCCTCCGGCGCAGTATTGGTCACCGTTGACGACGACGTCAGCGTGTTGGTGACTGTTGTCGGTGCAAAGCAAGCCGATCCGGGCAAGGGTTTCTTCCCTCTGTCCGTGCACTACCAGGAAAAGACTTACGCTGCCGGTAAGATCCCTGGCGGTTTCTTCAAGCGTGAAGGCCGTCCTTCCGAGAAAGAAACCCTGACTTCCCGACTGATCGACCGTCCGATCCGTCCACTGTTCCCAGAAGGCTTCATGAACGAAGTGCAGGTTGTCTGCACCGTCGTTTCCACCAGCAAGAAGACCGATCCGGACATCGCTGCGATGATCGGTACCTCGGCTGCCCTGGCCATTTCCGGCATTCCGTTCGACGGCCCGATCGGCGCCGCTCGCGTGGCTTTCCACGAAAGCACCGGCTACCTGCTGAACCCGACTTACGAGCAGCAGGCCGCTTCGAGCCTGGACATGGTCGTTGCCGGTACTTCCGACGCCGTGCTGATGGTTGAATCGGAAGCCAAAGAGCTGACCGAAGACCAGATGCTGGGCGCGGTACTGTTCGCTCACGACGAATTCCAGGTTGTGATCAACGCTGTTAAAGAACTGGCTGCCGAAGCTGCCAAGCCAACCTGGAACTGGGCTCCTGCGCCAGAAGCCACCGAACTGCTGGGCGCTATCCGTGCCGAGTTCGGCGAAGCGATCTCCCAGGCTTACACCATCACCATCAAGGCCGACCGTTACGCTCGCCTGGGTGAGCTGAAGGACCAAGTGGTCGCCAAGCTGTCCGGTGAGGAAGGCCAGCCAAGCGCTGCTGAAGTCAAAGCAGCCTTCGGCGAAATCGAATACCGCACCGTTCGCGAAAACATCGTTAACGGCAAGCCACGTATCGACGGTCGCGACACCAAGACTGTACGTCCGCTGAACATCGAAGTCGGCGTCCTGCCAAAGACTCACGGTTCGGCTCTGTTCACCCGTGGCGAGACCCAGGCACTGGTTGTTGCAACACTGGGCACCGCCCGTGACGCGCAACTGCTGGACACCCTGGAAGGCGAAAAGAAAGACCCGTTCATGCTGCACTACAACTTCCCACCGTTCTCGGTAGGCGAGTGTGGTCGCATGGGTGGCGCCGGTCGTCGCGAAATCGGTCACGGCCGTCTGGCCCGTCGTTCGGTTTCGGCCATGCTGCCAGCCGCTGACGTGTTCCCGTACACCATCCGCGTGGTGTCGGAAATCACCGAATCCAACGGTTCGAGCTCGATGGCTTCCGTGTGCGGTGCTTCCCTGGCACTGATGGACGCTGGTGTACCGATGAAGGCACCGGTAGCCGGTATCGCCATGGGTCTGGTTAAAGAAGGCGAGAAGTTCGCCGTCCTGACCGACATCCTCGGCGACGAAGATCACCTGGGCGACATGGACTTCAAGGTAGCCGGTACCGCCAAAGGCGTTACTGCGCTGCAGATGGACATCAAGATCAAGGGCATCACCGAAGAGATCATGGAAATCGCTCTGGGCCAGGCCCTTGAAGCGCGCCTGAACATCCTCGGCCAGATGAACCAGATCATTGGCCAGTCGCGTACCGAACTGTCGGCCAACGCTCCGACCATGATCGCGATGAAGATCGACACCGACAAGATCCGTGACATTATCGGTAAAGGTGGCGCGACCATCCGTGCGATCTGCGAAGAAACCAAGGCTTCGATCGACATCGAAGACGACGGCTCGATCAAGATCTTCGGCGAAACCAAGGATGCCGCAGAAGCAGCGCGTCAGCGCGTTCTGAGCATCACGGCAGAAGCCGAGATCGGCAAGATCTACGTCGGCAAGGTTGAGCGCATCGTCGACTTCGGCGCATTCGTCAACATCCTGCCGGGCAAGGACGGTCTGGTGCACATCTCGATGCTGAGCGACGCTCGCGTTGAGAAAGTGACCGACATCCTGAAGGAAGGCCAGGAAGTGGAAGTGCTGGTACTGGACGTGGACAACCGCGGCCGTATCAAGCTGTCCATCAAAGACGTGGCAGCTGCCAAAGCTTCGGGCGTTTAATTACCCCAACGCTTTAGCGCAATAAAGATGCCCCCGCCGTGCAAACGGCGGGGGCATTTTTTTATCTGAAATAAAGAAATTGTGGCGAGGGGATTTATCCCCTCGCCACAAATGTGGTTCTCAAAAGAAAACCATCAGACAACCCACAAATTTGCCGCAGCTCGAGACCGGTGCTAGGTTTAGCCCACCGCCCGTGTAGCTCAGCCGGTAGAGCAGCGCACTCGTAACGCGAAGGTCGCAGGTTCGATTCCTGTCTCGGGCACCAACTCCTCAGCGCGCCACATCGATTCATGTTCCGCAGGTCAGCTTTTTGTGCAAGAGATGTAAAGAGCCGTGTAATTCGTCATGCAAAAGTCCTATATTCGGTGCCTGCATGAGCATCGCTTAGCAGTTTTCAGATGATCCCGAATGGTTCCGAAGGCCGGCCAGTCCGCGTCAGAGAGATCCTTGATGATCCAGATCCATCCTCCATTCCTAAGATCAGCGAGAACCCCATGACTGAATTGACCCAAGAGCAACGCCACGAACAAGCGCTGGAAAAATACCTTCTGGATGTGCCGGACCTGAAGGATGAGATCAAGGACCTGAGTCCCGATGATCAAAAAGACCAGATCCAGTGGGCCTTCGAAGACGAAGCCGAAGCGCAGGGCTTGCAGCCGTGGGAGCTGACGCTCAAGTACACGAGCACGCCAGAAGAGTTCGAGGCGCAGCGCCTCGTGCTGCACAAGGAAGCGGCGGAAGTATTGGGTGTCGAGTGGGAAGAGTACTGCGAGATGAACAATCTCGTCGTATAAGAGCAGCTGCGAGCTTCTAGCTACAAGCTGCCAGTCAAAGCAGAGTCGCTTGGCTTGCAGCTTGCCGCTTGCCGCTGCGTTTAGAGGCTTAGTCGCATCGACAGATCCACCGCTTTGACATCCTTGGTCATCGCGCCGATCGAGATGTAATCCACGCCCGTTTCGGCGATCGGCAGCAGCGTGCTTTCGTTGATGCCGCCGCTGGCTTCCAGTTTCGCCTTGCCGGCGGTCAGGCGTACGGCTTCGCGCATGTCATCCAGGCTCAGTTCGTCGAGCATGATGATGTCGGCGCCGGCTTCCAGCGCTTGCTTCAATTCCTCAAGACTTTCCACTTCGATTTCCACCGGTTTGCCCGGGGCGATCTTGTGCGCGGCGGCCACGGCTTCGGCGATGCCACCACTGGCGGCGATGTGGTTTTCCTTGATCAGGAAGGCATCGTAGAGACCGATCCGGTGGTTGTGACAGCCGCCGCAGGTCACTGCGTATTTCTGCGCCATCCGCAGGCCCGGCAAGGTTTTGCGCGTGTCGAGCAACTTGACCTGCGTCTCGCCGACGAAGTCCGCCAGGTACTGCGCGCGCGTCGCTACGCCGGACAGCAACTGCAGGAAGTTCAACGCGCTGCGTTCACCGGTCAGCAGTGAGCGCGCCGGGCCTTCCAGGTGAAACAGCGGCTGATTGGCTTTGACCCGCTGGCCGTCGACCACTTGCCAATGCACCGCCACGCGCGGATCGAGCTGGCGAAACACCGCATCGACCCACGCGGTGCCGCAGATGACGGCGTCGTCACGGGTGATGATGGTGGCTTTGGCCAGGCGTTCGGCCGGGATCAGTTGCGCGGTGATGTCGCCGCTGCCGACGTCTTCGAGCAACGCACGGCGCACGTTGTTTTCGATTTCGGCGGTCAGATCGGCGAGACGTAGATTCGGCATAACGGACTCCACAAACAAAGTGGTTCGATTATAGGGGCAGGGCGCGAGCCAACCCAAGGCGAGAACGTTCGTGCCTGACGCATCTGGTCGATTTTCCTGCGCTGAGTGCGAGAGGCATGGTGTATAGGGGAAACCCTGAGGCCTATAGCATCGCTGGCCTCTTTTGCCAGATAATCCGCCTTGTATTTGACGTCATGGCTTTGACGAACGAGTCCAGTTGGGCAGTGTCAAAGCGACGAACCGAATCACCGTTCCAGGAGGCTTGGATGCGCAACGACGGGAAAGTGGTGCCTTTGCACCGGGCGACTGCCGATCTGGCGGACCACTCGCCGCTTGCCCGCTTGCCGGTGATTCTGCTGCAGGTTCGCGACAAGGCTGCCCAGCAGCTGCGCCACGATTTGCAGGAGCTGTTCGATAACGCCGACGACACGCTGTTCGAAATGGCCGACCGGGCGCGCAACGATGTCGATCAGAACATCTTTTTCGAAGCCATGCGCGATCTGCGCCTCAAGCGCAAGAACATCGAGCGCGGCTTTCTTGAACTGTTCTTTGAGGCTTTCGCCGGCCTTACCCAATACGACCCCGCCGCCAACACCCTGCCACGCACGCCGGTGGTCGAAGAGTCGGCGCCGCGCACCGATGCCATGGAGCGCACCGTGGCCGTGCAGACCATGGTCAGCCGTGTGCTCAAGCGCGACGGCTTCGCTCTCGACCAACTGACCGCACGCTTCAGCTCGATGCTCGGCAAGCGCCTGGACGATCAGCACAATCCGCTGAGTCCGGCGATGCTCTGCGAATATTTCCTGCAGGCCGGACGTAACCTCGGCGTCGAGATCAAGGTCAAGCTGATCCTGCTCAAGTTGTTCGAACGCTATGTGCTGGCTGACACCGAGCAGTTGTATGGCGAGGCCAATCAGCTGTTGCTCGCCACCGGCGTGTTGCCACATCTGAAGCCCGCCGTGGCTCGTCGCATGGTCGAGCCTGCGGACAGCGACACATTGATTGAAGATCTCGACGAGCCGCCAGCGGACGAAGGCATCGAGGAAGTGTTCGCCGCGATGCAGCAATTGCTCGCCCAGGTCCGCGGCCGCGTCACACCGACCCTGGAGCCCGGCGCACCGGCGCATCCGATCAACACCCGCGACCTGCTGCGGTTGTTGTCGCACTTGCAGCAATACGTACCGGCGCTGGAGGCTCAGGAAGATTTCGATCTGCGTCATCAGCTCGAACAGTTGCTGACCCGGGTCAGCGTCAGAAGCGGCAGGTCCCGCGTTGTCGCGACTGCCGACGAAGATGTGATCAACCTGATCGCCATGGTTTTCGACTGCATCCTCGACGATCGCAATGTGCCCGATGCGCTCAAGGCGCTGATCGGCCGATTGCAGATTCCGATGCTCAAGGTTGCGGTGTTGGACAAGAGTTTCTTCAGCCGCAGCACGCACCCGGCGCGGCGCCTGCTCAACGAAATCGCCGAGGCCGCAATGGGCTGGAGCGATTGCGACGGCGCTGAGCGCGACAACCTATACGTGCGCATCGAACAAGTGGTGCAGCGCTTGCTGAGTGATTTTGTGGATGACCCGGCGATCTTCTCCGAACTGCTCGCCGACTTCCTCGCCTTCACTCAGGAAGAGCGCCGCCGCACCGAACTGCTGGAACAACGCTTGCGGGACGCCGAGGAAGGCCGGGCGAAGGCCGAGCTGGCTCAGCGGCGTGTCGCGCAGGCGTTGCAACAGGCGCTACTGGGCAAAGTGCTGCCGGCGACGGTGGTGAGTTTCGTCCAGCAGGCCTGGAGCAAAGTGCTGTTGCTGACCTGCCTCAAGCACGGTGATCAGTCCGCCGAATGGCACGCCGACGTGCAGACCATGGAACAGTTGGTCTGGAGCGTGCAGCGCCATGACGACGGCGAATCCAGCCTGCGCCTGCTGGCACTGGTGCCGGGTTTGCTCAAGTCGCTGCGCGATGGCCTGAGCAGCACCGCGTTCGACCCGTTTGCCACCAGTGAATTTTTCAGTGAGCTGGAGGCTCTGCACGTGCGCGTGCTGGAGCGTTCCGACGATGCCGATCACAGCGCCATGCCGTTGATCGAAATTACCCCCGAGCTCTTGCAGCACAGTGCCGGCCAGACGGCAGCGACCCCGGCGCCGCGCCTGGCGCAAGACGCTGCCGGTCTGTCTCAGGTCGAGCAGTTGCGTGTGGGCAACTGGGTGGTCTTCGACGCAGACGAGGAACAGACCTTGCGTTGCAAACTCGCCGCGATCATCAAAGAGACCGGCAAATATGTCTTCGTCGACCGCACTGGCATGAAAGTGCTGGAGCACAGCAGCACCGATCTGGCCCTGGCATTCAGCCGTGGCGTCGCGCGCGCACTGGATGACACCTTGCTGTTCGACCGCGCACTGGAATCGGTGCTGGGCGACCTGCGGCGACTCAATCGCGGCAAGTGATCGCGCGGTGGGGGCGGATCGCGGCATACTGGGCGCCCACATGGTCGGCGTTGAAGGAATCGGTATGCAGTTGGATCCCGCGAGCGGGTGGTGTCATGGCGTGCAGATCTGCCCGTCGCCCAACTTCAATGAGCGCCCGGCGGGCGAAGTGTCCCTGTTGGTCATCCACAACATCAGCCTGCCGCCGGCGCAATTCGCCACGGGCAAGGTGCAGGAATTTTTCCAGAATCGTCTGGATGTCACCGAACACCCGTACTTTGCAGGCATCGCTGACCTGCGCGTCTCGGCGCATTTTCTGATCGAACGTGACGGCAAGGTCACCCAGTTTGTCTCTTGTCTTGCGCGGGCGTGGCATGCCGGTGTTTCTGTGTTCGAGGGTCGTGAAACCTGTAACGATTTTTCCGTCGGCATCGAGCTGGAAGGCACCGATGATCTGCCGTTCACCGACGAGCAATATCGCGCGTTGACTGCGCTGACCCGGCAGTTGCAGAAACGCTTTCCAGCGATCACCGATCAGCGCATCTGCGGCCACAGCGATATCGCGCCGGGGCGCAAGACTGATCCGGGACCGGCATTCGACTGGGCACGCTACCGCGCCGCCCTGGCAAAAGAGGAAGAACAATGAGTTTTCTGGTGTTACTGCTGGCGCTGTGGATCGAGAAGTTTTCGGCCCTGCGCCATCGGCTTCAACGCGACGGCGGATGGATCCGCGAACTGCACAAACTCGAAAACAGCAAACGGCTGGCCAGGCAACCGTGGCTGGTGCTGACGATTCTGGTGCTGTTCCCGGTGGCGTTGCTGGCGCTGTTGCTGCTGGTGCTGGAACCTGTGGCTTACGGTTTGCTGGCGCTGCCGGTGCATTTGCTGGTGGTGATCTACAGCCTCGGACGCGGCGATCTGCTCGGCGGCCTCGGCCCGTTCCGCGATGCCTGGCGCCGTGAGGATCTGCAAGCGGCGGCGCACGTCGCCAAGCGCGACCTGGATATCTGCGCCGACAACGGCGAGCAGTTGCTCGAGCGGGTGCAAGGGCATCTGCTGTGGCAGGCCTATCAGAGTTTTTTTGCGGTGATCTTCTGGTATTTCCTCCTCGGCCCCGTGGCGGCATTGGCCTATCGCCTGCTGGCGCTAGCCGAAGAGCACGGCTGCAATCCGGCGCTGGTCGAGCGTGCTGCGCAGTTGCGTCATGCCTTCGATTGGGTGCCGGTGCGCTTGCTGGCGGCGAGTCTTGCGTTGGTCGGCAACTTCGTTGCGGTCAGCCGGGTGATGCTGCATGAGCTGCTGAACTGGAACATCAGCGCTGCGCAGTTGATCAACAAGGTCGGCCTGGCAGCCGGGGAAGTTCCACCGCCAGTGGTCGGCCCGGACGGCATCAACACCCTCGATTGTCTGTGGGAACTGCTGCTGCGTGCGGCGGTGCTGTGGTATGCCGGGTTTGCCTTGTGGACGGTTCTGGTTCACTGATTACAGCAAGATCAAAAGATCGCAGCCTTCGGCAGCTCCTACCTTGGAACGCATTTCCCTGTAAGAGCTGCCGAAGGCTGCGATCTTTTTGCTTTTGATTTGGCGATCACTGCATTGCCATTAACCTTAAGTTACAAAACCTCCCGCCGATTTACGCTATACAGAGATAGCGCCCGATAGTGGCTATCTGCTCTCGTCCCGCGCCAGCCAATAAAAACAAGAAAAACCAAGGGAGACTTCCAGTGAAGAGCTTGCTCTATCCCGCCGTCTCGCTGATGAACCGTCTGAGCTTCGGCATGAAGTTCAGTCTGATCAGCGTGCTGTTCCTGGTGCCGATGCTGGTGACCAATTTCTATCTGGTACGCGATTCCTATCGCGAATTTCAGGGCACACGCGTCGAACTGCAAAGCCTCGACCTGCTGGGCAGCAGCCTGACCCTGCGCCGGGATCTGGAGACCCTGAACAATCTGGTGCAGATCGACGTCACCCTCGGCCAGTCCGGCAAGGCCGGCAATGTCGAGGCGCAGATCCAGGCGCTGGAGCAAGCCGTGCTCGCGCGGCTCGAAGGGCTGACGGCGATGACCGAAGACCCCGAGCAGATCAAGCAATTCGAGGCCAAACGCGATGAAATGATCGCGGCGTTCAAGGCCCAGCAAGCGGAGAGCTCGCTGCAAAGCAAAAGCGCGTTGATCGGCAAGTTGTTGGCCAGTGCGCAGATTTTCAGCCAGATCATCACCAGTCAGGCCGGGTTGAGCCGCGACAACCAGAGCGACATTCGTCAGCTCAGCGAACTGGTCACGCTGATCACCCCGAGCGTCACGCAAACCCTCGGCGAAGGCCGGGCGATGGGTTCGTATTCGTTGGGTCAGGGTTTTCTCAACAGTTCCTCCAGCACGCGTTTCGACGAGTTGCTGGTGCAGATCGAAAAACTCCAGGCCGAGTACGCTCTGAAACTGCAAGACGCCCTCGGTTCCAGCAGTGCTGCGCGCGAATCCCTCAGTGCCCAGGCCGACACCAGCAAGGCTTCGCTCAAGCAGGCCAGCGAACTGTTCGAAGAGCAAGTGGTGATGGCCGACACCCTCGATGCGCCGTGGCAGGCATTCTACGATCAGGTCACCGGGCTGATGGAGCACACCTACCAGCTCAATCAGGCCACGCTGAAATTCCTCGACAACCAGTTGCAGCAGCGCCTGGCGCAGAACCGCACGCACATGATTCTGCAAGCCTCTGCGCTGTCGGTGGTGTTTGTGCTGATTTTCTATCTTTATGGCGGTTTCTACGCCTCGACCCGGACCACCCTGAAAAGCCTGGGCGCGATGATGGACAAGGTCGCGGCCGGTGACATGACCGTCAACTTCAAGGCCAGCAGCCGTGATGAACTGGGCGAGTTGGGCGAGGTGTTCAACGGTACGGTGAAGAAGATTCACGACTTGATCGAACGTGTCGGGCATACCGTGGGTGAGGTCGAGCGGCAGGCCGGGCAGGTGGAGAGCGTGTCGGCGCAGAGCAATCAGGCCGTGGCCGGGCAGCGCTCGCAGATTGAACAAGTGGCGACGGCGATGAACCAGATGTCGGCGACCTCAATGGAAGTCGCTCGCAGTGCTGCGGCCGCGGTGAGCAGCGCCCACAGCGTCAACGACGAAACCCTCAGCGGACGCGGGCTGGTGGAATCGCAGCAGGGCAGCATTGCCGCGCTGGCCAGCGAAATCGATCAGTCGGTGCTGGTGATCAATCAACTGGCCAGCGACAGCCAGTCGATCAGCCGTGTGCTTGAGGTGATCAAGAGCATCGCCGAACAGACCAACCTGCTGGCGCTCAATGCGGCGATCGAAGCCGCGCGAGCCGGCGAGCAGGGGCGCGGTTTTGCCGTGGTCGCCGACGAAGTACGCACCTTGGCCAAACGCACCCAACAATCGACCGAAGAAATCGAGCAGATGATCGCCAAACTGCATGGCGGCGTCGGCGCGGCGGTGAAGGCCATGGGCGTCAGCCATCAGATGGCCAACGGCACGGTGGGCCAGTCGGAGAAGGTCCAGCAGGCGCTGGAAAACATCCTTGGCGCGGTGGGCATGATCGTCGATCAGAACCAGCAGATCGCCGCCGCCGTCGAACAGCAGACCGCCGTGGCCCATGACATCGACCAGAACATCGTCGAAATCAACCGTGCCGGCGAACGCACAGCGCAAGGCGCGCACCAGACCGAAGATGCCAGCCGCGCGCTGTCGGCGCAGGTGGTTGAGCTCAAACAACTGATCAGCGCATTTCGCGTCTGAGCCCCAAACAATCCTTGTAGGAGCTGACGAGTGCAACGAGGCTGCGATCTTTTGACTTTGCCTCTGAAGATCAAAAGATCGCAGCCTCGTTGCACTCGTCAGCTCCTACCCGGGTACGTGTTACCAGCCGAAGACTTCGCAGCAGTTGGCGGTGCTGGCAGCGGCGAGTTGTTCAGGCGTTATATTCATCAGCTCGGCCAGCGCCGCGCAAATCGCCGGCAGATGCGCCGGGCTGTTGCGCTGGCCGGGGAACATGGCGGGGGCCATGTCCGGTGAGTCGGTTTCCAGCACCACGGATTGCAGCGGCAGTTCCGGCAGGACCCGATGCATGCGCAATGCCTGCGGCCAGGTCGGAGCACCGCCGAGACCCAGTTTGAACCCGAGCTTGAGGTATTCCCGCGCTTCCTCACGGCTGCCGGCGAAGGCGTGGATGATGCCGGCGCGTTTGAGCTTGAAGCGCTTGAGCGTGGCGATCACCGCCGCGTGGCTGCGGCGTACGTGGATCAGCGCCGGCAGCTCGAAGTCCGCCGCCAGTTGCATCTGCGCTTCGAACAACGACTGTTGCCGCTCGCGATCGAGGTTTTCGAGGAAGTAATCCAGGCCTATCTCGCCCACCGCGCATAACTGCCGATGCCCGCGCAAGCGCGTCAGCCAGTCACCCAGCACGTGCAAATCCTCGGGGCGATGCTGATCGAGAAACACCGGGTGCAGACCGAACGCCGCGTACAAGTCGGCATCGCTCTGCACCAGATCCCACACCCGTTGCCAGTTGCCCTGATGCACCCCCAGCACGACGATGCGCCGCACGCCGAGGGCGCGGCTTTCGGCCAGCAACTCTGCGCGATCGCCGTCGAAGTCGGGGAAGTCGAGGTGGGTGTGGCTGTCGATCAGCTCCACGCTTCAGTCCCGATGAATACGCTGCTTGAAGGTCCGCGCAATGGCTTGCACGCCCGGTTGGTAGTCGTCCTGCTCCACGGCGGCCAGGGCCAGTTCCAGGGCCTTGTCGGCGATCAATTGGTGTTGCTGGGACATGGCGTTGACCGGCAACGGCAGGAAATCCAGCAACTGCGTGTCGCCGAACGTGCCCAAGCGCAGCGGCCGCGATTTCAGCGGGAAATCATGCAGCGCATCGAACACGCCTTGCAGCAGTACGTAGGAAGTGGTCACCAGTGCGTCAGGCAAATGCCCCAGACGCTGCAGGAGTTCTTCCATCAATTGCTTGCCGCACTCGCGGCTGAACGACTCGGCGTGCTCGATCAGCACCTCACCTTTGAAGTCTTTGAGCGCTGCGCGGAAACCGGCGGCACGCTCCTGGCTGATGCTCAGCTCCGGGCGTGCGCCTAGCAGGACGATCTGCTTTGGCTGCGGATCGAGCAGGCTCTGGGTCAGATGCAGGCTGGCCTCGCGGTCGTCGCTGATCACCGAGCAGAAATGCTCCGGTTCCATGACCCGGTCGATGGCGATGATCGGCAGACCCTTGGCCTGCAACTGGCGATAGCTGTCATCACCGGCCGGCAGGCAACTGGCGACGATCAGCGCATCGCATCGGCGCGCGCGGAACAGTTGCAGCAACTGGCGCTCGCTGTCCGGCGCGTCGTCGGAGCTGGCGATCAGCAATTGATAACCGCGAGCCCGCGCGCCTTGTTCGAGCAACTTGGCGATCCGCGCGTAACTGGGGTTTTCCAGATCCGGCAGGATAAAGCCCAGGGTGCGCGTGTGCCGACTGCGCAGGCCGGCCGCTTGCGGATTGGGCGTGAAGCCGTGCAGATCGACCACCGCGCGCACGCGCTCGACGGTCGCGTTGCTGATGCGTTGCTGTTCGGCCTTGCCGTTGATGACGTAGCTGGCGGTGGTGACGGAGACGCCGGCCAACCGCGCGATATCACTGAGTTTCAACCCGGTATTTCCTTGTTTTTTCGAGCATGCCGCGACATTTTCGCCAATCCTACCCGATAAGGGCAGTCGACTTATTGCCTGGGCAGATCCGACCAGTTGGACTTCAAGGATGAGACATTATCGAGTAACGTGCCGATCAATCTAGATTAAACGTTTCAGCAAGCGTATTTTCTACGTTTTAGACGCCTTTGGCCGGTCCTGCCGTGAAACCGCCAAAACTGCCGCTGAAAAGCGCGGCAGAGCGCCTAAGCTGTGAACCATTCAAAACAATACCTGGCGTTGAACTGCGCCAAAAAGGAGATCGCATGCTCGAGCTCACTATAGAGCAGATATCCATGGGCCAGTCGGCCGTGGATAAACCCGCTGCCCTGCAATTGCTGGCCAGTCATCTGGTCGCCGATGGTCTGGTTGCCGACGGCTACCTCGCCGGCCTGCAGGCCCGGGAAGCCCAGGGCTCGACCTTTCTCGGTCAAGGCATCGCCATTCCCCACGGTACGCCGGAAACCCGCGATCAGGTATTCGCCACCGGCGTGCGCCTGATGCAGTTTCCCGACGGCGTCGATTGGGGCGATGGCCAAATCGTTTATCTGGCGATTGGCATCGCGGCGAAATCCGACGAACACCTGCGCCTGCTGCAACTGCTGACCCGCGCCCTCGGCGAGACCGATCTGGGCCAGGCCCTGCGTCGCGCCAGCTCGCCCGAAGCGCTGTTGAAACTGCTGCAAGGCGCGCCGCAGGAACTGGCGCTTGATGCGCAGATGATCGGCCTCGGCGTGTCGGCCGATGATTTCGAAGAACTGGTCTGGCGCGGCGCACGTCTGCTGCGTCAGGCCGATTGTGTGAGCAACGGCTTTGCCGGCGTGTTGCAGCAGGTTGAAGCGCTGCCACTGGGCGACGGCCTGTGGTGGCTGCACAGCGAGCAGACCGTGAAGCGTCCGGGACTGGCGTTCGTCACCCCGGACAAACCGATGCGCTACCTCGGCCAGCCGCTTAGCGGTCTCTTCTGCCTGGCGAGTCTGGGCGAAGCGCATCAGGCGCTGCTCGAGCGTTTGTGCGCGTTGCTGATCGAAGGTCGCGGCCACGAACTGGGCCGCGCCACCAGCAGCCGCAAGGTCCTTGAAGTGCTCGGCGGTGAACTGCCGGCCGACTGGCCGAGTGCACGTATTGCCCTGGCCAACGCCCACGGTCTGCACGCACGGCCGGCGAAGATCCTTGCGCAACTGGCGAAGAGTTTTGACGGCGAAATTCGCGTGCGCATCGTCGACAGCCAAGACAGCGCCGTATCGGTGAAGAGCCTGAGCAAACTGCTCAGCCTCGGCGCCCGGCGCGGTCAGGTGCTGGAGCTGATTGCCGAACCGAGCATCGCCGCCGATGCCTTGCCGGCCCTGCTCGCGGCGATTGAAGAAGGCCTCGGTGAGGAAGTCGAGCCGCTGCCGGCCGTGAGTCAGCAGCGCGAAGTGATCGCCGACATCGCCGAAGTGCTGATCGCCCCGGCCTCCGGCAGCCTGTTGCAGGCGATTCCTGCCGCACCGGGCATCGCCATCGGCCCTGCGCACATTCAGGTGCTGCAAGCCATCGATTACCCGTTGCGCGGCGAATCTGCCGCGATCGAGCGCGAGCGCCTCAAGCAAGCGCTGAGCGACGTGCGCCGCGACATCCAAGGCTTGATCGAACGCAGCAAGGCCAAGGCGATTCGCGAGATTTTCATCACTCACCAGGAAATGCTCGACGACCCGGATCTGACCGACGAAGTCGACACCCGCCTCAAGCAAGGCGAAAGCGCCGAAGCGGCGTGGATGGCAGTGATCGAAGCCGCCGCCAAACAGCAGGAGTCGCTGCAGGACGCGTTGCTCGCCGAGCGTGCCGCGGATCTGCGTGACATCGGCCGTCGAGTGCTGGCGCAATTGTGTGGCGTGCAAACCGCGAACGAACCTGAGCAACCGTACATTCTGGTGATGGACGAAGTCGGCCCGTCCGATGTCGCGCGGCTTGATCCTGCGCGAGTGGCGGGGATTCTCACCGCGCGCGGTGGCGCTACCGCGCACAGCGCCATCGTTGCCCGTGCCCTCGGGATTCCAGCGTTGGTCGGTGCGGGGGCGGCAGTGCTGTTGCTCGAACCGGGCACGCCGCTGTTGCTCGATGGTCAGCGTGGCCGTCTGCATGTCGACGCCGATGCCGCGACCCTCAAGCGTGCTGCTGAAGAACGCGACACCCGTGAGCAACGCCTGAAGATCGCCGCCGAACAACGCCATCAACCAGCGCACACCACTGACGGCCACGCCGTCGAAGTGTTCGCCAACATCGGCGAAAGCGCTGGGGTGACCAGCGCGGTGGAGCAGGGCGCTGAAGGCATTGGCTTGCTGCGCACCGAACTGATTTTCATGGCCCACCCGCAGGCACCGGATGAGGCAACCCAGGAAGCCGAATACCGTCGCGTCCTCGATGGTCTGGCCGGACGGCCGCTGGTGGTGCGCACGCTCGACGTCGGCGGCGACAAACCGCTGCCGTATTGGCCGATCGCCAAGGAAGAAAACCCGTTCCTCGGCGTGCGCGGCATTCGCCTGACCCTGCAGCGGCCGCAGATCATGGAAGCGCAACTGCGCGCCTTGCTGCGTTCGGCCGACAACCGTCCGCTGCGGATCATGTTCCCGATGGTCGGCAGCGTCGAAGAGTGGCGCCAGGCCCGCGACATGACCGAACGCTTGCGTTTGGAAATTCCAGTCGCCGACCTGCAACTGGGGATCATGATCGAGGTGCCGTCCGCCGCATTGCTTGCGCCAGTGCTGGCCAAGGAAGTGGATTTCTTCAGCGTCGGCACCAACGACCTGACCCAATACACCCTGGCCATCGACCGTGGTCATCCGACGCTGTCTGCACAAGCGGACGGCTTGCACCCGGCGGTCCTGCAACTGATCGACATCACCGTGCGTGCCGCCCATGCCCATGGCAAATGGGTGGGTGTCTGCGGCGAGCTGGCGGCGGATCCGCTGGCGGTGCCGGTGCTGGTTGGCCTCGGTGTCGACGAGCTCAGCGTGTCCGGGCGCAGCATTGCCGAAGTCAAGGCGCGCATCCGTGAACTCAGCCTGCCCCAGGCGCAAACCCTCGCTCAACAGGCCCTGGCCGTGGGCAGCGCGAATGAAGTGCGCGCATTAGTGGAGGCCCTGTAATGGCCAAGATTCTCACCCTGACCCTCAACCCGGCACTCGACCTCACCGTCGAGCTGTCACGGCTCGATGCCGGTCAGGTCAATCGCAGCGAGGAGATGCACACCCACGCTGCGGGCAAAGGCGTCAACGTCGCCCAGGTGCTGGCGGACCTCGGCCATCAGGTCACCGTCAGCGGCTTTCTCGGCGAAGACAATCTGCAAGCGTTCGAAACCCTGTTCGCCAAGCGTGGTTTTATCGACGCGTTCATCCGCGTGCCGGGCGAGACGCGCAGCAACATCAAGGTCGCCGAACAGGACGGGCGCATTACCGACATCAACGGTCCGGGGCCAATGGTCGATGCAATGGCGCAGCAAGCTTTGCTTGATCGCTTGCTGCAGATCGCACCGGGGCACGATGCGGTGGTGGTCGCCGGCAGTCTGCCGCGTGGCGTCACTGCGCAATGGTTGCGCGAGCTGATTGAACGGCTGAACGCGCTCGGCTTGAAAGTCGCCCTTGATTCCAGTGGTGAGGCTTTGCGCGCCGCGTTGCAGGCCAGCCCCTGGCTGATCAAACCGAACACCGAAGAATTGGCCCACGCCCTCGGCTGCGAAGTGGTGTCGCCGATCGCCGAAGCACAAGCCGCCGCACGTTTGCATGCGCAAGGCATCGAGCACGTGGTGATCTCTCACGGCGCTGACGGGGTCAACTGGTTCAGTGTCGGCTCGGCCCTGCATGCCTCGCCGCCGAAAGTCAGCGTGGCCAGCACGGTCGGTGCCGGCGATTCATTGCTGGCTGGCATGCTCCACGGTCTGCTCAGTGCTGATACGCCGGAGCAAACCCTGCGCACCGCCACCGCGATTGCGGCAATGGCGGTGACCCAGATCGGTTTTGGCATCAACGACGCTGCGCAACTGGCGCAGCTCGAACAGGGCGTGCGCGTGCGCCCCCTGACAGAACAATAAGAGGGTTTGTGATGAAGTTAGCCATTGTTACGGCTTGCCCGAACGGCATGGTCACCAGTGTGCTGTGCGCGCGCCTGCTCGATGCAGCGGCGCAGCGCCAGGGCTGGAGCACCAGCGTTGAAGTGGTCGATCCGGCACACCCGGAACGCGAATTGTCGGCGGCGACCATCGAAGCCGCCGAGTGGGTCTTGCTGGTCACCACTGGCGCGGTGGACATGAGTCGCTTCGTCGGCAAGCGCGTGTTCCAGATCGCTCCGGCGCAGGCGCTGCAGGATGTCGAAGCGGTACTGCGTCGCGGTGCTGAAGAAGCCGAAGTCTACGTGGCCAGCGCAGTCGAACCGGCGATTGACGCGCCACGTGCGCCGCGCATCGTCGCCATCACGGCCTGCCCGACCGGCGTCGCCCACACCTTCATGGCCGCCGAAGCGTTGCAGCAGACCGCCAAGCGTCTGGGCTATGAATTGCAGGTCGAAACCCAAGGCTCGGTCGGCGCGAAAACCCCGCTCAGCGCAACGGCCATCGCCGAGGCTGACGTGGTACTGCTGGCGGCGGATATCGACGTCGCTACCGAGCGTTTCGCTGGCAAGAAAATCTATCGCTGCGGCACGGGCGTTGCGCTGAAGCAGTCTGAAGCGACTTTGAAAAAAGCCTTGGCCGAAGGCGCTGTCGAAAGTGCGGCAAGCGACGGCAAGGCCCCGGCCAAGTCCGAGAAAACCGGCGTCTACAAGCACCTGCTCACGGGTGTGTCGTACATGCTGCCAATGGTGGTGGCGGGTGGTTTGCTGATCGCATTGTCGTTCGTGTTCGGCATCACCGCGTACAAGGAAGAAGGCACGCTGGCGGCGGCGCTGATGCAGATCGGCGGCGACACCGCGTTCAAGCTGATGGTGCCGTTACTCGCCGGTTACATCGCCTACTCGATCGCCGATCGCCCGGGCCTTGCGCCGGGGATGATCGGCGGTTTGCTCGCAGGCACTCTGGGCGCCGGATTCATCGGCGGGATCATTGCCGGTTTCATTGCCGGTTACGCCGCCAAAGCCATCGCCCGCTATGTGAAATTGCCGCAGAGCCTGGAAGCGCTGAAGCCGATTCTGATCATCCCGTTGCTGGCCAGTCTGGTGACCGGCCTGGTGATGATTTACGTGGTCGGCAAACCGGTCGCCGGCATGCTCGCCGCGCTCACCCAGTTCCTCGACAGCATGGGCACCACCAACGCAATTCTGCTCGGCGTGCTGCTCGGCGGCATGATGTGCGTCGACCTCGGCGGGCCGATCAACAAGGCCGCCTATGCGTTTTCGGTGGGGCTGCTGGCCTCGCAGAGTTACGCACCGATGGCCGCGACCATGGCCGCCGGCATGGTGCCGCCGATTGGCCTGGGTATCGCCACGTTCATTGCCCGGCGCAAGTTCGCCCAGACTGAACGGGAGGCCGGCAAAGCGGCTTTCGTGTTGGGCCTGTGCTTTATCTCGGAAGGGGCGATTCCGTTTGCTGCGAAAGATCCGCTGCGGGTGATCCCGGCGAGCATCGCTGGCGGCGCGCTGACCGGTGCCTTGTCGATGTACTTCGGCTGCAAACTGATGGCGCCGCACGGTGGCTTGTTCGTGCTGGCGATCCCCAATGCGATCAACCATGCTCTGCTGTATCTGCTGGCGATCGTTGCGGGGAGCCTGGTCACGGCGGTGGTGTATGCGCTGCTCAAACGGCCTGAGGCTGTCGAGCTACCGCTGGAGCCCGCCAAGGCCTGACCGACAACACCAAATCCCTGTGGGAGCGAGCAGGCTCGCTCCCACAGGAGTCTGCATTGTCATAGCGGATTCATACACCCGTGCTTAAGTTTTCCCTTTTGCAGGGAGAACACCATGAGCGATTTCAATCTCGGTCGGCGTCGCGTCATGCAAGCGGTCGGCGCCGGGCTGTTGCTGCCGGGGCTGGCGCCGGCGGTGATTGCCTCGGTCAAGGATCGTCCGCAGCTCACCGACGGCGTGCAGTCCGGCGACCTGCTCGGCGACCGCGCGATGATCTGGAGTCGCAGCGATCGGCCGGCGCGCATGGTGGTCGAGTGGGACACCGGCAGCCTGTTCGGCAACCCGCGCAAATTCGTCTCGCCACTGGCCGATGCGCGCAGCGATTTCACCGCCCGCGTCGAACTCACCGGCCTGCCGGCCAACCAGGCAATTTTCTATCGCGTGCACTTCGAAGACGCCCAGAGCGGCGTCGCCAGCGAACCGTGGTTCGGCCATCTGCGCAGCGTGCCAACGACAAAACGCGACATCCGTTTTGTCTGGAGCGGTGACACCGTAGGCCAAGGCTTCGGGATCAACCCGGACATCGGCGGCATGCGCATCTACGAAGCCATGCGCCTGCGTCTGCCGGACTTCTTTATCCACAGCGGCGACACCATCTACGCCGACGGCCCGGTGCCCGCGCAACTGACCACAGAAAGCGGGCGCATCTGGCGCAATGTCACCACTGAAGCCAAAAGCAAAGTCGCGCAGACCCTCGACGATTATCGCGGCAACTATCGCTACAACCTGATGGACGAAAACATCCGCCGCTTCAACGCCGAGGTGCCGCAGATCTGGCAGTGGGACGACCACGAAGTGGTCAACAACTGGTCGCCGGGCAAGCAGCTGGATGAACGCTATCAGGAGAAAGATATCCACAAGCTGGTCGGCCGCGCGCGGCAGGCGTGGCTGGAATATGCGCCGATGCGTTTGCAAGCGGCGGACGGCGGCGGGCGGATTTATCGCAAGCTCAGCTACGGGCCGATGCTCGACGTATTCGTGCTGGATATGCGCAGCTATCGCGAGGCCAACGATGCCAACCTGGGCGCGGCAAAACCGTTTCTCGGCCGCGAGCAGCTGGACTGGCTCAAGCGTGAGTTGCAGGCATCGACGGCGCAGTGGAAAGTCATCGCCGCCGACATGCCCATCGGCCTTGGCGTGCCGGACGGCGAGGTCAGTGCGGGCGTTGCGCGTTGGGAAGCCGTGGCCAACGGCGACCCCGGCCCGGCGCAGGGGCGAGAGCTGGAAATCGCCGAGCTGCTCGGATTTTTACGTGCGCAGCAGGTGCGCAATTTCGTGTTTCTGACGGCGGACGTGCACTACTGCGCGGCGCATCACTATCATCCGGACCGCGCGGCGTTTCAGGATTTCGAACCGTTCTGGGAATTTGTCGCCGGACCGTTGAACGCCGGCAGTTTCGGGCCGAACCCACTGGACAAGACGTTTGGCCCAGAGGTGGTGTTCGAGAAAGCACCGCCCGCACAGAACACCTCGCCGTTTGCCGGGTTTCAGTTTTTTGGCGAGGTGAATATCGAAGGGCAGAGCGGGGAGATGAGCGTGGTGTTGCGGGATCTGGATGGTGTAGCAGTGTTTGAGCAGAAGTTGCAGCCTGTTTAATCACGCTGGATCAAAAGCCCCTCACCCCAGCCCTCTCCCGGAGGGAGAGGGAGCCGACCGAGGTGTCTCGCGTTAAGCATCGACCTCGAAGACCGAGGTGATTGTGGCTTTGGATTCAGTGAAGAACGCTCAGGTCGGCGTCGATTTCAAGCATCACCCAATCAGTCACCTCGCCCTCTGGGAGGGAGAGGGCCGACCGAAGTGTCTTGCGTCATGCATCGACCTGGAAGACCGAGGTGATTGTGGCTTTGGATTCAGTGAAGAATGCTCAGGTCGGCGTCGATCTCAAGCATCACCCAATCAGTCACCTCGCCCTCTGGGAGGGAGAGGGCCGACCGAAGTGTCTTGCGTCATGCATCGACCTGGAAGACCGAGGTGATTGTGGCTTTGGATTCAGTGAAGAACGCTCAGGTCGGCGTCGATCTCGAGCATCCCCCAATCAGTCCCCTCTCCCTCTGGGAGAGGGCTAGGGTGAGGGCATTTTCCGCTCTGCCGCAATTCTGATGATCTGCTCCAACACGTCATCCATCTGCTGAAGCACCTCAAGATTGCTGAATCGCACGACGTCGATGCCTTGTTGAGACAGGAAGTTCGACCGGCGCCGATCGTGAACCACCCCGGCCGTCTCATAATGCTGGCCACCATCCAGCTCAATCGCCAATCTCAACTCCACACAATAGAAATCCAGCACAAACGGCGGACATGGAAACTGTCGGCGAAATTTCAGGTTGGCGATCTGCCGGGAACGCAGGCGCTGCCAGAGCAGGTGTTCGCAATCTGTCTGGTTGGTGCGCAAGTGGCGGGCGAATTGGGCGAGGGTCGGGCGGCTTGGCATGGCTTCACGGTCCTTGTGAAGTTGAGTGGAGATTTAACAGTAGCCCATTTCCCTCATCGGAACGCCGCCCGCCCAGCTCTCTCCCAGGAGGAGAGGGAGCCGACCGAGGTGATTATGGCTATGGATTCAGTGAAGAACGCTCAGGTCGGCGTCGATCTCGAGCATCCCCCAATCGGTCCCCTCTCCCATTGGGAGAGGGCTAGGGTGAGGGGCTTTTCGCAGGCGTTAGTAAACGTCCCGGCGATAGCGGCCCTGTTCGATCAGGCGTTCGACTTCGGCGCTGCCGAGGATATCGTTGAGGGCCTGGTCTACGCCTGAGGCCATCCCTTGAAGGCTGCCGCAGATATAAATGACGGCACCATCAGCCAACCACTTCTTCAGTTCATCCGCCGACTCACGCAAGCGATCCTGCACATAAACCTTCTCAGCCTGATCCCGCGAAAACGCCAGATCCAGCCGGACCAGATCGCCATTGACCAACCACTCCTCGAGCTCGGCGCGGCAGAGGAAGTCGTGCTCGCGGTTGCGCTCGCCGAACAGCAGCCACTGCCGTTGCTGACCATCGGCAATGCGTGCCTTGAGCAGGCTGCGCAGGCCGGCGAGGCCTGTGCCGTTGCCCAGCAGGATCATCGGCACGGGTTCGTTCGGCAGGTGGAAACCACTGTTGCGCCGCACGCGCAGGCTGATGCTGCCGCCCACAGGCGCATGCTCGGTGAGCCAGCCGGAGCCTATGCCGAGGCTGCCGTCGCTGTGCTGTTCCTGACGCACGATCAGCTCCAGCACGCCGTCAGCGGCAATCGAGGCGATGGAGTATTCGCGCATGGCCAGCGGCACCATCGCGTCGACCAGCGACTGCGCATGCAGGCCGACCAGATGCGCGCGGTGTTCGGGCAGTTGCCGTGAGGCGAGGGCCACTTCCAGTGGTTCGTCGATGCCGTTGACCTTCACCGGTGTTTCGCCACGGATGCCGAGGCCGTCGAGGAAATGCTCGATGGCCCACGGGCAATTGCGTGGCAACACTTCGACCAGGTCACCAGCCAGCCAGCTGCGGGTGTCCGGGGCTTTGAGGCCGAGCAGATAGACCGGCGCGCCGCTGCTGTCGGGGTTCATCAGTTCGCGCCGCACCAGCGTCCAGTTGTCGTAGCTGGGTGCTTGCCAGGTTTCGCTAGGCGCCTGTCCGGTGAGCTGGCCGAGTTGCGTTTGCCAATGACGCAGCGCGTAGGGATCGGCGCTATCGACCTCCACCGGGGCGAACAGCGTCTTGCCGCCGTGCTCGCCGAGCCATTGATGCAAGCGTTTGGCGAAGCCACAGAAGTGCGCGTACTGCCGATCGCCGAGGCCGAGCACGGCGTAGTTGAGGCCGTCGAGTGTCGAGGCCTTGGCCAGCACTTTGCGTTCGAAACCGCGCGCGCTGTCCGGCGCTTCGCCGTCGCCGAAGGTGCTGACCACGAACAAGGCGTTGTTCGAATCCCGCAGATCCTGTTCGCTGAGATTGGCCAGCGGCTGCACGTTGACCGGCAACCCGGCGGCCTGCAATTGTCCGGCGGTCTGCCACGCCAATTGTTCGGCGAAACCGCTCTGGCTGGCGAAACCGATCAGCCATGCCGAAGCATCGGCGGAGGGTTGTGCGAGGCCCTGGCGGGCATCCTTGATCTGCTTTTTCTTGCGCCGACGGTCCAGATACAGCAGCCAGCCAGTGATGAAAAACAGCGGCATGCACACCGCCGCGATCGTCACGATGATGCGCCCGACAAGGCCGAAATAGCTGCCGACGTGCAGCGCATAAATGCTGGTCAGCAGTTGGGCCTTGAAGCTTTTGTCGGCATAGCGGTCGACGCGTTTGACCACGCCGGTGGCCGGGTCGAGGGTGATCTGGTTCAGCGCGCGGTCATGGGGCGAGCTGTCGAGCAGGTAGAACACCGTCGCCGGCTGGCCGGCCACCGCCGGCATGCGAATGTTGTACGCGGCCAGACCCGGGCCGGCAGCGCTGTAGATGCTGCTCCACATCGCTGCGTAGTCGGCGGTCGGTGCCGGACCTTCCGGCGCCGGGCCGCGACCGCCGCGTACGCGTTCGTTTTGCGGCGCGTCGGAAAGCAGTCGGGTCAGGCCCTTGTTGTACCACTCGTACGACCATGACAACCCGGTCAACGCCAGCAGCAGATACACCAGCAAACACCAAGTGCCGGCCACCGAGTGCAGATCCCAATTGAACGCGCGGCCCTTCTTTTTCCAGTCCAGGGTTAACCACACGCGCCAGCTGTTCCACTGGCGTGGCCAGCGCAGATAAAGGCCGGAGAGGCAGAAGAACAGCAGCATCAAGGTGCAGGCGCCGGTGATGTTGCGCCCGGTATCGCCCATGGCGAGGAAACGGTGCAGTTGCAGCATCAGGCCGAAGAAGTCCTGGCCGGTGGCATCGCCCTTGAACTCGGCGGTGTACGGGTCGAAGTAGCGCATTTCGCCACGTCGTTCGCCCTTGGGCGGGGTGAAGAACACCCGTGCGGCGTGACCGCTGTCGGTCTCGACCCAGAGCATCGCGACTTTCTTGCCGGACGCAGCTTCGATGCGCTCCACCAGTTCCACTGGCGGCAGCACTCCAGCGACTTGTTTTTCCACCTGCAGAACGGACGGATTGAGCGCGCGCAGGATCTCGTCCTGAAACGAATAGGCCGCGCCGGTGATGCCCATCAGGGCCAGCACCAGCCCTGCGGTGATGCCAAAAAACCAGTGCAACTGGAACAGGGTTTTCTTCAACACGTCACTCGCCGTCCGTTCGGAAATTGTCATCACGGCGCGCATTATGCCGTGGGTTATCAAGAAGCGTTTTGCGTAACACACAAAAGCCCCGTTCAACTGAATGAACGGGGCCGAGCCTCGCGGCACATTCCCTGTGGGAGCGAGCCTGCTCGCGAAAGCGGTGTGTCAGTCAGCATCGATGTTGCTGAAAGATTGCCTTCGCGAGCAGGCTCGCTCCTACAGGTTCCAAATCGTCAGAAGTGGAAATTGGTGCTCAACAGCGCCGTACGTCCCGCCGCCTGATTGGCGAAGTGGGTCGAGAAGGCTTTGTCGTAATAGGTTTCGTCGGTCAGGTTCTGCACGTTGAGTTGCAGGTCGACGTTCTTGGTCAGCTTGTAGGCCGCCATCGCGTCGTAACGCACGTACGAATCGACCATCGTCGTGTTGGCGACACTGCCGTAGACGTCGTCGACGTAGAACGCGCCACCACCGATCGTCAGCTTTGGCGTGACCTGGTACGTGGTCCACAGGCTGGCGCTGTTTTTCGGTGTGTTCGGCAGATCGTTGCCGTCGTTGGCACGACCCAGCGGGCCGCCATCAACCTGTTCGCTGTCCATGAAGGCGTAACCGGCGAAGACTTGCCATTTGTCGGTGATCTTGCCGCTGGCCGACAGTTCGAAGCCTTGCACGCGAGTCTTGCCGGCGTTTTCGTAGGAACTGGTATCGACTTGCACGCGAGCGTTTTCCTTCTCGGTGCGGAAGATGTCGGCGGTCAGCGACAGGCGATCATTGAGCAGATCCCACTTGGTGCCGATCTCGTAGTTCTTGGTGGTTTCCGGCTCCATGTCGCTGCTCAGCAGGTTGCCGCTGCGATCCGGTGTGCCGCCCAGCGGGTTGCCTTCCTGACCTTCGCCCAAAGTGTTGCCCGGCGGTGTCGCCGAGGTCGCATAAGAGGCGTAGATGCTGCCGTTTTCCGCCGGCTTGTAGACCACGCCGAACTGACCGGTGACGAATTCGCTGGTGTCATCGCCCTTGGAGGTGGTGGTCCCTGCGGCGTTGTAGGTTTTGTAATCGGTGTCGAAGTGGTCGTAGCGCAGGCCCATGTTCACCAGCCATTGCTCGGACAATTCCAGCGTGTCGAACACGTAGAGCGCGTAGGTGTCGGCCTGGGTGTCGGTACCGGCGTAGTTACGCGAGATCGCGCCGTTCCACGGATCGTTCGGGTTCGGGTTCGACAGCGAGGTGCAGTTGTAACCGCTGGCGGCGCCGATCAGGCCCGGGTTGCAATTGGTGGTGACGGTGCTGGTGCGCGGCGTGGTGTCGGTGTTGACGTTGTACGAGGATTTCTCGCTCTGCTCACGGGTGTATTCGACACCGGTGGAGAAGCTGTTCTTGAAACCGCCCACGTAGAAGGTGCCGAACAGATCGGTCTGGTTGGTGGTGGTTTCGGTGTTGCTCACCCGCGTGTTGGCCCGACGCCAGACGCTGCCGTTGTTGACGTTGCCCTTGCTGTCGTCCGGCTGGGTGAGGATGTAATCCTGCATGCTGCTGCCGTGGCGCAGGGTGTTCTTGATGGTCAGCGCATCATTGAGGTCGTGCTCGATGGCGAAGGTCGCGGTGTCGGTGCGGCCCTTGCGGAAGTCACGATCCAGACCATAGAAGTTGTCGTGATCGCCACCGGCGTACGGCTTGTCCGGATTGGACTTGGTGCGTGCGGCCGAACCACCGGTTGGGATGGTGTACGGGATGCCCGAGTCCGGGGTGTCGTTGCTTTCCAGATGGTAGTAGTCGAGGTTTACACGGGTATCGGTGCCCAGGCCGAAGGCCAGCGACGGCGCGATGCCCCAACGGTCGTAATCGACCTTGTCGCGACCGGCGACGTTGCTCTCGTGGCTCATCAGGTTGAGACGGCCGGCAGCGCTGTCGCTGAACTGATAGTTGCCGTCGAGTGTGTAGCGCTGGGTCTGGTCGGAGCCGTAGGTGAAGCCGCCGTCGAACGAGTTGCCCAGGTGCGCTTTCTTGCTCACCAGGTTGATGCTGCCGCCGGCGGCGCCGCGACCGCCAATCGCCGAGTTCGGGCCTTTGCTGACTTCGATGTTTTCCACGGCGAAGATTTCGCGGCTCTGCGAACCGGTGTCGCGCACGCCGTCCAGGTAAGTGTCACCCTGAGCATCGAAGCCGCGAATGAATGGACGGTCGCCCTGCGGGTTGCCGCCTTCACCGGCACCGAAGGTAATGCCCGGCACGGTACGCAGGGCGTCCTGCATATTCAGCGCGCCGGTGTCCTTGAGCACTTGCTGCGGGATGACGGTGACCGAGCGCGGCGTGTCGACCAGCGGTGCGGTGTACTTGGGCGAGGAGGCTTTTTCGACCTGGTAGGAGGTCGAGTCCTGGGCTTCACCAGTGATGGCGGTGGCGTCCAGGGCAATGGCGTTGCCGGAAGTTTTGCTCTCGGTTTTTTCCGCCGCGAAGACCATCTGCCCAGCCGAGCCGGCGGTGATTGCGACACCGATTGCCGAGGCGAGCAGACGTGGTGAACTGACCGGTAATTGTGCGTGTTGACGTGCCATTTTTATTCCCCTCCCCAAGGATTTGAGGCGGCGGAATATAGGGTAAACAGGTATTCGTATCAATTGCGAAACATTGTTATTCGCATTGAATTTACATTCTTTACAATTTGCTCTTACGGTCTCTGCCTGTTCGTTCGTCTCGGGGGTTTTACACAGTCAATAAGAATCAATACCATTGCCGCCTTCTTGCCATCAGGTGACATCGCCATGCTGTTGCACATACCCGGGCTGTTCGCAAAAGACGAAGTGCAGCGCATCCGCCAGGCCCTGGAGCAAGCGGATTGGGCCGACGGCAAGATCACCGCCGGCTTCCAGTCGGCCAAGGCCAAGCACAATCTGCAACTGCCCGAAGGCCACCCGCTGGCCAAGGAAATCGGCGCGGCGATGCTCGAGCGGCTGTGGAAGAATCCGCTGTTCATGTCTGCCGCACTGCCGCACAAAGTCTTCCCACCGCTAGTAAACTGCTACACGGCCGGCGGCAGTTTCGATTTTCACATCGACAACGCCGTGCGCCAGCCCAAGGGCAGCATCGAGCGGGTGCGCACCGATTTGTCGGCTACGCTGTTTTTCAGCGAGCCGGAAGATTACGACGGCGGCGAACTGGAGATTCAGGACACCTACGGCACCCAGCGCGTGAAGCTGCCGGCCGGCGACATGGTGTTGTATCCGGGCACCAGTTTGCACAAGGTCAATGCGGTCACACGTGGTGCGCGTTATGCCTCGTTTTTCTGGACGCAGAGCCTGGTGCGCGAAGACAGCCAGCGCGCGCTGCTGTTCGAAATGGACGGGGCGATTCAGCAGCTTACGCAGGACATGCCTGATCACCCTTCGCTGATCCGCCTCACTGGCACTTATCACAACCTGCTGCGGCGCTGGGTCGAGGTATGAGTTTCCAGTTGCGCCGCGAGGAAGTTCTCGACGCCGCCGGGTTGACGGCAATGCTTGAAGAAAGCCCGGCCCGCGCTGCGCAGGCGATTTTGCTGGCGGCGGGCGAGGGCGAGGTTGAAGCGCAGGCGCTGCTTGGGCAGATCCTGCTGGACGGTCAGGGCATCGCGCAGGATCAACCGCTTGCATTGCGCTGGTTCGGCATCGCCGCCGGTCGCGGGCATCTGATGGCGCGCAACATGCTCGGGCGTTGTCATGAGCATGGTTGGGGTTGTGCGGCGGATGCCTCGGTCGCGGCGCAGCATTATCGAATCGCTGCCGAGGCGGGGCTGGACTGGGCGATGTACAACTTTGCCAATCTACTGGCCACCGGGCGCGGGGTGACGGTTGATCATCAGCATGCGCTGGCGTTGTATCGGCGCGCGGCTGAGTTGGGCCATGCGAAATCGATGAATCTGCTGGGGCGCTATCTGGAGGAAGGGCAGGTGTGTCCGGCGGATCCGCTGGCGGCGCGTGACTGGTATCGGCGTTCGGCTGAGGGAGGGGATTTTCGTGGGCAGTTCAGTTTCGCTGCAGTTTTAGCGGATGAGGGGCGGATTGATGAAGCAGTTGTTTGGCTTGAGAAAGCCTTGGCCGGGGGCAATCTTAATTTTCTGCGGGTGGCGAGTGAAACGCTGTTAAGTGCTACAGATCCAAAAATCCAGGGGATGGCTGCTCGGTTCTCGCTTCGCTATGCAGAATTGCAGCGCGTCTGAATTCGCAAGCCCTCACCCTAACCCTCTCCCGGAGGGAGAGGGGACTGATTGGGGGATGTTTAAGAGGTACGCCGACCTGAAAGTGCTTTGCCGAATCCATAATCGACTCGATCCTTCTGGTCGGTGCATGATGCGCTACACCTCGGTCGGCTCCCTCTCCCTTGGGAGAGGGCTGGGGTGAGGGGCCTCGGTTTCAAGTACCCCGCAAAACTTCAAGTCGAACGCACAGACACAAAAAAGCCCATGACACGTCATGGGCTTTTCACTTGCAGCTAGCAGCTAGAAACTTGCCGCTGCCTCTTAAACGTAAAACGACTTCAGCGGCGGGAAGCCATTGAACTCGACCGCGCTGTAACTGGTGGTGTACGCACCGGTCGACAGCCAGTACAGACGATCACCAATCGCCAGGTTCAGCGGCAAGCCGTACTTGTAGTTCTCGTACATGATGTCGGCGCTGTCGCAGGTCGGGCCGGCGATGACGACTTCTTCCATCTCGCCTTTCTTCTCGGTCCAGATCGGGAACTTGATCGCTTCGTCCATGGTTTCGATCAGGCCGGAGAACTTGCCCACATCCGTGTAAACCCAACGCTCGACAGCAGTGCGCGACTTGCGCGCAACCAACACCACTTCGCTGACCAGAATACCGGCGTTGGCGATCAGCGAGCGGCCAGGCTCCAGAATGATTTCCGGCAGGTCATCACCGAAGTCTTCTTTCAGGAAGCGGATGATCTCTTCGGCGTAGGTTTCCAGGCTGTTGGTGCGGGTGATGTAGTTGGCCGGGAAGCCGCCGCCCATGTTGATCAGCTTGAGGTGGATGCCGTCTTCTTCTTTCAGACGTTCGAAGATCACTTTGACCTTGGCGATCGCCGCGTCCCAGACGCTGATGTCGCGCTGTTGCGAACCGACGTGGAAGGAGATGCCGTACGGCACCAGACCGAGGTCGCGGGCGAGGATCAGCAAGTCCATGGCCATGTCGGTCTGGCAGCCGAACTTGCGCGACAGCGGCCAGTCAGCAGTGGTCGAGCCTTCAGTGAGGATGCGCACATAGACTTTCGAACCCGGTGCAGCCTTGGCGATGTTGCGCAGGTCGGCTTCGGAGTCGGTGGAGAACAGACGCACGCCCTTCTCATAGAAGTAGCGGATGTCCTTGGATTTCTTGATGGTGTTGCCGTAGCTGATACGGTCCGGGCTGACGCCGCGATCCATGACTTTGTCCAGCTCGTAGATCGAGGCGATGTCGAAGCTCGAGCCCTTGTCTTTGAGCAGGTCGATGATCTCGACGGCCGGGTTGGCCTTGACCGCGTAGTAGACCTTGGCGAATTCGAAACCGGCGCGCAGGTCATCGTAGGCCTGGGCGATCATGGCGGTGTCGATCACCACGAACGGGGTTTCCTGTTTGTCGGCGAACGCCTTCATTTTGTCGAATGTAGCGCGCGCGAAATAGTCTTCGACCTGGATCGACATGCTGGGTGCTCCTATGGGCAAACTCGTAAAAACAATGGGTGCATGAACGCCCTCCGTATCCCCACTTTGGTTCGCCTACTTCCCAAGGCATTGCCGCCGAAAGCAAAAAGGCCCAGAGATGTGCAGCTATCCCTTGGCCTTGCTGTCTCGTCGTCAGTACTTGAGCCGGATGGATCGTTTCCAGCATGGACGTTCGGCGCGAACTTTAGGGCGTGAGGGGCGCGAGATCAACTAAAAATGTCGCGTTTTTGCACGCTTCTGACGTGCGTCGCGTTCATCACTCCTTCTACCCGACCGAGATGACGGGCAGATGTTCCCGGCGAATTTTCGAGTGTTAAAAATACCTGCACGTTCGTGGCTTTTGTCGGCTAGATCGTTGGTAAGTGTGATGGCGGCAACATCGGCGACGTTGGCAGCGAGAGAGTCTTTTGAAGGGGGATTTGAACCTTGAAGAAGCTGAGTTGACGACGCTCTTGCAGGAGAGGCTGTTGAGATTCTTTGTCACCCAGTGAAGATCAACAAAATTACGTAGATCCTGTGGGAGCGAGCCTGCTCGCGAAGGCATTTTCACAGCCGCCATCAGCGTCGACTGATATTGCGCTTTCGCGAGCAGGCTCGCTCCCACAGGGATCGGGTTTCAACCGCGTAGATGGTTTACGCGACCACGGTCTCAGCCGGCGAGACGATACTGGTCTTCATCCCCCGTGAACGTCCCGAACTCAGGTATGCCGCAATCGACTCCTGCGTCACTTCACCGAGGAATACCCGTTCGGCATCCATCACCGGCAGCCAGGCGCGGTTGAACTCGTACATGCGCGACAACAGGATGCGCAGGTGCTCGTCGTACGCTGCGGTGGCGTTGAACTCACGCAGGAACTGCGCGCAGGTGCCGGTCTGACGATGCAGGTCGCGACGGCGCACGTAACCCAGCGCCTTGTTCTCGGCGCAGGTGACCACCACGTAGCGACGGTCGTGCTCGTCCATCAATTCCAGCGCATCGGCCACTGGCGTTTCCGGGCTGACCGACGGCGCGTTGTCCGCCGCGTCTTCGGCTTTCACCAACAGCAGGCGTTTGAGCGTGCTGTCCTGACCGACGAAATTGCTGACGAAATCATCCGCCGGATGCGCCAGCAGGGTGTCGGGATGATCAATCTGCAGCAGCTTGCCGGTGCGGAAAATGGCGATCTTGTCCCCCAGTTTGATGGCTTCGTCGATGTCGTGGCTGACCATGATCACGGTCTTGTTCAGCGCGCGCTGCATCTCGAAGAATTCGTTCTGGATCATCTCGCGGTTGATCGGGTCGACCGCGCCAAACGGCTCGTCCATCAACAGCAGCGGCGCATCAGCGGCCAAGGCGCGGATCACGCCGATACGCTGTTGCTGACCACCGGACAGTTCACGCGGGTAGCGATGCAGATACTGCTTGGGCTCGAGCTTGATCATGCTCATCAGTTCGCGGGCGCGGTCGTGGCATTTCTGTTTGTCCCAGCCGAGCAGTTTTGGCACCACGACGATGTTTTCTTCGATGGTCATGTTCGGGAACAGACCGATCTGCTGGATCACGTAGCCGATGTTGCGGCGCAGGGTCACCTCGTCGAGATCGGTGGTGTCTTCACCGTTGATGAGGATCTTGCCCGAAGTCGGTTTGATCAGGCGGTTGATCATTTTCAGCGTGGTGCTTTTGCCGCAACCCGATGGCCCGAGGAACACGCAGATCTCGCCTTCATTGACGGTCAGGCTTACCGAATCCACGGCTTTGACATCTTTGCCGTTGCTTTGGAAAGTTTTGCTGAGGTTTTGAAGTTCGATCATTTCAGGAGTCCTTTTGGAGTCAACGAGCGTTGCAGCCATTGGAGAAACAGGTCGGCGAAGATCGCCAGAAGACTGACCAGCAGCGCGCCGACGATAAGCATCGACATGTCACTGCGGCTGATGGAGGCGAGGATCAACACACCGAGGCCGCCGGCGCCGATGGTCGCGGCGATGGTCATCACGCCTATGTTCATCACCACGGCGGTGCGCACGCCAGCGAGGATCACTGGCACCGCAATCGGCAGTTCGACCATGCGCAGGCGCTGGCCGAAGGTCATGCCGATGCCGCGCGCGGCTTCGCGGATGCCCGGTTCAACGCCGGTCAGGGCGAGGTAGGTGTTGCGCATGATCGGCAGCAGCGAATAAAGGAACACGGCGGTGATCGCCGGCAGCGGCCCCAGGCCCTGGCCGAACTTGGAATAGAACGGCAGCAGCAGACCGAACAGGGCGATCGACGGCACGGTCAGCAGCACCGTGGCACTGGCTTGCAGCGGGCCGGCGAGGGTGGGAAAGCGTGTCATCAGGATGCCCAGCGGCACGCCGATGACGATCGCCAGGGTCACGGCGATGCCGACCAGAGTGATGTGCTGCCAGGTCAGGTGCATCACCTGCTGCCAGTCGAGATGGGAAAAGGCGTTCAGAAATTCCATGACTTCTCCTCTCTTAATTCAGTGGATGCTGGCGCAGGAAATCGGCGGCAACGGACGATGGGCTTTCATGATCGACATCGACCCGCGCGTTGAGTTGGCGCATGGTTTCGTCGTCGAACAGTTCGGCCAGCGGCTTGAGTTGTTCGGCCAGTTTCGGGTTGGCGTCCAGCGTGGCCTGACGCACCACGGGAGCTGCGGTGTAGTCGGGGAAGTAATGCTTGTCGTCCTCCAGCAATTTCAGGCCGAAGGCCTTGAGGCGGCCATCGGTGGTGTAGACCAGACCGGCAAACACCTGACCGTTACGCAGCGCGGTGTAGACCAGGCCGGCGTCCATCTGCCGGATGTTCTTGCGGGTCAGGTTCATGTCGTAGAGCTTGACCATGCCGTCGAGACCGTCGGAGCGGTTGGCGAACTCGGTGTCCAGCGCCACCAAGTGGTTGGTCTTGGCCTCGGCGCGCAGCACTTCGTTGAGCTGGCTGATGTTGCCGATCTGCGGATATTGCTCGGCGATTTTTTTCGGCAGAGCGAGGGCGTAGGTGTTGCTGAATTTCGACGGCGTCAGCCAGATCAGGCCTTTCTTCGCGTCGAGCTCTCTGACCCGGGCGTAGGACTGCGCGCTGTCGAGTTTCTCGGTGACATGGTTGTAGGCCACCAGCGACACGCCGGTGTATTCCCAGAGCATGTCCAGTTGCCCGCTTTCGTGGGCGCTACGGGCGAGGTTACTGCCCAGACCGCCGGTGATCTGCGCGTCATAGCCTTTGCTGCGCAGGTATTGCGCGGTGATTTCGGCGAGCAGGGTCTGCTCGGTGAAGACCCGGGCGCCGAGGCGGATGACCGGTTTTTCAGCGGCTTGCGCGACTCCTGCGAACAGCAGGACGCAGCCTAAGATCAAGCTAAGTCGTTTCATAAATATTCCTTCGCAAAGCCTTAAGACGGGCGCAAACCGCGTTCCAGCCATAGGCGGCTGGCGAGGGTGACCACGCCATCGAGCAACAGCGCCAACAGCGCGGTGCACGCGGCGCCGAGCAGCAGTTGTGGCTGATTGTTCAGGGCGATGCCAGGGAAGATCAGGCTGCCGAGGCTGTTGGCGCCGATCAGGAACGCCAGCGGCGCAGTGCCGACGTTGATCGCCAGTGCGACACGCACGCCACCGACGATGATCGGCACGGCGTTGGGCAATTCGACTTTCCACAGCACTTGGCGCGGCGTCATGCCGATGCCGACAGCGGCTTCTTTCAGCGAGCCCTGAACATTTTTCAGGCCTTCATAGGTGTTGCGCACGATCGGCAACAGCGAGGCGAGGAACAGCGCGAAGATCGCCGGGCCACTGCCGATGCCGAGGATGCCCAGCGCAATCGCGAGCACGGCAAGCGGTGGCACGGTATTGCCGATATTGAAGATTTGCATGAAGCGTTCGGCGCGGCCGACCATGCTCGGGCGGCTGAGGAAGATACCGGCGGGAATGCCCACGACAAGGGCGGCCAGCATGGAAGCGAGGACGAGAATCAGATGAGCTTGCAGGTAAAACAACAAATCGTCGCGGTAGTGTTCGATCGTGTTGATGCCGATCCAGTGGACCAGCAGGGCCAGGAGCGCGATCACCACCGCACCTCCCATCAGCCCTTTGCCATAGCGGATAGCCACAGGCGGACTCCTTTTTTTGTAGTCGGCGAGCGCAGTCCCGTGTGGCATGCCAAGCCTTGGCTGCCGGGAGCGTCGTTCGCGAAAAGTAGCCGTTTTTCAGAGCCGGCAAAGCGGTCTGAAAGCGAGCCATGAGCGCAGCCTCGTCAGGCTAACTTGCTGATTTTTCAGCCCCTGACGAAAGTTCGTAACAGGGGATGGACGTCTCCGTGCCTTAAAAGGTTCCCACGTTAGACACTATTTGGCCACCCTGTTGGAGCTGCCGAAGGCTGCGATCTTTTGACTTTGCTGCTGAAAACAAGATCAAAAGATCGCAGCCTTCGGCAGCTCCTACGGGGTTTTGCGCGGCCGAGGGACGGTGGTTCGGCGATCACTTTTTAAGCTATACTCGCCGCCCTTTTTTGAATCACCGCCAGGCGATTTCCCATGACCCAACAGGCCGCCGAAGTCGCGAAACGCCGCACTTTCGCCATTATTTCCCACCCCGATGCCGGTAAAACCACGATCACCGAAAAGCTCCTGTTGATGGGCAAGGCGATTGCAGTGGCCGGTACGGTGAAATCCCGTAAATCCGATCGCCATGCGACATCCGACTGGATGGAGATGGAGAAGCAGCGGGGTATTTCCATTACCACGTCGGTCATGCAGTTCCCCTATCGCGAGCACATGATCAACCTGCTCGACACCCCGGGCCACGAAGACTTCTCCGAAGACACCTACCGCACCCTGACAGCGGTGGACTCGGCCTTGATGGTGCTCGACGGCGGTAAGGGTGTAGAGCCACGGACCATTGCGCTGATGGACGTCTGCCGTCTGCGTGACACGCCGATCGTCAGCTTCATCAACAAACTCGACCGTGACATTCGCGACCCGATCGAACTGCTCGACGAGATCGAAGCCGTTCTGAAAATCAAGGCTGCGCCGATCACCTGGCCGATCGGTTGCTACCGCGATTTCAAGGGCGTGTATCACCTGGCCGACGACTACATCATCGTCTACACCGCCGGTCACGGTCACGAGCGCACCGAAACCAAGATCATCGAGAAGCTCGACTCCGACGAGGCGCGCGCGCACCTGGGCGATGAGTACGAGCGCTTCATCGAACAGCTGGAACTGGTGCAGGGCGCCTGTCACGAATTCAACCAGCAGGAATTCCTCGACGGCCAACTGACCCCGGTGTTCTTCGGTACCGCATTGGGCAACTTCGGTGTCGACCACGTGCTCGATGCTGTCGTCGATTGGGCGCCGCGTCCGCTGGCCCGTGTGGCCAATGAGCGTACCGTCGAGCCGGTGGAAGAGAAGTTCTCGGGCTTCATCTTCAAGATCCAGGCGAACATGGACCCGAAACACCGCGACCGCATCGCCTTCATGCGTATCTGCTCCGGCAAGTACGAGAAAGGCATGAAGATGCGCCACGTGCGCACCGGCAAGGACGTGCGCATCGGCGACGCCCTGACGTTCTTCTCCTCCGAGCGTGAACAGCTCGAAGAAGCCTACGCTGGCGACATCATCGGTCTGCACAACCACGGAACGATCCAGATCGGCGACACCTTCAGCGAAGGCGAAGTCCTCGGTTTCACCGGTATTCCGCACTTCGCCCCGGAACTGTTCCGTCGCGTGCGTCTGCGTGATCCGCTGAAATCCAAGCAGTTGCGTCAGGGGCTGCAGCAGTTGGCGGAGGAGGGCGCGACGCAGGTGTTCTTCCCCGAGCGCAGCAACGACATCATTCTTGGCGCCGTCGGTGTGCTGCAGTTCGATGTGGTCGCCAGCCGCTTGAAAGAGGAATACAAGGTCGAGTGCTCGTATGAGCCGATCACTGTGTATTCGGCGCGCTGGATCGAGTGCGACGACAAGAAGAAGCTTGAGGAGTTTTCCAACAAGGCGGTGGAGAACCTTGCGCTGGATGGCGGTGGTCACCTGACTTACCTGGCGCCGACGCGGGTGAATCTGGCGTTGATGGAAGAGCGCTGGCCGGATGTGAAATTCCGCGCGACGCGGGAGCATCATTAAGGTTTGAGGTGTTTTTCTGAAAGCCCCTGAGGTGTAGGCCTTGGGGGCTTTTTTATGGGCTGCCGGTTTTGGTCTTGGCTTTTGGGCCGAGCATGGTCTGTCTTCATAACGTGCGCTGGGTTGGAGAACAATACGTCGCTTGAAATCCATTTTGAAGACACGACATGCGCACATGTCGTCGTCAGCGACATGAGATCATGACGTGTCGTCAAAATCTCAAAAAAGCGACACGTAGAGCGCACATGTTTACACTGACGCCATAAGGGGGCGCATACAGGTGTCCTTACCTTAATGTTTATCCCAAGGATCAGGCCCTTCATCCATGACCATACACGCACTTCCTTGGACGGCGGACAAGCCGTATAACCAGCTTCCGACCTTACCACCCAAAGCAGAGCTGGAGACTCGAGCAGTGCTCAAGCGCTGCATCGAGGCCCGCACAGCGCTTGCGGAGTTGAAGCAGGCAGCCGAGCTCATTCCGAACCAAACGGTGTTAATCAACACCATCCCATTGCTGGAAGCGAAGGACAGCTCCGAAATCGAAAGCATAGTCACCACCACGGATTTGCTCTTTCAGCACGCCCATGATGGCGAAAATCACGCCGACCCCGCTACTAAAGAAGCTCTGCGCTATCGCAAGGCTCTCCATCATGGCTTCCAGTCTTTGGCCGAACGCCCACTTTCCACTGGTACGGCAGTCGAGATTTGTCGCACTCTCAAAGGTGTGGATATGGACATACGCCGTGTGCCCGGTACTCAGTTAGCCAACGACCGTACAGGTGAGATCATCTACACACCTCCCGAAGGTGAGGATCACCTGCGTGATCTGCTCGCTAATTGGGAACGCTTTCTGCACAACGAGACGGATCTGGATCCACTGGTGCGTATGGCCGTTGGGCATTACCAGTTCGAGGCGATTCACCCGTTTACCGATGGCAACGGCCGTACCGGACGAGTGCTCAATACTCTGTACCTCATTCAAGAAGGTTTGCTGAACCTGCCGATCCTTTACCTCAGCCGTTACATCATCGCGCACCGCGCCGAGTACTATCGATTGCTGCTCGATGTCACTCGCGAGCAAGCATGGGAACCCTGGCTGCTTTACATGCTCAGCGCTGTGGAGGAAACCGCCCGCTGGACCAGCGCCAAAATCGCCGCCATCCGCAGCCTGTCCGAGCACACCACCCAGTTTGTTCGAGAGCAACTACCAAAAACATATTCCCGCGAGCTGGTGGACGTCATTTTCGAGCAACCCTACTGCCGCATCAGCAACGTCGTTGATAAACAGATTGCCCAGCGTCAAGCCGCCTCCCGCTACCTCAAAGAGCTGGTCGCCATTGGCGTTCTGCAAGAAGTGCAGGTCGGTAAGGAAAAGCTGTTCATCCATCCCAGGCTGATGCAATTACTGATTCGCGACAGCAACGACTTCAGGGCCTATGCCTTATAACATCGTTGCGTCTCCAGGCAGTTGCGTCAGGGTCTGCAGCAGTTGGCGGAAGACGGCGCGACGCAGGGGTTCTTCCCGGAGCGCAGCAACGACATCATGCTCAGCGTCGCGCCTGTGCTGCAGTTCAATGTGGTCGCCAGCCGTTTGAAAGAGGAATACAAGGTCGAGTGCTCATATGAGCCGATCACTTTATTCCGCGCGACGCGTGAGCATCATTGAAAGCCCCTGAGGTGTAGGCCTTGGGGGCTTTTTTATGGGCTGCCGGTTTTGGTCTTGGCGGCCTTTGGGCCGACCAGGCTGTTGGGGTTTTGGGTGAATATCCGTTGCTGCGGGGGCTGCGGCTGGCGGTTTCGCCCTTACGGCGAGTCACCTTTTCCAAACGCCGAAAAGGTAACCGAAAAGGCTTGCTCCTGCGTTCGGCCCTCGCAGGCTCGGGTTCCTTCGCTCCGGGACTGATCCGGGCGCAGCGGCTACGGTTTGCTTCGCTGCACCTCCTTCCGCTGTGTTCGACTTCGTCGAACGGTCGCTGCGCTCCCTCGCCCGGATCAATCCCTCCACTCAGCCTTCCGACGTCGCCCGTGGATCAAAAGCAAGATCAAAGGCACTCGAGCTTGCGCTCATTGTTTTGAGTGGGGCGGCTTTGCCGCGTGCAGCTGCGCTGCTTTGCTTTTTTGTGGGAGCGAGCGTGCTTGCGAAAGCGGCCTGACAGCCGGCCTGTTTCTTGAGGTCGTCCCCAATCCAATTGTGGGAGCGAGCCTGCTCGCGAAAGCGGCCTGACAGCCGGCCTGTTTCTGAGGAGGTACGCGGTCAAATTGTAGGAGTGAGCCTGCTCGCGATGGCGGCCTGACAGCCGGCCTGTTTCTTGAGGTCGTCCCCACTCCAATTGTGGGAGTGAGCCTGCTCGCGAAGGCGATCTGCGAGCCGACGATTTTCTGTTTGATGCAATCAATCCAGCTCGGCTGTTGGAGAGTGCGAGCTTGAAAAGCAAGGTCAAAAGTTCTCAGCCTGCGGCATGTCCTACAGCAGGTTGTAGGGCGAATCCTTTTTTTCCTGGTTTTGGTGTGCAGGTGTGCGACAACCGCCGTGTTGATCGTTAGTGTTTCAATCCCTGCAAGTCGTTCGAAGAGGTCAATGGAGTGACAAGTCGGCTGAATCCCCTGTTGCTTCTTAAAGGCTATTTCACCCCCATGGCCTGGGTCCTCGCGGCTCTATTGTTCATCAACCGCCTCAGCGCCATGGTCAAACTCTTCATGGCGTTGTACTTGCGTCAGGAACTGGGGCTGGCGATTGAAACCGTCGGCTGGTTGCTGTCGGCCTATGGCGGGGGGTTGTTGGTCGGTTCGATGCTCGGTGGCTGGCTCAGTGATCACGTGCGCACGGCGCGGCTGACGGCGGCGCTGTTTTTCGTTTCGGTGTGGGTGTTGATGCTGTTGGGGCTGGTGACGCAGGTGCCTTGGCTCGCCGGTTTGCTATTGCTTAGCGGTGTCATCGATGGGGCGATTCGGACGTTGCATCAGCGGCTGATCATGGAGTATTGCGAAGTCGCGCAACGCTCGCGTGCGCAGGCCCTTAGTCGGGTCGCGCGTAATCTGGGCATGGCCGCTGCCGGGGTGGCGGGTGGGGTGTTGGCGCAGGCGGATTTTCGTTGGGTGTTTTTTGCCAGTGCAGCGATGACGATGCTGGCGTTGCTGTGGTTCGCGCGCACGACGTGGCGGCGGCCGGTGCTGGTGGTTGGAGACGAATCCGCCGATGGCTCGAGCGTGCCGCTTCGCGACAAGCCGTTCCTCTGGTTGCTGGCGGCGACGGCCGTGCTCGGCATCGCGTTCGACACGGTCTACAGCACGCTGGGTAATTATCTGCGTGACTACTACCACCTGAGCACAGAGGCGATCGGCTGGCAGTTCGGGCTCAATGCGCTGTTGGTGATCGCTTTACAAATCCCGCTATCGCACGCGGTCGAGCGTTGGGGCTCGCGTTGGCAGATGCTCGTTGGCAGTGTCCTGTTGGCCTGTGGGCTGGGCATGTTGCCGTTCGGTTCCGGCTTGGCTTTTGTCTGTCTGTCGACGCTGATCTGGACGCTGGGCGAGGCGCTGTTCATGCCTCCACTGAATGTGCTGGCGATGCACTTTGCGCAGAGCGGCAAGAGCGGTCAGTACTTCGGGCTGTTCTTCATGAGCTGGAGTGCCAGCGCGTTGTTGTCGCCGGTGCTCAGCGGTCAGCTGTATGGCCAGTTTGGCGGGCACAGCGTCTGGCTGATGAGTGCGCTGCTGGTGCTGATGTCCATTCCACTGACCTGGCAGGCCACACGCGGCGCTTAGCAGTATCGGTTATCGGGGTTATTCGAAAGCAATCTGTGCATCGAGGGCATTTCTCCCCGCACCGCCGCGTCCTAAGTGGTGAGCCGGTCGGATCGCGACTAGATTTCACACGGAGCCAGTCCGGCAAGCATGTCTTAGCGCAACAGGATGGAGTCGGCCATGAAAAGCAGATTGCTACGGGTTTTGATGTTGTTGAAAGTGATGGTGATGCTGTCCCTCGGCACGGCAACGGCCTGGGCCGAGTGCGAGGATCACGAATCTCAGGCGTTCAATGGGCAGGTCGGGCATAGCGGGCTGATGCTGGCCAAATCCGAGTCGGAGCCGGGGGATATGAATCAGGGTGGCAGCGCCGAAGATGATGACTCGACGACCGACGAGCCGGACACCGATGATCCGGGTGACGAAGGCGATAGCCAGACATAGATCGCCGGCCAAAGAAAAACCCCTTCTGCCTCGACTGATGCGCAATGGAGGTGGAAGGGGTTTTGTTATCGCGTGAACTCTTGAATCAACACGAATTCCCTGTGGGAGCGAGCCTGCTCGCGAAAGCGGTTAATCAGTCACCGATGATGTTGACCGAAATGACGCCTTCGCGAGCAGGCTCGCTCCCACATGAGATATTTCGTGGGCCTACGCCGCGCCGTCGAGAAACTGCTCGGCGTAGTGGCAGGCCACCTGCCGATTATCCAGCTCACGCAACAGCGGTTCTTCCGTGGTGCAACGCTCGGTCGCGTACGGGCAGCGCTTGTGGAAAGCGCAGCCCGGTGGCGGGTTCAGCGGGTTGGGCAGTTCGCCGACGATCTTGATTTTCGGCTTGTTCGGGTCCGGGTGAATCGTCGGGGTCGCCGACAGCAGCGCCTGGGTATACGGGTGCAGCGGGCGCTCGTAGATGTCGTTTTTCGGTCCCAGTTCCACCGGGCGGCCGAGGTACATCACCATCACGTCATCGGCCACGTGCTGCACCACCGCGAGGTTGTGCGAGATGAACACGTAGGCGGTGTTGAACTCCTGCTGCAAATCCATGAACAGGTTCAGCACTTGGGCCTGAATCGATACGTCCAGTGCCGAAGTCGGTTCGTCCGCGACCAGCACTTTCGGTTGCAGCATCATTGCCCGCGCCAGAGCGATACGCTGGCGCTGACCGCCGGAGAACATGTGCGGATAGCGCTGGTAATGCTCGGGCCGCAAGCCGACCTGCTTCATCATCGCCTGGACTTTCTCGCGACGTTCGGTGGCCGACAGCTTGGTATTGATCAGCAGCGGCTCGGCCAATTGATCACCGATTTTCTGCCGTGGGTTCAACGACGCATACGGGCTCTGAAAGACCATCTGCACGTCTTTGCGCAGTTGCTTGCGCTCGGCTTTGTCGGCGCCGGCGACTTCCTGGCCGGCGATCTGCAGCGAGCCCGATGACGGTTCCTCGATCAGCGTCAGGGCGCGGGCGAGGGTGGATTTGCCGCAGCCCGACTCACCCACTACGGCGAGCGTCTTGCCGGCTTCCAGTTCGAACGACACGCCGTTGAGCGCGCGCACGGTGGCGTGGCCCTTGAACAGGCCACGGGAGACTTCGTAGTGACGGGTCAGGTCGCGGGCGGTAAGTACGACGGCCATTACGCCACCTCCTGATTCAGCGGGTAGAAGCAGCGGGCGAGGCTGTTGGCTTTCGGATCAAGGCCCGGACGCTGGGTGCGGCAGTTGTCCTGCACGTACGGGCAGCGCGGCGACAGCAGGCACCCCTGCGGACGGTCGTAGCGGCCCGGAACGATGCCCGGCAGGGTCGACAGGCGTGAGGCGCCGAGGCTGTGCTCGGGAATCGCCTTGAGCAGCGCTTCGCTGTACGGGTGCGCCGGGATGTCGAACAGTTGCGGCACCTGACCGACTTCCACGGCCTGGCCGGCATACATCACGCAGACGCGCTGGGCCGTTTCAGCCACGACCGCGAGGTCGTGAGTGATGAGCACCAGGCCCATGTTCTGCTCTTTCTGCAACGCCAGCAGCAGATCCATGATCTGCGCCTGAATCGTTACGTCCAGCGCCGTGGTCGGTTCGTCGGCGATCAACAGTTTCGGCTCGCCGGCAATCGCCATGGCGATCGCGACGCGCTGGCTCATACCGCCAGACAGTTGATGCGGGTAGGCGTCCATGCGGCTGGCGGCGCCCGGGATCTCGACCTTTTCCAGCAGTTCGATGGCACGCTTGCGCGCTTGCTTGCCGGACATTTTCAGGTGCAGGCGCAGCACTTCCTCGATCTGGAAACCGACGGTGTAGCTCGGGTTCAGCGCGGTCATCGGGTCCTGGAAGACCATCGACAGGTCTTTGCCGACGATCTGCCGACGCTGACGATTGCTCAGCTTGAGCATGTCCTTGCCGTCGAAGCTGAGCGAGTCAGCGGTGACGATGCCGGGGTGCTCGATCAGGCCCATCAGCGCCATCATGGTCACGGATTTACCCGAACCCGACTCGCCAACGATGGCCAATACTTCGCCTTTGTCGACTTTCAGGTCGAGGCCGTCGACCACCGGAGTCGCGGTCTTGTCGCCGAAGCGGACGTTGAGATTCTTGATTTCTAGCAGTGACATTTGAATCTCCTCAGGCGGCGTTCTTGAGTTTCGGGTCCAGCGCATCGCGCAGGCCGTCGCCCATCAAGTTGATTGCCAGCACGCTGAGCAAAATGGTCAGACCAGGCAGGCTCACCACCCACCAGGCGCGTTCGATGTAGTCGCGGGCCGAGGCCAGCATGGTGCCCCACTCAGGGGTTGGCGGTTGTACGCCGAGGCCGAGGAAGCCCAGTGCGGCGGCATCGAGAATCGCCGAAGAGAAGCTCAGGGTTGCCTGCACGATCAGCGGCGCCATGCAGTTGGGCAGCACGGTGATGAACATCAGGCGCGGCAGACCGGCACCGGCCAGACGCGCGGCGGTGACGTAGTCGCGGTTCAGTTCGCCCATGACGGCGGCACGGGTCAGACGCACGTAGGACGGCAGGGAAACCACGGCAATCGCGATCACGGTGTTGATCAGGCCAGGGCCGAGGATGGCGACGATTGCCACGGCCAGCAGCAGCGACGGCAGGGCCAGCATGATGTCCATCAGACGCATGATGGTCGGGCCGACCACTTTCGGGAAGAAACCGGCAAACAGACCCAGCAGGATCCCCGGAATCAGCGACATCACCACCGACGACAAGCCGATCAGCAGCGACAGGCGCGAGCCCTGGATCAGACGCGACAGCAGGTCACGGCCGAGTTCGTCGGTGCCGAGCAGGAACTGCATCTGCCCGCCTTCGAGCCACGCCGGCGGCGTCAGCAGGAAGTCACGGTATTGCTCGCTCGGGTTATGCGGCGCGACCCACGGCGCGAAGATCGCGCAGAAGATGATCAGCAGCATGAACAGCAGGCCGGCAACGGCGCCCTTGTTCTTCGAGAACGCTTGCCAGAATTCTTTGTACGGCGACGGGTACAGCAGGCTTTGATCCACGGCGGACGTGGCGGTGGCTACTGAGGATGTTGGAGTGCTCATGGGTATTGACCTCAGCGCTGATGACGGATGCGTGGGTTGGCAAAGCCGTAGAGGATGTCCACCACGAAGTTGACCAGAATCACCAGGCAGGCGATTAACAGGATGCCGTTTTGCACCACCGGGTAGTCTCGGGCGCCGATGGCTTCGATCAGCCATTTACCGATGCCGGGCCAGGAGAAGATGGTTTCGGTCAGGACCGCACCGGCCAGCAGCGTGCCGACCTGCAGGCCGACCACGGTCAGCACCGGAATCAGCGCATTGCGCAGACCGTGCACGAACACCACGCGCGACGGCGACAGGCCTTTGGCCTTGGCGGTGCGGATGTAGTCTTCGCGCAGCACTTCGAGCATCGACGAACGGGTCATCCGCGCGATTACCGCCAGCGGAATGGTACCGAGCACGATGGCCGGCAGGATCAGGTGGTGCAGGGCGTCGAAGAACGCGCCGACGTCATCGGCCAGCAGCGTGTCGATCAGCATGAAGCCGGTTTTCGGCTCGATGTCATACAGCAGGTCGATGCGCCCGGACACCGGGGTCCAGCCCAGGCTCACCGAGAAGAACATGATCAGGATCAGGCCCCACCAGAAGATCGGCATCGAATAGCCCGCGAGGGAGATGCCCATCACCCCGTGGTCGAACAGCGATCCTCGTTTGAGTGCCGCGATCACCCCGGCCAGAAGCCCGAGGATGCCAGCGAACAGCAGGGCGGCCATGGACAGTTCCAGGGTCGCCGGGAAAAGAGAGGTGAACTCGGTCCACACGCTTTCACGGGTACGCAACGACTCACCGAGATCGCCCTGGGCCAGTTTGCCGATGTAGTCCAGATACTGGGCATACAGCGGCTTGTTCAGCCCCAGGCGTTCCATTGCCTGAGCGTGCATTTCGGGGTCGACCCGACGTTCGCCCATCATCACTTCCACGGGGTCGCCCGGAATCATGCGAATCAACGCGAAAGTCAGCAAGGTGATGCCGAAAAACGTGGGGATCAACAACCCCAGTCGGCGGGCAATAAAACTAAACATCTTGTGTGGTACCTCATCAGCCGGTTAGGCGTGTCCGGCGTCCCTCAGGTAAGGGACGCCGGGCGTTTCTTATCTACTTCACCTGGGTGGTGGCGAAGTTATTAGTGGTGAGAGGGCTGATGTGGTAGCCCTCTACATTGTTGCGCATTGCAGTGAACATCCGAGTATGGGCCATGCTGATCCATGGCTGGTCCTGATTAAACAGCACTTGAGCCTGTTCGTAGAGCGCGGCGCGTTCGGCCGGATCTACTTTAGCCCGCGCTTCATCCAGCAGTGCCTGGAATTTCTCGTTGCACCAGCGTGCGTAGTTTTCGCCGTTCTTGGCGGCCTCGCAACTGAGCATAGGCGTCAGGAAGTTATCCGGGTCGCCGTTGTCGCCCGCCCATCCGGCCGAGACCATGTCGTGCTCGCCGGCCTTGGCGCGCTTGAGCATCTCGCCCCATTCCATCATGCGGATGTCGATCTTGATCCCGACTTTCGCCAGGTCAGCCTGCATCATTTGCGCGCCAAGCATCGGGTTGGGGTTGGTCGGACCGCCGCCGTTACGGGTGAACAGGGTGAAGGTAGTGCCTTCCGGAACCCCGGCTTCCTTGAGCAGCGCGCGCGCCTTGTCGAGGTCGCGTGGCGGGTTTTTCAGATCATGGTTGTAGCCGAGCAGGGTCGGCGGGTACGGGTTGACCGCCACCGACGCGTTGCCCTTGCCGAACAGCGCGTTGACGTAGGCTTCCTTGTCGAACGCGATGTCGATGGCTTTGCGCACGCGTACGTCGCTCATGTACTTGTGCTGGGTGTTCATGGCGATGTACGAAACGGTCATCGCGTCCAGCTCGTCGACTTTCAGGTTGCTGTCTTTCTTGATGCTCGGGATGTCATCCGGTTTCGGATACAGCGCGACCTGGCACTCGTTGGCCTTGAGCTTTTGCAGGCGCACGTTGTTGTCGGTGGCGATCGCCAGGATCAACGCGTCGGCCGGTGGCTTGCCACGGAAATAATCCGGGTTGGCCTTGAAGCGCACCTGCGCATCCTTGGCGTAGCGCTGGAAGATGAACGGGCCGGTGCCGATCGGCTTGTTGTTCAGATCGCCGGTTTTGTTGGCCTTGAGCAACTGGTCGGCGTATTCGGCCGGGTAGATCGACGAGAACGCCATGGCGATGTCGGCCAGGAACGGCGCTTCGCGGCGGGTCAGGGTGAACTTGACCGTGTTGTCGTCGACTTTTTCTACGCTTTTGAGCAGTTCCTTGAAGCCCATGCTTTCAAAGTACGGGAAGCCCACGCTGGACAGTTTGTGCCACGGGTGATTCGGGTCCAGTTGACGCTGGAAGCTCCAGACCACGTCGTCGGCGTTCATGTCGCGGGTCGGCTTGAAATATTCGGTGGTGTGAAACTTGACGCCTTTGCGCAGGTGGAACGTGTAGGTCAGGCCATCTTCGCTGATGTCCCAGGACTCGGCGAGCGCCGGGATCACTTCGGTGGTGCCGGGCTTGAAATCGGCCAGGCGATTGAAGATGGTTTCGGCCACAGCGTCCGCCGTGACTGCAGTTGTGTACTGGACCATATCGAAGCCTTCCGGGCTGGCTTCGGTGCAGACCACCAAGGGTTTGGCCGAGGCGCCGACAGCGACACTCAGCAACGCAGCCGCGATGGCCGCACGTAGGGGAAGCATTTTCATCGATAACCCTCTGCAATCGGTTGAAGACAGAAAACCGAACGGCCGACTCATCATGAGTCAGCCGTTGGTTGGCGTTTTTACAGAATGTTGAACGGGATGGTGGTTACGAGGCGGAACTCGTTGATGCTGCCGTCCGATTGGAACTCGCTCGCACGGTGGGCTGTGTAGGTGCCGCGAATCGTGGTGGCTTTCAGAGGACCGCTTTGTACCGCATAGGTCGCACCGATGCCGTATTCATAGTGGTGCTCGCCATCCTGTTCCTGGATGCCGTCGTAGCCTTTGCCTTCAACGCCTTTGTTGCCGTTGTAGTGCGTGCCATCGATTCCCCAGCCGCGAGCTTGATAGATGTTGAATTTCAGGCCCGGCACACCGTACTCGGCCATATTGATGGCGTATGAAACCTGGAAGGATTTCTCGTTCGGGCCGTTGAAGTCCGACAGCAGGGAGTTGGCTAGGTAGATACCGTTAGTCTCGTGCAGGTAATCGAAGTACTCGTTACCGTTTACTTGCTGGTAGGAGAAGGTCAGGTTATGCGCTTGGTGGGTCAGTCCGAACGACAGCGAGTAGGTGTCGTTGTCGATGTCGCCCAGCAGCTTCTTACCTTCGTCGACGGTTTTGTAGTAGTTGAAACCGGTAGTCAGGGCGAGGACGCTGCTGTCACCCAGTTCATGGGTGGCGCCGAAGTAGTACTGGTTCCACAGATCTTCAACTTGCGTGCCCCATAGACTGGTTTTCAGACTTTCGAGCGGCTGATAGCTGATACCGGCGGTGTTGACCTTGTCGGATTCGACACGGCCGTTGGCATACTCGGCGCGGAATTTCTGCAGGCTTTGTTCCGATCGTGGCGAGACGCGATCAAAAGTGGCCAAGTCGAAGGACATATTGTTCAACTCTTCACTGTGCAGGGAGACACCCTCGAAGCTCGAAGGCAGTGCACGGTTGCCGATCACGTCGACCTGCGGGCTGCTGAAGCTCATACGACCGGCAGTCAGAGTGGTGTTGGAAACGCGCGCCTTGATGTTGGCAAGGCCTACCTTGCTCCACTGATCTACGGCTTCACCGTTATTCTTGTGCGTCAGGGTGCGGTTGTTACCCGATCCCACGCCCGTCTTTGGGGCGCCGCCATTTCCGGAAGCCAGATTTTCACGATCACGTTCAAGCGCAATTGCGTTATATGCCGCAACTTCGGTGCTGATACCTACAGTGCCCTCGGTGAAACCCGAGTTGTACTTGACGATGGTCCCTTGCACCCAGTTGATCCGACGGTCAGTTTCGGCCGGAGAACCATTTTTTTTATAGGAGAATTTGCCGCCGCGCTTCAGTTGCTCGTTGGCGTACCAGTTACGTGTCGTACCGGTGATCGACTGTCCTTCGACGAACCCAGTGGCCTCAGCCTGGGCGCTCTTGGTGTTGACGGTCACCGGGGTGAACGCCTGGCTCTGGGTTTCCGCATAAGCCGTGGCGGTGATGCTGCTGATGGCCAGGGCCAGTATCGCGGTGCTGCTCAGTTTCATGGGTGAAGCTCCTTTACTTTCTTTTTATCCCGGCTTTTTTTGGTATGCCGGTTATTGGTTTAGAACTCGTTCACACATCGCAAACGTTTGCAAAAAGCCGGATTGGCGAATTTAGGCAAAGCGCTTGCGTGAGGGGAGTAGACGGCTCCCCTCAGCATTGCGGCTAATCGGTTGGTTTAATCGATACTGACACCCGAGAACACGTTGCGGCCGAACGGGCTGACTTTGAATCCTTCGACCCGGGTGCTTAACGGCTGGTTGACCGTCGAGTGGGCGACAGGCGTGATCGGCACTTGCTGTTTAAGCAATTGCTGGGCCTGTTTATAAAGCACGGTGCGCTGGTCGCGGTCGGTGACGACCTTGGCCTGTTTGATCAGCTTGTCGTAAGCCGGATCGCACCACATGGAGTAGTTGTTGCCGCCGATGGCGTCACAGCTGTACAGCGTGCCCAGCCAGTTGTCCGGATCCCCGTTGTCACCGGTCCAGCCAATCAGGCTGACGTCGTGCTCGCCGTTCTTGGTGCGCTTGATGTACTCGCCCCATTCGTAACTGACGATCTTCACTTTCAGACCGATCTTGGCCCAGTCGGACTGGAGCATCTCGGCCATCAGTTTGGCGTTCGGGTTGTACGGACGCTGCACCGGCATTGCCCACAGGGTGATCTCGGTGCCTTCTTTCACGCCGGCGGCCTTGAGCAGTTCCTTGGCTTTTTCCGGGTTGTAGGCGGCGTCCTTGATGGTGTCGTCGTAGGACCACTGGGTCGGTGGCATGGCGTTGACGGCCAGTTGGCCGGCGCCTTGATAAACAGCGTTGAGAATTCCCTGTTTATTCACCGCCATGTCCAGCGCCTGACGCACTTCCAGTTGATCGAACGGCTTGTGGCGCACGTTGTAGGCGATGTAGCCGAGGTTGAAGCCTGGCTTGGAAATCAGTTGCAGTTTCGGGTCGGCCTTCAGCGCTTCAACATCGGCAGGACGCGGGTGCAGGGTGATCTGGCACTCGTTGGCCTTGAGCTTCTGCACACGTACCGACGCGTCGGTGTTGATCGCGAAAATCAGGTTCTTCAGCTTGACCCGGCTCGGATCCCAGTACTGCGGGTTACCGGTGTAACGGATGTTCGAGTCTTTCTGGTAGCTCTTGAACACGAACGGTCCGGTGCCGATCGGCTTCTGATTGATGTCGCTCGGCTTGCCGTCGGCCAGCAGCTTGTCGGCGTATTCGGCAGACAGAATGGCGGCGAAGCTCATGGCGATGTTCTGGATGAACGCGGCGTCAACACTGTTGAGCGTGAACTCCACGGTCAGCGGCCCGGTCTTCTCGACCTTGGCGATGTTCTTGTTCAGGCTCATCCCGTTGAAGTACGGAAACTCGGTGGGATAGGCCTTGCGGAACGGCTGTTGCGCATCGAGCATGCGATTGAACGTGAACAGCACGTCGTCGGCGTTAAAATCGCGGCTCGGCTTGAAGTAAGGGGTTGTGTGAAATTTCACGCCTTCACGCAGGTGAAAGGTGTATTTCAGGCCATCTTCGGAAATGTCCCACTTGGTTGCCAGACCGGGTACGACATTGGTCGCGCCTTTTTCGAACTCCACCAGGCGGTTGTACAGCGGCTCGGCGGCGTCGTTGTCGGTGGCCGTCGTGTATTGCGCGGTATCGAAACCCGCCGGGCTGCCTTCCGAGCAGAACACCAGGCTGTCGCTGGCGGCGTAGCTTGCAGACGTGGCGGCCAACAGGCCGGCGCCCAACAGTGCGGAAAAAACCAAGGTATGGCGCATGACGCTCCCTCTTTTTTTAGTGTTATGCAATGCACCTGGATCCCGATCCCGGGACTTTCTGGTCGCATTGAGCTCAATCCAAATACGTACGGCAAAACCGGTGGCCCACGCAGACACTGGTCAGTACGCGACGGTAGGCACCGTGCCTCTGGCAGTAAATACGTAATTGCCTTAATGCTCGTAGGAAAAGTCGACGCGCCTATACCGAAGCAATCATCTGCGGCGGATTTGGGTGTAGGACTTTTCCTTTTTTCCCGGTAGATAAAGCAACGGCGACGTCAGAAACGCCGCCGTTGCAATGTCTTACTTGCTGACGCTGACGCCGTAGAAGGAATTCAGGCCAAATGGGCTGATCTTGAAATCCTGCACGTTGGCGCGCATGGGTTGATACACCGTCGAGTGAGCGATAGGTGTCATTGGAACTGCATCTTTAAGGACGTGTTGCGCCTGTTTGTACAGCTCGGTGCGCTTGCCCTGGTCGGTAGTGCGTTTGGCTTCTTTCACCAGGCCGTCGAACTTCTTGTCGCACCACTTGGAGAAGTTGTTGCCGCTCAGCGAGTCGCAGCCAAACAGAACGTTGAGCCAGTTGTCCGGATCACCATTGTCACCGCTCCAGCCAATGATCATGGCCTGGTTCTCGCCACCTTTGGAGCGCTTGATGTACTCGCCCCACTCGTAGCTGGTGATCTTCACTTTCAAGCCGATCTTGGCCCAGTCGGACTGGAGCATTTCAGCCATCAGTTTGGCGTTCGGGTTGTACGGACGCTGCACCGGCATCGCCCACAGGACGATCTCGGTACCTTCCTTGACGCCGGCTTCCTTGAGCAGCTGTTTGGCTTTCTCAGGGTCGTACTTGGCATCCTTGATGGTGGTGTCGTAGGACCACTGGGTCGGCGGCATGGCGTTGACGGCCAGTTGGCCCGCGCCCTGGTAAACCGAATCGATGATTTGCGGCTTGTTCACGGCCATGTCCAGCGCCTGACGCACGCGCAGGTCAGCCAGCGGGTTGGCCTCGTTGCTGCCCTTGACCTTGTCCATCACGTTGTAGGCGATGTAGCCCAGGTTGAAGCCAGCCTGATCCGGCATCTTCAGCGACTTGTCTTCTTTCAGCGCTTTCAGATCGGCCGGACGCGGGAACAGGGTGACCTGGCACTCGTTCTTTTTCAGCTTCTGGATACGCACCGACGGGTCGGTGGTGATGGCGAAGATCAGGTTGTCGATCTTCACGTCTTCAGGTTTCCAGTAATCCTTGTTGCCGGTGTAACGGATGTTCGAGTCTTTCTGGTAGCTCTTGAATACGAACGGGCCAGTGCCGATCGGCTTCTGGTTGATGTCGGCGGGTTTGCCTTCTTTCAACAGTTGCGCTGCGTATTCGGCGGACTGCACGGAAGCGAAGCTCATGGCCATGTTCTGGATGAACGCAGCGTCGACTTCTTTCAGAGTGAACTTGACGGTGTGGTCGTCGACTTTATCGATCTTGGTGATGTTGGTGTCCATCCCCATGTCGGTGAAGTACGGGAATTCGGTCGGGTACGCCTTACGGAACGGGTCGTCCTTGTTGATCATGCGGTTGAACGTAAACAGCACGTCGTCGGCGTTGAATTCACGAGTCGGCTTGAAATACGGGGTGGTATGGAACTTGACGCCTTCACGCAGGTGGAAGGTGTAGGTCAGGCCATCGTCGGAAATGTCCCACTTGGTCGCCAGACCAGGAATCACGGCGGTGCCGCCGCGCTCGAACTGGGTCAGGCGGTTGAACATGGTTTCGGCTGAGGCGTCGAAGTCGGTTCCGGTGGTGTACTGGCCTGGATCAAAACCGGCCGGGCTCCCTTCGGAGCAGAACACCAGGTTAGTCGCAGCGGTGGCGAAAGGTGCGGAGGCTAACAAGCCTGCGCCGACTAGAAACGGAATGACCGCGTGTTTAAGCATGTTGGCCTCATGATTTGTTGTCATTTTTTAGTTGTGAGGTACGACCTCGTGAGTCGTGCCTGCGGATACTTATGCAGGCCCCATACCCAATGCAAGATCCAGAGCGGTCGGCGGCGTTAAACGGTGGCACGAACGTACCTTAATGTCGCATCCGTATAACTTTTGACGCATTTGACCGTTTGCGGGTGGTTTTTGCGGTGCATTCGAGGCACTGAAATGGTGCGCTGGAGGTGTCGGGTGCGCTTGGGTGGGGCTTGGTGTTACTTATTTATACCCTTGGGGATGGGCGGGGTTGAGGGGTTTTCGCGGTGGGCTTTGGTGGGGTGGATTGGGGCAGGGATTGGGGAGTTTTACTTGGTGCAACTGGGTGTTTCGATTGGTGGCACCTTGGCGGCCTTTGGGCCGACCAGGGTGTTGGTTGGTTTAGGTGAATATCCGTTTTTTGCGGTGTGGCGGCTGGCGGTTTCGCCCTTACGGCGAGTCACCTTTTTCAAACGCCAAAAAGGTAACCCAAAACGCTAGCTCCTGCGTTCGGCCCTCGCAGGCTCGGGTTCCTTCGCTCCGGGACTGATCCGGGCGCAGCGGCTCCGGTTTGCTTCGCTGCACCTCCTTCCGCTGTGTTCGACTTCGTCGAACGGTCGCTGCGCTCCCACACCCGGATCAATCCCTCCACTCAGCCTTCCGACGTCGCCGGTGGATCAAGATCAAGAGCAGGCGAGCTGACACTCGGCCTATTGAGTGGTGAAGAGCGGGTGTTCGGCGTTATTTTTGTTGTGGATTTGCCCCTCACCCCAGCCCTCTCCCCGAGGAGAGGGGGCTGATTTGTGTGCTTTTCAAATCCTGAGTTCAACTCGGAGTTTCACATTGGCGTATCTCCCCCAAACACCTCGGTCAGTCCCCTCTCCCTCTGGGAGAGGGTTAGGGTGAGGGTTTGCTTTTTGGCTGTTTAAATCCGCTGCGAAACAGCCAGAACCTTCCCACAAGGTTTTCAGGTTGTCCGTCGGACGTGCGCTCTCTAGGCTTGGGTCGTCGCTGGTTGTTCAGCGATCGGGTGTGAGAACCCGACATTCATAGTCATTCAGTGCCCAGGTCCGCATAATTGCCGCCAGCAAGTTTGCTGCCTGCAAGTGCGTTATGGCGGCTCTGTGCGGGCGGGCCTATGTCCGGCCGGGTGCCTATGACCGGTTTTCTCACCCCGCACAAAGCTGCCACCTCTTCGTCGTGTGAGAAACGGCATCGAGATGGCTCAACCTCATAGGTGAAGCGCATGAGCAAACCAGTCCCCGACCCACCCGAAGAAACCTCAACCCCCCTTGAAGCCGCGCTGCGTGCCGACGATTTCGCGAAGAACCGCGAAGCCATCAAGCGTGCCCTCGATTTCTATCTCTGCCCGCCACCCGGCAAACCCCATCCACCCAGCACGATGTTTTTGATCCGGCCCGACATCGACACCGAAAGCCTGCTGGCTCACGCCTGTGAGTCCCTTGCTTCAGCCAATACGCTGGCCAGCGATTTCGCCGATCAGCTTGGTAGGCCGCAGCGCAATACGGCGCTGGCGATTCAGCAGATCATCATGCTGGCGGAGCTGGCGGTGAATCGGGCGCTGGATCGGGTTGATCCGCACGCTTGAGATCGCGTCATCGTTCTTCGCGAGCAGGCTCGCTCCCACATGGAAATGCGTTCAACCTGTGGGAGCGAGCCTGCTCGCGATAGCGGTGGATCCTTCACTACAAAACCCGGACACAAAAAAACCGGCAACCATTTGCTGATTGCCGGTCCTTCATTCAGCCAAGCTCAAATCACTGCATCAACACTTCAATCGAGCCATCGGCGGTCATGCTGACCTGACTGGTGCCGGCTTCGACTTCCGGGGTGACTGGTGCGGAATCCATGGCTGCGGCTTTCATCATCATCGGCGCGCGCAGGTACGGTTGTGGATAACCGTTGCTGTTGAGGTTCAGGTTGACGATTTTGTAGCCCTTGCCGCCCAGTGCATCGGTGGCCAGTTGGGCGCGGGTCTTGAAGGCGGTGACGGCTTCTTTGAGCAACTGGTCTTCGCTGGCCTTGCGGGTCGGGTCGGCGATGGCGAAGTCCATGCCGCCCATTTTCAGGTCGGTCAGCAACTCGCCGGTGAGTTTGGACAGAGCGGCGAAGTCGGTGCTTTCCAGGCGCAGTTCGGCGCGTTCGCGCCAGCCGGTGATCTTCTGGCCTTTGGTGTCGTAGATCGGATAGCTGTTGCGGCTGCCCGTGCGCAGGGTGATGTCTTTGACTTGTTTGGCCTGGGCGGTGGCCTTGTTCATGGTGGTGCTGATGGCGGCGGCGAGTTTGGCCGGGTCGGTGTTCTGCTCTTCGGTGTAGAGCGTCACGATCATCTGGTCGCGGGCCACTTCCTGGCTGACTTCGGCGCGCAGGGAAATCTGGTTGTAGTGCAGCTCATCGGCGGCCAGCGCCGGGAGGCTGGCGACGCTGCCGACGGTCAGGGCGAGGAGGGCGGCGCTGCGGCGAAATGTGTGCATGAAGGCTCCTTGAATGAGGCGCAGGTGATGAGTCGCGGCCTGCGTGAACCATCAGACTCTAACTTCTATGATCCGGTTCGCCCAGTTACAACTTCTATACAGATACCTGCGCGCAGTGGGGAGTGCTTCTGTGGCGAGGGGATTTATCCCCGATCGGCTGCGCAGCAGTCGCAAATCCGGCTGATGCGGTATGTCTGGTTAAATGAGGTCGCATGATTTGGGGCGGCTCCGCCACCCAGCGGGGATAAATCCCCTCGCCACAATGATCTCCAATAGCCCTCGGAATTTTCTTCAACTCAGATGAATTCTTCATCGTCGCCATGTGGTCGTTTGCCGCACTTTCGCCTCTGAACCCCGCGCGTTGGTTATACTCCGTGCGATCCGCCTGGAGCGCTCATCAGGAGAGCTCATGCTCGCCCCCGTACAACTGACTTCCGCCACTCGCCAGAACCTCTGGCGGCTGACTTTCATCCGCACCCTGGTGCTCGCCGCGCAGGCCGGCTCCGTTGGCTTGGCCTACTGGCTGCAATTGTTGCCGTTGCCGTGGGTGCAACTGGCGATGACCCTCGGCTGCTCGATTCTGCTCTGCGTGTTCACTGCCGTGCGCCTGCGCACATCGTGGCCGGTGACCGAGCTCGAATACGCGCTGCAACTGGCCTGCGATCTGGTGATTCACAGTGCGCTGCTGTATTTCTCCGGCGGTTCGACCAACCCCTTTGTTTCCTATTATCTGGTGCCGTTGACCATCGCGGCGGTGACCTTGCCGTGGCGTTATTCGGTGATTCTGTCGGGCATCGCGCTGGCGCTGTACACGCTGATGCTGACGCGTTTCTATCCGCTGGAAACCTTGCCGGTCGCCCGTGAGAATCTGCAGATCTACGGCATGTGGCTGAGCTTTGCCCTGGCCGCTGCGGTGATCACCTTCTTCGCCGCGCGCATGGCTGAAGAGCTACGTCGGCAGGAAGAGCTGCGGGCGATTCGTAGGGAGGAAGGGCTGCGTGATCAGCAGCTGCTCGCCGTTGCGACCCAGGCCGCCGGGGCTGCGCATGAGCTGGGTACGCCGCTGGCGACCATGAGCGTGTTGCTCAAGGAAATGCAGCAGGATCACCCCGATGCGTTGCTGCAGGACGATCTGAAAGTGCTGCAGGATCAGGTCAAGCTGTGCAAGGAAACCTTGCAGCAACTGGTCCGTGCCGCCGAGGCCAATCGGCGTCTGGCGGTGGAGATGCAGGACGTTACCGACTGGCTCGACGAAGCGCTGAACCGCTGGCACCTGATGCGCCCGGAAGCCAGTTATCGCTTCCAGCGTCTCGGTCAGGGGGCGGTGCCGCGCATGGCGCCGCCGCCGGATCTGACCCAGGCATTGCTGAATCTGCTCAACAATGCAGCCGACGCCTGCCCGGAAAATCTCCAGGTGACCCTCGACTGGGACGCAGAGACTTTGACGATCAGCATTCGCGACCACGGCGCCGGTGTGCCGCTGGCCATCGCCGAGCAGATCGGCAAGCCGTTTTTTACCACCAAGGGCAAAGGTTTCGGCCTGGGCCTGTTTTTGAGCAAGGCCAGCGTGACACGCGCCGGCGGCTCAGTGAAACTCTATAGTCATGAGGAAGGCGGCACGCTCACCGAGCTGCGCCTGCCCCACGGCGCCCGAGGAGACCAACATGAGTGACGAAATCCAAGTCGAAGGTGAAGAACTGCCGCATCTGCTGCTGGTCGACGACGACGCGACCTTCACCCGCGTCATGGCCCGCGCCATGGCCCGTCGTGGCTTTCGCGTCAGCACTGCCGGTTCCGCTGAAGAAGGCCTGACCATCGCCCAGGCCGATCTGCCTGATTACGCTGCGCTGGACCTGAAAATGGACGGCGACTCCGGTCTGGTCCTGCTGCCCAAGCTGCTGGAACTCGATCCGGAAATGCGCGTGGTGATCCTCACCGGTTATTCGAGCATTGCCACGGCAGTCGAGGCGATCAAGCGTGGCGCCTGCAACTACCTGTGCAAACCCGCCGATGCCGACGACGTGCTGGCCGCGCTGCTGTCTGAGCACGCCGATCTCGACAGTCTGGTGCCGGAAAACCCGATGTCGGTCGATCGTCTGCAATGGGAGCACATCCAGCGCGTGCTCACCGAGCACGAAGGCAATATTTCCGCCACGGCCCGCGCGCTGGGCATGCACCGCCGCACCCTGCAGCGCAAACTGCAGAAGCGCCCGGTGCGTCGCTGAACCTGCGCTGAACGACTATCGCCAGCCCTCGCGATGAATCGCGCCGATCATCTATGATCGGCGCGTGTCCGTTCTTTTTACTATCGAGCCTTATCCATGAATCAGAACGCTGAATATTCCGCGGTCAACGATGCTGTGCGCGGGCAGTTTTTTCGCAAAGTCTGGGCGATGACCACGCCTTACTGGCGCAGCGAAGAGAAGGGCAAGGCCTGGACGTTGCTGATTGCCGTAATTGCGCTGACGCTGTTCAGCGTGGCGATTTCGGTGTGGATCAACAGTTGGTACAAGGATTTCTACAACGCTTTGCAGAGAAAGGATGAAGCCGCGTTCTGGCAGTTGATTCTGTATTTCTGCGGCATCGCGACCGTGGCGATTCTCGGCGCGGTGTATCGGTTGTATCTGACGCAGATGCTGACGATCCGCTGGCGGGCGTGGCTGACCGAAAAGCACTTCAAGCGCTGGCTGGACCACAAGAATTACTACCAGCTGGAGCAGGGCGGTTATACCGATAACCCCGACCAGCGGATTTCCGAAGACCTCAACACTTACACCGCCAACACCCTGAGCCTGGGCCTCGGGCTGCTGCGCACGATTGTCAGTCTGGTGTCGTTCTCGATCATTTTGTGGGGCGTGTCGGGCAGTATCGAAGTGTTCGGCATCGAGATTCCCGGCTACATGTTCTGGTGCGCACTGTTGTACGCGGCGGTCGGCAGTTGGCTGACGCATTTGATCGGTCGCCGTCTGATCGGTCTGAACAACAAGCAACAACGCTTCGAAGCAGACCTGCGTTTTTCCATGGTGCGCGTGCGTGAGAATGCGGAAAGCATCGCCTTGTACAACGGCGAACCGAATGAAAACCGCCGCTTGAGCAATCGCTTCGGACTGGTCTGGCACAATTTCTGGGACATCATGCGCGTGTCCAAGCGCCTGACGTTCTTCACCTCCGGCTACGGGCAGATCGCAATCATTTTCCCGTTTGTCGTCGCCGCACCGCGCTATCTGTCCGGCAAGATCGAACTGGGCGAGCTGATGCAAATCAACTCGGCGTTCGGCAACGTGCAGGAGAATTTCAGCTGGTTCATCACCGCCTACTCGGATCTCGCCGCGTGGCGCGCCACCTGTGATCGTTTGCTGAGTTTCCGTCAGGCCATGAGCGACAACGAACAACGCACCCCGGCCATTGACGTGCAGAACCAGGGCAGTGAGTTGCAGGTGCACAACCTCGGCCTCGATCTGGCCGATGGTCGTCACCTGCTGACCGACGCCGACATGACCGTTGAACCGGGTGAGCGCGTTATGCTCAGCGGGCGGTCCGGCAGCGGCAAGTCGACACTGCTGCGAGCGATGGGGCATTTGTGGCCGGCGGGGCACGGCAATATTCGTTTGCCGGCGGCGCGTTATCTGTTCCTGCCGCAGAAGCCTTATCTGCCGATCGGCACATTGCGTGAAGCGTTGAGTTATCCACAACCGGGCGACACCTACGCGCCGGAACGTTATGCACAGGTGCTGGAAACTTGCCGTCTGCCACACCTGGTCGGGCGGCTGGATGAAGCCAATCACTGGCAGCGCATGCTTTCACCGGGCGAGCAACAACGCCTGGCCTTCGCCCGCGCGCTTCTCTACGCACCGCAATGGCTGTACATGGACGAGGCTACATCGGCGATGGATGAAGAGGACGAGGCGACCTTGTATCAGGCGTTGATCGATGAGATTCCGGGGTTGAGCATTGTCAGCGTCGGTCACCGAAGCAGTTTGAAACGATTCCATCCACGGCACGTGCGGATCGACAGCGGGCACCTGGTGGAGCAACCCGTAACTGCCTGACCCCACGGATCCCTTGTAGGAGCTGCCGAAGGCTGCGATCTTTTGGTTTTTAAGATCAAGATCAAAAGATCGCAGCCTTCGGCAGCTCCTACATGGAGGTCGTGTTGACGGTGATCGTACAACCCGCTTGAGCTATGATGGCGCCAAGCCGAACTTTCGAGACAAGATGCAGACCATGGAAAAGCTGATCGACACCCCGCGCCTCCCCCGCAAGCGCCGCAGCCTCGCCCAGGAATTGGTTACGGTGTTGAGCGAGCAGATCCGCGATGGCCTGCTCAAGCGTGGCGACAAGTTGCCCACCGAGTCGGCGATCATGGAAGCCCATGGCGTCAGCCGCACCGTGGTCCGCGAGGCAATTTCCCGTCTGCAGGCCGCCGGCCAGGTAGAAACCCGCCATGGCATCGGCACCTTTGTTCTCGATACGCCGAGCCCGAGCGGTTTCCGCATTGATCCGGCCACCGTTGTCACCCTGCGTGACGTGCTGGCGATTCTCGAATTGCGCATCAGCCTCGAAGTCGAATCCGCTGGCCTTGCCGCGCAACGCCGCAGCCCCGAGCAACTGGCAACCATGCGCGCCGCCCTCGACGCCTTGAACGAAAGCGCGTCCCATGCCAGCGATGCGGTGTCGTCGGACTTCGCTTTCCACCTGGAAATCGCCCTGTCCACCGGCAACCGCTACTTCACCGACATCATGACGCACCTGGGCACCAGCATCATTCCACGTACGCGGCTGAACTCGGCGCGGCTGGCCCACGATGATCAACAGCACTACATGAGCCGCCTGAGCCGCGAGCACGAGGAAATCTACGACGCGATTGCCCGTCAGGACTCCGATGCCGCGCGTGCGGCGATGCGTCTGCACCTGACCAATAGCCGTGAAAGACTGCGCCAGGCTCATGAAGAGGCGCAGGCGCAGCGAAGCTGAGTCTTACGCCTCTATGCGCAATCGCAGCGGCAGCGAATACGGCTCCATGCTCGACTCATCGCGAAACTTGTAACGCAGCTCCACCTCGCGGTTCAGGTACGGTTGCAATGCCTCTTTCGGCAGCTGCACCTCGATGTCGAGCAACTTTTCCATTTCATCCTCGGCGTCGTCCCAGGCGCCAGTGTCCACCTCATCACCTTCCCATTCAGGTTCCTCGGCATCGCTGCCGAGGACCGCGTAGACGCTCCAGTTTGCTGCGAAATCGCTGGAATCCGGGACCTGCACGGTGAGGATGTCCGGCAATTGCGAGAGCTGAAGCGTCACGCAATCGTCTTGCGCTGGGGCGACGTGGGTGAGGGTGGGGGCGGCAAAATGCATCGACATAGCGGCTTCCTTTGAGTGGTCCGCCACGATCCTTCGTGGCAGTCGACGTACTTTACGAGCCGCAGGTCGCTACAGAATTAAACGAATCCAGACCGGATATTTCAGCCTTCGAAAGCGTCAAGCACGAGCCTTGTAGCCATTTCATAAAGCGCAAAAGCCAATCTTGTCCGACAAAAAAGCCCTGCCAACGATGAAATGCAGTTGACGGTTATTTTTTAAGTTGTACGATGACCTACAACTTCGGCGAAGGCTGAACGGTCCACTCACAATAAAACGTTGCTACCAGGGTGTTCGAATAATGAATCCACAAGAACTGAAGTCCATCCTCTCTGCCGGCCTGCTGTCTTTCCCGGTGACCGATTTCAACGCGCAGGGCGATTTCAACCGCGCGGGCTACATCAAACGCCTGGAATGGCTGGCTCCGTATGGCGCTTCGGCTCTGTTCGCCGCCGGTGGCACCGGTGAGTTCTTCTCCCTGGCCGCCAGCGAATACTCGGAAATCATCAAGACTGCCGTCGACACCTGCGCAACCAGCGTGCCAATCCTCGCCGGCGTTGGTGGTTCGACCCGCCAGGCCATCGAATACGCTCAGGAAGCCGAGCGTCTGGGCGCCAAAGGTCTGCTGCTGCTGCCGCACTACCTGACCGAAGCGAGCCAGGACGGTGTTGCCGCCCACGTTGAAGCCGTGTGCAAATCGGTGAAAATCGGCGTGGTCGTCTACAACCGCAACGTTTGCCGTCTCACCGCGCCGCTGCTGGAACGTCTGGCCGAGCGCTGCCCGAACCTGATCGGCTACAAGGATGGCCTGGGCGATATCGAGTTGATGGTGTCGATCCGTCGCCGCCTCGGTGATCGCTTCAGCTACCTGGGTGGTCTGCCGACCGCTGAAGTCTACGCCGCTGCCTACAAGGCTTTGGGCGTGCCGGTGTACTCCTCGGCGGTGTTCAACTTCATCCCGAAAACCGCGATGGACTTCTACCACGCGATCGCTCGCGAAGATCACGCCACCGTCGGCAAGATCATCGACGACTTCTTCCTGCCGTACCTGGACATCCGCAACCGCAAGGCCGGTTACGCCGTGAGTATCGTCAAGGCAGGTGCAAAAATCGCCGGCTATGACGCAGGTCCGGTGCGTGCGCCGCTGACCGACCTGACCGGCGAAGAGTACGAAATGCTCGCCGCGCTGATCGACAAGCAAGGCGCGCAATAAGCGAGAAAAGCGAGGCCGCTGAGCAATCAGCGGCTTTTTGCGTGAAGGCTTTTAGAGTTGAGGGCTGCCCTGTGACAACTGCAAAACGCTACGACAACTACATCAATGGCGAATGGGTCGCCGGTGCCGATTACTCGGCCAACATCAACCCGTCCGAACTCAGCGACACCATCGGCGACTACGCCAAGGCTGACCTGACCCAGGTCAACGCCGCAATCGACGCTGCCCGCGCTGCGTTCCCGGCGTACTCCACGTCGGGCATCCAGGCTCGTCACGATTCGCTGGATAAAGTCGGCACGGAAATTCTCGCCCGTCGCGAAGAGCTTGGCACCCTGCTGGCCCGTGAAGAAGGCAAGACCCTGCCGGAGGCGATCGGTGAAGTGACCCGCGCCGGCAACATTTTCAAGTTCTTCGCCGGTGAATGCCTGCGTCTGTCCGGTGACTACGTGCCGTCGGTACGCCCGGGCGTCAACGTCGAAGTCACTCGCGAAGCCCTGGGCGTGGTCGGTCTGATCACTCCGTGGAACTTCCCGATCGCCATCCCGGCGTGGAAAATTGCTCCGGCCCTGGCCTACGGCAACTGCGTCGTGCTCAAGCCTGCCGATCTGGTGCCGGGCTGCGCCTGGGCGCTGGCCGAAATCATCTCCCGCGCGGGCTTCCCGGCCGGTGTGTTCAACCTGGTAATGGGCAGCGGTCGCGTGGTTGGCGAGGCGTTGGTCAACAGCCCGAAAGTCGACGGCATCAGCTTCACCGGTTCGGTGGGCGTTGGCCGCCAGATCGCCGTCAACTGCGTTTCGCGCCAGGCCAAGGTGCAGCTGGAAATGGGCGGCAAGAACCCGCAGATCATTCTCGACGACGCCGACCTCAAGCAAGCGGTCGAGCTGTCGGTGCAGAGCGCGTTCTACTCCACCGGCCAGCGCTGCACAGCATCGAGCCGTCTGATCGTCACCGCCGGCATTCACGACAAGTTCGTTGAAGCGATGGCCGAGCGCATGAAGTCGATCAAGGTCGGCCACGCGCTGAAGGCCGGCACCGACATCGGTCCGGTGGTCTCCCAGGCGCAGCTGGAACAGGACATGAAGTACATCGACATCGGCCAGTCCGAAGGTGCACGTCTGGTCAGCGGCGGCGGTGTGGTGACATGCGACACCGAGGGCTACTTCCTCGCGCCAACGCTGTTCGCCGACAGCGAAGCGTCGATGCGCATCAGCCGCGAAGAGATCTTCGGCCCGGTGGCCAACATTGTCCGCGTGGCCGATTACGAAGCTGCGCTGGCAATGGCCAACGACACCGAATTCGGCTTGTCGGCCGGCATCGCCACCACCTCGCTGAAGTACGCCAACCACTTCAAGCGCCACTCCCAGGCCGGGATGGTGATGGTCAACCTGCCGACCGCCGGTGTGGATTACCACGTACCGTTCGGCGGGCGTAAAGGTTCGTCCTACGGCTCCCGTGAGCAGGGCCGCTATGCACAAGAGTTCTACACCGTGGTGAAAACCGCCTATGTAGGCTCCTGATACACGCAATACCCCTGTAGGAGCTGCCGAAGGCTGCGATCTTTTGATCTTTTTTTTCAAGATCAAGATCAAAAGATCGCAGCCTTCGGCAGCTCCTACAGGCAATAAATGCAAGACCAAAGAAGCTTCACCCCGCATAAAAATAATCAGTGGGAGTACATCTGCATGCAATCCTCCAAGCCGACTCACGTCCGCTATTTGATCCTGCTCATGCTGTTTCTGGTGACCACGATCAACTACGCCGACCGTGCCACGATCGCCATTGCCGGCTCCAGCCTGCAAAAGGACCTTGGCATTGACGCCGTCACCCTCGGCTACATCTTCTCCGCATTCGGTTGGGCTTACGTGGCCGGGCAAATTCCCGGTGGCTGGCTGCTCGATCGCTTCGGCTCGAAAAAAGTCTATGCCCTGAGCATTTTCACCTGGTCGCTGTTCACCGTGCTGCAAGGCTTCGTCGGTGAATTCGGCATGTCCACGGCAGTGGTTGCGCTGTTCATGCTGCGCTTCCTCGTGGGCCTGGCCGAAGCGCCATCGTTCCCCGGCAACGCGCGCATCGTGGCGGCGTGGTTCCCGACCGCTGAACGCGGTACCGCTTCGGCGATCTTCAACTCGGCGCAATACTTTGCCACCGTGCTGTTCGCGCCGTTGATGGGCTGGATCGTCTACAGCTTCGGCTGGGAGCACGTGTTCATCGTCATGGGTATCCTCGGTATCGTGTTCTCGCTGGTGTGGCTGAAAGTCATCTACAGCCCGCGCGAACACCCACGGGTCAACGAGGCCGAGTTCAAGCACATCGCTGACAACGGCGGCATGGTCGACATGGATCAGAAGGGCAAGAAGTCCGACGGTCCGAAGTGGGATTACATCCGTCAGTTGCTGACCAACCGCATGATGCTCGGCGTGTATCTGGGCCAGTACTGCATCAACGGCATCACCTATTTCTTCCTGACCTGGTTCCCGGTGTATCTGGTGCAAGAGCGTGGCATGACCATTCTCAAGGCCGGTTTCATCGCTTCGTTGCCGGCCATTTGCGGCTTTATCGGCGGCGTGCTCGGCGGGGTGATTTCCGATTACCTGCTGCGCAAGGGCCATTCGCTGACCTTCGCTCGCAAGGCGCCGATCATCGCCGGCCTGCTGGTGTCGAGCAGCATCGTCGCGTGCAACTATGTTGAAGTGGAATGGATGGTCGTGGGCTTCATGGCGCTGGCATTCTTCGGCAAAGGCGTTGGCGCACTGGGCTGGGCGGTGGTTTCCGACACTTCGCCGAAACAGATCGCCGGTCTGAGCGGTGGCTTGTTCAACACCTTCGGCAACATCGCTTCGATCACCACGCCGATCGTCATCGGCTACATCATCAGCTCCACCGGCTCGTTCAAGTGGGCGCTGGTGTTTGTCGGTGCCAACGCACTGGTCGCGGTGTTCAGCTATCTGGTGATCGTCGGCCCGATCAAGCGTGTGGTCCTGAAAGAGCCGCCAGCCAAGGGCGGCAATGAAGCCACCGGCAATTTGTCTCAAGCGCATTCCTGAGGAGCGGCGTCATGCAGTTGATTGAACATTCCGACTCGCCGCGCTACATCCGCCTGCACGAGCGGGACAACGTTGTAGTGGTGGTCAACGATCAGGGCGTACCGGCCGGTACCGAGTTTGCCGATGGCCTGGTCACACTGGATTTCGTACCGCAGAGCCACAAGGTCACCCTGGAGGATATTCCTGAGGGCGGCCCGGTGATTCGTTACGGGCAGATTATCGGCTATGCGTTGCAGCCGATCCGTCGCGGCAGTTGGGTCAAGGAAGATCAACTGCGCATGCCGACCGCGCCGCCGCTGGACAGCTTGCCGCTGTCCACCGACGTGCCGGATGCGCAGGCACCGCTGGAAGGCTTCACGTTCGAGGGTTATCGCAACGCCGACGGCACCGTCGGCACGCGCAACATTCTCGGCATCACCACCACCGTGCAGTGCGTCACCGGTGTGCTCGATCACGCGGTCAAGCGCATCAAGGAAGAGCTGCTGCCGAAGTACCCGCACGTCGATGACGTGGTGGCGCTGACCCACAGTTATGGCTGCGGTGTGGCGATTACCGCGACCGATGCCTACATCCCGATTCGTACCGTGCGCAATCTGGCGCGCAACCCGAACCTGGGTGGCGAAGCACTGGTGATCGGTCTGGGCTGCGAAAAATTGCAGGCCGGGCAGGTGATGCACGAGGACGATGCCTCGGTGGATCTCAGCGATCCGTGGCTGTACCGTTTGCAGGACTCCAGTCACGGCTTCACCGAGATGATCGAGCAGATCATGGAACTGGCCGAAGTGCGTTTGAAGAAACTCGACCAGCGCCGCCGCGAAACCGTGCCGGCCTCCGAGCTGATTCTCGGTATGCAGTGCGGCGGCAGCGACGCGTTCTCCGGCATCACCGCCAACCCGGCGCTGGGTTATGCCTCGGACTTGCTGTTGCGCGCGGGGGCGACGGTGATGTTTTCCGAAGTCACCGAAGTGCGCGATGCGATCTACCTGCTGACCTCACGGGCGCAAACGCAAACCGTCGCTGAAGAGCTGGTGCGCGAGATGGACTGGTACGACCGTTACCTGGCCAAGGGCGAGGCCGATCGCAGCGCCAACACCACGCCGGGCAACAAGAAGGGCGGGTTGTCGAACATTGTCGAGAAGTCGCTGGGCTCGATCGTCAAGTCCGGCAGCAGCGCGATCAATGGCGTGCTCGGCCCGGGCGAGCGTTTCAAGCACAAGGGCCTGATTTTCTGCGCGACGCCGGCCAGCGATTTTGTCTGCGGTACGTTGCAACTGGCAGCAGGGATGAACCTGCACGTGTTCACCACCGGTCGCGGCACGCCTTACGGGCTGGCCATGGCGCCGGTGGTCAAGGTATCGACGCGGACTGAACTGGCGCAGCGCTGGCCGGACCTGATCGACATTGATGCCGGACGCATTGCCACCGGGCGCGCGACCATCGAAGAACTGGGCTGGGAGTTGTTTCACTATTACCTGGACGTTGCCAGTGGCAAGCAACAGACCTGGGCGGAGAAGCACAAGCTGCACAACGACATCACCTTGTTCAACCCGGCGCCGATTACCTGATCGTTTCATGGAAGATCAAAAGCCCCTCACCCCAGCCCTCTCCCGGAGGGAGAGGGGGCCGACCGAGTTGTTTGGCGCTATACATCGACCTGACAAATCGGGTCGATTATGGATTCGACGATGTCATTTCAGGTCGGTGGATTGTTTAAATATCCCCCGATCGGTTCCCTCTCCCTTTGGGAGAGGGCTAGGGTGAGGGGCTTTTGCTTTATCATTGCCCCCCTGACTAAGCTCACCCAAGGCTCTCCGGCATGCTGGCAATCTTTCTTGAAACCCTGAACATCACCGCGCCGGTGTTTGCCATGCTGTTTCTCGGCGTGCTGCTCAAGCGCATCGACTGGATCAACGACAACTTCATCCACACCGCCTCGTCGCTGGTGTTCAACGTGACCATGCCGGCGCTGCTGTTTCTCGGCATTCTCCACGCTGACCTGCACGCCGCACTGCAACCTTCGCTACTCATCTACTTTTCCCTCGCCACCCTGGTGAGTTTCGCCGTGGCCTGGGGCTGGGCGATTTTCAAGTGTCCGCGGGAAGATCGCGGCATCTACACCCAGGGTGCGTTTCGCGGCAACAACGGCGTGATAGGCCTGGCGCTCGCCGCGAGCATGTACGGCGATTACGGCATTTCCCTCGGGGCAATTCTCGCGGCGCTGGTGATCCTGTTCTACAACACGCTGTCGACCATCGTGCTGGCGGTGTACAGCCCGGTGATCAAGTCCGATCCTTGGAGCATCTGCAAAAGCGTGTTCAGCAACCCGCTGATCATCAGCGTGATTTCGGCGGCGCCGTTTGCCTATTTCAAGATCGGACTGCCGGGCTGGCTGGAGACCTCCGGCCAGTATCTGGCGCAGACCACTTTGCCACTGGCGCTGATCTGTATCGGCGGCACGCTGTCACTGGCGGCGCTGCGCAAGAGCGGCAACATGGCGCTCAGTTCCAGCCTGGTGAAGATGATCGGTCTGCCGGTGCTGGCGACACTGGGGGCATGGCTGTGGGGCTTTCGCGGGGCGGAATTGGGGATTCTGTTTCTCTACTTTGGCAGCCCGACGGCGGCGGCGAGTTTCGTCATGGCCCGGGCGGCGCAGGGCAATCATGAGCTGGCAGCGGCGATCATCGTGATGACCACGTTGATGGCGGCGATTACCACCAATGTCGGGATCTTTGTGTTGCAGTGGGGTGGGTGGATCTGACCAAGGATTTGCAGTGTCTGTCAGGGCCTCTTCGCGAGCAGGCTCGCTCCCACATTTGAAATGCATTCCAGGTGTGGGAGCGAGCCTGCTCGCGAAAGCTATTTCAGCAGCACTGAATCACTCAGGTTTCTGGTAGGTATCAATCACTTCCTGCGCCGCGCGAAACGCATCGATCGCCGCCGGTACGCCGGCATACACCGCGCAATGCAGCAGCGCCTCGCGAATCTCTTCCACCGTGCAGCCGTTGTTCAGCGCACCGCGCACGTGGCCCTTCAACTCCTGCGGACACTTCAACGCGGTCAGCGCGGCGAGGGTAATCAGGCTGCGGGTTTTCAGCGGCAGCCCCTCACGATTCCACACGCCGCCCCACGCATGTTCATTGACGAAATCCTGCAACGGCTGGGTGAACTCGGTGGCGTTGCCCAAGGCGCGATCAACGAACGCATCGCCCATGACCTGACGACGGATTTCAACCCCGGACTGCTTCGACTCGCTCATGGCACATCTCTCTTGTGGTGTTGGCGACGCCAGGCGCGGATCGACGTGAACAGCAGAAACGTCAGCAGCGCCGGCAGGACATAAAACAGCATCAAGCGCTCGAGTTTGCCGGCCAGCGGCATGCCGGTGGTGAACGACACCACATGCAGCCCGTAGACCAGATACAAACCGAGCAGCAGCAAGCCTTCGGCTCGAGTCACGCGGTAGCCCGAGTAAAACACTGGCAGACACAGCGCAGCGACGCCGAGCATCACTGGCAAGTCAAAATCCAGCGCGTTGGGGGAGACGGAAAGCGGCGTCGGTGCGAGCAGCGCGGTCAGCCCGAGTACCCCGAGCAGGTTGAACAGATTGGCTCCGATCACGTTGCCCACGGCTATGTCGCGCTGCCCGCGCAACGCAGCGATCAGCGAAGTCGCCAGCTCCGGCAGCGAAGTGCCGACCGCGACCACGGTCAGGCCGATGACCCGTTCGGACAGGCCCAAGTCGGTGGCCACGACCACGGCGGCGCCGAGCAGCAGACGGCCGGCGAACACCAGCATGGCCAGGCCAGCGAGAATCATCAGCACACTGATCAGCCAGGATTGCTGCGTCTCGGTTGGTCGTACTGTATGAGGTCGCGTCGAGTGTCGCGACTGGCGGAACAACAAGCCAAGGTACAGCGCCAACGCCCCGAGCAGCAGGACGCCGTCGAAACGCCCGAGGTCTTTATTCCAGGCGAGGATGAATACCAGCAGGCTGGCACCGATCATCAACGGGATATCCAGGCGCACCAGTTGCCGCGATACGCGCAGCGGGATGATCAGTGCCGAGAGGCCAAGGGTTACGAGGATATTGAAGATGCCGCTGCCGACCACGCTGCCGACGGCGATGTCCGGGTTGTCGGTCAACGCCGCTTGCAGGCTCACGGTCATCTGCGGCGCGCTGCTGCCGAGGGCGACGATGGTCAGGCCGATGATCAACGGACGCACATGCAGGCGCTCGGCCAGACGCACGGCGGCGCGCACCATCAGCTCGGCGCCGATGAGCAAAAGACACAGGCCGCTGAGCAGTTCGATGACGTTGATCAGCGGCAGATCGGCTAGTCCGAAAATGGTCGGCGCTCCATCAGTCCAGGGCCTGCACGCGAACCCGTGCGGTGCCACTGCGCAGCATGCCGATTTCATCGGCGGCCTCGCGTGACAGATCGATCAGTCGGCCACGGGTGTGCGGGCCACGGTCATTGATGCGGACCACGACTGATTCATCGTTTTTCAGATTGGTGACCTTCACCCGCGTGCCGAACGGCAACTGGCGGTGGGCGGCGGTCAGGGAATGCTGGTTGAACGCTTCGCCGCTGGCGGTGCGTTTACCGTGATGCCTGGCTCCGTAATAGGAGGCGACGCCGGTCTGGTCATAACCGTGCGGGTCGATGGTGTCGGTACTGGCGCAACCGGCCAGCAGAGAGAGCAGGGCGCTGCTCAGCAACAGACGCTTCATTCAAAGGTATCCCGGATCAAATGTAGGAGTGACCTGTGGCGAGGGGATTTATCCCCGTTGGACTGCGCAGCAGTCCCAAAACTGAGAACTCGGTTTATCTGGTGCAAATCAAGCTCAGCAATTGGGGCCGCTTCGCGGCCCAACGGGGATGAATCCCCTCGCCACAGGTCCCTTCCACAGGGGATGGAGCCAGGCTTTGGATCTGGCTCCATTGGTGGTCAGCCTTCGAGCTTGCTTTTCAGCAGTTCGTTCACCTGCTGCGGGTTGGCCTTGCCTTTCGAGGCTTTCATGGCCTGGCCGACGAAGAAGCCGAACATCTTGCCGCGTTTGGCTTCGTCTGCCGCGCGGTACTGTTCGACCTGTTCGGCGTTGGCCGCGAGCATTTCGTCGAGCACGGCCGAGATCGCGCCGGTGTCGGTGACTTGCTTGAGGCCGCGCTTCTCGATGATCTCGTCAGCACTGCCTTCACCATTGGCCATCGCTTCGAACACCACCTTGGCGATCTTGCCGGAGATGGTGTTGTCCTTGATGCGCTGCAGCATGCCGCCCAGTTGCTCGGCGGAGACTGGCGAATCCTCGATGTCCAGGCCCTGCTTGTTGAGCAGGCTGCCCAACTCGACCATCACCCAGTTCGCCGCCAGTTTCGGGTCGCCACCGATGGCTGCGACTTTCTCGAAGTAATCCGCCTGTTCACGGCTGGTGGCCAGCACGTTGGCGTCGTAAGCCGACAGACCGAACTGGCTCTGGAAGCGCTCGCGCTTTTGCGGTGGCAGTTCCGGCAGGGTGGCACGCACTTCACCGAGGAACGACTCTTCGATGACCACCGGCAGCAGGTCCGGATCGGGGAAGTAACGGTAGTCGTTGGCTTCCTCTTTCGAACGCATCGGACGGGTCTCGTCCTTGTTCGGATCGTACAGGCGGGTCTGCTGGATCACTTTGCCGCCGTCTTCGATCAGCTCGATCTGGCGCTGGATCTCGGAGTTGATCGCCTTCTCGATGAAACGGAACGAGTTGACGTTCTTGATCTCGCAGCGAGTGCCGAACTCGACCTGGCCTTTCGGGCGTACCGAGACGTTGCAGTCGCAACGCAGCGAGCCTTCGGCCATGTTGCCGTCGCAGATGCCCAGGTAACGCACCAGTGCGTGGATCGCCTTGACGTAAGCCACGGCTTCCTTGGCGCTGCGCATGTCCGGTTCGGAAACGATTTCCAGCAGCGGCGTGCCGGCACGGTTCAGGTCGATGCCGGTGGCACCGTTGAATTCTTCGTGCAGGCTCTTGCCGGCGTCTTCTTCCAGGTGCGCGCGGGTGATGCCGACGCGTTTGACCGTGCCGTCTTCCAGGGCGATGTCCAGGTGGCCTTTGCCAACGATCGGCAATTCCATCTGGCTGATCTGGTAGCCCTTCGGCAGATCCGGGTAGAAATAGTTTTTCCGGGCGAACACGTTGTGCTGGCCGATCTCGGCGTCAATTGCCAGACCGAACATCACCGCCATGCGCACCGCTTCCTGGTTGAGCACCGGCAGCACGCCGGGCATGCCCAGGTCGATCAGGCTGGCCTGGGTGTTCGGCTCGGAACCGAATGTGGTGGAACTACCGGAAAAGATTTTCGACCGGGTGGTGAGCTGAGTGTGAATCTCCAGCCCGATCACGACTTCCCATTGCATGTGTGTCTCCTCAGAAGCCGGTTGGGGTGCGGGTGTGCCAGTCAGTGTTCAACTGATACTGGTGCGCAACGTTGAGCAAACGGCCTTCCTGGAAGTACGGCGCGAGCAACTGCACGCCCACCGGCAGACCGTCGACAAAACCGGCCGGCATCGACAGGCCCGGCAGGCCGGCGAGGTTGGCGGTGATGGTGTAGACGTCTTCCAGATAGGCAGCGACCGGGTCGCTGTTCTTGGCGCCAAGCTTCCAGGCCGGGTTCGGCGTGGTCGGGCCGAGGATGATGTCGACTTCATTGAACGCAGCCATGAAATCGTTCTTCACCAAACGACGAATCTTCTGCGCTTTCAGGTAGTAGGCGTCGTAGTAACCGGCGGACAGCGCGTAGGCACCGACCATGATCCGGCGCTGTACTTCCGCGCCGAAGCCTTCGCCACGGGAGCGCTTGTACAGGTCGATGAGGTTTTCCGGGTTTTCGCAGCGGTGGCCGAAACGTACGCCGTCGAAACGCGACAGGTTGGAAGACGCTTCTGCCGGGGCGATCACGTAGTACGCAGGAATGGCGTGCTGCATGTTCGGCAGGCTGATTTCCTTGATCACCGCACCGAGCTTCTGCAACTGCTGGATGCTGTTCTGGATCAGCTCGGCAATGCGCGGGTCGAGACCGGCGCTGAAGTATTCCTTCGGCACGCCGATGCGCAGGCCTTGCAGCGACTCGCCCAGGCCGGCGGAGTAATCCGGCACCGGCTCATCGATGCTGGTGGAGTCGTTCGGGTCGAAACCGGCCATGCCTTGTAGCAGGATCGCGCAGTCTTCGGCCGTGCGCGCCAACGGACCGCCCTGATCAAGGCTGGACGCGTAGGCAATCATGCCCCAGCGCGAAACGCGACCGTAGGTCGGCTTCAAACCGGTGAGGTTGGTGAATGCTGCCGGCTGGCGGATCGAACCGCCGGTGTCGGTTGCGGTGGCGGCAGGCAGCAGGCGAGCGGCCACGGCGGCGGCCGAACCACCGGACGAACCGCCCGGCACGTGTTCCAGGTTCCACGGGTTTTTCACCGCGCCGTACCAGCTCGACTCGTTGGCCGAACCCATGGCGAATTCGTCCATGTTGGTCTTGCCCAGGGTCACGGCGCCGGCAGCGGCCAGTTTCGCAACGACAGTGGCGTCATACGGGGCTTTGAAGTTGTCGAGCATCTTCGAGCCGCAGCTGGTGCGGATGCCCTGGGTGCAGAACAGATCCTTGTGGGCAATCGGCGCGCCGAGCAGGGCGCCGCTCTCACCATTGGCCCGGCGTGCATCGGCGGCTTTCGCCTGCTCGATGGCCAGATCCTCGGTGAGGCTGATGAAACTGTTGAGCTGCGGATCGAGCTGGGTAATACGCGCCAGCAGGACTTTGGTCAGCTCTTCGGAGGAAAACTTTTTATCGGCGAGACCGCGGGCGATCTCGGCCAGAGTCATTTGATGCATTGCAGGCTCTTTCCCTTTAGTCGATGACTTTCGGAACCAGATACAGGCCGTTTTCGACCGCTGGTGCGATGGACTGGTAGGCCTCGCGATTATTCGTCTCGGTCACCACGTCGGCGCGCAGGCGCTGACTGGCTTCCAGGGGGTGGGCCAGCGGCTCGATACCGTCGGTATCAACGGCCTGCATTTCGTCGACCAGCCCGAGAATGCTGTTGAGGGCGGAAGTAATGTGCGGAAGATCGGCATCGTTGAGGCCAAGGCAGGCCAGATGCGCGATTTTTTCCACGTCGGAGCGTTCTAGCGCCATCGGGATTCTCCAGTGGAAAACAGAACGGACGGCGTCCGTGTGTTAGATTGTCGGAACACTACCGCACTTCTACGGTCATAAGGCCGCGATTGTGGGGCTTGGTGCACAGAAAAGCGGCCAATTTAACATATTGGCGCCTTGCCCAAAATCCCTGTCGTTGTTAGAGTTTGCCGCACTTTTTTACCCACGCGTTGCCTAGGGTCCCTTTCCCATGTTCAAGAAACTGCGTGGCATGTTTTCCAGCGATCTTTCCATTGACCTGGGCACTGCCAACACCCTTATTTACGTGCGCGAGCGCGGTATCGTCCTGAATGAGCCATCGGTTGTGGCCATTCGGACACACGGTAACCAGAAAAGTGTCGTTGCTGTCGGCACCGAGGCCAAGCGCATGCTCGGCCGTACGCCGGGCAACATTGCTGCCATTCGTCCGATGAAGGACGGCGTGATCGCCGACTTCAGCGTCTGCGAAAAGATGCTGCAGTACTTTATCAACAAGGTTCACGAAAACAGTTTCCTGCAGCCCAGCCCTCGTGTGCTGATCTGCGTTCCATGCAAGTCCACCCAGGTTGAGCGTCGCGCCATCCGTGAATCGGCCCTTGGCGCCGGTGCCCGTGAAGTGTTCCTGATCGAAGAGCCGATGGCTGCTGCGATCGGTGCCGGTCTGCCGGTTGAAGAAGCGCGCGGTTCGATGGTCGTGGACATCGGTGGTGGTACCACCGAGATCGCCCTGATCTCCCTTAACGGTGTGGTTTACGCCGAATCCGTACGTGTCGGCGGCGACCGTTTCGACGAAGCGATCATCACCTACGTGCGCCGCAACTACGGCAGCCTGATCGGTGAATCCACCGCTGAGCGCATCAAGCAGGAAATCGGTACGGCCTACCCGGGCGGCGAAGTGCGCGAAGTCGATGTTCGCGGTCGCAACCTGGCCGAAGGCGTTCCACGCGCATTCACCCTGAACTCGAACGAAGTGCTCGAGGCTCTGCAAGAGTCGCTGGCAACCATCGTTCAGGCGGTGAAAAGCGCGCTGGAGCAATCGCCGCCGGAACTGGCTTCCGACATCGCCGAGCGTGGCCTGGTGCTGACCGGTGGTGGCGCGCTGCTGCGTGACCTCGACAAGTTGCTGGCCCAGGAAACCGGTCTGCCGGTGATCGTTGCCGAAGATCCGCTGACATGCGTTGCTCGCGGCGGTGGCCGTGCGCTGGAAATGATGGATAAGCACACCATGGATCTGCTTTCGAGCGAATAAGCTTCGAATGCAATACGTGGGTGAGCGCACAGGCAGCACTTTGCAGTGCTGCCTGTTGGCGTTTATCTTCTGTCAGTCTTCATCCAGGCCGGTTTGATGCCGTATGAATAAACAGAACATTTGCCTGGGAGGAGCGGCTTATTAAACCGCTTTTCACCAAAGGCCCTTCGTTGGGCGTGCGCCTGTTGGTGCTGGCCGTGCTCGCGGTCGCGCTGATGGTGGTCGATGCACGTTTCGACCTGCTCAAGCCCGCGCGCAAACAAGCGTCGCTGGTGCTCATGGATGCCTACTGGATCACTGACCTGCCCGGCCGCTTGTGGGAAGGGGTCGCCAGTCAGTTCGGCAGCCGCACCGAGCTCGTCGCCGAAAACGAAAAACTCAAGACCGAAAACCTGCTGTTGCAGGGGCGCATGCAAAAGCTCGCGGCCCTGACCGAGCAGAACGTTCGGCTGCGCGAGTTGCTCAACTCCTCCGCGCTGGTCAATGAAAAGGTCGAAGTGGCCGAGCTGATCGGCATGGATCCCAACCCCTTCACCCATCGCATCATCATCAACAAAGGTGAGCGCGACGGCGTGGTGCTCGGCCAACCGGTGCTCGATGCACGCGGGCTGATGGGCCAGGTGGTCGAATTGATGCCGTACACCTCGCGCGTTCTGCTGCTGACCGACACCACCCATAGCATTCCCGTGCAGGTGAACCGTAACGGTCTGCGCGCGATTGCCAGCGGCACCGGCAACCCGGAGCGCCTGGAATTGCGCCATGTCGCCGACACGGCGGACATCAAGGAAGGCGATCTGCTGGTCAGCTCCGGCCTCGGCCAGCGATTCCCCGCTGGTTATCCGGTGGCCACGGTCAAGGAAGTCATCCACGATTCCGGCCAACCGTTTGCCATTGTCCGCGCCGTGCCGACTGCCGCCCTGAACCGCAGCCGCTACCTGCTGCTGGTGTTCAGCGACAGCCGCACTGCCGAAGAACGCGCCAATGACGCGGCCCAGGCGCAGGAACAGCTCGATGCCCACGGCGGCGGCCCGATGTTGCCGGCCAGCGTGCCGAAACCGTTGATCATGCCTGCCACGCCGTCGACCGCTACTGCAGCGCCGGCCGCTGAAGCAGCGGCGCCTGCCACCACGCCTGCCAAGCCTGCCGCGAGCAAACCGCCCGCTGCCGCTCCGGCCGCTGCCAAACCGCCGGCCGCGAGCAAACCACCGGCAAAACCGCCAGCGACTACCGGGGGACGAGAATAATGGTCGGCGCGAAAAAATCCGGAAACAGCTGGATGATCTGGTTGACGTTCTTCGTCGGCATCCTGCTCAGCGTGTCACCGTTGCCGATCTTCATGGAAATCCTTCGCCCGCTGTGGCTGGCCTTGCTCGTGACTTTTTGGGCGCTGTACATGCCGCACACGGTCGGCATGGTCACCGCCTTCTGTCTGGGACTGGCCGAAGATGTCCTGCAGGGCGACCTGCTCGGGCAGAACGCGCTGATCCTGACCCTGATTACTTTCCTCGTGTTGTCGTTGCAGCAGCGTCTGCGCATGTTCCCGATGTGGCAGCAGTGCCTGGTGATCCTGGTGATCTTCGGCCTCGCACAGTTGGCGCAACTGTGGCTGAGCGCTCTGACCGGCAACCGTCAGCCAACCCTGGCGCTGGTCTTGCCGGCGCTGGTCAGTGCCTTGCTCTGGCCGTGGGTCAGCTTCGCCCTTCGCGGGATGTGCCGACGCTACAGAATCTATTGAGCCGGTGAAGCAGGGCACTGAACAGGGAGATGTTTTGATGAAACTGCTTTACCTCGCCTCCGGCTCACCGCGTCGCCGTGAATTGCTCACGCAGATCGGCGTGCAGTTCTCCGCCATCAGCGCGGACATCGACGAAACCCCGCTTCCTGAAGAATCCCCTTCGGCCTATGTCGAACGCCTTGCGCGTGGCAAGGCCGAGGCCGGTCGCCGTTCGGTCGTCTCTGATCAGCCGTTCTGCGTGCTTGGCGCCGACACCGCTGTGGTGCTCGACGGCAAAATTCTTGGCAAACCGGTGGACGAAGCCGATGCATGCGCCATGCTGATGATGTTGTCCGGCAACGAACACGAAGTGCTGACCGCCATCGCCGTGCTTGAAGGTGAGCGCTGCGAGTCGCGGGTGGTGCGCAGTCGCGTGCGTTTCCGCAGCATCAGCTGCGATGAGGCCGGCGCCTACTGGGCCAGTGGTGAACCGCGCGACAAGGCCGGCGGCTATGGCATTCAGGGCCTGGGTGCGGTGTTTGTCGCCGGGCTCGACGGCAGCTATTCGGCGGTGGTCGGCTTGCCGTTGTGCGAAACCTGCGAGGTGTTGGGCCATTTCGGCATACCCTGTTGGCAAAACCTGAACACGCCCTGAGCGTCGTACGAATCCAGATGCGGCCACTATCGTGAACATGCCTGAACGAGATCCTGCCATGAGTGAAGAGATTCTGATCAACATCACGCCGATGGAATCGCGCGTGGCGGTGGTCGAAAACGGTGTGCTGCAAGAAGTCCACGTCGAGCGCACGCAGAAACGCGGGATCGTCGGCAACATCTATAAAGGCAAGATCGTTCGCGTCCTGCCGGGCATGCAGGCGGCATTTGTCGACATCGGCCTCGATCGTGCAGCTTTCATTCACGCCGCCGAAATCTCCCTGCGTGAAGGCCCGGCGGTGGAAAGCATCAGTTCGCTGGTGCACGAAGGTCAGAGCCTGGTGGTGCAAGTCACCAAAGACCCGATCGGCTCCAAAGGCGCACGCCTGACCACACAACTGTCGATTCCTTCGCGTTATCTGGTGTACATGCCGCGTACCGCTCATGTCGGTATTTCCCTGAAGATCGAAGACGAAGCCGAGCGCGAGCGCCTCAAGCAGGTGGTCAGTGATTGCGTGGCCAAAGAAGGCATCAAGGAGGCCGGCGGCTTCATTCTGCGCACGGCTGCTGAAGGTGCCGGCGCTGATGAAATCCTCATGGACATCCGTTACCTGCGGCGCCTCTGGGACCAGATCAACGAGCAGATCAAGACCATCGCCGCGCCGAGCGTGATCTACGAAGATCTCGGCCTGGCCCTGCGCACCCTGCGTGATCTGGTCAATCCGAAAATCGAGAAGATCCGCATCGATTCCCGGGAAACCTTCCAGAAAACCACGCAGTTTGTCGCCGAACTGATGCCGGAAATCGCTGATCGTCTGGAACACTACCCGGGTGAACGACCGATCTTCGATCTGTACGGTGTCGAAGACGAAATCCAGCGCGCGCTGGAGCGCAAGGTGCCGCTGAAGTCAGGCGGCTATCTGGTGATCGATCCGGCGGAAGCCATGACCACCATCGACGTCAACACCGGGGCGTTCGTCGGTCATCGCAACCTCGAAGAAACCATTTTCAAGACCAATCTCGAAGCGGCCACGGCGATTGCCCGGCAGATGCGCCTGCGCAACCTCGGCGGGATCATCATCATCGACTTCATCGACATGGAAGATGAAGAGCACCAGCGTCAGGTCCTGCGCACTCTGGAAAAACAGCTGGAGCGCGACCACGCCAAGACCAACATCATCGGCATCACCGAATTGGGCCTGGTGCAGATGACCCGCAAGCGCACCCGCGAAAGCCTTGAGCAGGTGCTGTGCGAACCGTGCAGCAGTTGTCAGGGACGCGGCAAGCTGAAGACCGCCGAAACCATCTGTTACGAGATCTTCCGCGAGATTCTCCGCGAGGCCCGGGCCTACCAGGCCGAGGGTTACCGGGTGCTGGCCAACCAGAAGGTGGTCGATCGTCTGCTCGATGAAGAGTCCGGTAACGTCGCCGAGCTTGAAGGCTTCATCGGTCGCACCATACGCTTCCAGGTGGAAACCATGTATTCCCAGGAACAATATGACGTGGTGCTGCTCTGAAACCCTGCATCACCCTTCATTCAACGCGGCTGGCCTCAGCTTTTCGCAGTTTTTTTGCCATGGGAGCCAACTGACATGGAGCGTCTGACACGCATTCTGGCCGCACTCACCCGCTGGGGGCTGGGCCTGTGCGCGTTGGTTCTGGTGTTGATGGCGTTGTACGTCAGCCTCGGCCGCGAGCTGACGCCACTGGTGGCCGAATACCGCGCCGACATCGAAGACAAGGCCAGCGCCGCCCTCGGCATGCCCTTGCAGATCGGTGAGCTGGAAGGCAACTGGAGCGGTTTCGCGCCGATCCTGCTGGCCCATGACGTGATGGTCGGCGACGGCGCCAACGCGCTGCGCCTCGACCGCGTACGGGTAGTGCCGGATATGTGGGGCAGCTTGCTCGCCCGCGAAGTCCGTCTCGCGCATATCGAACTCAACGGTTTGAAGATCAGCCTCAAGGAAGCCGAAGACGGTACCTGGGCGCTGGAAGGGCTGCCGGTGCAGAAGGATCAGCCGTTCGATGCGGCGCAACTGTTCCAGCGCTCGCAGATGATCAGGCAATTGTCGGTGCTCGACAGCCAGGTGACCCTGCAACCGCTCGATCACCCGCCCATGACGCTCACCTATGTCGGCCTCAATCTGCGTACCGGCGCCAGCCGCCAGCGTCTCGACGCGCGTCTGACCTTGCCCGATGGCCAGCCTGTCGCGCTGAGCCTGCGCAGCCAGCTGCGTCCCGATCAATGGCAGAACAGCGCCATCGAGGGTTATGCCAGCCTGCCGCAGAGCGACTGGGCGAAATGGCTTCCCGAGCGCCTGACCCAGCAATGGAATTTTTCCGAGATCAAGGCCGGCGGCGAACTCTGGGTCGATTGGTCCGAAGGCGCTTTGCAAAGCGCCGCGTTGCGCCTGAATGCGCCGCAAGTGACCGGTGCCTACGCCGAGCGCAAGCCGATCCAGATCAACAATCTGGCGCTCAACGCCTATTACCGCAACACAGCCGAAGGGGTGAAAGTCACCCTCGATTCACTGGCGATGAGCTTCGGCGAAACCCGCTGGGAATCCCATGTGCAGGTGCAGCAGACTCGCGCCAGCGCCAAGGCTGAAGAGCTCTGGCATCTGCAGGCCGATCGCCTCGATCTGACCCCGATCACGCCGCTGCTCAATGCGCTGGGGCCGTTGCCACAAAGCTTCGCCACAGTGGTCGAGCGTTTGAAGGTAACCGGCGGCCTGCGTAATGTGCTGCTGGACTTCCGCCCGACCGCCACCGATGGCAGCAAATTCGGCTTTGCCGCCAACCTCGACAATGTCGGTTTCGATGCCTACCACGGCGCTCCGGCGGCGCGCAATGTCAGTGGCAGCCTGAGCGGCAACCTCGACGGCGGCGAGTTGCGCCTCGACAGCAAGGATTTCGTCCTGCACCTCGATCCGATTTTCGCCAAGCCATGGCAATACCTGCAGGCCAATGCGCGGCTGACCTGGAAGCTCGACAAGGATGGCTTCACCCTGATTGCGCCATACCTCAAGGTATTGGGCGAGGAGGGCAAGATTGCCGGCGATTTCCTCATTCGCCTGCACTTTGACCATAGCCAGGAAGACTACATGGACCTGCGCGTCGGCCTGGTTGATGGCGACGGTCGCTACACCGCGAAATACCTGCCGGCGGTGTTGAGCCCGGCGCTTGATGATTGGCTGCGCACAGCGATCCTCAAAGGCGCAGTGGACCAGGGCTTCTTCCAGTATCAGGGCTCGCTGAGCAAGAACGCTGGCGAGGCTGATCGCAGCATCAGCCTGTTCTTCAAAGTGCACGACGCCGAGCTGGCGTTTCAGCCGGGCTGGCCGCATGTGAGCAAAGTCAGCGGCGATGTGTTCATCGAAGACAGCGGCGTGCGCATCTGGGCCAGCAAAGGCCAGTTGCTCGACACCCAAGTCAGCGATGTCTTCGTCAATATTCCTCATGTACCGGCCGGGCAGAGCTCGCATTTGTTCCTGGATGGCGCATTTGCCGGTGGTCTCGGCGACGGCTTGAAGATTCTTCAGGATACGCCGATCGGCACTGGTGAGACCTTTGCTGGTTGGGAGGGTGCGGGTGATCTGAATGGCAAGCTCAAGCTGGATATTCCGCTGGCCAAGGGCGAACAGCCGAAAATCCTCGTCGATTTCAAAACCGCCAACGCGCGGCTGAAACTGGCCGAACCGAAGCTCGAACTGAGCCAGCTCAAGGGCGATTTCCGCTTCGACAGCAATAAAGGCCTCAGCGGCCAGAACATCTCTGCACGGGCCTTCGACAAACCGGTCACTGCGCAGATCTTCGCTGATGGCAGCCCCAACCAGATCAAGACCCGAGTTGCGGCGTCGGGGCAGGTCGAAGTGAAGAAGCTCACTGACTGGCTGGGTGTGACCCAGCCGTTGCCGGTGTCCGGGACGATTCCGTATCAGTTGCAGCTGAATCTTTCCGGGGCCGACAGCCAGTTGCTGGTCAGCTCCAGCCTCAAAGGCGTGGCGGTGGATCTGCCGGCGCCGTTCGGCATGACCGCCGATGTCGGGCGCGACACAGTGTTTCGCATGACCCTGCAAGGGCAGGAGCGGCGTTACTGGTTCAATTACGATCAACTGGCCAATTTCACTTTTGCTGCGCCGCCGAGCAATTTCGCCGACGGCCGTGGCGAACTGTTTCTCGGCGCTGGCGAAGCGGTGTTGCCGGGCGCCAAGGGCCTGCGCATTCGCGGGGTGCTGTCGGAACTGGACGTCGCGCCGTGGCAGGATCTGGCCAGCAAGTACGCTGGCGGGGATCCGGGCGGCAGCGCCAAGCAACTGCTGAGCAGTGCTGACATCAAGGTCGGCAAATTGACCGCGTTCGGCACCACGCTGGATCAGGCTTCGGTGCAGATCAATCGCAAGCCAGGCGCGTGGAACCTGGCGCTCGACAGCCAACAGGCCAAGGGCAGCGCCAGCCTGCCGGATGCCAAGGGCGTGCCGATTGCGGTGAATCTGCAATACGTGAAACTGCCGGCGCCGGACCCGGCGGTGCAGGCTGACGAGAATGCACCGGATCCATTGGCGTCGGTCGACCCGACGAAAATCCCGGCGCTGGATATCACCCTCAATCAGTTGTTCCTCGGCCCCGATCTGGTCGGTGGCTGGTCGCTGAAAGTGCGGCCGACCGCCAAGGGCATCGCCCTGAACAACCTCGACATGGGCCTCAAGGGTATCCTGCTGCAAGGCAACGGCGGCTGGGAAGGCGCGCCGGGGGCGACCAGCAGTTGGTACAAGGGCCGCATTGGCGGCAAGAATCTGGCCGACGTGCTCAAAGGCTGGGGCTTCGCGCCGAGCGTGACCAGCGAAGAATTCCATATGGATGTCGACGGCCGTTGGCCGGGCTCGCCGGCGTGGCTGGCGACCAAGCGCTTCTCCGGCACCCTCGATGCCTCGCTGAACAAAGGCCAGTTCGTTGAAGTGGAAGGCGGTGCTCAGGCGCTGCGGGTGTTCGGCCTGCTCAACTTCAACTCGATCGGCCGGCGCCTGCGTCTGGACTTCTCCGACCTGTTCGGCAAAGGCCTGAGCTACGACCGGGTCAAAGGTTTGCTGGTGGCGAACAATGGTGTCTACGTGACACGTGAGCCGATTCGCCTGACCGGGCCTTCGAGCAACCTGGAATTGGACGGCACGCTGGATCTGGTCGGTGACAAGGTCGATGCGAGATTGCTGGTGACCTTGCCGGTGACCAACAACCTGCCGATCGCCGCGCTGCTCGTTGGCGCACCGGCGGTCGGCGGCGCGCTGTTCCTCATCGACAAGCTGATCGGCGACCGCGTCGCGCGCTTCGCCAGCGTCAAGTACACCGTCAAAGGCCCATGGAAAGAGCCGAAAATCACCTTCGACAAGCCTTTTTAACTAGCAGACACTACCCGTGCAGGAGCTGCCGAAGGCTGCGATCTTTTGATCTGGCTCTTAAAAAAAATCAACAGATCGCAGCCTTCGGCAGCTCCTACACAGTCATATGCAAATCCCGAGGAGCGGCCATGTCTTTAGCGGTGATTCAAATGGTCAGCCAGAGCGACGTGCCGGCCAATCTGGCCCAGGCCCGGCGCCTGCTCGAACAGGCCGCCGCCGGCGGAGCGAAACTCGCGGTGCTGCCGGAAAACTTCGCCGCCATGGGCCGTCGCGACGTCGCCGATATCGGCCGCGCCGAGGCCTTGGGCGAAGGGCCGATCCTGCCATGGTTGAAACAGACCGCCCGCGACCTCACCTTATGGATAGTCGCCGGTACATTGCCGTTGCCACCGTTGGGTCAACCCACGGCCAAAGCCAATGCCTGCTCATTGCTGATCAACGAGCACGGCGAGGTGGTCGCGCGCTATGACAAGCTGCATCTGTTCGATGTCGATGTCGCCGACAATCGCGGCCGGTACCGTGAATCCGATGACTATGCTTATGGCGGTAATGTAGTGGTGGCGGATACGCCGGTGGGGCGAGTCGGTCTGAGCGTGTGTTACGACTTGCGTTTCCCGGAGCTGTACAGTGAATTGCGTGCCGCCGGTGCCGAGTTGATTACCGCACCGTCGGCGTTTACGGCCGTGACCGGCGCCGCGCACTGGGATGTACTGATCCGCGCGCGGGCCATCGAAACACAGTGTTATATCCTCGCGGCCGCGCAGGGCGGCAGCCATCCCGGACCGCGTGAAACCTTCGGGCATGCGGCGATTGTCGACCCGTGGGGGCGCGTACTGGCCCAACAGGATCAAGGCGAGGCGGTGTTGCTGGCCGCCCGCGACAGCGATGAACAAGCGTCCATCCGGGCGCGCATGCCGGTGACGCGTCATCGGCGGTTTTTCTCGCAGGGCGCCCAGCGGCCTGCTTCAGAACACGAATTTAAGGCGTAAACCTATGAGCGAGTTGTTGTCCTCAGTCAGTGATCACCTGTTGGCACCCGGCGGTGTCACGATCGAGAGCCTGCAGGGCGTGCTCGGCGATCTGGCCGGGCCGGGCATCGATGCCGCCGACCTGTATTTCCAGGGCCAGATTTCCGAGTCATGGGCGTTGGAAGACGGCATCGTCAAGGAAGGCAGCTTCAACCTCGATCAGGGTGTCGGCGTGCGTGCACAGTCCGGTGAGAAGACCGGTTTTGCCTACAGCAACGCGATCACCCTCGAGGCCCTCGGCGCAGCGGCCCGCGCCGCGCGTTCGATCTCCCGCGCCGGACAGAACGGCACCGTGCAGGCATTCACCAGCCAGGACGTCGCGCAATTGTACGCGCCGGATAACCCGCTGGAAGTGCTCAGCCGCGCGGAAAAAGTCGAGTTGCTCAAACGCATCGACGTCGCCACCCGCGCGCTCGACCCACGGATTCAGCAAGTCAGCGTGAGCATGGCCGGGGTCTGGGAGCGGATTCTGGTGGCCTCGACCGACGGCGGCCTGGCCGCCGATGTGCGTCCGCTGGTGCGTTTCAACGTAAGCGTCATCGTCGAACAGAATGGCCGTCGCGAACGCGGCGGGCACGGCGGCGGTGGGCGTACCGATTACCGCTACTTCCTCGCCGAAGACCGCGCCATGGGTTATGCCCGCGAAGCGCTGCGCCAGGCACTGGTCAACCTTGAAGCGATTCCGGCGCCGGCCGGTACCTTGCCAGTGGTGCTGGGTTCCGGCTGGTCCGGCGTGCTGCTGCACGAAGCGGTCGGTCACGGTCTGGAAGGCGATTTCAACCGCAAGGGCAGCTCGGCCTACAGCGGGCGCATGGGTGAAATGGTTGCCTCCAAGCTATGCACCATCGTCGATGACGGCACCTTGAGCGGCCGTCGCGGTTCGCTGAGCGTCGATGACGAAGGCACGCCGACCGAGTGCACCACGCTGATCGAAAACGGCGTACTCAAGGGCTACATGCAAGACAAGCTCAATGCGCGGCTGATGGGCGTGGCGCGCACCGGTAACGGTCGTCGCGAATCCTATGCGCATCTGCCGATGCCACGCATGACCAACACCTACATGCTCGGTGGCGAAAGTGATCCGGCGGAAATCATCGCGTCGGTGAAGAAGGGCATCTACTGCGCCAACCTCGGCGGCGGTCAGGTCGATATCACCAGCGGCAAGTTCGTGTTCTCGACCAGCGAGGCTTATCTGATCGAGGACGGCAAAATCACCGCACCGGTCAAAGGCGCGACATTGATCGGCAACGGTCCCGAGGCGATGAGCCGGGTGTCGATGGTCGGTAACGATCTGGCGCTGGACAGCGGTGTGGGTACGTGCGGCAAGGATGGGCAGTCGGTGCCGGTAGGTGTCGGCCAGCCAACGCTGAAAATCGATGCGATCACCGTGGGTGGCACGGGCGCATAAGAACGGTGGGGCTTTCGGGTGGCGCGCAGGACGGCCACCCGGTGGCGATTATCAACGCAGACCGCGTTGAGTCTCGTCCAGCTCCCGAATGTATTTGAAGATCTTGCGGCTCGAAGCAGGTGGTTTGTTTTGCGCAACCTCATGCTGGGCCTGACGGATCAGGGAACGCAATTGCTGGCGATCGGCGTCCGGGTACTCGATGACGAATTTCTCCAGCACGGCGTCATCGCCCGCGATCAGGCGGTCACGCCAGCGTTCCAGATTATGGAAACGCTCGTTGTACTGGCGAGTGGAGGCATCGAGTTGATCGAGCAGAGTCAGAATCGCGTCAGTGTCCTGGTCGCGCATCAGTTTGCCGATGAACTGCAAATGCCGTTTACGCGCGATGTTCGCGGTGTGCTTGGGCGCATCGGCCAATGCCCGGCGCAAAGCGTCGGTCAACGGCAGTTTGGCGACCAGATCAGGCTTGAGTGTGGTCAGGCGCTCGCCGAGGTCAACCAGCGCATGCAACTCGCGTTTGACCTGAGATTTGCTTTTTTCTCCCGTATCGAGGGAGTCGTCGTAAGAATCAACCATGGTGGCAGTCCGCAAAGAAACGCCGCCATGATAACCAGTCGGGGGCCGCTTGTCCGGCCCGGTCGCTCGATGACCCCAGCCGAAAGCAGAATTTGAGTGGAGATGAGCATGAGTGCAGTTCAAAGCGTCGGCCCGCAGGCATTGCCGGCACTGCAAGAACAGGTCGAGCAGATCATCGCCGAAGCCAAGCGCCAAGGCGCCAGCGCCTGTGAAGTCGCGGTGTCGCTGGAGCAGGGGCTGTCGACCTCGGTGCGTCAGCGCGAGGTCGAAACCGTTGAATTCAATCGTGATCAGGGTTTTGGCATCACCCTGTACGTCGGCCAGCGCAAAGGCTCGGCCAGCACCTCGGCCACCGGGCCGGAGGCGATTCGTGAAACCGTCGCTGCAGCACTCGCGATAGCCAAACACACCTCCGAGGACGAAGCCTCGGGTCTGGCCGACGCCGCACTGATGGCCAGGGATGTGCAGGATTTCGACCTGTTCCACGAATGGGACATCACCCCGGAACAGGCCATTGAGAAGGCTTTGCTCTGCGAGGCAGCGGCGTTCGATGCCGATGCGCGGATCAAGAACGCCGACGGCACCACCCTCAGCACCCATCAGGGCTGCCGGGTTTATGGCAACAGCCACGGTTTCATCGGCGGTTACGCGTCGACCCGGCACAGCCTGAGTTGCGTGATGATCGCCGAAGCTGACGGGCAGATGCAGCGCGATTACTGGTATGACGTCAATCGCCAGGGCAGTCTGCTCGCCGATCCGGTGAGCATCGGCCAGCGTGCCGCGCAACGGGCGGCGAGCCGTCTGGGCGCGCGGCCGGTGCCGACCTGCGAAGTGCCGGTGCTGTTTTCCGCCGAACTGGCGGGCGGTCTGTTCGGCAGCTTCCTCTCGGCAGTATCCGGCGGCAGCCTGTATCGCAAATCGTCGTTTCTGGAAGGCACACTGGGGCAGAAGCTGTTCCCGGAATGGCTGACCATTGATGAGCGTCCGCATCTGATGCGTGCCATGGGCAGTGCTTCCTACGACGGTGATGGCCTGGCGACTTACGCGAAACCGTTCGTCGAAAAGGGCGAGTTGGTCTCCTACATCCTCGGCACCTATTCCGGACGGAAACTGGGCATGCCGAGCACCGCCAACGCGGGCGGGGTGCACAACCTGTTCGTCACCCATGGCGACGAGGATCAGGCAGCACTGCTCAAGCGCATGGGCCGGGGATTGCTGGTCACCGAGTTGATGGGCCACGGCCTGAACATGGTCACCGGTGACTATTCGCGCGGTGCGGCGGGCTTCTGGGTCGAGAACGGCGAGATCCAGTTCGCCGTGCAGGAAGTGACCATCGCCGGCAACATGCGCGACATGTTCAAGCAGATTGTCGCGGTGGGTAGTGATCTGGAGCTGCGCAGCAACATCCGCACCGGCTCTGTGTTGATCGAGCGGATGACTGTCGCCGGCAGCTAAGCCGCGAATCCGCCAACAAAAAAAGGCGCGCCATCCGTTGTGGATGGCGCGCCTTTTTTATTCGCTTCGCACAAATCCCCTGTGGGAGCGAGCCTGCTCGCGAAAGCGGTGGATCAGTTGTAAATGTGCTGACTGACCAGCGCATTCGCGAACAGGCTAGCTCCCACAAATGAACAGCGCAAACTCGAACGCTTGTTTTGGTTCTCATTATCATCTAATAATAAATCTCATTTCCGGACGAGTCACGGATCATGAGTTCTGCCTTGTACGAGCAGCCCTATCTCGAAAGCCGGCGCTGGATGAGTCGCCAGATCCGTTGCGCGCTAAAGCCTGCAAGGAAGGCCGCGCGGTGATCGACGTCGCCCTGGAACACACCGACCTGTCGCGCAGCCAGCTGGAAGAGTTGCTCAACCCCGAGAAACTCACCGCCGGCGGCGTGTAAACCCCGCAACCGCTTTGGAGGCTCATCATGGAGCACTGGAAACGCACGATCGAACGGGCCAATCGCTGCTTCATGCTGGGCGAACTGATCGACGCCCGCGAGGCTTACCTGCAAGCCCTGGCCCTGGCGCAAGTGTTGTTCGAACGCTGGGCGGATGCCGACGAAGCGGTGGCGGCCTGCGTCGTCTCACATCACAACCTGGCTGACCTGCATCTGCGCCTGAACCAACCGGAGGAGAGCGCCGAATATCTCTGTGCCATCCATCAACGTTTGTTGCAGACCATGCAGGACGAGCGCTTGCGTCCGGCCCTGCGTGAGGCGGCGCTGCGCCAGAGCAGCAAGACCTATGTCGAACTGTTGAACTTCATCAGCGAGCACGGCGAATACCCACGCACCCAGCGCCTGCTGCATCCGGACACCGGCAATGCCCGCCGCGCCGCAACTTCTCATCAGTATGGAGTCCATTGAAATGGCTTTTACCTTGCCTGCCTTGCCTTACGCCTACGATGCCCTCGAGCCGCACATCGATGCGCAGACCATGGAAATCCATTACACCAAGCATCACCAGACCTACATCAACAACCTCAACGCCGCCGTGGAAGGCACCGAGTTCGCCGAGTGGCCGGTGGAAAAACTCGTCGCCAGCGTCCAGCAGCTGCCGGAAAAACTTCGCGCGGCGGTGATCAATCAGGGCGGCGGCCACGCCAACCATTCGCTGTTCTGGGAAGTAATGGTGCCCAACGGTGGCGGCAAGCCCAGCGGCGCGCTGGCCAAGGCCATCGACGAGCAACTGGGCGGACTCGACAGTTTCAAGGAAGCGTTCACCAAAGCCGCGCTGACCCGTTTTGGCAGCGGCTGGGCGTGGCTGAGCGTGACACCGGATAAAAAACTGGTCGTGGAAAGCAGCGGCAACCAGGACAGCCCGTTGATGAACGGCAACACCCCGATCCTTGGCCTCGATGTCTGGGAGCACGCTTACTACCTGCGTTACCAGAACCGTCGCCCGGAATACATCAACGCGTTCTACAACGTGATCAACTGGCCGGAAGTTGCTGCGCGCTATCAGGCCGCACTGGTTTAAGCCTTCAATAAAAACAATCAGGGCTGACTATGGGCACGGAAACACTGGCGATTGGCAGCGGGCGCATGTTTCGTTACGCGGTGGGTTCGCTGTTGCTGTTGGCGGGTATGACTTTACTGGTCGCCCACGCTTTGCAATGGCTGAATCTGGAACCGAGGCTGTTGCGCGCCTTGCAGGGCGGTGCCATCTGCGCCTTGGGCACGGCGCTTGGCGCGGTGCCGGTGCTGGTGATCCGGCGCATGCCGCAGGCACTAAGCGACACCTTGCTGGGATTTGGTGCCGGGGTGATGCTGGCGGCGACGGCGTTTTCGTTGATCGTGCCGGGCATAGCTGCAGCTGAGAGCCTTGGCCTGACGCCGTGGGCCGCCAGTGGCCTGATCTGCTTCGGCATCCTGCTCGGTGCGTTCGGTCTGTATCTGGTGGATCGGCGCATTTGCGGTGCCTCGCCGGAGATGCTCGTCGGCACGTTGGAGCATCCGGTGATTCCATCGCGAATCTGGCTGTTCGTGTTCGCCATCATCGCGCACAACATTCCGGAAGGCATGGCGGTTGGCGTATCTGCCGGAGGCGGGATGGCGGACGCCGACAGTCTGGCGATGGGCATTGCGTTGCAGGATGTGCCGGAAGGACTGGTGATTGCTCTGGTGCTGGCCGGGGCGGGAATGTCGCGGGTCAGAGCGTTTCTGATCGGCGCGGCGTCGGGGCTGGTCGAACCGATATTTGCGCTGCTGTGTGCGTGGCTCGTGAGTCTGGCTCAGGTGCTGTTGCCGTTGGGGCTGGCACTGGCGGCGGGGGCGATGTTGCTGGTGGTGACCCACGAAGTGATCCCGGAATCGCGCCGTCATGGGCATGACAAGCTGGCCAGTCTGGGCCTTCTGATCGGGTTTTGTCTGATGATGGTGATGGATACGGCGTTGGGGTGAATGGAGGCGAGGAACAGTGTCCCCGCCTCGAGGATTATTCACCTTCGTCGAAATACCTTTCGATCAGATCGACCAATGCGTCCATGGCTTCCTGAGCCTGTTCGCCTTCGGTGCTCAAATGGATCTTGGTGCCTTTACCCGCCGCGAGCATCATCATTGCCATGATGCTCTTGCCGTCGACAGTCGTTTCAGGTGTGCGTCCCACTCGGATCGTGCAGTCTGGATACTGACCCGCCACGCCGACAAATTTGGCCGATGCCCGGGCATGCAGGCCCAGCTTATTGATGATTTCGATTTCACGAGCAGGCATCGCGGTGTAAATCCTTTAGGTGAGGTCGCGGTGGCGAACCTGGACGTTCTTCAGGGTTTTCTGCAGGGCCTGACCCAGTCGTTCGGTCAGGTAGACGGAGCGGTGATGCCCGCCGGTGCAGCCAATGGCAATGGTGACGTAGGCGCGGTTGCTGGCGGCGAAGCGTGGTAGCCACTTGTTCAGGTAGGCGTAGATGTCCTGATACATTTCTTCGACATCCGGCTGCTGCGCCAGGTACTCGGCCACAGGGGCATCGAGGCCGGATTGAGCGCGCAGCTCCGGTTTCCAGTACGGATTGGGCAGGCAGCGCACGTCGAACACCAGGTCGGCGTCGACCGGCATGCCGCGCTTGAAGCCGAACGACTCGACCAGAAACGCCGTACCGGGCTCCGGTTGATTCAACAGGCGCAACTTGATGGTGTCGCGCAGTTGATACAGATTCAGACTGGTGGTGTTGATCTTCAGGTCGGCCAGATCGGCAATCGGACCGAGCAGGGCGGTTTCGTCGTGAATCGCCTCGGCCAGTGAGCGATTGGCGTTGCTCAGCGGGTGACGACGACGGGTCTCGGAAAAACGCTTGAGCAGGGTTTCTTCATCGGCGTCCAGGTACAGCACATCGCACTTGATATGCTTGGCACGCACGTCTTCGAGCAACTCAGGGAAACGTGACAGATGGCTGGGCAGGTTGCGCGCATCGATCGACACGGCGACCAGCGGCTGCGCCAGTTCCGTGTGAATCAGCGCCCGCTCGGCCAGTTCCGGCAGCAAACCGGCCGGCAGATTGTCGATGCAGTAGTAGCCGTTGTCCTCAAGGACATTCAGGGCGGTACTTTTACCCGAGCCCGAACGGCCACTGACAATGATCAAACGCATGATTAGTGCCCGTTCTGCTCGTCCAGTACGACCTGGTACAAGGCTTCATTGCTCGGAGCGCTGCGTAGCTTGTCGCGCACTTCCTTGCGGTCGAGCATGCTGGCGATCTGGCGCAACAACTCCAGATGCGCGTCGGTTGCGGCTTCCGGGACCAGCAATACGAACAACAGGTCCACCGGAGCGCCGTCGATGGCGTCGAAATCGATCGGGGCTTCGAGGTGCAGCAGGGCGCTCACTGGCCCCGCGCAGCCCTTGAGGCGGCAGTGGGGAATGGCGATGCCGTTGCCAAAACCGGTGGAGCCGAGTTTTTCACGGGCGATCAGCGCCTCGAAGACATCCTGCATCGCCAGATCCGGCACTTCGCGGTGGATCAGGTTGGCAATCTGTTCGAGGGCTTTTTTCTTGCTGCCGCCCGGCGCGTTCACTTGGGAACGGCCGGGGGTCAGGATGGTTTCAAGTCGGATCATGGATAGGGGTGTTAACGACCGGTCGCGCCCTGGAGGAGGCTCTGGGTCTTTTCCTTATGCTTTTTGAGTTGGCGATCCAGCTTGTCGGTAAGTGAGTCGATCGCAGCGTACATGTCGGTATCTTCTGCGTTGGCGACCACTTCGCTGCCGGGGATATGCAAGGTGGCTTCGATCTTCTGCTTCAGCTTTTCGACGCACATCGTGACCTGCACGTTGGTGATCTTGTCGAAATGTCGCTCCAGTCGCTGGAGTTTTTCCTCGATGTAGGAACGCAGAGGTTGGGTCACTTCCAGTTGGTGTCCACTGATGTTGACTTGCATACAGCTTCTCCTTCGTTGCCAGTGCATAAAGTGGCAGGCCGAAAAGCCTGCCACTGGAACGCTGTAACGTGGCTTACATCAACCGCTTGCGTTCGCTCGAAGGCGCGATTCCGAGGGATTCGCGGTACTTGGCGACGGTGCGGCGAGCCACCTGAATGCCTTGTGCCTCCAGTAAACCAGCGATCTTGCTGTCACTCAACGGCTTTTTCTGATTTTCCGCAGCGACCAGTTTCTTGATGATCGCGCGGATCGCCGTGGACGAGCATTCGCCGCCTTCGGAGGTGCTGACGTGGCTGGAGAAAAAGTATTTCAGCTCATAAATACCGCGCGGGGTATGCATGAATTTCTGTGTGGTCACCCGGGAAATCGTCGATTCGTGCATGCCGACCGCTTCGGCGATGTCATGCAATACCAACGGCTTCATCGCTTCGTCGCCGTATTCGAGGAAGCCGCGCTGATGTTCGACGATCTGCGTGGCCACTTTCATCAGGGTTTCGTTGCGGCTCTGCAGGCTCTTGATGAACCAGCGGGCTTCCTGCAACTGGTTGCGCATGAAGGTGTTGTCGGCGCTGGTGTCGGCACGCTTAACAAACCCGGCGTACTGGGCATTGACGCGCAGGCGTGGCACCGATTCCTGGTTCAGCTCGACCAGCCAGCGCTCGTTGTCCTTGCGCACGATCACATCGGGAATGACGTATTCGGCTTCGGTTGATTCGATCTGCGAGCCCGGACGCGGATTGAGGCTCTGTACCAGCTCGATGACCTGGCGCAGCTCGTCTTCCTTGAGCTTCATCCGGCGCATCAACTGGCTGTAATCGCGGCTGCCGAGCAGGTCGATGTAATCGGCGACGAGGCGCTTGGCCTCGGTCAGCCACGGCGTCTTCGCGGGCAGCTGGCGCAATTGCAGCAGCAGGCATTCGCTGAGGTTGCGTGCGCCGATACCGGCGGGCTCGAATTGCTGGATGCGATGCAGGACGGCTTCGATTTCGTCGAGCTCGATGTCCAGTTCCGGATCGAACGCTTCAAGAATTTCTTCGAGTGTTTCGTCCAGATAGCCCTGATTGTTGATGCAGTCGATCAGGGTGACAGCGATCAGGCGATCGGTGTCGGACATCGGTGCCAGGTTCAGTTGCCAGAGCAGATGGCTTTGCAGGCTCTCGCCGGCGGACGTGCGGGTGGTGAAATCCCACTCATCGTCATCGCTGCTGGGCAGGCTGCTGGCGCTGGTCTGGTAGACGTCTTCCCAGGCGGTATCCACTGGCAGTTCGTTGGGGATGCGCTCGTTCCAATCGCCATCCTCGAGGTTATCCACCGTCGGGGCGGTTTCCTGGTAGGAGGGTTCCTGGATTTCGGCGGGCTTCTGTTCGGCGTTGTCGGCCAGCGGATCGGCGTTGTCGAAGTCGTCGCCTTCTTCCTGGCGCTCGAGCATCGGATTGGATTCCAGAGCCTCCTGGATCTCCTGTTGCAGGTCCAGGGTCGACAATTGGAGCAGGCGGATGGCCTGTTGCAGCTGCGGTGTCATCGTCAGCTGCTGGCCCATTCTCAAGACTAGCGATGGTTTCATGGCAGGGGCTTAACACCTTATTCGCCGGCGCTTTGCGCCATCCACTACAGGGCGCCGAAGCGCCAAACTTAAGCAAATTATATGCCTGAAACTGAAGTGTTTGCCTAGAGCGCTGTAACAATTAAAGCGGATAAATGCGCCTTGAATCGATACAGCGCTGTCGCGCTTACAGGCGGAACTCGTGACCCAGATACACTTCCTTGACCAGATCGTTGGCCAGGATGGTCTCGGCATCGCCTTCAGCGATCAGTTGACCGTCGTTGACGATGTAAGCGGTTTCGCAGATATCCAGCGTCTCACGCACGTTGTGGTCGGTGATCAGCACGCCGATGCCCTTGGCCTTGAGGTGATGGATGATCTGCTTGATGTCGCCGACCGAGATCGGGTCGACACCGGCGAACGGTTCGTCGAGCAGGATGAACTTGGGTGCAGTGGCCAGGGCGCGAGCGATTTCCACCCGGCGACGCTCACCGCCGGACAGGCTCATGCCGAGGTTGTCGCGGATGTGGCTGATGTGGAATTCCTGCAGCAGGCTTTCCAGCTCCTTGCGACGACCGGCCTTGTCCAGCTCCGGGCGGGTCTCGAGGATCGCCATGATGTTGTCGGCGACCGACAGTTTACGGAAGATCGACGCTTCTTGCGGCAGATAGCCGATACCGGCCTTGGCGCGGCCGTGCATCGGCTGGTGGCTGACGTCCAGATCATCGATCAGCACACGGCCCTGATCTGCCTGCACCAGGCCAACGATCATGTAGAAGCACGTAGTCTTGCCGGCGCCGTTCGGGCCGAGCAAGCCGACGATCTGCCCGCTGTCGATCGACAGGCTGACGTCACGCACGACCTGGCGGCTTTTATAGGCCTTGGCCAGGTGCTGAGCTTTCAGAGTTGCCATTACTGGGATTTCTCTTCGGTTTTCTTCTTCGGCTGGATCACCATGTCGATGCGCGGACGCGATTCGGTGACCTTGCTGCCCGTGGCGCGACCGGCGCTGGCCAGCTTCTTCACGGTGTCGTAGACGATTTTTTCGCCCTGGGTGACGTTGTTATCCTTGTCGATAACCTTGGCCTTGTCGATCAGCACCACCCGGTTCTGCTGGGCGTGGTATTGAATCGTCACGCCGTAGCCCTTGACTGGGTTGGCGTCGCCCTGGGTCTGCAACTGCTCGAAGTAAGCCAGGTTGCCTACCGATGTCACCACGTCGATGTCGCCATTGGGCGCGCGCGTCATGGTCACGGTGTTGCCTTTAACGATCATCGAGCCCTGGGTAATGATCACGTCACCTTTATAGGTGGCGATGCCATTCTTGTCGTCCAGTTGGGCGTCGTCGGCCTGAATGCGGATAGGCTGCTGCTGATCGTTCGGCAGGGACCAGGCGCTCGCGCTTCCCAGTGCTGCGCCCAGACTGAGCAAAATAGGGAGGGTTTTAACGAGCCTCATACTGTCCTCTTACGTTCGATTGCAGGTGTATCCTGCTGTCCTTCAGGTACGCTTTCATTCCGACGCCAGTCGATACGCCGCCAGCGCCCTCGATTCTAACGGGTTGCGCGGTCTGCGCATATTCTTGCTGCGGGAACACGGTCATGCGGGTGCTGGTGATCAGGGTGCCGCGCTGTTTCTCATCGGTGCGCTGTACGCGTACCGAATCGATCAATTCAACTTCGGTGCCGCCCGAATTCACTTCGCCGCGCTCGCTGGTCACGTGCCACGGGAAGTCGGTGCCGCGGTACATGTTCAAATCAGGCTTGGTTACCAGAGTGACATCGGTGGCCTTGACGTGCTCGGCCTTGTCGGAGGTCATCTCGTACTGCACCTTGCCGTCGGGCAGGTATTGAATGGTGTGCGTGTTGGTCGCGTACCAGTCGATCGGATTCTCGGCGGCCGAGACCGGCGGCTTGTCGAGGAAGCGCTCCGGGCTGATGTTCCAGTAGCCCACCGCAGCGAAAATCGCCGCGATGCAGCCGAACAGCAGGAAATTGCGAAACTTTTTGCTAAACATGGTCAGGCTCACAGGTACGCGGCGTTGGCCGCTTCGAGGCGGCCCTGGGCGCGCAGGATCAATTCGCAGAATTCGCGGGCGGCACCTTCGCCGCCACGGGCGCGGGTAACGCCGTGGGCGTGTTCGCGGACGAAATCGGCAGCGTTGGCCACCGCCATGCCCAGCCCTACACGGCGGATCACCGGCAAGTCTGGCAGATCGTCACCGAGATAGGCGACTTCCTCATAGCTTAGGCCCAGTTGCGCGAGCAGGCCGTCGAGCACCACCAGTTTGTCCTCGCGCCCCTGAAACAGGTGCGGGATGCCGAGGTTCTTAGCGCGTCGCTCGACCACCGGGGTCTTGCGGCCACTGATGATCGCCGTTTGTACGCCGGCATTCATCAGCATCTTGATGCCCTGGCCGTCGAGGGTGTTGAAGGTCTTGAACTCGCTGCCGTCTTCGAGGAAGTACAGGCGCCCGTCGGTGAGCACACCGTCGACGTCGAACACAGCCAGTTTGATTGCTTTGCCACGTTGCAGCAGATCGTTGCTCATTACATGACTCCTGCGCGCAGCAGATCGGAGAGGTTGAAGGCGCCGATCGGGCGATCCTCCTCGTCGACGACTACCAGGGCGTTGATTCGATGGTCTTCCATGATTTTCAGGGCTTCGGCGGCGAGCATGTCGGGCCGGGCGGTCTTGCCGTGTGCAGTCATCACCTGGTCGATGGTGGCGCTGCGGATGTCGATGGCGCGATCCAGCGTGCGGCGCAAATCACCGTCGGTGAAGATCCCGGCGAGCTTGCCATCGGCCTCAATAATAGCGGTCATGCCCAGACCCTTGCGGGTCATTTCCATCAGCGCGTCCTTGAGCAGGGTACCGCGTTGTACCTGCGGCAGCTCCTGTCCGGCGTGCATGACGTTTTCGACTTTCAGCAGCAGGCGACGGCCAAGGGCACCGCCCGGATGCGAGAACGCGAAATCTTCAGCGGTGAAACCACGCGCTTCCAGCAGGGCCACGGCCAGGGCGTCGCCCATGACCAGCGCGGCCGTGGTCGAAGAGGTCGGTGCCAGATTCAGCGGGCAGGCTTCGTGCTCGACATGCACATTGAGATTGACCTCGGCAGCCTTCGCCAATGGCGACTGTGGATTGCCGGTGACGCTGATCAGCTGGATACCCAGGCGTTTGATCAATGGCAGCAGCGTTACGATTTCGTTGGTCGAGCCGGAGTTCGACAGGGCCAGAATCACATCGTCGCGGGTGATCATGCCCATGTCGCCGTGGCTGGCTTCGGCCGGATGCACAAAAAACGCCGGAGTGCCGGTGCTGGCCAGGGTGGCGGCGATCTTGTTGCCGATGTGCCCGGATTTGCCCATGCCGACTACGACCACACGGCCCTTGCTGGCCAGAATCATCTCGCAAGCGCGTACGAAATCGGCGTCGATATGGGCCATCAATCCTTGGACGGCTTCCACTTCGAGGCGGATGGTGCGTTGTGCCGATTGAATCAGGTCGCGGGTTTTGCTCATGTCAGAATCGTATGGGCCGATGAAAAGGCGGCGATTATAGCGGGTATGTGGCAAAGCCTCACGCAAGTTCGACGTGCTTTGTCATTACTGGTTACCAAAACCCTCTGAAAGTCGCTCAGGCCCTCTTCAGTCGGCGATCTTGGCCGGGTTCTCGCTTGGGCGCTCAGCCTTTGCAGTGATATAGTTCGCCGCCAGTTCGGCCTGCCCGGGATGCAGGTGTTTCCGAGGAAAGTCTGGCATCCCAGTGAGAGGCTGCATCGCAAGGAGTTTAGATGAGTGCCGATAACGCCTACGCGGTCGAGCTGAAGGGAGTCTCCTTCAAGCGCGGTGCGCGGAGCATTTTCAATAACGTCGATATCCGCATCCCGCGCGGCAAGGTCACCGGCATCATGGGGCCTTCCGGCTGCGGCAAGACTACGCTGCTGCGCCTGATGGGCGCGCAGTTGCGGCCGTCCGGCGGCGAAGTCTGGGTCAACGGGCAGAACCTGCCGACGCTGTCGCGCAGTGATCTGTTCGATGCGCGCAAGCACATGGGCGTGCTGTTTCAGAGCGGTGCGCTGTTCACCGACCTGGATGTGTTCGAGAACGTGGCCTTTCCGCTGCGGGTGCACACGCAACTGCCGGAAGACATGATTCGCGACATCGTCCTGCTGAAATTGCAGGCCGTGGGGCTGCGTGGCGCCATCGACCTGATGCCGGACGAACTGTCCGGCGGCATGAAGCGCCGCGTGGCGCTGGCCCGGGCGATTGCCCTCGATCCGCAGATTCTCATGTACGACGAGCCCTTCGTGGGCCAGGACCCGATCGCCATGGGCGTGCTGGTGCGCCTGATCCGCCTGCTCAACGATGCACTGGGAATCACCAGCATCGTGGTCTCGCACGACCTGGCGGAAACGGCGAGCATTGCCGACTACATCTATGTCGTGGGCGATGGTCAGGTGCTGGGGCAGGGCACGCCGGATGAGCTGATGAATTCGGATGACGCGCGTATCCGTCAGTTCATGACCGGTGATCCCGATGGCCCGGTGCCGTATCACTTTCCAGCGACGGATTACCGCGCAGATCTTCTGGGGAAGCGTTGATGCGCAGAATTTCATTGATGGAACGCGTGCGTCGGTTCGGCGAATCGGCGATCGACGCGGTCGCGGTGTTTGGTCGGGCGACCCTGTTCCTGTTTCACGCCCTGCTGGGCCGTGGCGGTATCAGCGGTGGTTTTGGCCTGTTGGTCAAGCAGCTGCATTCGGTCGGCGTCATGTCGCTGGTGATCATCGTGGTCTCCGGCATTTTCATCGGCATGGTCCTGGCGCTGCAGGGCTTCAGCATTCTTTCCAGCTATGGTTCAGAGCAGGCTGTAGGGCAGATGGTCGCCCTGACGCTGCTGCGTGAACTGGGGCCAGTGGTCACGGCGTTGCTGTTTGCCGGGCGAGCCGGTTCGGCGTTGACCGCCGAGATCGGCAACATGAAATCCACCGAGCAGCTGTCCAGCCTGGAAATGATCGGTGTCGATCCGCTCAAGTACATCATTGCCCCGCGCCTGTGGGCCGGCTTCATTTCCCTGCCGGTGCTGGCGATGATCTTCAGCGTCGTCGGCATCTGGGGCGGTTCGTGGGTCGCAGTCGACTGGCTGGGCGTTTATGAAGGCTCGTACTGGGCGAACATGCAGAACAGCGTGAACTTCACCAGTGACGTGCTCAATGGCGTGATCAAGAGTGTCGTTTTCGCCTTTGTGGTGACCTGGATCGCCGTATTCCAAGGCTATGACTGTGAACCCACTTCCGAGGGAATCAGTCGTGCCACCACCAAGACCGTGGTGTTTGCCTCGCTGGCAGTGCTTGGTCTGGACTTTATTCTGACCGCTTTGATGTTTGGAGATTTCTGATGCAAAACCGCACCCTGGAAATCGGTGTCGGCCTGTTCCTGCTGGCAGGGATCCTGGCTTTGCTGCTGCTCGCCTTGCGCGTCAGCGGCCTGTCTCCGACTTCGTCCACCGACACTTACAAGCTGTATGCGTATTTCGACAATATCGCCGGTCTGACGGTCAGAGCCAAAGTGACCATGGCCGGTGTGACCATTGGCAAGGTCACCGCAATCGATCTGGATCGCGACAGCTTCACCGGTCGGGTCACGCTGCAAGTGGATAAAAAGGTCGACAACCTGCCGGTCGATTCGACTGCATCTATCCTCACCGCGGGTCTGCTGGGCGAGAAATACATCGGTATCAGCGTCGGCGGTGAAGACACCCAGTTGAAAGACGGTGGAACCATCCACGACACGCAGTCGTCACTGGTACTGGAAGACCTGATCGGTAAATTCCTGCTCAATACCGTTAGCAAAGACGCCAAATGAGGAGCTTTTGAATGATCTCTATCTTGCGACGTGGCCTGTTGGTGTTGCTCGCGGCCCTGCCGTTGATGGCTAACGCTGCACCGGGGCAATCGGCTCATGACCTGATTCAGGACACCACGAACCGGATGCTTGCCGACTTGCAGGCAAACAAAGAGAAGTACAAGCAGGATCCGCAGGATTTCTATGCGGCGCTCAACAGCATTGTGGGGCCGGTGGTGGATGCCGAGGGCATCTCCAAAAGCATCATGACCGTGAAGTATTCGCGCAAGGCCACGCCTGAGCAGATGCAGCGCTTTCAGGAAAACTTCAAGCGCGGTCTGTTCCAGTTCTATGGCAACGCTCTGCTGGAATACAACAACCAGGGCATCACGGTTGACCCGGCCAAAGACGAATCGGGCGACCGCACCAGCGTCAACATGACCGTCAAAGGCAGCAATGGCGCGATCTATCCGGTGCAGTACACGCTTGAGAAGATCAGCGGCGAGTGGAAACTGCGCAACGTGATCATCAACGGCATCAACATCGGCAAGCTGTTCCGTGACCAGTTCGCCGACGCCATGCAACGCAATGGCAACGATCTGGACAAGACCATCGATGGCTGGGCCGGTGAAGTGGCCAAGGCCAAGCAGGAAACCGACAAAGCCGCCGCGAAGCCAGCGCAATGAGTGAGGCGGCAGTTCGTATGAGTGATGTCGACGAGCTGGTGCTCAGCGGCGTGCTGGATTACCGCACCGGGCCTGAGCTGCGCAAGGAAGGGCAGGCGCTGATCAAGTCGAGCAAGGCGTCGGCGCTGGTCATCGATTGTTCGGCGGTGCAGAAGTCCAGCAGCGTCGGCCTGTCGTTGCTGCTGTGCTTCATGCGCGATGCCCAGGCGGCCGGCAAGGCCGTCAGCATCCGTGCGATGCCTGAAGACATGCGCGAAATCGCTCAGGTCAGTGAACTGACCGAGCTGTTGGCGCAACCCTGAACCATCATCTATAAAGAAGCCCCCCGTCAGAGTCCTGCGTTGCGGGGTTCGCAGGCGCGGGGCTTTTTTGTATGATGTCCGACCCGTGCGCACAGGGCGCCGATTGAGGTTGAGCATGCAGGCCGTAGAAGTGAAGAGCTTCCTTGAAGGAAAGCTGCCAGGAACGCTGGTAGAAGTTGAGGGCGAAGGCTGCAACTTCCAGCTGAACGTGATTAGCGATGAACTGGCGGCGTTGAGCCCGGTGAAGCGTCAGCAGCAGGTCTATGCCCATTTGAACCCATGGATCACCGATGGCAGCATCCATGCGGTCACTATGAAATTTTTCAGCCGCGCGGCCTGGGCCGAGCGCACCTGAGCCCTAGGGCGTCGAGATACTAATGGATAAATTGATTATTACCGGTGGCGCTCGTCTTGATGGCGAGATCCGCATTTCCGGCGCGAAGAACTCCGCCCTGCCGATTCTGGCCGCGACCTTGCTGTGCGATGGCCCGGTCACCGTCGGCAACCTGCCGCACCTGCACGACATCACCACCATGATCGAGCTGTTCGGGCGCATGGGCATTGAGCCGGTAATCGACGAGAAGCTCAGCGTCGAAATCGACCCGCGCACCATCAAGACTCTGATCGCGCCGTACGAACTGGTGAAAACCATGCGTGCGTCGATCCTTGTGCTCGGCCCGATGGTCGCGCGTTTCGGTGAAGCCGAAGTCGCGCTGCCTGGCGGTTGCGCCATCGGTTCGCGTCCGGTCGATCTGCACATCCGCGGTCTGGAAGCCATGGGCGCGGTCATCGACGTCGAAGGCGGCTACATCAAGGCCAAGGCACCTGAAGGTGGCTTGCGCGGCGCGCACTTCTTCTTCGACACCGTCAGCGTGACCGGTACCGAGAACATCATGATGGCCGCTGCGCTGGCCAAAGGTCGCAGCGTGTTGCAGAACGCCGCGCGCGAGCCTGAAGTAGTCGACTTGGCGAACTTCCTCAATGCCATGGGCGCCAAGGTTTCCGGCGCCGGCACCGACACCATCACTATCGATGGCGTCGAGCGTCTGGGTTCGGCGTTCTACAAGGTCATGCCTGACCGTATCGAAACCGGCACCTATCTGGTCGCTGCTGCCGTGACCGGTGGCCGCGTCAAGGTCAAGGACACCGATCCGACCATTCTCGAAGCGGTGCTGGAAAAGCTGCGTGAAGCCGGTGCGGAAATCACCTGCGGTGAAGACTGGATCGAGCTGAACATGCACGGCAAACGCCCGAAGGCGGTCAACGTGCGCACCGCGCCGTACCCGGCGTTCCCGACCGACATGCAGGCCCAGTTCATCTCGCTCAACGCCATTGCCGAAGGTACTGGTGCGGTGATCGAGACAATCTTCGAAAACCGTTTCATGCACGTGTACGAGCTGCACCGCATGGGCGCGCATATCCAGGTTGAAGGCAACACTGCCATCGTCACCGGTATCGAGAAGCTCAAGGGCGCGCCAGTCATGGCCACCGACCTGCGCGCATCGGCCAGTCTGGTGATCTCGGCGCTGGTAGCCGAAGGCGACACGCTGATCGACCGCATCTACCACATAGACCGTGGTTACGAGTGCATCGAAGAAAAACTGCAAATGCTGGGTGCCAAGATCCGTCGCGTTCCGGGCTGATCGCTGCATCGGGACACAGGGACGTGTCCGCTGAATTCGTTTCGAGTCGAGGGTGTACGCACCCTCGATGTGTGTCCGGCGCCGATTGCGACCGGGCATGAGTACCTTGATAAGGACTGACGTTTCCCATGTTGACCATCGCACTGTCCAAGGGCCGCATCCTTGACGACACTCTGCCGCTTCTCGCTGAAGCGGGCATCGTGCCGACCGAGAATCCGGACAAGAGCCGCAAGCTGATCATTCCCACGACCCAGGACGACGTGCGTCTGCTGATCGTGCGTGCCACCGACGTGCCGACCTATGTCGAGCATGGCGCGGCCGACCTCGGCGTCGCCGGTAAGGACGTGCTGATGGAATACAGCGGCCAGGGCCTGTACGAGCCGCTGGACCTGCAGATCGCCCAGTGCAAGTTGATGACCGCCGGCAAGATCGGCGCGGTCGAGCCCAAGGGCCGTCTGCGCGTGGCGACCAAGTTCGTTAATGTTGCCAAGCGTTATTACGCCGAGCAGGGCCGTCAGGTCGACATCATCAAGCTGTACGGCTCGATGGAACTGGCGCCGCTGATCGGGCTGGCCGACAAGATCATCGACGTGGTCGACACCGGCAACACCCTGCGCGCCAACGGCCTGGAGCCACAGGAACTGATCGCCACGATCAGCTCGCGTCTCGTCGTCAACAAGGCTTCAATGAAAATGCAGCACGCCCGAATCCAGGCGTTGATCGACACCCTGCGCAACGCAGTGGAATCGCGACACCGCGGCTGATCTACCTGCGCGGCCCGAGGCCGCGCCGTCTATCCGCCTCATAGCCAGAATTCTCAGGTGCCCAAGCGGATCGAATGCTAGTTTCGGGCGCCTGAGTTTTTTGCCAATTCCTATGAGGCTCTCGCTATGACCGCACCGACTGCAATTCGCCGACTCAACGCTGCTGACCCGGATTTCGCGCATCATCTGGATCATCTGCTGAGCTGGGAAAGTGTGTCTGACGACTCGGTCAATCAGCGCGTGCTCGACATCATCAAGGCTGTGCGCGAGCGCGGTGACGCGGCGCTGGTCGAGTTCACCCAGAAGTTCGACGGTCTTGAAGTCGCCTCGATGGCTGACCTGATCCTGCCGCGCGAGCGTCTCGAACTGGCCCTGACCCGCATCACCGTGCCGCAACGCGAGGCCTTGGAAAAAGCCGCCGCTCGCGTGCGCAGCTATCACGAAAAACAGAAGCAGGATTCCTGGAGCTACACCGAGGCTGACGGCACGGTGCTCGGCCAGAAAGTCACGCCGCTGGATCGTGCCGGCCTGTACGTGCCTGGTGGCAAGGCCTCTTATCCGTCGTCGGTATTGATGAACGCGATTCCGGCCAAGGTCGCTGGCGTGACCGAAGTGGTCATGGTCGTGCCGACCCCGCGCGGTGAAATCAACGAGCTGGTGCTGGCCGCTGCCTGCATCGCCGGTGTCGACCGCGTGTTCACCATCGGCGGCGCGCAAGCGGTTGCCGCACTGGCTTATGGCACCGAAAGCGTGCCGCGTGTTGACAAGGTTGTCGGCCCGGGCAATATCTATGTCGCCACGGCCAAGCGTCATGTGTTCGGCCAGGTCGGCATCGACATGATCGCCGGCCCTTCGGAAATTCTTGTAGTGTGCGACGGCCAGACCGATCCGGACTGGATCGCCATGGACCTCTTCTCCCAGGCCGAGCACGACGAAGACGCGCAAGCGATTCTGGTCAGCCCGGACGCCGAGTTCCTCGACAAGGTAGCCGCAAGCATCGACAAACTGCTGCCGACCATGGACCGCGCGACCATCATCGAAACTTCGATCAATGGCCGTGGTGCGCTGATCCAGGTCACTGACATGGCCCAGGCCATCGAAGTCGCCAATCGTATCGCCCCGGAACATCTGGAATTGTCGGTCGCTGATCCACAAGCCTGGCTGCCGCAGATCCGCCACGCCGGTGCGATCTTCATGGGCCGCCACACTTCCGAAGCGTTGGGCGATTACTGCGCCGGTCCGAACCACGTGTTGCCGACTTCCGGCACCGCGCGGTTCTCCTCGCCGCTGGGCGTCTACGACTTCCAGAAGCGCTCGTCGATCATCTTCTGCTCCGAGGCCGGCGCTTGCGAACTGGGCAAAACTGCATCGGTACTGGCCCGTGGTGAATCGCTGAGCGCCCACGCGCGCAGCGCCGAATACCGCATCAAAGACCAAGACTTTCTGAAAGGGCAGGGGAACTGAGCGATGAGTAAATTCTGGAGCCCGTTCGTCAAGGATCTGGTGCCCTACGTGCCGGGCGAACAGCCGAAGCTGACCAAACTGGTCAAGCTCAATACCAACGAAAATCCGTATGGCCCGTCGCCAAAAGCGCTGGCGGCGATGCAAGCCGAACTCAACGACAACTTGCGCCTGTACCCGGACCCGAACAGTGATCTGCTGAAAAACGCCGTGGCCGAATATTACGGCGTGCAAACCAGTCAGGTGTTCCTTGGCAACGGTTCGGACGAAGTGCTCGCGCACATCTTCCACGGTCTGCTGCAACACGATCAGCCGCTGCTGTTCCCGGACATCAGCTACAGCTTCTATCCGGTCTACTGCGGTCTGTACGGCATTGAATTCGATGCGGTGCCACTGGATGCGCAATTCCAGATCAACCCGGCCGACTACGCCAAACCGAATGGCGGGATCATTTTCCCCAACCCGAACGCCCCGACCGGATGCCTGCTGGCGCTGGACGCCGTCGAGCAAATCCTCAAGGCCAGTCCAGATTCGGTTGTAGTCGTGGATGAGGCGTACATCGACTTCGGTGGCGAGACGGCGATCAGTCTGGTGGACCGCTATCCGAATCTGCTGGTGACGCAGACGCTGTCCAAGTCACGCTCGCTGGCCGGCCTGCGTGTCGGTCTGGCGGTAGGGCATCCGGACCTGATCGAAGCGCTGGAGCGGATCAAGAACAGCTTCAACTCCTATCCACTGGATCGTCTGGCGATTGTCGGCGCGGCGGCGGCTTTTGCCGATCGCGAGTATTTCGACAAGACCTGTCGTCAGGTGATCGAGAGCCGCGAATGGGTGGTGGCGCAGTTGCAGGCTAAAGGCTTTGAAGTGCTGCCGTCGGCGGCCAACTTCATCTTCGCTCGCCACCCGCAGCATGATGCGGCGGGCCTGGCGGCCAAGCTGCGCGAGCAGGGCGTGATCGTGCGGCACTTCAAGCAGGAACGGATTGCGCAGTTCTTGCGGATATCGGTGGGTACGCCGGAGCAGAATCAGGCGTTGATCGACGGCCTTGGCGACCTCTAAAAGCAAAAGCCCCTCACCCTAGCCCTCTCCCAGAGGGGAGAGGGGACTGAATGGGGAATATTGCAGAGGTTCACCGACTTGAACGATTTGTATTGAATCCATAATCAACTCGGTCTTTCAGGTCGATGTATCCCGCAAGACAACTCGGTCGGCCCCCTCTCCCAGAGGGAGAGGGGACTGAATGGGAATATTGCAGAGGTTCACCGACTTGAACGATTTGTATTGAATCCATAATCAACTCGGTCTTTCAGGTCGATGTATCCAGCAAGACAACTCGGTCGGCCCCCTCTCCCAGAGGGAGAGGGGACTGAATGGGGAATATTGCAGAGGTTCACCGACTTGAACGATTTGTATTGAATCCATAATCAACTCGGTCTTTCAGGTCGATGTATCCCGCAAGACAACTCGGTCGGCCCCCTCTCCCAGAGGGAGAGGGGACTGAATGGGAATATTGCAGAGGTTCACCGACTTGAACGATTTGTATTGAATCCATAATCAACTCGGTCTTTCAGGTCGATGTATCCCGCAAGACAACTCGGTCGGCCCCCTCTCCCAGAGGGAGAGGGGGCTGAATGGGAATATTGCAGAGGTTCACCGACTTGAACGATTTGTATTGAATCCATAATCAACTCGGTCTTTCAGGTCAATGTATCCCGCAAGACAAATCGGTCGGCCCCCTCTCCCAGAGGGAGAGGGGACTGAATGGGAATATTGCAGAGGTTCACCGACTTGAACGATTTGTATTGAATCCATAATCAACTCGGTCTTTCAGGTCGATGTATCCCGCAAGACAACTCGGTCGGCCCCCTCTCCCAGAGGGAGAGGGGGCTGAATGGGAATATTGCAGAGGTTCACCGACTTGAACGATTTGTATTGAATCCATAATCAACTCGGTCTTTCAGGTCGATGTATCCCGCAAGACAACTCGGTCGGCTCCCTCTCCCGCCGGGAGAGGGCTGGGGTGAGGGTGTGCTTTTATTCGTGATGCGGCTCGCCAACGAATGTCAGCGAACTGAACAACCCACGACTGTCCACATCCACACTGTCCTTCACCGGCACTTCAACCTGCGCCGCAATCACATTCAACCCTTCATTACGCACCAGCACCTGCGCACGCCCGTCCTTGTCGGTCTCGGTGCTCAGGGTGTTTGGCGCGCTGCGATAGTCGCCATATAACTTCACACCTGCCGCCGGTTTGCCATCGAGCAGCACCCGCACCGGTAACGATTTGCCCGGCCCGACCGTCAGCGGATCGACCTCCGGCAGGATCAGCAGTTTGATCTGGTCCAGTTTCGGCAATTTCGCCCCCGGCTGATAGATCGCCAGGCTGTACTTGAAGGTCTGCGTGGCCTCGGTGGCGCCGGGCACTTTGCTGCGTCCTTCGTTGATCCACTTCTTGTCCGCCGTCTGCGACCACATGCCATTATTCAGCGCCACGGCCATCAGCGCCGGCGGCTTCAATGGTTTCAAACGGGCATGATCGGCCAGGCGCTCGACGCTGACCGGGATCATTTTGCCGCTTGCGTCATAAGCCCAGGCACCGCTGACTTTTTGTGCCTTGAAGGCGTTGTCTTCGGCGCCGTGACCGTAGACCACTTCGATGTTGCCGCGTCGTTCCTCTGTCCACAGGCCGTGGGCCGACACTTGCCCGGTGAAGAGCGCAGCGATGAGCAGAAGGGATTTGCCGTAGTGCATGGTGACGTCCTTTTACAGGTTGAGTGTCAGGCTGACGGTGAAATTGCGTGGCTCGCCGGGGTTGACCCAGTAGTTGCTGTAGGAGCGCTCGTAATATTTCTCGTCGAAGACGTTGTTCAGGTTGAGGCCGACCGTTACGTTGTCGCTGGCCTTGTAGTGCGCGAGCAAGTCGACGGTCTGGTAGGCCGGCAATTCGAAGTCGCTGCCGGATTCGCCCGAGCGATCGCCGACGTAGGTGAACGCTGCGCCGACGTCTGAACCGCGCAGACGGCCATCCTGAAATTCATAGACGCCCAGCAGACTGCCGCTGCGTTTGGCCACGCCGAGGATGCGGCTGCCGGTGGGAATGGTCGCGTCGCCCTTGGTCACCTCGGCGTCGATGTAGGCGAAGGCGCCGATGACCCGTATCGCGTCGGTCACCTGGCCGCTCACTTGCCAATCGAAACCCTGACTGCGCGCCTTGCCCATGGCGCGGCTGGTGTCGGTGCCCGGATCGAGGGCGAGGACGTTTTCCTTGTCGATGTGGAAGAAGGCGAGGGTGCTGCTCACGCGCTCATCGAAGAGTTCGTTCTTGATCCCCACTTCGTAACCGACACCTTCTTCCGGATCGAAGGATTTGCCGGAAGCATCCAGGTCGTTGTTCGGTTTGAACGAGGTCGAGGCGTTGGCGAACAGGCCGGTGTTCGGCGTGAGCTGATAGAGCAGGCCGGCGCGTTGAGTCAGCGCGTCGTGGCGTTGCTGACTTTTGGCGTTGCGGCTGTGATCGTCGATGCGCTGATCGAAGTGCTCGAAGCGCGCGCCGACCATGCCGCGCAGCTTGTCGGTGAAGATGATCTGGTCCTGCAGATTCAGCGCATGACTTTCGACGTGTTCGAAGAAGTCGGTGCCCGAGCGTGCGCCGTTGGGTTTCGGCTGGCCGTAGACCGGCTTATAGATGTCGATGGCGTAGGGGCCGCCAGCAATGGTGGTGACGCGTTCGTCCTTGCGGTAATTCTCGTACTCGGTGCCGATCAGCAATTCATGCTGCCACGGCCCGAGGTCGAACAGACCGCGCAGTTCCAGTTGGGTGATGCTGTCGTGCCAACTCGTGTCGCGTTCGCGCAAGCGGCGGTTGACCGTATGGCCGTCGGCGTTCAGCGCGCGTTGTTCCGTGGCGTCGCCCCAGAGCTTGCCTTCCTTGTAGTGGCTGGCCAGACGCAGTTTCCAGCTGTCGTTCAGATGGTGTTCAAGAGTGGCCTGGAGCAGGTTGTTATGGTTGTCGATGTTGCCGTCGTTGGGCTCGCCCAAGAACGTCGAGCGCGATACGCCGCTCCATTTGTTGTTCGGCGCCACAACGCCACGATCGAACGTCGAGTTGTGACGGACGATTTCGCTCTCCACCAGCAGCGATGTGTCCGGGCTCAACTGCCAACTGATCGAGGGCGCAACGAAGACCCTCTGGCTGTCGACGTGATCGCGAAAGCTGTTGTTGTCTTCTACGGCGAGGTTGATGCGCGAGAGCAAATCGCCCTGATCATCGAGGGGCGTGTTGACGTCCAGCGCGGTGCGGTAGCGGTCCCAACTGCCGGCGCTGGTTTGCAGGGTGGTGAACGCTTCGGGCTGCGGTTTCTTGGTGACGATGTTCACCGTACCGCCGGGATCGCCCCGGCCGTACAGGCTGGCGGCCGGGCCTTTGAGCACTTCGATGCGCTCGATATTGGCCGCATCCGGCGTGCTCGGGTAACCGCGATTGGCGCTGAAACCGTCCTTGTAGAACTCGGACGTGGTGAAGCCGCGCACGCTGTATTCGTACAGGGTCAGGCCGCCGAAGTTGTTCTGCTTCGATACGCCGCCAGCAAAATCCAGCGCGCGTTCGACGCTGCTGCTGCCCAGATCCGAGAGCACACTGGCCGGGACCACGCTGATGGCTTGCGGGATATCGCGAATCGCCGTGTCGGTTTTGGTCGCACTGGCGGAGCGAGTCGCGCGATAACCGCTGACCGGGCCGGTGGGTGTTTCGTAGTCGGAGGTGACGCTGATGGCTTCCAGCTCAACGGGCTGCGGCTCATCGGCGAGGGCGGGATCGCAGAGCAAACCCAGAGTCAGGCCCAACAGTGAGGCCTTTTTGCGAGACGACATGTTATGTTGTTCCAATTGCGAGAATTGAAACAATATAACATGCCCGTTGAGAATGTCTGTTATTCGCGCCGTTGGCGCGAAAACATTTTTACTCTTCTTTTTCTTTCACCGGTGCCGGTGGTGGACGCAGGCCGATTTCAGCCGTCAGCTTCAGCTCCTTGCCGTTACGCATCACTTGAATCGTCACCTTGTCGGTCGGCTTGATCCGCGCCACCTGGTTCATCGAGCGGCGGCCATCGCCGGCCGGTTCGCCGTCGATACTCAGGATCACATCGCCCAGTTGCAGGCCGGCTTTCTGCGCCGGGCCGTCACGGAAGATCCCCGCGACGACAATCCCCGGACGCCCGGACAAGCCAAACGACTCCGCCAGTTCCTGAGTCAGCGGTTGTACTTCGATGCCCAGCCAGCCACGAATCACTTGGCCGTGCTCGATGATCGACTTCATCACTTCCATCGCCAGTTTCACCGGAATGGCAAATCCGATCCCTTGCGAGCCGCCGGACTTGGAAAAGATCGCCGTGTTGATTCCGGTGAGGTTGCCGTTGGCATCGACCAGCGCACCGCCGGAGTTGCCCGGGTTGATCGCCGCATCGGTCTGGATGAAGTCTTCGTAGTTGTTCAGGCCCAACTGATTGCGGCCGGTGGCGCTGATGATGCCCATGGTCACGGTCTGACCGACGCCGAACGGGTTGCCGATAGCGAGCGCGACGTCACCGATGCGAATGCTGTCGGAGCGGCCGACGGTGATTGCCGGGAGGTTTTTCAGGTCGATTTTCAGGACAGCCAGGTCAGTCTCCGGATCGCTGCCAATCACCCGTGCGAGTGTTTCGCGACCATCCTTCAACGCCACGACTATCTGATCGGCGCCGCTGGTGACGTGGTTGTTGGTGAGAATGTAGCCTTCCGGGCTCATGATTACCCCGGAACCGAGGCTCGATTCCATGCGCTTCTGTTTCGGCGAATTGTCACCGAAGAAGCGGCGGAACTGCGGATCCTCGAACAAGGGATGCGCCGGTTTGTTGATGACCTTGGTGGTGTACAGGTTGACCACCGACGGCGCTGCGATGCCCACCGCATCCGCATAGGACACCGGCCCCTGTTGCACGATCGTGGTTTGTGGCGCCTGTTGCAGATTGACGTCGAGGCTCGGCAGCCCGACCCACTCGGGGTAACGCTGAATAATCAACAGAGCGATAAGCACACCGGCCAACAGCGGCCAGCCAAAAAAACGCAGCGCCTTGAGCATTAAGCACGTTCCTGGAAAGGTTGCAGGCGAGGTCAGACCGCCCATAATGTCGCGCATTATACGAGGCCGCGCGCGCCTCTGAACGGGATATTTAGGAGTCTTTCATGGCCGTTGCCCTCAGCACCCTCGTCGAAGAAGCCGACCGTTACCTGGGCAGTGCGAAAATTGCCGATTATTGCCCCAACGGTTTGCAGGTCGAAGGCCGCCCGCAAGTGATGCGCATCGTCAGTGGCGTCACCGCCAGCCAGGCGTTACTCGATGCCGCCGTCGAGGCCGAGGCCGACCTGATCCTGGTCCATCACGGGTATTTCTGGAAAGGCGAAAACCCCTGCGTCACCGGCATGAAACAGCGCCGCTTGAAAACCCTGCTCAAGCACGACATCAGTCTGCTCGCTTATCACCTGCCGCTGGATCTGCACCCGGACGTTGGCAACAACGTGCAACTGGCGCGTCAGCTCGACATCACTGTTGAAGGGCCGTTGGACCCGAGCAACCCGAAAGTCGTCGGGCTGGTCGGTTCGCTGAATGAGCCGATGACCGCGCGGGATTTCGCGCGCAAGGTGCAAGAGGTCATGGGCCGCGAGCCGCTGCTGATCGAAGGCAGCGGCATGATCCGCCGCGTCGGTTGGTGCACCGGCGGCGGCCAGGGTTATATCGATCAGGGCGTGGCGGCGGGGGTCGATCTGTTCATCAGTGGCGAGGCCTCCGAGCAGACTTTCCACAGTGCGCGGGAAAACGACATCAGCTTCATCGCCGCCGGCCATCACGCCACCGAACGCTATGGCGTGCAGGCGTTGGGCGAGTATCTGGCGAAGCGCTTTGCCCTTGAGCACATCTTCATCGATTGCCCCAACCCGATCTGAGCTCACCGCAAACTCCTGTGGGAGCGAGCCTGCTCGCGAAGGCGTCAGACCTTCAATACAAAGGTGCCTGACACTCCGCCTTCGCGAGCAGGCTCGCTCCCACGTTCGGCCCTGACGGCCGAACTGGTGGGCATATTCATATACCCTTTCGATCTAGTTGGCGTCCTGATTAGAAGAGGTCGCTGTGCTAGGATTCCTCGCTCGAACACGGCCCGCTGGCCGTTCATAAGAAAGCTTTCGTGAGTAGCCATGGTCGACAAACTGACGCATCTGAAACAGCTGGAGGCGGAAAGCATCCACATCATCCGCGAGGTGGCCGCCGAGTTCGATAACCCGGTGATGCTGTACTCCATCGGTAAAGACTCCGCCGTGATGCTGCACCTGGCACGCAAGGCGTTCTTCCCGGGCAAACTGCCGTTTCCGGTGATGCACGTCGACACCCGCTGGAAATTCCAGGAAATGTACAAGTTCCGCGACAAGATGGTCGAAGACTTGGGCCTGGACCTGATTACCCACATCAACCCCGATGGCGTGGCGCAGAACATCAACCCGTTCACCCACGGCAGCGCCAAGCACACCGACATCATGAAAACCGAAGGCCTGAAACAGGCACTCGACAAGCATGGTTTCGACGCAGCGTTCGGCGGCGCCCGTCGCGATGAAGAGAAATCCCGCGCCAAAGAGCGCGTGTACTCGTTCCGCGACAGCAAACACCGCTGGGACCCGAAAAACCAGCGTCCGGAGCTGTGGAACGTCTACAACGGCAAGGTCAACAAGGGCGAATCCATTCGTGTGTTCCCGTTGTCGAACTGGACCGAGCTGGACATCTGGCAGTACATCTATCTCGAAGGCATTCCGATTGTGCCCCTGTACTTCGCCGCCGAACGCGAAGTGATCGAGAAGAACGGCACGCTGATCATGATCGACGACGAGCGCATCCTCGAGCACCTGTCCGAAGAAGACAAAGCGCGCATCGTGAAAAAGAAAGTGCGGTTCCGCACCCTTGGCTGCTACCCGTTGACGGGCGCGGTGGAGTCCGAGGCCGAAAGCCTGACGGACATCATTCAGGAAATGCTCCTGACGCGAACTTCCGAGCGCCAGGGCCGGGTCATCGACCACGATGGCGCAGGCTCGATGGAAGACAAAAAACGTCAAGGCTATTTCTAAGGGGCTGTCATGTCGCATGTTTCTGATTTGATCAGCGAGGACATCCTCGCCTACCTGGGCCAGCACGAACGTAAAGAGCTGCTGCGCTTTTTGACCTGCGGTAACGTCGATGACGGCAAGAGCACCCTGATCGGGCGCCTGCTGCACGACTCGAAGATGATCTACGAAGATCACCTCGAAGCGATCACCCGCGATTCGAAGAAAGTCGGCACCACCGGTGACGACATCGACCTGGCATTGCTGGTCGACGGTCTGCAGGCCGAGCGTGAGCAGGGCATCACCATTGATGTCGCTTACCGCTATTTCTCCACCGCCAAGCGCAAATTCATCATCGCCGACACCCCCGGCCATGAGCAGTACACCCGCAACATGGCCACCGGTGCGTCCACCTGTGACCTGGCGATCATTCTGGTCGACGCCCGTTACGGCGTGCAGACCCAGACTCGTCGTCACAGCTTCATTGCTTCGTTGCTGGGCATCAAACACATCGTCGTCGCCATCAACAAGATGGACTTGAAGGACTTCGACGAAGGCGTGTTCGAGTCGATCAAGGCCGACTACCTGAAGTTCGCCGAAGGCTTGAAGATGAAGCCGACCAGCATGCACTTCGTGCCGATGTCTGCCCTTAAAGGCGACAACGTGGTGAACAAGTCCGAGCGCTCGCCGTGGTACACCGGTCAGTCGCTGATGGAGATTCTGGAGACTGTGGAAGTCGCGGGCGATCGCAACTTCACCGATCTGCGTTTCCCGGTGCAGTACGTCAACCGTCCGAACCTGAATTTCCGTGGTTTCGCCGGCACCCTGGCCAGCGGCATCGTGCACAAGGGCGACGAAGTCGTGGTGCTGCCGTCGGGCAAGAGCAGCCGGGTGAAATCCATCGTCACCTTCGAAGGTGAACTGGAGCACGCAGGTCCAGGTCAGGCGGTAACCCTGACCATGGAAGACGAAATCGATATCTCCCGTGGCGACCTGTTGGTGCATGCCGACAACGTGCCGCCGGTCACCGACAGCTTCGAAGCGATGCTGGTGTGGATGGCTGAAGAGCCGATGCTGCCGGGCAAGAAATACGACATCAAACGCGCCACCAGTTACGTGCCGGGCTCAATCGCCAGCATCGTCAACAAGGTCGACGTGAACACATTGGAAGAAGGCCCGGCGAGCGCGTTGCAGCTCAACGAAATCGGCAAGGTAAAGATCGCGCTCGACGCGCCGATCGCCCTCGACGGTTACGAAAGCAACCGCACCACCGGCGCGTTCATCGTCATCGATCGCCTGACCAACGGCACCGTTGGCGCCGGCATGATCGTCGCTCAGCCTGTAGCGCATGGCACTGCCACCCACCACGGCAAACTGGCCCACGTGGCGACTGAAGAACGCGCCCAGCGCTTCGGCCAGCAACCGGCCACCGTGCTGTTCAGCGGCCTGTCCGGCGCGGGTAAAAGCACCCTGGCGTATGCGGTCGAGCGCAAGCTGTTCGACATGGGCCGCGCGGTGTTTGTACTCGATGGCCAGAACCTGCGTCATGACTTGAACAAAGGTCTGCCACAGGATCGCGCCGGGCGTACCGAGAACTGGCGTCGAGCCGCCCACGTGGCGCGTCAGTTCAACGAAGCGGGGCTGCTGACCCTGGCCGCGTTCGTCGCGCCAAGTGCCGAAGGTCGCGAGCAGGCCAAGGAACTGATCGGCAAGGATCGCTTGCTGACGGTCTACGTGCAGGCCTCGCCGACCGTGTGCGCCGAGCGTGATCCGCAAGGGCTGTACGCTGCTGGTGGCGACAACATCCCGGGCGAATCCTTCCCGTACGACGTGCCGCTCAATGCCGATTTGGTGATCGACACGCAGTCCCTGAGTCTGGAAGAAAGCGTCAAGCAAGTGCTGGAGCTGTTGCGGCAGCGTGGCGCGATTTAAGCATTGAAGCAGCGACAAGCTACTAGCTGCAAGCGGCAAGAAAAAGCCCGCCGGTGAGTGATCATCGGCGGGCTTTTTAGTGTTGGGTGATCCTTCCCACGCTCCGCGTGGGAATGCCTCATTGGACGCTCCGCGTCCGCTTCGGCAGGGACGCGGAGCGTCCCGGGCTGCATTCCCACGCGGAGCGTGGGAACGATCAACTGTGGAGCGAGCCTGCTCGCGAAAGCTTTATCTCATTCAACATCTTTGCAAGCTGATCCACCGCTTTCGCGAGCAGGCTCGCTCCCACAGGGGTCAGTGTTTGGGTGGATATTCGCGGTGCATCTGCTCCAGCAACGCATCCTTGTCCAGCCACAGCTGATTGATCCAGCCCTGAAACTGCAATCGATACTCGCCGTCCTGGTCGTAGTTCTTGCCGATGAAGGCCGGCGGGATTTTGATTTCTTCAAAATGCACCACCACATCGCGCACATTGCCGCAGAGCAAATCCCAGAACCCTGGACGCCCCGCTGGATAATGAATCGTCACGTTGACGATCGACTCCAGCTGTTCGCCCATCGCATCCAGCACAAAGGCGATCCCGCCGGCCTTGGGCTTGAGCAGGTACTTGAACGGTGACTGCTGCTGCGCATGCTTGCCTTCGGTGAAGCGTGTGCCTTCGACGAAGTTGAAAATCCCCACCGGGTTATGGCGGAATTTCGCGCAGGTCTTGCGCGTGGTTTCCAGGTCCTTGCCTTTCTTCTCCGGGTGTTTTTCCAGGTACGCCTTGGAGTAGCGCTTCATGAACGGAAAGCCCAGCGCCCACCAGGCCAGCCCGATTACCGGGACCCAGATCAGCTCCTGCTTGAGGAAAAACTTCAGCGGTTGAATCTTGCGGTTGAGCACGTATTGCAGCACCAGAATATCCACCCAGCTCTGGTGGTTGCTGGTGATCAGGTACGAGTGCTGATAGTCGAGGCCTTGCAGGCCGCTGACGTGCCAGCGGGTGCGCCGAACCAGATTCATCCAGGCTTTGTTGTTGCTGATCCACGCCTCGTGGGTGTGGCTCATCAGCCAACCGGCAATGCGCTGGGTAAAGGCAAACGGCAGGGCCTTGACCAGCGCCACACAGAACAGGAACGAGCACAGCAGAATCGTGTTGAGCGCCAACAGCAGCGAGGCGATCACGCCGCGCACGGGGGCGGGTAGAAAATCCAGCATTTACACATCCATAGGTCGGTTGGCGGCTTGAATCGCGGTGAGCGCGATGGTGTAGACGATGTCATCGACTTGCGCGCCGCGCGGCAGGTCGTTCACCGGTTTACGCAGGCCTTGCAGCATCGGCCCGAGACTGACGCAATCGGCGCTGCGTTGTACGGCTTTGTGCGTGGTGTTGCCGGTGTTCAGATCGGGGAACACAAACACCGTGGCGCGCCCGGCGACCTGACTGTTCGGCGCCAGTTGCCGGGCGACGTCGGCGTTGGCGGCGGCGTCGTACTGCAACGGGCCGTCGATCAGCAGCGAATTCTGTTGCTCATGAGCCAGCAGAGTCGCCTCGCGGACTTTCTCGACTTCTTCACCGCGGGCCGATTCGCCGCTGGAATAGCTGATCATCGCCACCCGTGGAGTGATACCGAATGCGGCCGCCGAGTCAGCGCTTTGCAGGGCGATCTCGGCCAGTTCCGCGGCGCTCGGGTGTGGATTCATCACGCAGTCGCCGTAGACCAGCACTTCTTCCGGAAAAAGCATGAAGAACACCGACGACACCAGCGTGCAGCCCGGTGCGGTCTTGATCAATTGCAGGGCGGGGCGGATGGTGTTGGCGGTGGTGTTGATCACACCCGAAACCAGGCCGTCGACCTCATCCAGCGCAAGCATCATGGTGCCGATCACCACGGTGTCTTCCAGTTGCTGCTCGGCCATTGGTGCGTTGAGGCTTTTGCTTTTGCGCAGAGCGACCATCGGCTCGACGTAACGCTCGCGGATGTGGTCCGGGTCAAGGATTTCCAGACCCGGCGGCAGCACGATACCTTGCGCGCGGGCGACCGCTTCGACGTCTTCGGGCTTGGCCAACAGCACGCAGCGGGCGATCCCGCGTTCCTGACAGATCGCCGCCGCTTGCACGGTGAACGGCTCGCTGCCTTCGGGCAAGACGATGCGCTTGTTCGCCGCTTGCGCGCGCTGGATCAATTGATAGCGGAACACTGCCGGCGACAGGCGCATCTCCCGAGGCGTACCGCAGCGCTGATGCAGCCAGTTGGCGTCGAGGTGGCTGGCGACGAAATCGGTGATGATCTCCGCGCGCTCGCGGTCATCGATCGGGATTTCCTTGTTCAGGCCATTGAGCAGATTGGCGGTGTCGTACGAGCCGGTGCTCACCGACAACACCGGCAGACCGGCCTGCAACGCGCCCCGGCACAGGTCCATGATGCGCGGGTCGGGCAGGGTGTCGCTGGTCAGCAGCAGGCCGGCCAGCGGCACGCCGTTGATCGCTGCGAGGCTGACGGCGAGGATGATGTCGTCGCGATCGCCCGGCGTCACCACCAGCACGCCGGGCTTGAGCAGCTCGACGGTGTTGCGCATGGTTCGTGCGCAAATGATGATTTTGCTCATGCGCCGGGTTTCGTAGTCGCCCGCGTTGAGCACTTGCGCGCCCATCAGGTCGGCGACGTCGCGGGTGCGTGGCGCATTGAGTTCCGGCTGAAACGGGATGCAGCCAAGCAAGCGGAAATCACCGCTGCGCAGCAACGGCGAATGCTCCTTCAGACGCGTGGCGAAGGCGTCCATGCTCTCGTCGGTCTTGACCTTGTTGAGGATCACCCCGAGGACTTTCGGATCTTTCGGGCCACCGAACAATTGAGCCTGAAGCTCGACACGGCCAGAAAGCTCGGCGAGCACTTCGTTTTCCGGCGCCGAGACCAGAATCACCTCGGCATCCAGACTCTTGGCCAGGTGCAGATTGACCCGCGCGGCGTAACTGGCGCTGCGGGTCGGCACCATGCCTTCGACCACCAGCACGTCTTTGCCGACCGCCGCTTGCTGATACAGGGCGATGATTTCTTCGAGCAGTTCGTCGAGCTGACCGTCGCCGAGCATGCGTTCAACGTGCGCCAGGCCTAACGGCTGCGGCGGTTTCAGACCGTGGGTGCGCGCCACCAGTTCGGTGGATCGCTCAGGGCCGGTGTCGCCGGGGTGCGGCTGGGCGATCGGTTTGAAGAAGCCGACTTTCAGCCCGGCGCGTTCAAGCGTGCGCACCAGCCCGAGGCTGATGGAGGTCAGACCCACGCCAAAATCGGTGGGGGCGATAAAAAAAGTTTGCATGGGAATTCTCTATGCAAGGGTGTCAGCCTATGTCTGGCCGACTACCGAAATTCAGTCGCCAAGGTTATCGCTAACCGAGCCTTGTGCACACCAACCGCAGGCAAAGGGTTGACCTGTTTTTTCAATACGTTGCGCCGGATCCAGGACCCAGGCGCGGGTTTGCCACGGCGGCTGGTGGCGCAGGTGTTGGGTGTGGCCACAGGAAAGCTCGACCACCCAATGGCCATCTTCGTCCTGATGAAAGCCGGTGATGGTCGAAACCCGTTTGTCCGGGTTGTGGTCGCTTTCACGCGATTGCTTCGCTAAACTTGGCCTTTCTATATTCTTATGCAAAAGGTCTCGCCCCATGCTGATCGCCGCCAATAAGGCTGTCTCCATCGACTATACCCTGACCAACGACGCTGGTGAGGTCATCGACAGCTCCGCCGGCGGCGCTCCGCTGGTTTACCTGCAAGGTGCAGGCAACATCATCCCGGGCCTGGAAAAAGCCCTGGAAGGCAAAGCTGTCGGCGACGAGCTGGAAGTGGCCGTTGAGCCGGAAGATGCTTACGGCGAATACGCCGCCGAGCTGGTCAGCACCCTGAGCCGCAGCATGTTCGAAGGCGTTGACGAGCTGGAAGTCGGCATGCAGTTCCACGCTTCGGCGCCGGACGGCCAGATGCAGATCGTCACCATTCGTGACCTGGACGGCGACGACGTCACCGTTGATGGCAACCACCCTCTGGCCGGTCAGCGCCTGAACTTCAAGGTTAAGATCGTTGATATCCGTGACGCCAGCCAGGAAGAAATCGCTCATGGTCACGTCCATGGCGAAGGTGGCCATCACCACTGATTTTCTGCGCTAAGCTTCGAGTACTGGAGAGGCGCCTGTGGGCGCCTTTTTAGTCCGCGGCTGTCCTTGGTGGCCTCGCCAAGTGGCTGTTTCGAGTAGAACACGAGAATCCTGGAGTTCGGCATGAGTGCTTTTCACGACCTTAAGTTGACCGCCCTGGATGGTCAGGAGCTACCGCTGGCGCCGTTCAAGGGCCAAGTCGTGCTGGTGGTCAACGTGGCCTCCAAATGCGGCTTGACCCCTCAGTACGCGGCACTGGAAAACCTCTACCAGCAATACAAAGATAAAGGCTTTGCTGTGCTGGGCCTCCCGTGCAACCAGTTTGCCGGTCAGGAGCCAGGCTCGGAGAAAGAGATCCAGGAGTTCTGCAGCCTCAACTATGGCGTGACCTTTCCGTTGTCGAGCAAGCTCGAAGTCAACGGCCACGAGCGGCATCAGTTGTATCGCCTGCTGGCGGGCGAGGGCGCCGAATTTCCCGGTGACATCACCTGGAATTTCGAGAAGTTTCTGCTCGGCAAGGACGGCCGGGTGCTGGCGCGGTTCTCGCCGCGCACGGCGCCGGATGATCCGACCATCGTGCATGCGATTGAAAAAGCGCTGGGCTGAAAAGTAGCATCAAAAGATCGCAGCCCTCGGCAGCTCCTACAGGGAGAACACCAATCTCGTGTAGGAGCTGCCGAAGGCTGCGATCTTTTGCTTTTCAATCTTTTGATCCTTAATCACCAAAATCAATAATGCTGTTCAGAGCTCTCGACTCTTAATATTATCGGCGTCATATCGATTCATGCCTGTAGCCAACGTTTTCGTGGAGCCTCTCGATGCCTGTTCAAGCCCTGTTCAAACCGTTCCACCTCGGTGCCCTCGAACTGCCGACCCGCGTGGTCATGGCGCCGATGACCCGCTCGTTCTCCCCGGGCGGCGTGCCGAATTCAAAAGTCATTGAGTACTACCGTCGACGTGCGGCCGCTGGGGTTGGCCTGATCATCACCGAAGGCACCACGGTCGGCCACATCGCGTCCAATGGCTATCCAAACGTGCCGCAATTTTTCGGTGACGCGCCGCTGGCCGGCTGGAAAAAAGTTGTCGACGCCGTGCACGCCGAGGGCGGCAAGATCGTTCCGCAACTGTGGCACGTCGGCAGCGTACGTCGCCTTGGCACCGAGCCGGACGCCAGCGTACCGGGCTACGGTCCGTCGGAGAAACTCAAGGACGGCCAGGTCGTGGTTCACGGTATGACCAAACACGACATCCAGGACGTGATCGCTGCGTTTGCCCAGGCTGCCAAAGATGCGCAAAGCATCGGCATGGACGGTGTGGAAATCCATGGCGCTCACGGTTATCTGATCGACCAGTTCTTCTGGGAAGGCAGCAATCAGCGCACCGACGAATACGGTGGCAGCCTGGCCAACCGTTCGCGTTTTGCCATCGAATTGATTCAAGCAGTACGCGCGGCTGTCGGTGAGGGTTTCCCGATCATCTTCCGCTTCTCGCAGTGGAAGCAGCAGGATTACACCGCGCGTCTGGTGCAAACACCCGAAGCGCTGGGCGAGTTTCTCAAGCCGCTGTCTGACGCTGGCGTGGACATTTTCCACTGCTCGACCCGACGCTTCTGGGAGCCGGAGTTCGACGGCTCGGATCTGAACCTCGCTGGCTGGACCCGCAAGCTGACCGGCAAACCGACCATCACCGTGGGCAGCGTCGGCCTGGACGGCGAGTTCCTGCAGTTCATGGTCAACACCGACAAGGTCGCGCAACCGGCCAGCCTGGAAAATCTGCTGGAGCGTCTGAACAAAGAAGAGTTCGACCTGGTAGCAGTGGGCCGCGCGCTGCTGGTCGATCCGGACTGGGCGCAGAAAGTCCGTGAAGGACGTGAGCAGGATATTCTGCCGTTCAGTCGTGAGGCGTTGATGACCCTGGTTTAAGCAGCGCCAGTTCGACCTTTTCGCGAGCAGGCTCGCTCCCACCCTCTACTGCATTTCATATGACGGAATGCGGTGCCCATGTGGGAGCGAGCCTGCTCGCGAACGCTGTTTCTATGTCGACGCAAATCTATGGTTGTGTCTGCGCCCCAGGCACCACCAACTCCCCCACACAAGCCCCCCGCAAATACCCCTCGAATTGCTCGATAATCGCCGCCCAGCCCTGGCGACTGCCATGCTGCCGCGCATTCAGCCGCACACAACGCAACCGTTCATCTTCCTCCAGCAACCACGCCGCCGCTTCGCAAAACGCCTGCTCATCGCCGGGCATTGCCGAAACGCCGTTGTAGCCATGGCGAATATGCTGCGCCGCCGCTGCCTGGTCATAGGCAACAACGCCGAGTCCCGAAGCCAGGGCTTCCAGCACCACATTGCCGAAAGTTTCGGTGAGGCTGGGAAATACAAACAGATCCCCTGAGGCATAGTGCGCCGCCAGTACTTCACCCCGCTGCGCGCCGCAGAAGATCGCTTCCGGCAATTCTTTTTCCAGCGCCAAACGCTGCGGGCCGTCACCGACCACGATCAGCTTCAGATGGCGCTGTGGATAAGTCTCACACAGGGTTTCAAAGCAGCGTTTGAGCAGGCCCAGATTTTTCTCCGGGGCGAGCCTTCCTACGTGGATGACCGCGATATCCGTGTCAGAGAGCCCCCATTGCTCACGCAACGCGCTCTGACGTTTGCTCGGATGAAACAACTGGCTGTCCACACCCCGCGACAACAACGCCAGCCGCTCGAAATGCCGCCGCTCCAACTCCAGGCGCTGACTGGCGCTCGGCACCAAAGTCATTGCCGAACGATTGTGAAACCAGCGCAGGTAGTGGGTAAGCATCCGCGTCAGCAGACCGAGGCCGTACTGGCTGGTGTATTGCTGGAAGTTGGTGTGAAAGCCGCTCACCACCGCAATCCCCAGGCGCCGTGCGGCGCGCAGTGCTGACAATCCCAGCGGGCCTTCCGTGGCGATGTACAGCACATCGGGGCGCTGGCGTTTCCAGCGCCGCAGCAGTTTATGCATCGACGACTGGCCCCATTGCAGCCCCGGATAGCCCGGCAGCGGCCATCCGCGACACAGCAACAGTGCATCGTCTTCGCTGCGTTGTGGATCACCGGCCTGGCGCGGGCGCACCAGCTCCACCTGATGCCCTCGTGCGCGCAAACCCTCGCACAAGCGGCCAAGGGTATTGGCCACGCCGTTGATTTCCGGTGGGAAGGTTTCGCTGATGAGGGTGATATGTAGAGCTGTCGTCATGACCTCAGTGTCGGCTGAGGCCATGTCGACGTTGTGACATTTGGATGATGGATTTGTGACGCGGTCAGTGCTGTATCACCAGATTTTCGGCACCACGTTCACGCACCCAGAACAACGTCGCCCCGGCTACCGCCGCCGGCATCATCAGGATGTTGACCACCGGAATCAGCAACACCAGATAGACGATCCCGCCAAAACTCATGCTCTGCCAGCGCTTCTGCCGCAGCCAGGCGAGCATCTCGTTCCAGCCCAGTTTGTGGTTATCCGCCGGGTAGTCGATGTACTGGATGGCCATCATCCACACGCCGAACAGCAGCCATAACGGCGCGGCGACGATATTTACCACCGGGATGAACGACAGGATGAACAGGCCAATGGCGCGCGGCAGGAAGTAGCCGAGCTTGCGCATTTCCCGGGAGAGGGTGCGCGGGATCATCGCGACCAGTTCGCCCCAGCTGAACGCCGGGAAATCATCGGTGCCGCGCACCACCACTTCAACTTTTTCCGCGAGGAAACCGTTGAACGGTGCGGCAATGATGTTGGCGAGCATGGTGAAGGTGAAAAACACCATCAAGGCCACGAGGACCACGAACAGCGGCCAGAGGATATAGCTGAGGAAACTCAGCCATTCAGGCAACGACGGCATCAGCGTGTCGACCCACAGGCTGAACTGGTGGCCGGCCAGATAGATCAATCCGACGAACAGCACCAGGTTGATAGCCAGCGGCAACAACACGAACAGGCGCAGGCCAGGGCTCAGGACCAGTTTGAGGCCTTCGCGCAGGTATTGCGGGCCTGACAGAACAGGGGCGGGCATAAGGTGCTCCGAAGCAAGGGAAATCGCGCCGACGTTACCGACTTTGCCCCAGCGGCGAAAGCGCGGCAGAGCAATCGACATTCACTGTAACAAAGAGGTCTATCTCGTCACCGTCTCGGCATAGAGACCACCTATGAGCTGGATTGTTAAACCGTATTTCCTTAATCTTGCCCCCCTCGATACGCTGCACCCAACTTTTTACAGGACTGTCGAGTTCAAGCCTTCCCCAAGGTGTCCACGGTCCTTTTTTATTCCGCCGGCCGTCCGGCGTCCGCGCCAGATTTTTCATGGCCGGCCAACAGGAGCAGATTCATGTCTGAAGTCCGTCATTCGCGAGTGATCATTCTCGGTTCCGGCCCCGCCGGTTACAGCGCTGCGGTCTACGCGGCCCGCGCCAACCTCAAGCCACTGCTGATTACCGGCATGCAGGCCGGCGGTCAACTGACCACCACCACCGAAGTCGACAACTGGCCGGGTGATGTTCATGGCCTGACCGGTCCGGTGTTGATGGAGCGCATGCGCGAGCACGCCGAGCGTTTCGAGACCGAGATCGTCTTCGATCACATCAACGCCGTGGACTTCGCTGCCAAGCCGTACACCCTGACCGGCGACAGCGCCGTCTATACCTGCGATGCGCTGATCATCGCCACTGGCGCCAGCGCCCGTTACCTGGGCCTGCCGTCGGAAGAAGCGTTCATGGGCAAAGGCGTGTCGGCCTGCGCAACCTGCGACGGTTTCTTCTACCGCAACAAGCCGGTCGCCGTGGTTGGCGGTGGCAACACCGCTGTCGAAGAAGCGCTGTACCTGGCCAACATCGCCAGCACCGTGACTTTGATCCACCGTCGCGAAACCTTCCGCGCCGAGAAGATCCTGATCGACAAGCTCAACGCTCGTGTGGCTGAAGGCAAGATCATTCTCAAGTTGAACGCCAACCTGGACGAAGTTCTCGGCGACAACATGGGCGTGACCGGTGCGCGCCTGCGCAACAACGATGGCAGCTTCGACGAAATCAAAGTCGACGGCGTGTTCATCGCCATCGGCCACACTCCGAACACTTCGCTGTTCGAAGGCCAGTTGACGCTGAAAGACGGTTACCTGGTTGTGCAGGGCGGCCGTGAAGGCAATGCGACGGCCACTAGCGTCGAAGGCATCTTCGCTGCCGGTGACGTGGCTGACCACGTTTACCGTCAGGCCATCACCTCGGCCGGCGCCGGTTGCATGGCGGCACTGGACACCGAGCGTTACCTGGACGGCTTGCAGAACGCCACGTTCTAAGACCGCAGGGCATAAAAAAAAACCGGCCAGATTGGCCGGTTTTTTTGTGCCCGAGATTCGCAGTCGCCACGCATCCAGTGTGGGAGCGAGCCTGCTCGCGAAAGCGGTGTATCAGTCGACATCAACGTTGAATGTCAGTCCGTCTTCGCGAGCAGGCTCGCTCCCACAGGTGTTATGTGTGGCCGTTGGGGATCAGCGGCGGGTCAAGGGTTGGGCGCTGAATTCAACCCCGGCCAGGCCGTGCTTGATCAACGCGCGAATGTTGCCGTGATCGCTGCCCTCGGGCGTCGCCAGGACCGAACGGTAATGCTCGCCGAACGCCAGCAGCGCTTCTTCATCGTTCAAGCCTTCCAGCAGTGCCAGACCCAGGGTCTTGCACGAGCCTTCGTTCTGCCCGGCAGCGTTTTCCACGCCGCCGTTGTTGAATGCTTGCGGCTGGTAGTCGTAACCGGCGGCGATGAACGCCAGGGTGTCGGCGAAAGCATGCTCGCCACTCTTGAGGCTGGCGCGCAGGGTGTTCAGATCAGTCATTGGGTTTTCCTTTGGCAAACGCTGCTTGCTGCTCGGCGCTGGCTTCTTGCTGGTATTGGGCTTTCCACTCGGCGTAGGGCATGCCGTACACCACTTCGCGGGCGTCATCGAGGCTGACCTCGATCTGACGTTGGTCGGCTTCGGCCTTGTACCATTTCGACAGGCAGTTGCGGCAGAACCCGGCGAGGTTCATCAGGTCGATGTTCTGCACGTCCTTTCGGCTGTCGAGGTGAGCGACCAGTCGGCGAAAGGCGGCGGCTTCGAGTTCCAGGCGTTGTTGATCAGTCATGGGGGGTCTCTTCGAGACAGCTTTGAGCGGCAAGCTTCAAGCTGCAAGATGGGTGTCTGTGAGCAAAGTTTACAGCTTGCGGCTTGAGGCTTGAAGCTAGCGGCTCGCTGCGAGCGTAATCGATACCGATTCGGCGAAGCGCAGCGCGTGCGGTTTGTCGACTTCGACTTCGGCGTACAGCACCGATGTATTGGTCATCACCAGGTCGAGCAATTCCTGGGTCAGGCGTTCGAGCAGGGCGAAGCGGTTGCCTTCGACGTGGGCGATGATCGCTTTGGTGATGGTGCGGTAATTCAGCGCGTGGTCGATGTCGTTGTCACGCACCGCTTCCTGCGCTGCGTACAGAATGGTCAGGTTGATCAGCACATCCTGCTTGTTGAGGATTTCGTCCTCGTTGATGCCGATAAAGGTGCGCAGGCGCAGATCCTTGACCCGGATGCGCGCCATTCCCGGTTGAAGTTGTGGCATTGATTTGCTCCGTCCAGTCTATTGCAGGCGTTCTGGTGGATCTTACTCGACTCGCGGCCGAAGCGGGACGGCCTATTTGACGTGCCGGCCGCCGTTGACGGTCAGGGTCGTGCCAGTGACATAGGGATTGTCGAGCAGATAGCGCAGGCTCTGGTAGATCACCTCGCAGCCGGGCTCGATACCCAACGCGGACTTGGCCAGCGCCTTGCTGCGGTAGGCGGCGTCATCGTCGGGGTTGAACAATAGCAGCGCCGGAGCGATGCCGTTGACCTTGATGGCCGGCGCAAAGCGCGCGGCAAACGACAGGGTCAGACTGTCGAGCCCGGCCTTGCTGGCGCAATAACCGATGTGCTTGCTGCTGCCTTTGCGGGTGACATCGTCGCTGATGTGGATGATGTCGGCAGGCGTCGAGCGCTGCAGCAACTCGGCGCAGTGCAGGTTGATCAGGTAAGGCGCGAGCATGTGAATGTTGAACATGCGATTGAAGGCCTGTGCTTCGCTGCCCTGGGTTTCTGCCAGCCATTCGGAGGCGTTATGCACGACGGCGCGCAAGCTGTCGGTGTGGGCTTTCAGCGCATCGATGAAGGCAAGAATCCCGGCCTCGCTGGAAAAGTCCGCGAACAGCGCTGTCGCACCAAGATCGCGAAGGGCCTGTTCGCCCGGTCGCTCGGTGCGGTAAGTGAAAATCAGCGGGTGGCCATCCTCGATCAAGCGCTGCGCGCAGTGCAAACCGACACGCTGGCCGGCGCCGGTGATGAGGATCGGGGCTGCGGAATCTGGCATGGGCGGCTCGCATCGCGGTTGAAGCGAAAACTATAACAGGCTCGCCGCCCGCTGCAGATCAGCGATTCTGCGCCGACGGTGCGCCAGCCAATGGCCGCGTCGGCGTGCTGTTCAACCAGTTCGCCAGCAGACGCGTCGACAACGGGATGAAGAAATACACCATCAGCGGCGTCAGGCACGCCGTGCCGATCAAGATGCGCGGCAACAGGCTCAGCTCAGCGAGCAGCGGGCCGAGGGCAAAGTTGAATATCAGCGACACCGGAAAAAACGCCAGCCAGATCGCCACGGCCTGTTTCCAGCGCGGCGGGCGTTGGCCGGCAGCACCAAACCAGCCTTCAATGCCGCTGACCCGGTGCTCTTTAGGATGTTCGAACAAATCGCTGCCGCGGTTAAGCCAGGCGGTACGCGACGCCGAGTATTCCCACGCGTGCAGGGTCTGCTCATCGACAAAGCGGAAGATAATCTGGAATTCGTTGTCACCGGGCGGTGGCGCGAGGACGCCGGAGCCGAGGTAGCCGGGGAAGTCGGTGGCCAGTTGCTCGCCTTCGCGCAACCAGGCGATAAGATCGTGATAACGGCCATCGGCGACGCGACGCGCTACCATTAGCGTGACGGGGGAAGTAGACATTTTGTATCTCCGTATTTCGAGTGCGTCGCTCCGGGTAAGAGCTTCGCCTGACGCAGGCCGGGGTAGAGGCTTGCGCTTTACAACAAGCAAGGATTATTCCTGATTTTGTCGATTAAACCAGCAGCTTTCGTCGCAGATCACTACTTGAAGGTTTCCAGTCCATCATGTTTAAAATGGGATCCAATGAACCGACATGGAAGTTGACCGCCAGATGCCTGTAATCACGGACCCTCGCCCGGCTTCGACAGCACTCGGCACGATCGAGCGCGAAGAGCTATTTCCCATCCGCGAAGTGGCGCGCCTGACTGGCGTCAACCCGGTGACCCTGCGTGCCTGGGAGCGCCGTTACGGACTCATCCAGCCGACGCGCACCGAAAGCGGGCATCGTTTGTATTCCATGAACGATATCGAGCGCGTGCGCAGCATTGTCGACTGGATCGATCGCGGCGTGGCCGTGAGCAAAGTCGGCAAGATCCTGGCGAAAACAGAGCCTCTGAAGGTGCTGGCAAACTTCATCCCCGATGACCATGTGCAGGCCGATTACAAGCAATGGCAGGAGCAGGTTCAGCAGGCGGTCAGTGCGTTCGACGATCAGCAGCTGGATCGCGTCTACGGGCAGATTTTCTCGTCGTACGCGCTGCCGGTGGTGTTCGAAGCCATTCTGATGCCGTTGTGGCGTCAACTGCTGCAGCGCCAGGACGCTTTCGGGCAAACCAGCGAATGGTTGTTTCTCGACGGATTTCTCAGGGTGCGTGTACTGCAGCGCATTGTCATGTTGCGTGGTGCGCAACCGCGCCGGGTGATTGTCAGCGCGCTCGCGGGGCAGTGCAGAGAGCTTGAGTTGCTGGTCGCGGCGCTGTTTCTCAGCGGCAACGATTCTGGCGTGCGGGTGCTGACCACGGGCCAGCCGTTCGATGAATTGACGCTGGTCTGCGAAAAGGTCAAGCCTGACGCACTTGTACTGTTTTCCAATCATGCCCCCGGTCCAGAGCTGCCCCGGCGCCTGAATCGTCTGGCACTGAGCCTCGATTGCCAATTGATGTTGGCCGGCGATGCCTCGGAACTGGCCGAAGACAGTCTGGCCGGTTCATCCGTTGCATGTCTGGGGAATGAGGGCGCAACGATGCGTCAACGCATGAAGCAATTCATGGCAGGCAAGCTGGATACCTGAGACTCAGGCGTGCAGGGCGGGGTGTGTCAGGCGATGCTGTTGAAGGATGAACTGGCGCAGGCGCTCGGTTTCGTCGGCATCGGTCTGGCTCAGTTCGTAAGCGAAGAAACCTTGCTCGGTTTCACGCTCGAAATGGCCGCGCAACGAGATGCGCTCATAACCGGAAGGGCTGAACCACAGGGCGAAATGTTTCGGTGGTTTGGTCTTGTTGCGCACTTCCAGCAACACACCTTTGTGCGACACCTCGTGCACCCACAGCGTGCCGGGCTGGCCTTTGGCGTTTTCCAATGCCACCGGCTCCTCGAGTACGAGACGCCATGGGCGCACCATCGGCCCGTCTTCGTAGATGCTCGGCACCCCGAGACGCAGATGCAGTGCGTGGAACTCGTCTTCCACCAGATGCAGCGGGAAGGTCATCTGCTGATTTTCGAAGTTGGCCTGGATCGTCACCTGCTCGTGAGCAGCCAGACGTGTCAGCAGGTCACGGATCTGCGAACCACCATTAACCAGCAGACTCGACGTTGCATCCCGCACGTTCAGTTGCGGGTTGTGCTGCATTGTCTGGATGAAATCCAGCTCGTCCTGGGTGAGGAGGGCGTCGCGCTGCATGGCTAACTCGAAGTGAATAGTTACAAAGTCATTGGTGATTGTAGTTAATGACCGTCAGTTCGCGGTTTTGTTTGCGCCGTTCGTCGCTTTGAGTGCCGCCAGCTCGCTTTGCAGCGCCGCCACTTGAGCTTCGAGCTGCGCAACCCGCTGCTGCGCCTTGACCTGAACCGTCACATCTTTCTGCACACCGATGAAATAGGTCTGCCCGTCATCGGCATTTTTTATCGTCGACAATGACAATTCGTTCCAGAACGGCGTGCCATCCTTGCGATAGTTGCGCAGGATTTCCCGGCAGGAACCGCCTTCACGCAATGTCTCGCGAATCAGTTGCAGACTTGGTTGATCACGGTCTCCAGCCTGCAAAAAACGACAGTCCTGGTAGAGGATTTCCTCACTGCTATAACCGGTCATGCGCTCGAAGGCAGGGTTGACGTAAATAAGGATGTTGTCCTGCTCGCCTTCCTTTTCAGCGACCACGATTCCGTCATTCGAGGCATTGATCACCATTTGCAGCAGGCTGGCGTTGATCATCCGAGAATCCCTTCCGTTATGTCAGTGGCAGGCATTCTAGAAGAAAGCCGCGGACTGTCTATAGGCCATCAGCTTCCATTGAGAGCCAATCGCAACTTCGCGGCATGGGCTGTTACTATCGCGGCTCTTTTTTTTCAGTTCCAGGATCAGATTGATGAAAGTCGCCATCCTCTCAGGTTCAGTCTACGGCACCGCCGAAGAAGTCGCCCGCCACGCCCAGAACCTGCTGAAAGCCGCCGGCTTTGAAACCTTCTACAACTCGCGCGCCGCGCTGGCCGATATTCAGGCGTTCGCTCCTGAGGCTCTTTTGGCCGTCACTTCGACCACTGGCATGGGCGAGCTGCCGGACAACCTGCAACCGTTGTATTCGATGCTGCGCGATCAGTTGCCTGCTTCGTTGCGGGGCCTGCCCGGCGCGGTGATTGCCCTCGGTGATGCCAGCTACGGCGACACCTTCTGCGGCGGTGGCGAGCAGATGCGCGAACTGTTTGCCGAACTGGGCGTAAACGAGGTTCAGGAAATGTTGCGCATCGACGCCAGCGAAAGCGTCACGCCGGAAACCGATGCCGAGCCGTGGCTGGCGCAGTTGATCGAAGCGCTCAAGGGCTGATTGCGGGCAATAATCGCTGCACCTTCTAAGCGTTGTTGAATTGCAACGGATCCAGGCTGTTTGCCCGGCTGACTCGTTCAGTCATCAAGCTGGCTGCCAATGCAACTACGCGATGCCCTGCGCCTGACTAGACTGCTGACACGAGCAGAACAAGAAGAACGCAGAGGTGCATACAGTGAGCGTAGCCCCCGTCCAATCGTCGCCGAACGTCAAAGATCAGGTCAGCGCTGCCGAGTGGCAGACCCGCGTTGATCTTGCCGCCTGTTACCGTCTGGTGGCGCTGCACGGCTGGGACGATCTGATCTTCACGCATATCTCGGCCAAGGTGCCCGGCACCGAAGATTTCCTGATCAACCCGTTTGGCCTGATGTTCCACGAGATTACCGCCTCAAGCCTGGTGAAAGTCGATCAGGCCGGCAACAAACTCATGGACAGCCCCTACGAAATCAACCCCGCCGGCTATACCATTCACAGCGCCGTCCACGAGGTGCGCCACGATGTGGTTTGTGTGCTGCATACGCACACCGCGTCAGGCGTTGCGGTGTCGGCGCAAAGGCAGGGGGTGCTGCCGATCAGTCAACAGTCACTGTTTGTGTTGTCGAGCCTGGCCTATCACGCCTACGAAGGCGTGGCCCTGAATCATGAAGAAAAGGCGCGCCTGCAAGCCGATCTTGGCGACAACAGTTTCCTCATGCTGCACAACCACGGTCTGCTCACCTGCGGCGGGACTATCGCCGACACTTTTCTGATGATGTTCACTTTCCAGCGGGCCTGCGACATTCAGGTCATGGCGCAGACTGGAGGGACCGAACTGATCGCCATCGAACCGCAGATTCTCGCCGGCGCCAAAGCGATGATTGCCGGCGTCACCAAGAGCGCGCAGGGCATGGGCGGCGCGCTGGCGTGGCCGGCGCTGCTGCGCAAACTCGACCTGCAGGATCCGGGGTATAAATTCTAATGCCACTTGCCGAGATTCCTTTGTGTGTCTGGCGCAAGCGCAGCCGGACTTTTGTCTTTCGTGGCCAGTCGATCCGCTACTGGACAGTCGGGCAGGGTGAACCGTTGCTGTTGATTCACGGTTTCCCCACCGCCAGTTGGGATTGGCATTACCTGTGGCAGCCACTGGCCCAGCGTTATCAGGTGATCGCCTGCGATATGCTCGGTTTCGGCGATTCGGCAAAACCGCGCAATCACACCTATAGCCTGCTGGAACAGGCCGATCTGCAACAGGCGCTGCTCGCCCATCTGCAGGTTGAACAAGCGGTGCATATTCTTGCCCACGACTATGGCGACAGCGTTGCTCAGGAACTGCTCGCGCGGCACTACGAAAAGCGCATTGAAGTGGCCAGTTGCGTATTCCTTAATGGCGGTCTGTTTCCGGAAACTCATCGTCCACTGCTGATGCAGAAACTGCTGCTCAGTCCGATTGGCTGGCTGCTTGGTCGCGCATTCAGTCGTGAGGCGTTGGTCAAAGGTTTCCGGCAGATCTTCGGCCCGCAGACCCAGCCGACTGAAAGCGAACTGGATGATTACTGGAGTCTGGTCGACAGCAACCATGGCCCGCGCATCCTGCATAAATTGATCACTTATATCCCCGAGCGCCGGATGCAACGTGAGCGCTGGGTGACGGCCATGCAGCAGGGTGACATTCCCTTGCGGGTGATCGACGGCGCATTTGACCCGATCTCCGGCGTGCACATGGTCGAGCGATATCGCGAACTGATCCCTGATGCAGACACCGTGCTCTTACCCGGCATCGGCCACTATCCGCAAACCGAGGCGCCGGTGCTGGTACTCAAGCACTATCTGGCGTTCCGCGATCGTCTGGTATTGCCTCCGCGCAAAGTGGCGTACTCCTGATTCTCGCCGAGAGCACGGGCTCTCGGCGTCCTGACACTCGATCATCCCTCAGCCTTATCGCCCACCATTCAGCCGCAGCCGTGTTCGTTGTGACCCAAAGCGCCGTGCCTGACACTCGGGGCAATATCCCTTGGCCTGCTGGAGTTGCCGCGATGAATGAACCTGTGCGTTTCGAAGATAAAGTCGTGATAGTGACCGGCGCCGGTGGCGGCCTCGGTCGTGCGCATGCGCTGCTGTTCGCCAGGCAGGGCGCCAAAGTGCTGGTCAACGATCTCGGTGGCTCGACGCAGGGCGAGGGCGCCAACGCTTCGGCTGCCGACCGCGTAGTGGCGCAAATCCGCGAGGCCGGCGGTATTGCCGAAGCCAACCACGACTCGGTGACTGACGGCGACAAACTGGTACAGAACGCCCTTGATGCCTTCGGCCGCGTCGACGTCGTAGTCAACAACGCCGGGATCCTGCGCGACAAGTCGTTTCACAAGATGGACGACGCCGACTGGGATCTGGTCTATCGCGTCCACGTCGAAGGCGCCTACAAGGTTACCCGTGCCGCCTGGCCGCATCTGCGCGAGCAAAACTACGGTCGCGTGATTTTCACTGCGTCGACTTCAGGCATCTATGGCAATTTCGGCCAGTCCAACTACGGCATGGCCAAACTCGGGCTTTACGGGTTGACCCGAACGCTGGCGATCGAAGGGCGCAAGAACAACATTCTGGTCAACGCCATCGCCCCGACCGGCGGCACGCGCATGACCGAGGGCCTGATCCCGCCGCAAGTATTCGAGCAACTGAAGCCGGAACTGGTCAGCCCGCTGGTGGTGTATCTGGCCAGCGAGCAATGCCAGGAAACGTCGGGCCTGTTCGAAGTCGGCGGCGGCTGGATGGGCAAGGTGCGCTGGGAACGCAGCCTCGGTGCCGGCTTCGATCCGCGCGAAGGGTTCTCGCCGGAAGACGTCGCGGCGCACTGGCAGCAGATTTGTGATTTCGAAGGGGCGGCGCATCCGAAGGACAATATTGAAGCATTGAAGGAAATGATGGCGAATTTGCAGAAGTATTCGATTTAGGCCCTCCCTCCAGGCGACAGGGCTGCAATTGGGCCCTGATTCCCACCTCCAAGTGCATCGCGCGCAAGCCGCCCATAAAAAAGGCCGCTGCAAACGCAGCGGCCAAGGTAAGACGTTGGATCAAGGAGCTACAAATCAACGTCAGTGAACACCGGGGCGGTAAACCGAAAACATCGATTCATCCAGAATCTGTAGCCAGTCGCTCGCGATTCAGCGTGGCGAGCTTGGCGCTTTGCGGCGTGTGCCGGGGAAGCGCGCTCAGAATAAGGTCTCAAGCCTGTAGGAAAAATACCGATTCCAGACATGCACTGTTACGGGGCGCGCAACAGTGGCGTGCGCATGGATGGCGCTGATGACGCGCTATCCAGCCAGTCCATGAATCGCCCCAGGCCCCGCCGTACAAGGCCATTCATCCTTTCGAGCGACAACGCAAATACCTCCTTGGTGCGCTTATCGACCGCTTCACCCGGCAGTAGGGTGGGGCCTTCTGTCACTCACCGGGGAAGACGCATGACAAAAACAACAATGCGCGCCATCTTCACACCGCAGGCGCTGGCCGCTGCGGTGGCTCTGGGTTGCTGCACCCAGACGCAAGCGGTCGCCTTCAACATCGGCGAAATCGAAGGCACCTTCGACTCGTCACTTTCGGTCGGCGCGAGCTGGGGTCTGCGCGATGCCGACAACTCGCTGGTCGGCACGGTCAATGGCGGCAGCGGACAATCGTCCACCGGTGATGACGGGCGCCTGAATTTCAAGAAGGGCGAAACCTTTTCGAAGATCTTCAAGGGCATCCATGACCTCGAACTGAAGTACGGCGATACCGGCGTGTTCGTGCGGGGCAAATACTGGTACGACTTCGAACTCAAGGACGAAGACCGCGAGTTCAAACAGATCAGCGACAGCGGCCGCAAGGAAGGCGCCAAGTCTTCCGGCGCGCAGATCCTCGATGCCTTCGTCTATCACAACTACGCCATCGCCGATTTGCCCGGCACCGTGCGGGCCGGCAAGCAGGTGGTGAGCTGGGGCGAAAGTACCTTCATCGGCAACTCGATCAACAGCATCAACCCGGTCGACGTCTCGGCATTCCGCCGTCCCGGTGCCGAGATCAAGGAAGGCCTGATTCCGGTGAACATGCTGTTTGGCTCGCAGAGCCTGACCGACAAACTCTCGGTCGAAGGCTTCTACCAACTGGAGTGGGACCAGACCGTTCTCGACAACTGCGGCACGTTCTTCGGCGTCGACGTGGCGGCGGACGGTTGCAACAACGGCTACACCGTCGGCAGCCCAGCGGTGGCGCCACTGGTGCCGCTGACCACCGCGTTCGGCCAAGGCATTCAGGTCACCCGCGAAGGCGTGGTGATCCCCCGTGGCGGCGATCGTGATGCGCGCGATTCCGGGCAGTGGGGCACGGCGCTGCGCTGGCTCGGCGACGACACTGAGTACGGCCTCTACTTCATGAACTACCACAGCCGTACGCCGACGGTCGGCACCACCACGGCAGGGCTGTCGACACTGGCGGCGTTGCCAGGCATGGTCGGCATTGCCAACGGCCTCGCGCCTGGCAGTGGTGCGGGGCTGGCGCAAAGCGTGATGCTCGGGCGCGGTCAGTATTACCTCGAATACCCGGAAGACATTCGTCTGTACGGCGCCAGTTTTTCCACCACGCTGCCCACCGGCACCGCGTGGACCGGCGAGATCAGCTACCGGCCGAACGCGCCGGTGCAGGTCAACACCAACGACCTGACCCTGGCGCTGGTCAACCCGATTGCCGGCGGCACCGCATCGCCACTCGCCACTTCGCCGGGTGCCGACAACAAAGGCTACCGGCGCAAGGAAGTCACGCAAATCCAGAGCACCCTCACACACTTCTTCGATCAGGTGCTCGGCGCCGAACGCTTGACCGTGGTCGGCGAAGCAGCGGTGGTGCATGTCGGTGGTCTGGAGTCACGCAGTGAGTTGCGTTATGGCCGTGATTCGGTCTACGGCCAGTATGGTTTCGGCGGCGATACCGACGGCTTCGTCACCTCGACTTCTTGGGGCTATCGCGCCCGGGCGATTCTCGATTACGCCAACGTCATCGGTGGGATCAACCTCAAGCCCAACCTGTCGTGGTCGCACGACGTCGCCGGTTACGGCCCCAACGGACTGTTCAACGAAGGTGCGAAAGCCATCAGCTTCGGCGTCGATGCCGACTACCGCAACACCTACACCGCGAGTCTGAGTTACACCGACTTTTTCGGTGGCGACTACAACGTCCTCGAAGACCGTGACTTCGTGGCCCTGAGCTTCGGCGTGAACTTCTGATCTGCCCGAGAAGGATGACTGCAATGCGCAAAACGATTCTGCAATGTGGCGTGCTGGCCTTGAGTCTGCTGGCCGCCAACGTGATGGCGGCGGTGTCGCCGGATGAAGCGAACAAACTCGGCACCAGCCTGACCCCGCTCGGCGCCGAGAAGGCCGGCAATGCGGACGGTTCGATTCCGGCCTGGACCGGCGGCATCCCGAAAAACGCCGGTGCGGTGGACAGCAAGGGCTTCCTCGCCGACCCGTTTGCCAACGAAAAACCGCTGTTCACCATCACCGCCGCGAACGTCGAGCAGTACAAAAGCAAGCTCTCCGATGGCCAGGTGGCGATGTTCAAACGTTACCCGGAAACCTACAAGATCCCGGTCTACCCGACCCACCGCACTGTGGGCGCGCCGGCGGAAATCTATGAGTCGGCCAAGCGCAGCGCGCTGAACGTCAACGCGATCAACGACGGCAACGGCCTGGCCAATTTCACCGGCAACCGCTACTACGCCTTCCCGATTCCGAAGAACGGCGTCGAGGTGCTGTGGAACCACATCACCCGCTACCACGGTGGCAATCTGCGGCGGATCATCACCCAGGTCACACCGCAGACCAACGGCAGTTACACGCCGATCCGCTTCGAAGAAGAGATCGCCGTGCCGCAACTGATGAAAGACATCGACCCGGAAAAAGCCGCCAACGTGCTGACCTTCTTCAAGCAATCGGTGACCGCCCCGGCGCGGCTGGCCGGTAACGTGCTGCTGGTGCACGAAACCCTCGATCAGGTGAAGGAACCGCGTCTGGCGTGGATCTACAACGCCGGTCAGCGCCGGGTCCGGCGCGCACCGCAAGTGGCCTATGACGGCCCGGGTACAGCGGCCGATGGCCTGAGGACTTCCGACAACTTCGACATGTTCTCCGGTGCTCCGGATCGCTATGACTGGAAACTGGTCGGCAAGAAGGAAATGTACATTCCCTACAACAGCTACAAGCTCGACTCGCCGAAGCTCAAGTACGACGACATCGTCAAGGCCGGGCACATCAATCAGGACCTGACCCGTTACGAACTGCACCGCGTCTGGGAAGTGATCGGCACGGTGAAACCGAACGAGCGGCACATCTACGCCAAGCGCCACATGTACATCGACGAGGACAGCTGGCAAGTGGCACTGGCCGATCACTACGACGGTCGCGGGCAACTGTGGCGCGTTGCCGAAGGTCACGCCCAGTACTACTACGATCATCAGGCTCAGGCTTACACGCTGGAAGCGCTCTACGACATCATTGCCGGCCGCTACATTGCGTTGGGCATGAAGAACGAAGAGAAGCACAGCTTCGAATTCGGTTTTGAAGCCAAGGCTGCCGATTACACACCTTCGGCCCTGCGCGCCGAGGGCGTGCGCTAACGGCTCTGCTGTACCGCTGGACAAAAGGCGACCGCACGGTCGCCTTTTTTATGGCCATCAATCAGCGTGCTGAATACTCGTCAACAAGGGCGCGGGAGAGGGCTAGGGTGAGCGCACAACGATAAGAAGGCTCACCCGATGACCGCCATGACCCCGTGCCTGGATCGACCCGGATTTTTGCCGAGGCTTTCTTCACATCATCAGCCTCGCAGTCGCTTGACTGCGCCTTTGCTGACATCGAACGCACGGGTCAGGCTGTTGTGCGCGCCGGCAGGCAGTGGTAAAACCGCACTGCTCACCGAATGTCTTCTTCAGGTGCGCGCGGAGTGCGAGGCAATCTGGCTGCCGCTGGCGGGAGCGACGCTCAGCAGCGAAGAATTTTGCCTGCGTCTGACGCGGGCGCTCGGGCTGGTCGAAGGCCTTGATGATACGCAGCTGATGGCGGAACTGGCCCATTGGTCGAGGCCGACGTCGCTGTTTATCGACGATTACAGTCGGCTGCCGGATCCGGCTGTGGATGCTCTGCTGGATCGCTTGCTGGCGGTCAGCAGCCCGGCGCTCACCTGGTGGATCAGCACTCGCCGTCGGCCGCAGTGCAACTGGCCGCGCCTGTTGCTCGATGACGAACTCTACGAATTCGAGAGCGCCAGCCTGGCGCTGACTCACGATGAAGTTGTATCGGTGTTGCACCATTTGCCGCTTGACCAGGCGGACCGCGTCGCCACCCGTATCATCCAGCGTACTGGCGGTTGGTGCGCGGGGTCGCGCATGGCGCTCCTGCAGAAATGCGACTGGTCGCAAAACCTGCAACCGCAGCAGCGTGTCGACACTCTGCTCGATTATCTGCAGCATGAACTGTTCAGCAACCTGACGCCGGAGCAGGACGAGGCATGGCGTGTGCTGGCTCACCTGCCACGGTTCAATGCGCCGTTATGCGAGCATTTGTTCGGCGCCGGCGAAGGCGCGCGGCTGCTGCACGATCTGCAGGTGTTGGGCTGCTTTATCGAGCCATGGCAGCAATCCGCTGACTGGCTCCAGGTGTTCCGCCCGCTGTCGCGAATCATCCAGGAGTCGCACTGGCCGTGTGCGCGTTCCTGGCACCGGCGCGCCTGTCAGTGGTTCAGCGCGACGCAGGATTGGCGAGCGGCGTTCGAGCAAGCGTTGTTGGCCGAGGAATACGAAACTGCCGTCAGCCTGTTGCAGCATTTCGGCTTCGAAGACTTGTTCGAAGACCAGACCGTCGTCCTGCTGTTGCGTTTGCACGAGCAGCAAAGCCAGCAGCTGACCCTGATGACACCACAGCTGATCGTGCTGGTCACGGGCGCCTTATTGTTTGCCGGCCGGTTCGAACAGGCCGGGCAATGCCTGGCTCATCTCGGCCGCTTCATGCCGCAGCCGACAGCGCAACTGGAGCAGCAACTGCTGGCCCGCTGGCAGGCGCAACAGGGATGGCTGTTTCACCTGCAAGGGCAAATGGAGCCGGCACGCGCCTGCTTTCAGGAGGCTTTGTCTGCACTGGCTGACGGTGCCTGGCAGGCGCGTTTGATGTGCCTGTCGGGACTGACCCAGCAGGCGTTACTGTGCGGCGAGCTGGATCAGGCCCATGCCCTCAACCGCGAGGCGCTGTGCCTGGCGCGGGCTCATGGCTCCTTGCTGTTCGAAGGCTTGCTTGAGCTTGACCATGCGCAATGGCTCGAGCAGCGGGGCGCGCCTTTGCGTGCCGAAAGCCTGCTGGTGGAGATCGAGCACTTGCTGCGCCAGCGCGCCACGCTGCCCGTGCCACTGCTCGGCCGGATTGCCCTGCGGCGCGGACGACTGGCGCTGTGCATGGGCCTTGAAGAGCAGGCTGCGCAGTTGTTCAGCGAAGGCCTTGAAGATTGCTTGCGCAGCCACGACAAGAGGGTCTTGTACGGCTACCTCGGGCAAGCGCAACTGGCCGGCAATCGCGGCGATTATGCCGGCGCTTTCGAACGCCTGCGCGAGGCCGAAAGGGTCATGCAGCAGCGGCAGATTCCCGATACGGTCTATCGCGGTGTTATGTTGCAGGTGAGCAGCCAGTTCTGGTTGCAGCAGGGCCGACCGCATCTTGCGCAAGAAGCGTTGAGCCGACTGTTACGGCATTACCGGGGACCTTCGGCGTTGCAGGCGCCACCCGCGACGTTCGAACTGATTATTCGCATCGAATACCTGCTGGCCTGCGCGAATGCGCAATCGGACCCGGACGAAACCGCTCGGCCCTCCATTGAACGATTGCTGAAACGTGCTCAGGCCAAGGGCATGTTGGCGGCGGAAACGGAGCTGTTGCTGGCCTTCGCCCAGTTGGCCGAAGCGCACGGTGACACGGTGGCGGCGCAGCAAGCGTTCCAGCGAGCCGTAACGCTGGCGGAGCGTTGCCGATTGCAGCAAGCCGTGCGCGAGTGGGAATTACGCCGAGGTAGCCTCACTGGGTCTGGCAAGGAGGTTTCTGCCTGGCCACGGGAAAACGATGATCAGGCGCCTGGCCTCAGTCGGCGCGAACGGGAAGTGCTGATGTTGATTGCTCAAGGGGCTTCTAATCAGCAAGTTGCCGAACAACTGTTTATTTCATTACATACAGTAAAAACCCATGCGAGAAGGATTAACGGTAAGTTGGGTGTAGAACGCAGAACCCAGGCTGTGGCGAAAGCCAAGTTGATGGGGATACTGGTTTAGCTTTGTAAATTTCAGTAGCACAACATGGTGTTCGTTGTTGGGTGGCATGTTTTGTAATTTGTTCGAGCTTCATGTCGGCTGAAAAAGAAACTACCTTGCAATTATCGGCGGTGGCTGCACTTGCAGCTCTGGATAATCAAGTAAGGAAAGTTTGTGGCCAAGTTATATAAAAGTTTGATGCGTGGTTCTTTCGGTGAGCAGGTTACCTGGCCGGAAGAGTGGGAAAAGGCAACACAGGCTAAAACAGATCTGTTCAAGATCATCGACGCCATGCCGAGCGTGCTGGATATTCTGCGCAACATGCTTGAAGGTGAATTGAAGCGTCTGGGCAAAACAGTTGATATCGACAAGGTCTATATCAATACGGATCCTGCTTTCCCTGCCGATGAAAATCGGCCATCAGGCACTCTTTGGGAGGTGACGGTTCATTGTCTGAATAACCATATAAGTCCTGCCTATATTATGGGTGGCGATGGGGTTTTTGTTCTGCCGGATACGTTCAGTGAGCAATTCAAAGTCAAGGTGCTCAATACCATTGTTGTTGAAGATCTGATCGCTGCTGTAACTGCCGGACTGGAAAAAACATTGCGAGCCGAGATCGCAAAGTTCTGGGCTGCGCCAGCGAAACCCGTCCATGCCGACAATGCACCGCTGTCGAACAAACAGGCTTTCATCAAGGCCTATGCCGTGGTCACCGGTGCAGAGCTGTCGCTGTCGGTCATGGCCAACAATTTCGATGCCCGATTGGGCGAGCGATTCGCTCATCTGCTGGAAGCAGATGCCGGTCGCGCAGCGTTTGAAGTCAACCTGCAACCGGCACAGGATTATCTTCTGGTGCGCCAGCCCTGTTTCGTTCTGGACAACGCCGAGCGTGCGGTCGCAGAGATGCAACTGGTCAACGAGTCGACTTCCTATCTGCTGCACACGCCGGAAAACGGCTTCGAGTTCTTTGAAAGAAATACCGATTTGCACAGCAAACTTCAGCAGAGACTTTCCCTGCGTAGCGAGCAGATCAGTTATCCAAAAGCCACGCAAAGTCCTCATGTCTTTTGTGTCGACACTCACCTCAAAGGTCAGCTTGAAAATGTTTCATCCTTGATCAGGGGCCGGGAACAACTGGAAAAACCACTGATCTCCATGCTTCAAGAGAATCAACGCCTGCATGTGCTGCGTTACGGCATCGACACCCGCTTTTATCTGCTTTGGGCAGCACTGAAGCGCACCGACTGGCCGCTTTGGCTGCATGCCGCTGGTAGCGATGTTCAACAACGTTATAGCGAGCTTGAAGAATCCAAAGACCAGTATGAGGCTGCATATTCGAGCGCGTTCGATACGTGTTTTTCTTTCAAGGACTATGTGCTGCGCACGTTCTCCGCATGGGCGCAGAGGGCCTTTGACGAACGCCTGGATCCTGAAGCGATCAGTGTCCATAGCTCGTACACTTTGCAGATTGCCGGACGGACCATCGAGCAGGAAGAAACCCGGACGCTGACGGAGTTTCTTGTTTTCGGTCTGCACGACAATGGTTACAAAGCGACTCTGACCATCATCGGCGCTCCCGACGGAAGTCGGCTGACGGCAGTAGCGCTCGAGCAGTGGCTGGAAAATCGTAATCTGCGCCTGGAGTTTACCGGCAGTCTTGCATACTCGCCGTCGGTTGCTTGGCAGGAGGCCTATCGCAACTATCTCTTCAGCCAGATGGAGTTTGCAGTTTTTGTAGCTCGCCAGTCCGGGAAGCTGGATTCCACCGATGCGAACATCATCGCGCGAGCCATGGCCAACGACCCTGCGGTGACTATTCAGGGCTTGAAAATCAGGCTGCAAGTCCCAGCATTGAAAGATGTTCTGATGATTTCGGCCAAAGAATACGCACCGTCGCTGATGTTGGTCAAAACAGCTGACGGGCAATTCGAACTGCAGAAATTTTCCGATATCTACGCGGCGAACCGCTGGCTGGAGTCGGCATTGTCGGCGGATCGTGAATACGCCGCATTGATGATTCATCCCGACTACCTGCACGAGGCGGGTGAGTTGCTTGGCAGCGCTGGTACTCAACTGAGCTACCGCTACACGCTTGATAGCCGGCCGGTCGATCTTTATCTGAACGCCAAGGCACCTTTGGCGGACTACGTAAATGTCGCCTACCGAGCCGAAGTTGCGCTGCACAAGGCCATTGCACCGGCAGCTTATCGGGCGCTTGGCATTGAGGGGCGCAAGCGCTATTCGCGTCTGACAACCGAACTCAAGGCGCTGTCCACGGTTGATGCACGAGACAATGGTTTTCCGACATTCGAGCAGTTCACCTATGACGCGGTGAAAGCCCAGATAGAAGACCTATTGCGTTCGCGCGGCAGCAACATTTCGGTCAATCCCGACCAGATCATTATTCAGACCGAAGAGTTTCGTAAGAGCGTTACCGACGTCTTGCTTGAGGGACTCGCTTTCGAAGCGGTGCATCCGGCCTATGAAACCAAGTACAGCCCCAAATATTACTTGGTGAATGGACATCCCCTCGTTGAAAAACTGGATATCCGGGATTTGTCTTCGCTATCGAAAACCTTCCGCCCTGGTGACCGATACAGCGCGATGCTGGAAGAGCAATATCTGAACAAGGCTCATCCTGATCACGCTTTCAAGCGCGCGGTACACGCCCGGAAAATCCGCTGTGAGATGTATCGCAATGCGTTTGCCGATTTCACCAACGGCAGATTATCGACAGAGTCTTTCTCTGCTGTCCAAGGGGTTATCGATAACCTGAAAGAGAGTGGCGGTTATCAGTCGGTAGGGACCAGCACCGCCGAAGGTGATATCGGGCTGTACAAATTCAATATTGGCGCGCTGGGTCTGACGACTCCTGGGGACCGCGCGGTTGGCGGCGTTTATATTTTTCGACTGAAGTTGTCGTCAGGTTTCTTCGACTTGCTCTATACGCCTGACGCGCCGGATCAAGTCAACTTCCGGCCGATCGCTGAGTTCATTCCTTCGATTCGTTTTCGAAAAGGCCCGTTCAGGAACTATTACAGCGAGCGGATACTGCTGGTTGACCAGAAAGTGACCAATGACTACTTCGATAATCTGGTCGCAACGGTTGATACCCGACCGGTCATTCGCACACAGCAGCGTTCGTTACTGCCCGATCTGTTCACTTTCCATGACGAGCGAGTGCGCCGTGTATTGAGTGACATCGACGAACGGACCACCAGTCTCAACGAAATAATCGCCGGTGTGGTTTATGAAAATCTGTTGAAGGCCGCAAACATTGTCAGCCTGCTGGTGCCACCCGTAGGCACTGTGGTGGTGGCTGTGCAGGTGATGAAAAGCATCTACGACGCGTCGCAGTCGCACCGGCGCGGTGATTATTCCGCCGCGCTGGGGCATGTGCAGGATGTATTGAGCGGACTGCTGACATTGGGTCAGGCTGCAGCGGCGGGGGCGCCGGCTAAAGAACTTACCCGTGCGCAACGCTCGTTTCTCAGTCTGTTTGAAGACGCCCGCACGGTCGCGGAGCTGGTTACGTATTACACCGGCCATGAAGACCCCGCCGATGAACTGATCGGGTTCTTCAAGTCACTGATGCAAGAGGCTGAGTCTGCATTAAGCAAGACCACGGTTCGCTGAGCCGTTTCGAGCGCTCATAGTCTGATTTATCTTTCGTAACCCATGCGCCAACTCACGGCCCGGGTCGCAGCCAACAACCGCTGCGCCGCCGGGCCGTTTTCGTCGGCGTGGAACAGTGAGGTCGGGCCGACGATGGTCAGCACCGCAGCGATCTGGCCGACCGCGTTGAACACTGGCGCAGAAAGCGCATCCACACCCGGCATCAACAAACCATGCACGTGATGCAGACCGCGTTCGCGGATCTGTTCACACAGCGCTGCATAGGCTTTTTCGTCCTTGAGGGGATGCTTCTCGACAGCGATCTCCTGCTCGCGCAATTCATCGGTTTCCCGGTGCGGCAGGTAAGCGCTGAACACCAGCCCGGTGGACGAGCTGAGCAGTGGCAGCACCGAACCCAACTGCGTCACCACCGTCACCGCGCGCACCGCCGGTTCAATGTGCACGACGGTTGCGCCCTGATTGCCCCACACCGCGAGAAAGCAGGTTTCGTTGAGTTCATCGCGCAGCTCGGACAGCGGCAGGGCGGCAACTTTCAGCACGTCCATGCTGTTGAGCGCGGCCAGGCCCACGCGCAGTGCTTCGCGACCGAGGCCGTAATGGTTGGTGGCGGTGTTCTGTTCGGCAAATCCGGAGGCTATCAACGCCTGCAAATAGCGATGCACCTTGCTTGCCGGCATCTGCACATGTTCGGCCAGACGCGACAGCGAAGTCGACGGTGACAACTCGGCCAAAGCCTTGAGGATGTCGGTGCCGACTTCGGCGGAGCGGACTTTCTGTTTGCCGTTGCTGTCGCTGGTTTTTTCCATGGGGCTGGCGGTTCCGGTTCGAATGGGCGTCTTTATAGCTTGACGCTGGATAGCGAGCAAATTACGTTATGCGTAATCAGATTACGATAATAACAACCCCGGCGTGCCGAGAACTCTGAGCCAGAGCGATGGGCCACTGCCGACTCCCTGTTCAGGAGGCTCCATGAACCCCGATTCAACCGCGCAGGACCTGGTTTACCAGTCCGGCTTCGGCAACGAATTCAGCACTGAAGCGTTGCCCGGCGCGCTGCCCGTTGGCCAGAATTCCCCGCAGAAAGCCCCGTACGGCCTGTATACCGAGCTGTTCTCCGGCACCGCGTTCACCATGCCGCGCAGCGAAGCGCGGCGCACCTGGATGTACCGGATTCAGCCGTCGGCCAACCACCCGGCGTTCGTCAAACTGGAACGGCAACTGGCCGGCGGACCTTTGGGTGAAGTGACGCCCAATCGCCTGCGCTGGAATCCACTGGAGCTGCCGACCGAGCCAACGGATTTCATCGATGGTCTGGTCAGCATGGCGGCCAATGCTGGCGCCGAAAAACCTTCCGGCATCAGCATTTATAACTACACCGCCAACCGTTCAATGGAGCGTGTGTTCTTTAACGCCGATGGGGAAATGCTGCTGGTGCCGCAACTCGGTCGCCTGCGTATCGCCACCGAACTGGGCGTACTCGAAGTGGCGCCGCTGGAAATCGTCGTTCTGCCGCGTGGCCTGAAATTTCGCGTCGAACTGCTCGATCCACAGGCTCGCGGCTACCTCGCCGAGAACCACGGCGCGCCGCTGCGCCTGCCGGATCTGGGGCCGATCGGCAGCAACGGTCTGGCCAATCCACGGGATTTCCTCACCCCGGTCGCTGCCTACGAAAACCTGCAGCAACCGACTACTTTGGTGCAGAAATTCCTTGGCCAGTTGTGGGCCACCGAACTCAATCACTCACCGCTCAATGTGGTCGCCTGGCACGGCAACAACGTGCCGTACAAATACGACCTGCGCCGTTTCAACACCATCGGCACGGTGAGTTTCGATCACCCTGATCCTTCAATTTTCACTGTACTGACCTCGCCGACCAGCGTGCACGGTCTGGCCAACCTCGATTTCGTGATCTTCCCGCCGCGCTGGATGGTCGCCGAAAACACCTTCCGGCCACCGTGGTTCCATCGCAACCTGATGAACGAATTCATGGGCCTGATCCAGGGCGAATACGACGCCAAGGCCGAAGGCTTCGTGCCCGGCGGCGCGTCGCTGCACAGCTGCATGAGCGCCCACGGCCCGGACGGCGAAACCTGCACCAGGGCGATCAACGCCGAGCTTGCACCTGCAAAAATCGATAACACCATGGCCTTCATGTTCGAGACCAGCCAGGTGCTTCGTCCAAGTCGTTTCGCCCTCGAATGCCCACAGTTGCAACCCAGTTACGACGCTTGCTGGGCGACGCTGCCCGCCACGTTCGACCCGACCCGGAGATAACCCATGACACAGAATTCCATCCCCCGCAGTTGGGTCGCTTCGGCCAACGGTCACAGCGATTTCCCCTTGCAGAATCTGCCGCTGGGCGTGTTCAGCCTGGACGGTTCGGCGCCTCGCGCGGGCGTAGCGATCGGCGAGCACATTTTCGATTTGCAGGTGGCGCTTGAGGCCGGTCTGTTCGACGGTATCGCACGCAGTGCGGTGGAAGCCATGCACGGCGGGCAGTTGAACGCGTTCTTTGAACTTGGCCGTGAGGCGCGGGTGGCCCTGCGCGAACGCCTGATCGAACTGTTCAGTGAAGGCAGCACCCTGCGTGGCAACATCGAAGCGCAAGGCGCGAAACTCTTGCCGTTGGCTGCCGATTGCCAGATGCACCTGCCGGCACGGATCAGCGATTACACCGACTTCTACGTCGGCATCGAGCACGCGCAGAACGTCGGCAAACTGTTCCGCCCGGATAACCCGCTGCTGCCGAACTACAAGCACGTGCCGATCGGTTACCACGGTCGCGCTTCCACGGTGCGAGCGTCCGGCACCGACGTGCGCCGGCCGAAAGGCCAGACGCTGCCGGCCGGCCAGACCGAACCGGTATTCGGTCCATGCGCGCGTCTGGATTACGAACTGGAACTGGGTATCTGGATCGGCCAGGGCAATGAGATGGGCGAGCCGATTGCCATCGGTGACGCTGCCGAGCACATCGCCGGTTTCTGCCTGCTCAACGACTGGTCGGCGCGGGATATCCAGGCTTGGGAATACCAGCCACTCGGCCCATTCCTGTCGAAGAGTTTCATCACCAGCGTCTCGCCGTGGGTGGTGACGGCTGAAGCACTGGAACCATTCCGCACGGCGCAACCGGCCCGCCCTGAAGGTGATCCGCAGCCGCTGCCGTATCTGCTCGACAAGCGCGATCAGGATGGCGGCGCCTTCGACATCGAGCTGGAAGTGCTGTTGCGTACCGAAACCATGCGCGAGCAGAACCTGCCCGCCCATCGCCTGACCCTGAGCAACACCCGCTACATGTACTGGACAGTCGCGCAAATGGTTGCGCATCACAGCGTCAACGGTTGCCAGTTGCAGGCCGGCGATCTGTTCGGTTCGGGCACTTTGTCCGGCCCGGAAAACGGCCAGTTTGGCAGCCTGCTGGAGATTACCGAGGGCGGTAAGAAACCGATCGAACTGGCTTCCGGCGAAGTGCGCAAATTCCTTGAGGACGGTGACGAAATCATCCTGCGTGCCCGCTGCGCCCGCGACGGTTTTGCCTCGATCGGCTTCGGCGAATGTCGCGGCACCGTGATCGCTGCGCGCTGACGGGAGCGGCTTATGGATCTCTATGGCTATTACCGTTCCACTTCGTCGTATCGGGTGCGCATTGCGCTGGCGTTGAAGGGCCTCGATTACCAGGCGTTGCCGGTCAACCTGATCGCACCGTCGGGCGGTGAACATCGGCAACCGGCGTATCTGGCGCTCAATCCGCAGGGCCGGGTGCCGACCTTGCGCACCGATGATGGTGCGCTGCTGATTCAATCGCCGGCGATCATCGAGTATCTGGAAGAGCGATACCCGCAGGTGCCGTTGCTGCCGGATGATCTGCTGGCGCGCGCGCAGGTGCGCGGTGTCGCGGCGGTGATCGGCTGCGATGTGCACCCGCTGCACAACGTCAGCGTGCTCAATCGCCTGCGCCAGGCGGGGCAGAATGAGGCGCAAGTGGTGGAGTGGATCAGCCATTGGATCAGCCAAGGGCTGGCAACGGTGGAGCAGTTGATCGGCGACAGCGGTTTCTGTTTTGGCGAATGGCCGTGCGTGGCAGATGTGTATCTGATTCCGCAGTTGTATGCGGCTGAGCGGTTCAACGTCAGCCTGGAGGCGTATCCGAAAATTTGCCGTGTGGCTGCGTTGGCGGCTGAACATCCGGCGTTTATCAAGGCGCATCCTGCCAATCAACCAGACACCCCGTAATTCCTGTGGGAGCGAGCCTGCTCGCGAAGACGGAGTGTCAGTCGCTGTTCATTCAGCTGACACACCGCTTTCGCGAGCAGGCTCGCTCCCACACAGGTTTGTGTGGGCCTCAAGGATGGTGGCAGCCTGCGGAAGGTAGTTAATGCACGACGGAGTTGGGCGGCAGATGGCCGAGGCGTTCGGTCAGGCGCAGGCGCTGGATCGGGTCTTCGCTGAGCAATAATGCATGCTCCAGATCGAAGCGTTCAGCGTTCGGGCAATCCAGCCGTTGATACAGACTGGCCCGGGCCATGTAATCGGAGGCCTTCGCATCGCCCAGTTCGAGCACTCGTTCTGCGTCGATCAGCGCGGCGATGTGATCGTCGTGGGTCAGGTGCAATTGGCGCAGGTTGCGTGACAGACGTTGCAGCATCTGCACCGGCGTTGCGCTCAGCAAATGTTCGGCGCTGAGCTGCATGTTCGGCCCGTATTGGCGTTGCAACAGTTCTCGGCAGTCATTGGGATACAGTCGCCGCCCGCCGCAAGGATCGAGCAAGTGGTCGGCGCCGGGTACCCGCAGCAGAAAATGTCCGGGGAAGTTGACCCCGACCAGAGGAATCTCCAACCCACGCGCCAATTCCAGTGCGATCAACGCCAATGCCAACGGCTGACCGCGTTGGGTGTGCAACACGCGATGCAGCAGCGCCGCCTGCGGGCGCAGCGGCAGGAAATCATCCTGCGCGAAACCGAGATCGACCATGCGTCGCAACAGCGGTTGCGCCAGTTCGCTGACCGGCAGCATCGGCAGCCCATAGCTGACGCGTAGTTGCAGATCCTTGAAGGTGCGCAACCATGCCTCGGGCTCGAGGGTTTTGTCGTGCTCGGCACTTATCCACAGCGCAGCTTCCAGCAGGGCCGGCGGTGAACGATGCAGGCATTCGAAAAAGCGTTGGCGCGCACTCATCAAAATCTCCCTCCAATGCCTCGTTTTAGCCCCGTCCGGGTTGTTCGTCCAGTGCCGGGCTCACTGAGCGCGAGTTATAGCGGCGCAGCATTGTCCGCTCGGCGGCTCATGCCGGTGTGCGCCAGCAATTTTCAGGGGCAAGCCTATACTGGCGTTCTACAAGAAGTGATTCGGGAGCCTGTCGATGTTCGCTCTCATGCAAAGCACTCGCCTGGAATCGCTGCACCTGAGCGTGGACCCGGCCACCGGGTTGAAGGCGGTCATTGCCATTCATAACAGCCATCTGGGGCCAGCCCTGGGTGGGTGCCGTTACCTTGCCTATCCCAACGACGAATCTGCGGTCGAGGACGCCATTCGCCTGGCGCAAAACATGAGCTACAAAGCGGCGCTCGCCGGCCTCGCGCAAGGTGGCGGGGTGGCGGTGATCGTGCGCCCGGCCCATGTCGAGAATCGCGCCGCGTTGTTCGAGGCTTTCGGACGTTGCATCGAGCAACTCGACGGCCGCTATATCACCGCCATCGACAGCGGTACGTCAGTGGCGGACATGGACTGCATTGCCCAGCAGACCCGCCACGTTACCAGCACCACTTCGGCAGGCGACCCGGCGCCGCATGCGGCCATGGGCGTGTTCGCCGGCATACGCGCCACGGCGATGGCGCGCCTGGGCAGCGACAACCTCGAAGGTCTGCGCGTTGCCATCCAGGGGCTTGGCAATGTCGGTTTTGCGCTGGCCGAGCAACTGCACGCGGCAGGCGCCGAGTTGCTCGTCAGTGACATCGACCACGGCAAGGTGCAACTGGCGATGGAGCAGCTCAATGCTCACCCGATCGCCAACGACGCATTGCTCAGCACGCCGTGCGACATTCTCGCGCCGTGCGGGTTGGGCGGTGTGCTCAACAGTCACAGCGTTTCACAGCTGCGCTGCTCGGCGGTGGCCGGTTCGGCGAACAATCAACTTTCCCATCTGGATGTGGCGGATCAACTGGAACGGCGCGGGATTCTTTATGCGCCGGATTATGTGATCAATGCCGGCGGGCTGATTTACGTATCGCTTAAACATCGCGGTGAGGAGTTGCCGACGATTACGGCGCATCTGTCGAAAATCAGTTCGCGGCTGACCGAAGTCTTCGCCCATGCTCAGGCGGAAAAACGTTCGCCGGCGCGGGTGGCGGATGAGTTGGCCGAAAAGGTTTTGTATCGCTGAAAGCAAAAGATCGCAGCCTTCGGCAGCTCCTACATTCCGAGTGCAGGAGCTGCCGAAGGCTGCGATCTTTCTAATTACTTCGGCGCTTTCGCTGGTTTGGCTGGCTTCGCCGGCGCCTCATCAGGTTCTGCCGCTTCAGCTTTTTCGACAGGCTCGGCCGGCGCATTGATCAGCTCCGACAGCGCATCGGGCTGGCTCTTGAACGCTCTGGCGAACACATCGCGATTCTTCGCCATGTAGATCCCGGCTTCTTCCACTTGCTGTTCAGTCAGGGACGGAACGGCTTTTTGCAGCACATCGGCCAGATATTCGGCCAGTTCGAGCATTTTGTCATGACGATCAGCTTCGGCTTTATCCATGAACAAGCGCTCCAGATCTCGGCTGCTGCGGTATACCACTTCGACGGCCATTCACCACCTCACATGCCTTCACATTAAGTTGTCTTGACGACTACTGTATCCATATACAGCGAAAAGGATAAGCGAATCCCTGCGCCATGGGTAGTGGCTTTTCAATGTAGACCGGATTTGGCATTTGTCAGGGGTAGGGCGTGCGGCTATTCGCGAGCAGTCTCGCCCCCACAGAAACTCCAGCGGTGCGACCAAACGCCACGGCGCGGGATTTGCGGCGGATCGCCATGATGCGTGGCCCTGAACCTGCATGAAAACCGTTGCTACAAGGCGCGCGCGCAAAACCGTCACGCGCGATACGCATCATCCGCCCGAAACGGGCTAAGGAAACTCATCGTGAAAATAAATTGGGCCGAGAAACTGCGGCGTAACGTGCATCAACTGGCCGAGTCCCTGGGCAACCTGTTCGTCGAAACCTTTCACTATCTGGCGCTGTTCGCCATCGGTGCGGTGACAGCGTGGGCGGCGGTGATGGAGTTTCTCGGGATGCTCGAAGTCGGGCACATCAAGATCGATGACATTCTGTTGCTGTTCATCTATCTGGAACTGGGCGCGATGGTCGGGATTTATTTCAAGACCAACCACATGCCGGTGCGCTTCCTGATCTACGTGGCGATCACTGCACTGACGCGCCTGCTGATCTCCAACGTCTCGCACCACAACCCGCCGGACATGGGCATTATCTACCTGTGCGGCGGCATTCTGCTGCTGGCGTTTGCGATCCTGGTGGTGCGTTACGCTTCGTCGCAATTCCCCTCAGTGAAGATCGAGAACCCGCAGCGCAAGCTCGGCACGGGCTCCAGCGAACATCCTGAAGTGGAGAAGGGCGAGCTTTAAAGGCCCGCCGCCTGGCCCGGCTGGCCCTTGACGCGTGGCGGTGGCGGGGTCAGCCCGGCGCCGCTGGTCATGGCTTCGAGAATCGACATGGCGCTGTGGCCCTGTTCGATGGCGATGCCGAACTGGATGCTTTGCACCAGCCTCTTCAAACGCTCGGGATCGTTGCGCTGTTCGGCGCTGATCATGCGCTTGGCCACGATGCGCCCCGCGTTGGACAGCGTCAGCATGATGCTGCCGTCCAGGCCCTGAATGCTCAGATTGATCTGATAGTCCGGCGCGAAAGCATCGGTAATGATCTGAAATGGGTTGTCCATGATGCGTCACCGCCTGATTGAACGTGCAGTTGTTGACCGGCCATGATCTGATTTGGTTCGCAACACCAGACCACTGGCATCTCGTTCGCTGAGGTTTGCAATGTCCGTTTGCCTCAAGGGTGATGTAGCAAGGCGCATGCCGGAAAAATTGTCGAACAATAAACACGGCGAAAAAAACGGCGAGCCTCGGGGCTCGCCGTTTTTTGTGGCGCGTTTTCAGGGCAGGAATGAGCGGATGATCGCTGACAGTGCAGTCAGGCCGATCAGCACTCCACCCAGTTCACCGCCAGCCCGCCCCGCGAGGTTTCCTTGTACTTGTCGTGCATGTCGGCGCCGGTGTCGCGCATGGTGCGGATCACCCGGTCGAGGGAAATGAAGTGATTGCCGTCGCCGCGCAGGGCCATTTGCGTGGCGTTGATCGCCTTCACCGCCGCGATGGCATTGCGCTCGATGCACGGCACTTGCACCAGGCCACCGACCGGATCGCAGGTCAGGCCGAGGTTGTGTTCCAGGCCGATTTCGGCAGCGTTCTCCAGTTGCTCCGGTGTCGCGCCGAGGACGTCGGCCAGGCCGGCGGCGGCCATTGCGCATGCCGAACCGACTTCGCCCTGACAGCCGACCTCGGCACCGGAGATGGAGGCGTTTTTCTTGCACAAAATGCCCACGGCGGCTGCACCGAGAAAGAACGCGACGACGTCATCGTCAGACGCATCCGGATTGAATTTCATGTAGTAGTGCAGAACGGCCGGAATGATGCCGGCGGCGCCATTGGTCGGCGCGGTGACCATGCGCCCGCCGGCAGCGTTTTCTTCGTTGACGGCAAGGGCGAACAGGTTGACCCATTCCATTGCCGACAGGGTCGAACTGATCACATTCGGTTTGCCGATTTCCAACAGGCTGCGATGCAGTTTCGCCGCGCGGCGCGGTACTTTCAGACCGCCGGGCAGGATGCCTTCGTGGCGCAAACCTTGTTCGACGCACTCGCGCATCACTGACCAGATGTGCAGCAGGCCTTGGCGAATCTCGGCATCGCTGCGCCAGGCGCGCTCGTTGGCCATCATCAGTTCGGACACGCGCAGATTGTGCTTTTTGCACAAAGCGAGCAGTTCGGCGGCGCTGGAAAAATCGTAGGGCAACACCACGTCGCTGGCTGGCGCCACGCCAGACTCGGCTTCAGCCGCTTCGACGATGAAGCCGCCGCCCACCGAGTAATAGGTTTGCGTGAACAGCTCGGCGCTTTCGCCAAATGCGCTCAGCGACATGGCGTTGGGGTGGTAGGGCAAGCTCTCGTCGAGCAGCAGCAGATCGCTCTGCCAGTCAAACGCAATCGAGCGTTGACCGGCGAGGGACAGTTGTCCGGTTTCGCGCAGTTGCTGGATGCGTGGATCGATGGTCGAAGGATCGATGCTGTCCGGCCACTCGCCCATCAGGCCCATGACCGTCGCGCGATCGGTGGCATGGCCAACGCCGGTCGCAGACAGCGAGCCGTACAGACGAATTTCCACCCGTCGCACGTCATAGAGCAGATGTTGGTCGATCAGGGCCTGGGCAAACGTCGCCGCTGCACGCATCGGACCGACGGTATGGGAACTGGACGGGCCGATGCCCACTTTGAATAGATCGAAAACACTGATAGCCATGCTAAACCCTTACAAGCAATGGAGTAGGAATCGCTGCCATTTTTTGTCGGACAAGCGCAATGTCGGCGATACTGCCTGCCTCGCTTCGAGGTGACCAACGAAACCTCCTAAGACAGCCTTTAGCAGGACTAAACAATGAGTCGTCAATTGCATGCCCAGACCTACGTCTGGCTGCAGGTGTTTGCCTGTGCCGCGCGGCACCTGTCGTTCACCCGTTGTGCCGAAGAGCTGCACATCACCCCGGGCGCGGTCAGCCAGCAGATCCGCCAATTGGAAGAGCGCCTGGGCTTTCGCCTGTTTCATCGGCGCGCGCGGGGCGTTGAGTTGAGTGCACAGGGGCAGCGACTGGCGATTACCGTCAATGAAGCGTACGGCAGCATCGATGCGGAATTGCGCCGGCTGGACGCCGGGATGATCAGCGGAACTCTGCGGTTGCGGTCGATCCCGTCGTTTCTCGGCAAATGGCTGACTCCGCGCCTGCCGCGCTTGCAGCAACGCTTTCCGGATATCCAGTTGCGCCTGGTGGCCGAGGACAGCAGCGTGCCCCTGCATGAGGGCGATTTCGATCTGGCGATCGACCTCAACGATGGCAGCTACCCCGGATTGTTATCCACAGCCTTGCTCGACGAGCAGATATTTCCGGTGTGCGCGCCGAGCCTGCTGCGCGGGCGACCGCCGTTGCACGGTCCGGCGGATCTGGTGCATTTCCCGCTGCTGCACGACATTACCGCCTGGCGTGGCAGTTACGAGTATGCGGAATGGGAGTTCTACTTGAACGCGATCGGCTTCGAAGGCGCCGATGTGCGGCGCGGGCACACGTTCAATCGCAATCACCTGACCATTGAAGCGGCGATTGCCGGTATGGGCGTGGCGATTGCCCGGCGCACGTTGCTCAATGATGAGCTGGAGCGCGGCACTTTGATTGTGCCGTTCGGCTTGTCGGTGCCCAACCATAAACGCTACGTGCTGCTATATGCGCCGGGGGCGTTGAGCCATCCGGGCGTGCGCGCTGTGCATGACTGGCTGGTGGAAGAGGCGGGGATTTTTCGCAGCCTGCACCCGCTGAATGAGCAACAGATGTGAGCAGATTTTTCTACGGAGCGGGTCGACCCAACTCCCGACATTAACAGCGCCTCGCTCGGTTGTCCGGCTTTTTTTGCGAATGAATATTTTTCTTTTTTCAGGGGTTGAAATGTTCGTCGCTCGGGCCGATTGTTGTAACCAGGAGGTCAGGAAATTCAACTCAAGGCCTCCAGCGAGCTAGCTGAAATAAGGGATGAACTATGCAAATCCAAGTCAACAGCGATAACCATATTCAAAGCAGTAAGCGACTGGAGGAGTGGGTACGTACAACTATTGAGAGCACGCTCGACCGTTATGAAGAAGACCTGACCCGTGTCGAAGTCCACCTGAGCGACGAGAACGGCGAGAAACCAGGTCCCCATGACTTGCGCTGCCAACTGGAAGCGCGGCCAAAAGGCCACCAACCGATTTCCGTGACTCATAAAGCCGATTCGCTGGAACAGGCGATCGACGGTGCTGCCGAGAAACTCGAGCACAAACTGGATCATCTGTTCGGCAAACTGCGAGGTAAACCACGCGCCGCTGTAGTGCCATTTACCGGCAAAGCCAACGACAAGCTGTTGGCGGAAGAATTTGACGAGAACGAACAGGCAGCGATCAACAGTTGATGCGCTGATTTCACAAGTAACCAAAGGAGAACGGGCCTGCTGATGCAGGCCCGTTTTTTGTTTGTGGTGTTGGTGATTGCTCGCAGGGTTTAAGACCGTAGCCCCTCACCCCAGCCCTCTCCCGAGGGAGAGGGAGCCGATCCCGGTTGTTTTCAAGTCCAGCGTTCGGCTCGATATTGCAGGCGAGCGTAAATCGTAAATACACCTCGGTCAGTCCCTCACCCTCTGGGAGAGGGAGCCGATCCCGGTTGTTTTCAGGTCCAGCGTTCGGCTCGATACTGCAGGCGAGCGCAATTCGTAAATACACCTCGGTCAGTCCCTCACCCTCTGGGAGAGGGGGCCGATCCCGGTTGTTTTCAAGTCCAGCGTTCGGCTCGATATTGCAGGCGAGCGTAAAGCGTAAATACACCTCGGTCAGTCCCTCACCCTCTGGGAGAGGGAGCCGATCCCGGTTGTTTTCAAGTCCAGCGTTCGGCTCGATATTGCAGGCGAGCGTAAAGCGTAAATACACCTCGGTCAGTCCCTCACCCTCTGGGAGAGGGAGCCGATCCCGGTTGTTTTCAAGTCCAGCGTTCGGCTCGATATTGCAGGCGAGCGTAAATCGTAAATACACCTCGGTCAGTCCCTCACCCTCTGGGAGAAGGGGCCGATCCCGGTTGTTTTCAAGTCCAGCGTTCGGCTCGATATTGCAGGCGAGCGTAAAGCGTAAATACACCTCGGTCAGTCCCTCACCCTCTGGGAGAGGGGGCCGATCCCGGTTGTTTTCAAGTCCAGCGTTCGGCTCGATATTGCAGGCGAGCGTAAAGCGTAAATACACCTCGGTCAGTCCCTCACCCTCTGGGAGAGGGGGCCGATCCCGGTTGTTTTCAAGTCCAGCGTTCGGCTCGATATTGCAGGCGAGCGTAAATCGTAAATACACCTCGGTCAGTTCCCTCTCCCTTTGGGAGAGGGTTAGGGTGAGGGGCTTTTGATCTTCGATGGGGTGGGGTCAGAACGCCACCGACGTCTGCACATAAACCGTCCGCGGCTCTCCCACGTACTTGCCCTTGTTGTTGTCATCGAACGAGCGTGTGAAGTACTGCGTGTTGAAGATGTTCTTCACCCCCACCGCCACATTCAAATCCGACAGTTGCGGTCCGAAGTCATACCCGGCGCGGCTGCTGAACAGCATGTAACCGGGGATCTTGCCGGTGCTGCCATCGGCACTTTCCTTCGAGATGTTGGCGTTGTCGGCGAACTGGTCGCTCTGGAAGCTGCTGTCCAGATTCAGCTTCCATGGCCCTTCGGTATAACCGACGCCAATCGTGCCTTTGTGCTTGGAGGAAAAAGGCACGCGATTGCCTTTGTTTGGCCCGTCTTCGCGAATGGTCGCATCGACATAGGCATAACTGGCGTAGACATCGAAACCGGCCAGCGCCGGACTCAAGTCATCGAGCGCGTAATTGACGCTGGTCTCGATGCCCTGATGGCGGGTTTCGCCGCGAGCGATCACCGAGTCGTTGGTCTGGTTGCTTTCGTACTGGTTGTCGAAGTTGATCAGGAACGTACCGATTTCAGCGCGCAGGGCACCGTTGTCATAGCGCGTGCCGAGTTCCCAGGTGCGGGCCTTTTCCGGTTTCACCTCGCCGCTGCTCACGCGATTGGGCATCTGGCTGTATTGCACGCTGCCGAACGAGCCTTCGGTGTTGGCGTACAGATTCCAGCTGTCGGTGAGGTGATAGAGCACGTTCAGCGCCGGCAGCGCGGTGTTGTAGTCGCCCTTGTATTTGACGTTGGTCAGGTTGTTGGTCTGCTGCGACTCGATCATCTCGTAGCGCACGCCCGGGGTGATGGTCCATTTGCCGATGTCGATGCGGTCATCGACGAAGAATGCGTTGGCCTCGGTACCACCGCGAGTGTCACGGTCGTTGCGGCTGCTGGCGGTCGGGTATTCGTTGGCGCTGATCGGCGTGCGATAGCGCAGTTCGTGGCCGGCCTCATTGATGTAGCGGTAACCGACTCCGACTTCGTGGCTGCTCGGACCCAAGTCGAAGCCTTGGGCGAAACGGGTTTCCAGACCACGCACCCAATACTCGCGAGGCGACAGCGAAAGAAACGTGCCCTGATCCAGATAACCGCTGCGCAGGGTTTTGGTGAAGAAGGTGTTGGCGGTGAACTCGCGGCGATCTTGCTGATAGCGATAGCCGAAGTTGAACATCGTCCGGCGCCCCCAGAACTGATCTTTCGGTCGCGTCGACTGGAACGGATCGGCATCGTAATCGGCGACATTGAGACCGCCGGGCATGTCGGCCTTGCCCTCGTAATACTGGGCCATGGCGTTGAAGCTGTTGGCGTCGTCGAGCTGGTACTTGCCCTTGAGGATCAGGTCGTCGATCTCGGTATCGCTGTGTTCACGCCAGTCACCACCACGAGTGCCGGAGTACAACAGCGCACCACCGAGGCCGTTGGCATTGGTGCCGCCGGCCAGCAGATTGGCGCTGGTCTTGAAACCGTCGTGGCTCGACGATGGGCTGGTTTCAGTCTGGAAACCTCCCTTGACCGTTGGCTCGTCGGGAATCGCCCGGGTCACGAAGTTGACCACGCCGCCGACGTTCTGCGGGCCGTAACGCACCGCGCCGCCGCCACGCACCACGTCCACGGCATCCATGTTGCCCATGCTGATCGGCGCGAACGACAACTGCGGCTGACCGTACGGCGCGAACGGCACCGGGATGCCATCCATCAATACTGTCGAGCGTGCGGCCAGGCGCGGATTCAAACCGCGAATGCCGAAATTCAGCGCCATGTCATGGCTGCCCGTGCCGTTGTTCTCCGGCGCGTTCACACCGGGGATGCGGTTGAGCACATCGCGGGCCTGGGTCGCGCCCTGGCGTTCGAATTCTTCGCGGCGGATCACATCGCGCGCGCCGGGGTGTTCGAAGACATTGATCTGCGCCGCATCGCCGAGCCAGTCGCCAACTACGGTCGAGGTGCCCAGCTCCAGCGCCGCGTCAGCCAGCGGTTGCAGGCTGAAGGCGTTGTCACCCTCGGCGCGGGCTTGCAGGCCGGTGCCTTCGAGCAAGGCATCGAGGCCTTGTTGCGCGGTGTAATTGCCTTCCAGACCCCGGCTTTGTACGCCGCTGGTGACTTGCGAACCGAAGGAAATCAGTACGCCTGCTTCACGGCCAAACTGGTTGAGCGCGGTTTCCAGCGATGCCGGGGCGATGTGATAAACCTTGGCTTCGGCACCCATCGCGGCGGGCAGGGCGGTGAAACTCAGGCTGGCGCCGAGCAGAAGATTGCGCAGGCTGCGGGCCAGTGGCGTAAGGCGGGTGGGCTGCATGTGGATGATCCTGAGAAGGTGGAATCAAGGGGGCTTTCCTTCTCTGTCACGCCAGATCTGAAAAACGGCTCATTTATTTTTTCAGAATCAAAAGATCGCAGCCTTCGGCAGCTCCTACAGAAAAAATGCATTCCAAATGTAGGAGCCGCCGAAGGCTGCGATCTTTTGATCTTGCTTTCTAAACCCGCGCTTCGACGCTCACCCAATAACGGGTAAAGCGCTTCACTCTGACCGGTAGACTGATCTGCAGCAGGTCGAGAATCTGCTCGCTGTCATCCAGTGGATACGTCCCGGAAATCAGCAGATCGGCAACCTGACTGTCGCACCGCAGCTGCCCGCGCCGGTAGCGGCCAAGCTCTTCGAGGAAATCGCCGAGGCGCATATGGGCGGCGACCAGCATGCCGTCGGTCCATGCACCGCTGTTGGCGTCCAGCGGTTTAGCCTCGCTGACCGAGCTGGCAGTAAAACTCAACTGCCGCGCGATCGGCAGCAGCAGGGGCGCGCGCTGGCTGGCGATGAGTTCGACTCGTCCTTCAAACAGCGCGATATGCGTGTGATCAACAAACTGCCGCACATTGAGGCGCGCACCTTGGCTTTTCAGCACGCCGTGTGCCGTACGTATCTCGAACGGATTCGCAGCGCTCAACAGCATTTCGCCCTCGAGCAGACGAATCAACCGCTGCGCACCATCAACATCAACCGAGCTGGCGGTATTGAGCTGCAACGAATCGGCACCGCCCAAGCCAATCTTGCGCCGCTGGCCGATCGGTGTGCGGTAGTCGGCAAGCAGCGAAGGCAGCGGCGTGTGCTCGCGCATGCCCCAGGTTGCCGCTGAGCCCGCTCCTAGAATCAGCAACATTTTCAGCGCCTGACGGCGGCTGCCGGACTTCGGTCCGTTCAACGCGGCGTGGGCCAACGGCGACGACACGCCGCGCAAGCGTTGGTTGACCCGTTGCATGTGTTCCCACGCTCGGCGGTGTTCGCTGTGTGCATCCAGCCATTGTTGCCAGGCCTGCTGTTGGCGCGGGGTCAGCGTGCCCTGCTGCATTTCCAGCAACCAGTGCACCGCCTGTTCGGCGACTTGCGCGGAGAAATCCGGCGTGCGATTCACAGGGCGAAATAGCAGCGCATGGCCGCTTTGTTCAAATGGCGTTTGACCGTGGCCACCGAGATGCCCAGTTCTGCGGCGATCTGTGGATAAGTCAGACCATCGACCTGCGCGAGCAGAAAGGCGCGTTTGACCTGGCGCGGCAAACCGTCGAGCAACTCATCGAGTTCGATCAACGTCTGCAGGATGATCGCTTTGTGCTCTTCCGAAGGCGCGACCATTTCAGGCATCTGCGCCAGTGTCTCGATGTAGGCGCGTTCCACATCCTGGCGCCGGTAATGGTTGAACAGTACGCGCTTGGCCAGCGTAGTGAGAAAGGCGCGCGGTTCGATGATCACCGGTGGTTCGCGGGCGGTCAGCACTTTGATGAACGTGTCCTGGGCCAGATCCGCCGCACTGTCCGGGCAGCCGAGCTTGCGCCGCAGCCAGCCGGTGAGCCAACTGTGGTGGGCGTTGTAGAGCGATTCGACGGGATGGGCGGGCGGCAACGAAATGACTCCGGACGCAAAACTTGCGTAGAGAACGTGCATTAGAGAACAAGAATGGTTCGCATTGTAGAGGCTGGCGACAGTGTCCGGCAATCAGATGCTTTTGCGTATGAGAATATTTATCATTAATATTGCTCGCCTGTAGATTCGGCTTGTCGGCCGAACGTTTTTCGTTTCAGGGTCGAAACATGAAAGGCAAACTCGCCACCCTTCCCATGTCCTATCGTCTGGCCGTCACTTCGCGGGTATTGGCGGCGATTTTCGGCGGCTATCTGGTCGCGGCGCTGGCCAGCGTCACCCTGACGTTGTGGCTGCCGCTGAACCGCGCCGAAGCCGTGGTCACCGGCATGACCGTGTCCTTTCTGGTCTATCTGGTCGCGGTGCTCTGGTGCTTTGCCTGCCGCAGCGCGTGGTCGGCGTGGGTCGGCCTGCTGGTGCCGAGCGTGATTCTTGCCACCGTTTCCGGTGCCGCGCGCGGACTGGGGCTGGCATGAAAGAGGGTTTCCGCCAGGCGATGGCCTGGCTGCACACCTGGGCCGGGCTGGTGTTCGGCTGGCTGCTGTTCGCGATTTTTCTCACCGGCACGCTTGCTTACTTCAAAGACGAAATCAGCCACTGGATGCAGCCGGAAATTGCTGCGCATTCGCTCGACAGCGAAGCGAGCCTGGCGCTGGCGCAAGATTATCTGCAGCAACACGCCGCCGGTGCCTCGCGCTGGCTGATCGACTTGCCTGATGCCCGCGACCCCGGTCTGACGGTGCGCTGGCAGCAGGCGCCGGGCAAACCCGGCGAGCGCGGCCGCTTCGAATCCCGAACTCTCGACGCTCAGACCGGGGCCGAGGTGCAGGGCCGCGAAAGCATGGGCGGCGAGTTCTTTTACCGTTTCCACTTCCAGTTGCAGATGCCTTACCCGTGGGGGCGCTGGCTGGCGACCCTCGCCGCGATGGTGATGTTCGTTGCACTGATCAGCGGCATCATCACCCACAAGAAAATCTTCAAGGACTTCTTCACCTTCCGCCCGCGCAAGGGCCAGCGTTCCTGGCTCGACGGGCATAACGCCGTGGGCGTGCTGGTGCTGCCGTTTCACTTGATGATCACTTACAGCAGCCTGGTGATTTTCATGTCGATGGTCATGCCGGCCAGCATCGTCGCCTCTTACGGCAGCGACGTGCGCAAGTTCTACGACGAAGTCTTTCCCGCCTCGAAGACACCCGAGCGCGCCGATATCGCCGCGCCGCTGACCGCCATGGCGCCGCTACTGGCCAAGGCCAGCGAGCAGTGGTCGGGCGGCCATACCGCGCGCCTGTCGGTGAGCAACCCGGGCGATGCCAGCGCCACGGTGGTGCTGTCCCGCGCGGGCGATCGGGTGGTGCATGATTTCGGTCGGGCGGTGACCTTCAATGGCGTCACCGGGCAGCTTCTGAGCAGTACCCCCGATCAACCCATGGCGATGGCGGTGGGTGGCGCGTTCTACGGTTTGCACATGGGCCATTTCGCCGGGCCGCTGTTGCGCTGGCTGTATTTCATTTGCGGGCTGGCCGGCACGGCGATGATTGGCACCGGGCTGGTGATCTGGCTCGGCAAGCGGCAGCTCAAGCACGTGAAAAGCGCGGCGCTGCCGTTCGAATTGCGCCTGGTCGAGGTGCTGAATATCGCCAGCATGGCCGGCCTGGTGTCGGCGGTGGCGGTGTTCTTTTTGGCCAATCGACTGTTGCCGGTGAGTCTGGCGGGGCGGGCCGATTGGGAAGTGAATGCGTTCTTCATAGCCTGGGGCCTGAGCGTGGTGCACGCGGTGTTGCGTTCGGGACGCAAGGCCTGGATCGAACAGCTGACGCTCGGCGCTGCGCTGTTTATCGCGGTGCCGCTGATCAATGCGCTGACCACACCGTGGAATCTTGGCGCGACCCTGATGCAGCGCGACTGGGCACTGGCCGGATTTGATCTGACTTGTCTGGCGACGGGGCTTTTCCTCGGCTGGGCTGCGCGCAAGATGCAGCGTACGGGCGACCGCGTCAGCGTTCGCAAAGCAAGTTCTTCGCCTCGGTCGATCACTGTCGAACAGGGTGCCAACTGATGCTGCTGGCCCTGTTGCTCACCTATGCCGGCTTCACCGCGTTGTGCCTGTCGATGCCACGTCATCACGCCGAGTTGCTCGGCGCCAAACCGTCGATGCGCCGCCGTCAGGGTCTGGCGTTGGCGGGATGGCTGTTGCTGGCGCTTTCGCTGTGGGCGGCGGTGGCGGCCGGTGGCTGGAGTTTCGGTCTGGTCGACTGGTTCGCGGTGCTGATGCTCAGCGCTTTGGCATTGGTGCTGTTGCTGCCGTATCGCCCGCGTCTGGCCATGGCACTGGCCGGGTTGAGCCTGCTGGCGAGCCCGGTCGCCGCCTGGGCGCAGTGCTGAAGTGCTGATCGGTCTGCCGCCGGAATCGCGTGACGATGAAACGCGTGGCGCTCGTGCGCATTTTCTTCAGGTGTTTCTGTCCCAGCGTGCGCAAATGGAAGCACTGGTGAACCGCCGCGTCGGTTGTCGGGCGACGGCGGCGGATCTGGTCCAGGATCTGTTTTTGCGCTTCTGGCGTCGGCCGCTGGTCCAGGTCGAAGAGCTCAGCACCTATCTGCTGCGCTGCGCCGGCAACATCGCCATCGATCATTTGCGCAGTGAAGGCACGCGCACGCGGGTCAACGAAGGCTGGCAGCCGGACGAACCCGACAGCCACGGCAGCGAACCCCAGGCCGCCCTCGAAGCCGGCAACGATCTGCGCCATGTCGAAGCCGCATTGCGCGCCTTGCCCGAACGCACCCGGCAGATTTTTCTGCTCAATCGCATTCATGGGCGCAAGTACGCCGACATCGCCAAGGCCATGGGCCTGTCCCAAAGTGCCGTGGAAAAACATATGATGCGCGCCCTCGAGGCCTGCAAGGCCAGCCTGCGCGACCCCGCGCCACGCCTGCCAGGGAAAGCACCGTGAAGCCATCCGATCCGATCACACCGACGCCGGCCCAGGAGCAAGCCGCGCTGGCCTGGCTGAGCCTGTTGCACGACCGCCCGAGCACTGGCGATCAACTCACCTTCAGCCAATGGCTGCGCGCCGATCCGGCCCATGCCGAAGCGTACGCGCAGGCGCAGGTGATCTGGGAACTCAGCGAAAGCCCCGCGCGCACGCTGGCCGAGGAAGATACGCTTTCGCTGCAAGGTTATCTGCGGGCGATGGACGCCCCGCGTCGTTCGCCGATGTTGCGTTGGTCTGGAGCGCTGGCGCTGGCCGCGTGTCTGCTGCTGATGGTCAGCCTCGGCACCGGGTGGCAGGCGCAGCGCTGGCTCGACGATCTGCGCGCTGATCATGTCTCGGCACCTGGGGAAATCCGCACGGTGACTCTGGCCGATCAGTCGCAAGTGACACTGGATGCCGACAGTGCGATTGCTGTGGATTTCAGTCACGGTCAGCGCCGCGTGAAATTGATCAGAGGTGCTGCTTTCTTCAGCGTCACTCACACTGGCGACCCTTTTGTGGTGGCGGCGGAGCAGGGCGAAGCGCGGGTGCTGGGCACCCAGTTCGAAGTGCGCCGGCAACTCCATGGCGCGCAAGTGACGGTATTGTCCGGGCGTGTCGCGGTGACGGCTGATGAGCATGGCCAACAGCAGATTCTTACGGCCGGTCAGCAAGTTGCCTACGCCGAGGGCTCAGCGGAAAAACTGCATGGCGTGGACAGTGAAGCGCAACTGGCCTGGCGTCAGGGTTGGCTGACCTACTACAAGACCACGCTGGCCGATGTCGTCGAGGATCTGCGCCGCTATTACCCGGGGCGGATTGTGCTGCTCAACGATGAGCTGGCGGCGCGCAAGGTCAGCGGCAGTTTCCCGAGCAAGGATCCGCAAGCGGTGCTCAATTCGCTGCAAGGGGTACTGGGATTTGAGCAGCATCGGGTGATGGGACAGTTGATTATTTTGCGCTGAGGCTGCCGGCCTCTTCGCGAGCAGGCTCGCTCCCACAGGGAACGCATTCCAAAGGTGGGAGCGAGCCTGCTCGCGAAGGCGTCAGCCCAGGCAACAAATCCCCCGCGAAATATTTTCAAATTAAAGGTGAGGTAACCCCGAGCCCCATCCGTGTAGTGACTGAAACTGCGAGCCATTCGCATCCGTTGCGGTTCTACACAGGTCATTGAGCAATGAAGTCCAGGGCAAAATCCGGTTCGGTCAAACAGTGGTTAAGCGTGTCGGCGTTGAGTTTTTCATCATCGGCATTGCTGCCGATGAGTATCGCCCTGGCGGCAGAAGCGGTGAGCAATCAGGCGCAACAGCAATTCAATTTTGCCCTCGCCGCGAAACCGTTGCCGCAAGCCCTGAGCGACTTCAGCCGCGTGACCGGGCAAAGCGTGGTCTACACCGATGAAGCGCCGTACGGCCTCAATGCTCCGGCAGTCAACGGCCAGATGAGCGCCGAACAGGCACTGCAACGTCTGCTCGGCAATTCCGGCCTGAGCTTTCGCCGCACCGACAGTCATACCCTGGCGCTGGAGCCGATGCCGACCGAAGGGGCGCTTAATCTCGGCGCCACCACCATCACGTCCACGCGCGACGAATCGATGAGCTATCAGCCGCCGGAAACCAGTTCGGTGATGCGCTCATCGGCGTCGCTGCAAGAAATTCCACAGACGGTCAATGTCATCCCGGCGCAGGTCATTCGCGATCAGGCGCCGCGCAATCTCGATGACGCGCTGGCCAATGTCAGCGGCATCACCCAGGGCAACACCTTGGGCAGTACCCAGGACTCGGTGATGACTCGCGGCTTCGGCGACAACCGCAATGGCTCGATCATGCGCGACGGTATGCCGCTGGTGCAGGGCCGTGGCATGAACGCGACCGTGGATCGCGTCGAAGTGCTCAAAGGCCCGGCCTCGTTGCTCTACGGGATTCAGGATCCGGGTGGCGTGGTCAACCTGGTCAGCAAGAAGCCGGAACTGACCCAGTACAATGCCGTGACCGTGCGCGGTTCGACCTACGGTGACGGCAAGAACGGTAGCGGTGGCGCCTTCGACAGCACCGGTGCGCTGGGCGATTCCGGCTTCGCCTATCGCATGGTCGTCGATCACGAAGACGAAGATTACTGGCGCAACTTCGGCACCCACCGCGAGACGCTGATCGCACCGTCGCTGGCCTGGTACGGCGAGCGCACCAAGCTGTTGTTCGCCTACGAGCACCGCGAGTTTCTCACCCCCTTCGACCGTGGCACGCTGATCGATCCGCGCACCAACCATCCGCTGGATATCTCGCGCAAGCAGCGTCTCGACGAGCCGTTCAACGACATGGAAGGGCGCTCGGACCTCTACCATTTCGAAGCCGACCACGAACTCAACGACGGCTGGAAAGCCCACTTCGGCTACAGCTGGAACCGCGAAACCTACGACGCCAGCCAAGTGCGCGTGACGGCGATCGACACCAACAAAGGCACACTGACGCGGAGCATGGACGGCACGCAAAACGCGATCAGCACCGATCGTTTCACCACCGCCAGCCTCGAAGGCAAAGTGAATGTGCTGGGCATGCAGCATGATCTGGTGTTCGGCGTCGATGACGAGTACCGCAAGATCTACCGCGAAGATCTGATCCGGCAGAAAAGCCTGACCACCTTCAGCTATCTCAACCCGGTGTATGGTCGCGAAGTGATGGGCACTACGGTGAGTGCGCCCGACAGTGCGCAGACCGATAAGCTGCGTAGCGATTCGCTGTTCCTGCAGGATTCGATTCACCTCAACGAGCAGTGGATTCTGGTCGCTGGCGGCCGTTTTCAGGAGTACGACCAGTACGCCGGCAAAGGCGTGCCGTTCAAGGCCAATACCGACAGCAATGGGCAGAAGTGGGTACCGCGCGCCGGTCTTGTGTATCGCTACACCGACGCGCTGTCGTTCTACGGCAGCTACACCGAATCCTTCAAACCCAACTCGACCATCGCCCCGCTGAGCGGCAGCAGCACCGTGCTCGACGGCAGCATTGCGCCGGAAGAAGCCAAGTCGTGGGAGCTGGGTGCGCGGCTGGATATGCCGGGCAGCATCACCGGCAATATCGCGTTGTTCGACATCAAGAAACGCAACGTGCTGGTGGCCAATTCCGAAGGCCCGACGACGATCTACAGCGCCGCTGGTGAGGTGCGTTCCCGTGGGCTGGAAGTCGACCTGAGCGGGCAACTCAGCGAGCGCTGGAACCTGATCGGCAGCTATGCCTACACCGATGCCGAAGTCACCGAAGACCCGGAATACAAAGGCAAACGCCTGCAAAACGTAGCGAAGAATTCCGGCTCGCTGTCGGCGGTGTATGACTTCGGCAATGTGTTTGGCGGCGATCAGTTGCGTGTCGGGGCGGGCGCGCGGTACGTCGGCGAGCGTGCCGGCAACGCGGTGAATGATTTTGACCTGCCGAGCTATACCGTGGCGGATGCGTTTGCCACTTACGACACCACGGTTGAGGGGCAGAAGGTCAAGTTTCAGTTGAACGTGAAGAACCTGTTTGATCGCACTTATTACACTTCTTCGGCGAGCCGCTTCTTTGTGTCGATGGGGGATTCGCGGCAGGTTTCGCTTTCCAGCACGCTGGAGTTTTGAGGCAAGATCAAAAGCCCCTCACCCTAGCCCTCTCCCGGAGGGGAGAGGGGACTGACCGTGGGATATTCCAGAGGTACACCGACTTGAACGTGTTGCTTTGAATCCATAATCGATTCGGTGTTTCAGGTCGACGTACAGTGCAAGACAACTCGGTCGGCCCCCTCTCCCTCTGGGAGAGGGCGCTGACCGTGGGATATTCCAGAGGTACACCGACTTGAACGTGTTGCTTTGAATCCATAATCGATTCGGTGTTTCAGGTCGACGTACAGTGCAAGACAACTCGGTCGGCCCCCTCTCCCTCTGGGAGAGGGCGCTGACCGTGGGATATTCCAGAGGTACACCGACTTGAATGTGTTGCTTTGAATCCATAATCGATTCGGTGTTTCAGGTCGACGTACAGTGCAAGACAACTCGATCGGCCCCCTCTCCCTCTGGGAGAGGGCTGGGGTGAGGGGAAAAGGGCTCAACGCAAAAACGCCTGCCGATACTCGCCCGGCGTCCCACCCAAAACCTGCTTGAACCGATTAGTAAAATGACTCGCACTGGCAAACCCGCACGCCAGCGCAATCTCGCCCAAGGGCAACGTCGTCCCGCGTAACAATTCCCGCGCCCGGCTCAAGCGCCGCGCCAGCACATATTGATGCGGCGGCAGGCCGAAGCTCAGGCGAAACATCCGCGCAAAGTGATATTCCGACAGTGCACACAGCCCGGCCAGTTGCCCGAGGCTGATCGGCTCGGCCAACTGGTTGTCGATGAACTCCACCAGTTGTCGGCGCTGATGCGGTGCCAGCCCGCCCTTCAAGCGCAAGCCCTGTCGCGCACCGACCTGGCTGAGCAAGGTGTGGCTGATCAATTCATGGGCGAGGCTGCTGGTCAGCAAGCGCTCGGCCGGCTCTTGCCAGTTCAGGTTCAGCAACTGCCGAAAGCGCTGCGCCTGCTGCGGATCTTCGAGAAAGGTCTGCTCGCGTAATTGCATCTCGCGCGGTTCGCGATCGAGCAACGTGACGCAACCGAGGGCGAATTGTTCGGCGCTGAAATACAGGTGCGCCAAGCGGATGTCGCCATTGATCACCCAGCCCGATTCGTGATCGGCCGGCAGGATGCACAGCTTGTCCGGCCCGCCCTTGCGGCCCGGCTGGCCACGACGGAATGTGCCGGTGCCGCCGGCGACGTAGCACGAAAGTGTGTGATGACTTGGCGCTTCGTATTCCTGGGCATCGTGGTGGTTGGTCCACAAAGCCGCAGACATGCCGTCACCGAGCTCGGCGCTGTGCACAAGGCGTGCATTCGGCGAGCGGTTGAGGGCTTGAAAGACTTGCAGGGTATCGATAGCAGCCATGTTCTGTTCTCTCCAACGCCTTGCATCCTACTCCGTAGACGCCGCCCTGCCAGCCTGCCGCCAGACAAAAGCGCAAGATTGTGCAAGCGCCGAATGATGGCCGAGGCTGACACTCAAGGCCTGTTTAAGGAGTGTTGGCCATGAACCTGTCGTTGTACCTGCTGACCGTGCTGATCTGGGGCACCACCTGGATTGCCTTGAAATGGCAATTGGGCGTGGTTGAAATCCCGGTGTCGATTGTCTATCGCTTCGGCCTCGCCGCGTTCGTGTTGTTTGCGTTGTTGCTGCTCAGCCGGCGCCTGCAACCGATGAACCGCCGAGGCCATTTGATCTGCGTGGCCCAAGGGCTCTGTCTGTTCTGTGTGAACTTCATGTGCTTTCTGACGGCCAGCCAGTGGATACCCAGTGGTCTGGTGGCGGTGGTGTTTTCTACGGCAACGTTGTGGAACGCGCTGAATGCGCGGGTGTTCTTCGGCCAGCGCATTGCCCGCAATGTGTTGATGGGCGGTGCGCTGGGGCTGTTCGGTCTGGGGCTGTTGTTCTGGCCGGAACTGGCCGGGCATCAGGCCAGTCCGCAAACCCTGCTGGGGCTGGGTCTGGCGTTGTGTGGCACCTTGTGTTTTTCAGCGGGGAATATGCTTTCGAGCCTGCAACAGAAGGCCGGCCTCAGACCGCTGACCACCAACGCCTGGGGCATGGCCTACGGCGCGGCGATGCTGACGGTGTGGTGTCTGTTCAACGGCATACCCTTCACCATGGACTGGTCGCCGCGATATGTCGGTGCGCTGTTGTATCTAGTGATTCCCGGCTCGGTGATCGGCTTCACCGCGTACCTGACGCTGGTCGGGCGCATGGGCCCGGAGCGGGCGGCTTACTGCACGGTGCTGTTCCCGGTGGTGGCGTTGAACGTGTCGGCGTTTGCCGAAGGTTATCAATGGACCGCGCCAGCGCTGGTCGGGCTGGTGTTGGTAATGTTGGGCAACGTGCTGGTGTTTCGTAAACCGAAAGTGCTGTTGTCTGCAGGTCACGGGAAGTTGGCTTGATAAAGCGAGCGCTGATACTCAGCGCTCAACTTTTAAAGTGATGTAGATCATCACCGGGAAGATGAAGTCGACAATATGTCGCGCCCAGTCCTTGGCATTCCAGGATTGCGAAGTGTCCATGTCGAACCACTCGACACCTACAGTTTGCAGACACACGTAATAAATGAAGATGGCAACCAATATGCCCATGATCGAAAATTTCTTGGCTTCATGGAATGCCGCTGGCGATGCATCGATGTAGCGATACAACTGGTAAGTACCGATCAGGCAAAGCACGGTATAGGTGACTTCCATGGTGATGATGAACCAGTAGATCCGGTGATGGATCATCGGCGAATCAATGGCCCGATACATGATGTTTTCGCTGGCGTTGGTGGTGTCCATGCTCAGGATATGTGCAACGTAAGTGTAGTTGGACTCATAGTCAGTGAAGTTATGGATCATCACCAGCAGGCCAAAGAAACTTATATAAGCCATCAAGATGACTTTGCTGTAACGAATGAGCTTGTCGGTGGTCAGGGTGTTCACGAGGCTGGCTCTCCATGGCAATTAATCAATAAGTTGATAAGTTGCGAGAGCTTATATTGCTGTTACTTGGTCTGGCGTTTTTGTTCGGTTGCAAGTTATGTAAGGTGAAGGCCGGCGTAATATTGCGCCGGCCCTTTTTTTCAGCCGCGCCAGACTTGCGGGTTGACCAGATCCTGCGGCCGTTCGCCGAGCAGGGCGCTGCGCAGGTTGGCCAGGGCGCGGTTGGCCATGGCTTCGCGGGTCTCGGTGGTGGCCGAGCCGATGTGCGGCAGAGTCACGACGTTTTTCAACTGGAACAGCGGCGATTCGGCCAGCGGTTCTTTTTCGTAGACGTCCAGCCCGGCGCCGCGGATGCGGTTGTTTTGCAGGGCTTCGATCAGTGCCGGTTCGTCGACGACCGGGCCGCGCGAGATGTTGACCAGAATAGCGCTCGGCTTCATCAGCGCCAGTTCGCGATGGCTGATCAGGTGGCGGGTCTTGTCGCTCAACGGCACTACCAGGCAGACAAAATCGGCTTCGGCCAGCAGTTCATCCAAGCTGCGGAACTGCGCGCCGAGCTCCTGTTCCAGTTCGGTCTTGCGGCTGTTGCCGCTGTAGATGATCGGCATGTTGAAGCCGAAGCGTCCGCGCCGGGCGACAGCGGCGCCGATGTTGCCCATGCCGACGATGCCGAGGGTCTTGCCGTGCACATCACTACCAAACAGCGGGGCGCCGACGCTGGCCTGCCATTGCCCGGCCTTGGTCCAGGCGTCGAGTTCGGCGACGCGGCGGGCGCTGCTCATGATCAGGGCGAAGGCGAGGTCGGCGGTGCTTTCGGTGAGCACGTCGGGGGTGTTGGTGAGCATGATCCCGCGTTCGTTGAAGTAGTCGAGATCGTAGTTGTCGTAGCCGACCGAGACGCTCGAGACCACTTCGAGTTTTGTTGCGCTTTGCAGTTGTGCGCGGCCGAGTTTGCGGCCGACGCCGATGAGGCCGTGGGCGTGGGGCAGGGCTTCGTTGAACTGGGCGTTGATATCACCGGTCTTGGGGTTGGGGACGATGACGTCGAATTCTTCTTGCAGGCGTTCGATCATGGGCGGGGTGATGCGGCTGAAGGCCAGGACTGTTTTTTTCATTGGGCTTGGGCTCGTCGGGGCTTGATTGCAAGCACGCTAACATTTTCTCGCTCGGGTTGTCTTGGCGGCCTCTGGGCCGGCCATGCCTTGGGTTTGTCTGGTGTGAATATCCGAAGGTTTCGGTGCGGCGGCTGGCGGTTTCGCCTGACGGCGACTTACTTTTTTACAAGCGCCTAAAAAAGTAAGCAAAAAACGCTAGCTCCTGCGTTCGGCCCTCGCAGGCTCGGGTTCCTTCGCTGCGGGATCGATCCGGGCGCAGCGGCTCCGGTTTGCTTCGCTGCACCTACACTCGCTGTGTACGACTGCGTCGTACGGTCGCTGCGCTCCCACGCCCGGATCAATCCCTCCGCTCAGCCTTCCGACGTCGCCGGTGGATCAAGATCAAAAGCACTCGAGCTTGCGCTCATTGTTGAGTGGGGCGGCTGCGCCGCGGGCAGCTGCGCTGCTTTGCTTTTGCTTTTGTAGGAGTGAGCCTGCTCGCGATGGCGGCCTGACAGCCGACCTGTTTCTCGCTGATGTACTCGATTCAAACTGTGGGAGCTGGCTTGCCAGCGAAGGCGGCCTGACAGCCGACTCATATCTCGCTGATGTACACGATTCAAACTGTGGGAGCGAGCCTGCTCGCGAAAGCGTCTCCACTGCCAACCCATCTCTGCCAGATTCACCCCGTCCCTGTGGGAGCTGGCTTGCCAGCGAAGGCGGCCTGACAGCCAACTCCTATCTTGCTGATGTACACGATCCAGAATTGTGGGAGCGAGCCTGCTCGCGAAAGCGGTTTATCTGACACCCGAATGTTGAATGTGCCGAAGCCTTCGCGAGCAGGCTCGCTCCCACAGAGGTTCAATTGTGTGACGGGAGCTGATGGATTTCGTAGTTATCCAGCACGCGGTTCACCGCCAGTTCCGCCAGCATGATCACCTGCTGGATGGCCAATATCGTGTGCCGTTGTGGGCTGTCGACGTGGGCGGCGATGTCGCTGCTCATGATGCTGGCCGAGGCGAGGGATTCGCAGGCGTGGGCCAGCAGGCTTTCGTTGTCCTGGTCCGGGGCGACCTGGAACATGGTGCTGGGTTTGTGGTTTTGCTGCGCGCTGGCGGACGGTTTGAGGTAGTGATCCAGCGCACGCTCGGCGGCGTCGTGGAGTTTTTTCGAGTCGGGGGATTGGTAGGGGGAGGTGCTTGCGGATTCGGGGGGATTGGGTGTGGGTTTGAACATGGCAAAGATCCTTTTGGATTTATGGAGCTGCCATTTTTCGTTTTCCAGGCGAAAGGGGTGGCAGCTGTACGCGGACTGGAAAAACCGGCAAAGGATCAAACCCGGCAGACCCGAAGGTCTCCCACGTACAGCCGCCATAACTGAATACCGGCGCTGAAAGAGCGCGGCATTATGTCATGCGCTGTGATCCTGCGGGTTTTCCAGACCCGGTCGCTGATTCGTCAGCAACCGCCAAATCCTAGCCAGCGCTCTTCCGACGGACAACCTGCAAAACCTGTCGGAAACTTCCCCGTAAACACCGCGATGTAGGAGCTGCCGTAGGCTGCGATCCGTTGATTTTTAAACAGCAAGATCCAAAGATCGCAGCCTCGTTGCACTCGTCAGCTCCTGCACGAAGTCAGCGGTGTTTAAAGTCAGGTGGCGACGCGCGCGCCAGCCAGACTCCCGCTCAACTCATACGCGACCAATTCCGCCTGATGCGCCGCCAATATCTCCGGCAACGACCCACGCAAGTACTCCACCCAGGTTTTGATCTTGGCATCCAGGTACTGCCGCGACGGGTAGATCGCGTAGAGGTTGAGTTCCTGCGAGCGGTAGTTCGGCATCACGCGCACCAGGGTGCCGTTGCGCAGGCCTTCGATGGCGGCGTAGACCGGCAGCACGCCGACGCCCATGCCGCTGGTGATGGCGGTTTTCATGGCGTCGGCGGAGTTCACCAGGAACGGCGAGCTGTTGATGGTGACCGTTTCCTGGCCGTCCGGGCCGTCGAAGGCCCATTTCTCCAGGGGGATCACCGGGCTGACCAGGCGCAGGCAGGCGTGGTTGAGCAGGTCGCTGGGTTTCTGCGCAGCGCCGTTGGCTTTCACGTACGCCGGCGAGGCGCAGACGATGCTGTAGGTGATGCCCAGGCGCTGCGAAACGAAGCCCGAGTCTGGCAGTTCGCTGGCCAGCACGATGGACACGTCGTAGCCCTCGTCGAGCAGGTCCGGCACGCGGTTGGCCAGGGTCAGGTCGAACGTCACGTCGGGGTGGGTCTTGCGGTAGCGGGCGATGGCGTCGATGACGAAGTGCTGACCGATGCCGGTCATGGTGTGCACTTTCAACTGGCCGGCCGGGCGCGCGTGGGCGTCGCTGGCTTCCGCTTCGGCTTCTTCGACGTAGGCGAGGATCTGTTCGCAGCGCAGCAGGTAGCGCTTGCCGGCCTCGGTCAGGGCGATGCGCCGGGTTGTGCGATTGAGCAGACGGGTTTGCAGATGGGCTTCGAGGTTGGAGACCGCGCGCGAGACGTTGGCGGTGGTGGTGTCCAGTTGCACGGCGGCGGCGGTGAAGCTGCCCGCTTCGGCAACACAACTGAAGGCGCGCATGTTTTGCAAAGTGTCCATGGGGTGCTCTCAAGGGAGATGGCAAATTGTGACACGAAGTTTCAGGGGCTGAGACCCCCGACCAAGGGATTATCTCGTTAACCGTAACAAAGATTCACAGAAATCCCAGCTTATCGCCGCAGAGGCAGCTCCATAGAATTGCGCCGATCCCTGCAGGAGCTGCCGAAGTCTGCGATCTTTTGATGTTGTCTTTAAAAAGATCAAAAGATCGCAGCCTTCGGCAGCTCCTACACAAGTCCCTCGATTGATCCCTTTCTCAGGAATTCGCAGCTGTGCCGCGTCGCATCAACAGAGCGCTTTTGCCGCTCAGTGTTCTGGCTTTAACCCTGGCTCTCGGCGGCTGCATCTCTACCCAAGGCATTGCCCCTCACGGCGAGGCACTCGCGGCCGATTCACTGGCCACCGACGCGGCCATTGCCGAGGCCGCCAAAGACGCCCACTGGCCCAGCGCCCAATGGTGGCAGGCGTTTGGTGATGCGCAACTTAATCGCTGGATCGACCTCGCCGTGCAAGGCAGCCCGAGCATGGCCATGGCAGCTGCGCGGGTGCGTCAGGCCAAGGCCATGGCCGGTGTTGCCGAAGCGGCCGAGGCGTTGCAGATCAATGGCGAGTCGACCCTCAAACGACACAACTGGCCGACCGATCAGTTCTACGGCCCCGGCGAACTGGCCAATACCACCACATGGGACAACAACGCCGCGCTCGGCTTCAGCTACGCCCTCGACATCTGGGGCCGCGAGCGCAATGCCAGTGAACGCGCGGTGGATCTGGCCCATGTGAGCGTGGCCGAGGCGCGACTGGCGCAGCTGGAACTGCAGAGCAATCTGGTCCGCGCCTACATCGAGTTGTCGCTGCATTACGCCCAGCGCGACATCGTCGCCGCAATGCTCAGGCAGCAACAGCAGATTCTCGATCTGGCGCAGAAGCGTTTGAGCGGTGGCATCGGCACGCATTTCGAAGTCAGCCAGGCCGAAACGCCGCTGCCCGAAACCCATCGCCAACTCGATGCGCTGGACGAGGAAATCGCCCTTAGCCGCAACCAGATTGCAGCGCTGGCCGGTAAAGGCCCGGGCGCTGCGGCGCAACTGCAACGGCCGACGCTGTCCCTCGCGGCGCCGTTGAAGTTGCCCACGGCATTGCCCGCCGAACTGCTCGGGCAGCGTCCGGACGTGGTCGCCAGTCGTTGGCAAGTGGCGGCGCAGGCGCGTGGCATTGATGTTGCCCACGGCGGTTTCTACCCCAACGTCGATCTGGTCGGCAGCCTCGGCTACATGGCCACGGGCGGCGGCGCGCTGGAGTTTCTGACCGGCAAGAAACTCAACTACAACGTCGGCCCGGCGATCTCGTTGCCGATCTTCGACGGCGGCCGACTGCGTGGTGAATTGGGCGAAGCGGCGGCCGGTTATGACATCGCCGTGGCGCACTACAACCAGACCCTGATCAACGCGCTGAAGAACATATCCGATCAGTTGATCCGCCGCGAGTCGATGGACAAGCAGCAGGACTTCGCTGCCGAATCCGTGGCCGCAGCGCAGAAGACTTACGATATCGCGATGATCGCTTATCAACGCGGCCTCACCGATTACCTCAATGTGCTGAATGCGCAGACCTTGCTGTTCAAGCAGCAGCAGGTTCAGCAGCAAGTGCAGGCGGCGCGGTTGAGTGCGCATGCCGAGCTGGTGACTGCCTTGGGGGGCGGCCTCGGTGCTGGTAATGACGTGCCGACAGCCGAGCAGACACAAGCCCCGAAAACCCCGGCGCTGCTGCGTTGAACACAGCATCCATTGTGGGAGCGAGCCTGCTCGCGAAGGGGGCGTATCAGTCAATGAACATGTTGCCTGAGACTGCGCTTTCGCGAGCAGGCTCGCTCCCACAGGTTTCGAGTCCGCATTGCATGCCTGAGTATTTTCAATGACCTCCTTGCCCGCCCCCCTGCGCTGGCTCCATTCCCTGGAATGGCGTCGCGGTTTTTTCGACTGGGCACGCAGCGATGGCGTGACCTGGGTGTATATCTTCAAGGTGTTGCTCGCCGCGTTTCTCACGCTATGGCTGGCGATGCGTCTGGAACTACCGCAACCGCGTACGGCGATGATCACGGTGTTTATCGTCATGCAGCCGCAGAGCGGCCAGGTGTTCGCCAAGAGTTTCTATCGCTTGCTCGGCACGCTGGCCGGGTCGGCGATGATGGTCACGCTGATCGCTTTGTTCGCGCAGAACACGGAGCTGTTTCTCGGCTCGCTGGCGATCTGGGTCGGCATCTGCTCAGCCGGTGCCGCACGTTGCCGCAACTTTCGCGCGTATGGTTTTGTCCTTGCCGGTTACACCGCAGCGATGGTCGGTCTGCCGGCGCTGGCCCATCCCGACGGCGCCTTTATGGCGGCAGTGTGGCGGGTGCTGGAGATCTCGCTGGGCATTCTCTGTTCGACGCTGATCAGCGCGGCGATCCTGCCGCAGACCGCCAGTGCGGCGATGCGCAACGCCTTGTATCAGCGCTTCGGTGTGTTCGCGCTCTTCGTCACCGACGGCTTGCGCGGGCGCAGCAAAGCCGAAGCGTTCGAAGCCAGCAACGTGCGCTTCATTGCTGAAGCCGTCGGCCTGGAAGGGCTGCGCAGCGTGACCGTGTTCGAAGACCCGCACATGCGCCGGCGCAACGGTCGTCTGAGTCGTTTGAACAGCGAGTTCATGGGCATCACCACGCGCTTCAACGCCTTGCATCAATTGCTCGAACGCCTGCACGGCAATGGCGAAGAGCACGTCGTGGCAGCGATCAAACCGGGCTTGCAGGACCTCGCCGAAGTGCTCGACGGCTTCAGCGGTCGCGCGCTGACCAGCCCGGATGCGGCACGTTTGGCGACCGCGTTGGCCACCTACAAGGAAGGTCTGCCGGCTCGTGTCCGAGCGTTGCGCGGAATCTTTCAGGACACTGCTCCGAGCGAAGCCGAACAACTGGATTTTCACACCGCCTACGAATTGCTCTACCGCTTCGTCGATGACCTGCACAGCTATGCGCAGACCCACGCGTCGCTGGGCGAGCATCGTCACGAACGCGAACGCTGGGACGAGCCGTTCACCCCGCAAACCAACTGGTGGGCGGCGGCCGCTTCGGGGATCCGCGCCTCGTTCATTCTGCTTGTGCTGGGCAGTTACTGGGTCGCCACCGCGTGGCCGAGCGGGGCGACCATGACCCTGATCGCCGCCGCCACCGTCGGTCTTTCCGCCGCCACACCGAACCCGAAACGCATGGCTTTTCAAATGGCCTGCGGGACTTTTCTCGGCGCGCTGATCGGCTTCGTCGAGATGTTTTTCATCTTCCCGTGGATCGACGGTTTCCCCTTGCTCTGCGTGATGCTCGCGCCGGTGATCGTGCTCGGTTCGTTCCTCGCCTCGCGGCCGCAATACGCCGGGGTCGGACTGGGCCTGCTGATTTTTTTCAGCACTGGTTCAGTGCCGGACAATCTCACGATCTACAACCCCTACACCTTCATCAACGACTACATCGCCATGGTCATGGGCATGCTCGTGTGTGCTGCGGCGGGGGCGATTATTCTGCCGCCGAACAGTCGCTGGCTGTGGCAGCGCCTGGAGCAGGATCTGCGCGGGCAAGTGGTCTATGCGATCAGTGGAAAACTCAAAGGCCTGGCCTCGAGTTTCGAGAGCCGCACCCGCGATCTGCTGCATCAGGCCTATGGCCTCGCGGCAGGGCAACCGAAGGTGCAGAAGAGTCTGCTGCGCTGGATGTTCGTGGTGCTGGAAGTCGGCCACGCGATCATCGAGTTGCGCAAGGAGCAGGCGATCCTGCCGGTGCACCCGGCGTATGCCGAATCGCAGCCGTGGCGTCAGGCAATCCGCGTGATGGGGCGTGCGCTGGTGCGCCTGTTTCTGCAGCCGAACGCAAGCAATCTCGAACGCGCACTGGTCGCGGTCGATCACGCCATCAGCCGCGTCGCCGCCACCGATGAGCCGTTCGCGCCGCACTTCGATACCTCCGCGTTGCGCCGGGTGAAAAGCTATCTGCACTTTATTCGCACCTCGTTGCTCGACCCGCAATCACCCCTGGCCGAATTCGCTCCCGCCAGGCCCGAAGGACTTGCCCATGCCTCGTGAAATCGCCTTCCACGGCGTGTACATGCCGACCATGACCCTGATGTTTTTCATTGCTGCGGGATTGGCCTGGGCAGTTGACCGCTTCCTCTCGGGGTTCGACCTGTACCGCTTTTTCTGGCACCCGGCGCTGCTGCGCCTGAGCCTGTTTACCTGTCTGTTCGGCGCCATGGCGCTGACTGTCTACCGTTGAGAACATCTTGATGAAAAAGTTTTTCAGCCTGCTCACGACCCTGCTGGTGCTGGCCCTGGCGCTGTGGATTGGCCGCACGTTGTGGGAGCACTACATGAACACGCCGTGGACCCGCGATGGCCGCGTTCGCGCCGACATCATCAACGTTGCCGCCGACGTCACCGGCGAAGTGGTCGAAGTGCCGGTGCGTGACAACCAACTGGTGAAAAAGGGCGATCTGCTGATGCGCATCGACCCCGAGCACTACCGCATTGCGGTCAAGCAGGCGCAGTCACTGGTCGCTTCGCGCAAGTCGACCTGGGAAATGCGCAAGGTCAACGCCCATCGCCGCGCCGACCTCGACAATCTGGTGATCTCTAAAGAGAACCGCGACGACGCCAGCAACATCGCCGACGCCGCGCTGGCCGATTACCAACATGCCCAGGCGCAACTGGAAGCCGCCGAACTCAACCTCAAACGCACCGAAGTGCGTGCGGCGGTGGACGGTTACGTGACCAACCTCAATGTGCATCGCGGCGATTACGCACGCATCGGCGAGGCGAAGATGGCCGTGGTCGACATGAATTCATTTTGGGTTTACGGCTTTTTCGAAGAAACCAAGTTGCCGCACGTCAAAATCGGTGACCGAGCCGACATGCAATTGATGAGCGGCGAAGTGCTCAAGGGTCATGTCGAAAGCATTTCGCGCGGGATCTACGACCGCGACAACCCGGAAAGCCGCGAACTGATTGCCGACGTGAACCCGACGTTCAACTGGGTGCGGCTGGCGCAGCGCGTGCCGGTGCGGATTCATATTGATGAGGTGCCAGAGGGCGTGTTACTGGCGGCGGGGATTACTTGCACGGTAGTGGTGAAGCAGGACCTGGCAGGCAATTGATCGACCGCGTCGCCCCTGACCAGGGCGACGCGGTGATGCTTCCAGCTACTGGGAAATGTTGTAGCGATACAGACAACCCAGAGGGTTTTCTGGATTGATGTTGAGGGCAACAATCAATTTGCCTGGGGCCTGCTGATAATGAAGCCTGGAGAGCGAGTCGGTGGTCTCCTCGCGATGGATGACGCCACCCGCGTCTGAAAAATCGGAGTTGTAGCCACCGCTCCGGGTTTTCACACAGGCAATATAATTGCCCTTCTCGTCTCCACCAGAAACTACGATGTTATCAGCGAAAGGAACATGGTCCGCCCAGTTGACTCGCCTGTCGCTGCCGAGAGCTGGTGGGAGTGGCATGGCATTCGGACTGCCGAAAACGTCAAAATCGGGCTTACCTTTTTCATCGAAGGCGAACAACATGCCGTATCGCTCACTGACACCGCTGCCCATGTTGGTGTAGCCAGATGCCGTAAATCTATCAGGGGCTCGCTGTCTCACAGTATTGAGTTCGGCACCCATGAAGTTGTACCGGACTACCACAACCCCGGGTCTTTCCGAGAGGCCGAAACTCTCATGGAGCGCGCCACTGTCTGAATTCAACATCACGAGGAGACCGTCCGTGTTCACGTCGGGCTCGTATTTTTCGTAGCCTGCAAATAACAAGAGTCCATTGTCGAGCACGCAACCGTCGCTGAGTGAAGTCGATGCATGCGGCATCCCGTGATTAATTTCAACTCGGCCATCTGTGCCGAATGCCTTCACGGGTGCGCCTTGCGCATCGAATTTGTAAAGGTGCGCCCTGAGCACGTCAGGCGTGTGGTAATCAACGCCGACAATAACGCTGCCATCGGGTAGCGCGAAGACGAATGCCGGGCCTTTTTTCGTAAGCCGTTGTGTGTTTGGGGGATCGATGATGACTTGGCCATTCTCGCCAAAGCTGCTCACTCGATTGCCTTTGCTGTCAAGGCAGAGAATCGCAGCGCTAACCTCGTTCGATTGCTCATTGGCTGTGCTGCCTGCCATGAACAGCCGCCCATCGGCACCTTCTGCAATCGGCCCGCCAGAGGCCTGCTCATTGGCCAGGAACGAACCCGTGACACGCCCTGCGACCCCAAACGCCAGGTCTACGGCACCCAAGTGGTTCAGCTTGGAAATGAAGAAGACGCCTTTGTCGAAGGTACTGGTGACCAGCAACGATTTATCGCGCAGCAGCGTTGACCCCGTGAGGGGCCGGGACTTCGTCGGGTCGTCCTGGAATATATCGTCAAGTTGAAGTTTGCCTTGGCCGCTTCCCCATGTAGCGTCGATTGTCGCCCTGATGTTCGCGGCCTTCTCTGCGATTGCCATATACGTCCCTGCGCGGTTGTCGGGAGGTCGGTTTACTCGCCGGGCGCTAACGCTGTCTTAACACTATTCACCTGGCTTGAACTCACGATAGGCCTTCGCTTAGAGGGCGCCTACTGTCAACTCTGACAGGTCTGGCTACCGCTGGTCGCAACGACTGGGGATCAGAGCTTGGCGCGCAACCCGAACCGCTTCATCAACGTCGATTCGAGTAACCCTTGCGGCAACAACGCCGCCAACAACGGCAACGCCCGGCTGCCGTTGCCGATGCGAACCAGCCGTGGCGGCTTGCTCTGCCGCACCGCTTTCAACAGCTCAGCCGCAAACTCACTGGCCGGTGTTGGCTTGTCCTGCGATGCCTTGGCCCGTGCCCGAATGCCTTCACGCAGGGGAAACCACGGCGATTGCTCGTTGATCAACTGCTCGGCTTCATGTCCGGCATTCTTCGCAAAACTCGATTCAATCGCACCGGGCTGGACTTCCATCACACGGATGCCAAACGGTGCCAGCTCCATGCGCAATGCATCGCTAAGCGCATGCACCGCCGCTTTCGACGCGCAGTAGGCGCCGGCAAACGGTGTGACCAGCACACCCGACACACTGCCGATATTCACTACCAGCCCCTTGGCCGGACGTAGCAGCGGAAACAACGCGCGGGTGACGCCGACAATCGAAAATACGTTGGTTTCGAACTGGCGCTGCATCGCTTGTACGCCGCCGTCGAGCAGTGGCCCCATCGCGCCGTAACCGGCGTTGTTGATCAGTACATCAAGACTGCCGTGTTGCTGGCTCAGACGCTCGGCGAGTTGTTCCAGCGCGGCGCCATCGTTGACGTCCAACTCGATAGCGGTGAAACCGGCAGCGCTCAGCGCGCTGACATCTTCAGCCTTGCGCGCACTGGCCCAGACTTCGTAGCCGGCGGCTTTGAACGCGTCGGCAAGGGCGCGGCCGATGCCGCTGGAACAACCGGTAATCAACGCAACGGGCATGGCGCATTCCTTGTGCAAACAGTCGGGGGAGGGGATCAGTCGGAGAAACTACCTTGCAAATGCTCGGCGCGAAACTCCAGGGTTTGCGGGCGATAGCCGGGGCGCAGCGGCGGCAGTGGCAAGCAGTCTTCCCAGGTTGCACCGGCCTGCAACTCGCCGGGGCCACGATAGCGTGGGGCAGTGTATTGATTGTCGGCCAGGTTGACCGTATCGCCCGGCGCATAAGCGGCGATGCGCCAGCGCAGCTCGGTCAGCGGCACATTGTTGCCATTGTTCATTTTCAATTGCAGCGGACGGTCGGCCGGGCATTGCTCGGGAGCGTAGGCAATGCGCAGTTCCAGGCGCGCCAGTTGCTTGATCTCGCGGTTGTCCAGCCACACCACCCACATGGCCACGAAACCCAAGCCAATCGCAGCGGCTACCGAAACCGGCAAGGCCTTGGCCGGGTAGCGCAGCAGCAGGATCAACCAGGTAATGACCAGCAGGATGCCGATGAACATGCGTGAGCGCTCCGTGGGTGAGTGAGCCCCATCCTACCGAAGGCTTGGCGCAATGGGTATTCGGGACGAGTTTGTGCGCACCGTTGGTCGGGACTGTAATTTCTGACAGTAGGAATGCGGTTTCGCGCTTGCTCTCATGAGCCAAGGGCACACTGGGACGTTGACGCACTATGGGCATCCACAGCAATACGCCAACGCTTGCCGTGAACGATCCGCGCGGGTTGGCCATCCTCAGCGTCAACTACTGGCGCGCCGATGCGGCGCTGGCAAGCGAGCCCCGGATCGAGCGGACGTTGCGCGACAACGCCGGCCGTGCAGTCAAACAATGGGATGCGCGATTGTGGGCGTTGCAGGCGAATGATCCACAAGCGCCCGCCAGCCTCACCACTGTCCATGCCTTGAACGATATCGCGCTGCGCTCGGACAGTACCGATGCGGGAGTCCAGGTCCAGTTGCCGGGTTTGGCCGGCCAGACGTTGTGCAACTGGGACAGCCGTGGCACATGCCGCGAAATTGCATACGATGACTTGTTGCGACCTGTCGCGGTGTTCGAGGAAGGCACCGGCGTACCTCGCCGTTGTTCCGAGCGCCTTGCCTATGGCCGCCCCGGCGCGGGCGATCCGCTGCGCAATCAGCTCGGTCAAGTGATTCGTCATGACGATCCCGGTGGCAGTGTTCTGTTCTCGCAGTTTGCGATCACCGGGCAGTGCAGTGAAAACATCCGTCACTTCACGCTTGAGCCGGTTGCCGCGGATTGGCCAGAGGCTCTCGCCGATCGACAGAAGTTGCTCGAACCTCAAGGGGCAACCACACAATGGCGCTATGCCCCGCTGGGACCTGTGCTCGAACAGTTCGATGCCGGTGGCAATCGGCAGGCCTTCGCACTGACTCTCCACGGCCAGTTACGCGCAGTTGAAATACGGCTCAAACTTCAGACTCAGAACCATTCGGTCGTCAGTGATATTCGCTACGACGCTTACGGACAAGTCACTGATGAACTGGCAGGCAACGGCGTGCTGACTACGCTGAGCTACCGTCCCGAAGACGGCCGCCTGCTCACGCGCCATGCTCAGGACAATCTAGGCAATGTGCTGCAGCATCTGATCTACGCCTACGACCCGATGGGCAATGTAACGAGTATCGAAGACCAGGCATTGCCCGTGCGCTGGTTCGCCAACCAGCGTATCGAGCCGGTCAGTCGTTACCGCTATGACAGTCTTTATCAGTTGTCCCATGCCACTGGCTGGGAGGCCGGCGTTGGCGGTGGCGGGCCGACCGCTGTCGCCAACTACAGCCAGCGCTATCATTACGACGCCGGCGGCAATTTGCGCGGGCTGACTCACGTCGGCCAACAGAGTCCAGGTCATCAACTGCAGGCCGCACGCTTTAGCAATCGGTGTTTGCCGTGGCACGACGGTAAGCCGCCCTCTGAAGCAGAGATCGCTGCAGCTTTCGATTCGCGGGGTAATTTGTTGTTGCTGGATCAGGGGCGCCGGTTGCAGTGGAATCTGCGTTGCCAGCTGGACTCGGTCGTGGTCGTCTCACGCCGATCAGATGCCGATGATCGTGAAAGCTATCTCTATGACGGCGCCGGTCAGCGGGTATGCAAGACGCGTTCGTCACGGGCCTCTGCACGCAGTCTTCTTGCACAGGTGCGTTATCTGCCAGCGCTGGAATTACGCACCGATACCGGCACCGGTGAGAGCCTGCAGGTGATCATCGTGCGGACCGGACTCAATATCGTACGCGTCCTGCATTGGCAGAGCCCATCGCCGACCGGCGTCAATTATCTCTACCGATACAGTTTCAATGATCATCTGGGTTCAATCAGTCTTGAGCTGGACGCGGATGCGCAGTTGATCAGCCGCGAGCATTTTTATCCATTCGGTGCAACGGCGTGGGCCGAAGAACCCGACGTCAGCTACAAGACCGCGCGGTATTCGGCAAAGGAACGTGACGCCACGGGACTTTACTATTACGGGTTTCGCTATTACGTCCCGTGGCTGCAACGCTGGCTGAACAGCGATCCTGGTGGAGCGATCGACGGCCATAATCGCTACCGCGCGCTGCGCAACAACCCAATGACTTACAGGGACAGCGACGGGCGCAAGCCCGACAAGCCCGGCAAGCGTGCTGGCGACCGGGTGTATCACGATCTTGCCGACAAGAAACTGGTCAATCCCACGCAAGCCGCCGGCATGCAGCCCGTGCGCCGTTACTTCGAGAATGACCCAAATCCCGACGTCCAGGCCTACCGCCGCGAAATACCGGTAGCGCTGGCAGAGCTGGGAGCCCGGGACAACTCCGTGCTCAACACACATCAGGCGCACGTTATCGCTGCCGCCCGGACGAACACGGCGTCGCCCTCCGGTGCTGTTCTTTATCACTCCGGCGAGCTGGTTTCATCAGCGATGAACAGAGTTGTGGGAGAGGAGGCTACCAGTCGGGTAATGGGTCCTTTGTCTGTCGCGTTCAACAGCCCCGTCGAAGATCCCAACGTATTGGCTGCAAGACGGGGAGCTGTAGCCACGGGCTTCAAGATCGGTGGGAAATTATTGATGCACGCCTCCAGTCCTGCCGTACAGCTGGTTGGAGCAGCGAGTATTGCCCTGGGCAACGTGATGGATATTTCAGAAGCGCAAACGCGTATTCAACACAGAGTTTTGACTACCCCCGTCCATGCGCCGTTGTCACCGCCTTCGAGTACACCCACATTAGGCTTTCAGTCGTTGAACCCAGCATCGTCTGCACGGCATCAAGCACGGCTTGCAGAACACGGTGAAACACCGAGCCCATGGGCGCAACAACTGCTGGTTGCCGGTTTTACAGCGCCGTTGCAGGGTGTTCATGCGATTGATGGCGCAACCGCCGAAGACAAGTGGATGAACAGACCTCGCCGAAACTCTGGCTTCGGCTAAACGAAAAAAAGCCCCCGCCCAGCCCGCTGCGGATAGGGAACGCAACGGGCTGGACGAGGGCTTCTTGTTTCAGCAGGCGATTACTGCGCGATGGTTTTCACCGACACGCCGCGTTCGATCGGGGTGGAGCGGCCGTAGATATCTTCGAAACGCTCGATATCGTCTTCACCCAAGTACGAACCCGACTGCACTTCGATGATTTCCAGCGGGATCTTGCCCGGGTTGCGCAGGCGATGCACCGAGGCGATCGGGATGTAGGTCGACTGGTTTTCGGTGAGCAGGAACACGTTCTCGTCGCAGGTCACTTCGGCGGTGCCGCTGACCACGATCCAGTGTTCGGCGCGGTGGTGGTGCATCTGCAGCGACAGGCACGCACCCGGCTTGACCGAGATGTGCTTGACCTGGAAACGCCCGCCCATGTCCACCGAGTCGTACGAGCCCCACGGACGATAGACTTCGCAGTGGTTCTGGGTTTCGCTGCGGCCCTGGGCATTGAGGGTGTTGACCATCTGCTTGACGCCCTGGACCTTGTCCTTGTGGGCAATCATCATCGCGTCCTTGGTTTCGACCACGACGATGTTTTCCAGACCGATCACCGAGACCAGTTTGCCGTTGCCGTGGATCATGCAGTTCTTGCTGTCCTGGATGACCACATCGCCTTTGCTGACGTTGCCGTTGGCGTCTTTCTCGTTGACTTCCCACAGCGACGACCAGCAGCCGACATCGCTCCAGCCGGCGGTCAGCGGCACCACGCAGGCGCGCTGGGTTTTTTCCATCACCGAGTAGTCGATGGAGTTGTCCGGGCAGCAGGCGAAGGTGGCTTCGTCGAAGGTGATGGTGTCGGCGTCCTGCTGGCTGCGCTCAAGGGTCAGCAGGCAGGTGTCGTAGATGTCCGGATCGTGCTTTTTCAGTTCTTCGAGGAAGCGGCTGGCGCGGAACAGGAACATGCCGCTGTTCCAGTAGTAACCGCCGGATTCGACGTACTCGGTGGCGCGCTTCACATCCGGTTTTTCGACGAAGTGCGAGACGCGGCTGACGCCTTCGGGCAGCAGCGAATCAGCAGTGGATTTGATGTAGCCGTAGCCGGTTTCCGGTTTGGTTGCCGGCACGCCGAACAGGACCATCTCGCCGTTCTCGGCAGCGACAGTCGCCAGGGCCAGCGCACGTTGCAGGGCTTTCTGGTCTTCCAGCACGTGGTCGGCCGGCAGCACCAGCATCAGTTCGTCACGACCTTCATTGACCAGCATCATCGCGGTCAGGGCCACGGCCGGCGACGTGTTGCGGCCGAACGGTTCCATCAGGATGCGCTGACATTCCAGATTGCGCGCGGCCAGTTGCTCGTTGACGATGAAACGGTGCTCTTTGTTGCAGACCACGATTGGCGTGTCCATGCCCTCGAACACCAGGCGCTCGAGGGTTTGCTGGAACAGTGTGTGTTCGCCGGTCAGGGCGAGGAATTGCTTGGGGAATTGCTTGCGCGAAAGAGGCCACAGACGCGAACCGCTACCACCTGACAAGATCACCGGAATCATAGTGTTTACTCCATAAAATCAATTTGGTTAGAGCAACGAACGTTGTGTCGTTTCACTCTTGTTTTTGTCTCGTGTCCGAAGACGCCGCATCCCTCGTAGGAGCTGCCGAAGGCTGCGATCTGTTGATCTTGATCTTCAAAATCAAAAGATCGCAGCCTCGTTTCACTCGACAGCTCCTACAGGGATCAGCGTCTCTGCGGGAAATTGGTTAGCGAGTCGACACCGGGCGTTTCACCCAGACTGGCGACAGGTTGCTGCCGTTGCCGGTGACGTACAGCACGGCTGCCTCACCACGCTCCAGGGCGACCGGTTTCACGTCGCCGACTTTCTTGTCGCCTTCGTACAGCGCCAGGCTGACTTTCACCGGGTTGATTTCACGTTCGCCACGGCCCTTGGCAGCGACGTTCGGCACCACTTCGGTCTTGCCGTCGGCGGTTTTCAGGGTCAGCGATTTGTCGCTGAGGTTCTGCACGCGCACCAGGGATTTCTGCTTGTTCTTGAACGGCGGCTCTTCGATCAGTTGAGGCGCGCCGGAGGCGTTGTTGACCAGGGTGTAGTAGTGGTCACCGGCGAGTTTCACCGGCAGGGTCTGGCTGCCGACCTTGGCGCTGTAATCGCCGCCCGGCATGAAGCTGAAGTCGCTGCTGGCCAGTGGCGCGATGTCGCTCAGGTTGGTGCTGCCGACAGTCGCGCTGACTTCGGCGTTGCTGGCGTTGTAGACACGCACGAAGCTCGAGCCTTTCGGAGCGGTCGGGCCGTACAGCGCGGCGTCGCCACCGGCGAAGGCTGGGACGGAAAGTACGCTGAGGCCAGCAACCAGTGCGAAGCTTTTAGCGAGACGACGAGGAGTAGTAGTGAAAGTCATGGTGTACCTCTCTTTCAGTTTTGCGCCCGATCGGGCGTCTCGGATTTAGTGTTGATGGCTACGTTTTGTTGGCGGGCGCCGGCTTGTTTGAGCTCTGCGACCCACTGCGGGTCGGCGTCGCCGATTTCGTTGTTCACAGGCAGATATCGTTCAGGAAACTCCCAGATCAGCACTTGTGGCGGGCTGTTCTTGAAGTCATCGCTTTTCAGGTAGCTGAGCATCGGCAGAATCGGGCCGTGGCCGTCTTCGGCGTAGTTGACGACGTCACTGTGCAGCGCTTGTTTGAGCGCACCGACGAAGTTCCAGTTGGGGTTGGCGCTGTAGCTGGTGCCGATCAGCGCGACCGGTACTTCGCTGTTGGCGAACAGGGCGTCGTCACCGGCAGGCTGCTCGGCGGCAACGGTGTTGCGTTTAAGCAGTGGCTCAGGCGCCGGCATCATGTTTTCGAACAGCGGATCAAGCGGCAGGAACAGACGCAGATCGCCCTTGTGCGTGACCTTCTCTGCTGGCGTGGTGACGAAGCGCTGTGGCTCGCCGCTCAGCGGGAATTTCTCGGCAATGGTTTTCGCCAGCGTGTTGGCGGCGATCTCGGCGCCTTCAGGCGTCCAGTGGGTGTCGGTGCGCAGGAACACTTGCTCACCGTTCTGCTTGGCCTGTTGCAGCGGGCCGAGCAGGTCAGGGGCGAGGATCTTGTCGGCCGCGACACGGGCGTGGAAATCCTGATACAGGTTCTGGTGAATGCTCGAAGGCTTCACTTCATCCAGATGCTCCGGATACAGACGCACCTTGGCCGGCACGATCGCCATCACCAGTTTCACGCCTTTCTCTTTCAGGGTCTGGCGCACGCCTTCGACCAGCGCGTAGTTGCCTTGCAGGTTCTGCTGTTCGTTGACGATCGGGTTGAATTCCTCATCGCTGTACAACCACTGGTCGCGGCCGAGCACGACGCCCGGACGACCTTCGTTGAACAGTTTGAAATCCAGCGCGGCCCAGAGGTTAGTGCCCAGACGCTTGATCGGGAATTCATCGTCGTAGTGGGTTTCCACCGCCTTGGTCCAGCGGCCGTTGAGCACCGTCGCATCGGCGTTGGTGCTGAAGCCGAAGAAGCTGCGAACCGACCACAGACCGAGGACCAACAGCGTCACCAGGAACAGGGCGATGTAGAAGATGCGTAATGAGCGGGTCATGTCAGATCCCTCAGAACTGGAAGTAAAGGAACGGCGAGAAGCTTTGCGCCGAGAGTTTGAGAATCGAGGCGATGAACAGCAGCAGGATCAGCCCGCGCATCACGTAGCGCGACCAGTCAGCTGTCCAGTAAGCCGGTTGCACCTGGGCTTCGACGCCAACGGTGTAGCCAGGTTCGTGGATGCTCGCCGGATTTTCCCCAGGCGCTGCCTTGATCATTCCCGGCGTCGCCGTGGCAGGGCCATCGGCCTCGACGTTGACTTCCGGTTTGGTCTTGGCTGGCGGCTGATTGGTGTACAGATCACGCAGGCCGAAGAACGCCAGGGTCACGTAAGCCACCACCAGGGTTGCCACTTGCAGACCGGTGAGGCTGGCCTGATTGAGTTCCGACAGCGACCAGTCGCCGAAGCTGAACATTGCACCGTACATGCGCCCGGCGACGTGCAGGTTCTCGGCACGGAAGATCACCCAGCCCATGACCACCAGCAGGAAGGTCAGTGCCCAGCGGATCGGGTTGAGGCTGCGCGGCGAAGTGTTCAGGCCGAGCATTTTTTCGATCGCCAGCCACATGCCGTGCCAGGCGCCCCAGATGATGTAAGTGATGTTCGCACCGTGCCACAGACCACCCAGGAGCATGGTCAGGAACAGGTTGCGATAGGTCATCAGCGTGCCTTTACGGTTACCGCCGAGGGTGATGTACAGGTAGTCACGCAGCCAGGTGGAGAGGCTGATGTGCCAGCGGCGCCAGAACTCGGTGATCGACTGGCTGATGTACGGCTGCTTGAAGTTTTCCATGAAGCGGAAACCCATCATCAAGCCCAGACCGATGGCCATGTCGCTGTAACCGGAGAAATCGAAATACAGCTGCGCGGTGTACGCCAGCGCACCGAGCCAGGCATCACCCGTGGTCGGGTTCTGCAAGGCGAAGCAATGGTCGGCGACCACGGCGAGGGTGTCGGCAATAAATACTTTCTTGATGAAACCCTGCATGAACCGCGTGCAGCCCTCGGAGAATTTGTCGAGGGTGTGCGTGCGGTTGTTGAACTGGTCGGCGAGGTCGCGGAAACGCAGAACCGGGCCGGCAATCAGGTGCGGGAAGATCGCCACGAATGCTGCGAAGTCGATCAGGTTGCGCGTGGCCGGAGTGTCGCCACGGTACACGTCGATGATGTAGCTGATCGATTCGAAGATGTAGAACGAAATACCGATCGGCAGCAGCACGTGGGTCAGGATGAACGGCTCAAGACCGAACGAAGTCATGATCTCGTTGATGCTGTCGACACCGAAGTTGGCGTACTTGAAGTAGCCGAGGATGCACAGGTCGACGGCCACGCCGATCAGCAGCCAGCGCTGCGCCGGTTTGGTTCTGACGCCGGCGGCACCGACTTTCAGGCCGATCCAGTAGTTCCACAGCGTGACCGCTGCGAACAGCGCGAGGAAGTCCACCCGCCACCAGGCGTAGAACACGTAGCTGGCGATCAGCAGCAGCAGGTTGCGATAGCGTTGCCCGCTCAGGTAGTACAAGCCGAGAAAGATCGGCAAGAACAGAAACAGGAACACGTTGGATGAAAATACCATCCCGATCTCTCCATGTTTGAACCAACAGTCAAGGGCCAAAGCCCCCCCAAACCCCCGTGGTAGTGGAGGGGTGACACAGTGTTTGCTTGAGGTCTGGGCTGGCCGTCAAACCGCGCCCCTCACCCCCCGCCCTCTCCCGGAGGGAGAGGGAGCCTGATCTCCATGGTTTTCAAAAATGGAGATCGACTCGGTATTTCATTTCGACGTAACTCGCACAGCCACCTCGGTCAGTCCCCTCTCCCTCCGGGAGAGGGTTAGGGTGAGGGGCTTTTAGCCCTTTTCATGCGACGGGTCGTAGACCTTGGTCAGGTCGCCGCCAAGACGGAAGGTCTTGAACGGTTGCATGTCGCGCTTCTTCTCGATCACATCCGGCGCACAGGTGTAGAGCGTGCAGAACGGTTCGAGCCAGGCGAATTTCATGTCCTCTTTCAGGTCGGTCATGTCCTGCTTTTTGCCGTTCTTTTCTTCGAACTCGTCAGGGTCCTTGACGCCGGCCAACACGCGGTCACCCAGACGCTTCAGTGCGCCATTGTTTTCCTGACGCAGATCGACACCATTGACCTGGGCGAAACTGGCGATCATCGCCAGCGGCGGCAGGGCGTAGTTGTGATAGGCGAGGGCGCGTTGCTGGCGCTTGAGTTCGTTGGGCAGGAAGCCATCGGCATCGACTTGATTGACGCCGACCTTGTATTCCTTGACGGCCCAGTCGAACAGGTCGCGGCGGTTGGTGGCGACGGCGGTGGCCATCACCGACCAGGCGGCCCAGTACGAGTGGTTGTTGGTTTTCTCCAGCGGCAGGTTGTCCCAGTCGCTGACCACCTGATCAGCCATTTTGCTGAACCAGGCTTCGATCACCTGCGCTTCCTGCTGGTGCTGGGCCAGTGGATGCGAGTCGGAAAATTTCAGGCGAATGTACGACGAGGCCATGCTGCCCAGCGCCCATTTGCGCATCGACTTGCCGGTGTGGTTGAAGTCTTTGGACATCAACGCGTCAGCCTTGGCCCACGCGGTCAGCCAGTTGAGCGTGCATTCGAGCTGCTCCGGGCGACCGTCACGCATGAACTGCATGACGCGCTTGGCGGTGCCGCGCTCCAGCGTAGTGATGTCTTTGGTGGTGTCGCGAAAGGCTTTTTCCGACTGCACGTTCAGCGTCGCGCGGGCCTTGTCCGAACCTTCGTATTTGCTGCGAAATTGCAGCGGACCGGTGTATGGCGCCGGCATCGCGTCGCAGCCATCGCTCTTGTCGCCGGTCTTGAATTTATCCACCGGGGCGAAGTAGCCCTGCGGCGGACGCAATGGCGCGGCGGCCTGAGTCGCCCCGGCGAACATCGCCAGGCTCAGGAGTGTCGGTGCCAACAGATTTTTCAGTTTCGGATTTCGCATAGCAGACCTCATTGCCCGAGCTGCGCGGTCTGTTGACCGACGCCCGGGAATACGTTGCGTTTGCAGATTTTCGCTTCGACTTTTTGTGGCGCGGCGTCAGGTCCGGCTTCAGGACCCTGGACTTCGACTGCCAGCAGGTTTTGCGAGGCCCAGTCTTCGTCCGTGCGCAGCTCAAAGGCGAAACGACCGTCGGTGTCGGAGGTTTCCGGTTTCTCGATCTTGATGTCCTCGTGGCGACCGTTCATGTACCAGAGGGTGGCTTGCAGGGTTTTCACCGAGGTGTCGGCGAAGCGGATGTCGACCTGATGGTTGGCATTTTGCAAGTTCAGGTTCTTGCTGTTGACCAGCAGTTCTTGCTTGCTGCCTGGTTTCAGCGTGGCACTGGCGGACATTTGCGCGTCTTTGCCTTCGCAACCGTTATCCAGCAGCGCCATCATCTGGCGATAGATGGTTTCCTGGTCGAGGCGATACAGCGGCGAGAATTCCCAGATGAGAATCTTCGGTGGAGTCTTCTGGAATTCCTCGCTGCCCAGATACTGCAGCATCGAACCTTCGAAACCGCCGCCGGGGAAGGCCACGTTGAGGATGTCGGCGCCGATGGCTTCTTCGAGGAAACCGGCGAAGTTGTAGTTCTTGCCGCTGTGCGACGTACCGACCAGGGTGATCTGCGGATTGCCGGAATCGCCGAACAGATCACCGTCACCGGCCTCGCCTTTCGGCTCGGTGGTGAACTGGTCCATGTACTGGATCGCATAGCTGGTGCCGCACAGTTGCCCGGCCATGTTGTGCAGAGTGCCGGTCTTGCCCATGCGCCCGGAGCGCTTGGTCTCGAATTCACGCTTGGGAATGTCGGCGAAGGCCGGGATCTGCTTGACCTTTTCGGCGACGATTTTTGCCGTGCGCTGGGCGCCGTAAGGTGTCCAGTGCTGGTCGCCACGGAAGTAGAAATCGTGGGCGGGCAGGGTGTCCGGCAGCGATTCGTTGGTCAGTGGCGACAGGTCCGGCACCACGTAGCCCATCTTGGCGAAACGGCCGAGCATGGTCTTGTAGTTGCCCAGCGCTTTCTCGTAATCGAACGCGGCTTTTTCCTGCGGGTTGAGCTTGTTGCGGTTCACCAGGCCACGGGTCGGCTGGTAAACGATCACCAACTCGACGCCTTTGCTCTTGAACGCATCGTGCAACTGCTGCAGGCGCTTGTAGCCGGCCGGCGTGGTGTTGAACTCGGTGCGCAGGTCTTCCTGGGTACGGAACAGCCAGTCGCCCTGGGCCTGTACCAGGGTGGTGAAGTTCTGCTGATAACGCGTGGTGTAGTTCTTCGCGTCATGGGCAGCCGGGCACAGGTTGCAGCACGGCTCGGCGGTGAACTTCGGTGGCGTCACGCTTGCGCCGTCAGCGTCGGCGCGGGCGTTGCCGGCAGCGAGAATGCCGAGAGTCAGGGCCGAGAGGCTGAGCAGTTTGATCATGTGTGGGTGCATAAAAATTATCCTCAGTCCTGCAATTCGGTCTGGCGTTCGACAGGGTCGATCAGCACGGCTTTCTGCTGGCGCACCAACAGATCGAGAATTTCATCCTGGCGCTCGCCGAGAATGCCGTTGAAGCTGATCCCGCTGGACTTGGTCGGCGCCAGCATCGACACGCGATACAGCTCGACACTCAGCGGCGAGTCGATCGACAGCGGGCCGCTGCCATTGGCCGCCAGCTCGCCGCCGACGACGATCAGCGAGACCTGCGCGTCGAACGGGTCGAGCTTGATGTCACGGTCGGTGTCGGTCAGGTCCTTGATGTGGCCGTAGATACCGGTCAGGCCGTTGGTCATGGCAACGTTTTCGTAGAGGCGGATGTTCACGCTGTTACGAATACGAATGCCGTGACGGGTATTGCTGATGACCTTGTTGCCCCACAGCAGGTTGTCGGCGGACTCGTAGAGCGTGATGCCGTCGGTGTGGTTCTTGTAGATCTCGTTGTAGGCAATGATGTTGTTGACGCTGTTACGGTCGATCACCAGGCCCGACAACTTGTTGTCGAAACTCTTGTTGTTGAAGATGAAGCTGTCGTTGACCTCACGGGAAATGATGATCCCGTGCTTCTTCTTCGTGCCATGAACGGTGTTCTCGGCAATGATCAGACGGTGCGAGCGGTCATGCGGGTCGATGCCGTAGACGATGTTGTCTTTGTAGGTGTTGCCCTTGACCACAAAGTCGCTGGTTTCGTAGCAGTAGAAGCCGTACCACATGTCCGAGAACTCGGAGCCGACGATCCAGCCGGTCGGTTCCGGGCGCTTGAGGACTTTGGCCATGTTCGGCGTGTACTGGGAAATACTCACCCCGTACGACTTACTGTTGGCGTAACCGAAGCTGGCCATCTTGCTGTTGACGATGTAGGTCTCGGTGCCGCCCCAGGAGAGCAGGAACGGACGGAATTCCTTCGGCGAACGGAAGGTCGCCGGGCCGTTGTCCTTCTCGCGCCAGCCGGTGACTTTGGTGTCACGCACGAACAGTTTGCCGTCGTTGACCAGGAACGAACCGGCCTCTTGGGACAGGCGCAGTTCCTGGGTCTGACCGTCGATTTCGAGGATGCCTTTCTCGCCGACGACGATCGGCAATTTGGCCAGATACACGCCCGGGGACGTCTCGCTGAAATACTGCTTGGGCAGTTTTTTCGCCAGATCCTTGAGGTTCATGTAGCCGTCGTCGATGAAGATCGCCTGCGGGATGCCGTGCTGACGCACCACCCATTCGGCCATCTTGTTATCGCCGCCGATGAAGTCCTTCAGGGCGTTTTCCTGCATCATCCGGCGCACACTGATCTTGCCCGGTTTGCTGCGCACGATCTTCGCGGCAGCGGCTTCGGCGGTGAAGCCGGAGAGGTCGGGCAGTGTCGGCTTGGCCAGTTTCAGTGCGTCGGTCGGCGCGCTGCTGACGGTGTAGGTCTTGGCCTGTTGCAGTTCTTTGGCCACGGTCGCAGGTTTCGCCGGTTCAACATTGGCGAAGGCGCCGGCGCTGGCCAGCAGCATCGCGCCGGCCAGCAGGCTGAGTGAGCCTGTTCTGGTGCTGATCATGTCGGGCACTCCCTTGGCGGTTTGCATCAGAAGCGCCAGATCACGTCAATGAATGCGCGGTGCATGTAGGAATCAACCTGGCTGCCGTAGGCATCGCCCGGTTTGAACACACCGCCACGGAAACGCACCAGTGCCGAAGGCTCGTCGATCGACTGGCTCAACGCCGCCGGCAACAGGCCTTGCTTGAAGTACTTGGTGACGACCAGGTCCATTTCCTGACCCAGGTCCTTGTTGCCATCTTCAAGCGGCAAGGATGTGCTGGAGAGGATCGCGCCGGTGACGTCGTCGGTGTTGTTTTCCACCGCATTGATGCCGTTGCTGCCGACCGGCTTGTTGCCGTCGACACGCCAGAACTTGTGATAGATCAGGCTGGCGTCGTACTCGTCGTTGACCATCCACGAACCGAACAGGGTGGCGGTCTGCATGTTGTTCATTTCGCCACGGAACGCTTCGCCGAAACGGTGCACGCGCGAGCGGGTACCGGTGTAGTTGGAGCGGTTGCTCTCCAGACCGTTCTGTTCGTAATCGGCACTGGCGCGGGCGTAGGCACCGCCGACTTGCCACTGCGGATCGAGGCGCAGACGCACGCCGACATCGGCTGCCCAGCCGCTGATGTCATCGCTGCGCTTGGCTTGTGTCGGGCGCGTGCCGTCGGCGTTCAGCGCGTTGACCGTGTCGCGGTCGCCGCTCATGCCGGTGATGCTGCCCCAGTAGTTGACGGTGTTGGTGTTGCGCCAGTTGTAGGCGTCGCTGTCAGCGGTCAGGCCGATCCAGCTGATGTCGCCGTTCTCGGTCTTGTCCAGCGAGTCGCGCGGGACGCCCGGCTCGGCGTAATCGAGTTTGCCGTCATCGTGAGTGTGGTGGCCGCGAATGCCGACCCACTGGCCCGGTGTCCACTGGTAAGCAGCGTCGGCGTAGGCGTGCAGGCGATCCTTGTCTTTCGGCGCCAGCTCTTTCAAGTCGGTGCGGTATTCGCTGAAACGCTCGGCAACACCGGCATTGGCGCGCAGCAGGGTGGTGTCGAAGGTCCAGTTCAGCGCTTCGATGTTGGTGTCGCGCCATTGGCCGTCGTCATTGCGCAGACGCTGGCGACCGAACTTGAGCATCTCGCCCGGGTACGGGGTGAGGCCGCTGTAGCCGACCCAGAACTCGCGCATCGCCAGGTAGTTCTTCTTGGTTTTGCGATCACTGTTGTCGGTGGCTTGTTCACCGTCCGATTGTTGCAGGGTGTCGGTCTCGATGATGTCGGTCGAGGTCACTGCCTGACCCATCGCGTAGGCGCTCCACGCGCCGCTTTCGCCGTAGATCCAGGGACGCAGGTCGAGGCCCACGCCATTGACGTCACCGCCGCCGGCAGTGCCGAGGTCACGGTCGTCTTCGGACTGGCCGGTGAGTTTCACTTCCAGACCGAAATTCTTGGTTTCAGTCATCGCAGCCAGTGTCGGGCAAGACCAGAGCAGCGCGAAGGTGAGGCCAATACCGGCCTTCACGAATGGGTTCAGCTTCATAGTTTTTCCTCGCCGTCTTCTTCTTGCAGGGCGTGCAGTTGCAGCGTGTTCGAGTTCAGGGCGCCACGGCTGGCCTGTTCCTGTTGCAACAGGCGGCGGGCTTCGGGCAAGCGCTCGGGCGGCAATTGCGCCTCGAGGGTCGCTGCCAGTTCATCGGCTTGCGGGGTGTTCTGGGCCTTGGCCAACTGGCTGAACACGTAGGCATTCAGCGGGTCGGGCTTGGTGCCCTTGCCTTGCGAGAACAACTGGGCGATGGCGAAGTCGGCACTGTTCTGGCCGTTGCGCGCAGCGGTCAGCAGGTGGTCCAGAGCCTTCTGCGGATAGACCTTGCCCAGGTAGCCACGACGGTAGATCTGGCCGAGGTAGTAATCGGCGGCCACTTCGCGGCCAACGGCTTTCTGGAAGTGTTCCTCGGCGACTTTCGCGTCGGCCGGGACCATTTTGCCTTCGTAGTAGACCTTGCCCAGCAACAGTTCGGCGCGCGGCTGGTCGGCGGCGCGACCGTTGTCCAGGTACTTCATCATCTGGTCGACGTCGCCCAGTTCGGGGAAGTCGTAAAGCAGTTGGGCGAGGGTGACCCACGATGCCGGGTAGCCCGGAGCGATCGGCTCGAGCAGCGCCTGCGCGGTTTTTTCGTCAGTCTTGCCCAGGGTCGAATCGGCCAGCACGCGGGCCACGGAATCGACACGCTGCGCGGTGACGGTGCCACGGCTGTAACCGGCCTGCATCTGCTTGATCAGCTCGGCCTGTTGCTCCGCCTGGCCACGTTTCTGGTAGACGGTGGCCAGTTCCACGTAGCAGATGTCGGTGGTATTGAGCGCGGCCTTGCAGATCTTTTCCACGTCATCCAGATGCTGGTCGTAAGTGCCTTGGGTGCGATACAGCAGCACCTGCGCCAGACCCGCTTCCGGGTAGCCCGACTTGCGCCACTGATCGATCTGCTGCTGCGCGTTGATGTTGGGGAAGCTGTGCGGGTATTGCAGATACAGCATCGCCAGCGGGATCAACGTGTTGCCTTCGCCATTGGCGGCGGCTTTTTTCAGCAGGGTTTCGGCTTCGTGGTGCTCGGCTTCGGTGGAGCCTGGCTTGGCCACCAGCAAACGACCGAGACGTGCCTGGGCACGCGGCGACACGCTGGCCGCTGCGCGGTAAGTCGCCTCGGCCTGTTTCATCTGCGCCGGGTCACGGCTGTCGACCTGGATATCGGCCAGGCCGACTTGCGCCTCGCTGTAACCCAGATCGGCCAGTTGCTGGTAATTCTGCGCAGCGGTGGCGGTGTCGCCACGCTTGAGCGCTTCGTTGGCCAGACGCTGATCGGGCAGCCCGGCGCAACCGGCCAGAGAAACTGCCAGTGCCAGCGAGCACACCATCAATCCCATGTGGGAGCGAGCCTGCTCCCGAAGCAGTCGACTCGGTACTTCAGACAAACCGCGCTGGCCCTTTCGCGAGCAGGCTCGCTCCCACAAGGTCGGCGGTGTGTTCAAGTTATGCGTAGTCACAGGCATGTCCTCGACTTAAAGACCGGCAGCCATGGCTTTGTCGATCAGCCAGTTCAGGTTCGGGCCACGGTCGCTGTTCACTTCCACCGGGCGGCCGGCCAGGCTGCTGTCGAGCGGCTCGTCAGGCTGGATCTGCACGCGGATGTCGGAGGACAGGTCGGCGCTCTTCAGGCTGGTGCTGCTGACGATCTTGCCGGTGCGGGTCTTGTCTTCGCCGGCGATCTGGAAGCTCACCGGGGTGCCCGGGCGCACGTCGCCGAACTGGCGATAGGAGAAGCGTGCTTCAACGTTGGCCTGGGTGTTGCGCGGCACCAACTGGAAGATCACGTCGCCCTTGCTCGCGTACTGCCCGTCAGCCACCAGTTGCTGGGCCACGGTGCAGTCGCACGGCGAAGTCAGGGTGCCGGTCATTTGCTTGCCGAACAGTTCTTCAACCTTGGCCGGGGCCAGTTGGTCTTCGGCCAGATGGCCCTTGAGCACGTCGAGCATGCTGGTGCTGAAGGTCGCCAGCGGTGCGCCTTTGGCGGCAACGCCGTCGGACTTGACCAGGCTCTGTACGGTGCCGTCACGCGGCATGGTGATGTTCATCCCCGGCACGCTGACCAGACCGGCCTGGGCGTGGCTGACGAAGTACATGCCGTACACCGACTTGAAGATGAAACCGGCGGCGACCAGACCAACAGCGAAAATACCGGCGCTGAAGGTCACGGCTTTCAGGCGGCCGAACGGGGTCATGCCGGTGTCGTTGGTCTTGTTCTTGCGCGCCTTGGTGAAGTTGTCGCGCTGCAGGGTCGCCAGCACTTCGCCGATGCTGACGATGTCGCCGGCCAGGTGCGAGGTGATCAGGTGGCGCAGGGTGGAAATGTCCTGCGGCTCGAGGTTCTGGAACTGGCAGCCGGCGCGGCCGGTGGCGCGGTCAAAGGAACGCACCTGCAGTTCAACGTCCATGGCCAGGCCGAGGTTGTCGATGACAAATTGCAGACGCGCCTTGTACACCTCGCCGATGGTCAGTGGCATCTGCCCGGCGTTGAACGCCAGACCGCCAGCCGACAGATCGAGGACCCGCGCTTCGAGCGGAGTCCGGTCAGGGCCGAAGAAACGCAGCTTGGCCGGGATTTTCACGCGAGCGTGCTGGCGCTGGGCTTCGGATTCATGCACTACGTTGACGTTGACGGCGGTATTCATAGGGGCGATTTCCTTGTTAATTCAATAGGAGCGGGTCAGACCATCATCAGCAGCACGGCGACAAAAATGCTGCCGGCGGAGAAGGTCATGGTCCGAGACGACCAGGTGTTGAACCAACGTTGAAAGCTGGCGAGATCACGGGTCAGGGATGTGGGCTGGCGAGTCCAGGATTGTTGGTCGAGGCGGAAGAACACGTAGATCTTCACCAGGGCGCCAACGATCTGGTTGTAATACAGAATCGCCGGGTAAGCAGGGCCGATGCGGTGACCGGAACACGACAGCAACAGCGTCAGGATCAGGCGGGTGATACCGATCCACAGCAGGTACACGAGGATGAACGCGGTGCCGTACTTGAAGCTGGCGATCAGTGCGACGGTCAGGCCGAGCAGCGAGGTCCACATCGACACGCGCTGGTCGAACAGCACCACCGAGGTGAACGCGCCGAGGCGGCGGATACCCAGGCCCAGTGCTCGCGAGTTCTGGCGCAGGTTGTTGCCGTACCAGCGGAACATCAGCTTGCGGCTGGCCTTGATGAAGCTCTTTTCCGGCGGATGCTCAACGGTGTTGATCGCGGCGTCCGGCACGTAGAAGGTGTCGTAACCCAGGCGCATCAGGCTGAACCAGCTCGACTTGTCGTCACCGGTCAGGAACTTGAAGCGGCCCAGACGCCAGTGTTGCAGCGAGTCGCTTTCAACGTCGGCGATGAACTCCGGATTGGTCACCACGGAGGCTTTGAAAACCGACATCCGACCGGTCATGGTCAGTACGCGCTTGGACAGGGCCATCGAGCACATGTTGATGTGGCGCTGGGCGAAACGCAGCTTGTGCCATTCGCTCATGATGTAGCCGCCGCGCACTTCGCAGAACTCGTTGGTGGTCAGGCCGCCGACATTGCCGAACAGCTGGAACCACGGCACGGTCTTGCGCACGACGCCTTCGCCGAGCACGGTGTCGCCGTCGATCACGGCCACCACGGCACGGTCGTCCGGCAGGTGACGGGAGATCGCACGGAAACCGAAGGCCAGACCATCGCGCTTGCCGGTGCCGGGAATGCGCACGAAGTCGAGCTTGACCCGCTCCGGCGGATTCATCCGTGCCCACAGCGCCTTGACCAGCAGCTCGTCGGACATTTCCACGATCGAGCAGACAATGGTGGTCGGCAGTTCGCAGTCGATGGCTTCGCGGATCACCGAGCTGTAGACCTGCGCGGTTGTCAGCGCGTCAATACGAAAGCTGGTGACCATCAGAAACACATGCGACGGATCGGCCGCTTTACCCAGCTTGCGTACTTTGCGACGCAGGTGCGGGTAAACGATGTAGAGAAAAATCATGCCGCGCACAAAGTGCGTTGCACCCATCGAGTAGCGCCAGATACCCACGGCGCCAATCAGGAAAATGAAGTCCTTCGACTCGGAGTCGAATGTGGACGTGGGCAGCATCAAGGCCAGGCCCATCAGCAGACTGAGATAAAAAAGCCAGCCGGCTGATTGCAGAAAAAAATGTTTGAGCTTGGTCATAACCGTCATCCGAAGGTGATGGAGGCTTCAAGCCGCAAGCGTGTTGCTTTTGCTTGCGGCTTGAAGCTTGAGGCTTGCCTTACCAGCAAATGCCTTCGGTGCGGCTACCGGCGCTGGTGGCCTTGGACATGAAGCCCACCAGGTCGATGACTTGCTTGCCCTGCGGCGCTTCCTGGGCCAGCGAACGGAATTTCTCGTCGCGGTTGCCGAGGATGATCACGTCGGAGTTGTCGATCACCGAGTCGAAGTCGGAGTTGAGCAGGGACGATACGTGCGGAATCTTCGATTCGATGTAGTCCTTGTTCGCACCGTGGACACGGGCGTATTCGACGTTGCTGTCGTAGATGCTCAGGTCGTAACCCTTGCCGATCAGCATTTCCGCCAGTTCGACCAGCGGGCTTTCGCGCAGGTCGTCGGTGCCGGCCTTGAAGCTCAGACCGAGCAGGGCGACTTTGCGTTTTTCATGGCTTTCAACGATGTCGAAAGCGTTCTGCACTTGCGATTCGTTACTGCGCATCAGCGAGTTGAGCAGCGGTGCTTCGACGTCCAGGGAACCGGCGCGGTAGGTCAGCGCACGTACGTCTTTGGGCAGGCACGAACCGCCGAAGGCGAAGCCCGGACGCATGTAGTACTGGGACAGGTTCAGGGTCTTGTCCTGGCAGACCACTTCCATCACTTCACGACCATCGACGCCGACGGCTTTGGCGATGTTGCCGATCTCGTTGGCGAAGGTCACTTTGGTCGCGTGCCAGACATTGCAGGTGTACTTGATCATCTCGGCAACGGCGATGTCCTTGCGGATGATCGGGGCGTCGAGTTCTTCGTACAGCGATTGCAGAACGTCGCCCGAGGCGGTATCGAACTCGCCGATAACGGTCATCGGTGGCTGATCGTAGTCAGCGATGGCGGTGGATTCGCGGAGGAATTCCGGGTTGACCGCAACGCCGAAATCGACGCCGGCTTTCTTGCCCGAGCAGTCTTCCAGAATCGGGATGACCACGTTGGCCACGGTGCCTGGCAGCACGGTGCTGCGCACGACGATGGTGTGGCGGGTGGTTTTTTCGCGCAGGACAAAACCGATCTCGCGGCACACGGCCTCGATGTAGTTCAGTTCCAGGTCGCCGTTCTTTTTGCTTGGCGTGCCGACGCAGATCATCGACAGGTCGGTATCACGAATCGCCTCGGCGAAGTTGGTCGTGCCGCGTAGACGACCGGTCTGGATACCCTGTTGCAACAGTTCACCCAGGCCCGGTTCAACGATCGGCGATTTGCCGGCGTTAATCATGTCGATCTTGTCTTTGGCAACATCGACGCCAACTACGTCATGGCCCCGTGCAGACAGGCAACCGGCACATACTGCGCCAACGTAACCCAAACCAAATATGCTGATGCGCATCGCAATTACCTCTGTATATATCAGGCCTTAGAAGGCCGGAGTTAATGGTGTTCAGCGGTCACTAGTGCACTCGGAAGTGCGGCTTACAGGCGCCACAATGCCGTGTGCAGGCATACAAAGTTCCGAGTGTCTAATAAGTGCACTCAAGATGTGCGCAACTAGGCCTTGTTGTTATGACTTGCCCTGTTATGCAGCCGATCTTCCGTGCGGGAAGACTCTAGTGCAGTCGTGTAGCCTGCTCGACGTCCGGTAGGGGGCCGGTAAATCAAGCAGTTAGGTGCTCAGGCGAGCACGTTTATAGGGGCGCGGCCTTGGCCTTTGTAGGGGATATTAATGGTGCGTATCTCCTGTCCTTCGATTGTTTTGAGACTAGTTAGTCACTCAGGCAAGTTGCTGTGACAACTTGGTTACATGGCTATCAGCTCTGCGTAAGTTATCTCGTACAAACTCGGCGAGAATCGTTACCGGTGGTATGAGCAACGCATTTGGACATAGTTCCAGCCCGCTCATCGTGCCAGCCGAAATTTTTTGAAATATTGATGAAGATGGCACTGGGTGCAAACTGATAGCACTAACGATTTCGCCCTTTAGTTATCGGGGCGAAACCGGGGGCGATAGTTTTGTGCCACTACGGGTAAAAAATTTAAGTGCCACTACTGAAAAAAAACTTCAGTGTCGAGTGAGACTAAAATTAGAAAAGAGTGTGTGGTTTTATTGGCGCCATGAATTTGGCGATATGCAGCGGGGGAATTTTGACTTCGGGCGGACTGCACGACTCTGGAGGAAAAGAGTCGTGCAAAGGGCATGCTTTATTCCGGGGCGTGGTCGCGCAAAAACACCAGATTGTCAGGTTTCGATTGTTCGGCGCTGTAGCGATAACCCTGTACATCGAATTGCTTGAGCTGAGCCGGGTCGTTGATGCGTTCCTGGATCACAAAACGGCTCATCAGGCCGCGCGCTTTCTTCGCGTAGAAACTGATGATCTTGTACTGGCCGTTCTTCTGATCCTTGAACTCGGTATTGATGATCCGCGCCTTCAACGCGCTGCGCTTGACCGCAGAAAAGTATTCGTTGGATGCAAGGTTGAGCAGTACGTCATCGCCCTGATCGGCCAGCGCTTCATTCAGCCACTCGCTGATGCGCGTACCCCAGAACGCATACAGATCCTTGCCACGGCCGTTGGCCAGTTTGGTGCCCATTTCCAGGCGATAGGGTTGCATCAGGTCCAGCGGCCGCAGCAGGCCATAAAGGCCGGAGAGCATGCGCAAGTGCTTTTGCGCGTAGTCGAATTGCGCCTCGCTGAAGGACTGAGCGTCGAGGCCGGTATACACGTCACCCTTGAAGGCGAGCAGGGCCTGCTTGGCGTTTTCCGGGGTGAAGGCGGGTGTCCAGCTGCCGAAACGCGCGGCGTTGAGGCCACCGATCTTGTCGGACACGTGCATCAACTCGCTGATCTGCGCCGGACTCAGCTCGCGCAACTGCTGGATCAATTCCTGGGAATGGTCGAGGTACTGCGGCTGGGTAAAGCGCTGGGTCGCCGGCGGTGTTTCGTAGTCGAGGGTCTTGGCGGGGGAAATCACCATCAGCATGAAGTCGTCTCCTTTAATCGTGGGGGCGATTCTAGGGGGTTGTCCTTGTTGACTCCAGCTATCAAGCCCATAGGTGATCGACGGCTTAACTCAAACCCCTTGTAGGAGCGAGCCTGCTCGCGAAAGCGGATTCACATGATCGTTCCCACGCTCCGCGTGGGAATGCAGCCCGTGACGCTCTGCGTCACAGTCGTCGGACGCGGAGCGTCCGGGGAGGCGTTACCACGCAGAGCGTGGGAACGATCATCCATGGCTGAGGGGAATAGGACAGGATCAGCTATAGTGCCGCGCGGGTTTTGTTATGGAGACATCCCTTTGCGCATTGTTCTTTTATTCACCGCGTGGCTGCTGAGCTTCGGCGCCATGGCGGCGCCCGGCGATGCGGCAACGCTGGATCGCACGACCTGGCCGGAGCAGCTCAGCAACCCGACCCTGTTCGACGTCGCGTCGCGGGCGGAAATCCTCATGTTCGCTCGCGGCCTGCTCGGCACCGAGTCCATCGACGAGGCGGCACTGGCCCAGCGCCTGGGCCTGCGCACGGTCAATATCGATGCGGTCAATCAGCTGCGCCAGCGCCTCTGGCAGCGCTTGCTCGCCAACTACAACCACGCCCAGCAAAGCTGCGATCAGGACGCCTCGTTCTGCTTCCTCGTCGAAGACCTGCCGACCCTGCGCGAGCAGGCGGCCAAGTTCGTCGTCAGCGACGACAGCTATTACACCAAATGGGCCGAGCCGAGCCGGATCTTCCATTTGCAGTACCTCGACGAGCTGATGCGCAAGGCCGCGCTGTCACCGCAAACCAGTAACGAATTCGATCGTTTCGGCGACTACGAGCGCAACGGCGACGACATGCACGACCGGCTGTTTCTGCTGACCTTCGACAGCGCCGCCAACGTGCAACCGGACAACACCGACTGGCTGACCGAATACCTGCGAAAATCTAATCTGAGCGGGACATTCTTTGTACTGGGCAAGGATATTCAGGCGCGACTCGCTGGCCGTTCGGTCAGCAGCCTGCAGGCGAGTTTCTCCCGGCAGTGCGTTGGCGTGCAGGGCTGGGAGTTCCGCTCCCACAGCCATTGGCAGGACTGGCAGGATTCGGTGCGGCGCAGCGCCGATCTGGTGAAGAACAAACTGCCGGAAAACTACGTGCCGCTGTTCCGTCCGCCGGATGGCCAGCGCCGCAGTGACGCACAAGGTTTCTTCAACAGCCAGGGCCTGCAAGTGGCGCTGTGGGACATCGATGCCCAGGACGGTGCCGGCAAACTCAAAGGCCCGGCGAGCGCGCAGCGGGTGCTGACCCTGATGCTGCTGTGGCGCCACGGGGTGATCAATTTCAACATGAAACAGGATGCGGTGAAGACGTCCCTGCCGTGGCTGATCACCCAGACTGCGCAGAGCGGCATCGTCTGGGAAGACTGTCAGGACGCGTTTCGTTGAGAAATGAGAAAAAGCCCGTAAACATTGGACATGGGGTGATTTTCAGGAGGAATTCGATGCAGGCGGACTTCCGACTTTAGCGGGGTACGGGGAGTCCGCCAAGGGCTTTTCGTCACTCTGCAAAATAAACTTAAAAAAACCGTCAAAGTGCTTTTTTATGTCATCGGTTTTGGAGTATTACGAAGACAGACCGCCGAAACCTGCGACACAGGTGGCGTCTTCCCAGACTCCTATTGTGTGCAGTTCATCCAGGCCCTCGTGGATGAATTCGGCAGTCACCTCGAGGCGCAGCACTGTCACGGTATTGCGTCGAATGGCTCCCACAAAGGTGACCGAGTATGGATGATCACGGACGCAGCCCTTCCTCCAACCAGCCAATCCTGTATGTACTCGATACCAACGTATTGATTCACGATCCAAATGCCCTGCTCAATTTCGAAGAACACCACGTCGCCATCCCGATGACCGTGCTGGAAGAGCTGGACAAGCTCAAGAGCGGCCATCACAGCGTGGCCGCCGAATGCCGCCAGGCGATCCGCCTGATCGACAAGACCCTGGGCGATGCGTCCCCTGAAGACGTTGAGCTGGGCGTGCCGATCCAGCGTGGCAAGGGCGGGCCGAAGGGCTTGCTGTCAATTCTGATGAGCAAGCAGGCCGAGTCGAACCTGATTCTGCCCGAGCATCTGAACGACAACAAAATCATCAACCAACTGATTGATCTGCATACCCGCGATCCGCAAAAACCGGTGGTGCTGGTCACCAAAGACATCAACATGCGCCTCAAGGCGCGCGCCTGTGGGATCGACGCCGAGGACTACAGCACCGACCAATTGGTCGATGACGTGTCCCTGCTGCCCAACGGCTACCACAACATGACCGGCTCCTTCTGGGACCGCGTGAGCAAGGTCGAAACCCGTCAGGACCACGGCCGCACCTGGCATCAGGTACAACTGATCGACAACCTGCCGGCCGTGCACATCAACGAGTTCATCATCGACGAGCAGGGCTTTGTCGGCTGGATCAAGGAAATCCAGGAAGACCGCCTGCTGATCCTCGACCTGCACCAGGAGCCACTGCTGCATCAGGAGGCCTGGGGCCTGAAGCCGCGCGACATCTATCAGAGTCTGGCGCTGTACGCGTTGCTTGACCCGGACATTCATCTGGTCAACCTGTCCGGCGCCGCCGGTTCCGGTAAAACCATTCTGGCGCTGGCCGCTGCCATCGAGCAGACCATGGTCAGCAAACGTTATCGCCGCATCATCGCCACCCGCAGCGTGCAGGGTCTGGACCAGGAAATCGGCTTCCTGCCCGGCACCGAAGCGGAAAAAATGGAGCCTTGGCTGGGCGCCATCACCGACAACCTCGAAGCCTTGCACATGGATGACGAAAACACCCATGGCAGCGTCGACTACATCCTCAGCAAAGTGCCGTTGCAGTTCAAATCGCTCAACTACATTCGCGGTCGCAGCTTCCAGCAGAGCCTGATCCTGATCGACGAATGCCAGAACCTCACGCCGCACCAGATGAAAACCATCATCACCCGTGCCGGCGCCGGTTCCAAAGTGGTGTGCCTGGGCAACCTGGCGCAGATCGACACCCCTTACCTGTCCGCGACCAGCTCCGGGCTGACCTACCTGACCGAACGTTTCAAGGACTTCCCCAACGGTGTGCACATCACCCTGCAAGGGGTGCCTCGCTCGATCCTGGCCGAATACGCCGAATCGCATCTGTAACCTTTCACCCAGAACCGGGCGGCCCTTAAAGCCGCCCGGTTTTTTTATGGATAAATGCATATCTCCTGTGGGAGCGAGCCTGCTCGCGAATGCGGTGTATCAGTCGACATCTATAGTGAATCTGAATCCGCTTTCGCGAGCAGGCTCGCTCCCACAGGGGGCAACGGTGATTTCATAATCAGTGATGCGGATATCTGACCCACAGGTTTACAATCCACGCTCCTGATCAGGAGTAATCCCGTGCTGACTCATCTCGATTCCCAAGGTCGCGCCAACATGGTCGACGTCACTGAAAAAGCCGTGACGTTCCGTGAAGCGACCGCTCAAGCGCTGGTGCGCATGCTCCCCGCAACCTTGCAGATGATCGTCAGCGGCGGTCATCCCAAGGGTGATGTGTTCGCCGTGGCGCGCATTGCCGGAATTCAGGCGGCGAAGAAGACCAGCGATCTGATTCCCCTGTGCCACCCGCTGATGCTCACCGGCGTCAAAGTCGAACTCAGCGCCGAAGGCGATGACAGCGTGCGTATCGTCGCCCGCTGCAAGCTGTCCGGGCAGACCGGCGTCGAGATGGAAGCGCTGACCGCCGCCAGCGTCGCCGCCCTGACCATTTACGACATGTGCAAAGCCGTCGACCGGGGCATGACCATCGAAAGCGTGCGTCTGCTGGAGAAAGTCGGCGGCAAGAGCGGCCACTTCCAGGCGGAGCAGCCATGAAACTGACCGTGAAGTTTTTTGCCCGTTACCGTGAAGCGTTGGGCGTGGATTCGGTTGCGGTTGAAGGCGATTTCGCCACCGTCGATGACGTTCGGGCACTGTTGGCAGAACGTGATGGCGCCGAAGTGCTGAGCGAGCAAAACCTGATGTGCGCACGCAACGAAGACCTCTGCCAGCTCGACGAGCCAGTTGTCGATGGTGATGAAGTGGCGTTTTTCCCCACCGTGACCGGAGGCTGAACATGGCGATTCGCGTGCAGGCCACGCCGTTCGATCCGGGCGCTGAAGTCAATGCGATGCACGCGGCCAATGTCGGTGTGGGCGCGGTGGTGAGCTTTGTCGGTTATGTGCGCGACTTCAACGACGGGCTCGACGTGGCCGGGATGTTCCTCGAACACTATCCGGGCATGACCGAAAAGGCTCTCGGCAAGATCGCTGTCGAAGCCGAGCAGCGCTGGCCGCTGTTGAAACTGGAAGTGCTGCACCGCATCGGCGCGCTGGAACCGGGCGAGCCGATCGTATTCGTCGGTGCCGCCAGCGCCCATCGCCAGGCCGCGTTCGACGCCTGCGCCTTCGTCATGGACTACCTGAAAACCCGCGCGCCGTTCTGGAAAAAAGAAAACACCAGTGACGGCCCGCGTTGGGTCGAAGGGCGTGACAGTGATCATGCGGCTGCGGATCGCTGGAAGAAGTAGTTTCTGTAGCGCCCTCCGGTCAGTCTTCGCGAGCAGGCTCGCTCCCACAATTGGAAAGCGTTCCCCTGTGGGAGCGAGCCTGCTCGCGAAGGCGTCATCTGTGACACCGAAAATCCTTCCCTCTCTACCCGATTGACGATTTGTACCTGAGAGTCCAGTATGGATTTCCAAGTACAAAAAAGCTTCTGTCTTGCAGCTATCAGCTTGCCGCTTGTAGCTGCTCTTCTTCGCCAAACCAACAACAACCCGCGAGAGAACGAACATGAAGAAACTTCCCCTCATCACCGGTCTGGCTCTCAGTCTGCTGGCCTGCTCCAGCGTCTTCGCCGCCGAGAAAACCCTGCGTATAGGCATCGAAGCGGCCTATCCGCCATTCGCGTCGAAAACCGACAAAGGTGAAATCGTCGGCTTCGACTACGACATCGGCAATGCCCTTTGTGCGCAGATGAAGGTCAAGTGCGTGTGGGTCGAAGGTGAGTTCGACGGGCTGATTCCTTCGCTGAAAGTGAAGAAGATCGACATGGCGCTGTCGTCGATGACCATCAACGAAGATCGCAAGAAGTCGGTGGATTTCAGCCACAAGTACTATTTCACTTCTTCGCGTCTGGTCATGAAGGAAGGCGCGACGGTGGATGATCAGTACGCCAGCCTCAAAGGTAAGAACGTCGGCGTGCAGCGCGCGACCACCACCGATCGTTATGCCACCGAGGTGTTCGAACCCAAGGGCATCAACGTCAAGCGCTACAGCAACAACGAAGAAATCTACATGGACCTGGCGGCGGGGCGCCTCGATGCGATTTTCGCCGACACCATCCCGCTCAATGACTTTCTGTCGATGCCGCGTGGCAAGGGTTATGAGTTTGTCGGGCCGGAGCTGAAGGATCCGAAGTACGTCGGCGAGGGTGCGGGGATTGCCGTGCGCAAGGGCAACGGTGAACTGGTCAGCCAGTTGAACAGCGCCATCGACGGGATTCGCGCGAATGGCGAGTATCAGAAGATTTCCGAGAAGTATTTCAAGACCGATATCTACGGCGATTGATCAAGCGCTTTCGCGAGCAGGCTCGCTCCCACAGGGGTAACGCATTCCAAATGTGGGAGCGAGCCTGCTCGCGAAGAGGCCAGCGCTAGCGATGCAAATCTTCAGCCCTTCAATTCCTTCAAATGTTTGTACACCGTCGCCCGCCCCATGTTCAGCACATTGGCCACGTAGTTCGAGGCGCTCTTGCCCTTGAACGCGCCCTCGGCGTGCAGCGCCAGCACCAGTTCGCGTTTGTGATCGCGGGTCAGCAGGTTCAGGCTCAACTGCCGCTCGCGCAACCAGGCGTGGAGGAAGGTGTTGATGCGTTCCTGCCAGTCATCACGGAACAGCGAGTCCGGCTGCGGAATCAGCTTGCTCGGCGAGAGAAACAGGTCCAGCGCCGCTTTGGCGTTCTCGAACAGGGAAATATTCAGATTGATGCACAGCACCGCCAGCGGCCGACTTTCGCTGTCACGCAGCACGGTGCTCAGGCTGCGAATTTTCTGACCGTCCCAGTTGAGCTTTTCGTACGGGCCGATGTTCCTGTCGCTGACATCCTCGCTGAGCATGTCTTCGAGTGACGAGTCGTCGCCGATCTCGCGCTTGGACAGGTTGTTGGCGATGTAGTCGACCTTCTGCGTACGCAGGTCGTGCAGCACCACCTCGGCATGGGGAAAGAAGAGCGTGGCGATGGCGTCGGCGATGGCGCGGAAGTTATCCAGCGCCGGGTCGAATTCGGGGGCAGTCATGACAGTGGAGCTCCAGGCAGCGTCAGCGCCCCTTGTGCCGGGGCGCTGCGAGTGTGCCGCAATCTTTTCGACGAGTCGATGTGATCAAGCCAGTCGGGCCGGGGAGAGCATGGCGCTGTCCAGGCCGAATTGATGCAGGTGCTCGGGGAATGGCTCGCCGCGCACCAGCGCCGCACTGGCCTGGCCCATCGCCGGCGACGTCTGAATGCCGTAACCGCCCTGCGCGGCGACCCAGAACAGCCCTGGCACCTGCGGATCAAAGCCGCTGAGCAAATCACCGTCGGCAACGAAACTGCGCAGACCGGCCCAGGTGCGGGTCGGACGGCGGATGGTCAGCGTGGTGGCTTCTTCGATCTGATAGATGCCCATGGCGATGTCGAGTTCTTCCGGCTGCACATCGTGTGGTTCGACCGGATCGGCGTTAGCCGGCGAGCCGAGGAACATGCCGGCGTCGGGCTTCATGTAGAAGGATTCGTCGAGGCTGACCAGCATTGGCCAATGATGAGTGTCCACGCCTTCCGGGCCGGCAAAGATAAATGCGGCGCGGCGTTTCGCTTGCAGCCCCAGCGGCTGCGCACCGGCCAGGGCAGCGATCTTGTCGGCCCACGCACCGGCGGCGTTGATGATCACCGGTGCGCTGAACGTCTCGCCATTGGTCTGCACGATCCACAGGCCATCGGCATCGCGGCTCAAGCCGAGCACTTCGCAATCGGTGCGCACTTCGCCGTGGTTGCGCCGGATGCCGCGCAGGTAGCCTTGATGCAGCGCGTCGGTGTCGATGTCGCAGGCCGATGGGTCGTAGATCGCGCCGTGGACTTTTTCCCGGCGCAGGATCGGCAGACGCGCGCAGGCTTCGTCGGCGCTGAGCAGTTGCATCTGCGGCACGGTGGCTTTGGCGCTGAGGTATTGATTGTTCAGTTCGGCGGGATCACCGATGAAGTCGACGGTCATTTCGCCGCGCGGAGTCAGCAGCGGGTGCTCGCAAAAGCCGCTCGGAGGACTGTCGAAAAACGCGCGGCTCGCCTGAGTCAGTGCGCGGACCTGTGCGGTGCCGTAGGCGGCGGTGTACAGCGCGGCGGAGCGACCGGTGGAGTGATAGCCGGGATGGGTTTCACGCTCGAGCACGATCACTTTGCCGTGCGGCGCCAGCCAGAACCCGGTGGAAGCGCCGGCAATCCCGCCGCCGATGATGATGAAATCTGCGTGGCTCATGTAGGTCTCCAGTGGGTACGCAATATCAAGGCGTTCGCTAGTCCCTTGTGGGAGCGAGCCTGCTCGCGAAAGCGGTGTATTGTCGACATCTTCGCTGAATGTCAGACCGCATTCGCGAGCAGGCTCGCTCCCACAGGGGATTTTTGGCGTTAGTGGGTTAAGTGATAAACCGCATTGGCGAGGGCAATGTCTTCCAGGCCCAAGCCGATTGAACGGAAGAACACGTGACGGTCGTAACCCGGGCGCTGCACTTTTTCGCTGAGCAAGTCGGCGAGGTCGCCGACAATCGAATCCTTGTTCCAGCCATGCTGCTCGGCGGCAATCAGCATCTCACCTGCCGAACCCGGCGTGGTCAGACGATAGTCGCAGAACACCTGCATGTCGTTGAGACTTTGCGGCGGTACTTCATGGGCGCGGGGGGCGTTGGTGCTGATCGAGGTGATCAGCGCCGGTTTGCTTAACGTTGCAGGATCAATCACCGGCCCGGCCGACGAGGTGCAGAGCATGATCACATCCGCATCGGCGGTGACGGTCTCAAGGCTGTCGGCAATCTTCACTGACGGCACAATGCACTTCAACTCGGCCTGTGTTTGCGCATCTTCCAGCAGCGACGGCGAATACAGGCTGATGCTCTTCCAGTCGCGCAGCGCTTTGGCGTAATGCAGATGCGCTTGAGCAACCTTGCCGCTGCCGATGATCGCCAGTCGCTGGGCATTCAACGGGGCGAGGGCGTCGACCGCCACGGCCGTGGTCGCGGCGGTGCGCGCGGTGGTCAGTTCGCCGGCATCACAGAGCAGCAGCGGCTGGCCGGTTTTCATCGACATCAGCAGGGTCCATGCCGTCACCAGCGCTCCCTGCTCACGGACGATGTACGGCGAAGTCTTCACTCCGTACACGCCGTCCTCGGCCAGTACACCCAAGTAGTTGATGAAGTCGCCGGCACCCTGCGGAAACTCGACCCATTGCTGCGCCGGCTGCACGGCGTTCCCGGCCGCCAGATCGCGGAACAGCTTGTGCAGGATTTGCGGAACATCGATACGCGCCAATAGCTCATGGGCCTGGGCTTGATCGATCACATAGGGCGTACTGGACATTTCGCGCTCCGAAACTAAACTTATTTTTCCATTATGGACTTTTAGTTCTGGCGAGCAACCATCGGGCATAAAAAAAGCGCAGTCCGTTGCCGGCTGCGCTTTTTCATTTCGTGGCGCTTACTGCGGACGCTTGCGCTCAACCGCACGCAGCAGATGCGTCGGCGGGGTTTCACAGCTGATCTTGCGACCAAGCTTTTCTTCGATCGACGGCAACTGGTAAGAGTCGTCCTCGCCGGCAAAGCTGATCGACACGCCATCGGCGCCAGCACGACCGGTACGGCCAATGCGGTGCACGTAATCGTCCGGGACTTCCGGCAGGGTGAAGTTGATCACGTGGCTGATGCCGTCGATGTGGATGCCGCGACCGGCGACATCGGTGGCTACCAGCACGCGGATCTTGCCTTCGCGGAAACCTTCCAGAGTCTTGATGCGCTTGTGCTGCGGCACATCACCGGAGAGTTGCGCGGCGTTGATGCCGTCACGCACCAGGCGTTCTTCGATGCGGCGTACTTCGTCCTTGCGGTTGGCAAACACGATGACTCGCTCCCAACCGTTGTCGTTGACCAGGTTGTAGAGCAGCTTGTATTTGTCGGCAGCGGCCACGGCGTAGATGTGCTGCTCGACGTTCTCGTTGGCAACGTTGGTGATTTCGATTTCGACAATCGCCGGGTCGGTGGTCCATTGCTTGGCCAGATTCATCACGTCTTCGGTGAAGGTCGCGGAGAACAGCAGGGTCTGGCGCTCGGATTTCGGCGGGGTCTGGCGAATGATCTGCCGTACCTGCGGGATGAAACCCATGTCGAGCATGCGGTCAGCTTCGTCCAGGACCATCACTTCGACCATGTCCAGGTGCACATCGCCGCGCTGGTTGAAGTCGAGCAAGCGGCCCGGCGTAGCGACGAGGATGTCGCAATGCCGCGCTTCGAGGTGCTTGAGCTGTTTGTCGAAATCCATACCGCCGACGAACGTCATGACGTTGAGGCCGGTGTACTTGGTCAGGTCAGCGGCGTCCTTGGCGATCTGCACCACCAGCTCGCGGGTCGGCGCGATGATCAGTGCGCGCGGTTCGCCCATGTAGCGCTCTTTCGGCGGCGGCGTCTGCAGCAACTGGGTGATGATCGAGATGAGGAACGCGGCGGTCTTGCCGGTGCCGGTCTGCGCGCGGCCGATGGCGTCTTTGCCGGCGAGGGTGAAGCCCAGCACCTGCGCCTGGATCGGCGTGCAGTAAGGAAAGCCCAGGTCCTGAATGGCGTGCATCAGTTCCGGGGCAAGCTTGAAATCGTGAAAGCGGGTTTTGCCTTCCTGTGGCTCGACGACGAAGTCTTCGAGTTTCCATGGAATGACCGGTGCCTTGGGCTTCGGTTCGCGACGCGGTCTGGCCGGTTTCGGCGCTTCGCCGGGTGCAGGCTCTACGGCCATTGGCGCGGCCGCAGCGGGTTTTTCTTCGGGCTTCGGTGCGGCTGCGGGAGCGGGGCGGTCGGCCTGCGGGGCATCGGCGCGATGACCGGGGGCGTGCGACGGCGCACTGGGAACTGGCGCGAGCTGCTCAGCCTCGCTTTTACCGAACATTTTCTTGAGTGCTTTGAGCACGGTCATCTCATCAATTGGTTAAGGAATGTACGCCGGCCAGTGTAATGCAAGAATCGGGCGCGGCGTAGTAGGAGGGATCAATGGGCAGGGATTGGTCGACAATCAGCGCAGTCGTTCGCTCAACCAGACACCAATGTCGCGAATCTCTTCAGGTAACACTTCGTGCTCCATTGGGTATTCCTGCCATGTCACGGTGACACCATGCTTCTTCAAATGCTCGTAAGCACTGCGGCCCATCGAGTTCTGCACCACGTTATCGAACTGGCCGTGCAGCGAGAGCACCGGAATGCGCTGCTGGCTGGCGGATAACTCCAGTTCGTCGCTGAATGTCGGTGCGTAAGTCGACAACGCCAGCACCCCACCCAACGGCCCCTGCCACTTCAGAAATGCGGTGTGCAATACCACCGCGCCGCCCTGGGAAAACCCGGCGAGAAAAATCCGCGAGGCGTCTATTCCGCTGGCGCGCTCGGCTTCGATCAGTTCGATGATGCGCTCTGCCGAAGCTTCCAACTGGTCACGGTCGATCGCCCGGGCCGGGCTCATGGCCTTGATGTCGTACCAGCTGGGCATGGCATATCCGCCATTTATCGTCACTGGACGCGTCGGCGCCTGCGGCAGCACAAAACGCGTGCTCAGCAGGCTTTCCTGCAACGCCTCGGCCACCGGCAGGAAGTCGTAACGGTCGGCGCCGAGGCCGTGCAGCCAGATCACGCAGGCGTCTGCGGGCTTAACAGGCTGAAGAATCAAGGGCTCGGTCATGTCTGCTCCAAAAATGTGCGGGCGCTCTCATTGAGTGCGTGATTGAAGTGCGCGCCCGGTTGATCCGTTAACAAGATGTCGCAAGGTTACAAGTTTAGCTATTGACGTGTCGCGCAATCACTTTCGCAAGCGGTGTGGTACGGCGTTTGCTATGGAGGTTTGCGTACGAAGCGTCCTACGCGTGGCGGTAACACTATCAGTGTCAGTCGCGTGATGGGATAGCAACGAATCCGGTGATGGATGTTCGCCAATGGCCGCTACGGGCTTAGCGAACGTGAAAGGGCTACAGCCCGTTCGGCCGATTGGTGAGAAGTGAGTGATCCATGATGTGGATTTTCTCCTACTAGACTCATAGCGAAGGTCTTACGTCGGTTGACCCCAAAAAAAGCCAACACGGGTCAACAACGCCTCAAAAGGGTGCGACTGGACTCAAGCTCCGACACAACAAGAGCAAAACTGGAGGTTTGAATGAAGATGTTGAAATCCACTCTGGCGGTCGTGACTGCTGCAGCAGTACTCGGCGTCAGCGGGTTCGCTCAGGCGGGTGCAACCCTGGATGCGGTACAGAAAAAAGGTTTCGTGCAGTGTGGCGTGAGCGACGGTCTGCCGGGCTTCTCGGTACCGGATGCGACCGGCAAGATTCTCGGCATCGACGCCGACGTCTGCCGCGCTGTGGCCGCAGCCGTTTTCGGCGACGCCAACAAGGTCAAGTTCAGCCAGTTGAACGCCAAGGAGCGCTTCACCGCGCTGCAGTCCGGCGAGATCGACATCCTATCGCGCAACACCACCATGACCAGCTCCCGTGACGCGGGCATGGGCCTGAAATTCCCGGGCTTCATCACCTACTACGACGGCATCGGCTTCCTGGTAAACAACAAGCTGGGCGTGAAAAGTGCCAAAGAGCTCGACGGCGCTACCATCTGCATCCAGGCCGGTACCACCACCGAGCTGAACGTTTCCGACTACTTCCGTGGCAACGGTCTGAAATACACCCCGATCACCTTCGACACCTCCGATGAAAGCGCCAAGTCGCTGGAATCCGGTCGTTGCGACGTGCTGACCTCCGACAAGTCCCAGCTGTTCGCCCAGCGCAGCAAGCTGGCCTCGCCGAAGGACTACGTGGTTCTGCCGGAAACCATTTCCAAAGAACCACTGGGTCCGGTCGTACGTAACGGCGACGACGAGTGGCTGGCCATCGTGCGTTGGGTCGGCTACGCGCTGCTCAATGCTGAAGAAGCTGGCATCACTTCGAAGAACGTCGAAGCTGAAGCCAAGTCCACCAAGAACCCGGACGTGGCCCGTATGCTCGGTGCTGACGGCGAATACGGCAAAGACCTGAAACTGCCGAAAGACTGGGTTGTGCAGATCGTCAAGCAGGTCGGCAACTACGGCGAAATCTTCGAGAAAAACCTCGGCAAGAGCACTCCGCTGGAAATCGACCGTGGCCTGAACGCCCTGTGGAACAACGGCGGCATTCAGTACGCACCACCAGTGCGCTAATGGTTCTATCGCCCGGCGGGCCAACCGCCGGGTGATGTTCTTGTTCCATTTCTTCCGGGGCACTTCATGCAAAATTCTATCGGCGCACCAAAGCAGAGGCTCAGCCTCAGCGATCCACGAGTGCGTGCGTGGCTATTCCAGATCATCACCGTTGTGGCGGTGATCTCGCTTGGCTGGTACCTGTTCGACAACACGCAAACCAACCTTCAGCACCGGGGTATCACTTCCGGTTTCAGCTTTCTGGAGCGCAGTGCCGGGTTCGGCATCGCTCAAACCCTGATCGACTACACCGAAGCGGACAGCTACGCGCGGGTGTTTGTCATCGGCCTGCTCAACACCCTGTTGGTGACCTTTATCGGCGTGATCCTGGCGACGATCCTCGGTTTCATCGTCGGCGTGGCGCGGCTGTCGCAGAACTGGATCATCGCCAAACTGGCGACGGTGTATGTGGAAGTGTTCCGCAACATTCCGCCACTGCTGCAGATCCTGTTCTGGTACTTCGCGGTGTTCCTGACCATGCCGGGGCCGCGCAACAGCCACAACTTCGGCGACACCTTCTTCGTCAGCAGCCGTGGCCTGAACATGCCGGCCGCACTCGCCGCTGACGGCTTCTGGGCGTTCGTGATCAGCATCGTGCTGGCCATCGTCGGCATCGTGCTGATGTGCCGCTGGGCCAACAAGCGTTTCGAAGAAACCGGCGTACCGTTCCACAAGTTCTGGACCGGCCTGGCAATTGCGCTGGTGATCCCGACCTTGTGCGCGCTGATCTTCGGCGCTCCGTTGCACTGGGAAATGCCCGAGCTCAAGGGCTTCAACTTTGTCGGTGGCTGGGTGCTGATCCCGGAACTGCTGGCGTTGACCCTGGCGCTCACTGTGTATACCGCAGCGTTTATCGCCGAGATCGTGCGTTCCGGGATCAAGTCGGTCAGCCACGGTCAGACCGAAGCGGCGCGTTCGCTTGGCCTGCGCAACGGCCCGACCCTGCGCAAGGTGATCATCCCGCAAGCCCTGCGCGTGATCATTCCGCCGCTGACCAGCCAATACCTCAACCTGGCGAAGAACTCCTCGCTGGCAGCCGGTATCGGTTACCCGGAAATGGTTTCGCTGTTCGCTGGCACCGTGCTCAACCAGACCGGGCAGGCCATCGAAGTGATTGCCATCACCATGAGCGTGTACCTGGCGATCAGTATCAGCATTTCCCTGCTGATGAACTGGTACAACAAGCGCATTGCGCTGATCGAGCGGTAAGGAAAAGCGCATGAGTACTCATACTTTCAAACCCGACATGCCTCCACCGAACAGCAGCATCGGCGTGGTGGCGTGGATGCGCGCGAACATGTTCTCCAGCTGGCTCAACACCCTGCTGACGCTGTTTGCGTTCTACCTGATCTACCTCGTCGTGCCACCGATCCTCAGCTGGGCGATCGTCGATGCCAACTGGGTCGGCACCACCCGCGCCGACTGCACCAAGGAAGGCGCCTGCTGGGTGTTCATTCAGCAGCGTTTCGGCCAGTTCATGTACGGCTACTACCCGACCGAGCTGCGCTGGCGCGTTGATCTGACCGTGTGGCTGGCGGTCATTGGCGCAGCACCGCTGTTCATCTCGCGCGTGCCGCGTAAAGCGGTGTACGGCCTGAGCTTCCTGGTGCTGTACCCGATCATTGCCTTCACTTTGCTGCATGGCGGTTTCGGAATGACCACCGTGCCGACCAGCCAGTGGGGCGGCCTGATGCTGACCCTGGTGATCGCCACCGTCGGCATCGCCGGGGCGTTGCCGCTGGGTATCGTGCTGGCGCTGGGACGACGTTCGAACATGCCGGCGATTCGTGTGGTCTGCGTGACCTTCATCGAGTTCTGGCGCGGCGTGCCGTTGATCACGGTGCTGTTCATGTCCTCGGTAATGCTGCCGCTGTTCCTGCCCGAAGGCATGAACTTCGACAAGCTGCTGCGGGCGCTGATCGGCGTGATCCTGTTCCAGTCGGCGTACGTCGCCGAGGTGGTGCGTGGCGGTCTGCAAGCGATTCCCAAAGGGCAGTACGAAGCGGCTGCGGCGATGGGCCTCGGTTACTGGCGTTCGATGGGCCTGGTGATCCTGCCGCAAGCCCTGAAGCTGGTGATCCCGGGCATCGTCAACACGTTCATTGCTCTGTTCAAGGACACCAGCCTGGTGATCATCATCGGTCTCTTTGACCTGCTCAACAGCGTCAAGCAAGCCGCTGCCGACCCGAAATGGCTGGGCATGGCCACCGAAGGCTACGTGTTCGCCGCCCTGGTGTTCTGGATTTTCTGTTTTGGTATGTCGCGCTATTCCATGCATCTGGAACGCAAGCTCGACACTGGCCACAAGCGTTAGGAGTTCTCTGTAAATGAGCGAAGCAATCAAAAAGCCTGTGGGTCCGGAAGGCATCATCCAGATGCAGGGCGTGAACAAGTGGTACGGCCAGTTTCACGTACTCAAGGACATTAACCTCAACGTCAAACAGGGCGAACGCATCGTCCTGTGTGGTCCGTCGGGCTCCGGTAAATCCACGACGATCCGTTGCCTCAATCGTCTGGAAGAACACCAGCAGGGGCGCATCGTCGTCGATGGCGTGGAACTGACCAACGACCTCAAGCAGATCGAAGCGATCCGTCGCGAAGTCGGCATGGTGTTCCAGCACTTCAACCTGTTCCCGCACCTGACCATCCTGCAGAACTGCACCCTGGCGCCGATGTGGGTACGCAAGATGCCCAAGCGCAAGGCCGAAGAAATCGCCATGCATTATCTGGAACGCGTACGCATTCCGGAGCAGGCGCACAAATATCCGGGGCAACTGTCCGGCGGCCAGCAACAGCGTGTGGCGATCGCCCGCGCCTTGTGCATGAAGCCGAAAATCATGCTGTTCGACGAACCGACTTCAGCGCTTGATCCGGAAATGGTGAAAGAAGTTCTGGACACCATGATCGGTCTGGCCGAAGACGGCATGACCATGCTCTGCGTGACCCACGAAATGGGCTTCGCCCGCACCGTGGCCAACCGCGTGATCTTCATGGACAAGGGCGAAATCGTTGAACAGGCCGCGCCGAACGACTTCTTCGACAATCCGCAGAATGATCGGACCAAGTTGTTCTTGAGTCAGATTTTGCATTGATGCCCGTCAGGCACTGAAACAAACCCGGACTCAGTTCCGGGTTTGTTTTATCTGGGCTCATCTGGCCAGAACAGGTTCCCGCTCCGGGTAACGAGTTTCCAGAAGCTGTTTGAGACCGTCGTCTGTGTGGAGTGCCTGAATTTCCTCTAGCAGATAGGGATGACGATCCAGAAGCCGCATCAATGTGAACAACGGCTGCGGCGGAGCCAGTTCGCCGCGTTCATATCGTGAAAACGCATTATGCCCACCTCCTGACAGCCACTTCACCGCACTTCTTTGAGTGAGATGGAGCTTTCGGCGAATACGCTTCATTTCGGTACCGATCAGCCCAAGTACGTCTTCGAGTAATTGATCGCCGGCATCTACGTAGCGCTCGGCACTGTCGGTACCACTGTCAAAAATGATTTCGCCACAGACCCTGCACTCCCAGCCGGCGAGAAGGTGTACGGGCCGCGAAAACTGTTTGTAATTGACGTCGAGACTGCGATCTTGAAAGTGGTGCATTGCGTGTTCGGTGCCGCAACTCAGGCATTGCCTCTTGCTCATGTGTTTTTCTCCTTGAAGGAGATCACCGGAGAACCACCGCTCGTGCAGTAGGTCACTTTGATGTAGATCTCCCGATTTCAAAACGATACGTGATAGACGTCGTGCCAGTTCCGATGGTTGGAATAAGAGGTCATGGATTTGTAGAGCATCCGCCGCTCAAGCGTTGCCACAACCTGCATCATCACTTTCCAGGACATGCCCATGTCCCGGCCTGTCTCAAGTGCATAACGTGTAAAGGCTTCTTTGCCTCGTCTAATTACTTCGGCCTTCACGACTGCCAAGTCGTAATGGGGTGTGTTCTTTTCCATAAGAAGCCAAAACCCTGTCCCTGAAATTACCCTTAAAGGGTAATTTTGACCAATCGAAAATGCCGCTCCATGTGTCTCCGATTGACCCTAGGTGGTTGCCGCCCTACATGGGTCTGACTAACATGTCGGAAAATTCATCCTATGATTGGATGAAAAGGCGAGGCTCATGTCAGATATTTCCCCTTTGATCAAGCGATCCCTGGTCGATCAGGCTTTGGATCAACTGCGTCAGCGCATCAACAGCGGTGCGTGGCAGGTCGGCGAGCGTCTGCCGACCGAACCTGAGCTGTGCGCCGAGCTGGGCATCAGCCGCAACACGGTGCGTGAGGCGATGCGTGTTCTGGCGTTCTCGGGATTGATCGAAATTCGCCAGGGCGACGGCAGTTATCTGCGCGCCGTGGTCGATCCGCTGGATACGCTGAAGGCGTTGTCCCGCTGTTCCCTGGAGCAGGCTCGGGAGACCCGGCACATCCTTGAAGTCGAGGCCATCGGCCTGGCCGCGTTGCGCCGTACCGATGAGGATCTGGCGGCGCTGCGTGAAGCGCTCGGCACCAGCGGCAGCCATTACCACGGCGATCTCGACACCTATATCGCCTGCGATCTGGTGTTCCATCGCCGACTGGTCGACGCCGCGCACAACCCGACCCTCAGCGAGCTGTATCGCTACTTTTCCAGCATCGTCGGCGCGCAATTGCGCCAGACCCTGAATATCTCCCCGCGCCGTCAGGAAGTGTTCGATCTGCACATCGACTTGCTCGATGCGGTCGAGCAACGCGACCCGGAACGGGCCAAAGCCTTGTCGAGGCAGTTGATCAATGAACCTTGAAACCGAGAAATCCATGCCCCGCAGTGAGTTATCCACAGTGTCGAAACGCACCCCCGAACTTGAAGAGCTGCTGATCGATGCCGAGGCTGATGACGAGCAGGTCCAGCAAAGCCACCCATTGGTAAAACGCCCGTGGCTGTTGCTGCTCGGCTTGATTCTGGTGGCGCTGAACCTGCGCCCGGCGTTGTCGAGCATGGCGCCGTTGCTCAGCGAGGTCTCCAGCAGTCTCGGACTGTCTGCGGCGCAGGCGGGATTGCTGACCACGTTGCCGGTGCTGTGCCTGGGCCTGTTTGCGCCGCTGGCGCCGATTCTGGCGCGGCGTTTCGGTGCTGAGCGGGTGGTGTTGGGGATTCTGCTGACGCTGGCCGGCGGGATTATCCTGCGCAGTAATTTCGGCGAGATCGGCCTGTTCGCCGGCAGCGTGCTTGGGGGCGCCAGCATCGGCATTGTCGGCGTGCTGTTACCGGGCATTGTCAAACGCGATTTCGCCAAACATGCCGGGACCATGACCGGCGTCTACACCATGGCGCTGTGCCTGGGCGCAGCGATGGCGGCGGGTTCGACCGTGCCGCTGAGTGAACACTTAGGCAACAGCTGGGCGATGGGCCTGGGCTTCTGGGTGATTCCGGCATTGGTGGCCGCAGTGTTCTGGCTGCCACAAGTCGGCTCCAAACATGGCGCACACAACGTCGCCTATCGCGTGCGCGGGTTGCTGCGTGATCCGCTGGCCTGGCAGGTGACCTTGTACATGGGCCTGCAATCGTCGCTGGCCTACATCGTGTTTGGCTGGTTGCCGTCAATCCTCATCGGGCGCGGGCTGACACCGACTCAGGCCGGATTGGTGCTGTCCGGTTCGGTGATCATTCAACTGGCCAGTTCGCTGGCCGCGCCGTGGCTGGCGACCCGGGGCAAGGATCAGCGCCTGGCGATCGTCGTGGTCATGGCGCTGACCCTGGCCGGCCTGTTCGGCTGCCTGTACGCACCGATCGAAGGTCTGTGGGGCTGGGCGATTCTGCTCGGACTGGGGCAGGGCGGCACGTTCAGTCTCGCCCTGACCCTGATCGTGCTGCGCTCGCGTGATTCCCATGTCGCGGCGAACCTGTCTAGCATGTCCCAGGGTTTTGGCTACACGCTGGCGTCCATGGGGCCGTTTGCCGTGGGCGTGGTGCATGACTGGACCGGCGGCTGGAATGCCCTGGGCTGGATCTTCGGCGTTATCGGCGCTGGTGCGATCCTGGCCGGGCTGGGTGCCGGGCGGGCGTTGTATGTGCAGGTGCAAAGCGAAAAGATCTGAATGCACTGGGTGCAAATGTGGGAGCGAGCCTGCTCGCGAAAGCGGTGTTTCGGTCAACATGGATGTTGAATGTTGAATTGCCTTCGCGAGCAGGCTCGCTCCCACAAGGGTTTTGCGTATTGCCGATAGTGTTTCTGCGCGCGGCAGATTATGGTGCTGGCAATCTGTACCTATTTCCTTGGAGATTGCCTTGAGCGAAGCCCATAGCGCCCTGATCACCCGCTTCTACCAAGCCTTTCAGCGCCTCGACGCCGAGGCCATGGCGGCCTGCTACACCGATGATGTGGTCTTCAGCGATCCGGCCTTCGGCGAGTTGCGCGGGCGCGATGCCGGCGACATGTGGCGCATGCTGACTACCCGCGCCAAGGATTTTTCCCTGACTTTTGACAATGTCCGCGCCGACGAGCGCACCGGCGGCGCGCATTGGGTGGCGACTTACCTGTTCAGTCAGACCGGCAACGTCGTGGTCAACGACATCCAGGCGCGCTTCGTCTTCCGGGACGGCAAGATCTGTGAGCACCACGACCACTTCGATCTGTGGCGCTGGTCGCGGCAGGCGTTGGGTTTCAAAGGCCTGCTGCTGGGCTGGACGCCGCTGGTGCGCAACGCGGTACGTGCCCAGGCGCGCAAGGGACTGAAGGCATTTCAGGCCGGGCGCTGATAAGATCGCCGCCTGTTTTCCTACACGTTCAGATCCCGAAGTGACCAGCCTTAGCGAAAAATCCGTCGATGCTGCCGAACCAGTGAGTAAATCCTGGTTCGTCTACCTCGTGCGTGCCGCCAATGGCTCGTTGTATTGCGGAATCAGCGACGACCCCGTACGCCGTTTCGCCAAGCACCAGAGCGGCAAGGGAGCGCGGTTCTTTCTTTCCAGCCCCGCGATGGCCCTGGTCTACACGGAACTGTGCCGCGACAAAAGCGATGCTTTGCGCCAGGAACGGCTGATCAAAAAGCTCAAGAAGAGCGCCAAGGAATGCCTGGTCGCGTCTTATCAATCTGACTGATTGGTTCCCATCAGGCAGATCGGTAGGCCTGTCAGGCAATGCGCGCTAAGCTGCGGATTCACTTTTCCAGCGGCGGAGCCGAGCATGTCCGAGTTGATTCTGCACCATTACCCGACCTCTCCATTTGCCGAGAAGGCGCGCCTGCTGCTGGGCTTCAAAGGCCTGTCCTGGCGTTCGGTGCATATTTCCCCGGTGATGCCCAAGCCTGATCTGACGGCATTGACCGGTGGCTACCGCAAGACCCCAGTGTTGCAGATCGGTGCCGACATCTATTGCGATACCGCACTGATCGCTCGACGCCTGGAACAGGAAAAAGCCCTGCCGGCGTTTTTCCCCGAAGGCCAGGAAATGACCAGCGCCAGTTTTGCGGCGTGGGCCGACTCGGTGGTGTTTCAGCACGCGGTGAGCCTGGTGTTCCAGCCAGAATCGGTAGCCGTGCGTTTCGGCAAATTGCCGCCGGAAGCGATCAAGGCCTTCCTGGCCGACCGCGCCGGCTTGTTCAGCGGTGGCAGCGCCACACGCCTGTCCGCCGAGCAGGCCAAGCATCAGTGGCCGACGATCATGGCGCGTCTGGAGCAGCAGTTGCAGCGCGAACAGGGCGACTACCTCTTCGGCGAGCCATCGATTGCCGACTTCGCCCTGGCGCATCCGCTGTGGTTCCTCAAGGCGACCCACGTCACGGCGCCGCTGGTGGATGAATATCCGGCGGTGGCGGCGTGGCTGGGTCGGGTGCTCGGGTTCGGCCATGGCGCAGCGAGCGAGATGTCCTCTGCCGAGGCATTGGAGGTCGCGCGTAACGCGACGCCAGCGGCATTGCCGGATGAGCGGTTCGTTGATCCGAACGGCTTCAAGACGGGACAGCAAGTGGCAATTGCCGCTATCGATTACGGCGTTGATCCGGTGGTGGGCGAGCTGCTGTTTGCTGGCAGTGAAGAGCTGATCATTCGCCGTGAAGACGAACGTGGCGGCGTGGTGCATGTGCACTTTCCGCGTTTTGGTTTCCGTATCGAAGCGCGCTGATTTATCAAGCAGCTGCAAAACCTGTGGGAGCGAGCCTGCTCGCGAAGACGATGGATCATTCAACATGGTTGTTGGCTGATGCAGCGCTTTCGCGAGCAGGCTCGCTCCCACATTGGTTATTTCAGGGCTGCAAGGATTTCGTCCGGATCGAACCCGCGAATCAACGTGCCGTTCACATCGATCAGCGGAATCCCGCGTCCACCCAGTGCCTCATACGCCTTGCGCGCATCGGCATCCTTCTCGATGTCGAACTCCTTGAACGGTATGCCCTTGCTGTCGAGAAAGCGTTTGGTCTGTTTGCAGTAGCCGCACCAGTCGGTGGCATAGAGCACGACATTGGCTTGCGCCCGGGTCTGCGGCGAGACCATTTGCGCGGGATTGAATACCCGCTCGATCTTGCCCCAGTTCTGATAGACCACGACCACCAGCAGCACCAGGGCGACCTTTTTCAGCACATTGCCGAGCATCAGTTACGCCGCTTCAACTGATCGGTCAGCGAAGTCGGCAGGCCTTTGATGATCAGGGTGCCGTTCTCTTCGTCGTACTCGATCTTCGAGCCCAGCAGGTGCGCTTCGAAGCTGATCGACAAACCTTCGGCGCGGCCGGTGAAACGACGGAATTGATTGAGGGTGCGCTTGTCTGCCGGAATCTCTGGCGACAGGCCATAGTCCTTGTTGCGGATGTGATCGTAGAAGGCTTTCGGGCGTTCCTCGTCGATCAGCTCCGACAGCTCCTCAAGACCCATCGGTTCGCCGAGCTTGGCCTGGCTGCTGGCATAGTCGACCAGGGTCTTGGTTTTCTCGCGGGCCGAGTCTTCCGGCAGGTCTTCGCTCTCGACAAAGTCACTGAAGGCCTTGAGCAGTGTGCGCGTCTCGCCGGGGCCGTCGACGCCTTCCTGGCAACCGATGAAGTCGCGGAAATACTCCGAGACCTTCTTGCCATTCTTGCCCTTGATGAACGAGATGTACTGTTTCGACTGCTTGTTGTTCTGCCACTCCGAGACATTGATCCGCGCTGCCAGATGCAACTGGCCAAGGTCGAGATGGCGCGAGGGCGTCACGTCGAGCTCGTCGGTCACCGCCACACCTTCGCTGTGATGCAGCAGGGCGATCGCCAGATAGTCGGTCATGCCTTGCTGATAGTGGGCGAACAGCACGTGGCCACCCACCGACAGGTTGGATTCTTCCATCAGTTTCTGCAGATGCTCGACCGCCACTTTACTGAACGCGGTGAAGTCACGGCCGCCTTCCATATACTCCTTCAGCCAGCCGCTGAACGGGAATGCGCCGGATTCCGGATGGAACAGGCCCCAGGCTTTGCCCTGTTTGGCGTTGTAGCTTTCGTTGAGGTCGGCGAGCATGTTTTCGATGGCTGCGGACTCGGCCAGTTCAGAGTCACGGGCGTGCAGAACTGCGGGCGTGCCGTCGGGTTTTTTGTCGATCAGGTGGACGATGCAATGACGGATCGGCATGGGCTTCTCGGCTGTTGGAAGGGAGGAGGGCAGGCTCCCCCGAAAAAGCGCTCAGTGTACCGCAACCACTGGTTTTGGCGCGGGTTGCAGGGCAAAACCGGGGCGCGCGCCCGGCCTTAAGCGGTTTTTTACCGATTTAGCGCAATAAAGCTGACCAAATGGGTAGCTAGAGGCGGATATTTCCTTGTCGCTGTGCTAGTTTTGCCCGGTCTTACGCGAAGTCACTGCGTTAAGCGTGCATTCAGCATTTGTCAGGTCGAACCAAACCCTGATTTCGGCATCTATAACCCGACTCGTCGTGGTTAATCGCCGAGGGTGCCAGATCCAGAAGATCGGGCTCGATGGCTGACACTGCACTCTGCAATCCATATGAATTTGATAGGGAAGGAACACTACATGGCTCTTACTAAAGACCAACTGATCGCCGACATCGCTGAAGCTATCGACGCGCCGAAAACCACCGCGCGTAACGCTCTGGACCAACTGGGCCAAATCGTTGCCGATCAGCTGGAAAACGGCGGCGAAATCACCTTGCCAGGTATCGGCAAGCTGAAAGTGACCGAGCGTCCTGCCCGCACCGGCCGTAACCCTTCGACTGGCGCTGCCATCGAAATCCCTGCAAAGAAAGTGATCAAGCTGGTTGTGGCCAAAGGCCTGACCGACGCTGTGAACAAGTAAGACGCAGCGATAAAAAAACCGTGCTTCGGAGTGATCCGGGGCACGGTTTTTTTGTGTCTGTGATTTAGCGACTGAATCGCAGTGCCAATGTGGGAGCGAGCCTGCTCGCGAAAGCGGTAGGTCAGTCGATATTGAAGCTGACTGACACGCCGCCTTCGCGAGCAGGCTCGCTCCCACAGGGGATCTGCTGTGTGTTAGCGAACCCAGCGCTCGCGTCGCCAGATCTGCTGCTCGGACTTGGTCTGGAAGGTCCAGGCAACAAAGCGGCTCTGCTTCTGGCCCTGCGACATCTCCACGACCTGGCTCTCCAGCACGCCAGCCTTCTTCAGCGCGGTTTCAATGGCCGGCAGGTTCGAGGCCTTCGACACCAGTGTGCTGAACCACAACACCTTGTGCTGGAAGTTCGCGCTCTCGGCAATCAACTGCGTCACGAAGCGTGCTTCACCGCCTTCACACCACAGCTCCGCCGATTGCCCGCCGAAGTTCAGCACCGGCAGCTTGCGTTTCGGGTCGGCCTTGCCCAAGGCGCGCCACTTGCGCTCGCTGCCCTTGGTCGCTTCTTCCATCGAAGCGTGGAACGGCGGGTTGCACATGGTCAGGTCGAAACGCTCGCCCGGCTCCAGCAAGCCAATGAGGATGTGCTTGCGGTTTTCCTGCTGGCGCAGCTGGATCACTTTGCTCAGATCATTGGACTGCACGATGGCTCGCGCCGCCGCCACGGCTGTCGGGTCGATCTCCGAGCCGAGGAAGTGCCAGCGATATTCGCTGTTGCCGATCAGCGGATACACGCAGTTGGCGCCCATGCCGATATCCAGCACATTGACGATCGCGCCGCGCGGGACCTTGCCGTCGTTCATGCTCGCCAGCAGGTCGGCGAGAAAGTGCACATAGTCGGCACGCCCCGGAACAGGAGGGCAAAGATAGTCCGCCGGGATGTCCCAATGCTGGATGCCGTAGAACGCCTTGAGCAGCGCCCGATTGAACACACGTACCGCGTCGGGGCTGGCGAAGTCAATGCTTTCCTTGCCGTACGGATTGGTGATCACGTACTTGGCCAGTTCCGGCGTGGTCTTGATCAGTGCCGGAAAGTCGTAACGACCCTGATGGCGATTGCGCGGATGCAGGCTGGCCTTCTCGCGCGGCTCGACGGCTTTGCTCGGGGAGGCGGCGTCAGGCTTCTTGCGCGCAGGTTTGGGTGTGCGGGGGGCGGTCATGGGCGTGGTCGATTCGGGTATGGCTGAAAGTGGCGGGCATTGTCCCACATCTGAAGGCAACACCGTTCAAACTGTGGGAGCGAGCCTGCTCGCGAAGGCGGTTTCACATCCGGCAGATTTGTCGGCTGACACAGCGCTTTCGCGAGCAGGCTCGCTCCCACAGGGGACTCAAGGTTTTTCAGGAATAAAAAAGGGAGGCCACTTGGGCCTCCCTTTTTCACTGCGATTTGCCGTTACAGGCTGGCAATCCGCGCGTGCTGCTCGGCCAGTTTGCCCAGGGCCTGTTCGGCCTCGGCCAGTTTGGCGCGTTCCTTCTCGATGACTTCGGCCGGGGCCTTGTCGACGAAACCGGCGTTGGACAGCTTGCCGCCAACCCGCTGGACTTCGCCCTGCAAACGCAGGATTTCCTTGTCCAGACGCGCCAGTTCGGCGCCCTTGTCGATCAGACCGGCCATCGGCACCAGCACTTCCATCTCGCCGACCAGTGCGGTGGCGGACAGCGGTGCTTCTTCGCCAGCGGCGAGTACGGTGATCGATTCCAGGCGCGCCAGCTTCTTCAGCAGCGCTTCGTTCTCGGTCAGGCGGCGCTGGTCGTCAGCGCTGACGTTCTTCAGGAAGATCGGCAGTGGCTTGCCCGGGCCGATGTTCATCTCGCCACGAATGTTGCGCGTGCCGAGCATCAGTTCCTTGAGCCATTCGATGTCGTTTTCCGCCGCCGGATCGATGCGCTCTTCGTTGGCCACCGGCCAAGGCTGCAACATGATCGTCTTGCCCTGGATGCCGGCCAGCGGCGCGATGCGCTGCCAGATTTCTTCAGTGATGAACGGCATGAACGGATGCGCCAGACGCAGCGCCACTTCCAGCACGCGTACCAGCGTCCGGCGAGTGCCGCGCTGACGTTCGACCGGTGCGTTCTCGTCCCACAGCACAGGCTTGGACAGTTCCAGATACCAGTCGCAGTACTGGTTCCAGATGAACTCGTACAGCGCTTGCGCGGCGAGGTCGAAACGGAACTGATCCAGTTGGCGGGTCACTTCGGCTTCGGTGCGTTGCAGCTGCGAGATGATCCAGCGATCAGCCAGCGACAGCTCGCAGGCTTCGCCGTTCTGGCCGCAGTCTTCGCCCTTGTCCAGAACGTAACGCGCGGCGTTCCAGATCTTGTTGCAGAAGTTGCGATAGCCTTCGACGCGACCCATGTCGAACTTGATGTCGCGACCGGTCGAGGCCAGCGAGCAGAACGTGAAGCGCAGGGCGTCGGTGCCGTAGCTTTCGATGCCGTTGGCGAACTCTTCGCGGGTGGCTTTCTCGATCTTCTTCGCCAGTTTCGGTTGCATCAGGCCCGAGGTGCGCTTCTGCACCAGGGTTTCCAAATCGATGCCGTCGATGATGTCCAGCGGGTCAAGGACGTTGCCCTTGGACTTGGACATCTTCTGGCCTTGGCCGTCGCGCACCAGACCGTGTACGTAAACGGTCTTGAACGGAACCTGCGGCGTGCCGTCTTCGTTCTTCATCAGGTGCATGGTCATCATGATCATCCGGGCAACCCAGAAGAAGATGATGTCGAAACCGGTGACCAGCACGTCGGTGGAGTGGAATTTCTTCAGGAACTCGGTCTGCTCAGGCCAGCCCAGGGTCGAGAAGGTCCACAGGCCGGAACTGAACCAGGTGTCGAGTACGTCGTTGTCCTGTTGCAGCGCAACGTCCGGGCCGAGGTTGTGCTTGGCACGGACTTCGGCTTCGTCGCGACCGACGTAGACCTTGCCCGACTCGTCGTACCAGGCCGGAATCCGGTGGCCCCACCACAGCTGACGGCTGATGCACCAGTCCTGGATGTCGCGCATCCACGAGAAGTACATGTTTTCGTACTGCTTGGGCACGAACTGGATGCGACCGTCTTCAACGGCAGCAATCGCCGGCTCGGCCAGCGGCTTGGTCGATACGTACCACTGGTCGGTCAGCCACGGCTCGATGACCGTGCCGGAGCGATCGCCTTTCGGCGTTTTCAGATTGTGATCGTTGACACTCACCAGCAGGCCGGCGGCGTCGAACGCGGCAACGATCTGCTTGCGCGCTTCGAAACGTTCCAGGCCAGCGAACTCGGCCGGAATCTTGCCGTCGATGCTCTCGTTCAGCGTGCCGTCGAGGTTGAACACCTGAGCGGCAGGCAGCACGTTGGCGTTCTTGTCGAAGATGTTCAGCAGCGGCAGGTTGTGGCGCTTGCCGACTTCGTAGTCGTTGAAATCGTGGGCCGGGGTGATTTTCACGCAGCCGGTGCCGAATTCAGGGTCGCAATAATCGTCGGCGATGATCGGGATGCGGCGGCCAACCAGTGGCAGCTCGACGAATTTGCCGATCAGCGCTTTGTAGCGTTCGTCGTTCGGGTTAACCGCGACGGCGGAGTCACCGAGCATGGTTTCCGGACGGGTGGTGGCGACGATCAGGAAGTCATCGCCCTCGGCGGTTTTTACACCATCGGCCAATGGGTATTTCAGGTTCCACAGGAAGCCTTTCTCTTCGTGGTTTTCCACTTCGAGGTCGGAAATCGCCGTGTGCAGTTTGGTGTCCCAGTTGACCAGACGCTTGCCGCGGTAGATCAGGCCGTCTTCATGCAGGCGCACGAAAGCTTCCTTGACCGCTTCCGAGAGGCCGTCGTCCATGGTGAAGCGCTCGCGGCTCCAGTCGACGGACGAGCCGAGGCGACGGATCTGCCGGCTGATGTTGCCGCCGGACTGATCTTTCCATTCCCAGACTTTTTCGAGAAATTTTTCCCGGCCCAGATCGTGACGATTCTGGCCCTGGGCTTCGAGCTGACGCTCCACCAGCATCTGCGTGGCGATACCGGCATGGTCGGTGCCCGGTTGCCACAGGGTGTCGCGACCCTGCATGCGGCGGAAACGGATCAACGCGTCCATGATCGCGTTGTTGAAACCGTGACCCATGTGCAGGCTGCCGGTGACGTTCGGCGGCGGGATCATGATGGTGTAGGACTCGCCCGCGCCTTGCGGGGCGAAGTAGTTCTCGGACTCCCAGGTCTTGTACCAGGAAGTTTCAATGGCGTGCGGCTGGTAGGTCTTATCCATGCGCGGCGGGACCCTATTGGCATTTATTCAGGAAAAGCCGGGAAGTATAGCGGGGCGTGGTGCCGAGGGCGAGCGGGGGAGGTCGGGCGGAGATCTAAATGTAGATACCGTCTTGAGCCTCACCGGGCAAGCGCAAGTTTCGGGTCATATGGCAGTCCTGACTTGAGCACTCCGTAAACGAAGTGCAGCAGCTTGCGCATTGCTGCGCAGATGATCTGCTTGGGGGCCTTGCCATTGGCTTCCAGGCGTTCTTTCATCGCCTTGATCGCCTTATTGTGTTTCAGCGCCACCATGCCAGGCATGTAAAGGCCTGCACGCAGCCGTGCTGACCCTACTCTTGAGATCAGGGTGTGACCTTTGAGCTTTCCTGATTCCTGCAGCTTTGGATTGAGCCCTGCAGCAGCGACCAGTTGGCGAGGATCACTGTATTTGCGCAAGTCACCCAGTTCGGCGAGCAATCGTTCAAGCGTTTTTTGTCCGATGCCGTCGATGGTTACGATGAGATCCCGCATCTGACGCATATCCGGGTCGTCATCGATGTGTTTTTTGATCGCCTTATGCGTTTCTACGATCTCTTTTTCGATATGGCGCAGAACGGAGTTGATCGAGTCTTTGACCTTTTCGTCGGAAACGTCCAGACGATTGAGCTCCATTTGTTCCATTTCCTGAAGGTCATCCAGGCGGCGCACCATTGCTTTTAACTGGCGGTATTTCAGCGGCTCAGGCGCCCATGGGTGAAGTTTTTGATCCTTTTCCCGGGCAAAGTCGGCGATCAGTTTGGCATCGCTTTTATCAGTCTTGATGCGGCGCAGTTCGCTGTCAGCGTACGCTTTGGTCGTAGCCGGGTTCACGACGCAGACCCGGAAGCCTTTGTTGTAAACGAATTCCGCGAGCTCCAAATGGTAGACGCTGGTGGCTTCCATCACGATCAGGGCCGAACGCTCGGCATTTTTTTCTAGCCACGCCTCAAACTCTTTAAAGCCCTTTGGATCGTTGGCCAGCTTGGCCTTGGTTTTGTGCTTGCCGTTGGGCTGGTGTGTAGCGATATCAAAGGTGTTCTTTGCGATGTCGACGCCAACGAAACCGGACATGATTGATTCTCCACTTGTTCCCTGTTGCGATCATCACGTCACTCTGTCCAACCTTGCGAATGCGGGCTCTCGCCGCAGGCGGGCCCAAGATACCGTGCGAACTGTACGAGTGAGTGTGGAGGGCTGGAGCACGATCTACGTCACAGGCAAAAAGCCTAAGGAGCTGCGCGGCTTCCAAGTCCCTCCCTCGATGATCAGTCGAGAACTATCGCTCCTGACGGAGCGTTAGTCGAGATACAAGGAGCTGCCGAAGGCTGCGATCTTTTGATCTTGTTTTTTGTGAAAGCAAAGTCAAAAGATCGCAGCCTTCGGTAGCTCCTACACCAGCGGCTTATTCGTACTGGCTGAGCAGCCGCTCCATCCGCGCATCCAGGCGACGTTTGATTTCGGTTTCGATGTGCGGGGCGAAGTCGTCGATCACGTCTTGCATGATCAATTGCGCGGCGGCGCGCAGTTCGCTGTCCAGGTGCAGCAAGGCATCCGGGCCTTTATCGACCGGTGCGGCAGCCGGGGCCGCCGGCGGCGCTGGTGGCGGCTCGACGGCCGCCGGCTGATTGCCGACGGAATCGAACAGCATCGGAATCTGTTCCTGTTCGCCGTCATCGACCGTATCGGTCAAGAGCGGCGGTTGCAGGTTGTCATCGCCGAGCAACTGGCGGATCGATTCAAGATCGTCCAGCAGATGTGCGGACTTCTGTTGCGGTTTCGGAGTGTCCATTGGAATGCTCAGAGTCGCTGTAAACGGTGGTCTTGCAGAGAATAGCCCTGTTCGCGGTAGAAACGGAAACTCTCCCGCGCCGCCGCTCGGATGGTCGGATCTTCCACCACCACTTCCGCCACGCGGGCAAATTTGCTGGCGAAGGCCGGGACTTTCAGGTCGAGATTGACCAGCAGATCCTGATGTTCCCCGCAGTCTTCGCCCAGTCCCAGCACGATCAAACCGTCCGGTTCGCTGTCGGCAGGGCCGTGAGGCACGAAACTTTCGCCCTTGAATGCCCACAGCCGCGCATCGAGATCGTCACGTTGGGCCGCATCGCTGCAATGCAGGTAGATGCGATGGCCCATGCGCCAGGCTTTCTCGGTGAGCTTGCAGGCGAAATCCAGACGCGCTGAAGGATCGGCGCTGGGCAGGATATAGAAGTCGACTTTGGTCATTGCGGTTCCAGAGCGGCAAGCGGCGTCACCCGAAAGTGACGCCGCCGCCCATCAGCGGTGTCAGGCTTTGGCGCGATCGAGCAGGTACTGGGTCAGCAGCGGAACCGGACGGCCAGTGGCGCCCTTGTCCTTGCCGCCGCTGGTCCATGCCGTGCCGGCGATGTCCAGGTGCGCCCAGTTGAGGTTCTTGGTGAAGCGCGACAGGAAGCAGGCGGCGGTGATGGTGCCGGCCTTCGGCCCGCCAATGTTGGCGATGTCGGCGAACGGGCTGTCCAGCTGCTCTTGATACTCGTCGAACAGCGGCAGTTGCCAGGCGCGGTCGTCAGCAGCCTTGCCGGCGCTGAGCAACTGGTCGATCAGTTCGTCGTTGTTGCCCAGCAGGCCGGACGTGTGTGCGCCCAGGGCCACCACGCAAGCACCGGTCAGGGTGGCGATGTCGATCACCGCTTGTGGCTTGAAGCGCTCGGCGTAGGTCAGCGCATCGCACAGCACCAGACGGCCTTCGGCGTCGGTGTTGAGGATTTCCACGGTCTGGCCGCTCATGGTGGTGACGATGTCGCCCGGACGGGTCGCGTTGCCGCTCGGCATGTTTTCGGCGCAGGCGAGGATGCACACCAGATTGATCGGCAGTTTCAGCTCAAGCACTGCGCGCAATGTGCCGAACACGGAGGCAGCGCCGCCCATGTCGTATTTCATCTCGTCCATGCCGGCGCCCGGCTTCAGGCTGATGCCGCCGGTGTCGAAGGTGATGCCCTTGCCGACCAGCGCGTATGGCTTCTCGGATTTCTTGCCACCGTTGTATTGCATGACGATCAGGCGCGGCGGCTGGGCGCTGCCCTGGCCCACGGCGTAGAACGAGCCCATGCCGAGGGATTTGATCTTCTTCTCGTCGAGCACTTCGACTTTCAGATCCTTGAACTCTTTGCCCAGGTTCTTGGCCTGTTCGCCCATGAACGTCGGGTGGCAGATGTTCGGTGGCAGGTTGCCCAGATCGCGGGTGAACGCCATGCCGTTGGCGATGGCGGTGGCGTGGTTCACGGCGCGCTGCACTTCGGCCTGCGCAGCCTTGATGGTCAGCAGAGTGATTTTCTTCAGGGCGCGCGGTTCGGCTTTCTGGCTCTTGAACTGGTCGAAGGTGTAGCCGCCGTCGACCAGGGTTTCTGCCAGCAGGCGAGTCTTGCCGTAGCTGTCGCGACCTTTGACGATGACTTCATCCAGCGCCAGCACGGCATCACCGCCGCCCAGGCCTTTGAGGGTGTTGAGGATGCCGGCAACGATTTTGCGGAACGGACGGTCGCCCAGTTCTTCGTCCTTGCCCACGCCGACCAGCAACACGCGCTCGGCTTTCAGGTTCGGCAGGCTGTGCAGCAGCAGGCTCTGACCGACCTTGCCAGCCAGGTCGCCACGCTTGAGCACGGCGCTGATGGCACCACCGCTCGACTCGTCGACCAGTCTGGCGGCGACACCGAGTTTGCGGCCTTCGCCGACGGCAACCACCAGGGTGGCGGTTTTCAACGTTTCTGGGCTAACGCTTTTTACAACCAGTTCCATGTCCGGATCCCTGAATGAATGGTCAACACGCAGGCGTTCGACGCTGTTCGCAGTCGCCTGCTTATAGATAGAAGAGGCGCAGGCCAAAGCCTGCGACAAGGGCCGCAGTTTGAACCTCGCTCCCCGCGCCTGACAACCCTCAGCAAAGGATTACAGCGATGGATGAGTGTGCGCAGTGACAGGCGCACCCAATCACAGGATAATGCCGCATCTTTTTTCGACCGCTCTGCATGGCGGGCCGGTCGATGTGTTTGCTTGTTTGGCCGCCTTAGCCTGACAACCCTGGAGTGTCTGGTTTGATCGTCTTCCGTTATCTGTCCCGCGAAGTCCTGTTGACCCTTAGCGCCGTAAGTGCCGTGCTGCTGGTCATCATCATGAGCGGTCGCTTCATCAAATACCTGGCGCAGGCTGCGGCCGGTCAGCTCGATCCGGGCTCGCTGTTCCTGATCATGGGCTTTCGTCTGCCGGGCTTCCTGCAACTGATTCTGCCGCTGGGCCTGTTCCTCGGGATCCTGCTGGCCTACGGTCGCCTGTACCTCGAAAGCGAAATGACCGTGCTTTCGGCCACCGGCATGAGCCAGCAGAAGCTGTTTCGCATGACCCTGTTTCCGGCGACGCTGGTGGCACTGGTGGTCGCGTGGCTGAGCCTCGGCCTGGCTCCGCAGGGCGCCAACCAGTTTCAGCTGCTGCTGAACAAGCAGGACGCGCTGACCGAGTTCGATACCCTCGAGCCGGGCCGATTCCAGGCCCTGCGTGATGGCACTCGGGTGACCTACACCGAAACCCTGAGCGACGATCGCGTCAATCTCGGCAGCGTGTTCATCTCGCAGAAGAACCTCGGTGCCGATAAGAAGGACCGCGGGATTTCCGTGCTGGTGGCCGAGTCGGGCCGTCAGGAAATCCGCCCCGACGGCAATCGTTACCTGATTCTCGACAACGGCTATCGCTATGACGGCAGCCCCGGGCAGGCTGATTACCGCGCCATCCATTACGAAACCTACGGCGTACTGCTGCCCAAGCCGGACGTCAGCGAAGAAGTCACCGACCGTGACGCGATGCCGACCTCGTCCCTGTGGGGCAGTGATGACATCCGTTCGAAAACCGAACTGCAATGGCGCATGTCCCTGCCACTGCTGGTGTTCATCGTGACCCTGATGGCGGTGCCGCTGTCGCGGGTGAATCCGCGTCAGGGGCGTTTCCTCAAGCTGCTGCCGGCGATTCTTCTTTATATGGCTTACCTGACCATCCTGATTGCCGCTCGCGGCGCCCTTGAAAAAGGCAAGATCCCGCCGGCCCTCGGCCTGTGGTGGGTGCACGCGATCTTCCTGGTGATCGGCCTCGGCCTGCTTTACTGGGAGCCGCTGCGCCTGAAAGTGGCCAGCCGTCGCAGCGCCGCGCTGGAGGTGGCCCGTGGTTAAACTCGACCGCTACATCGGCAGCAGCGTGTTCATGGCGATCATCGCTGTGCTGGCGATCATCCTCGGCCTGGCGACGCTGTTTGCCTTCATCGATGAAATGGGCGACGTCAGCGACACCTACACCCTGGTCGACGTGCTCGGTTTTGTATTGCTGACCGCACCGCGCCGGCTGTATGAAATGTTGCCGATGGCCGCATTGATCGGCTGCCTGATCGGTCTCGGCAGTCTGGCCAGCAGCAGTGAGCTGACGGTCATGCGCGCTGCTGGCGTGTCGATCGGCCGCATTGTCTGGGCTGTGATGAAGCCGATGCTGGTGCTGATGCTCGCCGGCGTGCTGATCGGCGAATACGTCGCCCCGGCCACCGAAAGCATGGCCCAGGCCAATCGCTCGCTGGCCCAGGGCAGCGGCGACGCGCAAAGCGCCAAGCACGGTATGTGGCACCGTCAGGGTGAGGAATTCATCCACATCAACGCGGTTCAGCCGAACGGTCTGTTGTACGGCGTGACGCGCTATCACTTCGACAAGGAGCGCCATCTGCTCAGCTCCAGCTTCGCCAAGAAGGCTGAGTTTGACGGCACCAAGTGGCAGCTCACCGACGTTGCCACCACGCTGTTCCATGAGCGCAGTACTGAAGTGGTCAACAGCCCGAGCGAGGAGTGGGACGTGGCGTTGAGCCCGCAGCTGCTCAGCACCGTGGTGATGGCGCCGGAATCGCTGTCGATCAGCGGTCTGTGGGGCTACATCCACTATCTGGCGGAGCAGGGCCTGAGCAATGGTCGCTACTGGCTGGCATTTTGGGTCAAGGTGTTGCAGCCGCTGGTGACCGCCGCGCTGGTGCTGATGGCGATCTCGTTCATCTTCGGCCCGCTGCGTTCGGTGACCCTCGGTCAGCGTGTTTTCACCGGCGTGCTGGTGGGCTTCACCTTCCGCATCGTCCAGGATCTGCTGGGGCCATCGAGTCTGGTGTTCGGATTCTCGCCGCTGTTTGCGGTGCTGGTGCCGGCCGGCGTGTGTGCGCTGGCAGGTGTCTGGCTGCTCAGGCGAGCGGGCTGATGAACAAGCTTTCATTCAGCGCCTGATCCCTGAAAACGCCTCGGTCGCCAGACCGGGGCGTTTTTGCATGCGATCCGGGTGACAGGCGAACGTGACGCTTGCGCCGTGTATCAGGTACAATTCCCGGCTATTTTTCGGCGGGCCAAGCCTGCAGCCTTTTTGAGTGTTGATCCGTGAGTGATTTGAGTCATATCCGCAATTTCTCCATCATCGCCCACATTGACCATGGCAAGTCGACGCTGGCTGACCGTTTCATCCAGATGTGCGGCGGCCTGGCCGAGCGTGAAATGGAAGCCCAGGTACTGGATTCCATGGATCTTGAGCGTGAACGCGGGATCACCATCAAGGCCCACAGCGTTACCCTCTATTACAAAGCCAAAGACGGCATCACCTACCAGCTGAACTTCATTGACACCCCGGGCCACGTCGACTTCACCTACGAAGTCAGCCGTTCCCTGGCGGCGTGCGAAGGCGCCTTGCTGGTGGTCGATGCGGGGCAGGGCGTAGAAGCCCAGTCCGTGGCCAACTGCTACACCGCCATCGAGCAGGGCCTGGAGGTCATGCCGGTCCTGAACAAGATCGACCTGCCCCAAGCCGAGCCGGATCGCGTCAAGGACGAGATCGAGAAGATCATCGGCATCGACGCCACCGACGCCGTCACCTGCAGCGCCAAGACCGGCCTGGGTGTCGACGAAGTGCTCGAGCGTCTGGTGCACACCATTCCTGCGCCGACCGGCAACATCGAAGATCCGCTGCAAGCGTTGATCATCGACTCCTGGTTCGACAACTACCTGGGCGTTGTTTCCCTGGTACGCGTGCGCCACGGCCGTGTGAAGAAGGGCGACAAGATTCTGGTCAAGTCCACCGGCAAGGTGCACCTGGTCGACAGCGTCGGCGTGTTCAACCCGAAACACACTGCCACCGTTGATCTGAAGGCCGGCGAAGTGGGCTTCATCATCGCCAGCATCAAGGACATTCACGGTGCGCCGGTTGGTGACACCCTGACCCTGAGCTCCACCCCTGATGTGCCGGTGCTGCCGGGCTTCAAACGCATTCAGCCACAGGTTTACGCCGGTCTGTTCCCGGTCAGTTCCGACGACTTCGAGGATTTCCGCGAAGCGCTGCAGAAGCTGACCCTGAACGACTCGTCGCTGCAGTACACCCCGGAAAGCTCCGACGCCCTGGGCTTTGGCTTCCGTTGCGGCTTCCTCGGCATGCTGCACATGGAAATCATCCAGGAGCGCCTCGAGCGCGAATACGACCTGGACCTGATCACCACCGCGCCGACAGTAATTTTCGAGCTGGTGCTGAAAACCGGTGAAACGATTTACGTCGACAACCCGTCGAAGCTTCCGGATGTGTCGGCGATCGAGGACATGCGCGAGCCAATCGTGCGCGCCAATATCCTCGTGCCGCAGGAACACCTTGGCAACGTCATCACCCTGTGCATCGAGAAACGCGGTGTTCAGGTCGACATGCTGTTCCTCGGCAATCAGGTGCAAGTCACCTACGACCTGCCGATGAACGAAGTGGTCCTGGACTTCTTCGACCGTCTCAAATCCACCAGCCGCGGCTATGCTTCGCTGGACTACCATTTCGATCGTTACCAATCGGCTAATCTGGTGAAACTGGACGTGCTGATCAACGGCGACAAGGTCGATGCCCTGGCATTGATCGTGCACCGTGACAATTCGCACTTCAAAGGTCGCCAGTTGACCGAGAAGATGAAAGAACTGATTCCTCGTCAGATGTTCGACGTGGCGATCCAGGCCGCCATCGGTGGTCAGATCGTGGCCCGGACAACCGTCAAGGCGCTCAGAAAGAACGTATTGGCCAAATGCTACGGCGGTGACGTCAGTCGTAAGAAGAAGCTGCTCGAGAAGCAGAAGGCCGGTAAGAAACGCATGAAACAGGTCGGCAACGTGGAAATTCCACAGGAAGCCTTCCTCGCCGTGCTCAGGTTGGAATAATCAGGTCCTATGTCGCTAAATTTCCCGCTGTTGCTGGTCATCGCCGTGTTCGTCTGCGGCCTGTTGGCGTTGATTGATCTGCTGTTCCTGGCACCGCGTCGGCGGGCTGCCATTGCCTCTTATCAAGGCAGTGTCAGCCAGCCCGAGCCTGTGGTGGTCGAAAAGCTGAACAAAGAGCCGCTGCTGGTTGAATACGGCAAGTCGTTCTTTCCGGTGCTGTTCATCGTGCTGGTGCTGCGTTCGTTCCTGGTGGAGCCGTTCCAGATTCCGTCCGGCTCGATGAAACCGACGCTGGACGTCGGCGACTTCATTCTGGTGAACAAGTTTTCCTACGGCATCCGTCTGCCGGTGATCGACAAGAAGATCATCGAAGTCGGTGACCCGCAGCGCGGCGATGTGATGGTGTTCCGCTACCCGAGCGACCCGAACGTCAACTACATCAAGCGTGTGGTCGGCCTGCCGGGTGACACGGTGCGTTACACCGCCGACAAGCGTCTGTTCGTCAACGGTGAGTCGATCGCCGAGAAGATGGCCGGCGCCGAAGCAGGTTCGCTGGGCAGCGCGGAGCTCTATCAGGAAAAACTCGGCGCAGCCGAGCACCTGATCCGCAAGGAAATGAGCCGTTACCGCGCCACTCCGGATCGTTCGTGGACGGTGCCTGCCGAGCACTACTTCATGATGGGCGACAACCGCGACAATTCGAACGACAGCCGCTACTGGGATGATCCGAACATTCCCAAGGATCTGCTGGGCATGGTTCCCGACAAGAATATTGTCGGCAAGGCCTTCGCGGTCTGGATGAGCTGGCCAGAGCCGAAACTCAGCCACCTGCCGAATTTCTCGCGGGTCGGCCTGATCAAGTAATCAAACACGGCGCTGTTGACCACAGCGCCGAATGCATTTCTGGAGCCGGCACAATCGGCTTCGCAATCGCCAGGATCTATTTTTTGAACACAGCGTTAATTGTCCCAGGCCTGCGCCGTACCCCGGCGATGGCAGTGGAAACCAGCCACGAACTCAGCGTGGGTAAACCGTGAGCGTTTCTCTAAGCCGTCTCGAGCGCCAGCTCGGTTACACCTTCAAAGATCAGGAGCTGATGCTGCTGGCCCTCACGCACCGCAGTTTTGCCGGGCGCAACAACGAGCGTCTGGAATTCCTCGGTGATGCCATCCTCAACTTCGTCGCTGGCGAGGCGCTGTTCGATCGCTTCCCGCTGGCCCGCGAAGGCCAGTTGTCGCGTTTGCGCGCACGGCTGGTAAAAGGTGAGACGCTGGCCGTACTGGCTCGCGGTTTCGACCTCGGCGATTATCTGCGCCTGGGTTCGGGTGAACTGAAGAGCGGTGGTTTTCGCCGTGAATCCATTCTGGCCGATGCCCTCGAAGCGTTGATTGGCGCGATCTACCTCGATGCCGGCATGGACGTCGCCCGCGAGCGCGTACTGGCGTGGCTGGCCGGCGAATTCGAAGGCCTGACGCTGGTCGACACCAACAAGGATCCGAAAACCCGCTTGCAGGAACACCTGCAATCGCGCGGTTGCGAACTGCCACGCTACGAAGTGGTGGATATTCAGGGCGAACCGCACTGCCGTACCTTCTTCGTCGAATGCGAAGTGGTCTTACTGAATGAAAAAAGCCGAGGTCAGGGTGTGAGCCGTCGTATTGCCGAACAGGTAGCGGCCGCCGCAGCACTGATTGCCCTGGGCGTGGAGAATGGCAATGACTGATACAAACGCAACTCGCTGTGGCTACGTTGCCATCGTCGGCCGTCCCAACGTCGGCAAGTCGACGCTGCTCAACCACATCCTCGGGCAGAAGCTCGCGATCACCTCGCGCAAGCCGCAGACTACCCGCCACAACATGCTCGGGATCAAGACCGAGGGCGACGTCCAGGCGATCTACGTCGACACTCCGGGCATGCACAAGGGTGGCGAAAAGGCCCTGAACCGTTACATGAACAAAACCGCTTCGGCGGCGTTGAAAGACGTCGACGTGGTGATCTTCGTCGTCGACCGCACCAAGTGGACCGACGAAGACCAGATGGTGCTCGAGCGAGTGCAATACGTGACCGGCCCGCTGATCGTCGCGCTGAACAAGACCGATCGCATCGAAGACAAAGCCGAGCTGATGCCGCACCTGAGCTGGTTGCAGGAACAGCTGCCAAACGCCCAGATCATCCCAATTTCCGCGCAGCACGGGCACAATCTCGAAGCGCTGGAAAAGGTCATCGCCGATCACTTGCCGGAGAATGATCACTTCTTCCCGGAAGACCAGATCACCGACCGCAGCAGCCGTTTCCTTGCCGCCGAACTGGTGCGCGAGAAAATCATGCGCCAGATGGGTGCCGAGCTGCCGTACCAGATCACCGTCGAAATCGAAGAATTCAAGCAGCAGGGCAAGACCCTGCACATCCACGCGCTGATTCTCGTCGAGCGTGACGGCCAGAAGAAAATCATCATTGGCGACAAGGGCGAGCGCATCAAGCGCATCGGCACCGAGGCGCGCAAGGACATGGAGCTGCTGTTCGACTCCAAGATCATGCTCAACCTGTGGGTCAAGGTGAAGGGCGGCTGGTCCGATGACGAGCGCGCGCTGCGTTCGCTGGGTTACGGCGATCTGTAAGTAGCGATCTCGAAAACACCGCTACTCACTGTGGGAGCGAGCCTGCTCGCGAAGAGGATGTAACATTCAGCATTGATGTTGACTGTCACTCCGCTTTCGCGAGCAGGCTCGCTCCCACAGTGGTTTTGGGTTGTATGTAAAACCGCGTTTCTTCATCGAGAACTCAATGTCGCAAAACCCGCCTCCCGCCCAACCCGCCTACGTCCTGCATTCGCGCGCCTATCGCGAAACCAGCGCACTGGTCGATTTCCTCACGCCGCAAGGTCGGCTGCGGGCGGTGTTGCGCAGTGCGCGGGGCAAGGCCGGGACGCTGGCGCGGCCGTTCGTGGCGCTGGAGGTCGAGTTCCGTGGCAAGGGCGAGCTGAAGAATGTCGGGCGCATGGAGAGTTCTGGTACCTCTGCGTGGCTCAATGGCGAGGCGCTGTTCAGCGGCCTCTATCTCAACGAGCTGTTGATTCGCCTGTTGCCTGCCGAAGATCCGCATCCCGCCGTATTCGACCACTATGCCGCGACCCTCTTGGCGCTGGCCGAAGGTCGACCACTGGAACCGTTGCTGCGCTCTTTCGAATGGCGATTGCTGGATGATCTCGGCTACGGCTTCTCCATGAACACCGATATGCACGGTGAGCCCGTCGCTGCTGACGGCCTCTACCGTTTGCAAGTGGACGCCGGACTCGAGCGGGTGTATCTGCTGCAACCCGGCCTGTTCAACGGTACCGAGCTGCTGGCCATGGCCGAAGCCGACTGGTCGGCGCCCGGTGCGCTGTCGGCGGCCAAGCGTCTGATGCGCCAGGCGCTGGCAGTGCATTTGGGCGGGCGTCCGCTTGTCAGTCGCGAGCTGTTTCGCAAGCCCTGATATGCTGTGCGCCGAATCTCTCAATTCAGGAGCGCATCCGTGACCAGCAGCAATCGCATTCTTCTCGGCGTGAACATCGACCACGTCGCCACCCTGCGTCAGGCCCGTGGCACGCGCTACCCGGATCCGGTCAAGGCGGCGCTGGATGCAGAAGAGGCGGGCGCCGATGGCATCACCGTGCACCTGCGCGAAGACCGCCGTCACATCCAGGAGCGCGACGTGTTGCTGCTCAAGGATGTGCTGCAAACGCGCATGAATTTCGAAATGGGCGTCACCGAAGAAATGATGGCGTTCGCCGAGCGTATTCGCCCGGCGCACATCTGCCTGGTCCCGGAAACCCGTCAGGAACTGACTACCGAAGGTGGTCTGGATGTAGCGGGGCAGGAGGAGCGCATCAGGGCTGCGGTCGAGCGTTTGTCGAAGATCGGCAGCGAAGTGTCGCTGTTCATCGACGCCGACGAGCGCCAGATCGCCGCCTCCAAGCGCGTCGGTGCGCCGGCTATCGAGCTGCACACCGGGCGCTACGCCGATGCCGAAACCCCGACTGAAGTGGCAGAAGAGCTCAAACGCGTCGCTGATGGCGTGGCGTTTGGACTGGCGCAGGGCCTGATCGTCAATGCCGGGCACGGCCTGCATTACCACAACGTCGAGGCCGTGGCGGCGATCAAAGGCATCAACGAACTGAACATCGGCCACGCGCTGGTGGCGCATGCGTTGTTCGTGGGCTTCAAGTCCGCCGTATCGGAAATGAAAGCGCTGATTCTGGCTGCTGCTCTCAAGGGCTAAGATCAAAAGATCGCAGCCTTCGGCAGCTCCTACAGGTGTACACATAACCCTGTAGGAGCTGCCGAAGGCTGCGATCTTTTGCTTTAAAGAGGGGCGGGCTCTTGCGCCGGTTTCGACTTGTCGATCGCCGGCACATGCAGGTTGCCCTCGGCCACCTGATCGCCCTCAAGCTGCGGCTGGGTCACCCAAGTCAGGATGTCGTAGTAGCGACGGATGTTCGCCACGAAGTGCACCGGTTCGCCACCCCGGGCGTAACCGTAGCGGGTCTTGCTGTACCACTGCTTCTGCGAGAGGCGCGGCAGGATCTTTTTCACGTCCAGCCACTTGTCCGGATTCAAGCCTTCCTTCGCCGCCAGTTTGCGCGCGTCATCCAGATGACCGCTGCCGACGTTGTACGCCGCCAGGGCGAACCAGGTGCGATCCGGTTCCTGGATCGAATCGTCGAGCTGATCTTTCATATAAGCCAGGTACTTGGCACCGCCCATAATGCTCTGCTTGGGATCGAGGCGGTTCGACACGCCCATCGCCTGCGCGGTGTTCTGGGTCAGCATCATCAGACCGCGCACGCCGGTTTTCGAGGTCACCGTCGGCTGCCACAGGGATTCCTGATAACCGATGGCGGCCAGCAGGCGCCAGTCGACTTTCTCTTTCTTCGCGTAGTTCTTGAAGTGCTGTTCGTATTTCGGCAGACGCTGCTGCAAGTGCTGGGCGAAGGTGGTGGCGCCCATGTAGCCAAGCACATCGACATGGCCGTAGTAGCGGTCTTTCAGGCGTTGCAGGGTGCCGTTCTTTTGCACCTTGTCCAGATACGCATTGATTTCATTGAGCAGGCTGTTGTCTTCGCCCGGGCCCACCGCCCAGCTCTGGCTGCGCGCGTCGCCGAGGTCGAAGGCCACGCGGATGTTGGTGAAGTACACCTGATTCATCGCCACTTCGTTGGAGTCGACCAGGGTCAGGTCAATCTGGCCTTCATCGACCATGCGCAGCAGATCGACCACTTCAACGGCGTCGGATTCTTCGTATTCGATACCGGGATATTTCTGTTTCAGCGCGGCCAGTTGTTCGGCGTGGGTGCTGCCCTTGAGCACGGTGATCTTCTTGCCGACCAGATCCGCCGGATCTGTAGGGCGCGACTGACCGTTGCGGTAGATGATCTGCGGGGTGACTTCGAGGTAGGAGTGGGAGAACCGCACCTGCTTCTTGCGCTCGTCGCTGCTGACCAGACCGGCGGCCGCGAGTACCGGGCCGTTCGGCTTGCCGACCTGGTTGAACAGGTCATCGAGATTGTCGGCCGTCTCGATCTTCAGCTCGACGCCCAAATCGTCGGCGAAGCGCTTCACCAGCTCGTATTCGAAGCCGGTTTCACCGCTGCGATCCTGAAAGTAGGTGGCGGGGCTGTTGCGGGTAACCACGCGCAGCACACCATCCTCCTTTACGCGCTCGAGTGTGTTGGGTTTATCAACACAGCCACCGAGCATCAGGAAGAGTCCGGTTGCGATCAGCCATTTGGCGTATCGCGGACGCAAAGCCGTTGGGAAAAACATCTGCGCAGTATACGCAAACGGCCACGAGCGCCATATCTCGACAGCGTAGGACTAGTCTGCTAGCGATCACAAATCCGAGCGAAATCCCTTGAATACGGGCCTTCAGGGCATTTTGTTACAGTAAAAATAAGCCATGCTGAAACGCTCGATTTACCTGACCCCGAAGGCAGAAACACAGATTGCTACCCGAGTGCAACCGTGCGTAGCGTTTCGGGTGATGTTGAGGTCGGTTTAGGCTAGAATGCACGGCCTCAAAGCACACCCCTTCCCGAGGCTGTCCCGAAGATGTTGATCCTGCGCGGCGCTCCTGCCCTTTCTGCCTTTCGCCACAGCAAACTCCTTGAGCAACTGAGCCAGAAGGTTCCAGCTGTCAGTGGCCTGTATGCTGAATTCGCTCACTTCGCCGAAGTCACCGGCGTCCTGACCGGCGACGAACAGCAGGTGCTAGCGCGCCTTCTGAAGTACGGCCCAAGTGTTCCGGTTCAAGAGCCGACCGGTCGTCTGTTTCTGGTGTTGCCGCGTTTCGGCACCATCTCGCCGTGGTCGAGCAAGGCCAGCGACATCGCCCGCAACTGCGGCCTGAGCAAGATCCAGCGCCTGGAACGCGGTATCGCCTTCTATGTTGCAGGGCAGTTCAGCGAAGCCGAAGCCCAGCTGATTTCGGACGCGCTGCATGACCGCATGACCCAGATCGTGCTGGCCAACCTCGAGCAGGCCGCCGGACTGTTCAGCCACGCCGAGCCGAAGCCGCTGACCGCCATCGACATCCTCGGTGGCGGCCGCGCCGCGCTGGAAAAGGCCAACACCGAGCTGGGCCTGGCCCTGGCCGAAGACGAGATCGACTATCTGGTCAACGCCTTCAACGGTCTGAGGCGCAACCCGCACGACATCGAACTGATGATGTTCGCCCAGGCCAACTCCGAGCACTGCCGCCACAAGATCTTCAACGCGAGTTGGGACATTGACGGCCAGAGCCAGGAAAAAAGCCTGTTCGGCATGATCAAGAACACCTATCAGATGCACAGCGAAGGCGTGCTGTCCGCTTACAAGGACAATGCTTCGGTGATTGTCGGCAACGTTGCCGGCCGCTTCTTCCCGAACCCTGAAACCCGCCAGTACGGCGCGGTGCAGGAGCCGGTGCACATCCTGATGAAGGTTGAAACCCATAACCACCCGACCGCGATTGCTCCGTTCCCGGGCGCATCCACCGGTTCCGGTGGCGAGATCCGTGACGAAGGTGCAACCGGTCGTGGCGCCAAGCCCAAGGCCGGCCTCACCGGTTTTACCGTCTCCAACCTGCAGATCCCAGGCTTCGAACAGCCGTGGGAAGTGCCGTACGGCAAGCCTGAGCGCATCGTCACCGCGCTGGACATCATGATCGAAGGCCCGCTCGGCGGCGCTGCGTTCAACAACGAATTCGGCCGTCCGGCCCTGACCGGCTATTTCCGTACCTTCGAACAATCGATCACCACCCCGCACGGTGACGAAGTTCGCGGTTACCACAAGCCGATCATGCTCGCTGGCGGCATGGGCAACATCCGTGAAGAACACGTCAAGAAAGGCGAGATCGTCGTCGGCTCCAAGCTGATCGTGCTCGGCGGCCCGGCGATGTTGATCGGTCTCGGTGGCGGCGCGGCTTCCTCCATGGCCACCGGCACCAGCTCGGCAGACCTGGATTTCGCTTCGGTACAGCGTGAAAACCCTGAAATGGAGCGTCGTTGCCAGGAAGTCATCGACCGTTGCTGGCAGTTGGGCGACAAGAACCCGATCAGCTTCATTCACGACGTTGGCGCGGGCGGTCTGTCCAACGCTTTCCCGGAACTGGTCAACGACGGCGATCGCGGTGGCCGTTTCGAACTGCGCAACATTCCAAACGACGAGCCGGGTATGGCCCCGCACGAAATCTGGTCCAACGAATCCCAGGAACGTTACGTGCTGGCGGTCGGCCCGGAAGATTTCGAGCGCTTCCAGGCGATCTGCGAACGCGAGCGTTGCCCGTTTGCCGTGGTCGGGGAAGCCACTGCCGAACCGCAATTGACCGTCACCGACAGCCACTTCGGCAACAACCCGGTGGACATGCCGCTGGAAGTGTTGCTGGGCAAGGCGCCGCGCATGCACCGTTCGGTGGTTCGTGAAGCCGAGCTGGGCGATGACTTCGATCCGTCGAACCTCGACATCAGCGAGTCCATCGAACGCGTTCTGCATCATCCGGCCGTGGCCAGCAAAAGCTTCCTGATCACCATCGGCGACCGCACCATCACTGGCCTCGTCGCCCGTGACCAGATGGTAGGCCCATGGCAAGTGCCGGTGGCCGACGTTGCCGTCACCGCCACCAGTTTCGACGTCTACACCGGTGAAGCCATGGCGATGGGCGAGCGTACTCCGCTGGCTCTGCTGGACGCGCCGGCATCGGGCCGCATGGCCATCGGCGAAACCATCACCAACATTGCTGCCTCGCGCATCAACAAGCTCTCCGACATCAAACTGTCGGCGAACTGGATGTCGGCGGCCGGTCACCCGGGCGAAGACGCGCGTTTGTACGACACCGTGAAAGCGGTCGGCATGGAGCTGTGCCCTGAGCTGGGCATCACCATTCCGGTGGGCAAGGACTCGATGTCCATGGCCACGCGCTGGAATGACAACGGCGAAGACAAGACCGTCACCTCGCCGATGTCGCTGATCGTGACCGGTTTCGCGCCAGTGGCTGACATCCGTCAGACCCTGACCCCGGAACTGCGCATGGACAAGGGCACCACCGACCTGATCCTGATCGACCTCGGTCGCGGCCAGAACCGCATGGGTGCATCGATCCTCGCGCAGGTCCACGGCAAACTCGGCAAGCATGCGCCGGACGTCGATGACGCTGAAGACCTGAAAGCCTTCTTCGCGGTGATCCAGGGCCTCAATGCCGACGGTCACCTGCTGGCCTACCACGACCGTTCCGACGGTGGTCTGCTGACCTCCGTGGTGGAAATGGCCTTCGCCGGCCACTGCGGTCTGAGCCTGAACCTGGACAGCGTTGCCGAATCCGCTTCGGAAATCGCCGCGATCCTGTTCAACGAAGAACTCGGCGCAGTGATCCAGGTTCGCCAGGACGCCACCCCGGACATCCTCGCGCAGTTCAGCGCCGCCGGTCTGGGCGACTGCGTGTCGGTGATCGGTCAGCCGATCAACAATGGCCAGATCAACATCACCTTCAACGGTGACACCGTGTTTGAAGGCCAGCGTCGTCTGCTGCAGCGTCAGTGGGCCGAAACCAGCTACCAGATCCAGCGTCTGCGCGACAACGCCGACTGCGCCGAGCAGGAATTCGACGCGCTTCTGGAAGAAGACAATCCGGGCCTGAGCGTCAAGCTCAGCTACGACGTCAATCAGGACATCGCCGCGCCTTACATCAAAAAAGGCATCCGCCCACAGGTTGCCGTGCTGCGTGAGCAGGGCGTCAACGGTCAGGTGGAAATGGCTGCCGCGTTCGACCGCGCCGGTTTCAGCGCGATCGACGTGCACATGAGTGACATCCTCGCCGGTCGTGTCGACCTCAACGAGTTCAAAGGCCTGGTGGCCTGCGGCGGTTTCTCCTACGGCGACGTGCTTGGCGCCGGTGAAGGCTGGGCCAAGTCGGCGCTGTTCAACAGCCGCGCCCGCGATGCGTTCCAGGGCTTCTTCGAACGTAACGACAGCTTCACGCTGGGCGTGTGCAACGGTTGCCAGATGATGTCCAACCTGCACGAGCTGATCCCGGGCAGCGAGTTCTGGCCGCACTTCGTGCGCAACCGCTCCGAGCAGTTCGAAGCGCGGGTAGCGATGGTGCAGATCCAGGAATCGAATTCGATCTTCCTGCAGGGCATGGCCGGTTCGCGCATGCCGATCGCCATCGCCCACGGTGAAGGGCATGCCGAGTTCGCCAGCGAAGAAGCACTGCTGGAAGCCGATCTGTCCGGTTGCGTGGCGATGCGTTTTGTCGACAACCACGGCAAGGTCACCGAAGCCTACCCGGCCAACCCGAACGGCTCGCCGCGCGGGATCACCGGTCTGACCAGCCGTGACGGTCGCGTGACGATCATGATGCCGCACCCGGAGCGTGTGTTCCGCGCGGTGCAGAACTCGTGGCGTTCGGAAGACTGGACCGAGGATGCTCCTTGGATGCGCATGTTCCGTAATGCGCGCGTCTGGGTGAACTAAGGCCTGTGTACAAGCTGGCGTTTTTTGTTCCTGACAGTCATGTCGAGGTGGTCAAAGGGGCTGTGTTCGCTGCCGGTGGTGGGCGGATCGGTGACTATGACCACTGTGCGTGGCAGGTGCTTGGCTCTGGTCAGTTTCGACCGTTGGATGGCAGTCAGCCGTTTGTCGGTCAGGCGGGGCAGGTTGAGCGGGTTGAGGAATGGAAGGTTGAGCTTGTTGTCGCGGATGAGTTGATTGTGGCTGTTGTGGCGGCGTTGAAGCTCAGTCATCCGTATGAGACGCCGGCTTATGAGGTGTGGCGGCTGGAGGATTTCTGATCTTCTTTGCTGCTTGAACGGGAAACCCGCAGATGAGGGATTGTCTGCGGGTTTTTTGTTGGCCTTGGTTTTATTTGGATTTGGGTGAATATCCGTTGCTTCGGGTGTGGCGGCTCGCGGTTTCGCCCTTACGGCGAGTCACCTTTTTCAAACGCCAAAAAGGTAACCCAAAAGGCTTGCTCCTGCGTTCGGCCCTCGCAGGCTCGGGTTCCTTCGTTTCGGGACTGATCCGGGCGCAGCGGCTCCGGTTTGCTTCGCTGCACCTCCTTCCGCTGTGTTCGACTTCGTCGAACGGTCGCTACGCTCCCACGCCCGGATCAATCCCTCCACTCAGCCTTCCGACGTCGCCGGTGGATCAAGATCAAGAGCAGGCGAGCTGACACTCGGCCTATTGAGTGGTGAAAAGCGTGTGTGTCCGGCTTTTGATTTGTGTTGTTGCTGCCCCTCACCCCAGCCCTCTCCCGAGGGAGAGGGGGCCGATTTTGTGTGGTTTGCAAATCCTGAGTTCAACTCGGACTTTCACGTCGGCGTACCTCGCCTGAACAACTCGGTCAGTCCCCTCTCCCCTCTGGGAGAGGGCTAGGGTGAGGGTGGCGATCTGGAGTGTGTTTAAAGCGGTATCTGAGTTCGCAGAACCTTCCCACAAGGTTTTCAGGTTGTCCGTCGGACGTGCGATCTCTAGTCTTTTCCCGTCGCTGCGAATCAGCGATCGGGAGTGAGATCCCCGGATAGCTTGCAACTGGCGCCAGCACCACGATAATTGGCGCCAGCTCAATCTGCTGCCTGCTTTATGGCGGCTGTGTGCGGGCAGACTTCGGTCTGGCCGGTTGCCTGCTCCGGTGGATCTCACCTCGCACATAGCTGCCACCTATCCGCCGCGTGAGATCCGGCGATCGATGGCTGTCCATCAGCATCAGCAGGAGAAGCATTGTGGATAAAATCGTTCCCGATCCACCATACGAACCCACCCCCCTCGAACAAACCATCCGCGCCGACGACCTCGCGAAAAACCGCGAAGCGATCAAGCGGGCTCTGGATTTTTACCTGTGCCCGCAACCTGGCAAGGCGCACCCGCCCAGCACCATGTTCCTCATCCAGCCGCAAATCGATACCGAAACCCTGCTCGCCCATGCCTGTGAATCCCTCGCTTCAGCCAACACCCTGGCCAGTGATTTCGCTGATCAGTTGGGGCGACCGCAGCGCAATACGGCGCTGGCGATTCAGCAGATCATCATGCTCGCTGAGCTGGCGGTGAACCGTGCGCTGGATCGGGTGGATCCTCAGGCATGAAAAAACCACTGGGCCTTCAAGCCCAGTGGTTTTCCACAACGTGCAATTGCCCGGGCGTCACGTCACCTGTGTCAGCTTCACGTCTGTGACGAGCATGTCGATCAACGTGCGCAGGTAGGTGAAGGTCTGATCTTTTTTCTCCCAGCGATCAACGAAGAACAGACCCTTGTCATTGATCTGAATCGGCGTCTCAACGATCTCGCCGGACCTGGATTTATGCACCACGCTGGCGTTGCGGGTGTCTGCATTTTCTATAAGGAAGTTTCCGGGTTCGGTCAGTTTGCTGCGACTGACAGAAGGCGTCGCAGCAGGCTTTTTCGTTCCGGGGACGGCCACCTCCATCACAAAATCGCTGCTCAAAGCCCTGACGTTGGCCTCGTGCTTGCCGCTGACAAATTCCCACGACCCACGGTGAATATCCCGGGCCAGTTCAGGGGCTGTGTCGCGCACGTGCAGGCTGACGGCGGACAGTGTATCGGCCAGACCTGGCACACCGAGGTTGTAATTGGTATGCGCACTGCCGATGAAGGCCACCCATTTATGCGGCCCGTTGGCCAATTGATCAGCCTCGATCACTTGGGTTGCAAAATAGCTGAACATCTCGTTTCGCGAGACGTGTTCGTCATACACGCCCTTGAGGTGATAGGACGCCGTGCAATCGAGGGCTCTGATGCGAATGTTGTATTTGGCCGCCGCCTGACAGACCGCCGTGTACGTATCGTTCCCTGTGTAATTCGGCATCTGCCCTTGATCCTGACGATGCAGATAAGCCTTGAGCCTGTCGGGCATGCGCTGGGTACGCAGAAAAGTGTCGAGATCGGCCTGGTGCAGGTCGGTGAGCAGGTGCTCGACGTACAACGTGTCATAACCGGCTTGCTTAAGGGCTTTCATGTGCTTTTTCAGCAGCGCTTTGCTCGCTACATCGACGTGGGCTTCGCCGATCAGCAGATTCAGACGTCCGTCGGTCAATTGCCGCAAAAAAGCTTCGAATGTGCAGTCGGCGGTGAGCACCGGCAGGATCGGCGCATCGGGTGGGACGTAGTCGGTAAAAGCGTCCCTGGCGGTTTTTTCCAGCCGGTTGCGCTGGGCTATGAAAGCCTCGTAGGCCGTTCTTTCACTGGGTATTGTCGGGGTGTAACTCGAGTGCATGGAGTTGGGATGATGCAACATTTCAGCAATATCGTCGCGCAGTGGCGAAGCAATATCGAACTCGCTGAAATGTTCAACGGCGCTAGCTGCGGCGGGCGGCTTGGAGACAGGTAGAGGTGCCTTGTAGGCACTCGGCATCTGTACGAGGTAATCACCTTGCGCTGTCGCGTCTCCCGCGATGGCACCGGGCGCGTCCCTGCTTATGCGTGCGGGTTGGTACAAGTCGATGTCTTCAATACGCACGGCAACGGCCTCGTGGAGGTCGGCCAGGCCCGGGGTGTTGTCGAACGTGGTCATGCGCGACTGCTCGGTCAGGGCAATCCAGCGCTCTTCGCCGATCTCGGCCATATCGGTGGCAAGCGCCTTGTGCGAATAAAAGTTTCTGATGCGGTTGTTTCGCGGGGTCAAAGGCGAGAGCCTGGACATCACCATGATCCCTTCGAGTTGATAACTGGTCGAGCCGTCCAGCGCATGAATGCTCATGCCTTTTTCCCGTGCCTTGCGCACCAGCGCCAGGTAAGAGAAAGGCGCGTCTGGCTCATGGCCCATGGCTTTATCGAGCGCTTTCAGATGTTTCTTGATATGGCGCCAGGATTCTCCCTTGTTGAATTTTTCCAGTTTGAGATGAAATACGTCTCCCGGCAGGTATTCGAGGAAGAGGTGCTTGTAGCCGTTCTCCAAAAGCACGTCGAGATTTTCGATCAGTGCCTGTTTGCTGGCGATAGAGCCCGGCTGTGCACCGATGACCAGATTCTTTGCGGCGAATGCATCGCTGGCAATCAACTGTGCGAATGAGGTGTTGGCGGCAACCGCCGGCACTTCGGCGCGAGCGGGCAGCGGTGCGAGTTGGGCAAAATGGCGCGTGGCGTCCGTGGTGAGTTTTTCCACCTGTTGCAGATAGGCTTGGCGCATGCTGGCCATTTTGTCGACCACGTTGACCAGGATGACCTGGGGTGAGAAGCCCATGTAATGCTCGCCCTCCTGGAGCATTCGTCGTCGCGATTGCGGGTCCAGCAACTCTTCAACGAGATCCCGGTACTTGATCGCGACTCCATAGTCCTTATGCGGGCCGGGTGTATCGGGCACGGCTTCGTATTTTGGTGCACCGCCGGACAGGCCGCTGCGCACCATCACTCCGTCGGAGTTGCGCACGGTCAGAATGCCGGTCGAAAGCAGTCCGGAGCCATTCGGATCCGGGCGGTAGAGCAAATAACGGCCGAGTGCGTCCGGGGTCGTGCTGGCGTAATACGACTGCCCTCTGAAAACGACGGCATGCATATCGTCGCGGACCGGTTCGGTCGCCATTTGGTCGATCAATGGCAGAAGATCCTCTTGCTCGTCGCCAACGGTGGTGACAGCCCGACGCAACGGGCGCCGGACGGGCTTGAGTGAACGCAGCGCCGGACGCAGATCCGTCAGCACCGCGCCAGCACTGTTGAACAGATAACCGAGCAAGTGCCGGAACGCTTCGTTGTTATTACCCTGACGATAGGCATGCAGGGCGAGCATCGCGTCCTTGAAGGCCAGCAACAGGCCGGTGCTCAGGCTCAACAGCGGGAACGGCGCGGTGGCGATGGCAGCGACCCATTCGACGCTCGTCCAGATCAGGCCGGCGATCATTTCGGCGCGACTGGTGGTCGTGGCATGGACGTTGTCGATCCGCCGTTGCAACTTCATGTCGTAGAGCGCGGTACGCAGGTCGCTGACGGCGTCGGCCGGGCGCATCGAGTCATAACGGGCGGGGCTGGGGCTGGTTCTGTTGAGGTCTTTGGGCAGTTTCTTGCGGATGTTTTCCAGGTACGTGCGCACCCGGGTCTGGGCACTGACACCCACCCGCTGGGTCAGGTACTCGATCATGCCGGACTGCAGCAGCAGGTAATTGAACAGGCGCGCTTCGCGAAAACGCACGCCGTCCGGTGCGTCCGGCGTATACAGCAGGACCGGATCGCCGCCATGGCTGAACAACCAGGCATCGATCACCCATTCGCCGTCGATCATCAACCGGTGGATCGGGTATTTCGTCCGGGTCTGCCCCGACGTTTGATCCATGCTGCTGATGCTTTGCTGCAGCCATTGCAGGTCGCTGCTGGCGATATGTCCTTGCAGCTGGCATTCCAGCGCGGCGCTCTGCATCTGGCGCTGAGTGATGGCCAGCGTCGCGTTGCGTCGGAACGCGTAGCCTTCGCTTTTCGAATCCTGCAGCTCGTTTTTGACTTTGTCGGTATAGCGTTTGCCGATCCAGACCCCCGTGACCGAGCGGGCTACATTCTGCGCGGTCAGGCTACTGATATCGACGCCTGTCGGACCTTTGAAGCGCGCCGAGCGTGAGAATTTCTGGTCGAGAAAACCGACGCCGTCGGCATAGCCGTCGCGATACAGCCGGGTATAGGTCAGCGGTTTCGGCGTCCATGAGGGCACGATCGACTTTGGCGAATAGGCCCAGACGGTGTCCGGATCGACGTCATTGGCAGGGCGTTTGAGCAAGCGGTTCAGGCTGATCTTCGCTTGCGCATGCACGAAATCGTCAAACGCCTGAAAACGTCCGCCCGACAGCGGATGCTGATTGAACGCGCGCAAAGCCCCCTCGGCGTCGTCGCTCAGGGTCGAGAGTTTTCGGCGATTGGCCGCAGTGGTCGAGCGATACCACACCGGGGTGCTGAAATCGTAGTCGTCGATGCGTGTGGCGAGCATGTGTTCAGCCATCGCTTTGAGGCAATCGAGATGGTTGCCGAGGTGGTCGAACGTGACTTTCTGGTGCTCTGCTGCTTCCGGCTTCAGGCTCAGCCCCGACAACACCTTGCGCAGGGTCGAACGAAAGCGCATCGGCGCGCGGCTGATCAGATAGCCGGCCATGCTTTCGGCGGCGTCATTCTGCTTGGCCCAACCCAAGAGATGGGTCTGCAATTGGCGCTCGCTGTCGAACGCCTCGAACTGGCGTTCACGGGGCGCCTGCGGTGTGCAGAGCAGCAGGCGGCGGATCGCACCGGATTCGTCGGTCTGACGCAGCACCCAAAGATCCTGCAGCTGGGCGCCGTGCAAAGACAGGGTGGCGGCGCGCAGCTGTGGATCGCTGCCGTTACGCAGGCGCTGGAGCATTTGCAGATCGCCGTCGAGCAGGTGCCCTTGCAGCGCTGCGGCATGGGCGAGCGCGACGATGCGCTGATCGAGCATCTGCTCGATCGCAGGTTTGATCGCGGATCTCGCCTGCATCTGCGTTTGCAAGCGTGCGAAGTCGACGCGCGGTTCCAGCTCCAGTGCCTGCTTGATCACCCAGGCGGGCGTTACGTCCGCGTACTCGTCGGATAACGGCAGGTCGTTGTAAGTCAGCCGGGTGTGGCTGAGAAACGCCGAGCCTGGTAACTCATCGCCGGTGTGCGGGCCGCGCAAGGTCAGCTCGAGCAAATTGCTCTTGTGCACATAAGCGCCGAATCCGGGGACCTGCCGATCCGTAATGATCTGCAGCTTGTCCGGTTCCAGGTCGTCGATTTGCAGATCATCACTCAGCCGTTCCAGCCATTGGTGGCGGGCCACGGCCATCAGGCTGACCGCCGGACCCATCAGGTCAAGCAGGTTTTGCCGGGCCTGATTGTAGTTGCCCAGGTGCAACGCCAGTTCGGCCCGCTTGGCGGCGTCGGCGCTGCGGTACCAGTCCGGGGCGCTGTTGCGCAAATGCCGCTCGAACAGGGTTTGTGCCTGAAGTGCCAGGCGCGGGGTGAGATCCGGCAGCGCAGCGCCGATGGCGCGCTCCAGCTCGGCGATCAATACAGCGGCATCCTGCTGCGGATTGGCGGCGAAACTCAATGCATGTTCGATATCCAGGGTGCGCTTTTCGATCAAGGCATCGTAGATGTGTTCGAACAGCGGTTTGCTGTCGATGGGCGCCAGCTGCAATGGCCAGATTCCCGCTGTACCGACATCGTGGTAGCGGCTGGGCAGCAGCTGCATCAATTCGCCACGGCTGATGCTGTGCTGCATGGTCTTGAGCAGATGGGCATCGAGATCAGCCAGGGAACTGAACAGCTCCAGGCCCCTGGCCGGTGTGAACAACACGACGAAGCCAGCGTTCTGGTCGGTCAACAGATCGCTTACTTTCGGGGTGTCTTTTTGCGTCACAACAAAGGCCCCGGCCAGCTCGACAGTGGTTTGCTGATAAGTGAACTGCAACGCATACATGGCCGGACGCAACAGCGGGCCGAGTGCCAGTTTCTGTATCAGCTCGCCGGCCTGTGGGTGCAGCAGGCGATCGGTGACGGCCTGTTTCGCCTCGTACTCAAGCGCAGTGAAACCGGCGTCGTATTTGAGGAAGGTTTTGGCCGCTTTGCCGTCGATCTCGTCACGCAGATCCATGTTGATCAGTTGCGTGTTGAGGCGCACCTTCAGCGTGGCGATCAGTTGCTTGCCTGCCTCGCTCTGCAGGTCGGTGGTTGCCAGCGCCTGATAGAGCGCGCGGCTGCGTTGCAGATAGCCGTCGCGATAGGTTTTCAGCTGCTCTTCGAGGCGTTTGAGATGAGCCTGCTCGGTGCTCGGTTTGTGCTCGGGCAACAGCGGGGTTTCGGTGTTGAAGAGAAGACGACCGATCTGGTTGAGATCGTTTTTGAGCTCATCGGGTGTGGGTGCGTTGGGGGTGCTCATGGGCACGATTTCCATGCTGGGGATGAAGGGCCAGCATGGCGAGCAGGGCGTGGAGGAGGGTGGTATTCATGTATCGTGCGCGTGCCGTATTTTCGGCGCCCGCTCCAGCCCTCCCGCCACCCGCGCAGATCAAACCTGCGCGCTGACCTCCCCGCGACTCAGCAACGCCTCGATCGCGCCACTCAAACTCGCGGCCTTGTCCCCCACCAGCAAATGCCAGACGCCACCGTCCAACCGGCTGACACCCAGGCAGCCGAGCGCTTTGAGCTGCGCCTCGGACGGCGCCTTGGCATCGGCCAGTTGCAGGCGAATACGGGTCATGGCGATGCAATCGAGTTGCAGCACATTGTCGCGACCGCCCAGTGCATTCAGCCATTGCTGCGCCTCGTTGCGGGTAAGCGCAACAGTCGTCGGCACATCGGCAACTACTACGGTTTCTGCCAAAGTTGTACGGCCCAGCGCAGGCATGGCCAAGCGAATCTCATCGGCAATGCTGTCAGCCAACGGCCCGACCACGACCTGCAAGCTGCCGCCCTTGCCCGGGCGCACCACCGCCATCGCGCCCAGCGCTTTCAGCTCGGCATCCGAGGCCTTGTTGCGATCGACCATCTCCAGGCGCAGTCGGGTCGTGCAGGCGCCGACGGTGAGCAGATTCTCGGCGCCGCCCAAGGCTTTGATATACGCACTGGCGCGTTCGGTTTCCGAGAGCACGGCTTTTTCGGCGCTGGCGACGTCTTCGCGCCCCGGCGTCTTCAGGTTGAAGCGGCGAATACAGAAGTCGAAAACCAGATAATAAATAACCGCGTAAGCCAGCCCGACCGGCACCACCAGCCAGCCATTGGTCGACTTGCCCCAGCCGAGAATCATGTCGATGAAACCACCGGAAAAGGTGAAGCCCAGATGAATGTTCAGGGCGTTGGTGATCGCCATCGACAGCCCGGTCAGCAGCGCGTGCAGAAGGAACAGCAACGGCGCGAGAAACATGAAGGCGAATTCGATCGGCTCGGTCACACCGGTCAGAAACGAGGTCAGCGCCATCGACAGGAAGATCCCGCCCATCACCTTGCGCCGCTCCGGCAACGCGTTGCGATACATCGCCAGGCACGCGGCGGGCAGGCCGAAGATCATCATCGGGAACATGCCGGTCATGAACTGCCCACCCTTCGGATCGCCGGCGAAATAACGCGACAGATCGCCGGTCACCAATGCCCCAGTGGTCGGGTCGGTGAAGTTGCCGAAGACGAACCACGCCATGTTGTTGAGGATGTGGTGCAGGCCAGTGACGATAAGCAGGCGGTTGAACACGCCGAAGACGAAGGCGCCGATGCTGCCGCTTTCCATCATCAGCGCGCCGAACGCATTGATGCCCTGCTGGATCGGCGGCCAGATATAGCCGAACAGCACGCCCAGCGCCACCGCTGCAAAACCGGTGACAATCGGCACGAAACGCCGGCCACCGAAGAACGCCAGATACTCCGGCAGCTTGATGTCCTTGAAGCGGTTGTACAGCGCACCGGCCATCAGGCCGCTGACGATCCCGGCGAGCATGCCCATGTTGATGCTCGCATCGAGCACCTTGAGCGTGGAGATCATCACCAGATAACCGATCACTCCGGCCAGGCCGGCGGTGCCGTTGTTGTCTTTGGCGAAACCGACGGCGATGCCGATGGCAAAGATCATCGCCAGGTTGGCGAAGATCACTTGCCCGGCATCGTGAATGATCGCGATGTTCAACAGATCCGTGTCGCCCAGGCGCAGCAGCAGGCCGGCAATCGGCAGGATCGCGATCGGCAGCATCAGCGCGCGGCCCAGGCGTTGCAGGCCTTCGATGAAGAGTTGGTACATGGCGTTTGTCCTTTTTGTTTTTGTTAGCGCAGAGGCCAATGTTGATGACAGGCGTGGCGAACGGCGGCGGCGCTGGACAGCTTGAGCAAGTCGCGGCTCAGGCGCTGACATTCGGCTTCATGCAGCTGACGCACGCGTTCCTTGATTTCACCGATCTGCACCGGGCTCACCGACAGTTCAGTGACGCCCAGGCCGATCAGCACCGGCGTGGCCAACGGGTCGGAGGCGAGGGCGCCGCAGACACCAACCCAGCGCTTGTGTACTGCCGCACCCTCGCAGGTCATGGCGATCAGGCGCAGCAACGCCGGGTGCAGGGCATCGACCCGCGCCGCCAGCCCGGCGTGGTCGCGGTCCATGGCCAGGGTGTATTGCGACAGATCGTTGGTGCCGATCGAGAGGAAGTCGGCGTGTTCGGCCAGTTGCTCGGCTTGCAGCGCGGCGGCGGGGACTTCGATCATCACGCCGATCTCCGGGCGCTCGGTAATCCCCAGCTCAAGGCATAAGGCATCGACGCGCTGGCGGATGTGCAGCAGCTCGTCGACCTCGGTGACCATCGGCAACAGAATCCGGCAACGCGGCAACGGCTTGACCTGCAACAGCGCGCGCAGTTGCTGATCGAGAATTTCCGGGCGCGCCTGCGCCAGACGAATGCCGCGCAATCCGAGCACCGGGTTGGCCTCGGCGGGCAGTGGCAGGTAGTCGAGTTGCTTGTCGCCTCCGACGTCGATGGTGCGGATGATCACCGACTTGTCGCCCATGGCATCGATCACCGCTTGATAGGCGCTGCGCTGTTCTTCGACGTCCGGTGCCGTCTGGCGATCGACGAAGAGAAACTCGGTGCGCAACAGGCCGACGCCATCGGCACCGTTGGCAAAAGCGTCTGCCGCTTCGTTGCTTGAGGCGACATTGGCGACCACTTCGATGTGCACGCCATTGCGCGTTTCAGCGGGCAAATGGGCTTTGGCCTGTTGGCTGTCGCGGCGCTGCCGGCGCTCGATTTGTGCCTGTTGCACTTCGCTCAGGCGCTCGGCGTTTGGCGTCAATTCGAGGCGCCCGCCGTCAGCGTCGAGCACTACGGCCTGATCTTGCGGTTGCTCTAGCAATTGCGCGCCCAAAGCGACGAGGCACGGCAGACCTTTGCCGCGCGCCAGAATCGCTACGTGGGAGGTCGCGCCGCCCTCGGCCATGCACAACCCGGCGACACCTTGCGCGCTGAGTTGCAGCAGATCCGACGGCGTCAGTTCATGGGCGGCGACGATGGCGCCGGCCGGAACCTGGTATCCCCAGGCCTCGCCAAGCAGAGCGCGCAGGACGCGTTGCTTGAGGTCGCGCAAATCGTTGGCACGTTCGGCCAGCAGCGGACTGCCGGTGCCTTGGAGCATGTCGCACTGGGTGTCGATCGACTGACTCCAGGCGTGCGTCGCAGCGGTGCCTTGCGCGATGAATTGCTGCGCGGCGTCGAGCAGGGCCGGGTCTTCGAGCAGCGCCATGTGTGCGGCGAAGATCGCTTCTTCGTCGGCGTTCTTGTGCTTTTTCGCCTGGGCGAGGGTGGCGGCGATTTCGCTGCGCACCGCGTTCAATGCCGCTTCAAGAATCGGCTGCTGTTGCACCGGATCGTGGTTGCCCGCATCCGCCGGCAAGGTGATCGCGTTCAAGCGAAACAACGGCCCGGCGACCAGCCCCGGCGCCGCGCATACACCGTGCAACACGCCAGCCTCGGCCGGGCGTTTCAGCGCGGCTGTGGTGGTCGGCGCTTGCGCGTGATGATCATCCGGCAGCGCCGTGGCCAATGCGCTGAGCAGAGCTTGCAATGCGGCATCGGCGTCCGGCCCCTGACAACTGACGTGCACCTCATCCTGCTCGCCAATGGCCAGACCCATCAAACCGATCAGGCTGTTGCACGGCGCCGATTTACCGTTGAAGTGCAGCTGTGAATGGCTGTTGAAGCCCTGGGCGGTCTGGCGGATCAGCGCAGCCGGGCGCGCATGCAAGCCGCCGCGATGAGCGACCCGCGCTTGGCCACGAACCTCAGGCCCGCCGCTTGTATCGGTATTCGCCGCCACCACATTGCGCGCGATGATGTGCAGCAGCGGCTCGCCGACTTTCACTGTTTTGAGGGTGATCGGCCGCACCTGAAAATCCGCGCTGTTGGTCAGGATCAACAGGCTGACCAGGCTTTTGCAGTGCTGGCCGACCTTGTCCAGGTCATAGCGCAGCAGCGGCTGACCGAGGCTGACGCGATCGCTTTCCTTGACCAGCATGGCGAAACCTTCACCGTTCAATTCAACGGTGTCGAGACCCAGATGCAGGAGGATTTCCGCGCCGTTGTCGGCGCGCACAGTCACCGCATGGCTGCTGCGCGCGACGTGGATGACCACGCCGGCGCAGGGCGAATACAGCGTGTCGTTGAGCGGGTCGATGGCGATGCCGTCGCCCATCGCGCCACTGGCGAACACCGCGTCCGGGACGTTGGCGAGCGTCAGCACCGGGCCGCTGAGCGGGGCGCTGAGGGTCAGCTCTTTATTGTTGTCGGGCATGGCTGGGTCTCATCAGTTGAATCTCGGTTCGATGTCCCCTGTAGGAGCTGCCGAAGGCTGCGATCTTTTGATCTTGTTTTTTCGCTACGTGAAAAAAACAAAAGATCGCAGCCTTCGGCAGCTCCTACAGGGAGTACATCCGTCAACGGCTATCAGTGCGTGCGGGTCACTTTGCTCAAATGGCGCGGCTGATCCGGGTCCATGCCCCGCGCCACGGCCAGGCCTGCGGCCATCACGTAGAAACTCTGGATCGCCAGAATCGGGTCGAGGGCCGGGTGTTCGGCGCGGCTCAGGGTCAGGTCGCGTTCGCTGACGTCATCCGGCGCGGCGAGCAAGACCCGGGCGCCGCGTTGACGCATCTCTGCCGCGAGGCTGAGCAGGCCGGCCTGCTCGGCGCCGCGTGGGGCGAATACCAGCAGCGGATAGTGTTCGTCGATCAATGCCATCGGGCCGTGACGGACTTCGGCGCTGCTGAACGCTTCGGCCTGAATCGCCGAGGTTTCCTTGAATTTCAGCGCCGCTTCCTGGGCAATGGCGAAACCGGCGCCACGGCCGATCACCATCAGGCGCTCGCAATCGCGCAGGGCTTCGATGGCCAAGCTCCAGTCCTGTTTCGCCGCTTCGCGCAGGCCTTCTGGCAGCGCATCGTGGGCTTGCAGCAATTCGCTGTCCTCTTTCCAGTGCGCGATCAAACGCGCGCTGGCGCTGAGGGTGGCGATAAAGCTTTTGGTCGCAGCGACGCTGCTTTCAGTCCCGGCGAGCAGCGGCAGGCTGAATTCACAAGCCGCCTCCAGTGGCGAGTCGGCAGCGTTAACCATCGACACGCTGAGCGCGCCACGCTTGCGCAACAGGCGCAGGCTGTTGACCAGATCCGGGCTCTGCCCCGACTGCGAAAACGCAAAGGCGACCTGACCGCTGACTTTCAGCGGCGCCTGCTGCATGGTCACCACCGACATCGGCAACGACGCCACCGGTACACCCAGTTGCTGCATGGTCAGGTAAGCGAAGTAGCTCGCCGCGTGGTCGGAACTGCCACGGGCGACGGTCATCGCCACTTGCGGTGGCTGGCGGCGCAGGCGCCCGGCGATCTCGATCATCGGCGCGTCGAGTTGTTGCAACTGGGCTTGCACGGCCTCGAACGAGGACAGCGCCTCTTCAAGCATTTTGAAGTCAATGTCTTCTCCTTCGACCATGACGGCGGTCAGTGTGAGTGAGCGATCGAGCCGCACGCAGTCGGCCCAGGCGCCGGGGGCAAGGCGCCCGCGTTCGGTGATGCCGAGGTAGTCGGCGGGAAATTGCGACAGACGCTGCGAGGCTTCGGCGATCGGCAAACCGATCTTCACCAGATTGCGCAGGGCCTGATCCATGGTCAGGGTGCTGCCGGCCAGCGTGCCGTCGGGCAGACGCACGCCGCCCAGGCATTTGGTCACGGTGTGGCTGCCAAGCTTGTATTCACCGTCGGGCATGCCGGCGGCGGCGGTCGAATCGGTGACGCAATACAGGCACGGGATCGAACGCAGGGCCACGCGGATGGCGCCGGGGTGCACGTGCAGCAGATCGGGAATCAGCTCGGCGTATTTGGCGTGCGCCAGTGCCGCGCCGACGATGCCCGGCTCGCGGTGATGCAGCGGGCTCATGGCGTTATAGAGATGGGTGAAACTGCTGGCACCGGCAGCCAGCGCGGCGACGCCTTCCTCGTAGCTGCCGAGGGTGTGGCCGATCTGCATGCGGATGCCACGGCTGCTGAGTTCGCGAATCAATGCATCGTGACCGGCGATTTCCGGGGCAATGGTGATGACGCGGATCGGCGCCAGCGCCAGATACTCTTCAACCTCGGCCATCAACGCGGTGTGGGCGAAGTTCGGTTGAGCACCGAGTTTTCCCGGGTTGATGTAAGGGCCTTCAAGGTGCACGCCGAGGACTCGCGCGGCGCCTTTCGGACGCTGTTCGCAGAATTCTCCTACCTCTTTGAGGACGCTGGAGATCTCCGCGCTCGGCGCAGTCATGGTCGTGGCCAACAGCGAGGTGGTGCCGAAACGCACGTGGGTTTTGCTGATGGTTTCGAAGGCGTCGGCGCCTTCCATAATGTCTTTGCCACCGCCGCCGTGCACATGCAGGTCGATGAAACCCGGCAGCAGATAGGGCAGATCGTTAGCGGCCGGATCGCAGGGCACGCCTTCGATCGACACGATCTTGCCGTGTTCGTGAATCAGCCGGCCGCGAACCCAGCCGCTGGCGGTGAGGATGTTGTCTTCGGACATTTTCGTTCTCGCTTGAGGCCGCGCTCAGCGACGCGGCTCTTTATCTACGAAGCTCTTTATCTACGAAGCTCTGCAACAAAGTCGTAGTAGTCATTGCGGCAATAGGTGTCGGTGACTTCGATCGGTGTGTTGTCTTCCAGATAGCCGACCCGGGTCATCAGCAGCATGGCGGTGCCGGGGGCGATACCGACCAGTGCGGCGAATTCGTCCGAGGCGTTGATTGCCTGGATGTGCTGAAGGGCGCGGACGATCGGTTTGCCGATGCCGTCGAGGTATTCGTACAGCGAATCGCCCACCGCTTGCGGCCTGGGCATGATCGACGCGGGCAGGGTGCTCATTTCGATCGCCATGACCGTGTCATCGGCTTTGCGCAGGCGCTTCATGCGCGCCACCTTGTCATTCGGCGACAGGCTGAGGCGGATCAGTTCTTCGTGGGTTGGGAGGGTGATCTCCCGCTCCAGCCATTTCGAACTCGGCACGAAACCTTTCAGGCGCAGCATTTCGCTGAAGCCGGAAAGACGCGACAGTGGTTGTTCCAGGCGTGGGGTGATGAACGTGCCCGAGCCTTGCAGGCGGCGGATCAGGCCTTGCTCAAGCAAGACCTCCAGCGCCTTGCGTGCGGTGACCCGGGAAATGCCGAGCTGGTCGCTGAGGTTGCGCTCGGACGGCATCGCCTGTTCGGCCTTCCACTGCCCGGCATGAATCGCCGCTTCCAGATTGCGCGCCAGTTGCAAGTACAGCGGCGTCGGCTGGGAGTCATCGGGACGTAGGGTTTGAAGGTCGTTCATGTAGGTCGTTTCCGTCGCGAGTATAGGATTGTTGTGGCTCGCTTGTGCGACGGAAGCTAATACCACTTGAATACCATGTCAACGCGATGAACTGGCGTCTGACCCAATGGATTGGCGGTTTTCAGGGAGCAGTGTTTCAAGTGGTATTAGTGATGGCCTATAAAAAGCAAAAGATCGCAGCCTGCGACAGCTTCTACAGTTGAGAGTGGTATCACCCCTGTAGGCGCCGTCGCAGGCTGCGATCTTTTGATTTATTTTTTTTGCGGGTGACCAGCGGTCGAGGTTACGGGCGAATCTCGATCATCGTGCCGTCCGGTACCAGATTCCACACTTCACGCATGTCGACGTTGCGCATGGCGATGCAGCCGTCGGTCCAGTCGAGGGTATGGAACAACTGCTCCGGGTTGTCTGCCGAGTCCGGAGTGCCGTGGATCATGATCATGCCGCCAGGCTCGACGCCTTCACGGCGCGCGCGGGCGGCATCGCTGATGTTCGGGTAGGAGATGTGCATCGACAGGTTGAATTTCTCGCTGGTCTTGCGCCAGTCGATCCAATAGAAACCTTCGGGTGTGCGTTTGTCACCCTCGATCAGTTTCGGGCCTTTCTTCGCGCCCTTGCCCAAGGAAATGCGATAGGTCTTCAGCGGCTTGCCGTCGGCAATCAACTGCAGTTGATGGGCTGATTTGAGTACCAGGACTTTTTCGATCAGTGGAGTGTTCGAGGGCGTCACGGTGGTCACGAATGACGCTTGCGAAACGCTGACGAACGACAGGCAGAACAGGGCAAGCAACCAACGCATTGAAACGATTCCCCAAGAATGACGCAGACACATATTGATAGATGCAGGTGTGGTTATCGGCAGGGTGCCGCGAAGCTCAAGTGATCGCAGGTTGCACCAGTGGCGGAATCGACTCCGAACGCACCGGGTAAATCTCGCTGCGCCGATCAGCAAAGAAGCATTCCAGAGTACGCCCGACCGTGCGGAAAGCCAGCTCGTCCCAAGGAATGTCGGCTTCTTCGAACAGTTGCACTTCAAGGCTTTCCGGCCCGGCCGCGTATTGCAGATCGGCCAGTTCGGCGCGAAAGAACACATGCACCTGGCTGATGTGCGGCACGTCGATCAGCGTGTAAATGCTCAGGTTGCGCACCCGGGCGCAGGCTTCTTCAGCCGTTTCGCGGATGGCGGCCTGCTCGATGGTCTCGCCGTTTTCCATGAAGCCGGCAGGTAGCGTCCAGTAACCGAGACGCGGCTCGATGGCGCGGCGGCAGAGCAGCACTTTCGTCCCCCAGGTCGGCACGCAACCGGCGACGATATTGGGATTCTGGTAGTGAATGGTCTGACAGCTGTCGCAGACAAATCGCAGCCGCGAGTCGCCTTCGGGAATGCGCTGGGTGACCGGGTTACCGCAGTGGCTGCAAAATTTCATGCTCGGGTTCCTGAATGCTGCGCCTATCTTGGCGTGCAGCGGGGCCGGTCGGCAAGTTGTCGTTTCGCGACACGACGGGTTTCGGGGGCTTGGGCGCTCGCTTTGATTGGTGCATGATGCGGAGCAAGGCACCGATCGAGAACACTCATGCTGGACGAGCTACTGCATAGGGTAAGCAACCACACACCGCGCACGCTGGAGACCGACGCACGTTTTCCCGAAGCCGCCGTGCTGGTGCCGATCACCCGCAGTGACGAACCGGAACTGGTCCTGACCCTGCGCGCCAGCGGGCTTTCGACCCACGGCGGCGAGGTCGCCTTCCCCGGAGGGCGCCGCGACCCGGAAGACCCGGACTTGATCTTCACCGCGCTGCGCGAAGCCGAAGAAGAAATCGGCCTGCCGCCGGGTCTGGTCGAAGTCATCGGCCCGCTGAGTCCGCTGATTTCCCTGCACGGCATCAAGGTAACGCCGTATGTCGGGGTGATTCCCGACTTTGTCGAATACCAGCCCAACGATGCCGAGATCGCCGCCGTCTTCAGCGTACCGCTGGAATTCTTCCGCAAGGACCCGCGCGAGCATACCCATCGCATCGACTATCAGGGCCGCAGCTGGTACGTGCCGAGCTATCGCTACGGCGAGTACAAGATCTGGGGCCTGACGGCGATCATGATCGTCGAGTTGATCAACCTGCTCTATGACGCCTAAATCAGCCTGCACCGACCGCCGAAAAGTTTTATCGATACCTGAACCGTCGTTCGAACGGCCGTGAGCCCGAGGAAAACAAAATGAAATACCGCCTGGGCGACGCCCGTGTCGAAACCCATCCACAGAGCTGGGTCGCGCCCAATGCCGTACTGGTGGGCAAGGTCCGCCTGGAAGAGGGCGCCAACGTCTGGTTCAACGCCGTATTGCGCGGCGACAACGAACTGATCCTCATCGGCAAGAACAGCAACGTGCAGGATGGCACGGTGATGCACACCGACATGGGCTATCCACTGACCATCGGTACCGGCGTGACCATCGGCCACAACGCGATGCTCCACGGCTGCACGGTCGGCGATTACAGTCTGATCGGCATCAACGCGGTGATTCTCAATGGCGCGAAGATCGGCAAGAACTGCATCATCGGCGCCAATTCCCTGATCGGCGAAGGCAAGGAAATTCCCGACGGTTCGCTGGTGATGGGCTCGCCGGGCAAGGTAGTGCGTGAACTGACCGAGGCGCAGAAAAAGATGCTCGAAGCCAGCGCCGCGCACTATGTGCATAACTCGCAGCGTTACGCCCGCGATCTGGTCGAGCAGGAACAATGACGACTGTTGAACGACCAGTCGCCTCGCCGTGCGTGAATATCTGCGCGCTGGACGAAGATGACGTTTGTACCGGGTGCCAGCGCACGGTCGCGGAGATCACCCGCTGGGGCCGCATGAACAATGACGAGCGCCGCGTGGTGCTGGGGTTGTGTCATGAACGGGCGAAGGCGAGTGGATTGGTCTGGATGATTCCCGCGAAGTCAGGCGTCTGAACCACCGCTTTCGCGAGCAGGCTCGCTCCCACCTTGAAAATGCGTTCCACTGTGGGAGCGAGCCTGCTCGCGAAGACGTCGGGCCTGTGACCGCACCTATTGGCGCAATACCAGCGCTCAAGTAACCTGTGCGCCAAATCGACAGGCCGCCTCCATGATCTTCCTCATCGCCTACATCAGCAGCGTCGTGCTGATCAACTTCGCCTTTTCCACCGCACCGCACCTGGACATCATCTGGTCGGCCTGGGGCGGGCTGGTGTTCGTGCTGCGCGACATGGTGCAAACGCGCTTCGGTCATGGCGCGATCGTGGCGATGCTGGCGGCGCTGGTGCTTTCCTACATTACCTCCGACCCTTCCATCGCGCTCGCCAGCGCCACGGCGTTCGCGGTCTCCGAGTGCATCGACTGGCTGGTGTTCAGCATCACCAAGCGGCCATTGCGCGACCGTCTATGGATCAGTTCGGCGCTGAGCATTCCGCTGGATACCTTCATCTTTTTCGGCATGATCGACGCCTTGACGCCGCCGGTGATCATCACCGCGCTGGCCTCGAAGTTCGCCGGCGTCACCGCCGTCTGGCTGATCATGGCCTGGCGCGATCGCAAACAGGCTGTCGCCAGCTGAAGCCAAACCCTCGGGTTCATGTAAAATGCCGCGCTTTCTCCCCATGGAAAGCGCACTTGCGTGGCTTTCCTCGATGATCCGCTTCCTTTGAGGACCTGAGATGACCCGTATCGGAACTCCATTGTCGCCAACCGCGACCCGCGTATTGCTGTGTGGCTGTGGTGAGTTGGGCAAGGAAGTGGTAATCGAACTGCAGCGCCTGGGCGTTGAAGTGATTGCCGTCGACCGCTACGCCAACGCGCCGGCCATGCAAGTCGCCCATCGCAGCCACGTGATCAACATGCTCGACGGTGCTGCTCTGCGTGCAGTCATCGAAGCCGAGAAGCCGCACTTCATCGTGCCGGAAATCGAAGCCATCGCCACCGCCACGCTGGTCGAGCTGGAAGCCGAAGGCTTTACCGTAATTCCGACCGCGCGTGCGGCGCAACTGACCATGAACCGCGAAGGCATCCGTCGTCTGGCTGCCGAAGAGTTGGATCTGCCGACTTCGCCGTACCACTTTGCCGACACCTTCGAGGACTACAGCAAAGCCGTTCAGGACCTGGGTTTCCCCTGCGTGGTCAAGCCGGTAATGAGTTCGTCGGGCAAGGGTCAGAGCCTGCTGCGCAGCGCCGATGATGTGCAAAAAGCCTGGGATTACGCGCAAGAGGGCGGTCGCGCCGGCAAAGGTCGGGTAATCATCGAAGGCTTCATCGATTTCGATTACGAAATCACCCTGCTGACCGTGCGCCACATTGGCGGCACCACGTTCTGCGCACCGGTCGGTCACCGTCAGGAGAAGGGCGACTATCAGGAATCCTGGCAGCCGCAGGCCATGAGCCCGATTGCTCTGGCTGAATCCGAGCGTGTTGCCAAAGCTGTGACGGAAGCGCTGGGTGGCCGTGGTCTGTTCGGTGTCGAGCTGTTCATCAAAGGTGATCAGGTGTGGTTCAGCGAAGTTTCGCCACGTCCGCATGACACCGGGCTGGTGACGCTGATCTCTCAGGACCTGTCGCAGTTTGCCCTGCATGCCCGCGCCATTCTCGGCCTGCCGGTACCGCTGATCCGTCAGTTCGGCCCGTCGGCGTCGGCAGTGATTCTGGTTGAAGGCCAGTCGACCCAGACCGCATTCGCCAATCTGGGCGCTGCGTTGAGCGAGCCGGATACCGCGCTGCGTCTGTTCGGCAAGCCGGAAGTGAACGGTCAGCGCCGCATGGGCGTGGCGCTGGCGCGGGATGAGTCGATCGAGGCTGCTCGCGCCAAGGCGACCCGTGCGTCGCAGGCGGTTGTTGTCGAGCTGTAAACCAGGTCGCGGCATCCATTCGCGAGCAGGCTCGCTCCCACATGGGATTGGGTGAACAGAGAATCTGTGACCAATCCCAAAAACCCTGTGGGAGCGAGCCTGCTCGCGAAGCTCTTGATCTTCTGTCAGGCAACCTGATTCAGATCGTTATTGCGCGTCTCCTTCAAGCACAACACCGCAATCAGACTCAACACCGCCGCCGCCGACACATACCCGCCGACATAGCTCAACCCGCCCATCGCCACCAGTTTCTGCGCAAAGAACGGCGCCGCCGAGGCCCCGACGATGCCGCCCAGGTTGTACGCCGCTGAAGCGCCGGTATAACGCACGTGGGTCGGAAACAGCTCAGGCAACAGCGCGCCCATCGGTGCGAATGTCACGCCCATCAAAAACAACTCGATGCACAGAAACAGCGCCACGCCCCAGGTCGAGCCCTGCGTCAGCAACGGTTCCATCAGGAATCCGGACAGAATCGCCAGCACACCACCGATGATCAGCACCGGTTTGCGCCCGTAACGATCGCTGGCCCAAGCGGATAATGGCGTCGCTGCGGCCATGAACAACACGGCAAAGCACAGCAGGCCCAAGAACGTTTCGCGGCTATAACCCAGCGTGGCCACGCCGTAGCTCAGGGAAAATACCGTCGAAATGTAGAACAGCGCATAGCACACCACCATCGCCGCCGCACCGAGCAAGGTCGGCGCCCAGTATTGGCTGAACAACTCGACCAGCGGCACTTTCACTCGCTCGTGACGGGCGATCGCATTGGCGAACACTGGCGTTTCATGCAATTTGAGGCGCACATACAGGCCGACCATCACCAGCGCCGCGCTGAGCAGAAACGGAATGCGCCAGCCCCAGCTGCGGAACTGTTCATCATCCAGCGTCATCGCCAGGGTCAGGAACAGGCCGTTGGCTGCAAGAAAACCAATCGATGGCCCGAGCTGCGGGAACATGCCGAACCACGCGCGTTTGCCCTTCGGCGCGTTCTCCGTAGCCAGTAGCGCCGCACCGCCCCATTCGCCGCCAAGGCCCAGGCCCTGACCGAAACGCAGCACGCACAGCAGAATCGGCGCCCAGGCACCAATGCTGTCGTAGCCCGGCAACACGCCAATCAAGGTGGTGCACACGCCCATCAATAGCAGCGAGGCGACCAGCGTCGACTTGCGCCCGATGCGGTCGCCGAAGTGGCCAAACAGTGCCGAACCCAGTGGTCGAGCGAGGAAGGCAATGCCGAAAGTGAGAAACGCCGAAAGCATCTGCGCCGTGCCGGAGGTCTGCGGAAAGAACACCGGACCGATCACCAGCGCCGCAGCAGTGGCATAAACGTAGAAGTCGTAGAACTCGATGGCGGTGCCGATGAAGCTTGCCGTGGCCACGCGGGTGGCGGAATTGGTCGGCTGGGCAGGCGCGGTTTCGCTGTAAGCGGTATGGGTCGTCATGCGGTGATCCCTGACAGTCATGAGCTCCAGTGGAGCGAATTATTATGGTGAAACACCCAGGGATGTGGGGTAGGGCGCGAGCGCTGTTTCGAGTAGGAACAGTCGTCGGTTTGCAGCGGAAACAGTCAGGATCCGGGCAGTGCCGGGTAAGCACAGGGATCGACGGCGCTTGGGTAAGCGCCTCGATTATAGGAAGGGGGCTAACGATCAAACAAGCGCAAACAATGCAGCTTTATCGAGCAGGCACCAGAGCAGGCACCGATGAGGTCAGCCAGATCAACACCTTGCTCACCCGGTTCTCCTCGGTCTCGAGGATTTCCAGTCGATAACGCCCGATCTTCAGGCACACCGCGCTTTCCGGAATGGTTTCCAGCGCTTCGGTGACCAGGCCGTTCAGGGTCTTCGGACCGTCGCTCGGCAGATGCCAGCCCAGGCACTTGTTCAGGTCGCGGATCGATGCTGCACCATCGATCACCATACGCCCGTCGGCCTGGGGATGGATGTGCGGGTTGTCGAGGCTGTGCTCGCTTTCGAATTCGCCGACGATTTCTTCGAGAATGTCTTCAAGGGTGACGATGCCCAGCACCTCCCCGTACTCGTCCACGACCATGCCGAGACGGCGTTGCTGTTTGTGGAAGTTCAGCAGTTGCAGTTGCAGCGGCGTGCTTTCCGGGACGAAGTAGGGCTCGTAGCTGGCGGCCAGCAGCGCCTCGCGGGTCAATCCGCCGTTGCTCAGCAAATGGCCGATATGGCGAGTGTTGAGCACCGCTTCGACCTGATTGATGTCACTGTGAAACACCGGCAGACGCGTGCGCTTGTTCTCGCGCAGTTGCTCGATGATCTCTTCGATCGAATCGTCGAGGTTGATGCCATCGACATCGCTGCGCGGCACCAGAATGTCGTTGACCGTGATGTTGTCCAGCGCATGAATGCCCGACACCGGGTGGGCGCGGACCGGATGTTCGGGATCATCATCGTGATCGGCCGGCAACTCGTCCTCGCTCTGTTGCACCACCTGAGCCTTGCGCGTGAACGGGGTCAGCAGCAAAGCGCTGACCCGGCTGAACAGCCACGCGAACGGGTAGACGATTTTCATCGGCACGGCCAGCAGGGCATTGCCGAACGCCAGCACGGCGTCGGGATAGCGCCGGGCCACGGTGCGTGGGAAATAATCGGCGAACACCAACAGGATGCCACCGGCGCCCAGGCAGGCCGCCCACGGGCCATTTTCTTCGCAGAGAAAAATCGCCAGCAGCGTCGCGATGATCACTGCCAGGGCGCGGCACAGGGTGTTGCAGAGGATCAGGCTGTCGAGCGGGAAGCTCAGCTTCGCCAGCGGCTTGTCGCTGGCGCGTGAGGCGATCCGTTGCGCGAGCAGGTGCTGCTGCGCGATTTCGACGGCGGTAAACAGCCCTGACCATAAGATCAGCAGGACAAATACCGCGAGCATCGGCCCTATGGGCAAACCGTCCATTTATGCCGCCCGTCAGATGTGCAGTATGTATTCACGAACCAGTTTGCTGCCGAAGTACGCCAGCATCAGCAGGCAGAAACCAGCGAGGGTCCAGCGAATCGCCTTGTGGCCGCGCCAGCCCAGTCGGTTGCGACCCCACAGCAGCACGCTGAAGACGATCCATGCCAGACAGGCCAGCAGGGTCTTGTGCACCAGATGCTGGGCGAACAGATTCTCAACGAACAGCCAACCGGAAATCAGCGACAGCGACAGCAGCGTCCAGCCGGCCCAGAGAAAGCCGAACAGCAGGCTTTCCATGGTTTGCAGGGGCGGGAAGTTCTTGATCAGTCCGGACGGGTGCTTGTGCTTGAGCTGATGGTCCTGAACCAGCAGCAGCAACGCCTGGAACACGGCGATGGTGAACATGCCGTAGGCGAGGATCGACAATAGAATGTGCGCGAGAATGCCCGGCTCTTCGTCGATGATCTGCACTGTGCCGGTCGGCGCGAACTGCGCCAGCAATACCGTGATCGCACCGAGCGGGAACAGCAGCACCAGCAGGTTTTCCACCGGGATCCGCGAACAGGCCAGCAGAGTCAGGGCAATCACCGCAGCGGCGATAAGGCTGGACGCGCTGAAGAAGTCCAGACCGAGGCCGATCGGGGTCAATAGATGTGTAAGCAGGCTGGCGCCGTGGGCGAGCACGGCGAATACGCCGAGGCTGACCAGCAGGCGCTTGTTCGCCTTGGCGCCGGTGGCCAGGCGGGTACTTTGATAGACGGTCGCAGCGGCATAGAGCAGGGCGGCGGCGAGGGTGGTCAGCAAACTGGGTGACAAGGGGAGCATAAATCCTGTTAGGCGAGCCCGAAAGGCGCTGAGTTTGGCATAGAACCGCCACGGCACGAAAGACTCCGCAAGCTGACGGCGAGGTGTCCGCCGGCCGCAGTCTTCGCTATAATCCGCGACCTGCCCACGCCGCAGGCTCGCCGAGCACATGTTGATTCCGGTCTGGGCCGCCATTATCCCGGTTCGTACAGGGCCTGAAAGGATCGCGCAATGTTTGAAAACTTAACCGACCGTCTCTCGCAGACGCTGCGCCATGTCACCGGCAAGGCGAAGCTGACCGAGGACAATATCAAAGACACCCTGCGTGAAGTGCGCATGGCGTTGCTCGAAGCTGACGTCGCACTGCCGGTGGTCAAGGACTTCGTCAATTCGGTCAAGGAGCGCGCTGTTGGCACCGAGGTGTCGCGCAGCCTGACGCCGGGCCAGGCGTTCGTGAAGATCGTCCAGGCCGAACTCGAAAGCCTGATGGGCGCGGCCAACGAAGACCTCAACCTGAGTGCCGTTCCGCCAGCCGTGATTCTGATGGCCGGTCTGCAGGGCGCGGGTAAAACCACCACTGCCGGTAAGCTGGCGCGCTTCCTTAAAGAGCGCAAGAAGAAGTCGGTCATGGTCGTGTCTGCGGACATTTACCGTCCGGCCGCGATCAAGCAGCTGGAAACCCTGGCCAACGACATTGGCGTGACGTTCTTCCCGTCCGACCTGAGCCAGAAGCCGGTCGACATCGCCAATGCGGCTATTAAAGAAGCCAAACTGAAATTCATCGACGTGGTCATCGTCGACACCGCCGGTCGTCTGCACATCGACGAAGAGATGATGGGCGAGATCAAGGCGCTGCACGCCGCGATCAACCCGGTTGAAACCCTGTTCGTGGTCGACGCGATGACCGGTCAGGACGCCGCCAACACCGCCAAGGCGTTCGGCGATGCGCTGCCGCTGACCGGCGTAATCCTGACCAAGGTCGACGGCGACGCCCGTGGCGGTGCCGCACTGTCGGTGCGCGCCATCACCGGCAAGCCGATCAAGTTCATCGGTATGGGCGAGAAGAGCGAAGCGCTCGATCCGTTCCACCCTGAGCGTATCGCCTCGCGGATCCTTGGCATGGGCGACGTGCTCAGCCTGATCGAACAGGCCGAAGCGACCCTCGACAAGGACAAGGCCGACAAACTGGCCAAGAAGCTGAAAAAGGGCAAGGGCTTCGACCTCGAAGACTTCCGCGATCAGCTGCAACAGATGAAGAACATGGGCGGCCTCGGCGGCCTCATGGACAAACTGCCGAGCATCGGCGGCGTCAACCTGTCGCAGATGGGCAATGCCCAGAACGCCGCAGAAAAGCAATTTAAACAGATGGAAGCCATCATCAATTCCATGACCCCGGCCGAGCGCCGCGACCCTGAGCTGATCAGCGGTTCGCGCAAGCGTCGGATCGCCATGGGTTCCGGCACGCAGGTGCAGGACATCGGCCGCTTGATCAAGCAGCATAAGCAGATGCAGAAGATGATGAAGAAATTCACCGCCAAGGGCGGTATGGCGAAAATGATGCGCGGCATGGGCGGTATGTTGCCCGGCGGCGGCATGCCGAAAATGTAAAGACTTCGCCGGTCGTCGCACCGGCGCAGACCCTGCAAGGACGCAGGATCAACAGCAAACCCGCACTCGGCGGGAGCTGACTGGCCGTTTTTAACGACGGCTCTCTATGCAAATCTGCACGGCATGCCATGGGCGCCGGAAAAAGTCATTTGCAAAAGTCCGGATATTCCTTAGAATATGCGGCCTTTCGGGCACCCATGCCCGCTGTGCATTTAGATTTGCAGCACCGACTACAGGAACGATGTTCACATGCTAACAATCCGTCTTGCCCTTGGCGGCTCCAAAAAGCGCCCGTTTTACCACCTGACCGTAACCGACTCGCGTAACCCGCGTGACGGCTCCCACAAAGAACAGGTTGGTTTCTTCAACCCTGTTGCCCGTGGTCAGGAAATCCGTCTGTCCGTGAACCAAGAGCGCGTTGCCTACTGGCTGAGCGTTGGTGCACAACCTTCTGAGCGCGTTGCTCAGTTGTTGAAGGAATCTGCCAAGGCTGCGGCCTGAGCAATATGAACGCGACGCCAGCCCCTGCCGATGATTTGATCGTTATTGGCAAAATTTATTCTGTTCATGGCGTTCGCGGCGAAGTGAAGGTTTATTCCTTTACTGATCCGACTGAAAACCTGTTGCAGTACAAAACCTGGACGCTCAAGCGCGAAGGCAATGTCAAACAGGTCGAGCTGGTCAGTGGACGCGGGAGCGACAAGTTCCTGGTCGCCAAGCTCAAGGGTCTCGATGATCGTGAAGAAGCTCGTCTTCTGGCCGGTTATGAGATCTGCGTGCCGCGCAACCTGTTCGCTGAATTGACCGAAGGCGAGTACTACTGGTACCAGCTGGAAGGTCTGAAGGTCATCGACACCCTCGGGCAACTGCTCGGGAAAATCGATCATCTTCTGGAAACCGGCGCCAATGATGTAATGGTCGTCAAGCCTTGCGCTGGCAGCCTGGATGATCGCGAACGCCTGTTGCCCTATACGGAGCAATGCGTGTTGGCTGTCGACCTGGAAGCGGGCGAGATGAAGGTGGATTGGGACGCGGACTTCTGAACGTGGCTAACTTGCGCGTAGAAGTGATCAGTTTGTTTCCCGAGATGTTTTCCGCCATTGGCGATTACGGCATCACCAGTCGTGCGGTCAAACAGGGGCTCTTGCAGCTGACCTGTTGGAATCCGCGAGATTACACGACGGATCGGCATCACACTGTGGACGATCGCCCGTTTGGCGGTGGTCCGGGCATGGTGATGAAGATCAAGCCCCTGGAAGATGCGCTGGCTCAGGCCAAGGCAGCAGCCGGGGAGGCGGCGAAGGTGATTTACCTGTCCCCCCAAGGCCGTCAACTGACTCAGTCGGCGGTACGCGAGCTGGCACAATCGGATGCATTGATCCTGATTGCCGGCCGCTACGAAGGCATTGACGAGCGCTTTATTGAGGCTCATGTCGATGAAGAGTGGTCGATTGGCGACTATGTACTGTCTGGCGGCGAGCTGCCGGCCATGGTCCTGATCGATGCGGTTACACGACTGCTGCCTGGAGCTTTAGGGCATGCGGATTCCGCTGAGGAAGATTCCTTTACGGATGGTCTGCTGGATTGCCCGCACTACACCCGACCGGAGGTGTATGCGGATCAGCGTGTTCCCGACGTGTTGCTGAGTGGCAATCACGCGCATATCCGGCGTTGGCGTTTACAGCAGTCCCTTGGTCGGACCTATGAACGACGCGCCGATCTTCTGGAAAGCCGCTCGCTTTCTGGAGAAGAGAAGAAGCTGCTCGAGGAATACATCCGCGAGCGGGACGATAGTTAACAACGTATCGATGGTAGATCGAACGATTTACCTTAGGAGCACAGCATGACCAACAAAATCATCCTTGCACTCGAAGCAGAGCAGATGAGCAAAGAAATCCCTACCTTCGCCCCAGGCGACACTATTGTCGTTCAGGTGAAAGTGAAGGAAGGCGATCGTTCCCGTCTGCAAGCGTTCGAAGGCGTTGTAATCGCCAAGCGTAACCGCGGCGTGAACAGTGCGTTCACCGTTCGTAAAATCTCCAACGGTGTTGGCGTAGAACGTACTTTCCAGACCTACTCCCCGCAGATCGACAGCATGGCTGTTAAACGTCGCGGTGACGTACGTAAAGCCAAGCTGTACTACCTGCGCGACCTGTCGGGTAAAGCAGCACGCATCAAGGAAAAACTGGCTTAAGCCTAGCCTCCGATGCAGAAAAAAGCAGCCTACGGGCTGCTTTTTTGTTGCCCGGGATTTGTGCTGCAAAGATCTTCAGTCTGTCCGTGACCCAGTCGCGGCCTTCGCGAGCAGGCTCGCTCCCACAGGAATACAGTGGGAGCGAGCCTGCTCGCGAATCGATCCATCAGGCGCTGGAACCTTCTGGTTGAATCAACGCCAGCAACGTCCACCCAGCCCCCGGCTTCAACGCCGTTTCCGGTGTCACCACATGCACCCAGCCGCTGTCATCACGCATGAACAGCAACGTTGCGCGGTTGCCGTGCAGCGCCCGGTAATCATCCCAGCCAAACCCATCCGTCAAGGTTGTGCTGTACAGCTCGGCACCCTGGCCCATCAGGCCGGCCAGTTTCGAATAGGTCAGTGCCTCACTGCCCAACTGATTGCCCCGGTGTTCCAGGCTCGCCCGATGTTTATCGCTGCGGCGGATTTCATGGCCGCTGGCCAGACCGAACAGGCGCTGATGACCGAAGTCATGACGAAAGCGCATCGCCGCCAATGTGTTCAGCTCGCCCGACGGTGACAGCGCCAGCAAATGCCCCAACCCCACCAGGTCCAGATGCGCGTCAGCATGCTGCGACGCCGGGTTGCCGAAATAGGTCGGCAAGCCTTCCATGCGTGCCGCGCGGATATTCTCCCAGCTCGAATCGGTCAGCAGTACGCGACTGCCCAGTTGCTGCAGCGACTTGCCCAATGCGCGGGCCGGGCCATTGGCACCAACGATCAGAAAACCGCTCGGCGCCGGTTCGGCGACCTTTAACAGCCGTGCCAGCGGTCGAGCCGTTGCGCTTTGCAAAACCACGGTGCCGATGATTACCGCAAAGGTCAGCGGCACCAGGAGCAGGGCGCCTTCATGTCCGGATTCATCCAGGCGAATCGCGAAAATCGCCGAGACAGCCGCAGCGACGATCCCCCGCGGCGCGATCCAGCACAGCAGCGCCCGTTCACGCCAGCTGAGACTGGAACCGGCGGTGCTGAGCAAAACATTCAATGGGCGAGCGATCAACTGGATCACCAGCAGCAGAATCAACACCAGCGGTCCCAGACCGATCAAAGCGTTCAGGTCCAGGCGCGCCGCGAGCAGGATGAACAGTCCGGAAATCAGCAACACACTGAGGTTTTCCTTGAAGTGCAAGATGTGCCGCACGTCCACGTCTTTCATGTTGGCCAGCCACATGCCCATCAGCGTCACCGCCAGCAGGCCGGACTCATGCATCACTTGGTTGGCACCGATGAAGATTGCCAGCACCGCTGCCAGCGAGGCCAGGTTATGCAAGTATTCCGGCAGCCACTGACGCCGGATCACCGTCCCCAGCAGCCAGCCACCGACGACACCAAACACGGCGCCGCAGAGGATCACCCCGCCGAAGGTGAGAAGACTTTGCTTGAGGCCATGCCCTTCAGCGCTGGCGATGATGAAGCTGTACACCACGACGGCGAGCAGAGCGCCGATCGGATCGATGACGATGCCTTCCCAGCGCAGGATGTTGGCGATCGAGGCTTTTGGCCGCACCACCCGCAGCATCGGCACGATTACGGTCGGACCGGTGACCAGCGTCAGGCTGCCAAACAGAATCGCCAGCATCCAGTCGAAGCCCAGCAGAAAGTGCGTGGCCACCGCGATGACGATCCAGGTCGAAATCGCACCGAGGGTCACCAGTCGATGAACGACGCTGCCGATCTCTTTCCATTCCGACAGGTGCAGGGTCAGGCTGCCTTCGAACAGGATCAGCGCCACTGCCAGCGACACCAGTGGCATCAGTAGCGGGCCGAACATTTCCTGCGGGTCGAGCCAACCCAGCACCGGGCCGGCCAGAATGCCGGTCAGCAGCAAAAACAGAATGGCCGGCAGCTTCAGGCGCCATGCCAGCCACTGACAACCCAGCGCCGCCGCGCCGATCCCGCCAAATGCCAAGAGAATTTGCTGCTCGTTCATTGATGCTCCCTGTTCCTTGATCTGGCTGGCTATGAAAGACTAGCGGCCATTCCCGTCGTTCACTGTCTATTTGCGCGCAGTGTTAAAAACCGCCTGCCCTGAGCACCCATGCCTGCCATCGACCATCCGCTGATTGATCAATTCCTCGACGCTTTATGGCTGGAGAAAGGCCTGTCCGACAACACCCGCGACGCCTATCGCAGCGACCTCGCGCTGTTCAACGGCTGGTTGCAGGAGAAAAATCTCGAGCTGATCAATGCCGGTCGCGAATTGATCCTCGATCACCTGGCGTGGCGGCTGGAGCAAAACTACAAGCCACGCTCCACCGCGAGATTTCTCTCCGGGGTGCGTGGCTTTTATCGCTATCTGCTGCGGGAAAAGCTGATCAGCGTCGACCCGACGTTGCGCGTCGACATGCCGCAACTGGGCCGGCCGTTGCCCAAGTCGCTGTCGGAAGCCGATGTCGAAGCACTGCTCAAGGCGCCGGATCTGAGTGACGCCATCGGCCAGCGTGACCGCGCGATGCTGGAAGTGCTGTATGCCTGTGGCCTGCGCGTGACCGAACTGATCAGCCTGACACTGGAGCAGGTCAACCTGCGCCAAGGCGTATTGCGGGTGATGGGCAAGGGCAGCAAGGAGCGTCTGGTGCCGATGGGCGAGGAGGCGATTGTCTGGGTCGAGCGCTATATGCGTGATGGTCGTGGCGAGTTGCTCGGTGGTCGCCCCAGCGATGTGCTGTTCCCCAGCCAGCGCGGCGAGCAGATGACCCGGCAGACGTTCTGGCATCGGATCAAGCATCAGGCCAAGGTCGCCGGGATCAGCAAATCGCTGTCGCCGCACACCTTGCGTCACGCGTTCGCTACGCACCTGCTCAACCATGGCGCGGACTTGCGCGTGGTGCAGATGCTGCTCGGGCACAGCGACCTCTCTACGACGCAGATCTATACCCATGTCGCCCGCGCCCGATTGCAGGATCTGCACGCCAAACACCACCCACGCGGCTGACACATCCCATAATGTTGAAATACTGACCTGTGGCGAGGGGATTTATCCCCGTTCGGCTGCGCAGCAGTCGCAAACCCGGCTGGCTCGATTTTGACTGAAAGATCGCGGTGGATGGTTTAGGGCTGCTTCGCAACCCGGCGGGGATAAATCCCCTCGCCACAATAATGTGTGTCAGCCACATGTGGTTGTGGGTCAACTGTACAAGCATGAAGATGTGTCAGTTGCACATGAGTGTGTGGCGACAGGCGCATTCGGCCCTCGCGGCCTTATGTGTTAGGCTTTGCCGGTTTGCACGATGGACGGCTATGACCCGGTGTTTCGCACGGGCGTTCTGATCGTTTCATCCGCCCGCCCTCAGGAGTACTCATGCGTCTGACCCAGATTTTCGCTGCCGCCGCTGTCGCGCTGGTGAGCACCTTTGCCGTCGCCGACGACGCGGCCGACAAAGCCATTCGTCAAAGCCTGGAAAAACTCGAACTCGAGGTTCCAGTCGAAAGCATCAGTGCCAGCCCGTTGCCTGGCATGTACGAAGTCAAACTCAAAGGCAGCCGCGTGCTGTACGCCAGTGCCGATGGCCAGTACATCGTGCAGGGCAATCTGTACCAGCTCGCGAATGGCAAACCGGTCAACCTGACCGAGAAGACCGAACGCCTGGGCATTTCCAAACTGATCAATGCCATCCCGGTGGCCGAAACCGTGGTCTACCCGGCCGTGGGCGAGACCAAATCGCACATCACCGTGTTCACCGACACCACCTGTCCGTACTGCCACAAACTGCATGCCGAAGTGCCCGAGCTGAACAAGCGCGGCATCGAAGTGCGCTACGTGGCGTTCCCGCGCCAGGGCCTGAATTCGCCGGGTGACGAGCAGCTGCAAGCAGTGTGGTGCTCGAAAGACAAGAAAGCCGCCATGGACAAAATGGTCGATGGCAAGGAAATCAAAGCCGCCAAGTGCGATAACCCGGTTTCCAAACAGTTCGCGCTAGGTCAGTCGATCGGCGTGAACGGTACACCGGCCATCGTTTTGGCCGACGGGCAGGTCATTCCGGGCTACCAGCCGGCGCCACAAGTCGCCAAACTGGCGCTGGGCGCGAAGTAATTCGCATCGTCACGGGCAACCGTTGATGATCGTGGTCCGGCAGCTACAGCGCCGGGCCATCAACAGAGAGCCGCGAGCACGCGGTTGTTTTCCGGCCGACCCTGTGTCGGCCGTTTCATGGGGAGTTCACAGTGAATCCGGTCAAAGTAGGCATCTGTGGGTTAGGGACCGTCGGTGGCGGTACCTTCAACGTACTTCAGCGCAACGCCGAGGAAATTGCTCGTCGTGCCGGGCGTGGAATCGAAGTGGCGCAAATTGCCACGCGCACGCCAAAGCCTCAGTTCCAGACGACCGGTATTGCGATTACCAACGATGTCTTCGAAGTGGCCACGAACCCTGAGATCGACATCGTCATAGAGCTGATGGGCGGCTACACCGTTGCCCGCGAGCTGGTACTCAAGGCCATCGAGAATGGCAAGCATGTGGTCACCGCGAACAAGGCGCTGATAGCCGTTCACGGTAATGAGATTTTCGCCAAGGCACGCGAGAAAGGCGTGATCGTGGCATTCGAAGCGGCCGTGGCCGGTGGCATTCCGGTGATCAAGGCGATCCGCGAAGGCCTGTCCGCCAACCGTATCAACTGGGTTGCCGGGATCATCAACGGCACCGGCAACTTCATCCTCACCGAAATGCGCGAGAAAGGCCGTACGTTTGAAGACGTGCTCGCCGAAGCGCAGGCGCTGGGTTACGCCGAAGCCGATCCGACCTTCGACGTCGAAGGCATCGATGCCGCGCACAAGCTGACCATTCTGGCGTCTATCGCCTTCGGTATTCCGCTGCAATTCGACAAGGCGTACACCGAAGGCATCACCAAACTGACCACTGCCGACGTCAACTACGCCGAAGCGCTGGGCTATCGCATCAAGCACTTGGGTGTGGCGCGCAGCACTGACGCCGGCATCGAGTTGCGCGTGCACCCGACGCTGATTCCGGCCGATCGCCTGATTGCCAACGTCAACGGCGTGATGAACGCCGTCATGGTCAACGGTGATGCGGCCGGTTCGACGCTGTTCTATGGCGCCGGCGCTGGCATGGAGCCGACCGCTTCGTCGGTGATCGCCGACCTGGTCGACGTGGTTCGCGCGATGACTTCCGACCCGGAAAACCGTGTGCCGCACCTGGCCTTCCAGCCGGACTCGCTGTCGGCGCATCCGATCCTGCCGATCGAAGCCTGCGAAAGCGCTTACTACCTGCGAATCCACGCCAAGGACCACCCGGGCGTACTGGCTCAGGTGGCGAGCATCCTGTCGGAGCGCGGCATCAATATCGAATCGATCATGCAGAAGGAAGTCGAAGAGCATGACGGCCTGGTGCCGATGATCCTGCTGACCCACCGCGTGGTCGAGCAACGCATCAATGATGCGATCACCGCGCTGGAAGCACTGGCTGGCGTCGACGGCCCGGTTGTACGGATCCGTGTCGAACATTTGAACTAAAAGCAGCGGCAAGCTTCGAGCTGCAAGCGGCAAGAGAGAAGCAGTCTGGCTTTTACTTGCGACTTGCAGCTTGCAGCTTGCAGCTCAAACCGAAGGTTTGAAAAAAATGCGATATATCAGTACTCGCGGCCAGGCCCCGGCCCTGAATTTCGAAGAGGTCCTGCTGGCCGGTCTGGCGACCGATGGCGGTCTGTACGTCCCGGAAAACCTGCCACGTTTCACTCAGGAAGAGATCGCTTCCTGGGCTGGCCTGCCTTATCACGAACTGGCCTTCCGGGTGATGCGCCCGTTTGTCACCGGCAGCATCCCGGATGCCGATTTCAAGAAGATCCTCGAAGAAACCTACGGCGTGTTCGCGCACAGCGCCGTGGCGCCATTGCGTCAGCTGAACGGTAATGAATGGGTGCTGGAGCTGTTCCATGGCCCGACCCTGGCGTTCAAGGACTTCGCCCTGCAACTGCTCGGTCGTCTGCTCGATTACGTGCTGGAAAAGCGCGGCGAGCGCGTGGTGATTGTCGGTGCCACCTCTGGTGATACCGGTTCTGCGGCCATCGAAGGCTGCAAGCACTGCGAAAACGTCGACATCTTCATCCTGCACCCGCACCAGCGTGTATCGGAAGTGCAGCGTCGGCAGATGACGACGATCTTCGGCGAGAACATCCACAACATCGCCATCGAAGGCAACTTCGATGACTGCCAGGAAATGGTCAAGAACAGCTTCGCCGACCAGAGCTTCCTCAAAGGCACGCGTCTGGTGGCGGTGAACTCGATCAACTGGGCGCGGATCATGGCCCAGATCGTTTACTACTTCCATGCGTCCCTGCAGTTGGGCGGTCCGGCGCGTTCGGTGTCGTTCTCGGTACCGACCGGCAACTTCGGCGACATCTTCGCCGGCTACCTGGCGCGCAACATGGGCCTGCCGATCAATCAGTTGATCGTGGCGACCAACCGCAACGACATCCTGCACCGCTTCATGAGCGGCAACCAGTACGTCAAGGAAACCCTGCACGCAACGCTGTCGCCGTCGATGGACATCATGGTGTCGTCGAACTTCGAGCGCCTGCTGTTCGACCTGCACGGGCGTAACGGTGCGGCGATTGCCGGCCTGATGGACTCGTTCAAAAAGGACGGCAGTTTCAGCGTCGAACAAGAACGCTGGACCGAAGCACGCAAGCTGTTCGATTCGCTGGCGGTGGACGATGCGCAGACCTGCGAAACCATCGCCGACGTCTACGAGCAAACCGGTGAAGTCCTCGACCCGCACACTGCCATCGGTGTGAAAGCTGCGCGCGAATGCCGTCGCAGTCTGGATATCCCGATGGTAATTCTGGGCACTGCCCATCCGGTCAAGTTTCCTGAGGCAGTGGAGAAAGCGGGTGTAGGAAAAGCGCTCGAACTACCTGCACATCTTTCTGATTTGTTTGAGCGAAACGAGCGTTGCACGGTTCTGCCAAACGACCTGAAAGCCGTGCAAGCCTTTGTCAGCCAGCATGGCAACCGCGGCAAGCCACTCTAAGCCAGTAAAAGCTGTCACATTTTGAAGCCCGTCTCCTGACGGGCTTTTTTGTTTCTGCTGCCACACTGCTCGGGTTTTCACCCACGAAGGACGGGTGAGTCGATCACGAAGGAAATGGCAATGCTGTTTTACAGAGGTTTGAAACCGGCACTGGGCTGGTTGTTTTTGTTGGCGGTGCTGGGATGGATGCACAGCGGCGTGGCAGCGCAGATGGCACTCGATCAGGCCAATGCGTCGGGCACTGTGCCGGTTGTCGAACTGGATGCGCACGAGCGGCAATGGATCCGTGACAACCCCAGAGTAACGGTGGCATCGGTGCAATATCCGCTGTACCTGTTTCAGGACGAACACGGCCAGTGGAGCGGTCTGAACAACGATGTGCTCAAGCGGGTCAGCGCTATGACCGGACTGCAATTCGAGCACCAGGAATCGTTCTCTACCGACCATATGCTCGATCGCCTGCAAAGCGGGGTCGCGGACATCAGTACGACGTTGGCCATGAGCGATGAACGCAAGGCCTTTCTCGATTTCAGTCATGCTTTCGGAGGGGCTGGCTGGGTGTTTGTCGGACATGCCAATGCCCCGAGGGTGGAGTCTTTCGAGCAACTGGCGAAGCGCGTTCTGGTGCTGCCCGCCCGTCATGCTCTGGAGGATGCGATTCGGCGCGATTATCCGTCGATTGAAATACGCTCGGTGAAAACCTACGCCGAAGCGCGGGCGCTGGTCGAGAGTGGGGAAGCCTACGCAACCATCGAAAACGAAATCGGCGCGCAGCTCTATCCGTTGGGCATGCTCAAGGTCGGTGCTCTGGTAGAGGGCAAGTGGGAAGCCGATCATCTGGCTGTACGAAAAGGCATGCCGCAACTACTGAGTATTCTCAACAAGGCGCTGGAAGCTTTCCCTGCTGCGGAGTTGCGGGCGATTCGTCTCAAGTGGCTGGCAGGCGTTTCGCCGCCGCCCGTGCCCTCCGTGTGGAAGCGCCTGGTCGAGTGGGCATGCTGGGCGATGGGGGGAATCGGCGTTTTCGGAATGCTGTCGCTGGTGTGGAACCGGCGCCTGGCGGCCGTGATCAAGCTGCGCTGCGCGGCGGAAAAGGAGTTGGGTGATCAACTGGCCTTTCAGCACGCCCTGATCGATTCGATGCCGGATCCGGTGTTTGTCCGTGATCTGCACGGGCGTTTGATCATCTGCAATCGCAGTTACGAAGAGGCGCTGTCGGTGCGCCAGGACCAGATGCAGGGACGCTTGCTGATCGAAGTCGATGCGTTTCCGGAAACCACCGCGCGGATGCTCCACGACGAATTCATCGCCCAGTTGCAAACCCGCAAGTCGCGCTTCAGCAAACGTCAACTGCTGTTCAAGGGCGGGCCTCGCGAGGTTTATCAGTGGACCGTGCCGTTTTACAGCGGCGACGGCAAATTGCGCGGCTTGTTGGGCGGCTGGACCGACATCACCCAGCGTCGGACCGAGAGCGGGTGTCGCTGTCTGCAGTAAAGAAGGGAAATGTCCTGCAAGACGCGGCTACTTTTCTGATGGGAGGCTTAAGACGCCTGCCCTAGAGTGAACGACACCTGCGGTGAGAGTCCGCGATGATCGCTCCAGAGGTCGCCCATGCGCTCGCTTAAAGTCCTGATTCTTGAACCCAACCCGTTCCAGCTGATGGCATTGCATCAAATGCTCAATGCCATCGGCATCTACGACGTATTGACCGCGCCTTCGCTGGCGTCAGCCTTGTCTTCACTGGGGCATCGCGGTGCGGTCGATATCGCCATTTGCGATCCGCAGCTCAAAGGTGGCGATGGGTTGGCATTGATTCATCACCTGGCGGCGCACCATGAGGCGCGTGCCCTGATTCTGCTGGGCTCGGTCGCGCAGAGTTTGTTGAGTGACCTGGAGCCGGTGCTTCGTCAACAACGCCTGCGCCTGCTGGGGCGTCTGCAGACACCGGTTTCGGCGGTGTTGATGCGAGGTCTGCTGGACAGTTATCTGATCACTGCGCAGGCACTCATCGAGGCCTGATACCGGCGAATATTTTTCTGTCATCTTCGCCATGCATGCTCTGTCAGACACGGTCCTGCAAGGTCGGAACGTGACAGGCAGAACTTTCTTCTCGGGCCGGTGGTCATTTAATGTGAACACGCCCCAGGCACTGTGTTTTCGGACTATTGAGTGGAGATCGAGATGGAAAGTATCAGTCTATTGCTCGGTGAGGCTCTGAGCCCGTATCAGGTGACGCTGACCCCTCGCGGCAGCCATGGTGAATGTCTGGTGACGCTGAAGAACAGCAGCGGCGCCATTGTGGTGGAACGCGAATTCAATCAGGCCCAGTTGAGCGACAAGCGCTTGCTGACCGACGTGGTGGACGGCCTGCACCGTGACGTGATGATCGCCGAAGGGCGGCTGGAACCCTGCGTCATTGCGGCGTTGCGCAATGCAGCTCTGGACAAGCGTCCGGCCCTGTAAAGATGAAATATTTTTTGTGGGAACCTTCCTGCATCCCTGTCAGTCAGACCCCATAACAGCAGGATCAAGCATTGTGCTCCGGTGCTTGTCGCTTGCTGCTACGGGTCTCGAAGCAGACCCCGTTTAACCCCGAGTTGTCTCCCCACTTCTCGGGGTTTCTTTTGCCCGGCGTTTGCCCTGTGCACAGCTTTTTGCTCGAAAACCAAACCTCCAGCGTTGCTCAAATGGCCCCGTCTTCGCGCAGCCGAGCGATTTGCGCCGCGTCGTAGCCCAGATCGCCAAGCACCTGCGCATTGTGTTCGCCAAGCTGCGGTCCGACCCATTCGGACGAGCCCGGCGTTTCCGACAGCTTCGGCACGATGCCGGGCATCTTGAAATCCTTGCCGTCCGGCAGCTTGGCATGCAGGAACATCTCCCGCGCCAGGTATTGCGGATCGTTGAACATGTCCTCGGCGCTGAAGATCCGGCTGACCGGTACGTCGGCCTGATTGAGCAAGTCGAGAACGGTCTGCAGCGGTAAGGAATTGACCCAGCGATCAATCACGCCATACAACTCGTCCCGGCGACTGTCACGTCCGTCGTTACTGGCCAGCACCGGGTCGTTGGCAAGATCTGCGCGGCCAATCACGAGCATGAAGCGTTTGAAGATCGCATCACCATTGGCGCCGATCTGCACATGTTTGCCGTCGGCACTGGTGTGGATCGAAGAGGGCGTGATGCCCGGCATGATGTTACCGCTGCGCTCGCGGATGAAACCGAAGACGTCGAACTCCGGCACCATGCTTTCCATCATCGCGAAGATAGCTTCGTACAGCGCAACGTCGACCACTTGGCCCAGTCCGCCATTGACCTCGCGATGACGCAGCGCCATCAGTGCACCGATCACGCCCCACAGCGCGGCAATCGAATCGCCGATGGAAATCCCGGTACGCACCGGTGGCCGGTCTTCGAAACCGGTGATGTACCGCAGGCCACCCATGGATTCGCCGACCGCACCGAAACCTGGCTGGTCCTTCATCGGCCCGGTCTGACCGAAACCGGACAGGCGCACCATCACCAGTTTCGGGTTCAGGGCGTGCAGGGTTTCCCAGCTCAGACCGAGTTTTTCCAGTACGCCGGGGCGGAAATTCTCGATGAGGATGTCAGCTTCGCCCAGCAGTTGTTTCAGGATCGCCAAACCGTCGGGGTGTTTCAGATTGAGGGTCAGCGACTTCTTGTTGCGCGCCTGGACAAACCACCACAACGAGGTGCCTTCGTACAACTTGCGCCATTTGCGCAGGGGATCGCCGCCGTCCGGCGATTCGATCTTGATCACTTCGGCGCCGAATTCGCCGCAAATGCGCGAGGCAAACGGCCCGGCAATCAACGTACCCAATTCAATGACTTTCAGACCCGAGAGCGGTTTGCTGGTGAACGGCATGCGAAATCCTGTAGGACAAGGCTGAGCGGATACAGGGTTTTAACATAGCCGGCTGTCAGACGCCGCAGCTGGATTGCCATCAATTCGATGATTGCCTGTGGCATGGGTTAGACTTGCCGACTTTCCTCGTATCAAGAAGCCCGTTCATGGCCCAGCCGTCCACTACCTACAAATTCGAACTGAACCTCACCGACCTCGACCGCAGCGTCTACGAAAGCGTCAAGCAGACCATCGCCCGTCATCCTTCGGAGACCGAAGAACGCATGACTGTGCGGCTGCTGGCCTACGCGCTCTGGTACAACGAGCAGCTGTCGTTCGGCCGTGGTCTGTCAGACGTGGATGAACCGGCCTTGTGGGAAAAGAGCCTGGACGACCGTGTCCTGCACTGGATCGAAGTCGGCCAGCCGGATGCCGATCGCCTGACCTGGTGCTCGCGCCGCACCGAACGCACCAGCCTGCTGGCCTACGGCAGCCTGCGTGTGTGGGAAACCAAGGTGATCCCGGCGATCAAGAACCTGAAAAACGTCAACATCGCCGCCGTCCCGCAAGAAGTGCTGGAGACCCTGGCCAAGGACATGCCCCGCGTCATCAAGTGGGACGTGATGATCAGCGAAGGCACGATCTTCGTCACCGACGATCGCGGTCAGCACGAAGTCCAGTTGCAATGGCTGCAAGGTGAGCGCGGCTGAGGTCGCGACACCGCTGATATTTCCCACGAATCAAAGAGAAGCCTCCGTCGCCCCATGCGTATCGAACCTCGTGAATTGCCTGCCACGTTGCCTTTCCTCGGTGATCTGCCGCCACTGCTGACCCGCCTGTACGCGGCGCGGGGCGTGCAGTCGGAGGCGGAGCTGGACAAAAGTCTGGCGCGCTTGATCCCGTTCCAGCAGCTCAAAGGCATCGATGCGGCGGTTGACCTGCTGGTGACGGCATTGGAGCAACGCCAGCGCATTCTGATCGTCGGCGACTTCGACGCGGACGGCGCCACCGCCAGCACTGTCGGTGTCCTCGGTCTGCGCCTGTTGGGCGCGGCGCATGTCGATTACCTGGTGCCGAACCGCTTCGAATACGGCTACGGCCTGACGCCGGAAATCGTCGAAGTCGCGCTGACCCGTGAACCGCAATTATTGATCACCGTCGACAATGGTATTTCCAGTGTCGAAGGCGTCGCGGCGGCCAAGCGCGCCGGACTGAAGGTGTTGATCACCGACCACCACTTGCCCGGCGATGAACTGCCGCAGGCTGATGCGCTGGTCAATCCGAATCAGCCGGGCTGCGAATTTCCGAGCAAAGCGCTGGCCGGCGTCGGGGTGATCTTTTACGTACTCATGGCGTTGCGCGCGCGTCTGCGCAGCCTCGGCTGGTACGAGAGCAAGCCACAACCGAACATCGGCGAACTGCTCGATCTGGTGGCGCTGGGCAGCGTCGCCGACGTGGTGCCGCTGGATGCCAACAACCGCATTCTTGTGCATCAAGGGCTGGAGCGGATTCGCGCCGGCCGGGCACGGCCAGGGATCAAGGCGATTCTCGAAGTCGCCAAGCGAGAGGCTGCGCGGATCACTTCCACCGACCTGGGTTTCATCGTCGGCCCGCGCCTGAACGCCGCCGGACGTCTGGACGACATGAGCCTGGGCATCGAATGCCTGCTCACGGCCGACGCCAATCTGGCGCGGGAAATGGCTGCGCAACTGGACGGCATGAACCAGGATCGCAAATCCATCGAGCAGGGCATGCAGCGTGAAGCGCTGGCGCAGCTCAAGGATCTGCCGGTCGAGTCGATGCCGTTTGGTCTGTGCCTGTTCGATCCGGAGTGGCATCAGGGCGTGATCGGCATCCTCGCCTCGCGCATGAAAGAGCGCTATTTCCGCCCGACCATTGCCTTCGCCGATGCCGGTGATGGTCTGCTCAAGGGCTCCGGTCGCTCGGTGCAGGGCTTCCATATTCGCGATGCGCTGAGTGTGGTCGCGGCGCAGCATCCGAACCTGATCGCCAAGTACGGTGGTCATGCGATGGCCGCTGGTCTGACCTTGCCGCAGGAGAATTTTCAGCTGTTCGCCGAGGCATTTGACGCTGAAGTGCGTAGGCAACTTCGCGAAGAAGACCTCACTGGGCGGATGCTTTCAGATGGCACGCTGGCCGTTGAAGAGTTTCATCTCGAACTGGCCCGCGCCTTGCGCCACGCCGGGCCGTGGGGGCAGCATTTTCCCGAGCCGCTGTTTCACGGTGTGTTTCAACTGGTCGAGCAGCGCGTGGTCGGCGAACGGCATTTGAAAGTGGTGCTGAAAAGCGAATGCGGTTCGGTGAAGCTCGATGGCATCGCGTTTGGCATTGATCGCGATGTGTGGCCGAACCCGACGATTCAATGGGTTGAACTGGCTTACAAGCTCGACGTTAACGAGTTTCGTGGCAACGAGACTGTGCAGCTGATGATTGCTCATATCGAACCGCGCTGAAGATCAAAAGATCGCAGCCTTCGGCAGCTCCTACAGGGGATCGCATTCCTCTGTTGGAGCTGCCGAAGGCTGCGATCTTTTCTGGAACCCCCCAAGATCCCCGGTTGTCGACTAGGCTCTAAGCACTGCTTGATTGGCCTTGTGACGTCTTGTCGTTTTTTTGCCCGCGGGGGCGGGTGCTGCACCCTTTTTCTGTCACTCGTCGACTTTTCAAACAGAACCCTGGAGCCTGCCCACTGATTCGAGAGGTGCCCCATGAGTCTGCTGCTTGAACCCTTTACTCTTCGCCAACTGACCCTGCCCAACCGCATCGCCGTGTCGCCGATGTGCCAGTACTCCAGCGTCGACGGCCTGGCCAACGACTGGCACCTGGTGCACCTGGGTAGCCGCGCGGTGGGCGGTGCCGGTCTGGTTTTCACCGAAGCCACGGCGGTTACCGCCGACGGACGCATCACCGCCGAAGACCTTGGACTGTGGAACGACGAACAGATCGAACCGCTGCAACGCATCACTCGCTTCATCACCGCCCAGGGCGCGGTCGCCGGTATTCAACTGGCCCACGCCGGGCGCAAGGCCAGCACCCACCGGCCGTGGATCGGCAAGCATGGCAGTGTCAAACCCGAGGACGGCGGCTGGACCCCGGTCGGGCCATCGCCGATTGCTTTCGACCCGCAGCACACCCAACCCAAGCAGCTGGATGAAGGGCAGATCGCCGAAGTGATCCAGGCCTTTGTCGACGCGGCAAAACGCGCGCTGACGGCGGGTTTCAGCGTGGTCGAGGTGCATGCTGCGCATGGCTATCTGCTGCATCAGTTTCTCTCGCCGCTGAGCAATCAACGCCGCGATCAGTACGGTGGTTCGTTCGAGAATCGTATCCGTCTGGTGCTGCAAGTCACTGAAGCGGTGAGGGCGGTATGGCCGGAGGAATTACCGGTGTTTGTCCGCGTCTCGGCGACCGATTGGGTCGAAGATGGCTGGAATCCGGATGAGACCGTGGAGCTTGCGCGCCGCCTTCATACGCTGGGCGCCGATCTCATTGACGTGTCTTCAGGAGGGACTGCTGCAAACGCGGAAATCCCGGTTGGACCCGGATATCAGACGCGCTTCGCCGAGCGTGTACGCAAAGAGTCAGGCATCGCCACCGGTACTGTCGGAATGATTACCGAGCCGGCCCAGGCCGAGCACATTCTGCGTACCTGTCAGGCCGATATCATTTTCCTTGCGCGCGAACTGCTGCGCGATCCGTACTGGCCGCTGCACGCCGACGATGATCTGGGCGGGCGCAAAGCAGTGTGGCCGGCGCAGTATCAGCGCGCGACCCATCGGGATCAGCCGATTCATGAATCGGATTTGCGCGATTGATTGAAGGCTGGAAAGCAAAAGCCCCGAGCCAGTGATGATCGGGGCTTTGGTTTGTCTGATGCGGCCTCGCTGTCTGCGCTGCCGTCATCGCGGGCAAGCCCGCTCCCACAGATTCGAGTCGACTACAGGTCTTGTGATCAACCCACCACTGTGGGAGCTGGCTTGCCGGCGATTAGGCCCGTTCAGGCGCCACAAAACCTCAAGGGTATTTACGCTTGTCCGGCGCCGGCGGGAAATACTGGTACAGCCAGGTCTCGCTCAACGTGCGGTCATTGGTGCGAATGAACAGGCGCAGTTCCACTGGCTCGACACTGTCATTGGTCGGATACCAATCGAACAGAATCCGGTAGCCCTTGATGTCATCCAGCACCAGCACGCTGAAGTCCTGCACCTTGCCGTTGGAACAGGTAATCACTGGCTCGATTCCGGTGCCCTGTGGCAGGCGCTCGAGGCCGCCACCGGTGAAGTCCACGGCAAAGCGCCGCGCCCAGACCGGCGGGTAGTGCTCACCCGGCGCCCAGCCCTCGGTGAAGCCGCCCATGCCCGAACGCGTCGCGTGCACCCGCGCCAGTGGCGTGCCGACCGGTGGCAGGGCGCTCCAGTAGAGCTTGTACCCGTAGTTCAGCGAATCACCGGCAGCCACGGGTTTCTTCGGCGTCCAGAACGCGACGATGTTATCCAGCGTCTCGCCGGTCGTAGGAATTTCCAGCAGATCGATAGAGCCTTCGCCCCAGGCGGTTGTAGGTTCTACCCACAGGCTCGGGCGCTTGCTGTACCAGTCGACAGTGTCCTGATAGTTGGCGAATTCGTGGTCGGTCTGCACCAGGCCGAAACCCTTCGGGTCCTTGTCGGCAAATGCGTTGAATTGCAGCGTCGCCGGGTTGTTCAACGGCCGGCAGATCCACTCGCCATTGCCGCGCCACATTGCCAGGCGATCGGAGTCGTGAATCTGCGGATGAATGGTGTCGCACATGCGCCGTTCGTGGGTGCCGCAGCTGAACATGCTCGTCATTGGCGCCACGCCGAGTTGTTCGATGGCGGTGCGTGCGTTGATGTGCGCGTCGATTTCCATGACCACGCGCTCGGCCTGGCAATCGATGTCGAAGCGATAGGCGCCGGTCGCGCTCGGCGAGTCGAGCAGGGCGTAGACCACAAAACGCGTGGCGTTCTTGTCAGGCGTCTCGAACCAGAACTTGGTGAAGTCGGGAAACTCTTCGCGCTTCTTCGCGTAAGTGTCGATGGCCAGGCCGCGCGCGGAGAGGCCATATTGGCCAGTGGCATCGACCGCACGGAAATAGCTGGCGCCGAGAAACGACACCACGTCATGCCGATCCAGCTCCGGCGCCTTGAACAGTTTGAAGCCGGCAAAACCCAGGTCGCCCTTGAGCTGCTGGGTGTCGACCGAAGTGTTCTCGTAATTGAACAGCGCCGGACGGAGATGCACCTCGCGCGCCATGCGCGTCTTCGGATCAACGCTGTACATGCGCACCGGCTGACGGAAACCCATGCCGACGTGGAAAAACTGCACGTCCAGCTGACCTTTGTTTTCCTTCCACAAGGAATGCTTGCCGTCGTAGCGGATCGCGTTAAAGTTCTGCGGAGTCATGGTCGCCAGGGTTGGCGGCAACACCTGTTTCGTATCCTGATAGGCACTGCCGGCGAGCTGCTTGGCCTGACGCTTCAACGCCTCGAAATCGAAGGCCTGGGCCTCGCCATCGGCGGCGCCGCCATTGGCTGCCCAAGCGCGGGCGGCCAACAGGCCCGACGCGGAAAGACCGGTATAGGCCGCAATGGCCATGGACGCTTTGAGCAAATTCCTGCGGTGCATAAATACAACCTGTCGTGTGCAATCCAGCGCCGTTCCTGGCACCTGTCGGATCGGAAATTACGGTTCGGTCATGCCTTCGGCCAAACGCAACGGACTATAAACAGATGCCCGCTAGCTTAATCGGTTCGATTGTCGGGCAAAAAGGGTTGTTTGCGTTGCGTCATCTGGCAATGAAACAAGACATGTCTGTAATTTCTCTGACAGGGTTCTCTGATTTAGAGGGCATATCTGCTTTTTTCGATTAATTACTCTAAAAACCACTTTTCAACGCCGATTTAATTCCTATTCTATGGGCAAGACCGGATACAAGCCTTCGTGCCGGCGGGGCACACGACGCTGCTCGAAGAGGCAGGGCGATGTGAGGTTCAGCAGTTTCTTGACTCAATAGAGAAGGTCATCGTCCATGGCAAAAATACAGAGCATCACCGAAATGTTGGGCATCTTCCCTTGCTTGGGCGGCGGGCGCAGAAGACGCCGCCTCAATTCCGAGGAATTGAAACTTGTGGAGCGTTATCGAGAGCTGTCAGAGAGCGACCGGATCGCCATGCGCTATCTGGTGGATGCGATGCGGAGTGTTTCGCGATTCTAAGGGGGAGGGGGAGAAGGGGGCAGGCCGAGAGGCCTGCCCCTTTTCAATTGCGTAACGCTCGAAACATGCCCTTCTGAGTGGCGAGCAACATCTCGAAGCACACTCACGGGGCGGGTTGGGGCACTTTCGAACTAGGCTGAGGGCCTTAGATCCGGATAACCCTTGTTTGGAGACGGAACATGAACACCCGTGGATTGCTCGATCAACTGCTCAAGTCCGGGCAGGAAATGCTGCAGAACAAGACTGGCGGCGCTTCCAACAAGTCGGCTGCCGGCGGACTTGGCGGCTTGCTCGGTGGCTCGTCTGGCTCCAGCGGTCTCGGCGGCCTGCTCTCAGGCGCGGGCGGCGGCGCATTGGCCGCGGGCGCGATGGGCCTGCTGCTCGGCAATAAAAAGGTCCGCAAGGTCGGCGGCAAAGTCGCCATCTACGGCGGCCTCGCCGCGCTGGGCGTGCTGGCCTACAAGGCCTACGGCAACTACAACGCTCAGAAAGGCAGCGCACCACAACGCGAACCACAAACCCTCGACCGCCTGCCACCCGCGCAAGTCGAAGAACACAGTCAGGCGATCCTCAAAGCCCTGGTCGCCGCCGCCAAGGCCGACGGCCACATCGACGAGCGCGAGCGCGAACTGATCGAAGGCGAATTCACCAAACTCGACAACGACCAGGAACTGCAACACTGGCTCCACGCCGAACTCAACAAACCCCTCGACCCCACCGACGTCGCCCGCGCCGCGAGCACGCCGGAAATGGCGGCAGAGATGTACATCGCCAGTGTGATGCTGGTGGATGAGGAGAATTTTATGGAGAAGAGTTATCTGGATGAACTGGCACGGCAGTTGAAGCTGGAGCCGGGGTTGAAGGTGGAGTTGGAGAGGCAGGTGCGGTTGGCGGCAGATTGATTATGGGGTCAGAAATCGCAGTGTTGTGCTGCGATTTTTCCTGTGTCGCTTATTGAGGCGTCAATACAGATTTAGCTCGGAAAGCCGTTTTTAATCTTTTTGATTCGTGAACAATGATGTAATCAAGCCTCAATCATAAAATCTTCAATTCTTTCAATGAATTCGATTTTGCTTTTGGTTCTGAATTCACCTAGAAACTTTTCGGAGTTTTTGATTGGCTCACCTGTTCTATCGTATTCGATCGTTAGCATATCAATCACAAATTCTCCGTCGGGATCCCCTTCGGGCTCGACTCTCGTGTCAAAGCAATGGCCGGTACTCTGGCGGACTCCTCCGATCAGTACCGAACTAGAGAACCAGTTGCAAGTCTCCGGTGTCAGCTCCACCTCAAACAGATTGTTGATTGTTATTGTCCAGCCGCTTGGTACTCGGATGGGTTGGAGTTTGTATTCGAGTTTTGATCTCATTGGTTCTCTCCGAATCTTTGCATTCGTGAATACTTTGCTCTGATCATTCAAACGATAATCGTGCTTACTGCAGCGTTGAATAAATGCGCTGGCAAGTAACAATTTTTTTTACTTTAATTTGTATTCGAATTTTTCATCTAAGCCCAGGGATATGTCCTGATTTTCTGTTCGCTCGAATATAAGTATCATTTTTTTAAAAGTTTCGCCCATGCTTTGTTCAGATTCTTTCGAATTTTTCCATACTATTTCAATCGGACGCTCCACGTCCGTACTGAGCAAATCCCACAGAGAATTTAGGTTGTTTCCATAGTACTGAGCCCAATAAAATGCAGAAGCTATACGCTTGTGGAAATCCTGCTCGGAAGAAATGGATAGGCCGTCAAGTTCAATTATCATTCAGGTTATTTCCACTTTCCTATTGGGCTGACAGCGCCCATCCGCTCTGAGCAGCCTGCCTTAAGAAAAGGGGACAGATTTATATTCAGTTTGAAGAAAGAAATCTGTCCTCTTTTACTCAGTCCCTTTTGCTCAGAAGACAAGCGACCACATGATCGCTCTGTCTTCAGAGATGAATTAGACCTCCTGCCGCCAAGCGGAAAACGTGATCACTGTGCCAGCTTCTTTTCTATTGGTGATTTCTACTTTATAGGTACCACCATTGATGCGGCCTTCAACGAGCGCTTTGCGCTCGTTGCCGCTGACTTCGGCGTCCTTTGCATGTTGCTGATAGAAGTCGATAACATCCGCGTATTCGGTAAAAGTCCTGAGAATGACCTCATATTCATGCTGAGGGCGTCCGGCTATTTTGTCCCAGTCACCGTCAATTGACGTGCCCTCCATACCCGGTGTCGTAAAGACACCGTGAGCGCCGGCGCCAATCAAGTGAGCTCGCTGCGGAAGCAACGGCAGCATCGCTTTTGGAAAATCGGAAGGTAATTGAGCCGCAGTCCAGGCTCCCTGTTTCGGCTGAGTCACGATGTACTCAACGTGGGCAATCTTCTGCGCAGCGGCTCGGCGTTCTGGATCGTCACTCTCCGCCCACAGCGCCATCATAGGAGGCAGTTGCTTACTCCAGGGGATCAAAGCATCGGCGTCAGACTTGCCGGCGCCTTCTGGCTGGAAAATAGTCAGCACGGTTTCCGGCGCATCGTTACAAGTCAATGGTTCCTCGCGAGACTTGACGGTGCAGTGGCCATTGACCAGTCCTACGGCGAGCAACTGCCCCTTGTCGTCCAGCAGCAATGCGGCGCGCTCGACCCCGTTGTTACCGTCGTCCATGGCAGTGATCATTTTTCTGCCGGGAGGCACACCATCAACAAAAGTCGACATTTCTGAGTCGAGCGCTTCAAGAACCTGCTGCACGATCATCGTATTGTCATTGGTGTAACTTCCGGTTTGGTAGCCAAAAAAATCAACGAGTGCAGAACGAACCGCCGGGTCTTGGTTGAGCTTGTGAGCCCGTTCTGGACTGGCTTCGTTTGTAAGCAACAAGACAGTTGTGCCGTCGGAACGTTGTTCGGATCGTAGTGACAGCGCGATTGCGCTTAGGGAGAAGGTGAAGGCTAAAAGCAAGGCGAGAGTGCGGCTCAAGTGTTTCAAGATAACAGTCCTTTGGTTATTTAATCCGTGAGAGTGGTCGCAGAGATGTGATCTGGTGATTATGCGTTGAGCATAAGTTTTCTGTTTTTCATTATTCTTTAATGGGGAGTTTAAGTTGACAGTCGCCTTGAAGGTTTCAGTGACGTGTTTTTCACGCGTATCAGGCGGCCCAGCAGATTTCTTCGTACAGCCAATCATTCAAGGCTTCCAGAATTCAATTCCCTCCACATGACGCTCTATGTCATCCATGTCATCCTCGCCAAGAGTTGAGTCAAAGTTTTTGCTGATAATTGTTCTGATTTTTGCTAGTCGCTGAGTTACGTTTTCATTGTCAATGAACTCGGTTGTCGCTTTTCGATATTCTTCAACCGGTTTGTCGCTATAGTAACTTCCCATTTTATGTAGAGAAATCATGATGAATTCAATATTTGCGAGTGCTTCCAGAGCATCTTCGCCAGTCAGTATGATTTTCTTGTTTTTTTCTAACATTATTTTCTCCGAGTAAAAGTTGGGTTCTCTAATTTTAAGTTTCCTTTAATGGTCAGCTCCATAGTTCCATACCTAGGGTTTTTAACCCATTCGAGCTGCGAGTCAGGTACGTCTGTCTCAATGTAATCCCGGCCGCGGCCTCTGCCAATTTGGTATTTTTCTTCAGCATCAAGCTGGCTCAGCGGCTTCTTGTTGGCGGGTTCGACGTAAACACGATTGTTATCCTGAGCTTGGATTACACCATCGCTTTCGATACCAGTAGAGCCTTTTCTGTTGGTGTAGTGCCGGACACGAGTAGTACTTTCTCCGCGAGGGACGGGGGAAGGTGCCGCTGGTTCGCCTTCGTTGACCTTGGCTTTTTCGGAAGGGTTACCGATATCGCCCTTAGATTTAGCTTTCTTCTGTGGACATTCGCTACTCAACCCCAAAGGATCCACCCACCCCGTAGGGTTAGGCACGTACTGGTAGCTGTTCAACCCACCCGCAAGCTTGATCGGATCCGGCGTCAAAAACCGTCCAGTCCCCGGATTGTAGTAGCGGTGGCGGTTGTAATGTAACCCTGTCTCGGCGTCGAAATACTGCCCTTGAAAACGCAGCGGATTATCGATTTCGCTGACGTCCAGCGCCGCGAGGTTGCCATAGGTGCGGTACTTCGCGGACCACATGATTTCCCCACTGTAGTCGGTGAGCTCTTGCGGAGTGCCGAGGTGGTCGAGTTGATAGTAGAACGGGGCAGCCTTTAGTGGGCCTTCGTCGTCGAGCATTGCCAACGGGCGGAAGCTGCCCGGCTCGTAGATGTAGCTGCGATAGCGATTTTCTGCGCTTTCGGCGATCAATCGCTCGCCTTGCCAGAGAAATTCAGTGGTGTGGCCGTCGACGGTTTTCTCGATGCGGCGGCCGAAGGCGTCGTATTTGTAGGATGCGGTGCTGCCACCCGGCAGGCTGACGCCGATCAGGCGGTGCTGGCAGTCGTAGCGGTACTCGGTGACGAGCTTTTGGCTGGTGCCGCGACGCTCGCGGATCAGGTTGCCGTAGGCGTCGTAATCGTAATGGCGGTCGCCTTGCATCAGTAGGCGGTTGCCTTTGACGTTGGCTATGTTGGCTGCGGGCAGGTCATTCTGGCCGAGGAGGTTGCCTGACGGGTCATGGGCGAAGCTCTCTGGTATGGCGCCGCGTACGCTGATCAGGCGATCCAGTGGATCATAGTGATAGCTGCGGTTGCCTTTACGGCTGTCGTTGATGCCGGTGAGTTGCCGTTGGCATCGTAGTTGTAGCGACGCTGGAACAGGTGTTTGTCCCGTTGGCTGACGCTGTGGGCCTGTAGTCGGCCCTGTTCATCGTATTGGTATTGGCTAAGCAGCAAGCCTTGTTGGCGTTGTTGCTCGCGACCGGCGTTGAACTGGTGGCTGGTCAGGCGTGAGCCATTGAGGTCGATGCTGCTCAGGCGCCCACCGGACAAATGACGGTAATCAAGCGTGCAGCCGTCCGGCAGACGGCAGTGGCTGAGTTGACCGACGCTGTCGTTTTCGTAGCGCAAGGTGCCCCAGACTTGGTGTTCCTCGATGAGTTGGTCTGCAAGTCATATTTATAGGCGAAAGGCTAACGACCGTCGTCGACGCTGGCTAGTCAACGCGAGCTCGTCGATCCATTAAATTTTTACTTTATTCAATGTATGGTCTAACGCTTTTTCAAGATCGGCCCAGGTTTTGGCCGTTTCGGTGTATATAGGCGATGCCCAATTTTTATTTGCGATTAATGAGATTCTGAAGGCGCCGTGTTCACTGAATTCGGGATACCAACCAATGTCTATTGTTTGCTCGTGCGGGAGTAGCGCTTGCAAAAGATCCTCCCTTAACTCATCTGTAATGAGCGAAATATCCGATCCGACTAGGCTGGATATCTCGTCAAAAGTTATCTTGCCACCAAGTTTTTTTATGTTTTCAAGATTCATAAATCATTTCTTCTTTTTCGTTGGTTTTCTAAACGATTCTTCTGATATTGGATGTCCATGTATAGTGTTTGCACTTAACTCCACTCTCATGTACTGAGTTTCTTTTCCGTCATTGGCGCCTATGGTTTTTCCCATGTCAATTACTTTCCATGGTTTTCCGTTGTTAACATCTTGACCATTTGCAAACGCGTGCCGCTCTAACGCTTCAATGTCCGTGCCGGGTAGATATTTAGCTGCACCTCCATTAGCGGTCGATTTTACAACCGATGGCCAAGGAGCCTTAGGCGCCACATGTTTATTGCCATGATTTGTCCATTGAACGTCGGGAGGAGGCGGGGCTCCATCGCTTACCCTGGCTTTTCCTTCAGATATTTCAGCGCTTTGCCCCGGAACGCATTTATCTCCGCCTGGACAAGTATTCAACCCTAGGGGATCCACCCACCCCGTAGGGTTAGGCACGTACTGGTAGCTGTTCAACCCACCCGCAAGCTTGATCGGGTCCCGCGTCAAAACCGCCCAGTGCCCGGATTGTAGTAGCGGTGGCGGTTGTAATGTAAGCCTGTCTCGGCGTCGAAATACTGACCCTGGAAGCGCAACGGGTTATCGATTTCGCTGACATCCAGCGCTGCGAGGTTGCCGTACGCGCGATACTTCGCCGACCACATGATTTCGCCGCTGTAGTCGGTCAGTTCCTGCGGCGTGCCGAGGTGGTCGAGTTGGTAGTAAAACGGGGCCGCTTTTAGCGGGCTTTCGCCGTCGAGCATTGCCAACGGGCGGAAGGTGCCCGGTTCGTAGATGTAGCTGCGATAACGATTTTGTGCGCTTTCGGCGATCAGGCGTTCGCCTTGCCAGAGGAATTCAGTGGTATGGCCGTCGACGGTTTTCTCGATGCGGCGGCCGAAGGCGTCGTATTTGTAGGATGCGGTGCTGCCACCCGGCAGGCTGACGCCGATCAGGCGATGCTGGCAGTCGTAGCGGTATTCGGTGACGAGCTTTTGGCCGGTGCCGCGACGCTCTCGGATCAGGTTGCCGTAAGTGTCGGAGTCGTAGTGGCGGTCGCCTTGCATCAGCAGGCGATTGCCTTTGACATTGGCGAGGTTGGCTGCGGGCAGGTCATTCTGGCCGAGGAGGTTGCCTGCCGGGTCATGGGCGAAGCTCTCTGGTATGGCGCCGCGTACGCTGATCCAGGCGATCCAGTGGATCGTAGTGATAGCTGCGGTTGCCTTTGCGGCTGTCGTCGATGCCGGCGAGGTTGCCATTGGCGTCGTATTGGTAGCGGCGCTGGAACAGGTGTATGTCCCGCTGGCTGACGCTGTGTGCTTGAAGTCGGCCCTGTTCGTCGTATTGGTACTGGCTGAGCAGCAAGCCTTGTTGGCGCTGTTGTTCGCGACCGGCGTTGAACTGATGGCTGGTCAGGCGTGAGCCGTTGAGGTCGATGCTGCTGAGTTGCCCGCCAGGCTGGTGACGATAATCGAGTTGGCTGCCATCGGGCAAGCGGCAGTGCTTGAGCTGGCCGACGCTGTCGTATTCGTTCTTCGCTGCCATCGGCGTTGGTTACGGTGACGCTGCCTTTGTCGTCCCAGACGTACTGCGCTTCCATCTGCGAAAAGTTGGCCCAGTGACGAGTGCAGCGAGACAGTTTGCCTTCGTTTTCCCACTCCCAATAGAACGCCGCGCCGCCTGCCAATTGCCGCTCGAGAATGACGTGCTGGTCGTTGTAGCGATAGCGTTCGGCTTCGTCTGCGGCATTCTTCGCCTCGATCAGGCGATGCTGCGTGTCGTAGCTGTAAGTGACCAGCGTCTGCACTGTGTTCCATGCGGCCTCAAGATTGTCCGCTGGCAGGAACTGTTGATAGTCGACGGCGATGATGTGCTTGCGATCGTTCCAGGGAAACCGGGCCCGACTCTGGCTAAGAACCGGCCAAGTCAGGTCGTGGTGAAGAGAGCAGATCCATATGAATGTACTAGATCAATAGTAGATTTTCGACTCTTCTGTTTTAAAGTCTCGGATATGCTCAAACGGATCCGTCGTTGTAATAAGCTTTTAAGTTGGAAGTAGTAATGTTTCTTGCGCTACATGTGACAATGCATGAGTTATTGATTTCAATTTTTACGGCAAGCATCTGGTTCTCATTCATGATCGATAGAATTGTATGTCTGGCGAAATTGAAGTTTTCTATTTTGAGTGATTCGATAAATTCTATGTAAAGATCAAATTCATATTAGTTGTAGTATTTTTCAAACATTTCGCAGGTGCTGTTTTTTCTTTTACCCTACTATGTAGTTTTAATTGTGACGAGTTTTCGTCTAATAGTGCGTAGCTAGTGAACGAATGCTCTGGGGAATAAAACTCTCCAATGATCGATGTTCATTCTTTTTTTTGAAGTTGAATTTGTCAGCATTTTCTTTATTACTCAAATACGTAATGGCGTGCCACACTTCATAAGTGGAGTGTTCTGTTTCGATGAGCATTGCCTGATACAGAGTCGTATTCTCTAACATTAAGGTGTGTAATTATGAGAAGCATGGGAGGCTGGATAGTCCTAATGTCCGTACAAATGTTTCTGAATGACAACACGTTCTTTATCAATATTTTTGTAGCGATACTCTTTAATCATCACCGTATTACCTTCCGCGTCTCAAACAAACTCCGTACCCCTACCATTTTCAGCTTCTTTCGTAAGCGGAACACGTTTCACCCTAATTAGAACAGCTGTGTTAGGGAATTTGGCGTCGCGCTTAGCCTCTCTAAACGCAGCTCTACGTGTCGCAATGTTTTTATCACTAGGGACAAATGGGGACAGATTTATTTCAGTAGGAAGTAAATCTGTCCCCATTTGCATTTATACTAACCATCAAGGATGGTGGTTTTGTACGTTGAAAATAACAGTAGCGATTTTGGTCCTTGGTTGTTTTCTATTCGGCGTTCATCATTTTCCTATAGCTGTCGAATGTATTAACGCATTCTTCGTCTTCGTTAATCAACCTTTCATAGAAGCTCTCATCGTCAGCCCACTCGCAAAATACGAGCTGGGTCTTGACTTTTTTGTTGTGCGTGCACTGTGAGTTAAGAACCCAGTGAGACGACATTTTTTTTTCGGTGACTTCAAAAAAGTCCAATGCGAATGGTTTAGGGTATTCGTCATAAGGCTCTGGGCATATATAAACCCATGGGCAGTTGTCCCAAAATTCAACGCCGTATACGGTATATTCTTTTCCGACTTCGATGTCTAGCTCACTGTCGCCGATCGAGATATAGCGCTTAAGCCTTATTGAAGTATCCTGCGTGAAGCTTTGGTCTATTTTGTTTGTTTTACATTTAACTTTCATTTTTTTTCAGAATCCCCGGGTGGTACGGATGGGTCGTTTCCCCACGGTTTTATATCGTCGGTGCTATGCTTTTTGAATTTAAAGTCCATTAATTTGCCAGTTTCCGGATCACGAACATAGTGCACCACCGAGTCGTTACCGTTTTTGGATTTTACTTTAAGCTCCCATTTGTCCATTCCTTTGAAGTTTGGATCATTTAAGCCCTCAATGATCCTGACCCCGTGTCCTTCTTTCGCCGCCTGCAATGTCATCTGATCCTGAATGCTTTTAGGTTCACGACTCCATTTGTCATGTTTTGGTGGTTCAGGAGGTGGGGGCGATCCTTCCTTTACAACTGCTTTACTTGCAGGGTTTTCGGTGCTTGAGCCGGAGGAGCCATCTTTGCCTCCGGGGCATCCGCTCAATCCCAAAGGATCCACCCACCCCGTAGGGTTAGGCGCGTACTGGTAGCTATTCAACCCACCCGCAAGCTTGATCGGATCCGGCGTCAAAAACCGTCCAGTCCCCGGATTGTAGTAGCGGTGGCGGTTGTAATGTAACCCTGTCTCGGCGTCGAAATACTGCCCTTGAAAACGCAGCGGATTATCGATTTCGCTGACGTCCAGCGCCGCGAGGTTGCCGTAGGCTTGGTACTTCGCTGACCACATGATCTCGCCGCTGTAGTCGGTGAGTTCCTGCGGTGTGCCGAGGTGGTCGAGTTGATAGTAGAACGGGGCAGCCTTTAGTGGGCCTTCGCCGTCGAGCATTGCCAACGGGCGGAAGCTGCCCGGCTCGTAGATGTAGCTGCGATAGCGATTTTCTGCGCTTTCGGCGATCAATCGCTCGCCTTGCCAGAGAAATTCAGTGGTGTGGCCGTCGACGGTTTTCTCGATGCGGCGGCCGAAGGCGTCGTATTTGTAGGATGCGGTGCTGCCACCCGGCAGGCTGACGCCGATCAGGCGGTGCTGGCAGTCGTAGCGGTACTCGGTGACGAGCTTTTGGCTGGTGCCGCGACGCTCGCGGATCAGGTTGCCGTAGGCGTCGTAATCGTAATGGCGGTCGCCTTGCATCAGTAGGCGGTTGCCTTTGACGTTGGCTATGTTGGCTGCGGGCAGGTCATTTTGTCCGAGGAGGTTGCCTGCCGGGTCGTGAGCGAAGCTCTCTGGCATGGCGCCGCGTACGCTGATCAGTCGGTCGAGTGGATCGTAGTGATAGCTGCGGTTGCCTTTGCGGCTGTCGTTAATACCGGCGAGGTTGCCGTTGGCATCGTAGTTGTAGCGACGCTGGAACAGGTGCTTGTCCCGTTGGCTGACGCTGTGGGCCTGTAGTCGGCCCTGTTCATCGTATTGGTATTGGCTAAGCAGCAAGCCTTGTTGGCGTTGTTGCTCGCGACCGGCGTTGAACTGGTGGCTGGTCAGGCGAGAGCCGTTGAGGTCGATGCTGCTCAGCCGTCCACCGGACAAATGACGGTAATCGAGCGTGCAGCCATCGGGCAGACGGCAGTGGCTGAGCTGACCGACTTTGTCGTAAGCGTAACGCGTGGTGCCCCAGCCCTGATGTTCGATGATCAAGCGATCTTGCACGTCGTATTCATAAGCGAGCGGCCAATGGCCGTCGTCGACGTTTACCAGGCGACCGAGTGCGTCGTAGCTGTAATGAATCTCTTCGCCATCGGGCAGCGTCTTGACCAGCAAACGGCCTGCGGCATCGCGCTGGTATTCGGTAACCAGTTCACTACCGTCGTCACCGAACTCGGTTTTCTTCAGCAGTTGGCCGTTGAGGTCGTACTCGTACGCGGTGCGGCGGCCGTCGAAGCCGGTTTCCTGCTGGATCAGGCCGTTCGGGTAATAATCGAGTTGATAGCGTTCGCCGCGCTCGTTTTCGATCTCGGTGAGGTTTAGTTGCGAGTTGTCGTAGCGGTAGCGCAGTTGGCTGCCGTCGGGGTTGATGCGGCGGCTGACCAGATGCAGGTTGTCAGCGTATTCGTAGCGGGTGATGCGGCCGAGCTCGTCACGTTCTGCGGTGACGCGGCCATAAGGATTGTAGGTAAACGCGCGGGTGGCGCCGCCAGGCAGGGTGACTTGGGTCAGGCGGTCGACGGCGTCCCATTGATATTGGGTGATCGCGCCGAATTCGTCCTGGCGAGTGATTTGCCGGCCGAGGGCATCGTAGCGGTATTTTCGTTGACCGCCGTCCGGCAGGCGCTCTTCCAACAACTGGCCGAGGTTGTTCCAGCCCAGTTGATGACGACTGCCGTCGGAGTGACGGATCTCCAGCAAGCGTCCCTGACGGTCATAGCTGTAGAAGGTCTCGTTGCCGTCAGGATCGGTTTGTTGGGTGATATCGCCCTGACGGTTGCGTTCGTATTTCCAGCGGGCCTTGCCGCACTGGACATCAATAAGTTGACCGTTGAAGTAGTTGTAACGCGTCGGAACACCTTCCGGTGGAATCACTGCAATCAAGCGTCCGGCATCGCTGTACTGATACTCGGTGATCGCTCCCATGGGATCTTTAACAGCAATCAGTCGACCCTGATCGTCATAAGCGTTCTGCGTTTCACCACCGTCGGGCGCGGTCTCACTGACCAAGCGTGCATTTTCGTCATGCACATAGACCAGCTCACTGCCGTCAGCGTTATGGACAATGACTGAGCCTTTATCGTCCCACTCGTAACGCGCTTCCATCTGCGCATAATTGGCCCAATGACGCACGCATCGGGACAGCTTGCCTTCACGCTCCCACTCCCAGAAGAAGCTAGCCCCTCCGGCCATTTGTCGCTCAAGGATGACGTGCTGATCGTTGTAGCGGTAATGCTCGGTTTCGCCGATCGCATTGGTGGAAGAAATCAGTTGATTGAGTGCGTTGTATCGGTAGGTGACGAGGGTATGAATCGTCAGCCATGGGTCTTGGCGTTCGCCGCGTTCATTGTATTCGTGGCGTTGTTGCTGTTGGTCGACAGCAACGATGTGTCTGTCTTCGTAGCGCAGCAAAAGGGCGCGCCCTGCGCCGTTATCTATGCGCTGGATACGATCAACGAAGTCATAACTGATGTGCAGACGATTTTCGTAAGCATCGCTGATCGCGGTCAGTCGACCGGCACGGAAATGGTAGAAGCGGGTTTTTGCCCCGGCTTGGGTCAAAATGAGTTCGCCGGGTTCATTACCTAGATAAATCGCTGCCTGAGCCAGGCTGTTAGTGATGGCCGGCCGCTGTTCCGTGGGCATCGGGAAACGGGTTTGCCGGTTCTCGTTGTCCGTCCACAGCACACCCTCATCGTCGATCTGCAAGCGATGAGACAGTGAATGACTCCAGCCATAGCCGAGGCGGCTATCAATTTCGACTGCACTGCTTCGGTATAGGCGTGTCCACTCAAAAGGCAGCAGGCCACCCAGTTCCCCATCGGTGAGCGTCAGTAACTCTTCACCGGTCACCATCGATACTGGTTCGCCGTCTGAGCATGTGTCGTCGACGCATTGTGCAGGTTTTTTTGCTGGGTTCTTCGGCTGTTCGGGGGCGTTGTCGATGGTCTCTACTTGCTCGATCCGTGAGGCTGGCTCATCTTTTTTACGGGTTTGAATCTGCGCATCGGATTCCACTTTTCCGACGGTGCCCGGTAGCTTGCTCTTCGGAGCTGTCGCGGTTTCAGCAGGTTTGGGAGCGGCAATCTGAACATCCGCTTTGGGTGTCGGATTGAAATTCGAATCACTTCCGCCAGTGATCGGTGGCCTGCTTTTAGGAGCTGTGGCCGTTTCGGCGGGTTTGGGGGGCGCAATCTGAACATCCGCTTTGCGTGCCGGATTGAATTTCGAATCACCATTGAGTAGCAACGGCTTCGATGCTTCGGTATGCGGCGTCGCTTTGGACTTGCTGACTTTCATCAACATGCCGGTGAAGTCTTCAATCAGCTTTATGACTTTGCCGCTGCTTTGTATCCCTTTGACGGCTTTTGTACCCACGCGTACGGCCAAGCCAAGACCACCAGTCAAAACAACGCCGATCAAAATGTTGAGCAGGAACTCTGTCGACATTTGCGCCAGCACTTCGGTACAAGTCTGCGGCGGCAGCATCTTCACCCAGGCCACGATGGCCGCGACGTATATCCACATCAGCGGCTCATCGCTCGCGATTAACAAAGCCGTGTGAATAGCGTCGGCAGAGGCGTCGTAGATCTTCTTGATCTGTTCTTCAGTGAAAAAGTTTTTCAGCTTCTCGTAGTTTTCGCGAGGATGGGCAATGAGGTCGTAGAGACTTTTGATATCGCCCCATAAGCCCATGATCGCTTTCATGAAACCTTCCCAAGCCGCTTCCAGCTCCTGCAAGGCGCGACCTCCAAGGGAGGCTTCGGTGTGCGCCTGCCATAGCGGGAGGAAGCTGGTGCTCCATTCGGTTTGTAGCCAGCCGCCCAACTCGCCGATCACGCCTTGGTAGGAATTGAACAAACTGTCGATCTGGGCACGCGTAGGATTCGGGAAGAAGGTGATTTTGTACTGCTGATTGGGAGTAAGGCCTGAGACTTCAAGAATCCCTGATGCATCAATGGTTTTATTGATGGTCGGTCCAACTTCGTTTTTGCCGATGAAGCGACCATTGACGACCGGTGTCAGTTGAACTGGCGTATTGCCGATCGGCACAAAGCGCGCGGACTCGAAACTATGGATCAGCACCAGCTTGCCGTTCGCAGGACAGTTGGCATAAAGGGTATTTTCCTTCTTGCTGTCCTTGTCAGCCGTGCCAACTTCGTCACCGACTTTGAACTGCTGCTCCGCATCCAGAATGCCGCCGTACCAGGCTTCGGCATGCTCGCGGTAATCCTTCAGGCACTTCTTGAAGTCGTTGATGATGGCCTGAGCATCGGGTTGTTTTGCTGTGAGACCGCCAACGATCCCGCCCATTAAAACGCTCATACCACCACCTCTTTTTCCAGACAGGCCTTCAACAGCCCGGTAAGGTTTTCTTCCGTGAGTGGCGTGCGTTTAACAAAGCGCGCCACTTTTTGTTTCAGGTTCGATTCGGGAAAGGAGAAATACAGATCGGCGTGTTCCTCCTGCAACCACTGCATCATGTTGCCGATCACGGTGGATGGATTTTCTGCCATCAACCCTTCCAACAACCCCTTCGGCACCTCCCACCACGGCCAGTCCCGCACCTTCGGCACAACTCGCGTGCCCACTTCCAGCGCCTGCCCATTGATCAGATACCGCTCAAACACCGGCAGCACCTCTCCAGCCTTTTCCCCAAGCCCCCGCAGAATCGGATAAATATGCCGGCCATCCCAAAACCGGAAAAACACCTCGGTGCCATCCGGCATTTTCACCTGCGTCAGGCTGCGCAGATGCTCGAACACTTCGTTCGGTTCTGAACGCGATACCGCCAGCCAGCCCCAGTCGAGGGCGTCGGTTTCGGCGATCCATGGCAGGAAGGCGGAGTTGGCTTTGAGTTCGGTGAGGTAGGGCATCACCGGTTGCCAGGTGGAGTAGGGCGTGCCGCCCCAGATCGGGATGAGCTGGGCGGTGGGTTCGGTGAGGTACAGGGTTTTCAGGGCGTCTGCGTCGCTGGCCGCGCTGATGATCAGGTACAACCGCTCGCCACTTTGCAGTGGCTGTTGCGCCAGCCAGTCTTTGGGGGTGATTCGTTCAGATGGCACAGGCACCTGCCTTGCATTTTTCGCATTCTTCACAGAACGGCGCGTTACGTTTGAGTGTATTGATTTGCGCCGGGGTCAGGACCTGGCCGGCCTTGTCGGCATCCGCTTGTTTCAACACGCCGGGCATCAACGGCGCGGCGCCCGTGCCAACGCCCGGGCTGCCGCCGGAGTTCATGTTGATCACCGGGCCGCTCATGGTCACGCCACCAGCATCAATCTTGATGAAGCTGCCGCCGCCGACCAGGGTCAGCTCCGCACCGGCTTCCATCACCACTTTCATGCCACTGCTAAGGTGGATTTCCTGGCCGGCGTCGATGAACTGACCGGTGCCGATCTTGATGTGCTGGTTCACGCCGACGGTAAGGTGGTCGTTGGCGCGGGTTTCGACTTTGCGGTCGGCGTAGACGGTGTGGTGTTCTTCGGCTTTGAGCTCGGTGTAGCTGTTCTTTTCGACGGTGTCGTGTCGTTCGTTGCCGACGCGGATTTTCTGGTCGTGCTCGATGTTTTCGTCCCAGTCGCGCTGGGCATGCAGGTAGATCTGTTCCTGGCCTTTTTTGTCTTCGATGCGCAGTTCGTTGTAGCCGCCACCGCCCATGGAACTCAGGGTCTTGAAGGTGCTGCGGGTCTTGTTTGCCGGCAGTGGATAGGGGACGGTGTTTTCCTTGTGGTACAGGCAGCCGCTGATCAGCGGTTGATCGGGGTCGCCTTCAAGGAACGTGACCAGCACTTCCATGCCAATGCGCGGGATGGCGATGCCGCCGTACTGGGCGCCTGCCCAGGCGGAGGAGACGCGCAGCCAGCAACTGGTCTTGTCGTCGGCCTGGCCTTCGCGGTCCCAGTGAAACTGGACTTTGACGCGGCCGTATTCGTCGCAGTGGATTTCTTCTCCTTTCGGGCCGGTAACTACGGCGCTCTGGCTGCCGAGGATGCGTGGTTTCGGATGGCGTAGCGGCGGGCGATTGGGCACGTCCCACGGCGTGGCCTGGAAGCGGTTGCGGTAGCCCTGGTGGAAATCGTCTTTCAGCGCCGTGGTGTCGCTGGTCACCGACTCTTCGAGGACTTGCGGCTGTTTGCCTTCATGCAGGACTTCAGTGAGCAGCCACAGGTCGTTCCATTTGGCTTTCGGGTGTTCGGTCAGCGCGAGGAAATGGCCGCTGACCAGCAGTGGCTGATCACTCTTGCCTTCGGCGAGCTGGAAGTCGCTGCGATGGCGTTCGAGGGCGCGTTTGGCCAAATGTTTCCCGCGCTCGCGGTCGATGAAGCGGCCCGGGTAATCGTAGTCTTCGAGGTCGGGCAGGGCGTCGCCACGGTTTTCGCTTTCCAGGGTCAGGCGCGGTTTTTCGAAATCGTAATCGCGGCGCGTGGTGCGGCTGGTGCGGGTTTCCAGGCGCAGGTCGAAACGCTTGATCACCGGGTTGCTGGCGACCATGCCGGAGTCTTGCTGATAGGGCACCGGCTTGAGCTTCGGGAACACCGTCTGGTCGTCGCCGAACACCAACTTGTGCGCGTTGGCGCTGTGCTGGAAGTGGAAGTGAATGCCTTCTTCCTCGCACAGGCGCTGGATGAAGTGCAGATCCGACTCGTCGTATTGCACGCAGTAGATGCGTTCAGGATAGATCGAACCGGTCTTGAATTCGTAGGCGTTGCTCTGGATGCCGTGCTCTTCCAGCACCATGCCGATGATTTTCGGCACGCTGAGGTTCTGGAAGATGCGCTGGTTGATGCGGTGCGCGAGATACGCCAGTTGCGGGCGCAGCGTCACCGAATAACGGGTCAGGCGTTTGCCCGAGTCACCTTGCGCGGCGCGGTAGATCTGGCCATGGATGCCGCTGCCGTCGGGCGACAGCTGCAGGAAGGCCGGTTTGTGCAGCAGGGTTTCGAGGTCCAGCGACGGCTGCTCACTGACCAGCTCCACCTCAAAGACAAAAGGCTGGCTGATGGCTTCCCGGCCGGTGAGGGTAAACACCTGAAAGTCGGCGGAAAGCCCTTCGATGGTCAGGGCAAAGTGGGTTTCATTGGCCGGCGCGAACATCCCTTGTTCCTCGTGCTGTACAGCGGCGCTCGTCGACGGCCGCAAAAAAGCGGCTCAACGTACGCGAAATTCTGGAGGGGCGTAAACAACATCGACCAGCAGAGCTGGCCGATGCGTGTAACGGTCAGCCGTAATTAAACGACTGGAGCACGCCAGTCATCGGAACCCGAAGTACCGGATACTTCGTGGGTCCAGGTGATTTTACGGTAGGTGAACTGCACTTCTTCCAGGTGGGTGAAGTGCGCGTTGCCTGGATCCTGGCAGTTGTGCATTTTGTTGTTGATGGCGACGATGATCGCGTCTTCCAGTTTGGTGGTGTAGTAGTGCTCTTGGGTGCCTTGAGCCGAAGTGCGGTACCACTGGATAACGATTTCGCTCATGCGCTCGCCGGAAGTCAGAGCTGCTTGCAGCAGTGGCGAAGCCTTGTCGTAGACCTTGGTGATCACAACTGGCTTGTGTACGCGCTGACCGGTTGGCTGACCGGATTGCGGGTCACGCGGGATGATCACGTCGTGGGTGAAAGCCTGAACCATGACCTGGTCTTCGTGGCCTTCCTGGTAGGTGTTGCCAACGGAGTCGGCGGTGAAAGCGCCGGCAGTGATCAGGCCTTGTTTTTCGCCGGTAACCGACATGTACGCTGGTGTTGCCATGGGGTGCTCTCCTTGCGGATAAAGTTAGGGTGCCCGGAGGCGAAATCGCCCGGTGGGTGGCTGAGAGTTATCAAGGAGCGTGCCAGGTTTTGCGCGGTGCCCGGATGGCGGGGGCGCCACGGTAGTCGGTGATCATTCGGGGCGATTTTCAGCGGGAAAGTCGGGAGAAAGTGCGCAAGAAGTTGCGCAGTACTGCGCAACTTCTTGCGCACTTGGCTGCAGGCCTTGCGCCGCTTGAGCTGCAGAGGATTTAGGCCCTGAAATATTACGACCAACTGCGCAACTTCTTGCGCAGTTGGGTATTTGCCGGGACTGCGGTGTGGCCTTCGCGAGCAGGCTTGCTCCCACAAGGACAGTGCTGCCAGCGAAAGCGTCTTATAAATGAAACACCGCCCTCGGCTATACTCCCCGCATTTCGATCAGGCACGAGGATTCACTGTGAAGAACTGGACGTTGCGCCAACGCATTTTGGCGAGCTTTGCGGTGATTATCGCCATCATGCTGTTGATGGTGGTGCTGTCCTACTCGCGGTTGTTGAAAATCGAGGCCAGTGAAAACAGCGTGCGCGACGATGCCATTCCCGGCGTCTATTACAGCTCGATGATTCGCGGCGCTTGGGTCGACAGTTATTTGCAGACCCAGGAGCTGCTCGGCCTCAAGGAAGGCCAGGGCGTTTCCAGCGAAGACGCAGCGGACTACAAGGCATTCGAGGCGCGTCTGCAAGAGCAGATGGCCAACTATCGCAAGACCATGGCCACGGATGAAGACCGTTCCGAATTCGCCCTGTTCGAGAAGTACCACGATACCTACATGCAGATTCAGGATGCCGTGCTGGACCTGCACAAGCGCAATCTGGAAGCCGATGCCATCAAGCTGTTCAACGAGAAACTGACCCCGGCGTGGTACACCGGGCGTATGAAACTCAACGACATCATTGGCGAAAACAAAGTCGTCGCTGATAACGCCATGGCCAACATCGACGATGCGGTCGCAACGGCCAAAGTCAGCATGGTCATTTCCCTGCTGGTCGCGGTACTGGTTGCCGGCCTCTGCGGTCTGCTGTTGATGCGCGCGATCATGGCGCCGATGAACCGCATCGTGACCATCCTCGACATCATGCGCACCGGTGATCTGAGCTCGCGCCTGAACCTCGATCGCAAGGACGAATTCGGCGCGGTCGAAACCGGCTTCAACGACATGATGACCGAGCTGACGTCGCTGGTGTCCCAGGCCCAGCGCTCCTCGGTGCAGGTGACCACCTCGGTGACCGAGATCGCCGCCACTTCCAAGCAGCAACAGGCCACCGCCACCGAAACCGCAGCGACCACCACCGAAATCGGCGCAACCTCCCGTGAGATCGCCGCGACTTCGCGGGATCTGGTGCGCACCATGACCGAAGTGTCGACCGCTGCCGATCAGGCCTCGGTGCTCGCCGGCTCCGGCCAGCAAGGCCTGGCGCGCATGGAAGACACCATGCACTCGGTCATGGGCGCGGCGGATCTGGTCAACGCCAAACTGGCGATCCTCAACGAGAAGGCCGGCAACATCAATCAGGTGGTGGTGACCATCGTCAAAGTGGCTGACCAGACCAACCTGCTGTCGCTCAACGCAGCGATCGAAGCCGAGAAGGCCGGCGAGTACGGTCGCGGTTTTGCCGTGGTCGCCACCGAAGTCCGGCGTTTGGCCGATCAGACCGCCGTGGCCACCTACGACATCGAACAGATGGTTCGCGAGATCCAGTCGGCGGTGTCGGCCGGGGTGATGGGCATGGACAAGTTTTCCGAAGAAGTGCGCCGCGGCATGTCGGAAGTGCAGCAGGTCGGCGAGCAGCTGTCGCAGATCATCCATCAGGTGCAGGCGCTGGCACCGCGCGTGCTGATGGTCAACGAAGGCATGCAGGCCCAGGCCACTGGCGCCGAGCAGATCAACCATGCGCTGGTGCAGTTGGGCGATGCCAGCAGCCAGACCGTCGAGTCGCTGCGTCAGGCCAGTTTCGCTATCGACGAACTGAGCCAGGTGGCCGTCGGCCTGCGCAGCGGCGTTTCGCGATTCAAAGTCTGATGAGCGAAATCATCGCCAAGCGTGGCGCCGCGCCAGTGGCGAAGCAGGCGCTGTTTCTGCTGTTTCGCATCGGCAGCGAACGCTATGCCCTGCGCGCCACGGAAGTGGCCGAAGTGCTGCCGCGCCTGCCATTGAAACCGATTGCCCGGGCACCGCACTGGGTGGCCGGGGTGTTCGCCTATCGCGGGGCGGTGGTGCCGGTGATCGATCTCAGCGCGCTGACTTTCGGCCGACCCGCCGAGGCGCGCACCAGCACGCGGCTGGTGCTGGTCAATTATCAGCCGGATCAATCGCAAGCAGCGCAATGGCTCGGGCTGATTCTCGAGCAGGCCACCGACACGCTGCGCTGTCATCCGCAAGATTTCCAGCCCTACGGCCTCGACAACCGCGAGGCGCCGTACCTCGGCCCGGTGCGCGAAGATGCGCAGGGATTGCTGCAATGGGTGCGGGTCGATGACTTGCTCGATGATGCCGTGCGCGGTTTGCTGTTCCCCGATCCGCCGCGTGATCCGGCGCAGCTTGAGGCGCAGCCATGAGCAGTGAGCAGCGCTTTTTCGATTTCCTCAAGGAACGCATCGGCCTTGATGTTGCGTCGGTGGGCGCGGCGATCATCGAGCGTGCCGTACGCCAGCGCACGACCCTGTCCCAGGCCGCCCACGCCGACGAATATTGGCAGCTGTTGCAAGGCTCGCGGGACGAGCAGCAGGCGCTGATCGAAGCGGTGATCGTTCCGGAAACGTGGTTTTTCCGTTATCCGGAATCTTTCGCGACGCTGGGCAAACTGGCGCGAGGTCGGCTTAAAGAACTCAATAATATGCGCGCGCTGCGAATTCTGAGCCTGCCGTGCTCGACCGGCGAAGAACCCTACTCGATTGCCATGGCCTTGCTTGATGCCGGATTGCAGCCGCATCAATTCAAGGTCGACGGCATGGACATCAGCCCGTTGTCGGTGGACAAGGCGCGCCGCGCTGTTTACGGCAAGAACTCGTTTCGCGGGCAGGATCTGCAGTTTCGCGATCGGCATTTCATGCCTGAGCAGGACGGCCACCGGGTCAACGAATACGTTCGCGAACAAGTGCGCTGGCAGGTCGGCAATGTGCTCGATCCGACGCTTTTGGCGACCGAGCCGGCCTTCGATTTCGTGTTCTGCCGCAACCTGCTGATCTACTTCGACCAGCCGACGCAAAAGCAGGTGTTCGAAGTGCTCAAGCGCCTGACCCACGTCGACGGCGTGCTGTTTATCGGCCCGGCGGAGGGCAGTCTGCTCGGGCGCTTGGGCATGCGCTCGATCGGCATCCCGCAGTCGTTCGCTTTCAGCCGCCATAGCGAGCCGCACCCCGAACCGCTGCCGACGCCCAAACCGGTCGCCGTGCCGGTCAGCCAACCACTGCGCAGCGCGCCGCCGCCAGCGCCAGTGCGCAATCGGCCGTTCGCTGCCGTGACGGCTTTGCCGGTGACGAAAAAAACTGCCGACCCGGACGCCGCAACACTGCTGGCGCAGATTGCTGCACTGGCCAACGAAGGCAAAAGCGCCGAGGCCCGCGCCGCGTGCGAACACTATCTGTGCAGCCATGAACCCGTGGCGCAGGTGTTCTATTGGCTGGGCCTGCTCAGCGATGTCGCCGGGTTGAGCCTCGAAGCCCAGGGGTATTACCGCAAAGCGTTGTACCTCGAACCGCAACACCCCGAAGCGCTGATGCACCTGGCCGTATTGCTGCAGGCTCAGGGCGATACGGCGGGTGCCCGACGATTGCAGGAGCGCGCCGCCCGCAGCGGGCGCACCGCCGACAGTGAGCGTAAACGATGAGCGCGTCCGACACCTTGAACGTTACCCACGAAGACGCCCGCGCCATCGACGATTGCTGGAACCGCATCGGCATTCATGGCGACAAGTCCTGCCCGTTGCTGGAAGAGCACATCCATTGCCGCAACTGCTCGGTATATTCCGCCGCCGCCACACGCCTGCTCGACCGCTATTCGTTGCAGCAGGACCAGCGCGAAGCAGTGGTCAGCAAGGTCGAAACCGACGTCAAGACCCGCTCGCTGCTGATGTTCCGCCTCGGCGAGGAATGGCTCGGACTTGCGACGCGCAGCCTCGTCGAAGTCGCGCCGTTGCAGGCGATTCACTCGCTGCCGCACCAGCGCTCACGGGCCTTGCTCGGCGTGGCCAATGTCCGTGGCGCCTTGGTAGCTTGCTTGTCGCTGGTGGAGTTGCTCGACCTCGACGGCAGTGCCGCGCCGGCCAGCGGCGGACGCGTCATGCCGCGCATGCTGATCATCGCCGCGCACGGCGGGCCGGTGGTGGTGCCGGTAGACGAGGTCGACGGCATCCATGCCATCGACGAGCGCATCCTCGACGCCGCGTCGCAGTCCGGTGCGCAGAACAGTGCCAAGTACACCCGTGGCGTTCTGCAATATCGCGGTCGCAGCCTGCGCTGGCTGGATGAAGAACAGCTGTTGTCCGCCGTGACCCGGAGCCTGACATGACCCCCGAGCAAATGCGCGACGCCTCTCTGCTCGAGCTGTTCAGTCTCGAAGCCGAAGCCCAGACCCAAGTGCTCAGCGCCGGGCTGTTGGCGCTGGAGCGCAATCCGACCCAGGCCGATCAGCTGGAGTCGTGCATGCGTGCGGCGCACTCGCTCAAAGGTGCGGCGCGCATTGTTGGCATCGACAGCGGCGTCAGCGTCGCCCACGTCATGGAGGATTGCCTGGTCAGCGCGCAGGAAGGGCGTTTGTTGCTGCGTCCCGAACACATCGACGCGTTGTTGCAGGGCACCGACCTGCTGATGCGCATCGCCACGCCGGCCAATGCGCCGCAACCCACGGACATTGAAGCCTACGTGACGCTGATGGGGCGTCTGCTCGATCCTTCGGCGCCAGCCGCTGTGGTTGCCACGCCACCAATGGCCGAGTTGCAGATCGAGCCAGTGCCGATAGTGTCGGCGCCGATTGTCGACGAGCCCGCCGAACCGACCCCGCGTAAAAACAAACGCACCACCGAAGGCGGCGAGCGCGTTTTGCGCGTCACTGCCGAACGCCTGAACAGCCTGCTCGATCTGTCGAGCAAATCGCTGGTGGAAACCCAGCGTCTCAAGCCGCATCTGGCGACCATGCAGCGCCTCAAGCGCATGCAGAACAACGGCCTGCGCGCGCTGGAAAATCTCAATGTGCACCTGAAGGAGCATGCACTGAGCCTGGAAGCGCTCGAGTCGCTGGAAGATGCGCGACGTTTGCTCGCCGAGTCGCAGCAATTGCTCAGCGAGAAAAACGCCGAACTCGACGAATTCGCCTGGCAGGCCAGCCAGCGTGCACAAGTGCTCTACGACACCGCGCTGGCCTGTCGCATGCGCCCGTTTGCCGACGTGCTCAGCGGGCAGGCGCGCATGGTTCGCGATCTCGGACGCAGTCTTGGCAAACAAGTGCGCCTGGAGATCGAAGGCGAGAAAACTCAGGTCGATCGCGACGTGCTGGAAAAGCTCGAAGCGCCGCTGACTCATTTGCTGCGCAACGCCGTCGATCACGGCATCGAATCCCCGGAGCAGCGCCTGCTCAAGGGCAAGCCCGAAGAAGGCCTGATTCGTCTGCGCGCCTCCCACCAAGCCGGTTTGCTGGTGCTGGAACTCAGCGATGACGGCGGTGGCGTCGATCTGGAGAAAGTCCACCGCAGCATCGTCGAACGGCAGTTATCCCCAGCCGAAACCGCAGCGCAACTGAGCGAAGAAGAACTGCTGACCTTCCTGTTTCTGCCGGGGTTCAGCCTGCGCGACAAGGTTACCGAAGTGTCCGGGCGCGGGGTCGGCCTCGACGCTGTTCAGCATATGGTCCGCCAATTGCGTGGGGCCGTGGTGCTGGAGCAGACGGCGGGCGAGGGCAGCCGTTTCCATCTGGAGGTGCCGTTGACGCTTTCGGTGGTACGCAGCCTCGTGGTGGAAGTCGGCGAAGAGGCTTACGCATTCCCCTTGGCGCACATCGAACGCATGTGCGATCTGGCCCCCGAAGACATCGTGCAGGTCGAAGGACGCCAGCATTTCTGGCACGAAGGCCAGCATGTCGGGCTGGTTGCGGCCAGCCAGTTGCTCAATCGCCCGGCCAGTCAGAACGATGGCGCTACCCTGAAAGTCGTGGTGATCCGCGAGCGCGAGGCGATTTATGGGGTGGCTGTCGAGCGCTTCGTGGGTGAGCGCACGCTGGTGGTGTTGCCGCTGGACGAGCGTCTGGGCAAGGTTCAGGATATTTCCGCCGGGGCCTTGCTCGATGATGGTTCGGTGGTGCTGATCGTCGATGTCGAAGACATGCTGCGTTCGGTAGACAAACTGCTCAACACCGGGCGTCTGGAGCGCATTGCCCGCCACGGCAATCAAACTGCCGAAGCGGCGCGCAAACGGGTGCTGGTGGTCGACGATTCGCTGACCGTGCGCGAGCTGCAACGCAAACTGCTGCTCAATCGCGGCTATGACGTCGCGGTGGCTGTGGACGGCATGGATGGCTGGAATGCGCTGCGTTCGGAGAACTTCGATCTGCTGATCACCGACATCGACATGCCGCGCATGGACGGCATCGAGCTGGTCACGCTGCTGCGCCGCGACAACCGTTTGCAATCGTTGCCGGTGATGGTCGTGTCGTACAAGGATCGCGAAGAAGACCGCCGCCGTGGACTGGACGCCGGCGCCGACTATTATCTGGCCAAAGCCAGTTTTCATGACGACGCCCTGCTCGATGCAGTGGTCGAGCTCATCGGGGGAGCGCGGGCATGAGGATCGCAATCGTCAACGACATGCCCCTGGCGGTGGAGGCCCTGCGCCGAGCGCTGGCCTTCGAGCCGGCGCATCAGGTGATCTGGGTCGCCAGCAACGGCGCCGAGGCGGTGCAACGCTGCGCCGAGTGCACGCCAGACCTGATTCTGATGGACCTGATCATGCCGATCATGGACGGTGTCGAAGCCACGCGGCGGATCATGGCCGAGACCCCATGCGCGATCGTCATCGTCACCGTCGACCGCCAGCAGAACGTGCACCGCGTGTTCGAGGCCATGGGCCACGGCGCGCTGGACGTGGTCGACACGCCGGCGATCGGCGCCGGCAATGCCCAGGAAGCGGCGGCGCCGTTGTTGCGCAAGATCCTCAACATCGGCTGGCTGATCGGCGACAAGGCGCCGCGCTCGCGCCCGGCGCCGAGTTCACCGCGCAGTTCGCCGTCACGTCAGCGGCTGGTGGCGATCGGTTCGTCTGCGGGTGGGCCGGCGGCGCTGGAAGTGTTGCTCAAAGGCCTGCCGAAGGATTTTTCCGCCGCGATCGTGCTGGTGCAGCATGTCGATCAGGTGTTCGCCGCCGGCATGGCCGAATGGCTGGCCAGCGCCAGCGGCCTCGATGTGCGTCTGGCCCGTGAAGGCGAGCCGCCGCAAAGTGGCGCGGTGCTGCTGGCCGGGACCAATCACCATATTCGCCTGTTGAAAAACGGCACGCTGGCCTACACCGCCGAACCGGTCAACGAGATCTATCGCCCCTCGATCGACGTGTTTTTCGAGAGCGTTGCCAGTTACTGGAACGGTGACGCGGTCGGGGTTTTATTGACCGGGATGGGGCGCGATGGCGCGCAAGGGCTTAAGCTCATGCGCCAGCAGGGCTATTTGACCATCGCCCAGGATCAGCACAGCAGTGCGGTGTACGGCATGCCCAAGGCTGCCGCGGCAATCGATGCCGCGGTGGAAATCCGCCCGCTGGAAAAGATAGCGCCACGATTGCTGGAGATTTTCCCCAAATGAACAGGTTGATCGGCAATCCAGGCCCCCGCAGTACTCAGGTGACCGCTCATGAATGATTTACAGATCGACGACATTAAAACCGACGAGAACGCCGCCATGGTGTTGTTGGTGGATGATCAGGCGATGATCGGCGAAGCGGTGCGCCGTGGGCTGTCGAATCAGGAAAACATCGACTTCCACTTCTGCTCCGACCCGCAGCAGGCCATCGCCCAGGCGGTGCGGATCAAACCGACGGTGATTCTCCAGGACCTGGTGATGCCCGGCCTCGATGGCCTGAGCCTGGTGCGCGAATACCGCAATCATCCGGCGACCAAGGACATCCCGATCATCGTTCTCTCGACCAAGGAAGACCCGCTGATCAAAAGCGCGGCGTTCTCCGCTGGCGCCAACGACTATCTGGTGAAACTGCCGGACACCATCGAACTGGTCGCGCGCATTCGCTACCACTCGCGGTCCTACATGACATTGCTGCAACGCGACGCCGCGTACCGAGCGTTGCGGGTCAGCCAGCAGCAATTGCTCGACACCAATCTGGTGCTGCAACGGCTGATGAACTCCGATGGCCTGACCGGGCTGTCCAACCGACGGCACTTCGACGAGTACCTGGAACTGGAGTGGCGCCGTTCGCTGCGTGATCAGACGCAGCTGTCATTGCTGATGATCGACGTCGATTACTTCAAGTCGTACAACGACAGTTTTGGCCACGTTGAAGGCGACGAAGCCTTGCGCAAGGTTGCCGCAGCCATCCGTGACGCCAGCTCGCGGCCATCGGATCTGCCGGCGCGTTACGGCGGCGAGGAGTTTGTGCTGGTGCTGCCGAACACTTCGCCGGGCGGCGCGCGGCTGTTGGCCGAAAAACTGCGCCAGACCGTGGCGGCGCTGAAAATTCCGCATAACACGCCGGCCGAGGGTTCCAGTCTGACCATCAGCATCGGTCTGGCGACCATGGTGCCCCAGGCGGGCAGTGATTGCCGGCTGCTGATTTCGGCGGCAGATCGCGGGTTGTATCTGGCCAAGAACAATGGGCGCAATCAGGTCGGGATCGAGTAACGGCCGTTGCCCTCACCCCAGCCCTCTCCCGGAGGGAGAGGGGGCCGACCGAGGTGTCTCGGGCCAGACATCGACCTGAGAGATCGCAGCGATTATGGATCTTCAGGCTTGGCGATCACGGATTCGGTGAAGCCATTCTATTCGGCGTATGTTTCAAATATCCCCCGATCGGTCCCCTCTCCCTCCGGGAGAGGGCTAGGGTGAGGGCAGCAATCTCGGCCCATTCACCGCCAGACGGGCTGCCGCGACAGGCTGTTTACGTTATACTCGCCGGCTTTCAAAAGTTCGCCAACGAGTGCTGCCCGTCATGGAAATCAACCCGATCCTGAACACCATCAAGGACCTGTCCGAGCGCTCCGAAACTATTCGGGGGTATCTTTGACTACGATCAAAAGCATGAGCGTCTGACCGAGGTCAATCGCGAGCTTGAAGATCCGAGTGTCTGGAACAAACCTGAATACGCCCAGGAGCTGGGCCGCGAGCGTGCCGCGCTGGCGCAGATCGTCGACACTCTCGACGAACTGAACGGCGGTCTGGCCGATTGCCGCGACCTGCTGGACATGGCCGTCGAAGAGAACGACGAAGGCGCAGTGGGCGATGTCGTCGCCGAGCTGGCCCGTCTCGAGGAAAATCTGGCCAAGCTGGAATTCCGCCGCATGTTCAGCCATGAAATGGACCCGAACAACGCCTACCTGGACATCCAGGCCGGTTCCGGCGGTACCGAAGCGCAGGACTGGGCCAACATCCTGCTGCGCATGTACCTGCGCTGGGCTGACAAACGCGGTTTCGACGCGACCATCATGGAACTGTCCGCCGGTGAAGTCGCCGGGATCAAGGGCGCGACCGTGCACATCAAGGGCGAATACGCCTTTGGCTGGCTGCGTACCGAGATCGGCGTGCACCGTCTGGTGCGCAAAAGCCCGTTCGACTCCGGCAACCGTCGCCACACCTCGTTCTCCGCTGTTTTCGTCTCGCCAGAGATCGATGACAAGGTGGAAATCGAAATCAACCCGGCAGACCTGCGGATCGACACCTATCGTTCCTCTGGTGCCGGTGGTCAGCACGTAAACACCACCGACTCGGCCGTACGTATCACCCACGTACCGACCAACACCGTGGTCAGCTGCCAGAACGAGCGTTCCCAGCACGCCAACAAGGACACCGCGATGAAAATGCTGCGGGCCAAGTTGTACGAGCAGGAAATGCAGAAGCGCAACGCCGCTTCGCAGGCGCTGGAAGACACCAAGTCCGATATCGGCTGGGGTCACCAGATCCGCTCTTATGTGCTCGATGCCTCGCGGATCAAGGATCTGCGTACCAACATCGAACGCAGCGATTGCGACAAGGTGCTCGATGGCGACATCGATGAGTACCTGGAAGCGAGCCTGAAATCCGGCCTGTAACACCCTCTGTGGGAGCGGGCTCGCCCGCGATCCCCAGCCGAAGGCTGGGGGCAACGAACCTGATGGAATACTTAAAGACATGAGCGACCTACAACTCGACCCGCAAGCCCTGCAACAGGAAGAAAACTCCCTGATCGCCCTGCGCAAGGAAAAGCTTGCTGCCGAGCGCGCCAAGGGCAATGCCTTCCCGAACGACTTCCGCCGCGAAAACTACTGCGATGCCTTGCAGAAACAGTACGCGGACAAGACCAAGGAAGAGCTGGCAGAGGCTGCAATCCCGGTCAAGGTTGCCGGTCGCATCATGCTCAACCGTGGCTCGTTCATGGTGATCCAGGACATGACCGGACGCATCCAGGTCTACGTCAACCGCAAGACGCTGTCGGAAGAAACCCTGGCCGCAGTGAAAACCTGGGACATGGGCGACATCATTGCCGCTGAAGGCACCCTGGCGCGTTCCGGCAAAGGCGACCTGTACGTTGAAATGACCAACGTGCGCCTGCTGACCAAGTCGCTGCGCCCGCTGCCGGACAAGCACCACGGCCTGACCGACACCGAACAGCGCTACCGCCAGCGCTACGTCGACCTGATCGTCAACGAAGACGTGCGCCAGACGTTCCGCGTGCGTTCGCAAGTGATCGCGCACATCCGCAGCTTCCTGATGAAGCGCGACTTCCTCGAAGTCGAAACACCGATGCTGCAGACCATTCCCGGCGGCGCCGCAGCCAAGCCGTTCGAAACTCACCACAACGCGCTGGACATGGAAATGTTCCTGCGTATCGCGCCAGAGCTGTATCTGAAGCGTCTGGTGGTTGGCGGTTTTGAAAAGGTCTTCGAGATCAACCGCAACTTCCGTAACGAAGGCGTTTCGACTCGTCACAACCCTGAATTCACCATGTTGGAGTTCTATCAGGCGTACGCCGATTACGAAGACAACATGGACCTCACCGAAGAACTGTTCCGCGAGCTGGCGCAGCTGGTGCTGGGCAGCACCGACGTGCCGTACGGCGATAAGGTGTTCCACTTCGGCGAGCCGTTCGTGCGTCTGTCGGTGTTCGACTCGATCCTCAAGTACAACCCTGAGCTGACTGCCGATGATCTGAATGACATCGACAAGGCTCGCGCCATCGCCAAGAAGGCCGGCGCCAAGGTGCTGGGCTTCGAAGGTCTGGGCAAATTGCAGGTGATGATTTTCGAAGAACTGGTCGAGCACAAGCTGGAGCAGCCGCACTTCATCACTCAGTACCCGTTCGAAGTGTCGCCGCTGGCCCGTCGTAACGACGAGAACCCGAACGTCACCGACCGCTTCGAGCTGTTCATCGGTGGTCGTGAAATCGCCAACGCCTACTCCGAGTTGAACGACGCCGAAGACCAGGCCGAGCGTTTCATGGCGCAGGTGGCCGACAAGGACGCCGGCGACGACGAAGCCATGCACTACGATGCCGACTTCGTCCGTGCGCTGGAGTACGGCATGCCGCCAACCGCCGGTGAAGGTATCGGCATCGATCGTCTGGTGATGTTGCTGACCAACTCGCCGTCGATCCGCGATGTGATCCTTTTCCCGCACATGCGACCGCAAGCGTAAACGTTTCAGTTAAAAAGCCGCCTAAAACAGGCGGCTTTTTATTGCCTGTCTGGTACAAATGTATCAATTGGTTAATTTGGCATTAGTAGAGGAAGTGCTGTCGTGATGGGTGCATTAGCTCAAGAAGGTGCAGCGGGTATCGCCACTGCGGTCGCTGAAAGTGTTCAGTACCAGGGCCGCAAGGCCAGCCGACAGGGCAGTGAGCAGCGTCGCCAGGACATTCTCGACGCCGCGATGCGCATTGTCGTGCGCGACGGCGTGCGTGCCGTGCGCCATCGTGCGGTCGCGGCGGAGGCCGGCGTGCCGCTGTCGGCGACCACGTATTACTTCAAGGACATCGATGACCTGCTCACCGATACCTTCGCCCAATACGTTGAACGCAGCGCGGCGTACATGGCCAAGTTGTGGATCAATAACGAAGGTCTGCTGCGCGAAATGGTGGTCAGCGCCGACGGCAGCCCGGAGTCGCGCTCACAACTGGCCGATGACATCGCGCGGCTGATGGCCGATTACGTGCACCGGCAACTGATCAACCGCCGCGAGCATCTGATGGCCGAACAGGCGTTCCGTCAGGAAGCGCTGCTCAATCCGCGTCTGGCCATTCTGGTGCGCTCGCATCAGCAGATTCTGTTGCAGGGCACCTGCCAGTTGTTCCAGGTACTGGGCTCGCGCGAACCGCAACAGGATGCCAAGGTGTTGACGGCGATTATCGGGCGGATGGAATATCAGGGCCTGCTCAATGACGCCGAGCCATTGGCCGAAGAGGACATGCTCGGGATTCTGACGCGGTATATGCACCTGGTGCTAGCGTCGGTCTAGCGTTTCACGCTACACCCCGTGGGAGCGAGCCTGCTCGCGAAAGCACTCTGATATTCAACATCTGCGTTGTCTGACACAGTGCATTCGCGAGCAGGCCCGCTCCCGCAAAGGCTTAAAGTCTGAGTTTCAGCACGTCACGTTTTCTACAGGAGTTTCGGGTGGACGATTACCAGCAGACGATACGCATGTTGTCCGATCGCATTGTGCTGGCGCAGACGCCGATCCGCGTGCTCGATGCGGTCAAGTGGGACGACAACGTGCGCAAGGGCTTTCTCAAGGCCAAGGGCAAGGAAATGCCGGCGGTGGATCGCGACTACTACCTCAACCGCCCGCTGTCGTTCGATTCGAGCCAGGTCAAACTGGAATTCCAGAACATCGAGCGCGACATCACCCGCCAGCTCGGCCAGTTCAACCCGGTCGGGCAGATCATGCGGCGCATGTGCAAGGAATACCGCATGGTGGTGCGCATGCTCGAAGCGCGCGGCACCGAGGACTTCGGGCTGATCTCGCAGGAGCTGTACGGCGCGGCGTCCGATGCCTTCCACGCCGGTGACCCGACATTGGCCGACCTCGGCCTGATGATGTCCGACTACCTGAATAACATCGACGGGCGCGGCGATCTGAAGGACGAGCCGAAGATCCTTACCGCCAAAGACGCGGTGCACCTGCTGCAAACCCGACTGAACAAGGTATTCGGTGAGGCCGAAGAAACCATTCGCGTGTTCGAGTCCGACGGCATCGTCGCCGACGCCGCGGCGGGCGCCGACTACATCAAGATCCGCACGGATGCGCTGTTCAACGACCGCGACGTGCGCGCACTGGAAGTCCACGAAGGTCTGGTGCACGTCGGCACTACGCTCAATGGCTTGAACCAGCCTATCTGCACTTTCCTGTCCAAAGGCCCGCCCTCGTCAACGGTGACCCAGGAAGGGCTGGCGATCCTGATGGAAATCATCACCTTCGCTTCTTACCCGAGTCGCCTGCGCAAACTGACCAACCGCACCCGTGCGATTCATATGGTCGAGGAGGGCGCCGACTTTTTGCAGATTTACGAATTCTTCCGCGAGCAAGGTTTCGAGATGGCCGAAAGCTACGGCAACGCCAGCCGGGTTTTCCGTGGCTCGACGCCGACCGGTCTGCCATTCACCAAAGACTTGTCCTACCTCAAGGGCTTCATCATGGTTTACAACTACATTCAGTTGGCCGTGCGCAAGGGCAAGCTCGAGCAGATTCCGCTGTTGTTCTGTGGCAAGACCACACTGGAAGACATGCGAACCTTGCGGCAACTGGTGGATGAAGGGCTGGTGGTGCCGCCGAAATATCTACCGGATCAGTTCCGTGACTTGAATGCGTTGTCGGCGTGGATGTGTTTCTCCAACTTCCTCAACCATTTGAGTCTGGACCGGATTGAGGCGGATTACTCCAATATCCTCTAGACCCAGCACCGAACCCCTTGTGGGAGCGAGCCTGCTCGCGAATGCGATTTCACCTTCAACATTGATGTCGGCTGATACACCGCTTTCGCGAGCAGGCTCGCTCCCACAGGTTTGATTTGTGTTCAGTTCTCTTCTTTGCGAGGTTTCACCGGATGAGAATCCTCGGCATCCTTTGCCTGCTCTTGACCCTCGGCGGTTGCAGTTCGCTGCTGTTCTACCCTGAACCGGGCCAGATCTTCACCCCGGACAAAGCCAAACTCGAATACCGCACCGTCACCCTGCTCACCGCTGATGGCTTGAAACTCAACGCCTGGTGGCTGCCGGCCAAACCTGGCGTCGAGGTCAAAGGCACGGTCCTGCATCTGCACGGCAACGGCGGCAATCTGCCGATGCATCTGGGCGGCAGCTGGTGGTTGCCGAAGAATGGCTATCAGGTACTGCTGGTCGACTATCGCGGTTACGGTTTGTCCGAGGGCAAGCCGAGCCTGCCGGCGATCTATCAGGACATCGACGCCGCGTTCGCCTGGCTCGACAAAGCGCCCGAGGTCAAAGGCAAACCGCTGGTGCTGCTCGGGCAGAGCCTCGGCGGCGCGATGTCGGTGCATTGGCTGGCGCAGCACCCGGAACGGCAAAAACAACTCAAGGCCCTGGTGCTGGATGGCGTGCCGGCCAGTTATCGCAGTGTCGGCCAATTCGCCCTCAGCACTTCGTGGCTGACCTGGCCGTTGCAGGTGCCGCTGTCGTGGCTGGTGCCGGATGGCGACAGCGCGATCAACTCGATGGCGCAGCTGACCGGCGTGCCCAAGCTGATCTTCCACAGCATCGACGATCCGCTGGTGCCGATGGCCAACGGCATTCGCCTGTATCAAGCGGCGCCGCCGCCGCGGGTGTTGCAGCTGACCCGTGGCGGTCATGTGCAAACCTTCGGCGACCCGGTGTGGCGTCAGGTCATGCTGCGCTACCTTGATGATCCCGAACACTTCGACGGCCTGCGCCGCCTCGGCGAAATCCCCAACTATCCGCCGCCCCCGAATTCCGAAGATGAGACCCCGCAATGACTGAAGAACGTAATGCCATCCCGCTGATCATCACCGGTATCTGCAGCATCCTCGGCACCGTCGGGGCGCTGTGGTACTACGGCTACCTGCACTTTGCCAAGCCGGAGGATGCATTGCTGCTCAGCGAATTCACCATGCTCAAGACGGTGCCGGGCGAGGACTACAAAGTCTCGCTGACCCCCGCGCCGCAAGTGGCGCAGTGCATTGATGGTGTGCTGGTGTTGTTTGATACCGAGCAGAAAGGGTTGACCGGTGTGTTGATCAATGGCCAGAAAAAGGCTGTGCGCTGCATGGGGGAGGAGACGCCGCAGAAGCTGGAGCAGTGATTCTGCTGGATCACTTTCCCCCTCTCCCATTGGGAGAGGGGACTGACCGAGGTGTATTCCGCCATACATCGACCTGAGAGACCGTGTCGATTATGGATTCAATAAAGCACTTTCAGATCGATGTATCTCTAGAGCATCCCCCAATCGGCTCCCTCTCCCTCGGGGGAGGGTTGGGGTGAGGGGCTACAGTATGAAACTAAACAAAGAGCCCCTCCATTTGAACGAAGGAGCTTTTACAGCTAAGGGCTGGGTGTCACCGTGATTTTTCGATTGGCACTCCACGGCGAGCGCTTACCGTCAATGCTTTGCCATGCAGTCATGGAAAACGGGCCGACGGGTAAGCTCCAGACACTTTGCACCGACCAGTTGCCGTAAGCATCGGCATCTGTTTCCGCCAGTATGTTGTAAGGGCCGTTAACCTTGGTGACCCGGATATGGGCACCCGGCAGCGCTTTTCCCGAGAGCAGCGGATTTTGGCCGCTTTCACTGCCCTCCACCGGTGTGTCGATAACAGGCGCTGCGGGTGCGTCAGTTACCGTGATTTTTCGATTGGCGCTCCAAGGTGAGCGATGGCCATCGATACTTTGCCATGCAGTCATGGAAAACGGGCCGACGGGTAAAGTCCAGACACTTTGCACCGACCAGTTGCCATAGGCATCGACGTCTGTTTCCGCCAGTACCTCGTAAGGGCCGTAGACCTTGGACACACGGATATGTGCGCCCGGAAGAGCTTTGCCGGAGAGCAGAGGGTTTTGACCACTGTCACTACCCTCTAGTGGGGTTTCTATGACTGGCGCCTCGAGCGTATCAATTACCTTGATTGTTCTATTGGCACTCCACGGCGAGCGCTTACCATCAATGCTTTGCCAGGCTGTCATGGAAAAAGGCCCTGAGGGTAATGTCCAGACACTTCGCACTGACCATTTGCCATAGGCATCAGCGTCTGTTTCCGCCAGTATTTCGTAAGGGCCGTAAACGCGGGTTACGCGAATATGGGCGCCAGGCAATGCTGTGCCTGAAAGCAAAGGGTTGTAACCGGAGTCAGCGTTTTCCACTGGCCTGGAGATAACCGGGGGAGGCACATCCACGATATCAACAACGTTGAATAAACGCTGCTCGGACGGCCCCGAGACTCTGTCGCCAAAGTACTGCCGAAGCACAAGTGCATTGGGGCCTGATGGCCTATCGGTAGGAGGGGTTATTGACCACCTGCCTTGTACATCCGCGATAGCTGTTGCGAAGAAAGTCTCCGGGGTTGCGGCTTCTGCTACCTTGATCGTTGCTCCCGGTCGCGCCGTTCCAGTGATCAAAGGTTTCAGCGTTGTTGTAGCGTTCTGCTCGGGTGTCATGACCAGCGGTGGCACGACTGTCGTTGTGCAATATGGGAGGCCTTGTCCGTTTATTGCAATTGCGAGCGATGCACCAGCCTTATCCGTCGCACAGACTTTGATTTTGATTTTTGCCGTCGCGTCTTCCAGCGTCCGTCCTGGCTGCAGGGTAGGATCGTTCGTTGTGGCAGTTTCTGGCGAGGCATCCAATTGCACATTGCGCACCGTCCCGTTCAGTGACGAGTACCTGATCCAGACGCCGGTCACGCGATTATCGGTGGGAGAAAATTCGTCGAATGGTGTGGGCTGGCGGTACTCAAGCGCTATCAACTGAGGTTCTGTGGGCCGATTGATCATGTAAAGTTGAGGCCCTTCCTTACCCAATACCCCCAGGCGGTACAGACCTGTCTTACTGATCACGGCGGCTTGCGAGTCATCTAGCCAGCCGGAGAACCACCGGTTGATTGCCGGATAGAGTGTTCCGCCACCCGATACCGAGTCTCCAGTATCACCATACCCGACCGGGCTGCACTCTTCAGGAGCCTGAACAACGTCGTTACTCACCGGACATTTGGTATAAGTGCCGCCATGTGGGTATCCCAGATTGTGGCCGAATTCGTGCTTCCATGTATGCGGTGAGCCCGGCATACCTTTAACCCAAATCCAGTTTCCCGGCACCGTAGCGATTGCGCCGCCGCCACAGGGGACCGCCACAAAGAGGAATGGAAAACCTGCGGGATCAATGTTTTGTGCACGGGCCGCTTTGCGTCCTGCGTCGAGACTGCCTGAAGCGGAGCATGTAGCAGGTTTTGGACCGAAATCTGCCTCGATCTGTGTGCCTTCCAGTTTCAGTTTATTGCCGGAGGCAGCGAGGATGTAGGAGCGCAATGAATTCCAGTGCGTTGAGAAAGTTTGCTCAGCAATTTTTCCGGAGTCCAGGCCCGGTTCGCCTGACCAGTGCCCGGCCACCAGCAATACCTTTTGAACGCCTGTGATGGGGCGTTTTATCGAGGGAGTCAGTAGTTCGGGATCGGTGCTGATGACCATGTCATCGGGATCATACAAAGGCTCTGGTGGGATTGCCGCGTTGCTCCAGCTCATCGCTGCATGGAGTAGTGTCGACAAAAATCCGACTGCGATGATTGATCGTTTCATCGGGGAATCCTTGTGAGGATCAGGCTGACAGGTAACAGCCTCTTCCAAGTACCGATCCTCGTCCACTGTCATAGTTGACAGTGGACTTCGCTTTCGGAAGACGAAACGGTCATGGGAATTGAGTCAACCGACTTTCACACTTCCACAAAAAAAGCCCCGCCTGATCAACTCAGGCGGGGCTTTTTGCGTTACCGGGTGGAGCTTAGTTCGAGCTCACCGAAGAACGCGGTGCTACTGGCTGGTTGTCGTTGGAAATGGTCACTTCCACACGACGGTTCATCGCACGACCCGAAACGCTGCCGTTATCCGCTACCGGGTATTCCTTGCCATAACCCTGAGCGACGATGCGAGAAGGGTCGACGCCCATCTTGATCAGGGCCATCTGCACGGAAGTCGCGCGTCGCTCGGACAGCGACTGGTTGTAGCTCGCGGTGCCGGTGCTGTCGGTGTAACCCTCGACGATCACTTTGCGATCCGGGTTTTCCTGGAGGAATTGCGCCAGTTTGTTGATGTTCACCAGGCCGCTGGATTTCAGATCAGCCTTGTTGGTGGCGAACAGCACGTCACCGAAAGTCACCAGCGTACCGCGATCGGTCTGCTTGGCGTTGAGGCTGTCCTGCAGCTGTTTGATCTGCTGGTCACGGGCATCCAGACGGGCCTGGGCACGTTGGGCTGCGGCGTTTTTCAGGTTGTTTTCAGCGGTGCGCAGAGCGATGGTCTGCTTGGCCACTTCGACGCGCTGGTTGGTCAGGTAAGCCAGTTGGTCAACCTTGGCTGCGTCTTCCTTGTCCAGATAAGCCTTGTCGGCCTTGTCCAGGTAATCGCTGGCGTCTTTGGTTTCCAGTGCCGCGACTTTGCTCGCCTGTGGGTTGGCCTGCAGGCCGGCGTAGTTGGTGCGCGCCTGTTCCAGGTTCGGGTTAGGCGGGGTGGAGCAGGCTGCCAGTGCAACGCTTGCGGCCAGAAGAGCGGGAATCATCAGTTGCTTACGCATAATTTTTCGTCCTTTCTATCGGTAAGAGTTTCAGCTTTGCGGTCGGGATGCGCGCTTACTGCACAGTGCGCTGGCTTTCCTGACGCAGTTCCTGAACACCTTTCTGGGAATCCTTCACAGCCTGTTCGGCCTTGGCGGCCTGAGCCTTGCGTTCAGCGACGCGAGCGTCCCATTCAGCCTGTTCGGACAGGCGACGGGCTTCGTCATACTTCTTGTCGTGCATGGCGATTTCAGCTTGTTTCAGTTTGTCCTGAGCCTGCTTCATTTCCACCGCAGCGAATTCGGTACCGCCAGCGCTGACGGCGCTGTTCACAGCCGATTGGGTCACGGCGTACTGCTCGGTCGGCGGGTTACCGGCGCAACCGGCCAGTACGAAGCTGGTGCCGATGGCCAGAGCGGCCAGTTTCAGACCGCGCAGGTGGGAAAACGAGGTTTGGGTTTTCATGGTCTTCAACTCCATTAGGCATCTCCTGAAAATACAACTGAATCCATCCTGGCAGAGGAGCCGAAAGCATCGCTTGTAGACGCGAATTGAAACGCTCGTTCCAGGCGTGGTTACCTGTTCCGACCGGCGGCATTTTTGAAAAGTTCAGAAAAGATGGCCTATCGCCAAAAATTTAATTGACCGTTTGGACAAGGCTCTGGGGCGGGAACTTTGGGGCTTTGGAGCGGTATGCGCGGGTGAATTTTAAGGTGATATCAGGGATGATCAGTACCCTGTGGGAGCTGGCTTGCCAGCGATGAGGCCATCGTGCTCAGCACATCTTTGACTGAACTGCCGCCATCGCGGGCAAGCCCGCTCCCACATTTTTCTCGGTGTCAGGAATCAGTGCTTCTGCTTGTTTTCAGCCGAGGACAGATCATGCAAATGCCGTCGCGACAACGCCAGAAAACGCGGCGTCGGGCCGACATCTTCATACAACGGATCGCCTTCCTCATCGGTCGCCACCACTGTTGAACCCTTCACATACGGTAGGCTCGCTTCGAACTCCTCAAGCGCGGCGCCGATCAGCTCGCCGAGCAGTTCCTCGGGGTGACGCTTGGGGTACATTTCGGCAATCGCCGCCAGCCTTGCGGCGGCTTCGACGTCCAGATGAATCGTGTAGCCGGTGTCGGTCAGGCGACCTTTGGCGTTTTCTTCCCAATGCTGGGCGAGTTCACGAATTTTCATGATGACCTCATTTAGCGCCTGCTGATGGCAGGCCTGGGTGAGTGTCCGGCAGCGCCGGCGGCGGGCCGTCGTACGGCTTACTGTTGAGACTGGCTTTCGCGCGCAAGGTTTAAGTCGATTCGTCGCCTGCTTGTAAGAAGCGGCGCAGAGCGGCACTCTCTGGCAAAGCATTCGTTTCTGCGCTGTCCCCGATTACCGCTGGAGAACTGCTGATGACCGATATTGATGCACGCTTGCGCGAAGATGTTCACCTGCTCGGAGAGCTGTTGGGCAACACCATTCGAGACCAGTACGGCGAGGCGTTCCTCGACAAGATCGAGCAGATTCGCAAAGGCGCCAAGGCCGACCGGCGCGGCTCGATGGACGCTGAACTGAGCGCCAGCCTCAATCAATTGAGTGAAGACGAATTGCTTCCGGTCGCGCGGGCCTTCAATCAGTTTCTCAACCTGGCGAACATTGCCGAGCAGTACCAGCTGATCCATCGCCGCGAGGAGTCGCAACCGGCGCCGTTCGAGTCGCGGGTGTTGCCGGAACTGCTCGCGCGCCTGCGCAGCGAAGGGCACAGCGCCGAATCTCTGGCCCGGCAACTGGCGCGGCTGGAAATCGAACTGGTGCTGACCGCGCATCCGACAGAAGTGGCGCGACGCACGTTGATCCAGAAGTACGACGCGATCGCCGCGCAACTGGCCGCGCAGGATCATCGCGACCTGACCAGCGCCGAGCGCGAGCAGATCCAGAGCAAACTGCAACGGCTGATCGCCGAAGCCTGGCACACCGAAGAAATCCGCCGCACCCGACCAACCCCGGTCGATGAAGCCAAGTGGGGCTTCGCGGTGATCGAGCATTCGTTGTGGCAGGCGATCCCCAACCATATGCGCAAGGCCGATCAGGCGCTGTTCGCCGCGACGGGTCTGCGCTTGCCGCTGGAAGCCGCGCCGATCCGCTTCGCTTCGTGGATGGGCGGCGACCGTGACGGCAACCCCAATGTCACCGCCGCTGTCACTCGCGAAGTCTTGCTGCTGGCGCGCTGGATGGCCGCTGATTTGTACCTGCGCGATGTCGATCATCTCGCTGCCGAACTGTCGATGCAGCAGGCCAGCGATGCGCTGAAGGCCAGGGCCGGCGACAGCGCCGAACCCTATCGCGCGGTGCTCAAGCAATTGCGCGAACGCCTGCGCGCCACACGCAACTGGGCGCATGCCGCGTTGGCCGCGCCGACCCCGGCAACCGCCGATGTGCTGCACGACAATCGCGATCTGCTCGAGCCTTTGCAGTTGTGTTTCAACTCGCTGCACGAGTGCGGCATGGGCGTCATCGCCGACGGGCCGTTGCTCGATTGCCTGCGTCGGGCGGTGACGTTCGGCCTGTTTCTGGTGCGCCTCGATGTGCGTCAGGATTCGACCCGGCACAGCTCGGCGATGACGGAAATCACCGATTACCTCGGCCTCGGCCGCTATGAGGAATGGGACGAAGAACAGCGCATCAACTTCCTCACCGAAGAATTGAGCAACCGTCGCCCTTTGCTGCCCGCGCATTTCAAACCGTCGGCGGACACCGCTGAAGTGCTCAACACCTGCAAGGAAATCGCCGCCGCACCCGCTGCGTCGCTGGGCTCCTACGTGATCTCCATGGCTGGCGCGGCTTCCGATGTGCTCGCGGTGCAACTGCTGCTCAAGGAATCCGGCGTACTGCGGCCGATGCGCGTGGTGCCGCTGTTCGAAACCCTCGCCGACCTCGACAACGCCGGGCCGGTGATGGAGCGTCTGCTGTTGTTGCCGGGCTATCGCGCGCGTTTGCATGGCCCGCAGGAAGTGATGATCGGCTATTCCGACTCGGCCAAGGATGCCGGCACCACCGCTGCGGCGTGGGCGCAATATCGCGCGCAGGAGCGTCTGGTGGAAATCTGCCGCGAACAGCAAGTCGAACTGCTGCTGTTCCACGGTCGCGGCGGCACCGTGGGGCGTGGTGGCGGTCCGGCGCACGCGGCGATTCTGTCGCAGCCGCCGGGCTCAGTGGCGGGTCGTTTCCGTACTACCGAACAGGGCGAAATGATTCGTTTCAAATTCGGCCTGCCGGACATCGCCGAGCAAAACCTCAATCTGTATCTGGCCGCCGTGCTCGAAGCGACCTTGCTGCCACCGCCGCCGCCGACGCCTGAATGGCGCCATCTGATGGACGAATTGGCGGCGGACGGTGTCAGCGCTTACCGTCAGGTGGTGCGGGAAAATCCGCAATTCGTCGAGTACTTCCGGCAGTCGACCCCGGAGCAGGAATTGGGACGTTTGCCTCTGGGCAGTCGCCCGGCCAAGCGTCGCGCCGGCGGTATCGAAAGCCTGCGGGCGATCCCGTGGATCTTCGGCTGGACCCAAACCCGATTGATGCTGCCGGCCTGGCTGGGCTGGGAGACGGCGCTGAGCAAGGCGCTGGAGCGCGGCGAAGGTGAGTTGCTGGGGCAGATGCGCGAACAATGGCCGTTCTTCCGCACCCGTATCGATATGCTGGAAATGGTTCTGGCCAAGGCTGATGCGGATATTGCGCAGTCCTACGACGAGCGTCTGGTTGAAGCTGATCTGCTGCCGTTGGGCGCGCAGTTACGCGACCTATTGTCGCAGGCATGCACCGTCGTGCTCGGTCTGACCGGGCAGTCGCAGCTGCTGGCGCACAGTCCGGACACCCTCGAATTCATCCGCTTGCGCAACACCTACCTCGACCCGCTGCATCTATTGCAGGCGGAACTGTTGGCGCGTTCGCGGCAGCAGGATGTCGAGCAGGGCAGCCCGGTGGAACAGGCGCTGCTGGTGTCTGTGGCGGGGATTGCCGCCGGATTGCGCAATACCGGCTAAGGTTGCTGAGCACCTCTGGCGGCATTCGCGACAAGGGTCGGATGCCGCTTCTCCTGCTGTAGGAAAGTGCCGCGAGGCGACAGTTAATGTAGGGGTTGCGACTTGGGTTACCGCGTCGCGAGGTCACGGCGGGCGTCGGTTTCTCCGACTTTTGGCGTCTTGTGTGGGCGCAGCCTGCTGTGTATCTTGATCAGCCTTTGGCCGTTTGTGCGGCCACGACCCGTATTTTCAGGATCCGTCGGTTACGAGCGAATCCTTTGTTTTGTAAAGCTTTTATATAAAAAATTGAGGAGCACATCGATGCGCGTCATTCTGCTGGGAGCTCCCGGGGCCGGTAAAGGTACTCAGGCAAAGTTCATCACCGAGAAATTCGGCATTCCGCAAATCTCCACCGGCGACATGCTGCGTGCTGCGGTCAAGGCTGGCACTCCACTGGGCGTGCAAGCCAAGAGCATCATGGATGCCGGCGGCCTGGTGTCGGATGACCTGATCATCGCGCTGGTCAAGGACCGCATCGCTCAACCTGATTGCGCCAACGGTTTCCTGTTCGATGGCTTCCCGCGCACCATTCCGCAGGCTGAAGCGCTGGTCACTGCCGGTGTCGAGCTGGATGCCGTGGTCGAGATCGCTGTAGAAGACGAAGAAATCGTTCAGCGCATCGCCGGTCGCCGTGTCCACGAAGCCAGCGGCCGCGTTTACCACATCGTCTACAACCCGCCGAAACTGGCTGGCAAGGACGACATCACCGGCGAAGAGCTGGTACAGCGCAAGGACGACACTGAAGAAACCGTGCGTCATCGCCTGTCGGTCTACCACTCGCAGACCAAACCGCTGGTGGAGTTCTACCAGAACCTTTCCGCCAAGAACGGCGGCAAGCCAAAGTACAGCCACATCGAAGGCGTTGGTTCGGTTGATGCAATCACCACCAAGGTGCTGGCCGCGCTGAGCTGAAAAGTCTGATCGGCTGCATCATCCACGGCCCGCTTGCGGGCCGTTGTTGTTTATACTGACGCACTTTTTCCCACCCCTGTTTTGGAAACATCGATGAGCACCTTGCTGGCCCTGGACACCGCGACTGAAGCTTGCTCCGTTGCCTTGCTGCATGACGGCAAGGTCACGAGCCATTACGAGGTGATCCCGCGCCTGCATGCGCAGAAGCTGCTGCCGATGATTCAGCAATTGCTCGCGGATGCCGGCACCACGCTGCAAGCGGTCGACGCGATTGCTTTCGGCCGTGGCCCGGGCGCGTTTACCGGTGTGCGCATTGCCATTGGTGTGGTGCAGGGTTTGGCCTTTGCTCTGGATCGTCCGGTGTTGCCGGTATCCAACCTTGCCGTGCTGGCCCAGCGTGCCTTTCGTGAGCATGGTGTAAGCCAGGTCGCGGCTGCGATCGATGCGCGGATGGATGAGGTGTATTGGGGCTGCTACCGCGAGACGGCGGGGGAGATGCGTCTGGTTGGCGCCGAAGCCGTGTTACCACCGGAAGTCGCCGCGTTGCCCGCTGATGCCAGTGGCGATTGGTTCGGTGCCGGTACCGGTTGGGGTTACGGCGAGCGCATCGCAGTCAATCTGAGCGGCTCCGACGCCGGCATGCTGCCCCACGCCGAAGACCTGCTGACCCTGGCGCGTTTCGCCTGGGAGCGCGGTGAGGCGATCCCGGCAGATGACGCGCAGCCGGTTTACTTGCGCGATAAAGTTGCCACCCCCAAAGCCCGCTGATACGACACTTTCTCCTGTGGGAGCGAGCCTGCTCGCGAAGGCTTCTGGTCAGTCAATGCATGTGTTGAATGTGCTGAACCCTTCGCGAGCAGGCTCGTTCCCACAGGTTCGCGGTCACATACAAATATCGCCAATCGTCAGTTTCTGCCCCCTCGCTTAAAACCTTTTGCGCTTTATGTGTTCTAGTTATCACTCGGCGGTTTGCTAAGTCGGTCAAGTGCCGCTAAATTGCCATCATTGATACCGAGCATGACATTATGCGTATAGACGGCGTTTCCACTCAGTCCTACCCCATCAAGCGCAAGCCGCGTAAAGGCAATGCGGCGCTGGATGAGTCCGTCGAGATCATCGACGGCGAGCTGGAATTCCCGAGCGAAGAGCAGTTGGCCGCTCGTGCTGCCCAAGCTACCGCGCAACGCCTGAGCAACCTGCCTGCCCGTCAGCAAGACATGATCTACCACCGCGCGATGAAGAAAAGCGTAGCCATGGCCCTGGCCAGCTACCTGAGCACCGCCGGTTTTGTCGATTGGGACGCAGACGTGCTGGGCCTCGATCTGTATATCTGATGGATCTGCCTTACTACCTCGGTTGCCCGTCCTGGAGCGAAAATGCCTGGCGCGAGTATCTGTATCCGGTAGACGCAAAAACCTCCGACTTTCTCGCTCTCTACTGCCAGGTGTTCAACGCCGTCGAAGGCAACACCACCTTCTACGCCAGCCCGTCGCCAGCCACTGTGCAGCGCTGGGCCGAGATCATGCCGGCGCACTTTCGCTTCACTGCCAAATTCCCCGGCGACATCAGCCACAGCGGCGACTTGCGCGAGCAACTGACCGCTGCCGAAACCTTCCTGCAATTACTCAAGCCGTTAGGCGAACGTGTTTCGCCACTATGGCTGCAACTGTCGAAAAGCTTCACGCCGCAGCGTCTGCCGGAGCTCGCGGCGTTTATAGATGCGCTGGATTGCCCGCTTGCGGTCGAGGTGCGCAATGAACAGTTCTTCGCCAAGGGCGAGAGCGAGCGTCTGCTCAATCGTCTGTTGCTGGATCGCGGTGTCGAGCGCATCTGTCTCGACCCGCGCGCGCTGTTCAGCTGCTTGTCGACCGAGTCCTCGGTGATCCACGCGCAGTCGAAAAAGCCGCGAGTGCCGACCCGTCCGGCGGCGTTCACGCAGTTTCCGCAGGTGCGCTTCATCGGCCATCCCGAGCTTGAGGCCAACGATGCGTTTCTCGTGCCGTGGGTGGCGAAGATTGCTGAATGGATCGAAGAGGGGCGCACGCCGTACGTCTTTCTGCATACCGCCGATAACCTGTTGGCAGCGAAACTGGCGCAGCGTTTTCACTCCCAACTGATGCAACGTTTGCCTGGCTTGCCCGCGCTGCCTGAGCTATACAGAGAACCCGCCGCCGAGCAGCTTGGCTTGCTCTGAGGCGGGTTTTTTTCTGCCCGGGAGGCCGTCGATGAACGTCCAAGTCAGTCAACAGCAACGCCTCAAAGCCCAAGCCTTCAAAGCCCTGCATGATCGCCAGGGGATCTTCGTCATCCCCAATCCGTGGGATGCCGGCTCGGCGAAGATGCTCGCCAGTCTCGGCTATCAGGCCTTGGCCACCACCAGCGCCGGTTACGCGTTTTCCCAAGGCAAGCCTGATGGCGCGTTGAGTCTCGACGAGACCTTGGCCAATGTCCGCGCGATTGTCGCGGCGACGGATCTGCCGGTGGCGGTGGATCTGGAAAACGGCTTTGCCGATGACCCGGTCGAGGCAGCGCAGAGTCTTCTGCGCGCCGCAGAAGCGGGCGCGGTGGGCGGGTCGATCGAGGACGCTTCGGGACGTCCGGACGCGCCGATCTATTGCTTCGAACACGCCGTTGCACGGATTGAAGCCGCTGTCGCGGCGGTGCGCACCCTGTCGTTTCCTTTCGTCCTCACCGCTCGCGCGGAAAATTACCTGCACGGCAACCCCGATCTTGACGACACCATTCGCCGTTTGCAGGCATTTGCCGAAGCCGGAGCCGACGTGCTCTATGCGCCGGGTTTGCGCAGCGCCGAAGAAGTGCGCGCAGTGGTGCAAGCGGTGGCGCCGAAACCGGTCAATGTGTTGATGTCTGGCGGTTTGAAACTGACCGTGCAACAGCTCGAGGAACTGGGCGTCCGGCGGATCAGCACCGGGTCGGCACTGGCGCTGGCGGCGTTCGGCGAGTTCTTCCGCGCGGCTGAAGAAATCCACCAGTGCGGCACGTTTGGCTTTACGTCGCAGTCGATGCCGTACGCCAGGGCCAACCAATTCTTCAAGGGCTGAGCATGGGACGTTGGCTGTTCTGGGGGGTGTTGCTCGCGATCGCTGGTGGCGCGGTGAGTGTCTGGCGTGGCTGGCTGGACGTGCCGCCGCAGTGGAACCCGTGGGCGCCATTGGACATAAAAGCCGCGCCCAACTGGCTCACCGGTTACAAACTCATGCGCCTGCGCAGTGATCCCGAGCTTTGCGCACAGGCATTGAGCAGCTCGGATCTGCGCGTCAGCCCCCAGGCCGACAGCCCCGGCGCCAAGTGTCCGCTGGTCGGTGCTCTGCGGGTGCAGGGCGGTGGAGTGGCGCTGAGCAGCAGTTTCATTGCCAGTTGCCCGCTGGCGGTGGCCTACGCGATGTTCGAACACCACACCCTGCAACCGGCCGCGCAATCGGCTTATGGCCAGAAGATTGCGCGGGTCGATCACCTCGGCAGCTTTGCCTGTCGCAATGTCTACAACCGTGAGAGCGGTGCCCTCAGTCGACATGCCAGTGCCGACGCGCTGGACATTGCCGGTTTCCGTCTGGCTGGCGGACGCACGATCAGCGTGCTCAGGGATTGGCCCAAGCAAAACCAGGACGCAGAGTTTCTCCGCCAAGTGCGCGACGGCGCCTGCGAGTCATTCAGTGTGGTGTTGAGCCCGGATTACAACGCCGCCCATCGCAATCACTTTCATGTCGATGTCGGGCGCTGGAACGTGTGTCGCTGAGGATCAGGCGGCGAGGCGCAGGTTCTGCAGGACGATCGGGCGAGCCCAGCCATTATCGAAGTCCAGAGCTTTCTGCTGCTCGACGATTTCTTCCGGCGGGAACGGCGGGTAAGGCTTCTGCAGCAAGTCCAGATCGAACTCGGCAATCGGCAGGTACAGCGGACGTTTCTGCGGCGCAGGGCCTGGCTCCGGCACTGGCTGGCCATTGTTGATCACAATCGGGCGTACCCAGCTGCTGTCGAAATCCTGTTGCTCTTGCTGGGCTTTGAGCTCTTCTGGCGGGAACGGTGGGAACGGCTTGTCCAGCAGCTCCATTTCGAACTCGGCGATCGGCAGGAACAGTGGCTCTGGCGGTCGAACCTGGGTTTCGACCACATCGCATTCGCGCTGGCTGACGATGTGCGCGTGCAACTCGCTGCCAACGGTTGGTTCTTCCGGGCTGTTCAGGTCAACCGGTGGAAACGTGCCACAGGCAGGCACCACTTCACTCGTCTGTTCGGCCAGAGCCTGGGCAAAGAAATCCTGCCACAGGTGACTGACGCCGCTCAGTGCTTGAGTGTTATGACGGCTGAAGTCGCCATGGGGCGAAACGTAGCCAATCGATGTGGGAAGAATGCCTGACATTTTTTTCGGTTGACGCTCAGCTCTGGCAAAATGCGCGTTGAATGGTTTATCGGCGGTTTTTGTCGATCCTTAACTTTTTTGAGCGTTTTTTCATGATCGAGTCACCCGCGGCCTGCCGCATCCATGTCCAGGCCCTCGCCCCGACGTTTCAAGCGCAAGCCGAACACTGGGCCGAACGTCTCGGCCTGCCGCTCGGCGAGGCCGACGGCGAGTTCGCCTTGCAGGTCGGCGAGCAGGGTTTGCAGTTGCAGCAGCTTGGCCCGGATGCGCCTGGACCGGTGCGGGTCGACTTCGTCGAAGGCGGCGCGGCGCATCGTCGTTTGTATGGCGGCGGCAGCGGCCAGATGATTGCCAAGGCTGTCGGCATCGCCCAAGGCGTGCGCCCGCGCGTGCTGGATGCCACGGCGGGCTTGGGCAAGGATGCATTTGTGCTGGCCAGTCTCGGTTGTGAAATGAGCCTGATCGAGCGTCAGCCGCTGATCGGCGCACTGCTTGAGGACGGCTTGGCGCGGGCGGCAGAAGATTTCGACGTGTCGCCGATCGTGGCGCGGATGAAATTGCTCAAGGGCAACTCCATCGAAGTGATGCGCAGTTGGGAAGGGGAGCCGCCGCAGGTGATCTATCTCGACCCGATGTTCCCGCATCGCGAGAAAACCGCCTTGGTGAAAAAGGAAATGCGCCTGTTCCGCCCGCTGGTCGGTGATGATCCGGATGCACCGGCCCTGCTTGAAGCGGCGCTGGCCCTGGCCACGCATCGGGTGGTAGTCAAACGCCCGCGCAAGGCGCCGTGCATCGAAGGGCCGAAACCGAGCCATGCGCTGGATGGCAAATCGAGCCGGTATGACATTTATCCGAAGAAAGCGCTGAAGCCCTGAGACCGCGTCGCCCCATTCGCGAGCAGGCTCGCTCCCACAGTAGGAAATGCATTCCAGTGTGGGAGCGAGCCTGCTCGCGAAGCGGTCTGCACAAGCACCGCAAAACTGTCAGGGTTTGTAAGCCCGCATAAACAACCCCACCACCTCCCGCACATGCCGCTCCGCTTCCTCTCCGGTCAGCGGCTCGCCGCAGCCGTACAACAAACGAAAATTTCCCGCCCCTTTGATCAGGCAGAAGAAGTGCTCGGCGGCGTTGCGTGGCTGGTCGATGCTCAGCGCGCCGGTTGCATGGATTTTCGCCAGCAGACCTTCCATGCCGTTGACCACGCGCTCTGGGCCGGCCTCGAAGAAGATCAGCGACAGCTTCGGGTCCTGACTGCCCAGCGCCATGATCAGACGGTGCAGGTTCACCGATTCATCGCTGTTGATCAGTTGGTGAAAGCCCCGGGCAATGTTCAGCAATACATTTTCCACCGCGATGCCGTCCGGCAATTCGAAGAACAGCGGCGGCAATTGTTCCTCGCATTTCGCGACGACGGCGGCGGAGAACAGCGTCTCCTTGTCGTTGAAATGGCTGTAGACCGTCAGCTTCGACACGCCCGCCTCGCTGGCCACCGCGTCCATGCTGGTGTTGGCGTAGCCATGGCAAAGAAACAGGGTTTTCGCCGCATCCAGGATCGCCTGGCGTTTGGCCAGATCCTTGGGGCGGCCCGGGCCGTTTGGAGCTGAAAGATTGTTCGACATTCTTCGCTTTTAATACTGGACTGGTGAGTTTGCTATTAATACCATACCCGCCAGTATAAATATTCCAAGCCTCATTCGCGAAAGGTCCGTCACCATGTTCCGCCATGCGTTGTCCTTTGCCGTGCCAGTCAGTCTGGCGTTCCTGTTATCGGCGTGCGGTCAGGAAGAGGTGACCAAGGTCACCGTACGCCCGGCCATGGTGGTACAGCCCGAGCCTTCGGCGCAGGCGATGGAAAGTTATCCGGGCGAGGTGCGTGCCCGTTATGAGCCTGATCTGGCGTTCCGCATTGGCGGCAAAGTCAGCCGACGACTGGTCGACGAAGGCCAGCGCGTCAAAGCCGATCAGCCCTTGGCCGAACTTGATCCGCAGGATGTGCGCCTGCAACTGGAAGCCACCCGCGCGCAGGTCGCCGCCGCCGAGGCCAATCTGAACCTGGTCCGCGCCGAACGAGATCGCTATAAAACCCTGATGGATCGGCAGATGGTCAGCCGCTCGGCCTACGACAATGCCGAAAATCTATATCGCTCCGGCGAAGCCCGCCTTAAACAAATCAAAGCTGAATTCAACGTTTCGACCAACCAGGCCAGTTACGCGGTACTGCGTGCGCCACAGGATGGCGTGGTGGCCAAGCGTTCGGTGGAAGTCGGGCAGGTGGTCGCTGCCGGGCAGACCGTGTTCACCCTCGCCACCGATGGTGAGCGCGAAGTGTTGATCAGCCTGCCGGAGCAAAGCTTCGGCCGCTTCAAGGTTGGTCAGCCGGTTACCGTGGAATTGTGGGCACAGCAGAATCAGCGGTTTGCCGGGCAGATCCGCGAGTTGTCGCCGTCCGCCGATCCGCGCTCGCGCACTTTTGCCGCGCGTATCTCGTTCACCAGCGGCAAAGTGCCGGCTGAACTGGGGCAGAGCGCCCGGGTGTTTGTGCAATCGGCTGACAGTGTCTCGCTGTCGATACCGCTTTCCGCGCTGAGCGCTGAAAACGGCGCGACCTACGTCTGGGTGGTCAACGGCAACAACACGTTGAAGAAAACCCCGGTGCGGGTCGGTCCGTTCGGCGAGAAAAGCGTGGCGGTGCTCGAAGGCTTGAATGCCAGCGACTGGGTAGTGGCTGCCGGCGTTCATGTGCTGCTCGACGGCCAGCAGGTGCGGCCGGTGGATCGCTCCAACCGTGTGGTCAATCTGGCGAACAAGGAGTAAGCCCCAATGCGCTTCAACCTCTCAGAATGGGCGTTGCGTAATCGCCAGATCGTACTGTTCCTGATGCTTTTGCTCGCCGTTGTCGGCGCGTTGTCCTACACCAAACTCGGCCAGAGCGAAGACCCGCCGTTCACTTTCAAGGCCATGGTCATCCAGACCCGCTGGCCCGGCGCGACAGCGCAGGAGGTCTCGCGCCAGGTCACCGAACGCATCGAAAAGAAGCTGATGGAAACCGGCGAGTACGAACGCATCATGTCGTTCTCCCGCCCCGGTGAGTCCCAGGTGACCTTCATCGCCCGCGACTCGATGCACTCCAAGCAAATCCCCGATCTCTGGTATCAGTTGCGCAAGAAGGTCGGCGATATCCGCCAGACCTTGCCGCCGGGAATTCAGGGGCCGTTTTTCAACGATGAGTTCGGCACCACCTTCGGCAATATCTACGCGCTGACCGGCGATGGCTTCGACTACGCCGTGCTCAAGGATTACGCCGACCGCATCCAGATTCAGTTGCAACGGGTCAAGGACGTCGGCAAGGTCGAACTGCTTGGGTTGCAGGACGAGAAAATCTGGGTCGAGCTGTCCAACGTCAAACTCGCCACCCTTGGCTTGCCGCTGGCGGCAGTGCAGCAGGCGCTGGAAGAGCAGAACGCGGTGTCCACGGCGGGGTTCTTTGAAACCGGCAGCGAGCGCTTGCAGCTACGCGTCTCGGGGAATTTTCAGACAGTCGAAGAGATAAAGAACTTTCCGATCCGCGTCGCCGATCGTACGTTCCGTATCTCCGATATCGCCGATGTGCGTCGCGGTTTCAGCGACCCACCGGCGCCGCGCATGCGTTTCATGGGCGACGATGCGATCGGTCTGGCCGTGGCGATGAAGGACGGCGGCGACATTCTGGTGCTGGGCAAGGCGCTGGAGGGCGAGTTCTCGCGGATCCAGAAAAACCTCCCGGCCGGCATGCAGTTGCGCAAGGTGTCCGATCAGCCGGCAGCGGTAAAAACCGGCGTCGGCGAGTTCGTCCAGGTGTTGGTCGAGGCACTGGCGATCGTCTTGCTGGTGAGCTTCTTCTCTCTCGGTGTGCGCACCGGCATGGTCGTCGCGCTGACCATTCCGCTGGTGCTGGCGATGACCTTCGCCTGCATGTATTACCTCGGCATCGGCCTGCACAAGATTTCCCTCGGTGCGCTGGTGCTGGCGCTGGGTCTGCTGGTGGACGATGCGATCATCGCCGTGGAAATGATGGCGATCAAAATGGAGCAGGGTTTCGACCGCATTCGCGCGGCGAGTTATGCCTGGACCAGCACCGCATTCCCGATGCTCACCGGCACGTTGATCACCGCCGCCGGCTTCCTGCCGATTGCCACTGCGCAGTCCGGCACCGGCGAATACACCCGTTCGATTTTCCAGGTGGTGACCATTGCCTTGCTCGCCTCATGGGTCGCGGCGGTCATGTTCGTGCCGTATCTGGGGGAAAAACTCCTGCCGGATCTGGCGAAAATTCACGCGGCGAAACACGGCACAGGCGATGGTCAGCCGGACCCCTATGCGACGCCGTTTTATCAGCGCGTCCGGCGTCTGGTGGAGTGGTGCGTGGCCCATCGCAAGACGGTGATCGTGCTCACCGTGGGCCTGTTTATCGCCTCGGTAATGTTGTTCCGTTTCGTCCCGCAGCAGTTCTTCCCGGCTTCGAACCGGCTGGAGTTGATGGTCGATCTGAAACTGGCCGAAGGTGTTTCGCTGGCCAATACCACCAGCGAAGTCAAACGCCTCGAAGCGCTGCTCAAGGAGCACGCCGGCATCGACAATTACGTGGCCTACGTCGGCACCGGTTCGCCACGCTTCTACCTGCCGCTGGATCAGCAACTGCCGGCGGCGAGTTTTGCCCAGTTCGTGGTGTTGGCAAAAACCATCGAAGAGCGTGAAGCGCTGCGCAGCTGGTTGATCGAAACCCTCAACGAACAGTTCCCGGCCCTGCGTTCGCGGGTCACCCGTTTGGAAAACGGCCCGCCGGTTGGCTATCCGGTGCAGTTCCGCGTTACCGGTGAACACATCGAAGAAGTCCGTGCGTTGGCGCGCAAAGTGGCGGCAAAGGTTCGCGAGAATCCGCATGTGGTCAACGTGCATCTGGACTGGGAGGAGCCGAGCAAAGTTGTCTACCTGAACATCGACCAGGATCGCGCCCGCGCCCTCGGTGTGAGCACGGCCAATCTGGCGAAATTCCTGCAGAGTTCGCTGGTCGGCTCGACGGTCAGCCAGTACCGCGAAGACAACGAATTGATCGAGATTCTGCTGCGCGGCACCGTGCACGAACGCACTGAATTGTCGTTGTTGCCGAGCCTGGCGGTGCCGACGGATAACGGTCGCAGTGTGGCGTTGTCGCAGATTGCCACGCTGGAATACGGGTTTGAGGAAGGCATCATCTGGCACCGCAATCGGCTGCCGAACGTGACGGTGCGCGCCGACATTTACGGCAAGGAGCAGCCGGCGACGCTGGTCAAGCAGATCATGCCGACGCTGGACCCGATTCGCGCCGAATTGCCCGATGGTTATCTGCTGGATGTCGGCGGCACTGTGGAGGATTCCGAGCGCGGGCAGAAGTCGGTGAATGCCGGGGTGCCGATGTTCATTGTCGTGGTGCTGACCTTGCTGATGGTGCAGTTGCGCAGTTTCTCGCGCACGGCGATGGTGTTTCTCACCGCGCCACTGGGCCTGATCGGGGTGACGTTGTTTCTCATGGTGTTCAGGCAACCGTTCGGGTTTGTGGCGATGCTCGGGACCATCGCGTTGTCCGGGATGATCATGCGCAATTCGGTGATTCTGGTCGATCAGATCGAGCAGGATATTGCTTCGGGGCTCAAGCCCTGGCAGGCGATTATCGAGGCGACGGTGCGGCGCTTCAGGCCGATTGTGTTGACGGCGCTGGCGGCGGTGCTGGCGATGATTCCGCTGTCGCGCAGTGTGTTTTTCGGGCCGATGGCGGTGGCGATCATGGGTGGGTTGATTGTTGCGACTGCGCTGACGCTGTTGTTTTTGCCGGCGTTGTATGCGGCGTGGTTTCGGGTGCGTAAGGAGGCTTGAGGTTTTTGTGTCGTGGCGGCCTTCGGGCCGACCATGATTTGGGGGTTTTGGGTGTATATCCGTTGCTGTGGGTGTTGCGGCTGGCGGTTTCGCCCTTACGGCGAGGCACTTTTTCCAGACGCCGAAAAAGTACCCAAAAAGGCTTGCTCCTGCGTTCGGCCCTCGCAGGCTCGGGTTCCTTCGCTGCGGGATCGATCCGGGCGCAGCGGCTCCGGTTTGCTTCGCTGCACCTCCTTCCGCTGTGTCTGGCTGCGCCAGACGGTCGCTGCGCTCCCACGCCCGGATCAATCCCTCCACTCAGCCTTCCGACGTCGCCGGTGGATCAAGATCAAGAGCACTCGAGCTTGCGCTCATTGTTGAGTGGGGCGGCTTCGCCGCGGGCAGCTGCGCTGCTTGCTTTTCTGTGGGAGCGAGCCTACTCGCGAAGGCGGTCTGACAGCCAATTCATTTCGAATCGCCAATTCACGCTGCCTTCCTACAGCTTTTTCAGAATCCTCCGATCTTGAGGCGCTGGCCGTCCAATGCTGTACTCCGGGTTCTGCTTTTCCGAGTCCTTGAGTCTGTCTGATGAAGAAACCACCGACATTAGCCGGCAGAACGGATCCTGTTTTCGACCTGTTGGCCCGCTCGCCACACAAGCAACGACTTGCGGATTATCTGGCGCTGCTCAAGCCGCTCGATGATCATGGGCGCTACTTGCCATTCGAGGCGTTGCGCTTTCGCTGGGCGGCAGGGTTGGACGCGAACCTTTGTTGGGCGTTGGTGAAGAAGGCGCGGGCGGCCCAGTACATTCATTTGTTGCCGTTGGGCGAGCCGGTGCAGTGGGGCAAATACGTGCCAACGCCGTTGGCGCAGAAAACCTTGGCTGTGGTGGATCGTTACGCCAGTACGGCTGCGCTGGATTACATGACCAGTCAGATCGGCGAGCGGGCGCATTTCTCCTGTCTGCTCAATGACCTGATCGAAGACGAAGCCATCGCCAGTAGCCAGTTGGAGGGCGCGGCGACTACCACGCGCGTAGCCAAGGACATGCTCAAGCATCAGCGCCAGCCGCGGACGCCAGATGAGCGCATGGTCATGGGGAATTATCGAATGATGAATTTCGCTTGGGAAAAGCGTTATGAACCTCTGAGCATTGAGCTGATTGCAGAGATCCATCGAGTGGGTGTGGAGGGGATCGATGACGGGCAGTATTCCCCCGGATTGTTCCGGACCAATGATGAGGTGGTTGTTCAGGATGGTTCAGGCAACACCGTGCACCGACCACCTCCTGCTGCAGGATTGGTTGCGCGGTTGGCGAGGCTGTCCGCCTGGATCAACCGGCCCGCTGCCTCGATTCTGGACAAAAATTATCTGCATCCACTGATCAAGGCCGTGACGCTGCATTTCGCCATGGGTTATGAACATCCATTTCGCGACGGTAACGGACGGGTCGCGAGAGCCTTGTTTTACTGGTTCATGTTCAAACATGAGTTCGCGGCGTTTCGCTACATTGCGATCAGTCTGCTGCTGCGCAATGCACCGGTGAAATACGGACGCTCCTACCTGCACACCGAGGCGGATGAGCTGGATCTGACTTATTTCATCGAGTTTCAATGCGCGGTTGTTTTGCGAGCCGTGGTCGGTTTTACAACTGTGTACCGCAAGAGTCTGGCAGACACTCAGGACTTTGAGCGCTGGCTGATGAGCTCTGGCGTAATTGCTCAACTGACGGAACGGCAGCGCGCGGTTTATCAGGTGGCTAAAAGCGGGGAGGCGAAGGAGTTTACGGCGAGCAATGTCGCGGAAAATTTTTCCTGCTCGGGTAGCGAGGCGGCGTCGATTCTGGAAGAGCTGGACCAATTGCAGCTTTTTGAGAGAAGGAAGATGGGGCGGGAGTGGGTGTTTTTTTTACGTAGTTCTTTACGTGGAGGCAAGCATGGGAGCGAATTGAATCGCCCCCATGTTGTAACGACTTAAAGCGTACCAAACACCTTCTTCGCCAGACTCGTCGCCGCAGCGGCCGGGTTCTGACGTATCGTCTCTTCCTGCTTGCCGATCATCTCGAACAAACCATTGAGTGCCTGTTCAGTAACGTAGCTCTCAACGTTCGCGCTCTTCGCGTCCACCACGCCAAACGCAGCGGCCTGGCCCGCAAACGAGTTGTACTTCTGCGCGACGCCGACCTTGTCGGTGGCTTGCTTGACGATGGGCAGGAATTTCGCGCGGATCTGTTCGCGGCTGGATTTGTTCAGGTATTGGGTGGCCGAATCATTGCCGCCGCTGAGGATGCCTTTGGCGTCGGCCACGCTCATTTTCTTCACTGCATCGACGAGGATTGGCTGGGCCTGGGTCACGGCGGATTCGGCGGCTTTGTTCATCGCGTTTTCCAGTTCTTCGACCTGGGCCCCCATGCCGAAGGCTTTCATCTTGCTCGCGGCTTTGCCGAGTTTGCCCGGCAGTTCGATTTTCACTTCGGGGTTATTGCTGAAGCCGCCCGGGGTGCCGAGTTGTTTCACGGCGATCTGGGCGCCTTGGGTCAGGGCGTCCTTGAGGCCGCCGGTGGCGTCTTGCTGGGACAGGTCGCTGAGCGACAGGGCCAGGGCGTTGGCGGAGATCAGCAAGCCGGCGCAGGCGGCGGCGAAGCGAAGGGTAGGGCGGCGCATGGCGTCTTCCTTTGGCGAGTGGATTAACGAACGGCGTCGACGCGGATTTTCAGCGGCTGCGGGTCGTTGCCGTCGAGTTGCACGGCGTGGTTTTCGGTGGTGATGAACATCAGCTCGCCGTTGACTTCAATGCGCGCGCTGATCGAATAACGATGGCCGGGTTTGACCTGCGCCGGATCGTAGCTCAAATGAAACGGCAGCGGCACTTGGCCTTTGATCGGGCCTTTCTGTTGGTCGAGGACGACGGCCGGTGCATCGGCCAGCGACACATCTTGCAGGCTCACGCTCAGGGTCGCGCTCGGGGGCAGGGCGATGCGTTGCAGGTAGAAAACTTCGCCGTCGAGGCTGGCCTTGCCGGCGGGTGTGGTTGATTGGCAGGCGCTGAGCAGCGTGGCGGCGGCGAGGGTCAGCAGTTTTTTCATGGGTGAATCTCCTTTCAATGTGGGAGCGAGCCTGCTCGCGAAAGCGGTGGATCAGTCAAAATAAATGGCGACTGACACTCCGTCTTCGCGAGCAGGCTCGCTCCCACAGGGGTAAGGCTTCAAGCCTCAGGCTGTGGCGTGATCTGATCCGCCGCATCTTCACTGCGGTGCAGCGCGACCTGGCGGATCGACAGGCGAATCTCCGCCGGCAGCACGCGTTTGGCCGCGCCTTCGGCCAGCTCGCCGAGCAGTTCGTGGTAGCTGAGCTTGCCGGCTTCGTCGCGGCGCAGGACGTCGAGGTCGAGCAAGGTCTGGATGAAGTGGCGGAACAGGCTCTTGTCGAAGAATTCCGGCGCATTCAGGCCATGGAGGATCGACAGACGCTGGGCCATGACCGTGCAGAGGTCTTCCAGCTCTTCGGCGCTGATGCTGTTCTGGCCGCTGTTGAGTAGCAGGGACACGGTCATGTAGAAGCGCTGCAGGGTCTGCGCGATGCTTTTCGACAGCAGTGTCAGCAGCACGAAATGCCGCGAACTCGGCGCCGGGCGCAGGTAAACGTCCTTCTCGAAACGCAGCAGGCCCTGCTCGACGAACGCTTCCAGCCATTGATCGATCACCGCGTCGAGTTCGTCCAGGCTCCAGCGGATGAACAGCTCCGATTGCAGGTACGGATACAGCGCGCGGGTGTAGCGCAGGATCTGCTCGCGGCTCATGCGCGAGGTGCTCTGGAAGAAACTCGCCAGCAACGACGGCAGAGCGAAAATGTGCAGGACGTTGTTGCGGTAGTAAGTCATCAGGACCGCGTTCTGCTCGTCCAGATACAGAATCTTGCCCAGCGCATCGTTCTGCTCGGCGAGCAGATCCATGTCTTTCACATGCTCGATCAGCGCACGGCCATCGCCTTCCGGCAAGGTGGTGTGTGGCGAATACGGGACCTTGCGCAGCAGCGCCAGATACAGGTCCAGCACCCGCGCCATGGCCCGATCATCCAGGGCCAGGCGCGTGGTCGACAGCAGTGCCAGCGCTACCAGATTGACCGGGTTGATCGCCGCCGCTTCATTGAGATGTCGGGCGACTTTCTCGCCGAGGCGGTTGGTGGTTTCGTTGAGCCACGCCGGTTTGAATTGCGGGCCGAGTTCCTGCTGGCGCCAGTCCGGTTGCTCGGCGTCAAGGAATTCCGCCAGTTTGATCGGCTCGCCGAAGTTGACCGCGACCTGACCGAAGCGCTGCTTGAGCGCGCCGATCACTTTGAAAATATCGAAGATCGACTCTTTCTTTTTGCTCGCGCCGCGCAGCTCACCGAGGTAGGTGCGGCCTTCGAGCACGCGCTCGTATCCGATGTACACCGGCACGAACACGATCGGCATCCGCGACGAACGCAGGAAACTGCGCAGAGTGATCGCGAGCATGCCGGTTTTCGGTTGCAGCATGCGCCCGGTGCGCGAGCGCCCGCCCTCGACGAAATACTCCACCGGGAAACCTTTGGTGAACAGCGTGTGCAGGTATTCGTTGAACACCGAGGTGTACAACGGATTGCCCTTGAAGGTGCGGCGCATGAAGAACGCACCGCCGCGACGCAGCAGGCTGCCTATCACCGGCATGTTCAGGTTGATCCCGGCAGCAATGTGCGGCGGGGTGAGACCGTTGCGGAACAGCAGATAGGAAAGCAGCAGGTAATCGATGTGGCTGCGATGGCACGGCACGTAGATCACTTCGTGACCCTGCGCGACGTTCTGCACACCTTCGATGTGATTGACCTTGATACCGTCGTAGATCTTGTTCCAGAACCAGCTCAGCACCACTTCGAGAAAACGGATCGCGGTGTAGGTGTAGTCCGAAGCAATCTCGTTGCCATAGCGCAGGGCCTGGGCCTTGGCTTTTTCCGGCGAGATTTTTTCGCGCTCGGCTTCGTCGAGGATCGCCTGTTTGACCAGCGGCTGATTGAGCAGGCCTTTGACCAGATTGCGCCGGTGGGAAATGTCCGGGCCGATCACCGCAGCTTTGAGGTTGCGGAAGTGCACGCGCAGGATGCGCTGGGCCATGCGCACGGTGCGCTCATGACCCTTGTTGTGATCGATCAGTTCGCGCAGGTGGATCGGCGCGGAAAACTGCACGCGGGTTTTACGCCCGAGGACGATGATGCTCAGCAGCCGGCGCAGGCGTCCGGTGACTGCCCAGCTGTCGGCGAACAACAGTTTCCACGGGCTGTTTTCGCTGTCTGGCGACTGGCCCCAGAACACGCTGACCGGAATGATCTGCGCGTCTTCGGCAGCGTTCTGCGTCAGCGCGCTGACCAGGCGGGTGAGAGTCGGCGGCGCGCCGCGCTTGTCCTGGCGCCCGAGCCAGTCCGGGTCCGGCGTCAAATAGAAAAACGCCGCTGGTTCGATGAGTGAACCCACCGATACCGCCAGCACCGGGCGTGGCAGACCGGCCTTGGTGCACTCGGTGTCAACCACCGCCAGATCGGTCAGCGAAGGGTTTTGCAGGACGTAGAACACCGGACGACTGCGGTCGAGGTTAAGAGTGAACGACGACTGATTGATGGTCTCGGAGCGAACCCAGAGATACAACAGGCGGCGCAGGGTGCCAAACACAAGACGGCGGAACGGGGAACGGGTCATACGGCTTCTGCGTGAGTGGATAAAACCGAGCAGGCGCTCGGGGCGGACAGTTTGCCGTATTAGGCGAAAATCGGCAAAAAAGCGCCGAAGTAATCTCCTGTTGAGAGTTTCCGCACCTGTCATATACTCGGCGCTCTGTTGCCGGTGCCCTGTCATGGACGTCGGACGCAGGCTGACGTTCCTCTAAGGCTTTCCTGCGAAAAGCCCGTTCAATAATAAAAAAGGAGTATGAACAGATGGCAACACGCGAAACCGGCAACGTGAAGTGGTTCAACGACGCCAAAGGCTACGGCTTTATCCAGCGCGACGACGGCGTGGACGTGTTCGTGCACTACCGCGCGATACGCGGCGAAGGGCACCGCTCGCTGACCGAAGGTCAACAGGTCGAGTATGCGGTGATCACCGGCGAGAAGGGGTTGCAGGCTGAGGATGTTGTAGGCCTGTAACACAAACCTCCAGAACGCCAAAACCACTGTGGGAGCGAGCCTGCTCGCGAATGCGGTGTATCAGTCACCATTCATATCGACTGACACTGCGCATTCGCGAGCAGGCTCGCTCCCACATGGGCTCTACGTTGCCCTGATTACACGGTCTTCCAGGTGATCTCTTCTTCTCCGTCTTCGCTGATGCGAATCCAGCGATCGGCGGTTTCTTCACCTTCTTCTTCGACCCACGTCCCCGGTGCACAACGCACCTCGACGTTCAGCGCAGCAAACGCTGCGCGGGCGCAGGCGATGTCGTCGTCCCAGGGGGTCTGGTCGCTTTCCAGGAACAGGCTGTTCCACTTGCCCACGGCTTTCGGCAGCCAGGTCACCGGCACGTTGCCGGCCTTGCACTTGTACGTCTGGCCTTTCTGCACCCAGTCGCTGCACGGGCCAAGCGCTTGGCCGAGCCAGGCGGCGATGGCCTTGTGGTCGACGTCGGCGTCTTTCAGGTAAATCTCGATGTCCGGTTGGCGCATGGATGTCCTCACTGCGGGTCTGAAAAATCCATTCGCGGATTTAGCCGGCCCCGGGCCTGTGCCCGAGACCAAAAGTTATTGAAGAACGAAATAATCGTAGCGCATCGACACGGTGGTCTCGAACGGCTCGGCCTGTTCGATCACCGCCGCACGACGCTCGGCACTGGCACGCCAGCCGTGAGGCGTCATCGCCAACAGGTTGGCGCGGTCCTCGGGCTTGTCCAGGGTCAGCTTGAATTCCAGGGTTTCGCTGTGCGCCAGCGCCATGCCTTCCGGCACCAGGGCCATGTGCTTGTCGTCGGTGTACTCGCGCACTTCGTCGTACAGGCGTTCGCGCAACTCCATCAGATGGCCACGTGTCGGGCCGACTTTCATCAGCCCACCGCCGACGCTGAGCAGACGCTTGGCTTCCTCCCAATCCAACGGACTGAAGACGCTGGCGAGAAACTGGCAACTGCCTGAAGCCAATGGCACGCGGGCCATGCTGGCAATCAACCAGGTAATTGCCGGGTTGCGCTTGCAGGCGCGTTTGACGGCTTCACGGGAAATGTCCAGTGCATAGCCATCCGCATTGGGCAACGCTTCGGCGATTTGCGCGGTGTAGTAACCCTCGCCACAACCGATATCGACCCAGCGCTCCGGCGCATAACTCGCCGCCAATTCAGCCAGACGCTTTGCCACTGGCGCGTAATGCCCGGCGTTGAGGAAATCACGGCGCGCCTCGACCATCGCTTGATTGTCGCCCGGGTCGCGGCTGTTCTTGTGCTGCACCGGCAACAGGTTCAGATAACCCTGACGCGCACGGTCAAACCGATGCCCGGCGGGGCAGACCACGCCGTTGTCGACCGCGTTGAGCGGTTCACTGCAGATCGGGCACGCGAGCATCAGGCGAGCAACTTGATCAGGGTCTGGTAATAAATTTCGGTCAGCACATCGAGATCCGCCGCCAGCACGCGCTCGTTGACCTGGTGGATGGTCGCGTTGACCGGGCCCAGTTCAACCACTTGCGTGCCCATGGTCGCGATGAAGCGGCCATCGGAGGTGCCGCCGCTGGTCGACGCCTTGGTCTCGCGACCGGTGATGTCCTTGATGCTCGACGATACCGCATCGAGCAGCGCGCCCGGTTCGGTGAGGAACGGCAGGCCGGACAGCGCCCAGTCGATGTGCCAGTCCAGATCGTGCTTGTCGAGAATATCGGCAACGCGTTTCTGCAGGCCTTCGACGGTTGATTCGGTGGAAAAACGGAAGTTGAACACCGCCACCAGATCACCGGGAATCACGTTGGTCGCGCCGGTGCCGGAATTGACGTTGGAAATCTGGAAACTGGTCGGCGGGAAGAAGTCGTTACCGTGGTCCCAGTGCTCGGCGGCCAGCTCGGCCAGCGCCGGAGCGGCGAGGTGAATCGGGTTTTTCGCCAGATGCGGGTAGGCCACGTGGCCCTGCACGCCTTTGACCGTGAGCTTGGCACCGAGGGAGCCGCGACGGCCGTTTTTCACCACGTCGCCGACCAGGGTGGTGCTCGACGGCTCGCCAACGATGCACCAGTCCAGACGCTCCTTGCGCGCGACCAGACGTTCGACCACAGCCTTGGTGCCGTGATGCGCCGGGCCTTCTTCGTCGCTGGTGATCAGGAACGCAACCTTGCCTTTATGGTTCGGGTAATCGGCGACAAAGCGTTCAGCGGCGACGGTCATCGACGCCAGACTGCCTTTCATGTCTGCCGCGCCACGGCCGCAGAGCATGCCATGTTCGTCGATCACGGCATTGAACGGATCGATCTGCCATGCGGTAACCGGACCGGTCGGTACCACGTCGGTGTGGCCGGCGAAGCACAGCACCGGGCCGTCGTTGTTGCCGTGAGTCGCCCAGAAGTTATCCACATCTTCGATGCGCATCGGCTCCAGGGTGAAACCGGCATCGCCCAGGCGCTGCATCATCTGCTTCTGGCAGTCGGCATCGACCGGGGTCACGGAAGGACGGCGGATCAGGTCGATGGCCAGTTGAAGGGTCGGCGATAGGTCGGCGTGGGCCGTCATGGAAAACTCCGGGATCATGGGGTATGAGCTTGGGCTTCTAATGTGGGAGCGAGCCTGCTCGCGAAAGCGGTCTACCAGGCACCTTAAAGGTTGAATGTTACAACGCCTTCGCGAGCAGGCTCGCTCCCACAAGGGACAGGGGTGGTCAGTCAGACCGGTTATCACGCCAAGCCCCGCAAAATGGCGGTTATCTTAAAGCAAAACGGCGACCATTGGCCGCCGTTTAGTGCTGCGTTGCGGATTTAGACGACCGGTGCCGGCTCAGCCTTGGCCGCTGGTTTGGGCAGCGACGACAGGAACGCCATGATCAGCGCCGCCAGGTACGGCAGCGACTGCACCAGTAGCATGGTTACCCAGAAGCGCATGTCATTGCTCGGAATGCCCTGCACCAGGAAAATCCCCAGCGCCGCGCCCCACAGCAACAGCATGATGAACAGCTCCTCGCGAGCCTCGCTGATCGCCACCCAGAAGCCGTGGTTGTCGGCGTTTTTCGGCGTGCGGAAGAACGGAATGCTGCTGGTGAAGAAACCGTACAGCACCGCTTTGGCGATGGTGTGCGACAACGCCAGCCCGGCCAGTGCCGCGCAGAACGCATCTTTCAGATTCACGCCGACGGCGCGACGGTAGAGGAAAATGATCTTGCCGACCTTGAACACGAACAGCGCCAGCGGCGGGATTGCGAAAATCAGCAACGGTGGATCGACCCGTTGCGGCACGATGATCATCGCCGCCGACCACAACAGCGCGCCAACGGTGAAGAAGATGTTCATGCCATCGGCAACCCACGGCAGCCAGCCGGCGAGGAAGTGATAACGCTGACCGCGAGTCAGTTCGGTGTCCTTGCCGCGCAGCAGGCTGCGGGTGTGGCGCTTGATGATCTGGATCGCGCCATAGGCCCAGCGGAAACGCTGTTTCTTGAAGTCGATGAAGGTATCCGGCATCAGGCCCTTGCCGTAGCTGTCGTGGTAATACGCCGCCGACAGGCCCTTCTCGAACACGCGCAGACCGAGCTCGGCGTCTTCACATATGCACCAGTCAGCCCAGCCCAATTCTTCCAGCACGGAACGGCGGGTCATGGTCATGGTGCCGTGCTGAATGATCGCGTCACGGTCGTTGCGAGTGACCATGCCGATATGGAAGAAGCCCTTGTATTCGGCGTAGCACAGCTTCTTGAAGGTGCTTTCGTTCTGGTCGCGATAATCCTGCGGCGACTGCACTACGGCGATTTTCGGGTCGGCGAAGTGCGGCACCATGTGCTTGAGCCAGTTCGGGTGCACGCAGTAATCGGAGTCGATCACCGCAATGACCTCGGCATCCTTGGCGGTGTGCGGGATCAGATAATTCAGCGCGCCCCCCTTGAAACCGGCCAGCGGCGAAACGTGGAAGAACTTGAAGCGCGGGCCGAGGGTTGCGCAGTAATCGCGCACCGGTTCCCACACCGCCGGATCCTTGGTGTTGTTGTCGATGATCAGGACTTCGAAGTCCGGATAATCGAGCGCGGCCAGGGCATCGAGGGTCTGTTTGACCATCTCTGGCGGCTCGTTGTAGCAGGGCACGTGGATCGACACTTTCGGCCGGTAGTCGGAATCGCCCAGCACCGGCAGGAATTCCCGACGGCGCTTGTGAATCCACACCGCTTCGGCCAGTTCATGGGCCTCGGTGAGCAGGACGATGAATACCCCGAGCGCACCGAGCGCCAGGAGGAATCCGACCGTGAGGCTGAACCACGTGCTGTATTGCTGGCTATAGTCGTAACCGATGTACACCAGCACCGAGCCGCAGAGGAACGCGATAAACGTCAGGAACGTACGACCGCGTTGGCGCAGGGCTGAGCCGTCGATCATCAGCAGGGTCAGCGACAGCAGCGCCAGCACCACCGAACCGATGGCCAGCACGCGCCATTGCGGAATCGCCACCACCGGGCCTTCGAAATTGAATTTCTGCTGGCGCGCGGCGTTGAACACGCCCCAGTAGGCGCCGACCGAACCTTCGTCGCTGGCCTTCCACGGTTGGTCAAACGCTTCGATCACGAAGTAGTTGAAGCCTTGGCGATTGAGCTTGTTGACCAGTGTGCGCAGGTAAATCGCCTGATCTGCCGGCGAGGCATCGGCGCCACCGCGCATGCGACCGTTGCTCGGCCAGCCTACCTCGGACAGCAGCAGCGGTTTTTTCGGAAAGAGTTTTTTCAGATCGCGGGCGCGGTCGAAGACGAACTGGCCGGCCTTGTCCACCGGAATGAATTCCCAGTAGGGCAAGACGTGGGCGGCGATCAAATCGACATGTTTGGCCAGTTGAGGGTATTTCTCCCAGATGTGCCATTGCTCGGAAGTGGTCACCGGTACTTTGACCGCAGCGCGCACTCGATCCAGCAGAACGATCAGGGCTTCCGGGGTGATTTCTTCACGAAACAGCGCTTCGTTGCCGACCACCACGCGCACGACGCTGCGCGAGGTGTTGGCCAGTTCGATGGCTTTGGTGATTTCCCGTTCGTTGCGTTCCTGGTCCGGGCTGATCCAGATGCCGAGGGTGACACGCAGGCCGAATTCCTCCGCCAGTTTCGGGATGTCTCCCAGCGAACCGTCGACCGAATAGATACGAATGTTGTCGGTCAGCTTGCTCATGATTTCCAGATCACGGCGCATTTCATCGTCAGACGGATACTGATCCTTCTGTGGGAATTGGCCTTGCTGGAATGGCGAATACGAGAAGCCGGAGATTTGCTGCGGCCAGTTCGGCGCCGTGACCGGGCGATTGACCAGCGCCCAGAAACCGGTGAACAAGGCAGCGATGGCCAGCACCACCACCAGGTTGAGTCCAAATTTACGCGATGACATAGCTGTTTCGGGTTCCAAAGGCTGTGGAACGAAGGATCGGTCGGGTAGACGCCCGAGGGGCGCGCATCCTACACCGGCGGTTAACCAGTCGTACAACTGACGGGAAAATGCCTGACATTGGGCAGCCGTCTCTGACTTAAGTTCTTACACTTGTCGCTTGCAGCTTAAAACTTGTCGCTGCGTAGCCCTATAATGCGCGCCGGTTTTTGGGGTAATGGTCATGAGTACAGAAGATCCGCGGTTTGCAGGCATCGCCCGGTTGTATGGCATCGAGGGCCTGGAACGCTTGCGCGCCGCCCATGTGGCGATCGTCGGCGTTGGTGGCGTCGGTTCCTGGGCGGCGGAAGCCATGGCCCGTTGCGGGGTGGGCGAGATCTCGCTGTTCGACCTTGATGACGTCTGCGTCAGTAATGCCAACCGTCAGTTGCACGCCTTGGACAGCACTGTCGGCAAACCCAAGGTCGAGGTGATGGCCGAGCGCCTGCGCGGGATCAACCCCGATTGCACGGTGCACGCCGTGGCCGATTTCGTCACCCGCGACACCATGGCCGAATACATCACGCCGAACATCGACTGCGTGATCGACTGCATCGATGCGGTGAACGCCAAAGCGGCGCTGATCGCCTGGTGCAAACGCCGCAAGATCCAGATCATTACCACCGGCGGCGCGGGCGGGCAGATCGACCCGACGCTGATTCAGGTTTGCGACTTGAACCGCACCTTCAACGATCCGCTGGCCTCGAAAGTCCGTTCGACGTTGCGCCGGGACTACGGCTTCTCCCGCACCGTGACCCGTCACTACAGCGTGCCGTGTGTGTTTTCCACCGAACAGCTGCGCTACCCGAAACCGGATGGCAGCATTTGTCTGCAGAAAAGTTTTGTCGGCGACGGCGTGAAGCTCGACTGCGCTGGCGGGTTTGGCGCGGTGATGATGGTTACTGCGACATTTGGCATGGTCGCGGCGACCAAGGCTGTGGACAAGATTGTCGCTGGTGTTCGGCGCCCGGCGGACCGGGTCAAGCCTCAAGCCTGAAGGTATTAATGAGGGCCTCTTCGCGAGCAGGCTCGCTCCCACAGGAAATGCATTTCCACTGTGGGAGCGAGCCTGCTCGCGAAGGCGATTAGCGCGCCAACTCATTCATCCGCTGGAGCACGGCATTCAGGCCATTACTGCGCGAAGGCGACAACTGCCGCGACAGTCCCAGCTGATTGAACCACTGCGGCAGATCCACCTGCTGCAACTCCACCGCCGACAAGCCATTGACCCGCAACAGCAGCAACGCCACCAACCCGCGAATCATCCGCGCATCGCTGCTTGCCTTGAACTGCCAGTGCCCGTCGCGCAAATCCCCGACCAGCCACACCTGACTCTCACAGCCATGCACTCGGTTGGCCTCGCACTTTTGCGCGTCATCCAGCGCCGGCAAGCGATCGCCAAACTGCATCAGCAGCCGCGCGCGCTGTTCCCAGCCCGCCGCATTCTGAAACGTCTGCAGGGCTTCGGCCGCTTCCACCGGCAGGCTCATCGCAACATCTCCAGCGCCTGGTCCAGCGCCTCGAAAAAGCGCTCCAGATCTTCCGAGTCGTTATACAGCGCCAGCGACACGCGAATCGCGCCAGCCAGTTCGAAGCTTTTCATCAGCGGCATGGCGCAGTGATGCCCCGCACGCACGGCGATGCCTTGTTCGGTAAGCAGATGCGCCAGATCAGCGTTGTGCACGCCTTCGACGACAAAACTGGCCAGCGCCAGTTGCGGCTTGCCCAGCAGGCGAATGCCGTTGCGGGCGGCGAGGCCGCGCAACAGGTAGTCGTGCAGCGCCGCTTCATGGGCAGATACGGCGTCCTGATCCAAACCGGCCAAGTAGTCGAGGGTCGCTCCGAGGCCGATGACACTGGCGATTGGCGGTGTGCCCGCCTCGAACCCCAACGGCGCCGGGCGGAAGCGCGAATCCTGATAGTTGGCGTCCAGCACCATCTCGCCGCCGAACTGCCATGGCTGCAATTGCTCCAGCGCAGCGTTGCGTCCGAACAGCACGCCCAGTCCCTCAGGGCCGTAGAGTTTGTGGCTGGAAAACACATAGAAGTCGCAACCCAGCGCCTGCACATCATGCCGGCCGTGCACCACGCCTTGCGCGCCATCGACTACCGTCAGCGCGTTCTGCGCCTTGGCCATGCCGAGCAAAGCGGTCAGCGGTTGCCAGGCACCAAGGACGTTGGACAGCTGACTGACTGCCAGCAAACGCGTGCGCGGGCCGATCAGATGCACGGCAGCGGCGAGGTCGATCAGGCCGTCGGCATCCAGCGGCAGGATCACCAGTTTCAGGTTGCGGCGTTGCGCCAGTTGCTGCCACGGCAACAGGTTGGCGTGATGCTCCAGAGCGCTGATGACAATCTCATCGCCCGGCTCGAACAAATGTTCAAGACCGTAAGCCAGCAGATTCAAGGCACTGGTGGCGCCGTGCGTGAAAATTATCTGCCCGCTGTCACCGGCATTCAGCCACTGGCCAACCTTGCGCCGGCTGTCTTCGAACGCTTGTGTCGCGTGAGCACCGGGCAGGTGTTGCGCACGATGCACATTGGCCGCGCCGTTGGCGTAGTAATGCGTCAGTGCGTCGAGCAGGGCCTGGGGTTTTTGCGTGGTGGCGGCGTTGTCCAGATAGGTCTGGTCTTGCCGTTGCAGCGCGGCGATGGCCGGGAAATCGGCGCGCCACGGGGAGGGGATCATCATGGGTTCAGCCCTGTGAAATTGGGCGGGGTGTACGCCAAACCTTGTGGGAGCGAGCCTGCTCGCGACAGCGTCCTTGAGGACGCCAGAAGCTTCGCGAGCAGGCTCGCTCCCACAGGAGGTCGATGTGCTGCTTAGTTGTGAGCGTGCAGCGCTTCGTTCAGTTCGATCGCCGATTTGTGGGTCTTGCATTCCACAGCACCGGTTTCCGAATTACGACGGAACAGCAGATCAGTCTGACCAGCCAGCTCGCGCGCCTTCACAACCTTGACCAGATTGTTGTTTTCGTCGAGCAGCGCAACCTTGGTGCCAGCGGTCACGTACAGGCCCGACTCCACAGTGTTGCGGTCGCCCAACGGAATACCGATACCGGCGTTGGCGCCGATCAGGCAGCCTTCACCGACCTTGATCACGATGTTGCCGCCGCCCGACAGGGTACCCATGGTCGAGCAACCGCCGCCCAGGTCCGAACCCTTGCCGACGAATACGCCAGCGGAAACGCGGCCTTCGATCATGCCCGGGCCTTCGGTGCCGGCGTTGAAGTTGATGAAACCTTCGTGCATGACGGTGGTGCCTTCGCCGACGTAGGCGCCCAGACGCAGACGTGCGGCATCAGCGATACGCACGCCGGCCGGTACCACGTAGTCGGTCATCTTCGGGAACTTGTCCACGGAGAACACTTCCAGCAGTTCGCCGCGCAGACGCGCTTCGAGTTGCATTTCCGCCAGTTCGCTCAGGTCGATCGCGCCCTGGCTGGTCCACGCCACGTTCGGCAGCAGCGGGAAGATACCGGCGAGGCTGACGCCGTGCGGCTTGACCAGACGGTGCGAGAGCAGATGCAGCTTGAGGTAGGCCTCAGGCGTGGAGGTCAGTTGCGCGTCTTCGGCCAGCAGCGTGGCAACCAACGGCTTGTGGCTTTCAGCCAGGCGAGTCAGCAGCTTGCCTTGCACAGCGTCGATGCCTTTCACGGCTTCAGCCAGTTGCGCGGCCTGGGCGGTGGTGAAGGTGATGGCCTGGTTGCCTTCGGTGTAACCGAGGATCGGCGCGACCGCTGCGACCAGTTCGGCCGAAGGATTGAGCAGTGGTTGTGCGTAGAACACTTCCAGCCATGCGCCTTGACGGTTCTGGGTGCCGACACCAAAGGCGATGCTGAACAGGGAATTGGACATGTGAATACCTCTACAAAGAGTGACGGGCTGCTTACTTCAGAGCGGCCGCGTAGATATCTGGCTTGAAGCCAATCAGGGTTCGGTCACCGAGATCGAGCACCGGGCGCTTGATCATCGAGGGTTGTGCGAGCATCAGTTCGATGGCTTTCGCTTGGTCGAGATCGGCTTTGCGTTCGTCGTCGAGTTTGCGAAAGGTCGTGCCGGCGCGGTTCAGCACGGTTTGCCAGCCGTGCTCGTCGCACCATTGGGTCAGGTGCTCACGGTCAATGCCGGCGGTCTTGTAATCGTGAAAGTCATAACTGACAGCGTGTTCATCGAGCCAGGTGCGCGCCTTTTTCATGGTGTCGCAGGCTTTGATGCCGAAAAGGTGCAACGTTTTACTTGAAACGGCCAAGGAATCGCCCCCTTTACAGGTGCTGGAAAAAAATGGTGACGGATTATGCCATGACCGGACGGTTTCGTCGGCCACGGTTGTCGTAACGCTGTAAAACCTGTGGGAGCGAGCCTGCTCGCGAAGAGGCCACATCAATCAATATCTCTGTGTGCTGAACGACCGCTTTCGCGAGCAGGCTCGCTCCCACAAGGGGGTCGCGTTCCGGTCGTGCGACATAGGTGCAACGGTCAGCCACAGCCTAAGGCGCTAATATGGCAGTTCAACGCTGTCGATCGCCTGAGATTTCCGTTTTATGCAAACTGCTTACACCGTCCTGATCCTGCTGATGCTGGTCAGCGTCTCGCGCCTGGTCGGGCGGGTTATCCCGCTGCCATTGCCGCTGGTGCAAATCGCCGCCGGTGCCTTGCTCGCCTGGCCGACCCTGGGGCTGCACGTCGCCCTCGACCCGGAATTGTTCCTGTTTCTGTTCCTGCCGCCGCTGCTGTTTTCCGATGGCTGGCGCATGCCCAAACGCGCCTTCTGGCAATTGCGCGGACCGATCCTGACCCTGGCCGTCGGCCTTGTTCTGTTCACCGTGGTCGGTGCCGGCTATTTCATTCATTGGCTGTTGCCGACGATTCCGCTGCCGGTGGCCTTCGCCCTTGCAGCGGTTTTGTCACCGACGGACGCCGTAGCGGTTTCAGCGATTTCGCAGAACCGTCTCCCCACGCCGCTGATGCACATCCTCCAGGGCGAGGCGCTGATGAATGACGCCTCAGGCCTGGTGACCTTCAAATTCGCCCTCGCTGCAGCGGTCACGGGCGTGTTCTCGTTGACCAATGCCAGTCTGACCTTCGTCGCGGTGGCGCTCGGTGGTCTGGCGGTCGGCGTGGCGTTGAGCTGGCTGGTCGGACGCCTGCGCGCGTGGATGATCGCCCGTGGCTGGGACGATCCGGCCACTCATGTGGTGTTCATGTTGCTGCTGCCGTTCGCCGCTTACGTACTGGCTGAACGTCTGGGCGCTTCGGGCATTCTTTCGGCGGTGGCGGCGGGGATGATGCAAAGCTGGCTCGACCTGCTGCCGCGCCAGACCAGCACGCGGCTGCTCAACCGCAGCGTTTGGGCGCTGCTCGAATTTGCGTTCAATGGCTTGATCTTCCTGCTGCTTGGCCTGCAATTGCCAGACATCATCAAGGCCGTGGTCAGCCATGAGCCGACGCTGTGGCCAACGCTGTTCTATCGCTGCCTCGATGTGCTGGCGATTTTCGTCGCGCTGGTGCTGCTGCGCTTCATCTGGGTGCAGAGCATCTGGCGCTTGTCGGTGTTGCTGCGCCGACTGCGCGGCAAGGGCGAGCTGACGCAAGTGCCGACGGCGCGTTCATGCTGGTTGCTGACGGTGGGCGGTGTGCGCGGGGCGGTGACGCTGGCAGGCGTGATGTCGGTGCCGATGCTGATCGGCGCCGAGGCTTTTCCTGAACGCGACTTACTGATCTTCATTGCAGCCGGGGTGATTCTGCTGTCGCTGGTCTCGGCCTGTATCGCGCTGCCCTTGCTGCTGCGCGGCATCGACAAAAGTCCCGACGACAAGCGTCGTCAGGAAGTGCGCGACGCCTGGCGCAAGACGGCCGAAGCGGCGATTCACTCGCTGGAAAGCGAAGAAGTGGTCCCACAGGATGCCGCTCAAGCAGCGCTGGCAGCGGAGCTCAAGGCGCGGATCATGTCCGAATATCGCCATCAACTTGATGTGTTCAACGATTCCGCCGAAGCCCAGGCGCTGGCGTTTCAGATGGATCTGCTTGAGCGTCGCCTGCGTTTGAAAGCGCTGCGCGCGCAGCGTCTTGAGCTTTACAGTCTGAGCCGTCAGCACCAGATCGGTGATGACGTGTTGCGAGAAGTGCTCGGCGAACTGGATTTGAGCGAGGCCAATCTGGGCCAGGTCAAATAGCCGGTTGAGCGCTTGCAGCAGGGGACTGCCGCAAGCGCTCCGTGATCACTTCTGGCGGGTGATGAAGTCACGAATCCGTTCGGCGGCTTCGACGCATTCTGCCAGTGGCGCAACCAGTGCCATACGCACACGGCCGGCGCCAGGATTGACGCCATCGACATCGCGAGACAGATACGAGCCCGGCACCACGGTCACGTGTTCCTGTTCGAACAGATCGCGGCAGAACGCCGCATCATCGCCCTGCACATTCGGCCACAGATAGAAGCTGCCGTCCGGGCGCTGTACGTCCAGCACCGGGCTGAGGATGTTCAGCACCGCATCGAACTTCTCGCGATACAGCGCACGGTTGGCGCGCACATGCACTTCGTCATTCCACGCGGCAACGCTGGCCAGTTGAGTCTGCACCGGCATCGCGCAGCCGTGGTAAGTGCGATAGAGCAGGAAGCCTTTGAGGATGTCGGCATCGCCGGCAACGAAGCCTGAACGCAGGCCCGGCAGGTTGGAGCGCTTGGACAGGCTATGAAAGACCACGCAGCGCTTGAAGTCATTGCGGCCGAGTTCGACGCAAGCACTCAGCAGGCCCGGCGGCGGGGTTTGCTCGTCGAAGTACAGTTCGCTGTAGCACTCGTCGGCGGCAATCACGAAGTCGTACTGATCGGCGAGGGCGATCAACTTCTTCAAGGTATCGACCGGAATCAGCGCGCCGGTCGGATTGCCCGGCGAGCACAGGAACAGGATCTGGCAGCGCTGCCAGATGTCTGGCGAAACGGCGTCGAAGTCCGGGTTGAAGCCGTTTTCATCCAGGCATGGCAGGTAATGCGGCTTGGCCCCGGCGAGGAACGCCGCGCCTTCGTAGATCTGATAGAACGGGTTGGGGCTGACCACCAGCGCATCGTCACCACGATTGACCACGGTCTGGGTAAAGGCGAACAGCGCTTCACGGGTGCCGTTGACCGGCAGCACGTTGCGCGCCGGATCGATCCAGCCGTTCGGCACACCAAAACGACGCTCGCACCAGCCAGCGATGGCTTCGCGCAGGGCCGGGATACCGAGGGTGGTCGGGTACACCGCCATCTGATCCAGATTGTTCGCCAGCGCTTCGGCGACAAAGCTCGGCGAACGGTGTTTCGGCTCGCCGATCGACAGGGCGATCGGGCGTTTGTCCGGGTTCGGGGTCACGGTGCCAAGCAGGGCGCGGAGCTTTTCGAACGGGTACGGCTGGAGCTGGTTCAGAGCGTTGTTCATTGGGGCCTCTTTTAAATGCTCAAGAGCTTTCTGTGGCGAGGGGCTTTATCCCCGTTGGGCTGCGCAGCGGCCCCAAAACCATCACTGCGGTTCAACTGAATGTCCGCATACACAGGTTTTACGACTGCTTCGCAGCCGAACGGGGATAAATCCCCTCGCCACAGGGGATTGTATGTACCGGAGGAAAGCATGGGCTGCATTCACAGGGATAAATGGGTGATTCAGATACTGATCCGCGAAAGTTTGATATCCGGTTCCTGATTGACGCTCAGTTGTTCGACGATCGCATCTTGCAGACGGCTGCACAGCAGCGGATCGGACAGCGGCTGGTTATGCGCGTCGGTGATGAAGAACACGTCTTCCACGCGCTCGCCCAGGGTCGCAATCTTGGCGTTCTGCAGCGACAGGTCGAACTCGAGGAAGATCCCCCCGACCCGCGCCAGCAGGCCCGGCCGGTCAGGCGCCGTCAGTTCCAGCACGGTCACCGGACGCTGGGCGTCGTTGTGAATGGTCACTTGCGGCGCAAAGGCGAAGTGTTTGAGCTGGCGCGGCACACGGCGCTGGATGATCGTTGGGTAGTCGTCCGGGTTGCGCAGCGCTTCGGTCAGGCCTTCGCGGATCTGCTTGATCCGCGCCGGGTTGTCGCCGATCGATTCGCCTTCGTTGTCGAGCACGATGTAGGTGTCGAGGGTGAACTGGCTGCTCGAGGTGATGACCCGGGCATCGTGAATGTTCAGGTTGAGCTGGTCCATCGCCGCCACGGTCACGGCGAAGAAGTCGTGCTGGTCCGGTGCATAAATGAAGATCTGCGTGCCGCCCTCGAACTCGCGCTGGGTGGTTTCCTTGATCAGCACCAGAGGCCCGCCATCGACCGGTTGCTGCAGGATCGCATCGCTGTGCCAGGCGACGTCGCCGGCGGTGTGGCGCAGGAAATAGTCATCGCCCAATTGCGCCCACAGTTGCTCGACGTCGTCCGGGTCAGTGCCGCCGCGCACCAAAATGTCCAGTGCCGCGCTTTGCGTCTGGCGAATCTGCTCTTCGCGATCCACCGGGTTTTCCAGGCCCCGGCGCAGGGCGCGCTTGGTCTCGGTATAGAGCTGGCGCAGCAGGCTGGCGCGCCATGAGTTCCACAGCGTCGGGTTGGTCGCGTTGATGTCGGCCACGGTCAGCACGTAGAGGTAGTCGAGGCGCGTTTCGTCGCCGACCGCCTGGGCGAAATCGTGGATCACCTGCGGGTCGGACAGATCCTTGCGCTGCGCAGTGGTGGACATCACCAGGTGGTTCTGCACCAGCCAGACGATCAGGCGGCTGTCCCACACCGGCAACTGATGGCGCTGGCAGAACGCCTCGGCATCGACCGCGCCAATCTCCGAGTGATCGCCATGCCGGCCCTTGCCGATGTCGTGATACAGACCGGCCATGTAGATCAGCTCAGGTTTGGGCAGCTTGGCCATGAGCTTGGCGGCCAGCGGAAATTTCTCCGAGACCTGGGTGTACTGCAGTTTGCGCAGGTGCTTGATCAGGTTCAGCGTGTGCGCATCGACCGTATAGATGTGGAACAGGTCGTGCTGCATCTGCCCGACGATAAAGCCGAACTCTGGCAGATAACGGCCGAGAATGCCGTAGCGGTTCATTCGCCGCAGATTGCGATGGATGCCGATCTTGCACTTGAACAGCTCGATGAACAGGCTGGTGTTGCGGATATCGTTACGGAAGTTGTCATCGATCAGATGACGATGTTCGCGCAGCAGACGAATGGTGTCGGCGCGCACGCCTTTGATTTCCGGCTGCTGGGCCATCAGCACGAAAATCTCCAGCATGGCGAACGGCGTGCGGCGGAACACGTTGTCATTGCGCGCTTCGATGTAACCGTCATGCAACTGGAAGCGCGAATTGATCGGTTGCGGCGGCGCTTCGTCTTCCGGGGCGAGGATGACTTCCTCGAAGTGCTGGATGATCAGATCGCTCAGTTGGGCGATGCTCATCACGGTGCGGAAATACTGCTGCATGAAGTTTTCGACTGCCTGTTTGGCGTCGTCTCCTTCAAAGCCGAGCAGGCCGGCAATGGTGCGTTGATGATCGAACAGCAAGCGGTCTTCGGAACGGCCGGCGAGCATGTGCAGCGCGTAGCGCACTTTCCACAGAAACTCCTGGGAGGAGGCGAGCAGGGCATTTTCGCTTTCGACCAGAAAACCTTCGCCGGCGAGGGCGCGCAGGTTCAGGGTGCCGTACTGTCTGCGGGCGACCCAGAGGATTGTCTGAATATCGCGCAGGCCGCCGGGCGAGCCTTTGACGTTCGGTTCGAGGTTGTATTCGGTGTCGTTGTATTTGTGATGACGAGCCTTCTGCTCGGCTCGCTTGGCCAGGAAGAACTCCTTGGCCGGCCACATGTGCGCGGTGCTGGTGACGTCGAGCATGCGCTGGCGCAAACGCTCGGGGCCGCAGATGGTGCGGCTTTCCATCAGGTTGGTGACGACGGTCAGATCGGCGCGGGCCTCTTCTGCGCATTCGTCGACCGAGCGCACGCTCTGGCCGACTTCCAGACCGATGTCCCACAACAGCGTCAGAAAACGCTCGATGGAATCGCGGAAAACTTCGTGGTCGGCACTGTCGAGCAGGATCAGCAGATCAATGTCGGAATAGGGATGCAGCTCGCCGCGACCGTAGCCGCCCACTGCCACAAGGGCGATGTCGGCGTCTTCGCTCCAGTTGAACTGCTCCCAGGCCTTTTGCAGGATATTGTCGACAAACCAGGCGCGGTCTTCGATCAGCCGGCGGATGTCGCGGCCATTGCGAAAACGCGTGTCAAGGACCTCGCGAGCCTGGCGGATCGCCTTCTTGAACGCCGCGATCGGACTCGCTTTAAGGGCCAGTTCAGCCTGGAACTGGCCGCGGTCGAAGAGTTCGGGATCCACCTGCGGCATCGATTGGCTTTCCTTCTATAGGCTGGGAGCGTTCTGGGTGTCAGGCCGAGATGCGCGCGATGGTGTCATCGCTGCGCAAGGTGAAGATCTCGTAGCCGGTGTCGGTGACCAGCAGGGTGTGTTCCCACTGTGCCGAGAGCTTGCGGTCCTTGGTAATCGCGGTCCAGCCGTCGCCGAGAACCTTGGTGTCGGCCTTGCCCTGGTTGATCATCGGCTCGATGGTGAAGGTCATGCCTGCCTTCAGTTCCATGCCAGTGCCGGCGCGACCGTAGTGCAGGATCTGCGGCTCTTCGTGGAAGACCTTGCCGATGCCGTGGCCGCAGAACTCGCGCACCACCGAGAAACCGTTCTTTTCCGCGTGCTTCTGGATCACTTCACCGATGTCGCCGAGGCGGCAGCCGGGTTTGACGATCTCGATGGCCTTGTACATGCATTCCTGAGTGACCTGCGACAGGCGCTCGGCCCAGACCGGCACTTCGCCGACGTGGAACATGCGGCTGGTATCGCCGTGGTAGCCGTCTTTGATCACCGTGACGTCGATGTTCAGGGTGTCGCCGTTTTTCAGCGGTTTGTCGTTCGGGATGCCGTGGCAGACCACATGGTTGATCGAAGTGCAGATCGACTTCGGGTAGCCCTTGTAGTTGAGCGGGGCGGGGATGGCCTGCTGCACATTGACGATGTAGTCGTGGCAAATCTGGTTGAGCTGATCAGTGGTCACGCCCGGTTTGACATGTTCGGCAATCATTTCCAGCACATCGGCGGCCAGTTTGCCGGCGACACGCATGCCAGCGATGTCCTCGGGGGTTTTGAGGTTGACGGTCATACAGGCTCTCTCTGCGCTCGGCGGCGCTTACGGATACGAATTGGGTGGCAAGCGTACATTTTGCGACCCTGAAAAACGCGATTCTACCAGACGGGAGGCGCAAATCCGCGCCTGCATGTCTGGCTTGTGTCTATACAATGGTGCCCATCGAGCCGATTCCAAGGGGGCTGCGCCCATGTCACTGGTGCGAATACAGATTCCGGGTTCCGTTTCTGCGCACCCTGTGGTATAAAATGCGCCGCTTTCCGGGGATGCCCCGAAAAGCTTAAATCCACACACGTGTCGACACGATGACCTGGGTGCCTTGGGCTTTATGCCTCTGGTTGGTCATTGGGATACGTGGAGGCCAAACCCGACTTATCAAGGAACTATCATGTCCCAAGTCAACATGCGCGATATGCTGAAGGCCGGTGTGCACTTCGGTCACCAAACCCGTTACTGGAATCCGAAAATGGGCAAGTACATTTTCGGCGCGCGTAACAAGATTCACATCATCAACCTTGAAAAAACCCTGCCAATGTTCAACGAAGCTCTGACTTTCGTAGAGCGTCTGGCCCAGGGCAAAAACAAGATTCTGTTCGTCGGCACCAAGCGTTCCGCTGGCAAGATCGTTGCTGAAGAAGCAGCACGTTGCGGTTCGCCGTACGTCGATCACCGCTGGTTGGGCGGCATGCTGACCAACTTCAAGACCATTCGTGCTTCCATCAAGCGTCTGCGTGACCTTGAAGTTCAAGCCGAAGACGGTACTTTCGCCAAGCTGACCAAGAAAGAAGCGCTGATGCGCTCCCGTGATCTTGAGAAGCTGGATCGTTCGCTGGGCGGCATCAAGGACATGGGCGGTCTGCCAGACGCACTGTTCGTGATCGACGTTGACCACGAGCGCATCGCGATCACCGAAGCCAACAAGCTGGGCATCCCGGTCATCGGTGTTGTCGATACCAACAGCAGCCCGGAAGGCGTTGACTACATCATCCCAGGCAACGATGACGCCATCCGCGCTATCCAGCTGTACATGGGTTCGATGGCTGACGCAGTTATCCGCGGTCGCAACAACGTTGCTGGCGGTACTGTTGAATTCGCAGCTGAAGAAACTCAGGCTGCAGCTGAGTAATCGACGCCCCTGGCGTTGACTCAGTAAGCAAAAAGGGGGCTTGGCCCCCTTTTTGCCACCTCGAAAACCATTTGTCGGCGCCCACGTCTGTATTTGTCATGTGCGGCAGCCAACATGGGTGGTTCGGGAAGAATTGAACGCCCGTTCGATCGGGTGGAATGGTTGAAAACCTATCCAAGAGGAATTTGAAAATGGCAGCAATTACTGCAGCGTTGGTCAAAGAACTGCGCGAGCGTACCGGCGAAGGCATGATGGATTGCAAGAAAGCCCTGGAAAAGGCTGACGGCGACATCGAAAAAGCCATTGATGACATGCGTGCTTCGGGGGCCATCAAGGCTGCGAAAAAAGCTGGCAACGTTGCCGCTGAAGGCGCAATCGCCATCAAATCGAATGACAAGGCAGCCGTGCTGCTGGAAGTCAACTCGCAGACCGACTTCCTGGCCCTGCAAGACGATTTCAAGAACTTCGTTGCTGCCAGCGTAGAAAAAGCTTTCGACGAAAAACTGACCGACGCAGCTCCGCTGATCGCCGCTCAGGAAACGGCTCGTGAAGCGCTGGTTGCCAAAGTCGGCGAGAACGTCAACATCCGTCGTCTGGTACGCGTAGAAGGTGACGTTGTCGGCACCTACCTGCACGGTAACAAGATCGGTGTTGCTGTTGTCCTGAAAGGCGGTGACGTCGAGCTGGCCAAAGACATCGCTATGCACGTTGCTGCAAGCAACCCTGAGTTCCTGCTGCCTTCGCAAGTCTCCGACGAAGCGATCGAGCGTGAGAAAGCTGTGTTCCTGCAGCTGAACGAAGAAAAGATCAAAGGCAAGCCAGAAAACATTGTTGAGAACATGGTCAAAGGCCGTATCAGCAAGTTCCTGGCAGAAGCGAGCCTGGTCGAGCAGGCGTTCGTCAAGAACCCTGAAGTCAAGGTTGGCGAGCTGGCCAAGAAAGCCGGCGCTGAAATCGTTTCCTTCACTTACTTCAAAGTAGGCGAAGGCATCGAGAAGCCGGTCGACAACTTCGCTGAAGAAGTTGCTGCCCAGCTGGCTGCCGCCAAGCAATAAGACGGTTTTTCAACTGTCGCCCGAAAGAGGCTGCCCGCTAACGCGCGCAGCCTCTTTTCAGATGGGGTACCAATTTTTTATTTGGTTTCCACCCGGAACTGACTTACAAAGCCATGTTCCGATGGCGCTGCAGCAGCGCCAAGCTAGAGTGAACGCCAGCTGTAAACAGCTCGCAAAGAATTTTAAATACGCCGCAGGAGAGATTCGCAATGGCTCAGCAGGGCAGTGGTTATCAGGCTCGCTATAAACGCATTCTACTCAAGCTTAGCGGCGAGGCCCTGATGGGCTCGGAAGAGTTCGGGATCGATCCGAAGGTACTGGATCGCATGGCGCTGGAAGTCGGCCAGCTGGTCGGCATCGGCGTCCAGGTCGGTCTGGTCATCGGCGGTGGCAACCTGTTCCGTGGCGAAGCCCTGAGCAAGGCCGGGATGGATCGGGTCACGGGCGACCACATGGGCATGCTGGCCACTGTGATGAACGCCTTGGCCATGCGCGATGCGCTGGAACGTGCCAATATCTCGGCCATCGTCATGTCCGCCATCTCCATGGTCGGTGTGACCGATCATTACGATCGCCGCAAAGCCATGCGCCACCTGAACTCCAAAGACGTCGTGATCTTCGCGGCCGGTACCGGCAATCCGTTCTTCACCACGGATTCGGCAGCCTGCCTGCGTGCAATCGAAATCGACGCCGACGTTGTGCTCAAGGCCACCAAGGTTGATGGCGTGTACACCGCAGACCCGTTCAAAGACCCGCATGCCGAGAAGTTCGATCATCTGACTTATGATGAAGTACTGGATCGCAAGCTGGGCGTAATGGATCTGACTGCCATCTGCCTGTGCCGCGATCACAAGATGCCGCTGCGCGTATTCAACATGAACAAGCCCGGCGCCCTGCTGAACATCGTGCACGGCGGCGCTGAAGGGACTTTGATCGAGGAAGGCCAACAATGATCAACGAAATCAAGAAAGACGCCCAAGCGCGTATGCAGAAATCCCTGGAATCTCTGAACCACGCGTTCGGCCAGATTCGTACCGGCAAGGCTCACCCGAGCATCCTCGGCAGCGTCATGGTGCCTTACTACGGCACTGACACTCCGCTGAGCGGCGTTGCCAACGTCACCGTGAAAGATTCGCGCACCCTGCAGGTCGTGGCCTTCGAGCGCAACATGCTCGCTGCCGTCGACAAGGCGATCCAGAGCGCTGGGCTGAACCTCAACCCGACCAACCTGGGCGAGTTGCTGCTGATCCCGATGCCGGCCCTCACCGAGGAAACGCGCAAAGGTTTCACCAAGCAGGCGCGCAGCGCAGCGGAAGACGCGCGCGTTGCTGTGCGCAACATCCGTCGTGATGCCTTGGGCGAGCTGAAGAAACTGGTCAAGGACAAGGAAATCAGCGAAGACGAAGAACGTCGTGCCATCGCTGATATCGATAAGCTGACCAAAGAATCCGAGGCCCAGATCACCAAGGCCACGGACGAGAAAGAAAAAGACCTGATGGCCGTATAAGGGTCGAGCTTTAAATGGACAAGACCAAGCAGACTGCGCCGTCCGCGGTGCCGCGCCATGTCGCGATCATCATGGATGGCAATAATCGCTGGGCGAAAAAACGCTTTATGCCGGGTGTCGCCGGGCATAAAGCGGGCGTGGATGCTGTGCGGGCGGTGATCGAGGTGTGCGCTGAGGCCAAGGTCGAAGTCCTGACCCTGTTCGCCTTCTCCAGTGAAAACTGGCAGCGCCCGGCCGATGAAGTCAGTGCCTTGATGGATCTATTCTTCAAGGCTCTGCGTCGTGAGGCCAAGCGTCTCAACGACAACAACATCAGCCTGCGCATCATTGGCGATCGCTCGCGCTTCCACCCTGAGCTTCAGGCGGCGATGCGCGAGGCCGAGGCCATGACGGTCGGTGCCAACCGCTTTGTCCTGCAGATCGCCGCCAACTATGGCGGCCAGTGGGATATCGCTCAGGCCGCGCAGCGTCTGGCGCGTGAAGTCCAGGCCGGGCATTTGCGCCCGGAGGACATTACCCCGGATCTGCTGCAGACTTGTCTGGCCACCGGCGATCTGCCGTTGCCTGACCTATGCATCCGCACCGGTGGCGAGCATCGCATCAGCAACTTCCTGCTGTGGCAGCTGGCCTACGCCGAGCTGTACTTCTCCGACCTGTTCTGGCCGGACTTCAAACACGACGCCATGCGCACTGCGCTGGCCGATTTCGCTTCGCGCCAGCGTCGTTTCGGTAAAACGAGCGAACAGGTCGAAGCTGGAGCCCGGGTTTAATGCTTAAACAACGAATCATCACTGCACTGATCCTGCTGCCGATCGCCTTGTGCGGGTTTTTCCTGCTCAAAGGTGCCGGCTTCGCGCTGTTCATCGGTCTGGTAGTCAGTCTCGGTGCGTGGGAATGGGCGCGTCTGGCCGGCTTCACCGCACAATCGTTCCGCGTCGGCTTTGCCGCCGTGGTCGCCTTGATGCTGTTTGTCATGTACGTGCTGCCCGGGCTTGCGCCTTGGGTGCTCGGTGCATCGGTAATCTGGTGGGCGATTGCGACTTATCTGGTGCTGACGTATCCACGCTCGAGCGCGCACTGGTCCACAGCGGCGACCAAACTGCTGATTGGTCTGCTGATCCTGCTACCTGCGTGGCAGGGTCTGGTGCAGATCAAGCAGTACCCGCTGGGTAACTGGTTGATCATGGCGGTGATGGTGTTGGTCTGGGGCGCGGACATCGGCGCTTACTTTTCCGGGCGCAAGTTCGGCAAGCGCAAGCTCGCGCCGCAGGTCAGCCCGGGCAAGAGCTGGGAAGGCGTGTACGGTGGTCTGGCGCTGAGTCTGGTGATTACCGCGATTGTCGGGCTGGTGCGCGACTGGACCGTGGCCGAGCTGCTCAAAGGCCTGATCGGCGCTGCAGTGATCGTCTTTATTTCCGTGGTCGGTGACCTTACCGAAAGCATGTTCAAGCGCCAATCCGGCATCAAGGACAGCAGTAATCTGCTGCCCGGGCATGGTGGCGTGCTGGATCGCATCGACAGCCTGACCGCGGCCATTCCGGTGTTCGCCGTATTGCTCTGGATGGCCGCACCGTGAGTCGTCCCCAGCAGATTACGGTGTTGGGTGCGACCGGTTCGATCGGTCTGAGCACCCTTGATGTGATTGCGCGTCATCCTGAGCGTTATCAGGTTTTCGCATTGAGTGGTTTCACGCGCCTCACTGAGTTGTTCGCGTTGTGCGTGCGTCATGTGCCGCAGTTTGCCGTGGTGCCTGAAGTGGCCGCAGCGCGCGGTTTGCAGGATGACTTGCGTGCAGCCGGTTTGCCGACTCGCGTCCTGGTAGGCGAGGAGGGCCTGTGTCAGGTTGCCTCCGCGCCCGAAGTCGATGCAGTAATGGCGGCCATCGTCGGTGCGGCCGGGCTGCGTCCGACACTGGCGGCGGTCGAGGCGGGCAAGAAGATTCTGCTGGCCAATAAAGAAGCGCTGGTGATGTCCGGCGCTCTGTTCATGCAGGCCGTGCGCAAAAGCGGTTCGGTACTGCTGCCGATCGACAGCGAACACAATGCGATTTTTCAATGCATGCCAGCGGATTTCGCCCGCGGCTTGAGCTCGGTGGGTGTGCGGCGGATTTTGCTGACAGCCTCTGGCGGGCCTTTCCGGCAGACACCGATGTCCGAGCTGGCGAATGTTTCGCCTGAGCAGGCGTGTGCACATCCGAACTGGTCCATGGGGCGCAAGATCTCCGTGGATTCAGCGAGCATGATGAACAAGGGCCTGGAACTGATCGAAGCCTGCTGGTTGTTCGATGCCAGGCCGGCTCAGGTCGAAGTAGTGATCCATCCGCAGAGCGTGATCCATTCTCTGGTGGATTACGTCGATGGCTCGGTGCTGGCGCAATTGGGCAACCCCGACATGCGCACCCCGATCGCCAATGCCCTGGCCTGGCCGGAGCGTATCGATTCCGGCGTAGCGCCACTGGATCTGTTCGCCATTGCACGACTGGATTTCGAAGCGCCCGATGAAAGCCGTTTCCCCTGCCTGCGTTTGGCCCGTCAGGCGGCCGAAGCTGGCGACAGCGCGCCGGCGATGCTTAACGCGGCCAATGAAGTGGCGGTTGCAGCGTTTCTCGACGGACGGGTTCGCTACCTGGAAATCGCGAGTATCATCGAGGAAGTCTTGAATCTGGAGCCGGTGGTGGCGCTGAACGATCTGGATGCCGTATTTACGGCGGACGCGAAAGCGCGATTGCTGGCCGAGCAATGGTTGAGTCGGCACGGCCGATAGTTTTTGCAACACAACGGCGACACGCGACACTGAACAGGATTGCGGAGAAAGTAGATGAGCGCGCTCTATATGATTGCCGGCACCCTGATCGCCCTGGGTGTGCTGGTCACCTTCCACGAATTCGGCCACTTCTGGGTCGCGCGTCGCTGTGGCGTCAAGGTTCTGCGTTTCTCCGTGGGCTTTGGCATGCCGCTGCTGCGCTGGCATGACAAGCAAGGCACTGAGTTCGTGGTCGCCGCGATTCCGCTGGGCGGCTACGTCAAGATGCTCGACGAGCGCGAAGGCGAAGTGCCGGTCGATCAGCTTCATCAGTCGTTCAATCGCAAATCGGTACGTCAGCGCATTGCTATTGTTGCCGCCGGCCCGATTGCCAACTTCCTGCTGGCGCTGGTGTTTTTCTGGGTGCTGGCGATGCTCGGCAGCGAGCAGGTGCGTCCGGTCATCGGCGCGGTCGAGTCTGGCAGCATTGCCGCCAAGGCTGGTCTGAACGCGGGTCAGGAGATCGTCTCGATCGATGGCGAGCCAACGTCCGGTTGGGCTGCGGTCAATCTGCAACTGGTGCGTCGTCTCGGTGAAAGCGGTGCGATTCAATTGCTGGTGCGCGAGCAGGGCTCGACCGCTGAGTCGCCCCGCACGCTGGCACTGGATAACTGGCTAAAAGGTGCCGACGAGCCGGATCCGATCCGCTCGCTGGGCATTCGTCCTTGGCGTCCGGCCTTGCCGCCGGTGCTTGCCGAGCTGGACCCGAAAGGTCCGGCCCAGGCCGCCGGGCTGAAAACCGGCGATCGCTTGCTGGCTCTTGATGGTCAGCCGCTGAGTGACTGGCAGCAGGTGGTTGATACCGTTCGTACGCGTCCTGATACCAAAATCATGCTGCGCATCGAGCGCGACAATGCTCAAATCGACGTCCCTGTGACCTTGGCGGCGCGCGGTGAAAGCAAATCGCCAAGCGGTTATCTGGGCGCTGGCGTCAAAGCCATCGACTGGCCACCGGAAATGATCCGCGAAGTCAGCTATGGCCCGCTGGCCGCGATTGGCGAGGGTGCCCGTCGCACTTGGACCATGAGCATTCTGACGCTGGATTCACTGAAGAAAATGCTGTTCGGCGAGCTCTCGGTAAAAAACTTGAGTGGACCGATAACCATTGCTAAAGTGGCGGGCGCTTCTGCCCAGTCGGGCGTCGCTGATTTCCTGAATTTCCTTGCTTATCTGAGTATTAGCCTGGGCGTTCTGAATTTGCTGCCCATTCCTGTACTGGATGGGGGGCATTTGTTGTTTTATCTGATCGAGTGGGTGCGTGGTCGCCCCTTGTCGGATCGGGTGCAAGGTTGGGGGATACAGATCGGTATCAGTTTGGTGGTCGGGGTGATGTTGCTTGCTCTGGTCAACGATCTGGGTCGACTGTAACGCTTCGCTGAATTGCGAATCTGCCGCATTTTGCGGCAGTTTGTTTATTGCCAGTTGGAATAAGAAAGGACTTCATGAAACGTCTGCTGCTAACTGCGGTTCTCACCGTATTGATGATCGCCGAAGTTCACGCCGAGTCCTTCACTATCTCTGATATTCGCGTCAATGGCCTCCAGCGGGTCTCCGCGGGTAGCGTCTTTGGTGCCTTGCCGTTGAACGTCGGCGAGCAGGCGGATGATCGTCGCCTGGTGGAATCCACTCGTGCGTTGTTCAAAACCGGTTTCTTTCAAGATATCCAGCTGGGCCGCGAAGGCAACGTTCTGGTCATCACCGTGGTCGAGCGTCCATCGGTCGCCAGTATCGAAATCGAAGGCAACAAGGCGATTTCCACTGAAGACCTGATGAAAGGCCTCAAGCAATCCGGTCTGGCCGAAGGCGAAATCTTCCAGCGCGCCACCCTCGAGGGTGTGCGTAACGAACTGCAACGTCAGTACGTCGCCCAGGGTCGCTACTCGGCAACCGTTGACACCGAAGTGGTTTCGCAGCCGCGTAACCGCGTGGGTCTGAAGGTGAAGATCAACGAAGGTACCGTTGCCGCCATTCAGCACATCAACGTGGTAGGCAATACGGTTTTCCCTGAGGAAGACCTGACCGACCTGTTCGAACTGAAAACCACCAACTGGCTGTCGTTCTTCAAGAACGATGACAAATATGCCCGTGAAAAACTTTCCGGTGACCTGGAGCGTCTGCGTTCCTACTATCTGGACCGCGGCTATATCAACATGGACATCGCTTCGACCCAGGTATCGATTACCCCGGACAAGAAGCACGTCTACATTACTGTCAACGTCACCGAAGGCGAGAAGTACACCGTTCGTGACGTCAAGCTCAGCGGTGACCTGAAAGTCCCTGAAGACCAGATCAAGTCGCTGTTGCTCGTGCAGAAGGGCCAGGTGTTCTCGCGCAAGCTGATGACCACCACCTCCGAGCTGATCACCCGTCGTCTGGGTAACGAGGGCTACACCTTCGCCAACGTCAACGGCGTGCCTCAGCCGCATGATGATGACCACACTGTGGACATCCTCTTCGCTGTCGATCCGGGCAAGCGTGCCTACGTAAACCGCATCAATTTCCGTGGCAACACCAAGTCCGAGGACGAAGTGCTGCGTCGTGAAATGCGTCAGATGGAAGGTGGCTGGGCTTCGACCTACCTGATCGACCAGTCCAAGACCCGTCTTGAGCGCCTGGGCTTCTTCAAGGAAGTCAACGTTGAAACCCCGGCGGTGCCTGGCGTCGACGACCAGGTTGATGTGAACTACGCCGTTGAAGAACAGGCTTCCGGTTCGATCACCGCCAGCGTTGGTTTCGCCCAGAGCGCCGGTCTGATCCTCGGTGGTTCGATCACCCAGAACAACTTCTTGGGTACCGGTAACCGCGTCAGCATCGGCCTGACCCGCAGCGAATACCAGAGCCGCTACAACTTCGGCTACGTTGACCCCTACTGGACCGCCGACGGCGTGAGCCTGGGTTACAACGCGTTCTATCGCACCACCGACTACGATGAACTCGATGCCGATATTTCCAGCTATGCGGTAGACAGCCTCGGTGCGGGCGTGAACGTTGGCTACCCGATCAGTGAGACTTCGCGTCTGACGTTCGGTCTGTCTGCCCAGCAGGACAAGATCAACACCGGTCGCTATACCGTTGACGAGATTTTCGATTTCGTCGAGAAGGAAGGCGACAACTACCTGAACTTCAAGGCCTCGGCCGGTTGGTCCGAGTCGACCCTGAACAAAGGCGTGTTGCCGACCCGTGGTCGTTCCCAGAGCCTGACCCTGGAAACCACCATTCCTGGCAGCGACCTGTCGTTCTTCAAACTTGACTACCGTGGTCAGCTGTTCCAGCCGATCACCGAAAACTACACACTGCGCCTGCACTCCGAACTCGGTTATGGCGATGGTTACGGTTCGACCGATGGTCTGCCGTTCTATGAAAACTACTATGCCGGTGGTTTCAACTCGGTTCGTGGCTTCAAGGACAGCACCCTCGGCCCGCGTAGTACGCCGAGCCGTGGTAACAACCCGGGCACTATTGCAGACCCGGACCAGGATCCGCTGCCGTTCGGTGGTAACGTCCTGATCCAGGGTGGCGTGGAAGTCCTGTTCCCGCTGCCATTCGTCAAGGATCAGCGTTCCCTGCGGACTTCGGTCTTCTGGGATGTCGGTAACGTGTTTGACTCGCAGTGCAAGGACACTACGAACGCCAATGGTTCGTCGTCCAACACCAAGTGCAACGACATCAGTCTGAGCAACATGGCCAGTTCCGTCGGTGTCGGCGTGACCTGGGTCACCGCACTGGGGCCGTTGAGCTTCGCCCTGGCGATGCCGATCAAGAAACCGGATGACGCTGAAACTCAAGTGTTCCAATTCTCCCTCGGCCAGACGTTCTAAGCGTCTGACCCAAGATAACGACAATGGATTTTGTAGGAGTGCATCGTGCGTAAGTTGACTCAATTGGTTCTCCTGGCCTCCGTACTGGTGGCAGGCCCGGCGTTCGCCGACATGAAAATTGCCGTGCTGAACTATCAGATGGCTCTGCTGGAATCCGACGCGGCGAAGAAGTACGCGGTGGATGCAGAGAAGAAGTTCGGTCCGCAACTGACCAAGCTGAAAACCCTGGAAAGCAGCGCCAAAGGCATTCAGGACCGTCTGATGGCCGGTGGCGACAAAATGCAGCAGGGCGAGCGTGAGCGTCTGGAGCTGGAATTCAAGCAAAAGGCTCGTGACTTCCAGTTCCAGTCCAAGGAGCTGAACGAAGCCAAAGCTGTTGCCGACCGCGAAATGCTCAAGCAGCTGAAGCCGAAACTGGACAGTGCCGTGGAAGAAGTCATCAAGAAAGGTGGTTTTGACCTCGTGTTCGAGCGTGGCGCAGTCATCGATGTCAAACCTCAGTACGACATCACGCGCCAGGTTATCGAGCGCATGAATCAGCTGAAGTAACCCATGACCGTGACTATCAGGCTCGGCCAGTTGGCCGAGCACCTCGGCGCCACCCTGCGTGGCGACCCCGAGACGCAAATTACTGGGCTAGCCACTTTGCAAGAGGCTGGCCCAGCTCAGTTGAGCTTTCTGGCAAATCCCCAATACCGCAAATACCTGGCCGGTTCTCAGGCAGCTGCACTGCTGCTCAAGGAGGCCGACGCTGAGGGTTTTGCCGGTAATGCCTTGGTGGTGCCGGACCCTTACCTGGCCTATGCACGCATCTCGCATCTGTTCGATCCAAAGCCAAAAGCGGCTGGCGGGATTCATCCGACAGCGGTGATCGCGGCGGACGCAGTGGTTGATCCAAGTGCCAGCATCGGTCCGTTCGTGGTGATCGAAGCCGGTGCACGCATCGCTGCTCAGGTCACGCTGGGCGCGCATTGCGTAGTCGGCGCCCGCAGCGAAATCGGTGAAGGCGGCTGGCTGGCTCCGCGCGTCACGCTCTATCACGATGTGCGCATCGGCAAGCGTGTGGTTATTCAGTCCGGCGCAGTGATCGGCGGTGAGGGCTTCGGCTTCGCCAACGAAAAAGGTGTCTGGCAGAAAATCGCCCAGATCGGTGGCGTGACCATCGGCGACGATGTCGAGATTGGCGTGAACACCGCCATCGACCGCGGCGCTCTGGCCGATACGGTGATTGGCAATGGCGTGAAGCTCGACAACCAGATTCAGATCGCGCACAACGTCCAGGTCGGTGATCACACCGCCATGGCTGCGTGCGTCGGCATTTCCGGCAGCACCAAGATCGGCAAGCACTGCATGCTCGCTGGCGGTGTAGGTCTGGTCGGCCACATTGATATTTGCGACAACGTTTTCCTGACCGGGATGACCATGGTGACTCACTCGATTACCGAGCCGGGCGCCTATTCTTCCGGCACAGCCATGCAACCGGCGGCCGAATGGCGCAAAAGCGCGGCCCGCATCCGTCAGCTCGATGACATCGCGCGACGGTTAAAACAGCTGGAAAAGCGCGTTGGGGAAGTGACCCCTGACGGTAATGCTTCATCTGATGGCTGATACCATTTCCATATCAAGTGTGCACAGCCTCTGGACTGCCTCCTTGATTTGCTAGAGGAGTGCGCGTCAGTCGCGCTCCCAATCTTTACATAGGCTTTCCCCTGAAATGATGGACATCAACGAGATTCGCGAATACCTGCCTCACCGTTACCCGTTCCTGCTGGTGGACCGGGTGGTGGAACTGGACACTGAAGGCAAGCGAATTCGCGCCTACAAGAATGTCAGCATCAATGAACCGTTCTTCAATGGTCACTTCCCTGCGCATCCAATCATGCCGGGCGTGCTGATCATCGAAGCGATGGCTCAGGCTGCCGGGATCCTCGGTTTCAAGATGCTCGACGTCAAACCGGCCGACGGCACCCTGTATTACTTCGTCGGTTCCGACAAGCTGCGCTTCCGCCAGCCAGTCAAGCCGGGCGATCAGTTGATCCTTGAAGCGACTTTCATCAGCTGCAAGCGCAAGATCTGGAAGTTCGAATGCCAGGCTTCGGTGGACGGCAAGCCGGTCTGCTCGGCAGAAATCATCTGCGCGGAACAGAAAGTATGAGTTTGATTGACCCTCGCGCAATCATCGATCCGTCCGCCGTTCTGGCTGACGGCGTCGAGGTCGGCCCGTGGTCGATCATCGGCGCAGGTGTGGAAATCGGCGAGGGTACCGTGATCGGGCCGCATGTGATCCTCAAGGGGCCGACCCGCATTGGTAAACACAATCGCATCTACCAGTTTTCTTCGGTAGGCGAAGACACCCCGGATCTGAAGTACAAAGGCGAGGAAACCCGCCTGGTGATCGGCGACCACAACGTTATTCGTGAAGGCGTGACCATTCACCGTGGCACCGTGCAGGACCGTTCGGAAACCACCTTGGGTGATCACAACCTGATCATGGCCTATGCCCACATCGGCCATGACAGCGTCATCGGCAATCACTGCATTCTGGTCAACAACACTGCGTTGGCCGGGCATGTGCACGTTGACGACTGGGCGATCCTCTCCGGTTTCACCCTGGTGCATCAGTACTGCCACATCGGCGCCCACAGCTTTTCCGGCATGGGCACAGCGATCGGCAAGGACGTTCCGGCGTTCGTCACCGTATTCGGCAACCCCGCCGAAGCGCGCAGCATGAACTTCGAAGGCATGCGCCGTCGCGGTTTCAGCGAAGACGCGATCCACGCCTTGCGTCGTGCTTACAAGACGGTCTATCGGCAGGGCCTGACGGTCGAGCAGGCGTTGGCCGAACTGGCCGAGTCGTCTGCGCAGTTCCCTGAAGTCGGCGTGTTCCGCGATTCGATCCAGGCATCGACTCGCGGCATCACCCGCTGATCATGGCCAATCTGCGTATTGCGCTGGTGGCGGGTGAGGCTTCCGGTGACATTCTCGGCGCCGGCCTCATGCGTGCGCTCAAGGCTCAGCACCCGGCAGTCGAGTTCATCGGCGTCGGCGGTCCGCTGATGCAGGCCGAAGGCCTGACCTCGTACTTTCCCATGGAGCGCTTGTCGGTCATGGGGCTGGTAGAGGTCCTCGGTCGGCTGCGTGAATTGCTCAAGCGCCGCAAAGAGCTGATTGCCACACTGATCGCCGCGAAGCCGGACGTGTTCATCGGCATCGATGCGCCGGATTTCAACCTCAATATCGAACTCAAGCTGCGTCAGGCCGGGATCAAGACCGTGCATTACGTCAGCCCGTCGGTATGGGCGTGGCGGCAGAAGCGGGTGCTGAAGATCCGCGAAGGCTGCGATCTGATGCTGACCCTGTTGCCGTTCGAGGCGAAATTCTACGAAGAGAAAGGCGTGCCGGTGCGTTTCGTCGGTCACACCTTGGCCGATACCATTCCGCTGCAAGCCGACCGCGCCGCTGCACGCGCCGAACTGGGCTTGGCCGACGGCCCGCTGGTAGCGCTGATGCCGGGCAGCCGTGGCGGGGAAGTCAGTCGCCTCGGTGCGCTGTTCCTCGACACCGCCGAACGTCTGCGCGCCATGCGTCCGGGCGTGCGCTTTGTCATGCCTTGTGCAAACCCGGACCGCCGGGTGCAACTCGAGGCCTTGCTTGCTGGCCGGGATTTGCCGGTAACCTTGCTCGACGGTAAATCTCATCTGGCGCTCGCCGCGTGCAACGCAGTGTTGATCGCCTCCGGCACTGCTACCCTTGAAGCGCTGCTGTACAAGCGGCCGATGGTGGTGGCGTATCGGTTGGCGCCGCTGACATTCTGGATTCTCAAGCGCATGGTCAAAAGCCCATACGTGTCGCTGCCCAACTTGCTCGCTCAGCGCTTGCTGGTGCCGGAGTTGTTGCAGGATGATGCGACTGTCGAGGCGTTGGCGCAGACGCTGTCGCCATTGATCGATGGCGGTGATGAACAGACCCGCGGCTTCGACGAGATCCACCGCACGCTGCGGCGCGATGCTTCCAATCAGGCGGCGCAAGCCGTCCTTGACCTGATCGGCAAAACACAATGAGCAAGACAAGCATGCAAATGGGCCTGGATTTCACTCTGGTAGCCGAAGTCGAAGAACTGGTCGCTGGTGTTGATGAAGTCGGTCGTGGTCCGTTGTGCGGTGCGGTGGTGACAGCTGCGGTAATTCTCGATCCGAACCGGCCGATCCTCGGCCTCGATGACTCGAAAAAACTCACCGAAGCCAAGCGCGAAAAGCTCTACGACGAGATCTGCGAAAAGGCGCTGAGCTGGTGCATCGCTCGCGCCGAAGTCGAGGAAATCGACGATCTGAATATCCTCCACGCGACCATGCTGGCCATGCAGCGCGCGGTCGCCGGTCTGCACATTCAGCCGAAACTGGCGATGATCGACGGTAACCGCTGCCCGCATCTGCCGATGCGTGCCGAGGCGGTGATTCAGGGCGACGGCAAGGTGCCGGCGATCGCGGCGGCGTCGATTCTGGCCAAGGTCAGTCGTGACCGCGAAATGGCTGCGTTCGAATTGATCTATCCGGGCTACGGCATCGGCGGCCATAAAGGCTACCCGACGCCCGTTCATCTGGAAGCACTGGCGCGGCTCGGCCCGACGCCGATTCACCGCCGCTCGTTCGCCCCGGTACGCCTGGCTTACGAGGCGCGGGAAAGCCTGACGCAGGTTTAGGCGCAAGGCTGATGTTTTATTCGAGGCCCGGTACAATCCGGGCCTCGTTGTCTCTATGTAACTGGACAGGATCACTATGCCGGCTTCATTCGTTCATCTACGCCTGCACACTGAATACTCCCTGGTCGACGGGCTGGTGCGGATCAAGCCGCTGGTCAAGGCGCTGACCGCCATGAACATGCCGGCGGTCGCGGTCACCGACCAGAACAACATGTGTTCCCTGGTCAAGTTCTATAAAAACGCCATGGGCGCCGGCATCAAGCCGATCTGCGGCGCCGACCTGTGGCTGGCGAACAAGGACCCGGATGCACCGCTGAGCCGCCTCAGCCTGCTGGTGATGAACGCTCAGGGTTATCGCAATCTCACCGAATTGATCTCGCGTGGCTTCATCGAAGGCCAGCGCAACGGCATGGTCATCGTCGAGCGCGAGTGGGTGGCCGAGGCCAACGAAGGTTTGATCATGCTGTCCGCCGCCAAAGAAGGCGAGATCGGCATGGCCATGATCGGCGGCAATCCGGCGGAAGCCGAAGCGCTGGCGCGCGAGTGGATGGCGGTGTTCCCGGATCGCTTCTATCTGGAAATCCAGCGCACCAACCGCCCCAACGATGAAGAACAGCTGCACGGCGCCGTGGCACTGGCCGACAAGCTTGGCGCACCGCTGGTGGCGACCAACGATGTGCGTTTCATCAAGCAGGAAGACTTCGCCGCCCACGAAACCCGCGTGTGCATCGGTGAGGGCCGCGCCCTCGATGACCCGCGTCGTTCGAAGAATTACAGCGATCAGCAGTACCTGAAAAGCGCCGAGGAAATGCTCGAGCTGTTCAGCGATATTCCCGACGCCATCGAAAACACCGTCGAGATCGCCAAGCGCTGCAACATCGAAGTGAAGCTGGGCACACACTTCCTGCCCAACTTCCCGATCCCCGATGGCATGACCATCGACGAATATTTCCGCAAGGTCTCCTTCGAAGGTCTCGAAGAACGCTTGGCTGTGCTGCTGCCCAAAGACACTACCGAAGACTACGAAGCCAAGCGTCAGGTCTACGTCGACCGCTTGAATTTCGAGCTGGATATCATCATCCAGATGGGCTTCCCCGGTTACTTCCTGATCGTGATGGACTTTATCCAGTGGGCCAAGAACAACGGCGTGCCGGTAGGTCCGGGCCGTGGGTCGGGTGCCGGTTCGCTGGTGGCTTACGTACAGAAGATCACCGACCTCGACCCGCTGGAATATGACCTGCTGTTCGAACGTTTCCTCAACCCGGAACGGGTTTCCATGCCCGACTTCGACGTCGACTTCTGCATGGACGGTCGTGACCGGGTGATCGATTACGTGGCCGAGAAGTACGGCCGCAACGCGGTGAGCCAGATCATCACCTTCGGTTCCATGGCCGCCAAGGCTGTGGTCCGTGACGTGGCGCGGGTGCAGGGCAAGTCCTATGGCCTGGCGGATCGTCTGTCGAAGATGATTCCGTTCGAAGTCGGCATGACCCTGGAAAAAGCCTACGAGCAGGAAGAGATCCTGCGCGACTTCATCAAGGTCGATGAAGAAGCGGCGGAAATCTGGGAGATGGCGCGCAAGCTTGAGGGCGTGGTGCGTAACGTCGGTAAGCACGCCGGTGGTGTGGTGATCGCGCCGACCAAACTCACCGACTTCTCGCCGATCTATTGCGACGAGGCCGGTGACGGTCTGGTGACCCAGTTCGACAAGGACGACGTTGAGGCCGCCGGTCTGGTGAAGTTCGACTTCCTCGGCCTGCGTACCCTGACGATCATCGACTGGGCGCTCAAGACCATCAACCGTGACCGCGCCAAGGTCAACGAGCCGCCGCTGGATATCGCCTTTATCCCGCTCGACGATAAGCCGACCTACCAGTTGCTGCAAAAAGCCGAAACCACGGCGGTGTTCCAGCTTGAGTCCCGGGGCATGAAAGAGCTGATCAAAAAGCTCAAGCCCGACTGCCTGGAAGACTTGATCGCACTCGTTGCACTGTTCCGTCCCGGTCCGCTGCAATCGGGCATGGTGGACGACTTCATCAACCGTAAGCACGGTCGCGCCGAACTGGCCTATCCGCACTCGGACTACCAGTACGACGGGCTCAAGCCGGTACTGGCGCCGACTTACGGCATCATCCTGTATCAGGAACAGGTGATGCAGATTGCCCAGGTCATGGCCGGTTACACCCTCGGCGGTGCGGACATGCTGCGTCGGGCGATGGGTAAGAAAAAGCCCGAAGAAATGGCCAAGCAGCGCGGCGGCTTCATCGAGGGCTGCGCGACCAACGGGATCGACGCGGATCTTGCCGGTAACATTTTCGACCTGGTGGAAAAATTCGCCGGTTACGGCTTCAACAAGTCCCACTCCGCCGCTTACGGCCTGGTGTCATACCAGACCGCTTGGCTGAAAGCTCACTACCCGGCGCCGTTCATGGCCGCGGTACTTTCGGCGGATATGCACAACACCGACAAGGTCGTGACCTTGATCGAGGAAGTGCGGACGATGAAGCTGCGTCTCGACGCGCCGGACGTGAACACTTCGGAGTTCAAGTTCACGGTGAACGACGACGGCCGTATCGTTTATGGCCTCGGCGCGATCAAGGGTGTCGGTGAAGGTCCGGTGGAAGCGATCACCGAAGCGCGACAGGCCGGTCCGTTCAAGGATCTGTTCGATTTCTGCGCGCGGGTCGACCTCAAGCGCATCAACAAGCGCACCCTCGATGGACTGATCCGCAGCGGTGCGCTGGATCGCCTCGGCCCGTATTTCCACGACGAACAAAAGGCCTATCAGGCCAACATCGACCGTAACCGCGCGGTATTGCTGGCGGCGATGGAAGAGGCGATCAAGGCGGCCGAGCAGACCGCGCGAACCCACGACAGTGGCCACGCCGACCTGTTTGGCGGCTTGTTCGTCGAAGAAGACGCCGACGTTTACGCGTCTCATCGCAAAGCCAAGGAACTGACCCTCAAGGAACGCCTCAAGGGTGAAAAAGACACCCTGGGCCTGTACCTGACCGGTCACCCGATCGACGAATACGAAGGCGAAATCCGCCGCTTCGCCCGTCAGCGCATCATCGACCTGAAACCGGCGCGCGATACGCAGACGGTGGCGGGGATGATCATTGCCCTGCGGGTGATGAAGAACAAGAAGGGCGACAAGATGGGCTTCATCACCCTCGACGACCGCTCCGGACGGATCGAAGCGTCGCTGTTTGCCGATGCGTTCCATTCGGCGCAGTCGCTGCTGCAGACCGACGCGATGGTGGTGGTCGAAGGCGAAGTCAGCAATGACGACTTCTCTGGCGGTCTGCGCCTGCGGGTCAAGCGGGTGATGAGCATGGAAGATGCGCGCACCAATCTGGCCGAGAGCCTGCGCCTGAAGCTGCACACCCAGGATCTGAAAGGCGATCAGCTACGCTGGTTGGGCGAACTGCTCAAGCGTCATCGCGGCGCGTGCCCGGTGACCATGGAGTACACCAGCCCGGATGCGAAGACCTTGCTGCAGTTCGGCGAGACCTGGCGGATCGACCCGGCGGATGCCTTGATTCAAGCCCTGCGTGACCAGTTCGGGCGAGACAACGTCTTCCTCCAATACCGTTGACCGGCAAGTGCCATCATGGCGCTTGCCCGCAACCTGAATTTTTAATCTCGACCTCAGCGCGCCTCTCCCTTAAGGTAGGGCGCGAATAGACAACCGGCCGGCCCAAGCTCACTTGGGACACGACCCAAGACGGACGCCTATGAACCCGAATTTTCTAGATTTCGAACAGCCGATCGCCGACCTGCAAGCCAAGATCGAAGAGTTGCGCTTGGTCGGTAATGACAATTCGCTGAATATCGGCGATGAGATCTCCCGCCTGCAGGACAAGAGCAAGACGCTGACCGAAGACATCTTCGGCAAGCTGACCAGCTGGCAGATCGCACGCCTGGCGCGTCACCCGAAACGCCCTTACACCCTGGATTACATCGAGCACATCTTCACCGAGTTCGACGAACTGCACGGCGACCGTCACTTCTCCGACGACGCTGCCATCGTTGGCGGTATCGCCCGTCTGGAAGACCAGCCGGTGATGATCATCGGCCACCAGAAGGGCCGTGAAGTGCGTGAGAAAGTTCGCCGCAACTTCGGTATGCCGCGTCCGGAAGGCTACCGCAAGGCCTGCCGTCTGATGGAGATGGCCGAGCGCTTCAAGATGCCTATCCTGACCTTCATCGATACCCCGGGTGCTTATCCTGGCATCGACGCTGAAGAGCGCAACCAGAGCGAAGCGATTGCCTGGAACCTGCGTGTGATGGCGCGTCTGAAGACTCCGATCATCGCCACTGTAATTGGTGAAGGTGGTTCCGGCGGCGCACTGGCCATCGGCGTCTGCGATCAATTGAACATGCTGCAATATTCGACCTACGCGGTGATCTCGCCGGAAGGTTGCGCATCGATCCTGTGGAAGACCGCCGAGAAAGCACCGGATGCCGCTGAAGCAATGGGCATCACTGCTGAGCGTCTGAAAGGCCTGGGTATCGTCGACAAAGTGATCAGCGAGCCACTGGGCGGCGCCCACCGTGACCCGGCAGCTGCCGCCGCTTCGATCCGCGCCGAACTGAGCTCGCAACTGGCGATGCTCAAGCAGTTCGATAACGAAGCGCTGCTCAAGCGCCGTTACGATCGCCTGATGAGCTACGGTCTCTAATCAGACGCGTGCTATCACTGTGGGAGCGAGCCTGCTCGCGAAACCGGTATGACAGTCGACGAAATTGTTGAATGTCAAATCGCTTTCGCGAGCAGGCTCGCTCCCACAGAGGACCAGGCAAAGGTGCAGATATGGGCCAGTCCCCGATTGATTTGCCATCCCGTCTTCTGCTGAACCTTGAGCCTTGGCGCCACGCCGCTCACTGGCGCATCGCCTTCTCCGGTGGCCTCGATTCCACCGTCCTCCTGCATCTGCTCGCCACTCTGGCGAACACCGAATCCCTCCCTGCGCTCAGCGCCATTCATATCCACCACGGCCTTCAGGCTGCGGCCGATGCATGGCCGCAACATTGCCAGGCCGTTTGCAATGCGCTGGGCGTGCCGTTGCAAGTGAAGCGGGTGACCGTAAAGGGCGGGGCGAGCCTGGAGCGGGCGGCGCGGGATGCGCGTTACGCCGCGTTCAGTTCGCTGACGCAGAGCAATGACGTGTTGCTGACTGGCCAGCACCGCGATGACCAAGCGGAAACGCTGCTGTTTCGGCTGTTGCGCGGTGCCGGTGTACGCGGGCTCGGGGCGATGCCGCAGCAGCGTCCAGTGGGGCAGGGCATGCTGGTTCGACCGTTGCTGGATGTCAGCCGTGCTGAGCTGGAAGGTTATGCACAGGCGCATCAGTTGCGCTGGATCGACGACCCGTCGAACCAGGACCGGCAGTTTTCGCGCAACTATCTGCGCCATCAAGTCATGCCGGTTCTCACCGAGCGCTGGCCGCAAGCGCAGGCGAGCATTGCGCGCACGGCTGCGCATCTGCGTGAGGCGCAGGACTTGCTCGATGAGCTGGCGCAGATTGATCTCGCACAAGCCGAAACGCCCCATGAATTCGCTTGGCTGGGTGTGCCATCGCTGGAGCTGACACCATTGACGGCGTTGTCTGACGCGCGCCAGCGAAATGCCCTCAGCCACTGGCTCGAACCGTTGACCCGGCTGCCGGATGCTGACCATTGGTCGGGTTGGACAACGCTGTGCAATGCCGGCGCCGACGCTTCACCGATCTGGCGTCTGGCCGACGGAGAGCTGCACCGCAGCGGCGGTCGCGTCTGGTGGCTGAGCGGCAATTGGTTGGGCGCGCCAGTGATCGGCGCCGACTGGCAGACCCCGACTTCAGCGCTACGCTTGCCGGATAACGGACGCGTCATGCTCCACGGGCATGCTCCATCCGGGCCTTTGCGTATTGCCTATCGGCAGGGCGGTGAGGTCATGCAATTGGCTGAGCGCGGCAGCCGTGATCTCAAGCGTCTGCTCAACGAGCGCGCGGTCCCGGCCTTCGTGCGTGGCAGATTGCCGCTGCTGTTTCGTGGCGAAGAATTGCTCGCCGTGGCGAACCTGCCGGGTCTTGCTGGTCAGATGGACGAAGGCTGGACATTGCACTGGCAGCCAACAGACGAAGATCAAGGTTTGAGCTGAAAGGAGCATTCCGGTAGACTACGCTCCCTTCTTGATACAACTTCTGTGGATTCGCCTGAATTGCAGGAGTTGCCGATTACCAAGCAGTCTTTGCTGGGCGATTCCAAAAAATGTGTAGCGAGCAACGTACCGGTGTTTCATCTGCCGGTCTGTCACAACGCGGCGGTTTTTTCGAAAGGTGCACTGTGATTAATGCAGGTGATCGGGGGCTTCGGCCTTCCTTCGCTTTCCCCGGCGGCTCGTTCCGCTTTAACGCAGACTTCTAGGGTTTTTCATGACGCGCTACATATTCGTCACGGGCGGTGTTGTTTCTTCATTGGGGAAAGGCATTGCCTCGGCTTCATTGGCGGCTATCCTGGAGGCGCGGGGGCTTAAGGTCACCATGCTGAAGCTGGATCCGTACATCAACGTCGATCCAGGCACCATGAGTCCGTTCCAGCACGGTGAAGTGTTCGTCACCCACGACGGCGCCGAGACCGATCTGGATCTGGGGCACTACGAGCGGTTCATCCGCACGACCATGACCCAGAACAACAACTTCACCACCGGCCGTGTCTACGAGCACGTGCTGCGCAAAGAGCGCCGTGGCGACTACCTGGGTGCAACCATCCAGGTGATCCCGCACATCACCGACGAAATCAAGCGTCGCATCATCAAAGGTGCCGGTGACGCTGACGTGGCGATGGTCGAGATCGGTGGCACCGTCGGTGACATCGAGTCGCAACCATTCCTCGAAGCCATCCGCCAGTTGCGTTTCGAAGTCGGCGCCAAGCGCGCGATGCTGATGCACCTGACGCTGGTGCCGTACATCGCCACCGCTGGCGAAACCAAGACCAAACCGACCCAGCACTCCGTCAAGGAACTGCGCTCGATCGGTCTGCAGCCAGACGTGCTGGTGTGCCGCTCCGATCACCCGATCGATGTGTCCTCGCGTCGCAAGATCGCGCAATTCACCAACGTTGAAGAGCGTGCGGTAATCGCGCTGGAAGACGCCGATACCATCTACAAGATCCCGGGCATCCTGCACTCGCAGGGCCTGGACGATTTCGTCGTCGAGCGTTTCGGTCTGCAATGCGGCAGCGCCGATCTGTCCGAGTGGGACGCAGTGGTCGATGCCAAGCTGAACCCGGAACACGAAGTGACCATCGCCATGGTCGGCAAGTACATGGAGCTGCTCGACGCGTACAAGTCGCTGATCGAAGCCATGAGCCATGCCGGCATCAGCAACCGCACCAAGGTCAACCTGCGCTACATCGATTCCGAAGACATCGAGAACCAGGGCACTGCGCTGCTCGAAGGTGTTGATGCGATTCTGGTGCCAGGCGGCTTCGGTCTGCGTGGCGTTGAAGGCAAGATCACCGCTGTTCAGTACGCTCGCGAAAACAAGGTTCCGTACCTCGGCATCTGCCTGGGCATGCAAGTGGCGGTCATCGAATTCGCCCGTAACGTACTGGGCTGGAAAGACGCCAACTCCACCGAGTTCGATCGTGCCAGCGGCCATCCGGTTGTCGGTCTGATCACCGAGTGGGAAGACGCCACCGGTGCTGTCGAAGTGCGTACCGAAGCGTCCGATCTGGGCGGCACCATGCGCCTCGGCGCTCAGGAATGCCTGCTCGAGCCGGGCTCCAAAGTGCACGATTGCTACGGCAAGGATGTGATCGTCGAGCGTCACCGTCATCGTTACGAAGTGAACAACAACCTGCTGCCGCAGATCATCGAAGCCGGCCTGAAGATTTCCGGTCGCTCCGCCGATGCTGCGCTGGTCGAAGTGGTTGAAGCGCCGGATCATCCATGGTTCGTCGCCTGCCAGTTCCACCCTGAGTTCACCTCGACCCCACGCGACGGCCATCCGCTGTTCAGCGGTTTCGTCAAAGCCGCGTTGGCTCAACACCAGAAGAAGGCGTAACCCGATGGCACAGAAGATCATCCGCGTCGGCGACATCGAGATTGCCAACGACAAACCCATGGTGCTGTTCGGCGGCATGAACGTGCTGGAAAGCCGTGACATGGCCATGCAGGTTTGCGAAGAGTACGTGAAGGTCACCGAAAAACTCGGTATCCCTTACGTGTTCAAGGCCAGCTTCGACAAGGCCAACCGTTCTTCTGTGACCTCGTATCGCGGTCCTGGCCTGGAAGAGGGCATGCGCATCTTCCAGGACATCAAGCAAGCCTTCGGCGTGCCGATCATCACCGATGTCCACGAGCCGCATCAGGCCGCGGTCGTCGCTGAAGTCTGCGACATCATTCAGCTGCCGGCCTTCCTGTCGCGCCAGACCGATCTGGTTGTCGCGATGGCCAAGACCAATGCCGTGATCAACATCAAGAAAGCCCAGTTCCTCGCGCCTCAGGAAATGAAACACATCCTGAACAAGTGCGTGGAAGCCGGTAACGATCAGTTGATCCTCTGCGAGCGTGGTTCGAGCTTCGGCTACAACAACCTCGTGGTCGACATGCTCGGCTTCGGCATCATGAAGCAGTTCGAATACCCGGTGTTCTTCGACGTGACCCACTCGTTGCAAATGCCTGGCGGTCGTTCCGACTCCGCCGGCGGTCGCCGCGCGCAGGTCACCGATCTGGCCAAGGCCGGCATGAGCCAGTCGCTGGCGGGTCTGTTTCTCGAAGCGCATCCGGATCCGGACAACGCCAAATGCGACGGCCCTTGCGCCTTGCGTCTGGACAAACTGGAGCCATTCCTGGCCCAGCTCAAGGCTCTGGACGAACTGGTGAAGAGTTTTCCGACGGTAGAAACCGCGTAACGCTCGATTCTCCGGTAAAGTACCGCACGATTTGTCGCTCATGCCCTCGGGCGTGAGCGTTGTCGTCTGCAAGTCTGCCCGCTGTACTTCGCTTGCCGACGATAAAGATTTCCTCTAGCTGCGTCGTTTTCGTCAACTTTGGAGTGTTTACAACAATGGCAAAAATCGTCGACATCAAAGGTCGTGAAGTTCTCGACTCCCGTGGCAATCCCACCGTGGAAGCGGACGTGCTTCTCGACAACGGCATCATCGGCAGCGCCTGCGCGCCGTCCGGTGCATCCACTGGCTCGCGTGAAGCGCTCGAGCTGCGTGATGGCGACAAGAGCCGTTACCTGGGCAAGGGCGTGCTCAAGGCGGTAGCCAACATCAACGGTCCGATCCGCGATCTGCTGCTGGGCACCGACCCGAGCGACCAGAAAGCCCTCGACCAAGCGATGATCAAGCTCGACGGTACCGAAAACAAGGCGACCCTGGGCGCCAACGCCATCCTCGCCGTGTCCCTGGCTGCGGCCAAGGCGGCTGCGCAGGATCAGGATCTGCCGCTGTACGCACACATCGCCAACCTCAACGGCACCCCGGGTGTGTACTCGATGCCGGTCCCGATGATGAACATCATCAACGGTGGCGAGCACGCCGATAACAACGTCGACATCCAGGAATTCATGGTGCAGCCGGTCGGCGCCAAGTCGTTCTCGGAAGGTCTGCGCATGGGCACCGAGATTTTCCATCACTTGAAAGCTGTGCTGAAGGCCCGTGGCCTGAGCACCGCCGTTGGTGACGAAGGCGGTTTCGCACCGAACCTGGCTTCCAACGAAGACGCGCTGAAAGTGATCTCCGAAGCCGTGGCCAACGCCGGTTACAAGCTGGGCACCGACGTGACCCTGGCGCTGGACTGCGCCGCGAGCGAGTTCTACGAAGACGGCAAGTACAACCTGTCCGGCGAAGGCCAGGTGTTCACTGCTGAAGGTTTCGCCGACTACCTCAAAGGTCTGACCGAGCGTTACCCGATCATCTCCATCGAAGACGGTCTGGACGAGTCCGACTGGGCCGGCTGGAAAATCCTCACCGACAAGATCGGCGAGAAGACCCAACTGGTAGGCGACGACCTGTTCGTGACCAATACCAAGATCCTCAAAGAAGGCATCGATAAAAAGATCGCCAACTCGATCCTGATCAAGTTCAACCAGATCGGCACCCTGACCGAAACCCTGGAAGCCATCCAGATGGCCAAGGCTGCCGGCTACACCGCAGTGATCTCGCACCGCTCCGGCGAAACCGAAGATTCGACCATTGCCGACCTGGCTGTGGGCACCTCGGCTGGCCAGATCAAGACCGGTTCGCTGTGCCGCTCCGACCGCGTTTCCAAGTACAACCAACTGCTGCGTATCGAAGAGCAGTTGAACGGCAAGGCCCAGTACAACGGCCGTGCCGAGTTCCGCGGTTAAGCGCAACCTGATCAAAGGACACCGGATTGTGTCGGAAAAGTCGTGACAGCGATGGATTTGCCACTAATCTGATGCCTTAAGCACAAGCCTGGATCTTTCCAGGCTTCGTGCTATCAGATGCTGCAACATTATGCGTGGCTGTCTTTTTTCACTGGATACCTGATATTCGATGCGCAGTCCTTACTGGTTGTTTCTTGTTTTGCTCTTGCTGCTGGCCGGTCTGCAGTACCGCCTGTGGGTGGGCAATGGCAGTCTGGCGCAGGTCGCCGAACTGAAACAGCAGATCGCCGAGCAACATGCCGAGAACGAAGGCCTGCTGGAGCGCAACCGGGTGATGGACGCTGAAGTCAGCGAGCTGAAGAAAGGAATGGAGACCGTTGAAGAGCGGGCTCGTCACGAACTGGGCATGGTCAAGGACGGCGAAACCCTTTACCAGTTGGCCCAATGATCGATTCCCTGCCGGCCTTCTGGGCCGTGATTCCTGCCGCGGGCGTCGGTGCCCGAATGGCCGCGGACCGTCCCAAGCAATATCTGCAACTGGGCGGGCGCACAATTCTCGAACACAGCCTCGGCTGTTTCCTCGATCACCCGAGCCTCAAGGGCCTGGTGGTCAGTCTTGCTGTTGACGATCCCTATTGGCCGAATCTGGCTTGCGTCAGCGATCCACGCATTCAGCGGGTCGGCGGCGGGGCGGAGCGTTCTGCTTCGGTGCTCAATGCCTTGCTGCATCTGCATGCGCAAGGTGCCGACGATGACGATTGGGTGCTGGTGCATGATGCGGCCCGGCCGAATCTGAGTCGCGATGATCTCGACAAGTTGCTTGCCGAACTGGCGGATGACCCGGTCGGTGGTCTGTTGGCGGTGCCCGCTCGCGACACGCTCAAACGCATTGATAAAAACGGTCGTGTGGTTGAAACGGTGGACCGCAGTGTGATCTGGCAGGCGTATACGCCGCAGATGTTTCGCCTCGGCGCGTTGCATCGGGCGTTGGCCGACAGCCTGGTTGCGGATGCCGTGATTACCGATGAAGCTTCTGCGATGGAATGGGCCGGTCTGGCACCGCGTCTGATCGAAGGGCGGGCGGATAACCTCAAGGTGACCCGGCCGGAAGATCTGGAGTGGTTGCGCCAGCGATGGGCGAATCGCCGCTGAGATTTGGGGTCGCTGTGGCATTGCCTTCGCGAGCAGGCTCGCTCCCACAGAGGGAATGCATTCAGCTGTCGAACTCGGTCAATTGTGGGAGCGAGCCTGCTCGCGAAAACGGTCGCACAGGCAACCAATAACTCAAAGTTTGTACTCCGGCCTTTCAGCCAGTCCCACCTTCAAATAATCCACCAACTTGCGCACCTTCGGCGACAGATGCCGCTGCTGCGGATACAACGCCCACACCGCCGTATTCGGCGGCTGATGCGCCTCCAGCAAGGAAATCAGCGCGCCACTGTGCAGATGCTCGAGCACGTAATAGTCCGGCAACTGACACAACCCGACGCCCTGAAGCGCCGCATCCAGCACCGCTTGCCCACTATTGCAACGCCAGTTGCCTTGCACCCGCTGGGAAAATTCCCGGCCGTTCTGTTCCAGTTGCCATATATCCGAACTGCCGATCAGGCAATTGTGTCGACTCAACTCCGACAAACTGTGTGGGCGTCCGTACCGTTCCAGGTAGGACGGCGATGCGCACAGGTACATTCTCCGTGGCGCCAGACGTGTCGCGACCAAGCGCGAATCCTGTAACCGACCCAGACGGATCGCCAGGTCCAGCCCTTCATGCACCAGATCCAGCTGGCGATTGCTCAGCTCGATATCGATACGCAGCTGCGGGTAAAGCCCCATGAAACGAGTCACCAGCGGCACGATAAAGCGTTCGCCATAGGCCACCGCGCAGGTCATGCGCAGCATGCCTTTCGGTTCGCTGGTCAGATCGCCCACCGCGCGCAAGGCTTCTTCGCGACCGTCCTGCAGGCGCTGGCAATGCTGCAGAAAAGTCTGCCCGGCTTCGGTCAACGTAACTCGCCGGGTGCTGCGGTAGAGCAGCCGCGTCTGCAAACGCTCTTCGAGTCGTACGATTTGTCGACTGATGTGCGAGGAAGAAACCCCAAGACGCTCGGCAGCGGCGGTGAATTGATTGCATTCGGCGACGGCAACGAACTCGTCGATGCCTTCCCAGCGGTTCTCCGACACTTTGATTATCCCTGTATGGCAATAATGTTTTGCTTTGGTCCGGATTATTCCTCAGGACGCGCTGAACTACACTGTCTGTCTGCTTTTTTATTTACTGGATTCATTGGAGAGTCAGCATGATCAAGTCGCGCGCCGCCGTTGCCTTCGAGGCCAAGAAGCCGCTGGAAATCGTAGAAGTCGATGTCGCCATGCCCAAGGCCGGTGAAGTATTGCTGCGCGTCGTCGCTTCCGGGGTTTGCCACACCGATGCCTACACGTTGTCCGGTGCTGACCCGGAAGGCATCTTCCCGTCGATCCTCGGCCACGAAGGTGGCGCCATCGTTGAAGCGATTGGCGAAGGCGTGACTTCTGTCGCCGTCGGCGATCACGTCATTCCGCTGTACACCCCGGAATGCGGCCAGTGCAAATTCTGCAAGTCGGGCAAGACCAACCTCTGCCAGGCGATTCGCGCCACCCAAGGCAAGGGCCTGATGCCGGATGGCACTTCGCGCTTTTCCTACAAGGGCGAAACGATTTTCCACTACATGGGCACTTCGACGTTTTCGGAGTACACCGTACTGCCGGAAATTTCCGTAGCGAAGATCTCCAAAGACGCGCCGCTGGAGAAGGTTTGCCTGCTCGGTTGCGGCGTAACCACCGGTATCGGCGCCGTGCTCAACACCGCCAAGGTCAAACCGGGTGACACCGTAGCCATCTTCGGTCTCGGCGGTATTGGCTTGTCGGCCGTGATCGGCGCGGTGAAAGCCAAGGCTGCGCGGATCATCGCCATCGACATCAATCCAGCCAAGTTCGAAATCGCCAAACAACTCGGTGCCACCGATTGCGTGAATCCGAAAGACTTTGATCGTCCGATCCAGGAAGTAATCGTCGACATGACCGATGGCGGCGTCGACTTCTCCTTCGAGTGCATCGGCAATGTGCAACTGATGCGCGCCGCGCTTGAGTGCTGCCACAAAGGCTGGGGCGAGTCGGTCATCATCGGTGTCGCCGGTGCCGGCCAGGAAATCGCTACCCGGCCGTTCCAGTTGGTCACCGGTCGCGTCTGGCGCGGTTCGGCGTTCGGCGGCGTGCGTGGCCGTACTGAATTGCCAAGCTACGTCGACATGGCCCAGAGCGGCGAGATCCCGCTGGATACCTTCATCACCCACACCATGGGCCTGGAAGATATCAACAAGGCGTTCGACCTGATGCACGAAGGCAAGAGCATCCGCACCGTCATTCATTTCTAAGGAGCAGCGGCAAGCTACAAGCCACAAGCTGCAAGCAGGCGCAACGCCCTCTTGCAGCTTGAAGCTCGCAGCTTGCGGCTGAAGTGCTATGAATCTGGAAAACATTTCCTGTCAGAAGAGTTTCGGTGGCTGGCACAAGCGCTATCGCCATCGCTCCGAAGTGCTTGATTGCGACATGGTCTTTGCCGTGTACCTGCCGCCGCAAGCGGAGCAGGGCGGCAAGCTGCCGGTGTTGTACTGGTTGTCAGGCCTGACCTGCACCGATGAGAACTTCATGCAGAAGGCCGGTGCGATGCGCATGGCTGCCGAGCTCGGGTTGATCATCGTCGCCCCGGATACCAGCCCACGCGGTCCGGATGTTCCGGACGATGCCGACAAGGCTTGGGATTTCGGTCTCGGCGCCGGGTTTTATCTGAACGCCACGCAGGAACCGTGGGCGCGGCACTATCAGATGCATGACTATGTCGTGCAGGAATTGCCTGCTCTGGTCGAAGCGCATTTCCCCGCTTCCGACAAACGCAGTATCAGCGGTCACTCCATGGGCGGCCACGGCGCATTGGTCTGCGCGCTGCGCAATCCCGGGCGTTTTCAGTCAGTGTCGGCGTTCTCGCCGATTACCCATCCAATCGATTGCCCGTGGGGTCAGAAGGCCTTTTCCAACTATTTGGGCGAAGACCGTTCGAAGTGGAAGGAGTGGGACGCCTGTGTGCTGATCGCGGAGGCGACGGAGAAGTTGCCGTTGCTGGTCGATCAAGGTGATCGTGACGATTTCCTCGCCACGCAATTGAAACCCGAGGCCCTGCAACACGCCGCAAAACAAGCGGGGCATCCGCTGGAGCTGCGCCTGCAACCGGGCTACGACCACAGCTATTTCTTCATCTCAAGCTTCATTGACGACCACTTGCAGCATCACGCACGCGCTCTGCGCGGTTAATGCAGGTAGAATCACGCCCTGACAAAAATCGGGGCGTTTTTTTATGCGTATTGGCCACGGCTACGATGTGCACCGTTTCGCTGAAGGCGATTTCATTACTCTGGGCGGCGTGCAAATTGCACACAGCTTCGGTCTGCTCGCTCATTCCGACGGTGACGTCCTGCTGCACGCCTTGAGCGATGCCTTGCTCGGCGCGGCGGCGCTGGGTGATATCGGTAAACACTTCCCGGACACCGATCCGCAATTCAAGGGCGCCGACAGCCGTGTGCTGTTGCGTCATGTGGTCAGTCTGATCCACGCCAAGGGCTGGAAAGTCGGCAACGTCGACAACACCATCGTTGCCCAGGCGCCAAAAATGGCGCCGCATATCGAATCGATGCGCGCGCTGATCGCGGCGGATCTTCAAGTTGAGTTGGATCAAGTGAACGTCAAAGCTACCACCACCGAAAAGCTTGGCTTTGTCGGTCGCGAAGAAGGCATCGCCGTGCACTCCGTTGCCTTGTTGCTGCGCGCATGAATGAATTGCAATTACTCGGCCCACGGGCCTATGGCGAACCCCTCGGCACAGCGGTACTGAAAGCCATCGCCGAAGATTTCCAGGTCGATGAAGTGCTGGATATTCCGTTCAGCGGTGACGGCGAACACCTGTGGATCTGGGTGGAAAAGCGCGGCCTCAATACCGAAGAAGCGGCGCGGCGTATCGCCAAGGCAGCCGGCGTGCCGTTGCGTACCGTCAGCTATGCCGGGCTGAAGGACCGTCAGGCCCTGACCCGACAGTGGTTCAGCGTGCAGTTGCCGGGCAAGGCCGATCCGGATTTGTCGGCGGCGGAAAACGACACGCTGAAGATCCTCAAGACCACGCGCCACAAGCGCAAGCTGCAACGCGGTGCGCATTCGGCCAACGGTTTCACTCTGCGCCTGACGCAATTCAATGGCGACAAAGATGCGATTGAACAGCGGCTGCAACTGATCGCCAAACAAGGCATCCCTAATTATTTCGGCGCCCAGCGCTTCGGCCATGACGGCGGCAACGTTGTCGATGCGCGGGCGTGGGCGGCGCGCAAGGCTTTGCCGGAACAGCGCAATGTGCGTTCGCGGTTGCTGTCGACGGCGCGTAGCTTTCTGTTCAACCAGGTGCTCGCGGCGCGCGTCGCCGATAGCACCTGGAACACCGCGCTGGTTGGCGATCTGCTGGCCTTCACCGACAGCCGCAGTTTTTTCCCGGCCGGTGAAGCCGAATGCAGCGACCCGCGTCTGGCGATTCTCGACCTGCACCCGACCGGTCCGCAGTGGGGCGAAGGTGACTCGCCCACCGCTGGCGCAGTCCATGAACTGGAGCAGGCGATCGCCGCCCGCGAAGCGGATCTGCGCGACTGGTTGATCCACGCCGGCATGAGCCATGAACGTCGCATCCTGCGGCTGCCCATTGGCGGGTTGACGTGGCATTATCCCCAACCTGACATTCTGCAACTGGAATTCGTCCTCCCGGCCGGATGCTTTGCCACCGTATTGGTGCGCGAGCTCGTTGATCTGGTGCCGGTGGGGCAGACGGACAGCCCATGCGTATTCTGATTTCTAACGACGATGGGGTAACCGCGCCCGGTCTCGCCGCGCTTTATGCTGCGCTGGCGGATTACACCGAATGCGTGGTTATCGCCCCGGAGCAGGACAAAAGCGGCGCCAGCAGTTCGCTGACGCTCGACCGTCCGCTGCACCCGCAATACTTGGCCAACGGCTTTATCAGCCTCAACGGCACACCGACCGATTGCATTCACCTGGGCCTTAACGGCTTGCTTGAGCGCGAAGCGGACATGGTGGTATCCGGCATTAATCTGGGCGCCAATCTTGGTGACGACGTGCTGTATTCGGGAACCGTGGCGGCAGCGCTGGAAGGACGATTTCTCGAGCGCCCATCGTTTGCCTTCTCCCTGGTCTCGCGTCAGGTGGACAACCTGCCGACAGCGGCCTACTTTGCGCGCAAACTGGTCGAGGCCCACGCCGGGCTGGATCTGCCACCGCGCACGGTACTCAACGTGAACATTCCCAATCTGCCTATCGATCACATCCGTGGCATTCAGTTGACCCGCCTCGGTCATCGCGCCCGCGCGGCGGCGCCGATGAAAGTGGTCGATCCGCGCGGCAAGGCCGGTTACTGGATTGCCGCTGCCGGCGACGCTGAAGACGGCGGCCCGGGCACCGATTTTCATGCCGTGATGCAGGGTTATGTGTCCATCACACCGTTGCAGCTCGATCGCACCTTCAATGATGCCTTCAGAAGTCTGGATGGCTGGCTGGGAGGGCTGAGCTGATGCGTGAACATGACGACCGTCTGCGCAGCGGCATAGGCATGACCTCCCAACGTACGCGCGAGCGCCTGATCCAGCGTCTATATGAAGAAGGCGTGTCGAACGCCAAGGTGCTGGAAGTGATCCGCCGCACACCGCGTCACCTGTTTGTCGACGAGGCGCTGGCACATCGCGCTTATGAAGACACCGCGCTGCCGATCGGCAACAACCAGACCATTTCCCAGCCTTATATGGTGGCGCGCATGAGCGAGCTGCTGCTGGAGGCTGGCCCGCTGGATAAGGTGTTGGAGATCGGCACCGGTTCCGGCTACCAGACGGCGGTGTTGTCGCAACTGGTCGAACGGGTGTTTTCGGTCGAACGCATCAAGGTGCTGCAGGACCGCGCCAAGGAGCGTCTGGTCGAGTTGAACCTGCGCAACGTGGTGTTTCGCTGGGGCGATGGCTGGGAGGGCTGGCCGGCGCTCGCCCCATACAACGGCATCATCGTCACCGCCGTTGCCACCGATGTACCGCAAGCTTTGCTCGATCAACTGGCCCCCGGTGGGCGCATGGTAATTCCGGTTGGCTCGGGTGAAGTGCAACAACTGATGCTGATCGTGCGCGAAGAACATGGCTTTTCCCGACACGTTCTGGGCGCTGTGCGTTTCGTGCCGTTGCTCAACGGGCCACTGGCCTGAGCATTTGCGAGCAGGCGCTGAATTCCTTTCAACGGCGCCGGTCTTACACCGGCAGCCAGAGTTTAAACGCAGCGTACTTGCCCCTGGCAAACGTGTGCGTCCGGTGATTTCGCTTCATTAAAGGTAAAGCCGGTTCGGCCCGTTATACTTGCGACACCTCATGCCGCAATGCGGCATTCAGAATTTTTCAGCCACCACAAAGGGAGCGGCGGGTGAGTCTCACAGTCATTGCGCAGCGTATGGGTAACACGAGCTTTCAGCGCCTGGTGACTGGCCTTGTCTTGAGCACCTTGCTGGTCGGTTGCTCCAGCACCAAATCGAGCAACGTACGGGTTGTCGATCGCAATAATTCGGTCGCGCAACGTCCGACCGTTACTACCGGGCAATATGTAGTCCGTCCCGGCGATACTTTGTTTTCGATCGCCTTTCGTTACGGCTGGGACTACAAAACCCTCGCCGCCCGGAACAATATTCCTACGCCGTATACGATCCATCCGGGTCAGACAATTCGCTTCGACGGGCGCAGCGGTTCAACGCCGACAGCGGTGGTGAGCAACTCCAGTTCCTCACCTTCTTCGTCGAGTAAAACCACAGTAATCCGGCGCCAGGCGAATGGCACCACAACCACTACAACCACCGGTTCCAAAGGGGTTGTACCGTCCGTCGCGAGCAAACCTGCACCCGCTCCACTGCCTCCGGCAGGCCCGGCCCCGACCGGCTGGGGATGGCCATCTAATGGCGTTCTGATTGGAAAATTCTCTTCAAACGGTAGTTTGAATAAAGGAATTGATATCGCCGGAGATTTGGGACAGCCTGTTTTAGCTGCGTCTGATGGGACGGTCGTATACGCCGGGAGTGGCTTAAGGGGCTACGGCGAATTGGTCATCATCAAACACAGCGAAACCTACGTCAGTGCTTACGGACATAACCGCAGGCTGTTGGTTCGGGAGGGGCAGCAGGTCAAGGTCGGACAGACAATTGCCGAAATGGGGTCAACGGGTACAGACCGGGTGAAACTGCATTTTGAGATTCGCCGCCAAGGTAAACCTGTGGATCCGCTGCAGTTCCTGCCAAGACGTTGATTTGAAGGCCAGCCTGTTCCGTCGCGTAGAGGGGACAGGCTCCAGCGTTGCCAAGGATAAAGGCGTCGCTTGAGCTTGGGGTCGAACTCACCAAAGGACTATAACAATGGCTCTCAGTAAAGAAGTGCCGGAGTTTGACATCGACGATGAGGTTCTCCTTATGGAGACCGGCATCGATTCGGATTCGATGTTGAATGATGAAGGGGCTGCTCCACCTTCCGTTCGTTCCAAATCCAGACACTCCGCCACACTCAAACAACATAAATACATCGACTACACTCGGGCACTTGATGCCACGCAGCTGTATCTCAACGAAATCGGCTTTTCCCCTCTGCTCTCCCCGGAAGAAGAAGTTCATTTTGCGCGCTTGTCGCAAAGTGGCGATCCTGCCGGGCGCAAGCGCATGATCGAAAGTAACCTGCGGCTGGTCGTCAAGATCGCCCGGCGTTACGTCAATCGGGGGCTGTCGCTGCTGGATCTGATCGAAGAGGGCAACCTCGGCCTGATCCGCGCGGTGGAAAAGTTCGATCCGGAGCGCGGCTTCCGCTTCTCGACCTACGCAACCTGGTGGATCCGTCAGACCATCGAGCGCGCGATCATGAATCAGACCCGGACCATCCGGCTGCCGATACATGTGGTCAAGGAGCTCAACGTCTACCTGCGCGCCGCACGTGAGCTGACGCAAAAACTCGACCACGAACCTTCACCCGAAGAAATCGCCAACCTGCTGGAGAAACCGGTGGGGGAGGTCAAGCGCATGCTGGGTCTCAACGAAAGGGTTTCTTCGGTCGACGTCTCGCTGGGTCCGGATTCGGATAAAACCCTGCTGGACACACTCACTGACGATCGTCCGACCGATCCGTGCGAACTGTTGCAGGACGATGATCTGTCGCAGAGCATCGATCAATGGCTGTCGGAGCTGACCGACAAGCAGCGCGAGGTGGTGATTCGCCGCTTCGGCCTGCGTGGTCACGAAAGCAGCACGCTGGAAGATGTCGGCCTGGAGATCGGCCTGACCCGCGAGCGGGTACGGCAGATTCAGGTGGAAGGGCTCAAGCGCCTTCGCGAGATCCTTGAAAAGAACGGCCTGTCGAGCGAGTCGCTGTTTCAATAAGCGCCTTCTCCTCCGCCCGCAAAAGCCCCGGCTGATTCGATCAGTCGGGGCTTTTTTGTTTTTCGCGTGCAGCAAATCGGGCTTTCGGCAGCCACCAGACAAGCGGTCGTCAATTTCTGAATTTGTAGTCTCGCGCTGTAAGCCTTTGCTTACTGTGTCGTAAGTGTTCGTTATTTTTACACTTCGGTGGAAGGCGATCGCGCTCACTCTCAGTGAGCAACCTTTTGATTTTGTTAATTATTTCGTAAATGTTATGTCCTTGTGACAGCGCGAGCGCGCGCCGAAGGCCAATTGCTCCTCTCCAGAAACTCTCTAATATCTCAACTGTGTCGACGGACAGACACGCCCTTCACGGAAGAGGGGAACGGACATCGCAGGAGGCGATTCATCAGGACGATGAAAAGGAATACAGGGAATAGGGAAAAAATGTGGGCGGGTCATACCGCCCCTTTTTTCGTCTGCAGAAAAGTAAAACCTGCAAAAGCAAAAAGGCCCGCAAGGGGCCTTTCAGTCGAGCGCGGGGTAGATCAGCGTTCGAGGTCTTTGATCTTGCCTTTGACACCATCCCACTCTTCAGCATCAGGCAGCGATTCTTTCTTTTCGGTGATGTTCGGCCAGATATCCGCCAGCTCGGCATTGAGCTCGATGAAGTTTTCCATGCCGCTTGGGATCTCGTCTTCCGAGAAGATCGCCACAGCCGGGCATTCTGGTTCACACAGCGCGCAGTCGATGCACTCGTCCGGGTGAATCACCAGGAAGTTCGGGCCTTCGTAAAAGCAGTCCACCGGACAGACTTCTACGCAGTCGGTGTACTTGCACTTGATGCAGTTGTCGGTGACGACGAAGGTCATTTCTAATTTTCTCCTCAGGCGGCGGCAGCGTTGCCCCTTCACGGTTGGGGTCGCCAGGTTCGGGAGCGATACCTGCTGACCAGGCTATGAGCCAGCAGCATCCCGAACCGCGCGAGATTCTAACAGCTTGAAGCGAATTGCGTTATATCCGCTTCTTCAGTGCTTATATCCGGTTCTTCAGTGCATAGAGCATTTCCAGCGCTCGACGTGGCGTCATGTCGTCCAGATCCACTTTCGCCAATTCGTCCAGCACCGGATGCGGCAGCGAGGCGAACATGTCGCTTTGCTGCGGTGTCGACGGCTTGCCCTTGGCTGCCGGTTTCGGCGCCTCGTGGGGCAGGGCAGTATCTTCCAGGCGACTCAGATGCTCGCGCGCGCGCAAGATCACTTCGCTCGGCACACCCGCCAGTTGCGCGACTGCCAAGCCATAGCTCTGGCTGGCAGGCCCAGGCAGAACATGGTGCAGGAACACGATCCGTTCGTTGTGCTCGGTGGCATTGAGATGCACGTTAGCGACAAGAGGTTCGGCTTCCGGCAGCACGGTCAGCTCAAAATAGTGAGTAGCAAACAGGGTGTAGGCGCGCAAATGGGCCAAGCGCTCGGCCGCCGCCCACGCCAGCGACAGACCGTCAAAGGTGCTGGTACCGCGCCCGACTTCGTCCATCAGCACCAGACTGCGCTCGGTCGCGTTATGCAGGATATTGGCGGTTTCGCTCATCTCGACCATGAAGGTCGAGCGACCGCCGGCCAGATCATCGCTTGAGCCGATACGGGTGAAGATGCGGTCGACCAGCGACAGCTCGCAACTGGCGGCCGGCACGAAACTGCCAATATGCGCTAGCAACACGATCAACGCGGTTTGCCGCATGTAAGTGGATTTACCGCCCATGTTCGGGCCGGTGATGACCAGCATGCGCGTATTGTCGTCCAGGCTCAGATCGTTGGCCACGAACGGCGTGGTCAGCACTTGCTCGACCACAGGGTGACGACCCTGGGTGATGCGCATGCACGGCTCGCTGACGAAACGCGGGCAATTGAGGTCGAGATTCAGCGCACGCTCGGCAAGGTTGCTCAGTACATCCAGCTCGGCCAAGGCGCCGGCGGTGTCCTGCAATGGTGGTAACTGGCTGATCAAGTCTTCGAGCAGCGCTTCGTAAAGCATTTTTTCCCGGGCCAGCGCGCGACTCTTGGCGGACAGTGCCTTGTCTTCGAATTCTTTCAGCTCGGGCGTGATGAAGCGCTCGGCGCCTTTGAGCGTCTGCCGGCGGATATAGTCGGCCGGCGCCGATTCAGCCTGCTTGCTCGGCAATTCGATGAAGTAGCCGTGGATACGGTTGTAGCCGACTTTGAGGTTGGCCAGACCAGTACGGGCTTTCTCCCGGGCTTCGAGATCGATGAGGAACTGGCCGGCGTTTTCGCTCAGTGATTGCAGTTCATCGAGCTCACTGTCGTAACCGGTTTTCAGCACACCGCCGTCGCGGATCACCGCAGGCGGGTTGTCGATAATGGCTTTTGCCAGCAGCGCCGCCAGTTCCGGATAGGTGCTGGTGGTGGCCGCCAGATGCTGCAGGTGCGGCGCTTCCAGATCGGTCATCGCCACTTGCAGTTCGGGCAGTGCGCCGAGAGCATCACGCAGACGCGCAAGGTCACGTGGTCGTGCATTGCGCAGACCGATACGCGCCAGAATCCGCTCGATGTCGCCGATTTCCTTGAGCTGCGGTTGCAGCTTTTCGAAGCGATAGCCGTCGAGCAGGCAGCGGATCGAAGTCTGGCGTGCCAGCAGCACGGTGAGGTCGCGCAACGGCCGGTTCAGCCAGCGGGTCAGTAAACGGCTGCCCATGGCGGTCTGGCAGCGATCGACCACCGATTGCAGCGTGTTGTCGCGGCCACCGGCCAGATTGGTGTCGAGTTCCAGATTGCGCCGGCTGGCGCCGTCGAGCACCACGGTGTCATCGAGACGTTCGTGACGCAGGCTACGCAAATGGGGCAGGGCAGTGCGCTGGGTTTCCTTGGCGTAGGCCAACAGGCAACCGGCAGCGCCAATGGCCAGGGTCAGGTTCTCGCAGCCGAAGCCTTTCAGGTCTTGGGTGGAAAACTGCTGGCAGAGACTTTTCAGCGCCGAATCGCGCTCGAAATCCCACGGCGCGCGACGGCGTACGCCACGGCGTTTTTCCGCCGGCAGGTCTTTTGGCCAGTCATCCGGAATCAGCAATTCCACCGGGTTGACCCGCTCCAGTTCCGCCAGCAGGTTTTCCCAGCCTTTGATCTCGAGCACGGTGAAGTTGCCGCTGGTGATGTCCAGCACCGCCAGACCGAATAGACGCTCGTCGCCCAATACCGCTGCGATCAGGTTATCGCGGCGTTCATCCAGCAGCGCCTCGTCACTGACTGTCCCCGGCGTGATGATCCGTACGACCTGGCGCTCCACCGGGCCTTTGCTGGTGGCCGGGTCGCCGACCTGCTCGCAAATCACTACCGATTCGCCGAGCTTGACCAGTTTCGCCAGGTACCCTTCCGCCGCGTGGTAAGGAATCCCACACATCGGAATCGCCTGACCCGCCGACTGCCCGCGCGCGGTCAGGGTGATGTCCAGCAATTTGGCGGCTTTCTTCGCATCTTCGTAGAAGATTTCGTAGAAATCGCCCATGCGATAGAACATCAGCTGGTCCGGGTGCTGATTCTTCAGGCGCCAGTATTGCTGCATCATCGGAGTGTGGGAGGACAGGTCGGAGACGGCTTTATTCATCGGATTGTCGGGCAACTCGTTAAAAGATGTAGGGCAAAGCGCGGGCAGTGGCCGGGCTTTTCCGCGATGGGCGCAAGGTTACCATGGCCAGTCTGCCCGACGCAGGCGCTGCGGTCGGGTGAGCATTTATTGGCAGGGAAAAGTTGATCTATGCACGATTTATGCAAATCAGCATTTGTCTTCACGAAAAACTTCAAGCACTATGCGCGTTATGCAAAAACGCAACGTTTCCTCCGTCTTAAGAGCACTGCTCGACCAGCACGGGATCTCCCCCACGGAGCTCCACCGTCGCACCGGCGTGCCTCAATCAACGCTCTCGCGGATTCTCAGCGGGAAGATTGTCGATCCTTCGGATAAACACATCTCGAAGATCGCTGAATATTTCAACGTCAGCACCGATCAGTTGCGCGGGCGCGCGGATGTCGCACCAACGGCGGCCGGCACGCGCGCTGACGTGCATGCGGAACTCAAGGACATAAGCCTGTGGGACGACGACACCCCCGTCGATGACGACGAGGTGTCGGTGCCCTTTCTACGTGAGGTTGAATTGGCTGCTGGATCAGGAAGATTCGTCATCGAAGAGAGCGAGCGCTCCAGCCTGCGCTTCGGCAAACGCAGCCTGCGCCACAACGGTGTGCAGTTCGACCAGGCCAAGTGTGTGACAGTACGCGGCAACAGCATGTTGCCGGTTCTGCGCGATGGCGCCACCGTCGGCGTCAACGCCGGCAAGTGCGGCATCGGCGACATCATTGATGGCGATCTGTATGCGATCAATCACAACGGTCAGCTGCGTGTGAAGCAACTCTATCGCCTGCCCACCGGCATCCGTCTGCGCAGCTTCAATCGCGATGAGCATCCGGATGAGGACTACAGCTTCCAGGAAATCCAGGAAGAGCAGATCGTTATCCTTGGTCACGTCTTCTGGTGGGGCATGTACGCCCGCTAGCCCCTTTCGATTCAACTGAAACCTGCCCCCCGGCAGGTTTTTTTTCGCCTGCAGAAATCTCCCTACCCCTTGGCCCGCTTGGGTTTCATGCATATGCGCAAATTTAATGCATAAATAAATGCATTTACGCATTGACTGTATATGCATCCATGCATATTCTTGCCACCAAGCCGCTCGACAAAGCGGCTGGCAAGACAAGCTCTTTAGTTCCACAAGAACAGGCAGCGATGAACCGGCCTCAACGGTTCAGAGGGTTGGCAACTGACCCGGGTGTGCAGCGTAAAGCACCAGAAGCAGTTATCCGGCGGGCAGGGACCGCGGTCGGAAAAACAATCTGAATGGACTCGTACCGCGCCAGTAGCGCCGAAAAGTCAGCTTCCTTCTCGAACACAGGATTTGAAGGAAGGCGAAGGAGCGCATTACTGAAAAGCCCGGTGTGCAAGCGCCGGGCTTTTTGGAATGCCTGCCTCAAGAGAAATCGTTTGAACCCAACCCATCACTCATCAATCACCCACGGAGGCGTGACATGACAAACGAGCAACAAGCGTTGGCGGACATGCCGATCTGGCTGGTCATCCTCCTCGCTGTCGTCGGCGGGGTGTCCGGCGAAATGTGGCGCGCCGACAAGGAGGGCGCCCGCGGCTGGTCACTTGTGCGGCGTCTGGCTCTGCGTTCCGGCGCCTGCATGATCTGCGGCGTGTCAGCGATCATGCTGCTGTATGCCGCCGGCATGTCGATCTGGGCCGCTGGCGCGTTTGGCTGCCTGACCGCCATGGCCGGCGCCGACGTCGCCATCGGCCTTTACGAACGCTGGGCGGCCAAGCGTATCGGCGTCTGCGAAGTGCCGCCGCGCGACCACCCTTAACCCTGAATATTTTTCCCTGCCGCCATGTTGGCGGCAGGGCTGCGCGTGGACGATTGAAAAGGAGGTCATGTATGCCCACACCGATCCAGCAGCCGTCGCAACTGTTTACAGCCATCGCGACGTCACTGCGCAACACCGCCGGCCTCAACCTCACCGTCGGCAACCATGATAATTTCACTGCACCGGGCGATCAGGCCTGGGTGCTGATCGACTTCGACCGCAATGGACCCGGGGTGCGCGCCGCTGACGGGCGAATTGCTCATGTCATGACGCTCTCTCTGCAAGTCATCCCGGCCCTTGCCGCCAGTGCATTTGCAGCGTGCGATCTGATCGCCGTGCTGAAAAACCTGATCATCGACAACCGCTGGGGATTGCCCGGCGATCAATGCGATCTGCCGATGAATATCGATGGCTTGCCGTCATTGCTCATCCGTGGCGATCAGCAATACAAAGCCTGGACCCTGACCTTCGAGCAGACGCTCTACCTCGGCTCGACCCTGCTCGACGATCCACTGGGCATGCCGAAATTCGTTCGCACCTGGGAAGTCAGCAACATCGACGATCCAGACCAGTACACCGCGCTGGAGGGCTGACCGATGTTCGATGCATTACTGCGCATGCAACTCGGCCCGATCATTGAGCGTCTGGCGGAAATGGAAGCGGAAATCGAAGACTTGCACCGCCGCGCCGAGAGTTTCTGTCGCATTGGTATCTGCCAGTCAGTTGATGCGGCGAGCAATACCTGCCAAGTCAGCCATGGTGGATTGCTCACCCCAGCGATCAAGTTCTTCAACCCCAGCGCCGGTGCGCAAAGCGAATCGCGCATCCCGACGGTGGGCGAGCAGTGCCTGCTGTTCAACTATGGCAGCGGTGAAAGCGGTGCGCAGAGTGTCGCGTTGTTCGGCTTGAACAGTGACCGTTTCCCCCCGGCCTCGACTGTGCCGACGCTGACCCGTCGGGTACATCAGGACGGCAGCGAAAGCGGTTACGACGACGGTAGCCACGCCTTGCACTGGCTGAACGGACCCGCGCAATTCAACGGGTCTCGCGAGTCGCTCGAACTGAGCATCGGCCCTGCACGTCTGGCCATGACGCCACAACTGATCACCCTGCAACTGGGCGCCGTCGGCCTGAGCATCGACGCCTCGGGCGTGCACTTCAGCGGCCCCTTGGTCGATCACCAGGGCCGCGTCATCAGCCCCTGATTCAAGAGCCTCCCATGATCGGAATCGATAGAGACAGCGGGGCCACGGTCGACGACTGGCTGCAATTCGTGCAGCGCGCGACCCGGGCCCTGACCACACCGCTGGGCACTCGGCAGAAACGACCTTTGTACGGTTCGCTGATTCCCACTCTCCTCGGGCAGAACCTCGGTGACGACATTCTGCTTCTGGCACAGAGCCACGCCGCGCAAGCGTTCTATAACCCGCAAAACGGTATCGATGATTTTCAGCCGCAAGTGATTGTTGCCAGTCGCCACGGCGACGGCCTGCTGCTGCGTTTTGCCGGCACCTGGAAAAACCGCCAACAAACCTTCGAGGTGGTGACATGAGCATGCTGATCCCCGGCCAGAATCAACTGGCCGAACCCGCGCTGATCACGGTTGAAGCGTTCGAAGATTTACTCAACGAGTTCAAAGCCTTCGTCGTCGAATACGTGGGGGCTCGTTCGCCGACCAGCGCCGTGAAACTCAAGGTGAGCCTGGAAAACGAAAGCGAATTGCTGACCCTCGCGCTAGAAGCGTTCTGCGTGCGTCTGCAAACCCATGAGCGCAAATACAACGCACGCATCAAACAGATGCTGGCGTGGTGGGCGACCGGCAGCAATCTCGATGCGCGGCTGGCCGACATGGGGCTTGAGCGGCAACTGCTCGATCCCGGCGACCCGGCGGCATTCCCGCCAGTGCCGGCGATTTATGAAAGTGATGACGACGCTCGGTTGCGTTATTACCTGGCACCTCATGCACCGGCGGCGGGTTCGCGGATGCAGTATCGCCGCGAGGTGTTCACCCTCGGCGAGCGGCCCACGGTGCAGGTTGAGTCCACTGATTCCGGCGTGGTAAACGTCACCTACACCTTCGATCCCGACGGCCTCGCCGCGCAGGTCAAGGATGGCAACGGGCGTCGCACTGCGCCGGGCGAAGTGCAAGTCACCGTGCTTTCTCGAGACGGCGATGGCACGCCTTCCGAAGCATTGCTCGAGGGCGTCCGTCAGCACTTTGCTCGTCCAGACGTGCGCCCGGAAACCGACCTCGTCACCGTCAAGGCTGCCGAGATCCAGCGCTACAAAATCCGCGTCGTCGCCAAGATCAATTCCGGCCCCGACTCGGGCCTGACCAAGGTCGCGGCGCAAGCACAATTGCAAGCGTATGCCGACAGTTGCCATCGCCTCGAAGGCCGGGTCGATCCGAGCTGGATCGACTACACGTTGCACAGCGCCGGCGCCGTGCAACTGCAGATTCTCGAACCGCTGGCGCCGATTGTGACGACCGCGTTTCAGGCGCCGTATTGCACCGCGGTTGAAGTCGAGGTGCTGACGCTATGAGTGAAAAAACTCAGCGCCCGACCTTACTGCCGGCCAACAGCTCGGCCCTCGAACGCGGACTGGATCTTGGTTTCGGCGCCTTGCTCGATCGCATCGCACCGCCGTTCCCGGAACTGATGAACCCCAGCGAAACGCCGGTGGCCTTCCTGCCGTATCTGGCTGCCGATCGCGGTGTCGCCGAATGGAGCACCGATGCGCCGGTGGCGGAGAAGCGCGTAACCGTCGAACTCGCCTGGCCCACCGCGCGCCAGGCCGGCACACGCAAGGCGCTGGAAAACGCCGCCAAGGGTTTGCAATTAAGACCCGAGATCCGCGCCTGGTACGAACAGACACCGCCCGGCGCGCCGTACAGCTTTTCCGTGCGTGCCTTCAGCGACCAACCCTACAGCGAAGAAATCGACGCCCGTCTCGACCGCCGCCTGGCTGATGCCAAGAGCGAGCGCGATGTGCTGACGGTCTCGGTCGGCTTGAGCGCGTTCGGCACACACGTCATCGGCGCCACGACGTTCTGCGGCGAACTGACCACGGTTTATCCGGTGTTCATCGAAGGCCTTGAAACCTCTGGCGAGGCGTTCATGGCTGCCGGCATGTACACCGTCGAAACATCCACTATTTATCCTCAGGGGGCCTGAATGGCTGACTATTACACCCTGCTCACCAACGCAGGGATTGCCCACGAAACGGCGTGCAAGGCTGCGGGTGTGCCGATCAAGTTGACGCAGATTTCCGTCGGCGACGGCGGCGGCGCGGTCTACAACCCGGCTGCCACCGCGACCGCTCTGAAACGCGAAGTCTGGCGCGGACCGCTCAACGCACTGTTCCAGGATGAGAAAAACCCGAGCTGGCTGCTCGCCGAAGTGACCATTCCTCCGGATGTTGGCGGCTGGTATGTACGGGAAGCGGGGCTATGGACTGACACTGGTGTTCTCTATGCCATCGTCAAATATCCGGAGTCGTTCAAACCGGTGCTGGCGACGTCGGGCTCGGGTAAAGAGTTTTACATTCGCTCGATTTTCGAGACCAGCAATGCCTCGCTGGTGACCTTGTTGATTGATGACACGGTGGTCAAGGCGACCCGTGCCTGGGTCATGAGTTATCTGGCTGAAGAACTCGGCAAACTTGATGGCAAGCAGTCGGTGCGCGTTGCGGCGACTGGCAATGTCGTGATGAACAGCGCACAGCAGATTGATGGTGTTGCCGTGGTTGCCGGCGATCGCGTGCTGTTGCCGAGCCAGACGCTGGCCAAGGACAACGGCTTGTGGATCGTTGCCAATGGTGACTGGGTGCGGGCCACCGATGCCAACAGCAGCGCCAAGGTTACGCCGGGCCTGACGGTCATGGTGGAGGAGGGCGTAGCGAATGGAGATTCGCTGTGGCACCTGACCACCAATGCACCGATCACGCTTGGCACGACCGCGCTGACATTCAAGATGCTCGCAGGGCGCACCGGGATTGCTGCGGGAACTTACAAGAGCCTGACTGTTGATGAATATGGTCGCGCGACGGCTGGGGCTAATCCGGAAACGCTGGCTGGGTTTGGCATCAAGGATTCGTACACCAAGGCTGAAGTTGAGGCGTTGATCGCCAAGGCTTCCGCGTTGCCAGTTGGATCGATTGTGGCGTTTCCGGTTGATGCGCCACCGCCGGGTTTTCTGGAGCTGGATAACAGCGTCAAGAGCAGTGCGACTTATCCGGACTTGGGCGCGTATTTGGGTGGCAAGTTCAACAAGGGCGATGAGGGGGTTGGTAATTTCCGGCTGCCGGAAGCGCGCGGGGAGTTTTTGCGCGGTTGGGATCATGGGCGTGGGGTGGACGTCGGCCGGGAAATCGGCAGTGCGCAGCTCGATTCGCTCCAAAACATCACGGGACAATATGCCGCGAACAATGGTGTTCAACTTGCAGCTGTGGGCACGGTCGGCGGCGTTTTTGGCTCGACGGCGACCGGTGGGACGCAAATCCCCGGAGGTGGAGCCGCTACCGGCGTCATCAATATGCTCTTCGATGCTTCGAGAGTTGCGCGCACCTCAACAGAAACCCGTCCTCGCAACATCGCCGTCATGTGGTGCATCAAAGCCTGGAATGCCCCGGTCAATCAGGGAACCATTGATGTCGCCGCGCTGGCGAAGGAGGTCGAACGGCTGAAATCTGCCGTTCCGGTGGGTGCTGTTCTGGCATTCCCTGTGGGGATCGTTGCTCCTGGATATCTGGAGCTCGACGGCAGTGTGCAGAGCATTGCGGCTTATCCGGATCTGGCGGCTTTTCTCGGTACCACTTACAACAAGGGTAACGAGGGTGCGGGGAACTTCCGCTTGCCAGAGTCACGTGGCGAGTTCCTGCGTGGCTGGGATCATGGCCGAGGAGTGGATGCCGGTCGAGCTATGGGAAGTAACCAGGCAGAATCCTTCAAGGCGCACAATCACCGTTATTTTGACGAAACCGGCGCTACATTGGATCCGGCTGGCGAGTGGCAGGGTGGCAAAGTCAATGGTGCTGTTGCAGCAATATCGACAGGTGCTTTTCTTTCCGCTGTAGATGCCGGAACTACCATGCAGACGGTGACTGTTGTTACGACAGTAAACGCAGGTGGGGCGGAAACCCGCCCCCGCAACCTAGCCGTCATGTGGTGCATCAAAGCCTGGAACGCACCGGTTAACCAGGGAAGCATCGACATCGCTGCATTGACGGGACTTTCCCAACAAGCGTCTGAAGTGAATCAAGGCACAGCGAAAGTCGCGACCCAGAGTCAAACCAATGCAGGAACCGATGACACCGTCATTGTTTCACCGAAAAAACTGCGCCTCGGATTCGAGATCAATCTTGCCGCCAATGGATACATCATTTTCCCATCGTGGCTTGGCGGCCTGATGCTGCAATGGGGCTTGGCGAATATGCCGGGGACATCCGCAAATTTCAGTTTCCCGATTGCCTTCCGCAACAACGTCTTTCAAATGATAGCTACAGATGGCGGTGGTGGTGCCCACTCGTTGGGAGTAAGTCCAGTGACGACAGGCTTCACCGCTTGGGGCAATGCAGCGACAACGAACTTCCGCTATCTGGCCATAGGTAACTAAAAAATGCGGTATTACAGCAAGTCAACAGACTGCACTTATCTGGACCGTGTGCATTCGGTGATGCCGGATGACGTGATTCAAATCAGTGACGCGCTCTATCAGGAAGTCTTCGCCAGCCCCATGCTCGGAAAAATTCGTAGTGTGGATGAGAGCGGACTGCCGATCTTGATTGATCCGCCGGAATTGACTTCGGAAGAAAGAGCAAAGCAGGAACGCAGTTGGCGAGACCAACAGATCGATAGTGTTCTTTGGTTGCGTGAGCGCCATCGGGACCAACTGGATCTGAACCTGACACCATCGCTCACGACTGAGCTATTCAGCGAACTGTTGATCTACATTCGCGACTTGCGCGACTGGCCTCAGTCGGCAGATTTTCCATCGGCAGACGCACGTCCGGTCGTGCCCTCTTGGATCGCTGTGCAGCCTAAGTAAACGCCCCGAATACCGGGGCGTTTTCTTGTCCGCTTAAAACATTCAACACCCGCCAAAGCCCCTCCCTCCCGAGGGGCTTTCCCGTTTATGGAGAAACGAAAAATGGCAACCCGCCAAACCTACACCGTGCTCGTCCCATTCCCCACCGGCGGTGGGCATTGGTCGAGCGTCGGTCAAGACCTTGATCTGCTCGACGTTGAGGCCAGTGCCTTGCACTTTGCCGGTCGACTTGAGCCGAAAACCCCTATCACCCAGGCCAAAAAGGCCGCTGCCAAGAAGGCTGACTGAACATGGCTGAGGTTCTGAACTTCGAGCACAACGGCATTACCGTCAATGCCACTGAATCCCCCGAGGCCATGGGTGGCCTGGGTGACAACGTCATCGGTCTGGTCGGCACCGCGCCGAAAGCCGATCCGCTGATTCCGCGAAACGCGCCGTTTCGCATCAACAGCTTCACCACCCATGCGCTGCTCGATCCGACTGGGTCGGAAGAGGGCACGCTGTATCACGCGGTTTACCAGATCCTCAAAGTGGTCAAGGTGCCGGTATACGTGGTCATCGTCGAGGCAGGCGCAACTCCGGCCGACACGGTCAACAATGTGATCGGCGGTGTCGAGCCGGCGACTGGTCGCAAGCTGGGTCTGGCGGCGCTGGGCAGTGTCCCGGAAGACCTGACCATCATCGGCGCGCCGGGCTTTACCGGCAGCAAAGCGGTGGCCGGTGAGTTCGCCGCGTTCGGCAAGCGCATCAAGGCCCGTGTGGTGCTGGACGGCAAGGATGTGTCGGTGGCCGATCAGGTGCTGTACAGCCAGGAACTCGGCGGCGCCGAACTCGGTTTCGACCGTTGCCTGGTGGTGCACAACATGCCCGCCGTGTATTCGAAAGCGGCGAAGAAAAACGTCTTCCTGTCGCCGTCCAGTCTGGCGATTGCCGCGCTGGCCAAGGTCAAGCAATGGGAGAGCCCGGGCAACCAGGTGACCTTCGCCGAAGACGTTTCGCGGGTCGTCGAGTACAACATCCTCGATACGTCCACCGAAGGCGATCTGCTCAACCGTTACGGCGTCAGCTACTACGCCCGCACCGTGCTTGGCGGCTTCTCGCTGCTGGGTAACCGCTCGATCACCGGCAAGTTCATCAGCTACGTCGGCCTCGAAGATGCGATCAGCCGCAAGCTGGTCAAGGCCGGCCAGAAAGCCATGGCCAAGAACCTCACCAAATCCTTCATGGATCAGGAGGTCAAGCGCATCAACGACTGGCTGCAGACCCTGGTTGCCGATGAAACCATTCCCGGCGGCAGCGTGTATCTGCACCCGGAACTCAACAGCGTCGAGAAGTACAAGAACGGCACCTGGTACGTGGTCATCGACTACGGCCGCTACGCGCCGAACGAACACATGGTTTATCAACTCAACGCCCGCGATGAAATCATCGAGCAGTTCCTGGAGGACGTTCTCTAATGTTTACCAACCGCGTAAGACAGGCCATCGCGGCCACCCTGCAAGGCCTGCCGTTGTCGGCGACCGTTGAGGAATTCACCCCGCCGAAAATCGAATTCGACATGGAAGAGATGCGCGGCGGACGCTTCATCGTCGAAGAAATGGCCAAGGGCGGCAAAGCGCTCGGCGCCAAGCTGACCCTTCAAGGCCTCGGCGCCGAGGTGCTGCTGGCGCTGGGCGTGAAGCTCGGCGACGACATCCTGCTGAACGTGCGTGAAGCTGGTCAGGATCAGGACGGCAATACCTGGTTCACCTACCACACCGTCGGCGGCCAGTTGAAATCCCTTGAGGAAACCGCAGTGAAAATGGGCGAGAAGCCCAAGACCAATCTGGAACTGTCCTGCCGCACCTACAACCGCCTTGAAAACGGCGTGCCGGTGATCGACATCGACGTGCGCACGCAGAAGTTCGTGCTCAACGGCGTCGACATCCTCGGTGATGCACGGCGTGCGGTGTTGATGCCGTAAACACCGGTTTACCGGTAAATCACAAAACCTTGTGGGAGCGAGCCTGCTCGCGAAAGCGGTCGTCCAGTTACATCAATGACGAATGTGCCAAAGCCTTTGCGAGCAGGCTCGCTCCCACAGTGGAACCAAACGAATCTCCAAGGAATTCATACATGCCGTGGATGCCACCCCAACACGAACTGCTGTCGCCGATCACCGGCGACGATGGCTCGCAGATCGAATCGATCCAGCTCAAACCGCTGTTCTACGCCGCACAGAAAGATGCGCTGGAACGCGCCGGCGATGACGAAGACGATCAGTTCTTCGAGCTGGCGCTGCTCGCCACCGGCCTGTCGGTGAAAGAGCTCGATCAACTCAAACGTCCGGACTACGTGAGCATCGCTCAGTACGTCCATGAGATGTCGACCCGGCCGAGTGCGTACTTTCTCGACCAGGTCGAGGACGCGGAGAAATCCGACGATCCCGATCAGGTGCAATTGCTGCAAACGCTCGCCGTGACCGGTCGCACCGTGACTTCGCTGAGCCTGGAAATGCCCGTGCTGCGCGCCACCAAAGTGATGAAGAAACTGAAAACGGCCAAGGAACGCGCCGAATTCATCACCGCCCACTGCACCGGCCTGATGATCCCCGATCTGGCCCACCTGACCGTCCCGGACTGGACGCAATTGCAGGTGCGCATCGACGATTTTTTAAACCAGCCGGCGGCCTACTTTCGGAACGCGACATCGAAGTAATCCTCGATATCGTCCCGCTCATTTACCCGGTAAGTGAAGCGGAGATTCTGGAATGGGACGCCGAAAAGGCGTTGCGCCGCTACGACATAGCGATCACTCGCCTTGGCGTGAAACAGGAGTAGAGCGGCATGGCAGAAAGCAAATTTGCGCCAATGAATGCCGATGAGCGGGGGGGCGCAGCAACCGGTGATATCCGCTTGAACATGGCTGCGGCAAACCCCAGCCCCGGACCGATCATCGGCGATCAATATCCCCAGCTGAGTCAGGCGCTCGTCACCGCAAGTATCAGGATCGATGCGTTGACGACAGCGATCGATTCATTGCGATTGGCATTGTCCAACTTGCGGATGCTCTCGTTGAGTTCCACCGCATACGGTGAAGCCACCAGCGCGTCGGCAGCGCCGGATGAGGCCGCCGAGCGGACCAAGGCACCAGAAAGTGTGAGGCCGGCGATTGACTTTTATTCGGCGGCGGCCGATCTGGGTAGCGCGGCACAATTGACGCCAGTGCAGGCCAACGAAATCGCACTGTCGAGCTTGATCATGGCCAGTAAGCCGATGGTGGCGGCGGGAGGCACCAGCGGTATCGAACTGATCAAGGTTGCAACGCTGGCCGCCGACTCAGGAATTGGCAATGAGCTGACCAACGCGTCGGACAAGTCTTTTGAGCTGCTCAACTTCGCCAGCGACGCTGCGGTCGTAGCGTCGGCACTCAAAATCCCAGCGATGGAAGTCGCCGAGATGATGACGGTGTGGCGCACCTCGATGAAGCTCACTCGCGATCAGGCGTTTGACCTCGCGGATGCGACACACCTGCTCGGCAAAATGCCGGGTGGCGTCAAGTCCGCCGACATCGGCGCCGTACTCAAGCAATCAGGCGAGGCGGCGCTCACTGCAGGCTTGCAGCCCGAGCAGGCCGCAGCGCTGTCGGCAGCCTTGCTCCGCAGCGGAACGGGCAAAGACGATGCCGGGCAGGCGTTGAAGAGCCTTTCAGCTGCCTTGGGCAAAGGTGACAGCGTCTCCGCCGCCGAGCGTGGCGCCTGGAAGCAGTTGGGACTTGATCCTGCTGCCGTGACCGCTGCAATGCATGACCCCGACAAGCAGAATGCCCAAGGTGCGCTGCTCTCGGTGCTTGCCGCGCTGCACGCAAAACCTGTCGAACAACGCGCCACGCTGGCGCGAACCCTGTTTGCTGACAGCGCCAATGCGGTGCAGTTGTTGGCGCAGAATCCGGGCGATGTCAACGAGGCCTTTTCGCAAGTAAAGGACAAAAGTCAGTACGCGACTTCGGTGATCGGTGAGCGGAGTTCGGTGCGCCAGTCTGCACTGGCACGCTCCAATTCCCCGCAAGGACAGTGGAATGCTCAGACTGCTCGAAACGAGCGCTTGGCTATCGCCAGCGCCCAAGCGGTGGCGCCTTCTCCTGAAGGGCTGAGCGTTGCTGGTGCCGGCATCGACAGGATGAGTGAATTCGCTGAGGACCATCCGACGATCACGGCGGGGGTCATTGTTTTGGGTTCAGCCCTGAAAAAGCTATTCGATCTTGTGTTGGACGCCGGTGTCGATGAGGCGAAAGACCGGTTGCGCAAACGGATACCTGGAAGCGCCCTGGCGAATCCCCCCGATCTTTCGTCAACAGCAGATTCTGCATCGAGGCTCGCAGCGGACAAGCCGGTGACAGAGATTGCCAGTCTGGCTCCTGCGGCCGGTGCGGAAATGGCAATTGGCGAACGAGCATCATTGGTCGATACGCCGCACCTCGGGCCATCGACGGTTTCTCTGGAGGCGATTTCGCAGGCGATTCCGGCATCGAGCAGAAACGCGCAAACTGCTTTGAGTGAAAGACTTGCTATCACCGCGCCTGACACGCTTTCTGCGCCCGCCCAAGTGAGCAAGGATCTGGCGAGCGCCCATGCGTCTAACCAGCACGTGACCTACGCACCTTCGGTCCAGGTCTACTGCAGCGACCCCGGCAGCTCGGACAAGATCGGTATGTTGGTCGCGCAGCATCTGCAAAACCAGTTCATGCAAATGACCCCGCTGCTCACCAACAACCCCCTCGCCACCCGCCGCGACGCGGCCCTGACCGATGGAGTCGCCTGATGAAACAGCAAATGGCATTGGGCAGTTTCATCTTCGGCCTGTCGCGCAACTTTGCGTACCACCAGTTGCTGCGCAAGTCTGACGGCGGCTGGACCGAGATACAGATCCTCACCAGCAAACCCAAGTCCAGCCAGACCGGACAGAAACCGGAAACCCTGACCATTACCGGCAAGTCGATGTACGCCGTAGCCATGGATCGGCTCGATGAATTGCGAGCTTTGCAGGCGCTGCGTATCCCGCTGCCGTTGATCGACGGGATTGGTCGAAACTGGGGCCTGTGGCGGATCAGCAGCGTTCAGGAAACCCAGACCCAGATCATCGATGACGGTACGGCGATGGTAGTCGATTGGGTCATCGAACTAGCGGAGTTCAACAATGCGTAAAGCACGAAGCGTGGCCGGTGATTCGGTGAATCTGCTGCTCTACCGCGAAACCGGGCGCAGTGATGACGCTGCCGAAGAAGCGCTGTGGAAGCTCAACCCGACCCTGGCCGAACACGGGCCGATTCTGCCCGCCGGCGTCTGGATCGTGCTACCGGAACTGGATGTGAAACCCGCCGTGGTCAAAGCAGCGACGGCGTGGGATTAAGGAGGTTGAATGGCACTGGGATTTACGCCGGCAGTGAATATCTACGGGGCCAACGCGGCCTTGCTCAATCAACGCCTGATCAGTTGGGAGCACATCGATGCCGCCGGTTTCGAGTCCGATCAGCTGACGTTGACTATCGATCTGGAGGGGCTTGAGGGGTTGCCGAATCTGGGCGGCAAGATTGGCATGCAAGTCGGCTATCGAGAAACCGCGATGGTCGATAAAGGCCTGTTCAAAGTGACGCGTCTGACGCCAACACTGTTTCCGTTTCGCCTCACCCTGGTGGCCACTGCGGCGCCATTCAGCAAGGATGATGAAACCGGCTTCAAGCAGCGCCGCACCGCCAGTCATGGGCCAACGACGCTGGGTGGATTATTTCGCAAGCTGGTGGAGCTGCACGGCTTTTCGCCACGGGTCGCGCCGGAGATTTCGTTGATCCGCATCGAGCACATCGACCAGTCCAACGAGACCGACATGGGGTTTGTCACGCGTCTGGCGAAAAAATACAACGTCGTCGCCAAGCCTTACGGCGATGTTTATGTGCTGGCGCGGCCCGGGCAGACCAAGTCGTTGTCGGGGCAGATTCTGCCGGACGTGACGCTGTCGGTTACCCACAACAATCGCCCCGGCGATCACGCCTTCATCAGCGCCACGCTGGAAGAATCTGCCCGCGAGCAGGCCAAGGGCTGCAAGACCTGTTTCTGGGATGCGGCGGCCGGGGTGCTGCGCTGGGTTGAAACCGGTGTTGCGCCGTTCAAGACGCTGCGCCAGAAGCAGCCCAGCGAAGCTGATGCCATCGCAGTAGGCGAGGGCGAAGTGCGCAAGATGCTGCGGCAGAAGTACAAGGTGCAAATCACCTGCCCGGGGGATCCACGGCTCGCGGCCGAAGGGCTGGTATTGCTCGATGAGAGCTGGCCGGACTTCATGCGCGGACGCTGGTCGATCGACAAGGTCACCGCCAGCGGCAGTCGCGAGAACAGCTATCGCTGCCTGATTGATGCGTCGTGCCTGGATCCCAAGGCGGAACAGTAATCCTGAACCGAGTGCATATTCCTGTGGGAGCGAGCCTGCTCGCGAAAGGGACGTCAGCTTCAGCATCGATGTGACTGATCGACCGCTTTCGCGAGCAGGCTCGCTCCCACAGGGACTGCGGCGTTCACTGTAATTTCTCTTACTTCGGAACACCCCCATGAAGATCACCCCGATCCTCACGCAACTGCGTGGGCAATGCCCTGGCCTTGCCAATCATATTTCGGTGGGTGTCGATCTGGCGTTGCTGCAAGGCAACCCCGATCTACCGACGCCCTCGGCTCACGTACTGCCGCTGGCCGATCTGGCCAGTCCTGGCACCACCCAAAACCTCACCACCCAACCGATCCGCGAGCGCTTCGAAATCGTTCTGGTGCTTGACGCTACCGACGCGACAAAAGCGCTGGATGGGTTGCACGACCTGCGCGCCGAACTGTGGCGCGCGCTGGTGGGGTTCAAACCCGATTCCGACTACAGCGCCATCGTCTACGACGGCGGCGAGATGGTCTCGATCAACAGCAGCCGCGCCTTCTATCGGCTGCGTTTTTATGCCGAGTTCCAGCTCGGCCGCAATCTGCCAAGTCAGCCTGCGGAGAGTTGGCACGAGCGCGAACTGGACGCTTTGTCGTCCTTTACCGGGATGACGGTGCGGGTCGATGCGATCGATCCGGCCGACCCCAATCTGCAACGCCCGGGTCCGGATGGCCGGGTGGAAATGACTTTCTCTGGAGACGTAACCCCATGAGCAACCGCATCACCGTAGTGCCGGCCGCTGGCCGTGTCGTACCTGACCCGGAGGCGGGCGACTTGCTGCCGGCCGCAGGCCGAGAAGTGCTGGACAGCGCCTGGTGGCGCCGGCGTCTGGCCGACGGCGATATCACACTCAAAACCGCAAAAGCGGCTAAACCACAGGGAGCCAAATAATGGCGATCGGATTCAGCAACATCCCGGCGGACATTCGTGTTCCGCTGTTCTATGCCGAAATGGACAACTCGGCCGCCAACAGCGCGACCTCGGCCATGCGCCGTTTGATCGTCGCGCAGGTCAACGACAATATTGCCCCGACTGAGGTCGGCAAACTGGTGCTGGTTTCCAGCGTGGCGCTGGCGAAAAGCATCGGCGGCCAGGGCTCGATGCTCGCTTCGATGTACGAGACCTTCCGCAAGGCTGACCCGATCGGCGAGATCTGGTGCCTGCCGCTGCACAACACTGAAGGCGCTACCGCCAAAGGTGTGTTGACCCTGACCGGCACCGCAACTCAAGCGGGCATGCTCAATCTGTACGTCGGCGGCGTGCGCGTGCAGGCCACCGTGGTCAATGGCGCCACCGCCGCTCAAGCGGCAACCGCACTGGCGCAGAAAATCAACGCCACTGCCGACCTGCCAGTCAGCGCAGCCACTGCCGAAGGCGTGGTCACCCTGACCGCCAAATGGACCGGCGACAGCGGCAACGACATCAGCCTGCAATTCAATCGCCTGGGCAAGAGCAACGGCGAAGAAACTCCGGCCGGTCTGACCAGCGCAATCACCGCCATGACCGGCGGCGCCGGTGTGCCGGATCAGATCGCCGCCGTCGCGGCTCTAGGCGATGAGCCATTCGAATTCATCGCCTTGCCGTGGTCCGACCTGGCCACCCTCAACACCTGGCAAGCGGTGATGGATGACAGCACCGGGCGCTGGTCGTGGGCCAAGCAATTGTTCGGTCACGTCTACAGCGCCAAACGCGGCACGGTCGGTACGCTGGTCGCTGCCGGCCAGGCGCGCAACGATCAGCACATGACCATCCAGGCGCTGGAGCCGGGCGTACCACAACCGTTCTGGGTACAAGCGGCGGCACTGGCTGCGCGCACGGCGGTGTTCATCTCCGCCGATGCCAGCCGTCCGACGCAAAGCGGCAGCCTGCCGGGTGTTGACCCGGCGCCGGCCAGCGAGCGCTTCACCCTGACCGAGCGTCAGTCGCTGCTCAACTACGGCATCGCTACTGCGTACTACGAAGGCGGTTACGTGCGCATCCAGCGCTCGATCACCACCTACCAGAAGAACGCCTACGGCCAGGCCGACAACTCCTATCTGGACAGCGAAACCATGCACCAGTCGGCGTTCATCGTGCGTCGTCTGCAAAGCGTGATCACCAGCAAATACGGCCGCCACAAACTGGCCTCCGACGGCACGCGTTTCGGTGCCGGCCAGCCTATCGTCACCCCGGCGACCATTCGCGGCGAGCTGATCGCGCAGTACGCCAAACTTGAACTGGAAGGCCACGTGGAAAACGCCGAGCTGTTCGCCGAGCACCTGATCGTCGAACGCGACGTGCAGGACCCGAGCCGCGTGAACGTGCTGTTCCCGCCGGATTACATCAACGGCCTGCGCGTGTTCGCACTGCTCAACCAGTTCCGTCTGCAGTACGACGACGCGGCCTGATCCGCGCAGTCGGCGCTAAGCATTCAGCCCACCTCGCGTGGGCTTTTTATTTGAAGGGAGAAACACCATGGGTCAACTGATTGCAGGCACCTGCTACGTCAAGGTCGACGGCGCACAACTGACCATCAATGGCGGCTGCGAAGCCCCGCTGATGGCCGTCAAACGTGAAACCGTCGTGCCCGGTTTCTACAAGGAAACCGACATCGCACCGTCGTTCAAACTGACCGCGCTGCACACCGCCGACTTCCCGCTGAAGAAGCTGATCGAAGGCACTGATATCACCGTCACCTGCGAATTCAGCAACGGCAAAGTCTACGTGCTGGCCGGCGCCTATCTGGTCGAGGAGCCAGTTTCCAAGGGCGACGACGCCACCATCGAACTGAAATTCGAAGGCATCAAGGGGACCTGGCAATGAGCGCCGCCGTGAAGCTTCAAGTAGCAATCGAAGCCCACGGCGAGCCACTGACCGAACTCGTTCTGCGTCGTCCGACGGTGCAGGAAGTGCGAGCGATCAAGGCGCTGCCGTACAAGATCGACAAGAGCGAAGAAGTCAGCCTCGACATGGACGTGGCGGCCAAATACATCGCCGTGTGCGCGGGCATTCCGCCGTCGTCGGTCAACCAGCTCGATCTGGCTGACCTCAATGCGCTGAGCTGGGCCGTTGCGAGTTTTTTCATGAGTGCGGCGTCGGCGCCATCACCGACCTGATCGCCGTCGCCTATGACCTGGCCTGGTTCTGGAAGGTTGACCCCGAACAGATGATGGCCAGGCCACTGGATGTGCTCCGCGAATCGCTGGAGCATGCGCAACGGATCAATGCGATGCAGCAGGTGCAGTGATGGCAGACGAAGAGAAGAAAACCCCGAAACCGGTGCTGATCACCGGCATCGATGAACTCTCGCCCAAACTGGGCGCCCTGCGCATGAAGGTTGAGAGTTTTAAAAACAATCTCGAGCAGACCGGCCTCGGCAAGCTGGACATCAGTGGTCTGTTCAACGGCGGCAGCGTGATCACGCCGTTTGTAGACGGCATCAAATCGGCCGCAGCGTTCCAGGGCAAATTGAGCGAAGTCAGCGACACGGCGAAAACCGTCGACCTGCCCGCCGCGCCGACAGCAGCGACACAGAACATGAACGTGTTCAGCGCGTCGATGCAAAAGGTTTCGGCGGCGGTGGACGCCGCGCTGGTGCCGGCGGTGGGGGCCTTGGTGGTCGGGCTTGAGCCGATGCTGACGCAGGTTGGCAGCCTGCTCGCCGACAATCCGAAACTGGTCGAAGGCCTGGCTGCGGGGGCGATTGCCTTCTCCGCCATGCAAACCGCGGTCACCGGTATGACGCAGGTGATGGACGTCATGAGCATGGTGCTCAAGACCAACCCGATCATGCTGATCGCCCTGGGCATTGCCGTGGCGGCCGGTTTGATCGTGGCCAACTGGACGCCGATCAGCGCGTTCTTCACCGGGATGTGGGAGGGCGTGAAAAACGCCGGGGCGAGTGCGATGGCGACGTTGCGCTCGGTACTTGACTGGCGACCGCTGGCGGCACTGGCGGCGTTGTGGGAACCGGTCACAGGATTTTTCTCGGCTATCTGGGACAAGGTCACGGTCGTGACGGCGCCAGTGATCGACTTCTTCAAGTCGGTTTTCTTGTGGTCGCCTGCGGGGATGATCATTGAAAACTGGGGGCCGCTGACCGGCCTGTTCTCGGCGATCTGGGAATTGCTCAAGGCCTTGAGTGTGCCGGTGATGGCATTTCTTAGAAACCTGTTCGATTTCTCGCCGATGCAGATGCTTACCGATGCGTGGGGTGGTGTCGTGACGTTCTTCGAACCGATGTTCACCACGCTGCAATCGGCCGTACAAAGCACCCGGGATATCCTGCGCACGCTGTTCGATTTTTTCCCGATGCAAATGCTCACCAGCGCCTGGGGTGGGATTGTCGGGTTTTTCGAACCGATCTGGATGGCGCTGCAAACTTCTGTGCAGCGGGTCAGAGGCTTTTTCACCAGCCTGTTCGAGTGGTCGCCATTGGAGCAGATTGCCCAATATTGGCAGCCGATCGGTGAAGTCTTTTCGGCGATCTGGGGCGTTGTGTTGGCGCTGTCCGCGCCGGTCGCGGACTTTCTGCACAGCCTGTTCGAATGGAAGCCTCTGGATCAGATCATCGAGAGTTGGGGGCCGATCACCGAGTGGTTCGGCGAGTTGTGGCAAAAGCTGCAAACCGTCATTGCGCCGATCAAGGAGTTGTTCGACGGTGGCTTCGCCGGACTGATCGCCAAGGTCACCGGCAAGGTTGAAACGCTGACCCAAGCGCAACGCGAGACCAATGCCGAAGGCAAGGGTGAGCTGGCGCCGGCGTTCTTCGGCGCGAGCGCAGCGACTGCCGGCAACGGCACGCTGCAAAGCGGCTCGTTGCCACAAACCTCCAGCGCGCTGATCCAGCAAAGCGCCGCCAACAACCGTACGCAACTCGAAGGCGGTCTGACCGTGCGCTTCGAAAATGCGCCGGCCGGCCTGCGCACCGAACAACCGCAAACCAATCAACGTGGCCTGGCCGTGTCTTCACGCATCGGCTATCGCTCGCTGTCGATGGGAGGTTCCCAATGAACTGGCGTGACCGTTTATTGCCGGCATCCTTTCGCGGTGTCGGTTTCTGGATCGACCAGGCGAAAACCCCGGTCGGGCGCAAAGGACAGTTGCATGAGTACCCGCAACGCGACCTGCCGTTTTTCGAGGACCTCGGCCAGCAGGCCAAGACTCACGATCTGACCGCGTTCATCATCGGCCCCGATTGCCTTGAGCAGCGCGACAAGCTGCTCAAGGCGCTGGAGCAGGGGCGTGGCGAGCTGGTGCATCCGTGGCTTGGACGCCTGCAAGTCAAGGTCGGCGAATGCGACATGACCCACACCCGCCAGGACGGTGGGCTGGTGACGTTCGCATTGAAGTTCTATCCCGACCAACCCCTGCCGTTTCCGACAGCCACGGTCAGCACGCAGAAAGTGCTGCTGGCCAAGGCCGACGGTCTACTGGGTTCAGCGGTGGCGCGTTTCGAACAGGCGATGACTTTGATCAAGGCTGCGCGGATCGGCATCACCAACCTGCGCAACAGCCTTACCGGCGTATATGAAGTGATCAAGGAGCAACTGAAACCTTTGATCGAGCAGTACCGGCAGATCACTGAACTGGTCAAGGCCGTGAAGGAGTTGCCCAAGGAAGTGGCGGCGGAATTCAAGGGTTTGCTCGGCGATATCAAGGAGCTGAAGGCGTTCGCCAAGGAAGGCTACCGGGGCGTGATCGCCGACGTGTCGCAGCAACTCGAAGCGATTCGCAAGGCCGATGCGCCGAAGATCACTACCGGCAAGGACACCAATGCCGCAGCGCAGGCGATGGCCGATCTGGTGCAGGACACGCTGATCGTCAAAGTGGCGCAGTGGGTCGCATCGATGCCAGTGGCCACCCGAGCGCTGCAACTGCCGTCGACGCCCACCGTTGCTCAGCAGGCCCATCAGCAAGTCACCCGCCCGGAAGTCCCGGCCACGGATGATTTGCAGGCGCTGCAAAAGGATTTGGTGGAGGCGCTGCAAGGGGCGAAAAACAAGGCCGATCCTGAGCACTATCAAGCGATCAGTGACGTGCAGGATGCGTTGGTTGCGCACCTCAAGGCCGTGGCATCCTCGGGCGTGCGACTGGTCAGCAAATCCTTCCAGGAAAGCCTTCCGGCACTGGTCATAGCGTACAAACAGTTTGGCGACGCCACGCGAGTCACCGAAGTCGTGCAGCGCAACGGCGTGACCAATCCGTTGTACCTCCCGCAAAGCGATGTGAAAGTCTCCAGGGAGTGAACCATGGACGAGTTGGATAACCACGTCACACTGACGGTTAACGGCATGGAATACGGCGGCTGGAAAAGCGTCGAAATCACCGCCGATCTCGAGCGTCAGTTCCGCACCTTCAAGCTCGACATTACCTGGCAATGGCCGGGGCAGACCGTGGATCAAAGGATCAAACCCGGCGACCCCTGCGAGGTGAAAATCGGCAAGGACCTGGTGCTCACCGGCTACGTGTTCAAGGCGCCGATCCGCTATGACGGGCGGCAGATCAGCCTGACCATCGAAGGCAGTTCCAAGACCCAGGATCTGGTCGATTGCGCCGCTCGTAACCTGCCCAGCCAATGGCAGCAACAACCCTTGCTGACTATCGTCCGCGATCTGGCGAGCGAATATGGACTGTGGGTCGTCAATGAAATCAGCGACACCACACGCCTGACCAAACACACCATCGTGCCGGGTGAAACGGCATTCCAGTCGATCGACCGATTGCTCTCGCTGCTGCGGGTGTTTTCCACCGACAACGAGCTGGGCCAGTTGGTGTTGGCCAAACCCGGCAGCGGCGGCCGCGCCAGCGATGCGCTGGAGCTGGGCAAGAATATCTTGTCGGCCAGTGCGCCAATGGATTTCAGCCAGGTGTTCTCCGAGTATCGGGTGATCGGCCAGCAGAAAGGCTCGGATGCGAAAAGCGGCGCGGCGGTCAGCGAAGTCGAGTCGACGGCGGCCGACCTGAGTTTCAAACGGCGGCGCACCACGGTGATCAATGAAGGCACGCAACTGACCTTTGAGTTGGCGCAGCAGCGTGCTCTATGGGAAAGCGCGACTCGCATGGGCCGTGCTCAGACCACCACCTATCAGGTGCAGGGCTGGCGGCAGAGCAATGGCGATTTGTGGCGCCATAACACGCTAGTGAAGGTCAAGGATCCGGTGCTCGATTTCGATGGTGACATGCTGATTTCCAAGGTCACTTATTCGTTGTCGGCGCAGGGTTCGGTGACCACGCTGCAAGTGGCGCCGCCGCATACCTTTGATCCTGATCCGACGCCCCCGAAGCAATCCCAGGCCTGACGCAGGATCCTGCTGGCGACAATGGCCCCTGTGGGAGCGGGCTTGCCCGCGATAGCGGTCGTGACAACAAATACATTTTTTCCCTGACACACCGCCATCGCGGGCAAGCCCGCTCCCACAGGGTTTGTGTCGACAAAGTGTAAGGAAACCCATGAGCCTACTGACACGCCTGCTGGCGCGCGGCACTGTCGTGCTCGCCAATTCGGCAACCAAGCTGCAATCGCTGCAAATGCGCCTCACCGCCGGTGAAGTCAACGACGACCTCGAACACTTCGAACCCTACGGTTTCACCAGCCATCCGTTGGCTGGCGCTGAAGGGGTCGTCACCTTCATCGGCGGCGACCGTTCCCACGCCATCGCCCTGGTCATCGCCGACCGTCGCTATCGCCTGCAAGCGCTCGCTGCCGGTGAAGTGGCGATCTACACCGACGAGGGCGACAAAATTCATTTCAAGCGCGGGCGGATCATCGACATCGAAACCGCCACGCTGAACATCCGCGCCAGCAGCGCGGTGAACTTCGACACGCCGGTGATAAACCAGACCGGCAAGATCGTTTCCACCGGTGATCAACTGGCTGGCGGCATCAGCCAGATCAAACACGTGCATGTAGGCGTGCAGGCCGGCAACGGTCAGACCGGCGCGCCGGCAGGAGGCCAGTGATGTTCATCAGCCAGAACCTCCACGCCGCACTGACCCGCGCCGTGCTCATCAGTCTGTTCACCTGGCGTCGCGCCGCTGATGACGACGCCCTCGATGACGAAGAACGCTTCGGCTGGTGGGGCGACAGTTTTCCCACGGTTGCCGACGATCGCATCGGCTCGCGGCTGTGGCTGCTGCGCCGGGTCAAGCTGACCCGGCAGACGCAGATGGACGCCGAGTTCTATGCCCGCGAAGCCCTGCAATGGCTGCTCGACGACGGCCACTGCAGCGCCATCGACATCATCAGCGAACGCCTCGACGCCCAGCGCCTGAACCTGCGCACGGTCCTGACCCTGGCCGACGGTGAGCGTCTGGACATCAACCCCGATAACAGTTGGCAGGTGATCTATGCCGTTTGAAACCCCTTCGCTGCCGGTGCTGATCAAGCGCACCCAAAGCGACCTGGCCGGCGATTCGCTGCGCCAGTCCGATGCGCAAGTGCTCGCCCGCACCCTCGGCGGCGCCGCTTATGGCTTGTACGGTTATCTCGACTGGATTGCCGAGCAGATCCTGCCCGACAAAGCCGATGAGTCAACCCTGGAACGCATCGCCGCGCTGCGCCTGAATCAGCCGCGCAAAGCCGCGCAGGTGGCTACCGGCAGCGTCAGTTTTACCGCCACTCCCGGCGCCGTGCTCGACGTCGACACTCTGCTGCAAGCGAACGATGGCCGCACCTACAAAGTCACCACGGCGCGCACCACGGTCAATGGCAGCAACAGCACCACGATTGCGGCGCTGGAGGCCGGCAGTCTGGGCAACGCTGATGCGGGTTTGACGCTGACCCAGGTGCAGCCGATTGCCGGGATTGTCGGCAACAGCTTCGTGGTGCTGGCGCCGGGCCTCAGCGGCGGTGTGGCGCGGGAAAGCCTCGAATCGCTGCGCTCGCGGGTCATCCGTTCCTACCGCGTGATTCCCCACGGTGGCGCGGCCAGCGACTACGAAACCTGGGCGCTGGAAGTGCCGGGTGTGACGCGGGCGTGGTGCCGGGGCGGCCTGCTCGGGCCGGGCACGGTGACGGTGTTCATCATGCGTGATGAAGACCCGCAACCGGTGCCGAACGATGAGCAGTTGGCGGAGGTTCAGGAGTACATCGAACCGCTGCGTCCGGTGACCGCGGAAGTGCACGTGCAGCGACCGGTTCAGGTGCCGGTGGTGTATCGCTTCAAGAGCGTCAATCCGGACACTACCGCCGTGCGCGCCGCCGTTGAAGCGCAGTTGCGCGATCTGCACAACCGCGAGGCTGACCTCGGCGTGCCGTTGCTGATCAGCCATATCCGCGAAGCCATCAGCAGCGCCGGCGGCGAATACGATCACACGCTCACTGCTCCGGCCGCTGACGTGCCGGCCGGGCAGAGCGAACTGCTCACCTTCGGAGGCTGCGTATGGGGGGCATAAGAACCGCCGCGCAATACCAGGCGCAGTTGCGCGCCTTGCTGCCCAGTGGCCCGGCATGGGATCCGGAGCGGGTGCCCGAGCTTGAGGAAGTGTTGCAAGGCGTCGCCGTCGAACTGGCCCGCCTCGACGCCCGCGCCGCCGACCTGCTCAACGAAATGGACCCGGCCGGCGTCAGCGAACTGGTGCCGGACTGGGAGCGGGTGATGAACCTGCCCGACCCGTGCCTGGGCGCCACGCCACTGTTCGACGACCGCCGCCTCGCCGTACGCCGCCGCTTGCTCGCGGTCGGCAGCCAGGCTGTCGGCTACTACCTCGACATCGCCAAAAGCCAGGGTTACCCCAACGCCAGCATCACCGAACACGAAGCCCCACGCATGGGCCGCGCCCGCTTCGGCTCGGCGCATTGGGGCACTTGGGAAGCGCAGTTCATGTGGACGCTCAACACCGGCGGCCGCCTGCTGCTCGGCCGCCGTTACGGCGCGAGCTACTGGGGCGAGCGCTTCGGCGTCAACCCGGGCTCGGCGCTGGAATGCCTGATCCACCGCAGCGCGCCGGCGCATACCAAGGTGCACATCAATTATGACTAGGGAGGGATGAGGGATGGATTATCCGAAGAGTGTGCCCAGCGCCGGGTTGGTGAATGGGAAGTTTGTTGATGAGAACCCGTTGATGGGGACGCCGGGGTCGTTGATTCCGGCGGATTGGGGGAACGGGGTTACGCAGGAAATTCTTAACGTGATCAAGGCGGCGGACCTGACGCCTGACGAGAAGAAATACGATCAGTTGTTGCAGGCGATTCAGAGCGTTTCGGCCAAGGGCTGGAATTTGGATTCGGCGTTGCCGATTGGCGCCTTGCCAACCGCCACCGTCGCTACGGCGGACGGGCGATTGCCAATCACACCGACCGCGTTTGCTATCAGTGGCGGGCGGTTATCTATTCTGCCCGGCGTACTGATCAGCCTGGGCCAAGAAGTGCTGGCAGGTCAGTTGGGTCGTCCGCGCACGTTTACGACACAAGCCTGGAGCAGTGCCGATCTTTTGCCCAACTCTGGTTACTTTCTGCGTGCGCAAGTGGTTGCGGGCCTGCTGACCTTCTACATGCAGCGCGGCACGATTTATGACGCTACACCGGAGGGTTTGAAGGGCACGATCAATGGAACGGCGGGAGGCGGTTTCCAGTCGACGACGCTGGATCTTTGTCTGGCATGGGTGGTGACGGCTGGTCCCGGCTCGGTACCAATTGTCCGGCCGATTTATAACCGCAGTCGCTTGTCGTGGACGCAAACAATCAGCGGTAATGGCGTGGTGTACCTGCCACTTGACCCGCATGCTCGTGCCGCTCGTCTGGTGGTGGGCAACGCGACGCCGCATCCGACACAAGTCACAGCTGTGAATTTCGCTACACCCGGATGGCTGGGCGCTAACTACTGTTTTCTCAACCCGAAGGTTGCCACGTCGAGCAACTGGGACGGCTGGGCCAATGCGGGTGAGACGGTGCGGGTTATTACCAACAACGAGGTGAATGACACAACCGTTTCGACATTGACCGCCAGCTTCGACCACAGCATTTTGCGTTCCCTGTGGCAGACCTATCAAGCCGAACACGCCTTCGGTGCTGATAACGGAACAAGTGACGAATTGCTGTTGAGCATGGGTATCAAAAATATCCTTCCAAGCGACTACTCCAACGGTATTGCGATCAACTTTACAGCAGCGGTGAATATCAATCTTTCCTGGGAGTTGATCCGATGATCATCATTCAAGAAATGCATCAGTTCGAGGACGGTTTGCGTGCTGCACAGCCTTCTCCTGCCCATGAGTGGGTCGCTGAAGCATGGCAGCTCAATACGGGCAGGGTCGCCGAACTGGAACTGCTGGAAGCCGAACGCCTCTGCGGCATGATCGACGCCGCTGCTGATAACGTCCGCTCGGTGCTGGCCGGCGACCCGCTCAAAGCCATGGAATACGCCCAGGCCGCCGCCGACGCGCAGGCTTATCAGGACGCCGGTTACCCAAAAAAAGAAGTGCCGCTGTCGGTCGCCGCGTGGGTTGTCAAAGGCCGCAGCGCCAAACAGGCCGCCGAGCAGATTCTGAGTAAGGCGGAGCAGTTGACTGACCATTTGCTCACTCTGCGCACTTTGCGCCTGAAGGCCAAGGCGCAGATTCGCGCACAGGCGGGCAAGGGCAAGGTCGATTTGGCGCGTGGCGCCGCAGACGATGCGTTGATCGGGATTCGTGCCCTGATCAACGGTATATCCAGCTAGGCAACAAGGTCCACTTCTACGTCACCGACGCCACGCGATATGGGCTTGTTTAGTTTGTACATCATTTGGCCTGTGGCGCCCCGCGCGACCGCAAGGATCGAAGTCATCGTTAAGGAAAAAGACAATGGATTATCCAATCAGTGTGCCAAGCGCAGGCTTGGTCAATGGCATGTTTGTTGATGAGGACGCGCTCGCGGGCACACCCGGCTCGTTGATTCCCGCGAGTTGGGGCAACGGCGTGACGCAGGAAATTCTCGGCGTTGTGCGGGCCGCAGGAATGACACCGACCGAGACTTCAAATACACAAATGCTCGACGCGCTACGTAGCTCGCAGCTCTTCAAAACCCCGGCGCAATTCGATTTCAGCCGTTCAGTGGCTACGGCCGAGTTCGTGCAGCGTGCACTGGGCAATTACGCAGGGTCTCGTGACATCGCAGCCACGGCGCAACTTTCTCTTGCGGATGTGGGATGGGCGATTGGCCTGGGCGGAAACTCGGCCTATACCGTGTCTTTGCCAGAAATCAAGTCAGTTCCCAATGGCGCAACGTTCACGCTGCATTGCCGTAGCAACGCCCCGGTCACTATTGCCTGTACAGGCATTGCGAAAATAAGCCCGCAAGGAGCTGAACTGACCTCGATTGTCATGAACAGTGGTGAGAGCGCCACCGTCGTCAGGGAAAACGGAGTCTGGGCAGTCCACGGCACCGCGAGTCTCAAATATGCCGCACTGTTTTCAGGGTTGACGGCTAACCCCGGGTATCAGAAGCACGCCAGTGGGAACATAGATCAATGGGGGACCGGCATTACGGATGCCAACGGTGAAATGTGGGTCAATTTCCCGGTTTCCTTCCCGAATGGTTTTTTCTCATGTGTCGCCAACCATGCCGGTGGCGAAGCGGCCATCGTGATTGTTGTCGGAGGCACCGCCACCAAGCAAGGCGTTCGCTTGAAAGTGCGCAACGCGGTCAACCAGCCTGGCGCTGGCTGGACCGTGTTTTATTTTGCCAAGGGTTATTGAATGAATACTACCAACGTGCTTTTCAGCGCCGGTACGCGAGGCGTGTATGTACCGGGTATCAATTCGTCGGACATTCCTGACGATGTCATCGAAATTCCCCAAGCCTATTGGATCTCGCTGCTGCAGCAACTGTCGGTCACCGCGAAAGTTATTGGCGTGCATGCTGAAAGCGGTTATCCGGTCCTGGTCGATCCACCGCCTCCTTCGGCAGAGGCGGCCGCAGGCTTCGAGCGCACCTGGCGCAACGCCCAGCTTGCCGCCACTGACGGCCTGGTCGCACGCGACCGTGATGAACTGGAGGACGGCGGCGGCACAACATTGACCACTGAACAATATGCCGAACTGCAAACTTATCGACGGGCGTTGCGCGAGTGGCCGCAAGGCTCATTCTTCCCGTCCAGCGCGCATAGGCCGGTGGCACCGAGCTGGCTGCCTGCTGCGCTTTAAATCATTAGGGACGTGATATGGATTATCCGAAAAGCATTCCGGGCTCAGGTCTGGAAAACGGCAGGTTTGTCGACGAAGACCCGATTGCAGGGACGCCGGGGTCACTGATCCCGGCGAGTTGGGGGAACAGTGTTACCGAGGAAATACTCAATGCAATCACGGCTGCTGGCCTGACACCTGATGAAAATCAGACCCATCAATTGGCTCAAGCCATTCGAGAGTTGTCCAGACCTGATCCGCTGCAAGCGTTTCCGGTGCAGGTCTATCGCAAGAATCTGTTGATCAATGGCGATTTCAGAATCTGGCAGCGTGGTGCGAGCAATCAGGCGCCAAATGTCGGCGGGTACGTGGCTGATCGTTTCCGTTGTGACTGGAACGGAAACGCCGGAGTGAGCATCACGCGGCAAAATTTTGCGCTCGGGCAAGGCGAGGTCTCTGATGAACCGGCCTGTTTCCTGCGCTGGCAGCAAACGTCCGCAGGGGCGGGAGCTACCGTTCACAAAATCTCCCAGAATATAGAGTCGGTCAGAACGCTCGCCGGAAAAACGGCAACGCTGACGTTCTGGGCTCGATCCGATGCCGTGCGGCCTTTGCAAATAACGATTGCGCAGCAATTCGGGGTAGGTGGATCGGCAGCCGTTGGGAAACTGATTGATACGTTTCAACTGAACACAGTGTGGACGCGCTACACCGCAACGTTTCAGGTGCCCGCCATTGCGGGGAAAATGCAAGGCAGCGGCGACTGTCTGACATTGGCGTTCGATCTGCCTCTCAACGTTCTGCAAACGGTCGATCTGACACAGATCCAATTGGAGGAGGGGCCTGTGTCCACTCCCTTTGAGCTTCGTCCCTTAGCGCAGGAGCTGGCGTTATGTCAGCGCTATTACGAAAAGTCATTTGCTTCCGGGTTGCCGGTCAAAGCCAATAATGGCACCAATACGTGTATCTCGACGTTTACTCAGGTCCCGGCAGGAAATATCGGCCAATACGGGATGACGATCGGCTTTCTGGTTCAGAAAAGGGTTCAACCGACTGTCACTGCCTATAGCCCGGCAGACAGCAGTAATCAGGTCTGGAATCAAACGATCAGCAAAGCTTGCACCGGCACGCTACTTCAAGGCGTAACGGATCGTAGTATTTCTTTTGCCACTGTCACGCCAGTCGGCAGCGCACCGGGGCAGACTTTACAACTGGAATGGACAGCGGACGCTGAAATCTAGGAGCGACACTCATGGCTTATCAACTAAGCGCTTGCGGCGTGTTGCGCCTGGCTGACTGTGCATTTATTCCACAGGACTCCAACAATCGCGACTGGCTAGAGTTCCAGCAGTGGCAGCTCTCGGGCGGGCAGGTGCTACCGGCGGATGGGGTACTCGCTGAAACTGGTGCAACCGGCACCCTGAAAACTCTGGCAAATAAATGGCTGGCAAGCATCAGCCGCCAGCCGTGATTCAATCGGGGCAACATCCAGGGAGGATCAAGCATCATGCAATTAACTGAAAAACACCTTATCGACATCATGCCCAACGCCCGCTCCCAAGCGGGCCTTTTTGTTTCGCCACTCAACACCGCGATGGCCAAGCAGCGCATCGATACGCCAAAACGTATCGCGGCTTTTCTGGCACAGGTCGGTCACGAGTCGGGCCAATTGCGTTACGTGCGCGAACTGGGCAACAACCAGTACCTGAGCAAATACGACACCGGCACGCTGGCGCTGCGTCTGGGCAATACTCCGGAAGCCGACGGCGACGGGCAAAAGTATCGCGGGCGTGGACTGATTCAGATCACCGGCCGGGCAAATTATCGTCAGTGCAGTCTCGGCTTGTTTGGCGATGAGCGTCTTTTGTCGTTGCCCGAATTGCTCGAGCAACCGCAATGGGCGGCCGAATCGGCGGCGTGGTTCTGGGGGCAGAAGGGCTTGAATGAACTGGCCGACGCGGACCAGTTCAACACCATCACCCGCCGGATCAACGGCGGGTTGAACGGCTTGCAGGATCGCCTCGAGATTTGGGCGCGGGCGAGGGCGGTGCTATGTCCGGCTCCTGGCGCGTGATGGGTCTGTTGCTGCTGGTGACCGGGGCGTTTGCAGCGGCATGGCAGTTTCAGGACTGGCGCTACGGGCGGCAATTGGCCGAGCAGGCGCGGTTAAACGCCGAAACCCTCAATCAACTGACGCAGACCGCCGCCACCGCGCAACAGGCCGAGCAGGATAGACGCCTGGCACTGGAGCAGCGGCTCGCGGCCAGTGAGCAAACCCATTATCGAGCGCTGAGCGATGCCCAACGTGATCAGGATCGCTTGCGCGATCGCCTTGCTACTGCCGATGTGCGGCTGTCAGTCCTTCTCGACGCCGGCGACGTTGCCCACGGCTGTGCGATGCCAGCCGCCGCCGGCACCAGCGGCGTGGATTCTGCAACCGTACGCGCCCGACTTGACCCGGCGCATGCTCAACGAATTATCGCCATCACCGACACCGGCGACCGTGGATTGATTGCGTTGCAGGCCTGTCAGGCCTATGTCAGAGCGCTGGCGCCCGAACATCTTGAATGATTCTGTGTATTGAAAGCGCGTCCGGCTCGTGTACGGTGGAGGCATTCCACACGATCCGGAGCTCGCCGTGAAAGAGACCACCCAACTGGCCGCAGAACTGGGCCGACGTCTGCAAGTGCTCAATGCTCATGTCACTACCGCCGAGTCCTGTACCGGTGGCGGTATCGCCGAAGCGATTACGCGGATTCCGGGCAGTTCGGCCTGGTTTGAAGCGGGGTACGTGACGTACTCCAATCGGCAGAAAACCCGGCAGCTGGATGTGCCAGGCGATTTGTTCGAGACGGTAGGGGCGGTCAGTCGTGAAGTGGTCGAGGCCATGGTGCGTGGTGCGCAGCATCACAGCCTGGCGCATTTTGCCGTGGCGGTCAGCGGTGTCGCCGGCCCCGACGGTGGCACGCCGAACAAACCGGTGGGCACAGTGTGGCTGGCCTGGGGTGTGGGCGATGAGGTTTATAGCGAGGTTCAGCACTTCCCCGGTGGTCGTGATGAAGTCCGCCGACAAACGGTGAAGGCCGCGCTAGAGGGGCTTGTGCGACTAGCGGCACGAGAAATCGAAAATCAGGGGTAGGCGATCTTCGAACGCTGTGGAATAATACTGGCTACTTATACAGGTGTTGGCCGTCAGGCCTTATTGATTACGTGAGGACTTTAATGGACGACAACAAGAAGAAAGCCTTGGCTGCGGCCCTGGGTCAGATCGAACGTCAATTCGGCAAGGGTGCCGTAATGCGTATGGGCGATCAGGACCGTCAGGCGATCCCGGCCATCTCTACTGGCTCTCTGGGTCTGGACATCGCACTCGGCATCGGCGGTCTGCCAAAAGGCCGTATTGTTGAAATCTACGGTCCTGAATCCTCCGGTAAAACCACGCTGACGTTGTCCGTGATCGCCCAGGCGCAAAAAGCCGGCGCGACCTGCGCATTCGTCGACGCCGAGCACGCCCTCGATCCAGAGTACGCCGGCAAGCTGGGCGTCAACGTTGACGACCTGCTGGTTTCCCAGCCGGACACCGGCGAACAGGCCCTCGAAATCACCGACATGCTGGTGCGCTCCAATGCCGTTGACGTGATCATCGTCGACTCCGTGGCGGCACTGGTACCGAAGGCTGAAATCGAAGGTGAAATGGGCGACATGCACGTCGGCCTGCAAGCACGTCTGATGTCTCAGGCGCTGCGTAAAATCACCGGTAACATCAAGAACGCCAACTGCCTGGTCATTTTCATCAACCAGATCCGTATGAAAATCGGCGTGATGTTCGGCAGCCCGGAAACCACCACCGGTGGTAACGCGCTGAAGTTCTACGCCTCGGTTCGTCTCGACATCCGCCGTACCGGCGCGGTGAAGGAAGGCGACGAAGTGGTCGGCAGCGAAACCCGCGTCAAGGTTGTGAAGAACAAGGTGGCTTCGCCGTTCCGTCAGGCCGAGTTCCAGATTCTTTACGGCAAAGGCATCTACCTCAACGGCGAGATGATCGACCTGGGTGTGCTGCACGGTTTTGTCGAGAAGTCCGGCGCCTGGTACGCCTACGAAGGCACCAAGATCGGTCAGGGCAAGGCCAACTCGGCCAAGTTCCTGGCGGACAACCCGGAAATCGCCGCGAAGCTCGAGAAGCAGCTGCGTGACAAGCTGCTGTCGCCAGCGGTGATCGCGGATTCCAAGGCCTCGGCGGTCAAAGAGACCGAAGACGACCTGGCCGACGCTGATCTCTGATATCAGCGATGACCACCGCCGTACTGGATACCCTCGTCGCGGTGCGGCGAACCGCCATGGACCTGCTCGCACGTCGCGAGCATGGTCGAGTCGAGTTGACGCGTAAGCTGCGTCAGCGCGGCGCCGAGGCGGAGCTGATCGAAACAGCCCTCGACCGTTTGACGGAAGAGGGTCTGCTTTCCGAAGCCCGTTACCTTGAAAGCTTTGTCTCCTACCGAGCCCGTTCCGGCTATGGCCCTCTGCGAATTCGCGAGGAGCTCAGCCAGCGGGGTTTGCAACGTACCGATATCGAAATCGCCCTGCGCGAAAGTGGTATCAATTGGCAGGCGCAGCTTCAGGATACGTGGCAACGTAAGTTCTCCGGACATTTACCGATTGATGCGAAAGAACGGGCCAGGCAAGGCCGGTTTCTGGCGTATCGGGGGTTCTCGATGGAGATGATCAACCGCTTGTTCAGCGGTCGAGGGATAGACGATTAGACCGATTCAACAAAAAAGGCCCGCTATTTTTTAGAAAATAGCGGGCCTTTTTTTTGCCTTCAAATTACGTTGAAAGGCTCGCGTGAGCGTTGTGCAATGGGCGGTTTTGAATCGGCCCAGTTTTCCGGCAGATTGATAAAGTCCACCAACTCCCTCAGACGACCATGGGTACGGCCATTGAAGGCAAAGGCCAGCCGTGCCAGATGGCTGAACTGCGCATCGTCGTGTTCTTCGCCGCTGTAGGCATGTTGGTGGAACTGGTCGCTCAGGCACAGATCAGCAAACTCCTCCTGCATCCGCGCCAGTGCCTGGTCGCTGAGCTTGTGGTTCATGCGAATCACAAATTGCCGCTTGAGCCAGCGGCTGGAGTGGAAGTTGCTGTAGAACTGATTGATCTCTTCCACCGCTTCTTCAACGCTGTAGACCAGTCGCATCAGCTTCATATCGGTCGGCAGGATGTAGCGGTTTTCTTCCAGCTGATTGCGGATGAAGTCCAGCGCGCCTTGCCAGAACGTCCCGCCCGGAACATCCAGCAACACCACCGGCACCAATGGGCTTTTGCCGGTCTGAATCAGCGTCAGCACTTCCAGCGCTTCATCAAGGGTGCCAAACCCGCCCGGGCACAGCACCAGCGCGTCAGCCTCTTTGACGAAGAACAGTTTTCGGGTGAAGAAAAAGTGGAAGGGCAACAGATTGTCGGTGCCGTCGACGGTGGGATTGGCATGTTGCTCGAAGGGCAGGGTGATATTGAAACCCAAGCTGTGATCTCGACCGGCTCCTTCGTGGGCGGCGGCCATGATGCCGCCGCCGGCGCCGGTGATGACCATCATCTCTGCGCGTGTCAGTGCTGCGCCGAGTTCGCGGGCCATTGCATACAGCGGATGCTCCACTGGCGTACGTGCCGAGCCGAACACGGTAACTTTGCGCCGGCCCTTGAATTGCTCGAGTACACGAAATGCTTGCTCCAGTTCACGCAGGGCTTGCAGGGTGATCTTGGCGTTCCAGCGGTTGTGGTCTTCCTGAGCCATGCGCAGCACGGTCAGGATCATGTCACGGTAGATGGGGATGTTCGGGCTGTTGGTGGAAATATGACTGAGTTGGGCTTCGACCTGGCTGATGAGGTCGCCGCTTTCCTGAAAATGACGGCTCAAGAGGTCGTTCGGTTGATAAGGCATTCAACGTCTCCTTCTGTACAGGGCGGGTAGCCCGGACAACCAGCGTCCGGGTCGCACTGCAAAAACACGCAGGGCCGGCAGTTCCATTTCTGCCGTTAACGAATGATCGGGAATACTCTCAATCTAGACCCTCGCACGCATTCGCGCTGACTTGAACAGTGCGCTGTAACGTTTTGTCTGGCAACCGCTTACTGATTTGCGCCAAAGCCCCGCCGCTCGTCTGAACGTATCGCAAAGGGCCATCACTCTGATTTACTCAAATACAGACGTCGCAAGACAACCTTGCGTTTGCGCAAGGCAAAGCAATTCAAGGATTCGTGGGTGGCAAGGAGGCGGGATGCATGGTCAGAGTGGTTCTGGAGATCGATACGCAGTTGTATCGAATGTTGCAGGAGTCGGCCGAGACGCATCAATTGAGTCTCGAAGAAGAGTGCTGCCGACGATTGGCCGGCGGCGAGCGTCGCTCGCGCTATCTGCAGGCGCTAGTGGCGGAATTGCGCGCCGAGGATGAGCAGCGGCGCGCCAAGGCTTCGCGCTGATTACTTCTTCTTCGCTGGCGCGGCTTTCGGGCAATCGGATTCCTGGTAACTGGCCGAGCCGATCGCTTTGTTGGTTTTCACTTCGGTGAAGTCGTAACGCATGATCGCGCCCTTGGCCATCAGCTTGCGGTACGACGGGTTGTTGCACACCGACGCGCCCAACTGGAAATACACAGCCTTGGGATCGGCGCGCATCTTGTCGGCGTGGCTCTTTTGCACGCTCAGATGGTTGATCAGCTGCGTGCCTTCGACGGTGTAGCCTTGATCAAGAATGTCTTCATTGATCGCCCGTGGCGTGCCGACGCTGCTTTGGGCGGCGACGTTGCGCAGCTCTCGGTTCAGATTCTGCTCACTCAGGGACGCAGCCTGAGCGGTAAAGGACGACGCCAGCAGAATGGCAGCGGTGGGAACGATAAGGCGCAGCATGAAACTCTCCTGATTCGGTGACTGGTGGTTCGACCCGTCACGGGGCGGTGCGTTCAGTGGCGGCGAATTATAGGGGAGCCGGTCTGGACGGTACAGGCTTGTGGCCGTCGCTCTGGTAAACTGCCGGCCTTTATTGCCCTGCCGAGTGTCGTTCGTGTCGAGTTTCCCTGTCTGCCGGTGTTGCCTGCGATGAACCATGCCCCCAACGCCGTGGCCCGCCTGCGCGATCAGCGCGAGGACGAAGGCATCAAGCCGATTCAGGCGCGCGGCTTTCGCTCCGAGCGTTGCCGCGATTGCCGAGTGATCATAAGTCATTGCCTGTGCGCGTGGCGGCCAAGCGTCGACACCCGCTCCGGCGTGTGCCTGATCATGACCGGCAAGGAAGTGTTCAAGCCAAGCAACACCGGTTGGCTGATTGCCGATGTGGTGCGCGACAACCATGCGTTCATCTGGTCACGCACCGAGCCCGACCCGCAGATGCTTGCACTGCTCAACGATCCGCAATGGCAGCCGTACCTGGTGTTTCCGGGCGAGTATGTCGAACCGTCGCGGGTGACCAACACGGTGGCAGTCGATAGCAGCAAGCGCCCGCTGTTCATTCTGCTCGATGCGACCTGGACGGAGGCGCGCAAGATCTTTCGCAAGAGTCCGTATTTCGACCGCTTGCCAATCCTCAGCCTGCTGCCCGACAAACTCTCGCGCTATCGCTTGCGCCGTTCGACCCGCAGCGAGCACCTGTGCACCGCTGAAGTTGCGGCGTTGTGCCTGGAGCTGGCCGGTGACAGCGATGCCGCTTCGGCGCTGGACGCCTATTTCGATGTGTTCAGCCAGCATTACCTCGGTGCCAAGCAGCAACTGGACATGAATGAATCAACGCCCGCCCATGCCGAGCTGCTGCCCTATATACGAAAGCCGCAGCCGGAGTTGGCCCGATAGTGGCCCATACTGTCGACAGCGCTGGCCATCTTGCTTGACCACCCCGGCTGCGCTGGGCATGCTTGGCGCCGATTAGGGTGCGGCCAAGGTTTGAGACGCCGTGTTTGCTGTTGATTGGCGTCGAACGTGCCCCTGTGGATATCGCTTCCAAGCGTTGTCTCGAGTTGCTTTGGCCAGACCGGAATCTACCGCGTCTGCCATCAAAAACAGGATCATTTGAAAAATGGCCACATACGACATCCTGATTGCCGATGATCACCCCCTGTTTCGCAGCGCCCTGCACCAAGCGGTGACGCTGGGCCTTGGCCCGGACGTGCGACTGGTGGAGGTGGCGAGCATTGCCGAACTGGAAGCTCGCCTGACTGAAAAGGCTGACTGGGATCTGGTCCTGCTGGATCTGAATATGCCCGGCGCCTACGGTTTTTCCGGGCTGGTGCTGCTGCGCGGGCAGTATCCGCAGATTCCGGTGGTGATGGTCTCGGCCCAGGAAGAAGCTTCGGTGATGGTCAAATCCCGCGAGTTCGGCGCCAGTGGCTTCATTCCCAAATCCAGCGATCTGAGCGTGATTCAGGAAGCGGTGCGCAAGGTGCTCGATGGCGACGTGTTCTGGCCGCCGCAAGCGTTCGAAGCAGTCAGCGTGTCGGATGAGGCGAAAGCTGCCAGTGATGGCCTCGCCAGCCTGACGCCGCAACAGTTCCGCGTGCTGACCATGGTCTGCGAAGGTCTGCTGAACAAGCAGATCGCTTATGAGCTGAGCGTGTCGGAAGCGACCATCAAGGCCCACGTCACGGCGATCTTTCGCAAATTGAACGTGCGCACTCGCACGCAAGCGGCTTTACTGCTGCAACAACTTGAGTCAATTCCGAGCCAGTGATGGCTGGCGGTTTCACGCTTTTTTGACTTTCGTTGATCTAGCTTCCCCACACCTTTTTGGCTGGTTTCTTTCTTATGTCACCTTTCAAGGGCCAGACCGGCCTGAAACGCATCCTCAACGCGTCCGGCTATTCGCTCGATGGCCTGCGCGCCGCCTTCACTGGCGAAGCGGCATTCCGCCAACTGGTGCTGCTCAACGTGGTGCTGATTCCGCTGACATTCTTCCTCAATGTCAGCCGGGTCGAGCAGGCGCTGTTGATTGCCGTGTGTTTGCTGGCGCTGATTGTCGAGTTGCTGAATTCGGCGGTGGAAGCGGCCATTGACCGCATCTCGCTGGAATTGCACCCGCTGTCGAAAAACGCCAAGGACATGGGCAGTGCCGCGCAATTTGTCGCACTGAGCATGATCGCTTTGGTGTGGGCAGTGATTCTGCTTTAAGCAATCGTCGGCAAAACGATCTCGTCGCTGCGCTGCACCCCGGCGGTGAATGCTCGGCACAGCTCGAGAAACTCGCGCATCGCTGAAGTCTGGTACTTCTGTTTGTGCCAGATGAAATAGAACTGCCGGGCCAGGTCCAGATCCGGCGTCTCCACCGGCACCAGACTGCCGCGCCGGAAGGCATCGCGCAGCGCCAGCCGCGAAATGCAGCCAATCCCCAAGCCAGATTCCACTGCACGTTTGATCGCTTCGGTGTGTTCCAGCTCGAGACGAATATTCAGCGCGCTGCGATGGTGACGCATGGCCTGGTCGAAGGTCAGCCGCGTGCCGGAACCCTGTTCCCGCAGAATCCATGCCTCATGGGTCAGCTCTTCCATTGTCGCACTGCCGCGTTTGGCCAGCGGATGTTGCGGCGCACAAAACACCACCAGCTCATCCTCGACCCAACTCTGCACTTCGATGTCCGGGTGGCTGCAATCGCCTTCGATTAGACCCAGATCAATTTCGTAGTGGGCGACCTGTTGCACGATATTGGCAGTGTTCTGCACGTGCAGCTTGACCTGACTTTCCGGGTGGCGCTGCATGAAGCTGCCGATCAGCAGGGTGGCCAGATAGTTGCCTATGGTCAGCGTCGCCCCCACTGATAACGAGCCGAAACCGGATTTGCCATTAAGCAGGTCTTCGATTTCCTTGGCCTGGTCGAGCAGGGCCACCGCTTGCGGCAACAGCTGTTTGCCGAGGGCGTTGAGGCTCAGGCGTTTGCCGGCGCGGTCGAACAGCTGGCAGCTGGACTGGCGCTCGAGCTCGGTGATCGAAGTGCTGGCCGCCGATTGCGAGAGGTTGAGCAGACCCGCAGCACGGGATACGCTTTCCTGCTGGGCGACGGCAACGAAGACTTGCAGTTGACGGAGAGTAAATCGCATATCGATATAACCGATAACCCTTATCTTAATAATCCAGTTAACAGATATTGTCGTCGCTATTAGAATGCGATGCAATTGCGCACGTTGAGCCTCATTGAGCCGCGCAGACCAATCTCCAGGAGTCAAACGTACATGAGCAACATGAACCACGAGCGTGTCCTCAGTGTTCATCACTGGAACGACACTCTGTTCAGCTTCAAGTGCACCCGCGATCCGGGCCTGCGCTTCGAGAACGGTCAGTTCGTGATGATCGGCCTGCAACAGCCCAACGGCCGCCCGCTTATGCGCGCTTACTCGATCGCCAGCCCGAACTGGGAAGAGCATCTCGAGTTCTTCAGCATCAAAGTGCAGGACGGTCCGCTGACCTCCCAGCTGCAGCACTTGAAGGAAGGCGACGAGATCATCATCTCGAAGAAGCCTACCGGCACGCTGGTTCTTGATGACCTGAACCCGGGCAAGCACCTGTACCTGCTGAGCACCGGCACCGGTCTGGCGCCGTTCATGAGCGTCATTCAGGACCCGGAAACCTACGAGCGCTTTGAAAAAGTGATCCTGGTTCACGGTGTGCGTTACGTCAACGAAGTCGCCTACCGCGAATTTATCACCGAGCATTTGCCGCAGAACGAGTTCTTCGGCGAGGCGCTGCGTGACAAGCTGATCTACTACCCGACCGTGACCCGCGAGCCGTTCGAGAATCAGGGCCGCCTGACCGACCTGATGCGCAGCGGCAAGCTGTTCAGCGACATCGGCCTGCCACCGATCAACCCGCAGGACGACCGCGCGATGATCTGCGGCAGCCCGAGCATGCTCGACGAGACCAGCGAAGTGCTCGACAGCTTCGGCCTGAAGATCTCGGCGCGGATGCGCGAGCCGGGTGATTACCTGATCGAGCGTGCATTCGTCGAGAAGTAAGCGCCACAAAAAGCCCCCATTGCCTTGGCAGGCAATGGGGGCTTTTTTATGCCCGAAGCATTTCCTTCATGCCTGCCACGATCCAAGGAGCTGCCGAAGGCTGCGATCTTTTGATCTTGCTTTTTAAAATCAAGATCAAAAGATCGCAGCCTTCGGCAGCTCCTACACTGGGCGTGTTTTCAGGCTGTGGCCGGGATGACTTCCAGCACGCGGATCTGTTCGGGCGTCGGGTAATGCCAGCGCACGTCCAGATCCCAGAACTGCGCACCATATTCACGTTCCGGCGCCGGTGTCTGATACGCCGGACGCGGATCCTGCGCCAGGCACTGCTCGATCAACTCAACCAATGGCTCTTCAAGCCGCTGAGCGTGGGTGTGCGCTTGTTTCAAGGCTGACTCCACCCACTGGACGTCGATCAACTGCGGCGCCGCGCTGGCGATGTCATTGGTTGCCCCAGGGATGATGTCGGCATACGGCACATACGGTTTGATATCCAGCACCGGCGTGCCGTCGAGCAGATCGATCCCGGAGATAAACAGCCGATTACCTTCGACCCTGTCCAGCTTCACCACCGACTGGCCAATGCCGTTCGGCCGGTGCGTGGCGCGGGTGGCGAACACGCCCATCGACTTGTTGCCGCCCAGGCGTGGCGGGCGCACTTTCAGTCGCGGTTTGTCTTCCAGGGCTTGGTGGAACAGAAACAACAGCCACACATGGCTGACCTGCTCCAGCCCCTGCACGGCGTCACCCTGGTCGAACGGCGCGACCAGTTCCAGCACGCCACGGGCGGCCGGGGCCAGTTGTGGCTGGCGGGGGATGGCGAACTTCTCCTTGAAGCAGGAGCGCACGAAGCCGATGGGGGAGACGCTGTAAGTCATGGTCTGGGATCGAAGCGGGTAGGGCGGGCATGATAACCCGGCTCGCTTCAAGTCTGGTGGTGACAGGGCGGACGCCATCGCTGGCAAGCCAGCTCCCACAGGTTTTTGAGTGAACCCGGATTGTTCAAACACCCAAGAACCCTGTGGGAGCTGGCTTGCCAGCGATAGTCACACCGCCGATGTCAGAGGCTGAACCCACCATCAAGAGGAATGATATTCCCGGTCATATAAGCCCCCGCCGTACTCGCCAGGCTGATCGCCAGCGCCGCCATCTCTTCCTCACGCCCCCAGCGCTTCATCGGAATCAGCGCAGTATCCTCAGCCAATGCCTGTTCATCATTACCAATATGCTGGGTCATCTTGCTCGGAAAGCGACCCGGCGCAATCACGTTGACGTTGATGTGCTGGCTCACCAGTTCTCGCGCCAGAATGCGCGACAACTGATGCAGAGCGGCCTTGCTCGGCCCATAGGCATATGCCTGCTCGCCAAACGAAGAAATCCCCGCCACCGAACCGATATTGATGATCCGCGCCGGATTCGCCGCCGAACCAGCCTTGCGCAGTAACGGCAGAAACTGCTGGATGCAACTGAACACCGACGTCACGTTGAGCTGCATGACCTTTTCCCAGCCCTTGACCGGATAGCTCTCCAGCGGCGCGCCCCACGTGGTGCCGGCATTGTTCACCAGAATGTCCAGATGAGTGATCTGCTCACCCAGGCGCGCGGCCAGTTCCTGCACGCCTTCTTCAGTGGCCAGATTCGCCGCCACGCCGTGGCAAGTGCCGAAGGCACTGAGTTCTTGCGCCGTTTGATGACAGGCTTCGGCGTCGCGGGAGCAGACGAACACTCGGGCGCCAGCCTCGACAAAGGCCTTGGCGATCATTTTGCCGATACCACGGGTGCCGCCGGTCACCAGAGCTGTGCGGCCTTGCAGGGAAAAGTACGGGTGCATGGCGAATCCTGAGGGCTAGGGGTCAATACACCCTAGTCGCCAGCCGCAAAAAACGGAGCCACTATTTTCGAAGGGAATGAACGGTCATGCGCTGCGGTGGCGACCATCAGTCGCCACCGCAGAAGGGCATCAGGCCGGGCGAACGCGCAGGGTCAGACCCTTGAGGAAGTTACGCAGCAACTGATCGCCACACGGCCGATAGTTGGTGTGGCCGACCTTGCGGAACAGCGCGCTCAGTTCAGGCTTGGATACCGGAAACTCGGCGGCCTTGAGGATCGCGTGCATGTCGTCTTCTTTCAGTTCGAAGGCCACACGCAGTTTTTTCAGGATGATGTTGTTGGTCACCGGCACTTCGATCGGCTGCGGCGGACGGCTTTCGTCCTTGCCGCGTTTGAAGATCACCAGGCCGTCGAGGAAGTGCGCGATGACTTCGTCCGGGCAGCGTACGAAGCCTTCTTCGTCTTCTTCTTTCTTGTCGAGCCAGGTGATGACATCGGCGAGCGTGACGTCCATGCCGCCCAGTTTGATGATCTCGACAACTTTCTTGTCGCTGATGTCGAGCATGTAGCGCACGCTGCGCAGTACGTCGTTATGAACCATGTCGGTATTCCTGATGCGTTGTGGGCAGCGCTCGCGGGCGCTGCCGGAATGTGTGGCGGCAGTGGAAGTTCTAGAACTTCTCTTTGCCGGACAGGTAGCGCCATTGGCCAACCGGGACCTTGCCGATCGACACGCCGCCGATGCGGATACGGCGGATGCCGATGACCTTCAGGCCGACCGCTTCGCAGAACTGCGCGATGATTCCCGGCTGCGGGTTTTTCATGGCGAAGCGCAGGCGGTTTTCGTTCTGCCAGCTGGCCTTGACCGGCGGCAGCTCCTTGCCCTTGTGCGTCAGGCCATGTTGCAGGCGGTTGAGGCCGTGGGCAGCCATCTCACCTTCGACTTCGACGATGTATTCCTGCTCGATCTTCGCCGCGTCGGCGGTGAGTTTGCGCAGGATTTTCCAGTCCTGGGTGAACACCAGCAGGCCGCTGGCCTTGGGCTGCAGGTCGGCGCTGGCGGTCAGGCGCAGGAAATGTCCGCGCAACGGACGCTTGCCGTAGCGATGCTCTTCGCTGAGGGTTTCGGCGCTGAGCGATTGCATGGCGCTGTCGACATCCATGCCGGCGGGCGCGTTAAGCAGGATGGTCACCGGCTCCGGCGCGGTGGCCTTGGCGTCCTCGTCGAGCTCGACCTTTTGCTCGCCGACCTTGAATTGCGGCTCATCGATGACTTCGCCGTCCACAGTGACCCAGCCGCCCTCGATGAACAGCTCGGCCTCCCGGCGGGAGCAACCGACCAGTTCGATGAGGCGTTTGGAGAGGCGGATCGGGTCAGTCATGACGGGGCCGTAACAAAAAAGGGGTGGGCATTGTACCTGTGTGGAAGCGGTTAAGCCCGGTTCCATTTGCAGGGTGTTGGTATTCCCTGTGGGAGCTGGCTTGCCTGCGATGGTATCAACTCGGTATTTCTCGTACACCGCGGCGTCTGCATCGCTGGCAAGCCAGCTCCCACAGGGTTCCAGGTTGTGTCAGGCATGGTTCGCGCGCTGTTGGGACTGCCGCAAGCGCATATGCAGCAACGGATACGGCTGGCCCATGCCGTCGACCTCGGAGCGGCCGATCACCTCGAAGCCCTGTTTCTCGTAAAAACCCAAGGCTTGCGGATTTTGTTCGTTGACGTCGAGTTCATCGGCGTTGAGCCGTTCGATCGCATAGCGCAGCAACTGCTTGCCCAAGCCTTGACCACGATGATCAGGATCGATGAACAGCATTTCAATCTTGCCCGCCGCCACACCGGCAAACCCGGTGATGCGCTGCTGGCGGTCCTTGGTGCAGATCAGCATTACCGCGTCGAGATAGCGGGTGAGCACCAGATTGCGCAGCAGCTCGATATAGCTGTCCGGCAGGAACCGATGAGTTGCACGGACCGAGGCCTCCCAGACCCGGGTCAGTTCTTCGTAATCGCTGATTTTCGGTGTGTGGATGACCGAATGCTGACGCATGTGCGTGTGCCTCTTGTGCGGTTCAAGGGAGTCCGTCCCCCGCTAAACGATAGCCGCAAAAAAGCCCCGTATCTCGGAAAAGAGCGGGGCTTTTTGGATTTGTTGCGGTGTCTGGCTGGCTATTTCTGTCGCCAGCAAGATCTCTCCCCCTCACCCCAACCCTCTCCCCCAGAGGGGGCGAGGGGGAAGGGAGCTGATCTTCGTGCTGTTCAAAGCCTGAGTTCGACTCGATATTTCAAGTCGCCGTCATTCTGAAGAGCACCTCGATCAGTCCCTTCTCCCCCAGAGAGGGCGAGGGGGAAGGGAGCTGAACTTCGTGCTTTTCAAACCTGAGTTCGACCGGATAGCTCAGGTCGATGTACCTAGAAAGAACAACACGGTCAGCCCCCTCTCCCTCTGGGAGAGGGCTGGGGTGAGGGGCTTTTGATCTTCAGATCAGATCTGCTCAGCCCACAGATCATATTCGTCAGCGTCAGTCACCTTGCACCAGACCTTGTCACCCGGCTTCAAATTGCTGCCGTTATCAATAAACACGTTGCCATCGATTTCCGGGGCGTCGAAGAAGCAACGGCCGACCGCGCCTTGCTCGTCCACCTCATCCACCAGCACTTCAATCTCACGACCAATGCGCATCTGCAGACGTGCCGAGCTGATCGCCTGCTGGTGCGCCATGAAGCGTTCCCAACGGTCTTGCTTGACGTCGTCCGGGACCACTTCCAGATCCAGATCGTTGGCCGGTGCGCCATCCACCGGCGAGTACTGGAAGCAGCCGACGCGGTCGAGCTGGGCCTCGGTCAGCCAGTTGAGCAGGTACTGGAAGTCTTCTTCGGTTTCGCCCGGGAAGCCGACGATGAAGGTCGAACGGATGATCAGGTCCGGGCAGATTTCGCGCCAGTTCTTGATGCGGGCCAGAGTCTTGTCTTCGAACGCCGGGCGTTTCATCGACTTAAGGACTTTCGGGCTGGCGTGCTGGAACGGGATGTCCAGGTACGGCAGGATCTTGCCGGCGGCCATCAGCGGGATCAGCTCGTCGACGTGCGGGTACGGGTAAACGTAGTGCAAGCGTACCCAAACGCCCAGCGTGCTCAGCGCTTCGCACAGTTCGGTCATGCGGCTTTTCACCGGCGCGCCGTTCCAGAAGCCGGTGCGGTATTTCACGTCGACGCCGTAGGCGCTGGTGTCTTGCGAGATCACCAGCAGCTCTTTGACGCCGGATTTGACCAGGCGCTGCGCCTCGTCGAGCACATCACCGACCGGACGGCTGACCAGTTTGCCGCGCATCGACGGGATGATGCAGAACGAGCAGCTGTGGTTGCAGCCTTCGGAAATCTTCAGGTACGCGTAGTGGCGCGGGGTCAGTTTGATGCCTTGCGGCGGCACCAGGTCGATCAGCGGGTTGTGATCCTGACGCGGCGGCACCACTTCGTGCACGGCGTTGACCACTTGCTCGTACTGCTGCGGGCCGGTCACGGCCAGCACGCTCGGGTGTACGTCGCGGATGTTGCCTTCTTCCACGCCCATGCAGCCGGTAACGATGACCTTGCCGTTTTCCTTGATCGCTTCGCCGATCACTTCCAGCGACTCAGCCTTGGCCGAATCGATGAAACCGCAGGTGTTGACCACCACGACGTCGGCGTCCTGATAGGTGGACACCACGTCATAGCCTTCCATGCGCAGCTGGGTCAGGATGCGCTCGGAGTCGACCAGTGCTTTCGGGCAACCCAGAGATACAAAGCCAACCTTTGGATTGGCCGGCGCAGGAGTGGTGGACATGTCTAACCTCGGTGTTTTGTGACGTCGCTTGCTTGGTGCGCAAGCCGACGGATGGGCGCTTAGGGCGCGCCTCTGATCAAAAAGTGCGCAATTCTAGCGGCGGGCAACGCACTTGACCAGCTTTATACGGGGAAATACGACGAGTGCTGCGCTATGCTTCGCGCCGTTGAGCTTTGCCGATTTCTTGCAGTCAATCATTGGTCTGTAACAACAGGTAAAACAGCGCATGCTGCAACTCAAAGCATAGTGCTTCCTTCAAAGAAGCCGGTATCGAGATCAGGAGTGTTGGATGGGTCAGGCAAGTAGTCATGCGGCGGGCGCCGAGGGTTCGGCAAGCAGACCGCTGAGCATGCTGGTCGCGGCGGTCGGGGTGGTTTATGGCGACATCGGTACGAGCCCGTTGTACACCCTCAAGGAAGTGTTTTCCGGCGGTTACGGCGTGCCGGTCAATCACGACGGCGTGCTGGGCATCCTGTCGTTGATCTTCTGGTCGCTGATCTGGGTGGTATCGATCAAGTACATGATGTTCGTCCTGCGCGCCGACAACCAGGGCGAGGGCGGCATCATGGCCCTGACCGCACTGGCTCGGCGGGCAGCGGCGGGGCGCAAGCGCCTGCGCACGCTGTTGGTGGTGTGCGGGCTGATCGGCGCGGCGCTGTTCTATGGCGACAGCATGATCACCCCGGCCATTTCGGTGCTGTCGGCGATCGAAGGCCTTGGCCTGGCGTTTGACGGCATTGATCACTGGGTGGTGCCGCTGTCGCTGGTGGTGCTGGTCGCCTTGTTTCTGATTCAGCGCCACGGTACCGCGCGGATCGGTATTCTGTTCGGGCCGATCATGGTTACCTGGTTCCTCGTCCTCGGCGCGCTCGGTGTGTACGGCATCAGCCACACCCCGGAAGTGCTGCACGCGCTGAACCCGATGTGGGCGGTGAATTTTTTTGTCGTGCACCCGGGCATGGGCGTAGCGATCCTCGGCGCGGTAGTGCTGGCGCTGACCGGCGCGGAAGCGCTGTACGCTGACATGGGCCACTTCGGCCGCAAGCCGATCGCCCGTGCCTGGTTCCTGCTGGTGCTGCCGGCGCTGGTGCTGAATTACTTTGGCCAGGGCGCGTTGCTGCTGGAAAACCCGGAAGCCGCGCGCAACCCGTTCTATCTGCTGGCGCCGAGCTGGGCGCTGATTCCGCTGGTCGGCCTTTCGACCCTGGCCACGGTGATCGCCTCGCAAGCGGTGATTTCCGGCGCGTTCTCCCTGACCCGTCAGGCGATCCAGCTCGGTTACATCCCGCGCATGTACATCCAGCACACCTCCAGCGACGAACAAGGCCAGATCTACATCGGTGCGGTGAACTGGGCGCTGATGGTCGGTGTGGTCCTGTTGGTGCTGGGCTTCGAATCCTCCGGTGCACTGGCCTCGGCCTACGGCGTCGCAGTGACCGGCACTATGCTGATGACCACCATTCTGGTGTCGGCGGTCATGCTGCTGCTGTGGAAATGGCCACCGATCCTTGCGGTGCCGGTGTTGATCGGCTTCCTGTTGGTGGATGGTCTGTATTTCGCTGCCAACGTACCGAAGATCGTCCAGGGCGGCGCTTTCCCGGTGATCGCCGGTATCGCGCTGTTCGTGCTGATGACCACCTGGAAGCGCGGCAAACAGCTGCTGGTCGAACGCCTCGACGAAGGCGCGCTGCCGCTGCCGATCTTCATCAGCAGCATCCGCGTGCAACCGCCGCATCGCGTGCAGGGCACCGCCGTGTTTCTCACCGCCCGCTCCGACGCCGTGCCCCATGCCTTGTTGCACAACCTGCTGCATAACCAGGTGTTGCATGAGCAAGTGGTGTTGCTGACGGTGGTCTACGAAGACATCCCGCGCGTACCGCCATCACGGCGTTTTGAAGTGGAAGCGCACGGTGAAGGCTTCTTCCGGGTGATCCTGCACTTCGGCTTCACCGACGAGCCAGACGTGCCGCAAGCGTTGAAGCTGTGTCATCTGGATGATCTGGACTTCAGCCCGATGCGCACGACCTACTTCCTCAGCCGTGAGACGGTGATTGCCTCGAAACTGGAAGGTATGGCCCGTTGGCGTGAGGCGCTGTTTGCGTTCATGTTGAAGAATGCCAATGGCAATTTGCGGTTCTTTAATCTGCCGCTGAACCGAGTGATTGAGTTGGGGACGCAGGTGGAGATGTAAGCCTGGCCTCAACTGAAAAGCCCCCGTCAGCCTTGTGGTTGGCGGGGGCTTTTTTGTGCCTGTGCCCAATCCCTCAAACCACCGCTGATTCCCTGTGGGAGCGAGCCTGCTCGCGAAGGCGTAGTGTCAGTCGAAGCATGTGGTGGCTGAACCACCGCATTCGCGAGCAGGCTCGCTCCCACAGGGTATTGGGTTGAATCAAGAGGTGCGTTCAGACAGATCAGCTTCAGATTCAGTCTTCGTCCGCGCAGGTCGTGGGATCAGCGCTTGGATCACGTCATCAACCAAGGCTTTGCCCATCACGGTCAGGTAATGCGCAGCCCAGGCATGGCGGTCGGTGTCTTTGATGAAGGCAGCGTCCTCGGCGAAGGATTTGGCGAGGGATAGCAGGTCGGAGGATTGGGACAAGGCATTGATGATCGGGATGCCGGAGCGGACGTTGAAGAACGCTTGATCCGCGTTGTAGAGGAAAGGGGTGAAGCCGATGGTTTTAAGATCAGATGGATTGCTCATTGTCAGTTCCCTTGATTTCGAGAGCTGCCGCATCCGATACCAAGCGAATGGGTGGCAGCTGTGCGCAGGTTGGTAAACCGGGGAACCAAGGAAACCGGCACGCTCGAAAGCGTCCCACACACAGCTGCCATAACACAGGGGCTCGGACGGGATTTCGCCTGAGTCGTGTCGGGTGCGCTGTTGCGCCTTATTCCACCGGGTTACCAAGCCCGATCGCTGAATGGGTCAGCGACGTCCGGAGAGTATCCCGTCGAAAAACAGCGCAATAGAGCGGCACAGCGGCCCAACAAGAGTTTCGGAGTTTGCCTACAAGGTCTGTGGGCGTCATCTGATATTGCGAGACTGGAAGTAAACGAAAGTAAACACCTGGCACTTTTTTCTCTGTGGGAGCGAGCCTGCTCGCGAAGGCGTAGTGTCAGTCGCCGAATCTGTAAACTGACCCACCGCTTTCGCGAGCAGGCTCGCTCCCACAGGGATTTTGGTGGCTGTTGGGATGTAAAAAGCCCCCGCAACCGTGAAGTTGCGGGGGCTTTTTGTGGATGGCTTCAGATCACTCTTCGGCGACCGAATCCTTGCTCTGACGCTTCTGGATCAAATCCACCAAGCGCTTGGCCAGCGCTGGATAGTTCTCATCGAAGTGATGCCCGCCGGGCAGTTTCACCGCTTCGCCGACAGCAGTCTTGTCGGTGCAGCCACTTTCATCCGTCTCTTCTTCGCCATAGATGCACACAACCTTGGCCGCTGGCAGCTTGGCCATTTCCGGGCCGGTGGCGGCTTCTTTGCCGGCGTTGCCCAGCCAGCCTTCGACTTCGATTTCGAAGCTGCCGGTGCGGGCGAAGGCGAGCAGGATGATCGCGTCGACGCGTTGCTGTTCGTTCTCTGGCAGGCGGTTGTATATCGCCGGGAGTACGTCAGCGCCGAACGAATAGCCGGTGAGGATGAAGCGTTTGGTGCCCCATTTCTGCCGGTAGTGCTGCATCAGTTCGGTGAGGTCGAGTGCGCTTTGCTCCGGGCTCTTGTGCTGCCAGTAGTAGCGCAGGGTGTCGATGCCGACCACCGGGTAGCCGATCTTGGCCATTTCGCCCGCCACGTCACGGTCGAGGTCGCGCCAGCCGCCGTCGCCGGAGAGGAACAGGGTCACGGTGTCGTTGGCCTGACCGGCCGGCACTTCCACGACCGGGATCGCCAGGCCGCCGTTGGCCTTGTCGCCGCCGACGAGGATTTTGCGCAGTTCGTTGTTCAGCACTTGCGGCAGGTTGATGTCGTAGTCGCTGATGCTGGTTTCGGCGTTCGGCTGATCGCGCACGAAGCCTGCGCTGGCGTCGTCCGGGTTGTCGTTCCACGCCACCAGCCAGTGGCCGTGGGCGGCGGATTTCGGCAGCAGGTGAGTGCAGCCGGGTTTTTCCAGGGCCAGATCGACGGAGACGGCCTGGGCCTTGTCGTCTTTCTGTTCCGCCAGCCAGCGCCACGCCAGTACAGCGCCCGGGCCGATGCCGCTGACCAGGGTGGCCGGGCCATTCAGTTCACGCAGGCCCGATTGCAGGGCGCGGCTTTGCAGCAGGCAGTCCTTGGGCAGAATCACCTGAACGATCTGCGCCGAGGCGCTGCGGCTGAGGGTGGTCAGTTGTTTCTCGGAGAGCTTCTGTTCGTCGGTGACGGCCACCAGCACCTGAGCCTTCGGCTTGTTGCCGGGGATCACGCGGGTCATGGCCGTGCCATCGGCGGGTTTCAGTTGTTCGACGGTCGGTTCCGGTGCCGGGCGTTTGAGGTACCAGTAACCGCCGCCGGCAATCACTGCCAATACCAGCAGGGCGGCCAGGATGTACTTCAGGGAGCGTTGAATCATCAGCGTTTCACCAATCCAGTCAAGCCGCCCGCGATCAGGGCAGCAGTATCGGCCAGCGCCACGAGCGGATCGAGTCCGGCGGGCACGGCCATATAACGGGGTTCCCAGTCGGGCTGGAACTTGTCTTTGAAGCGGCGCAAGCCTTGGAAGTTGTACAGCTGCTCACCACGGCGGAAGACCATCGAGCCCAGGCGCTGGGTCAGCGGTGCGCCGCGCCGGGGTTGCAGACCCGACAACGGCACCATGCCCAGGCTGAAGCGCGCGTATCCGTGACTCTTATAGTGTTGAATCAGGCCGACCATCATGAATTCCATGGTCAGCTTCGGCGCTTCCGGGTGTGCGCGCATCAGGTCGAGACTGGCCAGATCGTGGCTGTAGGTCTCGAGCAGATTGGCGAACGCTACCGGGCGGCCTTCGAAGCGAATCACCGCAATGCGGAAATGCTTCAGGTAATCGTCGCTGAAACGGCCGAGGGAGAAGCCTTTCTCGCGCACGTTCTTGCCGGTCAGCCAGGCATCGGAAATCACTTTCAGCTCGTCCATCGGCGCCTGCCCCGGCTCATGGATTTCCAGCGACAGTCCATCGCGGGTGCCACGGTTCCAGGTGTAGCGCAGGTCCTTCATCTCCTTGCCCTTGGCTTCCAGATCGAAGCGCAGCAGATCGACCCGGGCTTCTTCGCCGAGCTTGATCGCTGTCAGGCCGATGTCCATGTAGTACGGCAGGTTCTCCGCGCGCACCTGATAGAACACGGGGCGGGTGTGATGGATGTCGCAGAGATCGCGGAACTGCCAGATCATTTCCGCGCGTTGCTGGCTCGGCCCGATCGGGTCGTACAGCGCCACCAGACTGCGGCCACGGCGGGCGTACATCAGGAACGCCTCATCGTTGGGGTGAAACAGCAACGCCTTGTCACCGGTCAGCGCGAGGCCGCCGTCGGGTTGCGACGAGGCCATGAGAATCTTTGCCGCGCGATCCAGTTCGTCCGGCGTCGGCAAATGAATCACCGGGCGCGCCGTGCGCAGCAGCCAGGTCAGCGAGATGATCACCAGCAACACCGCCGCACCGAGCAGCGAGCGCAGACCGCGCGGCGCGTCAGCATCGAGGGTGAACTGCCACCACAATTGATGGCTGTAGGGTACGTCCTGATAGGCGAACAGCAGCAACCAGGCCGAAGCGCCCAGCACGCAGAGACTGGCGACCAGATACAGCGGCGAAAACGGCAGTTCGGTCAAACGGCTCGGACGGTAGAAAGAGCGGCGGAACACGCCGAGCAGCGCGGCCGTCAACGTCATCAGCGTGGCTTCTTCCCAGTCGAAGCCTTTGAGCAGCGAGAGCAGGGCGCCAACCAGCAGCAGAATGGTGGTCAGCATCCACGCCGCCGACAGGCGTCGACGCAGACCTTGGGCGAGCAACAGACAGAGGACGCCGATCAGGCTGGCGCCGAAGTGCGAGGCGTCGACCAGACGATGCGGGATCAGAAAACCGATGTGCTCCAGGCGCGTGTCGATTTCCGGGGTCGCGCCGGAAAACAGCAGCACCACGCCAGACAGGAACACCAACACCGCCAGAACCGGCGCGGCCAGACCGGACGCCGCGCGCATGGTCTGGGATTGAAACAGGCGCTGGCCTTCGTTGATCAGCAGTAATACGCAGGCGACCAGCAGCGGCAGCACCACGTAGATCAGGCGATACAGCAGCAGTGCGGCTGCCAGCGGGGCGGCGCCGAGCTTGTCGGCAAACGCGGCGAGCAGAATCGCCTCGAACACGCCAACACCGCCCGGTACATGACTGAGTACACCGGCGGCCAGCGCCAGCAGATACACAAGCAGGAACGGCGCAAACGGCGGCGCTTCCGGCAGCAACAAGTAGAGAACGGTGGCGGCAGCCGCGACATCGAGGGCGGTGATCACCAGTTGCAGAAAGGTCAGACGCCGACCCGGCAGGCGCAGGGTGCGCCGCCCGGCACGGACCAGCAGATTGTCGGGGTAGGGTTGTTCCGGCAGGCGACGACGATAGATGCCGATCGCCAGCACCGTACCAAGGATCAATACGGCAGCGGCGACCGAGCCCAGCAAGATTTCGGACAGCCCCAGCGCTTGCGAGGCGGCGGGCAGGTTGCTCAGGGTGGCCAGCGCTGCCAGTGGCGGCAAGGCGCAGCCCAGCGAGAGGCTGGCAAATAGCGTCATGTGCGCAACTTCCGACGCACCGACGCCCAATCGCGCATATAAACGATAACGAACCGAGCCGCCGGACAGCAGCGACAGGCCGATCGCATTGCCAATCGCAAATGCGGTGAAACCGCCGAGCGCGAGCGTGCGCGGCGGCAGTTTCACGCCAGCGTAGCGGCTGGCCGACCATTCATAGCCGAGCAGAATGATGAAACCGACCACGGTCGCACCGATGGCGCCGAGCAGGGCCGGTTTCGGCACGTCGAGAATCGAGTCATGCAACGCATAGAGATCGAGCTCGGCGAGCAGATGGCGGCAGGCAATCAGGGCAATGGCAAACAGCAGCAACGTGACGGCCAGACCGATCGGCTGACGGTATTTGCTTAATCGATCCAGCCAGCGCAAACGCTCGGGTTTGATCGGTTGATCTGCTGTAACGGTGTCTTGTGGATCAGACGAGTTGGCGCGCATCAATCACCTCTTGGATTGTGCGCGACAGGATGGAGGTATCCAGCCAAGTTACCAATCCCTGTAGAAAAAAATAATCACAAAATACTACGCCTCTCGTCGGGCATCGGCGAGGGCAGTTCCTGGATTGCAGAAACCCTGTCTGTGACTCAAGCATAGTCGCATGTCAGTGGTTCTGATGATCCCCAGCGGTTCACTGCACAGTGACAGATCATTGTTGCGAAAGGACTTTTTCAACAGATACAAAAAAGGCCACTCTTTCGAGTAGCCTTTTTTGATGTTTGGTTGCGGGAGCCGGATTTGAACCGACGACCTTCGGGTTATGAGCCCGACGAGCTACCAGACTGCTCCATCCCGCGTCTGTGTGGCGGCATTCTACAGGCGAACGGCGAGGTGTCAACCGCTAATCCTGGAATGGGCCAAATAACTGCGAAATCGCGGCGAACGGTCGCAGGTAATGCGTAAGTTTCGGAAATTCAACAAATTGCCGTTTCGCTAGAGATTGAGCAGGGCGCCCGTTTGCAAAACAGACGCGCACAAAAAAGGCCACTCTTTCGAGTAGCCTTTTCTGATGTTTGGTTGCGGGAGCCGGATTTGAACCGACGACCTTCGGGTTATGAGCCCGACGAGCTACCAGACTGCTCCATCCCGCGTCTGTGTGGCGGCATTCTACAGAGGTTCGCGAGTGTGTCAACCGTCGATCCGGATAAATCTGTTGAGGTTCAAGCGCTTAGCGTATTTTCACGGCGGGCGGCCGGCGCGCAGGGCAAGTGGCGCAAGGCTTTCAGCTCTATTGCGCGCTGATCTGTGATTGAAAAAATAAATTCATCGGAAATCTCCTACGGTCGGAAAAGAACATTCAACCACTGGTGCTATATACAGGTACCAATGAGATACTGCCGCTCCGGCTTGCCACGTTGTCTTTTTCCGACATGACCCAGCGAAAAATCATCCACATCGACTGTGACTGTTTCTATGCCGCCATCGAGATGCGCGATGATCCGCTTCTTGCCGGCAAGCCGTTGGCGGTGGGTGGTTCAGCGGATCGACGCGGGGTGATCGCCACCTGCAACTATGAAGCGCGCGCCTATGGTGTGCGCTCGGCCATGGCTTCCGGGCATGCATTAAAGCTGTGTCCGGACCTGACCATCGTCAAGCCGCGCATGGACGCTTATCGGGAAGCGTCGAAGGAAATTCATACCATCTTCGCCGACTACACCGACCTGATCGAGCCGCTGTCGCTCGACGAGGCCTATCTGGACGTGTCCGACAGCGCGCATTTCGGCGGCAGCGCTACGCGCATCGCCCAGGACATTCGCCGCCGGGTCTCCAACCAATTGCACATCACCGTTTCCGCAGGCGTTGCGCCAAACAAATTTCTGGCGAAGATCGCCAGCGACTGGAAAAAACCCAACGGTTTGTTCGTGATCACCCCGGATCAGGTCGAGGAGTTCGTCAGTGGTCTGCCGGTGAGCAAGCTGCACGGCGTCGGCAAGGTCACCGCCGACAAGCTCGGCAAGCTCGGCATCGTTGACTGCCAGCACCTGCGCGAGTGGGGCAGGCTGGCGCTGGTGCGCGAATTCGGCAGTTTCGGCGAGCGCTTGTGGAATCTGGCCCGTGGAATCGATGACCGGCTGGTGCACAACGACAGCCGCCGTCAGTCGATCAGCGTGGAAAACACCTACGACGTTGATCTGCCGGACTTGCGCAGCTGCCTGGACAAATTGCCCGAGCTGCTCGATACCCTGAAAACCCGCATGGCGCGGATCGACAGCAGTTATCGACCGGGCAAGCCGTTCGTCAAAGTCAAATTTCATGATTTCACCCAGACCACGCTGGAGCAGGCTGGGGCAGGGCGCGACCTTGGCAGTTATCAGTTGATGCTGACGCAGGCGTTCAATCGCGGCGGCAAGCCGGTGCGGCTGTTGGGGGTGGGAGTGAGACTGGAGGATTTGCGCGGCGGGTTTGAGCAGATGGAGTTGTTTGAGCGGTAGATTTGCGGCGTATTCAGATAATCATCGCGGGCAAGCCCGCTCCCACATTGATCGATGGTGAAACACATATTGTGTGAACACCCATAAACCCTGTGGGAGCGGGCTTGCCCGCGATGCCTTTAGCTTTTAATTCGGTCCCGGATCTGCAACCAGGCGCCCTGCATCCTTGGCCAGAGACTTGAGAAACTCAGCCTGCAACTCCGGATCATTGCGGGTCAGTTCGATCAGGCTCTGTTCCAGCTCACTGGCTTCTTCTTCCAGACCCAGCTCCGACAGGCGTTTGACCCGGTGTACCCACTGGCTCACCTCGTCATCTTCCAGATCGTCATAAATCAGCCCATGCGCCTCAATCAACTTGCCGCGCAGGTGGCCGCTGAGCATCAGGGTCGAGTCGGAATGCACATCGTCCTTGGCGTCTTCGACACTGATCTGCAAGCGGCCGACATGGTTGAGGTCATGTTCGGCGAACGGACTGTCGAGCAGATTCAAGCGCAGCACACCGTTGCGGTCGGTGGTCATGTCGAACGTCTGCTTGCCGGCCTTGACCTGCACCGGTCGTTCGCTCCACGGCAGGCTCGAATACTCCGTGCGCTTGTCGCGCTGGACTTCGTCGATGCCCGCGAGGTTTTGCTGCGCGCGACCATTGGACTGCACGTTCATGAACGGGTTGAGCCCGGCGAAACCGTAGCTCAGCCAATCCCGGGTGACGCTATCCGGCAGATTGCCGAGTGCGAACACGTTGACCACGTTCGCACCGACACCACCGACCACGGCCACCGCGCCCAGCGGAATCTCGTAGACTTCGCGCCAGGGTTGGTAAGGGGTGTAGCGGTCGTAGCGACGGGTGACCTCGAACTCGGTGACTTCGAAAGTCTTCTGCTCGTTGATCTTCACGCGTCGCTGCGGCAGCTCGAGCACCTTCGGCTCGCCGACATCGATCTGCAGGCTGTGATCGAGCAACTTTCGCTCGACCCGCTCTTCGTGCTCGCTGCGTTGCGACATGTGATTGGCGCAGCCGCTGACCAGCAGGGCGCCGCACAGGGCGGCGCCACCGAGGCCTAAGGTGTTTCGCTTGAACATGACGTCTCTATCTGGTTTCAGCGGCGGATACGGGCCTGAAGGAAGGACACAACATCGGCCACCGGCAGTGCTTGCGCCTCTGCTTCGGAACGACTCTTGTATTCCAGGTTGCCTTCGGCGAGGCCGCGGTCGCTGACCACGATCCGGTGTGGAATGCCGATCAGCTCCATGTCCGCGAACTTGATGCCCGGGCTGGTTTTCTTGTCGCGATCGTCCAGCAGCACTTCGAAGCCGGCCGCCGTCAGTTCGGCATAGAGCTTGTCGGTGGCTTCGCGCACCTGTTCGGTTTCATAGCGCAGCGGTACCAGCGCGATCTGGAATGGCGCCAGGGTGTCGCTCCAGATAATGCCGTTGGCGTCGTTGTTCTGCTCGATGGCAGCGGCGACCACGCGGGAAACGCCAATGCCGTAGCAACCCATTTCCAGAGTCACCGGCTTGCCGTTTTCGCCCAGCACTTCGCACTTCATCGCCTTGCTGTACTTGTTGCCCAGCTGGAAGATGTGTCCGACTTCGATGCCGCGCTTGATTTCCAGCGTGCCTTTGCCGTCCGGGCTTGGATCGCCGGCGACGACGTTGCGCAGGTCGGCAACGGTCGGAACCGGCAGATCACGCTCCCAGTTCACGCCGAAATAGTGCTTGTCGTCGATGTTCGCGCCAATGCCGAAGTCGCTCATCATCGCGACCGAGCGGTCGATGATGATCGGCAGCGGCAGGTTCAGCGGGCCGAGCGAGCCGGCGCCGGCGCCAATCGCGTCACGCAGTTCGGCATCGGAGGCCATCACCAGCGGGCTGGCCACGCCAGGCTGGTTGGCAGCCTTGATCTCGTTCAGTTCGTGGTCGCCACGAATCACCAGCGCGATCAGCTTGCCTTCTTCTTCGGCATGGACGATCAGGGTCTTGATGGTCTTTTCAATCGGCAGATTGAATTTTTCCACCAGGGCGGCGATGGTTTTCGTGTCCGGCGTGTCGACCAGACGCAGTTCTTCGGTTGGCGCAGGGCGCGAGGTTTCCCGTGGCACCGCTTCGGCTTTTTCGATGTTCGCCGCGTAGTCGGAGCCGTTGCTGAAGACGATATCGTCTTCGCCGGACTCGGCCAGCACGTGGAATTCGTGGGAACCTGCACCACCGATCGAACCGTTGTCGGCTTCTACCGGGCGGAATTTCAGGCCCAGACGCGTGAAGATGTTGCAGTAGGCTTCATGCATGCGGTCGTAGGTGACCTGCAGCGACGCCTGATCAGCGTGGAAGGAGTAGGCGTCCTTCATGATGAATTCGCGGCCGCGCATCAAACCGAAGCGTGGGCGGATTTCGTCACGGAATTTGGTCTGGATCTGATACAGGTTGATTGGCAGCTGTTTGTAGCTGCTCAACTCGTTGCGCATCAGATCGGTGATCACTTCTTCGTGGGTCGGGCCCGCGCAGAAATCACGACCGTGGCGGTCTTTGATGCGCAGCAGCTCAGGGCCGTATTCTTCCCAGCGCCCCGATTCCTGCCACAGCTCGGCCGGTTGGGTGCTCGGCATCAACACTTCCAGAGAACCGGCAGCGTTCATCTCTTCGCGAACGATGGCTTCGACCTTGCGCATGACTCGCAGGCCCATCGGCAGCCAGGTGTACAGGCCCGAGGCAAGCTTGCGGATCATGCCGGCGCGCAGCATCAGCTGGTGGCTGATCACGACCGCGTCGGAAGGCGTTTCTTTCTGTGTGGCGAGCAAAAATTGACTGGTGCGCATGGTTGGCCGTTGTCGGTTGCTATGACTGGAAATGACGGAGCAGTGTACCGGCGAGTTTTGCTGACGTACAGAAGTGTGGCCGGCGGAAGGCGCCAGCGGCGGGATTCCTCCCGCCATTGGCGAAGCGTCCTACGATTCTTCGGTGACGGGCGTCGGTGCAGGCTCGGGCGTCGGTGTTTGTCCTTCGCGGCGGCGCTCCTGAAACCAGTGCAGCGCGATCAGTAGCAGCGTCGGCACGCCGAGCAGGGCGGTAATGAGGAAGAAGCTGTGATAACCGAACTTCTCGACCAGCACGCCGGAATAGCCGCCCATCAGGCGCGGCAGCAGCAACATGATCGAGCTGAGCAGGGCATATTGCGTAGCGGAAAACTTCAGGTTGGTCAGGCTCGACAGGTAGGCAACGAACGCCGATGTCGCCAGGCCCGAGCTGAAGTTGTCGAGGGAAATGGTCACCACCAGCATCTGCAGGTTCGGGCCCATGTCCGCGAGCATGACGAACAGCAGGTTGGTCGCTGCCGAAGATACACCACCGATAAACAGGATCGGCAGAATGCCGAAACGCACAATCAACAGGCCACCCATGCCGGCACCGACGAGGGTCATGATCAGGCCGAAAATCTTGCTCACACTGGCGATCTGATCCTTGGTGAAACCCTGGTCAATATAAAACACGTTGGCCATGACGCCCATTACCGTGTCGGACATCCGGTAAGTGGCGATCAGACCCAGCAGCAACAGCGCCTGCCAGCGATAACGCAGGATGAAGTCATTGATCGGCGTCAGTACCGGCGCCAGTCCGCGCCGGCCCATGGCCGACAGGCACATCCCCGTCAGCAATATGTAGAGGATGGCGCGCAGAAAGGCGCGGTCTTCGAGCAGCAAATCGAGCGGGCTCATGTCGCCGAACAGCACGCCAGCGAAATCGGTGTTGTACAGCTGGGTGAACATCGCCGGCACGGAGACCAGCAAAACGATCAGCACGAACACCGACATCAGTTGATGCATGAACGTATAGCGCCCGGCCTGTAACTGCGTGCGCAGCGGTACGGGTGGTTCACGCATGAACAGCGTGGTCAGCAGCGCAGGCACCATCAATGCGCCGAACAGCACATAGGTGCCGGTCCAAGCTGCGTGCTTATAGTTGAAGCCGGTGGAGCCGAAACCTTCGGCGAAGAACAGCGCACCGGCGGTGGCGAGCAGGGCGGCAACGCGGTAACCGGACATGTAGCTGGCGGCGAGGGCGGCCTGGCGGCTGTCATCGGCGATTTCCAGGCGATAGGCGTCGACCGCGATATCTTGCGTGGCGGAGGCGAAGGCAACCACGACAGCAATGGCGATCAGCCAGGACAAATGCTTCTGCGGATCACAGAAACCCATGCCGATCAGGCCGAGAATCACCAGTGCCTGGGAGAGCACCAGCCAGGAACGGCGGCGGCCGAGCTTGCCCAGCAAGGGCAGGCGCCATTGATCGAGCAGCGGCGACCAGACCCATTTGAACGCGTACGCCAGGCCGATCAGGCTGGCATAGCCAATGGTTTCACGGGCCACGCCTGCTTCACGCAGCCATACGGAGAGCGTCGAGAACACCAGCATGTACGGCAGGCCGGCGGCAAAACCGAGCAACAACAGCACGAGCGTCGAAGGACTGGCATAGGCGGCGAGCGCGGCGCGCCAGGTTTTACGGGGCATGGGCTGAAGTCTGCCTCAAAATTGCGAAAACAAAGCGCGCACTCTAACCGCTGTGCTCTACCGGACGCCAGCCATGGCGCCGAATATCCACACGATTGTTCTGGACGGTGATGCCTTCCATGCGCAATCGCGCACGTTGTTCATCACCGGAAGGGCTGCCGACCGGCAGGCTGATGCGTCCGCCGGCGCCGAGCACGCGGTGCCAGGGCAGCCTGGTGTCGCCGGGCAACTGGCTCAAAGTCCGCCCGACCCAGCGCGCGGCGCGGCCCAGCCCCGCAAGTTCGGCCAACTGGCCATAACTGACGACTTTGCCTTCGGGCACTTGCGCGAGCGTCGAGTAGAGTGCCGTGCGTCGGATTTGCGCATCGTTTTCGACGCTGTCGAGCGGGTCTTTCACGTACGCGGCTCCTGAGCATTGGCGTGATGATGGCGACAAGGGTAATCGCTCGTGGCGCAGTTGAGAAATGAACTCAATTGAAATAGTCCGGTCAGTCCTTGTCATGGGCAAAATCCTACGGATAATGCCGACCCTTTTCGCCAACTCTGAGCCCCCGATCTGCTTATGTTCCCCAGAACCCTGTTGTGCCTTGCTGTTTTCAGCGCGTCCACGCCCCTGCTTGCCGACACCGTCTGGTTGAAAAACGGCGACAAGCTGAGTGGCACTATCACGGTTTTCGACGGCGGCAAGCTGTTGATCCAGACCAAATACGCCGGCGCAGTGGCGATTGACTGGAAAGAGGTCAAGACCCTCGACAGCGATCAGCATCTGTTGGTGAAGCAGGACGCCTATGCCGGCGAAGTGTCGAAGTCGCTCACCGCGGCCGACGATGGCAAGGTCACCCTGGCCAACGGCGAGGCGCCGAAGACGGTCGAGCTGGCGAGCATTCAGCAGATTCTCAAGCCCAAGCCGATCGTCACCGACCTGGTATGGAAGGGCAATGTCGATCTGGCGCTGGACTATCAGCGCGCCGAAAAGGACACCGACGATTACGACGTCGCCTTCAAGACCTCGGCTCGCCATGGTCGCTGGCGCCATACCGGCGAGGGCGAGTACAACCGCGAAGTGCAGGATACGGAAACCACCACCAACAACTGGCGCGCCGAATATTCCCTCGACCGCTTCCTCACCGATCAGTGGTTCTGGCAGGGGCGCATCAACTACAAGCGTGATCACATCGAAGAGCTGGCGCGTCAGCGTGTGGTCGGTACCGGTCCGGGTTACCAGTTCTGGGACGATGAGCTGGGTGCGTTCTCGCTGGGCTCGTTGCTCAACCGCACCGACTATGAATACCGCGATGGCAGCAAGGACAACTTCTACTCCGTCGCGATGAAGTGGGACTACAACCGCTACCTGATCGGCAAGAAGGTCGAGTTCTTCACCAATGGCGAAGTCGGCAAGCCGCTGTCGAGCGTTGCCGATTACGCACTGGATGCCGAGCTGGGCCTGCGCTACAAGGTCACCGACTGGGCCTCGCTCAACCTCAAGGCCGAGCGCGACATCATCAGCGGCACCAACGATGCGGATCTGAACAAGACCCGTTATACCGCAGGGTTTGGCGTCGCCTGGTAAGGGCAGAAACAAAAAATCGCGGCCCCAAGGGTCGCGATTTTTTTTGCCAGCGCAAAACAGGCGCCCACAAAAAAGCCCCGCTTTTAAGGGCGGGGCTCTTTTCTAAAGAAGCTACAAGTTAGATAACTTGTACTTCTTCAGCTTGCATGCCTTTCTGACCGCGGGTAGCGATGAAAGAAACCTGTTGGCCTTCTTTCAGGCTTTTGAAGCCGTCGGATTGGATAGCTTTGAAGTGAACGAACAGGTCGTCACCGGATTGTGGAGTGATGAAGCCGAAGCCTTTTTCATCGTTGAACCACTTAACGGTACCGGTTTGGCGATTAGACATGGTGTAACTCCTTGAACAAAGATAACTGCGACTCAGGAAGAACCCTGGCCGAGACTGAGTGCAAAGAGCAGGAAAAATTCTTGTAGATGGTTGGATCGAAATTCAACATATCGTGTAGAGATTCTCAGTGACACAAGCAACACAGTGACGCCACCTTAACCCTTTTTCCGGAACGTGCCAATGTTTCTTGCAAAGGATTCTGTGTTTTAGGGATCGGCGGTGCGACGGTTCGTCGCCACATCGCGTAAATACGGGGTGTTCGCCGAGAATTGCGTTGCGCACTTTGATCGCGGCGATGCGCCCGGTAAGATGCCGGACAGAATTTTTCCACCTCGCTATTCAGGACAAACCCGCCATGAGCATCAAATCGGACAAGTGGATTCGCCGCATGGCGCAGGAACACGGCATGATCGAACCGTTCGTCGAGCGCCAGATGCGCGGCAGCGACGACAGCCGGGTGATTTCCTACGGCGTGTCGAGCTACGGCTACGACGTGCGTTGCACCAACCACTTCAAGGTGTTCACCAACATCAACTCGGCCATTGTCGACCCGAAGAACTTCGACGCCGGCAGCTTCGTCGACATCCACAGCGACGTCTGCATCATTCCGCCGAACTCCTTCGCCCTGGCCAGCACCGTCGAGTACTTCCGCATTCCGCGCAACGTGCTGACCATCTGCCTGGGTAAAAGCACCTACGCGCGCTGCGGCATCATCGTCAACGTCACTCCGCTCGAGCCTGAGTGGGAAGGTCATGTGACGCTGGAATTTTCCAACACCACCAACCTGCCGGCGAAAATCTACGCCAACGAAGGCGTGGCGCAGATGCTCTTCCTCGAATCCGATGAAGAATGTGAAGTTTCCTACAAGGATCGTGGCGGCAAATATCAGGGCCAGCGTGGCGTGACCTTGCCGCGTACCTGATCGACCATCCGACGGATGTCGGGAATTCTTTGGCGGGCAGACACTCTATGGGGTGTACTGCCCGTTTTTGTTACACACAGATTCGGGCCTTCACTGAGGAGTGCCCTATGAAGATCGACCCGCGAATCAGCGCTGAACTGGCAAGGCTTGAGCCCAATCAGATAGGCGTTCTGGCCTGGTCGTTACTGGCGAATCCGTCTTTGAGCCTGTCCGGCGGCGTGCCCGGCCAGCCCGATCCCGATACTCCCAACGAACAACCGACCGAACCAGGCGAACCCACGCTGCCGGACGAGCCGCCTCCGGCGCCTGTCGCCTGATCCACCGGCATGGATATGGCCCGTCAGTCTGATCGATTTGCGATCTAGCTGACGGGCCATATTTCGTTGTCGCCGATCACGAAGACTCTGCAGCTGTCGTCGCGCTCGACCTGATAGCCGCCGGTAAACGCACCGAATGCCGGCATCAGGCTGATGCGCTCACCGAGTCTGAAACAAGCCAGGCGCAGACTCTGCCGACCTTTGCCATGCAGCCGATAGACCGGGTGCACGTGGCCGGCGAGCACGTGCCGTTCCGGATGCGCATCGGGCTCATGCTGCAAGGCAAACGGCCCCAATAACAGCGGCTCTGGCACCACGCGGATATTCAGCGATGCCGGTGGGTCGCCCGCGCGTTTGTCGTGGTTGCCGCGAATCAGCGTCATCGGCAGGTCAGCGTGCCGTGCGCGCCACTCTGCCAGCGCATTCAGCGTGGTCGGGACATGTGAACCAGGCCCATGCAGAAAATCCCCGAGGAAGATCAACTGGCGACACGGCAACCGCGCCAGCAACGCGTCGATTACCTCGATGTTGCTCGCCGTCGTGCCATGCGGCACCGGCTGGCCGAGGCTGCGATAGGCCGCCGCCTTACCGAAATGCACATCGGCGATCAGCAATGCTTCCTGCGCTGGCCAGTACAGCGCTTTCTCCGGCAGCAGCCACAACTCCTCACCGGCCAAACGCACCGGGTACGCACTCACGACGATTTCCCGTTATCAGCGGTTTTTTCCAGGTCACCGACCATTCTTCTGATCCTGTCAGCCAGTTTTTCCGAACTCATGCTCTCGCGCATCCGCTCCACCAGCAGCGGAAAACCCAGTGGTGTAGGACGTTTAACCTGATGCACGTCCAGTTTCATCTGATTGATGCGCTCCAGTGTCTGTTCCAGACGACGAATATCCAGTTCCTCGCGTAGGACTTCTTCCCCGGCCTGGGCCAAGAGCAGATTGTCGGCGTCGTATTGTTTGAACACCTGGAAAAACAAGCCACTCGACGCCTGCACCTGGCGGGTACTCTTTGGTGCGCCCGGATACCCGGCGAACACCAGCCCGGCGATCCGCGCGATTTCGCGGAAACGGCGCAACGCCAGTTCACCGGCATTGAGACTGGCGAGCACGTCCAGCAACAAGTCATCGGCATTGAACAGGTGCGCGTCCAGATGCGTGGCCCAATCCACCGGCGTGGCGCTGAGCAGTTCCAGGCCGTAATCATTCACGGCAATCGAGAAGGTCACCGGCTGGCGCTGACTTACGCGCCATGCCAACAGGCTCGCCAGTCCCAGATGCACTTGTCGCCCGGCGAACGGATAGAGAAAAAGATGCCAGCCTTCGCGGGATTTCAGCACCTCGGCGAGCAGATTTTCCGTGGTGGGCAAGCCGGACCAGCGTATCTGCGTCTCCAGCAGCGGACGCAGCGCGTGCATTTCCGGGCCTTTGAACTGACCTTGAGCAGCGGCGCTGAAGCGCGTGACCACCGCTTCGGCCAGTTCGTTGGATAACGGCATGCGTCCGCCATTCCAGCGCGGCACGGCAGCCTTTTTCGCGGTGCTGCGTTTGACGTAGGCTGTCATGTTTTCCACCCGCACCAGTTCCAGCAGGCGGCCGGCGAAGAGGAAACCATCGCCGGGTTTCAGTCGCGCGATAAAGCCTTCCTCGACGCTGCCCAGCTGTTTGCCGCCGCCGCCCTTGCTCCAGAATTTCAGGTTGATGCTCGCGTCGCTGACGATGGTGCCAATGCTCATGCGATGGCGCCGCGCCAGACGCGCATCCGGCACACGCCAGACGCCGTGTTCGTCCGGCTCGACCCGGCGGTAATCCGGATACGCTGTAAGAGACATCCCGCCATGGCGTACGAACGCCAGCGCCCAGGCCCAGTCTGCCGCTGTCAGGTCGCGATAGGCCCAGGCGCCTCGGACTTCTTCGTACAAGTCTCCAGGAATAAAGCCACCGCCAAGGGCCATGCTGACCAAATGCTGGACCAGCACATCCAGCGGCTTGAGCGGTGACAGGCGCGGCTCGATGCGCCGTTGCTCGACGGCATCGCGTGCGGCAACCGCTTCGATCAGTTCCAGGCTGTGAGTCGGCACCAGCGTCACCCGCGAGGTGCGCCCCGGTGCGTGGCCGGAGCGCCCGGCACGTTGCATCAAGCGCGCAACGCCTTTGGCCGAGCCGATCTGCAGCACGCGTTCGACCGGGAGGAAATCTACGCCCAAATCCAGGCTCGAGGTGCACACCACCGCTTTCAATTGGCCATTCTTCAACGCCTGCTCGACCCAGTCGCGGGTGTCGCGCGACAGTGAGCTGTGGTGCAACGCAATCAACCCGGCCCAGTCCGGCCGTGCTTCCAGCAGCGCCTGATACCAGATCTCCGATTGCGCACGGGTGTTGGTGAACACCAGGCTGCTGGCACAGGCGTCAAGTTCGGCCACCACCTGCGGCAGCATCTTCAGACCGATGTGGCCGGCCCAGGGAAAACGCTCGATGGCCGGTGGCAGCAGGGTGTCGACTTGCAGGGTTTTTTCGCTTTTGCCCTGAACACTGACGCCGCCGCCCTGTGGGATCAGCACTTGCTCGGCGTGAGATTGATTACCGAGGGTGGCGGACACGCCCCAGACGATCAATTCCGGCTGCCAATGACGCAGGCGGGCGAGAGCCAGTTGCAATTGCACGCCGCGTTTGTTGCCGAGCAATTCGTGCCATTCATCGACGACGATCATGCGCAGGGTCGACAACGCCGTGCGCGCATCGGCGCGAGCTAGTAGCAGAGTGAGGCTTTCCGGGGTGGTGATCAGCGTGGTCGGCAGACGCCGGCCCTGACGAGAGCGTTCGCTGCTGCTGGTGTCGCCGGTGCGCAGGCCGATGGACCACGGAATCTGCAATTCATCGACCGGGCTTTGTAAAGCGCGGGCGGTATCGGCGGCGAGGGCGCGCATCGGCGTGATCCACAGCACTGTCAACGGCTCGGCCGGCGGTTTGCGTTTGCGCGGTGTAGCCACGGGCGGTTGCAGGCGGGCGAAGCGGTTGAGCGCAGCAAACCACACCGCATAGGTTTTACCGGCGCCGGTGCTGGCGTGGAGCAACCCGGATTCGCCGTTTTTCACCGCCGCCCACACCTGTTTCTGAAAGGCGAACGGCTTCCAGTCGCGGGCGCTGAACCAGGTTTTTGCAAAGTCGGGGGATTTCGCCATGCCGGCTGCGTGCGCTCTGGAGGTGTTGTTTCAGAGACAGCGAAGCGGGGGGACAAGTTTAACTTTGTCGGTCGATGGATTCCCCCTGTGGGAGCGAGCCTGCTCGCGAATGCGATTGCACATTCAACATTGATGTTGACTGATAAACCGCTTTCGCGAGCAGGCTCGCTCCCACACAGGGGTGGGTTGCCAACCTTATTTAAGATTGCCGCTGAGGAACTGCTTCAGGCGTTCACTCTTGGGATTGCCCAGCACTTCTTCGGGCGCACCTTCTTCTTCCACCAGACCCTGATGCAGAAACAGCACCTGATTCGACACCTTGCGCGCAAAACTCATTTCGTGGGTGACCATGATCATCGTCCGGCCTTCCTCGGCCAGGCCCTGAATCACTTTCAGCACTTCGCCGACCAGTTCCGGGTCGAGTGCCGAGGTCGGTTCGTCGAACAGCATCACTTCCGGTTCCATCGCCAGTGCCCGGGCGATCGCCACGCGTTGTTGCTGGCCGCCGGACAGAAACGCCGGGTATTGATCGGCGACCCGCGCCGGCAAGCCGACTTTGTCCAGATAACGTCGGGCGCGATCCTCGGCTTCCTGTTTGCTGCAACCCAGCACCCGGCGCGGGGCCATGGTGATGTTTTCCAGCACGGTCATGTGGCTCCACAGGTTGAAATGCTGGAACACCATCGCCAGCCGCGTGCGCAGGCGTTGCAGTTCATCGGCGTCGGCAACGTGCATGCCGTGGCGGTCGGTGACCATGCGGATCGCCTGGCCATCAAGGCTCATGGCGCCGTCATTGGGTTGTTCAAGGAAATTGATGCAGCGCAAAAAGGTGCTTTTGCCCGAGCCGCTGGCGCCGATCAGGCTGATCACGTCGCCGGTTTTGGCCTTGAGCGAAACGCCTTTGAGCACCTGATGATCGCCATAGCTTTTGTGCAGGCCTTCAACGGTCAGTTTGTACATGGACGAGCATCCTCAAGGCGAAAGTAGGTAGCCGCTGCGATAGGCCTGGGCGCCCGCGACGTGGGCGATGACCATGCCGGCAGTGGCCATGCGCCGCAGCGAGCGCGCATACAGCAGGCCGGCGGCGGTGCAATGAATGGGGGTGACCTTGTCGTGGACCGGGTCGATGATTTCGGCGATCTGCTGGCCGGCTTCCAGGTATTGGCCGGGCGTGGCGCAGTACACCAGCAGGCCGCCGACTGGTGTGGTCACTGGTTCGACCCCGGCCAGCGGCGTGGCAGGGTACGGCAGTGGCGGTTGCGGCTTGGTCTCGCCGACGATGGCATCGAACTGGATCAGATAGTCGATCAGCGCCTGACAATCGCGGCTGGCCAGCGGGTGATTGACGTCGCCCTGGCCGCGCAATTCGACGGTCACCGAGAAGCTGCCCAGCGGAATCTCGAACTGCTCACCGAAGCGCTCGCGCAGTTGCCACCAGAGCAGGGTGAAGCACTCGTCGAACGATTGCCCGCCGGAATCGGTAGCGAGCAGACTGGCCTGGGCTTCGATATAGCGCGCCAGCGGCTCGACCTGCGGCCAGGCTTCGGGCGTGGTGTACAGGTGCACCACCGATTCGAAGTCGCAGTGCAAGTCCAGCACCATGTCGGCATCGCAGGCCAGGCGTTGCAGGGTCAGACGCTGGGATTGCAGTTGTGTGGTCGGCTTCTGACGGTCGAGGGCGTTGCGCAGGCTGGCACGGATCAGTTCGAGGTTGTGCTGCGCATCGTCGTTCAACTGGCCTTCGATGGCGTTGCCGATTTCTTCGCTGAGGTCGACGAACCAGCGGTTGAAGTTCTGCCCGCTCTCGAGGTCGTAACGGCCCAGCGGCACGTCCATCAGCACTTGTTCGAGGCCGACCGGGTTGGCCACCGGCACGAGGACGATTTCGCTGCGCAGGCGGCCGGCAGCTTCCAGTTCGGCCAGACGCTGTTTCAGGTGCCAGGCGACCAGCATGCCCGGCAGTTCGTCAGCGTGCAGCGACGCCTGGATGTAAACCTTGCCCTTGGCCTGCGGTGGGCCGAAGTGGAAACTGTGAATCTGCCGTGCGGTCCCCGGCAGCGGGGCCAGCAAGTCATGAATCTGGTGGCGCATTGTTATCTCTTTATTTTCAAACCGGTGCTAGTGAGTCGGCCCGAGGAAGGCCAGCCAGCGGCGTTCGGCGAGGCGGAACAGGCCGACCAGCGCAAACGTAATGGTCAGATAGATCAGCGCGGCGATGCCGAATGACTGGAAGGTCAGGAAGGTCGCCGAGTTGGCATCCCGCGCGACTTTCAGGATATCGGGAATGGTCGCGGTGAACGCCACGGTGGTCGAGTGCAGCATCAGGATCACTTCGTTGCTGTAGTAAGGCAACGAGCGGCGCAGTGCCGACGGCATGATCACGTAGGCGTACAACTTCCAGCCGGTCAGGCCATAAGCCTTGGCCGCTTCGACTTCGCCATGGTTCATGCTGCGAATCGCCCCGGCGAAAATTTCCGTGGTGTACGCGCAGGTATTGAGAGCGAAAGCGAGGATCGTGCAGTTCATCGCGTCGCGAAAGAAACTGTCGAGGATCGGCTGTTCGCGCACGGCGGCGAGGCTGTAGATGCCCGTGTAGCAGATCAGCAGCTGGATATACAGCGGCGTGCCCCGGAACAGGTAGGTGTAGAACTGCACCGGCCAGCGAATGTAGAAGTGCGGCGAGACGCGGGCAATCGACAGCGGAATCGAGACGACGAAGCCGATGCAGATCGAGGCGCTCAGCAGCCACATCGTCATCGCCAGCCCGGTGATGTTCTGGCCGTCGGTATAAAGGAAGGCGCGCCAATATTCCTGGAGAAGTTCGATCATCGTACGGCCTCCCGGGCACCGGCGGCGTAGCGGCGTTCGAGCCAGCGCAGGATAAAGTTCGAAGCACTGGTGATCAGCAGATAGATCAATGCGGCAAGGACCAGAAAGTAGAACAGTTGATAGGTGCTTTTACCGGCGTCCTGCGCTGCCTTGACCAGATCGGCGAGGCCAATGATCGACACCAGCGCGGTGGCCTTGAGCATGACCATCCAGTTGTTGCCGATGCCCGGCAAAGCGAAGCGCATCATTTGCGGAAACACCACGAAGCGAAAACGCTGGCCACGTTTGAGGCCATACGCGGTGGCGGCTTCGACCTGACCACGCGGCACCGCGAGGATGGCGCCACGGAAGGTCTCGGTGAAATACGCGCCATAAATGAAGCCCAGCGTCAGCACGCCGGCGCTGAACGGGTCGATTTCAATATATTCCCATTCCATATAGTCGGTCAGCGACGTCAGCCAGGTTTGCAGGCTGTAGAAGATCAACAGCATCAGCACGAGATCCGGCACGCCGCGAATCAGCGTGGTGTAGAGCTGCGCGGGCAGGCGCACCAGTTTGACTTTCGACAGTTTGGCACTGGCGCCGAGCAGGCCGAGCAACACGGCCACCAGCAGCGACATCGCCGATAATTTGATGGTCATCCAGGTGCCTTGCAGCAGCAACGGGCCGAAGCCCTGCAGACTGAACGAGGCCAGCCCCAGATTTTGCAGGAGGGTTTCAAACATAAATCAGCAACCTGAGCGGATGGAAAAGGCGCCCATCGAGGATGGGCGCCGGGGCATTATTTGCCGCTGTACAGATTCAGGTCACCAAAGTGTTTCTTTTGAATCTCGGCGTATTTGCCGTCGTCGTGTAACGCTTTGATACCTTTATCCAAAAGTGCTTTCAGCTCAGTGTTACCTTTCTTGATACCGACAGCGGTTTTGGCTGGCAGCAATTCGCTGTCGACCGGCTGGCTGATTTCATAATCAGCGCCTTTTGGCGACTTCAGAAAGCCCAGTTCGGCTTGCAGCATGTCCTGGATACCGGCGTCGAGACGACCGGAGGTCAGGTCGGAATACACCTGATCCTGGTTCTGATAGGCCTGGGTTTTCACGCCAGCCTTGTCCAGCACGGCTTTGGCGTAGGCTTCCTGAATGGTGCCTTGCTCGTAACCGACGGTTTTGCCCTTGAGTGAAGTGACGTCGGCGGTGATGCCGGAGCCTTTCTTGAACACGTAAGCGGTCGGGCCGGAAAACAGTTCGCTGGAGAAGTCGATGACCTTCTCGCGAGCCGGGGTCACGGTCATCGACGAGATCACACCGTCGAACTTGTTGGCCTTGAGGCCCGGAATCATGCCGTCGAAATCGCTTTCGACCCATTTGCACTTGACCTTCAGTTCGGCGCAGATCGCGTTGCCCAGATCGATATCGAACCCGACCAGGCTGCCATCGGCCGCTTTCGACTCGAACGGTGCGTACGAAGGGTCAACGCCAAAGCGCAGCTCTTTGTATTCCTTGGCCAGCGCGGAGCCGGCGGCCATGCACAACGCCAGTGCAGAAAGGGTCAGCAATGCTTTTTTCATTATTCAATCCCTAAGAACCAATATGAGCGCTTGTGGCGCAGAATTATTGTTACTGCAACGCTTACGACCTATAGAAAGTAGCAATTTCCGAACCAGAGTGCCGAACAGGTGTTTTAAAAGGTTGAGCGGAGAGAGGCAAGGGTAGTTGAATGCACGGAAACGGGCATTGCTGTTTGCATGCACTGTTTCGGTTCAAACGCGTAGCTGAGAGCAGGGAAAACTGTGGAAAGGAATTGTCCCCGATGACTGATCGTTCCCACGCTCCTGCGTGGGAATGCATCAACGGACGCTCCGCGTTCGGCTCTGGGGGGACGCAGAGCGTCCCGGGCTGCGTTCCCACGCAGAGCGTGGGAACGATCAGTGAAAAGGGGTTAGGCCAACAGATCCTGAAGGGTAGCGAGGCTGTCCGCTTCTTCGACGGTCTTGTCCTTGCGCCAGCGCAGCATGCGCGGGAAACGCACGGCGATGCCGCTCTTGTGCCGGCGCGACAGGGCGATGCCTTCGAAGCCCAGTTCGAACACCAGGCTCGGTTTCACGCTGCTGACCGGGCCGAATTTCTCCACGGTGGTCTTGCGCACGATGCTGTCGACCTGACGCATCTCTTCATCGGTCAGCCCCGAATACGCCTTGGCGAACGGCACCAGCGAGCGTTGACTGGATTCCGGCGGGCCGTCCCACACGGCGAAGGTGTAATCGCTGTACAGACTGGCGCGACGACCGTGTCCGCGCTGGGCATAAATCAGTACCGCGTCGACGCTGAACGGGTCGACCTTCCACTTCCACCACACGCCCATGTCCTTGGTCCGGCCGACGCCATACAGCGAATCGCGGGCCTTGAGCATCATGCCTTCGACGCCGAGTTTGCGTGACGCTTCGCGCTGGAGGCCAAGGTCGAACCAGTCCTCGCCGGTCAGTACCGGGGAGGGCAGCAGTACCGGGCTGTTGCAGCGCGCGATGACTTCCTCGAGTTGCGCCCGTCGCTTGACCTGCGGCTGGTTGCGCCAGTCCTCGCCCTGCCATTCCAGCAGGTCGTAGGCCAGCACTACCACCGGTACTTCTTCGAGAATTTTCTTGTCGAGCGTCTTGCGACCGATGCGTTGTTGCAGCAGGGCGAACGGTTGCACGGCCGGCGGCTCATCGGATTGCGGATCGAAGGCATCTTCGGTGGTCGGATGGGTGCTCTTCCACACGACGATTTCGCCGTCGATCACCGTGCCGTCCGGCAAGCGGTGGACCAGCACATCGAACTCGGGGAAGCGCTCGGTCACCAATTCCTCGCCGCGCGACCACACCCACAGCTTGCCGTCGCGCTTGACCACTTGCGCGCGGATACCGTCCCACTTCCATTCCACCTGCCAGTCGCTGGCGGGGCCGAGCAGGGCTTCGAATTCCTCGACCGGTTGCGCCAAGGCGTGGGCAAGAAAGAACGGGTAGGGCTGGCCGCCGCGCTGGGCATGTTCGTCGGCGGATTCCGGGGCGATGAGTTTCAGGTAACTCGCGGCGTTGGGCCGGTTCGACAGATCGGTGTAACCGACCAGACGCTGAGCCACGCGTTTGCTGTCGAGGCCGGCCATCGAGGCGAGGGCGCGAGTGACCAGCAACTTCGACACGCCGACGCGGAAACTGCCGGTGATCAGCTTGATGCACAGCATCAGGCTCGGCCGATCCAGTTGCGCCCACAACATCGGCAGTTGGCGCGCCAGATATTCCGGGGTTTCACCGCGAAGTGGCAGCAGCTTGTCTTCGATCCATTCGGCTAGACCGACCTCGGAGCTGTGGGAGTTTTCCGGCAGCACCAGAGAAATGGTCTCGGCCAGATCGCCGACGGCTTGGTAGCTTTCTTCGAACAGCCATGGCTCCAGTCCCGAAACTTCGACCGCCAGCTCTCGGAGTATGCGCACCGGTACCAGTTGCCGAGGCCGACCACCGGAGAGGAAATACACCGCCCACGCGGCATCTGCTGGCGCGGCCTGTGCGAAGTACACCTGCATCGCCGCCAGCTTGGCGTTGCTCGACGTGGTGGCGTCGAGTTCGGCATATAACTCGGCGAACGCTTTCATGGGGACGTCTCGGCAACGGTGGGTTCGGTGGCGATGTTGTCGTCTTCGTCATCGCCGTATTCAGTGGTGAAGCCTTGTGCATCCAGGCCCTGCTCGCGCAGATGACGTACGAGCACGCCGATCGAGCCGTGAGTGACCATCACCCGCTCCGCGCCGGTCTGGTTGATCGCCCAGAGCAGGCCGGGCCAGTCGGCGTGATCGGAGAGGACGAAACCGCGATCGACGCCGCGCCGCCGCCGGGTCCCGCGCAAGCGCATCCAGCCGCTGGCGAAGGCATCGCTGAAGTCGCCAAAACGGCGCATCCACGTGCTGCCGCCCGCCGATGGCGGAGCAATGACCAGCGCCTGGCGCATGATCGGATCGCTTTTTTTCACGTCGCCTGCGTAAATCGTCGGCGGCAGGTATACGCCGGCATCGCGGTAGACGCGGTTCAACGGTTCGACTGCGCCGTGGCTGAGGATCGGCCCGAGGGTTTCGTCGATGCCGTGGAGGATGCGTTGGGCCTTGCCGAAGGAGTAGCAGAACAGCACGCTGGCCTTGCCGGCGGCGATATTGGCCGCCCACCACTGATTGATCTCGGCGAAGATCTGCGCCTGCGGCTGCCAGCGGTAGATAGGCAGGCCGAAGGTCGATTCGGTGATGAAGGTGTGGCAGCGCACCGGTTCGAATGGGGCGCACGTGCCATCCGGCTCGACCTTGTAATCGCCTGACGCGACCCAGACTTCGCCGCCGTATTCCAGCCGCACCTGCGCCGAACCAAGGACATGCCCGGCTGGGTGAAAGCTCAGGGTCACGCCGTGATGGGTCAGGCGTTGGCCGTAATCAAGGGTTTGCAACTGGATGTCCTGACCCAGGCGCGCGCGCAGAATCCCGGCGCTGGCGCTGCTCGACAGGTAGTGCTGATTACCGGTGCGCGCGTGATCGCCATGGGCATGGGTGATCACCGAACGCTCGACCGGCCGCCACGGATCGATATAGAAATCTCCGGCGGGGCAGTAGAGACCTTCAGGTCGGGCAATAACAAGATCCATGTCGTGACCGGAATGGGGGGCTTGTTAGCTATGAGGCGGGCGTGAGGCTGGAAGTTCGATCGGCTTTGAAGCGCTACCCTTACCCCAGCCCTCTCCCAGAGGGAGAGGGGGCCGACCGAGGTGTCTGGTGAGGTACATCGACCTGGGGGACCGAGTTGAATATGGATCCGGCACAGCCTTGAACCTGATCCAATGTTGGATTCACCTCGCTTTGTAGAGGGGCCGACCGAGGTGTCTGGTGAGGTACATCGACCTGGGGGGCCGAGTTGAATATGGATCCGGCACAGCCTTGAGCCTGATCCAATGTTGGATTCACCATCTCTCTTTCAGGTCGGCGCAAGACCCAAGCATCCCCCAATCAGTCCCCTCTCCCCTCCGGGAGAGGGCTAGGGTGAGGGGCTGTTGATCTTTGCTCTATTTCCCGGGGGTGAGGGTCAAGCGGGTCTTGCCATACACCCGATCAAAGTTCTGCGGCTGCATCGGCAAGCCGATGTACTGACCTTTCAGCCATGCATCGATCCCGTTCAGGTAGTTCGGACTCAGTGGATTGCCCGACTGCCCCGTACCGTTCTGCGCCATCAGTGGCTCGCTCTGGCCGAAGTCGACGATAAAACGCATCGACGGCGCGCGCGTGGTAACGAAGTCCTGGCCCCAGGCAAACGCCGAGTTGTTCAGCGTGGTGTGATCGCCACCGGCTGCCAGTGGTCCGCGCACGGTCTGGCCGTTGCTGTTTTTCCACGCATAGCTGTGCAATTTGCCCCACTGCCAGGCGCGATGATCGCCGCCCAACTGGCTGTCGCCCGCTGTAATCGCTGCAGCGAGACTGCGGGCGAGAATCACCGCTTTGTCTTCCTTCTGCGGCGTGCGCAGGTCATCCCAGAACGGACTGTCCTCACGCCCCAAGAGATGATCGGCCTGCGCCGCGTAGGACAGATCGCCATTGGCGACAAAGGCCTTCCACGCCGGGCTCGACTCAGGACCCAGTTCATCGAGGAAGATCTGCTTCATGCTTTCCTGCAGAAACAGTTCATAAATCGCCGCATCCGCCGAGGTCGGGCTGAGCTTGCCGTCGAACGCCATCAAGCGCGTGAAGGCTTCGCGGGCCTTGCTGCGTTCGGCTTCCGGCAGGGCGTCGATCGCCTGTTTCAGCGGTTGCTTCATCCCCGGTGCTTCGAAGACTTTTTTCAGCTTGGCGGCGAACGTGGTGGTCTGGTCGTACTGCATGGCGATCACGCTGCGGCTGTCGTGCTTGCCGCTGCCGGCCATTTCCGCCAGGCGCTCGCCGCGCTCCGGTGCCGCCCAGGATTTCGACAACTGCATGCCGTAGCCGTCGGGAATTACACGCTGGTTGGCGGTGCCGAGCCAGCCTTGTGCCGGGTCCTGATCGTAGGGGTGCAGCATCGGGTCGGCGTAACCGTCCCAGTCGTAGCGACCGTCCCAACCCGGCGAGGGCAGCAGGCCTTCACCTTCGCGACGGTTGGGGAAGCGCCCGGTGACTTGCCAGCCGATATTGCTTGCATCGGCAAAGACCAGATTCAGGGTAATGGCGCGGATTTCACGGCTGGCGTCTGAGGCGCGCTCGACGTTCTGCGCGCGGGTCAGGTCGAAGAAGGCATCCAGGGTTTTGTCGTCAGTGAAGCTTGGCGTCTGCAAGGCGAGGCCGAAACCGTTGCCTTGCGCCGCTGCCTGGGCACTGTTGAGCAGCGCGCCGTGGCGGGTTTCGTACACGGCTTCGCGAATCGGCCGCTGGCCTTTGACGAAATAGGTTTCGTTGCGCACGCCCAACGGCTGCCATTTGCCGTTGACTTCATAAGTGAGGCTGCTGCCCTGACGGCGGATTTTCTCGAGGAACAGGTCCTGATTGTCGCCGAGCACGCTGGTCATGCTCCACGCCACTTTGCCGTTGAAGCCGCCGAGCACCATCGGCAGACCGGCAACCGTGACGCCGGCGGCCTGATATTTCGGCGCGCGGATCTGCACGAAACTCCACAGAGACGGTGCGGCTAGCGGCCCGTGCGCATCGCTGGCCAGCAGGCTCTTGCCGCTGCGGCTGCGTTGCGGGGCGATCGCCCAATTGTTCGCAGTCGGTGTGGCGAGCAGGTTCAGCGACGACAGTTGCTGGCTGGCGTTGCTCAATTCCGTCAGCCCCGGAATCTGCCCGTTGAGCTTGAGGCCTTGCAGTTTGTCGGCTTCAGCCACTGGCAGGTTTTCATCAGGCGCCGACGGGCTCAGCCAGGCGAGTTTGTCAGTGGTCACGGTTTGCGCGAGCACCAGTGACTGGATTTCCTCCGGCAGGTTGGCCGACTGGCTGAAATTCAGCAGGGCGAAAATCAGCGCCGAATCTTCCGGTTTCCAGTATTCGGGCTTGTAACCGCTGGCGGCGAGGTCGCCCGGCAACTTGTCGGCGTAGCGGAACAGGTAGGCGTTGACGCCCCGTGCATAGACTTCGAAGAAGCGCTTGAGCCGTGGCGACGAGGCCTTGTACAGCTCGCCGGCGCTCTTCTTCAGATTGACCGCGCGCATGTAGCGGTCGGCATCGAGCATCGACGCGCCAGACATTTCCGCCAACCGGCCCTGAGCCAACAGGCGCAGGGTGACCATCTGGTTGATGCGGTCGCTGGCGTGGACATAGCCGAGGCTGAACAGCGCGTCATGGAAGCTGTTGCTCTCGATCAACGGCATGCCCATCGCATTGCGCCGCACCGACACGTTCTGCGCCAGGCCCTTGAGCGGTTGCACGCCGGAGGTCGGCGGCAGGCTGTCCTGGGCGTTCCAGGTCTGGCAACCGGACAGGCCGAGGACACCGGCCACTGCTGCGGCAACGCCGAACCGGGGAAGAAAATGTGTAAGGGCTGGCGAGGCCATGGCGAAGCTCCTGCGGGGGTATAAGGCTGGGGGCGCAATAAAGCCGCTACGTTAGTGACGGCGCGAGGGCCGCGCAAGCGGGGCGAGTGGTTATTTATGCAGTTGTCGGCTGATCGGTCAGAGGCGTGACAGTTGCTTGTGGGAAAGCGCTGATGTTGAACTGCGGAATGAGTCCCGAGACCTGTCAGGAGAAAGATCGCTATGGAGCTTCAAAGCAACGCTGCGCTGATCATCATCGACCAGCAGAAAGGCATTCTGCATCCGCGTCTGGGGCGGCGGAATAATCCTCAGGCCGAAGAGCGAATGCTTGAGTTATTGGCGCTGTGGCGCCTGCGCGGGCGCCCGGTGATTCACGTGCAGCATTTGTCGCGCTCACCTGATTCGGTGTTCTGGCCGGAGCAGGACGGAGTGGAGTTTCAGCCGCGCTTTATGCCGCAGGACGCTGAATGGCTGATCCAGAAACAGGTGCCCGATGCGTTTTGTGCCAGTGGGCTGGAGGCGCAGTTGCGTGAGGCCGGGATCGGGCAACTGATCATCGTTGGTGTGGCGACCAATAACTCTGTTGAGTCGACGGCGCGCACTGCGGGCAACCTGGGTTTCGACACATGGGTGGCAGAGGATGCGTGCTTTACCTTCGACAAGGCCGATTATTTCGGCAAACCGCGTACCGCTGAAGAGGTGCACGGGATGTCGCTGGGCAATCTGCATGGGGAGTACGCGACGGTGGTCAGTGCTGCCCTGATTCTGACAGTCAACTGATAGACCTGTGGGAGCTGGCTTGCCAGCGATTGCGGTGAATCAGGCGACATCAATGCAGGGATGTGCCGCCCTATCGCTGGCAAGCCAGCTCCCACAGGGCTGCGCAGGTTCACAAAAATGTGTTGAGTGCAGATCAACTGTGGGAGCGAGCCTGCTCGCGAAGCGGTGTGTCAGGCGAAGAAGATCTTCGCCCGTGACATCAAGCGCCGTGGCACTTCTTGAATTTCTTGCCGTTGCCGCATGGGCAAGGGTCGTTGCGGCCGACGTCTTTCAGGGCGTTGCGCACCGGTTCCTGGTGGGCGTGGCCGCAGTTCGGGCCGTGGACATGGCCATGGTCGTGATCATGATGGTGGTCATGATCGTGGTTGCAGTCAGGGCCATGGACATGGGGTTGCTGGGTCATCGAGGTCACTCCGGAGTTAGATCGGCGGGGATTATCACGCCATTGCGCTCAAGGTGCACGTAGTGGGCGATGAATAAACCGGTTTCCATTTCCCCCTGCAATCGATAGGGAATCTGCTGGTTCGGATTTTTCAGCAGTTTCACCACCTGTTTGACCTTCGGCCACAGGTTGGTGCGGATCGGCACTTTGAAGTAAGCGCTGCGCTTTGGCCCGACGGTAAACCAGTGCTCATGCTCGCCCTCGGTGAGCAGCATGTCCGCCAGGTGAATCCGGTATTCGAGGCCGCGCACGGTCAGATCGCTGTCGTTGGGATTGTCGACGCGAAAGTGCAGGATGAATTTTTGCTCGAGCAGTTTGGCCCGCACCACCTCGACTTTCACCAGATGCACGGCAGGCTCGACGCTGTCATCGCTGAACCACGAGGCACAGCCGCCGAGGTTTACGATCAGCATCAACAGCAGGAAATGTAATGTGCGCCGACGACCGAGCATGAAATTGACTCCCTTTGTGCCCAGTCTAGACCTTAAAAGATTTCAGCCTTCGGCTAATCCCGTGGAGCTGCCGAAGGCTGCGATCTTTTGATCTTGGCTTTCAAGCGCCGAAATAACCCGAACAACACTTCTTGAACTTCTGCCCGCTGCCGCAAGGGCAGCCGTCATTGCGCCCCAGCTTCAGCTGCACCGTGGGATCGATGAAGTACCAGCGCCCGCCGTTCTGCACAAACGAAGAGCGCTCGCGATGGCTGTGCTCGCCCTGGCTGTCATGCCAGCGCGCGGTGAATGTCACAAAAGCGTGTTCCGGCTGGCCGCCGAAAACCTCCGAGCTTTCCACCTCAAGGCCGAGCCAGGTACTTTGCGCACTCCAGTCGCTGATCGATTGTCGGTTCAGCCCCGCCTGCTGCGCGGGCAGGGTGGTCGCCACCAGATAGTCGATCAGCCCCAGCACATAAGCGCTGTACCGCGAACGCATCAAGGCTTCGGCACACGGCGCCGGGTGGCCGTCATGATAAGGGCCGCAGCAGGCATCCAGCAGATTGCCGCTGCCGCAAGGGCAAATGGCTGTACTCATTGCATTACCACCAGTATTTCCCGAAGTTTTCCGGATTGGCCCAGAAGCGTGAATTGAGCCAGTCGGGGACTTGTTTGTAGTCAAGCAGATCGTAGGTGAACAGGGTCAGCACCTGCGCGTCGCGCTGAAAACGCTCGCTGGCCTGCAGTGCCAGCGAATAGAAGTCGGTTTCCTGCCAGCCGCTGGCCGCCAGATCCGCCAGCACTGCGATGCGACTGGTGTTGAGATTGCGGATGCCGCCCAACAGATTCAGGCCATCGCGTTTGGGCAAATGTTCCAGGCAATCGACCACCAGCGCCAGATCGAAGCGTTGCGCGGCCAGTTCGGCGGGCAGACCGCCGGGTGCGGCATGGGCGACCACGGTATCTGGATGCGCGTCCTTGAAAGCGCTCAAGGCGGGAAACTCGCTGGCGCCGATCAGCAGCAGTCGGGCCGGGGCGTAGCGATCCAGCAAAGCGGCCAACGCCTGTTGTGGCGTGCGCGAAGAAATGGCGACGTTCATCGAAGCTCCTCAGTCAGACCGCCAAGACTAGCCTGCCAGACTGCGTCGGCAAAGCGCCCGGTGGCGGTGGTTTTCGCCAAAAGAGGCAAACCCCTGTGAACACGGTCGCAAACAGCGGTGGCCTATTGCTGGCGGAGATTAAAACTCCGGTCTTTACTCCCTGAATCGGTTTTAAGCCGATCCCTCAGGAGAAAACTAGATGAGCATAGTTCGGACAGCATTACCCTTGGTTCTGCTAACCAGTGTGTTGACTGGTTGTGCAGGTTTGCAGAAAACCGACTGGCCGACCTGTGCGGCGGTCGGCGGTGTGGTCGGTGCCGGTCTCGGCGCGACGGAAAGCGCATCGTGGGCTGGCTACGGTGCACTGATCGTCGGCGGTACGGCAGCGGCTTACTGCTGGGTGCATGGCGATGGCGATGAAGACGGCGATGGCGTGCCGGACAGTCGCGACAAGTGCCCGGGCACGCCAAAAGGCGTGCAGGTCGATGCTGACGGTTGCCCGCCACCGACGCCTGCGCCAGTGGTCGAAGAAGCGGTTGTGGTCAAGGAAGAAACCATCGTCATTCGTGATGTGCATTTCGAGTTCGACAAAGCCACGCTGACCGGCCCTGACAAGCAAGTGCTGGACAAGGTCGCCGATCGCCTGAAACAGGAATCCTCTACCGCGCAACTGACCGTGACCGGTCACACCGACAGTGTCGGCAGCGATGCCTACAACAAGAAACTGTCGGATCGTCGTGCGCACTCGGTGGTGGAATACCTGATCCAGCAGGGCGTGCCACGTGCCAGCTTCGTTTCGGTGTCGGGCCTTGGTGAAAGCCAGCCTGTGGCTGACAACAAGTCGGCTGATGGTCGTGCACAGAACCGTCGCACCGAAATCAAAATCGTCCGCTAGCCCCTCTCGCATCCGCGGCTTGTGCAGTCGCGGATGCGGGTCTTTACTCCTGTGTAACCGGTATGGGCCGGTACACAGGAGCGTTCACAAATGCGTCTTTTCTCAAGGTCCGTCTTGCCGGTGCTGCTGCTTGGCAGCTTGCTCACCGGTTGTGCCACTCACAGCGATGGCACCGCCCCCCTCAATCAACGTACGTGGCCGATCTGCAGCCTGCTTGGCGGTCTGGTCGGCGGCGGTCTTGGCGCCATTGAAAGCGCCGGCTGGGCCGGCGGCGGCGCGGCATTGGGTATCGTCACCGGCGGGCTGATCTGTTACGCCCAGGATGGCGACGAAGATAGCGACGGCGTCTTCGACCGCCGCGACCGCTGCCCGGACACTCCGGAAAACACCGAAGTCGATCACCGTGGCTGCCCGCTGCCGCAATATCCGGTGGCAGTCAAACCGGTCGAACCGGCGCCGCAATCTGAAGTGATCACCTTGAGCGATGCCGGCAACGTGCTGTTCGATTTCGACAAGTCCGATCTGACCCCGGCGGCCAAAGCCCAGCTCGACACCTTGATGGACAAGCTGCGCAATGCCGATGTGGTCAGCATCAAGGTCATCGGGCACACCGACAGTAAAGGCTCCGACGCCTATAACCAGGCTTTGTCCGAGCGGCGCGCGAGCAGTGTCGCAGCGTATCTGTTGAGTCAGGGGCTGGCGCCGAACAAGCTCACCAGCGAGGGCCGAGGCGAGAGTGAGCCGGTCGCCGATAACGCCAGCGATGAAGGCCGCGCGGACAATCGCCGGGTCGAGCTGCACATCAATCGTTAGCAACCGTCTGTAGTACGCAGGCTAGAGCTGCCGGGTCGAGATCGTCGCCCCGGCAGCCATTTCATCCGCGTTTGCACAAATTTCATTTTTCCCTCTGGCTTATCCCCCGCAGAAGCCGGTACTGTGCGTGCAAAGAATAATTCGCAACACGGGGGAGCGTATGAAGGTGTTCTGGGGGCTGGGGCGTTTGCTGACCCTGCTGTTCTGCTGCGTGGTACTGGCCAATCAACTGGTGCCGTTTGTTCATCCGCTGCATCTGCTGGTCAATCTGGCCGGCGCTCTGTTGTTGCTGATTCATCTACTCGAAGTGCTGCTGTGCAATCGCAGCCTCAAGGGTCGTCCGCACCCTTGGCGTGATCGTGGCCGCATCCTGTTGTTCGGCGTTTTCCACCTGCAAACCATCCCGGCCCCGGCCGCTCCGGAGGCTTCTTCCCATGCGTAAACTCTGCCTGCTCGCTGCATTCATCAGTCCACTGGCCTGCGCCCAGGTGGTCAACGTGCAAAGCAATTCTTTGATGCGCTTGCCCAACACCACCAGCACGCTGCAACTGGAGAAACTGGAAGTCGCCGATTACGGCACCTTGCTGATCCCGTCCAACGTGACTGAATTGAACATTGATGAACTGCGCCTGGGCCATGAAGCACGTATTGCTATCGTTCCGGCTGAACAAGCGCTGGAAGTGAAGGTCAAGCGCGCTGAGTTGAGCGAGGGCAGCCAGATCACCGCGCGCGGCGCCCCCGGCACTTATGAAAAAGCGGCCCGGGCCGGGCGCAATCTGAATCTGCAATTTCAGGCCCTGAGCGCGCCGCAACTGACGGTCGATGCCCGTGGCGGCAGGGGCGCGCCGGGTTTCGTCGGCCTCGACGGCGGCAACGGTGAAGATCCGGGCTGCACCTATGGATCAGCCGGCCACGGCGCCGATGGCAGTGACGGCAGCGATGGCCAGCCAGGCGCACCGGGTGCGCTGGTGCGCCTCGCCGTACCACGGGATTTCCCGGCCGAGCTGATCAAGGTCAACGTGGCTGGCGGTGCCGGCGGCCCGGCGGGTGTTGGCGGCAAGGCGGGCAAGGGTGGCAAGTCCAAGGGCTGCCTGGTCTATCGCGCTGATGGCGGCAAGAACGGTAAGGCCGGTGCGGATGGCCAGCCGGGGCCGGTGGGAGCGGCGGGTTCGGTTACCGTGCAACGGCTCTAAAACTGCGACCCACTCTCTGATCAATAAAATGCTTTGGTGAGTGAAGATCTTTGGTGAGTGAAATTATGTGGCGAGGGGATTTATCCCCGCTGGGCTGCGTAGCAGTCCCGTTTTTGATTTTTAGAGCGGGGCCGCTTCGCGACCCAGCGGGGATAAATCCCCTCGCCACAACTGTGTTCACAGCAGAAAAATAGTGCGATTCAGAGCATCGGTCTCGCCGCCGCCACCGCCACCAGCACCAACCCGACCAGCAGATTGAGCCCCACCACCCGGCGAATCCGCCCCAGCACTGCCGCACCCGCCGGCCAATCCTTCGCCTCAACCGCCTTGCGTAACTCTGGCAACATCAACCCCTGAATGCGGATGAACAGCGCCGTCATCACCACATACAAACCGATCATCACCTGCACGTACTTCGGCGCGGTTTCAAATCCGACCTGCTGCAGATGCAACATGCCCACGCCGCTGATCGGCAACAGGATCACCGCGACCCAAACCCAACGGAAAAAACCTTGAAACACTTCCACCCACAGGGTCAGGCGAGCGGGGCCGTCCAGAGCCTTCACAGCCGCAGGGCGCAAGACCATCCAGGCGAAAAACATACCGCCGACCCACACCAGAGCGGCGAGGACATGCAGGGGGTAAACGAGGCTAAAAGGTGTCATTGGGTCACTCCGTTCTGCGCGGGATCGATTAGCGGGGTATGATAGCCGCCGAATCAAACCACTGAAAATTTATCCAGCGTTTTGCGCCCGACACTCAATGATCAGCACTGAACTCAAAACCACGATCCAGGGCGCCTATTCGCGTTTTCTAGAGGCCAAGAGCCTCAAGCCGCGTTACGGCCAGCGCCTGATGATCGCTGAAATCGCCAAAGTCCTCGGAGATATCGACACCGACGACGAGGGCCGGCGCAGTGGCGACCCCGCGATTGTCGCGGTGGAAGCCGGCACCGGTACCGGCAAGACCGTGGCCTACAGCCTGGCGGCGATCCCTACGGCGAAACTGGCCGGCAAGCGTCTGGTGATTGCCACCGCGACCGTCGCCCTGCAAGAGCAGATCGTCTACAAGGATCTGCCTGACTTGATGCGCAACAGCGGGCTGAATTTCAGCTTCGCCCTGGCCAAGGGCCGTGGCCGCTACATGTGCCTGTCCAAGCTCGACATGCTGTTGCAGGAAGGCCACGCACAAACCGCCACCGCGCAGTTGTTCGAAGAAGAAGGCTTCAAGATCGAAGTCGACGAGGCCAGTCAGAAGCTGTTCACCAGCATGATCGAAAAGCTCGCCGGCAATAAATGGGACGGCGACCGCGACAGCTGGCCGAACGCGCTGGAAGACGCCGACTGGGCGCGCCTGACCACCGATCACAGCCAGTGCACCAACCGTCATTGCCCGAACTTCGGCCAGTGCGCTTTCTACAAGGCTCGCGAAGGCATGGGCAAGGTTGACGTGATCGTTACCAACCACGACATGGTCCTGGCTGACCTGGCACTGGGCGGCGGCGCCGTGTTGCCTGACCCGCGCGACACCATTTACGTGTTCGACGAAGGTCACCATTTGCCGGACAAGGCCATCGGCCACTTCGCTCACTACACGCGCCTGCGTTCCACCGCCGACTGGCTGGAAACCACCGCCAAGAACCTGACCAAGCTGCTGGCCCAGCATCCGTTGCCGGGCGATCTCGGCAAGCTGATTGAGCAGGTGCCCGAGCTGGCGCGGGAGATCAAGACGCAGCAGCAGTTCATGTTCACCGCCTGCGAGCAGATCGCCGATTTCAAACCGGGCGAAGACGTCGAAGGCCGCGAGCGCCCGCGTCATCGCTTTGTCGGCGGGGTGATTCCCGAGGATATGCGCGAGATGGGCATCGAGCTGAAAAAAGGCTATTCGCGCCTAAACGACCTGTTTCAACGCCTGACCGACCTGCTCAAGGAAGGCATGGACGGCGAGGTCAACATCGGTATCGCCAGCAATCAGGCCGAAGAATGGTATCCGCTGTTCGGCAGCCTGCTGTCCCGCGCTTCCGGCAACTGGGAATTGTGGACCGCGTTCACCGCCGAAGACCCGGAAGACAGCCCGCCCATGGCGCGCTGGCTGACCCTGGCCGAAAGCGGGTCGCTGTTCGATATCGAGGTCAACGCCAGCCCGATTCTGGCGGCGGAAACCTTGCGTCGCAGTTTGTGGAACGTCGCTTACGGCTGCTTGGTGACGTCGGCGACGCTGACGGCGCTGGGCACCTTCGACCGTTTCCGCATGCGCGCCGGTCTGCCGAAAAAAGCCGTCACCGCCGTAGTGCCGAGCCCGTTCCATCATGCCGATGCCGGCGTGTTGCGTGTGCCGGACCTGAAGGCCGACCCGCGCGATGCCGCTGCTCACACGGCGGCGATCATTCGCGAACTGCCGGATCTGGTCGACGGTTCCCGTGGCACGCTGGTGCTGTTCTCCTCGCGCAAGCAAATGCAGGACGTATTCGACGGTCTCGACCGCGACTGGCGCAAGCAAGTGTTCATTCAGGGCAACCTGTCGAAACAGGAAACCCTGAACAAGCACAAGGCGCGGGTCGATGGCGGTGATTCCAGCGTGCTGTTCGGGCTGGCCAGTTTTGCCGAAGGTGTCGATTTGCCGGGGGCCTACTGCGAGCACGTGGTGATCGCCAAGATTCCGTTCTCGGTGCCCGATGATCCGGTTGAGGCCGCGTTATCGGAGTGGATCGAGGCGCGCGGTGGCAATCCGTTCATGGAAATCTCCGTGCCCGATGCCTCGCTGAAACTGGTTCAGGCCTGCGGCCGTCTGCTGCGCACCGAAGAAGACCGCGGCACCATCACCTTGCTCGACCGGCGTCTGGTCACTCAGCGCTACGGCAAGGCGATCCTCAATGCGTTGCCTCCTTTCCGTCGTGAAATATCCTGAGACACGGGTGGGCCGATTGGCCCGCCGCGTTGTCTATCTCTCTACCACCGCTTTTCCATTGGCCTTGACTGGTCGTTAGGGAGAACTCCGTTCTTATGATCCGCCGTTCGTTGCCCGCTGTTTTCGCCTTGATCTTTGCCGCGCCGTTGCCGGCCGCGCCCGCCGGTCAGCAGACGCTGTTCAACTTCGTACGCCCGGCCGACGTGGTCAAGGTCGCCACGGAAAACGCCGACCTGCCACAGGCCAATGCCGAACAGACCGCGGAAGGTGAAGTGCTGCGCCGGGTGACGTTCAACCCGGTCGCCCGCCCGACCTTGCGCCTGACCCCGCAGACCGGCGCTTGGGACTGGTCGCAGTCCGACATGATGACTTTGCGTCTGCAAAGTGCGATGAGCTGGGCGGTAACAGTCTATGTGCAGATACAGAGCAACGATGGCCGCACTCTGGTCAGCCGCGTCGATCTGCCGGCCGGCCCCGCGCAGACCTTGCTGGTGCCGCTGGTGGCTTCGACGCCGCTGAGCCAGGGCATGAAAGCCGGGCCGCCGATGCCGATGACCGTCGATGGCCAACGCATCCTGCTGGCCAGCAGCACTGGCGAGATCGACCGCAGCCAAGTGGTCTCGGTGAGTCTGTCGCTGGATCAGCCGAAAGTTGCGCAGAGCCTGTTGCTCGAGCGGTTCGGCGTGCAGGACGGCGAATCGGTGACGCGGGCGGTGTACGGCAATCTGGTCGACGCCTACGGTCAGTCAACCCGTAGTAAATGGCCGGAAAAAGTCAGCAGCGACGAACAACTGAAAAGCGCCGCCAGCAAAGAGCAGCAACAGCTGAATACGTGGCTGGCCGAGCGTGAAAAGGCTTCGCTGGACAAGTTCGGCGGCTGGAACAAAGGCCCGGCGTTCAAGGCCAGCGGATTCTTCCGCACGGAAAAACGCGATGGCCGCTGGTATCTGGTGACTCCTGAAGGCCACCCGTTCTATTCGCTGGGCGTCAATACAGTCAGCCCGCAGGTCAACCAGACCTACGTCGCCGGCCGTGAATACATGTTCGAATCGTTGCCGAAGAACGACGACCCGCTGGCCGCGCATTTTGGCGAGGGTGACAACCGTGGCGGCAATGGCGCCGACCAGGGGCGTGGCTACGGCAACGGCCGCTGGTACGACTTCTATGGCGCCAATCTGCAACGCCTGTACGGCGAACCGTGCAAGGCAGACAGCGACAACAAGGCCGGGATTGCCGAAGCGGCGAAGGCTGGGGCGGCTGAGGCCGGTTCGGTGCAGGCCGCTGAAACCGCAGCGGTGCCTGCCGAGCCAAAATCCGGTATTGCCGAAGCGGCGCAGACCGATGCGGTGCAAGCGTCCAGCGCGCAAACCACTCCGTGCACAGCCGCAATTGATGAAGAACGCTGGACCCGGCATACCCTCGATCGGCTGCAAGCCTGGGGCTTCAACACAGTGGGCAACTGGAGCGCGCCGTCGCTGGCGGATGCTGAGCGCGTACCGTACACCTTGCCGCTGTCGATCGTCGGCGATTACACCAGCATCAGCACCGGCAGCGATTGGTGGGGCGGCATGCCGGATCCGTTCGATCCGCGTTTCGCCATGGCCACCGAGCGTGCCGTGGCCATTGCCGCCCGCGATCACCGTGACGATCCGTGGCTGATCGGTTATTACGCCGACAACGAACTGGCCTGGGCTGGCCCTGGCGACGATCCAAAGGCTCGCTACGCACTGGCCTACGGCACGTTGAAAATGACCACCGACGTGCCGGCCAAACGCGCCTTTCTCAAGCAATTGCGCGACAAGTACCGCAATCAGGCCGGACTGTCCAAGGCCTGGGGCATCGAGTTGCCGGCGTGGGAATTGATGGAAGACCCTGGCTTCGTGCCGCCACTGCCGAACCCGGAGCATCCGGAGATCGAAGCGGATTTCAAATACTTCCAGAAGGTCTTCGCCGATACCTATTTCAAGACCATTTCCGATTCGCTGAAATGGCACGCGCCGAACCAGATGCTCCTTGGCGGTCGTTTCGCCATCAGTACCCCTGAAGCCGTGGCGTCCTGCGCACAGTATTGCGATGTGTTGAGCTTCAACATGTACACGCTCAAGCCGCAGGACGGCTACGACTTCGCCGCGCTGGCAGCCCTGGACAAACCGGTGCTGATCACCGAATTCAACTTCGGCTCGGCCGACCGAGGTCCTTTCTGGGGCGGCGTGACGCAGCTGGCCAAGGAGGAAGATCGCGGCCCGGCCTATGCCAACTTCCTCAAACAGGCGCTGAGCGAACCGTCGATTGTCGGCGTGCACTGGTTCCAGTATCTGGACCAACCGGTGACCGGGCGTTTGCTCGACGGCGAGAACGGCCATTTCGGTCTGGTAGGTGTGACCGATCTGCCGTATCAGGGATTTGTCGAGGCAGTGCGCAAAAGCAATCTGCAGGCGCTTGAGCAACTGGGCAAGGAGGCGCAGAAAACCCCGGCTGCGGAAGTTGAAGGCGGGCGCAAGGCCGAGGCTGGCAAAGCTGCGGAGGCTGCACAGGCGGGTGGGCATTCGGGGAATGGTCACTAGGTTTCAGACCGCGTTATCGTTCTTCGCGAGCAGGCTCGCTCCCACACTGGATATCAACAGCAGCGGAGATCCCCTGTGGGAGCGAGCCTGCTCGCGAAGGGATCGCCACAAATTGCCGATCAACCGTCTGGCCCGCGCCTGTTCCCAAATCCCTCAAGGGCTGGAACAATGCGGGCCACTTTGTAGAGCGTTTTCGCGGGGGAGTTGCGGGTGCAGATTCAGGGACATTACGAGCTTCAATTCGAAGCGGTGCGCGAGGCTTTCGCCGCACTGTTCGACGATCCCCAGGAACGCGGCGCAGCCCTGTGCATCCAGGTCGGTGGAGAAACCGTCCTCGACCTCTGGTCCGGTACCGCCGACAAGGACGGCAGCGAAGCCTGGCACAGCGACACCATCGCCAACCTGTTCTCCTGCACCAAGACCTTCACCGCCGTTACCGCGCTGCAACTGGTGGCTGAAGGCAAGTTGCAACTCGATGCCCCGGTTGCCCGCTACTGGCCGGAATTCGCCGCCGCCGGCAAAGAATCCGTCACCCTGCGCCAATTGCTCTGCCATCAGGCCGGCTTGCCGGCGCTGCGCGAACTGCTCGCCCCTGAAGCCCTTTACGACTGGCAAACCATGGTCGACGCCCTCGCCGCCGAAGCGCCATGGTGGACGCCGGGCACCGGTCACGGTTATGCCGCGATCACCTACGGCTGGCTGGTCGGCGAATTGCTGCGCCGCGCTGACGGGCGTGGGCCGGGCGAGTCGATCGTCGCTCGGGTCGCCAAACCGTTGGGCCTGGATTTCCATGTGGGCCTGGCCGACGAAGAGTTTCATCGCGTGGCGCACATCGCCCGTGGCAAGGGCAACGCCGGCGACGCTGCGGCTCAGCGCCTGCTGCAAGTGACCATGCGCGAACCGACGGCCATGACTACCCGCGCCTTCACCAATCCGCCGTCAGTGCTGACCAGCACCAACAAGCCGGAATGGCGCCGCATGCACCAGCCTGCGGCTAACGGCCACGGCAATGCGCGCAGCCTCGCCGGGTTTTACGCCGGCCTGCTGGACGGCAGCCTGCTCGAAAGCGAGATGCTCGAAGAGCTGACCCGCGAGCACAGCCTTGGCGATGACAAGACCTTGCTCACCCGCACCCGTTTCGGCCTCGGCTGCATGCTCGATCAACCGGACGTGCCCAACGCCACCTACGGCCTCGGACCACGCGCGTTCGGTCATCCGGGAGCGGGCGGCTCGATCGGTTTTGCTGATCCGGAGCACGATGTGGCTTTCGGTTTCGTGACAAATACCCTGGGGCCTTACGTTTTGATGGATCCGCGTGCACAAAAGCTGGCGCGGGTGCTTGCCACTTGTCTGTAAGTCTTCAACTGAGGTTCCAGGGTCGGAACCTCGAAGGGATTTTCGTTTCAAAACGGCTGTTTATCCGGGCGAAAGTGCTCTGATTTTTCATTACCTCATTTTGTGGATTTTCAATGTCATCTAAAAAGACCCTCGCCCTGGCCCTGTGTGTAGCGATCACCGGTTGCGCACAGACTCCGAAAAACGATGCAGACGGCGGCAGTTGGTGGCCGTTCGGTTCTCCCGACAAAGTCGCGGCCAAAGATTCGGCCCCGGCCCCGACCCCGTTGAAACCGGCGGCAACCGCGCCAGTGGCCAAGGCCGAGAGCAGCAACCCGTGGTACTGGCCGTTCGGTTCCAGCGATGAAGCGGCCAAGGCTGATCTGAAAGCCGAGGTCAAACCTGAAGCCAAACCGGTCGAGGTGGCCAAAGCCGAGGCGCAGTCCAATGGCAAATGGTGGTGGCCGTTCGGCGGCAAGGATCAGCCAACCGCCAAAGCCGTGCCGATGCCCGATCCGAAGGTGACTCAGGCCTGGCTGGATGACTACGAACCGCGTCTGCGTGAAGCGGTGAAGGACAGCAATCTGCAACTCGAACGTCGCGACAATGTGCTGGTAGTGACGGCGCCGGTCGAAGGCTCGTTCAACCCGGATCGCCCGGCGATGCTGCTGCCGGTCACTCTTGGCCCGTTCACTCGCGTAGCGAAAATCCTTGAAGCCGACCCGAAAACCGCAGTGCTGGTGCTCGGTCACAGCGATACCAGCGGTGCTGCGCCGGCCAACGTCAAACTGAGCCAGGAGCGTGCGCAATCGGTGGCGGCGATCTTCCGCCTCAGCGGCTTGCAACGTGATCGCCTGATGCTGCGCGGTATGGGTTCCGAAGCGCCGCGTGCGGCCAACGACAGCGTTGAAGGCCGCGCCTTGAACCGTCGTGTCGAGCTGCTGGTGACTCCGCAGAACACCATGGTTGCACTGCTGAGCAAATACAACATGCCAGCACCGAAGCCTGTAACGATGGTCGCTGCGCAAGACGTCAAGCCAGTGGCCAAACCGGTTACCCCGGCGCCTGCGGCGAAAAAAGCCGCTGTGCCGGCGGCGAAAAAGGCGCCAGCCAAGAAAACCGCCGCCAAGGCTCCTGCGAAGAAGGCCCCGGCCAAGGCTCCAGCGAAAAAAACTGCACCAGCCAAAGCCGCCGCGACCGACAAGAAAGTCGCCGCAGCCGACGCCGCCAAGAAGTGATCCGCTAACGAAAAGGAATCCGCCATGACCCAGGCTCTGGCCGATATGCGTCGCGACTACACCCGTGACGGTTTGACCGAGGCGCAAGCCCCGGCCGAGCCGTTTGCGCTGTTTCACCAGTGGTTCGCCGATGCGGTGAAAACCGAGCAGGCGCCGGTGGAAGCCAATGCCATGACCCTGGCCACGGTCGATGCCGACGGTCGTCCGCATTGCCGCATTTTGTTGCTCAAGGGCCTGGACGAGCAGGGCTTCACCTTCTTCACCAACTACGACAGCGCCAAGGGCCAGCATCTGGCGGCCAACCCGTTTGCCGCCATGACCTTCTTCTGGCCCACCCTGGAGCGCCAGGTGCGCATCGAAGGGCGGGTGGTCAAGGTCACGGCGCAAGAGTCCGACGCGTATTATCAGGTGCGTCCGCTGGGTAGCCGCCTCGGCGCCTGGGCCTCGCCGCAGAGCCGGGTCATCAACGGTCGTGGCGAACTGGAGGATTTGCTCAAGGCCACCGAGCAACGCTTCAGCGACAGCCAGCCGCACTGCCCGGAACATTGGGGCGGTTACCGCTTGTTGCCTGAGCGCATCGAGTTCTGGCAGGGCCGTCCGAGCCGCCTGCACGATCGCCTCAACTACCGCCTCCAGGGCGCCGAGTGGATTCTGGAACGACTGGCACCCTGAGCAGTCTACCGAGCGAGATAAACGCGGATGGCGCAGGATCGCTGATTTGACGCTACCTTGAGTGGACGCTTGCGGGCATCTGTACCAGGCCTGAATGGAAGCCAATTTTATCCGGATGGTGTCGTGACAGGCGCCAGGCCACGGGGTTTAATGAACACATGTTTTTTTGGAGTTGATGCTATGCGTAAGTCTGTTCTGCTGGTTGCTTCCTTTTCGACGATGGCGATGTTGCTGACCGGCTGCCAATCGAGCCTCACTGGCGACTCCTACTCCCGTGACGAAGCGCGTCGTGTGCAGACGATTCGCATGGGCACCATCGAATCCCTGCGACCGGTAAAAATCGAAGGCACCAAGACCCCGATCGGCGGCGCAGCAGGCGCAGTGGTCGGCGGCGTCGGCGGCAGCGCTATCGGCGGCGGCAAGGGCAGCATTGTGGCTGCGGTCATCGGCGCAGTGGCCGGCGGCCTGCTTGGCTCGGCCACCGAAGAAGGCCTGACCCGCACCCAGGGCGTGGAAATCACCGTCCGCGAAGACGACGGCAGCATGCGCGCCTATGTGCAGCAGGTTCAGGAGAATGAAGTATTCCGCGTTGGCGAGCGGGTACGGATTTCCACCGTTGGCGGAACCAGCCGCGTTTCGCACTAAGCGGGAAGCCGGGTAAAAGAAAACCCCGATCAGGTGACTGGTCGGGGTTTTTCTTTGTTTGTGAATTGCTCATTCAGTATGTTGCGCAGGTGCCCATGAAGTATTCGAGGCCCTTTGGAAAACTGACGTTGAGCAGGTTTTCCAATGCGGTTACCTGATCCTGAGTCAACAACAGCTCGCCGGGTTCCACCTCATCCAAGGGCTTTGATTCAATGAGCTGAGCCACTTTTTCATTCATCTCGCTGCCTGTGATATCCAGCTCGAATTGCACGGAGTCGTCTTGGGCTTCGTCAGGGAAAAAACCGGTAATTAAAAGAAAGTGCATGGAGCTAATACTTCCGGGGCTGTTAGCCGTAGTCAAACGAAATTTGATAGTCGTGAACTCTCAAATCGATTTGATGTTGAAAATACGGCTGAATGGTGGCGAGCCAATTTTGAGCGACGTTGAAACTGCCATTGTTGATGTTGTCCGCGGCGGGAATCCCCAAGGCGTTTAACACTGACTCGTCACCACCCAGGTCTTTTGACGACTCTTCCCCCTGAAACTCCAAGGTTGCTGTGTCGTTCCATTCCAATCTCAGTTCCAGTCCCATCTACCATTGATCCCGGTAAACGAACGATACCTGATAGTCGTAAGAAGAAAATTGAATGGAATGCTGGAAGTGGGGCTGGAGAGTCTTGATCCAATCGGCTTTTACATCAAATCCGCCGTTATTGAAGCTTTTCGACGGTAGGCCTAATGCTTCCATTAATGAGCCGTCCTCGCCAAAGTCTTTCGACAGTTCCTCCCCCTCACCCAGTTCGGTTTGTTGGTCGTACCATTCGAGTCTGGCTTTGAGTCCCATGTAATCCTCAAAAATATTTTTTAATACTACGGTTTTTTTTGGGTGGATCTATCTGTTCACCAGTTCTGTGGTCGTAAGAGCCTAAATGGCTGCCATCACTTGCGCGGTAGCCTTCAAGCTCGCCGTGTAAATAGTCCCATTCATAAATTATTCGGCCTTTTGCATTGATCCAGCGATCCCGGAGCCCACCGTTGAACGGCGTTTTCTTTTTTGCTCTTCTTAAATCGGGAAAGGCTGTGATATCCGACGTTTCGGGAGCGGGGTGATAGGTATGTCCCGCTTCAGCGGTGCCTTTCGCAGAGCTGACAACGATGTAAATCGGTTTTACACCCGAGTCTGTGGGAAACACCAGAATGAAATCTTTGTACTCCGGCGGATAAAGCGGATTCACCAGTATCCCGTCCGCCGCCTTCGTCGGTGGATACACCCAGATATGCGGTGCCTGCGGTGCGGCCTCCAGTGCTGGAATGCCGAGAATGTCCGAGCCATCCACCGCCGGGGTCCAGAGCAGTTCGACGCCTTCACCCAGATCGGCAACGAACCGGTCGCCACGCGCAATGAACTGCACGACATCGACCATTTCCCAATCGCGGTTCTTACCGGTGTAGAAACCGTAACCCTTGAGGCTGCCATCGGCCTGTTGCTCGACGCGCAGGCGCACGCGGGTTCGGGCTTGTTTGAGTGTGCTCAGTTGCTCATCGGTGTAGAGCGCGCTGTCGCCCAGGCTGGATGGCATCAAAAGCGCAATCAGCCCCACCAAAGTCGCAGCCGCCGCAGGGGAGGCGAGCGCCGGTAGCACTTCAAAAGCCGAGCCTGCCAAGGCCAGACTGCCGAACCCGACCGGGATGGTGTTGGCGCTGATTTTCTTGAGAGGAATGCCGCCGCTTGCGTCGGCTTCGCGAGCGCCGAGCAGGATCAGCTCGCCGTAATCCTTCAGGCTGTCGGTCGGCACCATGCCGGAAGGATTGCTGTAATCGATAATCGCATCCGGCAACTTGCAGGACTTGGCGAATACACAGCCGGCACGCACGGCTTCAGGTTTTTTCGCAGCCACTTCACGGCTGTGCTCGAAAGCCTCCTGCCGCGCCAGCATCGCGTCGTAAGCGTTTTGCCCGGCTTCGCGCTCGGCCAGTTCTGCGGCCGTCATATACCGCCAGGTAACGTGATGCCCGTCGCCCTGCGGTGGGTTTTGCACCCGGGGAATGTCCTTGTTCCGCGCCACTGATCATCCCTTCGTTCATCATCGACAGCCCCTCGGAAAGGGGCTGCAGGACGTTATCGAAGCGGAGAAAGTGTGGCTGTAGGACGGGTCGCTAATGACGTGGGGATTGTTCGCTGCGTAACTGTCAGGCGAGGAATCTGTGGCGAGGGCCAAGCTCCCTCGCCACAGGGGTCATTGCAGTTGTGAATTCTTGCGACTCGCCGCCGCCGTCACCGCATAACCAATCACCGCCGCGAGAATCGAGCCGGTGAGGATGCCCATGCGATCCATGCCGGCGTAATCACTCACGCCCGGTTCGAAGGCCAGCGAGCCGACGAACAGGCTCATGGTGAAGCCGATGCCGCAGAGGATTGCCACGCCGAGGACCTGACCCCAGTTGGCGCCTTGGGGCAGGGCGGCGATGCCAATCTTGACCGCCAGCCAGGTCAGGCCGAACACGCCGATGGTCTTGCCCAGCAGCAGGCCGATGGCGATGCCCATCGGTACGTCGTGGGTGAAGCTTTCGACGGTGACGCCGCTCAGTGACAGGCCGGCGTTGGCGAAGGCGAACAGCGGCAGGATGCCGTAGGCGACCCAAGGGTGCAGCGCGTGTTCGAGGGTCAGCAGCGGCGACGACTCGGCGTTTTTCGTGCGCAGGGGAATGCAGAAAGCCAGGGTCACGCCGGCCAGTGTCGCGTGGACACCGCTCTTGAGCACGCAGACCCAGAGGATCAGGCCGATGATCATGTACGGCCCGAGCTTGACCACGCCGAGCCGGTTCATCGCCACCAGCGCGGCAATGCACGCAGCCGCCAGGCCAAGGGACAGGGTCGAGAGTTCGCCGGAATAGAAGATTGCGATGATGACGATGGCGCCCAGGTCATCGATGATCGCCAGGGTCATCAGGAACAGTTTCAGCGACACCGGAACGCGTTTGCCGAGCAGGGCCAATACGCCGAGGGCGAAGGCGATGTCGGTGGCGGTCGGAATGGCCCAGCCGCTCAGGGCGGCGGGGTTGTCGCGGTTGAGGAACCAGTAGATCAGCGCCGGCACCAGCATGCCGCCGATCGCCGCTGCGCCGGGCAGGACGATCTGCGAAGGCTTGGACAATTGGCCGTCGAGCACTTCGCGTTTGACTTCCAGACCGATCAGCAGGAAGAACATCGCCATCAGGCCGTCATTGATCCACAGCAGCAGAGGTTTGGCGATTTTCAACGCGCCGATCTGCGCCACCACCGGGGTGTCGAGCAGGCCGGTGTACAGCCACGACAGCGGTGAGTTGTTGATGATCAGCGCGAGAACGGCTGCGGCGATCAATAGCAGACCGCTGGCGGCTTCCAACTGAAAGAAACGCGTGAAAGTGCTACGCAGAGGCAAGGTCGCTCTCCATCGAATCAAGAAAAAGGTGAAACACCCTAACCCGTACCGTTAGTTGTTAAAACAAAAGTTATATTCTTTTTTGTTATATGTCGTTACAGGCTGTCTGGCTCGGGCAGCACTGAGCCTAGCAGTTGCCCGACACATTGAGACTCAGCTGTATCTTTGCCGTCTGCGGTATTTTTCCTAAGCTTGCGCCAGACCTTTTTCAGGAGACCGATCTCCTGGCTGATTCAATGAGAACCGAGACCATGAGCGACAACCGACAGTGGGCACGCGAAGCCATCCGCATCATCGAGGCGGACTTCCAGCGCAGCGCCGACACCCACCTGATCCCTTTGCCGCTGCCCGGTTTTGCCGGCATCGAGTTGTATTTCAAGGACGAATCCAGCCACCCGACCGGCAGCCTCAAGCATCGCCTGGCCCGTTCGCTGTTCCTTTACGCGCTGTGCAACGGCTGGCTGAAACCCGGCGCGCCGGTGATCGAAGCGTCCAGTGGGTCGACGGCGATTTCCGAAGCGTATTTCGCGCGCATGCTCGGTTTGCCGTTTATCGCAGTAATGCCGGCGACGACTTCGAAAGAGAAGATTGCCCAGATTGCTTTTTACGGCGGGCAGAGCCATCTGGTGCAGGATCCGACGCAGATCTACGCCGAATCCGAGCGCCTGGCCCGCGAGCATGGCGGTCACTTCATCGATCAGTTCACCTACGCCGAACGTGCCACCGACTGGCGAGCGAACAACAACATCGCCGAGTCGATCTTCCAGCAGATGCGCTACGAAAAGCACCCTGAGCCGACGTGGCTGATTTCCAGCCCCGGCACTGGCGGGACTACAGCGACCCTTGGTCGATACGTGCGTTATCGCCAGCACTGCACCCGCGTGTTGTGTGCCGATGCCGAGCGTTCGGTGTTCTTCGATTTCTATCAGAGCGGTGATGCCAGCCTGCGTCTGGACTGCGGCTCGCGCATCGAGGGCATTGGTCGACCTAGGGTGGAAGCGTCGTTCCTGCCCAAGGTGATCGATGCGATGGTCAAGGTGCCGGACGCCCTGTCGCTGGCGGCCATGCATTATCTGGCGCAGCGTTTGGGGCGGCATGTCGGCGGGTCGAGCGGGACCAATCTGATCGGTGCGCTGATGGCGGCGCAGCAGATGAAAGCGGCGGGGCAGTCGGGGTCGATCGTGGCGATCCTGTGCGATGGCGGAGAGCGTTATGCCGACACGTATTACGATCAGCAATGGCTGAAGGCGCAGGGCTATGAACTGGGTGATTTGATTGCAGCGGTGGCGGCGAGTGCCGAGCGCGGGGAGGCGCTGCCGACCTCGGTGCTGCGCGCCAACATCTGAAGAAACGCAAAAACCAATGTGGGAGCGAGCCTGCTCGCGAAGGCGGAATCACATTCAACAACTTCGTTGAGTGACAGACCGCTTTCGCGAGCAGGCTCGCTCCCACAGGGTTTTGTGTTGGGTCAGTTGATGCTGATCAGGCTTCCAGTCCGAGGATATCGCGAGCCACTGCCTCGGCAATGCGAATCCCGTCAACACCCGCCGAGAGAATCCCGCCGGCATAGCCCGCGCCTTCACCGGCCGGGAACAGGCCTTTGACGTTCATGCTCTGCAGCGACTCGTTGCGGGTGATGCGCAGCGGCGATGAAGTGCGCGTCTCGATTCCGGTCAGCACGGCGTCGTGCAGAGAATAACCGCGAATCTGCTTCTCGAACGCTGGCAAGGCTTCACGGATCGCCTCAATGGCAAAGTCCGGCAGCGCCAGCGCCAGATCGCCCAAGGCCACGCCCGGCTTGTACGACGGCTCGACTTCGCCCAGCTCGGTCGATGGAATGTCGTTGATAAAGTCGCCAACCAGTTGCGCCGGAGCCTTGTAGTCGCTGCCGCCCAGAATGAACGCGTGGGATTCCAGGCGCTCCTGCAACTCGATACCGGCGAGCGGGCCGCCCGGATAATCGACTTCCGGGGTAATGCCGACGACGATGCCGGAGTTGGCATTGCGCTCGTTACGGGAGTACTGGCTCATGCCGTTGGTGACCACGCGATTGGGCTCGGACGTCGCCGCGACCACGGTGCCGCCCGGGCACATGCAGAAGCTGTAGACCGAACGCCCGTTCTTGGCGTGGTGCACCAGCTTGTAATCGGCAGCACCAAGTTTCGGGTGGCCGGCGTACTTGCCCAGGCGCGCGCGGTCGATTAGCGATTGCGGGTGCTCGATGCGGAAACCCACCGAGAACGGCTTGGCTTCCATGAACACGCCACGGCTGTGGAGCATGCGGAAGGTGTCGCGGGCGCTGTGGCCGAGGGCCAGAACCACGTGTTTGGAATGCAGGGTTTCGCCGCTGGCCAGTTGCACGCCGACAAGTTGGCCGTCTTCGATCAGCACGTCGCTGACGCGCTCCTGGAAGCGCACCTCACCGCCCAGTTCGCGGATCTGCTCGCGCATGTTTTCGACCATACCGGTCAGGCGGAACGTACCGATGTGCGGCTTGCTGACGTAGAGGATTTCTTCCGGCGCGCCGGCCTTGACGAACTCGTGCAGGACTTTGCGGCCGAGGAATTTCGGGTCCTTGATCTGGCTGTACAGCTTGCCGTCGGAGAACGTGCCCGCGCCGCCTTCGCCAAACTGTACGTTGGACTCGGGATTGAGCACGCTTTTACGCCACAGACCCCAAGTGTCCTTGGTGCGCTGACGGACTTCGGTGCCGCGTTCGAGAATGATCGGTTTGAAGCCCATCTGTGCCAGCAGCAGACCGGCGAAGATGCCGCACGGGCCGAAACCGACGACGATCGGCCGCTGGCCGGGATCGTTCGGTGCCTGGCCGACGAATTTGTAGCTGACATCCGGCGCCACGTTGACGTTACGGTCGTCGGCGAACTTGCCCAACACTCTGGCCTCGTCGCGTACGTTGAGGTCGATGGTGTAGATGAAGCACAGTTCGGAGGACTTTTTGCGCGCGTCATAGCTGCGCTTGAACAAGGTGAAATCGAGCAGATCATCGCTGGCGATGCCCAGACGCTGCACGATTGCGGCGCGCAGGTCTTCTTCGGGATGGTCGATTGGCAGCTTGAGTTCAGTGATTCGTAACATGGCGGGGATCCGGATTCGCGGGGCGCACAACTGCGCCAGGGCGTTTGAAGGCGGCGATTATAAGCCGCCGCGAGCGGATCCGTGGGGGAAAAACGATCAGTCGTTACGCGCGCCGCCGAAATAGCCGCAGCCGCGCTGGACCTGACCGTCGATGCGCAACTCGGCGCTCATGTGCTGCACGCTGCCGGTGCTGCTGTCGACGCAGCGCTGTGGCGCCACCCACAATTCGATGCGCTGGTTGTTGGCTTCGCTGCTGAGATTGAAGCGGCCGTCGCCCAGTTGCTCTTCCACATACGGCACCGCCAGTGGAGCCTGGCCCTCACGCTCGATGACCATGCCTTTGCCGCTGACCTTGACGTTCCACTCCGGGCCATGGCCGGCAGCGCGCAGGATCAGCAGTTTGAAATTTGGGTCGTCGCAGGCCGTGCCCGAGCGCTCGACGCGATACAACTGGCCGAGGTCGAGACGGTCGCCGGAGACCTTGCCGCGCACATCGGCAAACAGCTTGCCCTGCTCGTCGGCCAAGGTGGCGGCCTCTTGCAGGACGCTGGTGCCGCCGATGTCGTTGACCACCAGTTGCCGCTGATCCTGGCACGGCTGGAACACCAGTTTGCCGTCGGCGGCGGTCAGTTGCCCCTGCATTCGCGTTTGCCCGGCATGGGACACACTTTCACGCTGGCCGTCGAACAACTGGCAGGCGGCAAACATCGGCAGCAGGGTAACGAGGACGATCGAACGGGCAACACGCATCTTTGGCTCTCCAGACAAGTGCTGCCACGTTACTGAGGCTGAGTGCCTATCACAAGGTCTGGTCTGCCACTATTGAGTCGGGCGTGGGAGCATCGCATAGTCTCTTGCACGTTTTTTGATAGATCAGGGAGTGTTAAATGAGATGGAAAATTGCGCTGTTGCTGTTGGCATCTGCAAGCGCTGTCAGCGTCCAGGCAGCCGATCTGGCTTTCTCTTCAGGGGTTGATTTTACAAAGATGGTAATGCTGCTCAAGGATGATCAGGGGCCGAATCCGGATCTTGTCGAACTATCCCTGGTGTTGACACCCGTAGCCACTGAGAGGGCTAAGGCAATCAGTCATGAGGCGATGGGCCAGCCATTGAGTCTTTCGATCAACGGCCAGCACATTTCCACGGCGACAGTGCGATCCGAGCTGGGCGGGGAGTTCAGGATCTCTATGTCGCGGTCTGTCGCCAAACGGCTTTTACCTACCCTGATCGATTAATCATTCAGGCCACGTGAAACGTCTGACCGGTTTGCAGGCCTTCGACACTTTTCGCGTAGGCCAATGCCACTTCCGCTGCAGGAACCGGCTTGAAGCCACGGAAGTAGGGCGCGTATTTGCCCAAGGCTTCGGTGAGTACGGTCGGGCTCACCGAGTTCACCCGCAGGCCACGCGGCAGTTCGATGGCGGCGGCGCGGACGAAGCTGTCGATGGCGCCGTTGACCAGCGCTGCCGAGGCGCCGCTGCGAATCGGATCGTGGCTGAGCACGCCGGTGGTAAACGTGAACGAAGCGCCATCGTTGGCGTACTCGCGGCCGATCAGCAGCAGATTGACCTGACCCATCAGTTTGTCTTTCAGGCCGAGGGCGAAGCTGTCTTCGGTCATGTCGTCCAGCGCTGCAAAAGTCACGTTGCCCGCCGCGCAGATCAGCGCATCGAACTTGCCGGTCTGTTCGAACAGCTTGCGGATTGAGGCGCTGTCGCTGATATCCACTTGCAAGTCACCGCTGTTACGACCGATACGAATGACCTCGTGGCGTTGCGACAATTCTTTGTCCACCGCTGAGCCGATGGTGCCGCCTGCGCCTATCAACAGAATTTTCATCGAGCTGTACCCCATGTGTGTGAATGAGGTTTCAGTCTAGGGTGGTTTTTTCAGCGGATAAGCGCACTAATAGGCAACCTTTGGTTTTCAATTGGAAACAATCCATGAGCGAAATGGATGATCTCGCCGCGTTCGCTGTGCTGATCGAGGCCGGCAGTTTCACCCTTGCGGCGCAGCAGTTGGGCTGCAGCAAAGGCCAGTTGTCCAAGCGCATCAGCCAGCTCGAAGCGCAGTTCAGTGTGGTATTGCTGCAACGCACCACCCGGCGCTTGAGTCTGACGGCGGCGGGGGCGGCGCTGCTGCCGCAGGCCCAGGCGCTGGTGGTCCAGGTCGAACGCGCACGGCAGGCTTTGGCGCGGTTGAAGGACGACATGGCCGGCCCCGTGCGCATGACGGTTCCGGTGTCGCTCGGCGAGACCTTCTTCGACGGCTTGCTGCTGGAGTTTTCCGGGCAATACCCGGAGGTGCAGATCGAGCTGGAGCTGAACAACAGTTATCGCGATCTGTCGCGCGATGGCTTTGATCTGGCGATTCGCGCCGAAGTGGCCAATGACGATCGGCTGGTGGCCAAGCCGTTGTTGGCGTGGCACGAAATGACCTGCGCCAGCCCGGCCTACCTCGAGCGCTTCGGCGAGCCGGCGACGCCCCATGCCTTGGCCGAGCATCGTTGTCTGCTCAACAGCCATTACAGCGGTCGCGAAGAATGGCTGTATCACCAGCAGCACGAGTTGTTGCGGGTGCGGGTATCCGGTCCATTTGCCAGTAATCATTACAGCCTGTTGAAGAAAGCAGCGCTGTCCGGCGCCGGCATCGCCCGTTTGCCTTCGTATCTGCTGCAAGCGGAACTGGCGGACGGCCGCTTGCGCTGGTTGCTGCGCGATTACCAGACCCGACGGATGCCGATGTATCTGGTGCACCCGTATCAGGGTGGTTTGCCCAAGCGCACGCAGGTGTTGGCGGATTATTTGATGGGCTGGTTCAAGCGCAGTGGCGAGGCGCTGGATCGACTCCAGCGCTGACACCGAACCTGTGTAGGAGCTGCCGAAGGCTGCGATCTTTGGATTTTTAGAAGCAAGATCAAAAGATCGCAGCCTTCGGCAGCTCCTACAGTTTCAGGTCAGCCTTGGCATCGGCGGGCAATCAGCTGATCGATCGACAATTTGCCGGGCCCGGTCGCCATCAGGTACAGCAACACCGCCGCCCAGGTGCCGTGGGTCGGGTAGGCATCCGGGTAGACGAACAGTTGGATAGTCAACGTCATGCCGAGCAATGCCAGCGCCGAAAATCGTGTGGCGAAGCCGAGCAGGATCAGTAGCGGAAACACATGCTCGGCAAACGCCGCCAGATGCGCGGCAATTTCCGGCGACAGCAGCGGCAGGTTGTACTCGCTCTGAAACAGCGGAATCGTCGAATCGGCCAAACGTGGCCAGCCCAGTTCAAAAGTGCCGTCAATCAAATCGACGGCCAGTCCTTCGACCTTGGTTTGCCCGGATTTCCAGAACACCGCAGCGATGGAAAAACGCGCGATGAGGGCAATCAGGCTGTGCGGGATTTTTTCCAACAGCGCAATGACGCGCAAGACCAAAGCGTTCATGGCAACTCCTTGTAATTCAGTTGGGTGATCGCGTTATGCGCAATCAGTAAAGCGAGGGTTTGCGCGAGATCGAACGGCGGGCTGTTTTCTGCCGCCGCGAGCAGTGGCGAGCCCTGGAGCAGATGACCAATGAACACGCTCGCACCCGCCTCAAGAGCGAACACCTCAACGTCGAGACCGTTGCGCAGCACCAGGGCATGCTGGCCTTGATGGAGGCCAATGCCCGCCAGACTTGGCTCCTGCTGATGCGCGGCCCAGATCGCCACCACCGCGAACGCAGAGTCGAGCAGGTGCAGCGAGGGATGGAGTTCGAAACACAGTTCACTCAGCGACTGCGGATCGGCCAGCGCGGCACTGACTTGTTCAGGCCGGATCGGCTGCGCATCGGCGGCGTGGTAAGCAACAGTGCGCAAATGCTCGAGTCGCGCGACATCAGCGACATAAGGCACGCCGGCGATGGGTTCAAACTCTGCGATGAAGTCGGCGAAATTCTCGCCATAGCGGCTCATCAACGGACTGTGTGGCGGCTGACTCTGGACGAAAATCGCCGCCATCGCGCGAAAGAATTCCTCGCCGACCAATTGCTGCACCACCGGATAGCTGTCGGCCAGGGCATTGATCAGCGAACTCTGCACGTTGTTGCGATAGACCGCAAAACGCCGCGACGGATCAGCGCCATTGCGGCTGCATAGGCCCTTGGGATACGGCAGTTGCGCATTGAGCAGGGCGGCGGCGAAGTGCGCTTGCGTGCTCATGCCGCACGCTCCGCGCGACGCAACAGCGTCTCGGCTTGCTGCGCTTCGGCGAGTAAAACGGCGAAGGCCGGCACCTGATTATCGCGTTCGATCAACGTCGCCACCGGGCCGATACGTTGCAGCACTTGCCGGTACAGATCCCAGACGGCCTGATCAACCGGCGCGCCGTGATCGTCAATCAGCAAGCGGTCGCCGAGGTTGTCGCAATCTTCAGCGAAGCCGGCCAGATGAATCTCGCCGACTGCGTGCAGCGGTAACGCATCAAGGTAGGCCAAAGGATCGCGCTGATGATTGATGCACGACACGTAGACATTATTGACGTCGAGCAACAAGCCGCAGCCGCTGCGGCGGATTACTTCGGCGATGAACTCGGCCTCGTCGATCGTCGAATGCTCAAACGCCAGATACGTCGCCGGGTTTTCCAGCAGCATCGGTCGTTTCAGAGTGTTCTGCACCTGGTCGATGTGCGCACAGACGCGGTTCAGCGTCGGCGTGTCGTAAGCCAGTGGCAGCAGGTCATTGAGGAACACCGGGCCGTGGCTCGACCATGCCAGGTGTTCGGAAAAGGCTTGCGGTTGATAGCGCTCGATCAGCTCGGCGAGGCGTTTGAGGTGCTGGCCGTCCAGCGGGCCTTCGCCACCGATCGACAGCCCCACGCCATGCAGTGACAGCGGGTACTGTTCGCGAATCAGACCGAGAAAATGATGAAACGGGCCGCCGGCCACCATGTAGTTTTCGGCGTGGACCTCGAAGAAACCGAGGTCCGGTACGGAGCCGAGCACATCAAGGAAGTGCCCGGTCTTGAGCCCCAGCCCGGCGCGGGCAGGGAGCTCGGTGCGAGCTGCCTGAGTGCGCGGCAGGGACGGTTCGTGATGACTGAACATGGGCGTCACTCAGGCAGGCCGTGGATCAGGACTTGGCTTTGAAGGCTTCGAGCTGACCGAAACCGGTCGGCGAGGTTTTGCTCTCGGTGGTGGCGCAGGTGCCCTTCGGAACGAGCTTCCAGGCGTTGGCCTGATAGTCCATTTTCGCCGTGCCGGCGCAGGTGGTGCCGGCACCTGCGGCGCAATCGTTCTTGCCTTTGAGGGCTACGCCGAAGCATTTTTCCATGTTGGCATCAGCGGCCTGAGCGGTGGAGACAGTGGCGATGCTCAGAGCGGAACCGAGAGCCAGAACCAGAGCGGTGGCGGACAGGGTACGGGTAGTCGCAGTCATGATGTTTCTCCAGGTTTATCAGGGTTTCTGCAAGTGCTGTTGCGCTTGCTTGTCCCTCTAGAGAACGGGTGGCGGGATGCGTTACAGGTGGGGCGAGAAATTTATAAAAAATTTCGGATTCAGCAGTATCCCTGTGGGAGCGAGCCTGCTCGCGAAGGCGGTGTGACATTCAACATTATTGGTGCGTGATACATCGCTTTCGCGAGCAGGCTCGCTCCCACAGAGGATCGGTGTTTTTCGTTTGGGCATAAAAAACGGCCCGAAGGCCGTTTTTTTGTGCAGCGATAACACTCAACCGCCGAGGTACGCCTCGCGCACTTTCGGGTCGGTCAGCAGCGCTTCACCGGTGCCTTGCATGACCACGCGGCCGTTCTCCAGAACGTAGGCGCGGTCAGCGATTTTCAGCGCCTGGTTGGCGTTCTGCTCGACCAGGAACACCGTCACACCGTCCTTGCGCAGCTGTTCGATGATGTCGAAGATCTGCTGGATGATGATCGGCGCCAGACCCAGCGACGGCTCGTCGAGCAGCAGCAGCTTGGGCTTGCTCATCAGTGCACGGCCGATAGCGAGCATCTGCTGTTCGCCGCCGGACATGGTGCCGCCGCGCTGGTTGAAACGCTCTTTCAGGCGTGGGAAAAGTCCGAGGACCTTGTCCATCTGTTCCTGATAGTCGCCCTTGTCGGTGAAAAATCCGCCCATCGACAGGTTTTCTTCCACGGTCAGACGGGCAAACACCCGACGGCCTTCCGGGACCACGGCGATGCTCTTGCGCATGATCTGCGACGAGTCCTGGCCGACCAGTTCCTCACCCATGTAGCGGATGCTGCCGCTGTGCGCCTGCGGCGAACCGCAGAGTGTCATCAGCAGCGTGGATTTGCCGGCACCGTTGGCGCCGATCAGTGTCACGATCTCGCCCTGACGGACTTCGACGTTGACGCTGTGCAGGGCCTGAATCTTGCCGTAGAAGGTGGAAACGTTTTCGAACTGCAGCATTTACGCTTCCCCCAGGTAGGCTTTGATCACTTCAGGATTGTCGCGGATCTGTTCCGGCGTACCGTCGGCCAGCGGCGTGCCCTGATTGATCACGACGATGTGGTCGGAAATGCTCATGACCAGTTTCATGTCGTGTTCAATCAGCAGCACGGTGACGTTGTGCTCTTCGCGCAACACACCGATCAGCGCCTTGAGGTCTTCGGTTTCCTTCGGGTTCAGGCCGGCGGCCGGTTCGTCGAGCATGAGAATCCGCGGACGGGTCATCATGCAGCGGGCGATTTCCAGACGCCGTTGCTGGCCGTAGGCGAGGGTGCCGGCGGTGCGGTTGGCGAACTCTTTGAGGTTGACCTTTTCCAGCCAGTACTCGGCAAATTCCATCGCCTCGCGCTCGCTTTTGCGGAACGCCGGGGTCTTGAACAGGCCGGACAGGAAGTTGGTGTTCAAGTGACGGTGCTGGGCGATCAACAGGTTCTCGACCGCGGTCATGTCCTTGAACAAACGCACGTTCTGGAAGGTACGCACCACGCCTTTGAGGGCGATCTTGTGGCCCGGCAGGCCCTGGATCGGCTCGCCGTCGAGCAGGATGCTGCCGCCGGTAGGCTGATAGAAACCGGTCAGGCAGTTGAACACGGTGGTCTTGCCGGCGCCGTTCGGGCCGATCAGGGCAACCACCTGTTTTTCCTTGACGGTCAGCGCCACGCCGTTGACCGCCAGCAAACCGCCGAAGCGCATGCTCAGATTTTCGACTTTAAGGATCTCGCGGCTCATTTGCGCAACTCCATGTGTGGGCGTTGCATCGGCAGCAGACCTTGTGGACGCCAGATCATCATCAGCACCATCAGCGCACCGAACATCAACATGCGGTACTCGCTGAACTCACGCATCATTTCCGGCAACAGGATCATCACGATCGCCGCCAGAATCACACCCAATTGCGAGCCCATGCCACCCAATACGACGATGGCAAGGATGATCGCCGACTCGATGAAGGTGAACGACTCGGGCGTCACCAGGCCCTGACGTGCGGCGAAGAAGCTGCCGGCGAAACCGGCGAACGCAGCGCCCAGGGTGAAGGCGGAGAGCTTGATCACGGTCGGGTTCAGGCCCAGCGCGCGGCAGGCGATTTCGTCTTCACGCAGTGCTTCCCACGCACGGCCGATCGGCATGCGCAGCAGACGGTTGATCACGAACAGCGCGGCCAGTGCGAGCAACAGCGCAACCAGGTAAAGGAAGATCACCTTGTTGATCGAGTTGTATTGCAGGCCGAAATACTCGTGGAACGTCTGCAGGCCTTCGGCGGCTTTGCGCTCGAAGGTCAGGCCGAAGAACGTCGGTTTTTCGATGTTGCTGATGCCGTTCGGGCCACCGGTGATGTCGGTCAGGTTACGCAGGAACAGACGGATGATTTCGCCGAAACCCAAGGTCACGATCGCCAGATAGTCGCCGCGCAGACGCAACACCGGGAAGCCCAGCAGGAAGCCGAACGTCGCCGCCATCAGGCCGGCAATCGGCAGGCAGATCCAGAAGCTCAAACCGTAGTAATGCGACAGCAGCGCGTAGCTGTAGGCGCCGACGGCGTAGAAACCGACGTAACCCAGGTCAAGCAGACCGGCCAAACCGACGACGATGTTCAGGCCCAGGCCGAGCATCACGTAGATCAGGATCAGCGTTGCGATATCCACCGCGCCACGGGAGCCGAAGAACGGCCAGACCAGGGCGATCAGAATCAGCGCAATGATGAAATAGCGCTGGGTGGTTGGCAGGGTCAGGAAGTTGCTGGCCTTGGCCGGGATCAACGGCATGCCCGGCGAGGAGCGCCAGGCCTTGCTGATCTGCTGGTTGAACAGCACGCGCAGGAACATCAGCACCGAGCAGATCGCGATGGTCGCAAGTACCGCAGGGCTGGTGTTGTGCACTTCCAGATTGATGCCGACGATGGTCAGTTTCAGACCCAGTACCGGGTAGGCCACCGCCCACACCAGCAAGGCACTGAACAGTGCCTGTTTAAGATTCCTAGTCATACTTTCTCAACCTCCGGACGGCCCAGAATGCCGGTCGGACGGAACAACAGCACCAGAACCAGCAGGCCGAACGCAACGACGTCCTTGTACTGGTCACCGAAGATATCGGCACCGAACGCTTCCGCTACACCGAGCACCAAGCCGCCGAGCATTGCCCCGGGGATGCTGCCGATGCCGCCCAGTACCGCAGCGGTGAAGGCCTTGAGGCCGACGAGGAAACCGGCGTTGGGGTTGATCACGCCGTATTGCATGCTCAGCAGCACCGCAGCGACCGCCGCCAGCGCAGCACCGATGACGAAGGTCAGGGCGATGATGTTGTTGGTGTTGATGCCGAGCAGGTTGGCCATCTTGATGTCCTCGGCACAGGCGCGGCAGGCGCGGCCCAGGCGGGAACGGGAGATGAACAGGGTCAGGCCGAGCATGGCGATCAGGGTCACCACGAACACCACGATCTGCATGTAGGAAATCAGCACTTCTTGTGCGCCACCCGGACCGAAGGCGAAGTTGCCCGGGATCAGGTTGGGGATAGCTTTGTCCTTGGAATCTTGCGCCAGCAGAACGGTGTTCTGCAGGAAGATCGACATACCGATGGCAGAAATCAGCGGGATCAGACGGTTGCTGCCGCGCAGGGGACGGTAGGCGATCCGTTCGATGCTGTAACCGTAGGAACTGGTGACGACGATGCTGGCGATGAACGCCGCAGTCATCAACAGCGGGACACTGTCGAGTCCCATCATGGTCAGCCCGGCGATGGCGATGAAGGCCACGTAGGAACCGATCATGTACACCTCGCCGTGGGCGAAGTTGATCATTCCAATGATGCCGTAGACCATCGTGTAGCCGATGGCGATCAGGGCATACATGCTGCCAACGTTGAGGCCGTTAACCAGCTGTTGGAAGAAGTGATAGAGGTCAGGCATTACAGCGCTCCTAAAAACCTGTACGCATTTCACTGGTGGAGTCATTTTCCCGCCCGGCCCCGTGGATCTCTATCCACTTCGAATCCGGGTTTTGCCAGCGAACCGCTGATGACGGTTTTGAGATTTTCAGGTGGGCAGACTGGCGGATCACGCCAGCGCGGCCCATACATTCGCAAAACAAAGCCCACGGCACGCCGTGGGCTTTATTGGCAGTCAGTCGGGCAAGGCCTTACTGAGGCGAAACTTCGGTTTTAGGTTTGCCGTTGTGCCACTCGTACACGACAAATTTGAAGTCCTTCAGGTCGCCTTTGTCGTCGAAGCTCAGGTCGCCGGTCGGGGTCTTGAACGAACCGGCGTGGATGGCTTCAGCCACTTTGGTAGCGTCTTCGGACTTGGCCGCCTTGATGCCTTCGGCAATCACGGTCACTGCCGAGTAGGACGGGAACACGAACGGACCGCTCGGATCTTCCTTCTTGGCCTTGAACGCGTCAGCCAGGGCAACGTTGGCCGGATCCTGGTCGAAGGATTTCGGCAGGGTCACCAGCAGGCCTTCGGACGCATCCTTGGCGATCTGGGTGATCGAGTCGTTACCCACGCCTTCCGGACCCATGAAGCGGGCTTTCAGGCCTTTTTCCTGAGCCTGACGCAGGATCAGACCCAGCTCCGGGTGGTAGCCGCCGTAGTAGACGAAGTCGACGCCGGCTTGCTTGAGCTTGGCGATGATGGCGGAGAAGTCTTTGTCGCCGGCGTTGACGCCTTCGAAGACGGCAACCTTGGTGCCTTTCTTCTCGAGGGTCGATTTGACGGCGGTGGCGATGCCTTCACCGTACTGCTGTTTGTCGTGCAGCACGCCAACCACTTTCGGTTTCACGTGATCGGCGATGTAGTTGCCGGCGGCAGGGCCTTGGGCGCTGTCGAGACCGATGGTGCGGAAGATCATTTTGTAGCCACGGGCGGTGATGTCCGGGCTGGTGGCAGCCGGGGTGATCATGATCACGCCTTCGTCTTCGTAGATGTCCGAAGCGGGCTGAGTGGAGCTGGAGCACAGGTGACCGACCACAAACTTGACGCCGTCGTTGACGACCTTGTTCGCTACCGCTACCGCTTGTTTCGGATCGCAGGCATCGTCGTATTCAACGGCTTCGAGTTTCTTGCCGTCGACGCCGCCCTTGGCGTTGATCTGCTCGATGGCCATCTTCGCGCCACTGAACTGCATGTCGCCGTACTGGGCTACTGGACCGGTTTTAGGACCGGCGATACCGATTTTGATGGTGTCAGCTGCGAACGAATGGCTGGCAACCCCGGCCAGAACCATAGCGGCAAACAGTTTGGAAATCTGCTTAGTAGCCTTAGTCATAGTGCTCCACTCTTACTGTTGTATTTTTTAGAGTTCTGGCGCCGTAGCAGCAGAACCGGGTCAGATATCTTTGCGATACCCTCCGGAAAATGCCCCGGCAACTGTACCGGTACAGTGTAGAGCGCCGCTTGATCAACTGGGAAGCGGGCGCCACGGGGCAAAACTTGGAGGTGTCGCATTTTTGAATGAAAGAGACAGAATTGCGGCGGAGCAATCGGGGGCATATATCCCAAAAGGCAGCATTCCCTGGCGTTCCTGCTCTTTTCGTTCGGTGCAGCGATTTGCAACCGGGTTTTTCTGACGGACCACCGACGTTATCATTCGCGTCGATTTCTTTTCCGGACAGCTCCCATGAATCAAGAACCTAGCACCCTCTATGCCAAGCTGCTTGGTGAAACGGCATCTATTACCTGGAAAGAGCTGGAGCCGTTCTTCGCCAAGGGTGCCCTATTGTGGGTCGACCCTGACCTGGATTTGATCGCCGCCGCTGAGGCCGTGGCCTCGGATGAAGGCGAGAAAGTCGCGGCCTGGCTGGCCGACGACAAGGTCGCCAAGCTGTCTGAAACGCGGGCGCTGGATATTTTCGAACGTGATCCGCAGCTGTGGGCCGTGGTGGTTTCGCCGTGGATTCTGATCCAGGAAAGGGCGGCCGTTTAATTGCCTGCACTCTTTTGGTGCCTCGATTGCCGCGCCGCAAGTGTGTAGCGGAGTAGCGTGATGGCACCTTGCCGTGGAGAATCGCCACGCCTCACGGTGACGTAAACGTAACGGGAACAGTTTATTGAGCGGCCTGAGGGTTGCTTAATTGTTTCTGGATGTTCGTAAGCTGAATTTGTCGGTGAGGTTGAGGGCGCCTTCGCGAGCAGGCTCGCTCCCACACCGGAATGCACTTTCCTGTGGGAGCGAGCCTGCTCGCGAATGGAGCGACTCGCTGCTGGATCAGACCGAGAACGTCTTCCCGGTATGGTTATTCAGCGAAATGACCTTGGTTTTGCCAATCCGGTGGCGGTAGATCTCGCGCAGGTACTTGATCGACTTCTTCACGCAATCACGCGACAGGCGGATGTCATTGATCGAGACGAACTTGTCTTTATCGTTGATCAGCTCGCGATACTTTTTCTCGTACATCGGTTTGATCGCGTACCAGTTGGTATCGAGGATCTTCGCCGGGTTTTCGAATTCGTTGAGCAGGTCGTCGATCCGCTCCTCGTCGAAGTCTTCCTGAATGATGAAGTCGAGAATCGAGTTATCCAGCGTCTCGTCGAAACGGTACGGATTCTTCGCGAAGCAGCGCTTGATGAACGCCACGATCAGCGTGAGGAAGTCGTCCGACAGGCACGGGCTCTTGGCGATCAGGGTGGTCAGCGACAGGTTGGCCGAAGCGCCGATCACCAGCGCATAGCGCTTGAGCGTGGTGTTGGGGAACAGGCTGTTGAGGTGGGTCTTCAACCGGTTCAGATCCATGTACGACAGTTTGTAGTCTTTCGGCAGCGAGACGATCGAGACCACCGACGAGCAATTCTTGAAGAAGTGCAAATCGTGCAGCGCGGCGGCGTCGTAGCCGGAATTCTTGTACTGCTCAAGCGAAGCGCGATAACGCTTGGATTCGATCGGCAGCAGGCTGATGCCTTCGATGGCCTGAGTGACCTTGTTGAAGTGCGGCAGGTCGATCGAACGGAAGAACAGGTCGTCGATGTTCAGGCGCTGCGGCTCTTTATCGAAGACCTTGAACTTGTCGCTGCTCGGCGGCGGAGTTTCCGGGACTACCGATTCGGCGTAGGCAATCGCCACTGGCCCGGCCAGACTCATGAACAGGTCGTTGGCGTCCAGGCGGATGGTTTCGCCGATGTCGATGCCGGCGCGGCGGAAGTAGTTCTGGTCGTAGTCGGTGGTGACTGCCTGCGCCGTCAGAATGTTGAAGATCTGTTGCGAGATGTACTGGTTGGCGTGCTTCTCCATGGCATTGACATCAATGTTCTGGATGTTGCCGTCATCGCTTTCTTCGGCGTAACGCATGATGTCGTTGGAGATCAGCATCATCGCGTTCCACGGGCGGATACGCCCCATCACGCTGGCTTCGCTGCTGTCTTCGTTGGCGAAGTTGTAGGAGAAATCCCATTCCTCCGACAGGTATTTGCACAGCAGGCGCCCGGCGTTGATGTGCAGCGCCTCGGACATTTCGCTGCGGTGGTCGGAAATGTTCGGCAGCACGCAGATGCCGCTGGTGAAGATCGGCTCAAAGACAAACGAATGACCGCTCTTGCCGTCATGCTCGTCCATCGGCTTGGTGTCGAAGGTCTTGTTCATGTACGAGTGCTGCTGCGCCAGACCGAACTCCGAGGCCATGCCCGAACCGGTACCGCCGCCGGCACTGAAGATCGAGAAATACAGGCGCGACTGGTTGGCCTTGATTCCGCAGCTGTCGATCAGGTACGAGTGGATCATTTTCCAGTCGGGGCTGGAGAAGCGCTGGGTATCCTTGTTGAGGATGATCTTCGCCAGATACTGGCCGAGGATCGGCGCGTTACCGGCGCCACCGGCGTGGACTTCGGACAAGTCCATGATCTTCATTTTGCTGTAGTCGCGCAGGAAGCCGCTTTTCTCGCCCTTGCGCGAGAAACGGATGCGCCCGGCGATGTCCTTGTCGAGGTCGCCAAGCATCACCAGCGGTTCGACCAGAAACACCGGTTTGGTCGATTTGCTGGTGCCGATGCGCAGATTGTTCTTGATCCACTGCGCTGGGCTGTAGCCCTTGTCGGCCAGGCGTCGGTCGCTCGGGCGGTCTTCGTTGTTGAATTCGTTGAGGTAGAACTTGCGCGCGTTGTACACCAGCTCCGCCACGTCGAGGGCGATGTTGGAGCCGCAGCGACCGAGGCCGATCAGGCACACCGAGGGAAATTCCTGGTCGTTGTGCTGCTCGTTGTCGCCTTCCTGATGCGCCGGGCGCGGGAACACCGAATCGCGCAGGCCGTCGAGGTTATCGAGGATGCGGTCAGTGTTGGTTTCGGTGAAGTACAGGTATTGCTGGGTCGACAGCGGACGCGAAGGCGGCGTCGGCCTGGATGATGACGCGCTGTTCGCGGCGGGGCTCAGGGTCAGATCGGCTGTTGCACTGGCGGGGTTGTTTTTAGAGGTCATGGTGCGCCATTTACCTGGACTGGGTTGGCCCGCCGAACAGTGCCGGCGAACCTCACGGAATAAGATCTCGCGTCTTGTGTGCGCGAATACGGCCCGGGCGTCGTAGTGCTGGCTGGTCTGATCGCCGGGCGGAATCCTTTCCTGATCGTTGATGAATCGGCCATGATTCGGTGATCTTTAATCGAAAAGAGGCGAAATGATGTCAACGCTACCTTCGTTGGGGTTTGCCGGAATCGGCCTGATGGGCCTGCCGATGTGCCGGCGTCTGCTGGCGGCGGGTTACCCGCTGGCGGTGTGGAACCGCAACCCGGACAAGTGCGCACCGCTGGTTGCGGCCGGCGCCCGCCAGGTATCGAGCCCCGCCGAACTGTGCGCACACGCCGACATCGTTATGCTGTGCCTGGCCGATACCGCCGTGGTGCGTGAAGTGGTGTTTGGCACTGGCGGTGTTGCCGAAGGTGCGAAAAACGGCCAGCTATTGGTGGATTTCTCCAGTCTTGAACCGACCGCGACTCGCGAGATGGCCGCAGCGCTGGCCGAGAAAACCGCCATGGGCTGGCTCGATTCACCAGTGTCCGGCGGCGTGGTGGGCGCCGAGGCCGGCAGTCTGGCGATCATGGTTGGTGGTGCAGCGGCAGATCTTGAGCGCGTACGCCCGGTGCTGCTCAGCCTCGGTCAGCGCGTCACGCACATGGGCGGCGTTGGCGCCGGCCAGGTGACCAAGGCCTGCAACCAGATGATCGTCGCGTGCAATGCGCTGGTGATTGCCGAAGTGGTGGCGTTGGCCGAACAGGCCGGGGTCGATGCCAGTCTGATCGCCGAGGCGCTGGCCGGTGGCTTTGCTGATTCCAAGCCCTTGCAGATACTTGCCCCGCAAATGGCCGAGAGCCGTTTCGAACCGGTCAAGTGGCACGTGCGCACGCTGCTCAAGGATCTCGACACAGCAGTGAAATTTTCCCGCGAGCAGGGCTCGGCGACGCCAATCAGCGGATTGGCCGCACAGTTGATGCGCCTGCATGGGGCGCAAGGCTTTTTAGCGAAGGATCCAGCGACGCTGGTGCAAATGTATCGCGCGCCAGACTCAACGGATTGACCCCGAGCACGGGTTTGCGCTGGTTGATTTCATCGAGCACCGCGCGCAATTCGTCCAGCGGCACCGGGCGGCTGAGCAGATAACCCTGAATGAAGTCGCAGCCCGAACGTTCGAGAAACTCATATTGCTCCAGGCTCTCGACGCCCTCGGTGACCACCTGCAGATGCAGGGTGTGGGCCATGACGATGATCGCCTGCACGATCTCCATGTCCGCCGTGGCGGTGGGAATGTCGAGGATGAACGAGCGGTCGATTTTCAGGGTGTTCAGCGGCAGGCGCTTGAGGTAGGCCAGCGACGAATAGCCGGTGCCGAAATCATCGATCGACAGCGACACACCGAGGGCGCGGATTTGCCGCAGCAGCACCAGAGTGTCGGCGATATTGCCCATCAAGGCGTTTTCGGTGACCTCCAGTTCCAGGCGTTCCGGGGCAACGCCCGCCGTGTGCAAGGCGTGCTCAATCTCCTCGGCCAGCTCTTCGCGCGCCAGATTCAGCGGCGAGCAGTTCCAGGCGATTTTCAATTCGGCACAACCATGCCGCGACAGCTCGCCAAGATCCTTGCAGGCGCGGCGCAGCACCCAATTGTCCAGTTCGGCGATCAAACCGTTGTTCTCGGCGATACCTATGAAGCGATCCGGTGTGAGCAAACCGTGAACCGGATGCTGCCAGCGAATCAGCGCCTCGAGCTTGGTCACGCGTCCGGTTTTCACTTCGAAGATCGGCTGGTAGTAGAGCATCAGCGCGTTGTCTTGCCGTAGCGCACTGCGCAGTTCTTCTTCCAGTTGCAGCTCGAAACTGGCGCGGGTCTTCAGGCTGGAATTGAAGAAGTGCAGACCGTTGCGCCCGGCGCCTTTGGATTGGTACAGGGCCAGGTCGGCGTGTTTGAGCAGCTCTTCGCAGGTAGTGCCGTCTTCGGGAAACAGGCTGATGCCGATGCTGGTGGTCATCACCATGCGCCGGCCGGCCAGTTCGATCGGCTCTTTCATCTTGTGCATGATGCGCTGCGCCATACCGCGCGCCTCTTCGCGGTCGCGCAGGCTGATGAGGATGCAAAACTCGTCGCCGCCGAACCGCGCGACCACGTCTTCGTGGCTGCGCACCGAGCTTTTGATGTGCTGGGCGATGACTTTGAGCAGCGCGTCACCGGCATCATGGCCGAGGCTATCGTTGATGCGCTTGAAGTGGTCGATGTCGAGAAACATCACCGCGAGCATGCCGCCCTCGCTGGCTTTCTGGTTGAGTTTTTCGGCGAACATCTGGTTGAAACCACGGCGGTTGATCAGATTGGTCAGCGCGTCGTAATTGGCCGCTTGCTGCAGGGACATGCGCGCCTGATCGAGCTGGCTGAGAAGGGCGTTGACCCGGCGCAGGTCGTTTTCCTTGTTCTGCAGCTTCTTGTCGGCGAGGGCGGCGCTGATCGCACTGCCGAGAATCAACAGGATGATCAGCGCCACGGTCAGGCCAAGTTGCAAATGCCCGGTGTCACTGCCGCTCGCTGCCAGGGCACCTTCGGGAAGCACCAGATCCAGCGCAGCCATGCCGGTGAAGTGCATGCTGATGATGCCGGCGCCAAGAATCAGCGCCGCGCTGTACTTGAGCAATTGATGCGCGACGCCGCTGCCTTCGCTGAGATAGCGCGCCACCCACAGCGCGGTGAAACTGGCGCCGATGGCAATCAGCACCGACAGCGCGAACAGCCCTGGCTGATAGTAGGCGGTGGCGCTCGACTTCATCGCGGCCATGCCGACGTAATGCATGCCAGCGATGCCCAAACCGATGACACATGCGGTCTTCAGGCAATGCAGCGCGCTCGGCTGCACCTCACTGAGAGTGTGCATGGCCAGCCACGAGGCGAGCAGAGCGATCAGTAACGACAAGAGGGTGATGCCGAGGTCGTACTGAATATCGATGGGGGTCTGGAAGGCCAGCATGCCGATGAAGTGCATGGCCCAGATGCCGCCGGCCAGGCAGGTCGCGCCGATCCAGCGCCAGATGCGCCGCGACCCCGGATCTTCGGCATGTACCAGGCGCTCTGCCATGTCCAGGGTGGCGAAACTCGCCGCGCAGGCGACCAGATAGGCCACCATCACCAACAAAGGGTTGTGGCTGCAATCGAGGAGAATCTGCCCGCTCGCCGGCAGCTCGGCAACAAACTGCAAACCAAGCCACTCCATAGCATGCCCCGTCTCGGATTCATCTGGCCCGTGCGTCAATCAACGCAGGCGAATGGATGGAGTATAGAGGCGGTTTTCACGCTGCAAGGCGTAGTGGCACATTGGTGGTAATGATTTTGCCATTAGCCTCATAGCGATTTGCGCTAAGGCTCAGGCAATGCGCTCCAGCGGCAGATTATTCCAGTGTGGCGGCAAGGGCGGCAGGCCGTGGGCAGCGCGGGCCTTGTCGCAGTCCGGGTTGTGTTCGCCGTTCTCCCACGACGCCTCGAACTCGCGGCAGGTACTCGAGCGCTTGTCATAGATCGTGCAGGCCACGGCACTGCCGACCTCACCCGCCAGGGACATGCAACGCGCCGGTTTGCGATCGGTGCCGATCATTGCCACCCGGCTCGGGGTGATCTGCGCGACCAGTTCATCGGGCACCGTCCCGCCAGAGGATGAGCACTCACCCCAGAAAAAAGACACACGAAAATGGGAACAGCAGGCACCGCAATTCAGACACGGACTGGCTTCGGACATGGGCGGGGGTATCAAAGGGATTGATCGGAAGATCCGGACGGATCCGGCGGCCATTCTAGACTTTGACATGGCGTTGGGAAGGGGGGCGCGAAACTATTTTTTTGTCGCCGGATTTTGCCGCGAAAGCCCCGTATGGCGGGGGATTCCAGACTTATCAAGGGCTTACGTTTCGTTACAGTGCGATGGGTCGATATCAGGCTGACGAATGATGACAGACAGCCCCCGTGCGGCTGACTAGATTGCAGGTTCCGGGCTCGACGCGCTGGCAGTGAAGCCCTCATAACAATAAAGAGACGGACCCATGCAGAACTCGACCCAAGCGGCGAATGCCTGGCGCATTCTGTTCCTGCTGTTCCTCGCCAACCTGTTCAATTTCTTCGACCGCACCATCCCGGCGATCATCATCGAACCGATCCGCATGGAATGGCACCTCAGCGACTTTCAGCTGGGCATCATCGGCACCGCGTTCACCATCGTTTACGCCATTGCCGGCCTGCCACTCGGGCGCATGGCCGATACCGGTTCACGCAGCAAACTGATGGGCTGGGGCCTGGCCACCTGGAGTGCGCTGACTGCGGTCAACGGTATGGTCGGCAGTTTCTGGAGCTTTTTGATCGTGCGCATGGGTATCGGCATCGGCGAAGCCAGTTATGCACCAGCGGCCAACTCGCTGATCGGCGATCTGTTTCCGGCGCACCGTCGGGCGCGGGCGATGGGTATTTTCATGCTTGGCCTGCCGCTGGGGCTGCTGCTGGCGTTCTTCACCATCGGCGCGATGGTCAAGGCCTTCGACAGCTGGCGCGCGCCGTTCTTCATCGCCGCCGTGCCGGGGCTGATCCTCGCGGTGTTCATGTTCTTCATCAAAGAGCCGAAACGCGGCGCGGCTGAAACCGTGCAGGTCTCGCAAGAGAAAGTCGACAGGCCTATCCGCCGCGTTCTCGCTGTGCCGACCTTCCTGTGGCTGGTGATGGCCGGGCTGTGCTTCAACTTCGCGACCTATGCCTGCAACTCGTTTCTGGTGCCGATGCTGCAACGCTATTTCCTCATGCCGTTGCAGGAGGCAGCGGTGGCCACGGGCGTGATCGTCGGCGTCACCGGACTGGTCGGGCTGACCCTTGGCGGCTGGATCGCCGACAAGATCCATCAGCGTTTCGCCAGTGGGCGGCTGTTGTTCGCCGCGTTCAGTCTGATCATTTCGACGTTGTGCACAGCCTGGGCGCTGCATGCCGGGCGCATTGAGATCGGCGTGTTCGTCGCGGTGTTCAGCGTTGGCTGGCTGTTCGCTTACAACTTCTATACCTGCGTGTACACGGCGATTCAGGACGTCGTCGAACCTCGCCTGCGGGCGACGGCGATGGCGTTGTTCTTCGCCGGTCTGTATCTGCTCGGCGGCGGGTTGGGGCCGGTGGTCGTGGGTGGGCTGTCGGATCACTTCGCGCACACGGCGATGCTGGCGGCAGGGGCTGAGCAGATGACCGAAGCGTTCAAGGCTGTCGGCCTGCACGACGCGATGTACCTGATCCCGGTGGCGCTGTTCCTGACCATGGTCTTTCTGTTCCTGGCATCGCGGTGTTTTGTTCGCGATGCACAGCGGATGAAGGAGGGGTTGGTGGCGGTGATTGAGCCTGAAATTTCTGCGGCGACTGCCTGACCGTTTTCGCGAGCAGGCTCGCTCCCACATGATCGTTCCCACGCTCTGCGTGGGAATGCCTCAAGGGACGCTCTGCGTTCAAGCTTTGGTAGGGACGCGGAGCGTCCCGGGCTGCATTCCCACGCAGAGCGTGGGAACGATCGGCCCGCATCACTGCGGGCCTCTTGGTTTTCAGCGGTGGAGCGGGGCGGTTAGCCCGCCACCAGCACCCGAATCGCTTCCAGGCGCAACGCCGCTTTGTCGAGCATCGCCAGACCCTGCTCACGCTGAGTGCGCAACGCCTCCAGTTCGCTGTCGCGCACGGTCGGGTTGACCGCTTGCAACGCGGTCAGGCGCGCCAGTTCTTCGTCGGTGTCGGCGGCCAGACGGCGGCGCGCTTCGGCCACGCGCTCGGCGTGACGCGGGGCGATCTTTTCTTCGCCGGCGTTGATCCGTGGCGTCAACTGATCGCGCTGAGCCTGGATGAACTTGTTGGCGCTGGCGCGGGGCACGCTTTCCAGCTGATCGTTGAGGGTTTCGAACGACACCCGTGGCGACAAGTCGTTGCCATTGGCATCGAGCAGGCAACGCAGCGCCGCCGGTGGCAGGTAGCGACCCAGTTGCAGCGAGCGCGGTGCGACCACTTCGCTGACGTAGAGCAATTCCAGCAACACGGTGCCTGGTTTCAGCGCCTTGTTCTTGATCAGCGCGACGGCGGTGTTGCCCATCGAACCGGACAGCACCAGATCCATGCCGCCCTGCACCATCGGGTGTTCCCAGGTGATGAACTGCATGTCTTCGCGCGACAGCGCCTGGTTGCGGTCGTAAGTGATGGTCACGCCTTCGTCGTCGCCCAGCGGGAAACTGGCGTCGAGCATCTTCTCGCTCGGCTTGAGGATCAGGGCGTTTTCCGAATGGTCTTCGCTGTCGATGCCGAACGCGTCGAACAGGGTTTCCATGTAGATCGGCAGGGCGAACTGATCGTCCTGCTCGAGAATCGCCTCGACCAGCGCTTCACCTTCGCCAGCGCCGCCGGAATTCAGTTCCAGCAGACGGTCGCGACCGGTGTGCAGCTCGGCTTCGAGACGCTCACGCTCGGCGCGTGCTTCGTCGATCAGCGCTTGCCATTCGCCGTCATCGGCTTCTTCAAGCAGCGGCAGCAGGCGTGGGCCGAACTGATGCTGCAAGGCGTTGCCGGTCGGGCAGGTGTTGAGGAAGGCGTTGAGCGCTTCGTGGTACCACTGGAACAGGCGCTCTTGCGGGCTGGTTTCCAGGTACGGCACGTGCAGTTCGATGATGTGTTTCTGGCCGATCCGGTCGAGACGGCCGATGCGCTGCTCGAGCAGGTCCGGGTGCGACGGCAGATCGAACAGCACCAGATGGTGAGCGAACTGGAAGTTGCGACCTTCACTGCCGATTTCCGAGCAGATCAGCACTTGCGCGCCGAACTCTTCATCAGCGAAGTAGGCGGCGGCGCGGTCACGCTCAAGGATGTTCATGCCTTCGTGGAACACCGTGGCCGGGATGCCGGAACGCACGCGCAACGCGTCTTCCAGGTCCATCGCGGTTTCGGCGTGGGCGCAGATCACCAGCACCTTGGTGCGCTTGAGCATTTTCAGCTGATCGATCAGCCACTCCACGCGCGGGTCGAATTTCCACCAGCGCTCTTCTTCACTGGCTTCCGGCTGGGCCTGGAAGCTGACTTCCGGGTACAGCTCGGCATGTTCGCCCAGCGGCAGTTCGAGGTATTCGTCCGGGCACGGCAACGGGTACGGATGCAGTTTGCGCTCCGGGAAACCCTGCACGGCCGCGCGGGTATTACGGAACAGCACGCGACCGGTGCCGTGGCGATCGAGCAGCTCACGGACGAGGCGGGCGCTGGCTTCAGTGTCGCCATCGTTGACGGCGGTGAGCAGGGCTTCACCTTCGTTGCCGAGGAAACCGTGAATGGTCTTGTGCGCTTCGGCCGAGAGACGGCCCTTGTCGAGCAGTTCCTGCACGGCTTCGGCGACCGGGCGATAGTTGTCGCTCTCGGCGCGGAACGCGGCCAGGTCGTGGAAACGATTCGGGTCGAGCAGGCGCAGACGGGCGAAGTGGCTGTCCTGACCGAGTTGTTCCGGGGTGGCGGTGAGCAGCAGCACGCCGGGAATCACTTCGGCCAGTTGCTCGACCAGCGAATATTCCGCGCTGGCCTTGTCTTCATGCCAGACCAGGTGATGCGCTTCGTCCACCACCATCAGGTCCCAACCGGCAGCGAACAAGGCGTCCTGCGCCTTCTCGTCGTCGACCAGCCACTCCAGCGCGACCAGCGCCAGTTGCGTGTCTTCGAACGGGTTGGTGGCATCGCTTTCGATAAAGCGTTCTTCGTCGAACAGCGCGACCTGCAGATTGAAACGGCGGCGCATCTCCACCAGCCACTGATGCTGGAGGTTTTCCGGGACCAGAATCAGCACGCGATTGGCGCGGCCCGAGAGCAGTTGGCGATGGATCACCAGACCGGCCTCGATGGTTTTACCCAGACCTACTTCGTCCGCCAGCAATACGCGCGGGGCGATACGGTCGGCGACTTCGCGGGCGATGTGCAGCTGGTGCGCGATCGGTTGCGCACGCACGCCACCCAGGCCCCACAGCGAGGACTGCAACTGGCGGCTGGTGTGTTCAAGGGTGTTGTAGCGCAGGGAGAACCACGGCAGCGGGTCGATCTGCCCGGCGAACAGACGGTCGCTGGCCAGACGGAACTGAATGAAGTTCGACAGCTGGGTTTCCGGCAGGGTGACGACTTCGTTCTGCCCGTTGAGGCCGTGATAGACCATCAGCCCGTCGACGTCGTCGACCTGCTGCACGGTCATCTTCCAGCCTTCGAAATGGGTGATGGAGTCGCCCGGCGAAAACCGCACGCGGGTCAGGGGCGCATTCCGTAGCGCGTACTGGCGGGTTTCGCCAGTGGCCGGGTAAAGCACGGTCAGCAAGCGGCCGTCCTGTGCCAGAACGGTGCCTAAACCAAGCTCTGCTTCGCTGTCACTGATCCAGCGTTGCCCCGGTTGATACTGCTGCGCCATGCTGCCTGACTCCCACCTTGAAAAAGCGGGCTATCTTAACGGAATGAGGGCTTCAGGGCCAAAGATTACTGGCGTAGGAGCTGCCGAAGGCTGCGATCTTTTGATCTGTGGGAACACTTGGGTTTTGCGTTGTCCCATGAAAGATCGCAGCCTGCGGCAGCTCCTTCGGGTGCGAGGTGCATCACACAATTACGACAGGCGGCTCAAGGCGCCTGCACCCCAGCCGATAGCCTGCAGACAGGAGACCTTTATATGTTGCCACCGATGCTCCCCTTGAGCGCCGTGCCGATCACTTCCCAGCAGGATCCGATCCGACAGCGGCCGGACATCCCGCCGGTGGTGCCGGTGCAGGAAAGCTCCAACGAAAGCACGATCGATCTGCAGAAGCGTGATCCGGAAGAGGATCGTCTGCTGGCGCGAGAAGAACAGCGCCGCCAACAGGAACGTGACCGCCGACGTCGCGAGGCCGATGAGGATCCGGAAGAGCATCTGGCCGTGCCGGGCACTGAGCTCAATGCCGATAACACCGTGCCGGTGGTGCCGCTGATAGACGATCAGCCGCGTCAGGGCTTGTGGGTCGATATCGAGATTTGAACAGTGACTGGTCAGCGCCTGCGCCAGGCGGCATGATTGGCGCAATCCTGTCGGTGACGGCAGCTGTGATCTCTTCTGCGATGTGCCGGACGCCATGAGCCAAGACGACAAACTGATCGACCTCAGCACTGAACGCGCCAAGCGAGTGCATGACCTCAACGAAAAGCGCCTGAACGAAGTGCGCCAGGCTTTCGAGCAGGCGATGCCGTTGGGAAAAGCCAAGAAAAAGTCGAAGAACAAACCGAAAAAGCGTTGATCTCCCGCTGCATTGGTTGATGCAGATCAGTTATTTCCCCTCCTTTATTTCCCTTCGTTGCGGATATTGATCCTGATCAATATGTGCGCCTGTGTGTTTGTTAATTTGAGTCCATCGCAGCAAAGCAAAGCAGGGCCGGGAGGTCAGTCATGTTTTTCGATAACGTGGTGTTTGCCGGGGTTCTCACGGTGGGGCTCATGGTGCTGTTTTTTGCAGGGTTTGGATTTTTTATCTGGAAGGATGCGCATAAGCGGCGCAAGTGAGTTCTTCTGGATTGATGGGCACGCAAGGCATTTTGGGGCGACTTCGGTTGCCCCTTTTTTTTGTGCCTTGGCGGCCTTGGCGGCCTTTGGGCCGACCAGGCTGTTGGGGGGTTGGGTGAATATCCGTTGCTTCGGTAGCGGCTGCTGGCGGTTTCGCCTGACGGCGACTTACTTTTTTACAAGCGCCTAAAAAAGTAAGCAAAAAACGCTAGCTCCTGCGTTCGGCCCTCGCAGGCTCGGGTCCCTTCGCTCCGGGACTGATCCGGGCGCAGCGGCTCCGGTTTGCTTCGCTGCACCTCCTTCCGCTGTGTCTGGCTGCGCCAGACGGTCGCTGCGCTCCCACCCCCGGATCAATCCCTCCACTCAGCCTTCCGACGTCGCCCGTAGATCAAAAGCACTCGAGCTTGCGCTCATTGTTGAGTGGTTAGAAGCGTCGCATGGCTTGAGATTTTCGGTGGATTCGCCCCTCACCCCTGCCCTCTCCCGAGGGAGAGGGAGCCGATTTTTGCGGTGTTCAAAACCTGCATTCGACTCGGTATCGCAAGTCGGCGTGTTTCGCCCAAACACCTCGGTCAGTCCCCTCTCCCTCTGGGAGAGGGCTAGGGTGAGGGGCTCTTGATCTGGCTTTGGCTTTTGCTTTTGATCTTTTGCCCCTTCGGCAGGCTTCGTTACGGGATCGATCCGGGGGTGGGAGCGTAGCGACCGTACGACGCAGTCGTACACAGCGAGTGTAGGTGCAGCGAAGCCAACCGGAGCCGCTGCGCCCGGATCGGTCCCGTAACGAAGGTACCCCGAGCTCCAGCGAGCGGGCCGTACGCCGGGGCAAAGCCTTTTGGGTTACCTTTTTGGCGTCTGAAAAAGGTGACTCGCTGTAAGAGCGAAACCGCCAGCGGCAGCACCCGCAGCAACGGATATGCCCCCAATCCAAAAAACAAAAAAGGCGCGATTCCAAAGAATCGCGCCTCCTTCAAAAGCAGCTAACGATCAACTACCCAAAGCCTTCGAAGCCAACCAGAACAACCCGGCCGACAGCGCCACGGTCGCTGGCAAGGTCAACACCCAAGCCAGCAGAATAGTCTTGACCGTGCCACCCTGCAGGCCGCTCTTGTTGGCAACCATGGTCCCGGCCACACCCGAAGACAACACATGAGTGGTCGACACCGGCAGGCTGAAAATGTTGGCCATGCCGATCAGGCTGGCGGTGGTGATCTGCGCCGACATGCCCTGGGAATAGGTCATGCCCTGCTTGCCGATCTTCTCGCCAATGGTCAGCACTACGCGCTTCCAGCCGACCATGGTGCCCAGGCCCAGGGCCAGGGCGACCGCCAGGATCACCCAGAACGGGGCGTATTCAGTGGTGGTGGTCAGGTCTTTGCGCAGCTTGTCGAGGTCAGCCTTTTCACGGGCTTCCAGGCCTGGCAGCTTGCCGACTTTCTTGGCCGTGTCGTCCAGGCAGAGCAGGTAGCGACGCACTTCGATGCGGCTGTCCGACGACAGCGAATGGTAGTCCGCTACACCTTTGAGGGTATGCAGCAGGGCGGTGATGGTCGGTTCGGTCTGCTGCGGGTTGCAGCGGAACTTCTCCGGCAGGTCGCCTTCCACGCTCTTGCCCAGGGCCAGGAACTCACCCAGCGAATCGGCGTTGCGCTGGTAGAACTGGCTCAGGTGCAGGGTCGCGTCGCGGGTGCGTTCGATCTGGTAGGTGGTGCTGTTCAGATCGAGTACGAACTGCGCCGGGACGATACCGATCAGCACCAGCATGATCAGGCCGATGCCTTTCTGGCCGTCGTTGGAACCGTGCACGAAGCTCACGGCCATGGCCGAGATCACCAGGACCAGACGGTTCCAGAACGGCGGGTGCTTTTTGTCGTCGATCTTGCGGCGCTGTTCCGGCGTCTTGTGCATCTTCGACAGCGGGCGCCACCATTTCAGGCCGATCAGCACCAGCGCGGCGATGAGAAAGCCGGCCATCGGCGAGAACACCAGCGAGGCGCCGATGTCGATCGCTTTCTGCCAGTTCACGCCATCTCTCAACGGAATGTCGTTGATCAGCGCGTTGGCCAGACCGACGCCGAGGATCGAGCCGATCAGGGTGTGCGAGCTGGAAGCCGGGATACCGAAGTACCAGGTGCCCAAATTCCAGGCGATTGCCGCGGCGAGCAACGAGAACACCATCGCCAGGCCATGGCCGGTGTTCACATTGATCAGCAGTTCAACCGGCAGCAGGTGGACGATGGCATAAGCCACGCCAACGCCGCCCAGCAGCACGCCGAGGAAATTGAACACACCGGAAAAGAACACCGCCAGGTGTGGCGGCATGGCTTTGGTGTAGATAACAGTGGCTACCGCGTTAGCGGTGTCATGAAATCCATTGATGAACTCGAAGGCGAGGACAAACGTCAGGGCGAGCAAGAGGCTCACAAGCACCCAAGCATCCAGTCCGCTGAATAAATCGATCATGAAGGTTTTCTGACCCGGTCGTAAGGGGGCGCGATTATGCCAGAAAAGACAGGAAATCGATGCCCCGTCTGCTCACTGGTCACACCCTTCTTCGATTTAATTTGTTGCAGGGCGTGAAAACCAAGCAGCACGCAGGGTTTTTCAACTACTTGATTTTATTGAATAAACTATATTTTCGAGCCGTTTTTTCAGACATCGCAAAGGCTCAAACGCTTGTCTGAAATATCTCTGAAACCTGTGGGACGCTCGTTCATAAGCCCCAGAACAGCGATGCAGCCGCTGCCCGCAGGTAGCGGGCGCGCGAGGTGTCGTCTTCCACCGCGCTGTGGCTCAGGCGGACGCCGACTTTCGAATGCTCAACCGCCGTGGCTCATGGCTCTTCGGCTTTGAGTTCCTTTTCGATCTTTTCGATTTCCTGCTTGAACACCTGATCCTGAACAGTAGGGCGCTTGCGCCATGCCTTGCGTTCCGGTTCCGGCTGAGCGGCGTAGGTGGTGACTTCCCCGCCGTAAACTTCCTTGTAACGTTGTTCCTGGCGCTCTAGTTCCGCGCGCAGTTCGTCTTTCGTCACGGTGCTACCTGTATGAGTTGAATTGAATATCCGGTGAACACACTGCAACGAGTCAATTGAGCGAACCCGCCAGTCATCCACAGCCCGATCAGGCCGGGTGGCATTGGAGAGGCGATCAAGACTTCCGTGTTACAGGCGGCTACGGCACCAGATAAAAACTGACGCAGCATCAGTTTCCTGTTTCAGCGAGCGCTGGCGTTGCATGTGTGATGGGCGCCGGGCGCTGGCCGGAGCTGAGACGAAGGACCTCATTTCAGCAAGTCGCGGGCTTTTGATTAAAGCGCCGCGACTAGGGTGCATTATAGCGGCCGATTCGGGAATGACTATCTTTGCCAAGTTAAAAACGGTTCTGAATGTGTGAGGGTTTTGTTACCGGCAACTTTTGCCGCTAGTTAAGTGTAAAGACCGCGTTATAGAACAGGCGTTCTGTTTTTGGCGCCATTAACTGGAACAACTAAGTTGCGAGCAGAATCGCTAAAGCTGCCTCAAGGAAGAAGAGGAGGGCGGGGGGCTGGATTGCGATTATCGGTCGGCGGTTCGATAATCGCCCAATGTTGGCGGCGCGATGCTTGTGCATCGCGCGGCGAGCCGTTTGACTAGGCATCGATGCGTGCCGGACAAGGACAAAAAATGAACGATCAAATGCGCAACTCCTTTACGTCGGTGGCGCCGCCCATCGTCGCCTCGCCGGCCAAGCGCATTCAGGCGCTGACCGGTGATCCGGATTTCATGACGTCCCTGGCCCGTGGTCTGGCGGTGGTGCAGGCGTTTCAGGAACGTAAACGCCACCTGACCATCGCGCAGATCAGTCATCGCACGGAAATTCCCCGCGCCGCCGTGCGCCGTTGCCTGCACACGCTGATCAAACTCGGCTACGCCACCACCGACGGGCGCACCTATTCGCTGCTGCCGAAAGTGCTGACCCTCGGCCACGCCTATCTGTCCTCAACCCCGCTGGCCGTTTCCGCACAGCCGTATCTCGACCGTATGAGCGAGCAATTGCACGAAGCCTGCAACATGGCGACGCTGGAGGGCGATGACATTCTCTATATCGCGCGTTCGGCGACCACTCAGCGATTGATCTCGGTCGACCTTTCCGTCGGTGGGCGGTTGCCGGCGTATTGCACGTCGATGGGGCGGATTCTGCTAGCGGCACTGGATGACACCTCCCTGGGCGAATACCTCGACCACGCCGAACTGGTGGCCAAGACCAGCCGCACCATTCATACCCCGGACGCGTTGCTCGAATGTTTGCAGCAGGTGCGTCAGCAGGGCTGGTGCATTGTCGATCAGGAACTGGAACAGGGCCTGCGCTCGATCGCCGTTCCGGTGTACGACGCCTCCGGGCAAGTGGTCGCCGCGCTGAATGTCAGCACCCACGCCGGGCGAGTCAGCCGCGCCGAGTTGGAGCAGCGCTTCTTGCCCGGCCTGCTCAGCGCCAGTCGCGACCTCAGTGCGCAGTTGTTCGCCTGAGGAAGCTGTTCGATAAACGCACAGTGTTGCGTTTATCGAATTGACGCTAAAACCCTCGGATCATTAATGTCGCGGCAGCGTCATCCGGCGCTGATGTGAATGAGCTCGCCGGACTGTCGACCCCATAATAATGACAAGAGGCAACTCACCATGCGCTCGCTCCCCGACTGTCCGTATCCCACCCGTTGTTGCCGGATTCACCGCAACGCCTGATAACAACCTTCTATTCTTGTGACCGTGCCTTCCTTTGGCCGGCCGCCGTTCGACTGCGTTTTTTGCGTGGAATAAAAATAATGAACCAGCCTCAGTCCGCTGTGGGTAACTGCCTCGATGTGCAGACCTTTATCAACGCCCAACCGATCTCGCGCTACCAGTGGCGAGTGGTGATCCTGTGTTTCCTGATCGTATTTCTCGACGGCCTCGACACCGCCGCCATGGGCTTCATCGCCCCGGCGCTGTCGCAAGACTGGGGCATCGACCGCGCCAGCCTCGGCCCGGTGATGAGTGCTGCGCTGATCGGCATGGTCTTCGGCGCCCTCGGCTCCGGCCCTTTGGCTGACCGCTTCGGGCGAAAAGTCGTACTCGTCGGTGCGGTGATTCTGTTCGGCGGCTTCAGCCTGGCCTCGGCTTACAGCACCAACGTCGAACAACTGCTGGTGTTGCGCTTTTTGACCGGCCTCGGTCTCGGTGCGGGAATGCCCAACGCCACGACGCTGCTCTCGGAATACACCCCGGAGCGCAAGAAGTCGCTGCTGGTGACCAGCATGTTCTGCGGCTTCAACCTCGGCATGGCCGGCGGCGGTTTCATCTCGGCAAAACTGATCCCGGCGTTCGGCTGGCACGCGCTGTTGATGATCGGCGGGATCCTGCCGCTGATCCTCGCCGTGGTATTGGTGTTCTGGCTGCCGGAGTCGGCGCGCTACCTGGTGGTACGCAACCGCGGCACCGACAAAGTTCGCAAGACCTTGGCACCGATCGATCCAATTACCGTCGCCCAGGCTGCGAGCTTCAGCGTGCCGGAACAGAAAACCGTCAAGGCGCGCAATGTCTTCGCGGTGATCTTCTCCGGCACTTACAGCACCGGCACGCTGCTGTTGTGGCTGACCTATTTCATGGGCCTGGTGATCGTCTACCTGCTGACCAGTTGGCTGCCGACGCTGATGCGCGACAGCGGCGCGAGCATGGAACAGGCCGCGTTCATCGGTGCGTTGTTCCAGTTTGGCGGCGTGTTGAGCGCGGTCGGGGTGGGCTGGGCGATGGACCGCTTCAATCCGCACAAGGTCATCGGCATTTTCTACCTGCTGGCCGGGGTGTTTGCCTACGCGGTAGGGCAAAGCCTGGGCAACATCACCTTGCTGGCGACGCTGGTGCTGGTGGCAGGCATGTGCGTCAACGGCGCGCAATCGGCGATGCCGTCATTGGCAGCACGCTTCTACCCGACGCAAGGCCGCGCGACCGGGGTGTCGTGGATGCTCGGCATCGGCCGCTTCGGCGCGATTCTTGGCGCGTGGATGGGCGCAACCTTGCTCGGCCTGGGCTGGAATTTCGAGCAAGTGCTGACCGCTCTGGTGATCCCGGCCGGTTTGGCGACGGCGGCGGTGTTGATCAAGGGCATGGTCAGTCATGCGGATGCCACCTGAGGCAGACCCACGATTGTTCCCACGCTCCGCGTGGGAATGCCTCAACGGACGCTCTGCGTTCGGCTGTACAGGGACGCGGAGCGACCCCGGCTGCATTCCCACGCGGAGCGTGGGAACGATCATTAGGGAAGCAACAATCCGTTCGATAAACGAACACTCAGTCGATTATCGGATTGTTTGGCGATTTTCCCGAGCTTAATCTTCAGTGACTCCGGCGCTGAACCTCGCGCCTTTTTATCACTGGCGATTCCTTACAAGAACAGGAGCCCGCTCCATGGCTGAGATCCTTTCGCTGCACGACGCGGTGAAGCAATTCGTCAACGACGGCGATACCGTCGCCCTCGAAGGCTTCACTCACCTGATCCCTACGGCAGCGGGTCATGAAATCATTCGTCAAGGCAAGAAAGATCTGACGCTGGTGCGGATGACGCCTGACCTGATCTACGACCAACTGATCGGCGCCGGTTGCGCGCGCAAACTGATTTTCTCCTGGGGCGGCAACCCGGGTGTGGGTTCGCTGCACCGTCTGCGTGACGCGGTCGAGAAACAATGGCCGCATCCGCTGGAAATCGAAGAGCACAGCCACGCCGACCTCGCCAACGCCTACGTTGCCGGCGCGTCCGGCCTGCCGTTCGCGGTGCTGCGTGCCTACGCCGGCTCCGACCTGCCGAAGGTCAATCCGCTGATCAAAACCGTGACCTGCCCGTTCACCGGCGAAGTGCTGGCGGCAGTGCCATCGGTGCGCCCGGACGTCACCGTGATTCACGCGCAGAAAGCCGACCGCAAGGGCAACGTGTTGCTCTGGGGCATTCTCGGTGTGCAGAAAGAAGCCGCGCTGGCCGCCAAACGCTGCATCGTCACCGTGGAAGAAATCGTCGACGACCTCAACGCACCGATGAACGCTTGCGTACTGCCGACCTGGGCCTTGAGTGCGGTCTGTCACGTGCCGGGCGGCGCGCATCCGTCCTACGCCCACGGTTACACCGAGCGTGACAATCGTTTCTATCAGGCGTGGGACCCGATCGCTCGCGACCGTGAGACGTTTACCGCGTGGATCAACGAATACATCCATGGCTGCGCTGACTTCAGCGAATTCCAGGCCAAATTGGCCGCTGCTTCGGAGGCCAAGTAATGACTTACACCACCAATGAAATGATGACCGTCGCGGCGGCCCGGCGCCTGAAGAACGGCTCGGTATGCTTCGTCGGCATCGGCCTGCCATCGAAAGCCGCCAACCTCGCGCGCCTGACTTCATCGCCGGACGTGGTGCTGATTTACGAATCCGGCCCGATTGGCGCTAAGCCGAGCGTACTGCCGCTGTCCATCGGTGACGGTGAGCTGGCCGAGACCGCCGACACCGTGGTGCCGACCGGTGAGATTTTTCGCTATTGGTTGCAGGGCGGGCGCATCGACGTTGGCTTCCTCGGCGCCGCGCAGGTCGACCGTTTCGGCAACATCAACACCACCGTAGTCGGCGACTACCACGCGCCGAAAGTGCGCCTGCCGGGTGCCGGTGGCGCGCCGGAGATTGCCGGTTCGGCGAAAAGCGTGCTGATCATCCTTAAACAGTCGGCGCGTTCGTTTGTCGACAAACTCGACTTCATCACCTCGGTCGGTCACGGCGAGGGCGGCGATTCGCGTAAACGTCTGGGCCTGCCGGGCGCCGGGCCGGTGGGCATCATCACCGACCTGTGCATCATGGAACCGGAGGAGGGTACCCATGAATTTGTGGTCACAGCCCTGCATCCGGGCGTGACCCGCGAGCAAGTGGTCGCCGCCACCGGCTGGGCGATCCGTTTTGCCGACTCCGTTGAAACCACCGCTGAGCCGACCGAAGTCGAGCTGACGGCGCTGCGTGATCTTGAAGCGCGCACCGCTGCCGCCCACGGTCAGGCGCCGGGAGAAGCATGATGCGTGACGTGTATATCTGCGACGCGATTCGCACCCCTATCGGCCGTTTCGGTGGCGCACTGTCCGCCGTGCGCGCCGATGACCTCGCCGCCGTGCCGATCAAGGCCCTGATGGAGCGCAATCCATCGGTGGACTGGAGCGCCGTCGATGAGGTGTTTCTCGGCTGCGCCAACCAGGCCGGCGAAGACAACCGCAACGTTGCGCGCATGGCATTGCTGCTCGCCGGTCTGCCGGACAGCGTGCCGGGCGTTACGCTCAATCGCCTCTGCGCTTCGGGCATGGACGCGATCGGCACCGCATTCCGCGCCATCGCCAGTGGCGAGATGGAGCTGGCGATTGCCGGTGGCGTCGAGTCGATGTCCCGCGCGCCATTCGTGATGGGCAAGGCCGACGCGGCGTTCTCGCGCAACATGAAACTGGAAGACACCACCATCGGCTGGCGTTTCATCAATCCGCTGATGAAGGCGCAGTACGGCGTCGATGCCATGCCGCAGACCGCTGATAACGTCGCCGACGACTATAAAGTCTCGCGCGCAGATCAGGACGCCTTTGCCTTGCGCAGTCAGCAGCGTACCGCCGCCGCTCAAGCCGCCGGTTACTTCGCTGAAGAAATCGTCGAAGTGCGCATCGCCCACAAAAAGGGCGAAACCGTGGTCAGCCAGGACGAACATCCGCGCGCCGACACTACGATTGAAGCGCTGGCCAAACTGAAGCCAGTCAATGGCGCGGACAAAACCGTCACCGCCGGCAATGCCTCCGGGGTCAACGATGGTGCTGCTGCGCTGATTCTGGCGTCAGCCGAAGCGGTGAAAAAACACGGCCTGACTGCTCGCGCAAAAGTGCTCGGCATGGCCAGCGCCGGCGTCGCACCACGGGTGATGGGCATCGGCCCGGTGCCGGCGGTGCGCAAACTGACCGAGCGCCTCGGCGTGGTGGTCAGCGATTTCGACGTGATCGAACTCAACGAAGCGTTTGCCAGCCAAGGTCTGGCGGTACTGCGTGAACTGGGGCTGGCGGATGACGCGCCGCAGGTCAACCCGAATGGCGGCGCGATTGCCCTCGGTCATCCGTTGGGTATGAGCGGTGCGCGGCTGGTGCTGACGGCCCTGCATCATCTGGAAAAGACTGGCGGCAAGAAAGGTCTGGCGACCATGTGCGTCGGTGTTGGCCAGGGTCTGGCCCTGGCCATCGAACGTGTCTGACGCGCTGCGGCACTTACAAGAACTGAGGAAAGCGAAATGACTGACAAGCCTGGTTACCGTCGCCCACAGGCAGGCACTCAGCCTGACTACCTGCACCCGACGTATCAATCCACCAACCTGCGCTCGCCGTCCAAGCCTTTGGTGTACCTGCCCCATTCACTCTCGGAAATCACCGGGCCGACCATCGGTGCCGAACACGTTGCCGAGAAGGACAATGACCTGACCGCGCAGCACGACGGCGAGCCGTTGGGGGAGCGCATCATCATTCACGGCCGCGTGCTCGACGAAGACGGCCTGCCGGTGCCGGGAATTCTGGTGGAGATCTGGCAGGCCAATGCCGCCGGTCGTTACAACCATGCCCGCGACCTGCACGACGCGCCGCTGGACCCGAACTTCACCGGCACCGGCCGCACCGTCACCGATGCCGATGGCTGGTACCAGTTCCAGACCATCAAGCCCGGCGCCTATCCGTGGGGCAACCACCACAACGCCTGGCGCCCGGCGCACATCCATTTTTCCCTGTTTGGGCCGAGCATTCTTACGCGTCTGGTCACGCAGATGTACTTCCCCGGCGACCCGCTGCTGGCGTATGACCCGATCTACAACTGCGTGCCGGACACTTCGGCCAAGGAACGCCTGATCGCCAGTTTCGATCTGGAAAAAACCATTCCGTCCTACGCCCTCGGTTACCGCTGGGACATCGTGCTGCGCGGCCGTGAAGCCACGCCGATGGAGAAATAAGATGACGCTCTATGCGACCACGTCCCACACCGTCGGGCCGTATTACCACATCGGCCTGACCTGGCTGAACCGCGAAACCCTGGCCAACGAGCTGACCCTCGGCGAGCGCGTGGCAATCACCGGCCAAGTGGTGGATGGCAATGGCGATGTCGTCAACGACGCCATGCTCGAAGTCTGGCAGGCCAACGCCGCCGGCAAGTACGACCACCCGGAAGATCAGCAGGACAAACCGCTCGACCCGAATTTCGAAGGCTTTGGCCGGGTGCCGGTGGACGCCGAAGGGCGCTTCCGTTTCACCACGATCAAACCGGGCACCGTGCCGGGGTTGAAAGGCTCGACCCAGGCGCCGCATCTGGTGGTGCTGGTGTTTGCCCGTGGTTTGGTCAAGCATTTGCTGACGCGGATTTATTTCGAGGGCGAACCGGCAAACGTTGCTGACCCGTTGCTCGAGTGCGTGCCGGCGGAGCGTCGCCAGACGTTGCTGGCCAAGGCGGATGCGTCGGGTGTTTACCAGTGGAATGTGGTTCTGCAGGGCACCGATGCCGAGACGGTGTTCTTCGATTATTGAGAGAACACCCCAAAAACCAGTCGGCGCGGTATTCAGATGAACCGCGTGTATCTGATTTGCGAGTGCTTCGCACTCGAGCGGGGATAAATCCCCTCGCCACAAAGGCTGATCCAGACGTGGGTGAAGATCCGATGTGGAACGGGACTGTTGCAAAGTATGTCTAGACTGTGACTGTCCCTATCGAGTGAAAAAACAATGACAACCACCACCTCTCACTACACCGGCGAAGAGCGCAGCAAGCGCATCTTCGCCATCGTCGGCGCTTCCTCCGGCAACCTCGTCGAATGGTTCGACTTCTACGTCTACGCCTTCTGCGCGATCTATTTTGCCCCGGCGTTCTTCCCTTCCGATAACCCCACTGTGCAACTGGTCAACACCGCTGGCGTATTCGCCGCCGGGTTCCTGATGCGGCCGATTGGTGGCTGGATTTTCGGCCGGGTCGCTGACAAGCACGGGCGCAAGAACTCGATGCTCATCTCGATTCTGATGATGTGCTTCGGCTCGTTGCTGATCGCCTGTTTGCCGACCTACAAGGACATCGGCGTCTGGGCGCCAGTGCTGTTGCTGTTTGCGCGTTTGCTGCAAGGTCTGTCGGTCGGCGGCGAGTACGGCACCACCGCGACTTACATGAGCGAAGTCGCGCTCAAGGGCCAGCGCGGATTCTTCGCTTCGTTCCAGTACGTGACGCTGATTGGCGGACAACTGCTGGCGGTGTCGCTGGTGGTGGTGCTGCAACAGTTCCTCACTGAAGAAGACCTGCGTGCCTACGGCTGGCGGATTCCATTCGTGGTCGGTGCGGTGGCGGCGCTGATTTCGCTGTTCCTGCGTCGTTCGCTGAAGGAAACCACCAACAAAGAAACCCGCGCACACAAAGACGCCGGCAGCATCACTGCACTGTTTCGCGATCACAAAGCGGCGTTCATCACCGTGCTCGGCTACACCGCTGGCGGCTCGCTGATTTTCTACACCTTCACCACCTACATGCAGAAATACCTGGTGAACACCGCCGGGATGCACGCCAAGACCGCCAGCTACATCATGACCGGCGCGCTGTTCCTGTATATGTGCATGCAGCCGCTGTTCGGCATGCTCGCCGACAAGATCGGCCGGCGTAATTCGATGCTCTGGTTCGGCGCCCTCGGCACGCTGTTCACCGTGCCGATTCTGCTCAGCCTGAAAAGCATCAGTAGCCCGTTCCTCGCCTTCGTGCTGATCACCCTGGCGCTGGCGATCGTCAGTTTCTACACCTCGATCAGCGGGCTGGTGAAAGCCGAGATGTTCCCGCCGGAAGTCCGCGCGCTTGGTGTCGGCCTGGCTTACGCGGTGGCGAATGCAATCTTCGGCGGTTCGGCGGAATTCGTTGCCTTGAGCCTCAAGGCTGGCGGCATGGAAAACGCCTTCTACTGGTACGTCACGGCGATGATGGCGGTGGCTTTCCTGTTCAGCCTGCGTTTGCCCAAGCAGGCGAAGTATTTGCACCACGATCTGTAAACCCATGTGCGCGGGCTGCGAGGCCCGCGCCGGCAAGGACTGTTTATGACTCAGCGACCGGGCAATCAATTGTTCGATGCCTACTTCACCGCCCGCGATATGCGCGAAGTGTTCTGCGATCAGGGCCGGGTGCAGGCGATGCTTGATTTCGAAGCGGCGCTGGCCCGGGCCGAGGCGCGGGTCGGGCTGATTCCTTCATCGGCCGTGGCACCGATTGCCGCAGCGTGCGACGCGGGCCTGTATGACTTCGCGGCGCTGGGCGAGGCGATTGCCACGGCCGGCAATTCGGCGATTCCACTGGTCAAGGCCTTGGGCAAGCAGATCGCCTCGAGCGATGCCGAGGCCGAGCGCTATGTGCATCTGGGTGCGACCAGCCAGGACGTGATGGATTCCGGGCTGGTCTTGCAATTGCGCCAGGCGCTGGCGCTGATCGAAAACCAACTGGCACAACTGGCCGACTCGCTCGCCGCTCAGGCACAACGTTTCGCCGCCACGCCGCTGGCCGGGCGCACCTGGCTGCAACACGCGACGCCAGTGACCCTCGGTATGAAAATCGCCGGTTGGTTGGGCGCCGTGACGCGCAGCCGTCAGCGTCTGCAACAACTGAAGCCACGGCTGCTGGTGCTGCAATTCGGTGGCGCCTCCGGCACGCTCGCGGCGCTGGGGGAACAGGCGTTGCCGATTGCCGAAGCCTTGGCCGAGGAACTGCAACTGACCCTGCCCGAGCAACCGTGGCACGCCCAGCGTGACCGCATCGTCGAGTTCGGCGCGGTGCTTGGCCTGATCGCCGGCAGCCTCGGCAAATTCGGCCGCGACATCAGCCTGTTGATGCAGACCGAAGCGGCGGAAGTGTTCGAGCCCGCCGCACCGGGCAAGGGTGGTTCGTCGACCATGCCGCACAAACGCAATCCAGTCGGCGCGGCGGTGCTGATCGGCGCGGCCACGCGGGTGCCGGGGCTGGTGTCGACGCTGTTCAGCGCGATGCCGCAGGAACACGAACGCAGCCTCGGTTTGTGGCACGCCGAATGGGAAACCCTGCCGGAGATCTGCTGCCTGGTGTCCGGTTCGCTGCAACAGGCACGTTTGCTGGCCGACGGTCTGGAAGTCGATGCGGCGCGCATGGCCCGCAACCTCGAATTGACCCAAGGCCTGGTGCTGGCCGAAGCGGTGAGCATCGTCCTCGCCCAACGCGTCGGCCGCGACACCGCGCATCACCTGCTCGAACAATGCTGCAAACGCGCCGTGGCCGAGCAGCGCCATCTGCGTGCGGTGCTGGCTGACGAGCCGCAAGTCACCGCCGAACTCAGTGGCGCTGAACTCGATGATCTTCTGAACCCCGCGCATTACCTTGGCCAGGCGCAAGCCTGGGTCGAGCGCGCGGTGGCTGAACACAACGCTTTGACTGTCTGAAGGAGAGGGCTGTGGCTTTCGTTCAACTCGCCGATGGCGAACTGCACTATCAAATAGAAGGCCCGGCCGCTGCGCCGGTGCTGGTGCTGTCCAACTCGCTGGGCACCGACCTGCACATGTGGGACGCGCAGATGCCGGCGTTCACCGAGCATTTCCGCGTGCTGCGTTTCGACACGCGCGGCCATGGGCAATCGCTGGTCACCGAAGGGCCGTACAGCATCGAGCAGTTGGGCCATGACGTACTCGGTCTGCTCGATGCGCTGCATATCGAGCGCGCGCATTTCTGCGGACTGTCGATGGGCGGGCTGATCGGTCAGTGGCTGGGGATCAACGCAGGCCATCGTCTGCACAAACTGATCGTGTGCAACACGGCGGCGAAAATCGGCGATCCGTCGGTATGGAATCCACGCATCGAAACCGTGTTGCGTGACGGCCCGGCGGCGATGGTCGCACTGCGTGATGCCTCGATTGCGCGCTGGTTCACCCCAGACTTTTCCGCAGCGCATCCCGAGGCGGCGAAGAAGATTACCGACATGCTCGCCGCGACCAATCCACAAGGTTATGCGGCCAACTGCGCGGCCGTGCGAGATGCCGATTTTCGTGAACAACTGGCTTCGATCAACGTGCCGTTGCTGGTGATTGCCGGCAGCGAAGATGCGGTGACGCCGCCGTCCGGCGGGCACTTCATTCGCGACCATGTGCGCGACGCCGAGTACGCCGAGTTCCATGCGGCGCATTTGTCCAACGTGCAGGCCGGCGCCGATTTCAGCGACCGTGTGCTGGCGTTTTTGCAGGCTCAGTGAGGAAGATTTTGTGGACGAGAAACAACGTTACGACGAAGGCATGCAAGTACGCCGCGCGGTGCTGGGCGATGCCCACGTCGATCGCAGCCTGACCACGCTGACCGAGTTCAACTCGGAGTTCCAGGAAATGATCACCCGCCACGCCTGGGGCGACATCTGGACGCGTCCGGGCCTGCCCCGGCACACCCGCAGCCTGATCACCATCGCCATGCTGATCGGCATGAACCGCGAGGGCGAACTGAAACTGCACCTGCGCGCAGCGGCCAATAATGGTGTGAGCCGTGGCGAGATCAAGGAAGTGATCATGCAGAGCGCGATCTACTGCGGCATACCGGCGGCGAACGCGACGTTTCATTTGGCGGAATCGGTGTGGGATGAACTCGGGGTTGAATCCCGCGAGTGAGGTTGTTGCACTGACGCCTTCGCGAGCAGGCTCGCTCCCACATTGGAATGCATTTCCCTGTGGGAGCGAGCCTGCTCGCGAAAGCGGTAGCGGCCGTAACGAATCACACCCTGGCGACAATAAATATTCGCTTGAATGCAAACAACGTATGCCCATCCTCCTCCTGCGGATAATGCTCATGCACCCGCATCAGGTAGTGATAGATAAACCGCGCCTGTTCCGCTGAACTCAACGCCTGCATCACCGGCCGCAGCGCCGAGACCTTCACCCAGTCATACACCGGCGACTTGCCGTCAACCATCTGCAACTGCTCGGTCTCCCAGATATCCAGCGACGTAGTCATGGGCGCGAGCAACCGATAGTAATCCTCCAGTGCCAATAACGGCCGCGCCGCCATGCGCTGGCGCAGTTCAGGCGTGCCCAGTGGTGTGCCACCGGGGCCGCCGTTTTCGAGGGTGTCGAGCATCAGCCGATACCACAGCGCATCGCGCCAGTCCGGCATGTGCGCCGCCAGACAGCCGCCGGGATTCAGATAACCGAGCAGGCGCGGCAGCAGTTTTTCATGGCCTTCGATAAAGTGCAGCACGGCGGCCGCGAACAGCAGATCCGCCGGCTGCTCAGGTTGCCAATCAAGCAGGTCGCAATGTTTCCACAACGCCCGGATCGGCAGGCAGCGTGCCTCATCGAGCATCTGCGCGGAGCTGTCGACGCCCTGCAACTGCGCGCGCGGCCAGCGTTTGGCCAACAACTGCGTGGCAATGCCGGTGCCGCAGCCCAGATCGTAAATACGTTGGGGATTTTGCAGTTCGATACGGTCGAGCAATTCGTTGACCGGACGTTGTCTGAGACGGGAAAACTGCTGGTACGCCTTGGCGTCCCAATCGGGTGCAGTGGTGCGGCGTGTGATCATGAGGTGATCCTCCGGTGATCAAATGGTGTCTTCCGATGACAACCTGGTGCACAGCTGGAGACCGACTACGAAACGGAAGCGTGAAGGGTTGGAGCACCTGAGTCCTTCAGGTTTGCTCACTGTAACTGTCGCCCGCAAAAGCGCTACATGGCCTGACCAATGACATGCATCTGTGATGGGAATCAAATGTGGGAGCGAGCATGCTCGCGAAGGCCATTTCATATTCGACACAGATGTCGACTGAAGCAGCGCTTTCGCGAGCAGGCTCGCTCCCACAGTGGAGCATGTTTGGTTAAAGCAGGCTGATCGGGTAGCTGACGATCAATCGGTTCTCGTCGAACTCGTTGTTGCTGAAGTCGCGGCGCATGGTCGAGTTGCGCCATCTGACGTTCAAATCCTTCAAAGTGCCGCTCTGCACCGTGTAACCGAGTTCCGATTCGCGACCCCATTCCTTGCCGTCGGTGATCGTCCCGGTGTGCACGTTGTCGCCGCTGATGTAGCGGTTCATCAGGGTCAGGCCGGGGATGCCCATGGCGGCGAAGTTGTAGTCGTGACGCAACTGCCAGGAGCGTTCCTGAGCGTTGTCATAACTGGCGTTGTAGCTGTCGTTGGCCAGGGTGCCGCCACTGGTGCCGTTGACGCGCATCCAGGCGCTGTCGCCGGTGAGTTTTTGCAGGCCGAGGTAGAACGTGTTGCCGCCGTACTTGGCCGAAAACATCCCGTACCAGGTCTTGTTGTCCAGATCGCCGGCACGCGCGCTGCCATCTTCCTTGCCGTAGAAAAAGCCGAGGTTGGCGCCCAGCGTCCAGTCGCCGAGCGGCTGACTGTGCAGCACATTGAGGTACTGCTGGCTGTAGATGTCCTTGAGTTGCGCATTCCATAAGCCGATCTGTGTGCGCTTGTCGTTGAACAGGTATTCGCCGCCCTGGAAGTTGAAACGGTCAGAGGTGAACGCGGCTTTGCCGGTCATCGACATGTCGCTCATGCTGCTGTCGTCGCGCGGGCTGTTGGCGCGGAACTGGCCGCCATAGAGGGTCAGGCCGGCGACTTCCTTGGAGGTGATCTGGCCGCCACGGAAGGTTTGCGGCAGCGAGCGACCGTCGTCCGAACGCAGAATCGGCAATACCGGCATCCACTCGCCGACCTTGACCTCGGTCTGCGAAAGTCTTGCCTTGAAGGCGACGTTGGTGCGACCGAAGTTGTCCGCCGGGCGGCCGTCATGGTCCAGCGGCAACAACTGCGTGCCGCCCGTGCCTTTACCGCCATCGAGCTTGATCGAATACAGCCCGAGTACGTCCATGCCGAAACCGACGGTGCCTTGGGTAAAGCCGGATTTGGCGTCGAGGATGAAACTCTGCGTCCATTCTTCAGCCTTGCCCTGGGTTTTGGTCGGGTTGGTGAAGTTGCGGTTGATATAGAAGTTGCGCAGGTTCAGGTTGACCTTGGCGCCTTCAACGAAGCCGCCTTCTTCGGCGCTTGCCGGCAGGGCCAGACCGGCGATGGCCAGGGCGATCACAGCGGGCAATGCGTAGGGCACAGGGAAAACTGTCATGGACTTGGGTCTCTCTTGTTTTTTTAGGGCGAACGGGTGCGCTGCGGCCGGTTTTCGGGGTGCAGACCTGGAAAGTATTCAGGGGTGAAACGATGGCAATCAGCCGGACGGGGCAGGGCGCGGGAGCATGGTGTCGAACCTGTTGTTATTGGTTTTGTGGAGCGAATGGTGCGGGGGGCGGATGTTTGGATTCAATTGGGAAAAGCGGGTTTTGGGCGATTATCGAACAGCATTGAAGATCAAAAGATCGCAGCCTTCGGCAGCTCCTACAGGGCAACGCATTTCAAATGTAGGAGCTGCCGAAGGCTGCGATCTTTTGATTCTCAGGCAACAAAAAGCCCACCAATCGGTGGGCTCCTTGTATTCAGCCGATGATGATCAGAACAGCTTCATCTTCGGCGCTTCTTCTTTCAGCGCTTCGTTCTGCGCGGTCTGCGCATTCCAGCCACCGCCCAAGGCCTTGTACAGGTTGACCGCACTGGTCAGCTGCGCGAGGCGGTCGGTGATCAGCGCTTGTTGTGCGCTGAACAACTGACGCTGGGCATCGAGGAAGGTCAGGTTGCTGTCGACGCCGATGCGATAGCGACGTTCGGCCAAGCGGTAGTAATCCTGGTTGGCCTGCACGAAGTCACGCTGCGCTTGCAACTGCTCGGTGTAGGTCTGGCGGGCGGCGAGGCCGTCGGCGACTTCCTGGAAGGCGGTCTGGATGGACTTCTCGTAGTTCGCCACGCCAATGTCCTTCTGGATCTTGGCGTAGTCGAGGCTGGCGCGCAGGCTGCCGGCGTTGAAGATCGGCAGGTTGATCTGCGGCTGGAACAGCCACGTCCCCGAACCACCCTTGAACAGGCCGGACAGGTCCGGGCTCAGGCTGCCCGCGTTGGCGGTCAGGCTGATGCTCGGGAAGAACGCTGCACGGGCCGCGCCGATATTGGCGTTGGCCGCCTTCAGGTTGTACTCGGCCTGGAGGATGTCCGGACGACGTTGCAGCAGGTCCGAAGGCAGACCGGCCGGTACGTCGCTGAGCAGGTCATCAGACAGCGGTTTGGCCGTTTGCAGATTGGCCGGAATACCGGTGCCGAGCAGCAGGGTCAGGCTGTTTTCGTCCTGCGCGACCTGGCGGGTATAACGCGCCAATTGTGCCCGGGCGTTTTCCACGGAAGTGCGCGATTGCGCCAGGTCCAGCGCCGAGGCCACACCGACTTCGTTGCTGCGGCTGGTCAGCTTGTAGCTTTCTTCGAAGGCACCGAGGGTGTCCTGCGTCAGCTTGAGCAGTTCCTTGTCCGCTTGCCAGGTCAGGTAAGCATTGGCGACGCTGGCGACCAGACTGATCTGCGTACTGCGGCGTGCTTCTTCAGTAGCGAAGTACTGTTGCAACGCTTGCTCGCTCAGGCTGCGCACCCGACCGAACAGGTCGAGTTCATAGGCGCTGACGCCGACGGTAGCCGAGTAGGAGCTGCTGATCATCGACTCGCCGGTCTGCGAGGCACGGGCCGGCAGACGCTGGCGGCTGCCGGCGGCATTGGCCGACACTGCCGGGAACAGGTCGGCGCGCTGGATGCGGTACTGCGCCGCGTAAGCGTCGATGTTCAGCGCCGCGACACGCAGGTCGCGGTTGTTTTCCAGGGCGACCTGGATCAGCTGTTGCAGGGCAGGGTCATGGAAAAACTGCTTCCAGCCCTGTTCGGCAGCGGCTTGCGCCGGAGCCTGGGCCGGCGAATATGCCGGCCCCTGCGGGTACTGACCTGCGACCGGAGCCTCAGGCTGCTGATAGTCAGGTATCAGCGAGCAACCGCTCAGCACGAAGGCGGCGACTGCGATGGAGAGTAGCGACTTGCTCATTGGCCAGCCTCTTTAGGAGTTTCAGTAGTCTCATCCGCGTCGGTCTTTTTACGCTGACCGATGGACGACACAGTAACGAAGAACAGTGGGACCCAGAAGATCGCCAGGATCGTGGCCGTGAGCATACCGCCAATCACGCCGGTACCGATCGCGTGCTGACTGCCTGAGCCGGCGCCGGTGGAAATCGCCAGCGGCACAACACCGAGAACGAAGGCCAGCGAGGTCATGATGATCGGGCGCAGACGCATGCGGCAGGCTTCAATTGCCGCTTCACGCAGGCTGCGTCCCTGTTCATGCAGTTCCTTGGCGAATTCGACGATCAGAATGGCGTTTTTAGCCGCCAGACCGATGGTCGTCAACAAGCCCACCTGGAAGTACACGTCGTTGGACAGACCGCGCAGGCTGGTAGCCATCAGTGCACCGATGATCCCCAGCGGTACCACGAGCATGACCGCGATCGGAATCGACCAGCTCTCATACAGCGCCGCCAGACACAGGAACACCATCAGCAGCGACAGGGCGTACAGCGCTGGCGCTTGCGAGCCGGACAGACGTTCCTCGTAGGACAGACCGGTCCAGGAGATACCGACACCGGCCGGCAGCTTCTTGGCAATCGCTTCGACTTCAGCCATCGCTTCACCGGTGGAGTAGCCAGGCGCCGGAGCCCCGAGGACTTCGACCGCTTCCACACCGTTGTAACGCGCCAGTTTCGGCGAACCGTAGACCCACTCACCCTTGGCGAACGCCGAGAACGGAACCATGGTGCCTTCGGCGTTGCGCACGTACCACTTCTTCAGGTCTTCGGGGCTCATGCGCGAATCCGGCTGGCCCTGCACGTAGACTTTCTTCACCCGACCACGGTCGATGAAGTCGTTGACGTAGCTACTGCCCAGCGCGATCGACAGGGTGTTGTTGATGTCGCTGATGGTGATGCCGAGGGCACTGGCCTTCTCGTCGTCGATTTCCAGCTGGAACTGCGGCTCGTCGTTCAGGCCGTTCGGACGCACCTGGGTCAGCACCTTGCTTTGCGCCGCCATGCCGAGGAACTGGTTACGCGCTTCCATCAGCTTTTCGTGACCGATACCGGCGCGGTCCTGCAGGAATACGTCGAAACCGGTGGCGTTACCCAATTCCAGAACCGCTGGCGGGGCGAAGGCAAACACCATCGCGTCACGGAAGCTGAAGAAGTGTTGCTGGGCACGCGCGGCGAGCTTGAACACGCTGTTGTCGGCGTTACGTTCGCCCCACGGTTTGAGCATGATGAACGCCATACCCGAGCTCTGCCCACGGCCGGCGAAGTTGAAGCCGGTCACGGTGAACACCGAAGCCACCGCGTCCGCTTCACCGCCGTCCTTGTTCGGACGCAGCAGATACTCACGCATTTCATCCACGACCACCTGCGTGCGATGGGCACTGGAACCGGCCGGGGTCTGCACCTGTGCGAACAGTACGCCCTGGTCTTCTTCCGGCAGGAACGCGGTCGGGATGCGGGTGAACAGCCAGATCATGCCGACGACGATCAGCAGATACGCCAGCAGGTACGGCGCCTTGCGGGTCAGCATGTTGCCGACGCCGCGCTCGTAGCTGCGCACGCCACGGTCGAAGTTGCGGTTGAACCAGCCGAAGAAACCTTTCTTCGGAGTGCCGTGCTCGCCTTTCGGAATCGGCTTGAGCATGGTCGCGCACAGCGCCGGGGTGAAGATCAGGGCAACCAGTACCGACAGGGCCATGGCCGACACGATGGTGATCGAGAACTGCTTGTAGATCACACCTGTCGAGCCGCTGAAGAATGCCATCGGCAGCAGTACCGCCGAGAGTACGAGGGCGATACCGACCAGTGCGCCCTGGATCTGGCCCATGGATTTCTTCGTCGCTTCCTTCGGTGACAAGCCTTCTTCGCTCATCACCCGCTCGACGTTTTCCACCACGACGATGGCATCGTCCACCAGCAGACCGATGGCCAGCACCATGCCGAACATGGTCAGGGTGTTGATGCTGAAACCGGCGGCGGCGAGGATGCCGAACGTACCGAGCAGTACCACTGGCACGGTCATCGTGGTGATGACGGTGGCGCGGAAGTTCTGCAGGAACAGGAACATCACCAGGAACACCAGCGCGATCGCTTCGACCAGGGTGTGCACCACGCCTTTGATCGACTCGGTCACCACCGGAGTGGTGTCGTACGGGAACACCACTTCCATGCCTTGCGGGAAGAACGGCTTGAGGCTGTCGATGGTGTTGCGCAACGCTTTGGCGGTATCGAGAGCGTTGGCACCGTTGGCCAGTTTCACCGCCAGACCGGACGCCGGGCTGCCGTTGAACTGGGCGCTGATCGCGTAGTTCTCGCCGCCGAGACCAACTTCAGCCACGTCTTTGAGGCGAACCTGCGAGCCGTCCTTGTTGACCTTGAGCAGGATTTCCTTGAACTGCTCGGCGGTCTGCAGACGGGTCTTGCCGATGATCGTCGCGTTCAGTTGCTGGCCCTGCACGGCAGGCAAGCCACCGAGCTGACCGGACGACACCTGGACGTTCTGCGCAGCAATGGCGTTCTTCACGTCGACCGGGGTCAGGTTGAAGTTGTTCAACTTGGCCGGGTCGAGCCAGATACGCATCGCGTACTGCGCACCGAAGACCTGGAAGTCACCGACACCGGCGGTGCGCGAGATCGGGTCCTGCATGTTCGACACGATGTAGTTGGACAGGTCGTCCTTGCTCATGCTGCCGTCACGCGAAACCACGCCGATCACCAGCAGGAAGTTCTTCACTGCCTTGGTCACGCGGATACCCTGTTGCTGCACTTCCTGCGGCAGCAGCGGGGTGGCCAGGTTCAGCTTGTTCTGAACCTGGACCTGCGCGGTGTCGGAGTTGGTGCCTTGCTCGAAGGTCGCGGTGATGGTCATGCTGCCGTCGGAGTTACTTTCCGACGACACATAACGCAGGTTGTCGATACCGTTGAGCTGTTGCTCGATGACCTGGACCACGGTGTCCTGCACGGTTTGTGCGGACGCACCCGGGTAGGTCACCTGGATCGCAATGGCCGGTGGCGCAATGCTCGGGTATTGGTTGATCGGCAATTTCAGGATCGAAAGTGCCCCGACCAGCATGATCACCAGGGCGATTACCCAGGCGAAAATCGGACGGTCGATGAAGAATTTTGACATGGGTTACTCCCCTTTGCCGCCGGCGGCTTTGTCAGCTGCCTGTGCGGGGGCCGGGTTCTTGGTGCCGACGTTAGTCGCCTCGGTCGCTTTGACCTCGACGCCCGGTTTGACGTACTGCAGCCCTTCGGTGATCAGACGATCGCCGGCTTTCAGGCCGTCTTCGATCAACCACTGGCTGCCGACAGTGCGGCTGGCCTTGAGCTGACGCAGTTCGACCTTGTTGTCGGCGCCGACCACCAGTGCGGTCGGGGTGCCTTTGAGGTCGCGGGTCACGCCTTGCTGTGGCGCGAGGATCGCTGCGCTGTTGACGCCGGCCTGCAACTGGGCGTGGACGAACATGCCTGGCAGCAGGGTGTGATCGGGGTTGGGGAACACTGCGCGCAGGGTCACCGAGCCGGTGGCCTGGTCAACCGAGACTTCGGAGAATTCCAGCTTGCCGTCGAGCTTGTACTGGCTGCCGTCTTCCAGGGTCAGCTTGACTGCGGCGGCGTTGTCGCCAGCCTTCTGCAGACGGCCACTTTCCAGTTCGCGGCGCAGTTCCAGCAGTTCCACCGACGACTGGGTGACGTCGACGTAGATCGGATCGAGCTGCTGAATCACTGCCATTGCATCGGCCTGGCCATTGCTGACCAGTGCGCCTTCGGTCACCGAAGAACGGCCGATACGGCCGGAGATCGGCGCATAGACCTTGGTGTAACGCACGTTGATCTGCGCAGTCTGAAGCGACGCTTCCGATTGCAGGCGGTTGGCCAATGCGGTGTCGTATTCCTGACGGCTTACGGCTTGCTCATCGACCAGTTGCTTGTAGCGGTCGGAGATGGACTTGGTCGAACGCAGGTTGGCTTCGGCACTTTTCAGCGTCGCTTCATAGACCGACGGATCGATCTGATAAAGCTGCTGACCGGCTTTGACGTCGGCGCCTTCCTTGAACAGGCGCTTGAGAATGATGCCGTTGACCTGCGGGCGAACTTCAGCGATGCGGAACGCACTGGTGCGGCCCGGAAGTTCCGAGGTCAGGGTAAAGGCTTGTGGTTGCAGGGTGACGACGCCGACCTGAGGGGGCGGAGCGGCTGGGGCCGCTTCTTCCTTTTTACATCCGCTGAGCAGCGATGCCAGGGCGACGGCAGTGACCAGAGCGGTAACAGCTGGCTTGAATTGCATGAAGATCCTCGGGTCAGGCGCGCAAGAAGCGCACAAGAAGTGTGAAAGAGTAAAAGTCGGGCACCGGGTGGATAAGTAGCTTGCTAAGTAATATACTTACGTTCATGGTTGTTTGTAAACACCTGCGCCGCGTACCCACCCTGATACAAAAGTCGTCGCAAGGTTTGAAATTGTAGGCCGGGGAGTCGATTCACGAGAGATCGCCCCCTCTTTATTCAGCGGATATTCAGCCATCCCTGAAACATCCTGTTTGAGGTTTTACTGCCATGGTCCGTCGTACCAAAGAGGAAGCTCAGGAAACCCGCAGCCAGATTCTGGAAGCGGCCGAGAAAGCCTTTTATGAAAGGGGGGTTGCCCGCACCACCCTGGCGGACATCGCGACCCTCGCCGGCGTAACGCGTGGCGCCATCTACTGGCATTTCAGCAACAAGGCCGATCTGGTCCAGGCGATGCTCGACAGCCTGCACGAACCGCTGGATGAACTGGCCAAGGCCAGCGAAAGCGAAGACGAACCGGACCCGCTGGGCTGCATGCGGCAGTTGCTGATTCATTTGTTTCATCAAGTTGCACTGGACCCGAAAACCCGGCGCATCAACGAAATTCTGTTTCATAAGTGCGAGTTCACCGATGAAATGTGCGATCTGCGCCAGCAGCGCCGGACGGCCAGTCTCGATTGCAACCTGCGCATCGGCCTGACCCTGCGTAATGCGGTGAATCGCGGCCAGTTGCCGGAAGACCTCGACACTGCCCGCGCGGCCATCAGCATTCATGCCTACATCGACGGCCTGCTGTACGGCTGGCTGCTGGCCCCGGACAGCTTCGAACTGCACGCCGAGGCTGAACGCTGGGTCGACACCGGGCTGGACATGCTGCGCCTGAGCCCAAGCCTGCGCAAATGAAACAAAATGCGCAATTGCCCGGCAGGATGTCAATCAGCCGCCATGGCTGATCATCGCGGCGGGGAGTTTAAACGTAGCGAGTCGTGGATTTTGTAGGGAAATTGTGTCGCTGTTGTTAAACGGTGTTTGCTTGCGCTTGTCCTGCGCCAATAGCAAAAAGCCCCTGACTCTTAAAAGTCAGGGGCTTTTTCATTTCTGCGCTACAGCCTGATTACAAGGTCGGATAGTCGATGTAGCCGACCGGACCCTTGCCGTAGAAAGTCTCCGGATGCGGCTCGTTCAACGGCGCATCGGCCTGCAAACGGGCCGGCAGATCCGGGTTGGCAATGAACGGCACGCCGAACGCCACCGCGTCAGCCTTACCGCTGGCCAGCCACTCGTTGGCGCTTTCCTTGGTGAATTTCTCGTTGGCGATGTACGGGCCACCGAAAGCTTCTTTCAGTTGCGGGCCGAGGCTGTCGGCGCCTTCTTTTTCGCGCGAGCAGATGAACGCGATGCCACGCTTGCCCAGTTCACGGGCGACGTAGGTGAAGGTCTCGGCAAGATTGTCATCGCCCATGTCATGGGAATCGGCACGCGGTGCCAGGTGCACACCAACGCGGCCAGCGCCCCAGACTTCGATCGCGGCGTCGGTCACTTCCAGCAGCAGGCGCGCACGGTTTTCCAGCGAGCCGCCGTACTGGTCGGTGCGCTGGTTGGTGCTGCTTTGCAGGAACTGGTCGAGCAGGTAGCCGTTGGCGCCGTGGATTTCCACGCCGTCGAAACCGGCGGCCTTGGCGTTCTCGGCACCGGTGCGGTAGGCGTCGACGATGTCGGCGATTTCAGCGGTTTCCAGAGCGCGCGGGGTTGGATAGTCGGCCAGTGGGCGCACCAGGCTGACGTGGCCCTTTGGCTGGATGGCGCTTGGCGCGACCGGTGCTTCACCGTTCAGGTACGAAGGGTGAGAAATGCGGCCAACGTGCCACAGTTGCAGGAAGATCTTGCCGCCGGCGCCGTGAATCGCCTTGGTCACGTTGGCCCAGCCACGCACTTGATCGTTGGACCAGATGCCCGGGGTGTCCGGGTAGCCGACGCCCATCGGCGTTACCGAAGTGGCTTCGCTGAGGATCAGGCCGGCCGAGGCGCGTTGTACGTAGTATTCGGCCATCAGCGCGTTCGGCACACGGCCTTCGTCGGCGCGGCAGCGGGTCAGCGGGGCCATGATAATGCGGTTGTTCAGCTCGATGTCGCCGAGTTTGATCGGGTCGAAAATAGTCGCCATGTCTAAAAGCCTCTCTTTAATAAAGGAAGTTGATCAGTTGGAAGCAGGGGCCAGCTCGGCACTGCCGTTCTGGCGGAAGGTAATCAGGGTCACCAGCAGGGCAAGTACGGCCAGCGCGGCGGCGGCCAGTGGCACGCTGGTCAGGCCGTAGCCGTGGGCGATGACGCTGCCGCCGACCCAGGCGCCGAGGGCGTTGCCAACGTTGAAGGCGCCGATGTTCAGGGTCGAAACCAGGTTCGGGGCAGCCTTGCCGAAGGTCACCACGTTGACCTGCAGCGCCGGCACAGCGGCGAAACACGCGGTGGCCCAGAGGAACAGGGTGATCTCGGTCGGGATCAGCGCAACGCTGGTCCAGCTCAACACCGTGGACACCACGGCCATGGCGATGAACACGCCGATCAGCGTGGCGGCCATGCCTTTATCGGCGAGTTTGCCGCCGATGATGTTGCCGACCGTCAGACCGAGGCCGATGAGCATCAGCGTCCAGGTCACGCCACGCGGCGACACACCGGTGACTTCACCGAGCAGTGGCGCAACGTAGGTGAACAGGGTGAAGACCGAGGCGGCGAACAGCGCGGTCATGCTCAGCGACAGCCAGATGCCGGCACCTTTGAGGGCGGCCAGTTCGGCGCGCATGTCGAGTTTCTCTTCGTCACGCTTGGCCGGCAGAAAGCGGATCAGGCCGATCAGCGCGATCACACCGATGACGGTCACCGCCCAGAAGGTCGAACGCCAGCCGGCTTCCTGACCCAATGCGGTGCCCAGCGGTACGCCAAGTACGTTGGCCAGGGTCAGGCCGGTGAACATCAAGGCTACTGCCGAGGCACGTTTGTTGGGCGCGACCAGATTGGCCGCCACCACCGAGCCGATGCCGAAGAACGCGCCGTGACACAGCGCGGTGACTACCCGGGCAAACATCAGCACGTTGTAGTCGCTGGCGATGGCGCAGAGCAGGTTGCCGACAATGAAGATGCCCATCAACGCCACCAGCGCTGCCTTGCGCGGCAACCTGGCGGTGGCCAGCGCCATGAACGGTGCACCGATGGCCACGCCCAGGGCGTACCCGGTGACCAGCCAGCCGGCGCCGGGAATCGACACACCGAGGTCCGCCGCCACGTCGGGCAGCAGGCCCATGATGACGAACTCGGTGGTGCCGATGGCGAAGGCGCTCAGGGCGAGGATGAGAAGCGAAAGGGGCATGCAGGTTTCCTTGTCGGCTGACTGACGTTAAGGGTCAGAGCTCTTTACTGAGAGTGCTGAGAAACGCCTGGATGACGTCCTCGTTACGTTTGAAGAAATGCCACTGCCCGGCCTTCTGGCTGCTGATCAGCCCGGCCCGTTGCAACGTCGCCAGGTGGGCCGACACGGTCGATTGCGACAGGCCGCAACGCTGATCGATCTGCCCGGCGCAAATACCGTATTCATGGTTGTGCAACTGCTCGGGGAATTCGCCTTTCGGGTCTTTCAGCCAGTTGAGGATGTCTCGCCGTACTGGGTGCGCCAGGGCTTTTATTATTTCGTCGAGGTCGAGGTTCATGGCTTGGGCTCGTAGTGGCAGTAGCGATATATCGCGATGGAGCGAACTTTAAATCGTTGGATCGCGATATACCAATATGAATTCGGTCTGACGAGCGCATAAATCGCTATATCGGGTTATAACGATGCGAGGGTGCTGGAGCAGCAAGCGCAGTGCTAAGCTGCGCCCATGAACTATCTCGCGCATTTGCATCTCGGCGGCCAGCGCCCCGGTCAGTTACTCGGCAGCTTGTATGGCGACTTCGTCAAAGGTCGGCTGCAAGGCCAGTTCGACCCGGAAGTGGAGGCGGCGATTGCGCTGCATCGGCGCATCGACGTGTTCACCGATCGGCATCCACTGGTCGACATCGCTCTGGGCCGCTTCAACGAAACGCGGCGGCGTTATGCCGGAATCGTCCTCGATGTGTTTTTCGATCATTGTCTTGCGCGGGACTGGACGCTGTATGCCGACCGACCGCTGGAGCAGTTCACCGCAGACGTCTATCAGGTGCTGTCCCGCGAACGACAGTTGCCGGAACGGCTGGCAAAGATCGCCCCGCACATGGTCGCCAACGACTGGCTGGGCTCGTATCGCGAATTTGAGGTGCTGGAACAGGTGCTGCGCGGGATCTCGCGACGGCTGACCAGGCCGGAGGAATTGGCGGGGGCAATGGCGGAGTTGCGGCGGTTGTATGAGCCGTTGAGTGAAGACTTCAGCTTGTTCTACCCGCAATTGCAGGATTTCGCACAAAACTCTGATCCACTGAAGATCTGAATGTGGGAGCGAGCCTGCTCGCGAAGGCGTCCTGTCAGTCAATATATTCGGCGACTGACAGGTCGCATTCGCGAGCAGGCTCGCTCCCACAGGGGATTTGTATTTTCAGGCGGCGATCAAATCGCCTGCGCGACGCGGTTCGGCAGGTTTCGCCACCTCACCAAACAACACCTTCTGCACCGCCTGCTGCGCTTCGAACGCCAGCGCCGCGCGCTCGCGGCCCTGACAGGCAATCGGCTTGAGCAGATGCACCTCGACATCGCCGCAGTCATGGCTGAACAGGCGCATCAGGTGCGAGAGCAGGTCATCGTCGCCAATGAATGGCGCCAGTGTGTCGATTTCGCCGTCACGCAGATAACGGATCGCCACCGGTTGCAGCATCACCTCGGAATCGATCGCCGCCGACAGCAGGCGACCATGAAAGGTGCGCAGCGAACGGCCATCGGTGGTGGTGCCTTCGGGGAACATCAGCAGTGCATGTTCGGTTTGCAGATGGCGGGTCATCTGCTTGCGGATCAACTGGCTGTCGCCCGACCCACGGCGGATGAACAGGCTGCCGGCCTTGGCCGCGAGCCAGCCGGCCACCGGCCAGGTGCGCACTTCGGCCTTGGACAGAAACGACAGCGGCGTGAGCATGCCCAGCAGCGGAATGTCGGTCCACGACACGTGATTGCTGACCCACAGCATCGGCTGTTTTGGCAGCTCGCCATGCACGCTCACGCGAAACGGCAGGGCGTTGCTCAGCCGCGCCATGAAGAAGCGCGACCAGCGCTGACGCCGCCCCATCGAGTGCGCCAGACCGATGCGTTCGAACACGCCGAAGACGCTGGCCATGGTCAGCCCCAGCGTCACCACCAGCAGCACTCGCGCGATTCGCGCGTACACCCGCAACCGGCTCATCACACCGCCGCCTTGAAGTGTTTGGCGTAGCGCGGGCAGAGTTCGTCGCGCTTGAGCAGGATGAACACGTCGGCTACCTGGAAGTCTTCGTCCCAGCACGGCTCGCCGCAGATCTTCGCACCGAGGCGCATGTAGGCCTTGAGCAGCGGCGGCATTTCGGCGATGACGTTGGATGGAATATCCAGCGTCGGCAGCGGATTTTTCGGCTCGGCGCGCAGGTGTTCGGTGCACAGATAACGTTCGCGCAGACGCTGCATGATCGCGTGGGCCTGAATGCCGCCGTCCTGCATCGGGATGCTCGCGCAACCCATCAGATAGCTGTAGCCGCCCTGATTGAGCACTTCGGCCAATTCGCCCCAGAGCACGGCGATGGTGCCGCCGTTGCGGTACGCCGGATCGACGCAGGTGCGGCCGATTTCCAGGATCGGGCCTTGCAGATGGGCGAGGCCGTGCAGGCTGAATTCTTCTTCGCTGTAGAACTTGCCGAGGCTGCTGGCGGCGGTGTGATCGAGCAGACGCGTGGTGGCGACCAGGCGCCCGGTGTTCAGATCACGCACGCCGATGTGGCTGCAGTGAACATCATAATCATCCATGTCCAGACCCAGTTCGGCGCCTTTCAGTTTGGCGTTGAACTCGCCGCTGAAGACGGCGAAGCGCAGGGCCTGGGCTTGCTGCAAGGCTTCGGCGCCGATCAGGCGTTCGGCTTGCAGGCGGCGTTCATTGCCGGTGTCGCTGATGCGGGCGATTTGCGTCATGTGAATCTCCGTACGGGCCTTTAACCCGTCGTGGGTTGCAGCCGATCGACTTTCTTTATGCAGCCGTGTTGTGCAAAGTCAGGCTATGTAGCCCCGGTGTCATCGCCATGAACGTTCGGTGATGCTTATATGACAGCCCACAAGGAGGCGCCCATGCCCTGGACAGATCTGCTGCACCGCCGTGAACGCTTGCCCGCCGCTGCTGATCTGGCCGAGGGCTTTGCAACGTTGTTGCAGGCGCTGGGCAACGTCACGCCGTTTGAATTGGCGGTGGCCGGCGGGCGGCGGATGGCGACGCCGGGGCTGGCGTTTCTGGTGGGTTATCAGGCGGCGCTGCGCATGTTGTGGCCGAGCGCGCCGCTGAGCCTCGGCGCCTTGTGCGCGACCGAACAACGCAGCCTGCGTCCGGCCGATATGCAAACGCGGCTGCGCGATTTGCGCTTGAGTGGGCGCAAGGATTTCGTCACCGCAGGCGACGCCGCCGATTGGTTACTGGTGGCTGCGCGCAGTGAGGAGCCTGGCGAAACACCGCGCCTGAGTCTGGCGGTGGTGTATCCCGGCGAGCCCGGCGTGAAGGTGGAAAAACTTCCGGCGTTGCCGTTGATGCCGGACATCAGCCACGGTCGCCTGCATCTGGACGGCGCCCTGTGCGAACTGCTCGCCGGCGACGGCTGGGACGCCTACGTCAAACCGTTTCGCACCCTTGAAGATGTCTACGTGCTCAGCGCCATGACCGCGTGGTTGTACGGCGTCGGCCAGGACAGCGACTGGCCGCAGGCCCTGCAATTGCGTTTGCTGGCGCTGCTGGCCGGGTGCGCCGAGGCCAGCCGGCAAGCGCCGAACAATCCGCCCGGGCATGTGCTGCTGGGCGGGTTGTTTGCGCAGTTTGAAGCGCTGGCGGGGGAGGTGGACCAGGCATTGGGCAATGGCCCGGTGGAGTGGGCGCAGATGTGGCAGCGGGACAAGGGCGTGATGCAGTTGGCGGCAGGGGCGAGGGCGAAGCGGTTGGCCAAGGCTTTGGCGGTGACCTGAGCGGCCCCTTCGCGAGCAGGCTCGCTCCCACAGGGACGGTATTCTTCAATTGAAATGCGATCAACTGTGGGAGCGAGCCTGCTCGCGAAGGCGGCCTCAAAATCACCATACATCTGTCATAAACCCCGACTAGTCTCGACAGGTTCATTCCCTGAGCGCCCTCCATGTTCAAAGGCCTGTCCCTGTTCCTGCTGCTGATCAGCCTCACCGTCCGCGCCGAACAATGGCCCGGCGAGCAATGGCCCATCGCCCCGCAGATCACCGGCCCGGCCGTCGAAGCGCTGGAAAACTACGCCTTCGCGCCCCGTAACGACGCCACCCGCGACGGCATCCGCACCGACGCCTTGCTGATCATCCGCGACGGCCAGATCATTTACGAACGCTACGCCGCTCCGACCACTGCACAGACACCGCATCTGACCTGGTCGATCAGCAAAAGCCTGCTGGCAACGGTCCTCGGCGTGGCCTACGGCGAAGGCCGGTTCAAGCTCGACGATCCAGCGCTGAAGTTCTACCCGGCGCTGGAAAAACACCCGGCGATCACCCTCGGCCATCTGCTGAACTGGGCCTCCGGTCTCAATTGGCAGGAGGACTACGAATTCGCCCCGCTGAAATCTTCGGTGGTGGCGATGCTCTACACCCGCGGCCATCGCGACATGGCCGCGTTCACTGCGGACCACGACGCCTACGCCGCGCCGGGTCAGGCTTTCCGTTATTCCAGCGGTGACAGCAATCTGCTCGCCGCTGCCCTGAAAACCATGGTCGGCGCAGAGCGTTATGCCGATTATCCGTGGACAGCATTGTTCGAGCCGTTGGGCATTCGCCACGCCGTGTGGGAAAGCGATGCCAGCGGCACCTTTGTCGCCTCGTCCTATGCCTATCTCACCGCGCGGGATCTGGCGCGGGTCGGTCTGCTGATGGCGCGCGGCGGGCGCTGGAACGATCGGCAGTTGCTGCGCGAGGATTGGCTCGCGTTCAACCTCACACCGTTTGCCGGCTACAAGGCGCATCAGGACGAAGCCATACCCGGCGGCCATTGGTGGCTCAATCGTCCTGTCGACGGCGCCACATCACCATGGCCCGACGCCCCACCCGACACCTTCGCCGCCCTCGGCCACTGGGGCCAGGCGCTGTACGTGATGCCCAGCCAGAAGCTGGTGATCGTGCGTTACGGCGATGACCGCGATGGCAGCTACCGGCACAACGAACTGCTCAAACGCGTGTTGCAGGCGGTGCGGCGATGAAGCGCTTTCTATTGTTGCTGCTGATCGTGCTGCTCGGCTGGGGATGGTATGAACGCGAGAATCTCTGGGCTTTCCCGGACATCATCAGCGCCTACACCGCCAAGGAATATTGCTCGTGTCGTTATGTGATGAACAACGATGCCGGGTATTGCCGTGGCTATGTGAAGCAATGGCTGCCAACCAGCCGTTTTACCGATGACGCTTCGAGCAAAACCATCACCGTCAGCGGCATGGGCCGCAGCAACAGCGCGCAGTGGCTGAGCGAACGCCAGGGCTGTCGCCTGAATCCTTGAATTATCTGGTCTCCCCTGTGGGAGCGAGCCTGCTCGCGAAATCGTCGCAAGCCGCAATACATGCTGTGCGGGGAGCATTGCATTCGCGAGCAGGCTCGCTCCCACAGGGCTTGCAATAACTTGGCGGGCGGTTAAGGTTCGTGCAGGTTTATCGCCCCCACGAGTGTTCAATGTTCAACCGCTCCCTCTATACAACCTTCGCCAGTCTGCTGTTGACCGCCGTTGCGCTGCCGGCCCAGGCCAATTGGTATCTGGATGGCGAGTCGTCGCGGCTGTCGTTCGTCAGCACAAAAAATGCCAGCGTGTCGGAGGTGCAGCGCTTTCTGGTGCTGCACGGCAAGGTCGATCCCAACGGTCGCGCCGAGGTCGAAGTCGAGCTCGAATCGATCAACAGCGGCATTCCGCTGCGCGATGAGCGCATGCGCAAGGAGCTGTTCCAGATCGAGCAGTTTCCCGCAGCCACCATCACTACCCAGATCGACCTGCGTCCGATCAACGATCTGGCCCCCGGCGCGCAGCTGGAGTTGCGCCTGCCGCTGACCGTCAGCCTGCACGGCAAGCAGCACGAATACCCGGCCGAGTTGCTCGCCACTCGTCTCGATGACCGGCGTTTTCAGGTGGTCACGCTGGAGCCGCTGGTGATCAATGCCGAGGATTTCGATCTGGCGCCTGGCCTGGAAAACCTGCGCAAACTCGCCGATCTGTCGGCGATCAGTCTGTCGGTGCCGGTGGGTGCGGTGCTGATTTTCACGGCGCGCTGACATGCGCGGTGCGGTGTTCCCTTGGCGTGACGGCAACCGTTTCGAACTGTTGATCGACGGCCCGCAGTTCTTTCCGCGCATGCTCGAGCACATCGCTGGAGCTACAGAACAGATCGAACTGGAGCTGTACCTGGTCGAGGCCGGCGCCTGCGCCGAAGCCATCGTCCAGGCGCTGGTCGCGGCGGCCGAGCGCGGAGTGCGCGTGCGTTGCCTGTTCGATGATTACGGCAGCCTCGCGTTCACGCTGCATCTGCGCCAGCGCCTGACCCAGGCCGGGGTCGAGCTGCGTTTCTACAATCGCCTGAGCTGGCGGCGCTGGGTCGGCAATTTCTATCGTGACCACCGCAAGTTGCTGCTGGTCGACCAATGCCTGGCAGTGGTCGGCGGCACCGGCGTGACCGATGAATTCTGGACGCCGGGCCATGATGTCAGCGAGTGGCACGAGGTGATGGTCGAGATCAGCGGCCCATTGGTGATCGATTGGCAATTGCTGTTTGATCGCCAGTGGATCGCCAACCGCTACCGCCGCGCCTGGCGCCCGGCCGCGCATTTCGGCTTGCCGCGCCTGCCGCGTGTGCCGGACAAGGGCGAAGGCATGGGCCGCGTGGCGTATGCCGATGCCCGTCAACATCGCGACATTTTGCAGTCGTTGTTCCGTGCGTTGAACAGCGGGCAAAAACGCATCTGGATGGCCACGCCGTACTTCCTGCCGACCTGGAAAATCCGCCGCTCGCTGCGCAAGGCTGCCGCGCGCGGCGTCGATGTGCGCTTGCTGCTGACCGGGCCGCGCACCGATCACCCGTCAGTGCGCTACGCCGGGCATCGCTACTACCCGCGCCTGCTCAAGGCCGGGGTGCAGATCTTCGAATACCAGCCGTGCTTCCTGCACCTGAAAATGGTTCTGGTCGACGAATGGGTAAGCATCGGTTCGTGCAACTTCGATCACTGGAATCTGCGTTTCAATCTGGAGGCGAATCTGGAAGCGCTGGACCCGGCGTTGACGGCAGCAGTGGAGGCGAGCTTTGTGAAGGACTTCGGCTTGAGTCAGCTGGTGAGCCTGGAGGAATGGCAGCGCCGACCGTTGTGGCGGCGGGTCAAGCAGCGGGTGTGGGGCTGGGTGGATCGGTTGGTGGTGAATATTCTCGACCGTCGCGGATAACCACGATTTTGAATACACCTTGAATCCAATGTGGAAGCGAGCCTGCTCGCGAAAGCGGTGTGTCATTCAGCAATTTTTTGTCTGAATGATCGCTTTCGCGAGCAGGCTCGCTCCCACAGTGTTTTGCAGTGTTGCTGCTGTTACAGCAGTTCAAAGCTCTGCTGCGTCACGTCCTGGGAGTCCAGGCCGATCTGCACGTTGAACTTGCCAGGCTCGGCTGCGTATTTGAGCTGGGCGTTGTAGAACTTCAGGTCTTCCTCGGTAATGGTGAAGTGCACGACCTTCTGTTCGCCGGCCTTGAGCATGATTTTCTGGAAGTTCTTCAGTTCTTTCACCGGGCGGATCATCGAACCGGTGACGTCCTGGATGTACAACTGCACCACGGTTTCGCCGTCACGCTTGCCGGTGTTCTTGACCATGACGCTGGCGTCGAGTTTGCCGCTGGCGTTGAGGGTGGTCGATGACAGCGCCATATCGCTCAGGGCGAAGGTGGTGTAGCTCAAGCCATAACCGAACGGAAACAGCGGGCCGGTGGTGTCATCGAAATACTGCGAGGTGTAGTTGCCCGGTTTGCCCGGCGTGAACGGCCGGCCGATGCTCAGGTGGTTGTAGTAGGTCGGGATCTGGCCCACGGAACGCGGGAAGGTCACCGGCAGTTTGCCCGACGGGTTGTAGTCGCCGAACAGCACGTCGGCGATGGCGTTGCCGCCCTCGGTGCCGCTGAACCAGGTTTCCAGAATCGCATCGGCCGACTGGTTCTCTTCGAGAATCGTCAGCGGGCGGCCGTTCATCAACACCAGCACCAGCGGTTTGCCAGTGGCTTTCAGCGCGCGGATCAATTCGCGCTGGGTTTCCGGGATGTTCAGGTCAGTGCGACTCGAGGATTCATGGGACATGCCACGGGACTCGCCGACAGCCGCGACGATCACGTCAGCATCCTTCGCCGCTTTCACCGCTTCGTCGATCAGCACGCTGGCCGGGCGCGGGTCATCGACCACTTCCGGGGCATCGAAGTTGAGGAAGTTCAGGTAGTCGAGGACCTTCTTGTCGCCCGTGATGTTGGCGCCACGGGCGTAGATCAGGTTGGCCTTGTCGCCGATCACCGAACTCATGCCATCGAACAGCGTGACCGATTGCGCCGGACGTCCGGCGGCGGCCCAGCTGCCCATCATGTCGATCGGCGCTTTCGCCAATGGGCCGACCAGCGCGATTTTCGCGTCTTTCTTCAGCGGCAGGGTTTCGTTGTGGTTCTTCAGCAGCACCAGACTGCGACGTGCCACTTCGCGGGCCTCGGCGCGATGCAGGCGGCTTTCGGCGTAGGTGTCGGCCGGGTCATCTTCAGCTTTGCCGATGCGCAGGTACGGGTCCTTGAACAGGCCCATGTCGTACTTGGCCGCGAGCACTTCGCGCACAGCGTTGTCGATGTCTTTCTGTTCGATCTCGCCGGACTTGAGCAGCCCCGGCAGCTCTTTGCCGTAGAGGGTGTCGTTCATGCTCATGTCGATGCCGGCCTTGATCGCTAGCTTCGCCGCTTCGCGACCGTCGCGGGCGACGCCGTGCTTGATCAGTTCGAAGATCGCGCCGTGATCGCTGACCGCCAGGCCTTTGAAGCCCCAGTCCTTGCGCAGCAGGTCGTTCATCAGCCAGGTGTTGGCCGTGGCCGGAATGCCGTTGATCGAGTTCAACGCCACCATCACACCGCCAGCACCGGCATCGATCGCGGCGCGGTAGGGCGGCAGGTAATCCTGGTACATCTTCACCGGGCTCATGTCGACGGTGTTGTAGTCGCGACCGCCCTCGACCGCGCCGTAAAGGGCGAAGTGCTTGACGCTGGCCATGATGCTGTCGGCGGCACTCGGGGTCTCGCCCTGATAGGCCTTGACCATGACTTTGGCGATGCGCGAGGTCAGGTAGGTGTCTTCGCCGAAACCTTCGGAACTGCGGCCCCAGCGTGGATCGCGGGAGATATCCACCATCGGCGCGAAGGTGATGTCGAGGCTGTCAGCGGCGGCCTCTTTAGCCGCAACGCGACCGGACTGGCCGATGGCGTCCATGTCCCAACTCGACGCAAGGGCCAGCGGAATCGGGAAAATCGTACGGTGACCGTGGATCACGTCGTACGCGAAAAACATCGGAATCTTCAGGCGACTGCGCATGGCCGCGTCCTGCATCGGACGGTTTTCCGCGCGGGTGATCGAGTTGAACGTGCCACCGATGTTGCCGCCGGCAATTTCCTTGCGGATCAGTTCGCGGGGCATTTCCGGGCCGATGCTGATCAGGCGCAACTGGCCGATCTTCTCGTCGAGGGTCATTTGTTTCATCAGGTTGCTGATGAAAGCGTCCTTGTTTTCCAAAGGTACCGGGGTCGTGGCGGCCAGTACCTGATGACTGGCCAGGCTGACGAACAGACCCAGCAAACACAGCTTCTTCATGAATTTTTTCTCTAGAGCCCAAACGGTGATGTAACACCGGCCAGCCAAAATGTAGGGAGCGACTATTGTTGTTCGGGTGCCGGCGCAAAATCCTGAGCCGGAAAACCGCAGCCGACAGCGGCAACGTGAACGTGAAGGGCACTTTTTAGCCGATTAACCCGTCGCATGCCAGTGGCGGCGCCGATTATGCCCCAACCGCTGGCCGGGAATGCCCAGCGCTCGGTTTTTAAATCAAATGTGTCATGGAGCATCACTGCAATGAATATCAGCTCAACCTCCCGTTCACGGCTACAGATCGCCACGTTGCTGGTGTTCGCCACGCTGTTGACCGCGTGCGGCATCAACAATATCCCGACCCTCGACGAACAGGCCAAAGCCGCCTGGGGTCAGGTGCAGAACCAGTACCAGCGCCGTGCCGACCTGATCCCCAATCTGGTGGAAACCGTGAAGGGCTACGCGGCCCACGAACAGGAAACCCTGACCGCAGTGATTGAGGCGCGAGCCAAGGCCACCTCGATTCAGGTCGATGCCAGCACCCTCGACAATCCCGAGAAGCTCAAGCAGTTCCAGCAGGCGCAGGATCAACTGACCGGCGCATTGAGCCGTTTGATGGTGGTCTCCGAGCGCTATCCGGATCTGAAGGCCAACCAGAACTTCCTCGCCCTGCAATCGCAACTCGAAGGCACGGAAAACCGCATTGCCGTGGCGCGTCGCGATTTCATTCTGGCGGTGCAGAAGTACAACACCGAGATCCGCACTTTCCCCGGTCGCCTGTGGCACAGCGTGATGTACAGCGATCTGCCGATGCGCGAAACCTTCGAAGCCACCACGCCCGGCGCGGAGAAGGCCCCGGAAGTGAAATTCTGATTCGAGGTCGTCCATGCGTGTGTTGAAACTAAGCCTGGTGCTGATGCTCTGGCTGTTCGCCGTCAGCGCCCGGGCCGAATTGACGTTTCCGCCGCTGAGCGGGCGCGTGGTCGATCAGGCGCAAATGCTCGAGCCATCGATTCGCGCGCAACTGAGCCAGCAATTGCAGGCGCACGAGCAGGCCACCGGCGAGCAATTGGTGGTGGTCACGCTGCCGGATCTGCAGGGCACCACCATCGAGGATTTCGGCGTTCAGCTTGGTCGGCACTGGGGCATCGGCCAGAAGGACAAGAACAACGGCGCCTTGCTGATCGTCGCCCGTGACGAGCGCAAACTGCGCATCGAAGTCGGCTATGGCCTGGAGGATCGCCTGACCGATGCGCAGACGTCGGTGATCATTCATCAGGTCATCACGCCGGCGTTCAAGGCCGGCAACTTCAGCAAAGGCATCAGCGATGGCGTTGCGGCGATGCTGGTGGTGCTTGGTGGCAATCCGCTGGACGAACCGTCGACCGTGTACGAATCCAGCGGCGACCCGGCGGATGATTTCATCTCGCGGCACCCGGCGCTGTTCATGTTTCTGGTGATGTTGTTCATCGTGACGGTGTTTGTCTGCCAGATGCTCGGTATCCTGCCTGCCGGCCGGGGCGGCTCCGGAGGAGGGGGCGGCTTTGGCGGAGGCGGCGGATTCGGAGGCGGTGGCGGCTTCAGCGGTGGCGGGGGCAGTTTCGGCGGCGGCGGTTCGTCCGGCGGCTGGTGAGATCAAAAGAATAATGAGCAGGCAATTTTCGACATGGCATTACTGACTGAACACGAACAACGCAAAGTCGCCGAGGCCATCGCCCGGGTCGAGCGCGACACCGACGCCGAACTGGTCACGGTGCTCGCTGCCCGTGCCGACGATTACGCGTACATCCCGCTGCTCTGGGCCAGCCTGCTGGCGCTGGTGTTGCCGGGCATCGTCCACTATCTCACGGGCTGGCTGACCCTGCGCAGCCTGCTGTTGGTGCAGTGGGGCATGTTCATCGTCCTGTGCCTGTTGTTCCGCCTGCCGAAAATCACCACGCATCTGGTGCCGCGCCGCGTGCGCCACTGGCGCGCCTCCAACCTGGCGCGGCGGCAGTTTCTCGAACAGAACCTGCACCACACCGTGGGCAGCACCGGCATGCTGATTTTTGTCTGCGAGGCTGAGCGCTATGTGGAAATTCTGGTGGACGAGGGGATTTCCAAACGGCTGGACAACAGCAACTGGGACGCGATTGTCGCGGCGTTTACCGAACAGGTCAGGCAGGGGCGCACGCTGGAAGGGTTTGTCACGTGCGTGGAGGCGTGTGGCGAGTTGTTGAAGGTGCATGTGCCGGTGACGCAGGTGAGGAATGAATTGCCGAATCGGCTTGTGGTGTTGGGGTAGATCAAAAGCTCGCAGCCTTCGGCAGCTCCTACAGGAGAATGCATTCCAATTGTAGGAGCTGCCGAAGGCTGCGATCTTTTGATTTTTGCCGTTGGGTAAATAAGAGGGTGTCCCCAACCCCCATCCCCCCTAAAATACCCGCCATTCCCGATTCCGCCCGTCCGAGGCCGCTTGTCCATGTCCGTTTCCGCTTCTTCCGCGCCGTCCGCCAAAGCGGCCGCCGATCACCACGCCCAGTTCATCGAGCTGCTGCAAACCAGCCTCGACGACAGCGGTTTCATCAAACTGGTGCTGGCCAAGTACGTCGGTGAAGAGGCGGATCTGCAACGGGTCATCATCAAACCGGTGACGGTCAAGGCGCAGCCGTGCCTGTCATTCGTTTATCGCTACAAGACCCGCGACATCACCAAAAATCTGCCGCTGAGCGAAGGCGTGGCGCTGATCGCCGGGCTGCTGCCGGCCTCGTTCAAAAATGCTCATTTACTGGCGCTGACCGACGAAGCGCAGCTGGAATACAGCAAAAAGGGCAAGAGTTCGCTGTTCAAGAGCAAACCTCAGCAATTGCGTGAAGCGCCGTCCGCCGAGCACAACCGCGAGAAAAACCGCTTCCTCGAATTGAGCCGTCCGTTCCTCAAGGACCTGGGCGTGACCAATGCGCAACACGAGCTGATCCCGGCGATGTCGCGCAAGTGGAAGCAGATCAACAAGTTCATCGAAGTGTTCAGCCATGCCCTGACCTCGTCGCCGCTGGCGCTGGACAAACCGGTGCGGGTCGCCGATTTCGGTTCGGGCAAGGGCTACCTGACGTTCGCCATTCACGACTACCTGCGCAACACGCTCAAGGCCGAGGGCGAAGTCACTGGCGTCGAGCTGCGCGAAGAAATGGTCAGCCTGTGCAACGCCGCAGCGGCCAAGCTCGAGCATCCGGGGCTGGTGTTCAAATGCGGTGACGTGCGCACGGTGGCGCCGAGCGAGCTGGACGTGATGATCGCCCTGCATGCCTGCGACATCGCCACCGACTACGCGATTCACACCGGCATCCGCTCGGGTGCGTCGATCATCATGTGCTCGCCGTGCTGCCACAAACAGATCCGCCTGCAGATCCAGAGCCCGGCGCTGCTCAAGCCGATGCTGCAATACGGCTTGCACCTCGGCCAGCAGGCGGAAATGGTCACCGACAGCTTGCGTGCACTGTTCCTCGAAGCCTGTGGTTACGAGACCAAAGTCTTCGAATTTATTTCGCTGGAACATACCAACAAGAACAAGATGATTCTCGCGGTGAAACGCGCCGAGCCGGTCGATTCGACGCAACTGTTGGCGAAGATCGCAGAGCTGAAAGCGTTCTATCACATCAGCGAACACTGCCTGGAAACCCTGCTGCGCGCTGACGGTTTTCTCGCCTGATAGCCTGAAATACACCCTGTAGGAGCCGCCGAAGGCTGCGATCTTTTGATCCTGATTATTTAAATGCAAGATCAAAAGATCGCAGCCTTCGGCGGCTCCTACATTTATCGTGATCGAGCGTAGTAAGCCTGGAATTACCGCAACCCTTGGATACGGTCTACCTTGAATACTCCCAGACCTTTCCCCGAGGAGTTTTCCCATGGCCGCGAAAAAGATCCTGATGCTGGTCGGCGATTACGTCGAAGACTACGAAGTGATGGTGCCGTTCCAGGCCCTGCAGATGGTCGGCCACACGGTCCACGCCGTGTGCCCGGACAAGTCCGCCGGCAGCACCGTGCGCACGGCGATTCATGATTTTGAAGGTGATCAGACCTACAGCGAAAAATCCGGTCACCTGTTCGCGCTCAATTTCGACTTCGCCAAGGCCCGCGAAGCCGATTACGACGCGCTGCTGATTCCCGGCGGTCGCGCTCCGGAGTACCTGCGGCTGAACGACAAAGTCCTCGAACTGGTGCGCGCCTTCGATACCGCCGGCAAGCCCATTGCCGCGGTCTGCCATGGCGCGCAACTGCTCGCGGCGGCGGGTGTGCTCGAAGGGCGTGAGTGCAGCGCGTACCCGGCCTGCGCCCCGGAAGTCCGGTTGGCGGGCGGCACCTACATCGACATTCCGGTGACCGACGGCCATGTTCAGGGAAATTTCGCCACCGCTCCGGCGTGGCCGGCGCATCCGCAATGGCTGGCCGGTTTCCTCGGTCTGCTCGGTACGAAAATCACCTTGTAGTCGATGCAGGCGACAGATCGCAGGCGCTGGTCTTTACTCTGAAGCGCGAAATCTCTCAATCGCCCCCAGGAGAAACAGACATGTCCGGATGGTACGAAGTGAGCAAAAGCAGCAACGGCCAATTCAGGTTCGTGTTGAAAGCGGCGAACGCCGAAACGATCCTGACCAGCGAGCTCTACAGCACCCGCGCCGGTGCCGACGGCGGCATCGCCTCGGTGCAGGCCAACAGCCCGCTGGACGAACGTTACGAGAAAAAATCGACCAAGGACGGCCACCCGTACTTCAACCTGAAGGCGGCCAATCACCAGATCATCGGCAGCAGCGAGTCGTATTCATCGGATGGCGCGTGTGACAAGGGCATCGCCAGCGTGAAGGCCAACGGCCCGACCAAAGTCATCAAGGACAAGACCCAGCCGGTGCTCTGAAATCCGACATCAACCTGTGGGAGTGAGCCTGCTCGCGAAAGCGGTGTTCCAGTCACCTTTTGGGTTGGCTGATATGCCGTCTTCGCGAGCGGGCTCGCTCCCACAGGTGACCGCATTCCATTGTGGGAGCGAGCCTGCTCGCGAAGGCGTCAGCCCGGCCAATATCAAACCTCAACCGGTACCGACAATTTCGGATCACCCAACGCATGGCTCTTGGCATCAAAGAACCGCAACTCAACCCCGGTACCTTCAAACACCTTGGCGTAGTGACGCTTCTGATGCTGGATGAACGCGGCGCTGCGCGGGTAAATCGAGATCGCCACGCACTTCGGTCGGGCCCGGCGCAACGCGCGCACCAGATGCGCATCCTGGTCGCCCAGCGCGTGGCCGAAGATGCACAGGCTGTCGCCATGAGCCAGTAACTGCTCGTAGCAGAACGACAGATAATCCGAGCTGCGGATGGTCTTGAGCTTGTCCGCGCTCGGCCCTTCGGTGACGAACAGCGGCACGTCGTCCAGCGTCTTGATCGTATTGTTGATGGCGAAGCTGCCGAGCAGGGTGCCCTCGGTCGAGGTCAGTTTGCGTGCGGTGCCGTCCTGATTGCGCACCAGATGCAGACCGCCGTGCAGGTACAGCAGGCGCGGTTTGTCGGTGGCGCTCTGGCTCAGATCGAAACTTGCGTCCGCGCCGTTGAACAGGTCGTCGATGGCCTCGCCAGGGTGTTGCAGCGCCCAGTAATTGAGCAGGTCGTAGTTGGTGGTGAACACCGTGCGATAGCGCGCCAGTTCTGCATTGAGCACCGTCAGTGTCGAAGGCTGCACCAGCCGCCACGGGATGTGCACCGCGTGCACGGTGTTGATCAGCGCTTCCTTGATTGCGTAATAGCGATTGCGCGGCGCCGCCGAGCTGACCGCCAGGGCCTTGTTGACCCGGCTGGTAGTTTTCAGGGCGCCCAGCACTTGCTCGAAGCTGCGGGTTTGCAGCGCGTCGAACACCGCCAGCTCCGATGGGCTCAGCGGTTTCTCTTCGACCGTACGGGCGTTTTCGAACAGCGAGTCGTAGCCGAAGTCATCCCAAACCGCACGGCTGGCGCCATTGCCCACCAGCAAACCCTGGAAATCGTTCGCGGCGCGCAAGGCATTCCAGTCTTCGAGGGTGGCGTCGACATCGAGAAAATCGGTCATTGCGTGGGCGGTCTCAAAACAAAGGGCAGATGGACGGCGACTTTATCACGAGCGGACATTGAGCCAGATCAACATCGCTCGTGACCGATCGGTCGATTCTGTGCGCACCCGCCGAATCGAGGCAGTCGATCCGGCTTCAGTCAGGAGACACACGATGAGCAGCACCTTCTTCATTCCGGCGGTCAACATCATGGGCAGCGGCTGCCTCGACGAAGCCATGGTCGCGATTCGCAATTATGGCTTTCGCAAGGCGCTGATTGTCACCGACACCGGGCTGGCCAAGGCTGGCGTCGCCGCAATGATCGCCGAGAAACTGGCGATGCAGGACATCGATTCGGTGATCTTCGATGGCGCCAGACCGAACCCGACCACGGCCAATGTCGAATCCGGGTTGGGGCTGCTGAAGGAAAGCCGTTGCGATTTCGTCGTGTCGCTGGGTGGCGGCTCGCCGCACGATTGCGCCAAGGGCATCGCCCTGTGCGCAACCAATGGCGGGCAGATCGGCGATTACGAAGGCGTCGACCGCTCGAGCAAGCCGCAATTGCCGCTGATCGCCATCAATACCACCGCCGGCACTGCCAGCGAAATGACCCGCTTCTGCATCATCACCGACGAATCGCGCCACGTGAAAATGGCCATCGTCGACCGCAACGTCACGCCACTGCTGTCGGTCAACGACCCGGAGTTGATGGTCGCGATGCCCAAAGGGCTGACCGCCGCCACCGGCATGGATGCGCTGACCCACGCGATCGAAGCCTACGTTTCGACCGCCGCCAACCCGATCACCGACGCCTGCGCTTTGAAGGCCATGAGCCTGATCAGCAGCAACCTGCGTCTGGCCGTGCGCGACGGCAGCGACCTGGCGGCGCGGGAGAACATGGCTTACGCGCAGTTCCTCGCAGGCATGGCGTTCAATAACGCCTCGCTCGGATTTGTCCACGCCATGGCGCATCAGCTCGGCGGCTACTACGACTTGCCCCACGGCGTCTGCAATGCCGTGCTGTTGCCGCATGTGCAGAGTTTCAATGCGCTGGTCTGTGCTGACCGACTCAGGGATGTCGCCCACGCCATGGGCGCGGATATTCGTGGTTTCAGCGCAGAGGAGGGCGCACAGGCGGCGATCAATGCCATTCGCAACCTTGCCAAGGACGTCGAGATTCCCGGCGGACTGCGTGAGCTGGGCGCGAAACTCAGCGATATCCCGGTGCTCGCCACCAACGCCTTGAAGGACGCCTGTGGACTGACCAATCCACGGGCGGCGGATCAGCGCCAGATCGAAGAGATTTTCCGCAATGCGTTTTGAATGAAGGCGCGCAGGCGAGCGAAGTCGAAAAGTCCTTCGCTTGCTTCTGCGACCACGGCAAATGTCCGCACACGGCCCCAATCTGAAACCTTGCCGGCGATGTTGTGGACGGCGGAGATACGGTACTGCCCGACCGCCAGGGAGGGTGCTGCCGGGGTTTGCCATTTCCGGTCGCTTTCGACCGCTGCTCTGGCAATCTCCAGGCCAGTGTCCAGATCGAAAATACTGACGAAACCCTCGGCTCGCGTGACATCTCCCGAAAAAATCAGAGGCGTATCGACCTGCGCGCCCTCAATCGGTTCGACAACGACCGGGACGTCGATCTCGGGCCGCAGTCGCACCTCATATCCGCGCTCTTCGCTCCATTCGGACGTGATGCCTGCATAGGTCTGGTGGGCGTGAATCCTCTGCTGACCCTGGGCCTGAACGCCGGTGATGCTGAACGCCCATCGTCCATTTGCGCTGACCAGCCCTTCGCCAAGCGAATGGGTGTTTTCAATGTTCCAGACCTGCACAAGAGCATTGGGTATGCCGCTGCCTAGCAACAATGTCGCAGGTCCCGTCGTGCTGGCCTCCTCGGGATAGGTGATGGTCGGGGCCGGTTGTGAAGTTTGCTCGTCGCGAGTGCTCATCATGCTTCTCGTCCATGGCTGATTTGAACGCTGAGGTTGGCATGACGTGCCTGAATTCGAACCTGTAAGAACTACCAGTCATTCAGTCTTTTTTACACAGTAGGTAATTTCTTTTTCTTCTAAAAAACTGTCATTTCTGTCAGTTGTCCGGCGTGGCGGCTTCGGGTCGAATGCTCGCTACGAGGGGATCGATGTCGATCCCATAGGAGAATGCAAACATGCCGGAATCCACCGCGCCATTGCCCCCAAACGTGCAGTCAGCCGGGGAGCTGGATGCGCTCTTTGGTCTGCGAACGCTGAAATTCCCCGGAGCGGGCAAGACCATTGCCAAAGGCGTGGCGATCACGCCTTCGGAGCAGATCATGGTCAGCGCTACCGTCGAGCAATCGGGCCATTCGTACTACGGCCTTGCGCGCCTGGATGCCGATGGCAATCCGGATCCGGCTTTCGGCACCGGCGGATATCTCAGCGGCCAGTTCGGCACAGGCTCGCTCACGCAAGGCGGGCCATTGATTGTTGATGCGCTGGGACGGATCTGGATGTGCGGTGTGATTGGCGTCGTCAAAGACCAGACTCTTGAATACCAGCAAGTCATCGCCCGGTTTCTGCTCGACGGCTCGCCGGACATCGAGTTCGGCGGCGACAGAAATGGCTACCGGATTGTGCCCATGCGGATTCCGGCACTCTTTGGGGCCACGCATGGGCAACTGCTGCTGGCCAAATCCGATCCGCAGCTTGCGCAGCCGGACAGGCTGCTGTTCGTGACGGCGCAAAAGGGCAGTGGCCTGTTGACGCGGTTCAATCTCGATGGCTCGGACGATTTATCGTTCGCCAGCAACGGTTGGCTGCCCCTGTCGCTGCCAGGGGTGGCCATTTCGCTGTCCGGGATCATCCAGCTCGACGATGGGCTGATTCTGCTGCATGGCAAAACGGAAGTAACCAATCAGGGACTGGTCATGGCGTTCGACCACAACGGGAAAGTTGCACAAGCGTTCGGCGACAAGGGTGTACTGCTGTTGAACATTCAGCGTGATGGCCAGCCGCTCGAAAGCAGCGTGACGGACATCGCGGTGCAAACGGCGCAGCGCCTGCTTCTGCTCGGTTCGGCGGTCGAGTCAACGCAAGGCACGAAACTGCAACACGGGTTCATCAGTGGCATTACCTACGCCGGCCAAATGGATGACGCGTTCAACAATCCTGTCCTCACCCCGACGGCGCAGGAACGGGATCTGAGAGGTTGGAAGGCAGGGTTTGCGCTGGATGATATCGCCGGTAAACGGATTGTGGCGGTCGGACAGACCTCGGGCAGCGCACGAGGCTTGTTGACGGCAGGCTTTCTGGTCGATGGCGCAGTGGATGATTCGTTTGATGTCGAGGGCGCGAGAGACATTTCATGGTCAGCCATTGATGCCTGCTTGCAAGGCTCTTCAATTCTGGTGTTGGGACGCAAGGACGATGGTGCGCAATTGGTCCGCTTGCTGACCGCGCCTGTCACAAAACAGCGCGCCAGCATGAGCAACTGAGCAGTCAGCGGTAAAACCGGGCTATCCTGCCGGCTCGGATGAACCCTGCCTTCGAGCCCACCATGCTGCAAAAAAGCCTGATCCGCCGTCTCGACCTGATCACTCTGCAACTGTTCGTCGCCGTCCACGAGGAAGGTACGTTGACCCGTGCGGCTGCGCGCGAAGCCATCGCGGTGTCGGCGGCGAGCAAGCGCCTGATGGATTTGGAGGAGGCGCTGGGCATCGCTTTGTTCGTGCGCCAAGCCAAAGGCATGATCCTCACGCCGGCCGGTGAGACCCTGCTGCACCATGCGCGGCAGATGCTCTTCAACGTGGAAAAGATGGGCCTGGAACTGGGCGAGCACAGCCACGGTGTGCGGGGTTACGTGCGCATGCTGGCCAATCTTTCGGCGATCATTCAGTTCCTGCCCGAAGACTTGCGCGACTTCTCCGCGCGGCAGCCGCAGGTCAAGACCGACCTTGAAGAACGCCCCAGCGCCGGGGTGATTCAGGGCGTGCTCGATGGCGTCGCCGACCTCGGCATCTGCTCCGACGACAGCGACACCAAAGGCCTGCACAGCGTGTTGTACCGCCAGGACAAACTGGTGGTGGTGATGCTCCCGGAGCATCCGTTGGCTACGCGCGCATCGGTGACTTTCGATGAAACTCTCGACAGCGATTACGTCGGCTTGCACGCAGCCAGTTCGATCAACATGCGTACCCATGCGGCGGCGCGGCAGGCCGGCAAAGTCCTGCGCATCCGCATTCATGTGCCGGGATTCGATGCGGTGTGCCGGATGGTCCAGGCGAACATGGGCATCGGCATTCTGCCGCAGCGAGCCTATGAGTTGTTTGGTCAGGCACTGGGCTTGCGTGCGGTGCCGCTGACCGATGCCTGGGCGGATCGCGCGCTGATTGTGGTGGTGCGCGATGAGGCAGGGTTGTCGCCGGTGAGCCGGATGTTGTTTGAGCATTTGCGCGGGCGGTAGATCTTCATTGCGGCTGATGGCCTCTTCGCGAGCAGGCTCGCTCCCACATTGAACTTGTGTGAACACAGAATCTGAAACCACTACAGATCCTTGTGGGAGCGAGCCTGCTCGCGAAGGCGGCCCTGAATTCACCACGCAATCACAGAGGAGCATTCGCATTTCGCGAACGCCCATTGCCGAGAGACGGCTGGATTCGCTGACGATCGTTCCTCTAGCCTTGGCGACATATTCCAAGAACAAGAGGTACCCGCGATGACTGCCCCTTTGAGTGCAATCAAAGTGATCGAGATCGGCACCCTGATCGCCGCGCCGTTTGCCGCGCGCATGCTTGCCGAGTTCGGCGCCGAGGTGATCAAGATCGAAGCCATGGGTCAGGGCGACCCGCTGCGCAAATGGCGCAAGCTGCACGAAGGCACATCGCTGTGGTGGTACCTGCAATCGCGCAACAAGAAATCCCTGGCGCTCAATCTCAAATCCGCTGAAGGCATCGAACTGGTCAAGCAACTGGCCGGCGACGCCGACGTGATCATTGAAAACCTGCGCCCCGGTGCGCTGGAAAAACTCGGTCTGGGTTGGGACGTGCTACATGCGCTGAATCCGAACCTGACCCTGGTGCGTATCTCCGGCTACGGCCAGACCGGCCCTTACCGTGACCGGCCCGGTTTCGGTGCGATTGGCGAGGCCATGGGCGGCATCCGCTACACCACCGGCAATCCCGATTCGCCACCGGCGCGGGTCGGCGTCAGCCTCGGCGATTCGCTGGCCTCGCTGCACGCGGTGATCGGCGCGCTGATGTCGCTGTTGCGGGTCAAGACCGGGCAGGGCGGTGGACAGATCGTCGATGTGTCGCTGGCCGAAAGCGTGTTCAACGTCATGGAAAGTCTGGTGCCGGAATACAACATGCTCGGCCATGTCCGCGAGCGCAGCGGCGGCGCCTTGCCGGGCATCGCGCCTTCCAATACTTACCTCACGTCCGACGGCGCTTATGTGGTGATTGCCGGCAACAGCGACCCGATCTACAAGCGCCTGATGCACACTATCGGCCGCGCTGATCTAGCCGAGGCAGAAGAATTCGCCCACAACGACGGCCGCGCGGCGCAGAGCGGTTTGCTCGATGCGGCCATCACACACTGGACCAGCAGCCTGCCGATCGACGAGGTACTGGCTGCTCTCGAAGCTGCCGAAGTGCCGGCCGGGCGCATCTATTCGGTGGCTGATATCGTCGCCGATCCGCACTATCAGGCGCGGGACATGCTGCTCGATGCCGAGTTGCCCGGTGGCGCAACGGTGAAGATGCCCGGCATTGTCCCCAAACTCTCGGAGACCCCCGGCGGAGTGAACTGGTCCGGGCCGAAACTGGGCCAGCACACCGACGCTATTCTCACCAATCTTGGCCTGACTGAACTCGACATCGAACGCCTGAAAAACCAAGGGGTGGTGCAATGATCACTGACTATTCGCAAACCCTGATCGTCCAGGAAGTCTCACCCCGCGACGGTTTGCAGATCGAGCCGACGTGGGTGGAAACCGCTGACAAGATCGCCCTGATCAATCAATTGTCACAGGCCGGATTCAGCCGCATCGAGGCCGGCTCGTTCGTCTCGCCCAAAGCCATTCCGGCCCTGCGTGACGGCGAGCAAGTGTTCAACGGCATTCAGCGCCAGCCGGGTGTTATTTACGTGGCGTTGATCCCCAACCTCAAAGGCGCGCAACGTGCATTGGCAGCGAATGCCGATGAGTTGAATCTGGTGATGTCCGCCAGCCAGACCCACAACCTGGCCAATATGCGCATGCGTTGCGAAGAGTCGCTGGCGGCATTCGCTGACATTGTTGCGTTTGTCAGCGGCTCAGGTGTGCGCCTCAACGGCAGCATCGCCACCACGTTCGGTTGTCCGTTCGAAGGCCGGATCGATGAGGATCGCGTACTGCAGATCGTCGACGCTTATCAAGAGCTCGGCATTCAGGGCATCAGCCTCGCCGATACCACCGGCATGGCCAATCCGCGTCAGGTCGATCGCTTGGTGCGGCGCGTTTTGCAGCGGGTTTCGCCGGCCGATCTGACCCTGCATTTCCACAACACCCGCGGCCTCGGCCTGTGCAATGTGCTGGCCGCTTACGAGGCCGGCGCGCGGCGCTTCGATGCGGCGCTGGGTGGCCTCGGTGGCTGTCCGTTTGCGCCGGGGGCGTCGGGCAATATCTGCACCGAAGACCTGGTGAACCTGTGCGCTGAAGTCGGCATTCCCACGGGGATCGATTTGCCGCTGCTGCTGAAGCTTTCGCGCGGCTTGCCGGCGCTGTTGGGCCACGATGTCCCCGGCCAACTGGCCAAGGCCGGGCGCAACTGCGATCTGCATCCGATGCCCACCTGAGAAACACCAGTACCCCTGTGGGAGCGGGCTTGCCCGCGATGACGGCAGCAAATTCAACGAAAGCGTTAGCTGAACTGACGCCATCGCTGGCAAGCCAGCTCCCACACAAAAGCGCTCCACAGGGAGCGTCATCACCAGACAACAAAAACAATCGGACGCCCATCGGCAGTCCGCCTGGAGAAAATCTATGAGCCTCAATGTAATGGAGGCGGGCGTGAATCCGTCCGTCGATCACGACGCCGAAAAAGCCCTGGTCAGCAAAGTTGCCTGGCGCCTGATGCCGCTGATCATGGTCTGCTACCTGTTCGCCTTTTTCGACCGCATCAACATCAGCTTCGCCAAATTCCAGTTGCAGACCGACCTGAGTCTGAGCGACACCGCGTATGGCTTGGGCGCCGGGCTGTTCGTGGTCGGTTACGTGCTGTTCGAAGTGCCGAGCAACATGATGCTGTACAAGGTCGGCGCGCGGCGCTGGATCGCGCGGATCATGATGTCGTGGGGCGTGGCGACGGCGGCGATGGTCTTCGTCAACAGCGAATGGCAGTTCTATGCGCTGCGCTTCGTCATCGGTGCGATGGAAGCCGGGTTTGCTCCGGGCGTGCTGTATTACCTGACGCTGTGGTTTCCGCAGCACTTCCGTGGCCGCATCACCTCGATGCTGTTTCTCGCCTCGGCGTTTGCCGGGCTGGTCGGCGCACCGTTCTCAGGGCTGGTGTTGCAACACCTCGATGGCGTATTGCAGATGCGCGGCTGGCATTGGTTGTTCCTGCTCGGAGGCGTGCCGTGCATCGCGCTGGGTTTTCTGGTGCTGACGCAGCTGAAGGACCGCATCGAGGATGCGCACTGGCTGACGGCTGACGAGAAGAAATTGCTCTCCAGTCGCATCGCTCATCACGAACCACACAAGAGCGGCGGCTCATTGCTCGCGGCGCTGAAAATTCCCGGGTTCCTGACGTTGGGTTTGATCTACTTCCTGATCCAGGTCGCGTCCTACGGTTTGAATTTCTGGGCACCGCAATTGATCCGCAGCGCCGGCACCGAAAGCCCGGTGATGATCGGCCTGCTGACCGCCATTCCGTACATCTGCGGGGCGATCAGCATGGTGGTGATCGGACGCTTGTCCGACGCCACCGGTGAACGGCGCAAGTTTGTCGCCGGGCTGGTGATCGTCGGCGCGATCGGCTTCTTCAGCGCGGGAATCTTCGCCAGCCACACGACCTTCCTGATCGTCGCGCTCGGCCTGCTCGGCGCGGGCATCATCGCTTCGATTCCGAGCTTCTGGACCCTGCCACCGAAACTGCTGGCGGGCGCCGGTGCCGGCGCAGCGGGCGGGATCGCGGTGATCAATACCCTGGGGCAGTTCGGCGGGATCGTCAGCCCTGTCATGGTCGGACGCATCAAGGACCTCACCGGCAGCACCACCCCGGCGCTGTACGTCATCGGCGTCGCCGCGCTGATTGCGGCCGCTTTGCTGTTGTGGGGCTTGCCGCAGAAGTTGCGCACGCTGGATAAGTTCTGAGACTCGCGGCGTCTGTGATGACGCCTTCGCGAGCAGGCTCGCTCCCACTTTGGAATGCGCTTTCCTGTGCGAGCGTGCCTGCTCGCGAATTCCGACTTCAGACACATGAGAAGATTCGCTGGCCAGATCTGTTGAATCCTCCGATGCAGAAAGGGATAGTGCGCGCCTGGAAATATCTTCAAGGAGCAGGAAATGACAGTGAAGTCAGTATGGATCAGCGCAGCGCTCTGCGGGTGGTTCATGGCTGGGCAGGCCTGGGCCGATTGCACACCGCCGGCGGTCAGCGCGGAAGCGGATTTCTCGCTGTGCAAAGAATGGCCGGCTTATCCGTCGCTGACGATTATCGCGCTATCGACGTTCGTGCCCGATCCGGTCTATGGCCATGACGGCAGCGTGGGCTCGTACGATCTGGATCTGGCTATCATCACGGCCGGCAGCCCCAAACCGCTGGCGACCTATCATCAGCGGTCGGCGTTTCTCTCCGATGCCATCGCGCTGGAGAGTCTGGAGCTGGATACGGCGCGTTATAAACTCACGCCCGACCTCCGTGCCTTCGGCGTTCGCGCCCATTTCAAAGGCTCGTCACGCGTCAATCCGCTGGATGAAACCCTGCTGTCGCTCTACGTGAAAGAGGGCGACAAACTGCGCCCGGTGCTGGATCGCTTGGTCGCCTACAGCTTCAGTGGCGAATGGGATGGCAATTGCGCCGGAGAGCGCTCGGAGACGGTGCGTACGCTTGAGATGGGCAAAACCAGTTCCCATGGTTACGCCGATATCATTGTCCGCTCAGTCACCATGGGCCTGGTCGGTGAGGGGCCACCCGACACCTGCGAATCGAAAACTACCCACGAAAAGCCGGTGCTGACCACGTTGCGCTATGACGGACAGCAATATTTCGTTCCCGAAAATCTGAGAGGCTATTGAAGGCGCGTCGTTCTACTTCCTCGATCCCGACGGGCACAAGCTGGAAGTCCACGTCGGCGATTTGCAATCGCGGCTGGCTACGTGTCGGCAGAAACCGTACCCCGGCATGCGTTTCTGCGACGAACCCTGATCCGCTTCAATCGCGGTGATATAGACTCTGCGCCACGTGTTCTGGCGCTTGCAGGTTTCTCATGACTCCATCATTGCTGTTGGCCGTTCTGGCTTCGGGTTTCATCTACGGGATCACGCCCGGGCCGGGCGTGCTGGCGGTGTTCGGGATTGGCGCGGCCCATGGCCGGCGGGCCGGGGCGGGGTTTCTGTGCGGGCATCTGCTCGGCGATGTGATCTGGTGCAGCACCGCGCTGGTGGCAATCGTCGGCGCCCGCGAGATCGGCAGCACCGCGTTCGATGTGCTCGGCGTGCTCAGCGCGTTGTACCTGTTCTGGCTCGGCTGGCGTGCGGTGCGTGCCCAACGCCGCAATGGCGACGAGGCGCAAGGGGCGGCGCGGCAGCCGTTCTGGCACGGCATCGTCTTCGGCCTGACCAATCCCAAGGCCTATCCGGTGGCGGTGGCGACCTTTACGGCGCTGTTGTCGAGCCGCGCCGAACTGCTCAACTGGTCGATGCTACCTGCACTGATCGCCCTGAGTTTCATCGGCGGCGCCCTGGCCTACGCTATCCTCATCGGCGTGGTCGGCGCACAGCGAGTGCGCATGGTGTATCAGCGGCATGAGCTGCTCATCACGCGTTTATGCGGCGTGATGTTTATCGGCTTCGCCATCAACGCGTTGATGCACGCGCTGCCGGGGCTGCTGCCGAACAAGACTTGATGGAATGGGCAGGGACGCGCAATCACGATCATGGATGATTGAAATCGCTGCACTGCGCGGACACCCCGTAGAACCATGCAAAGCCCCAACCCTGCGCCGCTGGCGAGCTACATTGACCTGTTGCTGGACGCCGTTTGCGCGGTCGACAAACAGGGCCGTTTCGTTTTCGTCAGCGCTGCCTGCGAGCGGATTTTCGGCTACACGCCTGACGAACTGATCGGCCGCTCGATGATCGAGCTGGTGCACCCGGCCGATCGCCAGCGCACCCTTGCGGCCGCTGGCGAAATCATGGGCGGCGACCCGAAGCACAATTTCGAGAACCGCTATCTGCGCAAGGACGGCAGCGTCGCGCACATTTCCTGGTCGGCGCGCTGGTCGGAAGTCGATCAACTGCGCATCGCCGTCGCCCGCGATATCACCGAGCGCAAGCAGGCCGAGTCGCGGCAAGCGGCGTTGTACGCGATTTCCGAAGCGGCGCACGCGGCGGAAGATTTGCTGGCGCTGTTCAAACGCATCCATCTGCTGATTGGCGAGTGGCTGCCGGCGCTGAATTTTTCCGTGGCGCTGTACGACGAACACTGCGCGCAGCTGAATTTTCCCTATCACGTCGACGATCACGAATTGCAGCCCGAGCAGCCCGGCACCGTCATCAGACGGCTCTGCGCGCAAGTGATCCGCAGCGGCCAGCCGATGTTGCTGACGCCGGACAGCGCCGATGCCACGCCCGATTTTGCTGAGCTGGTGGCGGAACAAAACGCGCCTTGCTGGCTCGGCGTACCACTGAATTCAAAAAACGGCACCATCGGCGCCTTGATCGTCAAAAGCCTCGCTGGCGGCGAACGCTACACCGAGCAGGACAAGGAACTGCTGCAATATGTCTGTGCACAAGTCGCCACGGCCATCGAGCGCCAGCAACTGCACGCGCGGCTCAAGCGCATGGCGCAATACGATCAACTGACGCAACTGCCCAATCGCGAACTGCTCCGTGATCGGCTCAGGGCTGCGCTGGCCGATGCGCGAACCCTGCACGGCCACATGGCGCTGCTGTATGTCGATCTGGATCGCTTCAAACAGGTCAACGACACCCATGGCCATGCCGTCGGTGACATGCTCCTGCAAACCGTGGCCAACCGGCTGAAAGGCTGCGTGCGTGAAACCGACACGGTGGCGCGTATCGGTGGCGATGAATTCGTCGTGCTGCTGCACAGCGTGCATACCGCCGACGATCCCGACAGCGTCGCCAGAAAAATCCGACAGGTGCTGGCGCAGCCCATGCGCCTCGACGGGCATGACTTGTGGATCGAATCGAGCATCGGCGTGGCGCGCTTTCCTGAACACGGCGAAGAAGAACAGCAACTGTTTCGGCATGCCGATCAAACCATGTATGCGGCCAAACGCCTGAATCATCGGGCCTTGGGCAGCTGAAGCGAGCGCGCCGTTCGTCGCGGTTCAGGCAGATTTTCTAAACCTTTGACCGCTAAAGCATTCCTAACTGAGGCGGACAATTGTCCGCCGCGACATTTGAGCAGCGGGCGAATCACGGCCCGTTTGAATTTTCCACGAAGGAGGGCGCGACCATGAGCCGGATGGCCACCCGTTTACGTAACGTCAGTTTTGCAACCCTGCTGGGCCTGTGCGCCAGCACTGCGTTCGCCCAGTCGCCTGCCGAATTCATCAACGATGCCTCTGCCAAAGGCATGGCCGACATCGAAGCCAGTCGTCTGGCCCACGGCAAGACCGAATCGAAAGAGGTCAAGGATTACACCATCGTTGTGATCAACGACCGCACTACAGCCAACCAGCATCTGGCGAAAATCGCCAAGAAACTCGACCTGCCGGTTGCCCCCCGCGAAGAACTCGCCGACAAGGCCAAAGAGCTGATGCCGGAAGTGAAGGACGGCACCACATTCGATCAGGCTTACGCCGCCAGTCAGGTCAAGGCGACCGAAGAGGCCATTACCCAGATCGAGCAACAGGCACAGACCACCGACGTGCCGGAAATCAAAGCGTTTGCCGATGAGACTTTGCCGAAACTGCAAAGCCATCTGGAGAAAGCTCGAGCGTTGCAGGCCAGTCGCTAACTTCGCCTTGTTGTTGCAGCGCGAGCGAAACCTTCAGTTGAAATGCGATGCTTACCCTGTGGGAGCGAGCCTGCTCGCGAAAGCGGTGTGTCAGTCAATGATGTTTTGACCCTGCGTCTTCGCGAGCAGGCTCGCTCCCACAGGCTGTGTTTACTTGCTCAGCACTCATTCAAATCCTGTTTTGGCTTGCTCTTGTCGCCAAGCCCCTCAAGATCAAACACCTGATTCTCACCCAGCGCGCGGTAATGCCGGCGCAGCGCTTCGAGCTGCTTCAGATCCAGCGCCTCCAGCCCGAGCATCGCGTTCTGCGCTTCCTTGTTCACTCGCAACAGCTCATCGAGTTTCAAATGCAGAATGTCGGTATCGCGGTTCTGCGTGTTCTGAATCAGGAACACCATCAGGAACGTGATGATCGTCGTCGAGGTATTGATGATCAGCTGCCACGTGTCGTTGTAACCAAAAATCGGCCCGCTCAACCCCCACAACCCGATCAGAATCAACGCCCCCATGAACGTTTTCGGGCTACCGGCCCACAGGGCAAGTTTCTGGGCAATCTTTGCGAATTTCATGATGGAAGTCCTTGTTTTGAGAGCTTGAAATTCAGACATCGGTGTTGTGCTGAAAATTCTAATTACAAATAACCGGGCCGGACGCCGGAGGCGGGGCGAGCTCATCGGCCTTATCGCTGTATGGTATGGGCAGCTGCACTTCCCGGTTTCAAGCCATGCCCCGACAGGAGAACGCAATGAGTTGGTCTGCCAAGCAATACGTCGCTTTCGAAGATGAACGCACCCGCCCGGCCCGTGATCTGTTGGCGGCGATACCCACCGCGCAGGCCCGGGCGGTGGTGGACATTGGTTGCGGACCGGGCAATTCCACCGAATTGCTGGTGCAGCGTTTTCCCGATGCGAGCGTCAGTGGCCTCGACAGTTCGGCGGACATGATTGCCGCCGCGCGCAAGCGCTTGCCTGACGTGCAGTTTCAGGTGGCCGAGGTCGACAAATGGGCTGACCAGGGGCCGTTTGATGTGATCTTCGCCAATGCGGTGCTGCAATGGGTGCCTGATCACGCTTCGTTGCTGCCAGCCCTCGCGAGCAAGCTTTCAGATGGTGGCAGCCTGGCGATCCAGATGCCGGACAACCTCAACGAACCGTCCCACCGCTTGATGCGTGAAGTCGCCGCCAATGGGCCGTGGGCGAGCAAGCTCGCAGACGCTGCCGGGCAGCGCACCGACATGGCCAGTGCCAGTGAGTATTTTTCAATGCTGCGGCCGCACTGCGCGCGGGTCGATGTGTGGCGCACCACCTATCACCACCAACTTCGGGACGGGGCGGCAGGGGTGGTGGAGTGGTTCAAGGGTAGCGGGTTGATTCCATTCCTGAGCCCATTGACCGAGGAGGAGCGGGCGCAGTATCTGCAGCGGTATCTGGCGGAAGTTGCCAAGGCTTATCCGGCCTTGGCTGACGGCTCGGTGCTGTTGCCGTTTCCACGCTTGTTTATTGTTGCAACCCGCTGAAAATATTCATTCGCCTAGCTCGTTTTTTATCGTGAGTTCGACGCATTGGTTCAGGTCGGCGTAACTCGCAAGAACAACCCGATCGGTCCCCTCTCCCTCGGGAGAGGGTTAGGGAGAGGGTTAGGGTGAGGGGCTTGCTGGGGCAGTGATCGGGTTTAGCAGCCCGGCCAGGATTGATCAACGGTTGCACATGTGCCTTCCAGTCAGGCTTCGCCTGCACTTGATGGTGGCTGTGCGCATGGCACCCTCGGGTGCGCCGGGTTTTGGACTTCCTACCGGTCTGCTAACTTGCGTACAGCTGGCACCCTTTCGTATAGCAGCGGGATGGTTGCAGTTACCACTACAGGAAGATTCCATGTTCAAGGTAACGCCAAATCCGCCGGAAACCGATCCGGCTTCTCCGTGCGAGTCCCTCGATTCGAAAAAACTCCACGAAGCCGCCGAACGCGCTCTCGACCACTATCTCATCCCGCCGCAAACCAGCTCACCGCCATACCAGGCCAGCAGCATGTTCATGGTCAATCCAGGCACCGACACCGGGTCGCTATCGGTCAATGCCAGCTAATCCCTCGGATCGGTCAGCGTCATGCCCGGCGACTTCGCCGCCTTGCTCGACGGCAGCCAGCGCAAAACCCTGCTCGGCATCGCCCAGGTCGTCATGCTGGGCGAGCTGGCGGTGAATCAGGTGCTGGATCATGTGGTGCCGGTGGGTTAGCCGGCGCTGATTTCCGGGCAAAAAAAAACCGGTCGTTGCGACCGGTTTTGCATGCGATAGTTTTCTTCAGACACTGGCGAGCAGGCATTCATAAGGAATACGCAAGCCATCGTGCAGACGTTTGATCATTGCCAGACTCAGCTTGCGCTTACGGTTCAATACTTCCGAAACACGGCCACTGGTGCCAATAAAGGGCTCGAGATCCCGCGGCGTCAAGCCTTGCTGATCCATACGAAATTTGATGGCTTCAATGGGATCAGAGGGCGGCATCGGAAAATGCTGCTCCTCATACTTTTCAATCAACAGAGCGAGAATTTCCAACTCAATGCCCTCTGAAATCTTGAATGTGCTTTGTGAACGAGCGTTCAACATTGAATTGCAAAGCATAGGATTACAAATGCCTCAAGGCCGAGGAATACATCGAGCAGACTCTCGCTGCGCTCGCCGACTGGAAGAAGGTATTCACTCGATTGAATGTCCCGCACAAAGCCGGGGAGCCGATCTTTAACGTACTGGCGAGGCTGCATCTGGATTTCGAAAAGTAAGCTGCAGATGGGTGGACAGCATTGTTCTGGTAGATGTTGACGCTTACATTTCAAATCCCAGGCGCTAAAAAGCGACCAGCAAGGCAATTCCAACACGCCGTGACAACTGCCCAATAAAAAGCCCGGCGCGTGCCAGGCTCTATTTTACTCTTGAAGCACCGTCACGCTTGCTTCTCACGTGCCGCCAGCATCACTTCAATCTGCTTTTTGGTAGCTTCGGTCAGCACTTCGCTGTAAACACGCTTTTTCTCCTCCGATTTAGCATTTCGGATGAAGTCTGCGAACGGACTGGTGGATTCCTTTTCGGATCCGAATTTCATGTGATTGCTCCGTCTGTGATCCCAAGCATAGCCATCAACTCAGGTCTCGTATGCTTCTCGGGGATATGGTAGTCGATCTTGTCAATTCCAGCCTTGTAGAGACGCCCGGAATTATCAATATGCTTCACAAGGAGATCGACATGCAGGTCTTTGCCGAACTCTAGCTTAAGCGTGTTCACCACGTCACGGGCTGCGAAATACTGGTCGACGAAATGCTCTGGCCGGATTCTCCGTCCTTCGGCTTCCTCTCGATTCCGAACGAAACACCAAGCAAGTCTTGGATCCTGATAAACGTAGAGAATTTGAACGAATCTCCCTTTATTAAGGCAACGTTGCACATTGTTCCTTGCGATCTCGATATTGGACAGTGTTCCATCCAACAGGAAGGATTGCTTTCGGTCCAACGCAAGGTCTATCAACTTGCCGACGAGAATCGAGACTGCGCCTTGGAATAGCCAGGCATTACCACCTTGATAGGCTTCGAACTCGTTCCTGAGTTCGTCGGGATCAATTCGCAGGATTGGCGTGTCGGAGAAGAAACTAAGTAGCGCCAACGAGGCCTCTGTTTTACCAGCGCCAGGTGATCCAGCCATAAAAACCGAAACAGGCTCCTTTTCAGGTGGATATTTTGCCTGGTCCGTAAGCCGCTTACCAATAGCCTTCTTATTCGATCGAGCAAACCGGATTGCGGCATTACAGATGGCTAGCTCTTCTTCCGTCATTCCATGCCGTTTGTCTTCTTGCATTGAATGGGGCCTTTCTGGAGTGAAAATGATGTGCAGATTCTTGCTCCGGTTCTACCTCGTTGCGGTGTCTCCCACCCCTCGGGGTGCCGTGACGGCTGCGTTTTCGCTGGTGGGGACCCCGGTGTGCGCCCCGGCGATGGCTCTGCTTGATATTGTTGGAATGAGCGAAGCGTATGCGGAATTGGCGGATCTGCAATCTACGGTTTGTTTCTGAATTGGTCTGTGCTGGTAACCGGATCTCAAATCCCACGCACAAAAAAACCGGCCATCAAGGCCGGTTTTTCATTTCTGCATCCCCCGTCAGACAACACAACGCGAGATCAATATTCGGTGGAGCGGGTAGAGGGAATCGAACCCTCATCTAAAGCTTGGGAAGCTTTCGTTCTACCACTAAACTATACCCGCTCAGAGCGGCTGACTTTGTACCAGACTCGGCCACGGATTTGAAGTTTTCTTTTCTCTGCGAGGGCTTTGCCACGCAGAAATCGGTCGATCGCGAGCAAGGGCTGCGCCGGTGCAACAGGCACTTCAAGCTTGCAGCCTTGCCCGCGATGACGCTGTTTCAAATGGCCAGGGCATGTTGATCCTGCACAAACGAGTAGCGCGTTCGGCTGGCTTGCGGCGCAGGTTTCAGAAAGCCGAGCAGGGCGTTCTGGCTGTCGCGGCAGGCGGCCTTGTGCTCCATGTCGAGAAAGTGTCCGGTGGCTTGCAGGGTGGTGAAGCTGCTGTGGGCAACGTGGTTGCCGAACAGTCGCGCATCCTCGGCGGCGGTGTATTCGTCCCATTCGCCGTTGAGAAACAGCACCGGCACGTTGATCTTTTTCGCCGCATTCAGATAGCACTGGCGATCGCTGTGCAGCACGTCGTTGATATGAAAATGCATCTGTCCGTATTCATGCTCGGCGAGACTGCTGACGTGGCGGTAGTTGAAACGCTTGAACAGCGACGGCAGGTGTTTGCCGATGGTGTTGTTGACCAGATGGCCGACCCGATCGCCGTCGCGGCTGCCGAGGTAATCGACGCCGCGCTCAAGGTAATCGAGCATGTGCGCATTGATCACCGGGGAGAACGAGCTGATCACGGCTTTTTCGATGCGCCGGGGCCGCTGGGCGAGGGCGACCAGAGTGGCGGCGCCGCCCCAGGAGAACGACAGCACGTGTTCGGCGGCGAAGTGGTCGATCAGCTCCAGCAGAATCTGCCCTTCGACTTCCTTCGTCAGATGTTTCTCATGCCGGTTGTGGGCTTTTGACCGACCCGCGTAGGGCTGGTCGTAGCAGACCACGTTGAATTGCGGGTGCAGGTTTTTCACGGTCTGTGCAAACGACGCAGTCGTGGCCATCGAGCCGTTGACCAGAATGATGGTCTTTTCTGCGGCGTCTGCGCGATAGAACTCCGTGTAAACCCGATACTGACCCTGTATATCCAGCACAGCGATTTCTGGCCTCATGTCATAAGACTCCTGGCAAGCAAGCGGGTATGCGCGCAATCGAGATTGCACGAGCTTTGTGACAGGTAGGCATACGCCTGAAATTTGCTGGCCCATGTCGATCCGGTACGGCAGGTCGACGGGTGTTGTTATTGGCGGGCAGATTGCCGGCTGAGGCGCAGCCCTTGAGGGCAGACGACCGACAAAAAGTTTCTTGGAAGTATGTGGTGACTCATCGGTCACATTTCGGCCGACGTCCTGATTCAAGCAGGGGACTCAGGATCACGCAAGTGCCGTCGGCGAATTGTTCGACAACTTCGGCTGAGCGGTCGCCGGCTTAGAACAAATGAATCTCTTCGGTGCGCAAAGCGCGGTACTCGCCCGGTTTTAGCGCGTGATCGAGGGTCAGTTTGCCCATGGATTCGCGGTGCAGGCGCAGGACTTTGTTGTTGAAGAACCCAAACATGCGCTTGACCTGATGGTAGCGGCCTTCAACGATGCTCAGCCGTGCCGAGCGTGGGCCGAGCAGCTCAAGCTGTGCCGGTTGCGTGGTCAGATCTTCGAAAGCGAAGTAGATGCCCTCGGCAAATTTCAGCGCGTAGCTCGGGTCGATGTCCTGTTCGGTTTCGACGTAATAGACCTTCGCCAGTTTGGTTTGCGGCTGCGTCAGGCGCCGCGACCAGGCGCCGTCATTGGTGATCAGCATCAGCCCGGTGGTGTTGAAATCCAGACGCCCGGCGATGTGCAGATCGTCCTTGTGCGGTTCATCGAGCAGGTCGAGCACGGTCGCATGCTGCGGATCGCGGGTGGCGCTGACGCAGCCCGGCGGTTTGTGCAGCATGAAATAGCGAGCCGGCTTACCGCTTTGCAGCACCTCATCGTCAACTTCGACCCGGCTGAATTCCAGCACATCACTGTGCGGGTCGCTGACGACTTTTCCGTCAATCCGCACGCGCTTTTCCACCAGCAACAGGCGAACCTGCTGACGGTTGTAGCGGGGCAGATTGCTGAGGAAGCGGTCGACGCGCATGGTCAGGATTCAACGGACAAAGGGCCGCGCATCTTACGGGATCGGCCGCCGGTCTGCTCGCAACTGCGCTTCGACCTGGGCGCAACGCGGGCACAGGCAGGCTTGATTGCGCAGCGCGGCCGGCAGCGCTTCGAGCACCGCCGGGTCGATGGTTACGCCATAGCACCAGCATTCGCGGTCGGCGGTGCGCGGGTCGGCGAGGCTGCAATCGTTGCGCGCACCGCAGGCCGGGCATTGGTCGGGTTTGACGTCGTTATCAGGCATAGGTCGAGTGCGGCATTTCCATGCAGGTGCGGTTGCGCCCGGTTTGCTTGGCGCGGTACATCGCATGATCGGCCCGCGACAGCAGAGTGTGCAAGGTGTCATCGTGTTGCACGGTGGTGGCGCCGATGCTCACGGTCAGATGCAGGCTGTGGCCATCGTAGGCATATTCGTGTTGCTCGACGTGCTGACGGATTTTCTCGGCGATTTTCTGCGCGGTCTCGCCGTCGGTGTCTTTCAACAGAACGATGAACTCTTCACCGCCCCAGCGGCAGACGATATCGGCGTGGCGCAGGCAACTTTGCAGATCGCGGGCGAAACCGATCAACACCTGGTCGCCAGCCATGTGCCCGTAGGTGTCGTTCAAGGCTTTGAAGTGGTCGAGGTCGAGCAACAGAGCGGTCAGCGGCTTGGTTTCCCGTTGGGCCTCGTGCAGCGCTTGCGCAGCGAGGATGTCGAAGCCGCGTCGGTTCGGCAGTTCGGTGAGACTGTCGAGGGTGGCGTGCGCCTGGATCTTCGCCTGGAAGCGTTTGATCACCCGATTGAGCAGCGCCAGTACGATCAACGTCACCAACAGGCAGATCAGCAGATTGAGATACAGCGACTGGCGGATCTCGCTCAGCGCGCCGTCTTCGCGTTTATCGACAAACAGGTACCAGTTCAACTCGGGGATAAACCGCACGTTGAGAAAATGTCCCTGGCCGTGGGTGGAGTATTCGTAGCTGCCGCTGTGCGGCTTGGGCAACTGGCTGACCAGACTTTTCATGCTCTCCAGTTCGCCAAGACTCTGGCCGATGTGCGCGCCTTCCGGACCACCCTCGGCACCGGTCAATACGAGGCGGCCGAAGGTGTCGACGAAGTACACGCTGCGTTGATAGCGCTGTTGATACTTGTCGATCAGCTTGATCACCGCGTCCACGGTCAGGCCCACGCCCGCCGCGCCGATGAAGCGGTTGTGGTAGTCGTAGACCTTGTAGTTGATGAAGAACGTCAGGTTGTCCTTGTTGGCGAGATCCGGGTCGACGTTGATCTCGTACGGGTCCTGCATGTCGCGCACGCGGAAGTACCAGGTGTCGCGCGGCTCATCGACTTTGACCTGTTTGAGCACGCCTTTGGCGTGGTAGTAGGTGAGCGTGGCATTGGAAACGAAGAACGCCGTGTAGGCGCCGTAATGGGTCATGACCTCGTCGAGATAGCGGGTCATCTGCTCGGGATTCTGCTCGCCGTTGACCACCCAGTCGCGCATGAACGTGTCACGGGACATCATCGAGGAAATCAGGATCGGCCGGACCAGATCTTTCTGGATTTCCGAATAGACCGTGTCGGAGGTCAGTGGCAGTTCAGTGTTGACGATGTTGTCGCGGATCGACTCGCGGGAAGCGAAATAGCTCAACAGCGAGGTGGCGAGAAACCCGGCGCCGAGCAGGGCGACCAACGTGAGCACCAGTGAACGTTGCGAGTACAAGGGAGAACGAAGCGGCATGGCAGATCCGTTGGCAGTGGCCCGATGGGATGCATTCTAGTGGGATGGTCGGGAAAACACTGCGGGATTTGTGCCTGAAATGGCGGGGGATATGACGTGGGGGTGTGTCAGGGAAATCGCAGCCCCTCACCCCAGCCCTCTCCCGGGGGAGAGGGAGCTGGATTGAGGGTGATGGAAAATCTGTGATCGACTCGGTATCAGCCAATGGCAACCGATGGACAGTCACCTCGGTCAGTTCCCTCTCCTGGGGGAGAGGGCCAGGGTGAGGGCGAGCTTTCGGATCAGCCCCGGGATGCCAGATACGCCCGCCATCCCCCCAAATGACTGATATCCACCGCACCCTCCAGGCCATACGGCTCGCAGATAAACCCGCTCTCCCAGCGCCCGTCCGCCAGCTGCACCTTGCCCAGCCCCAGCGGCGCCGGAATTCCGGTGAGAAACGAGCCCAGCTCGCTGCTCGGCAACTCCCAGACCTCCACGGCAATCGCCACGCCGCCGTCCTTGACCCGCACCATGCCCGGCCGCAATGGCGGGCCGCCGGCGAGGGCGTGCAGTCGATAGTCCGGCGAACTGAACGTGGTTTCCAGCAAGCGCCCGCCACGCTGGGTCAGTTGCCAATTCAACGCCAGCCCTTGCAGGTGCGCGCCGCATACCACCAATCGAGCGCGGTCATTGCGCGCAGGGTTCGCCGGAGCTGGCAGGGCACTGTCCTGCTGGCGTTGCAAGGCATCGGCCACGCTCAACAGATACTGATCGGTAAACACCCGCCCGAACAACGTCACGCCCCACGGCAAACCGTTGCTCATGAACGCGGTCGGCACGGCGACGGCGGCGTAGTCGAGCAGGTTCATGAAGTTGGTGTAATAACCGAGTTCGGAATTGCGCAGCACCGGCTCGGCCGCAAGCTCGGCCAGGGTCACCGGACGACCGATGGTTGGCGTCAGCACGCAGTCGAGATTTTCCAGGGCCTCGTCGCAGAGGGCCTTCAGCGCCTGCAATCGATATTGTGCGCGGAAGGTCTGCACGCCGGTCACTGCCGGAGCCTTGGCCAGTACCGCTCGGATCACTGGCAGCACCGCTTCGGGATTCTGCTCCATCAGCTCACCGGCGACGCTGTAGCGCTCGGCCACCCATGGCCCGTCGTAAAGCAACCGCGCTGCTTCCAGAAACGGTGACAGGTCCAGCTCGACGGCTTCGCCACCCAAGGCCTTGAGCCGTTCGATGGCCGCTGCGAACAACTGTGGCCCCTCGTTGCAGCCGAAAAATTCAAGGTCCTGCGCCCGTGGCACGCCGAAGCGAAACGGCTGTGGCGCGCCAAAGGCCGAGCCGTCGTTCCATGCCGGGTTGCCTCGGCTGTATTCATCGCGAGGATCGTGTCTGGCCGTCAACGCCAGCAACTGACTGGCCTCACGGGCGGTCGCGGTGAAGGTGGTTACACAGTCCAGCGTGCGGCACGCCGGCAGCACGCCAGCGGTGGAAATCAGGCCTTTGCTCGCCTTCAAACCCACCAGATTATTCAGCGCCGCCGGCACTCGCCCGGAACCGGCGGTGTCAGTGCCCAAGGCAAAACTGGCCAGGCCCAGCGCTACCGCCAGTGACGAGCCGGCGCTGGAGCCGCCAGACGGATATTCGGACAAAACGCTGTTCGGGCACGCACCATAAGGCGAGCGGCTGCCATTGAGGCCGGTGGCGAACTGATCGAGATTGGTCTTGCCCAGCGGGATCGCGCCCAGCGCCAACAGTTGCTCGACGATGGTCGCCGACTGCTGCGGCACATAGGCGAACGCCGGGCACGCGGCTGTGGTGGGAATGCCGGCCAGATCGATGTTGTCCTTGATCGCGAATGGCACGCCATACAGCGGCAGACTGTCGAGGTCACGACCGTCGAGGGCGGCGAGGTACGGCTCCAGTTCATCGACGCTGAGCAAGTGAATGAACAGGTGATAGTCGGGATTCAGCGCAGCGGCTTTTTCGCGCAATTGCAGCAGCAGTTGGCGCGGTGTGATGTCGCCATTGCGATAGGCCTGGCGCAGTGCATCGAGTTGCAGATTCATCGGTTGATCCTTATAAAAATGGCTTCAGTCGAGTTCCAGCACCACCACCCGTTGTCCGGCGCGCACCGCCGAACCGGGTTGCACGCGGATCTCTCGCACCACACCGGCCAGCGGCGCGAGCACAGGGATTTCCATCTTCATCGACTCGAGAATCACCAGCACATCGCCCGCCGCGACACGCTGGCCGGCCTCGACCTGCACCTGCCAGAGATTGCCGGCGATGTGGCTGTCGACGCTGTGTTCACCGCTTTCCAGCGGTGCTTCTTCGCTGGCGTCAGGCACGGCTTCTTCGCTGTCGAAATGCGCCTGGCCGCTGGCGATCCAGCGTTCGCGTTCAGCCTTGAACGCGCCCTGTTGCTGCGCGCGGAAGGCGCTGATGCCCGCGGCTTGCTGACTGAGAAATGCCTGATAGTCGGCGAGGTTGAGCTGGCTGTGTTCGATGTTCAGATCGAAGCGCCCCAACGGGAAATCGCGGCGAATGCGCAGCAGTTCTTCGGCGCTGACCGGGTAGAAACGGATCTGATCGAAGAAGCGCAGCAGCCACGGTTTGCCGTCGAACGCGGCGACTTCGCGATAGCGATTCCACATCTGCAGGGTGCGCCCGACAAACTGATAACCGCCCGGGCCTTCCATGCCGTACACACACATGTAGGCGCCGCCGATGCCGACCGAATTCTCGGCGGTCCAGGTACGTGCCGGGTTGTACTTGGTGGTCACCAGACGATGACGCGGGTCGAGCGGCGTGGCCACCGGCGCGCCGAGATAGACGTCGCCAAGGCCCATCACCAGATAGCTCGCATCGAACACCGTGCGCTGCACTTCGTCGAGATTTGGCAGGTCGTTGATGCGCCGGATGAACTCCAGATTGCTCGGGCACCACGGCGCGTCCTTGCGCACGGTGGTCATGTATTTCTCGATCGCCAACTGACAGGCCGGGTCGTTCCACGACAGCGGCAAGTGCACGATGCGCGAAGGCACCTGCAAGTCCTTGGCGGCGCACACCGCGTCCCATTCGCCAGCGATGATGCCCAGCAGATCGGCCAGCGGCAGTTGCTCGGGCTGGTAGTGCACTTGCAGCGAGCGAATGCCCGGGGTGAGGTCGATCACCCCATGCAGGGCTTGGCTTTCCAGCGCCTGCATCAGCGCGTGGGCGCGAAAGCGCAGGACCAGATCAAGCTCCGGCGCGCCGATTTCCAGCAGTAAATGAGTGTCGCCAGAAACCCTCCCGACAAGCCGCCGATCCCCCTGACCCAACTCAAGAACCACAGGCGACACAATCCCTTGTGGGAGCTGGCTTGCCAGCGATGAAGTTGATGCGGTGTCAGATCGGGCACCATCGCTGGCAAGCCAGCTCCCACAGGGTGCATCCCATTTCAGGGCGAGATCGCGGGCGGTGCCGAGGTCGACGGGGATGAACTGAATTTTATCGCCGGCCTTGAGCTGCCCCAGCTGCCACAGGTCTGCCTCAATCACCGTCACCGGGCAGACAAACCCACCCAGGCTCGGGCCATCCGGGCCGAGAATCACCGGCATGTCGCCAGTGAAGTCCACCGCACCAATCGCATACGGATTGTCATGGATGTTCGACGGGTGCAGACCCGCTTCACCGCCATCCTCACGCACCCACTCAGGCTTCGGCCCGATCAGGCGCACGCCGGTGCGGCTGGAGTTGAAGTGCACTTCCCACTGGGTCGCGAAGAACGTGGCGATGTAGTTTTCGCTGAAGTATTCCGGTGCGCCGTGCGGACCGTAGATCACCCGGATCTGGCGCACGCTCGGCAGCGTGGTGATGTGCTGCTCGGCCAGTTGCTGGCCGGCGCTGTGGTCGGCCAATGCCGGCACATGCAACACGTCACCGGCCCTTAACGCCCGTCCGCCGTGCCCGCCGAACTGGCCGAGAGTGAAGGTACTTTTGCTGCCCAGATAATCCGGCACCTGCACGCCGCCGCGCAGGCACAGATAACTGCGCGCGCCGGCGCCGCTGATGCTGCCCAGTTGCAATGTCGCGCCGGCCGGGATCAGCAGCGCGGTGTTCATCGGCACCGGTTCAGCGTCAAGGGTCAAGGCAATCGGCGCGCCGGTCACCGCGACCACCGCGTCACAATTGAAGCGCAGGATCGGCCCGCTCATGGTGATTTCCAGTGCGGCGGCGCCTTGTTCATTGCCGAGCAGGCGATTGCCCAGACGCAGCGCTCGGCTGTCCATCGGCCCCGAGGGTGGCACGCCGACGGCCCAGTAACCGAGGCGTCCGGGATAGTCCTGCACGCTGGTCTGCGTGCCGGCGCTGAGCACTTCGAAGGTGTTGGCGTGATAGAGCAGATTTTCCAGGCAACGGGTCCACGGCTGGCCGCTGGCGAATGGAGTATCGAGGAGAATCTGCCGCAGGTAATCGCGGTTGGTTTCCACGCCATACAGCAGGCTATCGCCCAGTGCCTGATGGAGTTCGGCGCGAGCCTGTTCGCGGCTCGGCGCCCACGCGATGAGCTTGGCGATCATCGGGTCGAAATACGGCGGGATTTCCACGCCGGCCTCGACCCAGGTGTCGATGCGCAACTCAACGCCGTTGGCTGGCGGAAACTGCACAGCGGTCAGCAGGCCCGGGCTTGGCTGAAAATCACGCCCCGGATCTTCCGCGTACAGACGTGCCTGAATCGCATGGCCCTGCGGTTCCAGGCCTTGATACAACTCGTTCAGCGGCGGCAGATCACCAGCGGCCAGCTCGATCATCCAGCGCACCAGGTCCACGTCCCACACCTGTTCGGTGACGCCGTGCTCGACCTGCAAGCGCGTGTTCACTTCGAGAAAATAGAAGCGCTGGGCCGCGCTGTCGAAGACGAATTCGACGGTGCCGGCGCTGCGATAATTCACCGCTTGCGCCAGTTTGATCGCTGCCGCGCACAGCTCATCGGCCATGCCTTCGGGCAAGTTCGGCGCCGGGGTTTCTTCGAGCACTTTCTGGTTGCGCCGCTGCACCGAACAGTCGCGCACACCGAGAGCAATGACTTCACCGCAGCCGTCGCCGAACACCTGCACTTCCAGATGCCGCGCGCGTTCGATGTACTTCTCGATGAACACCCCGGCGTCGCTGAAGTTGTTCTGACCGAGGCGTTTCACCGCTTCGAATGATTCGCTCAATTCACTGGCGCTGCGGCACACGCGCATGCCGATGCCACCGCCGCCAGCGGTGCTTTTCAGCATCACCGGGTAGCCGACCTGTTCGGCGGCGCTCAGCGCGCAATCGAGGCTGTCGAGCAGGTCGGTGCCTTCGAGCATGGGTACGCCGTGCTGTCTGGCCAATGCGCGAGCAGTGTGCTTGAGGCCGAACACCCGCAATTGCTCCGGCGTCGGGCCGATGAAGGCGATGCCCTGCGCTTCGCAGGCTTCGGCGAACGCTGCGTTTTCCGAGAGAAATCCGTAGCCGGGATGAATCGCCGTGGCGCCGCTTTGTTTGGCGATAGCGAGGATTTTATCGACGGCCAGATACGTCGCGGACGCCGCGCCTTCGCCGAGGCTGTACGCTTCAGCGGCCTGGGAAATATGCAGGCTGGCAGCATCGGCTTCTGAGTACACGGCGACGCCTTGGGCCTTCAGCACGTTGATCGTGCGCAGGATGCGACAGGCAATCGCGCCACGGTTGGCGATCAGGATTTTTTCGAACATGGCATAACCCCTGAAGGGGGAGCGGGCCGTCCCGCTGTTTTTCGACAGACATCCGGGCCGTCCCGGATGGAAAACACATCACTCAAACTCACCGCAAACTCCTGTGGGAGCTGGCTTGCCAGCGATGAGGTCGGCACATCCAACATTGTTGGTGACTGAAACACCGCAATCGCTGGCAAGCCAGCTCCCACAGGACTATCAGTGCCTTGAAGGTTTCAGGCACTGCCCGGAACGCGCCTGGCACAGGGCAAAAAGCCAACGGCGTAAACGGCTGATGGTCAGTTCCATACGAGCAACTCCGCCGGGGTCGGGTTGTAGGCATTGCACGGGTTGTTCAACTGCGGGCAGTTGGAAATCAGCACGATGACGTCCATCTCCGCGCGCAAGTCGACGTACTTGCCCGGCGCGGAAATACCGTCCTCGAAAGTCAGCCCGCCGTCCGCCGTCACTGGCACGTTCATGAAGAAATTGATGTTCGGCCCGATGTCGCTCTTGCTCAATCGGCCGTCGTGGGCGCAGGCGCGCAGGTAGTTGTCGCGGCAGCTGTGCATGTAGCGTTTTTCCAGGGCGTAGCGCACGGTGTTGCTCTCTTGCGCGCAGGCGCCGCCGAGGGTGTCATGGCGCCCGCAGGTGTCGGCAACGATGGTCAGCATCGGCTGGCCGAGGTTGGAATACAGCACGCTGCCGGTGCTCAAGTAGACGCTGTTCTGCCGGCGCAAGGTGCGTTGCACGTCGTAGCGCTCCTTGGGGTTGGCGAGGCTGTAGAACAAGGTGTCGACGGCCTGATTGCCTTCCAGATCGAGGATGCGCAGGGTCTGCCCGGCCTTGACCTCCATCAGCCAGGGCTCGCCGGCGGGAATGGTGGCGCGGTAGATCGCGCTGTCGGCTTGCTTGTACGAAGTGGCGATTGCGAGTGACATGGCAGCGATCCTCAGGCGAACAAACGGTCGGTGTTGATAAAGCCGCGCTCGTTTTCCGGGCGCGAAGTGCGGCAGTGTTCGGCGACGCTGGCATCGGCGTTCATCCAGCTCAGCTTCAGAGGTTTCGGAGCGTATTCGGGTGACGGGTCCATCGGATGTTGCAGGGCGGTGAGCACCACCAGGGTGTCCATCGGCGCGTATAGCTCGATGTAGTCGCCGGCCTTCGAATTGCCCTCGACGAAGTGGAAATGCCCGGCCTCATCGACGTTCACGCGGCTGAACAGATTGAGGGTCATCAGCAGGTCGGACAGGCCCAGGCCCCACTTGCCGAGTTCCACCAGCAGGTTGTCGGTGCCGTTGCGAAAGAAGCCGTTGCGCAGTTCCTGGTAGCGGCCCTGGCCGTATTTTTCTGCGACCTCTTGCGCGCACAGCACGCCGCCGAGGCTGTCGCTCCAGCCGCAGGTGTCGGCGGTGATCGCGGCGAGCACGCGGCCCATGTCCGAGTACAGGCAGTGGCCGGCGGTGAGCTTGGCGGTGTGTTGGCATTTGAGGCTGTCGGGCAGGTTCAGCCGCTCGGTTTTTTCATTGGCATTGAGCAAGGTCAGGCTGACATTGGCGCCGCCGCGCAGGTCGGTCAGGCGCAGCAATTGGCCGCGCTTGAGCACGAACGAACGGTGGCCGCCGCCCGGCAGCAGTTCTTCAGCGAAGGGTGGGAAGAGTTGGATTGAATCAGTCATTGCAGCAGTCCTCTCAAGCAGTGCGAAGGGTGCCCGCCAGCGGCAGCGGCAGGGCCTCGACGGCGGCGCGCTGGGCGCGGCGGTCGCTGTTCAACGGGATGTCGTAGGTGATGCGGGCGCCATAGGCGCCGGGGGCGTGCGGGTCGAGGCGCACCTTGTCGAACACCAGCAGACGCGTGCCGAGGCTGAAGCCTTCGGACAGGTCGTGGGTGACCATGAACACCGTCAGTTGCGTCTCGCGCCACAGCTCCAGCAGCAGCGCGTGCATGTCTTTGCGAATGCCCGGGTCGAGTGCGCCGAAGGGCTCGTCGAGCAACAACACGCGCGGTTTCATGATCAGCGCCTGGGCAATCGCCAGCCGTTGCTGCATGCCGCCGGACAGCTGTGCCGGGTACTTGTCCAGCGCATGGCCGAGGCCGACTTTTGTCAGCAGGGCTGCAGCCTGCTCGCGAGCCTCGCGTTTGGCGTTGCCGAACAGCCGACCAAGCAAGGGCGCGCGCGGCAATTCGAGACCGAGGGTGACGTTGTCGAGCACGCTCAGATGCGGGAACACCGAGTAGCGCTGAAAGACCACGCCACGGCTGGCATCCGGTTCGCTGGCCAAGGGCTGGCCGTCGAGCAGAATCTCCCCGCGACTGGCGCTTTCCTGGCCGAGCAGCAGGCGCAGGAAGGTCGATTTGCCGCAACCGGAGGCGCCGACCAGGGTGCAGAACTCGCCTTCGTTGACGCTCAGGTTCAAGCCTTCCAGCACCACTTGATCGGCGTACTGCTGCCAGACGTTCTTAACTGTGATGAAGCTCATTTCGCTGCTCCCTCGTACCAAGGGAAAGCGCGCTGGGTCAGCTGCTTCAAGCCCCAGTCCATCAGCCAGGCGAGCAGGGTGATCCACACCACGTAGGGCAGGATCACATCCATGGCGAGGTAGCGCCGCACCAGAAAGATCCGGTAGCCGAGGCCATCGGTGGAAGCGATCGCTTCGGCGGCAATCAGGAACAGCCATGCCGAACCGAGCATCAAACGCAGCGAGATCAGCAAGCGCGGCAACAGCTGCGGCAAGACCACGCGCAGCATCAGCGTCCAGGTCGAGGCGCCCAGGGTCTGCGCCTTGATCAGCAGTTCGACCGGAATGTCGCGGGCACGCTGTTCCAGATCCCGGGCCAGCGCCGGGGTGATGCCAATCACGATCAGCATGACTTTCGACAACTCGCCCAGGCCGAAGACGATGAACAGAATCGGCAGGATCGCCAGCGGCGGCACCATCGACAGCACCGTCAGCAACGGCGACAACGGCGCGCCGAACAGCGGCAGGGTGCCCGCCGCGATACCGAGGCAAAGACCCGCCAGCGCCGCGATGCCGAGGCCGATGGCCAAGCGCCGCAGACTCGACGCAGTGTCTTGCCACAACAGGTATTCGCCGGTGCGGCTGTCGGCGTTGAAGGCCAGGCGTTTTACCGCGTCGCTCATCTGCACGGCGCTGGGCAGCAGTTTGTCGTTGGGGTTGTCCGCCAGGCGCTCGGCCGAGCCTGTGAAGTAGGCGAACAGCACCAGCGCGAACGGCAGGATCACCAGCAACAGGCGACTCGGGCGATCGGGGTGGCGATTGATCAGGCGCATGGCCAAATCCTCCGTGGCTTACAGCTTGGCGTCGGCGGCCATCTGCATGTAAGTCGGATCGAAACGCAGCTTGAGATTGGCGGTGTCGCCGCTGGTCACGCCGTTGGCGAAGGACATGCCGACCGCGCTCGGGTCCTTCGCGCCTTCGCCGAGCAGACCATGCTCGAAGGAGAATTCGGCGACCTTGCGCATGGTGTCCGGCAGTTGTTTGCTGGTGGCGAAATTCAGCGCTTCGCTCGGCGTGGCGAACAGTTTTGTGGTGTCCAGTTGCGCCTGGAAGCCGGCGAGATCAGTACCCGAGGCCTTGGCCATGTGCTCCAGCGCAGCTTTGCTCGCGGCATTTTTTGCGTTCATCAAAGCGACCACTTCGAACCACGCGCCGGTCAGCGCTTTACCGAGCGCCGGGTTGTCTTTGAGGGTGGCGCTGTTGACCACCATCATGTCCATGATCTCGCCGGGGATCTGGCTGGAATTGAACACTTCGGTGACGCCGGGTTTGGCTTTGATATCCGAGAGCATCGGGTTCCAGGTGGTCACGGCGTTGACGTCGTCGGTGTTGAATGCGGCGGCAATGTCGGCGTCGGAGGTGTTGACCACCCTCAGGTCTTTCTCGGTCAGGTCCACCGAGTCCAGCGCGCGAGCCAGCAGGTAATGGGAGACCGACAGCTCGACCAGATTGACGTCCATGCCTTTCAGATCAGCGACTTTTTTACCTTCGCCTTTGAGCACGATGCCGTCGTTGCCATTGGAGAAATCGCCGACAATCAACGCGGTGCTGTCGACGCCACCGGCAGCGGGAATGGTCAGCGCATCCATGTTGGTCATGGTGCAGCCGTCGAACTGGCCGGCGGTGTACTGGTTGATTGATTCGACGTAGTCGTTGAGCTGCACGACGTCGATCTTGATCCCGTATTTCTTCGCCCATTTGTCGACGATGCCCTGGCTGCCGGCGTATTCCCATGGCATCCAGCCGGCGTAGATCGTCCAGCACACGCTGAAGTGGTCTTTCTGGGCGGCGGAAGATTGCGTGCTGATGAGCGCGGCGAAAGCGGCGGCGAGCAGGGCGGGGAAACGTAGTCGGATCATTGCGGATTCTCCAGTTGATCGAGGGCGGACAGGAAGGCAACGCGGCACCGCGAACGGTGGCTTGTCTCCCGGGCTTTTGTCCCGCCGTGTAACCTCAACTGGAGGTCGCCAACTCTCGGACCAGCCACTCGCGATTGCGAGCCGGAACCCTAGTCAGCCATTGCAAATTGTGGTGCCGCGAACCTGTGATGACTCCTGCACGGGTTTGCTAAAGCGAGAGACGTGCCAAGTCGCGCCGAGGCCTCTGCGGCGGGGATCTGCTGGATTGCCGAGGTGAGCGGGGCGAGCGACGGCGCATCGTGGTGGTGCGTGGTTGCACCGTCATGCAGCGCGTTTACGCTCCACGGGTCGCTAGTTTTGCGGATAAACAAGATTTCATGATCACTTGTTTCAACTTGTTGCAGGAACGCACCAGATTCCGAAACCGCTGTCTGATTCTTCGACAGTCACGCAATTGCTGACGGTCGCCTGCCAGCGTCGCTGGTGTGGCCAACCCGCGGTCCAGGAGGCCGCCATGTATCGCCGAATCGTACTGCTTGCCGTGATGCTTTTTTCCCTTGGCGGATGCGTTCCTTATTCCTATGGAGACAGCTACTACAGGTCAGAGGTCTACACATCACCCGCACCGGCCTATTACAGCGGTGGCGGCTCCTATTACCGCAGCGGCGGCACCTATTACACCCAGCCGCGCTACTACCAGCCAGCGCCGCGTTACTACCAGCAACCGCGTTATTACCAGGCGCCACGGCACTACCAACCGGCCCCGCGTTACTACGAAAGCCGGCGCTGGCACGGCAATGATCGCGGACGCTGGGACGGCCACCGTCGCGGCGGTTGGGATAATGACCACCGCGGTCGCGGCAACTATGATCGTCACAGCGGTCGCCGTGACTACAACGGCCGTGGCAACCGCTGGTAAATCTCTGCAATGAACAAGCGGCGCATCAAGCGCCGCTTTTTTTGCCCGGCGAAAAGTTGTTCCGTTGGCCATCTCCTAGGAGATTCCCGGAAGCGTCCTACAGTTTCATTTCGTGGCGTTTGTTAGCGTTCGTGGATGCCGAACGAGGCGAGCAATCCTCAGCTCGATAGCGGCGAAAAATGGACGTTCAGCGCTATGAAGCTTCTGGTTATTCACCAAAATTTTCCCGGTCAGTTCCGTCATGTGGTGCTGGCAGCGCTGGAGCGCGGTGATGAGGTTATGGCGATAGGTCGGGACACTGCACCGGGCGTCGCCGGTGTGAACACCCATCGATATCGAGCGACCAGCCGAGCGCCCGGCAATATTCACCCGTATCTGATCCGCTACGAACAAGCGGTGATCGACGGGCAGAAGGTTTTTGAAATTCTGGGCAGGCTGAAACGTTCGGGCTATCAGCCAGACGTGATTCTTGCTCATCCCGGGTGGGGAGAGACGCTGTTTGCCAAGGACGTCTATGCCGATACGCCGCTGATTCACTATTGCGAGTATTACTATCGAGCGCAGGGCGCCGATTGCGGGTTCGACCCTGAATTCCGCCGAGCCGCAAGGGAGTCGTCACGGCTGCGGGTGCTCAACTCGCTGCATCTGTTGAATATTCAACAATGCGATATCGCAATCGCGCCCACGCAGTGGCAGCGCAGCCTGTTTCCGGCCGCTTACCGGTCGGCGATTCGGGTCATTCACGAAGGTGTGGTTCAAAGTACTGACCTGGCGAAAGTCGGGGCAGTCAGACTGCCCAATGGAATCGAGCTCAAAGCCGGACAGCCGATCGTTACCTATGTCGCCAGAAACCTTGAGCCTTATCGCGGCTTTCACAGTTTCATGCGAGCGATCCCGCTTATTCAGGCCGAGTGTCCAGATGCGCAGATCATCGTGGTTGGCGGTGACGGTGTCAGTTATGGGAGTAAGCCGGTCGGGTACCCGGATTGGCGCAGCAGGATGGAGGCGGAGGTCAGTTTCGATCACTCCAGAGTGCATTTCACAGGGAAACTTCCTTACCAGACTTATCGAGCGGTTCTGCAGTGTTCGAAAGTTCATGTCTATTTGACGTATCCGTTTGTCTTGTCCTGGTCGTTACTGGAGGCGATGGCGTCCGGTTGTGTGGTTGTTGCGTCGGATACGGCTCCGGTAAGGGAAGTCGTTGTCGAGGGGGCTAATGGAATATTGGTGGATTTCTTTGACCATCAAGAAATTGCCAGAAGTGTAAGCAAGGTTTTGAAGTCGGCAGGTGAGTACGGTGGTCTTGCCAGCGCCGCGAAGTTGACGGCAGGTCGGTTCAGTGTGGAATCGGGCGTGAGCCAATATTTTGAGGTTTTTGCAAGCGCGATATCCGGGCATAGCGACATACCAACCGTTCCGCAGTTTGAGCGGGAGGTTTGAAATGTCCAGGAAGTCGCGTAAGCAGGCGATCAAGTGGTTTAAAAGGTTGTTGAAGTATGGATTGTTCTTTTATGTCTGTTACTGCGTAGCGGAATTTTATATTCGCAAAGAACAAACTGCCGAGTCGGCGGCTATTCACCAGGCAAACGAGAAAGCTTGCCAGAACAAGCTGGCGAGCATGCGGCAAGTGCCGATATTAGGCGGCGCCTATATAGATAAGACGCTAGTCCCTGAGTTTTATGTAGGCATGCCTGAAATGGTCAACAAGAAAGCGTGTCTGGCGATTGCTCTGAAGGGGCTTTTCTGGTGGACCGGGACGGGGCTGCACCGGTACCAGGATCAGCGCGCAGAGTCGATCCCCAAAAGTTGGCGGCTCTATAAATTGAACGCCGGACTTTTTACCAGGAAAGAAACCACCGAACCCCATGAGCGGGGTTATCGGCACGTCAACTGGCCGGATGAGTTGATTGTGAAACTAAAGAATTATCCGGGGCTGGAAGTTTGGCTTAACGCTCCGCCACCGCACTTCAAAAATGTGTCATCCGTACGAAATTTTGTCATTGCAGGTTGGCCGCGGCGAGACGGAACCCCTCGGCTGATCAAGTGTGACGGCTTGATTCGCCCGGCTTCCGAAGAGCAACTGACTGACAAAAAGCTGGCAAGTTTTGGTAGGGCTGAATTGGAGAATCTGGATTTCGGCAAGCTGAATTTCTTCTGCATGGTCAATCTGGATAACTTCGACTTCGCTGGAGGGCACGGTAGTGTAGGTCTTGGTCTGTCGTCATTACGCGAAGCACCTGAGATGCTCAAGTATCTCAGTGATTATCTTTCACGCTCTGTTATTACAAGGAAGTAACAATGAGTTATGTTTTCAGCGATATGGAAAAATCGGAAATTTTTAATGCGGCTAATAGTTGCAAAGGCATGTCGTTTGATTCTGAGGATGTGGAGTACATTGCATTGGAGTTAGCAGGGGCAAGCTGCGCCCCCCTGTACCAAAAGCTATTCGACATTATTGGTGAAAAAGTTTCTGACGTTGTAACTGCCGATGAAGAGGCCGGAGAAGTGCTGAAAAGCGCCAGACTCTGGCTTGCCGTGGCCATTGATGCCAACGGTGGAAACGGTGCCTACTCTGCCCTGATTCGTGGTTACACCTCCCGCCAGGGTGAACTGAGACTGAATACAATTTTCAGTGAAGACCTGATGCAGCTTTCATCCAACCAGGTTGCCGTCAACTTCATCAATACCCTGATCAACGGATCCCTTGCCGGTCAACTGGCACCCTGGACCGTTCCGTCAATCAGCCAGATCGCAGAAATCGACGCCAGCGCGATTGGCGAGGCCCTGTTCAAGGAGGTTTGCGGGGAGGACGACACCGCCGTGAAACGTAACTCCGGTTGGTCTGGAACAGTCGGATTCAGCCTGTTGGGCGGTAAACCTCCCTATGAAACGTGGAGACTGATCTCTGCGGGCGACCCGGATGCGGAAGATGGCGGCCCACCCACTCAGGCAAAACCCAACCGGCTCGACGACTATAAAAACATTCTCTTCGCCATCGACGCCTACAGCGTCGGCCTGCGAGCGGCGATCAGTAATTTCGGCGTCAATCCACTGCAAAGTCTGCTATCGGTCGTACCCGAGCAAATCAACATCGCGCTGGCCAGTGGCAGTGTGAATCCGCTGATTCAGCATGTAGTCAAAGGCACGCCTGTTGCCGCCGTGGTCGAGCTGATCTTGCGCTACGGCCAGAACGAATTTCTCGACATGTTCAAGCGCACTCACGACGGCGATTCTGCTGCCACACCCACCACCAACGACACCTTCGCCAGCAATGCTTACGCCTTCTTCTCGGCATTCTCCCCAGAGCAGTCGCAAAGCATCGTCACCCGGACAATAGGCGAGTTCGGCAATGCCAATGCATGGGCAAAACTGGCAGGCGAGGCGACGCCGCTCGGTCTGGCGTTGCGCAACTCTTTGCAGCAACTCAGTGAAGTCGTCATAGAGCGAGCCGACGGTTATCCCGACCGCAACCTCGAGCTTTACGATCCGCACACTGGCGAAGGCTTTATCACCGCGCAGTGGCTGGCGGACCGTGCGCAGATGCTCGCCCGTTTGATTGCCCGAACCCAAGGCTCGTTTGGAGAACACTCGCTGCAGCAGTTTTCCTACTCCGATCTCGCCTCCGGCAAACAGGCGCCGATGACCACCGGAGTGCTGAACTCGTTGGCCATGTTCGGTGATGACGGCGGGCGATCTTTCGCTGGTGGCGCCAATGCCGATCATCTGTATGGCGGCGAGGGCAATGACTCCATCGATGGGATGGCCGGTCACGATGTAATTGAAGGTGGTCGCGGCAATGACTCGCTAACCGGAGGTGACGGCAATGATGTGTTGTACGGGATGGCCGGTGATGATGTTCTGATCGGAGGAAAGGGGAACGATTCTTTGATCGGGGGCGAAGGCAACGACCTTTATGAATTCGCCAGCGGCGATGGCCTCGACGAGATTCTTGATGCCAATGCCAATGGGCAGCTGTGGATCAATGGCGCACCGATTCCCGCACTCAAACGCCGCGCGCCTCTGAGCAACATCTGGTCTACCGAGAATCGGTCCATCACCCTGGCGCTTGTTGAAAACACCCTCAACATCAAATACGGCCAGGGCGATCTGGTGGTGATCAAAAACTTCCAGCCCGGGATGCTTGGCATCCGCCTCCCTGAATACGAGGGGCAGCCGCTCACTGCTGCGGATCTGACGCTTCAGGGCGACTGGAAAGCCAAAGACGCCGATCCCACTGTCCCCGGCGATCAGCCCTCCTTTGATGAGCTGGGCAACATGGTGCTGCTGCCCAAGGTCAAACAGCGCAACAAGGCCGACGTACTTTACGGTTCCGCCGCAGACGACGTCATTCTCGGCCTGGGCGGTTCTGATCGATTGTTCGGCAAGGCTGGAGACGATCGGTTATTCGGCGACAAGCAGACGACGCTCGAAAATGCTATGGCCGACGGTGACGCCAAGGGCAAGGCAAGTCGCGGAGACTGGCTCGACGGCGGGCAAGGTGACGATTTGCTTATCGGTACGGCATCCCGAGATGTTCTGCTCGGTGGCAATGACCGGGATACCTTGATCGGCGGTGCTGGCGACGATGTGTTATCCGGAGACGAAACCACCGGTGCGCTGGAGCAGGGTTGGGCGGTCAAACGCGCTGACGTCCCCATAGCTGGTGGTGTGACCAGTCACCGAACGGTCTTTTCAAAGGCCTCGATAAACAGTGCCTCCGAGGGCGGTGACGACGTGCTGTACGGGCAGGGTGGCAAGGACTTTATCGACGGCGGCTGGGGGGAGGACCTGCTTGACGGCGGAGCTGACGACGATTTTCTCAAAGGCGATCAAGGTAACGACACCCTGACCGGTGGCAGCGGCAACGACGTGATGCTTGGTGACAACCTCGATTGGGGCGGTGGCCTGCCCAGCAGACACCATGGCAACGATGTGCTGGACGGCGGCAGTGGTGATGATTCACTCGGCGGTAACGGTGGCAGCGACGCTTTGTATGGCGGCCCTGGCAACGACATTTTGCAGGGTGATGACGGCGTACTGGACGGCGTCGAAGGCGATGCCGCGCATTTTTTTGGCGATGATCTGCTGGACGGTGGCCTCGGCGATGACACGCTCTGGGGCGGCGGTGGCGATGATTTGCTCTTCGGCGGCGAAGGCCATGACGATCTGATCGGCGACAGCCCTGACCATCCGGTTCGTTATCACGGCAACGACTTTCTCGATGGCGGCGCGGGGAATGACACCCTGCGCGGCATGGGTGGCGCGGATACGCTGGTGGGTGGCGCAGGGGCTGATTTCCTCGATGGCGATGTGTCTGACCTGCAACCGGGCGGGAGCAACAACGACGTGCTTCAGGGCGGTGAAGGAAACGATACGTTACAGGGTGGTTTCGGTGCCGACACGCTGTACGGCGGCGCGGGTGACGACATCCTTGCCGGCGATTACGAAAACAGCGCTGAGGCCGAGCAGAATGCCGATTATCTGCACGGTGGCTCAGGCAACGACACGCTGCTCGGAGGCGCTGGCAACGACACCTTGCTGGGCGGGGAAGGGACGGACTACCTTCGCGGCGATTCTGGCGACAACGTGTTCGATGGCGGTCCAGGTGCTGACGTGCTGGATGGCATGGATGGCGCTGACATCTACTATTTCGGCGCTGGCGACGGTCTGGATATCTTCACCGATGCCGGCGGCCGCAACATCATCAGGTTCGGTGCAGGGTTTTCCGCGCAAAGCCTGAAGGCCGACGTTATCGAAGTTACCGTCGGCACGGTGTTGCGACTGGCCAATGGCACGGGCGACGCGATACTCATCAAGAATCACGAGCGGTGGAAGGATTCCACATTCAGTTTCAGCGATGGTGTTGTACTGGGTTATGAGGATGTCCTGCGCAAAACATTGCCACCGATAGAGACGGCCGAATCACCCGTACCAGAACCTGTCACCGCCCCGGCAACCCCTGAAAGCAAAGTTGCGGATCCGGTGAAGCCAGATGATGTGACCGCTGCGGCGCAAGGCCCAGTGGCATCTGTTCAAACGGTGAACTGGACCGATGAGTTCCTCGCGCAAATCAAGTCAAAACGCTCCGCCCGCAGACACGCCACAGGTTTTACCTTGAATGAGCAAGGCGTCTGGGTGCGCAGCCATATCACTACCACCGACACCGGTTACACCACTCACACCGAGCTGATCGATGGCAGCGTCGGAGCGGGAGCACTGTCTGAAACGCCTCCATGGATGAAGGTTGATGCAGGGCACGCCGTGGTCAGTGAAAGGCAGTCGACAACCACAACCCGTGTCGAACATAAACAGGTGAAAGCCGAGGGAGCGATAGCCTCTTCAAGTCAGGCGCCTCGCTATTATCGATCCGGTTCGGCCAACGGGTTTTCATTCAATACGGGCGACGTATTGGTTGAGGACCGAAAGGAATCCGGCGCGCTTGAAGGCTGGTACGTCTATCCGGCGGCAAGCTTCAGTTCGGCCGGAACGGTGCGCAAGGAATTCCGCTGGGAGGTCGAAAGCACGACGATCAAACGCAAAATCGTCCATGGCAACGATGCCGGCGGGCGAGTCAACGTCGAAGTGGAAAACGTTTTCCACGGCGGCGCGGGAGACGATCTGATTGTCGCTTATGCAGGCTCCCCACTTGACTACGGCACTGTCGGCGACAGAACACCGGGCGCGTTTTTATCCGCAGGTGCAGGTGACGATACCTTGCTGGGCGCCGAGGGCGCCGACTATCTGGTCAGCGGGGCAGGGGATGACTGGCTTTACGGCGATGGCGGTGCCGACACCTACATCGTGCAAGCGCACGCCGCAGCGACTACCACGATTGCGGATGTGCCGAACCCTGTTTTCCACCGCGCAGAAGTTGGCGTGGCGGGGTGGAAAGACGAGTACGGATTGATCGATCAGGACACGGTCGTTCTTCCAGCAGATGCGCAGCGCGATGCACTGCAATTGAGCTGGGGTGCTGCGCTGATAGAGACCACTCATGTCGAGCTGGAACCCAACCCGGATCGCGCGGCTTACCGCAACCCGCCGAGAGCGAAAATGCTCCATCCGACGCTCGATATCCAATGGGGCGGGACACAGAAAGTCCGCATCGTCTGGCCCCACAACGGTGAACTTGAGGGGGCCGGTATTGAACTCGTCAAGTTCGCCGATGGGTCGGTCGCAAGTTTGAAGCAGCTCCTGGAATCAAGTCAGCTGGGACCTGCGCCCGAGACTTTTCATACGGGTGTCATCGTCAACCATCCCACCCGTTCAACTTCCTTGCGAGACGGACGAGCGCTGCCACTCGTGGGCGGTCGCGGCAATGACACGATAAGCGGCGCGGGGGAGATCCGAGGGATGCAGGGGGATGACGTGCTCACGGGCAGCCCCGGGGATGATCTGCTGCTGGGTGGGCCGGGCAATGACACGCTGGCCGGCGGCGCTGGAAATGATATCTACCGATACGATGGCCTCGGCAGAGACGTGATCATCAACAACGGAGGCGGCCTGGACGGGATCGATTTTTCCGAGCGCATGCTGACGATCGACAACCTGAAGTTTCACCGTGAGCGCGATGATCTGGTGATCGTGGTGGATTACGGCATGGCGCCGAAAATCAGGGTTTCCAGGCACTTTGCCGTAGGTGAAAGTACTATCGGCTTCATAAGAGTCAGCGAAGGAACAGCGACTCAAGACTACAGCGCAAGGCAAATTGCTGAACGTCTGCACCCGCTTCCGCCACTGAGGGATGTCGAGGATATTTTGATAAAGGGCGACGATGAAGCGCAGCGGGCCATAAAGGAAATCATTGAGTTCTACGAACTGAATGTCTGACAAGATGACCGATTGAGCCGGCCCGCGATGGCAATCCAGTCGCCATCGCGGGCCTCGCGTCACCTCAATACTGGGTCAGATCCGCCAAGGGATGCCGCCCCTCCCAGACTTTATGAAAGTGCGCCTCGACCACCGCATCCGGCACGCTATTGATATCCGGCCAGTGCCAGTGCGGTTTCTGATCCTTGTCGATCAACCGCGCACGCACGCCTTCGCTGAATTCCGGATGGCGGCAGCAATTGAGGCTCAGGGTGTATTCCATCTGGAAAACTTCGGCCAGCGACATGTGCCGCGCGCGGCTGATCTGTTCCCAGACCAGATGCGCGGTCAGTGGCGAGCCCTCGGTCATGGTTTTCGCCGCACGGGCGATCAATGGATCGCTGCTGTCGCGGTGCAGGCTGATGGCTTTCCACGCGCAGGCTACGTCGCTGACATCGAGCAGTTCGTCGATCTGCTGACGACGCGGCAGCCACTGCGCTTCGGGCATTTGCTCAAGTGCTTCCTGCTGCAGAGCCTTGAGCAGGCTGTTGAGCTGCATGGCGGTCTGTTCCTGCCAGTTCAATTGCAGCAGGCCTTCGATCAATTGCGGTTGCTGTTCGTCGAGCAGGAAGCGATCGGCCAGATCCAGATCCAGCGCATCACGGCCGTTGATGTGCGCGCCGGTCAGGCCGAGAAACAAGCCGAGCTTGCCCGGCAATCGGGCGAGAAACCAACTGGCGCCGATGTCCGGATACAGTCCAATAGTGATTTCCGGCATCGCCAGACGGCTGCTCGGCGTGACGATCCGCGTGCTCGCGCCCTGCAACAGGCCCATGCCGCCACCGAGCACATAACCGTGACCCCAGCAGATCAGCGGCTTGGGATAGGTATGCAGGCTGTAATCGAGGCGATATTCCGCGCTGAAAAACTGCGCGGCCAACGGCGGGACTTCGCCGGGGTGAGCGCGGCAGGCTTCGACCAGGCTGCGCACCTCACCGCCGGCGCAGAAGGCTTTGGCGCCGTTGCCGCGCAGCAGCACGCAGACGATTTGCGGGTCATTAGCCCAGGCGTTCAATTTGTCGCTGAGGGCGTTGATCATCGACAGTGACAGCGCGTTCAACGATTTTTCGGCATCCAGGCTGGCGATGCCGATGCGGGCGCCGTCGGTGCCGGTAAGTTCTTCGAAGTGCAGATTCATCGTGACCTCGATCGGGAATTTGAGCGATCAGTATGATCGCTATGGGGGAAAGTGCCGGATCTGCGTCAGATCAATTGACAAGCGTGGTCGGCTTTCCTAGGGTTCGCCCCATTGTTTTTGCCGGAAATGACCATGACTGCTGACGACCGTATCAAACTCGAACCGAGCTGGAAGGAGGCACTGCGTGCTGAGTTCGACCAGCCTTACATGGCAGAGTTGCGCAACTTTCTGCAGCAGGAGCGGGCAGCCGGCAAGGAGATCTATCCGCCGGGACCGCTGATTTTCAATGCGCTGAATTCGACGCCGCTGGACAAGGTGAAAGTGGTGATCCTCGGCCAGGACCCTTACCACGGCCCGGGCCAGGCCCACGGTCTGTGTTTCTCGGTGCAACCGGGCGTGCCGGCGCCGCCGTCGCTGGTCAACATCTATAAAGAGCTGAAACGCGACCTCAATATCGACATTCCCAACCACGGCTACCTGCAGAGCTGGGCCGAACAGGGCGTGCTGCTGCTCAACACCACCATGACGGTTGAGCGCGCCAACGCCAACGCGCACAAGGACAAGGGCTGGCAGCACTTCACCGATCGCATCATTGAGGTGGTCAGCGAACGGCAGCCGCATCTGGTGTTCATGCTCTGGGGCGCCCATGCGCAGAGCAAGCAGAAGCTGATCGACGCGACCAAGCACCTGGTGCTGACCTCGGTGCATCCGTCGCCGTTGTCGGCCTATCGCGGGTTTTTGGGCTGTGGGCATTTCAGCCGAACCAACAAGTTTCTCGAACAGAATGGCGAAACGCCGATCGACTGGCGCTTGCCACCGATTTGATGTGTCGACCGGGTTGGCCCCTTCGCGAGCAGGCTCGCTCCCACAGGAATTGTGTGCAAGCCACAAACCCCCTGTGGGAGCGAGCCTGCTCGCGAAAAGAGCGACCCGATCTCGCAGACTTAGGCGGGATGACGATTCCAGTATTTGAACAACGGCTCCGCCAGAAACAGCACAAACAACAGCCGCATCACCTGCATCGCCGTCACCAGCGGCACCGACAGTTGCAGGGTCTCCGCCGTCAGACTCATTTCGGCAATCCCGCCCGGCATCATGCCCAGGGTGAGTGAACGCAGATCCAGATGGGTCAATGCACTCAAGCCCAGCGCCGCCAGCGACGCGATCAACATGGTCAGCATCGTGCCGATCAACGTCCGGCCCATGAACGACGGCGCGCGGCGGAAGAACTGCCGATTGAAGTGACAGCCCAGACCGCTGCCAATCAGCCATTGGCCGATCTGACTGCCGCCATTGGGCAAACCGATGTGCAGATCCCACGTAATGCTCACCGCCGCACTGACCAGTAACGGCCCGAACAGCCATGGATTGGGTTGGCGCAGACGCTGCCAGAGCCAGGCGAGCAGGGCGCCCGCCGGAAACAGAATCGCCAGCCAGCGCCAATCGACACTGCCGGCGTGAGAAATCGGCGTGCCGTCAACGAGCAGATACTTGAACGCCGCCGGCACGCACAACACCACCACCAACACCCGCAGACTCTGCCCGGCCGCGACATGGCTGAGCAGTGCACCGTTACGCGCGCCGAGGTTGACCATCTCCCCGGAACCACCGGGCATGCTTGAGAAAAAAGCCGTGGCGCGATCCTCGCCGGTGCGGCGCATCAGCCACACGCCGACCACCGCCGACAGGCTGGTAACCAATGCACCGAAGAAGATCAAACCGAAATGACTGAGCACCTGTTCCATCACCAGCGGGGTGAAGTGCAGGCCGATACCGATGCCGACGATCCACTGGCCGCACTTGCGCCCGCCAGGGATTTCCGCCAGTTGCCACGGCGTCAGGCAGCGCACCAGGATGATCGCCAGCAACGAGCCGACCATCCACGGTAGCGGCCAGCCGATCTGGCTGGCGATGAAACCGCCAAGCAGACCGACCAGCGGGGTGCCCCACCAGGCTTTCAGGGACAAGCGATCAAACATCGGCAATGACGCGCCGTGCCGCCGAACGTTTACGCCAGATGCGAATCAGCGGCATCAGCAGCATGATCGCGGTGAGGATCCAGCAACCGAAGGTGATCGGACTCGACCAGAGAATCTCCAGCGCGCCATTGGAGATCGACAGCGCGCGACGCAGGTTCTGCTCCATCAGGCCACCGAGGATGAAGCCCAGCAGCAGCGGCGACAGCGGGAAATCCAGCTTGCGCAGGATGTAACCGAAGATGCCGATACCGATCATCAGGAACAGATCGAAGGTGGTCGCGTGCACCGCGTAAACGCCGATCCCGGTGATGATCGCGATGATCGGCACCAGCGCCCAGTTCGGCACGGCGAGGATGCGAGTGAATACGCGGATCATTGGGATGTTGAGGATCACCAGCATCACGTTGGCGATGAACAACGACGCGATCAGACCCCAGACGATGTCCGGTTGCTGTTGGAACAGCAGTGGGCCCGGGGTGATGTTGTACAGCGACAGCGCGCCGATCATCACCGCGGTGGTGCCCGAACCCGGAACGCCGAGGGTCAGCATCGGAACGAGAGCGCCGCACGCCGCGCCGCCGATCGCGGTCTCCGGCGCGGCCAGACCACGCGGATCACCTTCACCGAATTTGCCGCTGGTGCCAGCGATGCGCTTCTCGGTCATGTAGGCCACGGCACTGGCGAGCGTTGCGCCGGCACCGGGCAGCACGCCCATGATGAAACCGAGCACGCCGCAGCGCACGTTGACGACGAAAACCGACGCCGCTTCCTTGAAGTTGAACATCATCCGGCCGGTAGCTTTCACCGCTTCCTGGCCGTGGTGGGTCTTTTCCAGCAGCAGAAGGATTTCGCTGATCGAGAACAGACCCAGCACCAGCACGACGAACTGGATGCCGTCGGTCAGGTGAATGTTGTCGCCGGTGAAACGGTACACGCCACTGTTGGCGTCGATGCCGACGGTGGAAAGGAACAGACCGATCAGCGCCGCAATAAAGGTCTTCAGCGGTCGATCACCAGCCATGCCGCCGAGACAGACAATCGCGAACACCATCAACACGAAGTATTCCGCCGGTCCAAAGGCAATCGCCCATTTCGCCAGCAGCGGCGCAAACAGCACCATGCCGCAGGTGGCGATGAACGCGCCGATGAACGAACTCCACGCCGACAGCGACAGTGCCACACCGGCCATGCCTTTGCGGGCCATCGGGTAGCCGTCGAGGGTGGTCATTACAGTCGAGGCTTCACCCGGAATGTTCAGCAGGATCGAGCTGATCCGGCCGCCGTATTCGCAGCCCAGATACACCGCCGCGAGCAGGATCAACGCCGACTCCGGGGGCAGGCCGAGCGCGAACGCGATCGGAATCAGCAACGCCACGCCATTGATCGGACCAAGGCCCGGCAACAGGCCGACGACGGTGCCGATCAGGGTGCCGCACAGGGCGGTCACCAGGTTGTACGGGCTCAGCGCGACGCCGAAGCCCTGACCCAAATAGCCAAGGGTATCCATATCAGTTCTCCAGGACGCTGAGCAGGCCGAGGGGCAGCGGAACATCCATCAAGCGATCGAACAGCAGATAGAGACCAACCGCCATCAGGCTGATGATCACCACGCTAGGCAGCCAGCGGCCGCCATAGAGACGGGCCATCGGTACGCCGGTAATGATGCTGGCCACGATGAAGCCAAGGGGTTCGAAGGTGCCGGCAAACACCAGCAACAACACCACGCACAGACCTATCTTGGTCAGGGTTTCGCGATCCAGCGGCGGCTCATCCGGGTTGTGTTTGATGGGTGCCGGGCGAACCACCATGTACAGCAGCGCCAGGCCCATCAGGCCGAGCATCAGCAGCGGAAAGGCGCGTGGGCCGACCGGTTCATAGGAAAAAGCCGCTTGGTACGGCCACGCCATCAGTGCCAGGCCGGCACACACCAGCAGCAACACCGAGGCGAAAATGCGTTGAATAAGCATGGGAGCTCCTGTGCTGCGTCCCCGCGTAGGAGACGCAGCCACTAGACAGAGACGATCACTGGATCAGGCCGAACTCTTTGGCCAGCACTTTGTAGTCGGCGACCTGCTTCTTCACGTAGGTGTCCAGTTCCGGGCCGGTCATGGCGAACGGGAACAGCTCACGCTGATCGCGCAGCTTGGCGAACTCGTCGGAAGCCAGCAGTTTGTCGAACGAGTCTTTCCACCAGGCGTAGTCTTCGTCGCTGACTTTTGGCCCGAGGTAGAAGCCGCGCACCACCGGCCAGACGATGTCGTAGCCTTGCTCGCGAGCGGTCGGGATGTCCTTCATTTCCGGTTCGTCGAGACGCTTGTCCGAGAACACCGCGAGCAGGCGCATGTCACCGCTCTGGATGTGCGGCATGGAGTCGGAGATGTCGGTACTGCCGACCTGGATGTGGCCGCCGAGCAGGGCCGTGGCGATCTCACCGCCGCCTTCGAGTGCCACATAACGCAGCTCGCGCGGGTTGATGCCGGCGGCCTTGGCGATCAGTGCGGTCTGCATCCAGTCCTGGCTGCCGACGGTGCCGCCGGAGCCGATAACCACCGAGCCTGGATCTTTCTTCAACGCCTGAACGAGATCGTCGAGGGTCTTGTAGGGCGAATCGCTTTTCACTGCGATGGCACCGTAGCTGGTGCCGACGGCCGCGAGCCAGCGCACGTTGGTTTCATCGAAGCGGCCGAACTTGCCCTGGGCCAGGTTCAACAGCGAACCGCTCGACCACGCGACCAGCGTGCCGGCATCCGCCGGACGTTGCGCGACCACCGCGTTGTACGCCACCGCGCCGACACCGCCGGGCATGTAGGTGACGCGCATCGGCTTGCTCAGCAACTTCTGGTTGACCAGTGCGCTCTGCACCAGTTTGCAGGTCAGGTCGAAACCACCGCCGGGGGAGGCAGGGGCGATGCATTCCGGACGTTTCGGCTCGGCCATGAGTTGGCCGGCAAACAGCATCGCGCCAGCGGCGAGAGCAACTTTACGCAGTGATACGTTCATTTGAGTCTCCAGAGGAGTTGTTGTTATGGATGGACCGAATGACCAAAGGGCAACGCGAAAACCTAGCGGCAGGCGCAGTTTTCTCGCGGCGCGAGCGCAACGACTGAAACAACGGAGGGGAAACAGGACTGCGGCGAGAAGCCGACGGTGCAACGGTGGAATCGAGCAAGGCGAGCAGGCATTACAGCCTCGGTGCGCATGGAGGGCATGCTGGGGTACTCCGTTATTGTTCTTATGAGTCGAAAACGCTTCATGGCGTTTTGCGTTGCGCTGTGTGGCGGCAGCGGCGACAGTCGAAACTGTCCGTGGGCCGACTCTAACCGGCTAACCTTTCAACAACCTTTCAATTGTCTTTCACGGTTTTTCGGGCTTCACAGCGGCGGTTGCGGCTGTAAACTCCGCGACAAAGCGTGGCGTCGGCCAACCCTGAACGAGGTAAAAATCCATGCGTGTCCTGCTCGTCGAAGACCATTTGCAACTGGCCGAAAGCGTGGCTCAGGCGCTCAAGAGCACCGGTCTGACGGTGGATGTGTTGCACGATGGCGTAGCTGCCGACCTGGCGTTGGGCAGCGAGGAATACGCCGTAGCGATCCTCGACGTAGGCCTGCCGCGCATGGACGGTTTCGAGGTGCTGGCGCGGCTGCGTGCACGCGGCAAAAACCTGCCGGTGTTGATGCTGACCGCGCGCAGCGACGTCAAGGATCGCGTGCATGGCCTCAATCTCGGTGCTGACGACTACCTGGCCAAGCCGTTCGAACTGACGGAACTGGAAGCGCGGGTCAAAGCCTTGCTGCGCCGCAGTGTGCTGGGCGGCGAGCGTCAGCAGCGCTGTGGTGTGCTGGCTTACGACCTCGATACGCGGCGCTTCACCCTCGGCGACGAACTGCTGACCCTCACCTCGCGCGAGCAAGCCGTTCTCGAAGCGTTGATCGCGCGGCCGGGGCGAGTGATGAGCAAGGAGCAACTGGCCGCGCAGGTGTTCGGCCTCGACGAAGAAGCCAGCCCCGACGCCATCGAAATCTACGTGCACCGCTTGCGCAAGAAACTCGATGGCCAGCCCGTGGCCATCGTCACCTTCCGTGGCCTCGGCTATCTGCTGGAAAGCCGCGATGCATAAGCCCAGCAGCCTGCGCTGGCGGTTGCTGTGGAACCTTGGATGGTTGCTGGTGGTGCTGATGCTCGCCAGCGGCTTGAGCGCTTACTGGAACGGTCGCGAAGCCGCCGACACCGCGTATGACCGCACGCTGCTGGCCTCGGCACGCACCATCGCTGCCGGGTTGTCGCAGCGCGATGGCAGCCTCAGCGCCGATGTGCCTTACGTGGCGCTGGACACCTTCGCCTACGACAGCGCCGGGCGCATCTATTACCAGGTCAACGACATTCACCAGAAGCTGATTTCCGGCTACGAAAATCTTCCCGGGCCACCGCCCGGCACGCCGCGCACCGACAGCTATCCGGCGCTCGCGCGCTTTTACAATGCGAAGTACAACGGCCAGAACGTGCGTGTGGTCAGCCTGCTCAAGGCCGTAAGCGAGCCGAACATGAACGGCATGGCGGAGATCCGCGTGGCTGAAACCGACGAAGCGCGAGTCAGTATGGCGCGCAGTCTGGCGGCCGATACGTTGCTGCGCCTGGGCATGCTGGCCGTGGGTGCATTGCTGCTGGTGTGGTTCGCGGTGAGTGCGGCGTTGCGCCCGCTGGAGCGGTTAAGAACCGCTGTTGAGGAACGCCAGCCCGACGACTTGCGGCCACTGCCGTTGGTGGAAGTGCAGCATGAACTGGGACCCTTGGTCCGCGCGCTCAATCATTTCACCGAAAGGCTACGCGGCCAGTTCGAGCGGCAGGCGCAGTTCATCGCCGATGCCGCTCACGAGTTGCGCACGCCGCTGGCGGCACTCAAGGCACGCCTGGAATTGGGCCTGCGCTCAAACGAACCGGAAACCTGGCGCACCACCCTTGAGTCATCCGCACAAAGCACCGATCGCCTGACCCATCTGGCCAATCAGCTGTTGTCGCTGGCCCGGGTCGAAAACGGTGCGCGGGCGATTGCCGAGGGCGGCGCGCAGTTGCTCGATCTGAGTCAATTGGCCCGAGAGCTGGGCATGGCCATGGCGCCTTTGGCGCACAAACGGGGTGTGGCGTTGGCGCTGGAGGCGGATGAACCGGTGTGGCTGCGCGGTGAGCCGACGCTGCTCAATGAACTGTTGAGCAATCTGGTCGACAACGCGCTGGCGCATACGCCACCAGGCGGCAATGTGATTTTGCGGGTGACGGCGCCGGCGGTGCTTGAGGTTGAGGACGACGGGCCCGGGATCCCGCTGCATGAGCGCGATCGGGTGTTCGAGCGGTTTTACCGGCGTAATCAGCAGGTCGCCGGTTCAGGTCTGGGCTTGGCGATTGTCGGCGAGATCTGTCGCGCGCATCTGGCGCAGATCACCTTGCATGATGGCGAGCAGGCAGGGTTGAAGGTGCGGGTCAGCTTTATTGCCGGGTAATACTTTTGTGACGAGGGTTTTTTGTGGCGAGGGGATTTATCCCCGCTCGGCTGCGCAGCAGTCGCGGTTCGGATCGCAGAGTCTAGGGTCGCTGCGCAACCCAACGGGGATAAATCCCCTCACCACAGGTCAGTAGAACATCGACCGCGATTCTTCCAGATCCGCGCAGAACTGCTTGTTCTCCGGATCAATCCCCAGCTTTCTGAACGCCGGCACGCTAAACGGGTCAATCCGCGCAAACGGATGATCGGTGTCCTTGCGGCAATACAAATTGGCCACCTGCACGACATCGACGTAATCGATGCGCGTCGAGTCGCGGCTGAAGTCCTGATACAGCAATGGCAAATGCACCAGGCGCTCGGGAAACTCCCAGACCCGCAGCAATTTCTCGCCGAGCAATGGGTGAATCTGCTCGATCACATGGGTCAGGCTGACCGCATCGGAGAGCAGTTCATTGTGGTCTTCGGCGTAAGTCAGAATCGGCAGCACGCCAATCTGATGCACCAGCCCGCCGAGTGCCGCCTGATCGGGTTTGAGCTGAGTGTGACGACGACACAGGGCATAGCTGACGCCAGCGATTTCCAGACTGCTGCGCCAGACTTCGCGCATCTTCTGTTCGACCACCTCGGAGCGGGCATTGAAGATCTGCTCCATCACCAGACCGATAGCCAGGTTGCTGCTGTAGTTGATGCCCAAACGGGTGATGGCGGTGTGCAGGTCGGTGACTTCCTGCGCAGCGCGCAGCAGCGGACTGTTGACCACTTTGATCAGGCGCGCCGACAGCGCGGTGTCGCGGCCGATGACTTTGCTCAGATCGCTGACGCTGATTTCCGGATCCTCGGCGGCCTTGCGAATCTGCAGGGCCACTTCCGGCAACGTTGGCAGAACCAGGTCATCGTTATCGATGGCCGCAACCAAATCCTGTTGGACCTTTTCCGCCAGTTCGCTCATTTGGACTCTCTAGGGTGTTGCAACAATGCTGCGATCAACGCTGGATTTCGCGGTCGCGATCCAGTTCGTAAGGCAGGTCGAGCACGTGCAACGCGGGGCCTTCGAGGGCGCCCAGACGCAAATCACCGGCTTCGGCAGCTTCGGCCTGCAACACGGCCAGGAGTTCAATGTTTCCCTCGGCATTGGCCGCCAGCACCACTTCGCCGATCGAGCTGTTGTGGCTGGGGGCGAACAACTGAGTGCCGGGCTCCGGCAACTCGGCCGCGTCCAGGCGCAGGCGGTACAGGCGCCGCTTGAGCTTGCCCAGGTACTGCATGCGCGCGACGATTTCCTGGCCGGTGTAGCAGCCTTTCTTGAAACTCACGCCGCCGACCGCCTGCAAATTGAGCATCTGCGGGATAAACAGCTCGCGGGTGGAAGGCATGACCTGGCCGATACCGGCGCGGATCTGGCCCAGCAGCCATTGATTCAGTTCGCCCTCAGCCAGCGTGGCGGACAGTCGGCTTTGAATGTTTGGCGCCTGAGCGGCAGGCACCCAGAGTTCGGCGCGCTCGGGCGAAACGCGAATTGCGATCAGGCCTTCATGGCGCACAACGCTGTCGGTTTCGGCGGGCAGTGCCAGACCGAGGCTGGTCAGGGCTACGTCGCCATGCGCCAGACCGAAGCGCACCCAGGCGGCGCTTTCGTCGGTCAGTTTCGATTTGGAGAACACCGCGTACTTTTTCAGGTCGGCCAGTTGCGGTTCGAGCAGCTCGCTGGCCATCGCCATCACCACGCCGTCACCTTCAAGCAGGATGCGGAAGCTCGACTGCATCCGGCCTTTCTGTGTGCAGCGGGCGCCGAGGCTGGCGCGGGTGTCGCTCAGGTAATTGATATTGCAGGTCAACTGGCCTTGCAGGAATTTTCCGGCGTCCGCACCGCGAACCGCGAGTACGCCTTCATGAGACAGGGTGCAGAAAAAAGCAGAATCGGCCATGGGTCATCGCAGGGTAAATAGACTGGGGCACATCATAAGGGGGCAGGGTTGAAATGGGTAGTTGATAAAGGATCACGGGTGCCCGACCAAAGCCGACTGTGCGGCTCGCGCCGGGGCTGTATACTGCCCGGCAAATTCGAGGAGGGCTCCATGGTCGAACAAGTTGAACTGAATCGCCTCTTTTGGCACAGCCGTCGCGGCATGCTTGAGCTTGACGTGCTGCTGGTGCCGTTCGTGCAGGAGGTTTACGCGACGTTGAATCAAGTGGATCGCGATCTGTACGTGCGTTTGCTGACCTGTGAGGATCAGGACATGTTCGGCTGGTTCATGGAGCGCAGCGAGTCGGAAGATCCCGAGCTGCAACGCATGGTCCGGATGATTCTGGATCGTGTCCAGCCCAAGTAATACGTTCGAATGCCGCTGGCATGCCTCACGGCAGTTGCTGGCGGCGTATCTGTTGGCCCAGGCGTTCGCCATGGGTTCGCTGTGTCTGCTGTCGATTCCGCTCTGGGCCAGTCTGCTCGGCGCTTGCGCCTGTGCGCTGCACGGTCTTTGGGTGCTGCCACGGCAGATTCTGCTGAGTCATCCGCAAGCATTTTGCGGGTTGCGGCGCGACGGCGATGGCTGGCAGGTCTGGAATCAGGCTGATGGCTGGCAAGCGGTGCAACTGCGCCCGGACAGTCTGGCGCTGCCGTTGATCGTGGTGCTGCGCTTTCGCCTTCGCGGAGAGTGGCGGGTCAGGTCGATCTGCGTACCACGTGACTCGCAGGCGGCGGATCTGCACCGACGCCTGCGAGTGCGGCTCAAGTTCAGCCGGCGTAGGTGGGCGGCACCAGAATAGTGTCGAGCGCTTCGGGCAGCATATCCGGGTAGTCGAGGGTGTAATGCAGGCCACGACTTTCCTTGCGTTCCATGGCTGAGCTGATCATCAATTCGGCAACCTGTGCCAGATTGCGCAGCTCGATCAGGTCGCGGCTGACTTTATAGTTGCTGTAAAACTCATCGATCTCATCCAGCAGGAGACGCACCCGGTGCTGCGCCCGTTGCAGGCGCTTGTTGGTGCGCACGATGCCGACGTAGTCCCACATGAATCGGCGCAACTCGTCCCAGTTGTGCGCGATGATCACGTCTTCATCCGAGTCGGTCACCTGACTGGCATCCCAGACGGGCAGGGCGCTTGGCGCCGCAACGTCATCGAGTTGCGCAAGAATGTCCGCCGCTGCCGAACGGGCATAAACGAAGCATTCCAGAAGCGAATTGCTGGCCATGCGGTTGGCGCCGTGCAGGCCGGTGAAGCTGGTTTCGCCGATGGCGTAGAGGCCGGGCACGTCGGTGCGACCGTGCTGATCGACCATCACTCCGCCACAGGTGTAGTGCGCGGCGGGAACCACCGGGATCGGTTGTCTGGTGATGTCGATGCCGAAGCCCAGGCAGCGTTCATAAACAGTCGGGAAGTGAGTTTTTACGAACGATTCAGGCTTGTGGCTGATGTCTAGATATACGCAGTCGACACCCAGGCGCTTCATCTCATGGTCGATGGCCCGCGCGACGATGTCACGAGGCGCCAGCTCGGCGCGTTTGTCGAAGCGATACATGAAGCGCTCGCCGTTGGGCAGCTTCAAATGCGCGCCCTCGCCACGCAGGGCCTCGGTGATGAGGAAGCTTTTGGCTTGCGGGTGATACAGACAGGTCGGATGGAACTGGTTGAATTCCAGGTTCGCCACCCGGCAACCGGAGCGCCAGGCCATGGCGATGCCGTCACCGCAGGCGCCGTCGGGGTTGCTGGTATAAAGGTAGACCTTGGCCGCGCCGCCCGAAGCCAGAATCACGAAACGTGCGCCGTAGGTGTCGACTTCGCCCGTAGCGCGGTTCAGCACGTAAGCGCCGAGGCAGCGATCGCCTTCCATGCCCAGGCGGCGCTCGGTGATCAGATCCACGGCCACCCGCTGTTCCAGCAGTTCGATGTTCTCGCGCTCTTTGGCCTGGGCCAGCAAGGTTTTGAAGATCGCGGCACCGGTGGCGTCTGCAGCATGGATGATGCGCCGATGACTGTGGCCGCCTTCGCGGGTCAGGTGAAATTCGAAACCACCATCTTCAGTGCCGGACTGTTCGTCGCGGGTGAACGGTACACCCTGGTCAATCAGCCATTGGATGGCTTCGCGGCTGTGCTCGACGGTGAAACGCACCGCGTCTTCGTGACACAAGCCGCCGCCAGCGTTGAGGGTGTCGTCGACGTGGGATTCGACAGTATCGGTATCGTCGAGCACCGCGGCCACGCCGCCTTGGGCCCAGAAGGTCGAACCGTTGGCGAGATCGCCTTTGCTCAATACGGCAATGCGCAGATGACCGGGCAAGGTCAAAGCGAGAGTCAAACCGGCAGCACCGCTGCCAATCACCAGAACATCGTGTTGGAACTGTTGGCTCATTTCAGGATTCCGCTCAAAGCGACCCGGGTCGGGGTTGGCGCAAGACAGCTGGATCGGCGAGTCAAGACAGCCACACAGCCCACTAGTATATAGAGGGGTTGGGCGGCACAATAGCCAGGCCCAGATGGCATTGTGAGACTACTGCGCGGTAAAAAGCGCTGTGCTTCGTCGGAAGTTTTTTTGCCGGTTTGGGAAAAAGACACCTGTATCAGCGCTGAAACAGACTTTTCCGAGCAGGGTTGCGCAATGTCAGGTGGGTACGGCTATAAATAATTGGAACTTTTGCCAAAGGCCCAAGATCAATAGACGGTGCCAGAAACCAGGGACAGTGTCGGCTTCAGTGCGGAATCTGCGTTTGGATTCCTGCCGGCGAAACCGATAACAAGATTATTCGCGCAGCCGGTTTATCCCGCGCTGCGTTTTTCGTGCGTGCCAAATCAGAGCCCGCAGGAAACTTGCTTGGAGGGGGAGAACTTTTGCGAAAAGCCCGAGTCTATGTTTGCAAGTCTGGTCGTTTAGTAATGCAAGTCTCCTCCGGGCTTATCGAGGAGTGTTCATGCTAACCCAGGAAGAGGATCAGCAGCTGGTCGAACGCGTACAGCGTGGCGACAAGCGAGCTTTCGATCTGCTGGTGCTGAAATATCAGCACAAAATTCTCGGGTTGATCGTGCGTTTTGTGCACGACACCCATGAAGCCCAGGACGTTGCTCAGGAAGCCTTTATCAAGGCGTATCGGGCACTTGGAAATTTCCGCGGTGACAGTGCGTTTTATACGTGGCTGTACCGTATTGCCATTAACACGGCAAAGAACTACCTGGTTTCCCGCGGCCGTCGGCCGCCGGATAGCGATGTAAGTTCGGAGGATGCGGAGTTCTACGATGGCGATCACGGCCTCAAGGATCTCGAATCACCAGAACGTGCATTGCTGCGGGATGAGATCGAAGGCACCGTCCATCGGACCATCCAGCAACTGCCAGAGGATTTGCGTACGGCTTTAACTTTACGTGAATTCGATGGTCTGAGTTACGAGGACATTGCGAGCGTCATGCAGTGTCCGGTGGGTACCGTGCGCTCCCGGATTTTCCGCGCTCGGGAGGCCATCGACAAAGCCCTGCAACCGTTGTTGCAGGAAAACTGAGACAGCGGCGACAGCCAAGAGAGGAACGCCATGAGTCGTGAAGCCCTGCAGGAATCGCTGTCCGCAGTGATGGATAACGAAGCGGACGAACTGGAATTGCGTCGAGTGCTTAGCGCACTGGATGATGTTGATACCCGTGAGACCTGGGCTCGTTACCAGATCGCTCGGGCAGCCATGCACAAGGATCTGCTGCTTCCGCGTCTGGATATCGCTGCGGCAGTGTCCGCTGCGCTGGAAGACGAAACGGCTCCGGCCAAAGTATCCCGCAGCCCATGGCGCAACCTGGGTCGCCTCGCTGTTGCCGCTTCGGTAACCGTGGCCGTTCTGGCCGGTGTTCGCCTGTACAACCAGGACGAAATCGCTGGTGTTGAACTGGCCCAGCAGTCGAATCAGCCTACTCTGGCCACTCCACAGGTCAAAGGTCCGGCAGTTCTGGCTGGTTACAGCGAAAGCTCGGAAGCAACTGGTCCTATGGCTAACGGCGTTCTGCAAGGACAGCCAGGCTGGCATGATCAGCGTCTGCCAGGCTATCTGCGTCAGCACGCTCAGCAGGCTGCACTCAAAGGAACTGAAAGCGCGCTGCCATACGCACGTGCCGCAAGCCTGGAAAACCGTTAAGGAGGATCATGCGCGCCATCCCTCTACTTTCGCTTCTGCTCAGTGGCTGGTTCATCGTTCCAGCCCACGCTGACGAGGCCCAGGACTGGTTGACCCGTCTGGGCCAGGCCGAGCAGCAGCAAAGCTTTCACGGTACTTTCGTTTACGAGCGCAACGGCAGTTTTTCCACGCACAACATCTGGCATCGTGTCCAGAATGGCCAGGTCCGCGAGCGGTTATTGCAGCTCGACGGTTCGGCTCAGGAAGTCGTGCGCATTGATGGACGTACTCAATGCGTCAGCGGCACCCTGATTGCGGGATTGGGTGATTCCCCCAACGCTGCCGCCCGTGCGCTGGACCCCAAAAAGCTGAAGAATTGGTATGACCTTGCCGTCATTGGCAAGTCGCGCGTGGCCGGTCGTGATGCAGTGATCGTGTCGCTGACCCCTCGTGATCAGCACCGATACGGTTTCGAGCTGCATCTGGACAAGAAAACCGGCCTGCCGCTCAAGTCGTTGCTGTTGAACGATAAAGGGCAATTGCTCGAGCGCTTTCAGTTCACCAGCCTCGACACTGATGAAGTCCCGTCGGACAAAGACTTGATGGCAGACGCCGATTGCAAGCCGATCAACATCGGTAATGACAAGGCTTCTGCGGCGAAGACCGTGCAAAACTGGCGTTCGGACTGGCTGCCGCCAGGCTTCGAGTTGACCAGCAGCAGTTCGCACAAGGATGCGCAGACCAAGACCCAGGTCAGCAGCCTGATGTATGACGATGGCCTGGCGCGTTTCTCCGTGTTCCTTGAACCGTTGAACGGTGCAACCGTCACCGATACTCGTACCCAGTTGGGCCCTACCGTCGCGGTATCCCGTCGTTTGACTACACCGCAAGGTGAAATGATGGTCACGGTGGTTGGCGAAATCCCGATTGGCACCGCCGAACGAATTGCTCTATCGATGCGTAACAACGATGGCGCTGCGACCAGCAAGCAGTGAGCTGATTTCAGTCATTTCCACCTCGTCGTCGAGACGTCGAAATGTTTGCTGAGCATTTTCATTTGCAAAACCCCTGAAAATTTTTTATAGGTCAGAGCCTCACGGCTCTGGCCTTGTTTGTTGTTCCCGGAACAAAAATACCGGTCTGTGGTTTCCGGTGTTCCTTTGCTCCATATCGCTTAACCCTGCTCGTCGTAACGGGAGCTGTATGTCGATACCTAGTTTGAAGTCTTATCTTTCCATCTTCGCCACCGTGCTGTTGCTCGGTCAGGCGGTCCCTGCTGCGCAAGCGGCCGATCTGCCTGATTTCACCCAGTTGGTCGAACAAGCGTCGCCAGCGGTAGTGAATATCAGTACCACGCAGAAACTGCCGGACCGTCGCGTGAATCAGCAGATGCCGGATCTGGAAGGTCTGCCACCGATGCTGCGCGAATTCTTTGAGCGCGGCATGCCGCCTCAGCAGCGCTCGCCGCGTGGCGACGGGCGTCAGCGTGAAGCGCAATCGCTGGGTTCGGGGTTCATCATTTCGCCGGATGGCTACATCCTCACCAACAACCACGTGATCGCCGATGCTGACGAAATCCTCGTCCGTCTGGCTGACCGCAGTGAGATGAAAGCCAAGCTGGTCGGCACCGATCCACGTTCCGACGTGGCGTTGCTGAAAATCGAAGGCAAGGATCTGCCGGTGCTCAAGCTCGGCAAATCCCAGGATCTGAAGGCTGGCCAGTGGGTCGTCGCGATCGGTTCGCCATTCGGCTTTGACCACACCGTGACCCAAGGCATCGTCAGCGCCGTCGGTCGTAGCCTGCCAAACGAAAACTATGTGCCGTTCATTCAAACCGACGTGCCGATCAACCCGGGCAACTCCGGTGGCCCGCTGTTCAACCTGAACGGTGAAGTGGTCGGCATCAACTCGCAGATCTACACCCGCTCCGGTGGCTTCATGGGCGTTTCGTTTGCCATCCCGATCGACGTGGCTATGGACGTTTCCAATCAGCTCAAAAGCGGTGGCAAAGTCAGCCGCGGCTGGCTGGGCGTGGTCATTCAGGAAGTGAACAAGGACCTCGCCGAGTCATTTGGTCTGGACAAGCCAGCTGGCGCGCTGGTAGCGCAGATCCAGGATGACGGCCCTGCGGCCAAGGGCGGCCTGCAGGTTGGCGACGTGATCCTGAGCATGAACGGTCAGCCGATCGTCATGTCTGCCGATCTGCCGCATCTGGTCGGCGCGCTGAAGGCTGGCGCAAAAGCCAATCTGGAAGTGATTCGTGAAGGCAAGCGCAAGAATGTCGAGTTGACTGTCGGTGCGATTCCGGACGAAGACAAAGAGCTGGACGCGCTGCCGAAATCTGGCGCTGAAAGCAGCAGCAACCGCCTCGGTGTTGCGGTCGGTGAATTGACCGCCGAGCAGAAGAAAACCTACGACCTCAAAGGTGGTGTGGTGATCAAGGAAGTGCAGGACGGTCCTGCGGCCCTGATCGGTCTGCAGCCGGGTGATGTGATTACTCACCTGAACAACCAGGCCATCGGCTCGGCCAAGGAGTTCACCGACATCGCCAAGGCGTTGCCGAAGAACCGTTCGGTGTCGATGCGCGTGCTGCGTCAGGGCCGTGCCAGCTTCATCACCTTCAAACTGGCTGAATAAGCCAGCAACAAGGTAAAAGGAAACCGCCTCGAAAGAGGCGGTTTTTTTGTGTCTGCAGCTTTTGTCTTGCCTGGAAAGACTCAGCCCATCATGTCCTTGACCATGCGTTCCTGCTCCATCAGCTCACGCTGGCGGGCATCGATGCGCGAGGACAGCGGGAAGTTGTTGCCAGCCTTGCGCTTGGCGAAGTCCAACTGCTGAATGGCCTGGCGGTAATCGCCGACCAGCGCAAAATACTCGGCTCGCGCCTGATGCAGGCCGATGATGTTGCCCGACAAGCCACGGGTTTCAGCAACCTGATACCAGACGTCCGGATCATCCGGGCGGGACTTGAGCAGGCTGTCCAGCGCCTTCTCGGCATCGGCGGCGCGATTCTGTTTCAACAGCAGATCGACACGCACCTGATTCAGCGGATAGTTGCCCGGGAACTGCGTGAGCATGCGGTCGACCCGTGATTGTGCATCGGGCAGGCGATTGTTGGTGATGTCCAGATCGACCTGAGCGAGGTTGTAGATAATCTCGTTGGGCGACTTGGCCAACAATTGCTTGAGATTTTCGCGGGCTTCGTTCAGCTGGCCACCCTTGATTTGCGCGATGGCGAGGCCGTATCGCGCGACATCGTTTTTCGGGTTTTCATCGAGCAGGGCGCGGAAACGCTTGGCGCCCAGCCCCGGGGTTTCCTCGTAGATCAACTGCACCCGCGCGCGAATCAACTGGTAGTGCATGCTGTCTTCGATGCCGCCCGGTTTCGCCTGCTCGGCGCGGTTGCGGGTATCGGCGATACGCGATTCGGTGACCGGGTGAGTCAGGAGGAATTCCGGCGGTTTGGCGTCAAAGCGGTACTGGCGCATCAGGCGTTCGAACATGGTCGGCATCGACCGCGGATCGTAACCGGCCTTTTCCAGGTTGAGGATGCCGATGCGATCCGCCTCCTGTTCGTTTTGTCGCGAGAAGCGCCGTTGTTCCTGCAACGCCGCAGCCTGGGTGCCAGCGATGGTGGCGATGCCGGCATCACCGCCGCCGGCCGCCGCAATGACAATGCCGGCCAGCAACGCGGCCATCATCGGCACCTGCATTCTTTGTGAAGCTTCCACCCCGCGAGCAAAGTGGCGTTGCGACAAGTGCGCCAATTCGTGAGCGAGCACCGAGGCGTACTCACCCTCGGTCTGGGCGTTGAGGAAAAGACCGCCGTTGACCCCGACCACGCCGCCCGGCGCTGCAAAGGCGTTGAGTTGTGGGCTGTTGATCAGGATGAATTCCAGACGTCGGTCGGAAACCTGGCTGGTCTCGACCAGCTTGTACACGCTGGATTCGACGTAGTCCTTGAGCTGCGGATCGTTGAGCTGGGAAACCTGACTGCGCAGCATGGCCAGCCAGGCGCGGCCGAGCTGGTATTCCTGTTGCGGCGAGACAATGGCAGAGCTGGCGTCGCCGAGTGACGGCAGATCGTCGGCAAAGCCTGGTGAGGCGAGCAGGCAAGCGAGCGTCAGCAGGGTAGGGCGCAGAAAAGTCATGCACAAAGCCTTGGAGGACAAAGACCTTACTGTAGCCGGACACCGAAGCCGCGACCAGATATTCTAGGCAGCTCGACAACGAACCGGAGTGACGCAATGACTGACGCTGTAGCCCATGACGTGGAACTGGACGCCAGTGGCCTGAACTGTCCGTTGCCGTTGCTCAAGGCAAAAATGGAACTCAACAAACTGCACAGCGGCGCTGTGCTCAAGGTGATCGCTACCGATGCCGGCTCGCAACGCGACTTCCGTACCTTTGCCAAACTGGCCGGTCATGCGCTGTTGCGCGAAGAAGACGAGGCTGGCGTCTACCGTTACTGGTTGAAAAAAGCCTGACGCGAGCGCGTTAACGATCGAAGGGATTATTGATGTTCAAAGTGTTACGCGACTGGATTCAGCGCTACTTCTCCGATGAAGAAGCCGTGGTGCTGGCGGTGCTGCTGGTTCTCGCCTTCACCGCCGTGCTTACCCTCGGCGGCATGCTCGCGCCCGTATTGGCGGGCATGGTGCTGGCGTATCTGATGCAAGGCCTGGTGGTGACGCTTGAGCGGCTGCGTGTGCCCGGCGGGGTGGCGGTGGGGCTGGTGTTTGCGCTGTTCATGGGCGCGCTGATGCTGTTTATTGTCGTGGTGCTGCCGCTGCTGTGGCATCAGTTGATCACGCTGTTCAACGAGTTGCCGGGCATGCTCGCCAAGTGGCAGTCGCTGCTGCTTCTATTGCCAGAGCGCTATCCGCATCTGGTGTCTGACGAGCAAGTCTTGCAAGCGATCGAAGCGGCGCGGGGCGAGATTGGCAAGTTTGGCCAGTGGGCACTGACTTTCTCGTTGTCGAGTTTGCCGCTGCTGGTGAACATCATGATCTACCTTGTGCTGGTGCCGATTCTGGTGTTTTTCTTCCTCAAGGATCGGGCCATGATCGGCGAGTGGGTGCGTGGCTATCTGCCTCGCGAGCGCGCGCTGATCACCCGCGTCGCGCAGGAAATGAACCGGCAGATTGCCAACTACATCCGCGGCAAAGGTATCGAGATCGTGATTTGCGGCGGCGTGACCTACATCGCCTTCATCGCGCTGGGCCTGAACTACGCGGCGCTGCTGGCTTTGCTGGTCGGCTTGTCGGTGGTGGTGCCGTATGTCGGTGCGGTAGTGGTGACCGTGCCGGTGCTGCTGATTGCGCTGTTCCAGTGGGGCTGGAGCGATCAGTTCATCTACCTGATGGCGGTCTACGGAATCATTCAGACGCTGGACGGCAACGTGCTGGTGCCGTTGCTGTTTTCGGAAGCAGTGAACCTGCATCCGGTGGCGATCATCTGCGCGGTGTTGTTGTTTGGCGGATTGTGGGGATTCTGGGGTGTGTTCTTTGCGATCCCGCTGGCGACGCTGTTCAAGGCTGTGCTCGATGCGTGGCCGCGCAAGGAACCGGTGGTGGCGCCGTTGCTTTAAATCGGGGTGAGGCTTTTGGCCTCATCGCTGGCAAGCCAGCTCCCACAGGTTTTGTATGTGCTGAACCCTGTGGGAGCTGGCTTGCCAGCGATGGCGTCGGTGACGACGCAGCAAAAACATCAGGCTTTATTCAGAGCCTCAGCCGCCGCCAGCACGGCATCAACATGCCCCGGCACTTTCACGCCACGCCATTCCTGACGCAGCACACCGTCCTTATCAATCAGGAAAGTGCTGCGATCAACGCCCAGGTATTCCTTGCCATACAGCTTTTTCAGCTTGATCACGTCGAACAGCTGGCAAACCGCCTCGTCCTTATCGCTGATCAGCTCGAATGGAAATTCCTGTTTGCCTTTGAAGTTTTCGTGCGACTTCAAGCTGTCGCGGGAAATGCCGAAGACTTCGGTGTTGGCAGCCTTGAATGCCGCATATTGATCGCGAAAGCCCTGGCCTTGAGTGGTGCAGCCCGGGGTGCTGTCCTTTGGGTAGAAGTAGATCACCACTTGCTTGCCCTTGAGTTCGGACAGGCTGACGGTCTGCCCGCTGGTCGCAGGCGCGGTGAAATCCGCAACCGGTTGGTCGATGACAACGGCCATGAAAGCTTCCTTACATTGGGTTTTGTGGGCGCCAAGGCTCGATCAGGGCATCCAGGTTCATCGCGTCGGCGAAATCGAGGAACTGATCGCGCAGCCAGCTGATCTGGGTGTTGGCCGGCAGGGTCACGGTGAACGTGGCGTTAAGCATGGTGCCGCCGGTTTGGGGAGCCTGGTAAGTGTCGCAGGTGAGGTTTTCCAGTTCGACGTTATGGTCCATGAAGAACTGGCACAGCTCATTGATGATGTCCGGGCGATACGCCGAGCTGACGTAAGCCACGTAAGGCAGCGCTTGCGGACGATTTTCCAGAGCGGCGCTGCGCACCACGTTGACGGTGAAAGCGTGACGCTTGGCCAGCAATGGCAGGCTGCCTTCGAGGCGCGCGAGGGCGTCCCAGCTACCGGAAACTTCCAGCACCAGAGCGCTGCACTCGCCGTGGCGGGTCAGGCGAGAGGTGACGACGGCGCAGCGGTTTTCATGGCTGGCGCGGCACAGGACGTTGGTCAGCTCCATGGGGTTGGCGCCGAGGGCACTGATGACAAGGAATTGTTCGCGAACTGTGGGGGTGGACATGCAGCATTCCTAAAGCGATGAGCGGTCGGTAGGTTGACGGGCATTGGTGGCCGGGCGTGCCTGTTCTGGCGGTCCGTATAAAGAGCCCCGGCCAGCGTTCGCGGCTCGCTCCACTGTGCGGGAGCGCGTCGATGCGACGCAGGAACGGGGCCTGGGAGGCCGAAAGGGGAGGCAGAAACCCGGCGTACAAGCTGATCTGTACCGATCAAAGTCTGAAGGGTAGCGAAAAGCGGCGCCAAGGGGAATGGCAGCGGCGCAGTACTTCGCTTGTGCAAGCATCTTGGCGCCAGTACCATTACCGCTCTCTTTTTCCGGCAGGAGCGGTTTCATGATTGCGGGCAGTATGGTGGCACTGGTCACTCCCATGGATGCACAAGGGCGTCTTGACTGGGACAGCCTCAGCAAACTCGTGGACTTCCACCTCAAGAACGGCACCCATGCCATCGTCGCCGTCGGTACTACCGGCGAGTCGGCCACCCTTGATGTAGAAGAGCACATCGCCGTCATCAAAGCCGTGGTCAAACAGGTTGCCGGGCGCATTCCGGTCATCGCCGGCACCGGCGCCAATTCGACCCGCGAAGCCGTCGAGCTGACCCGCAACGCCAAGGCCGCCGGCGCCGATGCCTGCCTGCTGGTGGTTCCTTATTACAACAAGCCGACCCAGGAAGGTCTGTACCAGCACTTCAAGCACATCGCTGAAGCGGTCGACATTCCGCAGATTCTCTACAACGTTCCCGGCCGCACCTCCTGCGACATGCAGGCCGAGACGGTGATTCGCCTGTCCACCGTGCCGAACATCATCGGCATCAAGGAAGCCACCGGCGACCTCAAACGCGCCAAAGCGATCATCGATGGCGTGAGCAAGGATTTCATCGTGCTGTCCGGCGATGATCCGACCGCTGTCGAGCTGATCCTGCTGGGCGGCAAAGGCAACATCTCGGTCACCGCCAACGTCGCCCCGCGCGAAATGGCTGACCTGTGCGAGGCCGCGCTGAAGGGCGACGCCGATACCGCACGCGCAATCAACGAAAAACTGATGCCGCTGCACAAGGACCTGTTCATCGAAGCCAACCCGATTCCGGTGAAGTGGGCTTTGGTCGAAATGGGCCTGATGCACGAAGGCATCCGCCTGCCACTGACCTGGCTGAGCACCCCTTGTCATGAAACGCTGCGCTCGGCCCTGCGCCAGTGCAACGTCCTGGTTTAATTGAGGAAGTACAACGCATGAAGCGAATGGCCGGACTTTCCGCACTTGCCTTGATTATCTCCAGCACCAGTGGCTGCGGATGGGTCTGGGGGCCGGAAGGTTATTTCCGCGACCGTGGAAGCGATTACCTGCAAGCGCAACAGACTGCACCGATGCAATTGCCACCGGATGTGAGCACTGCCAAGCGCCTCGATCCGCTGTTGCCGATCCCGCGCAACGTGGCCGATGACACCGCGACGGGCGAATACGTCGTGCCGCGTCCTCAGCCGCTGTCGGCGGTTGCCGATGCCACTGATTACTCGCTGCAGAAGAGCGGTGATTCGCGTTGGGTCGTGGCCCAGCACCCACCGGCCGAAGTCTGGCCAGTGGCGCTGCAGTTCTTCCAGGACAACGGTTTCCGTCTGGATGAACAACGTCCGCAGACCGGTGAATTCACCACCACCTGGCAGCACTCCGACGAGCTGTCCGCTTCGATGGCCAAGCGCCTGAGTGCGGCCGGTATCGCCAGCGACAGCGAAACCCGTGTGCGCGTACGTATCGAGCCGGGCGTGCAGCGCAACACCAGTGAAATCTACGTAGTCAGCGCCGAGCGTCCTGCCGGCAGCACGGCCGACGTGGCCTTCACCAACCGTTCGGTCAACACTGGCCTGGACGCTGCGCTGGTCGACGACATGCTCGCGAGCATGAGTCGCACCTCCGAGAAGGGCGGCTCGGTGTCGATGCTGGCCTCGCGTGATTTCGACGCCCCGAGCCGTGTCAGCCTGAACGAAGACGGCAGCGGCAACCCGGTGTTGAACGTCGGTACCGATCTGGACCGCGCCTGGTCGAGCGTCGGCCGTGCGCTGGAACAGGGCGAATGGCGCGTTGAAGACATCAACCGCAGCCTGGGCCTTTACTACATCAACCTGGCCGAAAAAGCCGAGAAGAAAGACGACAAGCCTGGCTTCTTCAGCAGCCTGTTCGGCAGTGCGCCGAGCAAGGAAGAAGTCGAAGCCCGCGCCGAGCGTTATCAGGTTCGCCTGAGCAAGGTGGGCGAGAACATCCAGGTCACCGTCGAAAAGAACATCAACACCGTCGCGCCGGCCGATGTCGCGCGTAAAGTGTTGAGCGTGATTCAGGACAACCTGGGCTGATCCGATATGCGTTTTGCCGTTCTCGGCAGCGGTAGCCAAGGGAACGGCACGCTGATCGCCAGTGCTGATACGTACGTGCTGGTGGATTGTGGTTTTTCCCTGCGGGAAACCGAAAGACGTCTGTTGCGCCTGGGTGTGCACCCGGCGCAACTGAGCGCGATACTCGTGACCCACGAACATGCCGACCACGTGCATGGCGTGGGTTTGCTGTCTCGGCGCTACAATCTGCCGGTCTACCTCAGTCGCGGCACACTGCGCGGGATGCGCAAACCGCTGGAACCGGCAGGCTTTCTGGCCGGCGGCGAGCAACTGCAGATCGGCGCACTGAACGTCGGGGTCATTGCCGTGGCCCATGACGCGCAGGAGCCGACCCAGTACGTCTTCAGCGATCAGGAACAGCGGCGCTTCGGCCTGCTGACCGACCTGGGATCGTTCTGCGAGCGGGTGCTGGATGGCTATCGGGACCTCGATGCATTGATGATCGAGTCCAACCATTGCCGCGACATGCTGGCCCGTGGTCACTACCCGTACTTTCTCAAGCAGCGGGTGGGCGGCGAACGCGGACATCTGAACAACCATCAGGCGGCATTCCTGGTGGCCGAGTTGGGCTGGCAGGGTTTGCAACACCTGGTGCTGGCCCATCTGAGCAGCAAGAACAACCTGCCGCAGCTGGCCCGGCAATGTTTTGTCGACACCCTCGGGTGCGACCCGGACTGGCTGCAACTGGCCGATCAAGATTCAGGGCTCGACTGGCGCCACATCGCCTAGCCCACCTACTTAGCAAGCGGAGCCCATCATGGAAAAACGTGAAGAACTCTACCGCGGCAAAGCCAAATCGGTTTACAAGACCGACGACGCTGACCGCTTGATCCTGCTGTTTCGCAACGACACTTCGGCGTTCGACGGCAAGCGCATCGAACAGCTCGATCGCAAAGGTATGGTGAACAACAAGTTCAACGCCTTCATCATGCAGAAACTCGAAGCGGCCGGCGTGCCGACCCAGTTCGACAAACTGCTGGGCGACAACGAGTGCCTGGTGAAGAAGCTCGACATGATCCCGGTCGAATGCGTCGTGCGTAACTACGCCGCCGGCAGCCTGGTCAAGCGTCTGGGCGTCGAGGAGGGCATGAAGCTCAACCCGTACACCTTCGAACTGTTCTTGAAGGACGACGCCAAGGGCGACCCGTTCATCAACGAATCCCACGTTGTGGCATTCGGTTGGGGCACCGCCGAGCAACTGGCGCGCATGAAGGAACTGTCGCTCAAGGTCAACGAAGTCCTGAGCAAACTGTTCGACGACGCCGGCCTGCTGCTGGTCGACTTCAAGCTTGAATTCGGCGTGTTCAGCGACGGCTCCATCGTCCTCGGCGACGAGTTCAGCCCGGACGGCTGCCGTCTGTGGGACAAGGACACCAAGAAGAAGATGGACAAGGACCGCTTCCGCCAGGGCCTTGGTGACGTCATCGAAGCCTACGAAGAAGTCGCCGCTCGTCTGGGCGTACCGCTTTAATCGACGCAAGCATCTGATAGCACGGAAAAAATTTCGTTTGGGGGGGTTCGCAACCAACGAAAGTGTTGTTATGATGCGCGCCGTTGGAGAGATGCCAGAGTGGCCGAATGGGACGGATTCGAAATCCGTTGTACCTTCACCGGTACCTAGGGTTCGAATCCCTATCTCTCCGCCATACATATAAAAGCCCCGCAAGTCATTGATTTGCGGGGCTTTTTCGTTAGCAGAAAAAATTTGTTGTACGTAGTGGTTGTACGTAATTTTTTTCTTGTCCTACCTGGTAGTGCGCAAAAAAAGCCATGTCTGTCCCACTCCGGTTATGCGAGCCGGCAACCTTCTGACGAACGCTGTTCCTTCAGCACTATGGAGCTGCGTGACATATTCAAGACGCTCAGCGCTATATCACTCGTTCCGTGAGTGCTTTTGACGGATTAGCGCCTCCAGCGCATTCTTCTGATCGTTCAGAGCTTGAAGCGCATGAATGGCTTCCGATAGCGCGACTTGGTGAGTCATGGAAAGGACGATTGCCGTTGCCAATCCCATCTCCACACAAGCGAGCAAGCCCCACTCGTAGCCGTGATTCCCGACCGCGTACAGCCCCACGTTTTCGAACCGGGTCACCCCTGCCTCGTCGTCGAGCATTCGTGTGTGAAGAGTGACCGTCTTGGCATTTGGGTGAGCGCCAAAGTCGATGGAGCTTTCATATAGCTTGTACATCCAATCGCCCAATCCTGGACCTCGGCCATTGACTATTTCTTGAGCCGATTTAATTGGAGCTTGAAAGGCATTTCTGCAGGCTTTCAGGTCTTCCGGAGAGTTGTTTCTGCTGATCCATTTTTCAGTAAGAGATAGGGATACGTCCTCGGTCATCAGAAGGGCATAGCAGGCTGTTTCTAGTGCCGTTCTGAGGATAGGATGAACACCAGCGGCATGACCGGTCAGGCCTACTCGGAAGGCGGTCATCAAGAGGAATCGGGCATTGATTAGCATAGAGTGAACAACCACCTCATCAGGTGCGACGGCAGGTCCGCTGACGTGCTGTCTGAGGTACGAATCGAGGTCATCCATCATGGTTAGGAATGGTGAACCTGTGGTTAGGATTTCGTCCAGATTCTCAGTCCCGGCAGTCAGGTAGGCGCGGAACGAATCATCACCGTTGCTACTGAACATCACTGACTCTCGCTTCGTTTATAGTTCAATTCAGCTTTGTAATGAGCTGCCTCTTCTTCGATACGTTCAATCGTCCATCCTGCCTGCAGCCATAGCGGCTCAAGGAGAGCTGTGAGTTGTTTGTCAGTCTTAGAAAACAGCTCAATGTCCTCGTTCAGGGTAGTGACAATCTCGTCGAAACCTCCTGCGTACAGCATGTCCATACACTCGCGGAAGAATGTGTGCGCAAGGTGATTTCTGCGCTTGTTCGACCTATGGATCAGCAACTCCAGGTCGGCTGGTACGGGCGTGATTTTCTTGAGGGAATGGACCAGCTTGCCGAAGGTTTTTGAGAAATTTTCCTCAAAAAAATCCTCGTATTCAACGTCTGTCCATTCTCCCTTTTTAGGCAAGAAATCGAGGTAGAATAAAGCGTTGACAATCCCATGCTCCAGCACTTGCGCCATGTGCATCGCCGCGCCGTAGTAGGCGCAAAGCTCTTTGAATTGGTGGGATTGGGAGTCAAGCTCTTCCATTGTCTATCCTAGGTCTGCTGACTGTTAGTTGGGGTGTCGGGAATCATACCCAGCCGAATCACATGGCTCCAGCTACAGCGCTCCTGCTGTGGTCCGGTGCTCGGAGCGTCGCTATGATTGGGCAAGCTCAAGCGGTTACACGAACCGATTCAGAGAATTCCACACAAGCCGACCATTGCAGTCGGCTCTTGGTGGTTAGGTTAGAGGTGAGGGGTATAGTCGATTGCCGTCGTGTTGAAATCCTCAAGAGCGCCTTTGACCAGATCCATCGCGTCAAAGCCAAGACGGAACGTCCAGCTCGAATGCACGTAATGAGCGTAAAGGCTGTGGATTTAGACTCGCTTCCCGGACGGTAGAACGATGTAGGTGCTTTTTTGAGTGAGGGTGATGGCCAACGGCAACACCTAGAGTCTGGACTCCATTAATTGCCGTTCAAGCCGCTGTCGCGGGTTAAAAGCCGGCGTTTCCAGTGGATTTCTTTCCGCATCATCTCTTCTTTGCCTGTGTGCTTGTCAGCGATTTCGAGAATGCTGAACCTGAAATTCTCTGCGAAATCCTTGCCACGCTCGGTGTGTAAATCTCGAATGCGTGTGTTCCCGCCGTGCCCACTATTGGCGTAGTTCGACCATCGATCCCACAAGCCACCTGTGCCAGTCGCTGAGCCGACATAAAGCTGATGCTCGCCTTCGGTGCGGTCGGAAATTAGGTAGACTCCCGCCACGCTGGAGAGGGCTGTCTGCCATGATTCCAAGCCTTGGTTAACGATGATCTTCAGTTCCCCGTGGGATACATCTACTTCCTTGAAGCCGGGGAATCTGCCAACAGTCATTTTGGAGTCGAGGATTGCGGACAGCTTGAGGGCTTGGTGGCAGTTTTCCAGCAGAAGGTAATTCGCTCGGGGCTTTTCGTATTCCATGACAAGCCGACCTTCAAGCTCTGAAAACTCAGGGCGCTTCCTGTAGCTGTAGATGTGATCAGTATGAGGTTTTCCACTTGCTTTGGTGGAAAGTCGTGTTTCTTTGATTTTGAGCTGGTCGTAGACGCCGGTCATGAGCCACTTTGACGTACCGGGAATCTGCACAAATCCGATTAGAAACTCGCGGGTGAAATTGTGCCGTGTCTGCCATGACTGCCAGTCGTCAAAATTTCCAGCAAGGTACACGTCCAATGGTTGCTCATGACTGTTGTGTTGGGCGAGGTGAATCTTGGTTTTTTTTGGCGAGAGGTCAGGCAGGATGCTTGTCAATAGCTGCATTAGCATGTGCGTGTTGCTCTGGTGGTTTCGATGTTGATCAGTCCATTGTGCAAGTTCTACAGCTCCATGTGCCGTCAATCAGTCCGTGCGCGCTGCCTTCGCATCCCAAGTGCTGATCAGGTACAGGGCGAGTGAGCCAGCTAGATTCACAGCCAATTCAGCATGACGTGGAGCTGGTTTGACACCAGCCTTTCCGGTGCCGTGGGAATCGCTCAGACGGTTCCTCAAAGCGCCCAATCCTTCTACCACTGACGTGCAGCCGCCAAGGATCTGCTTGAAGACTTTTTCTGTGTGTTGGGAAGGGGCAAGGTTGAGCAGTTCAGCGGTCTGGCGGTAAAGCTTGTTGAGATCCGGCGTCTCGTCGTACTCAGTACCGGCTTCCTCAATAATGTGCTTGCAAACAGACTCAAGAAGGGTTCGCGCCATTGTGATTGCGCCTTCGGGGTCCGTAGTGCGCCGCTCCAGCGATTTCGTCCAAGCAACCCTCACATGCTCAGAATCGAACCGCTCGATTGCACCAGTAACCACATGGTCTGCTGGTGACGAACCTCCTTTTTCGACGTAGTCCAGAAGCGGACGGAACTCGTTCCACAGGTAGGTTCGGCGCTCGGCATAGGTGCCGTACTTATTTTTGATGAATTGCCAAAACTGACTGAGGCTGCGGCAGGTGTTCACGCAGCGGGGGACCATCGTGGCAAGGGTAGGATCGTCGAGAATGGCGCGCCTAAGCATCAGGTACGCCGTGTCGTCCTCACTACCGCCTGTAGCTTGTGAGACTAGCATGTGCTGGAGAGCTTCTGCTTCTTCTGACAATGGATGCATAGGAATGCTCTGAACCGATGGGGTATCTCGTACAGCCATCTTAAGGCTTGAACTCTGCGGCTCCAATCACTTCGCACCCCGTGCGATGCTGGTTGGCTGGGCCTACAGAGCCAGTCGCCGCTTGCCTTGCAAGGGGGTCATGGTGTCAAATCACCGGCTGCCTTCGGAGGCAGGCTTCTGCTTCATTTTTCGAGGACAAGGCGAGCACCATGCCGACATTGCATTGGGTGGGGAAGGATCAAGTCCGAAACCATCATCGGGATGTAACCTATCGCGTACTGCGCGAGCAATTCACTTTTTCAGCTCATAAGAGCCTGCCGAAGAACAGCTTAGATAACAAGATTGTCCATGGCGATAATCTGGAAGCTCTCAAAAGCTTGCTGCCTGAATATGAGGGGAAAGTGAAATGCGTTTACATCGATCCGCCCTATAATACCGGCAATGAGAACTGGGTCTACAACGACAACGTTAACGATCCACGAATCAAAAAGTGGCTTGGGAAGGTAGTCGGTAAAGAAAACGAGGATATGAGCCGTCAAGACAAATGGCTCTGCATGATGTATCCGCGTCTGAAGCTTCTGCACCGACTGCTTTCTGAAGACGGATCTATTTGGGTTTCGATTGATGACAACGCGGTAGGTATCCTTCGTCCGGTTCTGGATGAGATATTCGGCGTTGGGAATTTCGTGACCTGCGTGATTTGGGAAAAAGCGGATTCGCCTCGGAATTCCGCAAGCCAGTTCTCTACAGACCATGACTACATTCTGGTCTATTCGAAACGTCCCAATTGGGTTCCGGCTCGGCTGGCTCGTACTGCTGAATCTGATTCCATTTACGACAATCCAGATGACGATCCCAATGGTCCGTGGATTGCAGGCGATCCCTTTGCGAACAAGCCCTATTCGAAGGGGCTGTTCTCCATATTGGGACCAACTGGACGTGAGTTTTCTCCACCTCCGGGTCGGTTCTGGCGTGTATCTGAGGAAAAGTTGCGCGCTCTCGACGCTGAAGGTCGTGTCTGGTGGGGGCCAACCGGCGATGCACGTCCAAGCATCAAGCGGTATCTCAACGAGGTGGGTGACTTGGTTCCCCGCACCCTATGGAAAAAGGACGTGGGTAGCAATCGTAGCTCGAAAAACGAAATGCGGGCTATCTTCTCCGGCTCGTCGTCTTTCGACACGCCAAAGCCTAGCAGCTTGATCGGTCGAATTTTGGACATTGCTGCTGATAGCGATTCGATCATCCTCGATTCCTATGCTGGGTCTGGAACGACCGGACACGCCGTTTTGAAAGCCAACGCTCAAGATGAGGGAAATCGACGGTTCATCCTGATTGAGATGATGGATTACGCCGAATCCCTTACTGCTGAACGCATCAAGCGCGTTGTGAATGGCTATGGCGAAGAGAACAAGCCTGTGGCTGGGCTAGGTGGTGGTTTTACCTATTACTCCCTTGGCGAACCGCTGTTCGTTGAGTACGGCAATTTGAACCCTGCTGCCGGAATCGACGCGATCCGTAGCTATGTCGCATGGCAGGAAGGAATCGTCGAGGGAGCTGGTTCATCGTCCGCTGAAAGCCAGCACCGCTACTGGCTCGGCGAAGCAAATGGTCTGCGAGTCTTCTTCGCCTATGAAGAGCATTCTGTAACCACGCTCCACCTTGAGCTTCTGGCTGAGCTGGTGAAAGTCGCTGGACCAGTGTTGGTTTACGCTGACCAGTTAGCTCTTGGCGAGGATTTCATGCGTCGACACGGCATAGGCTTCAAGAAAATTCCCCGCGACATTGCTCGACTCTGAGGATTTAGAAAATGCAATTGAACACCTACCAGAGTCAGGTCATTGAGGACCTTGAGCTGTTCCTTCGTCGCTGGACTGCTTGTGATGACCCTCAGTTAGCCTATCGCGCTCACTGGGATGCACTGGGCGCGACCAAGATGCCTGGCTATCAGCCAGCCCCGCATGGCGCTCCACAAGTGTGTGCGAAGGTGCCGACCGCTGGTGGGAAAACCTTCATCGGACTCCATGCCGTTTCGAGCATCTTCGGTGCGCTCCAGAAGCGTCAAGGTGATGCTCGTTTGTGCCTATGGCTCGTTCCATCGCTTTCCATTCTTGATCAGGTCCTGCGGGCGCTGCGTAATCCAACACATCCTTACCGGCAGGCGCTGAACCGTCTGTTTGAAGGTCGTGTAAGCGTCATGGATAAGCGCGATTTGCTGTCTGGATTTCTTTCTCGGGATGAGGTGGAAGACGGGCTTGTGGTTGCCGTGCTGACTTATGACAGCCTGAAAGCTCGCAACAAGGATGACCGGAAGCTTTATCAAGAAAACAGCGCTCTGGATGACTTGACTTCGACGGCTGTTGCGGTAGGTGAGGGCGTGGACCCGTACTCACTCGTCGCCTCGATGGCAGGTTTGAATCCAGTAATCATCGTTGATGAAAGCCACAACGTGACCAGCAGCCTGTCCCAAGACATGCTCCGCAATCTCAATCCAAGCTTTGTGTTTGAGCTGACGGCTACTCCACGAACCGGGGCGAATATCATCAGTTTCGTTGACGCCTTGGTGATGCGTGACCAACACATGGTCAAGCTCCCGGTCATCGTGAGAAACCTTCCAAGCCGGACCTCTGTCATTGCTCATGCAATTGATTTGAGGGCGCGTCTCGAAGCTGAGGCGAAGGCAGAAGAGCAAACGGGTGGTGCGTACATCCGACCCATCGTGCTGCTGCAGGCGGAAAGTAAAACCAAGGCAGATGCCAAAACCTTCGAGCTGGTGAAGGCTGAGCTGCTAGAGCATGGGATTGCCGAAGACTGGATCAAGATCAAGACTGCGGACAAGGATGAGCTGAGTGGTTTGGATCTCATGTCTCCGTCCTGCCCGGTACGATTCATCATCACCGTGAACGCCTTGAAGGAAGGGTGGGACTGCCCGTTCGCCTACATTCTCGCGACGTTGGCTGACAGGTCGTCTGCGGTGGATGTGGAACAGATTCTAGGTCGGATTTTGCGACAGCCATACGTTCGTGCGCATGGACACGAACCACTGAACATGAGTTACGTGCTGACGGCTTCCAATGTCTTCAGTCAGACGTTGGAAAGAATTGTTGTCGGTCTGAACAGGGCTGGTTTCAGCCGTGCCGATTTCAGGACTCCTGACCTCGTTTCGAGCGATTCCAAGCCAGATAACCAGACCACAAAAACGGTCACGCCTGAGCCGACAAACCCTCAACCGGGACTGTTCGTCACAAACACCTCTGAGGGTGATTCTGAACTCTTTGAGCTGTCATCGAGCAGCGGTAGTGAATCTAAAGGGGAAGACTTCCTTGAGTCGACGTTGGAGGCTGCGCGTCAGGCCAATGCAGAGCTGGTAGCTGCTACGGCTACTAACGGTGGCAAGCACATCCCAAATGACGTGAGAGGCGCAATGGAACTATTCTCGCTCCGACCTGAGTTCGTCGCAGAGATCAAGGATCTCAAGCTACCCCAGTTCTATCGGAAAGCACCTGCCGGGTTGATTTTCGCTGACGAAGACGGCGGCGTTCTTCTCGACAAATCTCAGTTGCTCGACCAAGAGTTTCGTCTGGCAGATTGCGATGTGAACGACTTCTCGGTTGCACCAGTAAGCGGCGATTTGGTGAAGCTCGATCTGCTTCGTGTAGGTAGCTCTCAGGGTGATTACGAGCCCACTAAGATTCAGTTGAAGGACAATGAGATTCGCAAGCTGAAGGACTACCTGTCCAGCTTGGATTCCGAAGGCAAACGGCGTCAGCTCACAGGGCTGGTTGGTAACTGGCTTGGCAAGATGCCACCGTTGGCTGAGGCAGATTTGCAGGCGTACATCCGTAAGATTCTGGCTAGGCTGAGTGCCGGTCAACTGGATGAGGTGCTTGAACAGCAGCATGCCTACGTTGAGAGCATCAAGCAGCGTGTTCGTAGCGAAATGCTGGGGTTCTCGCGCAGGCGCTTCAAGCAGTGGATCGACCTCAACAAGGTGGACACTCGACCTTCCTACCAACTGCCAATGGAGATTGCTCCACGGCAGAAAGCCCCTCTCGCGGCGGAGAATTCGCTGTACGTCCGTGAAGAGAAGGGCAATGGTCTTGAAGAACGCATGTCGGAATTCCTGTCGGATTGTGAAAACGTCCGGTGGTGGCACAGGAACTCAAGCGGTCGCGGGTTCGTCCTGAATGGACCGATCAACCACTACCCTGATTTCGTTCTGAAACTGCGCTCTGGACTGATCATCCTTTTGGAGACCAAAGGTGGTGACCGGGACAACTCCGACTCCAGCGCCAAAATCGAGCTTGGTAAGTATTGGGAAAGATGTGCCGGACGTGAGTATCGTTATCTGATGGTTTTCGAGCATAGCCCGTTAGAAGGCGCGTATTCATGGGCAGAAGCCTGCGAGCTGCTAAAAAACCTATGATCAGCCGACTACAGGGGCCGCAATCGCGCGCTCGCGCTCCGGTGCTGATTATTCAAGGCCGTACCTTGAACAATGATATGCCGTTCCCAACGAGGTTGCTCGAAGGTGCTTTCCCTGCTTCAACAAATCCCAATAACCACTCCCTTGGGGCTTCGTAGAGCTTACCTCAGGGATGGCTGTTAGGTATCTAGTAGCAGGCATATGCTGCAGTAGGTGTCATGGCGGACCAAAGCTCAGGCCTAACGACAGCATGACGCGGCGGACTTGCATGGGCGACCATGTGCCGCCACGGCTGGTAGTGATATTTTTCGAGTTCATACATTCTGCAACGGCCGTGAGCGTGGTGGCGCCTTTTCGGATACATAGATCTATTGGGTCGCGTAACGTCTCGGTCCAACTTGATACGCGGTCTTGGACGGCCTGTCGTGCCTTTGCCCGATTGTGATCATTGCGGCCGCGCGTCAATGTGACCGCACGGTTGGCGACCTTTTTCATGGCTTCGGTTTTCCCGCTATCTGCGTCCCTTTTCAGCGCGGCCAACGCGTCTTTCGTACGGCCCGCAATAAATTCCCGCTCTTGCTGCGCTAGGGCAGCGAACAGATGTAGCTGGAAATTGTCAGCGTGGGGCATGGTAGCGACTTTCAGGATTGCTCGCTTCATTAGTCCAGCAATGTGCTCGACGTCCCGGCTTATGCGATCTACCTTCGCGACCAAAATTGGTAGGCCTAGGGCGAGTGCAGCCTTGCACTGAGGACGATCATGGGGGGCAATCGTACCGCTTACAGTTTCAATATACTCCGCTACGATTTTCCACCCCTGTTGACGCGCAGCCGCCTGCACATAATCGCGTTGTGCATCAAGCCCTAGTCCTGATTTTTCTTGAGCGCCAGTGCTAACGCGAAGATACGTGACTACCTCGGATACCATTGCCTTCATCATGAAATCTCCCTGGCTGCTAGGCAGTACTGAGTATAACGTATCTTGAACGAACGTTCTAGGAGTGTTAATTATGTAGAGGCTCTCCGCGTTGAGTACACGGTTGGTTGATCGGAAGGTGCTGGTCGCAGGGCAACCGTTCTGCGTTGTACTGGACGAGATTGGTGTGGTGCATTCTGTCCTTCCAGTTAAAGCACGCCACCCCCGCGATTTCTGCCCTCTCAGGATTTTGCGAACGCCAGGTAATCGTAAGCAAACGGTGACACTCTCATGTTCAATTCATTGATATGCATATCTATCCCGCCCGCCGGATCGGGTGGCGCAAACGCATCGTTGATAAACCACGGTAGGCGTACAGGCTAGGCGACGAGGAGGTGGTATCGTTCTGAAACATTTGTATCATTTTTTTAGAATTATCCTTTTTCTGATCCGTAGATATGTACCAAGTCAGATACAGCGTGGTCTGAGACGATTGTATCAAAGTCATTGCATTAACAAAGATTAACGTTGCATTAAGTGAGTATTTATGTGGCTTGAATGTTTATCCTGCAGGCTTGTGTAAGGCATTATAGCTCCAGAAGGGACGGTATGTTATCGGCCCATTAAACAGGGCGTAAGTTTGACACAAAAAACAATCCATTTGGCTTTCGCATTGCCGGGCAGTGGCAAAACACACAAGTTCCTGCAAGCGGCGAGGGAGCTGATAAATGCGGACAAAAAGATAATTCTTGTTCTCCCGACAAATATGCTGGCCGATGAAATCATGCAGCGTATGCCGTCAGACGTGAACGCAACACGCATTGATTCGACCACCAGGAATAAGGCAAACGTTATCCGTATGTTAGATGCGGCCCTAGCGCCGACTAGTGGCGAGAAATTTATCATCTGCCAACACGCGACATTCGACAAGTGTTCACAGGATCACTTGAAGGACTGGATAGTTGTCGTAGATGAGACACCCGCGATACTTGATCTTAAGCATCACACATTCAAAGCTAGCCAGTTTGGGCACGTTAAATATATCGAATGTGTAAATGGCTTGGTCCGAATCAAAGGCGGGATGCGGAATAAGATTTTGATCGAGATTCAATCGTACAGATCTTCGAAATCGAATAGGTCCACGAAGATAGCAAGTACCCTAAGTGATGATGTGTATGATATTTACGATGCATTGATTAACGGTTATATGGTGTTGGTGGATGAAAACTCTAACTTAGGTGCAGCGTGCCAAAACGATAAACGAACGGTTCGCATAATTAACGAAAGGGGGTTTTTCACTCGTTTCGAAGCGGCACGAGAAACGCATCTGTTGACGGCAACCATCGTGGGTGGTCTTTTCGATTATTATAGAGTATTGAATGGTTTCACATATAGCAAATCAATGTTCACGCCGCCCTGTAGAAGTGTTTTTCCGCTCGTCAGGGTTTATCCAATGTTATTGCCGGGTGTAGTGTTTTCGAAAACTCTTGCTGATTCCGAAAGCGAATCGCACGCCAATTTGAAGAATTTGACAGTGATGATAAACCGTATTGTAAATCACATGGGTGAAGATAAGATTTTACTTTTTACGCATTCGTGGGCGCATGCACCCTACGGACCAAGCCTGATTCCATGCAAGTATGACAGTCGCGGAGTCGACACGCTCAAACGCTATAACAACGCATTCACGGCTATTCATGGTAACCCAACACCTCCCGAACGTCGCTCACTTGAGTCTCTCGCGCAATCCCACGGTACATCGCTGACAACACTATTAAAGGCTTGGGAAGTTACAAATAAGTATGAAGTAATTTTTCAGAATGTATTTCGTACAAGCTTGAGATGTATGTACCGAAGCGACGGGGCATTGATTGATACTCCAACAAGTGAGGTTCGTTTATTTGTGCCTGACTATCAGACCGTTGAGTATCTGAAAAATTATCTTCCAGAAGCTATCCTAGATGAGTCGTTAGCCAAGTCATACCGACTGGAAAAAACAAAGGGGCGAACATCGCATCCCAATAGGGAGAAAATGGTAAGGATGATAAAAGACGGTTGCAGTAACAAAGAAATTGAAGCGGAAACAAAACTTTCGCGGACCATCATTTGCAAAGAGCGTTTAGTTCTGGGTATTCCTTCGCGGGTTAAAGCGATCGGAGAAGTGATTGCTAATCGCAGACAATCGTCGAATGTGTAAACTTAATCCTTACAAGCTTCTAAGGAATTAATTTACAAGAACCGTTATACACCGAAGGTGTTCCCGTAGCGTAGCGAGGGATATTCATGTTTGAAAGGTTCTAGTGAATTTCGTAAATGCATCTCTAATGCTCGCCTGCCGGCTTCGCATGAACTGCGTTCTAGTAATTTTTCGGACATATGATGTTTCCGGTTTTAGGTATTTTATATTTGGGTGGTACTCGTCGATCAACGGCTTCGACTCTGATCTTGGGTGTTATAGCTCTATATATATTAATAATAGAAGATAATAGTAGGTGTTTATAGGTAAAAGTTTGCTATAGTGCCAAATCATCTGGCGTAAAGGATAATTCAAATAATCTATATTTGGCTGCGTCACTTGGTTTCAACTCTCGTGCCTCTGTAATTATTCCAATGTTCCTGACCGTTGAGGCAACTGACTGATCATATTTTGTGTCACCGCTAGACTGGGCGATGTCGACAGATGTAATGGTCCCTTCATCAGCCATGCCAATTTTCAACGTAACGGTCATATAGTTCTGCGTCGATGGTGGGCGCACCCAGGATTCTGACGCTCTAGCTTTGATCAAGTCTTCAAAGTTCTCGGCTGCGTCAATCCTGTTTTTGAGAGGTGGGGCGGACTTGGTCAACGCGATCGCTGACGGGAAAGCCAAACAGTTAGTTAGGTATACCCCCAATCCAAACTCGACCCTACGACATTGAAAATACATTTGTTGATTTATATTAAGGTTTGACGCGAATTCAATGGCTGACTGAACACCACCGATTTCAGCTTTGGCATTCGCAGTTTTCCATGGCCATGCCTGATTCTTTGCCAGTATTACGGTCACTGCGGTGTCCTTGCCTTGGTCAAGGATAAAATATGTGCCCTGATTATCCGCTACGACCTTGCTGATTCGTCCGTGGTAAATGCCCGGCTTACTGAATTGAATCTGTGCCCTTGCTTGATTCGCCCGAAACTCTTTGACGATCTGCTTGGTGTCCATAGCGGATTCGAAATGCCACCCAGTGGTATCAAGCATTTCTTGTAAACGTTCACTATAAAGGCTGGATGCCACTGAATCCGCGTCAGTTGGTTGAGCGGCCATCACCGGATTTGATGCGATTGCAATGGCGACCAGCACTAGGAGCTTTGAGGATCTGTTCATTTTCATCCTTCGCTCTTGTTTACGGTGGGCGTCGAAGCGCTCAAGCGGAGCATAGTCGAAGGAATGCTGAGCAAGAAGAGGATGACTGCAAGGATCAGGATCACGGTGCCGACCAGGACGCCGACACCAATTGCTTGGCGGAAACTCAAGACGTATCCAAGCTCCATAGCAAAAATTCCAGACAAACTGGCGATTGGCATGCAGAGCGTTGCGAGAAACACTGAAAGGTAAAGCTTCATATCTATTCCTTTAGTCAATAAGCGCCGCCGCTGGGCGAGTTGAGACGTGCATCAATAGGATATCTGAAATTCAGATATCCGAAAATCAGATATAGGTTTCTGGGCTGCTCTTACTGGACAGCCCTCATGCCAAAGGCCATTTATCGAAGTGAATACGAGGTATTTTTGACTCTGTTGCGGAGTCGACGGACTGCTGCGGGGTTGACGCAAGTCGAGTGTTCGAAGTCAATGGGGCGCCCACAATCGTTTATGAGTGATGTCGAAAGGGGGACGCGACGGCTGGACATCATTCAGATGCACGACCTTTGTAAGGTGCTGGGATGCGATCTTGTTGAGCTGGTTCAAGACTTCGTTTCTGGCATTCATACTCCAGAATGACCGAGTACCGGCCATCAAGGAGAAATACGTGTCAGATCGTGACGAAGCTCTAGCCAACGCCATTGAGCTGTTGATGATGAACCAGAACGGGATAGGTGCTGCAGTTGAAGAGCTTGCCAAATGGGTTGCCGAACGAGGCTCTGTGGACGTTGCCGATAGCGCTGTCACCGCGTTGCAAGCACTCGATCTGAATGCTGAAGGGATAGCTAGCGCAATAAGGGTGCTGCGTCAGGAATAGACAGAATGAACCTTCCCGCGATTCAAGCCAGCCTTGCAACTGGTAGAATCCGCAATTGCTCGCCCACGCCAGAGTTTGTGCAGGATGACAGTCCATTGGTATGGGCGAGCTACCAGTATCTGTAAACGGATTAGTTTCTGAACTCACTACCCCAGTCATCACACATTGGGCCAGGAACTGAATCAGGCCTCTTTGAATCCGGGCATGCCCCGAGCCACTCGCCATTCCTTTACGGTTTGGGTGATGCCAGACGCTGAGCCATCCGCGCCGTTATCCGGGTAAAAAATCAAATCAGACCCAGCAAGGTGCTCGCCCACCTCTTCAAAAAGGAACCCCAGCTTGTTCCTTCCGGCTCCGTGCCATCGTGGCTAATGATGCGTTGTAGCATGGCTACGAATTCGCTTTCTGTGTACTCGCTTAATGTATTGTTCATGATTTCTGCCTGTCTTCCCTGCGGATTTCACATGTTGCGAATTTCCTCATTCGCATCAAGCACGAACTCAAACCCGATACCCACGTCCTTTAGTGTCTGTGCAACGCGTTCTACGAAGAACTCCGCTTGTTCTGGTAGCTTGTACAAGCCGTTAATGCGGATGATGGGCAGCTTGCCTTTGGATGACGGGTAGCTTTCCAATATTTCGCCGCTTTCGATGAAGGCAATGTAGGTATTGATCTTCTCTTGCAGCAGTAGGTGTCCACCCTGGTGGGCCTTGTCGCCCCATTTGAGGTGGTCGCTGATAATCAGAATTACGTTTTTGGGTTCCCACTCTGGTACAGCAACAATATCGACGACTTTCGGTTCTACAATGGACATGTCTGCTCCCACAGAGGGGTGGATCAGGTCGACGAATTTCGAATCTGGTTGGCGGTATCTTGGTGCCGCCGGGAAAGCCGGTTTCCCTTTTCCTACAACGGTTGCACCAGTTTTCTCAATTTCAGGGAAGGCGGCTTTCTGGTTCTAGGTAAGTAGTGCGGTATCAGATGACTTGCATTCAACGCATGAAATCTCGCCGTCAGTGTCCCGGCCCATCATATCAACTCGGGGTTTAACGCCGCTGTCGGTTTTAACTGTATCCTCGCGGACGGCTTCGGGTCTGGTCTCGCTGTACTTATCGTAAGACGTGTCTTCGAAGGCCTTGCCCTGCTTCTCGTTGTTCTCCAGCTGTGTGCTGAGCACAATGTAGATCGGCTCAATACCCTAGTCAGGGAACCAGATGATTGCATCTTGGAACTCAGGAGGATGTGACGGGTTTGCCAGTAGGGTGTCAGACTTTGCTGTCGGCGGATACACCCAGACAGGTTGCAACTTTGGTGCGTCTTCCAGCGCAGGAATACTCAGTACACCGTCACCACTTGCCGCTGGCGTCCAAGTGAGCCCAATCCCGTTGCCGATGTCGGCAACATATGTCTCACCGACTTTATCACCCTTGATGGCCCGAACGTTTTCCCAATCCGACTTACCGCCCGTGTAGAAGCCGTAAGCGTTAACAGAGACGTCCGGCAAGGTCTGGACGTTATCCCGGACACGGGTGCGGCCAGCTTCGAGCGTTGCGTACTGGTCGTTCTTATAGAAGGCACTGTCGGGCGAAATGCTGGTGTTTGGTATCAGCATCCCAATGGTGCCCATTACAAAGCCAGCGCCAATAACGCTTGATCCCTTAAGCAGGCCCAGTGAAAGCGATCGGCCCAGACGTTGGGCAATTGCACTGCGAGTAGCAGACCCGCCTACCAACTGCAGTGGGGTGCCTTGGATGTTAATTGCTGCCACAGTCCCAAGCACAGCCCACAGTCCGTATTCGGTAAGTTTCTCTACAGGCACAAACCCGGATTGGTTATTGTGATCGATTACACCGTCTGGAAGGTTGCAGCTCTTGGCGAACACACAGCCCATTGGGTAATTGCACGGACTTGCCCACCCATTTGCATTCGATCCTAACCAGTCATTTGTATCGGATTGGACCAGCACGATTCGTGGACATGACAGGCAGCGTACAACCCAAAGCTGACTGAGACCATAGGCAGAAAGATCGGCCATGCTCGGCCGCTGGACGGAGCGCTACCAAATGCTTAGCTGCCGCTTTGAGTAGATTGGGCTTCCCGTCGATGGTATATGACCCCCTTCGGCGGTCAGCCAAAAGCACAGGCCGGATACTCTTATCTGCCCTTTTCACGCCTAAATGATCCAGGGCTTTTGCCGTAGAACCGACTAAAAGCGCGGCTAAAAGCAGCCTCGGACTGATAACCAACAATCTCAGCAATGATGGCCACGGCGCGTGTGTCACGACTTAACCAATGCGCGGCCTTCGCCATTCTAATACGCACGAGCATGTCTCCAGGCGTCATTCCTGCTACTTTCACGAAGTGACGAGCGAACGTAGCGCGCGATAAATGACAGGTATTTGCCAATTCTTCCACCGACCACTGTCGAGCTGGGTCTTCCAACATGGCGTACAAGCCGCGAACGAGGCGTGGATCTGACAGTAATGCCAGCATACTAGGTTGAGTTTGTGCCTGGGACATCCATGACCGGAGAATGATTGCGAACAGGGCTGAGGCAAGCTGGCTCAGGATCACTTCCGATCCCTGACCAGGAGCCTGCTGCTCGCAGCCAAGGATAGCTATCAAAGATTGCATAACCTGCAGGTCTTTACCGCCGGCTTCGCGAACAACCATCAAGCCAGGCAGAGAATTGAACAATGGGCCGGCAATGCCAGGCTCAAAGTGAAAATACCCGCACAGGATCTCGCTTTGTGCGCCCACCTCATCATTTACTGCAACCGGTAGCGCTGAACCGGTTTCGACCCGTACTAAGCTCGGCAAACTATCAGGGTCTGCTTTTAAGGTATGTGCGGCACCAGCAGGGAAAACGATAACGTCACCACAGTGTAGATGTTGTGGCTCGACGCCAGGGGTGTAAAGCCACACACTGCCGGAAGTCACAATATGATAAGGAGCGACTCCATAATCAGTAGGCGGGTTCTCAAGAGCCCAGGGCGCCCCGAGCTTGCAAACATGGTCTAGAGCGACTTCGACGGGATAAAGGCGCAGTAAGCGGCTTAACAGGTCCATTTTATTTTCCAAATTGAGACGCTAGGGCAAGAAGATGCTCAAATCTATCATCATTAGGATCGATTACCTCGCTAAAGTGGCTACATCCGGCGCTCCTGCCGGGCAACTTCAGCAAAAGGAAATCGTATGCCCCGTCTTCATTCCCAACCTGTCGCTCAGGCAACCGGCCGCACTGCCCAACTGTTTAGTGATATCAAAACTGCGTTTGGCGCCGTACCCAACGCCTTCGCAGATATCGGTACAAATAGCCCCGCAGCTCTGGAGGCTGCTTTGGCGGTTGATAGCATTTTGTCAAAAGGCTCGCTGACTACACAAGACATCGAAGTTATCAAGCTCGCGATCAGTCAACAAACCGGTTGCGACTATTGCCTCGCTGCGCACACGGTGATCGGTCGAGGCGCGGGGCTTAGTAAGGAACAAATCCTGGCAGCTCGCCATGGCGATGCATCTTCGGGTAATGCAAAGCTAGATGCGCTTGCTTCATTTGCACGAATTTTGTACCAAACATATGGCACCCTACCAGCGGCGGATTTTGAGGCAATAAAAGCCGCCGGCTATAGCGATACGCAAATTGTTGAGATACTTCTTGCTATCTCGTCAAGCATATTCACTAATTACTTTAATCGCGTGAACGACACCATTATCGAATTTCCGAAGGTGAGGCTGAACAGGTAACGAGAAAGAATCAGCCTACCTGGGCTCCGAGATTTTAGCCTGTTTAGAGTATTGATCACCGAACATCAATACGAATCGATTGTACGCTATGCGTACGATAATTAGTTGTAGTTTGCAATATCCCACTGGCAATTCATGTGCCTCAATTGGCATTGACGGCAACCAGCTGGGTGTCTGCACAGCTCTTGATTCACGAAATTGCTAGATATTATCAATCGTTTTTGACATACAGTTTGCATGACTATTTTTAGAGGGAAAAATTATGAATTACATTATTAATTTGCTGGGTCGTTCTTTTCTCATGAGGCACGACCACGATTACCACTTACTACGGGCGTCTATGGTGCTTATTTTTCTGTGGTTCGGCTACGACAAGTGGTTCGATGTTGAAATTAGAGATTTAATTCCTTTACTTACCAACGCGCCGCTTCTTTCTTGGACAATTCCAGTATTGGGTGTTAGCGGCACGAGCATCCTGTTGGGTACTGCGGAATGGACTTTCGGTTTGTTATTATTTCTCGGATTTTGGAACAAAAAAATTGGCATGCTTGGCGCTCTTGGTTCGATCGTAACGTTTATAGGCACACTCACGATTTTCCCGTTTGCGCCGGGGGCTTGGCATCCAGAGGCCGGTGGGTTCCCAGCTATGACCATCGTTTCAGGTTTTTTGTTGAAAGATCTCGTCCTGCTGATGGCTTCTATCTATCTGCTGAAGCAAGACCTCGGCAGGCTCATCAAGGCTAAGGTTTGAGCATTCAATAATGTAACTTTTTGGACACGCGTAGCGACGGCCGATTTAGTCTAACTTCCAACTAACTTCGGCCAACGCCTATTGTGAAATCCCAAAGTCGATTAAATCTTTTAGATCAATATTCTAGCTTGGTTTTGCAGCGGAGAGCACTTCACTGTGGTTCGAAGATGTCATTGCCGTATGCATTGCGTCTTATCAATTGTCTCAACAATTCGTGACTACTCAAATCGATTGGTTGGCCAATAAAAGCAGAGTTGTAACTTGGAGAAAGTGACTGTGAAAAATGTGACTATGTATGCTACGAGTGCTTGCCCGTTTTGCCGTAATGCGAAAGCATTACTGGCAGGCAAGAACATTAAGGCGAAAGAAATTAATGTGGAGGCCGATTCAGAGCGAATGCGAGAAATGGTTGTCAAAAGTGGGCGACGCAGCGTGCCGCAGATCTTTATCGGTGAGCAGCATATTGGTGGCTTCGATGACATGATTGCGCTCGATCGCAATGGTAGTCTTGACGCACTGCTAGGAAAATGAAAATATGGAATTGGGCAGCGATCATGAACTGACCAAGTTATTCTAACTTCAACTCACTAAATTGATTTTTCGCCGCCCCTGAAAACACGATTTTAAGTATATATCCCATTCGGGAATAGTTGCTATGCAACTGCTAAAGATTTTTCTGTGCTTTCGGGCGGCAGGTATTTTTGGGATTCTGATAGTCATTGCGATGTTAAATATGAAGGGGCTTACAATGCCTGTGTCTGAAGTGGGAAAAGGTAGGCCGCTATCATTATCGGTTTCACGAAGGGAATCGTTCCGCTACGCGCGAATTTAAGCATATCTTCAAAAAATAGCTACTTGCTTCCACAGAGCACTCCTATCGCATAGACAGTATTTGAAACGCATGGTTAAGTAATTAGTGAGCCAGGGTTTGCTCACCTTCTGCTTCCGACATCAGCCAATCACGCACTGCTTTTACTTGGGGTCGCAGGGTTGCGTGATGGGGATACACCACGAAATAGGAAGAGTGGGACGTTTCATATCCATCGAAAGGACGCACCAATCGCCCTGTAACCAAATCTTCTTTTACCAGTTGACTGCGTGCTAGCGCGAGACCGTGCCCTTCAATTGCTGCTTGGATGGCCAGCGCTGAAGCATTCACATGCATGCCACGAAGCCCATAAATATGGGTGTAGCCTCGTGATGATAGCCATGAAGACCACGTTGGGAAATTTGGGTCGAAGCTTATGGTTGCATCGTGTATCAAGGTCAGAGAGGCTATGTCTTCAAGACTCAATGAAGGTTTGCCCAACTTTTTAAGTAAATTCTGACTGCAAACCGGGAATACGTACTCTCCCATCATTCGCTCCGCTGTCAAATCGGGGTAACGGCCAATCCCGAAGCGAACGCCGATATCCACGCCCTCACTGCGAAAATCGACAAGACGGTCAGTGGTATGCAACCGAATATCCCATTGTGGGTAGCGAGCGCTGAAGCCAGAAATCCGGGTCAATAGCCATTTGCTAGCAAATGCAGGCGTTACAGATAGCGTGACCACGTTAACCGGGAGCGCTGCCCGCAAACGTTGCAAGCCCTCCGCCAGCAGTGAAAATCCGTCGCGGATTTGAGGATAAATCGCAGCGGCTTCTGGGGTTAATGTGACGCCACTGCGAGATCGGTCAAACAGAGAGCGCCCCACGTAATCTTCTAGCGTTTTGATCAACTGGCTGATCGCAGGTGGGGTTACGTGGAGTTCTTCCGCAGCAGCGGAGAACGTTTGCAGCCTTGCGGCTGCCTCGAACGCCCGCAGCGCATTCAAATAAATCGCAATCCGTCGAGCTTCTTCGTTAAGCACAGCTTATTGCTCCGGCAAGAAAATCCCAATATTTGGCTGGTTCGTCAGCTCACATAATAGCCACTCCAAGCGGGTAAATGTTCAAGATGAACGATGCCGGCGACATGCTCTCTCTAATTTTTGCGTATTAACGGAGTGTCTATGAAAGCGTCTATTTTTCGTGAGTTTGGTGCCCCAAATGTTTTGCGCTACGAGGATGTTGCTACGCCAAGCGCACGTCCAGGCCACGTGGTCATTCGGGTACTGGCTGCAGGCATCAACCGTCTCGAACTCTACCTGCGTGAAGGTGCCATCACACGTGATCTCGCTTTGCCTCATGTTCTTGGGTCGGATGCGGTTGGGGAAGTAGTAGAGTTGGGTGCTGGAGTGACTGACTTCGCACTGGGTGAGCGTGTGGTTCCTATGCCAGGTTACCCGCTAGATGCCGCTGACTACGCATTTTCCCCAATGAGCGCAGCTCCCAGCTATGCCATTGCAGGCATTATGAGCTGGGGGGCCTACGCTGAGTACATGGAGGTTCCGTCACATTGGTTGCTGCGCGACGATACAGGCTTGTCCCCTGAGGAGCTTGCGACGTTGCCAATGGTCGTAGTCACAGCTGTGCGCGCTGTTAGAGTCGTTGGTGGAGTGAAAGCGGGAGACACCGTTTTGGTCCAAGCGGGCGGTTCGGGCACAGGTTCGATGAGCATCCAAATCGCTAAGGCACTTGGTGCTAGGGTCGTAACCACAGTTAGTAGCGATGAGAAAGCTGAAGTCGCACGCAAGCTCGGTGCCGATCTGGTCATCAACAGCAAGCGTGAAGATTTTGTAGCAGTCTCTCGCGAATGGACAGGAGGGAAAGGTATGGACGTAACGATCGATAACCTTGGTGGTGAAATTCTTGTCCGCAGTATTGAAGCCACCCGTCCTACTGGCACTGTGGTTACCTTGGGCTTCGTCGCAGGGTCTGAGCTAAATCTTGATATTCGTAGTTTCTTCTTCAGTCAGCGCCGGCTGCTTGGGACGCTTATGGGGGATTTGGACGACCTGCGTTTCGGATTGGATTTGATAAAGAAAGGCGCTGTGCGCCCAGTACTGGATCAAGTAATTCCGCTTTCTGAAGCAGCTCGTGCCCATGAGCTGCTCGGGGAAGGGCGTGTGTCGGGCAATCTAGTTTTGAAACCTTGAGTCGGAGTCGATCATGAAGACACCTATAACATTGGAATTATCGTCCGACTCGCTCAGTGGCCACGAAACTGCTGAAAGACTGCGCTTGCTCGGCATTACGTTACCGAAGCCCCCTAAGCCGGTCGGCTCCTATAGTGCGGTGATGATTCGCAATGGCATAGGAGCTGTTTCTGGCCAGTTTCCTTTGGTTGGCGGCAAACTTTTTCACCCAGGTGTAGTTGGCCTTCATTTAAGTGAAGCTGATGGCTATGCCGCTGCAAGAGCGGCAGCTCTCAATGTTATCTCGCAAATTGAAACAGCCTTAGGTGGGTTTCAACGGTTTGGCGGGTTACTGCGTTTGGATGGATATGTTGCGAGTGCACCGGATTTCCTTGAACAACCACATGTGCTGGATGGAGCGTCAGAACTGTTTGTATCTGTTTTTGGCGGTTCTCTTGGTAGCCATAGCCGGACGGCATTCTCTGTAACGCAGTTACCGCTTGGAGCATCTGTAGAACTAGCAGTGACTTTCGCTGTGACGAATGATTGATCGAAAGTTACTGGATGCCGCTGCTAAGCCAGATGTTGAGTTGGAAATGTTTAATTGGCACTAGACTTTAATTAAATAGAGAGGCATATATGAAGCTAAATATGAAATCCGTTTTGATTGCTGGCTTGGTCGCTACGTTAGGCTTGTTTTCAAGCGTCGCTTCGGCGGCCCCAATTTCAAATAAAACCCGCCACCTGAGTATTAATATCGATGGAGTAGAAGTGTTCTATCGCGAGGCGGGTGATAAAAGTGCGCCGGCAGTTCTATTGCTACACGGTTTTGGTGCATCCTCCCACATGTTTCGAGATTTAATTCCAAAATTGGCTACAAAGTATTATGTAGTCGCACCTGATTTGCCAGGATTTGGTTTAACTTCAGTCGATCCTGAAAAAAAGTTTATTTATAATTTTGATAATCTTGCAGCGGTAATACAAGGGTTCACAGAGGCTAAAGCTCTAAACAAATATGCCATGTATGTTTTTGATTACGGTGCGCCTGTAGGTTGGCGTCTAGCTGTTAAAAACCCTGAAAAAATCACAGCCATCATCACTCAAAATGGTAATGCCTACGAAGAAGGGCTTAGCCCAGGGTGGGCAGATATGCGTAAAGCGTGGGCGGATCCATCTAGTGCAAATCGCGAGGCATTGCGAAAGCTGAATACGCTGGAAATGACCAAGTGGCAGTACACCGAAGGAGTAATTGATCCTGCGCTTATCCCGCCTGAGAGCTATCTCTTGGCGCAAGCAGCTGTGGAGCGTCTAGGTGTCGACATCCAACTTGACTTAATTATGAACTATGGCGAAAACCTCAAGCAATATGCTGAGGTGCAAGAATACTTTAGAACCAAGCAGCCTGCCTTATTAGCGATCTGGGGGAAAAATGACCCTTTCTTCCTACCCGCTGGTGCTGATGCATTCAAACGGGATATTCCGAATGCACAAATCGTATTTCTCGATACCGGTCACTTTGCAATTGAAACTCATGGAGATGTAATTGCCGAGAGAATGCTTAATTTTCTTGGTAAGAATTCGAAGAACTTGTAACCGTAACAGTAAATTTTCTTCGCTCTGAATCCACCAATGTCGGTTTGAAAGCTGACATTGGAGATCGCCTGATCTCAGGCGTAATTATGAACGCCGCAGCATGATTAAACAGCCTCTTTAAGAGGCGGCTGAGCGTTCACTCATGCATGATAAAAGGTAATTTTATGAATCGTTTGAATGTAACTGGCGTTGATGACGCGACCGGTCACTCTGCAGAAGTATTCGCCTCTATTAAGCGTGCTTTTGGTGGAGTGCCCAATGCTTTTCTAGTCGCTGGCACTAACAGCCCTCTCGCTTTGGAAGCTGCGCTCGCACTCGATAGTGCTCTACATAAGGGAAGTCTAAGCGTAAAGGAAATCGAAGTAATCAAACTCGCCGTCAGCCAGGCTTCAGGATGTGATTATTGCCTTGCAGCACATACTGTGATCGGGAAAGGTGCCGGTCTTAAGGACGACGAAATACTCGCGGCGCGCCACAATACGCCTTCTGGCAATTCCAAATTTGATGCTTTGTCGAAGTTCGCTAGAACGCTCGTTAGTACATCGGGTACTCTCGCGATCGAAACCGTTAATACTGTCAAGGAAGTCGGTTATTCAGATCAGCAGATTGTGGATATCGTGCTTGCTGTTTCAAGTATTACATTTACTAATTTGATTAACCGTATAAACGATACTCCGCTAGATTTTCCAGCTGTTAGCTGAAAATCAGTCAGTGCCGCATGGTTGCCGTGCGGCACTGATGTAAGTGTTCTTTCTGCTTCCATGCAGTATTGTATATTTTCTAGTGAGTTACTATTTTTTCTGAGTGTCTAAAATGACGAATCAACAGCTAAAAAATGAAATTTCATTATTCAGTATTAAAAGTTCGCGCATTTGGGGCGACAAAATTATGCAGCTCAGTATTTATATTTTTTACTGCGCCTTAGCCGTCATCTATTTTTGGTTTGGCGGTATGAAGTTCACTCAATACGAAGCGGAAGGTTTAGTGCCGCTTGTTAGCAATAGTCCGATGCTGGGTTGGGTATATGAATTACTCAGCGCGAATGATTTTTCTAGCATGCTGGGTTATACGGAGCTCATGATTGGGACCCTTATTCTAGGTCGTATCGTATCACCAAAGATTTCATTGCTGGGTGGTGTGTTGTCAGTTGGATTGTTCGTAACCACAATAAGCTTTATGTTTTCTACTCCTGGAGTTATTGAGGTAAGCATCGGATTTCCTGCTATTACGGTTTCTCCTGGGCAGTTTTTGCTAAAAGATGTGGCACTTCTTGCAGTATCAATATTTATCGTCGGTCATTCTCTTTCTGCTCTAGAATCCAAAGAGGATGGTTTTGTAATATTTGATAAAAGAGGTAATTGATATGACATACCAACCACTGGACTGCGGTCTTTACGATTTTATTGAAATGGTCTGTATGCAACATTATGTGCTCGATGTGGAAATGCTAGACGGCCAACGCGTAAAAGCACGAGCTTTAACTACAAAAACCTCAGCTACAAAGGAAGAGTATCTTCAGCTGGAGTCGCCGAATCTACTTCAAGAAGTGCGGTTGGATATGATATCTGCAATAACGGTGTTAGATGAGGGGGCGGGTTATCAACGAAAAGAATTTACTAGTAGTACTTGCACCATCTAATTCTTTGCCACTCAGGTTTAGTAGTTTTTTGAACATAAGCGTACAGCTTTGAAACTCTCAGTCGATGATGATGTTTTTCACGAAATTTTCAAAATTCATGTGGTATCTACTCTTTGCTCCTCGTTTATATTTGGCTCGCATTGCGAGTCTTTTTTTGGGGAATTTTCGAGATTAAGATTTCATCTGGATAGCGCGCGAATTGTGCGAACGCAGCAGATCCGAGTTGATTGGCGTACTTACTCAGATGAGAAAGCAGACACGACAGACTTCGGCGTTCCAGATGCCTACGGTGATACGTAATTACAGGCTTGTGCTGGCGCCCACCAGACCGACCAAATTTCCGCGCACAAACAAATGGGTGTATTCACGCTCAGATCGAGGAATTTAAGGCGCAACTCTCCGATGTCGCATCGCATCTGCGGGGGACCCATTATCAAAAGGCTCCGGTGGGTTAGCAGAAGATCCTGATGTGCTTTTGTGCGACAGCTGACCTGCCATGAACGAACGCTTATGGCCGAGGCTGTGTAAAAACGTTCTTAAACGCGACAGTCACTCACAACCGGACTGAAAATCGCGGTTTTATGCGAAATCCACTTCTGCTGACGTGCCGATAAATTTCAGATTTAACGTAGATGCGCACACTTCAATTTTGGTGAAGCGTTTTTACACACTCTGGGCCCTTCTCTGTCGATCATGGTGACAACGCATGTTGGTCAAATCCAATGCAATCGCTGGTCAGATCGAATGCAAACGGGTGGTCAAGTGGAGCGCAATCGCGCAGCCCATCGTATCGGGCTTGTTTTCTGGCTTCGGTGCAATGTCTTTGTATTCCGCCCAACGCTGATCATGGATATCGACAGGCTCTGCACCGCTGTAGCGGTAGCCTTTTGGAGGATTGGGGACATAGCCAGACTGCAGCTTCCTTTCGTCCTTAGAGGATTTCAGCGTGAGGCTGGGGCCCGCTTGTTCGCGCTGCTGGACAAGAAAGATGCGCCAACCTACTACAGCGGCGGCAACTTTTTGCGAACCGTGCAACAGGTTAATCCTGGGGTGCCTAGCTACGAACAATTGATTCCACAGCGGCAGAGACAAGACAAATGCACGTCTCGTAAGTCTTACTATTGGGATGTGATTCAGCAGCTTGCTGAACAGCAGCGGTTCCAGCTGTACCGAGTATTCATTGACGAACTGCAACCTAATGCCAAGGACGAGGTGGACGCGATAAGGGCAATCGTCTTTGGAGGTGGCTACGCAGTGCCCACTACGGTGGTGCCGACCGATCTGTGGAACTCGGAAAAGCTGAACAACAGCCTTAAAGATATTGACCGCGCAATTGATGCTCACCAGTACAACCGGGCCACGACACTAACCTATACGTGCCTTGAGGGGCTATACAAGGCATATGTTCGCAAGCATGTATCTACACAGGCGGGGCTGACCGAACTCATTCCATTGTGCAAAGCGGTGAAGGAAGACATCAGCCGCAAGGTTCAGATTCTTGGGCCGTTTCCCGTGGAAATTGTTAACGCCATGCCGACGTTAACTAAAGCCATCGCGAATTCTCGCAATGGCTTTAGTGAGTCCCACTTTGGGGACGATTCACAGCGTTGGCTGGCGCTGTTTGCTAGTGACTTGACCAACTCCATCGGTCGCTTGTTGCTGAACTTCATGTGAAGTTCAGCATGTATAGGAAACTCTTGCTCACTAACACTAGGTGGATATATCACCCGTAGACGAGCGCTTCAGGGGCACGTAGATGGAATGTTTTCAGTGTTGGTAATTTCGAAATGGCCTCGAATTTCTGACTCATGGATGAGCCTTGACTATACACATCAAATGTAACCAACCCGGTTTCATGTCCCACAAGTTCAGCAATCAAAGTGCCTTGTACGTTCGCTCTAACAAGCTGTGTAATAACGGTCTTTCGGATGGAGTGAAAAACACGATCCGACCCAAATCCCTGTGCTGTCTTCAACCTGCCAAAAGCCTTCACCATGGGGTCTGATCGGATGCCATACTTGCTACGGCTTTTGGTAACGATGAGGTATTCATCAGTCGAATCGTTGATCAGTCGTTTCACAAGATCGATGATGCCAGGGTGGATTGGGACGACCCGGATTCCAGCTTTTGTCTTGCTGTCAGTAATATCGAAGCTAAGAACGTTATCCACGGTGATCACGTGGTCTTTCTTCAATTGGCACAGTTCTTCGATACGGGCCCCTGTGAAGGTTCCAAGTAGGATCAGGTCCGCGAGGGCCTGCAGTCCTTCTGAAACCGCTGCTGCGTGTAGCTTTGTGAGGTCATCCAAAGTGAAGTCTTTGCGTTGCGCATCTACCTTGTCCCTGCCTCTCACTTTCGGCAGATCGTGTTCTTCAAATGGGTTGGCTCTGTCCTTGTAGTCGATCCGCCAACGAGCGTCATGCTTCATTGCCCATTTCCAGAAGACATTCCCGGCAAGCAGGTATTGCGTCAGGGTCTTACTCGCCAAATTGATTGAATCCAACCACGACGAAACCGCATCGAAGTCCAGAGGTTTACCTGTTTGCGTGAGGTATGCCGACAGCTTTTCTAATTTGGACTGTTGCTGATCAATCGTTTTGGCGGCGATGTTTCGGTTTTCTCGAAAGGTTCGGAACGTTGCCAGCCTTGCTTTGGTAATGGGGGATTTGGGTGTGTATGACTTCGGGTTATTGATCAGCCCTGCCAATTCTTTGTGTTCGTCCGAGGACAGACGATGCGTCGAGGCGAATTCGTTTTGAATCGTTTTTTTGAATGCTCGATGCAATCCTTCTTGGATGCGTAGTTCGCCTTCCACACCGTTGTCCCATTCATGGTCGATGATTCTTTCAAGTAGTGCGACAAACCCTGGATTCTCTGCCTTGAAGGCTTCGACTTCTGATTCGCTGACGGCTAAAGGGGGGGTAGGTTCACCTATGATGTGGAGTTTTCGGTTCCGCTTCAGGGATTCCAGTTCAAGCAGTCCTGAAACTAGATTGTCCTGCCAGCCTTCAGGCAGTGGTTTTCCTTCGCGTGCAATTTTGATTTGAGCTTTCCAAGCCGCAAGAATTGGGAGCCTGCGATCCAACGCTTCTTGGTGCACGCCTGTCATGAGTGTTTGAGAAAGCACACGACGTCCGCCGAATGCTTTTTGTACGTCTGCGGGTACCGCTAGCCTTACGTGATAAGTGCCGCCTTGAAGTTCTAAGTTGTTTGCCATTTGATATGCCTGTGATCGATTGTACGTATTTATTGTACGTAAATACGCTGCGAATGCCCCTGTAATCAATGGTTCTTGGGTTTTTTATCCTTATATGGAGGCTCCCTATCTCTCCGCCATTATTGAACAAGACAAAGCCCCCGTAATCATTGCTGATTGCGGGGGCTTTTTCGTTTCTGGCGTTTTGTTCGCAATGCTTTTCGGGTACAACCTGCCGACTGCATAAAGGAACAGCTCGATGAGTGAAGTTCAGCCGTTGGCGGGTGATGATGACGTTAGGCCGCAGAGCGTGAGTTTGCGCGAGGCGTTCTGGTTCTGGTTGAAGCTGGGCTTTATCAGTTTCGGCGGGCCGGCCGGGCAGATTTCGATCATGCACCAGGAACTGGTCGAGCGCCGACGCTGGATTTCCGAGCGGCGTTTTCTGCATGCCTTGAACTATTGCATGTTGCTGCCCGGGCCGGAGGCGCAGCAGCTGGCGACCTACATTGGCTGGCTGATGCATCGAAGCTGGGGCGGGATTGTGGCCGGGGCGTTGTTCGTGTTGCCTTCGCTGTTCATCCTGATTTTCCTGTCGTGGCTCTATATCGCCTTCGGTGAGGTGCCGGTAGTGGCCGGGCTGTTTTACGGGATCAAGCCTGCGGTGACGGCCATCGTCGTGCAGGCGGCCCATCGGATCGGGTCGCGGGCGCTGAAGAACAATTGGCTGTGGGCAATTGCGGCGGGATCGTTTACGGCGATTTTTGCGTTCAATGTGCCGTTTCCGCTGATCGTGCTGGGCGCGGCGGTGATTGGCTATTTCGGCGGTCGAACGGCGCCGGAGAAATTCAGGGTCGGCGGGCATAGCGCGGCGAAGAAGTCTTTCGGCGCGGCGTTGATCGATGACGACACGCCAACCCCGGCCCATGCCCGTTTCAGCTGGAAGAAACTGACCTTGATCGCCGTGATCGGTGCCGCGCTGTGGGCATTGCCGATGGGTGTATTGACCGCGCTATTCGGCTGGCAGGGCACGTTGACGCAAATGAGCTGGTTCTTCACCAAAGCTGCGCTGCTCACCTTTGGCGGGGCTTATGCGGTGTTGCCATATGTCTATCAAGGTGCGGTCGGTCACTACGGCTGGCTGACCCCGACACAGATGATCGACGGCCTGGCGCTGGGCGAAACCACGCCAGGGCCGCTGATCATGGTGGTGGCGTTCGTCGGTTTTGTCGGCGCTTATGTGACGCAGGTGTTCGGCGCCGATCAGGTGTTCCTCGCCGGAGCGGTCGCCGCCGCGCTGGTGACGTGGTTTACCTTTCTACCCTCATTCCTGTTCATCCTCGCCGGCGGCCCGCTGGTGGAGTCGACGCACGACGAACTCAAATTCACCGCCCCGCTTACCGCGATCACCGCTGCGGTGGTCGGCGTGATTCTCAATCTGGCGTGTTTCTTCGGCTATCACGTGCTCTGGCCGCAGGGTTTCAGCGGCAGCCTGGATTGGCCCTCGGCATTGATCGCCATTGCGGCAGCCGTTGCGCTGTTTCGCTTCAAACGCGGAGTGATTCAGGTGTTGCTGGGCTGTGCGTTGGTTGGGTTGGTGGTGCATTTGCTGCGTTAGTGGTCGCGGCGCCGGAAATCGAATCGCGCGCTGGAGGCCTTAAGAACTCAGTCACCTGGAGATCATTGGCTCGATCATCGTCATGCTCAACAAGGGCGCCGACATGCGCTCCAACATCGCAGCTGAAGCACGGGCGAAGATCGTCTATGAGCGCTTGATGGGGCGCGCGCCTGACATCAGCCGGCGCGCCCCGGTTAATCACTGTGAAATCTTGGTGACTTGCAAAGATTTGCGCTCGATCGCTACGGGCTGCAAATGCCCCAAGCGGTCGAGGTGATAACGCTGCAGGTCCCGCGCCAGAATCAGTTGGCCGTGATACAACGCTGCCGCTTCGTTGCGCACATCCTCGATCGACGGGCTCACCGCCGGATTGGCCTGATAGCGCGCGCTGAAATGCGTCAACACCAGATTGCGCACCCCGGCTGATTCGGCGAAACCGGCGACAGCGGCGGCGCTGCTGTGGCCGTAACTGGCACGAGCGCGGTCGATCGCTGCCTGCACGAATGTCGCTTCATGCACGAGCACATCCGCCGATTGCGCCACTTCGGCCAGCAGTGCCGGCCGATCGTTATCGCCGCAGACAATGATGCGTCGATCAGGTCGTGAACTCAGCAGATAGTCGCGAGCGTGCAGCATTCGCCCGTCAACCTCCACGTCCTGACCGTGGGCCAACTGACCCCAGAGCGGGCCGCGTTCGATGCCTTCGGCATCCAGGCGCTGCACGTCCAGACGCGGTTCCGGGTCGGACTCGGTGAACACATAACCGTGAGACGGGACCCGATGTGACAGTTCGACGGTCTGCACCTGAACGTTAACGTTGCGCCACTCCGTAAGCGTTTCCACAGCGTGCAGGTTGATTTCAAATGGCAGATACGATTGCGTCACCTCCAGGCTCATTCTCAGCCACGGATGCAGCGCTGTCGGCAGGATAATGTCCAGTGGCTGCGTGCGTCCGGACATGCCGGTGCTCGCCAGCAGACCCGGCAAGCCCAAGCAGTGATCGGCGTGCACATGAGTGATGAAAATCGCCCGCAATTCACTCAGTGACAGCGGCGTGCGCAGCACCTGATGCTGAGTGCCTTCACCGCAATCGATCAGGTACCAGCCCTTGCCGGCAGACGCGATCAGTGCCGTCGCGCTGACGTTGCGCTGGCGGGTCGGCACGCCGGCAGACGTGCCCAGAAACAACAAATCCACGGTGGTTCTCCCTGGCGGATCGGATTTCAGATATTGCGTGCAGTTCTCGGTGAGCTTTCGACAATCAGCGAGGCGATTCGGATCCATCGATGGACTGCGACAATTCATCGGACACCCGCGCTGTCGGCGGCTGGCCTCGGCACTTCGCTCGCTGATGATGGTCACAGCGAAACGGAGTCACTTAGCGGAGGTCAACTTGCCCAGAAAATCCAGGCCGATCGTCGACCGCGCCGATGCGGCGACCCTTTCGCAAGAACGCAAAGATGTGTTTTTCGCGGCGGTGCAGGTCAGCCGCATGGCCATGATTGTCACCGATCCAGCGCAGCCCGACGATCCCATCATTTTTGCCAACAATGCGTTTCTTGAACTCAGCGGCTACGAGCTGGAAGAAGTGCTCGGGCGTAACTGCAGGTTTCTGCAAGGCGAGCAGACTGATCGCGCGGTGTTGCAACGGGTCAAGCAAGCGCTGAAACATCAACACGAAACCTGCGTGGAGGTGCTCAACTATCGCAAGGACGGCTCGTCGTTCTGGAACGAGCTGTTCATCGCGCCGCTATTCAACGAGCGCGGACAACTGGTGTATTTCTTCGCTTCGCAAATGGACGTCAGCCGCCGCCGTGACGCCGAGGACGGTTTGCGTTACAGCGAAAACATGGAAGCACTCGGGCAGTTGACCGGTGGCATTGCCCATGATTTCAACAATCTGTTGCAAGTGATGATCGGCTACATCGAACTGATCCAGCACACCGCCAAGCGGCCTAGCATCGATCCGCAACGCATCGTGGTCGGCGCCGGCCACGCCCGTGCGGCGGCGGAAAAAGCCCGTCTGCTGACTCAGCATCTGCTGGCGTTCTCGCGCCGGCAACGGCTTGAGGGCCGGGTGATCAATCTCAATGCCTTGCTTGAGCGCTCTACGCTGCCGACGCATGAATCCGCCGATCTGGAACCGCGATTCGAACTGGCCGAGGACTTGTGGAACTGCCGGCTCGACCCGGCGCAGGCCGAGATGGCGCTGAACCATTTGCTCTCCAACGCCTGCGATGCGCTGGTTGACCAGCAGCAACCTGCGATCACCGTGCAGACCCGCAACGTCGATGTACCGGACTCGACGGATCCGCACCAGGGCGGACTGGCGGCGGGGCGTTACGTCTGCATCGCGGTTGCCGATAACGGCGTGGGCATTGCCGCTGACGATCTCGACAAAGTGATGGAGCCGTTTTTCACCACCAAAGAGGAAGGCAACGGTGCCGGCCTCGGTTTGTCGATGGTTTACGGCTTCGTCAAGCAATCCGGCGGTGTGGTCAAAATCGAATCGACGCCGGGACTCGGCACCACGGTGCGCCTGTTCTTCCCGGCGGATGACAGTCAGCTATCGGCATCTGGCTCCGCTGAAACCGCAGAAAATCTCAAGGGCACGGAGCGCATCCTGATCGTCGAGGATCGCGCCGAAGTCGCTGAACTGGCGCGCTTTGTATTGTCCGAACAGGGTTACCACACCGACCTCGCTGCAGATGCGAGCGAGGCACTGGCCGTGCTGCAGAGTAGCGAATACGACCTGGTATTCACCGATTTGGTCATGCCGGGCGAGATGAACGGGCTGGCACTGGCGCGGGAAATCAGCCAGCGCTATCCGGCCATGAAGATCCTGCTGACGACCGGGTACTGCGCGGACGAGTCGACGCCCAATGAGCTGGCTGACAATGAGTTCGAATTGATCGCCAAGCCCTACGCGCCGGTGGACCTTTTGCGCAAGCTGCGCTTGATGCTCGGCTGAAAAAACGAACTGACGGCGCACGTTCGGCGTCCATCCTAAAGACTGCATTGAACAACCAGTGAGGGACCCGATCCCCGAGGAGATATTGGCAGTGAGCGATGACTTGATGATCAATAACGGGCCGATCGACTGAGCGTCGACGAGGACGGTTCATGCAGGAGCAATCTTTGGTGGTGATTAGCGGCGCCAGTGCTGGCGTAGGGCGAGCGGTGGCCCATCGGTTTGCCGCTGGCGGCTACCGCATCGGACTGTTGGCGCGTGATCCGGCGGGCCTGGCCGTCACGCAAGAGGAACTGCAAGCGTATGGCGTTCAGGTTGAAACCGTTAGCGTCGATGTCGCCGATGCGCTCGCCGTGCAAGAGGCCGCGCAGCAACTGGAAGCCACGCTCGGGCCGCTGGCGGTGTGGGTCAATGCAGCGATGGTCACGGTGCTCTCGCCGATAGAACAATTGTCCGCCGCCGAGATCGAGCGCGTCACTCAGGTGACCTATCTCGGCACGGTTCATGGCACGTTGGCAGCGCTGTCGTTGATGCGCCCACGCAACAAGGGACTGATCATTCAGGTCGGCTCGGCGCTGGCCTATCGGGCCATTCCGTTGCAGGCCGCTTACTGCGGGGCAAAATTTGCCGTGCGCGGTTTTACCGATTCGTTGCGCTGTGAGTTGCTGCATGAGCGCAGCCATATTCGCGTGTGCATGGTGCAATTGCCCGCGATCAATACCCCGCAGTTCGACTGGGCGCGCAACAAATTGCCCAAGCGTCCCCAACCGGTGCCACCGATTCACGACCCCGACGTAGCGGCACGGGCGATTTTCAGTGTGGTAAAGCATCCTCCGCGAGAGTTGTGGCTAGGGTGGTCGACGATCAAAGCGATTATTGGGCAGTCGGTCATGCCCGGTCTGCTCGACCGTTTGATGGCGCGAAGTGCATGGTCCGGTCAGCAGACCAATGAGCCTGAAGACAACGAGCACCCGGACAACCTGTTCGAAGTGCAGCCGGATCGGCATCAGATTCGCGGCCGCTTCGTCGGCCGCTCCAGGGACGCGGCGCTGGCGTTGACGTCTACTCAAGTGATGGCGATATCGGCAGTGATTGCCATATTGGTCGGCGTAGTTCTGTTACAGCTCTGATGCTTTCCCGGTTCGCTCCACTGTCGACGCATCTCTGCGCCCGCTGCTAGAGGCGCCGGGGTGCATGGAAGCAACAAATGCAGCACATGCACCTTTGATGACTGTGGTTTCGTTCAGATCTCTTTGATCGGCGTCTCGCCCTGTACGGCTTTGATCAGGTTGATCACGTGCAGGCAATCAGCCTTGTTCACATACGATTCGCCACTGGCCACCGTCTCGTGGTTGCGCGCACGCAGGCGCCAGCGCCATTGGCCTTTGCCAGTGCTGGGGGTGCCTCGGGTTTGTCGGTAGATTTCGAAATACATACGGTTCGCTCCCTGCGATCGATAGGCGCGCCCACCTGTGTGGCGCATCGACGCAAGCCTAGCGCAGCGGGTTTTTTTGGCTATCGCGGATTTGTTTCCAATCGTTCGCGGATGTTTCTGAAAGACGCTGGCCAGAGCGCCGCGACTGCCCGGCGAATTGGCCGATATGACGCCGTGTCCTGCTTGCACGTGCGTGCCGGCTGCTGCTTAATACGGCACGGCTCATGGCCTCGAAAGACTTTCGATGACCGACAAACTATAAAAAGAGCACTCCTTTGACTGAGCACGGAACGCAACAGGCCGGGCAGGTGACGTTGTCGCTGGTGATCCCCGTTTTCAACGAGGCCGACAGCCTCGACAGCTTTCTTTCGCGCATCGACGACGTCTTTCAGACGCAGGCACTGATCGATCTTGAACTGGTCTTCATCAACGATGGCAGCACCGACACCACCCTTGAGCGCTTGCTTGAGCGGCAGCGGCAAGACTCGCGTCTGCGCATCGTCGATCTAAGCCGCAACTTCGGCAAGGAAGCGGCGTTGTCGGCCGGTCTGCAAATGGCCACCGGGCAGATCGTGGTTCCGATCGACGCCGATCTGCAGGACCCGCCGGAAGTCATTTTGCAGATGATCGAGCGCTGGCGCGAAGGTTACGAAGTGGTGCTGGGGCATCGTGTCAGCCGCCGCAGCGACACGTGGGCCAAATCGACCTCGGCCCACTGGTTCTATCGCCTGCACAACCGCATCGCCGAACAGCCGTTGCCGGAGAACGTTGGCGACTTCCGCCTGATGGACCGCTGCGTGGTCGATGCCTTGCTGACCCTGCCCGAGTCGCGCCGCTTCATGAAAGGTCTGTTCGCCTGGGTCGGTTTCCGCACCACTCATGTCGACTACGAGCGCCCCGAGCGCGTGGCCGGGCAAAGCAAATTCAATGGCTGGCGGCTGTGGAACTTCGCCCTCGAAGGCATCACCAGTTTCAGCACCGAGCCGCTGCGGGTCTGGACTTACCTGGGGGCAACGGTTTCGCTGGTGTCGTTTGCGTTCGCCATGTTCATTGTCCTGCGCACACTGATCCACGGTGTCGACTTGCCCGGTTATGCCTCGCTGATGGTCGCAGTCACGTTCCTTGGCGGTCTGCAATTGATCGGCATTGGCGTACTCGGCGAATACCTTGGCCGCACCTATATCGAATCCAAACGCCGGCCGGTTTTTCTGGTGCGTCGCGTTTACGACCCCATGGACTGACAGATGGATCTCAAGGAAACCGACATCCTCGGCGACAGCATCGATGAGCATTGGTATTACTGCTGCAAAGCGGCGGCGACCCGGCGATTGCTGGGTAACATGCCGATCCGACGAATACTCGATGTCGGTGCCGGCTCGGGGTTTTTCTCGCATCATCTGCTGACCCACACCGACGCGCATGAGGCGTGGTGCGTCGACATCAGTTACCCCGCCGATTCAAGCGCCACCACCGCGGGCAAACCGGTGCATTACCGCCGCGGCATCGACAGCATCGATGCCGATCTGGTGTTACTGATGGACGTGCTCGAGCATGTCGACGACGACCTCGGCCTGCTCAAAAACTATGTCGATAAAGTGCCTTCGGGCAGTCGTTTTCTGATGACGGTGCCGGCGTTTCAGTTTCTCTGGAGCGGTCATGATGATTTTCTTGAGCACAAGCGCCGCTACACCCTCGCGCAATTCGAAACCCTGGCGGGCGATGCCGGTTTGACCGTGCAGCGCGGCGCCTACTATTTCGGTGCGGTGTTTCCTATCGCCGCAGCGTTGCGCCTGATACCTCAAGGTTCGCAAACCGCACGGCCGCAGTCGCAACTCAAGCGTCATCACCCGTGGGTCAACAGCGTGCTCAAGACTCTTTGCCGAATGGAGTTGCCGTTGATGGGCAGCAACCGGCTGGCCGGTTTGAGCGTCTTCGTGCTGGCGCAGAAACCGTGATCGACAGTGATCGTTCAGCGTTGGTTCGCCGTGGTCTGCGCTTTGCCCTGACCGGGCTGTTCGTCACTGCGCTGCATGCGCTGGTGGCCGTGATGTTCATCCGCTTCATCGCGCCCGAACCGCCGCTGGCCAATGGTTTCGCCTTTGCCGTGGCGACCGTTGTGTCTTATGTGATCAATACCACCTGGAGCTTTTCAGCTCGCCTGCACGGGCGCACGTTACTGCGCTTTGTGTCGGTCTCGGCGGGCGGTTTTCTATTGGCGATGCTGGTTGCCTGGGCGGCGCAAGTGGCGGGGTTGCATTATCTGCTCGGGATCGGTGCCGTGGCCATGACGGTGCCGGCGTTCACATTCGTTTTGCATAATTTCTGGACGTATCGATGAAGCTTTGCTCAACCTCTCGGGCGGCTGCGCTGTTGCCTGTGCTGCTAGGCATTCTGGCCTTTTTTATCGTGGTCGGCCCACGGGCGTTGAATCCGATGAACATTGTCTGGCTGGGCGACGGCGACCCGGCCACCCATTACCAGGGTTGGGTGTTTTTCCGGCACTCGCCATGGAGCTTTCCGCTGGGGCTCAATCCGTCTTATGGACTTGAATTGAGCAATGGCTTGATCTTTTCCGATTCCAATCCGCTGTTTGCCTTTCTGTTCAAGCCGTTTTCGGCGCTGTTGCCGGAGCCGTTTCAGTATTTCGGACTGTGGTTGCTGACCTGCTTCATTCTGCAGAGCTGGTTTGCCTGGAAACTGCTCGGCCTGGTGACCCGCGACGCGGTTCTGCGGTTGCTCGGCACCGGGCTGTTTTTATTCGTTCCGGCCATGCTGATCCGCATGAGCGTGCACCTGTCCCTGGGCGGGCATTTCATGTTGCTGGCCGCGCTGTACCTGGCGCTGCGGCCCTTCACGCCCAAGCGCTCTCTGGCCTGGGGAACGTTGCTGGCGGCGGCCGCGCTGATTCACGCCTATTTGCTGGCGATGATTGCGCTGATCTGGCTCGCCGATCTCGCAGCACACACCCTGCGGCGACATCTGGCGCCGCGCAAAGCTGTGGCCGAACTGATCGGTCTGTTTTTGCTGGTGAGTCTGTGTTGCTGGCAGGCGGGCTACTTCAGCGTCGGCGATGACGGTCTGGCACTGATGGGCTACGGTCTGTTCCGCGCCAATGTGCTGAGCTTTTTCGACCCGGGAACCTGGTCGTTTGCCCTGCGCGACATGCCCGGTGTGTTGGGCGATGGTGACGGTTTTGCTTTCCTTGGTTTGGGTGTGGTGTTCCTGTTCATCTGCGCCTTCGCGGCGTGGCTGCAACGCGGCACGGATGTTCACCTCAAGCCACGTCGCTACCCGTTGCTGTTGCTCGCGCTCGCCGGCCTGGCGCTGTTTGCGTTTTCCAACAACATCGGGGTCGGCCCATTCGAGTTGCACATCCCGCTGCCGGATGCGGTGGTTGCGGTGGCGACAATTTTTCGCGGTTCGGGGCGGATGATCTGGCCTGTCATGTACATGGCGATTTTCGCCATTCTGTACGTGGTGATTCGCGGCCATACTTCGCGCACGGCACGGATTCTGCTGAGCATTGCCCTGTTGCTGCAAGTGGCGGATACGCGTTCCGGTTGGGGAGAGTCGCGCAACCTATTCATGGCCACGCCGGCGCCACAATGGCCGACGCCACTGGTTGATCCGTTCTGGGATCAGGCAGCCCGCCATTATCAGGCGGTGCGCTGGCTGCGCCCGGAGAATTATCCGGAGCAGTGGCGAACGCTGGCCGAGTATGCGGGACGCCATCATCTGCCGACCAATGCGGTCTACCTCGGCCGCATGAGTACCAAGGCCACCGAGGCGGCCCAGGCTGTGGCCGACCAGATCGTCAGCTCTGGTCAATACGCCGCCGATACGTTGTATGTACTCGATAGCCGCACTGTGCTGCCGGCCGCGCTGACTCTCAATCGCGAGACTGACGTACTCGCCAGAATCGACGGTTTGAACGTGCTGGCGCCCGGCTGGAAGCGTTGCGCCGATTGCCCGCCCATCGTGGCCGCGGATCCCCTTACGCTGATTTCGCCAATGAAGTCGAACGAGCGCGTGACCTTCAACGTTACCAGCCTGGCGACGTTTTTCCTCGGCAGCGGATGGTCGAAAAGCGAACCGTGGGGTACGTGGTCCGAGGGCAGTGAATCGCAAATCATTCTGCGGCCCGAGGCCCCGGTGAGATCATTTGTGCTGGAAGCCAACGCTTTGATTGCGTCGGCGCATACCGAACAGGGGCTGGAGATTAGCGTCAACGATGTGCCGGTGCTCTCCACCCGCTTGCTCAAGGCCGAAGCGAACGTTGTCGCCGTTGACCTGCCAGCTGAAGTCCAGCAGCGCATTGAGCGTGAAGGCGTGCTGGTGATTCGTTTCCAGCACGCCGATGCCGTCAGCCCGAGAGCGCTGGGCATGGGACTCGATCCGCGCAAACTGGCCATTGGCATTCTGGCGTTGACGCTTCATTGACCCTTCAGTGACTGTTCGGCGCAGCGGCCCATAGACGCGGTTCTTGGGCCTTTCTACACTGCCGCTATTCCGGGGAGCAGGGGCAAAGGATGAACCGCACTGAACTACGCAAGGCCGACATCAACCTGATGGTGGTGTTCGAGACCCTGATGCTCGAACGCAACGTGACCCGCGCGGCGGAGAAGCTGTTCCTCGGCCAGCCGACCATCAGTTCGGCACTCAACCGTTTGCGCACGATGCTCAATGATCCGCTGTTCATCCGCGTCGGCCATCGCATGGAACCGACGGCCCGCGCCGAAGACATTTACCGCCATCTCAAACCGGCACTGGATTCACTCTCGGCGGCGCTGAGCCTGACCCGCGATTTCGATCCCGCGACGAGCACCATGACCTTTCGCATCGGCCTGTCCGACGACGTCGAATTCGGCCTGCTGCCGCCGCTGTTGCGCGCGTTGCGCCAAGAGGCGCCGAGCGTGGTGTTCGTGGTGCAACATGTCGATTACTGGCGCATTCCCGACCTGCTCGCTGCCGGCGATATCACCGTCGGCATCAGCCAGACCCGTGGCCTGCCGGCCAACGCCAAACGCAAACTGCTGCGGCATATCCAGCCAAGCATCCTGCGCGCCGATGCCTCTGATACGCCGCTGACCCTCGACGAATATTGCGCTCGCCCGCATGTGCTGGTGTCACACACGGCCAATGTCAGTGGCTACGCCGATGAGTGGCTGGCGGAACTGGGGCGCACGCGGCAGGTGGTGTTGTCGGTGCCGCAATACAGCGCACTGCCGGCTTTGCTGGCCGGCACCGACCTGATCGCCAGCCTGCCGGATTACACCGCAGCGGCGATGGCGGCGTCCGGGGCGCTGTTCCAGGAACCGTTCCCGTTCAAGACGCCGACACTGGACCTGTCGATGGTCTGGCTCAGCCACGTCGACAGCGACCCTGCCGAACGCTGGCTGCGCTCGCGGCTGGAAGCATTCATGAGTGAACGGCCGCTTATTTCGTCCTGACAAGCACCACACAACCCTGTGGGAGCGAGCCTGCTCGCGAAGCCGTTCGGCAGGCGCAGATGTGCAACCTGAAAGGACGCTTTCGCGAGCAGGCTCGCTCCCACAAATGACGCTGTGTGATTGTGGTATATGTACGCCCCCCGCATCCGCCGACTGGAGATCCGCAATGCCACACCTGCACATGGAATACACCGCCAACCTGACGCAGTTGAACGCTGACATCGCCCTGATCCGGCTCAACAACACGCTGGTCGGTTCCGGTCAGTTCGGCGCGGAGTTCGATATCAAGAGCCGCGCGATCAAGATCGACAACTTCAAGGTCGGCACGGCGCAGGGCGAGCGTGCCTTCGTCCATGTGAAACTGGCCTTGCTCAGCGGGCGCTCGGCGGAGATCAAGAAGCAGCTCTCGCAAAGTCTGCTGGCAGTGTTGCAGGAACTGTGCGAATGGCCGGCCGGGCTCGAAGTGCAACTGTGCGTGGAACTGCTCGACATCGATCGCGAGTCCTACAGCAAAGCCGCCATCGGCATCTGACGTTCAGGCGTTTTCCAGCTCGCTGCACACCTGAATCACCTGCTCGCGCAGCCAGACGTTGGCGCTGTCCTGATCGGCGTTCTGGCTCCACTGCATGTCGAGGGTGAAACCCGGCAGGCCGTTGGGCGCTTCGCAGTGGTTGAACACCGCGTCGTTGGTCAGCAGACGCTGGATACGCCGGGGCAGGGTGAGGATGAAATCGGTGCCGGTGATCATCTTCAACGCGGCGCTGTAGCTGTTCGATCGGGCCACTATCTGGCGCTTTTGCGCTTGCCGCGCCAGCCAGCCGTCGACCATGTTGGTGCTTGAAGTCCACGGCGTTGGAAACACATGCCGACGTTCGGTGAATGCTTGCAGGCTCAGGCGCGGTTCCAGTGGCGTGGCGCGTTTGTCGAAGACGCAGACCAGGTCATCTTCCAGCAACATCCGTGATTTCAGATCCGCATGCTGGCGGTGAAAGTGCGGGCCGAAACTGATCACCAGATCGAGGCTGCCGTCGCGCAACTCTTCGGCCGGAACGTCGGTTTCGAATTTGTGCATGTTGACCATCACCGGTAAGTCATCGAAGTCGAAGCGCTTCAACAGACGCGGCAGAATCAATTGCTCGAAGTATTCCGGGGCGCAGATGTTGAAAGTCACCGCCTGCCGGCTCGGGTCGAAGGCCGGGGCGCCGGCATGACAGAGGTTGATGCTTTCGAGAATCTTCTGCACATGGCCGTACATGCTGCAGGCCTTATAGGTCGGACGCATGCCAGTGCGGGTGTTAACGAATAACTCGTCTTCGAAACTGGTGCGCAGTTTCTTCAGGCAATAACTGACGGTGGACTGGCTGACGAACAGGGTTTCCGAGACATCGGTGACACTGCTCTGCTCGTACACGGCGACGAATACCATCAAGTCCTGCATATCGAGCTTGCGAAGCAAATTACTGTTCAGCATGAGTTCCGTCTCGCTGTGCCCCTTGCGCAGAATTCGCGCAAACGTGTGCGTACGATCCTAACGGAACGATGGTGCCAGGAGAAACCCTCGTAGGACATTTCACGGACACATGTGGGACAGAAACTTTTAGCAACACGACGTTGCCAATCTCGTGCGCAAAAGATGGCCAGAGGCCTCTAGGCCGGGCAGGGCAAGTGACGTGTGTAGTCGCGAGGGTTGAAGCGCACGACCATCAGCAGCATGAGCACCACTACTGCAGTCAGCGCCCACCACGCGCCTTCGAAACTGCCCAGCCGATCACGAATGATCCCTGCCAACAGCGGCGACAGTCCTGCGATCAGATAACCGATCCCCTGTACAAACGCGGTCAGGCCACCGGCGCGCTGCGGCTCGTCGCAGTGATCCAGAGCGACGATCAGGCTCATCGGAAACAGACCGCCAATCCCCAGCCCCAACAGACAGGGCCATAACAGGGCCAGAGATGGCGGGGCGAGAATCAGCCCGCAGAAACCGCCGATGATCAGCAACAGCAGAACCGCCAATATCCCACGCCGGTCACGGCTGCGATTGGCGATCGCCGGCACTACCAGCCCGGAAATGACCTCCATCGCTGTAAGAAAACCCAACATCAACCCGGCGGTTTGTTCACTCCAGCCTTTTTCTACGTAGTACGGGGCCAGCCAGGCGAGGACGCAGGTGTAGGACGCCGTACCGAGGCCAAAGAAAATCGCCAGCAACCAGGCGCGACGGCGCGTGATGAAAGGCTCCCGCTGGGTCACCCTTGATAGGGCTTGCGCTGGCTGCAAGCACCAGACCAGCAATGCGACCAATGCCAACGCCGCCCAGATGGCCAGCCCCACGCGCCAACTGCCGGTCTGCACCATCACCAGCGGCGCGAACGATGCGGCAATCGCGGCGCCGCCCATGATCGAAGTCACGTAGATGCCCATGCACAACGCCACGTTGTCAGCAAAGCGCGTCTTGATCAGCGCCGGCATCAATGCCTGAATCAGGGCTATGCCAATACCGGCCAGTATCGCGCTGACGATCAGCTCGACTGCAGAATCGATAAACAGCCGTGACACGCTCGCCAGCCCGATGACAAGCAGCGACAGCAGCACCGTGCGTTGTTCGCCCAGACGCTGGTTGATGCGCAGGCCGAAGAACATCGCCAGCCCCATGGCCATGACCGGCAGCATCGTCAGCAAAGAGGCAAGCGTGAAGCTCAACGGGATATCGCTACGGATCGCCGACAGCAGCGGCCCGATGGCTGCCATTGAGGGGCGCAGATTAAGTGCGACAAGAATGATCGCGAGTATCAGCCAAGCGGCGGGGCGGGAGTGATTCATCAGCGGGCCTTTGAGTGCAGAGGCTGATGATTAGGCGCGACGTCGCCGGCGTCGGCAAATCAGAAAACCCCGGGCCAGACCTAAAAACTCGATAACACCCCTGTCCCGATGTGGGAGCGAGCCTGCTCGCGAATGCGTTCCTCCAGACAAACAATTATTTGCTGACACTGCGCTTTCGCGAGCAGGCTCGCTCCCACAGAGGACATTGCGAATTGCCTGAAACTGAATAAAACCTGAACCATTCTCAAATACTCGCAAACTTTCACGTTCGTACTCCGAGGCAACTAATCATTAGCATCTTTTTCACGAAAAATTGATCCATGGCTGCCTAAAGTTTGGCATGCCTCGGTGAATGAATTTTTCACAATCGACGAGGCTCTTCTTTCAGGAACAGTCACTCATCATGCTGAAGTTAAAAGCCGTGCGCCCGGAATGGGTGACGTTGTTTGCCAGCGCCTTTTTGTTGCTCGGTTTCAATCTGGTGCTTTGGCAACACCTGTTCGAGATCACCGCCGCCGATGGCAAGGGCATCGCCATGCGCGTGGCGTTCGGCGTGATGATCCTTGCCGCGTTCAATATCGTGCTGACGATATTCGCGTTCCGGCCACTGCTTAAACCACTTTTGACTCTTTTGTTTTTAGTCAGCGCCGGCGTGGCTTATTTCATGAGCCAATATGGCGTCATGATTGATGCGGGCATGTTGCGCAACTTTGCCGAGACCAACGCGGCGGAAGTGCGTGATCTGCTTTCGTTGAAGTTGTTCGCTTATATTCTCTTGCTGGGTGTTTTGCCGTGTTTGTTGTTGTGGAAAGTACCGGTCAATTATCGGCGCTGGCATCGCGAGTTGTTCAGCAAAGTTATTGTCAGTGTTGCCTCGGCGGCGGTGATCGGCGTTGTGGCATTGGCCAACTATCAAGGTTTGTCGTCGCTGTTTCGCAATCACCACGAAATTCGCCTGATGCTGGTGCCGAGCAATTACATCGGCGCATCCATTGGTTATCTGCAAGAGCAAGTTGTCTCGGCGCAGCAGCCGTTCATCAAGATCGGCGAAGATGCCCAGCGCAACCCCGACTTGCAGCTACAGCCACGCAAATCCCTCACCGTGCTGGTGGTAGGGGAAAGTGCGCGGGCGCAGAACTTCGGCATTCTCGGTTACGACCGAGACACCACCCCGCAACTGGACAAAGAGGCTGGCCTGATCGCTTTCACTGATGTGCATTCCTGCGGCACGGAAACGGCTGTCTCGGTACCGTGCATGTTCTCCAACATGGGCCGCAAGGATTACAACGCCAGCAAGGCCAGGAATGAGGAGGGCTTGCTCGACGTACTCAAGCGCGCCGGCATTGATGTGATCTGGCGCGATAACCAGTCCGGCTGCAAAGGCACTTGCGACCGCGTCACGGTGCAGGATGTCAGCAAGTTGCAAGACCCGGCGTTGTGCGCCAACAGCGAATGTCGCGATGAAATCCTCCTGCAAGGGCTGCAAAGTTTTATCGATCACTTGGATAAGGACACCGTCCTGGTTCTGCACCAGATGGGCAGTCACGGCCCGGACTACTTCAAGCGGTATCCCAAGGAGTACGAACACTTCACTCCGGTCTGTGAAAGTAACGCGCTGAACAATTGCAGCCGCGAAAGTATCGTAAACGGTTACGACAACACCTTGGTCTACACCGACCATGTGCTGGCGAGCCTGATCGATGTGCTGCGCAGCAATCAGGACAAAGTCGACACCGCCATGCTCTATCTGTCGGACCACGGCGAATCGCTGGGCGAGTACAACCTGTTTCTGCACGGCACGCCTTATATGCTGGCGCCCGAGCAACAGAAGCATGTAGCGATGCTGGCGTGGTTCTCTGACAGCTATCAGAAGGCCTATTCGGTCGACACCCATTGCCTGCAACTGAGCCGGGACAAGCCGCTGAGCCAGGACAATCTGTTCCACTCGATGCTCGGCCTGCTGGAAGTGCGCAGCAGCGTCTATCAACCTGCCTTGGACATGTTTGCCGGCTGTCGTGGCGCGGTGATCGACGGCGTGTTGGCAAAGCAGTGAAGCGTTTCCTGCCCGTCGCGCCAATGCGACGGGCCTTTCTGTTTCTGCTGTCAGACTATTCTTGCTGACAGGCAAGACATTTCCTTACAGCTCTTGCCCTTCAAAGGCGCGTAAATCGTCGGTGGCGATATATACTGCGCGCCATTCTTCAAGGGAGAGCCGTGTGGCTATCGATATTCACTGGATTCGCGACAACGAAAGCCTCGCGCAGTTTTGCGCCGAGTGGCAGCAGCTGCCGTTCGTTGCCCTCGACACCGAATTCATGCGGGTCGACACCTTCTATCCGATTGCCGGCCTGTTGCAGATCGGCGACGGCAAACGCGCCTACCTGATCGACCCGCTGACCATCAACGCCTGGCAACCGCTGGCCGAGTTGCTGGAAAACCCGGCGGTGCTGAAAGTCCTGCACGCCTGCAGCGAAGACCTCGAAGTACTGTTGCGCCTGACCGGCAGCCTGCCGGCGCCTCTGTTCGACACGCAACTGGCCGCCGCTTACCTGAACCTCGGCTTTTCGATGGGCTACTCGCGTCTGGTGCAGGAGGTGCTCGGCATCGACCTGCCAAAGGGCGAAACCCGTTCCGACTGGTTGCAGCGCCCGCTGTCCGAAACCCAGATCAGCTATGCCGCCGAAGATGCCGTGCATCTGGCCGAGGTGTTCGTCGAGTTGCGGCCCAAGCTGTCCGACGACAAGTTCGCCTGGGTGCTGGAGGATGGCGCCGAACTGGTCGCCAACCTGCGCCGCGAAACTGATCCTTACGAGGTGTATCGCGAGGCGAAACTGGCGTGGAAGTTGTCCCGTGCACAACTCGCCGTGCTGCGTGAGCTGTGCGCCTGGCGCGAAAAAGAAGCCCGCGCCCGCGACCTGCCGCGCAACCGCATCGTCCGTGAACACTCGCTGTGGCCCTTGGCCCGCACGCAGCCGGATAACCTCGCGGCGCTGGGCAAGATTGAAGACATGCACCCGCGTACCGTACGTCAGGACGGTCAGTTTCTGCTTGATCTGATCAAGCGCTCTGGCAGTGTGGGGCCAGATCAATGGCCGCCGGCAGTGCCGGAGCCGTTGCCGATCGAAGCCGCTGCGTTGATCAAACAACTGCGCGCGCTGGGTCAGGCCGAGGCCGAACGCTTGGGTATTGCCCCGGAACTGATGCTGCGCAAGAAAACCCTCGAAGCCCTGGTCAAAAGCGGCTTCCCCGAGGGGCCTTACCAATTGCCCGATTCGCTGCGTGGCTGGCGCCGCGAATTGCTCGGCCAGAAGCTGCTCGACAGCTTGGCCACCGCCGGAGAACAGCCTTGAAACGTATTTGCTCCATCTACCAAAGCTCCAAGCGCAGCGGCATGTATCTCTACGTGCTCAAGAGCGATGCGCTCGAGCGCGTGCCGGAAGCGCTGATGACGGCTTTTGGCAAAGCGAAGCATTCCTTCGATCTGGTGCTGTCGCCCGAGCGCAAGCTGGCCAGCGAAGACATCACCGTGGTTCTGGAAAACCTCGACAAGCAGGGCTATCACCTGCAAATGCCACCGGCCGAGGACGAGTACATCGAGCACTTGCCCGAAGAGTTGCTGCGACGCAACGACCCGGTCTGACCCGCGAGGCCCTGTTCTGGGCCTCGGTTAACCCTGGAACTGTTTTTACCGCGATGGCCGGCCCGACCCCGGCGGCTGTCTGCACGGTTTGCGAAAGGTTTGAAGATGCGCGTTCTGATTGCCGAACACGACTACGCGATATACGCCCGCCTGCTGCGTCAGGCGCTGCCCGAGCTTGAAATCCTGACCAGCGGCGACTCCGCCGAACTGGCGCGTCAGGCCGCCGATTGCCCGGTGTGGCTGGGCCAGCCGGATCTGCTGGCGACCTTGCTGCGCCAGGGCCATCAACCGCAATGGCTGCAATCGACCTGGGCCGGCATCACGCCGCTGCTCGCCGACGGCCTGCGCCGCGACTATCGTCTGACCCGCGCTGTGGGGATTTTCGGTCAGGTCATGGCTGAATACGTGCTGACCTACATCCTCGGCCACGAACGCGAAGTGCTGGCGCGGCTGGTCAGCCAGGTCGAGCGCAAGTGGGACAACCGCAGCGGCCAGAGTCTGGTAGGGCGCAAGGTGCTGATCGTCGGCACCGGTGACATCGGCCAGAGCGTTGCGCAGTTTCTGCGGCCGTTCGGCGTCGAGCTGTACGGTATCGCCAGCAGTGCCCGCGAACAGGCGCCATTTGTCGAGGTCGGCGCGCTGGCCGATCTTCCGCGTCTGGTGGGCGAAGTGGATTACGTGGTCAATCTGCTGCCGAACACCGAACACACCCACGATATCTACGACGCGGCGCTGTTCAAGCAATTCAAGCCGACCGGATTGTTCATCAACGCCGGGCGTGGTGTCGCAGTGGTCGATGCCGATCTGGTAGAAGCCTTGAAGGAAGGGCATCTGGCCGGCGCGGTGATCGACGTTTGCCGTCAGGAGCCATTGCCGCAACGCCATCCATTCTGGACCGCATGGGGCTTGCTCCTGACCGGGCACAGCTCGGCACCGACCTCGCCGGCGCTGATGGTGGATTTGTTTGTGCAGAACCTGAAAGCGTATGAGGCAGGTGAAGCTTTGCGCGGCGAGGTGGATTTCACCCGCGGTTACTGACTCTCCACCGATTTCACTGTGGGAGCGAGCCTGCTCGCGAAGAGGGCGTGTCAGTCGACAACAGCGTGTCTGACACAGCGCTTTCGCGAGCAGGCTCGCTCCCACTTTGGTTTCAAAGTGTAGCCACCAGTTTGCTCAGCGGGCGGCGCTGGTGCGGACAAGCGGATTTACCGGCAGTCGCCAGCGCTTGGCCCCCGCGCCCGCTGGCACTAGACTGGCGGCCTTTTCACCACCTTGATGTTGATGCTTGAGCCATGGCCGCCATAGTCGAACCGTTCTGGAAACGCAAAACCCTCGATCAACTCGATCACGAGGAATGGGAATCGCTGTGCGACGGCTGCGGTCTGTGCTGCCTGCAAAAGCTCGAGGACGAAGAAGACAACAGCGTCTATTACACGCGCATCGCCTGCAAACTGCTGGATCTGAAAACCTGCCAGTGCAGCGATTATCCGAACCGGATCAAGTTTGTCCCTGACTGCATTCAGCTCACGCCGGGTCAGGCGGAGGAATTCAAGTGGCTGCCGCCGACCTGTGGTTATCGTCTGGTCAGCGAGGGCAAGGATCTGCCGTTATGGCATCACCTGGTGTGTGGCGACCGCGACGCGGTGCACCATGAGCGGATTTCCCAGTCCGGGCGCATGCTCGCCGAAGGCAGCGTGCCGGAGGATGACTGGGAAGATCATCTGATTTTTCGCGCGGGTTGATGAGGTGGTGAGTTGTTGAACCCGTAAAAATCAAAAGATCGTAGCCTTCGGCAGCTCCTACAATGGAAAACGTGATTCCGTGTAGGAGCTGCCGCAGGCTGCGATCTTTTGCTTTAAAGCCTCAGACGCCGGCCTTCGGCGAGGTCAGCGAATCATTGCCGGTGACGGTCGCCGTTTCCGTGGCCACTTCGGCATTGGTCTTCAACTTGCTCAGTTCTTCCCCGGCGCGTTCGATCTTCGCCCGCACGTTGCTCATGTCCTGACGGCCTTTTTCCAACAGGCTTTTCGCCGAGCAGTGCCCGGTAATGCCACGGGCCACGGCCATGCCGCCGAGCGCCACTTGAATCAGGCCGAACACGCCGCCACGGCGCAGGCCCTTGCCGACCATCAGCACGCCGCCGGTCAACGAGCCGACGCGCTCCCAGCCATGCACATTCTTGTGCGAAGGCGACTGGAACGGGGTGGATTCGATGCGTTCTACGCGTTTGAGCTCGCTCATGATCTATCTCCAGGCAGGGTGCGATTGATAGATAAGCTGACTGCCAGGGCGGTCAGCTTGTTCCATCGAATGTGCGACGCTTCAGCGGAATTTCGGCCCGGAGCGGGTGTTCAGGCCCTTGGCCATGCGGTCGTAGAGCACGACGTTGACCGTGGCGGCGAGATTCATGCAGCCGGTGGTCGGGATGTACACGACGTCTTCGCACCAGTCGCGAATCTCTTTATCCAGCGAGCCGTCTTCCGGCCCGAAGATATACAGGGCGCGGTCGGGGTGGGTGTATTCCGGCAGCGGCCTTGCGCCTTCGACCAGCTCTACCGCGACGGGAACGCAGTTGAGCGGAAGGATTTTTTTCAGGTCGTCGATGCCGATCAACGGGATGTCGTAGTGCACGCGCTTGGTGTCGGTGACGAAATCGGCCGCGCGTTCATAACGCTTGCCGGTGTAGAACACCGACGCCACGCCGTAACAGCCTGCGGCGCGCATCACCGAACCGACGTTCTCCGGTGATTTGGGGTTATACAAACCAATGCAGCTGTACCGTTTGTCTGCCACGAGCGGGGTGCCTTCGGGAAAAAGAGGGCGATTATACGGGGATTGGGGGAGGGCGGGCAGATTCGAGATTTGTGGTGCCTGGCCGGCCGCCTTCGCGAGCAGGCTCGCTCCCACAGGGGAACGCATTTCAACTGTGGGAGCGAGCCTGCTCGCGAAAGGGCCAGCTCAGGCGATGAAGATCTTCAATCTTCTTTTTCATCAGCCCAGCCAGGGCCGCAAACGGGTTATGCGTGGCCTTGGCGATCTTCGGTGTGCTCAGCGAGCCGTCGCCGAAATACTGCTGATCGGTGTAACGCGAGTGCTCGTTGTCGTGGCAATACAGGCACAACAGCTCCCAGTTCGAGCCGTCCTGCGGGTTGTTGTCGTGGTTGTGGTCGCGGTGATGCACAGTCAGTTCGCTCAGGCGCTTGCCGGAAAACTCGCGGGCGCAGCGGCCGCAGACGTGCGGGTACATTTTCAGGGCCTTGTCGCGGTAGCCCATTTCCTTGTCGCGCTGGTTGTCGGCGAGGATGCGGTCCAGCTTCGACGTGTTGGTGGGGGTGGACGAACTCATGGGTTCACCTTTGCAGAAAGACTGATGACGGTTATGCGCAGTTTAGCTCAGCCCTTGAGCTTCTCGGCAATCCAGATCGTGTGACGGGTGCCCTTGTTGCCGTGGGCGAAGACCTGGACTTCTTCGGCCTTGAAACCGGCCTTCTTCAATTTGTCGGAAAACTGTCGGTCGGCGCTGGCCGACCATACCGCGAGCACACCTTTGGGGCGCAGCGCCTTGGCGCAGGCATTCAGACCTGCGGCGGAGTACAGCCAGCTGTTGGCCTTCTGGGTCAGGCCTTCAGGGCCGTTGTCGACGTCGAGCATGATCGCATCGAAACCGTTCGGCTCGCTTTGCAGCACATTGGCCACATCTTCCTGACGGATCACCGTGCGCGGGTCGAGCAATGGCCGACCGGACTTCTCCCCGAGCGGGCCGCGATTCCACTCGACTACGCCGGGCACCAGCTCAGCGACCACCACTTCGGCGGACTTGCCCAGGTGCTTGAGTGCCGAGGCGAGGGTGAAACCCATACCCAGGCCACCGATCAACACCCGCGAATTCGACCGGCCGGCGACCTTGCGGCAGGGAATTTCTGCCAGTGCGTCCTCGGAACCGTGCATGCGCGTGTTCATCAACTGTCCGCCGTCGCCGCCCTGGATCTTGATGACGAAATCCTCGCCATACTCGAACAGGCACAGGGCACCGCCGTTTTCAGGGATCGGGGTGGTGTCGAGCAGAACGAAACGTTTCATGGAAATCTCTAAAGGGGGGAAGGCAAGCAGGCGCGTTGGGAGTAGCCTGAGCACAGACTAAAGGCCAAACGGAGCCCTTGATGAAGCGCACCATTCTAACGGTCATTACCCTGGCCGCGCTCGCGATTACTGCAGTGCAGGCCCAGCAGAGCGTTCCGGTCAGCCCGACGCCGCAGCCCGGCTCGCCCGGCACCGCGACGCCGACACCGTATCCGCAGATCACCCCGATCACCCTGCCCAAGTCGGGCGCCGGTAGCGGCAGCCCGCCACTGGTGCCGATCGAAATGCCCAGCCCGCCGAGCAAGGATCAACCGGTGCCGGGCATCGAGCCGAACGGCAACAAGGTCAAATCCCCCGGCGGTTAAACCTGTTGCGCGGCGAGTTGGCCGTCGGCCATGCGCAGGCGTTTGGACAGCGAGACGGCGAGGGCGCGGATGATTTTTGCGGCGATTTTCGGTGCGTCGTTGAGCATTTTTTCCAGCGAATCCTTGCCCAGGTTGAGCAACTGACAGTTGCTCGCCGCGATACACGTGGCCGAACGACGTTCGCCATCAAGCACGGCCATTTCACCGAAGGCCCGGCCGCTGCGCAGGGTGGCCATGGTGATGACCTGGCCGTCAGCGCCGGTTTTCTGCACGGCGACCTGGCCGGTGTGGATGATGCACATGAAACTGCCGGCATCGCCCTCGCGAAAAATCGCCTCGCCTTCAGCCACGGTGCTGATGCTGAAATAGCCGGAAGCGGCCGCGAAGTCGGCCAGCTGCAATTGATCGAACAGGCCACAGTCCATCAGCCAGTCGCGGATCTCGTTGTTCAGAAAGGTCGGTTCAGACATGTCGATGCGGTCTTTTTGTTATCACATTTCAAGGCTATACACGGATCCCGTAGGAATGGGCTTTTGTGGCGAGGGGATTTATCCCCGCTCGGCTGCGCAGCAGTCGCAAATCCTGCCAACTCGGTGCTTCAGGAATACTGAGTTTGCAGGTTTTGGGGCCGCTTCGCAGCCCAACGGGGATAAATCCCCTCGCCACAAGGGTCTGCTGTAAGACCCAAGCCACCCACAGAGTTCCTCAGGCAATCTGCAAAACCTTGAACACAAATGCATATTCGAGCGCTACGTCACGTAATCCCTGATAGCGCCCGCTCATACCGCCATGCCCGGCGCCCAGTTCGGTCTTGAGCAGTAGCACATTGTCGTCGGTCTTGGTTGCGCGCAATTTTGCTACCCACTTGGCCGCTTCCCAGTACTGCACGCGGCTGTCGTTGTAGCCGGCGATCACCAGCAGTGGCGGATAAGCCTGCGCGGTGACGTTTTCGTACGGTGCGTAAGCCTTGATCCGATCATAGACGTCCGGTTCTTGCGGGTTGCCCCATTCGTCGTATTCGGTGACGGTCAGCGGCAGATCGGGGTCGAGCATGGTGTTGAGCACGTCGACGAACGGCACTTCGGCAATCGCCACGCCGAACAGGTCCGGGCGCTGGTTGAGCACCGCGCCGATCAGCAGGCCACCGGCGCTGCCGCCGCTGATCGCCAGTTTTTCCGCCGTGGTGATGCCGTTGAGGATCAGAAACTCAGCGCAAGCGATGAAGTCGCTGAAGGTGTTGTGTTTGTGTTCCTGCTTGCCGGCGCGATACCAGGCTTCGCCCAGCTCGCCGCCGCCGCGTACGTGGGCAATGGCGAAGGCCATGCCGCGATCGAGCAGACTCAGGCGGGCGTGAGAAAACCACGGATCGAGGCTGGAGCCGTAAGCGCCATAACCATACAGATACAGCGGCACCGGTTTACCGACCATCTCGCGCTTCATCACCAGACTGATCGGCACCTGCGTACCGTCCGGGGCGGTCGCCCACAGGCGTTGGCTGACATAGGCGTCGGCATCAAATTGGCCGAGTACCGGGGTTTCCTTGAGCACCGTTTGCTCGCCGCTGGCAAGAATCAACTGGCGCACCTGGGCCGGGCGATTCAACGCTTCGTAGCGCAGGCGAATGCGGTCGCTCTCGAATTCCAGGCTGTTTTGCACGTGGAGGCTGTAGGCCGCATCGGGCAATTGCACGCGATACGGCGCCGAGCCCTGTGGGTGAACCTCGATGATCGGCAGGCCACCTTCGCGCAGACTCAAAGTCATCGCCTCGGTGTTGAGGCTGACACCGTCGAGCATCACTTCTTCGTTGTGCGGGATCAGGTTCTGCCAGTCGGCCTCGCTCGGCGGCACGCCAGTGTCCGGGGCCTGATACAGGGCGAAGTTGATGCCGTCGCGGTTGGTACGGATAAACCATGTCCAGACGCCATCGAGCAGGCCGTGGTCGACGTCGTATTCGTGATCTTCGACCCGTGGCGCCAGGCAGCTGAACGGCAGGTGCGGTTGGTTGGCGTCCAGCGCCCAGACTTCACTGGTGGTCTTGCTGCCCAGCGACAGCAGCAATTGCTGTTCGGAGCTGGCGCGGTAGCAATGCAGGAAGAAACGCCCGTCCGGCTCGTGAAAAACCTCTTCGGCGGCAGTGCCATCAAGGCGATAGCGGAACAGTTTGTGCGGGCGATGGGTGTCGTCGAGCACGCCGAAGAACAGGGTCAGGCTGTCGTTGGCCCAGGTCATGCTGCCGTCGCAGTCCTCGAATTCCAGTTCGCTGACCTTGTCGTTGGACAGCTCCTTGACGAACAGCGTGTAGATCTCGTCGCCCGAGGTATCAACGCTGTAGGCCAGGCGCTGGTGATCGGGGCTGATGCTGAAAGCTCCGAGGGAGAAGAAGCCGCCATTGGCCAGCGCATTCGGGTCGAGCAGCAATTGTTCGCGGCTTTCATCGAGGGTCAGGCTGTCGTCCGCCGGGCGCGGGCAGCGGTAGTGCCGGGCATATTCGTCACCGGCGGTGGTGCGCGTGTAATAAAGGTAGGGGCCCCAGGGCGAGGGCAGGGACAGATCAGTCTCGAGAATCCGGCCCTTGATCTCGTTGAACAGGCTTTCACGCAGCTCGGCCTGATCGGCGGTTTGCGCTTCCTGATAAGCGTTTTCAGCCTTGAGGTAGTCGAGCACCGCGTCGGTATCGCGTTCCTGCAGCCAGGCATACGGGTCGGCGCCGGGCGCCCGCTGGGCAATCGGGGCAGTCATGACATTGGCGGATTGGGGCATGGAAGGCTCTCGGACAATATTCGGAATTGGGTTGTTCGCAGGTCTTGAAAGCGCCGCAGCCCGTGTGGGAGCGAGCCTGCTCGCGAAAGCGGTGTGTCAGGCAACGCTGTTGCAACTGACAGTCCGTATTCGCGAGCAGGCTCGCTCCCACAGGGGCGGCTGCTGGCCGTCTGGTATTGGGACAAGCCGCATGGGCGAAAAGTCGTTACTATAAGCGCCTATTTGCCTGCCTTGCCATGGACACCATGACCGAGAACGACTATCTGATCGCCTGGGGCCTTTACGCCTTTGCCGCCGTGGGCTGCCTGCTGGTATGGATGCGCCTGACCACCTGGATGTGGCGCTGGCTGCGCGAGCCGCTGCGTGTGCTGATGGCGGTGTTGCTGTTCAGCCCGACCATCGTCGATCCGGTGAAAGCCAAAGTTGCACCGGCCATCGCCATCACCGCCCTGGACATGCTGTTCAAGGTCGGCAACAACGCCTGGCGCGCGGTTTCCGATCTGTTCATGTACGGCATGATAGCCTTCGGGGTGTATCTGGTTTTCGTTTTGATCCGCCTGCCGATCGAGCGTGCCTCGGCAGCACGGCGTGAACGCGCCGAGGCCGCCAAGGCTGCGGCCCGTGCCGAAGAGCGCGACGATGATCAACCGTTCGGCGGCGCCGGTGACGACCGCTACGGTCGCCCGCCAGTACCGAACAATCCGCAGCGCATGCGGGTCGAGCCGCGTCTGTAACCCGAGAGTCCGCACATGTGTGAATTACTGGGCATGAGTGCCAACGTGCCGACCGACATCGTGTTCAGCTTCACCGGCCTGATGCAACGCGGCGGCCGTACCGGCCCGCACCGCGACGGCTGGGGCATTGCCTTCTACGAAGGGCGGGGCCTGCGGCTGTTTCAGGACCCGGCAGCGAGCAGCGAGTCGGAAGTTGCCAACCTGGTGCAGCGTTATCCGATCAAGAGCGAAGTGGTCATCGGCCATATTCGCCAGGCCAACGTCGGCAAGGTCTGCCTGTCCAACACCCACCCGTTCGTCCGCGAACTGTGGGGGCGCAACTGGTGTTTCGCGCACAACGGCCAGCTCGCCGACTTCACTGCGATCAAGAGTTTCTACCGACCGGTCGGCGATACCGACAGCGAAGCGGCGTTCTGCGATTTGCTCAACCGGGTACGCGCAGCCTTCCCCGAGCCGGTCGATATCGAAACGCTGCTGCCGGATCTGGTCGCAGCGTGCGCCGAATATCGCAGCAAAGGCGTGTTCAATTGCCTGCTCAGCGACGGTGACTGGCTGTTCTGTTACTGCTCGACCAAACTCGCCCAGATCACCCGCCGCGCCCCGTTCGGCCCGGCGCGGCTCAAGGATGTCGATGTGATCGTCGACTTCCAGGCCGAAACCACGCCCAACGACGTGGTCACGGTGATTGCCACCGAGCCTTTGACCGAAAACGAAACCTGGACCCGTTACGAACCGGGCCAATGGAGCCTGTGGCGACGCGGCGAATGCGTCAGCCAGGGCAAGACCGAATAAGGATTTGCACCCATGTTGCTCAGTTATCTACGGCTGGTGTTGTTTGCGGCGGGCCTGTTGATCGGTGTCCAGGTGCCGGGGTTCATCAACGATTACGCGCAACGTGTCGAAGCGCACCTGATCGAAGCGCAGACCGGCCTGCGTGGTTTCCAGGGCACGGCGGATCAGTTTTTCAAAGGCGATATGCAGGCGCTGGTCGCACATTACCGTGCCAGCGAAGACCCGATTTTTCGCAGCGATGCCGACAGCCTGAATACTTTGCTCACCCGCCAGGTCGCGCTGGACAAGCAATTCCAGGCGATGCAAGGCCCGTGGTATGTGCGCTTCCTGCAAGTGGTGCTGGCCGCCGATCCGGATATTCGCAAGGAAACCTGGAACGGCTACAGCTACCAGATTTTGCTGACGCCAGAGGCGATGATCTGGGGCATGAGCGGCGCATTGCTGCTGTCGTTCGGCATCGAATGCCTGTTCCGCCTGATCGACTGGGTCGTCCTCGGCGGCCGCCGCCTGCGCCAGAGCCGGCCGATCGAAGATCGCGATGTGCGCGGTTTGTAAGACTTGCACAATCCCCTCTGGCAAGAGAGGCCTTATGGCATGGGGGATTCTGTGGTGAGTGGGCTCTGGGGTGAGTGGGTTCTGTGGTGAATGAGTTCTGTGGCGAGTGGGTTCTGTGGTGAATGAGTTCTGTGGCGAGGGGATTTATCCCCGTTGGGCTGCGCAGCAGCCCCAAAACCTGCACTGAAAGACCGCGTTGGCCGCAATCACGACTGCTGCGCAGCCGAGCGGGGATAAATCCCCTCGCCACTAATCATTCAGTGAGGGTGATGCAGTCCTTGCCGACCTTGTGCGCATACCCCGCCAGGACCTGCTGACACAACGTCACGATCTCTTCGACCCACTCAACCCCGACCCGCCACGACACCACCACCGGCAGATTCGCCGGCCGCTGCTCGATGTCGAGCAAGATCAATTCGCCCCGTGCCAGCTCCTCGGTCACCAGCACCGGCGGCAGCGCGCCGATACCGAAGCCATCGCGCAACAACCGGGTGATCGCCGACACCGAGTTCACGCAATTCAAGCGTGGCGCCATGACGCCGCTGGCCTGCATCAGCGCGACGATATCCTGATGCGGTCGTGAGTTTTTCGAGTAGGTGATGATCCGCTCCTGCGCCAGTTCGGCGAGGTCGGCGTAGTCGCGGTTGTAGATCGAATTGCTGGCGACGATCCAGCCCAGCGGATGGCTCGCCAGCTCGAGGCTGCGCACGCTTTCGTGACGGACCAGATCGGTTTGCAGAACCAGATCAAGGAAGCCTTTTTGCAGTTGATCGCAGAGGTTCAGCGCGGTATCCGCGACCAATTCGATTTCCACCCGTGGGTACAGATCGGTCATCTGCGCCACCAGCGGGCTCAGCCAGGTATGGATCACTGTGTCCATCACGCCGATACGCACCCGGCCGACCTTGCTCGAACGGGTCTCGATCGACTGCTTCAGCGCCGCCATGGTGTCGAGCATCTGCTCGGCATAGTCGAGCACTTTCAGGCCTTCCGGGGTCAGGCTGACGCCGCGTGAGTCGCGCAAAAACAGCTTTACGCCCAGCTCGCCTTCGAGCACCGCAATGCGGCTGGAAATCGATGCCTGGGTGGTGAACAGCTTGTCAGCGGTCAGGCGAAAACTCTTCAGGCGCGCGACCCAGACAAAGGTCTCGAGAAACTTCAGATTCATGGACAAGGCTCGAGTGACAAATTTTTCTTATGCCTAAGGCGGGTTTTTATTCGTTGGACGGCGCAGGGCAGGGCGACGAAAAATCGACGCATCCGGTTCCCACGATAGGCGTCGTCGGAGCTTCGAACAAGACCAATAAAAGCCCTGCGGAGATTTGCCATGAGTGCTCCCGATACCCTCCCTTTATCCAGCCTGCGGCTCGCCCCGGACCTTTCGACTGGTACCGCAACATCAACCAGCAGGAGCGTCGCACGTTCTGGAGCTGCAAGATCGGCTACGGTCTGGACGGTATGGACACACAGATGCTCAGCTTCGTCGTGCCGACGCTGATCGCGATGTGGGGCATCACCACGGGCGAAGCGGGACTGATTCACACCAGCACCCTGATCGCCTCGGCCATCGGCGGTTGGGTCGCCGGGATTCTCTCCGACCGCATCGGCCGTGTGCGCACCCTGCAACTGACGGTGCTGTGGTTCGCCTTCTTCACCTTCCTCTGCGGCTTCGCGCAAAACTACGAACAATTGTTGATCGCCCGCACCCTGATGGGCTTCGGTTTCGGCGGTGAATGGACCGCTGGCGCAGTGTTGATCGGTGAAGTGATCCGCGCCAAGGATCGCGGCAAAGCGGTGGGCATGGTGCAATCCGGCTGGGCGCTGGGTTGGGGCCTGACGGCGATTCTGTACGCGCTGCTGTTTTCGGTGTTGCCTGCGGAAGATGCCTGGCGCGCGCTGTTCATCCTTGGCATCGTGCCGGCGATATTCGTGATTTTTGTCCGTCGCCTGGTGAAAGATCCGGAGATATATCGCGAAGCCAAAGCCGCGCAAACTCCGGAAAACCCGGCGAAGTTCTACGAGATCTTCGCACCGGGCATGCTCTTCACCACGTTTCGCGCTTCCTTGCTGACCACCGGTGCGCTGGGCGGCTACTACGCGATCACCTCCTGGCTGCCGACTTTCCTCAAGAACGAGCGCGGTTTGAGCGTGCTTGGCACCGGTGGTTATCTGGCGATGGTGATCGTCGGTTCTTACGTCGGCTATGTGATCAGCGCTTATCTGACCGACCTGCTGGGGCGGAAAAAGAACTTCATTTTGTTTGCCGTCGGCTCGTTCACCATCGTTCTGCTCTACACGCAGATGCCGGTCAGCAATGGCGTGATGCTCTGGCTGGGCTTTCCGCTGGGCTTCTTCGCCTCGGGGATTTTCAGCGGCATGGGCGCGTTTCTGACTGAATTGTTTCCTACGCGGATTCGCGGCTCGGGCCAGGGTTTCTGCTACAACATCGGCCGCGCACTGGCGGCTTTGTTCCCGCTGTTGATCGGCCTGCTCAGCCAGAAAGTGCCATTGAGCATGGGCATCGGCGCCTTCGCGGCGGTCTCCTATGGTGTGGTGATTCTGGCGGCGCTGAGCCTGCCGGAAACCCGTGGCAAGCAACTCGACGCGCAGTAACTGATACCCTGCGCAGAAGTCTCCTACAGATAAAAAGACCAGCAGCTACAGGAGTGTTCACCGTGAGCCGCCTGCTATTGAATTGCGACATTGGCGAGAGCTTCGGCAGCTGGACCATGGGTCTGGACGCCGAAGTCATGCCCTTCATCGATTGCGCCAACGTTGCCTGTGGTTTCCATGCCGGCGACCCGAGCATCATGCGCAAAACCGTGGCGCTGGCGCTCGAGCACGGCGTGCAGATTGGCGCGCACCCGGCCTATCAGGATCTGGTCGGATTCGGCCGACGTTCCATGGCCTATTCCGCGCAAGAGCTGCAAGACATCCTGCATTACCAGATCGGTGCCCTCGACGGCATCTGCAAGGCGCAGGGCGGACGCGTGAGCTACGTCAAACCCCACGGCGCGATGTACAACGACATGATGGCCAACCCGGCGCAATTGCGTGCGGTGGTGCAGGCCGTGGCCGCTTATGATCGCAATCTGCCGCTGATGTTGATGGCGACCCGAGACAACGCTGCGGCGCAGCAAATTGGCGATGAATACGGCGTAACGCTGTGGTTTGAAGCGTTCGCCGACCGTGCCTACGACAGCGCCGGCCGGCTGGTCTCCCGGCAACTGCCGGGCGCCGTGCATCACGATCCCGAAAAAATCATCGAGCAAGCGCTGACCATCGCCGATGGCGGCGCGCTCACCGCCAGCGATGGCAGCACCTTGATCCTGCGCGCCAATACATTGTGTGTACACGGCGACAACGCCAGTTCCGTGGCTGCGGTGCAGCGCATTCGCCAAGCCTTGCAGCAGTCGAGTGCGTCATGAACCCACGGATTGAAGTGGTGGCGCTCGACTGCCTGATGCTGCGTCTGTTCGATGAAATCGCCGAAGCCAACATGCCGTGGCTGCTCGCCGCCAGCGAGCGTTTGCGCACGGTGTTTGGCGCCCGGCTGATCGATCTGGTGCCGTCCTATACGACGTTGATGGTGCATTACGATCTGACGCTGTTGAGTCCGGCGCAGGCGCGCGAATTGATCGCCGAAGCGCTGGTCGATCTGGCGCCGAATGCGCGCCGTGCCGGGCAGTGCCACGTCTTGCCGGTCTGGTACGACTTGAGTGTCGGCCCGGAGCTGAGCCTGTTGGCCGAACGCAGCGGCCTCGCGGTGGAGGAGGTGATTCGTCGGCACAGCGCACGGGAATATCAGGTGTTCGCCCTTGGCTTTGCGCCGGGTTTTGCCTTCATGGGCCTGGTCGAAGAGATGCTCGCCGCGCCGCGCTTGAGCACGCCGCGCAAGAAAGTTGCCGCCGGCAGCGTGGGCATCGCTGAGCGGCAGACGGCGGCTTATCCGGTAGTTTCACCTGGTGGCTGGAACCTGATCGGGCGCACCCCGGCGCAACTGTTTGATCGCCATCGCGACGGCTACAGCCTGATGCAGCCCGGCGACACTGTGAGCTTCGAAGCGGTCGACCACGCCGAATTCATTCGTCTGGGCGGCGATGACACACCACTGGAGGCGTTGGCATGAGTCGATTGACGATCGAAGCCAGCACACCGCTGTGCCTGTTGCAGGATGCCGGGCGGTTTGGCGTGCGGCATCTGGGCGTGACTCAAGGCGGCGCGGCGGATTGGTGTTCGATGAGCTGGGCCAATTGGCTGCTCGGCAATGAGCTGGATGCAGCAGTGGTTGAAATCACCCTCGGCGGGTTTGCTGTTGTGGCTGAAGAGGATTGCCTGCTGGCGCTGGCGGGAGCGGATCTCGGCGCGCAGATCGACGGCCAGCCGCTGGCGCCGTGGCGCAGTTTCAAATTGGCGAAAGGCCAGACATTGCGATTTACCCAGCCGTTGCTTGGCGCTAGAGCTTATCTGGCGGCCCCCGGTGGGTTTACTGCGCCTAAGGTGCTGGGCAGCAGTGCCACGGTGGTGCGCGAAGAATTGGGGGGGCTTGATGGCATGGGCCTTCCGCTCGCCAAAGGGGCGGTGCTCGGTTACAGCGGCGAAGCGTTGGCAGTACGGGAAATGCCTTCGGCGCTGCGGCCGGATTTCAAAACGCACGCGCCTTTGGACTTGGTGCTCGGCGCACAGATCGGCCAGTTCAGCGGGCAGAGCCTGTTCGATGTCTTCAACAGCGCCTGGACCATCGACAGTCGCGCCGACCGCATGGGCATCCGCCTGCTCGGCTCGGCGTTGCAATATCAGGGCGCGCCGATGATCTCCGAGGGGATTCCGTTGGGCGCGGTGCAGGTGCCGCCCGATGGCCAACCGATCGTGTTGCTCAACGATCGCCAGACCATTGGCGGATACCCGCGCCTGGGCGCGTTGACGCCGCTGGCGCTGGCCAGGCTGGCGCAATGTCTGCCAGGGGCAACGGTGCGATTCATTCCGGTAATGCAGGAGCAAGCCTGGAAAACGCATCAGAACTACCTGAGGTCCTACGCGTAACGTGCATGGTTTCGTACACAAAACCGAGACGCTTCCTGGCAGCTAAGTACGTCGCCTTACAGTCGTGACTGTGAGCATATGAAACGATTGCGCTTCATCTCTCACAAGGAAGTTACAGATGCGTTATATGAAAGTCAGTGCCCAAACCAGCGCGGAAGGTGCCGTGAGCGTCGTCGAGTTCCATGATCGCGCCAGAGCTGATGTGGTCTACAAGGCCAGAGTCGATCGTTTTGGTAGTCTGCAACGGGTAGACGCCGGTGACGCCGATAGCGAAGCAATGACAGACCCGATCGAAAAATTTCTGTCTACCGCCAATTCCGATATCCGGCGCATGTTTGTCAGGCACCTTCAAACCGGACAGAACGGCGCCTGTATGGAGCTGATTGCCGAGGGCAGGGTTGCGCAAGGTCCGCCTACCGGTGTGCGGTTTCGCTTCTTTGATGCGCAAGGTCAGATGCAAGAGGAACTGCTGACAAGGCCGGAAACCCGGCAGGAAAAGGCCAACCGTTTACAGCGCGAAGCTCAGCAGCGCAATGAAATCGTGCGGCAGGCGAAACAACGCGGCGTGTCTCCTCCGCCTGTTTGCGAAACGGATGACCGAGCCTTCATGGACAGACTTTGCGTGGCCTACATCAAATCGGGCTGGTAATTCTTTGATCATTCCCGCGCTCAGCGTGGGAATGATCAGGCGGTCATTTGGACAAGAACCGCATCCCTTCTTCAAGCCCGCGCAGCGTCAGCGGATACATCTGATCCTCGATCAGATCGCGGACGATGTTGGTCGACGAGGTATAGCCCCAGGTATCTTTCGGATACGGATTGATCCAGATGAGCTTCTTGTATTTCTCCATGAAGCGCTGCATCCACACGTAACCCGGCTCTTCGTTCCAGTGCTCGACGCTGCCACCGGCCTGGGTGATTTCGTACGGCGCCATGGCGGCGTCACCGATGAAGATCACTTTGTAGTCGGCGCCGTATTTATGCAGCAGATCCTGGGTCGAGGTGCGTTCGGAAGTGCGGCGCATGTTGTTCTTCCACACTGATTCATAAATGAAGTTGTGGAAGTAGAAATACTCAAGATGCTTGAACTCGGTCTTGCAGGCCGAGAACAATTCCTCGCAGATCTTCACGTGCGCATCCATCGAACCGCCGATGTCGAACAACAGCAGCAGCTTCACCGTGTTGCGCCGTTCGGGGCGCATCTGGATGTTCAGCAGGCCGGCATCCTTGGCGGTGTGGTCGATGGTGCCGTCGATGTCGAGCTCTTCCGCCGCACCCTGACGGGCGAACTTGCGCAGACGACGCAGGGCGACCTTGATGTTGCGCGTGCCCAGTTCCACCGAATCGTCGAGGTTCTTGTACTCGCGCTGATCCCAGACCTTGACCGCTTTGCCCTGACGCTTGCCGGCATCGCCAACGCGGATGCCTTCCGGGTTGAAACCGCCGGAACCGAACGGGCTGGTGCCGCCGGTGCCGATCCATTTGTTGCCGCCGGCGTGACGTTCCTTCTGTTCTTCCAGACGCTTCTTGAATTCCTCGATGAGCTTGTCCAGCCCGCCAAGGGACTGGATCTGCGCGCGTTCTTCGTCGCTCAGCGAACGCTCGAATTCCTTGCGCAGCCAGTCTTCGGGAATCAGCGCCTGCAAGTGATCGTCGAGTTTCTCCAGGCCATTGAAGTAGGCACCGAACGCGCGGTCGAACTTGTCGAAATGGCGCTCGTCCTTCACCAGAATCGCCCGCGACAAATAATAGAACTCGTCCATGTCGGCGAAGGTCACGCGCTGTTTCAGCGCGTTGATCAGGTCGAGCAGCTCGCGTACCGACACCGGTACCTTGGCTGCACGCATTTCGTTGAACAGGTTGAGCAACATGGCAGCAGCCTCTTAGCGGGTGCCGCGCCGGCTCATGAACGCCAGGCGCTCAAGCAGTTGCACGTCCTGTTCGTTTTTCACCAGTGCGCCTGCCAGCGGCGGAATGGCTTTGGTCGGATCGCGCTCGCGCAGCACCGCTTCGCCGATATTGTCGGCCATCAGCAGTTTCAGCCAGTCGACCAGCTCGGACGTCGAAGGCTTTTTCTTCAGGCCCGGTACCTTGCGCACGTCGAAGAACACGTCGAGCGCTTCGCTGACCAGGTCCTTTTTGATGTCCGGGTAGTGCACGTCGACGATTTTCTGCAGGGTAGTGCGGTCGGGGAAAGCGATGTAGTGGAAGAAGCAGCGGCGCAGGAAGGCGTCCGGCAGCTCTTTCTCGTTGTTGGAAGTAATGATGATGATCGGGCGCTTCTTGGCCTTGATGGTCTCGTCGATCTCGTAAACGTAGAACTCCATCTTGTCGAGTTCTTGCAACAGGTCGTTGGGGAACTCGATGTCGGCCTTGTCGATTTCGTCGATCAGCAGAATCACCCGCTCTTCGGACTCGAAGGCTTCCCAGAGCTTGCCTTTCTTCAAGTAGTTGCGCACGTCGTGGACTTTTTCATTGCCCAGCTGCGAGTCGCGCAAACGGCTGACCGCGTCGTACTCGTACAGACCCTGATGGGCCTTGGTGGTGGACTTGATGTGCCAGGTGATCAGCTTGGCCCCGAACGATTCGGCCAGTTGCTCGGCGAGCATGGTCTTGCCGGTGCCCGGTTCACCCTTGACCAGCAGCGGCCGTTCCAGGGTGATGGCGGCGTTGACCGCCAGCTTCAGGTCATCGGTGGCGACGTAGGCCTGGGTGCCTTCGAACTTCATCTGCAAATCCTCGAACGGTAACGCTGACCTTGCGGGCAGGGCGGGGCGAATAATCGGATGCCCGACTATAACGCGCACGCCGGTCGACTGTGAACGCAGACGGCTTATTCAGTCTCTGAATGGAGCGTCACATGTTGACTCAGTCTCGGCGGATGGCCAGTATTCCGGTATCGCCGATTTGGCGATAGCCTTTCTTACTCGGTTAGTAAAAAGGGCAGAAAATCGATGTTACCCATGAAACGGCCGCGTCTGCGATCTGCGCACGTCCTGTCGGATTTCAGGTTGGCGCTGACATTTATCAATGGTCAGGAACTGACAGTTGATTTGGGGATGGATATTCATACTTATCCAGGTCTGCGGCCACTGCTTGATCGCGAAGTCTTTGCGACTGCCGTAGTCGGGGACGAGGGTTGGATCGTTGAATGGGTTGAACCCGACGTACAGATCGGTGCAGACACCTTGTATATGGATGCGCTAGCGCAAAATGCCCAGGATGAGAACACGCGCATTTTTATCGATTGGCGCGCCCGTACCGGACTTTCTCTCAATGATGCGGCCGAAGCGCTCGGTGTGAGCGCTCGCAGCATCAGCCGTTACAGCAATGGGCGTGAAGCAGTGCCACGTTCTTTGGCCTTGGCCTGCCTGGGCTGGGATTCGCTGCAACAGCGTTCATCGATAGCGGCCGAAGACACAGGTCGATATGTCGTCAACCGCAAAAATTAACCCTCATCCGGCTTCGGCCGCTCATATCGCGCATTGAATGCCTGGATGAAGCCATTGCGCAAAATCTGCAAAAACGCTTCGAAGGCGTTGACGTTCTGCTGGTGAACATTGCCGCTGAGTTCGACTCGCGTGGCGAACTGGTTTTTGTTCTGGTTTTTCAGCACGGTCTCGGTGCCGCCGACCAGCGCTTCCCAGATTGAGCGGAACAGGCCTTTGTTCTTGTTCTCGACGTCTTGCTGCCAGTTGAAAACGTCGACGTCGCGCAGCAGGGGTTTGATGTAGCCGGTGAGTCGGGCTTTCTCTGCCTTCGCTTCGATAACCACGTCGCCGTGGCCGGCGTTGAAGTCGAACTTGCCGTAGGCGGCGGCGAAGTCGTTCATGCGTTTGAGCTCGATGTCGCGAGCGCGCAGACGGAATTCAAAGTCTTCGAAGTTGCTCAGCGGATCGAAGGTGGCGGTGGTTTCCAATGGCGCGTGGCCCAGCAGCAAGGCCTTGCCTTCAAAGCGGGCGTCGCGTTTGCCTTCCTTGTCGACCACATTGGTCAGGTTGTAGATGCTGGCGTTGACGTTGCTGGCGTTCATGTTCACCGGCGGCTTGGAATTGAAGTTGCGGAAGGTGATACGGCCGTCGTTGATCTGCACCTCATCGAGGGTGATCGGCAGCAGCTTGCCCAACTGCTCACGCCAGTCGGTGCCCTGACCGGTCTGCGAGTTCTGCTTGTTGGGGCCGCCGTCGACGAAGTTGATTTCGGGGTTGAGAAATTGCACCTGCGCGACCACGGCATGGTCGTACCAGAGCGAATGCCAGCTCACCGACAGGTCGATCAACGGCGCATCGACGAACGGCACCGGGACCTTACCATCGACCTTGACGATCTTCAGGCCATTGATTTTGTAGGCGCCGCGCCATAGCGCGAGATCGACATCCGTGATCTGTCCACGGTAATCGCCCATGTCCGCGAGCTTGTCATTGAGGTAGTCGCGTACCAGATAGGGCAGGGCGAAATGCAGGGCGACCAGCAGCACCACGACACCCGCCAGGGTCCAGAGCGGCCAGCTGTAACGACGTTTCATGCCATTGTTCCTTCAAGAGTGTGGCTTGACGATTCAATGCGATTGACTCCGCGCGTTTGCAGACGTTCGACCCGACTGGACTGTGATCGGCAACGGGCTTACCTTGGAAGGCTGAATTCAACGCTGCATAAGGACCCAGCCATGAGCCGTATTTACGCTGACAACGCCCACTCCATCGGTAATACGCCGCTGGTCCAGATCAACCGCATCGCGCCGCGCGGGGTTACGATTCTGGCCAAGATCGAGGGGCGCAATCCCGGTTACTCGGTCAAATGCCGAATCGGCGCCAACATGATCTGGGACGCCGAAGGCAGCGGCAGACTCAAGCCGGGCATGACCATTGTCGAGCCGACTTCCGGTAACACCGGTATCGGTCTGGCCTTCGTTGCCGCTGCGCGTGGCTACAAGTTGATGCTGACCATGCCGGCATCGATGAGCATCGAGCGCCGCAAGGTTCTTAAAGCCTTGGGCGCGGAACTGGTGTTGACCGAGCCGGCCAAGGGCATGAAGGGCGCCATCGAGAAAGCCGCGGAAATCGTCGCCAGCGATACCGATAAATATTTCATGCCGGCGCAGTTCGATAACCCGGCCAACCCGGCGATTCATGAAAAGACCACCGGCCCGGAAATCTGGAACGACACCGACGGCGCCGTGGATGTGCTGGTGGCAGGCGTCGGCACCGGCGGAACCATTACCGGTGTCTCGCGGTATATCAAGAACACCGCCGGTAAACCGATTCTGTCCGTGGCTGTCGAGCCGGCATCTTCGCCCGTCATCACCCAGGCTCTGGCCGGCGCCGAGATCAAGCCGAGCCCGCACAAGATTCAAGGCATCGGTGCCGGTTTTGTGCCGAAGAACCTTGATCTGTCGATGGTCGATCGTGTCGAACAGGTGACCGATGAAGAATCCAAGGCCATGGCTCTGCGCCTGATGCAGGAAGAGGGGATTTTGTGTGGCATTTCCTGCGGTGCTGCCATGGCGGTGGCGGTGCGTCTGGCGGAGAAACCAGAGATGCAGGGTAAAACCATCGTCGTGGTGCTGCCGGATTCGGGTGAGCGTTACCTGTCGAGCATGCTGTTCAGTGACCTGTTTACCGAGCAGGAGAACCAGCAGTAAGCCTGTTGATTCAGGTCAGCCGAGGTTCAGGTGCTGCATGTTAATAAAGGCTTTGTTGCGTAATGCTTAACACTGAATCTTGCGTCAGGCGGGTTTTTCCCGGAGCCGGTAGTGTTTATCATGGCCGGCTGCCATGCCGGGTAAAGGGCATTGCGCAGCGTTGTCTTTATTCAAGGAGTTGTTGATGACCGTTTCGTTTGCCGCCAAGGCGTTTGTGCTGTTGCTGTTTCTGGGCAGCACGCTCTATGTGCATTTGCGCGGCAAGGCGCGTTTGCCGGTATTGCGCCAGTTCGTCAACCACTCCGCGCTGTTCGCGCCCTACAACGCGTTGATGTACCTGTTTTCCGCAGTGCCATCCAGACCGTATCTGGATCGCAGCAAGTTTCCGGAACTGGATGTTCTGCGCGACAACTGGGAAACCATCCGCGACGAAGCCATGCACCTGTTCGACGAAGGCTACATTCGCGCTGCCGAAAAGAATAACGATGCCGGTTTCGGTTCGTTTTTCAAGAAAGGCTGGAAGCGTTTCTATCTGAAGTGGTACGACAAACCGTTGCCATCGGCCGAAGCACTGTGCCCGAAAACCGTGGCGCTGGTCAGCGCCATTCCCAACGTCAAGGGCGCGATGTTTGCGCTGCTGCCGGGCGGCAGTCACCTCAACCCGCACCGCGATCCGTTCGCCGGCTCGCTGCGCTATCACCTCGGTTTGTCGACGCCCAACTCCGATGATTGCCGGATCTTCGTCGACGGTCAGGTCTATGCCTGGCGCGACGGCGATGACGTGATGTTCGACGAGACCTACGTGCACTGGGTCAAGAATGAAACTGCTCAGACTCGAGTGATTCTGTTCTGTGACATCGAACGCCCGCTGAGCAACCGCCTGATGACCCGGATCAACCGCTTCATCAGCGGCTGGCTCGGCCGCGCCACCGCGCCGCAGAATCTTGATGACGAACGCGTTGGCGGCATCAACCAGGCTTATGCCTGGAGCAAGAACTTCAGCGACCGTTTCAGCGGCGTGGTCAAGCAGTGGAAGCGCCGCCATCCCAAGGCCTACAGGGTAATGCGCCCGGTGCTGGCGGTGCTGGTGCTGACGTTGCTGGGGTACTGGTTGTTTGGTTGAGGCTGGATCAGACAATAGAAAACCGCTGTTTGGGAGCGGTTTTTCATTAGCGGAAGGAAAAGGACGACCCGGCTAATGCGCCGCTTGGCTCTTCAACGGCTGGATTGACCAGTGCATTCCTGATGCGATGCATCTCGGTTTCAGATAATTCAACAGATGGCTGCTTTTTCTCCATCTTTCTGGATTTGAAGTTTGATGCTTTCTTTTCAACGACAGCTTTCATGGGATCTCCCACGTTGATCACTAAATGAGCAGGTGCTCAGATACTAGACTTGGTCAATACGCTTCACAAGACGGCCCTCAGAGTCGAATTCGAAACCCAGTTGACGGTATAGAGGTATAGCTCCCGAAAGAGGCTCCTGAATTTCGATTTGCTGGCTGCCGATGATACGTGCGAAATGAGTGACGGCAGTCAGGGCGAAGGTCGCTATGCGGCCCTTGAGCGGGTGTTCGTTTGGGTGCCCCTCAAGACGCACAATCTTGACTCTCAGTCGGCTTTGGTTCGGATTGGCGAAACAAAGTCCGCACAGTTCACGATCAAACCAGATTGCCAGATCGAAGCTCATTGGTTCTTTGGCTTTCCATCGGACAATTTCCTCCCAGCAGAAATGCGGATCGAGCCATTGCTCATAAGCTTTCATGGCGGACGCATCAATAGCCTCGAAGCGAACCTTGGAATAATCAACGTCAACAATTGCGCGCGCCTCGAGTTCGCTGTGTAGCTTCGCAAATGTAACTGCCGCCCGCTTCCTCGCCTCCGACCGATAAACCTGATACCGCAAATACGTCCGTTTCCTTGGCATATGATCTCTTGCATTCCATGTCTCCTGACAATCCGTTGCCACGCCAATAACCCTAACCACCCGGCGCCGCACTGTCGCTACCGGCCCATTGCCCAAGTCATTGCAATCTGTGTCCCGGGCTGGTTATAGTCAGCCCGCTTGAGCGCCATGCTCACGCCTTCATTTCCTCAATAAAGATCAGCATCCATGCCTGCATCCCTCATCAACGCGGTAGTCGATTCAGCGGTCAACGCTGGCGTCGTGCCGTGCGGGAATCGGCAGCCTGTGCAGATCAGTCATTACCCTCCACCTGTCAGTAGCACGCCGGTGTGCGCAGTCGTTTCGCCGCCGGGCGTTGGTGTTCGGGGCTGATCGGCAGTTTCTGCTGAACCCCGCGCCCGCCAGAAAAACCTACTGAATTTCAGCTTCGGCTGAGTTGGCTTCTTGCCTGACTACAGGTGGTATTCATGTTTGTCCTTTCGAAACAGTCCGCGCTCGCGGCGACGTCCACGAGCCTGTTCGTTCTGCTGTGGAGCAGCGGGGCGATTTTCTCTAAATGGGGCCTGGCCCATGCTTCGCCCTTTGCCTTTCTGCTGATTCGCTTCGCCATCGCCCTGTGCGGGCTGGTGTTGCTGGCGCCGCTGCTCAAACTCAAGTTGCCCAAGGGCGGCAAACCGATGCTGTTTGCGATCGCCACCGGCGTGGTGCTGTTGGGCGCCTATCAGATCTTTTATCTGCTGGCGCTGGACTGCAAAGTCACGCCGGGGGTGATGGCCACTCTGATGGGCGTTCAGCCGATTCTCACCGTGGTGCTGATGGAGCGCCAGCGTTCGGCGAGCCGCCTGTTCGGCCTGACGCTGGGGCTGACAGGGCTGATCATGGTGGTTTATCAGGGCATCGGTCTGGCCGGAATGTCCTGGGCTGGCATGTTGTTCGGTTTGCTGGCGCTGGCGAGCATGACGCTCGGCTCGATCATGCAAAAACGCATCACCGACAATCCGCTCGGTACGCTGCCAGTGCAGTACCTGGCCGGCCTGTTGCTGTGCGCGGTGTTCGTACCGTTCCAGCCGTTTCACTTCGAGCACAGCGCAGGCTTTATTGTCCCGGTGTTATGGATGGGCCTGGTGGTGTCGGCGCTGGCGACGCTGTTGCTGTATCGACTGATCGCGCGGGGCAATCTGGTGAATGTCACCAGCCTGTTCTATCTGGTGCCGGCGGTGACGGCAGTGATGGATTACCTGATTTTCGGTAATCGTCTGGCGGCGTTGAGTGTGCTGGGGATGCTGCTGATCATTGTTGGATTGGTATTTGTGTTCCGTAAAACCGGATAGCCGATAGGCAGGTGGCGCTTGTTGCGCCGCCTTTCGCGAGCAGGCTCGCTCCCACATTGGAATGTATTTTTCTGTGGGAGCGAGCCTGCTCGCGAATATCTGCGGCAGAAAATCTAACGGACTGACACTTTTGCAGGCCTCACCACCGCCGGCTTCAACACCAGCCACAACGCCGCCGCAATCAGCACCCCGCCATAAATGTGCGCCATCGACAACGGCTCATCCAGCAACAACGCCCCCCACAACACGCCGAACGGCGGGATCATGAAGGTCACGGTCATCGATTTCACCGGGCCGATCGAGCTGAGCAGGCGGAAATAGATGATGTAGGCAAACGCCGTGCAACCCAGGCCCAGGCCGAGCAGCGACAGCCAGACCTGCCAGCCGCCCCAGCTGACCGGCGGCGCAGTGATCACGCTGTAGGCGAACAGCGGCAGCAAAAACAACGTCGCCCCGAGCATGCTGCCCAGTGCCGACAAACGGCTGTCCAGCCCACCGGCCTGATCCAGCCAGCGCCGCGCGAGGAAACCGGCAAAGCCATAACAAGTGGTCGCCAGCAGGCACGCGACCGCGCCCATCAGCAGTTGCAGGTCGAAGGCCACGGGACCGGCGCGTGTCAGCACGCCGACGCCGAACAGGCCGAGGAACACACCGCCCAGCTTGGCAATCGTCAGTTTCTCGCTGAAGAACAAACCGCCAATCAACACGCCCATCAGCGGCGTCGTGGCGTTGAAGATCGCCGAATAGCCGGCCGGCAATACCTGGGCGGCAACCGAATACAGCGTCGCCGGAATCCCCGAGTTGATCACGCCCAGTAGCATCACGGTCTTCAGCTTGCCCTTGAAGTCCCAACTGATGCGCATCAGCCCAAGGATCACCAGCAGCCCGGCAGCCGCGATCGACACGCGAAAGAACCCGGTCGGGATCGTGCCGATCACCGGGGCAATGATGCGCATGAACAGAAAACTCGCGCCCCAGATAGCGGCCAGCGACAACATGCGGAAAATATCGACAGGGCTCACGGCGGGCTCCTTGCTTGATCGGGACGAGAGTGTTGCCGAGCGTCCGGATCATGGCAACCGCTATTCGGGCTTTTAATTCTGCCTTGGGATTAACCTGCGCGAGAAACACCGTCAACGGTCAGCGCTGTATCGGTTTTGGCAGAAATTGCGCTTTTCCTGCGAGCGCTTCCGTGACTAAGCTCAGACCAACCGAATTCCCGCCGAGGTTTCATTTATGTCGCAGCAATGGCCAGCCACCGAGATCGCCCGGATGATCCTCGCCGGCTTCGACGATTACCGCGAGCATTTCCGCCGCATCACCGATGGCGCGCGGGAGCGCTTCGAACAGGCGCGCTGGCAGGAGGCGCAGGCCGCGTCGGCGGCGCGGATCAGTCTGTATGAGGAAAAGGTCGGCGAAACCGTCGCTCGCCTGCGCGAGTATTTCGACGAAGAGACCCTGATGAACGTCAACTGCTGGCCGCTGGTGAAAAGCGCCTATATCAGTGTCATCGACCTGCGCTTCGACGATGAGCTGTCCGAAACCTGGTACAACTCGATTTTCTGCGGGCTGTTCAGCCACGACCTGATCAGCGACGGCTGCATGTTCATCCACACCACGCGTCCTAGCCTGCGCCGTGCCCGCGCCGCGCAAACCCGTACGTACAAGCCGCAGGGCCAGTTGTCCGGGATGCTCGCCAGCATCTTCGCCGATTACCGCTTCAGCGAGGATTACGCTGATTTGCCCGGCGACTTGCTGCGGCTCGAAGCGCAATTGCGCGAGAACCTGCCGGACTGGGTGTGCAAGGACCCGGAGCTGAGCGTCGAGCTATTTTCCTCGGTACTCTACCGCAACAAGGGCGCGTATCTGGTCGGACGCATCTACACCCGCGACGAGCAATGGCCGCTGGTGATTCCCTTGTTGCACCGCGAAGGTCGGGGCATTCAGATCGACGCGTTGATCACCGACGAAGCCGATGTGTCGATCATCTTCTCTTTCACCCGTTCGTATTTCATGGTCGATGTCCCGGTGCCGGCGGAGTTCATCGGATTTCTGCGGCGCATCCTGCCGGGCAAGCACATCGCCGAGCTGTACACCTCGATCGGTTTCTACAAGCACGGTAAGTCGGAATTTTACCGCGCGCTGATCAATCACCTGGCCAACACTGACGACCAGTTCATCATGGCCCCGGGCGTGCGCGGCATGGTCATGAGCGTGTTTACCCTGCCGGGTTTCAACACCGTATTCAAAATAATCAAGGACCGTTTCTCACCGTCGAAAAACGTCGACCGCGCCACGGTGATTGAAAAATATCGACTGGTGAAAAGCGTCGATCGGGTCGGGCGCATGGCCGATACCCAGGAGTTTGCCGACTTCCGTTTTCCCCTGAGCAAGTTCGATCCGGCGTGTCTGGAAGAATTGCTAGAGGTCGCGCCGTCCACGGTTTCGGTCGAAGGCGAAACCGTGCTGATCCGCCACTGCTGGACCGAACGCCGGATGACCCCGCTCAACCTGTATCTGGAAAATGCCAACGACGCCCAGGTACGTGAAGCGCTTGAGGATTACGGCCTGGCGATCAAGCAGCTGGCGGCGGCGAATATTTTTCCCGGGGATATGCTGCTGAAGAACTTCGGCGTCACTCGACACGGCCGGGTGGTGTTCTACGACTACGACGAAATCTGCTTCCTGACCGAAGCCAACTTCCGCCACATCCCGGCACCGCGCACGCCGGAGGATGAAATGGCCTCTGAGCCGTGGTACTCCATCGGCCCGCTGGACGTTTTTCCCGAAGAGTTTCCGCCGTTCCTGTTTGCCGATGCCGGACAGCGCAAGCTGTTCGATCAGTTGCATGGCGAGTTGTACAACGCCGATTACTGGAAGGGCTTGCAGGAGGCGATTCGGGCGGGGAAGGTGATCGACGTCTTCCCATATCGGCGCAAAGGCCTCGACAACGAGTAGCTCTTTTAAAAGCCCCTCACCCCAAGCCCTCTCCCAGAGGGAGAGGGAGCTGACCGAGGTGTCTTGGGTCAAACGCCGACCTGAAAGAACTCGGCGATTATGGATTCGGCAAAGCTCTTTCAGGTCGATGTACCTTTGAAGCATCCCCCAATCGGTCCCCTCTCCCTTTGGGAGAGGGCTAGGGTGAGGGTCGCAATCCCCCTGACACGCCACAACCCCCCCAAATCTGCGACAATCCGCCCCCTGCATAAATAGACGACCGAATTGCCTACCCGATGACCGACGAATCGCCCTCCATCGACAAACTGCTGAAAAACCTCGATCACGCTATGCTCGCCGACCGTCACCGGCTGCGGCGGCAGTTGCTTGAGCTGCGCAAGAAACCCGACGAGGCCAAACTGGCCCAGTGGGTGACGCGCATGCAGGCGTCCTGTGATCAGGTACTGGCGCGTCGCGCGAGCCTGCCGGTGATTCGTTACGACGACAGTTTGCCGATCGCGGCCAAGCGCGACGAAATCAAAAAGGCCCTGGAGCAACATCAGGTGCTGATCATCGCCGGCGAAACCGGTTCGGGCAAAACCACCCAGTTGCCGAAAATCTGTCTGGAAATCGGTCGTGGCCAGCACGGTCTGATCGGCCATACCCAGCCGCGTCGGATCGCCGCGCGCAGTGTGGCCAGTCGCGTCGCCGAAGAACTCGGCACGCCGCTTGGAGCGCTGGTCGGCTATCAGGTGCGCTTCGAGGATCAAAGCGATGCCAACACCCTGATCAAGCTGATGACCGACGGCATTCTGCTGGCGGAAACCCAGAACGACCGCTACCTCGAACGCTACGACACGATCATCGTCGACGAAGCCCACGAACGCAGCCTCAACATCGATTTCCTCCTCGGTTACCTGAAAACCCTGCTGCCACGCCGTCCCGACCTGAAGGTCATCATCACGTCGGCGACCATCGATCTGGAGCGCTTCTCCAAGCACTTCGATGACGCGCCGATCGTCGAAGTGTCGGGTCGTACTTTCCCGGTGGAAACCTGGTATCGGCCGCTGACCCTGGAGCAGGACGAAGAGGGCAACCGGGTCGAGGATGACCTGACCGTCGATCAGGCGATTCTCGCCACCCTCGACGAAATCGCCGCGTATGAGCGCAGCGAACGGCGCAGTCCGGGGGATGTGCTGGTGTTCCTGCCCGGCGAGCGGGAGATTCGCGATGCTGCCGACATGCTGCGCAAGGCCCAGCTCAAGCACACCGAAATCCTCCCGCTGTACGCGCGTCTGTCGCCGGCCGAGCAGCAGCGAATCTTCCAGTCGCACCCGGGCCGCCGTGTGGTGCTGGCGACCAACGTCGCCGAAACCTCGCTGACCGTGCCGGGCATTCGCTATGTGATCGACAGCGGTACCGCGCGTATCAGCCGCTACAGCTATCGGGCCAAGGTCCAGCGTTTGCCGATCGAAGCGATTTCCCAGGCCAGCGCCAATCAACGTAAAGGTCGCTGCGGGCGGGTCGAGCCGGGTATCTGCGTGCGTTTGTACAGCGAAGAGGATTTCCTCGGCCGCCCGGAATTTACCGATCCGGAAATTCTGCGCACCAACCTCGCCGCCGTTATTTTGCAGATGCTCCATCTGCGCCTCGGCGAAATCACAGCGTTCCCGTTTATCGAACCGCCGGACGGCAAGGCGATCAGCGACGGTTTCAACCTGCTGCAAGAGCTTTCGGCAGTAGATCGCAACAGTCAGCTGACGCCGCTCGGTCGCCAGTTGGCGCGCTTGCCGGTCGACCCGCGCATGGGCCGCATGCTCCTGGAAGCGGCCAGGCTTGGCAGTCTGCAGGAAGTGCTGATCGTCGCCAGCGCCATGTCGATTCAGGACCCGCGCGAGCGTCCACCGGAGCGTCAGCAAGCGGCGGATCAGGCCCATGCACAATGGAAGGACCCGGATTCGGACTTCGCCGGGCTGGTCAATCTTTGGCGTGGTTTCGAAGAGCAACGTCAGGCGCTGACCGCCAATCCGCTGCGCAACTGGTGCCGGAAGAATTTCCTCAATTACCTGCGCTTGCGCGAGTGGCGTGATTCTCACCGTCAGTTGAGCCTGATCTGCCGCGACATGCAGCTGAGCCTGAACAAAGAGCCGGCGGATTATCCGAAGCTGCACAAAGCGGTGCTGGTCGGCTTGCTCAGCCAGATTGGCCAGAAAACCGAAGACGGCGATTACCTCGGCGCGCGGCAACGGCGCTTCTGGATTCATCCGTCGTCGGGCATCGGCAAGAAGCGTCCGCAGTGGCTGATGACTGCTGAGCTGGTCGAAACCACCAAACTCTACGCGCGGATGGTCGCCAAGATCGATGCCGACTGGATCGAACCGCTGGCCGGGCACCTGATCAAGAAAAACCATTTCGAGCCGCATTGGGAGAAGAAGCGCGGTCAGGTCGTAGCCTATGAGCAGATCACCCTGTTCGGCCTGATCGTGGTCGGTCGCCGCCCGGTGCATTACGGCCCGGTCGATCCGGTGGTGTCGCGTGAGCTGTTTATCCGCGAAGGTCTGGTGCGCGGCGAGATTCAGTCGCGGGCCAAGTGCCTGAGCGCCAATCAGAAACTGCTCGAACAGCTCGACGAACTGGAAGCCAAGGCTCGCCGTCGCGACATTCTCGCCGACGAAGAAACCTTGTACGCCTTCTACGATGCGCGTCTGCCGGCGGAGATCCACCAGACCGCGACCTTCGACAGTTGGTACAAGGTCAACAGCCAGAAAGATCCGCAGCTGCTGATCATGCGCGAAGAAGACGTGCTGGCCCGCGAGGCCAGTGAAGTCACCGCCCGTGATTACCCGGACACCCTGCACATCGGCGATCTGGAACTGGCGCTGACCTACCATTTCGAACCCAATCACCCGCGCGACGGCGTGACCTTGCGCGTGCCGGCGCCGTTGCTGCCGATGTTGCCGCCGGAGCGTCTGGAATGGCTGGTACCGGGCCTGATCGAGGCCAAGTGCATTGCCCTGGTGCGCAACCTGCCGAAAGCCCTGCGCAAGAACTTCGTGCCAGTGCCGGACTTCATCAAGGCCGCGTTGCAGCGCATGACTTTCGCCGAAGGTTCGCTGCCGCAAGCGCTCGGTCGCGAGCTGCTGCGCATGACCGGCGCGCGGGTCAGCGATGAAGCGTGGGGGGAAGCGGCGCAGCAGGTTGAAAGCCATCTGCGCATGAACCTGGAAATCGTCGACGGCGAGGGCAAGTTCCTTGGCGAAGGCCGCGATCTGGCTGAGCTGACCGCACGCTTCGCCGAAGCCAGCCAGGCCGCGCTGGCGGTGCCGCAGAGTGCGAAAAGTCAGCAGCCGGTGGAGGCGAAAGTCTTTGCCCCGGTGGCGGAAAAGACCCAGCAGAAGATCGCCGGGCTGTCGATGACGGTGTACCCGGCGCTGGTGGAAGAGGGCGGCGCGGTCAAGGAAGGGCGCTTCTCGACTCCGGCCGAAGCCGAGTTCCAGCATCGTCGGGCCTTGCAGCGTTTGTTGATGCAGCAACTGGCCGAGCCGGCGAAATTCTTGCGGGGCAAGTTGCCGGGGCAGACTGAACTGGGCTTGCTTTATCGTGAGCTGGGCCGGGTCGATGCGTTGGTCGAAGACATTCTGCTGGCCAGCCTCGACAGCTGCATCCTCGAAGGTGAAGACCCGTTGCCCCGTGATGGCGCCGGATTGGCGGCACTGGCCGAACGCAAACGCGGCAACTGGACCGAGCACGCCGAGCGGGTTGCGCGGCTGACGCTGGAAATCCTCAAGATCTGGCACGGACTGCAAAAACGCTTCAAGGGCAAGATCGATCTGGCGCAAGCGGTGGCATTGAACGACATCAAGCAGCAGATCGGCAATCTGGTCTATCCGGGTTTCGTCCGCGAAACGCCGATGCAGTGGCTCAAAGAGTTGCCGCGTTACCTGAAAGCGGTCGAGCAGCGTTTCGAGAAGCTCGGTGCACAGGTGCAGAAGGACCGCGTCTGGAGTGGCGAACTCGCTGGCCTGTGGGCGCAATACCAGACCCGCGCGGCCAAGCATGCGCAGGAAGGCAAGCGTGATCCGCAGCTGGAGTTGTACCGCTGGTGGCTGGAGGAATACCGCGTGTCGTTGTTTGCTCAGCAGTTGGGGACGAAAGTGCCGATCTCCGACAAGCGCCTGAGCAAACAGTGGAGCCAGGTCGAGCCCTGACCTGCAGCCATACACAATCCCCCTGTGGAAGCGGGCTTTGTGGCGAGGGGATTTATCCCCGTTGGGTGGCGAAGCCGCCCCAAGACCTACGCCTCGGTTCATCAGATACCGAGCGTGGTGGGTTGGCGACTGCTTCGCAGTCGAACGGAGATAAATCCCCTCGCCACAGAGTTGAGTTCATGGAGTGAATGGCAGTTGTGCTTGAGAACGGCGCCAAAACCTCGGGTTTATGGCAAACTTCGCCACCATAACCCGCCGTTTCGCGACCCAGAGCCTTCGGCCGTGTCGCGCTGCGGAATAAAACGATGCCAGGTTTGCGTCCCCCGGATGGGAATAGACCCTTTGCGTGTTGGTACGACGGTTCCAGCACTTTCTGCCTGAACAGATTAGAGAAACGACCATGCATAACGTCGTCATCAGCGGCACCGGCCTGTACACACCGGCCAACAGCATCTCCAACGAAGAGCTGGTGCAGTCTTTCAATACCTATGTCGCCCAGTTCAACGCCGATAACGCCGAGGCCATTGCCAGCGGTGAAGTCCAGGCCCTGACCGAATCCAGCGCTGCGTTCATCGAAAAAGCCTCGGGCATCAAGAGCCGCTTTGTCATGGACAAGGACGGCATCCTCGATCCGCAACGCATGGCCCCGCGCTTGCCCGAGCGCTCCAACGACGAATGGTCGGTGCTCTGCCAGATGGCCGTCGGCGCGGCTGAACAAGCCCTGCAACGAGCCGGCAAAACCGCAGCCGACATCGACGGCGTGATCGTCGCCTGCTCCAACCTGCAACGCGCTTACCCGGCCATCGCCATCGAAGTCCAGGAAGCGCTGGGCATTGAAGGTTTCGGTTTCGACATGAACGTGGCGTGTTCTTCCGCCACCTTCGGCATCCAGGCCGCCGCCAACAGCGTGCAACTGGGCCAGGCGCGGGCGATCCTGATGGTCAACCCGGAGGTCTGCACCGGGCACCTGAACTTCCGTGATCGCGACAGCCATTTCATCTTCGGCGATGCCGCGACTGCGGTGATCATCGAACGCGCGGATCTGGCGACCTCCCCGTACCAGTTCGACGTGGTCAGCACCAAATTGCTGACCAAGTTCTCCAACAACATCCGCAACAACTTCGGCTTCCTCAACCGCGCGGCGGAAGAGGGCATCGGTGCCCGCGACAAGCTGTTCGTGCAGGAAGGCCGCAAGGTGTTCAAGGATGTCTGCCCGATGGTCGCCGAGCTGATTGGCGAGCACCTGGAAGAGAACCAGCTCAACGTTGGCGATGTGAAGCGTTTCTGGCTGCACCAGGCCAACCTGAGCATGAACCACTTGATCGTGCGTAAGCTGCTCGGCCGCGAAGCTACCGAAGAAGAAGCTCCGGTGATTCTCGACAGCTACGCCAACACCAGCTCGGCCGGTTCGGTCATTGCTTTCCATAAATATCAGGATGATCTGGCCTCGGGTTCGCTGGCGGTGCTCAGTTCGTTCGGTGCCGGTTATTCGATCGGTAGCGTGTTGCTGCGCAAGCGCTGAAACAGGTTAATTTCCCCTTAATCGCGTCGATCTTTCCTACATCCGAAGCGATTGAAACGCTGTAATTTTTCGGACGTCGCGGCAGGTGAACACCTGCCGCGTTCATTTTCGAAGTCCGGACAAGGGGATTGATGGATGGCGGCTGACGACACCCAACTGCTCACGCGCCTGCTGGCGGGGGAGCAAAAGGCTTTCAAGGAACTGGTCACCACGCATCAGAGCGCCATGCGCGCTGTGGCTTACGCGATTGTCGGCCAGCGTCATGTCGAGGAAGTGGTGCAGGATGCCTGGCTGTCGGTGGTGCGCCATCTGGCCAGCTTCGAAGGCCGTTCCAGCCTCAAGACCTGGTTGCTGACCATCACCGCCAATTCGGCCAAGAGTCGCTACAAGCTCAATCGCCGGGAGGTCCTGCTCGACGACCTGCCATCGCCCCACGGCACCATCGGTGACGATCGCTTCTCTTCCAGCGATGGCCACTGGCTGGTCGCGCCGTTCGCCTGGCACCAGGACACCCCCGAAGCGCTACTCACCGAAAACGAACTGCGCGAATGCCTCGAACATACGTTGCTGAGTCTGTCCGAGTTGCAGAGCAGTGTCCTACTGTTGCGCGAACGCCAGGGCCTGGAGCTGGAAGAGATCTGTAATCTTCTGGAGATCTCGCTCTCCAATGTCCGCGTGCTGCTGCACCGGGCACGCTTGAAGGTCTTTGCGACCGTGGAACATTTTGAGGAGACAGGAGAATGTTGACCTGCAAGGAGCAAGTGGCACGATCCAGCGATTATCTCGACGGCCAACTGAGCTTTCGCGAGACGCTGATGGTGCGTCATCACCTGTTGTTCTGCCCGAACTGCCGGCGCTTCATGCGGCAGATGCGCGTGATGCAGGCAACCCTGAAGGCGCTGCCGGACAAACCGGACGAGAACGTCGATGCCTTGGCCGAACGCCTGGCCGAGCAACGACGAAAAGACAACCCCCTGTAGGAGCTGTCGAGTGAAACGAGGCTGCGATCTTTTGATCTTGTTTTCAGGATCAAGATCAAAAGATCGCAGCCTTCGGCAGCTCCTACAGGGGGTTTTTGCATCCTGCAGAAATAACCCGGTGCGGGTGAAACGAACGGATGATGGGGATCGTCCCGCCCGCACCGGAGTAAGGCAGCTTCAAGCCTCAAGCTGCAAGTAAAGGCATTCACTCGAAGCTCTTGGCTTGTAGCTTGTAGCTTGTAGCTTGTAGCTTGTAGCTTGTAGCTTGTAGCTTGCAGCTACCGTTTTAGAACTTCGCTTCAGCATCCAGCTGCAGGGTGTTGGCGTCTGCATCGCGCTGGCTGCGGCTGGCGAAGTCGGCCTTGGTCAGGAAGTACGTGGCGCCGACGGCGAAGTTCTTGTCGATGTCGTAACCGACCTTGAACTTGTGCCCGCGCGAACCGGTGGTGCCGTTGGCGAAGTCGGAGTCGGTGAAGGCGCCGACCACGGCGTTGCGCTGCACGTCGCGATAGTTGTAGTCGAGGTTGAAGCCGAACACTTTCGACTTGGCGCCGAGCAACCATGCGGTGTCCTGATCGGTCACGGCATCGTTGTTCTTCACGTACTGGCCGTAGAACGACAGTGGCATTGGCAGGCCGCCGATGTCGATCTGGCTGAACCCTTCATACAGACGGAATTCGTTGTTCGCCGAGTTGCCGTTGACCGCCAGGGCGCACGGCGTCGAGGTCCCGGTGCAGCGGCTGTCTTCGTCGTTCTGGTAGGCGTAGACGCTGCCGCCGACGGTCATTTTCAGGTTGTCGGTGATGTTGAAGCGGCTGCCCAATTGGCCAGCGGTCAGACGCAGGTCGTGGCGGAATTGCACGCCGTCGCCGTCAACGTTGTCCTTGAGGTTGTAGTTACCCAGGCTGCCGAACAGTTCGGCGCTGCCGCCCAGTGGATACTTGTAGGTAACGGCCAGACCTTCCGGGTTGATATCGCTGTCCCAGATCACGTCGCCCATGCTCACCCACGGTTGCAGCATCTTGCCGCCGATCACGTGCAGGTTCTTGATCTGATCAGGGTGGTAGTCGATGTAGCCGAGGTCGAGCCAGATCTGCTTCTTGTCGAAGTAGTTGTCCTGATCCTGGTTGGTCGAACGCGCGTCGTCACCGCCCCCGGTGGCGATACGGATGCCGGTGTCGACTTGCGGGTTGATCTCGGTATAGGCGCCCAGACGCGCACGGATGCGCTGGCGATCCTTGTCGCGGCCGCCGTTGTTCGGCTCGCCGTCGATCTTGATGGTTTCCTGGCGGATACGTACGTCGCCCTTGAACTGGGTCTTCGCCGCCCAAGCCAGTTTCTGGTCGAACAGGCTCTGTTCGTTGGTCTTCTTCGCGACCGCCGCCACTTGTTCGTTGGTTTCCTGCTGCGCCTGTTGGGCGATTTGCTGAGCCTTCTGATCCTTGGCCAGTTCTGTTTGCAGCTCGATGTACTGCGCCTGGGAAATCGACCCGTTGGCCTTGAGCATGTCGAGCAGTTTGGCGTCGACTGCAGCACTGGCCGGAACGCTCATGGCCAGCAACAAGCCGCCGCACAGGGCCGCTGCAGTTTTCGTGGAAGCAAGACGCATAGCAATCTCCGAAGATGAAGGGGATGGCTGAACCATCCTGGGCACAACCGGCTGAAGGCCGGAAAACTGTGTCCGGGTTAGAACCCGGCGCTCTAAAAACAGGCGCCAGTATCGCGATGGTTTATGACAGAGCGGTGGCACAGTGATGGCAGGTTGATGACGATGCGTATCAGGCGTGAACTATCGAGTTAGAGCGCTGTCGGCCGATTGAGCGTGTGCAACCGGGTCGCGATCAGCGATACTCGCCGGGCTTTGTCGCCAAGCTGTGGAGTGCCAGTGAATGCCGTTGCAACGCCTGCAAGACCTGTCAGAAATCGCCCCGGCAAGCTGGGATGCGCTGGTGCCGGACAACCAGCCGTTCCTGCGTCACGCCTTTCTCAGCGCGCTGGAAGACAGCGGCAGTGTCGGCCCGCATTCGGGCTGGCAGCCCGAACATTTACTGCACATCGAAGATGATCGACTGATCGCCGCACTGCCCAGTTATCGCAAGTGGCATTCCTACGGCGAGTACGTCTTCGATCACGGCTGGGCCGATGCCTGCGCGCGTGCCGGCATCGATTACTACCCCAAACTCCTGACTGCTGTGCCCTTCAGCCCGGTCAGCGGTCCGCGCTTGCTGGCGGCGAAGGTCGAGGACGGTTTCGAACTGCTGAAAAGCCTGCCGGGCTATTTGCAGATCGAAGAACTGTCCAGCGCGCACATCAATTTCACCGATCCGTTTACCGATGCGGCGATGGCCGAGCAGCCGGGCTGGCTGCAGCGCATCGGCTGTCAATATCACTGGCAGAACCGTGGTTACCGCGACTTTCAGGATTTTCTCGACGCCCTCAGTTCGCGCAAGCGCAAGCAGATGCGCAAGGAACGCGAGCAGGTGGCGGGGCAGGGCTTCGAGTTCGAGTGGCTGGAGGGGCGAGAGCTGGGCGAGGCGCAGTGGGATTTCGTGTACGCCTGCTATGCCAACACTTATGCGGTGCGGCGTCAGGCGCCGTACCTGACGCGCGAGTTCTTCAGCCTGCTGGCCGAACGTATGCCCGAAGCGATTCGCGTGGTCTTGGCCAAACAGGGCTCCCGGCCGGTGGCGATGGCGTTCAGTGTGGTCGGTGGCGACAGTTTCTACGGGCGTTATTGGGGCTGCCTGGCCGAGTTTGATCGGCTGCATTTCGAGACGTGTTTTTATCAGGGCATGGATTACGCGATTGCCCATGGCATCCAGCGTTTCGATGCCGGGGCGCAGGGCGAGCACAAGTTGATTCGCGGCTTCGAACCGGTGATCACCCATTCCTGGCATTACCTGCGCCATCCGGGGTTGAAGGCAGCGGTAAAAGATTTCCTGCAACAGGAACGCGCCGGCATCCTCGCCTATGCCGAAGAAGCGAAAACCGCCTTGCCCTATCGCCAAGCATAGATCCCTGTGGGAGCGAGCCTGCTCGCGAAAGCGTCGGGTCAGTTGACGAATTTGTCGCTGATCCACCGCATTCGCGAGCAGGCTCGCTCCCACAGTTTTTTCACCGCACCGCCAGGCATCAGTCGATGCCGACAAACCCGCCGGTCTGGTGCGCCCACAAGCGCGCATACAAGCCGCGATGGGCGAGCAGTTCGGCGTGGGTGCCGCTCTCGGCGATCTTGCCGTTTTCCAGCACCACGAGGCGATCCATGCGCGCGATGGTCGAGAGACGGTGGGCGATGGCGATCACGGTTTTGCCCTGCATCAAGGTCTCGAGGCTTTCCTGAATCGCTGCTTCGACTTCCGAATCCAGTGCTGAGGTGGCTTCGTCCATGATCAGGATCGGCGCGTCCTTGAGCAGTACCCGCGCAATCGCGATGCGCTGGCGCTGACCACCCGACAGTTTCACCCCGCGCTCACCGACATGCGCGTCGAAACCGGTGCGGCCTTCAGCGTCGGACAGCAGTGGAATGAACTCATCGGCGCGAGCCTTGTGCACCGCCTCCCACAGTTCAGCGTCGGTGGCGTCGGGTTTGCCGTAAAGCAAGTTGTCGCGGATCGAGCGGTGCAACAGCGAGGTGTCCTGAGTGATCATGCCGATCCGCGCACGCAGGCTTTCCTGGCCGACTTCGGCAATGTTCTGCCCATCGATCAGGATGCGCCCGCCCTCGACGTCGTACAGGCGCAGCAACAGGTTGACCAAGGTTGATTTGCCGGCGCCGGACGGGCCGATCAAGCCGATTTTCTCCCCCGGTTTTATCGTCAGATTGAGGTCGCCGATGATGCCTTTCTTCTTGCCGTAGTGAAAATCCACGTGCTCGAAACGCACTTCGCCCGAGGCCACGGCCAGCGGTTTGGCCTGCTCGCGGTCGGTGACGCTGACCGGTTGCGAAATGGTGCGCAGACCGTCCTGGACCATGCCGATGTTTTCGAAAATGCCGGTGACCACCCACATGATCCAGCCGGACATGTTGACGATGCGAATCACCAGGCCGGTGGCCAGGGCAATCGCGCCGACGGTGATCAGCGACTGCGTCCACAGCCACAATGCCAGCGCGGTGGTGCCGACGATCAGCAGGCCGTTCATGGTGGTAATCGCCACGTCCATGCTGGTCACCACGCGACCGGCCATCTGCGCTTTGACGGTCTGTTCCTCGATCGCTTCCTTGGCGTAGTGCTGTTCGAAGTTGGTGTGAGCGAACAGTTTCAGCGTGGCGATGTTGGTGTAGCCGTCGACGATACGGCCCATCAATTTCGAGCGCGCGTCAGAGGCTTCCACCGAACGCTCTTTCACGCGCGGCACGAAGTAATACAGCGCGCCGATGTAGGCGACGATCCAGGTCAGCAACGGGATCATCAGGCGCCAGTCGGCCTCGGCGAACAGCACCAGCGAGCTGATCGCATAGATCACCACGTGCCACAGCGCGTCCACCGCTTGCACGGCGGAATCGCGCAGCGAGTTGCCGGTCTGCATGATGCGCTGGGCGATGCGCCCGGCGAAGTCGTTCTGGAAGAAATTCAGGCTCTGCTTGAGCACGTAACTGTGGTTCTGCCAGCGGATCATGCTGGTCATGCCCGGGCTCAGGGTCTGATGCACCAGCAGGTCGTGCAGAGCAAAGAAGATCGGTCGCAGCACCAGAGCGACCACCAGCATCCAGGTCAATTCGAGGGCGTGGTCGCTGAAGAAATTCGGGTTGGGCGTGCCTTGCGCCAGATCGATGATGCGGCTCAGGTAACTGAACAGCGCAACCTCAATCAATGAGGCAAACAGGCCGATAACAAGCAGGGCAGCGAAACTCGGCCAGACCTGCTTCAGGTAATAGACGTAGAAGGGCCAGACGCGGTCCGGCGGGGACGCCGTCGGGGCGTCGCGGAAGATATCGATAAGTTGTTCGAAACGGCGATAGAGCATCAGATAACCGCCCGGAATCCGGGCTCTCCTTTTATCAGTGCGAGCGGCGCAGGCTCAGCCCGGCGCCGCTCGATATGCCCGGCGAAACTCAGTCGATGCGCTTGGCCGACTTGATGATCACAGGGTCGACAGGCACGTTTTGCATGCCGCTTTTGGTGGTGGTCTGCGAGTTGACGATGACGTCTACGACGTCCATGCCCTTGACCACTTTGGCGAACACCGCGTAACCGGCGTCACGGCCCGGATCGAGGAATGCATTGTCGGCAACGTTGATAAAGAACTGGCTGGTCGCCGAGTCAGGAATGGAAGTACGCGCCATCGACAGGGTGCCACGAACGTTGTGCAGGCCATTGCTGGCTTCGTTCTTGATCGGCGCCTTGGTGTCTTTCTGTTGCATCTGCTGGGTGAAGCCGCCGCCCTGAGCCATGAAGCCCGGGATCACGCGGTGGAAAATGGTGTTGTTGTAGAAACCGCTGTCGACGTATTCAAGGAAGTTCTTCGTGCTGATCGGTGCCTTGACCGGGTCCAGTTCGATTTCGATCTGGCCGTTGGTGGTGTCCAGCAGCACGTGGGGCGCCTTGGCCGGGGTAGCAGCCATCAGGTTGGCGGCAAACAGTACGGAGCCGGCGGCGAGGGCGAGTTTTTTCAGCATGGGTCAGTGATCCTGAGAGTGAAGGTCGGCTGTGGCGAGAAAATCCAGCAGCGTGTGATTGAAGCGTTCGGGTTGATCGAGCGGGGTGGCATGGCGCGAGTCGTCAATGACCACCAGCCGCGCATCCGGCAGCAGTTTTACATAGGTTTCTTTTAACGCCACCGGTGTGTAATCACGGTCGGCGCTGATGACGAGCGTTGGACAGGACACCCGGGAAAGTCGTTCCTGAACGCCCCAGCCCACGATCGCATCGAAGCTGGCGAGATAAGCACGTTTGTCGTTTTTTGCCCAGCGTTCGGCCATTTTCCGTCGCAGATCGGCCTGTTCCGGCTTGGGGAAAAGTTTGCTGCCGAGGGCTTTGCCGATGGTTTCCAGGCTGAGCAGGCGCATCAGGCTCCAGCGTTTGAACCACTGCCAGTAGTCGTCGCGGGTGCGCAATTTGACTTGTGGCGCGCTGTTGACGATGGTCAGGCTCTTGAGCACCTGCGGCTGATCGACGGCCAGCTGAAAACCGATCATCCCGCCCATCGACAGCCCGACGTAGTGCACCGGGCCGAGGCGCAGGTGCTCGATCAAGGCCAGCAGGTCGGCGCTGAACCCGGCAATGCTGTAGCGCTCGCGGGGTTTGTCCGAGCGCCCGTGGCCGCGAATGTCCGGGACGATCACCCGGTAGTGGGCGGCCAGCGCCGGGATCTGCATTTCCCAGTCCAGGGTGCTCGAGCCGAGCCCGTGAACCAGCAGCAACGGCGCACCGTGGCCATATTCCTCGTAGTGCAGGTTGCAACCTTCGTGCTCGAAATACGCCATCGGTGAACTCCGTGTCAGGCTTGTTCAGGTGCGGCGAACGGTGCGTCCAGCGGCAAGGTGTCGAAGGTGCGCAGCAGTTCGATGAGGATCTGCGTGGCCGGGCCCAGGGGTTTGTCCTTGTTCGAATACAGATAGAAGCTCGAATTGCGGCTGCCGCCTCGATCCAACGGTAGCAGCTTGAGCGAACCATCCTTCAATTCGCGGTCGATCATGTGTCGCGGTAGCCAGGCAAAACCCAGGCCGCTGCTGACAAAGGTCGCGGCGGTGGCAAGGCTGCCGACGGTCCAGCGCTGCTCGGCGCCGAGCCAGCCGACATCGCGCGGCTGCTGGCGGCCGGAGTCGCGGATCACCACTTGCATCTGGGTTTCCAGATCCTGAAAGCTCAGCTCGCGATTGAGCCGATGCAGCGGATGATCAGGATGGGCGACGGCGACGAATTCGACGTCGCTCAACTCCGCGCCGAGGTAGCCCGGAATGCTCAGGCCGGTGATCGCCAGATCCGCGACGCCTTCGAGCAGCACTTCCTCGACCCCCGACAACACTTCCTCGCGCAGACGAACGCGGCAGCCGCGACTCTGCGGCATGAACGCGGTCAGCGCGCGGACGATCCGCGCGCTCGGGTAGGCCGCATCCACCACCAGCCGCACTTCCGCTTCCCAGCCTTGCTCCATGTGATGGGCGAGGTCTTCGAGTTGGCTGGCCTGTTTGACCAATTGCCGCGAACGGCGCAACAACACGCCGCCGGCCTCGGTGAGCACGGCTTTGCGCCCGTCGATGCGCAGCAACGGCACGCCGAGCTGATCCTGCATGCGGGCGACGGTGTAGCTGACCGACGATTGCGAACGGTGCAGGGCCTCGGCGGCCTGGGCGAATCCGCCGTGGTCGACCACGGCCTGCAATGTTCGCCATTGATCAAGGGTCACGCGGGGCGCTTTCATCAATAGCTCCTCTTGTCCTAAGCTGGCCGTCCCTCATGGAGACTGCCGAATGAAAAAATTCTGTTGTGTGGTGCTGGCGCTGCTGCCGTTGACCGCGTTTGCCTATCCGATCGATGTGCAAAAGGATCTCAACGGCATGAAGATCGACTACGAGACTTACGACACGGACAACGACATCGGCTCGATCCGCGTGGCCAATTACGGTGACGTCGATGCGACCTGCCGTGCGGTGTTCAGCAACGGCCCGGAAGCACCGCGCACCCGCAGCATCGATGTCCCGGCCGGCAAGCATAAAAACGCCACGGCCAAGTTCACCCGCGAGATCATCAAGCTGCGCATCAAACTGACCTGCACCCCGAAATAACGCTATTACCCTGTGGGAGCGAGCCTGCTCGCGAAGACGGAGTGTCATCCAGAGATGATGTGACTGACATTCCGCTTTCGCGAGCAGGCTCGCTCCCACAGGGGATATGGGTTTAGCTTATAAACGAATTTATCGATGGATTACAGCGGATATTTGCGCTTTTTCATCGATTCGACTCTGTTTAACCTTCACTCCATCGACTTACAACATTCTCGGATGGAGGCTACACACCATGTCCCGCGTTCTGATCATCGAAAGCAGTGCCCGCCAGCAAGATTCGGTTTCCCGTCAACTGACCCAGACCTTCATCGCTCAGTGGAAAGCCGCGCACCCTGCCGATCAGATCACCGTGCGTGACCTCGCCGCCAACCCGGTGCCGCACCTGGACGCCAACTTGCTGGGCGGCTGGATGAAGCCCGCCGAACAGCGCAACGACAGCGAACAGGCGTCGTTGGATCGCTCCAACCAATTGACTGATGAGCTGCTCGCCGCCGACGTGCTGGTGATGGCTGCACCGATGTACAACTTTGCGATCCCGAGCACGCTCAAGGCCTGGCTTGATCATGTGCTGCGTGCCGGGGTGACCTTCAAGTACACCGAAACCGGCCCGCAAGGTCTGCTCAGCGGCAAGCGCGCCTTTGTTCTGACTGCTCGCGGTGGTGTGTATGCCGGTGGTCCTGCGGATCATCAGGAACCGTACTTGCGGCAGGTGATGGGTTTCATCGGGATCAACGACGTGACCTTTATCCATGCCGAGGGCATGAACCTGGGCGGTGACTTCCAGGAGAAGGGCCTGAATCAGGCCAACGCCAAATTGTCTCAGGTCGCTTGATCGGTTAATCGCCAGATAATCGCCGATTGTTTAAGTGACCTGGCGCAACCCCTTCAAGGTTCCACGCGCATCGAACCTCCCTTTGCACTTTTGCTCCTGAGTGCTGTAGCCCGATTGAACGCTTTAGCGAGATCGGGCTTTTTTTTGTCTGGGTTTTCTTGGCGGCCTTTGGGCCGACCAGGCTCTTGGGGTTTTGGGTGAATATCCGTTACTGCGGTGTTGCGGCTGGCGGTTCCGCTCTTACAGCGGGTCACTTTGGCAAACGCCCCAAAGTAACCAAAGGTCTGTGCCCCAACGTTCGGCCCGCTCGCTGGGGCTCGGGGTTCCTTCGCTGCGGGATCGATCCGGGCGCAGCGGCTCCGGTTTGCTTCGCTGCACCTCCTTCCGCTGTGTCTGGCTGCGCCAGACGGTCGCTGCGCTCCCACGCCCGGATCAATCCCTCCGCTCAGCCTGCCGACGGGGCGGGTGGATCAAGATCAAGAGCGGTACTCGAGCTTGCGCTCATTGTGTTGAGCGGTGGAGGGCCGGTTTTTGGCTTCTTTGGATTCGATGCGGTATTTCATGTCGGCGTAGCTTGCCCAACCACCTCGGTCAGTCCCCTCTCCCCTCCGGGAGAGGGCTAGGGTGAGGGGCTTTTGATTCCGGCGCCGTTTGCTGTTGGAGCCCATCCGAAAAACCGCTATCGTCGCCGCCATTCGATTTTCGAGGCGAGCATGGGCTATCTACTTTTTGTCACGCTGATCCAGGCGTTTTCCTTCAGTCTGATCGGCGAATACCTGGCTGGGCATGTCGACAGTTACTTTGCGGTGCTGGTCCGTGTGTTGCTGGCCGGGCTGGTGTTTATTCCGTTGACGCGCTGGCGTTCGGTGGAGCCGGCGTTCATGCGTGGCATGTTGCTGATCGGCGCGTTGCAGTTCGGGGTGACTTACGTCTGCCTGTACCTGAGCTTCCGTGTGCTGACGGTGCCGGAGGTGTTGCTGTTCACGATTCTCACGCCGCTGCACGTGACGTTGATCGAAGACGCGCTGAACCGCCGCTTCAACCCGTGGGCATTGATTGCTGCGCTGGTAGCAGTCGGGGGTGCGGCAGTGATTCGCTTCGACAGCATCAGTCCCGACTTCTTCATGGGCTTTCTGCTGCTGCAACTGGCCAACTTCACTTATGCCGCCGGGCAGGTCCTCTACAAGCATCTGGTGGCGAAGCATCCGAGTGACCTGCCGCATTACCGCCGTTTCGGTTATTTCTACCTCGGTGCATTGGCGGTTGTGCTGCCAGCGTTCCTGTTGTTCGGCAAGTCGAACTTTCTACCGGAAGCGCCGCTGCAATGGGCGGTGTTGCTGTTTCTCGGTCTGGTCTCGACTGCGTTGGGTCTGTACTGGTGGAACAAGGGCGCGTGCATGGTCAACGGCGGAACACTGGCGGTGATGAACAACCTGCACGTGCCGGTGGGGTTGCTGTTGAATCTGCTGATCTGGAATCAGCATGAGGAACTGGGGCGGTTGTTCCTTGGCGGGGGTGTGATTCTGGCAGCGGTGTGGATCAGTCGGTTGGGCATCCGCAAATCCCCGGCCGCCGCATAACCCCTGTGGGAGCGAGCCTGCTCGCGAAGGCGTTGGGTCAGATAAGTATGGGGCGACTGACACATTGCATTCGCGAGCAGGCTCGCTCCTACATTTGATCTTTGGGTTACATCAGGTGTTTTTCCGGCTCGGGAATACTCGCCGAGCCCAACACCGCTGGCAGCAAGCCTGCGCGCAAATCCCCGCCACTCGGCTGTTGATACAGGCTCAACCCGAACTCCGGCAACACAGCCAGCAGGTAATCGAAAATATCCCCCTGAATCCGCTCGTAATCGGCCCACACCGTGGTGCGGGTGAAGCAGTAGATTTCCAGCGGAATGCCCTGCGCGGTGGTCTGCATCTGCCGGACCATGCAGGTCATGTTCGGCTGAATCTCCGGATGACTCTTCAGATACGCCAGCGCATACGCGCGGAAGGTGCCGATATTGGTCATGCGGCGGCGGTTGGCTGACATGGCTGCGACATTGCCCTGCGCTTCGTTCCAAGCCTTGAGCTCGGCTTTCTTGCGGCCCATGTAGTCGGTCAGCAGGTGCACCTGCGAAAGCTTTTCTTCCTCGTCGTCGCGGATGAAGCGCACGCCGCTGGCATCGATGAACAGGCTGCGCTTGATCCGCCGACCGCCGGACTGCTGCATGCCGCGCCAGTTCTTGAACGACTCGGACATCAGCCGCCAGGTCGGGATCGAGACGATCGTCTTGTCGAAGTTCTGCACTTTGACCGTGTGCAACGTGATGTCGACCACGTCGCCATCGGCGCCGACTTGTGGCATCTCGATCCAGTCGCCGACCCGCAGCATGTCGTTGCTGGTCAGCTGCACGCTGGCGACGAACGACAGCAGCGTGTCCTTGTAGACCAACAGAATCACCGCCGACATCGCACCCAGGCCCGACAACAGCAACAGCGGCGAGCGGTCGATCAGGGTGGCGACGATGATGATCGCGCCGAACACGTACAAAACCATTTTCGCCAGTTGCACGTAGCCTTTGATCGAGCGTGTACGCGCATGCTCGGTGCGCGCGTAGATGTCGAGCAGGGCGTTGAGCAGGGCGCTGACCGCCAGCAGCAGGAACAGAATGGTGAAGGCCAGCGCGACGTTGCCGAGGAAATTCATCGCGGTTTTGCTCAGCTCCGGCACTAGGTGCAGGCCGAACTGGATCACCAGCGACGGCGTCATCTGCGCCAGTCGTTGATACACCTTGTTGTGGCGAAAGTCGTTGATCCAGTGCAGCGCCGGTTGGCGGCCGAGCATGCGACTGGCGTGCAGGATCAGGTAACGCGCCACTCGCCCGAGCACCAGCGCGATGACCAGCAGCACCAGCAGCGCCAGTCCCGATTGCAGAAGTGGGTGCTCTTCGAGCGTGCCCCAGAGGCCTTGGGCTTTGAGCCAGAGCTGTTTGATATCCATGAGCGAAACGTTTCTTCTGTAAGACGCGAGGGCCGATTAGAGCATTTAAGACGCTGTGTATTGCAGCGAGTGACAAATCGGGCAACAAAAAAATCACTGATTGTCGCCGTTTGCACAAAGAAACTCGGCCTGAGCGCTCGAAACCGGTAACCTATGCAGCTGTTTTTTTGCATATCTTCGAGGTAGCACCCGTGTTTTCCCAATTCGCCCTGCACGAACGCCTGCTCAAAGCCGTGGCCGAGCTGAAATTTGTCGAGCCAACGCCAGTGCAAGCCGCGGCCATCCCGCTGGCGCTCCAGGGGCGTGATCTGCGGGTGACGGCGCAAACCGGTAGCGGCAAAACCGCCGCTTTCGTCCTGCCGATCCTCAATCGCCTGATCGGCCCGGCGAAGATCCGCGTCAGCATCAAGACGCTGATCCTGCTGCCAACCCGTGAGCTGGCCCAGCAGACTTTGAAGGAAGTCGAACGCTTCTCGCAGTTCACCTTCATCAAGTCCGGCCTGATCACTGGCGGCGAAGACTTCAAGGTGCAGGCCGCCATGCTGCGCAAAGTGCCGGACATCCTCATCGGCACCCCGGGGCGGATGATCGAGCAGCTCAACGCCGGCAACCTCGACCTGAAAGAAGTCGAAGTGCTGGTGCTCGACGAAGCCGACCGCATGCTCGACATGGGTTTCGCCGAAGACGTGCAGCGTCTGGTCGATGAGTGCCCGAACCGTCAGCAGACCATGCTGTTCTCCGCGACCACCGGCGGTTCCGGCCTGCGCGAAATGATCGCCAAGGTCCTGAACAACCCTGAGCACCTGCAGCTCAACGCCGTCAGCCAGCTCAACTCGACGACTCGTCAGCAAATCATCACCGCCGACCACAATCAGCACAAAGAGCAGATTGTGAACTGGCTGCTGGCCAACGAGACCTACCAGAAGGCCATCGTCTTCACCAACACTCGCGCCATGGCCGACCGCATCTACGGCCGCCTCGTGGCCCAGGAATACAAGGCGTTCGTGCTGCACGGCGAGAAAGACCAGAAGGATCGCAAACTGGCGATCGATCGACTGAAACAGGGCGGCGTAAAGATCCTCGTCGCGACTGACGTTGCGGCCCGTGGTCTGGACGTCGACGGTCTGGATCTGGTGATCAACTTCGACATGCCACGCAGCGGCGACGAGTACGTGCACCGCATCGGTCGTACCGGCCGCGCCGGCAACGATGGCCTGGCGATCTCGCTGATCTGCCACGGCGACTGGAACCTGATGTCGAGCATCGAGCGCTACCTGAAGCAAAGCTTCGAGCGCCGCACCATCAAGGAAGTCAAAGGCACCTACGGCGGGCCGAAAAAGGTCAAGGCCTCGGGCAAAGCCGTCGGCGTGAAGAAGAAAAAGACCGACGCCAAGGGCGACAAGAAGAAAACCGCCGCCAAGACGCCGACCAAGCGCAAGAGCGTCAACCGTCCAAAGCCGGATTCCTTGGTCAGCAGCGACGGCATGGCCCCGCTCAAGCGTCGCAAGCCAGCAGAACCTGCGGCTGAGTAAGCTTTAGAACGCGCATAAAAAAACCGGACAATGTCCGGTTTTTTTTCGTCCTCAACTGTCGGCTTTTTTCTCCGCCGATCCCAGTTCCTTCAAACGCTGATCGATCAACTGGCACTTGTCCGGCAGATCGGCGCTGGCCGTGCCCAGATCCATTTTCTGCAACTCGGCGTTAATCTCCTTGGCTTTTTCCGGATTCTGCTCGGTGAGCTTTGAGACTTCCTTGGCCAGTTGTTCGCGTTTGATCGTCGCCTCTTCCGGCGTGCAAGCCCAGACGGGCAGGGCGCAGGCGAGAGTGGCGGCGAGGGAGAGCTTGATCAGGATTTTCATGGGCAGGCCTCAGTTCCGGTTAAGGCGGGTTAACCGGTTGAGGGCTGAAGCGTGGCAAAAGTTCAGTAAGCTTCGCAGGAGGAATGCGGATCAAAAGTTCGCTTCAGCTATCGACGTGCCGATGCAGTGATCAAAGATATCGACAAGAGGTTGCTCAACTCCGTAAAAGGAGTGAATGCATGCGTCAATCCACCCTTGGCGATCCACCGAATGCCAATCGATCGAATAACCTGCGTTGTAAATGATGTATTCAAAGACAATACGCTGGGTTCGTCCGTTACCCTCTCTGAACGGGTGGGCAACGTTGATATTTCCATACATTTCGGCCACTGAGTGGATGAGGTGATCACGTGAGTAGTCCTCGAACCAGCCTGCATTGGCCATTTTCGAAAACTCTTTTGCGACCTCGCGCTCAATGAATTCCGGGCTGCAAAAACGGGTGTTGCCCTTGCTGATTGCCAGCGTGCGGATTTCACCCGCCCAAGAATAGACTTTGTCGAACAAGGTGCGGTGAACGTTTTTCAACGTAGCAAGACTGTATGGGGGTGGAATGAACTCCAGTTTCGCAGCAGCTAATTCGTTGATATAGCGCTCCGCTTCGTCCAAATCCTCTGCGGTGCGCAAATCGAGCAGATTGATGAGTACGTCTGAGTCCGGATAGCAATCCGGGGCTTGGTCAGCACCGTATTTGTCATTACTCAAACTTTTACGTGCCTGACGGCTTTCAGGGCAGCCTCCCGAGTAGGGAGTTTGATTTCGCCATCGCAAGGTGAAGGAGCGAAGCCTTCCAGGCGCAAGCTGGCTGCGAAGTTGGCTCTGCGATGCTTGGCGAACCAGATTTTCTTGGTTTCTAAACTCAGCTTTTCCATCTTGCCCCCTCAATGTCAGGTGCGCCTATTGTAGCGGAGGAATGTCCGAAGGGCCCCGATGACTTAGCATCGCACATTCGCAAGGGCTGTAGAATCCGCTCGTCGGGCCTCTCTGGGTAGAAGTGCACCGGACGAGTCCATGCACGGATTGCGCTCAAGATCGCTGCTCACCATGACAGCAACCCGACTTCGGCACACCGTCATACCGATCATGATGTCGCACCCATTCCATGATCTCGTCTTCATTCCTGCCCTTGGGCGTCAGATCAAGGTAGTGGTAAGCGCCGACCAGCATGTCCAGACCGCGTGCGTACGTTGAATAGGTGTGAAAAATCTCGCCTTCGTCATTGCGATAAAACACGCTCAGCCCCGGCATTTCTTCCTCGGCGCTGTCGGTTTTTTCGTAATTGTAGGTAGCCTTGCCCTCGGCGACATCTTCAGCCCGGGCGCAGACGCCGAAGTCGTAATTGAAATCGCAACCTTCTGACGAAACCCAGTCGAATTTCCAGCCCATGCGTTGTTTGAACGCCTGAAACTCGTTGAACGGCGCGTGGGAAACTGCAACCACCGCGACGTCGTGGTGGGCCAGGTGCTGGTTGGCGCCATCAATGTGGTCACTGAGGAACGAGCAGCCCTGGCAGCCTTGCTCCCAGTCTTTGGCAAACATGAAGTGATAGATGACCAACTGGCTGTTGTTGCCGAACAGGTCATTGAGCTTCAGTTCGCCGTTCGGACTTTGGAAGTGATAGTCCTTGTCGACTTTCACCCACGGCAGGGCGCGGCGCTCGGCGCTGAGGCGATCGCGTTCTCGGGTGAAGGCTTTTTCGTGGGCCAGATGCTGTTGACGGGCAGCGAGCCATTCTTCGCGTGATACCACCGGATGGTTTGCAACGTTCATGACCATGTCTCCTGCGGGTTGAACCGGCTGTTTCAGCCTAGTCGTTTAACCCGGAAGAGAATCGACAGACCGCCGGTCGGTCGCCGCGAAGATATGCGGCTGAACGGCTGCGCAGCGCTTGGGTCACAACCTTTGAAAGCGGCACAAATCACCCGCACCGGAGGTTGAACCAGGATGACAACTTATAACTGGGATTTGATTGAACGTTTGCTGCATGAAGTGCAGAACAGCGCTGGACAGAGCTTCGCTCCCCGCGCTTATGCCGAAGCCTACGCGGCCGAGAAAGCCAGCGCCGGCGAGCCGATCGAGAATCTCGACCATTTGAAAACGCTGGCCTGTGAGTATGAAAGTCTGCTGCTTGACCGTGGTTATATCGAGCCGCGTCCGGATCATGAAGGCAGTACCGGCAACAATTTCATTCTGACGCAGCGCGGTTCCAGCCTGCTGAGCCTGATCGACAGCAGCATCCCCGGCAACGACCACCCGCGTCAGGTGCTGGATGAGCAGGAGGATGCGCTGGATGAGGTGACGTTTGATGAAGTCGCTTCAAAGGCTCAAATCGCCTGAGCCAGCGAAATCCCCCTGTGGGAGCGAGCCTGCTCGCGAATACGGTTTGTCAGTGACATTGAACTGTCTGATACACCGCTTTCGCGAGCAGGCTCGCTCCCACATTGGATTCCAGTAATCTCAAGGTTTCTGAGCGGCCTTGAGACATTTCAGGTCATTGAAGTCTTTACGCACTCTCTCGATTTTCTTCAACAACCGCTCACGCTGTTGCGGCGTGCTCTGCGCCATCAGATCGACAAACAGCGAGCGCGCCTGGGCTTCGGTGTTGGCGTAGGCCTTGCGGTAATCTGCTGTCCATAAGCGCTCGCGGTTGACCAGAAGCGTCTCGATGCGTTGTGGGAATTCGGGGCTTTGGCGTTGCGCAACGGCGGCACTGAACTGTTGCTGCCAGTGCGCGCGGTTGGCGATCCATTGGGTGTTCTGGTCGCCCAAGGCATTGGTCCAGGCCACGACGCGTTGTTTCTGTGAATCACTGAGCGGTCCTAGCCAATCGTTCAGGCGTTTTTCCATGCGCTCGCCGCGTTCCTTGATCTGTTGGGCCAACGGCGGTTTCACGTATTCCTGCTGACGTTTGCGCAAATCCTTGGCAAACGCGTCGTTCATTTCTGCGACCTGTTTATCGTCCAGGCCTTGCAACAGCTCGATGGCCGAAGGGGTGATTTCCCGGGCGGTTTCGGCAATGGCCTGCTTGGCTTCGGCGGTGCGCTCCTGTAGCGCGGCGTCGCTGACCTGATTGCTCTCGACCATGGCCTGCAAACGGTCCAGCCAGTCGAGGTAACCGGGTAACTGCGTGGTGCAGTGCCAGCTCAGATGTTCCTTGAGCCGTTCGTTGAACCAGTCTTTCTGCTCGCCGTTCATGTCCACGTAGTCACTCAGCGACCATGGAATAATCACGTCGAGGTTGCGGTAGGCAAGGCCCACGCGGCTGCAAGCGCCGAGGGCGAGGGTGAAGATGAGCAGGGCGGCAATCTGTTTGAACCAGCGAGACATGGGCAAATCCTTGCGAAAGCCTGGCGTCGGAAATCTGATTCTTATGTGATGCAGGATGCGCGCGGCAGTTCAGCCGATCAATAGAACGTGCGTACAGCCTTGAGGGTGACGAGGCCGTCGCACTCGCTGTTGTGCCCGGAATAGGCCGAGCAATCGCTGCCGCTGAGGCTGGAATTGCTGTAGATCAGATCGAGATCGACACCCATGAATGGTCGCGACAGCTTCACCGACCAATCGGTGAAACTGCTGACATAACCACCGTCCACCGCCACCGGTGTGTTCAATTGGTGCGTGGTGTATTTCATGCTCACGCCGATGCCGAACGGCTGATTGCCAGTGAGGTCGGCAAACAAGGTGTTGTTCTGTTTATCCGGGTCGTTGCTCAGGGCAATGCCGAAGCGACTGCCGAGCAGAGTCAGACCGCCGAACAGCTCCTGGCTGTCGAGGGTGTCCACGCGGGGATAGCTGTAATGGATCATCCCGACTTCATAGCCGAGCACCTGATCGAAAGGTTGCTTGAAGCCGACGTAGGAATCGATCTCGAGGTTCTTGCCCGGGCTGATGCCCATGCTCGGCGCGTACTGGCCGAAATACACGCCGCTGTCGTGGCTCAGATCAAGGCCACCGTGGAACGAGCCGACCGCCGCCGGCTTGACCAGGCCCTGGGCCATGCTGCGGCTGGGCGTGGTGCCGAGCTTGAGATCGAAGTCACCCAGTTCGCCCTGAAAAACCTGCGCGTGCGCGGTCGCGCCTGACAGCAGGCTGACGAACAATAAACAGGGAAATGGGCGCATGCGTCACTCCATGAACCGCGAGCGCAGGGCGAAGGCCTGCTGAAACGCTTGATCTAGACGCGTGCAAGGATACCGGCGAATGCCCGGCATTGATGGCCGTTCGTCGATTTTCGGGAATTTTTGTTTAAAGCGAAGGGGTGTTGCGCGGTGCCAGTCCAGGCGCTTCGAAGCTCAAAGCGCCTCTGGACGGGGTAAAACCGGTGTTACTTCTTGCCCAGGCTGATCTGCTTGGACGGGCCGAATGTCTGGCCACTGACGCCTTTGGCAATTTGCTGGATCTCGCCGCCGGACTTGAGGAATGCTGCGATCTGATCGTTGATCGATTCGCTGGTTTCAACGGCTGGAGCTGGCTTTGCTTTGCTGGTGGATGCTTTTACACGCATGGCGGCCATTAACCTTTAGAAAAGTAACTCGGCCAGGCATCGTACAGGAATAACTTGACAATAGCTTGGTAAATATCCCCCGGAATAACCAACCGCAGCGCTGCATTATTGCCGGTTCGACACTATTAATGTTTCGCTAACTCCCTGTTTTAAATAAGAACATCGCGCGAGTGTGAGGCGATTGCGCACAGCCGCAAGCCGCCCGGCCGGACTGACGAGCGGCACCTCACCGGGCAGTGATCAAGCAAAATCAACACGTTGAAGCAGATTTTCCGCTGCGTGGATCTGTCGCCCGACGTCTGCGGCAAAAACGGGTAGAATGCCGCCGACGTATTGAGGGTTTCGGAAATGGCTTTAGTCGGGCGTTACAACAGTTTGCAAGTGGTTAAACACACTAACTTCGGTTTATATCTGGACGGCGGTGCCGATGGCGAAATTCTTTTGCCCAACCGTTATATCCCCAAAGATATTCCCAGCGAAGATGAAGACTGGCTCAACGTATTCATCTATCTGGACAGCGAAGACAAACTTCTCGCCACCACGGAAAAACCCAAAGTTCAGGTCGGCGAGTTTGCCAGCCTGAAAGTGGTTGAAGTCAACAGCATCGGCGTGTTCCTCGACTGGGGCCTGCCGAAAGATCTGTTGCTGCCGTACTCGGAAGAAAAGCGCCAGATGACCGCTGGCGAATACTGCGTGGTGCACGTCTACCTCGACAAACACACGCGCCGCATCACCGCCACCGCGCGTCTTGATCGTTACCTCGACAAAACCCCGGCCACCTACAGCCCGGGCCAGGAAGTTGATCTGCTGGTGGCCGAAGCCACTGACATGGGCTTCAAGGCGATCATCAATAACAAGCATTGGGGCTTGATCCACAAGAACGAAATCTTCAAGTTCATGCGTTCGGGCATGCGCGAGAAAGGCTTCATCAAGGAAGTGCGCGCCGACGGCAAGATCAGCCTGAGCCTGCAACCGGTTGGCCAGGAAGCGGCGAGCAGCCTGAGTTCGAAGATCCTCGGCAAGTTGCGCGAAAACGACGGCACCCTGGCGGTCAGCGACAAGAGTGATCCGGCGTTGATCAGCAGCCTGTTCGGCGTCAGCAAGGGCAACTTCAAGAAAGCCATCGGCTCGCTGTACAAGGAAGGCAAGATCGTCATTCACGCCGATCGCATTGAACTAACCTGACTCACCGCAGGCCCATGTAGAAGCTGCCGAAGGCTGCGATCTTTTGATCTTGATCTTGAAAGTCGGCGGCTCCCACATCTAAAGGGGTGAGCCAATGAAAAAGGCGCTGATCGCATACGTCTCGACGCTACTGACGTTTCTGCTGCTCGATGGGATCTGGCTCGGGCTGCTGATGGCGCCGACCTATCGCGAACTGCTCGGTTCGCTGATGCTGGATAAACCGCTGCTGTTGCCCGCAGCGGTTTTTTATTGCCTGTACGTTATTGGCTGCGTGGTATTCGTGGTCTTGCCGGCGCTGAGCTGGCAGCGAGCGGCGAAGCTGGGTGCGCTGTTGGGGCTGGTGGCGTACGGCACTTATGACCTGACCAATTGGGCGACATTGCGCGACTGGTCGGTGCAGGTGAGTTTGATGGACTGGGCGTGGGGGACAGTGGCGACGGCCGTTGCTTGCACGGTGGGTTATTTGGTGGCGCAGCGGTTTGCCTGAGCTGCTCCGGCAGTTGTGTTGGCAATGCTGGCCTCTTCGCGAGCGGGCTCGTTCCCACGTGTTCACCGAACCCTCTGTGGGAGCGGGCTTGCCCGCGAATGACGGCGCAGCCGTCAACCATTCAGCGCTGACGCCACTGACCAAATAAAGGTCTTTTCCAGACGGCTTTTTCCGCGCATCTGATTGATAATCCCCGACACTGTTTTCTGACCATTGGATGGCCTGCCATGTTGTGTGTGTTCGAGGTGTTGCGGTGAGTGCCGAGCGGCGCAATGCCGACGGTTTTGCCCTGCAAGTGATGATCGGCCTGTGCCTGATCTGGGGTGTGCAGCAAGTCCTGATCAAATGGGCGGCGACTGACATCGCGCCGGTCATGCAAGCGGCAGGGCGTTCAGGAATCTCGGCTTTGTTGGTCGGTTTGCTGATCTGCTGGAAGGGCGGCTGGGATCAGGTCGGCAGCACCTGGCGCGGCGGTTTGCTGGCCGGTGCGCTGTTTGGTCTGGAATTCCTGTTCATCGCCGAAGGCCTGCAACTGACCACCGCCGCGCACATGTCGGTGTTCCTCTATACCGCGCCGATCTTCACCGCACTCGGCGTGCATTTCCTGCTGGCCAGCGAGCGGTTGCGCCCGCTGCAATGGCTGGGGATTCTGCTGGCGTTCATCGGCATTGCGATTGCCTTCGCTGGCGGTGTGTCGTGGGACAACCTTGATCGGCGCATGCTGCTGGGCGATGCCTTCGGCGTATTGGCCGGCGCTTGTTGGGGCGCGACCACCGTAGTGGTGCGGGCCTCGCGACTGTCGGAAGCGCCGGTGACATTGACCCTGTTCTATCAGTTGCTGGTCGGTTTCATCGGCCTGCTGTTGATCGCGCTGTTCAGCGGCCAGATCACCCACGTCAGCCTGACCACCGTGGCGGTGGCCAGTGTGCTGTTCCAGGGCCTGGTGGTGTCGTTCTTCAGTTACCTGGTGTGGTTCTGGCTGCTGCGCCGTTATCTGGCGGCCAACCTTGCGGTGTTTTCGTTCATGACGCCGTTGTTCGGCGTGACCTTCGGCGTGCTGCTGCTCGGCGAACAGTTGAGTCTGAACTTCGTCATCGGCGCCGTGCTGGTGCTGCTCGGCATCACTTTCGTCAGCGCCGAGCAGTGGCTGCGTCGGCGTTTGCGCAAGGCGCTGGGCCAGTAGCCTTCGCCAGCGCGCCGGCCAGCAACAGGCCGGCACCGGCGATCAGCAGCGCCGGCTGCAAGCCGCCGCTGAAATGGCTGCTCAGCGCCGCCAGCAGCGGGCCGCTGAGCTGGCCGACAGCGAAGCACGCCGTGAGCATCCCGGCGTTGCGCTGAGTGGCGTGGGGCGCCAGCTCTCGCGAGCGCTGCATGACCAATTGCATGCAGGCTAGAAACGGCGTGCCGCAGAGGATCACCCCCAACGCCAGGCCGAGGCCGCTGCCCAGCAGACAGGCGAACACTCCGGCCGCTTGCAGCCACAACGTCGCCATCAGCCAGTGCCGCGTGGTCTCGGGATCATGCCGACGCAAGCTCACCAGCCACACACCGATCGCCGCGCCGAGGCCAAAGCACGGCCAGAACAGATCCGCCTGCCACTGGCCATGAAACTGTGCGTTGGCCATCTGCGACAGGAACGTTGCCGGAATGATGTAGCCGATGCCGTACAGCGCATACACCAGCGCCAGCCGGCCAATGCCTCGATTCGCTGTGTTCATATGCATTGTCGCTGGCCTCGCAACCGCCGTGGGCTCCGGCAACAACCGCCAAACGCCGAGCATCATCAGCAACGCAGCCGCCGCGTAAATCAGCCAAAGGGTTGCCGATGTCTGCTGCAAGCGATGTGAGACCAGCGCCAGCAAGCCTGTGAGAAAAATCCCCAGCCCCGGCCCGGCAAAAACCAGAGCACCCCAGCGCGGGCGACCCGCTGCCGCCGCCAGCGGCTGACTGAGCGAAGTAATCATCACCAGCACCCAGGCGCTCGCCACCCCGGTACCAAAACGCAACAGCAAGTGCGACCAGAAACCGTTGGCCCAGAACGACGCCAGGGTCAGCAGCACGCACAGCCACAGCCCGCCATGCAATCGCCGCTGCACCTGCTGCGGCCGCTGGGCGAACATCGCATCCACAGCACCAAGCAGATAGCCAAAGTAGTTGGCCGCCGCGATCAGCCCGGCAGCGGTGAGGTCGATCTGCCCTTCGCTGAGCAGGTGCGGCATCTGTGGCGTCAGGGCGAAACGGCCGATGCCCATGGCCATCATCAGGGCAATGAAACAGGCGGATAAACGTATCAGCGGCGACATGGTCGGGCTTCCTTCAAGGCAGCAATGACCGTCAGGCTAGGATCGATTGACTTTCTTTAAAATTGAATAATAGTGAGTAACTTGTTCTGTTCAGGAGAAAGCAGTGGAATTCAGCCAACTGCGGATATTTCAGGCGGTCGCCGAGGAAGGCTCGATCACCCGCGCCGCCGAGCGCCTGCATCGTGTGCCGTCGAATCTGTCGACGCGCCTGAAACAGCTCGAGGAGCAGCTGGGTGTCGAATTGTTCGTGCGCGAACGGCAGCGTTTGCAGTTGTCGCCGGCGGGCAAGGTGCTGCTCGACTACACCGGCAAACTCTTCGCTCTGCGCGATCAGGCCAGTGCGGCGGTGATGGGCGGGCAACCGGCCGGCGACTTCGTGCTGGGCACCATGTACAGCACGGCGGCGATTCATCTGCCGGCGTTGCTGGCGCGTTATCACAAGCAATACCCGACAGTGAATTTGCAGGTGCAATCGGCGCCGACCGGCGAACTGCTCGAAGGTTTGCTCACCGGTCGCCTTGACGCGGCATTGGTCGACGGACCGCTGCAACTGGCCGGGCTCGATGGCGTGCCGTTGTGCGAGGAACGGCTGGTGCTGATCACTGAAATCGACCATCCGCCAGTACGCACCGCGCGGGACGTGGAAGGGCGCTCGGTGTTCACTTTTCGCCAGGGTTGTTCATATCGCATGCGCCTGGAGGCATGGTTCTCTCACTACCATGCAGCAATGGGCCGGCCGATGGAGATCGAGTCGTATCAGGGCATGCTCGCCTGTGTGATTGCCGGCAGTGGTGTGGCGTTGATGGCCGAGTCGATGCTGGCCAGCCTGCCGGGTCGCGAAAGCGTCGCGGTGCATCCGTTGGCCGAGCCGTTCGCGGGTGCGACAACATGGCTCATGTGGCGCAAGGGTATGGCCGGGGCCAACCTGAATGCCTGGATCGACGTGCAGCAAGCGGTCTATCCCGTGGCTTTGCATGAAGTGCGGGAAACCGCGTGAACCAATCGCAACAGATTCTGTTCAATTCAGTAACAGATCATTGCGGATTTGGCCGAGCATTGCGTAGGACTTCGGACTATTATCAGTGCGAAGCGGCCTCAGAATTCCGGCCGCTCAGCACCACCCTGAAGGGGGCATGACGATGAAAGAGAAAATCCAGAACTGGCTGCACGATTTGGGAGTTGCCCTCGGTTTGATCGAACCGCCTCTGCAACCGGTACCGATTCGCACGGACGACGAACAGCGTCGGCGCCAGCCACGTCGCCGTTAATACCTCCGATCAGAGATTTCAGGATCGCAGCCGTCGGCAGTTTCTACAAATGGTAGGAGCTGCCGAAGGCTGCGATCTTTTGCTTTTCTCCAGGTGAAAAAAACGGGTGTGGCCACCGACGCCACACCCGCTGAAGAAAACATCAAGTCGTTACAGCCGATTCATACCGCCGTTGCCACGGTCGCCGGGCGACGGGACAACAGGCTGACCACGACAAAACTCACCAGGCCAACGGCCAGGCTGTAGTAGATCGGCGTGTTGGCATCCAGACCATCCTTGAACATGAACAGCAGAGCTGTGGCGAAGCCCAGGCCCATGCTGGCGATCGCGCCGGCAGTGGTTGCGCGTTTCCAGAAGATCGCTCCGATCAACGGAATCAGCATGCCGCCAACCAACAAGTTGTAGGCGAGGGTGAGGGCGCTGATCACGTCATTCACCACCAGCGCGATACCCAGCACCACGACACCGGTCAGCAGCGTGAACAGGCGGTTCACGCGCAGGCTCGACTGCTTGCCGCCACGCAGCTTCGGCAGCAGGTCTTCGGTCAGCGTGGTGGCAGCGGCGAGCAGGCCGGCGCTGGCGGTGGACATCATCGCTGCCAGTGCAGCCGCGATCACCAGACCACGGATGCCATCGGGCAGCGACAGTTTGACGATGGCCGCGAAGGCATTGTTGACGTTGTCCAGATCCGGAATCAGCACGTGCGCGGCCATGCCGATCAGCGCGCACGCCAGGCCGTAAACGATGCAGTAGATGCCAGCGATGCTGCCGGCGTATTGCGCGACCTTGGCGGTCTTGACGGTGAACACCCGTTGCCAGATGTCCTGGCCGATGAGGATGCCGAAAAAGTAGATCATGAAGTAGGTGATGATCGTGTCCCAGCCGATCGTGGTGAAGTTGAACGCAGTGGCCGGCAGTTTCAGTACCAGCTCATCCCAGCCGCCGACACGGTACAGGCAGATCGGCAAGAGGATGAACATCAGGCCGACGGTCTTGATGATGAACTGGACGATGTCGGTCAGGGTCAGCGACCACATGCCGCCGATCGCCGAATAGATCACCACCACGCCACCGCCGAGCAATACCGAAATCCAGAACGGCAGGCCGAACAGCACTTGCAGCACGGTGCCGATGGCGAGGATCGAGGTCACGCCGATCATCAGCGCATAAGCCAGCATGATTGCCGCGCTCGCCGAGCGGGCCATCGGGTTGTAGCGTTTTTCCAGGACCTGGGTAACGGTGTAGATCTTCAGTTTCAGCAGCGGCTTGGCGAGGAACAGGTTCAGCGCAACGATGCCGCAACCCAGTGCCGCACATAGCCAGAAACCGGAAATGCCATGCACGTAGCCCAGGCGCACGGTGCCGACGGTCGACGCACCGCCAAGCACGGTAGCGGCCATGGTGCCCATGTACAGGCTCGGGCCGAGGTTGCGACCGGCGACGAGAAAGTCCTCGTTGGTCTTGGCCTTGCGCATGCCGAAATAGCCGAGCAAGAGCATGCCGGCGGCGTAGATGAGGACGACGAATAAATCCAAAGCCATGATGGCGTGTCTCCGATTGTCTTTTTTATGGTGAAGCAAATGGGGTCTGCAAGGCTTCCTGTGGGAGCGAGCCTGCTCGCGAATTCGCACGCACATTCAATAAAGATGTGACTGACAGATCGCTTTCGCGAGCAGGCTCGCTCCCACAGGGTTTTGCGTTTATTCAGGCGGCCTGGCGCATGGCGGGTTTAGCCGGGGCATCGTTGCTTTGGCTGCGCACATCCGTCGGCCCAAACACCTCCCGAGGTTCGGGGAACAGGCGCAGCAGCGTCAGATACACCACCGACGCCAGGCCCAATGTCACCGGCAAACTGATGTCGATGCCGCCGGCCAGTTCGCCCAGCGGGCCGACGAACTGCCCCGGCAGGTTGACGAAGCACAGGCCGACCAGCGCACTCGGAATCCACGCCCCCAGACCGCGCCAGTTCCAGCCGTGGTTGAACCAGTAGCGTCCGCCCTGTTCGCCGCGAGTGAACACTTGCAGGTCATCCGGGCAGTAGAAGCCGCGCCGCACCAGCAGACCGATGATCATGATCACCATCCACGGGGTGGTGCAGGTGATGATCAGCACGGCGAAGGTCGACACGCTCTGCACCAGGTTCGCCGCAAAACGGCCGATAAAGATGAAGGCGATCGACAGCACGCCGATCAGCAAGGTCGCCTTGACCCGGGAAAGCACGCGCGGGAACACGCTGGACATGTCCAGCCCGGTGCCATACAGCGACGTGGTGCCGGTGGACATGCCACCGATCACCGCAATCAGGCACACCGGCAGGAAGAACCAGCTCGGCGACACGGCCAGCAAGCCGCCGACATAGTTGTTCGCGGCGATGTAGTCCGGCGCTTTGATCGCGACGATGGTGGCGGTGGCGAGGCCGAACAGGAATGGGATCAACGTCGCCAGTTGTGCGGCGATCACCGCCAGCATGATCCGGCCCTTCGGCGTCTCACGCGGGATGTAGCGCGACCAGTCGCCGAGGAACGCCCCGAAGGAAATCGGGTTGCTCATGGCCACCAGCGCCGCGCCGATGAATGCCGCCCAGAACCCGGCCTGACCCAGCGCCACGCTGCCGGCGTACTGGCTGTCGAAAGCGGGGGCGAAGGCGAAGATGCCGAGCAGGAACAACAGGCTCGCGGCCCACACGGCGATGCGGTTGACCCACAGCATGATGCGGAAACCGTAGATGCACACGGTCAGCACCAGCAGCGCGAACAGACCGTAGGCCAGGCCCAGGGTCAGGTCGGTTTCCGGCAAATCGACGAGGCGTTTGGCGCCGCCGACCAGCGCATCACCCGAGCTCCACACTGACAGCGAGAAGAACGCGATCGCCGTCAGCAACGACAGGAACGACCCGACAATCCGCCCGTGCACGCCGAAGTGCGCACCGGAAGACACGGCGTTGTTGGTACCGTTGAGCGGGCCGAACAGGCCCATCGGCGCGAGGATCAGCGCACCGACCACCACACCCAGGACAATCGCCCAGACACCGGCCTGAAACGACAGGCCGAAGAGCACCGGGAAACTGCCGAGCACAGCGGTGGCAAACGTATTGGCGCCGCCGAAGATCAAGCGAAACAGGTCGCTGGGCCGGGCGTCGCGCTCATGATCCGGGATCTGTTCGACCCCGTTTGTTTCGATGCTGCTAAGGCTTTTTTCGTTGTTGTTGTTATTCATGATCTGCTCCGATCATCAGGCGCGCTCATCGTGCGTGAGCGTCACCATTGGCTAAGGGGGTGGCAGCCCTTCCGGCATTGCGGACAAATGTTCGTGACAGGCCAGCCATAGGCCTTGTTGTTCTAGGCTCGACGCTTGTCTTCTGAAAACAATCGTCTCGCGCTCCTGGCTGAAATGTTGCTCCCCTTGCATGCGCAGCTCGGTGGCCACGTCATGGATGAAAACCGCCACGTCACCCTGCAGGCTGACAAAGGCGTTGCTCGAGGTGCACGACAGCACCTCGAGACCCTCCTCGGCGCGCCAGCGGTCCCACAACGCCTGATAGGCATCGCGCGACAGCAACGGCTGGTCGAGGGTGTAGAAAACGAAGCTGGCATCGGTGCTGAATGCGCCGAAGTAAGCTTCGCGATCGTTACGCGCAAACGCGGCGACCAACTTGGCGGCCGCGTGCAGAACCTGATCACGTGCGTGCATGACCCGACCCTCAGCGATGAACCACGCCAGGCAGTACGCAGAGCATTTCGTACAGCAGGTTGGCGGCCAGCAGCGAGGTGTTGCCGGTGGTGTCGTAAGCGGGCGAGACTTCTACCAGATCGCAGCCGATCAGGTCGAGGCCCTGACAGCCACGGACGATTTCAATCGCTTGAATGGTGGTCAGGCCGCCGATTTCCGGGGTGCCGGTGCCGGGCGCCCAGGCCGGGTCGATGCCGTCGATGTCGAAACTCAGATACACCGGACCGCCACCGACCTTCTCGCGCACTTCGGCCATCAACGGCGCCAGCGACTTGTGCCAGCACTCTTCGGCTTGAACGACGCGGAAGCCCTGATCGCGGCTCCAGTTGAAGTCGTCGGCGGTGTAACCCTGGGCACGCAAACCTATCTGCACCACGCGATCGCAATCGAGCAGACCTTCTTCGACGGCACGACGGAACGTGGTGCCGTGGGCGATCTTCTCGCCGAACATGTGATCGTTGACGTCAGCGTGGGCATCGATGTGCACCAGGCCAACCTTGCCGTGCTTTTTATGAATCGCGCGCAGGATCGGCAGGGTGATGGTGTGGTCGCCACCCAGCGTCATCGGGATGACGTTGTGCTCGAGGATGTTGTCGTAGGCTTCTTCGATGATGCGCACGGCGTCGAGCAGGTTGAAGGTGTTGATCGCCACGTCACCGATGTCGGCCACCGACAGCGAGTCGAACGGCGCGGCGCCGGTGGCCATGTTGTACGGGCGGATCATCACCGATTCGGTGCGGATGTCGCGTGGCCCGAAGCGGGTGCCGGGGCGCAGCGAAGTGCCGATGTCCAGCGGCACGCCAACGAAGGCAGCGTCAAGGCCGGCAGCGGTCGGTACATGGGGAAGTCGGAGCATGGTGGCGATGCCGCCGAAGCGCGGCATTTCATTGCCGCCCAGTGGTTGGTGAAGAATCTTGTCCACGGGTAGGGCCTCATCGTCTTTGTTTTATTTATGCCGGCGCGCCGTTGAGCACAGGTTCGGACGCCGCTGTGGGGCCGATCATGCGAAATGTAGTGACGGGGAAGAATCGCTACGGGCAAAAACTTAGTTCAGATTTTTCTAAACTAATGGGAGAGGTGGGATTAGACTTTGGTGGGTTCGAATGAAGTGTAGGGCTGAAGATTGTTGCCCTCACCCCATCCCTCTCCCTCGGGGAGAGGGCTGGGGTGAGGGGCTTTTCCCACATACACACAGTTGCAAAGCCCGGAGTAGACATGGCCAACGCTTTACCCGACCTGAAACTCCTGCGCATCTTCGTCAGCGTCGTGCGCCATCAGGGTTTTGCCAATGCGCAGCAGGAACTCAACCTGTCGACCTCGGCGATCAGCACTTACATGAGCCAGCTCGAAGCCGCGCTCGGTCTGGTGCTGTGCCATCGCGGGCGCGGTGGCTTCAGCCTGACCAGCAAGGGCGAGCTGTTCCATCAGGAAACCCTGCGCCTGCTCGCCGAGCTTGAAGGCTTCGAGCAATACGCCGCCGCGCTGAAGGGCGAACTGCGCGGCACGCTCAACCTTGGCGTGATCGATTCCACGGTCAGCGACAAGGCCCTGCCGTTTGCCGAAGCCATCGGCGCCTACAGTCAGGAACACCCGGCGGTGCATCTGCACCTGTCGGTGATGAGCCCTTACGAATTGCAGCTCGGCGTGCAGGACAATCGCCTCGATCTGGCCATCGGTGCGTTTTCCACGCGCATGAGCGGTCTGGTCTACATGCCGCTGTACCGCGAGCAGCACTGGCTGTATTGCAGCAGTCGTCACCCGTTGTTCAACGAGCGGCGCATCCCCGAGCAGGTCATCACCCAGCAACGGATGGTCGGGCGCGGTTACTGGAGTCAGGCGGAACTTGCCCGCCACGGTTTCAAACACAGCGCCGCGACCGTGGAAAGTATGGAAGCGCAGCTGATTCTGGTGCTCTCCGGCGCCTACATCGGTTATCTGCCGGAGCACTACGCGCAGGCCTGGGCCGACAAGGGCGACCTGCGCGTTCTGCTGCCAGCGACCTTCGGTTATCAGGCGCCGTTTTCGATGATCATGCGCAGGGGCCGCAGCCGCGAGCCGCTGATCCAGACCTTCCGCGATTTGCTCAAAGCGCAGCTCAATCAGGCTTGAGAAAAAAATGTCCCGACCCCAATGCCCGCGCTGCCTGCGCCCCCAGACCCATTGCCTGTGCCCATTGATTCCGCACCTCGATAGCCGCACCCGAGTATTGCTGCTGCAGCATCCGAGCGAGGTCAGTCACGCGCTCAATACCGCGCGGCTGGCGGTGCTGGGACTGAGCAATGCCGAGCTGATTGTCGGCGAGGTATTCGAAGATTTGCCGAAACTGTTGAACCGGCCGGGTTATCAGGCGCGCTTGCTGTTCCCGGCTGACGATGCGCAGTCGTTGCAGGTTTACGCGCCAAATGATCAGCCAATGTTGCTGGTCGTCCCGGATGGAACATGGCGCAAGGCGCGCAAGATGTTGCACCTCAATCCGCTGCTGGCAGCACTGCCACGGGTGACCCTGACCGAGGGCGGCGTGTCGCGCTATCGCTTGCGCAAGGCGCCGGGGCCGGGAGCGTTATCGACGATCGAGGCGATCGTCCAGGCGCTGGAAACCCTCGAAGCACCGACGACGTTTGCGCCGTTACTGAAACCGTTTGAAGCGCTGATCGAAGGGCAGATTGCGGCGATGGGGGAGGAGACCTTTCAGCGTAACCATGGCGACAAATGATCATTGTCTGTGCGGGCCTCTTCGCGAGCAGGCTCGCTCCCACAGGGGAATGCATACCAATTGTGGGAGCGAGCCTGCTCGCGAAAGCGCCAGATCAATCACCGCAATTCAAAGATCACTAGCGCTCACGCATCGCCTCGGTCCGCGCTTTCAGCACCGGTTTGAGCAGGTAATCCAAAACGCTTTTCTCGCCGGTAATGATGTCCACCGTCGCCACCATCCCCGGGATGATCAGCAGCGGTTTGACATCGCCGCCCAGGTGATTCTTGTCGGTGCGCACCTGAATCAGATAGAAGCTGTTGCCCTTATCATCGGTGATCGTATCGGCGCCGATCAACTCCAGTTTGGCGCTCAGCCCGCCGTAAATCGTGTAGTCGTAGGCGCTGAACTTGACCATGGCTTTCTGGCCCGGATGCAGGAACGCGACGTCTTGCGGGCGGACCTTGGCTTCGATCAGCAGGTTGTCTTCCAGCGGCACGATTTCGACCATGTCGCTGCCCGGCTGGACCACGCCGCCGATGGTGTTGACCTTCATCTGCTTGATCACGCCACGCACCGGCGACGTCACCGTAGTGCGGCTGACGCGATCGTCGATGGCGATGCTCGACGCGGTGATTTTCGACAGGTCGGTGCGTTTCTCATTCAGCTCTTTGGCGGCCTCGGAACGGAAGGTCTGCTCGGATTCGTCGATCTTGCTGCGGATCTCGGCGATCGCCGATTCGGCCCGGGGAATCGCCAGCGTGGTGGCGTTCAGCGAACCACGGATCTCCACAGCGCTGCGCCTGAGCCGGAGGATTTCCACTGGTGACACGGCGCCGGTTTTTACCAGCGGTTCGGACATGTTCATCTCTTGTTGCAGCAGCGCCAGGCTCGAGCTGAACTGGCCTTGCTTGGAACGAAACTCGGCCAGTTCCTGGGTTTTCTGCCGCAATTGTTCGCTGAGGGTGCGCTGTTCGCTGGCCAAGCGGCGTTGGCGTTGCTCGTACAGCGAGCGCTCGTCCTCGGCGACTTGCGGCGCCTTGGCGATGACTTCAGCGGAGAGTTTGAAGGGGCGTCCCTCGGCCTCGGCTGACAGCCGTTCAACCTGTGCGGTCAGCGCGTAACGGTCGGCCTCGCTCTCGCCCTTGTTCGAGCGAAAGCGCGTGTCATCCAGACGCAGCAGGGTGTCGCCCTTGCCGACCATCTGGCCTTCGCGAACGAAAATCTCGGTGACGATACCGCCCTCAAGGTTCTGGATCACCTGGACCTTGCTCGACGGAATCGCTTTGCCTTCGCCCATGGTCACTTCTTCGAGCACGGCAAATTTGGCCCAGACCAAGGCGGCGATCAGCAGCGCTGCCGCCAGCCACACGGTGATCCGCGATTTGCGCGGCGAATCCTGCAACGCCGCGCCGGCGGTTTCCGGCATGAACTCGGCTTCGGCGCTTTTGCCGAAGCTGTCGAAGTAGCCGCGCTTGTTGCTATCGGAAGAAGCAGGCATGGCGTAACTCCTAGACCGCCGCCGAGCCGACACGGCCCTTGCGCAGCGCTTCGATGACTGCTTCTTTCGGGCCGTCAGCGACGACCCGGCCGTTGTCCAGCACCAGCAACCGGTCCACCAGGCTCAGCATTGAGGTGCGGTGGGTGACCAGCAGCAGGGTTTTGCCTTGCACCCAGCCATGCAGTTTCTGCCGCAGCGCATCTTCGCTGCTGTTGTCCATGGCGCTGGTGGGTTCGTCGAGCAGCATGATCGGTGGATCGAGCAGTAACGCGCGCGCCAGCAACACCGCCTGGCGCTGGCCGCCGGAAAGCAATTGCCCGCGTTCGCCCACCGGTCGGTCGAAACCTTGCGGGTGTTGCCGGGCCAGTTCAGTGACGCCGGTGAGTTCGGCGACTTCGAGCATGCGTGAGTCGCTGATGTAACGCGCGCCCAGGGTCAGGTTGTCGCGCAGGCTGCCAGCCAGCAGCGGCAGGTCGTGGGCGACATAACCTATCTGCTGGCGCAGGTCAGCCACGTCCAGTTGGCGCAGGTCGAGGCCGTCGAGCAGCAGTTGGCCTTCCTCCGCTTCATAAAAGCCCATGACCAGCCGCGCCAACGTGCTTTTGCCCGAACCGCTGCGGCCGATGATGCCGACCCGCTCGCCGGCTTTCAGGCTGAAGCTGACTTCGCTCAGCGCCGGCGCATTCTGGCCGTTGTACTGGAATGTCACGCCGCTGACGTCGAGGGCACCTTGCAGCTGCGTACGTTCCAGTGGTCGTTGTTTGCCGTCGCGCTCCTGCGGCAGGGCCATCAGCGCGTCGGTGCTTTTCATCGTCAGTTGCGCTTGCTGGTAGCGGGTGATCAGCCCGGCGATCTGGCCGAGCGGGGCGAGCACGCGGCTGCCGAGCATGTAAGTGGCAACCAGCGCGCCGACGCTGAGGTTGCCGGCAATGATGCTGTAGACCCCGGCAACAATCGTCGCCATCCCGGAAAACTGCTGGATGAACAGCGTGCCGTTGGTGGCCAGCGCCGACAGGTTGCGCGCATGACTGTCGAGGCGGGTGAGGGCGCCGTGGGTGCTTTCCCATTTGTGCTGACGCTCGCTTTCGGCGCCGCAGGCCTTGAGGGTTTCCAGGCCTCCGAGGGTTTCGATCAGCACCGCCTGACGCTCCGCGCCGAGGCTCAGGCTTTTTTGCACGGTGTCACGCAGGCGCACCTGAATCACCATGGCGAAAATGATCGTGATCGGAAACGCCAACAGTGGAATCACCACCAGCCAGCCGCCGAGCAGGCCGATCACCACCAGCATCAACACCACAAAGGGCAAGTCGATCAGGCTGGTCAGGGTCACGGCAGTGAGAAATTCACGCAGGCCCTGGAAATCGTGAATGCTCTGGGCAAAGCCGCCGATGGTCGCCGGCCGCGCTTTCATCGACATCCCGGTGATGCGCTCGAACAACGTCGCCGAGAGGATCACGTCGGTTTTCTTGCCGGCGGTGTCGAGCAGGTGCGCACGGACCACGCGCAGCACCAGTTCAAAACCGGTGCCGATCAACAGGCCGATCGACAGCACCCACAGCGTCGAGGTCGCCTGATTCGGCACGACGCGATCATAGGTCTGCATGACGAACAGCGGCACCATCAGGCCGAGCAAATTGATCAGGAAACTGGCGAGGATCGCATCGCTGTACAGCCATTTCGACAGTTTGAGAGTGTCGCGAAACCACGCATTTACCCGTGGCACCAGCGGCGCGCGCAGGTCTTCGAGTTCGTGACGCGGACGGGCGAACAAGGCCTGGCCGCTGTAGTGTTCGCCAAGCTCTTCGCGGCTCACCCATTGCTCGCCGCCGTCGGCTTCGCTGGGCAGCAGCAGGGCTTTGCCATCCTCGCCAAAGCGCCGCAGCACGGCAGTGCGGCCGTCGTTGAGCAGCAGCAGGATCGGCAGGTTCAGCGGCGAAATGTCTTTCAATTCACGGCGCAACAACCGCGCCTGCAATCCGGCCCGCGCTGCTGCACGGGGCAGCAGATCGAGGCTCAGGCGTTGTTTGTTCAGGGGCAGCCCGGCGCTCAGGCTGGCACGACTGACCGTGGCGCCATGCAGTTTGCAGAGGATCAGCAGGCCGTCGAGTAACGGGTCGTCGAAGCTCAGGCGCGGATCGACCCCGGTGGCGCCGGGTTCCATGCTGGTCATAGTGATTGCCTCTGTTGAACGGGCTCGGTTATCGGATCGTTCCCACGCTCTGCGTGGGAATGCCTCTAGGGACGCTCTGCGTCCAGTGACGCGGAGCGTCACGGGCTGCATTCCCACGCAGAGCGTGGGAACGATCAGAGATCGCAGCCGTCGGCGCGTCCCGGAGGGGCTATTTCAACTCGGGCAGGCGCGCCTGGTTTTTCACTTCGGTCGTGGCAATCGCATCAGCCGGCAGCACCACGCGTTGCTTGCTCAGCAACTGGCCCATGTTCGCCAGCACGCGATACATCGAGTATTCCTCGGTGTAGCGGATTTCGGTGTAGCGACGGTTGGCGTTGTACAGCTCGTTTTCGCTGTCGAGCAGGTCGAGCAGGGTGCGTTGGCCGAGGCCGAACTGGTCCTGATAAGCGGCGCGCACGCGTTTGGTGGTTTCGGCGTATTCGCGGGCCGTCGGCGTCTGCTTCTTGGCGTTCTCCATGGCGTTCCAGGCCAGGCGAATGTTCTCGTTGAGCTGACGCAGGGCGTTGTTGCGGATGTCCATCGCCTGGTTGATGTCGTGGGCATTCGCGGCCAGACGTGCCTTATCGCTGCCGCCACGGAACAGGTTGTAGTTCATCACCACACCGACACGCCATTCGTTGTCGTGGCCTTCGTCGCCCTGCACGTTGTTGTTCGCGCCCACTGCCGCTTCCGCGTCGAAGCGCGGGTAGAACGGCGACTTGGCCACTTCGTACTGGCTCTCGGCGGACTGCACGTCAGCCTGGGCCGATTTCAGGTACGGGTTGTTGTCGACCATGCTTTGCTGCGCTTCACGCAGGTCCGGTGGCATCTCACCGCGAGTCGAGGCCGGGGTTTCCAGCTCATCGGGCATGCGTCCGACCACGCTGTAGAAATTCGATTCGGCGTCAGCCAGATCGACTTCGGCGGTGTCGAGGTTGTTCTGCGCCAGTGCACGACGGGCAACCGATTGATCCGAGTCTGCAGTGCTGCCGATGCCGCGCTCGGTGCGCAGGCCGATCTGATCGTTGACGCGCAAGTGCGCCTGCAAATTGTTCTTGGCCAGCGTCACCAGTTCCCGACGCTTGAGCACTTCGAGGTAGACCTCGATGGTGCGCAGGGCCAGATCCTGCGCGGTGCCTTGCGCGTAGTAGGCGCGCGAGTTGGACACGCCCTTGGTGCGCTCGACCTCGTTGGCGGTGTTGAAGCCGTCGAAGATCATCTGCCGCAAGCGCAGCTCCGACTGGGTGTAATTGAGGATTTCGGTGTTGTGGTTACCGAAAGCGCGGGTATTGGTGTTGTCGCTGTAACCGCGACCGTAGGCAGCGTTCAGATCGACCGACGGATAAAACCCGCCCTTGGCCACTTTCACTTGTTCATCCGCTGACAGGCGGGCGTCCACGCGCGACGCCAGTTCCGGGTGAGTGGCGATGGTGCTTTGAATCGCCTCGGTGAGGTTCATCGCCTGGGCTTGGGAAGTGCAAGCCATGGCCAGCAAAACCGCGCTGCAGAGGGGGGTTAAAACGCGCATGGGTGCATCTCCCTGGATCTCAATGTTGTGCTACCGTCGCCAAATATTTGACGTAATTTTAGGGTGTAAGCGTTTCACTCTTGTAACAACAGAGCTAAGAACATCCTAGAGCGTAGCTAAGAAAAAATTTTCATAAGGTTTATTCCAAAAAAAACTTATGCGGTTTTTCAAAAGCAGCACATTGTTCAGCTCGAAAGCCTTTGTTTTATGCGCTTTAGGGAGCTCGAAAAGGCTTGAGGAAAGTTCCATTCACTTTGCGAGACACTGCGAAGTACTGCTGAAGGGGAGGGACGCGTAACGGCGAATGAGCGACAGATTTTTGTCACTCAGGTGATTCACCACCGTTACGTAGCGCTAGTGGGTCGGCGGATTGAACAGGGTTGGCAAGTGCTTGATAGCGCTGACAATTCACCTCAAACCGGGCCTGCGAAACGAACTGTCGAGGGTGCGAGCGTCGCCCCCGGCAACCCGATTGAGCCATGGGCTGCTTCGCGAACCTGTGCCGACGGTGGTCGGCAGCGGAGGATTTCACATGGCAGCGCTCATCGGTACGGTCACAAAAGTCATTGGTCAGGTGTTCGCTCAGGCGAGCGACGGCATCAAGCGTCCGTTGTTCGAAGGCGATCGTTTGTACGCTGGCGATCAACTGATCACCGGCGCGGAAGGCGCGGTGGCAGTGAAACTGCAAAACGGCGAGGAATTGACCCTCGGCCGGGGCAGCAGCATCACCATGACCGGGCAATTGCTGGCCGACCAGGCTGTGCCGGTGAACGTCGACGAAGCGCAGACCCCAAGCCAGGCGCAACTGACCGATGTCGAGCAGATCCAGCAAGCCATCGCCGCCGGTGAAGACCCAAGCAAAACCGCCGAAGCCACCGCGGCCGGCCCCAACGCACCCACCGGCAATACCGGTGAACTGGGCGGCGGGCACAGTTTCGTTCTACTGACCGAAGTCGGTGGCCGGGTCGATCCGATCATCGGTTTCCCCACTGCCGGCTTCAATGGCATTCCCGAATTTCCCGAGTATCGTCGCGACGCGGACATCGATAATGGCGACGACACGCCAGCGCCGGTCGTGGTGCCACCGCCACCGGTGAACAATCCGGTCATCCTCAACGGCCTCGACGCGGCGGGCGGCGAGCTGAACCTCAATGAAGCCAATCTGCCTGACGGTACAGCGGCCAATCCAGGCGCGCTGACGCAAAGTGGCAGCTTCACGGTCTCGGCAGCGGATGGTTTGAACAGCCTGAGCATCGGCGGCATCAACGTGATTGTTGGCGGCGTGCCGATCGGCTTTCCCCAGTCGATCACCACGCAACTGGGCAACACCCTGACCATCACCGGTTACAACGCGGCGACCGGCACGGTCAGCTACAGCTACACCCTCAACGGCAACGAAACCCACGCGGCCGGCGACGGCGTGAACAATCTCAGCGAACAGTTCACCGTGATCGCCACCGACAGCAATGGCGACAGCGCCACTGGCACGCTGGACGTGAATATCACCGACGACGTGCCCAAAGCGTTTGACGACGCCAACGGCATTGCCTCGGAAACCTTGCTGACCCTGACCGGCAACGTCCTCACCAACGATATCCAAGGCGCTGACCGCGTACCCACCGGACCGGTCACGCCGGGTACTTTCACCGGTACTTACGGCACCTTGGTTCTGAACGCCGACGGCACCTACACCTATACCCTGAACACCAGCGATGCCGATTTCAAAGCCTTGACCGGCGGCGGTAACGGCACTGAAACCTTCGCCTACACCATCACCGATGCCGACGGCGATAGCAGCAGCGCCAATCTGGTTCTGCAGATCCACAACAACGACGATCCAGTCACCATCGACGGCCTGAACGTCGCCGGTGGCGAGCTGACGATCTACGAAAAAAACCTCAGCGACGGCAGCGCCCCTGACGCTGGCGCACTGACGCAAAACGGCACGTTCACCATCACTGCACTGGACGGCGTCACCACGCTGACCGTCGGCGGCATCGCCGTAGTGACCAACGGCGTCGCCGCAGGCTTCCCGCAATCGATCACCACGCCACTGGGCAGCACGCTGACGATTACTGGTTTCAACGCAGCAACCGGTGTAGTCAGTTACAGCTACACCCTGGCCGACAACGAAGCGCATCCGAACGCCAACGGCGCGAATAATCTGCCTGAGCAGTTCGCAGTCACGGTGGTCGATGACAACGGCACGACGGCCACCGGCACCCTCGACGTGAACATCACCGACGACGTGCCAAAAGCGTTTGACGACGCCAACGGCATTGCCTCGGAAACCTTGCTGACCCTGACCGGAAACGTCCTCACCAACGACATCCAAGGCGCTGACCGCGTACCCACCGGTCCAGTCACGCCCGGTACATTCACCGGTACTTACGGCACCTTGGTTCTGAACGCCGACGGCACCTACACCTACACGCTGAACACCAGCGATGCCGATTTCAAAGCCTTGACCGGTGGCGGCAACGGCACAGAGACCTTCGCCTACACCATCACTGATGCCGACGGCGATTCCAGCACTGCCAATCTGGTTCTGCAGATCCACAACAACGACGATCCAGTCACCATCGACGGCCTGAACGTCGCCGGTGGCGAGCTGACGATCTACGAAAAAAACCTCAGCGACGGCAGCGCCCCTGACGCTGGCGCACTGACGCAAAACGGCACGTTCACCATCACTGCACTGGACGGCGTCACCACGCTGACCGTCGGCGGCATCGCCGTGGTCACCAATGGCGTCGCCGCAGGCTTCCCGCAATCGATCACCACACCACTGGGCAGCACGCTGACCATCACCGGTTTCAACGCTGCAACCGGCGTAGTCAGTTACAGCTACACCCTGGCCGACAACGAAGCGCATCCGAACGCCAACGGCGCGAATAATCTGCCTGAGCAGTTCGCAGTCACGGTGGTCGACGACAACGGCACGACGGCCACCGGCACCCTCGACGTCAACATCGTCGACGACCTGCCGAAAGCCAACGATGACAGCAATGGCACTGCCTCAGAAAGCCAACTGACGCTGACTGGCAATGTCCTCACCAACGACATACAAGGCGCCGATCGCGTACCGACCGGCCCAGTCACGCCGGGTACTTTCACCGGTACTTATGGCACGTTGATGCTGAACGCCGACGGCACCTACACCTACACGCTGAACACCAGCGACGCTGACTTCAAAGCCTTGACCGGCGGCGGTAACGGCACGGAAACCTTCGCCTACACCATCACCGATGCCGACGGCGATACCAGCACTGCCAACCTCGTTCTGCAGATTCACAACAACGATGATCCGGTGCTGCTCAATGGCCTCGACGTCAACGGTGGCGAACTTACCGTCTACGAAAAAAATCTCAGCGACGGCACCAGCCCCAACACCCCAGCGCTGACCCAGAACGGCACTTTCACCGTCAGTGCTCTCGATGGTCTGCAGACCCTCACGGTTGGCGGCATCGCGGTGATCACCAACGGCGTGGCCGCAGGTTTCCCGCAATCAATCGTCACCCCGCTGGGCAGCACCTTGACCATCAGCGGTTATGACCCGGCGACCGGCGTGGTCAGCTACAGCTACACCCTGGCCGACAACGAAGCTCATCCAACCGCTAACGGCGCCAACAGCCTCACCGAGAACTTCGACGTGGTGGCGACTGACACCGATGGCAGTACCGCCAGCGGCCAGATCAACGTCAATATCGTCGATGATTTGCCGACCGCGCATGCGGACGCGGCTTCGGTGGCGGAGGGCGGCACCGTCAGCGGCAATGTGCTGGATAACGATATCGGCGGCGCGGATGGTCCGGCGATTACCGGCGCAGTCGTCGGCGTGCGTGCCGGTGCCGACACCTCGACTTCGGCCATCGGCGGACTCAATTCGCAGATCAACGGCACCTACGGCTACCTCACGCTTGATGCCAACGGTAACGCCGTTTATCACAGCAATCCCAACGCGGTGAACGGTCCGGGTGCGGTGGATGTGTTCACCTACACCGTGCGCGATTCCGATGGTGATGAAAGCACCACGACGATCACCATCGACGTCTATAACAGCTGCCTGAAAGCGGTCAGCGACACTGACGTCACCGTCTACGAAAAAGCCCTCGACCTGAACAGGGATGGCCAGGATCTGGCGGCGGGCAGTGTGGTCGGCAGCGATCCGAACAGCACTGGCGAAACCGCTTCCGGCACCCTGGTCGGCTCGGTCACTGGTGCGGTCGGAGCGATCAGCTATGCACTGGTCGGCAGCGCCACCGGTAATTACGGGCAGATCGTCCTCAATGCCAATGGCACTTACACCTACACCCTGACTTCGCCTGCGACCACCACGCCGCACGCCGACGATGGCGCCAACAGCCTGAGCGAAACATTCACCTATCAGGCCACCGATTCGCTGGGCAATGTCGTCACCAGCACGATCGTTGTGAGCATCGTCGATGACGTGCCGAAGGCGCTGAATGACAGCAATGCCGACAACGCGACCGAAGCCCAGTTGACCCTGACCGGCAACGTCCTCGACAACGACGTGCAGGGCGCCGACCGCGTCGCCAGCGGCCCGGTAACCGCCGGTACTTTCACCGGCACTTACGGCACCCTGGTGCTCAATGCAAACGGCACTTATACCTACACGCTTGACGCCAACGACGCCGACTTCAAAAACCTCCATGGCGGCGGCAACGGCACGGAAAACTTCGCCTACACCATCACCGATGCCGACGGCGACACCAGCACCGCCAACCTGGTGCTGAACATCCACAACAATGACGATCCGGTGTGCCTCGACGGCCTCAACGTGAAGGGCGGCGAAATCACTGTTTACGAGAAAAATCTCAGCGACGGCAGCAACCCCGACACCTCGGCGCTGACCCGGAGCGGCAGCTTCACCGTGACCGCCCTTGATGGCCTGCAAACCCTCACGGTCGGCGGCATTGCGGTGATCAGCAATGGCGTCGCCGCCGGTTTGCCGCAATCGGTGGTCTCGCCATTGGGCAGTACGTTCACCATCACCGGTTACGACCCGGCCACCGGACTGGTCAGCTACAGCTACACCCTGGTCGACAACGAAGCCCATCCGAACGCCAACGGCGCCAACAGCCTCAGTGAGAGCTTCGACGTGGTCGCCACTGATACCGATGGCAGTACCGCCAGCGGTCAGATCAACGTCAACATCGTCGACGATTTGCCGACTGCCAACGCCGATACCGGCTCGGTAGCGGAGGGCGGCACGGTCAATGTCAGTGTGCTCGGCAATGACCTCAGCGGTGCCGACGGCGCCGCCACGGTGGTCGGCGTGCGGGCCGGCAGCAACACCGCGACGTCAGCCAGCGGCGGGCTCAACAGCAACATCAACGGCAACTACGGCTATCTGACCCTCGACGCGGCGGGCAACGCGGTTTACCACAGCAACCCGAACTCGGTGAGCCCGCCGGGCTCGACCGACACGTTCACCTACACCATCCGTGACAGCGATGGCGACGAAAGCACCACAACGCTGACCATCAACGTGGCCGACAGCAAACTGGTCGCCTCGGTGGATCAGGATGTGACGGTCTATGAAAAAGCCCTCGACCTGAACAAGGATGGCCAGGATCTCGCCCCCGGCACAGTCACCGGCAGCGAACCGGGCAATACCGGTGAAACCGCCAGCGGCACGCTGGTCGGTTCGGTCAGTGGCGGCAGCGGCGCGATCACTTACACCCTGGTCGGCAACGCCACCGGTAGCTACGGGCAACTGCTGCTCAACGCTGACGGCACCTACACCTACACGCTGACCTCGGCGCCGAAAACCGCGCCGAACGCCAACGACGGGCCGAACACCCTCAGCGAAACGTTCACCTACAAAGCCACCGATGCACTGGGCAACAGCACCACCAGCACCCTCGTGGTCAACATCGTCGACGACATACCGAAAGCCGTTGCCTCGGATCGCTCGGTAACCGCAGTGGAGATCGATTCGAACATTCTCATCGTCCTCGACATCTCCGGCAGTATGGCTGATGCCTCTGGCGTGCCGGGCCTGTCGCGGCTGGCACTGGCCAAGCAGGCCATTGGTGCCTTGCTCGACAAGTACGATGATCTGGGCGATGTGAAAGTGCAGCTGGTGACGTTCAGCAGCAATGCCGCCGACCGCACCACCGTGTGGGTGGATGTCGCCACCGCCAAGACACTCCTCGCCGGTCTCAACGCTGGCGGCGGCACCAACTACGATGCTGCCGTAGCAGCGATGCAGACCGCGTTCAACACCTCCGGCAAACTCACCGGGGCACAGAACGTCGGCTACTTCTTCTCTGACGGCAAGCCCAACGAGGGCGACATCGGCACGGCTGACGAAGCCGCGCTGAAAAACTTCCTCGACGCCAACAACATCAAGAACTACGCCATTGGTCTGGGCAGTGGCGTGAGCAACGCCAACCTCGATCCGCTGGCCTACGATGGCATCAACCACACCAATACCAATGCGGTGGTGGTCACCGATCTCAATCAGCTCAACTCGGTATTGTCCGGCACCGTGCAGGGCGCGCCGGTCACCGGTTCGCTGCTGGGCGAGGGCGGTTCGTTCGGCGCCGATGGCGGTTTCATCAAGTCGATCGTGGTCGACGGCACCACCTACACCTACGATCCGAAAGCCCTCAGTGGCCAGGGTTCGTTGACCGCGAGCGGCGGCGCCAATCACGGCACCTTCAATACCGCCAACAACAGCGTCAGCATTGCCACCAACAACAGCGGCACGCTGGTGGTCAATCTTGATACCGGCGAATACAGCTACACCTCGCAGAAAACCACCGCAGTGGTGATCACCGAAAACATCGGCTTCACCGTCAGCGACAACGACGGCGATCTGGCCAGCTCCACCCTGACGGTGAAAGTGATCCCCAACGCGCCACCGGTAGCGATGGACGACCACGTCATCACCAACGTGCTGTCAGGCAACATCGTGGTGCCGGGCGAGCTGTTGCTGGCCAATGACACCGATCCGAACGGCGACACCCTCAACGCCACACCCACCAGTTTCAATACCGGTTGGGTGTCGAAAGCGGCGGACTTCACCGGCAGCGGCCTGATCGGCTTCACTGGGCAGACCAATAACGCAGCCAACCAGAATCTGGCCAATGTGCGCAGCGCCTTCAGCGCCAATGCCGCGACCATGACCGCCGTGCTGGTGGTCAGCGGTTATCTGGGCATGGTGAGCAACAGCAATGCCAACGATGAAGACCGCATTACCGTCAATCTGCGTCAGGGCGAAACCCTCAATCTGGATCACAATCTGGGTGCCGGTAAGATCAGCATGGAGTATTCGCTCAATGGCGGTGCCTGGATGGCGCTGGCGGACGGCCAGACCCTCAGCGCCTCGGCGGACGGCGTCTACCAGATTCACATCACCAACATTGGTAATGGTGGCGGCAACCCGAACGCGGCGGAAAACTACCAACTGACCATGACCCTCAACTACGCCGCGGCCCACGACATCACGCCGGACTACCACGGCACTTACGCCGCCAACGACAACCACGGCGGCAGCGACACGGCCAACGTCAGCATCAGCTATCAGGACGGCCACACCCTGACCGGCACTGCTGGCGACGATGTGTTGGTGGCGGGCAGCGGCAACAACGTGATCAATGCCGGCGACGGCAACGACGTACTCACGGCAGGCTCCGGCAATAACGAAATGCACGGCGACGCTGGCAACGACTTGCTCTATAGCGGCGCGGGCAACGATCTGCTCGACGGCGGCACTGGCAGCGACACCGCCAGCTACGCCCACGCCACAGCCGCCGTCACCGTCGACCTCGGCCTGCTGGGTGCGCAGAACACCCTCGGCGCCGGTACTGACACGTTGACCGGCATCGAAAACCTGCTCGGCTCGAACTTCAACGACAGCCTCACCGGCGACGGCAACAACAACGTGATCAACGGTGGCCTCGGCAACGACTTCCTCAATGGCGGCGCTGGCGATGACTTGCTGATCGGTGGCATGGGCAACAATACGCTGACGGGCGGGGCAGGGGCGGACACCTTCCAGTGGCTCAAGGGCAACAGCGGCCACGACCTGATCACCGACTTCACCCCCGGTACCGACAGGCTCGATCTGTCGCAACTGCTGCAAGGCGAAAACGCCAGTACCGCGTCGCTGGACGACTATCTGCACTTCACCGTCAGCGGCAGCGGCGCCTCGGTGATGACCAGCATCGACGTCAGCGCCATGGCCGGCGCCGCGCCGAGCCAGACCATCGACCTGGCCGGCGTCAACCTCGCTAGCCACTACGGCGTGACACCGGGCGCAGGCGGCATGATTGCCAGCGGTCACGACACAGCGACGATCATCAGCGGCATGCTCAATGATCATTCGTTGAAGGTGGATACGGTTTGAGCTGAGGTCTGAAATGACAAAACCCGCCGCCCCGGTTGATTCGGGACGGTGGGTTTTGTCTGTCTGTAGAGACGTGTTGTCTTTAAGTCAGCCTTCGCGAGCAGGCTCGCTCCCACAGGGGAGAGCGGTGAAACTGTGGGAGCGAGCCTGCTCGCGAAGAGGCCGGTTTATCCGTAAATGGGATAGATACACCATGGAGCCCATCGGGCGTTCAGGTCCGAATGGCAATAAATTCCGCCGTTGGCATGTCCATATATCGCTCGCAGGTTGCCAGGACAACCGCTTTCATCACACATCCTGTAGATCCCTCCAGCGGCTATTGGCCAATAAGGATCGGGACCATATACAACTTGCATGGCGTGCAGTGCTCTGCTCATCGGTTCTGCGCCCGGAATGCTGTATCGCCAGTTGAGCGCCTCTTGGTGTGTCATGCCGTAGCCGCCGATAGCCAACTGATAAACATTCGTCACACTGACGTAATAGGAAAATGAGCTGAATCGGTCCTGTACGGTAATGTACGTATTGCCGTTACGTATGCCCGTGACTTTCCCGTTGCCGTCGACATAAGCCACGTTCGGATTACTGCTTCTGTAGGTGATCGGGTGGACGCCTGTAGACGGGACGGCGGCGCGGATTTGGGTATTGTTTGGAAAATCTGCACTGTGAGTGTGGCGCCATGCATAAACTCTCAGTCCTGACAGGGCCATGGCGCTGTTGTTGACTTGCAGCGCTTTGCGCAGCGTAAACGAGCGTAAAGGAGAGAGAAGACCGTCGCCATAGAGTGCTCGAATCTGCACGACTGTCAGTACATCGACAACGAGCCCCTTCAATAGCGTTGAAAATTTCCCGTCCTTGTCTGTGGTCAATGTCTCTATCGACTTGCCATTCACCAGAACTTCAACCTGCTGTTCTACGCTCGCAGTTCCCTCGACCGTGACATTCGGATCAACCGTCAGGTCGCTATGCGGAATCTCCCTGTTCTGCGAGTCCTTAATCAGTGTGATGACCGGCTGCAACTCAACCAGAGATTCGATCTGATAGGTCTGGTGGGGAAATTCCACTGGATTGCCGCGCAACCCCAGGCGCACGGAAAATATCAATGTCGCCGTACTGCCGCTTTTGAGATTTTTCAACACTTCCAGCGTCGGCGTTGACAGTTCCCGTATCAGCCCGGCGCTGGTGACGCTCGCCTCCGCGTTCATGATGACGTGGCGAACAGGGATGTCTTTGCTGTCGATGCCGATCAGCACCAGCGTCATGCTCTGGCCCGGCCGTTGTCCGTGCCAGAGGTTGACCGCCAATTTGTCTGCGCTGGTCAGTTTTTTTACGTCCAGGATTGCGTTATCAATGCCAATGATTCGCGGTCTCGGAAACCTGGGATCCTGATCAGCGATCAGTTTGAAAGAAATCTCAGTTTCCGGAGAAGATCCGATTTTCTTGCCGTCCTGATTCAGGTTGAATTTGAATCGCACGGTTTCACCGTGAAGCGCCACAATGAGGCGCCTGTCGAACGGAAAGCGGGCTTGTTTGGCCGAATCCAGATCTACCAGCGGGAAGCGATCAAATCCCAAGGGCAGTGGTGTGCACACCAGGCGAACCTTCTCGGTCTTGGCATCGAGATATTCCACCAGCATGCTCGGCAGCGCTGCCAAGGGATCAAGCGGATTAGTGAAAGGCGATACCAGTGAGGGCGGCGTGAGGACAAGCTCCTTGGGATCGCCGATCTTCAACTGCGCGATATCGGAAAAGACTTCACTTTCGCCGGGATTGGTGATGGTGGCCTGCACGGCCAGTCTCGCGCTGGCGTAGGGCTTGATGTACTCGTTCTCGGCCTCGAAAACGATGGGCTTCGAAGGATCCGTTACAAGCTGTCCCCAAGTAAACCGTACCAACTTGCCGTTGATGTCTGTGGTCTGCCAATGCAGCTTGACCTCTGCCCCTTGTTTCAAGGGCCAGAAACTGGCGACATTTATAAAGGCTTTGGCAGTGTCGACTGCCAGCTCACCTTCCACCAGTGGGGTGACCTCCGGTGCTCCCAGTGGCAAGGATTTACCCGCAACGGTGACGTCAGCAGGTTTGGAAAGTTTGGACTGACCTGCTCTGGTCAGAATATAAGTTGCCCGTAAACTTCCACCTATCACATTTTGAATACGGAAATTTTCCACGGGAAAGTTCAGTGTCTTGCTGTCTACGGTCACCGTTAAAGAATAGGTATGAGTGACTGGCACGTTGGTTCGGGTGAATCCTTCCAGTGTCAGGGCGATCACATCGTTGATCGCAAAACTGCCCGTCAGGAGAATGTTCGTCGGGCCGCCTGCAAGCCAGTCATGGTGTATTACGTCGTCGGCATCGGACTGCTCGAAAATCGGCGCGGTCAGCAGAGTTATTACGGGCTTGAACGGCAGAATGAGCGGTTCCGAAAAACCACTGGAGTTCTCGACAATGTCATAAACGCTCCAGCGCACCACCAGATTGCTGGTTTGTTGCAATTTGCCGAGCAAGTCAGGCGTCAGCTTGAAAACGATGTCGGCCGAGTCGTCGGTCACGACGAAGTCCAGCCGCAGCGAACCAAATGTCAGCACGACCGTATCGCCGATCTGCTGATTGAAGTAATGCTTGACCGTGACTTCCATGCCCTCTTTGATGACGTTCTGATCGACGATACTTTCCGATGCGATTGGCAGCTTGAGGCCCTGATTGGAAGGCTTGCCGCCGTCAATGTCCGCTTCGCCCGGAGCGGGATGTTTGAACCAGAGTTGTGAGTGTGGCGATTCCCCCGGGTTGCCGCTCAGTCTCGTGACTTTAATCCAGCAATCCAGCCTGACGTCGGTAAACGGCAGGAATTTCTCCTCGAGGGTTTCAGCTGTAATGTCAAAAAGTACGGTTTTAGGGGTCTTTCCATCGGCCTCAAAATCGTCCTCTGTAAGGGCGAAATCAATCACGGACGAAGGGGTGGTGACATCGGGTCTATCGAGGAAGACTTCGATACGGTCACCGAGGGCTTGAGACAGATACGCCGGGAGACTGAAGCCCAATCCGTTAATGTTCTGAGCAATCATGGCGATGTTGATACCGTAGCTCTGGTCAGTTTGCAGCTTGTGCAGAAGTGGTTGCGGCGGATAGAGGGCCAGCACACCGATACCGGAACGCGGCGCAGGAGGGAATATCAGGTATTGTGAGCTGGTCATGAATTTTCGCCTTCCATACGGGGCGCTTACCTGGGCTGTCAGCGCCGATACGGAAGAATTAAGCATGCGACGTTAAAGCGCGCACCTGTCAACTCTGACAGGTGCGGACGGATATCGGATGAACGGTTGTGCCGCCGACGGTGGAGCAATCAGCGTTTTTTCAAGGTCTTCTGCCGCACAATATAAACCGTCACCAACACCGCACTGGTCAGCATGAACCCACGCGCCCAAACCAACGGCACCAGATAACACGAGAACAGAATGCTCACCCACATCAGGCCTATCGCGTAGACCTTGCCTTTGAGCGGGATGCCGTTGCCTTCGAGGTAGTCGCGAATCCATGGCCCCAGGCGTGGGTGTTCGACCAGCCAGCGATAGAACCGCGGAGAGCTGCGCGCGAAGCAGGCCGCGGCGAGCAGGAGGAAGGGGGTGGTGGGCAGGACCGGCAGGAAGATGCCGATCACCCCCAATGCGACGCTGAGCCAGCCGATGGCCAGCAGGACGTAGCGCAACATCAGGGGGCGGTTGCCTATGGGGTTGTCCATAGGCCGGTTCTTAGTGATGACGAGGCTTGAGGATCGCCGGTTTTTCTTCGGGGGCCTGGCACAGCAGGTACAGCGCGGTCAGGGCTTCCGGGATCTGAACGATCATGTCGTCCATCAGGTTGGCGTCCTTGGCGATGTCTTCGAACTCAGGCTGCTCGTCGAACAGGCCGGAACCGACCATGATCGGCAGGAGCATTTCGCTGACTTCTTCTTCGGCGGTTTCGAACCAGGCCGCTTCGCGCAGGAACACGCCTTCCATGAAACCGATGCACCAGCCGCGCAATTCGGAATCGTCCGGCTCTTCGCCCAGATCCAGTTCGCACGGCAATTCGAATTCTTCATCCGAGGCCAGTTGGCGAGCGATGTGTGCTTTGAGGCCGATCAGTGTGGCTTCGATTTCGGCACGCTGGGCTTCGTCGGCGTAATGCGGCTCTTCGGCGAACAGCGCGTCGATCCACTCGCGCTCCGGAACGTCTTCGGAGCAGATAGACAGCGCGGTCAGGTAACCGTGGGCGGCGACGTAATCCAGCGCCTCGTCGTGCAGCTCGTCGGCATCGAGGAAGACTTGCAGGCGGGTCAGTTGCTCAGCGAAGGACATTACGGGGCTACCTTGGGGAATAAACAATGCGGGAATTCTAGGCTTTCTTGCGCGCTCTAGCCAGCCGCTTGGCAGATTTGCCGTAAATGCCGGACGGTATACAAAGCCATGTGGGAGCGAGCCTGCTCGCGAAGGCGGCATGTCAGGCACTGTTGCATTGACTGACCGATTGCTTTCGCGAACAGGCTCGCTCCCACAAGGGCTTTTTGTGTGTCGGTCGGGCGGTGTCTTCTCAGCGGCACCCTGTGCGGCGAAGGCCTCGGGTATACTGCCGCGTTTTGCGATCCCTGCCGGCGCTGCGCTGGTCATGCAATGTGTTCTTACGTTTTGTTTAAGCAGCCGAGGCTGCTCTGAACCAGCCTGAGCAGGGATGTATCGGTAGATTTTTGGAGTTTTTATGCTCGAACAGGCTCAACGCGTCCTCAAGGACATCTTCGGCTACGACAGTTTCCGTGGCCGTCAGGGTGCGATCATTGAGCGCGTGGCCAGCGGCGGTGATGCGCTGGTGCTGATGCCTACCGGTGGCGGCAAGTCGTTGTGCTTCCAGGTGCCGGCACTGTTGCGCGAGGGCCTGGCGGTGGTCGTTTCGCCGTTGATCGCGCTGATGGACGATCAGGTCGCCACCCTTGAAGAACTGGGCGTCGCCGCCGCTGCGCTGAACTCCACGCTGAGTGCCGAGCAGCAGCGTGATCTCGCCCTGCGGATCAAGCGCGGCGAAGTGAAAATGCTCTATCTCGCGCCCGAGCGTCTGGTGCAGCCACGCATGCTGGCGTTCCTGCAAAGCCTGGAAATCGCCCTGTTCGCCATCGACGAAGCGCATTGCGTATCGCAATGGGGCCACGATTTCCGTCGCGAATACCTGCAACTGGGTCAATTGGCCGAGCTGTTCCCCAACGTTCCGCGCATTGCCCTCACCGCGACCGCCGACAAGCGCACCCGCGAAGAAATTGTCGATCGCCTGCACCTGCAGAACGCCGAGCGCTTTCTGTCGAGTTTCGACCGCCCGAACATCTTCTATCGCATCGTGCCCAAGGAGCAGCCGCGCAAACAGTTGCTGGCGTTCCTCGCCGAGCGGCGCAGCGATGCCGGCATCGTTTACTGCCTGTCGCGCAAGAAGGTCGAAGAAGTTGCGGCGTTCCTCAGCGAGCAGGGCTTCCCGGCGCTGCCGTATCACGCCGGTCTGCCCAACGATCTGCGCGCCTATCACCAGAAGCGCTTCCTCAACGAGGAAGGCCTGATCATGGTCGCCACCGTGGCGTTCGGCATGGGCATCGACAAGCCCAACGTACGTTTTGTCGCGCACCTCGATCTGCCGAAATCTCTCGAGGCGTATTACCAGGAAACCGGGCGCGGCGGCCGTGACGGGCTGCCGGCGGATGCGTGGATGGCCTACGGTCTGCAAGACGTGGTGATGCTCAAGCAGATGCTGCAGAACTCCGAAGGCGACGAGCGGCACAAGCGTCTGGAGCAGCACAAGCTCGACGCGATGCTCTCGCTGTGCGAAGAAACCCGCTGCCGCCGCCAGGCGTTGCTGGCCTATTTCGATGAAGACATGCCAGAACCGTGCGGGCACTGCGACAACTGTGTCGACGGCGTGCAGACCTGGGACGCCACCGAGCCTGCTCGTCAGGCCTTGTCGGCGATTTTCCGCACCGGCCAGCGCTATGGCGTCGGTCATCTGGTCGACGTGTTGCTGGGCAAGGACAACGAAAAGGTGCGCAGCTTCGGCCATCAGCATTTGTCGGTGTTCGGTGTTGGCAAGGCGCTGAGCGAGAGCGAGTGGCGCTCGCTGTTCCGCCAGTTGGTGGCGCGTGGATTGGCCGATGTCGATCACGAGGGTTATGGCGGTCTGCGTCTTAATGACAGTTGCCGGCCGCTGCTCAAAGGCGAAGTGAAGCTGGAACTGCGCCGCGACCTGAAACCGCAAGTCACCGCGAAAACGGGCAGCAAGAGCCAGGCCAGCCAACTGGTGCGCGGCGAGGAACGCGAACAGTGGGAAGCCTTGCGCGCACTGCGGCGCAAATTGGCCGAAGAACACGGCGTGCCGCCGTACGTCATCTTCCCCGACTCGACGTTGTTGGAAATGCTCCGCAGCCAGCCGACGTCTCTGGCGGAAATGGCCCGGGTCAGCGGCGTCGGCGCACGCAAGCTGGAACGTTATGGCGAAGCCTTCCTGGAAGTGCTCGGCGGCGAGGCGGAGGCGCCGAAGGTGGTCGCCGATGTCCGTCACGAGCTGATCACCCTGGCCCGCGCCGGCATGACGCCGCTGCAGATCGCCGGGCAGTTGCAGTGTTCGGAGAAGAACGTCTACGCCATGCTCGCCGAAGCCATCGGCAAGCAACAGTTGTCGCTGGAGCAGGCGCTGGATTTGCCAGAAGAGCTGATGGGTGAAGTGCAGGACGCGTTTCTCGATGGCGAGGGCGAGTTGCCGTCCGTCGCCGAAGTCGCCGAGTTGTTCGCCGGACGTGTTCCTGAAGGCGTGCTTTATTGTGTGCGGGCGGCGTTGCAGTCTGAATTCGAGATGTAATCTGGCCGTTCCCTAACCCCAGCCCTCTCCCACAGGGAGAGGGAGCCGACCGCGGTGTCTGGCGGCAGACTCGACCTGCAAAACCGAGTCGATTATGGATTCAGCGAGCGCTGTCGGGTCGGCGAATTTTCAAAGCATCCCCCGCTCAGTTCCCTCTCCCTCTGGGAGAGGGCTAGGGTGAGGGGCTTTTGATCTTCGCGCAGTTGTAACGATTCAGTACAGAGCCACTCTTGCCTATAACTGCCGCCCATGCTTAGCTGACTAATAATTAGATTTTCCGTATTTTCAGTCTAACCGTGAGTGTTTTATGCCGTTAACCGATCAACATCGCTTTGGTATGCAACTGGCCCAGATGTCCCGTGGCTGGCGTGCCGAACTGGATCGTCGCCTCGCCGGGCTGGGCCTGTCGCAGGCGCGCTGGCTGGTGCTGCTGCATCTGGCGCGTTTTGAAGAGGCGCCGACCCAACGCGAACTGGCCCAGAGTGTCGGCGTCGAAGGCCCGACCCTGGCACGCTTGCTCGATAGTCTGGAGAACCAGGGACTGGTGCAACGCCAGTCCGTGATGGAAGACCGCCGGGCGAAAAAAATCGTGCTCTGCGCACCTGCCTTGCCCCTGATCGAACAAATCGAAACCATTGCCACGCAACTGCGTCACGAACTGTTCGAAGGTGTCGACGAGGCGGATCTGAAGGTGTGCATGCGCGTGCACGGGCACATTCTGGCCAACCTGGAAAAATCTTGAGGCACATCCCGGTGGCGATTTTTTGAGAGATCGCGCTGAGCCGACTATAAGAACTACTGGGCAATATCGTGTTCGTACCGGATGTGCGAACGCATAGAAACCGGTTTTGCTTATTTAAGGGATGCTCATGCTCGCAAGTCGGCACGTGCTGCGCGGGGGCGCCAAATGGCTGCTGCTCGCTGGCGTTTTCAGCTATTCGACCTGGTCGATGGCGTTGGGGTTGGGCGAAATCACTGTTCACTCAGCCCTCAATCAGCCGTTCAAGGCCGACATCGCGCTGGTCGATGTCGGTACGTTGACGCAAAACGATCTCTCGGCCAGCCTGGCTTCGGCGGATGAATTCGGCCGGGCGGGCGTCGAGCGGGTGTTCTTTCTCAATGACCTCAAGTTCACTCCGATCCTGCGCGGCAGCCGCCAGATGATCCGGGTGACCTCGGGTAAACCGGTCAACGAACCTTTCCTGAATTTTCTCGTGCAGCTGGATCAACCCAACGGACGTCTGTTGCGCGAGTACACGGTGTTGATCGATCCACCGGGTTCGCCGGGCATCGTGCCCGCTACTGACGAGCCGGATCCGCGCCCGCAATCCTCCGAATTTCCAACCGTCGAACCGGTTACCGCACCGCCCCAGGCGGCCCAAGGCAAACGCCCTGCGACGCCTGTGCCGCCAACGCCGGCGCCGCCTGCCAATGACGCGCAGGCCGAGCAACTGGCCGCCAGCGTGCTGCTCACCCAGCAACTGCAAAAGACCCTCGACGAACAGAACCTCAGGCTGCAAGAGCAGCAAGTGCAAATAGCCGACGGCAAGAAGCAGATTGAAGATTTGCAAACCCGCTTGGCCGAAGTGCAGAAAGCACCGCCACCGCCCGTGGTCGCTCCGGTTCCGGCCGCTGTTTCAGCCCCGGTCGAGGCGGCAGACGATGGCGTGAACTGGCCGCTGCTCGGCGGACTTCTATTGCTGCTGGGCGTGCTGGCTGCGTTGCTCATACGTCGCCGTCAGCAAGGTTCGACCGCAGATGGCACGCCGATGCCGCTATTGCCTGTGAGCGCCGAAGACAACGTTGATGAGCCTGAACCTCAACAATCTGTCGGTGCGCACGCGGCCGCCGATCATCGCGACGAACCCGGTGCCGGCGACGTGCTGGAGGCTGTGGGCATCTATCTGGCCTACGGCCGGCTCAGCGAAGCCGCCGGGCTGCTGCGCGATGCCTTGCACAAGGAGCCTGAACGCACCGATCTCGGTTTGCAGTTGCTGGAGGTTCTTGGGCGCCAGGGTGACAGCGCCGCTTACGAACAGCAGGAAAACCGCCTGCGTGCGCTTGGCGTCGATGAGCGCGAACTGATTGAAACCCGCGCTCGCCATCCCAAACTGGCAGGCGCCGCACCGGCGGCATTTGCAGCAACGCCAATCGCGCCTGAGCTGCCCGTGGCCACGGCAGCGACCGCAGCTGCGCCGCTCGCATCGACGCTCAGCCCTGCGGAGGATGATTTCGAATTGAATCTGGGCGAACTGTCGATGGATTCAAATTGGGATTTGAACGACAGCCGCACCGATGCCGCCGCACCGCCGATCGATGATCCGGAGCTGGGCACCAGCCTGTCGGTGCTGCCTGTCGATTTCGAACTGCCACAGGCTGCATCTGCCGAAGAAGCCGAACTCGAATGGATCCCCGAACCCGACGCCCAACCCCTCGACGATGACTTTCTCAATGAGTTCGGCGATCCCGAGCCGTCGCTGGTGCTGGAACCTTTGGATCTGCAACCGCCCGAGTCCACCGACATCGAGTCCGCCGGCAAGCTCGAACAGGCACAAACCTGCATCGACGATGGCGACATCGACAGCGCGATCGCGCTGCTCAATGAATTGCTCAAGGAAGGGGATGAGCCGTTGAAGCAGACGGCAAGGACGTTGTTGGCGGGGATTCGCTGAGCGCCAACGGATTTTTGGGTTCACCCGAGACCGCCTTCGCGAGCAGGCTCGCTCCCACAGGATAGAGCGCATTCCATTGTGGGAGCGAGCCTGCTCGCGAAGGCGTCAGAACGTCTGCCCCAGATTCAGGTAAACCGCCTGCTCGTCCGCATCATTCAACCCATACGTGAAGTTCAACGGCCCCAGCGGCGTGTCGAAGCCGATAAACACACTCGCGGCGTTGATGTAGCCGCTGTCGAACTCATTGTCATTGTTCCACGCCCGACCGCGCTCCAGCGAGGCGCCGGCGTACAGCGGGAAGTCCAGCGGCAGGTACGAGCGCGGCGTCAGGCGGCGGTAGTACACGGCGCGCATCAGGCTGACATTCTGCCCGGACAGCGCATCCTCACGGAATCCTGACAACTGCCGCGCGCCGCCGAGCAGGAAGCTTGAGGTCACCACATTGGCATCGTCCAGCGTCCGGCCGTAGCGCCCGCCGAGTATCAGCGTATCCGGCCCGTGGCTCATGGCCTTGTCGAAATTCAATTCCCACTGGCGATAGCGATTGTCTGAACCCAGGCCCGGTTCGAACTGGGCAAACGTCAGGCTGACGTCCTTGCCCGCGTGCGGAAAGTAGACGTTGTCCAGCGAGTCGTAGGAATACTTCACGGTATAGAAGCCTTCGTTGAAACTCTCGCTCGGCAGATCCTGATCGCCGATGCGTACGTCAGCCTTGCCCCAGGCCTGCCCGACGCCGAGTCGCACTTCACCGTTGTTGCCGATCTGCCGGCCGAGGTTGAGGCCGAAGCCGTAACGCTCGACGCGATACTGGGCGATCGGATCGTTATCCAGCACCGAGTCAACGTTCTGCGCCTCGAACGACCCGTAGGGCGCGACGAAGTAACGCGAGCCGACGTCCAGCGGCTGATAGAACTCGCTGTACAGCTCCTGCTTGTCGCCGATCTGCGCGCGGGTCAGCCATTCCGCACCGAGGCGGTTGATGCCGTTGACGCGATAACTGGCACCAAGGTTGAAAGCACTGTCGCCACGCATGTCGTCCGACAGATTGAGGCCTACCCGCAAGTAATCGGTGCCGCTGCGCTTGCCGCTGGCACTGATGACCAAGGTGTGATCCTGGCCTTTGTGCACCACGCGGTAACGCACTTGATCGAAGTAATCCAGGCCGTACAGCGTGCCCATGTCCGAATGCAGGCGGCCCAGGTCCAGCGGCGCGCCGATCGGTTGGCGGATGTAATAGCGAATCACGTCATCGTCGACCTTCGAGTCATTTTCGACGCGGATCGCGGTGATGATCGGCGTGCGCTGGCCCGGCTGACGAGCGGCGTTCAGTTCCGCGTCCTGGGTTTGAGTCGGCTTGAGTTGCGCCAGCCGCGCATCGAGGATCCGCGTGGCGCGGTAACCGGCGTCGATCATCTCCTGAGCCTTGCCGAAATCGGTCACGCCGAACGCGGCCAGCGCAGGCTGGATCAACACGTCATTGGCATGCAGAGTCGCCAGTTGTTCTTCGGAGTTGCGCCGGGTCATCAGGGTGATCGACTGATTGAGCACATCGACCACCGTGGTCAGTTGCTTGCGATTGCGCAGCGGCGTGCCGATGTCGACGACGATGGCGATGTCGACGCCCATTTCCCGCGCGACATCCAGCGGGATGTTGTCGGTCATGCCGCCGTCCACCAGCAGGCGCCCATCGAGCTCGACCGGGGCGAACACCGCCGGGATCGACATGCTCGCGCGGATCACTTGCGGCAGGTGGCCTTTGCGAAACACCACTTTTTCACCATTGGCGATGTCGGTGGTCACGGCCCGAAACGGGATCGGCAGTTTGTCGAAGTCGCGGGTGTCGCTGGTGTGCGCCAACAGGCTTTCCAGCAACAGTGCGAGGTTCTGGCCCTGAATTACCCCCAATGGCAGGCCGAGACTGCCGTCGTCGCGGAAGCTGAGTTTCTGCTTCACCAGAAAATCGCGGTCGTCCTGCTTGCGTCGAAATGGCACGTCCTCACGCGGCGGCGCGTCGGACAGCGCCGCTTGCCAGTCGATGCTCAGGGCGAGTTTTTCCAGTTCGTCGATCTTGTAGCCCGAGGCGTACAGGCCGCCGACCACCGCGCCCATGCTGGTGCCGGCAATCGCGTCGATTCTGATGCCTTGTTCTTCCAGCGCCTTGAGCACGCCGATGTGCGCCAGCCCGCGCGCAGCGCCGCCGGACAGCACCAGGCCGACTTTCGGTCGTGGCGCTTCACTGGCGTGAACCAGCAGGGGAAGGAAACCAAGCAGCAGGCAGAACAGCAAACGGCGCATTGTGAGTCTCGGGGCAAGCGGTAAAGCCGGCTATTATAGCGGCGCCCTCTGCCTCAGGAGTTTCAGCGATCATGACCGTCGCCAAAGCCGAAGTTGTCATCACTTATTGCACTCAATGCCAGTGGCTGCTGCGCGCGGCGTGGCTGGCTCAGGAACTGCTCAGCACCTTCGCTGACGACTTGGGCAAAGTGTCGTTGGTGCCGGGCACCGGTGGGGTGTTTCATATCACTTGTGCGGGTGTGCAGATCTGGGAGCGCAAGACCGACGGTGGTTTCCCTGAGGCCAAGGTATTGAAGCAGCGAGTGCGCGATCAGATCGATCCTGACCGCGACCTCGGCCACAACGACCGCACTCAGTGAGAGGCGGCCTCGGCGGCGACGGTTGTCTTGTCGCTGCCGCCTGACATCCGCGCCGACACCACAATCGCGACGATGATCAACGCGCCACCGATGAGCATCCGCAGGGTCGGGGTTTCACTGAACAGCAGCCAGGCGAGGGTGATGCCGTAGACCGGCTCCATGGCGAACACCACTGCCGCCGTGCGTGCCTTGATCACCGCCAGACTGGCGACGAACAGGCTGTGCGCCACGCCCGTGCAGAACACTCCGAGCAGCGCGATCCACAACCAGTCCAGCGCTCGGACCTGACTCAACTGCGGCGCCGCGACCGGCAACAGACACAACGCCACGACGACGTTCTGGCACAACGCTGCCTGCACCGCCGGGATGCGCCCGGAACTGGCGCGGTTGGTCAGCGACAGCAGGGAAAACAGCAGGCCGGACAACACTGCCCATAGCAAGCCGACGGTCGCGCCACTGCCCAGATCGAATGCGGGCGTCACCAGCACCAGACCGATGCTGACCAATACCACCAGGACGATTTCATTGGCACGGATGCGTTCGCGGAAGATCAGTCCTTCGAGAATCACCGTGAACGCCGGGAAACTGGCAAAGCCCAAGGTGGCGATGGCCACCCCGGCGATCTTCACCGATACGAAAAAACTCACCCAGTGCCCGGCCAGCAACACGCCGCTGAGGGCGAGGCGCCGCCAGTCCACGGCCTGAAGTTTCTGCCAACCGTGCTGGCTGGCGAAACGGGCGAAAAATGCCAGGGCGAGCACGGCGAAAGCCGCACGTCCAAATACGATCACAGCAGGGGATGCGGCAGCGAGTTTGCCGAACACACCGGTCAGGCCAAACATCAAAGCGCCGATATGCAGAGCGCCGAGGGCGGTACGCGGAGTCATTGCATTCCTTTTTTCAGGTTCAACTTCATGGGGCCATTGAACCGCGTCTCGGCCTGCAAGTCTGTCGGCAGGCTATCGTCTTTTGTCGTAGGAATCGCGCCGGAGATGTCCGGGCGACGAGCCGAACTCACGTAGGACTGCGGCCGAGAACGCACTTTGCGAGCTGTAACCGACGCGACTGGCTACTTCGCCAATCGGTAATGCAGTGTCGCGCAGCAGTTGCACCGCGAGATGCAGGCGTCGACTGCGGATGTAATCCATCGGCGTCTGTCCGCATTCGGCCATGAACCGAGCGTGCAGGCGCGCACTGGACAACCCGGCCACGCGCGCCAGGTCGGCCACTTGCAGCGGATAGCCGGCGTATTGCTCGATGTGCGCATCCAGCGCGGCGTAGGGCAGGCGACGCGCGCCGAGTTCGGCAGGTTGCGCGTGATTGAGACTGGCCAGCAGCAACACTGCGCCTTGCTGCGCTATCAACGGATCGCTGACCGGACTGTTCGCCAGCCAGTTGACCAATTGGCTCTGCCCCGAGTCCAGCGACAGCCGCCCCGGATGATCGAGCAAGCGCCGACTGGCCTCGGCATGCGCGCCCAGCGACTCCTGCACCCATTGCCCTTCAGGGATGTCGAGCACCAGGCAGCTGCTGCCTTGGGGACTGTCGCAGGCATGATGAGCGCCGGACGGAACCACCACAACACTCTGCTGGCGCACTTGGCTGCCACAGCCCTCGACCTCGAAATCCAGCGCACCGGACAGCCCGAACACCAACTGCGCGTGCTCGTGGCTGTGCACAATCAGGTCATGGGTGTACTGGCGCAGGGTGAGGATCGGTCGCATGGCAGGTTGTCTCCGAAGTGGCCGTCAGTCTACACCGCCGTACGCCGGATGCGTTGTCACACGACTGACTCACGCCTGTCACGGTCGATTAACCCGGCGCGCGCAAGCTGGCGAAAACATCGCAGAGGGTTGCCCATGACCAGCGCCGAGCTCGCCCGACCCAGCCGCAAACAACGGGTGCGAACCCTGTGGATCTCCGATGTGCACCTGGGCACCCGGGATTGCCAGGCCGAGCACTTGTCGCAATTTCTCAAGGGCTACCACGCCGACAAGGTCTATCTGGTCGGCGACATCATCGACGGCTGGAAACTGCGCAGCGGCATGTACTGGCCGCAAGCCCACACCAACGTCATCCGCCGCCTGCTGACCATGAGCAAGCGCGGCACCGAGGTGATCTACGTCACCGGCAACCATGACGAATTCCTGCGGCGCTATTCGAAACTGATCCTGGGCAATATCCAGTTGGTCGACGAAGCGGTGCACGTTACCGCGGACGGCCGGCATTTGCTGGTGATTCACGGCGATCAGTTCGATGTGATTACTCGCTATCACCGCTGGCTGGCGTTTCTCGGCGACTCCGCCTACGAATTCACCCTGACCCTCAACCGCTGGCTCAATCACTGGCGTGCCCGTTATGGCTACGGTTACTGGTCGCTGTCGGCGTACCTGAAACACAAGGTCAAGACAGCGGTGAGTTTCATCAGCGACTTTGAAGAAGCCATCGCCCACGAATGCGTGAAGCGCGAACTGCATGGCGTGGTTTGCGGGCATATACACCATGCCGAGATTCGTAAGGTCTGCGGGGTGGACTATCTCAACTGCGGCGATTGGGTCGAGTCGTGCACGGCGCTGATCGAGCATTGGGACGGCACGATCGAGTTGTATCGGCTGGCGGATGCCCAGGCGCGGGAGGCGCAATTGAAAGCTGCCAAAGTTGCCGAGCTCGCCTGAGCGAAAGATCACCCTGTGGGAGCGAGCCTGCTCGCGAAGGCGTAGTGTCAGACAAAGCTTATGTGCCTGATACAGCGCTTTCGCGAGCAGGCTCGCTCCCACATGTGTTCTCAGGCCGGGCTGTGTTCTTGCATCGCGGCTTTGTAGATCGAGTTCTTCGGCTGCGCAAACAGCCTTTCCATCATTGGCTCGAAGAAACTCAGCGGCAGCGTGTCGTACGCCGGATCAAACGCCGCCGCGTCGTATTTGGCGCAGAATTCGGCCGTGGCGTGGAACTGCGGATGATCCTTGAATTGCTCGCGCAAGTGCCGGTCCATGCCCAGGTGATGAAAGAAGTAATAGCCCTGAAAGATGCCGTGCTTCTCCACCATCCACAGATTTTCCGCACTCACGAACGGCTTGAGAATCGCTGCGGCGATGTCCGGATGGTTGTACGAACCGAGGGTGTCGCCAATGTCGTGCAACAGCGCGCAGACCACGTATTCCTCGTCACGCCCGTCGCGAAAGGCGCGGGTCGCAGTTTGCAACGAGTGGGTCAGGCGATCCACCGGGAAACCGCCGAAGTCGCCCTCAAGCAGCTTCAGATGCGCGAGGATCCTCGACGGCAGTTGTCTGGCATAGGCACTGAAGTCGGCGGCGATGATCGCCCAGTCTTCCTCGGTGCCATCCTTCATATGGGTGAAGCGAGCATGGGCATTCATGGGCAGACCCTCATTCAGAACGCCACGCGACCGAGAATCATGTCGCGGTACATGACGAAATCGCCGAGCAGGCTGTACAGCGGATGCTGAAACGTCGCCGGGCGGTTTTTCTCGAAAAAGAAATGGCCGATCCAGGCAAAGCTGTAACCCGCCACAGGCAGGGCCAGCAACAGCAGCCAGGCGCTTTTGGCGATGCTCAGGGCGAGAATGAATATGACCAGAGAAGTGCCGATGAAATGCAAACGACGGCAGGTGCTGTTGCTGTGTTCGGCCAGGTAATACGGATAGAACTCGGCGAAGCTGTTGAACTGCTTGATGTTTTCCACGACCGCGCTCTCTGTGGTGATTGTTCTGGCGACAAGTTGTTCGGCGGGGAGCTTATTTGAGTCTAGAGTGATCATTGGCGTGGGCCAGTGACAATCGGCGCCACTTTAGTATCCTTCGCAAATAGGGCGGTTATCTGCAGCCCGTCATGTAAAAGAATAACAACCATGAGCGAACGAACGACTTCTGCAAGCTGGGCGATGGGGATTGTCAAAGCACTGGAGATGGACGGCCTGGATTGCCGGGTACTGTTCAGGCAGCTGGGGCTTGATTTCAGTGCCCTGGAAGATCCGGATGCGCGTTTCCCGCAGGACTCCATGACCCGGCTCTGGCAGCGCGCGGTCGAGGTGTCCGGCAACCCGGCGATCGGCCTGAACATGGGCAAAGTGGTGCGCCCGGCCTCGTTTCATGTCGCCGGCTACGCGCTGATGTCGAGCAATACCCTGGCTGAAGGCTTCCAGCGTCTGGTGCGCTATCAACGCATCATTGCCGAAAGCGCTGACCTGAGTTTTCGCCTGCTCGACGAAGGTTACGCGCTTATTCTCACCGTGCACGGCGATCATTTGCCGCCGACCCGGCAGAGCGCCGAAGCATCACTGGCCTGTGCACTGGCGCTGTGCGGCTGGTTGACCGGGCGTCCGCTGCACCCGGTCAAAGTGTTGGTTCAGGGCGATCAGCCGACAAATCTGCAACCCTATAAAGAAGCCTTTCACGCACCGCTGGTGTTCAACGCGCCTTACGATGCGTTGATCTTCGAACGGGCCGATATGGAGGCGCCGCTGCCGACCGCCAATGAAGCCATGGCGCTGTTGCATGATCGCTTTGCCGGGGAATATCTGGCGCGGTTTTCCGAAAGTCGCGTGACGCACCGGGCACGCCAGGTGCTGTGCCGTTTGCTGCCCCAGGGCGAGCCCAAGCGCGACACCGTGGCGCAGACGCTGCACCTGTCGCAGCGCACTTTGCAGCGGCGCTTGCAGGAGGAGGGCACCAGTTTTCAGCAGTTGCTCGACGACACCCGGCGCGAGCTGGCTGAGCAATATCTGGCGCAACCGAGCATGACCTTGCTGGAAATCGCCTACCTGTTGGGCTTTGCCGACCCGAGCAACTTCTTCCGCGCGTTCCGCCGCTGGTTCGACACCACGCCCGGCGAGTACCGCTTGCGCCTGACGCAGGTGCCGGACGCGGTCAATGACGCCAGAACGCCGGAATACACAGCACAAACACCGTAATGATCTCCAGTCGGCCGAGCAGCATGCCGAACGACAGAATCCATTTCGCCGCATCCGGCAGGGTCGCGAAGTTGCCGGCCGGGCCGATGGTTTCGCCCAGACCCGGGCCGACGCCGGACACGGTGCTGGCGGCGCCGGTCAGCGCGGTCATCCAGTCGACCCCGAGCAGCGACAGCAGCAGCGCGATCACGCAGATGGTGATGGCGAAGAAGAACGAGAAAGTCAGGATCGAACGGACGATCTCTTCGTCGAGACGGTGACCGTTGTACTTCTGCTTGATCACCGCGCGCGGGTGGATCAGCTGATTGAGGTTGGCCTTGAGCAGGATGTAGGCGACCTGAAAACGGAAAATCTTGATCCCGCCCGCCGTCGAACCTGAGCAGCCGCCGACAAAGCCCAGATAGAAAAACAGCATCAGCGAGAAGTTGCCCCACAGGCTGTAGTCACCGAGGGCGAAACCGGTTGTGGTGACCACCGAGGTCACGTTCAGCGCCACATGCCGCAGCGCTTCCAGCCAATGCAGCTTGGTCGTCCACCAATACCAGGTGCCGAGCACCAGCCAGGTCACCAGCAACATCGCCAGCAAACCCTGCACCTGTTGATCCCTGATCAACGCACGGCGGTTGCCGCGCAGCGTCGCCACGTAGAGGGTGAACGGCAGGCTGCCGAGGATCATGATGACAATCGCCACCCAATGAACTGCCGGTTGCGTCCACTTGGCCAGAGACTGGTCGGAGGTCGAAAAGCCGCCGGTGGAAATCGCCGACATCGCATGATTGATCGCATCGAACGGGCTCATCCCCGCCCACCAGAACGCCAGGCTGCCGAGAATGGTGATACCGACGTAGGCCGCCACAATCAACCGCGCCACCATGTGCGAACGCGGCATGACCTTCTCCGAACGGTCGGAGGATTCGGTCTGGAACAGGCGCATGCCACCGATGCGCAGCAGCGGCAGAATCGCCACCGCCATGCCGATAAAGCCGATGCCGCCGATCCAGTGCAGCAGCGACCGCCACATCAGAATCCCCGGCGACATGTTGTCCAGGCCGTTGAGCACCGTGGAACCGGTGGCGGTGATGCCGGACATGCTTTCGAAGAACGAGTCGGTGTAGCTGATGTGCTGGGTCAGCAGAAACGGCAGCGCGGCGAAAATGCACACTACCAGCCAGCTGCTGACCGTCAGCAGATACATGTCGCGCGGGCGCAGGTGAATGTGTTCCGGTCTGCCGGGTATGACCAGAGCGAGGCCGGCGACAAAGGTGATCATGCTCGCCCAGAGGAACGACGGCAGATCGCTGGTGCGCTCGAAAATCACCAGCGTGGCCATCGGCACGACCATGGCCACAGCCAGGGTTATCAGGAAGATGCCGATGATAAAACCAATGATCCGTAAGGTCGGCAACGCCATGAAATCCGCTCGGGCTGATTGAACAAGGGCGCCATTCTACCTGCGGGGCAAGGCATGTAAACCGGCAGGCGCTGCGCAGTTGCAGCTAGAATAGCTGCACATTTTTCAAAGGAGGTGGCCGATGCAGGCTCTCGACGCGTTGCTCAACCGTGTTTCCGTTCCCCGCCTGGTCGAACCGGCCCCTACTGCCGAGCAGCGCGAAGCCCTGTTCGGCGCGGCCTTGCGTGCCCCGGATCACGGGCACTTGCAGCCGTACCGCTTTTTGACCGTCGAAGGCGCAGCGCGTGAGCAAATGGGCGAGTTGCTGGCCGAGGCGGCCCGCCAGCAGGGCGGTGAAGTCACCGACGCGATGATCGACAAGGCGCGCAACGGCCCACTGCGCGCGCCGCTGGTGGTTGTGGTCATCGCGAAATTGCAGGAACACGTGAAATACCCGAAGGCCGAGCAACTGCTCACGGCCGGCTGTGCGGCCCACGGGATTTTGCTCGCGGCGTATGCGCAGGGGATTGGCGCGGTGTGGCGCACCGGGGATCTGGCGTACTCCAAGCATGTGGCCGAAGGTTTGGGGCTGGTGGAAGGCGAGGAGGTGATCGCGTTCCTCTATCTCGGCACGCCGCAGAAAGAGCCGCGCGTGGCGGAGAAGGTTGATCTGGCTGAGTTCGTCAGCGCCTGGCCAGGTAAGGTCTGAAGATCAAAAGCCCCTCACCCTAACCCTCTCCCAGAGGAAGAGGGGACTGATTGGGGGATGCTTTGGAATTACACCGACCTGAGCGTCCTTCGCTGAATCCAGCGTCGGGATACCGGACGTCTGGTTTCTGCGAATCCATAAGGTCGATGCACAACGGCAGACAACTCGCTCGGCCCCCTCTCCCTCCGGGAGAGGGTTGGGGTGAGGGGCTTTTTCAGGGCTGGACCACGACTCCCGGTACCAGCGGCAATTCCAGACTCGCCACAAAGCCGCCCTGCGGATGATTGGCCAGCGTCAGCGTGCCGCCATGCCGTTCTGCCGCGCGTTTGGCGATCGCCAGCCCCAGGCCATGCCCGGCAGCGGTCTGCCCCGGCGCCCGGTAGAACGGCTCGCCCAACTGGCTCAGATGTTCCGCCTGTACCCCCGGCCCATGGTCGCGCACGCTGATGACAATCCGCTCTCCCTGCCGCGCAGCCTGCAAGTCGATCGGCTGATCGCTCGGGTTGAAGCGCTGGGCGTTGCGCAGCAGATTATCCACGGCGCGCTCGATCATCGTCGGCCAGCCTTTGAGATTCAGTTGTGACTCAGCTTGCAGGCGCACGGTCTGCTCGGGGGAGCTGAGCTGCGCATCCTTTTGCAGCGTGGCGAGCAACGCATTCAGGTCCACTTCTTCAGCGCTGGCGTTGTCGGCATCGACTCGCGCCAGCACCAGAATTTCACTGATCAAGGCCTCCAGCCGGTCGCATTCGCGGGTCAGGCGTGGCCACAGTTTCTCGCGCTCTTGCGGGTTGGCGCGCTCGGCCAAAGCCAACGCGATGCGCAGGCGCGCCAGTGGTGAGCGCAGTTCATGGGAGACATCGCGCAGCAACTGGCGCTGACTGCCGATCAGGCTTTGCAGGCGCGCGCCCATCCGGTTGAAATCGGTGGCCAGCACGCCGAATTCGTCGCGGCGGTTGGCCAGTTTCGCCAGACTGTTCTGCTGATAAGTCGTCTGCCCCAGATCATGCACCGCGCCGCGCAAGCGACTGAGCGGGCGGGTGATGGAGAAAGTCACGAGCAAACTGAACAGGGTCAGCACCACCAGCGCAATACCCAGCGCACTCAGTGGCCAGAGCAGACTTTCGCGGTGCCAGGCGTCGAGTTCCGGGTGCGGGATGCGGTAGATGAACAGGTAGGTGTCACCGGTTTTTTCGCTGGTGATTTCGTCGGTCAGGCGCCGCCACGGCAGGCGGCGATCGTCGTTGTTCTGCCGCGCTTCGAATGCTGCGGCGCGGCGCGGGAAGGTGCCGCGCACCACCGGATCGCCGGTTTCGTTGAGCACTTGAACGTCGATGTGATACTGACGTTTGCGTTGTTCGAGAATGTCCTGCGCGGCTTCTTCGCCTTGGGTTTCGTAAGTCTGCGTCCATTCTGCCGCCAGCGTGTTGAGGCCGGGATGGCGGCTGAGAATCCACGCGTCCTGATTGAGCATGTGCCCGAGCAGAATCGACAGCCCGGCTACCAGAGCGATGGCCAGCCAGAAGCTCGCAAGAATCCGCCAGAACAGTGAACGCACAGAAAATCCTCAAAAAACACACCGTTCAAATGTGGGAGCGAGCCTGCTCGCGAAGGCGTAGTGTCAGTCAATCCATCGCTGGCTGATACACCGCCTTCGCGAGCAGGCTCGCTCCCACATTCGATTTGAATGGAACAGGCCCGACGAGGTAAGTCGTCGGGCCCAGGGTCAAGCCATTATTGCGCCTTTTGTGCCTGCTGCGCTTTCCAGGCCTTGAACTCGGCCCACTCGGCGCGGCGTTCGGCGCGTTTCTTCTGGATTTCGTCGAACTGCTTCTGTTGCTCGGGTTTGAGCAGTGCGCGGACATCGGACTCGGCTTTCTTGTGGTTGGCCGCGATCTCGTCCTTCATGGCTTTCTGGTCGGCCGGCGAGAGTTTTTCCAGGTACTTGTCGACCACCTGCTTACGCTCGTGCATCTGCTCGCCCATGATCTTGCGAATCTGCTCGCGCTGTTCGCGGGTCAGGTCGAGCTGGCTGTACGGGCCTTTGCCGTGCATGCCGCCGTGCATCTGACCACCGTGGCGCGGGCCATCCAGCGGACCACCCAGCGGACCGCCATCCTGCGGCATGGCCATGGCCACGGTTGGCAGAGCGGCAGCGAACATCAGAGCGATAAGAGTCTTGCGCATGGTGTATCTCCTTGTCTCGTTCCCGGTACGTTCCGGATGAGTTCAGATTACGCAGATCAAGGTCAGCGGCGGTCAGCGCAGCGTAAAGCTTCGGTAAAGACGTTTCGTGCCCGGCCTTACACATATCCAGTGCAGGAGGTGCTGAAGGCTGCGATCTGATCGTTCCCACGCTCTGCGTAGGAATGCAGCCGAGGACGCTCTGCGTCCTGCAGCCTGAAGATCGCCGCCTTGGGCAGCTCGTACATGGAACAAGATGGTTTTACAGGCTGTAGTAGTAACCACGGCTACGCAGCGCGACGATGCGCGGGCGGCCGTCGGGGTGGGGGCCGATTTTTTTGCGCAGGTTGCTGACGTGCATGTCGAGGCTGCGGTCGTACAGCGTCAGCTTGCGGCCGAGGGCCAGTTGCGCCAGTTCCTGTTTGTCCAGCGGCTCGCCCGGCTGTTTGAGCAGGGCTTCGAGCAGGCGGCTTTCGGAGACGGTCAGGGTCAGTTCTTTTTCGTCGATGCTGACCACGCCGCGCACCGGGCTGAAACTCAGGTCGCCCAGCTCGAGCTGCGTCGAAACGGCTGCCGGGTGGCTGCGGCGCAACACGGCACGCAGGCGCGCGGTCAGTTCGCGGGGGTCGCAGGGTTTGGCTAGGTAATCGTCGGCGCCCAGTTCGAGGCCGAGGATGCGGTCCAGCGGTTCGCCACGCGCTGATAGCATCAGCACCGGGAGGTCGGCGTGGTCGTTGCGCAATTGCTTGAGCAGTTCCAGACCGCTGCCGTCGGGCAGCATCACGTCCAGCACTACCGCCGCCGGGGCGGTTTCGGCCAACGCCTTGCGGGCGCTCTGGCCGTCGTGGCAGGCGCGCACCTGGAAGCCTTCCTGGCTCAACCAGCTACTCAGGAGTTCGCACAACTCCTGGTCATCATCAATCAATAACAGCTCGCTCATGACTCACTCAATTTAGCCATTGCCGACGTTTTCGGCTTGCACCGCTGGCAAAGATACCGCAGAGCAGCGCCAATAGCGCTACCCCGGCGCCAGTGACGAACCACTGCTGTTGATCGGTCAGCAAACGCGGCAGCGGGCTGGCCTGGGCTTCCTTGAGTTGCAGCTTCAGACGCTGGTTCTCCTGGCGCAGCCGGGCGAGCTGGGCGCTTTCGCGAGTGTTGTCGGCATTTTGCAGTTGTTTGTTCAGTTCTTCGCGCTGCTGTTCACTGGCCTTCAGCCGCTGCTGCAGATCGGTGATCTGGCTGCCGGCGCTCAATGACAATGGCGTGGAGCTGCCGCCTTCGGTGGTTTCCTCACCATGGGCGGGGGCCATGATCGACAACGTGAGCAACATCAGACACAACGGACCCTTGCGCATCGCGACACCTGTTTCCAAATGGATATTGGGCAGGTTGTCGGCAGGCAAACGAGAATAATGAGCGATTGAGAGCGCGATGAACCGAGAAGGTTCATCGCGTGGCAGGACTTAAGGCAGGACTTGCTTGAACGGCTTGACGATCACATTGGCGTAAACGCCAGCGGCGATGTACGGGTCGGCATCGGCCCAGGCCTGAGCGGCGCTGAGGGAGTCGAACTCGGCGACGATCAGGCTGCCGGTGAACCCCGCTGCGCCCGGATCATTGCTGTCGACCGCCGGGTGCGGGCCGGCCAGCACGATGCGGCCTTCGCCCTTGAGCGCTTGCAGGCGTTCCAGATGCGCCGGGCGCGCGGACAGGCGAGCTTCGAGCGAGTTGGCAACGTCGGTGGCAATGATGGCGTAGAGCATGTCAGTCCTCGGTTTTTGGCGTTGTGGTATCGGTGTCATGCAGATGGCGCGACAGGTAAACGCCCTGTGCGACCAGGAACAGCACGGTCATGCCCAGGCTGCCGAACACCTTGAAGTCGACCCAGATGCTCTGAAAGGTGAAAGCGACGAACAGGTTGGCGGCGCCGCAGAACAGGAAGAACGCGATCCAGGCGATGTTCAGGCGGGTCCAGACCGGGTCCGGCAGGGTCAGCGCGTGACCCATGATGCGTTTGATCAGCAAGCGATCGCCGATGAAGTGGCTACCGATGAACGCCGCAGCGAACAGCCAGTTGACCACCGGCGCTTTCCATTTCAGGAAGGTTTCGCTGTGGAAGGCCAGCGTCAGGCTGCCGAATACCAGACAGGCGATCAGCGTCAGCCACTGGCTCTTTTCCAGCTTGCGCTGCTTGATGAACAGCGCGCCGTACACCACCAGGGAACTGATGATCAGCATCGCCGTGGCGCTGTAGATACCGCCTACGGTCACTTGCTGGCCGGCAATGTCGACGACCCGTGGATCAAGTTTGTAAACGATGAAGAACAGCAGAAGCGGGATGAAATCGATGAATTGTTTCACAGTGAGAGCCAGAAGCTGGATGTGGCGGCATAATAACAAACATATGGGCGCGCGATAGCGCCAGCTGATTTGAGGTTACAACTCCCCGTGAATGTTGATTTGCACTGCCACAGCACGGCCTCCGATGGCGCCCTGGCGCCTGCGGTTCTGGTTGCGCGTGCGTTCGAAAACGGCGTGCGAGTCCTGGCGTTGACCGACCACGACACTCTTGAGGGGCTCGCCGAGGCGCGTGCTGCCGCCACCGAGTTGGGCATGCAACTGGTCAACGGCGTCGAATTGTCCTGCACCTGGGGCGGGGCGACTATTCACGTGCTGGGTTACGGCTTCGACGTCAACGCTGCGCCGTTAGTGGAAGCGATCGCCAAATTGCACGATGGCCGCTGGCTGCGGTCGGAAGAAATAAGCCGCAAGCTCGCACTCAAGGGGATGCCCGGTGCCCTCGACGGCGCCCGGCAGATCCAGCAGGAACTGGGCGACAGCGGCAACGCGCCGGCCCGGCCGCATTTCGCCGACTGGATGGTGCGAGAAGGTTATGTAAAGGATCGCGCCGAGGCGTTCCGCAAATGGCTCGGCGCCGGCAAACTCGGCGACGTCAAACTGCACTGGCCGACGCTGGAAGACACTGTCGGCACCCTGCGCGCCGCCGGTGCCTGGGTCAGCCTGGCGCATCCATGGCACTACGATTTCACGCGTAGCAAGCGCCGAAAGCTGATTGCCGACTATATTCAAGCAGGCGGGCATGCTATCGAGGTGGTCAATGGCCATCAGCCCGCAGAACAGGTGGGCAGCCTGGCGATCCTTGCCCGTGAGTTCGGTCTGCTGGTCAGCGCCGGCAGTGACTTCCATGGCCCTGGCGGCTGGTCCGAGATCGGCCAGTACCGGCCGGTTCCCGAGGACCTTCCACCCCTGTGGTGTCGGTTCAAACATGACACAGATATTGCCGCCGTCTGAACAGGTAGAGAATGTGAGTCAATTTTTCCAGATACATCCGGAAAACCCGCAAGCGCGCCTGATCAAACAGGCGGTCGAGATCATCCGCAAAGGCGGGGTGGTGATTTATCCCACGGACTCGTCCTACGCCATTGGTTGCCAGATCGGCGACAAGACCGCCATCGAGCGTGTGCGACGTCTGCGTCAGCTCGATGAAAAGCACAACTTCGCGCTGATCTGCAGCGACCTGTCGCAACTGGGCAATTACGCCAAGATCGACACCGGCACCTTCCGCATTCTCAAGGCGCACCTGCCGGGGCCTTACACCTTTATTCTCAACGCCACCCGCGAAGTGCCGCGCCTGTTGCTGCATCCGAAAAAACGCACCATCGGCCTGCGCGTGCCAAGCCATCCGATCGCGCTGGCGCTGCTGGCCGAACTCGGCGAGCCGCTGATGAGCGTGACGCTGATCATGCCCGGCGATGAAGACCCACTTACCGATCCCTACGAAATGCGCCAGTTGCTCGAGCACCAGGTCGATCTGATCATCGACGGCGGCTTTGGCGGCATCAAGGCCTCGACGGTGATTGACCTGACTGGCGACGACCCGGAAGTGGTCCGCGTCGGTTGCGGCGATCCGACGCCGTTCATGGTCGAGGCCTGAATGTCCGCAGTGGAAACCGTGGTCGATCCCCAGGCCGGCGCCCAGCAGGAACTGCCGTTCGCGATGGTCTATGGTCAGGCGGTCATGGAAATGCCGCTGGACCTGTACATCCCGCCCGATGCGCTGGAAGTCTTTCTTGAAGCCTTCGAAGGCCCGCTCGACCTGCTGCTGTACCTGATCCGCAAACAGAACATCAATATCCTCGACATCCCAGTGGCGGAAATCACCCGCCAGTACATGGGCTATGTCGAGTTGATGCAATCGGTGCGCTTGGAACTGGCTGCCGAATATCTGGTGATGGCGGCGATGCTCGCCGAGATCAAGTCGCGCATGCTTCTGCCGCGCGCTGAAACCGTCGAAGATGAAGAAGACGATCCACGCGCCGAATTGATCCGCCGCTTGCAGGAATACGAGCGTTTCAAGGCTGCTGCCGAAGGTATCGATGGGTTGAGCCGGGTCGGCCGCGATGTGATCGTGCCCAAGCTCGACGCCCCGGAAGCGCGGGCGCGCAAGCTGTTGCCCGACGTCGCGCTGGAAGAGATTCTGATGTGCATGGCCGAGGTGCTGCGCCGTGGCGACATGTTCGAAAGCCACCAGGTCAGTCGCGAAGCGCTGTCCACCCGCGAACGCATGAGCGATGTGCTGGAACGGCTCAAGGGCGGCGGCTTCGTGCCGTTTGTCGAGCTGTTCACCGCTGAAGAAGGCCGCCTGGGTGTGGTGGTGACCTTCATGGCGATCCTTGAACTGGTCAAGGAATCCTTGGTCGAGCTGGTGCAGAATGAGCCGTTCGCCGCGATCCACGTGCGAGCCCGAGCCGAATAACGAGTCCCTGTATGAACCTGACTGAACCCCGCGAGCTGGCGTCCCTGCTTGAAGCCTTTCTGTTGGCCTCGGGAAAGCCGCAATCCCTTGAGCGCCTGTATGAACTGTTTGAAGAAGGCGAGCGGCCGGAGCCGGCGGTCTTCAAGAAAGCCCTGACCCTGCTCGGCAAGTCCTGCGAGGGCCGCGCCTTTGAACTCAAGGAAGTCTCGTCGGGCTATCGCTTGCAGATCCGCGAGAAGTTTTCACCGTGGGTCGGCCGTCTGTGGGAAGAACGCCCGCAGCGCTATTCCCGTGCGTTGCTGGAGACCATCGCGCTGATCGCCTATCGCCAGCCGATCACCCGTGGCGAGATCGAAGACGTGCGTGGCGTGGCGGTCAACAGCAACATCGTCAAGACCTTGCTCGAGCGTGAGTGGATCCGCGTCGTCGGCTATCGGGACGTGCCGGGCAAACCGGCTATGTTCGCCACGACCAAGGCGTTTCTCGACCACTTCAACCTGAAAAACCTCGAAGACCTGCCGCCGCTGGCCGAACTGCGCGAGATGGAAGCCGAACCGGTGCTCGACTTCGACGACGCGCCGGTGCCGCAGAGTCTGCAGGAACTGGCCGACGCCAGCGCCGAGCCGGAGGAGGAGAAGGAAGAAACCAGTTTCCATTCCCTGCTGCTGGAGCTGGACAGCATGGAAGAAGGCATCAAAACCGACTTTGACGACTTGCTGCGTGATGCGGTGGATGGCGAAGCGCCGGTGTCTGAGCCTGAGATCATCGCGCCGGTTGTTGAAGCTGAAGTTGAACTTGAAGCGGCGCCTGACGCCGAACCGGAAGAAGACATTCTCGGTGTCGCCGAGGCCCGCGAGAAACTCCTGGCCGCCGTTGCCGCCCTCGAACAGCCTGAACCGGAACTCAGCGAAGAAGAAGCCGAAGCCCGCGCACTGGCCGAGGCGATCGAAGCCGAACGGCGCGAGTTCGAAGACTGACGCCTATCGAGAAACCAGTGAAGACGCTGTGGGAGCGAGCCTGCTCGCGAAGGCGGTGTGTCAGATACATTAATGCTGAATGACAACGGGCCTTCGCGAGCAGGCTCGCTCCCACAGGGTGAAATGTCGTTCTGGAGATTGCGATGAGCTCAACCAAAGACCCCTGCATCAGCCTCTGCAAATTCTTCGACGACATCTGCCTGGGCTGTGGCCGCAGCAAGCGCGAGATCAAGGCCTGGAAGAAACTCGACAAGGACGACAAGCGCACCGTGCTGGCCGAAGCCGCGCTGCGCCTGATCAAACTCGGTGGTGCCGGTCGGCGGAAAAAGAAATAACCGGCAATCGATCAGCTAGTCTCTGATGCGCGACGGCGCACATCCGCGTATGATTCGCGACCCTTCGCCGATCCCTTCGGCCTGGACCCAGTTTTCAATACTTCAGGCGCCGCCTGAACAGACCACACCGGGAGGTGCCCAGATGAGTGACATCAATCAGAAAGACGACCAGGAAATCGGCCCAGCAGGCGAAAAGCTGCAGAAGGTCCTCGCCCGTATCGGCGTCGGCTCGCGCCGTGACGTGGAATCCTGGATCAGCCAGGGCCGGATCAAGGTCAATGGCAAAGACGCCACCCTCGGCCTGCGCGTCGACATGCACGACGCCATCACCATCGATGGCAAAGTGATCAAACGCGAAGAGGCCGCCGAGTCGGTGCGCCGCGTGATCATGTACAACAAGCCCGACGGCGAAATCTGCACCCGTGACGACCCGGAAGGCCGTCCGACCGTGTTCGACAAGCTGCCGCGTCCGAAAGAAGGCCGCTGGATCAACATCGGCCGTCTCGACATCAACACCACCGGTCTGCTGATGTTCACTACTGACGGTGAGCTGGCCAACCGTCTGATGCACCCGTCCTACGAGATGGACCGCGAGTACGCCGTGCGTGTACGCGGTGAAGTCGACGACGAGATGATCGAACGCCTGAAGGCCGGCGTGGTGCTGGAAGACGGCCCGGCGCGTTTCACCGACATTCAACAGGCGCCGGGCGGTGAGGGTTTCAACCACTGGTACCACTGCGTGGTCATGGAAGGGCGCAACCGTGAAGTGCGTCGTCTGTGGGAATCCCAAGGTCTGGTGGTCAGCCGTCTGAAGCGCGTGCGTTTCGGTCCGGTGTTCCTCAACTCCGACCTGCCGATGGGTCGCTGGCGCGAAATGAGCCAGTACGAAGTCGACGTCCTCAGCGCCGAAGTCGGCCTGACGCCGGTGGCAATGCCGCAGCTGAACGCCAAGAGCAAGGACAAGCTCGAACGCATGCAGCGCAAATCGTCGCGGCCGATGGCCAAGACCGAGCGCGTACGCACCCTGCGTCCAGCCGCCGGCGCACCGACCGCGCCGCGCCCGAGCCGTGAGCCGCAGATCGAAGGCGAGCGTCCAGGTCGCAAGCCAGTCGCCCGTGACGGCGAGCGCGCACCGCGTCCGGCCAATGGCCGTACTGAGCGTGGCGAAGGTCGTGCACCGGCCGGTCGCGGTACGCCAGTGGCGGATCGTCCAGCCGACACCACCAACAAGCGCCCGGCCAAACCGGCGCCGAAGCGTCCGGGGATCAAACTGGTCGATGGCGACAAACCGTCGGGCAAGCGTCGCGGCGCACCGGCTGGTTCCGGTCAGCGCCCGGGGTTCGGACGCAAGAAGCCTGAGTGAGGCAGCTGTGAGTTTCTAGCTGCAAGCTGCAAGTTGAAGCAAAAACGCCAACCTTAGGGTTGGCGTTTTTTTTCGTCTGGCGAAACTCATGTAGCGTCTGATTGGGCCTCTTCGCGAGCAGGCTCGCTCCCACATTGGAGTTGCGTCGAACATAAATCCCTGTGGGAGCGAGCCTGCTCGCGAAGGCGTCAGTCGCCTAAAACACAAATCGGCCATCGAAAACCGGCTTGTCATCCAGCGCCAACACCCCGCCCGAAAAGATCAGATCCAGGTGATGACTGCCCTTGGCGCCACCGCCCAATCCGAGATGCAGCCCACAATGCCGCTCCTCAAACCCGGCATTGCGCGCATACAGATCCTTCACGCCTTCGTTGGTGCCAATCCCCAACTCCTCAATCCGCCGGTTCGACGGGTTGGCATCCAGGTACTTGTTGAAATCCTGCTCCAGCCCCGGCACGTCGGTGGCGATGCGGCTGATGGTCGAGTTCTCGATCCACAGCTCCAGCGGCGATTCCAGCACGCCGTACTTGCGCGCGAAGGGGATGGTGCTGAGGAAGGTGCCCTTGAACTTCACATGGCCGTTGATAGCTTCGCTGTGGGTGGCGATTTCGCCGGGGGCGAGGTCAAAGTTGCCGACGCCGTTGATGTCGGTCCACTTCTTGATGCTGCTCATCGGCGTTTCGAACCATGAACCGTGGTCATCCTTGAAACTCAGCGTGGTCGCTTGGGACATGCGCTGGATCAAGTGACTGTTGAGTCCGGCGATGCGTTGCGGGGTGATGCTGAAGGTGTCGTAGAAATAGTCGCCGTAATCCTTGAACAGCAGCGACTTCTTCCAGTTTTCTGCCATCACCGCTTGCAGTGCGCGGACGAATTCCGGGCCGTCGGGGCGTGGGTTGGGCAGGGTGGAAGAGTCGTAGAAGAAAATGTACAGATCGCTGTCGGCAATTGCCTCGGACAGCGCTGCGGTACTTTCCAGGTCCAGACGCCGAGCGCTGAACTGGAAGCGCGGATGCTCGCCGGCCTGTTCGGCAATGGCGCCGGTCAGGGCTTCGTAATCGGCGGTGTGGCCCAGCATGACCTTCGCCGAGTCGAGGCCGGCGAGGGCAGGGTGATGTTCGAGGTAGTAAAGGAAATGCGAGATGGCGCGGGGCTTGTCCATGAATCCTCCCTGACTGACCGGGGAATGAAGCGGCAGGCACGACCGGCCGGACCGTGCCTGCCCGGGATGTCTTACAGAGGCCACATCGCCGTGCCGAACGGAACCACCGCGTCGGCTTGCATCATTTCCACAGCGGCCTCATGGGTTGGCGCTTCAAACCATTCGTCCAGTTGCAGTTCGGTATCCAAGTCTTTTTCCAGTGCTTGCATGGTCGATCTCCTAGAGAATTTCACGGTTTATGACTGACCGGTCGAGGTGGCCGGTGAGACGTGAAAAACCTAGTTGAGGCTTTTTCGTAATGCAAAATTTTATCCATTTAATTTTTAAATAGACTTTTTGTTCTGTTTTTCAGGATCGGTTTTCTTATTTGAAAACAAAAAACTAGGCAGGCGAAATTGATAGCAAGCTAGCTACCGTCAATATGCAGACGTCCTTCGGAAATTTCTGATTCGGAAAATATTCGTTACGCGTTGTAAACAAAACGTGACGAAAAGACCCCGCCGGAGCGGTGATTTCCCGCCTCCGCATCGGTTGTAAGGAAAAGCTTCCGTAAGCCGGGAGAACAGCTGCCGCGCAGGGCTCTGGCGCGCTTGTTTCCAGCCTTCAGGCAGGGTGTGATGCGCCCCATGCCTGTCGTGCAGGCGAATAACAAGAAGGAGGCGCAATGTACGCCGCGACTGATTTCCACTTCTCCCCGTGGGACGGTTTTCTCCTCGTCCCCGTAGATGGCCTGCAAAGGCCTGACTCACATTTTGCAGCCGCTCGAGACTGTCGAGGCGGACACATGCAATCCCGGCAACCGACACGCTGATCAGGCGGGTCTGGCAGCAGGGGGTTAGCGGTGTACAATGCGCCGCGTTTTAACTGTGACCCTCTGCGTAATCGCAAAAATCTCGAGGCTATCCGCCTTGTTCACTCCGCCGCGCCACAAGCGTGCCGGGTTCGATTTCGTCACAGATAAAAACAAACAGGTGACGCATGACCGTTGTAAATGAGCTGAACTCCTGGTGCCTGCGCTGGGGTTTGATCGGGGCTGCCTGAAATCGCAACCTTGCAGCAACGTCTACTGAACATCATCAAACCTTGCGTGAGACCTTTTTCATGAGTGGACAACCCTCGCAATCAGGCGAGCTAAAGCGCGGCCTGAAAAATCGCCATATTCAACTGATCGCCCTCGGTGGCGCGATCGGTACCGGATTGTTCCTCGGTTCTGCCGGGGTACTGAAATCCGCCGGCCCGTCGATGATCCTCGGCTACGCCATTTGCGGCTTCATCGCCTTCATGATCATGCGCCAGCTCGGCGAAATGATCGTCGAAGAGCCGGTGGCCGGTTCCTTCAGCCACTTCGCCCACAAATACTGGGGCGGTTTCGCCGGTTTCCTCTCGGGCTGGAACTGCTGGATTCTGTACATTCTGGTGGGCATGTCCGAGCTGACAGCGGTCGGCAAGTACATCCATTACTGGGCGCCGGACATCCCGACCTGGGTCTCCGCTGCTGCATTCTTCGTGCTGATCAACGCGATCAACCTGGCCAACGTCAAAGTCTTCGGTGAAGCCGAATTCTGGTTTGCGATCATCAAGGTTGTGGCCATCGTTGGCATGATCGCCCTGGGCAGCTACCTGCTGGTCAGCGGCCACGGCGGCCCGCAAGCCTCGGTCTCCAACCTGTGGTCCCACGGCGGTTTCTTCCCCAATGGGGTGAGCGGTCTGGTGATGGCCATGGCGATTATCATGTTCTCCTTCGGCGGTCTGGAAATGCTCGGCTTCACTGCTGCTGAAGCCGATAAACCCAAAACCGTGATTCCGAAAGCGATCAACCAGGTGATCTACCGCATCCTGATTTTCTACATCGGCGCGCTGGTAATCCTGCTGTCGCTGACCCCATGGGACAGTCTGCTGGAAACCCTCAACGCGTCCGGCGATTCGTACAGCGGCAGCCCGTTCGTGCAAGTGTTCTCGATGCTCGGCAGCAACACCGCCGCGCACATCCTCAACTTCGTCGTGCTGACCGCCGCGCTGTCGGTATACAACAGCGGCACCTACTGCAACAGCCGTATGCTGCTGGGCATGGCCGAGCAGGGTGATGCGCCGAAAGGTCTGGCGAAGATCGACAAGCGCGGTGTGCCGGTGCGTTCGATTCTGGCTTCGGCGGCAGTGACGCTGGTTGCCGTGTTGCTCAACTACCTGATCCCGCAGCACGCGCTGGAACTGCTGATGTCGCTGGTGGTTGCGACGCTGGTGATCAACTGGGCGATGATCAGCTACTCGCACTTCAAGTTCCGCCAGCACATGAACCAGACCAAGCAGACGCCGCTGTTCAAGGCGCTGTGGTACCCGTACGGCAACTTCGTCTGCCTGGCGTTCGTGGTGTTCATCCTCGGCGTGATGCTGCTGATCCCGGGGATTCAGATATCGGTATACGCGATTCCGGTGTGGGTGGTGTTCATGTGGGTCTGCTACCTGATCAAGAACAAGCGCAGTGCCCAGCAGGCGCTGCCAGTGATCGCCAAGTAACCGCTCAAGCAGAAACAGCAAGCCCGGCCAAGTGCCGGGTTTGTTTTTTTGAAATGGAAAAATCTGGCATCACACCGAACCCTGTGGGAGCGAGCCTGCTCGCGAAAGCGGTCCATCAGAAACATCTGCATCGACTGACACACCGCCTTCGCGAGCAGGCTCGCTCCCACAGAGGTTGAGTGAATCGGGTTATCCTGCACGCTCTGATTACGGACGCTTTTCCATGCTGGTGATTTCCAACAACGTGCATCTGCCGGATGCCGAGATCGAATTGACCGCCATCCGCGCGCAAGGCGCCGGTGGGCAGAATGTCAACAAGGTCTCCAGCGCCATGCACTTGCGCTTCGACATTCCCAACTCGTCGTTGCCGGAGTTCTACAAGGAACGCCTGCTGGCACTGCGTGACAGCCGTATCACCAGCGATGGCGTGCTGATCATCAAGGCGCAGCAATACCGAACCCAGGAAGCCAATCGAGCCGATGCGCTGGAGCGGCTGGTCGAGCTGATTCTCAGCGCCACCAAAGTGGAAAAGAAACGCCGCCCGACCAAGCCGACCCTTGGCTCGAAGAAGCGTCGGCTGGAGTCGAAAACCAAGCGCGGCAGTATCAAGGCCGGGCGCGGCAAGGTGGACTTCTAAACCTCGCGATACTTCGCCGTGTGCTTGTACAGATAGACACTCAAGCCAAGGCCGCTCAACGCTGCAAATGCGGCGAACAGGAAGATCGAAGCAAAACCGAATCCTGCTGCGATCGCCCCGGCCAGCGGCCCGGTGATCCCCAGCGACAAATCAATGAACAGTGAATAGGCACCGACCGCCGCGCCACGGCTCGAGGCCGGCACCAGATTCACCGCCTCCACGCCCAGCGCCGGGAACACCAGCGAGAAGCCGAAACCGCTCAGCGCCGCGCCCGCCAGTGCCCAATGCGCATCCGGCGCGATCCACAGCAACAACAAACCCAACGTTTCCACCGACAGGCAGGCAATCGCCACGCGGAATCCGCCGAGGCGGTTGATCAGGTTGCCGAACAGCAGCCGCGCGCCGATGAAGCTGGCGCCGAACAGGCTCAGGCACAGCACCGCGTTGTCCCAGTGCTGGGTCGCGTAGTACAGGGTGATGAAAGTGGCGATGGTGCCGAAGCCGATCGAACCCAGCGCGAGCCCGCAGCCGTGGGGGAAGACTTTGCCCAGCACATGCATGAACGGCAGGCGTTCACCGGCGACGATCGGTGCGGCGGTCTTCGGCCATGCCAGCGCCAGACCGAGCAGGGCGAGAAGGATGATGCTCACGCCCATGCTCCACAGCCCCAACCTGCTTACCAGCCATACACCGAACGGCGCGCCGATCGCCAGGGCGCCGTAACTGGCGATGCCGTTCCAGGAAATCACTTTCGCCGTATTCGCCGCGCCGACCCGTCCGATACCCCAGCCAATCGAACCGGAACCGACCAGGCTTTCCGCACTGCCCAGCACCAGACGGCCAATTAAGAGGCTGATCAGACTGAGCAGCGGCAGGTTCGGTGTCCACGCGGAAATCAGCATGAACACACCGCTCAAGCCGCAACCAGCGAGGCCAATCATCACTGCGCGTTTACTGCCCTGGTTGTCGATGATCTTGCCGGCATACGGGCGGCTGAGCAGGGTGGCAAGGTATTGCACGCTGATCACCAGCCCGGCGATCACGGCGCCGAAACCAAGGTCACTGTGGACATAGCCCGGCAACACGGCGAGCGGGATGCCGATGTTCAGGTAACCGATGAAGGTGAAGAGGACGATGGAGACTACTTGCAGCGTAACCGCCAGCGGACGCTGGGGCTCGGATATAGACGACATGGGTAACGATCCACGGGAGCAGCAGATTAGATAGGCTGCTCATGATACCGGCGTGAACCGTTCAGGGGCGGGGAAAAGTAAAACTATTTGCCGGGCGGCGCTTTCACGATTTCGCCGGGGCGACCAGTTGCGTGGTGACGAGGGCGGCGAGGGCGTTTTCTTCGCTGCCGAAACGTTCGAGCAGGGCAGCTTGCTTCTCGGGCGAGAGGCGATTCCAGATCTCGATCATCTTCTCGGTGGCGCCGATCAGCACGGCAGCTTGGCTTTCGGAGAATTCGTCGGTCATGGCGGGCTCGGGTTTCAGGCAGTGTGGAAAGCGCATGTTAGCGCTTTCCACACGGTCTGTACGGCGGGTCTTACTCTTCGCTGTCGGCCTTGCGGCTGTCAGCGGCTTCTTGCGGCTCGGGCTTTTCGGCGCCGGCGTGTTGCGGGGTCGTCTGCTCAGGTACGTGCAGGCTTGGGAAGGGGAGATTGGGAATCTCGTGCATGGGTGCGCTCCTCGCTAAGTCTGTTGATAGATCAGGTGCTCCGCGCTTTACAAAGCCTGCGCAGGATACAGCAGGAAAAATGACAATCAGACTTTTAATTCAAATTAATGCGACAGATGGCCGCAGGGAGGGGAGGCGACCACAAAAACCAAATGTGGGAGTGGGCTTTCGTGGCGAGGGGATTTATCCCCGATGGGCTGCGAAGCGGCCCCAGACCCTGCATTTGATCGTTCCCACGCTCCGCGTGGGAATGCAGCCGGGGACGCTCTGCGTCCCAAAGCGGACGCAGAGCGTCCGAAGAGGCATTCCCACGCAGAGCGTGGGAACGATCAGTCGGGCGGGGGGGATTATTTACAGGCGTCGGCGATGGCGTCCGCGAGTAATGCGAGGCGGGTGGCGTCGATGCCGGCGACGTTCGCGCGGCCGGAGCTGACCATGTACACGCTGTGCCGCTCGCGCAGGGTTTTCACCTGTTCCGGCGACAGGCCGGTGTAGGAGAACATCCCGCGTTGCACACCGATGTGCGCGAAGCGCTCGCGCAAACCGTGGGGTTCCAGCGCTTCGACCAGACCGCTGCGCAGCTGGGCGATCCGCAGACGCATCGCTTCCACTTCATCGGCCCAGCGCGCTTTCAGCTCTGGATCGGCGAGGATGGTCGCGACCACCGCCGCGCCGTGATCCGGCGGCGTCGACCACAGATTGCGGGCGATGTTGGCCAGTTGGCTGCGGATGTCGATGAGCTTGTCGGCGCTGGTCGCGCAGACGATCAGTGCCCCGGTGCGGTCGCGATACAGTCCGAAGTTCTTCGAGCAGGAACTGGTGATCAGCAGCTCCGGCACTTGCGCCGCGAACAACCGGGTCGACCACGCGTCCTGCTCCAGGCCATCACCAAAACCCTGATAAGCAAAGTCGATCAGCGGCAGCAGATCGCGGCTGCGCACCACTTCAAGCACGCGCTTCCAGTCGTCATGGCTCAGATCGAAACCGGTCGGGTTGTGGCAGCACGCATGCAGCAGCACCACGTCGCCCTTCGGCACTTCCTTGAGCACGGCGAGCATTGCTTCGACGTCGAGGCGATTGTCATTGCCCACATAGGGGTAGTGGCTGACCTTGACCTTGGCGGCGGCGAAAATGGTTTCGTGGATCGGCCAGGTCGGGTTGCTCAACCACACGCCTTTGCCCGGCAGGCATTGCGCGATGAAGTCGGCAGCCAGACGCAGGGCGCCGGTGCCGCCCGGGGTCTGGGTGGCGCCGGCGCGTTGTTCGGTGATCAGTTGTGAGTCGGCGCCGAGCACCAGTTCATTGATGACCTTGCCGAACAGCGGGTTGCCGTGACCACCGATGTAAGTCTTGGTGTCCTGACTTTCGACCAGTCGCGCTTCGGCGATTTTCACCGCTTCGGGAATCGGCGTCAGGCCCTGGGCATCCTTGTAGACGCCAACGCCAAGGTCGAACTTGCGCGGATTGGCATCCTGCGCATAGGCCTCCATCAAACCGAGAATCGGGTCGCCGGGGACCCGGCCGATGGCGTCGAAGTGCATTACTTGCGTCCTTCTGCGGTCTTCGCTACTTCGTCAGTGCGCGCAGCCATGATGAAGTCGTTGCGGTGCAGGCCTTTGATCGAGTGGCTCCACCAGGTCACGGTGACTTTGCCCCACTCGGTCAGCAGGCCCGGGTGGTGACCTTCGGCCTCGGAGATCTCGCCGACGGCGTTGGTGAACGCCAGCGCGTGCTTGAAGTTCTTGAACAGGAAAACTTTTTCCAGCTGCATGATGCCGTCGCGTACTTCGATGTTCCAGTCAGGGATCTGCTTGATCAGTATCGGCAGTTCTTCGTCGCTGACTTGTGGCGCATCGGCGCGGCAGGCTTCGCAGTGGGCTTGGTTCAAAGTCGACATGGTGGATTCCTGAAAACGAGTGTGTTTTTTATTAAAGCGCGTGTGCCGTCAATGCCGTCACGCTAAAGCAAAGTGGCGGCGACGGACAGACGCAATTGTCAGCAAAAGTCGCGGTTCAGGCGGCTTTGGGTTTCGGCGGAAATTTCGGCGCGTGCAAGCCCAGCCGCATGCCCTGACGGACCATGGCCATGATGTCTTCATGGGCCACATCGAACAGGCGCTTGAGATTGGGCAGGACGAAGTACAGTGGTTGCAGGATGTCGATGCGATACGGCGTGCGCATGGCTTCCAGCGGATCGAAGAGCTGATGTTCGGGCTCGTCCGACAGGCAGTAAACGGTTTCTTTCGGCGAAGACAGAATCCCGCCGCCGTAGATGCGCTTGCCGTGCGGGGTGTCGACCAGGCCGAATTCGATGGTCATCCAGTACAACCGGGCCAGATACACGCGCTCTTCCTTGGTCGCCTGCAGGCCGAGCTTGCCATAGGTGTGGGTGAATTCAGCGAAGTAGGGGTTGGTCAGTAGCGGGCAGTGGCCGAAGATCTCGTGAAAGATGTCCGGCTCTTGCAGATAGTCGAGTTCTTCGCGGGTACGTATGAAGGTGGCGACGGGGAATTGCTTGCTGGCAAGCAACTCGAAAAACGTCTGGAAAGGAATCAGCGCCGGCACCCGGGCAACCTGCCAGCCGGTGGTCTCGCCGAGGACTTTGTTGATCTCGGCCAGTTGCGGGATGCGGTCGTGGGGCAGACCGAGTTTTTCGATACCGTCCAGATATTCCTGGCACGCACGACCTTCAATCACCTTCAACTGGCGAGTGATCAGCGTGTTCCACACCGCATGTTCTTCGGCGGGGTAGTCGATAAAACCTTGCGCATCGGGCTCGCGAGCCACGTATTGCGTCTGCTTCATGCTGCTCTCCTGCTAGGAAATTCGTTTTTGTTATGTCCAGCGATGGCTAAAGGAATACCCGAGAGTGACAGGGCGTGCAGCATGTTGACCGGTGTGTGCGTAGGAAAATTCTGCGTATTTCGTAAAGTTATCGTTACGCTTTGTCGGGTAATGCGCATTTACGGTGATTGGCGGGTTTGAAAAGGGTCGGGGCTGTCACATAATCTTGACAACTATCTGCGTGCCTCGACAGAAACATCTGCCCCGGGCGCGCCACAGAACCCTGTGGGAGCGAGCCTGCTCGCGAAAGCGGTCTGTCTGACACATCGATACTGGATGTGCTGGCGCCTTCGCGAGCAGGCTCGCTCCCACAAGGACATGTGTTTACCTTTCAAACCTGTCGGGCCTTTTTCTATGCGCATCAAAGTCCACTGCCAGAACCGCATCGGCATCCTGCGTGACATCCTCAATCTGCTGGTGGCGTACGGGATCAACGTCGCTCGCGGCGAGGTGGGTGGTGAGCATGGCAATGCGATCTACCTGCACTGCCCGAACCTGATCAACATCCAGTTCCAGGCGTTGCGCCCCAAGTTCGAGGCAATCGGCGGGGTGTTCGGGGTCAAGCGCGTCGGGCTGATGCCCAGCGAACGCCGGCACATGGAATTGAACGCACTGCTCGGCGCGCTGGAATTTCCGGTGCTGTCGATCGACATGGGCGGTTCGATCGTTGCGGCCAACCGCGCGGCGGCGCAGTTGCTCGGGGTGCGCGTCGATGAGGTGCCGGGGATTCCGCTGTCGCGCTACGCCGAGGATTTCGATTTGCCGGAATTGGTGCGCGCCAACAAATCGCGAATCAACGGCATGCGGGTCAAGGTCAAGGGCGACATCTTTCTCGCTGACATCGCGCCGCTGCAATCGGAACACGACGACAGCGAGGCCATGGCCGGCGCCGTATTGACTCTGCATCGCGCCGACCGTGTCGGCGAGCGAATCTACAATGTGCGCAAGCAGGAACTGCGCGGGTTCGACAGCATCTTTCAAAGCTCGAAAGTCATGGCCGCTGTGGTCCGCGAAGCGCGGCGCATGGCGCCGCTGGATGCGCCGCTATTAATAGAAGGCGAAACTGGCACTGGCAAGGAATTGCTGGCGCGCGCCTGCCACCTCGCCAGCCCGCGCGGACAGTCACCGTTGATGGCGCTCAACTGCGCCGGACTGCCGGAGTCGATGGCCGAGACCGAGTTGTTCGGCTACGGCCCCGGCGCCTTCGAAGGCGCTCGCGCTGAGGGCAAGCTTGGCCTGCTCGAATTGACCGCTGGCGGCACGCTGTTTCTCGATGGCGTCGGCGAGATGAGCCCGCGTTTGCAGGTCAAATTGCTGCGCTTTCTTCAGGACGGTTGCTTCCGTCGCGTCGGCAGTGATGAAGAGGTGTATCTGGACGTGCGGGTGATCTGCGCGACGCAGGTGGACTTGTCCGAATTGTGCGCGCGCGGTGAGTTTCGTCAGGATCTCTATCACCGCTTGAACGTGCTGTCGCTGCACATCCCGCCGCTGCGCGAGTGCCTCGACGGTCTGACGCCGCTGGTTGAACACTTTCTCGACCAGGCCAGTCGGCAGATCGGTTGTCCGCTGCCGAAACTGGCCCCGGCGGCGATGGATCGCCTCAGCCATTACCACTGGCCGGGCAATGTGCGGCAACTGGAGAACGTGCTGTTCCAGGCGGTTTCCCTGTGCGACGGCGGCACGGTCAAGGCCGAACATATTCGCCTGCCGGATTACGGCGTGCGTCAGCCGCTTGGCGATTTTTCCCTCGACGGCAGTCTGGACGAGATCGTCGGGCGTTTCGAAAAAGCGGTGCTGGAACGCTTGTATTCCGAGCATCCAAGCAGTCGGCAGTTGGGCAAGCGGCTCGGTGTTTCGCACACCACCATTGCCAACAAGCTGCGTGAGTATGAGGTTGGCAAAACCTCCGAAAGCTAAATAGAGCCTTTGTGGCGAGGGGATTTATCCCCGATGGGCGGCGAAGCCGCCCCGCTTTTTCTTCCCGGCGACCTCATTTGCAGGCTTGGCGACTGCTGCGCAGCCGAACGGGGATAAATCCCCTCGCCACAGGATCTCCATCCCCCGCCGAACTCAGGATTGCCACTAACCGGCATGACACCGCCGGTTTTTCGTCTTCGACCCATTTCAGATTCCCCCTCCGATCCCCCCAAGTCCCCTGTTTACCGGGCCTTCGCCCGCCAATAAAAAGTTGGTCTGCAAATTGCTTATGGCTGAGCAGTACAGCGGTGGGCGGCAAACGTCCGGCATGCAGAGGAAACACTGTGGACAAGTACCTTTATGTGGCAATGACCGGCGCCAGCCAGAACGCACTGGCGCAGCGGGCGCATGCCAACAACCTGGCGAACATTTCCACCAACGGCTTTCAGCGCGACCTCGAGCAGGCGCGTTCGATGCCGGTATTCGGCGACAGCTTTCCGGCGCGCGCGTTTGCCATGAGCGAACGTCCCGCCACCGACTTCACGCCGGGCTCACTGGTGCAGACCGGACGTGAACTCGACGTCGCGGTATCCGGCAACGGTTTCATCGCCGTGCAAAACCCCAGCGGCGGCGAAAGCTACGTGCGTACCGGCAGCCTCAACATCGACGCCCTCGGCGTACTGCGCGCCGGCAACGGCATGCCGGTGATCGGTAACGGCGGCCCGATCGCCGTGCCGCCCGAGCAGCAGGTGGAAGTCGGCGAAGACGGCACCATCAGCATTCGCGCAATGGGCGAAGGTCCGCGCGTCATGGCCGAAGTCGACCGGATCAAGCTGGTCAACCCGGACATCAAGAACATGAACAAAGGTCTCGACGGTTCGATTTACACCAAGGACGGCCAGCCGGCGCAAGCCGACGCCAACGTCAAACTGGTCTCGGGTTTCCTTGAGTCGAGCAACGTCAATGCCGTGGAAGAAATGACTTCGGTGCTGGCCCTGGCCAAGCAGTTCGAGTTGCACGTCAAGATGATGAACACCGCCAAAGACGACGACCAGGCCATGGCTCGGGTCTTGCAGATCAGCTAATTATCAGAACGTCGCGCCGTAAAACAGGCGCACGAGGAGAATCGAATGCTTCCGGCTCTATGGGTTGCCAAAACCGGTCTGTCCGCCCAGGACACCAACCTGACCACCATTTCCAACAACCTGGCGAACGTTTCGACCACGGGTTTCAAACGTGACCGTGCCGAGTTCCAGGACTTGCTCTATCAGATCAAGCGTCAGCCAGGCGCCCAGTCGACCCAGGACAGCGAACTGCCGTCGGGTCTGCAAGTGGGTACCGGTGTGCGCATTGTCGGCACCCAGAAAAACTTCACCGCCGGCAGCCTGCAAACCACCGAGCAGCCGCTGGACATGGCCATCGACGGTCGCGGTTTCTTCCAGATCCTGCAGCCGGACGGCACCACGTCCTACACCCGTGACGGTACTTTCCACCTCGACTCCAATGGCCAGATCGTCAACGCCAGCGGTTTCGCCCTGGAACCGGCGATCATCATCCCGAACGATGCGCAGACCTTCACTGTTGGCCGTGACGGCACCGTGTCGATCACCATCGCCGGCAACCCGGCCTCGCAAGTGATCGGCAACCTGCAGACCGCCGACTTCATCAACCCGGCCGGTCTGCAAGCAGTGGGCAACAACCTGTTCCTGGAAACCGCTGCTTCCGGCGCGCCACAGATCGGCACCCCGGGCCTGAACGGTTTCGGTACCACGCTGCAGAACACTTTGGAAACCTCGAACGTCAGCACCGTTGAAGAGATGGTCAACATGATCACCACTCAACGCGCCTACGAGATGAACTCCAAGGTGATCTCCACCGCCGACCAGATGCTCTCGTTCGTAACGCAGAATCTGTAATCCAGTCTTTGGGGTGGCCTGAGGTCGCCAGCAACACCGTGAGGTAGGGTCATGAAGCGCTTTGTATCTGTTCTGGCATTGAGTGGGGTCGTCTCGCTCGCGGGCTGCGTCGCCCCGACGCCCAAGCCCAATGACCCTTACTACGCCCCGGTGTTGCCGCGCACACCGTTGCCGGCGGCTGCCAATAACGGCTCGATCTATCAGGCCGGCTTCGAGCAGAACCTGTACAGCGACCGCAAGGCGTTCCGGGTCGGTGACATCATCACCATCACCCTGAACGAGCGCACCCAGGCGAGCAAGAACGCCAACTCGCAGATGGACAAGAACAGCGATAACTCGATCGGTCTGACCTCGTTGTTCGGCTCCAGCCTGACCACCAACAACCCAATTGGTGGCGGTGACCTGAGCCTGAACGCTGGCTACAGCGCCGACCGTTCGACCAAGGGCGACGCCAAGTCCGGGCAGAGCAACAGCCTGACCGGTTCGATCACCGTGACCGTGGCCGACGTGCTGCCCAACGGCATCATCGCCGTGCGTGGCGAGAAGTGGCTGACGCTCAACACCGGTGACGAACTGGTGCGCATCGCCGGTATGGTCCGCGCCGATGACATCGCGACCGACAACACCGTGTCGTCGACCCGTGTCGCCGATGCGCGCATCACCTACTCGGGTACCGGCGCGTTTGCCGATACGAGTCAGCCAGGCTGGTTCGACCGTTTCTTCCTCAGCCCGCTGTTCCCTTTCTAGGTGGCGACTTTGAATTTCAAGAGCCTTATGGTGGCCGCGTTGTTGATGTCTGCGGCGTTCACCGCACACGCCGAGCGGCTGAAAGACATCGCCAGCATTTCCGGCGTGCGCTCCAACCAATTGATCGGTTACGGCCTGGTGGTCGGGCTTAACGGCACCGGTGACCAGACGACTCAGACTCCGTTCACCCTGCAGACCTTCAACAACATGCTCTCGCAGTTCGGCATCAAGGTACCGCCGGGATCGGGCAACGTGCAGTTGAAGAACGTCGCGGCGGTATCGGTGAGCGCCGATCTGCCAGCGTTTGCCAAGCCAGGTCAGCAGGTCGACATCACCGTGTCTTCGATCGGTAACTCCAAGAGCCTGCGCGGCGGCACCTTGCTGTTGACGCCGCTCAAGGGTATCGACGGCAACGTCTATGCGATCGCTCAGGGCAATCTCGTGGTTGGCGGTTTCGACGCTGAAGGCCGCGATGGTTCGAAGATCACCGTCAACGTTCCGTCGGCTGGTCGCATCCCTGGCGGTGCGTCGGTGGAACGTGCGGTGCCGAGCGGTTTCAACCAGGGCAACAGCCTGACGCTGAACCTCAACCGCTCCGACTTCACCACCGCCAAGCGCATCGTCGACAAGGTCAACGACATGCTCGGCCCTGGCGTCGCCCAAGCCATCGACGGCGGATCGGTGCGGGTCACTGCGCCACTGGATCCGAGCCAGCGCGTCGACTACCTGTCGATCCTGGAAAACCTCGAAATCGATCCTGGGCAGGCGGTGGCAAAAGTCATCATCAACTCGCGTACCGGCACCATCGTCATCGGCCAGAACGTGAAAGTGTCGCCAGCCGCCGTGACCCACGGCAGCCTGACCGTGACCATCACCGAAGACCCGATCGTCAGCCAGCCTGGCCCGCTGTCCAACGGCCAGACCGCCGTCGTACCGCGCTCGCGAGTGAATGCCGAACAGGAAGCCAAACCGATGTTCAAGTTCGGCCCGGGCACCACCCTCGACGAGATCGTCCGTGCGGTGAACCAGGTCGGCGCAGCACCGGGTGACCTGATGGCGATTCTCGAAGCTCTGAAGCAGGCCGGCGCATTGCAAGCCGACCTGATCGTGATCTGAGGCCAGCCACCATGGATATGCGCAAAAGCGGTCTGGTCAGCAGCAGCGATTCGGGGTCCTACTCCGACCTCAATCGTCTGAACCAGCTCAAGGTCGGCGACAAGAACAGCGACGAAAACATGCGCAAGGTTGCGCAGGAATTCGAGTCGCTGTTCCTCGGCGAAATGCTCAAGTCGATGCGCTCGGCCACCGAAGCGCTTGGTCAGGACAACCCGCTGAACACGCCGGCGGCCAAGCAGTATCAGGAAATGTACGACCAGCAGCTGGCGGTTTCGATGTCCCGCGAGGGCGGTGGTATCGGCCTGGCCGACGTGCTGATCCGCCAGATGTCCAAGAACAAGCCGATGGCGCTGGGCGAGGCTGCCGCCGCGTCCGCCGCCAAGCAGCAGGAAGCGCTGGCCAAGGCCGCCGCCGTGCCGACGCCGATTGCCGCTGGCACCGTCGCCACCGGTCCGCTGTCCCGCGTCAACGGCGAGCGTCCGTTGTGGGCATCGCGCTCGGTGCATGCTCCGAACAACACCGATATTTCCCATCGCAACGACATGGCGCTGATCAACCAGCGGCGTCTGGCATTGCCGCCGAAACTGGCCGATCGCTTGCTCGCCGGTCTGGTGCCGTCGGCGCCGAGCGTGGCCACTGCAGCAGCAGCGACCAACGCCTTGCCACAACGGGCTGCGACCACCGCCGTCACAGGCTCAGGCGCCTTGTACAACGGTGACTGGCTGGCCCGTGCTGAAGAGCAGAAAGCCGCTGGCGGGCAGATGCAGGTCTACGGCCGCGCCATGGCGCAGATTCCGCTGGCACCGGCGAAGAAAGCCTTCAGTTCTGCCGACGAATTCGTCAATACCATGCTGCCGATGGCCAAGGAAGCCGCCGACCGCATCGGCGTCGATCCGCGTTATCTGGTGGCGCAAGCGGCACTGGAAACCGGCTGGGGCAAATCGGTCATGCGCGCTCAGGATGGCAGCAGCAGCCACAACCTGTTCGGCATCAAGGCGAGCAGCAACTGGAAGGGCGATTCGGCCCGCGCGATCACCAGCGAGTTCCGCAATGGCGCGATGGTCAAGGAGACGGCCGAGTTCCGTTCCTACGCCTCGTACAAGGACAGCTTCCACGATCTGGTGACGTTGCTGCAGAGCAACAATCGCTATCAAGAAGTGCTGAAGTCGGCCGATAACCCAGAACAGTTTGTACGCGAGTTGCAGAAGGCCGGTTACGCCACCGACCCGAACTACGCGACGAAGATTTCGCAAATTGCCAAGCAGATGAACAGTTTTGAAAACTACGCTGCGGCGGGTGTCTCCACCACGCCTTTATAAGGCACCAGGTAATAAGGTCTGAACCATGAGTTTGCTCAATATCGGGATGTCGGGACTGTCGGCCAGCCAGTCCTCTCTGGCTACGACAGGCAACAACATTGCCAACGTCGACACCGCCGGTTATTCACGTCAGCAAACCGTGCAGGGCACCAAGTCCTCGCAGCAGTACGGCAGCGTTTTCATCGGCACGGGCACAACCCTGGCCGACGTGCGCCGGGTGTACAACTCGTACCTGGAATCGCAGCTGCACACCGCGACTTCGCTGGACAGCGAATCGGCAGCTTTCCTCAAGCAGGCGACGCCGCTGGACGCGATGCTGTCGGACACCAACACTGGCCTGACCGGTGTACTGCAGAAATTCTTCACCTCGATGCAGGGCGTATCGACGTCGGCCACCGATGACACTTCGCGTCAGTCGGTGCTGACCGGTGCACAGGCGCTGACCAGCCGTTTCAATACCCTGGCCAAGCAGCTCAACGATCAGAACACCACGATCAACGGCAGCCTCGGCGACATGACTGCCCAGGTGAACAAGCTCGCCACGGCGATCGCCAATCTCAATCAGAAGATCGGCGAAATCTCCACCAGTGGCGGGGCGCCGAACGACCTGCTCGACAGCCGTAACGAAGCCGTGCGTCAGCTCTCCGAGCTGACCGGTGCCCAGGTCGTCGAGCGCGGCACCAGCTTCGACATTTATGTCGGCAGCGGCCAGCCGCTGGTCATCGGCAACACCACCAACAGCCTGAGCATGGTCGCGAGCAAGACCGACCCGTCGCGCATGTCGATCCAGATGGATCGCGGTTCGAGCACCATCGACATCACTTCGGTGATCAGCGGCGGCGAAATCGGCGGTCTGCTGACCTATCGCAAGGAAGTCCTCGACCCATCGCTCAACGAGCTCGGTCGCGTGGCCCTGGTGATTGCCGATCAGATCAACAGCCAGCAAGCCCAGGGCATCGACAAGAACGGCGACTTCGGCGCGGCGATTTTCAACAACATCAACAGTGCCGCCCTGATCAGTCAGCGCAGCATTGCGAAGGATGGCAACAGCGCCGGTTCGGGCAACCTCGATGTGACCATCAAGGACACCGGCAAGCTGACCACCAGCGATTATCAGGTGACTTTCACCAGCGCTACCGATTACACCGTCAAGCGTTCCGACGGCACCGATCTGGGCGCGTTCAGCACCACGACCAATCCGCCGCCAGTGATCGACGGCTTCACCCTGGCCTTGAACGGCGGCGCGCTGAGCGCGGGTGACTCGTTCAAGATCACGCCGACCCGCAACGCGGCGGCGAGCATTCAGACGGTCCTGACCGATCCGAAGAAAATCGCTGCGGCAGGTCCGCTGACCGGCGTCGCCAGCGCCAACGGTCTGGGCACGTACACCCAGCCGACGCTCAGCGACAAGATCGACATCTACAACCCGACCGCCCAGGCTGACATGCAGGCGGCGTTGAAGAATTCGACACCGGTCAAATTGGTGTTCGGCGCAGCCAGCGGTGGCAGCCAGTCGTACAACCTGGTCGACGCCAAGGGCGCGACCATCGGCACCGGCACCATCGTGCCTGGCCAATCGAACACGCTGAATTTGAAAGTCGGCATCGTCGATGCCAGCGGCAACCCGGTGATGGACACTACCGTCACGCCGAACGTGCAGAAGACCTTCACCGTACAAACCACCGTGGGCGGCACGCCGAAATCCGGCGAGACCTTCACCATGAACCTGACCGGCGCGGCGTCTTCGGACAACCGCAACGCCCAGGCACTGGTCGCATTGCAAACCAAACAGACCGTGGACACCGGTTCGGCGAGCAAGGGCATCAGCCTGACCGACGCCTACAACACCCTGGTGACCAACGTCGGTACCAAGACCGCCCAAGGCAAGTCCGACAGCGCCGCAACCACGGCGATTCTGGAGAACGCCAAGGGTGCCCGCGATTCGTTGTCCGGGGTCAACCTGGACGAAGAAACCGGCAACCTGGTCAAGTACCAGCAGTACTACACAGCGTCTTCGCAGATCATCAAAGCTGCGCAGGAAACTTTCGCCACGCTGATCAACAGCCTTTAAGGAGTCGTAATTCATGCGCATTTCCACCGCCCAGTATTACGGAACGCAAGCTTCGGATTATCAGCGTAACTTCAACAAGGCCGTTGCCACCGCGAGCGAGGCGAGCAGCCTGCAGCGCATCAACACCGCCGCCGATGATCCGATCGGTGCCGGGCGCTTGCTGCAATTGGGCCAGCAGGCGGCGATGCTCGATCAGTACAAGACCAACGTCAACACCACTAAAAGCGCCTTGACCGTGCAGGAGTCCACTCTGGATTCGATCACCACGGCGTTGGCGCGAGCCAAAGAGCTGGCCTTGGCCGCGAACAACGGCACCATCACCGACAAGGACCGCCAGGCATACGCCTCGGAACTGGGTGAGATCCAGCAGCAAGTGCTGGGCCTGATGAACGCCAAGGATGCCAACGGCAATTACCTGTTCTCCGGTTCGAAAACCGATACCGCGCCGTATTCGAAGAATTCTGACGGCACGTTCAGCTACAACGGCGACCAGACCACCATCGATCTGGGCATCGGCGACGGCATGACCGTGGGTACCAACACCACCGGTTGGGACGCGTTCCAGCAGACCATCAACACCGGCCGCACCAACACCAAAATGACTGCGCCAGCCGTCGATGACGGCCGTGTCGTGCTGTCCAATGGCACCGTCGGCACCGCCGCCACTTACGACGCCAAGTTCACCGCCGGGCAGCCGTATACCATCGATTTCGTCAGCAGCACCCAGCTGAAAATCACCGATGCCTTAGGCAACGATGTGACCGCCGAGGCCAGCCAGAATGGCTTGATCAGCAACAGCAGCGGCGCCAACCAGACCGTCAGCTTCCGTGGCGTCGACCTCAAGCTGAACGTCAACCTGAAGGCAGGCGATACCAATCCGGACGCCGTTATCGCAGGGCACAGTTTTCAGCTGTCGGCCTCGCCGGACTCGTTCACCACCACGCGTAATCCGGGTAACCCGTCGACCAGCGTGATCACCGGTTCGACCATCACCGATCAGGCAGCCTACACCGCAGCGTTCCCGCAGGGCGGCGCGGTGCTCAAGTTCACCAGCGCCACCGATTTCGATCTGTATGCCGCGCCGGTGACGGCCGACAGCAAGCCGGTTTCCTCGGGCACGGTTGCCGGCGGTAACGCCACCGCTGCCGGTGTGACTTTCGCCCTGGGCAGCGCGCCGGCCGCTGGTGATCAGTTCTCGATCCAGCCGAACAATCATCAGACCCAGAACGTGCTCGACACCCTGGGCCAGATGATCACCGCGCTGAATACGCCAGTCGACGGTGACCCGGTTGCCAAGCAGAAATTGCAGGGCGCGATGGAGGCGGGCCTCGGCAATATCGATGCCGCTTCCAACCAGATCGGCACGGCGGTGACCACCATTGGTGCCCGCGGCCAGGCGCTGGACATGCAGACCATCACCAACGACAGTCTGACCACGGCGAACAGCACGACCCAGGGTTCGATCCGTGATTCCGATCCGGCTGAAGTCATGACCCGTCTGACGCTGCAACAGACCATGCTGCAAGCCGCGCAACTGGCGTTCAGCAAGATCAGTCAGTTGGGGCTGTTCAACAAGATCTGATGATTGGCGGGCGCGTGCGCGCCCGCCAACGTTGTCCCTCTGTTAATGATTTTTTGCGGTATCAAGGGCTCGTTTTTGCGAGCGGGCTCGTACCGCCTGTGAGCCCGCCGTGAATTCACTCCCCCTCGTCAGCATTGCCATCCCTGCGTTCAATCCGCGCTTTTTCGAGCGGGCATTGAACAGCGCCGTCAGCCAGACATACGCGCCTCTTGAGATCATTGTCTGCGACGACAGTCGTGGTCATGAGATCGAAGGGATTGTCAGCGCTGTGGCCGAGCGCTCGGGTGTTGCCGTGCGCTATGTGCGCAACCCGCGCACATTGGGCATGGTCGGCAATCTCAAGGCGTGCCTTGATCAGGCGCAGGGTGAATTCGTCAAGTTCATGTGTGACGACGACCATCTCTATGCCGCCTGCATCGAGCAGCAGGCGCACGAGATGTTGCGTGAGGAAGTCAGCCTGGTGCTGGCTCAGCGGCTGTTCTGGGACGCCGACGACATCATTCTGCCGGCGCGCCTGGAAAACACTTCGTTGTCACCGGCCAGCGGTCTGTTCAAGGGTGACGACCTGCTGGGCATCTTCGAAAAATTTCCGGTCAATGTGCTGGGCGGTTTCTCCAGCGCCTTGTTTCGTCGTTCGGACCTCGTCGACTTGTTGCCGGCGCTGACTCAGGACGGCCACTGCTTTGTCGCCACCCTGGATTTCGCCTTGTACGTATGCTTGCTGCGGCGCGGCAATCTGGCGATGTCGAACACCGTGCTCAGTGCCGAGCGGCTGTATCCGGAGCGCTTGAGTGCTCAGCAGCCGATGAAAGACGCGGTCGAGGTCGAGCGCGAGTGGATTCTGCAAATGCTCAAGGCGCGCAGCGGCGAGTCGGCGCCAGCGCCGGGTTGGGTGCGCTATGTCCCGCTGACCAAGGCTGACGCAATGCCGCGTGTCTGGGAAGAGCTGCCCCTGAGTCGTACGCTGGGTACCAAGCAGAGTCGCCAGGAGTGGTGCGTCGGCATCGATAGCTGGAGCTTCGCCGAACTCTACGCGCACTGGCTGCAATGCCGCAGTCTCACTGAAGGGCAGCGCAAGTTACTGCCGGAAACTCTGGCCGCCTGGCCACAACAGCCGCGAATAGTGCCGATCGTCATTGATGCCCAGGGCAGTCGCGATGGAGTCGAGCGCACGCTTGAGGCGCTTGCTCGGCAGGACTATGCCCCTGAACTGATTCTGGTGCTGTCCGCTTCCTGTAACGAGGCGACGCTGGATGGCCGCGTGTTCCACATGCCACTGGAAGGTGACGGGCTGGGTCAGATCAACGCGTTGCTGCTCCAACTGGAGGGCGCCGACTGGTTTTACCTGTTGCAGGCCGGTGACCGGCTGATGGTGCCGGCCTTGCTGGTCATGGCTGACCGGATTGCGCACTCGCCGTCGCTCGGTTGCGTGTACAGCGATGAAGGCGGTCTGCGCGATGGTGAGTCCGTGGAACCCGCCTTCAAACCCGATTTCAACCTTGATCTGATGCGCAGCTACCCGTATGTCGGGCGCGCCTTGGCGTTCAAGCGCGAACGCTTTCTGGCGCTGGGTGGTTTTGACACGACGTTCACCGAACTGGCTCCTCACGACATGCTGTGGCGCATGGTCGAAAGCGACGGCACCCAGGTGATCGGGCATGTCGCCGAAGTTCTGCTGGAGTCGCCATTCGATCTGTCGCGGTGGTTGGCCGAGCCAGGCGTCATCGAACAGAATCCTCGTGTGCTCGAAGCGCATCTGCAACGCATTGGCGTTGCCCATGAAATCCGCCGTGGCAGTTGCCAATTGCTCAATCGTGTCGACTATCGGCACGCGCGCCGTCCGCTTGTGTCGATCATCATCGTGACCCGGGATCAGACCGCTGCCTTGCAGCGGTGTGTCGAGACCGTGCTGGAAAAAACCGCCTACGCCGAATACGAACTGCTGCTGGTCGACAACGGCAGCGAAACCGCTGAGGCCAGAGCATGGCTGGACGGCATCGCGCAATTGGGTGGTGACCGAATCCGCGTGCTGACGTACCCGCAGCCGGACAACATGGCTGCCCTGCACAATTTTGCCGTGACCAAGGCTCGTGGCGAATATGTGCTGCTGCTCAATACCTTTGCGGTGATTACCCACGCCGACTGGCTGGACGAACTGCTCAATCATGCGCAGCGCCCGGAAGTCGGCGTGGTCGGCGCCAAGTTGTTCAACCCGGATGGTTATGTGCTGCATGCCGGCATGATTCTGGGGATGCAGGGCGCGGTCGGGTTGCCATTTTATGGACAGTCGCTGCAGTCGGACGGTTATATGTTCCGGCTGCAGGCCGCCCACGATCTGAGTGCGGTCGGCGGTGATTGCCTGATGGTGCGCAAGGCGGTTTTCGAGGCGGTGGCAGGGCTTGATGAAGAGGATTTGAAGCAGGCGCTGAACGTGGTGGATCTGTGCCTGCGCATCGGCCAGGAAGGCTACCTGGTAGTGTGGACGCCTTATGCATTGCTGGCTCAGGGCGTGCGCCCGACTGTCGAGTCGACAGCTGAGCAAGGCCAGCAACATTTGCACGAGCAGGAGATCTTCTACAAGCGCTGGCTGCCGCGCATTGCCCGCGATCCGGCCTTCAATGTCAACCTGTCCTTGCAGGGCGTCGGCGCGACGAGTTTCAGCCTTGAGCCGGGCCTGCGTACGGGGTGGACTGCTTTTTCCAGGCCGCAATTGCCCAACGTACTCGCCGTGCCGATCAATGCCTCAGCCATTGGCCATTACCGCATGAGTCAGCCGCTGATAGAGCTGGAAGCGGCGAACCGGGCCGAAGGGTGTATTCGTTACGGTTTGCCGTCGATCATTGAAATCGAGCGTCAGTCGCCGGATGTCATCGTCCTGCAAGGGCGCTATTCCCAGGGCGCGATCGATGAAATCCCGCCGCTGAAAAAGTTCTGCCATGCCCGGCGCATCTTCGAGCTGGATGACTATGTGATTGATGTTCCGCATCGCAATGCGCATATCCGCAACATGCCCAGCAAGCAGGAAATGGAACGGATGGTGCGCCAGGCGATCAGCCTGTGCGACCGCGTGGTGGTGTCGACTCAACCACTGGCCAACGCGTTGTCGGACATGCACCACGACATTCGCGTAGTCCCCAACATGCTTGCGCAAAACCTCTGGACCGGTTTGCGGGGTCAGCGCCGCACCTCGAAAAAACCTCGCGTGGGTTGGGGCGGAGGCACCAGCCACCATGGCGATCTGGCGGTGATTGCCGATGTCGTGCGTGAGCTGGCCAACGAAGTCGACTGGGTATTCTTTGGCATGTGCCCGGATGACCTGCGTCCGTACATGCACGAGTTCCACGGTGTGATTCCTCTGGACGTCTATCCGGCCAAGCTGGCCAGTCTGAACCTCGACCTGGCCCTGGCACCGCTGGAGTTTCACATTTTCAATGACTGCAAGAGCAATCTGCGTTTGCTGGAATACGGCGCCTGCGGTTACCCGGTCATCTGCACTGATACCGAAGCCTATCAGGGCTATCTGCCGTGCACGCGGGTGAAGACCAACAGCACTGATGAGTGGCTGCAGGCGATTCGCATGCATCTGGCCGACCCTGACGCCAGTTATCGCATGGGTGACGAGCTGCACGAGGTGGTCATGCGCGATTATGTGTTGCGTGGTGACAATCTGCGGTATTGGGAGAATGGCTGGCTGGCGGATTGATCGTTTATACAGGCGGCTTTTTGGGGTTGCCTTTTTTTGGGGCCTTGGCGGCCTTTGGGCCGACCAGGCTGTTGGGGTTTTGGGTGTAGATCCGTTTCTGCGGGTGTTGCTGATTACGGTTCCGCCCTTACGGCGGGTCACCTTTTTCAAACGCCAAAAAGGTAACCCAAAAGGCTTGCTCCTGCGTTCGGCCCTCGCAGGCTCGGGTTCCTTCGCTGCGGGACTGATCCGGGCGCAGCGGCTCCGGTTTGCTTCGCTGCACCTCCTTCCGCTGTGTTCGACTTCGTCGAACGGTCGCTGCGCTCCCACGCCCGGATCAATCCCTCCACTCAGCCTTCCGACGTCGCCAGTGGATCAAGATCAAAAGCGGTACTCGAGCTTGCGCTCATTGTTGAGTGGGGCGGCTTTGCCGCGGGCAGCTGCGCTGCTTTGATTTGCTTTGCTTTGCTTTGCTTTGCTTTTGTGGGAGCGAGCCTGCTCGCGAAGGCGGCCAGCCGAGCAACCCGTTTCTCCCAAATGCCCACGATCCAACTGTAGGAGCTGCCGAAGGCTGCGATCTTTTGCTCTTGCTCTTGCTCTTGCTCTTGCTCTTGCTCTTGCTGTTCTGTGGGAGCGAGCCTGCTCGCGAAGGCGGCCTGACAGCCGACCCATTTCTTGCTGGATGCACGCGATCCAACTGGAGCTGCCGAAGGCTCGGGCCGCGATCGGACGATCTTTGCTCTGGCTTTCGATCTCTTGCCCCTTCACGCCCTCAGCCTGCCCATCAGCCTGTTGCCACTTCCACCGAAGCCTCTATCAGCTATCTCCCAAAACCCGGCTACGAGCTGGCGCGTTTCCTGCAAGTGCCCCGCAAATCGCCATAAAACGAGCGCTCGCGGTGTTTCCTCCTGCGCCCGTAGCGGCAGAAGGTTTGGCCAGAAGGCCTGCGACGCTCAAAAAAGCAGTGCGCAGCCCGGTGACGTACGAGAGGGGAGACGATGAAGGCAGTAATTTTGGCGGGTGGCCTCGGCACGCGCATCAGTGAAGAGTCGCACCTCAAGCCCAAGCCGATGATCGAGATTGGCGGCAAGCCAATTCTCTGGCACATCATGAAGCAGTATTCCGCCCACGGGATCCACGACTTCGTCATCTGCCTGGGTTACAAGGGCTACGCGATCAAGGACTTCTTCGCCAACTACTTCCTGCATACATCCGACGTCACTTTCGACATGCGCAACAACCGCATGGACGTCCATCAGAATTACAGCGAGCCGTGGAGTGTGACCCTCATCGACACCGGCGAGGAAACCATGACCGGTGGCCGCCTGTTGCGTGCCGCGCGTTATCTCAAGGATGAAGAGGCGTTCTGCTTCACCTATGGCGATGGCGTTTCCGACATCAATATTGCTGAGCTGGTCGACTATCACAAGGCTCACGGCCGCTTGGCGACCGTCACTGCGGTGCAGCCGCCAGGTCGTTACGGCGCGCTTGAACGCCAAGGTGACCAGGTGCTGGGTTTCACTGAAAAACCCCGTGGGGACGGTGGCTGGATCAATGGCGGTTTCTTCGTGCTGTCGCCAAAAGTGCTGCCGTACATCAGCGATGACAGCACCACCTGGGAAGCCGAGCCGTTGGCCCGTCTGGCTCAGGACGAACAACTGAAGGCCTTCGAGCATGAAGGCTTCTGGCATCCGATGGACACCCTGCGCGACAAGAACCATCTCGAAGCGCTGTGGCAGAGCGGGGAGGCCCCATGGAAGCAATGGGCCTGAGTGCGGAGTTCTGGCGTGGCAAGCGCGTTCTCGTCACCGGACACACCGGTTTCAAAGGCAGTTGGCTGACCCTTTGGCTGCAAAGCCTCGGCGCGCAGGTCAGCGGTTTTTCCCTGGATCCGTCGACTGAGCCAAGCCTGTTTGAACTGGCGCGCGTACACGAAGGCATCAACGACCAGCGCGGCGATTTGCGTGACCTCGGCGCCTTGCTGGAAATCATCGCCGAGACCGAACCGGAGATCGTCCTGCATCTGGCCGCCCAGCCCTTGGTGCGCGAGGGCTATCGCGATCCGCTCGGCACCTATTCAAGCAATGTCATGGGCACGCTGAACCTGCTCGAAGCGATTCGTCAGGTCGGCGGCGTGCGCGCCTGCGTGCTTGTCACTACCGACAAGGTCTACGCCAACAAGGAATGGCTGTGGCCGTACCGCGAAGACGAAGCCCTCGGTGGCCACGATCCTTACAGCAGCAGCAAGGCCTGCTGCGAGTTGCTCGCGCAGTCCTACGCCGCGTCGTTCTTCCCGGCGCACAAACATGCCGAGCATGGTTTGGCCCTGGCGACCGCACGCGCCGGCAATGTGCTGGGCGGCGGTGACTTTGCCCCGGAGCGACTGATTCCCGACGTGCTCAAAGCCTGGAGTGCCGACGAGCCGGTGACCCTGCGTTACCCGCAAGCCGTGCGCCCATGGCAGCACGCCCTTGAACCGCTGGCGGGTTACCTGCAATTGGCCGCAGGCCTTTATGAGCGAGGTCCGGAGTATGCCGGCGCGTGGAACTTCGGCCCCGGTGAGGCGGACATGTGCAGCGTCGGCGAAGTCGTCGAATTGCTCGCCAGCCGCTGGCCGCAGGCACCTGGTTTGCGTATCGAAAAAAGCGAACTGCATGAAGCCGGCCTGCTGCGCCTGGACAGCAGCCGTGCGCGGCAATTGCTGGGTTGGCAAGCGCGCTGGACCTTGCAGCAATGCCTGGCCCAGACCCTCGACTGGCACTTGGCGTGGCAGAACGGCGATGACATGCGCGCCGTAACTCTGGGCCAGTTGAATCTGTACCGAGGCGCGCTGTGAGCGAGTTTTCCCTGAAAGCGTTGCCATTGGCCGGTCTGTTCAGCATTCAGCACAAACGTTTCGAAGATCAGCGCGGGCACTTCGCCCGGTTGTTCTGCGAGGGCAGCCTGATTGCGTTCGGCAATGAATTTCATATCCGCCAGATCAACCACTCCTGCACCCGCGAGAAGGGGAGTGTGCGTGGCCTGCATTATCAGAATGCCAACGCCCCGGAAGCCAAACTGATCACGTGCCTGCGCGGTGAGGTCTGGGATGTGGCGGTGGATCTGCGGCCGGACTCGGAGACGTTTTTGCACTGGCACGCCGAGCACTTGAAGGCGGGCGATGGCCGCAGCCTGTTGATTCCGGCCGGTTTCGCTCATGGCTTTCAGACGCTTACCGCAGACGCCGAATTGCTCTATCTGCACAGCGCCGATTACGCGCCGGAGCACGAGGGCGGCTTGTCGGTGAACGATCCTCGGCTGGCGATTGCCTGGCCGTTGCCTGTCAATAATTTGTCAGCGCGCGATTCCAGCCATCCTGCGCTCGATCAACACTTTGCTGGAGTGCGTCTATGAATTGCCGTGGGTGCGCCGCACCGCTGAATCTGCCGCTGATCGACCTCGGTACTTCGCCGCCGTCCAACGCCTACGTGCACGCCGATCGCCTGGAGCAGGCCGAGCAATGGGTCCCGCTCAAAGTCGCGGTGTGCCAGCAATGCTGGCTGGTGCAGACCGAGGATTACACCAGTGCCGACAGCCTGTTCGATGCCGAGTACGCCTACTTCAGTTCGTTCTCCAGCACTTGGCTCAATCACGCCGAGCGCTATGTCGCCGAGATGAGCGAGCGTTTCGGTTTGAACGCTGACAGCCGCGTGGTTGAAGTCGCCGCCAACGATGGTTACCTGCTGCAATACGTCGCCGCGCGCGGGATCCCGTGCCTGGGCGTCGAGCCGACTCGCAGCACCGCACAGGCTGCACGCGAGAAAGGCCTGGAAATTCGCGAGCTGTTCTTCGGCCGCGACACCGCCACGCAATTGCGCAACGAAGGCTGGAGCGCCGACCTGATGGCGGCCAACAACGTGCTCGCCCATGTGCCGGACATCAACGATTTCCTCGCCGGCTTCGCGACGCTGCTCAAGCCGACCGGCGTCGCCACTTTCGAGTTTCCGCAACTGCTGACGCTGATGGCTGGCGCGCAGTTCGACACGCTGTATCACGAACATTATTCCTACCTGTCGCTGACCGCCGTGCAGACCCTGTGCGAGCGCAATGGCCTGGAAGTGTTCGACGTCAGCCAGTTGAGCACTCACGGCGGCTCGCTGCGCGTATTCGTGCAGCGCAAGGACGGCCAGCGCCGCGCTGTTCTCCCGGCAGTTCAGCAACAACTGCAGGCCGAACTCGCTGCCGGGGTGACAACTGCCGAGTTCTACGCGACCCTCGCGCCTGCTGCCGAACGCATCAAACATGACCTGCTGCGCTTCTTGTTGCAGGCCAAAGCCGACGGCAAACGTGTGGTCGGTTACGGCGCGGCGGCCAAGGGCAATACCTTGCTCAACTACGCCGGAGTCAAAGCTGATCTGCTGTCCTGGGTGGCCGATGCCAACCCGCACAAACAGGGCAAGTTCTTGCCGGGCAGTCGCATCCCGATTGTTGCGCCAGCGCAGATCGACATTGAGCAACCGGACTACGTGCTGGTGCTGCCCTGGAACCTGCTGCACGAAGTCAGTCAGCAACTGGCGCAGGTGCGTCAGTGGGACGGGCGCTTCGTCATCGCCGTGCCTGAGTTGAAAGTGCTGTGAAAGTTCTGGTCACTGGCGCCACGGGCTTTGTCGGTCGGCATCTGGTTGCTGCATTGCTTGAGCGCGGCTGCGAAGTCCGCGCGGTGGCGCGCAACGCAGAAAAGGCGCAGGGCATGCCATGGATCAACCACGTCGAATTCGTGGCAGCAGACATTCACGCTGCCGACCTGAATGTTGTCGCGCTGACCGCAAACATCGACGCACTCGCGCATCTGGCCTGGCCGGGGTTGCCGAACTATCGGGCGCTGTTTCATTTCGAGCACAACCTGATGGCCGATTACCGCTTTATCAAAAGCGCGATAGAGGCGGGCGTGTCGCAGGTGCTGGTGACCGGCACCTGCTTCGAATACGGCATGCAGAGCGGTCCGCTCAGCGAGTCAACCGAGCCACGGCCGAGCAATCCCTACGGTCTGGCCAAACATACGCTGCACCTGTTTCTGCAGAATCTGCAGCAGGAGCAACCGTTCACATTGCAGTGGGCGCGGTTGTTCTATCTGCATGGTCAAGGGCAGAACCCCAACAGCCTTTTGGCCGCGCTGGATCGGGCAATCGATGCTGGCGAGGCGTCGTTCAACATGTCGGCCGGTGAGCAGTTGCGAGATTTCCTCGCGATTGAAACCGCCGCGAGTCATCTCGCCGCGATCCTCCATCAGCGCGAGTTCGACGGCGTGATCAACTGCGCCAGCGGCCATCCGGTGTCGGTGCGTGCGCTGGTCGAACAGCGCTTGCGTGAGCGTGGCGCAACCCTGGCTCTGAACCTCGGCCATTACCCGTATCCGACCCACGAACCGCTGGCGTTCTGGGCCGTCACCGAGCGCTTGCAACAGTTATTGGGAGAGTCGCCATGAGGCACGAGTTGTACCGGGCCACCGGCCTGCCGGTATTGCAGAACCGCACTTTCGCCGATGCCGAATCGGCGCGGGCCTCGGCCAGCGCCGACATGGTCCTGGTTCAGGACGAGCGCAGCGGTCTGGTCTTCAACGCCGCGTTCGATGCCGACAAGCTCAGTTATGACGCCGACTATCAGAACGAGCAGGCGCACTCCGGTCAGTTCCAGAAGCATTTAAGTGACGTCGAAGGCATCATCGGCAAGCACTTCAAGGGCCAGGAACTGATCGAAGTCGGCTGCGGCAAGGGCTATTTTCTCGAGCTGCTCAAAGGCCTCGGCTATTCGATCACCGGCATCGACCCGGCTTATGAAGGCGAAAACCCCGAGGTGATCAAGGCGCCGTTCACGCGCGGCCTCGGCCTGGCGGCAGATGCCATTGTGCTGCGTCATGTGCTGGAGCACATCGAAGACCCGGTGAGCTTTCTGGCCGTGATCGCCGAGGCCAATCAGGGCGGGCAGATCTATATCGAAGTGCCGTGCCTGGACTGGATCCTCGAGCACAAGGCCTGGTTCGACCTGTTCTACGAACACGTCAATTATTTCCGCCTCGATGACCTGCGCCGGATGTTCGGCACGGTGCACGAGGCCGGGCATCTGTTCGGCGGCCAATATCTGTACATCGTCGCTGATCTGTCGACGTTGCGCCTGATACCCGAACAACCGGTGCCGCGCCTGACACTGCCTGAAGATTTCAGCGCCAGCCTCGACCGTGCTGTGCAGATCATCCGCTCGGCGCCTGCGCAGGGTTCGGCGATCTGGGGTGCCTCGTCCAAAGGCGTGATCTATTCGCTGTACCTGCAACGCGCCGGCGTTGCGGTCGATCGCGTAGTCGATATCAACCCGGCCAAGCAGGGGCGTTATCTGCCGCTGAGCGGCGCGCGCGTGTCCTCGCCGCAAGAGGCCATGGATGCGCTGCCGGAAGGCGCGCACCTGTTTGTGATGAATTCCAATTACCTCGAAGAGATCAAGCGGATGACCGGTGGACGCTACGTCTATCACGCCGTCGACAGCGCTTCGTTCCAGTGACCCTTGAGATGACCAACATGACCGACAACAGCATCAACCAAGCCTTCGAAGCCGAGTGCCGCGAGCAGATCGCCCAGCAAGGTGACGACCCCAAACTGACCGGCCTGGCCCGCGATTTCTTCAACGAATCGGCCAAGCACAAATACAGCTACCACTTCTCGTGGATGGGCCGCCCGATCATCCAGCTGCCGCAAGACATGATGGCCATGCAGGAGATCATCTGGCAGGTCAAGCCGGACCTGGTTATCGAGTGCGGCATTGCCCACGGCGGTTCGATCATCTACTACGCCTCGCTGCTCGAGCTGCAAGGCCACGGCGAAGTGCTCGGCATCGACCTCGACATTCGTCCGCACAACCGTGAAGCCATCGAAAGCCACCCGATGGCCAAGCGCATCAAGATGATCGAAGGCTCAAGCATCGACCCGGCCATTGCCGCTCAGGTGCAGGCCGCCGCCAAAGGCAAGAAAGTCATTCTGGTCCTCGACTCCAATCACACCCACGATCACGTGCTCGAAGAGCTGCGCCTCTACGCGCCGCTGGTGTCGGTCGACAGCTATTGCGTGGTCATGGACACCGTGGTTGAAGACATGCCGGCCGATTTCTTCCCGGATCGTCCATGGGGCCCGGGCGACAACCCGAAAACCGCCGTGTGGAAGTACCTGGAAGAGAACCAGGACTTCGAAATCGACCAGCAATTGCAGAACAAACTGCTGATCACCGTGGCGCCGGACGGCTACCTGCGTCGCGTTCGTTAATTCGCAACATTTACCCAGAGTTGTTTCGGCGAGTCGCCGGTTGTGGAGAGAAGTTATGCAAGGCAAGTACAGTTCTGAACTGACGCTACCGCTTGATGAGCTGTTGACGGTGGTGCTCATTACCCACAACCGACCGGCGTTCCTGCGTCGGGCTGTGAAGTATTACAGCGACTTGCCCTGCAAGATCATGGTGCTCGACTCCTCGCCGGAACGTCCGGAAGGCGATTTTTCCGCCGTCGATTACCATCATGTGCCGCAATTCGCGTACTGGGGGATGCAGGCCAAACTGGCCTATGGTGTCGAGCAACTGACCACGCCGTACATGGTGCTGGCGGCCGATGACGACTTCATCCTGCATGATTCATTGGCCGAATCCGTGGGTTTCCTGCAGGCCAATCCGGATTACGGCATGTGCCACGGCTACTGCCTGATGTACCTGACGCTGGCCGGTGGCGTCAGCTACTACCGCCGCGACAAAAAGGTCCAGGAAGACTACTGCTCTGAACAGGCTCAGGAGCGGGTCATCGATTACATGAGCCAGTACATCCCGCCGTTCTATGCGGTGACCCGTACTGATCTGATGAAGACCTGGCACTCGGCATTGCCACCCGGCACCAGCTTCCAGTGGCAGGAAATCGGCCATGTCTATTTCCTGCTGGCCAGTGCCAAAGCACGGATTCTGCCGATCCCTTATGTGGTTCGGGAGATCAACTACGGTGCCTCCGAGCACAGCACCGAGGTGTATCACTCGCTGACCTACGTCGATGCCAAATCGGTCGCCGAGCGTGAAGCCTTTGCCGAGTTCCTTGCCGCGCTGCCAACCCAGATCAAAGGGCTGAACGCCGAGCAGGGCAAAGCGCTTGCCCTGCAAAGCTTCGAGGCAATGGTCGACAGCCTGCAATCGAATCGAGCGCTGACTGCGGAGCTGATCATCCAGTCCACCTGGAATCAGGAGCTCAAGTACCCGGATCGTCGTTTCGGGCCTTTGCAGTACGTGGAAATGCCGTTCTACAACGAGGCATTTTTCGACCGCCTGGCGCAGTTCGAATTCATGCTGCACGCCATGCCGGCGGGGCGCATCCAGCTTGAAGGCCTGGAGGGCGTCTGGACCCGTCAGGCGCACTTGCTGCAAGCACGCAACAACGACACGCCGGAAAGCGTTCTCGACCGTTTGTGGCAGGCTCACGATCTCAATGCGTTCAATCGCACCGTGATCAAGCGGCTGGCGGCTCAGCTGACTGCGATGGGCCAAGCCGAAGAGGCGCAAGCGATGCAGGCCTGGATCGAGCGTCTCGAAGCGTTGACCGTCGATGACCATCATGCGGTCATGGACAAGATGCAGTCCGGTCGCCTGCTCAACTGGCTGGCCGCACGTGCGCCCGGCGCTCACCTCGAGGCAATCGGCCAACATCTGGCGGTGAATGGCGGCGGGCCGCAGTTCGGCATTTTTCTGCTGGATCTGGACGACGACATCGACAAGCTTCAGGTGTCTCTCGACAGCTTGCTGGAAGGGCAGTGCAAGGCCTTCCGCATTGTCGTGTTCACCACCGGCGAAGCGCCCGCCGCGACCACGGCACAGAACACCCTGCATTTTGTCCGAGTGACCGCGGGCAATCTGATCGACAAGCTCAATCAAAGCGCTCGTCAATCGCCGTGTGACTGGCTGCTGTTGGCTGAAGCCGGTGATGAGTTCACTGCCAGCGGATTGTTGCGCGCCAGCCTGGAGTTGATGAACGCCGGCGATTGCCGCGCGGTATCCACCGACGAAATCCAGCGTCAGGAAAACGGTGCCCTGACCGACGTGTTCCGGCCGGGCTTCAACCTTGATCTGCTGCTGAGCCTGCCAACGCTGATGGCGCGGCACTGGCTGGTACGGCGCGATGCGCTGGTCGAAATCGGCGGCTATCGCGCTGATTTCAGTCAGGCACTGGAGCTCGATGTGCTGCTGCGTCTTATCGAAGAACACGGCCTCAACAGCCTGGCTCACCTCGACGAGCCGCTATTGATCAGCCAGGCACCAGAGCTGGTCGAGAATGCTGATGAGCGCCTGGCGCTGCTGCGCCATTTGGGCAATCGCGGTTACAAGGGCAAAGTGACGTCAGCGGTTCCGGGGGTTTACCAGATCGACTACCACCACAGTGATCGTCCGCTGGTGTCGATCATTATTCCGGCGGGCAGCGATCTGGCGGTGCTGCAACGTTGCCTTGAAGGTGTGTTGCTGCGTACCCGTTACCATCACTATGAAGTGCTGATCGCCGCCACTGCGGATCAGACGGCTGAGATCAATGACTGGCTCGGGACTTACAAGCACTCCAGAGTGCAGGTGCTGCGTACTGATCGGACGTTGAGCGCAGCAGGATTATTCAACGCGGGCAGTCGTCAGGCGCGTGGCGAGTACCTGGTGCTGCTCGCCGCCGATGCGGAAGTGGTCAATCCGAACTGGCTCGACTCTTTGCTCAACCATGCTCTGCGTCCGGAGGTCGGCGTGGTCGGGCCAAAACTGATCGACCGTGATCGCAAGATCAGCCAGGCGGGATTGATCCTGGGCATGAATGGCGGGGTCGATTCGCCCTTCGTCGGTGAAGATCACGATGCCGACGGTTACCTGCACCGCTTGGCGGTGGAACAGAACTACTCGGCGGTATCGAGCGTGTGCCTGATGGTCCGCAAAGAGTTGTACGAGGCGCTCGGCGGTCTGGACGAAAGCACATTTGCCGAAGGCTTCAGCGATGTCGATCTGTGCCTGAGCGCCGGGCAGGCCGGTTATCTGACGGTATGGACTCCGGCGGTGCAAGTCATCCATCAGGGCGGTATGCCTGACGCCCCGCAAGCGCTGCTGGCCCTGCGCGAAAAATGGCCGGCGGCATTCGTTCAGGATCAGGCCTACAACGCGAACCTGAGCCTGAAGGGCAAAGGCTTCGTGCTCGATGACAATGCTTCACTGGACTGGGCACAGTTGCTCGCTTAAGCCTGGCGACAGGGACGGAATTGAAAAAATGTTCAACGGTAAATCGATCTTCATCTCCGGCGGCACCGGCTCGTTCGGGCGCAACTTCATCCGTCGCTTGCTGGAGCAATACCAGCCCAAGCGTGTGGTGGTGTTCTCCCGCGACGAGCTGAAACAGTACGAGATGCAGCAGACCTTCAATGCGCCGTGCATGCGTTATTTCATCGGTGACGTGCGTGACGCCGACCGCTTGCGTCAGGCCATGCGCGGTATCGATTACGTGGTGCATGCCGCCGCGCTAAAGCAGGTGCCGGCGGCGGAATACAACCCGACCGAATGCATCCGTACCAACGTCAACGGCGCGGAAAACATCATCGCCGCTGCGATCGATAACGGCGTAAAGAAAGTCGTCGCGCTGTCCACCGACAAGGCGGCCAGCCCGATCAATCTGTACGGCGCGACCAAGTTGCTTTCGGACAAATTGTTCGTCGCCGCCAACAACATTGCCGGCGAGCAGCAGACCCGTTTCGCCGTGGTGCGCTACGGCAACGTCGCTGGCTCGCGCGGCTCGGTGGTGCCGTTTTTCAGCAAGCTGATCGCTGACGGCGCGCAAGAATTGCCGATCACCGACGAGCGCATGACGCGGTTCTGGATCACCCTCGACCACGGCGTGCAGTTCGTCCTCGACAGCTTTGCGCGGATGCACGGCGGCGAAGTGTTCGTGCCGAAGATCCCGTCGATCCGCATCGTCGATCTGGCGCGCGGCATGGCTGAACATCTGCCGCACAAAAACGTCGGCATTCGTCCGGGCGAAAAGCTGCATGAACTGATGGTGCCGCTGGACGATGCGCGCATGACCCTGGAGTTCGAGGATCACTACACGATTCAGCCGTCGATTCGTTTTACCAGCGTCGACGTCGATTTCGCCGTCGATAAACTCGGTGAACGTGGCCGTGCGGTGGGCGAGGATTTCGAGTATCGCTCGGACACCAACCCGCATTTCCTTTCAGTGGGGCAGATCGCCGATCTGCACGCGAAGCTGTCGGTATGATCCCTTACTGTCGGCAGAGCCTTGATCAGGCGGACATCGACGCGGTGGTCGAAGTCCTGCAATCGGACTGGCTGACCCAGGGGCCGACCATAGAACGTTTCGAGCAGGCGATGGCCGAGCGCTGTCAGGCGGATTTCGCCGTAGCGGTGTGCAATGCCACGGCGGCGCTGCACATCGCCTGTCTGGCCGCTGACCTGGGGCCGGGCGATCGCTTGTGGACCTCGCCGAATACGTTTCTGGCTTCGGCCAATTGCGGGCGCTATTGCGGCGCCGAGGTTGATTTCGTCGACATCGATCCGCTGACCTGGAACCTCGATGCCTTTGCCCTTGAAGCAAAGCTCGAACAGGCCGAACGCGACGGCACGCTGCCCAAAGTCCTCGTCGCCGTCGCGTTCTCCGGGCAGAGCTGCGATATGCGCAAGATTGCCGACCTGGCGGTGCGCTACAACTTCACCGTGATCGAAGACGCCTCGCACGCCGTGGGCGCCAGCTACGCCGGGCGTCCAGTCGGTTGTGGCGACTTCGCGGCGATGACGGTGTTCAGTTTTCACCCGGTGAAAATCATTACCAGCGCCGAAGGCGGCATGGTCCTGACCAATCGCCCGGTGCTGGCCGAACGTCTGCGACGCCTGCGCAGCCACGGCATGACCCGCGATCCCGAGCACATGACCGAGCCGAGCCACGGGGCGTGGTATTACCAGCAAGTCGAGCTGGGCTTCAATTACCGGATCACCGATCTGCAAGCGGCGCTGGGACTGTCGCAACTACGCAAACTTGATGAGTTTGTCGCACGTCGCCGGGAACTGGCCGCGCGTTACGATCAGTTGCTCGCCTACCTGCCGCTGACCTTGCCGAGCGCGCAGCCAGAAGCCGATTCGGCGTGGCACCTGTATGTGGTGCGCTTGCAGACCGAGCGCTGCAACCTCAGTCATCGCCAAGTGTTCGAAGGTTTGCGCAACGCTGGCATCGGCGTCAATCTGCACTACATTCCCGTGCACTTGCAGCCTTACTATCGAGAGCTGGGCTTTGCCGAGGGCGATTTTCCCGAGGCCGAGCGCTATTACGCCGAGGCGCTCAGCTTGCCGCTGTTCCCTTTGCTCAGTGAGGCACAACAGGATCAGGTGGTCGAGCAACTGCGTCGGCTGCTGCTTGAGGAGTAAGGCACCGTGAGCTGCGTCGCGATCATCCCCGCCCGTGGTGGCAGCAAGCGCATTCCGCGCAAGAATCTCAAACCGTTCGACGGCGTACCGATGATCGTCCGCTCGATTCGCACGGCGCTGGAGTCAGGGCTGTTCGAGAGCGTTGTGGTCAGCACCGACGATGACGAAATCGCCGACGTCGCACGAGCACATGACGCTGAAGTGCCGTTCATGCGACCGGCCGATCTGGCCGATGATTTCACCGGTACCGCTGCGGTGATCGTGCATGCCTTGCAGCAATTGCCGACGTTCGATTACGCCTGCTGCGTGTACGCGACCGCGCCGTTGTTGCAGGCGCGTTATCTGCGTCAGGGTCTGGATTTGCTCAAGCAGCATCCGCACAAGTCATTTGCCTTTTCGGTGTGCGGTTTCGGTTTCCCGGTGCAGCGCGCACTGACCCTCGACGAGGAGGGCGCTTTGATGTCCATGTACCCCGAATTTCGTACCACCCGTTCGCAGGATCTGCCCGAAGCGTTTCAGGATGCCGGGCAATTTTACTGGGGGCGCAGCGAAGCGTGGCTGCGTGGCGAGACGCTGTTCTCGCCAGCGAGCCTGCCGGTGATCCTGCCGCGTCATTTGGTCCAGGACATCGACACGCCCGAAGACTGGCAACGCGCCGAATATCTGTACGCCGCACTCAGAGCCGGCGGAGAACTGCAATGAGAGTGCTGATCCGCGCCGACGCCTCGCCAACCATCGGCAGCGGCCACATTGCCCGCTGCCTGACCCTGGCGCGGATGCTGCGCGGGCAGGGCAGTCATGTTGCGTTTGCCTGTCGGCGTTTGCCGGGGCATCGACTCGAAGCCTTGAATGCCGAAGGCTTCGAGACCTTTGCACTGCCCGAGCGCTATCGAGACGAAGACCCGCTGCAGGCCATCGAATCGATGTTGCCGTGGCAGTTCGATATTGATGCACTGGGCCTGCTGCTGGATGGACAGGCACCGTTCGACTGGATCATCGTCGACCATTACGGCCTCGATCATCACTGGCAAACCGCTGCCCGGCGCTGGGCGCATCGAATCGCCGCCGTGGATGATCTGGCCACGCGGCGTTACAGCGTCGATCTGCTGCTCAATCAGAACCTCTCGGGCTTGAGTGAAAACTACGCGGCGCTGCTGCCGCCAGGCTGTCGCACCTTGCTCGGCCCGCGCTACGCCATGCTGCGCGAAGAATTCAACTGCGATGCCATCGAGATCAAACCGAAGGCCCGGCGCGTGCTGGTGAATTTCGGCGGTTTCGACGCGGCGAGGCAGACTCATCATGCGATGCTGGCGCTGGCTGATTTCACTGAGTTGCAGGTGGACTTCGTCGCTGGCGCCGACAACCCGGCGTGGACGCAGATGCAAGCGTTGGCCGAGACGCGACCGAACTGGCGCCTGCACAGTTTCGTCAGCGATTTCCATCAGCGCATGACTGAGGCCGATCTGTTTATCGGCGCCGGCGGTGGCACCAGTTGGGAGCGCGCGGCGTTGGGTTTGCCGACGATCTGCATCGCCGTGGCGAACAATCAGCAGGCCAACGGCGAAGTCATGGCCGCTGCCGGTGCGCATGTGTTCATGGGTGCTCGGGAACAGGTCAGCGTCGAGCAGTTGCGTGATGCGGTCGGCTTCGTCGTGAACAATCATTTTTTGCGCCGCAGCCTCGCCGAGCGTTCGCGGCAACTGGTCGACGGGCGCGGTGCCGAGCGTGTGGCGGCGGCGCTGGCCGGTGCGGTGCTGAAACTGCGCCCGGCGACCCAGGACGATGCGCAGTTGCTGTTCGATGGACGCAATGCCGAAGCAGTGCGGCGCTGGTCGCTGGAAACCGGCGTTATCGATTGGGCGCAGCATCTGCACTGGCTGACGGCGAGTCTGCGCAATCCGCAGCGACTGCTACTGATTGCCGAGGCGGACGACGGCCCGGTCGGGGTGCTGCGTTACGACTTGCGCGGGTTTGAAGCCGAAGTCTCGATTTATCTGCTGGAGGGGCGTTTCGGCCTCGGTTGGGGCAGGGCAGTGCTCAGCCGTGGCGAAGCGTTTGTCGCTGCGCACTGGCCGCAATTGACGCGCATTACTGCGCGGGTCATGCCGGCCAATCAGTCCTCATTGAAAGTCTTCCGCGACGCCGGATTCATCCAGGAAACCTGTGCGTTCAGCCGTGTTTTGAAGGATCACCCGCATGTCTAGTTTCAAGATTGGCCACCACACCATCGGTGCCGATGCGCCGCCGTTCATCATTGCCGAGATGAGCGGCAACCATAACCAGTCTCTCGACGTCGCTTTGCAAATCGTCGAGGCGGCAGCCAAGGCCGGGGCGCATGCCTTGAAGCTGCAAACCTACACCGCCGAAACCATGACCCTGGATTTGGCTGAAGGCGAATTCTTCATCAAGGATCCGGGCAGTCTGTGGGCCGGCACGTCGCTCTACGATCTCTACGAAAAAGCCCACACACCGTGGGAGTGGCACGCGCCGATTTTTGCTCGGGCCAAAGAGTTGGGAATGCTCGCGTTCTCGACGCCGTTCGATGACAGCGCGGTGGATTTTCTCGAAAGCCTTGAAGTGCCGGCGTACAAGATTGCCAGTTTTGAAAACACCGATCTGCCGTTGATCCGTCGAGTGGCAGCGACCGGCAAACCACTGATCATCTCCACCGGCATGGCCAGCATCGCCGAACTGGATGAAACCGTGCGTGCCGCCCGCGAGGCCGGCTGCAAGGATCTGGTGTTGCTCAAGTGCACCAGCACCTATCCGGCCACGCCACTCAACAGCAACGTGCGCACGATCCCGCATCTGCGCGAGCTGTTTGGTTGCGAGGTGGGGCTGTCAGATCATTCGATGGGCGTTGGCGTGTCGGTGGCGGCGGTGGCGCTGGGCGCGACGGTGGTGGAGAAACACTTCACCCTTGATCGTTCGGCCGGTGGCGTGGACGCGAGTTTTTCCCTTGAGCCTGCGGAGCTGGCCAGTCTGGTCGTCGAAACCGAACGTGCCTGGCAGGCCATGGGGCGTGTTCAGTATGGTCCGACCGAGGCCGAGCGCAAGTCGCTGGTCTATCGCCGCTCGCTGTATGTCACCGCTGACATGGCCGCCGGTGAAGCCTTTACCGGCGACAATCTGCGTGCCATTCGTCCCGGCCTCGGCCTGCCGCCCAAGCACACCGATGCCGTCCTCGGACGCCGTGCGCGCACCGCGATCAAGCGCGGTACGCCGCTGGACTGGTCGCTGGTCGAATAGGCCAATCTGCCATCGATTCGGCAAAATAGCGTGACCTGCGAGTCATAACGCGCATCTTCACTGTATTGTATTGACCGGGGAGATGGCGCCTGGCCCGTTTTGCGGTTCCAGTGATAGCCCTTTGCGCTTCCCGTGGCTGCCCATTGTGGCGGCCGTTTTCTGTTTGTCGGCGCCCCTCGAATGCTTGCGAGCGGTGGTTTTGGGCTGTTTTTTATTGGGAAGCCGTAATGATTGGCATAAAAAGCATTGCGAGCTACGTTCCTGTAGCCGGCGTGGACAATTACGCACAAGGTGCAAAATTCGAGAAGGATGAAGAATTCATCCTGGGCAAGATCGGTTCGGCGTTCCTGCCGCGCAAAGACGCTGAGCAGGAAACTTCTGACCTGTGCGTGGAAGCGGCCAATGCGCTGTTTGCCAGCAATCCTGAACTCAAGCGTGAATCGATCGACGCGTTGATTGTCGTCACCCAGAACGGTGATGAAGAAGGCCTGCCGCACACAGCGGCAATCGTCCAGGACAAGCTCGGCCTGCCGACCAATGTCGCAGCGTTCGATATCTCGTTGGGCTGCTCCGGTTATGTATACGGCATCTACGCGATCAAGGGCTTCATGGAAGCCGCCGGCCTGAAGAATGGCCTGCTGATCACCGCTGACCCGTACTCGAAAATCGTTGACCCGGAAGACCGCAACACCACCATGTTGTTTGGCGATGCCGCCACCGCCACCTGGATGGGCGAAAACCCGACCTGGGCGCTGGGCAAGGCCAAGTTCGGCACCGACGGTTCCGGCGCACCGCACCTGAAAGTCAGCAACGGCGTGTTCTTCATGAATGGTCGTCAGGTGTTCAACTTCGCTCTGCTGAAAGTGCCGGCGCACTTGCACGAGTTGCTCGACGATTCCAATCTCAAGGCCGATGACATCGACGCATTCTGCATTCACCAGGGCAGCGCGGCGATTGTCGACGCCGTGGCGCGACGCTTTGAAGGCGAACCGGAGAAGTTCATCAAGGACATGGTCGAAACCGGCAACACCGTGTCGTCGAGCATTCCGCTACTGCTGGAAAAACACGTGCTCGATTCCGACTGGCAGCGCGTTGCGCTGAGCGGTTTTGGTGTCGGTCTGTCGTGGGGCTCGGCGATCATCTATCGTCCGTAAGCCGCAGCAAAAACCTCTGATACAAAAATAGCGTTCAAGGTTAACCTTGAACGCTATTTTTTTGCCCGAGAAGGAGCGCGAGGCGCCATGAGCGAGTTTTTCCAAGCCAATGCCGAGGTGTTGCAACGGCGCTGGCCGGCGCTGTTTGAGCGATTGATGGCTGAAGACAGCGCGTCCGTGCAGGCCGAACTCGTGCAAGGACTGGGCTCGACGCTGAGCGTCGATGGCATTCAGCTCACCAGTCGCCATGATCGACTGCATGAGGCGCAGATCCAGGCGGCGAGCCTGCCGGAAAAACCGCATGTTCACGTCTATGGCACTGGCCTCGGCGATTTGCCCGGTGTGCTGCTTGAGCGCGCAGGGCTGGAGCGTCTGTACGTGCACATTCTCAACGGCGCGCTGTTCGCGCTGGTACTGCAACTGCTCGATCAGCGCCAGTGGCTGCAGGATCCCCGGGTCGAACTGTTTTACGCGGGTGATCACCCGGACTTTTTCACCCCGTTCTTTGCCCTGCCGGCCGAGATGTTATTGGCCGATGACTTCAACGCGAAGATCCGCGACCGGCTGATCAATGAAGTACACCTGACATTCAACAACCGCGATTTCGATCCGCGGTCACCGGAAATCCAGCAGCGCTTGCAGGAATGTCTGCCGGTGTTGCTTGGCGATGTTGATGTGGCGCAGTTGTTCGGTAGCTGCGCCGGGCGCGAAGTCTACGTGATCGCCACCGGGCCGACACTGGAGCAGCATTTCGAACGTCTGGCGGCGATCCGTCAGCTTGCTGAGCGGCCGTTGTTCATCTGCGTTGATACGGCCTATCGGCCATTGCGTGAGCACGGCATCGAGCCTGATCTGGTGGTGAGCATCGATCAGCGCATCGGCTTTCGGCATCTGCCGTGCGAGGCGTCCGAGAACATTGCGCTGGTGTACTTGCCGATGAGCGATCCGCATGTATTGAAGGCATGGAAGGGCAAGCGTTATGGCGGCTATTCGGCCAGCCCGATCTACAGCGACCTGCGAGAACAGTATCCACGTGGTGAGCTGCACGTGGGCGGTAGCGTGATCCATCCGGCGGTGGATCTCGCGGTAAAAATGGGCGCGAGCCGAATCACTCTGTTTGGCGCCGACTTCGCCTTCCCGATGAACAAGACCCACGCCGGTTGGGACGACGGCGATTTAGGCCCGCCGCTGGCCCAGGCGCGGCACTGGGTGCGCGATGGTCATGGTCAGCGCGTCAGCACTCAGCTGAATTTTCGCGGCTATCTATGTGTGCTTGAGCGTTATATCGCTGCGCATCCGCAGGTCGAGTTTCTCAACAGCAGCCGCGCCGGTGCATCGATTGCCGGGACCGCTTTCAATCCGGAGTTCGTGCAATGAGTGCGCTGAACCAGAGTCAGCATCAGTGCCGCCAGTGCGCGGCTTTGTTTCGCTTGGGGCGTGATGTCGAGGCGGCGTTGACCATGGTCGATGTGTTCGAACAGGCCCATCAATCTCTGTCGTCTGCCTCAGTGGATATCCAGCAGGCGTGGGCACAGGTGCTCATGCAAATGCTCGATTGCCAGGAGCGCCAGGACTGGTTGGGACTGGCCGACTATATGGAATACGAACTGGTTGAATTGCTGGAAAGTGCCAGGCGCTGAACCGCTGCGCAGCGCTGGCCCGCGGCTTTGCGTTACAGGCGGTTTTATGACGTCATTTTTTCGCGCTGGATGTGCTGCTAAGTCTTTGTTTTCTCGGGGGTGGCGTGGTGATGGCAAAATTTTTTCAAAAAGCCCTCAAGCAACCTGCAAACCCGACGATAACTATTACGAAGGTTCTCTAGGCCATACCCGGCGGTTGCCAGGGCCGGAAGCCGCAGTACCCAACCAACGAGGAATTCGTCATGGCTTTAACAGTAAACACCAACACCACATCGTTGAACGTTCAGAAAAACCTGAACCGCGCTTCCGACGCTCTGTCCACCTCGATGCAGCGCCTGTCTTCCGGCCTGAAAATCAACAGCGCCAAAGACGACGCCGCTGGCCTGCAGATCTCCAACCGTATGTCCTCGCAGATCCGCGGTAACACCCAGGCCATCCAGAACGCCAACGACGGTATCTCCGTTGCCCAGACCGCTGAAGGCGCTCTGCAAGCTTCGACCGACATCCTGCAGCGTATGCGTGAACTGGCTGTTAAAGCTCGTAACGGTACCAACGGCACCGCTGACCAGACCGCTACCAACGCTGAATTCGCTCAGATGTCTGACGAAATCACCCGTATCTCGGCTGCTACCAACCTGAACGGCAAAAACCTGCTGGACGGTTCGGCTGGTACTGTGACCCTGCAAGTTGGCGCAAACACCGGTTCGGCTAACCACATCGACCTGGTACTGAGCTCCAAGTTCGACGCCGTCAGCCTGTCGGTAGGTAGCGGTACTGTAGTTCTGACCGGTACTTCGGGTACTGGTGCTGGTTCTGCTTCGCAGAACATCGACAACGCGATCACTGCAATCGACGCCGCTATCGCTGCAATCGGTGCAACCCGTGCCAGCCTGGGTGCTTCGCAAAACCGTCTGACCAGCACCATCTCCAACCTGCAGAACATCACTGAAAACACCACCGCTGCTCAGGGTCGTGTACAGGACACCGACTTCGCCGCAGAAACTGCTAACCTGACCAAGCAGCAGACTCTGCAGCAAGCTTCGACCTCCGTACTGGCTCAAGCCAACCAACTGCCTTCCGCTGTACTGAAGCTGCTTCAGTAATCCGGAACAAGTTTAGGCGGGGGAGTGCGCTTGTCGTGCTCTCTCGCTTTTTTACGTTAAGAGGTGATGGGCATGGACATGAGCGTAAAGCTTAACGTGTCTTATCCGGCTCCCAAGCCAGTGACACCGGTTGCTGACAAACCGTCAGAGCTGCCTAAAGTCCAAAAGACTGAAGCACCGGTCGCTGCCAAGGATCAGGATTCGGACGGCGCCAAGTTGAAGCTGGCGGTGCAAGAGATCGAAAAGTTCGTCCAGTCGATCAAGCGTAATCTGGAGTTCTCGATTGACGAGCATTCCGGCAAGGTCATCGTCAAGGTGATCGCGAGCGAGACGGGTGAAGTCGTTCGACAGATTCCTTCCGCCGAAGCCCTCAAACTGGCCGACAGCCTCGCCAATGCAAGTCATGTATTGTTCGACGCCAAGGTCTGATAAATGGCATGAATAGTGTTTGTTCGTTCTCAGGACGCGTGTAACGGTCAAAAGAATGGCAGCAATCTGAAGGGAGATGCACATGGCAAGTCCAATTCTACCGGGTTCCGGACTGGGTTCCGGCCTGGACATCGGCGCGATCGTGACCGCGCTGGTCAACGCCGACAAGTCTGCCAAGCAGACGCAGATCGATACCGCGACCAAAAGCAACAGCCTGAAGATTTCCGGCGTTGGTTCGCTGAAAAGTGCATTGGCGGCCTATCAGAAAGCGATGGGTGATCTGAACAAGGCAACAAGCCCGGCGTTTGCCGGTTTTACTGCAACCTCGGATGCGCCAACTGTCGTCGGTGCCACTTCGGATAAAACCGCCGTGCCGGGTACTTACAGCGTAGTCGTGAAAAACCTGGCCACCGGCTCGAAAGTTGCCAGTGCCGCCTTTGCCGGCGGGGCCGCCAGTGCCATTCCGAGTGGTACTCTGAAAATCAGTCAGAATGGCATTGATTACAATGTCGCGATTCCGGCTAATGCTACCTTGCAGTCCACGCGCGATGCGATCAACACCGCGCAGTCCAGCAATGGCATTTCCGCGAACATCGTGACTGACAGTACCGGCGCCTCGCGTCTGGTACTGAGCTCCAACAAGACGGGCGCCGGCATGGACCTGCAGGTCAGCGGTATCGCCGGTCTCGAGATCGATGGCACCCAGAAGATGGGTGACAGTCCTGCGGCAGGGGCATCCGGTGCGGTCGGTGATGTGGCCAAGGACGCGAGCCTGACCATCGACGGACTGGCCGTTACCAGCAAGACCAACACCGTTACCGGTGCGATCAGCGGCATGACGCTGAATCTGGTCACTGCGAGTCCCGTCGTGGGCGGCGTGCCAACGCCGGCTACTGTATCGGTTGCGACCAATACCGCCGGCATCCAGACATCGCTGCAATCGTTCATCGATTCCTATAACACCCTGAAGAAAACCATCGACACCTTGTCCAAGGCAACGCCGGATGCCGATGGCAATCTGACCGTTTCGGCGGCGTTCACTGGTGACGCTCTGCCGCGTTCGTTGATGGCGGACGTGCGCGCTCAGTTGACAGATCCAGGGGCGGGCGGAGCAGGCCAATTGTCCGTGCTTTCACAGATGGGTGTGTTGACTGACAGTAAAACCGGTTTGCTGACGCTCGATACTGCAGTGTTCAACAAGCGTATGGAAATCCCAGGCATGGCTGGCCAGGTTCAGCAGCTCTTCAGCGGCACCGATGCCAAGAATGGTCTGTTGGCGCGTATGACTGCGGCGGTTGATCCGTACGTCAAGACCGGTGGGCTGCTGGATCAGCGCAGCTCCAACCTGGCGAGTCTGACGAGCGGCTTGCAGAAGCAGCAGGCGGCGCTGGATCTGCGGGTTGCCAACCTGACGTCGACATTGACGGCCAAGTACAACGCCATGGACTTGCTGGTAGGGCAGATGAAGGCAACGGCGAGCAACATCACGTCGTTCTTCAGCTCGCTGAACGCTCAGCAGTCCGCGAAGTAACAGTCAGTAACGACAAAAACCCGGCTACGCTTTATCGGCGTGCGCCGGGTTTTTGTCTTTTGATCTAAAGTTTTCGGGCCGGTTGGCGATACACTGGTTATACGAGTCAACGTGGCAATGAGGTAGAACATGAACCCGATGTTAGCCCTTCGGCAGTACCAGAAAGTCGGCGCCCATGCGCAGACGTCCGAAGCGAGCCCGCACCGCCTGGTGCAAATGTTGATGGAAGGTGGCCTGGCCCGGATTGCGCAGGCCAAGGGCGCCATTGAGCGCAAGGATATTCCCGGCAAGTGCACGGCGATCAGCAAGGCCATCGGCATTGTCAGTGGCCTGCGTGAAGGTCTCGACCTTGAAAACAATGCAGAGGCACTGGCCGATCTGGATGGCCTGTACATCTACATGATGAAGCGCCTCGCCGAGGCGAACATCAGCAGCGATCCCCGTGTACTCGACGAAGTCGCCGGCCTGCTGACCACGGTCAAAGAAGGTTGGGACGCCATCGCGCCCGTGCCGGCTCCGCAGTTCTGAAGGAGATCACCATGAGTCTTGTATTGCAGCGAATTGCCGATACCCGTGAAGCGTTGGTCGGAGCATTGGCCGAGCGAAACTGGGAAGCCATTGGCGAGCTGGATCTGGCTTGCCGTTCCTGCATGGAAGACGTCATGGCGGAAGCTTCGCTGGACGAAGTTGCGTTACGCGATAACCTTGAAGAGCTGCTATTCGTCTACAAAGAGCTTCTCGAGGTGGCAATGGGCGAGCGGCAGGCGATAGCCAACGAGATGTCGCAGATCACCCAAGCGCAAAAGGCTGCAAAGGTTTACCATCTGTTTGGTTGATTAACCGTCAGTTGAACCAGAGATGTGCGCCATAAATTTGACTGTGCACGGTTTTTTGACTTAACTAGTGGCTATTATCAGGTTTAGGGCGTCTACAGGCACAAGGTGTCCTGCAAGCGTCTCGCTTGCCCCATTTTTCGGGCATTGAGTTGACTAGGGAAGTTGCTATTGCATGTGGCGTGAAACCAAAATTCTGCTGATCGATGACGATAGCGTCCGCCGCCGCGACCTGGCGGTGATTCTAAATTTTCTTGGCGAAGAAAATTTACCCTGCGGCAGCCATGACTGGCAGCAGGCAGTCGGCTCTTTGTCGTCTAGTCGTGAAGTCATTTGCGTACTGATCGGGACCGTTAATGCTCCTGGCGCGCTTTTGGGCTTGCTAAAGACACTCGCAACCTGGGATGAGTTCCTTCCGGTTTTGTTAATGGGCGATAATTCTTCCGTTGACCTGCCTGAAGACCAGCGTCGCCGCGTGCTGTCGACCCTGGAAATGCCGCCCAGCTACAGCAAATTGCTCGATTCGCTGCATCGCGCCCAGGTCTATCGCGAAATGTACGACCAGGCCCGCGAACGCGGCCGTCATCGCGAACCCAATCTTTTCCGCAGTCTTGTCGGCACCAGCCGTGCGATTCAGCACGTCCGGCAGATGATGCAGCAAGTGGCCGACACCGACGCCAGCGTGCTGATCCTCGGCGAGTCCGGCACCGGCAAGGAAGTGGTCGCGCGCAACCTGCACTATCACTCCAAACGCCGCGACGCGCCATTCGTACCAGTCAACTGCGGCGCTATTCCGGCGGAACTGCTGGAAAGCGAACTGTTCGGCCACGAGAAGGGCGCCTTCACTGGCGCGATCACCAGCCGTGCCGGGCGCTTTGAGCTGGCCAATGGCGGCACGCTGTTTCTCGACGAAATCGGCGACATGCCGCTGCCAATGCAGGTCAAGCTGCTGCGCGTATTGCAAGAGCGCACCTTCGAACGCGTGGGCAGCAACAAGACCCAGAGCGTCGACGTGCGCATCATTGCCGCAACGCACAAGAATCTCGAAAGCATGATCGAGATCGGCTCGTTCCGCGAAGACCTCTACTATCGCCTGAACGTGTTCCCGATCGAAATGGCGCCACTGCGTGAGCGCGTCGAAGACATCCCGCTGCTGATGAACGAACTGATCTCGCGCATGGAGCACGAGAAGCGCGGTTCGATCCGTTTCAACTCGGCGGCGATCATGTCGCTGTGCCGTCACGGCTGGCCGGGCAACGTCCGCGAACTCGCCAACCTGGTCGAGCGCATGGCGATCATGCATCCGTACGGGGTGATCGGCGTGGTCGAGTTGCCGAAGAAATTCCGCTACGTCGACGACGAAGACGAGCAGATGGTCGACAGCCTGCGCAGCGATCTGGAAGAACGCGTGGCCATCAACGGCCATACGCCGGACTTCAGCGCCAATGCACTGCTGCCGCCGGAAGGTCTCGACCTCAAGGACTACCTCGGGGGCCTGGAGCAGGGCCTGATTCAGCAAGCGCTGGACGATGCCAATGGCATTGTCGCCCGTGCCGCTGAGCGTCTGCGTATTCGTCGCACCACCCTGGTCGAGAAGATGCGCAAGTACGGCATGAGCCGTGCTGGAGGAGATGAACAGGCGGATGATTGACGCCTGTTTTTCAAGCGCTTCATTTATAAGCGGTTTTTTTTAGGCACGGGTATTGCTATAGCCCTCGCAACGTTCCGTTTCACTGACGGTCAGCCAAGCGAGAGAGCCCAATGCCCCAAGCCGCCCAGATCTCTTCTGCCTCCAATATCGTGGGGCAACCCTCGTCCGTAGAGCAGGCAAGTCGTCAGGGACTTGAGCAGGCCTTTCAGCTGTTCAACCAGATGTCGAGCCAGCTGACCGACTCCTACAGCCTGCTCGAAGCGCGGGTCACCGAGCTCAAGGGTGAGCTGGCCGTGGTCAGCGCCCAGCGCATGCAGGAACTGGCGGAAAAAGAACGCCTGGCCAATCGCCTGCAAAACCTCCTCGACCTGTTGCCCGGCGGTGTGATCGTCATCGACGGCCACGGTCTGGTGCGCGAAGCCAATCCGGCCGCGATCGATCTGCTCGGCTCGCCACTCGAGGGCGAACTCTGGCGCCATGTGATTGCACGCTGCTTCGCTCCCCGTGAAGACGACGGTCATGAAATCTCCTTGAAAAACGGTCGACGCCTGTCGATTTCCACCCGCTCGCTGGATGCCGAGCCGGGGCAGTTGGTGCTGCTCAACGACTTGACGGAAACACGTCATCTGCAAGACCAGTTGGCGCGCCACGAACGTTTGTCATCGCTGGGGCGCATGGTTGCCTCGCTGGCCCACCAGATTCGAACACCGCTGTCCGCCGCTTTGCTCTACGCCGGTCATTTGACTGAACAGCAACTGCCAGTGGAAACCCAGCAACGCTTTGCCGGCCGCTTGAAAGAGCGTCTGCACGAACTCGAACATCAAGTGCGCGACATGCTGGTGTTCGCTCGCGGTGAATTGCCGCTGACCGACCGCCTCACGCCCGGTGCCTTGATGCAGTCGCTGCAGGCTGCGGCGCTGACCCATGTGCAGGACCTGCCGATCCGCTGGCAGTGCGACAGCCATGCCGGTGAGTTGCTGTGCAACCGCGACACACTGGTCGGCGCATTACTGAATCTGATTGAAAACGCCATTCAGGCCAGCGCTGGCGAAGCGCGCCTGAAAGTGCATTGCTACACCAGAGGCAACACCCTGCGTCTGTGTGTCAGCGACAGTGGCAGCGGCATTGAGCCGACAGTTTTGGCGCGCCTCGGCGAGCCTTTTTTTACTACCAAGGTCACCGGCACCGGCCTCGGCCTGACCGTGGTCAAAGCGGTGGCCCGTGCGCATCAGGGAGAATTGACCCTGCGTTCGCGAGTCGGGCGCGGCACTTGCGCGCAGGTCAGTCTGCCGCTGTTTTCCGCTGCACAAGGAGTTGAATAAACGTCATGGGCATCAAGGTGTTGCTGGTCGAGGATGACCGTTCGTTGCGCGAGGCGCTGGCCGATACGCTGCTGCTCGCCGGCCACGACTATCACGCCGTCGGCAGCGCCGAAGAAGCGCTGACGGCCGTCGCGCAGCAAGCTTTCAGCCTGGTGGTCAGCGACGTCAACATGCCGGGCATGGACGGTCATCAATTGCTTGCGTTGCTGCGCGCACGCCAGCCGCAATTGCCGGTGCTATTGATGACCGCCCACGGCGCCGTCGAGCGTGCGGTCGATGCGATGCGCCAAGGCGCGGCGGATTATCTGGTCAAGCCGTTTGAGCCCAAGGCATTGCTCGATCTGGTGGCGCGACATGCGCTGGGCTGCATTGATGCTGGCGAAGCGGAAGGCCCCGTCGCCGTTGAACCGGCCAGTGCGCAGTTGCTTGAGTTGGCGGCGCGGGTTGCGCGCAGTGATTCGACTGTCCTCATCTCCGGCGAGTCCGGCACCGGTAAAGAAGTGCTGGCGCGCTATATCCACCAGCAATCGCGACGGGCGAGCCAGCCGTTTATTGCGATCAACTGCGCGGCGATCCCCGACAACATGCTCGAAGCAACACTGTTCGGCCATGAGAAGGGCTCGTTCACCGGCGCCATCGCCTCGCAGGCCGGCAAGTTCGAGCAAGCGGACGGCGGCACCATTCTGCTCGACGAAATTTCCGAAATGCCCCTGGCCCTGCAAGCCAAGTTGCTGCGCGTCCTGCAAGAGCGTGAAGTGGAGCGAGTGGGCGCGCGCAAGCCGATCAGTCTGGATATCCGCGTGGTCGCCACGACCAACCGTGATCTGGCCGGCGAAGTGGCGGCGGGGCGTTTTCGCGAAGACCTGTTTTACCGCTTGTCGGTTTTTCCCTTGGCCTGGCGTCCACTTCGCGAGCGCACTGCCGATATCCTGCCGCTGGCGGAAAAATTGTTGGCCAAACACGTCAATAAAATGAAGCACGCAGCAGCGAAGCTGTCCCCCGAAGCTCAAGCTTGTCTGACCGCGTACCCGTGGCCGGGCAACGTGCGGGAGTTGGACAACGCCATTCAGCGCGCGTTGATTCTGCAGCAGGGCGGTTTGATTCAGCCGCAGGATTTTTGCCTGAGCGGTGCGGTGACATTTGCGCTGTTGCCGGTCGCGGCACCAGTGATCCGCGAGGTGGAAATCGAGGCGGATTCTTCCGGCGCGCTGGGCGATGACCTGCGCCGCCGGGAGTTTCAGATGATCATCGACACCCTGCGCGCCGAGCGTGGCCGCCGTAAGGAAGCTGCCGAAAAGCTCGGCATCAGCCCGCGCACCCTGCGCTACAAACTGGCGCAAATGCGCGATGCCGGGATGGATGTCGAAGGTTATCTGTTCGCCACCTGATCGATGCTGCAAAACATTCCAGATGCTTTTCTCAGAAGGGTGCCCACTAGCTGGCACCCTTGTTGCTAATACCTGTGTACCCGCCGAGTGAGTGTCAAAAAATTGCGGGCCGCCCAAGAGAGTAGACCATGAGCCAAGGTATTGAATTTAATCGGTTGATGATGGACATGCAGGCCATGAAAGTGGATGCCATGTCTGCGCGTAAATCGACTGCCGCTGTCCCTGAAATCGCGGGCAGCAGCTTTTCCGACATGCTCGGTCAGGCGATCAATAAAGTCAGCGATACCCAGCAGGCGTCGACTCAACTGGCCAACGCGTTCGAGATCGGCAAGAGCGGTGTCGACCTGACTGACGTCATGATTGCGTCGCAAAAAGCCAGCGTGTCGTTCCAGGCTCTGACCCAGGTGCGCAACAAGCTGGTCCAGGCTTACCAAGACATCATGCAGATGCCGGTTTAAGGGCGAAATAAGTCATGGCAGAAGCAGTCGCTGATAACGTTCCGGCCAAGGCCACCCCGATCGACGGCAAACCGCCGCTGTTCGGCCTGTCCTTTCTGGAAAACCTTTCCCAGATGACCGTGCTGCGTCAGGTCGGCCTGTTGGTTGGTCTGGCAGCGAGCGTGGCGATTGGCTTTGCCGTGGTGCTGTGGTCGCAGCAGCCGGATTACCGTCCACTGTACGGCAGCCTTGCCGGTATGGACGCCAAGCAGGTCATGGAAACCCTGGCCGCCGCTGACATTCCCTACAACGTAGAACCCAATTCCGGCGCCTTGCTGGTCAAGGCCGACGACCTGTCCCGTGCGCGGATGAAACTCGCTGCCGCTGGTGTCACTCCCAGCGACGGCAACATCGGTTTCGAAATCCTCGACAAGGAACAGGGTCTGGGCACCAGCCAGTTCATGGAAGCGACCCGTTATCGTCGCGGCCTCGAAGGCGAACTGGCGCGGACCATCTCCAGCCTGAACAACGTCAAGGGTGCCCGCGTGCATCTGGCCATTCCGAAGAGTTCGGTGTTCGTCCGTGACGAGCGCAAGCCTAGCGCTTCGGTACTGGTCGAGCTGTACAGCGGGCGTTCGCTTGAGCCGGGTCAGGTGGTGGCGATCATCAATTTGGTCGCGACTTCCGTGCCCGAGTTGAGCAAATCGCAGATCACCGTCGTCGATCAGAAGGGCAACCTGCTCTCCGATCAGGCGGAGAACTCGGAAATGACCATGGCCGGCAAGCAGTTCGATTACAGCCGCCGCATGGAAAGCATGCTCACCCAGCGCGTGCACAACATTCTGCAACCGGTACTGGGCAACGATCGCTACAAGGCTGAAGTCTCCGCCGACGTCGATTTCAGTGCCGTCGAATCGACTGCCGAGCAGTTCAACCCGGACCAACCGGCGTTGCGCAGCGAGCAGTCGGTCAATGAACAACGCACCGCCAGCAATGGTCCGCAAGGTGTGCCGGGTGCCCTGAGCAACCAGCCGCCGTCGCCTGCCTCGGCGCCGCAGACCACCGGTGGCACCGCCGCACCGGCCGGAATGATTCAGCCAGGTCAGCCTTTGGTTGATGCCAACGGCCAGCAGATCATGGACCCGGCCACCGGCCAGCCGATGCTCGCACCGTACCCGGCGGACAAGCGTCAACAATCCACCAAGAACTTCGAGCTCGACCGTTCGATCAGCCACACCAAGCAGCAGCAGGGCCGTCTCAATCGCCTGTCGGTGTCGGTGGTGGTCGACGATCAGGTCAAGATCAACCCGGCCAACGGCGAAACCAGCCGTGCGCCGTGGAGCGCCGACGAATTGGCGCGCTTTACCCGTCTGGTGCAGGACGCGGTCGGTTTCGACGCCAGCCGTGGCGACAGCGTCAGTGTGATCAACATGCCGTTCTCCGCCGAGCGCGGCGAAGTGATTGCCGATATTCCGTTCTACTCCCAGCCATGGTTCTGGGACATCGTCAAACAAGTGCTGGGTGTGCTGTTCATCCTCGTACTGGTGTTTGGTGTGCTGCGTCCGGTGCTCAACAACATCACCGGCGGTGGCAAAGGCAAGGAGCTGGCCGGTCTGGGCAGCGACGTGGAACTCGGTGGCATGGGCGGCCTGGACGGCGAACTGGCCAACGACCGCGTGAGCCTCGGTGGTCCGCAGAGCATTCTGTTGCCGAGCCCGAGCGAGGGTTATGACGCACAACTGAATGCAATCAAGAGTCTGGTAGCTGAAGACCCGGGTCGCGTGGCTCAGGTCGTGAAAGAGTGGATTAACGCAGATGAGTGATAACCGAGCCGCCACCGTCAAACTGACCAAGGTCGACAAAGCCGCGATTCTGCTGCTGTCCCTGGGTTCGACCGATGCTGCGCAAGTGTTGCGCCACATGGGGCCCAAAGAGGTTCAGCGCGTCGGCGTGGCCATGGCGCAGATGGGCAACGTCCATCGCGAACAGGTCGAGCAGGTGATGAGCGAGTTCGTCGACATCGTCGGTGATCAGACCAGCCTCGGCGTCGGATCCGACGACTACGTGCGCAAGATGCTCACCCAGGCCCTGGGCGAAGATAAGGCCAACGGCCTGATCGACCGCATCCTGCTCGGTGGCAACACCAGCGGCCTCGACAGCCTGAAATGGATGGAGCCGCGCGCAGTCGCTGACGTCATCCGTTACGAACACCCGCAAATCCAGGCAATCGTGGTCGCGTACCTCGACCCGGATCAGGCCGGTGAAGTGCTCGGCAACTTCGACCACAAAGTGCGTCTGGACATCATCCTGCGCGTCTCGTCGTTGAACACCGTGCAACCGGCCGCCTTGAAAGAACTCAACCAGATTCTCGAGAAACAGTTCTCCGGCAACTCGAACGCCTCGCGCACCACCCTGGGTGGCATCAAGCGTGCGGCCGACATCATGAACTTCCTCGACAGCTCGATCGAAGGCCAGCTCATGGACTCGATCCGCGAAGTCGACGAAGACCTGTCCGGTCAGATCGAAGACCTCATGTTCGTGTTCAACAACCTTGCCGACGTCGACGACCGTGGCATTCAGGCGCTGTTGCGCGAAGTCTCTTCCGATGTGCTGGTGCTGGCCCTCAAGGGCTCGGACGAGGGCGTCAAGGAAAAGATCTTCAAGAACATGTCCAAGCGTGCCGCCGAACTGTTGCGCGACGACCTCGAGGCGAAAGGCCCGGTGCGCGTCAGCGATGTCGAAACCGCGCAGAAGGAAATCCTCACCATTGCCCGTCGTATGGCCGAAGCCGGCGAGATCGTGCTGGGTGGCAAGGGCGGCGAGGAAATGATCTAAGCCCATGGATAAGCCTGACGAGTCTGTGACAGATCTGATCCGCGCCCGCGATGTTCGTGGTTTCGAATCCTGGGCGCTGCCCAGCTTCGACCCGCCGAAACCGGAACCCGAGCCGGAACCCGAGCCCGAACCGCCGGAAATGGAAGAAGTGCCGCTGGAAGAAGTCCAGCCACTGACCCTGGAAGAACTCGAAAGCATCCGTCAGGAGGCTTACAACGAGGGCTTCGCCATCGGCGAAAAAGAAGGTTTTCACAGCACCACGCTGAAGGTGCGTCAGGAAGCCGAAACAGCGCTGGCGGCGAAAATCGCCAGCCTCGAGCTTTTGATGGCCAACCTGTTCGAACCGATCGCCGAGCAAGACACCCAGATTGAAAAGTCGCTGGTCGACCTCGTGCAGCACATCACCAAACAAGTGATCAAGCGCGAACTGGCCATCGACTCGACACAGATCGAACACGTCATGCGCGATGCCCTCAAGCTGTTGCCGCTGGGCGTGGAAAACGTGCGCCTGTACGTTAATCCGCAGGATTTCGCCCAGGTCAAAGCCCTGCGCGAACGCCACGAAGAAACCTGGCGCATCGTCGAGGACGAGTCGCTGTTGCCGGGCGGTTGCCGGGTTGAAACCGAGCACAGCCGCATCGACGCCAGCGTCGAATCGCGGGTGACCCAGGTTATGGCCAAGCTGTTCGACCAATTGCATGAGCAGGCTCTGCATCCGGCAGCGCCTGACTTGAGTCTGGACATTCCCGAAGACACCCCAGTGGCTGTCGACTCTGACGAGCCGCGCGCGGACGCCAGCGATGCGCCTTGAACGCACCAGCTTCGCCAAGCGCCTGAGCACCTACGCCGAGGCCACCGAGATTGCCGGCGCGCCGATCCTTGAAGGTCGGCTGCTGCGCATGGTCGGCCTGACCCTGGAAGCCGAAGGCTTGCGCGCCGCCATGGGCACCCGCTGCATGGTGATCAATGACGACAGCTACCATCCGTCTCAGGTGGAAGCGGAAGTCATGGGTTTTTCCGGCAGCAAAGTCTTTCTGATGCCGGTCGGCAGCGTCGCCGGCATTGCCCCGGGCGCGCGCGTGGTGCCGCTGGCCGATACCGGCCGTTTGCCGATGGGCATGAGCATGCTCGGCCGTGTCCTCGACGGCGCCGGTCGCGCGCTGGACGGCAAGGGCGGCATGAAGGCCGAAGACTGGGTGCCGATGGACGGCCCGACCATCAACCCGCTCAACCGTGATCCGATCAGCGTACCGCTGGATGTCGGCATCCGTTGCATCAACGGTTTGCTGACGGTCGGCCGTGGCCAGCGTCTGGGTCTGTTCGCCGGTACCGGTGTCGGTAAATCGGTGCTGTTGGGCATGATGACCCGCTTCACCGAAGCCGACATCATCGTCGTCGGCCTGATCGGTGAGCGTGGTCGCGAAGTTAAGGAATTCATCGAGCACATCCTCGGTGAAGAAGGCCTCAAACGCTCGGTAGTGGTTGCCTCGCCAGCGGACGATGCACCGCTGATGCGTATGCGCGCGGCGATGTATTGCACGCGCATCGCCGAGTATTTCCGCGACAAGGGCAAGAACGTTCTGCTGCTGATGGACTCGCTGACCCGTTTCGCCCAGGCCCAGCGTGAAATCGCGCTGGCCATCGGCGAACCGCCAGCAACCAAGGGCTATCCGCCCTCGGTGTTCGCCAAACTGCCGAAACTGGTGGAGCGCGCCGGTAATGCGGAGAAGGGCGGCGGTTCGATCACGGCGTTCTACACCGTACTGTCCGAAGGCGATGACCAGCAGGACCCGATTGCCGACTCGGCGCGGGGCGTGCTTGACGGCCACATCGTCCTGTCGCGGCGCCTGGCCGAGGAAGGCCACTATCCGGCGATCGACATCGAAGCCTCGATCAGCCGGGTAATGCCAGCAGTGGTTTCGCCGGATCACATGCAGCGCGCGCAGTATTTCAAACAGCTCTGGTCACGCTATCAGCAGAGCCGTGATTTGATCAGCGTCGGTGCCTATGTGGCCGGTGGCGATCGCGAGACCGATCTGGCGATTTCCCTGCAACCGCAGTTGGTCAGGTATCAGCGCCAGGGCCTCAACGACAAAATCAATCTGGGTGAAAGCCAGGCCTATCTGGAAACCCTGTTCGCCCCTGCGGCGGGCGGGTAACCGGCCATGGCCGTCAGCCGCGCTGCGCGCCTGGCACCGGTGGTGGACATGGCCGAGAAGGCCGAGAAAGCCGCCGTGCAGCGCCTCGCCTACTTTCAGGGCCAGGTCAAAGTTGCCGAAAGCAAACTGGCCGACCTCAATGCCTTTCGTCTGGATTACTCGCAGCAATGGATCGTGCGCGGCAGCACCGGCGTGACCGGGCAATGGCTGCTGGGTTTTCAGGGTTTCCTGGCGCAACTCGATACTGCCGTCGACCAGCAACGGCAGAGCCTGGTCTGGCACCAGAACAAGCTCGACAAGGCTCGTGAAGAGTGGCAGCAGGCGTTTGCCCGCGTCGAGGGTTTGCGCAAACTGGTGCAGCGCTATCGTGATGAGGCGCAACGCCTGGAAGACAAGCGCGAGCAGAAGCTGCTCGATGAACTGTCGCAGCGGTTGCCACGGCGTGATGCCTTTTAAAGATCAAAAGATCGCAGCCTTCGGCAGCTCCTACAGGGGAATGCATTTTCAAATGTAGGCGCTGCCGAAGGCTGCGATCTTTTGATCTGCTTTTCCAGCCTTGCCCCAACCCTATCCAGGTGCTAAACCTTGTACAGGTTCGTCAATGACAAGGAAGCCAGTCAATGTCAGTCGTTACAGAAGTCTCTCCAGACCAGAAAAAGCTCACGATCGCCGTCAAAGGCCGGTTCGATTTCGGTCGCCATCAGGAATTTCGCGAGTCGTATGAACGGCTCCCACACAAACCCGAATCCATCGTGGTCGATCTCAAAGAGGCCACTTACCTCGACAGCTCTGCGCTGGGCATGCTGCTTCTGCTGCGTGATCACGCCGGTGGCGACAATTCGGATATCCGCGTCGTCAACAGCAGCTCCGATGTGAAGAAAATCCTCGCGATTTCCAACTTCGACAAACTCTTCGACATCAGTTGACGCCCATGCAGGCGCAAGAGCCGCTGACTATTCTTATCGCCGAAGACAGTGCCGCCGACCGGCTGCTGCTGTCGACCATTGTCCGCCGTCAAGGTCATCAGGTGCTGACAGCGGCCAATGGTGCGGAGGCGGTCGAATGCTTCCAGCAGCAACAACCCGATCTGGTGTTGATGGACGCGCTGATGCCGGTGATGGACGGCTTCGAAGCGGCGCGGCAGATCAAGGCGCTGGCGGGTGAAGCGTTGGTGCCGATCATCTTCCTCACCTCGCTGACCGAGAGTGAAGCGCTGGCCCGTTGTCTGGAGGCTGGCGGTGACGATTTTCTGGCGAAGCCGTACAACCAAGTGATACTCGCCGCCAAAATCAAGGCGATGGATCGCTTGCGGCGCCTTCAGGCCACGGTCCTGCAGCAGCGCGATCTGATCGCGAAACATCATGACTATCTGCTCAACGAACAACGCGTGGCCAAAGCGGTGTTCGACAAGGTCGCGCATTCCGGGTGCCTGAGTGCGCCGAACATTCGGTACCTGCAATCGCCTTACGCGCTGTTCAATGGCGATCTGCTGCTCGCGGCGTACACGCCGGCCGGTGACATGCACGTCATGCTCGGCGATTTCACCGGGCATGGCTTGCCGGCAGCGGTGGGGGCGATGCCGCTGGCCGAAGTGTTTTATGGGATGACCGCCAAGGGCTATGGCCTGGCCGAAACCCTGCGCGAGATGAACTCCAAGCTCAAGCGCATCCTGCCGGTGGACATGTTCTGCTGTGCCACCTTGCTCAGTCTGAGTTTCCAGAGCCGTTCGGTGGAGGTGTGGAACGGCGGCATGCCCGACGGTTACCTGCACCGCATGGCCAGTGGCGAACGCGTGCCCTTGCCGGCGCGGCATTTGCCCCTGGGGATTCTCAGCGCGCAAGCCTTCGATGACCGTACGGATGTGTATCCGATGGCCGTCGATGATCGAGTGTTTCTGTTATCGGACGGGGTAATCGATACCTGCGATGCCAATGACCAGTTGTTCGGCGTCGAACGCTTGCAGCAGGTGTTTGCGGCGAACCGTGAGCCGGATCGGTTATTCGAGGATATCGAACAGGCGTTGCGCGATTTTCGCGGACAGGCCCGTGATGACGTAAGCATGGTCGAAGTCAGTCTGCTTGAGTCGGCGCAGGCCCACGGCGCCGCGCCGGTGTATTCCGACAGCGGCCAGTCGTGCCCGCTGGACTGGTCGGCCAGTTTCGAGTTTCGCGGCGCCACACTCAGGCGCTTCAATCCATTGCCGTTCCTCTTGCAGTTGCTGCTTGAAGTGCATGGCCTGCGCGCGCAAAGCGGGGCGCTGTACAGCGTGCTCGCCGAGTTGTATTCCAATGGCCTGGAGCATGGCGTGCTCGGGCTGGACTCGAGCCTCAAACGCGATGCGGCAGGTTTCGCCCGCTACTATGAAATGCGCGCGGCGCGGCTGGAGGCGCTGCAAGACGGTTTCGTGCGCGTGCATCTGCAGGTCCAGCCGCAAGGCGAGGGTGGGCGCCTGGTCATTCGCGTCGAGGACAGCGGCAAGGGTTTCGATGTAACGCGGGTCATGGATCGCCCGCTGGATCACGACCGCTTGTCGGGTCGCGGCATCAGCCTGGTCCGGCAACTGGGGCGCAACGCCAGTTGGTCGGACCAGGGTCGTAGTGCCAGCGTGGAGTTTTTCTGGGAGATTGAGGCATAATCCGCCCATTCTTGATCAAGGAGTGAGCAAGTGACAGACGCACATGTAAATCGCGAAGTCCTCGATACTTTGCGCGAGGTGATGGAGGACGGCTATACGGAATTGCTGGAGACTTTTCTGGCAGATTCGCAAAGCCGCCTGCACGAGTTGCAGGACAGCACCAGCGCCAAAGCGCTTTCCGATGTAGCGCATAGCTTCAAGGGCAGCGCCAGCAACATGGGCGCGGTTCGACTGGCCGAGTTGTGTCAGGACCTGGAGTCGAATGCGAAGGACAAAAGCCCGGAAGCGCTCGCTCAGCTAGTCGCCGATATCCATTCTGAATTCGCCGAAGTACGTCCGGTGTACGAAAGCGAAAAGCACCACGCCCACATCCACTAAAGCTGCCGTCCGGCGCTTTTCGCAAGTGTCTGGCCAAACTGGCCCGGCACTTGCAGTCAACTTGCTCAACTGTACCTACGATCCCAGTGCAGCGGAGACCGTGTCATGCCTGCGACCCCCAACATTCTTCTTCAGACCGCCGCTCAGGCCAAGGCCCAAGCCGCCTCTGCCAAATCGTCGGCAATGGCCGCAGACGCCGGGGACAAGGCCTCCAGCTTCGCCAAAGTGTTCGCCGATCAGGCGCCGGCCAAGCCCGCCGTGAGCGCTGACAATTCAGTCAGGCCGGCACGCGACAAGGTCGCGGACAGCAGCGGCAAAAAGGATATCGGCAAAGAGCAGTCTGCCGCGCCCCAGCCAGCAGTTGCCGATAGCGGCAAAGCGTTGCCTGCCGACAAAGCGGCGGCGAGCGACGACGCGACTGCCACTGCCGATGACACCGCTGAAACCGTACTAACCCCTGTGGCCGATGCCGCGCCTGTAGACCCGACGCTGGATCCGGTCCTCGCGCAAGTCGTTCAGCCGTTGGTGGCAGCGCCTGTGGTGCAAACGCCAACAGTCGCCACGCCAGCCCAGCCGGAAACCGAGACGCCTGCATTGGCGGTCGTGTCGGGCATGGTCAAAGATCCGGCGGCAACCGACAGCGATTTCGATCCGTCGGCCGACCCGCTCGATTCGCTGCCGGCCGTGCGCATGGCGATGGAGCAGGGCGGGCATATTTCCGCCGCCAGTCAGGCGCAACCGAAAGCCACGCCTGCTCAAGCTCAGGCTGACGGTGAATTGACCGCCGCGCAGAACTTTGCCGCCGGCATGGCCAGCATGCTCGACGTGCAGGACGACAAGGACAGCACCAGTCAGCGCGGCGAACAAGCTTTCAGCGGGCTGATCGACGATGGTCTGAAGGATCTGAAATCGGCTACCAGCGACACCCGCGTCGATGACTTCGCCAACCGTCTGGCGGCACTGACCCAGGCCGCTACGCCGAAAACCGCCAATGCGCTGCCGGTGAATCAGCCGATCGCCATGCACCAGAGCGGCTGGACCGAAGAAGTGGTCAACCGCGTCATGTACCTGTCCAGCGTCAATCTGAAGGCCGCCGACATTCAGTTGCAACCGGCGGAGCTTGGGCGTCTGGATATCCGCGTGAACATGGTTCCCGATCAGCAGACCCAGGTCACCTTCATGAGCGCGCACCCGAGCGTGCGTGAAGCGCTCGACAGCCAGATGCACCGCCTGCGCGACATGTTCAACCAGCAGGGTATGGGCCAGGTGGATGTCAATGTCGCCGACCAGAACCGTGGCTGGCAGGGGCAGCAAGGTCAGGAACAGGCGCAGCATGGGCAGAGTGGCCGGACCAGTGCTGCGGGTGGGCGTCTTGACTCGGTGGATGAGGAATTGGCACCGGCTACTGTCGCTGAAGTGGCGGCGCAGACTACCAGCGTAATTGGCAGCAGCGCGGTCGACTATTACGCCTGAGCAAATCAAGAGCCCCCTCACCCTAGCCCTCTCCCAGAGGGAGAGGGGACCGATTGGGGAATCTTGAAGAACTACGCCGACCTGAACGAGCATCGCTGAATCCGTTCGACATTCGGCGACCTGTTGATTCCCGCCCTGAACTTGCAATCACCTCGGTTGTGCAGGTCGATGTCCAGCCCCATTACATCTCGGTCGGCCCCCTCTCCCTCAGGGAGAGGGCTGGGGTGAGGGTGCTTTTGACTTTAGCGTCGTTCTCGACCTCCGACACTTCTGGCATAACACTTGCTCTTGCCTTGCCGTGCGACTGTGAAACCCCCGATTAGTGACGGATTATTGGCATGGCGAAGAGCGAAGCTGCAGCAGTAAAAGACCCCGCAACCAAAGGCAAACTCAAGCTGATCATCGTGATCGTGCTGGCGTTGCTGGTGGCCATTGGTGCATCCGTCGGGGCGACCTGGTTCTTCATGCACGGCGCGCAAAGCAAGCCTGCCGAGGCCGCTGAAGCAGCGCCGGTCGGCAAGCAGGCGGCGATTTTCGAGCCGATGGCGCCGGCCTTCGTGGCCAACTACAACCAGAACGGCCGTCAGCGCTACATGCAGGTGAGCATCACCATGCTGGCGCGGAATCAGGCCGATCTGGACGCGCTCAAAGTGCACATGCCGGTTATCCGCAACAACCTGGTAATGCTCTTCTCCGGTCAGGATTTCGCCACACTGGCGACACCGGTCGGCCAAGAGATGTTGCGCCAGAAGGCCACCGCCAGCGTCCAGGAAGTGGCGCAGAAAGAACTGGGCAAAGTGGTCATCGAACAGTTGCTTTTCACTAATTTCGTACTGCAGTAGGAACACGACATGGCCGTGCAGGATCTGCTGTCCCAGGATGAAATCGATGCGCTGCTGCATGGCGTCGATGATGGTCTGGTACAGACCGATAATGCTGCCGAACCCGGCAGTGTCAAAAGCTACGACCTGACCAGTCAGGATCGCATCGTCCGTGGACGCATGCCGACGCTGGAAATGATCAACGAGCGCTTTGCCCGCTACACCCGCATCAGCATGTTCAACATGCTGCGCCGCTCGGCGGACGTGGCTGTCGGTGGCGTGCAGGTGATGAAGTTCGGCGAATACGTGCACTCGCTGTACGTGCCGACCAGCCTCAACCTGGTCAAGATCAAACCGCTGCGCGGCACCGCGCTGTTCATCCTCGACGCCAAACTGGTGTTCAAGCTGGTGGACAACTTCTTCGGTGGTGACGGCCGTCACGCCAAGATTGAAGGGCGTGAGTTCACCCCGACCGAACTGCGCGTAGTGCGCATGGTGCTCGAGCAGGCTTTCGTCGATCTGAAAGAAGCCTGGCAGGCGATCATGGAAGTCAATTTCGAGTACATCAACTCGGAAGTGAACCCGGCCATGGCCAACATCGTCGGCCCGAGCGAAGCGATTGTGGTCTCCACCTTCCACATCGAACTCGATGGCGGTGGCGGCGATCTGCACGTGACCATGCCGTACTCGATGATCGAGCCGGTGCGCGAGATGCTCGACGCCGGTTTCCAATCCGACCTCGACGATCAGGACGAGCGCTGGGTCAACGCCCTGCGCCAGGACGTGCTCGATGTCGACGTGCCGATCGGTGCCACCGTAGCCCGCCGCCAGTTGAAGCTGCGCGACATCCTGCACATGCAACCGGGCGATGTGATCCCGGTCGAGATGCCGGAAGACATGATCATGCGCGCCAACGGCGTGCCGGCCTTCAAGGTCAAGATGGGCTCGCACAAAGGCAACCTCGCGTTGCAGGTGATCGAGCCGATCGAGCGTCGCTGAGGCGGCGCTTTTCACCCCGTATTTAACCGAATTGTTGCCCGCCGAGGACACATGATGAACGACGATATGAACGCGCAGGACGACCAGGCACTGGCCGATGAATGGGCTGCGGCCCTGGAAGAAACCGGTGACGCCGGCCAGGCTGACATCGATGCACTGCTGGCCGCCGACGCCGGCACTTCCAGCTCCAACCGTCTGCCGATGGAAGAGTTCGGCAGCGTGCCGAAGAACAATGATCCGGTGACCCTCGACGGTCCGAACCTGGACGTGATCCTCGACATCCCGGTGTCGATCTCGATGGAAGTCGGCAGTACCGACATCAACATCCGCAACCTGCTGCAACTCAACCAGGGTTCGGTGATCGAGCTTGATCGTCTGGCCGGTGAGCCGCTCGACGTGCTGGTCAACGGCACCTTGATCGCCCACGGCGAAGTAGTGGTGGTCAACGAGAAGTTCGGCATCCGCCTGACCGACGTGATCAGCCCAAGCGAACGCATCAAGAAGCTGCGCTGAGTGAAAAGGTTTCTCTGGGTGCTGCTGGCATGGCCGTTGAGCGTGCTGGCTGCCGAGCCGGGCGCAACCACTGCCGGGCCTGCCGCCACCGCGCCGATGGTCAATAGCGGCGTGGCCGGTCAGTTGACGCAACTGGTGTTCGGTTTGCTGCTGGTGCTGGGTTTGATCTTCTTCCTCGCCTGGCTGCTGCGCCGCGTGCAGCAGGCGGGGCCGGCCGGCAAGGGCCAGGTGATCGAGCTGATCGGCTCACGCGCGCTCGGTCCGCGTGACCGCTTGATGCTGGTGCAGGTCGGCAACGAGCAGATTCTGCTCGGCCTCAGCCCCGGCACCATCACCGCGCTGCACGTGCTCAAAGAGCCGGTCGAAGTCCCCACCGCCAGTGAAAAAGCGACGCCGGAATTTGCTCAGCATCTGCTGAAGATTCTTGGCAAGGACCAAAAGGATACGAAGTAATGGGTGCGCTCCGCATCGTCTTGACGCTGGTCCTGTTGCTGGCCGCGCCGCTGGCGTTGGCCGCCGATCCGTTGTCGATCCCGGCGATCACGCTGGGCACCAATGCCGACGGCGCGCAGGAATATTCGGTCAGTCTGCAGATCCTGCTGATCATGACCGCGCTGAGCTTTATTCCAGCGGCGGTCATCCTGATGACCAGCTTCACGCGGATCATCATCGTCTTCTCGATATTGCGTCAGGCCCTCGGCCTGCAACAGACGCCGTCGAACCAGATCCTCACCGGCATGGCGCTGTTCCTGACGCTGTTCATCATGGCGCCGGTGTTCGACCGGGTGAACAACGACGCGCTGCAACCGTATCTGGCGGAAACCCTCACCGCCCAGCAAGCGGTGGAAAAGGCTCAGGTGCCGATCAAGGACTTCATGCTCGCGCAGACCCGCACCAGCGATCTGGAGCTGTTCATGCGCCTGTCCAAGCGCACCGACATTGCCAGCCCGGATCAGGCGCCGTTGACCATTCTGGTGCCGGCGTTCGTGACTTCCGAGCTTAAAACCGCCTTCCAGATCGGCTTCATGATCTTCATTCCGTTCCTGATCATCGACCTCGTCGTGGCGAGCGTGCTGATGGCCATGGGTATGATGATGCTCTCGCCGCTGATCATTTCGTTGCCGTTCAAGATCATGCTGTTCGTGCTGGTCGATGGCTGGGCGCTGATCATCGGTACTCTGGCCAGCAGTTTTGGAGGTGTTTCGCCATGACGCCGGAAGTCGCGGTCGATATCTTTCGTGAAGCCCTGTGGCTGACCACCATGATGGTCGCCATCCTGGTGGTGCCGAGCCTTCTGGTCGGCCTGCTGGTGTCGATGTTCCAGGCCGCCACGCAGATCAACGAACAGACCCTGAGCTTCCTGCCGCGTCTTCTGGTGATGCTGGTGACCCTGATCATCGGCGGTCCGTGGATCGTGCAGACGTTCATGGAATACATCATCCAGCTGTACAAAAACATTCCGATGGTCATCGGCTAAGCCATGCAATCGCTGCTTCAGCTGACCGACACCCAGATCAGCACCTGGGTGGCGTCGTTCATGTTGCCGCTGTTTCGCGTGGCGTCGATGCTGATGGTCATGCCGGTGTTCGGCACCACCCTGATCCCGCGCCGCGTGCGCCTGTATTTCGCCGTGGCGATCACCGTGGTCATCACCCCGGCGCTGCCGCCGATGCCCGCCGTCAGCCCGCTGGATCTCAGCGGCCTGCTGCTGATCGGTGAGCAGATTCTGGTTGGCGCCGTACTCGGCTTTTCCCTGCAACTGTTCTTTCAGGCGTTTGCCGTGGCTGGACAGATCGTCGCGATCCAGATGGGCATGGGCTTCGCCTCGATGATCGACCCTACCAACGGCGTTTCAGTGGCGGTGATCGGGCAGTTCTTCACCATGCTGGTGACGCTGCTGTTCCTGTCAATGAACGGCCATCTGGTGGTATTCGAAGTCCTCACTGAAAGCTTCACCACGCTGCCGGTCGGCGGCGGTTTGATGGTCGCGCATTACTGGGAACTGGCCGGCAAACTCGGCTGGGTGCTCGGCGCCGCGCTGCTGCTGGTGTTGCCCGCCGTCACCGCGCTGTTGGTGGTCAACATAGCCTTCGGCGTGATGACCCGCGCCGCGCCGCAACTGAACATTTTCTCGATCGGTTTTCCGCTGACCCTGGTGCTCGGCCTGTTCATCGTCTGGGTCGGCCTTGCGGATATTCTCAACCAGTATCAACCGCTGGCCAGCGAGGCCTTGCAGTTGCTACGCGAACTGGCACGGGCGCGCTGAGTCATGGCAGAGAGCGAAAGCGGTCAGGACAAGACAGAAGACCCCACGGAGAAACGCAAAAAGGACTCCCGAGAGAAGGGTGAGATTGCTCGCTCCAAAGAGCTCAACACTCTGGCCGTGATGATGGCCGGCGCCTCTGCGCTGCTGATTTTCGGCGGCATGCTTGCGCAAGAAATGATGGACGTGATGCGCCTGAACTTCACCCTGTCCCGCGAAGTGGTCATGGATCAGGGCGCCATGGGCCGTTTTCTGTTGGAGTCAGGGTTGATCGCCTTGCTGGCGATTCAGCCGGTGATGATAACCCTGTTGCTCGCCGCCATCATCGGGCCAATCTCCCTGGGTGGCTGGCTGTTCGCGGCAAGTTCGCTGGCACCCAAATTCAGCCGGATGAACCCGGCCGCCGGCCTCAAACGGATGTTCTCGTTCAAGGCTGTGGTTGAACTGCTCAAGGCATTGGCGAAGTTTCTGATCACCTTGGGCGTGGCGCTGTTGGTGTTGTCCGCCGACGTCGACGACTTGCTGCGCATCGCCCACGAACCACTGGATATGGCGATCATTCACAGCGTCTTGCTGGTGGGCTGGAGCACGCTGTGGCTGGCCTGCGGTCTGATCATCATCGCCGCCGTCGACGTGCCGGTGCAGATCTGGGAGAGCATGAAGAAGCTCAAGATGACCAAGCAGGAAGTGCGCGACGAACACAAGGATCAGGAAGGCCGCCCGGAGGTCAAGCAACGCATTCGCCAGACCCAGCGCGAAATGTCCCAGCGACGGATGATGGCGGCGATTCCCGAAGCCGACGTGGTCATCACCAACCCGACCCACTACGCGGTCGCGCTCAAGTACGACTCGGAGAAGGGCGGCGCACCGGTGCTGCTGGCCAAGGGCAGCGACTTCATCGCCCTGAAAATCCGCGAAATCGCAGTGGCCAACAACGTCATGCTGCTCGAGTCGCCTGCGCTGGCGCGCTCGATCTATTACTCAACTGAGCTTGAGCAGGAGATTCCTGGCGGGCTGTATTTGGCAGTGGCGCAGGTGTTGGCCTACGTCTATCAGATTCGCCAACACCAGGCGGGCAAGGGCAAGCGGCCGGACCCGTTGAAGGATGATTTGCCGATTCCGCCGGATTTGCGTCGGGATTCCTGACGTTGCTGCGCAGCCTTTTGTCTGAGATTCCCCTTTACTGTCAACTCTGACAGGTGCAGTCGCCGTGATTTTGCAGTTTGATGCAAGATGCAGCTGCGTACTGGCGCGGTCAGGCGAGCGAGTGCAAGGGAGCACGACGATGAAAGGTATTTTCAGCAGCTACGATGAAAAAACCGGCAAAGGCACCATCACGCCGAAGCCGACGGGACGATGCCTTTCCTTTGCCGAAGCCACGGGTTTTTTTCTGACTGCCAAAGAGTACCGATTCAGCGTTCCATTGGCTGAGGCCTTGCAGGCGAAGATCAAAGTGGGCGGCGAAGTCGAGTTCGAATTGCCCAGGACCAAAAATGGGAAAGTGAAAATCCTTCGGTATTGACCGGCAGTTTGCCCTCATCGCCAAACACCTGAAAAGAAAACCGCCGTCCCGATGATGCGCAACGGCGGTTTTTTTGGGCGATTATTGCCTGTCAGTAGCCTTCGCGAGCAAACTTGATTCCACTTGTAATGCGATCAACCGTCGAAAGTGAGCCTGCTCGCTAAGGGGTCATCCCGGTCAGGAAAACAACCAAGTTCAAGCCCCGCTGTTCTAGATCACTGGTTAAATAAATCCGTTCCCTTTACTCCTGTCCCCTTTTCTCTCAATTCTGATGAGGCGAAGCGTCGACTCACTACCGCAAACACAAGACAGTGTGTCCAGGGCTAGAATGATAAGCATGCTCTCTCCACCCGTGTCCTTCGTTGTACAACCCCCAATACAAACTAACGTCTGAGCGAATTCCATAGGCAGCGGGCTGAGTCACAAAAAATTTAGTTCGGAACAAAACCAGGTCTGACGTTTTTACAGCACGGCCATTCGCATTGACCCACTGATCAATCTTTGAATCAGCTATAAGTGATGGTGAGACAATGCATTGTTCGACGTTGCTTACAGAAACAGAAATTGAGGCATGTTGGCCTGAGCTATCTCTTACATTGATGGTGGTGCTGCCATTACCTTCACTCCAGATTAACCCGACGTCATTGACGTTTGCGATTTTTGGATTATCCGATTGATAAGTAATTTGACCCACTCCTCCTGACGCTTGACGATTTGCTGAGGCTCCAGACGGATGAACACCCGTAAGGCGCCATCTATCGATGTACTGACCACTGGTATTCACGATTGACACTGTCCTGCCTGACAACTCTAAAGGTGAATCATCTATGATGAGTTTTGCACGTACCTTGAGGCCTACATTTAGACTAGGGAACAGAGTAGCGTCGTTTTTGTCCCCGTTGGTGCTGAATCCAACACTAATGTCCACGCGAAGAGATCCATCAACAAGGCGGTCTAGTTCCGAACGCAAAAGCGTTCTGCTCAATTTACCTGGCATTTCAATTTCAATTCCATTAGCCAACGAAATTTCGTAGTCCGATCCATCATCTTTTTTTCCTACGCAAAGCAGCCAGAACTTTTGTCCCTTTGCCATGGCTGTCCAGGTATCGACTGTCACAGTCGCATCGCCATCAAAAGTCGATAAATCAAGTACTTTTCCTTCGTCCGGCCCAATTGCTTGGAGAATTACGGGTGTCGGCAAACGCGGGTCTCCATCAGCGATTGTCATGACATCAAACCTGACTGTTGGTGATTCTCCAGCCGGAACTCCGGTACGAATCAAATCCCACCGCAACTCAATCGCCTTGCCATGCCAAGCCGCCAGAAACGCAGCGCTCAATGAAATCTCTGCAATCCCACCAACAAAATCCACCACCGGAAACGGCGGCGCACCGGCCGGCGCGTTCACCTGGACGAATTGAGCCTTATCGTCTTTCTCTGCTGCGAAGCCTGTTATCTGAAGCTTCACTCCATCCGGATTAGCCAAAACGTCAATCGGCACTGTGGGCGGGTTCAAGGTTGGGGGTGGCAGGACAAGTTGCAGGCCAATGACGGTATACACCTGATACGGAAACTGCGTGGCGCTAGCGAAGTCATTGCTCTTGTCCTCCGATACCCAGAATTCCAGTTTCAACAGCGATCCTTCTTTCAATTCTTTCAGAAAAGCTATGAGCAGCGGTTTATCCCAGAACCCCTGACTGACCCAGGTCGCATTCACCTTGTGGGTGTCACCATTCCAGAATTGCAGGACGTGCGCCGAGCCGTCAGGTTTCTGGCCGGTGAGCTTCAACCACACCTGCTGACCGACCTGGATTCCCGTCCAGTCGCGTGCTCGCAGCGTGGCGTCCTGGCCCCTCAGTGCGGCCACGTCGAGCATGCCGTCCACGGCCTCAGCGATTATCGGCGAGTTGTACACCTTCTGATTGGCGGTGATAGTGATCGGGGTCGTCGCCGACTCATTGTTGTTGGTCAATTGATCGCGCACCCTGGCGAAGACCGAATGGGTGCCGTCGCCTATCAACTGCAATTCTGCAGCCGTCAGGGTATGGTTGATCGGGCTTGTGGGGTTGGGAAATGTGATGCTCCAGGTGCCTATGGTGAGCGTGACCGTGTCGTGAGGCCGTGAGTAACCGACGGTGATCGTGATGACTGCCGTCTGCCCCGGTGCGACGCTGGGTGGATGGCTGACGGTGACGGTAGGCGCCGGGTTGTTGTAGAGCAGCTTAAGTGTGGGTGAGTCAGCGTCGTTACCGCTGGCTCGGGTCACTCTGTAGCGGACATCGTTGACACCGTTTGTGAACCAGCTCGCCGGCACGTGCAAAAGAATGCGTTCCTGCTCCTCACCGGGATAGATGGTTTTGCTGATGCCGGTGTTGACTCCGTTGACAAAAATAGTCACGACGTCATAAGCCGCCATGACCCAATTCCGCAAGCCGGTTATGGGGTCGATGACAAGTTCTACCCCAGATGGAGTGAATGCCGAGAGAGGAAGGCCACCATCGGCAGTACCTGGAGGCAGCACCGGTGTTATCCATTGCGGGGGGTACACGGGATACAAGGCCAGGGCAGCGTTGGCTTCGGTTGAATGGACTTGAACGCTCATTCTGTTCTCCAGGAACAATGGCAGGCAAGGTTCATCACAACGCAGAACGAGGCGCCCGTCACCTGTCAGATCTGACAGGTGGGGACGGTTTTCCGACCAATGGTATCGCTGAAGGAGTGGGCGCTCCTGCGCCGCCGAGAGGCCTAGCTCGCGCAAGCTGCACTCGACAGGATCTTCAGCCGCTGCAAGATTTGCATCCAAGAAGATCAAAATGTGGGAGCGCGCTTGCTCGCCAAAAGGCCGGCTCTCTCACTCGAATCACTCAGCCGAACCGCATCATCCAGGCAACTCCAGATTATCCAGCACCCGATTTACCGCCAGTTCCCCGAGCATGATCAGTTGCGCAATCCCCATCAGCGTTCGGCGCTGCGATGGTTTGACCAGCCCGGCGAATTCCTGGGCGATGGTTTTGGCCGAGGCGAGGGTTTCGCAGGCGTTGGCCAGCAGGTCTTCGTTTTTTGTGTCGGCGGTGACGGCGTACATGGCGCGGGGGCTGAAGGGTGGTGGGGTCGAGCCGGGTGGGCAGAGGTAGTGGTCGAGGGCGCGATCGGCGGCTTCGTGGAGTTTTTTTGAATCGAGGGATTCGTAGGGGGAGGTGGGGTCGGATTCGGGCGGGTTGGGTGTTGGTTTGATCATGGTGAAGCTCCTTTGAAATGGAGCCGCGACAACCTGTCGCTAAACAGGGAGGGTGGCGGCTGTACGCGGGTTAGCGAACCGGTCAAAGGCACCCGGCAGACCCGAAGGTCTCCCGCATACAGCCACCATGACGAAATCGCGAAAATACAGATCCGCAACGAAGCCTGGAACGCTGATGCACCTTTGACTTGAGTTCGAGTCGCTAAACCCGATCGCTGATTCGTCAGCGACCGGACCACAATAGAATCCGACCCCCAGGTGCACAAGCCGGCGGATTCTGGCTTGGCTGTAGGCAATGGCGCAAGGATTTGTAGCCTTGAGACCGTGTCTGCTGGTGTCTTGTAAACAGCTTCGTTTAAATCGAAAAAAATGCGCCGCATTCGAAGGCCTCTTCGCGAGCAGGCTCGCTCCCACAGGGGCCGTATTCCAAATGTCCGATTGGGAATGCATGTCAAACTGTGGGAGCGAGCCTGCTCGCGAAGGGGCCAGCCCAATCAGCCGATAAATCCCAAGTAAAACCGCTCTATTTCATTCCCCGGCAAAAGTTGGAAAGCTTCTTGCAGTAGCCGCCCTGCGCCCGTTCGGGGCGTCAAAAGTTTGCTTTAAAGGAACGGGGAAAACCGGTGGATCGCACTCAGTTATTCAATACAGCACGCACCAACGTTGCCGACCTCAGTCGAGGCAATCTGGGCGTGCCGTTGTTGCTGCTGGTCATGCTGGCGATGATGATGTTGCCGGTACCGCCGTTCCTGCTCGACGTCTTCTTTACCTTCAACATTGCCCTGTCCATCGTCGTCCTGCTGGTCTGCGTGTACGCGCTGCGGCCGCTGGATTTCGCCGTGTTCCCGACGATTCTGCTGGTGGCGACGTTGCTGCGACTGGCGCTGAACGTGGCCTCGACGCGGGTGGTAATGCTCCACGGTCAGGACGGCCATGCCGCGGCCGGTAAGGTGATTCAGGCGTTCGGTGAGGTGGTGATCGGCGGTAACTACGTGGTCGGTATCGTGGTCTTCGCGATCCTCATGATCATCAACTTCGTCGTGGTGACCAAGGGTGCCGGGCGGATTTCCGAGGTGAGCGCGCGCTTCACCCTCGATGCGATGCCCGGCAAACAAATGGCGATCGACGCCGACCTCAACGCCGGTGTGATTGACCAGAACCAGGCCAAATCGCGCCGTCAGGAAGTCGCCCAGGAGGCGGAGTTCTACGGTTCGATGGACGGTGCCAGCAAGTTTGTCCGTGGTGACGCCATCGCCGGCCTGCTGATTCTGTTCATCAACCTCATCGGCGGCATGGCCGTGGGTATCTTCCAGCACGGCATGAGCTTCGGCGATGCGGGCAAGGTTTACGCCTTGCTGACCATCGGTGACGGTTTAGTGGCGCAATTGCCATCACTGTTGTTATCTACAGCAGCGGCGATCATGGTGACCCGCGCTTCCGGCTCGGAAGACATGGGCAAGCAGATCAATCGCCAGATGTTCGCCTCGCCGAAAGCACTGGCCGTGGCCGCTGGTTTGATGGCGGTGATGGGCCTTGTGCCGGGCATGCCGCACTTCTCCTTCCTGAGTATGGCGGCGCTGGCTGCGGGCGGCGCTTACCTGTTCTGGAAAAAGCAGAACGTTGCCAAGGTCGTGGCGCTGGAAGAGGTCAAGCGTCAGCAGGAACTGCTGCCGTCGCCGGCCCGCGCCATGGAAACCAAAGAGCTGGGCTGGGACGACGTCACGCCGATCGACATGATCGGCCTCGAAGTCGGCTATCGCCTGATTCCGCTGGTAGACCGCAATCAGGGTGGGCAATTGCTCGCGCGGATCAAGGGTGTGCGCAAGAAGCTCTCGCAGGATCTGGGCTTCCTGATGCCGACCGTGCACATCCGCGACAACCTTGATCTGGCGCCGAGCGCGTATCGCTTGACGCTGATGGGCGTGATTCTCGCTGAGGCCGAGATCTACCCGGACCGCGAACTGGCGATCAACCCCGGCCAGGTGTATGGCTCGCTCAACGGGATCAACGCCAAAGATCCGGCTTTCGGCCTGGAGGCGGTGTGGATCGAAATCAGCCAGCGCGCCCAGGCGCAATCACTCGGCTACACCGTGGTCGACGCCAGCACCGTGGTCGCCACGCACTTGAACCAGATTCTGTACAAGCACTCCAGTGAGCTGATTGGCCACGAGGAAGTGCAGCAACTCATGCAATTGCTGGCCAAGAGCTCGCCGAAACTGGCGGAAGAGCTGGTGCCGGGCGTGGTTTCGCTGTCGCAGTTGCTCAAGGTCCTGCAAGCGCTGCTCGCCGAGCACGTGCCGGTGCGCGACATTCGCAGCATCGCCGAAGCGATCGCGAACAACGCTGCCAAGAGTCAAGATACCGCCGCGCTGGTCGCCGCTGTGCGGGTCGGCGTATCCCGTGCAATCGTCCAAAGCATTGTAGGCACTGAGTCCGAGCTGCCTGTAATCACATTGGAACCAAGGTTGGAACAGATATTGCTCAATAGTCTGCAGAAGGCAGGACAAGGCTCGGAAGAGGGCGTTCTGCTGGAGCCGAGCATGGCCGAGAAGCTGCAACGTTCGTTGATCGAAGCGGCCCAGCGTCAGGAAATGCAAGGCCAACCGGTGATCCTGCTGGTAGCCGGCCCGATTCGCGCGATGCTCTCGCGTTTCGGCCGCCTCGCAGTGCCAGGGCTGCATGTACTGGCCTACCAGGAAGTACCGGACAACAAGCAAGTGACCATCGTTGCGACAGTAGGGCCCAACGGCTGAGGTAGTGGTTTATGCAAGTTAAGCGTTTTTTCGCCGCCGATATGCGTCAGGCCATGAAGCTGGTTCGCGATGAGCTGGGCGCTGATGCCGCCATCATCGGCAACCGCCGCATTGCCGGCGGCGTCGAGTTGACGGCGGCTCTGGATTACAAATTGTCGGCGCTGGCGCCACGGGTTCCGAACATGGAGCTCGAAGACGAGCTGCGCAAGACCCAGTCGCGCATCGTCACCGCCCAGGCCGAGCTGAGCCTGCGTGGCGAAGCCGACGGCAACACCAATCAGCAGTTGTTCGCCGGGCTGCCGTTGACCGCAGGCCTGCCGCTGACTGCTGCCGAACCGCTGAGCGAGCCGACCTACGCCGCACCGACGCGCCCGGCCGCAGCGCCTGCGCAGGCCTCGGCGGGTGTCGATCCGCGTGCACTGGATTCGATGCGTTTTGAATTGAACAGCTTGCGCGAGCTGATGGAAGTGCAGCTCGGCACCCTGGCCTGGAATCAGCTGCAAGGCAGCCGTCCGGCCCAGGCCAATCTGTATCGCCGTCTGCAGCGCATCGGCCTGTCCGGCCCGCTGTCGCGCGATCTGTTGGCGATGATCACCGATATCGAAGAACCCCGTCAGGCCTGGCGCATGCTGCTGGCGCACCTGGCGCGGATGATTGCCGTACCGGAAGTCGAGCCGCTGGAAGAGGGCGGTGTGATTGCCATGGTCGGCCCCGCCGGCATGGGCAAGACCACCACGCTGGCCAAGCTTGCCGCGCGTTATGTGCTCAAGTACGGCGCGCAGAACGTTGCGCTGGTGAGCATGGACAGCTTCCGCATCGGCGCGCAGGAACAATTGAAAACCCTCGGGCGCATCCTCAACGTGCCGGTAACGCACGTCGATCCGGGTCAGTCGCTGGTGCAGGCATTGGATCCACTGCTACGCAAACGCGTGGTTTTGATCGATACTGCCGGCCTGCAAGCCAGTGATCCGGCGTTGCGCATGCAGCTTGAGAGCCTGGCCGGGCGTGGCATTCGCTCAAAAAATTATCTGGTCCTGGCAACCACCAGCCAGAAACAGGTTCTAACCGCCGCTTATCACAGTTACAAGCGTTGCGGGCTGGCCGGCTGCATCCTGACTAAACTGGATGAAACGGCCAGTCTCGGCGAAGTGTTGAGCCTGGCGATCAGTCATGAATTGCCGGTCGCGTATCTGACCGATGGCCCACGGATTCCGGATGATCTGCATCTGCCGCGCCGTCATCAACTGGTCAGCCGCGCCGTCAGCGTGCAAATGCAGGAAGAACCCAGCGAAGAAGCCATGGCTGACATGTTCGCTGATATCTATCACAGCCCGACCAAGCAGGTTGGCTGAGGTAATCATGAACAGTTTTTGTACCTACATCGATGGTCTGCCACGCATTGTTCCGATCAGGAACGCGCAGCCAGTAATGTGGCCTCCGTCTATGCAAGACAAGGTAAAGAAATAACATGGGCAGCATGCATCCCGTACAGGTGATCGCGGTGACCGGCGGCAAAGGTGGCGTCGGCAAGACTAACGTGTCAGTGAACTTGTCGCTGGCGCTGGCAGAGCTTGGCCGTCGGGTCATGCTGCTGGACGCCGACCTGGGCCTGGCGAACGTCGACGTTCTGCTGGGGCTGACACCCAAGCGCACACTGGCCGACGTTATCGAAGGCCGTTGCGAACTGCGCGACGTGCTGTTGCAAGGCCCGGGCGGGATTCGCATCGTGCCGGCGGCCTCCGGCACGCAGAGCATGGTGCACCTGAGCCCGGCGCAACATGCCGGCCTGATCCAGGCGTTCAGCGACATCGGCGACAATCTCGACGTGCTGGTGATCGACACCGCTGCGGGTATTGGTGACTCGGTAGTCAGTTTCGTTCGTGCCGCGCAAGAGGTGTTGCTGGTGGTCTGCGACGAGCCGACTTCGATCACCGACGCTTACGCGCTGATCAAGTTGCTCAACCGCGACTACGGCATGAACCGCTTCCGCGTGCTGGCCAACATGGCGCAGAGCCCGCAAGAAGGGCGCAACCTGTTCGCCAAGTTGACCAAGGTCACGGATCGCTTCCTCGACGTCGCCCTACAATACGTCGGCGCCGTGCCATACGACGAAAGCGTGCGCAAGGCAGTGCAGAAGCAGCGCGCCGTCTACGAAGCCTTTCCCCGTTCCAAGTGCGCACTGGCCTTCAAAGCCATCGCCCAGAAGGTCGATACCTGGCCGCTGCCCGCCAACCCGCGCGGGCATCTGGAATTTTTCGTCGAGCGTCTCGTGCAGCAAACCGCAGGGCCTGTGATATGACCGCCAGTGGCATGAATCTTTACAAAAAGTCGGCGCGTGACGCGCAATACGAATTGATCGAGCGTTACGCGCCACTGGTCAAGCGCATTGCCTATCACTTGCTGGCGCGCCTGCCGGCCAGCGTGCAGGTCGAAGACCTGATCCAGGCCGGGATGATCGGTTTGCTGGAAGTCTCGACCAAATACGACGCCAGCAAAGGCGCCAGTTTCGAAACGTACGCGGGCATTCGAATCCGCGGCGCGATGCTCGATGAAGTGCGCAAAGGGGATTGGGCACCACGCTCGGTTCACCGTAATACCAGGATGGTCAGCGACGCGATTCGCTCGATTGAAGCTAAAACCGGCCGTGACGCTAAAGATCACGAGGTTGCGGCCGAACTCCAATTGAGTCTCGACGATTACTACGGGATTCTGAATGACACCTTGGGCAGTCGCCTGTTCAGTTTCGACGACCTCTTGCAGGACGGCGAACACGAAGGGCTGCACGAGGATGGCGCCAGTGCTCATATGGAGCCGTCACGCGATCTGGAAGATGAACGCTTTCAGGCGGCGCTGGCGGACGCGATTGCCAATTTGCCGGAGCGTGAGCGACTGGTGTTGGCGCTGTACTACGACGAAGAGCTGAACCTCAAGGAAATCGGTGAAGTCCTTGGCGTCAGTGAATCGCGGGTCAGCCAGTTACACAGCCAGTGCGCGGCCCGTCTGCGGGGGCGTTTGGGGGAGTGGCGAGCGCGCTGAAGGCAGTGTGGGGACACTGCGAAACGAGGCTGGTGCGGTGATAAGCGGCGCCGGTCTCGATCCGTTGTGCTCCAGACAAACTTTAAGTGCTGCGCCGATTGATTGAAGTGGCGCGTCCAGGTGCTGGGCGCGTTTAAGACTGCTTGGAGGTCGAATTGAACAAAGACATGAAAATCCTCATCGTTGATGACTTCTCAACGATGCGGCGGATCATCAAGAACCTGCTGCGCGATCTTGGGTTCACCAACACCGTCGAGGCCGACGATGGCACCACTGCCATTCCGGTGCTCAACAGCGGCAGCATCGACTTTCTGGTAACGGACTGGAACATGCCGGGCATGACCGGTATCGACCTGCTGCGTCACGTGCGCGCCGATGAGAAACTCAAGCACCTCCCGGTGTTGATGGTGACTGCTGAAGCCAAGCGCGAGCAGATCATCGAGGCCGCTCAGGCCGGTGTGAACGGTTACGTAGTCAAACCTTTCACGGCTCAAGCGTTGAAAGACAAAATCGAGAAGATTTTCGAACGCATCGGCTGATGAATGCGCGGGGGAGCTATGGAGCATAACGAATCATCACAGGGCGATTTCGAATCGACCCTGAAAAAACACGCGGTCGAACTGGTCGAGAGCCTTGAAAAAGGCAAGTTCGGCGACGCGGTGCAACTGATCCATGAGCTCAATCAGACCCGTGACCGCGGCCTGTATCAGGAAGTGGGCAAGCTCACACGTGAACTGCACAGTGCGATCGTCAATTTCCAGATCGATCCGCACATGCCGCAGGCCGAGGAAGTGTCGCAAATCACCGACGCCACCGAACGCCTGGGCTATGTGGTCAAGCTGACGGAAGCCGCGGCCAACCGCACCATGGATCTGGTGGAAAGCGCCACGCCGGTGGTCAACAGTCTGGCTGATGAAGCGCAGACGTTGAGCGCCGATTGGGGCCGCTTCATGCGTCGCGAGGTCGGGGCTGAAGAGTTCCGTGAACTGGCGCGCCGGGTCGACGGTTTTCTGTCACGCAGCAGCACGGACAACCGTGCGGTGTCGAGCAACCTCAACGACATCCTGCTGGCTCAGGATTACCAGGACCTCACAGGTCAAGTGATCAAGCGTGTGACCCAGCTGGTCACCGAAGTCGAAAGCAATCTGCTCAAACTCGTGCTCATGGCCAGTCAGGTCGACCGCTTTGCGGGCATCGAACATGACCGCGCCGCAATGCTTGCTGAAAAAGATCCACAAAAACATCTCTCGCAGGGTGAAGGTCCGCAGATTCATGCCGATAAACGAGAAGACGTTGTGTCCGGTCAGGACGATGTGGACGATTTGTTATCCAGCCTTGGATTCTAGAGTTTCGGAATTCGGGTTTTTTGGGTTTTTAGACCTGTAGGAGCACCCCATTAATGAGCTTCGGCGCCGATGAAGAGATCCTTCAGGATTTCCTGGTTGAGGCCGGCGAGATTCTTGAGCAACTGTCCGAACAACTGGTCGAGCTGGAAAGCCGTCCGGATGATGCAGATCTGCTCAATGCAATTTTTCGCGGTTTCCACACTGTAAAAGGGGGCGCCGGCTTCCTTCAGCTCAATGAGCTGGTGGAGTGCTGTCACATCGCCGAAAACGTCTTCGACATCCTGCGCAAGGGTGAGCGTCGCGTTGATGCAGAACTGATGGACGTGGTGCTCGAAGCACTGGACGCGGTGAACAGCATGTTCAGCGAAGTCCGTGAGCGTGCACCGATCACCGCTGCCACGCCGGAACTGCTGGCCGCACTGGCGCGTCTGGCCGAACCGCAATCGGCGGATGAAGCCCCGGCTTCGCCGGTTGCCGAGATGATCGAAGAACTGGTCGTTGAAAGCGACTCCTCGGACGACATCACCGATAACGAATTCGAACAACTGCTGGACTCGCTGAATGCCGTCAAGGCCCAGGCCGAGGCTCCGGCCGCTGCTGTGGCGCCCGCGCCGGTTGCCGACACGGCGGCGAGCGATGAAATCACCGACGCCGAATTTGAATCGCTGCTCGATCAGCTGCACGGCAAGGGCCAGTTTGCTGTCGATGCGGTCGCTCCGGCGGCACCAGCAGCGCCGGCTGCTCCGGCCGCGCCTGCTGCGGGTGACAGCTCGGACATCACCGACGACGAATTCGAAGCCTTGCTCGATCAGTTGCACGGCAAGGGCAACTTCGCCGTTGACGCGCTGGAATCGGCCATCGCTTCGGCCCCGTCAGCACCTGCTGCACCGGCAGCCGCTGCGGCCGGCAGTGATCTGATCAGCGATCACGAATTCGAATCGCTGCTCGACGAATTGCACGGCAAAGGCAAGTTTGACGCCAGCGCTGCGACTGCCGGCTCCGTGTCGAGCGTCGCCACGCCAACGGCGAAAGCTCCGGCTGCCGCTGCTGCGCCGAAGCCTGCCGCCAAGCCTGAACCGAAAGCCGAGGCGCCGAAACCGGCCGCCGCTGCTGCACCGGCTCCGGCCCGTGCGCCAGCTGCTGCCCCGGCAGAAAAGCCGGCCAGCGAAGCGGAAACCACCGTGCGCGTCGACACCGCGCGGCTCGACGAGATCATGAACATGGTCGGCGAGCTGGTGCTGGTGCGTAACCGTCTGGTGCGCCTGGGCCTCAACAGCGGCGACGAAGCCATGTCCAAGGCCGTGTCGAACCTCGACGTGGTCACCGCTGACCTGCAGACCGCCGTGATGAAAACGCGGATGCAGCCGATCAAGAAGGTCTTCGGGCGCTTCCCGCGCCTGGTTCGCGACCTCGCGCGTCAGCTCAAGAAAGAGATCAACCTGGAACTGGTGGGCGAAGAAACCGACCTCGACAAAAACCTTGTCGAGGCCCTCGCCGACCCGCTGGTCCACTTGGTGCGCAACGCCGTCGACCACGGCATCGAGTCGCCGGAAGAACGCGAAGCATCGGGCAAGGCCCGTGGCGGTCGCGTGGTGCTGGCGGCCGAGCAGGAAGGCGACCACATCCTGCTGTCGATCTCCGACGACGGCAAAGGCATGGACCCGAACGTCCTGCGTTCGATCGCGGTAAAACGCGGTGTGATGGACAAGGACGCCGCCGATCGCCTGAGCGATACCGAGTGCTACAACCTGATTTTCGCCCCGGGTTTCTCGACCAAGACCGAGATCTCCGACGTGTCCGGCCGTGGTGTCGGCATGGACGTGGTGAAGACCAAGATTTCCCAGCTCAACGGTTCGATCAACATCTACTCGACCAAGGGCCAAGGCTCGAAGATCGTCATCAAGGTGCCGCTGACCCTGGCGATCATGCCGACGCTGATGGTCATGCTGGGCAATCAGGCGTTTGCGTTCCCGCTGGTCAACGTCAACGAAATCTTCCACCTCGACCTGTCGACCACCAACGTCGTCGACGGTCAGGAAGTGGTGATCGTGCGCGACAAGGCGCTGCCATTGTTCTACCTCAAGCGCTGGCTGGTCAGCTCCGCCGCTCACGAAGAGCAGCGCGAAGGCCATGTGGTGATTCTTTCGGTGGGCACTCAGCGCATCGGCTTCGTCGTCGATCAACTGGTCGGTCAGGAAGAAGTGGTCATCAAGCCATTGGGCAAAATGCTCCAGGGAACTCCGGGCATGTCCGGCGCCACCATCACCGGTGACGGCCGCATTGCGCTGATTCTCGATGTTCCAAGCATGCTCAAGCGTTACGCCACAAAGCGTATTTGAATCCGGGGCGGCGGCGCGATGACGCGCCGCTGCACCTAATGGAGTGTTTATGGCAGTCAAAGTCCTGGTGGTGGACGATTCGGGTTTTTTCCGCCGCCGCGTCTCGGAAATTCTTTCGGCGGATCCGAGCATCCAGGTGGTCGGCACGGCCACCAACGGTAAAGAGGCGATCGATCAGGCCATGGCCCTCAAGCCTGACGTGATCACCATGGACTACGAGATGCCGATGATGGACGGCATCACGGCAGTGCGGCACATCATGCAGCGCTGCCCGACCCCGGTGTTGATGTTCTCCTCGCTGACGCATGAAGGCGCGCGGGTAACCCTCGATGCGCTGGACGCCGGCGCGGTGGATTTCCTGCCGAAGAATTTCGAAGACATCTCGCGCAACCCCGAGAAGGTCAAGCAGCTGCTGTGCGAGAAAGTCCACAGCATCTCGCGCAGCAATCGTCGTTTCAGTGCCTACAGCGCGCCGGCTCCCGCCGCTGCGCCAGCGCCGACGCCTGCTCCGGCAGCGTCGAGCTACGGCAGCCACACGAGCCACAGCAGCCCTGTCCCGGCACGTCCGGCACCTGCGCCAGCGCCTGCTCGCGCATCCGCTGCCAGCGCTTCGTCGCCGGCACCGAAACGCAAAGCCTACAAACTGGTTGCCATCGGCACCTCGACGGGTGGCCCGGTCGCGCTGCAACGCGTACTGACGCAGTTGCCGGCGAACTTCCCGGCGCCGATCGTGCTGATCCAGCATATGCCGGCGGCGTTCACCAAAGCGTTTGCCGAACGTCTCGACAAGCTCTGCCGTATCAGCGTCAAGGAAGCCGAGGATGGCGACATCCTGCGTCCGGGCCTGGCGCTGCTGGCGCCGGGTGGCAAGCAGATGATGATCGACGGCCGTGGCGCGGTGAAAATTTTGCCGGGTGACGAGCGTCTGAATTACAAGCCGTGCGTGGACATCACCTTCGGTTCTGCAGCCAAGTCTTACGGTGACAAAGTTCTGGCAGTGGTGCTGACCGGCATGGGCGCCGACGGCCGCGAAGGCGCGCGTCTGCTCAAGCAGGGCGGCAGTTCGGTGTGGGCGCAGGACGAAGCAAGCTGCGTGATCTACGGCATGCCGATGGCCATCGTCAAAGCCGATCTGGCTGATGCCGTGTATGGTCTGGACGACATCGGCAAGCACATCGTCGAGGCGTGTATCTGATGGATGTTCTCAGCCTAATCGGCCTCATCATGGCGTTCGTCGCCATCATCGGCGGCAACTACCTTGAAGGCGGTCACCTCGGCGCGCTGGCCAACGGCCCGGCAGCGCTGATCGTGCTGGGCGGCACGGTCGGTGCTGCGCTGCTGCAATCGCCGATGAGTGCGTTCAAGCGCGCCATGCAGATTCTCGGCTGGATCTTCTTTCCGCCGCGTGTCGATCTGGCCGGCGGCATCGACCGCGTGGTCAATTGGAGCCTTACGGCGCGCAAGGAAGGCTTGCTCGGCCTCGAAGGCGTGGCCGACGCTGAACCTGACAGCTACTCGCGCAAGGGTTTGCAACTGCTGGTCGACGGCGCCGAGCCGGAAGCCATTCGCAGCATTCTCGAAGTGGATTTCTACACCCAGGAATCCCGCGACATCGAAGCGGCCAAGGTGTTCGAAAGCATGGGCGGCTACGCGCCGACCATTGGCATCATCGGTGCGGTGATGGGCCTGATTCACGTGATGGGCAACCTCGCTGATCCGTCGCAACTGGGCAACGGCATTGCCGTGGCGTTCGTCGCGACCATCTATGGCGTGGCCAGTGCCAACCTGATCCTCTTGCCGGTCGCGGCCAAGCTCAAGTCCATCGCGTTGCGGCAGTCGCGTTATCGCGAAATGTTGCTGGAAGGAATTCTGTCGATCGCCGAAGGTGAAAACCCTCGTTCCATTGAGTTGAAGCTGCAAGGCTTCATGGACTAAGGGAATAACCTCATGGCTCGTCGTCGCCACCAGGAAGAACACGTCAATCACGAGCGCTGGCTCGTGTCCTACGCGGATTTCATCACTTTGCTGTTCGCGTTTTTCGTGGTGATGTACTCGATCTCGTCGATCAACGAAGGCAAATACAAAGTCATTTCCGAAGCGCTGATCGGCGTGTTTACCGACTCCGATCGCTCGCTAAAACCGATTCCGATCGGCGACGAACGACCGAAAACCGTGACCCCGGCCAAGCCGCTGGTCAAGGATGCCGAGCAGGTCGACGCCGGTATATCCGGGGCCAGCGATCCGCTGAAAAGCATCGCCGATGACATCAGCGCCGCGTTCGGTGACTTGATCAGCTCCAACCAGATGACCGTGCGCGGCAACGAGTTGTGGGTCGAGATCGAGCTCAATTCCAGCCTGTTGTTTGGCAGCGGCGACGCCATGCCGAGCGACATCGCGTTCAACATCATCGACAAGGTCGCGGCGATCCTCAAACCGTTCGACAACCCGATCCACGTCGAAGGCTTCACCGACGATCAACCGATCCGCACCGCGCAGTACCCGACCAACTGGGAACTGTCCTCGGCGCGCTCGGCGAGCATCGTGCGGATGCTCGCCATGCAGGGCGTAAACCCTGGGCGACTGGCGTCGGTGGGCTACGGCGAATTCCAGCCGGTGGCCAACAACGCCACGGTCGAAGGCCGGGCGAAGAACCGTCGCGTGGTGCTGGTGGTGTCGCGCAATCTTGATGTGCGCCGCAGCCTGACGGGCACCGGAACCGCCAATGCGCAACCGGACGCGGCGTTGAAGCGCGCTGGCACACAAACTGCACCGACCCCGGTCAAGACGCCGGGACGCGAGAGTGCCGTCAATTCTCCGTCGCCCGCATTAACACGCTGAAGCATGTCTCGGCCAATCAACCTGGCCGGGAGGAACGAACTGAATGAGAGTCTGGGCAGTCGCCAATCAAAAGGGTGGTGTTGGTAAAACCACATCCTCCATCGCTTTAGCCGGATTGCTGGCCGAGGCGGGCAAGCGCGTGGTTGTGGTCGATCTCGACCCGCACGGCTCGATGACCAGCTATTTCGGCTACGACCCCGACAGCCTGGAGCACAGTAACTACGACCTGTTTCTGCACAAGGGCAGCGTGCCGCAAGGCCTGCCGGGGCAGTTGCTGTTGTCGACCAGCGACGAACGCATTTCCCTGCTGCCATCGAGCACCGCACTGGCCACCCTTGAGCGACAGTCGCCGGGGCAGAGTGGCTTGGGCCTGGTGATCGCCAAGAGTCTGGCGCAATTGTGGCAGGACTTCGATTACGCGATCATCGACAGCCCGCCGTTGCTCGGTGTGCTGATGGTCAACGCCCTCGCGGCGAGCCAGCAACTGGTGATCCCGGTACAGACCGAGCACCTGGCCGTGAAAGGTCTGGAGCGCATGGTCAACACCCTGGCGATGATCAATCGTTCGCGCAAACAGCCGTTGCCGTTCAGCATCGTGCCGACCCTGTTCGACCGCCGCACGCAGGCGTCGATGGGCACCTTGCGCGTGCTGCGTGACAAATTTCCCGACGACATCTGGCACGGCTACATCCCGGTCGATACTCGTCTGCGCGACGCCAGCCGGGCGGGCGTCACGCCTTCGCAATTCGACGGCAAGAGCCGTGGCGTGCTGGCCTACCGCGCGCTGCTCAAGCACCTGCTCGCGCAGCAACTTGTTCCGCAGGTGGCCTGAGCATGATCTTTATTCGCTTGCCCGAACCCTGTGGGAGCGAGCCTGCTCGCGAAGCAGACGACGCGGTTTCCCTGCCTGGCGTTGATCACCGATGAACCGCCCAGTGAAACTCACGTCACGTCCGCAACAGGCCTTGCAGTCCTATCTGGAAGACCTGTTGCTCGACCTGCCCGAGGACTTGCCTGCGCCGGTCGAAGCGCTGCCGCCAGTCGTCGAACAGGCGCAGCCTGAAGTGGTGGAAAGCACCGAGGCCATGGACGAGTTCCAGGCCGCCGTGCTGGAAGAACAGGCCCGCGACGCGCAGAAATCCGTCGCTCCGATTACCGCGCCCGCTGCTGCCCCCGTGGCCAAAGCGCCAGTCGCGCTGATCGACGAACCGCGCGCGCCGCTGTCGACCTTGGCGCCGCTGCTGCAAACGCAATTATTGACCGTGCCGGAACCCGAGCCGGAGCCAGAACCCGCGCCGCAGATTGCGGAGCCGAAGGTGCTGGTCCCGCCGCTGGTCGAAGTGCATCTGCCACCGAACAACCCGCCGCCACCGGTCGAGCCCGATGGCCGTCCGGCCTGGGCTGCCGATGCTTTCGAATGCTTGCTGTTCGACGTTGCCGGGCTGACCCTGGCGGTGCCGCTGGTGTGCCTCGGCTCGATCTATTCGCTGGCCGGCCACGAGCTGACGCCGCTGTTTGGTCAGCCGGAGTGGTTCCTCGGCATTCTGCCGAGCCAGGCTGGCAACCTGAAAGTTTTGGACACCGCGCGCTGGGTCATGCCGGACCGTTACCGCGATGACTTCCGGCAGGGCCTGCAATACGTGATTTCGGTACAAGGTTACGAGTGGGGGCTGGCGGTGCATCAGGTCAGCCGCTCGTTGCGCCTGGACCCGAATGAAATCAAATGGAGAAGTCACCGGGGTCAGCGGCCATGGCTCGCCGGCACCGTGATCGAGCACATGTGTGCATTGCTTGACGTATCCGCACTGGCCGAGTTGATCGCCAGCGGCGGGGCAAAGCACTTGAGTGGCAACAAGCCGCTACATAAACCGACATAGCAGCCGACATAACAATCAGGCGATGGCATTTTCCAATGCCACCACACAGAACACACACCGCCCGGGGCGGTTTTTTCGAGGGGTCAGGGTATGAGTAGTCAGGCGTCGAATGCAAAAGGTTCTGAAGATCCGATCCTGCAATGGGTGACCTTCAAACTGGATAACGAAACCTACGGCATCAACGTGATGCGCGTGCAGGAAGTGCTGCGCTACACCGAGATCGCGCCGGTGCCGGGTGCACCGAGCTACGTGCTGGGCATCATCAACCTGCGCGGTAACGTGGTCACCGTGATCGACACCCGTCAGCGCTTCGGCCTGCACAGCGGCGAGATCAGCGACAACACCCGTATCGTGATCATCGAAGCCGACAAGCAAGTCGTTGGCATCATGGTCGACAGCGTGGCCGAAGTGGTTTACCTGCGTCAGTCGGAAATCGAAACCGCGCCGAACGTCGGTAACGAAGAATCGGCCAAGTTCATTCAGGGCGTGTGCAACAAGAACAACGAACTGCTGATTCTGGTCGAGCTGGACAAGATGATGAGCGAAGAAGAATGGTCGGAACTGGAGAGCATCTGATTTGATTCTCGAGGTTGCGGTAATTGTTCTGTTCCTGTTCTGGGCCGGCACGCTGGCGATGTTCGTCTCGTACATCAAGGCGCAGCGAGTGATCGCTGCACAGCAGGCCCAGGGTGATGCGCTGCGTGATCAGCGCATCAAGGAACTGGCCAAACGCGTCGACGATTACCAGAACGGCAACGTGCGCATGGGCGAGGCCCTGCACGAGTTGCGCGCGGTGGTAAGCCCGTTGCCGGACAAGATCGTTGCACTGGAACAACGCGACCCGTCGAGCCTGTCATTCGCCCAAGCGGCGAAACTGGTGGGCATGGGCGCCAGCGTCGATGAACTGACTCAGTCGTGCGGCTTGACCCAGGCTGAGGCGGAGTTGATGCGCAAGTTGCACAAGGGCAGCTAGGGGCTTCAAGCTTCAAGCGGCAAGCAAGATCAAAAGATCGCATCGGAGGCAGCGCCTGCATAAATCTCGTGTAAGCGGTGTCGAAGGCTGCGATCTTTTTTCTCGATTGCATCGCAGGCATAGCGATCCGCAGTTGTCCGCATCAGCTCGCCGGAGTTTTTGTGTAACTGATCAGTTGATACAGGGCTTTCTGCTCACCGTTACCGCCGAAGTCGGCGTTGCCCCAGGCCACTACCCGACGATCTGCCCTGAGTGCCACGAAGGTATCGCCTCCTCCGTACACAGCACGCACGTCAGTGAGCAAATGGGCAACTGCGCTGGTATCGCCGCCGCCGTTCTCTCTTCCCCACGCAACTGCCACGCCGTTGCTGCGCAATGCTACGACCGCGTCTTGGTTGGCATTAATGGCGACAATGTCTCTCAACTGGCGAATGTCTGGCGGAATGTCAACGATATCGCTGGGGAGGGTAGCCCAAGCGTGCACTGAGCCATCCCCGCACAGCACGACAAATCCGGATCCGGAGCCTATGACGTGGACGATGTCGTTGCGACTGGCAATCTCTTCTGGCATGGCCGGCATATGTCCCCATACGACCAGTGCGCCATTGCTTCTGCGTGCTGCAAAGGCTGAGCTGTTACTGGCCAGGTCGACGATATCTCTAAGCGCTGCGATGTCCGACGGCACTTGGCCTCCAAGCGATTCATGCCCCCATGCGCGCACTTGGCCATTGCCGCTCAGTACTGCGAAAGCATGAGTCGAGCAAGCCAGTCTGGTTATGTCGGTGAGCAACGCGATATCGTCCGGCAACTGCGCTGAATGGTCATGATAGCCCCAACAGACGACGTTGCCAGTGCTGCGCAGCGCGGCGAAACCATACTGGCCACCCGACGCTTGCATGATATCGGTCAAATCGGCGATTTCGGGCGGAAGTGCGCCTCCCATCTCGGGCATGCCCCATGCGACAAGCTTGCGCGATTCAAGAAGGGCTACGAAAACATAAGTGCTTCCCGACACCGCGACAACCGTATTCAGCTGTGCGATATCTTCGGGGACGGTCCCGCTGGGCTGAAGTCCCCAAGCGAGGACATTGCCTTGCGCGCGCCGAATCGCAAAGGCTCTCATCCCCGCCGACAACTCTACGACGTCGTGCGCTTCTCTTACCGGTTCCGGCAAAGTGCCGCCGCCATCGACGTGACCCCATGCATGGACTGCCCGGCTGTCCAAAACAGCGCACAGGGCGAATGATGTACCGATAATGTTTGACGGGTTCAGGGTTATCCGTTTCTTGCCCGACCAGACGACCAGTTCCTCATAAGGCCGGACATCGAAAAATTCGCTACCAGTGGCTGGCTGCTTGTCTCCAACATACTGCCACGTGACGTTCAACGGTTTGAGCGTTGAGGCGTCCAGCGCTACAAGTCGCCAGCTGCGCGTGTAGAAGTTGCCAAGACCACCCCGATTGCCGCGTGCGCCCATGACCAGCAGTCCGCCTTCAGCGTTTATCTTCAGGGGCAATTCATCTTTCTCGTTTGGCATGGAATCAATCCCTCAAGATTGTGGACCTGCGGGCAACCTGGTCAGGTCTGGTCCGTAATCAAGCGCTGCGGGATCGGGCATGCGCTACTGTCAGACCTGACAGTAGCGACAAACGGTATATGGCAGGGCGCAGAAGAGACTGCGACTGCGGCTCAGTAGTCATCCCCGCGCGCGGTGATGTCCTTCTCGACCATCGGCGCGTTCGGGTCTTGTCCTTCGGGGAATTTGCCCTTCAGGTTCCAGGCAAACGCGATGATCTCGGCAATGGTGCGATAGAGCTCTTCGGGAATGCTGTCGCCCAGTTCCATCCGCGCCAGCAGGCGCACCAGTTCGGCGTTCTCGTAGATCGGCACTTCGTAATCGCGAGCGATACGCAGGATTTCTTCGGCCAGTTCCTCGTCGCCCTTGGCGGTGAGGGTCGGGGCGTGGTTGCCGTCATACTTGAGGGCGATGGCCTGGCGTGGGGCGGTGGAATCGTTCATGCGGTTTCGTCGACCCAGCGGTGTTCGAGGCGGGTTTGGTTGCCTTGCGGCGGGGTGCCGTGGTGGCAGTCGAGGTCGCCGACGTTGAGCCCGGAATCGAGCAAGCGCTGGCGCAAGGCAAACAGATTGTTCTCGATCAGGTCGGCGGTGTACGGCCGCTCGGCCCACAGCTGACTGGACAGGCTGCCGGCGATCAGTTGCGCCTGAATCTGCATTGGCCCGAGCGGTTCCAGATCGAAGGCCAGATCGACGCGCCACAGTTGCTGTTTGGCTTCGCGCTCATCGCGGCGCTCGTGGGGCTGCGGTTCGCGCTCCGGCGCTTCTTCACGCTGGAATTTGACCTGCAGCGGCACGATGTCCTGCAGGTTGCGCATGGGGATTTCCAGCTGCCAGGTGCTGAGCAGGCGGCCATCGTCGGTGACGCCGGTCTGTTCCAGGCTCGACAACTGATGGCTTTGCAGACGCGACACCGCTGCGGCGGCGAGGCGCAGCAGTTGTTCGAGATCACCTTCGCCTTCCAGTTTCGCCAGCAGTCGTTCGGGCAACGGGAAGCTGCTCGGCACCGGTTTGGCGCTGACCTGGCCGAGGGTGCCGAGGGCGTTCCGGACGAAACTCGGCAGCGCCTGGGCCAGGGTATTGGCGGCGATGATTGCATTGAAATTGGTGTTGCTCGGCAGGCCCGGGGTCAGTTGCGCGATCAGCTTGAGCAGGTCGGCTTTCATGTCCGGGGCGAGAGTCGGGTTTTGTCCGCTGAGCAATTTCGCTTCGAGGAACGCGCCGCTGTTGGCCAATGCCAGCGCCACGCCTTTGGCGGTGCTCATTTGCGGCAGGTCCGGCAGGCTGGCAAGCAGCTTGTTGACCAGCGCGCGCAGATCGGCCGAAGTCTGATCGCTGGATGGCGGCAGGCTCTGCAACAACTTCAGCAAGCCATCGAGCGAGCCCTGACGACTTTGCTGACCGAGCAATTGCTGACTGACCGCCAGTTGTTCCTGGCGGCTGCTCAGCGGCACGAATTTGAGGGTTTGCGCATCCTGCACCTGCGCCGACAACAAGGTGCCGATGCGCAGCGGTTGCGGGCTGTCGACGGTCAAAGTGCTGCCGCTCAATGCGGTGTTGAGCAGGGTGACCATCGAGCGAAATACCGCCGCTTGCCCCGGCGTCTGCGGCAGGGCCTGCGAAGTCACGACTTTGCCTTGCAGCAAGGTGCCGGCGGGCAATTGCGCGGTATCGATGCGGGTGAGGGTGGCGACGCTGCTGGCGATCGCTTGCTGTACGGTGATCGCCAGATTACCGGCCGATGGCTGAGTGATCGCCAGGTTGGTGCCCTGTGGCAACGGCAGGTTGCTGCTGGCCTGCACGGTGGTCTGACGGCCGCTGTCGAGGGTCACTTTCAACAGCAATTCAAAGGTCTGATCGGCCTGCTTGAGCGACAACACCTCAGCCTTGGCGCTTTGTCCCGCGCCGATCAAGCCCTCGACCGGCGTCAGCAGCTTGAGCAGTTCACCCATCTGCGGGCGAGCGCTCGCCGGCACGGTGGGCGGCAGCGGGAGGATGTTCATTTCGCCTGTCATACGCGGACACAACCTGAGGAAATTGCGCTCTTGAGAGTAAGGCACGGCATGTATAATGCCGCGCGTCGTGCGCTTCGTTCAAAAAACCTGGCAATTGTTTGATCCAGCTCGCCAGATCGAGCGATCAAAGCATCTATGCTGCATCTCTTTAACGGCCGCTCTAGAGCCGACTTGAACCGTATAAGGCCCGTGATCCCTTGACCAGTCCTGTCCTGCAAACCGTTGCCCTGGCGTGTGAACGCGATCTCAGGCTGCTTTTCGAAAACCTCGAATTGCGCCTGGCCAGTGGTGACATGGTGCAGATCAGCGGCCCCAACGGCAGCGGCAAGACCAGTCTTTTACGTCTGCTCGCCGGTTTGATGCAACCCACCGACGGCCAGGTGCTGCTCAACGGTCAGCCGCTGACCGAGCAACGCAGCGAACTGGCGCGAAACCTGTTGTGGATCGGCCACGCCGCCGGGATCAAGGATCTGCTCACTCCCGAAGAAAACCTGTCGTGGCTGTGCGCCCTGCATCATCCCGCCGAACGCGAGGCGATCTGGCAGGCGCTGGCAGCGGTAGGATTGCGCGGTTTCGAAGACGTTCCCTGCCACAGCCTTTCCGCCGGTCAACAGCGCCGTGTGGCGCTGGCGCGGTTGTATCTGGACAGCCCGCCGTTGTGGATTCTCGATGAACCTTTCACCGCGCTGGACAAGCAGGGTGTCGCTCAGTTGGAAGAGCATCTGGCCGGCCACTGCGAACGCGGCGGTCTGGTGGTGCTGACCACCCACCACACCCTGAGCCGCATGCCGGCCGGTTATCGCGACATCGATCTGGGGAAATGGGCGGTATGAGTGTCTTCGGCCTGCTGCTTGCCCGCGAATCGCGACTGCTGTTCCGCCGCCCGGCGGAGCTGGCCAATCCGCTGATTTTCTTTGCCATCGTCATTGCCCTTTTCCCGCTGGCCGTCGGCCCGGAAACTCAAGTCTTGCAAAACCTGTCCCCGGGGTTAGTCTGGGTGGCGGCGTTGTTGTCGGTCCTGCTGTCGCTGGACGGATTGTTTCGCAGTGACTTCGAAGACGGCTCGCTGGAACAGTGGGTCCTTTCGTCGCACCCGCTGCCGCTTCTGGTCTTGGCCAAGGTGCTGGCACACTGGCTGTTCTCCGGTCTGGCGCTGGTGCTGCTGTCGCCGTTGCTGGCGCTGATGCTCGGTTTGCCGGCCGCGTGCCTGCCGGTGCTGCTGCTGTCGTTGCTGTTGGGCACGCCGGTGTTGAGCCTGCTCGGTGCAGTCGGGGCGGCGCTGACGGTCGGCCTGAAGCGCGGCGGGCTGTTGCTCGCGCTGCTGATTCTGCCGTTGTACATCCCGGTGTTGATCCTAGGCAGCGGCGCGTTGCAAGCGGCGCTGCAAGGCATGCCGGCGACCGGATACCTGTTGTGGATGGCCAGCCTTACAGCGCTGGCGATCACCCTGACACCCTTTGCAATAGCCGCTGGCCTGAAGATCAGCGTCGGCGAATAATAATGAGGCCTGGTCAAAAATTGACCACTTCTTCCAGAAGAAAGGCATGACCCTCTGCCAGCTCGCGATGATGAGCGGCAACCGTGATGGAAACAGTATGAACTGGACCTGGTTTCACAAGCTCGGCTCGCCCAAGTGGTTCTACGGCATCAGCGGCAAGTTCCTGCCGTGGTTGAGCATTGCAGCGTTGCTGCTGATCGGCGTTGGCGTGGTCTGGGGCCTGGCGTTCGCGCCGCCGGATTACCAGCAAGGCAACAGCTTTCGCATCATCTATATTCACGTGCCAGCGGCGATGCTCGCCCAGTCGATCTACGTGATGCTCGCTGTCTGCGGCGTGGTCGGGCTGGTGTGGAAGATGAAACTGGCCGACGTCGCCCTGCAATGCGCCGCACCAATCGGTGCGTGGATGACCGCCGTGGCGCTGGTCACCGGGGCCATCTGGGGCAAACCGACCTGGGGCTCGTGGTGGGTGTGGGATGCGCGCCTGACCTCGATGCTGATTCTGCTGTTTCTGTATTTCGGTGTGATCGCGCTGGGCAATGCCATCAGCAACCGCGACAGCGCCGCCAAGGCCTGCGCGGTGCTGGCGATCGTTGGCGTGATCAACATTCCGATCATCAAATACTCGGTGGAGTGGTGGAACACCCTGCACCAGGGCGCGACGTTCACACTTACGGAAAAACCGGCGATGCCAGCGGAAATGTGGCTGCCGCTGCTGCTGACGGTGCTGGGTTTCTACTGCTTCTTCGGTGCTGTGCTGTTGCTGCGCATGCGTCTGGAAGTGCTCAAACGCGAGGCCCGCGCCAGTTGGGTGAAAGCCGAAGTGCAGCAGAGTCTGGAGGCAGCACGATGAGTTTTGCTTCATTCGGCGATTTTCTCGCCATGGGCCATCACGGCCTGTATGTCTGGTCGGCCTACGGCATCTGTCTGGCGGTGCTGGCCCTCAACGTAGTGGCGCCGATTGCGGCGCGTAAGCGTTATCTGCAACAAGAGGCGCGTCGTCTGCGCCGGGAGAACGGCAAGTGAATGCGCTGCGCAAAAAACGTCTGATCATCATTCTGGCGATTCTGGTCGGAGTGGGCGCTGCTGTCGGCCTGGCCCTGAGCGCGTTGCAGGAAAACATCAATCTGTTTTACACGCCGACGCAGATCGCCAACGGCGATGCGCCGCAGGACACGCGCATCCGCGCCGGCGGCATGGTCGAGGCCGGTTCGCTGCAACGCTCCAAGGATTCGCTGGACGTCAAATTCGTCGTCACCGACTTCAACAAATCCGTGACCATCGCCTATCGCGGCATCCTCCCGGATCTGTTCCGCGAAGGGCAGGGCATCGTCGCCCTCGGCAAGCTCAACGCCGATGGCGTGGTGGTCGCCGATGAAGTGCTGGCCAAGCACGACGAGAAGTACATGCCGCCGGAAGTGACCAAAGCGCTGAAAGATAGCGGTCAATCCGCGCCGACGCCTGTGAAGGAGGGTTGATCAATGGCCGCCGCACTGTTTATTCCCGAACTGGGCCATCTGGCGATGATCCTCGCGCTGTGTTTTGCACTCGTCCAAGCGCTGGTGCCGATGCTCGGCGCGTGGCGCGGCGACCGCTTGTGGATGAGCCTGGCGCAACCGGCGGCGTGGGGCCAGTTTGCCTTTCTGCTGTTTGCCTTTGGCTGCCTGACCTATGCGTTCATGACCGACGATTTCTCCGTCGGCTACGTGGCGATGAACTCCAACAGCGCGCTGCCCTGGTACTACAAATTCAGCGCGGTGTGGGGCGCCCACGAAGGTTCCCTGCTGCTGTGGGCGTTGATCCTCGGCGGCTGGACCTTCGCCGTGTCGGTGTTCTCCCGGCAGTTGCCGCAAGTCATGCTCGCCCGCGTCCTGGCGGTGATGGGCATGATCAGCACCGGTTTCCTGCTGTTCCTGATTCTTACCTCGAACCCGTTTTCGCGGATCCTGCCACAGATTCCCGCAGACGGTCGCGACCTCAACCCGTTGCTGCAGGACATTGGCCTGATCGTGCATCCGCCGATGCTGTACATGGGTTACGTCGGTTTCTCTGTGGCCTTCGCATTTGCCATCGCCGCGCTGCTCGGCGGGCGTCTCGATGCGGCGTGGGCGCGCTGGTCGCGGCCATGGACCATCGTCGCCTGGGCCTTCCTCGGCATCGGCATCACCCTCGGTTCGTGGTGGGCGTATTACGAACTCGGCTGGGGCGGCTGGTGGTTCTGGGACCCGGTGGAAAATGCCTCGTTCATGCCATGGCTGGTCGGCACCGCGTTGATTCACTCGTTGGCGGTCACCGAGAAACGCGGCGTGTTCAAGAGCTGGACGGTGTTGCTGGCGATCGCCGCGTTCTCGTTGAGCCTGCTCGGCACTTTCCTCGTCCGCTCGGGCGTGCTGACTTCGGTGCATGCCTTCGCTTCGGATCCCGAGCGCGGTGTGTTCATCCTGATTTTCCTGCTGTTCGTGGTGGGCGGTTCGCTGACCCTTTTCGCCCTGCGCGCGCCAGTGGTGAAAAGCCAGGTCGGGTTCAATCTTTGGTCACGGGAAACCTTGCTGCTGGGCAACAACCTGGTGTTGGTTGTCGCTGCATCGATGATCCTCCTTGGCACTTTGTATCCGCTGATTCTTGATGCCATCAGCGGCGCCAAACTGTCGGTTGGCCCGCCTTACTTCAATGCGCTGTTCATTCCGTTGATGGCGTTGCTGATGCTGGTCATGGCGATCGGCGTGATCGTGCGCTGGAAGGACACGCCAGTGAAATGGCTGGCGAGCATGCTCACTCCGGTGCTGCTCGGCAGCGTCGCATTGGCCGTGGTGGCCGGCGTGGCTTATGGCGACTTTAACTGGGCAGTGATCGCGACGTTCCTGTTGGCGGCGTGGGTGTTGCTTGCCGGTGTGCGCGATCTGTTCGACAAGACTCGGCACAAAGGCCTGATCAACGGTTTGCCGACGCTGACCCGCAGTTATTGGGGCATGCAGATCGCCCACCTCGGCATCGCCGTGTGCGCGCTGGGCGTGGTGTTGTCGAGCCAGAACAGTGCCGAACGCGACCTGCGTCTGGCGCCGGGCGAGTCGATGGATCTGGCCGGCTATCAATTCGTCTTCGAGGGCGCCAAGCATTTCGAAGGGCCGAATTTCACCTCGGACAAAGGCACCATCCGCGTCATTCGCGACGGCGAGGAAATCAGCGTGCTGCACCCGGAAAAACGTCTGTACACCGTGCAGAACTCGGTGATGACCGAAGCCGGGATCGATGCCGGTTTCACTCGCGATCTCTACGTCGCCCTCGGCGAGCCGCTGGATAACGGCGCCTGGGCCGTGCGCGTTCACGTCAAACCGTTCGTGCGCTGGATCTGGTTCGGCGGCTTGCTCACCGGATTGGGTGGTTTGCTGGCGGCGCTGGATCGGCGTTATCGGGTCAAGGTGAAAAGCAAAGTGCGCGAAGCGCTGGGCATGACGGGAGCGGCGGCATGAGGCGTTGGTTGATGTTGTTGCCGTTGGCGATTTTTCTGCTGGTGGCGGTGTTTCTCTATCGCGGCTTGTACCTGGATCCGGCGGAGCTGCCGTCGGCGATGATCGACAAGCCGTTCCCGGAGTTTTCCCTGCCGAGTGTGCAGGGTGACAAGACGCTGACCAAGGCCGACATCCTCGGCAAACCGGCGCTGGTCAATGTCTGGGGCACCTGGTGCATTTCCTGCCGGGTCGAGCATCCGGTGCTGAACAAACTTGCCGAGCGCGGCGTGGTGATCTACGGCATCAACTACAAGGACACCAATGCCGACGCCTTGAAATGGCTGGCCGAGTTCCACAATCCGTATGCGCTGGATATTCGTGACGACGAGGGTTCGCTGGGCCTCAACCTCGGTGTCTACGGCGCGCCGGAAACCTTCTTTATCGACGCCAAAGGCATCATCCGCGACAAGTTCGTCGGGGTGATCGACGAGCAGGTCTGGCGCGAAAAACTCGCGGCCAAGTATCAGGCGCTGGTCGATGAGGCCAAGCCATGAAGCGTTTTCTCGCTGCGGTCGTGTTGGGTTTGAGCCTGGCCGGTGTCGCCCATGCGGCCATCGACACCTACGAATTTGCCAAAGAGGGCGACCGCGAGCGTTTCCGCGAGCTGACCAAGGAACTGCGCTGCCCCAAATGCCAGAACCAGGACATCGCCGACTCCAACGCACCGATTGCCGCCGACCTGCGCAAAGAGATTTTCCGCATGCTCGGCGAGGGCAAGGACAATCAGCAGATCATCGACTTCATGGTCGATCGCTACGGTGATTTCGTCCGCTACAAACCGGCGCTCAATGCCAAGACTGCGCTGCTGTGGTTCGGCCCGGCCGCTCTGCTGCTCGGTGGTTTCGTGGTGATCGCGCTGATCGTGCGCAGGCGTCGCGGGCAACGCGCCGAAACGCCGTCATCGCTGTCTGCCGAAGAACGTCAGCGCCTCGACCAACTGTTGGATAAAAACCAAGAATGATTGATTTCTGGCTTGCCGCAGGGCTGTTGCTTCTGGTCGCCCTGAGTTTTCTGCTGATCCCGGTACTGCGCGAACGCCGCGCTCAGCGGGAAGAAGATCGCACCGCGTTGAACGTCGCGCTGTACCAGGAACGGGTTGCCGAGCTGCAAGCGCAGCAGGCCGAAGGCGTGCTCGACGCCGCGCAACTGGACAGCGGCCGCGCAGAAGCCGCGCGTGAATTGCTCGCGGACACCGAAGGCGTCACCGCACCGCGTGTCTCCCGCCTGGGCAAGCCGTTGCCGCTGCTGGCCGCCGTGTTGGTACCGGTGCTGGGTCTCGGTCTGTACCTGCATTTCGGCGCCGCCGACAAGGTCGAACTGACCCGCGAATTCGCTCAGGCACCACAGTCGATGGAAGAGATGACCCAGCGTCTGGAGCGTGCGGTCGCCGCACAACCGGATTCCGCCGAAGGTCTGTATTTCCTCGGCCGTACCTACATGGCTCAAGACCGTCCGGCAGACGCGGCGAAGATGTTCGAACGCGCCGCCAACCTCGCCGGTCGCCAGCCGGAACTGCTCGGCCAGTGGGCGCAGGCGCAGTATTTTGCTGACGGTAAAAAGTGGTCGGAGCAGATTCAGAAACTGACCGACGAAGCGCTGAAGGCCGATCCGAAGGAAGTTACCAGCCTCGGCCTGCTCGGCATCGCCGCGTTCGAAGGCGAGCGTTATCAGGAGGCCATCGACTACTGGAATCGCCTGCTCGCGCAACTGCCGCCGGATGACAACTCTCGCGCTGCGCTGCAAGGCGGCATCGAGCGTGCCGCCGAACGCTTGAAAGCCAGCGGCGGCAAAGTTGCCCAGGCACCGGCGCCGAAAGCGGCATTGCTGACAGTCAGCGTTGATCTGGCCAGCGAACTCAGGAGCAAGGTGCAACCGGGCGACAGCGTGTTCATCTTCGCCCGCGCCACTTCAGGCCCACCGGCGCCGCTGGCGGCCAAACGTCTGACCGTGGCTGACCTGCCGGTGACCGTCGAACTGGGCGATGCCGACGCAATGATGCCGCAGTTGAAACTGTCCAACTTCCCTGAAGTCCAACTGGTTGCGCGCATCTCACGGGCCGGTCAACCGACTGCCGGTGAGTGGATCGGTCGCAGCGGCCCAGTGGCCAGCAGCACCACCGCGCCACAAAAACTGACTATCGACAGCCCGGACAAGTAACCGGACCCAACAGGAAAGCACCGCCATGCACACCATCGCCCGCATCACAGTCCTCACACTGGCCCTGGGCTTGAGTGCATGTGCGGTACAACGCCCGGAACCGACCACCAGCCTGCCGCCAATCCCGCCCTCGCAGCCAAGCCCGACCCCGTCGACCTCGCCGAGCCCCGGCAAGAGCATCCCGGCCAAACCCGCCAAGCCCGTGCCCCGCACCTCGGCCAGCTTCGCCCCGCCACCGGGCGGCAACAGCCACTGGGACCAGAAGCTCGGCGTCTACGTGCTCGACGACCAGACCAACACCTTCTACCGCCAGCGCACCTACTACCGCTGGAACAACGGCTGGAGCCGCTCGGTCAGCCCCAACGGCCCGTGGGAAGACACCAACATCCACGGCGTCCCGCCGGGGTTGGGCAAGAAATTCGGGCAGTAAGAGAAACGGCGATCCTGGGATCGCCGTTTTTTTGCGTCTGATTCTCAGAGAATCGCACGATAGTGACCTAACGCCTTTACCGACTCGACCAATCCTTGCCGTTGGAGAAAGCCGAGATATTTGTCCACCTCCACATTGGGCGTTTTCAATTGCCGTCGCTGGCTTTGAGCCGCAGCGACGACGGCAGCCGAATCAAGATGGAAAAGGTTTTCCACAAACTCATCCGGGTACTGAGCTTCAATGCCGTATGGCGCGAGGTGACGGGTGGGGAAATCTTTCAGGTTGAACGTCACTATTACATCGGCACCGCATCGGATTGCGGCCGCTAGAACATAGCGGTCGTTCTCAGCAGGCAGTGTCAGGCCTGACACCAAGTCTTCATAGCCATCGATACACGCGTCTGGAATGGCCAGGTCCATCAATTGCGATGTGCGATCGAGTTGTTCGAGGGTCAGGTCGGACCTGTTCTTCAATAAGTTACGCTTCCATTCGTGGTGTATTTCCTGAGTCCAGCGAGCCCGATACAGCCCTGACAACGCGAGCCACATCAGGAAATCTCTTAAAGGGGCCGGATATAAAACGCATGCATCGTATACAGCAGTGAAAGAGGAATGCCTCACTCGTATCCTGTCCTTAGCGCCTGTGCCTGCTCCGCGAGAAGCATCATTGCCTGCTCGCTGGCGGTGTCTCGCCGGGTTTTATATTCCATCAGATCAGCAAAACGCACACGTCGGTGCTTGCCTGTTTTGTGGTAGGAAATCTCACCGCTCTCCAGCAGTTTGATCATGTGCGGACGTGAGACGTTGAGCAGATCGGCAGCTTCCTGCGTGGTCAGTTCCGCGTGGATCGGTACCACCTTCACAGCGTTGCCCTGCGCCAGCGCCGCGAGGATATCGCTCAGCAAGCGCAACGCCGATGTTGGCAGCTCGACGCTGTGGGCTTCGTTCTGTTCATCAAAAATCTGGATTCGCTGAGTTTCAAAAGCGGTTGTGAGGAAGGCGCTCAGGGCGCGCTGGCCTGCAATCGCGGCTTTGACCTCTCGTTCGACAGGCAGATTGATGGCAGATGGAGTAGCGGTGGTCATAAGACTGTTCCAGCATTCTATGGAAGGATGTGTCGACGTTATTCGAATTAAACGAAATTCGCAATAAACGAAACTGGTGCAGGAATACTTTGTAAAACTACCAACCATCACCCCGTCCCATTCTGTGCTTGAGTAAAGATAACTCTAGAGTTATTTTTAATGGGCCAGGCCAAGGAGGCGGTTGGTGCAGAGCAGGCTATTGATGAAGGAGCTGGAGGAGGCGGGCTGGACGCTGGATCGGGTTGCGGGCAGTCATTACATCTTCACTCATCGTTACAACCCGAACACGATTGCCGTCCCGCATCCGAAAAAGGATTTACCGCTGGGGACAGTCAAAAGCATTCGGCGGCGCGCGGGGTTATTCAGCCCGCCAACCCGTCATGAAGGAGATCCGTAATGCAATATCCCATCTGCATCGAGTGGGGTGACGAGAACACTGCCATCGGCATTCAGATCCCCGATATTCCCGGCGCAGTCACGGCCGGGGACAGCTTTGAGGAGGCCTACAACGCGGCCGTGGAAGTGGCTCACCTCATGCTGCAGGAGATCGCGGCGGCCGGTCAGGCGATTCCGATGCCGACCTCGGCAGCGGCGCATCGCAATCATCCGGATTTTGCCGAGATGGGCTGGGGCATGCTGGAGCTGGATATCTCGCCGTACCTGGGCAAGACCGAAAAGGTCAACGTTACGCTGCCCGGCTATGTGATTCAGCGTATTGATCGCTATGTACGCGAGCACAACGTCAAAAGCCGCTCCTCGTTTCTGGCGGATGCGGCGATGGAGAAACTGGTTCGGTATTGAGGGTCTGCGCAATTGTGGGAGCGAGCCTGCTCGCGAAGGCGTCAGGTCAGGCACTGATCTATGGCTGACACACCGCCTTCGCGAGCAGGCTCGCTCCCACTATGACATCGCGTCAGGACGCGACTTTTCGCTGCGCCAGCGCAGCGTTTTGCGATGCACTCAGAAACCGCAACAACGCCAGCAACGGAAACACGCTGCCGACAATCACGATCCACAACCAGCCGCCATGCTCGTACACCGCGCTGGCCACCGACGAGCCGAACGCGCCGCCGATGAAGATGCTGGTCATGTACAGCGCGTTCAAACGGCCACGACTTTTCGCGTCCAGCGAGTACACCGCGCGTTGGCCCAGGACCATGTTCATCTGCACGCAGAAGTCCAGCACCACGCCGGTCACGGCCAGGCCGATGACGCTGTAGGCCGGGTGAATGAAGGCGGGCAGGAAGCTCAGGCTGGCGAAGAGCATGGCCAGCAGCGAGGCGATGCGTGTGTGACCGGCATCAGCGAGGCGGCCGCTGATTGGCGCGGCGATGGCACCGATCGCGCCCACCAGAGCGAAGATCGCAATTTCGCTTTGCGACAGGCCATGGTTGCGTGCCAGCTCCAGCGGCACGGCGGTCCAGAACAGGCTGAACGTGGCGAACATGCAGCCCTGATAAAACGCCCGCTGACGCAGCACCGGTTGCTGGCGCAGCAGCGTCCACAGCGAGCCGATCAATTGGCCATAAGTTGCGCTGTGATCGGGCTGGCGCTTGGGCACGGTCAGTGCCAGCACCACGCTGATTGCCGCCATCAACGCTGCGGCGATCATGAACATGGCGCGCCAGCCGAGGTGATCGGCGACCACACTCGACACCGGTCGCGCCAACAGAATACCCAGCAGCAAACCGCCCATGATCCCGCCCACCACGCGGCCACGGGACTCTTCCGGCGCCAGATGCGCGGCCAGCGGAATCAGGATCTGCACCGACACCGAGCTGAAGCCGACCAGCAGCGAGATCAGCAGAAATACGTTCGGCTGTTCAGTGAACGCGGCGCCAAGCAGACTGGCGATCGCCACCAGCGTAGTGATGATCATCAGCCGACGGTTCTCCAGCAGATCCCCCAGCGGCACCAGAAAGAACAGGCCCAACGCGTAACCGATCTGCGTCAGCGAGACGATGAAACTGGCCATGGTGTCGGAGAGGCCGATGTCCGGCGCGATCAGGCCGATGATCGGCTGTGCGTAGTAGATGTTGGCAACGATGGCGCCGCAGCAGAACGCGAACAGCAGGACCATGCCTCGGGTCATTGCGTGAGGAGTGGTGGTCATAGGGGATCTCGGGTCGGGCACAGGAAAGGGCTGAGGCTAATGGACAACGTGGACTGGCAGAAGACGTTTTCGGATGATAACTGTTATTACGCAGTGTAATGAGCGGTATTGCCGCGCAACAAAAAGGCGACCCGGTGGGTCGCCTTTTGATTTTTTCAGATCAAGCCTTACTGCCCGCTATAAATCTGATCAAACACGCCACCATCATTGAAGTGGGTTTTCTGCACCGTGCGCCAGTCACCAAAGGTCTTCTCCACCGAAAGGAAGTCGACTTTCGGGAAACGGTCGGTGTACTTCGCCAGCACCGCCGGGTCACGCGGGCGCAGGTAGTTGGCCGCCGCAATTTCCTGACCTTCCGGCGACCACAGGTACTTCAGATACTCATCAGCCGCAGCGCGCGAGCCTTTCTTGTCGACCACTTTGTCGACCACCGAAACCGGTGGCTCGGCTTCCGCTGAGACGGTCGGGTAGATGACTTCGAACTGATCGCGACCGAACTCGCGGGCGATCATTTCCGCTTCGTTTTCGAAGGTCACCAGTACGTCGCCGATCTGGTTGGTCATGAACGTGGTGGTGGCGGCGCGGCCACCGGTGTCGAGCACCGGCGCCTGCTTGAACAGCTTGCCGACGAAGTCCTTGGCCTTGTTCTCGTCGCCACCGTTTTTCAGCACATAGCCCCAGGCTGACAGGTAGGTGTAGCGGCCATTACCCGAAGTTTTCGGGTTGGGCACGATCACCTGAACGCCATCCTTGAGCAGGTCAGGCCAGTCTTTCAAAGCTTTCGGGTTGCCCTTGCGAACGATGAATACCGTCGCCGAGGTGAACGGTGCGCTGTTGTTCGGCAGGCGCGTGACCCAATTGTCCGGGACCAGTTTGCCGTTGTCGGCGAGGGCATTGATGTCGGTGGCCATGTTCATGGTGATGACGTCAGCCGGCAGGCCGTCGATCACCGAACGCGCCTGCTTGCTCGAGCCGCCGAAGGACATCTGCACGGTGATGTTCTCCTTGTGCTCGGCTTGCCAGTGCTTCTGGAACGCAGTGTTGTAGTCCTTGTAGAAATCGCGCATCACGTCGTAGGAAACGTTGAGCAGCGTCGGTGCTGCCTGAGCGATGTTGGCCAAGGCCAGGCCGGCGGCGAGAAGTGAGGCGCCAAAGAGTTTTTTCACTGCGCATTCCTTGTTCTGTGGGGTGTCTTGTCAAAAATGAAGCCATTTGCCAGCGACTATAGCGGGCCTCGCATAGTCGCTTAAAGATTAAAAAGCTCTGTGCTTATTCCACTTTCTTGAACAGCTGACTGCCGCAGCGCGAACAGAACGCTGCGCTCTGTTCATGGCTCTTTTTCTGGCAGCCCGGGCAGTCATGTTGCAGCTGTTCGCCGCGCATGGCGTTGGCCAGCTCAGCGGTGAAAATCCCTGTGGGCACGGCGATGATCGAGTAACCGGTGATCATCACCAGCGAGGAAATCACCTGGCCCAGCGGCGTCTTCGGCACGATGTCGCCGAAGCCCACAGTGGTCAAGGTCACGATCGCCCAATAGATGCCTTTGGGAATGCTGGTGAAGCCATGTTCCGGGCCTTCGATCACGTACATCAGCGTGCCGAACACTGTCACCAGCGTGCACACGCTGACCAGAAACACGACGATTTTCTGCTTGCTGCCGCGCAGCGCCGACATCAGATAGTTGGCTTGCTTGAGATACGGGCTGAGCTTGAGCACGCGGAAAATCCGCAGCATCCGAATGATGCGGATGATCAGCAGATACTGCGCATCGCTGTAATACAGCGCGAGGATGCCCGGCACGATCGCCAGCAGATCCACCAGGCCGTAAAAGCTGAAGGCATAGCGCAGCGGCTTGGGCGAGCAGTACAGACGCAGGATGTACTCGCCGAGGAAAATCGCCGTGAAGCCCCACTCGATATAGGCCAGAACATCGGCGTAATTACGGTGAATGCTGTCGATACTGTCGAGCATCACGATCACCAGACTGGCGAGGATGATCAACAGCAGAATGCCGTCGAAGCGACGCCCGGCCGGGGTGTCGCTCTGGAAAATCATGACGTAAAGCCGTTCGCGCCAATTGTTGCTGCTGTCCATGGATAACGCCTGAATCGAAGATCAGCGCAGCCTAGGGTGATTCTCCTCGTGAGCGCAAGACTCATGCGCGAGCGACGCTTTGCCAAGCATTTGAATGCCGGCACGAATCAACCAGCAGGCGAGGATGAACGGCGCGGTCAGCGTCGCCACTCCAAGGGCGGCAAACAGCGGCGTCACCAGCAGCGCCAGGACAATGGCGAGCAGCGGCAGCCACGGATTTTGTCGCTGAGCGCTGAAGGCGAGGGCGGCGAGTACGGCGTTATAGCCACCGAGCCCGAGCAGTGCGGCGGACGTTTCGTGGTGCAGTAGACTCGAGCCCAGGCCGATCGCCGACGCCAGCAGCGCCCAGCAGAACGCGCGGCGATCAGCAATCAGCAAACCGCTGGCAATCAACGCCCCGGCCAAAGGATGGTCGAGAAACATCACCTGGCCGAATCCGCGCAGTTCAGCGGCCAGCAGATTTGTCGTGTTCAGGTCGACCGATGCCGCCGGCGCGGACGGCTCGGCGAACATCAGCAGCACCCAGCTGAGCGCCACGAACGGCGAGGTATACGCCGGTATGGCGCGACTGCGGTACACGTGTTTGAGCCATTGCTGCGTGAGCATCGCGCTCAAGCCGCCTGCTGCAAGAATCAACGGCGGCAGCAGTGGCGACCATGGGAAATACAGGCTCAGCAGCAGGCCGAGCAGCACGCCGTTGTAGCTGAACAACCCGGCCTGGCGATCGGCCTTGGCGTAGTTGCGCCGTTGCGCGGTGAGCAGACCGGCGACGCCACCAAGCAGCGCGCCGGCGAACAGCACCGGCGCGGTCAGCAGAATCGCCAACAGACACAGCAGGCCGCACAGCGGGTGGCGCTGAAAGAAAATCTGACTGAAACCGTTGAGCAAAGCCTCGGCCCAGTCGGGGCAGTGGGTGTTGAAATGATTGGCAGGCATGTTGAGAAAATCTGGGCAGTTGGAACATCAAAAGGTCTTGCAAGTCCCTGTGGCGAAGGGATTTAGCGAAACGTCGCACCGCCCCGTTCGGCTGCGCAGCAGTCGTCGCTTTTGAGGGTGTGACGGTTTCCACAGAGAAACCGCATTCTCCGATGGGGGGCCGCTTCGCAGCCCAACGGGGATAAATCCCCTCGCCACAAGGTTATGCACCCACTTTTAGGGTGGGTTAAATCAACGTCTCGATGCGCAGCGAATTGGTCGACCCCGGCTGCCCGAACGGCACGCCAGCGGTGATCAGCAGCGTATCGCCACGCTCGGCCATGCCTTGCGCCTGAGCAATCTCCAGTGCCGTCGAGCAGACTTCGTCGACCTGACGCAGGCGATCGTTGACTACCGAATGAATGCCCCACGCCACGCTCAAGCGCCGCGCCGTTTGCAGGTTCGGCGTCAGATTGAGGATCGGCGCTTTTGGCCGCTCGCGCGATGCGCGCAACGTCGAGGCGCCGGACTCGCTGTAATTGACCAGCACCGCCACCGGCAGCACGTTGCTGATCCGGCGGATCGCACAGCTGATCGCATCGGAAACCGTCGCCTCGGCTTTCGGCCGGCTGACGTCGAGCTGGGTCTGATAGTCCGGGCCGTTTTCAACCTGACGGATGATCTTGCTCATCATCTGCACGGCTTCCAGCGGGTACTCACCGGACGCGGTCTCCGCCGAGAGCATCACCGCATCGGCGCCTTCGGCCACGGCATTGGCGACGTCAGTCACCTCGGCACGGGTTGGGGCAGGGGAGAAACGCATCGACTCGAGCATCTGCGTCGCCACCACCACCGGTTTGCCCAGCGCACGGCAAGTGGTGATGATGTTTTTCTGAATCTGCGGCACGCTTTCCGCCGGCACTTCCACACCAAGATCACCGCGAGCGACCATGATCGCGTCGCTCAACTCAGCAATCTCACGCAGTTGCTCGACCGCCGAAGGCTTCTCGATTTTCGCCATCAGAAATGCCTTGTCGCCGATCAGTGCGCGGGCTTCGACAATGTCCTGCGGGCGCTGCACGAACGACAACGCGACCCAGTCCACACCCAATTCCAGGCCGAAGCTCAGATCGCGGCGATCCTTGGCGGTCAGCGGGCTGAGGTCGAGCACCGCTTGCGGCACATTCACGCCTTTGCGATCGGACAGTTCGCCGCCGTTGAGCACGCTGGTGTCGATTGCATCGGCGTATTTGGTGACCACGCGCAGGCGCAGCTTGCCGTCGTCGAGCAGCAGATCCATGCCGGCTTCCAGCGCAGCAATGATCTCCGGATGCGGCAGGTTGACCCGGCGCTCATCGCCCGCTGTCGTATCGAGATCGAGGCGGAACGCCTGACCGCGATGCAACTGCACCTTGCCGTCAGCGAACTTGCCGACGCGCAGTTTCGGCCCCTGCAGATCCATCAGAATGCCCAGCGGGTAGTTGAGCTGGCGCTCGACTTCGCGGATCCACTGATAGCGCTTGGCGTGGTCGGCGTGATCGCCGTGGCTGAAGTTCAGGCGGAAGATGTTGACCCCGGCCTCGACCAGCTCGCGGATGTCGTCGATACCGTCGACGGCGGGGCCGAGGGTGGCGAGGATTTTGACCTTTTTATCAGGCGTCATGATTTGCAGTTCTCAAGGATCAGAATGGCGCGGAAGTCGTTGACGTTAGTGCGGGTCGGCTCGGTGACGATCAGCGCATCGAGCGCCTGGAAGTAGCCGTAGCCGTTGTTGTTATCCAGGTCGTCGCTGGCGCTCAGACCCAGTGCGGCGGCGCGGGCGTAGCTGTCCGGGGTCATGATCGCGCCGGCGTTGTCTTCCGAGCCGTCGATGCCATCGGTGTCGCCGGCCAGCGCGTAGACGCCGGGCTGGCCCTTGAGGCTGTCGGTCAGGCTGAGGAGGAATTCGGCATTGCGTCCGCCACGGCCATTGCCGCGCACGGTTACCGTGGTTTCACCGCCGGAGAGAATCACGCAGGGCGCCGCCAGCGGCTGGCCGTGGTTGATGATCTGTCGGGCAATGCCGGCGTGGACTTTCGCCACTTCGCGGGATTCGCCTTCGAGATCGCCGAGAATCAAGGTGCTGAAACCGGCCTGACGGCACTTCACCGCCGCCGCGTCCAGCGATTGCTGCGGGCGGGCGATCAACTGGAAGTGGCTGCGCGCCAGGGACGGGTCGCCGGGTTTGACGGTTTCCGATTCCGGACTTTGCAGCCAGGTGCGCACGGAGGCGGGAATGTCGATGCCGTAGCGCTTGATGATCGCCAGTGCTTCGGCCGAAGTGCTCGGGTCGGCCACGGTCGGGCCGGACGCAATGACGGTGGCGAGGTCGCCCGGCACATCGGAAATCGCGTAGGTGTAAACCGTCGCCGGCCAGCAGGCCTTGCCGAGGCGGCCGCCCTTGATCGCCGAGAGGTGCTTGCGCACGCAGTTCATCTCGCCGATGGTCGCACCGGATTTGAGCAGGGCTTTGTTGATCGACTGCTTGTCAGCGAGGGTGATGCCTTCGGCCGGCAGGGCGAGCAAGGCAGAGCCGCCGCCGGAGAGCAGGAAGATCACGCGGTCGTCTTCAGTCAGGTTGCTGACCAGTTCCAGCACACGTTTGGCCACGGCCAGACCGGCGGCGTCCGGCACCGGGTGCGCGGCTTCGACCACTTCGATTTTTTCGCACGGGGCGCCGTGACCGTAGCGGGTCACCACCAGACCGGTGACTTCACCTTCCCAGCAGCGCTCGACCACTTGCGCCATGGCGGCAGCGGCTTTGCCGGCACCGATGACGATAACCCGACCCGTGCGATCGGCAGGCAAATGGGCTTCGAGGACTTGGTTCGGATGGGCCGCGTCGATGGCTGTGGCAAACAGCTCGCGCAGCAGTTGTTGCGGATCGACCGACATGGCGGGCTCCCGGAATTCTTGTTATTCGAAAGGGCAACTCGGAACCCTTGTGGGAGCGAGCCTGCTCGCGAACGCGGTATGTCAGCCAACATGGATGTTGAATGTGAAGCCGCTTTCGCGAGCAGGCTCGCTCCCACAGGGTTTTGTGCAGACTTTATTTTTTGTCGCGAATCGAGAAATTGGCCATGTGCTCAAGGCCCTTGATCAGCGCCGAGTGGTCCCAGTTGCTGCCACCGATGGCCGCGCAGGTGCTGAATACCTGCTGGGCATTGGCGGTGTTCGGCAGGTTGATGTTCAGCTCCTTGGCGCCTTGCAGGGCCAGGTTCAGGTCCTTCTGGTGCAGGCTGATGCGGAAGCCCGGGTCGAAGGTGCCTTTGATCATGCGCTCGCCGTGCACTTCGAGAATCTTCGAAGAAGCGAAACCGCCCATCAGCGCTTCACGCACCTTGGCCGGATCGGCACCGTTTTTCGAGGCGAACAGCAGGGCTTCGGCAACGGCCTGGATGTTCAGCGCAACGATGATCTGGTTCGCCACTTTGGCGGTCTGACCATCGCCATTGCCACCAACCAGGGTGATGTTCTTGCCCATGGCCTGGAACAGCGGCAGGGCGCGTTCGAAGGCATCGGCGTCGCCACCGACCATGATGCTCAGGGTCGCGGCCTTGGCGCCGACTTCACCGCCGGACACTGGCGCGTCAAGGTATTGCGCGCCTTTTTCGTTGATCTTCGCCGCGAAGGCTTTGGTGGCGGTCGGTGAAATCGAGCTCATGTCGATGACCACTTTGCCTTTGCCGATACCGGCGGCAACACCGTCGGCGCGGAACAGCACGTCATCGACCTGCGGGGTATCCGGAACCATGACGATGATGAATTCGGCTTCCTGCGCCACTTCACGCGGGTTGGCCAGGGCGACGGCGCCAGCGGCGACCAGATCGGCCGGGGCCGCGTCGTGGTGTTGCGACAGGAACAGGCTGTGACCGGCTTTCTGCAGGTTCGCCGCCATTGGGTGGCCCATGATGCCGGTGCCGATGAATCCGATTTTAGCCATGAGAAAATCCTCTTGTTTTTGTCGTGCTCAAGCAAATAGGGGAGCTGCTTTTCATGTGGGAGCGAGCCTGCTCGCGAATGCGGTGGAACATTCAATATCCGTGTTGACTGAACCACCGCATTCGCGAGCAGGCTCGCTCCCACAGGGGATTTGCTGTGTTTCTTAGATTGCGTTGTGTGATTTCAACCAACCCAGGCCCGCTTCGGTGGTGGTCAGCGGTTTGTATTCGCAACCAACCCAACCCTGATAACCGATGCGATCAAGGTGTTCGAACAGGAAGCGGTAGTTGATCTCACCAGTACCCGGCTCGTTGCGCCCCGGGTTGTCCGCGAGCTGAACGTGGTTGATCTCGCCCAGGTGCGATTGCAGGGTGCGGGCCAGATCGCCTTCCATGATTTGCATGTGATAGATGTCGTATTGCAGGAACAGATTGGCGCTGCCGACCTGCTCGCGAATCGACAGGGCCTGCGCCGTGTTGTTCAGGTAGAAGCCGGGAATGTCACGGGTGTTGATCGCTTCCATCACCAGTTTGATGCCCGCCGCTTGCAGCTTGTCGGCGGCGTATTTGAGGTTGGCAACGAAGGTCTTTTCCACAGTGGCATCGTCAACGCCTTGCGGGCGGATGCCGGCCAGGCAGTTGACCTGGGTGTTGCCCAGCACTTGTGCGTAAGCGATCGCCAGATCGACCCCGGCGCGGAACTCTTCGACCCGATCCGGCAGGCAAGCGATGCCACGCTCGCCCTTGGCCCAGTCACCGGCCGGCAGGTTGAACAACACTTGGGTCAGACCGTTGGCCTCGAGTTTTGCCTTGATTTCAGCCGAGCTGAAGTCGTACGGGAACAGGTATTCCACGCCACTGAAACCGGCCTTGGCGGCGGCGTCGAAACGGGCAAGGAAATCCTGTTCGGTGAACAGCATGGACAGGTTGGCTGCGAAACGCGGCATGGTGGTCTCCTAAAAACTGATGAGGCACGGTAGGTCAGACTGAACGCGATCAGTCCCCTCTCCTTGGGGAGAGGGTTAGGGTGAGGGGGAATCCTGAGTCTGATCCCGATTGTGCGAACACCGCAAAACCTCTCCCTCACCCCAGCCCTCTCCCAGAGGGAGAGGGGGCTAAAAGCAATCAATCGAGCAACGAAATCGCCGTCGGCGCATCGTTGCCGACCAGTGCCAGGTCCTCGAACTCGTTGACCGCGTTGATCTCGGTACCCATGGAGATGTTGGTCACACGCTCCAGAATGATCTCGACGATCACCGGCACCTTGAACTCTTCGATCATCTGTTCGGCCTTGCGCAGGGCAGGGGCGATTTCCGATGGTTCGAACACACGCAGTGCCTTGCAACCTAGGCCTTCGGCGACTGCGACGTGGTCAACACCGTAACCGTTGAGTTCCGGCGCGTTCAAGTTGTCGAAGGACAGCTGCACGCAGTAGTCCATTTCAAACCCGCGCTGGGCCTGACGAATCAGGCCCAGGTACGAGTTGTTCACCACGACGTGGATGTAAGGCAGTTTGAACTGAGCGCCGACCGCCAGTTCTTCGATCATGAACTGGAAGTCATAGTCCCCCGACAGGGCCACGACTTTACGGCTCGGATCGGCCTTGACCACGCCCAGTGCGGCCGGAATGGTCCAGCCCAACGGGCCGGCCTGGCCACAGTTGATCCAGTGACGCGGCTTGTAGACGTGCAGGAACTGCGCGCCGGCAATCTGCGACAGACCAATGGTGCTGACGTAGCAGGTGTCCTTGCCGAACACCTGGTTCATTTCTTCGTAGACGCGCTGCGGCTTGACCGGCACGTTGTCGAAGTGGGTCTTGCGATGCAGGCTGGCCTTGCGCTGCTGGCAATCCTGCAGCCAGGCGCTGCGGTTCTTCAGCTTGCCGGCGGCTTGCCATTCACGGGCGACTTCGATGAACACGGTCAGCGCGGCAGCGGCGTCGGAAACGATGCCCAGATCCGGGGTGAACACGCGGCCGATCTGCGTGCCTTCGATGTCGACGTGAATGAACTTGCGGCCTTCGGTGTAGACATCCACCGAACCGGTGTGACGGTTGGCCCAACGGTTACCAATGCCCAGCACCACGTCGGATTTGAGCATGGTGGCGTTGCCGTAACGGTGCGACGTCTGCAGACCGACCATGCCGACCATCAGCGGGTGATCGTCAGGGATGGTGCCCCAGCCCATCAGGGTAGGGATGACCGGAATGCCGGTCAGCTCGGCGAACTCGACCAGCAGGTCGCTGGCGTCGGCGTTGATGATGCCGCCGCCGGCCACCAGCAGTGGGCGCTCAGCCTGATCCAGCAAAGCCAAAGCTTTTTCAACCTGAACGCGGGTTGCGGTCGGTTTGGCCAATGGCAGCGGCTGGTAAGCGTCGATGTCGAATTCGATCTCGGCCATCTGCACATCGAACGGCAGGTCGATCAGCACCGGGCCTGGACGGCCGGAGCGCATTTCATAAAAGGCTTTCTGGAACGCGTAAGGCACCTGGCCCGGTTCGAGAACGGTGGTTGCCCACTTGGTGACTGGCTTGACGATGCTGGTGATGTCGACAGCCTGGAAATCTTCCTTGTGCATCCGGGCGCGGGGTGCCTGGCCGGTAATGCAGAGGATTGGAATCGAGTCAGCTGAGGCGCTGTAGAGCCCGGTGACCATATCGGTGCCGGCCGGGCCGGACGTGCCGATGCACACGCCGATATTGCCGGCCTTGGTGCGGGTGTAGCCCTCGGCCATGTGCGAGGCGCCTTCAACGTGGCGAGCAAGGACGTGATCGATGCCACCGACTTTCTGCAAGGCGGAGTACAGCGGGTTGATCGCTGCGCCCGGGATGCCAAAAGCGGTATCAACCCCTTCACGGCGCATCACCAGAACGGCGGCTTCGATTGCTCTCATTTTGCTCATTGTTTTGTGCCTCTTTACGTTTTGTAATTGTATACAAGTGGCTTTGCGCAGAGTGTATTCACGGCGGACGGCGCAGGTCAATCCATTTTCTCAAGCGCCTGTTTCATTCGTCGGAAGCCCGCTGTGCTGTGGCTTTTCGTCGCATGTGGCGCTTTTCGAGAATTATTGTATACAAAAAAATAACTTGTTGTGTTCTATTTGTAGCATCGGACTGCGGCACAAACGCGCAGTCCCACGACTTTCCCTATAACAAAATGAGGACGGCACCATGAGCGCTTTAACCTTGAAAGTCGCAGTCAACCTGGTCAGCGAAGCCATCAACGCAGGACGCGGCATCAACGCCGCACCGCTGACCATCGCGGTACTCGATAACGGCGGCCACCTGATCGCCCTGCAACGCGAAGACGGCGCCAGCCTGCTGCGCCCCGACATCGCCATCGGCAAAGCCTGGGGCGCCATCGCCCTGGGTAAAGGCTCCCGCCTGCTCGCCCAGGACGCCCAACAACGCCCGGCGTTTTTTTCTTCGTTGAACAGCATGGGGCAGGGCAGCGTAGTGCCGGCACCGGGTGGGGTGTTGATTCGAAATCAGGCGGGTGAGGTGCTGGGCGCGATCGGGATCAGTGGGGATTTGTCGGATGTGGATGAGCAGGTGGCGATCAGAGCGGTGGAAGCGCTGGATTTGAGGGCGGATGGCGGGGTGGTTGGTTGAATGTCAGTGTCTGAATAACCGCTTTCGCGAGCAGGCTCGCTCCCCCATGGGATCAGGGTTGGACACAAAATGTCTGAACACCTGAAGCCCACTGTGGGAGCGAGCCTGCTCGCGAATACGATCTGCGCTACACATCTTGCTAAAAGTCTGACGCTCCCTTTGCCATCTCCACGGCTAGCCTTCTCATGATCAACATATGAGAAGGCAACGGAATGCCGGGTTTATCTGCTTCACATCGCTTGCGCATCGGACGCTATTCAGAACACAACCGCATTTACCTTCTGACCGCCAATACCGCCGGGAGAGAACCCGTATTCAGCGATTTCTTCCTGGGCAGATTGCTTGTAAGCCAATTTCGGGCAGCTGAGGAAACGGGATTGGCCAATTCTCTGGCTTGGGTCGTAATGCCAGATCATTTTCACTGGCTGATTGAATTGAAGAGTGGCTCGCTCGGCGAATTGATGCAGCGAACCAAATCCCTCAGCACCAAAGCGGTAAAGCTTTCGACCGGTAGAAAGTCCAGCCTTTGGCAACCTGGCTTCCATGACCGGGCACTGCGTAAAGAGGAGAATCTGGTGAAGATGGCTCGGTATGTCATTGCCAACCCATTGCGGGCAGGGCTGGTCAAAAGCCTTGGCGACTATCCGTTGTGGGATTCGATCTGGTTATGAGTTGAGATCTGCGTTGCGGCCATTCGCGAGCAGGCTCGCTCCCACAGTGGATTTGGATTGGACACAAAATGTCTGGACACCACAACCCCTGTGGGAGCGAGCCTGCTCGCGAAGCGATTCCCCCGATCTCACCGATCCGGCTCACACCCCTTCAACACCAACCGGATAATCGTCTGCGCCGCCGCTTCATAATCGGCTTCATCAAGCTTGTCTTTCCCGGTCACTGCGGAAATCTGCCAGTCGAAGTCGGCGTAGGTCTGGGTCGCGGCCCAGATGCTGAACATCAGGTGGTTGGGGTCGATCGGGGCGATCTGGCCGCGGTCGATCCAGCTCTGGATGCAGGCGATGTTGTGTTTGGCCTGGGCGTTGAGCTGCTCTACCAGGTCAGCGCTCAGGTGTGGGGCGCCGTGCATGATTTCGCTGGCGAACACCTTGGAGGCGTAGGGCAGGTCGCGGGAGATGCGGATCTTCGAGCGGATGTAGCCGCTCAGCACTTCGCTCGGTACGCCGTCCGGGTTGAACGGGGTCGAGGCCTGCAGAATCGGCTCGATGATGCTTTCCAGCACCTCGCGATAGAGGTTTTCCTTGGACTTGAAGTAGTAGTAGACGTTGGGCTTGGGCAATCCCGCCTTGGCGGCGATGTCGCTGGTTTTGGTCGCCGCGAAGCCCTTGTCGGCAAACTCTTCGCTGGCGGCGCGCAGGATCAGTTCTTTGTTACGCTCGCGGATTGTGCTCATAAACCCGGTGGTTCCTTGCCTGTTCTGGCGGTGGCGCATGGTAGCACCGGCCTTGAGCGGCGCTCAACAATGCAGCCTGTGGCCGGCGGTCGCGTTATGCTTGGCAACATTCATACACAGAAGGAAACAGGATTCATGGCAGGAAGCAGTTTGCTGGTGCTGATCGATGACATCGCCACCGTTCTGGATGACGTTGCGTTGATGACCAAGATGGCCGCGAAGAAGACCGCCGGGGTGCTCGGTGATGATCTGGCGCTCAATGCCCAGCAGGTATCGGGCGTGCGCGCCGAGCGGGAAATTCCCGTGGTCTGGGCGGTGGCCAAGGGCTCGTTCGTCAACAAACTGATCCTCGTGCCGTCGGCGCTGGCAATCAGCGCCTTTGTGCCTTGGCTGGTGACGCCGCTGTTGATGGTCGGCGGCGCGTACCTGTGTTTCGAGGGTTTTGAAAAACTCGCGCACAAGTTTCTGCACAGCAAAGAGGAAGACGAGGCAGAACACGCACAGTTGACCGAAGCAGTGGCCGATCCGGCGACCGATCTGGTGGCGTACGAAAAGGACAAGATCAAAGGCGCGATCCGCACCGACTTCATTCTCTCGGCAGAAATCATTGCGATCACCCTCGGCACCGTGGCAGATGCCTCGCTGACCCAGCAAGTGGTCGTCATGTCCGGCATAGCCATTGTCATGACCGTGGGCGTTTACGGTTTGGTGGCGGGCATCGTCAAGCTCGACGACCTGGGGCTGTGGCTGACGCAGAAGCCCGGGCAGATGGCGAAAAAGATCGGCGGCGGCATTCTCAGCGCCGCGCCGTACATGATGAAAACCCTGTCGGTGGTTGGCACGGCAGCGATGTTCCTGGTCGGCGGCGGCATCCTGACCCATGGCGTGCCGGTGCTGCATCACTGGATCGAAGGTGTCGGCGCAGCGGCGGGCAGTGCCGGGTTTGCCGTACCGATGCTGCTCAATGGTGTTGCGGGGATTATTGCCGGTGCTGTGGTGTTGGCGGTGGTTTCGGTCGTAGGCAAGCTCTGGAAAGCGCTGAAGGGTTAGTCAGCAACACATAACAAATGTGGGAGCGAGCCTGCTTGCGAATGCGGTAGTTCAGTCAATATCGATGTTGACTGAAACTCCGCGTTCGCGAGCAGGCTCGCTCCCACAGTGTTTTGCGCCAGCCGATTTACTCGGCGATCTGCAACTTGCGCGCTTCGGTGTAGACGTACCGCACTTTCTCGTACTCGAACGGCGAGTTCATCTGGCCGTAGCGGAAGCTGGTCTGGTAGCGCTTGTCGATCGCACGCAAGGCCCAGACTTCCGGGTGGTTGGAGCTGACTTCCGCGACGTTGAGGAAGTTGATCGCGGTGTCGGCGGTGTAATCCACGGCCAGACCTGCGGTGTCGCGGATGTTCGACGGGCCGAAGATCGGCAGTACGAAGTAGGCGCCGCCCGGTACGCCATAGAAGCCCAGAGTCTGCCCGAAGTCCTCGTTCTGGCGCGGCAGGCCCATGGCGGTTGCCGGATCCCACAGACCGGCGATGCCGATCGTGGTGTTGAGCAGCAGGCGCGCAGTGGTTTCCATCGAGCGCTGGCCCTTGAACTGCAGCAGGCTGTTGACCAGGTTCGGCACGTCGCCAATGTTGTTGAAGAAGTTGCTCACCCCGGTACGCACGAAGCTTGGGGTGATGTAGCGATAGCCATCGACCACTGGCAAGAACACCCACTGGTCGAAGCGGTAGTTGAAGTGATAGACCCGGCGATTCCACGATTCCAGCGGGTCATAGACGTTCAGCGCATTGAGCGTGGAGCGTTCGAATTCGCGCTGATCCAGGCCCGGGTTGAACTTGAGTTTGGTCAGCGGCTGCTTGAAGCCGTCGCTGTCGACCACCACCGGTGCATCGGCTTTACTGTTGTCGGCCTGGGCCACGCCTGCACAGAGGAACGCTGCAATCAGCAGGAGATATTTAGCCACGGAAGAACTCCAGCATGGCGTCGCTGTTGACGCGATAGTTAAGGTTGCCGCAGTGGCCGCCCAGTGGATAAACGGTCAGGCGATCACCGAAGGTTTTCCGCAGGAAGCCCAGGTCGCCAGGGCCGAGGATGACGTCGTCGGCGTTGTGCATGACGGCGATTTTCGGGCTGTCGTGCAGGTAGTCCTTGAGCGCATACAGGCTGACCTGATCGATCAGTTGCAGCAGGCTGCCGCCGTCGGTGCGTGCGCGCCACATCGGAATAACCTGCTCGGTGATGTAGCAGTCGAAATCGCATTGCAGCGCACGCTTGAGGAACGGCGTGAGGCTGGTGCCTTCGGTGATCGGGAATTTCGGCGGGGTGATCAGGCCGCGACGGTTGACCAGGTCCGAGGTGTAGGCAATGTCGGCTGCCGAAAAGCGGAACGACGTGCCGATGAGCATGGCCATCTGTTCGTTGGTCAGGTGCTGCTTGGACTGCTGGAAGTCGTACAGCAGCGCATCGTTGAGATCGATGTAGCCTTTCTGCTGGAAGTAACGGGTCAGCTTGGTCAGTACCAGTTCATAGAACGTGGTGCTGTTGTTGATGCCCTTGACCTCGGTCTGCACCAGTTTGTCGAGGTTGGTCACCGAGGTATAGAGGTTGACCGGCGGGTTGAGCAGCAGGACTTTCTTGAAGTTGAAGCTGCGGCGAGTCTCGTCCAGATGCGCGACGAACGCGGCATCAAGGGCGCCGAGGCTGTAGCCGGTCAGGTAATACTCGGTGACCGGCAGCTTCGGGTTCTGCGCCCGCACGGCCTGCATCACCCGATACATGTCTTCGGCGTCTTCCTTGGTCACGCCCGGCGTGGCGAAACGCGAGGCAGCGCTGATGAAGTCGAAGCTGGTCGGCGAGGACAACTGCACGACGTGGTAGCCGGCCTTGTAATACAGCTTTTTCAGGTATTCGTTGAGCGTGCTGTCAAAGCGCGCGCCGGTGCCGGCAATCAGGAAGATAAGCGGCGCCGGTTTGTCCTGCGTGGCGATGCGGTAAGTGAGTTTCTTCACTGCCCAGAAATTGTCCGGCAGTTGGAATTCACGCTCCGGGCGCAGGGTGAGGCTGCGGTCCGATTGATTGATGTCGTCGTCCAGCGGCAGCTCCGGACGCAGGTCCGGTGGTGTCGTGGCGATCGTCGCCTCGAACGGGTTGGTCAGCGGGTAGCCATAGCTGGCGGCGTCGATATCCACCGCCAGCGCGGACGCACTCAAGATAAGGCCGCTGAACAGCGCGGCGAAGCGCAAGGAACGGAGCATGACTAGATCCCTTAGAGGAAGGTGCCGATTGAAGTTCGCAGGCTATGACCACCGGCCGTGCGCCAAAGTGCCATGCTGCGGCACCAAACAGGCGGAATTCGGGGTAATAGTAGCTGGACGATACACGTTGCAAGGGCTCGCTGAACAGTTAACAGTTGTTAGTGCTTGCGAATGCCGGTCGGCAGATTAAGCTGGCCGCCGATTTCCGCAGATTGGAGTGCTCCATGTCCCGCCGCTTGCCCGTGATTGTGCTGCTTGTTTTGTTGCCGCTGTGGCTGGCCGGCAGTTATGCCGCGCGCTATGGCTTCATGGAAGATGGGCAGTGGGTGGGCATCTGTGTCGACGACGCCGGCCGCTGGGAATGCGTGGTGCGTTCGAACCTTGGGCTGATGATTCATTTCAAGGTGCTGGGCTGGGCGGCGGTGGGCGCGGCGGTATTGGCGTTTGTATTGCCGGGACGGGCAGGGTGGTGGCTGGCGGTGCTGGCGCTGGTGTTCGGCCTGCCGGCGCTGGCGTTGTACAACACCACATTAGCGGTATTTGCGGTGGTGATTGCCGGATTGCGCCTGGTCCGCGAGTCCCGCAGCGCCTGACAGTCAGTCATCGCGGGCAAGCCCGCTCCCACAGGGATTGAGGTGAACACAACATTTGTGTGCAGCAGAAATCCTGTGGGAGCTGGCTTGCCAGCGATGGCGATTTCGAAAGCGCTGAAATCAGGCCTTGCGAACCCGCAGACAGCGCCACAACGCCACCACCATCAATCCACTGACCAGCGCCCAGCCCCACGCCTGCTGATTCAGCATCCCTTCCTGATACAACTGCGGTGCAATCCCCGCGCCAACGATAAAGGTCAGCAGAGCAACCTCCCGACGCGGCACGCTTACCGGGCGGCACAGGTAGACCAGCGCCGGGAGGACGAACGCCATGCTGGCGAAACTGCGATAGCGCGGGTCGAAGACCATTTCCAGCATCATCACCGCCGCGGCAAAACCGGCCACCGCGACCAGCCAGCCGGCGCGACGCTCGAGCAAATCGAATGCTCGCGCGCGCCAACCGCTGCGTGCGCTCAACGTCAGCGCGGCATGCGCGAGCACCAACAGATTCAACCCGGTCAGCAAGCCGACCCACAGCCATTCACCGGCAAACCGTGTGGTCAATCGAGCCAGATCGCCCCAGGCGCCAATCGAGCACGCTGCGACCGCGCCCAGCAGCGGTAGCAGCAACGCCGAACGAGTGGTGCGCACGCGTCCACCAAGGATCAGCGTGCCGAAGAAAATCAAAGCACCGACTGCCAGCCATTCTTTCCAGTACGGCACGTTGCTCACCGGTCCGGCGAGCACGCCTTTGTCCTGCCGATCCGCATCGAACAGCCCCCAGTAGCCGCCGACCGCGCCTTCACTGCCGCGCTTCCACGGTTGATCAAAGGCTTCGATCAGGTTGTAACGCCAGCCTTCCTGCTCGGCCATCGCCACGAATCCACGAATGAATTTCGCCTCGTTGACCCGGCTCGGCACGGCGGTCTCGCGCTGGCGGCCTTCGCTGGGCCAGCCGGTTTCGCCAATCATCACGTCTTTCGGAGCGAATTTGTTGCCGAACACCTGACGCACATCCGCCACATGCCGCAGCGCCACGTCGATATTCGACGGATCGTCTTCCCAGTACGGCAGCAAGTGAATGGTCAGAAAGTCCACGGCCGGGGCGATTTCCGGATGCTTGAGCCAGAATTCCCAGACGTCGGCGTAGGTCACCGGTTGCTTGACCTGGCTTTTGACCTTGTTGATCAGCCGGGCCAGTTGTGCGCCAGTGACCTCTTTGCGCAGCAGCGCTTCGTTGCCGACGATCACCGCTGTAACCACGTCGGGGTTGGTATTGGCCGATTTGATCAGCAGCTCGACTTCCTGTTCGGTGTCGACCGGGTTGCTGTTGACCCAGGCGCCGATCATCAACTTCAGACCGTGTTTGCGCGCCAGATCGGGCAGGGCGTCGAGGCCGGTCATCGAGTAGGTGCGGATGCATTCAAAGCGCGTCGCCAGCAGCGCGAGGTCGGCATCCATGCGCTCGGGGCGCAATTTGAACGGCACGTCGAACGGCGATTGGTCTTTGTCGAACGGTGTGTAGGAGGCGCAGTGCAACTTGTGCGTCGGCGTCGCGGCGTCCGGCAGGATCACCGGTTGGCCGAGGCCATACCAGAAACTGCCCAGGGCCAGGAGCCCGAGCAGGCAGGCGAACAGATAAGGCAGAAAAGGAAATCGGTACGTTGCGGACATGGTCAGGCCGAGTGGCTGCAAAGCGACGCATGTTACCTGCATTTATAGAAGGGCAGGTGGCTCGCAGGCGTTGTACATGCAAAGTTCGGGCGGATTGTCTGGCGTCAATTAATCTCGCTTGATTAATGGCTTTCTGATGTCGTTTCTCGCTGCCTTGAGGTCGCTGACAGAGCAGGTCGCCGGCCGCTTGAGGTTGATGATCAAACCATCAGTACCCTTTTTGAAAAATCGGCTGATGTTCGGTGTGTGAGGTCCGGCGTGATGGGGGCGCTGTGCACCATAACAATACGTTGACGATGCCCGGCATCCGTCGGGCGCAGCATTTCGGGGAAGTAAACGATGAAGATGCGACGACTTTTAGGCGCAGGTGCCGCTTTGGTGCTTGCGATGAGTTCCACTTTCGCCAACGCTGAAAAACAGACCCTGAACATCGGTTACGTTGACGGCTGGTCCGACAGCGTCGCGACTACCCACGTGGCGGCCGAAGTGATCAAACAGAAGCTCGGTTATGACGTGAAGCTGCAAGCCGTCGCCACCGGGATCATGTGGCAGGGCGTGGCCACCGGCAAACTCGATGCGATGCTCTCGGCCTGGCTACCCGTGACCCACGGTGACTATTGGACGAAAAACAAGGATCAGGTCGTCGATTACGGCCCGAACTTCAAGGACGCGAAGATCGGCCTGATCGTGCCGGAGTACGTCAAAGCCAAATCGATCGAAGACCTGAAAACCGACGATACCTTCAAAAACCGCATTGTTGGCATCGACGCCGGTTCAGGCGTAATGCTCAAGACCGATCAGGCGATCAAGGATTACGGCCTGGACAAATACAGCCTCAAGGCCAGTTCCGGCGCCGGCATGATTGCCGAGCTGACCCGCGCCGAGAAGAAGAACGAATCCATCGCCGTCACCGGTTGGGTGCCGCACTGGATGTTCGCCAAGTGGAAACTGCGCTTCCTCGACGACCCGAAAGGCGTGTATGGCCAGGCTGAAACCGTGAACAGCATCGGCAGCAAAGGCCTGGACGCCAAGGCGCCGGAAGTGGCCAAGTTCCTGAAAAACTTCCAGTGGGCCTCGAAAGACGAAATCGGCGAGGTCATGCTGGCGATTCAGGACGGTGCCAAGCCTGATGCAGCGGCCAAGGACTGGGTGGCCAAACACCCGGATCGTGTAGCTGACTGGACCAAATAATTTAAACACCGCCACACCCCTGTGGGAGCGAGCCTGCTCGCGAATGCAATCTGTCAGTTGATGCAATATCGACTGATACGACGCCTTCGCGAGCAGGCTCGCTCCCACAGTTTTTTTCTGTGTACCGGAAAATGGCTAAAACATCATGGCCATCTACTACTAAGGTCGTCTGGAACCTCTCTCGCAGCCGCATACATTAGCTACGTTCCAACAATAATTTGTGCTGCGAGGATAAAAACAATGAACGACAGCATTTACCTCTCGATTCAGAACAGTCCCCGATTCAAGGAGCTGGTTCAGAAACGGGAACGATTCGCCTGGATTCTCTCGGCAATCATGCTTGGGCTCTACTCCGCATTCATCCTGCTGATCGCATACGGGCCGCACGTGCTCGGGGCGAAACTCAGTCCTGAATCCTCGATCACCTGGGGCATCCCGATCGGTGTCGGCCTGATCATTTCAGCCTTCGTCCTGACCGGCATCTACGTGCGCCGCGCCAATGGCGAGTTCGACGACCTGAACAATGCGATTCTCAAGGAGGCTCAGCAATGATCCGGCGTCTACTGGCTCTATTGAGTGTTGCGGCTTTCGCGCCGAGTGTCTGGGCGGCTGACGCGTTAACGGGGGAGGTGGCCAAACAGCCGCTGAACATCCCGGCGATCCTGATGTTCGTGGCCTTCGTCGGCGCGACGTTGTACATCACCTACTGGGCTTCGAAGAAAAACAATTCGGCCGCCGACTACTACGCGGCGGGCGGCAAGATCACCGGTTTCCAGAACGGCCTGGCGATTGCCGGCGACTACATGTCGGCTGCGTCTTTCCTGGGGATTTCCGCGCTGGTGTTCACCTCCGGTTATGACGGCCTGATCTACTCGATCGGCTTCCTCGTGGGCTGGCCGATCATTCTGTTCCTGATTGCCGAACGCCTGCGCAACCTGGGTAAATACACCTTTGCCGACGTGGCGTCCTACCGCCTCGGGCAAACCCAGATTCGCACCCTGTCCGCCTGCGGCTCGCTGGTGGTGGTGGCGTTTTACCTGATCGCGCAAATGGTCGGTGCCGGCAAGCTGATCCAGCTGCTGTTCGGCCTCGATTACCACGTTGCGGTGATCCTGGTCGGCGTGCTGATGTGCATGTACGTGCTGTTCGGCGGCATGCTCGCGACCACTTGGGTGCAGATCATCAAGGCAGTGCTGCTGCTGTCCGGTGCCTCGTTCATGGCGCTGATGGTGATGAAGCACGTGGGCTTCGACTTCAACACGCTGTTCTCCGAAGCGATCAAGGTTCACGCCAAGGGCGAAGCGATCATGAGCCCCGGCGGTCTGGTGAAGGATCCGATCTCGGCATTCTCGCTGGGTCTGGCGCTGATGTTCGGCACCGCTGGCCTGCCGCACATCCTGATGCGCTTCTTCACCGTGAGTGACGCAAAAGAAGCGCGCAAGAGCGTGCTGTACGCTACCGGTTTCATTGGCTACTTCTACATCCTGACCTTCATCATCGGCTTCGGCGCGATCCTGCTGGTCAGCACCAACCCGGCCTTCAAAGATGCAGCGGGCGCTTTGCTCGGCGGCAACAACATGGCGGCGGTGCACCTGGCCAACGCGGTGGGCGGCAGCATCTTCCTAGGCTTCATCTCGGCAGTGGCGTTTGCAACCATTCTGGCTGTGGTAGCCGGTCTGACGCTGGCGGGTGCTTCGGCGGTTTCTCACGACCTGTACGCCAGTGTGATCAAGAAGGGCAAGGCCAACGAGAAGGATGAGATTCGCGTGTCGAAGATCACCACCATCGCCCTGGCGGTGCTGGCGATTGGCCTGGGCATTCTGTTCGAGAGCCAGAACATTGCGTTCATGGTCGGCCTGGCGTTCTCGATTGCGGCGAGCTGCAACTTCCCTGTGCTGCTGCTTTCGATGTACTGGAAGAAGCTGACCACTCGTGGCGCGATGATTGGTGGCTGGCTGGGTCTGGTGAGTGCTGTTGGTCTGATGATCCTCGGCCCGACCATCTGGGTGCAGATTCTGCATCACGAGAAGGCGATCTTCCCTTACGAATATCCGGCGCTGTTCTCGATGATGATTGCGTTCATCGGGATCTGGTTCTTCTCGATTACCGACAAGTCGGCGGCTGCGGACAATGAGCGGGCGTTGTTCTTCCCGCAGTTTGTGCGTTCGCAGACCGGGTTGGGGGCGAGTGGGGCGGTTTCGCACTAAGAGATCAGTTGTAAGCTGCAAGCTGCAAGAAAACGCCCTGATTGAGAGATTGGGGCGTTTTTTTTGTGGGCGGTTATTGGTTGGTTTGGTGTGTATATCCGTTGCTGCGGTAACGGCGGCTTAGGGTTTCGCCCTTACGGCGAGTCACCTTTTTCAAACGCCAAAAAGGTAACCCAAAAGGCTTGCTCCTGCGTTCGGCCCTCGCAGGCTCGGGTCCCTTCGCTGCGGGATCGATCCGGGCGCAGCGGCTCCGGTTTGCTTCGCTGCACCTCCTTCCGCTGTGTCTGGCTGCGCCAGACGGTCGCTGCGCTCCCACGCCCGGATCAATCCCTCCACTCAGCCTTCCGACGTCGCCCGTGGATCAAGATCAAAAGCACTCGAGCTTGCGCTCATTGTTGAGTGGTTAGAAGCGTCGCATGGCTTGAGATTTTCGGTGGATTCGCCCCTCACCCCAGCCCTCTCCCGAGGGAGAGGGAGCCGATTTGTGTGGTGTTCAAAACCTGCATTCGACTCGGTATCGCAAGTCGGCGTGTTTCGCCCAAACACCTCGGTCAGTTCCCTCTCCCTCTGGGAGAGGGCTAGGGTGAGGGGCTCTTGATCTGGCTTTGGCTTTTGCTTTTGATCTTTTGCCCCTTCGGCAGGCTTCGTTACGGGATCGATCCGGGGGTGGGAGCGTAGCGACCGTACGACGTAGTCGTACACAGCGAGTGTAGGTGCAGCGAAGCCAACCGGAGCCGCTGCGCCCGGATCGGTCCCGTAACGAAGATACCCCGAGCCCTAGCGAGCGGGCCGTACGCCGGGGCAAAGCCTTTTGGGTTACCTTTTCGGCGTTTGGAAAAGGTGACTCGCTGTAAGAGCGAAACCGCCAGCGGCAGCACCCGCAGCAACGGATATGCCCCCAAAATCCAAGAACCAGTCGGCCCGAAGGCCGCTGAAACCACAAACAAAAACGGCCTCTATATAAGAGGCCGTTCCTGACACACCACTAAACCATCACAAAAAAGAAAAACCCTTATTTGCGATCTTCCAGCTTGGTAATGTCACGCGACTCGTAACCGGTGTACAGCTGGCGCGGACGGCCAATCTTGTACGGGCTCGAAAGCATTTCTTTCCAGTGCGAAATCCAGCCCACAGTACGCGCCAGGGCGAAAATCACCGTGAACATGCTGGTCGGAATGCCGATCGCCTTGAGGATGATCCCCGAGTAGAAGTCGACGTTCGGGTACAGCGAGCGCTCGATGAAGTACGGGTCGGTCAACGCGATCTCTTCCAGGCGCATGGCCAGTTCGAGTTGCGGATCGTTGTTGATGCCCAGTTCCTTCAACACTTCGTCGCAGGTCTGCTTCATGACAGTCGCGCGAGGGTCGCGGTTCTTGTAGACGCGGTGACCGAAGCCCATCAACTTGAACGGATCGTTCTTGTCCTTGGCTTTGGCGATGAACTTGTCGATGTTCGACACATCGCCAATCTCGTCGAGCATGGTCAGCACGGCTTCGTTCGCACCGCCGTGGGCAGGACCCCACAGTGCGGCGATACCGGCGGCGATGCAGGCGAACGGGTTGGCACCCGAAGAGCCGGCCAGACGCACGGTGGAGGTCGAAGCGTTCTGCTCGTGGTCGGCGTGGAGGATGAAGATCCGGTCCATGGCCTTGGCGAGTACCGGGCTGATCGGTTTGATCTCGCACGGGGTGTTGAACATCATGTGCAGGAAGTTTTCCGCGTAAGTCAGATCGTTGCGCGGGTACATCATGGGTTGGCCCATGGAGTACTTGTAAACCATCGCTGCCAGGGTCGGCATCTTCGCAACCAGACGGATCGCGGAAATTTCGCGATGCTGCGGGTTATTGATGTCCAGGGAGTCGTGGTAGAAGGCCGAGAGGGCGCCGACTACACCGCACATGACGGCCATCGGGTGGGCGTCGCGACGGAAACCGTTGAAGAAGGTTTTCAGCTGCTCGTGAACCATGGTGTGGTTCTTCACGGTGCTGACGAACTGGGCCTTCTGTTCTGCGGTCGGCAATTCGCCGTTGAGCAGCAGGTAGCAGGTTTCCAGGTAGTCCGACTTTTCAGCCAGCTGTTCGATCGGGTAGCCGCGGTGCAACAAAATGCCGTTGTCGCCGTCGATATAGGTAATTTTCGATTCGCACGAAGCGGTCGACATGAAACCCGGGTCGAAAGTGAAGCGGCCCGTGGCCGTCAGGCCCCGAACATCGATTACATCGGGACCAACGGTGCCGGTTAAAATGGGCAGCTCGACGGGGGCTGCGCCCTCGATGATCAACTGCGCTTTTTTGTCAGCCATGTGGCCTCCTATTTATGCTTGAACCATCAGACAGACCCCCCACGCAGGGCCCGCACCACTATAGTGAGATAAATTCGAATGTCAATTTGCCTAAAGTCTTGCTCCAGAAGGCTTTAAGCCGACTTTTTCCTCGAAATTGCCTGCCATTTACGCCTTTTATGCAACTTGTGCAATCCGCTATTGGGGGTAGGTGAACGCGTTGTCATTAGTAGCCTAACTGTCTATACTCGGCCACCGACCGCCAAGGGCTTTTGGGCTTGCTTTCATTGGGGGTCGCATCCCTGGGTGGTGGTTACCTGACCAGTGCACTCCCCAACAACTTTGCCCTGATTGTTAGGGGCTCTTCAGTGTGAAAAAAAAGCCGTGAAAAGCCAACGACCTGTAAACCTAGACCTAAGGACCATCAAACTCCCAGTCACTGCTTACACGTCCATTCTTCACCGTATCTCCGGTGTCATCCTCTTCGTGTGCCTTGCCATCATGCTTTACGCATTGGACAAGTCGCTGAGCTCCGAGGAAGGCTTCGGTCAGGTGAAAGCGTGTCTGACCAGTCCGCTAGCCAAGCTAGTGATTTGGGGCATCCTGTCCGCTCTGCTGTATCACCTGGTAGCCGGTGTGCGCCACTTGATCATGGACATGGGCATCGGTGAGACGCTGGAAGGCGGCAAACTGGGCTCGAAAATCGTTATCGCCGTTTCCGTGGTGGTAATCGTTCTGGCAGGAGTCTGGATATGGTAACTAACGTCACTAACCTGTCGCGTTCGGGCCTCTATGACTGGATGGCACAGCGTGTGTCTGCGGTCGTTCTCGCGGCTTACTTCATCTTTCTGATCGGATACATCGTCGCCAACCCTGGCCTCGAGTATGCCCAGTGGCATGAACTGTTCGCTCACAACGGAATGCGTATTTTCAGCCTGCTGGCCCTTGTTGCTCTGGGCGCTCACGCCTGGGTCGGCATGTGGACCATCGCGACCGACTACCTGACGCCAATGGCGTTCGGCAAGTCCGCAACGGCGATACGTTTCCTTTTCCAGGCAGTATGCGGCGTTGCGATGTTCGCTTACTTCGTCTGGGGTGTGCAGATTCTCTGGGGTATCTGATTCATGGCTAACATTCCAACGATTTCTTTCGACGCCATCATTATTGGTGGTGGCGGTGCCGGCATGCGCGCTGCGCTGCAGCTGGCACAGGGCGGCCACAAGACTGCGGTGATCACCAAGGTTTTCCCGACCCGTTCGCACACTGTGTCCGCACAGGGCGGCATCACGTGCGCCATCGCTTCCGCCGACCCGAACGATGACTGGCGCTGGCACATGTACGATACCGTCAAGGGTTCCGACTACATCGGTGACCAGGACGCTATCGAATACATGTGTCAGGAAGGCCCGGCTGCCGTGTTCGAGCTGGACCACATGGGTCTGCCGTTCTCGCGTACCGAGCAAGGCCGCATCTACCAGCGTCCGTTCGGTGGCCAGTCCAAGGATTACGGCAAGGGCGGTCAGGCTGCACGTACCTGCGCTGCATCCGACCGTACCGGTCACGCGCTGCTGCACACCCTTTATCAGGGCAACCTGAAAGCCGGTACCACGTTCCTCAACGAGTACTACGCTGTTGATCTGGTGAAAAACCAGGAAGGCGAATTCGTGGGTGTGATCGCGATCTGCATCGAAACCGGCGAAACCTCCTACATTCGTGCCAAGGCCACGGTTCTGGCCACTGGCGGTGCAGGCCGCATCTACGCGTCCACCACCAACGCCCTGATCAACACCGGTGACGGCGTCGGCATGGCTCTGCGTGCTGGCGTGCCGGTACAAGACATCGAAATGTGGCAGTTCCACCCGACCGGCATCGCCGGCGCCGGTGTACTGGTTACCGAAGGTTGCCGTGGTGAAGGTGGTTACCTGATCAACAAGCACGGCGAGCGTTTCATGGAGCGTTATGCTCCGAACGCGAAAGACCTTGCAGGTCGTGACGTGGTTGCCCGTTCGATGGTCAAGGAAATCATCGCCGGCAACGGTTGCGGTCCGAATGGCGACCACGTAATGCTCAAACTCGACCACCTGGGCGAGGAAGTGCTGCACAGCCGTCTGCCAGGCATCTGCGAACTGTCGAAGACCTTCGCCCACGTTGACCCGGTCGTTGCTCCGGTTCCGGTTGTGCCGACCTGCCACTACATGATGGGCGGCGTTGCCACCAACATTCATGGCCAGGCGATCACCCAGAACGCCGAAGGTCAGGACCAGATCATCCCTGGCCTGTTCGCGGTAGGCGAAGTGGCTTGCGTATCGGTACACGGTGCGAACCGTCTGGGCGGCAACTCGCTGCTCGACCTGGTGGTCTTCGGTCGCGCTGCCGGCCTGCACCTGGAAAAGGCGTTGACCGATGGCATCGAATACGACGACGCTACCGAGTCCGACATCGAAGCTGCACTGTCGCGTCTGAACGCGCTGAACAACCGTACCGACGGTGAAGACGTTGCCACCCTGCGTCGCGAGCTGCAAAGCTGCATGCAGAACTACTTCGGTGTATTCCGTACCGGCGAATACATGCAGAAGGGCATCGCTCAGTTGGCCGATCTGCGCAAGCGTATCGCCAACGTGAAGATCAACGACAAGTCGCAAGCGTTCAACACTGCACGTATCGAAGCGCTGGAACTACAGAACCTGCTGGAAGTGGCTGAAGCTACCGCCATCGCGGCCGAAGTACGTAAAGAGTCCCGCGGCGCTCACGCCCGTGAAGACTTCGAAGACCGTGATGACGAAAACTGGCTGTGCCACACCCTGTACTTCCCGGGTGACAAGCGCGTCACCAAGCGTGCCGTGAACTTCTCGCCGAAGACTGTTCCGACTTTCGAACCTAAAGTCCGGACTTATTAAGGGTGACCGCCATGTTGCAAGTCAGTGTTTATCGCTACAACCCTGATCAGGACGCCGCGCCGTTCATGCAGGATTTCCAGGTCGATACCGGTGGTAAAGACCTGATGGTGCTGGACGTGCTGGCCCTGATCAAAGAGCAGGACGAAGGTTTCTCCTATCGTCGCTCCTGCCGTGAAGGCGTCTGCGGCTCCGACGGCATGAACATCAACGGCAAGAACGGTCTGGCCTGCATCACGCCGCTGTCTGCCGTTGTAAAAGGCAACAAGCTGATCGTTCGTCCGCTGCCAGGTTTGCCGGTTATCCGTGACCTGGTCGTCGATATGAGCATCTTCTACAAGCAATACGAGAAGGTGAAGCCTTACCTGCAGAACGACACGCCGGCTCCGGCCATCGAGCGTCTGCAGTCGCCAGAAGAGCGCGAAAAGCTCGACGGTCTGTACGAGTGCATCCTGTGCGCCTGCTGCTCGACCTCTTGCCCGTCCTTCTGGTGGAACCCGGACAAGTTCCTGGGTCCTGCTGCGCTGCTGCAAGCCTACCGCTTCCTGGCAGACAGTCGCGACACCAAGACCAGCGAGCGTCTGGCTTCACTTGACGACCCGTTCAGCGTTTTCCGCTGCCGGGGCATCATGAACTGCGTCAACGTATGTCCGAAAGGCCTGAACCCGACTAAGGCCATCGGTCACATCCGTAACATGCTGCTTTCGAGCGGCGTGTGATTCAGCTGCTGTAACCGTTGCACCGTAGAGGCTGTGGCGCGGGCTTCAACCCGCGTCATGGCTATAACCAGAGCAGTAGCCATAAGCTGCAGCTCTTCTTTTGAAGAAATGAGACAAGCAGGGGCATCCGGGCTGGTACCCGGACTATCAGTGTGATCCTAGGTGGCTTGTTTTAGTCGCTGCATTCGGACTTCTGCAAGTTTGCTCGGTGTCGACACCGATGGTGTTCCCCTAACCGAGGGTGACCAAGCATGCAAGAAAGCGTGATGCAGCGCATGTGGAACAGCGCCTACCTTTCAGGTGGAAACGCTGCCTATGTGGAAGAGCTTTATGAGCTCTACCTGCACGACCCTAACGCTGTGCCAGAAGAGTGGCGCACCTACTTTCAGAAGTTGCCAGCCGACGGCAACTCTGCCACTGATGTTTCGCACTCGACGATTCGCGATCATTTCGTGCTGCTGGCAAAGAACCAGCGCCGCGCCCAACCGGTTTCCGCCGGCAGCGTGAGCAGTGAGCACGAGAAGAAGCAAGTTGAAGTGCTGCGATTGATCCAGGCCTACCGTATGCGTGGCCACCAGGCAGCCCAGCTTGACCCGCTGGGGCTGTGGCAGCGTCCTGCACCTGCAGACCTGTCGATCAATCATTACGGCTTGACCAATGCCGATCTTGATACGACCTTCCGTGCCGGCGACCTGTTCATCGGCAAAGAGGAAGCGAGCCTACGCGAAATTCACGAAGCGTTGCAGCAGACATATTGCCGCACCATCGGCGCTGAATTTACGCACATCACCGATTCCGAGCAGCGCCAGTGGTTCCAGCAACGTCTGGAAAGCGTGCGTGGCCGTCCGACGTACTCCGCCGACATCAAGAGCCACCTGCTTGAGCGCGTGACTGCCGGTGAAGGCCTGGAAAAATACCTGGGCACCAAATACCCGGGCACCAAGCGTTTCGGTCTGGAAGGCGGCGAAAGCCTGATTCCGATGCTCGACGAACTGATCCAGCGTTCCGGCTCGTACGGCACCAAGGAAGTCGTCATCGGCATGGCCCACCGTGGCCGTCTGAACGTGCTGGTCAACACCTTCGGCAAGAACCCGCGCGAGCTGTTCGACGAGTTCGAAGGCAAGAAGAAGGTCGAGCTGGGTTCCGGTGACGTTAAATACCACCAGGGCTTCTCGTCCAACGTGATGACCACCGGCGGTGAAGTTCACCTCGCCATGGCGTTCAACCCGTCCCACCTGGAAATCGTTTCCCCGGTGGTCGAAGGTTCGGTGCGCGCCCGTCAGGACCGTCGCAACGACCTGACCGGTGAGAAGGTACTGCCGATCTCCATCCACGGTGACGCGGCATTTGCCGGTCAGGGCGTGGTCATGGAAACCTTCCAGATGTCGCAGACCCGCGGTTTCAAGACCGGCGGTACCGTGCACATCGTGATCAACAACCAGGTCGGTTTCACCATCAGCAACCCGCTGGACTCGCGCTCCACCGAGTACGCCACCGACGTTGCCAAGATGATCCAGGCGCCGATCCTCCATGTGAATGGCGATGATCCGGAAGCCGTGCTGTTCGTGACCCAATTGGCCATCGACTACCGCATGCAGTTCAAGCGTGACGTGGTGATCGATCTGGTCTGCTACCGTCGTCGCGGCCACAACGAGGCCGACGAGCCAAGCGGCACCCAGCCACTGATGTATCAGCAGATCACCAAGCAGCGCACCACCCGTGAGCTGTACGCTGATCGCCTGACTCAGGCCGGTGTGCTTGACGCTGAACGCGTTCAGGCCAAGGTCGACGAATACCGCAACGCGCTGGACAACGGTCTGCACGTAGTGAAATCGCTGGTCAAAGAGCCGAACAAAGAGCTGTTCGTCGACTGGCGTCCGTACCTGGGCCACGCCTGGACTGCGCGTCACGACACGCGTTTCGATCTCAAGACCCTGCAAGAGCTGTCCGCCAAGCTGCTGGAAATTCCGGAAGGCTTCGTTGTTCAGCGCCAGGTCGCGAAGATCTACGAAGACCGTCAGAAGATGCAAGCCGGCGGCCTGCCGATCAACTGGGGTTACGCTGAAACCATGGCGTACGCGACCCTCGCGTTCGAAGGTCACCCGATCCGCATGACCGGTCAGGACATCGGCCGCGGTACGTTCTCGCACCGTCACGCTGTGTTGCACAACCAGAAAGACGCGGGCACCTACATTCCGCTGCAGAACCTGTACGACGGTCAGCCACGTTTCGACCTGTACGACTCGTTCCTCTCGGAAGAAGCGGTACTGGCATTCGAATACGGTTACTCGACCACCACGCCAAACGCGCTGGTGATCTGGGAAGCCCAGTTCGGCGACTTCGCCAACGGTGCTCAGGTCGTGATCGACCAGTTCATCACCAGCGGCGAGCACAAGTGGGGCCGTCTCTGCGGTCTGACCATGCTGCTGCCACACGGTTACGAAGGCCAAGGCCCTGAGCACAGCTCGGCTCGTCTTGAGCGTTACCTGCAGCTGTGCGCCGAGCACAACATTCAGGTGTGCATGCCGACCACGCCAGCGCAGATCTACCACTTGCTGCGTCGTCAGGTGATCCGTCCGCTGCGCAAGCCGCTGGTCGTGCTGACGCCGAAGTCGCTGCTGCGCCACAAGCTGGCCATCTCGACGCTGGAAGATCTGGCCGAAGGTTCGTTCCAGACCGTGATCCCGGAAATCGATGCACTGGACCCGAAAAAGGTCGAGCGCGTGGTTCTGTGCAGCGGCAAGGTCTACTACGACCTGCTGGAAAAACGCCGTGCCGAAGGCCGCGAAGATATCGCCATCGTGCGTATCGAGCAGCTGTATCCGTTCCCTGAGGACGACTTGAAAGAAGTCCTGGCTCCGTACACCAACGTCAAACACGCCGTTTGGTGTCAGGAAGAGCCGATGAACCAGGGTGCCTGGTACTGCAGCCAGCATCACTTGCGTCGCAGCATCGCCAACCTCGACAAGACTCTCGTACTTGAGTACGCGGGCCGTGAGGCTTCGGCTGCGCCAGCTTGTGGTTACGCATCGATGCACGCCGAGCAGCAGGAAAAACTGCTGCAAGATGCTTTCACTGTTTAACGCCTTCGCGCTGACTGAAACCGAATTTTAAGGACCCACAGATAATGGCTATCGAAATCAAAGCCCCGTCATTCCCGGAATCGGTTGCCGATGGCACCGTTGCCACCTGGCACAAGAAACCAGGTGAGGCCGTCAAGCGTGACGACCTGATCGTCGACATCGAAACCGACAAAGTCGTGCTCGAAGTGTTGGCTGAAGCAGACGGCGTGCTGGGCGCAATCGTTGCCGAAGAGGGCGCTACCGTTCTGTCGAACCAGGTCCTGGGCTCGATCGAAGAGGGCGGCGCTGCTGCTGCCGCTCCTGCCGCCGCTGCTGCTCCGGCTGCTACTGCCGCTGCCGCACCGGCTGCTGCCGATGGCGAAGATGACCCGATCGCCGCTCCTGCCGCTCGCAAGCTGGCTGAAGAAAACGGCATCAACATCGCTTCCGTTGCCGGCACCGGCAAGGGCGGTCGTGTGACCAAGGAAGACGTGGTAGCAGCAGTTGCTGCCAAGAAAGCCGCACCGGCTGCCGCACCTGCCAAGGCTGCTGCTCCTTCGGCTGCTGCGCCTGTGTTCGCTGCCGGCGACCGCATCGAGAAGCGCGTACCGATGACTCGCGTACGTGCCACCGTGGCCAAGCGTCTGGTTGAAGCCCAGTCGAACATGGCGATGCTGACCACGTTCAACGAAGTCGACATGACCGAAGTCATGGCTCTGCGTTCGAAGTACAAGGACCTGTTCGAGAAGTCCCACAACGGCGTACGCCTGGGCTTCATGTCGTTCTTCGTGAAAGCGGCCACCGAAGCACTGAAACGCTTCCCGGCTGTCAACGCGTCGATCGACGGCGGCGACATCGTTTACCACGGCTACGCAGACATCGGCGTTGCCGTTTCCAGCGACCGTGGCCTGGTGGTACCGGTTCTGCGTAACGCCGAGCTGATGAGCCTGGCTGAAATCGAAGGCGGCATCGCAACATTTGGCAAGAAAGCCCGTGACGGCAAACTGTCGATGGACGAGATGACCGGTGGTACCTTCACCATCACCAACGGTGGTACCTTCGGTTCGATGATGTCGACGCCGATCGTCAACCCGCCGCAGGCAGCGATTCTGGGCATGCACAACATCATCCAGCGTCCGATGGCCATCAATGGTCAGGTCGTGATCCGTCCGATGATGTACCTGGCTCTGTCCTACGATCACCGCCTGATCGATGGCAAAGAAGCTGTGACCTTCCTGGTGACCATCAAGAACCTGCTGGAAGATCCGGCTCGTCTGTTGCTGGATATCTAAAAAGCAGCTGCAAGCTTTCAGCTACAAGCCTCAAGCTCAAGGCGAGCGGGTGGGCTTGCAGCTTGGAGCTTGCGGCTTGTAGCTTTATTGCTAAAGAGGATTTTTTGAATGTCGCAGAAATTTGACGTAGTAGTGATCGGTGCCGGCCCTGGTGGCTATGTAGCGGCCATCAAGGCTGCTCAGTTGGGCCTGACCACTGCCTGCATCGAGAAGTACACCGACGCAGAGGGCAAGCAAGCCCTGGGCGGTACCTGCCTGAACGTAGGTTGCATTCCTTCCAAGGCGCTGCTCGACAGCTCGTGGAAATACAAGGAAGCCAAAGAGAGCTTCAACGTTCACGGTATCTCGACCGGCGAAGTCAAAATGGACGTCGCTGCGATGGTTGGCCGCAAGGCTGGCATCGTCAAGAACCTGACCGGCGGCGTTGCCACCCTGTTCAAGGCCAACGGCGTTACTTCGATCCAGGGCCACGGCAAGCTGCTGGCCGGCAAGAAAGTCGAAGTCACCAAGCCGGACGGTTCGGTTGAAGTCATCGAAGCGGAAAACGTTATTCTCGCGCCAGGTTCGCGTCCGATCGACATTCCACCGGCTCCGGTTGACCAGAAAGTCATCGTCGATTCGACTGGCGCTCTGGAATTCCAGTCCGTACCTAAACGTCTGGGCGTGATCGGCGCTGGCGTGATCGGTCTGGAACTGGGTTCGGTATGGTCGCGTCTGGGTGCAGAAGTGACTGTGCTCGAAGCACTGGACACTTTCCTGATGGCAGCGGACACCGCTGTTTCCAAGGAAGCGCTGAAAACCCTGACCAAACAGGGTCTGGACATCAAGCTGGGCGCTCGCGTTACCGGTTCGAAAGTCAACGGCGAAGAAGTCGTCGTCAACTACACCGATGCCAACGGCGAACAGACCATCACTTTCGACAAGCTGATCGTAGCCGTTGGTCGCCGTCCGGTGACCACTGATCTGCTGTCTGCCGACTGCGGCGTGGAAATCGACGAGCGCGGTTTCATCGCGGTCGATGACCATTGCGTCACAGCTGTACCGGGCGTCTTCGCCATCGGTGACGTGGTTCGCGGCATGATGCTGGCCCACAAGGCTTCGGAAGAAGGCATCATGGTTGTCGAGCGCATCAAGGGCCACAAGGCTCAGATGAACTATGATTTGATCCCTTCGGTTATTTATACTCACCCGGAAATCGCGTGGGTTGGCAAAACCGAGCAGGCGCTGAAGGCCGAAGGCGTTGAAGTCAACGTCGGCACCTTCCCGTTCGCCGCTTCCGGCCGTGCCATGGCTGCCAACGATACCGGTGGTTTCGTCAAGGTCATCGCCGATGCCAGGACCGACCGCGTATTGGGCGTGCACGTGATTGGCCCGAGCGCTGCAGAACTGGTTCAGCAGGGCGCGATCGGTATGGAGTTCGGCACCAGCGCTGAAGACCTGGGCATGATGGTTTTCTCCCATCCGACCCTGTCCGAAGCCTTGCACGAAGCTGCTCTGGCAGTGAATGGCGGCGCCATTCACATTGCCAACCGCAAGAAGCGTTAAGACATAATAAGAAACCACGGCGGCAACGGCCCGTCGTGAGCCTTGCGAGCAAGACTCACCGCGGAATGTCCGCCGGACGCAGTCTTGCGTAGCCCAGCTACGCAAGCAGCAGTCACAGGTGGCGCGGCACTCAAACGAGCGCAGCGCCGAATGCGCAGTACCTAACGAAGACGGTAAAAAGCATGAATCTTCACGAGTATCAGGGTAAGCAGCTGTTCGCTGAATACGGCCTGCCAGTTTCCACTGGTTACGCAGTAGACACCCCGGAAGCAGCAGCAGAAGCTTGCGACAAAATCGGCGGCAACGAGTGGGTCGTCAAAGCCCAGGTTCACGCCGGTGGTCGCGGTAAAGCGGGCGGCGTAAAGCTGGTTCGCAGCAAAGAAGACGCCAAAGCCTTCGCACAGCAGTGGCTGGGCAAGCGTCTGGTGACTTACCAGACTGACGCCAATGGCCAGCCAGTCACCAAGATCCTGGTTGAATCGTGCACTGATATCGCTAAAGAGCTGTACCTGGGCGCTGTCGTTGACCGTTCGAGCCGTCGCATCGTGTTCATGGCTTCCACCGAAGGTGGCGTGGACATCGAGAAAATCGCTCACGACACTCCAGAAAAAATTCTCAAGGCCACTATCGATCCACTGGTTGGCGCTCAGCCATCCCAGGGTCGCGAGCTGGCATTCCAGCTGGGTCTGGAAGGCAAGCAGGTCACTCAGTTCGCCAAGATCTTCGTAGGTCTGGCCAAGCTGTTCAAAGACCACGACCTGGCTCTGCTGGAAGTAAACCCGCTGGTGATCAAGGCTGACGGCGATCTGCACTGCCTCGACGCGAAGATCAACATCGACGCCAACGCCATGTACCGTCAGCCTAAGCTGAAGGCTTTCCACGATCCGTCGCAGGACGATCCGCGCGAAGCGCACGCTGCCAAGTTCGAACTGAACTACGTAGCGCTGGAAGGCAACATCGGTTGCATGGTCAACGGTGCCGGTCTGGCCATGGGCACCATGGACATCGTCAACCTGCATGGCGGCAAGCCAGCCAACTTCCTCGACGTAGGTGGTGGCGCTACCAAGGAACGCGTTACTGAAGCGTTCAAGATCATCCTGTCCGACCAGAACGTCGCGGCAGTACTGGTCAACATCTTCGGCGGCATCGTTCGCTGCGACATGATTGCCGAAGGCATCATCGGCGCCGTGAAAGAAGTCGGCGTGAAAATCCCGGTTGTTGTTCGCCTTGAAGGCAACAACGCTGAGCTGGGCGCTAAAGTACTGGCAGAAAGCGGTTTGAACATCATCGCTGCTACCAGCCTGACCGACGCTGCTCAACAAGTTGTCAAAGCTGCGGAGGGCAAATAATGAGCGTCCTGATCAATAAAGACACCAAAGTTATCTGCCAGGGTATTACCGGTTCGCAAGGTAGTTTCCACACCCAGCAAGCCATCGAATACGGCACCAAGATGGTTGGTGGCGTAACTCCGGGCAAGGGCGGCACCGAGCACCTGGGTCTGCCAGTGTTCAACACCGTAAAAGACGCAGTAGCTGCCACTGGCGCTACCGCCAGCGTGATCTACGTTCCGGCTCCGTTCTGCAAGGACTCGATCCTGGAAGCGGCATTCGGCGGCATCAAGCTGATCGTCTGCATCACCGAAGGCATTCCTACCCTGGACATGCTGGACGCCAAGGTTAAGTGCGACGAGCTGGGCGTAGTCCTGATCGGCCCTAACTGCCCAGGCGTGATCACCCCAGGCGAATGCAAGATCGGCATCATGCCAGGTCACATTCACTTGCCAGGCAAGGTCGGTATCGTTTCCCGTTCCGGCACCCTGACCTACGAAGCTGTGAAGCAGACCACTGACGCCGGTTTCGGTCAGTCGACTTGCGTCGGCATCGGCGGTGACCCGATCCCGGGTTCGAACTTCATCGACATCCTGAAGCTGTTCCAGGAAGACCCGAAGACCGAGGCGATCGTGATGATCGGCGAGATCGGCGGTTCGGCTGAAGAAGAAGCGGCTGCCTACATCAAGGCTAACGTGACCAAGCCGGTTGTTTCCTACATCGCTGGTGTGACTGCTCCTCCGGGCAAGCGCATGGGCCATGCTGGCGCAATCATCTCTGGCGGCAAAGGCACTGCAGACGAGAAATTCGCTGCGCTGCAAGACGCAGGCGTAAAAACCGTGCGTTCGCTGGCAGACATCGGCAAGGCCCTGGCCGAGCTGACTGGCTGGGAAGTGAAGAAGTAAGCTTCGGCTGACTTTTTAGCTCCAGCAACAAAGGCCACCTTCGGGTGGCCTTTGTCGTTCCTGGCGTATGAGAATTTTGAGAGCTGTAGTGGCGAGGGGATTTATCCCCGCTGGGCTGCGAAGCGGCCCCTATGCTAGCGACCATGATCAGTCAGGCAGTTCCAGCTCGGATTCTTTGGGACTGCTGCGCAGTCCAACGGGGATAAATCCCCTCGCCACAGGTTCGTTGTGATGAATACAGGTTCTCTGTATGAAAAATAGATATGTAAACGCGACACTGAAACGTCGCGTATCGGATAGTTCGCCCTCTAACAGTGCGTTTGTCAGCCAAATTCGTTAGGCTGGCCGCCATTTTTGCGTCCGCCGCCCACAAGGCAGCTACGCGCTTTAAGGGTCAGTCCCATACGGATCGACAGCATTTCCCTAATCCAACAGGGCAATCCCCCTCTAAATTCCGATTTCAGTAGTGTGGTATTACCTTAATGAAAGTTTTGAAAGGTCAGGACATCCTGGCACTTGGTTTTATGACGTTTGCCCTGTTTGTCGGGGCCGGTAACATCATTTTCCCGCCGATCGTCGGCTTGCAGGCCGGACCTCACGTCTGGATGGCCGCACTGGGTTTCCTGATTACCGCCGTTGGTTTGCCGGTGGTCACCGTGGTGGCGCTGGCCAAGGTCGGCGGTGCGATGGATGCGTTGAGCAGCCCTATCGGCAAGATCGCTGGCGGTATCCTCGCGGCGGCATGCTACCTGGCCGTGGGTCCGCTGTTCGCCACCCCGCGTACCGCGACCGTATCCTTCGAGGTAGGTCTGGCGCCATTGACCGGCGAAAGCCCGCTGGCGCTGTTCCTCTACAGCTCGGTGTACTTCCTGCTGGTGTTCTTCATTTCGCTCTACCCTGGGCGGTTGCTGGATACCGTTGGCCGCTTCCTCGCACCGCTGAAAATCATTGCGCTGGCAGTACTGGGCATCGCCGCGTTCGCCTTGCCGGCGGGTGACATCGGTCACGGCACACCGGAATATGTGGCGGCACCGTTTTCTCAGGGCTTCATCAATGGTTACCTGACCATGGATACCCTCGGCGCACTGGTATTCGGCATCGTTATCGTCAACGCGATCCGCTCCCGTGGCGTCGAGTCGCCGGCGCTGATCACCCGTTATGCGATCATCGCCGGGCTGATTGCCGGCGTGGGGCTGGCACTGGTCTACGTCAGCCTGTTCCGTCTCGGTTCCGGCAGCCATGAAGTCGCGGTCGGCGCGACCAACGGCGCGGCGGTGTTGCATGCCTACGTGCAGCACACCTTCGGTTCGCTGGGCAGTGGTTTCCTTGCGGTGCTGATCTCGCTGGCGTGTCTGGTCACGGCGGTCGGCCTGACCTGTGCCTGCGCTGAATACTTCAGCCGTGTGCTGCCGTTGTCCTACAAGACTCTGGTGATTATCCTCGCAGCGTTTTCCCTGCTGGTCTCCAACCTCGGTCTGACCAAGCTCATTGCTTTCTCGATTCCGGTACTCACCGCGATCTACCCGCCGTGCATCGTTCTGGTCGCACTGAGCTTCTGCAAGGATTTCTGGCATGAGCACGGGCGCATTCTTGGCCCGGTGATGCTGGTTTCCTTCGTTTTCGGCACCATCGACGCCCTGAAAGGCGCTGGTCTGGCCGACTGGATGCCAACTCAGCTGACCCATCTGCCGCTGAGCGAGCAAGGGCTGGCATGGCTGGTGCCATGCGTGATGACCCTGGTGGTCGCCGTGGTCTGTGATCGCCTGCTGGGCAAGCGCAGCGAAGTCCCTGCCTGACGTGATGTGACCCGCCACAAGCGGGTCAGGCACGGTTAAACAGAAATGCCCCGTATCAATCGATACGGGGCATTTTTTATCAGAGCTGATAATCCTCAACCCAGATAACGTACGACCAGAGCTCCCACATTGACGTTGTCGCTGTCACGGCTCAGGAGTATTCGCTTGTCGGGCTGCACTGCCACCGAGATCCATTGCATACCTGGCCCCATAGAGTGAGTAACGTATCCCTTGCCATCCCCAAAGGTTGTGTCCAGTTCACCCGTTGCCAGATAGCGGCAGGCAAGCATTTGCTCCCTGGTTATTTGCCCTGTACTCCCCACCACAACCAAACCATCCTCAGGCTCCCCACTTAGATCGAACAAAGTGCAACCGTCGGTTAATCCAAGATCAGTGACAACAGGCTTACCCTGATTGAATGCGAGATTTGGTCTACCGTTCGGGTTGTACGCGGCCATCATTGCTTTGCGTCCTTTCCCCCAAACGTCGTTGGGGGATGTGTCGACCTGGCCAGCAACAAAGAAGCTGCCGTCAGCACGTAACATCAGGCTTCGTACGCTGACCGGGTAATCCGATGGAATGTAGACGGTCCCGGTGCCATCATCGCCGAAGTCTTTATGGGGCGTTCCATCGACGTTCAGGCGCACAATCTTTCCTTCTCCAGCGCTCGAACCTGTAACTGTGATTACTCCATCCTCTGCTATTGAAATCGAAGCAATGCCCAATGCAAGATCCAGCCAGCCTTTGTTGTTGAAAGCGGTATCGAAATCTCCATTCTGATCAAGTCTGAACAGTCGGTCGCTTTGACCGACGAGTATTTTTTCATCAGCAGTCAGTACTAACCTGGTTCTGGATTGCGACGTGATGGAAGCTTCCGGTTTTGGCAATTGCGATTCGGACTGTGGCAGGAAAGGGACGTAAACCGTCCCATCGGGACCGAAATCGCGATCTCTTTCACCATCAGCGAAGAATCTGGCAAGCGCAAATCGAGTTCCTTGGTCCTCATCATATTGATACCCAAAAAGCAGCGCCTTGCCGTCTTTATAAAGACAGGCGCCAGTTCCGCTGGCTTGTCCCGAACCTGTAAACGTACCTACGATCAAACCGTTTTCGTTGAAGCCAGTATCGTTAGTACCGTCCGCGAGTAATTGCGCCAAATGAAAACTGACTTTGCCCTCTACAACAGTTTGTCCCACGAGAAGGATCTTTCCATCCGGGCGCAAGCCTGCGATTTTCAAAGCCTGGCTTCCCGTAGCAAATGACTCGGCGTACCCCCGGTTGCCAAACGTTGTGTCAATGGGCAGCGCAGCGTTCAAAGGTCTCATGCTCAAATCCTTGTCTGATAGGGGAGCGGTCAGTGTTCCCGTTTGAGAAAACGACCTTATGCCTCGCCATACCCTCGGCGCTACTGTCAGAGTTGACAGGTATAAGCCTCTGAAAACTGATAGCTGCGGTCTATTTTGAATAAATTTGACTCTTCAATGAGCGTGTCTTTTTACGAGCCAACACGTCGAAACGAAGGGTTCCCTCCATCATTCCTCTTGCTCAGGACAACGAATGTCGTTCATCCAAGCCAATCTGATCCACTTGCTCGCCGCCGTCTGGTTTGTCGTCTGCTGGGGCGGTTACACCCGTTATGCCACCTGGAAGGCCCGTGATACGGCGTGTCTGGCCAGCGTGTTGCACCTGTACCGCGAAGACTGGATGCGCCGCATGCTGCTGCGTGACAACCGCATCGCCGATGCCAGCGTGATCGGCAATCTGGAACGCAACGCGTCGTTCTTCGCCTCCAGCACGCTGATCATCCTCGCCGGTATCCTCACCGTGCTCGGTGCGTCCGACCGAGCCGTGTCGTTGTTGGCGGATATTCCGATGGTGCAGCAGGCGTCGCAGGGCATGTCGGAGATCAAGTTGCTGTGTCTGGCACTGGTGTTCGTCTATGCGTTCTTTACTTTCAGCTGGTGCATGCGCCAATACAACTTCGCTGCGATTCTGGTCGGTTCAGCGCCGATGATCGGTGAGCGCCAAGTGACTGAACAAGAACGCAAGGCGTTCGCTTCGCGGGCGGCGCGGGTGATTTCGATGGCGGCCAACCAGTTCAACTTCGGCCTGCGTTCTTATTACTTCGGCATGAGTATGCTGGCGTGGTTCGTCAGCCCGTGGCTGTTCATGATCATGAGCGCGGGAGTCGTGGTGGTTTTGTATCGCCGCGAGTTTCATTCCGACGTTCTCGATGTCATGGTCTATACCCCTACAGAGGCGCCCGTCCCTGAGGCAAACAAAGAGGCTGTTTGATGAGTATTCCGTTCTGGTGTGTGTTTATCAGTGCTTTATTGATCTACGTGGCGCGTATGCCGGTGGCCAAGGCCATGAAAGAGCAGGGCGGGTATGACAATCACTTGCCGCGGCAGCAGCAGGCGCAGTTGACTGGCTTCGGTGCGAGGGCGCTGGCGGCCCATCAGAACAGCATCGAAGCCTTCATCCTCTTCGCCGTCGGCGTGCTGATGGCGCATACCACGCAAACCGCGGGTTGGCTGATCGATGCGCTGGCGATCATCTTCGTGATCTCGCGGATTTTCTATCTGTGGTTCTATCTGGCCGATCTGGCGAAGTTGCGCAGCCTGATGTGGCTAGTTGGCTTCATCTGTTCGCTGTTGCTGATGATTAGTCCGACTTTTAGAACCGTGTTGCTCTAGCCGGTAAATCGCAGGCAAAAGAAAACCCGCACTTGGCGGGTTTTCCTTTCACACCACAAAGCTTATTGCTTTTTGGCGGCTTCTTCTTGAGCAGCGGCGTTCGATTCAGCCTGAGCTTTGGCAGCTTCGGCGTTTTCTTTTGCTGCGTCGTTCACTTTATCCTGAGCTTTGTTCATGTCTTGCTGAGCTTGCTCAGCATGTTGGTTTGCATCTTGAGCTTTGTCCTCGGATTTTTTATCGCAGGCAGCGAGACCGAGGGAAGCGGTCAACATCAAGGCAATAGCTAAAGTCTTACGCATGGGGTGTATCTCCTTATGGAAAATAACTACTGGCCTTAAGAACTCGGCGCTACGGGTTAAGTTCCTCAATTGTTTCAGATATATAAGTTTGTTTTATCACGGAACTTTTGCCGCTTTTCTCAATACTGGCACAAGGCCCAAACGCGAGTAATTATCACATGGCCGAAAACCCCGTTTTTGAGCGCGCGACGCGCTTTTTATCGGCATTGCGCCACTGTCAGGTCCTCGGTCTGCAGGTGCACAGTGCCTCCAGCGAAGGGCTGACGGTGATCCTGCCGTACAGCGAAAAAATCGTCGGCAATCCCGAAACCGGAGTCATCCATGGCGGCGCCATCACTTCGCTGATGGACACCGCCTGCGGCATGTCGACCCTGTGCGTGCTGCCGGAGTTCGAAGTCTGTCCGACCCTCGATCTGCGCATCGACTACATGCACGCCGCTGAACCGAACAAAGCCGTGTACGGCTTTGCCCAGTGCTACCGTGTCACCACCGACGTGATCTTTGCCCGTGGTTTTGCCTACCAGGACGATCCCGAGCAACCGATTGCTCACGTCGTCGGCACATTCATGCGCATGGGCATCGGCTTGAAGGGCAGCAAAGGTTTCGCGGGCGCGATCAAGGGAGCGAGCCAATGAGCGACGATCTCAGGGAGCAGCTGCAACAGGCCCACGCGCAGGGCGATTACACGCCGCTGCTGGCACTGATTCCTTATGCCGGGCTGATCGGTATCGAGTGCTCGCGAGTCGGCGATGAGTTGCTGTTCAAGCTGCCGGCGAACAAGGACAACATTGGTAACCCTTTATTGCCGGCGATCCATGGCGGGGTGATTGCCGGCTTCATGGAGCTGGCCGCGGCCCTGCATCTGCTGATTTTTACCGGCACGCCGGGCGTGCCGAAGATCATCGATTTTTCCCTCGATTACCTGCGCGCCGGGCAGTTTCGCGACACGTGGGCCAGGTGTCAGGTCTGCCGTCAGGGGCGTCGCGTGGCCAACGTTGCGGTCACTGCGTGGCAGAGTACCGAGGGCGAACCGATCGCCACCGCCCGCGCGCACTTCAAAATTGATGAGCCCTTGAAATCCTGAACAGCGCCCCCAACTCAGATGACAACCCGCCGCAGACCATTTCGGGTCGCGGCCACTGCCATCTGATTGGAGTTTGATGACCATGAGTGTGGAAACTCAAAAGGAAACCCTGGGCTTCCAGACCGAGGTAAAGCAGCTGCTGCACCTCATGATCCATTCGCTGTATTCGAATAAGGAAATTTTCCTTCGCGAATTGATCTCGAACGCCTCTGACGCTGTCGACAAGCTGCGCTTCGAAGCCCTGGCCAAGCCTGAGTTGCTCGAAGGTGGTGCTGACCTGAAAATCCGTGTGAGCTTCGACAAGGACGCCAAGACCGTCACTCTCGAAGACAACGGTATCGGCATGAACCGTGACGATGTGATCACCCACCTGGGGACCATCGCCAAATCCGGCACCGCCGATTTCATGAAAAACCTGTCCGGCGATCAGAAGAAAGATTCGCACCTCATCGGCCAGTTCGGTGTCGGCTTCTATTCGGCCTTCATCGTCGCCGACAAGGTTGATGTATACAGCCGTCGCGCCGGCACTGCCGCCAGCGAAGGCGTGCACTGGTCGTCGAAAGGCGAGGGCGAGTTCGAAGTCGCCACCATCGACAAGCCAGAGCGCGGTACCCGCATCGTCCTGCACCTGAAATCCGGTGAAGACGAATTCGCGGATGGCTGGCGTCTGCGCAACATCATCAAGAAGTACTCCGACCACATCGCTTTGCCGATCGAACTGCCGAAGGAAGTCACTCCGGCCGAAGGCGAAGAGGCTCCGGCCGTTGAATGGGAAACCGTCAACCGCGCCAGCGCCCTGTGGACCCGTCCCCGCACTGAAGTCAAAGACGAGGAATACCAGGAGTTCTACAAACACATCGCTCACGACTTCGAGAATCCGCTGTCGTGGAGCCACAACAAGGTTGAAGGCAAGCTCGAGTATAGCTCGCTGCTGTATGTGCCGGCCCGCGCGCCGTTCGACCTGTACCAGCGTGAAGCGCCGAAAGGCCTGAAGCTTTACGTGCAGCGTGTGTTTGTAATGGATCAGGCCGAGTCGTTCCTGCCGCTGTACCTGCGCTTCATCAAAGGCGTGGTCGATTCCAACGACCTGTCGCTGAACGTGTCGCGGGAAATCCTGCAGAAAGACCCGATCATCGATTCGATGAAAACCGCGCTGACCAAGCGTGTGCTCGACATGCTGGAAAAACTGGCGAAGAACGAGCCTGAGCAATACAAGGGCTTCTGGAAAAACTTCGGTCAGGTCATGAAAGAAGGCCCGGCAGAAGATTTCGCCAACAAAGAGAAAATTGCCGGTCTGCTGCGTTTTGCATCGACCCAGGGCGACGACGGCGAGCAGATTGTCGGTCTGGCTGACTACCTGGCCCGCGCCAAGGAAGGTCAGGACAAGATCTACTACCTCACCGGCGAAACCTACGCGCAGGTCAAGAACAGCCCGCACCTGGAAGTCTTCCGCAAGAAAGGCATCGAAGTGCTGCTGCTGACCGATCGCATCGACGAGTGGCTGATGAGCTACCTCAGCGAATTCGACGGCAAGACTTTTGTCGACGTGGCGCGCGGTGACCTCGATCTGGGCAATCTGGACTCGGAAGAGGACAAGAAAGCCGCTGAAGAAGTCGCCAAGTCCAAAGAGGGTTTGGTCGAGCGCCTGAAAACTGCGCTGGGTGATTCCGTGGCTGAAGTTCGCGTGTCCCATCGTCTGACCGACTCGCCGGCCATTCTGGCCATCGGCGAACAGGATCTGGGTCTGCAAATGCGCCAGATTCTCGAAGCCAGCGGGCAGAAAGTCCCGGATTCGAAGCCGATCTTCGAGTTCAACCCGAGCCACCCGCTGATCGAGAAACTCGATGGCGAGCAGAGCGAAGAGCGTTTTGGCGATCTGTCGCACATCCTCTTTGATCAGGCCGCCTTGGCGGCGGGCGACAGCTTGAAGGATCCGGCCGCTTATGTGCGCCGTCTGAACAAGCTGCTGGTTGAACTGTCGGTTTGATCACGTTGTAGGAAAAACCCGCTTCGGCGGGTTTTTTCATTCTGGTGTTTACACAATCAGGAGTCAGAAATGAGCCAAGTCACTGTACGTTCCGTGGTCTATCAGATTGACGGCCAGACCTATGAAGGTCGCCTGGCGTTCGACGCCGAGCACAAGGCTGCGCGCCCGGGTTTGCTGATGGCGCCGAACTGGATGGGCGTCAGCGCCGGTGCTGAAGACATTGCCAAAGCCGTGGCGGCCAAGGGTTACGTGGTGTTGATTGCGGATGTCTATGGCCAGAGCGTACGTCCGCAGAACGCTGATGAGGCGCTGGCAGCAATGATGCCGCTCAAGGACGACCGCGCGCTGTTGCGCAAACGTCTGCAAGTGGCATTTGAGCAATTGCAGAGCCAGGGCGAAGCGGCAGTGGATACCTCGAAACTGGCGGTGTTCGGTTTCTGCTTCGGTGGTTGCTGTGCGCTGGATCTGGCCCGCACCGGCGCGCCGGTAAAAGCGGCGGTGTCGTTCCACGGCACGCTGGATTCGCCGAACCCGGCGGATGCGCAGAACATCAAGGGCTCGGTGCTGGTGCTGCATGGCGCGTCCGATCCATTGGTGCCGAAAGAGCAACTGCCGGCATTCGAAGATGAGATGAACGCGGCGAAGGTCGACTGGCAACTGCTCAGCTACGGCGGCGCGGTGCACTCCTTTACCGATCCGCACGCCAATGTGCCGGGCAAGATGATGTACGACGAAAAGACCGCCAAGCGCGCGTTCAAGTCGATGCATGATTTGCTGGATGAAGTGTTCAACGGTTAAAAGCGAAAAGCCCCTCACCCTAGCCCTCTCCCGGAGGGAGAGGGGACTGATTGGGGGTTGCTCGGGAGTGGCGTCGACCTGAACGTGAATAGGCGAATCCATAATCGCCGAGACTTTTCAGGTCGATGTATAACGCAAGACGCCTCGGTCGGCTCCCTATCCCTCTGGGATAGGCGACTGATTGAGGGTTGCTCGGGAGTGACGTCGACCTGAACTTGAATAGGCGAATCCATAATCGCCGGGATTTTTCAGGTCGATGTATAACGCAAGACGCCTCGGTCGGCTCCCTATCCCTCTGGGATAGGGGACTGATTGGGGGTTGCTCGGGAGTGGCGTCGACCTGAACGTGACTAGGCGAATCCATAATCGCCGAGACTTTTCAGGTCGATGTATAACGCAAGACGCCTCGGTCGGCTCCCTCTCCCTCTGGGAGAGGGCTGGGGTGAGGGTAAGCGGCCTAGCGCGGTAGTTCGATCCGCTCGACTTCCCCCGGCACCGTCGGCCAATCCCCGGCCGCCCACTTGCGCCGTGCCTCATCAATCGCCGCCGGATCGCTTGCAACAAAATTCCAGTTGATCCGTCTCGGCCCGTCCAGTGCCGCGCCGCCGAACACCACCGCGTGCACATCGCTTTCGGCAAACAGGCTCATCTCTTCGCCGGCTGGCAACACCACCAGCGCATGCGGCTCGATCGCCTCGCCATTCAACTGCGCATCCCCGCTCAACACATACACCGCGCGTTCTTCATGCTCGGCCGGAATCAGCAATGTGGTCGCGGTCTGCATCTTCACTTCCGCATACAGCGTAGGAGAAAGCACCGGCACCGGCGATTCCAAGCAAAAGCCTGACCCGGCAATCATGCGAATCTGCACGCCGAGGTTATCGCTGACCGGCAACGTCGCTGCCGGGTGATGACTGTAATGCCCCGGGCCTTCTTCGTGTGCCTTGGGCGAGGCCAGCCAGACTTGCAGGCCGTGCAGGGTGAAGGTCTCGGCAAGCAGTGGCGCAGGCGTACGCTCGACGTGGGCGATGGCGCTACCAGCGGTCATCCAGCTTACATCGCCGGCACCGACCACCTGATCGGAGCCCAGACTGTCCTTGTGCTGCAATTGCCCTTCGAACAGATAGGTAAGTGTCGACAGGCCAATGTGCGGATGCTGTCGGATATCCATGCCTTTACCCGTCGGATAAATCGTCTCGAGCATGTGGTCGAAAAACACGAAAGGCCCGACGTTGCGGCATTTGGCTGACGGCAGCGGGCGCAGGATCGGCTGGCCTTCGACGTCTTCGGCGCGCGGGCGGATGATCAGGAGTGGCGTGTCCATGGTGCATTCCAGGCTGAGCGGGTGATGCCAGAAGCATAACCCGCCGCTGGCATCAGGAGGATTATTGGCTGTCGAAGCCTTGTGGTGCGTGGGTTTCGATGCTGACTTCGCTGGTGGTCATCAATTTGTGAATCGGGCAGCGATCGGCCACACGCAGCAGTTCCTCGCGCTGGGCGTCAGTCAGCACGCCTTTGAGCGTCAGGGTGACATGCAGGGCGTATTTGCCTTTCTGTTCCTGGCTGTTGTCGCGCTTCACTTCGACTCCCACGCCGGTCAGCGGGATGTCTTTTTTCTTCGCGTACATCTTCAGGGTCAGCGCTTTACAGGCGCCAAGGGCGGCGTCGAAATAGTCGTGTGGCTCTGGCGCGGTGCCTTCACCCCCGGCGGCTTTCGGTACATCGGCAAACAATTCGTGGTCGTCGATCTGGACGGTGTGACGAAAACCTTCGGCAGAGACGGTATTGACGGTAACAGTCATGGAAACCTCACAGGCGGCAGGAAAAATAGTTCGATCAAAACAGACCTTGCAGTTATAGAGCATTCGCGGCAGTGGGCGTTCCGCTTTTCGGCAGGGATGAACCCTTGTCGTTCGGGCGCGGTCTAGGCTATGCCCATCTGCCGGAGATTACTTGTGTCCTTGTCTCGTCTGAGTCTTGCCTGTCTGCTGCTGTTCGCTGGCAGCGCCAGTGCCCGCGAATACACCTACAGCGATGCGCACCTGCATTACGTGGATTTTTTCCAGGAAAGCGCCGGCATGCAGAAATTGCTCACGGCCATGAAGGACAATTCCATCGAGCACGTCATGATTTCCGGCATTCCCGTGGCGAAGAAATGGCACGAAGACGAACCCAAGCGTCCGCGCTACTACGCCGGCGATGACGCCGATGCCTATTGGTACAGCGCCACTGACGTGATCGTTGCCGACGCGGTGGAAAAACTTGCGCCGGAGCAGCGCCAGTACTTTCATCCGTTCCTGTCCGGCTTCAATCCCAATGACAAGAATTCCGCCGCGCACATCCAGCGCATGCTCGACCTGTATCCGGGGTTGTGGCAGGGCATCGGCGAGGTGTTCACCCGACACGATGACCTGACCGCGCTGACCTCCGGCGACACGCCTCGAGCGAACAACGAGGCAATGACCAAGATCTATCACCTCGCTGCGGAAAACGATCTGCCGGTGATGCTGCACTCCAACATCACTTCCAAGCGTGAGAAAAATCCGCTGTACCTGAAGGAAGTTGAAGAGCCGCTGCGCAATCATCCGCACACGCGATTCATCTGGGCGCATGCCGGCACCAGCGCCGAGATCCATCGGCATCAGACCCAGTTGCCGTTTCTCCTGCCAACCCTGACGCGCATGCTTGAGGCCTATCCGAATCTGTTTATCGACCTGTCGTGGAGCATGCTCACGCCTTACTTGCTGGACGAGCAGGGTAAGCCCCGCGCCGAATGGCTGGCGCTGGTGGAAAAGTACCCCGAGCGCTTCATGCTCGGCTCTGACGTGGTAGGACGGTTCAACAAGCTCGGTCAGGAAATGCACAGCTACAAGCCGTTTCTCGATGCTTTGCCGGAAGCGGTGGCGCGCAAAGTCGCGCGGGATAACTTCCTGGCGATATTGCCGCGCAACACAGAAAAACCCGCTGCTCCGCGCTGAAACGTCACAGCCAAGGGTTCGGACTAGCCGCTCGTCCGCCTATCGCCTTTTCGTCTTACGCAATTTCAGGGCAATGCCGATACCTTCTAAAGCAACCCGCTGCAGGCTGATGCAGCGCTTTTGGAAGGAGCCAGAGTGATGAATATCCGTAGTCTCAATATTGCCCCGCGCGCCGGTCTCGGTTTCGGCCTGCTGGCCTTGATGGTGTTTGCCCTCGGGGCGTTCGCTTTGCTGCAAATGTCGAACATGCGTGCGCAGTCCGATGAAGTCGACAACAACTGGCTGCCAAGCGTGATGGCGGTCGGTGAAATGAGTCAGGACATGCTGCGTCTGCGCGCGCTGACCATGCGCCTGTTGCTCAACCGCGACCCCAAGGCGCTGGAGCAGAATGTCGCCAAGCTCGACGAGCTGCGCAGTGGCTTGAGCGAAGCGCAGCAGCGTTATGACGGTCTGATCGTGCTGCCTGAAGAGCGCGTGTTGTTCGAACGCTTCAAGGGCGCCGAGCACAAATACCTTGAGCTTCAGGCACAAGTCCTACAGCTGTCAGCGCAGAATAGGGTCGCTGAGGCTTCGACGATTCTCAATGATCAGATGAGCCCGCTGGCCGATGAAATCGCCGCTACTCTGCGTGAGCTGGTCGAGTTGAATAAACAGAATGCCGGTCTCGCCACTGAGGCAGCGCGCTTGGTCTTCAAACAATCGCGACTGTGGGTCGGAGTAATGATCGCCATGGCTGCGCTGATTACTGTCGGCCTGGCGTTGCTGCTGACGCGCAGCATTGTCGTGCCATTGTCGCAATCGCTCAGCGTGGCCGAGGTGGTGGCCGGTGGGGATTTGACCGGTGACATTCACATCACTGGCAAAGACGAGCCGGCGCGTCTGCTGCAAGCGTTGAAAAGCATGCAGCACAATCTGCGCGACACGATCCGGCGCATCTCCGAGTCGTCAACGCAGTTGGCCTCGGCAGCCGAAGAACTTAGCAGTGTCACCGAAGACGCCACTCGCGGCCTGCATCAGCAGAGCCAGGAAATCGAACAGGCCGCCACTGCGGTCAACCAGATGACAGCAGCGGTGGAAGAGGTGGCGAACAACGCCGTGGCCACGTCCGAAGCTTCCCGCGAGTCCGACCGCATCGCCCGGCAAGGGCGCGAGCAAGTGCAGCAGACGGTGACGTCGATCGAGTTTCTCGCTGGCGATGTCACCAATAATGCCGCGCAGGTCGAGGCGCTGGCGCAAAAGGTTCATGGCATCAGCAAAGTGCTGGACGTGATTCGCTCGATCGCCGAACAGACCAATCTGCTCGCCCTCAACGCTGCGATCGAAGCCGCGCGCGCCGGCGATGCCGGGCGTGGCTTTGCAGTAGTGGCAGATGAAGTGCGGGCGCTGGCTCATCGCACCCAGCAGTCGACCCAGGAAATCGAGCAAATGATCGGCGGGATCCAGCAGGGCACCGATTCAGCGGTCAGCTCGATGCAGCAAAGCAATTCTCGGGCGCGCTCGACTCTGGAATTGGCCAAGAGCGCAGGCTCGGCCCTGGAGGAAATTGCCTCGGCGTTTACCTTGATCAACGAGCGCAATCTGGTCATCGCCAGTGCCTCGGAAGAGCAGGCAGCGGTGGCGCGGGAGGTGGATCGCAATCTGATGAATATTCGTGATCTGGCAATGCAGACATCGGCTGGGGCCAATCAGACCAGTGCGGCGAGTCAGGAGTTGTCGAAGTTGGCGGTGGATCTGAACGGGATGGTGGCGCGGTTTTCGGTGTGAGTTTGACCTTCAAAAGCCCCTCACCCTAACCCTCTCCCGGAGGGAGAGGGGACTAATCGTGCGATGCTTTGGAATCCATATTCGACTCGGTTTCTCAGGTCGATGGTTAGCGGCAGACACCTCGGTCGGCTCCCTCTCCCTCGGGAGAGGGCTGGGGTGAGGGGTAGGGCCGCCGCGCAGTATCATCGAACAGATAAACAAAAGCCCCGCATTCGCGGGGCTCTCTGTTCTTGCGACGGATCAGCTGCCTTTGACAGTCTTACCGTTGACCGTACCGTCCTGGAGCATGATGTTGTACTCCTTGCCGTCAGTCTCGACCTGTTGCAGGCGCACCAGCAGGTAATCCCAATCCTTGGCGAACCACAGCACGGTGATGCGTTTGCTTTGTGTCGGATCGCGCACGCGCTCGACCTTGATCGCATCGATCTGGCCGGCCTTGGTGTCGACCTTTTCCGAACCCAGCACGCGGAAGTCGTAGGTATCGACTTCGCCATCATCAACCACCTGATAGCTCATGCTTTTCTTGCCGGCGGCAACGTCGTGCTGCAGCGCCAGTTGATAGGTCGACTTGTCGACCATGCCGCGGTTCAGCGGGATCTTCACCGCGTCGCCACGGTCGGTGCCGGTCACCAGTTTATTGGCCCAGTCGAAGTCCAGATCAGCTTTTTTCGCTTTGCCCAGACCACCACGTTCAAAGTGGTAGGACTGCGGCAGCAGCGTGTCCTTGTCCAGCTTCAGGGTGCTTTCTTCAGTCAGGCTGGCGATCATCATCGAGGCCTTGAAGCTGAGCTTCCAGACGCCGTCGGCTTCCTTGGTCAGGCTGCGTTCGGCGGTGCCGCTCATGGGCAGCTGCTTCCAGTCGGCGGTGTAGCTGGCGGAGAACGGTTGAAGGTCCGCTGCCTGCGCGAAGGGCAGGGCGAGCAGAGCGCAAGCGAAGAGCAGGGCGCGACGCATAATATCTCCTAGTGTCGAATCAAGTGGCCGCTGGCGGCGAGTGGCTGACCGTCGAGTAAAGCACCCTGGTCACCGAGTGTCAGCCTGCCTTCGGCAAACCAGCGTACTGCCATCGGATAGATCAGGTGTTCCTGGGCGTGGACCCGTTGCGCCAGACTTTGCGGCGTGTCGTGCAACTCTACCGGTAATACTGCTTGTACGACCAGTGGTCCGCCATCGAGTTCCTCGGTGACGAAGTGCACGGAGCAGCCATGTTCCGTATCGCCGGCCTCCAGCGCGCGCTGATGAGTGTGTAACCCTTTGTATTTGGGCAGCAGCGACGGGTGGATGTTGAGCAGGCGACCCTGGTAATGACGCACGAAATCAGCGCTGAGAATGCGCATGAAGCCGGCCAGCACCACGAGTTCGGGGTTGAATTGGTCGATCAGTTCGATCAGCGCGGCATCGAAGGCCTCGCGGCCTTCGAATGCCTTGTGATCCAGCGAGCGGGTGGCGATACCCGCGTCGCGGGCGCGTTGCAGGCCGTAGGCGTCGGCGCGGTTGGAAATCACCGCAGCGATGCGGGCCGGGCTGTCGCCGGTCCGCGTGCTGTCGATCAGAGCCTGCAAGTTACTGCCGGTGCCGGACAACAGCACCACGACATCACAGGACTTTGGCATCAGTGAGCCTTGAGGTTCTTCAGCTCGACCTGCGCAGCGCCTTCGGCGGCCACGGCGATCTGACCGATGACCCAAGGCTGCTCGCCGGCGTCACGCAGGGTGTTCAGGGCCACTTCGACGTGCTCCTGAGCCACGCAGATGACCATGCCGACGCCGCAGTTGAGCACGCGGTGCATTTCGGTTTCATCAACGTTGCCTTTCTCTTGCAGCCAGTCGAATACGGCCGGGCGAGTCCAGCTGGCCACGTCAACCACTGCTTGCGCGCCTTTTGGCAACACGCGCGGGATGTTGTCGAGCAGGCCGCCACCAGTGATGTGGGCCATGGCCTTCACAGCGCCAGTGTCCTTGATCAGCTTGAGCAGTGGCTTGACGTAGATGCGGGTCGGGGCCATCAGCAGATCGGTCAGCGGTTTGCCGTCGAGCTGGGTGTTCTCGATGTCGGCACCGGAGACTTCGATGATCTTGCGGATCAGCGAGTAGCCGTTGGAGTGCGGGCCGGACGATGGCAGGGCGATCAGGGCGTCACCGGTGGCGACTTTCGAGCCGTCGATGATTTCCGCTTTTTCCACGACGCCGACGCAGAAGCCGGCCAGGTCGTAGTCCTCGCCTTCGTACATGCCTGGCATTTCAGCGGTTTCGCCGCCGACCAGCGAGCAACCCGACAGTTCGCAGCCAGCGCCGATGCCGGTGACAACCTGGGCAGCGGTGTCGACGTTCAGTTTGCCGGTGGCGTAGTAGTCGAGGAAGAACAGCGGCTCGGCGCCGCACACCACCAGATCGTTGACGCACATGGCGACCAGGTCGATGCCGATGCTGTCGTGCTTGTTCAGGTTTAGCGCCAGACGCAGCTTGGTGCCGACGCCGTCGGTGCCGGAGACCAGCACCGGCTGCTTGTAGCCGGCCGGGATTTCGCAGAGGGCGCCGAAACCGCCCAGGCCGCCCATGACTTCCGGGCGCGCAGTGCGCTTGGCGACGCTCTTGATGCGTTCGACCAATGCTTCACCGGCGTCGATGTCTACACCGGCGTCCTTGTAGCTCAGGGAGGGTTGCTTGCTCATGATCCAGGCCTTTAGGGGAGGGGATTCAGGGGGTAACGACCGAGTTTAGCGGGAACATCGAACTCGATGGGCGATCGCCTCACGCGAGTTTCGAGGGGCCCGGCTGTTGCCGGTCTGCGAAGGCGCGCGATTTTATCAGGCTTGAGGGGCAGCGGCCATCCTCGCACCGACGGGCAGGGCCATATCGGCGGAAATTTTTTGCAATCGCAGGGTATGACTGCCTGTATAAGGTGTGGCGATTAACCGTCTATCGTTAGGACTGTGCAAAAACTTACCGCCACCGTGTGAATGTTTTGCAAGAGGTGGGGGTCACAGCCTTGCTCAACCGGTTCACGCGGCGTGTTCCAGCCGCTCCTGTCGACGGGAATTTTCCATGCGTTTTTGTAAATTGTTATTTGTAGGCTGCCTGACGCTGGTCAGCCTGGCGAGCCATGCCGAAAACCTCAAAGGTCTGTATCAGGTGCGTCAGCCGGTCAACGGCCAGGCGCCGGAAGAGCGCGATCGCGCCACGCAGGCAGCGCTCGATACCCTGGTGCTGCGCCTGACCGGCGACCCGAAAGCCGCGCAGAACCCGGGGCTGGCGCCGATCCGCAAGGACCCGCAGCAGATCATCAGCCAGTTCGGTTTCGATGCCGGGCCACCGGAAGTGCTGAAAGTCGATTTCGATCCGGCAACCACCGAGCAGGCCTTGCGCCGGGCCGGGTTGCCGGTGTGGGGCACCAGTCGGCCGTCGATCCTCGGCTGGTGGCTGAACGATTCAACTGAAGGTGCGAGCCTGGTCGGTGACGGTCAAACCGCAGCCTCAGCATTGCGCACGGCCGCACAACATCGCGGTTTGCCACTGCGCTTGCCGCTGGCTGATCTCAGCGAGCAATTGGTTGCCACCGCACCCGCGCTGGAAAGCGCTGACCCCGCGCCCTTGCGCAGTGCTTCGGAGCGCTACAACGCCGACGCCTTGCTGGCGGTGCACGCGCGCGAAGAGGCCGGGCAGTGGCAGGCAAAATGGCGCTTGTGGCTCGGTGATCAGAAAGAGGCCGGCAGCGTGCAGGGCGCCGATCAGGTTGCGGTTGCCGATGCGGTGATGCTGGCGGTGGCCGAGCGTCTGGCGCCGCGATTTGTCGCCAAACCCGGCGCATCGGGTCAGCAGACCCTGGAAGTGCAGGGCATGAATCTGGAGCATTATGCGGCGCTGCTGCGGTTACTCGAACCCTTCGGCGTGCGTCTGCAAAGCGTGCAGGGCGATCGGATCGTCTATCGGGTCAATGGCAGCGCCGATCAGTTGCGCGCGCAATTGTCGCTGGCGAAGTTGCAGGAGCTGCCGGCCGAAGCGCCGGCCCCGGTGGCGTCTGCCCAGCCAGCGGCGGATGGTACGCCTGCGGTTGCAGCGCCAGCCCCGGCAGCGGCGGCACCGTCGTTGCGGTTTCGCTGGTAAGTCTTTCCTTATATAGAAGCATCAGGAGTGGTAAATGGCCGATACGCGGCGTTGGTTCTGGCTCGGTGGGGTAGTCCTGCTTTGCGCGTTTGTATGGTTGCTGCATCCGATCCTCACGCCGTTTCTGGTCGCATTGTTGCTGGCTTATCTGTTCGATCCGCTGGTGGATCGTCTGGAACGGCTCGGGCTGTCGCGAACTTGGGGCGTGATTGCCGTGTTTGCCTTGTTCACGCTGATCGTCACCGCGTTGCTGCTGGTGCTGGTGCCGATGCTCGCCAAGCAGTTGCTGCGTCTGTACGAGCTGGCGCCGCAGATGCTCGACTGGTTGCAGCACACCGCTGTGCCGTGGGCGCAAGCGAAACTGGGGCTGTCGGACGGCTTCTGGAAGTTCGATAAAGTCAAAGCTGCGATCAGCGAGCACATGGGCCAGACCACCGACATCGTCGGCGTGGTGCTGAGTCAGGCGACGGCCTCGAGCCTGGCGCTGATCGGCTGGTTGGCGAATCTGGTGCTGATTCCGGTGGTGAGCTTCTATCTGCTGCGCGACTGGGACGTGATGATGGGCAAGATCCGCAGCCTGTTGCCCCGTGATCGCGAAGAGCGCGTGGTTGCGCTGGCGGGGGAGTGCCACGAAGTGCTCGGCGCGTTTGTGCGCGGGCAGTTGCTGGTGATGGTTGCGCTGGGCGTAATCTACGCCGCCGGCCTGATGATCGTCGGTCTGGAGCTGGGGCTGTTGATCGGCTTGATTGCCGGGCTCGCGGCGATTGTGCCGTACATGGGTTTTGTCATCGGCATCGGTGCGGCATTGATCGCCGGATTGTTCCAGTTCGGGGGCGATCTGTACCCGATGGTCGGGATCGTTGCAGTGTTCATGGTCGGTCAGGCACTGGAAGGCATGGTGCTGACGCCGCTGCTGGTCGGGGACCGCATCGGCTTGCACCCGGTGGCGGTGATCTTCGCGATCCTCGCTGGCGGCGAGCTGTTCGGTTTCACCGGCGTGCTGCTGGCGTTGCCGGTGGCGGCGGTGATCATGGTGCTGGTGCGTCATGTCCACGACTTGTATAAGGATTCCGGGATCTACAGCGGCGTTGACGAACCTGAGTTGTGATGGCGCGGGCCGCCCGGCGCTTGGCCGGGCTGGTCCGTTTCGTTCGAGCGAGGGCGCCAGAGAATCTGTCATCAAACCGCTGCGTCAACGCAAACCTTTGATTTTGCTTGGGGTCTGTCGCATTGTGCGCTCAGCCTCACGGGTATAAACTTCGCCAACTTTACACAGAGGCCACTAACGGTTCCTTTGAGAACTGTTCAGTCAGCATGAAACCGATTCAGCTGCCCCTAGGTGTGCGTCTGCGTGACGACGCCACCTTCATCAACTACTACCCAGGCGCCAATGCCGCTGCACTCGGCTATGTCGAGCGTCTCTGCGAAGCCGACGCCGGGTGGACGGAGAGCCTGATCTACCTGTGGGGCAAGCACGGCGTCGGGCGCACGCATCTGTTGCAGGCCGCGTGCCTGCGCTTCGAGCAGATGGGCGAACCGGCGGTGTATCTGCCGCTGGCCGAGTTGATGGACCGCGGCGTGGAAATCCTCGACAACCTTGAGCAGTACGAACTGGTCTGTCTGGATGACTTGCAGGTGATTGCCGGCAAGGCCGACTGGGAAGAGGCGATGTTTCATCTGTTCAATCGTCTGCGTGACAGCGGCCGACGCCTGCTGATCGCCGCGTCCACTTCGCCGCGCGAATTGCCAGTGAAGCTGGCCGACCTGAAATCGCGCCTGACCCTGGCGCTGATCTTCCAGATGCGCCCGCTCTCCGATGAAGACAAATTGCGTGCGCTGCAATTGCGCGCATCCCGTCGCGGTCTGCACCTGACCGATGAAGTCGGGCACTTCATTCTCACTCGCGGCACGCGCAGCATGAGCGCGCTGTTCGATCTCCTCGAGCAGCTTGATCAGGCGTCCCTGCAAGCGCAACGCAAGCTGACCATTCCCTTCCTCAAGGAAACTCTTGGCTGGTAGTAGTGGGCTTTTGCCAGCTTTCAGGCGCCAGAAAACCTCCGTGCCTGCGGCGATTGAGCGGCCTGGCGGATTAAGCGCTTAGATGTAAACGCGAAACCGGGAAGTCACATAAAGTTCGATTGAATTTGCAAATGAGGACGATAGGGGGCATAGTCTCGGCTTCTTTACAACTATCAGCCACGGTCGTGCCCATGCTAAAGCGCTTCGCACCCCTCGTGCCTTTCGCACTCGTTACCCTGTTATTCGGTTGTGCTGCTCATTCTCCGGTTCAAGAGCCGCCGCAACAGGTCAAGAATTCTGCTACCGCCCAGTCTTCCGTTATTTACCAGGAAGAGCTGGACACCGAAAAAGAACTCAACCAGTTCAACGGCAGCAAGCCTTATCAGCTTCCTGTACTGGCTGACAGCATCCTCGAACGCGGCATGTCCCTGATCGGTACTCGTTACCGTTTCGGCGGTACCTCTGAAGCCGGTTTCGATTGCAGCGGTTTCATCGGTTACCTGTTCCGTGAAGAGGCGGGCATGAACCTGCCGCGCTCCACTCGCGAAATGATCAACGTTGATGCGCCGCTGGTTTCGCGCAGCAACCTTGAGCCGGGTGATCTGCTGTTCTTCGCCACCAATGGTCGTCGCGGTCGTGTCAGTCACGCCGGGATCTACCTGGGTGACAACCAGTTCATTCACTCCAGCAGTCGTCGCAGCGGCGGTGTTCGCATCGACAGCCTGGGTGACAGCTACTGGAGCAAGACTTTCATCGAAGCCAAGCGTGCACTCGCCATGGCGCCGACCGTGGTCACCGCTCGCAAGTAACCTGCATGTCGCTGCGTTCGCGGCGACAAAACGGCACGGCAACGGAGTAGACCTAAACTTTACAAGGTGAAGTTAAAGTCTTACTTGAAGTTTGCCGCGTAGCCGCTAGAATCCTGAATCTATATTGATGGCAAACCGCCTGCGTGATGACGCAGGCGGTTTTGTTTCTGTCCATTCGGCAGAGAAAGCCGCAGCCAGATCAGGATGTTCTGCTTATGACGATGTCGGCCCGCCTCACCTTGATCCTTTGCGCCGCGCTGCTCAGCGCCTGCGCCAGCCGTACACCGCCGCCAGCCCCCGTGGTTCGCGCGCCGATCGTGTTCGCTCCCTCCCAGGCTTTTTCCCCCGTTGCTGAAGACGTGCTGTTCCGCGCCCTCGGCCTGGTTGGCACGCCGTATCGCTGGGGCGGCAACACGCCAGATTCGGGCTTTGATTGCAGTGGTCTGATCGGGTTTGTCTACCGCGACGCGGCGGGAATTTCGCTGCCACGCTCGACCCGCGAAATGATCGTCATGCAGGCGCCGAATGTCGGCAAGGAAGGCTTGCAAACCGGCGACCTGATTTTCTTCGCCACCAATGGCGGCTCGCAGGTCAGTCATGCGGGGATTTACGTCGGCGAGGGTCGCTTCGTGCATGCACCGGCCACTGGCGGCACGGTCAAGCTCGACAGTCTGTCGAAAGCGTATTGGCAGAAGGCGTATCTGAGCGCCAAGCGGGTGTTGCAGCCGGGGCAGCTGGCGCATAACCCCTAGTGCGTATGCATAACTAAATGTGGGAGCGAGCCTGCTCGCGAAGGCGGAGTGTCAGTTGACAATGATTTAACTGATAAACCGCTTTCGCGAGCAGGCTCGCTCCCACATTTTTTGCTTCGCGCTTAACTTACTTGCTGGCAGAAACGCGCCACACCTTGTTGCCCACATCATCCGCCACCAGCAAGCCACCTTGCTGATCGATGACCACGCCAACTGGGCGGCCCAGCGCATTGTCGTCCTTGTCGAGGAAACCGGTCAGCACATCCACCGGCTGCCCGGTCGGTTTGCCGCCAGTGAACGGTACGAAAATCACCTTGTAGCCACTGTGCGGTTTGCGGTTCCACGAGCCGTGTTGGCCAATGAATGCGCCTTCCTTGAATTGCGCCGGCAAGCGGTTGCCCTCGGCGAAGGTCAGGCCCAGCGAAGCGGTGTGCGGACCGACCGCGTAATCCGGAGCGATGGCCTTGGCCACCAGATCAGGATTCTGCGGTTTGACCCGCACATCGACGTGCTGGCCGTAGTAGCTGAACGGCCAGCCATAGAAGCCGCCGTCCTTGACCGAGGTGATGTAGTCCGGCACCAGATCGCTGCCGATTTCGTCACGCTCGTTGACTGCTGTCCACAATGCGCCGCTGGTAGGTTCCCAGGCGAGGCCGTTGGGGTTGCGGATACCCGAGGCGAAGATCCGGTGATTGCCGGTCGCACGATCCACTTTCCAGATCGCCGCGCGGCCTTCTTCCTGATCCAGACCGTTTTCGCCGACGTTACTGTTCGAGCCGACGGTGACGTAGAGCTTGTTGCCGTCCTTGCTGGCGATGACGTTTTTGGTCCAGTGGTGATTCAGCGTGCCGCCGGGCAAGTCGACGACTTTGATCGGTTGGGTCTTGATCTCGGTGGCGCCCGGCTCGTAGTTGAAGCGCAGCAGGCGGTCGGTGTCGGCAACGTACAAATCGTTGCCGACCAGCGTCATGCCAAACGGCGAATTGAGGTTCTGCAGGAACACCGTGCGGGTTTCTGCGACGCCGTCGTGGTCGGCATCACGCAGCAGGGTGATGCGGTTCGGGCTGGGCACGCCGGCGCCGGCCTTGCCCATGACTTTCTTCATCACCCAGCCACGAATGCCTTTGCTGTCATCGGGCTTGGGCGGCGCATTGGTCTCCGCCACCAGCACATCGCCGTTGGGCAGCACGTAGAGCCAGCGCGGGTGATCAAGGCCTTCGGCAAACGCGGCGACCTGGGTGCCGGCCGCTGCGGTCGGTTTCGCGCCTTCCGGCCAGCCCACCGCCGGGGCGATGTTGACTGTCGGGATCAGCGTCTTGTTCGGTTCGGGCAGTTTCGGTGACGGGCCGGTGCCGTCGGAGACTTGCAGGCTGGAGGTTTCACCGCAGGCGGCGAGCCCGCCAGCGACGGCGATGATAAGAGCGAGTTGGGCCTTGCGCATTGCTGATCTTCCCTATGAATGCATTCCTAAACATAGAGGAGGGCGCAGGCCCGATGGTTCAACTGCTCAACCGCGGGCTTCCTTGAACAGCATGGCGATGCCCGGATGATAGTTGCCCGCGTCGCTGTGCAATTTGCGATAGGCGTAGGGGAAATACCAGGCCACGGCGCAGGTGTGTTCCTTTTGCAGGTCGTCTACCATGTCCTGCAATTCTTCGGGGCTGGCGCTGTGCTGAGGTTTTTGCGGAGCAACAAAGAGGCAGCCGAGCTTGAGATCGCTGGCGTAACTGATGCGCTTGGCATCGGCGGTGACGTCGAGCAGTGCCTGGGTCAGGTTGAGGTTGTTGACCCGTGGCCAGCGTTGCGTGGCCTGAATGAACGCGCGGTCTTCGGCGCCGGCAATCAGCAGGTCGGCGCGAGCATTGCGTTCGCCTTCTTCGTTCTGTTTGCGCGTGGCCGTGTCGTTCAGCGTGACCATTTCAGCCATCCACGCCGCTGCCGAGAGCAGGCCGAGATTGGCTTTCTCGTCGTGCCAATATGGCGTTTCGTTGTCGCCGCGTACGGTGTTGTAGCGATCGATACAGTCAAACCAGCGTTCCAGCACCGGGCGCAGAAATTCCAGGCGCGGGTTGCTGATGATCATGCCTTGCATCGTCGTCATCCTTATTGTTGTAGTGGGCTTTTCGGGAAAAGCATGGCTCTTTGATATCACTTGTCGCAGTCTGGCACAAGATTGCCGCTGCACAATGGATCAACGGCAGTTATTCGCGCGCAAAGCGCCTCTTCAATTGACGCTCCACCCCCAACCCTCTAACCTTCGCCGCTTGTTTCAGGTGCTCTGTGGCCCAGCGTCGACAGAGTGAAACAGGGAAGCCGGTGAGGGTGGTCTTCGAGCGAAGCCACGACGATCCCGGCGCTGCCCCCGCAACGGTAAATGAGTGAAAACTGCGCCTTGAGCCACTGCCTCGAAAGAAGCGGGAAGGCGCGCAGTCCGGCGAAACGCCGCTCATGAGCCCGGAGACCGGCCTGATCCATCTCAGCGGCATCACGGTGGGCGATGCCAGGCTTTTTGCCGTCTATTCTTTTGCCTGCCCGCCGTTATCCAGCCTCAACGGAGAGCTCCCCCATGACTGATTCCCCCGAGCGTGACGAACGCCATCTGGCGCGCATGCAGCGCAAGAAGGCCGTGATCGACGAACGCATTGCCAACTCGCCCGACGAATGTGGCCTGGTGCTGGTGCTGACCGGCAACGGCAAAGGCAAGAGCAGCTCGGCATTCGGCATGCTCGCCCGCGCGATGGGCCACGGCATGCAGTGCGGCGTGGTGCAGTTCATCAAGGGCCGCAACAGCACTGGCGAAGAATTGTTTTTCCGCCGCTTCCCCGAGCAGGTGCGTTTCCACGTCATGGGCGAAGGCTTCACCTGGGAAACCCAGGATCGTCAGCGCGACATCGCCGCTGCGACCGCCGCTTGGGAAGTCTCGCGCGAATTGTTGCGCGACCCTTCGATCGGTCTGGTGGTGCTCGATGAATTGAACATCGCCCTCAAGCACGGCTACCTCGATCTCGATCAGGTGCTCAGCGATCTGCAAGCGCGCCCGCCGATGCAGCACGTGGTTGTCACCGGGCGCGGCGCCAAGCCGGAAATGATCGAGATGGGCGACACGGTCACCGAGATGGGCATGCTCAAGCACGCCTTTCAGGCCGGGATCAAAGCGCAGAAAGGCGTCGAACTTTGAAGCAACCACGTCACTGCCCGGCGGTGTTGATCGCCGCGCCGGCCTCCGGTCAGGGCAAGACCACCGTCACCGCCGCACTCGCCCGTTTGCATCGCAACCAAGGGCGCAAGGTGCGCGTGTTCAAATGCGGTCCGGACTTTCTCGACCCGATGATCCTCGAGCGCGCGAGCGGTGCGCCGGTGTATCAACTGGACATGTGGATGGTCGGCGAGCAGGAAAGTCGCCGGCTGTTGTGGGAAGCCGCCGCCGAGGCTGACCTGATTCTGATCGAGGGCGTGATGGGCCTTTTCGACGGCACGCCATCCAGCGCTGATCTGGCGCGCCACTTCGGTGTGCCGGTGCTCGGCGTGATCGATGGCACCGCCATGGCGCAGACCTTTGGCGCCTTGGCGCTGGGCCTGGCCAAGTATCAGCCGGACTTGCCGTTCGCTGGCGTGCTGGCCAACCGCGTCGGCACCTTGCGCCATGCGCAATTACTCGAAGGCAGCCTCACCGAAGGTCTGCGCTGGTACGGTGCGCTGTCCCGCGAAACCGGTATCGAATTGCCGAGCCGCCACCTCGGCCTGGTTCAGGCCAGCGAATTGAATGATCTGGATCTGCGCCTCGACGCGGCCGCCGATGCGCTGGCCAGCAGTTGCGAGGTCGCGCTGCCACCGGCCGTTGAATTCGCCGGGCCTGACGTCATCGCCGCCGAGCCTCTATTAAAAGGTGTGCGCATCGCCGTTGCCCGCGATGAAGCCTTTGCCTTCACCTATGGCGCCAGTCTCGATCTGCTGCGGGCGATGGGCGCCGAATTGCGCTTCTTCTCGCCGATTCGCGACACCCGATTGCCCGAGGCGGACAGCCTGTATCTGCCGGGCGGCTATCCAGAGCTGCATCACGTCGCGCTGGCGCAAAACGCCTCAATGCTGGCGGCGATCCGCGCGCACCATGCGGCGGGCAAGCCGTTGCTCGCCGAGTGTGGCGGCATGCTTTATCTGCTTGATTCGCTGACCGACGTGGAAGGCACCCGTGCTGAGCTGGTCGGTTTGCTCAAGGGCGAGGCGGTGATGCAGAAGCGTCTGGCGGCGCTGGCGTTGCAGGCGGTTGAGCTGCCGGAAGGTTCCTTGCGTGGGCATACCTATCATCATTCCCTGACCACCACAGAGCTGACGCCGATTGCCCGGGGGGTGAGTCCTAATGGCGGGCGTGGGGCCGAGGCGGTTTATCGCGAGGGGCGGATGACGGCTTCTTATGTGCATTTTTATTTCCCGTCGAATCCGACTGCGATTGCCGCATTGTTTGCGCCAGATCGTGAGGCCGCCTTCGCGAGCAGGCTCGCTCCCACAATGGATGACCTGAACCCTGTGGGAGCGAGCCTGCTCGCGAAAGGGCCATGACCGACAACACCTTCTCCGAAGCCGAACGCGCGGCGGTCTACAAGGCCATCGCCGAGCGCCGCGACATGCGCCACTTCACCGGCGGCAGCGTCGAGCCGCAACTGCTGCGTCGTCTGCTCGAAGCCGCTCATCAAGCGCCGAGCGTCGGTCTGATGCAGCCCTGGCGCTTCATCCGCATCAGCGATCGTGCTCTGCGCGGGCAGATCCGCGATCTGGTGGAAGAAGAGCGCATCCGCACTGCCGAAGCCCTTGGCGAGCGCAGCGATGAGTTCATGCAGCTCAAGGTCGAAGGCATCAACGATTGCGCCGAAGTGCTGGTCGCAGCGCTGATGGACGATCGCGAAAAACACATCTTCGGTCGGCGCACGTTGCCGGAAATGGACATGGCCTCGCTGTCCTGCGCGATCCAGAATCTGTGGCTGGCCTCCCGCGCCGAAGGCCTGGGCATGGGCTGGGTTTCGTTGTTCGAACCGCAAGCCCTGGCGGATTTGCTCAAGTTGCCGGCCGGTGCCAAGCCGCTGGCGGTGTTGTGTCTCGGCCCGGTCAGGGAGTTCTATCCGGCGCCGATGTTGGTGCTCGAAGGCTGGGCGCAGGCGCGGCCGCTCAACGAGTTGCTGTACGAAAATTATTGGGGAGTGAATCAATGAGTGTGGCGTTGCTGAGTGTCGCCGCAGTAGCGCTGGATGCGCTGCTTGGTGAACCGAAACGCTGGCATCCGCTGGTGGCGTTCGGCAATTTTGCCGGGCGCATCGAGCAACGCTTCAACGCCGGCGGCCGTGGCTGGCGCAGCCATGGTGTGACCGCGTGGGTGCTCGCGGTGCTGCCGCTGACTCTGCTCGCCACCGCATTTTCCTGGGCGCCCTATGTGGGCTGGATTGTCGAGATTCTCGCGCTGTATTGCGCCCTCGGCATGCGCAGCCTCGGCGAACATGTCGCACCGGTCGCGGCTGCTTTGCGCGCCGATGATCTGGACGAGGCGCGCAAGCGTGTCGGTTATCTGGTCAGCCGCCAGACCGATGAACTCGACAGCACTGCCGTGGCCCGTGCCGCGACTGAGTCGGTGCTGGAGAACGGCAGCGATGCGGTGTTCGCTGCGCTGTTCTGGTTTGTCGTCGCCGGCGCCCCGGGCGTGGTTCTGTATCGCTTGAGCAATACCCTCGATGCGATGTGGGGTTATCGCAACGAACGCTTCGAACGTTTCGGCTGGGCGGCGGCGAAAATCGACGACGTGTTGAACTACATTCCTGCGCGTCTGGTGGCATTGACCTACGCGCTGCTCGGCAAAACCCGCCTCGCGCTGAAGTGCTGGCGCACCCAGGCGCCGCAGTGGGACAGCCCTAACGCCGGCCCGGTGATGGCGGCCGGTGCCGGTGCGCTCGGCGTCGAGTTGGGTGGACCGGCGATCTATCACGGCGAACTGCATGAGCGCCCACAACTGGGCGAAGGTGCGCCGGCGGATGCCGATTCCATTGACCGTGGCTGGCAATTGGTCCAGCGCGGCGTATGGTTGTGGCTGCTGATGCTTTGCCTGGGGGCGGAATTTTATGCTTGAGCACGGTGGCCGGCTGCGCAAGGCTGCACTCGATTACGGGATTGCCGAGGCCGACTGGCTTGACCTGTCCAGCGGCCTCGCGCCATGGCCGTTCCCGATCCCGGAGATCCCGCTACGCGCCTGGGCGCGCTTGCCGGAAACCGATGACGGACTGGAACAGGCCGCCTGCGATTATTACGGCGCCGCGCAGGTGCTACCGGTCGCCGGCTCGCAAATGGCTATCCAGTTGCTGCCGCGTCTGCGCCGGGCCGGCAAGGTCGGCGTGTTGTCGCCGTGCTATGCCGAGCATGCCGAAGCCTGGCGGCGCAGCGGTTACATCGTCCGTGAAGTGCTCGAGCAGGAAGTCGAGTTCTTTCTCGACAGTCTCGATGTGCTGGTGGTAGTCAATCCGAACAATCCGACCGGCCTCAGCCTGACCCCGGCACGCCTGCTCGACTGGCATGCGCGGCTGGCGCAACGCGGCGGCTGGCTGGTGGTCGACGAAGCATTCATGGACAACACACCGCAACTGAGCCTGGCGCCCTATGCGCATCAGGTCGGGCTGGTGGTGTTGCGTTCGTTCGGCAAGTTTTTCGGTCTGGCCGGGGTGCGCCTCGGTTTCGTTCTGGCTGAGCGCAAGTTGCTCAAACTGCTCGCCGAACAGGTCGGGCCGTGGGCGGTGAGCGGGCCGACGCGGGTACTCGGTACGGCGTGCCTGCAAGACACCGAGGGTCACACCCGTCAGCGGATTCGTAGCGATGAAGCGAGCGAACGGCTGGCGGCGCTGCTGACCCGTTGCGGTTTTGCACCGCAGGGTGGCTGCGCGCTGTTTCAGTGGCTGATCACCGAGCACGCCGAAGCGCTGCACGAATTCCTCGCCCGGCGCGGCATCCTCCTGCGCCTGTTCAGCCACAACAGCAGCGTGCGTTTCGGCCTGCCAGCCGATGCCGCGCAAGAGCTGCGTCTCGAACAGGCTTTGCAAGCATTCGCCAAGGACCACCCATGACCACTCTGATGGTGCAAGGCACCACGTCCGATGCCGGCAAAAGCACATTGGTGACCGCGTTGTGCCGCTGGGCCACTCGCCAGGGCGTGGCGGTGGTGCCGTTCAAACCGCAGAACATGGCGCTCAACAGCGCAGTCACCGCTGACGGCGGCGAGATCGGCCGCGCGCAGGCAGTGCAGGCGCAAGCGGCCGGTCTTGAACCGCACACAGACATGAACCCGGTGCTGCTCAAGCCCAACAGCGACACCGGCGCGCAAGTGATCATTCATGGCCGCGCGGTGACGACGATGAACGCCGTCGCCTATCACGATTACAAGGCCATCGCGATGCAAGCGGTGCTCGCCTCGCACGAGCGACTCAGCGCTGCGTACTCGTTGGTAATGGTCGAAGGCGCCGGTTCGCCGGCGGAGATCAATCTGCGCGCCGGCGACATTGCCAACATGGGCTTTGCCGAGGCGGTGGATTGCCCGGTTTTGCTGATCGCCGACATCAATCGCGGCGGCGTGTTTGCGCATTTGGTCGGCACGCTGGAATTGCTCTCGCCGAGCGAACAGGCGAGGGTCAAAGGCTTCATCATCAACCGCTTTCGCGGCGATATCGCCTTGTTGCAACCGGGCCTCGACTGGCTGGAGCAGCGCACCGGCAAACCGGTGGTCGGCGTGTTGCCCTACGTGATGGACCTGCACCTTGAGGCCGAGGACGGCATCGACCAACGCCAGGCCGACAAGGCCGAGCAGGTATTGAAAGTGGTGGTGCCGGTGCTGCCGCGCATCAGCAATCACACCGACTTCGACCCGCTGCGTCTGCATCCGCAGGTGGATCTGCAATTTGTCGGCCCGGGCCAGGCAATTCCCGCCGCCGATCTGATCATTCTGCCGGGCTCGAAAAGCGTGCGCAGTGATCTGGCTTATCTACGCGCCAACGGCTGGGACGCGGCGATCAATCGGCATCTGCGCTACGGCGGCAAGGTGCTGGGGATTTGCGGCGGTCTGCAGATGCTCGGTGAGCAAGTACACGATCCGCTTGGGCTGGAAGGCGCTGCCGGCTCCAGCGCCGGTCTGGGGCTGCTGGCGTTCGAAACGCAACTCGAAGCCGAGAAGCAATTGCGCAACGTGCGCGGGCGGCTGGCGTTGGAAAGCGCCGCAGTCAGCGGTTACGAAATTCATGCTGGCGTAACCAGCGGACCGGCACTGGAAAACCCGGCGGTACATTTGGACGACGGTCGTTGCGATGGTGCGCAAAGTGCCGATGGTCAGGTGTTCGGCACCTATCTGCATGGCTTGTTCGAATCCCCCGAGGCGAGCGCGGCGTTGCTGCGCTGGGCCGGGTTGAGTGATGTGCAGGAAGTCGATTACCACGGCTTGCGCGAACGCGACATCGAGCGGCTGGCGGATCTGGTGGAGAAGCATCTGGATACCGGGCTGTTGCGGCAGCTCTGCGGGATTTGAGTTGTCTGGACTGGCCTCTTCGCGAGCAGGCTCGCTCCCACAGGGAACTGCGATCAACCGTGGGAGCGAGCCTGCTCGCGAAGGGGGCGGCTGCCTTACCACACATTTTTGGATGAACTCATGCTCCAACTGATCCTCGGCGGCGCCCGTTCCGGCAAGAGTCGTCTGGCGGAAAAACTCGCCAGCGACAGCCATCTGGCGGTCACCTACATCGCCACCAGCCAACCGCTGGACGGCGAAATGAATCAACGCGTCGCCCATCACCGCGCACGCCGCCCGGCTGAATGGGCGTTGATCGAAGAGCCGCTGGAACTGGCCCGCGTGCTGCGCGAATCCGCCGGCGCCGAGCGCTGCCTGCTGGTCGATTGCCTGACCCTGTGGCTGACCAATCTGCTCATGCTCGACGACGCCGAACGTCTCGCCGCCGAGCGTGAAGCCTTGCTCGACTGCCTGGCGTCGTTGCCGGGTGAAATCATCTTTGTCAGCAACGAGACCGGAATGGGTGTCGTGCCGCTGGGCGAATTGACTCGCCGCTATGTCGATGAAGCCGGTTGGCTGCATCAAGCTCTGGCCGAGCGTTGTCAGCGAGTTGTCCTGACTGTTGCCGGCCTGCCCCTGACTTTGAAAGGACCTGCGTTATGAGCCCAACCTGGTGGCTGAACCCGTGCAAAACCGTGAACTCGGACATCATCGCGCAAGCGACCGAGCGCCAGCAGCAACTGACCAAACCGGCCGGTTCGTTGGGCCGCCTTGAATCGGTGGCCGTGCAACTGGCCGGTCTGCAAGGTCAGCTCAAGCCAACGCTGGATCAAGTCTGGATCGCGATTTTCGCTGGCGACCATGGCGTGGTAGCCGAAGGCGTATCGGCTTATCCGCAGGAAGTTACCGGGCAGATGCTGCTCAACTTTGTCAGCGGCGGCGCGGCGATCAGCGTGCTGGCGCGTCAGCTCGGTGCGCAGCTGGAAGTGGTCGATCTGGGCACGGTGAATCCGACGCTGAATCTGCCCGGCGTGCGCCATCTGAACATCGGCGCGGGAACGGCGAACTTCGCTCAGGGCGCAGCGATGACTCAGGCGCAGGGCGAATCGGCCTTGCAGGCCGGTCGCGAAAGCGTATCGCGCGCGAAAGCCGCCGGCACCCAGTTATTTATCGGCGGCGAAATGGGCATCGGCAACACCACGGCGGCCAGTGCGCTGGCCTGTGCCTTGCTCGATTGCCCGGTAGCGCACCTGACCGGCCCCGGTACCGGGCTGAATGCCGCTGGCGTCAGCCACAAGGCGCAAGTCATCGAACGCGCGCTGGCGCTGCATGCCACACAGCGTGGCGATGCCTTGCAGACACTGTTCAATCTCGGCGGTTTCGAGATTGCCGCGTTGGTCGGCGCCTATCTGGCCTGCGCGCAGGAAGGCATTGCGGTGCTGGTCGACGGCTTCATCTGCACTGTCGCCGCGCTGGTCGCGGTGCGCTTGAATCCGGCCTGTCGCGAGTGGCTGTTGTTCGGCCATCGCGGTGCCGAGCCGGGCCATCGTCATGTGCTGGAAACCTTGAGCGCCGAACCGTTGCTGGAACTCGACCTGCGCCTTGGCGAGGGCAGTGGCGCGGCGTTGGCGGTGCCGTTGTTGCGCCTGGCCTGTGACCTGCACGGACAAATGGCGACGTTCGCCGAAGCAGCCGTGGCGGATCGCCCGGCATGAGTCTGCGCCTGGATCTGCTGCGCCACGGCGAAACGGAACTCGGCGGCGGCTTGCGCGGCAGCCTCGACGATGCGCTGACCGCAAACGGCTGGACGCAGATGCGTGCAGCGGTGGTCGACGGCGGGCCGTGGGATCGAATTGTCAGTTCGCCATTGCAGCGCTGCGCGCGCTTCGCCGCTGAACTCGGCGAGCAATTGAACCTGTCCGTGCATCTGGACAAGGATCTGCAAGAGCTGCATTTCGGCGCGTGGGAAGGGCAGAGCGCGGCGGCGTTGATGGAAACGGACGCCGAAGCGCTGGGGCTGTTCTGGGCTGATCCCTATGGCTTCACGCCGCCGCAAGGCGAGCCAGTCAGCGCGTTTTCCGCGCGGGTGTTGGCGGCGGTCGCGCGGTTGCAGGCGGCTTACGCCGGCGAACGAATTCTGCTGGTCAGCCACGGCGGGGTGATGCGCTTGTTGCTCGCGCAGGCACGAGGTCTGCCGCGTGAACAATTGCTCAATGTCGAAGTCGGCCACGGTGCGCTGTTCGCGCTGACCGTCGCGGCGGACGGCGCGCTCAAGGAAGGTCACTGAGATGTTACCGCTGTGGATCGCCTTGCAGTTTCTCAGCAGCCTGCCGATTCGTCTGCCGGGCATGCCTGAGCCGCAACAGCTTGGCCGTTCGCTGCTGTTTTATCCGCTGGTGGGATTGCTGTTCGGGTTGATCCTCTATGCGTTGAATCTGTTGTTGGCCAGCGCGCCGATGTTGCTCCATGCGGCACTGTTGCTGACCGTGTGGGTATTGCTCAGCGGCGCGCTGCATCTCGATGGCTTGGCGGACAGCGCCGATGCCTGGCTCGGCGGTTTTGGTGATCGTGAACGTACGCTGACGATCATGAAAGATCCGCGCAGCGGGCCGATCGCGGTGGTCACGCTGGTGCTGGTGTTGTTGCTGAAATTCGCCGCGCTGCTGGCGCTGATCGAGCAAGGGCATACCCTGGCGCTGATCATCGTCCCGGTGCTCGGGCGGGCGGCGCTGTTGGGGTTGTTTCTGACTACGCCGTATGTGCGTGCGGGTGGCTTGGGTCAGGCGCTGGCCGATCATCTGCCGCGCAAGGCCGGGTGGTGGGTGCTGGGGGTGAGTGCGCTGGGATGCGTGTTGATCGCGGGTATCGGCGCGGTGCTGATTTCGCTGGTTGGGTTTGTCTGGCTGCGGCGACTGATGATGCGGCGGTTGGGTGGGACTACCGGGGATACGGCAGGGGCGATGCTGGAATTGCTGGAGATGGGGGTGTTGGTGGGGCTCGCTTTGGTCTGAAGGATTTGCGGAGATGATGCCGGCCCCTTCGCGAGCAGGCTCGCTCCCACCTTCGAAATGCAATCCCCTGTGGGAGCGAGCCTGCTCGCGAAGGGGCCTCACCGGCAACAATGATGTTCAGAGTAAACTGATCTGTAACTTGATTTAACACACTCGCGGGTATATACACGCATCATGCTTCCTTCTCAGTGTTTGTGCACCAACCTGCGTCGCGCCGCGCGTGGCGTCAGCAGGCATTACGACGGCGCTCTCGATGGCTTCGGGATCAACGTTGCCCAGTATTCTCTGCTGTGCAATCTGCAGCGGCTGGAGCAACCGAGCATTTCCGAACTGGCTGAGGCCATGGGCCTGGATCGCAGCACGCTCGGACGCAATCTACGTGTGCTGGAGGGCGAAGGTCTGGTGGCGCTGGCCGAAGGCGAGGACATGCGCAACCGCATCGTGCGCCTCACTGAAACCGGCGTGCAGCGGCTGGCAGCGGCACTGCCGGCGTGGGAAGCGGCGCAACAGCGACTGATCGACCGTCTCGGTGCCGAGAAGCGCGAAACCTTGCTCAAACTGCTCGACGAACTGGCCTGACGGCGGTTTTTTCGCGCTCAAGCGGGTATATACCCGCGACTGGAGAATAACAATGACATCGATGTGGCGTACGTGCGGTTGGGTGTTGCTGGGGAGTGCGCTGATCCTGGCGTTGTCATTGGGCGTGCGCCACGGGTTCGGTCTGTTCCTGTCGCCGATGAGCGCGCAGTTCGGCTGGGGCCGCGAAGTGTTTGCCTTCGCCATCGCCCTGCAAAACCTGATCTGGGGCCTGGCGCAGCCGTTCACCGGCGCGCTGGCTGACCGCTTCGGCGCGGCGAAAGTGGTGCTGGTCGGTGGGATCCTCTACGCGGCGGGCCTGGTGTGCATGGGCCTGTCTGATTCGGCAGTGACTCTGTCACTCAGTGCCGGTCTGCTGATCGGTATCGGTCTTTCGGGCACTTCGTTTTCGGTCATTCTTGGTGTTGTGGGTCGCGCTGTGCCGCCAGAGAAACGCAGCATGGGCATGGGTATCGCCAGCGCCGCCGGTTCTTTCGGCCAGTTTGCGATGTTGCCGGGCACGCTGGGCCTGATCGGCTGGCTCGGCTGGTCGGCCGCGCTGTTGGTGCTGGGCCTGCTGGTGGCGATGATCGTGCCGCTGGTGAGCATGTTAAAAGACAAGCCACTGCCGGTTCTCGGCCACGAACAAACCCTCTCCGAAGCGCTGCGTGAGGCCTGCTCGCATTCGGGATTCTGGCTGTTGGCGTTCGGCTTTTTTGTCTGCGGGTTTCAAGTGGTGTTCATTGGCGTGCACTTGCCGGCGTATCTGGTCGATCAGCATCTGCCAGCGAGCGTCGGCACCACGGTGCTGGCATTGATCGGGCTGTTCAACATTTTCGGCACTTACACCGCTGGTTGGCTCGGTGGCCGCATGTCCAAACCGCGTCTGCTGACGGCGTTGTATCTACTGCGCGCGGTGGTGATCGTGCTGTTCCTGTGGTTGCCGGTGACCACCACCACAGCGTATCTGTTCGGCATGGCCATGGGCTTTCTGTGGCTGTCGACGGTGCCGTTGACCAACGGTACGGTGGCGACTTTGTTCGGTGTGCGCAATTTGTCCATGCTCGGTGGCATCGTCTTTCTGTTCCATCAGCTCGGTTCGTTCCTTGGCGGCTGGCTGGGCGGGGTGGTGTACGACCGAACCGGGAGTTATGACTTGATCTGGCAAGTGGCGGTTCTCTTGAGCCTGCTCGCGGCGGCGTTGAACTGGCCGGTGCGCGAGCGTCCGGTGGCGCGCCTGCAAGCCGCGGCGAGCGCAGCATGAGCCGGATCTGCGCGCGATTCGCGCTGACCGCACTGGCTGCAGCGCTGTTGGCGCTGGTGTGGTGGGGCTGGCAACGCGGCGGTCTGGCGCTGATGCAGTTGGGCATGAGCATTTGCTAGATCGCAGCGTGGCGAGTAACGTCGAAGCCTGATGACTGCCCAAGGAAGTTCGACATGTTGATGCGCTGGTGTGCTGTTCCCGCGTTGCTGATGGCGTTGACTGGCCTGGCCCAGGCCGCCGACTGTCCTGAGCTGCTGCAAGGCTCGCTGCCCAAGCTGCGCGCCAAGGAATCCATCGATCTGTGCAAGCAGTACGCCGACAAACCGCTGGTGGTGGTCAATACCGCCAGCTTCTGCGGTTTCGCCCCGCAGTTCGAAGGCCTCGAGGCGCTGAACAAGCGCTATAAGGATCAGGGGCTGGAAATGCTTGGCGTGCCGTCGAATGACTTCAAGCAGGAGTCCAAGGACAGCGCGGAAACCGCCAAGGTCTGCTACGCCAATTATGGCGTGACCTTCAACATGACCGAGCCGCAGAAGGTCCGCGGCGATGACGCCACGCATCTGTTTCAGGTGCTGGCCGCGCAGAGCAATGCGCCGAAGTGGAACTTCTACAAGTATGTGGTCGACCGGCAGGGCAAGGTCGTGGCGAGTTTTTCCAGTTTGACCAAACCGGATGATCCGGAATTTATTGCGGCGATCGAAAAGGCAATTGCCTCCAAACCGCTGAAGCCCTGAAGCCCTGAAGCCTTGTGATGATCCTGTAGGAGCTGACGAGTGCAACGAGGCTGCGATCTTTTGATCCTCGAATTCAAGATCAAAAGATCGCAGCCTCGTTGCACTCGTCAGCTCCTACCGGTTTGTTCGATGCCCAGGCATGAAAAAGCCCCGCCTCTGTAAAGAGAGCGGGGCTTTTTCGTGGACGAGGGTTTAGCCTCGCCACGGTGCATCAGAAGCGGTATGTCGCGCCGACACCGAAGCCGTTTGCCGAGTTTTCATACTTGGCATCGTAAGTCTGGCCGCGCGCGTTTTCGTTGCGGATGTTGACCGACTCTTCTTTGAGGTACGAGTACGCGACGTCGATGGTCAGGTCGTCGGTCGGGCTCCAGCCGGCACCGATACTGAAGATGGTGCGGTCGCCAGTCGGGATACGCGGCGAGCGGTCTTCGTTATTGGTTGGCGACTGGTCGAAGGTCAGACCGGTACGCAGTACCCATTCCTTGTTCAACTGGTACGAGGTACCCACGGCATAGGCCCAGGAGTCATGCCAGTTCTGGTCTTCGTTGATCGAACCGAACTGACCGGCCAGCAGAGGCTGCACGCCGGAGTTCTTCACGGTGATCTTGTCCAGTTGGCTCCAGCGGGTCCAGGTGGTGCCGGCGTAGACGTTCCAGCGATCGTTGATCGCCTGGGTGACCGACAGGTCCACGGATTCCGGCGTGGTGATCTTCAACGAAGCGTCGTACTTCTGGTTGGCGCCAACGCCCACCAGCGCCAGAGCGTTGTAGTTGACCTTGGTGTCGCCTTCGAGCTTGTAGTCGACCTTGGAGTGATAGGTCAGGCCGACACGGGTGGTGTCGGTGGCCTGGACCAGCAAGCCGACGTTGTAGCCCAGCGCGGTGTCGTCACCCTTGATCTTGACCTTGCCGTCCGGCAGTGCCTGGGTGATCGACAGGTTGGATTCCAGCGAGCCGTCGATGCGGTTGATGGTCGGGCCGAAACCGATCGACACCTTGTCGTTGAAGGCGTAGCTGACGGTTGGCTGGAAAGTGATGACTTGCACTTCGGACTTGCTGCCGAAGTAACGACCGGCGAAGCCGTTTTCGTAATCCGTGATCAGACCGAACGGTACGTACACACCGAGGCCGAATGCCCAGTGATCATCGATCGGTTTTACATAGAAGCCCATCGGTACGGCAGTGAGGGGCACCATGTCGCCCTTGTTGCTGCCGCCATTAGGGCTGGAGCTGGTATCGCTGATATCGGTATGCGCGTCGACCAGGGCGACGCCGCCGGTGACTTGTTCGCGCTTGATGCGCGCCATGCCGGCCGGGTTGCCATAAACAGTGCTTGCGTCGTCGGCAGAAGAAGATCGCCCGGCAAAACCAGTCCCCATCCCACTGATGCTTTGTTCGTTGAGGGCAAAACCTGCCGCGAAGATTTGTGTGGAGGCAAGGGTAACGGCGAGGCTAAGGGTGGTTTTGAGCATGACTTTTTTCATTATTAGAACTCCTGGTGATCACCGGGGCGAAAATTACCAACATTTTCGTCCCAGCGCTATAGCTTGTAAGCCTTGAGTTAGAGCGGTTTTGTAGGACAATCCGACCAAAATGGCGACTTGTTGCGAGAACTTGTGAAACCGCCCGGTCAGCAAGCGACCTGATTCAACGGTGAAACACAGGTTTGCCAAGCGCAGGTAAAGTCGCGCAAACGGCCTTGCGGTTGAAAGGTCTGGCGCCAGATACGCGCCATGCCGAGCAGATCGGTCGGAGCGGGGAGGGTGGGGTTCTGTTCTTCCACCAGCAGCCAGGCGATGGCCGTGGCGTAACGCAGGTTCACGGTCAGTTCCAGATGCGGACCGCTGAGGAATGCATGCTGACTGGCGAGGCCGCGCACCAGGCTGGCGCGCTCCGGGTCGAGCGCCAGATAATCGTCCCAGAGCGCCTGATGCCGATGCTCGGCAATCCGGTAGAGGCCGTGGCCACGGCGGTCGTGCAGGGCAGAGCCGAGGGCGGATTGGCTGGCAGCGATACCCAGCAGCAGGGATTCGGCGGTTGCGCAGTGGCGTCCCAGATAGATCAATGTGGGACGGATCACATAGCGGCACAGTTCGCTGGCAGCGATACCCATAACACCCTCGGTTCTTGTTGTTGAGGGCGAGTCCTGAAGGGGCTTTGGCAGCAGTGGATCGAATCAGGCTCGCCGCAAGCGGGTCAAGCCGCTTGAGTTGAAGTGTAGTGTCATATTCAGCGTGTAAAGGACTGTTTTTAAAATATTTCCGCCATCGCATACCGGGCGTTAGATCGGAACATGCTTAGAAGCGTTGCGCTAAAAGTGAAATATCAGGCAATAAAAAGCCCCGCTTTTCAGCAGGGCTTTGCTTTCGCAGCCTGTCCGGCTTTCAGGCAACCAGTGCCTGACGGGTACGCTCGATCACGGCCTGCAGCGGTTCGGCGCTGGAGTATTGATCGGGGTACAGACGCTCGCTGTGACGAGCGATACCGTGTTCATTGACTACGGTGAAGCTGAAGCAGCCTTTGCGAGCGGCCATGATCAGGCAGTTCATTGGAGCAAAAGCGTTGGTTAGGGTGCGAATGGCATCCTGAGTCTGGATTTGAGTAGACATAGTTATTAGGTGTTCCTACAAATGACACGGATAAGAACCGTGCAACGTTAAAACGTTCCAGTAACGTTGATCACCATTGATCGAACGAAGAACCCGACTGGAACAAAGCAGCCAGTTTGAAGCGCTGATAAGTGAGCGCGCTTGGGCTGGCAGGTAGGTACTTAGGAGGACAGGCATCACAGCGAGGGCAAAGGTTCTGGGCCCGGGGTGAAGATCCTGATCAATTTGCAGGTTGGTTCGGTCAGAGTAAGTGTTCTTCGCAACGCCCTTTGCTTTCGTTCAAAGGCAGCGTCGTCGCAAGAGTTACCTGGAAACCATCGAGGGGTCGTTCCCGCTTTTTTCGGCAGTGTCTTCCTGTTGGAAGTTGACCGTGGGAGATGTTCGACCGGAATTGACTTTCAGCTTGGTACTAACGCCGCGGATAGTAACGGATCCGTTCGGGCGAAGCAAACCCCATGACGAAAAAAGCTTCGCACGGAATGGTCGTGTCACACCGTCCGTCGGCGTGCATGCTTTTCGCAGAGCCTTTCGGTCGTTCGCAGCTGCGCAAAATGACCCCAAAAAGCGCACGCATATAACCGGCGCACAGGTACTTGTGCACATTAGTTGCGCAAAGCGTAACGCAACTGTCACATCGATCCTGACTCCAGTCGCTGCCTGTATCAAAAGTTTAAGTCAATGAAAAATATCGTCTTTTTTTGTTGGTGAAAAAATCGTCAGTTTGACTGCGAGCCCCATTCCATAAGGCTTTGCGAGGATCACAGAGCGGTTGTCCACTGACTTATCCACAGCTTCTGTGGATTGTCCCTAGCGCTTGCTCTAGGACGGGCGTGCCGGGTTTTTTTCGACTTTACCTGTAAGAAAAAGAGAGTAAAGTGGCGCGCCTTCCGATCTGTCCCGCAGTGCTTTATGAAGTTTCGCTCAGTATCAGACTCTGTTACCTCCAATCCGACCTCTGTTACCGCTCCCAAGCGTTTTTCCGTACGTGTGGCTGAGTGGCTGCTCGATGCGCCGCGCCTGAGCGACAGCCCCAGCGCCAAACACCTCGCGGGCCGCCTGCTCAAGCAACCGGCCCGTGAAGGTGTAGTCGCTGCGCAAAGCCGTCTCGGCCAATTGATCTGCCGTGAGTGCGGCAATGCCCGTGACCGGCGTATCGGTCAGGAGCTGCTGCGTCAGGCCGCCCGCGCCGGTGACCGTCGCGCACAGCAGGAACTCGGTCTGATCGAAGACTGAGCTGTCCAAGCCCAGACACCTTGGTTAACCTTCAGGCTTTATCCGATTGGCAGGAGTCGCTATGGCTATGGACTTGACCAGCATATTGCTTGGTCTTGCGGCAGCAGGGGTGCCGCTGCTGGCGCTGGCCTGGCAACTGCAACGCCGGGCCAGCAATGCCCAGGCCGATCTGGCCTTGCTCGAGGAGCGCCTGGCGATGGCGCAACTGGCCCAGGACGGCCTCACCGCGCAGCTTGAAGCGAGCCGCGATGAAATCGCCGATCTCGGCCAGGCCAATGCCGCCAAACAGGCAGACCTCGCCGCCCTGCGCCGCGAAGTCGAATTGCTGCAGATCGAGCGCGATGACGCCCGCGATGCCTCCCACGCCTGGAACCTCGAACGCGCCAACAAGGACGCTGAGTTGCGCCGCCTCGACGCCCACGCTGCCTCGCTGAGTGCCGAACTGCGCGAACAACAGGAAAGCCATCAACAACGTCTCAACGACCTGCAAGGCTCGCGTGATGAGCTGCGTGCGCAGTTCGCCGAGCTGGCCGGCAAGATCTTCGATGAGCGTGAGCAGCGCTTTGCCGAAACCAGCCAGCAGCGGCTCGGGCAGTTACTCGATCCGTTGAAAGAACGCATCCAGTCCTTTGAAAAACGCGTGGAAGAAAGCTATCAGGCCGAAGCCCGCGAGCGCTTCTCGCTGGCCAAGGAGCTGGAGCGTTTGCAGGCGTTGAACCTGCGCCTGAGCGACGAAGCGACCAACCTGACTCGCGCGCTCAAGGGCCAGAAAACCCAAGGCAATTGGGGCGAACTGATCCTCGAGCGCGTTCTTGAGCATGCAGGTCTGGAGAAGGGCCGCGAGTACCAGACCCAGGTCAATCTCAAAGGCCCGGACGGTGAACGCTTCCAGCCCGATGTGATCATTTATCTGCCCGGCGACAAGCAAGTCGTGGTCGACTCGAAAGTCAGCCTCACGGCCTATCAACAATATGTTGCGGCCGATGACGACACCCTCGGACAGATCGCGATCAAGCAGCATGTATTGTCGCTGCGCAATCATGTCAAAGGTTTGGCCGGCAAGGATTACAAGCGTCTGGAAGGCCTGCACAGCCTCGATTTCGTTTTGTTGTTCGTACCGATCGAAGCGGCATTTTCCGCTGCGTTGCAGGCTGAGCCTTCGCTGTTTCAGGATGCTTTCGACCGCAATATCGTGATCGTCAGTCCGACTACGCTGTTGGCCACGCTGCGGGTGATTGACAGTCTGTGGAAGCAGGAACGGCAGAGCCAGAATGCCCGGGAAATCGCTGAGCGGGCGGGTTGGCTGTACGACAAGTTCGTGTTGTTTATTCAGGATCTGGACGAAGTGGGCAATCGTCTGCAGCAACTGGACAAGGCTTACAGCTCAGCGCGCAACAAGCTGACAGAGGGGCGCGGTAATCTGGTCAGCCGCAGTGAGCAGTTGAAGTTGCTCGGTGCGCGGGCGAGCAAGAGCTTGCCGGCGGATTTGCTGGAGCGGGCGATGACGGATGTTGATGGGTTGGTTGAGTTGCCTGAGTAGGCGTCGTTTTGGGCTGATTTTGGGGGCATATCCGTTGCTGCGGTGATGGCGGCTGGCGGTTTCGCCCTTACGGCGAGTCACCTTTTTCAAACGCCAAAAAGGTAACCCAAAAGGCTTGCTCCTACGTTCGGCCCTCGCAGGCTCGGGTTCCTTCGCTGCGGGATCGATCCGGGCGCAGCGGCTACGGTTTGCTTCGCTGCACCTCCTTCCGCTGTGTCTGGCTGCGCCAGACGGTCGCTGCGCTCCCACGCCCGGATCAATCCCTCCGCTCAGCCTTCCGACGTCGCCGGTGGATCAAGATCAAAAGCACTCGAGCTTGCGCTCATTGTTGAGTGGGGCGGCTTCGCCGCGGGCAGCTGCGCTGCCTTGCTTTTGCTTTTGTGGGAGCGAGCCTGCTCGCGAAGGCAATCTGCCGACCAACCATTTCACTCAGATATCGACGGTCCAACTGTAGGAGCTGCCGAAGGCTGCGATCTTTTGCTCTTGCTCTTGCTCTTGCTCTTGCTCTTGCTCTTGCTCTTGCTCTTGCTCTTGCTCTTGCTCTTGCTCTTGCTCTTGCTCTTGCTCTTGCTCTTGCTTTTGCTGTTCTGTGGGAGCGAGCCTGCTCGCGAAGGCTTCTGCAAGGTCACCTTCTACAACGGCAAATACCGACTCAACAGTGCCCGCAACGCTGCCGGCTTCACCGGTTTGGCCAGGTAATCCAGGCCCGCAGCATGCACTTGCGCTACGGTCTCCGGGCGTCCATCCGCGCTGATGACCACGCCGGGTACCGGCTCGCCCAGGCGCGTGCGCAACCACGCCATCAGCTCTGTGCCGGTATCGCCGTGGTCGAGGTGATAGTCGACCAGCGCCAGTTGCGGCCGCACGCCTTCATTCAATATCGCTGCGCATTCTTCGCGATTGCGCGCCGTCCACACTTGGCAGCCCCAGCGGCTCAGCAGGCTGTTCATGCCGATCAGGATGCTGTCTTCGTTATCGATGCACAGCACCTGCGCGCCGCTGAGCATTTTGCTGTTTGGCTCGACCGTGGCGCTCGCCGCAGGCGTTTGCGTGCGCGCCAGCGGTACCGTCACGCTGAATACACTGCCGCGCCCCGGCCAGGAGCGAACGCGCAGGGTGTGCCCGAGCACGCGGCACAAGCCGTCGGCGATCGCCAGACCCAGGCCCAGACCTTTTTCGGCGCGGGTCTGGTGGCTGTCGAGGCGTTTGAATTCTTCGAAAATCACTTGTTGTTTGTCTTCCGGAATCCCCGGGCCGCGATCCCAGACTTCCAGACATAACTCGCCACTGCGCCGACGCACGCCCAGCAGCACCGGGCCTTTGGCATAGCGGAAAGCGTTGGTGAGGAAGTTTTGCAGGATTCGCCGCAACAGTTTGATGTCGCTGTCGATGCGCAATTGACTGCCGCGCACCCGGAACGTGAGCTTTTGCTCTTGGGCCAGCGCCTTGAACTCCGCGCCTAGGGTGTCGAACAGTTCATTGACGACGAACGCTTTGCGGTCCGGGTTGATCTTGCCGTTTTCCAGGCGCGATATGTCCAGTAGATCGCTGATCAGGTCTTCCGCCGAACGCAACGAGCTGTCGAGGTGTTGCACCAGCTGCTGCGCCTCTGCGCTCAAGCCTTCGTTCTGGTGGGAGAGGGCGGCGGAGAACAGTCGCGCGGCGTTCAGCGGTTGCATCAAGTCGTGGCTGACGGCGGCGAGGAAGCGGGTTTTCGACTGGTTGGCCGCCTCGGCATTGCCCTTGGCTTCGGTGAGCGCGACGTTGAGTTGCGACAGTTCCTGGGTGCGCTCGCTGACCCGTTGTTCCAGCCCTTCGTTGGCCTCGGTCAGCGCCTGTTCGGCTTCGCGGAACGCGGTAATGTCGGTGAAGCTCATGACAAATCCGCCGCCGGGCATCGGGTTGCCGATCAGCTCGATCACCCGGCCATTGGGGAACAGCCGTTCGGAAGTGTGTGCGCGGCCCTGACGCATCCAGTGCAAGCGTCGCGCGACGTGCACTTCCGCTTCGCCAGGGCCGCACAAACCGCGTTCGGCGTTGTAGCGAATGATGTCGGCAATCGGCCGGCCGACGCTGATCAGGCCGTCGGGGTAGTTGAACAGCTCCAGATAACGCCGGTTCCACGCCACCAGTTTCAGCGACTGGTCGACCACGCTGATGCCCTGGGTGATGTTCTCGATCGCGCCTTGCAGCAGGGCGCGGTTGAACTGCAGCACTTCCGAGGCTTCGTCAGCGATTCGGACTACGTCCTCCAACTGCATTTCCCGACCTTCGATGGCGGCCTTTACTACGGCGCGCGTCGAAGAGGCGCCGAGGACACCGGCCAGCAAACGTTCGGTATGGGCGATCCATTCACTGTCGGCGTTCTGGTTGGGGTTGAAACCCTTGCCCTGACGGTAGGCGAAGCGAATGAAGCTCTGCCGCGCGCGTTCTTCGCCGACGAAACGCGCCGCCAGTTGCAGCAGATCGTCGATCTGCACCGCCAGCATTGAACGAGCATTAGGCCGCGCGCTGATTTCCTGACCGATAAAACGCCCGGCCTGCCAGTGTTCCGAAACCCGCGTGCGCGAGAGCACCGAGACCCAGGCGAACAGGGTGAAATTACCCGCCAGCGACAACACCACGCCTTGGGTCAGCGGCGTAATCGGCAGGTTCAGCGGATTACTATGCAGCCACGCCAACCCCGGAAAACTCGCCAGCGACCAGCCGAGACTGTGCGCGGCAATCGGCAATACCAATGTGTAGAACCAGAGGAAGGTGCCGGTGGCGAGGCCGGCGAACACGCCCCGGCGGTTGGCCTGTTTCCAGTACAGCGCACCAAGCATCGCCGGCGCCAGTTGCGTTACCGCGGCGAAGGCGATCTGGCCGATGGTCGCCAGGCTCGCGGTCGAGCCAAGCAAGCGATAACTGACGTAGGCCAGCAGGAGAATCACCACGATGCTCACTCGGCGCACCGAGAGCATCCACTGGCGGAACACCTCGAACGGGCGCTCGGCGTTGTTGCGGCGCAACAGCCACGGCAGCAGCATGTCGTTGGAGACCATGGTCGACAGTGCGACGCTGGCGACAATCACCATGCCGGTCGCTGCCGATGCGCCACCGATAAACGCCAGCATCGCCAGCGCCGGATGGGCCTGGGCCAGCGGCAGGCTGATCACGAACGAGTCGGGCAGCACATCGCTGGGCAGCATCATCTGACCGGCAAGGGCGATCGGGACTACAAACAGTGCGGCCAAAGCCAGATAGGCGGGGAACACCCATTTCGCCAGTCGCAGATCCTGTGGGTCGATGTTCTCCACCACGGTGACGTGAAATTGCCGGGGCAGGCAGATGATCGCCATCATCGCCACGCCGGTCTGCACCACCATCGATGGCCAGTTGATGGTTTCCTTCCAGTACGCCTCAAGGCGCGGGGCGAGCATCGCCTGATTGAACAGGTCGTCGAAACCGTCATACAGGCCGTACGTGACGAAGGCGCCGACGGCGAGAAAGGCGAACAGCTTGACCAGCGATTCGAACGCGATCGCCAGCACCATGCCACGGTGGTGTTCGGTGGCGTCGAGGTTGCGCGTGCCGAAAACGATGGTGAACAACGCCAGCACCAGCGACACGATCAGCGCCGTGTCTTGAGCGCGGGTGCCCATGGCATCGGCGCCGGCGCCGATCAGCAGGTTCACGCCAAGGACAATGCCTTTGAGTTGCAGGGCAATATAGGGCAACACGCCGACCAGACAGATCAGCGCCACAACCACCGCCAGCGATTGTGATTTGCCGTAGCGCGCGGCGATGAAGTCGGCGATGGAGGTGATGTTCTCCTGTTTGCTGATCATCACCATTTTCTGCAGGACCCACGGCGCGCCGACCAGCAGCAGGATCGGCCCGAGGTAGATCGGCAGGAATGACCACAGTTGTTCCGCCGCCTGACCGACCGCGCCGAAGAACGTCCAACTGGTGCAGTAAACCGCCAGCGACAGGCTGTACACCCAAGCGCGCACCCGTGGCGGCAACGGCGTGCTGCGACGGTCGCCGTAGAAGGCGATGGCGAACATGATGGCCATGTAGGCCAGGGCAACGACGGCGATCAGCCCGGTGGACAACGACATGCAGCACTCCCGACAAAAGACTCCCCGGCACTCCTGCCCGGGCGGACAGTCTCGCACGCGCGCGGCGGTTAGTCAGTGTCGACCAAGGTCGTGGCGTGGCGGGGTGTCGCAGGCGGGGTACCGGGTGGTTTTTGTGGTGCCCGGGCGGGCCTCTTCGCGAGCAGGCTCGCTCCCACTTTCTGGAATGCATTCCCTTGTGGGAGCGAGCCTGCTCGCGAAGGCGTCAGTCCTGCCGCAATGCAATATCGATCAACCGATGCAACTCATCCACCTCCAGCGCCGTGGCCGAAAACAGAATCCGGAACACCACCGGCGCCACCACCAGATTGATCAAGCGGTCGACACTCGGTGTGTTTTCATCCGGATAGCGATCGACAATGGTCTGCAACTGCGCACCGATGATCGCCACGCAATAGCCGGGCGTAGCGCTGGCCTGCACGTCGCGCATCATGTTGCGCCCGACCTCCGAGCTCATCTCGTCGAGATATTGCTCGGCCCAGGCGCGGATATCGCCGCGCAGGCTGCCAGTGTTCGCCGGCTCGCTGTCCGGGCGCATGCGGGCGAGGGCGACGTCCGCCAGCAACGCCGCCAGATCACCCCAGCGGCGGTAGATCGTCGACGGCGTAACCCCCGCGCGGGCGGCAATCTGCGGGACGGTCACGGTGGAACGTTCCTGCTCTTGCAGCAGCGCATTGACCGCCGAATGAATCGACTCCTGCACCCGGGCACTGCGGCCACCGGGGCGTAAACCTTCTTTAATAGCCATGCGGCAGACCTTAACACAAAGAATTTGCTTTAAGCGCTGGGCGGTAGCACACTCCGCAAAAGCAAAAAATTAGCTTTTGCGGAGTGTGCCCATGACCAGCCCCTTGAATAGTGTCGCTTCCCACCGGTCCAGCTTGTGGTTTCTGGCGATCACCTTACTCAGTTTTCTCGCCGCTTCCACCGCTCCGACGCCGTTGTATCACTTGTATCAGGATCAGCTGCATTTCTCGGCAGCGATGTTGACGCTGATCTTCGCCGTTTACGCTTTCAGTCTGTTGGCGGCGTTGCTGACGGTTGGTTCGCTTTCCGACCATCTCGGACGCAAACCGGTGATCTTCAGTGCAGTGCTGCTCAATGCGCTGGCGATGCTGCTGTTCATTTATGCCGACAGCGTGTCGTGGTTGATCAGCGCACGGGTGCTGCAAGGTTTCGCCACCGGCATGGCCACTGCCGTATTGAGTGCAACGCTGCTCGACACCGACCGTCAGCAGGGGCCGCTGATCAACAGTGTCGCGCCGTTACTCGGGATGGCTTTGGGCGGTTTGGGCTGTGGCTTGCTGGCAGAATTCGCACCAGCGCCGTTGCAGCAGACCTATTGGTTACTGTTGGCACTGTTTGTGTTGCAAGGCGTGTATGTCTGGCGCCTGCCGGAAAGTGTCTCGCGGCAAGGTGGGGCGCTGGCGTCGTTGCGGCCGACCCTGCACGTGCCGGTGCAAGCGCGTTCAACGTTGTGGCGAGTGCTGCCGCTGAACACCGCAACCTGGGCGCTCGGAGGTTTTTATGCCTCGCTGGCACCGTCGTTGGTGCGCACGGCCACTGGCTCTACCTCCAATCTGATCGGCGGCGCTACGGTCGCGGCGCTCACCGTGACCGGAGCGTTGATGATTTTCATGATGCGCAATCGTCCGGCCGCTCAGGCGTTGCGGCTGGGCGCGAGCTTGCTGCCGATCGGGCTAGTGCTGATTCTGCTCGGTGTGCATGGCGCCAGTCTGTCGCTGTTTTTCTTTGGCACCCTGGTCGCCGGTTGCGGCTTCGGTTCCGGTTTCCTCGGTGCGGTGCGCAGTCTGGTGTCGCTGGCCTCGCCACACGAGCGAGCCGGGTTGATGTCGGCGTATTACGTGCTCAGTTATCTGGCGTTCTGTTTGCCGGCATTGCTTGCCGGGCACCTGGCGCGCAGTTTCGGGTTGCTGGCGACCACTGATGGTTACGGCGTTGTATTGATCGTGCTGGCCGTGGCTGCGCTGCTGCTCAGTCTGCGTCCGCAGACAGGCAGAGTTTGCAGCGCTCCTTAAGCGCGTGTAGATACTTATCTGCAAAACAGATAACATTTAGAGATATTACCCGTTATATCGATATTCGATTCGGATCTACCATGGACTCCACCTCACCAGAGGACAGGAGTTCATGATGATTTGCCCCAACAGTGTCACCCCCGGCTACAAACCTTTCAGCCAGCTTCAGCATCCGCGTGAAGTGATCCGCCAGTTCACGCCGAACTGGTTCGCCGCGACCATGGGCACCGGTGTGCTGGCATTGGCGCTGGCCCAGTTGCCGCTGGCCATTCCCGGATTACGCGTCGTGGCCGAGGGGCTGTGGCTGTTCAACATTCTGTTGTTCAGCTTGTTTACTGCTGCCTACGCCGCGCGCTGGATTTTGTTCTTTGACGAGGCGCGGCGGATTTTCGGTCATTCCACTGTGTCGATGTTCTTCGGCACCATTCCCATGGGCCTGGCGACGATCATCAACGGCTTTCTGTTGTTCGGGCTGCCGCGCTGGGGCGACGGTGTCATTCAGCTCGTTGAAGTGTTGTGGTGGATCGATGTAGCGATGTCGCTGGCCTGCGGTGTGTTGATTCCGTACATGATGTTTACCCGTCAGGAACACAGCATCGATCAGATGACTGCGGTCTGGTTGCTGCCGGTGGTGGCGGCGGAAGTAGCAGCGGCCAGCGGCGGTTTGCTCGCCCCGCATCTGACCGACGCCCATGGGCAACTCGTCGTACTGACCACCAGCTATGTGCTCTGGGCTTTCTCCCTGCCGGTGGCGTTCAGCATTCTGACCATCCTGTTGTTGCGTATGGCTCTGCACAAGCTACCTCACGAAAACATGGCCGCGTCGAGTTGGCTCGCCCTCGGTCCGATCGGCACCGGTGCGCTGGGCATGTTGCTGTTGGGCGGTGAGGCGCCAGCGATTTTTGCCGCCAATGGCCTGGCAGGCGTCGGTGAAATCGCTGCGGGCCTGGGCCTGGTGGCGGGGATTACGCTGTGGGGTTTTGGTCTGTGGTGGATGTTGATGGCGCTGCTGATCACCGTGCGTTATCTGCGTGACGGCATTCCGTTCAACCTCGGCTGGTGGGGCTTCACCTTCCCATTGGGCGTGTATTCGCTGGCGACGCTGAAACTGGCAAGTATCCTCAACCTGACATTTTTCAGTGTATTCGGTACGGCGCTGGTGATTTTGTTGGCGGCAATGTGGCTGATCGTCGGCAAGCGCACCGTGCAGGGCGCGTGGCGTGGCGAGCTGTTTGTCTCGCCGTGTATCGCAGGTTTGAAGAAATAATCCGAAAAGTTTAGGTAAGGTGTGGCCTGGATCGTGGTGCGGGATTCCAATAACAAGCACCCAGGCCTCACTACCTAACATCAGGAAACACGGAAGATGAGTCACCCCTCACAGTTCAACCTGTTGCGCACCCGGCGCTTTTTGCCCTTCTTTATTACCCAGTCGCTCGGCGCGTTTAACGACAACGTGTTCAAGCAGTCGTTGATCCTCGCCATCCTCTATCGGCTGACCATCGAGGGCGATCGCTCAATCTGGGTCAACCTCTGCGCGCTGCTGTTTATCCTGCCGTTTTTCCTGTTCTCGGCGCTGGCCGGGCAGTTCGGGGAAAAATTCGCCAAGGACGCGCTGATCCGTCTGATCAAGCTCGCGGAAATCGCCATCATGGCCGTAGGATCGATCGGCTTTCTCTTCGATCATCTGTCGTTGATGCTGGTGGCGTTGTTCGCCATGGGCACGCATTCGTCGCTGTTCGGCCCGGTGAAGTATTCGATCCTGCCGCAGGCCTTGCGCGACGATGAACTGGTCGGCGGCAACGGTCTGGTGGAAATGGGCACGTTTCTGGCAATTCTCGCCGGCACCATCGGCGCCGGGATCATGATGTCGACCGAGCACTACGCGCCGGTAGTCTCCGCCGCGATCGTCGGCATTGCCGTGCTGGGTTATCTGGCCAGCCGCAGTATTCCGCGTGCGGCGGCATCGTCGCCGGAAATGCGCCTGAACTGGAACATCTTCAGCCAGTCCTGGGCGACGCTGAAACTCGGTCTGGGCCAGACGCCAGCGGTGTCACGCTCGATTGTCGGCAACTCGTGGTTCTGGTTCGTCGGGGCGATCTACCTGACGCAGATCCCGGCCTACGCCAAGGAATGGATGCACGGTGACGAAACCGTGGTCACGCTGATCCTGACCGTGTTCTCGGTGGGCATCGCGCTGGGTTCGATGCTCTGCGAGAAGCTCTCAGGGCGCAAAGTCGAGATCGGTCTGGTGCCGTTTGGCTCGTTTGGCCTGACCGTGTTCGGCCTGTTGCTGTGGTGGCATTCCGGTGGGATCCCGGACAGCGTCACCGGCCATAGCTGGATTGCTGTGCTGGGCTTCGTGCACACCTGGGCGGTGTTGATCGACATCCTTGGCCTCGGCATTTTCGGTGGCTTCTATATTGTCCCGCTGTACGCGCTGATCCAGTCGCGTACGGCTGAAAACGAACGGGCGCGGGTGATTGCCGCCAACAACATTCTCAACGCGTTGTTCATGGTGGTGTCGGCGATTGTTTCGATCGTTTTGCTGAGCGTCGCCAAGCTGTCGATCCCGCAACTGTTCCTGGTGGTGTCGCTGCTGAACATCGGCGTCAACGCCTACATCTTCAAGATCGTTCCGGAATTCAGCATGCGCTTCATGATCTGGCTGCTCAGCCATTCCATGTACCGCGTCGAACATCGCAACCTTGAAGCGATCCCGGACGAGGGCGCGGCGCTGCTGGTGTGCAACCACGTGTCGTTCGTTGACGCCTTGCTCATCGGCGGCGCCGTGCGTAGGCCGATTCGCTTTGTCATGTACTACAAGATCTACAACTTGCCGGTACTGAACTTTATCTTCCGCACGGCGGGCGCTATTCCGATTGCCGGACGCCAGGAAGATATCCAGATCTACGAAAAAGCCTTCACACGCATCGCTCAGTATCTGAAGGACGGTGAGCTGGTGTGCATTTTCCCGGAAGGCAAATTGACCGCCGATGGCGAGATCAACGAGTTTCGCGGCGGCGTGACGCGGATTCTCGAAGAGACCCCGGTGCCGGTGATTCCGCTGGCGCTGCAAGGATTGTGGGGGAGTTTCTTCAGTCGCGATCCGAACAAGGGCTTGTTCCATCGCTTGTGGTCGCGGGTGACGCTGGTGGCGGGGCCGGCTATTACCGAAGGGACCGAGCCGGCGAAGTTGCAGGTGTTGGTGGGGGAGTTGCGCGGATCCGTCAGATAGTTGTTGACTGGACGGCCCTCATCGCTGGCAAGCCAGCTCCCACAGGTTCGATGGTGTACACCAATCTTGTGGGAGCTGGCTTGCCAGCGATGGGGCCGGTGGCTTAAGCGCTGACCTTGAGCCCGATCAACCCGGTAACGATCAACGCCACACTGACCAGTCGAATCAGCGCCATTGATTCGCCAAACAAAATGATCCCGGCGATCACCGTGCCCACCGCACCTACGCCGGTCCAGATCGCATAAGCCGTACCCAATGGCAATTCCTTCATCGCCAAGCCCAATAGACCCAGACTGATGGCCATGGCGGCAACGGTCAGGGCGGTGGGAAGCGGGCGGGTGAAGCCGTCGGTGTATTTCAGGCCAACGGCCCAGCCGACTTCGAACAGGCCGGCGCAAAACAGAATGATCCAGGACATGCAGGACCTCCATCGATTGACGGGGTCGTCCCCAGATGAATGACTCGATCGAGCCGCAGGGTCGTCCCCGCGTTGCGCAATATACTGACGAGCATTAACCCGGGGATCAAGTTTTCAGCCTCAATCGGCAGCCCGTTGCGCGAGGTTGTCGCGGTCTTCCTTTTCGCTCATGCGCCGGAAGTACGTCGATAGCAGTGCTCCGGAAATATTGTGCCAAACGCTGAACAGCGCGCTCGGCACCGCCGCCAGTGGCGAAAAGTGCGCACTGGCCAATGCCGCGCCCAGTCCCGAATTCTGCATGCCGACCTCCAGTGCCAGCGACTTGCGCTGAGCCAGAGGCAAGCCGAACAGGCGTCCGGTGAAGTAGCCGAGCAGATAACCGAAGCTGTTGTGCAGCATCACCACGGCCATGATCAGCAGGCCGGACTCGGCGATTTTCGCCTGACTCGCCGCGACCACGGCTGTGACGATAATCACGATGCTGACCACCGACACCAGCGGTAACACATCCACCGCATGCCGCACCTTGTCGCCGAGCAAACGCTGCGCGACCACGCCGAGAACGATCGGCAACAGCACCACTTGCAGGATTGACCAGAACAGCTCCATGAACGATACCGGCAGCCACGCCGAGGCCAGCAGCCAGATCAGTGCCGGGGTCAACAGTGGGGCGAGGAGGGTAGTGACCGCGGCAATCGCCACTGAAAGCGCCAGATCACCGCGTGCCAGCCAGGTCATCACGTTCGAAGAGGTGCCGCTCGGGCAGCAGCCGACCAGAATCACCCCGACGGCGATTTCCGGCGGCAGGTGAAACACCTGGCAAAGCAACCACGCCACACCGGGCATGATCACGAAATGTGCAACCACGCCCAGCGCCACCCGCCACGGATGGCGAGCGACGGCAGCGAAGTCGTCGAGCTTGAGGGTCAGGCCCATGCCGAACATCACCAGACCCAGCAGCGGTACGATCGCGCTTTTCAGGCCAATGAACCACGCCGGTTGCAGGAAGGCCACGACGGCGAATATCAGAACCCAGTAAGCGAAGGTATTGCCGACAAAGCGGCTGAGTGCAGCCAGTGCGCGCATGGCTTGATCCTTATTATTGGTTACACCACAAAACATTGTGGGAGCGAGCCTGCTCGCGAAAGCGGTGAGCCAGATACATTAATGTTGCTGGCGCACCGCATTCGCGAGCAGGCTCGCTCCCACAGGTTAGATGCTCGTCAGAGTCAGATCCCCTGCGGCATCTCTTCCCCACCCAACGCTTCAACCAGTGCCGGCAGGAAGTCGCCGAAGGTCAGCATCATCAGGGTGAAGCTGGCATCCAGTTGGCCCAGGGCTTCATCACCACCGTCCTGTTCCGCCTGATCCTGCAGCAGATCCTCGAATTTCAGGCGCTTCACGGTCATCTTGTCGTCGAGCATGAACGACAGTTTGTCCTGCCAGGCCAGCGACAGCTGAGTGACGACTTTGCCGGTGCTCAGGTGCAGCTGGATTTCCTCGCTGGTCAGGTCCTGGCGCTTGCAGCGGACGATGCCGCCGTCTTCGTGGGTGTCGCGCAGTTCGCACTCGTCCAGTACATAGAAATCGTCGGCGGCTTTCTGTGTGGTGACCCACTCGGTCATCACCGCAGTCGGTGCCATTTTCACGGTCAGCGGACGCACGGGCAGGGTGCCGATCACTTCGCGCAGCGTCGACAGCAGGTCTTCGGCGCGTTTCGGGCTGGCCGAGTTGACCAGGATCAGGCCCTGTTTCGGCGCGATCGCGGCGAAGGTCGACGAACGACGGATGAACGCGCGCGGCAGAAACGCCTGGATAATTTCATCCTTGATCTGGTCGCGTTCCTTCTTATAGACCTTGCGCATCTGCTCGGCTTCGATCTCTTCGACCTTTTCCTTGACCGCGTCACGCACAACGCTGCCCGGCAGAATACGTTCTTCTTTACGCGCAGAGATCAGCAGGAAATCGCCGCTGACATGCACCAGCGGCGCATCTTCGCCCTTGCCGAATGGTGCGACGAAACCGTAAGTGGTCAGCTCCTGGCTTGCACACGGCCGCGCCAGTTTGGTCGCCAGTGCAGTTTCCAGCGCCTCGGCATCGACAGGCAGGTCTTGGGTCAGGCGATAGATCAGCAGGTTCTTGAACCACATGGGGCGAGTCACTCCTTTATACAAAGGGGGGCATTATTGTCTTCGCCGGGGCATAGGCCAACCCTTCTCTAAGCCTTTGGAAGGCCTCGGAAAATTATTTAAAAAAGTGCTTGCCAGAGGTTGGGGTGCTCCGTAGAATGCGCGCCACACCGAAGCGAAGGGTGATTAGCTCAGCTGGGAGAGCGTCTGCCTTACAAGCAGAATGTCGGCGGTTCGATCCCGTCATCACCCACCATTCGTTTCAAGTGTTTAGCGCAGCGGTAGTTCAGTCGGTTAGAATACCGGCCTGTCACGCCGGGGGTCGCGGGTTCGAGTCCCGTCCGCTGCGCCATATTCGGTAACCTGGACCACTGAACGCCAGGTAACCACGGAAAAACCCGCTGATGCGGGTTTTTTTCTGTCTCAAGGTTGTACCCGCGGGATGTATCGTTTCACCGGTTTTCAGATTTTTTTGAAAAATATTCAATTAAATCAACACTTTACGAAAACTTGTGGCATAATGCGCCCCGTAACGAAGCGAAGGGTGATTAGCTCAGCTGGGAGAGCGTCTGCCTTACAAGCAGAATGTCGGCGGTTCGATCCCGTCATCACCCACCATTCGTTTCAAGCGTTTCGCGCAGCGGTAGTTCAGTCGGTTAGAATACCGGCCTGTCACGCCGGGGGTCGCGGGTTCGAGTCCCGTCCGCTGCGCCATATTCGGTATCTGGAACTGAACGCCAGACACCACAAAAAGCCCGCCTTGTGCGGGCTTTTTGCTGTCTGCGATTTATGAAATCGCCGCGCTACTGCGCCGCATTGCGGGCATGCCGATAATCGCTCACCGCCTCATACACCGCCCTGCGCAAGCGATTGATCCCGCCAATCGGCCGATGCGCCTCAATGCCGAACCACGGGTTGAACGACAGGTTGTCGCATTGCAGATTCAGCGCCGGCGTATCGAAGTCCTGTGCGGGCAGGGTGATCCGCGCCACCGTTGCAAACGGCGCATCCTGCTCACGCCACTCAATGCTGGTGTCTTCGATCGGCATGTACTTGTTCGCGTCCTGGCGCTGGATCTGCAAGGCGAAACACGCCGGCACCCGATCCGTGGATAACTGTTGATTCAGTGCACTGCGCAGAAAATTCGGCAAGTCGTGATTCTGTTTGGGCAAGGTATACGCCGGGCAACGCTCCGGATCCGGCACGACGCGGAATTTCGCATTGGCCTCACCGAACTTGTAGGGTGATACAGAGAAATATGTAGTCTCGGTCGGACTGTCCGGCGGCGCTGACAGGGTTGCCAACGCGATGAATAGATGGCGGACCTGCCAGGTGCGCGGATCCCACGTCGGAAAAAACGCCATGACCTTCTTGCCGTCAGCCTGCGCCGCTACATTCTGACGATACTCGGCGACATCGCTGACAAAGAAATTCGGATGGCTGAACATCACGAAATCCTGTTCATGCTGGTCCTGGCGGTTGCCGAGCAGTTGCTTGCCAGGAACCTCGAACAGCTTGATTGCCATCCCGCGCGCGTCGCGAATGCTGTCGAATTGCGGGTAGGCATTACCGTTGGACAACCGGATCAGCGCCTGCCAGGTCTTGCCCGGCTCGCTGAACACCCCCTGCCGCAGCGATTGCGCCAGTTCCGGTAACACTTGCACTTGCGCCTTCACGCAGCCATGCGCCTTGGCGTGGGCATCGCGCAGATAACGCGTGCTTTCGCGATGCTGGTCGACGATGCGCACAGCGGTTTGAATGATGTCCTGGGTCATCGCCGCTTCGCCTGGTGGAATCTGTTCCTGCGCCGACACCGGCCCACGATGCTGCCAAGCGAACCACGCGGCGGCGATGGCCCAGCCGAGCAGGCCGATGATCAGCAGGATCAGCAGCGTCTTGCCAAGCAAACGCCCCAACCAGAGCCAGAAGCGAGCCAGTGGCGGCAGTTCTTTTTTGAATGTCGGCATGATCATGGCAACTGCGCCTCCAGTGGTCCGCCCAGCACTTTCAGGTATTCGAGCAGCGCCCAGCGCTCCTCGGGTTGCAGGAGGCGGCCGATCACCCCGTTGCCGCGAGCGCCGGCGCGGAATTCGTGGCCGCTGTTATGGTTGCCGCTGATGCGCGTGTCGAACAGAAAACCGTTGGTGAAAGGTTCGGTGCGATAGCCGAGGTGGCGCGGGTCGTATTCGAGCGTGCCTTTATAGAAGGTGGTGGCGCGCTCATCCTGCGGTGACAGCAACTGATAGATGCTTGGCACCGAACCGTTGTGCAGAAACGGCGCAGTCGCCCACACGCCAGCCAGCGGTCGAGCCTTGTAAGCGACCTTCTCGCGCACGCCGATCGGCAGGCCGAAACCGTCCATGCGCGGTTTTTCTTCCGGCGTGATCTGCGCGTCGCGATAGGCACGGTTTTCCACGAACGCGGTGACGTAAGCCAGGCCCTTGGCCACCGACAATTGGCTCAGATCAAGCGGCGCTTTAGGTTCGGGGTGCAGTCTGACGTCCATTTTTTCCAACTCTTTGACATCCCATTGCAGCGCGCTCAGGTCGAAACGATGGCTGGCAACGTTGTTGGCCGCATTGGGATCGGTACCGATCACGTCTACGGGCAGCATGTGCAAGTGCTGCACCCAGCGTTCGCCTTCCTGCGATTGGCGCGGGACATGGCAGCCGACGCAGTTTTCCGCGAACAGCGCGCGGCCTTTGGCGGCCAGCGGCTTGTCGATCGCACCGAACAGATCTTCCGGCCAGGTCGGCGGCTTCAACTGCTGCAAGGTTTCTTCGATGGCGTGCAGATCGCGCACGCGCACGCTGGAGGGGTAGCGCTCAGCACCTTGCAGCGGCTGGCCGTTGCCGTCGAAGAAATTCAATGTGGCTCCGACGCCGAGCGCTTCGCCGATATTGCGCGCCATCGGCTGCTGGGCCGAGCCATTCCACTGCACCCAATCGAACGTCCACATGTCCCACAGCTGCGGATAATCCACCGGGGCATCGGCTACGCGGTAGTTGGCAGGGGAAATCGCATCGCCAAACGTCGCGTTGGCAATCCGGCCGAACGCATCGGTGCGCCCCGGGCCTTCCTCGGTCGGGTACAGGCCGCGATGGGTGTCGTTCCACGCCACTTTGATGAAGGTGTTCAGCGAGGTCTTGAACTCGCTGCGCAATTGTTCGCGGCGCGCTTCGTAATCATCTCCGAGCACCTGGCGGGCGAAGCGCTCGAACTTCCACGGGTTGTAGTAAGTCGAGGCGAGACTGGCGACCAGGGCCTGTCCGAAACTGCCACCGCGCAACGTAGGAACGCTGGAAGGCAGCACGTGCTGTGCGCTGCCGCCATCGATACGTACGGCCTGGCCTTTGACGCGCAACTCGCCGGTGTGGCAAGCGGCGCAGGTGATGTCCAGATAATGCTCCGAGGCGTTGCCGGGATTCTGGTGCCGGGCAAAACCGACGGGAAGGTTGCCGGGGTTGTTCGCGCTCGCTTTCTGCTGCGGGTCGACCAGGAAGCCGAAACGGGCGAGATATTCAGGGGAGGCGAAGCGCTGCTCGGAGAAGGGCAATTCCAATGCCTGAAACCACTCGTAACGCAGGCCTTTGACTTGCGTACCTTGGGGCGTGAAGTAGTAGGTCTGCCGTTGCTCTTCGCTCCATTGATCCAGGTAACGTACCTGTTGCGGCGGGGTGTAGAAGGGCAATTTCGGACTGGCGACGTAATAGACGATCACCGCGAGGGCGATTATCGCCAGCACGATCACCAGAGTGAGAACGCGGAATAGAAGGCGCAAGTTAAACATCCTTGTCGAATTGTTGCGCTGTTATGCCTGAGCCATGACTGCTGGGCAAGTGGCCATTACGCCAGACGCTGAGGCAAGCTCCGATGACGCTTGTCGTCCGTGGATGACAGAAGCTTCATCCAGCCGTTGCCCAAATGCGTTTTAATCCCTGAACTTATCGGAAGATTCCTGCTCTCATGCCGGTAGCCATTGGTCGTGGCGGCCTGATAAGCTCGCGGCTTTACTCGATTGCCCATTCGGCGCATGAACAAGGAAATAGCATGAAACAGCATCGGTTGGCGGCGGCGGTAGCCCTGGTTAGCCTGGTACTCGCGGGTTGTGACTCGCAGACCAGCGTAGAGCTGAAAACCCCGGCGCAAAAAGCTTCCTACGGCATCGGCCTGAACATGGGCAAAAGCCTTGCCCAGGAAGGCATGGATGATCTGGACTCCAAAGCGGTAGCCCAGGGCATCGAAGATGCCGTTGGCAAGAAAGAACAGAAGCTGAAAGATGAAGAACTGGTCGAAGCCTTCGCCTCGCTGCAAAAACGTGCTGAAGAGCGTATGGCCAAGATGAGTGAAGAGTCGGCAGCCGCCGGCAAGAAATTCCTCGAAGAGAACGGCAAGAAAGCCGGTGTGACCACCACCGCTTCCGGCCTGCAGTACGAAGTAGTGAAGAAAGCCGACGGCCCACAGCCTAAGCCGACCGACGTCGTAACTGTTCACTACACCGGCAAGCTGACCAACGGCACCGTGTTCGACAGCTCCGTAGAGCGCGGCAGCCCGATCGATCTGCCAGTCAGTGGCGTGATCCCGGGTTGGGTTGAAGGTCTGCAACTGATGCACGTTGGCGAGAAGTACAAACTGTACATCCCTAGCGATCTGGCTTACGGCGCTCAGTCGCCAAGCCCGGCAATCCCGGCCAACTCGGTTCTGGTTTTCGACCTGGAACTGCTGGCCATCAAGGATCCAGCCAAAGAAGACGCCGCTGCCAAGTAACACGCAACGGCTCGAAAACAACGCCTCGCACATGCGGGGCGTTGTTGCATCTGCAGGTCAGGGAAGGTAAACAGAGCGAACTGACAGCGATCAGCACAGTCATAGCTTTGAGGCTGCCCGCGCTAGACGCCCTGAGCTGCCAAGTCAATGAAATATTGGGCTTTTTTATGTGAGTAAAAAACGCCCGATCTGAGCGCAGCCCTTATGAAACGGGGCTCTCAGCGCTGAAATGCAGCTCTGTTCACAAGGTTATCCACAATTTGTGTGGATAACATTTCAACGGGAAGAATAGATGAAAGCTCCGTGGAATTTCGCTCGATTCCTGCCGTTGGCCGGTCGCCTGCTGGCCCGTGGACGCCTGCCGACCCTGTTGTTTGCCGTGGCCAGCAAAGGCGCCGCGCAAGGCAATCGCCTGGGCAAACTCAAGGATGATCTGCGCTTGCTGCAGTCGCTGTGCCTGGCCTACTGGCGTGGCGAGTATCGCGCGATCAGTGCCAAGTCGCTGATTTCGGTGGTGGCGGGCCTGATGTATTTCCTCAGCCCGGTGGATGCCATTCCGGATTTCATTCCCATGTTCGGCATGCTCGATGACATCGCTGTCCTCGCCTGGCTGATGAAAACCCTCGATGACGAGCTCAACGCCTTCCGCCTGTGGCGCAAGCGCCAGCAACCCGAGAAGCTGGCGGTGGTTGAGCGCCTTCCTGATACCCCTGAACAATTGCAGCTGCAAGGCCCGAAAAAGCCCTGACTGACGAAGACTGCCTACAGATAGATACCACTCGCGACCTTGGCCGCTGTTAGGATTACACTTCTAGGGAAAAGTGCCGACTCGCTAAGTGGTGTTGTCCTACGGGGTAGTCATGGATATTCAGATAATTGCACGCGATGGCGAACCCGAATACGCGGTTCTGCCGTGGGCTCAATATCAGGCTTTACTGAAAGCAGCAGGGATCAACGCAACACCGGTGCAGCAGCCAGCAGCGCCGCTCGCCGCCTCGCCGGAGCCGATTCTTCCGGGTCTGGATCAATTACGCAGTTTGCGCGAAGGGAAGGGCATCGCCATCGAGGCGCTGGCCCGCACGGTAGGTATCAGCCCGTCTTATCTGGCCATGATCGAAAGTGGTGAGCGTCAGCCCGACGCCGCGATTCGCCGCAGCCTGGCCTGGGAACTGACGGTGCCGGGTTGGAGGGACGAATCGTGAGCGTACGCATCAGTCGTCAACATTGGGACGGATTGCTGGGGGAACTGGACCAGGCGCGTCGTCAGCGCCATCTTCTCACTTATCGAGCCTTGCTTGAGCGTTTGCAGCTGCCGACGCCGGCGATGCAGACACTGACGGCTGCGCTGGAGCATCTGGCCGCACTGGATGCCAAAGCCGAGCAGCCGTTGCGCAGTTCGCTGGTCATCAGTCAGGGCGCCAGTCGTTTGCCGCGTACCGGTTTTTTTGAATGTGTCGAGCGTCTGGGGCGCTTTTCCGGGCCGTCGGATGGCGTTGCAGCGGCGTCCTGGCATGCGTCGGAAGTGGTGCGCGTCTTCGAATACGAATACCCGGAATCGGCGGAGGCTTGAGTGTTTCTGCGCCTCAAGGCGCGGGCCGGTTATTGGCTGGCCCGCCGGCTGTTTCGTTGGTCGTGGTTCGTTCGCCAGCCGCGTGGCTGGCGCTGGCTTGAAGGCCAGTTCGCGCGCATGGCCAACCTCGGCGATGTCGATGCTCAAAGCTTTTATGGGCACATTCTGACTTTTCGCGGCGTCGGGTTGGGCGCGCGTGAAGAGGGTGTGCGTTTACTGCGTCTGGCGGCGTTTGCCGGCGACGGTAAAGCGGCGTATCAAGTCGGCGTCATCAGCCTCGCCGGTACCCCGAGCAAGGCGCCGGATCCCGTTGAGGCCGCTCGTTGGTGGAGCATGGCCGCCAAGGCCGGGCATCCGTTGGCCGAGCTGAAGCTGCAACAGCTGAAGGCTGGTGATTCAACGCAGTAATTCCATGTATGTCTTCTAAGTAAACGCGGCGTGAGGTTTTCCTCACGCCGCGTTTACGTTTCTGCCTGCACGTTTTTCGCTTGATGCTGGATTGCAGATTAGTCCTACATCCTTTGCCTACTCGCCTGACTTCTTTCCTCTTTGATCCCCCGCACAGTTCCCGCGACTAATTTCTTGCGCGAGGGACCGCTCATGCTTCAGCCCGTTTTTCAGTCCACCTTGTTTGCTCGCGTGTGCTGATGGAAGCCATCGCGCGCATCGAGCAGGAACTCGACAGCTTTCCGCAAACGCTCAGCCTCTACCGCAAACAGCTTGATCACTGGCTCAGTCGCAGGGTGGACCAGATCAGCGAGGCAGCAGACCTGCCATCGCTGGTGGGCATGGAGCGGATCATCCGCTTCGGCGATAGCAGCACGGCGGTCAGTAGCAGCGACGAGGAGTTTTCTTCCAGCGTTGTCCAGTGCCCGCAGGGCGGGCTCATGCAGATCGAGAGCAAGTTCGAATCGGTCTACGACATCCCGCTGGGCAACATTTCCGTCGATGTGGTCGACGTGGATAGCGGCAAGACCGCGCCGGTCACCCTTGATCAGCAGGGCAAGGGCGAATTCAGAGGTGAAGAGGGCAAGTTCTACCGCGTTCTTGTGCACAGCGCTGTCACCTCCAATCAAGTCGCGAAGCTGTTCGAATCCTATGACGGTTTGACCGGCGAGCTGGACGGCTGGCTGCGTAGCGAGTGGCAAGGTTTCAAGCCGCAGTGGTCACAGTCGGTAGCGGCCGCAGCCAGCAACGGCATGCTCGCCGGCAGTTGGGCGGCCATCGAGGGGGTATGGGACAGCCTCGGACTGCTCTCGGAAATTCTTCAGGAACCCGGCAAGTTCGCCGAGCGTTTGGGCAGTGGCGCGGCTGAGCTGATCGAGCTGGCACAGACCGCGCCAAATCTCATGGAAAAGCTGCAGTTGCTGGTCAGTGACGAAGCGGCGATGTGCTTGCTGCTGCGGTCGGCAAGCCTGTGGCTGGACATGCTGCCGCCCAGCGAGATTGCCGGCAAATCTGCTGAAGTGGCGTCGATGATGATCGTGCAACTGATCATCGATGTGCTGATCAGCGTGGTGCTGACGTTTGTCGGAGCGGGGGCGGGGATCGCTTATCTGACGCTGCGTCTGGCTGACCGCGCAACGCAGCTGTTCAACGTCACTAGGCGTCTGGTCAAGGCGCTGTTCAGCATCGTCAGCGCCTTCATTGAATACGTCGACCGCTACAAAGCCGTTGCCGCTCGGGGCATCGCCGCCGGGGTGAAAAAGGGCCGGTTGCAGTTGCGCTGGGATGCCAAGCGCAACGCCATGTTGAAGAAAGACGAACAGCACTACGACGTCCCCGACCAGGCGAAAAACCCCAACGGCGATGCCGCCGATTGCGTGCCCAATACTTGCAAAAACGGCTGCCCGGTGTCGATGGTCACCGGCGAAGAACTGCTGACCCTGACCGACGCCGTGCTCGACGGCGTGCTGCCCTTCGAGTTCACCCGCTTGTACCGCAGCAGCGCGGTCGAGATCGACATCGGCCTGGGTTTCGGCTGGAGCCACACGCTGGCCCATCGCCTGGCCTTCGACGGCGATGGCGTGATCTGGATCGACCACGAAAACCGCCGCACCCGTTTTCCCCTGCCCAACGTCGCGCGCCCAGCCATTCACAACAGCCTGTCGCGGGCGGCGATCTTTCTCGGCGATGAGCCGGAAGAACTGATTCTGGTTTTGGCCGGCGACAGCGCGCGCTTTTATCACTTTCGCGCCGGCCGGCTGACGGCGATCAGCGATGTCTACGGCAATCGTCTGACCCTGCAACGCGATCGCTCCGACCGCATTCAGCGTCTGGACAACGGCGCCGGCCGCTCATTGCTGTTGCGTTATGACCGCGCGCAGCTGGTGGCGATTGATTATCAGGTGTTCGTCCAGGGCGAGTGGACCACCGAGCAAACCCTTGCCACCTACAGCTTCGATGCCCGGCAACGCCTGCTGACCGCGACCAACGCGGTCGGCGACAGCGAACGCTACGACTACGACGACCATCACGTCATCCTCCAGCGCCAGCTGACCGGCGGCGCGAGCTTCTTCTGGGAGTGGCAGCGCGAGGGCAAAGCGGCGCGCTGCGTGAGGCACTGGGCGTCGTTCTCGCAGATGAACACCCGTTACGTCTGGAACGATGACGACGCCAGCGTGACCGTGCATTACGTCGACGGTACCGAAGAAGTCTACGTCCACGACGAGCGCGCACGGCTGGTGCGGCAGGTCGCGGCCGATGGTGGCGAGCAGCTCAAGGCCTATGACCAGCAGGGCCGGTTGATCGCCGAGCAGGATGCGTTGGGCGCGGTTACCGAATACCGCTACGACGAGGTCGGACGGCTGATCGCGCTGATTCCGCCGGACGATGCACCAACGTCCTACGAGTACCGCAACGGTTTTCTCTACAAGCGTTGCCGTGGTGATGCGGTGTGGATCTACCGGCGCAACGCTGAAGGCGCCGTCACCGAAGCGGTCGATCCCGACGGCCAGGTCACCCATTACTACTACAACCTGCGCGGGCAATTGCTGTCGCTGCGTTATCCGGACAGCAGCCGCCACCGCTGGGTGTGGAACGAGCTCGGTCAGCTCATCGAAGAAACCCTGCCCGATGGCGGCGTGCGGCGCTTTTCCTACGATGCGCTGGGACGGCGGATTACCACCCAGGACGAATTTGGTGTTGTCAGTCGTCAGCAGTGGGACGCGGCCGGCCGACTGATCCTGACGACTTCTCCTACGGGCAGCACGCGCGCCTACAGCTACGGCGCCTACGGCCAGATCACCGCTGAGCGCGACGAGCTCGGGCGCATCACCCGCTACGAATATGACGACGACCTGCACCTGGTCTCGCGGCGGATCAATCCTGACGGCACCCGCGTGCAGTACCGCTATGACCATGCGCGGCTGTTGCTGACCGAGATTGAAAACGAGTCCGGAGAAAAGTACCGACTGGATTACACGCCGACCGGATTGATCCGACAGGAAACCGGGTTTGATGGGCGGCGCACGGCGTATGCCTACGACCTCAACGGGCACCTGCTGGAGAAGACCGAGTTTGGTGATTTCGGCCCCAGTCTGGTTACCCACTATGAGCGCGACAAGGCCGGGCGTTTGCTGGTCAAAACCCTGCCCGATGGCGCCAAGATCCGCTACGACTACGACCGCCTCGGGCGCTTGGTTGCCGTTGATGACGGGCAGAACCATCCACTGGCCTTCGAGTACGACCGTCAGGATCGGCTGATCACCGAGCATCAGGGCTGGGGCACCTTGCGCTACGCCTATGACGCCTGCGGTCAGCTCAAACGCCTGCGTCTGCCGGACAACAGCAAGCTCGATTATCACTACGCCAAGGGCGGTGCGCTGTCAGCCATCGACCTCAATGGCACGCCGCTCACGCGCCACGTCTACCAGTCCGGTCGCGAACAGCAACGCCAGCAAGGTTTGCTGCTCAGCGAATACTCCTACGACAATCAGGGCCGCTTGCTCGCCCACGCTGTAGGCCATCGCCACGCCTCGCTGTACCGCCGCGATTATGCCTACAGCGCCAATGGCAATCTCGAGCACATCGCCGACAGTCGCCACGGCCAGCGCACCTACGGCTATGACGCCCTTGACCGGTTGATCCGCGTACGTCACTCACGCGACGAACTGCCCGAATCCTTCGCCCACGACCCGGCGGGCAACCTGCTGATGCAGGACCGCCCCGGTCCCGCGCAGATCAAGGGCAACCGCCTGCTGATGCAAGGCGACCGCCATTACGACTACGACGCCTTCGGCAACCTGATCCGCGAACGCCGAGGCCACGGCCAGACCCTGGTCACCGAATACCGCTACGACTGCCAGCACCGCCTGATCGGCCTGACCCGCCCCGACGGCCAGACCGCCACTTATCACTACGACGCCTTCGGCCGGCGCATCCGCAAAACAATCGACGGCGCCGTCACCGAATTTTTCTGGCAAGGCGAACACCTCGTCGCCGAAAGCAGCGCCACGCAATACCGCAGCTTCCTCTACGAACCCGGCACCTTCCGCCCACTGGCGATGCTCGACGGCAAAGGCCCGAAAAAAGCCTGCCCCTTCTACTACCAACTCGACCACCTCGGCACCCCGCAGGAACTCACCGACTACAGCGGCGAAATCGTCTGGTCCGCGCAATACGACGCCTACGGCAAAGTCGCCGCCGTCACCCTCGCTGGCGAGGATTACCTCGACCAACCGCTGCGGTTTCAGGGGCAGTATTTCGATGCGGAAAGCGGATTGCACTACAACCGCCATCGGTATTACGACCCGAGATTGGGACGGTACCTGACGCCGGATCCGGTGAAGCTCGCGGGTGGGTTGAACCAGTACCAGTACGTGCCGAATCCGACGGGGTGGGTTGATCCGTTGGGGTTGAGTTGCATTTGTCCACCGTCAGCGCCGCGACGTCCTATGCGGTACGAGGCTGGTCGCGTGGTCGTCGAAGAGGGAGCGCCCCCGCTGCCAAAGATGACGGCGCAGGAACGACGGGCGAGGATTGATGAAGTGGCTGAGGAGAATGCGAAACGGCGCGTTTATGAGTACGAAGAACGTTATGACATGCACACGGTAAGGAAACACGGTCCCGAAATTCCTGATCATGCTCTAAAACAGCGCGCTATCGATGGCACTGATCCTCACACTGGAATCACTCCATTTCCTCCAAGGGGAAATCCCAGCTCACAGTTTCATAACTGGCGCATGCATTTGGGAGCATTGAACAAGGCGATGACGAAAGATAAACATGGCTTAATCAGACATACTGGTAAAGATCACAATGAGACTCCAATTGTCAGGTTGGAGTTGCCCGGCGCAGGGCGTGGCTGGAAGCCGAATAGGAACGATCCTGAAAACCCGATTTTGAATGAAAATATGAATTGGTTTGAGGTTAAATTCGATAAAATCAACACCCAAGAGCCATTCACGGGTTATCCCTCGGAGAAGAAAATATGATTAAAGATCCGTATTTGGACGAGCTTTTCAAGCCAAGGTTTACTTGGTTTGTTGGTGTCTTGGACGTTTATGATCGGGAGGAAACTCTCGGCATGGAGCTGGGCGCATATAACCCAGATATATCAGAGGATAGAGAGAGGCTAATAAGGAAGTATTGTTTGAACTTGCCCTATCTTTCATACAGGCATAAGTTTGTTTTGTTCGAGGCGTTAGAAGAAGCGCTAAGCGATTCGGCCTATGACTTTGAAAGCTTATTCGATATTGATGAAAGCGAAACCTGCAGTTGGCCTAGGGCAGAATGGTATTCGTTGGAGAGTCCCCGCTGTTTTTTTTCGGATGTGTACCGTTTGGCTGCTGAAGTTTGGAGGGAGGATATTGATAAGGCTGCTCGCGAAGATAGGTCTACATGGTGATTGCCATTAGAATGTGAGGGTTATAGTCTGTTGGTGAAAGGGGCGGCAAGTTAGGCGGTTGCTCAGAATTGATAAATTAGCTGCTGCTTAAATTTTTCACGCTCTTACAATGTTGGGACGACTTGGTGGGGACGAGTTTTAATAAGCAAGAAATATTTCAAGCCATAGTCTACCGATCCGATACTCCATGTTTTACTGGCCAAACTCATTTTCACTTCAAAAATGAAACAGCAGAAGAAAATCGCTCGTAGCGTATGGTATGGACTCGAAGGGACGAGCTACGACAATATTGCACAAGAACTTCCGTGCAAAGATCACTCAAGTCGAAAATGGGTCTCAATATATGCTATATACAAATATTCTTTCTCAGGCGATCCGCATCAATATTACGATTTTATTCATAAATCGAAAGGGTTTAGGTTTTCGATTGTAGTGTTTACTTTGGCTATTAAAGAAATTGGCTCCAGCGATGGTATTGATGATCGGGATGTCGTGATATTAAACTTTGTGCCCGTTAATTCTGAGGAGGATATCTATACGGTTTTGGAACGGCTCGCGATCAATCCGGAATTATTCTGCCCCCCATGGCGGTGCGGGTATCCGATTTGATTAGTCCATTGCCACCGCCGGCGTAGAGCACACAACGCGATGTTGATGGAGTCTGTGAACTAACGAATTCACACGAGAGTAATATGGGGCGAGCCTCATCAAACGGAAAAATGAGCATTTACAAAGTGATTTCTAGAAAAGTATGGTGGGGGCTGGAAGCTAGAAATTACACAGAGATAGCCCAAGAGATGCCTTCGCATGATCGTTCGCTTCGGAAATGGGCTGCCATTTATGCTGTGTATCACTTGAATTTTATGGATAGGCACCCAGGAGAACGCTATTACGACTTCTTTGAGGATTCCAAGAGCTCTAAGTTCGTCTTCATTGAGTTCACCGTGCCAGTTCATATTTTGGAAACCAGAGATGGTTTTGGTGCTAGCGATACCACAATTACAAAACTGAAAAAAATGGAGACGGAGGACGAAATAAATGCCTTTCTTGAATTGAATGGGATCAATCCAGAGTTGTTCGTTCCCCCTTGGGCTTGCGACTATCCGATAGATTGAGAATTAGTCGTGACTACTTACTACCCTTCCGTGTCTTGAAAGAGGGGCATGTGATCGCTAGATTATGATTGTGAACTACATGGAGTTCATGATGCGCTACTGTGCTGGGGTTTAACCAACTAGCTGTGATGTCTGGGCCGGAGGCGCTATAGCATCGAGCAAATACACACTAAACCCCACAACCCCCTTCGCATGATGCTTAGCCTGCGAAGCCATCTCCGCAAGCTGGCTGGCATCAAGCGCTGCACAAGCTTCAGGTCGCAAATGCACCACCCCGATCGATAACGACAACAACGCAAACTCCTGCCGCACACCCTGGCGATTCGGCGCAATAAAACATCCCGCCTCAAGGTGTTCAGGCCGATAGAACCGGCGGCATTGGCTTTGGAAATCGTCGAGCAGTTGGTTGAGGCGTTTGCGCCAGTCTTCGGGGCCGAGGACGAGGAGGAAGTCGTCGCCGCCTATGTGACCGACAAAGTCGCGGGTGGGGTCGATGCGTTCGTTGAGGCATTGGGCGAGGCAGAGCAGGACTTCGTCGCCGCGACCGTAGCCGTAGATGTCGTTGAAGGGTTTGAAGCTGTCAATGTCGACGTAGCAGATGATCGATTCGCGGGCCTGTTGCAGCAGGCGGGTGAGGCACTGCTGGATCGGTACGTTGCCCGGCAGCAGGGTGAGGGGATTGGCGTAGCGCGCCTGTTGGATTTTCAGTTCGGTGATCAGTTTCAGCACGTCGATCACCCGGCCGAGGCCTAGATAACCGCCGTTGAGGGTGATGATGAAGTCTTCTTCGATGCGCTGGCGGGCGCGGCTGGTGATCAGGCGGCTGACTTGCTGCAGCGACTGGCTGATTTCCACGGCGAGGAAATCATCGTTCATCAGGCGGCTGATCGGTTTGCGCGCGAACAGATCGGTGGCAAACGGTTTGAGCAGTGCGTCCGACAGCGAGTGGCGATGGACGATGCCGCAGGGCTGGCCTTGTTCGTCGAGCACCGCGAGCGAATTGAGGTTGGCCTGGCGGCGGAAGGCTTCCAGTACCGTCGCGGTGGGCGTATCGCGTTGCACGGCGGGCTGGTCGTTGAGCAGGGCGCTGAGGTCGCTGCCTTCGTCATTCAGCGCGACGGCGCTGCTGTCGTGTTTGGGCATCATCGCGCGAGCGTCGCGGGACGGATGTTCCTGAGGGCGGCCGAGCAGGTAGCCCTGCACCAGGTCGACGCCCATTTCAGTCAGCACCGCGAGTTCTTCCGGTAGCTCGATGCCCTCGGCGATGACTTGCGCGCGCGAGGCTTTGGCAATTTGCAGAATCGAACCGACAAACTCTCTTTTCAACGCATCCTGATGAATGCCATCAATGAAGTGCCGGTCGATCTTCACGTAATCCGGACGCAATTCCGACCACAGGCGCAGGCTCGAATACCCTGCGCCCAAGTCGTCCAGCGCAATGGAAAAACCCATCGCCCGGTAGTGATGCAGGGCGGTTTGCAGCAACTGGAAGTCATCGATTGGCGTCTGCTCGGTGAGCTCGATGACCACTTGGCTCGGCGCAATGCCCAAGTCCTGCAGCAGTTGCAACGTACGCCCGGGTTGGTGCGCGGCTTCGAGCAAGGATTCTGGAGACACGTTAAGGAACAGCTTGCCCGGCAGTTGCTGTTCGTTGAAGCGGCGGCAGGCGCTTTGTCGGCAGGCGATTTCCAGTTCACTCAATCGACCAGCCTGTCGTGCAACGGCGAACAGGGCAATCGGCGAGTGAAGAGGGCTGTTGGACGGCCCACGGGTGAGGGCTTCGTAACCGAGAATGCGGCGTTCGGAGAGACAGATGATCGGCTGGAACAGACTGTGCAAACCGCTTTGAGTCAGGATCGAGCTCAAGGCGCTCAGCTGTTCGGTCGTGGTCATGGCAGTCTCTGGCGATAAAAAAAGGACCGGGAGCGCTTGCTCCCGGTCCTTTATTGCACGACAGAATGATGACTGTTTGATGACGATCCGTGGATCGCCAGCACTAAATTGCCATCACTTACTTCTTGGCCACCTGATTGCTCAGTTTCAGGTAATCCAGCAGTACGCGCCCGGTTTCGCTCAGGTAGGCATCGTCTTCCGGTTTGACCTTGTCCGGCTCGGCAGCGGCCAGTGCGTCTTCGTCTTCTTTCTTCAGCTCTTTGAGCGGTTCTTCGCCTTTGGCCTTGCGACGGATGTTCTCCATCGCCAGTTGCTTGGCGTCGATGTCGGCGTGCTGGGCACGACGATCGGCTTCGTTGAGGCTGACGGTTTTTTCTTCCATCAGTTTCTGCGCCAGGGCCAGCTTGTCGCGGATGAACACGAACTCGGCATCCTTGTTGGTGCGCGAGTCATGTTCGGACTTCAACTGGGCGAGGAACGGCTTGAACGGATCGGCCGCCGGCTTGATCGCCGCGCGAATGGTGTCCCACGGCATGGCTTCCGGCAGGGCACTTTCGCCGATTTCCTTGGTGTCGATCAGCGACGGGTAGTCGATGTCCGGCAGTACACCCTGATGCTGGGTGCTCTGCCCGGAGACACGGTAGAACTTGGCCAGGGTCAGTTTCAGTTCGCCGTGGTTCAGCGGCTGAATGGTTTGCACAGTGCCTTTACCGAAAGTCTGGCCGCCGATGATCAATGCGCGATGGTAGTCCTGCATGGCGCCGGCGAAGATCTCCGAGGCCGAGGCGGACAGGCGGTTGACCAACAGCGCCATCGGGCCTTTGTAGAACGCGCCCGGGTTTTCATCTTCGAGCACGTCGACACGGCCGTCGGCGTTACGCACGAGTACGGTCGGACCTTTGTCGATGAACAGGCTGGTCAGCTCGGTGGCTTCCTGCAGGGAGCCGCCGCCGTTGTTGCGCAGGTCGATGACCACGCCGTCGACTTTGTCCTTCTGCAGCTCGGTCAGCAGCTTCTTGACGTCGCGAGTGGTGCTCTTGTAGTCCGGATCGCCGGCACGGAATGCCTTGAAGTCGAGGTAGAAGGCCGGGATCTCGATCACGCCAAGTTTGTAGTCCTTGCCGTCCTGTTTCAGGCTGAGAATCGACTTCTTCACGGCCTGATCTTCGAGCTTCACCGCTTCACGGGTGATCGGCACGATCTTGGTGGTCTGGTCGTTCGGCGCATTGCTCGCCGGAATGACTTCCAGACGCACCACGGTGCCTTTAGGACCGCGAATCAATTTGACCACTTCGTCCAGACGCCAGCCGACCACGTCGACCATTTCCTTGTTGCCCTGGGCAACGCCGATGATCTTGTCGGCCGGAGCGACTTGCTTGGTCTTGTCCGCCGGGCCAGCCGGCACCAGACGCACGACCTTCACTTGATCATTGTCGCTCTGCAACACGGCACCGATGCCCTCAAGGGACAGACTCATGTTGATGTCGAAGTTTTCCGCGTTATCCGGCGACAGATAGTTGGTGTGCGGGTCGTAGGACATGGCGAAGGTGTTGATGTACGCCTGGAAAATGTCCTCGGCACGGGTCTGGTCGAGGCGCGCCAGCTGATTCTTGTAGCGCTTGGTCAGGGTTTCCTGGATCTGCTTCGGGTCTTTGCCGGCGATCTTCTGGCGCAGCACTTCGTCCTTGACGCGTTTGCGCCAGAGGTCGTCGAGTTCCGCGGTGGACTTGAGCCAAGGCGCGTCCTTGCGATCGATCAGCAAGGTCTCCTTGGTGTTGAAGTCCATCTTGTCGACGCCTTTGTTCAGCTCGGCAAGGGCGAAGTCCAGACGCGCTTTGACGCGGTCCAGGTAGCGCTTGTAGATGGTGAACCCGGCGTTGAGGTCGCCGCTTTTGAGGAAGTCGTCGAACTGGGTCTTCCACTTGTCGAATTCGGCGATGTCGCTGGCCATGAAATAGCTGCGCGACGGGTCGAGCAGCTTGATGTAGCTGTCGTAGATGATCACCGAGCGCGCATCATCGAGCGGCGGCTTGCTGTAGTGGTGACGCTTGAGCAACTCGACGACGTTCAGGCTGGCGATGACTTCATCGCGATCAGGCTGCAACTTGTCCCAGCTGTTGGCTGCGAATGTGGTGCCCGACACCGGCAACAGGCCGATACCGATGAAAAGAGCGAGGGCGGTGCTGGGGAGCAGATGCTTCATGCTGATTCGACGCGGGGACAATTGATAACGCATATTAGGCCGTCTTTGAAGTCGCCGGTTCTTTGAGAGCCGGTCGCATAATGCAAAAAGCCCGGCGCTACAGCTTCGGGCTCAGTCCAGACTCACTATGGAGGCAGTGTGAAGGCATTGCAAGGCGTTGAAGGTCAAGTGGCATGGGTTGAAGAGCCGAGTCCGACGTGCGATGTAGGACAAGTCCGCATCCGGGTGGCGGCAGCCGGCCTCAATCGCGCCGATTTATTACAGAAAGTGGGGCTTTATCCGCCACCACCCGGGGTCAGCCAAGTGCTTGGTCTTGAGTGCTCCGGGGTGATCAGCGAGGTCGGCGCGGGCTCGTCCTGGCAAGTCGGTGACCGGGTCTGCGCCTTGCTGGCCGGGGGCGGCATGGCCGAAGAGGTGGTCGTCGACGGACGGCATGTGCTGCCCGTGCCCGAAGGTGTTTCGCTGATCGAGGCGGCGGCATTGCCCGAGGTGTACGCCACCGTCTGGCTGAATGTGTTTCAACTTGCAGCGCTGAAACCCGGTGAGAAAATTCTCCTGCACGCCGGCGCAAGTGGAATCGGTTCAGCCGCCATTCAGCTGTGCAAAGCCTTCGGCAACCCGTGCTGGGTCAGCGTCGGTTCCGCCGAACGCCTGGCTTACTGCGAAGCGTTGGGTGCGCAGGGCGGCGTGGTGCGCACCGATGAAATTGAAAGCCTGCGCGACTTCGGGCCGTTCGATGTGATTCTCGACCCGGTGGGCGGCAATTATGCGGCGCTGAACCTCAAGCTGATGGCGCTGGACGGACGTTGGGTGCTGATCGGTTTGATGGGCGGGCGCGAGGCGAAACTGGATCTGGCGCAGGTGTTGGCCAAGCGTGTGCAACTGCTCGGCTCGACGTTGCGCAGCCGTAGCGATCAATTCAAGGCCGATCTGCTCAGTGATCTGGGCCAGCATGTGTGGCCGCTGTTTGCCGAGGGCCGCTTGCGTCCGCAATTGGCCAGAGCCTTTGCGGTGAAGGATGCCGAAGCAGCGTTTGCCGAACTGGCGAGCAATACGGTGGCGGGCAAGTTGGTGCTGGTGATCAATGAGGGTTTGAGCTGACAGCAAAGCAAGGTCAAAAGATCGCAGCCTTCGGCAGCTCCTACAGAGGCACGCATTCCAAAAGTAGGAGCTGCCGAAGGCTGCGATCTTTTGCTTTTATTTCCAGAAGTGGATCGGCCAGCCGGATTTTTCCGCGTGCTCGAGTAGCACCGGATCCGGATTGACCACGTGTGGAAAATCCACTTTCAACAGCAGCGGCAAGTCATTGCGCGAATCGGAATAGAAACTCGCGCCCTCTAGGTTTTCTTCTTCGGCGTCCAGCCATTCCAGCAGGCGAGTGATCTTGCCTTCGCGGTAGGTCAACGTGCCCACGGTATGGCCGCTGTAAACGCCGTGCGCGACTTCCAGTTCAATCCCTAGAATCTCGTCGATGCCGAGTCGATCGGCAATCGGTCTGACCAGGTGCGTGCCCGACGCCGAGATCACCAGAATCCGGTCGCCGGCCTTGCGGTGCGCGGCGATGGTTTTGGTCGCGTCGCTGAAGATGATCGGTTCGATAAAGTCTTCAACCCACGGCCCGACCAGGTGCTCGACTTCTTCTGGCGTACGGCCGATCAGCGGTTCGAGGCTGAACGCCATGTAATCTTCCATGCGTAATTTGCCATGGCTGTAGGCGTCCATCAGTTCGTTGTTCTTGCGCATGAACGACTCGGGATCGACCCAGCCCAGGCGCCCCATCTGCTCGCTCCAGAGGGTGGCGCAGTCGCCGTGGATCAACGTTTCGTCCAGATCAAAAATTGCCAGGGCCATCAGTGCAGTTCTCTCTTCAACGTCAGCAAAGTCATCAGGCTACCTCACACAGGGCCGTCGGATCGATGGAAAGTGCCAGGCGTTGTCCGTCGGGATGCAGATCGGCGGCGGAGCGGTTGAGTACGTCGACCACCAGTTCCACGCCGCGTGCTTCGACGCGATAGCGAATGACGTTGCCGAGCAGGCTGTGGCTGCGGATCTGCGCGTCGAGTTCGCCGTCAAGGCTCAGTTCGATGGCCTCTGGGCGGATGGCGATGCGATGGTTGACCGGCCGTTGCAACAGCTTCGAGGCGGCATCTGCGTCGAGCAGGTTGTAGTTGCCGATGAAGCCGGCGGCGAACACATCGACCGGCGCGGTGTAGAGGGTTTCGGCGTCGCCGCTCTGGACGATCTTGCCCTGATTCATCAGGAAAATCCGGTCCGACATGGTCAGCGCTTCTTCCTGATCGTGGGTGACGAAGATCGTGGTCAGGCCGAGTTCGCGCTGGATCTGACGAATCTGTTCGCGCAGGTGTTTGCGAATCCGTGCGTCGAGCGCCGACAGCGGCTCATCGAGCAGCAACAAGCGCGGGCGGGTGACCAGCGACCGGGCGAGGGCGACACGCTGGCACTGCCCACCTGACAGTTGATGCGGATAGCGGCTGGCGAAGTCGTGCAGTTCAACCAGTTTCAACACTTCAGAGACGCGCTTGTGGCTGTCATCGGCGTTGACCTTTTGCATGCGCAGGCCGAAGGCGACGTTCTGTTCGACGGTCATGTTGGGGAATAGCGCGTAGCTTTGAAAGACCATACCGATGCCACGTTTCTGTGGGCTCAACGGCACGAGGTCGACACCGTCGAGGAGGATCTTGCCGCCATCCACCGGGGTCAGGCCGGCGATGCAACGCAGCAAAGTCGACTTGCCGCACCCGGACGGGCCGAGCAGGGTGACGAACTCGCCTTTGTTGATTTCGCAATCGATGTCGCTGAACACCGTGGTGCCGGCATAACTTTTCTGCAGGTGTTGGACGCTGACGTAGCTCATTCGCTTTTGTCCTTGTTCAAGATGTTGGCGATCCAGGTCAGGACCAGCACGAAAAAGAAATACGAAATGACCAGCGCACTGGTGAAGTGACCGCTGCTGTTGCGCATGTTGTTCAGGTACACCTGCAAGGTTTCGTAGCGCGTGCCGACGAGGATGTTGGCGAACACGAACTCACCGAAGAGGAACGAGAAAGACAGTAGCAGCGCCACCATCAGGCCTTTGCGCAAGTTCGGCAGCACCACCAGAAACGCCGCTTGAAAAGTGCTGGCGCCAAGCAGTTGAGCGGCGTCCATCAGGTCGCGCAGGTTGATCGCTTGCAGGTTGTTGGTGATCGCGCGGTACATGAACGGCAGCGCCACGGTGAAGTAGCAGCCGATCAGAATCCATGGTGTGCCGACCATCGCCATCGGCCCGGAACCGTAGAGCTGCAGCAGCCCCACCGAGGACACCACCGGCGGCACCGCGAAGGGCAGCAGGATGAGGATGTTCATCAGCGCATCGAGTTTCGGAAAGTAGTAATGCACGACAAACAGCAGCGGCAGGATCAGCACCACCGATAACACCAGCGCGCCGACGCAGACGATCAGCGACTGCCCGAATGCGTGGAGAAAGCGCGGATCGCTCCACAGCTGGATGTACCACTTGAAGGTGAAGCCGCTCGGCAGAATGGTCGCCGACCAACTGCTGGCGATCGAATAGAGCAGCGTGCCCAGCAGCGGCAACAGCAGAATGGCGAACAGCAGATAGACCACGACGCGGTGGTAGACGCCGGCCGGGCCGGATTCAGCGCGAGACATGGTAGCTCCTCTTCAACAGCAATTGATGCACGACGGTGACGATGGTCATCAGCGCCACGAGCACCACGGCCAGGGCGCTGGCCAGGTTCGGATCAAGGGAAATGTCGCCGGAGACCATCGCCGCAATACGGATCGGCAGAACGTTGAAGTTGCCGGTGGTCAGCGCATAAACCGTGGCGTAGGCGCCGAGGGCGTTGGCCAGCAGGATCACGAACGTGCCGAGCAACGCCGGGGTCAATACTGGCAGGCCGATGTGCCGCCAGAACTGCCAGCCGTTGGCGCCGAGCAGTGCGGCGGACTCGCGCCAGTCTTCACGCAGAGCGTCGAACGCCGGGTAGAGCAGCAGCACGCCAAGGGGTATCTGGAAGTAGGTGTAGAGGATGATCAGGCCGGTTTTCGAATACAGGTTGAAGTCCTGAATGATCCCCGACTGCTTGAGCATGATGGTGATGCTGCCGTTGAAACCGAGCAGGATGATGAACGCGAACGCCAGCGGCACGCCGGCAAAATTGCTGGTCATGTTGGCGAAGGCATTCACGAAGTTGCGCAGCTTCGAATCGACGCGGCGTAGTGAATACGCACCAAGCACGGCGATGATGATGCCGAATACGCTCGACCAGAAACTGATCTCCAGGCTGTACTGGATTGCCTGCCGATAGAACTTCGAACCGAAGATCTTGCTGAAATTGGCCAGGCCCCACCCGGACTCTTCCGATTCCAGGCTGTTGATCATCACCCAGACCAGCGGGGCGATTTCGAAGACGATAAAGAACAGCGCGAAAGGCACCAGACACAGCGCCGCGAGCCATTTGCCGCGAGTCATGGCATTCACTTGAGCAGCTCCCGGCACACAGGTTTGTCGTGGGGCACGCCGAGCAGCTCGCAAACCGTGCCGCAGAGCTCGGTCTGCTTCGGTGTGACATCAGGGTTGAGGCTGAACGCCTCGCCGAGGACGAACAGCGGCACCTGACGTTCTTCCGCCAGCAGGCCGTTGTGCGAGCGATCGTTGTTCATGCCGTGGTCGGCGGTCACCAGCACCTGATAACCAGCGTCGAGCCAGGTCTGCAGATAGTCGGCGAGGATGACGTCAGCCGAGCGCGCGCTGTTGCGGTATTGCGAGCTGTCGAGGCCGTGCTTGTGCCCGGCGTCGTCGATGTTCATCGGGTGGATCAGGAGGAAATCCGGCGCATGACGCAGGCGCAGGTTCTCCGCGTCGGCGAACAGGTGCGAATCCGGATAATGGTCGTTCCAGTAGAAATGCCCGTGCTGGATCGGCAATGTCGGATCGTCGGTGTGGCGGTCGCGCGCAGCCACGAACGGTGAGCGGTTATACAACTCGCTGACCCAGTGATACGCCGCAGCGGCGGTTTTCAGCCCGGCATCGCGGGCGTAGTGATAGATGCTGCGCTGGTTGGACAAGCGCGAGACATTGTTGTGGACGATGCCGCTGCCGATCGGTGGCACGCCGGTGAGGATACATTCGTAAAGCGGTCGGGACAGGGCGGGCAATTCGCACTCCAGTTGATAGAGCGCCGCGCGTCCTGCGCCAACATAAGCCTGCAGATGCCCCATGGCGTGACACGCAACCTCGTAGTTGAGGCCGTCGAGCACGACAAGGATGACGTTGTGCTTCATAGGGGCAAGAACTCCGCGAAATTCAGATATTCCGAAATCAACCCGATCCCCTGTGGGAGCGAACCCGCTCGCGAATGCAATACATCATTCAACAGTGATGTCGACTGACGCGCCGCCTTCGCGAGCAGGCTCGCTCCCACATTCGGATCTTCAGCGGATCCCGAACAGGGGGATCACAGGATTACTTCATCTCTACGATGACTTCTTCGTTCCACTGCTGCGGCAGGGCTTTGGAGGTCTTTTCCCACGCGTCGGCGTCCTTGACTGGCGTAACGTTTTTGTATTGCTCGTTCGGCAGCAGCTTGGCTTTCACGTCTTCCGGCAGTTGCAGGTGTTCGGCGCGGATCGGCCGGGCGTTGCCGCGGGCGAGGTTGGTCTGGCCGGCGTCGCTGAAGATATATTCGCGCGTCAGCTTGGCGGCATTGGGGTTTTTCGCGTACTTGTTGATGATCGTGGTGTAGCCGGAAATCACCGAGCCGTCGGATGGAATCAGCACTACGTAATCATCCGGGTTGGCCATCTTGGCTTTGTAGCTCAGGCCATTGAAGTCCCAGACCACGCCGACTTCAATCTCGCCTTTTTCCATAGTGGCGATGGTCGGGTTGGCCATCGACAGACGACCCTGTTTGGCGAGGTCGGCGAACAACAGCAGTGCAGGCTTGATGTTTTTCTCGTCACCGCCATTGGCCAGTGCGGCAGCGAGGACACCGTTGGCGGCCTGGGCAGCAGTGCTCACGTCGCCGATGGAGACTTTGTATTTACCGGTTTTCAGGTCAGCCCATTTGGTCGGCACGTCGGAGCCGTTCAGCAGCTTCTTGTTGACGATGAAGGCGATGGTGCCGGTGTAGGCCAGTGCCCAGTTGCCGTCCTTGTCCTTGGCCCAGTCCGGAATCTGATCCCAAGTGCTTGGCTTGTACGGTTGCACCACGCCTTGCTTGACCGCGATCGGGCCGAAGGCAGCACCGACGTCGCCGATATCGGCGGTGGCGTTGTCTTTTTCAGCGGCGAACTTGGCGATTTCCTGAGCCGAACTCATATCGGTGTCGATGTGTTTCAAGCCGTAATTCGCAGCCAGATCATCCCAGGTGCCTTTCCAGTTGGCCCAGTTGTCGGGCATGCCGACGCTATTGACGGCGCCTTCCGCTTTCGCAGCGGCTTCGAGGGTTTTCAGATCGGTGTCGGCCGCCATGGCGGCGCTGCACATTGCAATGGTCGAGCCTAACAGTGTTGCCAGGAAAAGCTGTTTCATTCCGAAGCTCCTTGGTCGTGTTCAACGCTGCGATTGCGGTTGGGTTGGTCTAGGTCAGCAATACCTGAGCCAATTTAGGCGGGCTGGATGACATTTTGATGTCGATGGCCTTGTGGCTGATCTTTTCTCCGCCCGGGATTGGCCGTTGCCAAACAAGCGTAGACCATGACGCAGGCCCGATACGCAAGGGACTTGGCCGATGTATTGCAAGCCGTGAAAACGACCGTTGGGTAGTTTTTGTCATCTGTCGGTCATCTGCACTGCCTAGGCTTGCAACACACGAAAGCGCTCTGAGCAGCGCCCGGATTTGCCCTGAAACAGTGCTGGTCTAGTCCAGATAGGTAACGTTGATGCGCGATGAGGCAACGAAAGCGGTGACAGCGATTGGTCAGGTGCTGCAGGAGCAGATCAATCATGGTTTGCTGGCGGCCGGGAGCAAGTTGCCCGCTGAACGCAAGCTCAGCGAGTTGTTCGGGACGACGCGGATCACTGTGCGTGAAGCGCTGTTGCAATTGGAGGCGCAAGGGCAGATTTATCGTGAGGAGCGGCGCGGCTGGTTCGTGTCGCCGCCGCGTCTGGCGTACAACCTGATGCAGCGCAGTCACTTTCACGCCATGGTCAGTACGCAGGGGCGCGAACCTTCGACCGAGGTGATTTCGGCGCGGTTGCAGCCGGCTTCGGCGGCGGTGTGTGCGTGGTTGCAACTGCCGGCTTTGTCGAGCGTGATTCAGATTTGCCGCTCGCGGCGCATTGATGGGCGACTGGTGTTGTATGTGGAGCACTATCTGAATCCGCAGTTTTTTCCGGGGATTCTTGAGTTCGATTTGAATCAGTCGATCACTGAGTTGTATGCGCGGCATTTCGATTTGCACTATGGGCGGGTGCGGTTTGAGATTGTGCCTACGTCTTTATCTGTCGATGCGGCGGCGGCTTTGCGGGTGTCGGTGGGGAGTCCGGGATTGAGGATTGCTCGGGTCAATTATGATCAGCATGGGCGGCTGATTGATTGTGATCTGGAGTTTTGGCGGCATGATGCGATTCACGTAGGGGTTGATGTGGTTTGATCTTTATTGACCTTGGCGGCCTTTGGGCCGACCAGGTTTTGGGGGTTTGGGTGAATATCCGTTGCTGCGGTAACGGCTTCTTATGGTTCCGCCCTTACGGCGGGTCACTTTTTCAAACGCCAAAAAGTAACCAAAAGGCTGCGCCCTGACGTTCGGCCCGCTCGCTGGGGCTCGGGGTTCCTTCGCTGCGGGATCGATCCTGGCGCAGCGGCTCCGGTTTGCTTCGCTGCACCTACACTCGCTGTGTACGACTGCGTCGTACGGTCGCTGCGCTCCCACGCCCGGATCAATCCCTCCACTCAGCCTGCCGACGGGCTCCGAGATCAAGATCAAAAGCGGTGCTCGAGCTAACGCTCATCGTGTGTAGGAGCTGCCGAAGGCTGCGATCTTTTGTTTTTGCTTTCGCTTTTCTGTGGGAAGCGAGCCTGCTCGCGAAGGCGGCCTGTCAGCCGACCAATCTCTGTCGGATGTACTTAATCCCTGTGGGAGCGAGTCTGCTCGCGAAAGCGCCCCCACAGTCACCCCTTCCTACTTGCCCACCGCCGCATTCCCATACAGATAATCCGTCGCCAACGACGCCAATGTTCTCACCCCAACCACCAGCGCCGACTCATCCACAAAGAACCCCGGATTGTGATTCGGCGCGGCCTTGCTCATGTCCTGATCCCGCGGCGTAACCCCGAGAAACACAAACAATCCCGGCGCCTCTTTGGCGAAGAACGAGAAATCTTCCGCCCCACCCACCAGCGGTCCCTGCACCACATCATCCTTGGCCGCCCACTTCAATGTCGGCAGCATTTTCTCGGTCAGTGCAGGGTTGTTAATCGTCGGGTCGTATTTTTCGATGATGGTGACGTCGGCTTTGGCGCCGCCGCTTTCGGCGATTTTCTCGATGGTCTGGCGTACGTCGCTGTGCAGTTTCTGGCGGATGCCGTAGTCGTAGGAGCGGATGGTGCCGGTCATGTCGAGTGATTCGGGGATGATGTTGTAGCGGGTGCCGCCGTTGATGGTGCCGATGCTGACCACCGACGGGTAAGAGGAAATGTCGGTGCGGCGGCTGACCACGGTTTGCAGGCCGACGATGGTTTGTGCGCCGACGGTGATCGGGTCGATGCCATCCCAGGGGCGGCCGGCGTGAGTTTGTTTGCCATGGATCTTGATGCGCAGGTCGTCGGAGCTGGCCAGGGTCGGGCCGGGGCGGTAGGCGATCTGGCCGGCGGGGACGCCGGCCCAGACGTGCAGCCCGAACACCGCGTCTGGTTTCGGCGATTTCATTACGCCTTCCTCGACCATCATCTTCGCGCCCCAGGTGTTTTTGCCGTCGGGAATGAAGTCGCTCGGGCCTTCTTCGGCGGGCTGGAAGTAGAAGACGACGGTGCCGGGCAGGGTGTCGCGCATGCCCGTCAGAATTTTCGCTGCGCTGAGCAGGATGGCGGTGTGGGCGTCGTGGCCGCAGGCGTGCATGACGTCGACTTCCTTGTCCAGATACGTGCCTTTGGCTTTCGAAGCGAACGGCAAGTCGGAGACTTCCTTGACCGGCAGCGCGTCCATGTCGGCGCGCAGGGCCACGGTCGGGCCGGGCAGGGCGCCCTTGAGGACAGCCACGACGCCGGTGCGGGCGACGTCGGTTTTGACCTCCAGGCCCATGGCTTGCAGCTGTTTGGCGACCAGTTCAGCGGTGCGTTTTTCGGTGTTGCCGAGCTCCGGATGAGCGTGAAGGTCGCGGCGGGTTTCCAGCAGCTCCGGTTCGAGCTTCTGCGCCTGCTCGGCGATGCGCGTGCGAGCGCTGTCCATCGTCGCGGCGCTGGCGTGGCTGGCGACCAGGGTGAGCAAAAGGGTCTGGGCAATACGCGTCAGTTGCATGGGCTTCTCCTTGATTATTGTTGTTGGCTTCCTTGCCTGTGACAAAGGCTTTGCACGCAAGTGCGATCGGGTCCGGAAAGCGCTATGCGCTCCGACAGATTTACGTTTGAGCATAAGTTATCAGCGAAAACTCCTACCGCTTTATCAGTTTCGTCCGGCGTGACAGATAAAACGCGGGCGATAACCATGTACCGCACCGCACAACATCTATTTCCATAAATTTCTCCAGGTGCCGGTCACGTTATTGGCTGTTTGAGGGTAACGGGTCAGTGCGACAAAACTATTGTCCATGGAGGACTTATAAATGCAGCGTAATGGAATAACGCTTCCGCCGATTGTTGTGCGTCCGGATAAACAAGATGAATATTTACATTATTTAGGTGCAGGGGACGGCTCGGGACCAGGCATTAACTTTGCGCCGTTGGGTGAAATACTCGATATGGAAAGTATCTATAAAGATACTTCCAGGAATATTGCTCAGGTCATTGAAAATGAACTGGCAGAAGTGCGGGCAGCAGGTGATCAAAGTGTCTTGCCGCCTTTGGATGCGCTGGCGCGGGAGATGCAATTCAGGGATTCCCTGATCGCCAGGAAGTTTGGTGCGCTTTTGGTGGCCAAGGACGTGGCCATCGAACGTTTCGGCCACGCCCAGGTTGAAACCTTTTTCAACGGAGGCCGCTTACCGCAAGTCAATCGGCGAAGCGCCAGCGTCAGCGTACGGCAGGCTTATAGCGCTCTGTTCAACGCCAAGTTACTGGTTGAAGGCTTTGGCGTGTTGAACAGCCAGTCGGCCACGGTCAAGGGCATGATTGCCGTGGTGCAAGCGCAGGAAGCCGAGCGGATCGCTCAGGAGCAGGCGCGGTTGGCGGCGGAATACGCCAGGCAGGTTGCACAGGAACAGGCCCGCGTCGCTCAGGAGCAGGCGCGGCGGCAGGCGGAGGAGCTGGCGTGGCAGGCCGCGGCCGATGAAATCAGGCGGCTCGAAGAGGAACAGGCCCGTTTGGCGGCTGAGGCACTAGAGCGCAAGCGTGCCGAGGAACAGGCAGCGCTTGAGGCTGAGGCCGAAGCACGCAGGGTTGCTGAGGAAAAGCGCCGGCAGGACACCTCCGGTGGGCACAGTAGCCTGTTGCGCTTTCAGGGCAATACCAGCCACGCCCAATTGGTATTTGCGACGTCCGCTGGTGCGGTCGCGATTGCCGACAACCTGATGGCGGGTTTTACCGCTTCGATTCGCGCGGCGGTGGCCGGTTTATCGGGGCTGGCTGCCGGCACGGCGTCCGGTCTGATGGTGGGGGTAAGTGCGTTTGTCTACTCCCCGGTGTTGGGTAATGGGGAATTGCCTGAACGCTTTCTGCTCAGCCTCCCACTGGCAGATCTGCTGCCCGGTCAACTGCCTGATCTGGGCAAGCTGGCAAGCGAAAGAGCACGACTGAATCTGCCGGTACGTTTGAGCGCCCGGCCGCTGACGGGCTCTCTCGCCGAACTGCTTGTCGTTCCGGTAGCGGGGACAAAACGGCCTTCCGGCGTTCGCGTGGTTGCAGCTGATTTCAACGCAGGGAACAACACTTACAGCGCGACCCTCACTGACATCCCGCCGACAACCGCGGTCTGGACTCCCGCAGTAACGCCGGCAGACAGTTCAACGCTGTTCCCCATCGAGAATCCGTCCCCACCGCGATATATCGGCGGCAACCTCGTACCGATTGAAGGACGGATCGACGCTCACCCAGGGCGGGGCAGCATTCGTTTCGACGACTTCATTCTGGTCTTCCCGTCGGAATCGGGCCTGCCACCGCAGTACGTCATGTTCCGGGATCGACGCAATGATCCAGGGGTGGCGAGTGGTCATGGAGCGCCGGTTGCGGGTGGATGGCTGGAGGCGGCTACGCAAGGTGAGGGGGCGGCAATTCCCTCAAAAATTGCAGATCAATTGCGAGGCAAGAATTTCAAGGATTTCAGGGCATTCAGGGAGACTTTCTGGAAAGCGGTGAGCGCTGATGCGGAACTGGCGATGTCGTTTGATCCAGGTAGTCTCAGTGCAATGAGCAAAGGCCGATCACCGTATGTGAAAGCGGGCGATCGGGTTGGTAAACGAGTGAAGTTTGAGTTGCACCACGTCTCATCGTTATCGGATGGTGGGCAGTTGTACGATATTGACAACCTGCGGTTGCTAACTCCGAAACAGCATTTGGCAGTTCATAAGGGAGGCGAGTAATGAAAAAATTAATGATCAATGAAATGTCCGAAGAGCAATTCTTGCATTTCGTACAAAAGATATACCAATCGGATTACGCGACTGAGAAGGGGCAAACCTCAGCTGTAATGGAGTTTGAACGACTGAGCGAACATCCAGCGGGTTCCGATTTAATCTACTACCCAGAATCGGGAAAAAGCGGTCCGGAAAATATTGTGGCGGAAGTCAAAAGGTGGCGGGCCGCCGAAGGAAAACCTGGTTTCAAAGCCAGATAAAACTAGCCCCCTATTGGTATTACCTGCCAATAGGGGGCCATCTCTGTTCAGCTTTCCTTTTTGATTTCCACCCCAGGCGTAATCACCTGCACACTCATCCTTGGCGTCGCCAGATCCAGCCCCGCCTCATCCAGTTGCCTTTTCAGCGACAAATTGAACGCCCGGGAAACTTCCCACTGCTTGATCGGCGCAGTCTTGAACCGTGCGCGCAAAATCGCGCTGCCGGACTCGAAACTTTCCACACCCTGAATCTCCAGCGGCGACCAAATATTGCGGCGCTGCAACGGATCGCTGCGCATCTTCTGGCCGACGTCGCGCATCAGTTTGATCGCGTCGTCGATTTCCATGTTGTATGGCACGGCGACGCGGAAGATCGCGTAGCCGAATTCCCGCGAGTAGTTCTTGATGCTTTTGATTTCGCTGAACGGGATGGTGTGGACGATGCCGTCGATATCGCGCAGGCGTACGGTGCGGATGGTCAGGCCTTCGACGGTGCCGAGGTGGCCGCCAACGTCGACGTAGTCGTCGATGGCCAGCGAGTCTTCGATGATGATGAACAGGCCGGTGATCAGGTCAGCGACGAGCGACTGCGCGCCGAAGCCGATGGCCAGACCGATCACGCCGGCACCGGCCAGCAGCGGTGTGACGTTCATGCCCATGTTCGCCAACGCGACGATCAGCGCGATGATGAAAATCGCCACGAACAGCACGTTGCGGATCAACGGCATCATCGTCTGCGCCCGTGCATTCGCCAGGCCTTTGCGCGAGCGGGTGAGGGCGTGGTGCACGGCGGTGTCGGCGAGGATCCAGATCAGCCAGGAGAAAATCAGCGTGCCGATCAGGCTGAACAGTTTGACGCTGATGTCATGGCCATCGCCTTCGGCGAACGCGATCAGCGAATGGCCCCAGACGCGCAGGCCCAGTTCGATGAAGATCAGCCACACCAGCAAATGCGTCAGGGTGTAGAAGAAGTTTTTCAGTCGCTCCGAATACAGCGCATGGCGTTTCGGCCCGCGTTGCGGTTTCAGCGAATGGCGGCGCACGAGGCCGTTGATAACCATGCACAACACCAGCAGCACCGTGCAGATCAGCGACTGGCGCAGCGCGGTGCTGGTGTCGCCGGCGGAGACAAACGTGGCGAACAGCGAGATGCCGACCAGCACCAGTGCCGGCACGTACCAGAAGGTGCCGAGGATTTCGATGGTGTCGCTGAGGGCGCGGCGGGTCAGGCGCCGCGACAGCGGTTGGTTGCGGATCAGGTGCGCGATCGGTCGGCGGAATCGCAGAATGAACAGGCCGGTCGACAGCGCCGCAAGCACATTGGCCGTGGTCGCGGCGGTGTGCGCCAGATGTACGCCCAGGCTCTCGACCAGACGCGGATCGCTCAGCGCTTCACCGAACGCGGCGAAGCTGCCGATCAGCCACAGCGGCCGAAACGCCTGATGACGCAGGATGTACAGCGCGCGATGGCGATGCGGGCCGTCGAGCAGGGAGAAGGCGATCACGCAGATCGCCGAGAAACAGGTGCCGACCACCAAGGCATAGGCCAGCACCATCGCCAGGCTTTTGCCCAGGGAAGACGGCAGCACGTAGCTCATGTACACCGTCATTACCAACGCGATCAGCCACGGCCCGAGCTTGCGCAGGGCAAAGCGCAGCATGTCGAGGGCCTTGGGGTGTTGCGGCAGTTCTTCGGTGAGGCCGAAGCGCAGACGCACGCGGTGGCTGAGCCAGATCAGCGCGGCGGCGAGCAGGCTCCAGACCATCAGGATCACTGCGAAACCGAAGATGATCGGCAGCCATTCATTGGCCGGCAGCAGCTTGCTGGTCAGTTCGTCCTTGGCCAGATCGAATTCGTTGGACCAGCGGGTGAGCGGGCTGTCGGCGCCGGAAAACTGTTTTTCGAAGCTGGCGAGGGTGCCGCCGATCAGGCCCAGTACGCCTTCTTCCGGGGTGGCTTGAGCTTTCTTCGTAGCGTCGCGCAGCTTCTTCAGATCGCTGAGCAACTGCGCGCGTTGCTTGTCGTTTTCCAGCGACTTGATCACTTCGTCCAGTGACTGGCCGAGGGGTTCCACGGCTTCAGGCTGCGGTTTGGAAGTGTTGAGCAGGCCGGGCAGACCGACCGCTTGGGCGGGCGCCAGCGGCAGCAGCGTCATCAGGCAGACAAGCAGCAGACCGGGCAAAGCAAAAAGACGAGCGAACACCAGAAGACAACCTCGCGATAGGCGGATGCGCTGGAGTGTACGAGGCCCTTTGGCTCAATGCGAGCCGGGCGCGGTCATTCGTTGAGTTTGGCGAGGATCTTGTAGACCACCGTGGCGAGGATCATCAGCATACCGATCCACATGGCGAACACCCCGGCGTTCTTGTCGCGGAAGTTGAAGCCGATGGCCAGCAGGATCATTCCGCTGAGGATGGGAATGAGCATGGCGTGGAAGGAGGACATCGAGATCATGAAGACTGCCTTGTCTGTGGGGGATGTTTGCAGTCTAGGCGGGTTTTCGAGGCGGGGTGTGATGTGGCTCAGGAATGCATCAGGCCGGGAGGATTCTGCTGTCTGCACAGGCGATTTCGCGAGCAGGCTAGCTCCCACAGGTTGATTTGCATTCCAAGGGGAGATGACTGGCTCCCACAATGAAATGCAGTTCAATTGTGGGAGCGAGCCTGCTCGCGAAGCTTTTCAGCCTTTATGGCAATTCGCGACTGGCATAGAACGCACTGAGCACTTTGACCAGATGCGCCAGGTCATGGCTGCCGCACAGCTCGCGAATCGAATGCATGGCGAAGGTCGGCAGGCCGATGTCGACGGTGCGCACGCCCAGATGGCTGGCGGTGATCGGGCCGATGGTCGAGCCGCAGCCCATGTCGCTGCGCACCACGAAGCTTTGCACCGGGACTTCTTCGGCCATGCACAGGTGGCGGAAGAAACCGGCGGTTTCGCTGTTGGTGGCGTAGCGCTGGTTGCTGTTGACCTTGATCACCGGGCCGGCGTTGAGTTTCGGGCCGTGGTTGGCGTCGTGCTTGTCTGCGTAGTTGGGATGCACGCCGTGGGCGTTGTCGGCGGAGACCAGCAGGGATTTCTGAATCGTGCGGACGAACTCGTCGCCTTCCGGCAGCAGGCGGCGCAGGGTCTGTTCGAGCATCGGGCCGTCGGCACCGCATGCCGAGCACGAGCCGACTTCTTCGTGGTCGTTACAGACCAGCACGCAGGTCTCGTCGGTTTCGGCGGTGAGCAACGCTTGAAGGCCGGCGTAGCACGACAGCAGGTTGTCCAGACGCGCACCGGCAATGAAATCACCGTTCAGACCGATCACTGCAGCACTTTGCGTATCGTAGAAACTCAGCTCGTAATCCAGCACCACATCGGCGTTCAAACCGTGTTCGCGGGCCAGTTGGTCGGTGAGCACGGCGCGGAAATCGACGCGCTCGTCACCGGCGAATTGCGCCAGGATCGGCGGTAGTTCGGTCTGCGCGTTGATCGCCCAGCCCAGGTTGGCTTCACGGTTGAGGTGAATGGCCAGGTTGGGAATGATCGCGATGGGTGCCTTGAAGTCGATCAACTGACTCTCGACCTTGCCGTCACGGCGGAAGGTCACGCGGCCGGCCAGCGACAGATCGCGGTCGAACCACGGCGCCAGCAGTGCGCCGCCGTAGACTTCGACGCCCAGTTGCCAGAAGCCCTGACGTTGCAGTTCCGGTTGCGGCTTGACCCGCAGACACGGGCTGTCGGTGTGAGCGCCGACCAGACGGATACCGTCGTGCAGTGGCGAGTTGCGGCCCATTTTGATCGCGACGATCGAGGAGTCGTTACGGGTGACGTAATAGCGGCCGTTGGCCTCGGTGGACCATGGCTCGCGCTCGTCGAGGCGCACATAACCGGCGGCCTCCAGACGCTGCACGAGGCTGGCGGTGGCGTGGAACGGGGTAGGGGAGGCCTTGAGAAAGTCGATCAGGCCCTGGTTCAACTCTGCGCGCATAAGAAACTCCAGACAGCAATGGGCGGCAGTTTAACGCATCACTCAGCGCCATTGGGCAAGTGGTTTGCGCAAGCACGCTCAGGAGTGCTGATCGATGCGCTTGCGCAGGTAGGCAATGATGGCTTGTTGATCATCCTTTCTGGCGGGTTTCGGCAGGTGCTTCGGCCAGCCCTTGCCGCTGCCGAAGAAGGCCTTTTGCGTGACGCTGTCCCAACGCAGGATTTCCCGCGACGCCGATTCCCACCATTCGTGACGGCAGATCTCGTAATACGGATGGGCAGGTGCAGCACTGCCGAACAGCAACGCCCGGCCGACTTTCTTCATGCCGCCGCGCTTTTTGCGCAGCTTCCACTTGATGCGCAGACGGTCCCAGGTTGAGGGAACGGGTTTGCTGCGCGGAACCTCGGAGCACAGCTCTGGCAGTTCGGGGTGGAAGGCCTCGCCGTAACGGGCGAAAAAATGTTTCTGCATGGCGTGGAAGAAGTTTTTGTCGGCGAAGTAGTGATAGACGAATTTCTTCGCTTCCTGGATCGGCTGGTCGCGCATGGCAAAAGACAGTGCAATCTGTTCGATCGTATGGATGTCGAACGAACCCTGCGTCCACTCATCGATCAGCCGGACCGATTTCTCCAGCAGCGCTGCATCGCCATCGGTGACGCCGCACAAGCCGCTGTTGTAGAGCTTGAAGCTGTTCGTCGACGAGATGCCGTGGACTTGCAGGCAGCGCGCGAGTTTTTCGTAGTCCGCCCGGTTACAGACGTAACTCCAGTCATATTCGAAGCGGTCCATCACGTAACGGCCGGGCGTGATCATGCTGAACAGCCGGTGCGGCGAATCGAGAAACAGCGTGTCGGTGTCGACGAACAGGGTTTTTTCGGCGAGTGTCAGGCCCAGCGCAATGGCGCACGCTTTGCGGCGGTGGTGGTAGCCGTTTTCGCCCTGCCACTGGATCAGGGTCTGCTCGCTCAAAGTGACGGTATCGACCGGCCAGCCGGCATAGTCCTGCGGACGATCGGTCAGCACTCGGATGCACAACGATTCATCTGGCTGCAGCTGTGCAAGGGCGGTGAGGATGCTGAATTTCGCCTCGCGCCGATAAACGTCTTTGTCGCCATAGATCAGGTAGAGCAGCTGGTGCGGTACTTTTTCCAGGGGGGAAGGCTTCGCGCATAAGCGGCTCCATACGGCGGGGGGCGCGAGTTTACCGTATTGCTCCGCTGATTTGCAGGCCGGGCACTTGCTTCAAAGTGTTGCCAGGGAGGGCGTCAACCGGTGATCAATCTGCCAGAGAGGAAGACTTCACGGCGTTGCTTGCGACCGACGTATTCATGTTTGCTCAACTGATAGACAGCCTCGAACCTGTCTCTCGACAGACCGGGCAGCGCGCTGAGATATTGATCGACCAGGCGATCGTAGGCGGCTTCGGTGATGAATTTGTAGATATCCCGACGATAGAAGAAGCCGAGTTGAAAACCGAGGGTTTCACTTGCGTGCGCGGTCGGGCCTGCGAAGCAGTTTTCAAAGTCGATGGCTTTGAGTGGCCTTTGCGTTTGCTCGGGCACCATGATGTTGCCCACCCAGAAATCCATGTGGGTGATGTTCTTGCTGGCGAGCGAGCTGAGCAGTTGAAACGCGTCGAGGATAAAGGCTTCGATGTTTTCGGGATTGCGTCTGATGCACTCGGCCCCATCAATATAGCCTTCGAGCAGGTGAGTCAGCAGGAAGAACTCCTCGGTCAGGCCGAGTCTGCTGCGGGTATAGCCATAGCCCTTCAGTGGAGGCATCTCCACGCCCCGGCGCTGAGCTTCGAGGGAATTCATCAGCTCTTCGAGAGGCCAGTCGAAGCGCCCGTTGCGTTGCGGTTTGTTCAGGCTCACCCGCACCTTTGCCTTGAACGTGTCCAATGGCTGGACCTTGGCAAATAGTGGTGTTTCACAGGACGATAACGGTGCGCTGGCTCGGGTCAGTTTGTGCGCGCGGCGTTTTTTAATGAGCTGCTCCAGGGCCTGGCGTGCCTGGATGCTGGGTGCTTCGCTCAAGTGCAGGGTCGTGTTACCGAATGCGTAGACGATCGGGTATTCGGATTGAAGTGTTTTGCTGCAGAACACGGGAAAGGCCTCCTGCCTGATATCGAAGTGCCATGATTTTATATTTGATTACAATTTTATGACAGTTCTTTACGTCAATCTATTGCCGGTGGAATTCTGGCAGGACAAAAAAAGCCCTTCATTGCGAAGGGCTTTCAAAGTATTCACGCAGTTCAGAACGGAGCCGGGCACTCGAAGCGCAGGCGCTCGCGGGTCTGCGGATGAGTGAAGCTGAGCATGCTCGCGTGCAGGCACAGACGCGGCCAGGCCGCCAGCGCTTGCTCGTGGGCGTAGAGTCCGTCACCCAGCAGCGGATGGCCGATCGACAACATGTGCACGCGCAGTTGATGCGAGCGGCCGGTAATCGGTGTCAGTTCGACACGGCACCAGTCGCCGCAACGTTCCAGCACCTTCCAGAAGGTCAGCGCATGCTTGCCGAATTCGTGATCGACGACATGCCGTGGCTTGGTCGGTGGGTCGTAGCGCAGGGGCAGATCGATGCTGCCGCTGTCCAGCTCCGGCTGACCCCAGGCCAAAGCGGTGTAGGCTTTTTCGGTTTCGCGGTCGTGAAACTGCCGCGACAGTTCGCGATGAGTGTCGGCGTCACGGGCCAGCAGGATGATGCCGGAGGTTTCCCAGTCCAGGCGATGAACTATGCGCGCTTCCGGGTAGCCGTTTTCCTGCAGGCGGGTAATCAGGCAGTCCTTGTTGTCGTCAGCGCGACCGGGCACCGAGAGCAGCAGGGTCGGTTTGTCGACCACCAGTACGGCGGCGTCCTCATGGATGATGCGGATGTTGGACAGCGGCATTAAAACAGCCTCGTAACAAATGCCAACGGCGGCTCGGGACTGCTGATAACTCTGTAGGAGCTGCCGAAGGCTGCGATCTTTTGACTTTGAAGATCAAAAGATCGCAGCCTTCGGCAGCTCCTACACGAGCATCAACAGCCCGAGCCGCCGTAGCGACTGCCAAATCGACTCAGCGATCGGGCAGGGTGATGTTGAGTTCCAGAATCGAGCAACTGCCCTGGCTTTCCAGTGCAACATGTACGTCGTCGTTGCCGATGTTGACGTACTTGCGGATCACGTCGACCAGTTCCTTCTGCAAGGCTGGCAGGTAATCCGGCGTGCTGCGCTGGCCGCGCTCATGCGCCACGATGATCTGTAGACGCTCTTTCGCTACCGAGGCGGTACTTGGCTTTTTGTTGGCACGAAAGAAGTCAAAAAGGTTCATTACCTACCTCCAAACAGGCGCTCGAAGAATCCCTTCTTCTCGACATCGAGGAATCGGTGGGCTTTTTCTTTGCCCAGCAGGCGGTCGACGGTATCGCTGTAAGCCTGACCGGCATCGCTCTGGTCGTCGAGAATCACCGGCACGCCCTGGTTGGAAGCCTTGAGTACCGCCTGGGATTCCGGGATGACGCCGAGCAGGGTCACCGAGAGGATCTCCTTGACGTCTTCAACGCCAAGCATCTCGCCCTTCTCGACACGCTCCGGGTGGTAGCGGGTGATCAGCAGGTGTTCCTTGATCGGGTCTTCGCCACGTTCGGCGCGGCGCGATTTGCTCGCCAGCAGGCCGAGCATGCGGTCCGAGTCACGTACCGAGGAGACTTCCGGGTTGGTCACGACGATCGCTTCATCGGCGAAATACATGGCCAGGTGCGCACCTTTCTCGATGCCCGCCGGGGAGTCGCAGACGACGAACTCGAATTGTTCCTTGAGCTCCATCAGCACTTTTTCCACGCCTTCGACGGTCAGCGCGTCTTTGTCGCGGGTCTGGCTGGCCGCCAATACGTAGAGGTTTTCCAGGCGCTTGTCTTTGATCAGTGCCTGTTGCAGGTTGGCTTCGCCGTTTACCACGTTGACGAAGTCATACACCACGCGGCGCTCGCAACCCATGATCAGGTCGAGGTTACGCAAGCCCACGTCGAAGTCGACGATCACTGTTTTGTGGCCGCGCAGAGCGAGACCGGTACCGATAGCGGCGCTGGTGGTGGTCTTACCCACACCACCCTTGCCGGATGTAACCACGAGAATCTTGGCCAAGGTGTTTCACCCCTAAGGAAGAAGGACTGTTCAGCCCCTGAAAAACATCTCTTGAAAACTACTGCAGTCGGACAGCCTTGGCTGGAATTTGGCTTTGAGCCTTTTTCCTACTTCGTTTGAGCCGTTTTCGCTACGTTTTAGAGATGCTTGGAAAATGCGGCAGTATCCGTTAAAGCCGAATGATGTTCAACACGTCGCCTGACAGGCTGACCTGGACGCCCGAGCCCCACATCGGATCACGACGCAAATCCTCGGAGACCTTGTAATGACCGGCGATGGAGATCAGTTCAGCGCTCAATTGCTGACAGAAAATCCGTGCCTTGGTGTCACCTTTGACGCCGGCCAGCGCACGGCCGCGCATCGGGCCGTATACATGGATGTTGCCATCGGCGAGAAGTTCCGCCCCCGGACTGACCGATGAGACCACGACCAGATCGCCACCCTGGGCATATATCTGCTGGCCACCACGTACTGGCGTGGTGATTACGCGGGTCGGTTTGACGGTCGGCTCAGGCGGCTTTTCCGGCTTCTTTTTGACTTCGGCTTCCGGCGTCTCCAGCGGACGCTCGCGGGCGCCGGAGGGCGGTAGCACGGGGATGTCGATGGCGATGGCGGCGGCGATGTCTTCGATGCGGCTGGCGCGAATGGCCAGGGTACGCAAGCCGTGCTGACGGCAGACGCGCATCAGCCCCGGCAGGTCAACCGCGCCCTGATTCGGCGGTAGTTTGTCCAGCGCCAGAACCAGCGGTGCATTGCTGAAAAAATTCGGCGCCTGGGCGACTTTGGCGGCCAATTGCCGATCGAGGCTTTCGAGGTCGTTACGGGCCAGTTCCAGCACAGTGATGGCCAGCATGCTGCCCTTGAGCTGGAATACGGGATCTTGGTCTAACGGGTCGGTTTGGCTCATGTCGGCATACAACGGCTTGTCACTAAAAGTGCCGAGACTTATAACGAGAACGCCCGCGAGCCGCAAGCCGGGTCGAACGATGTAGAATGCGCGGCCACTGTATTTACGGAAGCTTTAATGGATCGCCCGCGTTTTCGAAAAGCATATCTTGCTCCGCGCTTCTGGCCGCTCTGGTGCGGCCTGGGGCTTTTGTGGCTGATCGTGCAGTTGCCGTATCCGGCGCTGCTGACCATCGGTCGAGTTTTGGGCGCGTTGATGTATCGCGTCGCCAGCGACCGGCGAACCATCGCCCGGCGCAATCTGGAATTGTGCTTTCCGGAAAAATCCGCCGCCGAACGCAAACGCCTGCTCAAGGAAAACTTCGCCTCCACCGGCATTGCCTTTTTTGAAATGGCGATGAGCTGGTGGTGGTCGCGCGAGCGTCTGGCGAAACTGGCCCACGTCGAAGGCCTTGAACATCTGCAGAAGGCCCAGCGCGAAGGCAAAGGCGTGATTCTCATGGCCGCGCATTTCACCACCCTGGAAATCGGCGCGGCGCTGCTCGGCCAGCAGCACACCATCGACGGCATGTACCGCGAACACAAAAACCCCTTGTTCGACTTCGTCCAGCGCCGTGGCCGCGAGCGGCACAATCTCGATTCGCTGGCGGTGGAGCGCGATGACGTGCGCGGCATGCTCAAACTGCTGCGCTCGGGACGGGCGATCTGGTATGCGCCGGATCAGGATTACGGCGCCAAGCAGAGCATCTTCGTGCCGCTGTTCGGCATTCAGGCCGCCACCGTCACTGCGACGACCAAGTTTGCACGGCTGGGCAAAGCGCTGGTGGTGCCGTTCACTCAGGAACGTCTGGCCGACGGCAGTGGTTATCGTCTGGTGATTCATCCGCCGCTGGAAGATTTCCCCGGCGAGAGCGAGGAGGCCGATTGCATCCGCATCAATCAGTGGGTCGAGAGCGCTTTGCGTGCCTGCCCCGAGCAGTATCTGTGGGCGCATCGGCGCTTCAAGAGTCGCCCACCGGGCGAGCCGAAGCTTTATCCCAAGCGTCGTTGATTCACCCGTACTGACAAGCACTGTGGAGTGTTGCGATGAGTCCTGCTGAACCGGTCACAGGTTTGATTCTTTCCGGCGGCGGGGCTCGGGCGGCTTATCAGGTCGGGGTGCTGGCGGCGATTGCCGAGTTGCTGCCGGTCGGTGCGGACAATCCGTTTCCGGTGATCGTCGGCACCTCGGCCGGGGCGATCAATGCGGTCAGCCTGGCCAGTGGTGCCATGGATTTTCGCGCTGCCATCGAACGCCTGACCCAGTTCTGGCAGGGCTTTCGCAGCCACCGCGTGCTGCGCAGCGACTGGCCGGGCGTGATCCATCAAGCCAGCCGCTTCGTCAGCCACAGCCTGCTCGGCCTCGGTCGGCAGATGCCGGTGGCACTGCTCAACAGTTCGCCGCTGCGCGAACTGCTCGAGGAAAAACTGCACCTGCCCGGCATCGCCGAATCCATCGCGCGCAAGCAATTGCATGCGGTGGCGGTGACTGCGTTCGGCTACGAATCGGGGCAAGCGGTGACGTTCTATCAGGGCGGCGGCACCATCGACGCCTGGCTGCGGCACCGCCGCATCGGCGTGCCGACGCAATTGTCGGTCGATCACCTGTTGGCCAGTTCGGCGATTCCGCTGTTGTTCGCGCCGGTGAAAATCGGTGAGGAATATTTCGGTGACGGCGCAGTCCGCCAGTCGGCGCCGATCAGCCCGGCGCTGCATTTGGGTGCGAGTCGCGTGCTGGTGGTGGGCGTCAGCGGCAACCCGCGCGGCGTTGATCCGCAGCAGCCGCTGGAGCGCGCCTACAGCGGCCAGCAACCGACGCTGGCGCAGATCGGCGGGCACATGCTCAACAGCACGTTTATCGACAGCCTGGAAAGCGATATCGAGTTGCTGCAGCGTCTGAATCAGTTCAGTCATTTGCTCCCGGCCGGCACACCCACTCGCGCGCTGGGTGTGGCGCCGGTGGAAGTGCTGGTGATTGCGCCGAGTCAGCCGATCGACGAAATCGCCGCGCGGCATCGCCAGGAGTTACCGGCGGCTTTGCGCCTGTTTCTGCGTGGGCCGGGGGCGACGAAGACGAGCGGGGCGGGGGTGCTCAGTTACCTGCTGTTCGAGGCGGGGTATTGCAGCGAGTTGATCGAGTTGGGGCGGCGGGATGCGTTGGCCAAGCGCGAGGAGCTGTGCCGGTTTTTGCGGATATCGGAAGCGGTGGCTCCTGCCTGAAATCTGCGGTGAGGCCTTCGCGAGCAGGCTCGCTCCCACATTGGAACTCGGTCTGAATGTGGGAGCGAGCCTGCTCGCGAAGCTTTTAGGGTCAGAAGTGGAACTTGACCAGGAAGCTTGTGGTGCTCTGATCGGTCTTGAAGTACTGGCTGTCCTTGATCCCGTATTTGTCCGACCAGTAGTCGTACTCGACACCGACATACAACTGCTTCTCGCCGAAATTCAGCGCCTTGCCCAGGTCGTATTTGACCTGCGGGTTGAAGTGCAGGTTGGCGTGGTAGTCGCCCTTGGAATTGGACTCGTTGTCGACCACCCAGTCCATGAAGCCGTCGATGAGGATGTTCGATTTGCCCACCGGGATGGTGTAGGACCACACCGGGGTGATCTGCCAGACATTGTCACCGGCGCGTGCGCCCTGGGTGTGACGCTGGTAGAAGTTCAGCTGGAAGTAATCGAAGCCCGGAATCGCCAGGTCGAAGCCCGGACCGATCAGGTACGACTCGGTATCGCCTTCACCGAACTCGTAGGTCATGGCCAGCAGCACGTCAGTCACCGGACCAAAGGCCAGTTTCTGATCGAAGATCTTGCCGAATGACAGGCGCGGGCTGAGCTCGCCGTAGTAGGTGTTGGAGCCGACGCCGCCATCATCCTTGCCGTTGTAGAAGATCTTGTCGATGAACAGGAAGTTGTCCCCATACTTCCAGGCATCGGCGTGCTCGAAGGTCACGGTCTGCTGAATGCGCGGGTTGACCTGGAAGTCCTTGCCATACAGGTAGGTCAGGCTGTTGTTCTGCCACTGCAGCAGGCCTTCGGCCATCGCCTGGCCGCCGGCGAACATCGATCCGGCCAGCATCAGGCTGGTGCACATACGTTTCATTCGGTTGCTCCCAAAGTAGGTGTTCCACGTTATTTTTTTAAGATCGGCGCTCTGATGTGGCGCCTTTTTTCGTACCGCAAATTTCATCCGATCGGTCAGCTTTGAATGCTGGTAGCAAAAGCTGCGCCAAGGCTTTTGAAAAACCAAAAAACGCCCGTTCGGCTGCTGAAAAACAGTCGACGAGCGTGTTTTCGGGATGCCTCAGGACTGACCGCAGCCGGGATAAGTTGGCTTTTCGGTCAGAAATTGAATTCAGGCTTTTTTTTAGAGCGAATTCGGAAGGCCGCGGAGAATACTGACTCCTCGGCCAACGCTCAAGTGCCCCGCAACAGAGCACCGTCGGCAAGCATGGCGCACGGTTGCGGGCCATCTCAGAAGTGCACCTTCAGCAGCAGGCTGGCGGTGTTCTGGTTGGTATCGAACGCGTGGCTGTTTTCGATGCCGTATTTGTTCTTCCAGTAGCTGTACTCGGTGCCGACGTACAGCTGTTTCTGGCTCCAGCCCATGGCTTTGCCGAGGTCGTATTTGATCTGCGGATTGATGTGCAGGTTGGCGTGGTAGGTGCCGCGCGAGTTTTCGTCGTTGTTGACGACCCAGTCGAGGTAGCCGTCGATCAGCACATCGGAATTGCCCAGCGGGAAGCTGTAGGACCACGCGGGGGTGATCTGCCAGACACCATCGCCGGGGCGCGGGCCTTCGGTCTGGCGGCGGAAAATGTTCAGGGTGACGTAGTTGAAGCCGGGCACTTTCAGGTCGAAGCCGGGGCCGATCAGATAGGCCTCGGTTTCGCCTTCGCCGTACTCGTAGGTCATCGCCAACAGCACATCCTTGATCGGGCCGAACTCGATCTTGCGGTCGAGGATCTTGCCGAAGGACAGACGCGGGGTGAACTCGCCGTAGAAGGTATGCGGCCCTTTGTTCGGGTCTTCCTTGCCGTTGTAGAAGATCTTGTCGACGAACAGAAAGTTGTCGCCGTACTTCCACTTGTCGGCGTGCTCGAAGGTGACCGTCTGCTGATACGACGGGTTGATCGCGAAATTCTTGCCGTACAGATAGCTGAGGCTGTTGCTCTGCCACAGCAGCAGATCGCCGGCCATGGCCTGACTCGCGGCCAGCAGGCCGCCACTCAACAGAACGTTGCTTTGCGTGCGGGTCATCTGTTGCTCCCTGTTGTTTTTATTGTTTGAGGCACAAGCAGTTGCGTAGTCCCTGTGGGAGCGAGCCTGCTCGCGAAGCGGTTGTGTCAGTCGCCATCAATGTTGAATGACACAGCGCTTTCGCGAGCAGGCTCGCTCCCACAGGTGGCGTGGTGGTTTCAATCAGTGAGCATGGCAATCATTGATCGCCGCACGCTCCTTGCCGCCGAGGATGTTGAACAGCAGGTTCAGCGTCAGCGCGCTGAGGGTGGCCATGGCGATGCCGCTGTGGGTGATCGGGCTCATCCACAGCGGCAGGTGGGCGAAGAACTCCGGACGCACCACCGGGATCAGGCCCATGCCGATGCTTACCGCGACCAGCAACTGATTGCGGCGGTCACCGATGTCGGCCTCTTGGAGGATCTTGATGCCAGTGGCCGCGACCATGCCGAACATCGCAATTGCCGCGCCGCCCAACACCGCCGGTGGAATCGATGCCACCAGAAACGCCGCTTTCGGCAACAGGCTGAGGACGATCAGCAGACCACCGGCAACGATGGTCACCGAACGGCAGCGCACGCCGGTCATCTGCACCAGGCCGATATTCTGCGCGAACGAGGAGTGAGTGAAGGTGTTGAAGAAACCGGCGAAAAACGACGCGCCGGCATCGCACAACAAGCCACGACGGAGCATGCGCGGGCAGACTTCCTGGCCGGTGATCTTGCCCAGCGCGAGAAACATCCCGGTGGACTCGACGAAGATGATCACCACCACCAGACACATCGACAGAATCGGTGCCAGCTCGAATTTCGGCATGCCGAAATGCAGTGGGGTGACGAACTGAATCCACGGTGCGCTGGCCATGCCGCTGAGGTCGACCATGCCGATCACGCCGCACAGTACATAGCCCAGGCACATGCCGATCAGCACCGAAATATTGACCCAGAATCCGCGCATGAAGCGATGAACCAGCAGAATGGTCGCCAGCACCAGCGCAGCGATGGCCAGATAAATCGGCGAACCGAATTGCGCGGCGTCGACACCGCCACCGGCCCAGTTCACGGCCACGGGGAACAGCGATAAACCGATCGAGGTGATGACCGTGCCGGTCACCAGTGGCGGGAAGAAACGCACGACCTTGGACATGAACGGCGCGATCAGCATGCCGAAGAAACCGGCAGCTATCGTCGCACCGAAGATCCCTTGCAGACCGATGCCGGGCATGCCGGCCATGGCCACCATGCTGCCGACTGCGGCGAAACTGGCGCCCATCATCACCGGCATGCGAATGCCCATCGGGCCGATGCCGAGCGACTGCACGATAGTGGCGATGCCGGCGACCAGCAGGTCGGCGTTGATCAGGAAGGCGATTTCTTCACGACTCAGGCCAGCGGCCTGTCCGATGATCAGCGGCACCGCGATGGCACCGCCGTACATCAGCAGAACATGTTGCAGACCGACCAGGATCAGTTGCAAAAGGGGCAAACGCTGAATGGCGGGTGCGTCGGGGATGCGCGCTTTGGACAGCTCGGACATGCAACACCTCGGATCTTTTTTATTCTTGTGATTAACAGCTGCCGGGTTGCTTGCAGCTGTTTCTTTGCATCAGGAGGACCGCGTTTCGGCGGCTATTCGCGAGCAGGCTCGCTCCCACAGGATCTCTGTAGGCGTGAGCCTGCTCGCGATGCTTTTAACGATTAATTGGTTTGTGCTCCCTGGGCAATCCAGGCACCGATCAGGTCACGTTCCTGCTGGGTCATCTGGGTGATGTTGCCCAGTGGCATGATCTGCGTGGTGATGGCTTGCGCCTGAATGCGCGCGGCGTTCTGGCGGATCTGCTCGGGGGTGTCGAACATCACACCGGCCGGGGCTGCGCTGAACAACGGGCTGGTCGGCTTGGACGAATGGCACACCGTGCAACGCTCTTGAATCACGTTGTGCACCTTGTCGAAACCGGGGCCGGCATTCGAGGCTTGCGCGGGTGCCGCCGCAGGGGCTGCGGGTGCCGCAGGTTGCGCCGCTTCGGCCGGTTTCGCGCCACCGCCCAGTGCCGTTTCCGGCAGCGGTTGGTACTCGATTCTCGCCGGTGCCTTGGCCACTTCAGGTGCGCTCGACATCGGCGCCGGGCCAGTGACGTAGGCCAGGCAGATCATGCCCACCGCTGCCACCGGCAGGGTCCAGGCAAACTTGTGGCTGTCGTGACGGGTGTTGAAGTAGTGACGCACCAATACCGCCAACACCGCGATCCCGGCGAGGATCAACCAGTTGTACTGGCTGCCGTAAGTGCTCGGGAAGTGGTTGCTGATCATGATGAACAGCACTGGCAGGGTGAAGTAGTTGTTGTGACGCGAACGCAGCAGACCCTTGGCCGGCAGGGCCGGATCCGGCGTGCGGTTCTCGGCAATCGCCGCGACCAGTGCCCGTTGCGCCGGCATGATGATGCGGAACACGTTACCGACCATGATGGTGCCGATGATCGCGCCAACGTGCAGGTACGCACCCCGACCGCTGAACACCTTGCTGAAGCCATAGGCGGCGGCAATGATCAGCACGAACAGGATGAAGCCGAGCAGGGCGGGTTTCTTGCCCAGGGCCGAATCGCAGAGGAAGTCGTAGACAAACCAGCCGACGATCAGCGAGCCGATACCGATGGCCACGCCTTCAGGACCGCTGAGGCCACTGCCGGGTGCCACGAGGTAGAGCACCGGATTGGAGTAGAACACCACGCACAGCAGCGCGATCCCCGACATCCAGGTGAAGTAGGCTTCCCACTTGAACCAGTGCAGGTTGTCCGGCATGGATGGTGGGGCCAGTTTGTACTTTTCCAGGTGGTAGATGCCGCCGCCGTGGATCGCCCACAGATCACCGGCCAGACCGGTTTTCGGGTTGACGCGGTTGAGGTTGTTCTCCAGCCAGACGAAGTAGAACGACGCGCCGATCCAGGCCACGCCAGTGATCATGTGAACCCAGCGCACGCTCAGGTTCAGCCATTCCAACAGATGTGCTTCCACAGTCTTTACCTCTCGCCTGTCACTCTTGTTGTCGAGTGATCAGACCTTCTCTTATTGGTGGGGGGCGAGGATCAACCGCTCATCCTCTTTGAAAAAATGCTCATCGCAGTTATTGCCTGTGCCACTGCGATCAACCACCAGGAAGTCATCCCGCTTTTCGATCGTCAGCACCGGGTGGTGCCAGACGCCGCGATGGTAATTGATGCCCTGCCTGCCGTTGGTGACGAAGGCGCGGACCAAGCCTGATACAGGTTCATCGCCAACTGGCGCGACCACGATCAGAAAGGGGTTGCCGAGCAGCGGTATGAAAGCCTGGCTGCCCAGCGGATGGCGTTCCAGCATGCAAACGGTCAGCGGCATGTCCTGCGCGTCGGCGCGGAAAATACTGATGATCGCGTTGTCCTCAGGCGTAGCGGTTTCGACCGTCGCCAGTTTGTGGAAGCGCATGGTCGAACCGTTGTTGATCATGAAGTGATCGCTGCCGTCGGTTTCGATCACGTCACCGAAAGGGGCGAATGCTTCTTTGGTCAGCGGTTCAATCGTCAGTGTGCGCATGCTGTTCTTCTTATCCGGATTCTGTGTTGTTAGATCTATCGCCATCGCGGGCAAGCCCGCTCCCACAGTGGACTGTGGCGTTCACAAAACCTGTGGGAGCTGGCTTGCCAGCGATTGGGTTCAACCTTGTTTAGCGACCTTGCCGAGTACACGCAGGCGACTCACGCCACCATCCGGGAACACGTTCAGGCGGATGTGGGTGATCGGGCCGAGTGCCTTGATCTGCTCGACGAAGGTGTGTTCGGCGTGCATTTCCAGCTTCTGGCTTGGCAGCAGTTCGCGCCAGAACAGCGACTGGGTTTCGATCTGGCTGTCGGTGCCGCCCTTGACGAAGGCGCCCTGGATCGAGCAGGTGTCCGGGTAGTTGCCTTTGAAGTGCAGGGTGTCGACGACGATCTTCTCGATCTCGCCCGGATGACCCAGGGCGACGATCACCCAGTCATTGCCCGGCGTACGACGACGCGCGGTTTCCCAGCCGTCGCCCATGTTGATGCCGCGGCCCGGGTTGAGGATGTTGCTCATGCGGCCGAAGTGTTCGTCGGAGCAGGCGAGGGCGCGGCCACCATTGAGGGCTGCTGCCAAGTCCACTTGTTCGTTGTCGCCAACAGCAGACCAGTCGCGGAACGGAATGCCGTACACGCGCAGACGGGCAACACCGCCGTCCGGGTAGATGTTGAAGCGCAGGTGGCTGAACGCTTTGTCGTTGCTGATTTCATGGTAGTGGTGGCTGTTGCCCTGCAACTCGACGGCCGACAGCACTTCGGTCCACTGGGTGTTTTCATCCGGCTCGCCCGAGGCCAGGAAGCACGCTTCCAGCGAGGCCGATGGCGGGTAGTTGCCGGTGAAGAATGAAGTGTCGATGTCCACGCCTTTGATCGAGCCCGGTACGCCCAGACGGATCACCGCGCTGTCGTAACCTTCGAAGCGCTTGCGGCGCGACTCCCAGCCGTCCATCCACTTGCCGTTGTCATCGAACACGCCCTCCTTCCATACGGCCGGGGTCGGTTGGAACAGACGATTGGCGTCTGCGAACCAGTCATCGGTGACCGAAATGATCTTGGTGCCCAGACGGGCGTCGGCCAGGTTGACGTATTTTTCGAAAGGTACGGCGTAAGCTTTCATTCTTCTTGTCTGCCTTTGATAAGTTGGCTGGGGATGCTCGCAGGGCCCTGGGCGTTTGCGCGTTCATGCACGCTCGGGCCAGGCTTGCTAAAGAGTCAGTAAACGGAACAGGGCAATCTTGTTGATCTCCGCCAGCGCGCATTTGAACTCGGCTTCCACCGAATGGTTGATGCGCGTTTCGAACGCCGCGAGGATCTGATGCCGGTTGCTGCCTTTTACCGCCATGATGAAGGGAAACTTGAACTTGGCTTTGTAGGCGTCGTTCAGCTCGGTGAAGCGCTGGAACTCTTCGGCCGTGCATTGGTGAATACCGGCGCCAGCCTGTTCATTGGTGCTGGCTTCGGTCAGTTGGCCCTGGACGGCAGCTTTGCCGGCCAGGTCCGGGTGAGCGTTGATCAGGGCCAGCTGGCTGGCATGATCGGCGCTCAACAGGATATCGCTCATGCGCTGGTGCAGGGTTTCGATCTCGTCGATCGAAGCGTCCGCACCGAGGTCGTAGGCCTTTTCGGCCACCCATGGCGAATGTTCGTAGATGTCGGCGAAGGCTTTGACGAAAGCGTCGCGGCTCAGGGTCGACGGTTGCAGGGTTTGAAAGCGGCTCATTTTGCAGTCCCTTGGTACGGGTGGGTTTGCTGCCAGTGGCGTGCGATGTCGACGCGACGGCTGAACCACACCTGTTCATGACTTTTGGCGTATTCGATAAAGCGCTTGAGCGAAGCGAGGCGACCAGGACGGCCGATCAGGCGGCAGTGCAGACCGATCGAAAGCATTTTCGGCGCTTCAGCACCTTCGGCGTAGAGCACGTCGAACGCGTCTTTGAGGTATTCGAAGAAATCGTCACCCTTGTTGAAACCCTGCACTTGCGTGAAGCGCATGTCGTTGGTGTCGAGGGTGTAGGGGATCACCAGATGCGGCTTGCCGGTCGGGTTGTTCGGTTCCCAGTAGGGCAGGTCGTCGTCGTAGGTGTCGCAGTCGTAGAGGAAACCGCCTTCTTCCATCACCAGGCGACGGGTATTCGGCCCGGTACGGCCGGTGTACCAGCCCAGCGGACGCTCGCCTGTCAGTTCGGTGAGGATGCGGATCGCTTCGAGCATGTGCTCGCGTTCCTGCGCTTCGTCCATGTACTGGTAGTCGATCCAGCGGTAGCCGTGGCTGCAGATTTCGTGGCCGGCCTCAACCATCGCACGGATTACGTCCGGGTGACGCTGGGCGGCCATGGCCACGGCGAAGATGGTCAGCGGAATATCGAATTCCTTGAACAGCTTCAAAATGCGCCAGACGCCGGCGCGGCTGCCATACTCGTAAAGCGATTCCATGCTCATGTTGCGCGCGCCCTGCAGCGGCTGGGCAGCGACCATTTCCGACAGGAAGGCTTCGGATTCCTTGTCGCCGTGCAGAACATTGCGCTCGCCACCTTCTTCGTAATTGAGTACGAAGGACAGGGCGATCCGGGCATTGCCCGGCCAGTGTGGGTGAGGAGGGTTACTGCCGTAACCGATCAGGTCGCGTGGGTAGTCAGCGCTCACTGCAGTCTTCCTTCTTGTACGTTGACAGATTGGTGTGGCGGCCTGGCAGGCTGGCGTCACAGCGATGGGCTGATTGTATACAACTTTATTTACATTTTGTAAGCCTGAATTTTCGCATTTTTCACCGGCTGTCATCTTTTGCTGTTAATGGTTCCAGCCTGCAAGAAACCTGCCTGACCAGTCAGCTAATGAATAGAAGGTTCAATGATCAGGCGCTTTGCCTGCGAATTGGTGATAAAGACCCGGATGGCGGGGGTGAAGCGAAAAATGTCGTTTTTATTGTGTACAATTTTTTTGAAAAGTGTCTTAATCAGTCGCTCGCCGCAGCGTTTCGTGCTCCGAAACGGTGCGGTCTCCTTTTCAACTGACTTCGGGAGGCGCGAAGTCTGACCGCTTGTTGCGGCCGGGCGCGCAGAATCAATGGGACGTTTGACAACACACGTTTTGGACGCTGCACACGGTTGCCCGGGCAGCTCGATCAAGGTCGAGCTGTACCGCGTTGAAGGGTCGCACCTGGAATTGGTCGCCAGTGCGACAACCAACAGCGATGGCCGGGTCGATGCGCCGCTGCTGCAGGGCGATGATTACCGCACCGGGGTTTATCAGGTGCAGTTCCATGCCGGCGATTACTACCGCGCCCGGGGCGTGCAACTGCCCGAGCCGGCCTTCCTGGACGTGGTGGTGCTGCGTTTCGGCATCTCCGCCGAGCAGGAGCACTATCACGTGCCCCTGCTGATTTCGCCTTACAGCTATTCCACGTATCGGGGCAGCTGACCCCCAAGCAGCTGCCCCCACCGGGAAGCGACTGCGCATATAGCTTCTTTGGTCTTTCGCCCGCTCACACTGCGGGCTTTTTTTATGCCTGTTTACAGCTCATCTGCCGGTGCAGGCGGGTAGCGGCTCAGCGCTCGCGGATAATGAATACCGAATCTGGCGTGGACGCGACCTTCAATACGCCCCCGATCAGCCATACCACTTTGTTCTGCGCGGCTGCATCGGTCAGTGCCTTGAAGGCGTCCTGACCGATTCTGGCGGGCAAGCCCGGTTCCGCCAGTTCGTTGCCAGGCACATGAGTCAGGCCGGCCTGACTGATCGCACCCAGTTTCAAAAAGAAGATCTGATCGTGACCGGCTCGTTTGAAGACCAGCGTCGGCATTCTGTGCTCATAAGTCAGTGGAAACAGCTCGTAACCACAGCCGACCAGCAACGCGCCGAGCAATCGCCGCAGATTCAGATCCGAGGGATAGGTCTTGTAATGATTCCAGGCAGAGGGGAAATGCTGCGGATCGAAGCTCAGGCGTTGCAATTCGCTGTCGGTCTGGGAAGGCATCGGAATAAGCCGTTTGCTTCCCAGGTCGATGTCCGGCGCAACGGCCAGCATGTTCAGCGGGTCGGCAAAATCGGGAGCTGTGGAAAACGGCAGTTGTTTCCACTGATGCAGAACGGCCTGGACATTGATCAATCCGGTGCCGGTAATCGTCTCGGAGTGATCGGCGAGTTCGAACAACCTGCGGGCGACGGCCCTTGCTGTTGCTTCAGAGAAATCGGGGAACGCGCGAGCGACGGACGTTGATATCGGCTCTTCAAAAAAACGTTTGCCCGGATGGACCTCACCCGGATCACTGCCGATGCGAAAAGTCGCTACCGGCTGTCGCTCGGGCATGTTTATCAGCATGCTTTCGAAAGTATTGAAATCTGTCGGGACAAACTCGGGATGACATACGAAATACACTTTGGGTGTCGTGTTCGAGCCGACAGGGACGATTGGATAATGCAGCCAGCCAAGCTGTACCGATTCGATGTGCACAGGTTTGTTCAGGTGCCCCCAGGGCAGCCAGAAATATGGGGTCAGCTCCTCAGGCGGAGTCGTGGCTTTCGACGCGGTAAGTGTTTCTGTGGCCTCGGCAAGTCGTGGACGCTTGCTCGGGCCGGGTACTGCGTTGTCGGACTGGCTGGCTTCGGGCTTGGTACCTGATGGCTTCGTCCCGGGTGTTTTTCGCCGCCAGAAAACGGTGCCGGGGATTTGCTCGAAGAAAAGGTCGGGTGCATTGGTCGTTGAGGCAAACGCTTGTTGATATTCACCGTCCTGGTTTTTGCGCACCATGACGGTGCCGTCTACCGTGGTTACGAAGGTCTGCCTGAGTCTGTTGTAACGAAGGCCTTCTGTCGCCATTTCCGGCTTGGTCAACGTCATGGCGTCGGCCGGCGAGATGTATGAGGGCAAGTGTGGCGTGGAGGACGCAGGCCGGTTGGAGGGCCTCGCGGGCCGCTGGATTTGCCAGATCGCCTGACCCTCGGTTCGCGTCAGAGGCAGGCCGGGCACGCCGGGCGCGAAGGTCAGTGGCACATGGTAGTTGCCTTGCCCGTCCTGCTCGACGACAAATTGGCCTTCATTGGCGATTTGAGCGTAGGTGCGCTGATCCGGTCCAGTGAACAAGCCATCGTTCTGCGTCACCGGTACCAATTCGTGGAAACGCTCTTGCGGCCAGGCGATTGCGTTCCGAGTGGCGCTGAAATCATGCGCTGCATCTGGCAAGGCATGAAGGCTGACCGTGGGCACTGCGTTGGCTGCGGCAGAGGTGGCTGGCGCTTGGCTGATCGCCGGCGAATCGATGCCCAGGAGCAGGGCGTCAGGCATGTCCAGGCCCACATTTTTGACGAGGGGCGGTGATCCGGGATGTGTGGCATCGGGCGAATCGGGCGATTTTATGGTCGGGATTTTTTTGGGTGATTTGGCCATGGGAAATACTCGGAAAAAGAGCGCGCAGACGCGTGCGGGTGCCGCGTAGACAGTACGCTGATAAAAAAAGGGTGTTTGTCGACGGGTTACCGCGAATTACGCGGGAGGCACTTTCATCAGCGAAACAGGGCGGAAAATGTTGGTCTGGTGACTGCAGCGATTCACTACTCTTAACGCAGACTTTTCGATGCGGGATTTGTCGGCACGCAATACCCAGCCATGGGCGGCCAGGTTGTAGCCCACGCGCGCGGTTTCGTCGTTGACGCAGATAACGTTCCAGACTTTGACTTCGTCGTTGGCCAATGCGGCAAGATATGGCGGGAGCGCTTTTGAGGCGTCGGGCTCTTCGAAAAAACGTGCATCAAGCCCATCCAGATAAATGCGATCAAAGACCAGATCGACCGTGTGCACAACTCCACCGGTTGTAATAACGCGGATTTGGTCTATCAGATCTTCGCTTCCATAGACCGGCAGATAAAAAGTGGTGGTGCCGATGGAGAGCCGGTTTTCTTCCAGCCTTATTTCGACCTTGCCGAGCTGCGTTGCATCAAGTTCCCAAGTGGATGAATAGGGCAGGCGAACTTTGGCATCGGCAAGTGCGCCGGGAGTCGAGAGTTTGATGGTCATGTCCGGGAGTACGTGGATGAGATAACTCGAACCCTCTCCTTCGTAGTTGTCCATGTCGGTTTGCACGGCCAGTCGAATCGGCGTTGCGCAAACTCTTGTACGGCCCATCGGTTCAGCTGCTTTTTCAGCCAGATTGTGAAAGTAGCGCTGAGAGCGAACCTCGAGCGGCAGTTTCATCTGGGTCACCCAATCCCGCGATACCGTGAAATCCGTAAAGGCAGGTGCGATTTCGGTTTGCGCTGTAAGCTCGGCATCTGCAACGACACCGTCCTTGAAAATCAATACGTAACGGCTGAACGGACGAACAGCCATGGTGCGCAGGATCTTCGTAATATTGTCGTGATCGTCTTCGTTACGCGCAGCGGAGTAATAATTGAGCTTGATGCTTTTCGCGCCGAAGTGATAGACGAGATGGCAACCAACAGTCAGGTGATATGACTTGGGTTTGTCCGAGAAAAAATGCGCCTCCGCTTTTGTCAGCTCGTCGCTGCGGAAATCCAGATATATCCGGGTGATTACATCAGAACGTAAAACTGCGTAAAAAGTGGTTGTCTTGCCGGTTCTCGGGACGTAATAGGCAGCGGGTTTGCGGTGGCGGATCCAGCATTCCGCTGCATAAATAATGATCGGGTTTACCGGTTTTCCTCGTTTGAGGAAAATTTCGGTTATTTCTACGGTGTGGCCGTCCGGGATTGTGTCTGGCAGATCAAGTCTGAAATGGAAATCATCGCTGGTTACGAAAACCAGGTTTTTGTTGCTCAGCTTTCTAGTGTGTTCGGTGTTCGTATAAACGTCATGAATGGTCAACACGTTTTTGAGGTGGTCAGACGTTTCGAAACCTGAGCGGATGACCAGGTCGTTACCCTCGATATCAAAGGATTCAATCAACTCCTTGCGCCAGTTCATGACGATGTAGCTGGTCTGTTCACCATCATCGACAATGGAAAAACGGCCAGCCACATGCGCAATGTAATATTGATCGGTGCCGGCGCCTCCCGACGCTTTTGCTCTTTCGTGAGAGAGAAATATCTGGTCGTCCCCAGCGCCAGCTTCAATGCTGTCGCTGCCCCGGGATTTGATGATGTTGTTTTGCGCGGAGCCCGTTACCACGCTTGCCGCGCGATGGACTGTCTCAACGTTTTCGATGCTGTCCAGCAAACTGTGCAGGATAAATATCCGGTTATTGTCGGCATCGACATCGCTCGTGATGATCTGCAATGTTCCAGCCAGCAGATCTACGTCATAGCCAGTTCTGTTGGTATTTCGGGAGGAGTAGCTGCCGCCGAGTACCAGTGTGTCATTTCCCGCGCCGCCGCTCAGCGTCGAATGATCTGCGACATGGCGACCCCTTTCAAGGAAGTCCGCTGCGTTCTCAAACAGGAACTGGTCATTTTCTTCGCCGCCCGAAAGTTGTTTTTTTCCTGACTTGTAATGGAAGGTGTTGGGTTTTTTTTCTACCCCTCTGATCGAGTCGTTGCCCTCGCTGATGAACCAGAGAACGTTCTTGCCCTCTGCGGCGACCCCCAACTCCGCGCCGGGTGTATCTTTTGTAACCCCTGCGCGTGCATCAATGATGTCATCGGTGCCTACCACTTCAGGGACATTGACCGATTCCCACGCATCCTGTTTGGTCCACCAGTTTCGTTTCCAGACCCGCGTTGGTTTCAGACGCACATCGAACTTGCCGTTGACGATGGCTTCGGTGGTCTCTTTCAAGGGGCCGTCGAGCAGCGTTCTGGCGGTCTTTTTCAGTTGCAGAGAGTGCTGCAACAGCGTCTTTGCCTTGATATAGCGGTTTTGAACGCTTTGATCGACCTCCATCATGCAGAACGAAAACCAACCGCTACGCCACCGTTCATCGACAGTCAATTCAATGTAGTCATCTATATCGTCAACGATACGTACTGCGCCGTAGACCTGTGAGCCAATGGCGAGGATCGCGCCGGCTGCAAGTCCGACAGGGCCGGCAAACGAGAACCCGGCCATCGCGGCGGACCCGAGGATGACAGTCATGGCTGCACTGGTAATGCTCAGGCCAGCGCTGACGTAATGATCCATCGCTTCTTTGCCGGTGGCATTCTGAGCGGCGTTCATCGACCTCACGGCGGTAAAGATGTCGAAGGGCAGCGTCAGCATGCCGCCGACCAACCCTCCCGATCGACCCAATCTGAGTGCAAAGCGGGTTTTGGCGAAGTCCCGATAAGCACTTTGCCCGGCTGTGAGCATCTGCGTGGCTATCTTGCTCACCGCGACATCGGCCGCGATGGAGCCCAGCTCCGATATAATGCCTGCGCTGTTTATCGCTATTTCAGCAGTGTTTTCGGCTTTGATCGCATCGACAACGCCGCGAATTCCCATGAAGATGCCGAAGCCCTGGATGCCCACGCTGGAGCCCAGCGTCGCGTAACTTTTGGTCAATGCGGCCCAGCGGGGATGATGTTTGGGGACGTGCACGTGTTGCAGATCAAGCGACTGTGCGGCACTCAGAAGTTTGACAAGTTTGTCGCGGTAATTGCCGGATACAGTATCTGCAGCACTTTCCCTCAAGAGCCGGGGAGCGGTGAGCGGGCGCTGGCTGGCCATTTCAAACAGGAGCGTGGGCAACAAGTAGCTATCGCTGCCCGTTGAAGTTTTCAGGTAGTGTTCAACTTTATTGGCGTCGAACTGCAGGCTATTGATAAAAGAGCGCTTGGGGCGGCGAAAGAAACTGTTCTCGCCATTCAACGGCTGACCGTCAATGGTCGCGCCTAATCCGTCGAGTGCGGTACGGGTAATTGAAATATCGCCAATTTCCAAGGGGCCGAACACTTCGTCCACCATTTGCAACTGACTCGATTTTTCGTTAGTTCGGCTCTGATCAATGGTTGAGGGCTTGTATTCGTTGGCTTCATAGCCCAGATCCATGATTATTACGGTATCGGAAACAGGTTGCAGGTCCGCATGTATTGAAGGGTCGGTTTGTGCTGTTGCTTCGCTTATCAGTGTGGCCATTAGAACTTCCTTGTTCCGGCAATTGTCGTTAAGGCGAATAATAGTACGTTGGCTTTTCCAGAGCTGTATATCGGGGGGTTGTTGCTATCTATTGCATATCAAAGATTGAATGTTGTTCGAGTTGAATTGATTCAAAACAACACATCATCCCGCCCGAGGTCCGTTCCGGCAGGATGATCAATAGTGGCGCTTTTCAGTGGCTGCCAAGCAACGACGCGGCGCCAGCACCACCAAATAGTCCGGCACTGACCCGATTGAACCAACTCTGGCCTTTGCCGCTGCGCAGATAACGTGCGGCGCCATGGGCGCCCAGGCCATAGGCCAGCTTGCAGCACAGATCGAGCACTACCCAGGTCGCGATCATGATCAGCAATTGCGGCAGAAAAGGTTGCTCAGCGCGGAGGAACTGCGGCAGAAACGCGGCGAAAAACAGGATGTCCTTCGGATTGCTCGCACCCAGTACAAAAGCGCGTCCGAACAATGTGCGAAAACGCGGCACCGGTGCAGCCTCAGGTACTTCGGCGCCCGTCGATGGCTGCCGCGACTGCTGCCAGCTCTGCCAGGCGAGGTAGAACAGGTACAGCGCGCCGACGATTTTCAATGCGCTGAACAACTGCTCCGAAGCCATTAGCAATGCGCCGAGGCCAAGTGCCGACGCGCTGAGCAGGCAGATCGAGGCGATCACGCCACCCAGGAACGCGGGGTACGACCGGCGCAAACCGTAATTCAGACTGTTGCTGATCATCAGCAATGACAGCGGTCCCGGGATCAGGATCACCACCAGCGCAGCGCCACTGAACAGCAGCCAGGTTTCCAGACTCATCGTATTGCTCCTTTGTTGTTATCGAGATGTGCAAAAGCCCCACCGGTGAGGGTGAGGCTGGTTTGAAGCCTGAACCGCGCAGCGTTTACAGGAAGATGAACTTGGCGATGAAGATCGCGCAGAGCACCCACAGGCTGACGGAAATTTCCTTGTACTTGCCGGTGCCAGCCTTCAACGCGACGTAAGTGATGAAGCCCAGCGCGATGCCGTCGGCGACCGAAAAGGTCAGCGGCATCATGATCGCCGTGACGATCGCCGGAATGGCGTCGGTCGCTTCGTCCCATTCGATGTGGGCCATACCGCCCATCATCAGCATCGCCACGTAGATCAGTGCACCTGCCGTGGCATAAGCGGGAATCATGCCAGCCAGCGGTGCGAAAAACATGGCTGCTATAAATAGCACACCCACGGTGACGGCGGTAAGACCAGTCCGACCACCAGCGGCTACGCCGGCGGCACTTTCCACGTAACTTGTCACGGGTGGAACCCCCACCACGGCGCCAAATACGCTGGATGCGCTGTCAGCCTTCATGGCTCGGGAAAGATTCTCGATGCGACCGTCAGCGGCGACAAGGTTGGCGCGCTGGGCCACGCCCATCAGCGTACCGGCGGTGTCGAACATGTGCACGAAGAGGAACGCGAGCACCACGCTGATCATGCTGACGTTGAACACGCCGGCGACGTTCATTGCCATCCAGGTCGGTGCCAGGCTCGGCGGCGCGGACATGATGCCCTCGTAGTGCACCAGACCCAGGCCCCAGCCGGCGAGGGTGACGGTGATGATGCTGATCAGGATCGCACCGAACACGCGGTGGTAACTGAGGATCGCGATCATCAGGAAGCAGATCGCAGCGAGCAGCGGGCCAGGTTCACGCAGCGAACCCAGCTTGATCAGCGTCGCCGGGCTGTCGACGACGATACCGGCCGTCTTCAGACCGATCAGGCCCAGAAACAGACCGACACCGGCGCCCATCGCGAACCGCAGGCTGACCGGGATACTGTTGAGCAGCCACTCGCGGATCCGCGAAAAGGTCAGGAACATGAACAGCACGCCCGAGACGAACACCGCGCCGAGGGCGGTTTCCCAGTTGTAGCCCATGGTGCCGACCACGGTGTAGGTGAAGAAAGCATTGAGGCCCATGCCCGGTGCAAGACCCACCGGCCAATTGGCATAGAGCCCCATCAACAGGCAACCGAGCGCAGCGGCGATGCAGGTGGCGACGAAGGCCGCACCGTGATCGATGCCTGCGTCGGCCATGATGTTCGGGTTGACGAAAATGATGTAAGCCATGGTGATGAAGGTTGTCAGACCGGCAATCAGCTCGGTCTTCACCGTGGTGCCATGCAAGCTGAGTTTGAACAGACGCTCCAGCAGGCCATTGCGTAATGGCGGCGTGAGCTCGAGCGGCGGTGCTTCGGATTTGCGGCTTTCCACAGCGAGTACTCCTCAAGAGTTTTATTGTTATTTCCAGGGCCGGACCCATGAGGGGTGGCAGCGGCCCTTTGAGGCATACGCGAATTTGTTGACCGTATAGTCAGGAACTCGCACGCAGTGGATTATGCTTTTGTGTACAAATAAAGCAAATATTGTTTTGGTTTTTGTCGCCGATTTTTTTGCCGATAGGGATATATGGCTATCAGGATGGCTTCGCGAGCAGGCTCGCTCACACAGGAGAATGCGTTCCAATGTGGGAGCGAGCCTGCTCGCGAAGAGGGCGGTCCTGTCAATCCAGATGCGGCTGATTCCCCCCAAGCGCCAGATTCACCGCCAACCACCCATTCACCGCCGCTTCCCCAGCCTCGGCAAATACCCGCTCGAGCAATTTCACCTGCTCACGGCGCAACGCCTGCTCGAACTTCGCGCCTTCCGCCGTCAACTCAAGCAGGCGCTTACGCTTGTCCGTCTGCGAAGCGACGCTGTCGACCAGATGCATTTCCTGCAACTGGCGCAGGGGCATGTTCAACGCTTGTTTGCTCACGCCCAGCAGGGCCAGCAACTCTTTCACACTCAGGTTCGGATAGCGCGCGATGAAAAACACGATGCGCTGATGCACCCGCGAGAGGCCGCGACGCTCGAGCATTTCATCAGCCTTGGCAGTGAACGCCTGATAGCCGAAGAAAAACGCTTCCATGGCCTGTTGCTGAGTAGAGGGGTTCTTAAGGTCAAGCATGTTGACGTACTCGCTCAAGCTGTCGTAATTTCAGTCAACAAGTTTGACTCATTTCCTGCATGCCTTGCTACGGTGACCTCCATGGCTTTGTCCGAACGTGTCTCGCGCCTTAAAAGTTCTTTGATCCGAGAAATCCTCGCGGCGGCCCAGCGTCCGGAGGTCATGTCGTTCGCCGGCGGCTTGCCGGCTGAGGCGATGTTGCCGAAGGTCGAGTGGGACGAAATGCCGTTATCGCTGGGTCAGTACGGCATGAGCGAAGGCGAGCCGGCCTTGCGCGAAGCTTTGGCGGCAGAGGCGAGGGCGCTGGGCCTCGAGTGCGATGCGAGTCAGGTGCTGGTGGTCAGTGGTTCCCAGCAAACTCTGGATCTGGCGGCAAAACTGTATATCGACAAGGGCACGGAAATTTTGCTGGAGGCGCCGACTTATCTGGCCGCGCTGCAAATCTTCCAGCTTTTCGGCGCCGATTGCCTGACCGTGCCGCAGGAAGCGGACGGACCTAACTTGGCGCAACTTCGCAAACGTCTGGAACAACACCGCCCGGCGTTTATCTACCTGATCCCGACGTTTCAGAATCCTTCCGCCGTGCGCTACAGCGAGGCCAAGCGCGCAGCGGTTGCGGCATTGCTCGATGAATTTGGCGTCACGCTGATTGAAGACGAGCCATACCGCGAACTGACTTTCGATGGTGGCAGCGCGAAGCCGATTGCGGCGCGTCTGAAAAAAGCCAGCTGGATCTACACCGGCACCGTGTCGAAAACCTTGCTCCCGGGTTTGCGTGTCGGTTATTTGATCGCTAGTGCGGATCTGTTCCCGCACCTGCTCAAGCTCAAGCAATCGGCGGATCTGCACACCAATCGCATCGGTCAGTGGCAGGCGCTGCAATGGATCGGCTCGGAAAAGTATCAACAGCATTTAAGTGAGTTGCGGGATTTCTATCGGCTGCGGCGAGATGCGTTTCAAATGGGGCTGGAAAGCCATTTTGCCGATCTGGCTGACTGGGACATGCCGCAAGGCGGACTGTTCTTCTGGCTGACGCTGAAGCAACCGCTGGATACGCGCACTTTGCTCAATGAGGCATTGGCCAATGATGTGGCATTCATGCCCGGTGAGCCGTTCTTTCCCGAGCCGGACAAGCATCATGGGCATTTGCGCCTGAATTTCAGCCACATCGATCCGGCGCGGCTGGATGAAGGGTTGAAGCGGTTGGCGGCGGTGGTGCGGCGGGCGCAGATGGAGAGGGCGGCCTGATAAGCAATAAACCGGCTGGAGGGCCGGTTTATCATTGTCTGAGTTTTGTGATGATTTGACGGGCCTCATCGCTGGCAAGCCAGCTCCCACATTGATCTCAGGTTGTAGACAAGAATTGTGGGAGCTGGCTTGCCAGCGATGGCGCCTTCAGCCACAGCACATCAATGTCAGACTGCAGCAAACCGCTTATCCAGATAATCAATAATCACCTTGGATTCATACATCCAGGTTGTCTGCCCGTTCTCTTCAATTCGCAGGCAAGGCACTTTGATTCGGCCACCCTGTTCCAGCAGGGTCTGGCGATCCTGCTCGTTGTTCTTCGCGTCTTTCAGCGCCACCGGCACATTCAGGCGATGCAGGGCGCGGCGGGTTTTCACGCAGAACGGGCAGGCGTGAAATTGGTACAGGGTCAGATCTTTCGCGGCAGCGTCGACTTGTGCCTGAGCAGCAGCGGGGCGTTTGGTCTTGCCCGGGCGGGTGATGAAATCGATGAAGATAACCAGTTGGCCGAGGCCGACACGAAGCGCTTTGACGAACACGTTGAAAGCCTCACGGTGCAAATGAAGAAAGGCGCGCAGCTTACCCGATTTTTCACGGGCGAAAAAAAACCGGCGATCAACGCCGGCTCTTTTCTGTTGCGAATTACTTGATGAGGCTGAGGAATTCGCTACGGGTTGCCGCGTTTTCACGGAACTCACCGAGCATCACCGAAGTGATCATCGACGAATTCTGCTTTTCGACGCCGCGCATCATCATGCACATGTGCTTGGCTTCGATCACCACGGCCACGCCCAGTGCGCCGGTGACTTGCTGCACCGCATCGGCGATCTGGCGGCTGAGGTTTTCCTGAATCTGCAGGCGACGGGCGTACATATCGACGATCCGCGCAACCTTCGACAGGCCCAGCACTTTGCCGCTCGGGATATAGGCGACATGCGCCTTGCCGATGAACGGCAGCAAGTGGTGTTCGCACAACGAATACAGCTCGATGTCCTTGACCAGCACCATTTCGCTGTTGTCGGAGCTGAACAGGGCACCATTGGTGACCTCTTCGAGCGTCTGTGCATAACCGCGGCAGAGGTACTGCATGGCTTTGGCGGCACGCTTTGGCGTGTCGAGCAGGCCCTCGCGGGAGACGTCCTCGCCCAATTGGCCGAGAATCGCGGTGTAATTCTGTTCCAGGGACATGAAACTACCTGTGGGGATTTTCGCAAAGGGCAAGGGTACGGTGGCGGACACAACCCTGCAAGTTCGGTGTGACGGCTTTATTCGTCGCGGCCTTCCATCATCGTCCGTTTCAGCATCACATAAACCGCGCCGGCACCGCCGTGTTTGGCCTGGCACGAGCAGAAACCGAGCACTTGCGCATGCTGGCGCAGCCAGGTGTTGACGTGGCTTTTGATCATCGGGCGCTTGCCATCCAGGCGCACAGCCTTGCCGTGCGTCACGCGCACGCAGCGGATTTCGAATTTGGTCGCTTCGGCAAGAAATGCCCAAAGTGTTTCCCGAGCCTTTTCCACGCTCATGCCGTGCAGGTCGAGACTGCCTTCGAACGGGATCTGCCCGACCTTGAGCTTGCGCATCTGGCTTTCCTGCACGCCGTCGCGGGACCACATCAGCTCGTCTTCCGGGCCGACGTCGATCACGAACTGGTCGGACAAGCCATCAATGATGGTGGTGTCGCTGCGCACGGTGGCGGACTGACGCAGCTTGGCAATCTGCGCGCGGTCAGCCTTGGGTTTGCCGGTGTCGGCGCGGTCGTGCTTGATCGGCTTGACGCCCTGGATCGCACTTTTGAACAGAGAAAAATCGTCGTCTTGCATGTCAGCCTCCGCGAAGGGCGGCCAGTTTACCCAAGTCGACAGAAAACGGCCCGGCAAAAAGCCAGGCCGTTGGGTCAGTCGTGTTTTTTCATCAGATGCGGGGCCATGTTCAGTTCCCGCGATTGCCGTGCGCGACGTCGGCAGCGGCGCCACAGGGCAACGCCGAAATACAGAAACAGCAAGCCGACCGCGAGCATGATTGCCGAGCCCAGCGGTGATGCGTTCAGGTCACCCAGCGCCGGCGGGCGGCCGAGCAGGCTGGCTGCCCCGGCCATCGCCAGCAGCACGCCGAACGTCGCCAGAATGGCCGAGATCGCCGCGCCAAATCGAAAACGCCAGTTGCTTTGGCCTTTGGGCCGCAAACGGCGTGCGTCAAATCCATCGGATAACTTCATTCCGACCTTCCTCAATGGTATCGGCCCTTCGACCGGGAGTTGACCGGGTTGTTCCTGAGGCTATGGCATTTGCGGCAAATCAGCGGATATAGCGGATGAGCGGCGCCAACGCACCGCTCGCAAGGGCAGGATCAGATCAGGTCCTGAGTCTTGGCCAGCGTGGCGAAGTTGTCGGCCATGATCGCCATTTCCGCTTCCTGCACGCGCTCGGCGCTGAGCACGCCGCCCTTGAACGGCAGATCGCGTGTCGCGCAGGCGTCTTCGACCAGAGTGCAGCGGAAACCGAGATTCTTCGCCGCGCGCACGGTGGTGCTGACGCTGGAGTGACTCATGAAACCGCAAACGATCAGGTCCAGCGAGCCGAGGTTCTGCAGGCGCTCGAGCAGTTCGGTGCCATGGAACGCGCTCGGCAGCAGTTTGCCGATAATGGTTTCATCACCCTGTGGTTCCAGACCAGGGATGAACTCGCCACGTTCGCCCTGCGGGTCGAACAGGCCACCCACGGTGCCGAGATGACGCACGTGCACGATCGGCCGACCGGCGGCACGGGCTGCGGCAACCACTTGTTTGATGTTCGCGACGGCCGCGTCCATGCCGCTCAGGGCCAGCGGGCCACTGAGGTATTCCTTCTGGGCATCGATGATGACCACGGTGGCATGGCTCAGTGTGGCCGCTGCGTAACCGCGGCCGCTGAGTTGAAACATCGTTTTTGGAACGGACATTCTGGGGCTCCTCGGGGTGGGGCTTTTGCGACATTGTCCTCTGGCTGAGCGGTTCTGTGAATCGCTACCATCGTAGGCGCCGTCGTTCTTGGCCTGCAGCCTTGTCAAGTTACACGTTCCGTTCAATGCCTGATGCAAAAAAAGAAATCTCCTACCGTTACCACGCGGTTTTTCCTGCGTCGTCGTCGCGCGTTTTGGCTGCTAGAATCGCCAGTCGTTTTTTCTGGAGTTCTACGCCGTGATCACTTCCCGACTTCGTACCCTGCGCGACCACATCCGTTGGGCCGTCAGCCGCTTCCATGGGGAGGATCTGTTTTTCGGTCATGGCACCGACAACGCCTGGGACGAGGCGCGCCAGTTGGTACTGGGCGCTTTGCACCTGCCTTGGGAAATCGCCGACAGCTATCTTGATTGCGCGCTGGAAGATGACGAACTGGTCAATCTGCAGCGCTTGCTCAAGCGCCGCATCGAGGATCGCGTTCCGACCGCCTATCTGCTCGGTGAAGCTTGGTTCTGCGGCATGTCGTTCATCGTCGACCCGCGCGTGCTGATCCCGCGTTCGCCGATTGGTGAACTGATCGAAAACCGCTTTGCGCCATGGATCGGCAACGAACCGGCGCGGATTCTCGACCTGTGCACTGGCTCCGGCTGCATCGGCATTGCTTGCGCTTACGAATTCCAGAATGCCGAAGTGGTGCTCGCGGATCTGTCGTTCGAAGCGCTGGAAGTGGCCAACCAGAACATCGAGCGCCATGGCGTCGATGAGCGCGTCTACACGGTGCAGGGTGATGGCTTCGATGGCTTGCCGGGTCAGCGTTTCGACCTGATCGTGTCGAACCCGCCCTACGTCGATGCGGAAGATTTCGCCGACATGCCGGATGAATATCAGCACGAGCCGGAACTCGGTCTGGCCTGCGGTGATGATGGTCTGAATCTGGTCCGGCGCATGCTCGCCGAAGCGGCGGATCACCTGACCGAGAAAGGTTTGTTGATTGTCGAGGTGGGCAACAGCCAGGTGCACGTCGAGGCGTTGTACCCGGAAGTCGATTTCGCCTGGCTGGAGTTCCAGCGTGGTGGGCATGGCGTGTTCATGCTGACAGCCGAGCAGTGCCGCGCGCATCAGGCCCTGTTCGCGTCCCGCGTCTAAGGTTGTGACAGATCGTTCCCACGCTCCGCGTGGGAATGCATCAATGGACGCTCTGCGTCCGCTTTTGGGATGCGGAGCGTCCCGGGCTGCATTCCCACGCAGAGCATGGGAACGATCAGTACGCGCTCAAGCCCTCAGCGGTGCGTAGCAATCCAGATCAACAACCCCGCCTGAAACACCGCAAATGCCACCAGACACGTAATGGTGAAACGCAGCCCGGCGTCTTCACGCTTGAACTTGCTGACTTTTTCTTCCTGCTTCTTCAGTTTCACTTCCTGCTCGGCCAGGTTCTGTTCGGCCTGCTGGAGCATCTGCGCGGCTTCAAGAATTTCGACGATCTGCAGCTTTTCGCTGTTCCAGTCACCGAGCAGATCACCGACCTGCACGGCCTTGATGCTGCCTTTCAAATGCTGGGCGTCGGCGTAAGCCACATCGAAACCGTGCACGCGCAGGAAATGGTCGCGACGCAAGCGAGTGTCTTCGTTGAGCGCGTCCTTGTTGTTCAGGTCCATGCCGTCGACGGTGTAGCCGGGCCAGCGCTTTTTCGCCCAATTGATGCCTTGCGCAGCCATGAAGCGGCCGATACCGCGATTCAGCGGTTCAATCTGCAAGCCGCTATCGGGACCGAAGCTCACCCGTTTGCTCGCGTGGTCTACCCACACATCAAGATGATTCTGCTCTTTGCGCACGCGCTGGTTGGGCAGCTTGATCGCCATGCGCATCAGGCTGCGCTCTTTGCTGTTGCGCTCGGCGTAACCGAATTCGACAAAGCGCAACGGCCGGCCGCCGGTATTGCGGTCGGTCTGCAGCGGCGCCAGGCGGAGCATCTTGTGGTGCTCGGCCTGAACGTCCGCCCACGGCAGTTCGACCGCTGGCGATGCGTCTTTTTCAGCGCTGGTGTCGGGTGAAGTCTGGGTTTCAGTCATAACGGCGAGATCCTGTCCAAGCCCTGCTTGCCGCCAGACGTTGCGCTGGCGACAAAGGCTTATCGGCCGTTTTCTGTGAGGCTGGAGGGTAAAACGCAGTTAACTTGCACGAATTCCGTCAATAAATTCGATGACGGCGGCGCCCAGTTCGGCGGCCAGGGGCAAATTCGGGTCCTTGTAGGAGGCCAATTGCCGCTTCATGTCGTTGTGGACGATGCGCAGCACGTGATTCATACCGTCGATCACCGTCAGTTGCGCTTCCGGTTTCGCCGCCTTGAGCAGCTTCGCGTCCTCGGTGCCGACCTGAATGTCGTTGCTGCCCTGGACAATCAGCGCCGGCATTTTCAACTGGGCAAAGGCCTGCGCCGGGTCCTGACGGAACAGCGAAATCAGGTACGGCTGCACGCTCGGGCGAAAGATCACCTGCAACGGCTGCGGCACGTTGTCATCGGTATGGCCGGCCTTGAGGCTGTCGAGCAGTTCGTTGCTGCGCAGCATCAGTGGCGGCGGCAGGCTGCGCGCCAACTGTTCGCGGATGACCTGGTCGACCGGGCGCGCGCTGCCGGACAGCGAGATCACCGCCGCTGCGTCCAGCTTCGGCGCGGCGAGGCTGGCAATCAGCGCGCCTTCGCTGTGGCCGAGCAGAATCAGTTTGCCGAAACGCGGATCGGCCTTGAGCTTCTGCCCCCATGCCACTGCGTCCGCCGCATAGCCTTCTACAGACAAATCACGTTCATCGGGAGCGGCCGCCAGGCTCGCGGCGACGCCGCGCTTGTCATAGCGCACGCTGGCGATGTTGTGTTTGGCCAGCACCCAGGCCAAGCGCTTGAGGCTGTCATTGCGTCCGCCGTCGGGGTTGTTTCCGTCGCGATCTGTAGGACCTGAGCCAGAAATCATCAGAACAATCGGCACCGGGCTGTCGGACTTGGGCAGCAACAGCGAACCGAAAAGTTCGCCGCTGCCGGTGTCCAGAGTGACCGGGCGCTGTAGGACTGTCGCTTGGGCAAAGCCGGTAAAGAGGGTAAGACTCAAGATCAGAACTCGCAGCATCATCACGCCATCATTGGTCAAGGTGCCGGTTGGACTCGCCAGCACCACTAAGGTTCGAGGATGAACTAGTCGGTTAGCCTGCGTATACTGGCGCGCATCAAGAATTCGGGTTTGATTTCACGGAGCGTCCTGCATGTCCGGCAATACCTACGGCAAGTTGTTCACTGTCACCACCGCTGGCGAAAGCCATGGTCCGGCGTTGGTCGCCATTGTCGACGGCTGCCCGCCGGGCCTGGAGATTTCCCTGGAAGATCTGCAGCGCGACCTCGATCGCCGCAAGCCCGGCACCAGCCGCCACACCACCCAGCGCCAGGAAGCCGATGAAGTCGAAATCCTCTCCGGCGTGTTCGAGGGCCGCACCACCGGTTGCTCGATCGGCCTGCTGATTCGCAATACCGACCAGAAGTCCAAGGACTACTCGGCGATCAAGGACCTGTTCCGCCCGGCTCACGCCGACTACACCTATCACCATAAATACGGCGAACGCGATTATCGCGGCGGTGGCCGCAGTTCGGCGCGGGAAACCGCCATGCGCGTGGCGGCCGGTGCGATCGCCAAGAAGTATCTGGCCAGTCAGGGCATCGTCATTCGCGGTTACATGAGCCAGCTCGGCCCGATCGAAATTCCGTTCAAGACCTGGGATTCGGTCGAAGAAAACGCCTTTTTCAGTCCTGACCCGGACAAGGTCCCGGAGCTGGAAGCGTACATGGACCAGTTGCGCCGCGATCAGGACTCGGTCGGAGCGAAGATCACCGTGGTCGCCGAAGGCGTGATGCCGGGTCTTGGCGAGCCGATCTTCGATCGCCTCGACGCCGAACTGGCCCACGCGCTGATGAGCATCAACGCGGTCAAGGGCGTCGAGATCGGCGCCGGGTTCGCCTGTGTCGCCCAGCGTGGTACCGAACACCGCGATGAACTGACGCCGGAAGGATTCCTCAACAACAACGCCGGCGGCATCCTCGGTGGCATCTCGTCCGGCCAGCCAATCGTTGCGCATCTGGCATTGAAACCGACCTCGAGCATCACCACCCCGGGCCGCTCGATCGACGTGAATGGCAACCCGGTCGACGTGATCACCAAGGGTCGTCACGACCCATGCGTCGGCATCCGCGCGACGCCGATCGCCGAAGCGATGATGGCCATCGTGCTGATGGATCACCTGCTGCGCCACCGTGGGCAGAACGCCGATGTGCGCGTGAGCACGCCGGTGCTGGGCCAGCTCTGATGGCTGCGCTCAAAGCCGTCGCGGCATAACGGGCGTGGCGGCGCTTCCTTACTGGCGGTTGTCCAGTTTCTATCTGTTCTATTTCGCCTTGCTCGGATCGACAGCGCCGTTTCTGGCGCTGTACTTCGATCACCTCGGCTTCAGCGCCGCACGCATCGGCGAGCTGGTGGCGATTCCGATGCTGATGCGCTGCGTGGCGCCGAACATCTGGGGCTGGCTCGGCGATTACACCGGCAGGCGTCTGGCCATCGTGCGCTTTGGTGCGGTCTGTACGTTGCTGACCTTTTCGCTGATTTTCGTCAGCCAGACCTACGCCTGGCTGGCGATGGTCATGGCCCTGCATGCGTTCTTCTGGCACGCGGTGCTGCCGCAGTTCGAAGTCATCACCCTCGCGCATCTGCAGGGGCAGACCTCGCGTTACAGCCAGATTCGCCTGTGGGGCTCGATCGGCTTCATCATCACTGTGGTGGTGCTGGGACGGCTGTTCGAATGGCTGAGTCTGGACATCTACCCAGCGGCGTTGGTGCTGATCATGGCCGGTATCGTTCTCAGCAGCCTGTGGGTGCCGAATGCACAGCCGGCGCAAGGCAATCGGCCGACGGGTGAGGGCTTCCTCAAGCAATTGCGTCATCCCGGCGTGCTGGCGTTTTATGCTTGCGTCGCGCTGATGCAGGTCAGCCACGGGCCGTATTACACCTTTCTGACTTTGCACCTTGAACGCCTCGGTTACAGCCGTGGCGTCATCGGTATGCTCTGGGCCGTGGGCGTGGTGGCGGAAGTGCTGATGTTCATGGCCATGAGCCGCATTCTGGCGCGCTTTTCCCTGCGCCGGGTGCTGCTGGCGAGCTTCCTTCTGACGGCGTTGCGTTGGGTGCTGCTCGGTTCGTTTGCGGAGTTTCTCTGGGTGTTGTTGTTCGCCCAGGTGTTGCATGCAGCGACATTCGGCAGCTTTCATGCGGCTGCCATCGCTTTCGTGCAACGTAGTTTCGGCGCCCGCCAGCAAGGCCAGGGCCAGGCGCTGTATGCGGCACTGGCCGGCACCGGCGGGGCGCTCGGCGCGCTGTATTCCGGCTACAGCTGGAATGCCCTCGGCGCAACATTGACCTTTAGTATTGCCAGTCTCGCAGCGCTTGCCGCTGCCGTTATCATTGCCACATGTATGCAAGAGGACAGGCCATGAGCCTTAGTCGTGAACAGCTCGCCCAGCAGATCGTTGACGCCGGGCGTTTTCTATATGGCCGTGGCTGGTCGCCAGCTACCAGCAGCAACTATTCGACACGCCTGTCGCCGAGCGAAGCGCTGTTGACCGTATCGGGCAAGCACAAGGGCCAGTTGGGTGTGGATGACGTGCTCGCTACCGATCTGTCCGGCAATAGCCTGGAGCCGGGCAAGAAACCCTCCGCCGAAACCTTGCTGCACACCCAGCTCTACAGTTGGCGCGCGGAAATCGGCGCGGTGCTGCACACCCATTCGGTGAATGCCACGGTGCTGTCGCGCCTGACCCCGGAAGATTTCATCGAATTTGAAGACTACGAATTGCAGAAAGCCTTCAGCGGCATTTCCACCCACGAATCACGGGTGCGTGTGCCGATTTTCGACAACGATCAGGACATTGCGCGCCTCGCCGCCAAGGTGCAGCCTTGGCTCGACGCCCATCCCGATTGCGTCGGTTATCTGATCCGCGGCCATGGTCTCTATACCTGGGGCGCGCAGATGAGCGACGCGCTGCGGCAGATCGAGGCTTTTGAATTCCTGTTTGAATGCGAGTTGAAAACCCGCAGCGTCATGAACCGCCAAGGCTGAGTTCATCTGAAACAGCCCGTTTGCCTGATGCCATGCGGCGCCCGACCGGTCTTCAAGAGCCGGACGGCGCCGCCGCTACCGAGGAATTGCCCATGAGCAGCCTGTCCGTTTATCACGTTTCCAGCCCTGAGATTCCCAACAAGGTGCTGACCCATTTCGAAGACATCGCCTCGACGCTGGCCGAGCAGGGCGTGCGTTTCGACCGCTGGCAGGCCGCCGCGAAGATTCAGCCCGGCGCCAGTCAGGAAGAGGTCATCAGCGCTTATAAAGAGCAGATCGACAAACTGATGACCGAGCGCGGTTACATTACGGTCGATGTGATCAGCCTCAACAGTGATCATCCGCAAAAAGCCGAGCTGCGCGCCAAGTTCCTCGAAGAGCACCGCCATGGCGAAGACGAAGTGCGATTTTTCGTCGCCGGTCGTGGCTTGTTTACCCTGCATATCGACGATTACGTCTACGCCGTGCTCTGTGAAAAGAACGACCTGATCTCGGTTCCGGCCGGCACCAAGCACTGGTTCGACATGGGCGAACATCCGCATTTCGTGGCGATTCGTCTGTTCAACAACCCGGAAGGCTGGGTTGCCAATTTCACCGGCGAAGACATCGCCGGTCGTTTCCCGCGTCTGGAGGACTGAAACCGTGTCGATCAAAGCCATCCTCACCGACATCGAAGGCACCACCAGCGCGGTGAGTTTCGTCTTCGACGTGCTGTTTCCCTACGCCGCCGAACATTTGCCCGACTTTGTGCGCCAGACCGCTTCGCGTGCCGATGTCGCCGAACAGCTCGACGCCGTGCGCCGAGACAGCAATGAGCCGCAGGCCGATGTCGAGCGGGTTGTTGAAATCCTCTTGAGCTGGATCGCTGAAGACCGCAAAGCCACGCCGCTCAAGGCGTTGCAGGGCATGGTCTGGGCGCAGGGCTATCAGGCCGGGCAGTTGAAAGGGCATGTTTATCCGGATGCCGTTGAAGCGCTGCAACGTTGGCATGCGGCCGGTTATCAACTGTTTGTTTACTCGTCCGGCTCGATCCAGGCACAGAAACTGATTTTCGGTTGCTCGGAAGCGGGGGATCTGACACCGCTGTTCAGCGGCTATTTCGACACCACATCGGGGCCGAAGCGTGAGGCGCAGTCCTACCGCAACATTCAGCAGGCGGTGGGTGTTGAAGCCGATGAAATCCTGTTCCTGTCGGATATCGTCGAAGAGCTCGACGCTGCCCAGTCAGCCGGCATGAAAACCTGTGGCCTGGCGCGTGAAGGCGGGGAGTTGGCAGGACACGTGACGGTGGACAGCTTTACCGGGATCGAACCGGAAGCGTTCTGACCATTGCACGCATCCCTGTAGGAGCTGTCGAGTGAAACGAGGCTGCGATCTTTCGATTTACGCATGAAATCAAGATCAAAAGATCGCAGCGTACCGCAGCTCCTACAAAAATCATGCGCACAAAAAACAGGCCGTGAAGCGCATGCTCCACGGCCTGTTTTTGTTTAAAGCCAATTACAGCGAGTGATAGGTCGGCAGAGCAAAACGCTGCTGGCTCTGCAGCATCGCAATTTGCGGCAGCTCGCTGGCTTGTTCGGCCAGGTCGCGGCGGATCGCGCTGATCGCCCACGACAGTTGGTCACCGGCATGCAGTTGCTGATACGAGAGGGCGCGTTTGAAGACTTTGCCGTCGCTGCTACGCAGAGTGAGCAGGATGCCACCGTCAGGACGCGGGGCAGTGCTGACTTCGTAGTTGGAGAACAGCGATGTAAATTTTTCTTGAATCAGGCTCATGTCATCAGCTCCGTATGTACTTGAATGGCAAGCATGCGGAGGTAGTTGCAGCGTTTGTGCCAGTATTGATTCGAATAAAATCCCTTTAAAATCAACAAGTTGAAGGCGTTGCATTTTGCAGGCGTCGTGCAATCTGCATGAATGGCCATCGTGCATCCTGCATTTTGCGTGATTTTTCTCCGTACAACGGAACCAAACGTCCGTACCAGAATCCGCTCTTCCCCGGAGGCGCGACGGGATACAAATCATTGCAAAAACCGCGTGTACAGCCCCGCGAGCACTGACGTACTTTCCTTCTCGACCCACGGAGTAAACGCGTCGGTCGCAGTCATTACCCGATAACAAGAACAGCGGTCTGCACGTCAAGATCGAACGGGGAGCTTTCATGCGTCACGCACCAAGCGACACGATTACCTGGGGCATGATGCTCCGCAAACTGCCGATGATCGCCAAGGCCATCCCCCGGGTGGTCAAAGGCATGAAGGTGGCCAACGTCACGGATCCGACCCAAACGTGCGGCCTGGGTTGGACGTTCGAGCAGGCGACGCTGCGCAATCCCGATGGTGCGGCGTTGTTGCAGGGCGACGTTGCCTTGACCTATACACAGGTCAATCAGTGGGCCAATCGCATCGCGCATTACCTGAGCGAGCAGGGCATCGGCAAGGGCGATGTGGTCGCGGTGTTCATCGAGAACCGTGCGGAATTACTGGTGACAATCCTGGCGCTGGCCAAGCTCGGCGCGGTCAGTGCGCTGCTCAACACCTCATTGATGCGCGACACGCTTGTTCACAGCATCAATCTGGTTGCGCCTGTGGCCATCGTGGTCGGCGAAGAACTGACCGCTGCCTATGCCGGCGTGCGTGATCAGGTAGCGATCGCAGCGCCCCGTACCTGGTTTGTCGCTGATCAGGACACATACACCCACCCGGGCATCGCGCCCGAGGATTACGTCAATCTGATCAGCGCCAGTGCTGACGCCAGCAGCGATAACCCGCCGAGCAGCGCGCAAGTATTCTTCGACGATCCGTGTTTCTACATCTACACCTCCGGCACCACCGGTCTGCCCAAGGCCGGGGTTTTCAAGCACGGACGGTGGATGCGCAGTTCGGCGAGCTTCGGCATGATCGCCCTCGATATGCGCCCGGATGATGTCGTTTACTGCACCTTGCCGCTGTATCACGCCACAGGTCTGTGCGTGTGTTGGGGATCGGCGATCAACGGCGCCTCGGGTTTCGCCATCCGCCGCAAATTCAGCGCCAGCCAGTTCTGGAATGATGTGCGCCGCTATCGCGCGACCACCATCGGCTATGTTGGCGAATTGTGCCGCTACCTGGTCGAACAACCGGTCAGCGTCGATGACAGCCGTCACGATGTGCGCAAGATGATCGGCAATGGCCTGCGTCCTGGTGCTTGGGCCGAGTTCAAATCACGTTTTGCGGTGGAGCATATCTGTGAGCTGTACGCGGCCAGCGACGGCAACATCGGTTTCACCAACATCCTTAATTTCGACAACACCGTCGGGTTTTCGCTGATGGCCTGGGAACTGGTCGCTTACGACCATGACAGTGGCGAACCGTTGCGCGGCGAAGATGGTTTCATGCGCAAGGTCGGCAAGGGCGAGCAAGGCCTGCTGCTGGCGCGGATCGACGACAAAGCGCCGCTGGACGGTTACACCGATCCGCAGAAAACCGCGCGCGTCGTCCTCCACGATGTGTTCAACAAGGGCGATCGCTTTTTCAACACCGGCGACCTGCTGCGCAACATCGGTTTCGGCCACGCGCAATTTGTTGATCGCCTCGGCGATACCTATCGCTGGAAGGGTGAAAACGTGTCGACCACCGAAGTCGAGAACCTGTTGCTGCAACATCCATTGATTGCTGAAGCCGTGGCCTACGGTGTCGAAATCCCCAACACCAACGGGCGCGCCGGAATGGCCGCCATCACTCCTGCGGAATCCTTGGCCACGCTGGATTTCGCTGAATTGCTGAGTTTCGTCCGGCAACGTATGCCGGCTTATGCCGTGCCGTTGTTCCTGCGGGTGAAAGTGAAAATGGAAACCACCGGCACGTTCAAGTACCAGAAGACTCGCCTGAAAACAGAAGGCTTCGATCCCGGCCTCACGGGCGATGACCCGATCTTCGCCTGGCTGCCGGGCAGCGAAACTTATGTGCATGTCAGTGAGCAAATCCTCGCTGATATTCAACAAGGCAAACATCGGTATTGAGCGTGGCTATCGGGACGCTCGGAAAAAACCGAGTGACAGGCACCGTCGCGCTCGGGAAACTGTCGGCTTCCGATAGACCGAAATGGAGTGCCACATGTCTGACCAAAGCCGCCAGATGACCCCTGAAGAAGCTGCCGAATTCACCGAGCAGGTTTTCAACAAGGCGCGCGACGGTGATGCCGAGATGCTTGATCGCCTGGTCACCGCCGGGCTGCCGGTGAACCTGAAAAACAGCAAGGGCGACACCTTGCTGATGCTCGCCAGCTACTACGGCCATGTTGATGCGGTGAAGGTTCTGCTTAAACACAAAGCCGATCCGGAAATGCGCAATGGCAACGGCCAGAGCCCGATTGCCGGCGCTGCGTTCAAAGGCGATCTGGCGGTGGTCAAGGCGCTGGTCGAGGCGGGCGCCGAAATTGAAGGTTCTTCCTTCGACGGCCGCACGGCGCTGATGATGGCGGCGATGTTCAACCGCGTTGAAATCGTCGATTACCTGATCGGCCAGGGTGCTGACCCGAGAGCCAAGGACGCCAATGGCGTGACCGCGCTGGATGCGGCGCGGACCATGGGTGCAGTCGATACCACTGCGCAGCTGGAAAAGTTGTTGGCCTGATAAACGTCAAAAGATCGCAGCCTGTCCGCAGTCAAAAGCAGAATCCGTAGGAGCTGCCGAAGGCTGCGATCTTTTGCTTTTCTGCGCTATTCTTCGCGCCCGCAAAATCTACCTCCATCACAGGATCCGCCCTCATGAAAGCCGCACTCGTCGAACTCATCAGCAAAATCAGCTCCGGCTGCATGGGCGAGGACGAGATCCTGAAAGTGGCCGACGAAGCCGCGCAGGCCTACGCCGATGCCAATGCTTTTCTGGCCGCCAATCCGGACATCAACTACGACGACACATTCCCGATCCCGCTAGGTGAGTGGGTAGTGGTCGGCAGCCTGCCGGAAACTGTGCTGTTCCAGGCCGATACCTATGTCGATCTGTTCGCACAAATCGTTGCTTCGTTTGGCCCCGGCGTGGATTTCAACCTCACGCCCAAACAACTGGCCAAGACCGAAGCACTGACCGCACTCAACCGCATCCAGGTGCAGATGAGCAGCCTGAACAAGGAAAACGGCGGTTACACGTTGATGAACTTCAGCCAGTTGCTCGACGATGAATTGCAAATGGTCCTGGTCTACGGCAACGACGTGCCCCGCGTGCTGGAGTTGTGCGCCGAGGTCGGCATCGCCGCTGCGCCGGCACTGGAAGCCTTGAAGGTCGCTGTTCACGTCTGAACGCAATAAAAGGGAACCCTGCGCGCGACCGTCTATCCTAAAAGTGCATGCCACTATTCTGGAGCGACACCATGGGTTCCACGTTTAACGGTCTGATCGGCCTGATCATCCTTGCCCTCGATATCTGGGCCATCATCAATGTGCTCAAAAGCGGCGCCTCCACCGGGATGAAAATCGTCTGGGTGTTGCTGATTATCCTCCTGCCGGTGCTGGGCCTGATCATCTGGGCTATTGCCGGGCCACGGGGTAACGTCCGGATCTGAGCTGAGTTTCGATCACACGGTCATCCCTGTGGGAGCGAGCCTGCTCGCGAAGACGTTGTGTCAGTCGCCATCAACGGCAACCGACGCTCCGCTTTCGCGAGCAGGCTCGCTCCCACATTGGTTTGCGGTGGTAAAAACAAGCTGAGGTTCGACCTGTCATCTTCGGCAACGTAGAATGCGCGCCTTTCCCGGGCAATCGTCCCCACGATGGCGCCCGCGCATTTATCGGAGCACTTGACCATGACCGTTACCAAGACCAGCGAGTACCTGGAAACCCTCTACGAAGGCTACGGCCAGCGTTTTCGCATGGAAAAACTGCTGCACGAAGTGCGCACCGAACACCAGCATCTGGTGATCTTCCAGAACCCGCGCATGGGCCGGGTGATGGCGCTGGACGGCGTGATCCAGACCACCGAAGCCGACGAATTCATCTACCACGAAATGCTCACCCACGTGCCGATCCTCGCCCACGGCACTGCCAAGCGCGTGCTGATCATCGGCGGCGGTGACGGCGGCATGTTGCGCGAAGTGACCAAGCACGCCGGCGTCGAACACATCACCATGGTCGAAATCGACGGCACCGTGGTCGACATGTGCAAGGAATTCCTGCCGAACCATTCCGCCGGTGCCTACGATGATCCGCGCCTGAACCTGGTGATCGATGACGGCATGCGTTTCGTCGCCACCACCACTGAAAAATTCGACGTGATCATCTCCGACTCCACCGACCCGATCGGCCCGGGCGAAGTGCTGTTCTCGGAGAACTTCTACCAGGCGTGCCACCGCTGCCTGAACGAAGGCGGCATCCTGGTGACTCAGAACGGCACGCCGTTCATGCAGATCGACGAAGTCAAAACCACCGCCGGTCGCCTGCGCAGCCTGTTCCCGGACTGGCACTTCTACCAGGCCGCCGTGCCGACCTACATCGGCGGCTCGATGACCTTCGCCTGGGGCTCGACCAACCCGGCCTACCGCAAGCTCAGCCGTGAAACCCTGCAACAGCGCTTCATCGGCAGCGGCATCGTCACCCGTTACTACAATCCGGAAATCCACATCGGCGCGTTCGCCTTGCCGCAATACGTGCTGCAAGCGGTCAACAAGCCGAGCAACGACTGATCACGCTGAAGGCGCTCTGCAAGGGAGCTTTTGTGGTGAGGGGATTTATCCCCGTTGGGATGCGCAGCATCCCTGAACCGGCCGGCGCGGTGTCTCCGTTAAACCGCAATGGACGGTCTTACGACTGCTGCGCAGCCGAACGGGGATAAATCCCCTCGCCACAGAGTCCGCCCTATCGATCGGATGGTTATTTTCACCGTTGGCGGCTGTAATCCTTTTGAACCAACTCTCGCGGAAAAAAGTCGAGATAGAGGTAAGCCCATTTACGGGTTGATCGAGGAGGCACTGATGCAAAAGTGGAAAGTCACTTTCGTGGATGATCACGGCGAAATTGTTGATGAAGTCTTCGAACGTGAGGAATGCCCGTCCGATGATGAAGCCGCCCGGCTGATCAAGGAGCGGCTTCTTCCGGTTGCCGCCAAGCTGGATCTCAACGATCTGGAAGGGCGCACCGCCGATGCCGGGGTGAAAAACCTCAAGACCCAGAACGGCATCGAAATCCTCAGCATCACCCCTGTCTGAACACTTCCTGTCATCTCGTAAACCAGGCCTTGGCAGCGGCGCTCTCTTGGGGCTACTCTGCAAGCGAGATCAGCGAATGGATCGCTAAGGTCTGGTCTTGTCAGCTACATGCTTGTTTCCCGCGCGCAACCACGTTGCCGTAGTACTTAGGCCAAAAGGCCCGGGGCGGGAATACGGAAAGTCTATCCATCAATCGAGGGGGACGATTCATGAGCACAGCCTATCAAGAAGACATCAGCAGCAACGTTCTGCGCCGCATGAAAGAAGGCGGCTTCGATTTTTCCCGGTTCCATCCCATCGAGTTCTACGCGATTTTCCCGGACGAGGAGCGGGCGCGCAGGGCAGCAGGCAAATTTCGCGGTGAATCCATCAATGCCCAGGTCAGTGCGCGCGACGACGGCGCCTGGTCGCTGGAATTGAGCAAAGTGATGTACGCAACCTATGACGACATCGGCGATTTCGAGCAAGGCTTTTCTGCCGTGGTCGAACCGCTGGGCGGCATTATCGAGGGTTGGGGCGTGAAGCAGGAGGTGCGCAATCGTTACCGGTTGAATTGATATTGCGCATTGTTTGTCGGACAACGGCTGACCTTCGGGTCGGCCGTTGTCGTTTCTGGCTTCTGCACATCGCAGTGGCAAAACCCTGAAACAAGAATCCCGGGCAAAAAAAAGCCACCGGAGAGGGTGGCTAAAAGGGAAGACGCGTATGCAATAAAGTCCCGTCGGGACGGGGCTGCCAAGGCAGTTCAGATCAGTTGAGCTGACTACTTCGCGACGGCGTGCCGGGGAAGTTTTGCAGCGAATGCGCGGATTATCCGCAATCGCGGCCGGGCAGTGAAATCAACTCTGACTATGCTGGTGATAGGCGATGCAGTGCGTCGCAATGAAGCGGGGGCAATCGGGCCGGGGCATTTGCCGCACAGGAATGGTGCGCAGCGTTCGGCGTGGATCTACAACCGATTGAAATCAAAGCGTTTATGCCGATGGCACGGGCCTTGCGAAGGCCTGTATGTCCGGAGTGACAAGGAGTACGGCATGATCCGCACCTATTTTGACGAGATGTACGATGCCGGTGGCCTGGTCCGCCCGCATTACCGGGAATTTGCCCGCTGGCTGGCCGAGACGCCCGACGAGCTGCTCGCGCAGCGCCGCCGCGAGGCCGATCTGTTGTTTCACCGGGCCGGGATCACCTTCACGCTCTATGGCGACGAGCAGGGCACCGAGCGCCTGATTCCGTTCGACACCATTCCCCGCAGCATTCCCGCCAGTGAATGGCGGATTGTCGAGCGCGGCTGCATCCAGCGGGTCAAGGCGTTGAACATGTTTCTCGCTGACCTCTACCACGAGCAGCGCATCATCAAGGCCGGGATTATTCCCGCCGAACAGGTGCTGGCCAACGAGCAATACCAGTTGGCAATGCAGGGCCTGGATCTGCACCGCGACATCTACTCGCATATCTCCGGCGTCGATCTGGTACGCGATGGCGATGGCACTTATTACGTTCTCGAAGACAACCTGCGCACACCCAGTGGCGTCAGCTACATGCTCGAAGACCGCAAGATGATGATGCGCCTGTTCCCCGAACTGTTCTCCGCCCAGCGCATCGCCCCGATCGATCACTATCCCAATCTGCTGCTCGACACCCTGAAAAGCTCAAGCCCGATCGACAACCCGAGCGTGGTGGTGTTGACGCCGGGACGCTTCAACAGCGCGTTCTTCGAACATGCATTTCTGGCGCGGGAGATGGGCGTTGAACTGGTGGAAGGCGCAGATCTGTTCGTGCGTGACGACAAGGTATTCATGCGCACCACCGATGGCCCGAAAGCGGTCGATGTGATCTATCGCCGCCTCGACGACGCATTCCTTGATCCGCTGGCGTTCAACCCGGACTCGATGCTCGGTGTGCCGGGGCTGCTGTCGTCCTATCGCTCCGGCAACGTGGTGCTGGCCAACGCCATCGGCACCGGCGTGGCCGACGATAAATCGGTGTACCCGTTTGTCACCGACATGATCCGTTTCTACCTCGACGAAGAACCGATTCTGAAAAACGTGCCGACCTGGCAATGCCGCAACCCGTCCGAGCTGTCCCACGTACTGGCCAATCTTGCGGATTTGGTCGTCAAGGAAACCCAGGGCTCCGGCGGTTACGGGATGCTGGTCGGACCGGCCGCGACGACGGCGGAAATCGATGCCTTTCGCGAGCGCATCAAAGCCAAACCCCATGCCTACATTGCGCAGCCGACGCTGTCGCTGTCGACCTGTCCGACCTTTGTCGAAAACGGCATCGCGCCGCGCCATATCGACTTGCGTCCGTTCGTGCTGTCCGGCCGCGAAACCCGTGTGGTGCCTGGCGGTTTGACCCGTGTCGCGTTGCGTGAAGGCTCCCTGGTGGTGAACTCCTCCCAGGGCGGCGGGACCAAGGACACCTGGGTAGTCGAGGATTGAAGGAAGCTTGCCATGTTAAGTAGAACTGCCTCGGATCTGTACTGGATGTCGCGTTACCTGGAGCGTGCGGAGAATCTCGCGCGCATGCTCGACATCAGTTATTCGCTGTCGCTGATGCCGCAGGACGGGCGCGGCGACGGTCTGCACGAACTCGCCATGCCGTTGCTGATCACCGGCACCCTGGACGATTACCTTGAACGCCACGGCGACCTGCACGCTGAACGCTTGCTGCATTTCTTCGCACTGGACGCGGCCAACCCGGCCAGTATCTACAGCTGCCTTGGTGCAGCGCGGGCCAGTGCCCATGCCGTGCGCGGGCGAATCACTGCGGACATGTGGGAAAACATCAACGCGACCTGGCTGGAAATTCGCGGCATCGCCGAACAGGGCTTGAGCCGCTATGGCATGAGTCGTTTCTGCGAATGGATCAAGGAGCGTTCGCACCTGTTTCGCGGCGCCTCTTACGGCACGATCATGCGCAACGACGCGTTTCGCTTTATTCGTCTGGGCACGTTTATCGAGCGCGCGGACAACACGCTGCGCCTGCTTGATGCGCGTTACGAAATGGCCGGCGATCAGGCCGAAGCGGTCAGCGATGGCACCGCGCACGCTTATTACCAGTGGAGTGCGCTGCTGCGGGCGTTGTCGTCGTTCGAGGCCTACACCGAAATCTACCGCGACGCGCCCGGCGCCCGGCATGTCGCCGAATTGCTGCTGTTGCGCGCCGATGTGCCGCGTTCGCTGCGTGCCTGTACAGAAGAGATTGACCAGATCCTCGCGCAACTGCCCGGCGCCAACGGCCGCCCGGCACAACGCCTGGCGGCGGAAATGGATGCGCGCCTGCGTTACACCGGCATCAACGAAATTCTCGAAGAAGGCCTGCACGCCTGGCTGACCGAATTCATCCCGCTGGTGCGCCAGTTGGGCAACGCCATTCACAGTTCCTATCTGGAGGCTGCATGAGACTTTCCATAAGCCACGAGACCACCTATCACTACGAAGATCAGGTGCGCGCGAGCATCCAGTACCTGCGCCTGACACCCCACGACAGCGAGCGTCAGCATGTCCTCAGTTGGCAACTCGACTTGCCGCGTCCGGTGCGTGCGCAGCTCGATCCGTTCGGCAACATCCTGCATGTGCTGACCATGGACGAGCCGCACGAAGCGATCATCATTGGCGCCCGGGGGCAGGTCGATATCGACGAATTGCGCGAGGCCGAACATGAGAGCCAGTCGGCGCTGCCGTTCCTGCGCTTCACGCGCCTGACCGAAGCCGATGAAGCCTTGCGCGAGTTTGCCGAGAAGAACTGCAAGCAACGGCGTGATCGCACCGCGCTGATCGACTTGATGCACGGGTTGAATCAGCACATGAGCTACACGCCGGGCTCGACTGAAGTCGACACCAGCGCCGCCGAAGCTTTCGCCGGTCGGGCCGGGGTCTGTCAGGATCATGCCCACGCCTTCCTAGCCTGCGCCCGCAGTCTCGGGGTGCCGTCGCGTTACGTGTCGGGTTATCTGTACAGCGAAGATTGCGAGCATCTGGCCAGTCATGCCTGGGCGGAAGCGTGGCTGGATGACGCGTGGTACAGCTTCGACGTGACCAACCAGCTGGCGCGCCCGGAGCGACACCTGAAGCTGGCGGTGGGCCTGGATTATCTCGATGCCTGCCCGGTCCGTGGCATGCGCCGGGGCGGTGGCTGCGAGCAGATGCATGCGAAGGTGTTCGTCTCGCCGACACCGGTTATTTCCGTGCAGCAACAATAGATTCGGGATACCGCTATCGCTGGCAAGCCAGCTCCCACAGGATGACCGCTGATTCGAACTCTGCGCATACCCTGTGGGAGCTGGCTTGCCAGCGAAGAGGCCAGTAATAACACCCTAAGGCTTACGGCTTAACTTTGCGCCCGGCCATATGCTTGAGATAGCCCACCAGCATTTCAAGATCTGTATCCGGCAATACCTCAGCAGAAAACCCCGGCATCTTCGCCTGCGGCCACTGACGCAAACTCTGCGGATCGCGGATGTAGCGCTTCAAGAAATCCGCCCCGAAATACTCGGTCGGGCTATACGGAATATTCAGATCCGGACCGAACTGCGCGTCTCCGGCACCATTCAACCGGTGACAGGCCAGGCAGTTTTTTTGAAACAGGGCAAAACCCTGGTTCACCGGATCATCGGCCTTCAAGGCAGGATCGGGCAGCAGGGCAGGAAAGCGTTGGGCCACCGGCGCCATCAGCTTGATGCTGGCGACTTCGAACGGCCACTGCTCGGGGCTGATATTGCCGGCCTGCGGGTCGGTCCAGACCAGATAGAACGGCCCGGCGCTGTGCTTGCCGGCAGACAGCGGTGGCCACGGCTGCGCCGGATCCTCGATCGCCAGCCATGCCCGCGCGCCGTCCTTGTTCAGCAAGGGCGCGGCGGCCAACTCTGCGGCAAAGCCATCCAGCGCCACCGCCTGCAAGTGATCCTCCGGCTTGACCCCCGTCAGCAATGCGGCCAGCGGCACGGCCTGATAGGTCATGTCCTTCTTATAGGAAACATCATTGTTGATCGTGAGAGTTTGCAGCTGAGGATGCTTGAGCAGCTCTTCGGTCTGCCAGGTGCGGCTGTTTGCGCCCAACTGCAGATCCAGTTGTGCGGCGGACAAGGGCAAGCTCAGCAGCAAGGCACCGAGCGCAATGAGCGTTTTCAAATGATCGCCGTCCATGTCGAGGAAGTGCGCAAAGGTTGGCACAACCACGCTGGCCCGGGTAGCGGGCCAGTCACATTTTCATTGGCGATATACAGCACGCGACGTTTGAATCAGCCGATGACCTTGGTCAGATTCGGCAAGATCAACAACAGCGTGGTGGCGAAAAGAATGAGTCCTGCTTGACGTACTTTCGGTTGTTTGAACATGGCTTGACCGCCTTTATTGTTATTTCCTGATGCATGCCTGACTGCATTTCCCTGACGGCACGCGTTGCACTTCCTGTTGAAGCACGCCCGTCTCGGCAAAACCCGACGACGATGGCGTACATGTTCACCTTAGAGCCCGCGTCACTCTTCGCTTAGATCCATTTCATATGGGGATCTTGAAAAAAGCTTTTAAAACGGCATGAGGCGTATTGCCAGCTTCTTTGCCGCCCGCTGGCTAGACAACTCGACGACCTGAACCGGTTCACCTGAGGTCCGATGACCGTCCGTCTGAGCGTGTGCGTCAAGCGCTTTGAGCAATGTGGTCATTGCTTGCCAGTCGGCGCAGGGCGAAAGTGAAGTGACAATGAATCAGGTTCGAGGACGTCATGACTGAAGCTTTGATTTTCGATGCGTTACGCACTCCGCGTGGCAAAGGCAAGGCCGATGGCGCGCTGCACAGCGTGAAGCCGGTCAACCTGGTGGCCGGTTTGCTGAGCGCTTTGCAGGCGCGCACCGCGCTGGATACCAGTCAGGTCGATGACGTCGTCCTCGGCTGCGTCACGCCGATCGGCGATCAAGGTTCGGACATCGCCAAGACGGCGGTGCAAGTGGCCGACTGGGACGTCAGCGTCGCCGGTGTGCAGATCAACCGTTTCTGCGCTTCGGGTCTGGAAGCGGTGAATCTTGGCGCGATGAAAGTGCGCTCAGGATTCGAGGATCTGGTGGTGGTCGGCGGCGTCGAGTCGATGTCGCGGGTGCCGATGGGCAGCGATGGCGGCGCCTGGGCACTGGACCCGCAGACCAACCTGCACAGCCATTTCACTCCGCAAGGCGTCGGCGCCGATCTGATCGCCACCCTCGAAGGCTTCAGCCGGCAGGATGTCGATGCCTACGCACTGCACTCCCAGCAAAAAGCCGCACGAGCGCGGGCCGACGGCTCGTTCAACAAGTCGCTGGTGCCGGTGCAGGATCAGAACGGCATCATCCTGCTTGACCACGATGAGTTCATCCGCGCCGAGTCTACCCTCGAGGGCCTGGGCAAGCTCAAGCCGAGTTTCGAAATGATCGGGCAAATGGGCTTCGACGCCACGGCGTTGCGGGTCTACAGCCATGTCGAGCGGATCAACCACGTGCACACGCCGGGCAACAGTTCCGGAATTGTCGACGGTGCGGCGCTGATGCTCATCGGCTCCGAAGCCAAGGGCCGCGCGCTGGGGCTGCAGCCACGCGCGCGTATCGTCGCCACGGCCGTCACCAGCACAGATCCGACCATCATGCTCACCGGCCCAGCGCCGGCGACCCGCAAAGCCTTGGCCAAGGCCGGACTGCGCGTGGAGGACATCGATCTGTTCGAGGTCAACGAAGCGTTTGCTTCGGTGGTGTTGAAATTCATCAAGGACATGGCCGTCGACCCGGGCAAGGTCAACGTCAACGGCGGCTCGATCGCCATGGGCCACCCGCTGGGCGCCACCGGTTGCGCGATCCTCGGCACCCTGCTTGATGAACTGGAAGCGCGCAACTTGCGCTACGGCCTGGCGACGCTGTGTGTCGGCGGCGGCATGGGCATTGCCACCATCATCGAACGCCTCTGAGCCCCGACTTCAAGGAACCCTGTTATGAGCGAAGCCATTCGTTACGAAAAAGGCCAGGACGGTATCGTCGTGCTGACCATGGACATGCCGGGCCAGAGCGCCAACACCATGAACGCCGTGTATCGCGAGGCCATGGCCGCTTGCGTTGCTCGTTTGTCAGCGGAGAAGGACAGCATCGCCGGAGTGATCATCACCTCCGCGAAGAAAACCTTTTTTGCCGGCGGCGACCTCAATGAATTGATCAAGGTCGGCAAACCCGAAGCCAAAGCTTTCTACGACATGGTGCTGACCCTCAAGGCGCAATTGCGCAGCCTGGAAACCCTCGGCAAACCGGTGGTCGCGGCGATCAACGGCGCTGCGTTGGGCGGCGGCTGGGAGATCTGTCTGGCCTGCCACCATCGCATCGCTGTGGATGATGCCTCGGTGCAACTCGGTTTGCCGGAGGTGACGCTGGGCCTGTTGCCGGGCGGCGGCGGGGTGGTGCGCATGGTGCGCATGCTCGGTATCGAAAAAGCCCTGCCGTACTTGCTCGAAGGCAAGAAGGTGCGCCCGCAACAGGCGTTGCAGGCCGGGCTGATTGATGAACTGGCAGCGAATCGCGATGAGCTGCTGGCCAAGGCGCGCGCGTGGATTCTCGCCAATCCGACGGCAGGGCAGCGCTGGGATGTGAAGGGCTATCAGATCCCTGGCGGCACGCCATCGAACCCGAAAGTGGCGCAGATGCTGGCGATTGCGCCGTCGATCCTGCGCGCGAAAACCCAGGGCACCCTGCCGGCGCCGGAGAAGATTCTATGCGCGGCGGTGGAGGGCGCTCAGGTCGGTTTCGACACCGCGCACCTGATCGAAACCCGCTACTTCACCGAGCTGACGACCGGGCAGATTTCGAAAAACCTGATCGGCACGTTCTGGTTCCAGTTGAACGAAATCAACGCCGGCGGTTCCAGGCCGCAAGGTTTTGCGCCCTATAAAACCCGGAAAGTCGGTGTGCTCGGCGCCGGAATGATGGGCGCGGGCATCGCGTTTGTCAGCGCTTCGGCCGGTATCGAAGTCGTCCTCAAGGACATCAATCTCGCTGCTGCCGAGAAAGGTAAGGCGCATTCCGCGGCGCTGCTGGATAAAAAAGTTGCCCGTGGCCAGCTGACTGTCGAACAGCGCGAGGCGGTGCTGGCGCGCATCGTTGCGAGCGAAAGCGATGGCGATCTGGCCGGTTGCGATCTGATCATCGAAGCGGTGTTCGAGGATCGCCAGCTCAAAGCCAAGGTATCTGCCGCCGCGCAACAGGTGGTGGGTGGCGACGCTGTCATCGCCTCCAACACATCGACCCTGCCGATCACCGGCCTGGCGACGGCCGTGCCCGATCAAAGCAAATTCATCGGCCTGCATTTCTTCAGTCCGGTGGAAAAAATGCCGCTGGTGGAAATCATCAAGGGCGCGCAGACCAGCGACGAAACTCTCGCTCGCGGTTTCGACTTCGTTCTGCAAATCAAGAAAACTCCGATCGTGGTCAATGACAGTCGCGGCTTCTTCACCTCGCGGGTTTTCGGCACGTTCACCAACGAGGGCATCGCCATGCTCGGCGAGGGTGTCAGTGCGCCGATGATCGAGACCGAAGCGCGCAAGGCCGGGATGCCGGTCGGGCCTCTGGCAATCTCCGACGAAGTTTCCCTCAGCCTGATGAGCCATATCCGTCAACAGACGGCCAAGGACCTACAGGCTGAAGGGAAACCGCTGATTGAGCACCCGGCCTTCGCCGTGATTGACTTGATGCTCAATGAATTCAAGCGACCGGGCAAAGCTGCCGGAGGCGGTTTTTATGAGTATCCAGCGGGCTCGCAGAAGCATTTGTGGCCGGAGCTGAAAACGCGCTTCGAGAAGGCCTACGGACAGATCTCTGCGAAGGATGTGCGTGATCGTCTGTTGTTTGTACAGGCCATCGAAACCGTGCGTTGCGTGGAGGAGGGCGTGCTGACCTCGACGGCGGATGCCAACGTCGGTTCCATCTTCGGCATCGGTTTCGCCGCGTGGACCGGCGGGGCGCTGCAGTTCATCAACCAGTATGGCCTGGAGGACTTCATCGCCCGCGCGCAGTATCTGGCCGAGCAATACGGCGAGCGTTTTACCCCGCCAGCGCTGCTGCTGGACAAAGCGGCGAAAGGTGAAATGTTCTAGGGCTGGCGAGCATATCGGGGCTTGCCTTGGCCGGGTGTTTCAGGGCAGGCTCTGGGGTGTTCATTATTCCCATCACGTGTCAGGTATTTTTTATGTCGCTGCGCATCTGCATTCTCGAAACCGACATCCTGCGGCCCGAATTGATTGACCAATATCAGGGCTATGGGCAGATGTTCCAGCGCCTGTTCTCGCAGCAACCGATCGCCGCTGATTTCACTGTCTATAACGTGGTGAAAGGGGATTACCCAAGTGACGACGAGACTTTCGATGCGTACCTGGTCACTGGCAGCAAGGCCGATTCGTTCGGCACGGATCCGTGGATCCAGACCCTCAAGACCTACCTTTTGAATCGCTACGAACGCGGCGACAAACTGCTCGGCGTGTGCTTCGGCCACCAATTGCTGGCGCTACTGCTTGGTGGCAAGAGTGAGCGTGCGTCCCAAGGCTGGGGCGTCGGCACTCACAGCTATCAGCTGGCAGCTAAGGCACCGTGGATGAGCCCGGCGCGCGAAGAGCTGACACTGCTGATCAGTCATCAGGATCAGGTAACCGAGCTTCCGGAAAACGCCACGGTCATCGCCTCCAGCGATTTCTGCCCGTTCGCGGCGTATCACATCAACGATCAAGTGCTGTGCTTCCAGGGTCACCCGGAATTCATTCACGATTACTCCCGCGCGCTGCTCGATCTGCGCCAGGAAGCGCTGGGCCCGCAGATTTACAGCAAAGGCATGGCCAGCCTTGAGCAGGAACATCATGGCGCTACGGTTGCGGAGTGGATGATGCGGTTCGTGGCGCACAAGCCAGAAGCTGCTCAACGCTAAAAGGCTCTGCTCCCACAATCCCTGTGGGAGCGAGCCTGCTCGCGAATCTCCGGGGCAACGCGGTCCCGGCTACAGCCACCCGGACCGCTTGAAGCTCGCCCACAAACTCACACACCCCACCGCAATAAACCCCAGCACTGCAAAATAACCGTAGTGCCAGGTCAACTCGGGCATGTTCTGGAAATTCATCCCGTAGATCCCCGCCACGGCTGTCGGGAACGCCAGAATCGCCGCCCACGCCGCAAACTTGCGCTGCACCACGCTCTGCCGTGATGCCTCGAGCAACACGCCAATCTCGATCGTCTGGCTGGCAATGTCCGCCAGCGTACTGAGGTCTTCCATCTGCCGCGTTACATGAATCTGCACATCGCGAAAGTACGGGCGCATGTTCTTGTCGATGAACGGGAAACTGAGCTTTTGCAGCTCCTCGCCGATCTCCACCATCGGTGCCGCGTACCGACGCAAGCGCACCACATCGCGGCGCAGACCGTGCAGCTTCTGGATGTCGCGCTCGTTGAGAGCGCTGCACAGCACGTTGCGCTCCAGCTCATCGATCTCGGCGTGGATCGCTTCGCCCACCGGCTGATAGTTCTCGATGACGAAATCGAGCAGCGCATACAGGACGAAATCCTCCCCGTGCTCAAGCAACAGCGGGCGCGCTTCACAGCGTTGGCGCACATAGGCATACGACGCGGAGTGGCCGTTGCGTGCGGTAATGATGTAACCCCTGCCAGCGAAAATATGAGTTTCGATGAATTGCAAAACGCCGTTTTCGCGGACCGGTGAGTAGGTGACGATAAACAAAGCGTCACCAAAGGTTTCCAGTTTCGGTCGGCTGTGTTTTTCCAGCGCGTCTTCGATGGCCAGTTCATGCAGGTTGAACTGTCGTTGCAGGTTGGATAATTCCTGTGCGTCCGGTTCTTCCAGACCGATCCAGACGAAATGGCCGGGTTTGGCGGCCCAGGCAGCACCTTCGTCCAGCGAAATATTGGAGACTTTCTTACCCTCGCTGTACACCGCAGCAGCAACAACTCGACCCATGGTGGTGATTCACTTCTTCTTGGCAGATGGCAGGGAAACTAGGCTTCAGCTTAGCCGTGTCGCTGCTTGAGAGTCAGTGAAACTTCTACAGTTCACCCGGCAAAAGAAAACCCGCACGGGGCGGGTTTGGTTTCACGCGGCTTGCAGTTGCCGATCCATCGATTCGATGCACTCGCGCATCTGCTCGCGGCATCGCTCGATCAGCATGGGCATGTCGTCCATGGTCAATCCGACTGTAGGAATTGCCGGCAAGGAACGTATGAGAACGTTGCCACTGCGCCAGCGATTCAGGCGCATGTGCTTTATATAGCTGCTCACGCACACCGGAACGATCGGCACGCCAGCGGCAATCGCCATCTGGAACGCGCCTTTCTTGAACGGCAACAAATCTTCACCGAGGTTGCGGGTGCCCTCCGGGAATACCCAGATCGAGGTGTCTTCGTTCTGCAAGGTGTGGGTCGTCGTCAGCATCGACTGCCGCGCCTTGTGCGCATTGCCACGGTCGATCAACACATTGCCGGCCAGCCAGAACAACTGGCCGAACAACGGCACCCACTTCAGGCTTTTCTTGCCGATACACACGGTGCGGCGGGGGACGACATTGCCGAACACGAACAGATCGTAGTTGGACTGATGGTTGGCAATGATCACGCAACTGTCGGGCTTGTTCATCAAGCCGTTGACCTCTGACTTGACCCGCAAACGCAAGATACACATCGCCGGCAAAGCGTAGAGGCGGGCGCACAGTCGACTGTTGTCCGGGTTGAACGGGCGGCACAATCCAAGGATCACGCCGAGCACGCCGGCCAGAATAAAGTGCAGGCCCATCAACAACATACGAAACGCGAACAGCATTTTTGCAGGCCCACCGGGACAAAAGGTGGCGCAGTGTACGGATGTGCACTGTTTTCGGCAATTGCCGCTATAGAGTTCGGAGATGGCCGATGTTTAAGCGCATGTTTCAGCATTGCCTGTCAGGCGCGTCCTAGAGCTTTCAGCGAATCTTCAACGCTGAACGTAAGAAAAAGCCCGACCAAGGTCGGGCTATTCTCTTACCGGCAGATTTTGGACGAGTCAGCCCAGATGTTGCTGATCCTGCAGGATCGCGTCGTCGAGGGTTTCCAGCAGTTGCTTGCGCACTTTGAGCTTGGTGTTCTTGTGCGCCAGCATGTTGATCTTCTTCAACTGACGCGCGGCAGCCAGCGCGGCGCCCTGCAATTCTTCGGCAGTGACGACTTTGTCGAGGAAGCCTGCATCAACGGCACTTAGCGGATCGAACATCTCGCCATTGATTACCGAGCGATGGAAAGCCGACCGCCGCAAGCGGTCGCGTGCCAGCTCGATACCGGCATGGTGCATGGTCATGCCGATCTGCACTTCGTTCAGACCGATGCTGAACGGGCCGTCGACACCGATGCGGTAATCGGCGGACAACAGCAGGAAAGCACCCTTGGCCACGGCGTGCCCCGGGCAAGCAACGATCACCGGGAACGGGTGAGAGAGCAGGCGGCGCGCCAAGGTCGAACCGGCTGTCACCAGCGCAACGGCCTCTTTCGGACCGGCCGTCATCACCTTCAGGTCATAACCACCGGAGAGAATCCCCGGCTGCCCGGTAATGATCACCACGGCGCGATCCGCCACCGCCTGATCCAGCGCCGCATTAAACGCCGCAATCACATCCGGAGAAATCGCGTTGACCTTGCCATTGTTCAGGGTCAGGGTTGCGATACCGTCTTCGAGGTGGTAGGCAATCAACTCGCTCATGACGCTATTCCTTATTAGAAAGATGGGCAGACGTTACCCACCGCCGCAGGCCAGGTAAAGCGCCGTGACTGACCTGCCAGTCACCGTTTTGCGCTTCGGCCAGCGCTGCGCGCGTGTTGCCTTCTATAAAGGAAGCGCACGGCTTACCCGAGATTGGCAGGTTTGCCATCGTCCGCTCTGGCTGAACGCAACGGCCTCTCTTAAGCGCATGAAAATTCTGAAAAAAAGTTTGCCATCGGAAAAGCTTTCGACTACATTAGCGCGCCTCGACAGACAGAACATGTCTGAAGAGATACGGTGAAGTGTCCGAGTGGCTTAAGGAGCACGCCTGGAAAGTGTGTATACAGGAAACTGTATCGAGAGTTCGAATCTCTCCTTCACCGCCAAATTTGAAACGACAAAACCCCTGAAAACTTAGAGTTTTCAGGGGTTTTGCGTTTCTGAAAGCCCAAAAAGTGAATATCAAAAATAACCCGACTCAGTGTCGGTTTGTTTGTGCCTTGGATGGATGCGCCAAGCGCACAGCTCCCTTGAGCCCTTCACCTTTTCTCGCCAAGAATATCCGCGCTGATATAGCGGTGTCCCAATTCTGGTACTCGGAAAAGAGCACTGCCTGCTGGAAACGGAAAAGTCGCTCTTCCTCACACAACTCGCAGAATTCGCCTACAACCGCGCGTTGAGTCTCTCGTTATCCTGATGCAGTACCAGTCTGCAGCGATCCCATCAGGAAATACGTTTTCCGCAGAAAGCAGGCTTTCTCCTCGTAATTGCGGTTTGACCCAGTTGCCCTATTATCGCGGTATCATGATCTAATACCATGAACAACAAACAGCTCGGCACGCTTAAAGCTATTTTTTCAAGGCCGGTCCCAAATAACTTGGAGTGGGTTCGTATGGAATCCCTCTTCGGCGCAGTAGGCGCCCAGACCATCGAAGGCAGCGGCTCTAGAGTGCGTTTTGAATTGAACGGTGTGGTCGTGACGTTTCACCGGCCCCACCCAGACAAAGAAGCGAAGCCCTATCAGGTGCGTGACGCTCGGGCTTTCCTTGAGCAAGCAGGAGTCATCCCGTGAATGTAATGAACTACAACGGCTATGCCGCCCGGATTGAATACAGCGACGAAGACGGCCTCTTTGTCGGCCACATCGCCGGTATCAAGGACGTCGTTGGATTCCATGGAGAGTCGGTGGCAGAACTGCGAAACGCGTTTCAGGAGGCCGTGACTGATTATCTCGAAACCTGCGCCAGGCTCGGTCGCGAACCGCAGAAACCCTATTCGGGAAATCTGAGCCTGCGTTTGGCACCAGCGCTGCATGCGACTGTCGCTGTAAAGGCGCAGCTTGCTCACAAGAGCATCAATCAATGGGTTGCAGACGTGCTCGATCGTGAAGTCCACGCGTAGCCGCGAAACCCAATTTCGGCAGCAGTTGTACAAAACCCTGTCACCCGTCGAAATCTCCTACACGCCTCATTGACCCCCCGAACCGTCCCGAGTTTACTGTATGCGCATACAGTAAACTCACTATCAGGTTCGTATCATGAGCGTCACCATCCTCGGCCCTTTGTCAGGCGCGGGCGAACAGCTTGCGCTGTATTCGTTTCGGATTCCCGCCGGTTTTCCTTCGCCGGCGGCTGATCACATTGAAAAGCACATCTCTCTGGACGAGGTTTTTGATATTCGTGCGCCGCACGTTTATCTGGCGAAGATCGAAGGCGAGAGCATGCAGGACGCCGGGATATTTTGCGGTGATCTGGTGATTGTTGATCGCAGCCTGAATGCCGAGCACGGCGATATCGTCATCGCCGGTCTCAACTCCGAACCTGTCTGCAAGCGCCTGCACATGCGCGACAACACCATCATTCTTCTTTCGGCCAACAGCAAATACCCGCCTCGCTATGTGATGGAAGGGGATGAGCTGGTGATCTGGGGTGTGGTGACTTACAGCGTGCGCGACCATGGCAAATCGTGAGCAGGTTTTCGCGCTGATCGATTGCAACAGCTTCTATGCCAGCTGTGAGCGAGTGTTCCGGCCCGATCTGGCGAAGACGCCGATTGTCGTGCTGAGCAATAACGATGGCTGCGTGATCGCGCGCAGCTACGATGCCAAACCTTTTGTGAAAATGGGCGCGCCGTACTTTCAGATTCGTGATGATCTGCGCCGCCACGGCATTCAGGTGTTCAGCAGTAATTACGCGTTGTACGGCGACATGAGCGAACGGGTGATGACGATCATCGAATCCATGGTGCCGGCGGTCGAGGTTTACAGCATTGATGAGGCGTTCGCCGATCTCAGCGGCATTCCTGGGGACCTGACAGGTTTTGGCCGGACCATCCGCTCTGCTGTTTATAAGCGCACCGGCATCCCGGTCGGCGTCGGCATCGCCCCGACGAAAACGCTGGCCAAGCTCGCCAACCACACCGCGAAACGCCTGCAAGCGCATACCGGCGGCGTGGTCGACATCTGCGATCCGTCCAAACGCGACTGGGTGTTGCGCAATACCGATGTCGGTGAAGTGTGGGGCGTCGGACGGCGGATGAAAGCTCATCTGGAAAGCATGCAAATCAGAAGTGCGATGGACTTGGCGAAGGCCGATCCGTGGACACTGCGGCGCAAGTTCAGCGTGGTGATCGAGAAGACCGCGCGCGAACTGGGCGGCACATCCTGTCTGGAACTGTCGGAAACAGAACCGCCGAAGCAGGAAATCTGCAGCAGCCGCATGTTTGGCAACCGTTTGACTACCATCGAGCCGATCAAGGAAGCCGTTGCTACTTATGTGCATCGAGCGGCGGAAAAGCTGCGTGCGCAGAGTTCGCTGTGCAAAAAGATCCGCGTGAGTATCCGCACCGGCATGTTCAATCCGGAAGAGGCGAAGTACGCCAATGGCGCGCTGATCGAGTTGCCTTATCCGACCAATGATGTGCGATTGCTGAGCAAGGTGGCGAGCGAGGCGGTTGATCGATTGTTCCGGCCGGGCTTCAAGTACAGCAAGGCTGAAGTGTTATTGATGGATCTTCGGCAGCCCGGAGAGTTTACCGAAGACTTGTTTTCCCAGTCGCAACCGCAGACGGCGGAGAAGGTGATGGGGGTGCTCGACCAGATCAATCAGCGCTGGGGGCATGGAACGTTGCGAGCGGGGAGTGTGCCGGCGGATCCGGCCTGGGGCATGCGGCGGGAGATGATGAGTTCGAGTTTTACGACGAAGCTGGATCAATTGTGGGTGGTTAAATCCAATTGAGGCACGGGCCAGATCTGGTGCCGCGTTACAATCGCCGCCTTCACTTTTGCAGTAAAAGGACGACTTTCATGATCATTTCCACCACTCATTCCGTCGAGGGGCGGCAGATCACGGCCTATCTGGACATCGTCAGCGCCGAGTCTGTGCAGGGCGTCAACGTGATCCGCGATATGTTTGCGGGCATGCGCGACTTCTTTGGCGGGCGCTCGCAGACGTTGGAGCGGGCTCTTAAAGAAGCACGTATTCAGGCAACCGACGAACTGAAAGATCGAGCGCGGGCATTGCAGGCTGACGCGGTGGTTGGCGTGGATTTTGAGATCAGCATGCCGGCAGGCAAGGGTGGCATGGTCGTGGTGTTTGTCACCGGAACGGCGGTGAAGCTGCGTTGATCATTGTGTTCAAGGCAAAGCCCACTCGCACAACGAATGGGCTTTTTCGCGTCAATCAGCCTTGTGGCTTGAGCAACACAGCACCTCTTGCGTCATAGGTCAGCGGTGTATCGATGGCAACGAGGGGCGGTGTCCCGTCAGGCTGCGCCGATGGTGCGGGCTCGCTGGGATGGTAGACGACGCCCGGCTGGAGAAGCGGTTTGTCCGGGTATTTGATGGTGATTTCACCCGAGGCGATCTTTTCCTTGAGTTTTTCCGCACCGGCCTTGCCGGCAGCGATCTGCTCGTCCGTGAGTTTTACGACTGGCATGTTCGGGAATCCATTGATCTGCATGATCTCTCCTTGAGATTCATTTGTAGGAGTAAGGGCAGCGGCCGTTCGATGGAAATCTTTAGCGAATGATCGTTCACGACGCTTTTTTCCATTCGTCGGTGATCAGCCTTTCTGAACGGCAAGTCCAGTAGTGACCAGCTAGTCTCAAAAGCGCTGAGGGGCGATATTTTCCAGGCAAAACTGTTTTGTCGGTGTCGACCCGGTTGCGTAGGGGAGAGTCTATGTCAGGTCCATTTATCGAAGATGATGGCGCAGAGTTTTCATTCAACAATTGTGTGCGCTGCGGTCAGTCGGAGTATCAGTCGGGGTTTGGCGAGGATCCGGTGAGCATCGGCAAAATCAAATCCACAGCCCCCAAAGGGCCGAAAGCGAAATTCCTACCCAAGGTCACGGCAAGGACCAGAAAGTGATTTCATCCCGTACCCCGTCACTGAACGGGGTTTTTTATGTGCGCAAGAATAGGGGTTTGAAATCTCTGGCAAGCATTGACATTAATGTCGGTTTTTTTTCACAAACTTTTCACGTTGGCCAACGTAGTGTGAAGCCATCCGTTAGAAAGCAAGTCTCCAGCCCGTTTCCCCAGCGGGCTTTTTTTTGCCCGGCATAAAACCTTTTCCCTGATCGCGGTCCAAACGACGCTGTCGCCTGCGTCTGGACTTTCCTGGGCCGAGCGCATTAAATCCCGCTCCTTTTCGTCATCCCGTTTATTTGAGGTTTTCGTCATGCGTTTAACACTGCCTGCTCTGGTTCTTGGCCTTCTGGTTGCTCAAGGTGCGATGGCTGCCGGTGATGGCACCGCTGCGCTGGGCGGTGGCCTGGGTGGCGCGCTGGGTAACGTGGTCGGTCAGAAAATGGGCGGCAGCACCGGCGCCGTAATTGGCGCTGGCGTTGCGGGCGCAGCGGGCAGCGCAGTCGCCGCACGCAAGGGCAGCCGCACCAAAGCGGCGATCGGCGGCGGTGTCGGTGCAGCCGGCGGTTCGGTGATCGGCAACAGCCTGGGCGGCCGCAACGGCGCCACCATCGGTGCAGGTCTGGGCGGCGCGGCCGGCGGTGCCGTCGGCAGCAATCTGGGCAAAGGTCACAAGCGCCACTGAGACTGATGGCCTGTCAGAAAAAGCCCGACTCGATGTCGGGCTTTTTCATGGCTGAACGTTTCGTCAGAAATCATCTCCAATCTGCATACGCCCCGCTTGGGCGGACTGTCCCGATTCGGGAACTGCGAGGTTCATATGCGATTGTCATTATCTGCACTGTTTTTTGGCTTGGTCGTGGCGCAGGGCGCGATGGCGGCCGGAGACGGCACCGCTGCCGTAGGCGGTGGTCTCGGCGGTGCGCTGGGTAATGTGGTTGGCGGACAACTTGGCGGCAGTACGGGCGCAGCGGTCGGCGCAGGTGTTGGCGGCGCGGCCGGCAGTGCCGTCGGCGCGAACAAACGCAACCGCACCGAAGCCGCGATTGGCGGCGGTCTTGGCGCAGCAGGGGGCTCGGTCGTCGGCAACAGCCTCGGCGGCTCCACCGGCTCCGCCATTGGCGCGGGCCTGGGCGGCGCAGCAGGCGGCGCGGTAGGTAACAATCTTGGCGACGACGACGGTGGATCTCATTCCGGTGGCCACAAGCACAAGAACAAACACAAAAATAAACATCGCTGATTGATCAACGAAAACCCGGCCTGGCGCCGGGTTTTTTGTGTCTGGCCGTCAGGCGGAGGAACGATTGGCGATAGGGCTTTTCGAAAGTGATACATCCCACACGCTCAAGAGGTGCGCCATGACTCCCGAAACCGAAGGCAAAGAAGAGAAGGGCCCTAATGGGCTGCCGTTTATCAATGATCCGGGCAGTGAAGATCCTGGAGCGGTGACGGATGATGCGCCGGTGCCGTTGAATGATGCGGATGAGGCGGATATGGAGTATGAGGAGGATGGGGATGAGCAGTGAGGTGGGGTTGAGGTTTTGAATGATGGTTTAAGGGCCTGACTCCGCAGGCCCTACAGAAAATCTGTTCCTCAGAATGAGACGTCGATTCTTTGTGCTCTGATTTTTACAAACTGACCATTGAGGTGCGGAAAATCGAAGTGGATATCTTGATCCGCAAATTCGACGAACGACTTGAGCGTATTGCCTTCTAAGCGCCCGTAGATATCGCATGAGAAACCATTGTCAATCATCTTGACACGTGTTTCGCTGCCATCACATTTTGAGATGTCTATTTCGTCCGGCAGCACCATTTCGAACTCGGCTGAGTAGGTCTCACCTACTTCGATTACTGACGGGCAGTGGCCTGCGAAGCATCTCACAGTCACACCGTTGATGCTGAGTAGGACCATTTCTTCGATGATTGGGTCGATCTCTACAATATGCGCGGGATATTTCTTAGTCATCTGCGAGCCATGCTCTCGTTTTCTTTCAGAGGATTGAGGTGATCAGTGAAGTTTTTTATGAGTTGGACTTTGCCATAATGGCCTGAGTCAGCAGGCGCTTAAGTCTCGTTTTCAGAGGTTTTCCGGCGGGTCGATTAATTCATAGAGGTCATCGGAGGGCGATATTTTTTTGATTCTGCCTGAGCCTATATAAGACTTGAACTCGCTCTCAAGAAAATTTATGTCAGTGTATTTTTTGTACTCTTCAGGTCTGTCGGTGGCGTACATTTAAAGGCGCCACTCATCAAAACCATCGATCCTGTTATTCGAACCGTAATCGAAATCCACTGATTCAGTGGGAAAATGAATAGCACAGCCTATGCCGTGTAGTTCATATTCAACGCCATCGATGACTTCTCCGCAACTTTCTATTTTGCCGCTCCCCAAAGTCTTAGGATGTTTCGAGTGCCAAATTTTTCTTGTAATAGCGTTGTTCCTTCTTTTTTTCAGTTGGTCCATATATACAAGTTGCTAATTAAGGAAATTTTCTTGATTTTTTTTAGATCTATGTATTCGGCGAATTCTTTTTCGATTATTTTTTTGTCGCAGTATTTTCTATATTTAGATGGTCTTTCACAAGCAAAGAAGTATAAGCGGCGAATGTCAAACCCATTGATTTCACCATTAGGCCCATAGTCAAAATCTACAGTTCCTGTCGATAGATTAATGCGGCAGCCAATGCCGTGCAGTTCATATTTAACGCCTCGAGTGACTCTCCCGCGACGCTTTATCGCCCTGGTATGCCAAAGCCTTCGAATGTCCCGAGTGCCAAATTTTTTTTCAAATATAAGCGTGCTTGTCTCTACCATAGAAGTAAAGTCATGTATCAGGGTATCCAAAGTTTGATCTTGGTCACTCATTTTTTTCTCCGGTTTTGCGAAATATCTAGTCCAATGATTTGGCTGGTTGGATTGCATTTTTATTGTTTAAAAATTGCTGAGTGCTCTTTGGGGTGGTAGTGATTTTCAGCCTTGGTGATATTGCTTTTGGTCTTGCAGGCGATGCGCGAGGAGTGTTTGATGCGTGATGTTTAGAAAAGTGACTCTGTTAAGTAGACGCTAGGTTCTCTTAATCTCAATGATGATGTAATGAATTTTATCTCGGAAGTCTCTGATGCAACGCAAACTAAGTGCCTGCTCTCAATAGTTTGAATGGATAATTAAAATTTTTCCCGTGTGGGGAGATTGGATGTCGTCAAGCTTGTAACTTCACTGCACGTCATCCCTATGCGGCAAGCATTGTATTCTATGGATTCTCACGTCTTCGGAGGCGTGTCTGGAATTTCTCTGATGTCAAATGCCAGAGTCAGTGTTGAAAGATTATTGTCTATGTTTAGAGTGAAGAGCTTAATCTCTCCGATAGGTATATTTCGGCTGAAGACCATATTGAAGAATTTGCTGCCATTTATCTCATTCCAGTATTTCATGTGTTTCTTTTACTCTGTCGATCTATTTCTAGAAAGCGCCTTCATGTAGTGTTGGTTAATGCTCGGCCTGCGTTTTTCTAAATATTCACATGGGCGCCATTTGTCCATTCTGTCGTCACGAGATATGTCGTTCTTCCCCTAAGTCCCTATCCACTGTAAGAAAAATTCCCTCTGTAATTCTGGCGAGTTTGTTAGGTTTTCATTTTCGTAGTCAAATATCGACACTACGTCTTTTAGTGATGGTTCTGCTCCATTTGTCAATTCATAAGCTTTTAATCCAAGAGACATTTGTGATGATAAGCTCGAGGGGTGAACATTTAGCTTTGAGCCTTTGCAAAAAAAAGTTACTAGAGGGTTGTCCTTTCGGATCAAACCGAAACAATGATAAAAATTTTTGCCGGCATATGTTTTTGACGATAAACCGTCCAGGTTTAGAGTTATGCTTATTTTCTCGCTATCGCAAATCAGAACTACATCTTTGATTGCATATTCTTTTTCTACGATAATTGTGAATTCCGAAATCATTTGTCAATTTTCCTATATGGATTCGGGATGGAGTAACCAAAGTCACGCCCATCATCAATAATTATCGTGGCGCCTAGAATATCTTCGTTTTTGATGATTTTTGGGACGGCGAATTCCTGTTCTCGGGAAAATTTGTATCGGTTTCCTAATTCTTGCTTCAAATCATAGCCATTGACTCTCTTCAAAGTATAAAGAAACCCGGTTTTTGTAAAAAAGCTGGTAGCAAACTCTTTTCCCACGTCTCGAGAGGGGGAGGTGCTGATAAAGCCGCTTGGAGGAAAATCGCTATCAATGGAGTGGAGGAATAAGTCCTCGCTGTCTCCCTTGCTTTTGAATCCGTTCACAAAAACATCGGACGGGTCTCTTGAATCTCCTCGGTACAGATATTCCTGCTTTTTCTTAGGCGCTGGTGCATCAGGCTCCCCCTCATCAACCTTAACCCCATCACTCGCCCCCGGAACCTCACACCCAGGCTTCTTCGGCGGTGGGCAATTGGACGTCAACCCCAACGGATCCACCCACCCCGTCGGATTCGGCACGTACTGGTACTGATTCAACCCACCCGCGAGCTTCACCGGGTCCGGCGTCAAATACCGCCCCAATCTCGGGTCGTAATACCGATGCCGGTTGTAATGCAGCCCACTTTCAACATCGAAATACTGCCCCTGAAAGCGCAGCGGTTGGTCGAGGTAGTCTTCGCCGGCCAAGGTGACGGCGGCGACTTTGCCGTAGGCGTCGTATTGCGCGGACCAGACGATTTCGCCGCTGTAGTCGGTGAGTTCCTGCGGAGTACCGAGGTGGTCGAGTTGGTAGTAGAACGGGCAGGCTTTTTTTGGGCCTTTGCCGTCGAGCATCGCCAGTGGGCGGAAGGTGCCGGGTTCGTAGAGGAAGCTGCGGTATTGCGTGGCGCTGCTTTCGGCGACGAGGTGTTCGCCTTGCCAGAAGAATTCGGTGACGGCGCCGTCGATTGTTTTGCGGATGCGCCGGCCGAAGGCGTCGTAGTGATAAGTGGCGGTCTGGCCGTCGGGGCGGGTCAGGCCGATCAGGCGGTGCTGGCAGTCGTAGCGGTATTCGGTGACCAGGGTCTGGCCGTGGCCACGGCGTTCGCGGATCAGGTTGCCGAAGGCGTCGTAGTCGTAATGGCGGTCGCCTTGCATCAGCAGGCGGTTGCCCTTGATCTGCGCGGGACCGGGGCGGTCCTGCATCAGCAGGTTGCCCGCCGGGTCGTGGGCGAAGGATTCGGGCAGTTCGTCGCGCGAGTGACGGACGCGGATCAACCGGTCGAGGGCGTCGTAGCCGTAGGTGCGCTGGCCGTGGCGGCTGTCGGCGATGTGCTCGAGATTGCCGTTGGCGCTGTAGGCATAATCGCGGCGGTACAGCGAGGCGTGGCGATGGCCTACAGCGTGGGCGAGCAAGCGGCCCTGATCGTCGTAGGAGTATTCGCTGAGCAGCAAACCTTGCTGGCGTTGCTGTTCGCGACCGGACTGATACACATGCCGGGTCAGCGGCGTGCCGTTGAGGTCGATGGCTGACAGCGCACCGCCCTTGGCGTAGTGATAATCGAGCTTGCTGTTGTCCGGCAGACGCAGGCGTTTGAGCTGACCGCAGGCGTCATAGGCGTAGCGCAAGGTGCCCCAGCCCTGATGCTCGGTGATCAGCCGATCCTGACGGTCGTACTCGAAGGCCAGCGGATGGTTTTGCCCGTCCTCGACACCGATCAACCGACCGAGGCGATCGTAGTCGTAGCGAACTTTGAGCCCATCGGGCAGGGTTTTGACCAGCAAGCGCCCGGCCTTGTCGCGCTCATAGTGGGTGACCAGACTGGGGCCGAAATCACCAAACTCGGTCTTCTCCAGCAGGTGCCCGTTGAGGTCGTAGGCATACGCCGTGCGCCGCCCATCAAACCCGGTTTCCTGTCGGATCAATCCGGTCGGCGTGTAATCCAGTCGGTACTTTTCTCCGGACTCGTTTTCAATCTCGGTCAGCAACAGCCGCGCATGGTCATAGCGGTACTGCACGCGGGTGCCGTCAGGATTGATCCGCCGCGAGACCAGGTGCAGGTCGTCGTCATATTCGTAGCGGGTGATGCGCCCGAGCTCGTCGCGCTCAGCGGTGATCTGGCCGTAGGCGCCGTAGCTGTAGGCGCGCGTGCTGCCCGTAGGAGAAGTCGTCAGGATCAGTCGGCCGGCCGCGTCCCACTGCTGACGACTGACAACACCAAATTCGTCCTGGGTGGTAATCCGCCGTCCCAGCGCATCGTAGGAAAAGCGCCGCACGCCGCCATCGGGCAGGGTTTCTTCGATGAGCTGACCGAGCTCGTTCCACACCCAGCGGTGGCGGCTGCTGTCCGGATAACGCAGCGACAGCAATTGCCCGCGCAGGTTGTAGTAGTAATGGGTGACCTGGCCGTCGGGATCGACCGCTTCGGTGACGGCGCCTTCAGCGTTGCGCCGGTAGATCCACACCGCATCACCACGGCAACGCTTGTAGAGAAAACCGTTGCGGTACTCGTAGGACGTTGGTGCATCGTCCGGCGGAATCAGCGCGATCAGCCGTCCGACCTCGTCGTAGCGGTATTCGGTAACCGCGCCCAACGCATCCTGCTCGGCGATCAACCGGCCCTGCTGGTCATAGGCCTTGAGCTGCTCGCCACCATCGGCCGCGACCTGCCGCACCAGCCGTGCGCGCTCGTCGTGGACGTAGACTTCTTCGGTACCGTCGACGTAATGCACGGTCACGCTGGCGTCGTCATCGTTCCAGACGTAACGGGTGTTCATCTGCGAGAACGACGCCCAGTGCCTCACGCAGCGCGCCGCTTTGCCCTCGCGCTGCCACTCCCAGAAGAAGCTCGCGCCGCCGGTCAGCTGGCGCTGGAGGATGACGTGATGGTCGTCGTAGTCGTAGCGTTCGCTGTCGCCGACCGCGTTGGTCGCGGTCAGCAGGCGTTGCCGGGCATCGAAGCTGTAGGTGGCAAGGGTTTGCTCGGTGGTCCACTCGCCCTGGACGAACACCTGATAATCAATCGCCACCAGCTGCGCGCGGTCATAACGCAACAGCAATGAGCGGCCGGCGCCGTTGTCCAGACGCTGAATGCGGTCGGAGCGATCGCGTTGCAGGGTCAGACGATTGCCGTAGACATCGCTGATCGCCGTCAGCCGGCCGGCGCGAAAGTGATAAAAGCGCGCGCTGTCGCCGGCCAAAACCAGAATCAGTTCTTCCGGCTCATCGCCAAGAAAGATCGCCGCCCGCGACAGGCTGTTGTGAATGGCTGGGCGCGCGACGTTGGGCAGGGGAAAACGGGTGCGGCGGTTTTCGTGGTCGATCCAGATCACGCCATCGCCGTCGAAGGCCAGGCGATGGGCCAGCGTGTGGCTCCAGCCGAAACCCAGGCCGATGTCTATCTCGACCGCGCTGCTGCGGTACAAGCGGGTGAACTCGAAGGGCAGCACGCCATCGAGCACCGCGTCGGTCAGGGTCAGCAGTTCCTCGCCGGTGACCATCGACACCGGGCAGCCGTTTTTGCAGGTATTGGGGACGCAGTCGGCGGCGTCGCCGTTGGGGTTTTTCGCCTGGTCGGGGGCGTCGTCGTGGGGCTCGTGGCGCTCAAGGCGCGCCATGCCCTGGGATTTTTCCCGCGCGAGCGGCGCCGGATTCGGCACGCGGAGCACCACCGCGTCGGCCTGACGAATGTTCAGCGGAATCGATGGCGTCGGCTTCAGCTCCACTTCGCGGGCATGGAACATCAGCGGCTTCAGCGTGCTCGCGTGCTGTTTGAGTTCCGGTGTCGAAGTCAGCTCAGCCAGACGCAAGGCTGAGGCGGCCAGCCACTCCCGCGCCCTTGGCGACTTGATCTTCGCCAAGACCTTGCCGCTCAAACGCAGCGATACGCCGGCACCGCCCGCCACGCGCATCAACAGGAAGCTGATCAGCAACTCGGTGCGAACTTCGGCCACCACCTCGGCGAGGTATTGCGGCGGCAGCATCTTCAGCCAACTGGTGAACGCGGCCAGATGAATGAACAACAACGGCTCGTCGCTGAGCATCAACAAGGCGTTGGCGATCGCTTCGTTTGAAGCGGCAAGCAGCGCCTCGAGTTCGACTTCGCTCAGGTATTCGAGGAGCTTTGCGCTGTGCTCCTGCAGATCGGCAAGTAGGGCGAACAGCTGTTGAATGTCATCCCAGACGCCATTCAGGGCTTTTTCCAGGCCGCGCCAATCGGCCCGCTGCAACTGCCCGTAACGATCAAGAAAACCGGCGCTGGAAAACTCCGTCCACTGCGGCTGGAAGCCTGTCCATTCGCTGCGCAGCCAGCCTTCAAGGCCGGCAATGACCCCTTCATATGAGGCATACAGGGCGCGGACATGGGCGGAGGAAACGTTGGGAAAGAAGGTGACGCGATAGCGCTGGCCGCGCATGCAATCGGTCACCTCGAGGATCCCGCTCGGGCCAATGGTGTAGCGCTTTGGTTCGCCGAAGGTCAGCACGCCGTCGACGTCGCTGAGCAGCGGTTCGAGGGTCACCGGGGTGTCGCCGATCGGTACGAAGCGCGCTGCTTCAAACAGATGCACCAGGGTCAGCGGTCCGCTGGCCGAACACATGACCACCGATGAACTGACAGGTGCGCGCGAAGTGATCGGCGCGCTCAGTTGTACGTCATTGCCAACCTTGAACACCTGCTCGATGTCCAGCGCCGTCCCCGTCCAGAATTGCTCGGCCCAGGCGTCGTAGTTGTTCAGGCACAGGCGGAACTCGTCGATCAGCGCTTCAAAATCTAGCTGCTTCGGATTCAGGGCGGCCACCACCAGCAGTCCGATGCTGTTGTTCAGGGCCAGGAGCTGATCGGGTTGAAACATTCGCAGTCGCTCGCGCATATGAAGAAACGGGAGCGCGGACTTTGCGGGGGATCAAAAAGGAAAGAAGTCGGGGAAGTAGGCAGTGTCTGTAGGAGTTTTCGCTAAATGCGAAAAGGCGTCGATGGCATTGCCCGTTGCTCAATGTCCATCGGCCTCGCTATGCTGCTGAACCCATTAATCAGATCCGCGTTGCGGCACGCTGCCTGTCGCCCGGGATGTCTTTGTTAACGGATCCGATGATGAATGCACCGCTGAAGACGTTCGGCCCGATCAAGGCCGTGATTTTCGATATGGACGGTTTGCTGCTCGACACCGAGGGCATTTACACCGAGGTCACCTCGCTGATTGCCGGGCGCTACGGGAAAACCTTCGACTGGAGCGTCAAGCAGAACATCATTGGTCGCGGTGCCAATGATCTGGCCAACTACGTGGTGCAGGCGTTGGAGTTACCGATCACTCCGGAAGAATTTCTGCAGATCCGCGAGCCGCTGATGCGCGAGCGTTTCCCCAAGGCGCAAGCGATGCCGGGGGCCGAAGCGCTGGTGCGTCACCTCAAGGCGCACAACATCCCGATCGCAGTCGGCACCAGTTCGTCGCGCCAGTCGTTCGGGCAGAAAACCACCTTGCACCGTGAGTGGTTTGCGCTGTTCGATTTCATCGTCACGGCGGACGATCCGGAAGTCGGCGCGGCCAAACCGGCGCCGGATATCTTCCTCACCGCCGCCCGGCGCCTGGGCATCGCGCCCGGGGATTGTCTGGTGTTCGAGGATTCGCCGTTCGGCGTCACCGCCGCGAAAGCGGCAGGCATGACCGCAATCGCCATCCCCGACGCAGCGATGGCTGATGAGAAATATGCTCACGCTGACGGCATTATCCGCTCGCTGAAAGCATTTATGCCCAGCGCCTTTGGCTTGCCGACGCTGGAACTGGCTTGACCGTCCGCACAAAAACGCCGTCCTTCCTGTAAAGAAGGGCGGCGTTTTTTCTTGCCGGTCTGTCAGGCGCCGAAACCACCGTCGATGGTCAGGCTGGCACCGGTGATGTAGCCGGCTTCAGGCCCGGCCAGGTAGGCGACGAAGCTGGCGATTTCATCGGCGGTGCCGTAACGACCGACGGCCATCAGCGGGATCAGGCTGTCGGCGAATTCGCCATGGGCCGGGTTCATGTCGGTGTCGACCGGGCCAGGTTGCACGTTGTTGATGGTGATGCCGCGAGGGCCGAGATCGCGGGCAAGGCCTTTGGTCAGGCCGACCAGTGCCGATTTGCTCATCGCGTAGACACCGCCACCGCCGAAAGGCATGCGGTCGGCGTTGGTGCTGCCGATGTTGATGATCCGCGAGCCTTCGCCCATGTGTTTCGCCGCTTCCTGCGAAGCAATGAACACGCTGCGCACGTTGATGGCCAGGGTCTGATCGAAATCTTCGAGTTTGAAATCTTCCAGCGGCGCGATGGCTAGCACGCCGGCGTTGTTGACCAGAATATCCAGGCGTCCAAACGCTTCGACGGTGGCGCTGACGGCGTGGCGAATCGCGCTGGCGTCGGCGCTGTCAGCCTTGATCGCCAAGGCTTTACCGCCGTTGCCGGTGATGCTGTTCTGCAGTTCTTCAGCTTTGGCGGCGGAGCTGACGTAGGTGAAAGCGACAGCGGCGCCTTCAGCGGCCAGACGTTTGACGATGGCCGCGCCGATGCCGCGCGAACCGCCTTGAATCAGAGCGACCTTGCCGCTGAGGTGTTGAGTGGTCATGTTCGATCTCCAAGTGTTCAAGGCGGAATGCCTTGGTGTTGGTGCCGAGTATCGGCCTGGCATCGACAACCGGCATCGTCATTCATCAGATTTTAAATTCCAGCCTAATGAAAACAGTGGGTTATGCAGGTGTGTTCATTAGAAAATACAGTGAAAATTCATCAATACTTAAATTTAGTTTTAGCATGCCGTTATAAAATAAAATAGGCTTTTGAAAGGAGCAGGGAGTGACGCATGACGGAAAAGGATCCATCAGGTAGGAGTGGTTTTTGGAGACGCTAACGAATGCACAGTAAAAATTTGGTGGCTTCAGATGTCGCTAGATCTACGTGTAGTGGTACTTCCGCATCTTTTTCGTGTGAGTTTTGGGCGGTATGGGGCGCTTTGCAAAAGGTTTCTTAATTCATAAATCGATGTGGGGTCATACAAATGCTGAGTATCGCCATTACAGAGAGTCAATGTGCAAGAAGGTTTAAGTTGATGTCGTTCAATTAAAAGTCTGACTTTGCCTCGGTGGTAACCTATGATGTCACCAATCTGTTGAATCGATAAGTGATTAATTAAGTGAGTTTTTGCTTCATGAATTTGGGATGCTGATAGAAATTTTTTTCCATCGAATATTTTAGGCATGATTAAGTTTGTCAGAAGAAAGCGACGATGAAAAAGCGTTACAGCAATACCTAGCTTGTTCGCGGCTTCAGCTGGTGTGATGTTATAAAGCTCATCTGTTGAGGATGAGGCGGGGAGTAGCGGTTTCCGATATAAAAGAGCCTTTCGCAACTCTTCCAATTTGACGAATATTTCGTTTCGGTGATAAAAATCAATCAGAGAAATGTCGCTGACATGAGTGATTTCAAGTTCCTGAATTAGACGCCGTGTTTTATGAGTACTTGACCCTAGAAAAAATGCGATTTCGCTGGTTAAGATGTATAGTTTTCTAAAAGCATTCACCGATTTTTTAGTAATTAGTATTAAATTTTTAGGTCCAGGGTTTTGTTCGCTTTTGATTGCTACTAAGATGCCAGATTTTATTAACTTTGCTGCGGCATCGGTTGTACATTTAAGCAATGTGCAAGCTTCACGAATACGGTAGTGTTTGAGTTCAATAAGTTTTTTATCTTTGTTGAATTGTGATATGTGAGATGTTATCTGATCGACAATTTGGCATAGTGGAGTGCATGATTTGTAGTGCCTACTGTACGGTGATTTGTTTTTGTCGTACTCAAAATTTCTCTGAATAAAATCATTTTTCCATAGCCACTTGCTATTTCCTCCTATCAAGTAATGGAGCTCCTTCAATGAAAACTCTACCTGTGAGCAGCAGCTGTCATTTGTGCATTGGCGGCGTGGATTTATAGAAAGCTCCTCCGCAAGCGCATTATCTGCATAGCTTCTTAATACGGCATGGCTTTTAACCCAGGGCGCAAGATGCATTGGTTTAGTAAAGTTGGGGTGTTCGCTGGACTGATAGCTAATCATGCTCTTTGCATGTTTAAGTATGGTTGGAAATAATTTGTGCGTAGGGGGGTGTGGTCGGGTTGGCGCGCTATCCAAAGGGTTTCGCATATGATCGCCATTTTGGTTAACGATGACAATTCCTTTATATATGAATCAGTCCCGAAAACATGTACTCTGCTTTTGTCGACGAAAATCGCTGTTTCGCAAGGGGCAGTTCTTCTTTCATATCCGCACGCACAATATAATAAGTTAGCATTGGTCCATGATTCTTTTTTTTGGCATTGCGGACATTGAGTTATGCATTTGATCATGTGTATGGGGCAATGCTCTATATTTTTTACGTCTGAAAATATCGTGATCAATTCTTCAAGCAGGCACTTTGGGCAATATCTAAATATTCTCGTAAACTGTTGCCGAGTCAAGCTCACATCATCTATCCCCCAATAAGAATCGGCGCAGGGGTGAGTGGAGTAAACGAATTTGTCGAATGAGATATTTGGAAACTCTGATAGAAAATGCACAAACAGCGGAGAACGTTCTGTTAACAACTCAAGAGTGTCGGAAGGGCATGGTGTGTTTAGAGCGAAGCACAACGACGAAAGTGTGTTATATCCATTATGTAATGCTGTGCGCATGAGCAGCCCTTTTGGGCTTTCCCACTGTTGAGGGATACCTACATAACACAAGGTGTTCACGATTTACTTCCTGTGGCGCTATTCTTTGATTTTAGTGCGATCTTAAGCTGGGCGGGAGACATGCGGAAATAGTTTGGACTGCAGCAAAATGCAAGGTCATCAGCAGCTTCGGCGAAATCATTAAGAGTTAGAGTGTGATCACCCCTGAGTAAAGAAATCCGAAAACCATCGTGCAGTAGGTTACTTAATTTACGGAAATTTCCTTGGGTTGAGAGATAAACAGCGATATAGTGATTCGGGTCAGTTAGGTGGATAAATTTTTGCAAATCACCTAGTCTGATCAGTTCTTTTTGCAATCCAGAAAGTATACCGATGAATGAGGAAGATGAGGTTTCCTCTGTGATGGGCAGTATTTTCAGTTTCGCCCGATACGGGAACCGGTCGCTCAGCTCCTGAATCATATTCACGATGGTTTCTCCAGCCGAAGTTCCCGATAGTAAGAAAGGAACTCCTGACTTGTTTAGAAGTATGCTTATCCAACTGCAAAGTGAGTATTTTGTTTTTGATTGACCTTTTTCAGCAATATGGTGGAAGTCGTCTAATATCACTAATTTAACTTGCATTATGTCAAGTCTTTCGATTATTAGCGTTTCCAAGGTCGTGACGCTTTGATGGTCGTTGGGGTTTGCACCTAGCTCTCTCGCTAGAACCATTGACAAACTTTTGATCGTGGCAGACTCAGGAAGCTCAACATATAAGCAAGGCTTAACAATATGCTCGCACCTAACGTCTCTGACTTTTCGCGCGTAGCCCAATTGTTTTTCTATCATACGACATAGACGGGTTTTGCCCACGCCGGTTGAGCCGATTAGCATGGCTGACGCTGGATCTTTTCGATGGCGGGTAGTGTCAAAGCACTTTGTTATCAGACGCATCGCTTCGCAGAAGTCAGGGTAGAGAATCGTATAGGCAGCAAGTGTCTCCAGAATTTCATCGGTATTAACAGTTGTCGAGGTCATAAAGTTTCTCCTTCAAAAATCGGTATGTCGTCTACATCACCTTTACCTGCGAGGTCAGATATCAAAGGGGCATCGGCATCGCGAGATGGTTCGGTTGAAGGAGTCGTTCTACGCTTCCTTTTTCTACGTTCGGATCGAGAGTCTTCATACTCCTCGGCCATGCTCTGTCGCAGGAGAAGCAATGCTAGGTCAGCATCGCTATCATCAAATTCGTGGCCTTCTTCCAAGAAGTGACGGCGCAACAATTCATGCTCTGTGAGAGTCAGGCCATTTTGGTACTCTGGTTGTGTCGCGTATGCGCGTTCGGGATTACGTGGATTGTCAGGATGAGCTACCCAGATTTCGCCTAAATTTAAAGGACTGAAATAGCAAATTGCTTTTTGTCCACGCCTTAAGTTCGACCGAATTTCTGGAAGGCCGGGACCATACCAACTCAAGGACAAAAAATGCACTCGCCCCGCAGCGCTGATGTTCGCCCTTCTTACGATTCTGCATAGCGCATCGAGATCCTCTTCCGTAAATTTCTCAGGGAGCAAGTGATTTTTTATCGCACGCTGCCATGCAACAGCGGGAGGCATATTCAACGCCCGGTGTTTTTTTTGATGATATACACGCTCTAACCAATATTCGAAATGACGGCCTAGGCTTTCTTCTGTGAACGTAGCTTCTCGTTCATTAGCGTAATACATGCGTAACGACAAGTCGGCATTCGTCGCCCCTGCTTGTTCGTGAAGCCAAGATTCAAACGTTCCAAAAAAACGTTCTACACGAGCACGTGCGTTAGGTGTATAGGGTGGGCCGCGGTCGAAGAGAATGTTTAGGCGGTCTAAAAAATACTTGATTGTTGAGTTGTCAAACTCCGAACCATTGTCACTATGTATGAAGATGGGCTTACCCCGTATCTGTTCTTCGCCTGGCACAGCTATTAGTGCTTTCTTTAGAGCTCGAATCGTTTTTTCTGCGCAGGGGTATGTAGCGGACAGCTCCCACCCAATTACGCATCGCGTCTTGATGTCTAAAATGATGGTAAGCCATAAAATCCTACCTAGACAGTTACCATCTTTATCATTTATATCTATCTTCAACAAGTGGCTGTCTATTTCTGCCGAATCCAAACACTCTTCAGGTTCCTCGCTGCACTTGCTTGAGTGATGAGCTTTTTTTACATAGTCTCGGCCATGACGTATTTCGTCGCTGGTAATTTTACAAAGATTAAGTACCTTTCTTCTAACCGTTGAGAGGGAAGGCGCTTTTAGTAGAACTGTCGAATATCCTTCTCTTCGGCGATTGATGATTGTGATCTGAGCGTGGATGTAGCTGTGCAGTGTTTTAAATCCTATGCGACGTGGAGATAGGTAGTACTCTTTGATCAGATCATGAATGACTGTTTCTACATCTGGTTGTAAGCGTTTGCCGCGCGGCAGGAAGCTTCGATCTTTTAATAAACAGAAACGGTCGCAGTTGTGCTTCTTGTACTCCTTCGTCCAGGCGTAAAGACTGCTGTAACTAGGAGGTTTTGGATCGCACATGCTACGACCCAAATGAGAAATAAGATCAATTGTTGCCTTTAGTGGAAGCGTACCTCCTAACTGTTTTATCGCTGCCTCAACGTAAGAAAATTTACGTTGCGCTGAGATTACCGCTGGGTCGCAAGGATTGGTGAAAGCTAGCGCTTTAGACCCTGTGCCAGGCGAATTTGCAAACTGGACGATAGATCGGAGCGAAATTTCATGTGCCATTCTTTCATAGGTCAGAGATATTGTGTGAAGCCTTTCTAAATCCCTTAAAGTCACGATTTCTTCGTCGACGTGTATAACTTCCATTACTCGCCCATTTACCACATATTGACTTCCGATGGTCGGAGCCGGCGGTTCATTACGCATGTTTCGGCCTCCAATCTACTAGAAGGCTTGGTGTTAATTTTTGAGTCAAATCAACAACCAGTCTTCCCAAAAGAATATTATAAAAAATCGTAGATGCGTGCGGGGCGGCGTCATCTTGGATCAGGTCACCGAGAGTGGCTGGCCATGAACGTTGCCGTACGTAGTAACAAAAATGTGCTTGTTGTTGACCGCTGCTGTTCCTGCAACGGCTATATAGTGCTTTTAACGTCGTGAATTCGGCAGAGCCAGTTATGCTCAGTTTATCGTGCTGTTGGAAACTCCATCCTTCCTGGGTGCATAAATTATTAAAGCTTTCAAGTTTTATAATTCGGCTTAAGCGTTGTTTAGTGAAGTCGTATTTGACCTCGGTGAAATAACCGTCCCCATCGTTAGTAATGACAAGAAAGTCGGGTGTATAGCGATAAAGCTGGTCGTCGTCGATCCAGGTAAATGTGTGTGGCTGTGCATAGTACCTGAGCACTTGCGGATAATACTCTAACCAAATGCAATAAGATGACTCGAGAATCGCTTCGCATTCAATCGAGCGACCGTTTTTTAAGGACGGAAAATTAACGATAAAATTCTGACGCCGGCGCGGAAGCGACTGACGTACCGGGCTATTTTCGAGAATCATAGGCTTCGAGGTGATGATCATAGGAGATCCCCACTAAGACATCCGATGTTCCATCACGCATGGAAACATAGGTTCGTACTCGTTGTGCCTCATAAGAATCCGCTTGCCGTCAACGCCTTGTAGTCGTGGATCAGTAACTGCAGGGGGTAGGGTTCCTGGGTTCAGAAAGGGGCCGTTTCAAATTCGATAAATATTGGGTGCAGAAATTAAATTTCACGAACGTCTGCCAAGGACTATGACTATTCTTACACGTTCTTACGTATCGTCCACTACCAAGCGACAATCGGTAAATCGCTAATAAATACAATTAGATACCAGACGATAGGAGGAGATTTTTCGTCAATATTGAGCGTAACGTACACCTGCCTGACGAAACCGCCAGCGGTGCAAGGTATGGCCCGATTTGATGTGTTGACACTTTTTCGGCAGTAGTGGCACGCCTAAGCTGGTGCACCTCGTACGCTCTCTAGCTCATTCAAGATATGGTTTAATGCATACCCTTGGGCTTGGCTCGCTGATGGAAGCCAATCATTCGTGGGGAAAAGACTTATGCGGACCCTATATAAACACTCGATAAGACGTATGTAAGCTTCGGAGAGGGTTTGCAAAATAGCTAGGCGTATGTAGTTAAAACGCTCGATGCTATACGCCTTGCCGAAGTTGGATCTTCGGGGTAGTGGATAGTTCGAACTGAAAACCCGGAGAGTTTCTGTGCTGTACTTGGCAGAAGGTTACTTCAATGTGCGACTTTTGATAGCGCATTGGATGTGGTAGTGCGCGCCTCTATTTTAATGGAATGAATAATTAATTTTTCATATTTTACATCTTATGTTGCTGTTTTTTTTGTATTAGCAACTTTAATTCCGAGTTTTCTCGCTTAAGTTGCTCGGTTTGGCTTCGGACCTCTATTAGCTCCTCTGCTAACTGATTTTTTTCGAGGGCGAACTTAGTTTCCGCAGCCCTCAATTTATCGTTTGCCTCTTGCTGGAGTTGTTCGCTTATTTCGTTAATCAAGACAAGTAATGGTTCAGATAAACGATCGAAAGCTGTCTTCGGTGGTTCTTCGAGTTCTTTGAGATAACGAGAGATAGTGGAGTTCGAGCCTGTACCCCCTAGCGCAATCCGGACCGCATAGATGCTTGGGTGGAGGCCTTGAGCGATCAAATCCGCTTTTGCTTTTTTAACCATTTGTTTGGTGATGCCGCCTCGTCCCATCTCACCCCCTACGATTTCGTACTGTATTACGTTCCATTAAATTACAGGCTAAAAATTCAGCTGGTTAAACGCTTGTTCGGAGTAACTTTGAGACGTGATAATTTAGAGTTATCTCATGTGATGACCACTCATCGGATTTTCACTTGGTCAGACTCATACTGTTTGAGCGGTTTGAATCATTTCTGCACAGCCCGCACCACAGCAATACGGTTAAGCAAGTAGGAGGAGCGGCTGCATCTCCTACTGCGCGAATTACAACGAATAATATAACGATACCGCAGTTTTGCACGGTTTAATTGGGCCGGCGGGAGAGTGCGCCCACGCACCATGTGACGTCTCAAAGGGAGCCTCCTGTTTCCAGGCTAAGCGGCGTTCTTTGACGCTTCGGGCTTGCGAGGCATGCGGATGGCTTTGCCACCCTTCGTAGTGACGCAGTACGCTGATTCGGCAGGCCAGTCCTTGAGCTTGGTTTTGATCAGCTTGATGGGGCAGAGAAGCAAGACATCGCCAAAGGAGAAAAGGGGAAACGCTGAAATGAGCGGTTGATTGCGCACGCTTTCCACCGCCCCCCAGATATCGGAGGAGAAGTCGTCAGCCGCGTAGATTTCAGTCAGCAAAAATTTGGCTTCAGATTGGTCGCGCACCTTCATCAGCGAGGCCGACGAATAGACGATGCTCTGAGAGCCGCCAGGGGAAATTCCTATCACGATGGGCAGGATCAGCAACGCCAATGCGAGGCATTGCGCAACACGCTTGAAAAGGTCCGCGCGGCTAACATAAAAGACCAAAGCCGGCATCAGGGGTAGGGCGGCTGAAAAAATGGATATAAACATGAGCTTGGTGATGGCTTCCGGTGAGTCCTCGCCCGTGTAACCTTTCAGAATCAGGCTCACCGGTAGGACCGCTGAAAACACTGCGCTCACCAAGACAAACATCAGCATCACCAACAGAAAAATTCTCGATCCTTTGCTATTGGCTTTTCCTGGTGTTGCCGCTGTCGCGCAGAGATCTACGGCCAGTCTGAACTTCGGGCTCAAATGAAGCGACCATATCGTAATAACCACGAAGGAAATGAGAAAGCCAAGCCTACCTAGATCATCCAACTGCTGCACCTTCAACACCAAAGCCATCAAGACCGCGATGCCCAGAAAAACCGGTAACAGTAGCAGTTTCACAATATCGGATTGCAGACTGGGACTTTCGTTGAACAATGACACGGCCAAGCCAAACAGAATCCCAGTGGTCATCAAGACAAGAAAGTAGGCGGTTACCACGAGCGCGACGATGACCAGCCAAGTCACTAGATCCGATTTCGCCGATAGCGCGGCGGCCATCAGATCAGGTCGTCCAATGGCTGTTGTGTAATTAGATATCGTGTAGATTCCCAACAGCGTGCCGAGGCCGCCCAAAAGCACAGCGATCAGGACCCAGAAAGCTAGGATTCGTTTGAGGTTTTTCTTTAATGCTTGCTTGAAGTTGGGTTGCGCTTGATCTGACACGTTTGGCTTCTCTTGTGGACTAACGACGATGAATTGATGAGCAGGCTGACGGCCGCTATATCGCCTCCATCCGTCGTTTCTTGAAAAGATGCTCACGTGTGAGTTTTTCTAACGTCCATGCATTCTCCCTTTGCAGAGTCCTTGCGCAAATGACGCTTTTTCATCGGTCACGCTTTGCTCGTCGTGTGATCGTCAGCAATTTTTTTCCCCAAGCGGCAAGCAATTGCCTAGCGATACCAATGGTCTAGGCATGTGTATTAGACGTATTGCGAGCATACTCCAACGACTCGATCGTTGAAGCGAGCGCACGGACCATGAACGAAAAGAATCGCTGGTTAGTTGGGAGCGTTGATGCAGGGGATGGCAGCGGAGACATGATTGTCAATCTTCCTACTGATCTCCTTACCCAGGCTGGTCTCGGAATTGGCGACGAGCTAAGTGTTGAGGTAGAGAATGGTGTGGTTGTGCTACGCCCGATAGGCCACACCTCAGGTCTTCGGCCAACACCGGAATCTTCCAGGAACGCTTTCTACAGGACTTACAGATCGCTGCTTGAGACCTATTTGTGTATCCCCACTGAGGCCTCCGAGCTTGCCATCCATAAGACAATAGAGTCCGGTTTTTCAGCCGTCATCCTCAAGGCACTCTGTGATGAAGGGGTTCTAAGGATTGCAGACCGCGAATGGATCGTTTCGAGCAGAGTTTTCCGAGCTTATCTGAAGGATGATTTGCCCTTAGACGTTGCTGCCAGCGATCGCTTGTACCGTACGGTCCATATAGTTGCGATGGCTACTGCTGTTTTCGATGACTCCGAAAAAGCGGCTCGCTGGCTCAGTAAACCTCAATTCCATCTTACAGAAAAAACCCCGCTGGAATTCCTCCGAACTACTGTTGGCTTCCATCACGTCGAAGAAATGCTGATTCGCGTAAGTGAAGGATTGTATGGCTAAGGCTTCCTTCTAGCGAAGCGCATGATCACAAGCGAAAGCCCAGTACCTCAGCAGCAAATTGGTCGAGAGAGGAGTGGTTGCTTTGGAATTTTCGATCTAGCCAGAATCCTCGCATACCGAAGGCAGTTGGACCGTCGCAATCGCACTCCTTGGAGTCCCCGATCATCCACACTTCAGCTGGAGAACATGAAACAGCTTGAACCGCATGGCTGTATATCTTGAATGATGGCTTAACGTCGCCAACTTCAAAGCTGTAAGAGCAAGCATCCAGTGTTGGATAGAGGCGTTTTACGGCAGCTGCGTAGGGTTTCGCAAGGTTTGAACAGACCACCACCTTGATGTCCGCTTCTTGCAAAAGTCGAACGGCATGAAGGCCATCTGGGTAGGCTTGTATTTCAGCGAGCTCACGATTAAGGCCTTCCTCCAGACTCGCCATCACCGAGGGGGCGACGTTTATCCCAAAAAAATCAGCCGCCTGGCGAAGATCCATAGGTGAAGATAGGATGATTTCTGCATCGCTCGGTTGGGGGCGCCGTCCTTGCTCAATCCCGATTTTGAGGATTTTTCGATAGGGGCTACTGCCTTTGTGAATTTTTATGAGGGTGCCGAAGGCGTCGAAGATAACTGCAAGGGGCATAGCAACTCCGGTTCTCATCGCACGACGCTTGCGGGCGTGATTTATCATTTTTGGGCGGATGAGTGCGCTCCGAACCAGAGGAGGCTTTTCTTTGAAAGTGCGGTCAAGACAATTCTAAGCGCTTCTACCCCAAGGCTAGCAGGTTGCTTCGATAGAGCCATTTGCCAAAAGGGGTGAAAATCTAAACCTCTTATTAGGGACTACGAACCGGTCATGTCACACGTTTGGGATGCGCAAATAGCATTCGAGTACCTCGGGCGTAAGCTGGCCGTGAAGTTTGATTAGGAAAAGCCTGCAATGATTCTCCCGTGGCAGCACACATGATCGAGGATGGTCGCACCGGGTCTCGATGACAGTGTTGCCGATCTGCCAGGGCCATGGCCTGACTATCATGACGTGCTTGCTGAAACAATGACAGTCGCCGAGCGTTGGATAGATAGGCAACTCCCCTGAGCATTGTGTTGAGTATTCAAAGCACCAATTGCGTGCCACGCTCTAGGGGCAGAAACAACGGCTCCTAGTCCCTGACATCTCCGACATCGGACGCGTGTCCCCACCGACAATGATTTTCGGTTTAAAGCTCATCAACACTTGCTTGATCTCGATGTAACAACCGATCAGTTTATGATGCTGGTCGTGGCTGACGAGGTTTCCGGTGCTCGCTAGCAAGAAGCTGTGCTACGCCAGAAATTGGCTCACGAAGCATGGAGCTCTATCCTAATAGGTGTTTTTCCACTAGGCGTAATTTCGAGGCGTCATTTGTATAACTAATTAGGCCCATAAGGCGCGCAGTTGGAAATTAAAAACCATAGGAGAATGCATGAAAATTTACGACCTCGCGAAGCGCCTATGCAGGCGCACCTGCATACCTAATTCGTCTTTGATTATCATGAGCGACGCTTAATTATCGTCTATCCAGACTAGGGGAGGCGTCTTCATGAAATGGTTAAGCTTTTGATTAAGTTTAGTTATAAGGTGGGTTTTCAATTATTTCTCGGATATCCAATTAGGCTGAGCCTCATCCCGAGGCCTTATCGATGATATATTCACATTTAACTGATCGAGAGATGGGCGTCGGTGTGAGCGCGTCGCTGCCTCCACACTTGGGGGCTCATACCTATCTCGCGACGGAAAGTACGACAAAAGTGTGATTGGTCACAGAAGCCGTGAGCATGAGCGATATCTGTTAGGGGCTGGTCGGTGTCCAGCATCATTCTACGCGCCGCCGCGAGACGCATTCGCGCTACATAGACTCTGGGGGTGACTCCAAAAGTGTTCTTGAATAAGTGACAGAAGTGACTGGTGCTCAGACCGAGGAGGGCAGACAGGTTGTAGATTCGGATGGGTAACTCTAAATGATGATCGATGTAATCGTTTAAATTCCTCATCTGCCGGCGGCTGAGCTTGCCCGGCTGATCAAAGTTACGATTCTTCGCCGAATTCTCCTGACGTAGTAGCTCCATAGCGTTGTCCAAGAACACGTAGGCCCTTTGCGTATCTTCGTTCAGAGAAGCCTGAGCCTCACCGAGGAGGAGGCTGATTTTCAGAAGTGTTTGAAGGTTGCAACCGGCATTATGCTGGCAGTCGTGCATATCTTCACTCGTATTTCCGCGCGCGCCCATACGAAGTCTCCCATCTTGTTATAGATGTGGAGCATGGTTTTTTTTTGCGTCGACGCACAGCTCACAAAGAGTAAGATCGATGCAACACTAAAGTATGGTCCAGGCTTCCAGAATGCCGCGCTGTAAACCAATAGCTACGGCATGCGTACGATTTTTTGCTCCCAGCTTGTCCATAATCAGGCGCATGTGGCCTTTTACCGTGTCTTCAGTGATGCAAAGTCGCTTCGCAATTTCGCGGTTCGATAGGCCGCGCGCTGCAACATGCAGAACTTCGACCTCGCGCGGTGTTAGGCATTGCTGGCCGATATGCGCGGCTAACTCGGTGGCAATTTCCGCGGGAATATGACGTTTGCCGGCAGCTAGATGGCGGATAGTCTCAACCAGCTCCTTGCGAAGGCTACTTTTGAGCAGGTAAGCCAACGCTCCTACCTGTAGGGCATGAAGGGCACGCACATCGCCACTGTATGTAGTGAGGATTGCAATGCGTGCGTCAGGATATTCGCTGCGAATGGCTTGAATGCTCTCGATTCCGTTCATGCGTGGCATCTGTAGATCCATCAAGGTTACATCCGGACGGAGGCGGCGGAAGCAGTCTAAAGCCTCGCGGCCATCGCAAGCTTCGCCCACCAATTCAATATCGTCCTCAGTCGCAATGACCGCAGCGATGCCCTCGCGCATTAAAGGGTGGTCGTCGGCGACTAGAACACGAATACGGTTTTCGGCTGTCATCGGTGCGAGCTCCTTGCGAGTATTTTCCAGTCCAACCAGCGGCGTCGACGAGTTTGCCGTTGGCAGTATGCCAGCGCTCCTGGGAGGGTCAGGTGAACGTTGCTGCCTCGCTCCGGAGCACTGTGAACGCTGAGAGTACCGCCAATCTTTGCAGCGCGCTCGTACATGCCTTTCAACCCCCAGCGCTCAGAGGGTTCAGCTTTTTGTTGATCAGCGAGAATGCCACACCCGTTGTCGATCACCTGTAGCTCGAACTGGCGAGTGTGATAGTCCAGCTGAACCCTTACCATACTTGCCTGGGCGTGGCGAAACGCGTTGTTAATCGCTTCTCGAGCCAACTGGTAGACTTCGTCGTAGACCACAGGGTGGAGTCCGTTCGGCTCGCCGATGACCACCACCTCGTAGGCAATATTCTGATGACTCAGCAAATGCTCTAGGTCCCGCAACGCCGATGGCAGATCGACAGTAACATGCTGCACAAAGCGTAGGTCGCGCACTCGATCTCGTCCCTCTCGGATCATCTGGTCAGCGCGGTCCAGTGCCTTTTCTAACTGGCAACGGGCTAATTGGTCTGCGGGTAAGCTGTTTGCTACAGCCTGCACGTGCAATATCAACCCCTGCACGCCCTGCAGCAGAGTGTCGTGTAATTCTCGAGCGATGCGCTCTCGTTCTCCATGCCGCTCTTCTAAACGAGTCCGCAGGCTATCGGCCACAAGCCGCATATTAATGCCGTAGATCAGTCGCAGTAGGCCCAGCGTTGTGACTCCCGCAACTAGTAGGAACATCGGGTGACGATAGAATGCCGGGGCGATAATGAAGTTCAACTCGGTGTCTTGTGCGCTAGGCACGCCATTCTGATTGAGCGCGCGAACTCTAAACCGGTATTCGCCGGTTGGCAGATCGTTATAAAGGGCTTCGCGCCTCAGGCCGGCGGTTTGCCAGCCGGTATCATATCCATCGAGGCGATACAGAAAATGCAAGCTATCCGATGCAGATAAGCTCAGTGCACTGTAATTGATCAGCAATTGCTGACTATCCGCCTGTAGCTCCGTTGATGACGTGAGAGGGACCGACTTGCCGTCCACTACCAGTGATTCAATGCGCACTTTGGGTGGTGCACTGGTCTGCATCGCGCGAGCGGGGTCGACGCCGACTACTCCTTTGCGGGTGACGAACCATAGGTGGCCTTGGCTTGTACGCACTGCTGTAGGCAATACCAGCACATGGTGGGGATCATTCGCAAGGCCGCCCTGCGGATCGTAATTGCGATAACGGATATGGTGCTCGGGGTTTACCAGCGCTTGTTGAACTTCACTTGCGGGTATTTGAAAAATGCCTCCTTGTCCCTGCAGCCAGAGGTCTTCGCCATCTACTACCGGTACAGGGATAATAGCGTAGAGGTTGTCGAATAATCGGTTATCAGGCAATTTCAGAGTCTGAAATCTCTCGCCATCGAAGCGCGCGAGACCATTCTGGCCACCAACCCAGCTATGGTCTGATGCGTGCGCCATAGCCGTTACATGGCCAACGTCAAGTCCTTCGTCTTTTCCCCAGCGACGTTCACCGTTTTTATCGTAGGTGACGATCAGATTATCGCGGTAACCAAACCAACGCTTTCCATCCCTCGCTAAACTAGCGCTGACAGGCATTTGCTGGGAAGGTTTTTCGCTCGAAGAAGGTAGTGCCTGCCAGCCCCCCCTCGCAGTAGGAACAGGCCCCGACGGTTCAGCGATAACCATAGCTCACCCTGTTGATCGACTAACATTGCGCGCACCACGGAGTCCAGGCTGCTTCCGGGGGGAAGCTCAGTGACCTTCTCTAGGCGCTCGCCAGAACTGCGCCAAACGCCCTGCGGTCCGGCCATCCATACATGTCCCTGCGGGTCTTGAGCCGTCGCACTGATCGGCGTCTGCACCGGCAGGTAATGAATACCCTCACTGTCGAGGCGCATTATCGGCAGATTGCTGCTACCTGCCCAAAGCGAGCCGTGACTATCGGCTACCAGCGCCAGATTGTGCGCGCTGGCGGGGAAGCCAGCAGGATGGAGGAGTTTGCTGCGCAGGCGGTCAAGACCACTTTGAGTACCAATCCAGAGGCTACCTTCGCTGTCTTCAAGCAGAGGGCGGGCAAAGTTCGAGCTAAGTCCGTCCACTGCGGAAAACCGCTCCAAATTAGCGAAGCTGTCATCCTTGAGTTTGTCCGGCTGAGCCACATAAAGCAGACCACCGCTGGTAGTGCTCAGCCAAAGCCCGCCTACTCGATCAAAAAGCAGTTGGTTGATTGATTCTCCAACCTTGATACGCCGAGCCAGCCGAGGCGTTTCGTTCAGTTCCACCTGAAGCAGATTCTCACTGCCACTCTCGATCAGCCAAAGCTTCCCATCGCTGGCCTGCGTCATGTGAAGGGTGCGTGTGCTGCGAACGCCGCTATCCTGAAGTACATGCGCGCCGCGTGCTAAGAAATATAGACGCTGTTCATCTGCGACCCATAACCTGCCGCTATTATCAACGATAAGACTGTGGGCATTTTTTCCAAGGAAGCCCTCAGATACTCCGACATGCTGCCATTGCTCGCCATCGAATCGCATGAGGCCGTCGTTGGCGGCAGCCCATAAGGAGCCGTCTGGCGTTTCCGCCAAAGCGTAAATTACCCCTCGTCCAAGTTTAAAACTCGTAGACGGTGCATCTCCATCCGGTATAAAGGAAATATGGCCGTTACGTTGACCTACCCACAGGCCATGTTGACTGGTCAGTAGGCTGGAAATTATGCCCAGATCCTGGCCGCTGGATGTTCGATAACGGCTGAAAGTGAAACCGTCGAAGCGGTATAGCGAATCGTGTGTGCCGAGCCACAGGTAGCCAGTCCGGGTTTGTGCAAGAGCGCCGATGTGGCTTGGACTGTCATCAGCAAGCGTCCAGCGACGATGTTCTAGTTGATCCAGGACGCGAGCTTCCGCCCATCCGCACACGCTATGACAGAGCAGGTATAAAGCTGCCAAGGCCGCCAACAAAGGACGGAAAGAAGGGATCAAGTGCCTAGAAGCGTTCAAGCTGATACTGCGCCCATTCAATGCCGTAATCGGCAAGTTTCTCCCAGCCGGGTTCGGCGATTAGCCAGTGGCTGTAGCCTGCAAACTGTTTGAACGTAGTAACAGCAACCGATTGCCGATGACGACGGTAGGTGGCGGCTACCGCGCTGGCTCGTACAATTCGGTTGCTGTCGCTAGCGATCAACAACAAGGGCGCACGTTTATCGTTGGCGAAGTTTACGCGAATGCCAATCCCCAGCGCGGCTTCGAAAACCACTCGTCCGGGCGCTGGTACGATTTGTCGTGCATAAGCGGCTCTCTGCTGTTCCGGCGTTAATGTCTGCGCCATATTGCGCGCGAAATGTTGCGGTGTCATGTGTAAAACTTTGCGCCAGCCGGCCCATTGCAACAGCCAAGGCCAGCTTCTGTATAAACTCAGCAGGTCGGCTCGTCGTGGTAGCGGTTCTATGGCAATTCCGGCCTGACCCAAGCCGCGGTCGAGGAGCATTTGCACCAGCAGCCCCCCTAGGTCATGACCGATCAACAGTGGCGGTTGTTCGAGACTGCGGATGTGTTTTTCATAGTGGGCGAGGATGGCGCTGATACCTAGTTGCTGAATTTTCTGCTCACCCTTTGCGTATGGCCTGCTTTGATCAAGAGGCCAAGGCGGCGCACTGCAGCAATAACCACAGGCTCGGAAACGACGCTGGAACGATTCCCAGATCGCAGGTGTGACCCAGATGCCATGGATGAACAGGGCTTGATGAGGCATTCGATACTTAGCCTTTCATAGGTTGCAGTCGGCAAATGCGGTCATCATGTAGCCGCATGTTGCTTCTCAACTTGCTGCGGTGCGCTTTCCACGGGCATCGGGAAATGATCAATGGGCACCGGCACGTTAACGTTCTGGAAGCGTCTAGCGGCCGCCTCAATACGTTGTTCGGCCGCTTATGTTCAGAAGGCAAAGCATGAGCACCCGAAAGCACCCCAGAAACCTCCATGGTCGCTTACCGGCACGTTGCTGCGGCGCGCACGCTCATGCTGGTGGGCATGTACTGCACAGGCTCCGATACACTGGTGGACGCTGGCGGCTAGAGGTGCTCTGTTTGGGCTCCAGTGACCGGGGACGAGCGCAACTGGCGACCAGTCCGGCATGACCGGTAGAGGCGGCGGGGCAAATTTGTCGAACTCGGACGCGGCATGTACTACCTTGCCACCTACCACAGTGAGTACCGACTCAATCCACTTGATTTGTTCTTCTTCGACACTGAAAAAATCACCTGATAGGGCAACCAGATCGGCGAGCTGACCGACACGGATCTGACCTTTTTTACCCTGCTCGCTGGAAAACCAAGCACTGCCGTGGGTGAACAGTTGCAGCGCGGTTGATCGCGGCAGACCTTGCGGGTAAAGCGTGGTGCCGCCGACGGTTTTGCCGCTTACCAGCCAATACATTGCGGTCCAGGGGTTGTAGCTGGCAACGCGGGTCGCATCAGTGCCGGCACCCACTGGCACGCCTTCGGCCAGCATGCGCTGAATAGGCGGTGTAGCTTCAGCGGCCTTCGCACCATAGCGGTCGATGAAGTACTCCCCCTGGAAAGCCATGCGATGTTGGATGGCGATGCCACCTCCGAGTGCGCGCACGCGTTCGATGTTTCGCGGGCTGATAGTTTCAGCGTGATCGAACAGCCAAGGCAGGCCATTAAACGGAATGTCACGGTTCACTTTCTCAAACACGTTGAGCATGCGGGTGATCGACTCGTCATAAGTTGCGTGCAACCGGAACGGCCAGCGCTGCTCTACTAGGTGACGTACCACTGGCTCTAGGTCGTCTTCCATGCTCGGTGCCAGGTCGGGGCGGGGCTCGACGAAATCCTCGAAATCGGCGGCAGAGAACACGAGCATTTCACCGGCGCCGTTGTGACGCAGGAAGTCGTTGCCTTGATGCAGTTTGACGCTGCTGGTCCAATTCTTGAAGTCGGTCAACTCTTCCTTCGGATGCTGGGTGAACAAATTGTAGGCAATACGTACGGTCAGATGGCCCTTGTCGGCCAGCTCCTGGATGACCTGATAGTCGTCTGGATAACTTTGGTAGCCGCCGCCAGCGTCGATGGCGCTGGTTACGCCTAGGCGATTTAGTTCGCGCATGAACTGGCGAGTGGAGTTAATCTGGTATTCCAACGGCAGCTTTGGCCCTTTGGCCAGAGTCGCGTACAAAATTAGCGCGTTGGGCCGGGCAATAAGCATACCGGTGGGATTTCCGCTGCCGTCGCGCTGGATCTCGCCGCCCGGCGGATTGGGCGTGTTCCGGTCGTAGCCTACCGCTCGCAACGCAGCTTGGTTCAGGAGGGCGCGATCATAGAGGTGGAGGACGAATACGGGAGTGCTAGGTGCAGCTTTGTTCAATTCCTCTATTGTGGGCATGCGTTTTTCAGCGAACTGGAACTCTGTCCAACCGCCGACCACCCTCACCCATTGTGGTGTGGGGGTACGGTCGGCTTGCTCTTTTAGCATGCGCAAGGCGTCAGCCAACGACGGCACACCTTCCCATCGTAGCTCCAAATTATAGTTGAGACCGCCGCGAATCAGGTGCAGATGTGAGTCGTTAATGCCGGGTATCACCGTACGTTTCTGCAAGTCGATTACTTGAGTGCTATCACCACGCAGGGCCATGGCCTCGGCGTCGCTGCCAACTACAATGAATCGGCCATCTTTGATTGCCACAGCGCTAGCCTCTGGTTGTTCGCGGTCAACCGTGTGTAAGCGACCGTTGTACAGAATTAGATCGGCACTTGTGCTGCTTCCTTGTGAATAGTTGGCTGAGTTGTCTGTCGTAGCAGCGAGGGGAAAAAATGGCCATAGGGCGCCAGCGGCGCCGAGCAGGCCGGCTGTGGCAAGGAATTGGCGGCGCTGTTCGTGAGAGGGAGGCTGGCTCATGGTCGATCCTCATAAGTTGATAAGTAAATTCGCTAGTCTGACTTGACGAAACATCAGTGCGAATTCCCTAACTATTCGCTGCAGGGGGCGCTGCTGAATCTCTTGCTGGCTATCGAATTTTTATTGATCGCTTAAAGTATCTGATGCAACGACTTGCTGTTTACAAATGCATCCCGAGCTTCAGCAGAGCGCCAAAATTGTTCGGCTGTCCAGGTCATCGGTTTTGAATGCTTAGGGTAGATTCGCAACGAGAGACATTCCCAGTCATTTAATACGCCCCACCCAATCGGCCAAGGTAAAGCCCAAGTGCTTCAGCAGCGGGTGCGAGCTGTAAGAAGAGAGTTATACTCATGACTGAAAATCTACGTGGAGGACCGATAACATCGACGCTGACATGGCATTCCCCTCATATTCGGGCAATTAGTCTCGGAGCCCGCAGATAGACTCAACCAACCAGCAAATAATCTCCTCGACAAGAGCATGGATAGATACAGCAAAAGCAACACAGTGCTTAGCGTAATCACTACGATGCTTGGCACGTAACCGCCGAGCCAGATAAATTGATGTGTCAGTAGTTGCCACAACCATGGCACAAGGAGGCTTAACGGCATGACTACTAGACAAGCTACATTTGCCTCTTTCCAGCGCGGTGCCCGTCCAGATTGTGTTCTGAACCAGAACGTATGATTCTTGGTAGCTTTGAATCGTTCGCTCGCATGCGACATAGGCGCTACCTCAGTAACAAACTGATGGCGCTCTCCCGACTCTAGCCATTGCTGCGATTGCTCCAATCGAGCGAAGTGTAGTAGACAGGTGAGCTTCGCTAGGCTGGTTAGCAGACTGCGAACCACGTTCACGCCCAAGTGGCCCAGGCACCGGCTAGCTACAGAGACGATGCGTTTTAGCCAAACTTCGTAATCTGGCGCATGCCTCAGAAGAACCTGATGTCGCACCACTAAGGTCACAGTCTCCTCCTGCGGCTCGCTCATGTTTAAGTCCTGTTCAGAGTCTTGTTTTGTCGAGCCAGCCCCACACTCAAGGTCGACGCTGACTCGATAAAACTGTCCGCCGTTACTGGGTCAGATAGGGGCCGCAATCGGTGCCAGAGTTGGACCGTGTTGTACTCGCTCCGGAGCTTTGTGCACCATGGTGTAGGCGTAGTCAACGCCCATGCCATACGCGCCAGAGTGTTCCGACACTAAAGCCATTACTGCTTCATAGGTATCGCGGTTTTTCCAATCTCGCTGCCACTCCAGCAGCACCTGTTGCCACGTTACGGGTACCACCCCCGCCTGGATCATGCGCTGCATCGCGTAATCGTGAGCCCCCTGAGTGGTACCGCCTGAGGCATCGGCCACCATATAGATTTCGTATCCAGCATCATGGATAGCGGAAAGGGCAAAAGACAGGTTGCACACTTCGGTCCATAACCCAGAGACGATCACCTTGTTGCGACCGTTATTCTTCAATGCATCGCGTACTTTCTGATCATCCCAAGAGTTCATCGAGGTGCGCTCCAGCAGCGGCGCCTCTGGAAATACGGCGAGCAGTTCCGGGTAGGTATGGCCGGAAAAGCTTTCCGTCTCGACAGTAGTGATAATGGTAGGAACGTCGAAAATTTTGGCGGCCTTAGCCAAGCCCACTGTGTTATTTTTCAGCGTCTGCCGATCGATGCTCTGCACGCCAAACGCCATTTGTGGTTGGTGATCGATGAAGATCAACTGGCAGTTGTGCGGTGTGAGGAGTTCAGTTTTGGGATTGCTCATTTCGGTAACCTGTCTGTTATGTTGGGGTCCTTATCCAAGCGTCCTAATAGCTGTGGTTGTTAATCGGCCGCCGGTAGGTAATCGAATGATTGCCGAGCAGGCCTACGTTGCATTGGACCAATGTGTGATCTTGGGATCAGTTTGCGGTGATGAAAACAGTCAAGCGCACCCCTTGCACGGCGATGCATGGTTGGAACTTGGACCCGTTTTGGCGTCAAGTCGAAATTTTAAAGTGTAAGTGCGTAACCAAGGCGTTGAAAAAAACTATTGGTACAGCTGTTTCTCATTGCTCGGAACAGCTGCCAACTAAGTCTGCCATTAACGTCCCTGAAAGAATATATTATTGGGTGAGCGTTTTTTGAAAAAAACTCAAGCGAATTATTGCGCGCGACTTAGCGAGCTGAAAATTTATGCGCTGGAGTTCACCAAGCACTCAGATTTATTTTCGAGTAACGCGTGAGTAGTAATTGGAGTTTCACTGTAAGCACGGCTCAATCAAAAGCATGAAATCCCATTACTAGTCCAAAAAACATCGTCACACTACCCAACGCACGTTTACTCCACAACAGTACATGAGACTCATCTAGCCATTTTTTCATTTTTTTCGAGGTGAGAGTGTAGGTGCTTGATAGTAAAAATTTGCAAAAGACGAAGATTAGAGTCATTAGAAACAACGCTTCGTTGTTTATTTCTTGGGCGCTTTCGATGAATTGTGGTAGTAGCGATAAGAACAATAACACTGTATTGGGGTTGCTAATTCCCGCAATGAACGATCTCACCCAAAGTACTGAGGTTCGCCCGTATATTACATGCTGCGCGCCGTTATTTTGACTACTACTCTTTTTTCGAAGTTGCTTAAGGCTTAACCACAAAATATAGACTGCACCAGTAAATTGCATAATTTTTAGAGCGTCTGGATGTGCCCATAATAATGAATTAATACCTAGCAATGAGCAGGCCGCGACTACCGTGGTGGCCAATACATCTCCGCTAAGAATCAACATGTCTCTGTTGGGGCTATGTACCAGTGCATGATTAACCAGAAATATCTTTGATGGCTTGGGAAAGCCAATCTGAGAAACGGCGATTAGTGTGAAAAGCACGTATTCTGTGAGAGGCATAGAAGATACCGATAGGTATGACCGTCGTGATCAGCGGAATTGAACCGGATAAAATACGCCGGGCTGAAGCCAAGGTTAATTAAGCTAATGAGGCACATGAGCGTTCTTGCAGATTCCATGGATAAACCTACGGAATTCTTTCAGTCAAATAACCTCACATTTCGACATACATCGATAAAGCAAAAAATATACGTTGGTTTACTAACTCACTAATCTACGAATGGCTCCGAAGATAATTATTTGATCGGCAGCTATTACGTTCGATTCTGTAAAGTGAGTGATACGGTCAAATTTTGAGTGATCGCCATGCAAAATTAGTGAAATATTTTGCTCGGATGTATCCGGACGTTACCCTGCTTTCGAAGCTGGCGAAAAATCGTCCCTGAGTTTGATCGATTCCATTCTGCATGTCGTTGAAGGTCATGCCACCAACACCGCCGTATCGATAAAAACAGATATTTAGATTTTTCGATTTTTAAGGTCAAATGTTTAAAGCTCTTTGCCTACAGCCTCTGCGAGCGCCTTAATGGCTGCTTCGTTTCGCTTGTAGTAGGTCCATTGTCCGATTCGCCTTACTTCGATTAAGCCGGCTCGTTGGAGAGTCGCAAGATAACCAGACACAGTTGATTGCGACAATCCTATGCCTTCTTGAATGCTGCTAACGCACACTCCCACTGTGTCAACGTCACCTTCATCCTGCGGAGGAAAGCTATTTGAGGGATCCTTCAGGCCTTTCAAAATTGCAAGGCGTGTAGGGTTTGAGAGAGCTTTGAATATTTCGATCAATTCCATTCCCTAATCATAACGACAATCCGCGATATGTCAATACGGAAAAGCGCATGATTGGTGCCCGTCTGCGCTGTAGCACCCTCGAGAATTTGCAAACGTCCCAAGGGGAATGGCTCGTATCGGCTCTAGGTCGCTGAGTCCCAGCGAGATGATGCAGGATTATTACCGTGGGCGCTGTGCTCCCACACTTTTGAGGGGGGGCACCACCCCCTTTATTAGCTTTCGATCACCTTTAGAGCAGTCGTATCATTTCAGTGTCGATTCTGCCTCGCAAGTTCGAAACAGAGCAGAGCACTCAGTGGAGCACAATATGCTTGTCAAATTGCTTGCTATTACCCAGCAGAATTCACGCCCTACTACACTCGCCTCGCAGGTATGAACATATCATGAAGCAACAAAATAGCCAGAGGTTCGGCTTTCGATGCTTATGATTTTTCTAGTTTGGCGTAGGCAAAAGTTTGATTAAGGAGCTGATAGTGTTTTCCACATTCATAATTTGTCAATGCCGAATAAATGGCTTGAAGTAAATTTTTAGAGATTTCAATCGGCTTGGTTAAGGACGACGCGTTGTTGCATTTTGTAGCTGCAAGCTCCTCGGCGCCATGAAGGGCTCAGTGTTCAAATTTGCAGAATTATCAAATTTGAAATTTTTCAACTTGGAAGCGTCGAATTCATAAACTTGAACTTGAATTTTTTTGCAGGCGGTTAGTAGTTAATATGAAGGTGCTGCTCACTAGTATCACGCCTACAATGGGCGTTGCTGATTTGGAGTTGACAGAAATAAGTGCCGAATCCATGATAAAGAACTCCACGATGCCAATATTTAGATTTCTTGCCCAAACCGGAGGGGCATCAGCGCTATATTTCAGGGGAAGTATAAAAGATGGAATCAGCTTAATTCGCTCAGCACCGGCTCTTTTTAGAGTAGATTCGCGATCGTCGCCAAAGGGTTGTCTTTCACAGCGTAAAGAACGTCTTGCAAAAAGCTTCATTCTTTCAAGGATCAACGGTCAAATTAGTATCTCTGACGTAGCAGCGGCGTGCTCACTTTCTCGGAGCTATTTTTCTCGTGCCTTCAAAAAATCCACTGGATTGTCCCCTCAGCAATGGGTGATAAATGCTAGGATCGAAAGGGCTCGTATATTACTTCAGGTGAGTAACCTCTCGCTTACGGAAATAGGTCATGAATGTGGTTTCTCCGATCAATCTCACTTTACGAAGACTTTTTCTAAAAGTTTCGGCATTCCGCCAAGACATTGGCGTTGTTCCAATGGGGTAAAAAAGGGCGGTAGAGAGAAAAAAATAGCGCGGTAGTTTCGTCTGTTAAATAGACATCTTTTCTTCTCATCTGCGCTTAATAATTCCCTAGTGATTGCTGCCGATCAGAGTAACGCTACTGGTCGTTTTCCTGGTGGAACTGAGGGTGATAGTTCAAAGAGATTACTGTCTTCGTTTGGACAAAGCGTGCCATCTTCGTTGATTAAAATATCGCATGCAAAAAAATCGGAGGGCCGGCATTCCTTCTCGCGTGAGGCATCGTCAAGGTCAGAAACATAGCTTCTGAAAAAAGGCATTTGTAACTCCTGAGCAATTTCTACGAAATTGGTAAAAATGGGAGAAATTCCTAATGGTTAACCAACTGCACTATTGGCGTCCACCCGGCACAAGCACACATGTGTTAAGCAGTGCGAATTAATATCGCGAGAACGCCTTTGCCTAGTGTTATTGGGCCAAGGGCGCAGATGTCCGTTGACCCAATGATTCTCTGCAATGTGGGAATCTAGAAACCGATATTACCTATGGGAAATTCGCTCCTTCAATGTGATAGACCTGCGGCTCTTCGGAAAAATATTCCTCTAAGCCCATCATGAATTCCTGATGGTCGTCGCTCGCTTCGAAGCCCGGTGTGTGATCCTCGAGCGATTGCCACCGCACGATCAGGTTGAATTGCTCCGGTGTTTCGATCCCTTGGGACAGCATATGCCCGCAGTAACCTTTTGCGCGGGTGAGCAAAGGCGCGACCTTGGCAAATGCTTGTCTGAACGCTTCAGTGCGATCTTTGTGAACGGGTAGCAGAGCGATTTCATAAATCATGGCATTCCTCCAAAAAACTCAGTGGGTTTAAAGTGCACATTTACGGGATGAGCGATGGCTCGACCGCAATCACGATTTTGCCCTGAAGGCCGTTGTTGGGGCTTTCCAGCCGTGCATGGGCGAGCCCAATGTCGGCCAACGAATAGACCGCGCCAACGTGCGGGCGCAGTTGACCGCGCTCTACCAGTGCACTTAGCTCATCCAGTTTGCCGCGGTTTTGGCGGGTGAAAACGAAGTGATAACTGGCGTTCTTGCCCCAGGCCTGCACGAGGTTTTGTGGCTTTGCAATGTCCACAATCGAGACCACACGGCCCAATTGGGCGAGCACGTCGGGACTGCGTGTCAGGGTGTCGCCACCGATAGTGTCGAACACCACATCCACGCCGTGGCCGCCGGTTTCCCGCATGATGGCGTCAACGTAATCTTCTTTTTCGTAGTCGATGAGTACATCGGCCCCCATGTCTCGTGCGAACTCAAAGTTTGCTTCGCGCACGGTCGTGAACACCCGGGCGCCAATGGCTTTGGCCACCTGGATCGCCACGTGACCGACGCCGCCAGCGCCACCATGTACAAGAATACTTTCTCCCACTCTGAGGGCCGCACGCACGGTCAATGCTTCCCACACTGTCCCGCCCACCAAGGTCAGACTTGCCGCCTCAAGGTGGCTCAGCGATGGTGGCTTCTTCCCGATAATGCTTTCGTCCGCGACGTGGTATTCGGCGTAACTGCCTGGACCGTCGAAGATTTGCGGGGTGTACCAGACTTCGTCACCGGGTGCGAAGCTCTTCACACCCGATCCGACTTCTTCGACAACGCCCGATACGTCGTGCCCGGTAATGGCCGGCAGTGGCACGTAGTCGACGTAATCGCCGCGTCGGACCTGATAATCCAAAGGATTGATGGAGGTGGCGTGAACCCGCACCAAGACTTGTCCTGCACCCGGTACTGGCTTGGGCACGTCGCTCAACTCGAACGATTCCGGGCCGCCAAATGCTTTAAGTATCATCGCTTGCATGTTTGAACTCCGCATCTATAAAAAGGGATATCGAGAAATATCGATATAATATATTAAAAAATTACAACTCTTTTCTCACTGCCTCAGCCAACGCTTTGATGGCTGCTTCATTACGCTTGTAGTAGGTCCACTGCCCGATGCGCCTGACCTCGACTAAGCCTACTCGTTGCAGCGTTGCAAGATAGCCAGACACCGTCGACTGCGACAATCCAATGCCTTCTTGAATGCTGCTGACGCAGACCCCTACGGTGAAGACGTCACCCTCATCCTGCGGAGGGAAACTCTTTACCGGATCCTTCAAGCCTTGCAAGATCTTCAGGCGAGTAGGGTTGGAGAGGGCTTTGAAGACTTCGATCAGTTCCATGGCGCCATCATATCTAGAATTATCGATATGTCAATACGAAAATTGATCGACGGCATTTGGACCCCTCTCGACCGATGTCCTTCTCACATGTCAACCGTCTAAGAGAGAAGACTTCCATTTCCAAATTAAACCCGTCCACTGAATCTGCGCATTAAGCCGTTCGGATCGACCAATAAGATCCTCAACCGTTGGCTTCGCGGACAACCGTCGTGAGTGCGAATCTATCATCTGGGATGTGACGGGAAACTCTACAAGCGTTAGCTCAAGCAGGTGCACTCGCTCATGTGCGTCAAGTGCAGGCGGCTGGATCAGTGAATCGGAGCGAAGTGCGCCTAGAACGGCCGTTTGCCCCCTAGCGTTTTTTAGCCACACGCCGCCAATGGTAGGCGCCTATGAAGTCAGGGTGGTCAGTTTGACCGCTACGCGGCTAATCATGTGTTGCACAGCGACTTTCGATCATTACAAAGAAGCCCCGAACCAGTTGGGGCTTCTTCCTTTGACAGCCTTTAATCCACCCTCGATAGCGCCGCCCATCATCAAAAGATATTAATCGGATAATCTATAAACACACGCACCTCATTACCACTAACGTTGTACTCACTAGATTTCTGCGACACGCGTAAGACGGAGCTACGTAGTTTCACGCTGAGGTCTTTGGCCGGACCGCTCTGTACGATAAATTTGAGCTGATTGAAAATTTCGCGCTCTGTCCCCCCTTCGCTAGTAGACGTGGTGATGTTATCGCCGCGCACGTAGGCTACGTTGTAGCTTAGGCCAGGGATGCCGAAGGTGCTAAAGTCCAGACCGTACCCCAGTTGCCAACTGCGTTCGTCTTCAGCGTTGAAATCGGACCAGTAGGAGTTTGCCAAGTAAATGGTGTTGCCACCGTCGCCGACTCGACCTTGGCCTTTCTGGTAGCCGCCAAATGCGTAGCCAAGATTGCTGTCGCCTGTACTGCGCTGATGAGCGATAGTGAACGAGTGCGGGCCATTTTTGAATGTGGCGGCCAGACTCCAGATTTTGTTGTCGTCGCCACTAGCGCCTTTTTGGCGAACGTAGCCATCATCCAGCTTGGTGCGATAGCCGTTGAAGTCCAGGGATAGGGACTGATCCTTGTCGATCGGTAATAAGTAGTTGGCGTTGACATATTGCTTTTTCAACACATCTTCAACATCGGACGCGTAGACCGCTGCCTTGAATTGTTCAGTGAACTGGTAGCTACCACCCAAGACGCTGATCGAATTCAAGCCACCACTGTCACGGCCCTCCGCACTTTTGCGCGATTGGGCGGTGAAACGACCTGCATTCAGTTCCAGACCGTTGATCTCTTTCGAGGTGATCAGCGTGCCGGTATAGCTTTCCGGCAGCAGGCGCACGTTGTGGTAACTCAACACCGGCAGGGCCGGCATCTGGTCGCCGTAGATCAATGTAGTACTAGAGAGCCGGAATTTAACCGCCGCGCCGCCCTTCGACAGGTCGTCAGCCGCGCTGCCGCTGTCGCCTTTTTTGAAGAAGTCGATACCTTGTGCACCTGTACGACCTTTCCCGCCATCCAGACGTAGAGCGTAGAGACCAAAAGCGTCCACGCCCACGCCGACTGTGCCTTGGCTGAAACCAGACGAGAACGTACCGATTGCCGACTGGCCCCACTCAGCTTTATCTTCACGACCGTCCTTGTAGTCACGACTAATGTAAGCGTTGCGCAGCAGCACATTGAGACTGCTGTCTTCAACAAAGCCCTTGGACTCGGCCTGGTCGTTAGCCATGACCTGCGTTGCGCTCATCATCCCCAGAGCGATCAAACTGATTCGCTTATTCAACATTTTATTGTCCTTTTTACGAGTTAATATGCATTGTGCCGAACAGATGAAATGACGCTATGCGCTCTTTGTTTCATAAGACTGCTGGATGCATTGAATCAATGTTAAACGCGTTAATGAGCTGGGCTGAACGACGCGACAGTCCAGTACTATTTAATGCGCGAATTTAAATACGGAAAAATGCTTTGACGATCACGGAGTATACGTATGCCTCAGGGGTAGTCAAAATATTGTTGAGCCTTAGTTGAGCATTTTAAATTTTGGGTTCTGATAAATTTAGGGAGCCTGTTAGATGCCGTTACTGTGATGTAAGTGCCTTTTGTCGCAAGCATCCGAAAGAACCCGATATTTCAGAGTTTCGGTTTTTCCAGATGAATCTATATATTTCAATATGCGGTCAACTGGCTCGCAAGTGCGGCTTCTTGTTGTTGATATAGATATAACCTTCGCAATGTCAAGCTTCATTCCATATTCATATGTTGTTGGGTCGCTTTCAGCGAGTACGCTAGAGGATAAAATTAAGCTAAAGCTGGCAGCAATCGCTGTTGCTAATTGTCTGAGTTTCTTGCTGGTCATATCTCACTCCGTAAAGTCGAATTATTGCTAAGGCTTTTTAAGTTCATTCTTTGAGTGTTAGTTGCAGCGGAGCAAAAGACATGGGGCGCTCGGGTACCTAAGCACTGGTTAGTTGCTACATCTTCACTTTGTGCCTATGTAGCTGCATCGCATCGAAATAATGCGCTGAAAAAATTAAGTTATCTAACAAATCGTATATCTTCAGAGACAGGCGTGTGCTCATCGAGCAATTGTCACCGCACGATCAGGTCGAATTGCTCCGGTGTTTCGATCCCTTGGGCCAGCATATGCCCGCAGTAACCTTTTGCGCGGGTGAGCAAAGGCACGACCTTGGCAAATGCTTGTCTGAACACCTCAGTGCGATCTTTGTGTACAGAGAGCAGAGTGATTTCATAAATCATGGCGTTCCACCCAAAAGACACGACCGGTTGAAAGGTTCTCGTTCACGGGATGAGCGATGGCTCGACCGCAATCACGATTTTGCCCTGAAGGCCGTTGTTGGGGCTTTCCAGCCGTGCATGGGCGAGCCCAATGTCGGCCAACGAATAGACCGCGCCAACGTGCGGGCGCAGTTGACCGCGCTCTACCAATGCACTTAGCTCATCCAGTTTGCCGCGGTTTTGGCGGGTGAAAACGAAGTGATAACTGGCGTTCTTGCCCCAGGCCTGCACGAGGTTTTGTGGCTTTGCAATGTCCACAATCGAGACCACACGGCCCAGTTGGGCGAGCACGTCGGGACTGCGTGTCAGGGTGTCGCCACCGATAGTGTCGAACACCACATCCACGCCGTGGCCGCCGGTTTCCCGCATGATGGCGTCAACGTAATCTTCTTTTTCGTAGTCGATGAGTACATCGGCCCCCATGTCTCGTGCGAACTCAAAGTTTGCTTCGCGCACGGTCGTGAACACCCGGGCGCCAATGGCTTTGGCCACCTGGATCGCCACGTGACCGACGCCGCCAGCGCCACCATGTACAAGAATACTTTCTCCCACTCTGAGGGCCGCACGCACGGTCAATGCTTCCCACACTGTCCCGCCCACCAAGGTCAGACTTGCCGCCTCAAGGTGGCTCAGCGATGGTGGCTTCTTCCCGATAATGCTTTCGTCCGCGACGTGGTATTCGGCGTAACTGCCTGGACCGTCGAAGATTTGCGGGGTGTACCAGACTTCGTCACCGGGTGCGAAGCTCTTCACACCCGATCCGACTTCTTCGACAACGCCCGATACGTCGTGCCCGGTAATGGCCGGCAGTGGCACGTAGTCGACGTAATCGCCGCGTCGGACCTGATAATCCAAAGGATTGATGGAGGTGGCGTGAACCCGCACCAAGACTTGTCCTGCACCCGGTACTGGCTTGGGCACGTCGCTCAACTCGAACGATTCCGGGCCGCCAAATGCTTTAAGTATCATCGCTTGCATGTTTGAACTCCGCATCTATAAAAAGGGATATCGAGAAATATCGATATAATATATTAAAAAATTACAACTCTTTTCTCACTGCCTCAGCCAACGCTTTGATGGCTGCTTCATTACGCTTGTAGTAGGTCCACTGCCCGATGCGCCTGACCTCGACTAAGCCTACTCGTTGCAGCGTTGCAAGATAGCCAGACACCGTCGACTGCGACAATCCAATGCCTTCTTGAATGCTGCTGACGCAGACCCCTACGGTGAAGACGTCACCCTCATCCTGCGGAGGGAAACTCTTTACCGGATCCTTCAAGCCTTGCAAGATCTTCAGGCGAGTAGGGTTGGAGAGGGCTTTGAAGACTTCGATCAGTTCCATGGCGCCATCATATCTAGAATTATCGATATGTCAATACGGAAATTGATCGACGGTATTTGGAGCTGATCCGATTCCAGTCGCTCTCACATTGCAGGCCTTCTGAAGGGAGAGGATGTGAAGTTTTCATGTACGCCGCTCATTGGCTTTTCTCATGCTCCGGCAGACACTGGCGAAGCGCGCCATCCGAGCTTTTGGCTTCTACATCACCTTCATTTATGATCGTACAGATTAGTATTTCACAACCACGATTTCCTCAAATGTGACGCTGCTCGTCGATGACAATACGGCCGATGATCTGATATTTGTGGGTATCGAAGTATTTGAAATATAGGGCGATACCAGCACCGACTAGAAAGCTCGCCAGCACGATGTAGGGAATGAGTTGGTAGAGCAGCGAGCTGACGGCATTACCGGCAGCAAAGCCCATATTGATCCACAGCAAGTAGACCACGTACAGCATCCCCAGACCGCCAATGAGCGGTGCCCAAAAGGTCTTGAACCAGTTCGCTTTATGGCGATTCTCTGGATCGAAATGGAACCAGGCGATGACTGCGAAAGCACAGAGCGCTTGGACGATCATGATGCCCATGGTGCCAAGGATGGCTAGCAAGGTGAACATGTCCGCATAGGGATCTTTGCCCTGCTGCCAGAATGCCAAAACGATCAGCGTGGCGATCACCGTCTGGACAGTAGACGCCACGTGCGGAGATCCGTGTTGCGGGTGAGTGCGACCAATACTACGGCCTAGGCATTCAAACAGATTTTCTCGTCCGATTGCGTACAGGTAGCGCGACGCGCAGTTGTGAAAAGCCATGGCGCAGGCAAAGGACCCGGTGATTACCAACACTTTGAACAAGGTTACTGCCCACTCTCCTAGATAAGTACGGGCCGGACCGTAAAACAATTCGGCAGCAGTTGCTGGATTCTGGGCCAGTTGAATTGCGTTGGCCGGGCCTGTTCCAGCGATGGCCATCCAAGAGACAAAGACATAGAACACTCCCACGCCGATCACCGCCATCATTGTGGCCAGAGGAATGATGCGCTTGGGATCTCGGGACTCTTCGCCATACATAGCGGTGGACTCAAATCCGACCCATGACCAAAAAGCGAAAAACAATCCAAGACCCGCGCTAGCGCCGACAACGCCCTCGGCCGGTTTGAATGCGTTGAGAGGATTGATCGACTCCACGTGCAAGCCATGCGCATCACCGCCATGTAACAACACTGCGAACGCAGTCACCCCCAACATGAGAATCTCGAGGATCAGGCAGCCGCCCAGCAGTTTGGCTGCCAGACTCAGGTCGAAATAACAAAGGATGCCATTTGCCGCGAGCATCAACAGCGCGAATAGCAGCCAATGGACATGTAAACCAAGTACGCTGTGCACGAATTCCTGGCAAAAAAAAGCAAAAATTCCCACCAGCGCGGCTTCAAATACAATGTAGGTCAAGGTGACGGTAATGCCCGATGACATGCCTACAACCCGGCCCAGCCCATGGGAGATAAAGCCGTAAAAGGCTCCAGTCGCGGTGATGTATTTGGCCATCTGCGAATACCCCAGCGCGAACAAAGCCAAGATTACCGTAGCCACCAGGTAACCGGCGGGGGCAAATTGTCCATTACCGCTACCCACGGCAATTGGCACATTACCCAGCATTGCGGTGATCGGCGCCGCCGTCGCGACCGTCATGAATAATACGCCAACTAACCCGACGGCGTTTTTGCGCAACCGCTGAATATCTGCAGGTGCTGAGTGCTCCGGTGAAGCATCACTGATAATTGTGTTCACGAGCATATTCCTTGTTCAGGATGTTTTTTAAACAAGGGCTTGAAGTGATTCAGGCAAGACCTGGCCGCCGTCGATGATCAAGCTCTGGCCGGTGATGTAGCTGGCTTCGCGGCTGGCAAAGAACAAAGCTGCGCTAGCAACATCCTCGGAAGTGCCCAGCCGCTTGAGAGGGATGGAAGCTGCCACGCCTGCTTGATAATCGGCGGCCACATCAAGGAAGCCCTCAGTAATGATGTTGCCGGGCAGTATCGCATTGACGGTGATACGGTCTTTTGCCAACTCAATTGCCGCAGTTCGCATGAATCCCAACTGCGCCGCCTTACTCGCGCCGTAATGAACCCAGCCTGGAGACCCAGTGACTGGGCCGGTGATTGATGAGGTGAGAATCACGCGACCGTATTCGGCGAACCGCAGAAGAGGCAGAGCGGCTTGCACGCATAGGAATGTGCCTTTGGCATTGGTGGCCATCACCCGATCCCAATCTGCCTCAGTCAGGCCTTCCAATGTTGAACTTGGGAAAATGCCAGCATTGCAGCACAGCACGTCCAGGCCGCCATGCATCTCCTCAACGGTGTGCATGAGAGCCTCGACAGAAGCGGCATTAGCCACATCGGCGGCTAGCCCCTCCACGTGCAAACCCTCAGCGCGCATAGCGGCAGCGACCGCTTCAATCTTGTCTGCGTTGCGGGCGGTAATAAATACTTTCGCGCCTTGAATACCAAATTGCCTGGCGATCCCTAGGCCTATACCACTGCTGCCGCCGGTGACTAAGACACTCTTGCCACTTAAAGACGTGAACATGTGCGCGGCTCCAATCATTTGAGAGTGGCTGGATAGTGAGTTAAACCTTCGCGCGCGGCTTGACCGTCGAGCACATTTTTTGTCCTCTGGCGTCAAATCAATTGCAAAAAATTTTTGTTATGTGCTCGCCTATCAAAGACCGGCTTACAGGTGTCAAGCGTTGACCCACGTCAGTTGGCACTTTGGGGTTATCGGAACCCCGATATAGACGCCGCTATCGTTAACCCCAAGGGCTGGTGGTAGCTTTGCAAAGCTCTGCTCATACTGGTCGTCCCTCCAGATATTCAGCGCTTGATGTGTGACCATTCAAGGTGTGGTCCGCAGTAACATCCATTGGGGTAATTGGAAACATGTGCGGCAACTGCGGAGAGTCTATTGGTCGTTGATCGAGCTGTTCGTTGCAGGTATGGAGAAATGCCTTTGGATTTCAGTAACAAGCATCGCTTTTCAGCTTGGTAGAGGTGGACCCGCTTATAGAGAATCTAATGATCAATGGAGGGCAAACTCGCATGAGCGACATGGATTATCACGGCTTCTGCTGGTATTTCATAACCTTGCGTCAGCGCTGGAGTTCCTGTACATCACAATTAAGGTTTTCAAGCCGTTCAATCATAGAGAAGAGCTATCAGGTAGCGGATCGTTTCGCAAAGCATTCAGCGCGCACATAATTGGAGCGGCATGGGATTTGCCTTGTTCTTGTTGTTATGATTCTAAAACCGTTTTAGCGTCCTTATTAGCAACTTTTTGAGAGGTTGCCATGCAACTTGACACTTCGCGGCGATACGCCGATGAGCTTCAATCAATCGGCGTGCTCAGTTCGGCCGCAACAGGTCTGATCGAGTTTATCCAGCAGAAGGGGGGAGATGCAGATCGAATTTTCGGTCACGCGGGGTTCAATCCGGAGCATCTGCAGCATCCTACATTGAGTCTGGATCTCAAACAGTATTGCGCAGTTTTCGAGGAGGCTGCGCGCCAGACGCACGATGATAATTTCGGATTGCGTTACGGCAGTCAATTCAAACCAGACGGCCTAGGCATGCTCGGATACGTCGGCCTTTGCTCGGAAACCCTAGGAGATGCGTTGCGCAACGTGGTGAAGGTATTTCCAATACATCAGCAAGGTAGTCTGCTGCGATTTGAGGTGGAGGGCGAATGGTGTCGGCTTGATTATCAGGTTCAGTACGGCGCAATCTTTCGCAAGCGCCAGGATGCTGAATTGTCTATGGGGATGTTCACCAACTTGATTCGTCACTCTATCGGGCAAAAGTGGGCACCTGAGCGGGTGCATTTCGAGCATCCTCAGCCACAGGCTTGGCACGAACATTGTAAAGCCTTCGATGCTCCTGTTTTCTTCGGCCAGCCTTGTAATTCACTAGTGTTCAGGAGGAGTGCACTGGATAAAATTATGCCCGGCCGCGATAGTCGCCTATTATCTATCGTCATGGAAAGTATGGTGCTGTTAGCGCGGCAATGGGGTGAAAGACAAGGGGGGCATGACATCATTAATGATGTTCAAGCGCAAATCCGACTTCAGTTCGCTAATGGTGAACCTAGCCTTGATCAAGTCGCAGAGCTACTTAAGATTACAAGTTGGAGCTTGCAACGTCGGCTTGGAGAGAAAGGGTTAAATTTTTCTGGCTTAGTTGATAAGGTGCGTCAAGAGCTGGCTCGGTATTATTTGACTCAGACACGTTTATCAATCTCCGAACTTGCACTTTTGCTTGGATATTCGGAGACCAGTGCTTTCTCGCGTGCTTTCCGGCGGTGGCATGGAGCCAGTCCAAAACAGTGTCGTAAGTCCGACTGAAATACGTTCTCCCTATCGGTATTAAGTAAGCTGCCGGCGATTTATTGCATTGATCATTCGCAGATCGAGCAATGCCGAGGCATGGGGTAGGGCGTATGTGAAGCCCCAAGACGGTTAGGTTTATGTTGATTTTAAACAAATGAGAGTGTACGTCGGGCGAGTGAGTACGGGTGTTGCGGTCTGAGGCTTTCTAACGAGGCTGTTGGCGAAAATTGTCATCCGCCCTTTTCTATTCATTTTCAGATACAGGTGATACCTTTGTTGTGAAAAGGATGGATTAGGGCTAAAGCGAATATTAGTCGGGACAAAATGAACCAGTATTCCGCTTTTATCGAGCGAATCAACCCGATAGATGCAAATGGGCCTCCAGTATCTGATCCCATATTGGAGGATCACCGATCTTCTCACCGAGAAAACCACCTAGCGCAAGCTGTTTGGATGAGATTTTCTGCGACTGGCGATACACCACAGAGATATTGCCCCCTCGCGGGGTATAAGGTCCCAGTACCTCTATGAGTTCCCCATCCACTACGGGCTGCGCGGCTAGGAAAGTGGGCAATATAGCCATCCCCAAGCCAGCCTTAGCTGCATCCATAAGCTGGTGACCACAATTGGTACGCTGCGACATCGAACGCGAAATGACGTCAAAGTGTTGTTAACCGGAACGACCACATGGCATGGGGCTCACGATTCACGTAATGCATAGCAAAATGTTTGGTCAATTCTTGTGGGGTCAACGGTATACGTGGACACTCAGATAATCTTGGCTGGCGCAGATGACGTGGCGGTTGTGCCTGATGGCTCTGGCCACTAGCGAAGAGTCTTGCAGCTAACCAATACGTACGGCCACATCGACCCCCTCCTCCTGCAAGTTAACCCGACGATCGTCGTACTCAACATCTAACTGAAACTCGGAGTAATGCCTGACAAAGTACAAGATCGGAGCGAGGTCGAGGTAGCACGCACCAAAAACCATGGGCGCTGCAACACCCAAGCGTCCCCGGACGGTAGCCTGAGAAATCTGAACGGCGTTTTCAGTCCTCAATATCAGCCAGTATGTCTATGCAGGGCGATAAAATAGTTCGCCCGACTCGGTCTGTCTTGTATGCCTGCCCCCGATCTAGCAAAGAGCCGCACAACCACTTTTCCAGGTTTTGAATTCTGTGGGAAACCACCGACTGGCTGTACCCATACGACGAGCAGCTTCGGAGATACTACCCGCGTCCACTACGGCGACGAAAGAATACATTTCAGACAGCGTTTTCACGGCGCACCTCCGGATGAATTTTCTTTGATTACTGTTGTTTTCAGAGTGATAGGCTCACACGCAAAAGCTTCATCTAGCCGCGACTTGAGCAAGCTCGTTATTTAAATATCTCCGGCATAGTTCAACACTTTGCTGCGCCCAGTTAATTCCCAGGCTACGCGCTTGCGAGGTATCAGCGTGGGATCCGATCCAGGCCAAAAGCTGAATTCTCCGCTGAATGATGAAAGTCGGAATCATGCCTATGTCGTGAGCGCTCAAAGGGGTAATGCTCGTATAGCCGGTGAGCCAATGTTCAACCCATTCATCAAGCCGCTCGTGATTTTCGTAAAAACTCAGGGCGGCAGCTAGATCGTGCATGTACCAACCGAAACCACAGTCATCAAAATCAATCACATGTGTTTGCTCATGATTGACCAGCAGATTAGCCAGACGCAGATCCGCATGGATTAATCCGTAACGCTTTTCGTCCTGACCATAGCTTGTCAATTCGCGACTCACGCGGTGCAATGTGTCCTCTATCAAACCCAAAGCGCTGCTGTTCAAATTGACCGCATCTCGCCAGTTTCCCCAATGTCCCTGGGGCCCGACCATACTCCGGTGATCCCAGACGATCCGGCGAAAATCAGCTGGGCGCTGCCATTCCTGACTATGCTTATGTAGCTTTGCGGTGATGGCGCCTAACCTATTAAAGGCACTCAGGTCTACATCTGTTGTGGGCTCAACCCCGGTTACCCAGTGGAATAGCACCAGATTAAGTTCTTTTTCGTCCCCCAACTGAGCATTCTGCACATGGTGCCCATCCAAGCCAGCGATGGGGTTCGGGACTTGAATACCTGAAGACCGCAAAGCATCCAACCATACCAGTTCGTTCTCGATATCGGCCTTTTGGTGATAACCCAATTTATGAACGCGCAAGGCGTAACGTTGCCCACTCGGGGTGTCGATGCGATAGGTGGCATTCTCTGAACGACACAATAAAGTTACTTGCCCTTGCACATGGGGGGGTAGCAACGGGCGAGCGTGCGGGTAGCCGCTTCGTGCAGGGCCTGAATACCAAGTTCTTCTTGTTGTGCCGTGGTCATACGTCAGCTCCAGAGCGTTCTGATTAAAAGTCAGAGTCAGGATGGAGAGACTGTCTTGGACGTGCTTGACTTTGGGTTAAGCGATTTTGACTACAGAGGACAAATACCAATATCGCGAGCTAAAAATTGACCTCAGAGCAGATAACAAATCTCTCAAGGTCAAGTCCTGTGAAGAAACCATGGGCACCATCTCTCTCTAGGAAGCTCTGAAACGCGGATGGCGCGTATCGCACTCTTTGCATGTCTAGCGAGGCTCGGTCCACCATGTTGAAAACCAACGCTTTTTCGCAAGAAAACAGTCACACACTCTCGACACGCACCCGCCAGATGATCGAGCGTCGTCGTCGTTTGCTCGGCCCGGGTTATCAACTGTTCTATCAAAACCCGCTGCACCTGATTCGTGGTGAAGGTGTATGGGTTTACGATATCGACGGTCAGCGCTATTTGGACGTCTATAACAACGTGCCGTCAGTCGGACATTGCCATCCACGTGTGGTCGATGCCCTGTGTCGCCAGGCTCGCCTACTCAACACGCACACTCGTTACCTGCACGATAACGTGCTGGATTTTGCCGAAAAGCTGCTGGGAACCATGCCTGGCGAACTGAGTCAGGCGATGTTCACCTGCACGGGCAGCGAGGCCAACGACTTAGCCGTACGTATCGCCCGTGACTACACCGGCGGTACCGGCGTGATCATCACGAAGTACGCTTATCACGGGCTGACCGCCAGCATTGCGGAATTGTCTTCCTCGCAGTTTCCGCAGATCGCAGCGAGCCCTGATGCACGCACGGTTGCTGCGCCGATTCATAATCCGACGAACCCCGAAGAAGTTGGCCGTCGATTTGCCGCCGACGTGCGTGCGGCCTTGGCCGATATGCGCCGGCACGGTATCAAACCAGCGGCCCTGCTACTCGATACCTTCTTTACCAGTGACGGTGGCTTTTTCGAACCGGCAGGTTTTTTGCGCGAGGCCGTTGGGGCTGTGCGAGAGGCCGGTGGGCTGTATATCGCCGACGAAGTTCAGCCCGGCTTTGGTCGTTCAGGTCGCCACATGTGGGGATTCCAATGTCATGACCTGGTCCCGGACATCGTCACCCTGGGCAAGCCGATGGGCAACGGTCATCCAACGGCTGGCCTCACCGTCAAGCCGGAAATCCTTGAGCGTTTCGCCAGCGAGTCCGGCTATTTCAACACCTTCGCCGGCAACCCAGTGTCGTCCGCGGTGGGGCTGGCGGTATTAGAGGTGATCGAGAAGGAAAACCTCATCGCGAATGCCCATGAGTCCGGCAAGTTTTTGCTCGAAGGGCTCAAGAGCCTAGCCGCGCGCCACACAGTCATCGGAGATGTTCGCGGCATGGGGCTGTATGCCGGCGTCGACTTCACGAGCCCGGACGGCACCCCGGATGCTGCGACCGCGGCAAGAGTGGTCAACTGCCTACGAGAGGAAAAAGTGCTGATCGGCGCCGCCGGACCACATGTTAATACTCTCAAAATCAGGCCACCGTTGGTATTCCAGCGTGAGCACGCAGAGATACTCCTCAACAGCCTTGAGCGAGTGCTCGAACGACTCTGACCGGCGCAGCCCTACTGCGCTCGACAATCACAAGAATAATGTCACGGAGAAAGCCATGATCTACGCAAAACCCGGAACACCCGACGCGATTTTTAAACTGAAGCCACGGTACGGTAACTACATCGGTGGCAAATTCATTGAGCCGGTCAAAGGTATGTACTTCTCCAACACCAGCCCAGTCGATGCTTCGGTGATAGGAGAGTTCCCCCGCTCAAGTGCCGAAGATATCGAACTGGCACTGGATGCCGCCCATGCCGCCGCCGACGCCTGGGGCAAGACGTCTGTGCAAAAACGCGCCTTGGTGCTCCTGAAAATTGCCGACCGCCTCGAAGCCAACCTCGAACTACTGGCTGTGGCCGAAACTTGGGACAACGGTAAAGCCATACGCGAAACCCTGAATGCTGATATCCCCTTGGCAGCAGACCATTTTCGTTACTATGCCGGCTGCATCCGCGCCCAAGAAGGCAGCGCTGCAGAGATCGATGAACACACCGCCGCCTATCACTTTCACGAGCCACTGGGTGTGGTCGGCCAGATCATCCCGTGGAACTTCCCGTTGTTGATGGCTGCGTGGAAGCTTGCTCCAGCGCTGGCGGCGGGTAACTGCGTGATTTTGAAGCCGGCCGAACAGACGCCGCTGTCGATTACCCTGTTGATGGAGTTGATTGGCGACCTGCTGCCACCGGGCGTGCTCAACGTGGTCCAAGGCTTTGGCCGCGAAGCCGGTGAGGCCTTGGCCACCAGCAAACGTATCTCCAAGATTGCGTTCACCGGCTCCACCCCGGTGGGATCGCACATTCTCAGGTGCGCCGCCGAGAACATCATTCCATCGACCGTCGAACTGGGCGGCAAGTCGCCAAACATTTTCTTCGAAGACGTCATGAGCGCCGAGCCGGCCTTTATCGAAAAAGCCGCCGAAGGTTTGGTGTTGGCTTTCTTCAACCAAGGCGAGGTGTGCTCTTGCCCATCCCGTGCGCTGGTACAAGAATCGATCTACGACACCTTCATGGTCGAGGTGATGAAGAAGATCAAGCAGATCAAGCGCGGTGATCCCTTGGACACCGAGACCATGGTTGGCGCCCAGGCTTCCGAGCAGCAGTACGACAAAATTCTCAGCTACCTGGAGATCGCCCAACAGGAAGGGGCCGAGCTACTCACAGGCGGCTCCGTCGAGCGCCTGCAGGGCGACTTGGCCAACGGTTATTACATCCAGCCGACCCTGCTTAAGGGCAACAACAAGATGCGCGTGTTCCAGGAAGAAGTTTTCGGCCCGGTGGTGGGAGTCACTACTTTCAAGGACGAGGCAGAAGCATTGGCCATCGCCAACGACACTGAGTTCGGCCTCGGCGCAGGCCTGTGGACCCGCGATATCAATCGCGCCTACCGCATGGGTCGTGCGATCAAGGCCGGGCGTGTTTGGACCAACTGCTACCACCTGTACCCGGCGCACGCTGCGTTTGGTGGGTACAAGAAGTCCGGTGTGGGTCGCGAGACTCACAAGATGATGCTTGATCACTATCAGCAGACAAAAAATTTGCTGATCAGCTATGACATCAACCCGCTGGGATTTTTCTAAGCACAGCAATAGCCACTTCATTATTGGCCGCACGCCGCCGTCGAAGTTCACGGCGGTCACCATCAAGAAGAGGACCTTGATTATGTCCACTCAAAAAAACAATACGGTGAGCCTCGCACACGGGGTCGGGACTGAGAGTGTTAACGCGCAATACTTTCAGAATCGACAGTTAAAACAAGGCGCAGCAGGATGGGTGTTGCTTATCGGCCTCGGTGTTGCCTATGTCATCTCCGGAGACTTTGCAGGTTGGAATTTTGGCTTGGCCCAAGGCGGGTGGGGTGGGATGTTTCTCGCCACTTTGCTGATGGCTGCCATGTACACGTGCATGTGCTTCTCCATGGCGGAGCTGTCTTCGATGATTCCGACCGCAGGTGGCGGTTACGGCTTCGTCCGTACAGCCTTCGGACCTTGGGGTGGATTCTTCACCGGGGCGGCGATCCTCCTTGAGTACGCCATCGCTCCAGCAGCAATTGCCTGCTTCATCGGTGCTTACTGTGAATCACTGTTCGGCATTGGCGGCTGGCCGATCTATTTGGCGTTCTACACGGTTTTCATCGGTATCCATGTGCTCGGCGCGGGAGAGGCATTGAAGCTGATGTTCGTCATTACAGCGGTGGCGGCCCTTGCACTTGGCCTGTTTATTGTCGCGATGATTCCACACTTTGAAGTTGCCAACCTATTCGACATCCCGGTGACCGAAGCGAAGGGAGCCAGTAGCTTCCTGCCGTTTGGGTATGTCGGGATCTGGGCGGCAATTCCTTATGCGATGTGGCTCTTCCTCGCCGTAGAGGGTGTCGCTCTAGCCGCAGAGGAAACCAAGAATCCCACACGCGATCTGCCACGAGGTTTGATCGGCTCAATGCTGGTGCTGCTCATCTTTGCCGCGCTCATTCTGACGGTAGGTCCAGGGGCCTCGGGTGCCAAGGCACTGCTGGATTCCGGAAACCCGCTGGTGGCAGCGCTGGAGGCGGTGTATGGGGGGACGACCTGGATGAGCCAGCTTGTCAATTTAGTTGGCCTGGCAGGCCTGATTGCCAGCTTCTTCTCGGTGATCTATGCCTATTCTCGGCAAATCTTCGCGTTGTCAAGAGCGGGCTACCTGCCGCGCAAACTGTCGGTTACCAACCGCAACAAGGCTCCGGTCTACGCGCTGGTCGTACCGGGAATCATCGGATTCGGTTTGTCGCTGACGGAGCAAGGTGACCTGCTGATCCTGGTAGCGGTGTTCGGCGCGACGTTGTCCTACGTGCTCATGATGGCTGCGCATATTTCCCTTCGCATACGTCGCCCGGACATGCAGCGCCCGTATCGCACACCAGGTGGCATCGTCACTTCCTCATTCGCCTTGGTACTGGCCGCGGTTGCTTTAGTCGCCGGCTTCCTGGTCGATCCGAAAGTCATGTTGGGTACGGCGGCAATCTACGGCCTGTTCATTGCCTACTTTGCGTTATACAGCCGGCACCACTTGGTGTCCGGTACTCCCGAGGAAGAGTTCGCGGCCATCCAGAAAACCGAAGAAACACCTCATTAACGACTACTACTGGAGGGCCGCTCATGCATCATCAAAACGTGCATGGCGGCACCGTTCAAAGCTTGGTCAGAGCTAACAATCAGCAACCGGAGGTTTCCAGCGCAGCAATGTGGCTGGTGGCCTTCTTACAGGAAAACGTCATGTCGATTTTCGAAACGGGCCTGGCGCCCTCGGCAGTCAACCATATTGCCCTCACACCGCTGAGTTTCATTGAGCGCACCGCTTCTGTTTATGGGCAGTCTCCCGCTGTGATTCACGGATCGATCAGGCGCAATTGGCAAGACACCTACGAACGTTGCCGGCGCCTAGCCAGTTCGCTCAGCCGGCGCGGGATCGGCAAGGGCGATACGGTGGCTGTGATGCTGCCGAATATTCCGGCGATGCTAGAAGTGCATTTTGGAGTACCGATGATTGGCGCGGTTCTCAACACTCTAAACGTGCGGCTCGATGCTCAAGCCATTGCTTTCATGTTGGAGCATGGCGAAGCGAAAGTACTGTTCACCGACCAGGAGTTCCACGCCGTTATTAGTGAGGCGTTGGGTTTGCTGACCGATCCGCCACTTGTGGTCGATGTAGACGACCCCGAGTATGGCGAAGGTCGCGCTGTGAGTGCGCTGGATTATGAGTCGTTCCTCGCTGAAGGTGACCCGCAATTTGCTTGGCAATGGCCTGAAGATGAGTGGCAAGCGATTTCGCTTAATTACACCTCTGGCACCACCGGCAATCCCAAAGGGGTTGTCTATCACCATCGCGGTGCCTACCTGAATTCGCTGGGCAATCAGGTGACTTGGGCGATGGGCAATCACCCGGTATACCTTTGGACTTTACCGATGTTCCATTGCAATGGCTGGTGCTACCCCTGGACGGTAACGGCGCTGGCGGGCACCCATGTGTTTTTACGTCGCGTTGAGCCGCAGAAAATTTTGGGCTTGATCAATGAACACAAGGTCACCCATTTATGTGGTGCGCCCATCGTACTTAACGCTCTGGTCAATCTGCCGGATGCAGACAAGGTGCTCATCGAGCATCCAGTTGATGCGATGGTGGCCGGAGCAGCGCCGCCGGCGAAGGTTATCAGTGCGGTTGAGGAAATGGGCATCAAGGTCACCCACGTTTACGGGCTCACCGAAGTGTACGGTCCCGTGACAGTGTGCGCGTGGAATGACGAGTGGGATGAAAAACCATTAGAGGTACGCGCCAGACTCAAATCGCGTCAGGGGGTGCGGTATGCCACGCTCGAAGGTCTGATGGTGGCCGATCCGCAAACGTTGAAACCGGTACCGAACGACGGGATCACTATTGGCGAAACCTTCATGCGCGGCAACACGGTGATGAAGGGATACCTGAAAAACCCAGATGCGACCCGCGAGGCTTTCGCTGGAGGTTGGTTTCACACTGGCGATCTAGCGGTGCGACATCCGGATGGCTATATCGAAATTAAGGACAGACTCAAAGACATTATCATTTCCGGTGGCGAGAATATTTCCACCATCGAGGTCGAGGATGCTCTCTACCGCCATCCGGCAGTCCTGGAAGCTGCGGTAGTAGCCCGACCGGATGAGAAGTGGGGAGAAACACCGTGTGCGTTCATCACACTTAAAGACGGCTGTGTGGTCACTCTGGAGGCCGACATCATTGAGTTTTGTCGAGAGCAATTGGCCAGTTACAAGTTACCTAAAACCGTGGTGTTCCGTGAGTTACCGAAAACCTCGACGGGCAAGATTCAGAAATATTTGTTGCGAGACTGGGCCAGAGCACTGTGACAAAACTCGGCCACCGGCGTGTGTAGTTCTTATGCGTACGTTGGGGGTTGAGGGTTGGTTGATGAGGCATCGTCCGATACGCGTCACTTCCCGGATTAGCGAGCTGGATTGAAGGTCGCGGTTATGTGCTTGATCGGGGCCAAGTGAGATTTCGCTCAATAGGCCTGCGTAGTCTCCTTGCTCCAAATTCTCCCGGAGACCCGTTGAAATAATTCACCTTTAGCTTTGGTCACTCATCGGTGCCTCGGCCCCGGTTGTTTACATAAACGCTGTTCACCAGTTGCCTTGCTTCAATGCAGCGTATGCGATGAAACAGTGTAAAACGAAGATAGGTTAACCGTACTGCACACACGCATCGAATTAAGTACCGCACGGTTGCTTTTATGGGTAGCCCAAACCGGGCTGCTTGGCAGCAAAACTGACCCAACTTCCTCGTGGTGTGTTGGCTGATGCCCGTGGCGTCAGTCGTGGCATCGCTACGTGGCTCATACCGTTGCCAGAGTGTGCATTCCAGCCACCTCCTTGCATTCAGTTAGTCGGAGAAAATGCTATGACGCAGTACCGAGCCCCGTTACGTGATATTCGTTTTCTGTTGCATGACGTGTTCGCTGCTTCGCGCACTTGGTCGGAACTGCCATTTTTTGCAGATACAATGGATGCTGAGATTGCCTCAGCGGTGTTGGAGGAAGCGGCTCGTCTGAGTTCGCAAGTAGTAGCTCCACTCAATCACAGTGGTGACGAAGAGGGTGTTAGTTGGCGAGATGGGCAGGTAACAACCCCGAATGGTTTCAAGCAGGCCTATAAGACCTATGTCGAAGGTGGCTGGGTCGGTATCGCCGGTAACCCCAATTTCGGCGGGCAAGGGATGCCGAAAATGCTGACAGTCCATCTTGATGAAATGCTGTACGCCGCCAACTGTAGTTTTGCATTGTATTCGGCGCTTAGCAGCGGTGCTTGCCTAGCACTCGATGCACATGGTGATCAGACATTGAAACAGCGGTATCTGCCGGCAATGTATGACGGGCGATGGTCAGGCACCATGTGCCTGACAGAGTCGAACGCAGGCAGTGATCTTGGCTTGATTAGAACGCGCGCGCTACGGAATTCTGATGGCAGCTATGCCCTCAGCGGCAGCAAGATATTCATCACGGGCGGCGAGCATGACCTAACCGAGAATATTATCCATCTAGTACTCGCCAAAACCCCGGACGCGCCTGATGGAGCTAAAGGGCTGTCACTTTTTTTGGTTCCAAAGATTTTGCTCAAAGATGACGGGACACTTGGGGAGCGCAATGCGGTGAGCTGCGGCTCCATTGAACACAAGATGGGCATCAATGCGTCTGCCACGTGCGTGCTGAATTTTGATAGTGCGACAGGGTGGTTGATTGGCAATTTGCACCAAGGCCTCAGCGCCATGTTTACCATGATGAATTATGAACGGCTATCGATCGGCATTCAGGGATTAGGGTGTGCTGAGACCTCCTATCAGACAGCGGTCGCTTATGCGCGTGAACGTAAGCAAGGTCGGTCTGATAGTAGGCAAACGAGCGCTTCCATAATTACCCATCCCGATGTGCGCCGGATGCTGCTTTCCATGCGTGCACTGACGGAAGGCGGCCGAGCACTGGCGACTTACATTGGGCAGCAGATGGATATCGCCAAACATACTGCCGAGCCGGCGCAGCAGCTTCATGCTGAGCAGAAAGTGGCGTTGTTAACGCCAATCGCCAAGGCGTTTTTCACCGACATGGGCTTCGACAGCACGGTACTTGGGCAACAGGTGCTTGGCGGTCACGGTTACGTGCGGGAATGGGGGCAGGAGCAGTTGGTCCGTGATGTACGTATTGCCCAGATATACGAAGGCACCAATGGCATTCAAGCTCTAGACCTCGTCGGCCGTAAAGTTGTCGGCGATGGCGGCAAGGTTTTATTAGGGTTAATCGACGAAATCCTTCGGGAAGCGGACGTTCCGGGCGTTGCGCATGCTGGTGCACTTCGAGAAGTGACGCTGCTGCTCAAGGCTGACTTGGAGTGGGTCGTTGAGCGCGGTACACGGGATCCACGGGAGGTAGGTGCATGCTCGGTGGAGTTTTTGCACCTGGTTGGCTACGTGATCTATGGGTGGATGTGGTCGAAGATGGCGACCATTGCGGCCAGGCACGAGTCTGATGAACCCGCATTTTATAGTGCCAAGATGGCGACCGCAGAATTTTTCTTCCGTAGGTTAGTGCCTCGTGTTTGGGGTTTGAGCGCCAGTTTTCGGGGAGGCGCAGATCCGCTTTATGGCATCAAGGATGAAGATTTTTAATGCATTCGAACCTCGTGTACAGAGACCAAATGGTGCTGAATATAAAGCGTTGTCTGAACGGTGTATCCGACGATTCTTTTGACGCACTCCATCACGGAAGGGGTATCGAGCAGATTGGCAAACCCTTGCTGCTTCCTACCCGATGCGAGATCGACATTCAAAGTCAACGGTGAGCGAGCAGAATAGGGGCATTGCGCATTATGCGAACAGTCCGTAAGAGCGAAGCTTGCCATAGGAGATTCACAACAGCTAAGACTGTGTCGGCTATCACAATAGCGCGGCTGGTCAAAGCTCAGTGGGCTTAATGAACTCCATGTCAAGGGATTTGGGGGAGGTGGAAATTCCAAATATTTTCGCAGTCGCAGACAGGCGCTCCTATGCATAATCATTACGAGTACCAGTAATCATCCAAAAACCCGCATATCACAAGATCATCCCATCCTCAGACAGTCATCCAATTATAAACGGCGGCGTTTTGCGACAGTATCGGGCGTATCAGTAATTAGCTTACTTGTCGAGGGTGAGCGTCTTGTGCAGTACCTCGACATTCATTTTAAATGATAGGAGGATCTACGATGAAAGCGATGGTACTTGAATCATTTGGCGGCCCGGAATCGTTCGAGTTGAGCGACGTGCCCAAGCCAGTACCGGGTGCAGGACAAGTCTTGGTGCGGGTTCACGCCACCTCCATCAATCCTTTGGATTATCAGGTCCGACGCGGCGATTACGTCGACTACGTGCCACTGCCGGCCATTACCGGGCACGACGTATCGGGCGTTGTCGAAGAAGTCGGATCGGGTGTGAAGAGCTTCGCACCCGGTGACGAAGTCTGGTACACCCCGCAAATCTTCGACGGTCCAGGCAGTTACGCCGAATACCACGTCGCGGACGAAAGCATTATCGGGAAGAAGCCACCATCGCTGAGCCACCTTGAGGCGGCAAGTCTGACCTTGGTGGGCGGGACAGTGTGGGAAGCATTGACCGTGCGTGCGGCCCTCAGAGTGGGAGAAAGTATTCTTGTACATGGTGGCGCTGGCGGCGTCGGTCACGTGGCGATCCAGGTGGCCAAAGCCATTGGCGCCCGGGTGTTCACGACCGTGCGCGAAGCAAACTTTGAGTTCGCACGAGACATGGGGGCCGATGTACTCATCGACTACGAAAAAGAAGATTACGTTGACGCCATCATGCGGGAAACCAGCGGCCACGGCGTGGATGTGGTGTTCGACACTATCGGTGGCGACACCCTGACACGCAGTCCCGACGTGCTCGCCCAACTGGGCCGTGTGGTCTCGATTGTGGACATTGCAAAGCCACAAAACCTCGTGCAGGCCTGGGGCAAGAACGCCAGTTATCACTTCGTTTTCACCCGCCAAAACCGCGGCAAACTGGATGAGCTAAGTGCATTGGTAGAGCGCGGTCAACTGCGCCCGCACGTTGGCGCGGTCTATTCGTTGGCCGACATTGGGCTCGCCCATGCACGGCTGGAAAGCCCCAACAACGGCCTTCAGGGCAAAATCGTGATTGCGGTCGAGCCATCGCTCATCCCGTGAATGTGCACTTTAAACCCACTGAGTTTTTTGGAGGAATGCCATGATTTATGAAATCGCTCTGCTACCCGTTCACAAAGATCGCACTGAAGCGTTCAGACAAGCATTTGCCAAGGTCGTGCCTTTGCTCACCCGCGCAAAAGGTTATTGCGGGCATATGCTGGCCCAAGGGATCGAAACCCCGGAACAATTCAACCTGATCGTGCGCTGGCAATCGCTCGAGGATCACACACCGGGCTTCGAAGCGAGCGACGACCATCAGGAATTCATGATGGGCTTAGAGGAATATTTTTCCGAAGAGCCGCAGGTCTATCATATTGAAGGAGCGAATTTTTTTAATGGAGAATATGAAGCTCCGAGCACGATCGCAGCTTGGTAATGCCCTGCTAGGGTTCGCTTTTAACCGATGGTTTGTCATCAGCAATAATCGGGATAAATATCGCTAATTTGTAGTAATCGAGATTTTTACCTTTAACTGAGGTGAGGGATATAGGCCGAGTTAAGCAAGACTTGAGTGATGATCTTCGAAACATTGCCGCCACCGATTCAACCTGCGAAACGGTTGATTTTTGTTTAACGCTGAACAGCGTTCGGCAATGACGTAGTCTATTACTTATTTTTCACTCGAGCGTTGAAACAAGCGCGACTCGTATATGTGCAAATTCGCGGATGACCTTAAGTTGGTGACCGAGCTTTCGATGCGACTGCGGACGCTCGATAACCTCATACACTTTTCTCTGAAGACAATTCTGTTATTGAGTTATAGCGAGCGAATTTACCTCTGTGCGACAAGTTTTCGCTACGTCAAGCGGTCGTGCCTTACAGGTTGCCAACGTCGAATGTACCAGAACTGAAGAGTTCATAGGCGCTTAGTAGAAATTACAGCAGTCAGGCGCACGCTATCCTAGCGCCAACGATGTGAACGATCGCTGCCGCTTATGTTTTTTTGCGCGTAAGCGCTTACCGATATTGAGGTGGAGAAATGGCCAAGGCCGCAGATGTCGTCGTGAAATGTCTAGAAAATGAGCGTGTGGAATATGTTTTCGGTATTCCTGGTGAAGAAAACTTGGACCTGTTGGAGTCGTTACGCCGGTCCAGTATCAAGCTAGTGTTGACTCGCCATGAACAGTCTGCAGGTTTCATGGCTGCCACCTATGGCCGACTGACCGGCAGAACCGGCGTCAGCCTGGCTACCTTGGGGCCTGGCGCAACTAATCTGGTAACTGCGGGTGCGTACGCATATCTGGGCGGCATGCCGATGCTGATGATTACTGGTCAGAAACCGATTAAGAAGTCCAAACAGGGTCGGTTCCAGATTCTCGATGTTGTCGGCATGATGCAACCGCTAACCAAGTACTCCCACCAGTTGGCGTCCGCAGACAGCATTCCTTGGCGGGTCCGTGAAGCCTTTCGCCTAGCTGAAGAGGAAAAGCCCGGCGCTGTGCATCTGGAGCTACCTGAAGACATCGCTGCCGAACAGACTGACAGTTTGCCAGTCGCACCAAGTCTTCATCGTCGTCCCTTGGCAGAGCACAAGGCGATAGACGCGGCCGTGCAAAAACTCCAGGACGCGCGAAGTCCGATCCTTGTGATTGGCGCCGGTGCTAATCGCAAGATGACGGCTAAGGTCCTCAAGAAACTGATAGATGATACCGGTATCCCGTTTGTGACCACGCAAATGGGCAAAGGTGTGGTTGATGAGCGTCATTCGCGCTTTCTCGGCAATACCGCGCTGTCCTCTGGCGACTACGTTCATCGCGCCGTCGAGGCCGCCGATCTCATCGTCAACATCGGCCACGATGTCATCGAAAAGCCCCCGTTTTTTATGGTCCGTGGCGGAACCGAAGTGATCCATATCAATTTCCGCTCGGCAGAAGTCGACCCTGTGTATTTCCCCCAGATCGAAGTGGTGGGGGACATCGCCAATGCCGTATGGCAGATCGGCGAAGCACTGAAAATTCAGGAGCATTGGGACTTCAGTCGACTGATGGCCATCCGAAACGCCAATGAAGAACAGATTATCGAGGGCGCGGACGACAATCGCTTTCCGATTTACCCCCAGCGCTTCGTCGCCGATGTTCGTAGTGCCTTGCCGTCGGAAGGCATCGTCGCGCTGGACAACGGCATCTACAAAATCTGGTTTGCGCGCAACTACAAGGCTCACAAACCTAACACGGTGTTGTTGGACAATGCACTTGCAACCATGGGCGCGGGTTTGCCGTCGGCGATGGCTGCGCATCTGGTTTATCCGGATCGGCCGGTGGTCGCAGTGTGTGGTGACGGTGGTTTCATGATGAACAGTCAGGAATTAGAGACGGCGGTTCGGCTGAAGATGAATCTGACGGTTATCATCTTGCGCGACGGCGGTTACGGCATGATTCGCTGGAAGCAGTCGAACATGGGGTTCACCGATTTTGGTCTGGACTACGGAAACCCGGACTTCGTTATGTATGCGCAAAGCTATGGCGCCAAAGGGCATCGAGTGGAAAGCGCCAACGGCTTCCTGCCACTTTTGCAGCATTGCTTGAGCGAGCCGGGCGTGCACGTGATCGATTGTCCCGTGGATTATTCGGAAAATGACTTCATTCTCAATAGTGAGCTCAGGAGAAGAAGTGCTCTGGTCTGATCTCGCGATACTTGTTGTCTTAATGGCGGCATTGCGGTGCCGCCAGCCTTTTCGCACTGAAATCGGAGTTCCTAATGCAACTCAAAGACACTCGACTGTTTCGCCAGCAAGCCTTGATTAATGGCACATGGGTTGATGCGGACAACAGTCAGACGATTGAGGTCAACAACCCGGCAACGGGGGAAATTCTGGGTACCGTGCCGAAGATGGGCGCCGCTGAAACCCGCCGTGCGATTGAAGCCGCTAATAATGCACTGCCGGCTTGGCGCGCACTGACTGCCAAAGAACGAGCAGGCAAGCTGCATCGCTGGTTTGAACTGTTGATTGAGAACCAAGACGACCTCGCCCTCCTGATGACCCTCGAGCAGGGTAAGCCGCTGGCCGAAGCTAAGGGAGAAGTCGTCCACGCGGGCGCCTTCATCGAATGGTTCGCCGAAGAGGCCAAGCGCATTTACGGTGATGTCATCCCTGGCCACCAGCCGGATAAGCGTCTGATCGTGATCAAGCAACCTATCGGCGTGACCGCTGCCATCACACCATGGAACTTCCCGGCAGCAATGATCACCCGCAAAGCCGGCCCAGCGCTGGCCGCCGGTTGCACCATGGTGCTCAAGCCTGCATCGCAAACGCCATTCTCGGCGTTCGCGCTGGCTGAGCTGGCACAGCGTGCCGGCATTCCTGCCGGTGTGTTTAACGTGGTGTCCGGTAGCGCCGGCGACATCGGCAGCGAGCTGACCAGCAACCCGATCGTGCGCAAGCTGTCCTTCACCGGCTCGACCGAAATCGGTCGTCAACTCATGTCGGAATGCGCCAAGGACATCAAGAAAGTCTCGCTTGAATTGGGCGGCAACGCGCCGTTCATCGTGTTCGAGGACGCAGATCTGGATAAGGCCGTCGAAGGAGCGATCATCTCTAAGTATCGCAACAACGGCCAGACCTGCGTCTGCGCTAACCGTTTTTACATTCAGGATTCGGTCTACGACACGTTCGCCGAGAAGCTGAAAGGCGCAGTGTCAAAGCTCAAGATCGGCAATGGTCTGGAAGAGGGCACCACCACCGGTCCGCTGATCGATGAAAAAGCCGTGGCCAAGGTTCAGGAGCACATTGCCGATGCGGTCAGCAAAGGAGCGACCGTGCTGTCTGGCGGTAAATCTATGGAAGGCAACTTCTTCGAGCCGACCATTCTGATTAACGTGCCGAAAAACGCAGCCGTGGCCAAGGAAGAGACCTTCGGGCCGCTGGCGCCACTGTTCCGTTTCAAAGACGAAGCCGAAGTAATCGCGATGTCCAACGACACTGAGTTCGGTCTGGCCTCGTACTTCTATGCTCGCGACCTGGGTCGTGTGTTCCGAGTGGCAGAAGCTCTGGAGTACGGCATGGTCGGCGTCAACACCGGTCTGATCTCCAACGAAGTCGCGCCGTTCGGCGGTATCAAGGCGTCGGGCCTAGGCCGGGAAGGCTCCAAATACGGAATCGAGGATTACTTAGAAATCAAATACATGTGTTTGAGCGTATGATGGTCCTAACGTAGTAATTCTTTGTTCAGACAAATTCATCAAGGTTGGCAGCGCCTTTGCCTGTCAGCCTTGATTGGCAGCAATTAGCTGTTTTGTCAAAAAAGCCGGATTTCAAGTTATTAAGAATCGAAGCTGATCGACATCCAATATCTATTCACAACGTTGAGTGCCTTGTCTATTACCCCGAAGTCTTTGGTGCATTAATATACCTGCTATGAGCCGATTGCTTTGCCAGCCGAGGTAGCAAAAAAGAAGCATTAATACATTTCTAAAGGAACACTGACCAACAAAATCCGAAAGTCAAAACGACCAATCCGACTAAAGCGAAAAGCCTAAAAAGGCGTTCTTTTTCACCCACGAGATGCGCCGCCGGACAGCGGAATCGGAAAAAGTGCACCGTCGTAACAAGCGTTCGGCGATGCGGTTTGAGTTCAGCTGGATTTCCTGATTTTTCGATGAGTTCCCGAGTTTAGAAATCTACAGGCCTGGCTTGGCTGAGCGACGCAACGCGCGCCAGGAAATGGCGTATCACCGGTTTCGACAAATGACGATTTGGTAGTTCTGGTCTCAGATGAAGTCAGGCGCCGGTATCAAGCTCGCAGCAGTGGGGGCTTGGTCGCCGCGTTCCTTCAGGCCTCTCCCGAGTTGAAAGGCGCGCGGCAGTGGCACCCTTGAGCTAGTTGCTGATGGGCTGGTGCTTTTACTTGTTAGCGGTGATCTGGTTCGACTGGAAATACCCGGTTCTGCTTAAGCGCACACTTGCTGAGGAGAATGAGTACCTTGTTATTGTGGGGCGGCGCTTGCTGCTCGCGCTTATTGATGATGAGTTGCGACGCTGGTGGAGCGTTAAACCTTTTGACCTGGATGTGGGCAGAATTGAACCAAAGCCCTATAAATACCAGCTTGCGCTTGTCATCACTCGGCATAGTGAAATTCCGGTCTATGGCGGCTTTGGTGAGTTCGCATCCGCACGTATCGAATATGCACTTCATGAGTACGCCCAACTGACGTCGTCAGCGATCTGGCGACAGGAGTTCAAGCCGAATGAATTCCAAAAATTCATGCCGGGGCTTAGAACGTGCGCACGTAATGCGCCTCTGCGTAACGTCCACTTGAGTGTCATGAATGAGAGCGAGGCGGAAATGCCTAAGATGGGCAAAGAGAGCGAATTGGTGTTGCGCGGGCTCAATCTCATCAGCGTGTTCTTCGCCAGCGGCGGCTACTTCGCCTGGTTTATTTTCCTATAACTGAAAATACTGGTGCCCATACTTACCTGAGTTTCGGAGCGGCACAACCGCAGGACAGGCGGCAGTGACGAACACCCACCTCCAAATCAAGTGGTAGGCAGTGAGCTTGCCGCATCGAACTGCCTAACAAGAACCTAATTCGGACTTGAGGGAAGGTTGGGGTTGACAGTTTGGCAAGCTCCGCCTCACAAGCGCGAGTCCGTTCACTCCGTGTTTTATCAATGCCTCACACCGCCTTCGCGACTTCCTCGATTTTCCCCACGAACTTGTCGACGTTGAAACCGGATATGAATGCCAGCGCGAAAAATCCAATTTTGCTTGCTCCGGCGTTCACGGTCGACCCCAGTACCAACAAGCCTGCTTTCAAGAAGAGGTAGCTCACCGCACCGGCGATTATGCTGATGATGGGGCGGATGAAATACCAGACGTGCTATACGGGATATGTCGCGCGTTGCTAGAGTGAATGCCAAATACGTGATCTGTCGACTCAGCGCTTTAGGAGGCTCGTGAATATTTCCAATACGCATTTGGTTGAGCATTAACTATTTTATAATAGGCACGAATCCTGCGGTAATTTAACAATGCCAGCGCTGTAGTAATTTCAAAAATTTCCGTCAAAAAATATTTAATCGGCAGGCTGCGACCACTGTGGAAGCGATGCTCTATTTGCCGCGGCGTACAACTAGGGCGGGCAGGATGAACGCAAACATGATGAGAAAAAGTCCCAATAAAAATACACTTGAAACAGGTGCATCTAAGAAGCAGTAGGAAAATAAGATGCCAATTAAAGGCACCCCCCATTGTAAAATTCGACATCCCAAACGCTGAAATTTTTCTTCCATACTCCGCAGAGATTACGAAACAAACGGACGTTGCTGCAGGGCCGATGAAGAAAATCTCCCCCAGCCTCTCCGCGTTGAGTGGAATCTGGGTCGGCGAGCCCTCCATGACGTACGCTGCCAATGACAGCGGAATGGCGGCGAGTAACATCTGCCATGATGCAAGCGCTACTGGAGACGACACCCAGTTATGTTTCTTGACGTGAAGAATCACAAACGCCCAACTTATGCCTGCTAATAAAAGAAATATTGCACCCACCACTGTTCCTTTAGATGCCCAATCCAGTTCAAAAGGAAAACAGACACCCCCACGCCTACGAGACCGATAATTAATGCAACAACCTGCGCTTTAGAAGGTGCTTCCCGAAATATTAAAAAGGCGGCCACAACGCACCACAGAGGGGTTGTATAGGCCAGAAGTACCGCGCGACTAGCGTCGATATGCACCATAGCCACCATGACTAAACCGGTGAAAGCCATCATTTGCAATAAACCGACGCTTGCAATTATTGGAAGATCTTTCGCTACTGGCTATTTCAATTGACCCCGAACCGCTAGGTAGCAAAACAGGCAGAGTCCAGCGCTAGAAAAACGGATCGATGCGAGCCAAAGAGGAGAAATGTGCAGTAGCGCATTTTTAGTGACAGGCCAACTAGCTCCCCAAAGCAAAACCATTATTGATAGCCATATATAGGAACTTGGAAAGCGGAAACTTTCCGCTTTTATATTTGCCCGGGACTCAGTGAATATATTCATGATCTCTCCGTAAAAGTGCCCGCTGCAGTAATAATACTAATTGGAGTGGAAATTGATTTTCTCTATCTTCATGCTAATGGAGATTTTAATGTCTGCCATTGCTTGGTTCTGACTATTTTATGACTATGATTATAGGCAGCCGGCTACTAGGCCATAAAGCTGGTTGTCGGAAACGCTTTACTGTTAATACAGCAGGAGAAAGCTTGATAAATAACTTTTATTTGTAGATTCTTATTCTCGACAGAACATCGATGCGCTCTATTAAATCGGCTTTGCTGTTGTTTAGAGATTTTTGGGAATGGCGCGGAGAAAGTGCGAGAACTAATAATTTCAAAAGCTCAATCCGTGTATTGAGCTTTCTCCACGGCACCATCAACTAGCTCAAAACACTGTTGCATTTGTGTACGTTGTGGCCACCACCTTCAGCCAATTCCCGACCTAGAGAAGTGCGATCAAACCCGTAAGCAGCCAGGAATTTGGCAAGATAGGGCTGGATCCGAGCCGTGTTGAGTGATCAGGCCCTTTTCTTTCAGGCGATCGTTACCACCTTCGGCCAAGATCTGGCCTTGTGGGGTTCGGTCGGAGCGGTCAGCCGCAAATGTGTGGCCGAACACTGAGTGATTTGCCTTCACTTGTGGGGTAGCTTGGTCGGTGGCTGGCAGAGCGAAAGCACTGCTGGCCAGCAGAGAAAAAGACACGCTAAACAGTAATTGGAGTTTCATGATTTTATCCTTGTATCGTAAAAGTTGGATATCGAGATATGTCGATATTAAAAGTTAAAAAAATTAACAACTTTTCTGTCGCCTAGGCCAATGTCCTGATGGCGACTACAGCGCACTTGCAGGGATTTCACTGTCCAATGCGACTGCCTTGAGCTTTTGTATGCATCAAGGAGCTAGCTCAAAGCGCTGTTGCGTTTGATCACGCGGTCACCACCACCTTCAGCTAGTTTCCGACCTTGTGGGGTTCGGTCGGAACCGTCAGCCGCTAGTTTCCGACCTTGTGGAGTGCGGTCACCGCCACCTTCAGCTAGTTTCCGACCTTGTGAAGTGCGATCGGACCCGTCAGCAGCCAGGGTTTGGCGCTGTGGGGAGCGATCCGAGGCATGTTGAGTGATCAGGCCCTTTTCTTTCAGGCGATCGTTACCACCTTCGGCCAAGATCTGGCCTTGTGGGGTACGGTCGGAGCCATCAGCCGCAACTGTCTGGCCGAACACTGAGTGATTTGCCTTCACTTGTGGGGTAGCTTGGTCGGTGGCTGGCAGAGCGAAAGCACTGCTGGCCAGCAGAGAAAAAGACACGCTAAACAGTAATTGGAGTTTCATGGTTTTATCCTTGTATCGTAAAAGTCGGATATCGAGATATGTCGATATTATAAGTTAAAAAAATTAACAACTTTTCTGTCGCCTAGGCCAATGTCCTGATGGCGACTGCAGAGCACTTGCAGGGATTTCACTGTCCAATGCGACTGCCTTGAGCTTTTGTATGCATCAAGGGGCTAGCTCAAAGCGCTATTGCGTTTGATCACGCGGTCACCACCACCTTCAGCTAGTTTCCGACCTTGTGAAGTGCGATCGGACCCGTCAGCAGCCAGGGTTTGGCGCTGTGGGGAGCGAACCGAGGCATGTTGAGTGATCAGGCCCTTTTCTTTCAGGCGATCGTTACCACCTTCGGCCAAGATCTGGCCTTGTGGGGTACGGTCGGAGCCGTCAGCCGCAACTGTCTGGCCGAACAATGAGTGATTTGCCTTCACTTGTGGGGTAGCTTGGTCGGTGGCTGGCAGAGCGAAAGCACTGCTGGCCAGCAGAGAAAAAGACACGCTAAACAGTAATTGGAGTTTCATGATTTTATCCTTGTATCGTAAAAGCTGGATATCGAGATATCTCGATATATGTTGTTAAAAAATTACAACTCTTTTCTCACTGCCTCAGCCAATGCTTTGATGGCTGCTTCACTACGCTTGTAGTAGGTCCACTGCCCGATGCGCCTGACCTCGACTAAGCCTACTCGTTGCAGCGTTGCAAGATAGCCAGACACCGTCGACTGCGACAATCCAATGCCTTCTTGAATGCTGCTGACGCAGACTCCTACGGTGAAGACGTCACCCTCATCCTGCGGAGGGAAACTCTTTACCGGATCCTTCAAGCCTTGCAAGATCTTCAGGCGAGTAGGGTTGGAGAGGGCTTTGAAGACTTCGATCAGTTCCATGGCGCCATCATATCTAGAATTATCGATATGTCAATACGAAAATCGATCGACGGTATTTAGAGCTCTTCTGACTACATCCCACTCTCAGATTCGTCGGCGTTTTAGCACTGATGGATCGTGTAGATTGGCAGCAGGCGTCCGGTGCTCGAGCAGCGGTGGCATAACTCGCCTCACAACTCTGTGTACCAGACCGTATCGCGTATCGAGTTGACCATTTAGTCGAATGCTTTTGGTTGGCGCACATAAGGATCGCGCGCTCGTTGAAGCGTTGCTGATGAGCTTCGATCAGGAAGCTCTTGGCAGGAATGAGCAGGGTTTAGGCTTGAAGCTTCAATGCGATACGAGCGACGTGTTCGCCCTGATGGCGAGCGATTTCCAGCTCACGGTCATCTGGCTGACGAGAACCATCGCCACCAGCGATGGTAGACGAGCCATAAGGCGTACCTCCTCCTTTCGAGATATCGAACATTGCTGGGGATGTATAGCCGATCGGCACGATGATCATTCCGTGATGAGCAAGTGTGGTCCAGGTGGAGGCAATAGTCATTTCCTGGCCACCGCCCGTTCCGGTTGAGGTGAACACGCTAGCGACCTTTCCAGCTAGAGCGCCCTGGGCCCAAAGGCCGCCTGTTCGGTCGAGGAAGTTGCGCATTTGTCCGGACATGTTGCCGAAGCGAGTCGGAGTGCCAAAGATGATTGCATCGAAATTGGCCAGTTCCGATGGCTGTGCCTCTGGCGCACTCTGATTGGTCTTGCCGCCTGCTGCAGCGAAGGCCTCTGGGCTCATCGTTTCAGGAACCCGCTTTACCTCAACGTCTGTCCCTGGAATGCTGCGCGCACCTTCGGCGATCTTGTTCGCCATGGTCTCAATGTGACCATACATGGAGTGATAGAGCACTAAAACTTTAGCCATTATTAGTTCCTCATTGGGTGTATTTACACGATTGGATCACCCGCACTTCGGGTGTATCTCGCCAGCCCAACCGAGCATCTTGGGCAGATTTCAATATGATGTCGTTATGAAGCTGCACTGACGACAATCATGATGCACTACTAACTTGTGCAGCTTGACGGGTTGAAGAACCAGGTAGGGATGCATGCAGCAGTGCGTTGGGTGCATGCAGCTTTCGCCAGGTTTGCGGCGACAAGCCTGTTTCGCGTCTGAATACGCGGCAAAAGTGCGACTGATCGCAGAATCCATGACTCAGCGCCACGTCGCTTAAGGAATGTGCCGAACCGAGCATAACTCGCCGCGCCGCCTCTACACGCGCGGCGGCCACATACATCAACGGCGTTATGCTGGTCGTCTGTTTGAACGCTTGCGAAAAATGACTGACGCTCAAGCCCAGTAACGATGCAAGTTCGGTAGTCCGTATGCACTGATCGATATGTTCTTTTATAAATGTGTCTACACGCGAGATCTGCCAGCGGGCCAGCCCACCTCTCTGTTTACGCGGCGCATGTTCGCGTTGATTGTCGACTGCCAGCAAGGCGATCGCCTGATTAAGATAAGTTGAAGCAATGCTTGGATCACAGTGAATGGCCCGCTCCGTTTCGATGAGCAACGTCAACAGTTGCCTCGCCTGTTTTACATGCTCAGGACGGCTGGAAGCGTTGTTATTCAACAAGTGAGGTGTACCCACACTCCAGCTCATATCTCACGCTCCAGAACCGGTTTCAAATTCAGGTAGTTCGCATTAATTGGCACTATGAGCAGTACAATATGGCTGGATGGTGCCTTCTCACCCTCACTTGGAGTAACGAAAAATTCAGAATTACTCATAGTGCTCTCCAGGCTACGTAATTTCCATGCCGCTATGAACTGTTGCGTGCAAAGCGACAGAAGATGCTTAAGCAAGGGCTATGCCATGGGGGGTATCTTATGGAAAATCTCTATTAATCAGCAGGATAGGTTAATACGGTGTGGTCTAGTTCGAATTCAACGTTCAGTGCAGGGATTTGAATAGATCATTTGGTAAAGCGATGGTGGTGCGTTGCGGATTCGATCAACACCACTGAGGTGTTTTTTGTAAATGATCCACAATTCGCCGGGATCTGCCTTGGAATGGTTGAAGTCATTGGGCCCCACCGTCGCTGATAGTGCGCTGATGGTGTCCGGATCGGCGTCGAAATGGCAAAACACGTTCTATTCAAGCTACGATGTTTTCTGCCTGCTCCGCAGGGTCGATTATTAGCCCGTTTTCGGCATACCAAGCTACGCTTCGTAGCGCGTATGAGCGGCCCGCAGCGAAGCACTTGGATTACCGCTCACAGCTCCGCCGCGTAAACCGCTCAACTCAAGCAACCGCCAAAATATTGAACTCGACAGATTTGGTCTGAGTCGGTTCTCCGGGCGAATTTCCTAGGACTGTACTGCACCGAGAACGCAACCAGTGTTCGCCCGGATCATTGTGAGTAGCCCCTCTCCATACCATCGATAGCTCTTGCTGAGGCAGCGCAATGGGCGCCGTTTCCGCTCTCAGGCCACCGGAACCAGACATTGCGTGGGCAACGTAATCCGGCACAATTGCAATCGTGTCGCTGCCTGCGAGTAACACGGGCAAGGCGCTGAACTGCGGCACTGCGAGAACGACCTTGCGTTGACGCCCCAGTAAATCGAGCGCGCGGTCGGCATCTTCAATAACATTGCCCATTGACGATACAACAGCATGAGACCGACGGCAAAACTCGTCCAAGTCTATTTCACCAGGCTGAGAGTCGGCCCGCAGCAACATTGGGTAAATTGATCGTAAGCGTTTACACCGAGCGTTGGCTGGCAGATCCAATGTATGGCTGATGCCGAGGGATATATCCCCAGAGGCAAGTAGTTTGGGCAACTGCCATTTATCTGCGCGGCGTACCACCAGCGTTATATTGGGTGCCTCAATGCGCATACGGCGTACTAAAGAGGGCAACAAGGCGTATTCGACATCATCGGAAAGACCGATACGAAAAGTGGCTTCACTTGTCGTGGGGTCGAAGGCCTGAGACCGGCCCAGCGCGGCAGCAATGCTATCGAGTGCGGGTGTTAGGTTGGAAAATATCTCCTGGGCGCGTGATGTAGGCTCCATTCCCCGCCCGGCGCGAACGAACAAAGGATCATCGAACAGTTGACGTAGGCGCCCCAAGGCAGCGCTTATAGCCGGTTGACTCAGAAACAGCTTCTCGCCGACACGGCTAACATTTCGCTCGTGCATCATCGTTTCGAAGACAATCAGCAGATTGATGTCAGCGCGACGCAAATCATTTCTGTTCATCATGTTAAGCACCTACGAGCTGTACGTCCGTGACTGTCGCACCGCTGTTTTCCTGTCAGCTAACAACTAGTGATACGACATGAGTACCGGCGGTGAAAATACGAGTGCATGGCTCTTTCTTGATCCTGTACCGTAATGGCCTCGCAGATAGGGGTGTCAGATGAACTGTGTGCCCGAGTGGTTGACACCTAATGCCAGTCCACAAGAAAAACAGTCCATCGACATTGACATGATCCCTCTTTTAAGGAGATATCGAGTCCGGCTGAAGTCGAGGTTGGATAGGCATACACCTGAATCGACGTTCTTGGACAGCGAAATCAGGCCACGCTTATGCGCCCATCAGTCCGGAGTTGAGTGTGATCGTTCTGATCTCCGTGAAGTCGTCGATCGCCGTCACGCCGTTTAAGCGGCCGAGTCCCGACTGCTTGGAACCGCCTTCCTCGGTGTTTTCACCGAGTGCACCCCATTCATTGATCCAGACCATACCCGCTTCAATCCTGGGCGCGAGTCGCAGCGCCTTCGAGACATCGCGCGTCCAGATGCTGGCCCCCAAGCCGTAGATACTGTCGTTGGCCATGGCGACAGCTTCATTCTCGGTGGTGAATCGCTGCATGGTAACCACCGGGCCGAAAGTTTCCTCTTGGACAACTGACATCGTTGGATCGGTGACCTCCAGAAATGTAGGGCGGAAAAACGCACCGTTCGACAGCGGGCCGTCGGTGACCGGCCCGCCTCTCACAATCACCTCAGCGCCTTCGGAGATTGCGCGGTCAACAACTTTGTCGACTCGTGCGACGTTCTCGCGGTCGATCATCGGACCCATATCGCTCGAAAGGTCTGCCGCAGGCCCGACCTTTACCGCGCAAAGGCGCTCGGCAAACCGTCTCCGAAATTCATCGGCAATCCCTTCTTGCACGATCACCCGTTGGCCTGTCACGCAGAACTGACCCGCGAACATCGTCACTGACATCTCGAGTATAGGCAGCGCAAGATCGAGATCGGTATCATCAAACACGATTGATGGGGTCTTTCCGCCTAGTTCCAGTCCCACGCGCTTGAAGTGCGGTGCGGCGCTCAGGGCGATCGCTTTGCCGGTCGCTGTGCTACCCGTGAAGCTAATGACCGGCACCTCCGGAGAAGCGACGAGATGCTTGGCGCCTTCGCCAGTCTCGTCAGTGAATACATTGATCACGCCGCGGGGCAGTCCCGTTACGTTGGCAAAGATCCTGGACAGGGTCGCGGCAATTTGCGCGCTCTTGCCCGGCATCTTGATAATTACCGCACAGCCGGCTGCCAAAGCAGGCGCCAGCGATCGTACCGTCAGGATTATCGGGGAATTCCAAGGCACGATAACGCCCGCCACTCCCATCGGCTTGCGCACCATCATCGCGATTCTGCCCAAGTTGGAGTCCACAACCCGTCCGGCATCAGTGCGCACGATGCCGGCAAAATACCGCAGCGACGGCGCGCAAAGATCGACTTCGAAGCTAGCCTCGCGTTGAATCTTGCCGTTTTCGGTGTAGAGGATCTTGATGAGCTCGCCCCGATTGCGCTCGAACGCGTCTGCAAGGTTATCGAGCACGCGAGCCCGCAGATTGCGGTCGTGAACCCAGTCGGTCTCGCGCATTGCGCTCTTCGCCGCGGCAATGGCCGCTTCAGCGGTTTCAACACCACCTTCGGCATAGGTGCCGATAATCTCGTAAGTGGCAGGGTTTATGGATCCACGGATCGTATCCGAGTCCACCCACTCGCCGCCGATCCAATTCACCGCATGTCTGGACGTGTGCGGGGTATGACTATTCATGGCTAACTCCTGCGTTTTGTCTGGGGTGTGCTGTCGAATGGTTCCGTCCCAGCGTGCCTGCGAACCGTCGGCAACCATTACGTCACGTTGGTTGGCGCCGACGGAACCTGAGGAAAAACGGCGCATCGGTACTGTGGGCGGACGCGCATAAGGAGAGATGTTTGCAATGCTATGCTCTCCCAGCTGGGCACCATCTGCCGGCGAGGGTTCAGTCCTTGCGATCGAGGCCTTTAATCCGCACCTACGGTGAAGGGGCCTGTGTCCGTCGATGTCTTCACGGTCCACGCACCTGACTGCCGGAATGAGCTGGCAGACGCGTAGGTATCTTCCATGAACTGGAAATAGATCATCTTGCCATCGCGGACCTTGGCGTGGATGGAAAACGGTGATGTGAACACCCGGTCGACCGCCACGGACCGGTAAGTGAACCTACCGAAAATAGCCACATCCTCGCCGGAAGCGATTTTAGTATTGATGGTGAAGTTTTCGATTTTCCAGTAATCCGACACCTGCAAGAATAATGAACTGAAGGCTTTCGGACCCTTGTTTGTGCCAGTCCAAGGTAGGATTTTCTGAAGTTCCGGGTTGTCGAAGTTTAGAGACACATAGATCGCGTCTGGAGCCGCCAGCTTCTCTGCAGCTGCTTCAACTTTATCGGGCGCAGTATTGGCCAGGAATTCCGTAACAACCGAGAGTGAAGTAGCAGACTGCGATTCGCTACTCGACTGTGCAGCCACAGGGGCCATAGTTAAAATGCTCGTGGCGAGTGTAATTGCTGCAGCGAGCGACTTGATTTTAGGGACGATCATAAGCTTTCTCCGTTTTAACTACCGTTTGCGGTGTGTGGGAACCAAAACACACCCCACTAAGTACTGGTTTGTACAAAGCGATCGGTATTACCTGAGCAAAGGCTATGCCACTGCAGTAATATTTATAGAAAGCTCATATTTATCAATAAGATAGGTTGTTTGTTGATGTGCCCTAGATCGAATCCAGCTTGTAGCGGAAGAGAGACGGATTGATTATTTGGTAAGGTGATTATGATGGTTGTCGATTTGATTAATGCCGCTGAAGTATTTCTGGCAGGTGGGCCACAATTGAAAGGGAGCCGCCCGAGAGGCGGCTAATTGAAGTCAGTCGTCCGTATCAACTTCGAGGATGCCACTTTTTTTCAGACGGTAAGCCAGTGCCGGTCGGGTCAAGCCAAGAATGCGAGCGGCTTGCGAAACGTTTTGTTGCGTAAGGTCCATCGCACGTCGCATCAGATGTTCTTCCACAGATTCCATGCTGATGTTCCTTTCGAATATCTGCGTGACCCAATCGGCGGCGCTGTCATTATCTGTGGTGTGAATCAACGCACCTTCGGCGTTGAGACGATCACCGGGCTGATCGCCTGTCTTAGGGAAGACTGCGAAGAGCGCGTCTTGTCCTATTGTTTCGTTGCTGTCGGTCAGTATGACGCCGCGTTCAACTACGTTCTCCAATTCGCGAATATTGCCTGGCCACGCGTAATTGAGGCATAGTTCCAGTGCCTTGTCTGATAAACCCAAGGTACGCTTGTGGTACTGAAGGTGAAACTTGTTTAGAAAGTGCTCGACCAGCAGCGGCAGGTCCTCAAGCCGCTCGCGCAGGGGAGGGACCTGCACCGGAAACACATTCAATCGGTAGTACAGATCCGCACGAAACCGGCCTGCCTCGACAGCATCGGCGAGGCTTTCATTGGTGGCCGCAATTACTCGCACATCGACCTTGCGGGTCCGTGAGTCTCCCACCCGTTCGAGTTCACCCTCCTGCAATACCCGTAACAAGGTCGTCTGCGCTCTAGGCGTCAGTTCTATAACTTCGTCCAGAAAGATGGTCCCGCCGCTGGCGCGCTCGAAGCGCCCCAGTCGGGTCTGATTGGCGCCGGTATAAGCGCCTTTCTCCACGCCAAACAATTCAGCCTCGATCAGGTCCGGCGGAATCGCAGCACAGTTCACAGCGATGAACGCTTGCTCGGCGCGCTCGCTTCGAAGATGCACGCTCCGCGCGATGACCTCCTTGCCGACACCGGTTTCTCCGAGCAGCAGGACTGAAATCTTGCCCTTGGCAGCCTTGTCTATCGTCTTGCACACCTTCCGGTAAGCCGTTGAATGCCCTATTCCGTAGTAATGATCTTTCTGCTTCTCCAGACTTGTGCGTAGTGAACTGACCTGCGATTGCAGTTCATATAGCTTCTCGATGATTGGATCACTTTGGAAGTACTGTCTGAACTCTGCTGCGTTCTCCCATTCCTCTGCAGGTTTTCCAATAATGATACAACGCTTATCGCCGCAACCGCGGCAGCTCGTTTCCTGGATGATGATCTCGCGTTTCATAAAAGAAGAGCTGTACGCACATGCGTAGCCTAGCAAGGACCAGCAAACCGGTTCATCCATTAGACCCACCTCCGTCAGGCAGGTCTCGACCTCGAATGAATCGACCCATTCAAGTTCGCAATAGAAGTGGCCGGTCTCCTGATCCAGCTCTAACTGGATGGGTTTCGCATTGACCATGCCTTTCAAGGAGTGCAAATGCGGTCCAACCAAGAACATCTCCAATTCCGGACTGTTTGGCCTAAGCTTTCGGGCCATTTCGGCGTCTTTAAGCCCGGATTGGTAGCCAAGGCGCAGGAAGAACCCTTTAGCGCGCTCGATGCCTAGGCTACTGATCAGTTCACGGCGGAAATTAGCCATCGCCGACACCTGCATCAGCAGCATGCGTTGCTCGCCGAACCAGATCTTGCCTTCTGTGCTTTGAAAGTGGACCTGATCGCTCAGGTCCTTAAAGCCGGAGTACTCGAGTTCCGGTTTGTAGCTGATAACCATGAGGGAGATCCCAATAGTGTCGTTATTGTTGCTATTGTTGTTGGTGTTCTTGTGCTGCCAGATCTACCTTCGGGTAGACAGGTCGTGCAACGGGAGCTGGCTAACCTTGCGCGCTAATTCTCCAGTGGGGCGCCCCCGCCCGGATACCAAGAGACTACTTCATATAGTCGAAATCAAAAGTACTCGTAATTTAGGACTTGCAAGCCCATCCTCATCCACAAAATGCTGTCTGGATCACCGACTACTTTCCTTGTCCGGGTCTGAAAACATCCATGGGCGCAGAGCTTGATGAGCGCGAGGAAGGATCACCCATGTCAGAATGACGGTAAGTACTATCGAGCTACCTGTTAGTAGTAGCCAGTTTACTGAGCCGGAGAGGGGGCGGATCATGAGAATATTTACAGCGACTAGAGTCGGATAGACACTGAGCCACGTAGCGGCCGCATGCTTCCACTTTGGCGTACTGACTGGTCCTGTGATCTTTACGGCGCTAGTTTGGCCGACATGGGGCTTGATGGTCTTTAATGAGTAATTCACACCCTCCGCGCGCAGCAACAGCCAGAGTGCTTCTGATCTCAGCCAGTTGTCGAGTTGCTCCTGAGAGTTGAACTGCACAAGCGTATGAGATATCGCCGGCCCCTGATCTAGTCGAATGGTTGAGCGAAAGCCGGCGGCTGCATGGACACTGTCTCCCATTCTTTTCGACCAATCGATGAATGCCTGTTCATGGCCCGAGCGTATGATGTGGTAGACCACCACACCAGCAATGTCAGGCATGCTTATAACCCTTTTTACGGGAATTGGAGCTTATGCGTTCGCGCCTCCGTCCACAGTTAGGGTGATGCCAGTGACCATATTTGAGGCAGGGCCTGCAAGAAATACGACTGCGTCGGCGATCTCTCTTGGGGTGGAATAACGGCCGATCGATGACAGGCCTCGCTGGAAATCTGCACTCTCGCCATCGGCAGGATTTGCATCAGTATCGGTCGATCCAGGCAGGACAAGATTTACCGTAATGCCCTGGGGGCCAAGTTCGCGCGACAGGCCGCGAGTGAAGGAGAGAAGCGCAGACTTCGACATGGCGTAAGCCGTAATGCCCCCAAACGGGACGCGTTCAGCCAGAGACGAGCCGATCGAAATAATGCGGCCACCTTCGCTCAGATGCGGTATCGCGGCTTGTGCCGCAACAAACGGTCCGCGGACGTTAACGTCCATCAGCGCCTGAAATTCTACGAGGTCGACCTCAGCGACTGGTCCCGCTAGTCCGATGGCAGCACTGTTGACGAGAATGTCGAGGCCGCCCAGCATATTGACGGTTTCGCTAACGGCTCGCTTGATAGCGTCCGGATCGGCGCTGTCGGCCTGAATGGCCAAACCACGGCGTCCCAGTTTTTCCATGAAAGCTACAATCTGCACTGCCTGCTCGGAGGAATTTAGATATGTGAATGCGACGTCCGCTCCATTTGCGGCCAAGGCTTTTGCAATCGCGGCGCCAATACCGCGAGAACCGCCCGTAACTAGCGCGCGCTTGCCTATGAGATTCATACTGGTTCCCCACTTAAGACAGCAATGTATGTCTGGTTTGTTTTGATCAAAATAGCGGTGCTCTCGCCAAAGCGCTTACAGCGCAGAACACCGACCGCATGATTTATGTATCCCAATTGAGTTCTGTAATTAATTCACACTCTGGATTGACAATGGGAGCGACGACATCGCTGTTCACAATGAGTGGAGTACTCAGTCACCTATCGGAACCACTTGACCTTCTTGTTGAAATGGTAAATCAGGAGCCCCAATGAAATAAGTGAGTAAAAAACGAATCGACGTTTCGTTTTTTTCGAACAGTCAACACTTTGGCTGTAAATGAGCTGTCAGCGTTTAATGCCGCCATCTCGCCTCGGGGAGGGCGTCATGCGCTTAAGCAGACGTGACTCACTCGCTTTCCAACTCAATGGCGTCTGCGCCAGCGACGATGCGCATTGGCGCCGTCGAGTCGCTCGCCGCCAGCCATACTGCCTCAGCGACATCCTGAGTTTCAGTGATCTTGGTCAGCTCCGCCCAACCGGCAAAGATCTGTTGTGCCAACGCTGTGTAAGTTTCGGGAATGCTGCCTTGCATTCGGGGTTGTGCATTTTTTCCGAAGTCGGTTGCGGGAGCACGTCCCGGAAGCACCAGGTTCACCCGAACATTAAATGGTTCGAGCTCATGCGCAAGGGACTCGGTAAATGCATTTACCGCCGCCTTGCTTGCGGTATAGACACTGAGTAGCGGCAGTGACTTTATCGTTACGCTCGAGGTGACGTTGACCACAACACCCGCTCTACGCTCCCGAAACTGCGGGATTACCGCCTGAGTCATCGCCATCGTGCCAAAGGTGTTGGTTTCAAAAATGTCACGGATCGCTTGCATCGATGTTCCTTCGAGGGCACCGAGCAAACCAATTCCGGCGTTGTTGACGAGCACGTCGATTGGCCCAGAGTCTTCTATTGCCCGCTGAATACTATTCGGCTCGCGCACGTCCAAGGCAAGCACACGCAGGTGCTCGGACTTTGCAAAAAGCCCCTCTGTCGGCGTGCGCATCGTCGCGATCACCTTCCAGTTACGCTCCAGAAAATAGTGGGCAATGGCCAGACCAAAGCCGGAAGAGCATCCAGTAATCAGCACAGTCTTCATATGTCGTTTGCATCAGATGGTTGATAGGGCTAAAACGATAAGTTGTTGCGCCCGGACTTAATATAATAGCCAGTCCGCTAATTTTTCGTAGGAGTCCAACATGCTGGATCCGCTCGCCCAAATTGTCACTCTTCTGCAACCGTGTACTGCGCACTCCAAAATTGTCAGTGGAGCTGGTGCTTGGCTTGTGCGACGCTCCGCGTTCGGTCAGCCCTTTTATTGCGCGATCCTGGAAGGTGGAAGCCGGCTGTCGGTCTCCGGGCAGTCGACAATAACGTTGAAAGCCGGTGACTTTGTTTTGATCCCGGCGGCCTACGACTTCACGATGATGAGCCTCCAACCTATTTCAGCCAATGAAGGCGATACCCCGCCAATTGAAGTTCGACCACGTGACGTCCGAGTTGGTATCTCAGATATCTCGCACGATGTTCAATTGATAGTGGGTCACTGTACATTCGGCTCACCGGATGCTGCGCTGCTGGTCTCCTTACTACCTCAACTGATACACGTCCGCGGCGCGCGCCGGTTGGCAATGCTGGTTGAACTCGTTACCGAGGAAGCTCGGGGGCAGCGTCCGGCGCGCGATGTCATCCTGGAGAACCTATTAAAGGTGTTGTTTATAGAGGCGCTGCGCTCCACTGCGACTGAAACTTCGCCGCCCGGTCTACTCCGCGGACTAGGTGATGCACGTCTGGCCATAGCGATACGGCAAATGCACGAGCATCCCAATCAGCCGTGGACGGTCAGGCAACTCGCCAAGGAAGCTGCCCTCTCGCGCTCCACCTTCTTCGAACGATTTAAACAATCAGTGGGTATGGCGCCGATGGAATATCTACTCGCATGGCGGATGGCGGTGGCGAAAAACCTCCTCCGTCGCCGAGACGAAAGTATTGCCGAGATCGCACAGCGGGTCGGTTACAGCTCCGTTAGCGCATTCAGCGTTGCATTTACACGCAATACAGGCCTTGCGCCTGGACGTTATTCGCGGGAGGGGATCGCTGTCTGAATCGGGTATAGGCAAACACAGTATTCCGCCTATATCTGTTTTCTCAATCTAGTACTTCGTTCAGCAACGCCAAGCTTAACTCGTCAAGAGGGAGCTGCTCGAGCGTCAGCGTGAGGGCGCGAAGAATACGGTCACTGGCAACACCTGTTTATTGAACCAAAGTCCATTGCTAAAGATTGGCAGAGGATCTCTGCTGGGTTTCTGATTACCAAACCCGGCATTCAGACCTGCCTAGTTGATGGAAACAAAGGGTCGCGCTGGCGCTGTCTTAATGTGCGGTGATAGGGCGCATCGGAATTGCCCGCAGCTTTTATTGGTCCTCATCATTGAGCATCGATCGAGACAGTGCAGGCCTCAAGTAGACGTCGGGTCAGGGCTGCAAGGATACGAGCTAGTTTGAATCTAGGACGGCTAAATTTTGGACGACAACATACGCAAGTGATTGGCCTAGTCTCGCGTAGTCTGAGTCCCGACAACGGGTGCGACTTAGCGAAGCAGTCTAACAAGTGAACGACGAGTGTGGTCTGTGCGACCCGAGCTAACCACTGCTGAGCGGCGGGCAACACAGGACGATGTCGTACAAGTTCATGGCACCTCGATTGCGACTTTAAAAAGAATGGTGATTGATCGACCATCGTTACGTCTGGTTACTCTTTCGCGCAGTCTTCGCCAGAATGCGAATGGCGTCTCCGAATATGCTCTATTTCTCACTAGTGAGTGACTGACCTACATCAGATTGCTATATGAAAAACACAATTCATCCGGAGATGCAGAGTGAACAAGCTGTCAGAAATGCATTCTTTCGTAACCGTAGTGGACACGGGCAGCCTCTCCGAGGCTGCTCGTCGTATGGGAACAGCCAAGTCGGTGGTTTCCCAGAGAATTCAAAACTTAGAAAAGCGGTTGGGCGGCTCTTTGCTCGAGCGGGGCAGGCATACAAGACTGACTGAGTCGGGCGAAATATTTTATCGCCATTGCATCGAAATTCTGGCTGATGTTGAAGATGCTGAAAACGCCGTTCAAATTTCTCAGGCTACTGTCCGCGGGAGTTTGCGTATTGCAGCGCCGATGGCTTTTGGTATGCGCTACCTCACCCCGATTTTGTCGTCCTTTGCCAAGCATCACCCCGAATTGGAGCTGGATGTGCAGTTCGATGATCGTCGGGTCAACCTACAGGATGAGGGGTTCGATGCGGCTGTTCGTATCGGTGAGCTGCCAGATTCTTCGCTAATAGCTAGAGTCATTACGCCCAATCGTCACGTCATCTGTGCCAGCCCAGATTATCTGAGCGTCCACGGTACACCGTTGATCCCGCAAGAATTGGCTAAACATTTCGCCATGCTTTATGTGAATCGTGAGCCCCATGGGATGTGGTCACTGCCCATAAATAACGCTTTGGAGTCATTTCGCGTTCGTTGTCGCATGCGTACCAATTGTGGTCACCAGCTAATGGAGGCCGCCAAGGCTGGCTTGGGATTGGCGATACTGCCCACATTTCTTGCCGCGCAAGCAATAGTGGATGGGGAGCTTATAGAGGTACTGGAGCCCTATGCGCCCCGAGGAGGTAATATTTCCGTGGTATTTCGCCAGTCGCAGAAGACCTCATTGAAACTGCATGCGCTTAGCAGTTTCCTCGGAGAGAGAATTGGGAGTCCTCCGATCTGGGACCAGATACTCGAGGCCCATTTGCGCTCATCGGGTTGATAACGTTCGAAAAAAGCGAAGCGCTGATTCTTTGTCCAGTTTCATTGACGCTTGAACGCTGACTCATTCTATCCCAACAAGCGTATTACCTGTGTCTGACAGTGAAATGGGTAAGGGCGGTTGCCAATTTTTGCAAACAGCCAAGCTCATCGTACCTAGCTAACCGGGGCTCTCGCCGGTGCATCATCCTTTGCTGTTGGAAGTGGTCGCGCGGGTGAGATGGTCCCTGTTAAAAACGGCGGCAATGATGGGGGCAGCAACGCTTAGTGAGGAAGTTCGGCTATCAGAAACGGGCGCATAGCTTGCCTTGTAAAATTTGAGTATGGCGGAAGCAATAGTGACATCAGGCGATAGCCTCGCGGCATACCATGCTCGAGTGTTCAGGCAAAAAGCCCGCGTGGAAGCGCGGGCTAACGGATTCAGAAGGAGCGAAAGTCAGCCCAATCGGATGCGTGTTGCGAAAATTCTGTGAGTCAAAAGGATCTGAAACTCCCCAATATCAGATCACTGCTAATCAATGTACCTGGCGGCAGAATTTCAACCTTATTCTGCCGCCTTCTCAATCAGATCGGCTACGGCTTTGGGATTAGATACCATCACAACGTGTGAGCCACCTTTTACTACAATGGTTTGCTTGGAATGCGCACGCTCAGCCATAAAAGCCAATGCCTGAGGTGGAATATTCTTATCCTTGTCGCCGTAAACAAACCACGAGGGGATGGTCTTCCAAGCCGGCTGGGTAGCTGCTTCATTTAATGCCGCGACAGTCACAGGACGTTGACCAGCAGCCATCAGCCGAGCATCGGCTTCAGATACATCGGCAGCAAATTGTTCATGGAATTTATTTTGCTGGATGTAGAGATCTTTCCCGCCATCAGTAAGATCAACCGGTGCCGCTAGAGCAGATGCAAGTGTTCCGCCTGGGAAACGCCCAGACAATTCGGCTGCCGTTTCGCCAGCTTCTGGCGCAAATGCAGCAACGAACACCAAGCCCTTCACATTTTGGTTGCCATGTGCTGCTTCAGAGATTACAGACCCGCCGTAGGAGTGACCCACCAGCACCACGGGCGTCTTGATGCCTTTAATGATGCTTGAAACAGATTGGGCGTCACTTGTCACACCACGCAGAGGATTCGCCGCTGCGATAATAGGGTAGCCGTCCTTTTCCAGAATCTTCACAACACCATTCCAGCTAGAAGAATCAGCGAAAGCACCGTGTACAAGAATCACGGTCGGCTTAACGTCAGCGGCCTGCGCAAAGCTTGCGGCAGTGATTGCACCTGCGAGAGCCAAACCTGAGACAATCTTTTTCATGTAGATATCTTCCTGTGAGGTGGAAACTGCTAATAAATATTGCGCGCAAAATAATCGTGCTGGTACTAATCGTGAGGCAAGTAAATTATTTTGTCAATAGCTTGCGATTGAATCGCGCGCGTAATAGTTTGGTATCCCACGCAGCTTAGGAGAGGCAGGTGAATAAACTGGAAATTTCGGAAGACGATTTCGCACCATTGAATGAGTTTTTGTGCTTCACGATCTACTCAACAGGACATGCTTTCACGCAGTTCTACCGTCCGATATTGGAGGCATTAGGCCTAACGTATCCGCAATATTTGCTAATGGTTGCGCTTTGGGCAAAGGATGATCAGATCATCAAGGATCTGGGTAGCAAGCTATTTTTGGAGTCAAGCACCCTAACGCCATTGGTTAAGCGTCTGGAAAGTGCAGGGTTCATAAACCGTTCCCGCGATCCGAAAGATGAGCGCCAGGTGCGGGTCAAACTGACGGACAAGGGCAGAGCATTGAAGTCTGATGCACTCAAGGTTCCAGATTGCATTCAGTCGGCAGTGGGCATGAGCGTGGAAAAAGTCATGGAGATTCAGGCTGCGGTCGCTGACATCCGTGCCCGGTTGATTGAACGTAGATAAATTCGTCTTCTGGTCTCAAGCCAGTCTCAACTTGCGGATCAGCAATGGTGATCGCAACTGTGCCCGGAGTTCTCGCATAGTTGCGTTCGTCGCATCTGCGTCATCGCCGATTTTTTGGTACTCCACGGCAGGCGCATCACGTTAATGGTGACCAGCGACTGCTAGAAATACCGACCTGAAGGTGGCAAAAGTTAGAGATGATTTGTAACTAATGATGATTTTCGTCGCGTCAATCGCTCAAAGAAATTCTAGAGTGCACTTATGCGTTATGAAGAGCACAAATGTACTATCGAGAGCGTTTTTGGGGGTGTTAAAATTTCTCCTCAAGGCTGTTTAGCTTGGCTTCTGCGCGGCCGTGAGCTTTGTAGGATAGACCGCAACCTTTTGGTCTCCCTAACCCAATTGAACAAATCTCCGCGTATTGCGCGTCCGTCGAACGAAAGGCATCAACGCATGAAAATTCCATCTCAATTTATCATTCATGAAACGACCCACTGGATCGTCAATCACCACATGTCATCCACTCTTCCCGGTTACTTGGTGCTCGGGTCTAAAGCGTACGTGCATTCCTTGGGCGACCTACCCAGCGACGCGCTAATCGAGTTGGGCGGACTACTAGCAACTGTTCAGAACACCATCCAGTTGCAGATGAATCCGAAATGGCTGTACATAAGCCGGTTCGGTCACGATCCCAGCTACCCGATCCACTTTCACTTCATTCCGGTATATCACTGGGTTGAAGAGCTGTTTTGGAAAGACGCCCGTTACCGGATTTTAAATACCTTTGGGTCGAAGGAAAATGCGCAAACGCTGACCGATGGGGCAGAGCTGACACTCTTCATCTGGCGCGAGTTTGGAGAGTGCTCTGGTCCATCCGCTATCCAAGGCCCTCCGGTCATTCAAGTCATTGATGACCTGCGAAAGGCATTCAAATAGGTCAATTTCCGAATTTTAAAAATTGGTTGCTCAACTTCTGAATTATGTATCCGCCTCTAGTTGGACGTACTAAGGTCGCGCTGGTGTGCGGCACCAAAATCGCAATAAACACCCTCACATTTCCCGGCAGCAAGTCCAAATTGTTTACCATAACAACCGCTCGCGCACCGGCCAGAAATTTCGAATGTGTTTATTTGGAGCAAATATGTTTTATTTCGCTTGCGGTTTCATCACATGCAAGGGAGTGATTGTGAAATTTTCATTATTTATTTTGCGCACTAAGTGCTGTGTCTGATTGCGAAGGAGGTTGGTTAAGTTTGATGCGGATGGACGGTCAGGTTGGTATGGTTGCCTACGGCCTAAGTGTGTACTAATCTGGAAGGGTAATCTCCAGCCATTTGCTAGACTGCTCAGACTCACCGCACTATTGTTCTAGTGTGACGGATATATGATATTATTTTATAATCCCAAACTTTGAAGATGGACGTGATGACATTGTTGCCGCAGAATCAGTACGTGCTAGCTATTTCGATTAATGAAAGTTGCTAGGTAAATGTCCGAAAACGTTGTAGAGCGTGTCGTTGATAAGGCCATGAGGCTATCATTCAGCTACTACTCTCCGTTTGCAATAGAAATCCCAACCCAATGCAGCACCACTTATCTCCAGCCATTCGCGTTCACCCTGTCAAACGGATGTGGCATTGACCCACACCAAGAATGGTCAGGAGCTGGCGTCGTCGGTAGTTAACATGGGTCAAGACATAAAAACCGTCTGATAAAGAGTTTTTATCGCATCGAAGATACAATCCTGACATCAAGCTGGATCGCCCAATCGGCGCACCTCTTATGAAGCTAACTCTTTTGTAATTTGGGCCTGGGTTTATGATTTCAGCGGGCAGTGAGAAGCCGAGCAAGCCCAACCACTTAACCTGAAAGCGAGGACATCGGTCTTCATATTTCGGGAGCTTCCAGACTGTTAGTTCTCATCTAAACGGATTATCGTCTATACACTTATCAAACAGTCGCTGGGCTTATGTGACGTCGATAGCGTCAACCAGCCCCCCCCGGAGTAACCCATGTCCTTCTTCTACGCCCACCTTTTGGCATGGAGTGCCTTGCTGCTGCTGATCGACGCCTTGCTCTGGCACGTCGCGCCCTTTAGCCATCGCGTGACGCGGGTGGGGGTGCGTCTGGGGCTGTTTTTATTATTTAGTACGCTGATCATCAACGCCGGCGTCAGCCCGCTTCAGGCGCCGCTGTTGGCCGAGGATCGAGTCGCGCAATTGGGCGCTACTGCCTTGGGCATTCTCTGGTGGCTTTACGCGGCGCGGGTCCTCACCGAAGTCATCGGCCTGTTGCTGATGCGTCGCATCGGGCACAGCGGCCGGTTGCTCCAGGACGTTTTCGGCGCACTGGTGTTTTTGGTTGCCGGCGTCGCGGCGGCGGGTTATGTGCTCGAGTTACCCGTTAAGGGCCTGCTAGCGACCTCAGGGGTTGTGGCCATCGTCGTAGGCCTGGCGTTGCAAAGCACTTTGAGCGACGTGTTTTCTGGGATTGTGCTCAACACTACTAAGCCCTATCAAGTGGATGACTGGATCGTGATAGACGGCGTCGAGGGCAAGGTCCTTGACATCGACTGGCGCGCGACGCACCTGCTAACCAGCGCCGGCAGCACCGCGGTGGTGCCAAACTCAGTGGCGGCCAAGGCTAAAATCGTCAACCTGAGCCGGCCTAATAATGTGCATGGCGTGTCGATCAGCTTAAAGGTACCTAATTATGTTCGTCCGCGTCGGGTGTTGGATGCCCTGGAGCGCACACTTCAAGGCAGCAGCCAATTGCTGCTAAGCCCTGCGCCGAAAGCGGTGTTGAAAGAAGCCGGGGAAACCATGTCCGAATACGTGGCCAGCGGTTTCGTTGCAGAACTTGGCAAGAAAAGCCAAGTGCGCAATCAACTGTTCGACCTGGCACACCGACACCTCGAAGCGGCCGGTATTTCCCGCCAGCTCGATGGTGTGATTGAACCCACAACTCGCGCGCGTACGCTTCTGAATGAGGTGAAAGTGTTTCGCTCTCTGAGCGAGGATGAGCGAGATCAAATGGCGCAATCGATGGTGGCGCAACAGTATGCTGCGGGCCAGTTGGTGCTGGAAGTGGGGGAAGTGCCTGACAGTTTGATGGTGATCGCAACCGGGGTGGTGAGCGCAACGGTACTAGATGGCGCATTGCAAACCGAAGTTGGGCGAATGGGCCCGAGCGAACTGATGGGTGAACAGAGCATTCTCAACGATGAACCGTCCCAAGCCACGTTTACCGCGTTGACCTCCTGCATCATCTACCGAATCGACAAATCCCTGACCCGTGAATACATGGAAAAGCGCGTGGATGTAGGTCGAGCTTTGAACAAGCTGCAAGCGGTCCGCCAACAGAACGGCCGGTTGGCGTTGCTGGCGAAGCCGGTGCAAATTAAGAAAGGCGGATTTTTGAGCTGGCTGCAAAACCGTAATTCATAAACTAGAAATTCTGTGGAGCCGAGTGTGCTTGCGAAAATAGCAATGCACAATCCGCATACCTACCACCCTTAAAGACCAACTCGCTGGTAATTTTGATGGCCGACTAATTCAAATCCCTGCCATTCATAGGCGCAATGGGCTGTTAGATACCTCTGCGTGGCATTTACATACCTCCCTTTATACTATGCTATTTCTAGGCCTCAGTCAGAAATGCCATCTGCTTGACCGTACCAAGTTCTCGCCCTTGCAATAGCACTGCGTTGAAAATTTTGCGTAAAGCGACTTCTTAATTTTCAATGGCAAATTGACCGCTGGCGACGATTTCGTGTTGATGGTTGGGGAACGCTGCAAGCTGACCGTCGGGAAAAACTGCATGTTAACCGCAGGCGCCGACAGCAGACTCATAGGTAGCCTTGGGCCCAACCTTCAGCTGGGGAGAATCTTTTGCTGCTGGGATGGAAAACGCTATAACAATGTGAACGTTAAGACTGGGAACGACGATGTAAAGGCTGATGTTCCGTTTCAGATAGGAGAGGAAAGCAATGTAAAATAGTGAAATCGTGTCCGATCAGTCCCAGAGCCACCTATCAACATTCAGGCTAAATCCATAACTCGGTTCGCTAATTAGCGGTTAGCTTTTCCGGTATCTGGAAAGGCTTGTTCAGCTAGCTTAATGGAGCCAGCGAGCAATCGTTTTTGGTCGAATGCAATCTTTTCAAAGGTGACTGCTATCGAACCAGGCTGCGTAAAAACGCTACGCAAGAATTTAAGTGCGCGCTGCTACGTTAAGTCTGAGATTTGTCGGCAGATCTTTATGCGTTGCGCGTCCTATGGAGTAGTTATACTACAAATCATGACGCTGTTATTAAAAACCTACAGTGATCACGAAAAAAGTTATAGTCAGTCAATATTTTAATTGATGGTTTTTCCTTGCGCCTGCTTAATTGAGTCTCAAATCGATTTGTAAATTTTTTCACAATGCGACAGGCGTTTTAGACGCAAGTGCGATGTTGATCCATATTTCAGCGCATTATTGAGTGTTGAATTTCATCGATTTATGTTTTACCGCAGGGTCTGGGTAGGCAATGGATTGGCGCGGATCATTAAAACCGAGGTATCGAAAGCAGAAATGTGCTGTGCATAGTAAGTCAGCCGATCCGTACGTTGGCTTTACTAGAGTCAAAAATTACGCGATTGCGACCGCGGCGTTTTGCTTCAAACAAAGCGTCATCTGCTGTTTTCATCAAAGCTTGGAAAACTGAGCTGTCACGTGCGTAAGAGAAAGTTGCACCGATGCTGATCGTAAGATTAAGCTGTTTGCCCTCAATGATGCGAGCATGAAGTTCGATCTTCTGACGCAAGCGTTCAGCAGTTGTACGAGCTCCCGCTTCATCGAGGCCGATCATCACTATGGCAAACTCCTCGCCGCCTAAGCGACCGATAAAATCAGCTTGGCGTAGTTCAATTTTAAGTATGCTTGCAACCTTCTTTAGCGCGGCATCACCAATGGCGTGACCAAAAGTATCATTAATGGATTTAAAGTTGTCTAAATCAAGCATCATAATTGTTGTCGGTAACATCCCGTCGTTATTGTCAATGCCGGCTGCAGATTCACGTAAAAAATGGCGGCGATTAGGTAGCTGTGTCAGGTCATCTCTGTCCGCCTGCAACATGAGGTATCTTTCTCGATCCATAAATAACAGCAGCGGTAGCAGCATGCTGGCTATTGTCGTTAGCAGTAGGTGGCTGACTAGTGCGAGCTTCAAATAAACCTTTTCGTGCCCTTGTGGCATTGTTTGCCATTGATAAGTGTACAGAAAAACTTCGGCGCACATAGTTAGCGCATGCATGGTCAAGATACTTTGCAACAGGCCGCATGTTAAGCGCTGAGTTGAATTTGAAGCTAGCAGTGCAATACACCAAAAGCATGCTAATGCTATGAATGCCGCCGTTAGAATCGGCGCGCTATGGGATAACTCATATGTATAAAAAAGCAGCGTAGAGTAGGCTGCCATAGCGGTGCCGACCAAATGTGTCGGCAAGGATCTTTCAGTGCCATGAAAAAAGCGCAATAGCCCGGTCGCGATCAGAACGGGTGGTAATGCTAATAAACAGTGAGCAAGCCAGACGCTGATTAAGGGAGTGACTTGATACAGGCGAGATGCCGCAAGCAGGCTTGCAAAAACAAAAATAACGCATGAGCCAATCCAGTGTAAAAGTGCGGGGTGCCTTATGCCTAATTTAGTCAGCAGAAGCATATAGCCTGCTGCCAAAGCACTAATGGTCAATGAGCATATTGTAATTATAGTTAAATCTATTTCAGACATACGTTTCTGCTAAATAAAAAAAAGAGTGTGCGTCCATTACGTCGCAAAATATATTAGCTTCCGTAATCCAACAGACTGATTTCATTCGAGTGATGTGCGTTTGTATAGTATGGGTATTTTACCCCGCAATTTTCTGTTGAGCGAGGATCTTCGCTGATGCCTGGTAAGCCGGCAAGCGCTTTCATTACCGAATTGTGTTCTCCGTCATAAAAATGAATTGAGGGGGGAGGTGATTATCTCGAATGAGTCGTTTAACTGAATTTGCTTAAATTAGTCGATCTACTTTTGGTGGATGCTGCGAGCACAATTGCTTGAGAGCTGATTCGAGTGCAGTTGAACTCAGAATGGAAAGGACTGGACCGTGCTCATTCCGAGGTGCCTGCTCACCCGCAGCCTCGGACGGTTTGGTTGAGAGACAGGAGCCTTAGGCAGATATGACACCTGTGAAACTCACAGTCCGTCGATTGAGATCGGTTCGCTTGCTAATAACAAGAGAAATCTTTATGAAAAAAATAGCTGCCGCGCTCTAGGGCTTAGGCAACAACTCGGAACCATCGCGACGAGGCGCTTACCAATACTATGTCGCAGCCTAAAAAGCTCAGGAGGAATACCTATGTCGCTTCATCCAATTTTGTTCCTCGGTGGCTCTGGAGCCATTGGTCATCGCTCAGCTAAAGCTTTGCGTGCAGTTTATCCCGACATTCCTTTACTGATAGGTGGCCGAAATCTGACAAAAGCTCAGCGAGCTGCGCAAGAGATTGGCGGCGCACGGGGAGTGGTTATAGATTTTGCTGCTGATGACCTGGGATTAGGTGATTGCCAAGTCAGCGCGGTGGCGATTTTCTATATGGATCATGCCCTCGATGGACTACGATTTGCGCAGAGGCGCAGAGTGCCACACCTCAGTATTTCGTCCGGCGTCTTCGAAATCGCGCCTCAGATCGCGAGGTTCATTCATAACCCTGGCGCTGCGCCCGTGGTGTTGGGTTATGAGTGGCTTGTGGGGGCAACCACTGTTGGAACGCTGCATATTGCTAATGCGTTTGCCCGAATAAGCCACATCCGTATTGACGCATTGGTCGACGAACAGGATGGCGGCGGGCCTACAGTGGCCAAGGATTTCGAACATTTGAATAAAATGTTGCCATTCGCACTGACTCGGCGCGACCACAATTTTATATGGCGAGAAGGCGACGATGCAAAAGTAACGTTTCTTGCGCTGGATGGTACACCGATGCAGGCAACGGGGTTTTCCTCAATCGATGTTGCTGGTTTGGCGGCCGCTACTGAAGCGCCTAATGTGCAGTTTAATCTCGGTAGCGGGGTGAGTTCTTCCCGTCGCGCTGGCCTTCCGATGTCGACTGAAATACTTATCGAAATGATTGGTGAGGACCACGAAAACCGCCCGCTTCACACTCGCCATGCCCTCGTGCACCCATCGGGAGCAGCAGCGCTCACAGGGCTAAGTGTGGCGATGTTGCTGGAGCGATTGCTAGGGCTTGACGGCGAGCCGCCCACTCCGGCGGGTCTCTATTTTCCTTATCAGCTAATCGAGGCGTGTGCGTACCTGGAAAGACTCAGGAAGGAGGGCGGGGAAGTGATTGAACTGCAAGTGCAGCGGGATTAGTTGCGGCTATTTGAAAAAGTATTCTTTTGCAGCAATAGTGGAGGTGGGGAGTGCGACAAAGCTGCTCGTCGTTGGGGCAGCTTAATCGCTGGTCTTAACGTAGCCACCGGCTTGAAAAAGTGGTAATCACCTTGCGAGATACATAGGCAGGCTCAACTTGCGTTTGGCCGAATTTTCTATCAGCAATAGATAGTCATCTCTGAAGAGATTGAAGCGTCGAAAGCGGGTTCTGAATTGCGAATCCAACGTGAAGGAGCCCGGCTAATCGCATCTCAGATGATGTTGGGTGGCAAACATTTATAGCCAACCTGCGCACGGATGCTTATTTGCTAAATATCGGCGCGTTCGCAGTACAAGGCCTAAGAGACATCAAGGAATGAGGGTCAACCGCCATTGGAGGTAAGTGCAGGGTCTGCCTTGGCTAGATTGGCTTTCAGTTCGTCCTGAGTTTGTCGCTCTTGCCGCCAAGCCGGTTGACCTGGCGCATTACGCCACGACTCGCTCAATGGGCTGTGATCGACGGCGTCAAAACCAAACTGATCATATAGTTGCGCCACCCGTTCCGCAGCTTCTGGAAAGTCACTGGATAGCGCTAGGGCGAGACGCTCTGGTGAGCCCTTTGCGCGGTTCCAGAGCGTGATGCGCGAAGCCCGTATATGCGTGAAAGCCTTTACCACCTTGGAAGCGGGAAGCTGCTCCTGACGCAATTGGTGAGCGGTTTTTTCGTTCGAGTCGATCATCGGATAGTGGCCGTCTCGCCAGATCATATAGTTATTGGTGTCAATGACAATTTTGCCGGCTAGCTCTGCCGCGGGCATGTTGTTTTCCAGCTTAAGGGGTACCGCTATTACGACAAACTCGCCTAGTGCAGCAGCATCTCGGGCAGTAGCAGCGTGCGCGAGTGGGCCTAGTTCGTCGACTAGATCCTTAAGCGTGTCGGGGCCGCGGGAGTTGGAGATGACAACGTTATAGCCGTTCGCGGTAGCGGCGCGTGCAATCTGACTTCCGACTTCGCCAGCGCCGATGATGCCAATGGTAGTCATATACTCTATCCACATTTGAAGACAGCGGCGTGATAGAAGACCGCCGTCCTGCAGGTGTATCTGAAGCGCCAGTATGGTGTGATTTAGATAGCTAACCCACCAGCTACATTGAGCACATCGCCAGTCATGTAACCGCCGTTAGGCCCCGCAAGGAAGCTAATAAGGGCTGATACCTCTTCCAGCGTAGCAATACGGCGGATAGGGTGCAGATCCAGCAGTGCGTCGGGGGCTCCGTCATCGCCTAGCACTTGCGCAGACATATCGGTGGGCATTACGCCGGGTTGGACGACGTTCACCGTGATATTGCGACTGCCCAGATCGCGCGCTACGCCTTTGGCATAACCAATCAGGGCGGCTTTGGAACCGGCGTAGTCAGCTGCGCCCTGAAATGGGACATGGGTACCCAGCAACGAGCCGATGAAGATGATACGACCGCCATTCGATAGAACGGGAGCAGCTGCGCGCGTGACGCTCACCGGCCCCAAGACGTTTATCTGCCATTGTCGGTCGAGGTTCAAGACATCTAGTTTGGGATCGTCAACCGTCTGGCCTTGCACGGCGATAGCGGCGTTGTTGACGAGAATGTCGAGCTTGCCGAAATAAGCGACCACTTTATCGACCAGCGGCTTCGCAGCGGACATATCAGCTTGATCACTTCTGATTGCCAGAGCACGGACGCCCTTGGCCTTTAGCTTCGCAACGACAGCCTCCGCTTTTTCGGCAGATGCCACATAGCTGATTGCAACGTCCGCACCCTGATCGGCAAGACATTGCGCCGTGACGGCGCCAAGGCCGCGGGAGCCTCCGGTCACCAGCGCAACCTTACCCAACAATTGCTTTTGCATATGAAACCTCGCCGATTTGGTAATAAGCATTATGGTAACGAACGTTATGGTTTTGGACGTAATTCGTCAAGTCTATTAATATCGGCCGTTATGAAATTATGGAGGTAGCGGAATGGGACGTCATCGTGAGTTCGACGTAAATCTCGCGCTTGACGCGGCGCTTGCTGTGTTTTGGCGCAAAGGCTACGAAGGTACGTCATATACTGATCTAACGCAGGCGACAGGGGTTGAGCGTCCTGGGTTATATTCGGCTTTCGGCAACAAACAATCGCTCTTTCTGCGGGCTCTTGAGCGGTACTACGACCATCACCTCTCGTTCTTTCGTGCGGCGCTGGAGCTGCCGACGTCACGCCAGGTGGCTCTGCACGTTTTGCGTAGCGCCGTCGAGTTGAATACTCGTTATCCAGAGCACACTGGATGTCTGGGCATCCATGGGGCAATTGCCGGTTCGGATGATGTAGAACCGATTCGGCAAGCGCTTATAGAGGCTCGCGCCGCTGGCGAGTCATCGCTGCGAGAACGCTTCGAACGTGCACAACGGGAAGGGGATTTGCCTGCAACAGCTAATTGTTCGGTATTGGCCGCTTACGTATGCGCCATGCTTCATGGCATGGCGGTTCAGGCAAAGGCGGGTTTTGAGCGGGGAATGCTGGAAATGGTGGTCGATCAGGCAATGTCAAACTGGCCCGCAAATTAGTATAACGGCATGAGGCGGATACGATTAATCCTCCGTTTATACCTGCATTATCCCTTAAAGTTTGCTGTTTCAAGGGCGTAGCTAACACAGATCTGCTTTGGTCGGTTTCTTTCGCTGTGATTTCTAGGCTTTATCGATGCCCCCATTAGACAGCCTTGAGACCGCTATTAGCGTTTAGTGTTTACGACGTCTAGCTGGTTTGGTACGAGTAGCTTTTAATGTCGCCTCTCGGAGCATTCATTCACTTTCAGTGCTGCGTGGTGGCCGGCCATCCGTGGATTGACTTCCCTTTGGCGGCATAGACAAATAGTGGGTTTTCTCAGATGACTCCCTTCGCACTGATGGAGTGGTGTCAGCTGCTGTAGTCAAGAACACTGCATATGGGCTTTGGAGGCTCAATATCAGTGGACTAGAACAAGCGGTCAGGCTATTCGCTGCATTCACTTGGGACGGGCTACAGCCCCCCCTTAACCAAACGCAAGGACGTTATCATGAACCGACATTTGATCCCATCGTTCTTAGGTGCAGCTTTTGCCGGCGCCCTAATCTGGGCTTTTTCGCCTATGGTAACTGGGCACGCGGAACCGTGGGATGCAGATGGCGTATACTACTTCGCAGCCCTCGTTCTTGCTGGACTCGTTTCAGGGTTTCTTGCGCCCAAGTCTATTTGGATGCTGTATCTTGGCAGCGTTACAGGACAGTTTCTGTACCACGTTCTATTCTTTCCGATAGGCCCATTAGTGGTCATTGGGTTGGCATTTCTACTAGCGTGGTCGCTTACATTCTTAGCTGGCGCATATGGTGGCTCGCGCGTGCGTCGTAGGATTCGGACACGCCTTGGCGCGGCTTAACGGTACATTCAAACCATTCGCTTCGCTCACTCGGAACCAGCTAAAGGCGTTTCCATTAACCAAATGTTAAGCGTCAAGGGCACATCGAACCCATGAAAATAACATTTCGTCGTTGATTGGCTGGCCAACTCCGGCTCTGTGCCGGGCATCGCAGATAGCTCTCCTGGTGCGACCTCTACTTCGGTAGCCGACAATGGCTTGGCGGGTGAATTGGGCCAGAGGGAAGATTTCTTCAACTCGACCGAAGCGATGGAAGGTACGAAATACCATCGGGAATCTCAACGACCCGCGTATTGTTTACGACAATGCGGCAGGCAATGGAGTCGCGTTCGAACGCCCTGGTGTTAAAGAGTCTATCCGCGTAACGAATGCGTCGAGACAGGAATCAAGTAACTAAGCGAAAGTCCGACTGCCTTACAGTTCGAGCGGGTGAGGGCTACTGGCGCGACTGAGTGCGCACTAGACAAGATGACACCTAACCTTTCAGTCGAGATGACAAACACCGGCAAGCCGGTATTGGTCTTCCATATCAGACTTCAGCGCCTACATCGGATCGTTACTTCACAGTAGCGTAGAGCTGATTCTCGCCCATCATGACCGTAGCTGTCGGCCAATTTCGTTCCAAAAGTCACTTTGTTCGAACTGCACAAAGTAAATAATGGACAAACTTTCTTCTGTGCTTCGCTAGGCAAAATTTGAGGCAATACGCCTCTGCCGCATTTTAGATCTTAAATCTCAGGGGGCGGTCTTTCGTCGCCGTAATCAAGGCATTTTTTTTATGGGGTCGGGCAGATGCAGACGATCACTAATTCAAGTTCGAAGCCATATCTGGCGCAGGCATCAAATACACCTGCACTTTATGAAGTCAGATTCTCATAATGCGACTAACTACATAGCCAGACTGTTGGATTCAGTTGAACCAGTATCTACTCTGTGAGAATAGATGTCCGAGAACCGGCTACGAGAGCGATTAGCTCCCGCACCCATCTGAAGCCTGCGTGCCCATCCGACCGCTCATGCCAGAACAAGCCAATCGCAAAACCTTCCACCGGCAATGGAGGGGCTACGCACAGCAGTTGCTCGCTGCGACCTTCTACAAGACGACTTGGAACCAGGGCCACACAATCCGACTGCGCGACCAACTCCGGTACTGGAAGGAATGACGACGCTGAATGAACGACGTTACGCCGCAGCCCGCGCGCTACCAAGGCGTGATCCACCGAGGTAGAGAAGCCTCCGCCGCGCAGTGACACCACGACATGTTCCAGCTCCGCGAACTCATCCACGGTCAGGCCCGCGCGCAGGCTTGGATGCCCACGACGCCCGATCAGCACGTAACTCTCATCATAGAGGTGTTGCGAGTGCAGTGCGGGCGGAACCCCGTTCATGTTTATCACGGCCAGATCCACCTCGCCGCGGGTCATCTGCAGCTCCAGCTGTGGTACGTCCAGGATGCGCAGTGCGATGCGGACACCCGGCGCTTCGCGTCGCATGGCGACAACGAGATGTTTGATCAAAACCGCCTGCACGTAATCCGTGCAGGCGATTGATACCGTCAGGCTCGCCGTCGCGGGCTCGAAATTCAGGTGAGTAGTGACGGTCGCCCTTACCTGGTCAAGTGCCTGGCGAAGCGGCACGAGCAGCTCCAAGGCTTTGACGGTGGGCGTCATTCCACGCTGCGCGGGGATCAGAAGAGGGTCGTTGAAGACGTCGCGCAGACGGCTCAACTGAGCGCTGACTGCTGGCTGGCTCAAATGCAGACGGGCGGCAGCCCGTGTCACGTTCTGCTCAATGAGAAGGGCCTCCAATGTCACAAGCAGATTTAGATCAAGGCGTCTGGTATCCATCGATCTTATGTTAGCAGCAAAATTTTGCGATTTCACAGATGGCCCGAGCCCCGCGACACTCCTTCGAAATCACAGCGGAGCTGTCCTTCATGTCGAAAAAAGTACTGATCATCTATGCCCATCCCGAGCCTTCGTCGCTAACGCGGCAACTGGTGGATCTGTCTGTTGAATGCTTGACTGCGCAAGGACACGAGGTCCTGCAATCCGATCTATACGCCATGGGCTGGAAAGCGATACTTGACGAGAACGACTTTCCTCAGCGGGCCAACCCTCAGCGGCTGTCGTTCGGCGCAGAGTCCGCTCACGCCTATCGTCAAGGCTGCCAGACATCGGACGTGGCGTTAGAGCAGGACAAGGTGTTAGTGGCAGATGCTGTTATCTTTCAATTCCCGCTCTGGTGGTACGGTATGCCGGCCATCATGAAGGGTTGGATAGATCGTGTTTGGGCAGCCGGACTTGCCCACAACTTCAAGGATGCAGGCAACACCTATCGCTACGGAGATGGCGCCTTCAAGGGAAAGCGGGCCATCTTGTCGGTCACCGTCGGGGGACCCGCCGCAGACTACTCACCGCGTGGAATCAACGGCCCGCTTGAACAGTTGCTGTTTCCGATTACGCACGGCTCGCTCTATTTTCCTGGATTCGACGTGCTCCCCACGTTTGCTGTTTACGGCACTGGTGGTCTGAATGCCGCTGGAGCTGCTGCCGCCAAGGAGGCTTGGCGCAGCCGTCTAGAGACACTCTTTGAAGAGGACTCGATTCCGTTCCGGCCTCAAGCCGGAGGTGATTACACTCCCGTTCACGAGCTGAAGCCTGACGTCGCCCCCGGCCAGACTGGAATCATGGCGCACATTGCGTACGACGAGAAAACTCAGACGCAGTTACCTGAAACCGAGGTGCTACGGTGAAGACTTTCGTTATCCTAACTCGTCGCGCTGATGGAGCAGCGGATGCCTTCAAACGCCTAGCCGTGCCGGAGGTTCGCCATGTGTGGCAAGGGTTTGCTGATGGCATTGTGAGTGCAATCCATAGACTAGCCGATGGTCCGGGCGCTGCATTTGAGCTTGAGTCCATGACTTTTGAAGAACCTCTTAAATATATTGAAGCACTTCCCTACCTCAAAGAGAATCTTCTGCATGTACAATATTGCGCGCTTAAGCCTTTTTCCGATTACGAGAGGCTGGCGAGTTCCTGATTAGAAAAGTGCAATCGATAACAACCGGCCAAAAGCATTCGTGAATGACCGTTTTGGACCCAAAAGGGGTCCTTGGGGAAAGGCCGCAAACGGCCAAAAGCAGACGCTCGCACTCGACCGTTAACGGCCACTAGCGGGCGATGATTGTGTGTTTACCGTAATGCGACCGAGGCGCCGTTCACATGCGTCGCCTCCTAGGGTTAAGCCTCCAGGTACAACTTAGCTCCGCTATCCAGCTCATCAAGTCACAGCGCAGGCGATTGATTGTTCTGCTTCCAAGCCCGCGGAGTTACACCTTCGGTTCGCACGAATGTTCGACAAAAGTGTGACTGGTCAGAGAAGCCACACTCCAGTGCAATGTCCGCAAGTAGCAATCTCGACGTCTGAAGTAGCTGCTTGCCCCTCAAAATCCGCTGCTCTCGCATCCATTCTTTGGGTGAGACGAGAGTGCTTCTTTTAAACTGACGGGTGAAATGGCTGCGCGATAGCGCACACGCTTGTGAGATAGCTGCCACGGAGATACCTGCGTCCAAGTTATCGAGCATCACCTGCTTGGCGCGCTGGATCTGCCAAGGTTTCAAATGTCCGGTTTGTTTAGCCAAATCTTTAAGTGAGGACGCGCATGTTTCCTTTTTCATCCTGATTCCTTTTTCCCGGTAGCCGGTTGATTAGCTCAATCCAGCGGTCAGTCGATGGAAAAAATTTAACGGAATGCGTGTCGTGACGGGGGCGCAATTTTGCGCTGCTGGAGGCGCAAAATTGCGCATTTTCAATAGTGTTTCCAGTGCTAGCCTCTGCTTCCCGACAACTCGAATCGACGTCATTCGATCCGTCATCTGCAAGGAGAAAGCAATGGCTGCTTCACAACCGCACGGCAAAAACACCGCTTACTGGGGAGTCTCATGGGAGGAGGGCTACGGCTACCCCCAGGCCAGAAAAGTTGGAAACGAGATCTATATCTCGGGTCAGTTCAACCACGATGAGGAGGGTAATCTCGTTGCTCCCGCGCCCCTGAATAGCGAGGGCAAACCGAGCGAATTCTCATCGATAGGAGAGCAGATGCGCGTCTCCTACGACAACATCGCCAAGTTGCTCGCGCTCTATGGAGCAACTCTTAATGATGTCGTCGAAGAAACGCTCTACGTCTTGGATATGGACGCGGCATTCGCCGTGGTAGGTGATGTGCGCAAAGCCGCATATCGCACTGAGCGGCCCCAGTGCGCGAGCAATATCATCGGTGTATCCAGGTTGGCTCAACGTTCACAGCTGATTGAAATTGTCTGCAAGGCTGTCATCGGATCTAGCGCCGACTAAGAGACGCTCCCGGTTTCGCCCTGCGCAACCGGGAGATTCAGCTGCCCTTCGATCAAAGGCTTTTGATGCGCTACGGCTGCTGCACAAAAAGTCATGAATGCTTTGACTCTCCATGACTTTCGAATGTCCTGATGCGTAAGCAGCCAGAGCTCGTCCTGTAGCTCGCGCACAACTGGCCCTACGCGTGTTAACCCAGGCGTAATGTCACCCAGCATGCACGGAAGAAACCCATAACCAAGTCCTGCTGCAATGGCGACGCTCGCGGCCGCGACTGAGTCCGTACGATAAGAAATACAGTCGGCGCTGACTCTGTCTTCGACGTAGCTTTTGGCCTTCAGTCCACATAATCCTGCGGAATAGGACACCCACGGTTGGCCTTCTGCGAACGGGGCACTAGTCGCTTGTTTTATGCTGCCATAAGGCGCCCATGCGATCGAAGCGAGCTTGCGCCCGACTAGACTTTCGGCAGGTTTTTTGGTCGCTCTCACCGCTACGTCAGATTCATCGCGAGCCAGACTTAACGTCTCGTTGCCAACCAGAACCTCGATGGCAATTCCTTCATTAAGTGCCTTGAAGTCGGCGATGATCGGCGTGAGAAAATACAGCAGCAGGGAGTCGCTGGTAGTGATCCTAAGCTTTCCAAGCAGCCCTTGACCTGCCCGAGAAACCCGACGTGTAACGCTGACGATATCAAGCTCGACGCGTTCGGCGAGCGCTCTTAATTCAATACCTTCGGGCGTCAGCATGTACCCAGAGCGGCGGTGGTCAAATAAAGCGACTCCAAGTGTCTTTTCCACTTGAGCCACACGACGCGATACGGTGGATACATTGATTCCCAACCGCTTAGCAGTCGTGGCTCTGTTGCCGCATTCGCTTAGCGTTTTGATGATCCGTAAATCGTCCCAAGAAAGCCGACTTACAGCCTCGCTTAAATTCTGGGTGACGCCGGTTGGTACGGGCGGATTGATTGAAGCTTTTTTTGATGTTGGTTTCACGCCACGCATCCCAAACTAAGGTTGCTCATCATACGAAATGGCTGGAGGCGAACCAAGGAGTCAAGTGCACAAGCGGACTCGACCCGAGCAACCGGCCAGGATGTTCGGGTTAGATAGGGTGGCGTCAGTCGTTCGGGCGAGTATTAAGCCTTTACCATTTCCCCTGACCAACTTCGTCGTGCAGCTTTAATCACTTCATTCTAATCAGTCGAACGTCCGCTTTTGGCCGCCAGCCGCCGTTCGTAATCCGCACTGCTTGACTAGAAGCATTACCCTCACTAGCTCCCATTTCCTGCAGTCGGTGGCAGCGCACCTTGTTAAAGGCTTTCAGCGCTCCTTCAATTTAAAATGTAATGACTCCATTTTAGATTCTAATGACCGCCGAAGCCGGGTAGACCATGATTGCTATAGTCTGTGTAAACCAGAAGTTTATAGTGGCGATCATGGAAACGTTCAGCAGTATCGAATGCTTTGTGCGCAGCGCCGAAGTCGGCAGCTTTGCCGAAGCCGCGCGACGCTTGAGCCTGACCCCGGCGGCGGTCGGCAAGAGCGTGGCGAAACTGGAAGCGCGGCTTGGCGTGCGGCTGTTCCAGCGTAGTACCCGCAGCCTGACGTTGACCGAAGCGGGGCAGCTGTTTTTGAATGAAGTCAGCGCCAGCCTGACCACCATCCAGAATGCCGTGGCCAATCTGGCCAGTGCCGGCGGGCAACCGGCCGGCACGCTGAAAGTCAGCATGGGCACGGTGTTCGGTCGTCTGTATATCGTGCCGCTGCTCGGTGAGTTCTTGCGGCGCTATCCGGCGATCAACCCGGACTGGCATTTCGATAACCGCCAGGTCGACCTGATCGGGCAGGGCTTCGACGCGGCGATTGGTGGCGGCTTTGAACTGCCACAAGGCGTGGTTGCGCGCAAGCTGACGCCGGCACATCGGGTGTTGGTGGCATCGGAGGACTATCTGCAAAAACATGCGCCGATCAGCCATCCCGATGACCTCAGGCAACACGACGGCATTCTGATTCGCTCACCGCAGACCGGGCGCGTGCGTTCCTGGCAACTGACTCACCGCGATCAGCAACACAGTCCGCTGACATTGCGGGCGCGGATGACCATGAGTGATTCCGAGGCTGCCTGTGCAACGGCGATGCAAGGTTTGGGCATTGCGCTGGTGAGCATGCCGTTTGCGGTCGCGTATGTTCACGCAGGGACGTTGCAGCGAGTGCTGCCTGACTGGTTTGTCGATGACGGCAACATTTCGATCTATTACGCCGAGCACAAATTGTTGCCGGGCAAGACCCGGGCGTTTGTGGATTTCGTGATTGAACAGTTTGCTGAGCAGGGACTGGGGCGTCGGTTTAGTGCTATCTGAGCCAGGCATCAAACCGAGTTGCGGCTATCGCGGGCAAGCCCGCTCCCACAAGTTTTGAGTTGTTCACACATCTTGCAAACAACACAAAACCCTGTGGGAGCGGGCTTGCCCGCGATGAACGATAACTCGGTCTATCGAGCAAAGCGCTCCGCCCAACCAACAATGTTCTTCGGCCGTGGCGTCGCATAAGTGCGCACCTTGGACGTCGACAACTTCAAACGCACCAGCGACTCGGCAATCATCACGGCGGCTGTCACGCCATCCACCACCGGCACGCCGGTGCGCCGGCGGATCTGCTCGTCCAGCCCGGCCATGCCGCCGCAGCCCAGGCAAATCACCTCGGCCTTGTCCTGGGTCACCGCCAGTTCGGCCTGCTGCACGATCGCTTCCAGCGCGCGCTGCGGTTCGTGTTCAAGCTCCAAAACCGCCAGACCACTGGCGCGCACCGAGGCACAGCGATCCCACAGACCGGACAATTTCAGCCGATCCTCGATTAGCGGCACGGTGCGATCCAGTGTGGTCACCACCGAGTAGGCATGGCCGAGAAACATCGCGGTGCTGGCCGCCGCGTCAGTGATATCCACCACTGGCACGTTGAGCAGTTCCTGCAAGCCTTCGCGGCCATGTTCGCCGTAGCCGGCCTGGATCACCGCATCGAAGGGTTGATCGTAAGACATCACTCGATCCATCACGGCGATGGCGGCCAGGTAACTTTCGAAATTGCCTTCAATCGATTCGGCGCCGAAGTACGGCGTCAGGCCGACGATTTCGGTACCGGGCGAAGCGACGGCCTGCGCCGAGCGGGCGATGGCGTCGGTGATGGATTCGGTGGTGTTGACGTTGACCACGAGAATACGCATGGAAAATCCTTATTGCGGGCAGTGGTGCGGCCCGAAAACCGGGCCGCGAAGGGATCAGTGGCTGACGTTATCCACAGCGATGCACTCGCCGCTGACGTCGGCGTAATGGGTGTGGCGTTTGGCGACGATCAGGTAAAGCATGCCGGCGATGCCGGCACCGATCAGCCAGGAGAACGGTGAGACGCTGTGGAAACCGGGCACCAGCGCCAGGATGATGGCGATCAGCGCTGCAGGAATAAACGCCGCCACCGCGCGGAAATTGATGCCACGGCTGTAGTAATAAGCGCCGTTGGGATCTTCGCTGTAGAGCTGCGGCACGTTGATCCGGCCTTTGCGGATCAGCCAGTAGTCGACCATGATCACCCCGTACAACGGGCCGAGCAGGGCGCCGAGGCCCGACAGGAAATACACGATCACCAGCGGGCTGTTGTAGAGGTTCCACGGCAGGATCAGCACGGCGATGGTCGCGCTGATCAACCCGGCGCGGCGGAAGGTCAGGTACTTCGGCGCCAGGTTGCTGAGGACGAACGCCGGGGCGACGAAGTTGGCCATGATGTTCACCGCAACGGTGACGATCAGAAAAGCCAGGCAGCCGAGCACCAGAAAGAACGTGTTGGGGATTGAAGCGATGATTTCGGTCGGGCTTTCGATGATTCGCCCGTTGATCTGGAACTGCGCGCCACACAGCAACACGGTAATCGCGGCGAATACCAGAATGTTCACCGGCAAGCCCCAGAAATTTCCCACCTTGATGGTTTTGCGGCACGGCGAAGAACGGGCGAAGTCGCAGAAATTGAGGATCAGCGTGCCGTAGATCGCCAGCCACAACGCGCCGCCGGCAAAGATGTTGCGCCACATCTCGCCACCGGTCAGCGGCTCGCGGATCGACCAGGCAATGGTCGCGTTGGCCTGGAAGTACATCCACCCGGCGAGCGCAGCAACGGTCAGCAGAATCACCGGCCCGGCAAATGCCTCGTAACGGCGCACCATCTCCATGCCGTAGGCGAGGATCGCCAGTTGCACCAGCCAGATTGCTACAAAGCACACCCAGCCCAGACTCGACAGGCCCAGAATTGAGTCGTGATCGTATTCGGCAAAGCCGGGATGCACGGCGGTCAGCAGGACGCGGAATACCACCGAGGCGAGGTACGTCTGAATACCGAACCAGGCGATGGCGATAACCGCCCTGATCAATGCAGGAATTTGCGCACCGTGGATGCCAAAACTGATCCGGCTGATCACCGGAAACGGCACCCCGGTTTTCTGCCCCATGTACCCGGACAGGTTCATGAAGAAGTACACCAGCGCCGCGCCGATCCCCAGTGACAAGAGGATTTGCCAGCCGCCCAGACCCAGTGCATACAAGCCGATGGCGAACGAGTAGTTGGCGATGTTGTGCACATCATTCGTCCACAGGGCGAAGATGCTGTACTGGCCCCAGCGCCGCCCTTCGGCTTTGGTCGGCGCCAGATCGCTGTTGTGCAGACGCGGGCTCAGTTGCAGCGGCTCGCTCAGTCCGTCATCGGGCAACGGTTGATCAAGCGTGGAGGAGGGCAGATTCAGCGCGATGTTATTCGAAAGACTTGTACGCATTCCGGCAGGCTCCTGACGTTCACTCCCGCGATGACTGTGCATGAGCGCTCAGGCTCGACAAATCTTCGTCGCGGCGGTGAAAACATCACTGGTTACGGGGCATCTGCAGCCTGTACGGGATAGGGCGCTTCAGGCTTGCGGATCGAAAGTGTGCATGTTTTGCAGTTTTGTATACAAAACATGTATGCGATAAAGCCAGATTTGTGCCAGTTGCGAATCTATAAGCGCCAGGCCTCATTTCGAATAGTTATCAATGCGGGGTAAGTGACTGAAAAACCGGCGATATAAATTGATCGATTGAACAGGTATTTTTTTGGGGGGAGGGATTTTGCAGGGGGCGCACGCAGAGGGGATTCTGCTGGGGGATGTAACTTTTCAGGGCGTAAAAACAGAAAGTGCACACATAAATGGCACCGATGGTGACAACCTTGTGTACACCTTTTGTGTGCCTGGCACATATCAATGTGGGAGCGAGCCTGCTCGCGAATGCGGTGTATCAGGCAACTGAAACGTTGACTGGAACTGCGCTTTCGCGAGCAGGCTCGCTCCCGCAGGTCTTTCTATAAATGGGGGATCAGACCTTGCTCTTGCTGATGATATTCCCCGCGTGCAGTCCGCATTCTTTCTGCGTGGCTTCTTCCCACCACCAGCGGCCCTCGCGCTCGTGCTGGTTCGGCAGCACCGGGCGGGTGCAGGGTTCGCAGCCGATGCTGATGAAACCGCGCTCGTGCAGGCTGTTGTAGGGCAGTTCGAGCATGCGGATGTAACCCCAGATCTCCTCGCTGGTCATCTGCGCCAGCGGGTTGAACTTGTACAGGGTGCGTTCCGGTGTCGAGAAGGCTGTGTCGATTTCCAGCACCGCCACGGCGCTGCGGGTGCCCGGGCTCTGGTCGCGGCGCTGGCCCGTGGCCCACGCTTTGACGTCGGACAGCTTACGGCGCAGCGGCTCGATCTTGCGGATGCCGCAGCATTCGCCGTGGCCGTCCTTGTAGAAACTGAACAGGCCTTTTTCCTTCACGAACGGTTCGAGTTTCGTGTAGTCCGGCGAGACGATTTCTATATCGATCTTGTAATGCTCGCGCACCTGCTCGATGAAACGGTAGGTCTCCGGATGCAGGCGGCCGGTGTCGAGGCTGAAGACTTTGACGTTCTTGTTCAGCTTCCACGCCATGTCCACCAGCACCACGTCCTCGGCGCCGCTGAAAGATATCCACAAGTCATCGCCGAACTCGGCGAAGGCGAGCTTGAGGATGTCCTGGGCGGATTTGTTGGCATAGGTCGTGGCGAGTTCCACGACGTCGAACGTTGGGCTCATCAGGGCGGCTTCCTACAGGTCAATGGCGCTCGGGCGCTCTATAGGGGGCCGATGGTAACAAAAAGCTGCCGCGGCCGGGGCGTCCTCTGCGTTGCGCGCCTCGGGTGCAGACGCTAGAGTTCGGCCTCGCTTGACTCAAATAATCACTATAAACGGGAGTGTCTTGTGGAAATTGCTTGCCTGGATCTTGAAGGGGTACTGGTACCGGAAATCTGGATCGCCTTCGCCGAAAAAACCGGAATCGACTCCCTCAAGGCCACCACCCGGGACATTCCCGATTACGACGTACTAATGAAGCAGCGCCTGCGCATCCTCGATGAGCACGGCCTCAAGCTTGCGGACATTCAGGAAGTGATCGCGACACTGAAACCGCTGGACGGCGCGGTGGAGTTCGTCAACTGGCTGCGCGAGCGTTTCCAGGTGGTGATTCTCTCGGACACCTTTTATGAGTTTTCACAGCCACTGATGCGCCAACTGGGCTTCCCGACCTTGCTTTGCCATCGCTTGATCACTGACGAAAGCGGGCGGGTGACCAGCTATCAACTGCGTCAGAAAGATCCCAAGCGTCAGTCGGTGCTGGCGTTCAAGAGCCTGTACTACCGGGTGATCGCGGCGGGGGATTCATACAACGACACGACCATGCTCGGCGAGGCGGACGCGGGGATTCTGTTTCATGCGCCGGACAACGTGATTCGCGAGTTTCCGCAGTTCCCGGCGGTGCATACGTTTGAAGAGCTGAAGCAGGAATTTCTCAAGGCCTCTAATAGAGAGCTGAGTTTGTAGTCGTCTGGAAGGACGTCTTCGCGAGCAGGCTCGCTCCCACAAGAAAATGCATTGATGATCGTTCCCACGCTCTGCGTGGGAATGCCTCAACGGACGCTCCGCGTTCGGCTTTGGATGGGACGCGGAGCGTCCCTGGCTGCATTCCCACGCGGAGCGTGGGAACGATCATTCCTCAGAGGTTTTGCAGGGTTTCCAGGAGGATTCTGACTTTGGTCATCGACTCCTGATACTCCGCCTGCCAGTCCGAATCGGCGACGATCCCGCCGCCGCCCCAGCAGCACACCTGGCCATCCTTGACCAGCAGACTGCGAATGGCGATGGAGCTGTCCATCTCGCCGCGCACGTCCAGATACAGCAACGAGCCGCAATACAGACCGCGCCGGGTCGGCTCCAGCTCGTCGATGATCTGCATCGCCCGAATCTTCGGTGCGCCGGTGATTGAGCCGCCGGGGAAGCTGCCGGCGATCAGGTCGAGCGCGTCACGATCCGCCGCCAGTTCACCGGTCACGCTGCTGACCAGATGATGCACATTCGGATAGCTCTCCAGACTGAACAACTCCGGCACCCGCACCGAGCCGATGCGGCAAGTGCGCCCGAGGTCGTTGCGCAGCAGGTCGACGATCATCAGGTTTTCCGCGCGATCCTTGGGGCTGGCCAGCAGTTCGGCGGCATTGGCGGCGTCTTCGTCTGGAGTCAGGCCGCGAGGGCGGGTGCCCTTGATCGGACGCGTTTCAACCTGGCGCTGGCTGACTCTGACGAAACGTTCCGGTGACAGGCTCAGCACCGCGCCGCCGTCGGGCAGGCTCTGGAAACCGGAGAACGGCGTCGGGCAGGCCTGACGCAAAGCGCAGTAAGCCAGCCACGGATCGCCCTGGCATTCAGCACGAAAGCGTTGCGCGAAGTTGACCTGATAGCAGTCACCAGCCTGGATGTAATCCTGAATACGCTCGAAGGCCTGACGGTAGTCGTCGGCCGAGAGATCAGCGGCCATGGGGGCGTTCAGTTTGAATGGCGCCAGCGCGTCAAATTGAGGCTGAGTGAACAGCGCGACCAATCGCTGCCGTTCACTGTCGACAAGCGAAGGATGAAAGACCAGTTGGCTGGTTTGCGCGTGGTGATCGCTGATCAGCGCCCAGTCATACAGGCCAAAACGCGCATCGGGCAGTTGCAGGTCATCCAGCGCCTGACTCGGCAGGTTTTCCAGATGTCGCCCGAAGTCGTAGCTCAAATAGCCGATCAATCCGCCGGCGAATGGTAATTCATACCCGGCAGGCAACTGAGCTTCGCCCAAGCGGCTGAGATGGTCACGCAAGCGCTGGAGGAAATGCGCACCGCTTTCCTCCGGCAACACCGCCAGTTGTTCCAGCGGCCAGGCGCTCAACAAGTCATAACGGCCGCGTTCGGCGCTCGGCCGGCCGCTGTCGAGCAGCACGGCGCCAGGTGCGTTGCGAATGGCCGCAAAGTAGTCGGCGGGATTGGCGCGGTAGGGCAGTGGGTGTACGGAGCAGGTCAGCATGGGCGGGGCAGATCAGCCGTTGAGGCGGGGTGGGGATTGTAGTCCTCTGCGCTGCCAGATCAAAGTCAAAAGCCTCCCCCTCACCCCAACCCTCTCCCCCAAGGGGGCGAGGGGGAAAGGGAGCAGATCGGGGGCTTTTCAAAACTTGGGTTCGGCTCGATATCTTGGGGGAGGGAGCCGATCTTCATGCTTTTCAAAGCTTGAGTTCGACTCAAGACGTTCAGGTCGGCGTACCTCCAACATCCACCTCGGTCAGTCCCCTCTCCCTTTGGGAGAGGGTTAGGGTGAGGGGCTCTTGAGCTTTTAGCCTTCGACAGCTGGAATATGCCCAAACATCTCCTGGGTAAACGCCACCCGCTCTTCAACCGACTCCGTCACGCCCCGCGCCTTCAGCTCTTCCAGCCGCGCTTCAACCGCGTGGGTACGCAAGGTCAGGCCGCAATCGTTGGCGATCTGAATGTTCAGCCCCGGCCGCGCATTCAGCTCGAGGATCAGCGGGCCTTTTTCCTGATCGAGCACCATGTCCACGCCGATATAACCCAGCCCGCACAGCTCATAGCAGCCGGCGGCGAGTTTCATGAAACCGTCCCAGTAGGGCAGTTGCACGCCATCCACCGCGTTGGTGGTGTCGGGGTGTTTGGTGATGATGTTGTTCAGCCAGGTGCCGCGCAGCGTAAGGCCGGTGGCCAGATCGACGCCGACGCCAATGGCGCCCTGGTGCAGGTTGGCCTTGCCGCCGGACTGGCGGGTCGGCAGACGCAACATCGCCATCACCGGGTAACCCATCAGCACGATGATGCGGATGTCCGGCACGCCTTCGTAGCTGATGCTTTTGAAGATCTGGTCCGGGGTCACACGGTATTCGATCAGCGCGCGGTCGCGGTGGCCGCCCAGCGAGTACAGGCCGGTGAGGATGCTGGAGATGTGATGTTCCAGCTCCTCGTGGGCGAGGATCTTGCCCGACACCGTGCGATAACGGCCTTCGAAGCGGTCGGCGATGACGATGATGCCGTCGCCACCCGCGCCCTGCGCCGGTTTGATCACGAAGTCGCTGCGCCCGCCGATGATCTCGTCGAGCTTGTCGATTTCCTTCTCGGTGGAGATCACCCCGTACAGCTCCGGCACATGAATGCCGGCGGCGATGGCGCGTTCCTTGGTGAGGATCTTGTCATCGACGATCGGGTACAGGCTGCGCTTGTTGTACTTGAGCACGTAGTCCGCGTTTCGGCGGTTGATGCCCATGATGCCGCGCGCCTCGAGGGCCTTCCAGGTCTTCCAGAAACCGAACATCAGGCGTCAGCCTTCTTCAGGAATGCCTTGAAACGTACCAGTTCGGTCAGGCGGTAGCCGCGATAGCGACCCATCGCCAGCATGAAACCGACCAGAATCAGCAGGATCGCCGGGAAGGTAAATACGAAGTACACCAGCTCCGGCACGGTCATGATCAGGTGCGCCAGGGAGGCGGCGAACAGCGTGCCGATGGCGACTTTCAGCGCATGGTTGGCGCCGCGTTCTTCCCAGGTGATCGACAGACGTTCGATGGTCATGGTCAGAATCACCATCGGGAACAGCGCCACCGACAAGCCACGCTCAAGCCCCAGCTTGTGGCTGAACAGACTGATCGCCGCAATCAACACCACCACGAACGTCAGCACCACCGACAGGCGCGGCAGCATTTGCAGCTTCAGATGTTCGAGATACGAGCGCAATGACAGGCCCAGCGCCGTGATCACTGTGAACAGCAGGATGCCGAAGCCCAGCTGCGTTTCGCGGAAGGCGAGGGCGATCAGCACCGGGGTGAATGTGCCGAGGGTCTGCAGGCCGACCAGGTTGCGCAGGATCAGGATCACCAGCACACCGATCGGGATCATCACCATGATCATGAAGGTCTGCTGGGTCTGCAGCGGCAAGCCGTACAGCGAGTAATCGAGGAAGTTGGCGTCAGTGTTTTCGTCGGTCAGCTTGGCCAGACGAATCGCGTTCATCTCGCTGTTGTTCAAGCTGAAGGTCACGTTGGCTTTCTTGCCACCGTCGACGGTGATCAGGTTTTCGTCGCCGGTCCACCACAGCAGGCGATCGGTCGGCAGGCCTTGCTCACCGGTTTCCGGGTTGAAGTACAGCCAGTCGTTGCCGTTGAAGCTGCGCAGCCACAGTTCGGGAGTCTGAGGCTGATCGGCGACGAGGCGGATGGTGTGGACTTTTTCTACCGGAACGTGGGCAATCGACAGCAGCAGTTCGACGATCTTGGCTTTGTGCGAAGTCGACGGATCGCCGGCCAGCAGCAATTTGACGTTGTCGTCGTTGACGTTGTTGACGCGCTTGATCGCCTCGCCAATAAAGGTTTCGACGTCGGCCGAATGTTGGCGGATCGGCGCGAGCAGGGCTTCGGCGGCGATTTTTTCCGGGCCTTCGATGACCATGCTGTCACGGAAGGTCGGGCCTTTGACCTTGGATTTTTCCGCGGTGTAGCGCTTTGTCAGCACCAAACGGTAATACAGCGTCTGGTTGCCCTTGGCGCGACGGGCCGACCAGGTCACCTTGCGGTTGCCGTCGATGCGGTTCACCGCTACGCCGTAGTTATTGGAGATGAAGCTTTCGTTGAGACTCACGTAATCGCGGCTCAACGGCGGCACGAACATCTGGATCTTCACCGGATCTTTGGTGCTGGCGACGAACTCGACCTTGGCGTCGATGTTCCACAGGTCGTCGGTGGCGTCTTCGGTCACCGGGATGCCGAGCACGAAAATCTGATAGGCCGTAACCGAAACGCCCAGCAGCACCAGCACGGCGATCAGGATTTTCAGGTGGAAGGTTAGAGAACGCATGGAAATTACTCGGCGGTGTGAGCGGCGATGGTGCAGGCAGGTTTGCCGGCAGCGTATTTAAGACTGGGGTCGACCAGCGCGTCGAAGCGTTTCAGCGCCTCGGAGCCGATCAAAAGCGGGTATTGGAACGCACTTCGGTCGGTGAGGTTCACTTCGATGCTGCGCATTGCCGAACCCATGCAGATATCCAGCTCGATCACCGGGCGGGCGGTGTACTGCTTGCCTTCTTCCGGATCGTAATCGCCGGCGCGGCGCTTGATCTTGCTGACTCGCGCCAGTGGCCGTTCGATGGGGTGCGAATGCGCGGTGTCGATGGCCAGGTAGAAGCGTACCCAGGATTCACCGTTGCGTTTGAAGCGTTTGATGTCGCGGGCACTCAGCGAGGCGGTTTTCGCCCCGGTGTCGAGTTTGGCCGCAACTTCGAGGTTGATGCCGTCAAGCGAAGCGTATTCGTTGAGGCCATACACGGTTTTTTCCCCCGCGGCGGCGAGGCCGGGCAGGCAAAACAGAGCAAAAAAGGTGGGGAAAGGCTTGAGTCTCATAAATCCTGGTGCGCAGCGTTCCGTTATCGGTTCAGGTGCCCGCACAACCGTGCGCAAGCCCCCGCGTGTGCCTGGCAGCTTTTTATGGCAAGCCGTACAAAAGACCCGCAAATGCGGGCGGCATTCTAGCACGGTGGTTTTATGGCGCCAGCGCTTGCGCCGACCCAAAACCTGCAAGGGGTGCCACCCTTGTGGGAGCGAGCCTGCTCGCGAATGCGCTGTGTCATTCGATGCAGAAGCCGACTGACCTGCCGCCTTCGCGAGCAGGCTCGCTCCCACAGTAATAGATGATCGATTGGCAGCGGTTATTAGACGATTGTCGACAATACCTATTTATCCTTTGACTCATCGGGCCAGATTGGCTAGTTTTTGCCGCATTGGATTTAAAGGTGTCGACAATCATGCTGGATCAACTCGATCCCCCGGTCATCAGTGGCGACGATTCCGAGACGCTGTCGGAAAACGTCTTCCGGCGTATCCAGGCCGCAATCGTCAAAGGCGAAATCGCCCCGGGCAGCAAGATCTCCGAGCCGGAGCTGGCGCGCACCTATGGCATCAGCCGGGGGCCGCTGCGTGAGGCGATCCATCGTCTGGAAGGGCAGCGCTTGCTGGTGCGCGTGCCGCACGTCGGTGCGCGGGTGGTCTCGCTCAGCCATGCCGAATTGATCGAACTCTATGAAATCCGTGAATCCCTTGAAGGCATGGCCTGCCGCCTCGCCGCCGAGCGCATGAGCGTCGAGGAAATCGACGAACTGCGCCGGGTCCTGGAAACCCACGAGCGCGATGCGGCGTTTCAGGCCGGCGTCGGTTATTACCAGCAGGAAGGCGATTTCGACTTTCATTACCGGATCATCCAGGGCAGCGGCAATCGCACGCTGACGCAGATGCTCTGCGGCGAGCTGTATCAATTGGTGCGCATGTACCGCATCCAGTTTTCCACCACGCCGAATCGCCCGCACCAGGCCTTCGCCGAACACCACCGCATTCTCGATGCCATCGCCGACCGTGACGGCGAACTCGCGGAATTGTTGATGCGCCGCCACATCGGCGCCTCGAAACGCAACATCGCCCGTCACTACGAGGACGGCGCCCACAACAAGACAGCCACTGAACGAGGTGATGCATGACTTCCAACCTGAACACGCCGGGCCAGCGCTTCCGCGATGCGGTCGCCAGCGAGCATCCTTTGCAAGTGGTCGGCGCGATCAACGCCAACCACGCGCTGCTGGCCAAACGCGCCGGTTTCAAGGCGATCTACCTGTCCGGTGGCGGTGTAGCCGCAGGTTCTCTGGGCGTGCCGGACCTGGGCATCACTGGATTGGACGACGTGCTGACCGACGTGCGCCGCATCACCGATGTCTGCGACCTGCCGCTGCTGGTGGATGTCGACACCGGTTTTGGCTCGTCGGCGTTCAACGTCGCGCGCACGGTCAAGTCGATGATCAAGTTCGGCGCGGCGGCGATTCACATCGAGGACCAGGTTGGCGCCAAGCGCTGCGGCCATCGCCCGAATAAAGAAATTGTCAGCCAGCAGGAAATGGTCGATCGCATCAAAGCCGCCGTCGATGCGCGCACCGACGACAGCTTCGTGATCATGGCGCGCACCGATGCATTGGCGGTGGAAGGTCTGGAATCGGCACTCGATCGTGCGGCGGCGTGCATTGAGGCCGGCGCTGACATGATCTTCCCGGAAGCGATTACTGAACTGGAGATGTACAAGCTGTTCGCCAACCGCGTGAAAGCGCCGATCCTGGCCAATATCACCGAGTTCGGCGCAACGCCGCTGTACACCACCGAACAACTGGCCGGCGCCGACGTTTCTCTGGTGCTGTATCCGCTGTCGGCATTCCGCGCGATGAACAAGGCGGCGGAAAATGTCTACACGGCGATCCGCCGCGATGGCACGCAACAGAATGTCATCGACACCATGCAGACTCGCATGGAGCTCTACGATCGTATCGATTACCACACGTTCGAGCAGAAGCTCGATGCGTTGTTTGCACAGAAGAAAGGCTGAACAAAACCCTGTGGGAGCGAGCCTGCTCGCGAAAGCGGTGGATCAGGCAATGTCAAAGTGACTGACACGACGCTTTCGCGAGCAGGCTCGCTCCCTCAAGTTTCCCCATACAAATTCAAGAAGATTGGAGAACACAATGGCCGAAGCAAAAGTACTCAGTGGCGCCGGGCTCCGTGGCCAGGTAGCCGGGCAAACCGCACTGTCCACCGTGGGCCAGGCCGGTGCCGGGCTGACCTATCGCGGCTACGACGTGCGTGAACTGGCCGCCGACGCGCAATTTGAAGAAGTCGCGTATCTGCTGCTGTACGGCGAACTGCCGACAACAGCGCAACTGGCCGACTATCAAAGCAAACTGAGCAAACTGCGCGACCTGCCGCAGGCGCTCAAGGAAGTGCTTGAACGCATCCCGGCTGACGCGCATCCGATGGACGTCATGCGTACCGGTTGCTCATTCCTCGGCAACATCGAACCGGAGAAAGACTTCGCCGAACAGCGCGACAAGACCGACCGTCTGCTCGCTGCTTTCCCGGCGATCATGTGCTACTGGTACCGCTTCAGCCACGACGGCAAGCGCATCGACTGCGTCAGCGACGAGCCAACCATCGGCGGCCACTTCCTGCACCTGCTGCACGGCAAGAAGCCAAGCGAACTGCACGTCAAAGTGATGAACGTGTCGCTGATCCTTTACGCCGAGCACGAATTCAATGCCTCGACCTTCACCGCGCGGGTTTGCGCTTCGACTTTGTCGGATCTGTACTCGTGCGTGACGGCGGCGATCGGCTCGCTGCGTGGCCCGTTGCACGGTGGCGCCAACGAAGCGGCGATGGAAATGATCGAGCGCTTCTCGTCGCCGGAAGAGGCGATCAAAGGCACCCTCGGCATGCTCGAGCGCAAGGACAAGATCATGGGCTTCGGCCACGCGATCTATAACGACAGCGACCCGCGCAACGAGGTGATCAAGGGCTGGGCGAAAAAACTCGCGGACGAGGTCGGTGACAAGGTGTTGTTCCCAGTCTCGGAAGCCATCGACAAGACCATGTGGGAGCAGAAGAAACTGTTTCCGAATGCCGACTTCTATCACGCCTCGGCTTACCACTTCATGGGCATCCCGACCAAGCTGTTCACGCCGATCTTCGTCTGCTCGCGCCTGACCGGCTGGGCCGCGCACGTGTTCGAACAACGCGCCAACAACCGCATCATCCGCCCAAGCGCCGAGTACACCGGCGTCGAACAGCGCAAGTTCGTGCCAATCGAACGTCGCTGAAATGGTGGGCTGACCCGGAACCAGAGAACACCGCTAGACCCTGTGGGAGCGAGCCTGCTCGCGAAGACGGACTGACATTCAACATTGATGTCGACTGATATACCGCTTTCGCGAGCAGGCTCGCTCCCATAGTGGACGGTGTGTAACTCAGGTTTCTGGCCCACCCTTTGCAACCACCGTGACCCGAGTCCTGACCCGATGAACACAGAATTCCGCAAGAACCTGCCCGGCACGCCGCTGGATTACTTCGACACCCGCGCGGCGGTCGAGGCGATTGCGCCTGGCAGCTACGACACCCTGCCGTACACCTCCCGCGTGCTGGCGGAAAACCTTGTGCGTCGCTGCGACCCGGCCACGCTCACCGATTCCCTCAAGCAACTGATCGAACGCAAGCGCGATCTCGATTTCCCGTGGTTTCCGGCGCGGGTGGTCTGCCATGACATTCTCGGCCAGACCGCGCTGGTCGACCTCGCCGGTCTGCGTGACGCCATCGCTTTGCAGGGTGGTGACCCGGCGCAGGTCAACCCGGTGGTGCCGACGCAACTGATCGTCGACCACTCGCTGGCCGTCGAGGCGGGCGGTTTCGATGCCCAGGCCTTCGAGAAGAACCGCGCCATCGAAGATCGCCGCAACGAAGACCGCTTCCACTTCATCAACTGGACCAAAAAGGCCTTCAAGAACGTCGATGTGATCCCGCCGGGCAACGGCATCATGCACCAGATCAACCTGGAGAAAATGTCCCCGGTGATTCAGGTGCGCGAAGGCGTGGCGTTCCCCGACACTTGCGTCGGCACCGACAGCCACACGCCGCACGTCGATGCGCTGGGTGTGATTGCCATCGGCGTCGGCGGCCTCGAAGCCGAGAGCGTGATGCTCGGCCGTGCGTCGTGGATGCGTCTGCCGGAAAGCGTTGGCGTCGAACTGACCGGCAAGTTGCAACCGGGCATCACCGCCACCGACATGGTCCTGGCCCTGACCGAATACCTGCGCAAACAGAAAGTCGTTGGTGCCTGGCTGGAGTTCTTCGGTGAAGGTGCAGCAGCGCTGACCCTCGGCGACCGCGCGACCATTTCCAACATGGCCCCGGAATACGGCGCCACGGCGGCGATGTTCTACATCGACCAGCAGACCATCGATTACCTGAAACTGACCGGCCGTGAAGACCAGCAGGTTCAATTGGTCGAGCAGTACGCCAAACTCACCGGCCTGTGGGCTGACAGCCTCAAAGGTGCGCAATACGAGCGCGGCCTGACCTTCGATTTGTCCTCGGTGGTGCGCAACATGGCCGGCCCGAGCAACCCGCACGCCCGCGTCGCGGTGTCCGATCTGGCGGCCAAAGGCATCTCCGGCCAGTGGGATGACGTGCCGGGGCAAATGCCCGACGGCGCGGTGATCATCGCCGCGATCACCAGTTGCACCAACACCAGCAACCCGCGCAACGTCATCGCCGCCGGCCTGTTGGCGCGCAATGCCAACAAGCTCGGCCTGACGCGCAAGCCATGGGTCAAATCCTCGCTGGCGCCGGGCTCGAAAACCGTGGCGCTGTACCTCGATGAAGCGGGGCTGACCACTGAACTTGAACAGCTCGGCTTCGGCGTCGTCGCGTTTGCCTGCACCACTTGCAATGGCATGTCCGGCGCGCTCGATCCGCTGATCCAGCAAGAGATCATCGACCGCGATCTGTACGCAACCGCCGTGCTTTCCGGCAACCGCAACTTCGACGGCCGCATTCACCCGTACGCCAAACAGGCATTCCTTGCTTCGCCGCCGCTGGTGGTTGCCTACGCGATCGCCGGGACCATCCGTTTCGATATCGAGAAGGATGTGCTGGGCGTGGTCGATGGTCGGGAAATTCGCCTGAAAGACATCTGGCCGAGCGACGAAGAAATCGATGCGGTGGTGAAGTCTTCGGTCAAGCCTGAGCAGTTCCGTCAGGTCTATATTCCGATGTTCGCCGTGCATGAAGACACCGGGCCGAAAGTCGCGCCGCTGTACGACTGGCGCGAGATGAGCACCTACATCCGCCGTCCGCCGTACTGGGAAGGCGCACTGGCCGGCGCCCGTCCGCTCAAGGCCATGCGCCCATTGGCGGTGCTGCCGGACAACATCACCACCGACCACCTGTCGCCGTCGAACGCGATCATGCTCGACAGCGCCGCCGGCGAATACCTGGCAAAAATGGGCCTGCCGGAAGAGGACTTCAACTCCTACGCCACCCACCGTGGCGACCACCTGACGGCACAGCGCGCGACGTTCGCCAATCCGAAGCTGTTCAACGAAATGGTCGTGGAAAACGGCAAGGTCAAGCAGGGTTCGCTGGCGCGTGTCGAGCCGGAAGGCCAGGTCATGCGCATGTGGGAAGCCATCGAAACCTACATGCAGCGCAAGCAGCCGCTGATCATCATCGCTGGCGCTGACTACGGCCAGGGTTCGTCCCGCGACTGGGCGGCGAAAGGCGTGCGCCTGGCCGGCGTCGAGGCGATTGCCGCTGAAGGTTTCGAACGCATTCACCGCACCAACCTGGTGGGCATGGGCGTGTTGCCGCTGGAATTCAAACCTGGCACCAACCGCCACACTCTGGCCATCGATGGCAGCGAAACCTACGACGTGATCGGCGAGCGCAAGCCGCGTGCGGATCTTACGCTGGTGATCAATCGCAAGAATGGCGAGCGTGTCGAAGTGCCGGTGACCTGCCGTCTCGATACCGCTGAAGAAGTGTCGATCTACGAGGCCGGCGGCGTGTTGCAGCGCTTCGCGCAGGACTTCCTCGAAGGCTCGGCGGTAGCCGTCTAAATCAACTTGTGGGCGTGGGATTCTCAAGTCCCATGCCTTCGGTAAGGAGCACCATGGCTCACGCACCACAAATAAAAATCCCTGCGACTTACATGCGCGGCGGCACCAGCAAAGGCGTGTTCTTCAGCCTGACCGATCTGCCCGAAGCCGCGCAGGTTCCTGGCCCGGCACGCGATGCGCTGCTGCTGCGGGTGATCGGCAGTCCCGACCCGTACGACAAGCAAATCGACGGCATGGGCGGCGCGACGTCGAGCACTAGCAAAACCGTGATCCTGTCGAAAAGCACCCGCGCCGATCACGACGTCGATTACCTGTTCGGCCAGGTGTCGATCGACAAGCCGTTCGTCGACTGGAGCGGCAACTGCGGCAACCTTTCGGCGGCGGTCGGTTCGTTCGCCATCAGCAACGGTCTGGTCGACGCCAGCCGCATTCCGCACAACGGTGTGGCGGTGGTGCGCGTGTGGCAGGCCAACATCGGCAAGACCATCATTGCCCACGTCCCGATCACCAATGGCGAAGTGCAGGAAACCGGTGATTTCGAACTCGACGGCGTGACCTTTCCGGCGGCCGAAGTGCAGGTTGAATTCATGGATCCGGCGGCGGAAGAAGAGGGCGGCGGTGGCTCGATGTTCCCCACCGGCAATCTGGTCGACGAGCTGGAAGTGCCGGGTGTCGGCACGTTCAAGGCGACCATGATCAACGCCGGAATCCCGACGATATTCGTCAACGCCGAAGACATCGGTTACACCGGCACCGAACTCCAGGGCGCGATCAACGGCGATCCAAAAGCGCTGCTGATGTTCGAGACGATTCGTGCTTACGGTGCGTTGCGCATGGGCCTGATCGCCAATCTGGAAGAAGCCGCCAAGCGGCAGCACACGCCGAAAGTCGCATTCGTCGCCAAGCCTGCGGATTACGTAGCGTCGAGTGGAAAAGCGATTGCCGCTGGTGATGTCGATCTGCTGGTGCGCGCGTTGTCGATGGGCAAGCTGCACCACGCCATGATGGGCACGGCGGCAGTGGCGATCGGCACGGCGGCAGCGATTTCCGGCACGTTGGTGAATCTCGCTGCGGGAGGCATTGAACGCAACGCGGTGCGTTTCGGGCATCCGTCGGGGACTTTGCGCGTGGGCGCTGAAGCGACGCTGGAGAATGGCGAGTGGGTGGTGAAGAAAGCCATCATGAGCCGCAGTGCGCGGGTGCTCATGGAAGGTTACGTCCGCGTGCCCGGAGATTCCTTTTAAGCGACAGCAATATCCTTGTGGGAGCGAGCCTGCTCGCGAAAGCGATGCATCAGACATGCAAAGGTTGACTGACACTCAGCCTTCGCGAGCAGGCTCGCTCCCACAGTGGATTGCATTTCAATCATAAGAAATCGTTAGCCCTGAACCGAGGTCCCATCAACGAACCACTTTACGAGTGAATCGAACATGAGCGCCAACGTCGACCTGAACAACCGTCCCGATTACGACGCAGTCCTGCAGGACATCGCCGACTACGTCCTCACCTTCAAGCCCGAATCCGCCGAGGCGCTGAACACCGCGCGCAACTGCCTGATCGACACGCTGGGCTGCGGTCTGCTGGCCCTGCGTTTCCCTGAATGCACGAAACACCTCGGCCCGATCGTCGAGGGCACGGTGGTGCCGTTCGGCGCACGAGTGCCGGGCACCAGTTATCGCCTCGATCCGGTCAAGGCCGCGTGGGACATCGGCTGTATCGTCCGTTGGCTCGATTACAACGACACCTGGCTTGCCGCCGAATGGGGGCATCCATCGGACAACCTCGGCGCCATCCTCGCCGTTGCCGATCACCTGTCACAGAAACGCGTCGCCCACGGTGAGGCGCCGCTGACGGTTCGTGATGTGCTGGAAGCGATGATCATGGCCCACGAGGTTCAAGGCGTGATCGCTCTGGAAAACTCCTTCAACCGGGTTGGACTCGACCACGTCATTCTGGTGAAAGTCGCCTCGACCGCCGTCAGCGCCAGACTGATGGGTGCCAATCGCGAGCAGCTGTTGTCGGCGCTGTCCCATGCCTTCGCCGACGGTCAGGCGCTGCGTACCTATCGCCATGCGCCGAACGCTGGCTCGCGCAAATCCTGGGCGGCGGGGGATGCGGCGAGTCGCGGCGTGCGTCTGGCCGACATCGCCATGCGCGGTGAGATGGGCATTCCCGGTGTTTTGAGCGCGAAGCAATGGGGCTTCTATGACGTTTCGTTCAGCCACACCAACAACGATCTGGCGCTGAAACCCGCGGACAAACGCGCTTTCAGCTTCTCCCGGCCGTTCGGCAGTTACGTGATGGAAAACGTGCTGTTCAAGATCAGTTTCCCCGCCGAATTCCATGCGCAGACGGCGTGCGAGGCGGCGGTGACCCTGCATCCGCAGGTGCGCAATCGCCTGCACGAGATCGACCGCATTGTCATCACCACCCATGAATCGGCGATCCGCATAATTTCCAAGGTCGGCCCGCTGGCCAACGCAGCCGACCGCGACCACTGCCTGCAATATATGACCGCCGTGCCGCTGGCATTCGGCAATCTGGTGGCGGAGCACTACGAAGACGACTTCCACAAGGCGCATCCGATCATCGATGTGCTGCGCGAAAAAATGCTCATCGTTGAAGAACCGCGCTTCACCCGCGAATACCTTGAGCCCGACAAACGCTCGATTGCCAATGCCGTGCAGGTGTTTTTCAAGGACGGCAGCAGCACCGAGAACGTCGTGGTGGAGTACCCGATCGGCCATCGCCGCCGCCGCGCCGAAGGTATTCCGTTGCTGGAGGACAAGTTCAAGGCCAACCTGGCCACGCGGTTTGCCGGGCAGCGTTGCGCTGAGATATTTGCGCTCTGTGAGGATCAGGCGCGGCTGGAAGCCACAGCGGTGAATCGATTCATCGACCTGTTTGTGATCTGACGGACCGCGTTATCGTTCTTCGCGGGCAAGCCCGCTCCCACAGGGAATGGTGATGAACACAGAAATTGTGAACGCCTTCAGAACCTGTGGGAGCGGGCTTGCCCGCGATAGCGTCAGATCAGGCACCGCAAACCTACTTGAACCGCCGCTCAACCCCTTTCTCCACCAGAATCTTCGCCGAAATCTCTTCCACCGAGAAATGCGTGGAATTGATGTGCGGAATATTCTCGCGGCGGAACAGGTTCTCTACTTCGCGCACTTCGAATTCGCACTGGGCGTAGCTCGAATAACGGCTGTTGGGCTTGCGCTCGTTGCGAATCGCAGTGAGGCGGTCCGGGTCGATGGTCAGGCCGAACAGCTTGTGCTGATGGGCGCGCAGGGCCGTCGGCAGGGTCAGGCGCTCCATGTCGTCTTCGGTCAGCGGATAGTTGGCCGCGCGGATACCGAACTGCATGGCCATGTACAGACACGTCGGCGTTTTGCCGCATCGCGACACGCCCACTAGTATCAGATCGGCTTTGTCGTAATAGTGGGTGCGCGCGCCGTCATCGTTGTCGAGGGCGAAGTTCACCGCCTCGATGCGCTCCATGTAATTGGAGTTGTGCCCAATGGAATGGGACTTGCCGACGGTGTAGGAAGAATGCTCGGTAAGCTCCTGTTCGAGCGGCGCGAGGAAGGTCGAGAAAATGTCGATCATGAAACCATTGGACGTTGCGAGAATCTCACGAATGTCCTGATTGACGATGGTGTCGAAGATGATCGGCCGAAAGCCGTCGGTTTCAGCGGCTTTGTTGATTTGTTGTACCATGGCCCGCGCTTTTTCCACGCTGTCGATGTAGGGCCGCGTGAATTTGCTGAAGGTAATGTTTTCGAACTGCGCCAGCAGGCTTTGACCCAGGGTTTCGGCGGTAATGCCGGTGCCATCGGAGATGAAGAAAGCAGATCGTTTCATTTGCACCTTGGGCCTTAAGCTAGTAACGAATCTTGGATATGATAGGCGCGATTTGCCGGCCGCCATTGGCCCGCATTCTCACTTATTTTCCAGGTCCAGGCCATACAACCGGCCAAGGCTCCCCCGGGCCGCCGGTTTCTGAGCTTTTCCAACACAGTTAGTGGAGAGATCACCTTGGTAGAGTACGTAGTTTCCCTCGATAAGCTCGGCAAACACGATGTTGAGCATGTGGGGGGCAAGAACGCATCCCTGGGCGAGATGATCAGTAACCTGGCAGGCGCCGGTGTTTCGGTCCCCGGCGGCTTCGCCACGACGGCTCAGGCCTATCGTGACTTCCTCGAACTGAGCGGCCTGAACGAGCAGATCCACAAGGCCCTCGACGCGCTTGACGTCGACGACGTCAATGCCCTGGCCAAGACCGGCGCGCAGATCCGCCAATGGATCATGGACGCCGAATTCCCGGAAAAACTGAATGCCGAGATCCGCACCGCGTTCGCCGCGCTGTCGGCGGGCAATCCTGATGTGGCTGTGGCCGTGCGTTCTTCTGCTACCGCCGAAGACCTGCCGGACGCCTCGTTCGCCGGTCAGCAGGAAACCTTCCTGAACATCCGTGGTGTGGAAAACGTAATCCGCGCCGCTAAAGAGGTGTTCGCTTCGCTGTTCAACGACCGTGCGATTTCCTACCGCGTGCACCAGGGCTTCGACCACAAACTGGTCGCCCTGTCGGCTGGCGTGCAGCGCATGGTGCGTTCGGAAACCGGCACCGCCGGCGTGATGTTCACCCTCGATACCGAATCCGGTTTCCGTGACGTGGTGTTCATCACCGGCGCTTACGGCCTGGGCGAAACCGTCGTACAAGGCGCGGTCAACCCGGATGAGTTCTACGTACACAAAGGCACGCTGGAGGCCGGTCGTCCGGCGATCCTGCGTCGCAATCTGGGCAGCAAAGCCATCAAGATGATCTACGGCGACGAGGCCAAGGCCGGTCGTTCGGTCAAGACTGTCGATGTCGACAAGGCCGAGCGCGCGCGTTTCTGCCTGACCGATGCCGAAGTCAGCGAGCTGGCCAAGCAGGCGATGATCATCGAGAAGCACTACGGCTGCCCGATGGACATCGAGTGGGCCAAGGACGGTGACGACGGCAAGCTGTACATCGTCCAGGCGCGTCCGGAAACCGTGAAAAGCCGCACCCAGGCCAACGTCATGGAACGTTACCTGCTGAAAGAGACCGGTACCGTACTGGTGGAAGGCCGGGCGATCGGCCAGCGCATCGGCGCCGGTAAAGTGCGGATCATCAAAGACGTCTCGGAAATGGACAAGGTCCAGCCGGGCGACGTGCTGGTTTCCGACATGACCGACCCGGACTGGGAACCGGTGATGAAGCGCGCCAGCGCCATCGTCACCAACCGTGGCGGGCGTACCTGCCACGCGGCGATCATCGCCCGTGAGCTGGGCATTCCGGCGGTGGTCGGTTGCGGTAACGCCACCCAGTTGCTGAAGGATGGCCAGGGCGTGACCGTATCCTGCGCCGAAGGCGACACCGGCTACATTTTCGAAGGCGAACTGGGCTTCGACATCAAGAAGAACTCCGTCGATGCCATGCCGGAGCTGCCGTTCAAGATCATGATGAACGTCGGCAACCCGGACCGCGCCTTCGACTTCGCCCAATTGCCGAACGCCGGCGTTGGTCTGGCGCGTCTGGAATTCATCATCAACCGCATGATCGGCGTGCACCCGAAAGCGCTGTTGAACTACGACGGCCTGCCGCAGGAAATCAAGGACAGCGTCGACAAGCGTATTGCCGGCTACAGCGACCCGGTCGACTTCTACGTCGACAAACTGGTGGAAGGCATCAGCACCCTGGCTGCAGCGTTCACGCCGAAAAAAGTCATCGTGCGTCTGTCGGACTTCAAGTCCAACGAATACGCCAACCTGATCGGCGGCAAGCTCTACGAGCCGGAAGAAGAAAACCCGATGCTGGGCTTCCGTGGCGCTTCGCGTTACATCAGCGAATCGTTCCGCGACTGCTTCGAACTCGAATGCCGCGCGCTGAAACGCGTGCGCAACGAGATGGGCCTGACCAACGTGGAAATCATGGTGCCGTTCGTCCGTACTCTCGGCGAAGCCAGCCAGGTGGTCGATCTGCTCGCCGAGAACGGCTTGAAGCGTGGCGAGAACGGTCTACGCGTAATCATGATGTGCGAACTGCCATCCAACGCGATTCTGGCTGAGGAATTCCTCGAATTCTTCGACGGTTTCTCGATCGGCTCCAACGACCTGACCCAACTGACGCTGGGTCTGGACCGTGACTCGGGGATCATCGCGCACCTGTTCGACGAACGTAATCCAGCGGTCAAGAAGCTGTTGGCCAACGCCATTCAGGCCTGCAACAAGGCTGGCAAGTACATCGGCATCTGCGGTCAGGGTCCTTCGGACCACCCGGATCTGGCCAAGTGGCTGATGGAACAGGGCATCGAGAGCGTGTCGCTGAACCCGGACACCGTGCTGGAAACCTGGTTCTTCCTCGCCGAAGGTCAGGCACAGGCTTGATCAACATGTGAACGGGCCGCGCCCCCTGTAGGAGCGAGCCTGCTCGCGAAGACGGAGCAACATTCACCATGGATGTTGATTGATACACCGCTTTCGCGAGCTGGCTCGCTCCCACAGGGGCCGGGCCTTGAGATTGAAGTAGGGCGGGCTCCATCGGATGCCGCCCTTTTTTGTGCAAGAGCATTATGCAAAGCAGCAGCAACCTGTTTCCTGTCGCGCTGATCAGCGCCGAGCGGCGCGGCGATCTGAGCGAAGACGTCTATCGATTGAAACCCGGCAACAGCCCGGACTGGTCCGTAGAGATCGCCGTCACCCGCCTGGGCATGGCCGATGACACGGCGCCACGCGGCGTGCCGGTGATTCTGTTGCACGGCAGCTTTTCCAATCGGCGCTTCTGGTTTTCCCCCAAAGGCCTCGGGCTCGGCGCGTATCTGACGCGGCTGGGCTTCGACGTGTGGATTCCGGAAATGCGCGGTCACGGCCTGTCCCAGCGCAACGAAGACTATCGGCGCAACCGCGTGGCCGATTATGCCCGTTACGATCTGCCGGCGATTGCCGCGTTCGTGCGTGAGCAAAGCGGACAGATCCCGCACTGGATCGGCCATTCGCTGGGCGGCATCACCCTGGCAGCAGCGCTCGGCGGCGAGTATCTCGGCGAACCGGCCGTGGCCTCGGCGGCGTTTTTCGGCACCCAGGTCAGCCGCACCTATTGGCCACTGAAGATTCCACCGGTGGAGTGGGGCGGGCGCTTTATTCTCAAGCGTTTCGCGCAGTTGTCCGGCTCACGCCTCAAACGCGGTCCGGAAGACGAACCGATCGGCCTGGCCATCGAAAGCATGCGCTGGTACGGCTTGTTCGGTCGCTTCGGCGACAAGGACAAGGACTGGTGGGCTGGACTTGCCGAGGTTCAGGTACCGGTGCTGGCGGTGACGGCAGCGGGCGATCATCAGGATCCGGCGTGGGCCTGCCGCAAGCTGTTCGAGCAGATCGGCTCAGAGTGCAAGCAGTTCATCAACCTGGGCCGCGAGCAGGGCTTCTCGGATAATTTCGGCCATGTCGAAATGCTGGTGAGCAAAGCTGCGCAGGCTGAAGTGTGGCCGCTGGTGGCGCGCTGGTTGAAGGATCAGCAGACACCGTTGCTTGCGCAGCCAGCGAATCTGGCCTCCGCAGTGTGAGGGGCGTTCCGTTCAGCCTGGCTTGCGGCTAAGATATGACGCATTGTGCGGTTCTGGTCATATTTCGTGACTGTTTAGCTATTACGTTTCAGGGTTTGTTCAGGTTGCGTCAGCGACCATGGCATGGACTAAGGTAAACAGCGACCGCCGGAACTCGTCTCATCAGAATGCGGCATCCCTTGATCGTCTTCCTTGTTACAGGAGTTTTTCGATGGAACATTACCTTACGCCTGACCTGTGCGACGCCTACCCGGAGCTGGTGCAGGTGCTGGAACCGATGTTCAGCAATTTCGGCGGCCGGGATTCCTTCGGCGGCGAAATCGTGACCATCAAGTGCTTCGAAGACAATTCGCTGGTCAAGGAGCAAGCCGAACTCAACGGCAAAGGCAAAGTGCTGGTGGTTGATGGCGGCGGTTCGCTGCGCCGCGCCCTGCTGGGCGACATGATCGCCGCCAAGGCCGCGCAGAACGGCTGGGAAGGGCTGGTGATCTACGGTTGCATCCGTGACGTCGACGTCATTGCCCAGACCGATCTCGGCGTGCAGGCGCTGGCCAGTCACCCGATGAAAACCGACAAGCGCGGCATTGGCGACCTCAACGTCCCGGTGACTTTCGCCGGTGTGACGTTTCACCCGGGCCAGTACATTTATGCGGACAACAACGGCGTGATCGTTTCGCCGACTCCGCTGAAAATGCCTGAATAAGGTTTTCGACAAGGGATGCGGATGTTCGAGGAAGAAAACGCGCAATGGGGGCTGGTACATGCCCTGGTACTGGACGGCAAGGGCGGTGCGCGTTCGATAGCCCGGACTGAGCTCGACGATTTGCAGCTGCAGGCCCATGAAAGCCTGTGGCTGCACTGGGATCGCAGCCATCCGCAGACCCAAACCTGGCTGCGCAAATCCAGCGGGCTCAACGAATTCACCTGCGATCTGCTGCTGGAAGAGAACACCCGCCCGCGTCTGTTGCCATTGCCCGACTCCGAGCTGCTGCTGTTTCTGCGCGGGGTCAATCTCAACCCGGGCGCCGAGCCGGAAGACATGGTCTCGGTGCGGATTTTTGCCTCCGCTCAGCGCGTGATTTCCCTGCGCTTGCGTCCGTTGCGCGCTACAGATGAGTTGCTGGCGCTGCTGGGGGAGGGCAAAGGTCCGAAAACGTCTTCTGAATTGATGCTGTATCTGGCGCAGTTCCTCACCAATAAAGTGCAGGATCTGGTCACGTGCCTGTCGGAAGTGGTCGATGAAGAGGAAGAAAAACTCGACGCCGACGAACGGTATACGCCCGAGCACGGGGCGATTTTGCACATGCGCCGTAGAGCGGCCGGGCTGAAGCGTTTTCTTGCGCCACAGCGGGATATTTTCGGACAGCTGACGCGGATAAAATTGCCGTGGTTCGTCGAAGACGACGCCGACTACTGGAACGAATTGAACAACAGCCTGACCCGTTATCTGGAAGAGCTCGAATTGACTCGAGAGCGTGTGGGGCTTGTGCTGGAGGCCGAAGACCGGCGTTTGAGCGTGCACATGAATCGCACCATGTACCGCTTCGGCATCATTACCTGCATCTTTTTGCCGATGAGTTTCATCACCGGTCTGCTGGGCATCAATGTCGGCGGTATTCCGTTTGCCGAAAGCCCGTATGGTTTCCTGATTGCCTGCCTGACGGTACTCGCCCTGGCGTTCGGTCAGTGGTGGTTGTTCCGTCGATTGCGCTGGGTGTGAACATGGCGTATGTGACCCGAGTAAAACTGCCCGCGTCTTTCACAGACATCACGAGAGGTGCGTATGCACGATCCGTTTGAACAGTCTTTGCGCGACATGCTCAACGCTTCGCCGTCCAGCCGCGACGACGATGCCTGCCTGGGCCGCGTACTCAAAACCGCCAACCGCCAGGTCGGCGCCGGTGATCTGTTCAGCCTGCTGGGCCGCTGGCTGCCCGCGCTGATGATCGCCCTGAACAATGGCTCGGCGCATGTCTCGCCGGTTTCCCGTCTTCGTAAAACCACTGCTCGCACTGCTGATAAGGCTGATTGAATATGGAACTTGATCTCTGGACTCAGAGCCTCGTCACTGCAATGACTGCGTTGTGGACCAAAGTCGCTAACTTCATTCCGAACCTGTTCGGCGCACTGGTTGTGCTGCTGTTGGGTTTCGTCGTGGCCAAGCTGCTCGACACCTTGCTCTCCAAATTGCTCGCAAAACTGGGCCTTGATCGCCTGATGGGCGGTACCGGGCTGACCAAGCTGATGTCGCGCGCCGGGCTGCAAGTGCCGATCTCGACGCTGATCGGTAAAATTGTCTACTGGTTCGTTCTGCTGATTTTTCTGGTTTCTGCGGCAGAATCCCTTGGCCTCGAGCGAGTTTCAGCTACGCTGGACATGCTGGCGTTGTATCTGCCGAAAGTATTCGGCGCCGCGCTGGTGCTGCTGGTCGGTGTCCTGCTGGCGCAACTGGCCAACGGGCTGGTGCGCGGCGCAGCAGAAGGCGTAGGGCTGGACTACGCTTCCGGGTTGGGACGGATCGCGCAGGGGCTGGTGATCATCATCAGCATCTCGGTTGCGATCAGCCAGCTCGAGGTCAAGACCGACCTGCTGAACCATGTAATTGTCATCGTTTTGATTACCGTTGGTCTGGCAGTTGCGCTGGCCATGGGTTTGGGAAGCCGGGAAATCGCCGGTCAGATTCTTGCGGGAATCTATGTGCGTGAGCTGTATGAGGTTGGGCAACAAGTGCGTGTTGGCGAGGTCGAAGGCCAGATCGAAGAGATCGGCACGGTTAAAACCACATTGCTGACCGATGAGGGTGAGCTAGTCTCTCTCTCCAATCGGATCCTGCTGGAACAGCATGTGAGTAGCCGCTAAACCGGCAAACCCTGCTAATGTATGCCGCCGCAAAATGCCAGCCAAGGCTGGTTGTGGCGGACATTGACCTGACTGTCGGCACGACTTGTTTTGAATAAAGCCCAACCGCTATCCACGCGCTACGACCCCCGCGAGCTCTCTGATGAGGAGTTGGTCGCGCGCTCGCATACCGAGCTGTTTCACGTAACGCGCGCCTACGAAGAGTTGATGCGGCGTTACCAGCGAACATTATTTAACGTCTGCGCGAGATATCTTGGGAACGATCGCGACGCAGACGATGTCTGTCAGGAAGTGATGCTGAAGGTGCTGTACGGCCTGAAGAACTTCGAGGGGAAATCGAAGTTCAAAACCTGGCTTTACAGCATCACTTACAACGAATGCATCACGCAGTATCGGAAGGAACGGCGTAAGCGTCGCTTGATGGACGCTCTCAGTCTGGACCCTCTTGAAGAAGCGTCTGAAGAAAAGGCGCCGAAGCCGGAGGAGAAGGGTGGGCTTGATCGCTGGCTGGTGTATGTGAATCCGATTGACCGCGAAATTCTGGTGCTACGATTTGTCGCAGAGCTGGAGTTTCAGGAGATCGCAGACATCATGCACATGGGTTTGAGTGCGACAAAAATGCGTTACAAACGCGCTCTAGATAAATTGCGTGAGAAATTTGCAGGCATTGCTGAAACTTAGTTCAGCGCAAATATCTCTTACGTGTAGGCAAGTTCTGATAGACTTGCCGCCGAGTTGTCCCCCGGTTTGCGGGACTGCTTCACAATCACCAGATGGGGATTTAACGGATGAAACTGAAAAACACCTTGGGCTTGGCCATTGGTTCTCTGATTGCCGCCACTTCGTTCGGCGCTCTGGCACAAGGCCAAGGCGCAGTTGAAATCGAAGGCTTCGCTAAGAAAGAACAATTCGACAGCGCTCGTAACTTCAAGAACAACGGCAACCTGTTCGGCGGTTCGATCGGTTACTTCCTGACCGACGACGTTGAACTGCGTCTGGGCTACGACGAAGTGCACAACGTACGTGCCGACGATGGCAAGAACGTCAAAGGCGCTAACACCGCTCTGGACGCTCTGTACCACTTCAACAACCCAGGCGACATGATTCGTCCATACGTTTCGGCCGGTTTCTCCGACCAGAGCATCGACCAGAACGGTTCGAACGGTCGTAACCGTTCCACCTTCGCCAACGTTGGCGGCGGTGCCAAGCTGTACTTCACCGAGAACTTCTACGCCCGTGCCGGCGTTGAAGCTCAGTACAACATCGACCAGGGCGACACCGAGTGGGCTCCTAGCGTCGGTATCGGTGTGAACTTCGGTGGCGGCTCCAAGCCAGCTGCTGCTCCAGTTCCAGCACCTGCTGAAGTCTGCTCCGACAGCGACAACGATGGCGTTTGCGACAACGTTGACAAGTGCCCGGACACCCCAGCCAACGTAACCGTTGACGCTGATGGCTGCCCAGCAGTTGCTGAAGTTGTTCGTGTTGAGCTGGACGTGAAATTCGACTTCGACAAGTCGGTAGTCAAGCCTAACAGCTACGGCGACATCAAAAACCTGGCTGACTTCATGAAGCAGTACCCATCCACCACCACTACTGTTGAAGGTCACACTGACTCCGTCGGTCCTGACGCTTACAACCAGAAACTGTCCGAGCGTCGTGCAAACGCCGTTAAGCAAGTTCTGACCAACCAGTACGGTGTTGAATCGTCCCGCGTTCAGTCTGTTGGCTACGGCGAATCCCGCCCAGTTGCTGACAACAAAACTGAAGCTGGCCGCGCTGTAAACCGTCGCGTAGAAGCGCAGGTTGAAGCTCAAGCTAAGTAATTAGCTGCCGCTGATGGAAAAGCCCGGCTCAGGCCGGGCTTTTCTTTGTCTGCGATTTGGCTTTGAGTCTTGAAAGATCGCAGCCTGCGGCAGCTCCTACATTCAGATCATATGTGTCCTGTAGGAGCTGCCGAAGGCTGCGATCTTTTGCTCTTCCACGACACCAGCCACCGCACCAATCACCAGAATCGCCGGACTTTTCAACTCAAACGCCGAGGCATCCTCAGCCATCGCAGTCAGATCACTGCGACATTCACGCTGATGCGCCAAAGAAGCGTTTTCGATCATCGCCACCGGCGTATCCGCCGCCATCCCTCCCGCCAGCAGCTGATCACGAATCTCGCCCAGCTTGGCCACGCCCATGTAAACCACCAGCGTCGTCCCGCCTTGCGCCAGCGCCTGCCAGTTCAACTGGCTGTCATCCTGGGTGTGCGCAGTCACCAACGTTACTCCGCGCGCCACGCCCCGCAACGTCAGCGGAATATCGCACTGCGTCGCCCCGGCCAGCCCGGCGGTAATGCCATTGACCAATTCCACTTCAACCCCGCGCTCACGCAACCACTGCGCTTCTTCGCCACCGCGGCCGAAAATGCACGGATCGCCGCCCTTCAGGCGCACTACGCATTTGCCCTGGCGTGAATAACGCAGCATCAGCCGATGAATGAATGCCTGTGGCGTCGAACGGCAGCCGCCGCGCTTGCCAACGGGAATAACCCGCGCAGTCGGGCAGTGTTCCAGCACGGCGTCGTTGACCAGATCATCGATCATCACCACATCGGCCTCGCGCAATGCACGCACCGCTTTGAGCGTCAGCAACTCCGGATCGCCAGGGCCTGCGCCCACCAGCCAGACTTTCGCATTCATGGTGTTGTCCTCGTTAAATGACCGCGACCGGCCGCGCTTCGGCAGCCAGCAGACGCTTGATTTCCGGCACGCAGGAACCGCATTGCGTACCGCATCGGAGATTGTTTTTCAGGCCTTGCAGATCCAGGCCCTGGCGAATGCCGGCGCAGACTGCGTTGAGGCTGACGTTTTCGCAATTGCACAAGGTCTTGTCGCTCGCAATGGCGCCGACAGCGCCTGGCGGCGCGCTCATCGGCGCGAGCAGCCAGCGCCGCAGTTGTTGGTCGGCGCGGCCCTCCAGCCACAGGCTCTGCAACCAGTGTTGCGCAAGGGTTTCGCCGGCCAGGCGAATCGCAGTGATACGGCCGTTTTCGATGCGCACCCGCTTGCCAATGGCGCGACGCGGGTCGTCATAGGCCAGAACCGGGCCATCCAGCAGTGACAGGCATTGGTCGATCTCGCCCAGCAGTTGTGGATCCGGCGCCTGGCTGTGTGCAGCGCGTATCAGCAGCGCTGGCCGCTCACGACCGACAAGGCTGAGGCTGACGTAGGAAAACGCCTCGCACAGCGGTCGTAGCGTCTCGAAATGCCGTTGAACATCACCCTCGATCAAGGCGAACAGTTGCCACGGCAGGTTGACTGCCTCCAGACGCACGCCGCTGTGCTTGAGCTCCGGTTGTTTGGACAGCGGATCAAACGCCGGCAAGGTCAGCGTGTTGACGCCGCCCTTGAGATAGCGATCGCCCCAGTGCATCGGCAGGAACGCCTGGCCCGGACGCACGCTGTCGTCGCTGCCGACCGCAACAATCACTGCGCCACGGCGGCTTTTCAGATTGACCAGATCACCGGGCTGCAAGCGGTGCCGGCGCATTTCGTCAGGGTGCAGGCTCAGCACGGCTTCGCTGACGTGGCCGAACAATTGCGCGGCGGTGCCGGTGCGGCTCATGCCGTGCCACTGGTCACGCAGGCGACCGGTGATCAAAGTCAGCGGGAAGCGCGCGTCGCGTTGTTCCTTGGCGGCGCGATAAGGATCGGCAATGAACTGCGCGCGGCCGCTAGCCGTAGGAAAGACGTCGTCTTCGTAAAGTCGTGTGGTGCCTCGCCGGGCGCCGGCAGGGAAGGGCCATTGCTGCGGACCGATCTCGTCGATCAAGGCATGACTGATCCCGGACAGATCCAGGTCTCGCCCACGGGTCAGCGCTTTGAATTCATCAAACAACTGCGAAGGTTGATCGAAAGCGAACAGACTTGGCTGCTTGGGGCGCAGACGTTTCTCCAGACGCTGTGCGAAATCCACCGTGATTGCCCAGTCCGGCCGCGCTTCGCCCGGTGCGACAACCGCTTTGCGCACGTGGGAAATGCGCCGCTCGGAGTTGGTCACCGAACCTTCTTTCTCGCCCCAACTGGCGGCGGGTACCAGCAGGTCGGCAAACGCAGCGGTTTCGGTGGTGCGAAAGGCTTCCTGCAATACCACAAAAGGGCAGGCCTCAAGCGCTGCGCGGACTGCGCTCTGATCAGGCATCGATTGCGCCGGATTGGTACAGGCAATCCACAGCGCTTTGATTTTGCCGCTGCGCAGGTTTTCGAACAGTTCGATGGCGCTCAGGCCCGGCGCCTCGGGCAAGCTCTCCACCCCCCAGTACGCCGCCACCTCGGCGCGATGCTCCGGGTTGGCGGCATCGCGGTGACCCGGCAGCAGATTGGACAGACTGCCGGTTTCCCGCCCGCCCATCGCATTTGGCTGACCCGTCAGGGAGAAAGGTCCTGCACCGGGCCGGCCGATTTGCCCGGTGGCCAGGTGCAGATTGATCAGCGCGCTGTTTTTCGCGCTGCCGGCGGTGGACTGATTCAGGCCCATGCACCACAGCGACAGGAAGCTCGGCGCCGTGCCGATCCATTCTGCGCATTGCTGCAGTTGCTCGATGCTGATGCCGCACAGCTGCGAAACCATTTGCGGGGTGTAATCGCGGACCAGGGTTTTGAGTTCGGCGAGGCCTTCGGTGTGCGCCTTGATGAAATCGCGATCGATCCAGTCTTCCCACAGCAGCAGATGCAAAATCCCATGGAACAACGCGACATCTGTGCCCGGAAGAATCGCCAGATGCAGGTCAGCCAAATCGCAGGTGTCTGTGCGACGCGGGTCGATAACGATGACTTTCATCTGCGGGCGACGGGATTTGGCTTCCTCCAGTCGACGGAAAAGTACCGGATGGGCGTAGGCCATGTTACTGCCGACGATCATCACGCAGTCGCTCAGCTCCAGGTCTTCGTAACTGCACGGCGGCGCGTCGGCGCCGAGGCTGCGTTTGTAGCCGACCACCGCCGAAGACATGCACAGCCGCGAATTGCTGTCGATGTTGTTGGTGCCGACCAGCGCCCGCGCCAGTTTGTTGAAGGCGTAGTAGTCCTCGGTGAGCAACTGCCCGGAGATGTAGAACGCCACGCTGTCCGGGCCGTGCTCGGCGATGGTTTCGGCGAACACGTTGGTCGCGTGGTCGAGGGCGGTATCCCAGTCAGTACGGCTGCGCGCCAGGCCTTTGCCCAGGCGCAGTTCCGGGTACAAGGCGCGGGCGGCGAGGTCGCCGGTCAGGTGCAGCGTCGAGCCTTTGCTGCACAGTTTGCCGAAGTTGGCCGGGTGCGCCGGATCGCCGCTGACGCCGAGGATGCGCTCGCCGTCATGCTCGATCAGTACGCCGCAGCCGACCCCGCAGTAACAGCAGGTCGAGGCGGTCGTCTGGCGGTTCATCAGATGGCGTCCCGCAGGGCCAGTTGCACCCGGCCATTCTCGACCCGGGCCGGATGGTGATGGGCGCAGCCGATGTCCGGCGCCTGGGCTTCGCCGGTTTCCAGGTCGATCTGCCAGTTGTGCAGCGGGCAGGCCACGCGCTTGCCATAGATCAGGCCCTGCGAAAGCGGGCCGCCCTTGTGCGGGCAGCGGTCATCGAGGGCGAAAACCTCGTCGTCGCTTGTACGAAAAATCGCGATGTCTCCTTTCGGCCCGGCAATGATCCGCGAACCGAGGGCGTTGATCTCTTCCAGCGCACAGATATCGAGCCAGTTCATGCCGGCACCTCCAGGTTTTTCACGGGGATCACGTCGAATTCTTTCTTCAGTTGCGGCTGCGCCAGGCGCTCTTTCCATGGGTCCTGTTCGAACGACAGGGAGAATTGCAGGCGCTCGTTCAGGGCCTTGCGCCGCTCGGCGTCTTCGAGCACGTTCTTCTTGATGTGCTCCATGCCTACCCGTTGCAGGTAATGCACGGTGCGTTCGAGGTAGAAGGCTTCTTCGCGGTAGAGCTGCAGGAACGCGCCGTTGTATTCGCGGACTTCTTCGGCAGTCTTGAGCTTGACGAAGAACTCGGCGACTTCGGTCTTGATCCCGCCGTTGCCACCGATGTACATCTCCCAGCCGGAGTCGACGCCGATAATTCCTACGTCCTTGATGCCCGCTTCCGAGCAGTTGCGTGGGCAACCGGACACTGCCAGCTTCACTTTGTGCGGCGACCACATATTGAACAGGTCGTGTTCGAGCTCGATGCCCAGTTGCGTCGAGTTCTGCGTGCCGAAGCGGCAGAACTCGCTGCCAACGCAGGTTTTCACCGTGCGGATGGATTTGCCGTAGGCGTGGCCGGACGGCATGTCGAGGTCTCTCCAGACGCCGGGCAGATCCTGTTTCTTGATCCCCAGCAAGTCGATGCGCTGACCGCCGGTGACCTTGACCATCGGCACGTTGTACTTGTCGGCCACATCGGCGATTCGGCGCAGTTCTGATGGGTTGGTGACGCCGCCCCACATGCGCGGCACCACCGAATAGGTGCCGTCCTTCTGGATGTTGGCGTGGGCGCGTTCGTTGATCAGGCGCGATTGCGGATCGTCCTTGGCCTCGCCCGGCCAGGTGGAAATCAGGTAGTAGTTGAGCGCCGGGCGACAGGTCGCGCAGCCATTGGGCGTGCGCCAGTTCAGGTAACTCATGGTCTCGGCGATGGTCAGCAGGTGTTCCTGGCGGATCGCCTGACGAATCTGCCCGTGGTTGAGATCGCTGCAACCGCAGATGGCTTTTTCGCTTTTCGGTTTGACGTCGGCCGCGCCACCCACGGTATTGATCAGAATTTGCTCGACCAGACCGGCGCAGGAACCGCAGGAGCTGGCAGCCTTGGTGTGTTTCTTCACTTCGTCGACGCTGAACAGGCCGTGTTCCTGAATCGCCTTGACGATGGTGCCCTTGCAGACACCGTTGCAGCCACACACTTCGGCGCTGTCGGCCATGACCATGGCTTTGTCCTGGCCCTGATGTCCTACGTCGCCTAAAGCGTTTTCGCCGAACATGAGGTGATCGCGGATCTCGCCGATGGCGTGATTCTCACGAATCTGCCGGAAATACCAACCGCCATCTGCCGTATCGCCGTACAGACAAGCGCCAACCAGCACGTCATCCTTGATCACCAGTTTTTTGTACACACCGCCGATCGGGTCGGAGAGGGTGATGGTCTCGGTGCCTTCGCCGCCCATGAAGTCGCCGGCGGAGAACAGGTCGATGCCGGTGACTTTCAATTTGGTCGAGGTCACTGAACCCTGATAGCGAGCGAAACCCAGTTGCGCGAGGTGATTGGCGCAGACCTTGGCTTGTTCGAACAGCGGTGCAACCAGACCGTAGGCAATGCCGCGATGGCTGGCGCATTCGCCGATTGCGTAGATGCGCGGGTCGTAGGTTTGCAGGGTGTCGTTGACCAGAATCCCGCGATTGCACGGAATGCCGGCCTTTTCTGCCAGTTCAGTGTTGGGACGGATGCCGGCGGCCATCACCACCAGATCGGCAGGGATGATGTCGCCGTTCTTGAACTGCACCGAGCCGACCCGGCCATTGCCGGCGTCGTGCAGGGCTTGGGTCTGTTCGCACAGGCGAAAATGCAGGCCACGGGATTCCAGCGCCGATTGCAGAAGCTGGCCGCTGGTCTTGTCCAGTTGCCGCTCCAGCAGCCATTCGCCGAGGTGCACCACGGTCACGTGCATGCCGCGCAGCATCAGGCCGTTGGCCGCTTCGAGGCCGAGCAGACCGCCGCCGATGACCACGGCGTGCTTGTGGGTCCTGGCGGTGTCGATCATGGCCTGGGTGTCGGCGATGTCGCGGTAACCGATCACGCCCTGCAAAGTGTTGCCGGGGATTGGCAGGATGAACGGAGTCGAGCCGGTGGCGATCAGCAGACGGTCGTACTCGGCTTCGGTGCCGTCCTCGGCGATCACTCGGCGTTTGACCCGGTCGATCTCCACCACTTTGCGGTTGAGCAGCAACTTGATGTTGTTTTCCAGGTACCAGTCGAGGTCGTTGAGGACGATCTCTTCGAAGGTCTGCTCACCGGCCAGCACCGGCGACAACAGGATGCGGTTGTAGTTGGTGTGCGGTTCGGCGCCGAAGACGGTGATGTCGTAGAGCTCGTCGCTCAGCTTGAGCAGTTCTTCCAGGGTACGGACCCCGGCCATGCCATTGCCGATCATCACCAGTTTGAGTTTTTTCATCAGGTTCTCCGGGAGCTGCGGCTGGCCTCTGGTGGGCCGTCGGGCCTTGCTCGACAAATTTTGCGCAAACAAAAAAAGGCGTCCCGCTAGTTGCCTAGCGAGGACGCCTTTGTCCTGGTCCCGTTCTCTCGGGAAGCGCAGCCTTCGTCGTTGAAGGTTGGGCTTTATGTATGGTGAAAAGGGTAATGCAGTGGTTGTGCCAACTTGTTATGGCGCCGCAATTGCTGGTTTTTTTGCCCGATTGGAGCTGGCTCGATGCACTTTCTCGAGGCGTGTTGCGCTTTTTTGGAGCGCAGGATCAAAAGATCGCGGCCTTCGGCAGCTCCTTGTATCTCGACTAACGCTCTGTCAGGAGCGATAGTTCTCGACTGATCATCGAGGGAGGGACTTGGAAGCCGCGCAGCTCCTTAGGCTTTTTGCCTGTGACGTAGATCGTGCTCCAGCCCTCCACACTCACTCGTACAGTTCGCACGGTATCTTGGGCCCGCCTGCGGCGAGAGCCCGCATTCGCAAGGTTGGACAGAGTGACGTGATGATCGCAACAGGGAACAAGTGGAGAATCAATCATGTCCGGTTTCGTTGGCGTCGACATCGCAAAGAACACCTTTGATATCGCTACACACCAGCCCAACGGCAAGCACAAAACCAAGGCCAAGCTGGCCAACGATCCAAAGGGCTTTAAAGAGTTTGAGGCGTGGCTAGAAAAAAATGCCGAGCGTTCGGCCCTGATCGTGATGGAAGCCACCAGCGTCTACCATTTGGAGCTCGCGGAATTCGTTTACAACAAAGGCTTCCGGGTCTGCGTCGTGAACCCGGCTACGACCAAAGCGTACGCTGACAGCGAACTGCGCCGCATCAAGACTGATAAAAGCGATGCCAAACTGATCGCCGACTTTGCCCGGGAAAAGGATCAAAAACTTCACCCATGGGCGCCTGAGCCGCTGAAATACCGCCAGTTAAAAGCAATGGTGCGCCGCCTGGATGACCTTCAGGAAATGGAACAAATGGAGCTCAATCGTCTGGACGTTTCCGACGAAAAGGTCAAAGACTCGATCAACTCCGTTCTGCGCCATATCGAAAAAGAGATCGTAGAAACGCATAAGGCGATCAAAAAACACATCGATGACGACCCGGATATGCGTCAGATGCGGGATCTCATCGTAACCATCGACGGCATCGGACAAAAAACGCTTGAACGATTGCTCGCCGAACTGGGTGACTTGCGCAAATACAGTGATCCTCGCCAACTGGTCGCTGCTGCAGGGCTCAATCCAAAGCTGCAGGAATCAGGAAAGCTCAAAGGTCACACCCTGATCTCAAGAGTAGGGTCAGCACGGCTGCGTGCAGGCCTTTACATGCCTGGCATGGTGGCGCTGAAACACAATAAGGCGATCAAGGCGATGAAAGAACGCCTGGAAGCCAATGGCAAGGCCCCCAAGCAGATCATCTGCGCAGCAATGCGCAAGCTGCTGCACTTCGTTTACGGAGTGCTCAAGTCAGGACTGCCATATGACCCGAAACTTGCGCTTGCCCGGTGAGGCTCAAGACGGTATCTACAGGTGTACGCAACCAACTGTAGGAGCTGCCGAAGGCTGCGATCTTTTCAGGGCTGATGAAACAACAAAACCAGCAGCACCACATTCCCCAGCAACGACACCAAAGCCATCGTCCGCCAGACCTTCAACGGCTCCCGCTCCAACAAAGGCCGGGGCCGCACACTCAAACTTTGCCGCTCACCCTGTTCCAGCACCAGCAGCCACTCTTCAGCGGTTTCGAAGCGTTGCTGCGGATCGGCGGCGACGCCGCGTTCCAGACTTTGCGCCAGCCATTCCGGCAAGTCCGGGCGATAGCGACTGGCATTCACCGGCACGCCGAATCGGGGCCGCTGAAACGCTTCGATCTCGCCATAAGGGAAATGCCCGGTGAGCAGGTAATAGAGAGTGACGCCGACTGAATACAAATCCTGCTGCGCATTCGGTGGTTCGCCACGAAACGCTTCGGGGGCGATAAAGCTTGGCGTTCCCGGCAGGGTCGACGGCGCGTCTTCCGACAGCCCAGGGCAGTAAGCCAGACCGAAATCCAGCAGGCGCAGCTCGCCATCGTCACCTGACAGCAGGTTTTCCGGTTTGATGTCGCGATGCAGAATCTGCCGCCGATGCAGCAGCCCGACCGCGCGCAACAGCCGCTCGGCGATGTCCTGCCACTGCGCCAAAGGCAACGGGCCGCTGTGTTGAAACACGTCGGCCAGCGTCGTCCCGGCGTATTCGCGCATGACGTAATACAAATGCTGACGCTGAGTGCAGGCATGGATTTGCGGAAAATGCCGGCCGGCCACGCGCTTGAGAAACCATTCCTCGGACAGCAGCGCCTGCCCGGCTTGCGGGTCGTCGGCCAAGCGCGCCGGTAAGGTCTTCAACAGCCAAGGCTGGCCCTGACTATCGAGCACGCGATACAGCAATGATTGCTGGCTCTGGCCGATGATGCCTTGCACCTGCCAGCCTTCAAACGCTTGCCCGGGTTTCAGCGTTGGCGGCAGTGGCCATTGCTGCAATTGCACCAGCGCATCGCCGATGCTCGCTTCGCCCAGCGCATCGACGCGCACCAGCAGGGCACTGGCGTTGTCCTGACTGCCGGCCAGATGCGCGGCGTTGACCAAGGTTTGCGCCGCACTGTGCAGGTCCGCTTGATCACGCAGAATCGCCGCGATCGCGGTATCGCCCAAGGTCGACCAGACGCCGTCGCTGAGTAAAACGAAGCTTTCGCCCTCACGCAGTTCGCCGTCGAGGAAATCCAGGACCAGATGCTGATCGAGCCCGAGCGCACGCTTGAGCACGTGTTGCATGCCCGGTTGCTCCCAGACGTGATCCTCGCTGATGCGCTGCAAGCGCTCGGCGTGCCAGCGATAGACCCGGCAATCGCCGACGTGGGCGAGGGTGAAGCGTCGACCGCGCATCACCAGCGCGCTGACCGTGGTCAGCAGCGGTTGCCCGCCGCCGTTGGCCTGCAGCCAGCGATTTTGCGCGAGCAGCAGGCGATCCAGCGCCTGGGCCACGCTCCAGGTTTCCGGCGTGGCAAAGTAGTCCAGCGCCAGCGCCTGCAAGGTCGAGCGCGCGGCGAGGCCGCCATCGGCGCACTGGCTGACGCCGTCGGCGATGGCGAAAAGATAACCCTTGCTCACCGCCAGTGCCGGCGCCGGTGTCACTGAACGCAGGGCGTCCTGATTCTCCGCGCGCGGGCCGGTGGCGCTGGCTTCGGCGAAACTCAGCTGCAGGGCCATTGAGGCCTCAGACCCGCGCTGCTGTCACCGCCGCCGAACCCCAGGTGGTTCTCCAGCGACGCTTGACGCCGTGCAGGCCAAACCATGCCAGCACGCCGAGGCTGGCGAACAACCACAGCGCCAGTTGATAGCTGCCGGTGCTTTGCTTGATCGCGCCCATGCCGGCCGCCAGGGCGAAGCCGCCAATTCCGCCGGCCATGCCGATCAGCCCGGTCATCACGCCGATCTCCAGACGAAAACGCTGCGGTACCAGTTGGAAAACCGCACCGTTGCCGGCGCCCAAGCCGAGCATGGTGCAGACGAAAAGCGCCAGCGCCGCGTAAGAACTTGGCAGATTGAAGCCCACCGCTGCGATGCAGATGGCAGCGACGGTGTACATCGCCAGCAAGGTACGAATGCCGCCGAAGCGGTCGGCCAGCGCGCCACCCAATGGCCGCATCAGGCTGCCGCCGAACACGCAGGCAGCGGTGTAGTAGCCGGCGGTCACCGGGCTCAGACCGTATTGATCATTGAAGTAACCGGGCAGGGCGCTGGCTAGGCCGATGAAGCCGCCGAAGGTGACGCTGTAGAAAAACATGAACCACCAGCTGTCGCGATCACCGAGGGCCTTGAAGTAGTCGGCCATGGCTTTCGGCTTTGGCCGCTGCGGGGCGTTTTTTGCCAACAGGGCGAACAGCACCAAAGTCAGGACCAGCGGGATCAGGGCAAACCCGAAGACATTGCTCCAGCCGAACGCGGCGGCAATCACTGGCGCCAGCAGCGCGGCGAACACGGTGCCGGAGTTGCCCGCACCGGCGATGCCCATGGCTTTGCCTTGGTGCTCTGGCGGGTACCACTGCGAGGCCAGCGGCAGGGCCACGGCGAACGACGCGCCGGCCATACCGAGGAACAGGCCGAGGATCAGCGCCTGTTCATAACTGTGGATGCCGAGTTTCCAGGCACCGAACAGCGCGCAGATGACGATGACCTGGCCGATCAGCCCGGCGGTCTTGGGCGACAAGCGATCAGCGAGCATGCCCATGGCGAAGCGCAACACCGCGCCGGCCAGAATCGGCGTGGCGACGACGAGGCCGCGTTGCTGGGTGGTCAGGTGCAGGTCGGCGGCAATCTGCACCGCCAGCGGGCCGAGCAGGTACCAGACCATGAAGCTCAGGTCGAAATACAGAAAGGCCGCGAACAGGGTCGGGGTATGGCCGGATTTCCAGAAGCTTGAATTCATCGCGCACCTCGGCTGAAAAGAGTCTCGAAAGGAGTCATGCACAGCAGGTGGAGCGCCTCACGGCCGCACCACCGGCCCCGTTCTGTGGGGCCAAAACGCAAAAACGCCGCTACCTGATTCGCCGAGGGGCGAACGGGGTGAGCGACGTCTTTGTCGTAGGTGGGGCAACCGCCGTTGGTTACCTGTGCGGTTTACTTAGCGAGATTTGTGCCAACAGCTGAAAAGCAAAAGCCCCTCACCCTAGCCCTCTCCCAGAGGGAGAGGGAACCGAGCGGGGGATGGCCGAATCATTTGCCGATCTGAACGATTTCGAGTGAATCCATAATCGACTCGGTCGTTCAGGTCGGCGGACAGCGCCAGACAACGCGGTCGGTCCCCTCTCCCTCCGGGAGAGGGCTAGGGTGAGGGGCCCTTGATTTGCAGCGAAAATTTCAGCCCAGCAACTCACTCATGGCAATGATCTGCTCCGCCACCTGAATCAGCTTCTGCTGGCGGCTCATCGCCTGGCGGCGCATCAGCGTATAGGCCTCTTCCTCGTTGCAGTCCTTCATCTTCATCAGCAAACCCTTGGCCAGTTCAATGCGCTTGCGCTCGGCCAGTTGCTGATCGCGCGCCTGCAATTGCGCGCGCAAGGCCTGGTCACTCTCGAAGCGCGCCATCGCCACGTCGAGAATCGGCTGCAACCGTTGTGCGTGAATGCCTTCGACGATGTAGGCACTGACCCCGGACTTGATCGCCTGACGCATCACCCCCGGGTCATGTTCGTCGGTAAACATCACGATCGGCCGGGGCTGGTCGCGGCTGACCAGTACCACTTGCTCCATCACATCGCGGCTCGGTGACTCGGTATCGATCAGGATCACGTCCGGGCGCACCGTTTCGACGCGCGCCGGCAGGTCGATGGTCAGGCCGGACTCGTCGATTACCTCGAAGCCGGCCTCGGTCAGCGCCGCTTTCAGGCGTCCGACTTTTTTCGCGGTGTCGTTGATCAGCAGAATGCGCAACATGTTCGCGGTCTCCTGTCAGCGCTGGGCGAGAAGGGGGGCGGTGTCGCTCAGGGCATGCAGCTTGAAACTGCGCGCATAGCCCGCCGGGTCGCTGCCGTCCCAGACCTTGCCGTCGAGCAACTGGCTGCTGCGCAGGTCTGCGTACGAAGTCGCAACGCCGACCGCGCTGGCGGCCTCGCGATACAGATCCAGACGCTGAACCTGACGGGCGACGGCCAGATAATCCGGATCCTCGCGCAACAGACCCCAGCGACGAAACTGGGTCATGAACCACATGCCGTCGGACAGGTAGGGCAGATTGACCTCGCCATCGCCATGAAAACGCAGCGCATGCGGATCCTGCCAGCGATTACCGAGGCCATCGGCGTAGACGCCCATAAAACGCGGCTCGATGCACGCGGCGGGGGTGTCGAGGTATTCGGTGGCGCTGAGTAATTGCGCGGTACTGCGGCGGTTTTCCGGGCTTTCTTCGATGAATCGGCTGGCCTCAAGAATGGCCATGACCAGCGCCCGCGCGGTGTTGGGGTATTGCTCGACAAATTCCCGGGTGCAGCCGAGGACTTTTTCCGGATGGTCGGGCCAGATGCTCTGGCTGGTCGCCAGGGTGAAACCGAGATTCTGCTGCACGGCGCTGGCCGCCCACGGTTCGCCGACGCAAAAGCCGTCGATGCGCCCGGCTTGCAGGTGCGCGACCATTTGCGGCGGCGGCACTACCACGCTGTCGACGTCCTGCAACGGATGAATGCCCTGGCTCGCCAGCCAGTAATAAAGCCACATCGCATGGGTGCCGGTGGGGAAGGTCTGGGCGAAGGTCAGTTTTGCGCGGCTTTGGTGCACGTGCCGATCGAGCGCTTCAGGACTGTTCACGCCAGCCTGTTGCAAGCCATGGGACAGGTTCAGGCTCTGGCCATTCTGGTTCAGGCCCATCAGCACCGCCATGTCGGTCGGGGCGACACCGCCGATGCCCAGGTGCACCGCATAAATCAGCCCGTACAGACTGTGCGCGGCATCCAGTTCGCCGCTGACCAGCTTGTCGCGCAAGTTGGCCCATGACGCCTGACGCTTGAGGTTCAGGGTCAGGCCGTAGGGTTGGGCGAAGCCCTGAGTGGCGGCGACCACCACCGAGGCGCAGTCGCTCAGCGCCATGAAGCCGAGATTGATCGCGCTCTTTTCCGGCGCATCGCTGCCATTGACCCAGGCCAGAGGCCCCAAGGACGTTTCGTTCATACGCTACCTCAAAAAAAACGTCGTCCCGGATTCTGCGCAGGCAAAACCCGGGGACGACGCCATTGTCCTGGCCTGCGCGCCGTCATTGGTCGGCAGACTGATGAGCGGGGTGGTGCAAGGCATATGCCAGTCGCCTGATTCGCGCAGGCGCCTCGCGCCGGGGGACGATGCCCGGCTATAATCGCCGCCTCTTTTCGCCGCCCGAGTCATTGCCGCCCATGTACACCCTGGCCCGTCAGCTGTTGTTCAAACTTTCCCCGGAAACCTCCCACGATCTGTCGCTGGATCTGATCGGCGCGGGTGGACGTTTGGGCCTCAACGGCTTGCTGTGCAAGGCTCCGGCGAAAATGCCGGTGACCGTCATGGGGCTGGAGTTCCCGAACCCGGTAGGGCTGGCGGCAGGTCTGGACAAGAACGGCGCGGCCATCGACGGCTTTGCGCAGCTGGGTTTCGGCTTTGTCGAAATCGGCACCGTGACCCCGCGTCCGCAGCCGGGCAACCCGAAACCCCGCATCTTCCGCCTGCCGGAAGCCGAGGCGATCATCAATCGCATGGGCTTCAACAACCTCGGCGTGGATAACCTGCTGGCGCGGGTCGCTGCGGCGAAATACACAGGCGTGCTGGGCATCAACATCGGCAAGAACTTCGATACCCCGGTCGAGCGCGCGGTGGATGATTACCTGATCTGCCTGGACAAGGTCTACGCCCACGCCAGTTACATCACGGTCAACGTCAGCTCGCCGAATACCCCGGGCCTGCGCAGCCTGCAGTTCGGCGACTCGCTCAAACAATTGCTCGCGGACCTGGCCACGCGCCGCGCCGAACTGGCTCTGCGTCACGGCAAGCATGTGCCGCTGGCGATCAAGATCGCGCCGGACATGACCGACGAAGAAACTGCGCAGGTCGCCCAGGCGTTGATCGAAACCGGCATGGATGCGGTGATCGCCACCAATACGACTCTGAGCCGTGTCGGCGTCGAAGGCATGGAGCATGGTGACGAGGCGGGCGGTCTGTCGGGTGCGCCGGTGCGTGAAAAGAGCACCCATACCGTGAAGGTGCTGGCGGGCGAATTGGCCGGGCGTTTGCCGATCATTGCTGCGGGCGGGATTACCGAGGGCAAACACGCGGCGGAGAAAATTACTGCTGGCGCGAACCTGGTGCAGATCTATTCGGGCTTCATCTACAAAGGCCCGGCACTGATTCGTGAATCGGTAGACGCCATCGCCGCGTTGCGAAAATAACACCGGGTTATGTGCTCGGCACAAAAATGCAGGCATAAAAAAGGGCTCCTCGAAGGAGCCCCTGGGCCGTAGCCCGCCGTCCGGGAGGGACGTGCGTGGTTAATTCAGTGCAGATTCAGATTGTCGTGTCGGAATAAATGCCCTGTGTCAGCCGACGGCGTGAAGTTCGTTGAGTCTGTGGATTCCCGCAGTGCCGGTCATACCGTCCCAGTTGTCGCCGCGTCCTTCTCGCCAGCCGTTGATCCAGGCTTGACGTACCGACGGTAGAGTAAATGGGCAAAGCTCACGGGATTTGCCACCAACGCCATATTGATATCCGCGCAAAAATGCTCTTTCCAACGGATCACGCTTAAGTCTTCTCATAGGGTGTTTCCCTCACTTGTTGACTGTAGTGTCGCGTTGACCTCAATTGAGGTCTGGCAGAAAAAACCTGCCATCGTGCGGCTCGCTGCCGGCGTGGCGAGCCAAGGTGTTGACGCCGTTGCGACGTCAACCTGTGCTCAGTTCTAACCAATGAGTCACACCGAGGGAATGATCGTTTTGTCATAAGCACGTAACGTAAAGGATGCTATGGCGATAAGTAACCGCGTATTTATTCAACGTTCAATGCGCAAACCCCGGTATGATCGGCGCCCCGCTGACTCAGGGGGTTAGTCCTTTAGTGAGAATGACCCACGTTTGCGCTTGGGTAATATTCGACGAAGGGTCGCTTTCAGTCTTTTTGTTGCACCAACTTTTTTATCTGTCCCGGCATCTAAGCTCTTTTAACCCGAGCAGCGGGGATGGAACGGCACACCTTCGTGCCACGCGGGCGCTCTTTCAGAAAAGCGCCTGATTGAAAACCGGGTCGGCAATGCGTTGCCGGCCCACTAGCCAAAGGCTCTGGAATTACCATGTCCGATCGTTTCGAACTCTTCCTCACTTGCCCCAAAGGCCTTGAAGGCCTGCTCATCGAGGAAGCCGTCGGGCTTGGCCTTGAAGAAGCGCGCGAGCACACCTCCGCCGTGCGTGGCATGGCGACCATGGAAACCGCTTATCGCCTGTGCCTCTGGTCGCGTCTGGCCAACCGGGTGTTGCTGGTGCTCAAGCGTTTCCCGATGAAGGACGCCGAAGACCTCTACCACGGCGTGCTCGACATCGACTGGCAGGATCACATGCTCAGCGACGGCACCCTGGCCGTCGAATTCAGCGGCCACGGCTCGGGCATCGACAACACCCACTTCGGCGCGCTGAAAGTCAAAGATGCCATCGTCGACAAACTGCGCACGCCACAGGGTGATCGTCCATCCATCGACAAGCTCAACCCGGACCTGCGCATTCACCTGCGTCTGGATCGCGGCGAAGCGATTCTCTCCCTCGACCTGTCCGGCCACAGCCTGCACCAGCGCGGCTATCGCTTGCAGCAGGGCGCCGCGCCGCTGAAGGAAAACCTCGCGGCGGCAATCCTCATTCGTTCCGGCTGGCCGCGAATTGCCGCCGAAGGTGGCGCACTGGCTGACCCGATGTGCGGTGTCGGTACGTTTCTCGTCGAAGCGGGGATGATTGCCGCCGACATGGCGCCGAACCTGCGTCGCGAGCAGTGGGGCTTTACCGCGTGGCTCGGTCACGTGCCGGCACTGTGGAAAAAACTCCACGAAGAAGCCGTCGAGCGCGCCGCTGCCGGTCTGGCCAAACCGCCGCTGTGGATTCGCGGTTACGAAGCCGATCCACGACTGATTCAGCCAGGCCGCAACAACGTTGAACGTGCCGGCCTCAGCGAGTGGATCAAGATTTACCAGGGCGAAGTGGCGACCTTCGAGCCGCGCCCGGACCAGAACCAGAAAGGTCTGGTGATCTGCAACCCGCCGTACGGCGAGCGTCTCGGTGACGAAGCCAGCCTGCTGTATCTCTATCAGAACCTCGGCGAGCGTCTGCGTCAGGCCTGCTTGAACTGGGAAGCGGCGGTGTTCACCGGCGCCCCGGATCTGGGCAAGCGCATGGGTATCCGCAGTCACAAACAGTATTCGTTCTGGAACGGCGCGCTGCCGTGCAAGCTGCTGCTGATCAAGGTCCTGCCCGATCAGTTCGTCACTGGCGAACGTCGCACCCCGGAACAGCGTCAGGCCGAGCGCGAGCAAGCGGCGTACGATCAGACCCCGGACGAGCCGCAAGAGCGCAAGTTCAACAAGAACGGCAACCCGATCAAGCCGACGCCGGCCCCGGCGCCAGTGATCGAACAGCCGCGCCTGAGCGAAGGCGGGCAGATGTTTGCCAATCGCTTGCAGAAAAATCTCAAGGCGATGGGCAAGTGGGTCAAGCGCGAAGGCATAGATTGCTACCGCGTCTATGATGCCGACATGCCCGAATACGCAATGGCCATCGACCTGTACCACGACTGGGTGCACGTTCAGGAATACGCCGCGCCGAAATCCATCGACCCGGAAAAAGCCTCGGCGCGCATGTTCGATGCGCTGGCGGCCATACCGCAGGCGTTGAACGTCGACAAGAACCGCGTGGTGGTCAAGCGCCGCGAGCGGCAGAGCGGCACCAAGCAGTACGAGCGTCAGGCGGCCCAGGGCAAGTTCGTCGAGGTCAATGAAGGTGGCGTGAAGTTGCTGGTCAACCTCACCGATTACCTCGACACCGGCCTGTTCCTCGATCACCGGCCGATGCGCATGCGCATTCAGAAAGAGGCGGCCGGCAAACGCTTCCTCAATCTGTTTTGCTACACCGCGACCGCCAGCGTGCACGCGGCCAAGGGCGGCGCGCGCAGCACCACCAGCGTCGACCTGTCGAAAACCTATCTGGACTGGGCGCGACGCAACCTGTCGCTGAACGGCTTCTCGGACAAGAACCGTCTGGAGCAGGGTGATGTGATGGCGTGGCTGGAAAGCAGCCGCGACGAATACGACATGATCTTCATCGACCCGCCGACGTTCTCCAACTCCAAGCGCATGGAAGGCATCTTCGACGTACAGCGCGATCAGGTGCAGTTGATCGACTTGGCGATGGCGCGGCTGGCACCGGGTGGCGTGCTGTATTTCTCCAACAACTTCCGCAAGTTCCAGTTGGAGGAAAACCTCGCCGAGCGTTATGCGGTCGAGGAAATCAGTGCGCAGACCATTGATCCGGATTTCGCCCGCAATACCAAGATCCACCGCGCCTGGAAAATCACGGCTCGTTGACGCTTTCACTGGTTGGATCCACAGAGCCTTGATTTTTAACGGCTCGGTGGATCCAGCGGTGCTGGCTAAATTAGTGGCTAATAGCTATAACTCACACACCGCCAATGGGGTTTTCCCGTGAATCTGGCGGAGTGAGTCGTGCTTATGCCGTTGCACCCCGTGCGCCCGAAAATCCTCGGTTTCATCAGTGAAGACGTCTCAGCCTGGCTGGTCGCTTTGCTGGTGTTGCTTGCCGGCGGGATTCTCACCGGGCTGCTCGCGTGGGGCACCTTCAACCAGTTTCAGCAACAATCGCGTCAGCGCTTTCAACTGCTGGCCAACGAACGCTACAGCCGTATCGCCGAACGTTTTCAGGACCAGGAGCAACGTCTCGATAGTCTGCGCCGGTTCTTCGCCAACTCCGAATCGGTGTCCCGCGCCGAATTCGACGGCTACTCCCGCCCTTTATTGCTGCGCACCCAAGCCTATACCTATGCCCCGAGAGTCAGTGGTGCCGAACGCGCCGCGTTCGAACAGCAGGTGCGTGACGAAGGCCTGAGCAACTTCACCATTCGCGAGCTCGACGCCAATGGCGAGCTGCAACTGGCGGCAGCGCGCGACGCATATGTGCCGGTGCTGTACACCCAGACCCAAAGCCGATTGGCGCCACCACTGGGTTATGACTTGCTCGCCCAACCCATGCGCCGCGAAACCCTGCAACGCGCCGACCAGCTCGGCAGCATGGCGGTGTCGCAACCGATGCATCTTGTCGGGATTGAGCCGTCCTACGCGCGTGGGGTGTTGCTACTGGCGCCGGTCAGTCGCGCCGGAGAATCGCAGCCGTTCGGCTATGTGATGGCGGTGATCAGCATGCGCCAGTTGCTCGCCGACGGTTTGCCCGATGCCCTGCACGATTACCTGTCGGTGCGCATTCTCGACCTGTCGACCCAGGATCAGCACGAGGCGCTGTTCGAATCGAGCAACGAGGCGGTGCCCGGCGATCTGGCGGCGACGCGCTTGCTGCGCATGGCCGACCACGACTATCAGGTCGATATCCTTCCGAGCGAGGCGTTCATGCAGGCCAACCATTCGTCGGTGGGCAGCGTGATCATTCTTGGCGGCTTGCTCAGCGCATTGCTCAGCGCCTTGCTTTACGTGCTGGTCAGCCAGCGCCAGCGCGCGGTGCGGCTGGTCGAGGTGCGCACCCAGGAATTGCACGAGCGCGAGCAGGAACTGCGCGGCACCCACGGTCAGTTGCGCGGCGTGCTGAATGCCGCCACTCAGGTCGCGATCATTGCCACCGACCTGCGCGGGGTGATCAACACTTTCAATCCCGGCGCCGAGCAAATGCTCGGCTACAGCAGCGCCGAAGTGGTCGGGCGCATGACCCTGGAGAACCTGCATTTGCCACGGGAACTGGCGGCGCGTTCGGCCGAGTTGAGTGCGCGCTACGGCAAAAGTATTCCGACTTGCCACGCGATGCTGGTCGAGGGCGGCGAAGTCGGCGGCCATGAAGCGCGCGAGTGGACACTGGTGCGCAGCGATGGCAGTCACCTGCCGGTGAACATGCTCGCCACCCCGGTGCTTGACGAGCAAGGCCTGTGGGTCGGTCATCTGGCGATCTGCATCGACATCACCGAACGCAAACGCGTGCACGAGGTGCTGGCAGCACGCGACACATTGCTGAAGAAGCTCAGCGCCCATGTTCCCGGTGGCATCTACCAATTCAAGATGGAATTCGACGGACGCTTCAGCGTGATCTACGCCAGCGATGGCATCCGGGAAATCTACGAGCTGGAGCCGGATGTGCTGCTGCTCGACTCCGAGGCGATCTTCAGTCGTATCCACCCGCAGGATGCGATTCGCGTGCGCAGCTCGATCCGCGAATCGGCGGAAAACCTCAGCCCGTGGCGCGAGGAATACCGCGTGCAACTGCCTGAACGCGGCCTGCGCTGGGTGCGCGGCGAGGCGACGCCTGAAGAACTGCCGGGCGGCGGGGTGCTGTGGCACGGTTATATCTCGGATATTTCTGACCTCAAGCGCGTGGAAGAAGAATTGCGCGCGTTGTCGATCACCGATTCGCTGACCGGCATTCACAATCGCCGCTATTTCCAGGAACGCCTGACCACCGAAATGGCCCGGGTTGAGCGTGGCGGCGGTGAGTTGTCGGTGATCATGCTCGACATCGACCACTTCAAACGCATCAACGATCAGTTCGGCCACGCCGTCGGCGACCGCGTGCTGCAAGCAGTTTGCGAGCGGATCGGCCATCGCTTGCGCCGCACCGACGTATTCTGCCGTTTGGGCGGCGAAGAATTCATGGTGCTGTGCCCGGACATCGACGGTGAACACGCCTACATGCTGGCGAGGGAATTGTGGGAAGGTTTGCGCGGCGCGCCGGTGGACGTGGTCGGCTTGGTCACCGCGAGTTTCGGCATCGCCAGCTGGCGCCCGGGGGAGGGCGCAGATGCCTTGTTGCTGCGCGCTGACTCAGGGGTCTACGCGGCGAAGCAGAATGGCCGGGATCTGGTTGAGCGGGAGATGTGCTGATTCGAACCTGACACCTGACCCTGTGGGGCAGAGGGGACCTGGCGCTGATTTTCTGTGGGAGCGAGCCTGCTCGCGAAAGCGGTGTGACAGTCACTGAACATGCTTACTGAACCGACGCCTTCGCGAGCAGGCTCGCTCCCACAATTGCACCTGCTGCGCTTACAGCACCGAAGCGGTCTGCGGCAGTTTCGGCTGTTTGTACAGATCCAGCAGCACCTGATCGAGCACCGACGAGGCGCCGAACGGGGCCTTGTCGTTGAGGATCGCTACCACCGCCCAGGTATTGCCGTTCACGTCACGGCTGAAGCCAGCGATCGCGCGCACGGTGTTCAGGGTACCGGTCTTGACGTGGGCTTCACCGCGCATCGCCGTGGTTTTCAGGCGTTTGCGCATGGTGCCGTCGGTGCCGGCAATCGGCAGCGAGCTGATGTATTCGGCGGCGTACGGGCTGTGCCAGGCGGCCTGCAGCATGTTGGCCATTTCCCGCGCACTGACCCGCTCGGCCCGCGACAGACCAGAACCATTCTCCATCACCAGATGCGGCGCGGTGATGCCTTTCTTCGCCAGCCACTGACGTACCACGCGCTGCGCTGCCCGGGCGTCGTCACCGTCGGCATCGTTGCGGAAACGCTGGCCAAGGCTGAGGAACAGCTGCTGGGCCATGGTGTTGTTACTGTATTTGTTGATGTCGCGGATGATCTCGGCCAGATCCGGCGAGTACGCACGGGCAAGCAGTTTGGCGCTGCTCGGCGTCGGCGCCAGACGATCCTTGCCCTGAATGCTGCCACCCAGTTCCTTCCAGATCGCCCGCACGGCGCCGGCGGTGTAGGTCGCGTGGTCGAGCAGCGACAGATAAGTCTGCGAGCTGCAGCCTTCGCCCAACTGGCCGCCAACGGTCACGGTCACGCTGCCATCGGCCTGCGGCACCGGGTTGTAGCGCACGCCGCCGGTGCATTGCTTGGACGGCAGGGCTTTGACGGTGTTTTCGATGCGGATGTTTGCGATCGGCGGCTCAACCGAAATCAACACGCGGCCACCGTCATTGCGTGCGACGAAGCGCAGGGCCTTGAGGTTGACCAGCAGCGAGTCGGGCTTGACCAGGAACGGCTTGTTGTCGTCGTTGCCGTCATCGTTGAATTCCGGCAATTGCGGCTGCACGAAGAAGTTGCGGTCGAGAATCAGGTCGCCGGTAATCTGGGTCACGCCATTGGCGCGCAGGTCGCGCATCAACAGCCAGAGTTTCTCCATGTTCAGCTTCGGGTCACCGCCGCCCTTGAGGTAGAGGTTGCCGTTGAGAATGCCGCCGCTCAGGGTGCCATCGGTGTAGAACTCGGTTTTCCACTGATGGTTGGGCCCGAGCATTTCCAGCGCCGCGTAAGTGGTGACCAGTTTCATCGTCGAGGCCGGATTGACCGAGACGTCGGCGTTGAACACGGTCGGCGTGCCCGGACCGTCGAGCGGCACCATCACCAGCGACAGCGCAGTGGGCTGCAGCTTGCTGGCTTTGAGGGCTTTTTCGACGTTCGGGGTGAGGGAAGTGTTGATGGTGGCAGCGGAGACAGGCAGGGCCAGAGGCAGAAGAAGGCCGGCGAGAAACAGTGGACGCAACGATTTGATCATATGCAATAAAACCCTGCAAAAGAGGGGAAAAAAGACGAGGACATGGATGAAAAGGCCCTCAGTGGTCATGAAAGTGTCGGCATTATGCCCCAAGCTGTAACAGCTTGTGCCGTGTCGCGACCGGCCAATCGCTTATTTTTTTACAGGCGGTCGGCCGCAGCGACCAGAGAGTCGGGCAATTGCCGGCTTAAACTGGTAAAGTGCCGGCCGTTATTACTTAAGAGGATTGTTCCAATGGCGACTAACCGTTCCCAGCGTCTGCGCAAAAAACTGTGCGTTGATGAATTTCAAGAGCTGGGTTTCGAACTGAACCTGGACTTCAAAGAAGACTTGTCCGAAGAAGCCATTGACGCTTTCCTCGAAGCATTCATCAAAGAAGCCATGGAAGCCAACGGTCTGGGTTATGTTGGCGGCGACGACTTCGGTCTGGTGTGCCTGCAGAAGCGTGGCTCGGTCAACGAAGAGCAGCGCGCTGCCGTTGAAGCCTGGCTGAAAGACCGCTCCGAGCTGACCAAGTACGAAGTCAGCCCGCTGCTGGACGTGTGGTATCCGGAAAAGCCGATCAACGCGGCCAAGTGATACTGAAAAAAACGGCGACCTGAGGGTCGCCGTTTTTTTTCGTCTGGTGTTTAGGTGATACGGCTTGGATTTGATGGTGGACTCGCCCCTCACCCCAGCCCTCTCCCGAGGGAGAGGGAGCCGATCTGTGGGCTTTTCGGGATGTGAGTTCGACTTGGTATCCCTCGTCGGCGTATATCTTCCGAGCACCTTGGTCAGTCCCCTCTCCCTTTGGGAGAGGGTTAGGGTGAGGGGCTTTTGATCTTAAGCTCTGCGCCAATTCAAAATCACCAGCGTCAAAACCCCCGCCACAATCCCCCAAAACGCCGAACCAATGGAAAACAGCGTCAGCCCCGACGCCGTGACCATAAAGGTGATCAACGCCGCTTCCCGTTCCTTCACCTCGTTCATGGCAATGCTCAAGCCATTGATGATCGAGCCGAACAGCGCCAGCGCGGCAATCGACAGCACCAGTTCTTTCGGCAACGCCGCAAACAATGCCGCCAACGTCGCGCCGAACACCCCGGCAATCCCGTAGAACACCCCGCACCACACCGCTGCGGTGTAACGCTTGTTGCGATCTTCATGGGCATGCGGACCGGTGCAGATCGCCGCGCTGATGGCCGCGAGGTTGATGCCGTGGGAGCCGAACGGCGCCAGCAACAGCGAGCCGATGCCGGTAGTGGTGATCAGTGGCGAGGCCGGAACGTTATAGCCATCGGCGCGCAGCACGGCGATGCCGGGCATGTTCTGCGAGGTCATCGCCACCACGAACAGCGGAATGCCGATGCTGATGGTTGCGGCCAGGGAGAAGTGTGGCGTGGTCCACACCGGGGTGGCCACTTCCAGATGAAAGCCGCTGAAATCCAGCAGCCCCATGAAGCCCGACAGCGCGGTGCCGATCAGCAGCGCCGCGAGCACCGCATAGCGCGGCGACAGGCGCTTGACCAGCAGATAAGTGAAGAACATCCCCAACACCAGACCGGTACGGTGTTGCGCGGCGACGAAGATTTCGCTGCCGATCTTGAACAGAATCCCTGCCAGCAGAGCTGCCGCCAAAGAGGCCGGGATCTTTTTTACCAGCCGTTCGAAGCTGCCGGTCAGGCCGCAGATCGTCACCAGCACCGCGCACGTGACATAGGCGCCGATTGCCTCGCCATAACTGACACCGCCCAGGCTGGTGATCAGCAACGCCGCGCCGGGTGTCGACCAGGCGATGGTGATCGGTGTGCGATAGCGCAGCGACAGGCCAATCGAACACACCGCCATGCCGATCGAAATCGCCCAGATCCACGAGGAAATCTGCCCGCTGCTCAGGCCGGCCGCTTGCCCGGCCTGGAACATCAGCACCAGCGAACTGGTGTAACCGGTCATCATCGCGATGAAACCGGCGACGATGGCGGAAGGCGAAGTGTCGGCCAGAGGGCGCAGGCGGGCGTGGGTGGCGTCGGTCATGACGGCGGTGTTCCTTATACCAATGGAGATGTCCGCCACAACACAGAACCTCTGTGGGAGCGAGCCTGCTCGCGAAAGCGCTATGTCAGTCAACATTCATAGTGAATGTGAAATGGCTTTCGCGAGCAGGCTCGCTCCCACGGGGGATTGCGGTCATGCAGCGGATTCTGCGATCAAGCCTAAACTCAAACCTGACAAACCGTTGCAATACAGCCGCAGGCGCAAACAGCCGTACAGTCGTGTTGCCACCATTCATTGTGTACAATCGCGCTGTTTTTTACGCGATACTTGCCAGCGACCTACTGTGCCGTATTACAGTCACGGTCTATTCGCCGCAGTTTTCCCGACTCGAGTGCCCATGAACGAACAGTTGCAACCCCTCAAGAAACAACCGCGAGCAGGCAAAGCCGGCCGCAGCGGAACCCAGGACGATATTGTCTACGCGCATATCTTCGAGGCCATCCTCGAACAGCGCCTGGCGCCCGGTACCAAGTTGAGCGAAGAGGCGCTGGGGGAAATCTTCGGGGTCAGCCGCACCATCATTCGCCGCGCGCTGTCGCGTCTGGCCCATGAAGGCGTGGTGCTGTTGCGGCCGAATCGTGGCGCCGTGGTCGCCAGCCCGAGTGTTGAAGAAGCGCGTCAAGTGTTCCTCGCCCGTCGTCTGGTCGAGCGTGCGATCACTGAGCTGGCGGTGCAACACGCCACCGCCGAGCAGATTGCCGAGTTGCGGCAGATGGTCAATGACGAACGCGACAGCTTCTCGCGCGGCGATCGCGGCGCCGGTATTCGTCTGTCGGGCGAATTCCACCTGAAACTGGCGGAAGCGGCGATGAACGCACCGTTGATCAGCTTCCAGCGCAGCCTGGTTTCGCAGACCTCGCTGATCATCGCCCAGTATGAAAGCGGCAACCGCTCGCACTGCTCGTACGATGAACACACGCAGTTGATCGACGCCATTGAAAAGCGCGACGGTGAACTGGCGGTGAACCTTATGATGCATCACATGGATCACATCGACAGCAAGCTCAACCTCGACGAGGAAGGCGCGTCGGATGATCTGCATGCGGTGTTCTCGCACTTGTTGCAGACCAAGAAGCCGGGGCGTCCAGCGGCCAAGCTCTAAGCTGAAACCGAGTCGCGGCTTTCGCGAGCAGGCTCGCTCCCACAGGGGAATGCATTTCAAAGGTGGGAGCGAGCCTGCTCGCGAAGACAACCTGACCGGCAACAAAAATCCCCCGGGGTACACACCACCGGGGATGATCGTTCCCACGCTCCGCGTGGGAATGCCTCTAGGGACGCTCCGCGTCCAGTGACGCGGAGCGTCACGGGCTGCATTCCCGCGCAGAGCGTGGGAACGATCAGTGCGAAGAGGTTAGCGCTGATGCACCAGCGCCCCCGCAGCGTAAGTCTGCTGCACCGTCCGGTCATCGCCCAAGGTCATCAACACAAACAACGTCTCGGCAATGTTATTCGACTGCTTCAAGCGATAACTCAGCAGCGGCGTGGCGTTGTAATCCAGTACCAGGAAGTCGGCATCGGAGCCCGGTTGCAGATTGCCGATCCTGTCTTCCAGACGCAGCGCCCGCGCGCCACCCAGGGTTGCCAGATACAGCGACTTGAACGGACTCAGACGCGCACCCTGCAACTGCATGACCTTGTAGGCTTCGTTGAGGGTTTGCAGCAGGGAGAAACTGGTGCCGCCGCCGACGTCGGTGCCGAGGCCGACATTGAGCTTGTGTTTCTCGGCCATCGGCAGGTTGAACAGGCCGCTGCCGAGGAACAGGTTTGAGGTCGGGCAGAACGAGATTGCCGAGCCGGTTTCTGCCAGTCGCGCGCATTCTTCGTCACACAGGTGCACGCCGTGGGCGAACACCGAGCGTTCGCCGAGCAACTGGTAATGATCGTAGACGTCGAGGTAACCCTTGCGCTCCGGGAACAGCTCTTTGACCCACTCGATTTCCTTGAGGTTTTCGCTGATGTGGGTCTGCATGTACAGATCCGGGTATTCCGTCAGCAGTTGCCCGGCCAAGGTCAGTTGTTCCGGGGTGCTGGTGGGAGCGAAGCGCGGCGTCACCGCATAGTGCAAGCGGCCCTTGCCGTGCCAGCGCTCGATCAGCGCCTTGCTGTCGACGTAGCTGGATTCAGCGGTATCGACCAGATAGTCCGGGGCATTGCGGTCCATCATCACCTTGCCGGCGATCATGCGCAGGTCGAGCTTTTCCGCCGCTTCGAAAAACGAATTCACTGATTGCGGATGCACGCTGCCGAACACCAGCGCCGTTGTGGTGCCGTTGCGCAGCAGTTCCTTGATGAAATTATCGGCCACTTCGTCGGCGTGAGCCTTATCACCAAACTGGCTTTCGCAGGGAAAGGTGTAGGTGTTCAGCCAGTCGAGCAGTTGCTCGCCATAGGAGCCGACCATGCCGGTTTGCGGCAGGTGAATGTGCGTGTCGATAAAGCCGGGGGTGATCAGCGCATCCTGATAATGGTTGATCTCGATATCCGCCGGCAGGGTTGGCAGCAGTTCGCTGGCGTGGCCGAGGGCGCTGATCTTGCCGTCGTCGACCACCAGCAGGCCATCCTCGAAATATTCATAGGAGGCTTCGATGCCCACTTCGGCAGGGTCGGCGATGCTGTGCAGGATGGCGGCGCGGTAGGCTTTGCGAGTCAAAGGCATGAGGGTTCTCTAATCAGTTTGAGGCTTTGAGTTTGGCGGCCTGACTGCGGCGCGAGGCGGGCAGCAATCGGGCAATCGGTTCGGCGTGGGCGCTGTGCTGGCCGAAATTGGCGTTGTAAGTGGCGATGATTTCGCCGGCGATGGAGATGGCGATTTCCACAGGCAGTTTGCCTTTGACTTCGCCGATGCCCATCGGGCAGCGCATGCGCTGCACCACGCTCGGGTCGAAACCACGATCACGCAGACGGTGTTCGAATTTGGCGCGTTTGGTTTTCGAGCCGATCAGGCCGAACCAGGTGAAATCGTTGCGCTTGAGAATCGCCGCGGTCAGCTCCAGATCGAGCTGATGGTTGTGGGTCATGACGATGCAGTAGCTGCCGGCGGGCAGGTCATCGACTTCGTCCACCGGCTCTTCGCTGACGATTTTACGCACGCCGTGGGGGATGTGTTCAGGAAACTCGGCCGCGCGCGAATCGATCCAGCGCACCCGGCAGGGCAGGCTGGCCAGCAGCGGCACGAGGGCGCGACCGACATGGCCGGCACCGAACACGGCAATCTGCGCCTGCACCTGGCCCATCGGTTCGAACAGCAACACCGTAGCGCCACCGCAGCACTGGCCGAGACTGGCGCCGAGGCTGAAGCGCTCCAGATGGGTGTCCTGCTTACCGCTGGCGAGCATCTCGCGGGCGATCTGCATGGCTTTGAATTCCAGATGCCCGCCACCGATGGTGTCGAACAGGCGGTCGGCACTGACGACCATTTTCGAGCCGGCGTTGCGTGGCGTCGAACCGAGTTCTTCGATGATCGTCACCAGCACACAGGGCTCGCCCTGATTCTGCAGGTCGGCGAGGGCGTCGATCCAGTTGTACATGTTCACCTCGACATCTTCGTTGTCTGTGCCGGCCTCTTCGCGAGCAGGCTCGCTCCCACATTGGCAATGCATTCCAAATGTGGGAGCGAGCCTGCTCGCGAATGGCCGCGCCTCGGTCCTAGAGCGGAGCCAGCTCGGTTTCAGCTTCGACAGCCTTCACCGCTTTGAGCTGACGCATCTGCTCGCAGCCCCACAACACCCGCTCCGGCGTGGCCGGGGCGTCGATTTTCGGCTGATGCTGATAATCACCGAGGCTCGCCACCGCGTCCTTGATTGCGCACCACGCGGCGATCCCGAGCATGAACGGCGGTTCACCGACAGCTTTGGAATGGAACACCGTGTCTTCCGGGTTCTTGCGGTTTTCCACCAGCTTCACTCGCAGATCCAGCGGCATGTCCGCCACCGCCGGGATCTTGTAGCTGGCCGGGCCGTTGGTCATCAGCTTGCCCTTGTTGTTCCATACCAGCTCTTCCATGGTCAGCCAGCCCATGCCTTGCACGAAACCACCCTCGACCTGACCGATGTCGATCGACGGGTTCAGCGAGGCGCCGACGTCATGCAGGATGTCGGTGCGCAGCATCTTGTACTCGCCGGTCAGGGTGTCGACGATCACTTCGCAGCAGGCTGCGCCAAAGGCGAAGTAATAGAACGGACGGCCCCGCGCCTGACTGCGGTCGTAGTAGATTTTCGGGGTCTTGTAGAAGCCGGTGCTCGACAGCGAGACCTGATTGAAATACGCCTGCTGGATCAGCGCTTCGAAGGTCAGGATCTGCTCGCGCACCCGCACGTGGCCGTTGCGGAATTCGACGTCTTCTTCGCTGACCTTGTAGTGCCGCGCGGCGAACTCGACCAGGCGTTGCTTGATGGTCTGTGCTGCGTTCTGCGCGGCTTTGCCGTTCAGGTCAGCACCGCTGGAAGCAGCGGTCGGAGAGGTGTTCGGCACTTTGTCGGTGTTGGTCGCAGTGATCTGCACACGATCGATTTCGACCTGGAACACTTCCGCGACGACCTGAGCGACTTTGGTGTTCAGGCCCTGGCCCATTTCCGTACCGCCGTGGTTCAGGTGGATGCTGCCGTCGGTGTAGATGTGGATCAGCGCACCGGCCTGATTGAGGAAACTGGCGGTGAAGGAAATACCGAATTTCACCGGGGTCAGCGCCAGGCCTTTTTTCAGAATCGGGCTGTTGGCGTTGTAGCGACGGATCGCTTCGCGGCGCTCGGCGTACTGGCTGCTTTCTTCCAGTTCGGCGGTCATTTCCTCGAGCATGTTGTGCTCGACGGTCTGGTAGTAGTGGGTGACGTTGCGCTCGGTCTTGCCATAGTAGTTGGCCTTGCGCACCGCCAGCGGGTCGAGCTTCAAGTGCCGGGCAATTGCGTCCATCACTTCTTCGATGGCGACCATGCCTTGCGGGCCGCCGAAGCCGCGATAAGCAGTGTTCGAGGCGGTGTTGGTCTTGCAACGGTGACCGTTGATGGTGGCATCGCCGAGATAGTAGGAGTTGTCCGAGTGGAACATCGCACGGTCAACGATCGAGGCGGACAAGTCCGGCGAGCAGCCGCAGTTGCCGGCCAGCTCCATGTTGATCCCGTGCAGACGGCCGCTGCTGTCGAAGCCGACGTCGTATTCAACGTAGAACGGGTGGCGCTTGCCCGTCATCAGCATGTCTTCGACACGCGGCAGGCGCATCTTGGTCGGTTGGCCGGTGAGGTGCGCGACCACTGCGCACAGGCACGCCGGGCTCGCGGCCTGGGTTTCCTTGCCACCGAAACCACCGCCCATGCGGCGCATGTCGACAACGATCTTGTTCATCGACACGTCGAGCACTTCGGCGACCAGTTTTTGCACTTCGGTCGGGTTCTGCGTCGAGCAGTAGACGATCATGCCGCCGTCTTCAGTAGGCATCACCGAGGAGATTTGTGTCTCCAGATAGAAGTGCTCCTGGCCGCCGATGTGCAGCGTGCCCTGAATGCGGTGTTCAGCCGTGGCCAGTGCAGAGGCCGAGTCGCCGCGCTGATGGGTGTGGCTGTCGAGCACGAAGTGGCGTTTGCGCAGGGCTTCGACGACGTCGAGCACCGGTTCGAGGTCTTCGTATTCGATGATTGCGGCCATCGCTGCTTTGCGCGCGGTTTCCAGGTCTTTCGCCGCGACCGCCAGCACCGGTTGGCCGACAAACTGCACGTCATCGATGGCCAGCAGCGGGTCGCCCGGCATCAGCGGGCCGATGTCTTTCAGGCCCGGCACGTCTTCGTGGGTAATGACAATGCGCACGCCTTCGAAGGCGTAGCACGGCGACGTGTCGATGCTGAGGATTTTCGCGTGGGCGCGGTCCGACAGGCGCGCATACAGGTGCAACTGGTTGGGGAATTCCAGGCGATCATCGATGTACTGCGCTTCACCGGACACATGCTTGGCGGCGCTGTCGTGCTTGACGCTGCGGCCGACACCGGTGGTCAGGTCCTGGGCAAACAGTTCGGCCAGTTCAGCCTGGGTCTTCTCTACGGCGTGATGGTTAGACATAAGCGGTCACCCGAGTCTCGATGTGCGGTGTTTGCAGTTCGATGAAGTATTTGCGCAGCAGGTTCTGCGCGCTGAGCAGGCGATATTCCTTGCTGGCGCGGAAGTCCGAGAGCGGCGTGAAATCCTCGGCCAGCGCGGCGCAGGCGCGTTCGATCACGGCGTTGTTGAACGGCTGACCGAGCAGCACGGCTTCGCAATGCGCAGCGCGTTTGGGGATTGCCGCCATACCGCCGAAGGCCACCCGAGCGTCGGCGATCACGCCGTTCTCCACGCGCAGATTGAACGCAGCGCAGACGGCGGAGATGTCGTCGTCCAGGCGCTTCGACACTTTATAGGCGCGGAACAACTGCTCGGCGCTGGCGCGCGGGACGATGATTTTTTCGATGAACTCGCTTTCCTGGCGCGCGGTGACGCGGTAGTCGATGAAGTAATCTTCCAGGTTCAAGGTGCGGCGGGTTTCGCCTTTGCACAGCACGATCTGCGCGCCGAGGGCGATCAGCAGCGGTGGCGAGTCACCGATCGGCGAGGCGTTGCCGATGTTGCCGCCGAGGGTGCCTTGATTGCGGATCTGCAACGAGGCGAAGCGATGCAGTAATTCGCCGAAGTCCGGGTACTCGGCATTCAACGCCTCGTAGCAGTCGGAGAGGGCAGTGGCGGCGCCGATTTCGATGCGGTCATCGAAGGTTTCGATGCGCTTCATCTCGGCGACGTTGCCGACGTAGATCATCACCGGCAGAGTGCGGTGGAACTGGGTGACTTCCAGCGCCAGATCGGTGCCGCCGGCGAGCAGCCGCGCTTGTGGATAAGCGTCGTAGAGGTCGGCCAGGTCAGCGACGGTCAGCGGCACCAGGCAGCGTTTATCACCGCTGTTGAGTTCACCGATATCGGTCGGCGCGATGGCCTTGAGGCGGGCAATGGTTTCGGCTTCGCGGGCGTCGAACTGATCCGCTGGTTTGCCGCAGCAGGATTGTTCGGCAGCGGCGAGAATCGGCCGGTAGCCGGTGCAGCGGCAGAGGTTGCCGGCCAGCGCTTCGTGGGCCTTGGCCTGATCCGGCGCATCGCTGTTCTTTTGCAGGGCGAACAACGACATGACGAAACCGGGGGTGCAGAAGCCGCACTGCGAACCGTGGCACTCGACCATGGCTTTCTGCACGCTGTGCAGTTCGCCCTTGTGCTTGAGGTCTTCAACGCTGATCAGTTGTTTGCCGTGCAACGACGAAACGAAGGTCAGGCACGAGTTGAGGCTGCGATAGCGAATATGTTCACGCCCGGTGTCATCGGTCTGCAACTCGCCAACCACCACGGTGCAGGCGCCGCAGTCGCCACTGGCGCAACCTTCTTTGGTGCCGGGCTTGCCCACATGTTCACGCAGGTAATTGAGCACAGTCAGATTCGGGTCCAGGGCGTGCTCGCTACGGAGTTCCTGGTTAAGTAAAAACTGGATCACGGAAGGCCTCGCAGACTCATTATTGTTGTTAACCGACGTGAACCGAATTTAGCAGGTCTGACTTTTCGGTCAATGGTTTTCTGACTTAAAGGTCAGGAAAATCCGTTTCGTCGATCAACAGCGTGTCTATTCAGTATTGACCTTCATCGGTCACCGCGCTTTTTTGCGGGATTCGTGCCAAAAACCGCTGAGTGGGCACTCCGCCATGACCGTGCATTTGCGCTACACTGCGCCGCTTGTGCAGATCGATAGAGTTTGAAGGACAACCATGACGTTCAAGGCGCCGGACAGCCTCGCCGAGCAAATCGCTCACCACCTCGCCGAACGCATCATTCGTGGCGAAATGAAGCCGGGAGAGCGCATCCAGGAACAGAAGGTCACGCTGGCGCTCAACGTCAGCCGCGGTTCGGTCCGCGAAGCCTTGCTGATCCTCGAGCGCCGTCACCTGATCGCGATCCTGCCGCGTCGTGGCGCCCACGTTACCGAGCTGACGCCGCACAAGGTGCAGAGCCTGTGCACGCTGATGAGCGAGCTGTACATCCTGCTTGGCAATTCGGTGGCCAATGGCTGGCAAGTGCAGTCGGACATGGCGCCGTTCGTGCAGATCCAGCAGCGCCTGACCGCCAATTACGAACGCGGCGATATCCGCAGCTTCGTCGATGACAGCTTCGCGGTGATGCGCGCCGCCTATCCGTTTGCCAACAATCCGTACCTGCAAGAAACCGTCGAGAACCTCCAGCCGGCGATGAGCCGCGCGTATTTCCTCGCCCTCGAACAGCGCAAGGCGGAAATGAGCGAATTCCTCGAACTGTTCGAACGCTTGCTCGCTGCCGTACTCGCCCGTGATTTGCCGCAGATCCGCATCGTGCTCACGGCGTATGCCCAGCGCAGCTGCGATCTAGTGGTGTCTGCGCTGACGGTTGCCTGAGCGTGCGGCTGAAGTGCATCAAACTGGCGGGGTTCAAATCCTTCGTCGACCCGACCACGGTGAACTTCCCCAGTAACATGGCGGCGGTCGTCGGGCCGAACGGTTGCGGCAAGTCGAACATCATCGACGCCGTGCGCTGGGTGATGGGCGAAAGTTCGGCGAAGAACCTCCGTGGCGAGTCGATGACCGATGTCATCTTCAACGGCTCGACCAGCCGCAAACCGGTGAGCCAGGCCAGCATCGAGCTGGTGTTCGACAACTCCGACGGCACGCTGCTCGGCGAATACGCCGCCTACGCGGAAATTTCCATCCGCCGCAAAGTCACCCGCGACAGCCAGACCACCTATTACCTCAACGGCACCAAATGCCGTCGGCGCGACATCACCGATATTTTCCTCGGCACCGGCCTCGGTCCGCGCAGCTACTCGATCATCGAACAGGGGATGATCTCCAAGCTGATCGAATCCAAGCCGGAAGACCTGCGCAATTTCATCGAAGAAGCGGCGGGCATCTCCAAGTACAAGGAGCGTCGCCGTGAGACTGAAAACCGCATCCGCCGTACCCACGAGAACCTCGCCCGTCTGACCGACCTGCGCGACGAGCTGGAGCGCCAGCTCGAACGTCTGCACCGTCAGGCCGAGGCGGCGAAAAAGTATCAGGAACTCAAGGCCGAAGAGCGTCAGCTCAAGGCGCAACTGTCGGCGCTGCGCTGGCAGGACCTCAACGAGCAGGTCGGCCAGCGCGAGTCGATCATCGGCAACCAGGAAGTCAGCTTCGAAGCGCTGGTCGCTGAACAGCGTAACGCTGACGCCGCCATCGAACGCCTGCGTGACGGTCACCACGACCTGTCCGAACGCTTCAATCTGGTGCAGGGCCGCTTCTATTCGGTCGGCGGCGACATCGCCCGGGTCGAGCAGAGCATCCAGCACGGCCAGCAGCGTTTGCGTCAGTTGCAGGACGATCTGAAAGAAGCCGAGCGCGCGCGTCTGGAAACCGAATCGCACCTGGGCCACGACCGCACGTTGCTGCTGACCCTCGGCGAAGAACTGGACATGCTCACCCCCGAGCAGGAAGTCACCAGCGCCGCCGCCGAGGAAGCCGCTGCGGCCCTCGAAGAAGCCGAAACCACTATGCACGGCTGGCAGGAGCAGTGGGACGCTTTCAACCTGACCGCTGCCGAACCGCGCCGTCAGGCTGAAGTCCAGCAATCGCGGATCCAGCAGCTGGAAAGCAGCATGGAGCGTCTGGCTGACCGACAGAAGCGCCTCGCTGAAGAGCGCGGGTTGCTGTCCGCCGACCCGGAAGACGCGGCGATCATGGCGCTCAATGAGCAGCTCGCCGAGTCCGAAGCGACTCTCGAAGATTTGCAGACCAGCGAAGAAGCGCAGGTCGAAAAGCTCGAACAACTGCGTCAGGAATTGCAGCAGGCGTTGACCGCCCAGCAGCAGGCGCAGGGCGATCTGCAGCGGCTCAACGGGCGTTTGGCATCGCTGGAAGCCTTGCAGCAGGCCGCGCTCGATCCCGGCACTGGCACTGCTGAATGGTTGAAGGAACACAACCTCGCCGAGCGTCCGCGTCTGGCCGAGGGCCTGAAGGTCGAGGCGGGTTGGGAGCTGGCGGTGGAAACCGTGCTTGGCGCCGATCTGCAAGCGGTGTTGGTCGACGACTTCAGCGGTTTTGATTTGTCCGGTTTCACCCAAGGCGACTTGCGTCTGCTCAGCCCGGCCAGCGATGGCGTGCGAGTGGCGGGCAGCCTGTTGGATAAAGTCGAGGCGCAGATCGATCTGTCGCCGTGGCTTGGTCAGGTCAAACCAGTCGACAGCCTTGAACAGGCACTGGCCTTGCGCGGTCAGTTGAGCGCCGGGCAGAGCCTGATCAGCCGCGATGGCTATTGGGTGGGTCGACACTTTTTACGCGTACGTCGCGCCAGCGAAGCGGAAAGCGGCATGCTCGCCCGTGGCCAGGAAATCGAAGACTTGCAGCTTGAACGCGAAGAGCGCGAAGCCACCGTCGAGGCCATGGAAACCCGCCTGCAAACCTTGCGCGCGCAACAGCGCCAGCAGGAAAACGGCCGCGAACATCTGCGCCGCTTGCTGCAGGACGAAGCGCGCCAGCAAGGCGAACTGAAAGCGCAGTTGTCCGCCGGTAAGGCCAAAGCCGAACAGCTGACATTGCGCCGCACCCGTCTCGATGAAGAACTGGTCGAACTCGCCGAACAGCGCGAGCTTGAGCACGAACAGGTCGGCGAAGCGCGCATGCAATTGCAGGAAGCGCTGGACGCCATGGCGCTCGACACCGAGCAGCGCGAGTTGCTGCTGGCCCAGCGCGACAGCCTGCGCGAGCGCCTTGATCGCGTGCGTCAGGAAGCCCGGCAGCACAAGGATCACGCCCATCAATTGGCCGTGCGTCTCGGCTCGCTGCGTGCCCAGCACGATTCCACCCGGCAGGCGCTGGAGCGTCTGGAAATGCAGGCCGAACGCCTGACTGAAAAGCGCGAACAGTTGAGTCTGAATCTGGAGGAGGGCGAGGCACCGCTGGAAGAGTTGCGCCTCAAGCTCGAAGAGTTGCTCGACAAGCGCATGACCGTCGATGAAGAACTCAAGACTGCGCAGATCGCCCTGGAAGACGCCGATCGTGAATTGCGCGACGCGGAAAAACGCCGCACCCAGGCCGAGCAGCAATCGCAGTTGATTCGCGGCCAGCTCGAACAACAGCGCATGGAATGGCAGGCGCTGACCGTACGGCGCAAGGCTTTGCAGGATCAACTGCTCGAAGATGGCTACGATCTCAACGGTGTGCTCGCCACATTGACGGCGCAAGCCAGTGAACGCGAGGCCGAAGAAGAACTCGAACGCATCAACGCGCGGATTCAGCGCCTGGGTGCGATCAACCTCGCGGCCATCGATGAATACACGCAACAATCGGAGCGTAAACGTTATCTGGATGCGCAGGACGCCGATCTGGTCGAGGCGCTGGAGACCCTGGAAAACGTCATCCGCAAGATCGACAAGGAAACCCGCAACCGTTTCAAAGATACCTTTGATCAGATCAACGGCGGTTTGCAGGCACTTTTCCCGAAAGTTTTCGGTGGCGGGCGCGCGTATTTGGAACTGACGGGCGAAGATCTACTCGATACAGGGGTGACGATCATGGCGCAGCCGCCCGGGAAGAAGAACAGCACCATCCATTTGCTCTCCGGCGGCGAAAAGGCCCTGACTGCACTGGCCCTGGTTTTTGCCATCTTCAAGTTGAACCCGGCGCCGTTCTGCATGCTCGATGAGGTTGACGCGCCACTGGATGACGCTAACGTTGGACGCTACGCACGCCTGGTCAAAGAGATGTCGCAGACCGTGCAGTTCATCTACATCACCCACAACAAGATCGCCATGGAAATGGCCGAACAGTTGATGGGCGTGACGATGCATGAGCCGGGCTGCTCGCGACTGGTGGCGGTGGATGTCGAGGAGGCGATGGCGATGGTGGATGCCTGAGTCGGTGTGATGTCGGAATAGTTTTGGAGGTCTGTAGGACTTTTTACTGACATCGGCTGGATGGCCAATCGACATATTCGCGCAAGCCAAATGAGACAGACGGTGTAAAGTTGTCTTTGGTCGTGCTAGTTTAATGTCAATTTTTCGTATACGTGGGCAAAACGCCTGTCAGAACATAGAGTTGGCGCCACGTTTTAAAGCGGTTTACGCAGTGTAAACCCCTTATTTTTCAGCATTTTTTATAGAGGCACGGGATTACATGGAAATCGGTCTGCGCGAGTGGCTGATCGTCATCGGCATCATTGTGATAGCCGGTATTCTTTTCGATGGCTGGCGCCGTATGCGCGGCGGCAAGGGAAAGCTGAAATTCCGTCTCGACCGGAGCCTGTCCAATCTGCCGGACGAGGACACCAGCGCCGAGCTGTTGGGCCCGGCCCGCGTCCTGGATACGCACAAAGAGCCGCAACTGGACGAGCACGATCTGCCGTCGGTGAGCATGCCCAACCGCGAAGCCCGCGAGCCGCGTGAATCCGGTTCGAAACGTGGCAAGCGCGGCAGCAACGGCCCGGCGCAGGGCGACCTCAACCTCGACCTCGATCTGGACGGCGGCCCGAGCTTCAGCAGCCGTGACGACGATTTCGCCGAAGACAGTAAGCCTGCAGCGGCCGTGGCGGAAAAAGATCAGCCGCAAGCCGAAGAAGTCCTGGTGATCAGCGTGATCTGCCGCGACCCGGCCGGCTTCAAAGGCCCGGCGCTGTTGCAGAACATTCTCGAAAGCGGCCTGCGTTTCGGCGAGATGGACATTTTTCACCGCCACGAAAGCATGGCCGGCAACGGCGAAGTGCTGTTCTCCATGGCCAACGCGGTCAAGCCGGGTATCTTCGATCTGGACGACATTGACCACTTCAGCACCCCGGCGGTGAGCTTCTTCCTCGGTCTGCCAGGCCCGCGTCATCCGAAGCAGGCCTTCGACGTGATGGTCGCGGCAGCCCGCAAGCTGTCCCAGGAATTGAACGGCGAATTGAAAGACGATCAGCGCAGCGTACTGACCGCGCAGACGATTGAGCATTACCGTCAGCGCATCGTCGAATTCGAACGCCGCGCATTGACCCAGAAGCGCTAAGGCCAGATCAAAAGATCGCAGCCTTCGGCAGCTCCTACAGAGGATCGCGATACTGTAGGAGCTGACGAGTGCAACGAGGCTGCGATCTTCTGGCCCCGCCGCCGATAATGGAATAAAACTGGAGCAGCCTCGGCTGCTCTTTTGCTTTATGAGAGAACACCCATGACCGCCGCCAAAACCCGCATTCTAGAGCTGCGCGCTGAGCTGGATCAGCACAACTATCGCTATCACGTTCTCGACGAGCCGAGCATTCCCGATGCCGAATACGACCGCTTGTTTCACGAGCTCAAGGCACTGGAAGCGGCCAACCCGGAACTGATCACCAGCGATTCGCCGACCCAGCGCGTCGGTAGCATGGCGTTGACTGCGTTCACTCAGGTGCGTCACGAAATCCCGATGCTCAGCCTCGGCAACGCCTTCGAAGAATCCGACATGCGCGAGTTCGATCGCCGCGTCAACGAAGGCCTCGACGTGCCGGCCGGCGATCTGTTTGGTGGCGGCGCGGCGGTGGAATACAGCTGCGAGCCGAAGCTTGATGGCCTGGCGGTCAGCCTGCTGTATCAGGATGGTCTGCTGGTGCGCGGCGCCACCCGTGGCGATGGCACCACCGGCGAAGACATCAGCGTCAACGTGCGCACTGTGCGCAATATTCCGCTGAAGCTGCATGGCGAAGGCTGGCCGGCGACGCTGGAAGTGCGCGGTGAAGTGTTCATGTCCAAGGCCGGTTTCGAGCGCCTCAATGCTTCGCAGCTGGAAATCGGCGGCAAGACCTTTGCCAACCCGCGCAACGCGGCAGCAGGCAGCCTGCGCCAGCTCGATTCGAAGATCACCGCCAATCGTCCGCTGGAATTCTGTTGCTACGGCATTGGCCAGGTGTCCCACGATATTGCCGACACCCACATCGGAAACCTCAAGCAGTTGCAGAAGTGGGGCATGCCGATCAGTCACGAACTGAAGCTGGCCAAGGGCATCGACGAGTGTCTTGAGTATTACCGCGACATCGGCGCGCGCCGTGACTCGCTGGCCTATGAAATCGACGGCGTGGTGTTCAAGGTCAACAGCATTGCCGACCAGCGTGAACTGGGCTTCCGCGCCCGCGAGCCGCGCTGGGCGATCGCACACAAATTCCCGGCGATGGAAGAACTCACCGAGCTGCTCGACGTGGAATTCCAGGTCGGCCGCACCGGTGCGGTAACTCCCGTGGCGCGCCTGAAACCGGTGAAAGTCGCCGGCGTCACCGTGGCCAACGCCACGTTGCACAACATGGACGAAGTCGCGCGGCTGGGCCTGATGATCGGCGATACGGTGATCATCCGCCGCGCCGGCGATGTGATTCCGCAAGTGGTGCAGGTAATCACCGAGCGTCGCCCCGATGACGCGCGCCCGGTTGCCATTCCTCAACGCTGCCCGGTGTGCGGCTCGCACGTTGAACGCACGCAACTGGTCAAGCGCAGCAAGGGCAAGGAAACCTTCAGCGAAGGCGCGGTCTATCGCTGCGTCGGCCGACTGGCCTGCGGTGCGCAACTGAAACAGGCGATCATCCACTTCGTCTCGCGTCGGGCCATGGACATCGAAGGCTTGGGCGACAAGAGCGTCGAGCAACTGGTCGACGAAGGTCTGGTCAGTTCGCCGGCCGATCTGTATGCGCTGAAGTTCGACGACATCGTCGATCTGGAAGGCTTCGCCGAGGTATCAAGCAACAAGCTTCTCAAAGCCATCGAAGACAGCAAGCAACCGAGCCTGGCACGTTTCATCTACGCCCTCGGCATTCCCGATGTCGGCGAAGAGACGGCGAAGGTGCTGGCGCGTTCGCTGGGTTCACTGGAGCGCGTGCAACAGGCTTTGCCGCATGTGCTGACCTATCTGCCGGATGTCGGCCTGGAAGTGGCGCACGAGATCCACAGTTTCTTTGAGGATGCGCACAACCAGCAGGTCATCAGCGAATTGCTCGGCCATGGTTTGCAGATTCAGGATCAGGGCGAGTTGGGCGCCGAATTCGCCGCCAGTACCACGTTGGGCGGCTTGCTCGACAAACTGCACATTCCTTTCGTCGGCCCCGGTGGTGCGCAGAAACTCGCCGATCGCTTCGGTTCGCTGGAAGCGGCGATGAACGCTGACTGGCTGGACATGCGCCAGGCATTGCCGGAGAAGCAGGCCAACTCGGTACGCGAGTTCTTCGCCTCGCCTGAGCATCGGCAACTGGCCGAGCAGGCCGAGCAGCAATTGCGCGATTTCGGCATGCATTGGCAGAGCGAGAAGAAAGTCGTCGAAGGTCTGCCGCTGTCCGGGGAAACCTGGGTGCTGACCGGCAAGGTCGAACTGATGAGCCGGGATGTGGCCAAGGATCATCTCGAAAGCCTGGGTGCCAAGGTCGCCGGTTCGGTGTCGGCGAAAACCCATTGCGTGGTCGCAGGCCCGGGTGCCGGCTCGAAACTGACCAAGGCCAACGAGCTGGGTGTGAAGGTCATGGACGAGGAAGCGTTTATCGCCTTCCTCAAAACCCACGGCGTCGCTGTCTGACCGGATGAACCCCTGTGGTGAGGGGATTTATCCCTGTCCGGATGGACACCTGTGGCGAGGGGATTTATTCCCGCTGGGTTGCGCAGCGACCCCAGAACCCTGCGGCCGATCATTTTATCTGTATCGCGTGTACGGTTTTTTGCGACTGCTGCGCAGTCGAGCGGGGATAAATCCCCTCACCACAATGGTGCTATCACCCGGCTGCGCGGTTATGGGTGGGAACGATGTTGTCTTCAGAATGATCTAGTCTTGGCCAGTCCCAGGGAGAGATCGCCATGCACCGTTTTTTCGAGCAGCTCAGTTCCCGCATCATCGCGCCGTTCGTGGCCGGATCCTCGCGCAACAGCAAAGTCTGGCCGTGCCGTTGCGGCCAGTCGCTGTTCTTTCGCAACAGTCAGTGCCTGGCCTGTAACGCCTTGCTTGGCTATCAACCTGAACAAAGTCGCCTGACCTCGCTGCAGCCGGGGCCGGAAGAGGGCACCTGGGCGCTCGACGCCGATCCCGACGCCGGACTGTTCCGCCGTTGCGCCAACCTCGACATGCCCGCCGCGTGCAACTGGCTGCTGCCGGCCAACGATCACGACACCTTGTGCATCGCTTGCAGCCTCAACCGCACCATTCCCGACCTGTCCGTCGCGGAAAATCCCGAACGCTGGCGCAAGGTCGAAATCGCCAAGCGTCGACTGGTCGCGCAACTGATCACCCTCGGCTTGCCGGTCATCCCGAAAACCACGGATGAAGAAACCGGGCTGGCGTTCGACTTCATCGGCGTCGACCTGGAAGGCAACGCGCCGATGACCGGCCACGCCAATGGCCTGATCACCCTCGATATCAAAGAGGCCGACGACGCGCACCGTGAACAGGTCAGGGCGGCGATGCACGAACCTTACCGCACGCTGCTCGGGCATTTTCGCCATGAGGTCGGCCACTACTACTGGGATCGCCTCATCGCCAACGGCCCTTGGCTGGAGGCGTTCCGTAACCTGTTCGGCGACGAGCGCGCCAGTTACGCCGAGGCGCTGGACCGGCATTACCAGCAAGGCGCACCGCTGGACTGGCCGCAGCACTACGTCAGTGCCTACGCGACCATGCACCCGTGGGAAGACTGGGCGGAAACCTGGGCGCACTACCTGCACATGATGGACGCCGTGGATACTGCGCTGGGCTTCGGCATGAGCGCGCGGGAAATGGACTTTGACTATCAGCCGTTTCCGACCAGCACCCTGTACGACCCGGAGCACCCCGGCGGTGGCGCTTTCCTGTCATTCGTCAATGCGTGGATCGAGCTGGCGGGCATGCTCAACGAACTGTCGCGCAGCATGGGCCAGCCGGATTTCTATCCGTTCGTACTGCCGGCAGCGGCGATCGCCAAGCTGCACTTCATTCATCTGGTGATCCAGGATGCGGGCGGTCGCGCAGACGAAGTCCTGGCCCTGTAGAAGCTGGCGCAGGCTGCGATCTTTTGGCGTCACCGCATGTCCTTGAACCTGTTGGTATTTTTTATCTGCAACCAACGGTTGTAACTTCATCTCAGACAGGTACAATGGCGCGGCTCGCCGACAGGCAAGCGTCGTTATGGTGACCCCATCGGTCCCCCCGCAACGATTACCCGTGAACCTGGTCAGATCCGGAAGGAAGCAGCCACAGCGGGAACATTGTGTGCCGGGGTGTGGCTGGTGGGGGCACCACCTTAACGAACCAGCCAAGGCTTCAGAGAGAACTGCATGGGTTTCGCCCACTGCGGTTTTTTTATGCCTGCGATTTGGCTAGTGGCGTTGCTCCGCCATCAGAAACGCGCGGATCAGCAGCGCAGCGTCCCGGTGCCCGTGCGGCTGTCGACAGCGAACAGTGGCATACTCCCCCGCCTGGCAACGAGAGGTAAGGCAAGTGGGTGAAATTGACGATCTGACCCGGGAAAAGCTGCGCGAATGGCAGTTGCGTCGTCTGGAAGTCAAAGCACAGATGCAGGATCAGCCCGCGCGCACGCTGGAACTGTCGCGAGTGCTCGACCTGATGGATGAAGAACACGCTGCGATTCTGGCGGCATCTGCTGTTTTCAACGCGGCAGAAGAGCCTGAACAGTCGGTCCCGGTGGAGGCACAATCGGCGATCGTCGAGCACGCATCAGACTCGCTGACCGCAAAGTACGACCTGCAGCTGCAAGCCACCGCGCAAAACCCTGAACACCTGCGCAGACTGCTCGAAATGGCGCTCTACGAAGTGCAGGCGCAGATCGATGCGGCGGCGGTGGCCAGCGGCACTGAACGACGCGGCATGTCCGGCACGCTCGGCGGTTACTCCTTCGAGCTGCGCATCAGCCCCCGAGGCCGGCAGTGAAGGAAACTTGCCGCAGTCCCATGAAATGCCCGACGAGAATGACCAGGACTGATCTGGTGTTGTATTAAAGCCCAGGCGGCGAGGTTGTATGCACCCGGAACATTTTGATTTGGCCACCCCGGTATTTCTGCCCATCACCCATGATGTGTGTACGGCGCTGTTGCAGCCCGAGGGTGACGCGGCACTGGCCAACCTGAGCGACCCGGAACTGGCGGCGGTGCTGGTCATCCAGAACCTTGCCCAGGCCACGGAAAAGGACCTGAGTGCCAGCGCAGCGGAGAAAATTCTCGCCAGACTCATTGACTGGTCTGTCACCTCCCGGCGCTCCGGATCGGCGGGACTGCTTGCAGAGGCGCGGCGTCTTTTCGATTCGCGCAAATTGTATTTCGGCCTCAATGCGCTCAAAGGCCTGAACCTGCGGTTTCTCATGGCCGATGAAGTCACAGCGCAGGAATACCTGTTGCCCGGCGGGCAGTGGGATGTGGACTACAAAATTCGCCATCAGCAACAGAACAATCCGTTCAGCCAGCAAATGGTCACGCCACGCGAGCGCGAGCACTGGTTAAGCGCGGCGCAGGACAAGCTGCTGCGAACCTTCCGTGCCAACCTCGACGAAGACCTGCACGTGCAGGGTTATGCGGGCATCGGCAAGAGTTACATGCTCAGCGCGCTGATCGAATGCCTGCGCTCGAAACGCACCCTGGTACTGGCGCGCACCCCGGCGAAACTGGCGACGTTGCGCAAGCACATCGTGCAAGTGCACGACACGGAAATTGGCCAGACCTTCTACGATTTTGCCCAGGCCCAGTTGCTCGGCCCCCGATCGCACATGGCCAGGACGCCAGCGCGGATCCCGAGCAGGCAGGCGCTGGCGCAGGAACTGAATATGTTCGGCTTTCGCCACCACGATGGGCAGGGCACTCTGGAGGTTTGTCTGCGCGTGCTGGAGCTGTATTGCGCCTCAAGAGATCACACGCTATCCGCCAGGCACCTGCCGCATTTTCAGCAGCCCTTGAGCGGCGCAGACTCACAGGCGCTGCTGGAATATTCCAGTCGCCTGTGGGTATATCTCGAGGCCAATCCGGCCTGGGCCAGCCAGAGCGGTTTTCCGACGTTGCTCATGATCAAGCGCGCCAGTCTGGCCGGTTGCCGCGTCCCGCCGCGCTACACCCATGTGATCATCGACGAAAGCCAGGACGTGCCGGCGTCGCTGCTGCAAATCATCGAGCGCGGGCAGCAGGTACTGATCACCCTCGGCGATGAGTATCAGCAGGCCACGGGCGAGGCGCCCAAGCGCAAGCGTGAAGTTCGTCAGAGCGATATCTGCTATTCGGTGCGTTCGGGGCGCAATGTCGAGCGCCTGGTCAATCCGCTGATCTCGCGCCACACGCACAAGAGCAAAGTGCCGTTCGAAGGCGCTCGTCACGCCGACGTCGATATCGAGTACTACCCGCAAGCCTTCGTGCCGCCCGAAGGTTGCGTGGTGCTGACCGCGTCACCCTGGGACACGATGATGTGGGCCATCCATCTGCACGACTCCAGTTGCGCCTTCAGTTTTCCCGACAGGGAAGCGCAGGACGACATCAAGCATTTCATGACCACCGCCATCGAGCTGTTCCGCCGCGATTTCTACAACGCCGGGTCCAGCGAGAAAGGACCGCACCCGTATTTCAGCGACATGGCTGATTGGCAGCAGGTGCGCGCCGCCAACCAGTTCGATGAAGCTTTCTTGTGGATCGAGGCGCAGTTGCAAAACGGCTTCATGATTGCCGACCTGACTCGCCTGAGCCAAAAGATCATCGAGCCAGGCAAAGCCTGCCTGTTGATGATGGCCGAGCGGGCTGGCGGCATGGAGTTCAAGCGCGTGCTGTTGACCCGGACGTTGCTCAGTAACGAGAAATTCAAGGATGCCTACGAGTTCGATCAGCGCATCTGTGCCGTGTACATCGCCGTGTCCCGTGCCCGGCAGCAGCTTTATCTGCCTTACGACGTGGTCGAGTGGATCGATTATCACCACAGCCGCGAGCCGAAATTCCGCGAATCGCACGGTTATTGACCCGGCCAACCCTGTGGGAGCTAGGGTGTGGTTGAAGAGGCGCCGGTGTACAACCTGATTATGTCGTCGATCTCGCCGGACATTTTCATGCGCAGCAACGTTCGTAAAATCCGCTGCACCGGCACCTTCGGGTCGTTCCTCACATAGCAGCCGATATTCTGTTCCTGCAGCACCGCGACCCCTTGCAACTGCTGCTCCGGCAGCAGGCGTTGATTGATCCAGTCCAGGGTCCACTGATTGCTCACCGCATAGCGGTATCGCCCGGCCAGCAGCTTTTCCAGTACCTGTTCCTGATTGCGCGCGTCTTCGCGTTGCAACTGATCAGCGTCGAACAGCGGTTGCAGGGTAGGGTAGCTGTAACCGAGGACGGTGCCGATGGCCTGGCGCGGCAGCCGGGCGGGATCGATCTGCGCCGGTTGTTCCTTGCGGCTGATCAGCAGGTCGCGCTGAAACCACAACGGCACGCTCCAGATGTAATCGCCGGACTGATTCGGCAGCCACGACTGTGCGGCATAGCAGCGCACGTCGATGTCGCCGTGCTCCATGGCGCTCTGTACCCGCGCGCGCGGCAGGACGACGAATTGCGCTGGCGCGCCAACCTGGGTCGCCAGGCTGAGCAGGGCGTCGTGCAGGATGCCCTGGGTCGGTCTGCCGCCTTGCAGTTGCACCATCGGCATCGCCCAACTGTCCGGCACGGCGAAGCGCAACGGCGCTTGCGCTGCCATCGCGTTGAGGCTGATACCCAGCAATGCCGCCACGGCCCACCGCATAGACGCTCCGGTAATTCCTCGTCCCGAGCCGATAAAAGCCTCTGCTGAAGCAGCTTAGCCATATTAGACGAGGACACCGGATGCAATTTTGCCCTTGCTCCGCTAGCATTAGCCGCTTCTGCTTCCTTCGCTGCGACGGTTTTCGATGAGTTATCAGGTTCTTGCACGTAAATGGCGTCCGCGCTCGTTCCGCGAAATGGTCGGCCAGACCCATGTGCTCAAGGCTCTGATCAATGCCTTGGACAGCCAACGGCTGCACCACGCCTACCTGTTCACCGGGACGCGCGGGGTCGGCAAGACCACCATCGCGCGGATTATTGCCAAGTGCCTGAACTGCGAGACAGGTATCACCTCCAGCCCCTGCGGCGAGTGTTCGGTATGCCGCGAGATCGATGAAGGCCGTTTTGTCGACCTCATCGAGATCGACGCCGCCAGCCGCACCAAGGTCGAAGATACCCGCGAACTGCTCGATAACGTGCAGTACGCGCCAAGCCGTGGGCGCTTCAAGGTCTACCTGATCGACGAAGTGCACATGCTTTCCAGCCATTCCTTCAATGCGCTGTTGAAAACCCTCGAAGAGCCGCCGCCCTACGTCAAGTTCATCCTGGCGACCACCGATCCGCAGAAACTTCCGGCAACGATTCTTTCGCGCTGCCTGCAGTTCTCCCTGAAGAACATGACGCCCGAGCGTGTGGTCGAGCATTTGACCCACGTGCTCACGGCGGAGAACGTACCGTTCGAAGACGATGCACTGTGGCTGCTCGGTCGCGCTGCTGACGGCTCGATGCGCGACGCCATGAGCCTGACCGATCAGGCCATCGCGTTCGGTGAAGGCAAGGTCCTCGCGACCGACGTGCGGGCCATGCTCGGCACGCTGGATCACGGTCAGGTCTATGACGTGCTGCATTCGCTGATCGAGGGCGATGCCAAGGCGCTGCTCGAAGCCGTGCGGCATCTGGCCGAGCAAGGTCCGGACTGGAACGGCGTGCTCTCGGAAATTCTCAACGTGCTGCACCGCGTGGCCATCGCTCAGGCGTTGCCGGAAGGCGTCGACAATGGCCACGGCGACCGTGATCGCGTATTGGCCCTGGCCCAGGCGTTGCCGGCCGAAGACGTGCAGTTCTATTACCAGATGGGCCTGATCGGTCGTCGCGATTTGCCGCTGGCGCCGGACCCGCGTGGCGGTTTCGAGATGGTCTTGCTGCGGATGCTCGCGTTCCGACCGGCGGATACGGCGGACGCGCCGAGGCAACCGCTAAAGCCAGTGGGGATCAGCCAGGCCACAGTTGATTCCGCAAACTCAGTGGCTGCCGCGCCGAAGCCTGCGCCGGTGGTCGCTGCGGCTGCTGCGCCAGCACCCGCGCCCGCACCAGTAGCAGCGCCGGCTGCCGAGCCAGAACCGGATGTGCCGGTTGTCGAAGCGCACCCGGAGCCTGAGCCAGTCGCCGTCGAAACCGTGGTCGATCTGCCATGGAACGACCCGGTGGAAGCCGAGGCCGAGCCGGCGCCAGTTCAGCAACCCGCCGTCGAACCGGTGCTGGAAACCGCCGGCGAGCAGCCTGAACTGCCGCCGATGCCGCTGCCGACCCCGGACAGCGTGGTCCCGGATGCGCCGGAGTGGGCCGCTGCGCCAATTCCCGAGCCGTCCGTCGCCGACGTCGATGCCGCTACGCCGGGCATGGACATGGACGACGAACCGCCGCTGGATGAAGACTACATCGAGCCGGACATGGATTCGGCCTACAGCTACCTCGACGAACTGGCCAGCGAACACGCCGCCGATCCGGAGCCTGAGCCCGAGCCGGAACCTGCCGCCGCGCCGGCCACCGGCCTGGCCCTGCAATGGCTGGAGCTGTTCCCGAAGCTGCCGATTTCCGGCATGACCGGCAGCATCGCCGCCAACTGCACATTGATTGCGGTCGATGGCGATCACTGGCTGATGCACCTCGATCCGGCTCACAGCGCCCTGTTCAACGCCACGCAACAGCGTCGTCTCAACGACGCGTTGAACCAGTTCCACGGGCGCACGCTGACCCTGACCATCGAGCTGATCAAGCCCGAGCAGGAAACCCCGGCCCAGGCCGCCTCGCGCCGCCGCGCCAATCGCCAGCGTGAGGCGGAGGAATCGATCCACGGTGATCCGTTCATCCAGCAGATGGTTCAGCAGTTCGGCGCGGTGGTGCGAAGCGATACTATTGAACCTGTCGACGCCTTGGTCACCCAAGGCTAATAACTGAAGGTGCTCGGCCAAGATGGCCGGGCGCTGTTTTATCCAAGTACGTTTGAGGTGATTCCCATGATGAAAGGTGGCATGGCCGGCCTGATGAAGCAGGCGCAGCAGATGCAGGAAAAAATGGCCAAGATGCAGGAAGAACTGGCCAACGCCGAAGTCACCGGCAAGGCCGGCGGCGACATGGTCACCGTGGTGATGACCGGTCGTCACGACGTTAAAAGCGTGAGCATCGACCCAAGCCTGGTCGAAGGCCTGAGCGAAGACGACAAGGAAATGCTGGAAGCCGTGGTCGCTGCCGCCGTCAACGACGCCGTGCGCAAGATCGAAGCCAACAGCCAGGAAAAAATGGGCAGCATGACCGCCGGCATGAACCTGCCAGCGGGTATGAAACTGCCATTCTGATTCGCCTTTGGGCGGCAGATGAGCTACACAAAATGCCAGGCATTGTGCCTGGCATTTTTGTTTCTGCCTGATGGGCATGTGCCGCAGACTGACGCTTTCGCGAGCAGGCTCGCTCCCACAGGGATTGCATTTCCAAGTGTGGGAGCGAGCCTGCTCGCGAATGAAGTCACCTCGGCACAACTGAAGAAACATCGAACACACCACCGCTACCAAGGTCTGCTCCCTATACACCGAATTCCCCATTCACAGGAGACGCTGACATGTCCGACCCTCTCACCCTCAATCAACGCTTCGTCCTCGCCTCGCGCCCGAGCGGCGCGCCGACCCCGGAGAATTTCCGTCTGGAGCGCGAGGCGCTGCCGGACCTGCAGGACGGTCAGGTATTGCTGAAAACCCTGTACCTGTCGCTCGACCCTTACATGCGCGGGCGCATGAGCGACGCTCCGTCCTACGCTGCGCCAGTGCAAATCGGCGAAGTCATGACCGGTGGTGCGGTCAGCCGGGTCGAGCAGTCCAATCATCCGAAATTCCACGTAGGTGATCTGGTGGTTGGCGCCACCGGTTGGCAGAGCCACAGCATCAGCGACGGTCGCAACATCATGCCGATCCCGGCCGGCCTGCCGAGCCCGTCGATGGCCCTCGGCGTACTGGGCATGCCGGGCATGACCGCGTACATGGGCCTGATGGACATCGGCCAGCCGAAAGAGGGCGAAACCCTGGTAGTGGCTGCAGCGTCCGGTGCCGTCGGCTCGGTGGTCGGGCAAGTGGCGAAGATCAAAGGCCTGCGCGCGGTCGGCGTGGCTGGTGGTGCCGAGAAGTGCAAATACGTGGTCGAGGAGCTGGGTTTTGATGCCTGCATCGACCACAAGGCCGATGACTTTGCCGAGCAACTGGCCAAGGCCTGCCCCAACGGCATCGACATTTATTATGAGAACGTCGGCGGCCATGTCTTCGATGCCGTCGTGCCGTTGCTCAACCCCAAGGCGCGCATCCCGTTGTGCGGCCTGATCGCCGGCTACAACGCCGCCGAGGCGCCGACCGGCCCGGATCGTCTGCCGATGCTGCAACGCACTTTGCTCACCAAGCGTGTGCGGATTCAGGGCTTCATCGTCTTCGACGATTACGGTGATCGTCAGCCGGAATTCATCAGCCACATGGTGCCGTGGGTACGCGACGGCAAGGTGAAGTTCCGCGAGGACGTGGTCGAAGGCCTGGAGCAGGCGCCCGAGGCGTTCATCGGTCTGCTGGAAGGGCGCAACTTCGGCAAACTGGTGGTCCGGGTCGCCCAGGACTGAGGATTTGACGCTGGCCAGAGGCGCGGGTATAAACCGCGTCTCGTTGTTTAGTCGGACTGTTTACCCATGAGCTTCAGCCCCTTGATTCGCCAACTGATCGACGCTCTGCGCACCTTGCCGGGCGTGGGTCAGAAAACCGCTCAGCGCATGGCGTTGCAGTTGCTCGAACGTGATCGCAGCGGTGGTACCCGTCTGGCCCAGGCCTTGAGCCAGGCCATGGAAGGCGTCGGCCATTGCCGCCAATGCCGCACGCTGACCGAAGACGATCTGTGCCCGCAATGCGCCGACCCGCGCCGCGATGACACGCTGCTTTGCGTTGTCGAAGGGCCGATGGACGTTTATGCGGTGGAGCAGACCGGCTTCCGTGGCCGCTATTTCGTGCTCAAGGGGCACTTGTCGCCGCTGGATGGCCTGGGGCCGGAAGCGATCGGTATTCCGCAATTGATGGCGCGGATTGAAGAGGCGGGGACCTTTACCGAAGTCATCCTCGCCACCAACCCGACGGTGGAAGGCGAAGCGACGGCGCACTACATCGCGCAGTTGCTCAACAACAAAGGCCTGGTCGCCTCGCGGATTGCCCACGGCGTGCCGCTGGGCGGTGAGCTGGAGCTGGTCGACGGCGGCACGCTGGCGCATTCGTTTGCCGGGCGTAAACCTATCTCCCTGTAAGTCTCTATCGCCCTTGCGGGCCACATCGCTGGCAAGCCAGCTCCCACAGTGTTGGATGTGACCCACAGCATATGTGTCCACACCGAACCCTGTGGGAGCTGGCTTGCCAGCGATGGCCGCGCCGCGGTCCATCTGATTCGCACAATTTCATTGATAACCAAGCAAGCGCTCGGTTAACGTCGGCGAACCCTTCCGTGGAGCTCGCCCATGCCTGCCTTTCAGGAATACTTCGACCCCAGCCACCAATTGGTCCGCGACAGCGTCAGACGTTTTGTCGAACGTGAGATCCTGCCGGACATTGATCAGTGGGAAGAAGCCGAAAGCTTTCCCCGTGAGCTGTACCTCAAGGCCGGTGCGGCGGGCATTCTCGGTATCGGCTATCCCGAGGTGCTTGGCGGCAGCCATGAAGGCGATCTGTTCGCCAAGGTCGCCGCCAGTGAAGAGTTGATGCGCTGTGGCTCAGGCGGACTGGTGGCGGGGTTGGGGTCGCTGGATATCGGTCTGCCGCCGATCGTCAAATGGGCGCGGCCTGAAGTGCGAGAGCGAGTCGTCCCCCAAGTGCTCAGCGGCGAGAAAATCAGCGCCCTGGCGGTGACCGAGCCCGGTGGCGGCTCCGACGTCGCCAACCTGCAAACCCGCGCCGTGCGTGACGGCGATTGCTTCCGGGTCAGCGGCAGCAAGACCTTTATTACCAGTGGCGTTCGCGCGGATTTCTACACGGTCGCGGTGCGCACCGGTGCGCCGGGGTTCGGCGGTATCAGCCTGTTGCTGATCGAGAAGGACACGCCGGGTTTCAGTGTCGGTCGGCAATTGAAGAAAATGGGCTGGTGGGCGTCGGACACGGCTGAATTGTTCTTCGACGATTGCCGCGTGCCTGTAGGAAACCTCATCGGCGCTGAGAACATGGGCTTCGCCTGCATCATGGGCAATTTTCAGAGCGAACGCCTGGCGCTGGCGCTGATGGCCAACATGACGGCGCAATTGGCGCTGGAGGAGAGCCTGAAGTGGGCGCGCGAGCGTGAGGCATTTGGCAAACCCATCGGCAAGTTTCAGGTAATCAAACATCGGCTCGCCGAAATGGCCACGGCGCTGGAAGTGTCGCGGGAGTTCACTTACCGGCAAGCGGCAAAAATGGCGGCGGGGCAGAGCGTGATCAAGGAGATTTCCATGGCGAAGAACTTCGCCACCGACACCTCCGACCGGATCACCACCGAGGCCGTGCAGATTCTTGGCGGGCTCGGTTACATGCGTGAAAGCCTGGTGGAGCGGCTGTATCGGGATAATCGCATTCTGTCGATTGGCGGCGGAACGCGGGAAGTGATGAACGAAATCATCAGCAAGCAGATGGGGCTCTAAGTCCTGCGGTGTAGCTGCCGGCCCCTTTCGCGAGCAGGCTCGCTCCCACAGTTGAAATGCATTCCCCTGTGGGAGCGAGCCTGCTCGCGAAAGCGGCCTGTCAGACGCTGCTTATTTATCAGTCAACGCAAACTGCGTCAGGCAGAACGTCGGAATGCCCATGTCCTGCAAGCGCTGCGAGCCTTGCAGCTCTGGCAGGTCAATGATCGCCGCCGCTTCATGCACCCGCGCGCCCATGCGGCGAATCAGGTTGGCTGCTGCGATCAGCGTGCCGCCGGTAGCGATCAGGTCATCGAACATCACCACCGAATCGCCTTCACACAGGCTGTCGGCGTGCACTTCCAGAAACGCTTCGCCGTACTCGGTCGCGTAACCTTCGGCCAGTACGTCCGCCGGCAGTTTGCCTTGCTTGCGGAACAGCACCAGCGGCTTGTTCAACTGATAGGCCAGTACCGAACCGATCAGAAAACCACGGGCATCCATGGCGCCGATGTGGGTGAAGTCGGCTTCGACGTAGCGATGGGCGAAGCTGTCCATCACCAGGCGCAGGGCCGTCGGCGACTGGAACAGCGGGGTGATGTCGCGAAAGATCACGCCCGGTTTCGGGAAGTCGATCACGGGGCGGATCAGGGATTTGATGTCGAAGGAGTCGAAGACCATCGGGGTGTCCTGGCAGGGCTGCAAACGGCGCAGTATACCCGCGGCTGAAACGATTCGCTCAACCGCGGGTCGTGATCAGCCTTCGATCGAACCGCCGGCCAGCGCGCACAGCTGAATCGGGTCGAGGATATGGATCTCCTTGCCCTCTGCGGCAATCAGCTCGTTCTGCTGGAAACGGGTGAACACCCGCGACACGGTTTCCACCGCCAGGCCCAGGTAGTTACCGATTTCATTGCGCGACATGCTCAGGCGGAACTGGTTGGCCGAGAAGCCGCGAGCGCGGAAGCGTGCCGACAGGTTGACCAGGAAAGTAGCGATGCGCTCGTCAGCGGTTTTCTTCGACAGCAGCAGCATCATTTGCTGGTCGTCACGAATCTCGCGGCTCATCACCCGCATCAACTGGCGGCGCAGTTGTGGCAATTGCAGCGCGAGTTCATCAAGGCGCTCGAAGGGGATTTCGCAGACCGAAGTGGTTTCCAGCGCCTGGGCCGAGACCGGGTGTTTTTCGGTGTCCATGCCCGACAGTCCTACCAGTTCGCTCGGCAGGTGGAAACCGGTCAGCTGTTCTTCGCCGGCATCGCTCAGGCTGAAAGTCTTCAGGGCACCAGAGCGGACTGCATAAACGGAATCAAAGGTGTCGCCCTGGCGGAACAGGAATTCGCCTTTCTTCAGCGGGCGGCCGCGTTTAACGATTTCGTCGAGCGCATCCATGTCTTCCAGATTCAGAGAAAGTGGCAGGCAGAGCGGGGCCAGGCTGCAATCCTTGCAGTGGGCCTGGTTGTGAGCGCGCAGTTTGACTGGCTCGGACATTTCTTCAATCCTTGTGGGAAAACACACATAAGCCGTAAGGGTAACCCACGGGAGGACATTCAGGCCAGCACGTGGCGGCGTTGTCCTACAGACATAAAGCCGCAGCACCGGCGGCCGATAACCCGCTATCAGCACTCAACCAAGGAAGGCCCCGATGACCGCCATTGGTACGCTAAGCCCCGGCAGCAGCGGCGTTGCTGCTTCGCCGGAGATGACCAGCACCGACGCTGCAATCGATCGCGATGAAGACTTGTCGCACACGGCAACCCCGACCTTGGTCGAGGGCGTCAAAGTGTCGCTGTCCGGCGCGGCCATCGCCAAATCCGCCGCTGTCGGCGGCGAAAACAGTGACATCGACAACAGTGGCTTGCCGGAGAACATCCAGCAGTTGCTGAAGATGATTCGCAAGATCCAAAAAGAAATCATCGAGAAAAAAGCGCGCATGGCGGCGGTCATGTCAGACAGAACCCTCTCCACCGAGGAAAAGATCAACAAGCTCGCCGCACTGCGGGGCGCCATCGCCGCCCTCAACAGTGGCCTGATCACCGCCAACCTCGCCCTGTCGAAAGTCATGAACCAGTCGGCGCTCAATCCTGACCAGAACCTCAAAGTCGGCTCGTTGCTGACCAAGCCTTAAATCACCCGCGAGAAACGCTGGCGGTTCTGCTGCTCCAGGTACGCATCAAAGACCATGCACACCGAGCGCACCAGCAATCGGCCCGCTGGCAACACCTCGATGCGCTCGCGCTCGAGTCTGATCAGGCCATCCTCGGCCATACCTTGCAACTGCGGCCAGAGCGCGCCGAAGTAGCCTTGAAAATCGATGTTGAACTGCTGCTCGATCTCGGCGAACTCGAGTTTGAAATTGCAGATCAGCTGCTGAATCACTGCGCGGCGCAAGCGGTCGTCGGCGTTGCACACCAGACCGCGACTGGTCGCCAGCTGCGCGCTGGCCAGGCTGTTCTGATACGCGTTGAGGTCGCTGCTGTTCTGGCAGTACAGATCGCCGATCTGGCTGATCGCCGACACGCCCAGGCCAATCAGGTCGCAATGGCCGTGGGTGGTGTAACCCTGGAAGTTGCGTTGCAGGGTGTGCTCTTCCTGGGCAATCGCCAGTTCGTCATCAGGCAGGGCGAAGTGGTCCATGCCGATGTAACGGTAGCCGGCAGCGGTCAGTTGCTCGATGGTGCGCTGGAGCATTTCCAGCTTGTGCGCCGGGCTCGGCAGTTCGCTGCTGTTGATTCGCCGTTGCGGCATGAAGCGTTCCGGCAGGTGCGCGTAGTTGAATACCGAAAGACGATCCGGTTGCAGGCTGATCACTTCCTCGACGGTGCGGGCGAAATTGTCGGGCGTCTGCTTGGGCAGGCCATAAATCAGATCGATGTTGATCGAGCGAAATTGCAGGGTTCGCGCCGCATCGATGACCGCGCGGGTTTCTTCCAGGCTTTGCAGGCGATTGACCGCGCGCTGCACCGCCGGGTCAAGATCCTGCAGGCCAATGCTGACCCGGTTGAAACCCAGTTCGCGCAGCAGGCCCATGGTCGACCAGTCAGCCTCGCGCGGGTCGATTTCGATGCCGTAATCGCCGGAATCATCGTTGAGCAAATTGAAATGCTTGCGCAGGTGCGCCATCAGCTGGCGCAATTCGTCGTGGCTGAGAAAGGTCGGCGTGCCGCCACCGAAATGCAGCTGCTCGACGGTTTGCGCCGGGTCGAGGTGGCAGGCAATCAACTGGATTTCCTGCTCGAGCCGTTGCAGATACGGCTGCGCGCGACCGCGATCCTTGGTGATGACCTTGTTGCAGGCGCAGTAGTAGCAAATGTTCGCGCAGAACGGCACATGCACGTACAGCGACAACGGCCGCTGGGCCTTGCGGCTGTCGCGCAGGGCGTGGAACAGGTCGAAAGTGCCGACCTGACCGTGAAATTGCACGGCGGTCGGGTACGAGGTGTAGCGTGGCCCCGCCAGATCGTAGCGGCGGATCAGATCAGAGTCCCAACGAATGGCGTCGAGCATGCGGGCATTCCCCCGGATAGGCTGGCAGTGTGGCGAGTCTAGGGGAGTGCGTTACAGGGCATCTTGATTTGCATCAACGGCGAGGATTTGTGTTGTTCGTGCGGGCGTCTTCGCGAGCAGGCTCGCTCCCACATTGGATTTGCAGCGTACTCAAGACCTGTGGGAGCGAGCCTGCTCGCGAAGGCCGCGCCACACATTTAATGGCCCATAAGCCAATGCTGATGCGGGCCGGGAAGGGTCCACAGGCCAAACAGGATCACCAGCAAGCCACCCGCCATGCGCACGCTGCGTTTGCGCAGGATCGCCGTAACCCGTTCAGCCGCCAGCCCGGTGGCGAGCAGCACCGGCCAGGTGCCGAGGCCGAAAGCGAGCATCAGCAACGCACTGTCCAGCGCATTGCCCTGACTCGCGCTCCACAGCAAGGTGCTGTAAACCAGTCCGCACGGCAGCCACCCCCACAGCGCACCGAGCAGCAAGGCACGCGGCAGGCTGGAAACCGGCAGCAAGCGATTCGCCACCGGTTGAATAAAGCGCCATAAGCCACGCCCGAGCGCTTCGATACGGGTGAGCCCGCTCCACCAGCCGGCCAGGTACAAACCCATCGCGATCAGCAGCAACCCGGCCAGTACGCGCATGAACAGCGCCGCCGGGCTGTTGGCGACTGCCCAGCCGGCCAGGCCGATGAGCAGTCCCGCCGTGGCATAACTGAGAATCCGCCCGAGGTTATACGCCAGCAACAGACGAAAGCGCCGGCTGCGCTGCTCCTTGGGGATCGCCAGGGTCAGCGCGCCCATCAGACCGCCGCACATGCCCAGACAGTGGCCGCCACCGAGCAGGCCGAGGATCAGCGCCGAGACCAGCAGGGGCGCCAGTTCAAGCATGGGGTGGCGCCTTGTCGTCCGGTTTGCCGGCGTTGGCTTCGTCCACCGCAGCGGTGTGGTTGGGGTCCTGATCGTCAAAAAGGATGCTGTGTGCCGGGCCGTCGAGGTCGTCGTACTGACCGCTGTCCACCGCCCAGAAGAAGATGTACACGGCGATGGCGACGATGAGCAAGGCAGCGGGAATCATCACATAGAGAGCTGGCATCGGTAACTCCAGGCCCGCGCGGCTCAGGCCGGCAGCGGGCGGGTTGCTGTTGCGGTGCTGGCGGCCGGTGCGCTCGGCAGACGAGTCAGGCGCAGGGCGTTGAGCACCACGGTCAGCGAACTGATCGACATGCCGACCGCCGCCCACACCGGAGTGATCCAGCCGAGGGCGGCGAACGGCAACATGAGGCCATTGTACAGCGCCGCCCACAGCAGGTTTTCGATGATTACCCGGCGCGTGCGTCGCGCCAGCGTGAAGGCTTGCACCAGAGCGTCAAGGCGATTGGACAGCAACACTGCATCGGCGCTGGTTTTCGCCAGATCGGTGGCCGAGCCCATGGCCACGCTGATATCGGCCGCAGCCAGCACCGGCACGTCGTTGACGCCGTCACCGAGCATCAACACTTTGCGACCTTCGCGATGAAGTTGCTGCAGCACTTGCAGTTTGTCATCGGGGCGCAAGCCGCCACGGGCCTCGTCGATGCCCAGTTCGGCGGCGACACTGGCGACCATCGGCGAACTGTCGCCGGACAACAGCAAGGTGCGCCAGCCCCGCGCTTTGCAGGCCGCGAGCAGGGCGGGGGCATCGTCACGCAGGCGATCGTCGAGGACGAACCATGCCAGCGGCCCCTGAGTGTCGGCGAGCAGCAACCATTGTCCGGCTTCATCAGGCATTGACGGCAGTGCCGCGCCGCTCAGGGCACAGGCGAACGGCGCCTGACCGATGCGCAAGCGTTGCTCACCGACCACGCCTTCAAGGCCCAGACCGGGTGTGCTGTGCACGTCCTCGGCGGCCAGCGGCGCGCGACCGAAAGCGCGGGCGATCGGGTGTTCCGAGCGGTTTTCCAGCGCAGCGGCAAGGCTCAGGCATTGTTCGCTGTCGAGCGCGCCGAGCGGGCGAATCGAGCGCAGCACCAAGCGGCCTTCGGTGAGCGTACCGGTCTTGTCGAAAATCACCGTGTCGATCTGGTTCAAGCCTTCCAGCACATGGCCGCGTGTCAGCAGCAGGCCGAGTTTGTGCAGGGTGCCGGTGGCGGCGGTGAGGGCGGTCGGCGTCGCCAGCGACAGCGCGCACGGGCAGGTCGCCACCAGCATGGCGAGGACGATCCAGAACGCCCGTGAAGAATCCAGTTGCCACCACAGCACGCCGATCACTGCTGCAGCAATCAGCGACAGCAGCAGGAACCATTGCGCGGCGCGGTCGGCGATTTCGGCCAGACGCGGTTTCTCCGCCTGAGCGCGATCAAGCAGGCGCACGATCGCGGAGAGACGCGTGTCCTGTCCCAGCGCCTGCACTTGCACGGTCAATGCGCCTTCGACATTGAGCGTGCCCGCAGTAACAGCATCGCCGAGCGTGCGTGGCTGCGGCAGGTATTCGCCAGTCAGCAGCGATTCGTCGATGCTCGACTGACCGTCGATGATCTTGCCGTCAGCCGGCAGAATCGAGCCCGGCTGCACCAGAATCCGCTCGCCGACCTGCAATTCGCTGAGCAGGATGCGTTCGCTCTGGCCATTCGCATCCAGGCGCAGGCACGAGGCGGGCAACAGGTTGACCAGTTGCGCAGTGGCGGCAGCGGTGCGTTCGCGGGCGCGGCGTTCCAGATAGCGTCCGGCAAGCAGAAACAGCGCGAACATGCCGACAGCATCGAAGTACAGCTCGCCGACCCCGGTGATCGATGTCCAGATCCCGGCGATGTAAGCGCTGCCGATCGCCAGTGAAACAGAAACGTCCATGGTCAGGTGGCGCGTACGCAAATCGCGCATCGCGCCTTTGAAGAACGGCGCGCAGCTGTAGAACACGATGGGTGTGGTCAGAAACAGCGCGACCCAGCGCAGGATCGTGTGCAGCTCGGGACTGAGGTCGATGTTGAATTCCGGCCAGGTGGCCATGGTCGCCATCATCGCCTGAAACCACAGCAACCCGGCGACGCCGAGCTGGCGCAGGGCCAGGCGATTCTCGCTGGCCAGCTGTTCGCTGGCGCGGTCGGCCTGGTACGGGTGGGCGGCGTAACCGATGTGGCGCAGCTCGGCGAGGATCTGGCTCAGCGGCAATTGTGCGTCGGCCCAACGCACGTGCAGGCGATGGTTGGACAGGTTCAACCGCGCTTCGGCGACGGCGGGCAGGGTGCGCAGGTGTTTCTCGATCAACCAGCCGCAGGCGGCGCAACTGATGCCTTCCATCAACAGCGTGGTTTCAGCCAGATCGCCTTCGTGGCGCACGAAGGGCTGCTGCACGTCGGCGCGGTCGTACAGCGCCAGTTCATCGCTCAGTTGCACCGGCAGCGCTTCGGGATTGGCCGACGCTTCGCTGCGATGCTGGTAATAGCTTTCCAGACCACCGGCGACGATGGCTTCGGCTACCGCCTGACAGCCCGGGCAGCAGAACTCGCGGGCCTGCCCGAGGACGACGGCGGTGAAGCGGCTGCCGGACGGGACGGGCAGGGCGCAGTGGTAGCAGGGAACTGGGGTGGTCATGGCATTGATGAGGGTATGAGCCCTTGCATTGGGGGTGTTCGCTTGCCCTCACCCCAGCCCTCTCCCGGAGGGAGAGGGAGCCGATCGGTGTAAGCCTGAAGAGCGGCTTCAGTCGCCGACATTGTCACTGTCATACGCCCCGCTTCCAAGCAACCGAGATCAGTCCCCTCGCCCTCCGGGAGAGGGCTAGGGTGAGGGGCTCTTGATTTTGATTCACTTCTTCAGGTCTTCCGCACCCTGCAGTGGCTCATCCCCCAGCAGCAGTTCCTTGTCATGGCTGACCAGCTCTTCTTCAAACATGCGCCACACGTGCTCGTCCTGGCTGCCGAGCAACTCGACAAAGCGCCGCCCTTCGACCTTGTCGCTCAACTGGCCGATGTAGCGCCCGCTCTCGCTGCCACTGCGGGTCAGCACGATCTTGCGATCCTTCTCCGGCTGGGTCGGCGAGATCAGGTTCAGCTCCAGCGTTTGCGGCTGGCTGTCACCGTTCAAGCGCAAGTCGACTTCCCCGGTCACATCATCCAGATGCACCGCTGCACGCAGCTTCAGGGTTTGCGCCAGCAGCTCGCGATCCAGTGAACGGTTGATGCCTTTGCCTGCTTCGTAATAGTTGTCGTTGACCAGATTGTCCGGGTTGTTCACCGCGATGGTCACCATCGACAGGGTCAAGGCCACCGAGCAGGCCAGAATCGCGATGATGATCCACGGCCAGAGGTGCTTGTACCAAGGACTTGCGGCGTTTGCAGCGGGCATGTTCAAAATTCTCTCAACGGATTTGTGGGCCGATGAATCGGCTCTTGGCTTCAACGTGGACGCTGTTGTCATCGGCGTCCTTGAGGATGAATTTCACCTCGTTGGTGCTCGATGGCAGTTGTTCCGGTGCGCTGGACAACTCGACCGGCATGCTGACGATATCCCCGGCGGCAACCTTGATCTCGCGCTTGCCTTGCAGGCGCAGGTCCGGCAGACCCTCGGCTTGCAGCAGGTAAGTGTGGTCGCGCTGATCCTTGTTCATGATCTTCAGGCTGTAGACGTTTTCGATTCGGCCTTCGGCGTTTTCGCGGTACAGCACGCGGTCCTTGCTGACGTCGAAGCCGACCAGCGAACGCATGAAGAACGCGGCGACCAATAGGCTGATCATCGCCAGCAGCACCACGGCGTAGCCGATCAGGCGCGGTCGCAGTTTATGGGTTTTCTGCCCGGAGAGGTTGTGTTCGGTGGTGTAACTGATCAGGCCGCGCGGGTAATCCATCTTGTCCATGATGCTGTCGCAGGCATCGATGCACGCAGCGCAGCCGATGCACTCGATCTGCAGGCCATCGCGGATGTCGATGCCGGTCGGGCAGACCTGCACGCACATCGTGCAGTCGATGCAGTCACCCAGCCCCAGCGCCTTGTAGTCGATGCCTTTCTTGCGCGGCCCACGGCTTTCGCCACGGCGCGGGTCGTAGGAAACAATCAGCGTGTCCTTGTCGAACATCACGCTCTGGAAGCGCGCATACGGGCACATGTAGATGCACACCTGCTCACGCAACCAACCGGCATTGCCGTACGTGGCGAGGGTGAAAAAACCGACCCAGAAATACGACCAGCCATCGGCCTGACCGGTGAAGAACTCGATGACCAGTTCGCGGATCGGCGAGAAGTAGCCGACAAAGGTCATGCCGGTGACAAAACCGATCAACAGCCACAGCGAATGTTTGGCCAGCTTGCGCAGGAATTTGTTGGCGCTCATCGGCGCCTTGTCGAGCTTGATGCGCTGGTTTCGGTCGCCTTCGGTGACCTTTTCGCACCACATGAAAATCCACGTCCACACGCTCTGCGGGCAGGTATACCCGCACCAGACGCGCCCGGCATAGACAGTGATGAAGAACAGGCCGAACGCGGCAATGATCAACAGGCCCGAGAGCAGGATGAAATCCTGTGGCCAGAAAGTCGCGCCGAAGATGAAGAACTTGCGCTCCGGCAGGTTCCACCACACCGCCTGATGACCGCCCCAGTTCAGCCACACCGTGCCGAAATACAGCAGAAACAACGCCGCACCGCCGAGCATCCGCAGATTGCGGAACAGGCCGGTGAAAGCCCGGGTGTAGATTTTTTCTCGTGAGGCATAAAGATCGACGCTGTTGTTCGCGTTCTTGCTCGGTGGCGTGACGTCGTGTACCGGAATCTGATTGCTCATCATTGCATCCCACGGCAGTGGAAAAATGCCTCGGTCGATACGTGCCAACCGAGGTCAAAAAGGCTGTTGCAGTAGCGCGATGATACGCCTGCCGCTCTGGCTCAAGGGTGCGACCTTTGGTCGCGTTGGGTAAAAAATGCGGATGGTGTAGCGATTGCGCAAAAGCCTGACGCAGATCAATTGACTTGTTGAGTATGGACGTTTTTGCCGAAGTGGCTAGTTCATCCTTTCAATTGTTTGTTCACGCCACTGCCGTTGATTTCGCAAGTTGAATAACACCCGTGATTGTTTTCGTCCAGGCGACAACTCAGGCCGGACGCTACGGGTTTCTATTGATTCGTATGTTGTAAGTTGTTGGGTCTGAAATATATTCACTCGATTGTTGTAGGTGAAGGCTTTGAAGTTTTCGCTGTATTCGAATAAGTTCTGTTCGTGCGAAACTTCTTTTGCGTACCGAAAATTAATTGAAATGGAATTTCAAGCATGGCTTTGAATAAATTCATGAGCATCTTTATGGGTGCTTGTCTGGTAGCTTCGGCTATTACCGCTCAGGCTACAACTGGCATGCCGAAACATATGGTCTTTGCTTCGGATACTCAATATCCGTGGACAGACAAGACCGATATCCGCGAACCCGAATCGGATTCAGAATTCACGGCGCGCTCGAAATGGCTGATTGAAACCCAACTTGCGAGCATTGCCGAATTCAGAAATCAACACGGCTCTCAAGCGCAGGTTCCTTTGATGATCAATGGCGATATAACCGCTTTTGGTCATGGCTGGCAGCGCTCGTTCATGAAGGATTCGCTGAACAGGCACTTCAATGGTGAATATCTTTACGGCTTGGGTAATCACGACTATGAAAACAATGTTGATGATTGCTTTACCAATAACTGTGCTGCAGGAAGTATTGTCGAGTTCAAAGAACATCATGAAGGTAAAGTCGATAACTTTGATCTGAAAATCACTGACGGTTTTCTGAGCAGGACGTATTCCGGTAGCCTCGCCTATTCGAAAAATATCGGCGAAGTGCATATGGTTCAGCTTAATAACGAGCCGACCTACACCACCCGGATTGCTCATCCGTTGAACCCGACAACGTTCGAAATCAACGACGCACTGGACTGGCTCGAGACCGATCTGCGACTGGCGCGAGCGTCGGGCTACGCCATCATTATCAATATGCATAAACCCTTGCGGCACCAGGGCAGCCCCGAGCAGAAGAAGCGTTTCCATGACATGGTCAACAAGTACCAGGTGACGGCCATTTTCGCCGGCCACCTGCATACCGAGGGAGGAAGTTCCTACTGGGAAGGCAGCGTTCCCATGTATCTCAGCGGAAGCACCTCTCAGCAAACCTACCTGACTGCGAATTTCACCGAGGATCGCAAGCAGTTGCAGGTCTATCTGGTGAAGAACAACCAGTGGCGTGAGCGGACGCTGATCGATACCACGGTTGTGCATTCAATCTTTGCCCAACGCCCATGAAAAAAGCCCCGCCGGTGATAAGGCGGGGTGTTCAGCACTCAGTTACTGGCAGCGATCCATGGGTTGATCAGATTGACGCCGCTGAGTTGAAAGTCCGCAATGTTGCGAGTTACCAGCGTAAGCCCGTGCACAAGCGCGGTGGCGGCGATCAAGGCGTCGCATTCACTGCTGCGGTCGGGAGCATGCAATCGTGCGCACCGGGTGGCGACGTTGGTATCGACCGGCAGGATTCTTCCAGAGAACGCCGGTTTGACGTGGTGTTCCAGCCAGTTGCGCAGCAGCTGGCCTTGTGAAGGGGCACGACGTTCGATACGCAGGACGCCCGTTTCCAGTTCCAGCACAGTGATTGCGGATAGATACAGGCTGGCTGGGGAAACGCTGTTTGCCCATTTCACCACATGCTTGTCGGCTTGGTTTTTCCGCAGCTCGGAAACTACATTAGTATCCAGTAGAAACATCAGGAAAGGTCCACGCTGCGAGGATTGATGACAGCGCGCTCGGGTTCGAATTCGATTTCAAGCGCATTCGGCATCGCCAGCAGCTCAACGATGCTGGTCTCGCAACCGGTCAGTTTCTGGTACTCCTCGATGCTGAGCAATACGTGGGCAGGCCTGCCTCGGTCAGTAATGATTACTGGACCTTGACGCGTGGCTTTTTTGGCTGCACTGGTGTCCTGATTGAACTCGCGGCTGGAAATAGTGGTGATGGCCATCATGTTTGGCCTCCAGAAATTCTGATGTAGGAACGTTACTATTTTGAGATTTTCCCCGCAATCGGAAAGGCAGGTCGGGGACGATCGGTTTGTCAATTTCATAAGGGCACCGGCGAAGGCGCCTCTCGCCAAGGCGCGAGGCGCTGGATATAGGGCGTAAATTCGGTGTTTTTGCTGCCCTTGTCAGAGCAATCTACCGCCGCCGAGGCCGTCGAGTCCGCCACCGTGGCCGGGGCTGTTCATGGTTTGCTGCGATACCTTGAGTAACGGTTTCACAGGTGTTCGTTCGAACCCTGCCCTATGGGTAGAGCCGGGTTGAGGCTGATTTTGCAGTGTGCTTTGGTGATCTTTCGACATTGGGGCTTCATCCTTGAAGTGGACCCGATAGGCTTATCGGGCGAAAAAACCTACCGTGCATCGCAGCTGAGGTCCATTAAGCAAGCGTTTCGAATCATGAATGCGAGCATGAAAAAAGGCCCCGCCAAATCCCATTGGCGGGGCCTTTTTTGCTTCAAGCGTTGGCCTTACTCAGCCTTCGACTCCGGTGCTTTTTCACCGTGAGACAGGCTGTAAACATACGCCGCCAGCAGGTGCACCTTGTCATTGCCCTGCAGTTGTTCCTGCGCAGGCATCTGGCCCTGACGACCGTAGCGGATGGTCTGCTGCAGTTGCGCGAAGCTCGAGCCGTAGATGAATGCGCCCGGATGGGTCAGGTCGGGCGCACCCATGGCCGGCGTGCCTTTACCGGCAGGGCCGTGGCAAGCCACGCAGTTGGCGGCGAAGAGTTTCTGGCCGTTGGCCGGGTCGGCCTTGGTGCCTTCCGGCAGTTTGCGCCCGTCGAGGTTGGTCACCACGAAGGCCGCTACGTCAGCCACGCCTTGCTCACCGATCACTTCCGCCCACGCCGGCATCACCGCGTGGCGGCCGCCCATGATGGTGGTCTTGATGGTTTCCGGCTCACCGCCCCAGCGCCAGTCGGCGTCGGTCAGGTTGGGGAAGCCATAGGCACCCTTGGCGTCGGAACCGTGGCACACCGAGCAGTTGGACGCGAACAGACGGCCGCCCATCTTCAGTGCTTGCGGATCCTTGGCAACTTCTTCGATCGGCATCGCCGCGAACTTGGCGAAAATCGGACCGAAGCGCGCGTCCGAACGGGCCATTTCCTTTTCCCACTCGTGGACGCCGGTCCAGCCGGTCTGGCCGTTGGCGAACGCGGTCTGTTTCTCGGTATCCAGATAGTTGTAGCCCGGCAGCAGACCTTTCCAGTTGCCCAGACCCGGGTACAGCACCAGATAACCCAGGGCAAAAATGATGGTGCCGACGAACAGCATGAACCACCATTTCGGCAGCGGGTTGTCGTACTCCTCGATCCCGTCGAAGGAGTGGCCGACCGTCTCGTCCGTCTGTTCGCTGCGCTGGCCCTTGCGGGTCGACAGCAGCAGCCAGGTCAGGGCGAAGATCGTACCGAGACTGAGGACTGTGACGTACAGACTCCAGAATGTAGTCATTCTTTGTTACTCCTAGAAGCTTGCTCGACGTGCTTGATGGCTTCGGGATCATCGGCAAAAGGCAGCATGGTCGCGTCGTCAAACTCTGACTTGCGCTTGGGGCTGAACACCCACAAGGCCAGACCGATGAAGGCCACCATCACGACCACGGTGCCCAGGCCTCGAATCATCCCGATATCCATCAGATTCACCGTTTGCTTTTGATGATGGTGCCCAGGCCTTGCAGATAGGCCACCAGCGCGTCCATTTCGGTTTTGCCCTTCACGGCATCCTGTGCACCGGCGATGTCTTCGTCGGTGTACGGCACGCCGAGGGTGCGCAAGACTTCCATTTTTTTCGCGGTTTCCTTGCCGTCGAGCTTGTTTTCCACGAGGAACGGGTAAGCCGGCATTTTCGACTCGGGGACCACGTTGCGCGGGTTGTACAAGTGCGCACGTTGCCAGTCATCGGAGTAACGACCGCCCACGCGGGCCAGGTCCGGACCGGTACGTTTGGAGCCCCACAGGAACGGGTGGTCCCAGACGCTTTCACCGGCAACCGAATAGTGGCCATAGCGTTCGGTTTCAGCGCGGAACGGGCGGATCATCTGCGAGTGGCAGCCGACACAACCGTTGGCGATGTACACGTCGCGGCCTTCCAGTTCCAGCGCCGAGCGCGGCTTCATGCCCTCGACCGGCTTGTTGGTGACGTCCTGGAAGAACAGCGGAACGATTTGGGTCAGGCCACCGACGCTGACGGCGATGACCATGAAGAAGGCCAGCAGGCCAATATTCTTCTCGACAGCTTCATGCTTCATCAGTGAGCTCCAACGACGGCAATCTTGGCGGCGGCTTCGGCTTCAACCGGATCCGACGCACGGACAGTGCGGTACACGTTGTAAGCCATCAGCAGCATGCCGCTGGCAAAGAAAGCACCGCCCAGCGCGCGGACGATGAAGCCCGGGTGGCTGGCCTGCAGCGCTTCGACGAACGAGTAGGTGAGGGTGCCGTCATCGTTGATTGCACGCCACATCAGGCCCTGGGTGATGCCGTTGACCCACATCGACGCGATGTAGAGCACGGTGCCGATGGTGGCGAGCCAGAAGTGCGCGTTGATCAGCCCGGTGCTGTGCATCTGCGCCCGGCCGAACAGTTTCGGGATCATGTGGTAGATCGCGCCGATCGAGATCATCGCTACCCAACCGAGGGCGCCGGCGTGGACGTGGCCGATGGTCCAGTCGGTGTAGTGCGAGAGCGAGTTGACGGTCTTGATCGCCATCATCGGCCCTTCGAAGGTCGACATGCCGTAGAACGCCAGCGACACCACGAGGAAGCGCAGGATCGGGTCGGTGCGCAACTTATGCCAGGCGCCCGAGAGGGTCATCATGCCGTTGATCATGCCGCCCCAGCTTGGCGCCAGGAGGATGATCGACATCGCCATGCCTAGCGATTGCGCCCAGTCCGGCAGGGCGGTGTAGTGCAGGTGGTGCGGGCCAGCCCAGATGTACAGGGTGATCAGCGCCCAGAAGTGCACGATCGACAGACGATAGGAGTAGATCGGGCGTTCGGCCTGTTTCGGCACGAAGTAGTACATCATCCCGAGGAAACCGGTGGTGAGGAAGAAGCCCACCGCGTTGTGGCCGTACCACCACTGGATCATCGCGTCAGTGGCGCCGGAGTAGGCCGAGTACGACTTGAACAGGCTGACCGGCAGCGACATGTGGTTGACGATGTGCAGCATCGCGGTGACGACGATGAACGCGCCGTAGAACCAGTTGCCGACATAGATGTGCTTGGTTTTGCGCTTGGTGATGGTGCCGAAGAACACCAGACCGTAGGTGACCCAGACAATGGCCAGCAAAATGGCGATCGGCCATTCCAGCTCGGCGTATTCCTTGGTGGTGGTGTAACCCAGCGGCAAGGTAATGATTGCGCCGACGATGACCGCTTGCCAGCCCCAGAAGGTGAAGGCCGCGAGGCTGTCGGAAATCAGTCGCGTCTGGCAGGTTCGCTGCACGACATAGTAGGAAGTGGCAAACAGTGCACAACCGCCGAAGGCGAAAATCACCAGGTTTGTGTGCAACGGGCGCAGGCGTCCAAAGCTCGTCCACGGCAGACCGAAGTTCAGTTCCGGCCAGACCAGTTGCGAGGCAATGAAGACACCGAGCCCCATGCCAAGGATCCCCCAGACCACCGTCATGATGGCGAACTGGCGGACTACCTTATAGTTATAAGCAGTCGGACTGATTGCTGTGCTCATTCTAAGGTTCCACGGTTTGGGTATTTTTATAGGGATAAAATCGGCCGCAAGTATGTATAAAGCAGGGGGTCATTGCAACGCGCCATGACCTGGGTCAATGCTTTCCAACGCTGATTCTGCGGCCTTTCCATGCGCCGCGTAGGGTCAAAAATGGCCTCTGACAAAATGTCGCAGTGCGCGTAAAAAGCTCGCAATCCGGATCGCCGTCAACGGTGCCCGTTCACAGGTCGTGATCGGGAAATTGCGGGCGATCGGCGCAACAGCCGTTATCTACCTGCGTTTGCGGCGAATCCATCAACCGGTTCACGGCGCGCATCGTTCGGGATTGATCTGGAAACCGACTTCAGCCGGTCCGCTTCGATGAAGCGTAGACCCGAATCCGGGGTTCCGAAAGGAGAGGATCCAAGGGGTGCGACAATGCGTCGCAAAGGGGCGGGAAACTGCCGCAGCGAGAAAGCTGCGGCAGTGGTGTACGCAATTGCTATTTCTTATTGTCTTCAGTTATCAGTTTTTCTGTGTTCAATCTGTGGCTCAGGCTGTACACATAAGCGGCGAGCAATTGCACTTTATCGTTGCCCAGCAATTCGTTCTGCGCTGGCATATGCCCCTGACGACCATGGCGAATGGTCTGCTCCAGTTGGGTCAGGCTGGTGCCATAAATGAAGCCGGCCGGGTGGGTAAGATTCGGTGCGCCCATGGCAGGGGTGCCTTGGCCAGTTGCGCCGTGGCAAGCCACGCACGTGGTGCTGAACGCCTGCTGCCCGGCTTGCAGGTCTGCCTTGCTGTCGGCAGGTAGCGGCAGGCCGGCGAGTTCGTGGCGCACGTAGGCGGCAACGTTTTTCACCCCGGCCTCACCGAGCACTTCGCCCCAGGCCGGCATAGCCGCCATGCGGCCGCCCATGATGGTGGTCTTGATCGTCTCGGCATCGCCGCCCCAGCGCCAGTCGCTGTCGGCAAGGTTAGGGAAGCCGAACGCACCCTTGGCATCCGAGCCGTGGCACACCGAGCAATTGGAGGCGAACAGACGACCACCCATTTTCAGCGCCTGCGGGTCCTTGGCCACTTCTTCCAGCGGCATCGCCGCGAATTTGGCGAAGATCGGCCCGAACCGGGCGTCCGCCTTGTTCATCTCCTTTTCCCATTCGTGCACGCCGGTCCAGCCATCCTCATAGCCGGGCAGGATGCCTTTCCAGTTGCCCAGGCCCGGATACAGAACCAGATAGCCCACCGAGAACACCAGCGTGCCGGCGAACAGCATGAACCACCACTGCGGCAGCGGATTGTCGTATTCCTCGATGCCGTCGAAGCTGTGGCCCATTGTCTGGTCGACGCTGCCCTTGGTCTCGCCCCGGCGGGTGCCGATCAGCAGCCAGGTCAGGCCGATCAGGCTGCCAATGGTCAGTACGCAGATCCACGTACTCCAGAAGGTGGTCATGGCCGGGTACTCCTTGTTTCAGGGGCTGAAATTGTTTCGGGTAGTGGTTCGTCGGCGAACGGCAGCAGGCGTGCTTCGGCGAATTCCGGGGTGCGTTTGCGGTTGAACACCCACAAGGTCAGGCCGACGAACGCTACAAACACGACAACCGTGCCCAAACCGCGGATCAGGCCAGTGCTCATCTCAATGACCATGGCTCACCTCTTGCTCTTGATTGCAGTGCCGAGCACTTGCAGGTAGGAAACGAGGGCGTCCATTTCGGTTTTGCCCTTGAGGCTGGCGACCGCGCCGCTGATGTCGTCGTCGGTGTAAGGCACGCCGAGGGTGCGCATGGTTTTCAGCTTGGTTTCGGTATGGCTGCTGTCGACCGCTTGCGTGACCAGCCAAGGGTAGGCCGGCATCTTCGACTCCGGCACGACGTTGCGCGGGTTGTACAAGTGCGCGCGGTGCCAGTCATCCGAGTAACGCGCGCCGACCCGGGCGAGGTCCGGACCGGTACGTTTCGAGCCCCACAGGAACGGGTGATCCCAGACGCTTTCGCCGGCCACCGAATAGTGCCCGTAGCGTTCGGTTTCGGCGCGGAACGGACGGATCATCTGCGAGTGGCAACCGACGCAGCCTTCGCGGATATAGATGTCGCGACCTTCCAGTTGCAGCGCGGTATAGGGCTTCATGCCTTCCACCGGTTTGTTGGTGACGTCCTGGAAGAACAGCGGGACGATCTGGGTCAGGCCGCCGATGCTCACGGCGAACACCATCAACAGCATCAGCAGGCCGACGTTCTTTTCAATCGTTTCGTGTTTCATGGCGGACTCCTCAGGCCATCTGCGCGGCAGCGACGACGTCGGCAGGCTGCGAGGCCCGCACGGTGCGCCAGGTGTTGTAAGCCATCAGGAACATGCCGCTTAAGAAAATCGCCCCGCCGATCAGCCGCACGACAAAGCCCGGATGGCTGGCCACCAGGGTTTCGACGAAGGAGTAAGTCAGCGTGCCGTCCTCGTTGACCGCGCGCCACATCAGGCCCTGGGCGATGCCGTTGACCCACATCGAGGCGATGTAGAGCACGGTGCCGATGGTCGCCAGCCAGAAGTGCGCATTGATCAGGCCGACGCTGTGCATCTGCGCTTTGCCGAAGATTTTCGGGATCATGTGGTACAGCGCGCCGATCGAGATCATCGCTACCCAGCCGAGGGCGCCGGCGTGAACGTGGCCGATGGTCCAGTCGGTGTAGTGGGAGAGGGCGTTGACAGTCTTGATGGCCATCATCGGCCCTTCGAAGGTCGACATGCCGTAGAACGCCAGCGACACCACGAGGAAGCGCAGGATCGGGTCGCTGCGCAACTTATGCCAGGCGCCCGAGAGGGTCATCATGCCGTTGATCATGCCGCCCCAGCTCGGTGCCAGCAGGATCAGCGACATCACCATGCCCAGTGACTGTGCCCAGTCCGGCAGCGCGGTGTAGTGCAAGTGGTGCGGGCCGGCCCAGATGTACAGGGTGATCAAGGCCCAGAAGTGCACGATCGACAGGCGATACGAGTACACCGGACGCTCGGCCTGTTTCGGCACGAAGTAATACATCATGCCGAGGAAACCGGCGGTGAGGAAAAAGCCCACAGCGTTGTGGCCGTACCACCACTGCACCATGGCGTCGGTTGCACCTGCGTACACCGAGTAGGACTTGGTGAAACTCACCGGCAACTCAAGGTTGTTGACGATGTGCAGGATCGCCACGGTGATGATGAACGCGCCGAAGAACCAGTTGCCCACATAGATGTGCTTGGTCTTGCGCTGCATGATCGTGCCGAAGAACACGATCGCGTAGGCGACCCAGACGATGGTGATCAGGATGTCGATCGGCCATTCCAGTTCGGCGTATTCCTTGGAGCTGGTGTAACCCAGCGGCAGGCTGATCGCCGCCAGCAGGATCACCAGTTGCCAGCCCCAGAAGCAGAACGCGGCGATTTGCGGCGCGAACAATTGCGTCTGGCAGGTGCGTTGCACCGAATAGAAAGAGCTGGCGAACAGCGCGCAGCCACCGAAGGCGAAGATCACCGCGTTGGTGTGCAGCGGGCGCAGACGGCCGAAACTGGTCCAGGGCAAATTGAAGTTGAGTTCCGGCCAGACCAATTGCGCCGCGAGAAAAACCCCGAGGCCCATGCCGACGATGCCCCACACCACCGTCATAATGGCGAATTGGCGGACCACCTTGTAGTTGTAGGCGGTACTGATAGAAGTGTTCATGGTTCCCCATCCACGGTTCAGCCGAAGTGAGCGCGCGCAAACGACGCGAATCCTTCGCCTGGAGTTATAGGCAGACTAAAAGCGAGGCAAGCATGGACAAACAGCACAAGGCCAGTATTGACGGGGATCAATGGGCGCAGTGTGTGCTCGATCATGGGTGGCTTTGGGATGCCGCTGTTGGTGAGGCTTCGGCAACGCTGATTCTGGCGCACGGGGCGGGGGCGCCGATGGATAGCGACTGGATGAACGACATGGCTGGGCGCCTTGCCGGGCTTGGGGTCAACGTGTTGCGCTTTGAGTTTCCGTATATGGCGCAGCGGCGGGTGGATGGGGTTAAGCGGCCGCCGAATCCTGCGCCGAAACTGTTGGATTGCTGGCGGGAGGTGTTTGCGCTTGTGCGGCATCATGTCGCTGGGGTTTTGGCTGTTGGCGGTAAGTCGATGGGTGGGCGAATGGCGAGTCTGGTGGCGGATGAGCTGGGGGTGGATGCGTTGGTGTGTCTGGGATATCCGTTTTATGCGGTGGGGAAGCCGGAGAAGCCTCGGGTTGAGCATTTGGCTGGTTTGAAGACTCGGACGTTGATTGTGCAGGGGGAGCGGGATGCTCTGGGGAATCGCGAGGCGGTTGAGGGGTATTCGTTAGCGCCGGGGATTGAGGTGTTTTGGTTGGTGGCGGGGGATCATGATTTGAAGCCGCTCAAGGCTTCTGGCTTTACGCATTCCGATCATTTGGCGGGTGCTGCGCAGAAGGTGGCTGAATTTCTCGGTGACTGATTTTGAGCCGGGCCGGGATTTTGCCTTGCATGAAGATCTGCTCCCTTTCCCCCTCGCCCCCTTGGGGGAGAGGGTTGGGGTGAGGGGGCTAGCTTTTGATCTTGCTCTTGGGGGCATATCCGTTGCTTCGGGAGCTGCGGCTGGCGGTTTCGCCTGACGGCGACTTACTTTTTTACAAGCGCCTAAAAAAGTAAGCAAAAAACGCTAGCTCCTGCGTTCGGCCCTCGCAGGCTCGGGTCCCTTCGCTGCGGGATCGATCCGGGCGCAGCGGCTCCGGTTTGCTTCGCTGCACCTCCTTCCGCTGTGTCTGGCTGCGCCAGACGGTCGCTGCGCTCCCACGCCCGGATCAATCCCTCCACTCAGCCTTCCGACGTCGCCGGTGGATCAAGATCAAGAGCACTCGAGCTTGCGCTCATTGTTGAGTGGTGCGGCTTCGCCGCGGGCAGCTGCGCTGCCTTGCTTTTCTGTGGGAGCGAGCCTGCTCGCGAAGGCGGCCTTAAAGCCGACCTGATTCTTGCGGTTGTACCCAGTCCAACTGTAGGAGTGAGCCTGCTCGCGATGGCGGTCTCCCAGTCGACCAATCTCTACCTTTTGGACCAAATCCCTGTGGGAGCTGGCTTGCCAGCGATGGCAGCCTCCAAGCCGACCAATCCCTCACTGATGTACCCGATCCAAATATGGGAGCGAGCCTGCTCGCGAAGGCGGCCTGACAGCCGACCTGATTCTTCCTGATGTACACCGCGCTCCTTGTAGAAGTGAGCCTGCTCGCGATGGCGGTCTCCCAGTCGACCAATCTCTACCGTTTGGACCAAATCCCTGTGGGAGCTGGCTTGCCAGCGATGGCGGCCTCCAAGCCGACCAATCCCCCACTGATGTACCCGATCCAAATGTGGGAGCGAGCCTGCTCGCGAAAGCTCCCTTCCAGACGACATCAAACCACCTGCCTGTCAGAGGCAATCCCTGCACTTAAACATCATCAAATAGCCACGTTTAAACTACACGACCCGTTACGCCATCCCGGCTACAACTCCTTGCGCCATTGCCTACGCCTACGCCAGAATCCGCCGGCTTACGCGTCTAGGCGGCGGGCTATATCGTTTGTCTGTCACTGAGAAACAGTGATGGGGTTTGGTAGCCCGCGTCGAAACCGTTGTATAGCGTCACCGTATGCAGTCCCGTTTCGGGGCTCGACTTTTATGGTGGGCATGCGTGGGGCTCCTTTGTGAGCGCCGGGTTTCCTGTTTCGACCGGTCTACCAACCTGCGTATGACCACCACCTTTCGTTTGGTAGCGAGGGTGTTGGCTCCCAATATTCGAAACCGGAGTACGCCCATGTTCAAAGTCACCCCCAACCCGCCACCCCCCCACGACCGCGCTCTCGATCCGCAAAAAATCCAGGAAGCCACCGACCGCGCCCTCGATTACTACCTCAAACCCGAAGATCTGGCCGCTCCACCAAGCTCTCCAAAATATCGCCCGATCTATGTCGTGGACCCCACGCTGGATGACGAAACCCTGTTGGTCGAGGCCTGCGAGTCGCTTTCATACGCGCATGCCATGGCCGGTAACATCGCCAACTCGATGGGCGGCCCGGAACGCAAACCACTGCTGGCGCTGCAACAGGTGATCATGCTCAACGAGCTGTTGGTCAATCGACTGCTGGACAAGCTCAAGTTGCCTCAATAATTTCGCTGGCTGTTATGGCCTCTTCGCGAGCAGGCTCGCTCCCACAGGGGATTGGTGTCTGGCACCTAATCTGTGATCACCGCAGATCCAATGTAGGAGTGAGCCTGCTCGCGAAGCGCCATACGGCTAAAAGTGCGGGGATGCAATCTGATCGAAACGTTGTCGCGAAAAATCACAAATCATCCCTAAGCAAGTTGAAAGTACCTATAGGCTGCGTTCGGTATCCATGGCTTTTGAACTTTGCTTCAAATGTACCTTTAGCAATCCCCTTGGTGGGATGGATGTCGATAGTGACCGTGGCTTCATCAGCATCAACATAAGTAAATCCATAAAACCCAGAGGGTCCAGGTGACGAGTGGCCGTGCTGGAATGTCAGCCCGTCTTCCAACGTATAAGTTTTATGGAACGGGGCGTCACTGGTATAGGGGATCGAGAAAGAGTAGAGAAAGATGTTCTTCTCCTCCAGCGTTCCTGTGGACCCTGAGATTGACCAGCTCTTTTCGCCCGTCGGAATAAAATGACGTAGCTCAAAAGAAATTATAGTGGCCGTGGTTTCAGGGTTGGTGCCGAATTGCCAAGTGAAGACATTAGACTGTTTTGCAATGGCACCTGGTTTTGGGATGAGGATGCTATGTTTACTCATTTTTTAGCTCCTTGGTCATATCGTGATAACAATGAAAACCATCTGTTCAACGATTTATAGATATGCCCCTGAAGCTTGAATGTCTACTGTAAGACCTGACAGTAGACATACGCTGTGTTCTGTGGATTTTCGCCAGGATTTCCGAATGTGCAGCGCAAAACTTTCTGATGAAGTTCAATATTAGATGTCTCGGTTTGGCAGGCGGCGCAATGCATGACTGAACTACTCAAGCACAGTCTCAATCTACTCACATCCTATTGAGTAGTTCATTGACACAACAAAAAACCCGGAAGGCTCACGCCATCCGGGTTTTTTCATTCCAGCCTTCCAATCAGCGGTTAAACCGCGCCACCAACGAATACTGCGTGTTGGCCGTCTTCGTCAGTTCTTCACTGAGCAACGCCGAGTTGTGCGCTTGTTCCGAGGTCTGATCCGCCAGTTCCGAAATATTGCTGATGTTGCGGCTGATCTCTTCAGCCACGGCACTTTGCTCTTCGGTCGCGGCGGCGATCTGGGTGGTCATGTCGGTGATGTTGGCCACCGCTTCGCTGATGCCGACCAGTGCCTGATCCGCTTCCAGGACCCGCGCCACGCCTTCTTCAGCCTGGCGATGCCCGGCTTCCATGGTTTGCACGGCGCTGGAGGCAGTCTGCTGCAACTTGGCGATCAGGGCGTGAATCTGCCCGGTGGATTCGCTGGTGCGTTGCGCCAGTTGGCGGACTTCGTCAGCCACTACCGCAAAACCACGGCCCATTTCACCGGCACGCGCTGCTTCAATCGCAGCGTTGAGGGCGAGCAGGTTGGTCTGGTCGGCGATGCCTTTGATCACGTCGACCACGCCGCCGATTTCGTCGCTGTCCTTGGCCAGTTGCGTCACGGTCAGGCCGGTTTCGCCGACGACCACCGACAGGCGCTGAATCGCTTCGCGGGTTTCGCCGGCAATGTCGCGGCCGCGGCCGGTCAGGCGGTTGGCTTCCTGGGTGGCGTCAGCGGTGCGCTGTACGTGGCTGGCGACTTCCTGGGTGGTGGCGGCCATCTGGTTGACGGCGGTGGCGACCTGTTCGGTTTCCACGCGCTGGCGTTCCAGGCCGGTTGAGCTGTTGTGTGCCAGGGCGTCGGACTGCTTGGCCTGTTCGGTCAAGTGCTCGGCGGTGTCCTGCAGGCGGGTCAGGCAGGTTTTCAGGCGCGCTTCCTGGCTGAGGATCGACATTTCCAGACGCGCCTGGGCGCCACGGCTGTCGGTGTACATCTGCGCGATCAGCGGGTCGGAGGTGGTCTGTTCGGCCAGGCGCAGCAGGCGCTTGAGCCCGCGTTGCTGCCATTGCAGGCCCATCAGGCCCAACGGCACCGAAAGACCGGCGGCGAGGGCGAAGCCCCACTGCGAGTTCAGCGTCGCGCCGATCATGAAGCTCAGCTGGCTGACCAGAATGAACGGCAGCCAGTCCTGCAGGAGCGGCAGCCATTTGTCCGTCGATGGAATCGCCGACTTGCCCTGGTTGATGCGTTGGTAGAGCGCTTCGGCGCGGCGGATCTGTTCGGCGGTGGGCTTGACGCGCACCGACTCGTAACCGATCACCTGGCTGCCATCGAACACCGGTGTGACATAGGCGTTAACCCAATAGTGGTCACCGGATTTGCAGCGATTCTTGACGATGCCCATCCATGGCAAGCCTTGTTTCAGTGTGCCCCACATGTGCGAGAACACCGCCGATGGCACGTCAGGGTGGCGGACCAGATTGTGCGGCGCCCGGATCAGTTCCTCCCGCGAAAACCCGCTGATCTCGACAAAGTCGTCGTTGCAGTAGGTGATCACGCCCTTGGCATCGGTGGTGGAAATCAACCGTTGCTGAGCTGGAAAGGTCCGCTCGCGTTGTGTAATGGGCTGGTTGTTACGCATGGTTTTTCAATCCGCAAGGCTTTGAATGGTTGTCGGCGCCGACAGGTTTTTATTGAAGTTTTTTTTCAGATTTAAGTACGCCGTCGCAAAACCGCGCTTGCGTCAACTGGCCAGCATCGGATAGGTGAACAGGCCGAAGTGCAACAGGTTCAGGCCGAAATGGGTGGCGATCGCCGCGCCCAGTCCGCCGAAACGGTAGGCCAGACCATAGCCGACCCCGGCCAGTCCCGCCAGCAACACCCAGGTCCAGCCAGCGCCGGCATGCACCAGACCAAACAACAGCGAGGCCAACAGCAGCGCGAGGTTGTCGCCGTAGGGCAGGTGCTTGAGGCGACGGCTCAGCCCGCCCTGTATATAGCCGCGAAACAGCGCTTCCTCGACCAGCGTCACCAGCAGCAGATTGTTCAGCACCCACAGCCAGGCCTGATCCGGCCATTTCGGTGCCCAGGCGATCACGCCAAGTAAAAGCGCGCCGCCGAGGGCGAGAATCGCGCACAGCGTCAGGGCGAGGGCGGTGGCATAGACCGTCAGGCGCAACGATCGCCGCGCGACGATCCACGGACAAACCAGCAGCAACCAGAAGCCCACCAGCGGTTTGTCGAGATTGAAGTACATCGCGAACGGCACGGCGTTGTCAGTGAAACGTTGCGGATTGATCACCCGGCCGTTGGCGAAGCCCGGCAGCCAGTGCAGCGCCAGTGCCACCGCTAAAACAATGAACAGGCCATGGCCGAGCCAACGCGCGACCGGCACCTCTTGCTGACGCACGGCGAATGCGGCGAACAACAGAAGCCCGACGGAGATCAACGCCAGCCAACCGAGCTGGCCGTAGCTCAGGGCCAGTCCGTAACCGAGGCCGAGCAGCGCGAGATAGAGCCAGGGCAGCGCCTTCATCGAAAGTCCTTGTGCGAGATTTCTGGAAGGGGCTTTCTACACGGGCGAGGGAGGTGGGACAAGTGAAGGTGTGGCAGTCATGCCAGACACAAATCAAATGTGGGAGCGAGCCTGCTCGCGAATGCGGTCTTCCAGATGACGTCACTGGCGCCTGACACTCCGCCTTCGCGAGCAGGCTCGCTCCCACAGGTTTTGCATTCGGCTGGATATCAGCGCAGGCCCAGTTTGGCCGCTGCGCGTTCGGTAATCTCGGTACGCAGCTTCAACGACGGCGCCACGCGCAACCGCGCTTCATCGACCACCGCACTCGGTGCCACGTCCGGGCTGCCGGCATTGAACGGCGGTGCCGGGGCATATTCCAGTTGCAACTGCACCAGTTGCGCCGTGTCGGCATCGACCAGTTCCGCCGCCAGCACCAAGGCGAAATCGATCCCGGCGGTGATTCCGCCACCGGTAAACAGATTGCCGTCGCGCACCACCCGATCTTTCACGGCAATCGCGCCCAGCGTCGGCAGCAACTCGTGATAGGCCCAGTGCGTAGTCGCGCGCTTGCCCTGCAGCAGGCCAGCCGCGCCAAGCACCAGCGAGCCGGTGCACACCGAGGTCACGTAACGTGCCTGGGCGGCCTGGCGTTTGATGAAGTCCAGCGTCTGCTGATCTTCCATCAACGGCCCGACGCCGCCACCGCCGGGTACGCAGATTACGTCCAGATCCGGGCAATCCTCGAAAGTTGTAGTCGGTTTCAGCAGCAGCCCGGTGCTGGATGTCACTGGCATCAGATCCTTCCAGATCAGGTGGATCTGCACGCCGGGCAACGAGGCGAGGACGTCGTAGGGGCCGGTGAGGTCGAGTTGCTGGACCTGCGGGAATAACAGAAAACCGATCTGCAGCGTCATCGTTCTTGCTCCGTTGAAAGAAGTGGACGACTTCACTGTAGGCGGGTAGGTTCTGGCGCATACGCCAATCACCCCACGAATTACGCCAAATGCCCAAATCCATTCACGTCCTCGCGTTTGCCAATATGCAGATTCTCGATGTCACCGGGCCGCTGCAGGTGTTCGCCTCGGCCAACGATCTGGCTCGCCAGCGCGGTTTGCCCACACCCTATGCGCCGAGCGTGATCGCCAGCGGCGGCGGGGCGGTGATGTCATCGGCGGGGTTGGCGGTGCTGGCCGAACCGTTGCCGCAGACGCCCAGCGATACCTTGATCATTGCCGGTGGCTGGGGCATTTATCCCGCCGCCGAAGACTCGCAACTGGTTGATTGGGTGCGCGAGCACGGCACTCACTGCCGGCGCGTGGCTTCGGTATGCACCGGGGCCTTTCTGCTCGCGGCCAGCGGCTGGCTTGATGGTCGCCGCGTGGTCACGCACTGGACGCGCTGCGAGCAACTGGCCGCGAAGCATCCGAATCTGCACGTGGAAGCCAATCCGATTTTCATCAACGACGGCCCGGTGTGGACTTCCGCCGGGGTCACGGCCGGTATCGATCTGGCGCTGGCCATGGTTGAAGAAGACCTCGGCCGCGACATCGCCCTCGACGTCGCCCGGCACTTGGTCGTCTTCCTGAAACGCCCGGGCGGGCAGTCGCAGTTCAGCGTGACGCTGTCGCTGCAACAACAGGGCAACCGCTTCGATGAACTGCACGCCTGGATCGCCGAGAACCTGACCTGCGACCTCGGCATCCCGACCCTCGCCGAACAGGCTGGCATGAGCGAACGCAGCTTCATCCGCCACTACCGCGCCGATACCGGCCAGACCCCGGCGCGGGCGATCGAATTGATCCGCGTCGAAACCGCGCGGCGACTGCTCAGCGATACCGGTTTGCCGGTGAAACGCATCGCCGCCAATTGCGGGTTTGGCAGCGAAGAGACGCTGCGGCGCAGTTTTCTGCGAGCGATTGGCGTGACGCCGCAGGCTTATCGGGAGCGGTTTTCGGTCAGCGTTGCAGCAGATCCAGTATTGCCTTGAGGGTTTCCTGCGGCGCTTCTTCGGGAATGTTGTGGCCGACACCCGCGAGCACGCGCCGCTCATAAAAGCCGCTGAAATGCTCGGCATCTTCATCAATCAGCGAAGGCGGGCCGACGCCATCATCGCCACCGCACAGCGAAATGCTCGGTACGCGGATCACCGGCTGTGTGGCCAGCGCTTCTTCCATCCACTCCAGGGCTGGATCGCCCGGGGCGTAGCCGAAGCGATGCCGATAGGAATGAATCACCACGTCGACAAAGTCAGGATTATCAAAAGCGCCAGCGGTCAGCGGGTAGCGTTCGTCCTTTCGCGCCCATGTCGGCGACCACAGCCGCCAAAGCAACTGACACAACGCCCGGCGATTCTGCTTAAGTCCTTCGACGCCACGCGGCGTGTGGAAGTAGTACTGATACCAGAGCCGATGCTCGTCTTCCGGGTCCAACGGCTGGTTCGCATGGGCGATGTCCTGCACGAGGTAGCCGTCGCCGCTGACCAGTCCGCGCACCCGCGCCGGAAACAACGCCGCGACAATACACGCTGCCCGACCGCCCCAGTCATAACCGCAAAGCGTGGCCTGTTCGATGCCCAGCGCATCCATCAGATCGAGCAAGTCCTGCGCCATCGCAGCTTGCTGACCGGAGCGCAGGGTTTGCGCACTGTTGAACCGGGTCGGCCCGTAACCGCGCAAGTACGGCACGATGACGCGGTAGCCTCGCGCGGCCAGCGCCGGGGCGACTTCGTCGAAGGTGCGCGGGGAATAGGGGAAGCCGTGGAGCAGAATTACCGGGGCGCCGTTGTTCGGACCGTGCTGTTCGTAGGCAATGGTCAGGGTTGGGGTAAGAACGCTCTCGATCATGACGAACCACTCCGTTTGAATCGTATTCAGACACTCTGGATCTGCGAACGGAATGCGGGTCACCGCTGCGCAGGTTTCACCATGAATATGGGCCTGAGCCAGTTGTCTGGCATGCAGGCCCGTTGTGGAAACATACCTGTCGATCAGAGATCGGTCTGACAAGCGCTGGCGAAAAAGCGCTCAACGCTACGGCTGCCAGGAACTCTTCTCGCCACTCAGCTTGCGATCAAGAAAACTCGCCGCACTGATCAACGCCAGATGCGTCAGCGCTTGCGGCGTGTTGCCCAGGTGCCGCCCATGGCTGTCGAACTCTTCGGCGTACAGCCCAAGCGGATTGGCATATCGCAACAATTGCTCGAACTCCAGGTGGGCTTTTTCCACCTGGCCGGCGCGGGCCAGGCATTCGACGTACCAGAACGAACACGCGGCGAACGCGCCTTCGGTGCCGCTGAGGCCATCGATGTTGGCGTCTTCGTTGCGATAGCGATAGACCATGCCGTCACGCACCAGGGTTTTTTCGATCGCTTCCAGAGTCGACAGCCAGCGCGGATCCTTGGCGCTGACGAAGCGCACCAGCGGCATCAGCAGCATCGAGCCATCCAGTGCGGTACCGCCCTTGTACTGGACGAAATGCCCGCGTTCTTCGTCCCAGAAGTTTTCCCAGATGTCGGTGTAGATCGCTTGCCGGGTGTCATCCCAACGGGCGAACGGCGCCGGCAGCGAACGCTTGGAAGCCAGACGGATCGCCCGGTCCAGCGCCACCCAGCACATCAGCCGCGAGTGCAGGAAATGATGAGTCTCGCCGCGCATTTCCCAGATGCCGACATCTTCGCTCTGCCAGTTTTCGCAGACCTGATCGACCACTTCGCCGACATGCCGCCAGCCTTCGTGGGAGATCGCATCACCGTACTTGTTGACCAGATACACCGCGTCCATCAGCTCGCCGAAGATGTCCAGTTGGACCTGATCGTAGGCACCATTGCCGATGCGCACCGGTTGCGCGCCGCCGTGGCCGGACAGGTGCGTGAGTTCGGTTTCCGGCAACTCCTGCTGGCCGTCGATGGCATAGAGGATGTTGAGCTTCATCGGTTTGCCGCAGCAATCGCTGACCCGTCCGCGCAGCCATTGCATGTAGTGGTTGGCTTCATCGACAAAGCCCAGGCGCATGAACGCGTAAACCGTGAACGAGGCATCGCGGATCCACGTGTAGCGGTAATCCCAGTTGCGTTCGCCGCCGGGGGTTTCCGGCAGGCCGAAGGTGGCGGCGGCGAGGATCGCACCGTGGCGACGCGAGGTCAGCAGTTTCAGGGCGAGGGCGGAGCGATTGACGATTTCCCGCCAGCGCCCGCGATAGTTGGATTGGCCGATCCAGCCGCGCCAGTATTTCAGGGTGCGCTCCATGCACAACTCGCCGGCGCCTTCGGCAAAACGCGGATCGTCGCTGCCGCCGAGCATGAATGCGGCGGTTTCATTGTGCTTGAGGGTGAACTGCGCGACGGCCGCTTGTGCATCGATTTGCAGTGCTTGATCTGAAGCCAGGCGTATCGACGGCTGGCCAGCGGCGTGGAACGTTACGTCTTTTTCGTTCATCTCTGCCCGGGTGTCGGCGCGGCCATAGTCGTGGCGCACCGCGCAACGCAGATTGAACGTCGCCGAGCCGCTGACCACGCGCACCCGGCGCATCAGCAGCGGCAGGGCGTCGACATCGTCCCCGATGGGCAACAGATCGGTGATTTCCACCACTGCGTGTTCGCTCAGCCAACGGGTCTGCAAGACGTTGGTGTCGGGCAGATAAATCTGTTCCCGGCGTGCATCCGGCAAGTCCGGCGCGAGCTGGAAAATCCCTGCTTGCGGGGTGTCGAGCAGCGAGCAGAAGATCGTCGGGCTGTCGAACTCCGGCCAGCAGAAAAAATCCACGCTGCCCTTGTCGTTAACCAGTGCGGCGCTGCGCATGTCGCCGATGATGCCATGGGCACCGATGGGACTTTGTTGTTCCACTTCAGGCTCAGCCATTGCCGCGAAACTCCGGATAGAGGCTCATCCCGCCATCGATGAACAGGGTGGTGCCGACGATGTAATCGGACAGGTCGCAAGCGAGGAAAACCACTGCGTTGGCGACATCCTCGACATCGCCGATGCGCCCGTACGGAATCAGCTCAAGAAGTTTGTCGCCGGCCGCGCCTTCAGTGGCTTCTGTGTTGATGGCCGTGCTGATCGCACCGGGCGCGATGCTGTTGATACGGATGCGCTGGTGGCTGACTTCCTGGGCGAGGCTCTGCATCAACTGATCGACGCCGCCCTTGGACGCCGCGTAATTGACATGCCCGGCCCATGGAATGCGCTGGTGCACCGAACTCATGTGAATGATCTTGCCCGCCGCGCGCGACACGCCTTCGCGCACGCCCTGACGCTGGAAAATCCGCAACGCCGCCCGCGCGCAGAGGAACTGCCCGGTGAGGTTGACGCCGATTACCGTGTTCCAGTCGTCGAGGGTCATGTCCACGGCGGCAGCGTCTTTTTGCAGGCCGGAATTGGCCACCAGAATATCCAGCGAGCCGAAGGCTTCGACGGTCTCTTTGAACAGCCGCTCGACATCTTCTTCTTTCGAAACATCCGCGCCGATAGCGAGGGCCTTGCCGCCCTCAGCGTTGATTTGCGCGGCCAGTTCTTCGGCAGGTTCGGCGCTGCTGTTGTAGTTGATCACGACCGCAGCACCGGCCGCAGCGAGTGCTTTAGCTGCGGCATGGCCGATGCCGGAGCTGGCACCCGTGACCAGCGCCACCTGATGAGCGAGGGAAATCTGCATGACGATTCGCGCCTTGGTTCCAGAGACTTAAGTAGCTGACTGATGGCAGACGCTGAGAGTTCATTTGCTGGATGCGGTGATTGCGCCGGCCCCTTCGCGAGCAGGCTCGTTCCCACCGGGGGACGGCATTTCGAATGTGCGAGCGAAGGGGCCTTCACAGACCGCTAACAATTGCGCGCTTCCACGGCATTCAAGGCTATGGCAACTTGGCCGCCCCTGATGAGGCTGCAATCGATGGCAAATCCCTACCGCGAATTGTTCACCGCCCCCGGCGCCCGTGCGTTTGTGCTGGCCGGGATGCTGGCGCGCATGCCCATTTCCATGACCGGCATCGGCCTCATCACCATGCTTGCGCAGTTGAACGGCGGTTATGCGCTGGCGGGGGCGGTGGCGGCGACGTTTGCCTTGGCCACGGCGTTTTGCGCGCCGCAGGTATCGCGGTTGGTGGACCGTTATGGTCAGGGGCGGGTGCTGCCGATCGCAGCGCTGACCGGTGGCGGCGGGTTATTGAGTTTGCTGCTGTGCACGCGTTTGCAGGCGCCGGACTGGACTTTGTTCGTCTTTGCCGCGCTGGCCGGGTGCATGCCGAGCATGTCGGCGATGGTGCGGGCGCGCTGGACTGAAATCTACCGTGGCCAGCCGCAATTGCAGACGGCGTATGCCCTGGAGTCGGTGCTCGACGAAGTGTGTTTTATCGTCGGGCCGCCGCTGTCGGTGGGCCTGTCGGTCGCGGTGTTTCCCGAGGCCGGGCCGCTGGCGGCGCTGTTGGCTCTGGCCATTGGCGTGACGGCGTTTGTCGCCCAGCGCAGCACCGAGCCGCCCGTGCACGCGCAGGAGTCGCAGCATCAGGGCTCGATCATTCGCTCGACCGACGTGCAATGGCTGCTGGCGTTGATGCTGGCGATGGGCGTGATCGTCGGAGTCATCGATGTGGTCAGCGTCGCCTTCGCTCAACATCAGGGCCAGCCGGCAGCGGCCAGTATTGTCTTGTCGGTATACGCAATCGGCTCGTGCCTGGCCGGGATCGCCTTCGGTGCGATGCGTTCGAAACTGCCGTTGCCGCGCCTGTTTCTCTACGGCGGTGTGGCGACGGCGGTGACCACGCTGCCGCTGCTTTTGGCGAGCAACATCCTCGGCTTGTCGATCGCGGTATTTATCGCCGGACTGTTCTTTTCGCCGACGTTGATTGTGGCGATGGCGTTGATCGAACGCATCGTGCCACCGGCCAAACTGACCGAGGGCCTGACCTGGCTGGTGACCGGGCTGAGCATCGGCGTGGCGATCGGCGCCGCCGGTTCCGGCGCGCTGGTGGATGCGTTTGGCGCGCGCAGCGGCTTCTGGCTGGCGATTGCGGCGGGGGCGGTGGTGCTGATTTCAGCGTTCCAAAGTTTCCGTCACTTGAAATAAAAATCCTGTTGTAGGAGCTGACGAGTGCAAGGGATCGGGTTACCAGCCGCGTCCTGAGTCGACCCAGAAGTTGACTGACAGCGAAGTCGACACCGACTCCACCTGATGGAACCAGCCCTCTGGCAAAAACAGCAGATCCCCAGCCTCCAGCGTCACCCGCAAAAACGTCACCTCCCGCGCTGCCGGGAAACGCTCATAGTCCGGCGCGTCCGGGTTGAAATCGCAGCCATCCAGGCCACCCTTGGGCGCGGTCGACCAGGTGCCCAGTGCCTCGCGGTGATGAGGTGCGGCAAGGGTGAATTTTTTCTGCCCCCAGACCTGGGCGAAGAGGTTGTCGGTGTCATCGCGGTGCAACGGCGTCAGCGTGCCCTTGGGGCCGATCCAGATGCGCGGCGGGATGAACAGCGACGTGTCGAAGTAGGGCGGGTACTGGATCTGCTGCAGCAATTGCGCGGGGAGGATGTTGTTGCCCATGTACGCCGGCGGCTCGCCGTCGGCGCCTTTGACTGCCGGGCTGTCCAGCGAGGCGATGAATTCGGCCATCGAGGTCGAGCGGAAATCACGCTCGGTGGAAAAGGTCTTCTTCACATAATCGCCATGGCGGGTGATGCCCTGCAGTTCAGCGAAATGCACCAGCGATTCCTCGCGGCTCAGGCTGAACAATGGCCAGTCGTGCAGGGCATTGCTGATCACCAATGGAATGCCGTTGGGCAGATACCGGGTTTCGAATTCGTGCCGGCTCAACCCTTCGCGCGCACGGCGTTCGATGCTGGTCTGCCGAGGCAGCGCGGCAGTGAGCTTTTCGCTGAAGCGCGGTGGCGTCGGGTAGCGCTTGTTCATGTCAACCTTTTCCACCGTGCCGCCACCCTGGCGAGCGTGGTCGATGATCTGCGGCAACATCGTCGCCAGGCCCATGTTGCCGCCGATCTTCAGACGCCCGCTGGCGAACAGTTCCTCGACATTGACCACGCCGGCCATGATCCCGAGAAATTCCTTTTGCGCCACTTCGATGGTCACGTCCGGGCTTGGATGGCGCCCGATTTCCGTGCGCTGGCTGGTCTTGATGTCGTACCAGTACGCCTGTTGCGCGCTGAAGATGAACTGGAAAACGCCCTCGATGCCGACCGCGCCGGCGTTGGCGAACAACTTGCCCAGAATGCTCTGCAGGTCCACGGTGATTCCCTCGCGATTGTTGTTTTTTTCCTGAACAGGCAACGAGCGGCTGGCGGGGGAATTTAGCGACCGGGCGACTAATTTGTCCGGCGAGTGATCCGTCTTTCTTGCAGACACATTTTTCAAGGAAAGCGCGGTGACCAAGCTGACATTGCTGTGCCTGCCCTATTCGGGCGCCAGCGCCATGGTTTACAGCCGCTGGCGGCGTCAACTGCCGACGTGGCTGCAATTGCAACCGGTGGAACTGCCGGGACGTGGCGCGCGGTTCGATGAACCGCTGCAAACCGACATGCGCGCACTGGCGCGGCAACTGGCGCGCGAGCACAAGCCGGGGCTGCAAGGCCCGTATGCGTTGTTCGGGCATAGCCTCGGTGCGTTGCTCGCCTGCGAAATGGCCCATGCCTTTCGCGAATTGGGTGTGCCGGAGCCGCTGGCGCTGTTCGCCTCCGGCACCGCCGCACCGTCCATGCGCAGCGATTACGACCGAGGCTTTGCCGAACCGCGCAGCGATGCAGAACTCATCGAACAGTTGCGCACTTTTCAGGGCACCAGCGAAGAAGTCCTCGCCAATAAAGAGCTGATGAGCCTGACCCTGCCGGTGCTGCGCGCCGATTTCATGATGTGCGGGCGCTTCACGCCTGCCGAGCGGCCCTTGCTCAATTGCCCGGTGCACGTGCTCGGTGGCAAGGAAGACCGCGCCACCACCGAACAACTGATCGGCTGGAGCAAGGAGACCCTGGGCAGCTTCTCGGTGGACATGATGACCGGCGGGCATTTCTTCATTCATGAACATGAAGCGCGGGTCATTCGCACGATCAAGACTCATCTGGAAGTGCATCACCGGCGCCATGCGCAGGCCGCGCAACCGGCGTTCTGAGACGCGACTCATCTATCATTTTCAGGAGGCCAGTCATGGCTGTTGCTCTGGGATTTTCCGTGCGGCCGCTGCTGCCGCAGCGCGGGCGCTTGCCGCTGCTGGTCGAGGCGGGCGATGCCGACACCGATCTGTTGGCGGTATTCGATGAATTGAAGGCGTTGGTCGACGAGCACCTGCTGCGCGACGGTGGCGTGCTGTTTCGCGGCTTCCGCCTCGACGGCGCCGAGCAGTTTCGCCAGTTTGCCGCGAGTTTCGGCCATCCATTGCTCAACTACGAGTTCGGCTCGACGCCGCGTACCAACGTCACCCAAGGCGTGTACACCTCCACCGAATACCCGGCGCACCAGAGCATTCCGCTGCACAACGAACAGGCCTATTCCCGCGACTGGCCGATGAAGATCTGGTTCTACAGCATGATCGCCGCCAAGTCGGGAGGCGAGACGCCGATTGCCGACAGCCGCGAAGTCTACCGACGCATCCCGGTGGCGATCCGCGAGCGTTTCGTCAGTAAAGGCCTGATGTACGTGCGCAACTTCGGCAATGGCCTCGATGTGGCATGGGAAGACGTGTTCAACACCGAAGACCGAGAAGTCGTCGAGGCCTACTGCAAGGCCCACGGCATTGTCTGCGAGTGGAAGGACGACGGTGAGCTGCGCACGCGCCAGATCTGTCAGGCGGTGGCGGTGCATCCGGTGACCGGCGACCACGTCTGGTTCAATCAGGCGCACCTGTTTCACATCTCCAACCTGCCAGCGGACGTGCGCGAAAGCTTGCTCGACATCGTCGACGAAGAAGACCTGCCACGTAATGTCTACTACGGCGACGGCTCGCCGATCGAAGACGAAGTGCTGGCGCAGATTCGCGCGGTGCTCGACGACTGTGCGATCAGTTTCCCCTGGCAGGAGGGCGATGTGCTGATGCTCGACAACATGCTCTCGGCTCACGCGCGCTCACCGTTCGAAGGGCCGCGCAAAGTCATCGTGGCCATGGCCGAGGGGCATTCGCAGGACGTGCGCTGACCTGTTCGCAACCCTTCAACTCAAATGCCGAATCCGGGCCTGTACCGGCTTCGGCATTTGTCTGTCTGGCCTTTGAACCGTCGGGCCGTGATTGCCGCTGGCGCGCTAAATCATCGCGCGGGCCATTCGTTCTTGTTGATACGACCGGGTCTCCAGGTCACGCCGCCGATCAGCAAGGACTCCACGCATGAATGCCGCAGACGCACAGAAACTAGCCCGCCGCTTTATCGAATTGCCCCAGGACAAACGCCGTCTGTTCCTCGCCGGCATGGCCCGCGAAGGCATCGATTTTGCGCAGCTTCCCATGACCGCCTGCGACGGCATCGCCGAGCGTGACGGCCTGTCTTACGCGCAGCAGCGCATGTGGTTTCTCTGGCAGCTGGAGCCGACCAGCGCCGCCTACAACCTGCCGATGGCGGTGCGTCTGGATGGTGAGTTGCAAGTCGAGGCACTGGAGCAGGCCTTCAGCCGTCTGGCGGCGCGCCACGAATGTTTGCGCACCACCTTCGGCCAGGACGGCGAGTGTGCCTTCCAGCGTGTGGCCGAACCAAAGCCACTAAAACTGCCCGTCACTGACCTGAGCACGGTGCCCGAAGCGCAGCGCTGGCCGCTGGCGCAGCAGCACATGATGGCCGAGGCGACCCAGGCCTTCGACCTGCAGAACGGCCCGCTGCTGAGTCTGCGTCTGTTACGCCTGGCCGAGCAGGAACATGTGCTGCTGCTGACCCTGCATCACATCATCGCCGACGGCTGGTCGATGAACATTCTGATCGACGAATTCATGCGCACTTACGACGCGTTGGTCGCCGGGCGTGATCCGACGCTGGCGCCGTTGAGCGTGCATTACCGCGACTACGCACTGTGGCAGCGCAGCTGGCTGGAGGCCGGTGAGCGCGAGCGGCAATTGGACTACTGGCGCACGCAACTGGGCGACGAACATCCAGTGCTGGAATTGCCCACCGATCGCGCCTATCCGGCGCAGTCCAGTCATCAGGGCGCACGCCTGGAAACGGTGATCGACGCACCCCTGCGCGAAGAGCTGAAAAACCTTGCCCAGCGTCAGGGCGTAACCTTGTTCGTGGTGTTGCTGGCAGCGTTCAAGACCCTGTTGCATCGCTACAGCGGCCAGACCGATATTCGTGTCGGCGGGCTGATCGCCAACCGCACCCGCAGTGAAACCGAAGGGTTGATCGGCTTCTTCGTCAACACGCAGATTCTGCGCAGCGTGGTCACCGCACAAACGCCCTTCACCGAGTTGCTGCAGAACCTGCGCCAGGCCGCCCTCGGCGCCCAGGCCCATCAGGATCTGCCGTTCGACGCCCTGATCGAAGCCCTGCAACCGGCGCGCAGCCAGAGCCACAATCCGCTGTTCCAAGTGATGTTCAACCACCAGCCGCTGGTCACCGATCTGCACCAGGCGCAACTGGCCTCGGGTTTGCGCGTGGGCTATTTGAGCGAGGAGCAACTGGCCGGCAGCGGCCGGCAACATGCGGCCACCAGTGACCTGATGCTCGACACTCGCGAGGAGGGCGAGCAATTGTTTGCTGCCTTCACTTACGCCACGGATATTTTTGATGCTTCAACCATCGCCGCGCTGGCCGGGCATTGGCGCAACATTCTCCAGTCGGTGTGCCGCGACCCGCAGCAGTTGATCGGCGATGTGGCGATGCTTGCCGAAGACGAACGCCACGCCTTGATCCAGGCCACCGCACCAGCGCCTCGTTTCATTAGCGTGCAAAGCCTGTTCGAAGCGCAAGTCGCACGGACCGCGCAAGCGCCGGCGGTGCGGTTGGCCACAGCGCCTGCGCCGGCATTCAGCTACGACGAACTCAACACTCGCAGCAATCGTCTGGCCCACCAGTTGCGCGCACAGGGTGTGGGCCCGGACGTGCTGGTCGGTGTCGCGCTGGGCCGCTCGCTGGAACTGGCGGTGGCGCTGCTGGCCGTGCTCAAGGCCGGCGGTGCCTACGTGCCGCTGGATCCGCAGACCCCGGCCGAACGCTTGCGCCATGTGCTCGCTGACAGCGGTTTGAAGCTGTTGCTCAGCGATCAGCAAAGCCTCGCCAGCCTGCCGACGCTCGACGGCATCGAATGCCTGTGCCTGGAGCAGTTGCCCGCCAGCGAGCAGAGCGGCAACCTGCCGGTCACGGTCGAAGCCGACAACCTCGCTTATGTGATCTACACCTCTGGCTCCACCGGGCGGCCGAAAGGCGTGGCGGTCAGTCATGGCGCGCTGAGCGAGTTCATTGCCCGCGCCATCGATTACAGCGATCTGCGCGAAGGCGACCGTGTTCTGCAATTTGCCACCAGCAGTTTCGACGGTTTCGTCGAGCAATTTTTCCCGCCGCTGTGCCATGGCGCCAGCGTGGTCATGCGCGATGCGCCGTTGTGGGACAGCGCGACGCTGCATCAGGTGATCATCGATCAGGGCATCACCCTGGCCGATCTGCCAGCGGCTTATTGGTATTGGCTGGTGCAGGAATACGCGGCGAAACCGCCGGCAAGTTTCGGCGCGCTGCGGCAGATTCACGTCGGCGGTGAAGCCATGGCGGTGGACGGTTTGCGCCTGTGGCAGCAGGCCGGGCTCGGCCATGTGCGCCTGCTCAACACCTACGGCCCGACCGAGGCCACGGTGGTCTCGACGATTCATGACTGCACTGCGCTGACCGCGCAGGACGTGTCGTGGCGCGGCATGCCGATCGGCAAGCGCCTGGCGGCGCGGCGTCTGTACGTGCTCGACGATGATCTGAACCTGCTGCCGCAAGGCGCGGTGGGCGAGTTGTACATCGGTGGGCCGGGGCTGGCGCGCGGTTATCACCGTCAGCCGAGCCTCAGCGCTGAGCGGTTCATTGTCGATCCGTTTGCCGACGGCCAGCGCCTGTATCGCACCGGCGACCGTGCGCGGCTGCGCGGCGATGGCGCGCTGGAGTATGTCGGCCGGGTCGATCATCAAGTGAAGATTCGTGGCTTTCGCATCGAACTGGGCGAGATCGAATCGCGCCTGCAGCAATGTCCGGGCGTTCGCGAAGCAGTGGTGCTGGCGGTGCCGTTCGCGGGCGGTGCGCAACTGGTCGCCTACGTTGTGACAGAACCTGCGGTGCTCGCCAGCGCGGCGACGCAAGCGGCATTCCGTCAGCAGACCCGCGCTGCGCTGCAAGCCAGCCTGCCGGATTACATGGTGCCGGGGCATCTGCTGTTGCTGGCGAACCTGCCGCTGACGCCGAGCGGCAAGCTCGACCGCAAAGCTTTGCCGACGCCGGATCCGGCGCAGTTGCAGGGCGATTACCGCGCCCCGCAATCGCCGGCCGAACAGTGTCTGGCACAGGTCTGGGCCGAGGTGCTGCACGTGCCGCGTGTGGGCCTGGACGATCACTTTTTTGAACTGGGCGGCCACTCGTTGCTGGCCGCGCAGGTGATTGCCCGGGTCAAGGAGCAGATGGGGGTGGTGCTGCCGCTGCGCAGCCTGTTCGAAAAACCGCTGCTGGCGGATCTCGCCGAAGTGCTCGGGCAACTGGCCGAGGCGAGCGGCGACGACGACTGGTCCGACCTGGATCAGTTCATGAATGCTTTGCAAGGAGAAGAAGTATGAGCGGCACGATGGCGGAACGTATTGCAAAAAGGTTCGTCGGCTTGCCGCTGGAACAGCGTCGGCTGTTTCTCGCCAAACTGCGCGAGGAGGGCAAGGACTTCAGCCTGTTGCCGTTGCCGGTCAGCCGCCACGACTGCGGGCAGATTCCCCTGTCGTTCGCCCAGCAACGCCTGCTGTTCCTGTGGCAACTGGAACCGCACAGCGCCGCGTACAACATGGCCGCTGGCTTGCGTCTGAAAGGCCGGATGGATGAGTCGGCCCTGAGCCGCTCGTTCGATCATCTGCTGGCGCGCCATGAAGTATTGCGCACGGTGTTTCACACCGACGGCGATCAAGCGCATCAGGTGATTCTCGAGCAGCAGAAAATTGCCCTGGACCGCTTTGATCTGACCGACGTCGCCGCGCAAGAGCGCGAAGAACTGCTCGCGCAACACGTGCAAGACGTCACCGCGCAACCGTTCGATCTGCGCCACGGCCCGCTGTTGCGCGCCAGCCTGTTTGCTTTGGCCGACGATGAGTTCGTGCTGGTGGTGAGCATGCATCACATCGTCTCCGATGGCTGGTCGATGGACGTCATGGTCAAGGAATTCGTGCAGTGCTATCAGGCGTTCAGCCTGCAGCGCGAGCCGCAATTGCCGGCGCTGCCGTTGCAATACGCCGACTATGCGATCTGGCAGCGGCGCTGGCTGGAGGCCGGCGAGGGTGAACGCCAGCTCGACTACTGGCGTCAGCAATTGGGCGACGAACATCCGCTGCTGGAAGTGGCGCCGGACTTTGCCCGACCGCTGACGCAAAGCTTTGCAGGACAGACCCTGAGCTTTGATTTCGGCACCGACCTGTCGCAACAGCTCAACGTCTTCGCCCGCAGCCAGGGCATCAGCCTGTTCATGCTGGTGCTGGCCGGGTTCTCGCTGTTCCTTTCGCGTCTGGCCGGCGAGCGCGACATTCGTGTCGGCGTGCCGAATGCCAACCGTGGCCGCGCCGAAGTCGAGGGACTGATCGGTTTCTTCGTCAACACCCAGGTGCTGCGTTGCCAGGTCGATGAGCGCGGCAGTTTCGCCGATTTGCTCGCGCAGGTGCGTGAAGCGGCGTTCGGCGCACAGGCACATCAGGAGTTGCCGTTCGAGCAACTCGTCGACGAATTGGTCGCCGAACGCACCCTGGGCCACAACCCGCTGTTCCAGGCCAAGTTCAACCAGAACGTCGGCATGCAGAAACAACGCTCGATGGCCTTGCCCGGCCTGACTGTCGGCGAATACCCGCTGGCCAAGGACGGCACGCACTTCGATCTGGCCTTGGATATCACCGACGACGGCGCGCTGATCCACGGCCAGATGACCTACGCCAGCGATCTCTATCGGGCGGAAACGGTCGCCGGTTTTGTGCCGATGTTGCTGGACCTGTTTACACAGTTGCTCAACTCGCCGCAGGCGCCGCTCCACACGGTAGCGACGCCACGGCCTGCTGCGCTTGCCAGCCAACGCGAACCGGCGTTGACGGTGTTGCAACACTGGGCGCGTGAAGTGGCCCGGCAGCCGCTGGCGCTGGCCGCTCGGGATCTCAAGCAAACGGTGACTTTCCAGGCGCTGGATGAACAAGCCAACCGTCTCGCCCATTATTTGCGTGCGCAGGGCGTCAGTGTCGGCGAACCGGTGGCGGTGCTGCTGGAGCGTTCGCTGGACTGGCTGACTTGCCTGCTGGCGATTTTCAAGGCTGGCGCGGTGTACATGCCGCTCGACGTCAAGGCGCCAAGCGCGCGCCTGCAACAGATGCTCGGCGCTGCCCAGGCGCGGGCGCTGATCGGTGCTGAAGGCGACGCACGGCTCAGCGAATTGGCGGCTGAGGGCTGTCAGGGTCTGGAGTTTGCGCCGGGGCAGTGGCGCTCGCTGCCGACGTCCGCGCCTGAGCTGACGCTGTATGCGCAGTCGCCGGCCTACGTGATTCACACCTCCGGTTCCACCGGGCAACCCAAGGGCGTGCTGGTCAGCCACGGCGCGCTGGGCAGTTATGTGCGCGGTGTACTCGAGCGTCTGGCGCCGGCGCCCGAGGCGAGCATGGCGCTGGTCTCGACCATCGCCGCCGACCTTGGCTTCACCGTGCTGTTCGGCGCGTTGTGCTCCGGTCGTTTGCTACATGTGCTGCCAGAAGAACTCGGCTTCGACCCGGATCGTTTTGCCGAATACATGGCCCGCCATCGCGTTGGCATGTTGAAAATCGTCCCCGGGCATCTCGCCGCGCTGTTGCAGGCGGCCAAGCCTGCCGATGTGCTGCCGGAACACGCACTGATCGTCGGCGGCGAAGCCTGTTCGCCGGCACTGGTCGAGCGTGTGCAGCAATTTAAACCGGGCTGTCGCCTGATCAATCACTATGGCCCTAGCGAAACCACCGTGGGTGTGCTGACCCATGAGGTCGAAGAACTCCCCGCGCAGGCGCGCAGTGTTCCTATCGGCACGGCGTTGGCCGGTGCCCATGTCTATGTGCTCGACGATGTGCTCAACCCGGTAGCCGATCAGGTCGCCGGTGAGCTGTACATCGGCGGCGACAGCGTTGCCCTTGGTTACCTGAATCAGCCGGCGCTGACCGCCGAACGATTCCTGCCCGACCCGTTCGGCGCAGCGGGCGCGCGGGTCTACCGCAGCGGCGACCGGGTCCGGCGCAACCGCAAGCAGGCGCTGGAATTCATCGGTCGTGCCGACGATCAGGTCAAAGTGCGCGGCTACCGTGTTGAGCCTGCGGAAGTCGCGCGGGTGTTGCTCAGCCTCGATGACGTCAGCGAAGCCGCCGTGCTCGCGCTGCCACTGGATGACGATCCGGCACGCCTGCAACTGCTGGCGTGGTGCGTGCCGGCAGCGGGCGCGAAGGTGCAGGCGAAGGATCTGCGCGAGCAATTGCAGGCGCGGCTGCCGGATTACCTGGTGCCGGCGCAGTTAGTGTTGCTGGAAAAGCTGCCGCTGACCGCCAACGGCAAACTCGACAAGCGTGCCTTGCCAGTGCCCGGCGTGGTCAGCCAGCAGTTCGTCGCGCCGGTCGGTGAGATCGAAGAGAAACTGGCCGCGATCTGGGCTGAGGTGCTCAAGCTTGAGCGGGTCGGCAGCAGCGATAACTTCTTTGAACTGGGCGGCGACTCGATCCTCAGCTTGCAGATCATCGCCCGGGCCAAGCGCCAGGGCATCAAGCTCAGCCCCAAGCAGTTGTTCGAAAAACAGACCATCGGCCAACTGGCTGCCGTGGCCAGACTGATCGAAGCCAAACCGGCTGCCGTCGCCGCACCAGTGGCTCGCGGGCCGTTGCCGTTGCTACCGATTCAGGTGCGTTTCTTCGAGACGCCGATTGCCCAGCGCCAGCATTGGAACCAGTCGGTAATGCTGCAACCGACCCTGGCGCTGGACGCCGTGCATTTGCGCAAGGCGCTGGCGACGTTGGTCGAACAGCACGAAGCGCTGGCCTTGAGCTTTGTGCAGTCGGGCGATCACTGGCAGGCACTGCCGCAGCCGCAGGGTGATGCCGAATTGCTCTGGGTACGCGAGCTGGACAGCCTCGATGCCTTGCCGGCCGTGGCCGACGCGGCGCAGCGCAGCCTGGATTTGCAACGCGGGCACTTGCTGCGCGCGGTGCTGGTCAACCTGCCGAACGCCGAGCAGCGCTTGTTGCTGGTGATCCATCATCTGGTGGTCGACGGCGTGTCGTGGCGCATTCTGCTTGAGGACTTGCAGCAGGCTTACCAGGCATTGGCGGCGGGGACGGCGCCGGTGTTGCCGGGCCAGAGCAGTTCGCTGCACAACTGGGCCGAGCAGTTGCATCGTTATGCACAGAGCGAAACGTTGGCGGCCGAAAGCGCTTATTGGCGCCAGACCCTGGCGGCGGCTGACGCGGCACTGCCACGGGATTTCGCCGAGGACAGCCAGACCCGCGCCCAGGCTGCCCGCGCCAGTACGCGCCTGAGCCAGACATTGACCGACAAACTGCTGAAAGTCGCCCCGGCGGCCTACCGCACGCAAATCAACGACCTGTTACTGACCGCATTGGCGCGGGTGTTGTGTGACTGGAGCGAGCAGCCTTCGGTGTTGATCCAGCTCGAAGGCCATGGTCGTGAAGACCTGTTCGACGACATCGACCTGAGCCGCACGGTCGGCTGGTTCAGCAGCCTGTTCCCGGTGCGCCTGACCCCGCAGGCCAATCCCGCTGCATCGCTGTGTGCGATCAAGGAGCAACTGCGCGCCGTGCCGGGCAAAGGCATCGGTTATGGCGTGCTGCGTTACCTCACGCGTGCTGCCGAGTTGCAGACGCTGGCGCAACCACGGGTGACCTTCAATTACCTCGGTCAGTTCGACGGCGCGTTCAGCGCCGAGCAAGGCGCGTTGTTCTTGCCAAGCAGCGACGGCACTGGCGCCAATCAGGATGGACAGGCACCGCTGGGCAATTGGCTGAGCGTCGACGGACAGGTTCTCGGCGGTGAGCTGGAACTGACCTGGACCTTCGGCACCGGCATGTACCGCGCCGAGACCATCGAGGCGCTGGCCGAGGCCTATCGCCGCGAACTGCAACGCCTGATCGAACATTGCTGCGCGAGCGGCGCAGGTGGCGTGACACCCTCGGATTTCAACCTCGCCAACCTGACCCAGGCGCAGCTGTCGGCGCTGCCGATGGCGCCGCGTGACATCGTCGATCTGTACCCGCTGTCGCCGATGCAGCAAGGCATTCTGTTCCACAGCCGCAACGAGCCGGACAGTCCGGCTTACACCAATCAGCTGCGCGTCGACGTCGAGCAGCTCGACGCCGAGCGCTTCCACCAGGCCTGGCAGCAGACCCTCGAAGCCCACGATATTCTGCGTACGGCGTTCGTCTGGCCGCAGGATGCCGCCGCGCCGGTGCAGGTGGTCCGCAGCCGTGTGCAGATGCCGTGGCAGGTGCAGGACTGGCGCGGTCGCGCCGGCCTTGATTCAGCACTTGATCATCTCGCCACTGAAGACCTGCACAACGGTTTCGATCTGCTCGACGCACCGCTGTTGCGCGTGACGTTGGTGCGCATCGCTGAACACACTCATCACCTGATCTACACCTGCCATCACATCCTCATGGACGGCTGGAGCACTTCGCAGTTGTTCGGCGAAGTGCTGCAACGCTACGCCGGCATCACGCCGGGCGCAGGGCAGGGGCGTTATCGCGATTACATCGAATGGCTCGGCCAGCGCGATCAGCAAGCCAGTCGGCAGTTCTGGCGCGCAGCGCTGGCGGACCTTGAACAGCCGACGCGACTGGCCAGTGCCATGCCGGTCAGGCAAACGGCGAGTGGCTATGCCGATCACGAGCATGTGTTCAGCGAACCGCTGACCGCCGAACTGAACCGCTTCGCCCGCGAGCAGAAAGTCACCCTCAACACGCTGGTACAAGCGGCGTGGCTGCTGCTGTTGCAGCGCTACACCGGCCAGGATCACGTGGCGTTCGGCGCGACGGTCGCCGGGCGGCCGACGGATTTGCCGGGCGTCGAGCAGCAGATCGGTCTGTTCATCAACACCTTGCCGGTGGTGGCGGCGCCATCGCCGGAGATCGGCGTCAGCCAATGGCTGCAACAGGTGCAAGACCTCAATCTGGCCTTGCGCGAGCACGAACACACGCCGCTGTATGATATTCAGCGCTGGGCCGGGGCGGGTGCCGGGGCATTGTTCGACAGCATTCTGGTGTTCGAGAACTATCCGATGGCCGAAGCGCTGGCGCAGGGACCGCAGACGGGTCTGAAGTTCTCGGCAATCCGCCGGCAGGAGCAGACCAACTATCCGCTGACGCTGGTCGCGGTCACCGGCCGCGAGCTGAGTCTGGGCGTGAGTTTCGATCAGGCCAGCTTCGACGTTCAAGCGATCCGCGCGTTGAGTGCGCAGTTGCAAGGCCTGCTCGAGCAGTTCCTCGCCGACGCCACGCAGCCGCTGGGCGCGCTGCAACTGCTCGCCGAGCCACAACGGCAACAAGCGATCGAGTGGGGCAAGGCGCCGGTTACCACGCCGGATCAACGCACGGTGCTGGCGCACATCGCCGCGCAAGTGCAACGACAGCCACAGGCGAACGCGGTGCTGTTCGCTGAGCAATCCATCGCTTACCAAAACCTCGATACCCGGGCCAATCGTCTGGCGCACAAGCTGCAAGGCATGGGCGTCGGGCCGGAAGTGCGCGTCGGCGTGTGCATGCGCCGCACGCCGGACATGCTGGTCGGCTTGCTGGCGATCCTCAAGGCCGGTGGCGCTTATGTGCCGCTGGACCCGGATTACCCGCAGGAGCGCTTGCTGCACATGCTCGACGACAGCCGCGCGGCGGTGCTGCTCACTGAGCCAGCGGCCTTGGCGATGCTGCCCGAAACCTTGAGTGCGCAGGTGCTGCTGGTGGACGAGAACGTCGCCAGCGAATACCCGGATGCTGCGCCACTGGTTAATCTCGCGGCAGACAATCTGGCGTACGTGATCTACACCTCCGGCTCCACCGGCAAGCCGAAAGGCGTAGCCATCAGCCACGGCAATCTGTCGGCGCTGATTCAGTGGTCAGCGGGTGTCTATCGCGAAGAACAATTGCGCGGTGTGCTGGCCTCGACCTCGATCTGCTTCGATCTGTCGGTGTGGGAAATCTTCGTCACGCTGGCCTGCGGTGGCTGCCTGGTGCTGGCCGACAACGCTCTGGCGCTGACGGATTTGCCGGCGCGCGAGCAGGTCACCCTGATCAACACTGTGCCGTCGGCGATTGCCGCGTTGCAACGGGCCGGGCAGATCCCGACTTCAGTCGGCACCATCAATCTGGCCGGCGAGCCGCTCAAGCAGAGTCTGGTCGACAGACTCTACGCCAGCACTCAGGTGCAGCAGGTCTACGACCTCTACGGGCCGTCGGAGGACACCACTTATTCGACCTTCACCCTGCGCACACCGCAGGGCCGGGCGAACATTGGCCGGCCGCTGGACAACACCGTGGCCTACCTGCTCGACAGTCAGTTGCAGGCGCTGCCCGAGGGCGTGGCGGCCGAGCTGTACCTGGCGGGTGCCGGGGTGACGCGCGGCTATCTGCGCCGCGCCGCGCTGACCGCCGAACGCTTTGTGCCGAATCCTTACGCGAGCAATGGCGAGCGCCTGTACCGCACCGGCGATCTGGTGCGCCAGGGCGACGATGGCAACATCGAGTACATCGGTCGCGCCGACCATCAGGTGAAGATTCGCGGCTTCCGCATCGAGCTCAGCGAGATCGAAGCGCGTCTGCTGGAACTCGACGATATCGGCGAAGCGGTGGTACTGGCGCAGGACGGCGCCGCTGGCAAACACCTGCATGCCTACCTCGTCGCGGCGCCGGACAGCGAGCGGTCGACGCTGGCCGAGCGGGTGCGCAATGCGTTGGCCAGTCGCTTGCCGGCGCACATGGTGCCGGGGCATCTGCACCTGATCGACGCGATCCCGCTGACGCCCAACGGCAAGCTCGATCGCAAGGCGCTGATGGCGTTGGGCGAGAGCCCGACGCAGGAGCAATACCAGGCGCCGCAAAGCGATCTGCAATGGGAGGTCGCCACGATCTGGCAGGAGGTGCTGGAAGTCGAGCGGGTCGGGCTGGCGGACAACTTCTTCCAGCTCGGCGGCCATTCGTTGCTGGCGACATTGGTGGTGACCCGGGTGCAGGAACGTCTGGGCGACAAGGTGCCGCTCAAGGCGCTGTTCGAAACCGACACGCTCAAGGATTTCTGCGCGCGGATCGAAGCGCTGCGCGTCGAAATGTCGCCCGTTCAGGATGAATTGGCTAAATCACTGGAGGCCCTCAAACGTCTATCCCTCGATGATCTGGAAAAACTGATTTCTTGAGAGGGAAAAACGCGTGCAAGAGTTAATCGAGTCGGTAGGACAACTTTCGGCTAAGCAAAGAAAGGCTCTGGCGGTTCTGCTCAAGCAGAAAGGCGTCAACCTCTTTGACATTGCCCCGGTTTTCAAGCGCACGGCTGAAGAGCCGTTGCTGCTGTCCTACGCTCAGCAGCGCCAGTGGTTCCTCTGGCAGTGGGCACCGCACAGCGCGGCCTACAACATTCCGACGGCCCTGCGCTTGCAGGGGCCGCTGGATGCGCCGGCACTGGAACGCAGCATCGCGGCGCTGATCGAACGCCACGAAACCTTGCGCACGGTGTTCTCTCAAGACAGCGCGCAACCCTTGCAAGTGGTCCTGCCCGCAGGACCTTTTGCGTTGGAGATTCATCACCTGAGCGCTGATCTGGCGAATGACCCGGAGCGTTCGATCCAGGCTTTCGTCCAGACCCAGAGCCAGAAGACTTTCGACCTGCAGCACGGCCCGTTGCTGCGAGCCGCGCTGCTACAGGTCAACCCCGCTGAGCATGTGCTGGTGCTGACCCTGCATCACATCGTTTCCGATGGCTGGTCGCTGCAAGTGATGATCGAGGAACTGGTGCAGCTCTATGCCGGTTTCAACCTCGGTCACGACGCCGGTCTGCCGGCCCTGCCGATTCAATACGCCGATTACGCGTTGTGGCAGCGCCAGTGGATGGAGGCCGGTGAGCAGGAGCGACAACTGGCCTACTGGCAGGCCAAGCTCGGCGGCGAACAACCGGTACTGGAACTGCCGCTGGATCGCCCGCGCGCGGTGGAGCAGAGCTTCGCCGGCGCCAGCCACAACCTGATTCTCGACCCGGCGCTGAGCCATGCCCTCAAAGCGTTTGCCCGGCAGGAAAACGTCACCCTGTTCGTGTTGCTGCTGGCTTCGTTTCAGGCCTTGCTGCATCGCTACAGCGGGCAAAGCGACATCCGTGTCGGCGTGCCGGTGGCCAACCGTGGCCGGGTAGAAATCGAGCGGCTGATCGGCTTCTTCGTCAACACCCAGGTGCTCAAGGCGGACATCGACGCAGAGCTGCCGTTTGTCGAACTGCTGCGTCAGGTCAAACAGACCGCCCAGGAGGCGCAGGCGCATCAGGACTTGCCCTTCGAACAACTGGTCGAAGCGCTGGAGCCGGGCCGCAGCCTCAGCCACAGTCCGCTGTTCCAGGTGATGTTCAACCACCAGGCCGAGCGCCGTGCGAGCGTTGCGACGCGCCTTAACGGCCTGAACATCGAACCGCTGGAATGGCAGAGCCAGACCGCGCAATTCGACCTGACCCTCAACACCACCGAACAGCTTCACGGCATCGAAGCGGTGCTCAAGTACGCCACTGACCTGTTCGACGCAGCGACCATCGAGCGACTGGCGCAACACTGGACCGCGCTGTTGCAGGCGATCGTCGCCGAGCCGACTCGGCGCATCGGCCAATTGCCGATGCTCGACGCCGGCCAGCAGCAACAGCTGTTGGCGCAATGGAATCCGTCGCTGATTGAACAACCGCTGACCCAGTGCATCCAGCAAGCCATCGAGGCCCAGGCCGAGCGGCATGCCGATGCGGTGGCGGTGAGCTTTGCCGGGCAACGCCTGACTTACGCTGAACTCAATCACCGCGCCAACCTGTGGGCGCATACGCTGCTCGAGCAGGGCGTCGGCCCGGACGTGCGCGTCGGCGTGGCGGTGGAGCGTTCGCTGGACATGATCGTCGCCATTCTCGCGGTGCTGAAAGCGGGCGGCGCCTATGTGCCGCTGGACCCGAGCTACCCGGATGACCGCTTGAGCTACATGATCGACGACAGCGGTATTCAATTGCTGTTGACCCAGGGCCATTTGCTCGGGCAATTGCCGCTGCCGCCGGGGCTGATCTGCCTCGATCTGAATCAGGCGCCGGAGCACGGCATCGCAAGCAACCCGCCATGCCTGACCACGCCGGACAATCTGGCCTACGTCATCTACACCTCCGGTTCCACCGGCAAACCCAAGGGCGCGTTGCTGCCGCACGGCAACGTGATGCGCCTGTTCAGCGCCACCGCGCACTGGTTCGATTTCGGCGCGCAGGACAGCTGGACGCTGTTCCATTCCTACGCGTTCGACTTTTCGGTGTGGGAGATTTTCGGCGCGCTGTTGTACGGAGGCAAACTGGTGGTCGTGCCCCACGATGTCAGCCGTTCGCCAGAGGATTTCTACACGCTGCTGTGCGATGAAAATGTCACGGTGCTGAACCAGACACCGTCGGCGTTCAAGCCGTTGATGCAGGTCGCCTGCGAGTCGAGCCGCAGTAATACCCTGCGTTACGTGGTGTTCGGCGGCGAGGCGCTGGAAGTACAGAATCTGCGCCCGTGGTTCGAACGTTTTGGCGACCGCGCGCCGACGCTGATCAACATGTACGGCATCACCGAAACCACCGTGCACGTGACCTACCGGCCATTGTCGCTGGCGGATCTGCAGAGCAATCACAGCAGCCCGATCGGCGCGCCGATTGTCGACCTGTCGTGGTACTTGCTCGACAGCTCGCTCAACCTGGTGCCGCAAGGCTGCATCGGCGAGTTGTACATCGCCGGTGCCGGTCTTGCACGCGGTTATCTGAATCAGGCTGGCATGAGCGCTACCCGCTTCGTGCCCGACCCGTTCAACCGCAAGGCCGGCCAGCGTCTGTACCGTACCGGCGACCTCGCACGGCTGCGCGGCGATGGGGTGATCGAGTACATCGGTCGTATCGACCACCAAGTGAAGATCCGTGGTTTCCGCATCGAGCTCGGCGAAATCGAAGCGCAACTGCTCAAGCATCCACAGGTGCGCGAAGCGGTGGTGCTGGCGGTGGACGGTCTCAGCGGTCAGCAACTGGCGACCTGGGTCGTGCCGGTTGAGACATTGAACGCGGACGAGCAGGGCGCGCTGCGTGATTCGATCAAGGCGCACCTGCGCGAAACCCTGCCGGATTACATGGTCCCGGTCAGTTGGGCGTTCCTTGACCGGCTGCCGCTGACCGCCAACGGCAAGCTCGATCGCAAGCAACTGCCGCAGCCGGACGTTGCGCAGGTGCAAGAAGCCTACGTGGCGCCGCGCAGCGAACTGGAACAGCGTCTGGCGGAGATCTGGCAGGACGTGCTCAAGGTCGAGCGGGTAGGGCTTCACGATAATTTCTTCGAGCTGGGCGGCGATTCGATCATTTCGATTCAAGTGGTCAGCCGCGCTCGGCAGGCTGGCATTCGCTTTACGCCCAAGGACATTTTCCAGCATCAGACCGTGCAGCGTCTGGCCACCGTCGCGCAACAGAGCGACGCGGTGCAAACGGAGCAGGGCGAAGTGTTTGGCGATGCGCCACTGACGCCGATCCAGCAGTATTTTTTCCACAGCGACATCCCGGCGCGGCATCACTGGAACCAGTCGATCCTGCTGACCCCGGCGAAAACCCTGCAAGCCACTGCGCTGCAACAGGCCCTGGCGCAGGTGCAAAAACAGCATGACGCCTTGCGTCTGCGTTATCGCCAAACCGAGCAGGGCTGGCAGCAAAGCCACGGCGCGGCGGATCAGCCACAAGACTTGTTGCGCAGCTTTACGCTGGACGACAGCGCGGCACTGCCAGCGCTGTGCCTGGACCTGCAACGCAGCCTCGACCTGCACAACGGCCCGCTGATCCGCGCGGCGCTGATCGATATGCCGGACGCCAGTCAGCGTCTGTTGCTGGTGATTCATCACCTGGTGGTCGATGGCGTGTCGTGGCGGATCCTGCTCGAAGACCTGCAGAACGCCTATCAGCAGATCAGCAGCGGACAGAGCGTGCATCTGCCGGCCAAGACCAGCGCGTTCAAGGACTGGGGTTTGCGCCTGCAAGAACATGCGCGCAGCGCGGCGCTGGGCAGCGAACTCAGCTACTGGCGCGAGCAGTTGCGCGACGTTCCGCTCGGTTTGCCGCTGGATAATCCGCAGGGCCAGTTGAACAACCGCTTCGAACGCAGCGTCGACACGCGGCTGGACGCCGAACGCACTCGCCAGTTACTGCAACAGGCCCCGGCGGCCTACCGCACTCAGGTCAACGACCTGCTGCTGACCGCACTGGCGCGGGTGCTCTGCGAGTGGACCGCCAGCGACAGTGCGCTGGTGCAGCTCGAAGGCCATGGCCGCGAAGACCTCTTCGATGACATCGACCTGAGCCGCACCGTGGGCTGGTTCACCAGCATGTTCCCGGTGCGCCTGACACCAAACGCCAGCCTGGAAACCTCGATCAAAGGCATCAAGGAGCAACTGCGCGCGATCCCCAACAAGGGCATCGGCTTCGGCTTGCTGCGTTATCTCGGCACCGCCGAAGCACAAGCGGCACTCCATGAACTGGCGCAACCGCAGGTGACGTTCAACTACCTCGGCCAGTTCGATAACAACTTCGATGAAGACGCCTTGTGGCGGCCGGCCACCGAGGACAAGGGCGCCGGTCAGGACGCGAACGCGCCGATGGCCAACTGGCTGACCATCGATGGCCGGGTTTATCAGGGCCAGTTGAGCCTGACCTGGACCTACAGCAGCGACGTTTTCGAAGAGGCGACCATTGTCGGTTTGGCCCGTGCCTACGAAGTGGCGCTGAGCGAATTGATCGACCACTGCCTCAGTCATTCCGGGGGGCTGACTCCGTCCGACGTGCCGCTGGCCGGTTTGTCCCAGGCGCATCTGGACAGCCTGCCGATCGCCGCCCAGCGCATCGAGGACATCTACCCGCTGGCGCCGATGCAGCAGGGCATTCTGTTCCACAGCCTGTACGACGCGGATGCCAGCGCCTACGTCTATCAGATGCTGCTGGACATCGACGGCCTCGACGTCGCGCGGTTCCAGCAAGCCTGGCAACGGGTGGTCGATCGCCATGAAGTGCTGCGCGCCGGTTTCATCTGGGGCCGCGATGGCCTCGATGCGCCGTTGCAGGTGATCAACCGCCAACTGACCCTGGAAATGCCGGAAATCGATGTGCGCGATGCCGCCGATCTGCCGGCGGTGCTTGAAGCACGGGCGCAGGCCGACCGCGAACGTGGCTTCGATCTGCAGAATCCGCCGCTGTTGCGCCTGTGCCTGCTGCGCACTGCCGACGATCGCCATCGACTGATTTTCACCTGCCACCACATCCTCATGGATGGCTGGAGCAACTCGCGGATGTTCGGCGAGGTGCTGCAGGATTACGCCGGCCAGCCGGTGCCGAGCGCGCAGGGTCGCTATCGGGATTTTCTGGTGTGGCTACAGGGCCAGGACAAGGCGGCCGCGCAGGAATTCTGGCGCGGGCAACTGGCCGAACTCGACGAGCCGACCCGACTGGCCTCCGCCTGCCACGGACGCACCGTGCCGGGGCCGGGCAAACAGATGCATCGTCTGCATTTCGATGAAGCGTTGACCCAGCGTCTGAACAGCTTCTCCCGTCAGCAACAGGTGACCCTCAACAGCCTGGTGCAGGCGGCATGGCTGCTGGTGTTGCAGCGCTACACCGGCCAGGCCACCGTGGCGTTTGGCGCCACGGTATCCGGGCGTCCGGTGGATTTGCCGGGCATCGAAGAACAGCTGGGGCTATTCATCAACACCTTGCCGGTGATCGCCAGTCCGCAGGCCACCCTCAGTGTGGGCGACTGGGTGCGCAGCGTGCAGGACAAGAACCTGCTGTTGCGCGACTACGAACAGACGCCGTTGCAGGACATTCAGCGTCTGGCCGCATTGAGTGGCGAAGCGCTGTTCGACACTTTGCTGGTGTTCGAGAACTACCCGGTGTCCGAAGCGCTGGAGGCCAATCCGGGCGGGCTGCGTTTTTCCGGTCTGGAGCACCGCGAGCAGACCAACTACGGTCTGACCCTGATCGCCGGCGTCAGCCAAGTGCTCAACCTCGATTTCAACTACCTCACCGAACACTTCGCCGAGCGCAGCGTGCTTGGTCTGGCGGCGCATTTGCGTGAAGTGCTCGAGCAATTTATCGCAGCGCCGCAGCGGGCACTCGGCGAGATCGGTCTGCTGCCGCTGGCCGAACGGCAGACGCTGGCGCAGTGGAACGACAATCACGCGGCTTATCCGGCCGAGCGGTTGATCTCGCAGAGCTTTGAAGCACGGGTCGCAGCGCATCCGCAGGCACTGGCGTTGAGTCATGCCGGCGTGGCCCTGAGCTATGGCGAACTGAACCTGCGGGCGAATCAGCTGGCCCGGCATTTGGTGACGCTGGGTGTCACCGCCGAAGTGCGCGTCGGCGTGGCGCTGCCGCGTTCGGCGGAACTGGTGATCGCCCTGATGGCGGTGCTCAAGGCCGGCGGCACCTACGTGCCGCTGGACCCGGACTACCCGGCCGACCGCGTGGCCTACATGCTCGACGACAGCCAGGCGAAAGTTCTGCTGACCCAGCAAGCGTTGCTGGCGCAACTGCCGTTCACCGAAGCGCAGGTGGTGCTGGTCGAGGCCGGCGGTGAGGCGTTCGCCGCGCAAGCGCCGGACAACCTGCCGGCGCGCGCCGACTCGAGCAATCTCGCCTACGTGATCTACACCTCCGGTTCCACCGGCAAACCGAAAGGCGTGGCCATCGCCTATCGCAACGTACAGGCGCTGATTCATTGGTCCGCCGAGGTCTACAGCGAGGACGATCTGCAAGGCGTGCTGGCCTCGACGTCGGTGTGCTTCGACCTGTCGGTGTGGGAGATTTTCGTCACCCTGGCGCGCGGCGGATCCATAGTCATGGCGCGCAATGCTCTGGAGCTGCCCGACTTGCCCGAGCGTGATCAGGTGCGCCTGATCAACACCGTGCCATCGGCGATTGCCGCGCTACAACGCATCGGCCAGATCCCGGCGGGCGTGCGCATCATCAATCTGGCCGGCGAGCCGCTCAAGCAGGCGCTGGTCGACACGCTGTACCGCGAGACTTCGGTTGCCCACGTTTACGACCTGTACGGGCCGTCCGAAGACACCACGTATTCGACCTGGACCCGCCGCGAACTCGGTGGCCAGGCCAATATCGGCCGGCCACTGCGCAACACCACCGCGTACCTGCTCGACGGGCAATTGCAGCAAGCGCCGCTCGGCATCGCAGCGGAGCTGTATCTGGCCGGTGAGGGCATCACCCGTGGCTATCTGTTGCGCCCGGGCCTGACCGCCGAACGTTTCGTGCCCAACCCGTTGGCGAGCAACGGCGAGCGCATGTACCGCACCGGCGACCTGACACGTTTTCTGGATGACGGCCGAATCGAATACGTCGGCCGCATCGACCATCAGGTCAAGGTGCGCGGCTTCCGTATCGAACTGGGGGAAATCGAAGCGCGTCTGCTGGCCCAGGCCAGCGTGCGCGAAGGCGTGGTGCTGGCGGTGGACGGCGTTGGCGGCCAGCAACTGCTGGCTTATGTGGTACCGGCCGAGGCCGATCAAAGCCCCGCGCAACTGGACGCGCTGAGTGCTGAGTTGCAAGCCGCGCTCAAGGCGCATCTGCCGGACTACATGGTGCCGGCGCAGTGGCTGTTCCTCGAACAATTGCCCCTGACACCCAACGGCAAACTTGATCGCAAGGCTTTGCCGGCACCGGATGCCAGCCAGGCACAACGCGATTATGTCGCGCCGTCGACGCCGCTGGAGCAGCAGCTGGCCGAGGTCTGGCAGGACATTCTGAAGATCGAGCAGGTCGGCGTGACCGACAATTTCTTCGCCCTCGGCGGTGATTCGATCATCTCGATTCAACTGGTCAGCCGCGCGCGGCAGCAGGGCATTTGCTTCACGCCCAAAGACCTGTTCCAGCAGCAGACGGTGCAGAAACTGGCCGCAGTGGTTTCGCTGGCAGACGCGCAATCCGCCAGCGCTGCCGACTACCCGTTGGCGCAACTGGATCAGGCGCAGCTCGATGCCTTGCCGGTGCCGGCGGAGCTGATCGAAGACGTCTATCCGCTGTCGCCGATGCAGGAAGGCATGCTCTTCCACACCCTGTCGGATAACGGCAGCAGCCTTTACGTGCAACAGGTCAGCCTGCCGATCAAGGGCCTCGACGTTGAGCGTTTCCGCCGGGCCTGGGAATTCATCATTGTGCGTCAGGCGATCCTGCGCACCAGTTTCCATTGGCAGGACGGCCTGGCCAAACCGCTGCAGGTCGTCCATCGCCATGCGCCACTGCAGATGCAGGTGCTCGATTGGCGTGAGCAGGACTGCAGCGAGGCGGCGATTGCCGAGTTCGCCAGCGCTGATCGCGCGCTGGGCTTCGACTTGGCTGAAGCGCGATTGCAGCGGGTGACCCTGCTGCAGCTGGGCGACGAGCAGTACCAGATGATCTGGACCAGCCACCACATTCTGATGGACGGCTGGAGCAGTTCGCGGCTGTTCGGCGAGGTCTTGCAGTTCTATTCCACGGGCCAGGTGACTGGCGAGAACGGCCGCTATCGCGACTTTATTGCCTGGTTGCAGGCGCAGGATCAGGATGCCCAGGAGCTGTTCTGGAAAGCGCGTCTGGCGGTGGTCAACGAACCGACCGCGCTGAGTCAGGCGATGCACCCGCGTCATAGTGCCGACGTTACTGGTCACGATGCTATCTATTCGAACTGGGACAAAGCGCAAACCGCGCGCCTGCTGGAGTTCTGCCGCGATTTGCGCATCACCCCCAACACGCTGATTCAGGGCGCGTGGCTGCTGCTGTTGCAACGCTACACCGGCCAGCAGACGGTGACCTTCGGCGCCACCGTATCGGGGCGTCCGGAAAGTTTGCCGAACGTCGGCAACATGCTCGGCCTGTTCATCAACACTTTGCCGATCATTCAGACGCCGCGGGCCGATCAGCGCCTGGCCGACTGGCTGGGCGAAGTGCAGGCCTACAACCTCGACATTCGCGATTACTCCCAGGCGCCGCTGGCCGATGTGCAGCGCTGGTCGAACCTCGGTGGTCAGGCGCTGTTCGACAGCATCGTGGTGTTCGAGAACTTCCCGATCGACGAGCGCTTGCAGGAAGAAACCGACACCGAGCTGACCTTCGGCAAATCCATCGGCCACGGCGTGACCAACGTGCCGATGGACCTTGCGGTGATGCTCGGCGATGAATTGTCGATCGAGTACCTGTACCTGCGCAGCCACTTCAGCGCCGAGGCGGTGCAAGGCATTCGCCTGACCCTGGAAAACACCCTCGCGGCGATGATGGCCGCTCCGTATGAGCGGCTGGGTAACTTGCAGCGTCTGTCCGCCGAGCAATGGCAAGCGGCGCAGACCTGGAGCGCCGAACCGGCGCACCGCCATGAACCGCGCCTGTTGCCGGAGCTGATCAGCCGTCATGCGCAACAGCAACCGGATGCGATCGCAGTGCAATGCGCCGGCGAGAGCCTGAGCTACGCAGAGCTGGAGCGGCAGGCTAATCGACTCGCGCAGTGCCTGATCGCCCACGGTGCCGGGCCGGAAGTGGTGATCGGCGTGGCGTTGCCGCGCTCGCTGGAAATGCTGGTGAGTTTCCTCGCCGTGCTCAAGAGCGGTGCGGCGTACGTACCGCTGGACATCGATTACCCGCCGGAGCGTCTGGCCTACATGATCGAAGATTCGCGCATGGCCCTGCTGCTGACGCAAACCAGCCTGCGCGCGACGTTACCGGCGCCGCATGGCGTGTTGCGTCTGGAAATCGATCAACTCGATCGCAGTCTTTACAGCGATGCCGCACCGGTCTGCGATGTTCACGAGCAGAGCCTGGCGTATCTGGTTTACACCTCCGGTTCCACCGGACGGCCAAAAGGCGTGGCCGTCACCCAGGGACCGCTGAGCATGCACTGCCAGGCCATCGCTGAGCTGTACGAAATGGACGCGAGCAGTTGCGAGCTGCACTTCATGTCCTTCGCTTTCGACGGTGCCCATGAACGCTGGCTGAGTACCTTGTACAGCGGCGGTCGTCTGGTGATCCGCGACGGTTGCCTGTGGACCCCGGAGCAGACCTATCAGGCCCTGCACGATTACGGCGTGACCATCGCTTGTTTCCCGCCGGCCTATCTGAAGCAACTGGCCGAGTACGCGGCCGCCAGCGGCATCGCGCCGCCACCGGTACGCATCTACTGCTTCGGTGGCGACGCGGTGCCGGAACAGACTTTCGAACAGGTGAAAGCGGCGTTGCGTCCGCAGTACTTCACCAACGGCTACGGCCCGACCGAAACCGTGGTCACGCCGATGCTCTGGAAAGTCGCCATCAGCCAGCAGTGCGAAGCGGCATACGCGCCGATCGGCCGCGCGGTCGGTGCGCGTTCGCTGTACGTGCTCGACGACGATCTGAATCCGCTGCCGCCGGGTTTTGCCGGTGAGTTGTACATCGGCGGTTACGGCGTCGCTCGCGGTTACTACGGACGCCCCGACCTGACCGGCGAGCGCTTCGTGCCCAACCCGTTTGCCCCGGGCGAGCGCCTGTACCGCAGCGGCGATCTGGTGCGTCGTCGCCCGGACGGCGTGGTCGATTACGTCGGGCGCATCGACCATCAGGTCAAGGTGCGTGGCTTCCGCATCGAGCTAGGCGAAGTCGAGGCCAGTCTGCGCCAGTTGCCGGCGGTCAGCGATGCGCTGGTGATTGCCCGCGACAATGCCTCCGGCAAACAACTGATCGGTTATGTAGTCACCGCCACGGGTGATGATATCGGCGATGAACTCAAGGCCGGGCTGCGCGCTTCGCTGCCGGAATACATGGTGCCGGCGCAGATCGTCTGCCTCAGCGCATTCCCGATCACGCCCAACGGCAAACTCGATCGCAAGGCCTTGCCGGAGCCGGAGTTCAAAAGCGACGAATATGTTGCCCCGCGCACCGAGCAGGAACGCCTGCTGGCGGAAATCTGGGCGCAGGTGTTGCAGGTCGAGCAGGTCGGTATCAGCGATAACTTCTTTGAACTGGGCGGCGATTCGATCCTCAGCCTGCAAGTGATCTCGCGGGTGAGAAACCACCCGACCCTGCAGATGGAGCTGAAGCTGCGTGATCTGATGCGCTATCAAACCATCGCCGGCATCGTAGAGCAGCAAGTGGCGAAGGAGGGCGCCGGGCAAGCGTTGCCGGACCTGACTCAGGTCGCTGCAGAGGGTGCGTTCAATTTGCTGCCGATCCAGCAATGGTTCTTCGCCGAAGGCATGGCCGAGGCGCATCACTACAACCAGTCGTTGCTGCTCAGCGCACGTCAGCCGCTGGATCTCGACGCACTCGAACAGGCCCTGAGCTTGATCGAACAGCATCACGATTCGTTGCGTCTGCGTTTTTCCAATGACGGCGGGCGCTGGTTGCAGCGCTATAGCAGCAGCGCGTCCGACGAGGCTGTGCTGTGGCGCCGTGAAGCGCAAAGCAGCGAAGAGGTCGAAGCTTTGGCCAACCTCGCGCAGCGCAGCCTCAAACTCGATGACGGGCCGGTCTGGCGGGTCATGCATGTGGCCTTGCCGGATGGTCAGGCGCGGTTGTTGGTGGTGATTCATCACCTGGTGGTCGACACCGTGTCGTGGCGGATTCTGCTCGACGATCTGAAAGTCGCTTATGAGGCGTGCGTGCAGGGGCTGGCGCCGCAACTGCCGATTCGCACCAGCAGCTATCGTCCGTTTGCCGAGGCATTGCAGGCGCAGGCCCCAGTGATTGCCGAGCAGGAATTGAGCTATTGGCTGGAGCAACTGGATCAGCCCGGCGTTGATCTGCCGTGCGACAACCCGCGCGGCAAGAACCTCGTGCGGCAACAGGCGCAGGCGCGGCTCAAGCTGTCCCGCGAGCACACCGAACAACTGCTCAAACAGGCCCCGGCGGTGTACGGCACGCAGATCAACGACTTGCTGTTGTCAGCGCTCAGCCGCGCCCTGTGCCGCTGGAGCCAGCAACCGTCGGCGTTGATTTTGCTTGAAGGGCACGGGCGCGAAGACCTCTTCGAATCGATCGACCTGAGCCGCAGCCTCGGCTGGTTCACCAGCATGTTCCCGGTGCGTTTGCGCCCGGACAGCGATGACATCGGCCAGTCGATCATCGATGTGCAGGCGCAACTGGCGGGCGTACCGCAGAAAGGCATCGGCTATGGCGTGCTGCGTCATCTGGCCGGGCCGGAAATCTCGGCGCAACTGGCTGCATTGCCGCAGGCACGGGTGACGTTCAACTACCTCGGGCAGTTCGACCAGAGCTTCGATGAACAGGCGTTGCTGGTGCCGGCACTGGAAGAAACCGGCGACAACTACAGCCTCAAGGCCAACCTGGGCAACTGGCTGGAAATCGTCGGCCAGGTCTATGACGGGCAACTGGCCTTGCGCTGCATCTACAGCAGCCAGCGTTACCGCGCCGGCACCATGGATGCGCTGGTGAGCGATTACCAGCGTGAGCTTGAAGCGTTGATCGAACACTGCATGGCGCGGGCGGGTTGATCGCCCGGTCTTTTGCGCGGGCGCTGCCCAGGCGCGCCCGTCCTATTGCGGATACAAGGATTTTTAACGATGTCGTTACACCCTGATCTGGAAGCTTTCCTTGACCTCGCTCAAGACAGCCAGGACGCCGGCCTGCCGGCCATGCACCAACTGACCCCGAGCGAGGCCCGCGCCACCTTCGAGCAGACCACCGCGCAACTGCGCTGGCCGGCGCCGCAGGATCTTGAAGTCACCGAGATCGAAACACATGCCCGTGACGGTGCGGCGCTGGCGTTACGTTTGTATCGGCCCAGCGGTGTTGAATCGCCGCTGCCGGTGCTGGTGTATTTCCACGGTGGCGGATTTGTCGTTGGCAGTCTGGATTCCCACGACGGCGTCTGCCGCGAGTTTTGTCAGCGCACGCCGTGTGCGGTGCTTTCGGTCGGTTATCGACTGGCGCCGGAGCATCGCTTTCCGACAGCGCTGGAGGATGGCGAGGACGCTTTGGCCTGGCTGGCCGAACAGGCTGTGAGCCTCGGCCTGGATGGTTCGCGCGTTGCGTTTGGTGGCGACAGCGCGGGCGCCACGTTGGCGACGGTGCTGGCGATTCAGGCAGTGCGGCGGCCGCACACGGTGGCTATCGCGCCCAAGGCGCAGTTGTTGTGTTATCCGGTGACCGATGCTTCGCGGGTGCATGATTCGCGGCTGTTGTTTGGCGAGGGGTATTTGCTCGAGAACGACACGCTGGAGTGGTTTTATCAGCACTATGCGCGAGGGCCGGAGGATTATCTGGATTGGCGTTTTTCGCCGTTGCTGGCGGAGGATTTGCGTGGGGTGGCGCCGGCCATTGTCGTATTGGCGGGGTTTGATCCGTTGCTGGATGAGGGGCAGGCTTATGTCGACAGGCTGCGTGGGCAGGGGGTTGAGGTCGAGGTCGAGGTTTGTGCCGGGTTGACTCATGATTTGTTGCGGTTGGGGGCGGTGGTGCCTGGGGTTCTGGAGGTTTATTTGCGGGTTGGTGGGGCGCTTGCGCGGGTTTTTTGGATGGGGTGAATATCCGTTTTTTTTGGTGTTGCTGCTGGCGGTTTCGCCCTTACGGCGACTTACTTTTTTACAAGCGCCTAAAAAAGTAAGCAAAAAACGCTAGCTCCTGCGTTCGGCCCTCGCAGGCTCGGGTTCTTTCGCTCCGGGATCGATCCGGGCGCAGCGGCTCCGGTTTGCTTCGCTGCACCTACACTCGCTGTGTTCGACTTCGTCGAACGGTCGCTGCGCTCCCACCCCCGGATCAATCCCTCCACTCAGCCTTCCGACGTCGCCGGTGGATCAAGATCAAAAGCACTCGAGCTAACGCTCATTGTTGAGTGGTGCGGCTTCGCCGCGGGCAGCTGCGCTGCCTTGCTTTCTGTGGGAGCGAGCCTGCTCGCGAAGGCGGCCTGACAGCCGACCGATTTCTCTATGCCCGCGCCTGATCCAACTGTAGGAGCTGCCGAAGGCTGCGATCTTTTGATCTGGCTTTTGCTTTTGCTTTTGCTTTTGCTTTGGCTTTTGATCCGGCTCTTGATCTTTTGCCCCTTCGGCAGGCTTCGTTACGGGATCGATCCGGGGGTGGGAGCGCAGCGACCGTACGACGCAGTCGTACACAGCGAGTGTAGGTGCAGCGAAGCCAACTGGAGCCGCTGCGCCCGGATCGGTCCCGTAACGAAGGTACCCCGAGCCCCAGCGAGCGGGCCGTACGCCGGGGCAAAGCCTTTTTGGTTACTTTTCGCTGGGCCGGCATTCCGGCGTTTGGAAAAAGTGACCCGCCGTAAGGGCGGAACCCTAAGTAGCCTTCACCGCAGCAACGGATATGCCCCCCAATCCCAAAAACCAAAAAGCCCCGCCAAAGCGGGGCTTCCACACAACTAAGAGCAATCAGAAATCAGCCTTCACCGACATCACAAAATTGCGCGGATCACCGTAGAAGTTACCGAACCCCTCGGTACCAATGGTCGCGTAATAACGCTTGTCGAACAGGTTGTTGCCGTTCAACGCCACCGACCAGGTGTCATCAATCCGATAACCAATGCGACCGTTCCAGACCGCATAACCCGCGCCGTCGACATTGTCCCCGCCCAGAGGCGAAACCCGGTAGGTGCCCGTCTGCGCATTGACACCCGCACCAATCGTCACACGGTCCAGCGGCCCGCTCAGGGCGTAATCACCCCAGACGCGCAACAGGTGACGCGGCACGTAGGAGTTGTAGACCGCGCCATCCTGAGTGGCATCGGCATCTTCCAGCACCTTGGTCTGGGTGTAGGTATAACCGGCCAACAGTTGCAGGCGGTCGATCACTTCACCGCTGACTTCAGCTTCAAAGCCCTGGGCGCGGACCTTGCCCGAGTTGATCTGGCACGAACTGTCTTCGCACCGCAGGTCATCCTGGGCCGCATCTTTCTGGATGGTGCGGAACAGGTTGAACGTGGTGTTCAGACGACCGTCGTACCACTCACCCTTGATCCCCAGCTCGTAGCTCTGGCCAATCAGCGGCTTGAGCGTGCTGCCGTCGATGGTTTTGTACGAGCCTTGCGGGGTGAAGATGTCGGTGTAGCTGGCGTAGGCGGTCAGGTTGTCGTTGAGGTCGTAGAGCAGGCCGGCGAACGGTGTGACCTGGCCGGTTTCGGTGGATTGGGTGTTGACCTCGGTGCCCTCGCCACGGAAGTACTGCACCGAGTCAGTGTCGGATTTGTACCAGCTGACCCGACTGCCAAGTACCAGGGTCATCGGGTCGGCGAGTTTCAGGCGGGCGATCGAGTAGGCGCCGTATTGCTTGATGTGCATGTCCACCGGGCCGCCACGGGAGGCGTTGGCCAGGTAGTAGCTTTCATCCGGCTGCGGGATGTTGTGGTTCGGGTTGAACACGTTCTGGCGCTGTGGCAATGCCGCCACCGCGTAGAAGTCGTCCTTGTGCGAACGGCTGGCGTTGGCGCCGACGATCAGTTCGTGCTGCTGGCCGAAGGCGTCGAATTTGCCGTCGACGTAAGCATCGAAGCCGTAGTCGCGCTGATCGTAATCATAGGTACTGCCGAGCATCAGCGTGTTGGTGGCGGTGGCGCCCAACGGCACTGTGCCGCTCGGGAAGGAATATTCCATGTCCTGAGTGTTGCGCGAGTAGACACCGGCGACTTTCAGCGACCAGTCATCGTTGAACTGGTGTTTGACGTCGGCGAAGTAGGTGGCGCGTTTGCTGCGCTGGTTGTTCCACGAGGTGTTCAGGCAGGTGGAGCGTTTCAGGTGCAGGTCGGAGCCGTCGGCGTAGCGCGGCAGGCCGCCCCAGCACGGGGTGGCGTCGACGTCTTCATAGGCCATGCCCAGACCGAGGGTGGTGTCGGGGCTGAGGTCGAAGTCCAGGGCGCCGTAGTAGATCTGATCACGGCGTTCGGCCACGTCGTAGAAATACTTACGGGTCTGCTGCGTCACCACGGCGCGGCCACGGACAGTGCCGGCGTCGTTCAGCGGGCCGCCGGTGTCGACCTGGCCGCGGTAGTTGTCCCAGGTGCCGGCCGATAGCGACAGTTGCGTGTGCGGGGTGTCCTGGCCGCGCTTGCGCACGAAGTTGACGCCGCCGGCGGTGCCGCCCGCGCCCTTCATCATGCCGGCCGCGCCGCGGAGGATTTCCACGCGGTCGTAGATGGCCATGTCGCTGTTGAAGCTGTCCGCCTGCACGTAGCTGCTGCCGATGTCCAGCGGCACGCCGTCGTACTGGTACTGGCCGGTCATGCGGAAACCGCGCGAGTAGAAATATTTGCCGCCCATTGGCGAGTCGTAGACGGTGATGCCCGGGGTCTTCTCCATCACCTGTTCGATGGTGTTGAGGTTCTGGTCGTCGAGCATCTTGCGGGTCATCACCGTGACCGACTGCGGCGTTTCCTTCAGCGAGTGCACGCCTTTGCCGATGGTCACGCCGCCGGTGGTGTAGGAGTTGCTGCCTTCGGTGGTGGCGCCGAGGCGGTTGGCGTTGACGTTGGTCGGCGCCAGTTCCATCGCGCTGCCGCTGGTGGCCGCGCCGAGCACGGTGACGGTGTTGCCGTCACGCTGATAGCGGATGCCGGTGCCGCTGAGCATGGCCTTGAGCGACTCGTCATCCTGATAGCGGCCATTGAGGGCGCTGGAGCGCAGGCCTTGCAGGCTTTCCGGGCTGTAGATGATTTGCAGGCTAGTCTGCTGACCGAGGGTTTGCAGGGCCTGGGCCAGCGGTTGGGCCGGGATATTCAGGGTCCATTCCTGGGCCTGGACATACGGCGCTGCCGCGAGGGTCAGTGCCAGACCCAGGCCGCTACCGGCCAGGCGTGTGCGGGTCGCGCCGTGCATCAGCAGGGCTCGAGTCAGAGGGCGAAGCATGAAACGGGATGCGGACATGAGGTTAAGACCTTGGCAGGTATAGTTGTTAATGGTTCTTATTCATCTCATTAAGACGAGGAAGCCGCGGCAAACCGGAAAAGTTTTTTCTCCGGCCCGGTCGCGGCTGCTTCGATCAGGCGGGTTGCAGTTCGCTTTTGACCTTGCCAGCCTCCATGCGCACCAGTTGATCGGGGACGTCGAAGTAACGGTCGTCGTGGGAAATCACGATGATGGTCTTGCCCAGACGCTTGAGGTCGGGCAGCAGCTCGGTATAGAAGATCCGCCGGAATGTCGGGTCCTGATCCGCCGCCCATTCATCGAACACCAGCACCGGGCGCTCTTCGAGCCAGGCATTGACCAGTGCCAGGCGTTTGCGCTGGCCGGTGGACAGGTCGGTAGTGCTGAAGGCGCCGTCGCGCACGCTGACCTTGTGCGCGATCTCCAGACGTTCCAGGTAGCGGGTGGCATCCTGCGGCACTTCACGATCGCCCTGAATCAGATCATCGAACAGGTAGTAGTCGGCGAAGATCGTCGTGAAGTTCTGCCGGTAATCATCGCGATTGACCGCAGTGATCGGCTTGTCGTTAACGCGAATTTCGCCCTCGGTCGGCGCGTACAGGCCCAGCAGCAATTTGATCAGCGTGGTCTTGCCGCAGCCGTTCTCACCGACGATAAACACAATGTCGCCCTGTTCGATGCGCAGGTTCACCGGGCCGAGGCGGAACGGCTCGCTGCCTTCCACGGGAGGGAAGGCGTAGCGCACGTTGCGCAGTTCCAGGCTGTTGACGGCGGCTGGCTTGCTGCCCTGATCCTGCAGCAACAGGTGCGGCTCAGGTGAAGAGAACTGTTCACTCAGTTCGGCAATGCGGCGGAAGGCAATCTGCGCGCGGCTGATGATCGGCAGGGTGCTGATCAGGTGTTCCAGCGGCCCCTTCATGTACAGCAGCACCAGAACGAAACCGCTCATCACCGCTTTGTCGGCACTCGGCCACAGCGATTGCAGGGCCAGGGCCATGCCGATGACTACGAAAAACAGCATCGAGCCAAATGACTTGGCGATGACGAAGGTGTTGATTGATCTGATCTGGGTATCGCAGATTTTCTCGGCGGTTTTTTGAATGCCGGCGACGAACATGCGCTGGCGACGCGGGCGGTGAATGCGCAGTTCCTTGGCGCCTTCGGCAATTGCGTTGTAGTGCTTCTGCAGTTCGTCTTCGGAATCGCGGGCGGCGTAGAAACCGCGCATGCCCTTGGCCCGGGCGATGGCCTGGATGGTGGTGCCGATGGCGATGGCCACCAGCATCATCAGGAACATCGGCCACGACAGCATGGCCAGATAGCCGAGACAACCAAGGGTCACGGTCATGGAAATCGCCAGCGGCGCGAAGGCGAAGGCGAAGTCGCTGATGGTGTCGACGTCGTGGGTCAGCACCGGAATCAGGCGATGGCTGCGATAGCGTTCGATCTGGTCGATCGGCGCCGACAGGACTTTCTCCCCCAGCTCTTTGCGCAGTTTGGCGATGATGTGCTGGCCGACGTAGTTGGTGCCGATGTCCGACAGGATCGTGGTCAGCAGGGCCAGGGCACACAGGCCGGCGAAGATCATCACCACGGTGCGGGTCAGGCCGTCATCGGAATGCAGGGCGTTGTTGATGGTCGCCAGCAGCACGGTGACGCTCAGGCCGCCGAGCATGCCGAGCACGATGGACGCCGAGACGATCAGGCGGAAGGGCTTGAGCAGGGCGAACAATTCGTTGATCGCCCCACGCGTAGGCTTGGTCATGGAGGATTCCTGCTTCGATGCGGAGGGAGTGCCGGTACTTAAGGAAAACGAATGGTCGCGGAGTTTCTTTAGCCGAGCGCAGGCGTGGCTGCGCTCGTCGAGGGCGGGATCAGAGGTCGCGTACTACGCGAAAGCCCAGCCAGTCGCCCTTGCTGGTCGGCCAGCTGCTGTTGCGGTTGCCCGAGCGGGAGAATATCGGCGCCTCGCCCCAGTCATTGCCGCGCATGACCTGGCGTTCGCAGTTTTCCTGGGTCCATGGGCGACCGTCGGCGGGCACGCCGGAGTAGTCCGGGTGGTAGCAGTCGGCGGTCCATTCGTAGACGTTGCCGTGGGCGTCGAACACGCCAAACGCATTGGCCGGGAAGGTGCCGGCCGGCGAGGTGAAGTTGTAGCCGTCGGCTGCGCCGTAAGTGTTGGCGTGCCTGGAAATCTGGTAATCCTTGCCCTCATCGAACGGGAACGGGAAAGGCCCGGTGCTGCCGCCCCGGGCGGCGTATTCGCGGATCGATTCGCTTTGCAGGCGATAGGCGTGCCCGGTCTTTTTCGACAGCCAGTCGATGTAGCCCTGGGCTTCCGCGACGTTCATGCACACGGCCGGGTCGCGTGGCGTCTGTTTGAATTCCGGCTTGCCGGCGGTGCAGCGGCGGCCGGGGCGGTCATCGAAGTCGTAAGGTTTGTTGCCGGTCTCGCGGACATAGGCGTCCCATTCGCCCACCAGCACCTGCGAGCGGCTGATAGCGAATGGTTTGCTGAACGTCACCGTGTGCAGCGGGCCTTCGTCGGGTTGGCGGCCGACTTCATCGTCCGGCGTGCCCATGGTGTAGCTGCCGGTCGGCAGCACGACCATTTCCGGGCAGTCCTTGCAGTCCTTGAACACTTTACCCGCGGCGGGGCCTGTCGCCGCCTGCGCGGTGCCGGGCATCAGTGCGCCGCAGAGGGCGCTCAGCGCCAGTGCGGGCAGGGCTTTGGAGATGAGTGACGCGTGAGGCTTTTTCATGGGTCGTCTCTTTGAAAGGAAAACGGCAGTCGAGGGTCAGGCACGCAGCTTGGTGCCGAGGATGTCCATGAAGCGATCCACTTCGGCTTCGTTGTTGAGCAAGCCCGGTGCGGTGCGAATCACCGGCCCGACGTCGCGGCTGACCGCGTCGCAGATCACCCGGTTCTGCATCAGCCAGGCCGCCACTTCATCGCTGTCCTGGCCCTTGATCCGGAAGAAAGTGAAGCCGGCGGAGAACTGCGAGTCGAGCGGGGTGACCAGTTCGATGTTGCGGTGCTCTTGCAGGCGTTGCTTGAGGTAACTGTTGAGCTGATGAATGCGCGTCTGCACCTCGGCCTTGCCCAGTTGCAGGTGCAACTTGAAGGCTTCGTCCAGCGCCCAGCGATGCTCGAAGGCGTGGTAGCCGCCCGGGGTCATGATGGTCGAGAAGGCCGTGGCCTCGGAGAAGGTCGGCACGCTGGGGCTGACGTATTTCAGTTCTTCGGCGCGGCTGCAAACGATGCCGGTGCCGCGCGGGCCGAACATCCACTTGTGCGTGCCGGCGATGAAAAAGTCGCAGTTCATCTGCGGGAAACTCAAGTCGTCGACACCGAAACCGTGCACACCATCGACCACGTAAATCAGCCGGTCCTGGTCGTCGCGCTGGCGGTTGTGCTCATCGACCAGCCGCGAAATCTCGCTGATCGGCAGCTTCACGCCGCTGCCGGAATGCACCCAGGTCATGCCCAGCACGCGGGTTTCGGGGCGGATATTGCGATTGATCGTGTCGAGCACCTGATCCAGAGAAATGCTCTGCGGGGTTTCGAACAGCTTGAGTTTGCGCACGCGCGTGCCGTCACGACGGCTGCGGAAATCGAGAATGTTGCGCGTCGAATAATGCTCGTGAACCGTGGTGAGAATTTCCTGATCCGCGCGCACCTGCACGCTGCCGTAGATCATCGCGAGGCCTTCGGTGGTGCTGCCGGTCAGGGCGATCTGCGCCGGTTTGGCTTGCAGATACTGGCCGGCCCAATGGCGCACGTTTTCTTCGCACTTCTCGGTGACGCCCAGATCCCAGTCCATCGCCAGACCCGGATTCAGATCCAGCGCCGCGCGATGGCGTTCGATCGCTTCGCGCACCGGTTTCGGATGCGAGGTGACGAGGAAATTGGCGAAGTGAATCGCTTGGGGATCCTGATCGAACATTTGACGCAACTGCGCCCATTTGTCTCGCGACGCAGTGGGCACGGCAGCGATGGCCGCCGGTGCAGTCAGACTGGCGCCCAGGGGCAGGGCGGCGGCGAGCAGGCTGGCCTGCTTGAGAAAAGTGCGACGATCGGTCATGGCCGGGCCACCTCCTGGCGTGACGCCAGCGCCGGTTTCGCGGCTTTTTGCACCTGATCCCAAACGCGCATGAAGTTGCCGCCCCAGAGCTTGGCGATGTCCGCTTCGGAGTAGCCGCGCTGCAGCAGTTCGGCGGTGACGTTGCGAATCTCGCCGACGTTTTCCCAGCCCTTGATGCCGCCGCCGTCGTTGAAGTCCGAGGCGATGCCGACGTGGTCGATACCGATCTTGCGCACTGTGTAATCGATGGCGTCGCCGAAGTCCTTTAGGGTGGCTTTCGGTTCTTCTTCGAGGATCGCGTAGAGGCCGCTGGCGTATTGGCCGAGCTTCTGTTCCGACCAGGCGGTGATGATCGGATCGCCCGGCATCAGTGCCATGGCCAGATTGGGCAGTGGCGGCAGATCGAAGCGCGCACGCAACGCATTGAGTTTGTCCTGCGTGCCCTGGGTCAGCGGTTTCAGGTACTGCGAGAAGGCGACGACTTGCACCACGCCGCCACTGTTTTTGATCAGTTGCAGTTCTTTGTCGCTGAGGTTGCGCGGGATATCCACCGCCGCCCGTGGCGCCGAGTGCGAGGCCACCAGCGGTGTACGGCTCAGTTCGGCGACTTGCTCGAGGGCCTTGGTCGACATCTGCGAAACGTCGATGATCACGCCCAGATCGTTCAAGCGCTGCACCGCTTGTTTGCCGATGTCCGACAGACCATCGAGGGCGTCGGGCGAATCATTGAAAAACGGCAGCGGCCGCGACGAGTCGGCCCAGCTGTTGTTGCCGATGTAACTGAAACCGAACATGCGCATGCCGCGCCCGGCCCACAGGTCGAGCTTGCTCAGATCATTGCCCAGCGGGTAGGCGTTGAGCATGCTGATGAAAATCGCAAACTTGCCTTCGCCGTGCAGGCGGCGGAAATCATCCGGCGTGTAGGCGATGCCGGCCTGATTGGGAAAGTCGCGGACGATCCCGGAAATGATTTTGTAACGCACCTCCTGCTGATTGCGCGCTTCTTCGACAAAACCCTCGGTGGGACGGTGCGGGGCGTTCGGGCCGTTCCACATTTCCGGCCAGCCAAACACCGTCAATGCTGCGCCGGACAAGCGTCCGCGATTGGCCTTGACCAGGTCGAACTGGCCCGAGCCATCCTTGTCGGCTTCGTGGTCGTGGCTGCCGAAACTCAGCGGCACGGTGATGTGGCTGTCGAACGACAGCAGGCGCTCCTGCAATTCAGTCGCCTGTTTCATCACCTTCACCGGGTAGCCGGGGTTGTTCAGGTAATCCCAGGCCAGAAATCCTGCGCCGGCACTGATCGCCAGGGCCAGCGGCAGGCCGATGAATAGAGCCTTTTTCCAACGCGGTTTTGTCATTGCCATCTCATTCAGGTTCGCCGTCGAGGTGCAGGCGCAGGGGCCTTTGCTATCTGGGAAGAACGAGTGGCCGCAGGGCTAATTTAGGTGTGCGTTACAAATGCCCGGCAGCGGCGCAGGGATGTTTTGCCGGCGGCGTAAATTTCCCCGCCGAGCAAACGTTCTAGCTTGGATAAAGCCTGCTTCATGGCTGACACAGGTAGGGCAATGACGATCTCTCGACGCTGGTTCATGGCGGGCATGGCACTCACGGGCGCCGCGCTGCCTGCCGCTTTTTATGCACATCGTGAATTGACCCGCGAGGAGTTTCCGATCACCCCGGGCGAGGCCACGGTCGATCTGGCGGACACCGCCGGGCAACAGCTGGCGGACAATTTGCGTGGGGTCTGGGACATTCGCTTTACCGGTGCGGCGGCCGGGCTTGATGGTCTGCCGGCGCAAGGTCTGGAACTGTTTCTCGACATCGCTCATCGTGGGCGCGGCCTGCGCGGTTATCTCGACACCGGAGCGAATCTGCGTGCCGAAGGGCCTGTGCGTTATCAAGTGGTTGGCGATCTGGCACCGGGCAACGGCGCCGAGATGTATTGGCGCCTGCTGCGCACCGATGAGCCGCTGGCGCCACCGGTGTATGAATTAAAAGTCAAACTGGATGAGGTCTGGGCGGCGTTCGGCAATGCCGGCAGCGCCACGTTCACCGGGCAAGTGCTGCGTCTGAATCGGCCGTTGGCGTTGCCCGAGCTGGACAATCAATTCATCGCCATCAAACGGCGTTTTCCCGAGGCCCGTGAACGCACCGGGCTTAATCCGCAACTGTTGGCCTGGCTGGTGGCGCCCGAACATCGTTTGTTCCATCAGCTCTGGCACGCCACCCGCGACAAGTGGCACAAGCTCCCGGAGAAAAAACGCGAAGCGCTGCGCGGCATCGGCTGGCAGCCCGGGCCGCGTGACAAGGAGCGCGACGCCCGTGGGCCAAGCAAGGATCGCAATGGCTCGGGCGTGGATTTTTTCTTTATGCATCGGCACATGCTAGGCATCGCCCGCTCGATGCAGGATTTGCCTTCCTGGCCGGCGTTCCCGCAGCCGCAGCCTGAGCTGGAACGGGACCGACAGGGATTCGCCCGCTATTTCGACAATCACGACGGCAATTCCCTGCCGCCGACCTGGCTGGCCGAGGGCGATGACGAGTACACCAAGTGGGTCAGCGACATCAAAGCGGCGGAGACTTTCCAGAGCAATTTCCTGGTCTGGGAATCGCAGTACCGTGACCCGCGTTACTTGTCGAAATTGACCCTTGGCCAGTTCGGTTCGGAAGTCGAACTGGGCCTGCACGACTGGCTGCACATGCGCTGGGCTTCGGTGGCGCGTGACCCATCCAACGACATTCCAGTGCCGATGGCGCGCGATCAGGCGGACTTCGCTGCGCGCTGGTATGCGCCGGAAAACGACTTTCTCGGTGATCCGTTTTCCTCCCATGTGAATCCGGTTTTCTGGCGTTTCCATGGCTGGATTGATGATCGCCTGGAAGACTGGTTCCGCGCCCATGAACGTTTTCACCCGGGCGAAGTGAGTCGTTTGGAAGTCAACGGCGTTCCGTGGTTTGCACCGGGACGCTGGGTGGAAGTCGCCGACCCCTGGCTCGGCCCCGACACCCACGGCTGCAGCACCGTGCCCGGGCTGCAAGTCGGACGCTCAGTGGAGATGGACCCGGAGACCATGAAGCTGGCGCTGCGTATCACTTTTGGCGACGAAGACAACATGACCGAGCTGTTCCGCAAAGTGCCACAGCGCCCTTGGTATGCGCGGCACCTGAAGGTCAAGGGCCGACAGCTCTAGATTGGTTCAACACATACTCAGGATAGGTCGCAATCCCCTTGTGGGAGTGAGCCTGCTCGCGATGGCGTTGTGTCAATCAGCTGCTATGCCGGATGACCCACCGCCTTCGCGAGCAGGCTCACTCCTACAGGGGGTATTTATGGTGGCGTACATATCCATCGCTGCGGTAACGACTACCTAAGGTTTCGCCCTTACGGCGACTCACTTTTTTTACAAACGCCTAAAAAAAGTAAGCAAAAAAACGCTTGCTCCTGCGTTCGGCCCTCGCAGGCTCGGGTTCCTTCGCTGCGGGATCGATCCGCTCAGCCTTCCGACGTCGTCGGTAGATCAAGATCAAAAGCACTCGAGCTAACGCTCATTGTTGAGTGGGGCGGCTTCGCCGCGGGCAGCTGCGCTGCTTTGCTTTTCTGTGGGAGCGAGCCTGCTCGCGATAGCGATCTCAAAGATACGAATGAACAGCAGATTTACCCTGATCCCTGTGGGAGCTGGCTTGCCAGCGAAGGCGTCAGTTCAGTCGACGCATCGCCCTCAGATCACTTCCCAACCACCCCCCAACGCTTTGTACAAGGCAATGCTCGCCTGCAAGCGCGACAGGCGCAGTTGGACGTTCAGGTCTTGCGCCGCATACAGCGTGCGCTGGGTTTGCAGGACGGTGAGCAGGTCTTCGGCGCCGGTCTGGTAGCGACTCTGGGCGATGTCGAAGGCGGTTTGTGCCTGGCTCAGTTCTTCGCTTTGCCATTGCCGTTGTTCGTCGAGGCCACGAATGCTGCTGAGGGCTTTTTCGACGTCGGCGAAGCCGTTGATGATTGCCCCGCGATAGGTCTCCAGCAGTTCATCCTGTCGGGCCTTGGCCTTGTCGCGTTCGGCGCTGAGGCGGCCGTTGTTGAAGATCGGCGCGGTCAGCCCCGAGGACAGGTTGTAGAACGTCGTGCGCAGCAGGTCGGCGGCAAGGTCGGCGCCGCTGCCGAGGCTCGCCGTCAGGGTGATTTTCGGCAGCATCGCGGCGCGGGCGACGGTGACATCAGCCTGGGCTGCCGCAAGCTTGGCCTCGGCACTGGCAATGTCCGGGCGGCGGCTGAGCAAGTCGCTCGGCACGCCGCTGGCGATGTCCGGCCAGTGCAATTGGGCGAAGGCTTGCTCGGGCAACGGCAACGCTTGCACCGGTTGGCCGAGCAGGGCGGCGAGGCTGATCAGTGCTTCGCGGGCCTGTTGTTGCACCAGCGGCAGGCGACGCTGTTGTTCCGCCACCAGGCTTTTCTGCTGGGCCAGTTCCAGCGCAGTGGCGCTGCCGGCGTCGAAACGGGTCTGCACCAGATGCAGCACGTTTTGCGCATTAGCCAGATTGAGTTCGGCGATCCGCGCCTGCTCACGCAAGGCCAGGGCCTGGGTGTAACTGTTGGCGACGCCGCTGAGCAAGGTCAGCTCGACGGTGGCGCGGTCGAACTCGCTGGCCTGCACACCGAACACGGCACTGTCACGCGCGGCACGCTTGCCGCCCCAGAAATCGATTTCGTAACTGGCGCTGAGCTCGGCGTCGTAATAATCCAGCGAGCGATTCTCGGGACTGACATCCAACTGGCTGTAGCCCTTGCCGTGGATCAGTTTCTGCCGATTGGCATTCAGCCCGGCCTTGAGTTCGGGCAGCAGCGGGGCGCCGGCGATGGTTGCGCTGGCTTCGGCCTGTCTGACCCGAGCCACGGCGGCGGCGAGGTCGTAGCTGCCCAGCCGCGCCTGTTCCACCAGCCGCTCCAGCTCGGGGCTGCCGAATTGCGTCCACCATTGTCGATTGCTCTGCAGCGCGCCGTGGCTGTCGGCGGACTGCCACGCGCTCGGTGGCTGCACGCCGCTGTCCAGGCGCGGCGCCGGGCTGCTGCAGGCCGCCAGTAGCAGGCTGGCGGCGAGGAACGTCAGTCGCACTTTCATAGGTCGATCATTCACTGGTAAGGGCCGTGACCGGGTCAAGCCGGGCAGCTTTGCGGGCCGGCATGAAGCCGAAGATGACACCGGTGACCAGCGCACAGGCAAACGCACCGATCACTGCCAGCGCTTGAAAGGCAATCGCCACGCCGCTGAGCAACAACACGCCGCCGACCAGCAGCGCCAGGCCAATTCCGGCGATACCGCCGACCACCGAGAGCATCAATGCTTCAGTGAGAAACTGACGGAGGATGTCGCGCTGACGGGCGCCTGTGGCCATGCGAATACCGATCTCGCGGGTACGTTCGCGCACGGTCATGAGCATGATGTTCATCACGCCAATGCCGCCGACCAGCAGGGAAATTGCTGCAATCGCCCCCAGCATCAGCGACAGCGTGCCTTGCGTGCGCGCTTCGGCCTGGATCATCGCGGCATTGTTGGTCAGCTCGAAATCCTTCTTGCCGTGGTGCCGACGCAACATCGCCTGTTCGATGGCCTGTTCGGCGTCCTTGACCTTGCGCGCATCCTTGGCCGCGATCACCACGTATTGTGGATTGCGGCTGCCGAACAGGCGCGTGCTCGCCGCCGAATAGGGCACGGCGATGCGGTTGTCGCTATCGGAGTCGCCGGAGCTGGCGCCTTTTTCCGCAAGCACGCCGAGGATCTGGAACGGCACGTTTTCGATGAGGATGTATTGACCGATCGGGTCGGCGACATCCTTGAGTAACTTGTCGCGGACCTTGGTGCCGATCACCGCGACGGCGGCGGCGCTGTCCTCGTCGGCCTGGGTGAAGTAGCTGCCCTGAATCACCGGCCAGTTGAAAATCTGCGGAAAGTTGGTGTCATTGCCGCCGACGTAACTGCTGTGGTCGGCGTTGCCAAAGCGCACGCCGGCGGTCGAGCCGTTGACCGGCATGATGCGCTCCACCTGGGGCAGGGCGGACAGTTCGGCGACATCGTCGAGGGTGATGATGCCTTCCGGTGTACGCGGGTTCGGCGCCGAGCCGCTGAGGTAAATGATGTTGGAGCCGAACGCGCCCATTTGCGCCATGACCTGACGCTTGCTGCCTTCGCCGACGGCGAGCATGACCACCACCGAGGCCACGCCAATGACGATGCCCAGCAGGGTCAGCGCGGTGCGAAAGCGGTTGATCCACATCACTCGCCACGCCGCTTGTACAGCGTCGACCAGTTCACCTTTCCAGGCGCCGGTCTGGCTGCTGCCGTTGCTCAGGCGCTGGCGCAGGTCGACCGCTTGCAACGCCCCGGGATTGGCCACAGGCGGCGCGCACGCGTGCTCGGCGCTGTCGCTGATGATCAGGCCGTCGCGGATTTCGATGATGCGTTTGGCCCGTTGCGCCACTTCGCGGTCGTGGGTGATAAGGATCACCACATGGCCCTGATCGGCGAGTTCGTCGAGCAGGGTCATCACTTCAGCGCCGCTGTGGCTGTCGAGGGCGCCGGTCGGCTCGTCGGCGAGGATGATGTGGCCGCCGTTCATCAGCGCACGGGCAATCGACACCCGCTGTTGCTGGCCGCCGGAAAGCTGATGCGGACGATTGCCGGTGCGAGTGCCGAGACCGAGACGTTCCAGCAGCGCGTGAGCTCGGGCATGGCGCTCGGCGGCCGGGGTGCCGGCATAGATCGCTGGCATCTCGACGTTTTCCTGCGCCGAGCCGGACGGGATCAGGTGATAGCCCTGAAAGACAAACCCGAAGGCTTCGCGGCGCAGCCAGGCCAGTTCATCGCTGTCCAGATGCGCGACATTTTCCCCGGCGAACAGATACTCGCCGCTGGTGGGACGGTCGAGGCAACCGAGGATATTCATCAGCGTCGATTTGCCCGAACCGGAGGCGCCGACAATCGCAACGAACTCGCCGGCATGGATCGACAGATCGATCCCGCGCAGCACTTCCACCAGCGGGCTGTCATCACCGCCATAGGCTTTGCGGATCTGCCGCAGATCGATCAGGGGCGTGTGCATTCAGCCTCCATGACCAGTGGCCGGCGCGCTGAGAACATGCTCGCCCTCGGCCAGACCTTCGAGCACCTGGGTGCGCAGGCGATCGCTGATGCCGGTGCGTACTTCACGCGCCTGAATATCGCCGTTGGCAGCGACGATCTGCGCCCGCTGCCACTGCGGACGCGAACCCGGTTGCAGGGCGGCAGTCGGCACGGTCAAAGTGTCTTGCGCCTGTTGCGCGACAAAGAACACCTGGGCGGTCATGTCGGTCATCAGGCTGTTGTCGGCGTTATCGACATCGAGCAGCACGGTGTACAGCACCACCCGTTCGCTGCCACTGCGACCACTGTTGGGGCTGCCGCCCTGGTTCTGTTCGAGCGGACGTGGTGGCACCGGCAGGATCTGCCGCACCGTGCTGCTCCAGCGCCGAGTGCCACCGCTGAGGGTGGTGAAGTAGGCGGTCATGCCCGGTTTGACGTGGCCGATGTCGGCCTCTGAAACCTCGGCCCACACCGTCATCGGCGACAGCCGGGCGATGCGCAGGATCAGCGGGGTCTGTTGTTGCGCGTTGAGGGTCTGGCCTTCCCGCGCACCGACGGCGACCACGGTGCCGCTCATCGGCGCATAGATGCGCGTGTAACCGAGTTCGGCCTCGTCACTGCGCAGGCTGGCCTGGGCCTGACGGATCTGCGCCTGGAACATGTCGATGCGCGCCTGGGTTGCGCGAACCTCGGCGCGCGCGGTCTGCACGTCTTCTTCGCGGGTGGCGCCACCGGCGGCGAGTTTCTGCTGGCGCTGGTATTTCTGCTGCGCCAGATCGTGCTGGGCGCGTTGCTCCTGCAACTGCGCCTTGAGGTTTTCGATGGAAAAGCGCCCGGCATCGAGCTTGGCTTTCTGTGTCGACGGGTCGATTTCCACCAGCAACTGGCCTTCCTTGACCGTATCGCCAGCCTCGACGTGAATCTTCTGAATCTGCCCCGAAGCCTGTGCGCCGACATCCACATAGCGGCGCGGCTGCAAGGTGCCGAGCGCCGTCACGCTGTTTTCGATATCGCCGCGGCTGACCTGCACAGTGGCAACGGCGTCGCGACCGGGTGGCAAGACTTGCCAGGCAGCGACGGCGATCACGGGAATCAGACAGAGGGCGGCAAACAGCGCGCGACGGGCGGGGCGGGGACGATTCATGCAGGGTTCCGGCCAGTGGTTGCGGCCCGTCGCAAGGCACGACAGACACAGGGGCTGTCATGTAAACGAGGCATGGGCGACGGAATTTAGCCGCAGACACATCGAGTTACCGCACGCCGGGCGACGACTATTTGTCCGGGATATGGAATCAACTCTTTAAATCTATATGAGAATTACTATAAATTACGTACCTCAAGTTGCCACTATCTTGCTACTGCGTGATCCGCAGGTCTGATCAGTGCGCTCAAGGACAGAAACGGCATCGATGCGGTCGGGAGTCATGTTGGAAAACTACTATCGTGAGCTGGTGTGTTTCCTCAACGCCAGACTGGGCAACCGTCAGGTCGCCGAGGATGTGGTGCATGACGCCTACGTACGCGTGCTGGAGCGCTCCAGCGAGGTGCCGATCGAACAACCACGGGCCTTCCTTTATCGCACCGCATTGAACCTGGTCATCGACGATCACCGCCGCAACGCGCTGCGTCAGGTCGAATCGCTGGACGTGCTCGACAACGAAGAGCGCTATTTCACCCCGTCCCCCCACGGCACCCTCGATCACGGCCAGCGTCTGGAAATGCTCCAGCGCGCACTGGCCGAGCTGCCGCCGCTGTGCCGCGACAGTTTTCTGCTGCGCAAGATCGAAGGAATGTCCCATCCGGAAATCGCCCAGACCCTCGGCATCTCCCGGGCGCTGGTGGAAAAACACATCGTCAACGCCATGAAACATTGCCGCCTGCGCATCCAGCAATGGGATGGCCAGTGATCCGCGCCGGTTAAATTTCCTTTCATCGTCCTCGTTCCTACTCAACAGACGACCTGCTGACCTGATTCAGGCCGGTCAGGCCACCCAGGCTTTATTTCCCCGCGTTGAGGGGTTCATCCAGAGGACACTGGAAATGACACAGGCAATTGCATCGCCCATCGTTCACGACCTGATCGGCGTCGGTTTCGGCCCTTCGAACCTGGCACTGGCCATCGCCCTGCAAGAGCGCGGCCGGATCCAGGGCGAACTGGATGTGCTGTTCCTCGACAAGCAGGCCACCTACAGCTGGCACGGCAATACATTGTCGACGCAGAGCGAGTTGCAGATTTCCTTCCTCAAGGACCTGGTGACCCTGCGCAATCCGACCAGCCCGTATTCTTTCGTCAATTACCTCAAGCACCACGGGCGTCTGGTCGACTTCATCAACCTCGGCACTTTTTATCCATGCCGCATGGAGTACAACGACTACCTGCGCTGGGTGGCCGGGCAGTTCACCGAGCAGAGCCGTTATGGTGAAGAAGTGCAGTTTATCGAACCGGTGTTGCACAACCAGCAGGTTGAAGCGCTGCGGGTAATTTCTCGGGGCAGCGACGGCCAGCAATTCGTGCGTACCACACGTTCGGTGGTGGTCAGCGCTGGCGGCACACCGCGCATTCCGGAGGCGTTCAAGGCGCTGAAGGGCGATCATCGCGTGTTCCACCATTCGCAGTATCTGTCGCAAATGGCCAGACAGCCTTGCGTGAACAATCAACCGATGAGCATCGCCATCATCGGAGGCGGACAGAGCGCGGCGGAAGCCTTTATCGATCTGAACGATTCATTCCCGTCGGTGCAGGTCGACATGATCCTGCGCGGCTCGGCCTTGAAGCCTGCGGACGACAGCCCGTTCGTCAACGAAGTGTTCTCGCCGGAATTCACTGATCTGGTGTTCCAGCAGAACAGCGTCGAGCGCGAGCGTCTGGTCAACGAGTACCACAACACCAACTATTCGGTGGTCGACATCGACCTGATCGAACGCATCTACGGCATCTTCTACCGGCAGAAGGTTTCCGGGATTGCCCGCCATGCGTTCCGCACCCTGACCACCGTCGAGAGCGCCACTGCGACGGCAAACGGCATCGAACTGGCCGTGCGCAACAATGCCACCGGCGAAGTCACGGTACGGATTTATGACGCCGTGGTGCTGGCCACCGGTTACGAGCGGCAGATGCACCGCAAGTTGCTCGCGCCGCTGGAGGAATATCTCGGCGAATTCGAAGTCGATCGCAACTACAAACTGATCACCGACGAGCGCTGCAAGGCCGGCATATATATGCAGGGCTTCTGCCAGGCCAGCCATGGCCTGAGCGATACGCTGCTGTCGGTGCTGCCGATTCGCGCCGATGAAATCGCTGGCTCGTTGTACGAGCATGGCAAACAGCGCGGGCACAGCCGTTCCGTGGCGGAGCTGTTGTTGGCGACTGCCAGCTGAATCTGCATCGCCTGACATATCGCCTTCGCGAGCAGGCTCGCTCCCACAATGGTTCTGTGAACGCAGGCCAGAATGTGGGAGCGAGCCTGCTCGCGAAGGGGCCATGGAAAGCCCCACATATGATCGTTCCCACGCTCTGCGTGGGAATGCAGCCGGGACGCTCCGCGTCCCTTTCAGAAGCCGAACGCGGAGCGTCCGATGAGGCGTTCCTACGCTGAGCGTAGGAACGATCGCGGGGAAATTCTGAACCCTTCCTGAACACCCCCCACATTCCCGGCAAACACCTCTTCCAGCCGTTTCGCTGCGGGCGTAAGCTGCGCGCGTTTTCATCAATTGCGGAGACCCACAGTGGGTACTTGTTCGAGTGACAGTTGTCGGCCGGTCTCGATCACCGGCAGATTCTCGGCAAGATAACGCGCAGTCTTTCTCTGCCGTTGTCTCGCCGTAACAGCGAGCAGCGGCATCCCGTGCACGACCCGTTCCGGAACGTGTCTCGACGTCCTTCTCAACGACGCTGAACCAAGCGTGCTGACGACCTCAATCGTCATCGCCGCCTATCGACACGCCTGTCATTCCCGACGGGCGCGCCAAGCCTTGCCGCGCCGGTTGTCCCGGTGCCAGGGCGCGGCGGTACCTGCTCGACGGTTTCCCGGCTGACCACAGGGGACACAGCCATGAAACTCACGCTCAAGGAATTTTTCGCAGGCTTTCTGCGCAGCCGTCACATCGCCCGGCACTTCCGTCGTCTGGCGTTGCTGGATTCGATCAACGACACCAGGGTCAGCCGTGAAGTGCCGCCGACGCTGGCCAGTACGCTGGTTGCTGCGGCCCATGCCGACAGCGCCGCGTTGCTGTCGTCGTTGGGCACGCACGGCGAGGGGCTCACCGAGGTCGAAGCCGATGCACTGCGTGCGCAACACGGCCTCAACGAAGTCGAACACGAGCAGCCACTGCCGTGGTGGACCCATCTGTGGCACTGCTACAAAAATCCGTTCAACCTGCTGCTGACCTTGCTCGCGGTGATCTCCTGGCTGACCGAAGACCTCAAGGCGGCCGTGGTGATTTTCTCCATGGTGGTGCTGTCGACGCTGCTGCGCTTCTGGCAAGAGAGCAAATCCAATCAGGCCGCCGATGCGCTCAAAGCCATGGTCAGCAACACCGCCACGGTGCTGCGCCGCGATGGCCCACGCCGGGAGCTGCCGATCAAGCAACTGGTGCCCGGCGATCTGATCGTACTCTCGGCCGGCGACATGATTCCCGCCGATTGCCGCGTGCTCAGCGCCAAGGACCTGTTCGTCAGCCAGGCAGCGATGACCGGTGAATCGATGCCGGTGGAGAAATTCACCCGGTACACCGATCGCGACACGCGTAACTCGCTGGAGCTGGACAACATTCTGTTCATGGGCACCAACGTTGTCTCCGGCAGTGCGATTGCGCTGATTCTCACCACCGGCAACAGCACCTATTTCGGTGCGCTGGCGCAACGGGTCGGCGCGACGGACCGCGCGGTGACCTCGTTCCAGCAGGGCGTCAACAAGGTCAGCTGGCTGCTGATCCGCTTTATGTTCGTCATGGCGCCACTGGTGCTGTTCATCAACGGTTTCACCAAGGGCGACTGGACCGAAGCGCTGCTCTTCGCGCTGTCGATTGCCGTCGGCCTGACTCCGGAAATGCTGCCGATGATCGTCACCTCGACCCTGGCCAAAGGCGCCGTGTTCCTGTCGCGCAAAAAAGTCATCGTCAAACGCCTCGACGCGATCCAGAACTTCGGCGCCATGGACGTGCTGTGCACCGACAAGACCGGCACCCTGACTCAGGACAAGATCTTTCTGGCGCGTAATGTCGACGTCTGGGGTGAGGATTCTGACGCTGTGCTGGAACTTGCCTACCTCAACAGCTACTACCAGACCGGCCTGAAAAACCTGCTGGATGTCGCCGTGCTCGAACACGTGGAAGTCCATCGCGAACTCAAGGTCGGCAGCGTGTTTCGCAAGGTCGATGAGATCCCGTTCGACTTCAATCGCCGGCGCATGTCGGTGGTCGTGGAGCGCCGCGGTCAGCCCCATCAATTGATCTGCAAAGGCGCGGTGGAAGAAGTGCTGGCGGTGTGCAGCCGGGTGCGTCACGGCGAAGTTGATGAGGCTTTGAGCGATGAATTGCTGGCGCGGATTCGCCAGGTCACCGGAGCCCTCAACGCTGAAGGTCTGCGCGTGGTGGCGGTCGCGGCTCGCTCAATGGCAGAAGGGCGCGAGACTTACAGCCTGGCTGATGAACAGGAACTGACGCTGATCGGTTACGTGGCGTTCCTCGATCCGCCGAAGGAAAGCACCGCGCCAGCGCTCAAGGCCTTGGCCGAGCATGGCGTGGCGGTCAAGGTGCTGACCGGCGACAACGAGCTGGTGACGGCGAAAATCTGCCGCGAGGTCGGCCTCGCGCAACAGGGTTTGCTGCTGGGCAATGACATTGAGCGCATGAGCGATGCTGAGCTGGCAATGGCGGTCGAGACGACCAACGTCTTCGCCAGACTCACGCCGTCGCACAAGGAGCGCATCGTCCGTGTGCTCAAGGGCAACGGCCATGTGGTCGGGTTCATGGGCGATGGCATCAACGACGCGCCGGCGCTGCGCACCGCCGACATCGGCATTTCCGTGGACAGCGCGGTGGACATCGCCAAGGAAGCGGCGGACATCATCCTGTTGGAAAAAAGCCTGATGGTGCTGGAGGAGGGCGTGCTCGAGGGGCGGCGCACCTTCGCCAACATGCTCAAGTACATCAAGATGACTGCCAGCTCCAACTTCGGCAATGTGTTCTCGGTGCTGGTTGCCAGCGCGTTCATCCCGTTCCTGCCGATGCTGCCGATGCACCTGCTGGTGCAGAACCTGCTCTACGATATTTCGCAGATCGCCATTCCGTTCGATAACGTCGACGACGAGATGCTGAAACGGCCGCAGCGCTGGCAGCCGGCTGACGTCGGGCGCTTCATGCTGTTCTTCGGCCCGATCAGTTCGATCTTCGACATCACGACATTCGCCTTGATGTGGTACGTGTTCGACGCCAATACCCCGGATCACCAGACGCTGTTCCAGTCCGGCTGGTTCGTGGTCGGGTTGCTGACCCAGACGCTGATCGTGCACATGATCCGCACGCCGAAGATTCCGTTCCTGCAAAGCCGCGCCGCCATGCCGCTGATGGTGATGACGGCGATTATCATGGCAGTCGGCATCTTCCTGCCCATGGGCCCGCTGGCGCATTACTTCAAGTTGCAGGCATTGCCGTCGCTGTATTTCGCGTTTCTGCCAATGATTCTGCTCGCGTACATGGCCCTGACCCAGGCAGTGAAGGGCTTCTACATCCGTCGATTCGGCTGGCAATAGCAGCCATGGGATGCTCTCCCCTGTGGGAGCGAGCCTGCTCGCGAAGGCGCCGTGTCAGTCAATAAATTTCTGACAGGTATACCGCCTTCGCGAGCAGGCTCGCTCCCACAGGGGATATTGATGCGTCAGGGCCGCCGGATGAATGAGCGGATTTTTAGGAAAAGTCCTACAGAGCTATCCCCGACGCTTGCGTAGTCTTGCCCTCCCCAAACCTCACCGGGAGAATGACCATGAGCAACAAAGCGTTGCGCATCCTGATCGCCGACCCGCAGCATTTTCATCGCATGAAAATCGAGCGCCTGTTCAACTCGCTCGGCTACTACCGCGTCGCCCCGGTGCAGAATCTCGGCGAATTGTTGACCCTGGTCGACTACGGCTGCGAGCCGTTCGATGTATTGGTGATCAATGCCGAGCTGGCGGCAGGCTCCCTGGATCTGTCGGGCTTTCTGCTCGATCACCCACAGGTTCGCCACGCTCTGATCTACAACGAACCGTCGGCGCCCTTGCAGGCGGTTGCGGGGTTTGCTCAGGAAAACGCGCAGATCAGCCCGACGCCATTGCCAAATTCACAGCTCATCGGGCAGGTGATGGCGAGAGTCGAAGCTTGCGACGAACGCCAGGCACCGCCCGACTCTCACGCGTCGTTGCGCCATGCCAATGCATAAAAAACCACTCTGCACAACTGTCAGACCTGACAGGTGATTCTCTTGCTCATCCATGTAACAGTGCCGGCGCAGCCACCGACTCCGGGACAGACTGTTGCGGTGTCTTCGATTTTGCAGGAGTACCAATGAAGTCAGCGCTGATCGTCGATGATCACCCAGTCGTGCGCGCGGCCATTCGCATTGTCCTGCAGGCTCAAGGCTTCACGCAGATTCATGAAGCGTCCAATGGCAATGAAGTCGTGCCGTTGATTTGCGCGCATGATCCGCACCTGGTCGTGCTCGATCTCGGCTTGGGGTCCATGGACGGGCTGGAAGTGCTGGCGCGAATCCAGATCAAAGCGCCGACGGCACGCTGCCGGATCCTGGTGTTCAGCATGCATGAGCCCACGCATTACCAGGAGCGCTGTCTGCGCGCGGGCGCGCGGGGTTACGTGACCAAGAGCAATCATCTGACGCTGCTGCACGACGCTATCAAGGCGCTGATGTCCGGCCACACCTATTTCTCTGCGTTGCCCAATACCAGCGGTCTGTACAACGCGGTGCAACGCACTGAACAGGAGCTGATCGCTCAGCTGTCCGATCGAGAGTTATGCATTTTCGTGAACCTGGCGTTGGGCAAACCAAACAAAGCCATCGCCCAGGAGATGCACCTGAGTCACAAGACCGTCAGCACCTACAAGACCCGCATGATGGCGAAACTTGGCCTGGGTTCGCTGGTGCTTCTGCGTGAGTTTGCCAAGCGCAATCACTTGATCTGAGTACCTCGACATGACGCAGGGGCTGCGGGTTTTGGGGATTTGGCTGGGGCTTGCCGCCTCGGTCTGGGCGAATGACCAACCGCAGACGCTGGAGGTGCTGGCGCGCCTCGAACCGGGGGGTATCCAGGTCCGCCTCGATGATCGGGAACGCCAGTGGCTGCGTGAGCATCCAGTCTTGCGCATGGGCATCTCCGGCCCGGATTACCCGCCCTTCGAAATCACCCGCCAACAGCATGAGCTGGAAGGGCTGACCGCCGATTACGCCGACCTGATGGCGCAACTGCTCGGCATCAGGATCGAAGTGCGGCGTTTCGCCGATCGGCCGGCACTGATGGCCGCACTCAAGCGCGCCGACGTTGATCTCTTGGGCACCTCGAACAGTTTCGAAGCGGCGGATCCGGCCTTTGTTCTGTCGCGGCCGTATGCTGAAGATCAGCCGATGCTGGTCACCCGCCACGACGAGAAGCTGACCGCCGACCTGACGGCCAAACGCATCGCCATGGTCGAGGATTACCTGCCACTGGCCCATGTTCAGGCGTTCTACCCCGGCGCCCACGTGCAGCTTTATGCTTCGGCCATGGATGCACTCGGCGCGGTCGCCTTCGGTGCCGACGACGTGTACCTGGGCGACTTCATCAGCGCCAATTATCTGATCAACACCAACTATCGCAACGACCTGCAATTGGCCGGGCCGTCGGGGCTTGATGCCAATCCGTTCGCCTTTGCGTTGTTGCGCAGCGATGTGGTGCTCAAACGCATCGTCGACAAGGCCTTGCTGGCCGTGCCCATGGAACGTCGGCATCTGATCGAACAGCGCTGGAGTGTCGGCCTTGCCGAGATGGCCGAGCAGTCCCGGGTACAGCTCAGCGCCGCTGAACAGCAGTGGCTTGATCTGCACCCGGTGGTGCGGGTGGGCGCGGTCGAAGACTTCGCGCCGTTGGCGTTTTTCGATGCCGATGGACGCTTCAACGGCCTGGCAGCGCAGTTGTTGAGCCTCATCGCCCAGCGCAGCGGGCTGCATTTCGAGATCGTGCGTGGCACCTCGTTGAACGATCAGTTCGAGCAGCTCCAGGCGGGTGAACTTGATGTCCTGCCGGTAGTGACGCCGAGCACCGAGCGGGAAGCGCAGCTGCAATTCACTCGCGCCTATCTGAACAATCCGTTCGTGCTGGTCAGTGCGGCGAACGGGCCACATCCATTGCCGCTCGACGACCTGGCGGGCAAACGCCTGGCCATCTATCGCGGCCACCCGTTGCGCGAATACCTGCTGCAACGCGTGCCCGGACTACGTCTGGTCGAAGTCAAAAGCCCCGCCGAAGGCATGGCGCTGATTGCCCGAGGACAGGTCGACGTAACGGTGAGCTCGTTGCTGGTGGCGCGTTTTCTGATTGCCCGGCAGTACCGCGATCGCCTGCGAATTACCGGCACCGTTGGCGATCAGCCGGCGCGCATCGCATTGGCCACGGCGCCGCAATCGGCATTGCTGCACTCGATCCTGAACAAGGCGTTACTGAGCATTGCGCCGCAGCAAATGGATGAACTGGTCGAGCGCTGGAGCCACGATGTAGTGGTCGAGAACAGCTACTGGCTGCGCCACCGTCAGGAGATTCTGCTGGGTTTCGCCAGCGCAGCTGCCTTGCTTCTGTTGGCACTGCTGTGGATTGGCTGGCAGCGCCGGCAGATCCACCAGCGTCAGCAATGGTTGCTGCAACTGCAACAGGCCAAGGACGCGGCGGACGAAGCCAGTAGGGCAAAGAGTACTTTTCTGGCGACCATGAGCCACGAGATCCGCACGCCGATGAACGCCCTGATCGGCATGCTCGAACTGGCCCTCAAGCGCGCAGAGGAGGGCGTCACCGACCGCTTGGCGATTCAGGTGGCGTCGAATGCCGGCCAGCAATTATTGGCGTTGATTGGCGACATTCTCGATATCGCTCGTATCGAGTCCGGGCATTTGTCCCTCGCGCCCGAGCGGGCCAACCTGCGCGAGATGGTGTTATCGGTGTGTCGGGTTTTTGAAGGGCTGGCGAGGCAGAAACGGCTCTTGTGGCGCATCGAACTTGATCCGCGCGCCGACGTGGATGTGCTGATCGATCCGACGCGCTTCAAACAGGTGCTGTCCAACCTGTTGAGCAATGCGATCAAATTCACCGAGGCAGGCGAGGTCAGCCTGCGTCTGCAGATCGTTGCGATATCGCACGAGCAAGTGAGTGTGCAAGTGCTGATCGAAGACAGCGGCATCGGTATAAGTGCTGAAGATCAAAAGCGCCTGTTCAGCCCGTTCGTTCAAGCGAGCAATAGCCTCCAAGCGGCGCGCAGCGGTTCCGGCCTGGGGCTGGTGATCAGCCGTAACCTCTGCGAAATGATGGGCGGCACGCTGGGTCTCGATAGTGATCTCGGGCAAGGCACGCGAGTAAAAATCAATATCCAGTTGCCGCTGCTGACGTCGGTGACGACCACACTGGCAACGCCCGAGGCGGCAGCCGCGACGTGTGTATTAAGCGTGTTGGTGGTGGACGATCACCCGGTCAATCGCTTGCTGATGTGCTGGCAATTGAGCGAACTCGGGCATCGCACGGTAGATGTGGGCGATGGCGAACAGGGGCTGGACCGCTGGCGAACCCAGGCCTTCGATGTGGTGATCACCGACTGCAACATGCCGCGACGCAATGGCTATGAACTGGCACAGGCGATTCGCAACGAAGAAGCCGCCAGCGGCCGCAGGCCCTGTCTGATCCTCGGTTTTACGGCCAACGCGCAAATCGAAGAGCGCCTGCGTTGTCTGGATGCCGGCATGGACGGCTGCCTGTTCAAACCGATTCGCTTGCACGATCTGGCTGAAGCCATGAACGGCGCCCGCCGTTGCGAGCTTCACGAAGATGAACCGCCTGGCGCCGAGTCGGTCGAGATTGACCTGAGTGCCCTGGAGCAGATGGCCGGGACCGATCACTCGTTGATCGAGCGTTTGCGCAAGGAAGTCGGCAACAGCCTGCGTGATGATCTCCAGGCTCTGGATCATATCCACGTCGGCGACCGCAACGGCCTGCGTGAGCTGGCCCATCGCATCAGGGGCGGCGCGCAAATGGTCGGCGCTGCGCGGGTTGTTGCGGCGTGTGTTGAGCTGGAAACGGCTTGCCGAGGCAGTGAAAACGCAGTTATCAACCGTGCCATCGACAGGTTGCGCGAAGCCATGCACGGCCTCGCACGGTGCCTCTGAACCAATGCAGTCTGCTGTGGGAGCGAGCCTGCTCGCGAAATGCGCGCTGCTGACCCAATTGTTCTGCACATGGAACACTCAAGCCGGTTTTCACCGTCTAGTCGAATATTCGATATGCCTTTAGGCTTAATCCAATGCATTTACACATTGGAGACCCCATGAAAAACATCATCGGCATTTACACCAGCCCGCGCGGCCATTGGGTCGGCGATGGTTTCCCGGTGCGCACACTTTTCTCTTACGACAACCTGGGCAAGCACATCAGCCCGTTTTTGCTGCTCGATCACGCCGGTCCCGCCGAATTCACCCCGACCACCGAACAGCGTGGCGTCGGCCAGCACCCGCACCGTGGTTTCGAAACCGTGACCATCGTTTACGACGGCGAAGTGCAACACCGCGACTCCACCGGCAGCGGCGGCACCATCGGCCCGGGTGATGTGCAGTGGATGACCGCAGCGTCCGGCATCCTCCATGAAGAGTTTCATTCGGAGAATTTCGCCAGAACCGGCGGCAAGCTGGAAATGGTCCAGCTGTGGGTCAACCTGCCGGCCAAGGACAAAATGGCCGCGCCGGGTTACCAGACCATTCTCGACCGCGACATTCCCAGCATCGCGCTCAAGGACGACGCCGGCAGTCTGCGTCTGATCGCCGGTGAATTCGACGGGCACACCGGACCTTCGCGGACTTTTACGCCAATCGACGTGTGGGATTTGCGCCTCAATGCTGGCAAGTTGCTGACGCTTGATCTGCACGAAGGACGCAATACCGCACTGGTGGTGCTGAAAGGTTCGGTGCAGGTTAACGGTGCGGAATCGGTAGGGGTCGGGCAGTTGGCGCTGTTCGAACGCGACGGTGATCGACTCACTCTCCAAGCCCGCGAAGACGCGGTGGTATTGCTGCTCAGCGGCGAGCCGATCGACGAACCGATCGTTGGCCACGGCCCGTTTGTGATGAATACCGAGCAGGAAATCCAACAGGCCTTCGCCGACTTCCAGTCCGGGCGCTTTGGCCAGATGCACGCCTGAACCGAAGCTTTACTGGCAACTGAAATTCCCTGTGGGAGCGAGCCTGCTCGCGAATGCTCTGATTCAGTCGAAGAGGTAGTGACTGACAGGACGCCTTCGCGAGCAGGCTCGCTCCCACAGGTTTTTCAGCGTTTTCGAGACGCTGTTCATCCGCCGAAATCAATTGCTCCTACACTGTGCCAATCTGTGCGATCTTCTCGCGATTGGCCTTTGTCGGAGTTGTTTGATGCTGTCTCTGCTGACCGAACACCCGTTGTTTAGCGCGTTGATCCTGATCCTGCTCGATCTTGGCCTGTGGCGGCTGATCAGCTCTCGCGGCAGCGGATGGAAGCTGTTGGTGCGGGTACTGATTTTCGCCCTGTTCAGCATTGTGCTGTTCAACGAAGGCCTCAACCCGATGGAGCCGGCGCCGTGGGCCGACAACGTGCCGCTGCATCTGGCGGCGACCGGGTTGCAGATCGGCTGGTGGCTGTTTGGTGCGCGGACCCTGACGGTGCTGATCGGCGCGGTGATGATGCAGCGGGTCGGCCACACCGGCCGGCTGTTGCAGGACTTGCTCGGCGCGGTGATTTTCCTCATCGCGATCATTGCGGCGCTGGCGTACGTGCTCGATCTGCCGGTCAAAGGCGTGCTGGCGACGTCCGGCGCGTTGGCGATCATCGTCGGTCTGGCCTTGCAGAGCACGTTGAGCGACGTGTTCTCCGGCATCGTCCTCAACACCACCAAGCCCTATCAACTCGATGACTGGATCTCCATCGACGGCACCGAGGGCCGCGTCACCGACATCGACTGGCGCGCCACGCGTCTGCAAACCAGCCAGGGCAGCATGGCCGTGATACCCAACTCGCTGGCGGCGAAAGCCAAAATCATCAACTTCAGCCGACCGAGCAATATGTTCGGCGTTTCCGTCAGCGTGCCTGTCAGCCCCCATGCCCGGCCCAGCTCAGTGATCGAGGCGCTGGAGCGGGCAATGCAGGGTTGCCGGCAATTGCTCGACACGCCGGCGCCGAGCGTATCGTTGAAGAGTTCTGCCAGCGGCGGCGCGGAATACGAAATCAGTGGATTTGTCGCCTCGATGGGCGAGAAGCGCGTGGTGCGCAATCAGTTGTTCGACCTCGCTTACCGGCATTTGCAGGCCTCCGGCGTCAACCTGCTGTCGAGCAACGAGACCAGCGCCGCACCGCAGTTGTCGCGGCCAAGGGCGTTGTTAGAAAGCTCACCGATCTTCTCGACTCTGCGTGAAGAAGAGAAAGACACCTTCAGCCAGAACATGACCCTGCAAACCTTCCGCGCCGGCGAAACGATTCTGGCGGGCGGGGAGGTCAGCGATCATTTGTTCATCATTGAATCCGGCGTGGTTTCGGTGACGCTCAAGCGCCATGGTGCACCCCTGGAATCCGGGCGCATGGGGCCGGGCGAGGTGATCGGCGAGGCCGGGATTCTTTCCGACACCGCGTTGCCGGCGGATTTTTCCGCGAAGACTTTCTGCGCCCTGTATCGCATCGAGAAGTCCTACCTGAAACCGTGCCTGGACGCGCGCCATGACATCCATGATGCGATGCAGGCGTTGCTCGATTTTCGTCTGCACAAGGCGCAGTCGCTGACCGAGGACGCGCCCGTGGTCGCGCCGAAAAGAGGCTTCCTGCAATGGCTGCGTAATCGCGTCTGAGCTGTCGCATTGTCATTCGATGCAACCTGCGCGGCGTTCTCAGGGTCACAATTTGCAATCCCACCGGGCAGGAGTTGCAGACGATGAAAAACCTGCGGATCGCCACCTTCAACGTCAACGGCATGCGCGCGCGGCTGCCGAATCTGCTGGAGTGGCTCAAGCGCGAGCAGCCGGACATCGCCTGCCTGCAAGAGCTCAAGTCAGTCGACAGCGCGTTTCCCGCCGCCGAACTGGAGGCCGCCGGTTACGGCGCGATCTGGCAGGGCCAGGCGTCATGGAATGGCGTGGCGATTCTGGCGCGTGATGCGCAGCCGCTGGAGAGTCGACGCGGTTTGCCCGGCGATCCCGATGACACGCACAGCCGCTATATCGAAGCGGCGGTGCACGGTGTGCTGGTCGGTTGCCTGTATCTGCCCAACGGCAACCCGCAGCCGGGGCCGAAATTCGATTACAAACTGGCCTGGTTCGAGCGTCTGATCAATTACGCCAAAGACCTGCAAGGCAGCGATCACCCGGTGGTGCTCGCCGGTGACTTCAATGTCGTGCCCACCGACATGGACATCTACAACACGCGATCCTGGCTCAAGGATGCTTTGTTGCAACCCGAAAGCCGCGAGTGCTATCAGCGCCTGCTGGGCCAGGGCTGGACCGATTCCCTGCGCCACGTGTATCCCGAAGAACGCATCTACACCTTCTGGGATTATTTCCGTAACCATTGGCAAACCAACTCCGGCCTGCGCATCGACCACCTGCTGCTCAACCCGGCATTGAGCCCGTATCTGCACGATGCCGGCGTCGACGCCTGGGTGCGCAACGAACCGCACGCCAGCGACCATGCACCGACATGGATTCGCATCGCTTCGCGGAAAAAGCGCTGAGCGGGCGATTGGCGAAATCAATTGTCGGAAGCCGTGCTTGATCCCGTATACAGGGCAATATCCACGCAGTGTTCTGCGGCCCCACGCATAAGGATCGAGCAATGAGTGCGCCACGGCTGAGCAATACCAATCTGTATCTGCAACGTCTGGGTTTCGATGCGCCGCCGCCGCCGACACTGGATACGTTGCGTCAGTTGCAACTGCGCCATACCGCCGAATTTGTTTTCGAGAATCTGGCTACGATCATGGGTGAACCGGTGTTGATCGACCTGGACTCCATCGAAAGCAAGGTGCTGCAGCAAGGGCGGGGCGGCTACTGCTACGAGCTCAATCATTTGTTTTATGCGCTTTTGCTTGAACTGGGATTTGAGGCGCGCGGCATCAGCGGGCGCGTGGTGATGAATCAACCGGAAGGCAGCTGGACGGCGCGCACCCATCGTTTGAGCCTGGTCACCATCGACGGCACTCGCTATATCGCCGACGTCGGCTTTGGCGGCATGGTGCCCACCGCGCCGCTTTTGCTCGACAGCGAACATGAACAACCCACCCCACACGAACCCTATTGCATCGACAAGCAAACCGATGGCTACCTGCTGCGCGCCAAGGTCGCAGGTGAATGGCGGCCGATGTACCTGTTTGATCTGCAGCGCCAGGAAGACATCGATTACACCGTCGGCAACTGGTACGTCTCGACGCATCCCGAGTCACCTTTTGCCCAGCGCCTGATGCTGGCGCGCACCGGCGCTGGTTGGCGCAAAACCCTGAACAACGGCAGTTTTGCCATTCATCACATGGGCGCGGACAGTGAGCGGCGCGAGGTGGCGGATGTCGACGAGCTGATGAAATTGCTGCGGCGTGAGTTTGATCTTCAAGTGCCTGATTCACCGCGTGTGCGGCAAGCGCTGGCTCGGGTAATCGCGCCAGCCTCCATCTAAGGCTTTACATCAGGCTCCAATACGCGACGGATCTCCCCGATTGCCGCTGAAAGAGCGCGACTGCACCGTCGGTCGCCTTGAACACTTCAGCCTGGTGGGCACTGGCGCGGACGCAGCGGGGATGTGTTGCCGAATTTGTTGGGGCAAGAAGCGCAGACTAGAAGGTTGGATGGCTACCTAACCATTATGTGACTGACAAGTTGTATACAACTCTATGGACATTTGTCCTGAGTATTGAATACAGTGTGCGCATAACAAAAACCAGGGAACCCCCCACCATGAAAACGCCCCATGTTTCACACCAACGGCCCGAGGACGAAAACCTCGGGGTCGGCGCGAATATGGCTTACGGCCTGCAACATGTTCTGACCATGTACGGCGGTATCGTTGCGGTGCCACTGATCATTGGCCAGGCGGCCGGTCTGTCGCCGGCGGACATTGGTCTGTTGATTGCTGCTTCATTGTTTGCGGGGGGGCTGGCGACGTTGCTGCAAACCCTGGGTCTGCCGTTTTTTGGCTGTCAGCTGCCGCTGGTCCAGGGCGTATCGTTCTCCGGCGTGGCGACCATGGTCGCGATCGTCAGCAGTGGCGGGGAGGGCGGTTTCCAATCGGTGCTGGGCGCGGTGATTGCCGCCTCGTTGATCGGCTTGCTGATCACGCCGGTGTTCTCACGCATCACCAAGTTCTTTCCGCCGTTGGTCACCGGCATTGTGATCACCACTATCGGCCTGACGCTGATGCCGGTGGCCGCACGCTGGGCGATGGGCGGCAACAGCCACGCGCCGGACTTCGGCAGCATGCAGAACATCGGTCTGGCGGCGGTCACGCTGGTGCTGGTGTTGCTGCTGAGCAAGGTTGGCAGCGCGACCATTTCTCGGCTGTCGATTCTGCTGGCCATGGTCATCGGCACGGTGCTGGCGGTGTTCCTCGGCATGGCGGATTTCTCCAGTGTCACCACCGGTCCCATGTTCGGCTTCCCGACACCGTTCCACTTCGGCATGCCGACCTTCCATTTCGCCGCGATCCTGTCGATGTGCATTGTGGTCATGGTGACGCTGGTGGAAACCTCGGCAGACATCCTCGCCGTGGGCGAAATCATTGACACCAAGGTAGATTCCAAACGCTTGGGCAACGGCCTGCGCGCCGACATGCTGTCGAGCATGTTTGCGCCGATCTTCGGATCGTTTACGCAAAGCGCTTTCGCGCAAAACGTCGGCCTGGTGGCGGTGACCGGTATCAAGAGCCGATTCGTGGTCGCCACCGGCGGTCTGTTTCTCGTCGTCCTCGGGCTGCTGCCGTTCATGGGGCGGGTGATTGCCGCCGTGCCGACTTCGGTCCTCGGCGGCGCAGGGATCGTGCTGTTCGGCACCGTGGCGGCGAGTGGCATTCGCACTTTGTCGAAGGTGGACTACCGCAATAACGTCAACCTGATCATCGTCGCCACTTCGATCGGTTTCGGCATGATCCCGATCGCAGCGCCGAACTTCTACGATCACTTCCCGAGCTGGTTCGCGACGATTTTCCATTCGGGCATCAGTTCATCGGCAATCATGGCGATCCTGCTCAACCTGGCGTTCAACCACTTCACGACCGGCAACTCGGATCAACAGTCGGTGTTCGCCGCAGCGGAAGAGCGCACCCTGCGTTATCGCGATCTCGCCGCGCTGCGTGAAGGCGATTACTTCAGCGACGGCAAGCTGCATGACTGCGATGGCAAGGAAGTGCCGGTGATCGAGCCGGATGACCACGACCATGGCCACGGCGCGCCAAAGGTGCAGGTGAAAAGCAGCGAACATGTCTGACTGCTGCGTCTGAAACAGGAAAGGCCGATCTGCCCAAACAGATCGGCCTTTTGGTATTTTTAATGCGCCCACAAAAAAGCCCCTGAACCTTGCGATTCAGGGGCTTTGCTATTTGGCTCCACAACCTGGACTCGAACCAGGGACCCAGTGATTAACAGTCACTTGCTCTACCAACTGAGCTATTGCGGAATTGGTGCGTATGTTACTGATTCAAAAAGAGAAGTCAAGCGTCGCCTGGCAACTTTTGCGATTCATGGGGACGGACGGCATTTTGTCAGCGATTGGCGGTTACCAGAAAGACTTCAGAGGTCTACCATGGCAGCCCGGAAGTGGTCACACGCGCTACCGGCCATTCGCCGCAAAGGTACGCGCCATGACTCAAATCACCCGTAACATCGAGGTGCTCGCATGAGCACTGCACAGATCAGCCTGCCCAAAGGGATCGGCCCGCACGCCGAAAAACTCTTCGATGCAATCACCGGCGCCAGTACCGCCGAAGAATTGAACCGCGCCGGCGGCAAGGCCGAAGGTTTCGTCCTCGGTCTCGAAAGCAGCAAGGCCATCAAAAGCCAGGTCGCCGAATCGCTGTATGTGATTTACGACGATGCCGCCACCCAGCGCTCGGCTGAACTGGCTTAACTGCCGAAAGTAATCGTGCCGAGCATCAGCTTGGCATAGACCGCTGTCGCCGCCAGTTGCACCAGCCACAGGGCCAGGCCACCGAGGAATACCCCGGTGGCGACTTGCAGCACCAGGCTCTTTTCACGCTTGGCCGGAGCGCGCGGGACGAAATCATCCAGGTCGTCACGGTCGGCGCGCAGGTTGTCGTTTTTCATGTGGGTTCTCGCAAGGTTCCGGGTTCGGCTCATGTCCTGTGGGAGCGAGCCTGCTCGCGAAAGCGTCTTGTCAGATGACATAACATCAACTGGTCGACCGCATTCGCGAGCAGGCTCGCTCCCACAGATTTGAATTGTGTGCAGTCTAGAGGTTGCAAGGCGTTTCCAGAGACAAATAAAAACGGGAAGCCCAAAGGCTTCCCGTTTTTCATCGCGCGACGAAATCAGATGACCTGAACGATCGCGTCCGTCACAGCCTTGATGTTGCTCTGGTTCAGCGCAGCCACGCAGATGCGGCCGGTGTCCAGGGCGTAGATGCCGAACTCGTTGCGCAGGCGATGCACTTGTTCAGTGGTCAGGCCGGAGTAGGAGAACATGCCGCGCTGACGACCGACGAAGCTGAAATCGCGGCCCGGGGCTTTTTCCGCCAGCAGGGCAACCATCTGCTCGCGCATGCCGCGAATGCGCAGGCGCATCTCGGCCAGCTCGGCTTCCCACTGTGCGCGCAGTTCCGGGCTGTTCAGAACGGCAGCAACAATGCTGGCGCCGTGGGTCGGCGGGTTGGAGTAGTTGGTGCGGATCACGCGCTTGACCTGCGACAGCACGCGCGCGCTTTCTTCTTTCGATTCGCTGATGATCGACAGTGCGCCAACGCGTTCGCCGTACAGCGAGAACGATTTGGAGAACGAGCTCGAGACGAAGAAGGTCAGGCCGGATTCGGCGAACAGGCGCACAGCGGCGGCGTCTTCATCGATGCCGTCGCCAAAGCCTTGGTAAGCCATATCGAGGAACGGCACGTGACCTTTGGCCTTGACCACTTCCAGTACCTTGTTCCAGTCCGCCGGGGTCAGGTCGACGCCGGTCGGGTTGTGGCAGCAAGCATGCAGGACAACGATCGAGCCGTTCGGCAGGGCGTTGAGGTCGTCGAGCATGCCGGCACGGTTCACGTCGTGGGTGGCAGCGTCGTAGTAACGGTAGTTCTGCACCGGGAAACCGGCGGTTTCGAACAGCGCGCGGTGGTTTTCCCAGCTCGGGTCGCTGATCGCCACGACGGCGTTCGGCAGCAGTTGCTTGAGGAAGTCGGCACCGATTTTCAGTGCGCCGGTCCCGCCGACGGCCTGAGTGGTGATGACGCGACCGGCGCTGATCAGCGGCGAGTCGTTGCCGAACAGCAGTTTCTGCACGGCCTGGTCGTAGGCAGCGATGCCATCGATCGGCAGGTAACCGCGCGAAGCGTGTTGCGCGACGCGAATCGTCTCGGCTTCGATCACCGCGCGCAGCAGTGGAATTCGCCCCTCTTCGTTGCAGTACACGCCTACGCCCAGGTTGACCTTGGTGGTCCGGGTATCGGCGTTGAATGCTTCGTTGAGGCCCAGGATTGGATCGCGGGGTGCCATTTCGACAGCGGAGAACAGGCTCATTATTACGGCGGCTCTGAATGGAGAGTGGAGGGACGTGTAGCGCTCCAGCCGAATGCACTAGAGCGGTGCACAAACGGGGAGCTAGTATAGAGGCCATCACTGCGCAATGGCGACAGGCGAATCGGCTTTTGGGGTAAGTTTTTCCGATTATTTCTGGACCGTTAGTCGATTGACTTTGTCAGACTCTTTACCGGATGTAGGACGTTTGCCTTGAAAGGTCAGGCAATCGCCACCACATTCAGCACAATCCAGGTTTTTTCTTGCGCGACATCGGTCGTTTGCGGTCGTCCTCGTGGTGCTCCGTCTGACGCGGAGCGCCGCGAATCCAGAGGTGTGTATGTCGGAATTCCAGCTAGTCACCCGCTTCGAGCCTGCCGGCGATCAGCCGGAAGCCATTCGCCAGTTGGTTGAGGGCATTGACGCCGGACTGGCGCACCAGACATTGCTCGGTGTGACCGGCTCGGGCAAGACCTTCAGCATCGCCAACGTCATCTCCCAGGTACAGCGTCCGACGCTGGTTCTGGCGCCGAACAAGACCCTGGCCGCGCAGTTGTACGGTGAGTTCAAGGCGTTCTTCCCGAACAACGCCGTTGAATACTTCGTTTCCTATTACGACTACTACCAGCCCGAAGCCTATGTGCCGTCGTCCGACACCTTCATCGAGAAGGACGCGTCGATCAACGACCACATCGAGCAGATGCGACTGTCCGCGACGAAAGCGTTGCTGGAGCGCAAGGACGCGATCATCGTCACCACGGTGTCGTGCATCTATGGTCTGGGCAGCCCGGAAACCTATCTGAAAATGGTCTTGCACGTGGATCGCGGCGACAAGCTCGATCAGCGCGCGCTGTTGCGGCGCCTGGCTGACCTGCAATACACCCGCAACGACATGGATTTTGCCCGGGCGACGTTCCGCGTGCGCGGTGATGTGATCGATATCTTCCCGGCGGAATCCGATCTGGAAGCGATCCGCATTGAGCTTTTCGACGACGAGGTCGAGAGCATTTCCGCGTTTGATCCGCTGACCGGCGAAGTCATCCGCAAGATGCCGCGCTTCACTTTCTATCCGAAGAGCCACTACGTGACGCCTCGGGAAACCCTGCTCGACGCCATCGAAGGCATCAAGGTCGAATTGCAGGAGCGCCTCGAATACCTGCGCAGTAACAACAAACTGGTGGAGGCCCAGCGCCTGGAGCAGCGCACCCGTTTCGACCTCGAGATGATCCTCGAACTGGGTTACTGCAACGGCATCGAAAACTACTCGCGCTACCTTTCCGGGCGTCCATCCGGCGCGGCGCCACCCACGCTTTACGACTATCTGCCTGCCGACGCCTTGCTGGTGATCGACGAATCCCACGTCAGCGTGCCGCAGGTCGGCGCGATGTATAAGGGCGACCGTTCGCGCAAGGAAACGCTGGTGGAGTACGGCTTCCGCCTGCCTTCGGCGCTGGACAACCGGCCAATGCGTTTCGACGAGTGGGAAGGGGTCAGCCCGCAGACCATTTTCGTTTCGGCGACCCCCGGCAACTATGAAGCCGAGCACGCCGGGCGCGTGGTCGAACAAGTGGTGCGGCCGACCGGCCTGGTCGACCCGCAGGTTGAAGTGCGGCCGGCACTGACTCAGGTCGATGACTTGCTCTCGGAAATCACCAAGCGCGTGGCGATCGAAGAGCGTGTGCTGGTCACCACGCTGACCAAGCGCATGGCCGAAGACCTGACCGATTACCTCGCCGACCACGGCGTGCGCGTGCGTTATCTGCACTCGGACATCGATACCGTCGAGCGCGTCGAGATCATCCGCGATTTGCGCCTCGGCGTGTTCGATGTGCTGGTCGGGATCAACCTGCTGCGTGAAGGCCTCGACATGCCGGAAGTGTCGCTGGTGGCGATTCTCGATGCTGACAAGGAAGGCTTCCTGCGTTCCGAGCGCTCGCTGATCCAGACCATCGGCCGCGCGGCGCGTAACCTCAATGGCCGGGCGATTCTCTACGCCGATCGCATGACCGGTTCGATGGAGCGGGCGATTGGTGAGACCGAGCGCCGTCGCGAGAAGCAGATCGCTTTCAACCTTGAGAACGGCATCACCCCGAAAGGTGTGATCAAGGACGTCGCCGACATCATGGAAGGCGCCACCGTACCGGGCTCGCGCAGCAAGAAGCGCAAAGGCATGGCCAAGGCCGCCGAAGAGAACGCCAAGTACGAAGCCGAACTGCGCTCGCCAAGCGAAATCACCAAACGCATCCGCGCGCTGGAAGAGAAGATGTACCAATTGGCGCGGGATCTGGAGTTTGAAGCGGCGGCGCAGATGCGTGATGAGATTGCCAAACTGCGCGAACGATTGCTTACGGTTTAAGGGATCGTTCCCACGCTCTGCGTGGGAATGCCGCCCGGGACGCTCTGCGTCCCATCGCTCGCGTGACGCAGAGCGTCACAGGATGCTTTCCCACGCAGAGCGTGGGAACGATCATTGTGTATCTCTGTAAGAGCGAGCCTGCTCGCGAATGGCCTTCACACCATCCGAAGGGCTTAGGGCATCTGGCTTAAATACCCTGCCCGCTGGAGCGGGGCGGGTGTCGCCTGTTACCATTCGCCGCTTGATTGTTCTGCTCTTCATTTTTTCGAGACAAGCCATGACCACCGTCCGCACTCGCATCGCGCCATCGCCTACCGGGGACCCCCACGTAGGTACCGCTTACATCGCATTGTTCAACTACTGCTTTGCCAAGCAGCATGGCGGTGAGTTCATCCTGCGCATCGAAGACACCGATCAGTTGCGTTCGACCCGCGAGTCCGAACAGCAGATCTTCGACGCCCTGCGCTGGCTCGGCATCGACTGGAGCGAAGGCCCGGACGTCGGCGGCCCGCACGGCCCGTATCGGCAGAGCGAGCGCGGCGACATCTACCAGAAGTACTGCCAGCAACTGGTCGACATGGGGCATGCGTTCCCGTGCTTCTGCACCGCTGAAGAACTCGATCAGATGCGCGCCGAGCAAATGGCTCGTGGCGAAACTCCGCGCTACGACGGCCGCGCGCTGCTGCTGTCGAAGGAAGAAGTCGCGGCGCGCCTGGCCGCTGGCGAACCACACGTGATCCGCATGAAAGTGCCGAGCGAAGGCGTCTGCGTGGTGCCGGATATGCTGCGTGGCGACGTCGAGATCCCGTGGGATCGCATGGACATGCAAGTGCTGATGAAGACCGACGGCCTGCCGACGTACTTCCTCGCCAACGTGGTCGACGATCACCTGATGGGCATCACCCACGTGCTGCGTGGCGAAGAATGGCTGCCATCGGCACCGAAACTGATTTTGCTGTACGAATACTTCGGCTGGGAACAGCCGGAGCTGTGCTACATGCCGCTGCTGCGTAACCCGGACAAGAGCAAGCTGTCCAAGCGCAAGAACCCGACCTCGGTGACGTTCTACGAGCGCATGGGCTTCATGCCGGAAGCGATGCTCAACTACCTCGGCCGCATGGGCTGGTCGATGCCGGACGAGCGCGAGAAGTTCTCGCTGCAGGAAATGGTCGACAACTTCGACCTCAAGCGCGTATCCCTCGGCGGGCCGATCTTCGATATTGAGAAGCTGTCGTGGCTCAACGGCCAGTGGCTGCGCGATCTGCCGGTGGAAGAATTTGCCGCCCGCGTGCAGAAGTGGGCGTTCAATTCCGAATACATGATGAAGATCGCGCCGCACGTACAGGGTCGTGTTGAAACGTTCAGCCAGGTCGCACCGCTGGCGGGGTTCTTCTTTGCCGGCGGCGTGAATCCGGATGCCAAGCTCTTCGAGTCGAAAAAGCTCTCCGGCGATCAGGTTCGCCAGTTGATGCAGTTGATCCTGTGGAAACTGGAAAGTCTGCGGCAGTGGGAGAAGGACAGCATCACCGCGACGATCCAGGCGGTGGTCGAATCCCTCGAGCTGAAACTGCGCGATGCGATGCCGTTGATGTTTGCTGCGATCACCGGGCAGGCGAGTTCGGTGTCGGTGCTCGATGCGATGGAAATCCTCGGCCCGGATCTCACCCGTTTCCGCTTGCGCCAGGCGATTGACCTGCTGGGCGGCGTATCGAAGAAAGAAAACAAGGAATGGGAAAAGCTCTTGGGCGCCATCGCCTGATTGCTTTTGCTTCTTTGCAGGACTGCCGAAGGCTGTGATCTTTTGATCCTGCCTTCGGCGTTTCTCCCGAATTTACGGGGGAGGGCGGTAAGTGATTGTTATCCCGGCAAAAAATTTTGAAATTTTTCAAAAATAAGTTTGACAGGCTTTCGATACGCCCTTAAGATTCGCCCCGTCCTCAGCGATGAGGGGCTATAGCTCAGCTGGGAGAGCGCTTGCATGGCATGCAAGAGGTCGACGGTTCGATCCCGTCTAGCTCCACCAATTTACACTTCGAGGTCTGGCCACACCGGCCTTGAAGCGATCAACACTCAGCGTTGATCAGTTGTATAGAAGGGTTTGCGTCCCCTTCGTCTAGTGGCCTAGGACACCGCCCTTTCACGGCGGTAACAGGGGTTCGAGTCCCCTAGGGGACGCCAGTTTTACAGAAGTGATGTTGCAAGAGATCACTCCGCCGCGAGGCGAAAAATCCGGGGCTATAGCTCAGCTGGGAGAGCGCCTGCATGGCATGCAGGAGGTCAGCGGTTCGATCCCGCTTAGCTCCACCAATTTTACAGTTCAAGGTCTGGCCACACCGGCCTTGAATCGATCAGCTCTCAGCACTGATCAGTTGTATAGAAGGGTTTGTGTCCCCTTCGTCTAGTGGCCTAGGACACCGCCCTTTCACGGCGGTAACAGGGGTTCGAGTCCCCTAGGGGACGCCACGATTACCCGCTCTGCGGGATTTTATAAGGGTCATTCAATTATTGAATGGCCCTTTTGTTTGTCTGGCGTTTGGCCAACTCTCCTTTTTCCTTACACTGTGCTTCAGACCAGCGGTCATATTCATGACTTGCGGAATATTATTATGCGAATAATATTCTAGTCGTAATATTCGGAGGCAACGATGAACGATAAAAAAGCTCAAACCCGCGAACGCATCCTCAAGGCTGCCAGCGCCGCATTGATTCAACGCGGCCCGGCAGACCCGAGCGTGGGTGAAGTGATGGGCGCCGCCGGGCTGACTGTCGGCGGCTTCTATGCGCACTTCGAAAGCAAGGACGCGATGATGCTCGAGGCGTTCAAACAGCTGCTGGGCCGCCGTCGCGACCTGATTGCCGACATGGACGCCGATCTGACCGGCGAAGAGCGTCGCGCTTTGGTGGCTGCGTTCTACCTGTCACGCAAACACCGGGATTCCAGCGAGGCTGCATGCCCGATCCCGGCCTCGATTGGCGAGCTGGGGCGTTTGCCGGAGTCGTTCCGCATAGCGCTGAACGAGCATTTGGAATTGATGGTCGCGCAGCTGGCGGCCAGCCCTGAAGACACCGACAAGGCTTTGGCCGATGTCGCGTTGATGGTCGGTGGTCTGGCCTTGGCCAGAGCGCTGGGTCCGGGAGATTTATCCGATCGATTGCTGCGCGCCGCCAAGTCGGCGGTGCGTTGACCTGAAGGCAACAAGCCTGAGGAGAGTGCGATGAACGCGTTGAAGTGGGTTCGTGGCGTTAACGGTACCTTGGGCTGGTTTGCACCGAGACTGGTGGCAAGCAAAATGCGTCTGGCGTTCATGACGCCCCGCGCTCTACCGCTGCGCGATTGGGAGCTGCCGCTGTTGGCCAGCTCCGAACGCATCACATTGCGCTTCGGTCTGTCGGCGCTGCGTTGGGGCCAAGGTCCTGCAGTGTTGCTGATGCATGGTTGGGAAGGGCGGCCAACGCAATTCGCTTCGCTGATAAACGCTTTGGTTGATGCCGGCTATACCGTCGTCGCGCTCGATGGCCCGGCCCACGGTCGCTCCCCTGGGCGAGAAGCCAATGTAGTGCTGTTCGCCCGCGCCATGCTCGAAGCCGCTGCCGAATTGCCGCCGCTGCAAGCGGTTATCGGCCATTCCATGGGCGGCGCCAGCGCGATGCTCGCCGTGCAATTGGGGCTGCGCACCGAAACCCTGGTCAGCATCGCCGCACCGTCGCGCATCCTCGGCGTGCTGCGCGGTTTCGCGCGCATGGTCGGCATGCCGCCGCGCGCGCGTTCGGCGTTCATTCGTCAGGTCGAGCAGGACGTCGGCATGCGCGCCGCGACGCTGGACGTGGCCCACTATCAACTGGATATGCCCGGCCTGATCGTGCATGCCGAGGACGACAATTTTGTCTCGGTCAAAGAATCGCAATTGATTCACGAAGCCTGGTTCGACAGCCGCCTGCTGCGCCTCGAAAGCGGCGGCCATCAACGCGTGCTGGCCGACCCTCGAGTGATTGATGGCGTGTTATCACTGCTCGCCGGTCGCAGTCTTCAGGCGCGCCAATCGGCCTGAGCTCCGTTACACTGCCCCGGTTGAATACTTTGACCGGGAGTGGAGCATGGGCTGGGATCGGGCAACGCCGTTTACCATTGATCTGCAAGTAGGCGCCGAAGACATCGACGGGCTCGGGCACGCCAATAATGCGGTGTACGTGACCTGGCTCGAGCGCTGCGCCTGGCGCCATTCGCAGCGCCTCGGCCTGGACCTGGTCGAATACCGGCGTCTGGACCGAGCAATGGCCGTTGTCCGCCACGAAATCGATTATCTGGCCGCCGCCTATGAAGGCGATGAACTGCAACTGGCGACCTGGATCGTCGATTGGGATCAGCGCCTGAAAATGACCCGGCATTTCCAGCTCAAACGCCCCAGCGACAACGCCACCCTGTTGCGCGCGCAGACCACATTTGTGTGCATCGAACTGTCGACCGGCAAGCCCAAGCGTATGCCGGCGGAATTTATCGAAGGCTATGGCCCGGCGATCCAGATTGCAGAAGCCATGTGAATCTCACCCTGTGGGAGCGAGCCTGCTCGCGAAAGCATCGCGTGAGTTACGCATGCGTCAACTGACAGACCGTCTTCGCGAGCAGGCTCGCTCCCACAGAGATATGTGTAGTTCTGCGGATTTGTGCGATATCCAGTAAACTGCCGCACGTTTTTTCTTCAAGTAGTGTTTCCCCATGCAAATTGCTCTGGCGCCCATGGAAGGGTTGGTCGACGACATCCTGCGCGACGTGTTGACCCGCGTTGGCGGCATCGATTGGTGCGTGACCGAGTTCATTCGGGTCAACGACCAGTTGCTCACGCCGGCCTATTTCCACAAGTTCGGCCCCGAGCTGCTCAACGGCGCTCGCACCGCGTCCGGCGTGCCGCTGCGCGTGCAATTGCTCGGTTCCGATCCGGTGTGCCTGGCGGAAAACGCGGCGTTGGCCTGCGAGCTTGGCTCGGAAGTGATCGACCTCAACTTCGGCTGCCCGGCCAAGACCGTCAACAAATCCCGTGGCGGCGCCGTGCTGCTCAAGGAGCCGGAGCTGCTCAACCAGATCGTCGAGCATGTCCGTCGCGCCGTACCGGCGCACATCCCGGTCACCGCGAAAATGCGCCTGGGTTTCGACAGTCCTGACGGCTCGCTGGTCTGCGCCACGGCGCTGGCCGAAGGCGGGGCAGAGCACATCGTCGTACATGCGCGGACGAAAATGGACGGCTACAAACCGCCGGCTCATTGGGAGTGGATCCCGCGTGTGCAGGATGTGGTCAAGGTCCCGGTCTTCGCCAACGGGGACATCTGGAGCGTCGAAGACTGGCGCCGTTGCCGCGAAATCAGTGGTGTCGAAGACATCATGCTCGGTCGGGGGCTGGTCTCCCGCCCGGATCTCGCTCGGCAGATCGCTGCGGCGCGCGCTGGCGAAGAGGTCGTCGAGATGACGTGGGCCGAGCTGATGCCGCTGATTCAGGACTTCTGGCTGCAGGCCAAGGCGCAGATGACCGCACGCCAATCGCCCGGTCGCCTCAAGCAATGGCTGGCCATGTTGACGCGCAACTACCCGGAAGCCGCCGAGCTTTTCACTGTTCTGCGTCGCGAAACCGAGCCGGATCAAGTCTCGCGCTTGCTCGGATTGCCGCTCGTCGAAGCCGCATAAAAAATCTCAAAATATTCTCTTGAAATCAAAACAGCGGTCCCTATCTAAGGGTTACGCGATGCCGAATTCGGGTCGCGGAGACACAAAACCTTGCTGATTGTTTTCAGGAGATTTGAATCATGAGTACTGCATTTTCTCTCGCGCCACTGTTCCGTTCCTCGGTAGGTTTCGACCGTTTCAACGACCTGTTCGAAACCGCCCTGCGCAACGAGCCAGGCAGCAGCTACCCACCCTACAACGTCGAAAAACACGGTGATGATCAATACCGTATCGTCGTCGCGGCCGCCGGTTTCCAGGAAGAAGACCTGGACCTGCAGGTCGAGAAGGGTGTGCTGACCATCAGTGGCGGCAAGCGTGACACTGACGAAAGCGTCACGTTCTTGCATCAAGGCATCGCCCAGCGAGCCTTCAAGCTGTCGTTCCGTCTGGCCGATCACATCGAGATCAAGGACGCTGCGCTGCGCAACGGCCTGCTGAGCATCGACCTGCTCCGTGTGATCCCGGAAGAAGCGAAAGCCAAGCGCATCCCGATCAATGGAGCGCAGCAGCCGGCGTTGCAGCATTGATTCATGTGCTGACACACAATCGCCCGAATCGGCGATAAGCCGCTGAACGAAAGGCCCCGATACGTCGGGGCCTTTTTTGTGCGCGCAGTCAAAGCGATGCAGGGTTTGCCGCTGTTGTCGGGGCTCTTTACAATCTGCGCAGTTTTGCCGACCCCCATATCCCAGCGGTCGGCCTGGAGCCTTTTTTCATGGACGAGATTCAACAGCGCTGGCTGTGCGCGTTGTCCGCACCAATGGCCGCGCTCAACACCGGCGCCGGGTATGACGACCCGGCGTTCTGCAACGATCGTTACATCAACCTCAAGGAAAGTTGGGGTATCGATGATCGGCAACAGTTGTTCGACATGCTCGGATGGATGACCGACGACGGCCATGCCAAGCACCTCAGCGGGGCCTATCTGGCGTGGCAGCGATGCCTGCCGAGTGAATGGCAGTCGTTGCTCAATGATCTGAGCCCGCGCGAGCGCGTCCTGCATGAATTTGCCAGCCGTACCTTCGGCAGCTGTGGTCCCGGCGGCATTCTGTCCTGGGATTACGGCCGGATGGGCTTTCTGTTGCGCTGCGCCGTGCGTAATCAATGGATCGATCTGGCCGAGAGCAACTGGTTGCACAGTCGTCTGGCGTTGAGGGCGCAGTTTCATTACGGCAGCTGGATGGCTTATTTCAACGGCTTTCTGGTGGGACGAACTTTTTGGTGCTGCATGAGCAAAAGCGATGATGAACTGGCGGTCGAGATGAGTCGTGAGGGCACCAGCGCTTTCAACACCAGGATTGCCCGAGGCCTTGCGCAAAACATTCCACACTTTCTCGCCGATCTGCCTTGGCACATGGATATTGATCCGCCGTCTCGTCCGGCATCGCTTGGGGAGTTCGACTGGTCATGAGTTGCTGGATTCGACTGGGCATTGAACCGACTACTGACGAAACCCTGATTCGCAGCGCCTATCGCGCCCGTTTGCCGGCGCACCATCCGGAAACCGACCCGGAAGGTTTTCAGGCGCTGCGCATGGCCTACGAGAGTGCCCTGCGTCTGGCCCGTGAAGAGCAGCAGGAAGAGGCTGAAGACGAGATTGACGCTGCACAAGCCAATGTCGTTCGGGCGCCTCAAGCTTTCTTGGATTTCTGTGCGCTGCTGGATGATCCCGCGCGACGCTTCAATCACGCGGCGTGGCAGGCATTCGTCCGGACGCTGGATGACTTGTCACTGGAGGTTTTCGATGACCTCAACTGGGGCTTGTACCACCGACTGTCCGGCGCCGGTCCGTTGTCCTACCGTTGTGCGAATCTGTTGGCGCAACGCATGGCCTGGGACCAGCAACTGTTGGATTTGGCATTCGACGATGCGCAAGCGGTAGAAGGCTTTTTGCAGCGCATCAAGGCGCCCGACCCGTTCGACACGGATCTGATGAGCGCCTGGTCAGAGCCGGCACAGACCGAGTCGCTGTGGTATGCCCGTAGCCTCGATTTCATCTTTACTCAGCGTCCGCTTCACGAGTTCGCCGAGTTCGCCAGTCGGCACACGTGCTTGCCGTTGCCCAACGATGCCGCGTACCTCAAGCGTCTGCTGGTGCAGTTCACCCAAGCGGGGATGGGCGCGCCGACGTTCCTGCAGTGCTGTGCCGAACAGCACGATGCCGCGCCGGATAACGTCGACTGGCTGTACCTGCTGGCGTGTCAGTACAGTCTGTTGGGGCACGACGATCAAGCGTTTCCATGCTGGATTCGGCTCTGGAGCGAACATCGCCATCCCGCGGCAGAGAGTCGCTTGCTGGAGCTGTGTGCCAAGCGTCAGCCGACCTTTCTGCCGTTGCTGATTCAGGCGTTCGATCGTCTGGAGGACTGCGCCGTTTGGCCGGACGAGCTGGGTGCTGAGTGCCAGGTGTATGGCAGTCCGTCACAGCGGCCCGAGACCTTGACGCGTTGGTTGGGTGTCGGACGGCTCAAGCTTGATGCACTGGCGCAAAGCTTTGTTGATTGGCGCATGGCGGGCGACGAGCTGCCATTGCTCGCGCAGTTGATCGGCGAAAACCACGACAGCCGTTTGCTGCGTCTGTACCGGCACGCCTGGGCGCTGCATCGTGGTGATTCGGCCTTGTTGCAGCAGATTGTCGACGAACCGCTGCCGGTGGATGCGCTGGAATGCCTGGTTTTGAGCGGCCTGAAGTATCAGGCCAGGCAACATCTGCATTGGCTGGCCAAGGCGCCTGTTGCGCAGGCCATGAGCGCTTTCACTGACTCGCAAACACTTTCACCGCAATTGCCGCTCGCGTTGTCCGAAGGTGCGCTGCACAAGGTTTGTCGTCTGTGGTTGCAGCGCTTGCGGCCCTATAGCGACACGGCGCTTGCACGCATTGCCGACGCGTTCGAACTGAGTGCGGTCAAAGACGGCAATGACCTCTCGGAGCTTGATCTCATGCTCCAGTTGAGTCGACGCGCGACAGGTTTGCCGCCGATCGGGTTGGGAACGGCGATCTGGGATTGGCACGCTCAAACCGTGTTTTTGCTGGCATTGCTGGAACAACCCGAGCGCTGGTTGCAATTGATTGATGCGCAGTGTCTGGAGCGTTTGCCGTTCAATCCTGCGCATCCTTTGAGCCGACTGCAGCCGCTATTGCGGCGCTTGCTGCGTGAGCAGGGCGATGGCGCCGGTTTGCTCGGCTGGCTGCAGGGTGACGATCCCGTACACGGATTGCTGGTGCAACAATTATTCAGCGTGGAGCAGGCCCTCGACAGCGCCAGGCTGCCCGCCAATACCCTGCTTTACACCTGCGTCGAAAGTGACCGTGCGGCGTGCGGTGATGACCTGCTGGGCTTGTTGATGTTCTGGGGCGTGCTCTACCACGATCCAGGCCTGAGCGCCGAGCAACACCAGGCGTTGTTGCAGTCGATTGCAGCGGTCAGTTGCGAGGATGACTGGTTCGAAGGTTTTCGCGACGGACTGATCAAGGGCGAACCGGTGTGGCCACCGCGCAAGGTGTTGACGGATTTCGGTGTCGACAAACTATTGGCCTATGAGGCGCTGGATGCGCTCAAGAGCTTGATTCGCTACGGCGCTGCCGGTGTGCCGAAAACCCGAGTATTGCGGCAACTGCAGCAGGGTAAGGATGACGTGCAGAACAGCGTCGGCGTGCGCTTGGCACTTTGCGCGTTGCTGTCGTGGTCGGAGCGGTTGCTGCTAGCCAACAGTGATGTCCAGCCAGTACCAGCGAAAGCTTTCTGGCGCCTCGGATCACGGCTGGGGCGCAAGGCTTTTATCGCTCAGGTCCTGGGATGCGTAGTGGTAACCCCAATAGCCGGGCTGATAACGGGCACGACGATTGGCGGGATGGTCATCTTTTTGCTTGGCGTGCTGCTGTTGTTCGCGGCAGTTCTGCGGCGATTGCACGATATGGGCCGGGGCATACCGACACTGCTGATATTTCTGGGATTGTCGCCGTTTCTGCCATTCCTGCCGCTGGTGCTCTTCGGTTTTCCAGGAGACAAACTGCCCAATCGCTACGGCGTGCCGCCGGACGGTGGGGCAGATATGTTGTCCGGCGGATTGCAGGCGGCTCTGCGGCGACTGAACGGCTAAAGACGCATCTGATCCAGCGCATCATTCAGCGCTGAGCGGTGGCTGGCGATTGCGCCGGGTTGCTGGCCGGCAAGCACGGTGTTGAAGGTATCCATCCACTCGGCAATGCGCGCGCGCTCGTCGCCCAGACTTTGCATCCATGCTCGCTCCAGACGTGCGAGCAGGGTGCGGTTGGGCAGGGCGTCGCGAGGGTGGACTTTGAGCGTCGCGAGCCGGGCATGGCTGTCTCTGCGCGCCTGTTCATCCAGTCCGGTCGGGCTGCGGTCGATGCTGTGGCCGTAACGTTCGCCGGTTTCCAGAAGCGTGACGTCTACTTCCAGCAGGCCGTTGATGTCATAACTGAAACGCACATCGAGGCTCTGCAGCTGCTCACTAGGGGTGAACTGGATGTCGAAAGAATCGATGAAAATATTGTCGCGTACCCACGGGCGTTCCCCTTGGTAAACCGCGATACGGATTTCAGTCTGTTGCGCAAACGTCGTCGAGTAACGCTGCACCCGTGACGTTGGAATCACCGTGTTACGTTCGATGATCGGCGAGAACGCGCCACTGACGCCTTCGCCACGATTGGTCGAAATCCCCAGCGTATACGGACAGACATCGGTCAGAATCAATTCCTCAACCGCACCGTCCCGCGCCTTGCATGCCGCCTGCGTCGCCGCCCCCAGCGCCACGATAGTGTCTGGATCAAGATGCCGATAAGGCAGGCGTCCAAACAACGTGGCGACCATTTGCTGTACCGCCGGCATGCGCGTGGCGCCACCGACCAGCACCAGGCTGTCGAGGTCGCGCGGTTTCAGTCGGGCATCGCGCAGAGCCTGTTCGATTGGCGCGCGCAAGCGGGCCAGCAACGGCTCCCATATTTTCACTGCAGCGGCTTCATCCAGTTCCCATTCGAATGTCTGCTCGGCATGCCGCCAGCTCAACTGCTGCGCGCCTTCGCCGAGTTTGCATTTCAGCTGTTCGAGGGCATCACCGAGGCTGGCCATGGCTTGTGCATCGATCGTTGAGGGGGTGAGTTGCCAATTTTTCAGGCAGGCCTGCAACAGGGCTGCGGTGAAGTCTTCGCCGCCAAGAAAGTTGTCGCCAGTGGAGGCGTGCACTTCGATCAGCGGCAATGCGTATTCGAGCACGGTGACGTCGAACGTGCCGCCGCCGAGATCGAAAATCAGCGTGCGTTCGAACTTCTGTTCGTGCAGGCCGTACGCCATGGCGGCAGCGGTCGGTTCGTTGATCAGGCGCGTCACGGACAGCCCGGCCAGTTCGGCGGCGAACAAGGTACGCTTGCGCTGCTCGTCACTGAAATATGCCGGTACGGAAATGACCGCTTCTGTGACCGCCTGGCCGAGAAAGGCTTCCGCGTCTTGCTTGAGGGAGCCAAGCACCAGCGCCGACAACTCTTCCGGGCTGAACTGGCAAGAGCCGAGCTGGATTTGCCTGTCGCTGCCCATGAAGCGCTTGAACGCGGCGGCAGTGCGTTCCGGGTGCGTGGTCAGGCGGGCGCGGGCGGCTTTGCCGACCAGAATCGTGTCGTCTTCATCAAGGCTGACCACCGACGGTGTCAGCACATCGCCGAGGGCGTTGCGGATCAGTTCGGCGCGGCCTTCACGCCAGACGGCGATCAGGCTGTTGGTGGTGCCAAGGTCGATGCCCAGCAGGGCCGGGCGAGGAAGGGATGCATCCTGCATGGTTGATCTCGAAGCGGCGCAAAAAACGCGACCCTACAGGCTGAGGCAAAGCGTGGCAATTGTTGCTCTGTTGCCAGTCTGTGCAGCGGCCGGTTCAGGGCAGCAGTTTTTTCAGATCCTCCAACCCCACCGGCCGGCTATGCAGATAGCCCTGATACAAATGGCATTCCAGCCCCTGTAAAAATGCCAGTTGCGCGGGCGTCTCCACGCCTTCGGCAATGACTTCCAGCTCAAGGCTGCGCGCCATCGCGACAATTGCGCGAATGATCTCCGCGACATTGGAGTCAGTGGTTGCATCGCGGATGAACGACTGGTCGATCTTCAGGGTGTCTACCGGTAGCCGCTTCAAATACGTCAGCGATGAATAACCGGTGCCGAAATCGTCCATGGCGAAGCTCACGCCGAGCTTTTTCAGGCGGCGCATTTTGCTGATGGTGTCTTCCAGATTCTGAATGACTATGCCTTCGGTGATTTCCAGTTTCAGTAGCGAGCAGGGCAGGCCGTGGCTGGTCATGCTGTGTTCGATGCGTTCGACGAAATCGTTCTGGCGGAACTGCCTCGGGCTGATGTTCACGCACAGGCTGAAGTTCAGCGGGTCAACGAGTTTCAACGCGATCAATTGTTTGAAGGCGTTACAGGCTTCATCGAGGATCCAGGTGCCGACTTCGAGAATCAGGCCGCTATCTTCCAGCACCTTGATGAACTCGGTGGGCGATTGCGCACCAAGTTCGGGATGGTTCCAGCGCACCAGGGCTTCGGCGCCGATGATGCGGTTGTCGCGGGCATCGACCTGTGGCTGAAAATGCACGTTGAACTCGCCGCGCGACAGCGCCAGGCGGAGGTCGGTCTCCATGCGCAGGCGTTCGCTGGCCGCTTTCTGCATGGTGTTGTGATACATCTGCGTGGTGTTGCGCCCGGAATCCTTGGCCCGGTACAGCGCGATGTCGGCGCGTTTGAGCAGGTCGGTCGGGGTCGAGCCGTGATCGGGAATCAGCGCCACGCCAATGCTCGGCGTCACTTGCAGGCGCTGGCCATCGAGGAACATCGGCTCCGAAAGCAATTCGCGAATGGTGTCGGCCAGCGCGCGCACTTGTTCGCTGACTTCACTGCGCGAACCTTCGAGGCCGCTGAGCAACACCACGAACTCATCGCCACCGAGGCGAGCTACCGTGTCTTCCATGCGCACGCTGGCTTCGAGCCGCGCGGTGATGATTTTCAGCACGGTGTCGCCGACCGGGTGACCGAGGGAATCGTTGATGTGCTTGAAGTGGTCGAGGTCGAGAAACAGCAAGGCGCCGCGCAGATTGTGGCGCTTGAGCAGGGCGATCTGCTGACTCAGGCGATCCATCAGCAGGGCGCGGTTGGGCAGGTTGGTCAGCGGGTCGTGATAGGCCAGGTGACGAATCTGCGCTTCGGCGTTCTTCAACAGGCTGACATCGCGCGCGGTCAGCAGCAGGCACGCGGTTTCATTGAGGGTGATCGGCTCGACCGAGACTTCCACCGTGAGCAATTCGCCGCGCTTGTTGCGCCCGAGCATTTCCTGATGATGCACGCGGCCCTTGATCTGTAACTCGGCGAGTAAGGTCGAGCGCTGTTTCTCTTCGGCCCAGATCCCCACCTGATAAACGGTTTTGCCCACCACTTCGTCGGCGCGATAGCCGGTGAGGCGACAGAAGCCGTCGTTGACCTCCAGATAACGCCCGGTGTCGCGCTCGGTGATGGTGATGGCGTCGGGGCTGGAGTGAAACGCCTTGGCGAATTTTTCTTCGCTGGCCTTCAGCGCTGCTTCCGAGCGTTGTTGCTGGGTGATGTCGCGCAGGGTGGTGACGATGCACGGCTGGTCGCCGACGCTGATCTGCCGGCTGGAAATCACGCAGGTCAGCGACTGGCCGTCCTTGTGCTGGACGAGAATGGCCACGTTGCTCAGGCCTTGTTCGCGAATCACCCGTTCGATGCGTTGCAGGCTCTTCGCCGAGGCGTCCCACAGGCCGATTTCCTCGGCGGTGTGGCCAATCACATCGGCGGCGCTCCAGCCAAAGGTCTGGCTGAAGCTCGAATTGATCTCGATGAATTCCCCGGTTTCCTGGCGCGTCACGCAGATCGGATCGGGGCTGACCTGAAACAGCGTGGCGAATTTCTCTTCCGAGGCTACCAGCCGCTGCTCGCGCTCGACCTGATCGGTGATGTCCAGCAACGTGCCGGCCATGCGCAGCGGTGCGCCGTTGTCGTCGCGATAGAGTCGCGCGCGGCTTTCCAGATAGCGCGAGCTGCCGTCGGGCAATTGCACGCGATAGGTCAGTTGATAATTGCCGGCGGGGCCTTCGCGCAGGCTGCGGTAGGCGTCGCGCATGCTGTCGCGTTCCTCGCCCGGCACGCCTTCGAAAAACTCCTCGAATGATTCATGGAATGGAATCGGCTCCAGCCCGTGCAATTGCGCAGCGCGCGCCGATCCGTAGAGCATGCCGCTGGGGATGTGCCAGTCCCAGGTGCCGAGTTGCGCCGAGTCCAGCGCCAGGTCGAGGCGTTCCTGGCTGTCCTTCAAGGCCAGTTCGGCGGCTTTGCGTTCGGTGGTGTCGAGGAACGTGCTGAGCAGATAGGGCTGGCCTTCGAGCTCGACCTTCTGCGCGCTGAGGATGCCGTCGTGCACTTGGCCGTTGCTGGCGCGAAACTGCACTTCCATGCTGATCAGCTCGCCCTTGGCTTTGGTTTTTTTCACCAGTTCGGCGCGTTGCTCGGGATGCACCCACAGGCCCAGTTCCAGGGTGGTGCGGCCGATTGCGCTTTGCACCGGCCAGCCAAACAGGCTTTCGAAATACTGGTTGGCCTCGCTGATCAGACCGTCATCCTGACGGGTCAGCAGAACCATGTTCGGGCACAGGTGGAAAAGTGTCGCGAAACGTTTCTCCGAGCTGCTCAGGGCCTGCTCGCGCTGGCGTTGGTGGGTGATTTCGCGAATCACCCCGATCATTCGGGGCCGGCCGTTCTTGTCTGGCAGCAGGCTGCCGCTGATCTCCAGCCAGTGCAGGCTGCCGTCGGGCCAGCGAATACGGTGATGCATCGCCTGCTCCAGCGGGGCGCCGGCGATCACCGCGTGGAAAGCACGCACGGTTTTCGCACGGTCTTCCGGCGGCAACAGGTCGAGGTATTCCAAATCGGCGGGTAATGGCTGCCGTGGATCGAAACCGAACAATGCCTGAGTGCCCCGCGACCAGCTGATCTGCCCGCGCTCGATGTCCCAATACCAGGCACCGAGCCGCGCGCCGTTGAGCGCGGCGAGCAATTGCGGCGCGCTTTCCCAGCTCTGCTCGGAATGGCGCGGATCGACAGCCTGGATTCGCGGCATCGGCGGAGTTCGGTCAACAGATTTCGGCATTGTCAGCGGGCCTTGAGCTGAGTGGCGTGAGGCACAGGAGCGGCTCTATAGGAGTAGCACAAGTCAGGCCGGGATCCCTGGCCGATCGATTTGTGCATCCAGCAGGGCCATGAAGGCGCGTGCTGCATTCGATAGCGTCCGTTCGGTGTGCAAGATATAGCCTAGCTGGCGAGTGAGCTGTATGCCCGGCAATGCGATGCTTGCCACTTGTTCGTCGAGCATGGTGCGCGGCAGCACGCTCCAGGCCAGGCCGATGGAGACCATCATCTTGATGGTTTCCAGATAGTTGGTGCTCATGGCGATGTTCGGCGTCAGGCCCTGGGCTTCGAACAAACGCTGGACGATGTGGTGGGTAAACGTGTTGCCGCCGGGGAAAACCGCCGGATGACCGGCGATGTCCGCCAGACTGACGGCGCCGTTGTTGATCAGCGAATGCTCCGGGGCGACGACGAAATCCAGCGGGTCGTCCCACACCGGCGTGGCTTTGACCAGGGTGTGCGGCTCTGGCGCGAGGGTGATGACCGCCAGTTCTGCGCGGCCGTGGAGAATTTCCTCGTAGGCCACTTCCGAATCAAGGAACTGAATATCCAGCGCAACCTGTGGGTAGCGGCGGGTGAACTCCCTTAATAGAGGCGGCAAGCGATGCAGGCCGATGTGGTGACTGGTGGCCAGGGTCAGGCGGCCACTGACCTCGCCGGTCAGGTTGGTCAGGGCGCGGCGGGTGTCGTCGAGCACATTGAGAATCTGATAAGCCCTTGGCAGCAGGGCGCGACCCGCCTCGGTCAGACCGACTTCGCGACCCAGTCGATCAAACAGGCGTACCTTCAATTGCTGCTCAAGCCCGGCGATGCGCTTGCTGATCGCCGGTTGGGTCAGATGAAGGCGTTCGCCGGCGCCGGAGAAGCTGCCGGTCTCGGCGATGGCAATAAAAGCATTCAGGTTAGCCAGATCCATGTCGCATTCCAGTTGGTTATCCAAAGCATAAAAAATATGAATTTGAGTTATTTAATCTAACCCCATAGGATCGGCCTCACAAGCCAAAGGGTTATTGATGAGCCCAGGGCATAGAAACAAGCTGATGAGGAACCGTCTGATGGCCGGCAAAACGCTCTACGACAAGCTCTGGGATTCGCATTTGGTCAAGCAGCGCGACGATGGCTCGGCGCTGATCTACATCGATCGTCACATCATCCACGAAGTGACTTCGCCGCAAGCTTTCGAAGGCTTGCGTCTGGCCGGGCGCAAGCCTTGGCGCATCGATGCCAACATCGCGACCCCGGACCACAACGTACCGACCACTCCGGAGCGCAAGGGCGGGATCGAAGCCATTGCCGATCAGGTTTCGCGTTTGCAGGTGCAGACCCTCGACGACAACTGCGATGAATACGGCATCGTCGAATTCAAGATGAACGACGTGCGTCAGGGCATCGTTCACGTGATCAGCCCGGAGCAGGGCGCAACCTTGCCGGGCATGACCGTGGTTTGCGGTGACTCGCACACTTCGACCCACGGCGCATTCGGGGCATTGGCCCACGGTATCGGTACATCTGAGGTCGAGCACGTGCTCGCCACCCAGTGCCTGGTCGCCAAAAAAATGAAAAACATGCTGGTGCGCGTCGAAGGCCAATTGCCGTTCGGCGTGACCGCCAAGGACATCGTCCTTGCGGTGATCGGCAAGATCGGCACCGCCGGCGGTAACGGCCATGCCATCGAGTTTGCCGGCAGCGCGATCCGCGACTTGTCTGTCGAAGGCCGCATGACCATCTGCAACATGTCCATCGAAGCCGGCGCCCGCGTCGGCCTGGTGGCGGCGGATCAGAAGACCATCGACTACGTCAAAGGTCGTCCATTCGCGCCGAAGGGCGAGCAGTGGGACATGGCCGTCGAAGCCTGGAAAGACCTGGTCTCCGACGCCGATGCCGAATTCGACACCGTGGTCGAGTTGGACGCCGCGCAGATCAAGCCGCAAGTCAGCTGGGGCACTTCGCCTGAGATGGTTTTGGCTGTTGATCAGAACGTGCCGGACCCGGCCAAGGAAATGGATCTGGTGAAACGTGACTCGATCGTTCGCGCCTTGAAATACATGGGTCTGACCGCCAATCAGGCGATCACCGACATTCAGCTTGATCGCGTATTCATCGGTTCCTGCACCAACTCGCGCATCGAAGACTTGCGCGCCGCTGCGGTCATCGCCAAGGGCCGCAAGGTCGCCTCGACCATCAAGCAGGCGATCGTCGTGCCGGGCTCGGGTCTGGTCAAGGCTCAGGCCGAAGCCGAAGGGCTGGACAAGATTTTCCTCGAAGCCGGTTTCGAATGGCGCGAGCCGGGCTGCTCGATGTGCCTGGCGATGAACCCGGACCGTTTGGAGTCCGGCGAGCATTGCGCCTCGACTTCCAACCGTAACTTCGAGGGCCGTCAGGGCGCCGGTGGCCGTACCCACCTGGTCAGCCCGGCCATGGCGGCAGCAGCAGCGGTGAACGGCCGTTTCATCGACGTTCGTGAATTGATCCAAGGAGCACAGTAAAGATGAAGGCATTTACTCAGCACACTGGTCTTGTCGCGCCTCTGGATCGTGCCAACGTCGACACCGATCAGATCATTCCCAAGCAGTTCTTGAAGTCGATCAAGCGCACCGGTTTCGGTCCGAACCTGTTCGACGAGTGGCGTTATCTGGATGTCGGCCAGCCGTATCAGGACAACTCCAAGCGCCCGTTGAACAAGGATTTCGTCCTCAACGCCGAGCGTTATCAGGGTGCCAGCGTATTGCTCGCCCGCGAGAACTTCGGCTGCGGCTCGAGCCGTGAACACGCGCCGTGGGCGCTGGAAGAGTACGGTTTCCGCAGCATCATCGCGCCGAGTTACGCCGACATCTTCTTCAACAACAGTTTCAAGAACGGCCTGCTGCCGATCATTCTCAGCGATGCAGAAGTTGATGAACTGTTTAAGCAGGTTGAAGCCGAGCCGGGTTATCAATTGCAGATCGACTTGCAAGCGCAGACCGTGACCCGCCCGGATGGCAAGGTGTACAGCTTCGAGATCGATGCGTTCCGCAAGCACTGCCTGCTCAATGGTCTGGACGATATCGGCCTGACCTTGCAGGACGGCGATGCGATTGCGACGTTTGAAGCCAAGCATCGGGTTAGTCAGCCGTGGTTGTTTCGCGACGCTTGATTCGGGATTGATGTAGTCAGGGCGGGCCTCTTCGCGAGCAGGCTCGCTCCCACAGGGAATGTATTTCAAATAACACTGCTTACAGGATGTGATCCATGACCAGCACCGCCCAACACACTCAGGTCGTACAAAAGCAATTCGGTGAACAGGCCGCCGCCTACCTGAGCAGCGCCGTGCACGCTCAAGGCACCGAATTCGCATTGCTGCAGGCTGAGCTGGCCGGGCAGGGCGAGGCTCGTTTGCTGGACTTGGGTTGCGGCGCAGGCCATGTCAGTTTCCACGTCGCTCCATTGGTCAAGGAAGTGGTGGCTTACGACCTTTCGCAGCAAATGCTTGATGTGGTTGCCGGCGCTGCCGTCGATCGCGGCTTGAGCAATATCATTAGCGTCAAGGGTGCTGCCGAGCGCTTGCCGTTCGCCGATGGCGAGTTCGATTTTGTGTTCAGCCGCTATTCGGCGCATCACTGGAGCGACCTCGGTCTCGCCTTGCGCGAAGTGCGCCGGGTGCTGAAGCCGGGCGGGGTGGCAGCGTTCGTTGATGTGTTGTCACCGGGCAGTGCGTTGTTCGACACTTACCTGCAAAGCGTTGAAGTGCTGCGCGACACCAGCCATGTCCGCGACTACTCCGCCGCCGAGTGGCTGCGCCAGGTCAGCGAGGCCGGTCTGCATGTGCGCAGCACCACCCGTCAGCGCCTGCGTCTGGAGTACAGCAGTTGGGTCGAGCGCATGCGCACACCTGACGTGATGCGCGCGGCGATCCGCCAGTTGCAGCAGTCGATGGGCAACGAAGTGCGTGAGTATTTTGAGATAGATGCCGACGGCTCGTTCAGTACCGATGTGATCGTACTGATGGCCGAGCGATAAGAATTTTTCCCGGCGCGCCGTTCACTGGCGCACCGCTTGAAGACACGAGGAAAGCATGAGCAAGCAGATTCTGATTCTCCCGGGTGACGGTATTGGTCCGGAAATCATGGCCGAAGCGGTCAAGGTGCTGGAATTGGCCAATGACAAGTACAGCCTGGGCTTCGAGCTGAGCCACGACGTGATCGGCGGCGCGGCCATCGACAAGCATGGCGTGCCGCTGGCCGACGAAACCCTTGATCGCGCCCGCGCTGCCGACGCCGTGCTGCTGGGCGCGGTCGGTGGCCCGAAATGGGACACCATCGAGCGTGACATCCGCCCTGAGCGCGGCCTGCTGAAAATCCGCGCGCAACTGGGCCTGTTCGGCAACTTGCGCCCGGCGATCCTCTATCCGCAACTGGCCGACGCGTCGAGCCTGAAACCGGAAATCGTTGCCGGTCTGGACATCCTCATTGTCCGTGAGCTGACCGGCGGCATTTACTTCGGCGCGCCGCGTGGCACCCGTACGCTGGACAACGGCGAGCGTCAGTCCTACGACACGCTGCCGTACAGCGAAAGCGAAATCCGCCGCATCGCCCGTGTCGGTTTCGACATGGCCATGGTTCGTGGCAAGAAGCTCTGCTCGGTGGACAAGGCCAACGTCCTGGCATCCAGCCAGTTGTGGCGCGAAGTGGTCGAGCAAGTGGCCAAGGATTACCCGGAAGTCGAACTGAGCCACATGTACGTCGATAACGCCGCCATGCAGTTAGTGCGCGCACCCAAGCAGTTCGACGTGATCGTCACCGACAACATGTTCGGCGACATCCTGTCTGACGAAGCGTCGATGCTCACCGGTTCGATCGGCATGCTGCCGTCGGCCTCGCTGGATTCCAACAACAAGGGCATGTACGAGCCGTGCCATGGTTCGGCGCCGGACATTGCTGGCAAAGGCATTGCCAACCCGCTGGCGACGATCCTGTCGGTATCGATGATGCTGCGTTACAGCTTCAATCTGCACGACGCTGCCGATGCCATCGAAAAAGCCGTCAGTGTCGTGCTCGATCAGGGCTTGCGCACTGGCGACATCCACTCGGCCGGTTGTACCAAAGTCGGTACGCAGGAAATGGGCGACGCAGTAGTCGCCGCGCTGCGGAATCTGTAATCTCTCGGGCCCGCTGCGAAATTCAATACAAAGCAGCGGCCCACTTTTCAAGAAGGTGTAGTTGCGATGAAACGTGTAGGTCTGATCGGTTGGCGCGGGATGGTCGGTTCCGTGCTCATGCAGCGGATGCTGGAAGAGCAGGATTTCGATCTTATCGAGCCGGTGTTTTTCACCACGTCCAATGTCGGTGGCCAAGGCCCGTCCGTGGGCAAGGACATTGCTCCGCTCAAGGACGCTTACAGCATTGACGAGCTGAAGACCCTCGACGTGATCCTGACCTGCCAGGGCGGCGACTACACCAGCGAAGTATTTCCCAAGCTGCGCGAAGCCGGCTGGCAGGGTTACTGGATCGACGCGGCGTCGAGCCTGCGTATGAACGATGACGCGGTGATCATTCTCGATCCGGTCAACCGCAAGGTCATCGACCAGCAACTGGACGCGGGCACCAAGAACTACATTGGCGGCAACTGCACCGTCAGCCTGATGCTGATGGGTCTGGGCGGTCTGTTCGAGGCCGGTCTGGTCGAGTGGATGAGCGCCATGACCTATCAGGCGGCCTCCGGTGCCGGCGCGCAGAACATGCGTGAACTGATCAAGCAGATGGGCGCGACCCACGCCGCTGTCGCCGATCAACTGGCCGATCCGGCCAGCGCGATCCTCGACATCGACCGTCGCGTGGCCGAAGCCATGCGCAGCGACGCGTACCCGACCGAAAACTTCGGCGTACCGCTGGCCGGCAGCCTGATCCCGTGGATCGACAAGGAACTGCCGAACGGCCAGAGCCGCGAAGAGTGGAAGGCCCAGGCCGAGACCAACAAGATCCTCGGTCGCTTCAAGAGCCCGATCCCGGTCGACGGCATCTGCGTGCGCATCGGCGCCATGCGCTGCCACAGCCAGGCGCTGACCATCAAGCTGAACAAAGACGTACCGATCGCCGATATCGAAGGGCTGATCAGCCAGCACAACCCTTGGGTCAAGCTGGTACCGAACAACCGCGAGATCAGCATGCAGGAGCTGAGCCCGACCAAGGTCACCGGCACCCTGAATGTACCGGTCGGTCGTCTGCGCAAGCTGAACATGGGTTCGCAATTCGTCGGCGCCTTCACCGTCGGCGACCAACTGCTGTGGGGCGCGGCCGAACCGCTGCGCCGCATGCTGCGGATCCTGCTGGAGCGTTGATCGCTTGAAGCATTGAAGAAGCCCGTGCCTTGTGAGAGGTGCGGGTTTTTTTATGCCAAGGATTTCTCCGGTGTCTGTACTGCCTTTTTCGCGAGCAGGCTCGCTCCCACATTGAAATGCGGTCCCTGTGGGAGCGAGCCTGCTCGCGAAAGGGCCGGTCCAGCCGCCGCAAATCCTGCAGAAATTGCCTGCGCGCCACCCACCCGGTAAAGTGCCGCTCCCCCCGTTTTGCCAGAGGTAGCTCCATGACCCAGACTTTCGATATCGCCGTTATCGGCGCCACCGGTACTGTCGGCGAAACCCTCGTACAGATTCTCGAAGAACGCGACTTCCCGGTCGGCAATCTGCACCTGCTGGCCAGCAGTGAATCGGCCGGCAGCTCGGTGCTGTTCCGCAACAAAAACGTCCGCGTGCGCGAGGTCGACGAGTTCGATTTCAGCAAGGTCAGACTGGTGTTCTTCGCCGCCGGCGCTGCTGTGTCGCTGAGCTACGCCGCCCGCGCCCATGCTGCCGGTTGCTCGTTGATCGACTTGTCCGGCGCCTTGCCCGCCGATCAGGCGCCACAAGTGGTGCCCGAGGCCAATGCCGATATTCTCGCCAGTCTGAAAAGCCCATTCCAGGTCAGCAGCCCAAGCCCGTCTGCGACGACGCTTGCGGTGGTGCTGGCGCCGTTGCTCGATCTGCTCGATCTGCAATACGTCAACGTCACCGCCAATCTGGCCGTTTCGGCACAAGGCCGCGAGGCAGTCACCGAGCTCGCGCGGCAGACCGCCGAGCTGCTCAACATGCGCCCGCTGGAGCCGACGTTCTTTGATCGGCAGATGGCGTTCAACCTGCTGGCACAAGTCGGTACGCCTGATGCGCAGGGCCACACGCTGCTGGAAAAACGATTGGTTCGAGAGCTGCGCCAGGTTCTGGCAAAACCTTTATTGAAGATTTCTGCCACTTGCGTTCAAGCCCCGGTGTTTTTTGGCGATAGCTTTAGCGTGACCTTGCAGTCAGGCAGCGCTGTTGACCTGGAAAAGGTCAACGCAGCGCTTGAGGCTGCACCGGGCATCGAGCTGGTCGAGGCCGGTGATTATCCGACCGCGGTCGGCGATGCGGTGGGGCAGGACGTGGTCTACGTAGGCCGCGTGCGGACGGGCGTCGACGACCCGGCGGAACTAAATCTTTGGCTGACGTCAGATAACGTACGCAAAGGCGCGGCGCTCAACGCCGTGCAACTGGCTGAGTTGTTGATAAAAGACCTGCTGTAAAAGATACTTGGCAACAATTTGTCGACTGATTCTAGGTGAGCGCTATGCTTGCCCGAAGCGCGTCGATGACGAGTCACCCTCCGGGACTTTCCGGGGCAGCACCGAAATGATCGCGCGCGGCGACCCCCGTCGTCGCGCGCAATGCCTTACGGCAGCGGTATTCAAAAGCTTCTCGCTGGCCGAGGAACGTTCAAACAAAGGATGAGGCTATGGTTCAAGTTCGCAAACTGGTGTTAGCAATAGCGGCCGCCTCGGCGCTGTCCTCCGGTATGGCGCATGCCCTCGGGCTCGGGGAGCTGACCCTGAAGTCGACCCTGAACCAGCCGTTGGTGGCTGAAATCGAGCTGCTCGACGTCAAGGATCTCACCGCTGCCGAAGTGGTGCCGAGCCTGGCTTCCCCTGAAGATTTCGCCAAGGCCGGCGTCGACCGTCAGGCTTTTCTCAATGACCTGACGTTCACCCCGGTGCTCAACGCCAACGGCAAAAGCGTGTTGCGCGTGACCTCGAGCCAACCGCTGTCGGAACCGATGGTGAAGTTCCTCGTGCAGGTGATGTGGCCCAATGGCCGCTTGTTGCGTGATTACAGCGTGCTGCTCGATCCGTCGAAATTCTCGCCGCAGACCGCAGACGCCGCCGCGCAACCGGCGCCGTCGCAGACCATCACCGCGCCAACCACTGGCGCCACCCATCGCAATCAATACACCACCACGCCGCGCGATACCCTGTGGGAAATCGCCGCGAAGGCGCGCAACGGCGGCTCGGTGCAGCAGACCATGCTGGCGATTCAGGCGCTCAATCCGAATGCCTTTATCGACGGCAACATCAACCGTCTGAAAACCGGCCAGGTGCTGCGTCTGCCGGACCCGGTACAAAGCACAGCGCTGCCGCAGTCGGCTGCCATCGCTGAAGTGGCGGCGCAGAACGAAGCCTGGCGTCAGGGCCGTCGTTACGTAGGCAAGCCTGGCACCGGTCAGCAGCAGCTGGATGCGACCAATCGTGGCCGTGGCAATACCGGTGCAGCGGCCAACACCCAGGACAATCTGAGCTTGGTCTCGGCGGAAAGCGCCAAGCCCGGTGCGAAAGGCCCGGCCGGCGACGCCAAGGCGCTGAGCAACAAACTGGCAATCACTCAGGAAAACCTCGACACGACCCGTCGTGACAACGAGGAACTGAAAAGCCGCATGGCTGATCTGCAGAGCCAGTTGGACAAGCTGCAAAAGCTGATCGAGCTGAAGAACAATCAACTGGCGAAGATGCAGGCCGACGGCGCCGGCGCTGCGCCTGGCGCCACTGCTGCTGTGCCGCCGGTGCCGGCGATCACTGCCGAACTGGCCGCAACACCGCCAGCCACCCCGGCCGACGCCGCAGCGGCTTCACCGACTCCAGAGTCGGCCATCGCGCCGCCAGCGGAAACCCCGGTTGAGCCAGTCGTCGAGCCGGTGGTCGAAACTACGCCGCCTGCTGCCGCCGATGACGACAAAGCCTTCAATGAGCTGCTGACCAATCCGATCCTGCTCGGCCTGATCGGCGGCGGTGCGATTGTTCTGCTGCTTCTGCTGTTGCTGCTGGCACGCCGTCGCAAAGCCCAGCAGGAAGCCGAAAAGCACCTGCGCATGGCCCGCGCTCTGGCTGAAGAGCAAGAGTTCTCCGCTGAGCAGGATCTGCCGGAAAGCAGCTTCTCCGGCCTGGAAACCCCGGCAGCCAGCGTCAAGCTCAACACGCCAGCTCCGGCACCTGCGCCAGCCCCTGCACCGGTCGTCACTCCGGTGGTGATGGCTGCGCCGATTGCCGCACCACTGGTGGCCCCGGCCGGCGAACGCTCTGATGATGTGCTCGACAAAGCGCAATCGCACATCAATGCCGGCCGCCTTAATCAGGCCGCTGCGCTGCTGGAAGAGGGCGTCAGCCTTGAGCCGGAACGCAGCGATCTGCGCCTGAAGCTGATGGAAGTCTACGGTCAGCAGGGCGACCGCGATGCGTTCGTTGCGCAAGAGCGTCAACTGGTGGCCAATGGCGATAACTTCGCCAAGGTCGAAGCGCTGAAAAGCCGCTTCCCGGCCATGGCTGTGGTCGCTGCCGGTGGGCTGGCAGCTGCCGCCGTCGCTGCCGAACTGGACGCGCAGTACGTCAAGGAATTGCTGCAAGACGAGCCGCAAGCGCCCGAGGCTGCCGCTGACGATCTCGACACCGCGTTCGATTTGAGCCTGGACGACCTCGACAACATCACCCCGGTCGATCCTGCGCCAGCGGTCGAGCCAGAAGCGCCTGTCGAGCTCGACGCGTTTCCGGCCGAAGACGATCTGAGCTTCGCTTCGGTGCTGCAAGAGCAGACCGAGATGAAAGACAATCTCGACGATCTGTCGGACTTCGATCTGGACATGGATCTGGGCGCCGAACCATCGCCGGCCACGTTGGCTGAAGATGACTTCCTGCTGGATCTTGACGACGGCGTGAAGGACTTGCCGCCGGTCGAGACGCCGGTAGTTGCTGACGTGCCGCAGGACGATCTGGAACTCCCAGCCGATTTCGACCTGTCGCTTGCCGACGAAATGGACACCAACCCAGCCGCCGAGCCGGACGCCTTCGCGGCCGAGCTCGACGACGTCAATGCCGAGCTGGATCGCCTGTCGCAAAGCATTGCCGAGCCGAGCTTCACCGAAGCGGACGCTGCGTTGGGCGATGATCTGGGCGAAGACGATTTCGACTTTCTCGCCGGCACCGACGAAGCAGCGACCAAACTCGATCTGGCCCAGGCTTACATCGACATGGGCGACGCTGACGGTGCGCGTGACATCCTCAACGAAGTGTTGACCGAGGGTGACGAGAAGCAGCGGGGCGAGGCCAAGGAAATGCTTTCCAACCTGGCGTAAGTTCAGCGGTAAACAACAAGCGGCAGCCCGGTGGGGCTGCCGTTTTTGTTTGTGCCGGATGAAGGGTTGTGAGTGCCGTCGTCATCGCTGGCAAGCCAGCTCCCACAGGTTGGGTGCACGCCGCAAATCAATGTGGGAGCTGGCTTGCCAGCGATGGCGGCAGATCATGCGATAGAGAACTCTGGCATCCCCGGCCCACCGCCTTATAATGCCCGCCTTTGCAAATCAGCAGGCTGTCCCACCTTGGCAAACATAGATAACCCGGTCGCCGAAATGGCGCCCGACGGCTTTTACCGCGTCGCGCTGGGCGTTGAGTACAAAGGCTCGCGCTACAGCGGCTGGCAACGGCAGCTGACCGGAGTGGCGACGGTGCAGGAAGAGCTTGAAAAAGCCCTGTCGAAAGTCGCCAATTCGCCGGTTTCCCTGCAATGCGCCGGGCGTACCGATGCCGGCGTGCATGCCTGCGGCCAAGTGGTGCACTTTGACACCCAGGTTGATCGCTCGCTGAAAGCCTGGGTCATGGGCGCCAATATCAATCTGCCCCACGACATCAGCGTCAGTTGGGCCAGGGTCATGCCGGCGCATTTTCATGCGCGCTTCAAAGCCATTGCCCGGCGTTATCGCTATGTGATCTACAACGATCAGATCCGCCCGGCGCACCTCAATGAAGAAATCACCTGGAATCACCGTCCGCTCGACGCCGAGCGCATGGCCGAGGCCGCGCAGTACCTGATTGGTACCCACGACTTCAGTGCGTTCCGGGCCGGTCAGTGCCAGGCAAAGTCGCCGATCAAGAAGATGCATCACCTGCGCGTGACCCGTCACGGCAAGATGATCGTGCTCGACATTCGGGCCAACGCGTTCCTGCATCACATGGTGCGCAATATCGCTGGTGTGCTGATGACCATCGGTGCCGGTGAGCGTCCGGTGGAGTGGATGAAGGAAGTGCTGGAAAGTCGCGAGCGTCGCTCCGGCGGGGTCACGGCGCATCCCTACGGGTTGTATCTGGTGCAGGTCGAGTACCACGACGAATTTCCGTTGCCCGAGCGCTTTATCGGGCCACATTTCCTTACGGGTTTCTCCGAACTTGACGGCTGACGCCCTCGAACGCTTTTGTTACCATCCGGGACGTTTTCGGATTTTGCCTTGAGGTTTTCCTGACATGTCAGCCGTTCGCAGCAAGATCTGCGGCATTACCCGCATCGAAGATGCGCTGGCCGCCGTCGAAGCCGGTGCCGACGCGATCGGCCTGGTGTTTTACGCCAAGAGTCCGCGAGCGGTGAACGTGCAGCAGGCGCGGGCGATCATCAAGGCGCTGCCGCCGTTCGTTACCACCGTGGGGCTGTTCGTCAATGCCAGTCGTTGCGAGCTGGGGGAAATCCTCGATGCGGTGCCGCTGGATCTGCTGCAGTTCCATGGCGACGAAAGTGCGGAGGAGTGTGAAGGCTGGCATCGTCCGTACATCAAAGCGCTGCGGGTCAAGGCGGGTGATGACATTGCTGCTGCCTGCGATGCCTTTCCCGGCGCCAGTGGCGTGCTGCTCGACACCTATGTCGAAGGGGTGCCCGGTGGAACCGGCGAGGCGTTTGACTGGTCACTGATTCCGCAACACTTGAGCAAACCGCTGATTCTGGCCGGCGGCCTGACGCCGGAGAACGTTGCCGACGCGGTAGCACGGGTCAAACCCTACGCGGTGGATGTCAGCGGCGGGGTAGAAGCGAGCAAAGGCATCAAGGATCACCACAGGATTCGCGCATTCATCAACGCGGTGCGCGGCAATACATCGTCGATGTGACGGCTGGCAGTCTGCCGCCGTCCATCAATGCACTTGCACAAAGCAGGCGCGGCTGAGGGTTGCTGAATCGTCGCAGGTCATGTTCCGCGCTGACCGCCACTGTTCGGCAACCATCGCCACACACATGAATTTAGCTCAAGGGCATACGCGGGGCTGCGAACCAGAGCGTTCGGGCCGCCGGTACTGGAGAAAGAAAGCATGAGCAACTGGTTAGTAGACAAACTGATCCCTTCGATCATGCGCTCGGAGGTCAAGAAGAGCTCGGTGCCTGAAGGTCTGTGGCACAAATGCCCGTCCTGCGAGGCGGTGTTGTACCGTCCGGAGCTGGAAAAGACCCTGGACGTTTGCCCCAAGTGCAACCATCACATGCGCATCGGCGCACGTGCGCGCATCGACATTTTCCTCGACCCGGAAGGCCGCAACGAACTGGGTGCTGACCTGGAGCCGGTTGACCGTCTGAAATTCCGCGACGGCAAGAAGTACAAGGATCGCCTGGTTGCCGCGCAAAAGCAGACCGGCGAAAAAGACGCGCTGATCTCGGTCAGCGGTACCTTGCTGGGCATGCCGGTAGTGGTTTCGGCATTCGAATTCAACTTCATGGGCGGTTCCATGGGCGCCATCGTCGGTGAGCGCTTCGTTCGCGCTGCCAACTACGCACTGGAAAACCGCTGCCCGATGATCTGCTTCGCCGCCTCCGGTGGTGCACGCATGCAGGAAGCGCTGATCTCGCTGATGCAGATGGCCAAGACTTCGGCCGTGCTTGCGCGTCTGCGTGAAGAAGGCATTCCGTTCATTTCCGTACTCACCGACCCGGTCTACGGCGGCGTTTCCGCCAGTCTGGCGATGCTTGGCGACGTCATCGTCGGCGAACCGAAAGCCCTGATCGGCTTCGCCGGTCCGCGGGTAATCGAGCAGACCGTGCGCGAGAAACTGCCGGAAGGCTTCCAGCGCAGCGAGTTCCTGCTCGAGCACGGCGCGATCGACATGATCATTCACCGTCAGGAATTGCGTCCGCGTCTGGGTAACCTGCTGGCACAGATGACCGGCAAGCCGACGCCGAAGTTCGTCGCCGCGCCGATCGAACCGATCGTGGTGCCGCCGGTGCCTGCCAACGTATGACCCAGCGCACCCTTGGTGAATGGCTCGCCTACCTTGAGCAGTTGCATCCGTCGGCCATCGACATGGGCCTGGAGCGTTCGCAACAGGTAGCGTCCCGCATGCGGCTGGGCCAGCCGGCGCCTCGGGTGATCACGGTCACCGGCACCAACGGCAAGGGTTCGACCTGCGCGTTCGTGGCTTCATTGCTGCGTGCGCAGGGCCTGAGCGTTGGTGTCTACAATTCTCCGCACCTGCTGCGTTACAACGAGCGGGTGCAGCTCAACGGCGTCGAAGCCACTGACGTGCAGCTCTGCGAAGCCTTTGCTGCGGTCGAGGCGGGCCGCGGCGACACTTCCCTGACTTACTTCGAAATGGGCACTCTGGCAGCGTTCTGGCTGTTCCAGCAGGCGGCGCTTGACGCTGTGGTGCTTGAGGTCGGGTTGGGCGGGCGTCTGGATACCGTCAATGTGGTCGATGCCGATATTGCGCTGGTCACCAGCATTGGCGTCGATCACGCCGATTATCTGGGCGATACCCGCGAATCCGTGGCCTTCGAGAAGGCCGGAATTTTCCGCCAGGGCAAGCCTGCTCTGTGTGGCGACCTGAATCCTCCGCAACCACTGCTCGACAAGGCGCACGAACTGGCTTGCCCGTTCTTCCTGCGTGGACGCGATTTCGATCTTGGCTTCACCGAGCAGCATTGGCAGTGGCGCGGCACCGATGCCCTAGGCCAAGTGGTCGAGTTGCGCGACTTGCCGCTGCTCGATCTGCCGATGGAAAACGCCGCGCTGGCGCTGCAAGCTTATCTGCTGACAGGTTTGCCGTGGAATGCCGAACAGATTGTCCCTGCATTGCAGGCGACGCGCGTGGTCGGACGCCTCGATCGTCGGTCATTCGAATGGAATGGCAAGCGCCTGAACGTTTTGCTTGATGTTGGTCACAACCCGCACGCCGCTGAGTATCTCGCCCGGCGTCTGGCCGCGCGGCCGCCGGTTGGCAAGCGTCTGGCGGTGTTCGGATTGCTGGCCGACAAGGATCTGGATGGTGTTGTTGGCGAATTGAATGCTAGTGTCGCGCATTGGGCTGTCGCGCCGCTGGATTCGCCGCGCGCGCGTCCGGTGGCTGAGCTTGAGGCCGCGCTGCAGAACCTTGGTGCTTCGGTTACGTCCTATGCCAGCGTTGCGGCCGCTCTGGAAGGGCAGTGCGCGATTGCGACCAGCGACGACGAGATTCTCTTGTTCGGATCATTTTATTGTGTCGCCGAGGCCCTTGAATGGCTGGCCCGGCGCTCCACGGAGGAAGCGGCAAATGGCTTTGCTGGATAAAGCGTACAAGCAGCGCATGGTTGGCGCGCTGGTGCTGGTGGCGCTGGCGGTGATCTTCCTGCCGATGCTGTTTTCCCGTCAGGACGAGCAGCGTCAGGTGACCGTCGAGGCCCCGGCTGCGCCTCAGCCTTCGTCCATGCCGCAAGTGCAAATGGACCCGGTCGCCGTGCCCGAGCCGCAAGCCTTGCCGCAAGAGCCTGTGCCGACTGACGAAGAAGTCGCTGAAGAAGCTGCGCCCGCTGCACCGGCCACCCCGGCCGCCCCGGCCGCCCCGGCACCGACCATCCCTGCGCAAATTGCCCGTCCGGCAACGCCGCCGCCAGTGGCCAAGCCAATTCCTGCGCCGGCCCAGCCGATCACATCGGCAACGAGCAAGTCGGATACCACGCAGAGCCGCGTCGATGCCAACGGTCTGTCGGTGAGCTGGTCGGTGCAACTGGCCAGTCTGTCGAGCCGCGCCAGCGCCGAAAGCCTGCAGAAGAACCTGCGCAGCCAGGGCTATAACGCCTACATTCGTTCTGCCGATGGCAAGAATCGGGTGTTCGTCGGTCCGCTGATCGAGCGTGCCGAAGCCGATCGTCTGCGCGATCTGCTGAGTCGTCAGCAGAACCTCAAGGGCTTCGTTGTCCGTTTTCAGCCTGAACGTGGCTGAAATCTATCACCTCGATTGAAAAGCACTGACAATCGCAGCTTACCGACAGCCATGCGCTCTGCTAAAATGCGCCGCCTTATCCGTCTGTAGGCTGCACTGTGCCATTTACCTGGGTTGACTGGGCGATCGTTGCAATCATCGCCATCTCCGCTTTGATCAGTCTGAGCCGCGGCTTCGTAAAGGAAGCTTTATCGCTGCTGACCTGGATCATCGCAGGAGCGGTTGCCTGGATGTTTGGTGGCTCACTGTCCGAGTACCTCGCCGGATACATCGAAACCCCGTCGGCTCGCGTGATCGCGGGCTGTGCCATCATGTTTGTCGCCACACTGATCGTGGGCGCAATGATCAATTATCTTATCGGCGAGTTGGTTCGCGTCACCGGGTTGTCCGGGACTGATCGATTCCTCGGCATGGCCTTCGGCGCAGCGCGTGGCGTGTTGCTGGTGGTCGTGGCGGTCGGGCTGTTGAGCCTGGGGCCGGTACAGCAGGACGGCTGGTGGAAAGAATCACAGCTCGTGCCCAAGTTTCTATTGGTCGCCGACTGGTCCAAAAACCTGATACTCGGGTGGAGCAGTCAGTGGCTTGCCAGCGGAATCAGCGTACCCGCTGAGATTCCGTTCAAGGAGCAGCTCTTGCCGACGGCGAAAACGCCTCAGTGAGTGCTGTTCAGTTCAGATCCATTAAGTAGGGGTTGCGTCGCATGTGTGGCATCGTCGGTATCGTCGGTAAGTCGAACGTCAATCAGGCGCTGTATGACGCGCTAACCGTGCTCCAGCACCGCGGCCAGGACGCTGCCGGTATCGTGACCAGCCATGATGGCCGGTTGTTCCTGCGCAAGGATAATGGCCTGGTGCGTGACGTGTTCCAGCAGCGTCACATGCAGCGTCTGGTCGGCCACATGGGTATCGGCCACGTCCGTTACCCGACTGCCGGCAGCTCGACGTCGGCCGAAGCCCAGCCGTTCTACGTCAACTCGCCGTACGGCATCACACTGGCGCATAACGGTAACCTGACCAACGTTGAACAGTTGGCCAAAGAGATTTACGAATCCGATCTGCGTCACGTCAACACCAGTTCCGATTCGGAAGTGCTGCTCAACGTATTCGCCCACGAGCTGGCCCAGCGCGGCAAGCTGCAGCCGACCGAAGAAGACGTGTTCGCCGCCGTGACCGACGTGCACAACCGTTGCGTTGGTGGTTACGCCGTTGTGGCGATGGTCACCGGTTACGGCATCGTCGGTTTCCGCGATCCGCACGGCATCCGCCCGATCGTGTTTGGCCAGCGACACACCGACGAAGGCGTCGAGTACATGATCGCCTCGGAAAGCGTTTCGCTGGACGTGCTCGGTTTTACCCTGATTCGCGACCTGGCCCCGGGTGAAGCGGTCTACATCACTGAAGACGGCAAGCTGCACACCCGTCAGTGCGCAACCAACCCGTCGCTGACCCCGTGCATTTTCGAACACGTCTACCTGGCGCGTCCGGACTCGATCATCGACGGCGTGTCGGTTTACAAGGCGCGTCTGCGCATGGGCGAGAAGCTTGCCGAGAAGATCCTGCGCGAGCGCCCTGAACACGATATCGACGTGGTCATCCCGATTCCGGACACCAGCCGTACCGCAGCGCTGGAGCTGGCCAATCACCTGGGCGTGAAATTCCGCGAAGGTTTCGTCAAGAACCGTTACATCGGTCGCACCTTCATCATGCCGGGCCAGGCTGCGCGCAAGAAGTCGGTACGCCAGAAGCTCAATGCCATCGAGCTGGAATTCCGTGGCAAGAACGTCATGCTGGTCGATGACTCGATCGTGCGCGGCACCACCTGCAAGCAGATCATCCAGATGGCCCGCGAAGCTGGCGCGAAAAACGTCTACTTCTGCTCGGCGGCACCTGCGGTGCGCTTCCCGAACGTGTACGGTATCGACATGCCGAGCGCCCACGAACTGATCGCGCACAACCGTTCGACTCAGGACGTGGCCGACCTGATCGGTGCAGACTGGCTGATCTATCAGGATCTGCCTGACTTGATCGAAGCGGTCGGCGGCGGCAAGATCAAGATCGAGCACTTCGATTGCGCAGTGTTTGACGGCAAGTACGTGACCGGTGACGTCGACGAGGCTTACCTGAACAAGATCGAACAGGCGCGCAACGATGCCTCGAAGGTCAAGACCCAGGCAGTCAGTGCGATCATCGATCTGTACAACAACTGAGTTTCCACCGGCCCTGAGGGGCCGGTTTTGTATCTGATATTTATTGTTCGAGAACAGCAAGGAGAGACAGCATGAGTCAGGAATGGGATGCCGGTCGGCTGGACAGCGACCTCGAAGGCGTAGCGTTCGATACCCTGGCCGTCCGTGCCGGTCAGCACCGCACGCCGGAAGGCGAACACGGTGACCCGATGTTCTTCACCTCCAGTTACGTGTTCCGCACCGCTGCCGATGCAGCGGCGCGCTTTGCCGGCGAAGTGCCTGGCAACGTCTATTCGCGCTACACCAACCCGACCGTGCGCGCGTTCGAAGAACGCATTGCCGCGTTGGAGGGCGCCGAGCAAGCCGTCGCCACGGCAACCGGCATGGCCGCGATCATGGCGGTGGTGATGAGCCTGTGCAGTGCTGGCGATCATGTGCTGGTGTCGCGCAGCGTGTTCGGCTCGACCATCAGCCTCTTCGAGAAATACTTTAAACGCTTCGGCGTCGAAGTCGATTACGTCCCGCTGGCCGATCTGTCAGCCTGGGACGCGGCGATCAAGTCCAACACCAAACTGCTTTTTGTCGAATCGCCGTCCAACCCGTTGGCCGAGCTGGTGGATATCGCCGCGCTGGCAGAAATCGCGCATGCCAAGGGCGCGCAGCTGGTGGTCGACAACTGCTTCTGCACCCCGGCGTTGCAGCAGCCGCTGAAGCTCGGCGCGGACATTGTCGTGCACTCGGCGACCAAGTTCATCGACGGTCAGGGTCGCTGCATGGGCGGCGTTGTCGCCGGTCGCGGTGAACAGATGAAAGAAGTGGTGGGTTTCCTGCGGACCGCCGGGCCGACCCTCAGCCCGTTCAACGCGTGGATCTTCCTCAAAGGCCTCGAGACCCTCAATCTGCGCATGAAAGCGCATTGCGCCAACGCTCAGGCGCTGGCCGAATGGCTGGAGCAGCAGGACGGCATCGAGAAAGTCCATTACGCCGGCCTCAAGAGCCATCCGCAGCACGAGTTGGCTCAGCGCCAGCAGAAGGGTTTTGGTGCGGTGGTCAGCTTCGAGGTCAAGGGCGGCAAAGAAGGCGCCTGGCGCTTTATCGATGCCACGCGGTTGATTTCGATCACCGCCAACCTCGGCGACAGCAAAACCACGATCACCCATCCTAGCACCACCTCCCACGGCCGTCTGGCGCCGCAGGAGCGTGAAGCGGCGGGGATTCGCGACAGCCTTATCCGCGTCGCGGTTGGTCTGGAAGATGTGGCTGACCTGCAGGCTGACCTGGCGCGCGGTCTGGCGGCATTGTGATCGAGTTGTCCACACCGGCGGCCAATACCCATGGCCGCGTGGCGCTGGTCACTGGCGCTGCACGCGGTATCGGCCTCGGAATTGCCGCCTGGCTGATCAGCGAAGGCTGGCAAGTGGTGCTGACCGATCTTGATCGGGTGCGTGGTTCGAAAGTGGCGAAGGTGCTCGGCGAAAACGCCTGGTTCATCGCCATGGACGTCGCCGAGGAAAATCAGGTCGCACTGGGCGTGGCCGAGGTGCTGGGGCAGTTTGGTCGCCTCGATGCGTTGGTCTGCAACGCGGCGGTGGCCGATCCGCACAACATCACCCTGGAAAGCCTCGATCTGGCGTATTGGAATCGGGTGCTGGCGGTGAATCTGAGCGGGCCGATGTTGCTGGCCAAGCACTGTGCGCCTTATCTGCGTGCGCACAACGGTTCGATCGTCAATCTGGCCTCGACCCGTGCGCGACAGTCGGAGGCGGACTCCGAGGCGTATGCGGCGAGCAAGGGTGGGCTGTTGGCGCTGACCCATGCGCTGGCAATCAGCCTTGGGCCGGAAATCCGCGTGAACGCAGTCAGTCCTGGCTGGATCGATGCGCGTGATCCCTCGGTGCGTCGCGCCGAACCGTTGGCCGATGCCGATCACGCCCAGCATCCGGCGGGCAGGGTGGGGACGGTGGAAGACGTGGCGGCGATGGTGGCGTGGTTGCTGTCGCGCAATGCGGGATTTGTCACCGGGCAGGAATTCGTCGTCGATGGCGGCATGACCAAGAAGATGATCTACGAGCAGTGAAAGGCAGCTTCAAGCTTCAAGCTGCAAGTTAAAGCAAGACGCTGGTGTGCCTGCTTTAGGTGATCCTGCTTTTTCTTGCAGCTTGCAGCTAAAACCCGTTTTTAAAAAAAACTCCAATCCTGCTATTGACTTAGCTTCGCCACCTGCGTAAATTTCGCGGCCTCGGAGATGCAAACGGGTGATTAGCTCAGCTGGGAGAGCGTCTGCCTTACAAGCAGAATGTCGGCGGTTCGATCCCGTCATCACCCACCACTCCCGAGAAGCTTGCGCAAGCAAGAGAGTAGGCTGAAAGTGCCTGCACCGACGCGCAGCGGTAGTTCAGTCGGTTAGAATACCGGCCTGTCACGCCGGGGGTCGCGGGTTCGAGTCCCGTCCGCTGCGCCATATTTTACGAGTCAGATTCATCTGATTCGCGATTGCAAGGCACCGAAGCCGGCAATCAAAACGAGTTACTTGAGCGCAAGCTCAAAGCGATACGCAGCGGTAGTTCAGTCGGTTAGAATACCGGCCTGTCACGCCGGGGGTCGCGGGTTCGAGTCCCGTCCGCTGCGCCATATCTGTTTCAAGGACCACTGAACGCCTTGAAGCGCCGAGATAAGCCATTGGCTGAATCGGATCGATAGCAAAGACCCTGGTCGAAAGACCGGGGTTTTTTGTGTCTGAAATTTAGCTATTCCTCTCTCGAACTCCTACGCAAATCGTCCTGTAGGAGCTGCGGCACGCTGCGATCTTTTGATCTTGATTTTAAAAAGCAAGATCAAAAGATCGCGGCCTCGTTTCACTCGACAGCTCCTACAAGAATCTCTGCAAGCCTTCTGCGGTGCTACGTCGCATTGGTTTTTTGATTATTTAGTCAGGTTTTTGTAACTGGTTGTTTGCTGTGGGCGCAGAAACCTTTAAAGTTAACCTTTCGGTCAGCTTTGCACTGTCAACACAGCTCTTTGCTTCGCCAGAAAGAGCTTCTGCACGACTCGAGATCCCCAGTAGATAACCACAAGGGCGGACCTATAACCGCCCAGAGGATGATCCATGTCCAACCGTGAAATATCCCGGCGCTCGTTCATCCAGGGCGGGCTGGTGGCGGGTGTGAGCGTTACGCTTACGCCGCTCAGCAGTCAGGCGCTGGCTGCCTTGATGGAAAACAGCGTCACCGTGCCGTCCGAGAAATGGCTCGGCAATAACGGCAAGGCCCGTCAACGCAACGATGCCATGTCCAAGGTCTGCGGCAGCAAGGTGTTTGCCCGCGACATCCGCGCCAAGGACATGCCTGGCTGGCCTGAGCAACAAGGCCACGCCATGCTGCTGAAAACCATCAAGGCCGATCGTATCTACGCAGGCTACGACCTGTCGTGGCTCGGCGCGGATCTGCAGCCGGACCGCATCGTCACCGCTGCCGATCTGGACAAGGACGGTATCGTCTTCCCCGAAGAGCACGCGCCTGATCCATTGCTGCCGGAAGGTAAAGTGCCGATGTTCATCGGTCACCCGGTGGCGATCCTGATCTGGAACGATTTCGAGCGTTTCCGTCAGGCCAAGAATCAACTCAAATTCAATGACAAGGCGATTCGTTACGGCGCCAAAGTGCCGTTCTACGAAGGTGATCCCTACGGCAGCTTCCGCTATGTGCGCGTCGGTGGCGCGACCTCGGCGGATGAAGACGAGTTCGCCAGCCTCAAGGATTCGATTCTGTTCCCGATGCTGAAGAACCGCCGTCCAGTGTGGAATGCATCGCCGAACCTGCATGGCAACCTCACCGAGCGCGGTCTGTTCTACGCCGACCGCATGAAGCAGGAGATCGACACGCCGCCAGACAACTGGCTGGTGTTCGATGAGCGCTACAAGACGCCGTCGATCGAACCGGCCGCCCTTGAGCCGGACAACGGCAACGGCTGGTACGACCCGAAAACCAAAACCCTGCATTTCGTCGTGGCGACGCAGTGCCCGCTGGAAGTCGCGACCGAGACAGCGAAGATGATCGGGCCGTCGCGTTTCGGCCTGGCCAACCTGAACATGCATCCGGGCTATACCGTCGGGTATGGCTCCAAAGACCACAACATTTTTGTCTACTATGCAGCCCTGGCCGCGCTGTACGGCGCCGGTGTGCCGGTGCGTCTGGCCAACGACCGCTATGAGCAATTCCAGAGCGGCATCAAGCGTCACCCGTTCGACATCCGCTACCAGTTGGCCGTGGACAAGAATGACTACACCTTCAAGATTTTCCGCGCGGAAATGAGCGTCGACGGCGGCGGTCGGGTCAACTACAGCCCATCGGTGGCAGCGGTTGGCGCCACGGCTGCGCAGTCGATCTACTACATGCCGCAGAACGATCTGCAGGTCACCGCCTATCACTCGCGCGCAGTCGAAGCGGGTTCGATGCGCGGTTACGGCACCCTGCAAAGCATGGCGGCGACCGAAATGATGGTCGACGAAATCGCTAATCGTCTGGGTGTCGACGCCATCGATTTGCGCCGCAGGAATGCACTGCGGTCCGGCATGAAAAACACCCAGGGCGCAATCCCGGCCGGTGCACTGCGCCTGCACGAAATTCTCGACAAGGCCTCGGTGCACGAAGTCTGGAAAAACCGCGACACGATCAAGCAACAACGTGAAGCGGCAGACCCGGATAACTGGTACGGCGTCGGCTTCGCCATTTGCCAGAAAGACTTCGGCACCGGCTCCGAAGCGCCGATGGCCGGCATCGAATTCACCGCAGACGGGCGCATCACCCTGCGCCACATCGGTATCGAAATCGGCACCGGCATGTCCACTTCGCAAGCCTTGGTCGTCGCCGATTTCCTCGGCAGCCCGGCGCATGATGTGAAGACCGGAGAAACCGAGTGGCAGGAAATGCAGCTGATCACCAGCGGCAACCCGTACATCATGAGTCAGGCCGAGCAGGACAATCTGCTGCGCAACCCGCGCTGGGTCGGCAAGCTGGCGTCGGCGTCTTCGGCGACCAACTCCGCCTATTACTTCAGCCATGCAACCCGTGAGGCCGCGCGCGTGCTGTTCAACCATGGTTTGTGGCCGGCGGCGCTGGAGATATGGCGTCAGGGGCCGTACGGCGGCCAGGCCAACCCTTACGTGGTGCGTCGCGAAGATGCGCATTGGGTCGACGGCAAGCTGACCGCCAACGGCATGCAGCCGCTGAGTTTCGAAGAGCTGGCCAAGCGCGCCCACGAACGCGGGCTGGTGACGGGCGCCACGGTGCACGGTTTCAACCGTTGGAGCTGGGCCGAAGCCGAATACAGCATCGACGGCGTGCGCGAGCGCTTGCCGCTCGACGGTCTGGCGGTGAAATACGGCGATGGCGCGCCACAAGCGAAGAAAGCGCAGATGAACAGCGCCGGCTTCCACTTGCTTGATCGGCAGAACGTCAACTACCCGGTAGTGCAGTTGAACAACGCTGCCGTGACCTATTACAGCCCGGTCGCCACGTTGGTCGAGCTGAAGGTCAACAAAGGCTCGGCGGAGGTTCAGGTGCTCAACCACCATTCTTGGATCGAGTGCGGGCGCGTGTTGGTTGAAGAGTTGGTCAAGGGCCAGCTCGAAGGCGGTATCGCCATGGGTATTGGTCATGCGCTGATGGAAGAAATGCCGTTGTACGAAGGCGGGCCGGGGGAGGGTGACTGGAACTTCAACCGTTATCGTCTGCCGATGGCCCGTCACGTTGCCGTGTGGAAGCAGACTGCGGAGATTCTGCCGCCGCTGTCGCCGAGCGATCCGTCCAAGGGCATCGCCGAAGTGGTGATGATCCCGATTGTCGGTGCCATCGGTAACGCCGTGGCGCATGCCATCGGCAAACGTGTTCGCGACCTGCCCATCACTGCTGCGCGCATCAAGGAGGCCCTCAATGGCTAACCGTCCGCTTCAACTGACCCTCAATGGTCAATCCGTCGGCCCGGTGGACATCCCTGATGACCTGCCGATGATCGACTACCTGCACGAATACAAAAACCTCACCGGCTCGCGGCTGGGCTGCGGTCAGGGGATCTGCCACGCCTGCGTGGTGATCGTCGATAACCCCGACGGTACCAGCGAAGAAGTGCGCACCTGCATCACCGGCGCGCACTACTTCGAGGGCAAGAAAGTCCGCACCATCGAAGGCCACGCCACTCGCGACGAGCAGGGCCAGGTCACCGAGCTCAATCCGATTCAGCAGCGCTTTGTCGACGAGTTCGCCTTCCAGTGCAGCTACTGCGCGCCAGGCTTCGTCAACGCCGCGACGGTGTTGGTCGAGAAGCTGCAGCGCCAGCCGATTGTCAAAAGTCAGCTGGAACAGGTGATCGAGGACAGCCTCGGCCATCACGTCTGCCGCTGCACCGGGTACGTGCGTTATTACAACGCCACGCGCAACGTGCTGACCGATCTTGGTCTGGTCAAGGAGGGTTGAGCATGAAGCGTTTACTGACCCGCCTGACTTTTGCGGTCGGACTGGCTGCGCCGTTTTTGGCGGTCCACGCCGATGAACAGGTAAAGCGCGGCGAATACCTCGCCCGCGCCGCTGACTGCATGGCCTGCCACACCGCACCGGGTGGCGCGCCCTATGCCGGCGGCCTGCCGATCGTGTCGCCGTTCGGCACGATCTACGGCACCAACATCACCCCGAGCAAAGAGCACGGCATCGGTCTGTACAACGATGACGAGTTCTTCGCTGCGCTGACCGAAGGCAAACGGCGCGACGGTGCGAATCTGTATCCGGCGATGCCGTACACTTCGTATCACCTGATGCCGCGCGCCGATTCCGATGCGATTCACGCGTATCTGAAAACCATCGAGCCGATCGAACGCGCCGCGCCGGTGACCAGCCTGAGCTTTCCGTTCAATGTGCGTCTGGGCCTGACCGGCTGGAACATGCTCTACGGCAAAGACGTCAAGCTGGAGCCCGCCGAAGGCAAAAGTGCGGCGTGGAAGCGTGGCCAGTATATGGTCGACGTCCTCGGCCATTGCGGTGAATGCCATACGCCACGCGGCCTGCCGGGCGCGATGCAAATGGACAAGCGCATGACCGGCGGCATTCTCAATGGTTATCTCGCGCCGAGCCTGCTGGCCACCGACCTGGCCGCGCGCGGCTGGAATCAGCAGGATCTGAGCACGTTTCTGAAGCATGGCATGAGCGCGCAAGGAACGATGTTCAACGAAATGTTCCCGGTGTTTCACAACAGCACTCAAGGTCTGAGCGATGCTGATCTGGCGGCAATGGCGACGTTCCTGCTTGGCGAGCAACCGCCACCAGCCAAAGAGCTCGTCGAAGTACCGCTGGACAAGCTCAGCCCGAGTGCCCAGCGCGGCCGTCAGGAATATCTGAACGTCTGCGCCGGTTGTCACGCGGTTGGCGGTGAAGGCAAACCGCACATTGCAGTGGCCATGCGTGGCAACACGACGTTGCGTCTGGAAGATCCGCGCAATCTGTTGCGAGTGATCGAGGACGGCATCGGCGAACAGAAGTTCTCCGGCTTCGAGCACATGCAGCCGATGCCGGGTTTTGCTGAAAAGCTCAGTCCTGAGCAATTGACTGATCTGCTCAACTACCTGCGTCAGGGTTGGGGCGGCCAGAGCGCTGAACTGGCGGTGAGCGAAGTGCAGAAGCTGCAAGCCGACGCGCCGAGCGTCGAGCACAAGGCCCACTGATATGCAGCATCTCGATCTGCAAGTGGTGCGTAGGGCGCTGGAATGGTCGGTGGCCGGGCAGCGAATCTGGCTGTGCACGGTGCTGACCACTTACGGCTCGGCACCGCGGGCGCCGGGTTCGCTGCTCGCGGTGAACGAAGGCGGGCAGTGGATCGGCTCGCTGTCAGGGGGTTGCGTTGAGGAGGATTTTCTTCAGCGCGTTGCCGAAGGTGCGTTTCTCGAAGCAGTAAGCGTCGTGCGTTACGGCGAAGGCGATGATCCGCGCTCGCGGGTCAGTCTGCCTTGCGGCGGCATTCTTGATGTGCTGGTTGAGAAACTTGACGCCGACTGCGCGGTGCAGGCGCACCTGCGTGAACTGGAATCGGCGCTGCTGGGGCAGCGTCGTCTGCTTCGCGAAGTTGATCTGGCCAGCGGTGCGCGCACTCTTTTCGCTGACCGCGAGCAGGGTGCGCGGATCGAGCGTGAGATTGATCGGGTGCGCATTCGTATCGGTGCAGCACAGCGTTTGTTGCTCGCCGGCTACTCCAGTGTGGCGCAGGCCTGTGCCGAGTTCGCGGTAGGACTTGGCTTCGAAGTGATTCTCTGCGATCCGCGCGACGAGGTGCTGGAAGGTGTGGTGCTCAATGGCGTGGAAATTCGTCGACAGTTGCCTTCGGTGTTTATTGCCGACGGTGGTTGTCATCGCGATACGGCGGTAGTGGCGTTGACCCACGATCCGCGTATCGATGATCTGGCGATGATGGAGGCGGTGCGCACGGAGGCGTTTTATATCGGTGTGATGGGGTCGCGGCAGACATCGCAAAAACGCTTTGAGCGCTTGCGTCGCATTGGTGGTTTGAGCGAGGCGCAGCTGGCGCGGATTCATGCGCCGATCGGCCTCAACCTCGGCAGCAAGACACCGGCGGAAATTGCGCTGGCGGTGCTGGCGGATATCCTGCGGATTCGCAGCGGGATCGCTCGGGATCAGCTCTGATCCTAAGCCTTGCTGAATCTACTGTGGCGAGGGGATTTATCCCCGTTGGACTGCGCAGCAGTCCCCTCCTGCTCAAGAGGGGGCGCTTCGCACCCCCAACGGGGATAAATCCCCTCGCCACAATGGTGTCTATAGGCCGTACTTATCGCGTAGCCCGTAATACCAGGCGCCCAGCGCGGCAAATGGTGTGCGTAGCAGTTGCCCGCCGGGGAAGGGGTAGTGGGGCAGGTCGGCAAAGGCATCGAAACGCTCGGCCTGACCGCGCAACGCTTCGGCGAGGACTTTGCCAGCCAGATGCGTGTAGGTGACGCCGTGACCGCTGCAGCCCTGCGAGTAATAGATGTTGTCGCCCAGTCGTCCGACCTGAGGCAAGCGCGACAAGGTCAGCAGGAAGTTGCCGGTCCATGCGTAATCGATCTTCACATCCTTGAGTTGCGGGAAGGCCTTGAGCATCTTCGGGCGGATGATCGCTTCGATGTTCGCCGGATCGCGAGCGCCATAGACTACACCGCCGCCGAAGATCAGGCGTTTGTCGGCGGTCAGGCGATAGTAGTCGAGCAGATAGTTGCAATCCTCCACGCAGTAATCCTGTGGCAAAAGCGCCTTCGCCAGCTCATCGCCCAGCGGCTCGGTGGTGATCACCTGGGTACCGCACGGCATCGATTTGGCCGCCAGCTCGGGCACCAGATTACCAAGATAGGCGTTGCCGGCGACGATGATGAACCTGGCCCTGACCTTGCCTTGCGGTGTATGCACAACCGGATTGGCCCCGCGCTCGATGCGCACGGCAGGTGATTGCTCATAGATGGTGCCGCCGAGAGACTCGACTGCCGCTGCTTCACCGAGCGCCAGATTCAGCGGATGGATGTGGCCGCCGCTCATATCGAGCATGCCGCCGACGTACTGATCGCAGCCGACCACCTCGCGGATGCGGCGTTGGTCCATCAGTTCCAGCTGAGTGTGACCAAAGCGTTCCCACAACCGTTTCTGCGATTCAAGGTGGCCCATTTGTTTGGCGGAAAGGGCGGCGAATACGCCACCGTCTTTCAGGTCGCACTGGATGTTGTATCTGGCCACGCGCTCGCGAATGATCCGGCCGCCTTCAAAGGCCATTTCGCCGAGCAGTTGCGCCTGCTTGGGGCCGACCGTGCGTTCAATGACGTCGATGTCGCGGCTATAGCTGTTGACGATCTGCCCGCCGTTTCGGCCCGAGGCGCCAAAACCGACTTTCGCCGCTTCCAGCACGGTTACGCGAAAACCGTTCTCCAACAGGAACAGGGCAGACGACAGCCCGGTATACCCGGCGCCGATCACACAGACGTCCGTCTCCACATCATCCTGCAGCACAGGGCGTGGTGGTACGGCATTGGCCGACGCAGCGTAATAAGACTCTGGGTATTGGGTGTTAGCCATCCTGCCGCCTCTGTTTAATATATTTTACGAGTGCGTCGATCCTACCCGAGTTGAAAAACCTCCGCCAGCTACAGAAAAATCTTCGTCGCTGAGGCGAAATTAAATATTTTGCATATTCATAGGGTTAGGTGAAAAAAAGGTGTTGACACCCCTCCGGAATTCCGTAGAATGCCGCCTCACAGCAGGCACGTAGCTCAGTTGGTTAGAGCACCACCTTGACATGGTGGGGGTCGTTGGTTCGAGTCCAATCGCGCCTACCAAACAAAATCCGCTCTGCTGGGCGGTCTAGAAGGGCTCACCGAGAGGTGGGCCCTTTTTTGTTGTCTGCGATTTGCAAAACTTTTGCAAAACTTTTGCAAAACCCCCACCTCAGAACGCCAGTTCGGCGCTTACCTCAACATAGTCGATCGTCTTGTCGCCGTGTCCCTCCTGGTAGTGCTTCGTCATCTTCTCGTCCGCGTGGCCCAGCAGCGCCTGGATGTATTCCTGTGGGAAGTTCTGCTGCTCGTACAGCCACGCACCTAAAGCGCGGATCTCGTGAAAAGTGGGGCGCTCACCGGCCGGCACATGGTCATAAGCGTGTGCCGCGTCCCGCGCCTTGCTGAACTCCTTGGTCAGATAATCCGGGGTTACCGACGTCCAGTGGTCCTTCGCGTCGATCTGTTCACGGCGCCGGGCCTTCGGCTTGTAGTGGATCAGGTAGGGCGAGACCAGCGGCGAGCGCAGGCACTCACCGACGACTTCACGCAGCGCGGTGCCCATCGTGATCTTCAGGTGAACCGGATTGTCGTAACCCTGAGTCTTGCCCGGCGACACGGTCAGCGTGTTCTTGTCCATGTCGACCGCCGACTTCAACCAGGTAACGATATCTTCGCGGCGCTGGAGGCTGGCCAGTGCCAGGCGGATTGCCCGCTTCAGCCATGGCGGCGTGGTCGCCGCGCCGATGATGGTCTGCAATCCCTCCAGCGTATGCCGCTGGCGCTTCTTCTCGGCTTCCTTCTTGACCAGCGTCAGCTCGGCGCAATTGCGCTCGGCCAACCCCTTTGCCACGGCGAAAGCGAATATCTGCACCCACAGCCCGCGATGCTTGGTGTAGGCGTTGTTGCTGAACTGGTCCAGGTATTCAGCCATGGCCAGCACGTCCATTTGCCCGATCAGGCGATCGCCGAGATCTTGCCGGTACCGCTCGAGCTTGAATTTGATCTCTTCCAATGTCCGCGCCGCATAACCCTTGTCCACCAGCCATTCGTCATTGAACCGCTGTAGCAGGTTGCTCACCGTTGGCAACCGGTCGCCGGTCAGCAGGGTGAGCAGCGCCCCGTCATCGACGACCAGCGCCGCGACCTTGAGGTTTGCTGCGTGCGCGAGCTTGATTGCTTCCTCAAGTGGGCGGTTGATGCTGGTCATCAAGCCGGTAATGGGGTTCCGGTACCGAAAATATTTACCGTTCGGGTAAAGATTTGGCGGTAGCTTCCTGTTTTTGAGCGTGCGCGGCCGGGCAGCCATCAGCCTATCTCCAACATCTTGGCCAGCAGGGGATCATCTGACCCCATCACGGCCGCCTGCACATCCACGAAATACATCCCGCCTTTTACTTCTCCTACCACTTCGCCTTCCTCAATCCATTTTTTCAACTGCTGCAAACTCGGCTTGCCGCCGACGTATCGGAGCTTTCTGTATTCGCCTGCCTCCATAAGGCGCGGCAACTTGACCGTGATTTGGGCCAGAATTTTTGCCATTGTGATGCTCCATGCCGCGCGTGGCGGCAGAAGGTTAAAGGTTTCGAAGTTCTTTTCGCTGCTCAGGGGATTGAGCGGGGTACCCAAAGTGAAAGCGCCGCCTGCCCGTATAGCCGCACTCGCTGCATCCGGACGATGGGCCGCAACTGCAGCCACCCTCACATCCGCAACTGCACCCGCTACAGGACAGGGTCACAACGCCTTCTTCCTCGACATCGCCGTCTTCGGTGATCCAGTACTTGCGCCGACGATCAAGCCTGAACCCGGCTGCCGCTTCGGCCTGTTCATATGTTGCAGGCTCAACTCGGAAACCGTGTTCCGCGCCTGGATCTGAGACCGATCGCATTACTTTTGGCATGCGAATTCCTCGCCCGCCGTACACCGGCAGGCTGTTGAGTTGGGGGAGGGGTTAGGCGGTACCGAACAGATCGAGCTGATCAGATTCGGCTTGCAGCTCTTGCTGTCGGGTGATTTCGTGATCGATCCGCGCCCGGGCGATCGCCGCGTACTGCTCGTCGATCTCGCATCCGATGAACTGGAAGCCTTCGCGCATTGCGGCCTTCCCGGTGCTACCGCTGCCCATGAATGGATCGAGCGCAACGCCGCCGGGCGGTGTCACCAGGCGCAGCAGATAAGCCATCAGGTCAGTCGGCTTAACCGTGGGATGGCTGTTGCCGTTGCGAGCACTCCACTCGGCGGTCTCGCAGTCGCGCATGGTTGCGTCCTTGGCAACAGCGGGATCGTTTGAACTGACCAGACCTTCGTTTCGGTCTTTGCGGCTGGTCTTGGCACAGTAGAAGAACCGAGCAGCGCTTCCGCTATCGAGCCGTCGGGCGCCGGGTCTCATGTGGAAACCGACAACGCCGGCGTTTTCGCTGCTGGCGCTGGGTTCGGCTCCGCGGCCTCGCTTCATGTTGCCGTACACGTTCAGCCCTGCGCGCTGGGTGTCGCTGGTGCTGGCGGCGGCGAGCTGTCCAGGTGCATTCGGGAAAGCAGCGATTACCTCGGGGCTGCCGTCATGGATGAGATTTGCGGGCCAGCGCCCAAGGCGGGATGCCCTGTCTACATTCACCGTGACCTTGGCGTTGTGAGGCGCCACGTGTTCGGCGTCGTCCATCCAAGGCCTCGCCCAGCCTTCCGGTTTGGCTGATTTTCCGTTTTCGTCGCCACCGCCAAGCCGCTCACCAGTTGGCGAGACACGACAGGCATCGATGTTTAGTGCCCCAGTGCCATAGGCGATGACGTTCTCCGCGACGGTGCCAATCAGTGGCTTTCGGGCAAAGGTTATTGGCTCAAGTGAGGGTTTCAGCGCTGTGCCCCAACCATCCATCCCATCGACATCGTTGCCAATGTTTCGAGACTTCGGAAACCCGGAGCCATACACCCAAGCAATCATGTCGCGGATCTCGAACCCGGCATCCTCGATGCGGACAGCCATGCGGTGCTGAGTACGCGTCCCGGCGAAGGCCAGCAAGTGCCCGCCGGGCTTAAGCACGCGCAAACACTCGACCCACACCTCAGTTGCCGGAACGTCGTAGTCCCACTTTTTGCCCATGAAGGACAGGCCGTAGGGCGGGTCAGTGACGATGCTGTCGACGCTGCTGTCCGGCATTCGCCGCAGAAGCTCCAAGCAATCGCCGACCATGATGGTGTAGTCGCTCATCCGATCACCGCCTTTATAGTCAGTACCAATGGAAGCCAGAAGAAGAGGGTGCAGCCGAGTAAGCACTTGGTGATCATGGCGTCAGCCTCTGGCCGAGCATCACGTCGGAGACAATTTCCCAGAGCTGGGCCGGTGACCATTGGTACCGGTCGAAGTCCGTGTCCGGCTGTACGCCGTAGGTGCAGGTCGAGTGGGCGCCGGCCGGGTACTCGCCGCGCTTCGCCATGATCGTGGCGACTCGGCCATCACCACCTGGCTCGGTGCGGTGGTAGTGATATGCCTGGGTGTTGTAGTCGTTGCCGGCTTCCACGGTGAACACGCCATCCGGTATCAGGTGGGCGCGACCGTCTGGAGTCCACGGCCTACCGCCGCCCGGTGTGCGAGCGCCTTCATGCAGATACAGCACAAATCCGCCATCGTCACAGCGCTCCAACTCATAGCAGTGATTGATCTGCTTGCCCACGATCACCCGCGAGGTGAAGTTAAAGCGATGGTCATGGATTGCCGAGTGCTTGAAGCAAGCGCGGCGCGGCAGCTCTGGATGCCAAACGTGCAGGCGTTGATTGCCTTGCAGTTGAACCTGCACGAACCCGAGGCCGTGTAGGGTGATCTTGTCGGTCATTACGTCATCGATGATGCTCACGGCAACACTCGTCCTTGCCGCTATAGCGGCTAAAATATGTACAAGGGAATTGGAGCTGTAGAGGTATTGAAACCAGCCGTCCGTAACCGCTTCGGCGCCGTTGCGCTTCGTTCGATCAGGTCTATCTTTGGAGGAGTTTTAAGCCCCTATCAAGGAACAGGCAGGAGGGCGGTATGAGGCTTCGCGGCGACATTTTCTGGGCTTGGGCAGATCCCGAGATCCACAACCGAACACATGATGAAACTCTCAGTAATGGAACTCACATCGACGTGCAGGTCAGGCTATCTCGTACCGGCGAAACTCAAATGTTCATCGGTGTTTATGCTTCCGGTGGCATGGCGTTGCATGAAGAAACCGTTAACCCAAGTCCGGGTGAATCAATGACCAGAGCTATGGCTTGGGGCGTAAGCCGAGCTCGTCAGTTGGCTGCTGCTGGAAGTGCGAGTCCTAAGTCAGCGTCCTCGAAATAGCGGCTGACTTTGAAGGGGGAGGGGGTTACTGCGGGGTGCAGCGATTGGAGCGCTTGCGGAACTCGTAAACCATGCCGCGCAAATCTACCAGCGACTCCTGCAGGTCCTGACGGGTGGAATCGATCGATTCAAGCAGCTCGCCTTCGCCATCGTCACCGCCTTCATCGACTGCCAGCAGAGCCAATCCGTATGCCTGGAACTTCGCCAGTACGACGTCGGCTGACTTGGCCATGTACTCGGCATGCTCGATTGCATAGTTCTCTGGCGAACGATCGGGCTGCTCGGTAGCCAGAGGATTTGGTGAGAAGCGCAAGGCTGACTTGTATGCGGCGTCGAGCGCATCATCCAAATCACCGCCGCTCTTCTTGGCTTCGTTGAACGCAATGATCATCTTCGCGCGGACCTCGTAGCAGCGCTCAACCGGCATATGTGCCACCTGCTCGCCGTGGGGCCTGGTCAGCTCATCAATCCGCTGATCTGCTGCGTTCAGACGCTGCTGCAGGGCGTCACGCTCGGCGGTGACCCGGTCTAGCTCGGTGCTGGCGACGAATTTCACTGACGTGTGACCGCATTCGCATGGCTGCCAAACGTCATCCTGGCACCACTCGCGACCGTCGCCTTGCTCTTGGCAGGCCGGGCCGAGGTAAATCACTTTGAGTTCGCTCACTTCGAATGCCCCTTTCAATTGTCGGTACCGGTGTAGGTGCGCCAAGGCACCTTCACGCCGTTTACGAGGAATCCCCAGTCACCGCGCCACTTGCTGGTGATGAAGAGTGTGATGACGCCGCCGGGGGATACCTGGTCGATGCGGTGGTATTCGCCGTGGTTGAGGCGGGCGGTGTCGCCCTGGTCGCGCTCGATCCACTCGCAGGCATCGTTGGTGGCCCAGTCCACGAGCTTTGGATCTGGATTCGGTATCAGGCAGGACTTGAATTTCTCCTTCCATTCAGCGCTGGCCGGACGCTGCTCCGTGTACCAGCCGCGCAGGATGATCGTGCGGGCGTTCCAAGGGTGGTCATGCAAATCCCGATCTTCGTCCGGACGCATGATGTGGTGAATGCGGAACGACCACGGGCACCACCACAGTGCCGGCTTGTGCGTCTGCCGGCTGTACGGGTTGAACAGCCACCAGCGGCCCATGTACATCTCGGTGCCGTCGGCGGACATGATGTGCTGGTACGGGGTGAGCTTGGCGCGGGCGATGAGCCATTCTGCGATGGCTGGGCGCGCGAGTACCTTGGCGATGATTCGCCAGAAGAGATTGATCATGCTGCCTCCTGCTGCTGTTCCTGGCGCAGCGCGTGCTGCACCGCTTCAACAACGCGGCGCAGGTAGGTGAATTTGTGGTTCTCTTCGACCGCCTTGCCGTCGATCGGGTAATGCCATTCATCACCAAACAGTTCTGTCAGCAACCTGCTTTGATGCCAGCACTCGTTAGCGCTCTCTATGCCGCGCAGCTCTTCGATGTCGCGCCAAAGCTCTCGGGCTTCGTCTTTACTCAGCTCACCCAGCTCCCACTCATGGCGCCCTGTCTGTTGCCGGCGGCGCTGGACGATGCACTTCTTGGCCAGAGCGTGGAGGGCTTTACCGCTGAACACGGTGCTGCTGATACCGCGATCGAGGCAGTTCAGGACGTAATGCCAATCACAGTCGGCCACGAACTCGGCCACCGTGCGCGGGCCCATGCCGCCCCAGTAGGCGCTCCAGCTGTGGTCCCAGCAATTGACCGTGATTTTGCCCTGGGCGGTCTGATAGCTCGGGTCGGATTCAGTAGGGCAGTCACGGCGGCCGAAGTCCTCGAGGAACACGGTAATAGCGTCGAGACGCGGCGCGCCGGTGATCATCAGCTTGGTGACTGTCGAGCGCTCAACCTTCAGCGGCTCGGCCGGTTTGTTTTCTGTGGGCATGGGGCGTCCTATGCCTGGGCATGCCCGGGCGGTGGAGGATAGGAGGGAAAGCTTTAAGTGATGTGCACAGCTGCACCTGAATGTATATTGCGCACTGGGAAAAATGAGGGGACAACAATGCAGCTTTTCCACTACACGGATGCAGCGGCCGTTATGTCGATCGTTTCAAAAGAGGAGTTGTGGCTAACAGATTTTCGTTATCTGAACGATGCAGAAGAGATGAAAGGGGGAATTGAATATCTCCGCAGTGGCCTCAGCAATTATCAGCCTAGTTTATTAGCTAGCTGGGATCATCTTGAAAAGGCAAAAGACATCGTCTCAGACCTGTTTGAGAAGCATGTATCTTTTGGCATAGAGAGTCACCCCTTATTTGTATGCTCATTCAGTAGCGCGGGTGACCGACTCAGTCAATGGCGTTCATATGGAAACTACGCAGTGCAATTCGACGGAGATGCACTTGGCGAGGCAATAAGTCTTAGTAAGTGCGTATACAAGCGCGATGAAAAAATCAGGCATTCTAGTTCTGCAGTTGGTGATTGTATTTCAATAATTTCCAACGACCTTAAAAACAATAATGGCATGCTGACGGAGCAAGCATTGGAATCATATGCAGGCCTGATTAGAGAGGCTTTAACCTTTAAGCATGATGCATTCTATGAGGAAAAGGAAATAAGGTGCGTCCAAGCGTGCGATTTACGTAACTTAGACGTTCAATACAGAGCGCGTGGCGATATCTTGATACCTTATTTGTCCGTACCTGTGAGTCGTAAATTTATCAAGGCGATTCATGTGGGACCTATGAAGCACCAAGAGCTCGCATGCAAATCCATGGAGTCTTTTGTGAGAGGAATACAGGACAGAAACGGCTTTGACATACATTTCGATGATTACATTGCGGTAGTGCCTTCGAAAGCTCCATACCGCGCGCTATGAATTTTGGGCTTGCTCGATCTTGGTTGTTTTTAGTCTCTCCGGCTGGCGTGATTCGCAGAAGTGGGATATTTATGTTCGGCCCAGCATTACTCGAAGCGGGGCTTAGAACGAATTCAATTTTCTGGGGGTGTTCAAATGGATCAAGCCGAGCTTAATGAGGCTCTGAATTCAAGAGGGTTCCTCTCTCCCTCAATGGAATATGTCCGGAAGAGCTTCAGGACGACTTTCAAAAAGTCTTTCGAGAGCGCCGAGTATGCATCTGATATTGCTCAGCGCTCTATGATGGCGGCAGGCGTCGACTGTCAAGAGCTGCACATGTTGGCGGCATTAGTATTCCTACAACGGACTATAAGAAGTAGCCAGGCAGCAATAATTCTATGCGAGCGCGGGCTTGTCGTTGATGCTCAAACCGTTACCCGTTCAGCGGCGGAAGCCTTATTCCACGGCGTGGCATTAATCAACGACCCATCCGTATTTTCTCGGATCTCCCGACAGTGTGATATCGATGAGAGGAAGCAAGCTAAGGCGATGATCGAATCTCTATCTAGCAGGGGATTGACCGACCAAAACAAAGCGGACTTAATTGAGGTCGTTCGTCGAGGAGAAGGAAATGCACCTGGTTTTTCAACCCATGACGCTGCGCGCGTTGCTGATCTGATGCCGATTTACGACACCCTTTATCGCGGCCTTTCAGTCGCAGCAAGCCATGCAACCTTCAGATCTATGGATTCTTCTTTCCATATCACGGATGAGCAAGTTGGATTGATTACAGGGCCAACTGATAATCACCTTGAGTTTACGCTTGGTCTGGTGCAGAGCTGCCTAGATATTGCTCGCAAAACTCTTGATAAAAACTTCGTTTTTGACTGATTTACGATTTGGTGATTACAGACTGGGCACATCAACTTCGTCCTCAGGCTCTGGCGGATCATCGGCGAGCGACTTCATGCCAGCCTCTCTGATTAGTCGCGACACTTTTTCGGTAACTAAATAAGGTGTCGTGACACAGCGAAGCATTTTGGCCTGGGCTTCGAAGTCGGCGGCGATCAAGTTCATCAGCAGCAGCTGGTAAACCTCCTGCTGGTTGTTGATGCCATGCGCTGCCATGACCCGCTTGAGGTCAGGCTTGAACACCCCGGCCACTTCAACCGTAAACTTCTCGACGCCCAATGCAGCGTCCTTTGCTGCTGCCTTCTCGCGCTTCCTGCGCTGCTTCTTGGCTTCCTCCGTCAGTTCCTTTTCCTCGGCCATGGCCTACCTCTTCAATTCCGCTGGCCGGCAAGTCCAGCCAGGTCTGTCGTTTGCGTTGTTGGGGTCTGGAACGTCTCACGCTGCGACCTTCACCTGATGCCAGGCGCCGGCGGCATAGAACAGCTTCGCGGCTTGGGCTTCATCCATCGAGATCTCGTCCGGAATCGCGATCCAGCCTGATGCGACCAGGTGGGTCGGGTTCGCGCTGTTGCGCAGCTCAAGGTAGTAATGCTCGATCGCATCGGTGAGACGCTCGACCTTGTAGATGCCCTCGGGCGAGATCTTCACCGACTTGATGTACTCAGCACCGCGCTCGTCTCGACACATGGCGGCGATGTAGATCGTCCAGCGGTAGGAGAAGTCGAATATCGCGTTGGCGATCGCCAGACTGCGGATCTGCTTGCAGCTCTTCCAGTTCGCCATCATCTGGCTGCCGCTGGGGTCGATGTTCACGACCGCAACCTGGTTGGTGCGCAGCAGCGCCCGGCAGCTGCGCTCAGCCCGGGCGAAACCGTTGTTAGGTTTGCGTTTCGACTTCATAGAGAGTCTGCCATTTTGCGCAGCGCTTTTCGTTCGGCGGCCGATATTGGCTTCGGCCGCCGCTTGAGGACCGTTTCAGGGTCTACCCAGTCGCGCCGCGCAGGCATTGGCTTCATGCGAGTCGGCGGCAACTCTTTAAAGCTGCCGCCGGGCCGCGTCCAGAAGTCAGCCATCGCCGCCGTGATTTGTTCCGACTCAGTTTGTTTTGCCCGAACCGCGTTGAGGTTGAGACTGATCATGCCGCCACCTTTACCAGCCTTACGCCGGCCATGCTGAATTTGCTGCCCTGATCTGCGACCAGCGCGTCGAGGTTCTCCCAGTCCACGGTCAGCACAGAGATAGGCGCTTGGCCGTAGGCAACTGCTTTGATCAGCTCTTCCAGATCAAACACTTCGGCTTGCAGGTTCGTCGGCGCCGCAGTTGTTGCTGCTGGCTTCGAGGCAGACTGAACCGGCGAGGCTCCTTTTACCGGCACTGGACTGGCGACTGGTGCAGGCTCAACAGGGGCCTTGGCTTTCGCCTCAGCTTCGATCCGTTGCAGCTCCTGTTGCCGGATTTGCTCGCGCTGCGCCTCGGCTTTCTCCTCCTCGGCTTTCTGGTGCTCAGAGATTCGCACCTTGATCAGCGCGACCAGGTCATCGTTGGCCTTGAGAACAAGCTGTTGGATGTCGTTGAACAAGAATGCATGGTCGGGCGCGAGCTCGGCCAGGCTGGTCAGATTCAAGCGAATGGCATCTGCCGACTGGCTCGCGGCGATTTTTGCTCGAGCCAGCTCGGTGTCAACGGCATCCTGCAAACTGGCGATCGTGCGCTTGTTCTTCATCGCGCCGGCGAAGTCGGAAGCAACCACTGGCAGCGTTACCCGGCCCAGTGTTTTATTGATGGCCGCGACGTGATCCGCCAGCGCCTGCTCAGCCTTCTGCTTGATGTTTGTCTTCACCAGCAGCTCTTGAGCCTTAACGAGCTTGTCGACTTTCAAGCGCGTCTCGCGAGCATGTGCACTGATTCGATCAAGAGACGAGAAAAGCTCGTCAATGCTTTGGGTTTGGGAGAGCGCTTGTTTCTTCGCTACCGCAACCGCTTCTTCGACATCGCTGCACCACTTGACCGCCTTCTTGGCGTCGGCAAAGTCTTGGTCGGTCTGCAGGGTGGTTTTCACAGAGTCAATGACAGCGAGAGCCGAATCCTCGAACACCTTGAGGTTGCTCGCGGTGACCATGCCGGTCAGTTCGATGCGTAGCGCTGGCAGCTCGTCCGGGGCCTTGCCGACGATAATCGACGGCGCCTCGGCCATTTCGAAGTTGGTCAGGTCGGCCTCGAACTGTTTCCAGCCTTCGACCAACTGCGCGGCGCGGCCGGCGACAGGTCGGTATTCCATGTGCACGAAGTTTTCGGCGGTGCCATCGGAGCAAACGAAAATCACGCGCTCGGCGCCGCTCACCAGCAGTTGCTGCTCAAGCTGCCAGTAGTAATGAGGATCCAGTTCGCCGGCCTTCACCTGGGCGACCAATGATTCGTTCCAAAGCTTGTGCTCGAATAGCGTCTCGCCCAGCATCGTCGCGCCGTCCATGGAGGCGAGCAGATTGCCGTCGGTGCCCACGACTGGATATAGCTCCTCGCCGATCATGACTTCAACCAGTGGCCGGGCGAGCGCTTCAGTTGCGTGGCCTTTGTCGAAGATGTACTGCTGCGCCTGAGTGACCTCCGGCGTAATGCCGGTTTTCTTCATGGTCAGCAGGTCGGTGCGGGTCTGGTACTTCGAAGCGCCCATCATTGCTGGCGCCTCGGAGGCGGTGAAGTGCTGAGCGCGCAATGCGTGCCACTCGGCGGAGCCTTGAGCTACGTTGTGAATTTTCATGCTGCGTCTCCGTCGATGGCTTTGAGATTCTGGATTTTTTCGATCTGGGCCGGGCTCAGCGTGTATTTGCTGCTGATAGTCGCGATCAGGTGTTCTGGGCTGGTTCGGTTGGCATCAACCAGTGGCTGCCATTTGGCGATGTTCTCTTTCAGGAGATCGTCGGAGTAGGGCGCAAGAGCTTCTGGCTCAGGCTCTTGCTGCCGCTGCGGACTCACATCACGCTGCGCCTCTTCGAATGTTTTGCCTTCCATTTCGTCGGCCGTTGGCGCTGATCCAGCCTCGGGGAACGCTTTGCGCAGCGCTTGAGCCTCAGCGCACTTGGCGAGCTGGGCGAAGGCGCGGCGCTTCCACATGGTGTTTGGGGCAATCGTGTCCTTGCCGGCCGTTGCGTAGTTCTCAAGCCAGCGCTCGTTTGCGGTGAACTCGGCAACGAGGCCGTTCGACATTTGGCGCTTGACGGTCACCCGGCACCACTCTGGATAGGTGACGTCCACGCCGCCCAGCTTTGCAGTAATCGGCGGTCCGTATTCAGGGTCACTGATACCTGCGTACTGCCCAGTGCGCGCGGCCTGGATGCGATAAAGACCAATGCCCGGCATTACCGTGTCCTGCATCTTTTTCGCTTTGGTGTTCCAGATCGGCACGATGTGCACAGGCTTCAGCATTGGGTCCAGATGCGCGGCCTGGCAGTAAGCCAACACCATCACCACCGAGTTCTTTTCTGCGCCTGGGTAGAGGCTGTTGCTCAGCACCTCAACAAGTGCCGCCTCGGACATCGCAGGCAATTGGTCTTCCTGCTTCATTACTGCGCTCACGGGAAATCCTTGCCGCGACATGCGCAGCGATTGAATGCTTGGGTTATTGAGTGATGCGGTCGGCGAGGGCGCTGAGCAGCATCAGGAAGGTAAACATGCCGATAGCGGAGAACGATCCGCGCCGAATGAGGATGCGGCGGGCCATCTGCCGGCTGGTCATCGGAATACCTGGTAGGTGGTTGAGCGCGGCACCTGGCACACGCCGGGCGAATATTGAGCTGCGCTGTAAGCAGCCATAACCACTAACAGGCCAGCGGCAAGACACCAAAACATGAATTTCATGGCCGAGCCCTCACAGCGATGCGTCCGCCTTTCATGGTCACCGACAGGCGCTTCGGGAGGCTGTCGACCAGATCCTCGCGCTTGCGGCCGATCACTTCGTTGAAGGGCAGGCCGAAGCCGAGAATCGCAATGCGACGCTCGATATCGTCGAGCTGCTCATCGACCAGCGTTTTTACCGGAGGCGTTGTCATGCTGCAGCTCCTTGCGAGACGGATGCGTTGTAGGAGGTGTAAATCTGGTCAATGCGAGCGCGGTAGTGACGGTGCTCGTTGTCATCAATGGCACGAAGCATGAAGGCCAGGGTGATGCAGGATGTCGCTGCTGCGCTGGCGTTGGGCTTGCCGAGGTCGCGGATCATGTTGCTGATCTCGCCCTCGATCCACGTCACCGCCGTTTGATGGTTACGCTGCTGGATGTTCATTTGAGCCCCCAGAATTCGCCGTATGCGACCACCGCTGCCCCGACTCGCTTGGCCCGCGCCTTGCGGTCGACCAGTTCTTGAACTGCCATCAGCGCCTGACGCTGTGTCAGTTCTTGAGCTGCGGCTTCGTAGTCGTGAAAGTCTTCAACCTTCGGCGCTTTCGGGCGCCCCCATTCATCAAAGCGCCGATCCCACTCTCGGGCCTGCGCACTGTCTGCATAGCTGGTTGTCATGGTCGCCTCCGTGGTGGCGGGTGTTGATCCAACAAAACTCGGATGCACTCATCCGCTCCGCTGGTTGCCGTTGGGCGCGGAGGGGAGTGCATTCGGGTGGTGTCGGGGAAGGGTGACTAACTCTGCGCGCCAGCGTCTATCCAGCTCCGCACAAAGAAGTAATAAGGACGTTACGTGGTTCGAAGAGCGATTTTACTGGTGCTGATTGCCAGCCTGGGTGGGTGTATGGCAACCGCCATGCGCATGGACTATGACAAGCACCGGTGCCCCTACATTGGCGTGCGATTCGACTGGTGGTTGGTGGGTACCTCCAAAGGAAAGCTGATACCCTTTTTGCTGATCGACGCGCCGTTTTCTCTGGTGGTCGATACCGTCTTTTTCCCATTCGAATATCAATACAGCTGCAACCTTTGAGCTATCGGGTGTCGCATCGGGGTGTGATCTGGCCGGGGCTCAACCGGCATTCGGCGGAAGGGACGGCCCTATAGGCAACCGGTTTGCACATCCGCTGCCCGAGGCTTGGCCTCAGATCACACCCCGATGCGCTCTCATAGAGAGGATCGGGCAGTTAACGACAGGCTGTCGTGGCGCTGGTTGTTCAGTGAAATACGACGGCGCCGTTATCTGCGGCGAGGTCGAAAGCAACTCGCCACTCCTGGTATTTCTCCCAGAAGTAGCCACCTACTGCCTCAGCCTTTTCGGCGAACTCGGCGTAATCCTTGGCAAGCTTCGCGCTTACTACCGGGCCGATCGTGCCTTCACAGTCACTGAAGTTGATCTGCTCAGCGAAAGGCCCCTCTGCGCCACCCCAGCAAGCAACGCAGTAGCTCTCAACCTGACGCCCGTATTGCTCGCGCATCTCAGCTGGGTAACCCGCGAGCTTCGCCAGCTCCTCGCGCCAAGCGCTGTAGGTGCCGTAGCCGGTGCTGAGGCCTGAGCACTCGCCGTCGGTGCGGTAAGCCATTCCTTCAATAAGGCCTTCAGTCCGCCCTGGAAAGTCCTCGTTGCTGTAGAACGTGGTGTGGTTGTCATAATCGACCAGCTCGCCATCGCTATCGCGCTCGGCGTCAGGTGCCTCAACAAGCTTGCTGTAAGCCGTGATATCCAATCCCATCGTCTTGCCCTCGGTTATTTTCCCAATGCACCCGTCACCAGGTGCATCAGTGAAAAATTCCGTGGCGCTATCCGCCCCATGCTCGGCGCCGCGGTTTCCCCACCTGGCCGGCGTCACACATTTCGTGTTCGGTGTTATTCGCCGGCTGGCTTGCATGGTTTGGCGTCCTCCCATATGGGGAGTCCGGCAGGTTCCAGAGCCTGCATGGGGATCGAAGTTTGTGTTTCGCGCTATGCCCGTTGCCGGGGATCGATCCGCGAAGATTCCTGACTGTTAAAGAGTGGCGGGTCTGTTGAGGCCCTTCGCAGTGGCTGTGTGTCGCTGCGATGGGTGAACGATAAGCCAATGCCTAATCTCTGTAAATAGGTAATGCCTAATTATTTTCATGATTTTTTTCTGCGCGTGAACTGGTCGGGAAGGGATTGCTTTTCCAAGGTAAGCCGTTAAGCTTTGCCTAAACTGTATGGATATACAGCATTGTTCAGGAGGTTTTATGGCGCTGCAAAGCAATAAGAAAGAGTCAGGAATTCGACCGATGCATTCGATGGAGCGGCTTCAGCTGCGCGTGTCGTCGATGATCAATCACCCGATCGCCCAAGAGCGGCGCGAGGTGCGGATACATCGACTGGACACGGACGGGGAGAGAGAGTGGTCGGAAATACTGGGCGCATTATCCGAAGCTGACGGCATCGCTATGACGCGTCACGATGAAGACGACTCCGTCACGCTGCGCTGGGAACCTTCATCAGAAGAGGAGCGAATGGTGCTGGTAGAAGAAGAGCCGGTGATGGAGGTGGCGCCTTTCTGAAAGGCATAAAAAAGCCCGGCGCAGTGGCCGGGCTTTTGGCGGTGTAGCTCTATTGCTTCGGGGTCTGATGCGCTTTGATCTGCTCAAGCAGAGCCTTGGTTTCAAGGGACTGTTGCTTCATATCTTGGATTGCCGCTGATGTATCACGACCAGAATCAAAATTCGCAACGCCATAGGACATGACAGCGATCACGATTCCGACAATGGCGATCACCGAAAGAATAGAGTTAAGGATTATCGTGCCCTTCAGCCCGCGCACGCCTGCGAGATCCTTGTCGAGCAACTGGAGGCTATGGTTCATCTGAGTCAGTCCTCCAGTGACCTTGTCCTCAAATTCCTTTAGGCGCGCGTCGACCTTCAGTTGCTGATTTTCGAGTCTGGCATTGAGTTCTTCGCGAGTGATGTTTGTCATGGAAGCAGTATGAGGTAAGGGAGAGTTCGCGTCACCTTTAGTGAAACTCGAGGAGTTTTCCTCTGTAACAACGATCGGCTGAAAGCTCAATTACTCTGACCCCTTATTGATGGGATTTTCCTCAAGCCAGCGCATTATGGTGTTCGCCCTATGCACCCTCAAAAAACCGCAGTTGGTGCAATCCACAACAAGGTCGAAACCTGGCTTTCCATGGTGTTGAGGTCCGGACGGTTGGAGATAACAATATCTTAAGTCTTCACTGTTTATAGCGATTGACCAGCCATCCGTTCCGCACATCGGGCAGCTCCCGACTTTTGTGACCTGAGTAAAAAATCGTACAGCTTCATCGTAGGTGATTAATAAATTAGCCATATCGACCGCCATCTGAAAATTTTGGAGATGCTTAAGAGTCGTGATCCAGGCGGAATCAAACTAAGTGTGCATTCCACACCAGTAGCACTCGCGCTTGGATGTACGTTTCCTCGAGCCAAATGTCTTCTGCTTTGTGCTTGCGGTTGTCAGAAATCATCTTGAATTTTTCCTTCCCCTTCATCTGCAGGCGCTTGATGTACTGAAAGCCCTGGTAGGAGAAGAAGTAGATCCCGTCACCGATGAAGTCCTTGATGCTGACGTCCACGAGGCACGGGTCGCCGTGCTTGATCGTCGGCGCCATCGACTGGCCCCAGCCGGTAATCATTTTGAGGTGGAAGTGTTCTTTGAATTCGACACCCATTGCGCGCAGCTGGGAAGGGCTAACGCGCACATCCTGTAGCAGCTCGGGGTAGTCATGATTGACCTCTCCACCCCCCATCGCACCACGAATGTCATAGTGGGCTATCCATACCTCATCGCCGACTTTGCCGGGCCGATAGGCGTCTTGCACCAGGGCGCCACCGGATTCATCGAGCGCGTCGTTCTCGGCGATCGCGAGCAACTTCGTCAACTTGCCTTCGTCGAGCCTTTTGCCGGCAAGCATCGCGCGAAACTTATCGGCAGCAGTCGATCCTGTTTCGGGCTCTTCGACAACAAGCCCATTTCCCGATCCCTCGCCGAGGCTCTCGTATGTGAAGCCTTGCCGCATTCCCCAGTGGGAAGGGCCAACTACGTCTGAGAAATATGCGATCACGTCCATCAGTTTGGACTTGTCGATCCTGCCGTTTTTTACCCACCCCTGTACCGACGGAGGCTTCACGGAGAAGTCGTCTGCGAGTTGTTTCTTGGATACGCCTTTGGCGATCCGCGCGGCCTCAATGGCGGCGCCTAATTCTGGCCCGGTAAGCATTGCCTAATTTAGCCTTTCGAAGAGTTGGTTAGGCAATGGCTTGTTTGAGATAAGGTAATGCCTTATATTCATCGCAACATCTCCAGGAGAGAACTCATGAAACCAGCAGAAGCAGCCAAAGAAGCATCCCGCTTGCTCGGCAGCCAAGCGGAAATGGCGCGCCGCCTGCGGGTTGCTGCGCCAACAGTTAACCAGTGGTGTTCCGGAGAACGTGCCGTTCCTGCCAAGCGCGCGATCGAAATCGAGGCATTGACCGGAGGCGCAGTTGATCGCGCCGACCTCTGCCCATCTTTTCCTTGGGCGCAAATCCAGTCTGCGCCCAGCCAAGCACTTTCAGCTGCATAACCAATTTCAACAGCCAGGAGCATCGAAGCATGTACATGGACCCCAATCAAAAGCGCGCCATCCCGGTGAAGGTTCGATTCGAACCAGTGCTTGATCGGATTCTGCGTAAAGCCGCGACCAAAACCCGTATGCAGCACGCCACCTACCTCTACGAAATCATCGAGTGGGCAGTGGCCAATGGCGTGATCGAGGAACTCATGCAGGACAAACAAGAAGATATCGCGGGCTGAAGCCCCTTTGGAGGGCCAAATGACCGTAGAGCTTGAAAGGCTGCCTCCGAGTACTCGACAGCGAGTGGAGGAACTGATGCGCGTAAACGGCTGGAGCTTCAGCCGTGCGATCAACGAAATGACGGAAACCGCCATCGCGAGTGGGGCTCTTTCCGAGGTGGGAAGGAAGAAGGCGCCAGTCCTTCAACTGGTGACCCCAATGAGGGCCTCTGGCAGGGACTCTTCGGGGTAATCCAGAGGGCCTCTGCCAAATTCGAGACGAAAAAAAGCCGGGGTAGTGACCCGGCTCTCTTAAAACGCGTTGTGGAGCAAATCATGCACCAATCAATCCAAACGATCAATACCCCGGCCAGTGTCGCGACACAATTTGGCAACGGTGAAAACGTGTCGCGCATCATTTCAACAATCGCCCTCCGCGACATGATCAACGAGGCGCGTCAGCAAGCCGGCGAGCCAAAGGTTCGCAACGACCATTTCCTTTCCCGGGTAGAAGACGAGCTGGGCGATGATCTGGAGGGGGTGCAAAAATATTACACCCCCCTTCACGGTAACCAGGTTGCTACCTACGGCCTGACTCTCGACCAATGCATGCTGGTAGGGATGCGCGAATCGAAAGCAGTTCGCCGATCCGTTCTTCAAAAGCTCAAGGAGCTGGAAGCCCCTCGGGTTCTCGCCACGCTCCCGGACTTCTCCAATCCTGCCGCAGCCGCCCGCGCGTGGGCTGAGCAATTCGAGCTTCAACAGGCTGCCAATCAGGCCCTGATTGAGGCCGCGCCTAAGATTGCCTTCGTTGAGCGCTACGTGGAATCAACTGGGCTGAAGGGTTTTCGCCAGGTGGCGAAGCTGCTCAAGGCCAACGAATCGCGCTTCCGCGAATTCCTGCTCGACAAAAAGATCATGTACCGCATGGGCGGCGAGTGGCAGGCGTATCAGCCTCACATCGACGCTGGCCGCTTTGAAGTCAAAGCCGGCACCAGCGACAGCGGCCACGCCTACAACCAGTCCAAATTCACCCCCAAGGGCGTCAACTGGATTGCCGGCCTGTGGGCTCAGCACAATCTCAAGGGGGTCGAATGATGGCCGCGCTTCCGTACATGCAGTTCTACGTCGCCGACTATCTGGCCGACACCACGCACCTGACTGCGGAAGAGCATGGGGCGTACATGCTCCTGCTGTTCAGCTACTGGCAGACAGGCAAGCCTTTGCGCATCGATCGCCTCGCAACCGTCGCACGGATTCCCAACGAACGTTGGCCGTCCGTTGCCGATACGTTGAGTGAGTTCTTCCACGTAACGGAAACGCACTGGGTTCAGTTCCGCGTCGAAGCAGATCTTGAGGCTGTAAACAGCAAAGTCGTTACCGCCTCCAACGCGGGCAAGGCGTCCGCGCGGGCAAAGGCCCTCAAAAAACAACAAGAACTCAACGACCGTTCAACGAACGTTGACGATCCGTTGCAACGGAATGGCAACCATAAAGATACAGATACAGATACAGATACAGATACAGATAAGAACAAAAACAACACTCCACCGATGGTGGATGACCTCTTCCCGAAGTTCTGGAAGATGTACCCGAACAAGAAGGGTAAGGCCGCAGCTGAAAAAGCCTGGAAGAAGCTCAAGGTCACCGCTGACCTGTTCGGCCAGATTGCCGAAGGCCTGGCTGCGCAAGTCATTTGCGAGGCATGGGTGAAGGACGGCGGGCAGTTCATTCCCCACCCGGCGACATGGCTGAACGGCAAGCGCTGGGAAGACGAGGTGAAAGTCGCCAGCAACGTGCACCAGTTCCCGCAATCCCGTCACACCGGCTTCGCTGAACGCGACTATCACGCCGGTCTGAAACAACGGGAGGACGGCAGCTATGCGCTCTGAACCAGTCCAAGCCACGCCGGAACTGCCGCCGGGCACTCGCATTCAGCCAGCCGAGTGCGAAACCCACGGTGCCTACGAGCAGCGGGTCTTTCCTGTGCTGGGTCGGGAGCTGAAAAGCAACTGCCCTGAGTGCACTCGCATCGCCCGCGAGAAGTCCGAAGCCGCCGAGCAAGCCAACAAGGCGATGGAGCTGCGCATGTCCCTCGCTCGCAAGCTGGGCGATGCGCTGATCCCGAAACGCTTTACCACGCGCACCCTGGGCAACTACCAAGCCGAGAACGACGGCCAGCGCAAAGCCCTCCGCTTCTGCCAGCACTACGTCCAGATCTTTGACGAGATCCTGAAGACCGGTCGCTGCATGGTGCTGATCGGCAAGCCCGGTACCGGGAAAACGCACCTTGGCGCCGGCATGGCCAACGAACTGCTGCACAACACGTCCCGGACGGCCGTATACCGCACTGTCGGCGCCATCCTTCAGGCGATCCGCTCCACGTACGACAAGCACAGCGAACGCAGCGAGGCGGAAATTCTGTCGAGCCTCATCGACCCCGATTTGCTGGTGCTGGACGAGGTGGGCGTGAGCAAGGAGCAGCCGAGCGACTTCGAGCTGACCACTCTGTTCGCAATCATCAACGGCCGGTACGAGCAGGAGCGCCCGACGGTGGTGATCTCCAACCTCGAAGCCAGCCAGTTGCCGGCCGCCATGGGTGATCGCTGCGTCGACCGTCTGCGCGAGGGCGGAATGATCGTGGTCCCGTTCGATTGGGAATCTCAGCGCGGCAAGGAGGGTTTCTGATGCGAGCCAACGTGAAAGACCTTCGCGCCGTTCTGATTCTGGCGGAGACATTCGCCAAACACGGTGTGCTGTTCGTGCCAATGCCTGTGGCAGACGCCCAAGAGTTCGAAGAACTCAAGACCAAGGCCTGGCAGAAGCTGGATGAAATGGAAGCCGAAGCGGAGCAACGGACATGACCATCGACAAACAAGAACTTCAGAAGCTGCTGTGGGCCGAAGCCGCGTCATTCCGTGCCGACTGCGCAGACTGGAAGCGCAACACCGAGGCGCTGCAGGAATTCCTCGGGGAGAAGACAGTGGAGGAGGTGGCGCTGGAGCTGCTGGCGGAGAACGATCGCCTTTGCGCATCGCCGGAGCACCAAATCATCCGCGCGGCCGTTACCGAAGCGGTGAAGGGGATCGCCGACGCCGCAGCAGCGGATGCCAAGGCTGGGACGCTCAAGGAGATTGAGCAACTCAAGGCTCAGAACGAGGCGCTGCGCAAGGATGCCGAGCGCTACCGCTGGCTTCAGCACGGTCACAGTGGCTACATCGAAGTCGTCGAGTGGATCGGACCGCACGCTACCGGGATGACCGGCGAAGACCTCGACGCACTTGTGGACGGTGCCATGGCCAAGGCGGTGCAGCCATGAACGAGTTCGCAATCCGCAGCCAGCGCGATATCAGCCGCCTCATGGGCGTCCTGCATGCAACCGACTTCACCAAACCCAAGATCGTGGTCATCAAGGACGAGAAGCGCCCTGACGTCTGCAACCGCAAGATGTGGGCAATGCTCAAGGACGTATCAGAGCAGGTGGTCTGGCACGGCAAGAAGCTGACCAGTGAGGACTGGAAGTGCCTCTTCAGTGCCTCGCTGGAGAAGCAGCGCGCGGAGCCAGGTCTCGACGGTGGCTTCGTGGTGATGGCCGTATCGACCCGCAAGCAATCGCAGAAGTGGTTCAGCGATCTGTTCGAGCTGATGCATGCCTTCGGCGCCGAGCATGACGTGCGATGGACCGAGCAGGACAAGTGGGGAGGGCGGTATTGATGCGCGTAGCCATCAAGGAATCGAAGGCGCCCAAGCCGAAGAAGTGCAAGAACCCAGCGTGCGGGGACTCATTCGTCCCGCAGCGCCTCGGGCAGGCGGTATGTGGGTACAAGTGCGGCCTGGCCATCAAGGACGTCAATCAGGCGAAGGCCGGCAAGGCGTTGGCCCAGATTAGTCGCCGCGAGATCAAGGTCCGCAAGGAAAAGCTGAAGACCAGGGCGGATCACCTTCGCGAAGCCCAGGCCGCGGTGAACGAATACGTCCGCCTGCGTGACGCACACCTGCCGTGCATCAGCTGCGACTCGATGCCGAACGACAACGACCTCATGACCGGCAGCCGCTGGGACGCCGGGCACTACCGATCTGTCGGTGCCTGTCCGGAGCTGCGCTTCGAGCCGCTGAATATTCACCGCCAGTGCGTGAAGTGCAACCGCAACCTGTCCGGTAACGCGGTGGAGTACCGCATCCGGTTGGTACTGCGCATCGGCGCCGAAAAAGTGATTTGGTTGGAAGGGCCTCATGAGTCCCGCAAGTACACCGTCGAAGAAATCAAAACCATCAAGGCCGAATACCGGGCCAAGACCCGCGAACTGAAGAGGGCTGCAGCATGACCTATCGCAACGTGATTTCCGCCGTAGTCCGCGCGCTGGCCGCCGAGACAATCAGCTCGACTGGGGGCTGCGACTTCGAGCCAAAGGTCCAATGCGCCAAACAGAAAGGGGAGATAGTCGGCAAAGAAGCCGCCTTTCTCCAGGACTGCTGGGTGTTCGGCCGTCTCCACAAGTCGCTAACGCCGGCGCACTGGCGCGCACTGGTAGCGAAATATTCGACGCACGAAGAGCGCAAGCACAGCGCGATCCTCGAGTTGCTGAACTCGGTCAGGTCTCCGGCGCCACAACGGTTCCGTGAGTGCGCAGTGCTGACCTGGGCGATTCCGCAAATTGGCGGCACTGACGGAAAGCGTTCGTCTGCGGTGTTGCCTTCTGCCTGGTACGACATTACCAACTGGGACAACGACGGCAAGCCGGAGTCGACTCGGTATCGGTGGCGATCATCGATTCGAAAATCGCTCGATGATCAGGTCAACGAAGCACTGACGGCAGCGCAGGAGCTGCTCGATGCGGAGGGTTTGATCGAAAGTTGCGCGGCGTAGCAAAAAGCCGTTGCAGTGAGTGAGAAAGTGAGAGAATATTTACCCATCCTGTCGATCTTGCGCGTAACGGATTGACACACCAAACCCGGCCACAGCGCCGGGTTTTTTATTGGCTCGAATTTACCTGTAGCCAGGACAGCCTTCGGGAAGGCCTAGATACCTGCTTCGAGCTTTAGTCGCTCTATAGCGCGAGCGCATCCGTATTCTGCAGACTTTTTGAGATATCTCATTTGTTCTTGCTTAAGATTCTGCGTCCACATTTGAGTGGCGAGGCTCATGTAGAGATCCGCACGAACTGCTTTTTCATCAAGTGAATCGATTGCATTTTCACGGTTGGAGGCGTGCTTACGGTCGCATTTCGGCAAAAGTACTGGCTGCGGATAGTACTTACTGTACGCGCCTGTCGGTTCAGGCAAGGCATCAACCAGCGATCGAAACTCGACGGTTTTTACATCGTTGAAGCAGTAGCTGATCATCTGTAGACCAGCCGGAGCGAATCCCTTTGTCAGGCTTGATTTCAACAAAGAGCAAACCTGACCTACCACCTGCTCTCTGGGATCAAATTCTATTGCAAGCCAAGCAAGTCGGTATTGTGCGGCGGGATTACCTTCATCAGATGAGAGCCTGAGTAACGGGGTTGCCTCCACCAGCAGTGAGCTTATTTTGTTTTTTAGTGCTTCTTTTTTCCCATCTGGGATTTTTTCGTTCTTGAGTAGCTGATGCTGAAGACTGAATAGCTCGTTGTTTAAGTCGTCAATCTCATCCAGGTAAGGCAATGCCTTGAAGTACAGCGCTTCAGCTCCGGGTGAAACGCCAAGTGGCACCGCGTTTGCTGGACCGGTGAGGCAAGCCAATAAGGCTAGCGAAAGATGTCCGAGATTGCTTTTGGCCACTCCGCCATCCTCGTAATGATTTGCTGTGATAGAGATTATTCAACGCCCAGTATGCCCGCTGACGCGCTACCTTTTCCATATTCAAAGCCTCTGCATTCGCAGGGGTTTTTTCGTTTCCGGCTCCCCACACCCATAGCCCCGAGCTGGGAGTGCAGCGGACGCCGGATTTATTCACTCCCCGAGGGGGAGGACAGTCGGATGCCCAAGATGCCTGAGAAAAATCCTGACTTCTGGGCGCAGGTCTGGCTCGTCCTCAGTACCCCGCTTTGGCAGGGTGCAATCATGGCGTCCACGGTCTCGCTATTGCGCGTTCTTTACGAAGGCAAAGAGGCCAACAAGTGGCGCGTGATCCTTGAGGCGATGATCTGCGGATCGTTGAGCCTTTCTGCCAGTAGCGTCATTGAGTGGATGGCCTGGCCATCGAGTCTTTCGGTTGCGGCCGGCGGCACTATCGGTTTCATCGGTGTTACCGCGATTCGGGAGCTGATCATCAAGTTCCTCGGGCGCAAGGCGGACTCAGCATGAAAGCGATAGCTACAGCGTTCATCATCGCCCTGGTTGGCATCTTGCTGGTCGGCATTCAGCAGTACCGCGTCATCGCCCTGCGTGGTGAGGTGCAGGTCGAGACCAAGAGCAAGAACGAGGCGCTCGCCGCCAACCTCGAAAGCCAGGCCACGATCACCACGCTACGCGCCGAAGCCCAGCGCAACGCCGATTACCAGAAAGACCTGAACAAGCGGTTACAGGCCAGCCAGGCCAAAGCCAGAAAGGCGGAGAAGAACTTTGAAGAACTCAAACGCAACAGCAAGCCTGTTCGTGATTGGGCTGCTCAGCCTCTTCCTGACGGCCTGCGCGGGAAAGCCGCCAGTGGTAACAAAGACGGCGGCAGTAAGAGTCGAGCCCCCTGAGCTGGTGCCTTGCGAGCGGGTAGCTGATGAAGACCTCGCCGACAACGGCCAGCTGTGGGAGCTGAAGAATCAAGCCATCAATTTGCTCGATACCTGCGCAGATCAGGTCGACGCGCAGATCAAGCGCAGTCAGAGCAAGTAGGTCGCGACACGTTTCGCGAGAGTGCAAATTGTGTCGCGACACCACAAGGAGAAACTCATGGTTCACGGGCGTACGAATCCAGCCTGCCGAGGCGACATGCGGCTCGGCACGGGATGTGGTAGCTGTGTGCGATGCGAGGCGTTCAAGCCGGCCGATGTCCACCATCTAGCGGACCACCGTCCTCACCTGATGGTGGCAGCCAGTGACGGACCTCACGTCATTCCACGCGCGCTGATCCAGTCAGTGGTCGACGGCAAGCAACCATCCGCCATCCTCACCGAGCCGGTAGTGCAGCGCATCATTGAAGAGTGGCAGCAGAAGGTGAGCCCGTGACCGCTAAGCTGATCGACTTCAAGCGCGAGGGATGGCGTGACGCCGCCAAGACGCTGCGCAAGATCGCAGATGATCTTGATGCAGGAGTTCATCCGGAATGCACTGTAGGCGCACTGACCATCATCGGCCCGAAAGGCCAAGTGAACGTGTTCGGTCTGGGCCCCAAGTGCGACGACCTGCAATGCTTGGGTGCGATGCGCCTGGGAGAGCAGAAGCTGATTGATGTGCTGCTGGAGACAGAGTGACTGCCATTGAAATGATATCGCCCGGCGCATATGGTTGCAGATCATTCATGCAAAGGAGTTGTGAGATGTCAGATTTCAAGAAGGGCGATGTTGTTGAGTTAAAAAGTGGTGGGCCCGCTATGACCATTCAGGATCTCGGAAACTGGGAAATGAAGGGCATCGAAGACGGTGCAATGTGCGTGTGGTTCGATGGAAAGACCAAACATCAGGATGTTTTCGATGTGGCTTCGTTGAAGGAAGTAGACGAGGCCTATCACGGACGAAGCTAACAAACAGTCAAACGAGCCCCGCCAAGTGCGGGGCTTTCTTTATTCGGAGAGTCAATGACAACCAAGCAGCCCAACTGGGAGGCGATTGAACGCGCCTACCGGGCAGGTTCGCTTTCCATCCGAACCATCGCTGAGCGCCAAGGCGTGAGCGACACCGCGATCAGGAAGAAGGCCAAGGCCCTTGGATGGGCAAGAGACCTTTCTGATCAGGTACGCAAAGAGGTTCGCAGCAAGCTGGTTCGCGGGGAGGTTCGCAACGATCAAGGCGCGAACTGCGAACTGGACGCCGAGATCATCGAAGAGGCCGCCGAGGAAGGCGCCCGGGTGGTTCGCAGCCATCGGCGAGACATTCGCAAGGCGACGACTCTTGCGAACCTGTTGATGGATGATCTGCTGTCGACCATCCAGCGCCGCGAAGAGATCGAAGAAGACATCGAGGCCGAGACATCCGAAGACAACAACGGTATGCGCCGCGCCTCAATGCTCGCCGCCGTCTCGCTGCCCAGCAATTCCAAAACACTGTTCCAGCTTTCCTCTGCAATGAAGAACCTGCAGGTTCTGGAGCGTCAGGCATATAGCCTGGACGAGAAGGAGAAGACGGACGAAGCCGACGAACTCTCGAAGATGATGGACGAACTATCGAAGGACGCCTGACATGAAGCCCGAGCACATGAAGCTGCTCCGGGATAAGCGTTGGCGGTTGAACAATCTCTACTTCATCACCGACAAGCAGGGCAAGAAAGTCCGCTTCCGGATGACGGACGAGCAGATTGAATACTTCGATGGGATGCATACCCGCAACATCATCCTGAAGGCTCGGCAGCTCGGCTTCACCACTGAATGCTGCATCATCCAGCTGGACGCCGCTCTGTTCGAGTCGGCCAAGTGCGCGCTGATCGCCCACACCCTGAACGACGCCAAGCGCCTGTTCCGGGAGAAGGTCAAATATGCCTACGACAACCTGCCTAAAGAGATACGCGCCGCCAATCCTGCTTCAAACGATGCTGCTGGTGAGCTTGTGTTCAGCAAAGGCGGATCGCTCTACGTGTCCACGTCCTTCCGGGGCGGGACTCTACGGTATCTGCACGTATCTGAGTTCGGGAAGATCTGCGCCAAGTTTCCCCACAAGGCCAGAGAGATCGTCACCGGCGCCTTCGAGGCTGTCGCCACCGATTGCTTCGTCACGATCGAATCGACGGCGGAGGGGCGGGCGGGCTACTTCTTCGACTACTCGCAGAGCGCAGAGAAGCAACTGCTGTCAGGCACGCCGCTCGGCAAGCTGGACTGGAAGTTCTTCTTCTTCAGCTGGTGGAAGAACAAGGCCTACTGGCTCGATCCTGCCGAAGCGATCATTCCGCAGCGCCTGACCGACTACCTCAACGAGCTGTTCGCCAAGCACGGCATCGACACCAATCCGGGCCAGCGCGCCTGGTACGCCGCCAAGGAGAAGACCCTCGGCGACGACATGAAGCGGGAATACCCGTCGATACCGGCCGAAGCCTTCCAACAGTCGATCGAGGGCGCCTACTACGCCCAGCAGTTCACCAAGCTGTACGCCGCTCAGCGCATCGGCACGCTGCCAGACAACAGCCACTTGCCGGTGATGACCTTCTGGGACATCGGCGTCGGCGACTCCACGGCTATCTGGTTCGTGCGTCAGGTCGGCAACGAGTACCACGTCATCGACTTCTACCAGAACAGCGGGGAAGGCCTGCGGCACTACATGAAGGTGCTCAAGGACAAGGGCTACACCTACTCCGAACACTGGGGGCCGCACGACATCGACAACCGCGAGTTCGGCAGCGATGCCAAAACCCGTCGGGAAATGGCGCGCGAAGGCTACGAGATCGACGGTCAGCACTACCGCATGACGTTCCAGGTCGTGCCGAAGATCGGCGTCGACGACGGCATCGACCAAGCGCGGGAAATCCTCGGGCTCTGCGCCTTTGACGAGGCGAAGTGCGAAGAGGGCATAACCGCGCTCGAGAACTACCGCAAAGAGTGGGACGACAAGAAAGGCTGCTGGAAAGACAAGCCGCTTCACGACTGGGCGTCTCACCCGTCCGATGCATTCCGGTACTTCGCTGTCGCCAAGAGCGCAAAGAAGCCGGTCAAATCAATCAAAATGGGATTCGCACGCTAATGGCAGACGTCACCTACACCCGCCCGGAATACGACGCGGCACAGTCCCGTTGGCGGCTGGTGCGCGACGTGTGCAAGGGTTCCGAGACTGTGAAGGCTCGCGGCGATGTGTATTTGCCGAAGCCCAACCATCACGACACCAGCCGGGAAAACGTCGAGCGGTACAAGTCCTACAAGCAGCGGGCAGTGTTTTACAACGCTACGGGGCGTACGAAACACAGCTTGGTCGGCGCGGTGTTCCGCACTTGGCCAACCCTCACTGTCCCCGGCGCACTCGATTACGTGTCCAAGGATATCGACGGGCAGGGCGTAAGCGTTTACCAACAGTCTCAATCGGTCATTGGGCACCTGCTCGAAGTTGGCCGACACGGTTTGTTGGTGGATTACGCCGCGGTGCAGGCGGGCACGGTGAGCAAAGCGGACGAGCAGGCCGGACGCGCTCGAGCGAGTGTTGCGAGCTACCCCGCTGAGTCGATAAGGAACTGGAAGACCCGCAAAGTTGGCGGGCAGCACCTGCTGAGCTTGGTGGTGTTGCAGGAATCTGTGGATGTCGATACCGATGATGGGTTCGGCAGCGAAAAGATTACCCAGTATCGAGTGCTGCGACTGGATGAGGCTGGCGTCTATACCCAAGAGGTATGGCAGGAGAGCTCAAGCGAAACTTCGATGACCACTCCACCGTTCACGCCACTGAACGGCGCCGGCCAGCCTTGGCGCTTGATCCCCTTTCAATTTCTCGGCAGCGAGAACAACGACACCAGCATCGATGACTCGCCGCTGTACGACATGGCGGTGCTGAACATCGGTCACTACTGCAACAGCGCGGACTATGAGGACTCTGTCTGGTTCTCTGGCCAGCCGCAGTTCTGGATCTCTGGGCTGGACGAAGCATGGCGCGACCATCTTGAAGCCAACGGTATTTACGTCGGCTCCAGGGCACCGCTGACGCTTCCCGCCAATGGATCGTGCGGATTTGCTCAACCCGAGCCGAACACCCTCGTGAAGGAAGCGATGGATGCCAAGAAGCAAGACATGGTGTCGCTCGGCGCCCGATTGATTGAGCGCGGCAGCGCGGTGAAGACAGCAACCCAGGCCGACAACGACAGCGCCGCCGAACACAGCGTGCTGTCGCTGGTGGTCAGCAACGTCAGCGAGGCCTACAGCCAGTGCCTTGAATGGATGGCTGAGTTCGTGAACGCCTCCGGTGAAGTGGTCTACAAGCTCAATCAGGATTTCAGCCAGATCACTCTCGACGCGACGATCCTGGCTGCACTGTTCAGTGCAGTGCAGGGCGGCAAGCTCCCTGAAGGCGACTTCTGGCAGTACCTGCGCGATCGAGGCGTGATCAACCCGGAGAAAACGGACGATGAAATCCGGGGAGAGCTGGAAGCGCAAAGCACTGGGCCTGACCTAGATGACGAAGAGGCAATTCCGAATGGCGGCAAACCAAGCAATCCTTGATGCCACAATCCGCCATGCCGTCTTCCTTGAGCAGTTGAAGTCGGGGGAGGTCGCGAAGTTCGCGCCCTTCCTCAAGGAGATCGACCGCTCGATCCGCGAGCGGCTGACCCGGGCTGATCTGGCGGATTACACCGTTGTGCGTTTGGAACGACTGCTCAGCGAAGTCGATAGTCTGCTGCTGGGCATCTTCGACCGGTACAGCGAGAAGCTGAACCTCGACCTGGTAGATATCGCCAACTACGAGGCTGAGTTTGAAGCGACTAGCCTGACCCGAGCGGCGCCGGTAGGCGTGTCGTTCGACGCGGCGGTGCCTGGTGCTGCTGCGATTCGTGCGGCAATCCTCGCCAACCCGCTCAGTGTTCGAGGCGCGGACGGCGGCAAGCTGCTCAAGTCGTTCATTGACGGCTTCACCAGTACAGAGCGGCAACGCGTTACTGGTGCGATCCGGCAGGGCTTCTTCGAAGGCCAAACCAACTTCCAGATCATCAAGAACATCCGCGGTACCAAGGCGCTAAAGTACAACGACGGCATCCTGGCCACGACCAATCGCAATGCCGGTGCAATTGTGCGGACGGCAGTGCAGCACGTCGCCACCCAGGCACGCATGGCAACGCTGAAGGCGAACTCCGATGTCGTTCCGTCGGTGGAGTGGGTCAGCACCCTGGACACGAAGACGACCAGCCAGTGCCGGACGCTCGACAAGCGCCGGTTCAAGCTGACGGAGGGGCCGCGGCCGCCGATCCACATCAACTGCCGCTCGACGGTGGTGGCGGTGACTCGCTTCAGCGCGCTGTTCGCCAAGGATGCCACCCGTGCATCCATCGGTGATGGCGGCGCGCAGCAGGTGAGGGCAGACCTCAGCTACTACGACTGGCTCAAGCAGCAGCCTGCGGCGTTTCAAGACAAGGCCATAGGACCGGTACGGGCGAAGCTGTTCCGCGAAGGCGGGCTGAGTGTCGATCGCTTCGCCGAGCTTCAGCTGGATCGCAATTTTGTACCGATGACACTTGCTCAGATGAAGGCAATCGAGCCCCTTGCATTCGAACGCGCGGGGCTAGACTTTTAGCGGTAGGTTTCTTGGCTGTGCCAAAAATACGTGGGGATCGGATTCTCAACCGCTGGCTTGCCGTCCAGATAAGCGCGACCTGCTTCCACGTTGAAGTCGAGAGCGTTTACTGGGCGGTAGAAATCAAACTTCCGCTTTGTCTTCGTGAAAATGCCAGTTTTTACGAGGGCGTCAACTACCGCCGTCGTAGCCTGCATGGTGTTGCGATAAGGCGAGTCCTTCGGCAGGAAGAAGCGGCGGATCAGCGGGTCCAGTCCGCCAGAGAACTGGCTGTCGAAGCGTTCAAGGGCTTGGGTGCGAGCGTTGACGGGCAAGCTGTCACGATAAAGCTCAAAATTTTCCGCTCTGTCGTCGTCGGCTCCGAACGACACTGTCGCTTGGCGCAGGCAGTAATCGACCAAACGTACCAAGTCAATGTGTTCGCCATCAGCTTCAGGTAGTTCGATGTAGCGGTCGTCTTTCAGTAGGGGGGTTGGCAGTGTTTCTGCCATCGGATGGTTGGTCATAAGAACCTCGTAAAAGTGGTAAGGAAGCACGGCGAATAGAGGCCGGCCTTTCTCGTCGTTAATGAACTGCACATTTTGTTTCAGGGTCATGGTTTTTCCTCTTTTTCATTTCCCAAATGAAATATATGAAATAAATGACGCGCCCGCAACCTTTGTTTTTCCTATCTGCAGGCAGGGCCTGCACATCTAAGTCTCTGGGAGACAACCAATGCTGAAATTCCAACTGGATACCCTCGACGGGGTAGATGAAGCCGTGCGCGCCCTTTACACCGAGAAGGACGGCAAGTTCGTACTCGGCATTGAAGGTCTACCGCAGCAAGAAGATGTATCCGGCCTGAAGGCCAAGGTTGATGAACTACTCGGCGAGAAAAAACTGGCCGAGAAAAAGGCGCGTGAAGCTGAAGAAGCAGCACGGCTGGAGCGTGAAGAGGCCGCTCGCAAATCCGGCAACGTCGAAGAGCTCGAACGTTCCTGGTCCGAGAAATACAACCGCCGCGAGGCTGAGCTGAACGGCATGCTGGAACAGGAGCGTGGAACGCTGAGCGGGCAGATCCGGGATCTGACTGTCGGCCGTACCGCTACTGACATCGCGTCTGCCTTGGCTGTTCAAGGCAGCGCCAAAGCCCTGTTGCCGCACATCGAACGCCGTCTGAGCGTCGAGCAGCGCGATGGGAAGCCTGTTGTGGTCGTCCTCGATGCACAGGGCAAGCTTTCGGCGGCAACGCTGGATGAGCTGAAAGCAGAAATCGCGAATGACGCGGCGTTCGCGCCGTTGATCGCGGGTAGCAAGGCATCTGGCGGCGGGGCCGGCGGTGCAGGTGGTGGGGGCGGGGCCCCGAAAGGAAAAATCGGCGGTACCAAAGAGGAACGCACGGCTGCAATCGCAAGCCGGTTCCCAGATCTCCCTCAATCTTAAGGAAATAACTCATGTCCCTGTCGCAAATGCAGGTTTTCAACGAATACATCATGCCGGCGACTCTCGAGACGCTGGATCAATATCTCGCCGCGTTCAACGCTGCGAGCCGCGGCGCAATTGTGCTGTCCCCGGACGGCTTCACTGGCGATTTCCTCCAAGAGTCGTTCTTCCAAACCCTGGCTGCTGCCCAGCGCCGCGTTGACCGCTACAGCGCGAACGCTGCTGTTGCTGCTACCGACCTGACCGAGCTGAAGAACACTTCGGTAAAAGTTGCCGGCGGCTTCGGCCCGATCCGCTATGAGCCATCGCAGATGACCTGGCTGGAGCGCCCGACCGCGCAAGGTATCGAGGTTGCCAGTCGCGCGTTCGCTGAAATCCTGCTGAAGGACCAGTTGAACACTGCGATCGCGGCACTGGTTGCAGCAATCACGGCCCAAGCCGCCGCAGTCAACGATGTGTCGGCGACCGCAGGCATCACCTACGCCGGCCTGAACAACGCGCATGCGAAGTTTGGCGATGCGAGCCAGAACCTGGTCACTCAGGTGATGCAGGGCACCAGCTACCACAAGTTGGTCGGCCAGAACCTGGCGAACCAGCAGCAGCTGTTCCAGGCGGGCAACGTTCGAGTTGTGGACATCCTCGGCAAGATCTCCGTTGTGACGGATGCCCCTGCGCTGATGCAGGCCGGCACCCCGAACAAGGAAATCATCCTGTCCCTGGTGCAAGGCGCTGCGCTGGTCCACGACGGCCGCGACATCATCAGCAACGTTCAGACCACCAACGGTAAGGAGCGTATCGAAACCACTCTGCAGACCGACTACACCTTCGGCCTGGGTCTGAAGGGTTACACCTGGGACACCACCACCGGCGGCAAGTCGCCAACCGACGCCGAACTGGCGACCGGTACCAACTGGGACAAGACCGCTACCAGCATCAAGCACACAGCCGGTGTCGCTCTGATCGGTGACGCCTCCAAGTAACCCTGTGATGTCCAAGCCGGGACCTGTGCCCGGCTTGGCGGAGATGCAATCATGAGCAACAAAATCTGGTATCTACCCGGACCGTTTCACCGGTACCAGGAAGACGTGAAGGCGCTGGCAAAGGAACACGGGCTGCGCATCATCGACGCGAACATCACCGAAAGTCGCGATGAAGAGGCCGATGATGTGCCGGAGGTGACGGTGCGGCAGGTTGAGCCGGCGCCTGTGCTGCTGATCGCCGATAGTGGTGATCACGCCGCGCTGCAAGAGCTGATCGACAAGTTGAATGCTGAGCGCGATGGCATCGTGCTGCTGATCGAAGCCGCAGAAGGCCTGACCGAGCTGGAACACCCGGGCGCCGGCGAATTGCCGATCCGCTTGTTCGGTGCGCTGAAAGCCATTCACGAAGGTTTCGAAACCCTCACGGGTGAACGCGACAACTTGGCGGGCGAAGTTGAATCGCTACGTGGCGAAGTTGCACGGCTCAAGGCAGCAGCGGAGCCCGTCGACAATGCTGAGAAGATCGCGAGCCTCAAAGCGCAACTCGACGCCGCCAATGTGACGTATCGGGCGAATGCTTCGGTAGAATCGCTGGAAAAGGCAGTTGCTGATCTACACCAGGCGTAACCACCCGGGCGCTGACAACACGGCGCCCGATCCAGCGCACCACAGCGAGCTGATTCATGACTCTCATCATCGAGGACGGTACCGGAAAACCTGACGCCGAAAGCTACGCATCTGCCGAAGATCTGGCCATGTACGCCGTGAAATTCGGCGTGACCATCCCGGCGGAAGTGCCAGCACAGGAAGCGCTGCTGCGCCGGTCCGCGCTGGCAATGGATGGCATGACGTGGAAAGGGCGAAAGTCCAACAGCGAACAGGCGCTGTCCTGGCCACGCCGCGGCGTCGAACTGGATTACGAAATCAAGCCCGACAACTACCTGCCGGCGCGTATCCAGTACGGCCAGATGGCGTTGGCCGCCGAGATCCACACTGATGACGTCGACCCGATCGAGAAGCGCAAAGGCGCCGTTACGCTGGAGCGTGTCGAGGGCGCGGTAACTCGTGAGTACGCGACGATCCCGAACACCAGCGGCCGACTGATGCCCGCGGCGCCTGACCGGCCGAGCGCAACGCAGTTTGCTGACTACCTACAAAAGCGGGGGCTGTTCGCTGTCCGGGCTTGAGCTATAGCCCCAAGTCGTCTTCTAAGATTTTCCCAGTAAGGCGGTGCGGCGGAGATCCCCTGAGATCCCAGGCCCGAAGGTCTCGGTCAAAATCTGAATACAGGAACTCTCCATCATCAAGCACATATTTCTCAAATATGTTGCCAGCTAAATGATTAAATTTCGTTCCTGCTAGCGCCTCTGTCAACAGCGTTTGGAGTTGGATTTCCAAGCGCTGCCTCTTGGCTCGTGGATGCTTGTGCTTTATAGCGAAGCTCAGACTAAGCGCTGTCCGACGTAGCTGGCGGAGTACTTTCGGCGTCATCAATCAATTCCCAGGGGGATAGACATGGCCTTCTACGACGAAATGGCCGTGATGGCTCTGGATATGATCACAGAGTTCGGCCAGCCCGTGACTATCAGCAAGACGGAGCTGGGAGAGTACGACCCAGAGACGGGCGGCGAAGCGCCGGGCACAACCACTGAGCAAATCGTCCAAGGCATCCTGCTCGATTTCACAGGCCAGGAGTTCCAGAATAACAGCCTCATCAAGCAGGGCGACAAGAAGCTCAAGCTCGCCGCGCAGGGGCTGGAGTGGGTTCCGGATTTGCTGAACAAGGTGATCATCCTGGGGCGCACTTGGTCAATTGTGCCGCCGTTGAAAGAGGTGAATCCCGCCGGGACGGCGATTCTTTATGAGCTGCAGGTGCGGTCATGAGTCGCGCGGGGGCCGGCCAATCCGGCAGCTTCGCTCTGAGCCTGGCCGAGTTCGCGGCGCAGACCAGCGAAGCCATCGACGCCAGTGTGCGCGAAATAATCATCGAGATCGGTAGCAGCCTGATCCGCATGTCTCCCGTGGGCAACCCGGAGATCTGGGCGCAGAACGCAGTCGCAACCGAGTACAACAAGGCGGTCGACGAACACAACACTGCTCTGCGCAGCGACTCGGCCAATCTGACCAAGGGCGGCAGGCTCAAGAAAGGCCGCAAGCTCAACGACGGCATGGACATCAAGGCGCCAGAAGGCTACGTCGGCGGCCGGTTCCGTGCGAACTGGCATATTTCCCTCGGTGTGGTCGAAAGCGTCACCTTCGACGAGGTTGACCCGAGCGGCGCCGAAACTACCGCCGCGCTGGTCGCAGCAATGAGTGATTTCACCGCTGGCCAGATGGCCTACATCATCAACAATTTGCCCTATGCGATTCCGCTGGAGTTCGGCCATTCGACCCAGGCCCCCGGCGGAATGGTTCGGGTAACCGTGGCTCGCTTCCAGCAAATCGTGTTGGAGGCCATCAGGAACAACCAGGTATGAGTCACGCCATCATCGCCTCGATCTACGAGGCAAAGCTGATCGCCTGGAACAATGCCAGGCTGGAAAAGCTAAAGATCGTTTTTGAGAACATGGCCTACACCCCGGCGGCAGGCGACACCTATCTGCGTGCGTTCACCATCCCGGGCGACACGGCGAGCAACACGCTCGGCGGCGACCACCGGCTGTACACCGGCGTGTTTCAGGTGAGCATTATTTGCCCGGCAGGCACAGGTAAAGCGAAAGCCAACCCCATTGCCGCCGAGATCATCGCGTTATTTCCACTTTATGTGCGCGACGAAAAAAACGGTTTGGTAGTTACGCCCATGACACCTGTAGACGTCGGCCCAGGCATCACAGGCGATTCAACCTACACCGTCCCGCTGTCGTTCTCATATCGGTCCGACACCAATTGAGTAGCTCGCGCTAGAATCGCTCCACGTCAATGGGTAGATAGGGGCGTTACCATGGATGAGGATACAAAAGCGCGATTACAGTGGCTGGATGAGTCGGCCGATGATCACGCCTGGAACAACCGAGACGAGATTATTGCCAGCGACAGGTGCATCTGCACCGCCTGCGGAGAATGGTCCACGCCGAGTCAAATTACGAAGTGGTATCTGGAAAAGCATGCCTGCTGTCCTTCCTGCGGCCTTACCGGCGTCGTCATTGGGTCCAAATCTGGCCTGCCCCTTGAGGCATATCAAGACTGCCGTATTCCTGAATAGCGCAACCGCCAAATAATTCGCCCACTGGGCAAATCCTGAACCCGCCACCGAGCGGGTTTTGTCATTTCTGCAAAGAGGAAAACCCATGAGCGTCAAAATCCCCAACGGCACCACATTCGAAATCGCCGCCACTCTGAGCGTGCCGAAAGCGTTCACTGCGATCAGCAACGCCAAACCAGCAGTGCTTACTGCCGCGGCCCACGGCCTGACCGATGGCGACGTGATCGTGATCGATTCTGCCTGGGCAAAATTGAATGGCCGCCCGGCTCGCGTTATCGATTCGGATACTGGCGAATTCTCCGCCGAGGGCGTGGACACCACCAGCGTGAAAAGTTACCCGGTAGGCTCCGGCGCGGGGACTTTCCGCGAGGCGACCGGCTGGACGCAAATCGCTCAGATCACCGAGCCAACTGCGAACGGTGGTGAGCAACAGTTTCTGACCTACGGCTTCCTCGAAGACGATGATGACCGCCAACTCCCAACCAACAAGTCCGCCAGCAGCATGACGCTGCCGGTCGCTGACGACCCAGCGCAGGCCTATGTCTCGATTGTCGAAGCGGCTGACGAAGACAAGGAGCCGCGCCTCATTCGCGCAAACCTGCCCGGCGGCGCGACGATTTACTACTACGCGTACGTGTCGATCACTGCGACCCCGACACTGAGCCGAAACAACATCATGACGCGGACCATCACTTTGTCGTTCGCATCTCGCCCAACTCGCTACAACGCCTAAGGGGGTCCAATGGCAAAGTTTTCCATCGCGCCGAAACCGACTTTTACGGTCGACGTGGCAATCCCGCAAGTCGGCGAAAAGCCGGCCATGGTGCCGTTTACTTTTAAGTATCGCGATCGAACCGCGCTTGCCGAGTTGTTCGACTCCTGGAAGGCCAAGGCAGAGGCTATCGGCGAACGTTTCAAAGGCACAGAGCCGACGCTTGCCGAAGTCACTGCTGCGGAAGTCGAACAGGGCGTCGATCAGATCAAAGATCTGGTTGTTTCGTGGGGGTTCGGCGACAAGCTCAACGATGAATCGATAACGGCGCTGGTGAAGAGCTGCATCGGCGTTTCAGATGCCGTCGTGAAAGCCTATAGCGAGGCCTTCGGCAAGGCCCGTCTGGGAAACTAACCGCCGCTGCCCGTGCGCTTTACGAGGTTGAGAGTGATGCCGAGCAGATGGCGATGTTCGGCTTTTCTCCTGACGACTACGACGAAACCTTCGAAGTCTGGCCGGACAACTGGAAATCATTCCTTGTTATGGACTCGATGTGGACCCAGTGGCGCACTGGTGCATGCGGCGCAACCGGTCTCGATTACGGCGTTCTGCCTGGCGTGATGAAGCTTCTCGGTATTCCTGCCGAGGAGCGTTCACGCGTGTTCCAAGACATTCGCGTCATGGAATCGGAGGCGATCGCAGTCATGGCTGCGGCCCGCGACAACAGCCCGTAGAACGGGCATTTATTCAAGGTGAGTCGATGAACATTGCAGAGCTCGGCGTCAAGATCGACTCGGCCGATGCAATTCAGGCTAAAACCAGTCTGGATGAAATGGCGAAGGCCGGCGGCCGCGCAGAGCAGTCCGCCGTTTCGTTGATGAACGAAATGCAGGCGCTGGGGAAATCGCTATCTACCAGCGCCAAGACCACTCAGGATCTCGCAAAGCAGCGCGAAGCACTGGCAAAGCTGACAAAAATCGGCGCCTATGGCGAGGCTGAGGCAGCGAAGATATCAGCGCAGCTCGACAAGCAGCAGGTGGCGCTGGCCAAGTCGGCCATGGATGAGCAAAAGGCTCTGAACAGCCTGCTGAGCGCAATTGACCCGGCCCGCGCTGCGCTGTCCAAACTGGACACGCAGGTTGAGCAACTCGGCAAGCATTTAGACGCCGGTCGCATCAGCCAGGACCAATACAACTCAGCGCTGAGTAAGATCCACAAGGACTACGACAAGCTCGAAAAAACCACCACCGGCTTCGACAAACTTCGCCTCGGCACCCGCCAGGCCCAAGAGAACGTCGTGCAGCTGGGTAATGCCCTGTCGTCTGGAGACTGGGGAAGTGGGGTTCGCGCCGTTGCTCAGCTGGGAGCCGGGGCCGGCTCCGGTGCTGCTGGCTTACTCGCTATTCTTGCGCCACTCGCACTGGCTACCGCAGCTGTTGGCGCGCTGGCCGTCGCCTATTACAAGGGCAGCGAAGAACAGGACGCCTATAGCAAATCCTTGATCCTCACCGGCAACTACGCAGGTGTGAGCGCCGGTCAGTTGGGCGAAATGGCTCGTCAGGTGAGTGCGACTGTAGGCACTACCGGTCAGGCGGCTGAATTGCTCGCGCTGCTGGCGGGAAATGGAAAAATTGCGGGAGAGAGTTTTGCCGGGATCACCCAGGCTGCTGTGTCGATGCAGGAGGCTACCGGCAAGGCAGTCAGCGAGACGGTTGCCGAATTCGCCAAGCTCGCCGATGACCCGGTAAAAGCGTCCGCCGCGCTCAATGAGCAGTACCACTATCTGACCGCTTCGGTTTATTCGCAGATTGCAGCGCTGGAACAGCAAGGCGACCACGCTGGCGCGGTAAAGCTTGCGACTGAGCAGTACGCCGATGCGATCAACGAGCGCACGCCGCGCATTCTGGAGAACCTGAGCTTTTGGGAGAAGGGATATAACGCGGTTGCGCGCGCGGCAGACAATCTGAAGAACATCGGCCGTCCCGATATCGATGCTGATATTGAGCAGGCCCGGCGCAATCTCGCTTCCGCACAAAAGGGCGACGTCGGGGCGTTTCAAAACCAGAAGGAGATGGTCGAGCTCTACTCCAATCAGCTGAACATGCTGGAGGACCAGAAGGCAGCCCAGGCCGATATCGCAAAATGGGAAGGCGAGCAGGCGAAAGCGCAGGGCGATGCAGTGTCGTCGATGTCGAAGATCGACGCGTTGGCCAAGTCCACTTGGACGAACGAGCAGAAGCGCACCGAGGCTATAAAGGAGTACAGGCGCCAACTCGATGACATACGCAAGGTCGCTCCGAACGATCCGCGCCTGAGCCAGGCAGCTATCGACAAGAACATTGCGAACATCAACGACAAGTTCAAGGATCCAAAAACACCAGCCGGTAGCGTCGACACTACAGGCTTCAATAACGCGAAAAACGCTTTGGCCGAGACACTGGCCTACTACAAAAATGCTGACAAGGAACTTGAGGCGTCTCAGCGCGCCGGTGTCATCTCCCAAGCAGATTACACCGAGCAGCGCGTGAGCCTACTCAACCAGCAGGCCAACGAAGTTTCCCTAAGCTACCAGGCTGAAATTGATGCCCTCGAAGCGGTCAAGGCCAAGAAGGGCACGACCAGCGCTCAGATCATTCAGATTGACCAGAAAATTGCCGACGCCCGCAGTGCCATGGTTAAGGCGCAGCAGGACAGCGACAGCGAGTTGGCCCTGATCGCGACCAACGAAGAGGGCCGTCTTCGTAAGCAGACTCTGGCGGTCAACTCTTACACGAGTGCTTTGCAACAGCAGGTCGACACCCTTCGCCAGCAGGGGCTGCGGGCCGCGTCCGGCCTCGGACAGGGAGACCGGCAGCGCGGACTGACCGAGCAGCAGAACGGAATCGACGATCGATTCAATCAGCAGCGTCTGGAGTTGGCCAACCAGTACGGCGATGGCTCACGCGGTATGAGCCTCGAGGAGTACACCCAGAAGCTCGCCGCGCTGAAAGCCACGCAGCAAGATCTGCACGACACGGTGCAGGCGAACTACGACGACATGACAGTCGCCCAAGGCAGTTGGAGCGCCGGTGCTTCCTCAGCGTGGCAGAACTACTTGGAATCAGCCCGTGATGTCGCGGGACAGACGAAAAGCCTGTTCACCAATGCCTTCAGTTCCATGGAAGACGCAGTCGTCAACTTCGCCATGACCGGGAAGCTGTCGTTCGCTGACTTCACCAAGTCGATTCTGGCGGACATGGCGCGGATTGCTACCCGGCAGGCCAGTTCGACGCTGCTGAGCAGTCTGGTTGGTGCGGCCACCAGTTACTTCACTGGCGGAGGCAGTGGTAACGGGCTGGCGGCTGGATCTGCCGGTGCGACATCTTCGAATCTGGGCGCGTCCTCGGCAGGTTACTCCAGCACCTACTTCCCGCAGGCGCTCGGTGGTGCCTGGTCGTCGGGCGTCCAGATGTTCGCCAATGGCGCCGCGTTCACCAACTCCGTGGTCAGCAAGCCGACAGCGTTCGGGATGGCAGGGGGGCAGACCGGCATCATGGGCGAGGCAGGACCTGAGGCAATCATGCCACTGACCCGCACCGCCGGCGGTCAACTGGGAGTCCGCGCAATCAGCGGCGGTGGGAGTGGTGGCGGCAACGTTTACAACTTCCCCGTCGCGGTATCGGTGCAAACACAAGGCGCTGGCGGCGCGGCCAGCACAGAAGACACGACGCAGCTTGGCAAAGGCATTCAGCAGGCGGCGAAAGCCGAAGCTGAAACTGCGATCGCCCGAGCGCTGCAACCCGGCGGATCAATCTGGAAACTGACGAACGGGAGGGGCTGATGGCCATCGAAACATTCACCTGGCCAACCCAGCACGGTGACGTGCCGGAGATCTTATATCGGGTGCGCACCTCGCAGTTTGGCGGCGGCTACAAGCAGGAAGTTGGCGACGGCCCGAACAACAAGGAAGACGCGTATCCGATCACCTACAGCGGCCCTCAATCCAAGGTGCTGGAGATCATGGCGTTCCTTGATCGGCACGCCGGCGCGAAAGCCTTCCTCTGGACCACACCCTTGGGCCAGCTTGGCCTGTTCACCTGCAAGAACCCCGTACCCACTCCAGTGGGCGGCGGCGTTTTCAAACTCACCGCCACGTTCGAGCGGGCATTCCATCCATAAGGGGCAACCATGCCGCTGATCAGTGACATCCAGGTTCTTGAGCCTGGCAGCGAAGTGCTGCTCTTTGAATTGGACGGCACGGACTATGGCGCGGACGTTCTGCGCTTCCACGGGCACGCGATACCGCACACGCCGGCAGAGTTGATCGCCGCTGGCGCCGATGCTGACCAACTGCCAGCGAAGGCCATCTACTGGCAGGGCAACGAGTACAGCGCCTGGCCAATGCAGATCGACGGCATTGAGGCGAACGGCGACGGCACTGCTGTTCGGCCGACACTGTCCGTCGGCAACGTCAACGGGCGCATCACCGCGCTCTGTCTGGCATTCGAGGATTTGCTCGAGTTCAAGCTGACGATGCGGCATACGCTCGGCAGCTACCTCGACGCGGCTAACTTCCCGGCCGGCAACCCAACTGCCGACCCTACCCAAGAGACGATCGAAGTCTGGTACATCGACCAGAAGACGAACGAGGACGGGGAGACGGTCAGTTGGGAGTTGGCGAGCCCGGGCGACGTGGGCAATGAGTCCATCGGACGTCAAGCCACAACGCTTTGCCATTGGTGTCTCACCGGCGGATATCGTGGGCCGAACTGTGGCTACACCGGGCCCTACGTCACGAAGGACGGCGTCATTACTGACAATCCTGAGCTTGACGAATGCGACGCCACGCTGGGCAAGGGCTGCATCCCGCGCTTCGGCGAGGGAACCCCGCTGCCGTTCGGCGGCTTTCCCGCTGTATCCCTAATCTCAAGGAGCTGACATGCGAAAGCACATCTTGAACGCGATCCAGGCGCACGCGGCCGCCGAGTACCCGAAAGAGTGCTGCGGGCTCCTGCTGGCGATTGGGCGCAAGCAGCAATACTTCCCCTGCATCAACGTCTCGATCGAGCCGAACGAAGAGTTCCGGATCGATCCCGAGCAGTACGCGGCGGCCGAAGACGTGGGCGAAGTGATCGGCGTGGTGCATTCACATCCGGACGCCACCAGCCGACCTTCACCGCGCGACCTCGCCATGTGCGAAGCGACGGCGATGCCCTGGCACATCCTGAGCTGGCCGGAGGGTGATTTACGCACCGTCGTGCCGACCGGCGAAGTACCGCTGCTGAAACGGCCGTTCGTGCACGGCGCCTGGGACTGCTGGCAGGTCTGCGCCGATTGGTACAAGCGCGAGTGGGGGCTGAAATTTGAAGCCTTCAAGCGCGCCGATGGCTGGTGGGAAAGTAAGGACAACACCAGCCTGTACGAGGCGAACTACGAGGCCGCCGGCTTCTACCGAGTCGACCAGCCGCAGCGCGGCGACATGATCGTGATGGAAGTGGGGCGCACCGTTTACCCGAACCACGCCGGGATATTCCTCGGCACTGACCCAGCGCTGCCAGGTGAGGATGCTGCAACCTTCGGCCCCGGCCCGTTCCTGCTGCACCACCTTTACGGCAGGCCGTCTGAGGTCTTTGTCTTCGGCGGGCCTTGGCTGGATCGTAGTCGATTGATTCTTCGTCACAAGGAGGCAAGGTGAGTGCAATCGTTTATTCACCCACGGTCACAATCAAGCTATCCGGGTCTCTCGCTCAACGATTTGGAAGGCTCCATACACGACAGCTAGACTCTGGCGACACATGGGAAGTCATTCGGGCGTTGAAAGCCACCTTGCCCGGTTTCGAGGATGAGATTCGTCGCTTGGATCGCTTGGGTTTGCGATTCTCGATTTTCAGGAACAGGCAGAACGTTGGTGAAAATGCCTTTGGCTTGGGAGGATGCAGGGAAGTCAGGGTGATCCCAGTTGTTACTGGTAGCAAGCGCGCTGGCATTCTCCAAACCGTTATCGGCGCCGTATTGATAGCAGCGTCATATTTCACTGGCGGATCGACATTTGCCGTAGGGGTTGCGCTTGTCGCAGGCGGCGTCATCCAGATGCTCAGCCCTCAAGCCTCGGGGCTGAAGCAAAGCGCATCCCCCGAGAACTCTCCTTCCTACGCCTTCGGCAGCGCCAAGAACACCACTGCCAGCGGCAACCCGGTACCGATCTGCATCGGTGAACGCCGCTGGGGCGGGATGATCATCTCTGCCTCGATCTTGGCTGAAGACAAAGCGTAATCAGGACAGCAGCACAGCGACCGCCCGCGAGGCGGTTTTTTTATGCCTGGAGGAAAGCATGGGCGCAGCAGCACAGATCGATATCCACGGCGAGAAGGGCGGCAGCAGCAAGCCGAAGTCGCCGACCGAAGCCAGCGACAGCCTGCGCTCGACCAACCTGGCCAAGCTGCTGATTGCCGTGGGCGAGGGGGAGTTCGACAGCGTCCCTACCGATTACGACATCTACTTGGACAACACGCCGATCCGCGATGCCAGCGGCAACTACAATTTCCCGAACGTGAAGTGGGACTGGCGCCCGGGCTCGGTGGATCAGACGTACATCCCCGGCATTCCTTCGGTTGAGAACGAGACGTCGCTGAACATTGAGCTGCGCAGCGATTCGCCGTGGGTGCGCTCGATCACCAATACCCAGCTTTCCGCCGTGCGCATGCGCTTGGCTTGGCCGGCGCTCCAGCGCTCCGATGACCAGGGCAATGTCGGCGGCTACCGGATCGAATACGCAATCGACGTGGCCACCGATGGCGGCGCCTATCAGCAGGTGCTGGTGGACGCAGTCGACGGCAAGACCACCACGCGCTACGAGCGCTCGCGCCGTATCGATCTCCCGGACGCCACCACTGGCTGGCAGATCCGCGTGCGCCGCCTGACCCCGAACCAGAACACCAACAAGATCGCCGACACCATGCTGGTGGCCGGTTACACCGAAGTGATCGACGCCAAGCTGCGCTACCCGAACACCGCGCTGCTCTACATCGAATTCGACGCCGAGCAGTTCACCAACATCCCGGCCGTGACCGTGAAGTGCAAGGCGCGCCGCTGGATGGTGCCGAGCAACTACGACCCGATCCTGCGCACCTACACCGGGACATGGGACGGCTCGATGAAATCGGCCTGGACCAATAACCCGGCGTGGATCACCTACGGCATTTGCACCGAAGACCGCTTCGGCCTCGGCAAGCGAATCAAGCCGTTCATGGTGGATAAGTGGGAGCTGTACCGCATTGCCCAGTATTGCGATCAGCTGGTGCCGAACGGACTGGGCGGGCAGGAACCGCGCTTCCTCTGCGACATGAATCTGCAAGGCAAGGCTGATGCCTGGTCGCTGCTGCGCGATATCTCGGCGATCTACCGGGGCATGACGTACTGGGCTCAGGGCCAGCTGGTGATGCAGGCGGACATGCCGCGCGCGCAGGACTTCGACTATGTGTTCACACGGTCGAACGTGATCGACGGCAAGTTCTCCTATGGCAGTGCCTCGGCGAAGACCCGTTACACACGGGCGCTGGTCAGCTACGACAACCCGGCGAACAACTACGACACCGACGTAATCCCGTTCGCCGATCTGGATCTGCAACGCCGCTATGGTGACCGGCCGACCGAGCTGAGCGCCATTGGCTGCACCCGCGCATCAGAGGCCCAGCGCCGTGGCAAGTGGGCGATCCTCAGCAACAACCAAGACCGCACCGTTTCGTTCAAGACCGGTATGGAAGGCGTTATCCCGCTGCCCGGGCACATCATCCCAGTGGCGGATTCGCTGCTGGCTGGTCGTGAAGTGGGCGGCCGAATCTCGGTGGTGGCGGGACGGGTGATCACGCTCGACCGCGACACGCAAGCCAAGGCCGGCGACCGGCTGATCATCAATCTCCCGGGCGGCCGCGCCGAAGGTCGCACCGTGCAGAGCGTGAACGGGCGCGCGGTGACCGTCACGGTTGCCTACAGCGAACCGCCGGTCGTGCAGTTGCAATGGGCGCTCGACGCCGATGACCTGGCCATTCCGCTGTACCGCGTGCTGCGCACCAAGCGCACCACCGAGGGCGACTACGAAATCAGCGCGCTCCAGTTCGAACCGAGCAAGTTCGCGTTCATCGACACCGGTGCTCGCCTGGAAGAACGTCCGATCAGCGTGATCCCGATCACCGTTGTTCCGGCGCCGGCCAGCGTTTCGCTGTCGTCGACTTCATCGGTCGTACAGGGTCTGGCCGTAGCCACCATGACGATCAGTTGGCCCGCCGTGGATGGCGCGGTTGGCTATGACGTCGAATGGCGCAAGGACAGTGGCAACTGGATCAAACTGCAGCGCACCGGCATGACCAACGTCGACGTGGTCGGCATATACGCCGGGGCCTACGTGGCGCGGGTGCGCGCGGTCAGCGCGTTCGATATCTCGTCGATTTGGCGTAATTCGATCCTGACCAATCTCAGTGGTAAGCAGGGGCTGCCGCCGGCGCTGGCGTTCCTGATTGCCACGCCGCTGCTGTTTGGCATCTATCTCAAGTGGGGTTTCCCTGCTGGTGCCGAGGACAGCCAGCGCACGGAAATCTGGTACGGGCCTACGACTGATCTGGAAGCTGCGACCAAGCTGACAGACCTGGCTTATCCGCAGAGCGATTTCTCGATGCTCGGCCTGCGCGCCGGCGTGACCTTCTACTTCTGGGGTCGAATCGTCGACAAGATCGGCAACATCGGTCCGTGGTACCCGGTTGGGCTTGGCGTGCAAGGGCAATCCAGTTCCGACGCAGCGGCCATTCTCGAGATGATCGCGGGTGAGATCGGCCGTACCGAGTTGGGGCAAGACATCCTCGACGAGATCGACAAGATCCCCGGGCTTCAGGAGCAGATCGACGCGCTCGACGGCCTGAAAGGCTACGACCCGGAAGCCACCTATGAAGAGTATGACCTGGTGGTGCAGGGTAAGCGGATCTACCAGGCCACTGGCCCGGTACCGGTCAATTTGCCGCCGCCGAACCCGCTCTACTGGCTCGACGTTGGGCAGACGGTCGAGACCGCCAATGGTCTTGCCCAGCAGGTGGCGACCAACACCGCCGAGATAGTCGAACTTGATGGAGAGGTTACTGCTCAAGCGACAGCGTTCCAGGCCTTGCGCGCATCCTTCCGCGATGACGACGGCGAGGGAGATTTGGATGATGCACTGAAAGGCTGGAGCAGTACCGCGTCGATTGCGAATGAAGATCGAGTTAGGTCTTCCGAAAACCTTGCCACCGCGCAGAAGCTGACGACCCTCGATGCGACGGTGGCAGAAAGCGCGGCGAATGTTACGGACCTTCGGCAGGTTGTCGCCACTGACAAGGAAGCAACCGCGCAGGCTATCACTCAAGTAAGCGTCAAGGTTGGCGAGAACAGCGCCGCCATTCAGGAAACGTCAACTGCCTACGCCGACACCACCGGCAAGCTCTCCACCATGTGGTCGGTGAAAATGCAGGTCACGGCAAATGGGCAATACGTCGCGGCCGGCATCGGTCTCGGCATCGAGAATACCGGTGCCGGCTTGCAGAGCCAGTTCCTTGTAAGCGCCGACCGCTTCGCCATCGTCAACACGATTGCCGGCGGCGCCATCTCAGTGCCGTTCGCAGTGCAGGGCGGGCAGGTGTTCATGAACTCGGCGTTCATTCAGGACGCATCTATCGGAAACGCCAAGATCGGTTTCTTCATCCAGTCGGACAACTACATCGCCGGGGTTCAAGGCTGGCGCATCGACAAGGCTGGCAACTTCGAGTTGAACAGCCCGCTGGGCGGAGGGGCTCGCCAGGTCATTAACAACAACGGCGGTAAGGTGTTCGATGAGAACGGCGTGAAGCGCTACCAGTGGGGGAATCTCAACGCATGAGTTACGGCATGAGGATATGGGGCGCCGATGGGGCGCTCCAGCTGGATGAGAACTCATTCACGATTCGAGTCGTGCTCTCGGTGCAAGTGACCTTCGCGCTTGGTGCCAGCAAAGGAACGCAGGATTTCGCCGTCCCCGGCGTAGGCCCTGGTAACGGAACGGCAATCGTGGTCCCCATTGGAGCCTACCCGGAGTCTCAAATGCAGTTCGAAACCGAGATGCTCGACGGAGTTGTCCGCGTCTACAACTACACCCGGACGTACGCAGCGAGCACCACGTCTTCTGGAACCATGCGCCTGATCGTGATGAGGTGGAGCTGATGAGTTATGGCGTTCAGTTCACGAACAACAACAACGTCGTGACTTTGGATTCAGAGTTCTCGCGGCTGATGGTAATTGCGTCAGGGCGGTATGCACCAACACAGGAGGCGGGGCTCGGCTCGGTCACTACCTTCGCTCGGCCGGTTACTTCTGAGGAGCCTCCACTTGTATTTGTCCGGCCCGATACGATCAACGGTATAGCCGGGCTTTGCCGAATGAGGGTTCTTGGCTCAGCAGGTAACTGGACTGGCTTTTATGTCAGGGCATACGACGTAAACGCTGCCGGGCTGAATGGACGCTATTTTGTAGCTGCGTTTGGTGCCCAGCCAGTCGCGCAGTACGGCATGCGATTGTGGGACGGCGCAGGTAAGTTGCTGTTTGACTCTGGTACCCCAAACGCAACATTCACCCGAGCATTTCAGAACTGGAACTACGTCCGCTACGACACCAGCCAGCAGGGGCTGACACGCATTTTCTACAGCGTCCCGTTCAACTTTCCTGAAAACGAATTCATGTTGCTGAACACATTCGGCATGCCCATGACTTCGGGAAGCGGCATCCCCCGTGATCTTTATTGCTGGTGGGATTTCCCAAACAACACGCTCTATGCCATCACCGTTGCTGCATCGAACCCCTTCGCTTTCTTCCTGCCGGCAGTGTTCGCAAAACAAGCCGCATAACCCCATTTATAGGATGCACACCATGCCCTGGTACAAGACGGGAACGGTCTCTGTCACCCAAAATTCCAATGCGGTGATCGGCACGGGTACGGCCTTCATTGCGAATAGCCGTGTTGGCGATGCCTTTCGCGGCCCTGATGGTGGTTGGTACGAGGTAACGAATATTGCCAGCGATACAGCGCTGTCGATCTCGCCGAACTATCAAGGCTCGACCAACGCGTCTGGTGTTTACGCGCTGGCGCCGATGCAGGGTTACGTCAAGGATTCGGCCGACGCGCTTCGAGCACTGGTCAATCAATTTGGCGGCGTACTGGCTGTGCTTGGCGAGACGCCCACGCAGACTGGAGTAAGGCAGGCGCTCAACCTCGCGACTGCCGATGGGCTGCCTGAAGGTCAAACCAATAAATATGCGACACCAGCTACTGTTCGCGGCATCACGCTGACCGGACTTGACCTGACAGTGAAAACACCGGTCGTTTCGACTGACACGATTCTGGCGGCGTTAGGAAAACTTCAAGCCGGGAAGGCTGCTGCCGGGGCGAACACTGATATCACAGAGCTGAACGGCCTGACGAAAGCTGTCACTGCCGCTCAGGGCGGTGTATCGGCTGGTTACATTGAGGGCTTGATCCCTCAGTGGAATTCGGCGACATCGATCACTGTTTCGCCCGGTACCGCTTACATCCCGGGCGCGCAAGAGCCTATGGTCGCAGCATCGCCCTTGACGCTCTCGGGCCTGTCATTGACCGCTAACACCTGGTACTACCTTTACCTATACGACAACGCCGGCGTAACGGCCGTTGAACTGGTGACCACAGCCCCTGCCGCACCGTATAGCGGGACAGCGCGCACAAAGACAGCAAACACCAGTCGGCGATTTATCTGCGCCTTGAAGACTGGATCTTCTGGCCTGCTTTCGTTTTTATGGATGGGTGACACTATCCAATACATGGAAAATTTCACTGACGCACCCTTCAGGGTTCTATTGGGGGGACCCGCCACAACCCCGACTACCACGGACTTGTCCGCCGTTGTTCCACTTACCACACGAACGGCTTTATTAATCGCTACGGGGAATCCCGGCAGTATTGACTTCGATATATATTTCAGTACCCCCGAAGTACAGCCGAAAATTCTCCAGGCTGCCAACGGAAGCACCGGGCGTTTAAGAAGTGCAATGCGACTCGCTACAAGTCCGACACAGCAGATCACCAGATGGGTAACGGCCGGATCTTTGACCCTTGACGTTTACGGTTATGGGAACGATAGATAATGCTCTATGTAATCAACGAAACAGGATGGAATGCGGTGGGTGCTGACTTTCGGGAAAGCGAGCTTTCCGAAGGTGAAACATTGGTCAGCGAGATACCACAATGGTTCTACGACAGGCTCGCGGCCGCTGAAGAGCAGGCGCTGTTGGTGGTTGCCGAGAACAAATGGCGCGAACAGGAAATTGGATCGATAGCCAATCAACTCATGGCCTTGGAAGAGAGTGAGTCCACAGGAGAGGCCGCCGGCGCGCTTCCGGGCACTCGATCGCAGTGGCTTTCGTATCGCACCAAAGTTCGCGCCTGGAAAGAGGGTGCTGAGGGCTTTCCCGACTCAGCCCAACGACCCGCCCGACCGGAATAGGCCAATGAAATCGGAAACCCGGCAGCACGCACATCGATGCGATGTTGCCTAGAAAGCAGGACTATTGCAGAAGGTTGATGTTGAAACGAGTCAGCGCCTATGTAGACTGTCGATCGAAGCCATCTAGGGAACACTGCAGTGCTAAGACGAACACTCATTAAAGTCCTGGCCATTATGGTCGCGATCTCATTGGCTGGCTGCGCCAGCCATCCCGATACTTCTCCGAAAGTGCTGATCATCGGTGACTCCATATCGCTTGGCTATACACCCTACGTAACGCAAGCCCTGTCATCTGATGCAGTCGTGATTCACAGCCAAGGAAACTCCGAGGACTCAAATAACGGGGTTCGGAATGTGGAGCGGTGGGTTGGTGCAAAAAAGTGGGACGTGATCAGCTTCAACTTCGGTCTATGGGATCTCTGCTACCGGCGTCCAGGACCGATCACCTTTCAAAATCGAGACAAGGTTAATGGTGCCGTCGCGGTCCCTCTTGCACAGTACGAGAAGAATCTTTCGTTGATTGCCAGCCGATTAAAGGCAACCGGCGCCAAGGTGATCTTCCAAACCACCACTTTCGTTCCGGACAATGAGCCTGGCAGGCATGCAGGTGATGTCGTCCGTTACAATCAAGTCGCCACTGAAGTCATGAAGCGCTTTGGCATATCTGTCAATGATTTATCTGCCGTGTCGGCTACATTGCCGGCCCAGATGTATGAGTCCGACACCGACGTGCATTACACCGAATCTGGATATTCCGAGCTGTCCAAGTCTGTATCCGATAGCATTCGCTCAGAGCTGTAGCCGCCCCTTCGTTTATAGATCCCCGCCGAGTGCGGGTTTTTTTTTGTCTGGAGAAAAGTGATGCCTGTAACCGAAAAAGACCGCGAAATTCTTGCCCTCACTCTTTGGGGAGAGGCGCGAGGGGAGGGGCCCGCCGGCCAGATCGCCGTGGCCTGGGCGATCCGCAACCGTGTGTTTGACGGAAAGGAAAAGTCGTGGTGGGGCGAGGGCTACGCCGGCGTCTGCAAAAAGCCCTGGCAGTTCAGCTGCTGGAACAAGATCGACCCGAACTACCAGTTCCTGATTGGCGTGAAGGAAATCCCGTTCCGCGAGCTGGCGCAGTGCCGGATCGCCGCTGACCAGGTGATCGACGGAAAGGTGCCGGACCCTACCGGCGGCGCGACGCACTATTACGCCACCAGCATCAAACCGCCGACGTGGTCCCTGAGGGCGAAGCAAACCCTCAGACTTGGTGGCCACTTATTCTTCAAGGATGTACTGTGATTACCATGTCTTGGACGAATGACAGCGTGCTGGATGTACGTCAGCAAGATATAGAGTTAACTATTCAAGCTCGATAGGTTGGTCTATTTAGATCCTCCGTAGCACTGATAATAGTCAATACTTGTCTCAAGGTAGGTGTTGAGCGTAGAGGTTGGCAGTTTAGAAAATGCTCCATTTCGTGTAGCCATGGGTTCTATTCCTATTTCATTTTTGATTCGCTGAGAAGTGACGTCTCCATAATCGCTAACTCCAATAATTCTGTCTCCGCATGTGCTCAAAAGGTCGGCCGCTCCGGTTAATGGCCACGTCCTATCGATTGCCATGCCAAATTTATTAATCTCCCATTCTGTGATTTGAGAGCCTCGGCTTGACGACAGCAAAGCGATGTTGATAGACCAGTATGTCATGACTATAAGTGACGCGGTGAGAATGAGGTTTGTTGAGCGCCAACGTGGAAGGCTAAATGCCACGATTATCGATGCCAAGAGCGCTAAACTTATATTTCGCTCAAAAAAAACAGGTTTGGTTGCGAAGTATATATAAATTACGGACGCCATAATTGAAAGGCCAATCATCCAATTCGGTGAACTACGCAAAGGTGTTCTAATGGCGATGCAAGCTGCGCCAGAAATACCTACGGCGAATAGAACTAAATGGCTCGCCCAATCAAGCATCCCGGTTCCAGGATTAGAGTGCGGGAGATGTTGTGTTGAATACTGCCTCATCAGCCTGCCGAGACCGTCAAAAAATACGTTTGGCTCGATGAATGTGTAGGGTGAGGTTGCCGCAAACCCAGCTAACATTGCCAACGCTGATATTGCCAGCAAGCGAATCGTTTTAGTGGGTTCGTTTCTTAATAATTTTAAGCCCTCAGGCAGAAATATTATTGCTGTGGCCGCGAATGTTAACTTGGAAGCTGTGCCGACTCCAATTATAAATGCTGCTAAACTCCATCTCAAAAGCACACTTCGATTTACAGAGGCGACAAAAATCACGGCTGCTGCTAAGAAATAAAGAAGGCTTTCCGCTCTTGCTAGATGAGCATCAAACGCCATCGTAGGGAGAACCGCTATAGCTGTCGATGTATAGAATCTACGCCAAAAAGCAATCCCTCCGTTCTTCATTGCGAACCAAATGAATGCAAGCGCTCCGAGCTGAAGGGCAATATTAGCCGAACGCAGAGCTGCGATAGTTTCGTTTTCTGTAGGCTTCAAAAAGGGGATTGCGAATAAGTTGTAACTATAAAAATTGTGCATGTCGCGTTTGAAGTACGGCATTATGTTTTCGGCAAGTCGCCAGTTGCCGTTGAAATCGCCTCGCTCAACCATAGAGCGAGCTACGGAGGGTGCAATATTTTCATCTACATTTATCGGGCCGTCAGAAAACTCGATTCGAAGTATGATGAATAAAATTGCTACAAATGCCAGTGCTACGAATTTTCTCAGGCTTAAGTTGTTTGTATTCGAAGTTTTATCACATTTTGATAGTGACTGCTTTCGGGTTGTCTTATCTAATAGGTCAAGGCTCATCTTTAATCTGACTCAAAAAGTTCTACGGCGCGCATTGTATGGGAAACGTAATCGTGAAAATAGTGGTCGGTTTATGCGCCCGCCCCCTATCGGATATCGCTTCTCTAGGTAGAACCGCAAGACAATCGAGGCTACCCCGCGCTGTCATCGCGACAGCTGTCGATAGCTTTCAGTCTGGCGTCATCAAAACAGCCAAGGTCATTTTGATGAATTCTTCATTTCGATCGAGCGCGGCCAGAGAGCTGCGGACGTTTTCCGCGACGTCGGCGGATCCGCGCTGCTCGACCCAGAGGGTGAGCTCCATGATGGCGGCTTCAAGGGCGAGCTGGTTTTCGTTGATTTTGAACAGTAGGGAAGGGAGCAGATCAGAGTTTGGCATTGGTTTCCTCCTTGGACGAAACCAGAATAGCAGAGAGAAATTTGATCGGCAGAACGCCGGAGAAGGGTGGAGCACTGTAGGAAAATACAGCGCTAAGTTGTTGATTCTTATAGCGGGTAAGGTCAGTTTTTGACCCTGCAAATTTCGGTGTGTTTCCTTTATGCATCAATGGGTTGCGTGGGTTTCGGGGTCACCTTGACATGGTGGGGGTCGTTGGTTCGAGTCCAATCGCGCCTACCAAACAAAATCCGCTCTGCTGGGCGGTCTGGAAGGGCTCACCGAAAGGTGTGCCCTTTTTTGTTGTCTGCGATTTGCGCAACGCTTGTTTCCGGTCATTTCCGCTTCGCTCTGATCAGCTCTCCATTCATTACTATTTGGGCAAAGTGATCAAGCGCCATTTTGGTGCGTTTTCTACCATTTTGTTGTTGAAAACACCTGAATATCCAAAGGCTTACAGCTATTTTTCTCCAACCGGTTATCGAAAAAGCCTTGTTGCATATTGGGAATTTAAGTAACATCCGTTCCGCGTTCACCACCACGGTTTATGCATTTTTAAATCCCAAGCTTCCATCAGCTGCTTGGGATTTTTTTTGCCTGCGTTTTGGCGTTTGGCATCTGTCTCGCCGTCAGCTCCAAGCGAGGCCCCGCTTTTTCGTCTACTACTGACTGGCCGATTTTCAACTCTTTGTAAGGGGGTGCGTCGATGCTGAGTCAGTGGATCCTTGCGGCTGTTCATCTATTCGCGTTTGCCTTGGCTTTCTGGGCGGTACTGACGCGCGGCACAGCGTTCAGCCAGCTCTCGGCGGGCACGGGAGAGCTCAAGCGCGTGCTGCTCGCGGATAACCTCTGGGGGCTTTCAGCTTTGACGCTGCTTATTACCGGAGCGATGCGTGCGTTTGGTGGTTACGAGAAAGGCTCTGACTATTACCTGCATCAGCCGCTGTTTCATCTGAAGATGACGTTGTTAGTGCTGATCCTGCTGGTAGAGCTTGCACCCATGATCACGCTGATCAAATGGCGCATCGCATCGTCGCGCGGGGTAGCGCCTGAAGCCGGGCGTGCGAAGTTGTACGCGCGAATCAGTCATGTTGAAGCGCTGCTGCTAATCCTGATGATGGTCGCGGCGACGGGCATGGCGCGTGGCGTGATATTCGCTTAGAAGGCGAAATTCTCCGCGCTCTATCGGAAACGTCCGACAGCCAGCTCCAGGAGTGAAAGGTAATATCGGCGCAAGAAAGGAGGGAGTGACAAGTGAAAGGAGTCAGTGTGCTTCAGGCGCCGTGCCCAGCGGGGTGAAATGCGGATGGCTAAACGGCGCGTGAATCTTTAGCCAGTCTTGCGCGACGGCAATAGGACTGGCTACGTAATGCAAAGTGGCTCAGGGTGTTTGCGGCTTGTCCGGAGCGGTCAGGCCGGCCTGGATGCGTTGGTAAATTTCTTCACGGTGCACTGCCACGTTTTTCGGAGCGTTGATGCCGATGCGGACTTGTTGGCCGCTGACTCCGAGGATGGTGATCGTGATGTCATCACCAATGTTTATGCTTTCACCGACTTTGCGGGTGAGTATCAGCATGGTCTTCTCCTTGATTGCTTTGTAGGGCACCTGATTCAGACAGTGCAGAGGTCGGTGGTATCTATAGATTAGTGCGAAGTCTCACGGTTTGGGTGCATCTTTCTGACGCGCAGAAGCGGCATTAATTCCCAGGGCGTAACTATACAGAGGCTGCAATCATCATTCTCGTTGTTTTGTGCCCATTTTGCGGGGCTCGCGAAGTATTTATGAATGATAAGATCGCCGCTTTGTGAATTCCGAGGAAAGCGTTGTGCGCAAATTGGTTTGGCTGGTAGCGGCACTGGCATTGGCAGGCTGCGGTGAAGGCAAGAGTGTAGATGCGCCCAAGCCTGAGACAAAGGTCGCGGCAGCGCCGGCGGCCGCCGCGCCACAGTGGGATCTGGAAGTGCGTGGCGAGACTCCTCAGGCCGTCAGTGATCTGAGCGGCTGGTTGATCGAGCACGCTTTCGTTCCGACGGTCGTGAAGGACGGCAACGGTAAAACACGAATTCTGATAGGTCCGTTCAACTCCCAGGCTGATGCCGAAGCGCGCAAGGTGCAGGTGGATGCGGCGTTGGTAAAAGCCAAGAAACAAAATATCGAGTCGGTGGTGATTGAGCATCCGCTCACGCCATAAGCGAAGCGCCTTCAACACAGATTGAACGCCAGACATGAAAAAGGCCTCGAGCATAACACTCGAGGCCTTTTTTTGTGCTGCGATCAGCCGCAGGCTTTCAGATTTACCGAGCCGACAAACTCGTTGCCACGCCCCATCACGCACGCCACGCTCTGGTTGCGCTGACGTTCCCAGTCCTGCACTGGATAGGTCTTGTCCCACGCTTCGTACAACTGCCGATCTTGCTTCGACAGCCGCAGTCCGTATTGTTTGCTCATGTAAAAATACGTGCGGGCGATCATGCCGCGGATCGAAGGGCGGGGCATGACCTTCTTGGCCTTGAAGTCGACCTGCGTCAGGCAGGATCCATACTGACCGGACTGCACCGGCAACCAGCCGTAGCTGAAGTTGCTGCGATCACCGTTGACCTCACCGATGCTCGGTACCAGGTTGTGCAGGTCAGCTTCGGCCTTTTGATAAACCGGATCGTAACGCGTGCAATTCTTGCGTCCGCCTTGCTGCCAGCACTGCCGCTGATGCCCGATCTGCCACGCTGGCACGATGTGCTCCCACTCGATCCTCGATGCACGCTTGGCGTTCTTGCGCGGCACATAGCCGCAAGCCTTGAGATCGACGCGGTTGCCGGTGTACTTGCAGCCGCAGTAAAACTCCGTGGACTGCGGCGCATAAAGTTTCCATGCAGCTTTCTTGGCTTCGGAAAATGTACGTGGGGCGCCAGCCTGGGCGCCCACGGCGAAAAACAACAACAGCAAAGCAACACAGCGGACAGTCATTGAATCAATCTTCCTTCGGCACAACCCAAAAAATCTGCACGCCACCGTCATCGCGATAGGCGAGGGTGACGTTGTCGTTCTCGTCGATTTCCTCGAGCAAGCGCTCCCAGTCGTCTATCGGCTCATCCGGCAGACGGAAAATCAGTGCGGCTTTGGCTTTTTGTGCGGTGGGGGAATTGATGATTTTCTGAACGCGCATACCCATGCGTTCATAAGCGTCAGGAGCAGCAGGAGAGGTGGCCACGAGGTTATCCTTATTAAGCTGTACGTGCATACAGTATTTAACTGTAAGCGATTTCGCAACTGCTTAAAATTCAAGAAAATCCTCTGACAGCGGGTTTCCGATTTTGGTGTAGGACTTGTCGAGATTTTTGTGGGAAAAGTATTGGAAGGGTGTAAGCGGGGCACCACCTGCCAAGCTGACAGGTGATGCGCAATTGCCCGATCGAGAAGTGATCAGGCGATGTTCAATCAGTATTCCCAGAACATCCGTTGCAGCTCTTTGCTGTCGTTGGTCTTGGTCAGTGCAACCATCGCCAGGATGCGGGCTTTCTGCGGGTTCAGGTCGTGAGCGACAACCCAGTCGTATTTGTCGTCGGGCTGTTCGGCGTTACGCAGGACAAAGCCGCCGGCGTTGACGTGGGACGAGCGAATGATCTGCACGCCATCCTTGCGCAGCGCTTGCAGGGATGGAACCACGCGGGAAGATACCGAACCGTTGCCAGTGCCGGCGTGGATGATGGCTTTGGCGCCGGCTTGAGCCAGTGCCTTGTAGGCGGTATCGCTGACGTTGCCGTAGGAATAGGCAATTTCTACGTCAGGCAGGCTCTTGATGTCCTTGATGTCGAATTCCGAATCCATGGTGTGACGCTTGGCCGGCAGGCGGAACCAGTAGGATTTGCCTTCGACCACCATGCCCAGCGGACCCCACGCGCTTTTGAATGCTTCGGTCTTGATGTTGATCATTTTGCTGACGTCGCGACCGGACTGGATCTCGTCGTTCATGGTCACCAGCACACCTTTGCCGCGTGCTTCTTTGCTGCTCGCCACGGCGACGGCGTTGTACAGGTTAAGCATGCCGTCTGCCGACATGGCAGTGCCCGGACGCATCGAACCTACGACGATGATCGGCTTGTCGGTCTTCTCGACAAGGTTCAGGAAGTAAGCGGTTTCTTCGAGGGTGTCGGTGCCGTGGGTGATAACGATGCCGTCCACGTCCTTGCTGTCAGCCAGTTCGGAAACGCGACGACCCAATTGCAGCAGGTTGTCGTTGGTGATGCTTTCCGAAGCGATCTGCATGACTTGTTCGCCACGCACGTTAGCCAGTTTGCTCAACTCGGGAATGCCGGCAATCAGTTGTTCGATGCCGACTTTTGCTGCCTGATAAGTGGCGCTGTTGGCAGCACTGGCGCCGGCGCCAGCGATGGTGCCGCCTGTGGCGAGGACGACGACGTTGGCCAGTTTCGTCTGGGTTTCGGCTTCTTTTGCCTGAAGGGCAGTAGGCAGGAGCAGGAGGAGGGCCAATGCGCCCGGAATCAAGGTATTGAAAGCAGATTTCATTATTTTTCTCTCTAGTCGTGAGACGGTGCTGATGCAGGTTCATCTAGATGCGCCCCAAGCCGATCTGAATGCTCGAGGTGCAAGGACGGGAGCAGGATTCATACCATGCGTAATGTGCTGGCGGAAAATGTTTAACCCAATGATTTAAATCAATATTTGTCGAGGGCTAGAGCATCGTTGAGGATCCATCCATCCGGGATTCCGAACGACAGACGGATTCGTGTTCGGCTCGCCGATAGGCAATCTCTGAAAAGCCAGGCGGGTGACAAATCCCCGCTAAAGAAATGTGCTCTCAGGCCGATGCGTCCTCAAGGAAACCAAATCTTAGGAGTTCACATGTCACTGACGGTCGGTTTTGCCAATCCCGCTGCAGTCACCATTGGCGGTAAAACTGCAGCGACGATCAACAGCCTGAACGATGCGACCAATGAGACTTCGGCGCAGGCGCTGGGTACCGAAAAGACTGAGAAGAATCAGGTCAGAACCGGTGGCGGGCCTGTGCAGGAAAACAGTGAAACCGAGGCTGACAGCAATCTCAGCATCACCGTCAAGACGTTGCTCAAGCGGATGAAGGAATTGCAGAAGCAACTTCAGGAGCAGCAACAGCAACTGGCTGCGGCTCAGGCTGCAAGCTATCCGACTCCCGAAGCGAAGTCCCAGGCAGTGATGTCGATTCAGGGCCAGATCGCGCAAACCAGCGCCGCACTGGCAGAAGTGGCGGGTGCGTTGGTCAAGGAGATGTCGAAAAGCGCTACCAGCGGTGGCCTGGTCAACACGACCGCCTGAAGCGTCTGATGGCCGACTCAGCGATTCGGCCTACAACAAAAGACGATTTCTGATTGTTGACAAATGTCAGCGGGATTCTCATAGTTCGGTCTACGCAAACGTTTGCGCGACTTGGAAGGGCATCTGCTCCCGGAGTCGTGACGTAGCTTACGTCAGCGCAAACGTTGCTCACAATAATCATAAGATCGGAGTGAACCCATGAAGCTGCCATTCGCCGCACGTCTTCTTGCTGTCGCTATGCTGGCTGCCACAGCCGCCGCACTACCTGTCTCCTCGGCGTTCGCCGAATCTGCAGAAAAGCCCAAAGTCGCGCTGGTCATGAAATCCTTGGCCAACGAATTCTTCCTGACCATGGAAGACGGCGCCAAGGCGTACCAGAAAGAACACTCCGCCGATTTCGATCTGATCTCCAACGGTATCAAGGACGAAACCGACACTGCCGGCCAGACTCGCATCGTCGAACAGATGATCCTGGCCAAGGTGAATGCACTGGTGATCGCGCCTTCTGACTCCAAGGCCATGGTGCCTGTGATCAAGAAGGCCGTAGACGCCGGTATCACGGTGATCAACATCGACAACCAGCTTGATCCCGCCGTGGTCAAAAGCAAAAACATCAACGTGCCGTTCGTAGGTCCGGACAACCGCAAGGGTGCACGTCTGGTTGGCGAATATCTGGCCAAGCAACTGAAGGCGGGCGACGAGGTCGGCATCATCGAAGGCGTGTCCACCACCACCAACGCGCAGGCGCGCACGGCCGGTTTCAAGGACGCGATGGAAGCCGCGCAGATCAAAGTGGTCTCGCTGCAGTCCGGTGACTGGGAAATCGACAAGGGCAACAAGGTTGCGGCTTCGATCCTCAGTGAATACCCGGATGTCAAAGCGCTGCTGGCCGGTAACGACAGCATGGCGGTCGGTGCCGTTTCCGCAGTCCGTGCCGCTGGTAAGGCTGGGCAGGTGAAAGTCGTCGGTTACGACAATATCAATGCCATCAAGCCAATGCTCAAGGACGGCCGCGTGCTGGCGACGGCTGATCAGTTTGCAGCCAAGCAGGCCGTGTTCGGCATCGAAACCGCGCTGAAGATCATCAAAGGCGAGAAAGTCGACAGCGGTGCCAACGGCGTGATCGAAACACCGGTCGAGCTGGTCACCCAGTAAGTCATCTGGCGACACAACGGCGCTCGTCCGTCCGGGCGAGCGCATGGAGATTTCTATGTCAGTTTCCGCCCCGAACGCTGTCCTCTCGGTCAGCGGTATCGGCAAGACCTATGCGCAACCGGTGCTCACCGGCATCGATCTGACGCTGATGCGCGGTGAAGTACTGGCGCTGACCGGCGAAAATGGTGCCGGCAAAAGTACCCTGTCGAAGATCATTGGTGGTCTGGTCACACCCACTACCGGCCAGATGCAATTCCACGGCAAGGACTATCGTCCGGGCAGCCGTACCCAGGCTGAAGAGCTTGGCGTGCGCATGGTCATGCAAGAACTCAATCTGTTGCCGACGCTGTCGGTGGCGGAAAACCTCTTTCTGGATAATCTGCCGAGCAGCGCGGGCTGGATCAGCCGCAAGCAGTTGCGCAAGGCCGCGATAGAAGCCATGGCGCAAGTCGGCCTCGATGCGATCGATCCGGACACGCTGGTCGGCGAACTCGGTATCGGCCATCAGCAGATGGTTGAAATCGCGCGCAACCTGATCGGCGACTGCCATGTGCTGATCCTTGACGAGCCGACCGCGATGCTCACGGCGCGCGAAGTCGAAATGCTCTTCGAGCAGATCAGCCGATTGCAGGCCCGCGGCGTTTCCATCATCTATATCTCTCACCGTCTCGAAGAACTGGCGCGGGTGGCGCAGCGTATTGCCGTGCTGCGTGACGGCAATCTGGTCTGCGTCGAGCCGATGGCCAACTACAACAGCGAGCAACTGGTCACCTTGATGGTCGGTCGCGAACTGGGTGAACACATCGACATGGGGCCGCGCAAGATCGGCGCTCCGGCGTTGACGGTAAAAGGCCTGACCCGCTCTGACAAAGTCCGCGACGTCTCTTTTGAGGTGCGTGCCGGGGAGATCTTCGGCATTTCCGGATTGATCGGAGCTGGGCGCACGGAATTGCTGCGGCTGATATTCGGTGCCGATGCTGCCGACAGCGGCACCATCGCGCTCGGCTCCCCGGCCAAGGTCGTGAGTGTTCGCTCGCCAGTCGATGCCGTACGCAATGGCATCGCGTTGATCACCGAGGATCGCAAGGGCGAAGGGCTGCTGCTCAGTCAGTCGATCAGCGCCAACATCGCTCTGGGCAACATGCCGGAAATCTCCAGTGGCGGTTTCGTCAACAACGGCGACGAAATTTCCCTGGCGCAGCGTCAGATCGAGGCCATGCGTATCCGTAGTTCGAGCCCGACGCAGTTGGTTTCGGAGCTGTCCGGCGGCAATCAGCAGAAGGTCGTGATCGGTCGCTGGCTGGAGCGCGATTGTTCGGTGCTGCTGTTCGACGAGCCTACTCGTGGAATCGATGTCGGTGCCAAGTTCGACATTTACGGTTTGCTCGGCGAGTTGACCCGCCAGGGCAAGGCGTTGGTGGTGGTGTCCAGTGACTTGCGCGAGTTGATGCTGATCTGCGACCGGATCGGCGTGCTTTCGGCGGGGCGTCTGATCGACACCTTCGAGCGCGACAGCTGGACCCAGGATGATTTGCTTGCCGCCGCATTCGCCGGCTACCAAAAACGTGATGCGTTGCTCAATGAGGCAGCGCCTAGGGATCTCCCATGAAAACTGCATCTTCTGCCAGTAAACGTAGTGGCAATTTCTTCGGCCTGGGCACATATCTGGGCCTGGCCGGTGCCTTGCTGGCGATGATTGCGCTGTTCTCGGTTCTGAGCAGCCATTTCCTTTCGTACAACACTTTCAGCACCCTGGCCAACCAGATTCCCGACCTGATGGTGCTGGCCGTGGGCATGACCTTTGTGCTGATCATCGGCGGCATCGATTTGTCCGTCGGCTCGGTGCTGGCGTTAGCCGCATCGACGGTCAGCGTTGCGATTCTCGGCTGGGGCTGGAGCGTTTTGCCAGCGGCGCTGCTCGGCATGGCGGTGGCGGCTCTGGCCGGGACGATCACTGGCTCGATCACCGTGGCCTGGCGGATTCCGTCGTTCATCGTCTCCCTCGGCGTGCTGGAAATGGCCCGTGGTGTGGCGTATCAGATGACCGGGTCGCGCACTGCCTACATTGGCGATGCGTTCGCCTGGCTGTCGAATCCGATCGCGTTCGGCATTTCCCCGTCGTTCATCATCGCTTTGCTGGTGATCTTCATCGCGCAGGCAGTTTTGACCCGCACGGTTTTCGGCCGCTACCTGATCGGCATCGGCACCAACGAAGAAGCCGTGCGGCTGGCCGGGATCAATCCCAAGCCCTACAAGATTCTGGTGTTCAGCCTTATGGGGCTGCTGGCGGGCATTGCCGCTCTGTTTCAGATTTCGCGCCTGGAAGCGGCTGACCCGAACGCAGGTTCGGGTCTGGAACTGCAAGTGATCGCGGCGGTGGTTATCGGCGGTACCAGCCTGATGGGTGGACGCGGTTCGGTAATCAGTACTTTCTTTGGCGTGCTGATCATTTCCGTGCTCGCGGCCGGTCTCGCGCAGATTGGTGCGACGGAGCCGACCAAGCGCATCATCACCGGTGCGGTAATTGTTATCGCCGTGGTGCTCGACACCTATCGCAGTCAACGCGCCAGTCGCCGGGGCTGAACCATGGCAACGATCAAGGATGTAGCGGCGCTTGCGGGTATTTCCTACACGACCGTGTCGCACGTGGTGAACAACACCCGCCCGGTGAGTCAAGAAGTGCGGCGCAAAGTCGAGGCGGCGATCAAGAGCCTCGACTACGTTCCCAGTGCCGTGGCGCGCTCGCTGAAAGCCAAAACCACGGCGACCATCGGCCTGCTGGTGCCTAACAGCCTCAACCCGTACTTCGCTGAATTGGCGCGCGGAATCGAGGATTACTGCGAGCGCAACGGTTACTGCGTGATCCTCTGTAACTCCGACGACAATCCGGACAAGCAGCGCAGTTATCTGCGCGTGTTGCTGGAAAAACGCATCGACGGTTTGATCGTCGCCTCCGCCGGCGGTGACAGTGGTCTGGCGCAAGGGCTGGCGGGCGTGAAGACGCCGATGGTCATCGTCGACCGAGGCCTGGAGGGTGTAAATGCCGATCTGGTGCGCATCGACCACGAATACGGCGCTTATCTGGCAACCCGTCACCTGCTCGAGTTGGGGCATCGCGACATCGCCACCATCGGCGGTCCGGCCAGTACCAGCGTGGCGCAAATGCGTCAGGCCGGTTATTGCCGAGCGCTGCGAGAAGCGGGAATCGAGGTGCGCGAGGAGCGTATGCTCGAAAGCGACTTCACCAGCACTGGCGGTTACAACGCCGCTGCCCGGCTGCTCGAGATCAATCCGCCGAGCGCGATTTTTGCCGGTAACGACATGATTGGCATCGGTGTGCTGCGTGCGGCGGCTGAACGTAATGTCCGGGTACCGGCCGAGCTGTCGGTGATCGGCTTCGATGACATTCAGATGAGCCGTTATGTCTATCCGGCGCTGACCACGGTCGGCCAGTCGATCCTGCAACTGGGCGAGATGGCCGCCGAAGTGCTGTTGCGCAGAATTGCTGCGCCGGATTCGGGCACCGATCAACGCATCGTGACCCCGAGCATTGTCCTGCGCGAATCGACCGCGCCGCTGTCCGGCGTGTTCACCGAATATCGCTGAAACCGAATTGATGAGTAGTGATGTATGCCAGCAAATGTAGTGGTAATAGGCAGCCTGAACATGGACCTGGTCACCCGGGCGCCACGGCTGCCACGCGGCGGTGAAACGCTGATCGGTCATTCCTTTGCCACGGTGTCTGGCGGCAAGGGCGCCAATCAGGCGGTTGCTGCTGCGCGCTTGGGCGCTAAGGTGGCAATGATCGGTTGCGTCGGAAATGACGACTACGGTGTGCGATTGCGTGATGCCTTGCTCGCCGAGCACATCGACTGCGAGGCTGTCAGTGTCGTAGAGGATTCCAGTGGCGTAGCGCTGATTGTGGTGGATGACAACAGCCAGAACGCCATCGTGATTGTCGCCGGTGCCAATGGCGCAATGACGCCGGCAGTGGTCGACCGCTTTGATGCGGTTTTACAGGTCGCCGATGTAGTGATCTGTCAGCTCGAGATTCCCGATGCGACGGTCGGGCATGCGCTCAAGCGTGCGCGTGAGCTGGGCAAAACCGTCATCCTCAACCCGGCGCCGGCCAGCCGTCCTTTGCCGGCTGACTGGTTTGCCGCCATCGACTATCTGATTCCCAACGAAAGCGAAGCCGCCGCATTGAGCGGGCTCGCTGTCGACTCGCTGCAGTCGGCAGAAACGGCTGCCACTCAGTTGATTGCCATGGGCGCGGGCAAAGTCATCGTCACGTTAGGCGCGCAAGGCTCATTGTTCGCCAACGGCAACGGCTTCGAACATTTCCCCGCGCCGACCGTGAAGGCGGTCGATACCACGGCGGCGGGCGACACTTTCGTCGGCGGTTTTGCCGCAGCGCTGGCCGATGGCAAGACTGAGGCCGAGGCGATTCGCTACGGGCAGATCGCCGCTGCACTGTCGGTTACCCGCGCCGGTGCGCAACCGTCGATTCCAACCATGTCCGAAGTACAGGCGTTCAAACCCGCATGAAAAAGACTCCTCTGCTTAACGTCGCGCTGTCGCGACTGATCGCTTCTCTTGGCCACGGTGACATGGTCGTGATTGGCGATGCCGGTTTGCCCGTGCCACCGGGTGTCGAGTTGATTGATCTGGCACTGACCCATGGCATCCCTGATTTCGTCAGCACGCTGAAAGTTGTACTCAGCGAGATGCAGGTCGAGAGCCATGTGCTGGCCAAAGAGATCTTCGACAAACAACCCACGGCGCTGGCCGATCTGGACGCGTTGAACGAAGAGGGCGCGCTGGGCCGTAGGGATCTGCTCACCCACGAGCAGTTCAAGGTGCTTAGCCGACAAGCCAGGGCGATCATTCGTACAGGAGAATGTCAGCCGTACTGCAACATCGTTCTGGTCGCCGGGGTTACATTCTGATTTCCGATATCACCTGCACAAGGAATGCGCTATGCAACGCTATGCTGAAAAACTCCATCAAATGCTTCGGGGTCTGCTGCTTTTGTCTGTGATAACTGCGACCGGCGTTCAGGCCGCTGAAAAAATCGATTTGATCATCGACACCGATCCAGGCGCTGACGACGTTGTCGCTTTGCTCTTCGCGCTGGCGTCGCCGGATGAATTGAATATCCGCGCGTTAACGACTGTCGCCGGCAACGTGCGCCTGGACAAGACTTCGCGTAACGCGCGACTCGCTCGCGAATGGGCAGGGCGCGAAGACGTGCCGGTTTACGCTGGCGCACCGAAGCCGCTGATGCGCACGCCGATCTACGCCGAGAACATTCATGGCAAGGAAGGTTTGTCAGGCGTCACGGTTCACGAACCGAAGAAAGGCTTGGCGAAAGGCAATGCGGTCAATTATCTGATCGACACTCTTAAATCGGCCAAACCGCACAGCATCACCATTGCCATGCTCGGTCCGCAGACCAACCTGGCTCTGGCATTGATCCAGGAGCCGGAAATCGTTCAGGGCATCAAGGAAGTGGTGATCATGGGCGGGGCGCATTTCAACGGTGGCAACATCACCCCTGTGGCTGAATTCAACTTGTTCGCCGATCCGCAGGCTGCCGAGGTGGTGCTCAAGAGCGGGGTGAAACTCACCTATCTGCCGCTGGACGTGACCCACAAGATCCTGACCAGCGATGCACGCCTGAAGCAGATCGCCGCGCTGAACAACAATGCGAGCAAGATCGTCGGCGACATTCTCAACGAATACATCAAGGGCGATATGGAGCACTACGGCATTCCCGGTGGCCCGGTGCATGACGCGACGGTTGTGGCGTATCTGCTCAAGCCTGAGTTGTTTACCGGTCGGGCGGTCAACGTCGTGGTGGATAGCCGTGAAGGACCGACATTCGGCCAGACCATTGTCGACTGGTACGACGGCTTGAAAGCGCCTAAGAATGCATTCTGGGTCGAAAATGGCGACGCCCAGGGATTCTTTGATCTGCTGACCGAGCGCCTGAAACGCCTGAAATAAGTCGTCAACCCGCAGGCGGTTGCCTGCGGGTTTTCACTGCGGCTGTTCGGCCTGACCGATCGGATAGCGTTCGAATACCTGATTGATAAAATGCTGCGCCGCTTCTATCCCCAGCTCCTTGACCAGTAAATCAATGCCGATCAGCGCCAATTCTTCCGTCGTGCCGGGGCTGTAAGAGCTGTGTCCTTCGGCCCATTTGGCGTTGATGGCGGCGTCGATGCTTACACTGGTCATGGGAGGCTCGAAAGGTCAGGATGTCTGTTTTCGAGTTAACCATTTTGTGCGGCATTTGGCACTGCGACTTAGGCATGAGCGGAGCCCTATGCGACACTTGGTCTTTTCTGGCTTGCAAAGGACCCCGCTGTGCAGATTGATCTGAATACCCCTGACGGCCTCACACTCGAAGCAGTTCGCCAATTGCTTGCCTCGGGCAGTGACGACGTGCACAACCAATTGCGCGTGACCAAAGATGGCATTGCCTATCTGTCTACGGTGACCGGTGGGCAGGATATCGAGGGTCTGTTGTTTCGCCTGGAAACCTGGGCGAAGGGGTCGGGCTATGTGGGTAACGTCGCAGCCAGCGATGAAGTCTGGGTGATGCAGATTTTCAACGCACTCAAAGACAACTGGCCGAATCCGCCCTACGACTACATCGACGTTTATTGAGGTCGTTAATATTCAGTCACGAATGTTTGATGAGCCGGACAGGGCGGCTCAGGCACACTCGGCATTTTTCCGCTCGTGGGGCAGGGCATGGCTTGAGCCTTGAAACCAAACGCCGCATTGGCGGTCGCACGATCTCTGCTTAAACATTTGAAAACAAGGAGGCTTCATGCCTTTGAAGTTCGCGACACTGGGTGCACTTATGGCCGCTGCTCTGTTGGCTGGTTGCAGCACAACTTCCAGCGAGTCGGCAAAGGAGCCCGTGGCGGCTGAATCAGGAAATAGCCGCTGCGAAGCATCGGCGGCGCAATTTGCCATCGGCAAGAAGGCATCCCCTGAGTTGCTGGATCAGGCGCGTGCCAAGGCTGGGGCGCAAAATGCGCGTTTTCTCAAGCCGAACGACATGATCACCCTGGAATACCGCTCCGATCGCCTGAACCTGAACACCGACAACAACCTGATAGTCACCCGCGTCAACTGCGGCTGAGTCCTTTTGTCTCAGGCATAAAAAACCCCGTCACCAGGACGGGGTTTTTTTAGTGCGCCGAGAAATTACTCTGGGCGAACCTGTGCAGCTTGCATACCCTTTTGGCCTTTCTCAGCCACGAAAGAGACGGTCTGGCCTTCTTTCAGGCTTTTGAAACCGTCGGATTCGATAGCTTTGAAGTGTACGAACAGGTCGTCACCGCCACCTTGAGGAGTGATGAAGCCGAAGCCTTTTTCATCGTTGAACCATTTAACGGTGCCGGTTTGGCGATTAGACATGGTGTATCTCCAAGAAACATATATTTTCAGTAGTGCTGTGCTGCTCAGGCCAACTGGGCACACCCGGGTATCATAGTCGAAATGTTCGCTTTGGTAGCCCCCCGGACGTGCTGTTTGCCAATCAGTCGTGTTTTCTTTACCACCTGGTTGCGCTGAAAGCCCCGGTTTGAAAGGCTTTCAGCGAAACGTAAAGACGATAAAAAAACCTGTAAAACCTGCATAAATCGTCTGAAAAGCCTCATTTCCAGCACTTTTTTCCGCCTTTCAGCCGATGTTAATGCCCGGTTTTCTTATTTTTTCGGGGCGGTATTTGCCTTGCATTTGGCGATCTGGCCAAGGGCTTTCTGTTGCAATTCAGGAGTCGCCTTGTTGTCCATCAGTGCCTGAATGTCGCTGGCCGGATAAGACTTGATGGCATCGGCACCGCAAGCGCAGTGGGATTTGGCGGCAGCAGCACCAATTTGTTGGGTGGCAGCCTGAGTGCACTGGGCCATGTACTTCTCGCGCTCGCCTTTTGGCCAGTCGGCATGGGCGCTCAGTGGCAGCAGCAGAACGACGGGGGCGACGAGGGCGAATAAGCTTTTCAGACGCATGCGAGGATGCTCCTTGTGGGTCAATGTCTTGTTATCTGAGGGCGCAAAGGCCGATCAAGTTCAGCACTCTGGCATAAAAACGGACATTTGGCCTTCTGCCAAATCAGGGCGTAAGCGACCGCTCATCTGTGCTAGCATGCCGGGCTCAAGCGTTCTCAGGCTTCGGATGACCTTCAGTCCCGAAGCGGTCGGCGTGCGAATTTTTCCGATTTGAATCCCAGTCACTCTGGTTCGGTTTTCCGGTTGGCCGCAAGGCTCCTGCCGCTGTAAGGCAGGCGTTCGTCATTGAATGGCCTGGATCGGATCTTGTACTGGCTCATCCCAACCCACGTGACCTTTGGTAGGGGTCACCACTAGGAGAGGAGGCGCCATGCCAACTATTACTCTTCCCGACGGCAGTCAACGTTCATTCGATCACCCGGTTTCCGTAGCCGAGGTCGCCGCATCCATTGGTGCAGGCCTGGCCAAGGCCACGCTCGCGGGCAAGGTCAATGGCCAACTGGTCGACGCCAGCGACATCATCAGCAGCGACGCGACCTTGCAAATCATTACGCCAAAGGATGAAGAGGGGCTGGAGATCATTCGCCACTCTTGCGCGCACCTGGTTGGCCACGCGGTCAAGCAGCTGTACCCGACCGCGAAGATGGTCATCGGCCCGGTCATCGACGAAGGCTTCTATTACGACATCGCCTACGAGCGTCCTTTCACGCCGGAAGACATGGCGGCTATCGAACAGCGCATGCAGCAACTGATCGAGAAAGATTACGACGTCATCAAGAAAGTCACTCCGCGCGCTGAAGTGATCGAAGTGTTCAAGGCTCGTGGCGAAGACTACAAGCTGCGTTTGGTTGAAGACATGCCGAACGAGCAGGCCATGGGTCTGTACTATCACGAAGAATACGTCGACATGTGCCGTGGTCCGCACGTGCCGAACACGCGTTTCCTGAAATCCTTCAAGCTGACCAAGCTGTCGGGCGCCTACTGGCGTGGCGACGCCAAGAACGAGCAATTGCAGCGCGTCTACGGCACCGCTTGGGCGGACAAGAAACAGCTGGCGGCTTACATTCAGCGCATCGAAGAAGCCGAGAAGCGCGATCACCGCAAGATCGGCAAGCGTCTGGGCCTGTTCCACACTCAGGAAGAGTCGCCGGGCATGGTGTTCTGGCACCCGAATGGATGGACTCTATACCAGGTGCTCGAGCAGTACATGCGCAAGATCCAGCGCGACAACGGCTACCTTGAGATCAAGACTCCTCAAGTCGTCGACCGCAGCCTGTGGGAAAAATCCGGGCACTGGGCCAACTACGCCGACAACATGTTCACCACTCAGTCGGAAAACCGCGACTACGCCATCAAGCCGATGAACTGCCCATGCCACGTGCAGGTGTTCAATCAGGGCCTGAAAAGCTACCGCGAGTTGCCGATGCGTCTGGCCGAGTTCGGTGCTTGCCACCGTAACGAGCCGTCGGGTGCGTTGCATGGCATCATGCGCGTGCGAGCGTTTACTCAGGACGACGCGCACATCTTCTGCACCGAAGAGCAGATGCAGGCCGAGTCCGCTGCGTTCATCAAGCTGACCATGGATGTCTATCGCGATTTCGGCTTTACCGAAGTCGAGATGAAACTGTCCACTCGTCCGGAAAAACGCGTCGGCTCCGATGAGCTGTGGGATCGCGCTGAAGCTGCATTGGCTGCAGCCCTTGATTCTGCTGGCCTGCCGTACGATCTGCAGCCGGGCGAGGGTGCTTTCTACGGGCCGAAGATCGAGTTCTCGCTGAAAGATTGTCTCGGTCGAGTCTGGCAGTGTGGTACCTTGCAGCTCGATTTTAACCTGCCTGTCCGTTTGGGCGCTGAATACGTCTCCGAAGACAACAGCCGCAAACACCCGGTGATGTTGCACCGCGCGATCCTCGGTTCGTTCGAGCGTTTCGTCGGGATTCTGATCGAGCACTACGAAGGTGCTTTCCCTGCTTGGCTCGCGCCGACCCAGGCGGTGATCATGAATATCACTGATAAACAGGCAGATTTTGTTGCAGAGGTTGAAAAAACTCTCAACGAAAGCGGATTTCGTGCCAAGTCCGACTTGAGAAATGAAAAGATCGGCTTTAAAATCCGCGAGCATACTTTGCTCAAGGTTCCCTATCTTTTGGTTATCGGAGATAAGGAAGTCGAGATGCAGACTGTCGCTGTGCGTACTCGTGAAGGTGCTGACCTGGGCTCGATGCCCGTCGCCCAGTTCGCTGAGTTTCTCGCGCAAGCGGTTTCCCGGCGTGGTCGCCCAGATTCGGAGTAATTATTATTAAGCGTGAAATGAGACAAGATAAACGAGCTGCACCGAAAGCCCCGATCAACGAGAATATCTCGGCACGCGAGGTTCGGTTAATTGGCGCTGATGGCGAGCAGATTGGCATCGTCTCGATTGATGAAGCGCTTCGTATCGCTGAAGAAGCAAAGCTTGATCTGGTGGAAATTTCCGCAGATGCAGTCCCGCCTGTTTGCCGGGTGATGGACTACGGCAAATCGATCTTCGAGAAGAAGAAGCAGATTGCCGCGGCGAAGAAAAACCAGAAGCAGATTCAGGTTAAAGAAATCAAGTTTCGTCCAGGGACGGAGGAAGGGGATTACCAGGTAAAACTGCGCAACCTGGTACGTTTCCTGAGTGACGGGGACAGGGCCAAGGTATCCTTGCGATTCCGCGGCCGTGAGATGGCCCACCAGGAGCTGGGGATGGAACTCCTCAAGCGGGTTGAACAAGACCTGCTCGAGTACGGTTCGGTCGAACAGCATCCTAAGATGGAAGGACGCCAGCTGATCATGGTCATCGCCCCGAAAAAGAAGAAGTAATCAACAGGGCACGGCAGGCCTTCTGATTATGTTTATCAACTGAATGCGGAGTATCCGAACATGCCAAAAATGAAAACCAAAAGTGGTGCTGCCAAGCGGTTTCTGAAAACTGCTAACGGCATCAAGCACAAGCACGCTTTCAAGAGCCACATCCTGACTAAAATGTCGACCAAGCGTAAGCGTCAACTGCGCGGTAGCAGCTTGCTGCATCCGTCTGACGTGGCAAAAGTCGAGCGCATGCTGCGCCTTCGTTAATTTAGTCAAGAATAGAGGAAGTAACTCATGGCTCGTGTAAAGCGTGGCGTCATTGCCCGTAAGCGTCACAAAAAAATTCTGAAACTTGCTAAAGGCTACTACGGCGCACGCTCCCGCGTATTCCGTGTTGCCAAGCAAGCGGTAATCAAGGCAGGCCAATACGCCTACCGTGACCGTCGTCAGAAAAAACGTCAGTTCCGCGCTCTGTGGATCGCTCGTATCAACGCTGGTGCTCGTGTTAACGGTCTGTCCTACAGCCGTTTCATCGCTGGCCTGAAAAAAGCGTCCATCGAGATCGACCGTAAGGTTCTGGCTGATCTGGCAGTGAACGAAAAAGCGGCGTTTGCTGCGATTGTCGAGAAAGCTAAAGCCACCTTGGCTTAAGTACCCCCGACAGTCACCCGGCCTCACCTCTGTGGGGCCAGGTGTTAAACGTCATAAATAGGGGAAGAGCCTTCAAGCTCTTCCCCTATTTTGTATCTGGAGTCTGTACATGGAAAACCTGGATGCGCTGGTCTCTCAAGCACTAGAGGCTGTGCAAAGCGCTGAAGATATCAATGCCCTGGAGCAAATCCGGGTTCAATACCTTGGCAAGAAGGGCGAATTGACTCAGGTGATGAAGACCCTGGGGAATCTGCCGGCCGAAGAGCGTCCGCAAGTCGGTGCGCTGATCAACGTTGCCAAGGAACGTGTTACAGGCGTTCTCAATGCGCGCATGGCATTGTTTGAAGAAGCCGAACTGGCTGCCAAACTGTCTGCCGAATCCATCGACGTGACGTTGCCGGGCCGTGGCCAGACCTCTGGCGGTCTGCATCCGGTCACCCGGACTCTGGAGCGTGTCGAGCAGTTCTTCACCCGCATTGGCTACGGCATCGCCGAAGGCCCTGAGGTCGAAGACGACTACCACAACTTTGAAGCGCTCAACATCCCAGGCCATCACCCGGCCCGGTCGATGCATGACACCTTCTATTTCAATGCCAACATGTTGCTGCGCACCCATACCTCGCCGGTACAGGTCCGCACCATGGAATCCAAGCAGCCGCCGATCCGCATCGTCTGCCCGGGCCGCGTCTATCGCAGCGACTCCGATATCACCCATTCGCCGATGTTCCACCAGGTCGAAGGCCTGCTGGTTGATCGCGATATCAATTTTGCCGATCTCAAAGGCACCATCGAAGAATTCCTGCGGGTGTTCTTCGAGAAAGAACTGGCCGTGCGTTTCCGTCCTTCGTATTTCCCCTTCACCGAGCCATCCGCTGAAGTCGATATGGAATGCGTGATGTGCAGCGGCAAAGGCTGCCGCGTCTGCAAGCAGACTGGCTGGCTGGAAGTGATGGGCTGCGGCATGGTTCACCCGAACGTGCTGCGCATGTCCGGCATCGATCCGGAAGAGTTCTCCGGATTTGCCTTCGGCATGGGTGTCGAGCGTCTGGCCATGCTCCGTTACGGCGTGAACGACTTGCGTCTGTTCTTCGACAACGACTTGCGGTTCCTCGCGCAATTTCGCTAGTCGTAACGAATTCTTAGGAGAGCAGGATGAAATTCAGTGAACAATGGCTGCGTGGCTGGGTAAGCCCGCAGGTAGATCGCGACGAGCTGGTTGCCCGTCTGTCGATGGCCGGTCTTGAGGTCGATAGCGTTACTCCGGCCGCCGGCGTATTCAGTGGTGTGGTGGTGGGTGAGGTGCTGAGCACCGAGCAGCATCCGGACGCCGACAAGTTGCGCGTATGCCAGGTCAGCAATGGCGCGGAAACCTTCCAGGTCGTGTGCGGAGCGCCAAACGTGCGCCCGGGCCTGAAGATTCCGTTCGCCATGATTGGCGCAGAGCTGCCGGGCGACTTCAAGATCAAGAAGGCCAAGCTGCGTGGCGTCGAGTCCAACGGCATGCTGTGCTCGCAGGCAGAGCTGCAGGTCGGTGAGGGCAACGACGGTCTGATGGAGCTGCCGGCCGATGCGCCGGTGGGCGAAGATTTCCGTGTGTATCTGGATCTGGAAGACGCCAGCATCGAGGTCGACCTGACCCCGAACCGTGGCGACTGCCTGTCCCTGGCCGGTCTGGCTCGTGAAGTCGGCGCGCTGTACGCCGTGCCGGTAACCCGTCCTGTGGTGGCTGCGGTTGCAGCGGTACACGACGAAGTCCGCTCGGTCGAGGTGCTGGCCCCGGCGGCCTGCCCACGTTACCTGGGTCGGGTCATCCGTAACGTCGACCTGTCCAAGCCAACCCCGCTGTGGATGGTTGAGCGTCTGCGTCGCGCCGACGTGCGCAGCATCGACGCTGCCGTCGATATCACCAACTACGTCATGCTCGAGCTCGGCCAACCGCTGCACGCTTTCGATCTCGCCGAAATCAATGGCGGCATTCGTGTGCGCATGGCTGAAGAGGGCGAGAAGCTGGTTCTGCTTGATGGTCAGGAAGTCAGCCTGCGCAGCGATACGCTGGTCATCGCTGACCACACTCGTGCACTGGCGATCGCCGGCGTGATGGGTGGCGAGCACAGCGGTGTTTCCGCGACCACCCGTGATGTGTTCCTCGAATCTGCGTTCTTTGATCAGATTGCGGTTGCCGGCAAGGCACGTTCTTACGGCTTGCATACCGACGCTTCGCATCGCTACGAGCGTGGCGTTGACTGGCAGCTGGCACGTGAAGCCATGGAGCGCGCCACTGGCCTGCTGCTGGAAATCACTGGCGGCGAAGCTGGTCCGATCATCGAGACCGTCAGCGAACAACATCTGCCATCGATTGCACCGATCACTTTGCGTGCTCAGCGCATCACTCAGATGCTCGGCATGGAGATGGATTCGGCACAGGTCGAGCGTCTGCTCAGTGCCTTGGGCCTGAGCATTACTGCTGACGGCGAAGGCCAATGGCGCGTTGAAGTGCCAAGCCACCGCTTCGATATCAGCCTGGAAGTCGACCTGATCGAAGAGTTGGCGCGTCTTTACGGTTACAACCGTTTGCCGGTTCGCTACCCGCAAGCGCGTCTGGCGCCGCAAGCCAAGGCCGAAGCGCGTAGTGATCTGCCTGAGCTGCGTCGTCTGCTGGTTGCTCGTGGTTATCAGGAAGCGATCACTTACAGCTTCATCGATCCGCGTCAGTTCGAACTGTTCAGTCCAGGTGTCGAGCCGCTGTTGCTGGCCAATCCGATCTCCAACGATATGGCCGCCATGCGCTCGTCGTTGTGGCCAGGTCTGGTCAAGGCGTTGCAGCACAACCTCAACCGTCAGCAGGATCGCGTGCGTCTGTTCGAGAGCGGCCTGCGCTTCGTTGGTCAGCTTGAAGGCTTGAAGCAAGAGCCGATGCTGTCCGGGGTTGTTTGCGGGAGTCGCTTGCCGGAAGGCTGGGCGCAGGGTCGGGATACTGTCGACTTCTTCGACGTGAAGGCTGACGTGGAAGCGGTGCTGGGTTTCGCCGGTGCCCTGGATTCGTTCACCTTTGCTCCGGGCAAGCACCCGGCGCTGCATCCGGGTCAGACCGCGCGCATCGAGCGTGAAGGTCGCGAAGTAGGCTTCATTGGTGCGATCCACCCAGAATTGTCGAAAGCCTTGGGGCTGGATCGTCCGGTGTTCGTCTTCGAGCTGGTTCTGGCGGAAGTGGCGCTCGGTAAAATGCCGAAATTCCACGAGTTGTCGCGCTTTCCTGAAGTGCGTCGTGACCTTGCACTGATCGCGCACAAAGACGTCGCGGCCTCGGCTGTGCTGGACGTAATCCGTGAAAATGCAGGCGAATGGCTCACAGAGCTCAGGCTGTTTGACGTGTATCAGGGTAAAGGTATTGATCCTGATAGAAAAAGCCTTGCAGTCGGCTTGACCTGGCAGCATCCATCGCGCACTCTTAATGACGAAGAGGTGAATTCGACGACGCAAAATATCCTCACCTCGCTCGAACAAAGGTTGAACGCCACGTTAAGGAAGTGACGTATGGGGGCTTTGACGAAAGCTGAGATGGCGGAACGTCTGTATGAAGAGCTGGGCCTGAACAAGCGGGAAGCCAAGGAATTGGTCGAACTGTTTTTCGAGGAAATCAGGCACGCTCTTGAAGACAACGAGCAGGTCAAATTGTCCGGTTTCGGCAATTTCGACCTTCGGGACAAACGCCAGCGGCCTGGCCGCAACCCGAAAACGGGGGAAGAAATCCCGATCACGGCTCGCCGTGTGGTCACCTTTCGTCCAGGGCAGAAGTTGAAGGCCCGAGTTGAGGCTTATGCTGGAACCAAGTCATAACGACGAACTACCCGTCATCCCGGGCAAACGCTACTTCACCATTGGTGAAGTCAGCGAGCTGTGTGCCGTAAAGCCACACGTGCTGCGCTACTGGGAGCAGGAGTTTCCTCAGCTCAACCCCGTCAAACGCCGCGGGAACCGCCGGTATTATCAGCGCCAGGACGTGCTGATGATCCGGCAGATCCGCGCGCTCCTTTACGATCAGGGTTTCACCATCGGCGGCGCACGTCTGCGCCTGTCCGGCGACGAAGCCAAAGATGACACCACACAGTACAAACAGATGATTCGGCAGATGATTGCCGAATTGGAAGATGTGCTGGTGGTACTCAAGAAATAAAAAGCTGCGTTTGAATACTTCCAGTTTTCAAAAGCTTGCGATATATTCTTGAGCGTTCTTCGAGGTGAAGAACGGGGTGCAACATCAGTCGGGGCGTAGCGCAGTCCGGTAGCGCACTAGCATGGGGTGCTAGGGGTCGAGTGTTCGAATCACTCCGTCCCGACCATATTTTTCAATGACTTAGGCCAATGTTCACAGCATTGGCCTTTTTCATGTGTGTGAGATTTGCGGGGCTACTCGATCACGCCTGCGACTCGCACCAAGTGTTTGGATTTGTAAGAAAGTCCGCTCGTCGAGCAAATAGCACTCTCTGTGCGCCGATCTTCTCTTACTTATTAAGCGCAGCCCCTGCGCCACTGACGGGAGAGAATGATGATCGACGACAACAACGGCCCTGAAGCGCCATATCCGGGACCAGACGAACAAACCCCTGATTCTGGCGAGGGTCATGATTCCGGCCTGGAGCAGGCTGATTCTGAGCCGAAGCAGGGCACCGACGAACGACCAGAGGACTGGAATCCGCCACCCGGCAATCCTGGCTCTGATCAGGACGCTCAGACGGGCCGAGATAATGGCGGCGCTAAGTAAGCCCGATCAATTGTAATAGTTCACGAGACCCGGCCATCGCGCCGGGTTTTTATTGCCGCCCAACCCTCTATCGACATCCCCGGGCGCAGACGGTTATTTGGGCTTGGGAGGGCGAAGCTGAGCGGCGCCGGCGGCTGGACGCTTCGATCCAGGCGCCGGCAACAAGCATGTTCACTCAACGATGCAGATCCAGCGATGGTTGTATCGATAGGGTGCGCGGGTGAAATGGACGTCTGAGACCATTTTCATGCCTCGCTCTTGGAGCGCTTCGGTCAGTTGTACGAGTGTCTCTGCCTGGATAGTCATTGCTGTCACCTCGTCAGATTTACTGCGTTCATAATTCTTGACCGAGAGATCAGGCGGCTAATTCATTTTTTCTACAGTCATCATTGAAGCAGTGTGATCAAGAGCGCTGTGCTTCACTTCGTGTCCACTAACTTGCCCCATTCAAGTCCGAACCGCGCCAGGTACTTCCTCAAGCGATCGGCATCATTGGGTTGCGCCTTGGCCTGCCGGGAAACACCGAACAGCTGTCGGCCGGCATCGGACAGGCTGTCCGCCTGCCGGCATACCTCTATAACCGCCTTCAGCTGTAAGCGATCGAACAGGTCCATGCTATCGCTATCTCCCGGCAACTCAGTTGATACAGCAGTGGGTTGCGCCAACCCCCACGCATATCGCAATCGATCGATCTCATCGTCTACCTGCGCTTCATCGATGCGCCCGCTATCGGCCAGAGTCGCCATCCGTGTAATCGATGCGGAGAGTTCGCGAAAGTTACCCAGCCACGCTGCTTCACGTGAGCTGGCGAAGGCCAGGTAGCGTCGGCGTGCTTCGAGATTGAAACGCGCGCGTTGCCCATGTTCGCGCGCGTGGCGTTCCAGTTCGAAATCGATGTTTGGCTCGATGTCCTCGCGGCGGCCGGCGAGGCCGGGCAGGTCGAATGTCCAGAGGTTGATCCTTGCGTACAGGTCCTCGCGAAAAAGGCCTTCGGCGACGCGGCTGCGCAGGTCGCGGTGGGTGCCGGCGATTATCAGAAAATCACTCTCGACTTCCTTGTCCGAGCCCAGCGGGAAGAAGCGTTTCTCTTCGATTGCCTTTAACAGCATCGCTTGTTCGTCCGCGCCGAGCTCACCGATTTCATCGAGAAACAGCATGCCGCCGTTTGCGGCGCGCAGCAGGCCATCGCGAGCGTTTTGCGCTCCGGTGAATGCGCCTTTGACGTGACCGAACAAGGCCGACATCGCGCCGTCGCCACGCAAGGTTGCACAGTTGACTTCGACAAAGCGTCCCTGCATTTGATGACGGTTACGTTTGAGTTCGTAGATGCGCCGCGCCAGGAAGGATTTGCCGGCGCCGGTCGGGCCGATCAGCAGCATGGGCGCTTTTGAGCGTAGGGCTACGCGCTCGATTTGTTCAATGGAGCGGTTGAAGGCCGGGTTGCGTGTAGCGATGCCGGACTTGAGAAATTCCAGGCCTTCGAGGCGTTTGCTGGCGAAACGTGAGGCAATGCGATCATAGCGCGACAGATCGAGATCGATCAGCGCGTGAGTGCCGCAGGCGGGCTCGTTCTCGTTCTTGCGCTTGGCGGGGGAGGTCTGGATCAGCCGGGCTGGCAGATAGCGCGCCTCGGTCAGCAGGAACCAGCAGATCTGTGCGACGTGGGTGCCGGTGGTGATGTGGACGAGGTAATCCTCGTGCTCGGTGTCAAAATTGTACGCAGTGGTGAAGTCGTGCAGGGCGCCGTACACCTCCTCGAAGTCCCAAGGGTTGCGCAGCGACATTGGATGCAGGCGCACTTCGGTGCTTGGAGAAATCTGCTGGATGTCCACTCGAACGCGCTCGGCGAGGCTGACGTCGCGCGCGTCGAGGCCGTGAATCAATTCAAGTCGGTGGATAGGGAGGTCTGTTTGTTGGCACAGGCCTACGCTTGGTCGCCAATAATTCCAACGGCTGGCACCTTTGCCGACACGATCCAGGGTGGCTCCGATAAATCCGATGGCGACCGTGCGTTTGTTGGGCATGCTTATCTCATAAGATAAATGACGATATGCAATGATAATTTTGCTGGTCTGATTTGTCTTCCATAGATTATCGAGACGCGTCGCATCAGAGATAAAAGCTATTAAAATCAGAAACATAGCAGAAAAAACCATAGCCGCATCCAAAGCTGGCACAGCGGCTGCAATGCTGGTGGAAACGAACATGGACACCAAGATATGAAAGACCAAACCTACCAGCTTCTCGAAGTCGCCGACGGCAAGCCCATCAAACTCTGGACCGAAGGCGTTCCGGTAGAAAATGAAGCCCGCGCGCAATTGATGAACACTGCGAAAATGCCCTTCATCTTCAAGCATCTGGCGGTGATGCCGGATGTGCACCTGGGCAAGGGGTCAACCATCGGCAGCGTTATTCCAACGGTCGGCGCGATCATTCCCGCAGCAGTGGGCGTCGACATCGGTTGTGGAATGATCGCTGCCCGTACATCGCTGATGGCTTCGGATCTGCCGGACAACCTCCACGGACTGCGTAGCGCCATCGAGCAAGCGGTGCCACATGGCCGCAGTTCGAATCGTTCGCGGCGAGACAAAGGCGCCTGGGACGAGATTCCTCAGCAAGCCGATCAGGCCTGGGCGGGGTTGCAGCCGCGCTTCAAACTGATCACCGACAAGTATCCGAAACTGGCCAACACCAACAACCGTGGGCACTTGGGGACGCTCGGCAGTGGCAACCACTTCGTCGAAGTGTGCCTGGATGAAGCCAACCGGGTGTGGTTCATGCTGCACAGCGGTTCGCGTGGCGTCGGCAACGCTATCGGCAACCTGTTCATCCAGATGGCCCAAGCCGATATGCGTCAGCACATTGCCAACCTGCCGGACCGTGACCTGGCCTATTTCGAAGAAGGCAGCCAGCACTTTGATGATTACGTGGAAGCAGTGGGGTGGGCGCAGGACTTCGCCAGACAGAACCGCGAACTGATGATGCGCGCGGTGGTTCAGGCCACGCGGCAGATCATCCGCAAGCCGTTCGAAGTGGCGCTGGAGGCGGTCAACTGCCACCACAATTACGTGCAGAAGGAACGGCATTTCGGTGAAGACGTGCTGATTACCCGCAAAGGCGCGGTGTCAGCGAAGAAGGGCGAGCTGGGGATTATTCCGGGCTCGATGGGCGCCAAGAGCTTTATCGTTCGCGGTCTGGGCAACGCAGAGTCGTTCAGTTCCTGCAGCCACGGCGCCGGCCGCACCATGAGCCGAACCAAGGCCAAGAATACCTTCACCGTTGCCGATCAGATCCGCGCCACCGCCCATGTGGAGTGCCGCAAGGACGAAGCGGTGATTGACGAAATTCCGATGGCCTACAAGGACATCGATAAAGTCATGCACGCCCAGCGTGAGCTGGTGGAAGTGCTGCACACCCTGCGTCAGGTGGTGTGCGTCAAAGGCTAAGGAACTACCGCGCTGGCGAGAATTCTGCGTCGGCAGTGCGCTGGTTCATCGCGGCTGAGCTGAAGCGCGAATTATCAATATTGATCGTAACTCAGGAAGACCCACGACGGTTTAACGGTACCTCAGAGACACCGTCGGGCTATACGCGTAAGGATTTGCAATGAAAGAGATAATCGAACTGGACGGCGCCATCGGTGGCGGCCAGGTGTTGCGCAGTGCGCTGAGCCTGTCGATGGTGACAGGCCGGGCGTTTCGCATTAAACAGATTCGCGCCAGACGCAGTCGTCCGGGATTGCTGCGTCAGCACCTGACAGCCGTGATGGCGGCGGGCGAGATTTGTGGTGCACAGATATCTGGTGCGCATCTGGGGTCGCAAGGCCTGAGCTTCGAACCGGGCGAAATTCGCGGCGGCGACTTTCAGTTCGCCATCGGCACGGCCGGCAGCTGCACGCTGGTGCTGCAGACGTTGCTGCCAGCCTTGTTGCGGGCATCGAAGGCCAGTCGGGTGACGATCTCCGGTGGCACGCATAATCCGCTGGCACCGCCGACGGATTTCCTGTCGCGCAGTTGGTTGCCGCTGCTGCGGCGCATGGGCGGCGATGTCGAGTTGGAGTTGCTGCGTCATGGTTTCGTACCGGTTGGCGGTGGCGAAATTGCGGTGAAGGTGCAGCCCTCGCGCCTCACGCGCCTGGACCTGTGTGAGCGCGGCGGGGCAGTCTCACGACGCGCATTGGCGTTGACCGCAGGTCTCGCACCCACTGTCGCTCAGCGAGAGCTGAGTCAGGTGGCCAAGCGTTTGAACTGGCCAGTGGAGGTGCTGCAACCTGTGGCGCTTGACCCGGCACGCGGCCCGGGCAATGTGTTATTGCTGGAGTATGTTTTCGAGCATGTCACTGAGGTGTTCAGCGCATTTGGCCAAGTGTCGTTACGCGCCGAGAAGGTGGCCGATGCCGCAATCAATCAGGCCGTCGACTGGTTGTGCAGTAATGCTGCTGTCGCTGAGCATCTGGCCGATCAGTTGCTGTTGCCGATGGCGCTGGCCGGTGGCGGATCGTTCACCACGCCGCGCATGACTGATCATCTGCGCAGCAACATCGAAGTCATTCACCTGTTTTTGCCGGTCCGTATCGATTGCCGAGAGGAGGGCGGCGATCGCTTGCGGGTAGACGTTTTCCAAACCGATTAACAGCGGCCGGCAACCGGAAAGCAGTTGCACAACCTCATCGCAGGTGAGGCTAGCCTTCAGCCATTAGCACATCCGACCTAATTGCCCCCGGTCTGGCTCGACCTTAAAGTCCTTTCGCTTGGCAGGTTATTGCCAGTATTTCTCCGGTATGAAAATCAAAAAGGTCGATCTGCAATGAACTCATCAAGGACTATCCCGGTTCTCGCTTTATTCGCAACAATGGCGCTCGCAGTTACTGGATGCCAGACCGTCAAACCGGGAGAGAGTGATCTCAAGAATCGCGCACAGACCACCATCGGTAAACCCGTAATCAAGGTTTCAAATATCCGCAGCGACTTCAATACAACCTTCTACACCGCGCAAACCGAAAGTGGCGAATATACGTGCGAACTGCCGAGCGGCCCGATGGTTGCCCTGGGTTCCATGGGCATGGGACTGGGCGCTCAGTGCACCAAGCAATGACTAATCAGTCCTTTCGAAGCTGAAATAAAAAGGCCAATGTCGATGACATTGGCCTTTTTCTTTAACGAATGCTCGGCGCAGATCAGCTGGTTTTCGAGTTCAGCTTGCGCAGTTCTTCGTAGGTCGCCGATTGCACGAACCAGAAGCCAGAGACGATGCACCAGCCCAGGGTGCCGCCTACAAACATGCCGAGACCCGAAAGAAAGCTCTGGCTCATCATGAAGAGGGAAACGATCAGGATGACCGCCAGTGCGATGTAGAGAACGATGTTGTTGACGCCGATGACGAAATCTTTCATTTGCATTCCTTGGATGTATTTTCCTCTGGCCACCTTCTATGGTGGCCAGTGCGCGCATCATATTGATATCACCGTGGATTGCGCTAGTTCGGCGTCGGTATTTCGTTATGAATAGCAAAGTCCGTGGTTACTGAGCGGGTTTTTTCTCAAGATCTTCAGAGTCGCTCGACGTCGCCGCATCCTTCTCCGTCTCGTGCGGTTCTGAGCCCGCATTGGCGCCTGAAGACTCTTCACCTTTCTTGTTGGCCTTCTCATCATGGTCACTAGAGCTTTGTGCATGATTGACACCGGGCAGGGCGGTGGCGGGGGTGGCAGCGCCCGCTGTCGTTTCGGCTGCCCAAGCGTGGAGCGGGCCAATCAAGCACAGACTGAAAAACGACATTGCGAAGATTTTCTTGTTCATCACGTGGGCCTTCTACGCGGTGGTATGTACTGCTTTGGATAAGCCTGTCTGCCAAAGGTGCGCAGTACTGGACGAGCGGCGAAGCCTGATTGTATTCAGCCGGATCAAAAATCTCGCGACAGCAGGCAAATTGCTGGCCCCCATAGGTGTTTCGCACCGGCAAAATCGCCTTTTTTCAAAAGGTTAGGTTGGCTACATGCGCACGATTGTCATCACCGTTGTGACGCTCTCCCTGGCTTTGATCGCCTCGGGAGTGCAGGCAAAAGAGTTGAGCAAGGGCCATCGCTTTGCCTGCACCTGGGGCTCGGATATTGCTGCCGGTGCGCAGCGATCAAAACTGTCCGGGGTTTCGCTGTATGGCGCGCGCAAGCAATTGCAGGTTCGCCGATTCCAGCAACCCTGGATGCGCATGACAGCGATGGGGATTACCGAGCAGACCTACAACAGCAGTTCGAAGCTCAAACCGGCAGCGGTCAAGCAGACCTATTACGAACAATGCGTACGCCATGAGTTGGCTCGGCGCTGATGCCGGTTTCTCAGGACTGATTTACACAGCTCAGGAATCGCGAGAGCCCTTGGCCACTGCCGGCCCGGCAACCCGCGGCGCCGCTTTGGTCTGCATCAGTGCATCCAGAGCCTTGCGATAGCCCTGGCCGCCAAGCGCCATGCTGTTGTTGTGCGTCGCGCCGGGCACGAGCAGCAGGCGTTTGGGCTGCTCTGCGGCATTGAATAGCTGCTCGCTGAAGCGCGGCGGCACGAAGGCATCAGCCAGGCCATGCACCACCAGCAGTGGCATGTGAATGTCGGCGATCTTGTCGATGGAATCGAATTTCTGCGACAGGAGCCAACGCACAGGAAGCGAGGTGTTGGCCACGGCGGCAGCTATGTCGGCGAGAGAAGTGAAGGTAGATTCGATGACCAGACCGCGAACCGGCAGAGGTGTGTTGTTGCGCGCCGCGTTCTGTCCGAGCTCGGCCGCCAGATCAATCGCCACCGCACCGCCGAGAGAGTGGCCGTAGATCAGGCGCTTGTTCGGGTCCGGTTGCAGCAGCTGGAAGCGCTCCCAGGCCACGCGGGCATCTTCATAAACGCTGCTTTCGGATGGTAGATCACCCTTGCTTTGGCCGAACCCGCGATAATCGATGGCCAGCACCGAATAGCCCGCCGCGCGTAGTTGTTCTATGCGGAATAACTGTCCGGTGAGGTTCCAGCGCACACCATGCAAGTAAAGGATTGCCGGGGCATTGGCACGTTCCGCCGGCCACCACCAGGCATGGATGTTCTGCCCGGCCTTGAAACTCTTCGGTTGCAGATCGAGTTCCTGAACGCTGCCGGGCAGACCGCGATACCAGCCGGCGGTGCCCGGCTCGATGCGAAACAACAGTTTGCGCTCGGTGTGTTCCAGCACCGCACAACTCGTCGGCACGCCAATGATCAGCGCGGCCATCATGGCGAACGCCAAGCGGCGGCGTCGCAGACGGGTCAGGAAGGACAGGAACATTAATCGTTTCACCACAGCGCAGACAAAGAACGCTTTTTACCAGATGCCTCGGTCTGCGCGTGACTGTTTTTCGACCACCGTGCACGCCCAACGATTACAAGATGCTGCAATCGATCACGCCACCTGCAGCACAATCTTGCCGATATGATCGCCGCCCTCCATGCGGGCATGGGCCTGAGCCGCGTCAGCCAGCGGGTAAACCTTGTCGATGATCGGCAGGCAGCGCCCGGCGCTGAGGGCAGGCCAAACGTGTTCTTGCAGTTGATCGGCGATGGCGGCTTTTTCCGTAGCCGTACGCGCGCGCAGCAGCGAACCGGTGACCACTGCGCGTTTGCCGAGGATCGCCAGCAGATCGATGTCGTTGGCGCGGGCGCCGCCGAGAAAACCGAGCATCACCAGTCGGCCATCCATTGCCAGTGCGCTGATGTTGCCGTTCAGATACGAGCCACCCATGATGTCGAGAATCACGTTCACGCCTTGATCTGCGGTTTTCTGGGCAATGACCTCGGCGAAATCTTCCTCACGATAGTTGATCGGTTGCCCGCCAAGCTGACGGATCGCGTCGCATTTTTCAGCACTGCCTGCGGTAGCAAACGCCTCGATGCCAAATTCACGACAGAGCATCAGCGCGGTGGTACCGATACCGCTGGTGCCACCGTGAATCAACACGCGCTGCCCGGCCTTGGCGGCGCCGAGGCCGAAAAGGTTGGCCCAGACGGTGAAAAAGGTTTCTGGAACTGCGGCGGCCTGGACCCAATCGACTCCATCCGGCACAGGCAAAGTCTGGCCGGCCGGAACCGCGCAATACTCGGCGTAGCCACCGCCATTGGTCAGTGCGCACACACGATCGCCCACAGCGAACCGCGTAACTCCGGGACCCAGTGCAACCACTTCGCCAGCCACTTCCAGACCGGGGATCGGGTCCATGCCGGGCTTCATCGGGTACTTGCCGGCGCGCTGCAAGGCGTCCGGACGATTGATTCCCGCGGCGTGAACACGGATCAGCACTTGGCCCTCGGAAGCAGTGGGCAGAGATACGCGCCTGGCTTGCAATACTTCAGGGCCGCCGGGTTGGGTGATTTCGATACGGGTCATTTCTTTAGGCAGTGACATGTCTATTCCTGTGGAGAAGGTCGTGTAGATGGGAGCGCAGACAGGGTGCAATGATTCCCCTCAGTTCGCCGCGCAGCGCGTTTCATTAGCAGAGGGCAGCCAGCGCATGGCTAGCTCCAGCAGTAGAGCCACGACGATTGCGCCAGCGGCGATCACAAACAGCAGCGTGTGCTGGCCGCCCGAGGCATTGAACAATGCCGAATAGGCAAACCCGGCCAGCGCCTGAAAGGTTGCGAATGACACAGTGGCACGGCTCCAGGCGATCTGCTGACGGTGATGCGACGGCACCAGCTCATGCACGCGGGCCAAAGCCAGAGGCACGATGCCCGGCGGGAACGAGCCGAGAATCACCGCCAGTAAAGCCAGCGCCAGAAACGCATGGGAGACGGCGAGCAAACCGAGGGCAATGGCTTGAACTACCAGCACCACGCGAATGCCAGTGCGTGCACCAAGCTGGTCGGCCAGAAAACCGTACGTCACCGGCCCGACAATCGCTCCCAGGCCATACATCACCCAGACCATTGCGCCGATATGCGCCCCGGCGCCCAGTCCGCGAGCCACGTAATCCACCAGAAACACCATGGCAGGCACCAGCCCGGCGGCCATGAACGCGTATTGAGCAAACAACAGGTAGACGCCCGGCGGTGTCGGCTCATCAGCCGACGTTGCGTGCGCAGCCACAGGGTGCGCGGTATCCGCAGGCCAGCCGAACCAGCTCACCGCGGTCAGCAACAACGCCAGCGCGCCCAGTCCCAGCCAGGTCGCTTGCAAGCCGAGGCTCAGCAGCGGCGGCACGATGGTCCCGGAGCCGGCGATTCCGAGGCCGATGCCCAGGAAGATTGCGCCACTGGCCAGACCTCTGCGCGCCACCGGAACGTGAGGCAGCACGGTTGCCGCCACCAGCACCATGATCGCGCCACCGGCAATGCCGGACAGCAAACGCCAGCCGAAGAACCAGCTCACCGAGAGCGGATAAGCACAGGCAAAAAATGCTCCCGTGACCGCGAGCATCATCAGGCGCAGGGCGTTGCGGTTACCCAGTCGATGGGCCATGGGCCGACCGAGCAGGGCGCCGATCAAGTAGCCAACCAGATTGGCCGCGCCGAGATAGACGACATCATTGGCGGAAAACCACTGTGCCTGAATCAGCGAAGGGATCAGCGGCGTGTAGGCGAAACGCGCCAGGCCAATGCTGACCAGGCTGGCGCAAAGCCCGGCGAAGATCGGCAGCCAGATGCCGGAGGAATTTGCAGTACGCATGATAGCGATCTCACAAGAGGTGTATGGCGCTCAGCTTATCGGCTATCCTGGCTGCGCATATGCAGCGATTAAGCGGCAGAGTGATGCAAAAATGCTTCGATGAGGATCAGCATGAATTGGGATGATGCGCGGGTTTTTCTGGCGGTCTGTCGCGAGTCCACCTTGCGCGGTGCTGCACGGGTTCTGGGCGTGGACCAGGCCACTGTCGGGCGGCGTATTACCGCGCTGGAAAAGTCTTTGAGCGCGACGCTGTTCCTGCGTACCTCCGATGGCTACGCGCTGACCAGTGTTGGTGAAGCGGCGCGTAAAAGTGTGGAAAAAATGGAGCATTCGGCACTGGAACTGGAGCGGCACATCCACGGGCTGGACGATCGTCTGACCGGTAACGTACGGGTCAGTACCACCGACTCGATGGCCATCGACTTCATCATCCCGGCGATGGCGCGCCTGCATGACCAGCACCCCGACGTGCAGATCCAGTTGGATGCGTCGACGCAAATCCTCAGTCTGGCCAAGCGCGAAGCCGATATCGCAGTGCGCAATACTCGGCCGGATAACCCGGATCTCATCGCTCGGCGAATCGCCCGTTGGCCTGTAGGACTTTTCGCAGCACAGGCCTATGTCGAGCGCCATGGAGAACCGCAGCCCGGCAACGCTTTCGAGGGCCATGATCTGGTGGTGTATCAGCCGTACTTACAGAGCAAAAAAGACCTCACGCTGGTCTCTGAACCGTTGACCCGCGGACGCATCGTCGCCACGCTCAGCTCCAGCCTTTTGGTGCGTCGAGCCCTTGCCGCAGGCCTCGGGATAGGCGAGATACCGGTATACATGGGCGAACGCGATGGCCTCGTCAGACTTTGGCCGGAGCGGACCCGGCCGCTGCCGTATGAAGTGTGGCTGGTCACCCACGCCGACCTGCGTCACACCGCGCGGGTACGGGCGGTCATCGAGCAGATCGTTGAGGCTTTTGCGCTGGAAAACGAATAAGTGGTTCAGGGTTTTGCCGAGGCTACAACTGCTGACGAAACAGCCTACGTCCGAGACAGAATGGGCCGGCTTGTTGTAGTCCGTGATGAGTTCTATTGTCACTGCAGCTCGATGCAGACCTCAGTGACGCATCGAAACGAAGAGCCAGGGAAGGCCGCGTAGCCGCAGAAAGGTGTCGAATTGAAAATCAGGGAAGTGAATCAATATGCAGTCACGGACAGATCGGACGCGGGGCGGGACAGGCAAATCATGAGCAGCATAAGTCGCGAAGAATTCGATGCCAGGATAGAAACCATCGAGACGAGGATGGATGGCCGCGTGGCAGAAATGCGCGCCGACATTCGCGGGTTCCTGGCTGCTCAGGCAGAGCGGGACAAGGTCTATGTTGAACGGGACAAGGCCCTGCAGGAACGGGACAAGCGTTATGACCTGATGTGGATGGGCGTGCAGAAAATCGCCGACGAATCGCGGGAAGCGATCAGACAGGCATCGACGGTAAAGGCCAATTACTGGGCTGCCACCACTGTGCATTTCCTCGGCGTGGCTTCCTTGCTGGTTGGCGCACATTTTGCCAATCAGGCGGCGGTGTTGACCACGATACAAACCACGCTGGCAGCGATTCAGATTGGCAAAGAGGTATCGTCACCCAAACCTGTCGTACAACCCTCAGCAGTGCCGCCGCAATAAGAAACGGCCTTCAGTGGAAGGCCGTTCTGCATCGCGCCAGATCATGGCATTTCCGGCAACTCCTGAGGCCGCAAGTCGAACACCAGCACTTCGGCATCGACCCCGTTGCTCAAGGTGAGCAGCTGTTCTTCACGAACCCGCACGCCGTCGCCTTCCTGCAAGGCTTGGCCATTGAGTTCGACGCTGCCACGCGCAACGTGCAAGTAAGCGTAACGATTGGCCGGCAATTTCAGCGTGGCACTTTCCTCGCCGTCAAATAACCCGGCGTAGACCCGCGCATCCTGACGGACTTTCAGGGAGCCATTGCTACCGTCCGGCGAGATGATCAGTTGCAGGCGACCACGTTTTTTCTGCGCGCTGAAGTGTTCCTGTTGATAGCGCGGCTTGGCGCCACTGACATCCGGCACGATCCAGATTTGCAGAAAGTGCACGGGCTTGGTGGCCGAGTGGTTGAACTCACTGTGCGCCACGCCGCTGCCGGCACTCATCAATTGCACGTCCCCGGGGCGGATCACCGAGCCAGTACCGAGGGTGTCCTTGTGTTCCAGCGCGCCTTCGAGCACATAGGAAAAGATCTCCATGTCGCGGTGCGGGTGCTGGCCAAAGCCTTTGCCGGCGGCGACCCGGTCATCGTTGATCACCAGCAGATCGGAGAAACCCTGTTCACGCGGGTTGCGGTAGCTGGCGAAAGAAAAGGTGTGAAACGACTTCAACCAGCCGTGATTGGCGAGGCCGCGATCGGAGGCTTTGCGAAGAGTCAGCATGATGAAATCTCCTGGCGGGACGTGAATTCGTCCGAGTGAGGAGAAGGTTACTGGTTACCCGGTGAGGCAATAAGTAGATGGAAATTGAAAGACTGTCCGGCTCAGGTTGACAGTTTTGCGTTATGGTTCACCCATTCGATCACGCTCCTGAACACTCGGTCCGCCATAATGCCTTGGCTGAAGCGTGCGTATTGACCCTTGAATATGTGTGAAACCTCCCATGAAAACCGTGGCAATGGTGCTGTTCCCTGACTTTCTGATGCTCGACATGGCGGGGCCGCTGGAGGTGTTTTCAGTCGCCAACCGTTATCTGAAACCTGATCTGCACTATCAATTGACGACTCTCGGCACAGAGCGCGGCTTGCTGAGGGCGTCCAACGGCGTGCAGGTTCAGGCTGACTTGCACATCGACGAAGCGGCCGAGCGCTATGACCTGCTATTGGTGCCGGGCGGACCCGGCGCCTATAACCAGAGATTTCCCGAGCTGTTTGGCTGGTTGAAAAAAGCCGTGCCGCGCGCGGAGCGTTACGGTTCGATTTGCACTGGCGCATTCATCCTCGGCCACGCCTGCCTGCTTGATGGTTATCGCGTCACCACGCACTGGAACTACACCGAACGGCTGATCGAGGCTTTCCCGAAAACCACGGTGACCACCGATCAGATCTACGTCGAGGATCGTAATCTCATCACCTCCGGTGGCGTTACGGCCGGCATCGACCTGGCGCTGGCGGTGGTGGCCAGAGATCACGGCAAGAAAATCGCCCAGGACGTTGCCAAGGTCTTGTTGGTGGTCATGAAGCGCCAGGGCGGTCAAGCGCAGTTCAGCCCGTTGATGGCGGCAGTCTCACCGCAAGAAACGCCCATCACCCGCGCACAGAATTACGTCCTTGAACATCTGGATGAAGCGTTCACCGTCGAGCGCATGGCTGGATTGGCGAACATGAGCGCACGGCACTTTGCTCGCCTGTTCGCCCGTGACGTCAATATGACGCCGATGGAGTTTTTGCAGAATGCCCGCATTGACTGCGCGCGAAACCTGTTGGAAACCGGCGATCTGCCGCTCAAGACCATCGCCTACAAAAGCGGCTTTGGCAGTGTCCGGCACATGCGCTCGTTGTTCGCCGAAAAGCTCGGTCTTACACCGTTACAATACCGCGAACAGTTCAGCTAGAGCGGTTCTGTCCGTCTGACGCAGTCGGATGTCCGTGCTGCGTCGGCTCTGGCGGTTGTATCGTCACGCGAGAGTGCCAAGATGTTTGGCATGAATAATCACAACGACACAAGCCACGGTTCAGTGCTGCGTTTCGGCCCCTACGCCTTTCATGTGCGCCAACGTCTGGTCCTTGAAGGAGAGCAGCCGTTGCGCATGGGCGGGCGCGCCATGGACATCCTTCAGGCGCTGCTCGAACACGCGGGTGAGGTGGTCAGCAAAGAGCAGTTGATTGCTCGAGTGTGGCCGACCTCGGTCGTCGAAGAGATCAACCTGCGGGTGCACATTGCGGCGTTGCGCCGCGCACTGGGTGACGGCGTAAACGGGCAGCGTTTCATCATTCACGTGGCGCACTGCGGCTACAGTTTTGTCGCCCCGGTGGAGCAGGGCACCAGTGATGCGCTGACCATGCCCGCTGCCGCGCTCATGCCCCTGCACAATCTTCCGGCACGACTGACGCCAGTCAGTGGGCGCGACGCCCTGATTGGTAGTCTGGTTCGACAAATGCCGGTATGCCGCTTGATGACGATTACCGGTGCGCCGGGTGTTGGCAAGACCACTGTGGCATTGCGCGTGGCGGAATTGCTCCTGCAATACTTTCGCGATGGCGCCTGGTGGGTCGACCTTGCCAGCCTCGAAGATGACATTCCATTACTCGAGCGCCTGTTGCACACCCTGAAGACAGACTTTTTCACACTGACCGGCCGGCACGCCTTGTTGATCCTGGATAACTGCGACCACCAGCGCGACAGCTGTGCGGCACTGGTGGAAACGCTGTTGCATGCTGCGCCTCGCCTGTCGATTCTGGTCACCGGCCGCGAAGCCTTGCAAGTCGCGCAGGAGACCGTTCATTACGTGCCGCTGTTGGCGATTCCCAAGCGCTCGACATTGAACACCGTCGAAGAAGCCATGGGCTATCCGGCGGTGCAGTTGTTCGTCAATCGCGCGCGGGCACGGCAGCATGGCTTCTGTTTGCGTGAGCAGGATTTGCCAGGTGTGCGCGAGATCTGCCGTCAACTGGACGGTCTGCCGCTGGCGATCGAGCTCGCCGCTGCGCAGATCGACGCGCTTGGCTTGATCGGCTTGCAGGCACAGGTTGAAAACGGCCTGCAGTTGCTTGGCCAAGGCCGGCGCACCGCGGAACCGCGCCATCAGTCGATGGCCGCTGCGATCGATTGGAGCTTCCAGTACCTGACGGAGATGGAACAGCGTGTGCTGCTGCGTCTGTCGGTATTCAGCGCGGGCTTTACCCTGGAGGCCGCACTGAGTGTGATCAGCAGCGCGGATGTGGCGGGTTCCAGACTGTCCGCGATAATCGAAGGGTTGGCGCGCAAATCGTTGCTTGTTCGAGAACCCAACCGTGCGACGGCCCGCTATTGGATGCTCAACACCGTGCGCCGCTATGCTCGTGATCAGTTCGAGCGCAGTGACGACAATTTCGAACTGAAACAGCGCCATGCGCGCTATCTCAGCAGAACGCGCAACGCTTCAGGCCGGGCACTGCTCGTGGAGGCTGTCGAGTAGCAGGCGGACCTTGCGCAAGTCCGGTGTGGCGTAGCCTTCGGTGAAGCGCTGGTAAATGGGGCTGAGCAAATCCCATGCTTCGCGATGGCGGGACTGGCGCTGCCATAATCGGGCGAGGTCCGTGGCGCTGCGCAGTTCCCAAGCGAGGGCGCCCTGGCTTCTGGCGATGGCCAGAGCTTGTTGCAGGGTTTGTTCGGCTTCTCGGGTTTCAGCGGTGTCTGAGCGGGCCGATTCGCGAGCAGGCTCGCTCCCACAGGATGAACCCTTCAACAATGCCGCCGCCCGCGCCCGCAATATCTCCGCTGCACTCCATCCCGCATCGCCATTGCGCGCGCGCTCCACCAGTGCATCATCGACAAAACGCTCATCCAGCGTAACCATCACTTCCCGAATCAGACCGCTGCTCTGTGCTGGTACGGGCACGGCATTATCCGGATCGATCACCTGCGCATACTGCCGGCCCCAGTTATTGAACAGCAGCACCGAGTGCTTCTGCGATTGTTCCAGCAGCAACTGCAGCAGCGCGCGGGCGTTTACATGCTCGCCGTTGTAATGAGCGATCAGACAACTGGCCAGCGCCAGGGTGTAACAGATCGATGTGCCGTGATTGATCTGCACGGCGATGTCCAGCGCCTGCCGTGCGGCGCGCCAGGCTTGCTCGGGCAGACCCTGCAACCACAGCACTCGGGCCAGTACTGTCAGCGAAGCGACGCTCTGGTCGTATTGCACGCCAAAACCATGGGTGAAACGATTGAGATGGCCGCTGTGCGCCATGCGTTGCAGCACCTGCTCGGCATGTACGCGGGCCTGCGGCTGGTCGCCGGCATAATGCAGGGCCAGCACCCGCAAGCGATGTGTGCTCAGTGACAGCAGCGGTTCGCCATGCAGTCCGATGCGGTCGAATTGCTCACTCTGCGCCAGCGCCATGCGGTAATGCCCGCAACTCAGATTGACCGCCATATGCCCCGATATCGCACGCAGTTGCCCGGCCAGATCGCCGTGTTCCTCGGCCAATTGGCAGGCGTCGACGAAGGCCTGAATAGTTTGTGGCGTGCCGCCCCAGGTGTGGTAGCTGGCGCTACCGAGCGCCAGTTTCAAGGCGATTTGCAGGCGAGGGCAGGGCGGTAGCAGCGAGTCTGCTGGCGAAGCCTCCAGCAGACTCAGTGCCCGGCGTACATAGCGGCTGTAATCGCGCAGCAACGACAGCTCCTGCCACAAAGGCGCCGACGCGGCTGCCAGTTGCACCCCCAGCTCATCCGGTCCCGGGCCGTTGAGGCTCCAGTCCAGCGCCGCGCGCAAATCCTCCAGACCCCGGGCATAGCGCTCCATCCACAATACAGTCGGAGTATTGTCCCAATCCGCCTGCGCCTGCTGCATCAGTGTCAGGCATCGCTCGGCGTGGCGTTGGCGGGTTGCGTTGAGCTCGTCGGCCTGTTCGAGTTTTTCCAGTGCGTAGTGGCGGGTAGTGTCGAGCAAGCGATAGAAAACATCTTCGTCGCCCACTTCGACGCTCAGCAGGGATTTGGCCACCAATTGCGTGACGGCGGTGAACACCGCGCCGGGATCAATCTGTTGACCGATGATCACCGCTGCCGCCGAGGCGAGGGTGAAGCTGCCGCGGAAAATCCCCAGTCGCCGCAGACAGGTTTGCTCGCAGACGTTGAGCAGGTTGAAACTCCAGTCCATCGTCGCGCGCAGGGTCAGGTGGCGTTCGGCGCTGCTGTGGTGTCCGGCCGACAATGGCGGCAAACCCTCGCGCAATTGCTTGAGCAATCCGTCCATGCCCAATTCGCTGACCTGCGCGGCGGCCAGTTCCAGTGCCAGCGGAATGCCGTCCAAGCGCTGGCAGATTTCGATCGCTTGCGGCAACTCGGCGTGGCTCAGTCGGAAGTTTTCCCTGGCTGCGGTGGCGCGCTCGACAAACAACTGCATCGCAGCAAAGCCCAGTGCTTGGGCCGGCTCCATCGGGGTCGACATGGACGGGCATTCGAGCGATTCCAGACGCTGCACGAACTCACCCTCAGCGCGCAGGCTCTCGCGGCTGGTCGCCAGGATATGCACCTTTGGTGCCCCCCGCAGAATCTGCTCGCTGAGCGCGGCGACCGCATCAATCAAGTGCTCGCAGTTGTCGATCACCAACAACATTTGCTGTTCTCGCAGGCCGTCGACCAGACCAGCCTGCGCATCGCCTTCAGCTGCGGACAGATCAAGCAGCGTCGCCAGATGCGATCCGATCAGCGCGGGATCGGCGATGGGCGCCAGATCCACCAGGCGGATGCCGTCGCGATACTGGTCGAGCAATTGTTCGGCGACGCGCAGGGCGACGGTGGTCTTGCCAATGCCGCCGGGGCCGACCAGAGTGATGCAGCGTCGGCGCGGCAGTTGCGTAATCAAGTGATCGATCAGGGGTTGGCGACCAATCATCCGCGTACGACGCAGCGGCAGGTTGTGCCGGGGCGCGGCGACCGCAGGCGTTGCTTCGATGCTGTCGAGCACGAACGGTGCGACAAAGCTGTAGCCGCGCTGCGCCACGGTGACGATGTAGCGCTGGCCGTTCTGCCCGTCGCCAAGCGCTTTGCGCAGCGCTGCCATGTGCACGCGCAAATTGATGTCTTCAACGACACTGTCTGGCCAGACCCCGGCCATCAATTGCTGTTTGCTCACCACTTCACCGGCATGGGCCAGCAAAATCAGGAGGATGTCCATCGCCCGCCGTCCCAGGCGCAAAGGCTGTTGGCCTTCAAGTAGCAATCGTTGCCCGGGATGAATCCGATAGGGGCCAAACGCAATGGCCTGATTCGGGGAAAAACTCAACAGCGCGCTCCTGCGGTGATGCGGCGGACAGGGCGAATCAGTGCCTGGCGCAAGCGCAGGCCGTCTGATCCGGGGTGTCCGGGCATAATCCTCAGGTTTGAGCATCAGTGCAACGGGTGGCGTAACGGCAGCAGTCAAAACACCGCAGGCTGCGCTGCGGTGTTTTTCGGTTTATCCATGACTCGACAGCGCCAGGCGAAGGGATTGATGCCCTCGCTGCGGGTGAACATGTGGCAGAAGTGCGCCTGATCGCAGAAGCCGCATTCGAGGCTGATTTGCGTCAGGCTCAAGTCGGTGTGCTGGATCAGCAACTTGGCTCGAGCCAGGCGCTGGGCGCGGATCCAGTCCTGTGGCGACAGGCCGGTGCTGCACTTGAATGCGCGGGAGAAATGACTGCGTGACAGTGCACATGCCCGGGCCAGCTCAGCTACTTCGAGGCTTTCGCCCAAGCGATCGAGGATCAACTGTTTGATCTGGCGTTCGCGCTGCGGACTGAGTCCGCCAGTCGTGTTTTTACGCGGTTCGCTGGCAGGGGCGAGGGCGACGGATTGCTGTAGATAAGCCATGGCCAAGGTCCGTGTCGGTGGGGAAGGCACGGTCGGCGCATTCCCTCAGGTCAAAAAAGCAACGCTGCGCAGAGGGCTTCATTGTTGGGCGATGCCTTGAGACTGACGAGTTAATCGTTGTTAATTTCCTCGCTCAGGCTGGAACTCAGCACATCCTTGCAAGTCAGCGCCCGGCGCTTTGCGCGACGATGTCGACAAAGCATGGCCGCCGTTGGCCAGGTTCAAAGGGGAATGCAATGAAAAGCTTGGTGAAAGCGGCAACGACGCTGGCGGTCGTGCTGGCAATGTCCGGCGCCATGGCGCAGGCACCGCAGGTTGGCACTCAGGCGCCGGGTTATTTCCGGCTGGCTGTCGGCGATTACGAAGTCACCGCGTTGTTCGACGGTTACAACGATTTGTCGCCGAAGTTGTTGCAGGGCATGAGCCAGAGTCAGATTCGCGCGCTGCTTGCGCGCCGTTCGATTGAAACCCCTGGCGTGCAGACGGCGTTCAATGCCTTTCTGGTCAACACTGGCAAACAACTGATTTTGGTCGACACGGGCGCAGGACAGTGCATCGGCGCCACCGCAGGCCAACTCTCGGCCAACATGCAGGCCGCCGGTTACAAGCCTGAACAGGTCGACACGATTCTGCTGACGCACCTGCACCTCGATCACGTCTGCGGTCTGGTCGACGCCGAAAAGAAACCGGTGTTCGCCAACGCCACCGTGTTTGCAGCCAAAGCCGAGGCCGACTACTGGCTCGATCCGGCAGCGCTGGCCAAGGCCCCGGCGGGCGCCAAAGAGTTTTTCAAGATAGCCCGGGACTCTACGGCGCCTTATGTTGCCGCCGGTCGCTTCAAGACGTTTGCCGCCGGGCAATCACCGCTGCCCGGGCTGGTCGAAGCAACCCTGGAAGCCGGCCACACGCCGGGCAGCACCACGTACCGCTTCACCTCGCAGCAACAGAGCATCGTGTTCATGGGCGATCTGGTGCACAACCTCGCGGTGCAGTTTTTGCACCCGGAAGTGTCGATCGGTTTCGACGTCAACAGTCAGCAAGCGATCAGCAGTCGTCAGGCAGTGTTCAGTTCTGCGGCGGCAAGCAAGACCTGGGTGACGGCAGCGCATCTGCCGTTCCCGGGCATCGGCCACATCACCGCCGAGGGCAAACATTTCCAATGGGTGCCGGTGGAGTACGGTCCGTACAAACGCGCGGCGAAAGTGCCATTGATCGAGTAAAGTGCCCAACGCCTGTGGCAAAAAGCGTCTGACACCGATAAGGAAACCACACCCATGAACCGTAACGATCTGCGCCGCGTCGACATGAACCTGCTGGTGATTTTCGAAGCGCTGATGTTCGAAAAGAATCTGACCCGTGTGGCGGAAAAACTGTTCATGGGCCAGCCGGCGGTCAGTGCTGCACTGGGGCGCTTGCGTGATCTGTTCGACGATCCGTTGCTGCTGCGCAACGGTCGCGGCATGGAGCCGACAGCGCGGGCGCTGGCGATCCTCAAGGAATTGCAACCGGCAATGGACGTGATTTCCGGCGCAGTCAGCCGCGCCAAGGAGTTCGAACCGGCCAGCAGTTGCGACGTATTTCGCATCGGTCTGTCGGACGACGCCGAGTTCGGTCTGTTTCCACCGCTGTTGCGCCAGCTTCAGCAGGAGGCGCCGGGGATCGTCGTGGTGGTGCGCCGCGCCAACTATCTGTTGATGCCGGCGTTGTTGGCCTCTGGAGAAATTTCCGTGGGCGTCAGCTACACCACGGATCTGCCTGCCAACGCCAAGCGCAAGAAGCTGCGTGATATTCCCTGCAAAGTGCTGCGCGGCGACGACCGTCCGGGGCCGTTGACCCTGGACGAATATTGCGAACGTCCGCATGCAATGGTGTCGTTCTCCGGTGACCTGAGCGGCAATATCGATCTGGATCTGGCCAAGATCGGCCGTTGCCGCCGAGTCGTTCTCGGCGTGCCGCAGTTCAGCGGCTTGCGCGCCTTGCTCGCCGGTACCGAGATGATCGCGACGGTCCCGGACTACGCCGCCTGTGCCTTGGTCGAAGGCTGCGCCCTGCGTGCCGAAGATCCGCCATTCCCGATCGATGCCGCGCAATTGTCCATGGCCTGGAGCGGGGTGCACGACAACGACCCGGCAGAGAAATGGCTGCGCTCGCGCATTAGCCAGTTCATGGCGGCGCCGCTGGATATTCCGGCGCTTTAACCGCCCTCGATTACACAAGCAGTTCTCCTGTGGCAGCGAGCCTGCTCGCGAAAGCGGTGTGTCAGTTAGTGTGGATGTGACTGGCCTGACGCAATCGCGAGCAGGCTCACTCCCACATTGTTTTTGTGGCGGTCTGCAAATTGAATGCACGCCGCCAATCCCTGTGGGAGCGAGCCTGCTCGCGAAAGCGGTGTGTCAGTTAGTGTGGATGTGACTGGCCTGACGCCTTCGCGAGCAGGCTCACTCCCACAGAGAAATTCGGGGCTGACCGGGCTTTGTGATTCGGCACATAGACTTGTGGGAGCTGGCTTGCCAGCGATTGCGGTGGGTCCGTCAAAGAAGGTGGTGGATGTGCCGACCAATCGCTGGCAAGCCAGCTCCCACAGGGATTCGGGGTGGAATGAACATTGTTGGTCACCACAAAAACCTGTAGGCGCGAGCCTGCTCGCGAAAGCGGTGTGTCAGTTAGTGTGGATGTGACTGACCTGACGCCTTCGCAAGCAGGCTCACTCCCACATTGTTTTGTGGCTGGCGGCAGAACATCAAAGACCTGAAAAGCAACTAAGCACACCCATCCAATTTCTCCCGCGCCGGCCTTGGCATGATTCCCGTCAATGACATTCAAAGGGTCGGGTCATGATTGCTACGAGGGATGAACAGGCGCGCGACATCGGGTTGCTGTTTCTGCGAGTCAGCGGCGGGTTGTTTCTGTTGTGGGTGCACGGCTTGCCGAAGTTGCTGGACTTCACCGCGCAGCTGCAACTGATCGAAGACCCGTTCCACCTCGGCGCTCACCTGACCCTGATCCTGGCGATTTTCGCCGAAGTCCTCTGCCCGTTGCTGATCGTCGCCGGTGTGCTGGCGCGATTGGCTTGTTTGCCTATTCTCTTTGTACTGCTCGTGGCGCTGCTGGTCGTGCATCCGCAATGGAGTGTGGCTGAAGGGCAGTTTGGCTGGTTGCTGTTGATTCTTTTCACCACCGTATTGATTGCCGGGCCGGGACGGCTGGCGATCCCTGTTCGTTTGCCCGGAGTGCTGCGTTATGCCTGAAGTCCTCAATTCACAAGCACCGGGGGCCGATGAGACCGTCACGTTGATCATCAAACACTCGGTCAAAACCGGTTTCGAATCGGCGTATGAAGCATGGCTGCGCAATATCGTGCGCGTCGCCGGGCAGCGCGAAGGGCATTTGGGTGTCGACGTGGTGCGCGGCAAGCGCGGGCGTCTGGATTTCTACACTTGCGTATTGCGCTTTAGCTCCACCGAAGCGATGCAGGGCTGGCTGGAATCCTCCGAGCGTCAGGCGCTGGTGGCTGAAGCCGCACCGATGCTGGCTGACGGTGATCAGACCGAAGTCGCGCCGGTCAATGAATTCTGGTTCACACCGCTGGCCGAGGCCGGCTCGCCGCCGCCGCGCTGGAAGCAGGCTGTCGTCACACTGTTGGTGATTCTGCCGCACACCCTGCTGGTGCCGCTGATCTGGGGCCCGCTGCTGGCGCTGCATCCGCTTCTGTCCAACTACGTGGTCGCCACGTTCCTGATCACCCTGACCATCGTCCTCTCGGTGGTCTACGTGGTGATGCCGCCGGTCACCCGTTTGTTTACCCCGTGGCTGGAAGCCAGTCAGGCCCACGAACACCTCGATTCCCAAGAAACCTCGCCGCGTTGAGCGGGGTTTGCTTCTTTTCACTTTCGCTTGAGGAACTGCGATGAGCGCCGATCTGATTTTATTCAATGGCCAATTTCATACCGTAGACCGGGAAAAACCACTGGCCAGTGCGGTGGCGATCAAGGATGGCCGTTTCGTCGCCGTCGGTAACGATGCCGAGGCCATGGCCCTCAAGGGCAGCGCCACACAAGTGGTCGACATGAAGGGCCGCTGCGTCATCCCTGGCCTCAACGACTCGCACTTGCACCTGATTCGCGGCGGTCTGAACTACAACCTCGAACTGCGCTGGGAAGGCGTGCCATCGCTCGCCGACGCGCTGCGCATGCTCAAGGATCAGGCCGATCGCACGCCCACCCCGCAGTGGGTGCGTGTGGTCGGTGGCTGGAACGAGTTCCAGTTCGCCGAAAAACGCATGCCGACCCTGGAAGAAATCAACCAGGCCGCGCCGGATACTCCGGTGTTCATCCTGCACCTCTACGACCGTGCGCTGCTCAACCGCGCTGTCCTGCGTGTGGCCGGCTACACCCGCGACACGCCAAACCCGCCGGGTGGCGAAATCGTCCGCGACAGCAACGGCAACCCGACCGGCATGCTGGTCGCGCGGCCGAACGCGATGATTCTCTACTCGACCCTGGCCAAAGGGCCGAAGCTGCCGCTGGAATATCAGGTCAACTCGACCCGCCAGTTCATGCGTGAACTCAATCGTCTCGGCCTGACCAGTGCGATCGACGCCGGCGGTGGTTTCCAGAACTATCCGGACGATTACCAAGTCATCGAGCAACTGGCCAAAGACGACCAGTTGACCGTACGCATCGCCTACAACCTGTTCACCCAGAAGCCGAAAGAAGAGCTGACCGATTTCCAGAACTGGACCGGCAGCGTCAAGCTGCATCAGGGCGACGATTACCTGCGCCACAACGGCGCCGGCGAAATGCTGGTGTTCTCTGCCGCCGACTTCGAAGACTTCCTCGAACCGCGCCCGGACCTGCCGCACACCATGGAACAGGAACTGGAACCGGTGGTGCGCCACCTCGTTGAGCAGCGCTGGCCGTTCCGTCTGCACGCCACGTACAACGAATCGATCAGCCGTATGCTCGACGTGTTCGAGAAGGTCAACCGCGACATTCCGTTCAACGGTCTGCCGTGGTTCTTCGACCACGCCGAAACCATCACCCCGCAAAATATTGAGCGTGTAAAAGCGCTGGGCGGCGGTATCGCGATTCAGGATCGCATGGCGTTCCAGGGTGAATACTTCGTCGATCGCTACGGCAAACAAGCTGCCGAAGCCACGCCACCGATCAAGCGCATGCTCGCCGAAGGCGTGCCGGTCGGCGCCGGTACCGACGCCACCCGCGTGTCCAGCTACAACCCGTGGACCTCGCTGTACTGGATGGTCAGCGGCCGCACCGTTGGCGGTCTGGCGCTTTACGAAGAAGGCTTGCCACGCAGCACCGCGCTGGAGCTGTTCACCCACGGCAGCGCGTGGTTCTCCTCGGAGCAGGGCAAGAAGGGCCAGATCCGCGTCGGCCAACTGGCAGACCTGGCGGCACTGAGCGCGGACTTCTTCAGCGTTGAAGAAGAAGCGATCAAGTGGATCGAGTCGGTCATGACCGTGGTCGGCGGCAAGATCGTCTACGCCGCCGGCGATTTCGAAGACCTCGGCCCGCGCTCGATTCCGGTGCTGCCGGACTGGTCGCCGGTAGTCAAAGTCCCGGGCCACTGGCGCCCGAACTCGCCACTGCAAGCGCAGGTTCACCAGTGCAGCGGGCCATGCGCCGTGCACACCCACAGCCATGAAAAAGCGCGGATGTCGAATGCACCGGTCAGCGATTTCGCCGGTTTCTGGGGCGCGTTCGGCTGTTCCTGCTTCGCGTTCTGAGTTTTAAAAAAGCGCCGGTCATCAGGGCCGGCGCTTCCCGTAACAACCATCCATCCAGGAGTTTTGCCATGAGCGTTCCTTACAAGCGTCTGAACAAAGATGATGCCGTCGTCCTGCTGGTCGACCACCAGACCGGTCTGATCTCGCTGGTGCAGGATTTCTCGCCGAACGAGTTCAAGAACAACGTGCTGGCACTGGGCGACATCGCCAAGTTCTTCAAGCTGCCGACCATTCTGACCACCAGCTTCGACGCAGGTCCAAACGGCCCGATCGTGCCGGAACTGCTCGAGCAATTCCCTGACGCGCCGTTCATTCAGCGTCCAGGCCAGATCAACGCCTGGGACAACGAAGACTTCGTCAAAGCGATCAAGGCCACCGGCCGCAAGCAACTGATCATCGCCGGTGTAGTGACCGACGTTTGCGTAGCTTTCCCGACCCTGTCGGCGATTGCTGAAGGCTTCGAAGTGTTCGTGGTCACCGACTCGTCGGGTACTTTCAACACCACCGTGCAACAAGCGGCGTGGGCGCGGATGTCGGCCGCCGGTGCACACCTGATGAACTGGTTCGCTGTGGCCTGCGAGCTGCAAGGCGACTGGCGCAACGACATGGAAGGCCTGGCGCATCTGCTGTCCGAGCGTCTGCCTAACTATCGCAACCTGATCAACAGCTACACCAAGTTCACCGCCAAGTAAGAAAATCAAAAGATCGCAGCCTTCGGCAGCTCCTGCATGGGAATGCATTTTCCCGTAGGAGCCGCTGAAGGCTGCGATCTTTTGCTGTTAGCGCTTCTGCAACCACCCCAAAAAACCACCTTTCTTCACCGCCACCGGTTTGGCCATCAACGCGAGGCGACTGTTCTGCTGACGCACCGCCTGCAATTTGTTCAAGGCCCGGCCGACTTCGCTGCGCTTGTCCATGCACTCACGGGTCAACTGTTTGTCGAGACGATAGATGATGCTCGACGTCAGCGCTGTGAACGTCGCCTGCGACGGTGTATCGGCAAGAATGCTCTGTTCGCCCATGACTTCGCTCGGCCCCATGCGCCCGGCCTCGGTCTGGCCATTGCCGTCCGGCACCGTCGCGCTGACCACGCCCGTGGCGATCACGAACAGACTGTCCGGCACCTCGTCCAGATCCAGCACCACCTGACCGGCCGTGTACTGCTGCGCGACCATCGACTCAGCCAGGCGATCACGTTCCTCGCTGCTCAGCGAGCGGAAAATCTTCACCTCATCCAGCAACGCACGGGCGCGGCTCGACGGTTCGATCACGCCGTCGGGATGCCGGGAAATACCCGCCGCTTCGAGATGACGGTGGGCGAGGTCGAACAGTTGATTGCGCACTTCGCTCTTCTTGCCCAGCTCAGCGATGAAACCGCTGGCAACGTATTCCGACATGGTTTCGCCGGCTTCTTTGAGTACGGCTTTCGGCGCCGGGCTGAGCAACAGCGAACTGCTGCCCTGCAAGGTACGATCAAGGGCATCCAATACCCGCCGCGGGCGAATGTGGTTCGGCACTTTGATACTGATCGAGACGCCGTGCATGTTGCTCGGCCGGCTGAGATTGACGATTTTCGCCTTGGCCGCCACCGAGTTCGGTACTACGGCCATGGTGCCGGCGCTGGTCAGCAGGTGCGTGGCGCGCCAGTCGATATCGAAGACCTTGCCTTCGACGCCGTCGATCATCACCAGATCGTCCACCTGATACGGCTTGGTGGTGTTGAGGACGATGCCGGAAAACACATCGGCGAGGGTGCTTTGCAGCGCCAGACCGACCACGATGGCGACCACCCCGGAGGTGGCGAGCAGACCTTTGACCGGCAGCTCCAGCACGTAACCGGCTGCCGCGACAATCGCTACCAGAAACACCAGCGCACCGATGACATCCTGCAGCAAGCGACCGCTGTGACCAATGCGGCGCATCAGCGCCAGGCCGATCACTTCGGTCAGCACCCGTGCCGCATACAGCCACCAGAGAATCCCCAGCGCCGTCGCCCCCAGTTGTGCCACGCGATCATCAGCGAAAAGCGGCGCCTGCAACGGGCTGACACCGGCGTTGATCACAAGCGCGCTGAACGCCAGAAACAGCGCCAGACGCACGCCGACTCGCGGCGCGCGATGGCTGAAGGGCGAGAAATGCCAGAGCGCGGCGTCGAGCAGCAACAGCACAGCGCTCCAGGACAGCAGGTGGGCGTAGAAAAGGGTCATGACCGGTACTCCGCGACGCTGGTGAGAAAAAAGATCGCAGCCTGCGGCGGCTCCTACAGGGAATCGTATTCCAGGGTAGGCGCTGCCGCAGGCTGCGATCTTTTGCTTTTATGGATTCAGATGAGTCTTCAGCTCGGCCGCCGCCTGACGCACCGCCGCTTTGACTTCCGGAATCTGGCTCAGCGGATTGAGCAGGCCGAAGTCATGAATCATCCCGTTGTAACGCACCGAGGTCACCGGCACGCCGGCCGCATCCAGGTGTCGCGCATAGCCTTCACCTTCATCACGCAGCACGTCGAACTCGGCGGTCTGCACCAGCGCAGCGGGCAGGCCCTTGAGCTGTTCGGCGCTGGCGTTGAGCGGCGAGGCATGGATCTGCGCACGCTCGGCCGGGTTGGTGGTGTAGTTGTCCCAGAACCACTGCATCATGCCCTTGGTAAGGAAGTGGCCCTCGGCAAATTGCTGGTAAGAACCGTCGTCGAATTGCGCATTGGTCACCGGCCACATCAACAGCTGGAAGCGCAGGGCAGGGGTTTTCTGCTCCTTGGCCATCAACGCCACGACCGCCGCCATGTTGCCGCCGACGCTGTTGCCGGCCACTGCCAGACGTTTGCCATCGACACCGATGTCTTTGCCGTGTTCGGCCACCCATTTCGTCGCGGCGTAAGCCTGATTGATCGCGGTCGGGTACTGCGCTTCCGGCGATGGCGTGTAATCGACATACACCGCAACAGCGCCAGAGCCGACCACCAGATCACGGATCAGGCGCTGGTGCGTCGGGAAGTCACCCAGCACCCAGCCGCCACCGTGGAAGAACATGAACACCGGCAACTCGCCCTTGACCTTGGCCGGGCGCACCACTTTCAGGTTGATGGTCTGGCCGTCGACCTTGATCGCCTTGTCGCTGACTTCCACGCCGGACAGATCAACCTTTACCGAAGCTTGGGCACCAGTCAGCACTGCACGGGCGTCCTTCGGGCTCAGTTGCTCCAGCGGACGACCACCGCCAGCGGCGAGGGCATCGAGGAACGCCTGGGTGTTGTGTTCGACGCCAGGACTGCCAGCGGCGAAAGCGCTGCTGACGGACAGGGCGAGGAGGGATGCGGCGAGGGTTTTCTTGATGCTCATGTTCAATTCCATTTTTGAATGTGTGATGTAGGAGCTGCCGAAGGCTGCGATCTGATCGTTCCCACGCTCTGCGTGGGAATGCAGCCGGGGACGCTCCGCGTCCCAACGATCAGATGGCTGCCTTCGGCAGCTCTTTGTGTTCAGGGTTGTTTTCAAACCGTGAGCACAGATTAATGGGCTGCTGAAAAGCGAAAAAGCGGCTATAAAGCGTTTAACTGTCCACCAGAGAGTGACAATGAACCCGTTCGAAGACATGCGTATTTTTTGCCAGGTCATGGACTCCGGCAGCTTCACCGCCGCGGCCGATCAGTTGGGGCTGTCCAAGCAGTTCGTCAGCCGCCGTTTGATGCAACTGGAAGAGCGCCTCGGTGTGCGCTTGTTGAATCGCTCGACCCGCCGGCTCGACGTCACCCCGCTGGGGCAGAGCTATTACGAATCGGCGTTGCGCTTGTTGGGTGAGGTGGAACAGGTCGAGCAGGGCATCGCCGGCGAAACCGCCGAGCCGCGCGGCACGATTCGCCTCAGCGCGCCGTTGTCGTTTGCCGTGGCGCATCTGGGTTGTCTGCTACCGCTATTCCTGCAGCGTTATCGCGAAGTCACCGTCGAAGTGGATCTGAGCGATCGTCCGGTCGACCTGCTCGGCGAAGGCTACGACCTGGCCCTGCGCATCGGCGTGCTGGAGGACTCGACATTGATCGCCCGACGTATCGCCAGCATCGAACGGGTCTACTGCGCCAGCCCGGCCTACCTCGCCGAACGCGGCACACCGCTAAAGCCTGAAGACCTGCACAGCCACGACTGCCTGCCTTACGGCCACGGGCGCTCGGTGCAATGGCGTTTCAACGAAGCGCCGGGCAAACCGCTGCTGATCAACGTCGCCGGCCGCATGCGCGTCAACAATGGCGAACTGCTGCGAGACGCCGCGGTGCAGGGGATGGGCATTACTTATCTGCCGACCTTCATCGTCGGTGCGGCGCTGAAGGACGGGCGGCTGGTACCGGTGCTGGATGATTTACGCCCGGAGCCGCTGACCCTGTCGGCAGTTTATCCGCAGCATCGCCAGGCTTCGCGGCCGGTGCAGGCGCTGGTGGAGTTTTTGCGTGAGCGGCTTAACCAGAGTCATGTGAATCTTTGATAGTGGTGCCTACTGGGCAAACAAACGGCGTGTTATCGATCGGGCGAAGGTCACACCGTTTCCTGCGATGTCTTTATGGATATTCCTGTCGGGTATGCAAAACGCTAAGTATCTCGATTCGATCCGTCACCTCATAAATCACTACGTAGTTAGGATGGACAACGATTTCCCGGGTGCCGGGAGATCGACCTTTACGGTAGAGATGGGGATGAACGGAGAGTGAGGTTGTGGATTCTTCGATGGATTTCGAGAGACTCACTGCGGCTGCAAAGTTTCTCTCGCCAATGTATCTGAGGATGTTCGAAAGATCGGCCTTGGCTTCGGGCCGCCACTCAATCTGCATCGGCCTTTTTTCGCATGGATTCGATCAAGGCATGCATGTCCGCCATCACGTCCTCATGGGGGAGACTCGGATGGGGATCATCTCTGGACGCCTGCACCTTGGCTCGCAACCAGCGATCATGACTGGCAGCCTGCTCGTTGTTTTCAAACCCTGAATCGTCGGGAAAGATTTTGCCGTCCATAGTGCCTCCGGGATCAATGCCTGGCAGTCTATTCGGTACAGGGATTGCTGTCGTCGTTGTCTGGATGAACTGCATCTTGGTCGAGCTCCATGAGTACTTGTAGTTCGACAAATCCTAGACTGAGCGCTTCCGACGGCCAACCGACGGAAGATGTAGGAAAACGGTTGGGGTTTCCCGAGTTCCTTCCTTTTTCTGTAGGACTCGCTGAAGAGGACTGCGCAGTGTGATTACAACATTGGAACAACCGCCACCCCGCGTCTGTTCTACACTCACGCCGCTCAATCACGAGCTTCACCCGGAGTAGCGCCATGGAAGTGCCCAACCCCAAAACCGCCATCGAAAGCAATCGACAGGCGTGGAACGATTCCGCTCGCCATCATCAGGATTCACCGGACTGGCAGGCATTGCTCAGCGATGTTGCGCAGGGGGAGTTTTGCTGCCTCGATGACACCTTGCGCGGCTTGCTGGAAGTCGACGGCAAAGACGTGATTCAACTGGGCTGCAATAACGGTCGGGAGAGCCTGTCGCTGTTTGCGCTGGGTGCGCGCAGTGTCGTCGGCGTCGATCAATCGGCAGCGTTTCTTGAGCAGGCCCGCGAGCTCAACAGCCGCTCGCCGCATACTGCCGAATTCGTCGAGAGCGACATCCACCATCTGCCCGCATCGCTGCATAACCGCTTCGACGTCGCCCTGATCACCATCGGGGTACTCAACTGGATGCCTGACATCGGCGAATTCTTCCGTCATGTCGCGCAGGTGCTGAAGCCGGGCGGCAAGCTGGTGATCTACGAAACCCATCCGTTTCTGGAAATGGTTGATCCGCAGGCTGAAGATCCCTACCGCCTCGCCAGCTCGTACTTCCGTGCCGAGCCGTTTGTGCAGCAAGAGCCGATCGTTTACGTAGGTAAAGTCGAGCAGCCGGCGGCAAAGTCGTACTGGTTCGTGCATACGCTGGGCGCGATCTTCAGCGGCGCCATTGGAGCGGGGCTGAGCATTGTGGATTTTAAGGAATATGCGCATTCGAACCGGGAAGAGGTGTATGACTGCTACCTGAACCAGCAGGCGCAGCTGCCGATGTGCTTTAGCCTGGTGGCGAGCAAGGCCTGAGAACTTTTTTTGCGACGGCTGGCCTCTTCGCGAGCAGGCTCGCTCCCACAGGGAAACGCATTCCAGTGTGGGAGCGAGCCTGCTCGCGATGGCGGCCTTGCGACCGCCACATTTCACAAGGCCGGATCAAGCCTGCGCCGCGGCACTTACCACCGGCCGGCCCGGTTTGCGCAACGGGTCCAGGCGTGAGCCTTCATAGCGGGTTTCGCGGAAGAATTTCCAGCGGCCGAACAGGCAGTAAACGTGGGTCACCCGACCTTGTTCCTGATAACCCATGCGGATATGCAGTTTAAGCGCCGGGATGTTGTGGGTTTCACAGACGTCGACCACCTTGGTGCAACCCTGCGCCGCCATCGCTTGCCACAGCGCGACCTGCACGTCCACCGACAGGCTGCTGCCGAAGTAGGCGCGGATCATTTCGCCGCCGAATTCGAAGAACTCGCCGGGTTTGACCGGGAAGGTGCAGCCGTAATAGTGGCGGTCGTGGTAGTCGCGAATGCTGCCCCAGATAAAGCCCACGGCGTGGCCATCGGCGTCGAGGTACATGTGCCCGGTGTGGCCCTCGGCAGCCAGTTCGGCCATGGTGCCGACTCGGTCGCCGAAGTGTTTGCTGAACGCCACGGCGTTCTCCGGGGTGATGTCGACTTTGCGCAGGCCTTCATACGGGCGCAGTTTGTGTGGCGGCACCGGGCTGACCAGGTCGCGCTCCATCCACAGCAGTTCCCAGTGGAAGAACACGTAGCGTTTCCACAACGTGCCGACGGTGCGGCCCAGGCCTTTCTGTCTGATGCGATCTTGCACTTTGGTGATGATGCTCATGATGCCCTCCAGGGTCTTGGCCCGGATGTTGTGGTGAGTGTCGTTACAGCGGTGATTCATTCGAGCGCCGTAGCGCCCTGCGTTTCCTCTCGATTGAGGTCGGCATACGAGACTCGCGCGACGCCTCTCAAACCCTGTTCGATTACCTCGCTCAAAGACTCGCCGGAGTCGAGATAGGCATCACCGAAATCGACGCCGAGGCGGGTCGGGTGGGCGACGATTTCCAGCACGCCGTCGCTGGGGACGCTGGCATTGCGCAGGTCCACCGGCGTGCAGACGTAATCGGCGGTGACCCGCGCCAGACTCTGCAAACGGCCATTGAGCAAACCCTTGAATAGGCGCTTGGGCAACGTGAGGTTGTGCCCGAGGTTGCGCGCCAGCCGAATCGGTACGCCTTGCTCGGCGGCAAACTTCGCGACGACTTCGCCGATTGGCCAGATGTTGTGTACGTGCTGGTGCGAGTCGATATGGCTCGGGCGCATGCCGTGATCGACGCAGCGTTGCCACTGCGCCTGTAACTCGGCGCGCACCGCGTCACGGTCTGCGCGACTCAGCCACAGGCTGTGGCGGGGCAGGTTGAGGTCGAACACGCCGTTGCCATCGCAAAAGGTCCGCCGCCCCAGGATCGCCTGGCTCAGCGGGCGCCCGTAGGTCAGGTTGAAGTGCAGACCGATCCGACCTTGCAGCGTCGGATGGCGGGCCATGGTGCAGGCGGCTTCAAACGCCGGCATGTTGGCCATGGCCGTGGCCGAGCTGATCAGGCCGGCCTGGAAGGCAGCGAAGATCACTGCGTTTTCGTTGGCGCTGAGACCGAAGTCATCAGCGTTGACTATGACTTGGCGAGGCATGGCCGCCCTCCGGAGTGATTGCGACAGGTTGCACCAGTGCTGCCGATTTTTTGTTGGCGCGCCTGGTGCGCCACTGCTGCACGGCGGGCTTGCAGCGATACCAGATGCGCAGCGCCAGACCCAATGCCAGCCCACTTGGGCGCCACGAATAGAAACTCCAGCGCCAGTGTTCCAATTGCCCGGTCATGCGTTCGTGCAGTTGATGGCTGGAGTTTTCCAGGCTGACCCGCGAGGCATCGATCCAGCGCCAGTGCTCGTCCAGGCCCCAGCGAATCCATTCCTCCAGCAACACCCGGCCACTGCCGAGATCGGCGTACTGCGGCAGGAAGGCGAGGTTGTAATCGTAGAGCCGGCCCTGTTCGAGCAGGCCGAGGCGATAGCTGATGCAGCGGCCGTTCAGCTCGAGCATCACCACGCGTACCAGGCCTTGGCCGGCGAGGGCGGTGAAAGCGCGTTCGATCCATTGGCGACTGCGCGGTGTGGCGAAAATCCCGACGCCTTCATCGCCTTTCCAGCTCACCGCCTCGACTTCGCTGATGGTCTGCAACAAGGCAGCCATGCTCAGCGCATCCGGGGTAATCCGGCGGATCTGCGCACCGCACGCGGCAATCCGTTTGCGTGCCCGGCGCAGTTTGTAGCGCGGGTCGCCGGAGACTTCCTGATGGTCGGCTTCGCTGATCAGATGCACTGGCACCCGGCAGCTCAGGCGTCGCTCGGCCGTGGAACTGCGCGCCATCCATGCGGTGACGGCACTTTCTTCACCCGCAGGCTCCGACAATTCATTGAGTTGCAGCAGCGCATGGGGCAGGCGCTGGCGAATCAACAGCAGCGCCTCGTGCATGTCCGCGCCGCCGAGCAACGACAGCAGGGCCAGACGATCAGCCAGCGGATAACCCAAGTGATGCAAGACCCGAAACGGCACGCCGGCGAAGCGCTCGCGGCTGGCTACCAGCGGCAGGCACAGGCGTAGTTCTGCGGCTTCCCAACCGAGCAGAATGTGCAGGCGCTGATCCTCACCCAGAGCCTGTTCCGCCGCACATAACCAGCCGAGATTGTTGAACGGCGTATGGTCGGTCACGCCCAGGCGCAGCGTTTCATACGCGGTTGCCGGGAAGTCGGCGGCGCACAGGGACGTGCACCATTCGAATCGCATCACCATAGGTTCAGGCCGCCGTTGCGTTGACAGGTGGACGGGAAGTTTTACCCAGCGCCGCCAGGCGCGAACCGCTGTAGCGGGTTTCGCGATAGAAGCGCCAGCGGCCGAACAGCGTGTAGATATTCATGATCCGCCGTTGTTCGGTATAGCTCATGCGCAGATGCAGCTTGAGTGCCGGGATGTTGGTCGACTCACAGACATCGACCACTTTTCGGCAGCCCTGGGCGGCCATGGCTTCCCACAGGCGCAATTGCAGGTCCACCGACAGCTCTGTCCCCCAGTAGGCCCGGGCCAGTTCGCCGCCGAACTCGAAGAACTCGCCGGGCTTCACCGGGAATCGGCAGCCGTAGTAGTGCCGATCGAAATAACTGCGCGGCGTGCCCCAGATAAACGCCACGGCATCGCCTTGCTCGTCGACATGCATGTGCCCGGTGTGGCCCTCTTTGGCCAGCTCGGCCATCGTGCCGACACGGTCGCCAAAGTAACGCGCGAAAGCGCTGGCGTTGTCCGCGGTGATCCTGACCACGCGCAGCGGCGGATAGGGTTTGAGCTTGTGCGGCGGCACCGGGCTGACCAGGTCGCGCTCCATCCACAGCAGTTGCTGATGGGAAAAAATGTACAGTTTGCGGATCTTGCCCAAGGTCGCTCGCAGGCCTTTACGACGAATATGTCCGCTGAGTTTTTGCAAAACATCCATGGTCTCTTCTCCTGATGAGGGTGCCATGCGCGGCATCAAGCCCACGCGGCAGAGCATCGAAGGGCGGCTCATGAAGCGCTCCAGCTCAGGGCAAACAGGGTTTGTCCCGGCAGTTCGAAACGCACGCGCCCGTTGTCGCAGGCAAACGGTGCGTCGCGGCTGCGATTGTCGGCGCCGAAGTAACGCAGGGCGCCATGGTTGAGCGGGCATCGGGCGCCGCTCAGATCGACGCGTTGCAGGCGCGTACCTTTGTTCACTCCGAGCAACGTGCGCTGCTCGTCGCCGGCCATCGCCAGCACATCCACCTCAAAGGCATCGTTGTCCAGTTGCAGCACCTGGTGCAGCCAGTGGCGGGCGATGAATTGCTGGGCCAGGCCGACCGGTTTCAGCTCGAAGCGATCGTCGCCCAACACGCGCAACATGCCTTTGGGGTAATGCGGTTCGTCAGCGGCCTGAAACCAGTTGAGCATGCTCAGCAAACCGTCCTGCGAGGCATTGATCACCACTGAGGCCCACCACAGCGAGGTGTAGTGGGTTTCCTGATCGTAGGGGCTGAGGCTGGAGCCGCTGGACAGGTTGGTCTGATCGAGAAGCAAGGCCTTGCGCGGCTGACCATTGGCGTCGCGGCCGACCAGTTCGGCGGCACGGCGTACGCTGTCGCGGTAGACGCGGGTGGCGAGCAGATCGCGAATCATCCATTCATGCCAGGCCAGTGCATCGACCTGATCGGCTGACTCGCTGAGCAGGCGCCGTGCCCAATCGATTCCGCGCTTGTCCGCCGCGTTATCGGCGAACGGGCCGTTGACCAGTCGCGAACTGGCCGGCATGGCGATGCGCACACCGGCGCGGGCATTCGCCGGGTCGCTGCGCACCTGACGGGCCATGCTGGTGAAAATCGCCTGATATTGCCCGTAGCTGGAATAGTTGAGATTGGGTTCGTCGGCAAAGCCGATGTAATGCGTGCCATTGCCGCCCAGCGCGCGGGTGCTCGCCAGCCAGGCGTCGAGGCCGCTGTTGCTCTGCACGTCGGCGCGCAGATCGGCCTGGCGCTGACTGCCGGCCAGCAGGGTGATGTCGTTGCGAATGCCGAAGCGCTGCTGATAGACCCGGCGGAATGCGTCTTCGAATTGCGGGTTCTGCGCCGTGACGTCGACGAAACTGTAATAGCTCGCCGCCGTCGGCTTCAGCGCATCGAGCAGCGCGTGGCTGGCTGCGGGCGGCATCACGTAGGGCAGGGCAATACCGAGATCCGGCGTGCGCCCGAGGACTTTGTCATGCAGCACCAGCCGGACATCTCCGACGTCTTCGCGCAGCGGTTGCAGTTGCTGCGGATTCTGCGCAAACAGATTAGTCGTGCCATCAAGCCAGAACGCCGCTTTGCCGCTGCCCTGCAGTTGCAGGCGCCAGACCTGCTCGCGGGGGCTGACTGGCAACGCGACCTGATCGAACTGCCAATAGGCGCGATAGGGCTTTAGTGCGAGAGTCAGCGCCTGGTGGTCGCCGATCCGCTGCGCCTGTAGCGCGGTGACGCCGCCGTGAAACTTGCCGGCGAGCACTGCATGCTCACCGGCCGCGACTTTGAAATACAGCACGTCGCCATTTTTGCTTTCGGCACTGAAGTGCACTTTGGCCGGGGCAAACAGGGCAACGGTGCGTTCATCGTGTTCGATGCGGTAGTGGCGGAAGCTGTAGCCGGGAATTTCCAGTCGATAACTCGCCGCGCCGGGCAGCAGCGGCCAGGTCTGGCTGCCACGGGTTTCGCTGGCCTTGATCAAGCGTTCGCCGAGCAATTTGCCGCGACCGTCGAGCAGGTACAGTTGCTCTTCGTTGGCATCCGCTTGCCACGCCGGGGTCCAGCGCACGGTCACGCTGTCAGGCTGATCGGTTTGCAGAAACAGACTGCCGTCACGAATTTCGCCCCAGCGCATCGACGCCGCCAAAGCGTCCAGCGACAGGCCGAGACCGAACAGCAGGTACCAGCCTTTCATGCGGGCTTCCTCTGCAGCATCGACCACATCGGCAGCACGTCGCGGGGCAGGATGATCAGGGTTTGCCAGAACGGCACAGCGCTCAAACGGCAATACAGCACGAGCATGGCCACGGTCACCGCCAGATAGGCGATCGATGATGCGGCGGCGGCGCCGACGATGCCGTAGGCCGGAATCAGCACCAGGTTCAGCGCCAGATTGAGCAGCGCGCCCAGGCCCATCAACAACGACACCGAGCCGGGGCGATTCTTGCCCAGCAAGTCCAGGCGCAGAATGCTCGCGTAGCACAGACCCAACAGCCCCGGCAGCAACGCCAGCAGCGCCGGGTACGCCGGTTGGTAGGCAGCGCCAAACAGGGTGACGATCAACCACTCGCCGATCACGGCCATGCTCAAACAGGCGCCGAGCATCACCGTCGCGGTCAGGCGCAGCGCCAGCGGAGTGACCTTGTCCATGCCTTCATCCTGTTGCAGCAGGCGTTTCATCAGGGGCGTAGTCACCGCTTCGGGGACGATCAACAGCAATTCGGCAGCAGCGCTGGCCATGGCGTAATGGCCCAGCGCGGTGCTACCGAGCAGGGCGCCGATAAACAGGTAATCGGAGCGCAAAATCACTTGCTGGAACAGCAGATCGGGATGGCTGCGCGCGCTGTAGCGCAGCAGCTCCTTCTGGCTGGCGCGATCCCATTGCAGCTGCAATGGCTGCGCCCGCTTCAGCCAGACCCAACCGGCGAGCACCACCAGACTGATACCGGCCAGCCAACTGATCAGCGCTGCCTCCAACGCCGCGCTCTGCCACATCCAGAACAGCGCGACGAACAGCAACAGCGGCGCCAGCGATTCGATCAGGCGCAAGACGTTGAACGCGACCACGCCACCCGAGGCGTTGTGCAGGGTCAGCAGGCCGCTTTTCAACACGGTCAACGGCACCGCCAGCAGCAACAGCCAGGCGAGCAGGCCCAGTTGCGTGGTCACGTCCAGTTGCGTGCCGAATTCGCGCACCAGCGCCACCACCAGCAAAGTCAGCAAACCGGCCAGCAAACAACCGAACACCAGCACCTGGCTGAGCAGCAAACCCATCGGCCGCTGCTTGGCCGCCTGATAACCGACCGCCGAATTCAAACCGCCGCTGGTGGCCGCGCTGATCAGGTCAGGCAGGGTGCTGAGCAGGGCGAACAGGCCGCGTTCGCTGGGGCCGAGAATCCGCGCGAGCAAGACGTTGCGCAGCAAACGCAAGGCGATCATCGCCAGCTTGGTGCCCATGCTCAACGCGAGGTGCTTGAGGTAGTTGCCTCGGCTCATGGCCGCGCTCCCCGGTAGATCCGCCACGACAGCAATTGCGGATGGCGCGCGGTGCGCTGGCTGACGCCGAAACGCGGCAGGTTCAGCGGATCGCCGTCGCCGCGATAGATCCCGGTGCCGGTGCCCAGCGCAAACGGGTAATCGTGGTCCGCGACCTGCTGGCGAACGCGATCATCGTTGTCGCCGTTGGGGTAGCAATAGACCGGTAGAGGTCGGTTGCAGCCGTTGTTCAATGCGTCGCGGCTGCGGCGGATTTCTTCGCTCAGGCGCGCATCATCGAGACCGGTGAGGATTGCGTGGCTGGCGCCGTGCGGGCCGAACCGCACCAGACCGGAGGCTTCCATTGCCCGCACCTGATGCCAGTCCAGTGCCTGTGGCAGCGAGTCCTTCGGGCATTCGTCGGTGAGTTCTTCCAGCTCCTGCGGGGCCAGGCTTTTCAGCCCTTGCAGGTAATGCAGCAGCGCCAGGCTGCGGCGCTCGACATCGATGTCATCAAGCAGCACCGGCAGCGGATGTTTGCGCGCATGCAGGCATTCGATCAGGTGCATGCGTGCTTTATCGCCATGGCTGCCCCATAGGGTTTCGCCAAGGCTTTCCCACCAGAAGCGCTGGCGGCTGCCGATGAAATCGGTGGAGAGGAAAATGCTCGCCGGCACCTGGTGTTTCTGCAGCAACGGGAAGGCGTTGACGGCGTTGTCACGCCAGCCATCGTCAAAGGTCAGCGCCACCCTTGGGCGTTCACTGCGCAGGGCGTTGGGCTGGAGAATTTCCATCAGCGGCACGCAGTCGAAATGCTTGCGCAGCCACACCAGCAAATGCTCGAACGCTTTCGGTCCGACGCACAGTTCATTGCGGTGCGGCAGGTCGGCGGCGCGGTCATTCGACAGCACGCGGTGCAGCATCAGAATCACCCCCGCGCCCTGCAACTGCTGACGGCCCACCGGCGAGTTGAGATAGAGCCAGCCACTGGTGCTTTTTATCAGTTGTTTGATCGCCATGGCTTCGGTCCTCTTAACGGTTCTGTTCCGGATTCCACTGGGCATACCGCTGACCGCGCAGGAACTGCCACAGGCCGAGACTCATCCCGGCGAGGGTGACCAGCAGAAACGCGGCGAGGCGGAACGGTTTCGGCAAGCGGTGTTGCGCATCCAGCAGCCCGGCAATTGCCACGCTGTAGCCGAACAGTTGCGCGATCAGGCTCAGGCGATAGAAAGCGTGCTCGTCCCACAGCCAGCAATTGCTCAGCAGCAATGGCAGCAGGAGTACCGGCGCCAGGCGGCGGATCAATTTGTGGCTGATCAACGCCAGGGAATACAGGCCATGCTTGAGCGGATTGAGCAGTTCGCGGCGCTGGGCCAGGCTTTGCAGGCCGCCGACGGTGACGCGCTGACGGCGGCGAAACTGTTTGTCCGCCTCGTCGACGCCATGGTCGATCACTTGCGCTTCGGGCACGTAGACGATGCGCTTGCCGGCTACCGGCGCGCAGGTGCTGATAAAGAAGTCGTCGTTGACCTCGGCCGGTACGTTCTGGAACAGCTCGCGGCGCAGGGCGAGCAGGGCGCCGTCGGCCGAGACCATGCAACCGGTGCGGTTCTCGACCCGGCGCAACCAGCCTTCGTAATGCCGATAGAGGCTGTCGCCGACACTCAGACCGCCACCGGTGACCGGGATCACCATGTGCCCGGCGCAAGCGCCGACCTGTGGATCGCTCAGCGGCGCGAGCAAGTGACCGAGGGTGTCGCGTGACCATTGGTTGTCGGCATCGGTGAACACCAGAATGTCGCCGCTGCTCAGGGCCGCGCCGGCATTCAGCGTGGCGGCTTTGCCCTGACGCGGCAGGTCAAGCACGGTGATGCGCGGATCAATCACTTTGTGCGCGCAGGCCACGGTGTCATCGGTAGAGCCGTCGCTGGCGAGAATGATCTGCAGCGTTGCCGGTTGATAATCCTGGGCCAGCAGCGTGCGCAACTTGTGCTCGATATGCCGCGCCTCGTTGTGCGCGGCGATGACGATGCTGACGTTCAGCGGCGGCGCCGGCGTGTGTCGCCACGCTGGAAACAGCGGCGCGAGGATCGTCAGCAACAGCGGGTAGCCGACGTAGGCGTAGACCGGCAGCAACAGGCACATCCAGAAAATGAACTCAGCCACGGGCAGGCCTCCTTGCGTTCCATTGACACAGACTCAAAATGAACGCCGCGCCGGCCAGGTGCAGGCGCAGCCAGTGCAGGCCCCACAGTTGCAGGAGCAGAATCGGATCGCGGTGCTTGATGCTCTGGCGAACGCTCAGGACCAGACCGGGGATCACGGTCAGGGTGACCATCACCGCCGCGTGATGGGGAAAGCCGTCTAGCAGTGCGGAAATCGCCAGGAAATCGAGGATCCACACCAACAACGACAATATTGGAAAGCGCAGCAGGCGCAGGCTCATGCCATGGGTGCGCAGCAGTTGCAGATGGCTGCCCTGACGCCACATTTCCTTGCCCATCCATTCGCGCCAGTTCATCTCGTAACCCCAGTGCAGCGCGACCTTGTCATTGACCGACAGCAGACGCGCGCCCTGTTCGTGCAGGCGCAGGGTGAATTCCTTGTCTTCGCCAGTGCGCAGGGCCTCGTTGAAACCGCCGACCTTGTCGAACCAGTCGCGACGCATCAGCAGGTTGGAACTGGGCAGCCAATCGACACTGTGGCTGACGCGGTGCGACGGCTGCGAAGTGCGCCGCTGCCAGGCCGTGGCGAACCATGGCGCCTCGGCCGGCGTATGCAGATCCAGGCCGAACACATCGGCTTGGCCACTGGCTTGGATGTCGAACAAGGGCTGCAACCAGGTTTCAGGCATTTCCACGTCGGCGTCGATGAAGGCCAGCCATTCCCCGCTGGCGATCGCCGTGCCGCGATTACGCAGCGCGCCGATCAACAGCCCCGGCAAGCTCAGCACGGTTGCGCCGAACTGCCGGGCAATCTGCGGACCCTGATCGGTCGAGCCGTTGTCGACCACGATCAGCTCGCACTCGACGTTGGCCGCGTGTGCGGCTTTCTGCGCGGCGAGCAGGGTACGGCCAATGTGCCGCGCCTCGTTGTACATCGGGATGACGATGCTGATCCGCTTCATGCCTGCGTCTCCGGGGTCAGTGGCGCCTGCTCGGCCTTGATGCGCAGGACGCTGGTCAGCGCCAGCATGATCCACACGTATTTCTGGTTCGGCGCGCTGAGGAACATCAGGAACAGTGTCAGCGACAGAAAGCTCACCCCCATGTGGGTCATCATGTCCGCCCGATGTCCATCACCGCGCAGCATCCACGCCGCCCGCGCGCGAATCAGGTTGTACAGACCGAGCCCGAGCATGCCGACGAAGAACAGCCCGGCGGGCACGCCCAGTTCGCTGAAGATTTCCAGATAGGTGTTGTGGGCGCGCCGGTACAGATCGCCGATCTTGCGGTTGGCGGAAAACGCCTTGGCGTAACCGGTGGTCGCGTAATGCAACGGGAAGGTCCCGGGACCGGAGCCGAGCACCGGATGTTCGCGGATCATCTGGCCGCCGACGACGATGTAGGAAGCACGGCGGCCGAGGGATTCGTCCTGCGCCTTGGAGCCGGCGCTGAGGATGCTCAATGACTGGATCCGCGCCATGTAACCGGCCGGCATGGCGTAGATCGCCAGCGGAATCACGATGGCCGCACCGAGCATGACGAAACCCAGATGCCGTGGGCGGATGTGGGTCAGTTGCGCGCGGTAGTGCCAAATGCCGATGAGCAGGCTCAACGCCAATACCACCAGACCTGAGCGCGATTCGGTCTTGGTCATGCCGCCCAGCAACAGCAGGCAGCAGGCGCCCCAGAACAAGCGGTGCAGCAGGTTCGGGCTGCGGATCACCAGCAGCAGGCCCAGAGGAATGGCGAAGGCGATGAGCATAGCGAAGGCGTTGGGGTCTTCGAGCAGGCCGGCGGCGCGGCCCTGATCCTGAAACTTCGCCGAGAACATTGCCATGGCGCAGGTCGCGGTGACGGCGAGGGTCACCAGCCGGGCGAACAGGTCGAGGTTCAGTTCGCGGCCGATCAACAAGGTAATGACAAACAGCACCAGACCAACGCTGAGTTCGCGCAGATGCCCCAGCGACATGCCCATGTCATCGGTATTGAGCAGGCTGAGAAAATACAGAACCATGAAGCCGATCAGGCAGTGCCACAGGTTGCTGCGAAGGCGTTGCGACGGAATCTGGTGCAGCGCCAGTTGCAGCATCACGATCACCGCCAGCGAGGCGCCGAGCAACTTGCTTCCCGACACTGAACTGTCTTTGAAGAACCCTTCGAACGGTACCAGCGCGGCAATGCCGAGCAGGCCCCATGTCGGCTTGCGGTACAGGACGGTGAAACCGACCAGGCCAATCACCGCCCCCGGCGCCAGATACGGCCAGGGACTGGCCAGCAAACCGAGGCTGACCAGGGCGAACAGACTGACGATCGAGAGCGGGAAAATCATGCGCGTGTCTCCCGTGCCGTTTGGATGTACAGCTGCGACCAGCGTTCGGCCAAAGCCTTGAGGTCGTAGCGCTCCTGTTGGGTGCGTCTGGCGTTTTCACGCAACTGCGCGGCCAGCTTCGGTTCGGCCAGCAGTGTGTCGAGCTGGCGGGCGAGGGCGGCGGTATCCGTCGGCGCCGCGAGCAGGCCGTTGTGACGGTCCTGCAGGACATCGGGAATACCGCCGACCGCGAACGCCACCACCGGCACGCCGGCCTGCATCGCTTCGAGCAGAATCATTGGCGTGCCCTCGGTGCGCGAGCTGATCACCAACGCATCGAGTTGCTGCCACCAGCCTTGCATCGCCGTCTGGTAGCCCGGCAGGCGAATCCGCTGCTGCAACCCGGCAGCATCGATGCGCGCCTGAAGGGCCTCGCGTTCCGGTCCGTCACCGAGCATCACCGCGTCCAGTTGCGGATGCTGGTGACACAATGCGATCAGCGCATCGAGGAACAGGTCCGGGCCTTTCTCGCTGCTCAACCGCCCGACGTAACCGGCCAGCCAGCGTTGCCGCTCTGCCAGCGGCGGCGTCGCTGGCGCCGCTGGTAAACCGTTTGGAATCACCTGCAACTTCTCCGTCCGGACGTTGGCCTGACGGTGCAGCACGGCGATACTTTCCGCCACGCAGACCACCCGTTTCACCGACGCCGTGCGGCACAGTTGCAGGCTTAGCCAGGTGTAGAACTTCTGCTTGCGACTGCGTGGGGTGAAGCCGTGCTGAGTGATCACCAGCGGCAGGCGCAACAGCGTGGCGCCGACCCAGCCGAACAGCAGGCCTTTGAAGTTGTGGGTGTTGAGCAACGGTTTGTCGCCACGGCGCTGACGCAAGTGCCGCAACAGCTCGCCCGGCCCTGAACAAGCGCGAGCGTCCACCCCAGCCTCGCGAAAGCGCGAGATCAGCTCAGGCGGTGCGTCGAGGAACAGCACCTGATGCTGCCCCGGCGTGGCCAGGCAATGATCCAGCAACATCCGCTCGGCCCCGTAGAAGCCGCCGCTGCTGAGCAAATGAATGATCGGCAGGGCGACGATTGGGGTGGACACCGCGTTCAATTGCGCACCCAGTGAACCAGGCTCGGCATGGTCCAGTTCTTGTGCGGATTGCCCGGCTGCGACGTTTCTTCGTTGAGCACCAACAGCACCGGCAGGCCCAGCTCATGGCTGATTTGCGCCGGATGCTTGAAGCGGTGATCGAAGAACTCACGCACGTAGACGAACGCGATTGCCAGCAGCAGACCGGTGAACAGCCCGAACGGGATGATCAGCAGCGGTTTCGGGAACGCTGCCTCGGTCGGTTCGAACGGCGGGCTGAGTACCCGGGCGTTGGACAGGTCATCGTTGAGCGAGCGCGTGGTGCTGCTTTCGGCAAAACGCTGGGCATAGGTCGAGAACGCTGCGTGCAGCGCATCGATCTCGGTGTCCATCTGGCGCAGTTTGCTCTGGGTCTGCTGCAGGTCGCGGATGCGGTTCTTGAACTCGGCGATGCGCGCGGTTTTCTGCTCGATCACCTGCTTGACCACGGTCAGATCGGCGGTGCGTTCCTGGATGCGGTTGCTCACCACTTTGAGAAACTGCTGACGGGTGCGGGCGATCTGCTCGCGGGTCAACAGCATCGGTTCGCTGCCGGGCTGGAACACCGCCAGATCGTTCATGTAACGGCTGACCTGGCTGGTTAGTTGCTCGCCCATCTGTTTGATTTCCCGGTCCTCGAACGCCACGTTGTCGACGGTGGTGGTGAAGGTGTAGGGGAAGGTGTAGTCGTTGAGCTTGCTACTGCTGGCGGCGGCGAGCGCGGTTTTCAGATATTCGAGCCAGCGCTGGCTTTGCAGCAGGCGGTCCTGATACAGGTTCAGCGCCTGTTCTTCAGTGTTGATGGCGTTGAGGCGGAAGGTGATTTCCTCCTTCGGATCCGCTGCGCCGACATTTTCCAGCAGTGCTTGACGATTACCTTCCAGGCCATCGAGACGCACTTGATACTGGTGCTTTTTGGTCTCGTAGAACGACTGCGGCAAGTCGATCGATTGCAGGGCCTGACGGCTGACCAGATAGTTCTGCAGCAGGGCGCTGACAAACGTCGTGCCTTGCTGCGGATCCGGGAAGCTGTAGGTGATCGAGATCACGTTGGAACCGGGCAGGGTTTCGATTTTCAGGCTGTCGACGGCTTGCTGGGTCAGGGCGTCGAGGGTGGTGTCACGCACCGGATCGGTTTCCATGCCGAGCCCGTCGCGAAGCGGATTGATCACGTACTCGCGCAGCGGCGTCGAGACGTAGCGCTTGAATGGTTCGCCGAGCAACTTGGCGAACACCCCAGGTGGCGGGCTGTATTCACCGTTGTCGCGCAGTTCGCTGATGGTCTGACGGATCAGTGCTGGCGAGCGGAGGATGTTGCTCTCGGTTTCCATGTCCGCCAGCGACGGCGGAATGAACGTGGCGTTGTCCACCGTGAGCGACGTGGTGGCGTCGCCCTGTGAGAGTTTTTTCGACTGCACGATGACCTGCGCGGTGATATCGAAGCTCTGTTTGAGCAGCAACGGCAGGAGCAGGGCGATGACTGCAAAGGTCAGGAAGACGCGCTTCACCAGTTGCTTGTTGGCGAAGAAAATCCTGAAGAACTCATGCAGGTAGTTTTCCTTTGGGTTCATGTCGGTCACCTGTGAGTTAGTTGTCACTGTCTTTGTTGTCGACGCGGTAGCCGAAGCTGAAACCGACGCCCTGGAACAGCACCACATCAGCCAGTTGGCGGGCGAGTTCGCCGGCGCTGGCCAGTTTGGTTTTTGGCACGTAGAGCATGTCGTCCGGTTGCAGGTAGGCGATTTGCGGGGCGTCGCCGGACAGCGCTTTTTCGACGTCGTAGCGCACCGCTTTCACCTGATTGCCGTTGCGCCGCATGATCACCACCGAATCCAGCCGCGCCTTGACGTTGGTACCGCGCGCCAGGGTCAGCGCCTCGAGCACCGACACCGGCCGGCGGATCGGATACGAGCCCGGTTGTGCGACCTCGCCGAGCACGTAGATCTCGTTGCCTGCGGTGGACTTGAGCAGCACGTCCACGGTCATGCGGCCCGGCAGTTGCGCGTACTTTTTGTTGAGGAAGGTTTCCAGTTGATTGACGGTCATGCCTTGCAGCGGCACGGCGCCGATTTCCGGAAAACTCGCGTAGCCGTCAGTGCCGACGGTGATCTCCCGGCTCATACCGGTGGCCGGGTGGTTCAGCGCACTTTTAAGGTTCTGCTCGTTGCTCAAGGGGCTGATGATCTGCACGGTAAGCTGATTGCGGTTGGGCTGGAACAGCTGTTTGCGCTGATACACGCGCTGGATTTCCTGGCGCGCTTCTTCGCTGGTCAGCCCGGCGATTTTCACCGAGGTGTTGGCGCCCGGCAGTTCGATGGTGCCGTCGGGCAGCACCAGTTGATTGCCGTTGAGCTGGCTGGCGGCGGTGAAATTCAGGCCGATCTGGTCGCCCGATTGCACGCGGTAAGCGTCCGAGCCGCTGGTGCTGATATGGAAGATCACGTCCAGCACATCCTGCGGGCGCAGGGTCTGCTCGATCTTCGGCATATCGGTCGCCTGGGCGTTGGCCGGGGAGGCGGTGAGAATATTCACCGGCATGTTCTGGGTGTCGGAAGTGCTGGAGCAGCCCGCAAGCGGCAGCAACAGCAGGACAAGCATTCTGGCGTTCATGGCGTCATCCTTTGCGTTCGCTTACAGGTTTTTGTAAAGCCATTTGGGCATGTAGTACTTGCGCCGGTTGAACACGCTGCCGACCACTTTCGCCCCGGCCTGAGTCAGGCGTTGCACAGCGGCTTGGGCGACTTCCCAGCGGGTGTCTTCGGCGCGCACGACAAACACCACACCGTCGACCTGAGTACTGATGACCAGGGTGTCGGCGGCGGAATACACCGCGTCGCCGTCGATCACCACAAAGCGGTACTGGCTGCCCAACTGGTCGAGCAACGGGCTCAGGCGCTCGGCGGTCAGGTGTTCCAGCGTGCGGATCGGCCGGCCGTTGGGCAGCACATGGAAGGGCAGGCTCGAGACCTGCACCACGCAGTCCTGCAACAGCGGCGGGTTGCCCGGGTTGAACAGCAGGTCGCGCAGGCCGCGCTCCTTGCCGAGGTTCATCTGCTGGGTGAGGTTGTTCGCCGACTGGCTGGCGTCGACCAGCAGCACCTGGCCGCTGCTCATCTGCGCCAGCTGACTGGCCAGTGCCAGAGCGCTGGTGGTGGTGCCGGCGCCGGGGTTGGCGGCGGTCAGGAACAGAATGCGCAGATCGAGATCCAGCACGGTCGAAGTCAGATTCGATTCGCTGGGGCTGGCGATGCTCAGGCTTTTATTGGTTGAACCGTCCATTAGCTTGCTCCGTGGCCGCTGAATACTTTGAAGGGGGTTTTCAACAGAATCTTCAGATCAAGCAGAAGGCTCTGCTCGGCGATGTAGCTGAGGTCCAACTCAACGCGCTGGTCGAAGTCGATGTTGCTGCGTCCGGAGATCTGCCACAGACCGGTCATGCCGGGGTAGATCGCCAGACGCGCGAGGTGATTGTCCTTGTAGCGGTAGGCGTTGAACGAGGTCGGACGAGGGCCGACCAGGCGCATGTCGCCGGTCACTACGTTGATCAGATTGGGCAGCTCGTCGAGGCTGGTGCGCCGCAGAAAACTGCCGATGCCGGTGACACGCGGGTCCTTGTCGATCTTGAAGTCGATGGCGTCAGCCCCGTGTTTGTTCAGGTGGCGCAGCGACTCTTTGAGTTCTTCGGCGTTGCTGACCATGGTGCGGAACTTGAACATGCCGAACTTGCGCCCGCGATAACCGGTGCGTTTCTGCACGAACAGCACCGGCCCCGGGCTGGTGAGCTTGATGGCCAGGGCCAGGCCCAGCAGCACTGGCGAGATCAGCACGAGAATCGTCAGCGCGCCGAGGCAGGCGACCACCCGGTTGGTCCGCGACAGCTGCCATGGGCGGCCGCCATCGCGGCCGCTGAGCCAGCCGCGACCCTGACGGTGGATCGCCGCGTCGAGGCGCATGCGATGTTCCGGGTCGACGCGCTTGTCAGGGCGCATCTGTGCAATCGACACACTTCTTTCATGTCCAGTCATGGCGTCCTCCGCATTCAATCAGCCGCAAGCGGCGCACGGGCAATGGGGTAGTAGTCGCGGAACCAGGCGATGAAGCGGCCCAGTCCTTCATCCAGTTCTATCCGGGGCTGGAATCCGGTGGCCTGGGCCAGATCGCTGGCCTCGGCGCAGGTGTTGAGCACGTCGCCCGGTTGCAGCGGCAGCAGCTCGACAATGGCTTGCCGATCGAGATGTTTTTCCATCAGCGCGAGGTAGGTTTTCAGTGCAACCGGCTGCTGCCCGCCAATGTTGAACAGACGCCACGGCGCCATGCTGCTGGCCGGGTCGGGCTGCTCGCGATCCCACTGCGGATTGGCTTGCGGTGGCTGATCGATGAGGCGTGCGATGCTTTCGATGATGTCGTCGATGTAGGTGAAATCGCGCTGGTGCTCGCCGTAATTGAACAGCTTCAGCGGCTCGCCCTCGCTGATCGCCCGGGCGAACTGGATCGGCGACATGTCCGGCCGACCCCAAGGGCCGTACACGGTGAAAAAGCGCAGGCCGGTGCAGGGAATGCCGAACAGATGGCTGTAGCTGTGCGCCATCAGTTCATTGGCTTTTTTGGTCGCGGCGTACAGCGACAGCGGATGGTTGACGCCATCCTTGACCGAGTAAGGCGTGTGTTGATTGGCGCCGTACACCGAACTCGACGAGGCGTAGATCAGGTGCTCGACCGGGTGGTGGCGGCAGCTCTCGAGAATGTTCAGGAAACCGTTGAGGTTGCTGTCCAGATACGCCCGTGGATTGTCCAGCGAATAACGCACCCCGGCCTGCGCAGCCAGATGGATCACCACTTGTGGCTGCTCGCGGGCAAACAGCGCATCGATCGCCGAAGCGTGGGCCAGATCCACCGTGGCCAGCGGAAAATCGCCGACCTGCTCGCGCACCCACTGCACGCGGTCGTGCTTGAGCTGCGGGTCGTAGTAGTGGTTGAAATTGTCCAGGCCGACCACCGAATGCCCGTCGCGCAGCAAGCGCAGGACGCAATGGGCACCAATGAAACCGGCGGCACCGGTCACCAGAATCTTCATGGCCGCAGCCCTTCAGGGGCGATGTGGCGCAGGCCGATGCCGCTGTAATGCAGGCCGGCGGCGGCAACCTGTTCCGGGTTGTACAGGTTGCGCCCATCGATGATCACCTTCGAACGCAGCTTCTCGGCGAGCAGCTCGAAATCGACCACGCGGAAGTTTTTCCACTCGGTGCAGATCACCAGCGCGTCGGCGTCTTCAAGGGTGTCGTCGCGGGTTGCGCACAAGTGCAGGTCGTTGCGATAGCCGTAGATGCGTCGGCACTCGGACATGGCTTCCGGATCGTAGGCCTGCACGCTGGCGCCTTCGGCCCACAACGCGTCCATCAGGTAACGGCTGGGGGCTTCGCGCATGTCGTCGGTGTTCGGTTTGAACGCCAGGCCCCAGACCGCGATGGATTTGCCGGCCAGGCCTTGGGGAAACTGCGCGCGCAATTTGCTGAACAGGATGTGCCGTTGGCTGTCATTGACGTCGGTGACGCTGCGCAGCAGTTTCAACGGCATGCCGTTGTGTTCTGCGGTGTGCAGCAAGGCCCGCAAATCCTTGGGAAAGCACGAGCCACCGAAGCCGCAGCCCGGATAGATGAAGTGGTAGCCGATGCGCGGGTCGGAGCCGATGCCTTTGCGCACCGCTTCGATGTCGGCGCCGAGCAGCTCGGTGAGATTGGCCAGTTCGTTCATGAAACTGATGCGGGTGGCGAGCATCGCGTTGGCCGCGTATTTGGTCAGCTCGGCGCTGCGGTTGTCCATGAACATCAGTTTTTCGTGGTTGCGGCAGAACGGCGCGTACAGCTCGCTCATCTGCTCGCGGGCAGCGTCGTCGCGGGTGCCGATGATGATCCGGTCCGGGCGCATGCAGTCGGCGAGGGCACTGCCTTCCTTGAGAAATTCCGGGTTGGAAACCACACGCACCTGCAGCTCGGTTTTTCCGCGCTGCAGCAATTCGCTGGTGGCCGTGGCCAGAACCTGATCGGCAGTCCCGACCGGCACTGTGGATTTAATGATCAGCGTGCGATCGGCCTCCATCAGGCCGGCGATCTGCCGGGCGACGTTGAGTACATGGCTGAGGTCGGCTGAGCCGTCTTCGTCCGCCGGGGTGCCGACGGCGATGAAAATCAGCTCGGCGTGAGTCACCGCATCACTGGCCTGGGTGCTGAACAACAAGCGCCCGGCCTTGATGTTTTCTTCAAGTGTTGCGGACAGGCCTGGTTCACTGATGGGCGGTACCGCTTGTTGCAGTTGTTTGATCTTGTTGGGATCAATATCAATGCATAAAACCCGATGACCGACATCGGCAAGTGCAGCGGCTTGTATAAGTCCGACATAGCCAGTGCCAAATACGCTCACGTCCATCTGCGCACCTCAATAAAACCAGAAAAGTTAACTACGGAATGAGATTGTTAAAGGGGTATAGCGCAGGGTTTGAAAAGCGTGTCAGCAAAATGACATGTTGCACGGGTATAACACTTGAGGCGTTTTTGGCGATTGGCCATCAAGTCATTGCTGCGATTGAATTTGTTCTTTCTTTGCAGATTTGTTCAGATTCAATTTAACCGACAGACGGTCTAAGTCCCCGAAATTAAAGGCTTTCACCGCTACAGGTGTGTCAGATTTGAGTCACCGTTTTTTTGACGCTTTCCCCGCCTATCAGTCATTTCTTGCGCTTTGATGGCCGGGTGCTAGTGTCAGGTTCTGACCGACAAACCTTTGACATTTGCCCTTTTCCGATCACCGGTATCGCCATGTTCAAATACGCCAAGGAACTGCTCTTAGTTGCCCATCTGTTGCTCTTTTCCGACTATTACGTGGATCGGTTAAATGCTATCGGGTGGGGTTTGAATGTACTTGTTTTTGGCGCGATGTTTTTGGCGCTTACTTTCGCGTTATATCTAACTGCCTATATACGTCAGGCTCTTGTTCGACATGCGTTCGCATTAACGCTGTTTGTTGCGGCGGTTTTTTTCGATGTCTATACCCGGGTCACGGCGGATTACCTGAGGTACAGCGATTTTGTCTCGCTGGTGTACTCCGGCGGCTTCGTTCAGGAAGCGGCCTATCAGTATCGCGATGCGATCCTGCGCGCGCTGCTCAGTGGCTTGCTGCTGTTATTCGGCATCGGACTCAAGCCGCGTCATGCGCTGTTCATACCCAACACGTTGCGGGTCGCGGCGCCCCTCGTTGGCGTATTGATGCTCAGCGGATTGTTGTTTCTACGAGCGGGTGAGGGCGCACGTGGGTTGCCGATCATGTACACGCCGCTGGCCTACCTGAACCTGTTTGCCTATGAAGCGTTGCACGATACTGTCGGCCCCCGTGAAGCGGTGACGCTTGCGCGCGCCACGCCCGCCGTCGGCCACGACATCGTGCTGATCATCGACGAAAGCATTTCCGGCAATTACCTCGACATCAACGCGCCGTTCGGCGTGCACAGCAACCTCAAGCAAGCGCCGGCCGGGGTCGATGTCTTCAACTTCGGTTATGCCGCGTCCATTGCCAACTGCAGCGCCGACACCAACGTCACCCTGCGCTACGGCGGCACCCGCGCCGATTACAGGCGCATCAACAGCACGTTGCCGTCGATCTGGCAGTACGCGAAGAAGGCCGGGCTCGGCACGGTCTACATCGACGCTCAGCGCACGGCCGGCAATTTGCAGAACCTGATGACCGCTGCCGAGAAAAACGACATCGACAGTTTCGTGCAATTCGACCAGACCAGCGTGCGCGACCGCGATATGGCGGCAGCGGCGAAGCTGATCGAATTGCTCAATGACGATCGCCCCGAGCTGATCGTGATCAACAAGGTCGGCGCGCATTTTCCGGTGCATGACAAATACCCGGACGCGTTCATGGCCTACCGGCCAACGCTGCCGCGCGGGCAGTTCACTGAAGTCGCCGACACTGGCGAACGCACCGGTTTCAACGGCCAGCCGGATGACTGGGTGCTGTATCGCAATGCCTACAAGAACACGCTGTTGTGGAACGTCGGCGAGTTCTTCGCCCGGGTGTTTGCCCAGGCCAATCTGGACAATGCGCTGCTGATCTATACCTCCGATCATGGCCAGGATCTGCATGAGCGTGGCAACCCGGGCTTGAATACCCATTGCGGCGGCGACCCGGTGGAAGAGGAGGGGCTGGTGCCGCTGGTGGTGATTCAGGGCCGTGGATTGCAGGCGCCGGACTGGGCGGCGAATCTGCCAGCAAACAAGGACCGCTCCAGCCACTACAACATCTTCCCGACACTGTTGCAGGTGATGGGCTACGACTTGGGCGCAATCGAAGCGGTATATGGCAAACCGCTGAGCGTGCCGACGGCGGATGAGTTCACTTTCAACTACCGCTTCAATGCGCGCTTGGGGGCCAAGCCTGAGTGGAAGCATATCGATCTGGGCAGCATTGTTACGCCTGAGCGGGCGCCGGCGAGTGTGGCTTCGGGGCAGTGAGTTTTGGGTTGCTCGGGCGGGCCTCTTCGCTGGCAAGCCAGCTCCCACAGGGTTCGAGGTTGTTCACAAATCCTGTGTCAGCACTGGCCTCTGTGGGAGCTGGCTTGCCAGCGATGGGGCCAGCACTGACACCAGCCAATTCAAAGCTTCAGCCACCGCGCGCGATACTCCCCAGGCGCGCACCCCAGCCAGCGCGCGAAAGCCCGGTTGAATCCCTGCACATCGCTGTAACCCAACCGATCAGCCACTTCGACCAGCTCCAGCGCCCCGGATTGCAGCAGGTCCTCGGCACGATAGCGGCGATGCTCATCAAGCAGTTCGCTGAAAGTCCAGCCCAACGCCTTCAAACGCCTTGCCGCCGTGCGCTCAAGCAAATGCTGTGTAACACAGAACTGCTGCCAATCCGCTGAAGCCAGATCTTCGATCAGATAATCGCTGAGCTGTCCGAGCAAGGTCGATTCACTGAGACGTCGGGTCTGTTCCAGCAGATCGACAAGCGTTGTCTCCAATGCCGGATTGCCCGGTGTCAACGGCATCACGAACAGCTGAGGATCCAGATAAATCGCCGCGCATGATTGCTCTGCGCTCACCGGGGCGCGCAATGCCGATTGATGCTGCTCGCGGCTTGCCGATGCCAATGCCACACCTAGCACCGGATCACGATTCACGCCGCTGGCGAGCAATTTGCGTCGTACCAGGCTGCACAGGCTGACAAGGATGTAATCGGTCAGCGCCGCCGGAGCACCCAGACTGCCGGCTTCGACCAGACGCAGTGTTACGCCGTCATCTTCACGCAGGATTTGCACACGGAAATGTCCGTTGAAAAACGCAAAGTACTCGGCGAAAAACGCACAGGCACGTTCCAGCGACACGGCGACATCGAACAGATAGGTCAGCCCGTTGGTGGCCGTCGAAACGAAACGTTCACCCGCCGCCAGACCGATCAGTGGATCCCCGCTCTGTTCCACGGCAAACGCCCAGAAGCGCCGCGACATCAGCAGCGGCATGCGCGTGAACGGCGTGCGCAGATCGAACAGGCTGCGGCGCAGCTGCGCTTCGATTGCGCCTTGGGTAACGCCGCGCGCGAGCAATTCTTCAATGGCCGGCAGCAGGGTCGGCGCGTAAAAAGCGTTGACGGGTTGCGGATCGATTTTGCTCATGTTGTGCGCGCGTCTCCCGTAGCTCCGTTAGCCGCCAGCAAACGCTGATCGACGCTGAGGATCGCCTCGATCATCGCCCGCGCTGCTGGCGTCAGGGTAAAACCGGCGCGGCTGACGATGCCGTAACCCAGTTGCAGCGCCGGCTCGTCATGGGGGACGTCGACAAAGTCGAGCAGCTCGATCAGGCCTCGATCAAGTTGTTCACGCAAGGCCTCAAGCGTGGCGAGCCCCACCGCGTCTGAACGCAGCACTACGCGCTGGATCGCGTCAAATTGTGCGCACTCGACGCTTGGGGTGAAGTCCTGCTCACCGAGGATATCGGCGAGCACCTTGCGGATCATCGGTGGAATGCGCGTGCCGACGATCGGGTAATCGAGCAGGGCGCGCAAGCGCAGGTCGCGTTGCGCGAGGAGCGGATGGCCGGCGCGACAGAAAAACCGTCCCGGCCGCGTGCGCAGCAGGTGCACCTCATACTGCGGATCGCTGACGAAGTGCCGCGCATCGGCGACGAAAAACTCGATCTGCTGCTCGCGCAACCACAGCGTCAATTGCTGCCAGTCGCCCTGATGAAACCGCGTGCGAATCGCCGGATGCGCATCAATGAAGTCGGCCAGCGCTTCCGGCACCAGCACCTGTGCCGGATACGGGCCGCAACCGAATTGCAGTTCGCCGCCGGTGAGGCCGTTGTATTGCGTCAATTCGTTGTGCAGCGCCTGACTGCCAGCGAGCAGGCGCCGCGCATGTTGCAGCACCAGTTGGCCTTGCCCGGTCAGGCGAAATTCGCGGCTGCTGCGCTCGACCAGCGCGCAGTCAAGGTCACGCTCCAGAGTCTGGATGCTGCGGCTGAACGCCGGTTGGCTGAGGTTGATCGCCTCGGCGGCGCGACCGAAGTTGCGGTAATCAGCGAGGGCGACCAAGTGGCGAAGCTGGCGAAGATCCATCATGCGTCTCCTGCATTTTGCGAATACTTTTAATGCATTGGATCGATAGCACGTCCGCTGGCATAAGTACACGCCTGTTCTTCGATGGCCGCCTTCATGTCTCAGCCTCTGTTCGCCTCCAGCGCGTGCACCCGCACGATTCTCGCGCATGCTCGCCAGTCCGGGCTGTGCCCGCAACGCTTGATGGCGCGCGTCGGGATCTGCCCGTCTGTGCTTGCCGGACAGCATCAATTGATCGCCGCACAAGCGGTTGAACGGTTGTGGCGTGAGTGTGAGTGGGCCGGGGTAGCGCCGACGTTTGGCTGCGAACTGTCCGACGGGATGGCGACCGATTGCCTGCAAGGACTGAATATTCTGCTCGACTCGGCCGCGACCCTGCGGGCCAGTCTGAAGTGCTTCATCGACTGCTTGCCAAGGGTGATCAATTACATTGCGGTGGAATTGGTCGAGGCGGGCGATTTTGCTCATTTGCGCCTGCGTTCGCAGCAGGGGCAGCTCCATCATTTCGCTCTGGATGCGGCGGCGATAACGCTGGTGCGCAACATTGCCCGTCGACTCGGCGGGGCGCCTGGAGATTTGTTTGTCAGTGTCAGCCTGCGCCCCGCGCAAATGGCCGGTGGCTGGCTGCGTGGAGTGGGTATCGCGGTGGAGCAAGGCGAGCATCTGTGCCTGACCTTGCCGCGCTCCAGGCTCGATCAGGCCTTGCTGGGCGCCAACCCGTTTCTGCACCAGAGCATGCTGCGCCACTGGCACGCTGCAACTTGCGCGCCTGCGCGTGAGGACAATCTGACGATGGCGCGGCACTGGCTGACGGCGGGCGATCAACCGATCGAACGGATCGCTGAGCGGCTGGGTTATCGCCAGCCGAGCAACTTTATCCGCGCGTTTCGCAAACAGTTCGGGATTACGCCGAAGCAGTTCCGGTTGAATCCGGGGCAGGTTTGTTGAAAGCAGGATTGAGGTGATTGATCGTTATTGAGGGTGCCAGCAAGATTTCCCCCTCTCCCCCAAGGGGGCGAGGGGGAAAGGGAGCCGATCTTCATGGCGTTCGGAATCTGAGTTCTACTCGGTATCCCACCTCGGCGTATCTCGTACATCCAACACGGTCAGTCCCCTCTCCCTTTGGGAGAGGGCTAGGGTGAGGGGCTTTTGACTTACGGCGTGACGATATTGAACTGCGGCCCGAACGTATCCAGGCTGCCCATCAATAATCCGAATTTCTGACCATTGCCCTGCAACTTCACCAGTCCTTTTTGCATCGCCGTCGGGAAGTCCAATTGCTTCAGGCTGATCTTCTCCAGCGTATCGCGGCTCAGGCTGACGCTCGCATCCGCCGCCGGATTCAAGCCGGCGCGGTGAGTCAGCACGCCGTTGCGCAGGGTCAGGGTGAAATCCTTTTGCACATCGTCGAACGTCCAGTTCAGCGTCAGGTCATGGGCCACGGCTTTGTCGCTGTCCAGGCGTACCGCGAGGTAATCGAAGAACATTTCCGGACTCATCGCCCGGACCATGTCCACCGATACGGTATTGGCAGACTGCGGTGGTACGCCGTTGCGCAGTTCCATCGCACCGGTCAGGTACATGTTGCGCCAGGTGGCGTTCTCGCTTTGATAACCCAACTGCTCCAGCGTCTCGGCTTGAGCGTTGCGGGCATCCGCGTTGTCCGGATCGGCGAACAGCAACTGGTTGCCCAACTGCGCGGCCCATCGGTAGTCAGCGCTGGCCATCGCACTGCGCATTTTTTCCAGCACCGACGCGGCACCGCCCATGGCCTCGACCGAGCGTTTAGCCGCATCGACCGGCGGCAGCGGGTTGAGGTTGGCCGGGTTGCCGTCGTAGAAACCCATGTAACGCTGATACACCGCGCGCGTATTGAAACTCAGCGAGCCGTAATAGCCACGGGTGTACCACTTCTGATCGAGCGAGCCGGGCAGTTTCTTGATTGCTTCGGCAATTTCCAGCGGCTTCAGGCCCTGGTTGAGCAAGTGCAGGGTGCGGTCGTTGATGAACGCGTACATGTCGCGCTGATCGGCGAGCAAAGTACGAATCCGCTCGCCACCCCAGGTCGGCCAGTTGTGTTGGGCGAACAGCACGTCGGCCTTGTCACCATAGCGCGCCAGGCTGTCATCGAGATATTGCGACCAGGCTTTGGCGTCACGCACCTGCGCACCGCGCGGGGTGAGGATGTTGTGCATCATCTGCGTGGCGTTTTCGGCCATGCACAAGGCTTTCAGCTGCGGTAGATAAAGGTTCATTTCCGCTGGCGCTTCGGTGCCCGGGGTCAGCTGGAATTCGACTTGCAGGCCAGCGATGGTGCGGGTTTCCAACGGCTCGGCAATCAGATCGGTAGGCGCGATCAGTGTGACCGTGCCACCGCTGGGCGCGCTCTTGCCGAGGCCAGCATCGACCTGACCTTTTTCACTGCGCGGCAACAGGCTGCCGAACTGGTACTGCGCGCGGCGGCTCATGGCATTGCCGGCCATGACGTTCTCGCTCATCACGTGTTCCATGAAGCCCGCTGGCGCATACACCTTGACCTTGCCGGACTTGACATCGGCCTCGTCGATCACCCCGCGCACGCCGCCGAAATGATCGACATGAGTGTGGCTGTAGATCACCGCGACGACCGGTTTGCGTGGGCGATTGGCGTAGTACAGATCCAGCGCCGTCCTGGCGGTTTCGGCCATGGTCAGCGGATCGATGATGATGAGCCCGTCGTCACCTTCGATGATGGTCATGTTGGCCAGGTCGAGGCCGCGCACCTGATACAGCTTGGGGCTGACCTCGAACAGACCGGCGTGGGCATTGAGCTGTGCCAGTCGCCACAGGCTCGGATTGACCGATTCCGGCGCCTTGTCTTTGGCGAGGAAATCATAGGCATTGACGTTCCAGATGACTTTGCCGGCGGCATCCTTGATCTGGCCCTTGAACGGTGCGATCAAGCCTTTGCTGACGGATTCGAAATCGGTGCGGTCGCTGAAAGGCAGGGTTTGCAGTACGGCAGCGTTGCTTGCGGCGGTTTGCATGCTCGGCGCCACCGGACCGTCAGCAGCGAGCAACGGCTGGCTCAGGCAAGTGGTGATCAGGCAGGTCAGCAGGCCACGCGGGCTCAGGATGAAACGGGGCATGGGTGTCTCCGGTTTTTTTATCGTTATGGCCGAACAGCCAGCAGCTTAGGGCGCGGCGCTGGGTTGACGATGATCATCAGCGGACAAAAACCATTCAGGGCCGCTATCCTAGGCCCAGGTTCACTGATCGGGTTTGCCCATGCTTGAGGTTCGCGACGTTTTCAAAAGCTATGCCACGCCACAGGGATTGTTGCCGGTGCTGCAAGGCGTCGACCTGACGCTGGAAGCAGGTGGCAGCCTGGCGCTGATGGGCGAATCGGGCAGTGGCAAAAGCACGCTGCTGCACCTGGTGGCGGGGCTGGACAAGGTCGACAGCGGCAGCATCCGCAGCGGCGGACATCGTCTGGAAGCCATGAGCGAAGCGCAACTGGCCAACTGGCGACGCACGGAAATCGGTCTGGTGTTTCAGCAGTTCAACCTGATCGGCAGCCTGCGCGTGGAAGACAATCTGGCCTTTCAGGCGCGCCTGGCCGGGCGCCATGAGCCACGCTGGCAAGCGCATCTGGTGCAGCGTCTGGGTCTGGGCGATCTGCTCTCGCGGTACCCCGAGCAACTCTCTGGCGGCCAGCAGCAACGAGTCGCATTGGGCCGGGCATTGGCCTCGCAGCCGAAATTGCTGCTGGCCGATGAACCCACCGGCAGCCTCGATGAAGCGACCAGCGATGAAGTGCTGCGGCTGTTGCTGGAATTGCTCGATGACACGCCGACGACCCTGCTGATGGTCACCCACAGTCAGCGCGTCGCGGCGCGATTGGCCCAGCGTGTGGTGTTGTCGAACGGGCGGGTCGCCTGATGATCTGGCGGCAAACCCTGCGCGCGCTGCTCAGCCACTGGCGGCGCCATCCCGTGCAGTTTTTCAGCGTGCTGACCGGGTTGTGGCTGGCCACCAGTCTGCTCACTGGCGTCGAGGCGCTGAACAGTCAGGCACGTGACAGCTACGCGCGGGCCAGCCAGATGATCGGCGGCGAACCACAGGCCAGCCTCAGCACGCCGAATGGGGCGCTGTTTCCACAGCGCTGGTTTATCGAATTGCGCCGTCAGGGCTGGCCGGTGTCGCCGGTGTTGCAGGGCCGGATGACGCTCAAGGGCCACGAAGACCAGCGGATTCAGGTGATGGGCATCGAGCCGGTGTCGCTGCCGACGGATTCGGCAGTGGCCGGGCAGGCGATGCCGATCGAGCGCATCGTCGAATTTTTCAGCCCGCCGGGCAGCACCTGGATTTCTCCGGACACCCTGCAAATGCTCGGCTTGCGCGAAGGTGATACACCGCAAACCGTAAACGGCCAAACCCTGCCGCCACTGCTCGCGCAGAAGGACATGGCGCCGGGCCTGTTGCTGGTCGACATCGGCGTAGCGCAGCGCCTGCTCGAACAACCCGAGCAATTGTCGCGACTGCTGCTACCCAAGGACTTTCATCAAGAATTACCGGCCAGTTTCAATGATCGCTTGCAGCTCAAGAGTAGCGGCGAAGAAAACAACCTCGCGCGGCTGACCGAGAGCTTTCACCTCAATCTCGATGCCCTTGGATTTCTGTCGTTTCTGGTCGGCCTGTTCATCGTCCACGCCGCCATCGGCCTCGCTCTGGAACAGCGCCGAGGTTTGCTGCGCACCTTGCGCGCCTGTGGCGTCAGTGCACGAATGCTGATCGCATGTCTGGTGGTTGAACTGGGTGTGCTGGCGCTGATCGGCGGATTGTTCGGTGTGATCAGCGGCTATTGGCTGGCCAGCGTGCTGCTGCCGGACGTCGCCGCCAGCCTGCGCGGTTTATATGGCGCGGAAGTGGCGGGGCAGTTGCGCCTGAGTCCCTGGTGGTGGTTCAGCGGCATAGGGCTGAGCCTGCTCGGCGCGTTGCTGGCCGGGGCCAACAGTCTGCTGCGGGCGGCGCGTCTGCCGTTGCTGGCGGTGGCCGATCCGCAGGCCTGGCATCAACAGTATTCGCGCTGGTTGCGCCGACAGGGTTGGCTGGCGACAGCGCTGCTGACAATTGCGCTGGCGGCGCTGATCTGGGGCGACAGCCTGAGCAGCGGTTTCGTGCTCATGGCCGGGCTGTTGCTCGGTGCCGCGCTGGCCTTGCCGGTGTTGCTCAGCGCGTTGTTGAACCCGTTGCTCGGGCGCAGTCGGTCGGTGCTCGGCCAGTGGTTTCTCGCCGACTGCCGCCAGCAACTGCCAGCCCTGAGTCTGGCGCTGATGGCGCTGCTGTTGGCGCTCGCCGCCAACATCGGCGCCGGCAGCATGACCGCCGGTTTTCGCCAGACCTTCAACGACTGGCTCGAACAACGCCTGAGCGCCGAGTTGTACGTCAACCCGGCCAACCCGGCGCAGGCCCGCGAGATGCACAGTTGGCTCAAGCAGCAGCGCAACGTGACCGCTGTGCTGCCCAACTGGCAGGTTTCGGTGACGCTGCAAGGCTGGCCGGCCGATGTCTACGGCATCATCGACCACTCGTACTATCGCCAGCATTGGCCGTTGCTCGACAGCAGTGGCAGCGATCCGTGGGGCAAACTGGCCACGGACGATGCGGTGATGCTCAGCGAACAACTGGCGCGACGCCTGAAAGTGAAGCCGGGCGAGCATCTGAACATTCCCACGCCGAACGGCACATGGTCGCCGCGCATCGTCGGCATCTACGCCGACTACGGCAATCCGAAGGGTCACGTGCTGATCAGCAGTGAGCACCTGCTGCGCGGCTGGCCGCAACTCACGCCGAACCGCTTCAATTTGCGTATCGATCCAGCACAGATTCCAGCGCTGCTCAACGCCTTGCAGGCGCGTTTTGCGCTGGATGACAACCGCATCGTCGATCAGGCGCGGCTCAAGGGCTGGTCGGTGCAAGTCTTTGAACGCACATTTGCTGCGACAGCAGCTTTGAACAGCCTGACCCTGGCCGTGGCTGGCGTGGCGCTGTTCATCAGTCTGCTCACTCAGAGCCAGAGTCGCCTCAGTCAGCTCGCACCGCTGTGGGCGCTGGGCGTTACGCGCAAACAATTGATGCTGCTCAACCTCGGTCAGACCTGGCTGCTTGCCGTATTGACGTTGCTGTTGGCGCTGCCGTTGGGCATCGCTTTGGCGTGGTGCCTCGATGCGGTGATCAACGTGCAGGCGTTCGGCTGGCGACTGCCGCTGCGGGTGTTCCCGTTGCAGTTGTTGCAACTGATGGGCCTGGCCTTGCTCGCGACTTTACTGGCTTCGGCATGGCCGCTGTATTCGCTGTACCGCACACAACCGGCGGACTTGCTGAGGACATTTGCCCATGAGGACTAAATGGCTCGTGCTGATGATTGCGCTGCTGCTCGCTGGCTGCGATCAGCCTGCACCCGAGGAAAAGGGCTTTGCCGGCATGGGCGATCAGGCGCAATCCTTCACCCCGGTGGTGCCCGGTCGGATATTCAGCTTTCCGGCCGATCATGGCGCGCATGATGGTTTTCGCATTGAGTGGTGGTACGTCACCGCCAACCTCAAGGATCAGCAGGGCAATGATTTCGGCGTGCAATGGACGCTGTTTCGCAGCGCCCTGAAACCCGTCGCCGAGCAGGCCGGTTGGGGCAACCAAACGATCTGGCTGGGCCATGCGGCAGTCACTTCGCGCTCGGTGCATCATGCCGCCGAGCGCTACGCCCGGGGCGGAGTAGGCCAGGCCGGCGTGCGCTTGGCGCCGTTCGAGGCGTGGATCGATGACTGGATGTTTGCCAGTCAGGCGCAGGATCCGTTGAGCGATATGCAACTCAGTGCTCGTGACAAGAATTTCGCTTATCAACTGCGCCTTACCTCCAGCCGACCGCTGGTGCTGCAGGGCGACAACGGTTTCAGCCAAAAATCCGAAGAAGGCCAGGCGTCGTATTACTACGGCCAGCCATTTTTCCAGGCCAGCGGCACGCTGCAGATCGACGGCCAGGCCTACACCGTTAGCGGCCCGGCGTGGCTCGATCGCGAGTGGAGCAGTCAGCCACTCACCGCCAATCAAACTGGCTGGGACTGGTTCTCGCTGCATCTGGACAGCGGCGAACACGTGATGCTTTATCGCATGCGGCAGAAGACCGGCGCGCCTTATCTGACCGGCACCTGGATCGCCGCTGACGGGCAGATTCAGACGTTGCGCAGCGAGCAGATCAGCCTTGTGCCGCAGGACACGGCAAAGGTTGCCGATCGACCGATGCCGGTGAAATGGTCGATCCGCATTCCTGACAAGAAACTCGATATCAGCGTTGACGCGATCAACCGCAATGCGTGGATGGATTTGCGTATCCCGTACTGGGAAGGGCCGGTGAAGATTGATGGCAGCCATCCTGGCCAAGGCTATCTGGAAATGACCGGGTATTAACGGCGGCACCGCTTTCTTCCCTGTGGGAGCGAGCCTGCTCGCGAAAGCGTCAGCGCTGTGACCGCTGAGTTAACTGACTGGAACTCTCGCCAGCGCTCTCCGCTCTACCCAGAAACCCGCCATTTTCGGACTCACCCATGAGCGACGACCTGCAACCCCCAGACCTCGACACCTGGCAGCGCCTGTTCGACGATCAAGCCTACTGGCAGAACTCCCCTGACGCTCACTACCTCGATCTGCAACGCATCGCCGATGACCTGCTCGGCCAAGGCGCAATCGATCTTGAGCAATGGCAGTTGATGCGCGCCAAAGCCGACGATCTGCACAAGCAGTCACCCGAGGTCAACGTCGCCCGCGAACTCGAAGATCCCGAAGCCTGAGGACTCCTGCCATGAATACCACCAGCAACCAGAACGACAACCCCGACGAACCACGCCCGGCCGGTGAAACCGAGCGCGACAATGATGCCCTGCGCCCGACCGATCCCAAGCAGCGGCAGGACAGCGGCAAGGGCACGCCGAGTGGCGAATCCACTGCGCAAGAGACCGCCAAGCCACATACCCGTTGGCCACAAACCCAAGTCAAGCCCTGAACAGCGTCTATGCTCACTGGCACGCCTGCTGCAGAAGTCGTTTCGGTGGCGGGCGTCGCCATTTCATCACAGGGAAAGTAATGCATATGAAGCTCGACGCTCTGGCCAAGGCCATCACTCTCGCAACGCTGCTTTCTGCTGCCAGTTTCGGCGCTCTGGCTGCCGATATTCCGTTATCTGCCGTCGTTGAGGCCGATTCCGTTACCACCAAAGTGCTCGCCGTCGACCCGGCCAATCACCAGGTCGTGCTGGAAGGCCCCGAGGGACGTCAGGTCCACGTTCAGCTCAGCGACAAAGCGAAAAATCTCGCCAATCTCAAGGTGGGGGACCTAGTGAAGATCGAAGTGCAGCGGTCTGTCGCGGCTTATCTCGACACCGATGTAGATAAAGGTCTGCCGGGCACCACCGAACGTACCGGCGAACTGCGCAAGGCCCCGGGCAGCGATAACCCGGGCGGCGAGGGCTATCGTCAGGTTCAGGTGCAGCTGAAAATCAGCAAAATCGATTTGAAGACCAATCAGGTCACCCTCCAAGATCCGTCCGGACAATCGAAGACGCTCGATGTGAAGAAGCCGGAGATTCAGGCCAAGTTGAAAGATCTGAAAGTAGGGCAGAGCGTTATTGTCACTTATACCGATATCCTGAAAGTGACCAGTCAGCACGATAGTTGAGTATTAACTCTACAAGTTTATTGCTCTTGTACAACTTTATGTATGAGAGCAATCATATAAAGGTTTTTGTAAGACAATTCCCGGGATAAATCGGCAAAACACAGTTTTTAACTTTTCAGTGCAAAAATTTCATGTTTGCCCATGACGACAGGTCCACTTGTTTGAATTAAAATCCTCGGCGTTCGCCCAGTGTCAGGGCTCTTTACCGGTGCAAGGATTGCCAGGCCGTAACACTGGGCGAACTCCACTACTGGCGAAAGTTGTATACAGAATCTGCAAACAAAAAGGGCGACTTTGAAGTCGCCCTTTTTTATTGTTTTCGATCAAGTCGAAGCCTGCATACCGGTTTTGCCATGCTGCCCCTGCAAGCGCTTGAGTGTCTGCTGGTACATTTTTGTACGGCGGTGATCCTTGCCATACGTGCCTGCCGCCGCGACGGTGCCGGCCTGGATGTGATCCAGGTAGCGGAAAATCTTCCGCGGCGAGAGGAACCTGACGCCATAGCCCAACCCGACCATTCGATCCTGAAGCGTGTAACCAGGCACCTCCTCATCCATGCAGAAGTGCAGCCCGAGCGACTTCATCAAACGCGCATTCCACAGCGTACAGAAACTTTTCAGATGCGTTTCTTTATACGGGCGTGGTGGTTTCGAACGCAGGCCGAAATGAACTTTTAGCCGACGAACATGATGTTTGCAGAACCGCGAAGTTAACCGCCAGGTGTCTCGCAGCCACCCACGATCAAGTTGCTCAACACAACCCACCGCCGCCATGTCCGCACTTTTCGTGCATTCGCGCATCATCATCGCGAACACTTCCATGTCGTAGACAAAGGTATCGGTGTGCAGCAGAAACAAATAATCGGTCTCAACTTTCGCCAAGGCCAGATCCAGCGCCTTGCCATGAGCAATATGCCCCATTTCCTTACCGGGCGACGGCCGCTCGATCAGATTGATCCAGTCCAGCGAACGCAAATAATCGAGGCTGGCATCCGCCGAATCGTTGTCCACCACCCACACTGGAATGCCCTGCGCCTGGACATGCTCGCGCAACAGCTCCAGACACATGCGAGTGATGTCCGGGGTTTTGTAATTGACCAGAACCAGACTGAAGTCGGGATGCGGCTGGGTAGGCAGATCGAAGGCTTTCATGTCGGAGGGACTCATCACGGCTCAAGACGACAGGTTGATGAGCCGGGATGCTAGCGGGGGAAGCTTAGGTGAAGCTTAATTTGGGAGGGGGGACACTGGAGAAGTGTGAGGACGTAAAACGGTTGGGATGCTTACCGGATGTAGCCATGCGTTCATCAGGTTGCGAAGTAAAGCTCATCCAGTTGGCGCTTGCGGATTGCCAGGTATTCGTCCCATACCTTGGGAAAATCCTCATCTCTGGTTAGCGGAAAAGTCAGATAGATGTGTTTTCCGACAACACTGATGTACTGGCGCGCACGTTTGAAGGCCGGCTGTTCGTATAGTGCGAGGCTTTCGTCGTAAGCGTCGTGATGGTGGCGAATCGTTACTCGATGAGGGGCAATCATCCCTCGTGCAAAATCGATCACCCAGTCGCCGTCTACGGCCGTATGCAAACAGCCGTAAACGCCATCGACCGAGAGCAGGATGCAGGTGTTGGCTTGGTTGCCGTCCTCGTCGTTCGCTAGAACAATCTGGTCTACGAAGTATTTGATCGTCTGGTTATTCGGACCCTGTAGAAGCAAGCCCCAGCCCTCGACGCCCATGCGAAACTCGCCGATGTTTTGAAAGGTTGCGGTCCATCGATTGGCAAGCGTTATCTGACGGATATTCATTGGGTTTTCAGACTCGAAATTTCCGACTTATGGCCTCGGATAAACCGAAACAAATCGGCTTTACGTTTTAACAGATGTTAAAAATTCAAAGAAATAGACGACCTTGGTTGCTCACATTTCATCCATGCAAACCCGCCGCTTTGCACGCTTCGACGAACGTGGTGCCTTTTTTGTCCATGGCAGTCTTGACCATTTGATTGGCTTTCACCAATGCAGCGCTGGGCTTGGCCCATTGCTCTGGTGGCAACGCCTCAGACCATGTCTGCACTTGCTCCGGAAGGGTAGGCCGCCCTTTGCGATGCGCCCATTCGGCTAGCATGTAAGGCATCTTCCAGAAGCTCAGCACGCGCCACATGTACCAGCGGCGCAGTGGCCAACGGGATTTTTTCGAGTAACCGTAATGCTCGCGCTGCTCGGGCGTCAGTTCGTCGCCACCCTCGTCCAGCGACCCCATCGCGCGTGCGTCTTCGCGTTCGATTTCAAAAGTGTGTAGGCCTTCGTACGGTTTGAGCCGATCACCGGATGGAGTCAAACCCAGTGCCTTGAGCATCGGGTTTGGAGCATCTACCAACTGACCGTCTTCCATGTAATTACGAATTGAAGTCCACATCCCTAAAGCATGTGCATCGCTGGGTTGTGGTAGCAGGAGGAATTGCACTTTGTCCTGCTCCTCATCCTCCAGACCCATGCCGAACGTGTACTGGCGAGTAGCGCCATAACTGGTGACGCCCTGAGTGTTGGAGACCCAGGCGACTACGCTTTCCCAAGGTACGATGAGGACGCGGCGGGTTTTGCTGTCGACGTAGCAGACTTCGCGGCGTTGGCGGTTGAAGCGGACGGGGTAGGTTTTTGCTGATGAGTAGACGCTAGAGATCATTCCGTAGACGTAAGCGCCTATCGGAAGAAAGGAGAGTAGGGAAACACTTATGGACACTTGAATAAAACCGAATAGTTCGCGCCACGGATCACTAAAGTTCTCGGGGTAAAAAATCACTCCGTAAGCAATCACAAGGCTTGGCATTATGAACGCCAGAAATATGGGGAACCATAGTCCTGCCGCTAATATTTTTCCCTGCTCAACGGTCCCCCAGTTACTCCCACCTAGCTCTAAAAATGTGTCATTCACCTCCGAAAAATTTCTACGAGAGGACTGCGTCTGTCCTGTGTAAACGGGCAATGGCGAGAGAAATAGAGTTTCATTCAACCCGCTATCGCGGATTTCCCCCGCGTTTGGGCGCTTGCTGCGTATATCTGGTGCGGCTTCGGTCGATACGATTTTATCTTTGCGCTTCAAAAGGCTCTTAAACATCGACAGTCGCCAGGTCTTCTTGTTTGAACAAAATGAATTGAGATTTATTTATGCCATTCGGCAATGTGTCTACGGACTCTACCTTAAAGACACCTCGCGTTGGGGTGCGTTTATATGATGCGCCAGTGATATGCAGGTCACGAAGTACAAAACAGGTTTCGTGCATGATGTCGCGCTCGGCTTCCAATTGATAGGCGATGTTCAGCGCCAAGGCAAAATCGGTGGTTTGCAGCGAGTCACTTATCGGCAGGTGGAGTGTCAATGCCTCGTTGCTTTTGCTAACCACAACAAAGCGGGTGACCCAAGCGGACGAGCGTTCCTGCCACCTTAACGGGAACGGACCTGGCGCGTATCCAATATTTTTTGGAGTGTCGCGATACTGCTCGTACGCTTTCAACTGTAATTTGCGGGTGTCCATTTCCTGTGTGCTCACACCAGGAACTACCAGTTTCAAATAGGTCTGTTTGACATCGCGGATCATTTCGCAGGTAGGTTTTTGCACAACTTTTGCCAATTCGTTCCACTCATCCTGTGCGGTACGGTTTTCGGTCTTGTTCCCCCAAGCGCTGCTCCGCATCCACTTTTGCAGGTCGTCTAGATTGAAGTAGTTGTAAAGGCCTTCCCCTACCAATTGCAGGGCGGTAGCGATCAAACCTATTAGATTTGCGCGCGCGCCTATCGCTAAAAGTCGAGGGCTGGCTTCAGCCCATGCCAATGCACGTAGCTCAGTCGGTGTCTTCATGATGTTCTTCACGACTGAGCCGGTGTGTTTGGCCGCCCAAGTGTTGGTACCGACTAGCATTGTGTCACCGCTTATCTGCAGTGTGGTGGCGCCCAAGGCTTTGTAATCGCCTTCCGCTAACGCTTTACCCCACTGCAATGAGTGTTTTCCTAAGTCTAGCGATGCAACTACGCCACCTGATACGAATGCCCAAAATCCCGCGATTCCGGTCCATCGTCCCAGTCGGCTCATTGTATTCAGTTTACCTCCAACGCTTTCCATCTGTTCGATATGAGACTGAAAGATGGTTACTGAAAGGCCTTGAACTGTTGCAAAGCCAGCTGCTGTCATACCTACGAATGATTCGGTGAAAGCTATTTTGTCACTTAGTGAACGATTTTCTTTTCTTACAAAGGTATTCAGCGCTTCAATAAACTTCTGCCCCTGAATCACAAACAACGCAAACGCGATCCCATCCCCCTTCGACCTCATGACCCCTGCGAGCGGCTTATTGAACGTCCCTGTAGCCCGGAAGTCTCGTACGGTCCGGCCCATCTCTGCCCGCAATTGCGGATCCAGACCATCGATCACCGTGCCGATTTTTGCCGGGCTGTCTCCGCCTACAGTCAACGCGTCGCAGAGCCTCTGTTCCAAAGGTAACAGCGAATTTTTGATTTGGGCAATCCGTTGGTTGTACTGCGTTTCACTGCCCGGCATGGCGGAGCCGGTGGTTTGCCGGGACAATTCGCGATTGCGCAGCTTGTAGGTTTCCTTCAACTGGCCGCGCAGGTCCAACGCCTGATCTCGGGCAAGGTTGAAGGCGTTGATTTCGGCGGCAGACGCTGCACGCAATGTCAGCCCTTGCCGGGAAAACTCTCGTAGTAACTGTAAACGCGCAGGCGCTCCGATTTCGCGAATGTAGCTGTTGGGATCGACGGTTTGTGCACGCGCGAAGGCTACGTGAGCTTTGTCCAACTGATCGGCAATTTTCATCTGTCGAGCCGGGTTATAGGCCTCGTCCAGCAAGCTTTGCATGCCCATGAACTGAGTGTTCAGTTTGGCGTAGTTGGGCAGGCGCTCGGTCATCAGACTGTGGAACTGATTGGTCAGGACGTTGACGTTGGCCAGGTTTTCCTTGGCGGAGATCACGTTGATCGAGAAACTGCTCAAGTCCGCGAGTTTTTTTGCTACGTCGACTTGTGCGGCCAGAGTCAGCGTGTCCAGCCCAGGTACGACGGTCAGCAGATTGGCTTCCATGTAAGCCGCAAGTTTCGCGACGGCCTTCGGGTCAGCACACATGGCGGCGACACAGACGAATTCAGTCTCCAGACGATGCTTGATTTGCGCATCGAGCTTGAAATCGTAGTACCAGGCGGCTCCGTGGAAGTAGCCACTGGTAAACATCGTCAGGCGATCATCACGAATGTTCTTCAACCGTCCGTGCCAGTGGCTCAGCAGTATTTGCTGTTTGAGGAGAAATGCCTCCATCTCCGGTCGGTTAACCAAGTCATCGACGCCACGCTGACCGAGCTCCTTGCCATGCAATGCGTACCAGCTTTGCAGGCTCAGTTTATTCAAGGTGTCTTGATGTTTACGGTATAACGGATTGCCCAGCGAATCCGTCATGTCCATGTACGCACGGGCATAAGGATCCTTTTCAGCCATTTTTCGCCAGTGCGCTTCGTCTCCATAGATCCCCGGATCTCTGTTATCCCGGCGAACCTTCAGATACTCATAAATCTTGTTCTGCTGCTCTTCGTTGGTGTCGTCTTTCAACGACTTGATATCAGGGTCTGTTTTGCTCAGAGCGTCAAGTCGGGGCCCATTGACGTCGTAGAGCGACTGTATGTAAGAGCCAGTAAGGTATTGAGCCTGGCATCGTTCATCAGCACTCCATTGTTCAATCCAGTCAGCCACTTTCAACTGCGCACTGGCCAGATCACGCATCACGCCAATGTCGTCTCGTAGCACCAGAAACAGGTAGTCGTTCTTGTACGGGCCTTGCACGTTACTGGTCAGACTTTCAATGGTGGTTTGCTTGAAGAGTGGCTGATCCTCCCAGTGATAGGCCACGCTTTCCTGCTGATTCGAACCCTCTGGTTTGGCATCGGATCGAGACTGATCTTCCTTGACCTCGGCCAGCCAGCTCTCCGCCTGCTGCTTACTCAGCAAATGCTCGCCACCCTTTTCCGGGCAGGCGCTTGTCAACTCGAGCTGCTGCATCAAGCGTTTGCGCTCATCCTTGGAGTTGAGCACTTGCGAGCATTTGAAAGCTGTCCACTGAATCTCGGAATAACTGGCGTAAAGCGTGTGAGATCGAGTGAAAATCAGATGCGGTTCCCCGACTGAACTGGTCCGAGTGTCGGCCGATACTTCCTGACTGTTCCACAGCAGCTTGGTGATCTGGCCTTTCTCGATCCGGTATTCGTGCAAGTAACCGGTGGTGCCATTGATGATGTACAGATACCCATCGCGCAGCAAACGAATGCCCAGCGGCTGGCTTTTGGTTTTGTACGGCATGGACACCTCGGCAGCTGGATCGAGATGTTGGACCAGGCCATAGCGCAGAGGTAGCAGTTGCACTTTCTTGTTCATCAACGGGCACACACCCATCGGCACTCGGGTGTCTTTCGCCGGCTTGGCCATTGCGGCGGTGTTGGCGCTGGGTTTAGGCGGTTGTTGAGTGGTCACGATTGGCTTCCTTGTCGATCGGCGGCACGGCGTTCGGCCAGTTCTGCAGCGCGCTCAACGCGTTTCAGTGGTGCTTCAGACGTCGATTGCGCGAGTAGCTGAACGATGTCGGGATGATCAGTGACCGGCTCACCAGCGAGATAGCCGAAAACGTTCGCATAGAGGGTGATTTCCTGTTCAGAAGCGAAACCCTTTTGATAGGCATCTTCCGCGAGTGCTTGCGCATAGGGCCGACGATCTTCAGATGCAAAAGTCGCCATGAAGTCCGCAAAGTACGTATGCAAATGCTCATTTAGATCAGATATGAAGTTACGAAATTCTACTTCGCCCAACGCAGTGAGTTCTTCATCCGTCAAACGATAGGTCTCGGGTTCGGCTATAGCGGGTCGGTGGCAAATGTGTTGATGCCAGTTGATGCCAACTCCGTCCGGCAGGCAGACATGTCTGACCGGTCCGAACCATTTCGCGCTGCCCTTTTTTTCTGCCAATGCAAACAGCTGGTGCATGACCGCAGGGTCGGCAATACGGGGCATGACTTCTATGCCACTCGGGTGCTTCACGCTCAGCAAGTGACGCCAATGGCCCCACAACGAATGCGCATCTGCGTCGCTGAACAGCAGATAACCCCACTCCTCGGCCGCATGTTCTCTGAAGTACGCCAAGAGCGGATCGCTGGCACCTTTAAGCTCGATCAGATAGGGCGAAATATCTGACAACTCCTGCCAGCGAGTGGACTGGTACAGGCTGTAGGCTTGGTTATCCCATTGAAACAATTGCTGCGCGAGATCGGGAACACTGACGCCATCCAGCAGCAGATAAGCTGGGGTTTCCCATGGCAGATCAATCGGAAGTGGCGGTAGCTCGATCATTTAATGTAGCTCCCTTTGTGCAGCCTGTTTGGCTGCTTCGCACACCGCACAAATCGGCTTCTTCTGCATCAACGCCTGCCGCTGCGCTGGCACCAGCAACTGCCCGGCTTTATCCGTATCAGCTTGCTTCAACGGCCCGGGCATCAACGGCGCGGCGCCCGTGCCAACGCCCGGGCTGCCGCCGGAGTTCATGTTGATCACCGGGCCGCTCATGGTCACGCCACCAGCATCAATCTTGATGAAGCTGCCGCCGCCGACCAGGGTCAGCTCCGCACCGGCTTCCATCACCACTTTCATGCCACTGCTAAGGTGGATTTCCTGGCCGGCGTCGATGAACTGGCCGGTGCCGATCTTGATGTGCTGATTGACGCCCACGGTCAGATGATCGTTAGCGCGCGCCTCGACTTTGCGGTCGGCGTAGACGGTGTGGTGTTCTTCGGCCTTGAATTCGCTGTAGCTGTTCTTTTCGACGGTGTCGTGGCGTTCGTTGCCGACGCGGATTTTCTGGTCGTGTTCGATGTTCTCGTCCCAGTCGCGCTGGGCATGCAGGTAGATTTGTTCCTGGCCTTTTTTGTCTTCGATGCGCAGTTCGTTGTAGCCGCCACCGCCCATGGAGCTCAGGGTCTTGAAGGTGCTGCGGGTCTTGTTCGCCGGCAGTGGATAGGGGACGGTGTTTTCCTTGTGGTACAGGCAGCCGCTGATCAGCGGTTGATCGGGGTCACCTTCAAGGAACGTGACCAGCACTTCCATGCCGATGCGCGGGATGGCGATGCCGCCGTACTGGGCGCCGGCCCAGGCGCTGGAGACGCGCAGCCAGCAACTGGTCTTGTCGTCGGCCTGACCTTCGCGGTCCCAATGGAACTGGACTTTGACCCGGCCGTACTCGTCGCAGTGGATTTCTTCACCTTTCGGGCCGGTGACTACTGCGCTCTGGCTGCCGAGGATGCGCGGTTTCGGGTGGCGTAGCGGCGGGCGATTGGGCACGTCCCACGGCGTGGCCTGGAAGCGGTTGCGGTAGCCCTGGTGGAAATCGTCTTTCAGCGCCGTGGTGTCGCTGGTCACCGACTCTTCGAGCACCTGCGGCTGCTTGCCTTCATGCAGCACTTCGGTGAGCAGCCACAGGTCGTTCCACTTGGCTTTCGGGTGTTCGGTCAGGGCGAGGAAATGGCCGCTGACCAGCAGTGGCTGATCACTCTTGCCTTCGGCGAGCTGGAAGTCGCTGCGGTGGCGTTCGAGGGCGCGTTTGGCCAAATGTTTGCCGCGCTCGCGGTCGATGAAGCGCCCCGGGTAATCGTAGTCTTCAAGGTCGGGCAGGGCGTCGCCACGGTTTTCGCTTTCCAGGGTCAGACGCGGTTTTTCGAAGTCGTAGTCGCGGCGGGTGGTGCGGCTGGTGCGGGTTTCCAGGCGCAGGTCGAAACGCTTGATCACCGGGTTGCTGGCGACCATGCCCGAGTCTTGCTGATAGGGCACAGGGGCCAGTTTCGGGAACACCGTCTGGTCGTCACCGAACACCAACTTGTGCGCGTTGGCGCTGTGCTGGAAGTGGAAGTGAATGCCTTCTTCCTCGCACAGGCGCTGGATGAAGTGCAGATCCGACTCGTCGTATTGCACGCAGTAGATGCGTTCAGGATAGATCGAACCGGTCTTGAATTCGTAGGCGTTGCTCTGGATGCCGTGCTCTTCCAGCACCATGCCGATGATTTTCGGCACGCTGAGGTTCTGGAAGATGCGCTGGTTGATGCGGTGCGCGAGATACGCCAGTTGTGGGCGCAGCGTCACCGAATAACGAGTCAGGCGCTTGCCGGAATCGCCTTGCGCGGCGCGGTAGATCTGGCCATGGATGCCGCTGCCGTCAGGCGACAGCTGCAGAAAGGCCGGTTTGTGCAGCAGGGTTTCGAGGTCCAGCGACGGCTGCTCACTGACCAGTTCCACCTCGAAAACAAAAGGCTGGCTGATGGCTTCCCGGCCGGTGAGGGTAAACACCTGAAAGTCGGCGGAAAGCCCTTCGATGGTCAGGGCAAAGTGGGTTTCATTGGCCGGCGCGAACATCCCTTGTTCCTCGTGCTGTACAGCGGCGCTCGTCGACGGCCGCAAAAAAGCGGCTCAACGTACGCGAAATTCTGGAGGGGCGTAAACAACATCGACCAGCAGAGCTGGCCGATGCGTGTAACGGTCAGCCGTAATTAAACGACTGGAGCACGCCAGTCATCGGAACCCGAAGTACCGGATACTTCGTGGGTCCAGGTGATTTTACGGTAGGTGAACTGCACTTCTTCCAGGTGGGTGAAGTGCGCGTTGCCTGGATCCTGGCAGTTGTGCATTTTGTTGTTGATGGCGACGATGATCGCGTCTTCCAGTTTGGTGGTGTAGTAGTGCTCTTGGGTGCCTTGAGCCGAAGTGCGGTACCACTGGATAACGATTTCGCTCATGCGCTCGCCGGAAGTCAGAGCTGCTTGCAGCAGTGGCGAAGCCTTGTCGTAGACCTTGGTGATCACAACTGGCTTGTGTACGCGCTGACCGGTTGGCTGACCGGATTGCGGGTCACGCGGGATGATCACGTCGTGGGTGAAAGCCTGAACCATGACCTGGTCTTCGTGGCCTTCCTGGTAGGTGTTGCCAACGGAGTCGGCGGTGAAAGCGCCGGCAGTGATCAGGCCTTGTTTTTCGCCGGTAACCGACATGTACGCTGGTGTTGCCATGGGGTGCTCTCCTTGCGGATAAAGTTAGGGTGCCCGGAGGCGAAATCGCCCGGTGGGTGGCTGAGAGTTATCAAGGAGCGTGCCAGGTTTTGCGCGGTGCCCGGATGGCGGGGGCGCCACGGTAGTCGGTGATCATTCGGGGCGATTTTCAGCGGGAAAGTCGGGAGAAAGTGCGCAAGAAGTTGCGCAGTACTGCGCAACTTCTTGCGCACTTGGCTGCAGGGCTTGCGCCGCTTGAGCTGCAGAGGATTTAGGCCCTGAAATATTACGGGCCACTGCGCAACTTCTTGCGCACAATGGCCAGATGCCTTTATGGAGGCAAAGATTGCTATGGAGGCAAAGATTGCCTCATAGCTTCAGATCAAAAGATCGCAGCCTGCGGCAGCTCCTACATTTGGAATGCATTTCCCCTGTAGGAGCTGCCGTAGGCTGCGATCTTTTGATGTTTTAACGCGCGAGTCGGGTCAAACACTCCTCAATCGACCGCCGTTGCGTCCCGGCATACAACCCCAACTCATCGATGGCCGAACGCCCCAGCGCCTGTTCGAAAGCCTGTCGATTGGAGTGTTCGGCGTAATGCGCCTGTGCGGCATCCCCCAGGTTCGACTGAAAAATCCCCGCCGCGCTCACCGGCAGGAAATCTTCGTACACCAGCGGCTCCGCTTTCACGTAGCCATCGCGCAGCAAATCCTCCAGTGACGATTCGCCAAGTCCGTGCGGCGCGATGCCCTTTTCCGTAGCGAAATAACGAAAGTACGCCAGCCCCTGTTCGCGCATACCCTCGACGCTGTCAGGAAATTCGGCAAAGTGCTGAGTCATCAGCGCGTTGTAGCGTGCGGCATTGGCTTCATTGGGGAAGTCGCCCAGTTCATCGCGAGCGGCATTCAACAAGCGGTCATACAGCGCGCGACCCTTGGGCGTGAGGGCGGCGCCGCGTTGTTCGATTTCGCCGAAGCGCGCGCTGTGGCTGCCACGGGTTTCGGGCTGATCGGTGAAGGCGATCGGCTCGTCCAGCGCCTTGAAACTGGTCTGGCGCAGCAGGATCGGGCAGTTGCGGCGTGGTGGACCTTCGATCACCGCTTTGGGTGTGATGCCATGGGCAGGCATCTGCTCCTGAACGGTGTCGATGTCCAGCGTGCGCGGGGTCAGGTGATTGATATGCGGGCCTTTGAACGCAACGACATCGGCGATCAAGCGGTGCTGGGCGCTGAGTTTCTGGTACTGCGCGGCGCTGACGGTGGCGCTGTGGTGCCAGCGAAAAGTCTCCAGGGCCTGTCGGACGAATTCTGCGGCTTCGTCGTCATTCAGTCCGCCAGCCGTTTCCGCCTGTTCAATCAGGCGCAACGCCTCTTCAGTAAAAATCGAACGACGGGCCAGTACCGACTCGGCAAACGAACGCAATTCAGCGTCTTCAATCAGCTCCAGGCGCAGCAACGAGGTAAACACGCGAAACGGGCTGACCTGCAGCGCTTCTTCATGCACCGCGCGAAACGCCGTTGAATGCACCGGCACGCCCGCCGGGGTCAGGTCGTAATAACCCACTGGTTGCATGCCCATCACCGCGAACAGGCGGGCGAGGGTAGCCAGTTCGCTCGCGGTGCCGACGCGAATGGCGCCGTGGCGTTCCATGTCCAGGCGTTCGATTTCGCCGGTGCGCTTGAGCTGTCCGGCGATGTCAGGCTGACGTGCCAGCACTTCGCGATTGGTTTTCTCCACCAGTTCCATCAGCGCGCCGTACAGCGGCACCTCTTCGCGGTACATGTCGGACATCGCTCGGGAGAAGCGTTGGCGGATCAGGTCGGGGCTGACGAACGGCTGCACGGTCATGAAAAAAATTCCTGCCACGGTGACGAAATGGATGCCCGAAAAGATCGCAGCCTTCGCCCACGCGGGCAAACGAAGAATCCTACGAACTTCATTCTGCCAACGACTGATCCACCAGCTCGATCCAGTGTCTGACCGGCGTGCGCCCGGCGCTCGCCAGATGGCTCTGACAGCCCACATTGGAAGTGACGATCAACTCGGGCCGGCCGCTTTCCAGAGCGTTGAGTCGCTGGTCACGCAGTTGCCGCGCCAGCACCGGTTGGGTCAGCGAGTAAGTGCCCGCCGAGCCGCAGCACAAATGGCCATCCGGTACCGGCGTGAGGTTGAAGCCGAGTCGGGTCAGCACTGTTTCCACGGCGCCGCCGAGTTTCAGTGCGTGCTGCAAAGTGCACGGGCAATGCACGGCGATGCGCCGTTCGCTGGCGGCGCAGACCTGTTCCAGCGGTTCCTGCGCGATGACTTGCACCAGGTTCCGAGTCATTTCGCTGATCTGCCGGGCTTTCAACGCGTAGATCGGATCGTCCGCAAGCAAATGCCCGTAATCCTTGATGAACGCGCCACAACCGCTGGCCGTTTGCACGATGGCTTCGGCGCCATTCTGCAAGTGCGGCCACCAGGCGTCGATGTTCTGTCGAGCGCGGTCGAGACCTTTGGCCTGGGCGTCGAGGTGATAGTCGAGCGCGCCGCAGCAACCCGCCTCGCTCACCGGAGTGACGCTGATGCCCAGACGATCGAGCACCCGCGCGGTCGCGTCATTGGTGTTCGGCGACAGACCCGGTTGCACGCAGCCTTCGAGCAACAACACCCGGCGCGCATGCCGAGGAGCGGGGCGCGACCCCATAACACCCAAGTGTTGCGGCAGTTTGCTTTCCAGCAGGCGCGGCAGCAGCGGTCGAAAGGTCGCGCCCATGCGCAGCAAGCCTTTGAACAAACCGGGATTGGGCGCCAACGCACGCAAGCCTTCGCGCAGCAAGCGCTGAGCGGCCGGGCGCGGCACCGCGCTGTCGACTACTGCGCGGCCAATGTCGAGCAGGTTGTGATAATCGACGCCGGACGGGCAGGTGGTTTCGCAGTTGCGACACGACAGGCAGCGATCCAGATGCAGCTGCGTCTGCTCGGTGGCCGGTGCGCCTTCCAGCACTTGCTTGATCAGATAAATGCGCCCGCGCGGCCCATCGAGTTCATCGCCGAGCAATTGGTACGTCGGGCACGTCGCGTTGCAAAAGCCGCAATGCACGCAGGTGCGCAGGATCTTTTCCGCTTCGCCAGCCCGGGGCAATTTTCGCGATTGCTCGCTGAGGGTGGTTTGCATGGCTAGACCTCCGCGTACATGCGTCCGGGGTTGAACAGCCCTTGCGGGTCGAGTTGCGCCTTGAGTTGCCGGTGGTAGCGCAGCAGGGTTGGCGCCAAGGGTTGAAACGGCGAATCCGTGGCGCCATGGGTAAAGCACGTTGCATGGCCGCCCAAGGAATGGGCGAGTGCGTGAATCTCAGAGCTTTCGGATTTCACCCAGCGTTGCGCGCCGGCCCAGTCGATCAGTTGCTCGCCGGGCAGCTCGAGCGGGCCGAGATTGTTCGGCAATGACAGGCGCCACAGCGGCAAACCTTCGTCGAAAAAACTCAGGCGCTGTTCGTTGAGGTCGCGCCAGAAAACCGAGTCCAACGGCTCACCACCGAGGCGTTGATGCGCCGCCGTTACCGAACCTTCGCCGCCTTCCAGACGCAGATACAGACTCTGGCCATCGTGACATGCCGCGCTGATCGGCAGCGGTTGCTGGCCCCATTCGGCAAGTTTGCTCAAGGCCCGAGCGCAGTCGATATCGAGGCGAATGCTCAGGCACTGGCGCGGTTTCGGCAGGACTTTCAGCGACACTTCGGTGAGCACGCCGAGGCAACCGAAACTGCCGGCCATCAGTCGCGAAAGGTCATAACCGGCGACGTTTTTCATCACTTCGCCACCGAAGCGCAGATGCTGACCGAGGCCGGTGATCACCCGCGTGCCGAGAACGAAGTCGCGTACCGAGCCGGACCACGGCCGGCGAGGTCCGGACAGTCCCGTGGCGACCATGCCGCCGACCGTGGCGCTGTCGGCGAAGGATGGCGGTTCGCAGGGCAACATTTGCCCGGCGTCATCCAGCGCCGCAAGCAGCGCGGACAATGGCGTGCCGGCGCGTGCGGTGACCACCAGTTCGGTCGGATCGTATTGAACGATGCCGCGATGAGCACGGGTGTCGAGCACTTCGCCGGCCACCTCGCGACCGAGAAAGGCCTTGCTGTTGCCGCCCTGAATCTTCAGCGGCGTGGCATTGGCCCGCGCGGCGTTGACCTGATCGAGCAGGGCGTTGGCGGCGTCGAAATCAGCCATCAGAATCGCTCCAGCTCGGGGAAGGGCAGTTGCCCGGCGTGAATGTGCATCGCGCCGAATTCGGCGCAGCGGTGCAGGGTCGGAATGTTCTTGCCGGGATTGAGCAAGCCCTGCGGATCGAACGCGGCTTTCACTGCATGAAACAGCAGTAACTCGTCGCTGTTGAACTGCGCGCACATCTGATTGATTTTTTCGCGGCCGACGCCGTGCTCGCCAGTGATGCTGCCGCCGACCTTCACGCACAGTTCGAGGATCTTGCCGCCCAATGCCTCGGCGCGATGCAGCTCCCCCGGCTGGTTGGCGTCGAACAGAATCAGCGGATGCATGTTGCCGTCGCCGGCATGGAACACGTTGGCCACGCGCAAGCCATATTCCTCGCCGAGGCTGGCGATACCTTGCAGCACAGCGGGCAATTCGCGGCGCGGGATGGTGCCGTCCATGCAGTAATAATCCGGCGACAACCGGCCGATCGCCGGAAACGCATTTTTGCGCCCGGCCCAGAAACGCACGCGCTCGGCCTCGTCCTGGGCCTGGCGCACTTCAGTGGCGCCGGCTGCTGTCATGACTTCGCGCACCCGCTGGCAATCGTCGTGCACGTCGGCTTCGACACCGTCGAGTTCGCACAGCAGAATCGCCTCGGCGTCGACCGGGTAACCGGCGTGGATAAAATCTTCGGCGGCGCGAATGGCCAGGTTGTCCATCATTTCCAGGCCTCCGGGAATGATCCCGGCAGCGATGATTTCGGCAACCGCTCGGCCGGCCTTCTCGACTGAATCGAAACTGCCGAGCAGGACCTTGGCGACTTGCGGTTTGGGCAGCAGTTTCACCGTGACTTCGGTGATGATCCCCAGCAGGCCTTCGGAGCCGGTGAACAAGGCGAGCAGGTCAAAACCGGCTGAATCGAGCGCCTCGGAGCCCAGCGTCAGACGTTCGCCCTCGATGGTCAGTACTTCGATTTTCAACACGTTGTGCACGGTCAGGCCGTACTTGAGGCAATGCACGCCACCAGCGTTTTCCGCGACGTTGCCGCCGATCGAGCAGGCGATCTGCGATGACGGATCCGGTGCGTAATACAAGCCAAATGGGGCCGCCGCCTGGGAGATAGCAAGATTGCGCACCCCCGGCTGAACCCGCGCGATACGTGCAGCGGGGTCGATGTGCAGGATGTTGTTGAACCGCGCCATCACCAGCAGCAGGCCCTTTTCCAGTGGCAGCGCGCCGCCGGACAAGCCCGTACCGGCACCCCGCGCGACGACAGGCACGTTGTTTTGGTGGCAGAGTTTCAGCAAGGTTTGCACTTGTTCGAGTCGACGGGGCAGGGCGACCAGCATTGGCGTGGTGCGGTAGGCGGAGAGACCGTCGCATTCGTAGGGTTTGAGTTCATCTTCGCGCCAGAGGATGTCCAGGTCCGGCAGGGCTTGTTGCAGAGCCTTGAGCAATTCGCCCTTGTTCACCTCGGGCAACGGACCGTCGAGGCGTTCGTCGTAAAGGATGTTCATGGGAACGCCAACCTTCTGTCTCCGCTGATCGTTCCCACGCAGAGCATGGGAACGATCAGTTGCGCCACCTGGGGCATTGCGAATATCCATCTTCATCGCTGTCGTTCCAGAAATTCCCCGTACAGCCGCGCGGTATTTCCCGGCTGTTCGACCATCGGCATGTGCCCGACGTGATCCCACACATCCACTTCGAGATTGGCGATGCCTTTGCTCCACACCGGCACGCTGCTGACGTCGATCAGGCGATCCTTGCGCCCCCAGAGCAACAGCGCCGGGCATTTGATCTCGGCCAGTTTCGGCTCCATCGGCGGGCTCGCGCGGAAGTCGCGGAAGATTTCTTCGAGCTCGTCACGTTGTTGCTCGTAGCGCTGGGCGACGGCGTCCAGCACCAGTTTCGGTACCCACGGCGGCGACTCCATGGTCATCGCGTAGAAGCGCTGGAATTCTTCGCGGGAGTTGATCAGGAACGGGTTGTGCCCGCGCGCCAGATGGCGCTCCATGTCGCTGGGCTCCGGTGCGGTGACGCCGGCCGGGTCGATCAGCGCCAGCGATGCGATCCGCTCCGGATAGGTCGCCGCCAGCCACGCGGCGATGTAGCCGCCCATGGAGTTGCCAATGACATGGACTTTCTCCACGCCGCAGACGTCGAGCAGTTGAATCATGCGTTTGGCCTGAACCGCAATGTCGTAACCGCCGCCAGCCTTGAAGCCAGTCTCACCGTGGCCGGCCAGATCCGGAATGATCACCCGATACTGACGGACGAAATGCCGGGCGCAGCGCAGCCAGAGGTTTTTGTCGGCGCTGAAGCCGTGCAGCATCAGGATCGCGCTGGACGCCTCGTACGGCCCGCCTTGCCAGGTCGACACGGTCATCTCGGCGATCGGCACTTCGATCTTGTGCAATTTGTACAACCTGGCCTCGCTGGCCATGGCCAGGTTGTACAACCAATGGCCGACCGCCGGGTAACTCAACCAGCTCCAGGCCACGAAAACCGCGAGTGCGACAAACAGCAAAAGCATCGACGTCTTCCTTATACGTGTTCAGGACAAAATATGGTCGGCCGGTTTCAGCGCCCGGGTCAGCAGGTGATAGCTGAAACTGAAGCCGGGAAACATCGCGATCACATGACCGCTCTTGCTCTGGTACCAACTGTGGCAACCACCGGATTTCCACACCGTGCGCTGCATTTCCCTGTGGATCATTGCAGTGTAGGTACGTTCTGCGTCACGGCGCACTTCGATGCTGCTCAGGCCTTTGGCCCGTACGGTGCGGATGCAGTCGAGGATGTAGTTCATCTGCGATTCGATGATGAACAGTGCCGAGGTGTGGCCAATGCCGGTGTTCGGCCCGGTGACGATAAACAGGTTGGGGAAATCCGGCAGGCTGGTGCCGAGGTACGCGCGCGGGTATTCGGCCCAGACATCTCTGAGTTGCACCGCGTTTTTGCCGCTGACCGGGTAGGAAATCACCCCGTCGGTGGCGTCGTAACCGGTCGACCAGACGATCAGATCAACATCGAGATGCTCACCGTCCACGGTGTTGATCCCGCTTTCGTCGATCGAAGCGATGCCGTGCTCGCGACTGTGCAACGTGACGTTGGCGCGGCTCAGCGCCGGGTAGTACGTGCTGGACACCAGCACCCGTTTGCAGCCGATGGTGAAGTCCGGGGTGAGTTTCTGCCGCAGTACCGGGTCCGGAACCTGGCGTTTGAGAAAACGCAGCGCATGTCGTTGGACCAGATGAATCGCCGGTCTCGAGTATTTGAAGGCGATTACCCGTGTTTCGAATTGCCAGTAGATCAGCCAGCGCAGCAGCTTGTACGCCGGCTTCAGACCGAGCAGCCAGCGCTGGAAACGGCCGAATTTGCGATCGGCACGCGGCAGCACCCAATGCGGCGTGCGCTGGAATACATGCAGGTGTTCGACTTGTGGCGCAATCGCCGGGATCACCTGCGCGGCGCTGGCACCACTGCCGACGATCGCGACGCGTTTACCGCGATAGTCGTAGCTGTGATCCCAATTGTTTGTGTGAAAAGTCTTGCCTTGAAAGCGATCCATCCCAGCAAAGTGCGGGATGACCGGCTGACTCAATGGCCCGGAAGCGTTGATCAAAAACTGCGTGTGAAAGATGCCTTTGGCGCGGGTGTGCACCGTCCAGTGTTTTTCCGCCTCGTCCCACTCGACGCGCTCGACATCCGCCCCCAGCTCCACGCGCTCGCGCAAACCGAACTGCTCGATCAGCTGTTCGGTGTAGCGACGCAATTCCGCCTGTTCGGCGAACATCTGCGACCAGCGGTAGGGCGCGAATGACAGCGAATACAGCGGCGACGGGACGTCCACCGCTGCGCCGGGGTAGGTGTTCTGGCACCAGGTGCCGCCGAAGAAGTCGCGTCGCTCAAGAATGCGAAAATCGTCGATTCCGGCCTTGAGCAGGTTGACCGCCGCGCACTGGCCGCCGAAACCGCTGCCGATGATCAACACAGCGTAGGTATGCATGTGCCCCCTTTTTATAGTTGTTTTTCCATTTCCCCTCTTTCATTTATAGCCAACTCTGGGCCGCGCGTGCGGCGCTGATAGCGCTCTATTCAGGCCGCTGGCCGGTGATGGCTATTTAGCGGCGCCCTGATAGACTCCGGACACATCCTTGTCGGGATGTAACCATGCATCGCGCGGTCGAGGCCCTTATGGGAAATACGCGAGGAAAGGGACTTTCACTGGCCAGGAGGCTGTACAGGTCGCGGGTGTTCGGGCTGCTGCTCGGGCTGATGTGTGTCAGCGTGGCGATGCACGCGCTCGATCCGCCGCTGTGGGTGTGGGGCCTGATGCTGTTCAACGGCCTGGTCTGGCCGCATCTGGCCTTTCTATGGGCGCGAAGCTCGAGCGTGCCGTTTCGCGCCGAACACCGCAATTTGCTGATCGATGCATTCATGGGCGGCTTCTGGGTCGCCGCCATGCAGTTCAATCCCTTGCCCAGCGCTACCACGATTTCGATGATGGCGATGAACAACGTCGCCATCGGTGGCGGGCGTTTTTTGCTGGCGGGCACGGCGGCACAGCTATTCGGTATGGGCGTGGGGCTGGTGGTGTTTGCGCCGGCGTTCATCCCGCCAACAACGCCGCTGCAGCTGTACGCCTGTTTGCCGTTGCTGTTGCTGTATCCGCTGGCGCTAGGCTGGATCTGCTTTCGCCAGGCCTCGACCCTCGGTCGGCACAAGCGCGAGCTATTGGCGTTGAGTCGCACCGATAGCCTGACCGGCCTGCTCAATCATGGCGCGTGGAAGGATCAGCTGAACCTCGCGTTCCAGCGCTGCAAACGCCAGCAGCAGGGCGCGGCGATTGCGCTGATCGACATCGACCACTTCAAAGCGATCAATGACACCTATGGGCATGTCGCTGGCGATATCGTCCTGCGCCAGTTGAGCAAACTGCTCAAACAGAATCTGCGCGCCACGGATGTGGCGGGGCGCTATGGCGGGGACGAGTTCTGCGTGATTTTGCCGGAGCTGCCACTGTTCAACGCGGCTCAGGCGATGGAAGCCTTGCGCGAGCGTTTTGCGGTGATGGGCTACGAGCAGAACCCGGCGTTGAAGGTCAGTCTGAGCATTGGCCTGGCCGCGTACGACCCGAGCCATGCCGACGCCACGCGTTGGCTGGATGAGGCCGATCAGGCGTTGTACGAAGCCAAGGCCAGTGGGCGCAATCGGGTGATCTGCAACAGCGACAACAAGCCGAGGCAGGCGCTGCTGGATTCGGTCTGACGGGCGAGCTGATACCTGTGGGAGCGAGCCTGCTCGCGAAAGCGCTGGGTCAGGCGGTATCAATATCGTTTGCCACGACGCCTTCGCGAGCAGGCTCGCTCCCACCGGGGTATGTGTTGTCGGTTAGATCAGTGTCGCATCCGCTATAGAGCCTTGCGCCGATGTCGGTTACGGTTGAATCCCTCCGACACGAAACAAGGACTGCTTCATGACGTTCTCCTTTCCCCGCTCTCTGCTGGCCGCCAGCCTCGGTCTGTCCCTCGCATTCTCGGCCGCAAACGCTGCCGAACCGCACAAACAAGTGCTCGCCGATGCCGAGCAGTATCAGCCCGAAGCCCTGAAAATGTTGGAGCGACTGGTCAATATCGACTCCGGCTCAGGTTATGAGCCGGGCCTGAAACAGGTCAGCGACATCGCCATCGATGAGCTGAAAAAGCTCGGCGCAACTATCGAACTGGTGCCGAACACCCCGGAGAAATCCAACCACGTGCTAGCCACGCTCAAAGGCACCGGGAAAGCGAAGATTCTCCTGATGGCGCACATGGACACGGTGTTCAAGGAAGGCTCCGCCGCCGAGCGGCCTTTCCACATCAAGGACGGCCGCGCCTACGGGCCGGGTGTAATGGACGACAAGGGCGGCATCGTCGCCGGCATCTACGCATTGAAAGTGCTGAAGAACCTCGACTTCAAGGATTACGCGCAGATCACCTTCCTGCTGGATGCCAGCGAAGAAACCGGCTCGGACGTCGCCACCGACCTGATCAAGAAAACCGCCAAACAGCACGACGTCACCCTCAACCTCGAACCGGGGCGCCCGGCCGATGGCCTGGTGGTGTGGCGCAAGGGCAGTGCGACGGCGCTGGTCGAAGTCAAAGGCAAGGCCGCCCACGCCGGCGTCGCGCCTGAATTGGGCCGGAACGCGGCGATGGAAGCGGCGCATCAGATTCTGCAACTGGGCAAGCTCGGTGACGAGGCGAAGAAGACCACCATCAACTTCACCGTGCTCAAGGCCGGCGATCGCACCAACGTGATTCCTGATCAGGCCACGGCCAAGGCGGATGTGCGCGCGGCAGTGCCGGAGGAATTTGATCGCATCGAGAAGGATCTGGCGCGGGTCTCGCAGGACAAGTTGATTGCCGATACCGAAGTGAAAACGTCCTTGCAGCGCGGTTTGCCGCCGATGCCGCAGACCGCTGAGTCCGATCGCTTGATGGCCATGGCTCAAGGCATTTACGGCGAAATTGGCCGCGAGCTCACCGAGGAGGGCAGCGGCGGCGCGGCGGATGCCAGTCTGTCCGCAGGCGTAGGGACGCCGACGCTGGATGGCTTCGGCATTGTCGGCGGCAATATTCACACGCCTGAGGAATATGCCGAGGTGGCGAGCGTGGCGCCGCGGATTTATTTGTTGTCACGGATGATCATGGAGTTGGCCAAGCCGCGGTGATGGGATTGGTGGTGTGAATGTTTGGGGCGGGGTGTCAGTTGACTCACCCCTCACCCTAGCCCTCTCCCCCAGGAGAGGGGACTGACCGCGTTGTTTGTGGTCCATGTGGCAACCGCCAGATCAAGTTGAATTCAAATTCGCATTCAACGCGATCTCTCACGTCGGCGTAGATCCAGAGCATTCCCCAATCAGTCCCCTCTCCCCTCTGGGAGAGGGCTAGGGTGAGGGGCTTTTGTGGGAAAAGTGGCAGTCGAGGACGGCGCACAAAAAATACCGAAAAGTCCGACAGAAGCTCTCGTTGCGGCCGTCGGGCGCGGCTCTTATAGTCTCGGTTCGCAGATAACCCTGCGACGATCTTGGCCGGTCGAATACAGAACCTGACCTTTCTGGAGTGAACTCTATGACCGACCAAGTAATGCCGCGCTATCTCCCCATCGACACCTACGACGCCGAATCGCCGGTGCTCTTCATCAATACCCACACTGAACTCAGCGACTTGGCCGCCTGTGCGATGCACCGGTTTTTGGTCGTGCGCGATCTGGCCGACACTTTCGCCAGCCTCAACCTCAAGGGCATCTCCGATTGTGATCTGGCGCGGGTGACCAGCGCGGTTCATCTGCTGATGCGCGAGGGCTGCGCGATTCTGAATGTGATTCAGGCGCGGGCGGCGCAGCGGGAGGAGGGGTATAAGACGCCGGTTTAGCGGTGCCGCAATAGACGCTTTCGCGAGCAGGCTTGCTCCCACAGGGGACCGCATTTCAACTGTGGGAGCGAGCCTGCTCGCGAAGGGGCCGGTGCAGCGTGTGCATCACTCCTTGACGCTCATGTACTCCTTGGCCCAGAGAATGTATTCCTCCGGCTGGGTATAGGTGTGCGTCAACTCGGTCGCGCTCAGATCGGCGGCCTGGGTGAAGATCTGTCGCTGTTCGCGCAGGCTGTCGTAGGTTGCTTTGATCGCGGCGAAGTAGGCGCCATGGCCGTCGATGGTCACGCGCACGCCCAGTTCGGCCAGGCGTTTGTCGTCGCGCAGGGCCGGGTTGCCGTAGGTGACCAGCATCAGCGGCACGGTCAGATGTTCGGCGATCTGTTCCAGCTGATCGAAGTCCTGCACGCCGACCATGCAGATACCGTCAGCGCCTGCCGCCTGATATTGGCGGGTGCGGCTGATGATTTCCTGATTCGGCAGAATGCCAGCGTTGGTGCGGGCGATGATGGCCATCTCGGTGTCGACCCGGGCTTCCAGCGCCGCGCGGATCTTGCCGACGCCTTCGGCCACGGTGATCAGGTCGGTGGATTTGCGCCCGAATTGCGCGGGCAGCAAGGTATCTTCGATGGTCAGTGCAGCGACGCCAGCGCGTTCCAGTTCGACGATGGTGCGCATCACGTTAAGAGCGTTGCCATAGCCGTGGTCGGCGTCGGCGATCACTGGCAATTGGGCGACGCGGCCAATGCGCGTGGCCTGTTCGGCGAATTCGCTGAGGGTGATCAGGGCGAAGTCCGGCGCGCCAAGCACCTGCAGGGAGGCCACGGAACCGCCGAGAATACCCACTTCAAAACCCAGGTCAGCGGCGATGCGGGCGGACATCGGATCGAATACCGAAGCCGTGTGGTAGCAGGTGTCGGAGGCCAGCAGCTGACGGAAGTTACGGCGCAAATCTTGATGGGAAAGCCTGGTCATACGAGTTCCACCAATACATAAGGAATGGAAAGGCTTGAGCAAAGGTGTCAACGCCGAAGAATGAAAAGGCTATCACGCGAATGGGTCAAGAATCATGACGAATTTGCGCGGCAGGACTGGCGGCTGAAAGGTTTAATCTCCCGTGCCGGAAATATCAGGCCGCCACGGCATGTTGCTGTTGATGGGGCAGGAGCACTGCGCGCACTGAATTGCCCGGCTGCAGTTGCAGGCGTTTGGCAGTGAGACGATCGACAACCAGGCTGTTGCCCACCAGTCGCCCGGGGGCCACGGTGATACGGCAGTTTTCCAGCCGGCGGTTGTGAATCAGCCATAGCGGCGCCTGCTCGTCCGGGGTGCCGAGGCTCAGGGTCAGTTCAAGACTGTCGCGCACCGTGCGGATGCTGCGGATCGGCGCTTCGATGACCGGGCCACCGTCGAAAATGTCGATATAGCCTTTGTGCGTGAAACCCTCGGCTTGAAGAATCTTCAACGCCGGCTGGGTGTTCGGGTGAGTCTGGCCTATCGCCGCCTGCGCCTGTTCGGTGAGCAGGCAGGTGTACAGCGGCTGGCGCGGCATCAGTTCGGCGATAAAGGCTTTGTTGCCCAGACCGGACAAGTGATCGGCGTGGGTGAAATCCATCTGGAAGAAGTGCCGGCCAAGGCTGTCCCAAAATGGCGAGCAACCGTTTTCATCGGCACTGCCGCGCAACTCGGCGATCATCTTCTCGCCAAACAGGTGCGGAAATTCGGCGACGAACAGTAGACGACCCAGCGACAACAGGCGGCCATTGCTGCCGTTGCGCTGGTCATGGCGCAGGAACAGCGAGCACAGCTCCGATTGCCCGGTCAGTTCGTTGTTGAGGAACAGCGTCGGGATCTGCCGCTGAATGCCCAGGTCCGGCGCCGAACTGACGGTCACCCCGAGCCGGTAGTTGTACCAGGGCTCGCGCAAGCCAACGGCGCCGGCCATCGCGCTGACACCGACCACGCGCTGCTCATCATCCTCGAGGACAAAAAGGTAATCGGCATCGGCGCGCTCCACCTGTTCGGCGAACGCCCGTTGCGCCCAGCGCACCCGGTGCGCAAGTCGGTCCTCGTTGGCCGGAAGGGTGGTGAAACCTGGTCCAGCCTGTTCGACGAGGGTCATCAAGGCTGGCAGGTCGCTGACTTTTACCGGACGGACAATCATGCTCCAACTCCTTTGGCGTACCGATTCAGGCGCGGATGGCTAACGCGGCTCACAGAGCGACCAGCCGTATCGAGCTGCCTTCGCTGACTTTCAGCGCCGCGCAGATGGCGGGCGTCAGGGGCAGCGGCTGATCGGGGTGATAATCGAGTTCGGTGACAATCGCGCGGTAGTCATGCAGGGCGTCATTGCTCAGCAGATAACGGCCACGGGCGTCGGTCGATACTTGTTGGCGGACAATGGCGGTCTGGCTGTCAGCGATCGAGCGAATGTTTGCGGTACGCGCATACAGGGTCGGGCCGGCGTCGAACAGGTCGATGTAGCTGTTGGTTTCGAAGCCTTCACGCGCGAGGATGTCGAACGCTTCCTGGCCGTCCGGGTGCACGCGGCCGATGCATTCCTGCGCTGCTGGCGGCAGCATCGGCACGTAGATCGGGTATTGCGGCATCAGTTCGGCGAGGAACGTGCGGCTCTGCAACCCGCACAGGCGCTCGGCTTCCGCGTACGGCAGGTCGAAGAAATGCTTGCCCAGCGCATCCCAGAACGGCGAGTGACCCTGCTCGTCGCTGTAGCCGACGATCTCGGTGATCACCGCTTCGGAGAACCGCTGTGCATGCGCAGCAATGAACAGCAGGCGCGCTCGCGACAACAGTTCGGAAAACGGCGTACGCACCAGCGCGGCGTCAATGTGGAAACCGCGCAGCAAGGTATGCCCGCTGAGGTCATGGCACAGCGACAGCGCCGGCACGCCATGCTCGATGTTCAATTCCCGCGAAGCACTGGTGAAGTGGCGATTGCGCAGGCTGTAGAACGGCTCCTTGAAGCCGGCGGTGGCAAGGATTTCCGAGCAGCCGACCAATTGCTGGCGTTCGAGATCTTCCAGTACAAAGAAATAGTTTTCCGGCCCCTGGGCTGTGGCGGCGCTGTCGAAAGACGCGCACGACGCGGCGATTTTTTCGCGCAGGTGTTCGCTGTCATCCGGCAGCGAAGTCACGCCGATCAGGCTCTCGCGGGCCAGGCGCTGTAGCTGGGGCAGATCATTCTGCTCGACTGGGCGTAAGACCAGCATGGATGTACTCCTGTATCAAAAGGTTCGGCCGATTCGCCGAACCTGACTATCACTGTCGGTGTCCACGCGTTGAATCGGCGGTCGCCTGATTTGTTGTCAGACGCCGCTCTTTTTCTTGTCAGCCTTTGCTCGGATCGGGCAGCGCTGTGCTGGCGCCGAGCTTGTTGAGGAAGAACAGGTACACCAGGCCCACGGCAATCCAGATCAGGCCGAGTTTCTGCGCATCGACGCCCATGTTGTACATGATGGCGGCGACGATGATGAAGCCGATCACCGGGCAGAGCAGATGGCGCACAAACTGCCCCGACTTCTGCCGACGCCAGTAGTGGTTGATCACCGTCAGGTGCAGCAGCATGAAACCGCTGAGGGCGCCGAAGTTGATCAGCGAGGTGAGGATGTCGACCGCGTCGATGAACAGGTAGCAGATCAGCAGCGACAACGCCGCCACCAGATAAATGCTCAGGTACGGCGTGTTGTGTTTCGGGTGGACCTTGGCCAGCACCTTCGGCAGCTTGCCGTCGCGGGCCATGCCGAACAGCAGACGCGAGACGGCGGCCTGCGAGGTGATTGCCACGGCGACGCCCCAGGCCAACGCCGTGGCGACGGCGGTCAGGGTCGCCAGCCAGCTGCCAGCGGCGATTTCAGCGATTTCATAGAACGCGGTGTCGGCGGATTTGAAGCCCATGCTCGCCGCCAGATCGGTGGCAATCCAAGTCTGTACGACGAAAATCGTGCCCATCACCGCCAGGGTGATCAGCGCTGCCTTGCCGACGCTGCGGCCCGGATCTTCCTTGATTTCTTCGGCGAGGGTGGAGATCGCGTCGAAGCCGAGGAACGACAGCACGGCGATCGACACCGCTTGCATCAGCAGAGCGAAGTTGAAGGTTTCCGGGTGATACAGCGGCGCCAGCGTCAGCTCACCGTTACCGCCACCGTTGTGCAGGGCGTTCCAGGCGTAGAACAGGAAGATCCCCAGCACCACCAGTTGTGCCAGCAGGAACAGCATGTTCATCCGCGCGGTGAAGGTGATGCCGCGCAGGTTGACGAATGTTGCGCTGACCAGAAACGCCAGGATGAAGCCGACCTTGGGAATGTCCGGGTACAAATGGTTGAGCGCCATCGCCGAATACAGGTACAGCAGCGGCGGAATCAGCAGGTAATCGAGCAGCATCAGCCAGCCAGCGATGAAGCCGACGTGTTGATTAAGGCCGCGTTGCGCGTAGGAATATACGGAGCCGGCAACCGGAAAGGCCTTGGCCATGCTGCCGTAACTCAGGGCGGTGAACAGCATCGCCACCATGCCGATGATGTACGCCAGCGGCACCATCCCCGGTGCTTCGGCGTTGACGTAGCCATACACACCGAACGGGGCGATGGGGATCATGAAGATCATCCCGTACACCACCAGATCGGTCAGCGTCAGGCTACGTTTCAACTCTTGCTTGTAGCCGAATTCTTCAATTTCCATGAAGCGCAACTCCTTGTCAGCCATCGGTCGGTTTATGTTTTATCGGTCCGTCATTTACAGCAAAGGTGCGAGGTAGCCGGCCCAGCGCGACACTGCTTCGGGGCTGCGCAGCAGATCGTTGCGCACCTCGATCAGTACTGCCTCAAGGCCCCGGGCATCACCGTGCACCGGCACGGTCATGTCGCCCAAGGGATCAATTCTGTACGGCTGGTTGCCCGCCACCTTCAGCGGATGCACTTGCAGCCCGTCGAGCAAACGCAGGGCATAGTCTTTGGCCTGGCCGAACAACACGCCGACTTCCAGCGGTCGCGGCTGGCCGTAATACACCGGGGTGAAACTGTGAATACCGACTACACGCACCGGCAGACCTTTGGCAATGCGCTCGTCGATCAAGGTCTGCAAGCGCGCGTGAAACGGTTTGAACAGCGTTTGCCGGCGGTACTCGCGGGTCGCTTCGTCGAGTTCGCGGTTGCCGGGTATCGGGTAGATCTCGCTCTGCAGCGGGATGCTGTCCGGCGCATGGCGCGGTCGGTTGAGGTCGATCAGCAGCCGTGAGTAATTGGCGCTGAGTAACGTGGCGCCAAGCTGTTCCGACAACTGTTCGGCCAGTTGCAGCGCGCCGATGTCCCAGGCGATATGTTCGCGTGCGGCCGCCTCGTCCAGGCCCAGATTGTTCAGGGCCTCGGGGATGTATCGACTGGCGTGTTCGCACACGAGGATCAACGGATTCGTCGAGTCCTCGCGGCTCAGGGTGTAGACCGGGCGGGTGTACAACCCCAGCTCAGCGGATTCAGTACAGGCGTGCATAGTGCTCACACAGGTCAGCGGGCGAGAGCTGTTCCGTCAGCGCCAGTTCCTCGGTTTTCAGGGCGTAATACGTGTCGAGTAACGGCTTGGGCAGCCATTCATTGAAGGCTGCACTGTCACGCAGGCAATCCAGCGCCTGAGCCAGCGAGGCGGGCAGGGCGACGATGCCCCGGGCCTTGCGTTGCTCGTCGTTGAGTGAATCGGGAATTTCATCGGTGATCGCGTTCAGCGCCAGACGCTGTTCGATGCCCAGCCGCCCGGCAATCAGCAGCGCGGCCATGGCCAGATGCGGCGAGGCGGTGGCGTCCATGGCGCGGAATTCCAGGTTGAACTGCTGCGCGGCGGACTTGCCGCCCAGGGTCACAGTCGGGCAGATGCGCAGCGCCGCTTCACGGTTCTGCTGCCCCAGACACGCATAGGAGGCGCTCCAGTGGTGCGGCTGCAAACGCTGGTAGGACAGCGGCGTCGGCGCGGTGAACGCGCACAGCGCCGGTAGAAAATGCAGGACTCCGGCAGCCCAATGCTGACCGATGCTCGACAGGCCGTTGCTGGTGCCGGCGTCGTACAACATCGGCTGGCCGGCCAGGTCGAGCAGGCTGACGTGCAGGTGCACACCGTTGCACACCGCTTCGGCGGCAGTCTTCGGCGCAAAACTCAGGTCGAGGCCCATTTGCCGGGCGATTTCCCGGGTGATTTCGCGCACGTTGACCGCACGATCCGCCGCCGCTACGCCGAGAGTCGGGCGGCAGGTGATTTCGTATTGGTGCTTGCCGTATTCCGGCAGAAACATTTCCGGCTCGACGCCGCCGGCGCGCAGGGCACTGAGCAGCCAGCCGCCGAATTCGGCGCCCTGGCGCTGCGCTTCGAGAGAGAACGCCGCGTGTTCGGCAATGCCTGCGTGCAGGTTGAATTCATGTTCGAAGGCGGCGTTGACTTGCAACCCCAGCTCATCGTGATAGCGCTCGATTTCATCGCGCAGCAATGTGCGTGGGCAGGCGCCCCACGCCTGACCGTCAGTCTCGCGAATATCGGCGTGGATGAAATCCAGCACCGGTGCATTGGCGTCCGGGCCGCTGCCGACAGTGACGCGGCTGCTCAGATCCGGAATCAGCCGCAGATCGCCGTACGCGCCCCACGGACTGCTCGAAGCGATGATGTCCTGCGGCGTCAACGCGCTGTTGGCGGGGACCCAGCCGCAACCCGCTGCCTGGTAATGCTCCAGCTCATCGGTAGGAAACGAGCGGCCCCGGGTGATGCCGATCAGGTCGGTGGTGACCAGCGTGGTCATCGGTAAAGGCGTCAGGCGCGGGCTCATGGCTGCATCTCCCGCAGACGACCGAGCACGGTGTCGGTGTCGGTGATCCAGCAGTAACCCTTGATCGCGTTGAGGCAGGCGTGATGGCGTTCAGCTGTGTAAGTGGCGCAGGCATCCTCCACCAGCGTGACCAGATAGCCACGGTCGGCGGCATCGCGCACAGCCATGTCCACACATTGGTCGGTGACGATGCCGGCGATGATCAGATGCCGGGTCTGCAGATTGCGCAGCACGTAATCGATGTTGGTTGAATTGAACACCCCGGAGGAGGTCTTCGGCAGCACGATTTCGTTCTCGGTCGGGGTCAGTTCAGCGATGACCTGAGCCTGCACGCTGCCCTTGGGCAAGTGCATGTCAGACAGTTTGTGATCCAGCGAGCGGTCGCGACCGTCGGCGGTCAGGCTTTCGATAATCGTGTGCAGCACGTTCTGCTGCGCCTGACGAAAGGCGCCAAGCAGGCGCTGTTGGTTGGGCACCACCTGGCTGCGCGTGCGCTGGAGAAAATACTCGGCATCCGCGCCGCTCAGGTGCGGGTCGAATTGCGGTTCGAGCCAGGCGCGCTGCATGTCCACCAGCAACAAAGCGGTGTGGTCGGTCGCAAACGGCAGGTCCCGTGGCGAGCGGTGGGGAAGGCTGAACATCCTTATTTGTCCTCCAGCAGGTGAGTCGCAAAATCGTTGCGCAGGGCATCGATGCCTTCCAGGCGATCGGCCGGGTCCGGCACGCGCAAGGTCAGGCAGGCAATCAACGCCTCGACCTGCGCCAGCGCCGGCACCATGGTGTCGAACGGCGACGCCGATTCCACCGGCGCGCTGATGATCAGGTCGGCCAATTCGCGCAGCGGCGAGGCGTAGACATCGGTGAACAACACCACTCGCGCGTTGTTGTTTTTCGCCGCCTGCGCAACGCGCAAAGCTTGGGTCTGGTAGCGCCGGTAGTCGAACACCAGCACCACGTCCTGACGTTGCAGGTCGAACAAGCGGTCAGGCAGCAGCGCGTTATCTTCCATGGCGAAACAGCCGGGACGCAGCAGACGCAGGTGGTTGAGCAGGTAGTTGGCGAGCAGAATGCTGAAGCGGCCACCAAAACAGTAGACCTGATGGCGGCTGTCGAGCAGCCATTCCACGAGGATGCGCACGTCCTCAGGCTGGGTCAGGGCTTGGGTGTCGACCAGCAAACGCTGGCTGTCCGCCAGGTAATGCGCCCAGGCATCGTCCTTGTTCTGCTGCGAGCGCGGCTGCAACAGCGTGCGCGGTGAACGCAGGCGATGGTCCATGTCGCTGAGCAGGGCTTCCTGGAATTCGGCATAACCGCCGAAACCGAGCTTTTTCACCAGACGCACGATGGTCGGATCGCTGACACCGGCATGTTCGGCCAGTCGCGCCATAGGCCCGAGACCGTTGCGTGGATACTGATCAAGCAGGGCGCGAACGACTTTGCGCTCCGACGGCGTCAGGTCCAGGCCAGGATCGGTGATCAGGTCTCTGAGAGGGGGCATCCGGGCTCCTGCTGGATGGGGTGTCGAATTTGTTTCACATTCCGTTAAAAGAGTATTTATGTAATGGGTGCTACATGTCTAGCGAATTTTTGTACAGGTTTTTCGAGCACCAAAAGTGTGCAAGGTGCCCGTGTAATAAGGGCTACGTCGAAGTAACGCGCTGTTGTAGTCCTTTGCCGATTGCTGTGTCAGACATTGCCTATCCCAAGCTCAGCGACTGGCCGGTGACAACCCTGAACGCCGATGTTTTACGGCACAATGCGACGCGTATCGGCTGTGTGCCATTGTTTGTTTTATCTTTCGACCGAGAACCTGCTTGTGCCAAGTAGCCGTTTGACACTGATTTGCCATGCGCGAACCATCGCACAGAAACTGGCGCGTTTTCCTACGGACGAGCCTGTTGAAAATCTGGCTGTTCCGTCCGACGCGTTCAGGGCGCGATTGGCGGTAACACGGCGGCTGGTGTGTGCCCCGGAGTTGAGAACTCAGCAAACGGCAGCATGGTTTGGCGTCGATGCGCAGATTGATCAAGCTCTGCGCGATTGCGATTGGGGACGCTGGCACGGGCAATCGGTCAAGGATCTGCAAGCCAATGAAAACCAGGCTGTGCAAGCCTGGCTGGCCGATCCTGAAGCCGCACCCCACGGCGGCGAATCGGTCAGGCAACTGACGCAGCGGGTCTCAATGTGGCTGGACTCCATCGCCGAAACCCCAGGACATGTAGTGGCAGTCACGCATCCGTTCGTCATGCGCGCGGCGCTGATGCAGGTGCTGCAGGGCGCAGCGTTCAATGCGATCGACGTCGAGCCACTGGCGATGATCGACTTGCGCTTCAATGGCATCTGGCGGCTACGCTTGCCGGGCATGGCCCTTGAAGAGGAACACTGATGAAACAGCTGCTGGTCATCGGCATTGGTGCCGGCAATCCGGACTACATCACGATGCAGGCGGTGAAAGCGCTGAATCGGGTCGATGTGTTCTTTCTGCTGGATAAAGGCCAGAGCAAGCAGACGCTGATCGACCTGCGCCGGGAGATCTGCGAGCGCTACATCACTGACCACGCTTATCGCTTTGTCGAAGCCAGCAGCCCGGAGCGGGAGCGCGGCGATGTCGACTACACAGCGAGCGTCGATGCACTGAACCTCGCCAAGCAGCAGACCTTCGAACGGCTGATCAATGAAGAATTGTCCGACGGCCAGTGCGGCGGATTCCTGATCTGGGGCGATCCGGCGTTGTACGACAGCACACTGCGGATTCTTCAGGCGATTCAGGCATCAGGCCGCTGTCAGTTTGAATACGAAGTGATACCGGGGATCACCAGCGTTCAGGCCCTGGCTGCGCAGCACAGAATACCTTTGAACACGATTGGTCGCTCAGTAGAAATCACCACAGGCCGGCGATTGGCGGCGGGGCAGGTGAGTGAAGCGGACAGTCTGGTGGTAATGCTCGATGCCGAGGATTCGTACCAGCGGGTGGCGGATCGGCAGACCGAGATTTTCTGGGGCGCTTACCTGGGCACGCCGGACGAGATACTGCTCAGCGGCCGGCTGGCGGAAGTGGCCGATGAGATCGAACGGGTGCGCAAGGCGGCGCGAGCGGAGCATGGCTGGATCATGGATACCTATCTGTTGCGCAAGCCTTGAGTGGTTGGCGCCTGAACAAGCGCTTTCGCGAGCAGGCTCGCTCCCACAGGGAAATGCGTTGCAGAATGTGGGAGCGAGCCTGCTCGCGAAGGGGCCAGAACATTCACCACCGATTGTAGACAGGCAAAAAGAAACCCGGTGCAACGCAAATCGCACCGGGTTTTTTGTTGCCAGCCAACAGCGGATGTCGTGGATCCGCCGTCAACCTTGAACTCCGTATCAGCCGCGTTCCAGCGCCAAAGCCACGCCCTGACCGCCGCCGATGCACAAGGTCGCCAGACCTTTTTTCGCATCGCGCTTGAGCATTTCGTGCAGCAATGTCACCAGCACGCGGCAACCTGATGCGCCGATCGGGTGACCGAGGGCGATGGCGCCACCGTTGACGTTGACCTTGTCCAGATCCCATTGTAGGTCTTTGGCCACGGCCAGCGATTGCGCAGCGAACGCTTCGTTGGCTTCGATCAGGTCGAGCTGATCGATGCTCCAGCCGGCCTTGTCCAGGCAGCGGCGGGTGGCCGATACCGGGCCGATACCCATGATCGCCGGATCGACGCCAGCGTTGGCGTAGGCGGCAATCCTGGCCAGAACCGGCAGGCCCAGCGACTTGGCTTTCTCGGCACTCATCAGAATCACGGCGGCGGCACCGTCGTTCAGCGACGAGGCGTTGCCTGCGGTGACGCTGCCGTCCTTTTTGAACGCCGGACGCAGTTTCGCCAGAGATTGTGCGGTGGTATCGCCGCGTGGCTGCTCGTCGACCTTGAACGCGACCGGATCGCCTTTGCGCTGCAGGATCAGGATCGGCGTGATTTCATCAACGAAGCGCCCGGCCTCGATCGCAGCGGCAGCTTTCTGCTGGGAAGCGGCAGCGAAGGCGTCCTGCTGTTCGCGGCTGATCTGGTATTTGTCGACCAGATTCTCGGCAGTGATGCCCATGTGGTAATCGTTGAACGCATCCCACAGGCCATCGCTGATCATGGTGTCGACGATTTGCGCGTGGCCCATGCGCAGACCGGTGCGCGCACCCGGCATGATGTAGTTGGACAGGCTCATGTTTTCCTGACCGCCGGCGATGATCACCTCGGCGTCGCCGCAACGGATCGCTTGCGCGCCCAGGTGCAGAGCCTTGAGGCCGGAACCGCAAACCTTGTTCAGGGTCATGGCCGGTACGGCGTGGGGCAGGCCAGCCTTGATTGCGGCTTGACGTGCCGGGTTCTGCCCGGCGCCAGCGGTGAGCACCTGGCCCATGATCACTTCATCGACCTGCGCACCGTCGAGGCCGGTCTGCTCGAGCAACTGGCGGATCACCGCCGCGCCCAGGTCTACTGCGGATACATTGGCCAGGGAGCCCTGAAAACTGCCGATCGCGGTACGCGTGGCGGCAACAATGACGACGTCTTGCATGTGCGAATTCCTCACTGGGCAGCGAACTGCATTTCCGGTACGTGATCCGGGACGATCAGTTTACCAGCGGTTTTGGCGACGATTTCCTCAACACTGACGCCAGGTGCGCGTTCCTTGAGGACAAAAGCGCCATTTTCGATTTCCAGATAGGCGAGGTCGGTCAGCACGCGCTTGATGCAGCCGGCACCGGTCAGCGGCAGGCTGCATTTGGCCAGCAGCTTGGACTCACCGTCCTTGGACGCGTGGGTCATGATGACAATGATGTTGTCGGCGCCGGCCACCAGATCCATCGCGCCGCCCATGCCCTTGACCAGTTTGCCGGGGATCATCCACGAAGCGATGTTGCCTTCAACATCCACTTCAAAGGCACCAAGGACGGTCAGGTCGACATGGCCGCCGCGGATCATCGCGAAGGATTCGGCGGAATTGAAGATCGACGCGCCGATCCGAGCCGTCACCGTTTGTTTACCGGCGTTGATCATGTCGGCATCGATGGTTTCTTCGGTCGGGAACGGGCCCATGCCGAGCAGGCCGTTTTCCGATTGCAGCATGACTTCCATGCCTTCGGGGATGTAGTTGGCGACCAGGGTCGGAATGCCGATGCCGAGGTTCACGTAGTAGCCGTCCTGCATTTCGCGGGCGACGCGCTGAGCCATTTGTTCGCGGGTAAGTGCCATGTTGTTGTTCTCCGTAGGCCTGAATTATTTGCGGACGGTGCGCTGTTCGATGCGTTTTTCGAACGTGCCGCAAATGACCCGGTCGACGTAGATGCCCGGGGTGTGGATCTGCGTCGGGTCGAGTTCGCCGGGCTCGACGATTTCCTCGACTTCGACCACGGTGATCTTGCCGGCGGTCGCGGCCAGCGGGTTGAAATTCTGCGCGGTGTGACGGTAAACGACGTTACCGAAATGGTCGGCCTTCCAGCCTTTGACGATGGCGAAGTCGCCGGTGATGGATTCTTCCATCAGGTACTTGCGGCCCTTGAACTCGCGCACTTCCTTGCCTTCAGCAACCGGGGTGCCAACGCCAGTGGCGGTGAAGAACGCCGGAATGCCGGCGCCGCCCGCGCGCATCTTCTCGGCGAGGGTGCCTTGCGGGGTGAGGATGACTTCGATCTCGCCCTTGAGCAGTTGCTCTTCAAACAGCTTGTTCTCGCCGACGTAGGAGGCGATGACTTTGCTGATCTGGCGGTCGGTGAGCAGCACGCCAAGGCCGAAACCATCGACGCCGCAGTTGTTGGAAACCACGGTGAGATCACGGGTGCCCTTGCGCTTGATCTCGGCGATCAGGTTTTCCGGAATGCCGCACAGACCAAAGCCGCCGGCGATGACTGTCATGCCGTCTTCCAGCCCGGCCATCGCTTCCTCGTAGGAATACACACGCTTGTCGAAACCTGCCATAGGCACCTCTTTTATTATTTGCGGGCGGCTGGCTAGCCGAATGACTGGAGTGTCTCTCTGCTGGATATATTTGTTAAGTTGATTTTTCCGGTTGATTGATTGATAAATCTCACCAATACGCGTTCGGCGATGATCGTTCCCACGCAGGAGCGTGGGAACGATCAGGGCCATCGCATCACGGCTTGCAGCTTGACGCTTGCCGCTCGCAACTGGAGCAAAGCGACCATGACCATCAAACAGATCCGGGCCTTTCTCGCCGTGGCCCATAGCCTGAGCTTCGCTGTGGCCTGCGAGCGTCTGCATTTGTCGCAATCGGCGCTCAGCCTGACCATCAAGGCGCTGGAAGAGGGCCTGGGAGGGCGTCTGTTCAGCCGCAACACGCGTAATGTCGCGCTGACCCCGGAAGGCGAGTCCCTGCTGCCGTTGGCGCGCCGCTTGATCGCCGACTGGGACAACGCCGAAGACGAGATGCGCCAGCGTTTCAGCCTGCAACGCGGACGCGTGACGCTGGCGGCGATGCCGTCGTTTGCCGGCAATCTGCTGCCGCCGATTCTCAAGAGCTTCCGCGCGCGTTATCCGAACGTCAACGTGACGGTCAACGACGTGATCAACGAGCAAGTGCTGGAAATGGTCCGCGATCGTCAGGTTGAACTCGGCGTGGCGTTCGCGCCGATGCAGAGCACATCGATGACGTTCACGCCTTTGTATGTCGATCGTTTTGTCGCCGTGGTGCCGGCCGATTCAGCGCTGGCCGGTCGCGCCGACATCGATTGGCAGACCTTGCTGGAGCAACCGTTCATCACCCTGCAGCGGCCATCAACGGTGCGGGTGATGCTGGAAGAGCATTTGCAGGCGCGCGGAATGAAGTTGCCGGTGGAGTTCGAGAGTCATCAATTGGCGACCGTTGGCCGAATGGTTGCCAGCGGGCTTGGGGTCAGCGCGGTGCCGGCATTGTGCGCGGGGCAAATGCGCGAGCTCGGTGCGCATTGCCTGACCTTGAATGATTCTGCGGAGCGGGCGATTGGTGTATTGACCGAGCCGGGCAATGAACTGTCGGCGGCGGCGCAGGCGTTGTTCGAGATTCTCAAGGCTGAAGATTTGCAGCGCCAGTTCGATTTTCCCCTCACCCTGGGAGCGCGGAAACAGAGCGCCGAACGCTGATTCAGTGTGGGAGCGAGCCTGCTCGCGAAGAACGATAACGCGGTCTAAACCTTGGCCACGCGCCACAGATACCAGGCCGCGACCGTCCGATAAGGCTTCCACGCCTGGCCAATCTCGATCATCTGTTTGCGCGTCGGCTGCACCTCCAGTCCCTTCAAGCGCCGATATCCCTCACGCACGCCAAAATCATCCGCCGGCAGGATGTCCATGCGTTCGAGGCTGTAGATCAACAGCATCTCCACGGTCCAGCGGCCGACCCCGCGCAGGCTGGTCAGGCGTTCGATCAGGGTTTCATCGTCCATCGCCCGCGCAGTCGGGTAATCCGGCACCACGCCGTCCAGCGACGCCTGGGCGATCCCTTGAATCGTCGCAATCTTGCTCGCCGAAAAACCACAAGCACGCAGTCGCTCGACCTCGGTAGCCAGAATCTGCTGCGGATGCGGAAACGCCTGGCCGGGGAACAACTCCACCAAACGCCCAAGGATCGCATCGCCGGCCTTGGCGTGCAGTTGCTGATAGGCAATCGCCCGGACCAGCGATTCATACGGGTCGCGCGCCGGATGTGGCTGATGCAGACATGGCCCGACGACGCTGACATGGCGCTGCCAGTCAGTGTCTATCGCGGCCAGAAAAGCGCTGGCCATCTCATACATGTCAGCCATGTTGCGGTGATTCGGACATACCCATCGAAATCCCTGTTTGCGTGTTGGATCGCAAGGCTCAAAAAGCCAATTGTTGAGTCATTTGCAGCGCAGCGTTTTCCAGCCTGAGCAGGAACGCCTTGCGCGGTTGTCCGCCACCATAACCGGTCAGCGAGCCGTCTGCGCCGATCACTCGGTGGCACGGGACCACGATCGACAGCCGATTGTGCCCGTTGGCCAGGCCGACGGCACGGCTGGCGCCGGGTTTGCCCAAGCCTGCCGCGATGGCGCCGTACGTGCTGGTGTGACCGTAGGGGATTTGCAGCAGCGCCGCCCACACCTCGCGTGCAAAAGCGCTGCCGGGCAGGTGCAGCGGCACGCTGAACTGAGTGAGTTTGCCGGCGAAATAATCCGCCAGTTGCACCTCGATCTGCTGCAAGTGGGCGTTATGCCCCGGTGCAATCGCGTAGCCATAACGGTTCTGCAGCGCTTCGACTTCGCGGGTCAGCGCCGGTCGATCGAGAAACTCCAACAACACCAGCCCACGCTGCTCAGCCATGGCAATCATCGGCCCCAGCGGCGTGGTCAGGCGGGTGAACAGCAACGGCTCACTGTTCGCCGCACGGCCCGGGGTGATGTGGAAGGACTTCTGAAACGCATCGCGAAAACCGCTGAGCGACTCGTAGCCGGAGTCGAACGCCGCGTGATCGATCGACGTGCCTTGCCTGATCCCGCCCAAGGCCATGCCAAGGCGACGTGTGCGCAGCCAGGCGTGGAAGGTCATACCGAAGTGCTGCTTGAACCAGCGTCGCAGTTTCAGCGGTTCGATGCCCTCGGCGAGCAATTGCGCATCGCTCCAGCGCCGTTCGGGATCGGCGTCCACCGCATTGAGCAGGCGCTGCACCCAGTCCGGGGCGATGGCCGCTGCGTCCAGCGGTTTGCAGCGCAGGCAGGCGCGGTAGCCGGCGCACAGGCATTCGTCGGCGTGGGCGAAGAATTCGACGTTCTCCGGTTTCGGCTTGCGCGCCGTGCAACTGGGACGGCAAAAGATCCCGGTGGTTTTCACGGCGGTGAAGAACACGCCTTCATAGGCAGTGTCGCGCTCGAGCATGGCGCGAACCATTTCGGCGTGGGGCGGCAGGACAGCGGCTGGTATGTTCATGGCCAGAGAGTAAATCCGCTTTGTCGATGGCTCCACCGAAAAATCGACAGTGAATTTTTCCCTTGTGCAGCACAATGAGCGGGTCGCCGCTTTCGAGGAAGCCAACTCATGCATCCGTTTTCCATTCAGCACATCGATCATATCGTCCTGCGCGTCGCCGACCTGCAACGCAGCATCGATTTCTACGCCAGGGTGTTTGGCGCCGAAGTGGTCAGGCATAACCAGCCACTGGGGCTGGTGCACCTGCGGGCCGGTACGTCGATGATCGATCTCGTCGATTTGGCGGGCGAACTCGGGCGCAAGGGCGGTGGCGCGGCGCAGGCGCAGCGACGCAATGTCGACCACTTCTGCCTGCGCATCGAACCGTTCGACGAAGCCGCGCTCATCGCCCATCTGCAATCGTTCGGGCTGACCGTTGCACAAGCCGCCAGGCGTTTTGGCGCCGAGGGTTACGGCTTGTCGCTGTACTGTTTTGACCCGGACGGCAATCAGGTCGAACTCAAAGGCCCGTCCGAGAGCGATCAGCCAGCGGTTTCCTGAAGCAGCAGCTCGGCCACTTGCCCGAGGGCCGAACGGCCGTTTTGCGCTTGTTCAGACGCCAGATTGAACAGCGCCAGTTGCCGATCGGCGCTGGTGCCGCTGTCGATGATCGTCCGGGCACGCTCGAACAACTGCGCCGCGCCCAATACCTGTGCCGTTTCGGCAAAACGCTGCTCGGCCAGTTCCAGCCATTGCGCGAGCGAACAGTCGCCGTCGATGCCTTCGACCAAAAAGCGCGCATGAATCCCCTGATGTTTGGCCCGCCAGCGATTTTCCTCCAGCATCGAACGTGCGGTCTGGTCATAGAGCAATCCTGGCCGCCGCTGCGCACTGGCGTGAGCCACCAATACGCGGAAAAACGCCGCCAGGGTCAGCGCATCCTCGACCCGAGGGCAAGCGTCAGTCATACGCAGTTCCAGGGTCGGAAAACGCGCTGCCGGGCGCACGCCCCACCAACACTCGCCGGGCTGGCTGATCGCGCCGATACGCATGAGAAACGCCAAGTGTTCGTCGTAATGGCGCTGATCGACAAACAGCGGCGGGATGCCCATGCGTGGCCATTCGTCACTCGCGGTCTGCCGATAGCTCATGAAACCGCTGGCGGCGCCATCCCAGATCGGCGACGAACAACTCAGCGCCAACAGCAGCGGCGTCCACGGCAGGACTTCGTTCATCACGGCGATGCGATCCAGCGGCTCGATCACCTCGACGTGCACATGCAGCCCCGACAACACGCTGCGGCGGACAACATGGCCGTAGCGCTCGAACAGATGATGGAAATGTTCCTCGTCGGTCGGAACCTGCTCGCGCCAGTCGGCCAGCGGATGACTGCCGGCGCTGAGCACGCCCAGAGCAAACGGTTCAAGGGCTGCACCCAAGGCCTGACGGCTGCCACGGAGAAAATCGCCAGCGTGCACAAAGTCGCTGAACACCGGCGAAGCCACTTCGATCTGGCCCTGAAACATCTCCGTGGCAAACCACACACCCAGCGCCGCCCGGCAAGCCTCGATGGCCTGTGGGGGCGGACTGCCGACCATGCGCAGGCTCTGCAGGTCAGTGAGAAAATACTCTTCCTCAATGCCGAATCGCGGGTGGCTCATGACAGTGCTCGAGCAAGTGGTTCTCTTGAGAACCGTGCGCCGTTGCGGTGGTTCACGCCAGGCGACCAGTGCCCCGCGAATGCACCGTTGGTCTTGTCCATTGCACTTGAGCGGCCGAGGCGTTTCCAAACAAGTCCGATCAACGTGTTCTGGAGGCAGACATGAGCAACCCATCCAGCAACGACAAAGCGCTTAACCAAACCGTCAATCCCAACGACGACGGCTTCGCCATCGGCACGGCCGGGCGCGATGAAGACCCCAACGCCACCACCGACTGGGATGTCAGTCGTGACAACGAAGATGTCATGACGCCGGACGATACTCGCGGCCTGCCCGGTTATCCCGGGGCCGAAAAAAACAATCCTTCGAAACCCGTTGCCGACAGCAGCGTACCGGCCAACGGCGACCCATCGGTGCAGAACGACGGCGCTGATTGAGGTGGTCAGCAGTGGCGGGATAGTGGCGTCGGTCGAACTTTTCTGATCCGGCGCCACTCTGAACCTGTCATAGGGTCGCAGTTCGACAGAAAAAACGCTTCGGCAGGCAGAAAAAGCCGCGTGGCGTGATAAATTCCCCCCACGTCGAGCCCACCCAGAATGGCCCCTGCCGGGTCCCACCAAGAGCGATCTACATGCAAGCAAAGGCCCGTGAGGTTTATGTGCCACCGGTGCTGCAAGATCTGCGGGCCGGCACAGCCGAACTGCACATCGCACTGGAAAAACGCCTTCCTTTTTTTACCGATACCCTCGATACCCCCGCATTCGAGCGCTTGATGGCGGCCTATTACGGTTTTTATCAGCCGCTGGAACGGGCGTTGCTCGCCAGTGGCGCTGTCCCGGATGATTTCGATCTGACGCCTCGTTTGAAGGCCGAGACCTTGCACGCCGACCTGCGCGCACTGGGCGCGACGACCAATGATTTGCCGCTGTGCGAGGACTTGCCGGTGATCGACTCCAGCGCCGCCAGTCTCGGTGTTTTGTACGTGCTCGAGGGCGCCACTCTCGGCGGGCAGATCCTGCGTCGGGAGATCGCCGCGCGGCTGAATCTGGACGCCGACAATGGCGCTGCCTTCCTCGATGTCTACGGCGCGGCCACCGGGCGGCGCTGGCGCGAGTTCATCGAATACCTGAGCAACCGGCCCATGGCGGCCAGCGAACGCGCGGCCGTGGTCAGCGCAGCACAAACCACATTCAGCTGTTTCGAGCAGTGGCTCGAGCGCCAGGAGGTACTGGCATGAACCCGCAAGACCCACAAGCCTTTGAAGAACTGCTGGCCAACTGTGCCGACGAGCCGATCCGCTTTCCTGGCGCGATCCAGCCCCATGGTTTGCTGCTGACCCTGACCGAGCCTGCGCTGCAGATCATTCAGGTCAGCGCCAACGTCGAAGCCCTGCTGGCCCGCGCGCCCGAATCCTTGATCGGCCAGCCGCTGCACAGCCTGATCGGCGCCGAACACACCGCGCACGTGCTCGAAGCCTTGCAGCAGACAGCGTTTTCCGAGGCGGCGCCGCTACGATTCGAGCTCAACGGCACTGAATTCGAAGGTTTGCTGCACCGCCATCAGGGCGTGCTGATTCTCGAGCTGGAAATTCATGTGAAGAATTTCCAGCCGCGCAACGTCGCCGGGGTCAATACCCACCTGGGCCGCATGCTCCAGCGCCTGCAAGCGGCGACCACGCTGCAGGCCCTGTACGACATCAGCGTCAAGGAAATCCAGGCGATGACCGGTTACGACCGGGTGCTGATCTATCGCTTCGAGGAAGAGGGCCACGGTCAGGTCATCGCCGAAGCGTCCGATCCGTCGATGGAAGTGTTCAACGGCCTTTTCTTCCCGGCTTCGGACATTCCCGAGCAGGCGCGCGAGCTGTATCGCACCAACTGGTTGCGGATCATCCCCAACGCCGATTATCAGCCAGTGCCACTGGTGCCGAAGCTGCGCCCGGACACGCAGACGCCGCTGGACCTCAGTTTCGCCACGCTGCGCAGCGTCTCGCCGATTCACTGTCAGTACATGAAGAACATGGGCGTGCTGTCGTCGATGAGCATTTCGCTGCTCAAGGGCGACAAGCTCTGGGGCCTGATCAGCTGCGGCAATCGCCAGCCGCTGCACGTGCCGCATGAATTGCGCATGGCTTGCCAGACCATCGGCCAGGTCCTGTCGTTGCAGATCAGTGCCATGGAAACCCTTGAACTGACCCGCCAGCGTGAAGAGAAGGTCGAAGCGCTGGCGCGGCTCAATCAGGCGATGGTCGATTCGCCGCAAAATGTTTTCGACGGCCTCGCCCAGCAGCCAGCGACGCTGATGGCGCTGGTCAATGCCGGCGGCATCGCGATCATCGAAGACAAGCAGTTGCACCGTTACGGCAACTGCCCGGCGCCGGAAGAAATTCGCGCGCTGCACAAGTGGTTGCAGGCGCGCGGCGAGCCGGTGTTCGCCAGCCATCACCTGTCCAGCGTTTACCCGCCGGCGGCGCAGTATCAGTCTGTGGCCAGCGGTGTGCTCGCCATGAGCCTGCCCAAACCGGTGGACAACGGCGTGCTGTGGTTCCGTCCGGAAGTGAAGGAAAACATCAACTGGAGCGGTGACCCGCGCAAGCCGCTGGATCTGGAAACCTCCGACGCCGGGATGCGCCTGCGTCCGCGTACTTCGTTCGAGATCTGGAAGGTCGAGATGGCCGGGATCTCCACCAAGTGGAGCCACGGTGACCGGTTCGCCGCCAATGATCTGCGCCGTTCAGCGCTGGAAAACGATCTGGCCCGTCAGGTACGTCGCGAGCAGGCGGCTGTGCAGGCGCGCGATGATCTGGTGGCGGTGGTTTCCCACGACCTGCGCAACCCGATGACGGTGATTTCGATGCTCTGCGGCATGATGCAGAAAGCCTTCAGCTCGGAAGGCGCGCACACTTCGCGGCGTATCTCCACTGCAATCGACACCATGCAGCAGGCCACGGCGCGGATGAACACGCTGCTGGAAGACCTGCTCGATACCTCGAAAATCGATGCCGGGCGTTACTCGATCACCCCGCAGGCGCTGGAGGTCGGGCACATCTTTGAAGAGGCACAAGCGTTGCTGTCGCCTCTGGCCCATGACAAGGACATCAGCATTTCCTTCCAGGCCGATCCTGACCTGCGCATCCACGCCGACCCCGAGCGGCTGTTTCAGGTGCTGTCGAACCTGGTGGGCAACGCCATCAAGTTCACCCCGCGCATGGGCACCGTCGGCGTACACGCGAAATCGGTGGGCGACGAGATCGTGTTCATCGTGCGTGACAGTGGTGAAGGCATTCCCAAGGAGCACTTGCCGCATGTGTTCGACCGCTACTGGACGATAAAGGAAGGCAACCCGACCGGCACTGGCCTGGGTTTGTACATCACCCAAGGCATCGTCGAAGCCCATGGCGGCCAGATCGTCGCCGAGAGCGAGCCGGGGCAGGGCAGCGAATTCCGCTTCACCGTGCCGCGCCTCGCCTGAGTGCCCCCTGTAGGTTTTGATCGTTCCCATGCTCTGCGTGGGAATGCCTCTACGGACGCTCTGCGTTCGGCTCTGAATGGGACGCAGAGCGTCCCGGGCTGCATTCCCACGCAGAGCGTGGGAACGATCAGATCAGATTCGTATCCTCAGGGTCATTTTCTTCAATACCGCAAATCCCCCGCTCGCTACCGTAGCCACCTCGTTCCTCGATTGAAGCAGGTGTGCAATGAGTCTGATTCTTTCCATGGCGGCGTTTGCCCTCGCCGCATCCATCACCCCCGGGCCGGTCAATATCGTCGCCTTGAGTTCCGGCGCGCAGTACGGTTTCCGCGCCAGCCAGCGGCACGTGGCCGGGGCGACGTTGGGGTTTGTGCTGTTGCTGGTGCTGATGGGCTTGGGCCTGCATGAGGTGCTGCAATTGTGGCCGTTCATGACCCGCGTGGTGCAATGGGCCGGGGTGGCGTTTCTGTTGTTCATGGCCTGGAAACTGGCCAGCGATGACGGCCAACTGAACACCAGCGAGTCCGGCCGTGCGCCGTCGATGCTCTATGGCGCGGTGATGCAATGGCTCAACCCCAAGGCCTGGCTGGCATGCGTGGCCGGCATGGGCGCGTTTGTCGCCGACGGCGAGGCGCGGCTGGTCTGGCAGTTTGCGGCGGTGTATCTGGTGATCTGCTATCTGTCGGTGGGTTGCTGGGCGTATGCCGGGACGTTTTTGCGCGGGTATCTGAGCAATGCGGCAGGGATGCGCTGGTTCAATCGGTTGATGGCGTTGTTGCTGGCGGTGAGTGCGGGTTATCTGCTGATCACCTGATTTGCTGTAGGAGCTGACGAGTGCAGGGGTTTGCATGTACGGGAGATAAAAGTCAGCCGCGATACTGCCCCGGCGTTGCCGCCAGATGTTGTTTGAACGCTCGCTGAAAATGCGCCTGATCGGCAAACCCGGCCTGGAGCGCGACATCGGCAATCAACTGGCCGCTGCGCAAGCGCTCGCGGGCGAACTGGATGCGCTGGTTGACCAGGAAGGCATGGGGCGTCATCCCGTAACGCTGCTTGAACGCGCGAATCAAGTACGACGGCGACAGCTGCGCCGCCGCGCAAATTGCCTCGAGGCTGAGCACTTCTGTGCAATGTCCACGGATGAAATCAGCGGCGCGTTCCAGCTTGAAATTCGGCTCATCGACGGGCTCATCTGCCGGATTGAGGCGGACCTGCAAATCACTGAAAAACTCTACCGCCGCGCTGTGTTTCGCCAGCGCCTCCATTTGGTCGTCGAGCAAAACCTCATACAACCCCATCAATTTGCCGAACAGCTCGGCATCAGCCAGATGCGTGTCGGAAAATCGCCGGAATTCCAGCTCCCCGGCAAACCCCAATTGATGCTGCAAATCCGTCAGCCACGGCGTTTCGACATACAACATCACGTACGACCACGGCTGATCATCGATCGGATTGCAGGCGTGTACATCGCCGGGATTCATCAGCACCACGGTGCCTGCTGCCACTTCATACTGCGCCTGCTCATGCACATAGGTACTGCGCCCGGCGGTGATTGCGCCGATGGAAAAGTGCGCATGGGAATGCCGCGCATAACAGACTTCACGCCCATCCGCGATCGCCCGCGCTTCGATGAAGGGCAGGGCGTCGTCGCGCCAGAAGCGCGGGGCTTTCTCGGGGTTTTTCGCAGCGGCGTGTTTCATCGTGATTGTCCCGGCAGGTCAGCGCCTGAGTGTATTAGCTCTGGCCGTCGAATGCCCGTTGCAGTGCGGCGACATCAAGTTCTTTCATCTGAAACATCGCCTGCATTGCAGCGCCGACTGTTATAGGCTCTGGGGGGCGTGACACCAGGGGCGCGATGGAGATTTCTGCCCGCGCTGTGGCTCGTAAGTGTTCAACCGCAGTGTTGATGAGGTCGAGGTGAACCTCGGCGCGCTGGATGCGCCGGATCAGTTGAAGCCGACCTATGAGAGCTGGATTGTGCGGCGTGAATCGTGGCTGCCGGATTTTCCGCTGGCCAGGCATTACCGTGGTGATCGTGAAGGCGAAGGGCGGGCAGAGGGGTAGGGGATTGATTCAGCCTTCAGCACGCTTGCGATTTCTGTGGGGGCGAGTCTGCTCGCGAAGGCTTTTTGTCAGGCGGTGGTTTTTTTTGAGTGGGTACATATCCATTGCTGCGGTAACGGCTGCTTAGGGTTCCGCCCTTACGGCGGGTCACTTTTTCCAAACGCCGAAAAAGTAACCAAAAAGGCTTGCTCCTGCGTTCGGCCCTCGCAGGCTCGGGTTCCTTCGCTGCGGGATCGATCCGGGCGCAGCGGCTCCGGTTTGCTTCGCTGCACCTCCTTCCGCTGTGTCTGGCTGCGCCAGACGGTCGCTGCGCTCCCACGCCCGGATCAATCCCTCCGCTCAGCCTTCCGACGTCGCCGGTGGATCAAGATCAAAAGCAGGCGAGCTGACACTCGGCCTAAGGCGAACGCGGAGACTGTAGGAGCTGCCGAAGGCTGCGATCTTTTGCTCTTGCTCTTGCTCTTGTAGGAGTGAGCCTGCTCGCGATAGCTATCTCAAAGATACGAATGAACAGCGGACCTGCCCTGATCCCTGTGGGAGCTGGCTTGCCAGCGATGGCGGCCTTCCAGCCGACCAGTCTCTGACGGATATACCCAATCCCAACTGTGGGAGCGAGCCTGCTCGCGAAAGCGGAGTGTCATTCGCAGATAATTGGACTGGAGAGACGCCTCGCGGGCAAGCCCGCTCCCACAGGGGATCAGTGTTTGCCAATTGCAGTAAGCCTGATTGAGGCGGTTAACCGCGAATAAACGCCAACAAATCAGCATTGATGGTTTCAGCCTGCGTCGTCGGCATGCCATGCGGAAATCCCGGGTACGACTTAAGTGTGCCGTTGGGCAGCAGTTTCGCCGATAACGGTGCGGAGTTGGCGTAAGGTACGATCTGGTCATCCTCGCCGTGCATCACCAACACCGGCACGGTGACTTTTTTCAGGTCTTCGGTGAAGTCAGTCTGCGAGAACGCGACGATGCCGTCGTAATGCGCCTTGGCCCCGCCGATCATGCCCTGGCGCCACCAGTTGGCGATGATTCCTTCCGCCGGCTCGGCGCCAGGGCGGTTGTAGCCGTAGAAAGGTCCACTCGGCACATCGCGATAGAACTGCGCGCGATTCGCCGCCAACTGCGCCTGAAAGCCATCGAACACCGATTTCGGCAAACCGCCCGGGTTGCTTTCGGTCTGCACCATCAGCGGTGGTACGGCGCTTATCAATACCGCTTTGCTGACCTTGTCCTGACCATGTCGGGCGATGTAATGGATCACTTCGCCGCCGCCGGTGGAATGGCCGACGTGGACAACGTCGCGCGTACCCAGATGATTGACCACTGCCAGCACATCGTCGGCGTAGTGATCCATGTCGTGGCCGTCCCAGACCTGGCTGGAGCGGCCATGCCCGCGTCGATCATGAGCAATCACCCGAAAGCCCTGTGCCAGGAAAAACAGCATTTGCGCATCCCAGTCATCCGAGCTGAGCGGCCAGCCGTGGTGGAAGTGGATCACCGGCGCGTCGCGCGGCCCCCAGTCCTTGTAGAAGATGTCGACGCCGTCTCGAGTGGTGACAAAGCCCATATTCGTTACTCCTGACCTGTGATGGACAACCGCGAGGTTCGCGGGCCGGTTGCGCAGAGATACGACGACTCAGTGCGAGCCGTTATCAACTGTAGGAGCAATGCCGGGGTCTGCATGACCGCTGGTCACAACGTGTGGCTTGCTGCGCAATTTAGGCTTTGCTGAAAGGGATAAGCGCGGGCGTCCGTAGGTTTTTGCGACCACAGCGACGCCCCTTTGCAATACGTGAGTCTGAGGAAATCACCCGATGCTGACCCTGAATATCAATGGCAAGGACCAAGAGCTCGATGTCCCCGCTGACATGCCGCTGCTCTGGGTTCTGCGCGATATCGCGCACCTGACCGGGACCAAGTTCGGTTGCGGCATGGCCCAGTGCGGCGCCTGCACCGTGCACGTCGACGGCGCGCCATTACGCTCCTGCATTACCCCGGCGACTGCCGTCGCCCATGGGCAGAAAATCCTCACCATTGAGGGCTTGTCCACCGATGGCTCGCACCCGGTGCAGCAGGCCTGGGCCGAGCTGGACGTGGTGCAGTGCGGTTATTGCCAGTCCGGGCAGATCATGTCCGCCGCCGCATTGCTGGCGAAAATTCCCAAGCCCACCGACAGCGATATCGATCAGGCGCTCTCCGGCAATATCTGCCGCTGCGGCACCTATCCGCGCATTCGCGCTGCGGTCAAACGCGCCGCCGAAATCGGCTGAGTCATTCTCTGGGAGAGGAACGATGAACAGTCCTGTATCGCGTCGCGGGTTTCTCAAGGGCAGCGCACTGTTAAGCGGCGGCCTGATGGTGGCGTTTGTGGTGCCCGGGGCCAACCGCTTTGCCCGGGCGGCAGAAAATCAGAACAAGACCTTCGCGCCCAACGCGTTCCTGCGCATCGCGGCGGACAACAGCGTCACCGTGCTGCTCGGTCATTCGGAAATGGGCCAGGGCATCTGGACCGGCCTGACCATGCTGATCGCCGAAGAACTGGACGCCGACTGGTCGAAAATCCGCGTCGAGCACTCGCCAGCCTCGGCGGCGGATTACGGCTTGCCGGCATTTGGCGGCATGCAGATCACCGGAGGTTCGACTTCGACCTGGATGGAGTTTGACCGCTATCGACTCGCCGGGGCGACGGCGCGGCAGGTGCTCGTGGAAGCGGCGGCGAAACGCTTCGACGTCGCCCCGTCGACAATTCGCACTGAGTCCGGCGTGGTCATCGCCGGGGACAAACGCGCGACCTACGGCGAACTGGCCGATGCCGCCGGGCAACTGCCGGTGCCGGACCCGAAAACCATCACTTTCAAGGAAGCCAAGGACTGGAAAGTCATCGGCAAACCGACCAAGCGCCTCGATACCCCGGAGAAGATCACCGGCCGCGCAAAGTTCGGCATGGACGTGCAGTTTGAAGGCCTGATGACCGCGATGGTCGCCCGCGCGCCGGTGTTTGGCGCCACTGTGAAATCCTTCGAAGGCGCCGCAGCGCTGGCCATTCCAGGCGTACACAAAGTTGTGCAGGTGCCCAGCGGCGTGGCGGTGGTGGCCGAGCATTTCTGGGCGGCGAAGCTGGGCCGTGATGCGCTGAAGGTCGATTGGGACCTGGGGCCGTTGGCCGACATGAGCAGTGAAAAGCTGCTGGAGAGTTTCCGCAAACTGGCAGCGACGCCGGGCACCTCGGCCACGCAGGCTGGAGATGCCAAGGCCAATTTCGGCAAAGCCGCGAAGAAAATAGAGGTCGAATACAGCGTGCCGTATCTGGCCCACGCGCCGATGGAACCGCTCAATTGCACGGTGAAAATCAGCGCTGGCAAATGCGAAATCTGGACTGGCACGCAGTTTCAGACCCTCGACCAAATGGTCGCCAGCAAGATCACCGGGCTCAAGCCCGAGCAGGTCGAAATTCACACGGAATTTCTCGGCGGTGGCTTCGGTCGCCGCGCCAATCCGACTTCGGACTTCGTCGCCGAAGCGGTGCAAGTGGCGAAAGCGGCGGACCTGCCGGTGAAAACCGTGTGGGCGCGCGAAGATGACATTCGCGGCGGCTACTACCGCTCGATGTATTTGCACAAGGCGCAGGTCGGGCTGGGTGCTGATGGTTTGCCGATGAGCTGGCAGCATGTGCTGGTCGGCCAGTCGATCATGGCCGGGACGATGCTCGAGGCAGCGATGGTCAAGAACGGCATCGATGCCACCTCGGTCGAGGGCGTGGCCGACAGTCCGTACATCAAGGATCTGCCTCATCATCAGGTCGACCTGCATTCGCCGCAGACCGGCATCAATGTGTTGTGGCTGCGTTCGGTGGGCCACACCCACACGGGTTTTGTCATGGAATCGCTGATCGATGAACTGGCGACGGCGGCGGGCAAGGATCCGGTGGAGTACCGACGAACGCTGCTCAAAGCGCACCCGCGCCATCTCGGCGTGCTCAATCTGGCGGTGGAGAAGGCCAACTGGGGCGCGCCGTTGCCGGACGGGCATGCTCTGGGCGTGGCGGTACACGAGTCGTTCGGCAGCTACGTGGCGCAGGTCGCCGAGGTGTCGCAGGACAATCTGGCAATACGTGTACATCGGGTGGTCTGCGCAGTGGATTGCGGCATTGCGGTGAATCCGCAGAGCATCGCCGCGCAGATGGAATCGTGCATCACTTTCGGCCTCGGCATGGCCCTGCACAGCAAGCTCACCGTCAAGGATGGCGGCGTCGTGCAGTCCAACTATCACGATTATCAAGTGCTGCGGCTCAACGAAATGCCGGTGGTGGAAGTGCACATCGTCCCCAGCAGCGAAAAACCCGGCGGCATCGGCGAGCCCGGCGTGCCACCGACCGCGCCGGCGGTGGCCAACGCAGTGTTCGCCTTGACCGGGCAGCGTCTGCGCGAACTGCCACTGCAATTGTCGGGGGTGTGAGATGAAACGACATCTTGTGTTGGGCACCGTCGTGTTGCTCGGTCTTGGTGGCTATGCCTCGGACCTGTTTGCCGAGGATCAGGAAGCGTTGAAGGCCTTCGGCACGGTGCAGAAAGTGTTCCAGAGCCCGCGCTGCCAGAACTGCCACATTCCCGGCGATTCGCCGTTGCAGTTCGACGCTGGCATCCCTCACGCGATGAATGTAGTGCGCGGCATGGATGGCAAGGGCGCCGCCGGTTTGCCCTGCGCCACCTGTCACGCTGAAAGCAATCCGCCGGCCAGTTATGGCCCCCATGCGCCGCCGGGTGCGCCGCACTGGAGCCTGCCGCCAGCGGCACACAAAATGGCCTGGATCGGCCTGCCCTCGGACAAGCTCTGCGCGATGATCAAGGACCGCGCGAGCAACGGCGATCGGGATTTTGCCGCACTGTTAAAACACGTCAGCGAAGACAAACTGGTGCTCTGGGGCTGGAATCCCGGGGCAGGGCGCGCACCGGTGCCGGTGCCGCACGATATTTTCGTCGCGCAGTTCAAGCTCTGGGCCGATGCCGGCGGGCCTTGTCCGGTGGCGCAAATGTGATGCCCCGACAATTAAGCGCTACGCTGAACGCATGACTGTCTACGGAGTGTGCGCATGCTGGTGCCCGGAAAACCTGCCAATGAAGCTGCACGAATCGACGCCTTGCACGGCCTCAACCTCGACTCGGCGCCGGAGGAGCGCTTTGATCGTCTGACACGCCTGGCCAAGCGCCTGTTCAACGTGCCGATCGCCTTGGTCACGCTGGTCGACAAGGATCGCCAGTGGTTCAAGTCCTGTGTGGGTCTGGATGTCAGCGAGACGTCCCGCGATGTCTCGTTCTGCGGCCATGCGATTTTGCAAAACGAGCTGATGCTGGTGCCCGATGCGCTGGAAGATTTGCGCTTTCATGACAACCCGTTGGTCACCGGCGCACCGAATATTCGCTTTTACGCCGGTTATCCGCTGACCGTACCGGACGGTAACAAAATGGGCACCTTGTGCCTGATCGATACCAAACCCCGCCATCTCGACGACGAAGAGCGAGCCTTGTTGCGCGACCTCGCGGAGATGGCCGAGCAAGAGCTGACGGCGGTGCAGATGGCAAGCATGGATGAACTGACGCTGCTGTCCAATCGCCGTGGTTTCAAGCAACTGGCCCAGCATGCGCTGGATGCCTGCGCACGTTTGAACCGACCGGCGACGCTGTTGTTTTTCGATCTCAACGACTTCAAGCAGATCAACGATCTGTACGGGCATGCCGAAGGTGACAGTGCGCTGAAGACCTTCGCCGATGTGTTGCGCATTGCCTTTCGCGAGAGCGATGTGGTCGGGCGCTTGGGTGGTGATGAGTTCGTCGCGTTGCTGACCGGCTCGAGCCACGTTGAAACCACGCGGATCATGGCGCGGCTCAAGGAAATCCTCGAAGAGCGCAACGCCACGCTGCACCGTGGTTACGCGATTCGCTTCAGCGTCGGCCAGATCGAATACGACCCCACACGCCACGAAACCGTTGATCGCCTGCTCGCCGATGCGGATGGCGCAATGTATGCGCACAAGCAAGTTCTGAAAGGCTGTTAGTAACGGCCCCATCGCTGGCGAGCCGGCTCCCACAGAGTCCAGTGACGTTAATGAGGTGTGAGTTCACCTTGAATTCCTGTGGGAGCGGGCTTGCCCGCGATGGCGGTGGGTCAGGCAATTTGATGCTGGCTGATGGAATGTCTTTGCGAGCAGGCTCGCTCCCACAGGTCTCGATGGCGCGGAGGATTTTTTCAGTTCAGCACCATCTATGTGGGAGCGAGCCTGCTCGCGAAGGCGTCAGTCGATCTATCGCCGGATTCGCCAGTGCTCAGCGCTTGGGCGGGCTCAGCTTCTGGTAAAACGCCAGCCATTTCTCGTCACTGGCAGCGGCATCCTCGAGTTCGGGCACGCGCAATGCGTCTTGCAAGGCTTGCGCTTTGAAAGCATCGAACAGATGCCTGACGGCAGTGCTGGCGATGGCGTTGACTGTGTTGGAGGCGAAGGTATCGGGCACGGCGGCGCGCTCCTGTTGCGCCAGGGGGGCGCCCTGAATATCGAGGCGAGTAATGAACGCGTTACAAGTGGCATTCAAGCGAGGCTGGGAGCCGTGCCTGTAGGCTTCGGCGTCGACGGGCAGCGATTTCGCCGCATCATTTGCCCCCGATGGTTTGAGTAATGCAAGGTCGATATCGCGACGCAGCACCACTTCATTCCTGCCAGTGAAAATCTCGAAGACTCTGGCTGGACTCCCACTCAGCAGCGCCAAGATGCCGAATGGCGCAGTGCTGGCGTCAGCCAGCTTGTCCGTGGCTGCCGATACTGGCCGCAGGGCGAGCAGTTCCAGCTCGTGATCTTCGATGTCGATTCGCTGCGCGAACGGCAAGCGACAGAACGCTTCCTTGAGAAATGCGATATGTGCGTCCTTCATTTGCCTCAGGCGTGCGCTCAGTGCCGCATGGAAGTAGGTCGCCACATTGTGCAGTCTGGGCAACGAGGCAAGCATGGGGGCCAGTTGCAACTGTGCATTGCTCGATTGCCATCCTTGCAGGTCACCTGTCAGCTTGCCGGCGACATGCAGTTCGCTCAGCGAATAGTGCGCTGCAGAGGTCTGCGTGTTGGAGTCGGGAGCAAACAGCGCCTTCTCCGTGAGGTAGGGGGAATCGCTGAACACCTTGCGCAGATCGGCCAGGGCAACCGTGACGGGAGTGGGCGGTGCCGAAAGGAACGCCCGCCGATAAAGATCGTTCAACAGGCGATTGTGGTTGCGGAACAGGACATCGGCCTGCTTCAGCGTCGTGGCGTCATAAACAGTCACCGGAAATTCGGCGTTGCGCTGGATCAGCCCTCTGGCAACCGCCCAGTCAACGACCAGTGAGGCACAGGAATCCTCGCGCAGGAATTTGTAGAAGTGCGTGGGGGCCGGGCCTTTGGTCAGTTGGCTCAGTTGCTCATAGCTCATCAGGCGTGCCACACCCGGCATTTGGCTTTCGATATACAGCACGACCTGCTTCAGCCTGACCCAACGCGAACAGCTCATGTAACAGAGTGATGGCGGAATATGCCGGGTCAGAAACTCCGGCGCTATACCGGACAACAACAGATGGGTGGCCAACGTCTTGTTTTTGACCGATGCAAGAGCGGGCTGCCGATCAATGAAGCGGCGTACCTCGTCATAGCTGTCGCCCCAGAAATCACGCCCCTCCAGACGTTGCACGACAATACGGTTCAAATCCTCACCCGCGTTCGGCTCCAGGCTGAGAATCAATGCAGCGAGCAACAGGCGATCGCGGTTGGTGGCCAGCAGGCGTTTCTCCTGCGCCGGAGCGCCCAGAGTCTTCACCAGCAGATTGCCCAGCGTTTGCGCGCGCGGTGTGATCAGAATACGGCTGATCAGGTAGTCGGCTTTTGCCTGGAGCGTTTTGAGCGGCAGATCGGTATCGACACCCTCACTGAGGTAGTCGATCAACGGCGGCGAGTCTACGGGTAAAAACGCCTGTGTGGTGTCGATGATGCTCTGACGCTGTTGCGCCGTGAACCGCTCGGTTTGTGTCCACGGCTGGCCCAGCAGATACCAGTGATTCATATGTCCGGGACGGGTGTGCAGATTGATCCTGAACCATTTCACCAGCGCGAGGGCTTGCTCGACAGTGTTCGGCAAAAGCAGATTGTAGAAGCGCAGCATTTGCCCAAGGGTGACTTTACCGCTTGAGCGCAGGGCGCCGCCGGCTTTGCTTGCCTTGGCCTTGAGCTGGTCGCGAAAGAGTTTCAGATCAGCCTGTTTTTCCACCTGCGCCGTCAGGGTGACCCAGCCTTTTACGCTGGCAGTACCGACATGACCGGATTCGGTGACGAGCAATTGACTGTCGGCGGGCAGTCCGTGCTGCTGCAGGATGGCTTGAAAATCCTCATCGGCGCTGAGTGTCTGCAATTGACGCTGGCCATACTTCATCCGTCCCGCCAGCGCGGAATCCGGATGGGGCTCGCTGATTTCCTCGTAATCGATCTTGGCCTTGGGCGCTTTGTTCCAGCTCAGCGCTTCAAGGCGTCGCACGATGTGCCGGTTATCTTCCAGAGCGCCAAATTCTTCACGATAACTGCGGATGGGGTCGTTGCTTTGCACGTAATCGCTGACGTAGGGCAGCGCCGGCCAGCTTTGCTGGCGCAGGCGTTGCGCAAGTGCCTTGGCTTCGCGGGCATCTTGCGGCAACGCAAACTCATAGCGGCCCAGAAGCTCGCCCAGTTTGAGGCGCGGCCCTCTGGCGGGTGCAGAAACAGAGGCCGAAGTGAGGGTTACCGGCGTGTCGAGAAAGCCTCGCTGCTCGAAAGGGTCGCTCGCGAGCAACACTTCATCGATTCGATCGGCGATCGCCCGAAAGTCTTCCAGTTGCGCGTTGCGTTCCTTCACTAGCGCCGACGTGCTCTGGCCGTTTTCATCGATGGCCGCCAGCCCGGTTTTCTTCAGCTCGGCGAGGATGACTCGGGCCTGAATCTGGTTTTGCGGTTCCGGGTAACCGTAGAACGCCAGCACCACTTGCCGTGGAAAGCGATACAGCGGATTGGCGGATTTACCGCCGATGTAGGGCAGGCCCAGCCCCGCAGGATCGATACGCTGGGAAATCGACAGCAGCATCGGCGCCATCTGCCACCAGCCCGAATCATCTTCCAGCGTGAACGTGCGGACATCGCTGGAGCCGTTCGAGGGTGATTGCGCTTGCAGGGTATCGCCCTTGATCTGCAAGGTGTCCAGATCGATGTTAAAGCCACTGGCCCAATCGAGAAATTCAGGGCGTTCGAGGGCGCTCCAGTAAAGCTCCATCCATTCGCGCAGCCGGCATGCACGGGGAACCTCCAGCGTGCGCGCCGGTGTGGCGGCGCTGACCACCGGTACGGCGGTCAATTCTGCGATGAGATTGTGAATCAGCGTCTGTTCGTGTACCGGTGTGTCGTCCATCTGCGCCTCCCTGGCGGCTGATAAGCATCGAGCGCCGAGTATCAAAGGCAGGGCAGGGTGGTTGGCGGTACATATGTAGTTGGGCGAGCTTTTCTGCAGGCATAAAAAAACCCGCCGGATCCGGCGGGTTTTTTAACGGCTACAGGAAGATCACTCTTCGATGTTGCCCATCGCGGTGGTGTTGAAGCCGCCGTCGACGTACATGATTTCACCGCTGATGCCCGACGCCAGGTCGGAGCACAGGAAGGCGCCGGCGTTGCCGACCTCTTCGATGGTGACGTTGCGGCGCAGCGGAGTCTGCGCTTCGTTGGCAGCCAGCATCTTGCGGAAGTTCTTGATGCCGGAAGCAGCCAGGGTGCGGATCGGGCCAGCCGATACGCAGTTGACGCGGGTGCCGTCCGGACCGAGGGAACCGGCCAGGTAACGGACGCCGGCTTCCAGCGAGGCTTTGGCCATGCCCATCACGTTGTAGTTCGGCATGGTGCGCTCGGCGCCCAGGTACGACAGGGTCAGCAGGCTGCCGTTGCGGCCTTTCATCATTTCGCGACCGGCCTTGGCCAGGGCCACGAAGCTGTAGGCGCTGATGTCGTGAGCGATGCGGAAGCCTTCACGGGTGGTGGCTTCGGTGAAGTCGCCGTCCAGTTGGTCGCCCGGGGCGAACCCGACGGAGTGCACGATGCAGTCCAGACCGTCCCACTTCTTGCTCAGCTCTTCGAAGACCTTGGCGATTTCTTCATCGCTGGCCACGTCGCACGGGAAGCACAGCTCAGGGCTCGAACCCCAGCCTTGTGCGAACTCTTCGACGCGACCCTTGAGTTTGTCGTTCTGATAAGTGAAGGCAAGCTCAGCGCCCTCGCGATGCATGGCGGCAGCGATGCCGGATGCGATGGACAGCTTGCTGGCGACACCGACGATCAGTACGCGCTTACCGGCGAGAAAACCCATGTGTTGCTCCTCTTTCAGGTTATTGCGCAGTGGCTGGTGCCAGAAAAGCGGCCTCCAGCAACTGCTGTGTATACGGATGTTGGGGGGCGGCAAAGATACTTTGCGCGTCTCCCTGTTCGACCACTTGGCCATGCTTGACCACCATCAGCTGGTGGCTCAGCGCTTTGACGACAGCCAGGTCATGGCTGATGAACAAATACGTCAGGTTGTACTTGGCTTGCAGTGAACGCAACAGCTCCACCACTTGCCGCTGCACCGTCCGGTCGAGCGCCGAAGTCGGCTCGTCCAGCAGGATCAGCGCCGGTTTCAGCACCAAGGCCCGGGCAATGGCGATTCGCTGCCGTTGCCCACCGGAAAATTCGTGGGGGTAGCGGTGCCGGGTTTCCGGATCCAGACCTACCTCCTTCAATGCCGCAATGATCGCCGCTTCCTGTTCGGCTGCGGTGCCCATTCTGTGTATCCGCAGGCCTTCGCCAACGATGTCGTTGACGCACATGCGCGGGCTCAGGCTGCCGAACGGGTCCTGAAACACCACCTGCATCTCCCGCCGCAGCGGCCGAATCTCGTTCTGCGTCAGGCAGTCTAGCTGCTTGCCTTCAAAGCGGATCGTGCCTTTGCTGCCGATCAGCCGCAAAATCGCCAGACCGAGGGTGGATTTGCCGGAACCGCTTTCGCCGACGATCCCCAGAGTCTGCCCCTGAGGCAGGCTGAAATTGATGCCGTCCACTGCCTTGACGTAATCCACCGTGCGTTTGAGCAGGCCTTTCTTGATCGGGAACCAGACTTTCAGGTCCTCGACTTCGAGCAGCGGCGCGCCGATTTCATTGCTCGCCGGGCCGCCGCTGGGCTCCGCGCCGAGCAATTCCCGAGTGTACGGATGCTGCGGCGAACGGAACAGCTCTGCGCACGATGCCTGTTCGACGATGCAACCGCGCTGCATGACACATACGCGATGCGCAATTCTTCGCACCAGGTTCAAATCGTGACTGATCAGTAGCAGCGACATGCCCAATCGAGCCTGAAGATCCTTGAGCAAATCGAGAATTTTCAGCTGAACGGTCACGTCCAGCGCGGTGGTCGGTTCGTCGGCGATCAGTAATTCCGGCTCGTTGGCCAGGGCCATGGCGATCATCACCCGCTGCCGCTGGCCGCCGGACAATTCATGGGGCAGCGCCTTGAGCCGCTTGTGCGGCTCGGGAATGCCGACCATTTCCAGCAGCTCCAGCGTGCGTTTGGTCGCCACTTTGCCACTCAGGCCCTTGTGGATGCCGAGCACTTCGTTGATCTGCTTCTCAATCGAATGCAGCGGATTGAGCGAGGTCATCGGCTCCTGAAAGATCATGGCGATGCGGTTGCCGCGAATGTGACGGATGGTTTTTTCGCTCAGGCCCAGCAGGTTTTGCCCGGCATAGTTGATGCTGCCGGCCGGATGGCGGGCCATCGGGTAGGGCAGCAGGCGCAGGATTGAGTGCGCGGTCACCGATTTGCCCGAGCCGGATTCGCCGACCAGCGCGAGGGTTTCGCCGCGCTTGATGTCGAAACTCACGCCTTCGACGACCCGGTGCACGCGCTCGCCGAAACCGAACTCGACGGCGAGGTCACGCACTTCGATCAGATTGTCCTGATTCATTTCACTTCCTCGGGTCGAAGGCATCGCGAGCGGACTCGCCGATAAACACCAGCAAACTCAACATCAAGGCGAGCACGGCGAAGGCACTCATGCCCAGCCACGGCGCTTGCAGGTTGGATTTGCCCTGGGCGACCAGTTCACCCAGCGATGGACTGCCGGCCGGCAAGCCGAAACCGAGGAAGTCCAAAGCGGTGAGGGTGCCGATGGCGCCGGTGAGGATGAATGGCATAAAGGTCATGGTCGAGACCATGGCGTTGGGCAGGATGTGGCGGAACATGATCGCGCCGTTCTGCATGCCCAGCGCGCGGGCGGCGCGCACGTATTCCAAATTGCGGCCACGGAGGAACTCGGCGCGCACCACATCGACCAGGCTCATCCACGAGAACAGCAGCATGATGCCCAGCAACCACCAGAAATTCGGCTGGACGAAACTGGCAAGGATGATCAGCAGATACAGCACCGGCAGCCCCGACCAGATTTCGAGAAAACGCTGCCCGGCGAGATCGACCCAGCCGCCATAAAAGCCCTGTAGAGCCCCGGCAATCACGCCGATGATCGAACTCAGCACGGTCAGCGTCAGCGCAAACAACACGGAAATGCGGAAACCGTAGATCACCCGCGCCAACACGTCGCGGCCCTGATCGTCGGTGCCCAGCAGGTTGTCCGCCGAGGGCGGCGCCGGGGCCGGGACTTTCAGGTCGTAGTTGATGCTCTGGTAGCTGTAGGGGATCGGTGCCCACAGAATCCACGCGTCCTTGGCCTTCAGCAGCTCACGGATGTACGGACTCTTGTAGTTGGCTTCCAGCGGGAATTCGCCGCCGAACGCGGTTTCCGGATAGCGCTTGATCGCCGGGAAATACCAGTTGTTGTCGTAATGCACGACCAGCGGCTTGTCGTTGGCAATCAGCTCGGCGCCCAGACTGAGGCCGAACAGGATCAGAAACAGCCACAGCGACCACCAGCCACGCTTGTTGGCCTTGAACAGTTCGGAGCGTCGGCGGTTGAGAGGGGACAGGTTCATCTCAATGCTCCCGGCTGGCGAAGTCGATGCGCGGATCGACAAAGGTGTAGGTCAGATCGCCGATCAGTTTCACCACCAGCCCGAGCAGGGTGAAGATGAACAGGGTGCCGAACACCACCGGGTAATCGCGATTGATCGCCGCTTCGAAACTCATCAGGCCGAGGCCGTCGAGGGAGAAAATCACTTCCACCAGCAACGAACCGGTGAAGAAGATACCGATGAATGCCGACGGAAAACCGGCAATCACCAGCAGCATGGCGTTGCGGAACACGTGGCCGTAGAGCACGCGATGGCGGGTCAGGCCCTTGGCCTTGGCGGTGACCACATACTGCTTGTTGATTTCGTCGAGAAAGCTGTTCTTGGTCAACAGGGTCATGGTCGCGAAGTTGCCGATCACCAGTGCGGTGACCGGCAATGCCAGGTGCCAGAAGTAATCGAGGATCTTGCCGCCCAGGCTCAGCTCATCGAAGTTGTTCGAAGTCAGCCCGCGCAGGGGGAACCAGTCCAGATAGCTGCCGCCGGCAAACACCACGATCAGCAGGATCGCAAACAGGAACGCCGGGATCGCATAGCCGACGATGATCGCCGAACTGGTCCAGACATCGAAGTGGCTGCCGTGCCGCGTGGCCTTGGCGATGCCCAGCGGGATCGACACCAGGTACATGATCAGCGTGCTCCACAGCCCCAGCGAGATCGACACCGGCATCTTTTCCTTGATCAGGTCGATGACCTTGGCGTCGCGGAAGAAACTGTCGCCGAAATCCAGCTGCGCGTAGTTCTTGACCATGATCCACAGGCGTTCCGGGGCCGATTTGTCGAACCCGTACATGTGCTCGATTTCCTTGATCAGCGCCGGGTCCAGCCCCTGCGCGCCACGGTAGGACGAGCCGGCCACCGCCACTTCGGCACCGCCGCCGGCAATCCGGCTGGTGGCGCCTTCGAAACCTTCGAGCTTGGCGATCATCTGCTCGACCGGCCCGCCGGGCGCGGCCTGGATGATCACGAAGTTGATCAGCAGAATGCCGAACAGGGTCGGGATGATCAGCAGCAGTCGCCGAAAGATATACGCCAGCATCTGATTACTCCGTGCCCGCAGGGTCGGCTTGCAGTTGGGTTTCGACTTCTACGGCAGGCTTGGCGTCAGGCTTGACCCACCAGGTATTGATGCCGATGTCGTACTTGGGCGAGGTTTTCGGGTGGCCTATATGATTCCAGTAAGCCACGCGCCAGCTCTTGATGTGCCAGTTCGGCACCACGTAGTAGCCCCATTGCAGCACCCGGTCCAAGGCGCGAGCGTGGGCGACCAGACTTTTGCGCGAGTCGGCGTTGATCAGGCTTTCCACCAGTTGGTCAACGGTCGGGTCTTTGAGCCCCATGCTGTTGCGGCTGCTCGGTTTGTCGGCGGCGGCGCTCATCCAGTACTCGCGCTGCTCGTTACCCGGCGAATTGGACTGGGGAAAGCTGCCGACCATCATGTCGAAATCCCGCGAGCGCACGCGGTTGATGTACTGCGAGACGTCGACGCGGCGGATCACCAGATCGATACCGAGGTCGCTGAGGTTGCGCTTGAACGGCAGCAGCACCCGTTCGAACTCGGTCTGGGCGAGGAGGAATTCGATCACCACCGGTTTGCCAGTGGCGTCGACCATTTTGTCATCGACGATTTTCCAGCCGGCCTCTTGCAGCAGTTGATACGCCTCACGCTGCTGGGTGCGGATCATGCCGCTGGCGTCGGTCTTGGGATTTTCGAAGGCTTCGCTGAACACCTGGGCCGGCAGTTTGCTGCGAAACGGTTCGAGGATCGTCCGTTGCTCGGCGTCGGGCAGGCCGGTGGCGGCCATTTCCGAGTTCTCGAAGTAACTGCGGGTGCGCACGTAGGCGCCGTTGAACAATTGCTTGTTGGTCCATTCGAAGTCGAACAGCAGCCCCAGCGCCTGACGCACGCGCACATCCTGGAACACCGGGCGGCGCAGGTTGAAGACGAAGCCCTGCATGCCGGTCGGGTTGCTGTTGGGGATCAGCTCCTTGATCAAACGCCCCTCGGTGACCGCCGGAACGTTATAGGCGCTGGCCCAGTTCTTCGCGGTCATCTCCAGCCAGTAATCGAACTGCCCGGCCTTCAGCGCTTCGAGGGCGACGGTGTTGTCGCGGTAATAGTCGGTGGTCATCGTGTCGAAGTTGTAGAAGCCACGGTTGACCGGCAAGTCCTTGCCCCAGTAATCCTTGACCCGCTCGTAACGTACCGACCGGCCGGCCTTCACTTGGGTGACCTTGTACGGGCCGCTGCCCAGCGGGATTTCCAGATTGCCCTTGTTGAAGTCGCGACTGGCCCACCAGTGTTTCGGCAGGACCGGCAACTGGCCGAGGATCAGCGGCAGCTCGCGGTTGTTGCTGTGCTTGAACTTGAACAAGACTTTCAACGGGTCTTCGGCGATGGCTTCGGCGACGTCGTTGTAGTAGCCGCGAAACATCGGCGAGCCTTCCTTGGTCAACGTCTCGAAGCTGAACACCACGTCTTCGGCGCGCACCGGGTGGCCGTCGTGGAAGCGTGCTTCCGGGCGCAGGTAGAAACGCACCCAACTGTTGTCGTCGGCTTTCTCGATCTTGCTGGCAATCAGGCCGTATTCGGTGAACGGCTCGTCGAGGCTGTGTTTGGTCAGGGTGTCGTAGATCTGGCCGATGTCATCGGCGGGCACGCCTTTGTTGATGAACGGGTTGAGGCTGTCGAAGCCACCGAAGCCGGCCTGACGGAATACGCCGCCCTTGGGCGCATCAGGGTTCACGTAGTCGAAATGCTTGAAATCGGCCGGGTATTTCGGCGGCTCGTTGTACAGGGTCACGGCGTGTTGCGGGGCGGCCCAGGCCAGCCCGGCGAACAGCAAGCCGCCGGCCTGCACGAGCAGGGTGCGAACAGCGTTCATCGATCTTTCTCCGAAGACTTCAGCCACCATGCGCTCAGGCCCAGGGTGTAGGGCGGCGTGGTGACAAAGGCCAACCGGTTGCGGTAGGCCAGACGGTGATAATTGAGGTACCAGTTGGGAATGCTGTAGTGCTGCCAGAGCAGCACGCGGTCGAGCGCCTTGCCGGCGGCCACCTGCTCGTCGCGAGTGCGGGCGGCGAGCAATTGTTCGAGCAGGTGATCGACCACCGGATTGGCGATGCCCGCGTAATTCTTGCTGCCCTTGACGTTCACCTGGCTGGAGTGGAAGTACTGCCACTGCTCAAGGCCCGGGCTCAGGGTCTGGCCGAGGGTCATCGAGATCATGTCGAAATCGAATTGATCGAGGCGCTGTTTGTATTGCGCACGATCAACGGTGCGCAGGCGCGCGTCGATGCCGATGCTGTTGAGGTTTTCGATGTACGGCTGATAGAGCCGCTCCAGGCTCGGGTTGACCAGCAGCAGTTCGAAACGCAGCGGTTGGCCGTCTTTGTCTTGCAGGCGCTGGCCGTGGAGCTTCCAACCGGCCTCGGCGAGCAGGGCGAGGGCTTTGCGCATAGTCTCGCGCGGAATGCCACGGCCGTCGGTTTTCGGCAGGGTGAACGGCTCGGTAAACAGCCTGGCCGGCAGTTGCTCCTTGTAGGGTTTGAGCATCAGCCATTCATGGCCGACCGGCAGGCCGGACGCAGTGAATTCGCTGTTGGGGTAGTAGCTGCTGGTGCGTTTATAGGCATCGCTGAACAGCGCGCGGTTGGTCCATTCGAAGTCGAACATCAGGCCCAACGCTTCGCGCGTCCTGACATCGGCGAAGGTTGCGCGGCGGCTGTTCATGAACAGGCCCTGAGTCTGGGTCGGGATCTGATGCGGGATCTGCACCTTGATCACTTCGCCACGACGTACAGCAGGGAAGTTGTAACCGTTGACCCAGTTCTTCGCCTGATGCTCGATGTAGATGTCGAACTCACCGGCCTTGAATGCTTCGAAGGCCACATCGCTGTCGCGGTAGAACTCGACGTCCATGCGATCGAAATTGTACTTGCCGCGATTGACCGGCAGATCCTTGCCCCAGTAATCCTTGACCCGCTCGAAAATCAGCTGCCGACCCGGCGTGACCGACGTGATGCGGTACGGCCCGCTTCCCAGCGGTGGTTCGAAGGTGGTGGCTTTGAAGTCGCGGTCTTTCCAGTAATGCTGCGGCAGCACCGGCAACTCGCCCAGGCGCAGGATCAGCAGCGGATTGCCCGAGCGCTTGAACACGAAACGAATGCGCTGTTTGTTGAGGATGTCGACCCGTAGCACTTCCTGCAAGGCCGTGCGATACAGCGGATGACCGTCCTTGAGCAGCGTTCGATAGGAGAACGCCACGTCGTAGGCGGTGATCGGCGCGCCGTCGTGAAAGCGTGCTTCGGGGCGCAAATTGAAGACGACCCAGCTGCGATCTTCGCTGTACTCCACCGATTGTGCGATCAAACCGTAGCTCGACGCCGGCTCGTCTCCGGACGGCGAATACTGTCCGGTACCGACCATCAGCGGCTCGTTGAGCTCGTTGATGCCGTACTGGAGAAAATTGGCGGTGGTAACCGGGCTGGTGCCCTTGAAGGTGTACGGATTGACCGTATCGAAGGTGCCGAACGCCATCACCCGCAACGTACCGCCTTTGGGCGCTTGCGGGTTGACCCAGTCGAAGTGGGTAAATCTGGCCGGGTACTTGAGCGTGCCGAACTGCGCATAACCATGACTTTCGGTAATCGTCGCGCTTGCGGGTGAGCTCAAGGCCAGGCTGATCAGGAGCAGGGAGAGGGCACGCTTCAAGTCAGATCCGATCCAGCGGCTTGGGCTTTGTGGGCCGTACAGTAACAGCTTGTCTGGACAGGAAAAAGATGCGGGTTAATGCCGGGTTAATCGTTTGCGCGAAGAGCCCCTCACCCTAACCCTCTCCCGGAGGGAGAGGGGACTGATCGTGGTGGCTGGGCGAATTGCACCGACGTGCGATACCGAGTCGAAGTCAGTTTCTGAAAAGCCCCCGATCGGCTCCATTTCCCCCTCTCCCCCCTGGGGGAGAGGGCTGGGATGGATCTAAAGCACACCACAAAAACTTCATCCAAAAAAAGCCCCTGAAATATCAGAGGCTCTTCAATCAGTGCGGCTGATAAACCGTAAGCATCTGCCCCGGCTTCAACGCCTTGCCCGCACCCGGGTTCCAACGCTTGAGATGTTGCATCTCGACGTTGAACCGCTTGGCCACCACATACAGGGTGTCGCCGCGCTTGACCTTGTACTGGGTCTGCTGCTTGCTCTCGTCCTTGCCTTTGGTCTTGGTATTCGCCGCGACCACGGTGTTGACCCGGCCGGACTTGCGCGCCGGTGCACGCTTGGTGTTGTCCTGCATGACCAGGGTCTGGCCGACCTTGAGATTCTTGCCGGTCAGCTTGTTCCAGCGCTGCAGATCCTTGACTTCGACCTTGTTGGCCTTGGCGATGGAGCCGAGGTTGTCGCCACGCTTGACCCGATAGGCGCGCTTGAGCTGCGCCACTTCCGACGGATCGGCGCCTTCGAACACCGGTTTCAGCGAGCGTGGGCTGATCAGTTCGTCCGGGCGCATGGTCTGCAGACTGGCAGTCAGCAGTTGTGCCTTGGACGTCGGCACCAGCAAATGCTGCGGACCGTCGATGGTGGTGCGCTGTTTGAACGCGGGGTTGAGCTGGAACAGTTCGTCTTCATCGATGTTCGCCACCGCAGCGACCTTGGACAGGTCCATGCGCTGGTTGATTTCGACGACCTGGAAGTACGGTTCGTTGGCGATCGGATTGAGGTTGACGCCATAGGCTTCCGGCGCCAGCACCACTTGCGACAGCGCCAGCAACTTCGGCACATAGGCCTGGGTTTCCGCCGGCAGCGGCAGGTTCCAGTAGTCAGTGGGCAGGCCAAGCTTTTCGTTGCGCTCGATCGCCCGGCTGACCGTGCCTTCACCGGCGTTGTAGGCCGCCAGAGCCAGCAGCCAGTCGCCGTTGAACATGTCGTGCAGGCGGGTCAGATAATCCATCGCGGCCGTGGTCGAGGCGGTAATGTCGCGACGACCGTCGTAGAAGCGGGTCTGGCGCAGGTTGAAGTAGCGCCCGGTGGACGGAATGAATTGCCACAGGCCCACCGCATCGGCGCGGGAATAGGCCATCGGGTTGTAGGCGCTCTCGATCACCGGCAGCAGGGCCAGTTCCAGCGGCATGTTGCGCTCTTCGAGGCGTTCGACAATGTAATGAATGTAGAGACTGCCGCGTTCGCCGGCATTCTCGAGAAAAGAGGGGTTACTGGCGAACCACAGGCGCTGTTGCTCAATGCGCGGATTGACGCCAAGGCCTTCCTGCAACTGGAAGCCCTGACGCATGCGTTCCCAGATGTCCTGGGGCGCCACTGGAGTGGGCTTCTCGGTCAGCCAGATCGGCTTCTGCTTGGCTCGCGCAGCAATGTTCGGCGTATGCGTCGCTTCAGTCTGCGGAGCGTGGCTGGAGCAACCCGCCAGCGTGGCGGACACAGCCACCGCGATGGCTTGTGCCAGGCGGGTCAAAGCATCTGAATTGACGGACTTACGTATGGATGACGACATTGGCTGGAAGTAAGTTCCGGGCAAAAATGTCGGGCGATTCTAGAAAGCGCACCCCCTGCGGTCAACCATTGAGAATTTTTGTCCCGGCCGGCGCGCTTGTCAGAACTTGTCTTTCCATGCCCGCAGAGCCGCAAATACCTCGCTCGGCTCCCGGTTTTGAGCGCCTTCCCGTTCGTCCACTTTTTGTGTAACCAATGTTTCAGAAGTGCGTAAAAACGGATTGGTCAGCTTTTCCAGGGCCAAAGTCGACGGCAATGTCATCACGCCGTTCTGCCGTTGCTGCGTGACCTTTTCCAGACGGGCGGCGACTTCCGGGTTGCCCGGCTCGACGGCGGCGGCAAATTTCAGATTGCTCAAGGTGTATTCATGGGTGCAGTAGACCAGCGTATCTTCCGGCAGGGCCGCAAGACGGCTGAGCGAGCGGTACATCTGCTCGGGTGTGCCTTCGAACAGCCGGCCGCAACCGGCGGCGAACAGGGTGTCGCCGCAGAACAGCAGACCATGGTGGTAATAGGCGATGTGCCCCAGGGTGTGACCGGGTACCGCATAGACGTCGAAGTCCCAGCCGAGCACGCTGACGCTGTCGTTGTCCTTGAGCGCTACGTCGCGCGCCGGGATGCTTTCGCTGGCCGGGCCGTAGACCTTGGCGCCGGTCGCGGCTTTCAGGCGCTCGACGCCGCCGACATGGTCATGGTGATGGTGAGTGATCAGAATATCGCTGAGCACCCAGCCCGGATGCGCGTCAAGCCACGCCTGCACCGGGGTGGCGTCGCCCGGATCGACCACCGCGCAGCGCTGGGTCTGATGATCCTGTAACAACCAGATGTAGTTGTCGGTGAACGCGGGCAGGGCACTGATCTGTATCATCGTCGGAATTCGCCAAGCAGAAAACATTGGCGCATCTTAGTAGTTCCTGGCGCGTTGGAGAATGACATGACCGATAAAGCGTTCGCTCAGGCCGATCCCGACTGGCTGGCATTGATCAGCGCCGCCCGCGAATGGCTGTCGGGGCCGCTCGGGCAATTTCTGCTGGATGAAGAGCGGCGCATGCTCGATGACGAGCTCGGCCGCTTCTTCGGCGGTTATCTGGTGCATTACGGGCCGTCCGCCGAAACCCCGCCGGCCGCGCCGCAAGTGCAGCGCAACGTGCGTCTCGGCGCACCGTTGCCCGGAGTCGAGATCGTTTGCGAAGAGCAGGCCTGGCCGTTGAGCGAGCACGCCGCCGACGTGGTGGTGATGCAGCATGGCCTGGATTTCTGCCTGTCGCCCCACGGTTTGCTGCGTGAAGCAGCGAGCAGCGTGCGCCCCGGCGGGCATCTGCTGATCATCGGCATCAACCCCTGGAGCACTTGGGGGCTGCGGCATTTCTTCGCCAATGATGCCCTGCGCAAGGCGCGCTGCATCTCGCCGTCGCGGGTCGCCGACTGGCTCAATCTGCTGGGCTTCGCGCTGGAGAAACGCCGCTTCGGGTGCTATCGTCCGCCGCTCGCATCACCCAAGTGGCAGAACCGTCTGGCCGGCTGGGAACGCAAGGCCGGTGACTGGCAATTGTCCGGCGGCGGCTTCTATCTGCTGGTGGCGCGCAAGATCGTGGTGGGGCTCAGGCCGTTGCGCCAGGAACGCCGCGAGCCGATGGGCAAGCTGATTCCGCTGCCGATGGCCAAGGTCAACCGCCGCCGCATCGAACCGTAAATCTTCTTTTATTTGTGGCCGGGCTTGTCCCGGTCGCGGTCATTGTCGATCCGTGATTGGCAGGACAGGCATTTTTCTGGAAAGACTGGCATGAGCGAAAGCGTGGAAAGCGTCGACACCGTAGAACTGTTCACCGACGGCGCCTGCAAGGGCAACCCCGGCCCCGGCGGCTGGGGCGCGCTGCTGGTGTGCAAGGGCGTCGAAAAGGAACTGTGGGGCGGCGAGGCCAACACCACCAACAATCGCATGGAGCTGCTCGGCGCGATTCGTGGCCTCGAAGCGCTCAAGCGCCCCTGCGAAGTGCTGCTGGTCACCGACTCGCAATACGTGATGAAAGGCATCAACGAGTGGATGGCCAACTGGAAGAAGCGCGGCTGGAAAACGGCTGCGAAAGAGCCGGTGAAGAATGCCGATCTGTGGAAAGAGCTGGACGAGCAGGTCAACCGCCACAGAGTCACCTGGAAATGGGTGCGCGGGCACATTGGCCATCACGGTAACGAGCGGGCTGACCAACTGGCCAATCGTGGCGTTGACGAAGTGCGTGGTTACAAGCAGAGCTGATTTCGCTTATAAACCGTGGCGCTGCCATTCGCGAGCAGGCTCGCTCCCACATTGGAATGCATTCCCCTGTAGGAGCTGCCGAAGGCTGCGATCTTTTGATCTTGTTGCAGGAAAAATCAAAAGATCGCAGCCTTCGGCAGCTCCTACAGGGTTCGAGTCCAGCGTGTTAACATCCGCGCTTTTGCACGATTGACCCGTTGAGAGCTGAGCACTGATGGCCACCAGATCCGTTGTACTCGATACCGAAACCACCGGCATGCCGGTGACCGATGGTCACCGGATCATTGAAATCGGTTGCGTCGAACTGATCGGTCGGCGCCTGACGGGCCGGCATTTCCACGTTTATCTGCAACCGGATCGCGAGAGCGACGAAGGCGCGATCGGTGTGCATGGCATTACCAACGAATTCCTCGTCGGCAAGCCGCGCTTTGCCGAAGTTGCCGATGAGTTCTTCGAGTTCATCCAGGGCGCGCAGCTGATCATCCACAACGCGGCGTTCGACGTTGGCTTCATCAACAACGAATTTGCCTTGATGGGCCAGCACGATCGCGCCGATATCACCCAGCATTGCACCATCCTCGATACCCTGATGATGGCCCGGGAACGTCACCCGGGGCAGCGCAACAGCCTCGATGCGTTGTGCAAACGTTACGGCGTCGACAACTCCGGCCGTGAACTGCACGGCGCCTTGCTCGACTCGGAGATTCTCGCCGACGTCTACCTGACCATGACCGGCGGCCAGACCAGCCTGTCGCTGGCTGGCAACGCGTCTGACGGCAATGGCACGGGCGAGGGCGCCGACAACTCGGCTACCGAAATCCGCCGCCTGCCGGTCGATCGCCAGCCAGCACGCATCATCCGGGCGACCGAAGAAGAACTGGCGGCGCATCTGGTGCGGCTGGAAATCATCGCCAAATCGGCGGGAGCGCCGGCGTTGTGGACGCAGATTGCCGAGGCTGATGCGCAGGTCTGAAAAATCAAAAGATCAGAAGATCAAAAGATCGCAGCCTTCGGCAGCTCCTTGTATCTCGACTAACGCTCCGTCAGGAGCGATAGTTCTCGACTGATCATCGAGGGAGGGACTTGGAAGCCGCGCAGCTCCTTAGGCTTTTTGCCTGTGACGTAGATCGTGCTCCAGCCCTCCACACTCACTCGTACAGTTCGCACGGTATCTTGGGCCCGCCTGCGGCGAGAGCCCGCATTCGCAAGGTTGGACAGAGTGACGTGATGATCGCAACAGGGAACAAGTGGAGAATCAATCATGTCCGGTTTCGTTGGCGTCGACATCGCAAAGAACACCTTTGATATCGCTACACACCAGCCCAACGGCAAGCACAAAACCAAGGCCAAGCTGGCCAACGATCCAAAGGGCTTTAAAGAGTTTGAGGCGTGGCTAGAAAAAAATGCCGAGCGTTCGGCCCTGATCGTGATGGAAGCCACCAGCGTCTACCATTTGGAGCTCGCGGAATTCGTTTACAACAAAGGCTTCCGGGTCTGCGTCGTGAACCCGGCTACGACCAAAGCGTACGCTGACAGCGAACTGCGCCGCATCAAGACTGATAAAAGCGATGCCAAACTGATCGCCGACTTTGCCCGGGAAAAGGATCAAAAACTTCACCCATGGGCGCCTGAGCCGCTGAAATACCGCCAGTTAAAAGCAATGGTGCGCCGCCTGGATGACCTTCAGGAAATGGAACAAATGGAGCTCAATCGTCTGGACGTTTCCGACGAAAAGGTCAAAGACTCGATCAACTCCGTTCTGCGCCATATCGAAAAAGAGATCGTAGAAACGCATAAGGCGATCAAAAAACACATCGATGACGACCCGGATATGCGTCAGATGCGGGATCTCATCGTAACCATCGACGGCATCGGACAAAAAACGCTTGAACGATTGCTCGCCGAACTGGGTGACTTGCGCAAATACAGTGATCCTCGCCAACTGGTCGCTGCTGCAGGGCTCAATCCAAAGCTGCAGGAATCAGGAAAGCTCAAAGGTCACACCCTGATCTCAAGAGTAGGGTCAGCACGGCTGCGTGCAGGCCTTTACATGCCTGGCATGGTGGCGCTGAAACACAATAAGGCGATCAAGGCGATGAAAGAACGCCTGGAAGCCAATGGCAAGGCCCCCAAGCAGATCATCTGCGCAGCAATGCGCAAGCTGCTGCACTTCGTTTACGGAGTGCTCAAGTCAGGACTGCCATATGACCCGAAACTTGCGCTTGCCCGGTGAGGCTCAAGACGGTATCTACGGGGATTGCATTCCATAGTAGGGACCAGGAAGGCAGCGATTTTTTGCGTTTGGCGACATGGAGCCAACTTGCCACTCTCGCCACATTCGTCGCAACCCTCTACCCTGAGTGCACTGGTCAGGTGCAAATCTGCCGCCTCAGGACACTGAGTCTCATGTACAAAGAGTTGAAATTTGCGCTGGCAATCATCCATCGCGACGGTAAGGTCGACACCGTCGGCTGCGTCAAGGAATGAGGACTTTTCCCAGTATGCAACCGGTCATGAATCCGAAATACCCAGGGTTGTCGGTGCGTGTAGCCGACGAAGGTTTTGCGCCGTATATCTGGGGCAGCGACTTCAGTTTCGAGGTCGCTGCCTACGGCGCTGCCGTGATCGGCAAACCGGTCGAGCAGTGGCCGGTAACGCCAATCGTGCCGTACCGCAAGTGCTACGGCATCGATCCCGAAGAATTCAGCGCCTTTCACAACGCGCCCGACAGTGCGATTTTCATGGCGTATCTGGACGACGAGCCGGTCGGCCACCTGGTGATCAGCACCAACTGGAACGGCTTTGCCCATATCGATGAACTGGCGGTGCACGCCCCGGCCCGTCGCCACGGCGTGGCCAAGGCGTTGCTTGATGTCGCGCAGTTCTGGAGTCGCAAGAAGAAGCTGCCGGGCATCATGCTCGAAACCCAGAACAACAATCTCGGTGCCTGTCGTCTGTATGAGCGCTGCGGTTATGTGATCGGCGGCATCGACCAGTTGCGCTATCGCGGCATCGATCCGCATACCGCCGAAGTCGCGTTGTTCTGGTATCGCCTGTTCGATAATCCGCTGGAAAAACCACTCAGCTCGACAACATCGCCTCGGCTTGTTCCGTGACGATGGTCAGCAGTGTCTGAATCGCCGCCGACGGCGCGGCATGTTTGAAGGTCAGGGCGTAGAGGCTGATCGGCACCGCCGGTGACAATGGGCAGACGTCCAGACCACCGGCGCGGGCGCCCAGAGCGGTGAACGGATCGACGATGGCCAGACCCTCGCCGGCCTCGACCATGCTGCGCATCATCTGATGGGTCTGCACGCGGGTCTGAATGCTTGGCGCCGGGCGCAGGGCCTGAAGTTTGTTTTCCAGCGCCGGGCTCAGCGGATCCTGACCTTCGAGACCGACCATGGCCTGACCGGCCAGATCCGCGAGGGAAATGTATTTCTGTTTCGGCTGCAGCCAGCCGTGCGGAGCGAGCAATTGCAGCTTGCCCTGGGCCAACGGCTGGCAGTGGATATCGGAGTGTTCGGGATCGTGCAGGCTCAGGCCCAGATCGCTTTCGCGCAGTAACAGGCTGCGGACGATGTCGCGAGTCGGCGCGCTGAGCAGGCTGCACGGTGCGTCGGGCAGGCGTCGACGCAGAGTCGCAAGGCTTTGTGGCAGCAATTGCTGGGCCAGCGGCGGGGTGCCGATGATGCGCAGGGGTGGGGCGAGGTATTGCTTGAGGCTGCTGGCCAGACGCTGCACCGGCTCCAGCGCCTCATAGATGTGCGCGATTTCCACTTGCAGGGCGCGCGCTTCGGGGGTCGATTGCAGGCGACCGCGAACGCTGGCGAACAGCATGAACCCCAACTGACTCTCGGCTTCGCGCAAACGCTCTTCGACCTCGGTCACCGGCAGTTGCAGCCATTCGGCGGCGGTGCCCAGGTGACCGGTCTGCAAGAGCGCCTGAATCACTTCGATGTGGCGTAAACGCATGCGTGAAGTCCATGTTCAGCAGGTGGGGTCAGACGCTGAATCCTACCCCAAGTCCGCTCGCATGACTTCTGCTCATAATGCAGGGTTATGAAGCAACGGTTGGCTCGGGTTCGCGGATCAGGGTAATGCCTGATTGAACCAGGAGAAACTCGCTGTCACTGACCTTGTTGACCCGATCGCCAATGGCGAGTTTGTAAATGGGCTCCGAGCCAGTGGATCCGTCTGCAGACGGGTTCGATTCCTGGAATTCATGCACGGAATAAACGCGGCCTTCCGCATCTCTTGCATGAAACTGACCGACGAGTACTGCTGCCATCTGCTTAGAACCTCTGGAGATAAAACGCTTGATTTGCGGCTTTGTAGACCGTCAGCAAGCTCGGTAAGTTTTCCTACATGAAAAAAATATTCCTCGCGCAGGAAAAACCAATGACCACTGGTGAAAATGTCACTGGATCATCTATAACTAGCGACTCTTCCCACGGACCATCGAGAGTCATCCATGAGCAATGTCTACAACGTCGCTGTAGTGGTCGGTAGCCTGCGCAAAGCATCGATCAATCGCAAAGTCGCACTGGCCCTCGCCGAACTGGCACCGGCCAATCTCAAACTCGAGATTGTCGAAATCGGTGAACTGCCGCTGTACAACGAAGACATCGACGGCGATTCTCCGCCGGCAGCCTACAGCACTTTCCGTCAGAAAGTGGCGTCATCCGACGCGGTGCTGTTTGTTACCCCCGAGTACAACCGCTCGATCCCGGCACCGTTGAAGAACGCCATCGACGTCGGTTCGCGCCCTTATGGCCAGAGCGCGTGGAGTGGCAAACCCGGCGCGGTGATCAGCGTATCGCCAGGCGCCATCGGTGGCTTCGGCGCCAACCAGCATCTGCGCCAGACCTTCGTTTTCCTCGATATTCACTGCCTGCAACAGCCGGAAGCCTACCTGGGCGGCGCCGGTAATGCGTTCGACGAAGCGGGCAAACTGAGCGACTCGGTGAAACCGTTCCTGCAGAAATTCATCGATGCGTACGGCCAGTTCGTCGAGCAACACAAGAAATAAATTTACCGAAACTCACTGTGGGAGCGAGCCTGCTCGCGAAGGCGGACTGTCAGATAACAATTTCTAGTCTGACACACCGCTTTCGCGAGCAGACTCGCTCCCACATTTGTTCGATTTCCACCCGTTTCGCTATTTGAAGGCTTCTGCGAATGCTCGCTGCGTCACTGATTTTCCTGCTGACCATCACCCTCGTTATCTGGCAACCCAAAGGTCTCGGCGTCGGCTGGAGTGCAACGTTGGGCGCCGTGCTGGCGTTGATTTTTGGCGTCGTTCACCTCACGGACATCCCGCTGGTCTGGCAGATCATCTGGAATGCGACCGGCACCTTCGTCGCGCTGATCATCATCAGCCTGTTGCTCGACGAGGCTGGTTTTTTCAACTGGGCGGCGCTGCACGTGGCGCGTTGGGGGCGGGGCAGTGGGCGCAAATTGTTTGCCTTCATGGTGCTGCTCGGCGCGCTGGTCTCGGCGCTGTTCGCCAATGACGGTGCGGCGCTGATTCTCACGCCGATCGTGATTTCGATGCTGTTGGCGTTGCGCTTTTCACCGGCGGCGACGCTGGCATTCGTCATGGGCGCCGGGTTCATTGCCGACACGGCGAGCCTGCCGCTGGTGGTATCGAACCTGGTCAACATCGTTTCGGCGGACTTCTTCCACATCGGCTTCAACCGCTATGCAGCGGTGATGGTGCCGGTGAACTTCGTCAGCGTGGCGGCGACGTTGGGCATGTTGCTGTGGTTTTTCCGTCGCGACATCCCGGCCGCTTACGATCCGGAACAGCTGGAAAACCCGCACACCGCGATCCACGACAAAGCGACGTTCTACGCCGGTTGGGCGGTGTTGGTGATCCTGTTGATCGGCTGCTTTGCCCTCGAACCGCTGGGCATTCCGATCAGCGCAATTTCGGCGGTGTGCGCCGCGCTGCTACTGGGTATTGCCGCGCGCGGCCACAAGATCTCCACGCGCAAGGTTATGAAAGAAGCGCCGTGGCAAATCGTGATTTTCTCGTTGGGCATGTACCTGGTGGTGTACGGCCTGCGCAATGCCGGACTCACCGGTTACCTCGCCGGGTGGCTGGACGTATTCGCCGGCCACGGGGTGTGGGGCGCGGCGATGGGCACCGGGGTGCTGACGGCGCTGCTGTCGTCGATCATGAACAATCTGCCAACGGTACTGATCGGCTTGCTGTCGATCGACGCCAGTCAGGCCAGCGGCGTGATCAAGGAAGCGATGATCTACGCCAACGTGATCGGCAGCGACCTGGGGCCGAAGATCACTCCGATCGGCAGCCTGGCGACCTTGCTGTGGCTGCACGTGCTGGAGCGCAAAGGCATCCATATCGGCTGGGGCTATTACTTCCGTGTCGGGATTGTGTTGACGGTGCCGGTGTTGCTGGTGACGTTGGCGGCATTGGCGGTGCGGTTATCCCTATAGACCGAGTTGCTCTTTTCGCGAGCAGGCTCGCTCCCACAGGGATCGCATTCCACATTTGAAATGCATTCTCTGTGGGAGCGAGCCTGCTCGCGAATTGGGTCGGACACCACAAATCTCAGGTTTGGCCGGGGACATTCGGCCAAAGATCCGCCACCAGAAACAACCGCTCCGCCTCTTCCCATTCGCCTTGGGCATTCTCGGTCAGGCGTACCATCAACTGCGCCGGGGCCAGTGCTGGCAGGTCTGCCAGCCACAAACGCAGGTGCTCATCTGTCCAGACCTGATCCGCCGGGTAATGCGCCGGCGCCAGCCACGCATGGCGGGGCAGGGGTTGCCAGCGGCCCGGCGGGCGCTGTGCGACAAACGCCGGCCAGTCCTTCTGATGCAGCCAACTGCCACGCAGATGTTGTGGATGCGCGCCGTTCGGTGAGTCGGCCTGGCCGGGCCACGGATACAGCAGATAGCCGCCCAGCCACAACTGCGCGCTGAAGGTTTCGATATCCAGTGTCGCGAGCACCTCGCGGCTTTCCGGGCGCGCCGAGATCGGCAATTGATGCTCGGCCAGATGTGCCAGTTTGCGATCCAGCCGGTCATGACAACCCGGCCCCAGCCACTGCGCGGGATCGCGGCCATCGCCATCCTGCGGGCCAAGGTAGAGCTTGATCGCCAGTTCCAGATGATGCACGCCGTCGCGGTCACGCAGCAGCATGTCGAGTTCGCCGAGGGTGTGCCCGGCGCGGCGAATCGGCAGGTTGGCGGCGATCAGTTCGATGCCCGGCGCATGCGAGACGGCGAACTGCCAAAGACGCTCGTAATACAGACCCAGACGCCGGGTGCGCGCCTGCGACAGCCATTGCAGCAGGCCGTAACTGTCGCGGTCGAGCTGGTGCAGCCAATGTTCGAGGCGCTGCGGGTCGTGCACCCAGTCGCTGCCGGCAAGCGGATGGCGCTGGGGCCACGGCGTGGCGGCGAGCATCGGCGGCGCGAGGATCACCCACGCCAGGTCCCGCACTTCGGGATGGCGTAATCGATGGGGCAATTGCAACAAGTCGGGGAACAGGATCATCTTGCGAGCATAGCCTTAAACCTGAGTGCACCCTTGAGGCTGAAAGGATTTTGTCTATCTGGCGCTTTCGCCCATAATCGGGTTTTCGCGTTTTCGATTGTCCGCAGAGGTCCCATGGAGCAATTTCGTAATATCGGCATCATCGGTCGCCTGGGCAGTTCCCAGGTGCTGGATACCGTCCGCCGACTGAAACGCTTTCTGCTCGACCGTCACCTGCATGTGATCCTCGAAGACACCATCGCTGAAGTCCTGCCCGGCCACGGCCTGCAAACCTCGTCGCGCAAGATGCTCGGCGAAGTCTGCGACATGGTCATCGTCGTCGGCGGTGACGGCAGCCTGCTCGGCGCCGCGCGAGCGCTGGCCAGGCACAATATTCCGGTGCTGGGCATCAACCGTGGCAGCCTTGGCTTCCTCACCGATATTCGCCCCGACGAGCTGGAAATCAAGGTCGCCGAAGTGCTCGACGGCCACTATCTGGTAGAAAACCGTTTCCTGCTGCAAGCCGAAGTGCGTCGCCATGGCGAGGCCATCGGCCAGGGCGATGCGCTCAACGATGTGGTGCTGCACCCGGGCAAATCGACGCGGATGATCGAATTCGAGCTGTACATCGACGGCCAGTTCGTCTGCAGCCAGAAGGCCGACGGCCTGATCGTCGCGACGCCGACCGGCTCCACTGCCTACGCGTTGTCTGCCGGCGGGCCGATCATGCATCCCAAGCTCGACGCTATTGTGATTGTGCCGATGTACCCCCATACCTTGTCGGGACGGCCGATCGTGGTCGATGGCAACAGTGAGCTGAAAATCGTCGTGTCCAAAGATATGCAGATCTACCCGCAGGTGTCCTGCGACGGGCAGAACCACTTCACCTGCGCACCGGGCGACACCATTACCGTGAGCAAGAAAGCGCAGAAGCTGCGCCTGATTCATCCGCTCGATCACAATTACTACGAGGTGTGCCGCACCAAGCTTGGCTGGGGCAGCAAGCTGGGGGGCGGAGGCGACTGATGCTCGATCCCGCGCGCAGTTACGACCTGATCGGTGACGTGCACGGATGCGCCATGACCCTCGAACACTTGCTGGACCGTCTCGGTTATCACAAGCAGGGCGGGGTCTGGCGGCATCCGTCACGCATGGCGGTGTTCGTCGGCGACATCATCGACCGTGGCCCGCGCATTCGCGAGGCGCTGCACATCGTTCACGACATGGTCGAGGCGGGGCAGGCGCTGTGCATCATGGGCAACCACGAATTCAACGCGCTCGGCTGGGTCACCCCGGCGCCACCGGGCAGCGGCAAGCAGTTCGTGCGCGAACACACCAAGCGCCATGCGCGGCTGTTGCAGGAAACCCTGAGCCAATTCGAGGACCATCCCGGTGACTGGCATGACTTCCAGCAGTGGTTCTACGAGTTGCCGCTGTTCGTCGATGCCGGGCGGTTTCGCGTCGTCCACGCCTGCTGGGATGCCGGGCTGATCGAGCCGCTGCGGGCGCTGTTCCCCAATGGCTGCGTCGATGAGCATTTCCTCCAGGCCTCGGCGGTGCCCGGCAGCTTCGCTTGCACTGTGTTCGATCGCTTGCTGCGCGGCACTGACATGCGCCTGCCGGGTGGCCTGACCATGACCAGCGGCGACGGTCTGGTGCGTTCGTTTTTCCGCACCAAGTTCTGGGAGGACGACCCGAAAACCTATGGCGACATCGTGTTTCAGCCCGATGCACTGCCGGAACCTGTCGCGCAGACGCCGCTGACGTCCACTGAAAAGAATTCCCTGCTGCGCTATGGCGTCGACGAGCCGTTGCTGTTCGTCGGCCACTACTGGCGCAGCGGCAAACCGGCGCCGATCCGCCCGAACCTCGCGTGCCTGGATTACAGCGCCGTGCTCTACGGCAAACTGGTGGCCTATCGTCTGGACCAGGAAACGCGCCTGGATCCGCAAAAATTCGTCTGGGTCGATGTCGAGCGGCCGGAGGTGCTGCAATGAGTGCGATAGCGGTATTGCGCCTGCCGTTGGCGGTGGATTTGAGCGGTTTCGTCAAGCTGCTGCAACGCATGCAAGTGCCCCATCGGGTCAGCGAAGAGGCGGGCGAGCAGGTGCTGTGGGCGCCGGAGGAAATCAGCGAGGACGTGCGTTCCTTGTACGAGCGCTTCCCGGCAGGCGACCCGGATCAGCAACTGGACATTCCCGTGGGCCAGACCTTCAAGCGCCCGGGTTTCGCCGAACAGCTGAAACACGCCAAAGCCACCGGGTTGATTCTGCTGTTGAGCCTCATCGTCGGTGGCCTGACCTTTCTCGGCGAAAACCTGGAAACGCTGCGCTGGCTGACCTTCCTCGATTTTCGCGTGATCGGTGAGTACATCCACTTCACGCCGCTGGCCGACAGCCTCGCGGCGGGGCAGTGGTGGCGGCTGGTCACGCCGATGCTGATCCACTTCGGCATCCTCCATCTGGCCATGAACGGCATGTGGTATTGGGAGCTGGGGCGGCGCATCGAGTCGCGCCAGGGCAGCATCAACCTGATCGGCCTGACGCTGTTGTTCAGTCTGGTGTCCAACTACGCCCAGTTCGTCTGGAGCGGCCCGAGCCTGTTCGGCGGTCTGTCTGGTGTGCTTTACGGCTTGCTCGGGCATTGCTGGATCTTCCAGTTGCTGGCGCCGAACCCGGCCTATCGTCTGCCGCGCGGCGTGCTGGTGATGATGCTGGTATGGCTGGTGGTGTGCATGTCCGGGCTGATCTCGCTGATCGGTTTCGGCCAGATTGCCAACGCCGCGCACCTGAGCGGGTTACTCATCGGATGCTTTACCGGTTTGTTGGGCGGTTTGTATAACCGCCGTAAACTGGCCGCCTAACATTTTTGTTTCAGCAAAGAGCACGGAGACCCTGATGTCCTCTTTCAACGACATGATCAACAACATCACCCCGGACATCTACGAAAGCCTGAAACTGGCCGTGGAAATCGGTAAATGGTCCGACGGCAACAAGCTCACTGCCGAACAGCGCGAGCTGTCGTTGCAGGCGATGATTGCCTGGGAAATCCAGAACCTGCCGGAAGACCAGCGCACTGGCTACATGGGCCCGCAAGAATGTGCGTCGAAGTCGATCGAAGTGCCGAACATCCTGTTCAAGTCGGATGCCATCCATTGATCGAGATTGGCCGCGGTGCAATCAGCAAAATGTCGGCGCGTCTGGACGGGTCGAACGTGCAGTACGCGTTTCGTCTGGATGACGTCGAGGTGCCGGTCAATCCGTTGATCGGCAGCACGCTGCGTCTGGAGTTTTTGGGGGCGATTCACTGCACCCATTGCGGGCGCAAAACCAAAACCAGTTTCAGTCAGGGCTATTGCTACCCGTGCATGACCAAACTGGCGCAGTGTGACCTGTGCATCATGAGTCCGGAGCGCTGCCACTTCGACGCCGGCACCTGCCGCGATCCGGAGTGGGGCGAGAAATTCTGCATGACCGACCATGTGGTTTACCTGGCCAATTCGTCAGGCATCAAGGTTGGCATCACCCGTGCTACGCAGTTGCCGACCCGCTGGCTCGACCAGGGTGCGAGTCAAGCCTTGCCAATCATGCGTGTATCAACACGCCAGCAATCGGGGTTTGTCGAGGACCTGTTCCGCAGCCAGGTGGCGGACAAGACCAACTGGCGCGCGCTGCTCAAAGGTGATGCGGCGGCGGTGGATCTGGCGCAGGTGCGCGATCAGTTGTTCGAAAGCTGCGCCGAAGGCCTGCAAGGGTTGCAGGAGCGATTCGGCCTACAGGCGATTCAGACGATTGCCGATGTCGAACCGCTGGAAATCCGCTATCCCGTCGAGCAATACCCGGCGAAAATCGTCAGCTTCAACCTGGACAAGAACCCGATTGCCGAAGGCACGCTGCTGGGGATCAAGGGCCAGTACCTGATCTTCGACACCGGCGTGATCAACATTCGTAAATACACGGCGTACCAGCTCGCCGTGCATCAATAAGGATTCCAGCATGCGCACCGAACAACCGAAGATGATCTATCTCAAGGACTATCAGGCGCCCGAGTACCTGATTGACGAAACGCACCTGACCTTCGAGTTGTTCGAGGACCACAGCCTGGTTCACGCGCAACTGGTGATGCGCCGCAACCCGGAGCGCGGCGCCGACCTGCCGCCGCTGGTGCTCGACGGCCAGCAACTCGAGCTGCTCTCGGTAACGCTGGCGGATCAGGAGCTGAGCGCCGCTGACTATCAAGTCTCCGACAGCCACCTGACCCTGCAACCGACCAGTGAAACCTTCACTCTCGACACCAGCGTGCGCATCCATCCGGAAACCAATACCGCGCTGGAAGGCCTGTACAAGTCCGGCACGATGTTCTGCACCCAGTGCGAGGCCGAAGGCTTCCGCAAGATCACCTATTACCTCGACCGCCCGGACGTGATGAGCAAGTTCACCACCACCGTCGTGGCCGAACAGCACAGCTACCCGGTGTTGCTCTCCAACGGTAACCCGATCGCTTCCGGCCCCGGCGAAGACGGCCGGCACTGGGCGACCTGGGAAGATCCGTTCAAGAAACCGGCGTACCTGTTTGCGCTGGTCGCCGGTGATCTGTGGTGCGTCGAAGACACCTTCACCACCATGAGCCAGCGCAACGTCGCGCTGCGCATTTACGTCGAGCCGGAAAACATCGACAAGTGCCAGCACGCGATGAACAGCCTGAAGAAATCCATGCGCTGGGACGAAGAGGTCTACGGTCGCGAGTACGATCTGGACATCTTCATGATCGTCGCGGTCAACGATTTCAACATGGGCGCGATGGAGAACAAGGGCCTCAACATCTTCAACTCCAGCGCCGTGCTGGCCCGCGCCGAAACCGCCACCGACGCCGCGCACCAGCGGGTCGAGGCGATCGTCGCCCATGAATACTTCCACAACTGGTCGGGCAACCGCGTGACCTGCCGCGACTGGTTCCAGCTGTCGCTCAAGGAAGGTTTCACGGTGTTCCGCGATGCCGGTTTCTCCTCGGACATGAACTCGGCGACGGTAAAGCGCATTCAGGACGTGGCGTACCTGCGTACCCACCAGTTCGCCGAAGATGCCGGGCCGATGGCCCACGCCGTGCGCCCGGATAGCTTCATCGAGATTTCCAACTTCTACACTCTGACCGTGTACGAAAAAGGCTCGGAAGTGGTCGGCATGATCCACACCCTGCTCGGTGCCGAAGGCTTCCGTAAGGGCAGCGATCTGTATTTCGAACGCCACGACGGTCAGGCCGTGACCTGCGACGACTTCGTCAAGGCCATGGAAGATGCCAATGGCGTTGATCTCAGCCAGTTCAAACGCTGGTACAGCCAGGCCGGCACACCGCGTCTGGCCGTCAGCGAGTCCTACGACGCAGCGGCGAAAACCTACAGCCTGACCTTCCGCCAGAGCTGCCCGCCGACCCCGGACAAGGTGGAAAAACTGCCGTTCGTGATCCCGGTCGAGCTCGGCCTGCTCGACAGCCAGGGCAATGAAATCGCTCTGCGTCTGGCTGGTGAAGCTTCGGCACAAGGCACCACTCGGGTGATCTCGGTGACCGAAGCCGAGCAGACCTTCACCTTCGTCGACATCAACGAACAGCCGCTGCCATCGCTGCTGCGCGGCTTCTCGGCACCGGTGAAACTGAGCTTCCCGTACAACCGCGATCAACTGATGTTCCTGATGCAGCACGACAGCGACGGCTTCAATCGCTGGGATGCCGGTCAGCAACTGTCGGTGCAAGTGCTTCAAGAGTTGATCGGCCAGCATCAGAAAGGCGAGAGCCTGAAGCTCGATCCGCGTCTGGTGTCGGCACTGCGCACGGTTCTGTCCGACGAGTCGCTGGATCAGGCGATGGTTGCCGAAATGCTCTCGCTGCCGGGTGAGGCCTATCTCACCGAGATCAGCGAAGTGGCTGACGTCGAGGCGATTCACGTCGCTCGCGAGTTCGCCCGCAAGCAACTCGCCGAAGGCTTGTTCGAAGCGCTGTGGCTGCGTTATCAGGCCAACCGCGATCTGTCGAAAAAGACTCCGTACGTGGCCGAGGCCGAGCACTTCGCCCGTCGCGCCTTGCAGAATATCGCCCTGTCGTACCTGATGCTCAGCGGCAAGCCGGAAGTGCTGGCAGCGGCGCCGGAGCAATTCGAGGCTGCCGACAACATGACCGAGCGCCTGACCGCGCTGGCGGTGCTGGTCAACTCGCCTTTCGAAGAGCAGAAGGCCCTGGCTTTGGCCAGCTTCGCCGAGCACTTCAAGGACAATCCGCTGGTCATGGATCAGTGGTTCAGCGTGCAGGCCGGTAGCACCTTGCCGGGCGGTTTGGCGCGGGTGAAGGCGTTGATGCAGCACCCGGCGTTCAACATCAAGAACCCGAACAAGGTGCGGGCACTGATCGGCGCGTTCGCCGGGCAGAACCTGATCAACTTCCACGCGGCGGACGGTTCCGGTTATCGCTTCCTTGCCGATCTGGTGATCGAACTGAACGGCTTCAACCCGCAGATCGCCTCGCGCCAACTGGCCCCGCTGACCCGCTGGCGCAAATACGACAGCGCGCGTCAGGCGTTGATGAAGGCTGAGCTGGAGCGGATTCTGGCGTCCGGGTCGCTGTCCAGCGATGTGTATGAAGTGGTGAGCAAAAGCCTGGCGTAACGCCGATTAAATGTTGGGGCCTTTAATTGATCGTTCCCATGCTCTGCGTGGGAACGATCAACAAAAAAATGCCGCTCAACGAGCGGCATTTTTATTGGCACAACAAACAGCTATTTACGCAGATCAAACCGATCCAGATTCATCACCTTCGTCCAGGCCTTGACGAAATCGTTAACGAAATGCGCCTTCGCGTCGGAACTGGCATAGACCTCGGCCAAGGCGCGCAATTGCGCATTGGAGCCGAACACCAGATCCACCCGCGTCGCCGTCCACTTTGGCGCCCCGGTCTTGCGGTCACGGCCTTCAAACTCATCAGCATCCCGTGACGTTGGGGTCCACTCCACGCCCATGTCCAGCAGGTGGGTGAAGAAGTCATTGCTCAGCGTTTCGGTTTTATCGGTGAACACGCCATGCCGCGTCTGGCCGACATTGGTGTTCAATACCCGCAAACCACCCAGTAGCACGGTCATTTCTGGTGCCGTGAGAGTCAGCAACTGCGCCTTGTCGATCAGCAGGGTTTCTGCCGCAACCGTGTATTTGCCTTTGCTGTAATTGCGGAAGCCATCGGCGATCGGTTCGAGGAAGCCGAACGATTCGACATCGGTCTGCTCCTGCGAAGCATCGACGCGGCCCGGTGAAAACGGCACCGACACCGAATGCCCGGCGTTCTGCGCGGCTTTTTCCACCCCGGCATTACCGGCCAGGACGATCAGGTCCGCCAACGAGATCTTCTTGCCATTGGCAGCAGAACCGTTGAACTCGTTCTGAATGCTTTCCAGCGTGCTCAGCACTTTGTCCAGTTGTTCGGGCTGGTTGGCCTGCCAGAACTTCTGCGGGGCCAGACGCAAGCGTCCGCCGTTGGCGCCACCGCGCTTGTCCGAGCCGCGGAACGTCGACGCCGCCGCCCACGCGGTCGAAACCAGTTGCGACACCGACAGTCCTGAATTCAGCACCTTGGTTTTCAGCGCCGCAGCGTCGCTGTCGTCAATCAGCGGGTGCGTCACGTCGGGCAGCGGGTCTTGCCAGAGCAATTCCTCTTGTGGCATTTCCGGGCCGAGGTAGCGAGAGAGCGGACCCATGTCACGATGGATCAGCTTGTACCAGGCGCGGGCGAATGCGTCGGCGAGCTGATCGGGATTGGCCAGGAAACGCCGGGAGATCTGCTCGTATGCAGGATCGAAGCGCAACGCCAGGTCGGAGGTGAGCATGGTCGGCGAGAGCTTCTTGTTCGGATCGTGAGCGTGGGGAACGGTGCCTGCACCCGCGCCGTTTTTCGGTTGCCACTGATTGGCGCCCGCCGGGCTTTTGGTCAGCTCCCACTCGAAGCCGAACAGGTTTTCCAGATAGTTGTTGCTCCACTGCGTTGGCGTGGTGGTCCAGGTCACTTCCAGACCACTGGTGATGGTGTCGGCGCCTTTACCGGTGCCGAAGGCGTTTTTCCAGCCCAGACCCTGTTGCTCCAGACCGGCCGCTTCCGGTTCGGGGCCGACATTGTCAGCCGGGCCGGCGCCATGGGTCTTGCCGAACGCGTGGCCGCCGGCGATCAGGGCCACGGTTTCTTCGTCGTTCATGGCCATGCGGCCGAAGGTTTCGCGAATGTCCTTGGCCGAGGCCACCGGATCCGGGTTGCCTTCCGGGCCTTCAGGGTTGACGTAGATCAGGCCCATCTGCACGGCGGCGAGGGGATTTTCCAGATTGCGTTCGCCCTGATCGGTGCGGCTTTCTTCACGGCCATGCAAATCGGGCTCAGCCACCAGCGTGCCGTCACCGGGCTCTTGCACTGGGCCATTGCTCTTGCCGTAACGGTTGTCGCCGCCCAGCCACTCGGTTTCCGAACCCCAGTACACATCTTCATCCGGTTCCCAGACATCGGCGCGGCCCCCGGAAAAACCGAAGGTCTTGAAGCCCATGGACTCCAGCGCGACGTTGCCGGTGAGCACGATCAGGTCGGCCCAGGAAATGTTGCGCCCGTATTTCTGCTTGATCGGCCACAGCAGGCGGCGGGCCTTGTCGAGGCTGACGTTGTCCGGCCAGCTGTTGAGCGGGGCGAAGCGTTGCTGACCGGAGCCGGCGCCGCCACGGCCGTCGGCGGTGCGATAGGTCCCGGCGCTGTGCCAGGCCATGCGCACGAACAGTGGGCCGTAATGGCCGAAATCGGCTGGCCACCAGTCCTGAGAATCAGTCATCAGTGCTTTGATGTCTTGTTTCAGCGCCTGGAAGTCGAGGCTTTTGAAGGCTTTGGCGTAGTCGAAGTCCTGGCCCAGTGGATCGGACTTGGGGGAATGCTGGCTGAGGATTTTCAGATTGAGTTGATTCGGCCACCAGTCACGGTTCGTCGTACCGCCGCCGGCGGCGTGGTTGAACGGGCATTTCGATTCGTTTGCCATGTTCGGATCCCTATCAGGTCTGCGGCCGGCTCGTGCCGACTTCGGACTGGTAAGGCTAGACCCGAGTTGGCAAGTCGGCTAATAGCCGCAGTCTTGGCAGGCGATAGGCAGGCTCTTTTGCTACCTCGATATCGTGATGCAAAAGCGGCGTTATTTCGAAGCGATCTTAAAAACTGTCAGCTTTGACAGTGGTTGATACCACGCAATCACAATATGTTGGAGTCAACGCAACGTCACCTTCACCTCAAGGGAATATCGACATGTCTCAGGACGAAACAAGTGACCTTCTGAACAAACGAAATGCTACCGGTAGCTTTGTCGCGTTTCTCGATGACGTTAAATTTTTGGAGAGCAAGTTATGTGTTTATGCAGAGACCGAGACGGAATTTATCATCATCGGAACTGACGATTTTATACACACGGTCGAGTTGTCTGTGCCGAATGCGTTGGAGGGAGATGGTCCTCACACAGTGACTTTTCCAACCATGGGACGGTATTGGAAGGTTATGATCAATCATTTTGACCAACCCATTATTGAGGGTGAACTCATCGTCACCTTTGCCAATTTTCGCAAAAACGTAGCAGGCACTTTTGCTCTGGATCTGGGAAAAGCCAGGAAAGTGACAGGCAAATTCGATCTTACACTCGATACCCCGAAGCAAAGTGACAGGCGAGTGCAGCCTTTATAGATAAAAACGTCAACTCGATTGCGCGGTGTCGTCCTCGGGCACGTCATCAAGAATGTCATCCTGCCCAGGCAGTTCAGTGATCACGCTGAAGTCCGATACTTCAACCGCGCCATTGCCGTAGCCCAGCAAATGGAACGAGAAGGCTTTGCGCGGCTGCGGGTTTTCAAAGCTGAAATCCATCTCCAGCGGCTGATCCGCCGTGGCTACCATCTCTGCTGGCAGGCCCAGTTGCACGTCCTGTTCAAATTCCTTGGCCTTGAGCTGAATGTACGCCGCCTGCTGCGGATCGACCGAGCGCACGGTCAGGCGCACGCGGGTGTGCGAGCCTTTGGGCATTTCCAGGTATTGCGCGCCGATCAGGTTGTCAGCCCAGTCATCCTTGATCTGCGCTTGCAGAGGGATGATGTTGTTGCTGCCGAACTGGTAGCGATGATTGAGCGGTGTGCGCAGCAAGGACAGGTCCAGCGCATCGGCGCGCGCGGCGATTTGCCGGGCCGGGTGGCCGCTGTAGGTGCCTTTGTATGTGGCACTTTCGGCGATGAAGCCGGTGCTTTGGTAATAGCGGCAGCGGCGCGGCAGATCGCACTCGGAGAAGATGCCCTGACCGTTGTGGTAGCGCAGTTTGCCGTTGGTGAACGACATGATTTCTCGCCCCGAATCGTAGTCGCGAAACAGCGACCGCCCGCTCAGCGCAGTCGGCACCGGCAGGTCGAAATAGTCGAGGATCGAGGTGCTCAGATCGACGTGACCATAAACCCCGGCATTCAGACGCGGCAGTTGCGCCTGCTCCGGTGCCAGCGTCAGGTTGAAACCCCACGAGGAGGCCAGCCGCACGCCGTCGATGCCATGGGATTCATCCGAGGTGATCACCACCAGTGTGTCCTTGAGAACTCCTTGGCGCTCCAGCCCTGAAAGAAACTGATCCAGCGCATCGTCGAGATAACCGACGGCAGCCTGCTTGGGCGTCTCATAACGCTGCAGATAATCCTCCGGTGCGGAGTAGGGCTGATGGGTGCCGACCGTCAGCAGGGTCAACATCCACGGCTGCTTTTGCTTTTTCAACTGGCCGACGTAATCCAGCGCACCTTCGAAAAACGCCTTGTCATCCTTGCCCCACGGGAACTCCAGATAGTTGCTGTTGCTGAACCATTCCAGGCCGTGGGTCGCATCGAAACCGATGTGCGGCATGATCTTGTCTTTGGCCATGAAGCGCAGGCCGGCGCCCTGCAAGTAATGAGTGCTGAAGCCGTGTTCGCGCAGCTGCGCCGGCAGGCAGGCCTGGTTGCGTTCGTTGAGGGTGAGCATTTCCACGCCTTTGGGCGTGCCGTTGTTGAGCTTGTCGTAGTCACCGCACAGCATGGCGTACAGACCACGAATGGTCTGATGGGTGTGCAGCACGTAATCCGGAGTGTTCATGCCGCGCTCGGCCCAGCGGCTGAGGTTGGGCATCAGGTCTTCCTGGTAATGACTGCCGATCGCTTCGCGGTTGGCGCGGATGTAGGCGCCGGGAATGCCTTCCAGGGCAATGATCAGCACATTGCGCGCCTGACCCGGCGCGGCCAGCAGCTTCTGGCCATTGAGGTCGACGTCGGTGAGCCCGGCCATCGCCGGTGTCGGTTCTTCGACGTCGCCGTCCAGCCACTCTTCGGCCTGGATCTGCAAGTCGGCCACTTCGCTGGCGAGCAATTGATGCGGCAGGTTGTACAAACGCCAGGCATCGCCGTCATTCGGCCACAGGTTTTGCGCGCCCCAGTGCGCGGCGAACAAAACGATCGGCGCGGCCCAGGCAGCGCGCGGCAATGCCGGCCGAGCCAGACCGCGCCCTATAAATTGGGCCAGCAGCCAGAAAACCAACGCACCCAGCAAAGCAATGGCCAGGGCAGGGTGCGCAAGTCCGCCGCCAGTGGAGTTCTCGACGAACTGCGGGTCGATCAGGTAGTGAACATCCGAAGGCGTCGGCAGGCGGCCGACGGCGCTGACCAATTCTGCCGTGGCGATCGCCAGCAGCGCCCAAAACACCAGCACCGGCAAGGCCAGCCACCACATACGGCGATGCAGCGCTACCACCAGCAGACTACCCACGGCCAGATCCGACAAAAAGCCCAGCGGTGTCGACCAGCCCAACGCTGCACGCAGGCACACCGGCACGATCATTACCAAAACGATTAGAGAAAGAAGGCGGGCATTCGGCCGCCGCAGCCAGTTGAAAAGAGCGCTCACAAAAAAGGCCTGCTTGTCATCAAAGGGTCAAAAAAGTGTGGGTGATGATATCAAGGGCAGGAAGGCTGATCGGCTTTTTAAACCTGCGGCCGGCGATCCCCGAAACGGCGCGTGCCCATAGCGGGCGTGGGTTGTGGGAAGTAGTGCCATTTTTCCCGAGGGCAGTTTTTTGTTTCAGACTGTTGTAGGTTCATCCACTGCTCCTGAATTCCAGCAGCAGACGTCAAATCGCTCAGTGCTATCGATATGCGATAAGGATATTTAATTTCTGTTTTTTATAGCTATAAAGTCAGGCCTTTCAGCCCACCCCCATGCTGCGAGGTTGTCATGGCCACACCGTTCAAACGTTCTGCGCTGACTCTGTTGGCCGCTACTCTGGCAGCGGGTGCGCTGTTCAGTAGCGGCGCCCAAGCCGAGGGTAAGATCAGCATCGCCCAGCAATTCGGCATTGGTTATCTAATCCTTGATGTCGTGCGCGATCAACAACTGATCGAGAAGCACGGCAAGGCTCAGGGGCTGGACATCAAGGTCGACTGGAACAGCATTTCTGGCGCCACGGCCATGAATGAGGCGCTGCTCACCGGAGCGCTGGACGTCGTCTCGGCCGGCGTGCCGCCTATGCTCACAGTGTGGGACCGCACCAAGGGCAAGCAGAACGTCAAAGCCATCGCCGCGCTGGGCTCGATGCCCAATTACCTGCTGACCAACAACCCGAACATCAAAACCCTCAAGGACTTCAGCGACAAGGACCGTATCGCCGTGCCGGCCGCCGGCGTGGGTTTTCAGTCGCGCACCCTGCAGATTGAAACCGCCAAGGAGTTCGGCGACGACCAGTTCAAGAAATTCGATAACATTTCAGTCAGCCTGCCGCACCCGGACGCCACCGCCGCGCTGATCGCCGGCGGCTCGGAAATCAATTCGCATTTCTCCAGCCCACCGTTTCAGTACCAGGCTCTGCAAAACCCGAACGTGCATAAAGTGCTGAGCTCCTACGACATCCTCGGCGGCCCGGCGACGTTCAACGTGCTCTACACCACGGAAAAATTCCACGACGAAAACCCGAAAACCTACAAGGCGTTCTACGACGCACTGGCCGAAGCCGAGCAGATCATCAAAGCCGACAAACCCGCGGCTGCCCAGGCCTACATCCGCGTCGAACAATCGAAACTGCCGCTGGCTCTGGTCGAGCAAATCGTCAAAGACCCGGAAATCGACTTCACCGTCGTGCCACAACGCACGTTTATATATGCCGAAAAATTGCAGGAACTGGGTGTGTTGAAAAACAAGGCGGCGAGCTGGAAGGATTACTTTTTTGAAGAGGCGCATGGTGGTGCGGGGAGTTGAGGGATTGGGCATCAGCCGGAACTACTGTAGGAGTGAGCTTGCTCGCGAAAGCGGAGTTTCAGCCACAGATGAGTTGACTGACCTGACGCCTTCGCGAGCAAGCTCGCTCCCACAGGTTTAGCCGCGTAAACCCTCTTCCGGGCAAAAAAACGGGGCGGCCCGATCATCGATCAGGCCGCCCCGTTTATGTGTCGGGCGAACAGTCTTTCCGTCAGCGATCAATGCATCTTGCTGTGATCGTGGCCGCCCATGTTGGTCAGCGCGCGGACCGGTGCCTTGACTTCAATGGTTTCTTTCTCGCCCTTGACGTTTTCCACGGTCAGGGTCAGCGGCACGCTGTCGCCTTCCTTCAACTGACCGCTCAGGCCCATCAGCATGACGTGGTAGCCGTTCGGGTCGAAGCTCACGGCTTTGCCGGCAGGCAGCTCAACGGACTTCACCGGGCCCATGGTCATCACATCGTTCTTCATGCTCATTTCATGAATCTGAACGTCCTTGGCCACTGGCGAGGCAACGCTGAGCAGCTTGCTGTCGGTGTCGGCAGTGACGGTCATGAACGCGCCGCTGGCGGACTGGGTCGGCACGGTGGCACGGACCCAGGCATCGTCGACTTTGGTCTGCGCCGACACCTGGAAGGCCAGGCCGAGCAGGGACAGTGCACATACGGTGCGTTTGAGGTGATTCAGAACGGGATGCATCAGCAGACCTCCATAACAGTAAGCAAATCTTCCGTGCACTCTTGGGCTGTCAGCGAAGTGGACAGGCCCAGGCGCAACTCACCACGCGAGTCGTAGACGTAGCTGGTGGACGTATGGGAGATGGTATAGGTGTCGCCGGCCGGGACCTTCTCGTAGAACACGTCGAATTCCTTGGCGGTGGCCTTGGTTTCCTCAAGTGTGCCGTACAGCGCGACGAAGCTCGGATCGAAGGCTTTGACGTAGGCGTCGAGGATCTGCGGCGTGTCGCGCTCAGGGTCAAGGGTGATGAACACCACTTGCAGGCGGTCGCCGTCGCGGCCCATGAGTTTCTTGATCTGCGCGGCGCGGGCCAGGGTGGTGGGGCAAACGGCCGGGCATTGGGTGAAGCCGAAAAAGATCATCGGCATCATCCCGCGAAAGCTCGACAGCGACATGGTTTCGCCTTCGGGATTCTTCAGCTTGAAGGTGCGTCCGAGGATCTTGTCGCTCAGATCCTTGCCGTACTTGTACGACAGTTGGCCACGGGTATCGCAACCGGCGAGCAGGCCGAGCCCGAGCACGCCCATTCCCGCAAGTACCTTGCGGCGAGTCAACAAAGCCGTCATCTAATACCGCCTTTTGCAGCCCGCGAGTCGGCAGGACTGGCGGGGGGTTAACCGTAAAAGCGCCGCATGATAGCAAACTGAGGCTGATCGCCGGCTGCCGATCGCCGCGCGGTGCGGGATCGGACGACAAAAGGTGTAAGAAGAAATGACGAATAAGCGATGCGTTCGCCGCGACCAAACTTGATTTAAATAGTATGACGATTGGACGCGAGCGCAGAAACACGTACTCTTGCCGCTGCGCTGCAAAGACCAAAACAACAACAGGAGTCTGTAATGCAACCGATTCGTCTCGGCCTGGTGGGCTACGGCAAGATCGCCCAGGATCAACACGTCCCCGCCATCCTCGCCAACCCGGCGTTCCAGTTGGTGGCGGTCGCTACCCAAGGCAAACCTTGCGTCGGCGTGGAAAACTTCCAGTCGCTGGGCGAGCTGCTCGAGAACGGCCCGAGCGTCGATGCCATTGCTTTCTGCACGCCGCCACAAGGGCGCTTCGCGCTGGTGCAACAGGCATTGGCGGCCGGCAAGCACGTGCTGGTGGAAAAACCTCCCTGTGCGACATTGGGCGAGGCTATGGCCCTGGTCGATCAAGTCGCCGATCAAGGCGTCAGCGCTTTGTTCGCCTGGCATTCACGCTACGCACCGGGCATCGCCGCCGCCCGCGACTGGCTGGCCAGCCGCACCCTGCAAAGCGTACAGATTGACTGGAAGGAAGACGTGCGCAAGTGGCATCCGGGTCAGGCATGGATCTGGCAACCGGGCGGCCTCGGCGTCTTCGACCCGGGCATCAACGCGCTGTCGATCGTCACCCACTTGCTGGCGCTGCCGCTGTTTGTCGAAGCCGCCGAACTGCGCGTGCCGAGCAACTGCCAGTCGCCGATTGCCGCCTCGATCAAAATGTCCGATGCGCAGCAGTTGGACGTTCGCGCCGAGTTCGATTTCGACCATGGCCACGACGAACTGTGGAGCATCGAAATCCGCTGCGCCGAAGGCGTCCTGCGCCTGGACAACGGCGGTGCCGTGCTGAGCATCGACGGCGTCCGGCAAAGCGTATCGGAGGAGGGCGAGTACGCTGCGGTCTATCGCCACTTCCAGCAATTGATCAGCGACAAGGCCAGCGACCTGGATCTGCAACCGTTGCGCCTGGTGGCGGACAGTTTCTTTGTCGGTAGTCGGGCGTTGGTTGAGCCGTTTTACGATTGAGTGAATTTCAGCTTGAGTCGTCAGGGTGCGTAAGCAGGTCTGCGTCGCGCAGACCGCAAGGTCAAGAGACGCTGGCTGCCAGGCAAATAAAGCCTGCTTTAACAGCAGGCCTCTTTAGTCACTTTATTGGCTGCGTTCTGTAGCTTTTATACAGCTGCTGAATGTCGGGATTGTTGAGATTCGCGTAGATGATTCCTTCCTTGTCCAAACCGTCCAGCCCTTTGATATCGCCAATCACTCCGGGCCATTCCTCACGGCTTGAGATGTTTACGACGTGAGGCTTCAGATAATCGTCCAGGTGGCCTCTGGAAGGATCGCGGATCTCGTCGCTGAGCGCCCGTAAATACGCATCTTTGTTGGTCTTCGACCAATCGATGGCGAACTTGGCTCGATAGCATAGTTCCATGTGAACGAGCAGGATGGTCCGCCCATTACCATCCAGAAACGGATGAGCGAAAGCCATTGGCCCATCACCTCGCCAGGGCGCTCGTGGAAGCGTTTTTTGTTTGCAGCGAGCTCCAGCGCATATTCGACGGATCTTTTGATCAGCTCAGGTCGCTCGAAAGGTGTGTGATGCGGATCGTCTTTTGATCCTTTGAAAACCGCGAGGTGGGGAACAAGCTCATTCCTGTCTTTGCCTGACCATGGGTAGAAACCGGCAAACAGGATTTCATGAGTTTTGAGTATCGCTTGATAGTCGATGGATCTCTTTTTTGCCAGATGAGCAAGGGCTTCTTCGATACTGGCTTCGAAAGAGAGATGTTCCGATTCCTTTACTTCAGCCGAGTCTTTCAGCTTGAGCGAATTGCGAAGGTAGCCTTCAGTTTCGAAATCGCCGAAGGGGTCGAACGTCATGCGCTGAGCTGCTTCTTCGAATGCCTTTTTTCCTGAAGGTAACGCCCTTGTAAGGCCATGATTTCAGACTTGTTCAAGACACCCTTTCGCTTCAGGTTGACCAGCAGTTGCTCAACACTGTCCAGTTCAACGGCATCACCGGCCAGCCGCGTTATCGTCACCGCCATGCGACTCAGGCCGTCACGCTCGGCGCCTACCCTGTGTTTTTCCGCGAGCTTGCGAACTTCGCTCGCGACGCTGTCAGTGGCTGATTCGCTCATTGTTAACCCCTCGTTTTCTCTGTCGGAGCATAGCATGGCGTCGTTCTGGCGGATTAACCGTCGAGCATTCCAGCTCTTGCCATTGTCCGGTTTGAGTGGACGGTGAAACACTTTCCAGCCGATTTATCCCTTTGCTGTGCGTCAGTAATCTGTACCCAACTTGAACGCAACAACAAAACTTCAAACTTGAAAAGGGACGCACACCATGACCACTCCAACCTACAACCGCCTGAACAAAGACGACGCTATCGTGCTGCTGGTAGATCACCAGACCGGTCTGATCTCGCTGGTGCAGGACTTCTCGCCGAACGAGTTCAAGAACAACGTGCTGGCGCTGGCGGATCTGGCCAAGTTCTTTGACCTGCCAACCATCCTCACCACCAGCTTCGAACAAGGCCCGAACGGCCCGCTGGTACCGGAGTTGAAGGAAATGTTCCCGGACGCGCCGTATATCGCTCGCCCAGGTCAGATCAACGCCTGGGACAACGAAGACTTCGTCAAAGCGATCAAGGCCACCGGGCGCAAGCAAATCATCATTGCCGGTGTGGTGACGGATGTGTGCGTAGCGTTCCCGACCCTGTCGGCACTGGCGGAAGGTTTTGATGTGTTCGTGGTGACTGATGCGTCCGGCACCTTCAACACGACCGTGCAGCAAGCCGCGTGGAGCCGCATGACTCAGGCTGGCGCGCAGATGATGAACTGGTTCTCGGTGGCCTGTGAGCTGCACCGCGACTGGCGCAACGATATTGAAGGCCTGGGTAACCTGCTGTCGCAGCGCATCCCCAACTACCGCAATCTGATGAACAGCTACTCGGCGCTGACGCAGCAGAAGTAAGCGTTAAATCCAAAGCGAAAGCCTGCTTCGAAAGCAGGCTTTTGCGTTTTCTACAGAACGCCGTTCGTCCATTGTCGGGCACTTGTCACGCAAGGGCATTTCACACGTTCAGGTACCTATCGCTGAACACCTCGGAGAACGACATGGACATTGATGAAAACGCACCGGGCAACCAGTCGCAACAAGCCGTGACGCGCACCACCGACAACGAGACCGGGCACGATCCCAAGCGGGAAAATCCCGAGGTGCCTTTGCCGCCGGACGATGAGGCACCGATCGAGGAAGATATGTCAGATGTGGATGCGGCCAACTCGGTGTCAACCGAACATCCGCCGTCACGCTGATCGAGCGATTTAATCGATGCCTCCCACTCTGGAATTAGAGTGAGAGGCTCTCCCGCGCACCCTTATGCAGTTCAGTCACCGACATCGTGAAAACCAGTATCGACCGGCCAGGGTTGGAATATCCGTGCGCTAAATCCCCGGTGGGAGCGAGCCTGCTCGCGAAGACGGCGGCACATCCAGCATCTTTGCCGACTGACCCGCGCTTTCGCGAGCAGGCTCGCTCCCACAATGTTCCGTGTTGACCAATGATTTGGTGGTGCCACGACCCCCTGTGGGAGCGAGCCTGCTCGCGAAGACGGCGGTACATTCAACATCATCCTCGACTGACCCAGCGCTTTCGCGAACAGGTTCGCTCCCACAGATTCACTCCTGGCCTCAGTAAGGGCTCGCGGTCGGGCGCACGATCAGTTCGCTGACGTCGACATCCGCCGGTTGTTCGACGGCATACGCAATCGCGCGGGCGATGGCTTCGGCGGGGATGGCGATCTTGCGGAATGACTTCATCTCGGCGCGGCCGCCTTCATCGGAAATGCTCTCGGCCAGTTCCGATTCGGTCACGCCCGGTGCGATGACGGTGACGCGGATATCGCCACCGACTTCCTGGCGCAAGCCTTCGGAAATGGCCCGCACTGCGTATTTGGTTGCGCAGTACACCGCTGCGGTGGGGCTGACCGCGTAGGCGCCGATCGAGGCGATGTTGATGATCTGCCCGGCGCGCTGGCGCTGCATCAACGGCAGACTGGCGGCGATGCCGTGGAGCACGCCACGGATGTTGACGTCGATCATGCGGTTCCACTCATCGACCTTCAGCGCGTCCAGCCGTGACAACGGCATGACCCCGGCGTTGTTGACCAGCACATCGACGCGGCCGTAATGCTCGACGGCGAAATCAACGAAGCGCTGCACATCCTGCTGATCGGTGACGTCCAGTGCGCGGAACTGCGCGTGGCCGCCGGCGCTATTGATCCCTTCGGCAATCACTGCCAGACGCTCGGTGCGCCGAGCCCCCAACACCACTTTGGCGCCACGTTCGGCGAGCAGGCGTGCGGTGGCTTCGCCGATGCCGCTGCTGGCGCCGGTAATCACGATCACTTTGTCTTGAATGTTCAGCATGATGTCGTCCTCTTCTGTGTGCCCGTGAGTGGGCCTGGAAGAAGATTAAGTGCGGTGGCTCATGGGCTATTAATCGATTCCTCCACGGGATTTGCCCAATTCTGCTGCATCGCTTTTCGACAGGTTTTCAGGCCCCGCGTGGCGCATCGCGGTAGGCACTAGGAGTGACCCCGACTTCACGGCGGAACACCTGGGAAAAGTGGCTGGGGCTGGAGTAGCCGACTTCCAGGCCAATGTCGATCACGCTGCGTGCGGTCTCCAGCAACAGATGACGCGCGCGGCTGATGCGCAGGCGGATGAAGTATTGCGAGGGCGATAAACCGGTAGCGCGCTTGAAGGTGCGGCTGAAGTGGTAGTCGCTCAGCCCGGCGATGGCGGCCAGATGACTGAGACTGAAATCCTCCGCCAAATTCGCATTCATGGCTTCGATCACCCGGCGCAGTTTGTAGGCGGGCAGGGCGTTGTCGCGGCGCGGGTTGCTGTCGGGGTCGAGGTAATCACGCAGCAGATGGATCGCCAACGCCTGAGCCAGGCTGTGCACCAGCAGTGCACTGGGCTGGCGCTGTTCGGTCAGTTCGACGCGCAGTTGCTCAAGAATGAAGCTGACCTGCTCGTCACGCGCACCGGACACATCGACAAACGTCACCGCACCGGCCTGTTCGCCGAACGCTTCGCGCGCCGCTTTTTCGATCAGGCCCAGACCGAGGTAGAGGTGCATGACTTCGAAGACCTCGCAACCTTCGGTCTGCCAGCGCATTTCGTAGGGTTCCCGGGTGTTGGTCAGGAAAAAATCGCCCGCCGTGACCTGGCTCGCCTGCCACTCTCCGCCCAACGAACGTTCTTCGACCCGGGCAGTGCCGGCCAATACCAGCACCAGCAGCGGTTCGGCCACGCAGGGCACGCGGATCGGCTCAAGCAGGGTTTGATGGCGGAACAGCTGCACCACTGCATCCTTGATCTGCGGCTGGGGTGCCTTCGTTTCTGCAACACCGGGCAAATGCTCTGGCATTGCTTCGGCGGCGATGCGCGCGGGCTGGCTGATTGTCGGTGTAGCAGGGCTGGCAGAGGGCACAGGACGCTCCATCAAAAGCTTCGGCTGCGAATGATTTTGAAGGTTAGGGCGGGCGAACGAGAAACTCCAGCGCAAAACCCCGACAGTCCCGGCAATCACCCGAAAGCCCGGCGGCGGACAGTGCGCGACAGTGAAGCCGTGTTCACGACCGCGCCATCAGGCGCAACACCGATTCGCTATCGAGGAGTTAAAACCATGACTGATTTCAACCACACCCTGCCCCAAGAAGTCGCCGGTAAAGTTGCACTGGTCACTGGCGCGGCCAGTGGCATCGGCAAGGCGATTGCGCTGATGCTGCACGCTCGCGGCGCCAAGGTGATTGCCGAAGACCTCAACCCGGCTGTCGAAGCACTGGCTCGTCCCGATCTGGTGCCGCTGGTGGCGGACATCACCGAGGACGGCGCCGCCGAACGCGCAGTAGGCCTTGCCGTCGAGCAGTTCGGGCGCCTGGATATTCTGGTCAACAACGCCGGGATCATCATCAACAAAGCCGTGATCGACATGAGCCGCGACGACTGGGAAAAGATCCAGGCAGTGAATGCCACGGCAGCCTTCCTGCACTGTCGCGAAGCGGTGAAAGCGATGATCCCGAACAAGTCCGGTGCAATCGTCAATATCGCCTCCTATGCCTCGTACTTTGCCTTCCCGACCATCGCCGCCTACACCGCTTCCAAAGGTGCGCTGGCACAACTGACCCGCACGCTGGCCCTGGAAGTCATCGAGCACGGCATTCGCGTCAACGCGATCGGCGTCGGCGATGTGGTGACCAATATTCTCAACGATGTGGTCGAGGACGGCCCGGGCTTCCTCGCGCAGCACGGCGAAGCAGCGCCAATCGGTCGGGCGGCGCAGCCGGAAGAGATCGCCGAGATCGTGACCTTTCTGGCCTCCGACCGCGCCAGTTTCATGGTCGGCTCGGTAGTCATGGCCGATGGCGGCATGACGGTAACGGCAGGCTGATAGCAGTGCGGCAAACCATGGGCACGTCAGATGATGTGCCCATGGTTTACCCCGATCTGACCGACGCAGAATCAGGCAAATCTGCAGCATCTTTGGTCTAGTCGCCGCTGGGTAAAACTGGCTAATCTTCCTGGGCAGTTGACCTACCTTCGTCTGCTTTCGAGGCCCTTTGCATGGATAACCACGACGCTTCCATCCTCCACGACACGGCGGTGTATCGCGCCGAGCTGGTGCGCTTGCTGACTCAGCGCTTCGATGCGCCAGGCACCTACGAAACCGCGATTGCGCCGCTGCACGTGATCCGTCTCGATGGGCCGTCCGAGCTGATCCATGTCGTGCACCGCCCGGCGCTGTGCCTGATCGTGCAGGGCCGCAAGGAAGTCGGGCTGGGCGACGAACGTTTCCTCTACGACCCGTTGAATTACCTGGTGGTGTCGGTGACGTTGCCGGTGTCGGGACGGGTGATTGAAGCCTCACCCGAGGCGCCGTATTTTTGCGTACGGCTGGACTTCGATCCCGCGCAACTGACGCAACTGATTGCCGAGTCGCCGCTGACCGGCATGCCGCAAGACGCCGGGCGCGGCATGTTTCTCGACAAGATCGACGTGACCCTGCTCGACACCATGTTGCGTCTGGTGCGCCTGCTGGATAATCCGCGCGACATCGGCATGCTCGCACCGATGGTGTTGCGTGAGCTGTATTACCGCCTGCTGCGCGGCCAGCACGGGCATCTGCTGTATGAAATCGCCGTCAGCGATTCGCAGACCCATCGGGTCACGCGGGCCATCGACTGGCTGAACAAGAATTTCACTGAACCGCTGCGCATCGACGCGCTGGCGCAGGTGGCCAATCTGAGCAATTCGGCGCTGCATCACCGCTTCAAAGCCGTCACCGCCATGAGCCCGCTGCAATATCAAAAACAGCTGCGCCTGCAAGAGGCGCGGCGGCTGATCATCAATGAAGGGCTGGACGTCTCCAGCGCCTGCTACCGCGTCGGCTACGAAAGCGCTTCGCAGTTCAGCCGCGAATACAACCGCCAGTTCGGCTGCCCGCCGTCCAAGGAACTCAGCCGCCTGCGCCAGACCGGTTGACGCCCTGTTTAGCGCGCGGGTTCCGCCCATTCCTCACGAAACCCCAGCAGAAAATCCACAAATGCCCGCACCCGTTGCGGCACATAGCGGCCGTGCGGGTAGAGCAGGGTGTAGGGGCGCGAACGTCCGGCGTACGGCTGCAGCACTTCAATCAGGCGGCCATCGGCGAGTTCCTGCTCGACGATGAACCGGTAAGTCTGAAACAGCCCGGCGCCGTGCTTGGCCAGCGTCACGCCGCCGAGCACATCGTCGGAACAGGAATAGCCACCGTCGGAAATCACTTCCAGGTCCCGGCCGTTTTCCTGAAACAGCCAGGAAATCCGCCGCCCGCTGCTGGGCAATTCGAACTGGATGCACTCATGCGCAATGAGATCGTCGAGGGTCTGCGGCGTGCCGGCTCTATGCAGATATTCGGGGGCGGCGACCACCACCAGGGCGGCGTCTTCCAGCAGGCGCGCGATCAGGGTCGAGTCCGGTTGCGCGCGTACGCGTATCGCCAGGTCGTAGCCTTCTTCAACGAAGTCGATATTGCGATTGCCCAAGTGCACGTCGACCGTGACCTCGGGGTACAACGCGCGAAATTTCGGCAGCAGCGGCAGGATGCGGTGATGCCCGTAGGTGGTCGGCAGGCTGATGCGCAGTCGCCCCGACGGCGATGTCTGCGCGCCCATGACTTCCTGCTGCGCTTCGACCAGTTGCGTCAGGGCCTGGCTGCATTGTTCGAAGAAGCTGCGGCCGGCGTCGGTGAGGCGAATGCTGCGCGTAGTACGGGCGAACAGTCGCGAACCCAGGCGTTGCTCCAGACGCAGAATCGACCGGCTCACCGCAGCGGGCGTGACCCCGGCCAGTTGCGCAGCGGCGGTGAAGCTGCCGGCTTCGGCGGCCAGGCAGAACAGTTCGATACTGCCTAACTGCAAATCTTCAAAATGGCGTTTCATTGTGGCTCGCACCGAGGATCGACGGACGTTCATCCTCTGTGTACCACAACCAACGACGCCGCCGGTATCCACCGGCGGCGTTGCAGGGTTTCGATCAATGGCCGGCGCTCTGGCCACCGTCGACATGCAGGATCTCGCCAGTGACGAAATTCGCCCCGTCGAGGTAGAGGATCGCTTGCACGATGTCGTCGATTTCCCCCATGTGGCCGACCGGGTGCAGGCTGCCCAGCGCCTGATGGGTTTCCTCGGCGTGCATCGGCGTTTTGATGATGCCCGGCGATACCGCGTTGACCCGAATGCCACGCTTGGCGTACTCGATCGCCAGGGATTTGGTCGCGGCGTTGATGCCACCTTTGGTCAGCGACGCCAATACCGAAGGCACGCCGTCGATTGCATGATCGACCAGGCTGGTGGTCACGCTGACGACGTGGCCGTTGCCGTGTTTTTCCATCTCGGCGATGGCCAGTTGCGAGATGTAGAAGAAGCCGCTCATGTTGGTCGCCACGACCTGGGCATAGTCCGCCTGGCTGTAAGCGGTGAACGGCTTGGCCAGAAAGATCCCGGCATTGTTGACCAGCGTATCGACGCGACCGAAGCGGGCGACGGCGGCGCGAATCACGCGCTCGGCGGTTTGCGGATCGGCAATGTCGCCGGCAACGGTCAGGACATCCGGGTCACTCGACTCTTTGATCGAGCGCGAGGTTGCGACCACTTGATGGCCAAGGGCGCGAAAGCCTTCGACCAGACCTGCACCAATGCCTTGCGAGGCGCCGGTGATGACAACTACTTTTTTCGATGTGCTCATGATGATTTCCTCTGTCGCTGGCCCGTCAGGATGGCGGGTGGCTGTTGGAGGAGACTTTAGGAAGTTGCGCCGAGTTGATAAATGGGGGCTGAGGTACATCATTTGTACTTCGGTGTATCTAATCAGAACGGCCTGCACGCGTTTTTGTAGGAGGCAGCTTTCGATTGTCCCGTTTGAGTGGACGGTGAAACGCTTTTCAGCCGATTTATCCCTTTGCTGTGCGTCAGTAATCTGTACCCAACTTGAACGCAACAACAAAACTTCAAACTTGAAAAGGGACGCACACCATGACCACTCCAACCTACAACCGCCTGAACAAAGACGACGCTATCGTGCTGCTGGTTGACCACCAGACCGGTCTGATCTCGCTGGTGCAGGACTTCTCGCCGAACGAGTTCAAGAACAACGTGCTGGCGCTGGCGGATCTGGCCAAGTTCTTCGACCTGCCGACGATCCTCACTACCAGCTTCGAACAAGGCCCGAACGGCCCGCTGGTACCGGAGTTGAAAGAGATGTTCCCGGATGCGCCGTACATCGCTCGTCCAGGTCAGATCAACGCTTGGGACAACGAAGATTTCGTCAAGGCGATCAAGGCCACCGGGCGCAAGCAGATCATCATTGCCGGTGTCGTAACGGATGTGTGTGTAGCGTTCCCGACCCTGTCGGCGCTGGCGGAAGGTTTTGATGTGTTCGTGGTGACTGATGCGTCCGGCACTTTCAACACCACCGTGCAGCAAGCCGCATGGAGCCGCATGACTCAGGCTGGCGCGCAGATGATGAACTGGTTCTCTGTAGCCTGTGAGCTGCACCGCGACTGGCGCAACGACATCGAAGGTCTGGGTAACCTGCTGTCGCAGCGCATTCCCAACTACCGCAACCTGATGAACAGCTACTCGGCGCTGACGCAGCAGAAGTAAGTTCACCACCCACGAAAAAGCCTGCTTTTAACAGCAGGCTTTTTTTCCGACGGCTGCGGCCAACTTGGTTGCTCTGTAGCTTGACCCACCGCTTTCGCGAGCAGGCTCGCTCCCACAGTTGACTGTGTTCGCTCAGGAGAAATGCAATTTCCTGTGGGAGCGAGCCTGCTCGCGAAGACGGCGGCACAGTCACCCGAGCAATTCACTGATCCACTGCATCTCTTGCTCCAGCGCAAGAATTTTGTCCGCCGGCAGCGCTTGTTGCGCTCGCGTAAACTGCCCCAACGTCTTCTGCCGCTGCTTCAGCCTGCGTTGCCATTTGTGCAGAAATGCCGGGCAGCGCGCCTGCAGATGCAGCGGTCCGAAAAACAGTTCCCTGGCGTTGTAAGTCAGCGGTTCAATGGCTGGCTCGGCAACGATGATTTCATAGTCGAAACGGTTTTCGTGCAGCACTTCTTCGCAAACGATCCGGTAACTGTTATCCATCAACCACTGGCGCAGCGCTTGCTCGCCGCCGTTGGGCTGCAGGATCAATCGTTCGTGGCCGCTGAGATGGGCTTTACCACTGTCGAAAATATCGCGAATGGTTTCGCCACCCATGCCGCACAGGGTGATGGCGCTGATGGCGTCGCCAGGTTTGATTGCCGTCAGACCATCGGCCAGGCGCACGCTGATCTGGCCGTGCAGGTCGCTTTCGTTGACGGTGCGTTGCGCCGCGTGGAATGGCGTCAACGCGACCTCGCCAGCGACCGCTGCTGTTATCAGGCCCCGGCGCAGCAAGGCCACCGGCAGGTAAGCATGATCGGAGCCGATATCGGCCAGTCTCGCGCCGAGCGGCACATGGGCGGCGACGCGCTCAAGACGCATGGACAATGTCTGTTGGTTCAACGCAAACCCCTGTTCACCCTGCGGTGGAAAAAGGGGTGCGACTCTGGCGAGCAACGCTGGCGCTGTCAATTACGTGATGGAATTACTCGAACCATCGGCAGCACGGCGCTGCCGATGGGCGCTTGCGCTTAGCCGGCGAGCGTTGCGTTGTCGATGACGAAGCGGTATTTCACATCGCCCTTGAGCATGCGCTCGTAGGACTCGTTGATCTGATCGGCGCGGATCAACTCGATGTCGGAAACGATGCCGTGCTCGGCGCAGAAATCCAGCATTTCCTGAGTTTCGGGAATGCCGCCGATCATTGAACCGGCAATGGTGCGCCGCTTGGTGATCAGGTTGAACACGTTTGGCGACGGATGCGGCGAGGCGGGCGCGCCGACCAGGGTCAACGCGCCGTCGCGCTTGAGCAGGACGAGGAAGGCGTCGAGATCGTGCGGCGCTGCGACGGTATTGAGGATGAAGTCGAAGCTCTTGGTGTGTGCCGCCATTTCCTCGGCATTGCGCGACACCACCACTTCGTCCGCGCCCAGTGCCTTGGCCGCTTCACGCTTGGATTCGGAAGTGGTGAATGCGACGACATGGGCGCCCATGGCGTGGGCCAGTTTGATGCCCATGTGACCCAGGCCGCCGATGCAGACCACGCCGACTTTCTTGCCAGGGCCAGCGTGCCACTGACGCAGCGGCGAGTAGGTGGTAATGCCGGCGCAGAGCAGCGGCGCGACGGCGGCCAGTTGCGCCTCGGGATGACGGATGCGCAATACATAGCGCTCGTGCACGACGATATTTTGCGAGTAACCGCCGAGGGTCCAGCCCGGTGCGTCCGGGGTCGGGAAGTTGTAGGTGCCGATCATGCCGTCACAGTAGTTTTCCAGACCGGATTCGCAGTCATCGCAGTGCTGGCAGCTGTCGACGATGCAGCCGACACCGACCAGATCGCCGACCTTGTAGTCCTTGACGTGATCGCCGACCGCCGAGACGCGGCCGACGATTTCGTGGCCGGGGACGCAAGGGAATTGCGTGCCGGCCCATTCCGCGCGCACCTGGTGCAGGTCGGAATGGCAGATGCCGCAGAAGGCGATATCGATCTGCACGTCGTGCGCGGCTGGCGCACGGCGTTTGATCTGCATGGGCTCAAGGGGTTTGTCGCCAGCGTGGGCGCCGTAGGCTTGTACGAGCATGTGAGCATCCTCCATGGGTTGTCGGACGCCCATTGTTGCGCCTGGGTCGGAGCGCGAAGTAGTGCATTTCTGTGAAATGCTTGCCTGATTCTGCTGTTGATTGCGCAACCGACAGGCAGCCGTATGGCGACGGCTGCCTGTTCAGGCTCAACGCGGATTGGGCTGGTCGTCCATCTCGGCGTTATCGGTTTCCTGACGTACGCGCTCCGGATCCAGCCCGGTACTGTCATCATCCAGCGGGATTTCGCCTTCGTTGTCGGGCAGTTCGTCGATGCCGCGTTCCTTCATCGGATCGACCTCGGTACGCCCCGGACTCAGCGGGTCGGGCGTGGTTGGGAGCGGATCGTCACCTTGCTTGCCTTGATCGTTATTCATCTCACACCTCGTCATGGCCGTTTTCTACGGCTTGTGCAGGTTGGAGGTGCGGGCGATTTTCGCCGTTCGATTTTTTTGCCTGCCTTCGGTCGCCTCGCAAAAAAGCGGAATTTCTCCGACGCGCGCGGCTCCATAAACCAACAGCCAGAGGCGAGGACGCAATGATGAGCAGCTCATTCAAAGTCGGCGATACGGTGCGCTGGAATTCCGAGGCCGGCGAGATTCACGGCAAAGTGGTCAAGGTGCACACCCGCGACACCGAGTTCATGGGCCGCCACCGGCCAGCCTCGAAAGACGCGCCGCAATACGAGGTCAAGAGCGACAAGACCGGCCACCTGGCCATGCATCACGGCGACGCGCTGAAGCACGCTTAGAAACGTGCCAGTCGGTAGGCGTCGGCATTCGGCAACTCGCCGGCCGCGCCTGAGACCATCTGCCCGATCAATTCCGCCGTCACCGCCGCCTGCGTCAGGCCCAGATGCTGATGACCGAAGGCAAGCAAGACCTTGCCGGCGCAAACCTGATCGATCACTGGCAGCGAATCCGGCAGCGACGGACGAAAGCCCATCCACGGTGTGGCGCCATCAGCGTTCAGGTCCTTGCGAAACAGGCCTTGGCTCAGGCGCTGCAACTGCCAGGCGCGCGCCATGTTCGCCGGCCGCTCCAGTCCGGCGAATTCGACCGTGCCGGCCAGGCGCAGGCCTTCGCGCATCGGCGTCATGATGAATTTGCGTTCCAGCGAGGTGACGGGGAAGGGCAGGCGATCATGCTCGTTGGGCAGCATCAGGTGATAGCCACGTTCGGTGTCCAACGGTACTTGCTTGCCGGTCAGAGCGGCGGTGAGTTTCGCCGAATGCGCACCGCAGGCCAGTAACACGCGGCTGGCCGTTACGCCGCCATTGCCGGTCATCAACAAGACACCGTTTTCCTGCACGTAGCCGCCCTGAACCTGCTGTTTGAGAAAACTCACGCCGCTGCTGCGAGCCGACTCGACCAGCGCACACACCACGCGATAAGGGTCAAGGAAATGCCCGGTTCGCGGGAAAAACAGTCCGCCCTGAATTTGCTCGCTGAGCTGCGGCGCCGTTTCGCGGATCGCCCCCGCTTGCCAATAGTCCACCGGCACCTGCTGCTGATGCAGTCGTGCCTGCAAGGCTTCGATGGCCTGCCGGGATTCAGGTTTTTCGAAGACCAGTAACGAGCCGTCAACCTTGAGCAGATCGGTGCGCTGGATATCGCTGAGCAAGCGCTGCCACGCGTCGAGGCTGCTTTCATTGAGCGCGCGCAAGCCGGCGACGGTTTTCTGAAAAGGCTCAGGCCGCAGATTCAGCAACAAGCGGGTGAACCACGGCAGGGCGCGCGGCAGGTATTTCCAGTCCAGACGCAGCGGCCCCATCGGGTCCATCAGCATGGCCGGCAAACGCTTGAGGATCGAAACATCAGCAATCGGAAACACCTGCTCGGTGGCCAGATGCCCGGCATTGCCGAATGAAGCGCCGTGCCCCGGTTCCTGCTGATCGATGACCACCACACGCAAACCCTGGCGGGCCAGGCGCAGTGCGCAAGCGACGCCGATGATCCCCGCGCCGACCACCGCGATGTCGTGCGAAGGGTTATTCGCCATGGTGTGTCGCTTCCCGTTGGCCATCGAGCAAGCGCCGAAGGTTTAGCGGATTGGTCTGTTGCAGCGCCGTCGGCAGCAGGCTGTCGGGGAAATCCTGATAGCACACCGGCCGCAGGAAACGCAGGATCGCCGCAGTGCCCACCGAGGTGCTGCGCGCATCCGAGGTTGCCGGGTAAGGCCCGCCATGCACCATTGCATCGCAGACTTCCACGCCGGTCGGCCAGCCATTGACCAGCAAGCGCCCGGCCTTGCGCTCGAGGGTTGGCAGCAACGCGCGCGCCAGTGCAAGGTCGGCGTCGTCCATGTGCAAGGTCGCGGTCAGTTGACCTTCCAGATGTTCGCAGACCTGACGAATTTCCTCGTCACTGCTGCATTGCACCACTAGCGATGTCGCGCCGAACACCTCAGCCTGCAAATGCTGATCGGCGAGGAAATCCGCCGCGTCGGTGCTGAAGAGATACGCCTGGCACTGATTTGGGCCGCTGCCAACTTGGCCAACCGCTACCGCACGCGCACGGGGATTGTCTTGCAGAGCAGTCACGCCTGCTTGATAGGCGCCGAAGATGCCGGGCGTGAGCATGGTTTGCGCCGCGCTGCGCGGGATCAGTTCCGCTATCGCGCCGAGAAACCCGTCGAGCGCCGGGCCTTTGCGGGCAATCAGCAATCCCGGGTTGGTGCAGAACTGCCCGGCGCCCAGTGTCAGCGACGCGACAAACCCTTCGGCCAACGCCTGCGTCCGATTTTCCAGCGCGGCGGGAAACAGCAAAACCGGGTTGATCGAGCTCATTTCCGCATACACCGGAATCGGCTCCGGCCGCACTTGCGCGGCTTTCATCAAGGCCAGTCCACCAGCCCGTGAGCCGGTGAAACCAGCGGCTTTGATGCGCCAATCACTGACCAATGCGATGCCGACTTCGTACCCCGAATCGAACAATAAGGAAAACACGCCTTCGGGCAGAGCGCAGGCCCTGACCGCTTGCGCGACTGCGCGGCCGACCAGTTCGCTGGTGCCGGGATGTGCGCTGTGCGCCTTGACGATCACCGGGCAACCAGCCGCCAATGCCGCAGCGGTGTCGCCACCGGCCACGGAAAATGCCAGGGGAAAGTTGCTCGCACCAAACACCGCGACCGGCCCCAAGGCAATCTGTCGTTGCCGCAGGTCGGAGCGCGGCAGCGGCTGGCGTTGCGGTTGCGCACTGTCGACGCGCACGTCCAGCCACTCACCCGCGCGCACCGTACGCGCGAACAGGCGCAATTGCGAGCAGGTGCGGCCACGTTCGCCCTGAAGGCGTGCACGCGGCAAACCGGTTTCGGCGTGGGCGCGTTCGATCAGTTCATCGCCAAGGTTTTCGATGTGCTCGGCAATGCTTTCGAGAAATGCCGCACGGCTGCTCAGGCTGGTTTCGCAATACGCGTCTTGCGCCGCCCAGGCCAGGGCGCAGGCTTGTTCCACCTGTTCGGCTGATGCCCCGGCATACTGCGGTTCAAGTGCCTGGTTGGTCGCCGGATCAATCGCGCGAAAGGCTGGACGATTACCGGTCACGGCTTGCTGGCCGATCAGCATGTTGCCCGTCAGAGTCATGGTGTCTTCCTGTGAAATGAGCGAGGCCTGCCGCGAATCGTGATGACTCGCAGCAGGTGGTGGTCAGGCGAAGTTCTGTTCGGCAGACCAGTTCTCGTACCAGTGACGGAACAGCGAATACTGCTTCTCGGCATAGCGCCGTTGCGAGTCGCTCAGCACGTCTGTTTCGTTGAAGTGCAGGGTGTATTCCTTGTCGCCGTTGAGCACCATCAAGTGCTTGTAATACAGCACCAGATCACAGCCTTCGTCGAACGATGACAGCACTGCCAATGCCGATTCCAGCTCCCGCGCCTGACGTCGGGCCTTGGCATCGCCTTGCGCGGCCTGCTTGCTCAGCGCGACCAGTTGCAGCACTTCGCGAGGAAGGGCGTTGCCGATACCGGTGATGGCGCCGGTGGCGTTGCAGTTGACGAAGCCGTGCACCACTTGCGTGTCGACACCGACCATCAGGGTCACGTCATCGTCCTTGGAGGTGATGTTCTCAGCCGCGTAGCGCAGGTCCGCGCCGCCGCCGAATTCCTTGAAGCCGATCAGGTTCGGGTATTCGCGACGCAGTTCAAAAAACAGATCGGCGCGGGTGGCGAAGCCGTAGTAAGGGCTGTTGTAGATCACCGCCGGCAAGTTCGGCGCGGCTTGCAGGATGGCGGCGAAGTGGGCCTTTTGCGCGGTGGCTGAAGCGCCACGTGACAGCACGCGCGGAATGACCATCAAGCCTTGCGCGCCGACTTTCGCCGCATGCGCTGCGTGGGAAACCGCTTCACGGGTATTCACTGCACCAGTGCCGACGATGGTCGGCACCCCGGCAGCGACCAGGCGCGCCACGCCTTCCTGACGCTCGGCTTCAGTCAGCAGCGGCCAGTCGCCCATCGAGCCGCAATAGACCACAGCGCTCATGCCGATATCAATCAGCTCGCGCCCCTTGCTCACCAGCGCATCGAAGTCCGGTTTGCGCTGGGCGGTGCACGGGGTCATCAGGGCCGGCATGCAACCGGTGAAGATGTTGTCGCTCATGGTTCAACTCCTTGGCATTTCGTTTGATTCGAGGTGAAAAATCGGCGTGGCGGTTCAGATGCCCCACGCGAACGGGTCGGTTTCGTCGATCAGCAAGGTGCTGTCGGCGGTCATGTAGGCGCGGCCGGTGATGAACGGGCGAACGCGTTCACCTTCCCATTCGAAGCGGCCTTCGAACTGGCTGCCGGTGATACTCGCCTGGATCCACGGTGCGCCCGGTTGCAGCTTGTCGTCGGCTGCCAGGCAGGCAAGTTTGGCGCTGGTGCCGGTGCCGCACGGTGAGCGGTCATAGGCTTTGCCGGGGCACATGACGAAGTTGCGGCTGTCGGCCTGATCGTCATCGGCGAACAATTCGATGTGGTCGATGACCGCACTGTCTTCGCCGAAGATGCCCTGATCTTCCAGCGCCTTGAGCATCGCCCAGGTGTACGCGGTCAGGTGTTCGACGTTGTCCATGGTCAATGTCTGGCCATGCTCGGAAACCAGAAAAAACCAGTTGCCGCCATAGGCGATATCACCGACTACGCGACCAAAACCGGGCACGTCCACTGGCACCTGTTTGCGATAACGGTAGGCGGGCACGTTGCCCAGAGTGACCGAGCCATCGTCGTGCAGCGTCGCGCTGACTTGCCCCACCGGTGTGTCGATCTTGTGCACGCCCGGCTGGATTTTCCCCAGATGCTGCAACGAATTGATCAGGCCGATGGTGCCGTGGCCGCACATGCCCAGGTATCCGGCGTTGTTGAAGAAGATCACCCCGCAGGTGGCATCAGGCGAGACCGGCGGGCAATACAGCGCGCCGACCAGCACATCGTTGCCACGCGGCTCGAGCAGACAGGCGCGGCGCCACTTGTCATGCTGGTTGCGCAAGGCATCGCGTTTCTCGACCATGGTTTTGCCGGACAGCTCGGGAAAGCCGCTCATCACCAGCCGTGTCGGTTCGCCGCCGGTGTGGGAATCAATGACGTGTACTCGTTTCATGAAGAGATCCCGTTGGATGATTTCAGTAGGCGCCGGCAGGGCGGGCGGTGACGGTGGACGAGGGCGCAGGGCTTTCGCTTTCTTCGTCCTCGTCGTCCAGGCGCAGCAGATGGGCAGGCACGCCGGTTGCTGCACCCCAGTAGTAAATGCCGGTGGCGCAAGCGGCGACGACGATCGTGTCGAACGGATGGGCGAGGATGCCCAGGCCACCGAAGGTGCCGAGTTTCGACAGCACGATGGTCACCGCGTAGAAGGCGATCAGCCACGCCGATGAACGCACCTGACGCGCCAGGCTCAGGTGAGCGGTGGGCACAAAGCGGCCACAGAACAGATAGATGACAAACATCAGGATTTGCAGGCCGAGCAGCCACGACACAGTGTTCCAGCCCGACCAGTAAACGATCAGCGCGGCGATGATGAACGACACCGGCCCGAGCAGGCCCATGCTCCTGACCCGGAACGGGCGCGGCATGTCCGGCGCATTGCGCCGCAACGCCGCAACCGACACCGGCGCCACCGCATAGCTCAACACCAGCGCGGCGGAGACCACGTTGATCAGCGCTTCCCACGATGGAAACGGCAAGGTCCAGAACACCGACAGGGCGAAAGTCAGCCACAGCGCCGGCCGCGGGATGCCGGACTTTTCATCGATGTGGGTGAAGACCTTGAAGAAGGTGCCGGTCTGCGCCCAGCCGTAGATCACTCGCGGCGTGGCGTTCATGTAGATGTTGCCGCAGCCGCTCGGCGAAATGACCGCATCGGCGACCACCAGATACGCCAGCCAGCCCACACCGAGCGCCAGGGCGATGTCGCGATAGGGCAGGGCGAATTCCTTGCTGATACCGGCCCAGCCGTTGGCGAGCATTTCCGTCGGGATGCTGCCGAGAAAAGCCATTTGCAGCAGCACGTAAATCAAGGTCGACAGCAGTACCGAAAGAATCAGCGCGATGGGAATGGTGCGCTGTGGATTCTTCACTTCGCTGGCGACGGAAATGATCGGCGTCAGGCCCAGATAGGCAAAGATGATCCCGCCGGCGGAGACCGCCATCTCCACGCCGGACAGGCCGAATGGAGCGAATCCCTGAACCTGGAAGTTCTCCGGTTTGAAGAAGGTGAACAGCACGCCGATCACCAGCAGCGGCACGATGAATTTGAACACGCTGACCAGATTGTTGGCCTTGGCGAAGGTCTTTACGCTGCGGTAGTTGAGCAGGAAAAACACGCAGAGCAGGCCGAACTGCACCAGCCAGCCGAGGATCGTCGGATCGCCACTGCCAGCCTTGGTCAATCCGGGAAACCATGCCGCCGCGTATTGGCGCGAGGCGACCACTTCGATCGCCACCAGACTGGAAAACGCAATCAGCGTAATGAAGCCCATCAGGTAGCCGAGCAGCGGGCCGTGGGAATAAACCGGGTAGCGCACCACGCCGCCGGCACGGGGCAATGCCGCGCCCAGTTCGCAGTAGACGATGCCCAGCAGCAACACGGCAAAACCGCCCAGCAACCAGGAGAAAATCCCCGCCGGACCGGCAATCGCCGAGACATGGCTGGCGGCGAACAACCAGCCGGAGCCGAAGATCGCGCCGAGTCCGATAAAGGTGAGGTCGATCAATGAAAGCTGTTTTTTGAACTTGCCTTGGCCTGACATGGCATCGCCTTCTTGTGAGTTATTGGATAGGCAGTTGTGTCACGGGGACGAGCAGACTTTGCACCGCCCGGCAGTGGCGGCGATTGATGTTTTATGCCGGGATCGATGACGAATTCAGCACAATGGCACCGATGAATGCGCGGCCTCGACAGGGTCGCGACGTTGCTGCAATCTGCTGGCGAGTGACATTTGCGGTGGTTCAATTCGAGGGGAAGTCTTTGATGCAGTCAGCGTTTTCGATCCTGTGCCAAGGCACTGACGGCTTGCGTGCGCAGACCCTCGAAGAGATGGTCGCCGGTGCCGCGCAGCTGTTGCCGATACTCGATGTGATCCCCAATGCGGCGATCTTCATCAAGGATCTGCAAGCGCGCTATGTGCTGGCCAACCGTACGCTGGTGCAGCGCTGTGGCTTGAAGGACCTGCGCCCGTTGCTCGGCAAAACCAGTGCGCAGGTGTTCCCGGCGCAGTTGGGGCCGGGTTATACCGAGCAGGATCGCAAGGTGCTGGAGGAAGGTTTCGTGTTGGAGGATCAGCTCGAACTGCATCTGTATGGCAGTCGCGAGCCGGGCTGGTGCCTGACCCACAAGAGGCCGATCTACAACCGTGACGGGACGATCATCGGTCTGGTGGGGATCTCGGTGGATCTGCAGTCAGCCAGCGAAACCCATCCGGCTTTCGAGCGCCTGGCGGCTGTCGATGAATACATTCGCGGCAACTTCAATCGGCGGGTGACGCTGGGTGAACTGACGCGGATCGCCGGGATTTCCGTGGCGCAACTGGAGCGCTATTGCAAACGCGTTTTCCACCTGACACCACGGCAGATGATTCAGAAAGTCCGCCTGGAACATGCGCATCGATTGCTGCACAGCGACTTGCCGATTACCGAGGTGGCGCTGCAATGCGGCTACACCGATCACAGCGCTTTCACCCGTCAGTTCAAAGCCTCGACCGGGTTTACACCACGCGAATACCGGCAAGCCACCGGGCATTAGACCAACACGGCCAGCCAGGCCGAGAGCAGCAGAAGAAGGGCCAGTGCCGCGTTCATGCGCTTGAACGCTTGCGGTGAGCTGAGCAACCGCGCGCTGCCAACGCCGAGAAGTGCCCAGAGCGTCATGCACGGCAACGACACCAGCAGAAATGCCAGCGACAACACCAGCAGGCGCAGCGTCTTGTCGGCGCCGCCAACAAATACGCTGACCACGGCCACAGCCATCATCCACACCTTCGGGTTGACCAGTTGCAGCAGCGCCGCGCCGAATACGCTCAAACCTTGTTCCTTCGCGGCATTCGGGTCCAGCGATGGCGGCGGGCTGCGAAAGATCTGCCACGCCAGCCAACTCAGCCAGAGCACACCGCCCCACGCCATCGCTTGTTGCACGCGCGGAAAGCGCAACAGGGTTTCGCCAGCACCGAGCCCGACCACCAGCACAATCAGCGCCGCCGCCGCACAGGCGCCAAAAATGATCGGCAATGTGGCAATCAATCCGCGCCGGGAACTGTGGCTCAGCACCAGAATATTGGTCGGCCCCGGGGTGATCGAGGCAACGAAAGCAAACAGCAGAAAGGGCAGTAAAGACGCCATGGTGCAAATTCCTGAATGTCGAAACAGGACACCATGATCGTCAGCGCGAAGGCCTCAGTCTGGAAGATTTGAGCAGCGTCTGCGGTAGTCCGCCGGGGTCAGTTGGTAGGCGCGGCGGAACCAGCGACCGAGATGACTCTGATCGGCAAAACCGAGCACGCTGGCCACCTGCGCTGGCGTCTCGCCGCGCGCGAGCAATTGCCGCGCCTTGGCCAGGCGCAACTGGATCAGGTAAGCGTGCGGTGCCAGACCGAACGCCGCCTTGAACGCGCGTGTCAGGCGAAAGCGATCAACGCCACAGGCTTGCGCTAGGTCGTCGAGGCCGATGTCTTCATAGGTGTGGGCATGCAGATAGTCCCGCGCAACCTGGGCAACCAGTGGCAGGCGCGGATCGAAGTGCTGACGCTTGCGCCAGTCGAGGTGGCGGGTGAGGGACGCCAGCAGGCCATCCAGCGCAGTCTGCCGGACGATGCGCAGATCGCCGTCATGTAACGCGTGGAAGGCTTGCACGATCGCAGTCGACAGGCGCGGATCGTGGCTCAGGGTGTCGGCAAAGCCTGGCTGACTGTCGGCGGGCGCCTCTTCGAACAGCGCGTGCAGTTCGCGCTCCAGCCAGTGCGGATCCAGATACAGCATCGAATAGGTAAAGCCGTCCTCGGTCGGCGCATGGCCATCGTGGATTTCTCCCGGCTCGAGCAGAAACACATGCCCCGGCGTACTGCGATGACGCACCCGGCGACAGTTGAATTGCTGGACGCCTTGCTCGGTAACGCCGACGAGAAAGCTGTCATGCCAGTGCGGATCGTAGGCATGCCCACGGAAATGCGCACGAATCGACTCGATCCCGGTATCGACATCCTGGGAGAGAGAGATCCAGTTGCGTTTGTCCATGGGACGATTCCATAGGGCGGTTGAGCAGGGGCGTTTCTAAAATACCGCGTGGGGGAGAAGAGTGTTTAGAAGATTTGTGCAGGGGCGCAGGGGGATCGAGTCAGGCAATGTGCCTTGGATGGGAGGGGGACCAGAAAACACAGACGAAAAAAAACCGCCTTCGCGGGGCGGTTTTTCAATCCTCGGTTTGGAGCCGAGGCCATGTGCTTCACTAGCCACACCAACATGTCCGCGCATGGTATTAAGTTTCTCCCGTCAGTGCAACGTAGGTTTAGCGTGATGTGGGAGGTTTTTTCGGAGCGGCCAGCGCATGCAACTGAATTCAGATCTGTCAATAAACATTGTCAGAAATACGATTTTACAAAGGTTCAGGCGTAGCCGCAGGATAACCTTGGTTACTCGGGTTTTCTCTTCTGATTTCTGCGTTAAGATGCCCACGCTCATCTTGTTGGTAGAGCAGTGAGGTTTGGCTGGGGGGCGCAAAAGGTTTCACGCCCTCTGACGCGGATTCGCACCCGCGCCGGAATGATGTCTCGGAGGGATTTCAACCGGCCGCCTCACTAGCTACACCAACATGTAGGCTGAAGGCACGCATGGTCCGGTAAGTTTGCTGGAGGTTTGGCCGCCAGCCCTGGAGGCCAAAACGTATGAAGCTTTTGCTGCGTACGCTGAGCCTTGTATGGAGATTGTTGAAAGCTTTGCGCTTTTACGAGTTCCTGCGAGATCACTTTGACGACTTGAAATAAGGGTCGTCTGAGTGGGAAAGACCCGTTTCGGTTTCGATCGATTCGGGTCTTTTTTTTGCTTGCGTAAAGCTGTCAGAAATACGATTTGTCAGTTTTGTGCTTTAGACTTTGTAGGGCGTTTCGTCTGGACGCGTAAGCACCAGCTTAACGGTTAGGTAAGCAGCTGCTTTTACTCAACTCATCATTGATTGCGTCAATAACAACCATTAAGTCAATGAAGTTCCCATATCCACGGTGCAGCGTAAGATCGGCTCCATACCTAACCACTGCACCTCGGAGCACATCATCATGAAACGCCAGACTATCCTCGGTATCGCTTTCTCGGTTTTTGCACTGAATGCCTTCGCCGCCACCGAAACCGACCCACTGTTCAGCGACGCGATCGCCTCCACTCAAACGGACCGCTTGTTCAGCGACGCAGTAGCCGCCACCGAAACCGACCCGCTATTCAGCGACGCAGTAGCCGCCACCGAAACCGATCCACTGTTCAGCGATGCAGTAGCCTCTGACGGTTCCGATCATCTGCAAGGCAATCGGGTCGCCGAAGGTGGCGCTGACCGTCTGCTCGAACGTCGCACCGCTTGAGCGCAACCATGAGCATCGATAACGAATGCCGCCTCAACCACAGGCGGCATTCGTTCTGTTCATGCATCAGAACTCTGCTCTAAACCGCACTCGGCAACACAGCCTTGTCCCGATCGCGGCCCTTGAACGTCGCCCAGAAACACAGCAGCACCGCCACGGAAAAACCGGCTGGAAATAGCCAGATACTTCTCCAGTCATGGCCCGCACTCGAAGTGAAGTGGTCAGTAATCCGTCCCGCAATCCAGAAGCCAATCAACATGCCCAACCCGTACGTGGCCAAGGTGATCAGACCTTGCGCCGAACTGCGGAAGCGTTCCGGTGCTTTTGCATCGGTGTAGATCTGCCCGGACACGAAGAAGAAGTCATAGCACACGCCGTGCAGGGCAATGCCGATCAGCAGCATGAATGCCTGATCGTCGTTATTGCCGAAGGCAAACAGCACGTAACGCAACGCCCAGGCAGCCATGCCGACCAGCAGGGCGATCTTGATGCCGAAACGATGGATGAACAGCGGCAACAGCAACATGAACAGCACTTCCGACACCTGACCGATGGCCATCTTCGCTGTCGGGTTGGTCACGCCGATCTCCGCGAGAAACGGGTTGGCGTTCTGGTAATAGAAGGCCAGCGGAATGCAGATCAGGATCGAGGCGAGAAAGAACACCAGATAGCTGCGATCCTTGAGCAAACCCCACGCATCGACGCCGAGCATCTGCTTCAGGCTTGATGAGCCGGCTGCGGTTTTCAGCGGCGCGGTGTTCGGCAGACTGAAGCTGTAAAGCCCCAACAGCAGTGATGCGACGGCGGACATCAGGAACGTATTGCGCAAGCCTCCCGCCGCGATGCTTTGCTGCGAGTCCCAGGCGAACACGAAGCTGATCACCACACCGGCGACAATCCAGCCCACTGTGCCCCATACGCGAATGCGCGAGAACTCCAGCGCCGGGTCTTTGATCTGGCGGAACGCCACGGCGTTCACCAGCGCCAATGTCGGCATGTAGACCATCATGTAGGCGAGCACATAGGGATAAAACGCGCTGAAGTCTGCCGCGCGATAGAGCTGATAGAGCAGCACCGCGCCCAGCAGATGGAGCACCGCCAGAATGCGTTCGGCATTGAAAAACCGGTCGGCAATCAAGCCAATGACAAACGGCGCCAGAATCGCACCCCATGATTGCGTGGCGAAGGCCATACCGACCTGGCCGCCGTTGGCAGCGAGCGTGGTGGCCAGAAAAGTGCCGAGGGTGACGAACCAGCCGCCCCAGATAAAGAACTGCAAAAACATCATCACGCTCAGTCGCGCATTCATTACGTTCATTTCAGATCACCGTATTGTTTTTATGTCGGTAACGCGGATGAATCAGTCGTCGGTCAGGCCGAGCAGGCGCCGGTTGGAAGCGGCATCGGCGCTGACCCCGGCGAAATCGTCGAAGGCCTTGGCGGTCTTGCGGATCATGTGTCGCTCGATGAACGCCGCGCCTTCCGCCGCGCCCTGTGCAGAGTCTTTCAGGCAGCATTCCCACTCCAGCACGGCCCAGCCGTTGAAGTCGTATTGGCACAATTTGCTGAAGATCGATTTGAAATCGATCTGGCCGTCGCCCAGCGAGCGGAAGCGCCCGGGACGCTCGACCCAACCCTGATAACCGCCGTAGACGCCGGAGCGCGCATCGGGGCGAAACTCGGCATCCTTGACGTGAAACATGCGGATGCGTTGGTGGTAACGGTCGATGAAGCCGAGGTAATCCATTTGCTGCAGCAGCAGGTGGCTCGGGTCATAAAGAATCGCGGCACGAGGGTGATGATTCACCGCTTCGAGAAACTGCTCGAACGAAGCGCCGTCATGCAAGTCTTCGCCGGGATGGATTTCGTAGCACAGATCAACGCCAGCCTCTTCGAAGCAGTCGAGAATCGGCAGCCAGCGCTTGCCCAGTTCGGCGAAACCTTGCTCGACCAAACCGGCCGGACGTTGCGGCCATGGATAGACGTAGGGCCAGAGCAGGGCGCCGGAGAAGGTCGCATGGGCCTTGAGTCCGAGACGCTGGCTGGCACGGGCCGCCAGTTTCAACTGCTCGATGGCCCACTCGGTGCGCTCCTGCGGCTTGCCGCGCAGCGCTGGCGGGGCGAAGTCGTCGAACAGACTGTCGAACGCCGGATGCACAGCGACCAATTGCCCTTGCAGGTGCGTCGACAGCTCACTGATCACCACACCGGCGCGGGCGCAGACGGCGATGAGTTCGTCGCAGTAATCCTGACTTTCAGCGGCGCGCTGCAAATCGATGAACCGCGTGCCGAGGGTCGGTACCTGAATGGCTTTGTAGCCTTGCGAGGCCGCCCATTCGGCGATGTTGGCGAGGGAGTCGAAAGGCGCTTGGTCGGCGATGAATTGCGCGAGAAAAATCCCCGGACCTTTAAGGCCAGTCGAATTTTGCTGATCACTGTTCATTGTGCTGGGCTCCTGTCAGTTGGCCGGGGATTTCGCTCCACTTTTCATTGCCAAGGTGATTGGCGATGGCGGTTTCAATGAAGGCCATGCCGCGCAGTCCGGTCTCGATGCCCGGTACGCCCGGGGCCTGATGGCCTTCGACGCCTTGAACAATCGCCTCGGCGAGATCGCCGTACAGGTTGGCCATCGCTTCCAGATAACCCTCGGGATGCCCGGCGGGCAGGCGCATGCGCTGACTGGCAGCGTCACACAACCACGGCTGACCGACTCCGGATCGCAGAATACGCATCGGTTCATTCAACGGTCGATGAATCAGACTGGCCGGCTCTTCCTGACGCCATTCCAGCCCACCCTTGTCACCGTAGACGCGGATCTTCAGCGGGTTTTCCTCACCGGCGCAGACCTGGCTGGCGAGCAATACACCACTGGCGCCGTCGCTCATTTTGAACAGCATCGCCACATCGTCATCCAGTTGCCGACCCTCGACATGCGAACCGAGCATTGCGCTGATGAACTGGATCGACTGGCCGGCAACGAACTCGGCGAGGGAAAACGCATGGGTGCCGATGTCGCCAATGCAGCCGCCGATCCCGGATTGCGCCGGATCGTCGCGCCAGCCGGCCTGCTTGTTGCCTTGCCCGGCGACATCGGTGCTGAGCCAGCCTTGCGGGTACTCGACGATGACTTTGCGCACGTGCCCGAGCACGCCGCTGGCGACCATTTCGCGGGCCTGCCAGACCATCGCGTAACCGAGGTAGGTGTGCGCCAGCCCGTAAATTCGCTGGCTGTTGATCACCACCGAATGCAGCGCCTGCACCTCGGCGAGATTCAGCGCCGCGGGTTTCTCGCTGAACACGTGAAAACCGGCGCTCAATGCCTCACGGGCAATCGGTGCGTGCAGATGATTGGGGGTGACAATGACCAGCAGTTGCATGCGTTGCTCGGCGGGCAGGGCGGCCTCGCGAGCGAGCAGGGTTTGCCAGTCGCCGTAACAACGTTCGGCGGACACTCCCAGGGTCGCAGCGGTGCGCTGATTATTCTCTGAGTCGCGGCTGAACGCGCCACAGACCAGTTCGAAGCGTCCGTCGAGGCCGGCGGCTTGCCGGTGGGCACGGGCAATGAATGAACCTTCACCGCCTCCAACAAAACCCATTCTTATTTTTGCGGCAGCGTACATGGCAGTCGTCTCGGTAGCTGGATGCAATGCTGATGAGTGATGTAACCGGTTACATCGTGGGCGAAATCTAGGCTTGAATTAGCCGGGTGTCAAATGCCAGCGGATGATCGACAGCGTTTCGATCGCTCGTCGCCTGCGGTAAGCTCCGCGCCTGATCGGCATGAAACAACGAGGTGGTTTTGTCCAATATCCGCGAAGTGGCTCGGCTGGCTGGCGTTTCCGTGGCGACGGTTTCGAGGACTTTGAAATCGCCCGAGCGTGTGCTCGCGCCAACCCGTGAGCGCGTCATGGCGGCCGTGGAGCAGGCCGGCTATCGGCCGAACCTGATGGCCGTGCAGTTTCGCTCGCGGCGCACCGGCAATCTGGTGATTCTGGTGCCGACCATCGCCAACACCTTTTTTGCCCGGGTCATCAGCGGCGCGCAGCAAGCGGCGCAGGCGGCTGGCTATCGCTTGCTGCTCTGCGACACTCAGGGCCGGGAAGAACTGGAGCGACAATTCGCCGAGCTGGTGTACGCCTATCAGGCCGACGGGGTGATTCAGTTGCGCGCCTACGATCCTTTCGAAAACGCTCCGGCCGACGCCGATGTGCCGCCGATCGTGAACGCCTGCGAAGTGCTCAAGGCCGGGCGTTATCCAACCATCAGCCTGGACAACGTCGCCGCCGCCAAAGCCATGACCGACCACCTGATCGCATTGGGACACCGACGCATCGGCCTGATCAAGGGCTCGAAAAACAGCCCGCTGACCCTGGATCGACTGGCGGGTTACGAAGCGGCATTGCGCGAAGCCGGGATTGCCATCGATGAAGCACTGATCTGCCATGGCAATTTCAGCCTCGAGGCCGGTTTTGCCGGCGCGCAAAAGATGCTCGCATTGGCCGAGCGACCGAGTGCGCTGTTCTGCGAAAACGATGAAATGGCCATTGGAGCGCTCAAGCGCATCCGGCAGGCCGGGCTGCGTGTGCCCGAGGATATTTCAGTGGTGGGTTTCGATGACATTCCCATGGCTGCGTTCTGCGATCCGCCGCTGACCACCATCTCGCAACCAGCCGAGGCCTTCGGGGCCAAGGCGGTCGAGATGTTGATTGCCCTGATCGAAAAACGGCCGCTGGCAGAAAGGCATGTCGTCCTGCCGTTCGAGCTGACGCCACGCAGCAGCACGGCCCGCATCGACAACTCGGGCAAGCGCTAACCGGATCACGCCGCTGGCGGCTTCGCCAGCGCAATCCCCGCCGCGCCCAACCGCTTCAACACTTCAAACAACAAATCGCTCTTGGTCAGCCCGACAATCCTCGGGCTGCCCACATAGCCGGTGACCGTGAGGGTTATGCCGTCCGGCGACAACTTGCTGAAACGCACGAATGGCGCCGGTTTATCGAGGATGGTTTCGTTCTCGTGATACGCATCCAGCAGCAGTTGTTTGACCTGCTCAGGATCGATATCCAACGGAAACACCAGCTCCAGCGATGCCACGCCCTGAGCGCTGCCGCCGAGGGTAACGTTGCGCAGGTTCTGCGAGATCAGCTGCGAGTTGGGCACGATCACAATCGAGCGGTCGCTGAGCTGGATTTCCGTGGCGCGCACGTTGATCCGGCGGATGTCGCCCTCGACGCCGCTGATGCTGATCAGGTCGCCGACCTTGACCGGGCGCTCGGTGAGCAGAATCAGGCCGGAGACGAAGTTCTTGACGATCTCCTGCAAGCCAAAGCCGATACCGACGGATAGCGCACTGACGATCCACGCCAGATTGGTCCACTGCACGCCCAGCGACGACAGCGTCAGCAGAATCACGAAGGCGTAGCCGATATTGGAGAACAGCGTGCTCAGCGACGCGCACATGCCCGGGTCCATGTCGGTCTTGGGCAGGAATTCGTTGTCGAGCCAGCGGCTCAATGTACGGATCAGCCAGATGCCGATCAGCAGCGCCAGCAGCGCATTGAGCAGGTGCCCGGGGACGATATTCAGCTTGCGCAAACCGGCGCCGCCAAGAATCGACATGATGTTGGTGACCAGTTGGCCGAGCGTGGTGCCGATGCCGCCGACAAACAACGAAATCAGCGCCATCAGCATCAGGCCGGCGCGGCTGACGCCGGACAACAGGATCGACGTTTGCTCAAGGCGTCGATCGCTGACCCCGAGCAATTGCTTGAGCGCCTGGCCGCTCGCGTGTTTCGGTGAAAACAGGTGTTCACAGGCGTCCTTGACCAACTGAATGAGCAAATAGAAACCCGACAGCACGACGTAGCTCCACACCAGTTCATAACTGATGAACCGCGCCAGCGAAACATAGCCGGCAAGCAGGGCAATGGCCGTGACAAACATCGAGACGCTGGCGACGCTGTAGATCAGCCCGGCGAACACGCTGTTCGTCGCCGAAGCGTCGTTGGCGGCGACCAAGGCCTTGCGCACTTTGCCCACGCGCACCAGCATCGTGCCGATGATCGCCAGCACCACCATGGAAATCACGCCGCGTCCGGCCATGACGATGTGACTGCTCATACCCGTGGCATTGGCGACTTGCACCAGCGTCACCAGCACCAGCAACGAGCAGGCGAGGATTCGCGGATAAGGCTTGAGGGCCAGCGCCACCGGATCGGCAATCGCCGGCAGGCGCCACGAAGGGTGCTCGGTGGACAACAATGCACGGCTAAGCCCGGTGATCAGCACGCACGCATAAACGACTTTCTCGAACTCTTCGGAGAAGGTTTCCAGCACCGGCGGCAGAGCATCGTGGCGGGTGCAGGCGTAGAACAGGAGTTTCAGGGCGATGGCGGTGGTGATGAAGGTCGCGAGAGCTGAGGCGAATGCCAAGGCACTGCGGCGCAAGCGGCCCTCTGCCACGCGGTGAATACAGAACCAGGTCAGCCCGCGCTCAGCCAGACGCCGGCCAAAGGTCCAAACGAGCAACGCCAGCAGCACCAGCACGCAGGTGTAAAAACGCTCGCCCGGCGCCCAGACCGTGGCCCAGACGTCGCCCACCTGCTCGACGAACAGTCGCAGCCGCTCGCGGTCGTCCTCGCTTGGATTGATCAGTGGCGCCCAGAACTGCGGACTCAACACGCTGCGTGTGCTCAGGGTCAGTTCGCTTTCCAGTAGTGTGCGGCGGATGCCGGCGATTTGCGTGATCAGGTCGGCGGCATTCTGTTTCAGTGCGGCGAGGCTTTTCAGGGTGCCGTCGACCTTGCTTTTCTGTTCCGCCAGCGCGGCCCGCTGCGCGACGATATCGGCTTGCTCGGCAGCCACCTCAGCGTCTGGAGCGGTGCCGAGCACGCCCAGTTGCACCGCCAGTTGCGCCTGTTGCGGCAACAGCGCTGCCGACAATCGATCGACATCGAGAATGAACGCCTGCACTCGATCCTGCGGGCCTTCGAGCTGGTTGTAATTGTTTGCCGCCGAAATCTGCTGCTTGAGCCCGTCGAGGCGTTGTTGCAGGGCTTGCAGATCGCTCTGCGAAATTACCGGCAGTGGTGCAGCGCCGGAGTTTGCCGGCGCGGCAGGCTCCGCTGCCCACGGCGCAGCGCTGCCCGGCATCAGCAGCAGGAACAGAATCAAAAACAACGACTTGAATGAACAACGCATGGGGGCGGCGGGCTCGAGTGGATCACACAGTCTATGAGGGTAGGTGATCGCGCCGAATGGAGCGGAAAACTTTCTCGGCAAGAGGCGCTTGTACGCTCATCCAGTCCAGCGGAATGATCAGCGCAGCGGGCGGTCAACCGGCAATAACAGCTTCGAGAGCGTGCCATGTCCATCGCCAAGGAAACGATTGAATACCTGCGCCAACATTCGCTGATCATCACCACTGCCGAATCCTGCACGGCCGGGGAAATTGTCATGTTGCTGTCGGAAGTGCCCGGCAGCGGCGAGCTGATCGAATGCGGCTACGTGGTCTATTCGCCGCAAGCCAAGCAGCGCTTGCTCCACGTCAGCCCGGCGACCATGGAAACCTTCAATCTGACCAGCGTTGCAGTGGCCAGTGAAATGGCCATCGGTGCGTTGCGCGACAGCACGGCCAACGTCGCGGTCGCCACCACCGGCATTCTCGGACCCGATGATATGGACGGCATCAAGGCCGGTACGGTGTGTTTCGCCTGGGCATTCCAGTTCGATGACCAACATTTTCTGTTCAGCACCCGGCAATGGTTTCCCGGATCGCGCAGTGAAGTGCAGACCCTGGCCTGTGAGTTCGCCTTGCAGCAGTTGCCGGCCTATCACCGTCGCGCCTTGCGCGGCGAAGGAGGGTGGCGCCGATGAAGCCTGACGCTGAGCATCCCGATCTGCGCAGTCGGCAGTTCCCGGTGCAGGAGGACATGGCCTATCAACTGAAGGTCTGGCGCTTCGAGCGCATCGGTTGGTATCTGCTGGTGCTGTGCATGCTGCTGGGTCTGTTGGGGCTGTTTTCCCGGGGCGTGCTCAGTTCGCAGGACGCCCGCAGCGACGATGGCAAAGTCCAGGTCGAGTACGAGATGTTCCACCGCAACGGCTCGACCAACCCGCTGAAACTCAGCGTGCACGCGACGCCTGAAGCTACCGTCGAATTGGACATCGGCGGCGAGATGCTCGATGGCTTCAGCATCGAAACCATGCAACCGGCGCCAGTGCGTATGCGCAGCTCAGCGCAGGGCATGCATTTGTGGTTGCAGGCGGATGCGCAGGGCCAGGCAACGCTTTATCTGACCCTGCGCGGTGACGGACTGGGGCTGTTTCGCAGTCATATCCGCGCGCCGGGCTCGAGCGAAGTGATGCTCACTCAATTCATTTATCCATAGGTGACCCATGGACTCGGTGTTGCGCGCACTCGCGATGTATCTGGCACTGATGGTGTTGTTCAAAATTGCCGGTCGGCGTTCGTTGGCCGAGCTGACTACGTTTGATTTCGTCTTGCTGATGATCATCGGTGAAGCCACCCAGCAAGCGCTGCTCGGGGATGATTTTTCCCTGACCAATGCGTTTCTGGTGATCATCACCCTGATCGCCATCGACGTTGGGTTCTCTTTGCTCAAGCAGCGTTCCAGCTGGATCTCGCGGCTGATTGATGGCGAACCGACGATCATTGTCGAGAACGGCAAGCTGTTGCAGCGGCGTCTGCGCCATGCGCGGCTGGTCGAGGCGGATGTCATGGAGGCGGCACGCTCCAGTCAGGGCATTGAAACCATCGACCAGATCAAGTTCGCGATCATCGAGCGCAACGGCAAGATTTCCGTGATCCGCCAGGATCCGGAAGGCGGCTGAAGCTTTGGCGCCGCGCACGCGCAATTTTTTTGAACGCTGAAAAAGCCCCGCAGCCCAATGCTTACAAGTCATCGGAGGATTGCGAAATGAACGAGGCAGCGAGTTACTTTTCCATCGCCGTGGCGGTGATCATTCTGCTGGTCGACCTGTGGGCGATTGTCAGTGTGTTTCGCAGCAACAAGAGCGTCGGCATCAAAGCCGCCTGGGCGATCGGCTTGATTGTCTTCCCGGTGCTCGGCCTGATCGTGTGGGGCATCGCTGGCCCGCGCGGCGTCAAGGAAGGGCCTTCGTCGCCGGAGCACAGTAAGGGCTGAGAGCCCGATGCAGTCCTGCAATGAATTTGCGCACATTCCGGAAGAAGGTAAACGATGCTAGGTCAAGCTTGAACCGGGTAGCAATACCACTGCTGAAAGGAGATTGTCATGAAGAAAATCTGCGTATGTCTGGGGTTCTGCTCAATGTTTCTGTTGAGCGGCTGCTTCGATTCCAACGATGCACCCAACAAGGACGGTGACAAAAGCAAACCATCGGTGCAGATGCAGACCGAGAAGCCCGAGGACGGCAAGTAGCTGCTGGCGAGTAATCCCTGTGGGAGCGAGCCTGCTCGCGAAGGCGTCAGGTCAGACAACTCTGTGCTGAGTGATGCTCCGTCTTCGCGAGCAGGCTCGCTCCCACATTGGTTCAGTCGTGTGAATAAACGTACTCCAGCCACACCCAATACATCAGCGCCACAGCACTGATCCCTCCTCCGAGAAAACACACCGCCACCCAGCCAGAGTGCGCATAGGTATACGTCGCCGCGATGGCGCCCAGACCACTGCCCACCGAGTAAAAACACATATACGCACCGACCAGTCGGCTCTGCGCATCGGGCCGTGCGGCGAAGATCAGGCTTTGGTTGGTGACGTGCACCGCTTGCACGGCGAAGTCGAGGAGGATCACTCCGACGGCCATCGCCAGCAGCGAACTGTCGACAAATGCGATGGGTAGCCAGGACAGCGTCAACAGCGCCAGAGCGATGCCGGTGGTGCGATTGCCCAAGCCGCGATCGGCCAGGCGCCCAGCCCGTGCGGCGGCGAGCGCGCCCGCTACCCCGGCCAGTCCGAACAGGCCGATCTGCGTGTGGGACAACGACAGGGGCGCGGCGCTGAGCGGCAGCACCATCGACGTCCACAACACACTGAACGCTGCGAAAATCAGCAGGGCGAAGATGCCTCTGATGCGCAATACCCGCTCAGTCAAAAAAAGTTGGAACATCGAGCGCAGCAATTGCCGATAGCTGCCCTGTGCGGGCGGTTTTGCCGAGGCGGGCAGGGTGCGCCAAAGCACCAAAGCCATACCGACCATCGTGACTGCCGAGACAAAATACACGCCGCGCCATCCGGCCAGATCAGCCACTACGCCGGAAACGAAACGCGCCAGCAAAATGCCCAGTACCACGCCACTGGTGACGGTGCCCACCGCGGCGCCGCGCTGCTCCGGGCGAGCAAGGCTGGCGGTGCAGGCGACCACCACTTGCACCACCACCGCCAGCAGACCCACCAGCATCATGGCGCCGAGCAACACTCCCCAGCTCTCGGACAGGCCCACGGCACACAGCGCCGTTGCAGACAAAAGCAGTTGGCTCACGATGAGTTTCTTGCGATCGAGCAGATCACCCAGCGGCACAATGAACAGCAGCCCGACCGCATACCCGGCTTGCGTGGCCGTGACCACAACGCCGATTGCACCGGGTGAAACGCCGAGGCTGGCGGCCATCGATTCCAGCAATGGCTGTGCGAAGTAAACATTGGCCACTGCCATGGCGCAGGTGATTGCAAAGAGTAAAGTCTGCAAACGACTCAGCCTGGTCGTTGCGCTGTCAGCTGCGGCTTGCGCATTGATCAGGGTTTGCGTCTGACACGGCATCCTTGCTTCCTCGTAGTGTGGTTTTGAATTGAAACCGATGCGTTGATCTTTATTCATTCGGGTTGTTAAATGCAACCACATTCAATAGCCGAGTCCATCAGGAATCACATGGCCCGACAACAAACATTGGCGCAGAGCGAATGCCCGGTGGCCCGAACCCTCGAAGCCATTGGCGATCGCTGGGCCTTGATGATCATTCGCGATGCGTTCGATGACGTGCGCCGTTTCAGTGAATTCCAGAAACGTCTGGGCCTGGCCAAGAACATCCTCACGGTCAAACTGAAAATGCTCGTCGAGCTCGGCGTGTTGCAGATTCAGCCCGCGTCCGATGGCAGCGCCTACAAGGAATACGTGCTCACCGACATGGGCCGCGCGGTGTTCCCCATCGTCGTCAGCCTGCGGCAGTGGGGCGAGCGTTTTCTGTTTACGGAAGGCGAGGAGCACTCGATCCTGCTCGACAACGAACGGGCCGAGCCCGTCGAGACTATCGTCGTGCGCTCCAGGGCGGGCGCGGTGCTGGCCCCGGCGGACTGTCACCGAAAAGTGGTGACGCGCCGGTAAGGAAGCCGGCAGATAGCCGTGGCGTGTATTCTCAGCCGCGCTATCTCCATGGCATGAAAAGTCGAGCCGGCATTCGCAGGGTTTTTGATCTAGGCTGTTTTCGATCCTCGATCAGCAGCGGTGCGCCGTTGCCATATTTCCAGCAACGCCACTACCGGAGTGCCTGATGAGTCTTTCGCCTTTCCACCTCGCCATCCCGGTTTACGACCTTGCCGCTTGCCGGCGTTTTTACGGTGAAGTGTTCGGCCTGGACGAGGGCCGGTCCAGCGCGCAGTGGGTCGATTTCAATTTTTACGGCCACCAATTGGTCATCCATGAACAGCCGCAGACAGCTGCCCAAGAAAGCGTTCACAGCAACCCGGTCGACGGCCACGACGTACCGGTCCCGCACTTCGGCATCATTTTAGAGTGGCAGCAATGGGAAGCACTGGCCGAGCGACTGAAGTCATTCGGCACGCAATTCGTGATCGAGCCCTACATTCGATTCAAGGGGCAGGTCGGCGAACAGGCGACCATGTTTCTGCTCGACCCCTGCGGCAATGCGCTGGAATTCAAGGCGTTCAAGGACATGGGCCAGGTGTTCGCCAAGTAATCACAGCGTAGTGATCTGCCCGTTGCGATCGCGCTCATAAACCTTGTTGGCCTGCAGCTTTTCCTTAAGCCAGCGCTCGGCCGTCCCTAGTGGCCGTTGGCGTGCCCATAACAGGTCGACGCCGATTTGCCAGTCGGTATGCGGGTACGCCGACAGCTGCAACTCGACCAGTTCGCCATTGCCCAGTTCACGCTGGATCAGCTGGCGCGGCAGGGTCGCCCAGCCGAGGCCGGCGCGGACCATTTCGAGCAGGGCCAGATAGCTTTCCGCTTGCCACAGTTGCGTCGAACGCAGGTATTCACTGCTCGGCAGTTTGCTGGCGTGCGCACTGAACGCCAGGCGCCGATGCACGTGCAAATCGTCGAACGTGACGTTGTCCAGTTTCGCCAGCGGATGATCGGGATGACAGACGTGCAGCATGATCAGTTTGCCCAGTTGCTGGAACGCCAGTTCCCGGGGATAGCCCGGCTGCGAAAACGCCACGCCCAGCACCGCCTCGCCACTGCTGACCAGTTCGCTGACATCGCCGTAGACCGGGTGGCGAATGATCAGATCGACAAACGGAAAGGCCTGCTCGAACGCTTGCAGCACCGGCATGATCGGGCCGTATGGCGTTTCAATCGCCAGGGTCAGGCTCGGTTCGACGCTATCGGAAAGGCAATCGGCGTGGGCCTCGAAGGTCATGCAGCGCTCCAGTACCGCCTCTGCCTGGACCAGCAATTTATGCCCGCTGGCGGTGAGGGCAGGGCTGCGATTGCTGCGGTCGAACAACTCGACGCCAAGGTCGGTTTCCAGATTGGCGATCGCCGCGCTGATGGTCGATTGCGTCTTGCCCAGCTTGCGCCCGGTGGCGGAGAACGAGCCGCTTTTCACCACCTGGACGAACATCAGCAACTGATCGAGTGAGAAGCGCACGCGGTGTACTCCGAGGTTGAGCGAGACGGCGATTGTGCCGCGTCTTTGCCATCGAAAAAAGCGATGGTTGCCAATTTGTTTCATCGTTAAAAACATTCAAGGATGACCCCGCGTCTTCGAACGCCGGGGCCGATTCTGTTTGTGCGTCTGTCCCTGAGCGCCCGCGATTACACCCAACGCTGCCCCTTCAGGAGCTTGTGCCATGACTACACAACGCGTTCACCCGGTCGATGAGGTGTTGCCCCTGCGGCAGCTTTTCACCTTCGGTCTGCAGCATGTTCTGGTGATGTATGCGGGAGCGGTGGCGGTGCCGCTGATTCTCGGCAGTGCGATGGGGCTGACGTCGGCTCAGGTGGTTTTACTGATCAACGCCAACCTGCTGACCTCTGGTGTGGCGACGCTGATTCAGACCCTCGGCTTCTGGAAGTTCGGCGCGCGTTTACCGTTGATTCAGGGCTGCTCGTTCATTGCGCTGGCGCCGATGATCATGATCGGCAAGGAGTTCGGCCTCAGCCAGATCTTCGGGGCGGTGATCGCCGCCGGCTTCCTGACCATCGCACTGGCGCCGGTGTTCAGCCGCTTGTTGCGATTCTTTCCACCCGTGGTGATTGGCAGCCTGATCACCATCATCGGTATTTCACTGATGCCGGCGGCGGCAATCTGGCTGGGTGGTGGCAATCCCGATTCGCCTGACTTCGGTCGCCCGGCCAATCTGCTGCTGGGTCTGGCCACGGTCAGTGTGACGCTGGTGATTTATGCGAAATTCAGCGGCTTCATCGGTAACCTCAGTGTGCTCATCGGCTTGTTTGTCGGCAGCCTGATCGCTGCCGCCTGCGGCATGACGCACTTCAATCGGGTCAGCGAGGCGGCGTGGTTCGAGTTGAGCGCGCCAATGGCGTTCGGTCCGCCGGAATTTTCTCTGGTACCGATTCTGATCATGACCCTGGCGATGCTGGTGATCATGGCCGAGACCACTGGCAACTGCCTGGCCATTGGCAAACTGGTCGGCAAACCCACCACCCAGCAAACCCTTGGCAACGCGTTCCGCGCCGACGGCTTGTCGACCATGCTCGGTGGTCTGTTCAACAGTTTTCCCTATAACGCCTTCACGCAAAACACCGGCCTGATTGCGCTTTCCAGCATCAAGAGCCGCTTCGTCGTTGCGGCCGCTGGCGCGATCATGGTGTTGATGGGCTTGTTCCCCAAGCTCGGCGCGCTGATTGCGGCGGTGCCGACGCCGGTGCTGGGCGGCTGCGCGATCGTCATGTTCGGCATGACCACGGTGGCGGGCATTCAGGAACTGTCACGGGTGCAGTTCGAAGGCACACGCAACGCCATCATTGTCGCGGTGTCGGTCAGCGTCGGCGTCCTGCCAATGTCGTTTCCGGCCCTGTTCGAACATGTCGGCCCAACGCTGAAACTGGTGCTCGACAGCGGCATTTTTCTCGGTGCGATCACCGCCATTCTGCTCAACCTCTTGCTCAACAAACAAAAACCATCGACCGACGCCGTCGGCGCTTCCACGGCCGAACTGGCCGACTGACTTTTGTCTTTTCTCACTGCCCAGGAGTTACCCATGAATCAATTCACTCAGCTTGTCCCGGCCGGCGTCAGCGATCTGGACCTGGCATTGCTGCGCCAGACCATCGCCCTGTCGCAGGCGTCGAAACAACGTGGCCGGCACCCGTTTGCGGCGCTGGTGGCGGACCGCGACGGCAAGGTCATTGCCGAAGCGGGCAACAATTCGATGCCGCCGGAGGGTGATCCCACCCAGCATGCCGAACTGGTCGCGGTGGCTGCGGCGGCGAAGCGGTTGTCACCCACGGAGCTGGAGGCGTGCACGCTGTACACCAGCGCCGAACCTTGCTGCATGTGCGCGGGCGCGGTGTATTGGACCGGTGTCGGGCGAGTGGTGTACGCGTTATCGGAACATGCTTTGCTCGGGCTGACTGGCGATCATCCCGAGAACCCGACATTCTCGTTGCCGTGTCGCGAGGTGTTTGCCAGAGGGCAGCGCACGGTGAGCGTTTTCGGGCCGATGCTGGAGGAAGAGGCGGCTGAGCCGCATAAAGGGTTCTGGTCTTAGTTGTTATTGATCGTTCTCACGCGGAGCGTGAGGAACGATCAGTTTCGCGCGGTCAGGTACTGGTCACTTCACCGGGACGATAACCGCACATTCCCCACCGGAATGCCCCCCATGGTCTGTTGTGGGGCGCCTGGCTGGCGTGCAAGCTTAGCCAGGCGACCCGATTTGCCTAAGCCTCCGTCCAGTCCAGCGCTGCCGTCTCGCGCCACTTCACCTCCGTAATCCCATAGCGCTCGGCCTGGGGTTTGGAAACCACTTTCAACGGTGGTTTACCCGGTTTCGGAATCGGCGCAATACCGGCGTCACAGCTCGCCCAATGCCAAGCGTCGGCGTTGCGCATACTCTTGGCGCGGATGACGAATGATTTTGGCTGGTCGTGATGTTTGTATTCGATGACGAAAATATCGGTGCTACGCATGAGTTCCTCCTTACGCTCATACGTAAATGATTTTGTCCGACAAGAAAAATTCAAAGGATTTTCTGGCCAGATGATCATCGTCACTCAGCGCTCTGAAACGCGGTTCTTCATGAAGCCGCGCAGGTTCATCAGGAACAGGCAAAGCTGCAGAACGATCAGCGCGTAAGCCCCGGCATGGACGCCCCAGATCACCCACAGCAAATTGCTCAGACTGAAACAAACGAAGCCGCTCATGCGCCGTTGCGGTCGTTGCGAACCGATCAGCCAGGCGGCCAGAACGGTGACCAGCATCGCCGGCCATTGCACCCAATCCAGATATGCCAACACTCCATCCTCTGCTCAGATTTGCTTGATGCAGAAAGGGTACACAGCAACCGAAGTATGGTCACCGCCCGCACGGTTCTGCGTAGCAATGGCGGTGAAAAAGGTTTCGCCCGGCAGAAGCCGGGCGAAGATTTCAGGCGCGCAATCAGTAATCCCAAATCGCAGGTATCCAACGGAAAGCAGCACCATTGATCGCGACCCTACCCACCGAAGGGAAGGCCAGATGCGTGGCGACAAACAGCTCGCCGCTGGCGGCGGCTTCCTTGAGCATGCGCACGCGCACTTCCACCGATTTGGTCGGATCGTGTTCGAAACCGTTGTGCCAGTCAGGGTGATCGAACGCCACCGGGAACAACGCGTCACCGGCAAAGGTCAGGCGCTCGCCACCGGAGTTGACGTAGACCACGCAGTGCCCTGGCGTATGACCACCGGTGAGTTTTGCAACTACGCCCGGTGCAACCTGACATTCGTCTTCGAATATGTGCAACTTGCTTTCATAGTGGTTGATGAACGCGTTGGCGGTGCTGCGCAGGACGTCTGGTACTGGTGCGGGCATGTCGGTGCTGGTGAAGTCTGGCGTGGACCAGAAATTCACTTCCGCAGCGGTGACGTGGATGCGCACGTCGTGGCGCAGACGGCTCTTCACCGAGTCGACCAGTAGGCCGCCGATATGGTCCATGTGCATGTGCGTGATGACGATATCAGTGATGTCGGCGAGGTCCACCCCGGCAGCGGCCAGGCGCTTGGGGAACTGCCCGGCGCGCGGGAAACCGGGGAATTGGCCACCGAGGCCGGCGTCGACGAGGATGACTTGTTCGCCGCTACGCACCACCAGCACGTTGAGCGCCCAGTCGAAGGCGTCAGGGCCCAGATACATTTCCTTGAACCAGGCGGCACGGTCGGCGGGGGCGGCATTGGTTGACATGGTCTGGGTCGGCAACGGCAACACGCCGTCGCTGATCACCATCACGTCAATGTCGCCCAGGCGCAGGGCGTAGCGCGACGGCACCAGTTCTTCGCTTTGCGTTTGCAGGGCCACCGCGCGGTTGGCGGTGAAGGAATCCAGATGCAGGGTCATGGTGTTCTCCTTGTTCTCAGGGCTAAAGCGGAGGGTGAAATCAGGCTACAGGGATCAGCGGATCGGCGGCCGCGAGGGCGGCGCGACGTTCGGCGGCGGGCGGGTAGATCCACACCGTGTTGATCTGCGTCTTCAGCTCTTTGGCTTCGGCCTTCACCAGTTTCAGCTGACGATCCCAGCCTTCGGTGTACACCGCGCCCCAGGCGCCCAGATCCAGGCAAGTCACGTACTTGGGCTGGCGATACATTGTCGGAGCGACGCCGAGGATATCGGCGGCGGCGTTGTTGCCGGCGTAGCGACCCAGGCTGATCGCATGCTGGCAAGACATCGCGGCATAGTTGCCGAGGTCGTCAGTGGCGGCGCGAGCGACATCACCGGCGGCAAAGACGTGATCGATGCCGTGCACCTTGAGGTTGCCATCGACATGCAAGCGGCCCTGGCCATCGCGTTCGGCGTCGAGTTGTTCGGTGAGCGGGCTGGCGCGGAAACCTACGGTCCAGATCACGGTGTGGCTTTCGATGTGGCGGCCATCGGCGAGGGTGACGCCATTGGCATCCACAGCGGCAACGCTGGCATCGACGATCCATTCGATACCCAGGTCATTGGACGCCTCGATGATCGACGGGCGAATGCCATCGCCCATGGTCGCAGCGATGTCCTTGCTGCGATCGACAATGATCACGCGCAGGTCTTGATCCTCACCGAGAATCGCGCGCAGGCGCGCCGGCATTTCCGTCGCAGTTTCAATCCCGGTGAAACCGCCACCGGCGACCACCACGGTGTTGCGCGCAACGCTGGGCGGTTGGTTGCCGAGGGCGATGAGATGGCGTTCCAGACGCGCCGAGGATTCGATCTGATCGACATCGAACGCATGCTCCTTGAGGCCAACCACCGGAGGCCGAGCGAGCTGGCTGCCGCTGGCGAGAACCAGCCGATCGTAGGCCAGTTCACCCGGACGCCCGGCCTCGTCGCGGTAACCGATTCGGCGCGCCCGGGCGTCGATGCTTTCAGCGGTGCCTTTGACGAAGCGCACACCCACCGCATCGAACAGCGCGTCGAGCGGCGCGTACATGCTGTGCACGTCCGGCTCGTAGAAGCGCGGGCGAATACGCAATTCCGCTTGCGGGGCGAGCAGCGTGATCTCGACATCCTGACGGGCATGCATATCCAGCAAACGCGCAGCGCTCAGCGCACTCCACAGCCCGCCGAACCCTGCACCGATCACCAATAATTGCTGTTTCATAATGTGCTCCCTGACGCTGATGGATGGATGACACCCGAGTCCGATGCGGACTCTGGCGTGACGATCACTGGCCGCCGTAACTGCTTGCCGTACTGCCTGGCGCTCAATCGCCCGCTGTGTAGAGCCATGCTAGGGCGGGGAGGCTACGAGCGCAGTTGTCCATCGGTGTGCGTGGGGTACGCATGGGTGGAAGGGGGGTATACGAAGGTATGGGGAAAAAGGATCAACCCAGCGCTTTTTCCAGGCAGGCGAGCAAACGTTCAGCCTGAAATGGCTTGGCCAGACACGCGATGACCCCGGGTACGCTGTTGGGCATTTTGCCCGCATGCGCCGACACAAAAATCACCGGCATCCGCCAGCCTTGCGCCCGCAGTGAATCCAGCATCTGCAAACCACCCATGCCCGGCATCTGAATATCGGAAATCAAACAATCAGTCTGCGCCGGCCCGTCCGAGTCAAGGTAGTCCGCTGGCGCCGCATAGCAGAACACCTGATACCCCGACGCTCGCAGCAGGCTGCTCAGCGATGTGCGCATTGCCTCGTCGTCGTCCACTACCGCAATGACATGCGTCTTGTACATAAAGCTCCCGGGCCGGGCGGCCGAGCTGGTGACTCCTGTCGTTCTTGCACCATACGCTGATGGCCAGCGGGCAAAACTATACGTAGGTATAGCGGTTCAGCCATCGCGGCTGAAGCGACTGCGGTAGTCGCGCGGGGAGATCGACAGGTGGCGCTGGAAGCAGGCGCGCAGGCGTTCTTCATCGTTGAAGCCGCAGAGGCGGGCGATTCGTTCGATTTTGTGCGGGGAGTTTTCCAGCAGGCGTTTGGCCGCTTCGAGCCGGAACAGCTCGAGCGCTTTCGACGGTGTGCGCCCGGTGCGCGCTTTATAGACCCGCGTGAAGTTGCGCAGGCTCATTGCGGCTTGCTCGGCGAGGCGCTCCACCGTCAGATTCGGGTCGCCGAGGCGCTCCATGAGCCAAAGGTGCAGATCATCGAACATCGCAGCGTCCTGCGCCTGCGATTGCAGCAGCGTGCTGTATTGCGCCTGGCCGCCGGGGCGTTTGATGTACACCACCAATTCCCGCGCGACTTGCAACGTCACTTCACGGCCGTAATCGGCCTCTACCAGCGCCAGCGCCAGATCGATCCCGGCGGTGACTCCGGCCGAGGTCCAGACCTTGCCTTGCTGAATGAAGATCGCGTCGGCATCTACCTCGACCGCTGGAAAGCGATCGCGCAAAGCGTCGCACATCGCCCAGTGAGTGGCAGCGCGGCGGGCGTCGAGCAATCCGGCCTGAGCCAGCAGAAACGCACCACTGCACACCGAGACCACGCGGCGGGCGAGGTGAGCATGGTCCTGCAGCCAGTCGCTCAGTTCGCGGTGCTCCTCAAGGGTCTGGCAGATGTCAGGGGCGCCGGGCACGACCAGCGTGTCCAGCGCGGTGGTGTCGAGCGTGGTTAACGCTTGGGTGTCGATGGCCAGCCCTTCGACGGTCGGGATCAAGCCGCCGCTGAGGCTGGCGGTGTGCAGTTGATAACCGGGCTGCCCGCGCTCGACCAAGGCTTTGCTCGCCGCCCAGAACACGGTCTGCGCACCGCTGAGATCGAGCAGGCTCAGCCGTGGGTAGGCGATAAACACCACGTCGCGCGGGGCCGTTGTAAAAGCGGGATGAGTGGACATCGCGGGCCTGCCTGTTTGCAGCGCTAGAGGCGGGACTGCCTCAGCCTGGCCGATTTTCAGGGGTTTCTGGCCGGCCGGCAATGGTGCTGACTGTTAGCCTGATTGCTGACCGTCCGGCCGGTGTCTGGCTGCGGTGGCCATCCTGAACTAGATTTATTGACCAGCCCAATGCGTGCTGCGATCTCGCCGAGGAGACACAATGACCTTGTGGTCGCATTCCAGCCCTGCGCAAAGTCCCGATGTGCTCGGCGAACCAGTGGTGTACGTGGTCGATGACGATGCCTCGATGCGGCAGGCGCTCGACAGCTTGCTGCGCTCGATCGGCTTGCAGGTGCGAACCTTCGACAGCGCCGGAGATTTTCTCGCGCAAGCGCAACGTGAGGTACCCGGTTGCCTGGTGCTCGACGTGCGCCTGCGCGGCGAAAGTGGCCTGACGTTTCAGGAACAGATGGAAAAAAATGGCTTGCGCATCCCTGTGGTGTTCATGACCGGCCACGGCGACATCGCCATGAGTGTCAAGGCGATGAAGGCCGGCGCGGTGGATTTTCTGGCCAAGCCGTTCCGTGATCAGGACATGCTCGACGCCGTGGCCAGTGCGTTGGCTCGCGACCGTGCGCGGCTAGCAGCCGAACACTCCGGCGCCGTTTTGTGTCGGGCTTACCAAACCCTGACCGCACGTGAGCGCGAAGTGCTCGGCTTCGTCATTGCCGGGCTGATGAACAAACAGATTGCCGGACAGCTCAACCTCAGCGAGGTCACGGTCAAGGTCCACCGTGGCCAGGTCATGCGCAAAATGGCCGCACGTTCAGTGGCCGATCTGGTGCGTATCGCAGAAGCGCTGGGCATCGAGCCTGTCCAGCGCAACCCCTGAGCGCTGGCGACGTGCAACTCACCGTGCGGCAAAAAACCTGAGCAGTGTTGACGCAGATGGCCAGCAGAAAACAGATTTTGTGGGACGACGGCGAGCGGGTGCTGTCCCGTGAGCGCGGTTCGAATGATGGCAGCCTACTGGCGGTGCGTCCGGCGATGGGCCAGCCATTGCCGAGCACCCTGGAGCGTCTGGCGCATGAATACAGCCTCAGGGACGACCTCAATCCTGCCTGGGCGTTGCAGCCGACAGCTTTCGAGCGTACGGGCACCCGAGTTCGTCTGCTGTTCGACGATCCGGGTGGCGAGCCGTTGTCGCGATTGCTGGTCGCTCCGCTGGATATCGAAACCTGTCTGGAATTGGCCACGAACATCGCCAAGGCACTGGGCCATATGCATCAGTGTGGTCTGGTGCACAAAGACCTGAAACCGCAGCATGTCTTTGTCCATTGCCATGACGGGCAGGCGCGGCTGACCGGCTTCGGCCTGGCCACGCGCTTGCCACGGGAACGGCAAGCGCCCACGCCACCGGAATCTATCGCCGGCACGCTGGCTTACATGGCGCCGGAGCAAACCGGGCGGATGAATCGTTCGATCGATTCGCGTAGTGATCTGTATGCCTTTGGCGTGACGCTGTACCAGATGCTCACCGGCTCGCTGCCGTTCAGTGCCAGTGAACCGATGGAGTGGGTGCATTGCCATATCGCGCGGCTGCCAATGCCCGTGTGTGAACGGGTGGCGACGGTGCCGCCGATGTTCTCGCGAGTGGTCATGAAACTGCTGGCGAAAACTGCCGAGGAGCGCTATCAGAGCGCAGTCGGTGTCGAGCATGACTTGCGCCGTTGCCTCGATGACTGGCGCCGTATGCGGCAGATCGAGACGTTCACGTTGGACGAGCAGGGCGCCTGCGAGCGCTTGCTGATTCCGGAAAAACTCTACGGCCGCGAACACGAAGTGCAAACGTTGATCGATGCCTTCGCCAATGTGGTGCAGACAGGCGCGCCGACACTGGTGCTGGTATCCGGCTATTCCGGCATCGGCAAATCGTCGGTGGTCAGTGAACTGCACAAGGTGCTGGTGCCGTCGCGTGGCTTGTTCGCCGCCGGCAAGTTCGACCAGTACCAGCGCGACGTGCCTTATTCGACTCTGGTTCAGGCCTTTCAGGGGCTGGTGCGGACGCTGTTGGGCAAGCGCACCGACGTACTGGCGGGCTGGCGCGAAGCACTGTTGCGGGCACTGGAAGCGAATGCGCGGTTGATCACCGATCTGATCCCCGAACTCAAGCTGATCATCGGCGAGCCGCCGCCCGTGCCTGAGTTGGAGCCGCAACAGGCGCAGCAGCGGTTCCTTCAGGTCTTGCAGCGTTTTATCGGCGTGTTCGCTCAGTCCGAGCATCCGTTGGCGCTGTTCCTTGACGACCTGCAATGGCTCGACGCGGCCACCCTTGATCTGCTCGAAGATTTGCTCAGTCGCGCAGAGACCCCTCATCTGCTGCTGGTCGGTGCTTATCGCGACAACGAGGTAGATGGCGATCACCCACTCAGCCGCACACTCAAGACCCTGCATCACGCCGGCGTACACATTGACGAAATTCGTCTGGCGCCACTGGCTGGCGCGCACATCGAACAACTGATCAGCGAGTCACTGCGCTGCCCGCCGGCGAGCATTGTCGCGCTGGCGCGGCTGGTGCTGGACAAGACCGCTGGCAATCCGTTCTTCGTCATCCAGTTTCTGCACGCCCTGGCCGAGGAGAAGCTGCTGACATACGAGCCTGCGTGCCAGCGCTGGCGGTGGGATGTGCACCTGATCAACGGCAAGGGCTACACCGACAATGTCGTCGATTTGATGGTCGGCAAACTGGCGCGGCTGCCCCAGGAAACCCGCCAGGCGCTGCAACAACTGGCCTGCCTGGGCAACGTCGCGCGTCTCGACACGCTGGCCACAGTCCTTGATGTGCCGGTGCCTCACGTTCACTCCGCATTGTGGCCGGCGGTGCGGCTTGAGTTGGTCGAGCGTCAGGACGGTGCCTACAGGTTTGTGCATGATCGCATCCATGAGGCGGCGTATTCGCTGATCGCTGAAACCGAACGGGCGCAAATGCACTTGCGCATCGGCCGGCTGCTGGCACTGCAAACCCAGGGTGAGCGGCGCGAGGAGGCGATCTTCGAGATTGTCGGCCAGCTCAATCGCGGTGCGCATCTGATCAGCCTGCGTGCCGAGCGCGAGCAACTGGCCGAGTTCAACCTGCTCGCCGGCCAGCGAGCGAAGGCCTCGACCGCTTATACCTCAGCACTGACCTATCTGGGCGCCGGCGCAGAACTGTTGGGCGAGCAGGGTTATGACAGTCGGCATGAACTGGGTTTCGCTCTGGAGCTGAACCGTGCCGAGTGCGAATTTCTCACCGGCCAACTGCAGCTTGCCGACTCGCGCCTGGCGACATTGGCCGAGCGCGCCGTGACCACCGTCGAGCGCGCGGCGGTGGCGTGCCTGCAGATGGATGTCTACTTGCTGCTTGATCGCAGTGACCGGGCGGTGACGGTGTGTCTGGCCTTTCTGCGTCAGGTCGGCATCGATTGGCCAGCGCGTCCGGACGATATTCAGGTGCGCGACGAATATCAGCAGGTCTGGACCAGCCTGCGCGGGCGCAGTATCGAGCAGATGATCGACTTGCCGCTGATGGAGGATCCTGCCGCGCGGGCCACCCTCGATGCGCTGGGCAAACTCTTCGCGCCGGCGGTGCAGTCGGATCTGAACCTCGCCAGCCTGACCATTTGCAAAGCGATCAGCCTGAGCCTGCAATATGGCAACTGCGACGCCTCCTGCCTGCTCTATGCCAACTTCGGGCGCGTGTCGGGGCCGCGTTTTGGCGACTATGCCGCTGGTTATCGATTTGGCCGTCTGGGCTGCGATCTGGTTGATCGGCGCGGGCTCACGCGTTATGAGGCGAGCACCTGGTTGTGCTTCTCGATCTTCGTGGTGCGCTGGATGCGGCCAGTGCGCGAGTGCCGCGAACTGTTGCGCCGTGCGCTCAACGCGGCCCATCGCAGCGGCGATCTGCCGTATGCCGCGTTCGCCGGAAACAGCCTGATTTCCGATCTGTTGTTTATCGGCGAGCCGCTGGCCGAGGTGCAGGCGCAAGCGGAATCAGGGCTGGTCTATGCACAAAAGGTCGGTTTCGGTCTGGTGGCGGATTTCATGCGCTGCCAGTTGACGCTGATCCGCATGCTGCGCGGGCAGACGCCGACGTTCGGCTGTTTCGACGATGACGGGTTCGATGAAACAGCTGTCGAGGCGCATCTGGCCGGTTCGGCGGATCTGGCGCTGGCGCGCGGCAAGTACTGGGTACGCAAGTTGCAGGCGCGCTATCTGGCCGGGGATTACGCGGCGGCCGCTGAGTGCGCGGCCCAGGCGCAGGGACTTTTGTGGGTGGTTTCGGCGTTTTTCGAGGAGGCCGAATACCATTTCTACGCGGCGTTGACCTTGGCGGCCCACGGCGAAACTGACGCCGGTGCTTTGCAGCGTCTGGGTCAACATCATGAACAGTTGCAGACGTGGGCGCGCTTGTGTGCAGAGACCTTCGCCAGTCAGGTGGCGCTGGTCGGCGCGGAAATGGCGCGCGTCACCGGACAGTTGCTCGAAGCCGAATTGCAGTACGAGCAAGCCATTCAATTGGCTCAGGACAATGGTTTGCTCCATATCGAAGCGCTGGCCAACGAACTGGCCGCACGGTTCTACGGCGCTCGCGGGCTGGTCAGGATATCCCGGGTTTACCTGCGCGACGCACGCTACGCCTATCTGCGTTGGGGGGCTGCTGGCAAGGTGCGGGAGCTGGAGCGACGTCATCGTTTTCTGCGTGCCGAAGAGGCGCAACCGAATCCGGTCACCACGCTCATTACGCCAGTTGAACATCTCGACCTGGCAACGGTGCTCAAGGTCTCTCAAGCAGTCTCCGGCGAGATCGTCCTGGACCGTTTGATCGAAACGGTGATGCGCACCGCGATCGAACAGGCCGGGGCCGAGCATGGCCTGCTCATTTTGTTGAACGCCGACATTCCCTATGTCGCTGCGCGAACCCGTATCGGCGACGGTGCCACGCAGCTGTGCAACGCGCCGCTGCACACGGTGGCGCTGGCAGAGTCAGTGCTCTACCAGACGCTGCGCACCGGCGAAAACCTGTGCCTGGACGACGCGGTTGCCGATCCGCTGTTCGCCGCTGATCCATACGTTCAGCAACGAGGCGCGCGCTCGATCCTGTGCCTGGCATTGATGAATCAGGCGCGGGTCGCCGGGGCGCTGTATCTGGAAAACAACCTGTCCGCCGGGGTGTTCAGCCCGACGCGTCTCGCCGTGTTGCGCCTGGTGGCGTCGCAGGCAGCGATCTCGCTGGACAACGCGCGCCTGTACCGCGACCTCGCCGAGCGAGAAGCGAAGATCCGTCGGCTGGTCGACGCCAACATCATCGGCATCATCGTCTGGGGCGTGGAAGGGGAAATCATCGAGGCCAATGACGCGTTCCTGCGCATGGTCGGTTACACCCGTGATGAGTTGCTTTCGGGCAGTGTCCATTGGCGTGACATGACCCCGCCGGCGATGCGCGCTAACAGCGATATTGCACTGGCAACGGCGATCCACACTGGCCGGGCCCAGCCATTCGAAAAGGAGTACATCCGCAAGGACGGCAGTCGGCTGCCGGTGATTGTCGGTCTGGCTGCCTTCGAAGCGAGTCAGCAACAGGGCCTGGCCTTTGTGCTGGATATCAGCGAACGCAAGCTGGCTGAAGAGCAAGTGCGCGAAGGCGAGCGTCGTTATCGTCAGGTGCAAACGGAACTGGCCCACGCCAATCGTGTGGCAACCATGGGTCAGTTGGCCGCATCGATTGCCCACGAAGTCAATCAGCCGATCGCCGCCACGGTGACCCATGCTAATGCCGCGTTGCGCTGGCTCGGTGCAAAGCCACCAAATATCAACGAGGTCGAGCAGGGCCTGCGGCATATCATTCTCGACGGCAACCGCGCCGCCGACGTACTCGGGCGCATCCGCGCGCTGATTCACAAAACGCCACCGCAGCGTCAGCCTGTCAGCCTCAATCTGCTGATTGAAGAAATGGTCGGTTTCAGCCGGGGCGAAGCGCTCAAGCACGGCGCCGAAGTCAGCGTTGAGCTGGCGGCAGATTTGCCTTTCGTAGTGGCGGACCGGGTCGAACTGCAACAGGTGTTGCTCAACCTGATCATCAACAGCCTCGAAGCCATGACGATCATGGCAGAGGGGCAGCGACGTCTGCTGATTCGCAGTGAGGCGCTGGGCGATAACGTGCACATCAGCGTCAGCGATTCGGGGCCGGGCTTTGCCTGCGAGCGGGCGGAGCAAGTGTTCACGGCGTTCTTCACAACCAAATCCACCGGGCTGGGCATGGGCCTGTCGATTTGCCGCACGATCATTGAAGGACATGGCGGCAAATTGTGGGCCGAGCGCAATGAGCCGAGGGGGGCGCGGGTGGTGTTTGGCTTGCCGCGTTGTGAATGAACATGATCAACAGCCAGGCTACCCGGGCATTGAGCCCGGATGTTTCTGTCGGTGAGTTCAGGCCACCGGAATAGGATTTTCCAGCAGCGACAGGTTGAACTGCTCGATCAACCCGTGCTCGTTCGCGCCCTGGTTGGCCCGCAGCGGCAACACTCGGTCGACCAGCACTTCGGTGGTGGCGGTTTCCAGCTTGATCAGGGTTTCCTCGATAAACTCGCCCAGCGGCATGGCGCGCTCGTCGCCGCTCTTGTGAATCAGGTCGGTATCGACCCAAGGTGGCGCGATTTCCAGGACCTTGACGCTGGTGTCGCGCAGCATGAAACGTTGCGACAGCGAGTAGGAATGGATCGCCGCTTTGGTCGCCGAATACAGCGCCGTGGTCGCCAGCGGCAGGTAGGCCAGCACCGAGCTGTTGTTGATGATGTAGGCCTCGGGCTGGCGCTTGAGGTGTTCGACGAACGCGGCGCTGACGCGCACCGGGCCGAGCAGGTTGGTCTGCAACAGACCGACGGCCTGCTCATCGTCGTAGTCGCCGGAACCCGCGTTGTCGAAGGGCATGATCCCGGCATTGTTGATGATTACGTTCAACGACGGATGGCGGCGGATGACTTCGGCGGCGACGTCCTTGATCTGCTGCGCATCGTTGATGTCCAGCCGCACGGTGTCGATGCCCGGATTCGCCTGGGCAATCTCTGCCAGCAGGGCCTGGCGACGGCCAGCGATGATGACTTTATTGCCGCGCTGATGCAGGGCCTCGGCCAGTGCGCGGCCGATGCCGGAAGTGCCGCCGGTGATGAAGATCGTGTTGGCTTCAAGTTTCATGAGCTGCGTCCCGCAAGTGGATTGATTGGTATGCAAGCCATGATGGAGAAAACCTGAACCGACCTGAATGACGTATGTGGTAGTGTTTCAGGACATTCAACAAACGGAGCGCGACCATGCATCGAGTCGGCTATCTGCTCACGGAAGGTTTTCAGGTCATGGCGCTGGCGACCCAGTCGGTGTTCGAGTTCGCCAACATCGTCACCGGCAAAGCCGTGTACAAGGTGCAGAACTTTTCCCAGGCCGGCGGCATCGTCAGCTCCTCGCTGGGCTTGCACGTCGATACGTTGCCGCTGACGCAAGCGGGGCTGGCCGACAGTTGGCTGGTGGCGGGAACGCTGACACCGATGACGCCGCCCGATGCTGACGTGCTGCACAGCGTGCGCGGGCTCGCCGACGGCGCACGCCGCGTGGCCGGCATCTGCACCGGCTCGTTCGTACTGGCGCAGGCCGGTGTACTGGATAATCGCCGCGTGACCACGCACTGGGCGTTCGCCCCGGCGCTGCGCAGGATGCATCCCTCGGTGAATGTCGAGGACGACCGGATCTTTATTATCGACGGCCCGGTGTGGACGTCGGCGGGCATGACCGCTGGTGTCGACATGGCGTTGGGCATGGTTGAAAAAGATCTGGGCAGCGACATTGCGCGCTCGGTGGCCCATCGGCTGGTGATGCATCAGCGCCGCTCGGGCGGGCAGTCGCAGCACTCGGAATTGCTGTCGCTGTCACCCAAATCCGATCGCATTCAGAGTGCGCTGGATTACGCGCGCAAGCACCTCAATCGCCCGCTGAGTGTCGAAGAACTGGCCGAGGTGGTGCACCTGAGTCCGCGGCAATTCACCCGGGTGTTTACCGCCGAAACCGGCCAGTCTCCAGCCAAGGCGATAGAGAGCCTAAGGCTGGAAGCAGCGCGTTTGCTGATCGAGCAAAGCAGTCACAGTCTGGATGTGGTCGCCAGAGAAACCGGGTTTCGTGACCGCCGGCACATGCGCGAGGTGTTCATGCGCGGGTTTGACGTGCCGCCGCAGGCGGTGCGGCGCGATTCGCGGCGGATGGTATGACGTGACCAGGGTCTACGAAAAAATGTTGACCCCCATTCTGCCGATCAGGAATACGAGCAGGATCAGGAAAAAAACTCTGATGAAACTGCTTCCATAACGTAATGCCAAAAAGACACCGGTCAGTGCACCGGCCATATTGCATAAAGCAACTATGCCGCCAATCGCCCACAAGACATTACCGGAGGGGATAAAAAATATGAGCGCAGCGCTGAACGTCCCCAGGTTGACCAGTTTTGCAGAGGCTGATGCATTGAGGAAATCAAAGCCAAAGACCTTGACGAAGATAAACAGCAGCAGGCTGCCACTGCCCGGGCCGAAGACACCATCGTAGAAACCGATCAGGCTGCCAAAGAAAACTCCAAGGCAAATGTCTTTCGTTCCGAAGTGGCGGTCTTTGCCTGCCAAACCAAGTTTTTTTTCCATAAACGTGTAGATAGCCATGACTATCAATATGAAAAAGACAACGATCTCCATCAATCTTTTAGGAACAAGGGATACCGAGAGAGCTCCGAGAAAAGAAAATAAAAAAGCGGCGAGCATGGTCGGAAGCATTAAATTCCAGCGAATTTTTATGCGCTTCAGGTAACCCGATATTGATGAAATATTGCCTGCCAGAACGGCCAGTTTGTTGGTGCCGAAAATGGTGGCAAGGCTGTACTGGGGTAGAGCATGTAGAAGTGCCGGCACCTGTACCAGGCCCCCGCCACCGACCGCAGCGTCTATCAGGCCACCACAAAACGCGAAGAAACCCAATGCAAGAACAGCGTGTTCAACATCCATGCGATAGATCCCTGCGGAACGTCATTTGGCCGGAAGGTTCATGAGTCGCTCGTGGTTTGGTTTAAATATCGTCAAAACATGCCGATCATTCTCCAAGCTCACATTATGAGAGTTCATCGGCATGCTTCGTTAATCCATAGAGATCAACAGGTCATAATCCGATGCATGGCGGAGAATGCATTGCCGACTCTTTCATTGTAATTGAGCATGATGCCCTTCAGTCGCGCAGGCTTGAATTCCAGACCTACCGTCTGACCGTAAGCTTGCGCGGCCGCCAAGGCATGCAATCCGTGTTTGTTCTCAACTTCTCCGGAGTGCCCCATTACGTAGCCTTTGGCGTTACGCAGGTTTTGCGTGTTTGTCCTCAAGAACGGATTGGCCGCGAGGAGCTTTGCTTCAATATATTGAGCGATGAAATTGTATTCACGACCGTTCCACAGTTCAGATGAGATTGAAACCATCATCGCATCCATAATTGAAGATTTGTGTTCCTGCGAGTTTAGTGCCGTTTTATGCTTGGCGACCCCGGTGTTGTATAGGAAGTCCGCGAAGTCATTGCATTCAGCAATTTTGAATTGTTCTTCAACCCAGGCTGACGCACCAAAAGCTGCAGTCATGTAGTTGTACATTCCGTCATGGCCCTGATGTCCAAGACCGAAATCATCTTTCGCCACTTCATGCATATGCGCCATGACATTGTGGTAACCCTCACGTCTGTCGGCAGATACCGATATCGCATCCGCCGACAGGCGCATGATGATTTTTGCCGAGACAAGGCTGGTGGTTTTATGGGTTTCATTCCACCCATTGAAAAAGCTCAATACCGACGAGTCTATTACTGGCTTTTCGAGGAACGCCCTGAATGCGCTTTCAGCCGCCAGTTGCGCGTCTTGCGTGATGGAATGATTGAGTACCTCAAGCATGGCGTCCTGTATCTCAGCAACGTTGCCGACGCAGGCCAGCAACGGTTGACGCCGTTGGTTTTCTTCTAAGGTACGTCCGTGAATTTTCAAGTTGCGTATGTGCTTGGGCAGGGCCTGGATAAATGTCTCGCCAAATTCTTGCATGGATTTATGTTCAAGCGGTTCCAAACGACTCTGTGGCGATGCTGAGCTCATGATGTGTCCTTCTCCCTAAAGACCTATGAAATGTTTGGTTTTAACGCACTTTCTTGCCTTGCAGCGGCGAAATTAGCCCGATTTGTTGGCCTGCGACAAGTGACTTATACTGACCAAATCATTCATTTTTAATGAGCGTTTACATGGAGTTTTCGCAACTGGTCATGTTCAAGGCAGTAGCCGATCTGGGCAGTATCGTCCGTGCCTCGGAGCGATTGCACTGCGTGCCGTCCAACATCACCAACCGCATCAAGCTTCTGGAACGTGAGCTTGGAGTTGACCTGTTTATAAGGAAAGGCAGAGGATTGATCATCAGCCCTTCAGGTCGGCTTTTTCTCGGCTATACCAACAAAATCCTGTCTTTGTGCGAAGAATCGCAACGAGCGCTTGATCCGTCGTCAGCTCCTTCGGGAGAACTCAGGATTGGTGCCATAGAATCATCCGCTACCGGCCGGTTACCCAAAGTGCTATCCAGGTTTCATCAACTTTATCCGGCTGTACAAATGCAATTCAGCACTGGCGATTGGTCACAATTATCCGCAGAAGTGGTCAACTACACGTTGGACGGGGCAATAATTGCCGTCAGGCCAGAACATCCGGACATCGAGAGTCTGGAGATCTATGAAGAGGATCTAGTGGTGATTGCCTCGCCGTCCGCGGGGGTGATAAACCAGCCAGAGGACCTGCGCGGTGTGGATTTATTCATGTGGCCTGAAGGATGTCCCTACAGAAAGGCTTTGGTAACCTGGCTGGAACGGTACAAAGTTTTCAATCCGATAACAAGCATAGCCAGTTATGGCACCATCCTTGGCTGCGTAAGTTCAGGCGCCGGGATATCGTTGGTGCCCAGAGGCATGTTTGAACAGTTCCGCCAGCTCGGCGGTATTCAAGGATTCTTCTTCAATGACTTAAAGCCTGTGCAGAATTATTTTATCTGGAACAGGCACGTTGAATCTAATCGCGCAAAAGACAAGTTTGCCGATTTGCTTAAGGAAGAGTTCAAGGTTTGAGAAGTGGTCGGCAGTTGGCCCTATCCTGCAAAGTTCGCCTGCACTCGTCATTCAGCACAAGGGACCGAGCGCTTACAGAGATCACTGATAGGCTCTCGCAACCATGGTCATTGGATTGAAATAAATGAATCTGGAAGCGCAACTGCGGGATCTGATTGCTGAAGATCCCGTCCGCATGCACATCTTGCGCATAGTCAGGGTTCTCAACTTGCCGGACTGCTGGGTTGCCGCAGGTTTTGTGCGCAGCCTGGTTTGGGATCATCTGCATCAGCGCCAACCTTCGCCGTTGCCCGAGGACATTGATGTCATATGGTTTGACAGAACACGTCCCGGTGATCAAACGGATTTGGCCTTGGAGGTCGAGCTTGCAGCACTGTGCAGTGACTTGAAGTGGTCGGTGAAAAACCAGGCACGCATGCACCAGCGGAACGCCGATGCGCCTTATGGGGCGGCTGCGGATGCAATGACGTTCTGGCCGGAAACTGCTACGGCAGTAGGTGTCAGGCTTGATCGGCATGGTGCGATAGAGGTTTCGGCGCCATTGGGGCTGGAGGATTTGTTTGCGCTGAAAGTGCGGCCAACCGCCCGATTTGAAAGTGATAAATACGTGGTGTTTCTGGAGCGCCTGCAGTCGAAGAGATGGCTCGAGATCTGGCCGAAATTGACGCTCGTAACGCAGGGTTGATGCCGCCCCGATTGATCGTTTAAACCGATAAGGAAATCTTTATGCATCCCGACCTTTCGTAGAGCGCTCGGGTTTTTGATTGAGGCTTTGAAGTACCAGGGACAACTAGCGGCACACGACCGAGGAGCAAAATGGAGATTGACCCGCTGCTTAAGAAGCGACAGTTGAATGTGCAGGAGCAGAATGCTGTGACTGCCCATCGCCTGATCCCCTTGTAGGAGTGAGCCTGCTCGCGATGACGCCAGCCCATTCACCGCCACATAAACAGAAAACCCTTAGCCCGTTTAAACAGTAAATCAAGCATTAAGCAAACGGCTACAACGCCTTGCGCCATTCCCTACGACTACGCCAGAATCCGCCGGCTTGTGCGTCTGCCGTTCCCTCCGTAACTTGATTCCTGTCACTGCTCATCAGTGATCGGGTCTGCAAGCCCGTCGGAAATCAGTCGCATACCCCTGCCAAAGGACATTCGTTCGTGTCCGCTCAATGGCGGCTTTGTGCGGGAGACCTTCGGGTCTGCCGGGTTCCTGATTTCCCGGTCTTGCAGACCCGCGCACAGCTGCCACCCATCATCTGCAAGTGATGTTGGCAGCTCCAGACGAATAATCAGGAGTTTCACCATGTTCAAGGTCACACCCAATCCCCCAACCACCGACCCCGCATCACCCTACGAATCCGGTGCATCGAAAAAACTACACGAAGCCGCCGAACGCGCCCTCGATCACTACCTCGGCCCGGCAGACATCCTGGCCAGCACCAACACCCCGGAACAGATGTTCCTCGCCAACCCGAAATACGACACCGAATCCCTGCTGGCCAACGCCAGCGAATCCCTCGGCTCGGCCACCACCATGCTCTACGACTTCGCCGCGCTGCTCGACAACCCGCGCCGCAAAACCCTTCTAGGCATCGCCCAGGTCGTCATGCTCGGCGAAATCGCGGTAAATCAGGCGTTGGATAAAGTCGAAATAGCCAAATAACCCGCAACGCGACGAGCGCAAAACCTCGTCGCATCCCCCGGGCGCACGATGGCTGGCACACGGCCACGGCTTGCACCACCCGGTCTCGACTGTCACCCTTCGGGCCGTTCTTCAAGGATCAGAACAGGGAATCAAGGATTGAGTGGTTACGTTCCAAACCCGCCGAAAAACTACCGCTACGAACAAGCCAAACCCGTCGACCTGCACGCCCAGCACTGGGCCGAATATGAGAAGCACGGGAAAGAGCCCGCGCGCGAGCCTGAGAAGATAGGCATTGCGTTGAGGATCGGGGTTTTCTTTGATGGCACTGGCAACAATGCGAACAACTCTGCTGCGGGGTTGTTGTGTGGTGCTCAGCATCCGATTGCGCCTGAGGATATACCAGCTAGCTGCATGCCTTATATGAGTGACCCGGATAGTAGTTATGGCGCCGGGCCTACGAATATCAAGAAATTGTTTTCTCTGTATAAAAAGACCCAGAAAGCCGAAGGCGATGGCTTTCTTAAGTTCGTCTCAAGCCCAATATATGTCGAAGGTATAGGCACTGAAAGCGATCAGATGGATAGCGCTGTAGGTGCTGGAACGGGGCGAGGTGAGACTGGTGTTACGAGTCGCGTACAAGCGTCCTTCATGCAGATAAAACAAGCTATCGAAGAGGCACTGCAAGAGAACCCCGACAGTGAAATTGCGTCCCTGACGTTCGATACATTTGGCTTCAGTCGTGGGGCTGCTGCTGCACGGCACTTCGCAAATGAAGTGGTGCGGGGTAAGCAAGGAGCTTTAGGAGATCTCCTAAACCGGAACGCCGCAGATTTCAGTCGCACCTTTGATAATAAATACGGAAACGGCATCAAAATGGGTTTCATCGGGCTCTTTGACACGGTGCCCTCAATTGCTGGCTTCACCAATCTTGGCCGGGTGAAAAGTCCTATAGCTCCCGGTGTGAGGCTTTACTTGGACCGTCGATACTTCACGGATGTCGTACATCTCGTAGCGCGCGATGAGTGTCGCGCTAATTTTGCGCTCAGCCGGGTGAAGCCCGCGCACCCTGAGTACACTCTTCCCGGGGTTCATTCGGATATTGGCGGCAGCTATCTTGATGAAGTAGAGGAACGCGTGCTTGTCAGTCCGATGCAAACTCTCGATGTACCTCGGTACGTAGACGTTTCAACGACGTCGATTTATCACGACGCCGCGCGCGTAAAAAGCGAGTGGCTTGCTAAAGGATGGCCTGCGCATCTGCTGGATATTGTTACCCCGGCTGCCTTCGAAATTCCGCAGGAGCATCAAGACAGGCTTTCACCGGGGCAGAAGCGCGTATATGCCGCTCTACAATTGAAACGTCCGGTGAGTGGAAAACTTTCGAGAGTTTATTTAAGAGTCATGTATCAGCTGGCAAAAGAAAAGGGTGTTCAATTCATTGATATACCGGAAGATGACGAATACTCCGTGCCGGCAGAGCTGCAACCTCTTTGTGACCGATTTCTCACCGGAAACTATAGAACAACTGCAGAAGAAGAGGCTTTGCTCAAGCTGAAGTACATTCATACCTCTGCAAACTGGAATCATCCCCTTGGAAGAAGAGACGGGAGCGGTATTGATGCTGTTTACATCAACGCCCCGACGGAAGACGCGATCCGTGTACAACATCCTCACGTAGCTGATTGGAAGCTCTGGTAATGAAGTCTGTAATCGCTCTGCTTGTCGCCTTATTGTTAATGGGCTGCCAGAAAGGAGGTTTCGAAAGTGGAGAAAATGACCCCAAGTCTCCTTGGTGGCAAATAGGATTCGTTGAGCCGAATTACATGAAGATCTGGGTTGAGGACAGCTCGGTGCTGGATATCAATAACAGAATGTTTTTCAGAGTCGGTGGAAAATCCGCTCCCGGAGGCGAACCAGAAGATGGGACGGAGTCTGCCCGAAGTTGGGGAACAGTCGGTGGTTCTGGAGTTTTGGTTACCGGTGCTGACCTTCCTCGAATGATTTTTGTCCGTTGGCAGTCGATATCGGAGCAGAAAACCTATAAAGGCTTCATAGAGATTCCAGAAGAAGCGAGGCAACTGATGGTGCAGTCCACACATCAGCGGTGCCCGAAGACTCCCGAAAGAACCGCACGTTACTCCGCAACGCTGCTTGTGGGGCTCGCCCCGGGGGGAGTGCTTCAAGCGTGGGTCAGGGACTCCTGCCACCGCCCGATAAAAGTCTCCCATGCTCAAGGCGAACTCGAACCTCTCGGCCCGGAGCAGGGCAAGCATGGCGGGCGCTATGCTTATCCCGTGAGCGAAAAGGCCAAGCGATACATTGATAAGTTCGGCATCCCGTACGGTAGCTGGTAAATGACGTGGATGGAGCAGCATCTACTTTTCAGGCGCCAGACCGTTTCAATTTCGCTGGGTCGAATTAGCGGGGCGGCGTCTTGAGAATAGAAAAGGTCGACCGTTTCGATGATGTCGACTACGGCGCAGGCTATGAGTATCGAGGTTTCAATTACCTGATTCTGGATGGTGTCGATGAGTTTCTCGTCAGAATTTACGATGACCAACCCGGTGGCGCGACGGTTGTGCGCCCTGCCATGACCACAAGCACCAGACTCAGGAGGCTGGCGGAATTCTTACGAACGGAGCTGGAGGTAACTGCGATTTATCTCTACAAGGGTGAAATAGGAAGCTATGTCCAGGTAGACCTCGAGAGCCTGCAATTCTGCTGATCCGGTATCGAGCCGGGGGCGATAAGCAGGACTCGCCAACCAAGAGTCCCGCCACCACACCCCCTCAAACCTCAGCCTTCGCCCCAACCTTCACCGCCGCTTTGCGATACGTCAGCAAAACAATCCCGCTCACCACAATCACGCCACCGATGATCTGTCCTCTGCTGAGCATCTGATCCAGCACAATCCAGCCCATCAACAACGTCGCCAATGGCTCAATGTTCATCACCGGTGCGTTGCGTGGCATGTCCAGCCTGGGTACGGAAATGAACAACACAATGAAGCCGGTCCCATAGAGCACGACGAGCGTGGCAAGGGCCAGCCAGCCGGTTGAGGTGGCGGGGAGGTTGAGTCCGCCGGGGAGGGCGCCGGTCAGGCCGGCCAGGTTGACGCTGCTGAAGACGATGAAGATGGTCAGCAGGCTGCGCACCGAGCCGCGCACTTGCGACAGTTTGTGATCGGTGATCCACAGCGCGCAGGCGAATACGCTGGCGGCGCAGAAGGCGAGTGCAACTCCCAGTAGCCATTCCGGACCGACGCTGGCGCTGTCTGACAGACGTCCGGGGACGTCCAGTACGAACACCAATCCCACGAGAATCAAGCCCATCAACATCGCGGTGCGCGCGCTTGGTCGTGGGCCGCCCATCGCCCAGGTCAGCAAGGCGAGCAGGATCGGAAACACGTTGGCCACCAGCAGCGCCAAAGCAACCGGCACCCGTGCTACGGCGGAATACAGACATAGGCTCTGCGCGGTGATCAACAGCCCCAACAGTAACTGCCAACGCCACGCGCCCGCCGGCACACGCAGACTTTGCCGCTGCCACAGAACGAGAATGGCAAGCACCAGCAAGGTCCCGCCCGAGCGCATCAGAATCGCCAGCAACACGCCCGCGCCATCATCAAAAGCGACCCGTGCCGCGACGTGGTTGCCGGCGAAGGCACAACCCATGCACAACAGAATGATCACGGCGAGATAACGGGGGAAGGGCGGCGGTACGGTTGGCGCAAACTCAGGACGGGACATGGCAGATCTCAAAAATGATAGCCACTCGGGGTGGCTCAGGTTTTTATTATGTTGTCGTACAACTGCCCGATTTGTACCGTAATCGAGCAGGCGCGGCAAGCTCGAAAGGCTTGAAAATCCGCTTAGGCGTGATGCTGTTTGAGTTTCAGAGATCGTATAACTTGCTTGCTAGGCACGAGCATCAAGTCGAGTTGCCCACCCATCCTCACGAGCCTGACCGACCAGAAAATCCACAAAAGCCCGGGTTTTTGCTGGCAATAGTTTCTGGCTGGAAAAGTACAAATAGATTTGCCCTGCATCGACATACCAATCGGGCAAAACCCTTTCCAGCGTACCGTCCTGCAGATAAGGCAAAACATCCGGAACTGCCAACAGCGCAACCCCCAACCCCAGTCGCGCGCACTGACACAGCGCCTGCGGATCGTTGACCAACAGGCGCGGCGCCAACTCCAGTGGTGCTCGTTGCCCGTCGGGGCCTTGCAACATCCAGCTGCGCACCTTGCCGGTCTGCACCGAGCGCATGGCCAGGTGATTCAGCGTCGACAGCTCTTCAATGCGCTGGACGCGCGGGCGCCGCAACAGATACTCCCGCGAGGCCACCAGAATCAGATGCGCCGGGGCGATGGCTCTGGCGACCACACCTTGCGCGAGTTCGATGCCGCCGCCGATAGCCGCATCAAAGCCGTCCGCGATGAGATCGACCTGGCGATTGTCGACATGCCATTCGGGGATCACGGCGGGATATCGATTGAGAAATTCCGGCATCAGCGGCAGCAGGAAATCCCTGGCAAAACCCGGTGCCGCACTTAGACGCAGGGTGCCGGAAGGCTCTCCGGCATTGCCGGCCACATCGGCGATCGCCGCCTGAACACTTTCCAATCCCGAACCGACGTTGGCCAGAAAACGTTCTCCCGCTTCGGTCAGCGTGAGTTTGCGCGTGCTGCGCTGAAACAAGCGTACGCCGAGGTTGGCCTCCAGTTGCGCGACATTGCGACTGACCGCCGCCGGAGTCAGGCCCAGCCGCCGCGCGGCGGCAGAGAAGCTTCCCGCCTCGGCGCTGCGCACGAATGAGAGCAAATTGCCTAACGTTTCCATCCGTGCACCTTCAACTAATGATTGAAAGTGATTCTAGGTGTCTTCCACTACTGGTGGAAGATCAGAAAGCGTCTCATAGCCTCATCAACTTCAACCACCCAGAGGCTCGACCATGAACACACCCACGCTTCCACTGACCGGCAAAATCGCTATCGTTACCGGTGGTTCACGCAGCATCGGCGCAGCCATCGCCAAACGGCTCGCGGCAGATGGCGCAACCGTCGCTATCACCTACAACGCATCGCCAGATCGCGCCGCAGCGGTCGTGCAGGAAATCGTTGCGGCGGGCGGCCAGGCTGTGGCGCTGGCGGCCGATGCGGGCAATCCCGAGGCTGTACGTGCAGCGATTGCCGAGGTTGCACAGCGGTTCGGTAAGATCGACATTCTGGTGAACAACGCTGGTATCAGCCTGCTCGGTGCCCCCGAGGACATCGTCTTTGGGGACTTTCAACGCATCCTTGCGGTGAACGTGACCGGCGTCTTCGTAGCCACTCAGCAAGCGCTCAAACACATGGGGCAGGGCGGCCGCATCATTCACATCGGCAGCTCGATGGTGCAATACGCTGCGTTCGCTACCGCCTCCGTCTACACCCTGAGCAAAGGTGCGCTGACCGGTTTCAGTCGTGGACTGGTGCGCGACCTGGGGCCGCGCGGCATCACTGTGAACACCGTTCATCCCGGCCCGACCGACAGCGACATGAACCCGGCCGACGGGCCTATTGCGGACTTCCTACGCCCGAACATCGCCATGGGGCGGTACGGCGAGGGCAAGGATGTCGCCAGCGCGGTGGCGTACCTGGCCAGTGCAGAGGCAGGGTTTGTCACCGGCGCAGAATTAATCGTCGACGGCGGCTTCACAGCGTAAGGAGAGCATCATGACTATCAGCATCATTGGTACAGGCTCCATCGGCACCGCCATCGCTCGGTTGCTCGTCAACGCAGGCCTGCCGGTCAGCCTGGCCAACAGCCGCGGGCCGCAGAGCCTTGCCGATCTGGTCAGCAAATTGGGTCCACTCGCACAAGCGGTGACGGCTCAGCAAGCCAGTCAGGCGGACATCGTTTTTCTGGCGGTGAACTGGTCGAAAATCCCCGACGCGGTGCGCGATCTCGGGCCTTGGGATGGGCGCATCGTGATCGATGCCAGCAACCCGATCGAGGCGCCACTGTTCAAACCGTTCGATCTGGGCGGCCAGCCGTCTTCGCAAGTGGTGGCGCAGATGCTGCCCGGTGCGCACGTGGTCAAGGCCTTCAACCATTTGCTCGCGGCTCTGCTGAGCGATCCCTCCGCCGAGGGCGGCAAGCGTGTGCTGTTTTATTCCGGTGAAGATGCCGCGAGCAAAACCAAGGTTGCAGAGCTGATTGATCAATTGGGTTTTTACGGCATCGATCTCGGCGGTGTGCAGCAGGGAATGCTTGCGCAGTTTCCGGGCGGACCGCTGCCAGCCTTGAACCTGGTCAAACATGGTTAATCGCTGAGCCCGGGCAACCGGGCTTCACACACAAATCGAGGAATCAAAAATGGCTGGCTCAGATTCGCGAAATACTGATGAAGTTGAAAACTACGACGCCTTGCTACGGGCCAATCTGCAGCGGGTGTTCAACCAACGCGATGCACAAAGGCGCTTGGCGGCGGTGCAGGAGCTTTTTGCAGACGCACCGACGATGTATGAACCGGCTGGCATCGTCACCGGGCAAGCGGCGATTTCGGCAGTGGCCGGTGCGTTGCTGGATCAGTTCGGGCCGGACTTCGCTTTTGTTGCGGAGGGCACTGCAGTTGGGCATCACGGCTTGGGTTATCTGCGCTGGCACGCAGGCCCGGGCGATGGGCCGGTCATCGTCAGCGGCGTCGATGTGGCAGAAATCAGCGAAGGGAAAATCGTGCGACTGTGGGTGTTGCTGGATGCGCCCCAAGGCTGAGCCGCACGGCAGGGTGGCAAATCGGATCCCGTTGCCGCCTGTCGCCGACTGCCGATCAGATTAATATCGCGCATTGACATATCGAAAAATCTCGATATCCTCGGCGCATGGAACTGATCGAAATCTTCAAAGCCCTCTCGAACCCGACGCGCCTCAAGATCCTTGAAGGCCTGAAGGATCCCGTGAAGAACTTCCCCCCGCAGGATGAGGGTGACGTTCTTGTTGAGGGTGTCTGCGTCAGCAGTATCCAGGAAGGTATCGGCCTGTCGCAGTCGACGGTGTCGAGTTATCTGGCCACGTTGCAGCGGGTGGGGCTGGTGGAGGTGCGGCGCATCGGTCAATGGACCTACTACAAACGCAATGAGGCAGCAATCAGCGCGCTTGCAGAGATCATAGGGAAAGAGCTGTAAATTTTTTTACTCTAGGATATCGAGAAATCTCGATATCCCTCTTTATCGATACGAGGTTTTGCCATGAAAGCGATGATTCTGAAATCCTTCGGCGGTCCTGATTCGTTCGAACTCAGCGAAGTGCCCAAACCGGTTCCGCAAGCGGGCCAAGTGCTAGTCCGAGTGCACGCCACTTCCATCAATCCGCTGGATTACCAGGTTCGGCGCGGTGACTATCCCGACCTGGTGCCGCTGCCAGCCATTACCGGTCACGACGTGTCGGGCGTGGTTGAAGCCATCGGGCCGGGCGTCAGCGCTTTCGCGCCGGGCGACGAGGTCTGGTACACCCCGCAGATATTCGACGGGCAGGGCAGTTATGCCGAGTACCACGTCGCAGCCGAAAGCATCATCGCCAGAAAGCCTGCCTCGCTGAGCCACCTTGAGGCGGCCAGTCTGAGTCTGGTCGGCGGTACGGTTTGGGAAGCGCTCACCGTGCGCGCTGTGCTCCGCGTTGGCGAAAGCATTCTGATCCACGGCGGCGCCGGCGGGGTCGGCCATGTGGCGATTCAGGTGGCCAAAGCCATGGGCGCCAGAGTGTTCACCACCGTGCGCGAGGCCAACGCCGAGTTCGTCCGCAGCCTGGGTGCCGACGTGGTGATCGATTACACCCAAGAGGACTACGTCGAAGCGATCATGCGCGAAACCGCCGGGCATGGCGTTGATGTGGTGTTCGACACCATCGGCGGCGATACCCTGTCCCGCAGCGCCGACGTGCTCGCTCAGCTTGGCCGCGTGGTCTCGATCGTCGACATCGCGCAGCCACAAAACCTCGTCCAGGCCTGGGGCAAGAACGCCAGTTACCACTTCGTCTTCACCCGGCAGAATCGCGGCAAGCTCGATGAATTGAGCGCGTTGGTCGAGCGCGGCCAGTTGCGGCCACATGTGGGCGCCGTCTATTCGCTCGCCGACATCCCGCTCGCCCACGCTCGACTGGAGAGCGCCAACAACGGTCTGCTGGGAAAAATCGCCATCGCCGTCGAGCCTACGCTCATCGTCTGAATCCGCTCACTGATTTTGGAGAAGCATCATGGTTTATGAAATCGCAGTCCTGCCCGTTCACCCGCAACAGACTGAAGCCTTTCGACGGGCATTTGCCGAAGTCGAACCGTTGCTGACCCGCGCCAAGGGATACGGCGGCCACTTGCTGGCGCAAGGTATTGAAATCCCCGAGCAGTTCAATCTGATCGTGCGCTGGCAATCGCTTGAGGATCACTCGCCGGGGTTTGAAGAGAGTGACGACCATCAGCGCTTCATGCTGGGGCTGGAGGATTATTTTTCCGCAGAGCCGAGCGTGTATCACATTGAGGGTGGTGCTTTTCCGGGTGGCGACTTGAGCGTTCCGGACAGTGGCTCAAGTACAGGTAGCTGAGTGTTCTGATGGCTTTCGTCACAAGTGGCTGTTGCCGATTTTCCTCCCGCGTTGAACCAATGCAATGATGTTAGGCTGCACGAGGTCAGCCGTACCTTCTGTACTCCTGAGTTTGTTCTTTTACTGTCTGCGCCGGCGCGCCTGTCGGCGCAGATGGATTTCCTCTATGGACTACAGCCATGCGCCTGCCAGATTTCATTCTCGAAAACCTAGAGCCGATACTGCAGGCCTGGGAAGATTTCGCCCGCACCATCGAGACACCAGGTGCGGAACTCGATAACGCTGCGCTGCGCGATCACGCCGAGCAGATGTTGCACGCCATCGTTATCGATCTGCGGAGCAAGCAGACCATCAGCGAGCAAATTGCCAAGGCCCAGGGTCATGCGCCGCGCGACGATGAAGAAACGGCTGCGGAAACCCACGCGGTGACGCGGCTGATGGCCGGTTTCACCATCGATCAGATGGTTTCCGAATACCGCGCGCTGCGCACCAGTGTGCTGAGCCAGTGGCTGCGTCAGGTCAAGGATGGCAAATCGGTGAATGTCGACGACATGACGCGTTTTCACGAAGCCATCGACCAGGCGCTGGCCGAGTCGATTGCCAGCTACTCGCGCGCCGTCGAGGCGTCGCGCACCGTGTTTCTGGGGATTCTCGGCCATGACTTGCGCACGCCACTGGGGGCGATTCTGCTTGGTGCGGATATGTTGCGTCGTACCGAAGCCACCGACCCGCGCACCAGAAAAGTGGCCAGGCAGATCTACGCCAGCGTGCAGCGCGCCAGCCAGATCGTCGGCGACCTGCTGGATCTGACGCGCTGCCAGATGGGGCCGGGTATTCCGGTGAAAAAATCCCTGATCGATCTCAGCCCTGTGTGCGAACGGGTGATCGAGGAAATCCGCGCCTTTCATCCGCAGGCCAACGTGCGGTTCGATGCAAAGGAAGCGGTGATGGGAGCGTTCGATGGCGCGAGGATGGAACAGGTCTTTTCCAACATCATCAGCAATGCGGTGACCCACGGCGACAATAAGTTTCCGGTCTCGGTCCAGTTGCAGGTCCGCGAGGATTGCGCGGTGTTCACCGTACATAACGGCGGTGAACCGATCCCGGGGGATGTATTGCCGTTCATCTTCAACCCGATGGGGCGGTTCTCGCAGCGCTCCGTGGTTGATCACGGGCCGGTTGCCGGGCTCGGTCTAGGCCTGTTTATCGCTTCGGAAATCGTCGCCTCGCATGCCGGCTCGATCGAGGTCAGCTCTGACCTGGAAGGCGGAACCGTGTTTCGCGTAAAGCTTCCGGTTAATGCAGAAAGCCCCGTCACCATCTAGGCCAATCGATGGAGGGCCGGCCCCGGCCCTCCAGCCTGATCACTCCTCCATCACCTCAACCAAACCCCGATCCTCACCGAGGAACCCGCCGCTCTGGTGTTGCCACAGCCGCGCATAGGTGCCGTTCTTCTCGAGCAATTGCGCGTGGGTGCCTTGTTCGATGATGCGGCCTTCGTCCATGACGATCAGCCGGTCCATGGCCGCAATGGTCGACAAGCGGTGGGCGATGGCGATCACGGTTTTGCCCTGCATCATTTCATCGAGGCTTTCCTGGATCGCGACTTCGACTTCCGAGTCCAGTGCGCTGGTGGCTTCGTCGAGCAGCAGGATCGGCGCGTTCTTCAGCATTACCCGGGCGATGGCGATGCGCTGGCGCTGGCCGCCGGAGAGCTTGATGCCGCGTTCGCCGACCAGCGTGTCGTAACCGCTGTGGCCCTGCTTGTCGCTCAACTGGCTGATGAAATCATCGGCTTGGGCGTTCACCGCAGCGCGGTGGATGTCTTCGTCGGTGGCGTCCGGGCGTCCGTAGGCGATGTTGTCGCGGATCGAGCGGTGCAGCAGTGACGTGTCCTGGGTGACCATGCCGATCACGCTGCGCAAGCTGTCCTGGGTGACCTCGGCGATGTTCTGCCCATCGATGCGGATCTCGCCGCGATCAACGTCATAGAAGCGCAGCAGCAGGTTGATCAGCGTCGACTTGCCTGCACCGGAGCGGCCGACCAGGCCGATTTTTTCGCCGGGGCGAATGTGCAGGGTCAAGCCGTCGAGCACTTGGCGTTCGCCGTTGTAGTTGAAGCTGACATTGTCGAAAACCACTTCGCCACCGGCAGGCTCAAGCACCTTGGCATCCGGCGCGTCCTGGACATTCGGGCCGCTGGTCAGGGTGGCCATGCCGTCCTGCACGGTGCCGATGTTTTCGAACAGCGACGTCATCTGCCACATGATCCAGTGCGACATGCCGTTGATGCGCAACGCCATGGCGGTGATCGCCGCAACAGCGCCGGTGCCGACTTCGCCCTGATGCCACAGCCACAGCGCGTAACCGCCGGCACCGATAATCAACGCGACCACCAGCGCCTGATTGACGATCTCGAACTGGCTGACCAGACGCATCTGGCGGAACCCGGTGAGCTTGAAATCTTCCATCGCCGCACGGGCAAAATGCGCTTCACGCTTGGAGTGAGAGAACAGTTTGACCGTGGTGATGTTGGTGTAGGCGTCGGCAATCCGCCCGGTCATCGACGAGCGCGCATCGGCCTGTTCCTGGCCGACCTTGCCCAGACGCGGGACGAAATACACCATCGCCAGCCCGAACAAAACGATCCACGCCAGGAACGGCAGCATCAGTTTCAGCGCAAAGCCACCGGCCAGCGCAATGATCGCGATGAAGTACACGCCGATGCCGGGGAGGATTTCGATCAGGGTAAACAGCACCTCGCGTACCGACAGCGCGGTTTGCATGACCTTGGTCGTGACCCGGCCGGAGAACTCGTCGGAGAAAAACGACAAGCTTTGCCGCAGCATCAACCGATGGAAGTCCCAGCGCAGACGCAGCGGCAGATTGATCGCGAGGATCTGGTGCTGGACCATCGTGCGCAGCGCCACCAGCCCGATGCTGACCACCAGCACAATGCCGATGCCCCACAACACGCGGCTTTCCTCATCACCAGCAGCGCCGCCGGATTGCCAGGTCGAGAGCAGATCCACCACTTGCCCGAGGAACGAAAACAGCCATGCCTCGTAGATCGACACGCTGGCGCTGAGCAGGGCGAAGGCCAGAATGTAACCGCGCGCGCCCCGGGTGCAGGCCCACAAGAAACGCATCAGGCCGACTGGCGGTGGCGGCGCCTCGTCGGGCGGGAAGGGGTCGAGCCTTTCTTCAAACAGGCGAAGCATTGCGGTCTCCGAAGTGATCAGGGTGTGGGGATTCTGCCATCTATCGGCGGCGTTGAGGGTTTCACTGCCATCATCTGGATGAACCCCCGTGCCTTGTCTTGACCGCAGACCGGCGCAGAAGCTCAACACAATCCTGCCAAGCGCAACCTTTCGTCACTGATCCAGACCTGATGTCGCACGCTCATCAACCTCTTTGAACTCTCGCGCAAGCTGCTCCGTCATCTCCTATGTGGGGGCTCGAGGCAATGTTGCCGTGTAGCTCCGTTTTTGCGTTTTCAGTGAGAAGGCGAGGGGCGACATGAATACTTCAGACAGCAGGTCAGGGTATGAATCAGGTGATCCCAACGGCAAGCCTGAGCAAAGTTTTGATCATTTGAAGGACAACGTCAGCGAAGCACTGGGCGGTGCGCGGCAGCAGGCCGATGCGCAATTCGGCCAGTATCGCGACACGGCGGCCGAGCAGATCGAAGCCTTGGCGCAAGGGGCGAAAAGCTTTGTCTCGGAGCTGCAGGACAAGGACACGCTGGGTATGTCCGACTACCTGACCGACATGGCGGATTCCATGACCGGGCTGGCGGGCAATCTGCGCGGCAAGAGTGCCGAGCAGTTACTGCACGATGCAGCGGATCTGGCGCGCAGCAATCCGGGATTGTTCATCGCCGGCAGCATTGCCATCGGTTTCGGCCTGTCGCGGTTTCTCAAAGCAGGCACCTCTGCAGCAGCGACGGTCAGTGCCGAACACGATCCGGCGGCGGGCTCCACCTCGACGCCACCGCCAGCCGATTACGGCGCGCAGCGACCCTATGAATCGTCGATGCCGTCGTCGACCCACGCCAATCCGGGATTGGCTACCGGCATTACCCCTAACTCGCCCAGTGACAGCGATCACCCCGCTGATTTTGCCGCGGCTTCCGTACCGCACGCACCCGACGCCAAAGGAGAACTGTGATGAACAGAGATGAATCTGATCTGAGCGGGGCAAGGCCCCTTGGCCAAACGGATGACGCCTCCGTGGTCGGCCTGTTGCGGCAACTGTCCCGCGAGGTACCGGCCTTGTTCACCAAGGAACTGGCACTGGCAAAAGCCGAACTGCACAACAGCCTCAGCACGCTGAAGGCGGGCATCGCTGCGGTGGCCGGCGGCGCGATCGTGTTCCTCGCCGGCTTCATCATTCTGCTGATGTCGGCGGTGTACGGCCTGAGCATGTTCATGGCGCCATGGTTGGCCGCGCTGATCGTCGGCGTGGTGGTGATGATCATCGGCTTCGCCATGCTGCAATCCGGGAAGAAGCAATTCGAGCCATCTCACTTCAAACCTGATCGCACCCTCGACGCCTTGAACAAGGATCAGGAAGCGCTGCGGAGGAAAGTCTCATGAAAAGCGAACTGGATATCGAAGCGGAAAAAAGCCCGGAGCAGATCGAGCGCGAAATCGATGCGCAGCGCGCCAGCATCGGCAACATCGTCGATCAACTGGAGAGCAAGTTCACCCCCGGGCAGATGATCGATCAGGCCTGGGGGATGATGCAGAGCAACGGCTCGACGTTCTTCACCAATCTCGGCACCAGCGTGCGCAATAATCCGGTGCCAGCGGTGCTGACTTCCGTGGGCCTGCTTTGGCTGATGATCAGCCAGAATCGCCCACCGGTGCCGCAGCCGACCTATCGCAGCGGGCCGGATCAGGACAAGGCCGGCGAGTGGGCCGACGGTTTGGCCGACGGCATCGACAGTGCGCGCGCGCGTCTGCACTCCACTACTGACTCGCTGAAGGACGGCTACCAGTCGCTGAAAGGCAAGGCCAGCCACCTCGGTGAAAACGTCGGTGCGGCGAAGGAAAACCTGAGCCATGCGATGCATGACGCCAGTGATCGACTGTCGCGTAATTCGCAAGTGCTTGGCCAGCAGTTCAGTCACCTGCTCAAGGAGCAACCGCTGATGGTGGCTGCCGCTGGGGTCGCTTTGGGTGCCTTGCTCGGCGCGGCGTTGCCGACCACCTCCACTGAACAGCGCTACATGGGCCGCACCAGCGCTGGCATGGTCGACAAAGCCAAGCAAAAAGCTCAGGAAGGTTATGAAGCCGTGCGTGACACGGTGACCCGAACCACTGAACAAACCGAAGTCGAGACCAAACCGGATCCGGCGCGGCCGTCTTCTTCGGATCTGTCGCAGGGGTTGGGTACGTCCTGACGGGGAGAAACAAGGGAGGCCTTTAATGGGCCTCCCTTCGTCGTTGTGCGGCGGTGATTCGGTGCGCCGCTGTGGTGAGCCAGCCTGTGAAAACGTAGCCTTGACCCGGATCATTGTGGGAGCGAGCCTGCTCGCGAAAGCGGTGTGTCATTCAATGTGGATGTATCTGATCTGGCGCCTTCGCGAGCAGGCTCGCTCCCACAGGGATTTTGGTTGCGCTGAAGATTTTGGCCTTGCCCCGGACCATTGTGGGAGCGAGCCTGCTCGCGAAAGCACTGGGTCAGGCGATGATGAGGTTGAATGTGCCGACGCCTTCGCGGGCAAGCCCGCTCCCACAGGGATTTGGCTTGGATTGAAGAGTTGCGTTTGTCAGCGGTTGTATTTCAGTGCTTCGACAAACGCTGCAAACGCTGCCGAGCCTTGGCGCCGGTTCGGGTAGTACAGGTGATAGCCCTGAAACGTCGGGCACCACTCTTCCAGCACTTCTACCAGTCGCCCGTCGGCCAGATACGGCGCGACCAATTGCTCGGGCACGTACGCCACGCCGATGCCATCCACGGCGGCATTGAGCACGTGCATGATGCTGTTGAACACCAACTGCCCGTCGACCTTCACGCTGAAATCCTGACCCTTGTGCGCAAACTCCCAGGCGTATATCGCGCCGGCCGGTTGGTGGCGAATGTTGATGCAGGCGTGCTCCGTCAACTGATGTGGCGTGGCGGGTTTCGGGTGGCGAGCGAAGTAATCCGGCGAGGCCACCACGGCCAGGCGCCAGTCCGGGCCGATGCGCACGGCGATCATGTCTTTGCTGATCGACTCACCGAGACGGATACCAGCGTCGAAGCGCTCCTTGACCACATTGGTGAAACCATAATCGACGTAAAACTCCAAGGTGATGTCCGGATAGTCCTGCAAAAACTTTGTAAGCATCGGCCGAATGCACAACTCGATCTGATCGTCCGTGCAGGAAATCCGAATGGTGCCGCTGGGCTTGTCGCGCAATTCGCCAAGGGCTTCGAGCTCGGCGCTGATCTGCTCGAACAGCGGCGCAATCGAACGCATCAAGCGCTCGCCAGCGTCGGTCGGCGAGACGTTGCGCGTCGTGCGAGCCAGCAAGCGGATACCCAGACGCTGCTCCAGCGCGCGGACCGTATGACTCAACGCAGAGGGCGTGACGCCGAGGCGAGCAGCGGCTTTGGTGAAGCTTTGATCCTGGGCCACCGCCAGAAAGGCCTGCAGGTCATTGACTTTGGCGTTGCTCATTGCTGAATTTTTCTCAAAAGCACATGAAGATTACCGCTACTAATCAAGTTAAGTCCGATCCGTCAAGCTTTGCAGCCTGAGTAGCGGGGCAGAAGTGCCTCGACCATTTGTTCTTCCAAACAGGTTTTTGCATGACGGCCCAAGCAATCGACAACCCGACAAACCAGCCCATGGGCGTGTCCACTGCCGGCGAGCAACCGGCGTACTGGAGCGGCGTGTTCGCCATGACCCTGTGTGTCTTCGCGCTGATCGCCTCCGAGTTCATGCCGGTCAGTCTGCTCACGCCCATGGCCACGGACTTGCACATCAGCGAAGGCCTGGCCGGCTACGGCATCGCCATCTCCGGCGCGTTCGCGGTGCTGACCAGCCTGACGATCACCAGGCTTGCCGGTTCGATGGATCGCAAGCGCCTGTTGCTGCTGTTGACGGCGCTGATGTGTGCGTCCGGGCTGGTGGTGGGCCTGGCGCCCAACTACACGGTTTACATGATCGGTCGCGCATTGATCGGCGTGGTGATTGGCGGCTTCTGGTCGATGTCGGCAGCGTTGGCCATGCGTCTGGTGCCCTCCGCCAGCGTGCCCAAGGCATTGGCAATTTTTAACGGCGGCAATGCTTTGGCTACGGTGGTCGCGGCGCCGCTGGGCAGTTATCTCGGCAGTGTGATTGGCTGGCGCGGGGCGTTTTTCTGCCTGATACCGGTGGCGTTGATTGCGCTGCTCTGGCAATGGATCAGCTTGCCCGCGCTCCCCGCCGCGCCACGCAAAGCCAGCGCAGCCAACGGCTTTGCGTTGTTCAAAAGCCGCCGGGTGGCATTCGGCATGCTCGGCGCCGGCCTGTTCTTCATGGGCCAGTTTGTGCTGTTCACTTACCTGCGACCGTTTCTGGAAACCGTGACCCGGGTCGATGTTTCGGTGCTGTCGATGATTCTGCTGGTCATTGGTGTGGCCGGGTTTATCGGCACCGTGGTCATCGGTTCCGTGTTGAAGAAGGGGCTGTATCGCGTGGTGATCGCCATCCCGCTGTTGATGGCGATGATCGCAGTGGCGCTCATTGGGATGGGCAGTTCAGTGGTCGCGACGTTCGTGTTGCTGGGCGTGTGGGGATTGATCGCCACGGCGGCGCCGGTAGGCTGGTGGTCTTGGCTGGCGCGCACGCTGCCTGACGATGCCGAAACCGGCGGTGGGCTGATGGTGGCGGTGGTGCAGTTGTCGATCGCTTCGGGGTCGACCGTCGGTGGTCTGCTGTTCGACGGCAGTGGCTATCGGCTGACCTTCTTCGCCAGCGCGGCATTGCTGGTGCTGGCGGCGCTGATGACGTGGCTGACGTCGCGGCAGAAAGCCTGACTCAGCTCTCGGTATTTTCCACTGAAGCCTGCGCGGCTTCGGCTTCCAGCTTCAGGCGATCAGCCTTGCAGATGTATTTGGGCTTTTTCGGCGCCAGTTTGGCGTTGGCCTTTTTGGCTTTTTCCTTGAACAACTGCTGCAGCTTCTTTTGACGATTCATGTTTTTTCGATCGCGGGTGGAGAGGGTGGGAATCCTGACGCAAGGCCGAGTGGTCAGCAAGGAGAAATCCACTAAGCTGAGCACATTCCCCCTACTCAAGAGCCCCCCAAACCGAAGGAATCGCACATGAGAAAAGCTCGCAGATTGATTGTCGCGCTGTCTTGCCTCGCGCTTGTAGTCGGCAGCACGACGGCACTGGCCGACCCCGGCAATGGCAAGGGCCAGGGCGGCCAGGGCAACGGCAAGGGCAAACCGCAGAACATGCAGGATCATGGTAAACCGGGTGGGGGCGGTCAGGGCAATGGCAACAAAGGCCAGCAACACTCTGGCTATCGCGGCGGCGGACCGAGCATTGATCGCGGCAATATTCTCGGCATCGTCGGCGGCTATCGCGGCGAATACTGGAATCCGGGGCCAGCACTGCCGCCGGGCATTCAAAAGAATCTGGCGCGGGGCAAACCGCTGCCTCCGGGCATCGCCAAGAAGCTGGACGGGCGGCTGCTCGGCCATTTGCCTCATTACGACGGCTACGAATGGCAACAGGTGGGCACCGACCTGATCCTCGTCGCGCTGGCTACCGGGCTGATCTACGAAGTGCTCAACGGCGCGTTCGATTGATTCTGCAAAGAGGAGTGGCAGCACCTGCCGCTCCTTTTTTATTCATGCATAGCTGCATCAGATGCAGCAATGAACTGCATTCAGGTTGGGTTGTTCGTTGAATGCTGAGCTTTCAGACTGAGCTCAACGGCTAACGATGAATGGAGATGACCATGGCCAATGCAATCCGCTTCACCGCAACCGGCGCACCGGACGTCCTGCAACTGCACACTGTCAGCGAACAGCCCCCCGGGTCCGGCGAGGTCTGGCTGGAGCAAGCGGCGGTGGGTGTTAATTACCTGGATGTCAGCCAGCGCAAAGGTGCAGTGCCCGTGGCGTTGCCCTCGGGGCTGGGTCTGGAAGGCGCGGGTCGGGTGGCAGCGGTCGGTGCCGGTGTGAGCAATGTCCGCGTCGGCGATCGAGTTGCTTATGCCACTGGCCCCTTGGTTGGTTACGCCTCGGCGCGGCTGTTTCCGGCGGAGCGTCTGGTGAAGATCCCCGATGAGTTGTCGTTCGAAGATGCGGCGGCGGTGTTGTTCAAAGGCATCACCGCGCAGTATCTGCTGAAGGCGACTTATCCGGTCGGGCCGGGCACGACGATGCTGCTTTACGGTGTCGCGGGAGGTCTGGGGGAAATCATGGTGCCATGGGCCAAACACCTTGGCGCAACGGTGATCGGTGTGGTGTCGAAGCAGGCCAGTGTCGACAAGGCACGCGCGTCGGGCTGTGACGAAGTGCTGGTGTTCGATGCCGAAACCCTCGCCGCCGATGTGTTGCGTATCACCGAGGGGCGCAAGGTCGACGTGGTGTATGACCCGATTGGTCGGGTGTCTTTTCAGGCCTCGCTGGACAGCTTGCGCCCACGCGGATTGATGGTCTCGTTCGGCGCGCAGACCGGCGCGCCGGCAGCGGTGGAAATGGCCACGCTGAACGCCAAGGGCTCGCTGTTCCTGACCCGTCCGTCGCTGGCCGCGCACACCGCCACGACAGCCGAATATCAGGAGCGCGCACAAGATGTGCTGGCCGCTGTTGCCGCCGGTATCATCACGCCGCAAATCCGCGCGCGTTATTCATTGGCTGACGCGGCACAAGCGCACGCCGATCTTGAATCGGGCCGATCATCAGGGGCGATCATTTTAAAACCATGAATCTGGATGTTCTGAGCAACCCGCACAGCGATGAAATCGCTGCTTTCCTGGCCGTCGCCGCGCAAGGCTCGTTTGTCGCGGCGGGGCGTTTGTTGCAGCGTCATCCGACCATCGTTTCCAAGCGCCTCGCGGCGATGGAGAAGCGACTGGGCGTGCGGTTGGTGGAACGCTCGACGCGACACGTGCGTATCACCGAGGCCGGCCTTCAACTTGAACAACGCTTGCGCGCGGCCGTCGAGTTGATGAACGAAGCGCAGCAACAAGCGGTGCAGGGCGCCAGCGAAGTACGCGGCACCTTGCGCCTGGCGTTGCCGGCGGCGATGGGGCGCTTGTGGCTGGGGCCGCTGCTGCCGGAATTTCTCAAGGCTCATCCGCATGTTTCGGTAATCGCCGATTACAGCGAAGGCCTGGTCGACATCATCGAGCAGGGCTTCGATGCGGCCATCCGCATCGGCGAGCTTGATGACAATCGGCTGATTGCAAAAAAGCTCAGTGACCATCGACGGATTCTCTGCGCATCGCCGGCCTACATCGAGGCCCACGGCATGCCGCAAACCCCGCAGGACCTGCTTCAGCACAATTGCCTGCGCTTCAGCGGGCTGGCGTCGTTCCCGCTGTGGCGCCTGCATCGCGGCAACGAGGTGCAGACCATCACGCCCCACGGCAACCTGACTGCCAGCGACAGCGAATCCCTGCTCGCCGCCGCCCGCGCCGACGCCGGCATACTCGGTGCCGGCGACTGGCTGATGAGCCGTGATCTGGCGGCAGGTCGGTTGATTCGTGTGTTGCCCGGCTGGCATCTGGATTCGGCGGGCGGCGTCTATCTGGTCAGGCCGTCATCGCGGTTTCCAGCGGCGGCGGTGGTGGCGTTCAAGGAGTGGATTGAAGGGAAATTCGATCCGGCGCCACCTTGGGCGGTTTGATCACAACCTGCATCAAGACCGACACTGACCCTGTGGGAGCGAGCCTGCTCGCGAAAGCGCAGTGTCAGTCATAGATGATCTGGCTGACCTGACGCCTTCGCGAGCAGGCTCGCTCCCACAGGTTTCGTGGCTTGTTCAGGAATTGCCGGACATACGTATATCCATTGTGGGAGCGAGCCTGCTCGCGAAAGCGCAGTGTCAGTCATAGTTGATGTGGCTGACCTGACGCCTTCGCGAGCAGGCTCGCTCCCACAGGTTTCGTGGCTTGTTCAGGAATTTCCGAACACACGTATATCCAATGTGGAAGCGAGGGCCTGTTTGGGCGCACAAAAAAGCCCGGCATCGCTGCCGGGCTTCCGTGTCTTCAGCACTTTACGCAGCGATCTTGTTGGCCGCCATTTCCTTTTTGTGGCTCGCCTTCATGGCTTCCATTTGCGCGCCCAGTTCCTCGAGCTTGGCCTTGCCCAGAAGCTTCTGCGCTTTCGGGAACATTTCCTCTTCTTCCTCTTCGATGTGATGCTCCAGCAGCTCCTTGACCACTTTGACCCGACCGGCAAATTCCGGGCTGCCCGGATCGGTTTCCTTCAAATCAGGCAGCACCAGCGAATCCACGGTGCGGTGCTCTTCCTTGGCTTCGTAGTACATGATGTCTTCTTCCTTGCTGCCGGCTTCCTTGAACGCAGGGTAGAGAATCTCTTCTTCTAGGCGGGTGTGGATGGTGATTTCCATTTCCAGTTTGCCCAGCAACTCGACGCGTTTTTTCAGCGCGCGGTCGGTGGATTCACTCAGTTGGCTGAGGATGGCTTTGACTTTTTCATGGTCGGCTTTGAGAAGGTCGATGGCATTCATTTTTTGAGGCCTCTGCTTTTCACGGATTGAACACAGCGTTCTTTTTTCGCGCTGCTGTGTATTCAGGAAGAGGCTATCGCAGGACTCATGCCAACTTGCCGATCAAGCGCAACCCTTCTAAATCAAGGGCTGGCATCGAAGCAGGCACAATGCTTTCGTGCAGCCTGCAAGAAATCCGCGCGGCGGGCATTGCATATAACAAGCCCGGCAAAAGCCGGGCTGTGGTGATGCTTGGAAAGGGGCAGCGCTAGCCGCTTCAACGGTTAGCCTGGGAAGGCGAAATGCGACCGACATGCTTGGGTCCCGCCAATGCCCAGGCGATCAGGCCGAACAGCGGCACGAACACGATCAGCACGATCCACACGCCTTTACTACTGGATTTCCCCTCGCTTTTACGCACCCGGTTGATGGCCCAAAGCTCGATCAGCACGAGAATGACCGCCAATACGATCCACACGGTTTCGATTTGCATAGGCTTAGCTCCTGATGGTCTGTGCGTTAGGCGACGAGAGGGGCGTTGGGTTCATTCTTTTTGCCTTGGACAAGCGGGCGGGGTGATACCCGGTTGCAAAATAAATGTCTGATCGCCGCTGCGGCCTATATCCTCTGCGCCATACGTTTAGGCTGGAACAGGGACAGGGCAATGGCATTCAGGGTGATGGTCGTCGGTGGCTACGGCAATTTCGGCAGCATCGTTTGTCGGCATCTGGCGCTCATGCCAGAGATTGAACTGCTGTTGTCGGGCCGCGATGCGCGCAAGTTGCAGGGCAAGGTCGCTGAGCTGCAAGCGCAATCAGGCCGTCCGTGCGAAGGCTGGTGCGGCGATGCAATGGGCGCAGGTTTTCAAGCGGCGTTGCGTGAGTTCAATGTTCAGTTGGTGGTGCACACCGGCGGGCCGTTTCAGGGGCAATCCTACGCAGTTGCTCAAAGCTGCATCGATGACGGTGTGAATTATTGCGATCTGGCTGACTGCCGCACTTTCGTCAACGGCATTGACGTGCTCGACGCCCGCGCCAGGGAGGCTGGTGTGGCCGTGCTCAGCGGTTGCAGTTCGGTGCCGACCTTGTCCTCGGCAATCATCGATCAGCAGCGCCAGCGCTTTGCGCGAATCGATTCGATCGAGCATGGCATTTCCTCCTCGGCGAAGATGCCGGGGCTGTCCACGGTCGAAGGCGTGCTCGCCTATGCCGGTAAGCCGATCAAACAATTGAAGCACGGCCAGGTACACGAAGTGCTGGGCTGGCTCGATCTGACCCTGCGCACGATGCCACAACTGGGCACCCGGGTGCTGGCCAATGTCGATGTACCGGACATGGATATATTTGCCCGCCGCTATGGTGCGCACACACTGCGCTTCAAGGCTGGCGCCGGCCTGAAGCTCGGCGGCGTTGCCAACGCCTTGCTGGCGCAGGCCTTGCGCTTCGGGCTGGTGCGCGATCATGTGCGCTGGGCGGCGCGCCTGCATCGGCTGGGTACGAGGTTCGAACGCTTCGGTGATGGCAAGAGCGCGATGTACATCGATGTTCAGGGCATCGGAGTTGACGACCAGCCGCTGAGCCTGACCGCGCAACTCACCGCGCTGAATGACAAAGGCCCGGAAATCCCCAGCTGCGCCGCCGTCGCCCTGGCAATCAAAATGGCGCGGGGTTATGCACCGCAACCTGGTGCGCGGCCGTGTGTTGGCGAAATCAGCGTCGATGAATATCTGGCGGCGATCAACGATCCGGCCAACTTGAGCCTGTCGGTTCAATTCTCCGATGGACAGCGTTGAGATGCTCTATCTCTGCCTGAAGTACCTGCATATAATCGCGGCGATTTTCCTCTTCGGTTTCGGCATGGGCTCCTACCTCTACCTGATCGCCGCCAGCCGCAGCGGCAACCCGCAAGTGATCGCCCATGTCGCACGAATGGTGGTGCGCTTTGATACGTGGATCACCACGCCGGCCGGGTTTGTGCAGGTCATTACCGGCTATCTGCTGATGCGGCTTTCCGGGCTTTCGATGAGCACTGAATGGCTGCTGACTTCGCTGATCATTTTCTTCTGCGTAGGCGCACTGTGGCTGCCTGTACTTGTATTGCAAAAGCGTCTGCAGAAGATGGCGCTGAGCGCGGGCGAGAGTGGCCTGCCTCTGGATGATCGCTTTGCTAGCACTTACCGCTGGTGGTTCTGGATGGGCATTGCCGGGTTCGCCGGGATGTTTGTCATCGTGCTGATGATGGTGACGAAGATGACGCCGGTGCAACTGGTCGGGTTAACCGTGGGCTTTTAGAAAGCGGCTTTCATGATCCGCTGTTGGTAGCAGACAAGTGTCGTACCTGCCGAACAGCCGATAGCGGTTCAGCGCGATTCGATCGTAAGCCCAGTCACGCAGGCGGCGCGGGAAAATCCGCAGCAGTTTCAGCGGCTGCCAGCGCCCTGGCAGTTGCCCGACCACTTCGAGAAACGCATCCGAGCGTTCCCAGAACTGCCGGTCGCGGATCACCGCCATGGTGTCGAACTCATCCAGGGGCAAACCGGCCCACGCCAGCAAGGCCTGGCCTTCGGGCGATTGCACGGTCGCCAGACGCACATGGCGCTGATGGTCATGGCGAATCAGAAAGCGCGCCCAGCCGTTGCACAGTTTGCACACGCCGTCGAACAGCACCACGGTTTCGCCTGGCTTGAGCAATGGCGCGGGGGTGGGGCGGGTTTTCATGGCAGGCATCGGCGGATGTCCTTGGCGGCGGTTGTCGCGATCATAACCTCGATCATTGGCCTACAGGAGTGGATCGCGGCGGTATTGGCCCGGCGATATGCCGTGCACGCGGCGGAAGGCAGCGCCAAACGCCGCGTCGGACAGATAGCCCAGTGAAGCAGCAATGGTCGCCACAGTGTCCCGGCCATTGCGCAAGCGAAACGCGGCCACGCGCATCCGCCAGCGCGTGGCATATTCGACCGGCGCTACACCCATGCAAGTTTTGAATAACGCGGCGAAACCTGATCGCGACATGCAGGCAATCTCGGCCATTTGCGTCAGTCGCCAAGGCTTCTGCGGAGCAGCGTGAACGGCGCGCAAGACGCCGGCAATCGCCGGTTCCCGTAGCCCGCCCAGCCAGGCCAATTGTTCGGCATCCGCGCTGTTGATGTGATGGCGCAGCGCATGGATGAAGATCAGCCGCAGCAAGTCGTTGCACATCGCCTGCGAGCCGGCCTGGTGTGATGGCCACTCGCGGCCCAGTTCATCCAGCAGCCAACCGAACGACGAGGCACCTGTGGCCTCGGCGCGAATGATCAGCGAGGTTGGCAGCACGTCGAGCAGTTCGGTTGCGCCGGGTCCCGATAGCGACACGCTGCCGCCCAGCAGCTCGACTTCCTCGCCGACGCCAAACGTCGCCGAGACGCCGTCATGGGCAAAAACATCCGCTGCATTCACCGCCTCGACGTCGGCGCCGCTGGCCAGAATGAACGGCGTGCGCGACACCACAAAGCAGTCGCCGGCCCGCAGCAACTGCGCCGGCAAGCCCTGCATGCGCAACCAGCATTCGCCTCGTCGCACCACGTTGAATTTCAGTTCGATGGGTTGAAATCGCAGCGCCCAGACGCCTCCCGCTTGCAAGCGAACCGAGCAGGCTGCTTGCAACTCGGAGAGTGCCAATACGGCAGAAAGCGGATCGCCAGCAGGATTTTGGATGATCACGACAGAAACCTGGATTTATCAGACTGGTTCGTCCGCAAAGCTTAGCCAAGAATGAAGACCTTCGATAGCTCACTCAGGATTAACGCTCATGGCTACGCTCCAACAACCTGTGCAATCACCGTTCAACGCCGCCAGCACAGCGGCTGAAGTCATGGCCGGCATCAATCTGCGCGGGCAACTCGCAGTGGTGACCGGCGGCTATTCCGGCCTGGGTCTGCTGACGGTGAAAAGCCTCGCGGCGGCAGGAGCGCAGGTCATTGTGCCGGCCAGAGATACGGAGCGGGCAGAGGTGGCATTGGCGGGTGTTGACGGTGTCCGCGTGCTGCCCATGGACCTCATGCAGGCTGAATCGGTGGCGGCGTTCAGCCACAGCGTGGTCAGCGCGGGTCAGCCAGTGTCATTGCTGATCAACTGCGCCGGAGTCATGGCCGCGCCGTTGCTGCGCGATGCCGATGGCCATGAAAGCCAGTTCGCGACCAATCACTTGGGCCACTATCGCCTGACCTGCGGCCTCTGGCCCGCGCTGGTCAAGGCTGGGCAGGCGCGGGTGTTGTCAGTGTCCTCGCGCGGGCATCAGATTGCCGGGATCGACTTTGACGACATTGATTTCCTGCAACGGCCGTATGACAAATGGGCCGCGTATGGTCAGTCAAAAACAGCCAATGCCTTGTTTGCCATCGCGCTGGATCGGCGCGGACGCAGTCATGGCGTTCGTGCGTTCTCATTGCATCCGGGGCAGATTCTGACGGATCTGACACGGCACTTGAGCACGGCGGAACTCGCCGCATTCGACGCCCTGGATGAACACGGTCGACCACGGTTGGATGCCCACAACGGTCTGAAAACGCTGGAGCAGGGCGCCGCGACGGGATTGTGGTGTGCGACCAGTGCATTGCTTGCGGATTTGGGTGGCGTGTATTGCGAAGACTGCAATGTTGCGCCGATCAATCAACCTGAAGCGGGCCGCAAGGGCGTTGCGCAATGGGCGGCGGATGCTGAGCTGGCTGAGCGACTTTGGGCGGTGTCGGAGCAATGGACGGGGCTCACGGTGGCATAAATCGAGTCAAAGGCCAAAAGCCCCTCACCCTAACCCTCTCCCGGGGGGAGAGGGGACTGACCGAGGTGTTTAGTAGAAATTCGCCGACCTGAAATACCAAGTCGAACTCAGTTCTTGAACAGCGCCCAGATCGGCTCCCTCTCCCTCGGGAGAGGGCTGGGGTGAGGGGCTGCTCGATAGAGTTACTCTCCCAGCTTCGCCCAGAATTCCTCCGCCGAAGGGCTGATCGGTGCGGTCGGGCGAGTCAGGTGTATTTCCAGTGGAATGTCCCAACTGTCATCCAGCGCCCTGACCAGACGCCCGTCGGCCATTTCCTGTTCGGTCAGGCTTTTCGGCAGCCAGGCGACGCCTTTGCTTTCCAGCGCCATCGACATCAGCACTGCCGCCAGATGGCTGCTGAACAGCGGTTTCAAATGCAGATAATCGGCCTTGCCGTGCAGTCTGTGGGCGACGATTCGGCCCAGGCCGGATTCGTGGGTGTAGGCCAGATAGGGCAGGGTTTCAGGCGATGTGTCGAACTGGGCTGAAGCACTCGCCAGCGGCACAAGTACGTCCTCGCCGACCTTCTTGCCAATGAACTGATCAGGCGCCAGTAATGGCGGAACGTCGGGGTGGCGATGGCACAACAGAAATTGCACCTGACCATGAATCAGCATCTGTTCGCACACGGCCATGCTGTCGGAATGCAGGCGAACCGCGTCGATCGGCGCGCCACTTTCGGCGCTGCGCAACCAGCGTGGGAAGAAGGTGAATGACAGCGAGTGAGTGGCAGCAAACTGCAAGGTTTTCGCCGCCATGCCAGCCACTTCCTGAGCCTCGGAGCGCATGCGGTACAGGCGTCTGGCCGCTTCCTGAGCGCTGGGCAAAATCTGCCTGCCGGCCTCGGTCAGCGTCGCGCCTTGCGGGGTGCGCACGAACAGTTCTACGCCCATCCAGTTCTCCAGCGAACGCACTCGGCGACTGAACGCCGGTTGCGTCACATGGCGCGCTTCAGCGGCCCGGACAAAGCTGCCGTACTCGGCCAGCGCGGAAAAATCCTCAAGCCAAACCAGTTCCAAGGGCAATGCCTCCTGTGCATAGGGCGCGGCATTAATAGCATTGGGCGGGTGTCGTCGCAAAGCATAACGTTGGGCCACCACAACAAGAGGAACCCGTCATGCGTATCGTTGATATCCGTGAAAAAACCGTCTCCATCGCTTCTCCGATTGCCAACGCCTACATCGACTTTTCGAAGATGACCTGCTCGGTCGTCGCCGTGATTACCGACGTGATCCGCGACGGCAAACCGGTTATCGGTTACGGCTTCAACTCCAATGGTCGCTACGGCCAGGGCGCGTTGATGCGCGATCGCTTTCTGGCGCGGATCACCGAAGCCGACCCGGAAACCCTGATCGATCATGAGAACAATAACCTCGATCCGTTCGCCATCTGGAAAACCCTGATGACCAACGAAAAACCGGGCGGGCATGGCGAGCGTTCGGTAGCGGTCGGCACCATCGATATGGCGGTGTGGGACGCGGTGGCGAAGATCGAAGGCAAGCCGCTGTATCGCCTGCTTGCCGATCGTTATCGCAACGGTGTGGCCGATGACAAAGTCTGGGTGTACGCGGCGGGTGGCTATTACTACCCGGGCAAGGACCAGAGCAAACTCAAGGCCGAAATGCAGAGCTATCTGGATCGTGGCTACGACGTGGTCAAGATGAAGATCGGCGCGGTGCCGCTGGACGAAGATATCCGCCGCATTGAGGCGGTGCTCGAAGTGGTGGGCGACGGCCAGCGCCTGGCGGTCGATGCCAACGGCCGCTTCGATCTGCAGACCGGTATCGCCTACGCCGAAGCGATCAAAAAGTACAACCTGTTCTGGTACGAAGAAGTCGGCGACCCGCTGGATTATGCGCTCCAGGCCGAGCTGGCCAATCACTACGAACTGCCGATGGCCACCGGCGAAAACCTCTTCTCCCATCAGGACGCCCGCAACCTGTTGCGCCACGGCGGCATGCGCCCTGACCGCGATTACCTGCAATTCGACTGTGCGCTGTCCTACGGTCTCGTCGAGTACATGCGCACCCTGAAAGTGATGGAAGAGCTGGGTTGGTCTTCGCGCCGCGTGGTGCCACATGGCGGTCACCAGATGTCGCTGAACATCGCCGCTGGTCTGCACCTGGGCGGCAACGAATCGTACCCGGACGTGTTCCAGCCCTTCGGCGGGTTTGCCGATGGCATCCGCGTAGAAAACGGCTACGTCGGGCTGCCGGAAATTCCGGGCGTCGGCTTCGAAGCCAAATCTGCGCTCTATGCCGTCATGCGCGAACTGGGCGAGGGCTGATTCGGTTTTATCTGCGGCCTCGATTTCCGAGGCCGCACCTTCAGGCGTCATCCTCGACGCCAAAGCCACATGCCCACCACAACAATAAAATGAGGTGCTTCCGTGGAAACTTCAAAATCACGCTGGTACAGCCAGCTCTATGTGCAAGTGCTGATTGGCATCGTCATCGGCGCTGCCATCGGATACTTCGTGCCGGACATCGGCGCCAAGCTGCAGCCGTTTGCCGACGGTTTCATCAAACTGATCAAGATGCTCCTGGCGCCGATCATTTTCGGCACGGTAGTGGTCGGTATCGCCAAGATGGGCAGCATCAAGGAGGTCGGCCGCATCGGTGTGAAAGCGCTGATCTACTTCGAGATTCTTTCCACCATCGCTCTGGTGGTCGGCCTGATCGTAGTCAACGTGGTCAAGCCCGGTGCCGGCATGAACATCAACGCCGGTACCCTCGATGGCAGCGCTGTCTACAAATACAGCCAGGCGGCGAGCGAGCAGGGCGGTCTGGTCGAATTCTTCCTCAATATCATCCCCCATACCTTCCTCGGCGCCTTCTCCAACGGCGTGATGCTGCAGGTGATTCTGTTGTCGGTGCTGATGGGCGTCGCCTTGGTGCAAATGGGCGAAACCAGCAAACCGCTGATCAACACCATCGACCTGTTCCTGCAAGGCCTGTTCAAAATCGTCGCGATGGTCATGCGTCTGGCGCCGTTGGGCGCGGGGGCTGGCATGGCATTCACCATCGGCAAATACGGCATCGGCACTCTGCTGTCGCTGGGGCAGTTGCTGGTCGCGCTGTACATCACCACGCTGATCTTCATCGTCGTGGTACTGGGCGCGGTGGCGCGATGGTCGGGCATGCCGCTGATGCAGTTTCTGCGTTATTTCAAGGATGAAATCCTGATCACGCTGGGCACCTGTTCGACCGAAGCGGTGCTGCCGCGAATGATGGTCAAACTGGAAAAGCTCGGCTGCAAGAAATCCGTGGTCGGCATGGTCCTGCCGACGGGCTACACTTTCAACGCAGACGGCACCTGCATCTACCTGACCATGGCGGCGATTTTCATTGCCCAGGCGACCAACACGCCGCTGACCTTCATGGACCAGATGATTCTGCTCGGCGTGTTCCTGCTGACCTCCAAGGGCTCGGCCGGTGTGGCGGGGGCAGGATTCGTGACCTTGGCGGCCACGCTCACCACCATTCACTCGATACCTCTGGTGGGCCTGGTGTTGCTGTTGGGCATCGACCGCTTCCTCAACGAGGCGCGAGCGGTGACCAACCTGATCGGCAACGGCATTGGCACCATTGCCATTGCCAAGTGGGACAAGTCGTTCGATGTCGAAGCGTGCGAGCGGGAAATCGCCGCCATGAAGCAGGACAAGGCAGCGCGCAAGTCGCTGCTTGTGCATAAGTGATTCGGGCAACGTGAGCGCTTGATTGGCCTGCCGACGCGTACAGGTTTCAAGTCAGTTCAAAGGTTATGGACTGGGGGCGGGACGATGAAAATTGGCGCACTGACGAAAACCAGTCGGTGCTGGCACGCCACCAATCCCCAGCCATGCCAAAAAACCTGTGGGAGCGAGCTTGCTCGCGAAGGGGCCAGAGCGGTCAACACGGATGGCGACCGGCAGAGCGCTTTCGCGAGCAAGCCCGTTTCCACAGTAGGTTGCGCGATTGCTGTCACAACAGTTGGCGATGTTCTTTCGCACCGGACAGTACAAGCAGTGGATTGCAAAACGTTCGCTATGAACCGTCAGGCCGGACCTGAACCCTCTACGTACGTCTGGATGACCTCATCCCAAGGCGGCGTTGCAGGGAACAACTCAAGCAAAAACGCCGTGAACGCTTTGACATTCGGGCTACCGCGACGGCTCTCCGGCCACAACGCGGTAATGGCGAAGCGTTCGACGGTGAACTGTGGCAGCACCGGGACCAGTTCGCCCCGACGAACATACGCCGCCGCTACGTAGTGCGGCGAAATACCGATGCCGCCGCCGGCAGCCAGCACCGCCGCGACCGCATCGCTGGCATCAACGGTGAAGGCCGCGTCGGGTGCCAGTTCCAACTGTCTGTCACCGGCTAGATACGGCCAGCGCAAACTCTGCCCGGTGCTTTGATAGCGGAAATTCACGCACTCATGCTCGGCGAGATCCTCGGCCGTAAGCGGAGTACCCTTGCGCTGCAGATAGTCCGGTGATGCGAACGCACCGATTCGATGCGGGCCCAGCGGGCGAGAAATCAGTCGCGAATCCGCAAGATTGCCAACCCGAACCGCGACGTCGATGCCTTGTTCGATGAGGTCGGCATACTGATCGCCGAGTCGTAGATCGATCGTCACCTTTGGATATTGCTCGCGAAATCTCGGCAGGGCCGGCGCGAGGATATTCAGTCCAATCGGCAACGGCGCGGTGACCTTCAATACGCCCGATGGCTCAGCGCGTGAAGCAACGGCGGCCTGATCGATGTCTTCGACTTCGCGCAGAATCCGCAGCGCCCGTTCGTATAGATCACGGCCCTCCGGGGTGAGTACCAGCGAGCGCGTGGTGCGAGTAAACAGCATCAGGCCGAAATGCTCTTCGAGCCGTTGCACGCTTTTGCTGATGGCCGACGGCGACACCGACAGTGCCCGAGCGGCAGCCGTGTAGCTGCCCAGCGAAGCCGCTCGTGCAAAGGCGATGAGCCCGGTTAAACGATCCAATCCAATTTGTGCCTTCATGGCACTAGTAAAGCGACTTCTGGCCCAATTATCAATGTGGCTTCCAAAACGTAGTCTTTGCCCATCGAACGCCATTCAGGTGTTCCAGATGGAGACTCAGCATGAACATCAGCCAAACCCTGCCTTCCACACTCACCGACAAAACCGTGGTCATTTTCGGCGGCACCTCCGGCATCGGCCTGGCCGCTGCGGTGCAAGCGAAAGCCGCTGGCGCCAAGGTCATCGTCATCGGCTCGAACGCTGCACGTGCCGAGCAGGCCGCCAGCGAGCACGGGCTCGATGGCTGGCGCGCGGCCGACGTGACCGATAGCCAGGCTCTCGATACTGCACTGGCCGATATCCTTCAGGTCGATCACCTCGTTCTGCTCGCCGGCACGTTTGTCGCTGGCACCGTGCGCGCGGCTGATCTCGATTATCTGCACCGCGCGTTCGACGAACGCATCTGGGCATCGATCAATGCGATTCGGGTCCTTGGCGACAGGCTGGCAAAAGACGGCTCGATCACGTTTATCTCCGGTTCTCTCGCTGATCGCCCGAATGCCTACGGCACCGCCGTACTCGCCGCCGCCTCGGCAGCCATGGAAGCACTGGCTCGCGGTCTGGCCCTTGAGTTGGCACCGGTGCGAGTCAACACGCTTTCGCCCGGCCCGATCAACACCCCGATTCTGGGCAAGGCACTGGGCGAGGGGCGGGATGCATTTGTCGCTTCTCTTGAGCAGGTGCTGCCCCTGCATCGCCTCGGCACAGCTGCAGAAGCGGGCGCGGCAGTGGTTTTCCTGATGAGCAACACCTTCATGAACGGCGCCGTGCTCAACATCGACGGCGGCGCACGCCTGGTTTGATCCTGCCCACCTTTTTGAGAGCCTGAACATGACATCGTTATTTGATTCCGTGCGCCTCGGCGCGCTCGATTTGCCCAACCGCATCCTGATGGCACCGATGACCCGCGCGCGCGGCACTCGCGAGCACGTCCCGACCGAGATGATGGTCGAGTATTACCGCCAGCGCGCCAGTGCCGGCCTGATCATTTCCGAAGCGATCGGCATCAGCCAGCAAGGTCTGGGCTGGCCGTATGCGACAGGCATTTGGTCGGCCGAACAGGTCGCCGGCTGGCGCAAGGTCACCGATGCCGTGCATGGCGCTGGCGGCCGGATCATCGCGCAGCTCTGGCACATGGGCCGGGTCGTGCACCCGAGTTTCCTTGGCGGCGGCCAGCCGGTTTCCGCATCGGTCACCACCGCGCCGGGACAGGCGCATACGTACGCCGGCAAGCAGCCGTATACACCGGCGCGTGCGTTGCCGCTGGAAGAAATTCCCGCACTGCTGGAAGACTTTCGTCAGGCCACTCGCAACGCAATCGAGGCGGGTTTCGATGGCGTGCAGATCCACGCCGCCAACGGCTATCTGCTCGACCAGTTCCTGCGCGACAGCGACAATTTTCGCACCGATGCGTACGGCGGCTCGATCAACAACCGTATCCGCTTGCTCAAGGAAGTGACCGAGGCGGTGGCCGAAGTCATCGGCGCCGACCGCACTGGCGTGCGCTTGACTCCAAGCAGCTACGAGCAGGGCATCCGCGACAGCGATCCCGAAGCGCTGTTCATCCGCGCCGCCGAAGTGCTGTCAGCGATTGGCATCGCTCATCTGGAAGTCCGCGAACCACCGCTGGACGGCACCTTCGGCAAGTCCGAACGCCCGCCACTGGCCGGGATGATTCGCGACGTGTTCAAAGGCGTGCTGATCCTCAATTCGGACTACGGTTTCGCCAGGGCACAAGCGCAACTGGATGCCGGGCTCGCCGATGCGATTGCGTTTGGACGGCCGTTTATAGCCAATCCGGATCTGCCGCTGAGATTCGCTCGGCAGTTGCCATTGGCGGAAAGCGAAATGAGCACTTGGTTCAGCCAGGGTTGGGAAGGGTATGGGGATTATCCGGCGGTGGATGGCGTTTGAATGTAGCGTCGGTGCCAGCCGCCGTGGCAGTGGATGCCCTGACGGGCTGGCCAGAACCCGGAAAAGCACGCTTAAGCCAGTCGCAAGAGACGGTGCACGCCGTTGATAGGAAAAAGTGAGGCCTGTGATCAGGCCTCATTTGCGTTTTACCAACTCACCTGCAACGTTTCAACGCCGCGCCGTGCGCGTACTCACATCCACCCAGACCGCCAGCACCAGAATGCTGCCCTTGACGATCATCTGCCAGTAGCTATCCACGTCGAGCATCGACATGCCGTTATCCAGGCTGGTGATCACCAGTGCGCCGAGGAGGGCGCCGTAGACGGTGCCGGAGCCGCCGCGCATGGAGGTGCCGCCGATGAAGCAGGCGGCGATGGCGTCGAGTTCGCCCATGCTGCCGGCGGACGGTGAGCCGGCGGCGAGGCGTGCGGTGTTGACCACGCCGGCGAGGGCGCACATCACGCCCATGATGCCGAAGATCCATAGCTTGACCGCCTGCACATTGATGCCCGACAGGCGCGTGGCTTCCATGTTGCTGCCGACCGAATAGACCCGGCGGCCGAACACGGTCTGGCTGGTGACGTAGCTGAACACGCCGAGCAGAATCAGCAACAGCAGCACCGGCACGGGAATACCGTCATAACTGTTGAGGGTCTGAACAAAACCCGCCAGCACCGCGCCGATCACCAGCACGCGCACAACATCACGCACCAGCGAATGCGCCGCCAGGCCATGCAGGGCGCGGTTGCGTCGTTGTTTCCAGGTCAGAAAAACCGTCAGCACAAACAGCAGCACACCCAGGCCGGTGCCGATCGCGTGGGGCAGATAACCCTGGCCGACGTAGACCAGCTCCGGCGATACCGGGGCGATGGTGGTGCCGCCGGTGATCCCCAGCAAAATCCCGCGAAACGCCAACATGCCACCGAGGCCGACAATGAATGAGGGGATGCGCAAGTACGCCGCCATGTAGCCGTTGGCAAGCCCGATGACCAGACCGCACAGGGCGACCAGACTCAGATTCGCCAGCAGCGGAATGTGATAGACCACGTCGAGTATCGCCGCGAGGCCGCCGAGCAGGCCGAGCAATGAGCCCACCGACAAATCGATCTCGCCACTGATGATCACCAGCACCATGCCGCAGGCGAGGATTCCGGTGATCGACATCTGCCGCAGCAGGTTGGAAAGATTGCGCGGGGTGAGGAAACCGCCTTCGGTCTGCCAGCTGAAGAACAGCCAGATCAGCACCACGGCAAATACCAGCGCGAGCATCTTGTAGCGGGTGAACAGTTGTTTGACCTGATTCATTTACGCGGTTTTCCGATCATTATTGTTATGGCTGCCCGGCTGGCTGAGGGCGGCGGCGAGTACCTGTTCCTGGGTCAGCTCATGGTTGACGAAGTCACCACGCAACTGGCCTTCGCCGATCACCAGCACGCGGTCGGAGACGCCGAGCACTTCGGCCAGTTCCGACGAAACCATGATGATCGACACGCCTTCGGCGGCCAGCGCGCCCATCAATTTGTAGATCTCGTACTTGGCGCCGACGTCCACGCCTCGGGTCGGCTCGTCGAGAATCAGTACGCGCGGTTTGGCCAGCAGCATTTTCGCCAGCACGGCTTTCTGCTGATTGCCGCCCGACAGGCTGGTGATCGGCAGGGACGGACTTGCGGTCTTCAGATGCAGACGGGAGATTTCCCGGTCGATGCAGCCCAGCTCGGCTTCGGCATCGATGCGGGTCATTTTCGAATAGCTCTCGAGCACGGCGAGGGTGATGTTCTGGCCCACGCCGAGGTCGGGAATGATGCCTTGGCGCTTGCGATCTTCAGGCACCAGGCACAGGCCGGCGCGGATCGCTTTCAGCGGCGTGCGCGTGTCGATCGGCTGGCCGTCCAGCCAGACTTCGCCCTCGTGGCGGCCGGGGTAAGCGCCGAACAATGCGGTGACCAGTTCGGTGCGGCCGGCTCCGACCAGCCCGGCAATGCCGAGAATCTCGCCGCGCTTGAGGCTGAAGGAAATGTCGTCGACCCGTTTGCGCTTTGGGTTGTCGACGTCGTAGCAAGTAATGTGGCGCGCTTCGAAAATCACCTCGCCAATCTCGTGCGGCTCGCTGGGATAAAGGTTGCTCATTTCGCGCCCGACCATCTGCGTGATGATCTGCGGAATATCCATGTCAGCCATGGCGGTGGTGGCGATGTGTTTGCCGTCGCGGATCACCGAAATGGTGTCGCACACGGCGGCGACTTCATCGAGTTTGTGCGAGATGTAGACGCAGGCGACGCCCTTGGCTTTGAGGTCGCGGATGATGTCCAGCAGCACTTCGATTTCCGAGCGGCTCAGGGCTGAGGAGGGTTCGTCGAGAATCAGCAGGCGCGCCTGTTTGTTCAGGGCCTTGGCGATTTCCACCAGTTGCTGATAGCCGCCGCCGTACTGCGAAACCGGCAGCGAAACATTCATGTCCGGCACCTTCAATTCACGCATCAAGGCTTCGGCGCGGTGGATCATCGCCGGGTAGTTCATGCGTCCGCCGGGCAGCGTCAGCTCATGGCCCATGAAGATGTTTTCGGCGACCGACAGGTCGGGAACCAACGTCAATTCCTGATGGATGATGACGATGCCGGCGGCCTCGGTTTCGCTGATCGATTGCGCCCGGAGCGGTTGCCCGTCCCAGAGGATTTCACCGTCCCAGGTGCCATGGGGATAGACCGCCGAGAGGATCTTCATCAGCGTCGACTTGCCGGCACCATTCTCGCCGCACAGGCCCACGCATTCACCGGGCCGGACCTTGATGTCGATGCCGTTGAGCGCTTTGACACCGCCGAAGGTTTTGACGATGCCGTTCATTTGCAGCAGATAGTCGGACATGGAAAAGGCTCGTATACCAGGGACTCAAACACCACTGAACCTGTGTGGGAGCGAGCCTGCTCGCGAAGGGGCCTTTTCAGCCAGAGCTGTACTGACTGACACTCCGCTTTCGCGAGCAGGCTCGCTCCCACAGGTCTGATCAAGATTTACGACCGGATCACTGCCCGGCAATCTGCGCCTTGGTGTAGAAACCATCCTGTTCGAGCAAGTCGATGTTGTCCTTGGTCAACGGCGTTGGCGTGAGCAGGATGGTGTCGACTTTCTTGCTGCCGTTGTCGTACTGCGAGGTGTAGGCCGGTTTTTCGTTGCGTGCCAGTTGCACCGAGAGCTTGGCCGCTTCGGAGGCGATGAGTTTCAGCGGTTTGTACACGGTCATGGTTTGCGTGCCGGCGATTACGCGTTTGACCGCTGCGAGGTCAGCGTCCTGACCGGAAATCGGCACCTTGCCGGCCAGTTGCTGCGCGGCCAATGCCTGGATGGCGCCGCCAGCGGTGGCGTCGTTGGAGGCGACGATGCCGTCGATTTTATTGTTGTTACGGGTCAGGGCGTTTTCGACGATGCTCAGCGCTTCGGTCGGGTTCCATTCCTTGACCCACTGCTGGCCGACGATCTTGATATCGCCCTTGTCGATGGCCGGTTGCAGCACCTTCATCTGGCCTTCACGGAGGATCTTGGCGTTGTTGTCGGTGGGCGCGCCACCGAGCAAGAAGTAATTGCCCTTGGGCGCCGCTTTCAGCACGCCGCCGGCCTGCATCTCGCCGACCTTTTCGTTATCGAAGGAGATATAGGCGTCGACATCGGCGTTGAGAATCAGCCGGTCGTAAGACACCACTTTGATCCCGGCTTTCTTCGCCTCGGCCACGGCGTTGGTCAGCACTGTCGCGTTGAACGGCACGATGACAATCACATCGACGCCGCGAGAGATAAGGTTTTCGATCTGCGAAATCTGCTTCTGCTCGTTGGCGTCCGCCGATTGCACGAAGACTTTGGCGTCCATTTTTTCCGCCGCCGCGACGAAGTAATCGCGGTCGCGCGACCAGCGTTCCAGACGCAGGTCATCAATGGAAAACCCGATTTTCGGGTGGGTAGCGTCAGCCATTACCGGCAGGGCCAACAACGCCAGGGCACTGGCCAACAGCGTACGTTTCAAGTTCTTCATGGTGGTGCGTCCTTTTATTTTTGTTGGAAAGACACGGCCTGACGATGAATCGGGCTGGTAGAACTGTAGAGAATCTGCCGACGCAGCAGGCACAGAATTGTCGTGCAATTGTCACAGCGTGGTTGCGTCGGCAGAGGGTCTCGGCGATCAGCGATAGAGATAGCGGTTGACGATGTTTTCGAGCATTTCCTGACGGCCACTGACGGCTTGCGGGTTCAGCTCGTTGGTGAACGCGTGCTCGGCCAGCGACTCAAGATTGAAGTCGCCCGCCATCACCGCTTGCCCGAACGGCTGACGCCAGCCGGCGTAGCGTTGATCCTTGAGCACTTGCAGTTGATCGTTCTCAACCATCGCGGCGGCGCGTTCCAGCGACAAGGCAAGAACGTCCATGGCGCCAACGTGACCGTGGAAAAGGTCGATCTCGTCGAGGCTCTGCCGGCGCACCTTGGAGTCGAAATTGAAGCCGCCATTCTTGAAACCGCCGGCCTTGAGGATTTCATAGGTCGCCAGGGTCATTTCTTCGACGCTGTTGGGGAACTGGTCGGTGTCCCAGCCGTTCTGCGGATCGCCACGGTTGGCATCGATGCTGCCGAAAATCCCCAGCGAGGCAGCCGTGGCGATTTCGTGATGGAAACTGTGACCGGCCAGGGTCGCGTGGTTGGCCTCGATGTTGACCTTGATTTCCTTTTCCAGGCCGTACTGCTGGAGAAAGCCGAATACCGTAGCGCTGTCGTAATCGTACTGGTGCTTGGTCGGCTCCTGCGGCTTGGGCTCGATCAACAGGTCACCGGTGAAACCGATCTTGTGCTTGTGCTCGACCACCATGCGCATGAAACGCCCGAGTTGTTCGCGCTCGCGTTTCAGATCGGTGTTGAGCAGGGTTTCGTAGCCTTCACGGCCACCCCACAACACGTAGTTGGAACCCTTGAGGCGATGGGTTGCGTTCATTGCGCTGAACACTTGCGCGGCGGCGCAGGCGAACACTTCCGGATCGGGATTACTCGCGGCACCGGCGGCAAAACGTGGGTTGCTGAAGCAGTTGGCGGTGCCCCAGAGCAGCTTGATGCCGCTTTGTTCCTGATGTTGTTCGAGGCGATCGACCATTTGTGCGAAGTGTTCGCGGTACTCCTTCAGCGAATTGCCTTCGGGGGCGACGTCCGTGTCGTGAAAGCAGTAGTAATCGATGCCCAGTTTGCTGAAGAACTCGAAGGCGGCTTGAGCCTTGCCGATAGCCAGTTCCATCGGCTCGCCGCTGCGTTGCCAGGGGCGTTTGAAGGTGCCGGCGCCGAACACATCGGAGCCCGGCCAGACGAAGGTGTGCCAGTAGCAGGCGGCCATGCGCAGGTGTTCGCGCATGGGTTTGCCGAGGATCAGTTTGTCGGCGTCGTAGTGACGAAAAGCGAGGGGCGAATCACTGTTCGGGCCTTCGTAGCGAACCGGCTCGATATTGGGGAAATACTGCATGGACCTTGTCCTTGTTGTTCTTGGCGGTGTCTCGATACTAGCAACGCCCCCCTGCCCGCTGATTATGAAAAGCCTCAACCGTGAGTGCGATTTTGCGTATTGAGCTTCAGCGCTCGCAGGCCTAGTCTGTGTCCATCGTCGCCGCAACATGGCGGCCCGGAACAGTACAAAAACAATTTGAGGCCGCTTTCGCGAGCAGGCTCGCTCCCACATTTGATTCGTGTCGTGCACAAAACCGTGTGGGAGCGAGCCTGCTCGCGAATGGCTTTACGCAAAATCCGGATACTGAATGAAAAGCCTACCGCCCGTGCACCGCATCGCCCTGTTGTTCAACGGCAGCAAGATCTACGACCGTGGAATCATCAGCGGCATCGGCAACTACCTGAGCAGCACCCGCGCTTCCTGGGACCTGTTTCTGGAAGAGGACTTTCTTTGCCGCTTGAAGGGCATCGAGCGTTGGCAGGGTGACGGCATCATTGCTGACTTCGACGATCCGCTGATCGGCGAGGCGCTGGCCGACATTCATTTGCCGGTGGTGGCGGTCGGCGGTTCTTACGAGGATGCTCGCGCTTATCCGAAAGCGATCCCCTACGTTGCCACTGATAACAACGCACTGATCACACTGGCTTATTCGCATCTGGTCGAGGCGGGGTTGCAGCGCTTTGCCTGTTTCAGCCTGCCGGAAGCGCAGGCCAATCGCTGGGCGCAGGAGCGGGAAAAAGCCTTTCGCAAACTGATGCAACGAGACGGCCTGCACGCCGAGATCTATCGCGGCATGGGCACCAGCGCGCCGCTGTGGGACAGCGCCGTCGAACAACTGATCGCCTGGCTGCACAGCCTGCCGAAACCGATCGGCATCATCGCCGTCAGCGACGCCCGCGCCCGCCAGTTGCTGCAAGCCTGCCTGACCGCCGGCATCGCCGTGCCGGAGCAGGTCGCGCTGATCGGCATCGACAACGACCCGCTGACCCGCAGCCTGACGCGTGTACCGCTGAGTTCGGTGATTCAGGGCACCGAAACCATGGGCCGCACCGCTGCGCAATTGCTGCACCAGATGCTCCACGGCATGCCGTCCACCGGCACGCAAATCCTGATTCCGCCTGATGCGGTCAATGTGCAGGTGTCGAGCCTGCACCAACCGCTGGGCAATCCCTACGTCATGCAAGCGCTGCTGTTCATCCGCCAATATGCCTGTCAGGGCATCAAGACCGCGCAAGTGGCGGCGTATGTCGGCGTGTCGCGCTCATCGCTGGAAGCGCATTTCCGCGCCGAGCGCGGTTGCAGCGTGCATGACGAGATTCTGCGTTTCAAACTGGCGGCGGCTACCAGCGGTTTGAAGAACACCGATGCTGCGATTGCCGACATTGCCCAGGCCTGCGGCTTCAAATCGGCGCAGTACCTGCACACGGTGTTCCGTCGCGAGTTCGGCTGCACGCCCCGCGAGTATCAGCAGGGCGGGGCGTAGCGCTGCGAAGACTTACGCCAGCGCAGCGGCACTGGCTCTGGAGCGCCAGGCGAACGTCAGCACCATCAGCAACCCCAGACCAGCCATCGCCGCGCCGGCCAGGGAAATCGCCGGATAACCCAGCCCGGCATTGATCACCGCGCCACCCAGCGCCGCGCCGATCGCGTTGCCGAAATTGAAGGCACCGATGTTCACCGCCGAAGCCAGATTCGGCGCGTCCTTGGCCGCTTCCATCACGCGCATTTGCAGCGGTGGCACCAGGGCGAAACTGGCGATACCCCAGATCAGAATGGCCACGGCGGCCGGCAGCGGCCAGCGCATCAGCACCGTGAACGCCAGCAACACCACAATCAATGCGCTCAGCGACACGATCAGGGTGCGGTCGATCGAACGGTCGGCAGCCTTGCCACCCCACATGTTGCCCAGCGTCAAACCGATTCCGAACAACACCAGCATGGCGGTGATGAACGCGGCGGAGGCATGGGTCTCGCTGCTGAGGATCGGCGCGATGTAGGTGAATACGGTGAACATCGCACTTGAGCCGACCACGGTCAGGGCCAGCGCGGCCAACACCGGACCGCGGCCCAATACCCGTATTTCTGCCAGCGCACCCGCGCCTTGCTCTGCTTTCAGATTGGGCAGGGCGAACCACAAGGCGATCATGGTCAGCACACCGAGGCCGGTAATGCCCCAGAACGCCGTGCGCCAGCCGAACAGCTCACCGAACCAGGCTGCCAGCGGCACACCGCCAATGGTCGCCAGGGTCAGGCCCATGAACATCGCCGCGACTGCGCCGGCGCGTTTTTCCGGCGCGACCACGCTGGCGGCGACCACAGAGCCCACTCCGAAGAATGCGCCGTGATTGAGCGAGGTGATCACTCGGGCGACCATCAGGCTGGAGTAATCGGTGGCCAGCGCCGACATCAGGTTACCCAGGGTGAAAATCGCCATCAGCCCGATCAGCAGATAGCGCCGGGGGATCTTGCCAGTGGTCAGGGTCATCAGCGGCGCGCCGAGCAGCACGCCCAAGGCGTAGGCACTGACCAGCAACCCCGCAGCGGGAATGGAAACGCCGAGATCGGCGGCGATGCCGGGCAACATGCCCATCGGCGCGAACTCGGTGACGCCGATGCCAAAGGCGCCGACAGCGAGTGCAACAAGTGGTGGATTGATACGCATGGAAAGTCTCCTCATCTATGCCGCCAATGCTACGATCCATGGTTTCCAGGCGGTAGATGGCGATTTTGGCAATCACCTTTGCGCAAGAGGCACGAATGGACTTCAACGGCAGGTCAGGGGAAATGAGCGTGTTCGTCACCGTGGCGCAGGAGGGCAGCCTCTCAGCTGCTGCGCGTGCGCTGGGGCTGACGCCTTCGGCGGTCAGTCGGATCATCGCCCGCGCCGAACAGCGACTCGGCACTCGTCTGTTGCTGCGCACCACCCGCGCGCTGACGTTTACCGCCGAGGGCGAAGCCTTTCTGCGCGGTGCCCGGCGGATTCTCGCCGACATGGATGAAGTGGAAGGGGCCATCACCGATCAAGGCGTACCCAAGGGCCGCTTGCGCGTCAGTGCCGCCCTTGGCCATGGACGGCTGACCATTGTGCCGCTGGTCGCAGCCTTCACCGCCCGTTACCCGAACATCGTGGTCGACCTCAGCCTTGGCGACGAAGTCGTTGACATCCTCGCCGGCCAGGCGGACGTCGCCATACGCTTCGGCCATCTGCCCGACAGCCCGTTGACCGCGCGCCGGCTCGGCCACACCGGCCAGGTGGTCGTGGCATCGCCCGACTATCTGGAACGTCATGGCACGCCTCAGCAACCCGAAGACCTGCTCAAGCACAACTGCCTGCGCTTCAACTTCCGCCGCGCCGAAGCCAACTGGCCGTTCATCCGCGACGGCAAGGAGTTCTCGCTGAAAGTCAGCGGCAACATCGAATGCAGCAGCGGCGAAGCACTGGCCCAGTTCGCCAGACTCGGCGCCGGAATTGCGCGGATTGGCGAGTTCACCGTCAGGGAAGACTTGCAGTGCGGCGCGCTGATCCCGCTGCTGCAAGCGTTCAACCCGGGCGATGAGGAACCGATTCATGCGGTGTTCGTCGGCGGCGCGGCGATGCCGGTGCGGGTGCGCTTGTTTGTGGATTTTTTGCTGGAGCAGCATCGGATGTAGACGTGCTGTGCGGATTCTGCGGGTCGTCCATGACCCGCAGACTGGCGGCTAAATGGTCGGGATGGTGCCGCCGTCGATCACAAATTCACTCCCGGTGATCGACGCTGCTCGCGGCGATGCCAGGAACCCGATCAGCTCAGCCACTTCAACTGGCGTCGACGGGCGGCCGAGCGGGATACCGCCCAGGGCCTGCATGATGATGTCTTTGCCACCTTGATAGTCAGTGCCTGCCTCCTGCGCGAGTCGCTCGGCGAATGCCACCGACGCTTCGGTTTCAACCCAGCCCGGCGATACCCGCACGACGCGAACCCCCTTGGGTGACACTTCTTTCGACAGGCTTTTGCTGTAGGTCGACAGCGCAGCCTTGGCCGCCGCGTACGCCGTCGTTGATTCCGGCAGTGGCAGCCGACTCTGGATGGATGTGACATGGATCACCACGCCATTACGACGCTCGAGCATGTCCGGCAGCAGGGCGCGATCAAGGCGCACCGCCGGCAGCAGATTCAGGTTGAGCTCGCGTTGCCACTGTTCCTCGTCCAGCGCTGCAAAACCACCACCGGGGGCCGACGAGCCACCCAGAACATGGATCACTATGTCGACGCCGCCCAGTTGCTGTTGGACCGCAGCGATGAGTGCGTCACAACCTTCCCGTGTCGAAAGATCAGCCGCAACCAGCAGTGCGCCCGGCATTTCGACCTCCACTTGCCGAGCCGAGGTGATGACCTTTGCGTCCTCGGCCAGGAACCACTCGACCACTGCTTTGCCGATTCCCTTGGTGCCGCCGGTGACGAGCACCCGCTTGCCAGTCAATCCTGAATTCAGCATGGCGAGATCTCCAGCGCGAGGAATTGATGGATTGCGTCGGAGATTTTTTTCTCGTCGGTGACCGTGAGATACGTTTGCACGACGTTGGAAAGTTGAAGGTTCATTGCCTGACTCCTGATTGATGGTCTGGAGTCATCTTGCTGCGCTGCAGATAGTTTGTTCAACTGGGACAAATCGTAATGACCCATCCCGGAAAACAGGACAATCCATGGCCCAGGATCGCTTAGCCCTTAATGAACTGGATGCCGTTATAGCGGTGGCACACAGGGGGTCGTTCCGCCAGGCTGCCATTGATCTCGACGTTTCGACCACCGCGCTGAGCAACACCATTGCGCAACTCGAAGCGCGCCTCGAATCGCGCCTGTTCAACCGCACCACCCGCAGCGTCGCCATCACCGAAGCGGGCAGGGTGTTTCTCGAGCAAGTGGGGCCAGCCTTGCACGACTTGCGCGCGGCACTGGATGCAGTGCGATCGCAGAATGCCGGACCCTCGGGAACGCTGCGCATCAATGCCTTCGCCAGCGCTGCGCGTTCGGCGCTGCTGCCACTGGTGATCGAGTTTTTGCAGCAGCATCCGAAAGTCCACATTGACCTTGTGACCGAAGGGCGCCTGGTGGATATCGTGGCTGACGGCTTCGATTTCGGCGTGCGCTCGGCAGGCCTGGTGCCCAACGATGTGATTGTGGTGCCAGTCGGCCCGCCGCAACGTTACGCGGTGGTCGGTTCGCCGGGGTATTTTGCACAACACGGCAAACCGCGCTCGCCGTCCGATCTGCCCGGGCATCGATGCATCCGCGTACGACTGCCGAACGGGGCGATTTTCCCTTGGTATTTCGAGCGCGACGGCGAAGTCATTCGTCTGGATGTGAACGGGCCGCTGACCCTGGATGAATCGAGCGTGGTCAAGGTGGCGGTGCAGGCGGATATGGGGCTGGGCTTTTTCATGGAGCAGGACGTTCGTGACGAAATCCGCAGCGGCGAGTTCGTGCAGGTACTCAAGGACTGGACCCCGCCCCGAGACAGGTTGTGCCTGTACTACCCGAACCGCCGCAATCCCTCTGCGGCCGCCAGGGCATTCATTGAGTTGGCGCGCGCCAGTCAGGCTTGACCCGGCACGGTATTCAGGCGATCAAGCCCAGTGTCAGCCCCTTCAGAGTGGCGGCTGCACGGGTCGAGCATTGCAATTTGCGAAAGATGCTTTCCATGTGCGTGCGTACCGTGCTCGGACTGATATCCAACAGTAGCGCGACTTGTTTGTTGCTGGCGCCACGGCTGATCTCCAGAAGAATGCGGCACTCACGGGCTGTCAGCAGCGAAGGCTTGGGCTGCCGCAGGCGGCGCTCGCCACTGGCGGCGGCAATGACCGCTTCGCAGACATCGTTATCGAACAGACCACGGCCAGCATCCTGTCTGAGTAGCGTGGCTGCTGCGGCTTCGTCGTGGGCTGTTCGCCATGGCCGGGCTTGCCTCAACGCTACCCAGGCGACCGAGGTGGCGAACAGCCGATGTTCGGCATTCAGTGCATCACCGGCCACGCCGCGAAAATAGCCGCTGCCATCGAGCCGTTCATACGCGTGGGTGGCTATCTCGGCGGGCGCGGCCAGTTCAGGAACCGGTCGGAGCGCCTGTTGCGTCCAGTAAGGCACCAGCCGCACTCGCTCTGCCGCACCGTAGGGCAGCGACCCCGGGCTATTCCATAGGTGATTGGAAACGGCTGCGCGGCCGAGACCGTAAATCAGCGCGGACTTGCCAATGTTTGCCAAAGCCGGCTCACCCAGCCCCCACAGGCGCGCAGCTTCCACGGCGACATGGGCGACCTGACGCGAATGCCCGGCCAGCCATGGCAGCTTCAAGTCAATGACGTCTCCGACCAAAGTCAGCGAGACACGACGCTGCTCAGGCGCGGGTTCAACTTTGGTGCAAAGCGTTTCCAGATCCGCCAGCCAGGCCTTGGCATTGGCCACCAGCAACGACACCAGCGACGCTGGATAGCGCCGATCCGACTGCTCGTTGATCCAGCGCAACGCCGCGTCCAGACCGTGAGCGCGAGTGAGAATATCCAGATCACCGGCCATGACCACCTGATAGGCCACCTCCGGAATATGTTCATGCGCCACGCCGAGCGGTCGGCCAGTGCCGTCGTAGGTTTCGAACACCCGACACAGGCCCGCTTCGACGGCGGTTCCGAGCTGGAGGGTTTTGGCGATTGCACCGGACACTTCACAGTGCACCACGGCCAGCGGGGTTGCCTGATGCACCGCGTTCATCTGCTCATTGCCCAGGGTCAGATCGAGCATGGCGCGGCGACCATCGACGTCGTCGCCGAGCAGGTCGGCAAAGCCTTCGGCGTTGGCCGTGCACCCAGACCAGCGCAGCAAGGCAATCTGCTCTGCAACCTGCAGATGCTCACCGTCGCCGTGGCGTGCCTGCGCGAGCATCCGCGCCAAAGCGGCAACGCGCCGGGAGTGACCGAGCGGTTGCCCCATGCTGAGGTCACCGACCTGGGCGATGGTTGCCAGTGCGCCGTCCAGTGAGATGTCCAGTTGCAAGCCACTATCCATGAAAAATGCCCCGGGGTCGGATAATTGACCGATGCCCACATCGCAGGCCGGCCAGCACACTCTGAACTCCCGAACAGGAGCTCATCCAATGAAAACAATCAAATCGAAATTCGCCACCGTCGCCTTTGCCCTGGCCAGTACCTTCATGGCCGGCGCCAGCCACGCGCAGGATACAACGCCTTCGGTGGTGATCGTACATGGCGCCTTCGCCGACGGTTCCGACTGGGCCAAAGTGGTGCCACTGCTGCAAGCCAAAGGCGTGGCCGTTACCGTTGTGCAAAACCCGCTCACCTCGCTGGCCGATGACGTTGCCGCCACGCGCCGCGCGCTGAACAACCAGCAGGGCAAGGTGGTGCTGGTCGGTCACTCCTGGGGCGGCACGGTGATCACCGAAGCCGGTAACGACCAGAAAGTCAGCGCGCTGGTGTATGTCGCCGCCTTCGCGCCAGACGCCGGGCAAACCAGTGGCGAACAGGGCAAAGGTGCGCCGACGCCGCCGGGCATCAGTCAGATCAAGGCCGACGGTAACGGCTTCCTCTATCTCACCGCTGAAGGCATGGCCAAGGATTTCGCTCAGGATCTGCCGGCCGCGCAGACCGCCGTCATGACCGCCACACAGGGGCCGATCAAGGCCTCGGCTTTCGAAGATAAAACCACCGCTTCGGCCTGGAAAACCAAGCCGTCCTGGTACCTGCTCGCTACCGAAGACCGGATGATTCATCCCGACGTCCAGCGGTCTGCCGCCAAGCGCATCAGTGCGACCCTCGCCGAGGTGAAGTCCAGCCATGTCCCGCAGCAGTCGCAGCCGGCGCAAGTCGCGGCGGTGATTCTCAAAGCCGTGCACAGCGTTGCTGAGCAGTGATCGCGGCATCGAAGGGGAGTGGACGTATGAACCCTCGAAGCGCTCACGACTATGACTTCATTGTCTGTGGTGCCGGCACGTCGGGCTGCGTGGTCGCTGCGCGGCTTGCCGATGAGTCAGGCGCACGGGTTCTGCTGATTGAAGCCGGCGAAGGTTACTCAGGCCCCGAGGTGACCGAACCGGCGCAATGGCCGCTGAACCTGGGCTCCGCGCGCGACTGGGCATTCGAGGGGCAATCCGATCCACGCCTCAACGGTCGACGGCTCCCGCTGAGCATGGGCAAGGGGCTCGGTGGAGGTTCGAGCATCAACGTGATGGTCTGGTCGCGCGGCCATCGCGCCGATTGGGAGCATTTTGCTGCCGAGTCTGGCGACCCGGCCTGGGGCTACGCATCGGTTCTCGATTACTACCGCAGGATCGAAAACTGGCAAGGCAGCCCGGACGCCACTCGGCGTGGTTCAGGTGGGCCGGTACATGTCGAACAGCCGGCCACGCCTCAACCCCTTGCGTGGGCAACGCTGGAGGCGGCCAGCGATCTGGGCATCCCCCGATTCGACAGTCCCAACGGCGAGATGATGGAAGGCCCGGGCGGGGTCGCCATCACCGACTTGCGCATCAAACACGGCAAGCGTGAATCGGTTTATGACGCCTACATCCAGCCACGCTTGCAATGTCCAAATCTGACGGTGCTGACCGGAGCCTTAGTGACCCGCGTATTGCTGGACGGCACCCGGGCCGTCGGTGTCGAAGTGTTGATTGCCGGCGAGCGGCGCTGCTTTCATGCCGCAGCTGAAGTCATCCTGTCCATGGGCGCGGTGCAATCACCGAAAGTGCTCATGCAGTCGGGCATCGGCCCGGCGGATGAACTGCGAAAACACGGCATCGCACCGGTCGTTCATCTACCCGGTGTGGGCGAGAATTTGCAGGATCATCTGGCGTTCGCTTGCACGTGGGAGTATCGAAAACCCCAGGCCGTCGCGGGCAGTGGATGCGAAACCACCTTGTACTGGAAAAGCGACAGCCGCCTGGAAGCCCCGGACCTGTTGCAGTGCCAGTTGGCATTCGCGGTACCGTCTCCGCCTGAGGTCGCCATCGAGCCGCCGGAGCATGGCTGGACCATGTTCGCCGGGCTGGCCAGACCGGCCAGTCGTGGGCGCTTGCGGTTGTCGGGTGCTGGGCCGCTGGATGCACCGATCATTGAGCCGAACTCCCTGAGCGAGCCCGAGGACATGGCCGCAGCCCATGCGTCGATCGAACTGTGCCGCGCACTCGGCAACAGCCAGGCATTCAATGCGCTGATCAAGCGCGAAGTCGTGCCCGGTCCCAGAGAGCGTCGCGCTATGGAACAGTTCATCCGCAATTCGGCCGTGACCTACTGGCACCTGTCGTGCACGGCAAAAATGGGCCGCGATGCGCTGTCGGTGGTTGACCACCAATTACGCGTGTACGGGATCGACGGGCTGCGCGTTGCAGATGCCTCGATCATGCCGCGCATTACCGTTGGCAACACGATGGCGCCGTGTGTCGTTATTGGTGAGCGGGCGGCGGATATGCTTCTGGCTGCGTATGGGGTGACGATGGCGAACACAATGCCTTCAAGGTAATGACCGTGCGGGCGGGGCGGAAAATCCCAGCCTGCCGTCCAGATGTGACGATGAGTCGAGTCAGTCGATTCAATTCATCGGCACGGCGAACACGGCACTGGCGCGCGCAACCGTTCGCTCACCGACGTGCAGACTGACGCCAGCAAACGCCAGTTGGCGGCCCTTTCTGGAGTGCTCAAGGCGCACTTCGAGCCATTCGTTGATTTGCACTGCACCGAGATAATCCAGGGTCATGCTCGCCGTGATCAACGGCTGCGGTGGATCGCTGGAAAAGGCCATGGCGTAACCCATGCCCACGTCCGCCAGTGTCGCCAATACACCGCCATGCAAAGTGCCACGGCCATTGGCGTGGCGGGAGTCGGTCAGTAAACCCAGTTCCAAGTGCAGCCCCTGACCCCTGGCGTAGATCGGGCCGAGCAGATCCAGCAAAGGACTGCTGCGGGTGAACGGAGTAAAACCTTCGGGAATGGCTGTGGTGTTCATGTTCCCATCCTGATGCAGGCGACTGACCTGCATGATTGGGCGAGGAAACGCAGGAGGGGGCAAGCACTATGCGAACGGGGAATTTGCTGCAATAAGTGCGCGGAGCGTGGCACTGAAAATCAGTGCGACGACACAAACGGCGAAGCACTCGTCGGTGCCGGCAGCGCATAGGCCGTTTTCATCCACGCCACTTCCGCTAGCGGCGTGCGGCCGAAGAGGCGTTTGAAGTCGCGGCTGAATTGCGAGGCGCTTTCGTAACCGACCAGAAACGCAGATTTTGCCGCGGTCAGGTCGTTACGCAGCATCAGCAATCGCGCCTGGTGCAGCCGCGTCGACTTCAGATACTGCATCGGCGAGGAATCGGTAACCTTGCGAAAGTGCAGGTGAAAATTCGGCACGCTCATCTGCGCTTCCTCTGCCAGGGTCTCTACGTCGAGATGCTGGTGATAACAGCTGTGGATCTTGTGGATGGCGCGGGTCACCTTGCCGAACTGGCCTTGTTGGGCGATGGCGGCGCGCAGGGTGCCACCTTGTTCGCCGGTGAGGATACGGTAGTAGAGCTCGCGCAGCATCGCCGGGCCGAGGATTTGCGCGTCGGCATCGTTGCTCATCACTTCAAGAAAGCGCAGGGTCGATTGGCGTAGCGGTTCGTCGAGAGGCGAGGCGTACATGCCCATCGGCTGCGCTGTGGGGAAATCCCACAGCTCATCCACTTGCTGAATCAGCTCGCCAGCCAGGGCGAAATCCAGACGTACGTACACCGCGAGCATTGGCTCGGCTTCGCTGGCGTCGGTTTCCATGGTGAAGGGTACCGGCACCGACACCACCAGATAGTGCTGAGCGTCGTAGACGTAGATTTCATCGCCGAGATAGCCGCGTTTGCGCCCCTGACAGAGGATCACGATGCCCGGTTCATACAGCACCGGCGTGCGGGTCAGCGGTCGGTTGGAACGCAGGAAACGTACATCGTCCAGCGGGCTCAGGTTGTAGCCCTCCAGCGGGGCGAGCTGGCTCATTAGCTGGACCATGCGCGCGGTGATTGGGTCTTTCGGTTTCGGCATGGGCTGTGGGTTTCCTTGTGAAAAGGCGCGTTCGAACCTGTCTGGCTGATTGGCGGGGTGTCAGACAGAGCCCTCACCCTAGCCCTCTCCCAGAGGGAGAGGGGACTGACCGTGGTGCTTTCTGGTACTACGCCGACCTGTAATATTGTGCCGAACGCCGGGGTTGAATCCACCCGCGATCGGCTCCCTCTCCCCTCCGGGAGAGGGCTGGGGTGAGGGTGCTTTTGATCTTTCAGCCATCCGTCGAACGGCTAAGCGCTGCCCATTGCTCAATACTCTCCGCCGTCTGCTGCAACTTGTCGCGCACCAACGCCAGAGCGTCACTGCCAAGCAGCAGGTGGGCCGGCGGATCTGGACTGTCGATGATGGTCAGCATGGCCCGTGCAGCTTTCAGCGGATCGCCCAGCTGCTGGCCGCTTTTCTCCTCCCGGGCCTTGCGCACCGGATCGAAGCTTGCGTCGTAGTCACTGATGCTACGCGGCGTGCGTTGCATCGAGCGGCCTGCCCAGTCGGTGCGAAATGACCCCGGCGCCACAGCGGTGACAAAAATATTGAAGGGTGCAAGCTCCTTGCTCAAGGTGTCGGAGATGCCCTCAAGCGCAAACTTGCTGCCGCAGTAATACGCGATCCCGGGCATGGTGATATGGCCCCCCATCGACGTGATATTAAGAACATGCCCCGCGCGGCGCTGGCGAAAATACGGGACGAACGCCTTGGCCACCGCCACCGCGCCGAACACGTTGACGTCGAACTGGCGGCGCATTTCCTGCAGCGACGACTCTTCAAAAATCCCCTCGTGGCCATAACCTGCGTTGTTGACCAGCACCTCCACCGGGCCGTGGCGATCCTCCACTGCCGCAACCTCCCCATCGATGGCATCGAAATCGGTAACGTCCAGCACCACCCATGAGCGCGTTCGGGCGACAGCGCTTCGAAGGCTGCCACTGCGCACTGTGCCGATGATCTTATGGCCCTGGGCAAGTGCTTCCTTGGCCAGCGCTTGGCCAAAGCCGCTGCTGACACCGGTGATGAAAAGGGTCTTCATGGATCTGTACTCCTGCAGGCAATTGGAGGGGCCATGCTAGGACGGATAACGCTGGCGGACGATGCCGAATCGGATCGGAGTATTGCCTGTTCCTATCAATAGGGTTTTCGATCAGGTCTTGCCTCAACAAACGGAAAAGTCCTGCAGGTTTCAAACCTGCAGGACTTTTCTTGTCTCAGCATCATGCGCTTAAGCTGCGCGACGACCTGGGGTCCGGTCTGATCCATCAGCGGCGAGGGCCTGGCCCATTGAGGTGCGGTCTGAGCCGTCGGCAGCGATGGCCTGGCCTTGCGGCGTACGTTCCGAGCCATCGGCAGCAACAGTCTGCTGTGGTTCGTTGACCTGGGTGAAGAAACGATCTTCCTGATTGCTCGGTACGGCGAATGCGCTGGCGCTGAGGGCGAAAGTGGCGACGGCGATCAGTTGGCTTACAGTTTTCATGGCGGTGACTCCGGTCAAGTTGAGATTGAGGTCCGGGTCGTTCAGATCCGTATCTGGTTAACCCGTTGCAGTGGTGTGTTCTGCATGGGTTCAGATTAGGGGGCAGGGCGGTGTCGGCGTTAGGCGGATACTGTTGGCGATTTGCCTGATTCTGCTCGCTGAAGATGATTTACAGGCTAGCGACCTTATGGCTTCACGGCGCCGCGAGCAATCAGGTTCCGCCAGTGAGATAGCTTTGCACTTGCCTGACTACATCCCGGGCGGTGCGGGTTACGCCGATCAATGTGGCAGAAGCGAGCCCCGTCCAGTCGCCATAACCCACCAGCCACAGATCGGGTATCGCAACGCTTCGGCTTTCGTCCACAATCACTTTGCCATCCCGGCCTACAACGCCCAGGCTGTTCAGGTGGTCGAGCGCCGGAGCAAAACCCGTGCACCAGATGACAGCGTCCACCTTTGTCTCGATGCCCGATGACCACACAACCCCCGTCGAAGTAAAACGCGTGAACGGCCGTACTGCGTTCAGTACACCGCGTTCGCGAGCTTCCTTCACCGGTGGCACCATGACGATGTCTCCCAGCCCTCCAACGGGCTGTTGAGGCTCGACGCCATCCTGCTGCGCCTTCAGTCGAGCAGTAGCGCGTTCGAACAGGACGCGTCCATCCACCTCATCAGGTAGAAACGTTGGGGCCTGTTGCGTGACCCAGGTTGCCTGCGCCACTTTGGAGACCTCGGCGTAAATCTGGGCGCCGGAGTTGCCGCCACCGACGACAAGGACGGTTTTACCCGCAAACCCGTTCGGCCCGACGTAATGAGCGGAATGAAGCTGCCTGCCTGCAAACAACGCCTGGCCGGGATAGTCCGGTACGAACGGGCGGCTCCAGGTGCCTGTTGCACTGATAACCGCTTTGGCGTCCCAGTAATTGTCCTTTGAGATAACGCGCAACCCGCCTTCGATCTTCTCGACACCGGTCACCCGCGTGGAGCGGATGATGGGGAAGTCATACCGGCGCTCGTACTGAGTCAGGTATTCGACAACATCGTCCCGCCCGGGCGTCCCCTCGGATATGGCCGGCATCGGCCAGCCTGCAATCGAACTCCATGCCGACGGCGAGAAGAGTCGCAGCGAATCCCAGCCATGCCGCCAGGCGCCTCCCGGTCCCGGCTCGGCATCGAGCAGCACGTAAGACAAGCCTGTGCGCTTCAAAAAATAGGCGACTGTCAGCGCGGATTGACCACCACCAATGACCACAACATCAAGTGTCGAATTCTGACTCACCAGCATCCTCCCGGCGCAAAGGCCTCAACGTGTGAAAGATCGTGGTGCGCTCATACCGTTTCCGCACACAGGTATCAAATTGAACGCTGGTTGACTCGTCTGGACAGCTCTTCGGCGGATTCCTTGCGCTCGGAATAACGGTCGACCAGGTAATCCTGACGATCGCGCAAGAGCAGCGTGAACTTCATCAATTCTTCCATCACGTCCACCAAGCGGTCGTAGTACGAAGAAGGCTTCATGCGACCCGCTTCATCGAACTCTGTGAACGCCTTGGCCACGGAAGACTGGTTCGGGATGGTGAACATCCGCATCCACCGGCCAAGTACCCGCAACTGATTGACCACGTTGAAGGACTGCGAGCCGCCGCAGACCTGCATCACAGCGAGGGTTTTGCCTTGCGTAGGTCGTACAGCGCCCAGCGCCAGCGGAACCCAGTCGATCTGCGCTTTGAACACGGCACTCATGGAGCCGTGACGCTCAGGAGAGCACCACACCTGACCCTCTGACCATTGCATCAGCTCGCGCAACTCCGCGACTTTGGGATGAGTGTCGGGGGCGTCATCAGGCAGCGGTAGACCCGAGGGGTCGAAAATTTTGGTTTGGGCGCCAAACTCATTCAGCAGGCGTGCCGCTTCTTGCGTGACCAGACGACTGAACGAGCGCTCTCGCGTCGATCCGTATAGCAGCAAAATGCGAGGTTTGTGGGGCGAAGGATTACGCGGAGACAGCTGCTCCAGCGTAGGAATGTCGATCAGGTCGGCGTGTACGTTTGGCAATGTGTCTTGCATATGAACTCCTGCGGCGGCACCTGGAGGGGGGGCGCCTCGGTTGATCTTCAAAGCGAACCGATGCGGTTCAGTTCAGCTTGCAGTTGGTCAGGGCTCATGGTCTTGAGCGGCAGTGCAAGAAACGCACTCACGCGTTCCTGGATTTTGGCCAGTGTGGTTGCAAACGCTGCGGTGATCTCGGCTTCCGACCCGCTAGCCTCAGACGGGTCGGCCAGCCCCCAATGCGCCTTCAAGGCTGGGCCGAAAAAGATCGGGCATGCTTCTCCCGCAGCCCGATCACAGACGGTGATCACGATGTCCGGAGGCGAGCCCTCAAAAGCATCCGAAGCCTTGCTGCTCAAGCCCACTGTGGAAATACCCGCCGCCTCCAGCGTTTGCAGTGCCCGTTGATTCACCCGGCCACTGGGAAAGCTGCCTGAGCTGACAGCGTCTACGCCCTCGGGCGCCAAATGGTTGAAAAGCGCCTCGGACAGAATGCTGCGGCAGCTGTTGTGGGTGCACATGAACAAGATTTTCATCAGACGATTCCTTGATTCAGAAACTGAGGCGCAGTGCCAGGGTGGTTGATCCGGTGGGCATGAATCAGCTGCACATGGCCTGATTGATCGGTCGGTCGCTCATGCAGCACAGGCGCTTGGCCTCGGTTTCCAGCCATGGCTGATTGGCGTCTGCCACTTCCTTCAGAACTGCTGCCACCCACGCGGGCACATCAGGATTCAGCCGGTAGTACACCCATTGACCCTGGCGACGATCCAGCAGCAAACCGGCGGAGCGCAGCAGCGCCAGATGACGGGAAATCTTCGGTTGACTGAGGTCGAGTGCTGCCGTCAGCTCGCATACACACAATTCGCCTTCGCGCACGACAAGCAGGGAAATTTTGGCTCGGGTGTCATCGGCCAGACACTTGAACAAAGTGGTGGGGGTCATGGGTTCTGTCATACATCCTCCAGAAGCTTGTGTCTTGACCAAAACGAAGAGCCTGATGCGCTTGCGGATGTCGTGACGCGTAGGGTGAAAGGCGGCGGGATGATTGCCGAGCAATGGATACGGATAACCGAATATACGCATAGTCATATATCTGGTAAAGCGAATATAACAGGGGTTGAACCGTCGAGACTGATAGCGACGGACCGCGCGGATAGTGCCCGCGATTTGTCTGATTCCAACTGATTGAAAATAGCCATTGACTTAGAGCACGCTCAAACCTTTACGGTGATGACATGAATCCAGAACTGACAATTTCACAGTTGGCCAAGCGCCTTGATTTGAGCGCTCACACGATCCGCTATTACGAGCGCATCGGGCTGTTCGACCCGGTTGGGCGCGGTGGCAATGGCCACCGGGTGTACGCCGAGAAGGATGTGCTGTGGGCCGAGTTTCTGCTCCGGTTGAAGGCGACCGGAATGCCGATCCAGCAAATGCTGCGGTATGCCGAACTGCGCCGATCAGGCGACTCGACCCTGGCAGAACGCCGCGAGCTTCTCGAGCAGCATCGCCGGGACGTGCAAGCGCAGATCAGCCAGTTGAGCCAGTCCCTGGAGGTTCTGGATAACAAGATTCAGATCTATCACCAACTCGAGCAAAAGGAGCATCACCATGATCCGTAAACTTCCCGGTTTCAACCGCTTGCTGTCCGCCACATTGATTGGCGCAAGCGTGACCAGTGTGGCAGCGCCCGTGGACATGACTGATCGTCGAGCGCGCGGAGAAGCCGCTCTGACGCAGATTACTGGCGGACCTGGTCAGGCAGTGGTTGATTCATTGAAGGATACTGCTCCAGAGCTTGCGGACTGGATTCTGAGTTTTGCCTACGGCGATGTCTTCGCCCGCCCCGGGCTCGATCACTGCACTCGTGAGCTGGCAACCGTTGCGGCACTGACCGCACTGGGCAATGCACAGCCACAACTGAAAGTGCATATCGGCGGCGCCCTGAACGTCGGGTGCACACCGGAGGCGGTGGTCGATGTGATCTTGCAAATGACCGTATACGCAGGATTTCCCAGCGCCTTGAACGGTATAACGGCTGCGCGTGAAGTCTTTGCTGCTCGCGGGATCAGTGTTAAATCCTAGGTGCGCACGCTGCAGAAACTGCGGGATAAAGCCAGATTCAACCTACCACCCACCCCCCATGCAACTGCACAAACCGCACCTGCAGCCATTCGATAAACACCTGCACCTGCGCCGGCAAATGCGTGCGGCTCGGGTACAAAAGCGTCACTGGCCGAGGCAGCGGGCGCAGCGGTTGCAGAATTTCCACCAGAGCACCGTTAGCCAGATGCTCTGCCACCGCGATACCCGGTGCCTGAATAATGCCGAAGCCCGACACGCCACACTGCACGTAGGCGTTCGACTCGGTGACGGTAATACCTTGGCGGCTGACGTAGGATTTCTGTTTGCCCTCAACTGAAAACTGCCAGGGCAAGGTGCGGTTGTTCTGGCCCGAGAGAAAGTTCACGCCTTGATGGTTCGCCAGATCTCCAAGCGTTTCCGGTGTGCCGTGCTCGCGCAGGTATTCGGGCGCGGCGCAGGTGACCATGGTCGCCAAGGCGATAGGGCGGGCGATCAGGGTTGAGTCGGGCAGCTCGCCGATGCGCAGCGCGCAGTCGATGCCTTCGCCGACCAGATCAACCGCACGATCGGTGACGCCCAGCACCATATCGATGCCGGGGTAGGTGTCGGTGAATTCGCGCAGGCTTTTGATGAATTCCAGCTGCGCGAACGCCGTGGGAATGTCGATGCGCAGGCGGCCGGACAGCGTGGCTCCGGTGCGATCGAACATTGTGGTGGCGGCGGTGATCTCGGCCAGAATTTCCTGGACCCGCTGATAGAAAAGTTCACCCTCGGCGGTGAGTGCGACTTTCCTCGTAGTGCGCTGGAAGAGGCGCACGCCCAGCGATGTTTCCAGTTCCTGAATATAGCGAGTGACCTGCGGCCGGCCGATGTCCAGCGACTCAGCGGCTTTGGTGAAACTGCCCAGCTCCGCCAGTCGGGCGAACAGGCGCATTGATTGCAGTAATTCCATGACTTTTCCGGTGAGCTTCAGTATCTGGATTTGTTGCCTGAGAATAGAACAATCATGTCTGTTTCCAAGCATTTATTGCGCTGATGTAAAAGCCAATCATGGCCCCAAGGCAAGCCCGCTGAGGGTTTGCGGCCAATAATGCATTTGGAGACACATCATGAAAGCGTGGTTACTGAAAGATTTCGGGCTCGACAATCTGCAACTGGGCGAGACGCAAACCCCGCAGCCCAAGGCTGGCGAGCTGCTGGTCAAGGTCGGCGCGGTCTCGCTGAATTTTCGCGACAAGGCCATCGTTGACGGTATCTACGAGCCGCACCTGGTGCCGAAACCGCTGATTCCGGTGAGCGATGCCGCCGGTACCGTAGTTGCAATCGGCGCCGGTGTTACTCGTTTCAAGGTTGGCGACCGCGTCAATTCACATCTGTACTCGCGCTGGTTGGATGGCGAGCCGGGGCCGAGCGAGCCGGATTATTGCTTCGGTTCGCCGCTGCCCGGTGGCCTCGCCGAGTACATGATCATTCATCAGGACAGCGCCGTCGGCGCGCCGGCCAACTTGAGCGATGAAGAGGCGGCGACACTGCCGATCGCCGCACTGACTGCGTGGTATGCGCTGGTGGATTTCGGCGCTATTCAACCGGGCCAGACTGTGTTGGTGCAGGGTACCGGCGGCGTATCGATTTTCGCCGTGCAGATCGCCACCGCGCTGGGCGCCAAAGTCATCGCTACCTCAAGCAGCGATGAAAACCTGCACGCGGTAAAACGTCTGGGCGCGGTCGCCGGTATCAACTACCGCAGCACGCCGAACTGGGCGGACGAGGTGCTGAAACTCACCGAGGGCAAGGGTGTGGACCTGCTGCTCGATGTGGCGGGAGGCAATGGCATCAATCAGTCGGTAGCAGCGACCAAGGCCTCGGGGCGGATAGCGCAGATTGGCTTTCTGACAGGGCAGACCGTCGAGCTGAACCTGATGCCGCTGATCTTCCGCCAGACCACCATTCGCGGCATTGCGGTGGCACCGCGTTCATCGTTCGACCGGATGAACGTGTTCCTCGCCGAGCACGACATTCGCCCGGTGATCGACCATGTCTATCCATTCGAACAGGCGCGCGAGGCCTATGAGCATCTGGCGAAAGGGGCGTTTGGCAAGGTTGTGATCAAGGTGAGCTGATCAGCGAAAACGTCAGACAAACCAAGGCCAGTCAGCTCAACGGACTGGCCTTTTTTTATGTCTGTCCTAGCGCAAATCCTCCGGCTGCATCGTCAGAATAATCTTCCCGACATTCTGCGAGGATTCCATACGCCGATGGGCATCGGCTGCGCGGGATAGCGGGAAGGTGCTGTCCACCACCGGTTCCAGACTCGCAGCGCCGGCGAAGCGTTCCAGCCAGTGGTCGCGAAAGCGCTGGATCATCGCGTGCTTCTCCGGCTGGGTGCGCGACTTCATCACCGTGCCGATGATTTGCAGATGTCGGTAGAGGATGTGCTCCAGCTCCACGTCGACCTTGCCGCCGCCGCCAAGAATGCCGACCTGCACCAGGCGCCCGCCGTGGACCAGCGAGGCGATGTTGCGGGCGAAGTAGGGTGCGCCAATGAAGTCGATGATCACGTCGACCCCGCGACCTTGGGTTTTGTCGGCGATGACTGCGGCGAAATCCTCGTTTTTGTAGTCGATGGCCACGTCGGCGCCCAGGTGTTCGACGCGCGACAGCTTGCTGCCTTCGGTGGTCGCGTACACCGTGGCGCCCGTGGCAAAGGCCAGTTGCACGGCAGCGGAACCGACGCCGCCGGCGGCGGCATGGATCAGCACCGAGTCACCTGACTGGAGTCGGGCCAGGTGCAGCATCGCTTCGTGGGCGGTGACGAACACTTCGGGAATCGCCGCGGCGTGCACATAGTCGAGCTGCGCCGGAATCGGCATGGCCATGCGGTAGTCGATGCGCGCCAGTTCGGCGTAGGCGCCGCCGCCGACGACGCCCATCACCCGGTCGCCGACGGCGAATCCACTCACCTCGCTGCCGGTCTCGAGCACTTCCCCGGCAATCTCCAGACCGATGATCAACGAGTCGCCGAAGTTCGCATGGCCGTAGCCGCCGGTTCGGTGAGTCAGGTCGGCACGGTTCACGCCGGCCGCATAGACACGCACCAGCAGGTCGGTCGGGCGCACTTCAGGGTTGGGCGCTTCGCCGAGTTGCAGCACTTCTGCCGGACCGAACGCTTTCAGGTTGATGGCTTTCATCTCAGCGTTGCTCCGTGTCGGCAAGGGTGGCATTGGCGATGGCCGAGGCGGTGATGGCGCCCGGAAAACCGACGTAAAAGGCCAAGTGAGTGATCGCCGCCGACAACTCTTCATGGCTCACACCATTGCTGACAGCGCGGCGCAGGTGCGCGGGCAACTCTTCGCAGTGGCCGCCGGCAATCAGCGCGGCGACAGTGATCAGGCTGCGCTCGCGGGGTGACAAGGCGGGGTCACTCCAGATCTGCGGGTACAGCGTTGAGTCCACGAATTGCGCTAGTTTCGGGGTGAAGGCGCGGGCGGCTTCGCGTGGGCTGCTGAAATCGATAGTCGACATGGAAATCCCCTTAAACCTGGCTGATGAATTTGTTGGTGAGATAGTGCTCGATGCCTTCGATGCCACCTTCAGAACCGTGGCCGCTTTCTTTCATGCCGCCGAAGGGCAGTTCGGTGGCGACGATGCGGTACTGGTTGATGCCGATCATTCCGGCTTCCAGGCCATCGGCGACGTCGATCGCGGTGCGCGCATTGGAAGTGAACGCGTAGGCCGAGAGGCCGTAGGGCAGGCGGTTGGCTTCTTGCAGGCCATCGCTCAACTCATCGAAAGGCATCAGTATCGCGATGGGGCCAAAGGGTTCTTCGTGCATGATTCGCGCACTCATCGGCACATCGGCCAATACGGTGGGCTGAAAGAAGAAGCCTGCGCCCGGCAACGCTTCACCGCCGGCCAGCACCCGTGCACCTTTCTCCACGGCGTCGGCGATCAGGTGCTCCATCTTCGCCAGTTGCCGTGGGTTGGCCAGAGGGCCGACCTGGGTTTGCGGATCCATGCCATCGCCGATTTTCAACGCCTGGGTGGCCGCGACGAAGTGCTCGACAAACTCGGCGTAGGCCTCACGCTGGATGAGAAAACGAGTCGAGGAAATGCACACTTGGCCGGTGCCGCGAAAGCGATTGGCGACGCCTTCCACAGCTGCCTTTTCGATGTCGGCGTCGGCAAACACCAGCACCGGGCCGTGGCCGCCCAGTTCCAGAGTGATCGGCTTGACGCCTTCGGCAGCGCGGGCCGAGAGCAGCCGACCGATCGGCACCGAACCGGTGAAGGTCACTTTGCGAATGATCGGTGAGGCAATCAAATGGCTGGACACTTGATCCGGCACACCGAACACCACTTGCAGCACGCCTTTCGGCAAGCCGGCATCGTCCAGCGCCCGGGCCAGGGCCAGCGCGGTGGAGGGGCTTTCCTCGCCAGGCTTGAGCACCACACTGCAACCGGCAGCCAGCGCTGCCGAGAGCTTGCGCGCCGGGGTGATGGCCGGGAAATTCCACGGTGTGAACGCTGCGACGGGGCCGATGGCTTGGCGTTTGACCAGTTGCAGTACACCCGGACGATTGGCCGGTACGACACGGCCGTCGATGCGTCGTGCGCTTTCGGCGAACCACTCGAAATATTCCGCCGCACGGGTCACTTCATCGAGGCTTTCGCGCAGTGGCTTGCCTTCTTCCAGCGTCATTTGCGCAGCGATGTGCGGGGCGCGTTCGAGGATCAGGTCGGCGGCGCGCTTGAGGATTTTTGCGCGCTGGTCCGGCACGGTCTGGCGCCATTGGTCGAAGCTCAGTCGGGCCACTTCGAGGGCGTGATCCAGGTCTTGGGCGGTGGCGAGTGGCACCTGGCCGATTTCCTCGCCGGTTGCCGGGTTGACCACGGCGGCGGTCGCGCGGTCCTGGGCGGTGAGCCATTGACCACCGATGAAGAGATAGAGCGGATCGTAAGGAGTGTTCATGGATGTCGCCTTCATGGTTAAGGATTCATTCGGCGCCTTGTACGCAGTGGTTCAGGCGTCCCGTGGAATCCAGTCTATGGAAGGCGTGCCGTTTGATTTAGCCGGCCACGAGGGAATCATTGTTGTCCCAGAAGGTAATATCGAGCGCAGGGGCGAGCGTGTAGCATCCGTCCTTATCCGCAGTGAGTGGCAGTTCTACAGGACGATCAGGATGGACAAACTTTCAAACATGTCGGTGTACATCAAGGTAGTCGAGATGGGCAGTTTCACTGCCGTGGCCAACCATCTCGACTCCACCGTCGGTAACGTATCGCGTGCGGTCTCGGCGTTGGAAAACGTGCTCGACACCCGCCTGTTGCAACGCTCGACCCGGCGTCTCTCGGTGACCGACGCGGGCCGGCGGTTTTATGAACGCTGCGTGAAGATTCTCGCTGACCTGGAAAGCGCCGAAGCCGAGGCGAGCAATGCCGCCTTGCAACCACGAGGGACGTTACGCGTGCACTGCGTGCCCGGACTGGCGCGGCAACTGGTGACCGGCGCGGTGCTGGAATATCGCCAGGCGTTTCCCGAAGTGACCGTCGATTTGATGCTCTCCCAACGCATGCCCAATCTGCTTGAGGATCAGTTGGACGTGTCCATTCTGATCGCGCGAACGCTGCCGGATTCGGCGTATGTCAGCCAGAAGATCGGCGTCAGTCACTGCGTACTGGTGGCCTCTCCGCAATACCTGGCGCGGCATGGCGCCCCCGAAACGCCGGAGCAGCTTTGCGATCATCAATGCCTGCTGCTCGGTACCGTGGATTACGTGCGCGATGAATGGCAGCTCAAAAGCAAGGCGGGCGATGCGACGTTCATTCCGAGTGGGCCGAGTTTCAGCGTGAACGATATGGACGCAATGGCCGTTGCCATTCGCGAAGGGGCGGGGATTGGTCTGTTGGCAGGCTTCACGGCGATCGACGATTTGCGTGCCGGCAGGCTGGTGCGGGTGCTGCCCGATTACCACACCTACGAGCGCAATGTTTACGCGGTCTACACGTCTCGCCAGTTTGTCGATGCGAAGATCACGCGATTCATCGATACCTTGAAAACCCGGGTCGGCGCGCAGTTGGCGAGCACTGCTCAGGCGCTTATCGATTGAAGCGGTAAAGCATTTGCGTCTCAGCGAGCCAACTCTGAGACGCAATGGGTGTGCGAGATATTGGCCGGATCAGCCGTTGCTGCAACCGCTGCCCATGACCTCGTATTGCAGGATGTGCTGTTTGCCTTGGGAGTCCTGATAAGTCATGTGCACCGGCACTACGGCGCAGACATCCGGCACGGGATCTTCCGAGATGATTTTGGCGACGTCGAGGTGACTGGCGTAGGTGTATTGCTCGACGGGAGGCGTGGTAGTCGAGTCCTGAGCCATGACCACCGAGCTGAAGCCGAAGAGTGTGAGGACGAGCATTGAGACTTTCATGGGTATTTTCCTTTGCTGAAGTTGAGTGTGCTGCTGGAACAAACTCTATGCGGCGGCTGGCGGGGGAAACAGGCGCGGATTGGGTAAAGACTGTTTACGGTTTGAGCCACAATCGGCATGGGGTGAACGATCGCGCAGGGTTCAGCGCAAACAAAAAAAGGCGCCGGTGAGGACGCCTTTTGTTTGTCTCGGTTTTTTACGGCTCGCCATGCAATCGTCAGCTACGAAAGCGCCGGGCTGATCTCGGCGGATTTCACTGAGTAGCTTGCCACTCGCGCCGAAATCCATTTGCGGCTGTAACCCAGCACATGGTCAGCAGTGGCGGTCGGGAAGTGAATAAACCCATGCGGACATTCCGGCAGCACGTACATCTCCACCGGCGCCGCGTGTCGCCAGCGCTCGGCGATGAGCCGCGTGTCATCCAGCAGCGGATCGAGGTCGCCGGCAAACAGCAGCGCTGGTGGCAGTCCGCTGAAATCGCCGTACAGCGGCGACAGCGGTGGCTGGCGTCGTTGTTCGTCGCTGATGTCCGGCGTGAGCAGGCGCAACGCTTCGACCATGCCGGGGCCATCGAGCACCAGAGTATCGGCGGGTGCGGTGCGCACGCTGGGCGTGCCGGTCAGGTCGTAGACGCCGTAATACAGCAGCGCGCCGCAGATCCGTTGTAGCAGTTGCGGCGAAGATTTGAGGGCGAGCAGGGTGGCCGCCGCCAAATGCCCGCCGGCCGATTCACCGACGACGACCACAGGCAGTCCGGCAAATTCGCCATCGTTCAAGATGCCGCGAGTGGCGCGTAGACAGTCGTCCAGCAAGCCCTCGATTGGCGTCGACACGGCCAGCCGATAATCAACCGACACTACCGCCACGTCGCAGGTGTTGACGATGGCGATGTTGAAGTTGTCGTTCATCTGCGCATTGCCGATCACCCAGCCGCCACCATGGAAATCCAGCACCACGCCTCTGGCTTTGCCCTTGGGGCGGATGATGCGTACCGGCACCGTGTCGATGATCTTCCGTTCGGCGCTCAGCCCATGCTGGCGCAGCTTGCCGTCGCCGCCGAGCTGACCCGTCCGCAGCAACGCCTGAATCAGCCGTGGAGTGAGCCGATTGCGGATCTTGAAGCGTGGCAGCCAGGCGAGCTTTCTGTTGAACCCACGCACCTGTGCCAGCTCACGCTCGCCTTGCGGCCATGGAAAATCGCTCACAGGCGATTCTTCATCAGGATCGAGCAGTTCAGCGCCGCCGCAACGCACAGCCACGCCAGGTACGGGAACAGAATCAGCCCGGTGACCACGTCCAGTTGCAGGGCGAGCACGACCATCACCGCGACCACCACCCACAGCACCGCCAGAATCACCAGCGCCGCCAGCACCTGATGCGCGCCGAAGAACACCGGCGTCCACAGCGTGTTCAGGGCGATTTGCGCGGCCCACAAGGCCAGCACCGTTTGGCTGCCGGGGATCAGGCTCAGGCGATAGCCGGCCCAGGCCAGCAGCAGGTAGATGATCGTCCACGCTACCGGAAAGGCCCAGTTGGGCGGGGTGAAAGAGGGTTTGGTCAGCGATTCGTACCACGGACCAGGTTTGAACATCACGCCAGTGGTTGCCGCCGCCGCGCAGGCCAAGAGGAAGATGAAAAAGGTCATTGCCAGTCCTTAGCTGTGATCAGCTGTTGTGGAGAGTTAAGAAGAGGACGCTTCGCTGCGCAAAAAGTTTGTTCGCAAATGCAATTTGGCAGTCAGGTTGAACTAAAAGCTGACCGCTGCGTCAGGATAAACAGTGCCTTTTCCCACCGACGCGGACGACAACATGTACACCTATCACATCGAATACCGTTTCAACGGCGAGCCTCGTACTTATCTGCTCGAACTCAAGGAAGCGCAACTGGCCGAGCACGACGCGGCGATGCATCTGCTGGAACTGCATCTGGGCGATGCCGAAAACAGCCTGGTCATGCCCACGGCGGATTCGACGCCAGAGCAGATTCTCGAGCAGGCTGAGCGGGTAGGGATTACGCATATCCGGGTGGTCAGCCGCACCAATTGACGCCCGCATGCGGCGCAGGCGTTAGCAGAATGTGCTCTGAATTCAGGCCATGCGCCGCAATACCAGCACCATCCCCGCGCCCACGAGGCCCATGCAGGCGATCAGCACGGGAAAGGACATCCACCATGGGACGCCGGACGTCATCATGCTGAACTCCGACATGCCACCGATGCCGGCGATCAGGTTCAAAGGAAGGAATACGACGTTGATCAGTGTCAGCTTGCGCAGGGCCCGGTTCATGCTGTTGTTGGCAAGGTTGCCATGGGATTCGATGAGGTTGGCGAACACCTTGGCGTGAATTCTGGCCTGCTGAAAGCTTTGTTCGTTTTCCACGATCAGATCGTTCAGCGCAGCCAGTTGACTGTCGCTGAAGCCCTGACGCTGGCCGTGGTTGCGCAGCAGCGTCAGCACCGCACCGTTACTTTGAATCGCATTGACGTAGTACACGAGGCTTTCGCTCAGGTTGTACATCTGCGCCAATTGCTGATTGTCCATTGCCCGCGTGAATTGCTGTTGAATCTCCCGGGCGATCTGTTTGACCACGCGCAAATGCCCGAGATAGTGATGAACGCTTTCAGCGAGTAACGCCATCAGCACGTCCAGCGGCCCGGTCATTTGCGCATCGTGCTCAAGACCCGAAAGCAGCGAGTTGCTCGCGCAAATGACCACCAGGCGTTTTTCGCTCAGCACCACTCCGAAGGACGAAACGTTGAATGCGCGCCCGTCGAAGCTTTCCGGACGCTTCCAGATCAGGAACAGGTGATCTGGCTTGACCTCGATGCGGGCCACTTCATCTGGGTCCAGCGACGACTCTATCGCTTGTGCGCCAATGCCCAGGCGTCTGTGCAAATCCAGTTGCTCGGCTGCGTCCGGGGCGACACACAGCCAGACAGTCGCCTGGTCCTGCGATGTCCTGTGCAGGGCGCCGCAATCAATGCAATAGCCTTCAATCATCGCTCACCACGCTTGGCCACGGTGTTTGAGCTCGAGCCTTTGGGTAAAAGCCTGTAATACGCGCCGGTACAATTCGTCGCCCAGCACCGCGTCTTCGATGCCCGCATCGAGGTTGGGGTTGTCGTTCACTTCGATGACCAGGACCCGATCACCCGCCTGCTTGAGGTCGACGCCGTAGAGGCCGTCGCCGATCAGCCGCGCCGTCTGTACGGCGAGCTGCACGACTGCGCTAGGGGCTTGCTCGACGGGCACCGCTTCGCACATTCCGTTGATCTCGCCGGGCAGCGCCTTGTGGTTGTAAATCTGCCAATGCCCCTTTGACATGAAATACCTGCAGGCATACAGCGCTTCGCCATTGAGCACGCCGACGCGCCAATCGTATTCGGTGTAGCAATACTCCTGCGCCAGCAGCAGCACCGAGTGTTCGAATAACTCCTGCGCGGCCGTGGCCAGCGCTTGTGCATCGGCGACCTTGATCACACCCCGTGAAAAACAGCCATCGGGGATTTTCAATACCAAGGGAAAACCGAGGCGACGCCCTGCGTTTTCGAGTTCCTGCGGACGATCCTTGTAGAGTATTTCCGTTGCCGGCATGCCCAGCCCGCGACGCTTGAGCAAATCGGCCAGATAAACCTTGTTGGTGCAGCGCAGGATCGACGACGGATCGTCAATCACCACGAGGCCTTCGCTTTCAGCCTTTTTCGCGAACCGATAGGTGTGATCATCCACTCGCGTTGTTTCGCGGATGAACAGCGCGTCGAATTCGGCGAGACGCGCGTAGTCCTTTTTCTCGATCAGCTCGACATCGATACCCAACTGCTCGCCCGCAGCGATGAAGCGCTGCAATGCCTCGGGGTTGGACGGCGGCAGGGCTTCGTCAGGATCATGCAGGATGGCCAGGTCGTAGCGGGCCACACGTTTGGAGGCGGGCTGACGCCACGTTCTGCGATTGAAGGCATCCAGCGCATCAGCGAAAACATGCTGCTGTTCATCGCGAAGTTTGTGCAGTGCACCGGCCTTGATGCCTGCGATCTGCCAGCTCTCACCACGGCGGAATTCCACCAGCAGGATAGGGCAGGGGAACGCCTCGAACAGCTGACGGCCGATCTCTTGCAGCGGCTCGATCGAGGCCTTGCCGAAGTACAACGAAAGCGTGAAGGCTTCGGTTTCGCCGTATGGATGGTTGGCCAGCGCCCGCTCCAGGGTGCGCTCCAGATCATTCAGCCCGACCCCGTAAAGCGCTTTGCGCGCCAGCTCGCTGACGGTGCGTACCGAGGGGAAAACCTTGTGTCCGCGCGCTTCGGCCAGCAATGAGCAGTAATAGCCCTGACCGAGGTATTTGTAATTGCGGCAGAGGTTTATGACCTGGGTGCGATGAGGAAAATCATCGCTGTGTTCAAGGTAATCCTGAGCCAGCATCAGGCTCTCGCTGGGCAGGTAATCAGCCCAGTCATCCTTGCGTTCGACCAGTATGAGCAATCGACTTCCCGAGGGCTTGATACTGGGAGGTTCCTCGCTGAGGGAGATTGTCGAATGCTCGGTTTTGTCTAATACTTCGTTCACGTTGGCTTGCACCGCTGACATGAGTAATGAATCCCTGTTGAAGAAGACGCCGCTTCAATAAATCACGGGCCTTTCGGTCTGTCCCGGTTCGTTACTCAAACTTTACGGTGCGGTCATGTCTTTTGATTTTCGCTTTGCATCCACTGACGATATCGACGATCTGGTCGAATTGGAGCGGGTGTGTTTCACCCTCGACCGGTTGAACCAGCGCAATTTCAGCTGGATGCTCAGTCGAGCGAATGCCGCGCTGATTGTCGTCACCTCGGGCGCAACACTTTGCGGTTACGCGTTGGTGCTTTTTCACCGAGGCACCTCACTTGGACGCCTGTATTCGATTGCGGTCAGCCCTGCGTGGCGCGGACATGAGCTTGGCCAGCGTCTGCTGGAACAGGCCCAGGCCTGCGCATTGGCGCGCAACTGCGCATGGCTGCGGTTGGAGGTGCGCGCTGACAATACCGCTGCCATCCGCCTCTACGAAGCCAATGGCTATCAGCGCTTTGCCAGCGTCGAGGACTACTACGAAGACCACTGCGAGGCGTTGCGCTACGAGAAACGCATCCTGCGCGAAACACCTGCCCCCGCCCGGCAAGTGCCGTATTACCAGCAGACCACCGAGTTCACCTGCGGCGCCGCGTGCCTGCTGATGGCCATGTCCGCCATCGATGCGAACCGTGCCATGACCCGAGCGGAGGAAATCCAGTTGTGGCGCGAGGCAACCACCATTTTCATGACGGCGGGGCACGGTGGCTGCAGTCCTCAGGGCCTCGCACTGGCGGCCTGGCGGCGCGGTTTCGATGTGCGCCTTGAGGTAAGTCACCCGGGCTCGCTTTTTCTTCACGGCGTACGCAGCACGGAGAAGAAGTCGATCATGAAACTGGTCGAGGACGGGTTTGCCCAGGAACTGGCTGCCACGCAAGTCGAGCAGGTTCTGGGTGATTATCTGCAGATCGGCGCTGCGTTGGCGGCCGGATACAAACCGCTGGTGCTGATCAGCAGCTACCGATTCACCCGCTTGAAAGCGCCGCATTGGGTCATCATCACCGGGTGTGACGAGGACTTCGTCTACTTGCATGATCCTGATGTCGACCACAGCAAACTCAAGCGCGGCCTGGACTGCCAGCACTTGCCGGTCAGTCACCAGGAATTCCTGCGCATGACGGTGTTTGGCGTACAGCGGGTTCGCGCAGCCGTGATGCTGCGCTCCCGTTGAAGAGCGGTGGCTAGGCGCCGAGCACTTCCTCGCCGATACAGTAGCGATCCCTGCCTTTCTGCTTCGCGGCATAAAGCATTTTGTCAGCAGACTCGATAAGAGTGGCAGGGCTCACTTCATGTTCGGCCGGTTTGCCAACCGCAATACCTGCACTGGCGGTGACGTGACCCAGCGGATGGGCTCTGTGCTCCATCCGCAAGGATCGAATGGCCTCAAGAATTTCCTCAGCCACAAGCGCCGCCCCGCGAATATCGGTGTTGGGCAGCAACACGGAAAACTCCTCGCCGCCATAGCGCACGGCGAGATCACCCGGCCGTTTTACCGCCTGCGCAATGGCCTGGCCGACGGCGCTCAGGCAATCATCACCTGCCGCGTGCCCATAGCTGTCGTTGTAGAGTTTGAAGTGATCGACGTCGATCATGATCAGTGAGATCGACGAACCCTGGCGTCTGGCCAGACGAATTTCGTCAATCAAGGCAGTGTCCAGTCGCCGACGGTTGGCCAGCCCGGTCAGGCTGTCGGTCAAGGCCATGTCCTTCATGGCCTGGTGTGCCTTGCGCAAATCCTTTTCCATCACCATCCGTTGGCGCAGTTGCCTCAAGACGATCAGTCCGAAGACCGTGAACGCGGTGATCACCGACATCAACACAAAGCCGGTTTTGATCAGGTCCCAGCGCCACGGCGCAATGATCGATTCGCGGGACAGTCCGGTTTCGACTACCAACGGATAGGTGCTCAAAGCTCTGTAACCGTACAGACGCTGGGTGCCGTCGACGACGGCTCGGACCTCGGCGATCCCTTGATTGGAAAACGGCAGGTAGTTCTTGAACACCTCACTGTCGGCGAGGCTCTGACCGATTACCGAAGCGATGAAAGGACGACGCACGAGAATGGTTCCGTTGCGCAATGCCAGCACCAGCGCACCCTTGTCGTCGATCTTGAAATCACCGTAATAGTCGACGAAGTAACTGACCTTGATCGTCCCCAGCAGCACGCCGGCGAAGGAGCCGTCCGGGTTATTCAAGCGGCGGGAAATCGGGATGATCAGGTCGTCTGTGGATTTGCTTTTGACGACATCACCGATACGCACGTTTCGATCGGTGTTGGCGCGGTGATACTGGAAGTAGTCGCGATCGGCATTGTTCGCCGGGTCCGGGATCATTTCCTTGTCGGTGACGATCCATTTGCCGTCCGGGCCGTAGATAAACAGCCCATGCAACTGCGGCATCAATTTGGCCTGCTGCACCAGCAAGTTGTGGATGCGCGGTACGTCGATGTTCTGCAGACCGTCGCCTTCGACGCGCTCGCCCAGGGCGGCGGTCAACACATCGACCTGGCGGATGGCGTCTTCGGCATGTTGCGCGGTTGCCCGCGCGAGGTTGGTGACCGAATCACGCGCCGACGAGAAGGCTGCATGATAGTCACGCCAGGTTCGCCATCCCTCCACGCCGAGAAACGCCAGAATGACCGTCAGCATGAAGATGACTGTCAGGCGGAAAGCGGCTATCTCGCTGGCAGCTTTGATGGGAGCGGTTTCTGCGGCGTCATGCCCCTTGGTTTTGGGCATCTTACGACCGAGCATCTGAGGGTCCTTATGCTTGTCATCTCTCATCTCTTGAAAGATGACCATCCTTTTCCACCTGGAATTCAATTTACTGCCTTGGCCAGGCGGTCGCGATTGGATCGTTCAAAGCCGTGCCGGGTCAACATCTGTAATTGAAGCGCGCCTTGAGGTGAGACTTGTGAGCGATATCATCACGGCCGGTGAATTGAACATCGACCTGCGCAATGCCAACGAAACCGGCCTGTTCAAATGGCTGCTGGCGAGTTTTCTGATGGGCAAAAGGATTCAGGGCGCCATTGCCGCCAAGGCGTATCAAGTCATAGTAGAGCAGCATCACCAAGACACCCCGCAAAAGCTCGCGCAGTGTACGCACCGTCAACTGGTGTCGATGCTGGGGCAGGCGCGTTACGTTCGTTACGACGAAAGCACGGCGTCGCGACTGCTCGCGTTGGCCAACAAGCTCAATACCGAGTACGACGGTAAGGTCAGTAACATCGTGGCCGCGAGCGCGGACCGTAAGGCGCTGGAGAAGCGCCTGTCCGAGTTCGAGGGGATAGGGCCGAAGACCGTCGAGATCTTCATGAGGGAAGCGGCGGCGGTACTTTTCTGAAGGCCCGGTTCGGCATTGAAGACGGTGGCAACACTCGGCTCACAGAGCAGCAAGTCTTCCCGCCAGTTCGCGGTCAATGGATGGCTGCCACCTCCGATTGCTGGACTGTGGCTTGATCGGCAAAATTATTCGGGAGAAGGGTGCCCAAGCCGAATACATTCACCGCCATGCTGACCTTCAATCCTCGACAGGCCTGTTTGCAGTCCAGCTCAAAACCGGCGTATGCCTTCTCCATCAAACGTTGAAAATGTTCAGAGGTCAGTGCCAGGACTTTGCTGCTTTTCATGTGGTTTTCCTTGAGCAAGTGGCGACCCCGGTCCGGGGCCGCCGGACGGGTTCAGACATCTTTACCTTGTACATAACCGGAGCCCAGGTCAGCACCGGTCACCGGCTCGCTGAGTGGGTCAGAGGCTGTACGGGTCTTCATCGCTTCCAGCACCTGTTCGTCTTCGGCCGGAAGGCTGACGGTCGCCAGACCGTCGCCGCCGTCGACCGCAGGCTCTGGGTTTTCCACGTACTCCCACGCACCGCCCTCGTTCCACGGACCGCGCACGTTGGGCTCGCCAGACATGTTGAAGTACTTGTTGGTGAACTCCGGCATCCCCGGTAGCTTGCCCTGCGGAAAGTTCGGCTGGATTGAATGCAGGGCTTTTTCGAAGGATTGTTGATGGGCGATTTCTCGTGTCATCAGGAAGCCAAGCGCCTCTTTGACGCCCGGATCATCGGTGATGTTGATCAAGCGTTCGTAGAGGATTTTTGCCCGTGCTTCGGCGGCAATGTTGGAGCGGAAGTCGGCGGTAGGCTCAGTGATCGAGTCAACGTAAGCCGCCGTCCACGGCACCCCGGCCGAATTGACCAGCGGCGCGCCTGCGCCGTACAGCAGGCTGGTGATGTGCGAGTCATTACCGGCGCCATTCAGCGCGCGGTACAGCTCGCCTTCCTCTTGAACGCCCTCGGCGAGTTGACCCTTGGCACCTCTGTTGAGCATGACGATGATCGAGCCGACCACCTCCAGATGGCTCAATTCTTCGGTGGCAATGTCCAGCAGAAGGTCTTTGCGCCCCGGATCTTCCTCAGCCAAGGCTTGGGTGAAATAGCGCGCTGCTGCGGCCAGTTCGCCATTGGCGCCCCCGAATTGTTCCAACAGCAGATTGGCCAGACCAGGGTTGGGCTCGGCCACGCGAACGGTGTACTGAAGTCGCTTGTTATGTATGAACATTCAAATTTTCCTCAGACCAGGCTATCGCGCTTTTGCCCTGATGGGCGTTAGCGCATGCATAGTTGTGAGGAGTGGGTGGAGCGGAAATTTCGTTTATTGCAGGCCGGCTGGACGGACGGCAGAGGGCGGAAAGTTCCGGAAACAGGACGGTTGGCTTGACCCTGTTCCACGACCAATGTGGTAGCGAGCCTGCTCGCGAATGCGGTACGTCAGTCACCGATTTGGCGGCTGATCCAGCGCTTTCGCGAGCAGGCTCGCTCCCACAATGGTTCGTTGGCAATCAAGCGATCTTCAACGCCCTCAGCACCACCAGCGTCTGCTCGGCGAAGACCTGCGCCTGTGCGGTCAGCGCGGCGATATTGGCTTCGGCAGTGAGCAGCGGCTGGCCGTTCTCTACCAGCACTTCACCTTGTTCGCTGATCACACTCCACGCCAATTGCGCCCACTCGGCTGGCTGCTGTTTGCCTTGCTTGATCGAGATCAGGAACAGCTGCTGGAAGCGGCTGACCGTCACGCCACCGCCAGTGACCGGGCTGGCCAGGGTCTGGATGTTGGCGCCGTACAGCGAGCGTTTGCACAGTTGCAGATTGAGCGCGGCGCAGCGACCGCTGACCTGCGACTCGGCGGCCTCGCTCTGGCACGGAGCGACAGCGCCCATACCGATCAGCACGGCCAGGGCTTGTTCGAGGTCGTCGTAAGCCAGCGCAGCCTCGGACAGCAATTGGCGCATCGATTTGGCCGCATAGTTCTGTGCCGCCAGTGCATCGAGCACCGGGCCGTAAATCTCCGGTTGCAGCGTCGCTTCGCCGGCGGGACCACTGACCGAGCCCGCCACGGTTTCCCAGGGTTGCAGCAGCACGAAACGGCTGTGCAGCATCCTCGCGCGGCGTTCGGCAGCGGACAGGCGCGTCGCGCCACGTACGTACAGGTCGCGGCGGAAGTGCTGGTTGACGAAGTAGTCCCGCGCTTGCTCGCGCATGATCGGATGTTCGATGGTTTCCAGAAAGTCCATGCCTTCAGCGCTCAGGTTGAGCGGGGCGACCGAATCCAGCGGCACTGCCGTGGTGGCGTAGTCGAGTTTGGCCGAGGCCAGCGCGTCGACCATGTCGGCGAAGTACATGCAATTCCAGTCACGGTTGAAATACTCGTGGGCGACGTAGTGACGATCCTGACCCTTGATGCTCTGCAGCCGCGCGCCGAGACTCGGTGCCGCAGCGGCGTATTTCGGGTTGGCCGCGAGCAGTGCTTCGGAAAATTGCAGTGCGGCGTCGATGCGCTGGTCGGAGCGCGACGAGGCATTGGCGAAACGATCGTGCAGGCTGAACAGATTGCGCAGCGGCGCCGATGGCGACCAGCCGGGGAAGCAGTTGTAGCTGACGTAAAGCATGCCGCCCGGTTTCAGGTGACGGCGAGCGAATTCGACGATCAATTTCTGATTGTCGCGGCTGACCCAGGTCCAGATGCCATGCAGGCTGATGCTGTCGAACTGCGGCAGATCATTGCGCGCCAGCAGCTGTTCGAAGCTGTCGTCATACAGGCGGGCGCCGTTGTTGGCGGCAGTCGCGAGTTCGATGGCATGGGCCGCCATACCCGGGTGAAAGTCCGTGCCGACAAACGAACCCGGGTTGGCGGTGGCGTGGATGTTGATCGACACGCCCTGACCGAAGCCCAGTTCGCAGTGCACGCCATCGTTGCTTTCCAGCGTGGCGAACCCGCGCAACAACAGGCAGTAACGCAGGAACACCGGATTGATCTCCCGGCTATAGCTGTAGGTGTAGCCTTCGTCGGTGAAATAACCTTCGTTCCAGGCGTTGCTCATGGGTACAGCCTCTTGTTCTTGAAAGTGATGGCAGTCTTATAAGGGGTTGTGATTGCGCGCGACAAATTGAAAAAACGGATACGTCACCAAACCCTGTGGGAGCGAGCCTGCTCGCGAAAGCTTTTTTCAGTTTGAATATAATCGGCTGACACGCCGCTTTCATGAGCAGGCTCGCTGCCACAGGGATCTTCAACACATTCAAGCAGGATTGATGGACCGATCACGCACCCCACGGCCCATTCGCGCAGGCATTTTGTAGCCAGCCGAAACTGTCATATTCCCTCCCACTCGTCTGCCCATAGTGACCAGCCCAACGCTGATTTCATGAGGCTGCACTGTGTTCCAACGTCTTCTGTGTTCGCTGTCCGTTCTGAGCCTGTCCATCGCCGCTGCCCACGCGGCCGAGCCTGTCAGCCTCGACACGCCGCGCTTGTCCGGCATCGACAACTTCCGCGACATCGCCGGCATCACCACCGCGTACTCCACCGCCCACGAGGGCGTTATGCGCAGCGGCGTGTTCTACCGCTCCAACGCATTGACGCCGTCGGCGACGGATCTGGCGACGCTCAATGGTCTGGGCATCAAAGCCATTTACGACTTGCGCACGCCCAGCGAAATCGCCGCGACGCCCGACACGATGATCACGGGCGCGGCCTACCGCGATATCGACATCATCGGCAGCACCACCTCGGGTGCGGACATCACCAATATCTCGTTCCACAGCGCCGCCGAAGCGGTGGCAATGATGGAGGAAACCAACCGCGCTTTCGTCAGCGATGCCGGCATGCGCGGGCAGTTCGGCCAGTTGTTCAATGAGCTGGCCAGTGTCGACGCTGCGCAGCTGTTCCACTGCACCGCCGGCAAGGACCGCACCGGCTGGACCGCCGCCGTGTTGCAGAGCATCGCTGGCGTCGATGAGGCGACGATCATGGCCAATTATCTGGCGACCAACGACTACACCGCCGCCCGTGTCGCCGCGACCTTGAAAGCGCTGCCGCCGAGCATGGCCGCTGTCTACGAGCCGCTGCTCGGCGTTCAGGCCAGTTACTTGCAGGCCGGTCTCGACCAGGTCGCCGCCGAGTACGGCAGCATGGACAACTACCTCAAGCAGGGCCTCGGTCTGTCCCAGGAAACCATTTACGTGCTGCGCGGCAAACTGGTCGAGTACAACAGCTTGCCGGGTCAGGCCGGGCTGATCGGCAATGCCGCCGCTGGTGCCGAGTTGCTGCGCCAGCTGCAGAACTCCGAGCTGTCCGGCACCTACAGCGCCTACAACTACTACCTGCAATCGGCGATCGACGCCGGCAGTCTGGGCGGTGTCGAATCTCAAGTCGGCGGTCAGGTCCACGCTGATGCGGCCAGCTACCTGCTGCGGCAGAACGCGATGATTGAACAAGCCGCCGCACCGTTCGCCAGCGGCAGCGATCTGAAGATCGGCCAATACCGCCTCTGGAGCACCGCGCTTGCCGGCTACCTCGGCACGGACGGCTCGGCCCACGCCGACAGCAGCAACGAACACAGCCAGGGCCTGATGCTCGGCATTACCCAGCGCTTCAACGAACAACTCAGCGCGCGCGGCGGCTTTGGCTACAGCAAGGGCAGCGTGGGCGGCGCGGGTGGCGAGGCCGATACGGACTTCACCTTCCTCAACCTCGGTGCGCGTTACGGCCTCACCAGCCTTGAGCGCGGCATGTTTGTCGATGCCAACGCCAGCGCCGGTTACGTCGACTACGACAGCAAACGCGAGCTTGGCGGTGGCCTCGGCACTGCCAAGGGCGACACTCACGGCAATCTCACTGGCGCGACCGTGGCGTTGGGTTATCGCCTGCCGCTGAGCAGCGTGATTGTCGAACCGAGCCTGGGCTTTCGCGTCAGTCATCTCGACTTGCAAGGTTTCAAAGAGAAGGGCAGTGAGCTGGCGCTCGACGTCGATGGCATCAAGCAGACCCGCCGCAGCGCGGTGGCCAATCTCGACGTGTCATTTGCCCCGGTGGCCGTGGGTGCGTGGCAGTTGGTCCCGGGCGTTCGCGTGGGCTATGAACGTGCGCTCGGCGATCAGCAAGTCGACAGCGAAGGCCACCTGCTGGGGCTGGATATCGAGCAGCGCGCGGCGTTCGACAACCGCGATCAGTTCAGCGGCGGCGTCAACTTGATGGCCAACCTCGGCGCCCTGAGTGTGGGCGCTGAGGTCGGGGCCAACGGTGGCGGTGACAGCCATGGTTTCAATGGCGGACTGAAAGCCAGTTACGCGTTTTGAACACAGCGAGCCCGGCAGGTTGCCGGGCTCTTGCGCTCAAGCATGCTGCGCACGCGAAGGTTGCTGTGTGCGTGCCGGTGGCGCGGTGGGTTCGGGCAGCGAGGCGACATGCACGGTGCGCGCCGGGAAGGCGAACGTCGCGTCCAGCTCGGCCACCGCTTCCATGATTGCCAGATTGATGCGTTGCTGCACGTCCATGTAGACGTTGTAGCTGGCGTCCAGAACGATATATACCGTCTCGAATTCCAGCGCGCTTTCACCAAAACTGCGGAAATGGCAGCGGTCGAAGCGCGCCTGTTTTTCGTTCTTGATGATGCTTTCAACGCGTTGAGTGATCTGGCGGATCTGTTCGCTGGTGCACTCGTAAGTCAGACGAAACTCGAACACCACTCGACGTTCCTGCAAGCGCTTGTAGTTCTGAATGGTGCTGCCGATCATGTCGGCGTTGGCCATGACAATCTGCTCACCGCCGAGACTGCGGATGCGCGTGGTCTTCAGGCCGACGTGCTCGACCGTACCGGCCAGCGTGCCGACGACGATGAAATCGCCCACCTCAAACGGCTTGTCGACGGCAATCGACAGCGAGGCGAACACGTCGCCGAGAATGTTCTGCACCGCCAGCGCCACCGCGATACCGCCGACACCCAGGCTGGCGACGAATGCAGTGATGTTGACGCCCAGGTTCGACAGCATCGCCAGCAGAATCACCGCCCACAGCAATACCTTGACGCCCCACAGGCTCAGGGTCGCCAAGGCGCTCGCTTGAAAGGAGCCGGTCGCGTTATGCCGCGAGAAATAGCGATGCAGCCCCAGTGCCAGCGCGCGGTTGGTCCACAGGCCGACCTGCAACGCCGCCACCACGAACCACAAACTGCTGACACGCCCGAGCCAGCGCTCGGGCAAATCCAGCAAACCGATGCCGACCAGAATCGATGCCAACAGCAGCAACGTGGTGCTGGTCGCCGCCAGCACTTCGCTGGCCATGTACGTCAGATGCCCATTGCCGGCAGTGGCCCGCGCCTGCACCTTGCGGAAAACGAAGCGGATCGCCGTGGTGGTCAACAGATAACTGAGCGTTGCGGCGAGCAACGCCAGCACCCAGTTCGCCAGTGAAATTCCTAAAATCGTGTGTGTCGTGAAAAAGCCGATGAAATCCTCGGTCATGGAAACCCCCTTGCGAAGCCTGCACCGACGCGCGCAGAAACGCACCGTCGGTCGCAGCCAGGTAAACGCCGCTTGAATCGGCGGTGCCGTCAAACGACCTGTCTGGGTTAGTCGCCCTGAGATTCCTGCTGTTCAATCAAATGCAGGTTTCGCCGGACCGAATGGTCAACGCCTGGCCTTCAACTCCGCTAGGCTAACGCCATAAGCACTCTGAAAATACTGACAAAAGCGCCCGACATTACTGAAGCCAAAGCTCAACGCCACCTCCGTCACGGAGCCTGCATGCCCGCGCACCAACGCCTCATAGGCGCGCTGCAAACGCACCTGCCGCTGATACGCCACGATCGACATCCCGACAAAACGTCGAAAACCTTCCTGCAAGGCGCGCTGGCTGACATGGCTCAACCGCGCCAGATCCACGCCACTGACCAACTGCTGCGGATGCGCCTGAATAAATTCCATCGCAACCTTCACGTGTCGCGGCGCCACACACGGCGCCGGCCCCCGTAATGCCTCGGTGAAATTGTTCGGCCACGCCTCCAGCACCGCATCGATCAACATCTCGCGCAACCGTGACGGCATCAACGTGCCGCTGTTGATCAAGGCATCGAACTCAGTGCCCGTGGCCAGATCGATCAACGCCTTGAGGCCCTGAAATGCCGGGGTATTCAGATCCACGCTTGGCTCAAACACGATCTTCTGCACGACCGGTTTCTCCAGCAGCGCCGACAACCGCTCGGTGAGCTGCAGACGATTGATCGAAATGCCGTGATGCGCGTGATCGTCAACAAAACGCATCGAACGGATATCCGCCTTGTCGATCGCCAGACCGATGTGCGCCATGCCGATGGACTCGGTGGCGTGGTTGAAAACGATCTTGCCGGCGGTGGGGATGACGAAAGTGATTTCGTTCTGCGGATCGGGGAGGGTGACGCTGAAGTCGCCGTGGTAATGCATACGCCGAAAACTCACCCCGTCGTGCCGCCCGTAGACCCCGCCGATGATGATGTTGGAGGGCGGCGGCGGAGTATCGGCGTAGCGGTTGCCGAAGAGCCTGGAGAACAGGGCGCCGAAGTCGGAAGAGGTGAGGTTGTCGGAGCGCAGGATGATTTTTTGCCGGGTTGGGGAGGTGGCGGTGATGGGCGGCATTTTGGAATGCGGGCTCTTGGGGCGATGGTCGAGATCGGTCGAGCGTAGGAGGCGGGAGTGACGGTTCAGTGACAAGGCTGGAACCACGGACTGCTTTCAAGCAAGAGCAGACAGCCAATTAATCGCACTTGCATATTCCCGGCAGACAGATCACCACCTCGGAACATACTCGGGAAGGTACACATTCCAACGGCAGCTTCTGGCCGAAAAATAGATTCGAATATCTGGTGTCAATCGTAAGCAAACTGATCAATCAACCCCAGACGAGGAACACGTGTGTGGGGCCGCAACAAAGCGCCAGGAGCAATCACAGCGTTTGCGCCAATCTTGCAGCCGTCACCCACCAGCGCTCCGAATTTGCTGACGCCTGTTTCGATCACCTGATCTTCGTGGCGGATCTTGATATCGGCTCCGTCCAGTTCGTTACGGTAGTTGGCGATGATCGCACCGGCTTCAATATTTACCGCTTCGCCAATCAATGAGTCGCCGACGAAGTTGAAGTGGGCAAGCTTGCTGCCATCGAGCATGAAGGTACTTTTCAGCTCGCAGCTGGGGCCAACGATGCAGTTTTTGCCGAGGTATACACCTCCCCGTAGATAAGCCCCCGCCGCGACGAAGCAGCTTTCGCCGATGATGATTGCGCCTTTGAGAACGGCGCCTTGCTCAACGATGGCGGTTTCATGAATCGCACAATTGTTGTGGCGCCGGTATCCCGGGCCGAGCGTTTCAAGCAATTCCAGAATCCGGCTCTCGCAATCCTGAACCACCGCCCATGGGGCAGCGGAGTCCACGCCCAGTAATGGCCATTGAGCGATGTAATCTTCGATTTTTGGCGATTTCATAAGAATCTTCCGAATAAGTGGGGCGTGGGTGGACTGTCGACGACTTGAACGACTCGCTATGCCTGCCAGTCGTACCTGTACAAGCATTTTCAAGGTACGGCGCAATGGATAAGACAATTACCGTGGATCAACTGGCCACCACTGATCTGAGATCAATCAACGAGATATGGCTCGGCGGGACCCATACCCAGTTATGCCTATGGCGTGGAGAACAAGTCTTCACCCACGAAATGCTTAGCGAGGGGACCCATGACCAAAATGTGCGACGCCTGTGCTTGCAGTTGGTTGACCCTGACGATCGAGACGCAGTGGCCCGTGTTGAAGCGGTAGCGCGCGAACGACTTGAAGAAATGGGCAAGCAGGGCGAGTTTTACCCGGCCGAGGCGGCGGACACTCGTCAATAGCCGCTCCGCATCAGATAAAAAGCGCTGCTGCTAAAGCAGCGCCTCAAGCGGGCTCCCCAACCCTGCGCACATCCCCCAACGAATCACGCTGCATTGACTGCAAATTCTTTTCGATGGTTTCGCACAGCGCTTCCATTTGAATCTGGTGTTCGCTGTGGCGAAACGGGCTTTGCAGATCGGTGCCGATGCGCTCGATGGCCAGCAGCATGAACCCGACCACGGTCGACGCCAGCGGCGTGAACCAGCCGAGGGATTCCACCAGACCTATCGGGACGATCAGGCAGAACAGCGAAATGAACAGCCGTGGGAAATACACATAAGGGTAGGGCAGCGGGGTATTGGCGATCCGCTCCATGCCGCCTTGGCTGTTGGACAGATCCACTAGGGTCGACTCGAGCCGCGCCAGGCGAATACTGTCCAGATGCCCGGCCTTGTATTCGCGAGCGAGCAAAGTCGCCGAGCCGGTGAGGATATCGTTGGCAAAGTTATTGGTTGTGCCACTGCGGGCGAATTCTTCGGCGGGAATAAACGCCCGCACCTCGTCGGGACATGGCTGGCCCTGTAGGTGCGCGGCGAGGCAATTTACGTAAGCGACGTGGCGGCGCAACAGCGTCGATTTGACCGGATTCACCTCGCCACCAGCGTCGTCCAGCAGCGTCAGCACCTGCCGGGCGAAGCTGCGGGAATTGTTTATCATCGATCCCCACAGCGTCCGCGCCTCCCACCAGCGGTTGTAAGCGCTGCTGTTGCGAAAACTGATCAATACGATCAACGCCGAACCGAGCAAGGTCAGCGGCATCAACGGCAGGTTCAGCTTGGCGTTGAGAAACAGCATGAAGTCGACGGTGACGGCGATGTCCCAGAGCAGCAACCAGAACAAAGACCAGCCCACGTAGCCGAGGGTCTTGATGATCAGACGGTATTTTTTGACGATGGCAGCTTTCAAACGGAAACCTCGTGGCGAGCAGTTTGCTTAAACGCTTAAGCTCGGACGATGCCTGGCACCGGCAGTTCCCTGGTGGAGCGGTCAGCCGTCAGTCAGTCTGCAAAGTCTGGCCCTGTGCAGGGCGAATGCTTTCAAGAAAAATCCTCGTCTCTCGATTCGACCGCAGATGAACCACCCGGCAAACCGATGGCGCCGTTGACACGAATTGGCGCATTTTGGCTCGCGAGGTTTTTCTCGTCTGCCACATGAACCTGAGAAAATCCGGCAGGTTCGCCAGCTGTTCGGGGCAGTTTTCCGGCAAGTCGGGCCGAGACTGACCGTGGTTGAGCAGCGTTCTACGCAGGACGCGCAAGAATCGAAGCGGTGGCGAACGATCGATCCAGATCAGCAGATCTGCACGGGCGATGCGATTTTCCCAAGTGGTTGAATGGTCACCTTCGAATATCCAGCGCTCGCGCGCCTCGACCTCCAGGCAAAGTCGGGTCTTCTCATCCGGGCTTCGCTCGATCCAGCCTGGCTGCCAATGAATCGTGTCGATATGCACGACCGGCAACCCCGTGCGCTCACCAAGCCTGCGCGCCAACGTACTTTTGCCAGACCCAGGCTGACCAACAATCATCACCCGTTGCATCGAAGCTCCTTCTCGCTCTGCAAGCTGATTTTTTGGGCGGGCGATTCTACGGCAATGCCTGTCTCAGTCAATGACCGTTGAACGCTACGCTGCGTTTTGCCGCACTCCCGCCACCCTGGCTCGGCGGTCCGCCCGCTCGCCGAGTCGCCATCCCAGCAGCCCCCACAGCAGTGCGCACAACGCGCCGACCAGCGCTGCCATGCCTGCACCTTGGCTGAGGGCGTCCAGCGCGCTTTTTGCCCAGGCACTGATGGCGTCGCCGGCGCGGTAGACCACGGTGTCGATGAAGTTCTTTGCCTTGTACTTGCTTTCGGCATCGAGCGGGGCAAACAGCATCTCTCGGCCTGGGCGCACGAAGGCGTATTCACCGATGCGGCGCACGATCATCAGCGCGGCGATCAGGCCAAAGCCGGGGGCGAAGATCAGCCCGATAAAACCCGCGCACATGACCAGCGGCACCATGGCCAACAGCACGCCGACGCCGAGCCTTTGCGCGAGGCGTCCAGTGATGAACAGCTGACAGAGCAGGGCGCCCGCCTGCACGACAAAGTCGATGATGCCGAACACGCGCACCTGCGCCTCGCGGTCCGGGAAGTGTTCGGCGACGACGCGTGCCTGCTCGAAGTAAAGGAAGGTGGAGACTGTCGCCAGCAGCACCACAAAACCGCAGATGCCGAGCAGATAGGGTGATTTCAGAACGGCCGTCATACCGCTGAACGGATTGCCCGGCAACGGCCTGCGAGGGCTTTCGCTCGGCGCGGCATCGGGGCGTCCTGCGCCACCCTGTTCACGCCAGTGCATCAGCTGGCGCTTGAACCACATCGCAGCGGCCAGTAGAACAGCGGCCAGCAGCATCAGGCCGGACTCACCCAGCGGACCGATCAGCAAGGCGCTCAGCGCAGGGCCACTCAGGCCGCCGACGCTGGCGCCCGCCGCGATGAACGCGAACAGGCGCTTGGCCTGGGCACTGTCGAAGACATCGGCCATCAGGCTCCAGGCGACCGATACGACAAACAGGTTGTAGACCGATATCCACACGTAAAACACGCGCGCCAGCCAAGGGCTTTCCTCGCCCAGGAACAAGGCGGCGAACAACAGCAGATTGGTGCAGAAGAATCCGTACACCCAGTCCACGAAATGCAGGCGCGGCACGCGTGCGCTGAGCCAGGCGAACAGCGGAACGGCCGCCAGCATGACCAGGAAGGTCGCGGTGAACAGCCACTGCAAGTTCTCGACGCCGGCAGTGATGCCCATCGATTCGCGGATCGGGCGGAGCATGAAATAGCCGGCGAACAGACAAACGAACAGCAGAAAGCCATTGAGCGCAGGGCGCAGCTCGTGAGCCTCGGCATTGATGATGGCGCCGGCGCGGTGGGCGAGAAGAGACGTATCCATGTTGCGCTCCTGTAGGAGTGTCGAGGCAATGGCACGGGGCCTGCCCGTGCCGGACGGTCAGCGGTAAGTGACGCCGGTCAGTCGCTCGGAGAGTTGCCACAGTGTGGCCGAATTCGAGCGATCGGCAGCGGCCGGCGGCATCTTGGCGAAGCCCAGCGGCCCGCGCTTCTCGTTATCACCGGTAGGCCCGTAGTAGGCACCGCCAACCGCCTCCAGCGCCGTCGCCGCATACAGCGTGGGCAGCGCGCCCTGCGCTGCGGAATGATACAGGTCCCGCTCTACAGCCCATTGTTTGCCGAATTGACTGTCCAGGCCAGGCCCACGGGCGATCAGCTCAGTCACGGCGACGCCGGGGTGCGCGGCGATGCTGCGTATCCCCCAACCGGCGGCATCGCTGCGCTGCTGCAGCTCAATACTCCACTTCAGAACCGCCAGTTTCGATTGGCTGTAGCTGGCGAAAGGGTCGTAACTGCGCTCAGCCTGCAGGTCATCGAAGTTCAGACTTGCGCGCCCGGCGGCGATGCTCGACAGGCTGACCACCCGACCATCGTCGCTTTTGCGTAGCAGAGGCATCAGCAGGCCGGTCAAGGCGAAATGCCCCAGGTAATTGGTCGCCAGTTGCATCTCGTAGCCATCGGCGGAAACGCCTCGTACAGGCGGCGACATGATCGCAGCATTGTTGATCAGCACGTCGAGCCTCGGCAGGCGCCCTTGCAGACGGTTGGCGAGGTCGCGTACCGATTGCAGATTGGCAAGGTCCAGCGTCTCGAATTGCACGCGCGCCTCGGGCACGGCTTGCTTGATGTTTGCGATCGCTTCGCGGCCGCGCTCGGCGTTGCGTGCGGCGATGATCACCTCGGCACCGGCGCGCGTCAGGGCCAGCGCGTCTTCATAGCCCATGCCGCTGGTCCCTCCGGTCACCAGCACAATGCGGCCTTTCTGGCTGGGCATGTCGTGGGTTGACCAGTCCGGCTTCGGCTCTGTTCGGGAAGTCGCCTGCGCAGCCAGTGTGCCGGCCATCGCGGAAATGGCGAACAGCGTTCGGGCGGCCTTGAGAATGCGTTGGGTCGCAGTATTGCTCGGCGTAGCGGGTGAATGGCTCATTGGGGAAATCTCATTCGCGGTACAGGTTCCCGGTTGGCGGGGCGAGTGAGCAGTATCGGTGTACGAATGCGCGAGGATAAGTCGGTCATTTGTGGATGGCCCGTACGGTATGGCGTACAGTCAGGCGCCTGCGGAGGAAGCATTCATGCGTAAACCAAACCTTACCGATGTGTCGATATTTGCTGCGGTGGTCGAGGCGGGGGGATTTCGTGCTGCCGCGCAAAAACGCGGTTTGTCCGCCTCGTCGCTGAGCGATTGCATGCGTCGGCTGGAAAGCGACCTGGGCGTGCGCCTGCTCAATCGAACCACGCGCAGCGTCACGCCGACGGCGGCCGGCGAACGATTGCTCGAGCGCCTGCGCCCGGCCTTGCAAGAAATCGACGCCGCTTTCAACGATCTCGACGACGACGCTCAGCGCCCGGTCGGCACGCTCAAACTCAATGTGCCAGTGCCGGTGGCACGCTTTCTGTTGCCCGACCTGCTGGCGCGTTTTCTGCGCCTTTATCCAGGGGTCAGTGTCGAAGTCGTCATGGACAACACCTTTGTCGACGTCAACGCTGGCGGGTATGACGCCGGCGTGCGCTATGAAGAGAGCCTGGCCAAGGACATGATCGCCGTGCCCATCGGCCCGCGTCGCCAACGCTTCGTTGCAGCCGCCGCCCCGGGCTATCTGGCTGAACGCGGTACGCCCACTCACCCCGAAGAACTGCCGGGCCATGACCTGCTTGGCCATCGCTTCGAGAGTGGCAAAGTCGGCGTGTTCGAGTTCCATCGAGACGGCCGTATCGTGCGTATCCCGCCTCAGGGGCAACTGCTGACGTCGTCGCACGATCTGAAAATTCGCTCTGCCATCAACGGACTGGGCATCGTCTATACCTTCGAGGACTTTCTACGCGAGCCACTCTCCGATGGTCGACTGGTGCCGATTCTCGAGGACTGGTGGCAGGCCTTCGACGGCCCGTTTCTGTATTACCACGGCCGCCGTCACATGCCTTCGCCGCTGAGGGCGTTTGTGGATTTTTTGCGGGGGGAAGGGGAGATTGCGGAGAGTTCAGGTGTTTTCGGCGCTGTTTCGTGAGGTCAATGCGTGGTCTGCCAGCAGGGCGCCCGTGGTGGCGGGCAGCAATCGGCCACAAACAGCCCATTATGAGTGGCGGCTTTAGACCCGTAGCGGACATCTTGAGCCTGGGGGGCTTCGCAGCCCACCGCCGGTGGGTTCGGTTCCAACAGGGTCGCGAGTTAATATTTAATTGTCACCTCTAATACTGAACTCTAAAGACTTTAGATTGATAAGTCTTTGATTAAAGAAAGTCTTTCATATCAATATCCAGATTGGATCTAGATTCTATTTTCGCAAGAAGAGCATCAACCTTTTCAAAGTCCAATAGGCGAATCCCTGCTGCCTTAAAGGGATCTTCAAGGATTGCTAAGAATATATCTTTGATCGCGATATTTTCCGAGTGTAGCTCTTTAATAACTTTGGTATTGGGGTGGACCCACTTGCCTACTGGTATTGTTTTTTCCAATCCGTCAAAAATATATTGTGTCTTGTGAGAATTGAGGTTGGTGGTGTATTCTGAAGTTATAGCTTCCCAAGCCAGTTTATGAAGATTTTCATGTTTGTCTTCATATGCTACAACAAGAAAAAATGGAGTACCATTAAGCGTCCCCTCTCTCCAGCACTCAGAATATTGTCCGCTGTTTTCATGTATATGGCATGAAAAAATAAGGGCTGGGGTGCCATCGTCCTCTTCGAATGACTCTGCGTTCCCTTCGACAGCCCAAAGCCCAATTTTTAATTTATTGACAAATTGGCAGGTGCTAATGGCATTGACTTGCTCGTTTTTACTGACAGTCAGAGCTTTCGCCTCGAGTGCAAATTTCTGAGTGATAACAGACTCAAAAAGCAACGGATTCATATCATTTAAAAACTCGAAAACCTTAGCAAAAGACGCAGCCAATGGACTTTCAAATATTTTTTTAAGTAAGCGCAGGCTGGACTCGTTGAATATTATGTATTCTGCAGCAAAGTACTCTAACAGCGTTTTGTGGAAGAATTTATATTCTGTACCATCTCGTTGCATAAGAGGGACGGCGACAAAGAGATCATCTAAGAAACTTGATGTAGAATTAGGTATCGCCAAACTGATCTTGGCCGCGTCATTGATGAAGCTGTCAGCCTCGCTAAGGCTTTCAAATGAGGTCTTTGTTCTAAGCATCATGTAATGACACAGGGCTCGAAGCAGCTTTCTGAAATCCTCAAATCCAAGACCTGATTTTTTCTCCCGCGCGTATCCGTTTTTATTAATTAAATCGTGCCCTTTGTACAGGGCATGGTATATCTCATCGTAAAATGTCGATATCTTATCTGCAATTGAGTTGTTTACTCCGTAAGTCCTATACAGCAACGATACTAAAAGTGGACTTTCGATAAATTTAGAAGGGATGCTAGACACATCTCGACTGAGCTTTTCCCCGATATCCAGCCCCGATATCTTGTCGTATCTTTTTAATAAGGACAATGCTTGCTCCTCGGTGAAAGGAGCAAACTTCAAAGAGGTTGCATTGATCAAATCTGGGATAATTTCTTGCGGGCGCGTGGTAATAATAATCGCATTATCCCCGCCTTTCGCTGACATCTCGTGAAGTTGATTTGCCAGCAAATGCTGGTGAGCAATCGAGACCTCGTCAAAACCGTCGAGTATAACGAAAAACTTCCCTAATCTCAAAAGTCTATAGAACAACTTTCGATCAAATTTTTCGTCAGGAAAATCAAGCTCTGTCACGATGTTATCTGTGAAGTTTAGCTGCGGATCTACTTTTCTAAGATCGAAAAGTATTGGAATTCGGCCTGATTTGAATAACAGTTTTGCAACGATAAATTTTGAAAATGTACTCTTCCCCATTCCTGCGCCATCAACGATGATAGTGGGCCTCGTCGGGGAAGAGACGAGCTCGTCTGCGGTAATTAAGTTGTCACATGTGCCGAAGTGGGTATTTCGCACCATGTAAAGAGGTTCGTACGCTTCGAATATATCCAGCTTTAGCTGAGGAAACGTAATAGAAGTTATCTCTCCCACACGCTCTGAGAGCTTTATTAGGTAGCGCTCCATTGTAGAAGCGAGCGCGTCGGCGTTAAGTTTTCCTTTCAGATCCTTTTCTGTAGCCCACTTCCTGACCCTCTCGACAGTCGGAGATAAGGCTGCGCTTATTAGTTCCATTCCCGGTTTTACTGCTTCACTAATTACTTTTTGCTCTATTGACGACATCGCTATTCCCTTATGGTTGCCATTAAAAAAGTTTCCGAATTTCAATCTGGATTGAAAACAGAGTTTCGCATGGGGCGATTCTATGCACTTAATCATCCTATGGATAGTCGGCGCAGCATAAGAGAAATTTCGCATTTTTGTTCTTCTAACTCACCGGAGATGGTATGTCTAGCAAACTAAATAGCGAGGTCAATCCATGCCGTCTGTAGCCCTGTGTGCGGTTGCAGCGTCACTTGGTAAAGCAGTAGGTCCGGCTTTGTGGCTCAACGCTTAGAACCGGCGCTTGTGATCAACACAAAGCTCCGCCACTCACTCGGACGGCTTCAAGTAGCGCCCGCCCGTGTCGCGTACATTGAGCAACCGGCAGTTAATGGCCGAAATACGACATTCGACGGCATGCCCACCTGCGCAACATCTTGCACCCTCCCGCAGGCAGATCCTCAAGTTGATCTTGGCAGGATTATCTATTCAACATCGCCCGCTTTAAGCGGAATTCGCCTGACAACGTCGTCGTAAGGCACCAGGTCGAGAAAGGCAGTCACATCAACTGCCTGCATATTTCGCATGCGCATGATCCATACGTAGCTGTTGCGATAAGGCGCGCCATCGGTTGCGGTGGCGGTGGCGTTCCAGTGCACAACGACGTCATCGCCTTCAGCCCAGATATCCGTCACCGTCGGGCGAACGGGCGAGGCGAGCCGTTTTGCGAAGGGTTGGACTGCGCGTTTCAGGAAGTCATCTCGGCCGCGATAAGTACCCGCCGAGGGGCTCGTCCCCTTGATTGTCCAGATCACATCGGGAGCCAGGACATCTGTGAAGAACGTCCGGCCGCCTTGAGCCCACTGGTTGAACGCTTGCGCAATGAATTGGCGATTGCGTTCCGTAGTCGGTTCGCTGGCCACGGCGGGCGCCGGCCCTGCGATGAGTGTGGTGAGGACCAGTGCTAGCGCTGTAGAGAGGCGTTGAACAAGCGTCATTTCCTGTGCTCCTTAATCTGTCCGATGAGCCCCGTCGAGTTGGATGGGCCGTTGTTGTTATCTGTAAGCCGCTAGTTGCGTTCCGCGACGCCGTTGTTCTATACGGGGCATTGGCGAGGAACCGTCGGCGCGGGGCATTGAGTGGACGGCAGTATCTCTGGGCTTCATCTGAAGTGTGACTTACGAGCGGAGGAGGGCTGTTGCACGATCCTCCTGACTTCTTGCTTGATCATCCGATACCAGATGTTTAACCGCCGCATCGCCACGTTATGGAGTTGTATTTGAATTCCCTTTCAAAGCTTGTCGATATCGTTGGTCGTCACGTCCGGGATAACGGCATTCACAGCACCGCGATCCCGGGTGTCAGCCTTATTCGCTCGGCTACGCCCACGATGCCTATGCCGGTGGTGTACGAGCCAACACTCTGCCTTGTCGCTCAGGGACGTAAACAAGCGATGCTGGGTACTACCGTCTATGTTTACGATCCGGCCAAGTACCTGATTGCATCGGTAGACCTTCCGGTGATGGGCTCGGTCATCGAGGCGAGTGAGGCTGTTCCTTATCTGTGCCTGGCGCTGGATCTCGATACCACTGTGTTGAGCGACCTTGCGCTGCGCCATCCGCTAAGAGAAGAGAGCGTCAGTGCACCGCCGGCAGGCATTACGCTCAACGATACGACTCCAGAACTGCTGGATGCTGCGGTTCGGCTGGCCGGGCTGCTCGACAGGCCACGGGATATCGAAGCGCTCGCTCCGCTGGTGATCCGCGAAATGCTTTATCGCCTTCTAACCGAAAACGGCAACAGCATCATCAGGCAGATGGCACAAGCAGACAACCGCTTGAACCAGATCGCCAAGGCCATTGCCTGGCTGCGCAGCCATTACAACGAAGCGTGCCGGATAGATGACCTCGTCGGTATCGCCGGGATGAGCCGTTCCTCGTTTCATGCGCATTTCAAGGCGATCACCTCAATGAGCCCGCTGGAATTTCGTAACCAGTTGCGGCTACAGGAAGCACGCCGGCTGATGGTCACCGAAGCGGTCGATGCCGCAGAGGCGGGATATACGGTCGGTTATGAAAGCCCCTCGCAGTTCAGTCGGGACTACGCCCGTCTGTTCGGCATGCCACCAGCGAAAGACGCCTGGCGGTTGCGCACGGACATTTGCGGGATTTGAATCCAGCATTTTTCTTCGCGCAGAAAAAAACGAGGCCGCATTTGCGGCCTCGTTTTCCATGTGTTCCGGACTACTGTTTGACGCTCAGGTAATCGCCGGTCGTGGCTGGATGACGACTCTTCGCCGTGAGAATGGTGGACGTCCTGAGCGATCTCCCAGGCTGGCTGCCCCGAGGTGACTGGCAACGAATAGGTATGCCCGGCCCAGGCCATGAACATGGCGAGAGCAAGCGCGATTACTGCCGTCGTTGTCAGTGTTTTGCTGTACATGGTGTTAAAGGTTTCAACTCGTCGACAGGGCGTTCAAGCGATTTGCCTAATCCCCCCTGGGGGGATAGGATGCCAGCGATTCATCGAGCCCTGAGACTCAACTCATGAGTGAACACGAACACGACCACAGCCATCCCCACACCCAGCAAAGTCATGAGGCGATCATCAAACGCCTCAAGCGGGCGGACGGGCATTTGCGCGGCATCATCACCATGATCGAAGAAGGGCGTCAGTGCGTGGATATCGCCCAGCAGCTTCATGCGGTCGAGAAAGCGATCTGCCAGGCCAAACGCACGCTCATCCAGGATCACATCGACCACTGCCTCGAAGATACCGTTTCGGCGCTAGGCAATGGCGAGCGCGCACCGCTGGAAGCCTTCAAACAAATCACCAAGTACCTTTAGGTCTGACATGCCCGATTTCGCTGAACTGTTGCAGCAAGGCGGGGCTCACGCCTGGCTGTATTTCCCGAGCGCGATTCTGCTCGGCGCCTTGCATGGCCTGGAGCCAGGCCATTCGAAAACCATGATGGCGGCCTTCATCGTGGCCATCCGTGGCTCGGTCAAACAGGCTGTTTTGTTGGGGTTGGCCGCAACGCTTTCGCACACCGCCGTGGTGTGGCTGGTCGCCATCGGCGGCATGTACCTGGGCAAAGGCCTGGATGCTCAAACCACTGAGCCGTATTTCCAGCTTGCTTCCTCTGCACTGATCATCGCGATTGCCCTGTGGATGCTGTGGCGTACCTGGCGCGGTGAGCAGATGTTCAAGTTCGAGCAAAGCGATGATCACCATCACGGCGAACACGACCATGGTCATCATGATGAAACGCACCGAATAGATACCGGCCATGGCCGTGTTGAACTGTCGATCTTCGAGGAAGGCATGCCACCGCACTGGCGCCTGAAGACCTTGAGCGGACACGCCTGGGCAGCCTCGGATGTTCGCCTGACCACGACGCGTCCGGACGGCAGCAGCCAATCGTTCGCGTTCGTCGAGCGTGAAGGCTTTCTGCAGTCGACGGTGGATATTCCGGAACCGCACGAGTTCAGCGCTCGCTTGAGCCTTGGACATGCCGGGCATTCGCATGATTACGACCTGACGTTCCAGGAGCATGATCACGGGCATGCGCATTCCGAACTCGAAGGTCTGGAGCTGTCGATTGATGGCTATCAGGATGCGCACGAACGTGCTCATGCCAACGACATCCGTAAGCGCTTCACCAACCGCGAAGTGACCATGGGTCAGATCGTCATGTTCGGGCTGACTGGCGGCCTGATTCCCTGTCCGGCTGCCATCACTGTCCTGTTGCTGTGCCTGCAAGTCAAAGAGGTCGCGCTCGGCGGCATGCTCGTCCTGTGTTTCAGTATCGGCCTGGCGCTGACTTTGGTCACTGTCGGTGCCGCTGCGGCCATTGGTGCCAGACAGGCTTCCAATCGCTGGCCGTGGCTGGGAACCGTAGCGCGCCGCGCTCCTTACCTGTCCAGCGTGCTGATCATTGGCGTTGGCCTCTATGTCGGCTTTCATGGCTGGATTGGCCTGAGCGCATAAGGCCGTTTGCGCACAGCGGTGGCACTGATTCAAAGGGTTGCCATCGCAACCATAAAACCAACGACTACCACTGCCACTGACGAGCAAAAAGCCCAGCGCAAGGCTGGGCTATCGAGGAGCGCGATGGGGGCGAGGCATTAGCGAACGCCTGCATCCGCAGAATTACTCGACCGGCACGACGTTATCCAACGCCTGATTAACCGCGAGCTCGCCAAGCATCACCACTTGCGCGATACCTTGCAGTGTCTTGCGAGCAGATCCTTCAACCATCCCGATCACATCACTCAGCATTACCGAGGCGGAGCCTAGCGATTCGCTGGCGTTGACCAGTAATTCTTCGGTCGCGGTTTTCGGGTTGGCGAGGAACATGCTGCTGGTCTGGTAGGGCGTGGTTTTGAGGGTGTCGGTGGGTTTGAGGTAGTGGTCGAGCGCGCGGTCGGCGGCTTCGTGGAGTTTTTTTGAGTCGAGGGATTCGGAGGGGGAGGTTGCGTCCGACGCTGGAGGGTTAGGCGTTACTTTGAACATGGTGAAGCTCCATATGTGACCAAGGGAGCCATCACTCTCGCTACCAAACGAAGGGTGGTGGCCATACGAAGGTTGGTAGACCGGCCCACATGGAAAAACCGGCGCGCTCGAAAACGCCCTGCGCATGGCCACCATAAAACCGATGCGAAAGCATCTGCATAGAATGACGTTATGCGCCATGTGGAAAGCGGGCTACCAAACCCGATCACTGGTTTTCAGTGACCGGCCAACGATAGAACCACGGCCCGAGGCGCACAAGCCGGCGGATTCTGGCGTAGTCGTAGGCAATGGCGCAAGGCGTTGTAGCTTGCTGGAACAGTCTGGATGTCGGTTTTAAACGGGGTGTTTAGGGAATTGGTTTTGGCTGATGTTTTGTGTTGATCGGGCTGGGGTCTTCGCGAGCAGGCTCGCTCCCACAGGTGTCGAGTTGGCAACGTTTACAGCGTCGTGCCAGTCGGGCGGTCACACATTTTGAACTTTGCTTTCGGCGCCATTTCCATTGTTTGAGGTGAAAACCCTCCAGCTCCTACCCACCTGAATCAAGGAATGACCGTGACGGCTCCCACTCATAAACCTGCTCTGCGCCGGGCTATCACTTTCCCGATGCTGTTTCTGTTTATTCTCGGCGATGTACTCGGCGCGGGTGTTTACGCACTCGCCGGAACGATCGCAGGGGAGGTGGGCGGCGCGATTTGGGTGCCGCTGCTGATTGCGCTGTTCTTCGCCATGTTGACGGCGGGTTCCTACGCGGAGTTGGTGACCAAATATCCTCACGCCGGCGCGGCTTCGGTGTTCGCGGAAAAGGCCTTCAAGTCACCGCTCATTTCCTTCCTCGTCGGTTTCTGCATGCTGGCGGCTGCGGTCACCAGCGCTGCGGGTTTGTCGCTGGCGTTTGCCGGTGATTACCTCAACGCCTTCGTTGACGTATCGCCGCAGATTGCCGCCCTAGTGTTTCTTCTGGCGATCGGCCTGCTCAACGCGCGGGGGATCAAGGAGTCGCTTGGGGCAAACCTGGTGATGACCGTGATTGAACTGTCCGGGCTGATTTTGGTGATCGTCGCCGCTGTCTGGTATTTCCGCACAGGCGATGCGGATCTGGGGCGGACGCTCACGTTCAAGCCGGGCGTCAGTCCCATGCTGGCGGTGTTGGGGGCGGCGTTGTTGGCTTTCTATTCCTTCGTAGGCTTCGAAACCTCGGCCAATCTCGCCGAGGAAATCAAGGACGTGCGCAAGGTCTACCCGCGCGCCTTGTTCGCGGCTTTGCTCACCGCTGGCGTGGTTTACATGGCGGTGGGCGTGGCGGCTTCTTCGGTATTGCCTACCGAGAAGTTGGTGGCCACGTCGGCGCCTTTGCTCGAAGTTGTCCGCGCATCGACCCTCGCAATCCCGCCGGCACTGTTCTCTTTCATTGCGCTGATTGCTGTGGCCAACGGTGCGCTGTTAACCATGATCATGGCCAGCCGATTGACCTATGGCATGGCGAATCTGGGGCTGTTGCCGGGTGTTTTGGGTGCGGTGCTGCCTGAACGAAAAACTCCATGGGCTGCCATTGTTGCAACTACCGTGGTCGCTATTGCCCTGACACTCACAGGCACGCTGGCAACGTTGGCAGAGACGGTGGTTTTGCTGTTGCTGTTCGTTTTTCTGAGTACCAATGTGGCGGTGCTGGTTCTTCGGCGGGACAGGGTAGAGGAGGATCACTTTCGCGTGCCGACCTTTGTCCCGGTGCTTGCGATCGTGTCGTGTCTGGTGCTGCTCAGTCAGCAGGGGTGGGAGACGTGGTTGCGGGCGGGGGCGCTGATCATTGTCGGGATGTTGCTGCATGGCTTTTCTCGTATCAATTTTTCTGCGATCAGTAAGGCTGGTTAGCGTCACGTTTCCTGGCAGGTGATGGGCGGGAGATTTGTGTTGTTTGGGCGGGCGTATTCGCGAGCGGGCTCGCTCCCACAGTGGATGGGTGGTGGTATTCAAAATGTGTCACACGTTGTCAGTCGGCGGGCGGGTGAGTAAGCTGCCGACATGAACCAGTCCTCAGTTTCCCCATCCTTCCCCGGCCCGCGTGGGCCAGTCGATCACGACATTCGTGATCAGATTGTCGCGGCTGCCAACGAGCATTTCAGCCAGTACGGCTACGCCAAGACCACGGTGTCCGATCTGGCCAAGGCCATCGGTTTCTCCAAGGCGTACATCTACAAATTCTTTGATTCCAAGCAGGCGATTGGCGAAGCCATCTGCGCTAACTGTCTGGGGCAAATCGTTGCGGCGGTCGAGCAGGCGATCAACGAGGAAGACCTGACGCCTACCGAGCGTTTCCGCCGTTTGGTGAAAACCGTGATCGCCACGGGCGTGAACCTGTTTTTCAACGACCGCAAGCTCTACGACATTGCTGCGTTTGCAGCGGGTGAGAACTGGCCGAGTGCGCAGCGTTACGATGCGCAGATCAAGCGTTTCATCACCGACATTGTCCGTGAAGGGCGCGAGGCCGGTGAGTTCGAGCGCAGGACGCCGCTGGACGAGACGGTCGAATCGATCCACCTGGCGCTGCGGCCCTTCGTCAATCCCCTGATGCTGCAACACAACCTCGACTTTATCGAAGTGGCGCCGACGCTGACTTCGAACCTCATCCTGCGCAGCTTGATGCCTTGACCCTCTGCTGATCCGAATACTCGGATCAGTCGCCCCAACCCCATCCTGTTCCTGACGCAACGACATTTCCGCTGTTCTGATTGTGACTCTTAACTTGTATGGTCACTAGGGCAACATGGCCGCCGCAGTTTGGTTATTTCAGTGCTGCGTACCGGGTTCTCGGTTGATCAATCTCCGGCGAACAACAGCAATCGCGGGCCGCGTATTCCCACCGGCGATCGCAAGGTGTTCAGCCTCGGCGCCGGTTGGACTCCAGCGGAGAATGTCACCATCGACGCCGCCTATTCGTATCTCTGGGAAGAGAGCGTCGAGATCAACGACACCTCGGCGGGCAAGGGTTCGTACAGCGCGAAATACAAGAACAGCGCCAGCGGGCTCGGTACTTCTGTCAGCTATCGCTTCTGATTCAGCGATGAAAATCGGGCCGGCGATTTGGTGACGGTTGACGATATCGGTCACAAGACTGAGAATATGATGATCATCCTATTTTCAGTAAAGGCATTCCATGCGCCGGCTCCGACCTTTCCCCCTCGCGGTATGTTTGTTGCCCTTGGCCCTGACGGCGTGCGGGGATTCTTCCACCGCGCAGGATCCGCGTACCTTGGCGCCCTTTGTCAGGTCGGCGGCGGTGCAGCCTGCAGAAGACGGCTCCCGATCGTTCACCGGTGTCGTGGCGGCGCGAGTGCAGGGCGACCTGGGCTTTCGCGTTTCGGGCAAGGTGCTCGAGCGTCTGGTTGATACCGGTCAGACGGTCAAGCGCGGCCAGCCACTGATGCGCCTCGACCCCATCGACCTCGGCCTTCAGGCGCGAGCCCAGCAAGAAGCGGTGAGCGCCGCTCGCGCCCGAGCCATACAGACTGCCGGTGACGAAGCGCGCAATCGCAAACTCGTCGCCGCCGGCGCTATTTCGGCATCGGCCTACGATCAGTTCAAAGCCGCAGCCGACACCGCCAGGGCGCAGCTCAATGCCGCTGTGGCGCAAGCGGACGTAGCGCGCAACGCCTCGGGTTACGCGGTTTTGCTGGCGGACGCTGATGGCGTGGTGGTGGAAACCCTCGCCGAACCCGGGCAAGTCGTCAGCCCGGGACAACCGGTGGTGCGGCTGGCGCGGGCCGGTCAGCGGGAGGCCATCGTCCATCTGCCCGAGACCTTGCGCCCCGCGCCGGGCTCGACCGCTCAGGCAAAATTGTATGGCGATAAGTCGGCTACCGTGAGCGCAAAACTGCGTCTGCTTTCCGACTCGGCCGACCGCACGACTCGCACCTTTGAAGCGCGCTATGTACTTGAAGGCAAACTGGCCAATGCGCCGATCGGTTCGACAGTCACCCTTGATATCGCCCAAGGTTCTGCGCCAAAACAGGCGCTGACGGTGCCCGTCGCCGCGATCTACGACCCGGGCAAAGGCCCCGGCGTGTGGGTCATCGCCGGCACACCGGCGACAGTGAGCTGGCGCCCGGTGGAGGTCCTGGGCTTGAGCGATGACTCGGCCCGTGTCGCTGGCCAGCTCAACGTCGGTGAACCGATTGTCGCGCTGGGCGCGCATCTGCTGCGCGATGGCGAAGAAGTACGCTTGCTTGCCCGCGACGATGGCCAGATTGCCGGGAGTCGTCCATGAGCGAGGGCCGGTTCAACCTTTCTGCTATCGCCGTGCGCCAGCGCGCAATCACGGTGTTTCTGATTTTTCTCATCGCCGTTGCCGGCGTCCTGTCGTTCTTCAAATTGGGCCGGGCGGAAGACCCACCGTTCACGGTCAAGCAGCTAACGGTGATTACTGCGTGGCCGGGGGCGACCGCGCAGGAGATGCAGGATCAGGTTGCCGAACCCCTGGAGAAACGTTTGCAGGAACTGAAGTGGTACGACCGCTCGGAAACCTACACGCGTCCGGGACTGGCATTCACCGTGGTCTCGTTGCTCGACAGCACACCGCCATCGCAGGTGCAGGAAGACTTCTACCAGGCACGCAAGAAGCTCGACGATGAAGCGATCAGGCTGCCGACGGGTGTCATCGGGCCGATGGTCAACGACGAGTTTTCCGACGTGACCTTCGCGCTGTTCGCCTTGAAAGCCAGGGGCGAGCCACAGCGCTTGCTGGTGCGTGATGCGGAGAGGTTACGCCAGCGGCTGTTGCATGTGCCTGGCGTGAAGAAGGTCAACATCATCGGCGAGCAGGCCGAGCGGATATTCGTTTCGTTTTCCCATGATCGGCTGGCGACGCTGGGCTTGTCGCCGCAGGACATCTTCGCCGCACTGAACAATCAAAACGTGCTGACCCCCGCCGGATCGGTCGAAACCAAAGGGCCGGAGGTATTTTTGCGCGTCGATGGCGCGTTCGACACGTTACAGAAAATCCGTGACACGCCTGTTGTCGCCCAAGGCCGAACACTCAAACTGTCTGACGTGGCCACGGTCGAACGCGGCTACGAAGACCCGGCGACCTTCCTCGTGCGCAACAACGGCGAAGAAGCCTTATTGCTCGGCGTGATCATGCGCGAGGGCTGGAACGGTCTCGATCTGGGCAAGGCGCTGGACGCCGAAACGGCCAGGATCAACGAGGAAATGCCCTTGGGCATGACCCTCTCCAAAGTCACCGATCAGGCGGTTAATATCGACTCGGCCGTCGGTGAGTTCATGGTCAAGTTCTTTGTCGCGCTGCTGGTGGTCATGCTGGTGTGTTTTCTCAGCATGGGCTGGCGTGTCGGCGTGGTCGTCGCAGCGGCGGTGCCATTGACCCTGGCGATCGTGTTTGTGGTGATGGCGGCCACCGGCAAGAACTTTGACCGGATCACCCTCGGTTCGCTGATTCTGGCGCTCGGCTTGCTGGTCGATGACGCGATCATCGCCATTGAAATGATGGTGGTGAAGATGGAGGAGGGCTACGACCGCATCAAGGCCTCGGCCTATGCCTGGAGTCATACGGCAGCGCCGATGCTGGCCGGCACGCTGGTCACGGCGATTGGCTTTCTGCCCAACGGATTCGCGCAATCAACGGCGGGCGAATACACCAGCAACATGTTCTGGATTGTCGGCATCGCGCTCATTGCTTCGTGGGTCGTCGCCGTGGCTTTCACGCCGTACCTGGGCGTGAAGCTGTTGCCCGACATCAAGAAAGTCGAAGGCGGGCACGCGGCGATCTACGACACGCCACGCTACAACCGCTTTCGCCGGATTTTGACGTGGGTGATTACCCGGAAATGGCTGGTGGCCGGTGCGGTGGTCGCGCTGTTTGCTGTTGCGATCCCAGGCATGGGGCTGGTGAAGAAGCAGTTCTTTCCAACCTCGGACCGCCCCGAAGTGATGATCGAAGTGCAGATGCCTTACGGCACGTCCATCGAGCAGACCAGCGCGGCGGCGGCCAAAGTCGAAGCCTGGCTGCACAAGCAGGAAGAGGCCAAAATCGTCACCGCCTATATCGGCCAGGGTGCGCCTCGGTTTTTCCTGGCGATGGCGCCGGAGTTACCGGATCCATCGTTCGCCAAAATCGTCGTGCTGACCGACAGCCAGGACGCCCGCGAAACTCTGAAGTTGCGTTTGCGCGAAGCGGTGGCCGAAGGGCTTGCTCCAGAGGCGCGGGTTCGGGCGACGCAGATCGTGTTCGGTCCGTATTCGCCATTCCCGGTGGCCTACCGGGTGATGGGGCCTGATCCGGCGAAGCTGCGCGACATCGCCGAGCAGGTCAGGGCGGTGATGCAGGACAGCCCGATGATGAGAACCGTCAACACTGACTGGGGACCGCTGACGCCCACGCTGCATTTCAACCTGGATCAGGACCGCTTGCAGGCAGTGGGGCTGACGTCCAGCGCAGTCGCCCAGCAGTTGCAATTTCTGCTCAGCGGCGTGCCGATCACGGCGGTGCGCGAAGACATCCGTTCTGTGCAGGTCGTCGGTCGTGCGGCGGGCAATATCCGCCTGAACCCGGCGCAGATCGAAGGCTTCACCCTGGTCGGTGCGGCGGGGCAGCGCATCCCGTTGTCGCAGATCGGCGAGGTCGAAGTGCGCATGGAAGACCCGATCCTGCGGCGCCGCGATCGCACGCCGACCATTACCGTGCGTGGCGACATCGCCGAAGGCTTGCAGCCGCCGGACGTTTCCGGCGCGATCATCCAGCAGTTGCAGCCGATCCTCGAAAACCTGCCTTCCGGCTACCGGATTGAACAGGCGGGCGCCATCGAAGAGTCCGGCAAGGCGGGCAAGGCGATTCTGCCGTTGCTGCCAATCATGATCGCCATGACGCTGCTCATCATCATCGTCCAGGTACGCTCGATTTCGGCGATGATCATGGTCTTTCTCACCTCGCCATTAGGCTTGATCGGTGTGGTGCCGACGCTGCTGATCTTCAACCAGCCTTTCGGCATCAATGCGCTGGTCGGGCTGATTGCGCTGTCGGGGATTCTGATGCGCAACACGCTGATTCTGATCGGGCAGATCCATCACAACGAGCAGGAAGGGCTGGCGCCGTTCCATGCCGTGGTCGAAGCGACAGTGCAACGGGCGCGGCCGGTGTTGTTGACCGCGCTGGCGGCGATTCTCGCGTTCATTCCGCTGACCCACTCGGTGTTCTGGGGCACGCTGGCGTACACGCTGATCGGCGGCACGTTTGTTGGCACCATCATCACGCTGGTGTTTCTGCCGGCGATGTATGCGATCTGGTTCAGGATTCGGCCTGAGCGCTGACATCGAGCACGATTTTTCCCCGGGTGTGTCCGGCCCAGCTTTGTTTAACCGCGTCGACAACTTCTGTCAGCGGTACCACTTGAGCCTCAAGGCTGAGCTTGCCGGATGTGAACAGCGCGGCAATCTCGACCAATTGGCTGCCATCGGAGCGGGTGGCGAAATTTTTGCCACTCACACCGTGCTCGCTTGCCTTCTGTGCAGTGGGTGCGCTTACGGGGGAAACCAGAACGCCCCCGCGCTTGATCACACACCATGAACGGTTCTGAGTTTCGCCGCCGACCAGATCAATGACCGCATCGAGGTCAGCAACGCTGTCTTCGAATTTAGCCGTGGTGTAGTCAATCACCTCATCGGCGCCAAGTGAACGCAGATAGTCGTGGTTCTTCGCAGAGCTGGTCGCGATCACATAAGCACCGGCAAGGCGGGCGAGCTGGATTGCGAAGCTGCCCACGCCACCTGAGCCGCCGTGAATGAGGACTTTTTGACCTGCCTGAATTCCGGCGTGTTCATGCAGAGCTTGCCAAGCGGTCAGCGCTGCCGCCGGCACGCCGCCGGCTTCTTGCAACGATAGTGTTGTCGGCGTGTGGGCCAGACGATCTGGCGTTGAGAGGGCCTGGGTCGCATATCCGCCGGTAATCCCGATAAACCCGAACACCTTGTCGCCAACGACAAAATCTCTGACATTCCTGCCCACCGCGGCGACTGTGCCTGAGACTTCCACGCCAGGCGTGTAGGGCAGTGGCAGAGGAATGAATTGCTGCATGGCACCGGAGAGGATTTTCCAATCGATTGGATTGATCCCACTACCGGCAACATTGATTAACACCTGATCGTCATTGGGTTTCAGATCCGCAAGTTCTTTGAGCTCCAGCGCTTCTGCCTGGCCGTACTGCGCGACTTGGATCGCTTTCATGATTCTCTCCGTTGTGATGGTCAAGGCTCGTCGGAAGGAATGGACGTGCCGGCGATTCGATTAGTGGCGACGTGCGTCGAGGCTGAAACGCCCTGCGCCGAAAGAAACGATCTGCAAGAGCCCACCGGCCATGGCGATATTCTTGAAGAAGTGAATGAACTGATTCTGGTCCGCCAGGGCGTTATGGAAAATCAGTGCGGTCAGTACGCTGAAAATCGCCAACAGCGCTGCGGTGGTACGTGTGCGATAACCGGCGATCAACGCTACGCCGCCGAGAACCTCGACAGCAATCGCCACGCCCAACGCCAGTTCGGGAAAAGGCAACCCGACAGAGCCGATGTAGCCAATCATCATGGCCGGTGCCGCGATTTTCGACAGGCCCGAAAGAATGAAGATCGCGCTCAGAAGAATCCGCCCGATCAAGGAAACGGTGCTGTTGGGGTTGGAAGACGTTGAAGCAGTGACGCTGGAAATTGTGGCTGCGTGGGACATGACGTGGATTCCGCTGATTTCAGCGCTTCACCATGAAGCGCCGTTGTGGAGCAGATGATGTCATCGCGAGGCTTTGCGCAATAGCCGACAAGTTTCGATGATCAGGTTCGAAAAACTAGAAATGCAGCAGAAATCGAAGTGGACCTTCCACTGTGGTCAGCGACGTGTGTTGGGGAGCAGGATCAGGCAAATGTCGCGGATTAATCGGATAACAGTGGCGGGGCGGATTCGGTACGTTGGTCTCGAACGCGGTTCAGCCGAATCCTGAACCGCCGCTATCTAGAGGAGTACTGCAATGAACGAGACTAAGGTTTGGTTGGTTACAGGCTGTTCCACCGGGTTCGGTCGCCACATCGCCACGGCGCTGCTGAATGAGGGTGAGCGTGTGGTGGTCACGGCGCGCAACACACAGCAGATCGAGGATCTGGCCGCCCTCGGCGACGCTTTGATTCTGCCTCTGGACGTGACCGATCCGGCGCAGGCGATGCAGGTCGTACAGGCGGCCGAGCATCGCTTCGGGCGAGTGGACGTGCTGATCAATAACGCCGGCGTCGGCTATTTCTCATCGATAGAAGACAGCGACGATGGGGCTGTTCGGCGGATGTTCGAGGTCAACTACTTCGGCACGGCCCATATGATTCGCGCGGTACTGCCTGGCATGCGCAAGCGGCGCACCGGCATGATCGTCAACCTCACATCGGTAGGCGGTCTGGTCGGGTTCGAAGCGGTCGGCCACTACTGCGCGACGAAGTTCGCCGTTGAGGGCCTGTCGGAAAGTCTGCGCGCCGAAGTTGCGCCACTGGGTATCGGCGTGATGACCGTTCAGCCCAGCGCCTTCAGAACCCAATGGGCGGGATCTTCGGGCGCTGCGCAAACGGTGGCCGAGGATTATCAGGCAACCGCCGGCGCTGCGATGCGCGCGTACCAGCAATCTGTTGGCAATCAAGCTGGCGACCCAGACAGGGCGGCAGCGGCGATCTACGCCGCGGTTACCTGCGCAGCGCCGCCGGCGCGCCTGCTGTTGGGCAATGAAGCCTATGAGGCAGCGCAGGCGAAGCTTGCCGCCATGGGCCGCGAGTTCAGCGCATGGGAGTCTACCGCCCGTGGCGCGGACTTCCCGACGGCCTGACAGGCGAAGCCCGCACTGATGGCATGGACGCTACAGAATCAGGCAAACACCTGAGAGGAGTGAGTTAACGGGGACGACGCGGTGCGGGAAAAACTGGGCGAGTGAGTTGACTCGCCCAATTTTGAACGGCATTTACCGAGGAGTATTTGTATGAATTCGTCGTCCCCGTCCCGACCTTTCATGTGGCTCTGCGCATTCGCAGCGGGGGCCATGATCGCTAATCTCTATTATCTGCAGCCGATCCTGTCGTTGGTAACGGGGGCATTTGGTATTCCGCTTGCCACGTCCGGCCTGCTGGTGAGTTGCGCTCAACTTGGCTACACGCTGGGCATTGTGCTGGTCGTCCCGCTCGGTGACGTCCTCGAAAGAAGAGCGCTTCTGAGCCGGATGTTTACCATCAACGCATTAGCGCTGCTTGTGGCTGCGGCCAGCCCGAATTTCTTGCTGTTCTGCGCCGCAGTGTTGATCAGTGGAGTCACGGCATCCGCTGCCATGTTGATTGTGCCGTATGTAGCGTCCATCGCAGCCGAGCATCGGTGCGGTCAAGTGATCGGCGTAGTGATGACCGGGGCCTTGCTCGCGATACCGCTGTCGTGGCTGGTCTCCGGCGGTATCGGCAACGCGGCAGGTTGGCGCTTGGTGTACGCCAGCGCCGGGTGCGCGGCGCTGATCCTGCTCATGCTGCTCAGAATCACCTTGCCAACCGAGCCCGAGCGCCGAGGCCAGCCCGTGCGTTATGAGCAGTTGATGCGCTCGTTGTGGCAACTCATCCTCGAGTACCCAGCGCTTGCTCGCCGGGCGCTTTACGGTGCGCTGGGAATGGCCAGCTTCAGCATGTTGTGGACTGGATTACCAATACTGTTGTCGCAACCGCCGTTCAATTTTTCGACTTCGAGCATCGGACTGATCGGGCTCACGGGAGTGACTGGCGCGTTGATTCCCGGTGTGGTTGGCCGGCTCTGTGATCATGGCTACCGGCACGCGCTGGCATTCGGGTTGGCCTCGTTGATGATACTGGCCTGGGCAGTGCTGAGCCTTGCGGCGACAGGGCTCTGGATAATTATCGCTGCCGCAATGGCCTTGAACGTTGGCGTAATGGGCTTGCAGATCACCCATCAATCGGTCATCTACAAACTGGCCCCCGCAGCCAACTCACGGATTACCGCGGTGTTTATCAGTATCAACTTTGTTGGCGGCGCTATTGGCTCCGCAGTTGCAAGTTTCGGTATTCGGTATGTCGGCTGGGAAGGGCTGTGCCTACTGGGCGCTGCTTTGCCCGCGGCTCTTGTGCTGGCCTATGCATTGAAGGAACGGCCCTTTGCCCGCGTTGCGGTTCAATGAACATGCAAATGGGCGGCGAGGAAATCCATCAGGGCTCTTACGCGTGCGGGCAGATGTCCGCCTTGGCCGACGTAAATCGCATGAATCTCCGTGACGCTTGCAGGCACGAATGGTTGCAGGACGCAAACCAACCTTCCGGCAGCCAGGTCATCTGCAACCTGGCAGAACCCCAGCCTGGCTAGCCCTGCGCCCAGCACCGTCAATTCACGCAAGGCGTCGCCATCGCTGACGCGCAGATTGCCTTTTACCGGGTACATACGTTGCTCGCCGCTCTCGTCGAGCAAGGCCCACTCCATGGCGGGAGGCGAAAAGGTGAAACCCAGACAGTTGTGATCGGCAAGGTCTTGAGGCACCAGCGGAGTGCCCTTGGTCGCCAGGTAGTCAGGAGATCCTACGATAAGCCCTCTGGATTGCCCGAGTCGTTTCGCCACAAGGTTGGAGTTCTTGAGCGCTCCGGTGCGTATGGCGATATCCGCACGTGCTTCGATGAGATCGACCACCTCATCGGTGAGGAAAAGTTCGACGCTGACCCCAGGATGTTGATTCATGAACAAGTTGATGATGGGAAGAAAAAGCTGGCGGCCGATACCCACATTAGAGCTGATTCTGACCACTCCCTGCGGTGCAGAACTGGCAGATGCTTCGCGTTCCGCTTCGTCAAGATCGGCCAGTATGGCAACGCTGCGTTCGTAAAAAGCCATTCCTTCTGGCGTCAGCAGTTGCTTGCGCGTGGACCTGTTCAGCAAACGTGCGCCAAGACGGCTTTCCAGGCGCGTCATGAGCTTGCTCACGGCAGAGGGGGTTATCGCGCAAGCTCTTGCGGCCGCTGAATAACCTCCGCGTTCCACCACTTTAACGAACACGCTCATCTCGGCGAAGCAATTGATATCCAGTCGTCGCATGTGAACTCACGTCATAAATCGTGTGCCTGGGCACGGGCTGTTTATCTACCATTTCGCGCGCCTAATATTTTGCCAACGCGATATGGAACGGTTGCCGACTTTGCAAGCAAAGAAGTGGCCACTTCCAACCATCGCGCTCTTGCTGTCACGTTGTTTTCTCTAACCGTAGAACATTGCCAAGTTGATAGCTGCTCGGAGGCTGAAATGACTCACACACTGCAATTAGTACTGATCCATAACAGCAACCAGTCCAACGGCGTAGACACGGCGTTGGTGCAATGGATTACCGCCGTGGTGCAAGACCGCAGCGAATTTGCGTTGAGCGTGGTAGAGCCGTTTGACCTGAGATTTATAGACGATTTTTCGGAACAACCCGGTCGTCGAGTGTGCTTGAGAGCGCTAGCGGCAGCAGATGCCTATATCGTCTTGGTGCCCGCACGTCACCTTGGTTACCAGCATGGATTGAAAGTCTTGATGGCGCGCTGGCCTGAACACCTCCAGGGACGACCTTGTTCATTTGTTGGTTATGGCACCACGACCGGCGGGGAGGATGAGGTCGACGAACTTGGATGCGAGTTGTTGAAGCTGCAGGCCATGCCTGTTGGTGGCTATGTGAAGTTCGCTGAGATTGCCGAGCGTCTCGAACAAGGCCTCGGACTGGAGCACTTTGCGCAAGCACGGGTTTCGATGGCGCAGTTGTTGATCCAGCTGGCCTGGTGGGCACGGGCGCTGAAAGATGCGCGGGCCTTCTCTCCTTTGCAGAAGTTCGCGTAGTCCTTCGCTTAGACGTTCTGCGAGCGCCTGGAGCATTGGGCAAAACCTGCGCAGGAATTGCATAACGGCACCGCGCCGCGACTTTTTACTCTTGCTTCAAATCCTGCTGAACGGCAGGAAACTATGATCTGAAAACAGGAGTTCTAAAATGTCCGATGTCGAAATTCGCGTAACCCCTGATGCGCAAGAAAACGCCACGGCAAATCCAGCCGGCGATCAGGGCAAGTACGTTGGCATGTGGGTGACAGCCGACGGTCATATTCGCCATGAGTTGCTGCCAGGAGGGCGATATGACGAGGCTCGCGGTCGGCAAAAAAGCGCTTATCAAGGGCGCTACTGGCTGGAAGGCGACCACATCGAGTATGTGGACGATACTGGCTTTACCGCAGACGGAGAGTTTCGAGATAACGTGCTGTACCACGCGGGCATGGTGTTATATCCCGAGCGCTGACGCATAAGCCGGAATGAACATTCCGGCTTTTTTATTAGTGTCGTATTACAAATTCTGTGGGCGGAATTGATCGCGCAAATCCAGGGTTCCGCCCGCCACCATAAATTTCCCCTGCCCGCGGTAATGCAGGGTTTTGGGGTTTTTCACCGACGTAGCCACATGCGCCTTGACCACTTCCCACACGAACAGACCGTACTCGCCGATAAGATTGGAATCGAACAGCTTGCACTCGAAATTGGCGTAGCACTCTTTGATCAACGGGGCCTTTACCTGTTCTGCGGGGGCGGCTGTGAGGTCAAATTGGGCAAACTTGTCGATGGCGCCACCGCTGCTGTTGCCGACGGCAACAACCTGGTCCACCAATTCGACGGTGGGCACGTTGATGACGCACTGCTGGCTGTTGTGGATCAGCTCGTAGCTGTGGTTTGCACTCCAGATGTAGCAGCCAAACAGGGCGGGGGAGAACTGCATCATCATGTGCCAACCCATGGTCATTATGTTGGTTTCACCTTGCCAGGCGGAGGTCACCAGGACGATGGGGCCGGTTTCCAGATGCTGGCGAACCTCGCTCAAAGGGAAGTCGGATTTTCGAAATGCGGTCATGGCGCCTCCGGGGATCAAAAGAGGATAAACAGTTGTTGTCAGTCGCTTTCGACAATTCAACTTTCCTGCTTTTTGACATGCATCTCTCCGGCAGCCTTGCTCAGGCTGTCGGATTTTTGCTCTTTTCCCTGAATTGCTTACGTCGGCAAGAGCTGTTCGCCGAACCGCTTGATCAGCCACTGCCCAGCCGGACCGGGCGGCGAGTCGGTTCGATAAATCGCATCGAAGGCATAGGTGCCGCCTTTACAGTCGGGCATATCAAGCTCGACCAGGCGTCCTTCGTCCAGGTCAGACTGAACCATGGGCACCGGCATATTCCCCCATCCGATGCCCTCTTTGAGAAGCATGTGTTTGGCGCCCAGATCCGCCAGTCGCCAAGTGCGAGTGCTCACGACGGCAAAGTCCTTGTCACCCGTAAGCGTTGAACGATCCGATAGCACCAATTGAACAAACTCTCTGGCAGCGCCAGGGGATTTGGAACACTCGGTTGCAAGCGGGTGTGCAGGCGCGGCGACCGGTATCAATTGAACACTGCCCACGCCGATGCGCTCGATGCCGTCCAGGCCAATGTCCAGCGGACCGCTGATGCCGACTCCAGCTTTCTTCTCCATCACCAGTTGGGTCACTGCCCCCAAGGCTTCCATGTGCAAGTGCAGAGTGACTGTGGGAAATTCTTCCCTGAAGGTCCTCAACGCATCGACTACTCGCTCGGCAGGGAGCATTACATCGAGCGCGAGGTGAACTTCTGCTTCAAGCCCATGCAGCAAACCGGAGACTTTTGCGCGCAGCCCATTTACGCCGTTGGTAATAGTGCGTGCTTCAGCCAGGACGGTTCGACCTGCCTCCGTCAGTTGCGGTTTGCGCGTGGTTTTGCGGTCAAACAGTGAAACCCCGAGCTGCATCTCCAGATTGGAAATGGAGTAACTCACCACCGATGTCGCGCGATGCAGTTTTCTGGCCGCAGCGGCAAAACTGCCCACTTCTACAACCGTCAGAAATACTTTCAGTTGATCAAGCGTTGGTGTTCCTGGATCGGAGATCATTTCTACTGTCTCGAACGTTTGGGGAGTACTTGTCCTGATTTTGCAGACAGCAGCATATACGCAAGATTGAGCACTTGATCGGCTCTAACAATCAATTGACCGGTTTGTTTCTTCGGCAAGCCATTCGCTGCGCGTGATCTCCCACACCTCCACCGGCATCGGCCCCGACACAAACTGGCCGTCCCGCGTTTCAACCATCCGCATGCCTTCATCTTCGGAAATCTTGCGCGAAGCGCGGTTGGCGGCGGCCTTGGGCACCTGCATCAATGGGCGCATCAACGTATCGAACCAGTAGGCATTGATCACCTTGCAGGCCTCGCGCATGTAGCCGTTGCCCTGAAACTGTGGGGCGAGCCAGAAGCCTCGATGGTTACCCGGTTGATCAAACAGGCTGATACTGCCGATGCAGCTCTCGGGCTGAACGCGGGTGCGGATCATCCAGTGCCATTCCTTTGCGGCAGCCATCGCGGGCAGCGCGACATCGCGGACGTAAACAAGCGCGCCGTCGTCCGGATACGGCCACGGAACGCGGCTGTCGAGATAGCGCACGACCTCCCATTGCGGAAACAATTGTTGCACCGCCGCTGCATCACTCAGTTGCAGCGGCGTGAGGATCAAGCGGCGGGTGTAAAGCGTGGGGATGCAATCCATGGCAATCAATCCTTGCGAGCAGTGGCGGGCAGCACCGGTACTCTCTCAAACGAGCAGTTCAAGTGTCGAGTGACCTGTGCGCCGTCTCACTCAAGTAGTTCGATCAACTCCCCACCGTCCTCTCTCAACCGCTGCAAAAACACCTGTGCCTCCAGCAACTGATAGGGAAAATACAGCCCCGGCCTTACCGGCGCTTGCCCATCCAGCCCAACCAGCCGCTCCAGTAACATGGCCACACTGAGCCCGGTCAACGCCGCTGCGCCTGCGCGGTGAACCACGGCGTGGCGGGTGCGCAATGGCTGTCCATCGTGATCCGTGCCTTCAAGTTCGATGAGTATCTCCGTCGACATCGGCTGACCATGACGCCGGGTCGAGCTGACGCCGCTGGCGAGGTTGAACTCGACGTTCGGGGCGTCGGTGGCGGCGGCGAGGCCTGTCACGTCGATGGAGGAGAAGCCGGCGCCCTGCAGGGTGGTGCCGTCGACGGCGCGGAAGCTGACCTTGGCATCGTCGCCTTCACGCCAGATGAATTCGCCGTCACGGCGGGTCAGCGCGGCGGGCAGCATTTTGTTCAGGTGCTCGAAATCGACGGCCACGGTCGGGCCGCCGCCGTCCTGTTCGTCGACCAGTGCATGAATGCGGATGTCGTGCACGCGGGCGAATGCCTTGGCGAGGTGCAGCGTCGCAACTGTGGTGGCGCCGACCATCCATTCGTAGCCGAGGACAATGGGAGACGCGTCGGGCGAGTGGATGAAACTGGCGATTTGCGGGGCGATTTCGAACACGCCGGAAGAGATGCTCAGGTGCGGAACCTTGCGCTTTTGCGCAAAGCGCAGTCCGGCGAGGGCGTGGTCCATGTAGAACAGGGCGATGGCGCTGACCGGGCGATCACCCAGTCCCAGATCTTCTGCGCGAGCATCGATGACCACACCCTGGGCATTGCCGATTTGCTCGGCGGTTTGCTCAGCCCTGGCGAGGTCGCGTCCGCCGATCAGCAACGGAACGTCGGGATGCGCCGCGCGCAATGCGCGGGCCGTCTGATGGCCGATGGCGCCGGAGCCGCCCATGAACAGAATGGGATGAAGTGGCATGAATCCTCCTCATTTTTCCTGGATTGAAACGTGCTTGGGCTAGACACCCTAGCACGCACTTTCCAGTTCGCCGGTGCGCTTGGTCTGCGCACCGACGAACGACCACTTGAGGAATCAGCCCAGATGATGGCGCTCTGCAAGGCGATAAACATCGGTGTCGAGGCCTTCGAAACGGGCTTTCAACTGCAACGCCAGATACAGTGAATAGTGCCGTGACTGATGCAGGTTGCCGCCGTGGAACCAGAGGTTTTGCTGCTGGGTCGGCTTCCACATGTTGCGCAGTTCACCTTCATACGGGCCGGGGTCGTTGGTGGTGCCGGAACCCAGGCCCCAGCAGCGCCCGACCTTGTCGGCGACTTGCTGGGAAATCAGCTTCGCGGCCCAGCCGTTCATCGAGCCATAACCTGTCGCATAAACGATGAGATCGGCCGGCAAGCGGCTGCCATCGGTGAGCACCACCGCATCCGCTTCGATGCGTTCGACACCGAGGCCCGGCGCGCTCTTGAGCTTGATCGTGCCGTTGGCGATCAGTTCCGAGGCGCCGACGTCGATGTAGTAACCCGAGCCACGGCGTACGTATTTCATGAACAAACCCGATTCGTCATCGCCGAAATCGAGCATGAAACCCGCCCGGCTCAGGCGTTCATAGAAGTCCTTGTCGCGCTCCTTGATCGCGTCGAAGATCGGCCGATGAAACTGTGGCATGACCTTGTACGGAATCGAGGCGAACAGCAGGTCGGCCTTGTCCGTGGTCAGCCCCGACTCGAGCGCCTCTTCGGAATAAAGCCCGCCGAAAACCAGTTCCATCAGGCTGTCCGAACGCACGATGTGCGTGCTCGAACGTTGCACCATGGTCACCTCGGTGCCGTTTTCCACCAGATCGGCGCAGATGTCGTGGGCTGAATTGTTCGCGCCGATGACCACTGCGCGCTTGCCTTTCCACGCATCGCCGCCGGGGTGACGGCTGGAGTGATGTTGCTGGCCCTGGAAGTTTTCGGCGCCTGGATACACCGGCACATTCGGTACGCCAGACATGCCGGTGGCGAGGATCAGTTGCGTCGGTTGCAGGGTGACGGGCTCGCCGTTGCGCAGGACCTCCACGGTCCAACGGCCAGTCTCTTCGTCAAACGTAGCGCCGAGGCATTCAGTGCGCGGCCAGTAGTTGAGTTCCATGACCTTGGTGTACATCTCCAGCCAGTCGCCGATCTGGTCTTTCGGGGTGAACACCGGCCAGTGGTCGGGGAAGGGCAGGTAGGGCATGTGGTCATACCAGACCGGGTCGTGCAGGCACAGCGACTTGTAGCGGCCGCGCCATTGATCGCCGGGGCGTTCGGCTTTGTCGATGATCAGCGTCGGTACGCCCATGCGTTTGAGCCTTGCGCCGAGGCCGAGCCCGCCCTGACCGCCGCCGACGATCAGGCAGTACGGTTGCGTGGTGATGCCCAGCGCCGCTTCTTCATCGCGGCGGCGCTCCAGCCAGTTGCGCTTGTCAGCGTGGGCATGGCCGTGGCTCGCGCCCATCGGCCGGCGGCGGCCGCTGGGTTCTTCGAAGCCTTTGAGTTCGCGCATGGTGGTCAGCAGCGTCCAGCACAAACCGTCTTTCAGGCGCACGTAGCCTTTGCCGCGCGCCGAGTCGGTTTCCAGGCTCATCCAGCCTTCAAGCACCCCATCGCTAAGCGTGGCTTCACCTTCGAGTTGCCAGCGTTCGGGCCGGGTCTGCTCAAGGCGTGTTTCGAGCATGTCGCGAATCGCCGGTTTGCCTTCCAGGGTGACGAGGTTCCAACTGAACAGCAGCAAGTCACGCCAGTGGCATTCTTCGGCAAACAGCTCCAGCGTGCCGTCCACATCTCGTTGCGCCAGACGTCCGCCGAGGCGTTCGACCCAAGCGGCGAGTTGCGCTGTTGGCGATTGCAAAGAGGTTTCAATAGCGATGTTCATGGGGCCACTCCCGATCTTGTTGTTTTGGTAAGCCATGGCATCAGAGCAAGGCTTGGGCCATCTCCTTGAAAGACTCGGGCCAGAGCGTTTGATGCAAAGGCCGACAAGGCTTGGCACAGGCGACATGTCACAAATTCGATAATCGCGGATGACACTGTGTCACTCGGCGCGAAATTCCCCCGCAACGAGCTTTTCATCTAAGCTGCGGACACACCCGTGTCTTCACCGAAGCGGAGAACAACAACAATGAAACCGGCCTCGATCAACGCCCACGCGCGCCAGGTACTGCAAGCCGTGCAGGGCTCTGTTGCCAGCCACAGCGCGGCGGCGGACCTGGCGATCACCCGTTCGTGGCGGCGTTGCCTGGATCAATACCAGCTCGATCCGGCCAGCCGCCGCGCGCCGGATGTGCTCGAACAGGCGCGTTTGCGCGAACACCGTGCGCCGCTGGAACACATCATTTCCGTTGCGCACTGGCAGATGAACAGCCTGCACCAGCAACTGGGACGTGACGGCCATGTCGTGCTGCTCACCGATGCGCGCGGCGTGGCGATCGACAGCGTGTTCAACGAAGCCGAACGCGGCGAGTTCCAGCGCTCCGGGCTGTGGCTCGGCTCGGTCTGGAGCGAGGAGCACGAGGGCACCAACGGCGTCGGCACCTGCCTGGTCGAGCGCCAGCACGTGACCATTCGCCGCGACGAGCATTTCCGTGGCCAGCACGTCGGCCTGACCTGTTCGGCCAGCCCGATATTCGACGCCAGCGGTGAGTTGCTCGCCGTGCTAAACCTGTCCTCCGTGCGCGAGGAAAGCAGCCTTGAGCAACGCTTCAAGGCCATGGCCCTGACCAATCTGTCGGCCAGGTTGATCGAGAGCTGTTTTTTCCTTGGCCACGATCCGCAGCGCTATTTGCTGCGGTTTCATCCCGACGCCGGGTTTGTCGGGCTGCTGGGTGAAGGCCTGCTCAGCTTCGATGAGAGTGCGCGGATCTGTTCGGTGAATGCGGCGGCGCTCGATCTGTTGGGCCTGAGCCGCGAGCAGATGGTCGGGCAGTCGTTGACGATGCTGCTGGAAACGCCGATGGAGCAGTTGCTCGAGCAGGCCAGTGCTCAGGCGCACGTCTGCTGGCCGATGCGCCTGGCCGACGGGCGCTTGTTCTACGGCCAGTTGCGCGAACCGATCCGCTCCGCGCCGTTGACCCTTGCGCCTGTCCCGCCAATCAAGGATGAGCGCGTGTGCCTGGAAGACCCGCGCCTGCAACGCGGATTCGCTCGCGCGTTGCGTGTACTGGAGCGTGACGTGCCGGTGTTTCTGCAGGGTGAAACCGGCACCGGCAAGGAGGCCTTTGCGGCAGCGCTGCATCGCGCCAGCTCGCGCGCCGGCCAGCCGTTTGTTGCGATCAACTGCGCGGCGATCCCCGAGACGCTGATTGAAAGCGAGCTGTTCGGCTATCGCGGCGGCAGCTTCACCGGCGCGCGCAAGGACGGCATGGTCGGCAAGCTTGAGCAGGCCCATGGCGGCATTCTGTTTCTCGACGAAATCGGCGACATGCCCCTCGCGCTACAGACCCGTCTGCTGCGCGTGCTCGAAGAGCGCCAGGTTGTGCCGCTGGGCAGCGCAACGCCGCGACCGCTTGATGTACGCCTGATCAGCGCCAGTCACCAGAATCTGCCAGCCTGCGTGGCCGACGGACGCCTGCGCGAGGACCTGTTCTATCGCATTGGCGGTTTCGCCGTGGAACTGCCGCCGCTGCGCGAGCGTTCCGACAAGGGCCGTCTGCTCGACCTCCTGCTGCGCGAAGAAGCGGCGGGCGCCACTGTGCGGCTGCAATCGGGAGTTCGAGAGCGCTTGCTGGCGCAGCCCTGGCCGGGCAACGTCCGGCAACTGCGCACCTGTTTGCGTACGTTGGTGGCGTTGGCAGTGGAAGGCCGGGTCACGCTGGAGGACGTGCATGAGTTACTGCCCGCAACTGACGACCAACCTGTTGACGATCCACTGGGCGTATCCGAACGGCAAACTCTGCTGAGCTTGATTGAAGCTGAACACTGGCATATCGCGCGAGTTGCCCGTCGTCTGGGGATTAGCCGCAATACCCTGTACCGCAAGCTTCGTCAGCATGGGATCACTCGACCTGGTTGAAGACAATCGCGATCATTTGCGTTCATTCGCTGTTGATTGCGTGCATTGCCGGGAAATTGCTTGGATCCAATCATTAACTCACTATATCGCACGCCGACAAGCGGTAGGCTGAGCCTATTGCTAAAAGTGATGGCGCAATGACATATTGCAGCACCTTTCCTCACTTCAAGATGTACCGAAAATGCGCCCCCTCAAGTCACTTGTTGCAGCGTCGTTGCTGCTCAGCGGGTGCAATGGAATGCCAGTCGCTTATGTTCAGGATCCTGTTTTAGACCAAGCCTTTGTCGTCCACTCCGGCGCGCCTTTGCCTTACGTGCTGATGGGTTCGGCTGTGCAATGGAATGAAGACTTCGCCGTGACGGTGAAGCACATTCCTTACTTGTCGGGCACGGTTTTCCAAGGGCAGGCAGATGTGCAGTTCTTCCGTCACAAGGCCAATAGCGTGCCGGCGTGGCGCGGCTACAAGCCGGGCGAGGAGCTGACTTCGGTGGGCTTCAATTCGCTGTACATGTCGGTCAAGGGTACCGGCCAGGCGTTGCCGGCGATGGTTCGCCTCGACGTCAAAGAGGGCAACGTGCTTTACGGCACCCACAATGGCGCGCTGGCCAAGGGCATGTCTGGCGGGCCGGTGTTTTCCGCCGATGGCAAAGTGGTTGGCATCAACGTGGCGTTTCTCACCCGCGATGATGTCAGCCGCCTCAAGCGCAAGGACTTGCTCGATCAACCGCGCGTAAGCATCTTTTTGCCGTACGCGGAGATCAATCGCGAGTGGTCGCGCTATCAGGCCAGCATCACCCCCACAGCGCCACCAGCGACCAAACTGGCCAGCCGCTGATCAGCGTTCGCGCAACGCTTCGCGGGCGCGGTTGAGTGGTTTGATCAGGTAGTCGAGCACGGTTTTTTCGCCGGTACGGATGTCCACCGTGGCGATCATCCCAGGCACGATGGCGAAGCGTTTGCCGGCCTTGTTGCGCAGTTCATCCGACGCGGTACGGATGAACACGCGGTAGTAGAAGATCTCCGGCTTGGCTTCGTCCTGGATGGTGTCCGGCGAGATCGTCACCACTTCGCCGTCGAGGCTGCCGTAGATCGAATAGTCATAGGCGGTGATTTTCACTTTCGCCGCCTGGCCTGGGTGAATGAAGGCGATGTCGCGCGGCGAGATGCGCGTCTCGATCAGCAGTTGTTCGTCGAGCGGCACGATCTGCATGACCTGGCCGTTGGGCGCAATGACGCCGCCAATCGTGCTGACCTCGATGTCCTTGACGATGCCGCGCACCGGCGAGCGCAGGGTCAGGCGCGACAGTGAATCGGTGCGCCCACGGATCACCGCTTCGAGCATTTGCGCCTCGGCGTTGGCTTTGGCCAGGTCTTCGCGGGCGCGGACCATGTAATCGGAGCGGGCTTCGGTGGCTTTCAATTCCAGCTCCGAACGCTGACGGGTCAGGCGCAGCACTTCGACCCGACTCGAGGCGCCGATCTTCGCCAGATTCTCGGTGATTGCCAGTTCGCTACGTACCAGTTTCAGCGAGCTCTGAATGCCGTCGAGGGTTTCCGCCAGACCTTTGCGCCGGGTCTGGTAGAGCTCGGTTTCGGCGCGGATCAGATCAGGAAACTCTTGCAGCGATGCGTCGAAGGTCAGGGGCTTTTCGCTGACCTCGGCCTGCAAGCGGTTGACGCTGGCCAGCGCCGCGCGGTACTTGGCCGCGCTTTCGCCGACGTTGGACTGGTTCTTCACCGGGTCCAGTTGCGCGAGGATCTGCCCGCGCTCGACCAACGCGCCTTCGCTGACATTGAGCTGCTCAAGAATGCCGCCCTCCATCGACTGAATCACCTGTTCGCGCGAGCTCGGCACCACTTTGCCGGTGCCGGTCGAGACCTCGACGATCTCGAACCACGCGGCCCAGGCAATGAAGCAGGCGAGCATCAGCGCGCAACCCCAGATCACCTTTGCGCCACCGGCAAGTGCGCGCTCATCGCGGCCATCGAGGTAGGACATCGGATCCGGCACGTCGGTCATCATCGGCTTCATACCGCCACTCCTTTACCCGGTGCGCGCAGCCGCGCCAATGCCGCGTCGCGGTGGTCGTCGATGACGATGCGGCCGTTGTCGAGAACGATGATCCGCTCGACCAGTTGCAACACACTGACCCGATGCGTGGCAACCACCAGCGTTCGGCCCTGGGTCCAGGTCGCGAGTTTTTCCAGCAGCAGCCGCTCGGTGACGTCATCGAGCGCGGCGGTCGGTTCGTCGAGCAGCAGCACTTGTGGCTGGCGGATCAATAAGCGCGACAGCAACAGGCTTTGACGCTGACCGCCCGACAGGCCCAAGCCACCTTCAAGCACCAGATGATCCATGCCTTTGGGCAGCTGCCGAACGAAGTCCAGCGCACCGGTGACAGTCAACGCGGCGATGATTTCCTGATCGCTGGCCTGACCGGCGCCGAGGGTGATGTTGTCGCGCAAGGTGCCGTGAAACAGTCGCGCCTGTTGCGAGAGCAGGCCGACATCGCGGCGCAGGTCGGCCGGATCCAGATGTGCCAGGGCGATGCCGTCCAGAGTGGTTTCACCGCTGCTCAGATCCATCGCGCCGCCCAGTGCTTGCAGCAACGTCGACTTGCCAGCGCCGTTGCGGCCGAGCAGGGCGATGCGCTCGCCGGGGCGAATGCTCAGGTCGATGTTGTTGAGCGCCGGGGACGATTCTTCGCTGTAGCGGAAGCTGGCCTGACGCAGGCGGTAGTCGCCGCGAATCGCCGGCAAGTGCACGCGCTGGCTGCCTTCGGGATGATCCACCGGCATCTGCATGATCCGGTTCAAGCCTTCGAGCGCGACCTTGGCCTGCTGCCATCGGGTGAGCACGTGGGTCAGTTGCGCCATCGGCCCCATCATCCGCGACGACAGAATCGACGCCGCGACCAGACTGCCGGTGGTCAGGTCGCCGGCAATCACCATTGGCGCGCCGAACACGATCACCACCGCGAACACTCCGCCTTGTACGTTCTGCGTCCACGCCACCAGGCTGTTGGTCAAGGTGCGCAGGCGCAGGCTGCTGTCCGCCGAGGCGGCGTTGTACTGATTCCACTGTTGCTGGAAACGCTGCTCGGCCTGCAGCGCCTTGATGTCGTCGAGGCCCTGAATGCTTTCCACCAGCATGGCGTTGCGCAGCGCCGCTTCACGCATCGACGCATTGGCGAGTCGCGCCAGACGCGGTTGCGCGATGATCCCGGGGAGCAACATGAACACCAACGCCACCAGTGGAATCAACACAAGTGGCCCGCCGATCAAATAGAACACCAGCAGGAACAGCAGAAAAAACGGCATGTCCGCCAGCGCCGTGGCGGTGCTGGAGGTGATCAGGTCGCGGATCTGCTCCAGCTCGCGCAACTGTGAAATGAACGAGCCGGTGGATTTCGGCCGCGCGGAATTGCGCAGGCGCAGGGCGTGGCCGAAGACCAGATCGGAGACGCGCAAATCGGCGCGCTTGCCCAGCACATCGGTGATGCGCAGACGCAGAATGCGCATGACGAAATCGAACAGCAGCGCCAGCATCACCCCGCCGAACAACACGTACAGGGTCGGCAGCGACTCGGCCGGAATCACCCGGTCGTACACCTGCATGGAAAACAGCACCCCGGCCATGCCCAGCAGGTTGGCCACCAGTGAGGCGATCATCACTTGGCTGTAGGGCCGCAGATCGGTGAGGACGATGCGCCGGAACCAGTGCTCGTCGTAGGGCTTGATGTAATCGTTGGTGCGCACGTCCGCCACCGGTTGCGTCGGACGCAGAATCACCGTGCGCAGGGCTTGCTCGGCGAGCGCGGTGGCGTCCATGCGGCTCTGCAAACCCTGGTCGCCACTGAAGCAGATGCCCAGCTCGCCGGTCTCGCCGATGCTTTCGAGCACGCCGACCTGACCATCGCGCAGTTGCACCACCAGCGGCGTGCGCCAGCGGCTCAGGCTCTTGTTGTCGAATGCCGCGAATTTCACGCTTAAACCGGCCTGCCGCGCCATGTGCCGAACCACTTCTTCGACGCGGCCTTCGCTGTGCACCGAGGCCAGGCGCACGCTTTCCGGCGAGACGTCGAGGCGATAGTGGCGGGCGACCTTGAGCACCGCTTCCAGCCATGGCGAATAATCTTCGCGAGCTTCGGCAGCAGCGGGTTCGGGAACAGTAATGCTGGCATCGGTCATGGCAGGATCTCGACATTCTGGATGGCGCTGTGGTCGATGCCGAAGACCCGGCGAATCGCACCGCTGTTGTAGAAGCAGTCGATCTGCAGACGTTGCAGCTCGGCCTGGGTGTTGACCAGATCGAAGCGCGACTGATGGATTTCCTGCTCGGCGTTGAGCAAGTCCAGCAGCGGCCGCGTGCCCAGCTCCAGGTACTGGCGGCCATACAACATGCGTGCCTCGGTGATGCTGGTCTGGCGAAATTCCAGCGAGCGCAGCCGCCGGTTCAGACCCGAGGTTTGCGCCTGGGCTTCGGCCAGACCCTGGCGCGCTTGCAGACGGGCGAAGTCTTCGGCCGAGTCCGCTGCGGTCAGCGCATGCCCGGCGGCGCGGCTGCGCGCACTGATCGCACCGCCCTGATAGATCGGCACTTCGAGGTTGAGGAAGATCCCGACCTGGGTGCGATCGGCGCGCGAGTTCTGATCGTCGTAGTGGTCATCCAGATATTGGTTGACCGAGGGTTGCAGCGACAGGGTCGGGTAGGCCTCGGCTTTGGCCTGGGCCAGCTCGGCCTGGGCCTGGGTGCGTTGCGCAGCCGCCTGGAGAACGGCGGGCAGGGTGTCGGAAATCTGCGACGCGTCGCAGGCCTGGGTCAGCGTCGGCGCGGCGGCATCGCTGACTGCTGGCGGCGTGCGTCGTCCGAGCAGACTGGTCAGAGTCGCTTGCCACCGTGCGTATTGCGCCTTGAATTCCTGCAACGTCGCCGTCGCGCCTTCTGCGCGGGACTGCGCCTGGACCATATCGGAGCGAGTGCTGGCGCCCATGTCGCTGCGCTGTTTGGCCAGATCAACGATGCCGCCGATGCCCTGAATCTGTTCACGGGCAACCTCGAGCAGACGCTGATAACGCTGCACTTCGATGTAGGCTCTGGCGGTGTCGCGGGCGATATCGTCGATCGCCAGCAGAATCCCGGCCTGACTGCGCGCCACGCGGGCGCGGGCGGCGTCGACCGAACTGGAAACCTTGCCGAAGTCGTACAGCATCTGTTTCAGGGAAATGTTCACCGACTGGCTGCCGGCATCGCTGCCGTAACCGCTGGTGTAACCACCCTTGATGCCGCCGGTGACCTGCGGGTAATAACCGGATTCGGCGACGTTGACCCCTTCGCCTTGCTGGAACAGGGTGCCGATGGCCTCGCCGATGCGTGGGTGCCAGTCCACGGCCAGCCTGACCGCTTGTTCCAGCCCCAAAGTATCCGCGTTGGCGGCCGTTTTTGAAGCAGGGGCAGGGCGCTGACGATTGTCATTGCCTGCAGGTTGTTGCAGTTGCGACGGGCTGATGCTGCGCAAGCTGCTGTCGAGGTTGTCGTCGGCGCGAACGCCGACGGTGAAAGCGGGGTAGAGGCCGATGGTCAACAGGACCACCGGCCATTTCTGGCGAAAAACTGACTCCACAGACTTCCCTTACTGTTGAGAGACCGACGTTTGATGTCTTGTTTCAAACCACTTGAATGCCGTTCTGCACCCACAAGTGGTGGCTCGGATCCTCCTGTGCCGTGTATTGAACATAGTCGATGCCGTCGGCCTGTTGCGTGCCATCGGCGACCCAGCCATCGGTCATGTGCACGCTGTCCCTGTCGTCACCCTTGATCAGCAAAGTGTTGTTGTCCGAAGAGGTAATCGCCAGCAGATCGCCGAGATTCAATGTCAGCGCAACCGCACTGGAATGGTTGAGGTCGAGGATTTCGACGTTGTGGATCTTGCTCTGCAGATCGCCGAGGTTGATCGACACATCGCCACCGGCCCAGAGCAGGGTGTCGGTGCCGCTGCCGCCGTCCACCGAGGTGAACTGCTGATCGGCGATGATCAGCGTGTCGTCGCCACCGCCACCTTGCAGCGTGACGGCGCCACCGTGCGAGCCGTCGAGGGTGTCGTTGCCTTCGGTGCCCTGGATCAGTTCGCTGCCAGCGACATGGGCCAGACCGAGGTCATCGCTGGCCAGTGCCGAGAACGCGGTGCTGGCGAATGCGCCGGCATTGTTCAGGTCGATGGTCAGCGTCGCGGTATCCACGGTGCCGTTGGGGTGGGTGAGTTGGTAGGTGAAGGTGTCTTCCTGGCCGATCACCGCATCGGTCAGCCCGGCCTTGAGCGTGTAGGTGTAGTTGCCGTTGGCCTGGACTACCAGGGTGCCGTAGTTGCCGACCAGCGAGACGCCGTTGTAACCCGGCGCAACGTAACTGCCGGCGACCAGCACGCTGAGCAAGGTGTAGACCGAGCCCAACACATCGGCGCCGCCGCCAGCGGTGTCGGTGAGCAGATTGCCCGATACCGGCGTGTAGCCGCCGACCACGAACTGATTGTTGTAGGTCGCGACGTTGATCAGGCTGGTGTTGACGCTGGTCAGCAGGCCGAGGCCGCCCACTGCCACCCGCACCTGATAACTGCCGGCGGTCTGGTCGTCGAACTTGATCCCGTAGTTGCCGCCGCCGAGATTGACCAGCGCGTTGCCGCCGTAACTCTTGACCAGCACGTACTGGTTGGTGGCGGTGTTGAGCTTGTACAGGCCCACCGTCATCGAACCGAGCAGCGCCAACAGGTTGCTCGAATTGACCACCACGGTCAGGTCACTGACGGTATCGGCCGCGACCACGGTGTTGTAGTTACCGCTGCCGCCGCCCAGCAGCACATTGAACGTGCCAAGGGCAGAGTTGGTGGTGACTTCGCGGTTGATCAGGGTGACGTCAGTCGAGGCGATGTCCGCTGTGGCATCAACCACCAGTGCCGGGCTGCCAAGGTTGGCGTCATTCCACACTTCGCTGGCTTGCGGGCTGTCGATGCGCACGTACAGATTGGCGGTGTCGCTCAAGCCGTTCGGGTGCACCAGTTGATAGTTGAACACGTCGACTTTGCCGACGCTGCCGACACTGCCGTTCGGTTTGTAGCTGTAGTTGCCGTTGGCGTCGATGGTCAGCGTGCCGTACAACCCTTGCACCGTGGTGCCGGCGCCGGCGCTGACCCAGGCGCCGTTCTTGAAGATCTGCAACTGCGCGCCGTTGTCCGGGCCGGTCTGATCGGCCGTGCCATCGACGCCGACGTTGGTGATGACGTTGCCGGTCACCGCTGGCCCGGCAATGCCGTTGAACTGGGTCAGGCTGCTGACATCCAGTTGCAGCTGGGTATTGACCGTGGTCAGCACGCCGATGCCGGTGCTCGACACCGTCAGTCGATAATCACCTGACAGCAGGTTACCGATGTCGACCCGCACGCCTTGGCCGGCGAGCGCGATCAGGTCGAGCAGGCCGCCGCTGCCGTTGACATCCAGAGTGACCCAGTTGCCGCTGGCATCCTTCACTTGCAGGGTGTAGACCACGCCATCGATCAGCGAAATCAGGCTACTGGTGGTCAGCGTCAGGGTCGGATCAAGACGCGTGCCGCCGGCGACGGTGAAAGTGAAGGTTTTCGAGAATCCGGCCAGCAGCGTGGTGAACGAGTCGTTGAGGGTCTGCGACGCGGTGACCGGTGCCAGGGTGACGGTGCCGACGGCGAGGTTATCGCTGGCGACCACTGGCGCGTTGACGTCGACGTCCGGCGCAATGACGTTGGCGGCCACCGAAACGTTGCCGCGTGCGTCGCTGAGATTGACGGTGAGGTTTTCGCCGTTGATCTGCGCGCTGCTCAGGGTGACGGTAAACACGCCGAGGTTGTTGACCGTGGCGGTGCCCAGAACGGCGCCGCTGGCCGACTTGATGGTGACGGTTGCACCGGCTTCACCGGTACCGGTAACGGTCAGGCCATCGGCACCGACCAGCAGCGCGGTGGCCGCCGCTGGAGGCGTCAGGTCTGGCGCCGTCGCGTTCGCCGCAGCCGATACGTTGCCGCTCGGATCGGCCTGGGTGACGCTGAGCACCTGGCTGTTGATATGCGCCGATGCCAGTACTACCGAAAAGCTGCCGTTGGCGGCAACGGTCGCGGTGCCGAGCACCACACCGCCGACGCCGCGTACGCTGATGGTCGAACCGGGCACACCGACGCCAGTGAGCACGGTGCCGCTGCCATTGACGCTGACGCCGGTCGGCGCGCCGGGCGCGGTAATGTCCGGCGCTGTCAGGCTGGCGTTGGGCGACAGATTGCCGGCCGGGTCGACCAGACGCACGGTCAACAGCTGCCCGTCGAGTTGTGCGGTGTTCAGGTTGAAGCTGAACGTGCCGCCACTGCCCACGGTGGTAGTGCCAATCAGCGCGCCGCCCGGGCCGTAGACGTTGACCGTCGCACCGGCTTCGCCCGTACCGCTCAAAGTCAGACCGTTGGCAGCGAGCGTCAGACCGCTGGCTGCAATCGGCGCCTGCACGTCAGGGGCCGTCAGGTTGAAGACCTGCGACAGATTGCCCGTCGGGTCGGCCTGTTGGACGTTGAGCTGTTGGCCGTTAAGTTGCGCGCTGGACAGTTGCACGGTGAAGGTGCCGCCAGCATTGACCACGGCGGTGCCGAGGACGGTACCGGCTGCGTTGGTCACGCTGACGGTCGCGCCGGCCTCACCCGTGCCGCTGACCGCCAGGCCGGTGCCGTTCAAGCTGACATTGCTCAGCGGCGCTGGCGCGGTGGTATCGGCGACGCTGAGGTTGGTAACCGGCGAAACGCTGCCCGCCGCATCACTCTGCGTGACGCTCAGTTGCTGGCCGTTGAGTTGCGCCGATGACAAGGTCACCGAGAACGAGCCATTGCCCGCCACCGTCGCCGTGCCCAGCACCGCGCCTCCCGCACCGCGAACAGTGACGGTCGCGCCGGCTTCACCGAGCCCGCCGAGCACCAGACCGGCACCGCTGAGGACCAGTGCTGTCGGAGCGGCCGGGGGAGTGATATCGGGCGCAGTTACGTTAAGACCGGATGAGGTGTTGTTGGCCGCATCGGTCTGTGTCGCATTGAGCACCTGACCGTTGACCTGCTGCGTATTGAGCTGTGCGCTGAAAGTGCCATTGGCGCCAACCGTCGCATTGCCCAGCACCACGCCGCCAGCGCCGGTGATGGTCACCGACGCGCCGACTTCGCCGCGACCGGTAACCAAAGTGCCGTTGGCGTTGACCGCCAGATCGCTGAGTGGCGCCGGCGCCGAGGTGTCACCTGCGGTGATTTCAGTCGGCAGCGAGGCGCCACCCAACGCAGTGTTGGCGGTGACTTCGAGGCTTTGGCCGTTGGTTTGCGCAGGCGTCAGCACCACGCTGAACGTGCCATCCGCGCCGGTGACGCCGGTGCCGATCAGACTGTTGTCAGGCCCATAAACATTAATGGTGGTGCCGAGCGCCGCCGTGCCGGTCAGCGTCAGACCATCGGCCGTAAGCGCCAGATTGGCTGGAGCGTCCGGTGCCGGAACCGCCGGGACAGTCAGGTTAGCGTCTGCCGAAACGTTGGTTGCGACGTCGATCTGATTCACCGTCAGCACCTGGCCGGCAGTGATGCCCGGCGCCAGATCGATCAGGAACGTACCGTTGGCGGCCACTGTGCCGGTGCCGACGATATTGCCCAGCGCATCGGTCACTTCGACACTCGCGCCGGCTTCGCCACGACCGGCGAGCTGGCTCAGATCGCCGCTGATGGTCAGACCGGTGACGGCATCTGGAGCGGTAGTATCAGCCGCCGGGTAGAGCAGCACTGGCGATGCGTTTTGCGCCTCATCCGTCGCGATCACTGACAACAACTGACCATTGGCCTGGGCCGGATTCAGCGTAACGGTATAGGTGCCGTCGCCCAATGCCACCGCCGTGCCGAGCACGGTGCCGGTGGCGGACAGCACAGTCACGGTGCTGCCGGCTTCGGCGGTTCCGGCGAGCAAGGTGCCGGCGCCGGTCAGCGATGTCACCGTTGGTGCGATCGGTGCAGTGCTGTCCGGCGCGTCGACCAGTACGGGCTCGGACTGGTTGTTTTGCGCGTCGGCTTGCACGACCGACAGTGCGCGGCCATCGATTTGCGCAGCCGACAACGTGACGCTGAAATTGCCATCTGCGGCCACGGTCGCCGTGCCGAGCACCACCGTGCCGTCGCGCACGGTGACGGTCGCTCCGGGCTCGCCGGTGCCGGTCACGGTCAAGCCGTCCTGGCTGACATTGAGGTCGGCCACCTCCAGTGGATCGGTGATATCGCCCGCTTGCACGGGCGCTGTCGGCGATGTGTTGGATGCCAGATCGGTCTGATTGACGCTCAACAGCTCGCCGTTCACTTGCGGCGGGTTGAGGGTCACGCTGAACGAGCCATTGCCGGCCACGGTTGCCGAGCCCAACACAGTGCCAGTCGCGCTGAGTACACGCACCGTGGCGCCGGCTTCACCGCTGCCGGTCAGTGTCACGCCATTGGGCGTGAGAACGAGGTCGGTGGGCGCAGCGGGCAGGGTGATGTCCGGCGCAGTGACGGGCACGATCGGCGAAGGGTTGCCCGCCGCATCACGCTGGATCACCGACAAGGCTTCACCATTGAGCAGCGGCTGGTCGAGGGTGACGCTGAAACTGCCATCGGCCGCGACGGTGCCGGTGCCGACGATGGTGCCCACCGCGTTGGTGACGACTACCTGCGAGCCAGCCGCACCGGAGCCGGTGATGAGGCTGCCGCTGGCGTCGATCTCGACATCCGTCAGTGCGGCAGGAGGCGTGCTGTCAGGCGCCGTCAGGGTGCCGGCAGGCGAGGCATTGCCGGCTGCATCCGCCAACACCACGAACAGCGCTTGGCCATTGGTCTGTGTTGGGGTCACCGTGACCTCGAAACGGCCATCGCTGCCCACGGTGCCGGTGCCCAATTCGGTACCATCGGCCGACGTCACGCGGACAATGGCGCCGACTTCGCCGGTACCGGTGAGCAGACCGCCATCGGCATTCAGTTGCAGATCGGCCGGCGTCGCTGGCGGGGTCAGATCCGGGGCGGTGACCGTGACCGGGGCGCTGACGTTGCCGGGTGGATCGGCCTGCTGCACGCTGAGAATCTGTTCGTTGATCTGCGGCGGATTGAGGGTGACGCTGAAGGTGCCGTCGCCGAGTACCACGCTGGTGCCGAGCAAAGTGCCGTTGGCATCGCGCACGGTCACGGTCGCGCCGGGTTCGCCAGTACCAATGACCAGCGCGCCGGACGAGTTGATATCGACGTTGTCCAGTGGATCAGGCGGAGTGAAGTCCGGCGTGGTCAGGTTCACCGCAGGCGAGTCGTTGCCCGCTGCGTCGGCCTGAACCACGGTGATCACTTCGGCATTGGTCAACGCCGGGTTCAGTGGCAGGGTGAAGGTACCGGTCGCGCTGACCACGGCGGTGCCAAGCACGTTGCCGTCGCTGTCGATGACCCGGACTTGCGCGCCGGGTTCGCCGCGCCCGGTCAGGCTTGCGCCGTCGCCGCCGATGCTCAGTTGCGAAACGGCCGCTGGCGGTGTGCTGTCGACCGAAGTGAACGGCGTGGCTGCCGAGGTGTTGCCCGCTGCATCCGTCAGTGACACGGTCAGCGCCTGACCGTTGGCTTGTGGCGTAGTCAGGGTTATCGCAAACGTGCCGTCGATGCTCACGGTGCCGGTCCCGACCAGCGCTCCGGCAGCGTTGTACACGTTGACCGTGGTGCCGGCCTCACCGGTACCCGAGAGCAAGGTGCCGTCAGTGCTTGCCACCAGCGCAGCCGGCGCATTGGGCGCGAGCAGATCCGGGGCGATCAGGTTGACGCTGTTCGATTCGTTGCCGGCGGTGTCGGCCTGGCTCAGGCTCAAAGTCTGACCAGAGGTCTGTGCCGGGCTGAGGGTGACGCTGAACGTGCCATTGGCCGCCACCACGGCGCTGCCGAGAACCACTCCGCCCGTGCCGAGCACGGTCACCGTGGCGCCGGCTTCACCGCGCCCGGTCAGAGCCGTGCCGTTCGGTGCCAGGCTCAGCTCGCTGAGCGGCGTTGGCGCGGCGATATCGGCAGCGGTGTAGTCGGTCGGGGATGAATTGATACCGGTGCTCGACGTCGCCACGGCAGACAGCTGTTCGCCGTTGAGTTGCGCGGCGTTGAGGGTGACGCTGAAAGTGCCATTGGCCGCCACCAGCGCGCTGCCGAGCAACACGCCCGAGGCATTGCGAATGCTCACGGTGCTGCCGGCGGTGGCCGAGCCGGTCAGGGTCAGGCCGTCAGCGCTGAGGGCCAGATTGGTCGGTGCGCTTTCCGCCAGATTGCCCGGTGCAGTCACCGGCGCTGCCGGTCCGGTGTTGCCGGCAGCATCGATCTGCACCACGGAAAGATTCGATCCAGCCACCGCAGCCGGGGACAACGTGACGCTGAAATTGCCATTGCTGGCAACGGTCGCAGTACCCAGCAAAACACCTCCGGCATCGCGAACTTCCACGCTGGCGCCGACCTCGCCGATGCCGGTCAGGGTGGCACCATTGGCGCTGACCGCCAGATCGCTCGCCAACAACGGCACCGTGCTATCGACCGCATTGAGGATTGCCGGGGCTGACGGATTGCCTGCCGCATCGGTGGCCGTCACGTTCAGCGACTGGCCGTTGGTCTGCGGGCTGTTGAGGGTAATCTGGAAAGTGCCGTTCGCGGCCGCCGTGGAGGTGCCGAGGAGGTTGCCCTGGCTGTCACGCACGGTCACCGTGCTGCCGGCCTCGGCGTTACCCGACAGTTGCACGCCGGCAGCGTTGAGGGTCAATGCGCTCGGAATCGCCGGCGCAGTCAAATCCACGGCGGTGACTTCAACCGCAGTCGACACATTGCCCGGCGGATCCTCCTGAGTGACGGTCAGCACCTCAGCATTCAGTTGTGCTGCGTTGAGGGTGACAGTGAACGCGCCGCCGCTGCCGACCTGTGCGGTGCCGAGCAAGGTGCCGTCGGCGCTGCGCACAGACACGGTGGCGCCGGGCTCGCCGTGGCCGGTGACGGTGACACCGTCAGCATTCACCGCAACCTGGGTCAGTGCCGCCGGCGGGCTGATGTCGGGGGCGTTGACACTGGTCGATGGCGAGACGTTGCCGGCAGGGTCGGTCTGGCTGATCGCGAGCGCTTCACCATTGGTCGGCGCTGGCGCCAGGGTCACGCTGAACGAGCCGTCCGCGCCAACTACGGCGCTGCCTAGCACGGTGCCGTTGGCGGTGGTGACATTGACGGTTGCGCCAGCCTCACCCGTGCCGCTGAGGGTGCTGCCATCGGCGCTGATCAGTGGATTCTGCACGGCGGCCGGCGGGGTGCCGTCGACGGTGACCACGCCAGTGGAAATCGAGGCGTTGCCGTTGGCGTCGGTCAGGGTGACCTGCAGGGTTTCGCCGGTGTTCTGCGCGTTGGGCAAGGTGACCTGGAAGTTGCCGCTCTGATCGACTACGCCGGTGGCCAGAACATTGCCGGCGGCATCGCGCACGGTCACGGTGCTGCCGGCTTCGCCCTGGCCTTTGACCACGGTGCCGACGTCATTGATCGTAACGCCAGTCGCTGCGGCTGGCGGTTGCAGATCGGTGGCGATGATGCCGGCGGGTTGCGACAGGTTGCCGGCGGCATCGCTCTGGATCGCGGTAAGTGCCTGGCCATTAAGTTGTGCCGGCGTCAGCGTCAGGCTGAACGTGCCATTGCTGGCGACCAGTGCAGTACCGAGCACGGTACCTGTGGCGTCGGTGACAGTGACCGTCGCCCCGGCCTCTCCGCGTCCTGTGAGTGTCGTGCCGTTGGCATTCAGCGCCAGATTGGTCACCGCGTCCGGCGCCGTGCCATCGATCGCCGTCACCGTGCCCGGAATCGACACGTCACCGTCGGGACTGGTGGCCGTCACCTGGAGGACTTGCGCATTGATCTGTTTGCTACTGAGCAACAGGGTGAAGCGGCCGAAGCTGTTGATCAGACCTGAGCCGAGCACCGTGCCGCTGCTGCTGGTCACCGTCACGGTGCAACCGGGCGTTCCGGCGCCGGTCAGGGTGAAACCATCGGCACTCAAGGCCAGATCGGTCGGGGTCGCGACCTGGGTACCGTCCAGTCCTGCCAGCGGCACAACGGGCGAATCATTGCCGCCGCCGTCAGTGCTGATGACTTCCAGATTGCCGCCAGGCTCGGCCGGTGGACTGAGGGTCACGACGAAGCGGCCGTCCGCATCGGCCGTCGCGGTGCCCAGCACAGCGCCACCGCCGGCAATGCTGACGGTGACCGTGGTGCCCGGTTCGGCAAGGCCAGAGACCTGCGTGCCGGCGGGATTGAGCGCGAGATCGCTGACTGGCGCCGGCAGGGTGCTGTCCGGCGCAGTGACGCTGCCGGGAAGCGAACTGTTGGCGCCGTCCGACACCACGACTTGCAAGGCTTCGCCATTGGTCTGCGCAGTATCGAGGTTGACCGTGAAGGCGCCCGTGCCGTCAGCGGTCGCGGTGCCGATGACGTTGCCGTCGGCATCCAGCACCTGCACCGTGTTATTGGGCTGCGTGGTGCCGGTGACCGTGGCACCCGCCGGATCGATGAGCAGACCGCTCGGTGCAGGTGGGGCGGTGATGTCCGGTGCGGTGACCGGTGTGGCGGGCGACGGCAGGGCGCTCGCATCGGTCTGGATCACGCTCAGCACCTGACCGTCGAGCTGAGCCGGGCTCAGGTTGACGCTGAAATTGCCATCGCTGGCGACCACCGTAGTGCCGAGCACCGTGCCGTCCGCTGCGCTCACGGTTACGGTACTGCCGGCTTGTCCGGTGCCGGTCAACGTCACGCCGTTGCTGGCGAGCACGAGATTGTCCGGCGCCAGCGGCGCGGTGGTGTCCGCTGCGGTCAGCGGCGTGTTGGGGGAGACGTTCACGCCATCCGATTGGCTCACTTGCAGTTGTTGGCCATCGATCTGCGGGCTGTTCAGCGTCACCGTGAAGGTGCCGGTGCCGTCGACGATCGCAGTGCCCAAGGTATTGCCGGCCGAATCCTTGACCGTCACCGTGGCGCCGGGTTCGCCGGTGCCGCTCAGTTCAGTGCCGCCTGCGTTCAGCGCCAGATTGAAAGGGGCAGTGGGGGCCTGGATATCCGGCGCTTCAACTGGAACTGCCGGGGAGCCAGTGGGCGAGCCATCGCTCTGCACCACGCTGAGGTTCTGGCCATTGGTTTGTGGCGAGGACAGGGTGACTTCGAACCGGCCGTTGCTGCCGACCAAAGCTGTTCCCAGCACGGTCCCGTTGGTGTCAGTAACAGTAACGGTGGCGCCGATCTGACCCGCGCCGGAGACCACGGCGCCATTGGCGGAAATGCTTACATCGGTCACGGCTACCGGTGTAGTCAGATCGGGTGCGGTGACGTTGACCGGCGCCGAAGGATTGCCTTCCGCGTCGGTCTGGATCACTTGCAGTTGTTGCGCATCGGTCTGTGGTGTGGAAAGTGGAACGGTAAAATTGCCATCGGCATCTACCGTGCCCGTGCCGATGATGTTGCCGGCCGGATCGCGCACAGTGACCGACGCACCCAACTCACCCTTACCGGTGAGCGTCTGCCCCTGAGCGTCGAGCGCAAGATCGGAGACGGCCGTCGGCCCTTGGGTGTCAGGCGTCACGTAGTTCAGTGGTGCGGAAGTGTTGCCAGCGGCGTCGCTGGCACTGATCTGCAGTGTTTCGCCGTTGTTCTGCGGACTGCTCAGTTGCAGGCTGAACGTGCCGTCCGCCGCCACCACGGCCGTGCCGAGCACATTGCCGTTGGCGTCGCGCACCGTTACGGTCGAACCGGGCTGGCCGCGTCCGCTCAACTGCGTGCCATCGACGCTTACCGCGATGTCGCTGGGTTGAGTCAGGCCATCGAGATCAATGGCGATAACGGTCGCTGCTGGCGAAGGGTTGCCGGCGGCGTCGGTGACCAGCACGCTCAGCGCCTCACCATCGATTTGCGCGGCGTTAAGTTGCACGGTGAACGAGCCATCGGCTGCCACCTGCGCTGTGCCGAGCAGCGTACCTTGCGCATTGGTGACGCTGACCGTGCTGCCGGGTTCGCCACGGCCGGTCACCGAAAGGCCATCGCTGCTCACGGCCAGATCCGTTGCAGCGGTGGGGCCGGTGATGTCTGGTGCATTGAAGGTGACGGCCGGCGATTGCGCACCGGCGCTGTTGACCGCCACGATACTGAAGGTTTCACCGTTGGCCTGCGCACGAACCAGCGTCAGCAGGAAAGTGCCGTCAGCGGCCACCGCCGCGCGCCCGAGCAGTTCGCCATTGGCGGCACGGACTTCAATCGTGGTGCCGGCCCGGGCGGTGCCGGTCAGTTGGCTGCCGTCGCTGCTCAAATCGAGATTGCCTGGCGTCGTCGGTTCGACGATCTCCGGCGCGCTGACCGTTGCGCCGGTCGAGATATTGCCAGCCGCATCGGTGGCATTCACGGTCAGCGGCTGGCCGCCGGTTTGCGCGGGGCTGAGGGCGACGCTGAAAGTGCCATCCGCCGCCACCACAGCGCTACCGAGCAGAGTGCCATCGGCGGCGCGCACCTGGATGGTCGAGCCGGCTTCACCGGTGCCGCCGAGTTGGGTGCCATCGGGGCTCACGCTGAGATTGCCTGGTGCGGTCGGCGCGGTGGTATCCGGCGCAGTGACCGTACCCGGTGTCGAAACGTTGCCCGCAGGGTCGGTGAGCGTGACGTCGAGCGGCTGGCCATTGTTCTGCGGCGTACCCAGGTCGACCTGGAAACTGCCATCGGCGCCAACGGTTCCGGAACCCAAAATGTTGCCGGCTGCATCGCGTACCTGAACGACACTGCCAGCTTCGCCAAAACCACTCAGCACCCGGCCATCGGCCGACAAAGTTAATCCGGTCGCGGGCGCAGGAGGCGTCGCGTCTCCACCGCCACCGCCACCGCCACCACCTCCGCCGCCGCCGCCACTTCCCCCCGCAGCGGCCGCCGCACCACCCGCGCCCAACAGGCCAAGCCCGGCAATCGCCCATGCCGGCGTTGCGCCATCCACCACACCGACGCCAGCGATCAGCTCATCCAGCGAATTGATTTCGTCAAAGGTAAAGCCGTTGAACGGCTCGGCGCTGTAGCGCGCCTGCCACAGCGTCGCGTCGTCGCCCTGAAAGACAATGTCATTGGGCACGCCGTCAGGGCTGGTGACAAAGAAATTGGAGATTTTGATTTGCTCGCCAGACTTCAGATTGACGATCAAATCCTGACCGCTGCGACTGGTCGACGCCAATTGATCGGGCCGAACCGGCATTTGTACAACTGAAGGCTGATTGAGCTGAACATTGCCCCAGTTCTGGGCAGTGAGCTGAGAATTGGCTTTGTCGGCAATGACGATGTTGTCCATTACTACTCCCTGTAAATGGGTGGGGCGGACGTCCACGGATGGTTTTAAAACCATAGATAGGGAGTGTCAGATGGGGCTGCCTGATTTTTGACGAGCGTATGGATGGGCCATTTGCCCACGTTTATCTCTTTGAAAATCTGTTCTATTTGAGTCGTTACCGTTTGTCGGGACGTTGGATCCAAGCGGTTTTTGGGTGCAACAAAATGTGTCGGTTTCGACATTATCCAAAGAGACGCTGGAAAATATCCGGGCGGAATCGAGGAGAGCGACGGCTAAGCGATATTGAATTTCTCAAAGCGCAGGCCAACCTCCGTAGCTGCCGGTCTGCGAAGGTATTAATCAATAAGCGTGGGAGGGGGGAAGGCTTTGTATAAGAAATCCAGTCGTACCGTTTCAGCTGTTCTTTCTATCCCTCAGCAGTTAATGCGCTAGCTATCGATCGCCGAAGTGATCGGACAATATCCTGCGCAGACTGATCGCTAACACTGCCTGGGCACTGATCAAACATATGTGGCGCCCCAGGGTAGACATGCAGTTCGACGGCAACCCCGGCGCGCGACAGACTCAGGGCAAATGCAACGTCCTCTTCCAGAAACAGATCCAGCGCCCCGACGGCCAGAAACGTCGGTGGCAAGTCACGCAGATCGTCTTGCAGGGCCGGCGAAAACCAGCCGATTGGCAGATCATCCAGCGCTTGGCCAGCGCGCAGGCACTCCCAACAAAACTGGTTGGCTTGCGCCGGCCAGCCAATCACGCCGGTCGTGCTGTTCTGCTGAGGCGAGGCTGCGCTGCCCGAACGGTAATCGAGCATCGGATAAACCAGCACCTGACTGGCGATGGAATATTCGCCGCGATCCCGCGCCACAATGGCCAGCGCTGCTGCCAGCCCGGCGCCGGCACTGTGACCCATGACGATTACTTTGTCGGCGTCAATATTGAGCGTTTGCTGGTGGGCGAAAACCCAGCCGAGGGCGGTGTAGCAATCTTCCAGGGGAATAGGGAAGGGGTGCTCTGGCGCGAGACGGTAATCGACAGCGACGATGATCGCCTGAAGTTCTTCGGCGAGGTTAGCCAGATAGTCATCGGCCATTTCGGGGCAACCAAGGACGAAACCTCCACCGTGGATGTACAGGATCACCGCAAAATTACCGCCCGGTGCCCCGGCGGCAGGCCGGTAAAGACACAGGCGCAAATCCTCACCGTCGTGGGCCTTGGTCCATAGGCTTTCACCGCGCGCTTGTTCTCGGGATTTGAATGTCGCATGGACACGCTCCCTGATCGCGGGCAGCGTCTCCAACGTCCAGGCTTGTGCGCCGGGGGTTAAAAAGCTTTTGAAGTCGGGATCCAGCAGTTCATGTGCTTTCACGTTCTGCCTCCTGTTCTCGAATGAGCGAGCGCCTCTGATCGAAGCGCCGCCCACGGTGGAGTTACAGCCAGGCTTTGATCTGCGCGCAGACAGCCGGCGTCGAAATGCCGTAGCGATCATGCAGCGTCGGCAGGGCACCGGCGTCGAGGAAGGCGTCGGGCAACGCGATCTGTCTGAAGGTGGGCGTCACGCCATTGCGCAACAACAACCCAGCAACCGCCTCGCCCAAACCGCCGATGATCGAGCTGTTCTCGGCTGTGACCACCAGACGCCCGGATTTACGCGCTTCGGCGAGAATGGTTTGTTCATCCAGCGGCTTGATGGTCGGCACGTGCAGCACGGCCACATCAATGCCGTCGGCCTGCAATTGCTTGGCAGCTTCCAGTGAGCGCATGGTCATCAGCCCGGTGGAGATGATCAGCACATCATTGCCCGTGCGCAGGGTCTTGGCCTTGCCGATCTCGAATTTATAACCGTACTCGTCCAGCACCAACGGCACATTGCCGCGCAGCAAACGCATGTAGACCGGGCCTTGGTGAGCGGCGATGGCCGGCACGGCCTGTTCGATTTCCAGTGCATCGCACGGGTCGACAATCATCAGATTGGGCATGGCGCGAAAAATAGCCAGATCATCGGTGGCCTGGTGGCTCGGCCCGTAACCCGTGGTGAGACCGGGGAGGCCGCAGACGATTTTGACGTTAAGGTTTTCCTCGGCGATGGCCATGCAGATGAAATCGTAAGCACGGCGCGAAGCGAACACCGCGTAGGTGGTGGCGAAGGGTACGAAACCCTCACGCGCCATGCCCGCCGCAGCGCTCATCAGCAACTGTTCGGCCATGCCCATTTGATAGAAACGCTCCGGATGCGCCTTGGCGAAAATGTGCAGGTCGGTGTACTTGGACAGGTCAGCCGAGAGACCGACGATGTCCGCGCGCTGGTCTGCCAGCGCTGCGAGCGCATGGCCGAACGGTGCCGAACGGGTCGCCTGGCCCTCGGAGGCAATCGAGGCAATCATCGCCGAGGTGGTCAGGCGCTTTTTCACCGGCGCGCCAGTAGCAGTCGAAGGCGCAGTGTTGGCGGCGTTGCTCATTGGTCTTTTCCTTCTTCAAGGTTGCTCAGTGCCAGGTCCCATTCGTGCTCTTCGACGCGAATGAAGTGGGTCTTTTCCCGGTTCTCCAGAAACGGCACGCCTTTGCCCATTTTCGTGTCGCAGATGATCACGCGCGGTTGCCCGCCGGGGTGATTGCGGGCGGCATCGAATGCAGCGACCAGGGCGTCGAGGTCATTGCCGTCGACGCGCTGGGTGAACCAGCCGAAGGCTTGCCAGCGATCGACGATGGGTTCGAACGAGAGAATCTCGCTGGAGTAACCGTCGGCCTGCTGGTTGTTGACGTCGACGATGGCGATCAGGTTGTCGAGCTGCCAGTGCGACGCCGACATCACCGCTTCCCAGGTCGAGCCTTCATTGAGTTCGCCATCGGACAGCAGGTTGTAGACGAACGAGGCCGAGCCTTTGCGCTTGAGGCCCAGGCAGGCGCCGACTGCGATGCCCAGGCCCTGACCCAGCGAACCGCCGGTGATTTCCATCCCCGGGGTGTAGGCGGCCATGCCCGACATCGGCAGGCGGCTGTCATCCGAACCGTAGGTTTCCAGCTCGTCGAGGGGAATGATCTCGGCTTCGATCAGCGCTGCGTACAGCGCGATGGCGTAGTGGCCGATGGAGAGATAGAAGCGATCGCGCTGCTCCCACTCGGGATCCTGGGGGCGATGGTTCATCGCATGAAAGTAAGACACCGCCAGCAGGTCAGCCGCGCCGAGGGCCTGGCCCACATAGCCCTGGCCCTGAACCTGGCCCATGCGCAATGCATGGCGGCGAATGTTGTGCGCGCGCTGGGTGAGGCTCAGCGATGCAGCGTGTGCAAGATTAGTCGTCATGATGAAACTCCGTTGACTCAACGATTGACCAAAGCGGCAGGAATACGCAGGACCAGGCTGGCGCCGAGGAACAGCACGCCGGTGATGAGGTACATGCCGATGGCGCTGGAACCGGTCAGGGTGGTGATCCAGCCGATCAGATAGGGCGAGCAAAACCCGGCGAGGTTGGCGAAGCTGTTGACCGCCGCGATGCCGGCGGCCGCAGACACCCCGCCAAGCAGCGTGGTGGGCAGCATCCAGAACAACGAGGTGGCGGAGAGAATGCCGGAGGCGGCCAGGCACAGGCTGAGGATCGACAAGGTCGGGTTGCCGCCCATCATTGCTGCCAGGCTCAAGCCGATCGCACCGGCGATCATCGGCACGATCAGGTGCCAGCGGCGCTCGCGATGTTTGTCGCCACTGCGGCCGACCAGGAGCATGGCGGCGATGGCGCACAGGTAAGGCAGGCTGGTCAGGAACCCGATGTGCAGCGGGTCGGAAACACCTGCGTTGCGCACCAGTGTCGGCAGCCAGAAGGTGATCGCATATTGGCCCATGACCACACAGAAGTAGATCGCCGCCAGCAGCCACAAGCGCCGGTCGCGGATGAACTCGCCGACCGAGGCATGGGTGACCTTTTGCTGGTCGTCTTCGGCCAGCTCGCGAGTGATGAGCGCTTTTTCCTCGTCATTGAGCCAGGTCGCCTGATGCACGCCGTCTTTCAGATAACTCAGTACCAGCAGGCCGACGAGCACGGTGGGCACCGCTTCCAAAACGAACATCCACTGCCAGCCGGCCCAGCCGTGCACACCGGCAAAGTGGTTCATGATCCAGCCCGAAAGCGGGCCACCGACCATGCCTGACAGCGGAATGGCGATAAACCACAACACGGTCATGCGCGCCCGCCGATAGGACGGAAACCAGTAGGTGAGGTAGAGCAGCAGGCCCGGCGCCAGACCGGCTTCGGCAATCCCGAGGAGAAAGCGCAGGGCATAGAACTGCCACGCGGTTTCGACAAAGGCGAACAGCGCCGAGACGATGCCCCAGGTGATCATGATCCGCGCAATCCACACTCGCGCGCCGACCTTGTGCAGGATGATGTTGCTGGGCACTTCGCAAAGGAAATAGCCGATGAAAAACACCCCCGCGCCCAGTCCGTAGACTGTTTCGCTGAGGGCCAGATCGTTCATCATTTGCAGTTTGGCGAAACCGACGTTGACCCGGTCCAGATAGGCGCACAGGTAGCACAGCATCAGGAACGGCATCAGCCGCCAGGCCGTTTTGCGGTAGGCAGAAGAGCGCACGGTCGAAACCGCTTCGAGCGACAGGGTAGTCATGATGGTCTGATCTCTTGTTTTTATTGACCGCCAGGCCATCAGGCCCGGCTGCGTCATCGATCCAGAACCGCACGGGCCACGCAGGCCCGCCCAGAGTTACTCAGTGAATCAGCATGCCGCCGTTCACATCGAGGGTGATGCCGGTCAGATAAGCGGACAGGTCGCTGGCCAGAAACAGCGCGGCGTTGGCGACGTCCTGCGCTTGACCCAGGCGCCCCAGCGGAATGCCTTCGATGATGGCGTGGCGGCGTTCATCCTGCATCAGGCCGCCGGTGATGTCGGTGTGAATCAGGCCCGGGGCGATGGAGTTGACGCGGATGTTGTCCGGCCCCAATTCCCGCGCCATGGCCTTGCCCAGCCCCAGCACACCGGCCTTGGCCGCGCTGTAATGCGGGCCGCCGAAGATGCCGCCGCCGCGCTGGGCAGACACCGACGACATGCAGACGATGCTGCCGGAAGACTGTTGGCGCATCAGCGGAATCACCGCCTGGGACATGAGCAAAGTGCCGCGCAGGCTGACGTCCAGCACTTTGTCGTAGTCCGAAGGACGAATATCCAGAGTCTTCAGTGGCTGGGTGATACCGGCGTTGTTGACGAGGATATCGATGCGCCCGAAGTGCTCGATGATGGCGGCGACGGCTTGCTGAACCTGCGCTTCGTCGGCCACGTTGGCCGCCAGGCCCAGATGACCTTCGCCCAGTGCTGCGGCGGCGTCACGTGCTGCGGATGCATCCAGATCGAGGATGACCACGCGAGCGCCGTGTTGCGCAAATGTACTGGCGGTAGCGCGGCCAATGCCACGGGCAGATGCGGCACCGGTAATGATTGCGACTTTGCCTTGAAGAAGCATGGAGGATTCCCTCGAATTGTTTTTATTGGGTCGGTGTGTAAGTAACCGATGACTCAGCTTGTCCTCCGGGGCGAGCGTGAGCAATAACGCGGAAATCACTCAATGCTGAAAAAAATTCAGCACTCGTCAGGCCGTTTCGCAAATGCTTGAATGAAACCGGTCCGTACATCACAAGAAATCACCACGGAGTCACCATGCGCTCAGACACTGAGGCATCGATCAACCTGCCACCGCTGAAAGCAATTCAGGCCTTCGAACAAACCGCGCGCTTCGGCAACGTCGCCAGAGCGGCGGAAGTGCTGGACCTGACACCCTCGGCAGTCAGCCATCAACTGGCGAAACTGGAAGGGATGATCGGCCGGCAATTATTCGTCCGTGCTGCCCGTGGCGTCTCGCTGACGCCGGTCGGCGAGCAATACCTCAAGGAAGTCTCCGGGATTCTGCACAGTCTCGCCGTTGCCACCGAGCGTGCGGCCAGCGATGTCAGCCTCGATTGCCTGCGCTTGCACTCATCGCCAAGCTTCGGCCTGCTCTGGCTGATGCCGCGCCTGGAAGCGTTTCGTGCGAGTCATCCGGACATACAGATCAACCTGTCGTGCTCGTATGAATCGCTGCACTTCAGTCGCGACAAGATCGACGTCGATATCCGTCACGGTCTGCCGAACTGGCCAAGCTATGAGGTGCGCACGGTCAGGAACGAGACGTTCGCGGTGCTGACCTCACCGAAACTGCTCGCGCAGCGCCCCGTGCGCGGTGCGGCGGATCTGCTGGAGTGCGATCTGATTCTGTCGGAAGCCACCCTGCTCAAATGGCCGCAATGGTTTGCCCAGCATGGCTTGGCGCGTCCGGAACGGCCTTATGCATTGAGCTTCGATCGCTCGTACATGTCGCTGGAAGCGGCGAGTCATGGCTTGGGTTTCGCGCTGGAAAGCACATTGCTGGCGCAGAAGTATCTGGCCGCGGGCACGCTGGTTGAAGTCGCGCCTGAATCACTGAGTGCTGCGGTGGCGGCGCACCATTTGGTATTCCCCAAGGCGCATTCGAGCTTTCCACGGGTCAGGCGTTTTCTGGCGTGGATGGAGAGCGAGTTGGGGCACGAGTTCGCGTATTGAGTCGGGATCAATTCTTTCAAACTCTCTGAACCGCTCAAGGTCAATCCATTATCGGTCTTGATCATTCACGCAAGAGCGCACTTTCCCGCGCGCTGCCGATCCGCGAAAAACCAAAGGCTGAGCAGGCTCTTGTTTTCTGTGTTCATCGTTTCTTTAGAAGGGGCTGATTTATGGTCATCACATATCTGGGATGGGGATCACTGATCTGTAAGCCGGGGAAGCGATGAGCACCCGCAGCCAGGCGCAGATTGCCGCGATCTTTGATCAGCTGTTGGCACTGCGAGAAAGCGTGGACATTCTTCAACACGTAGAGAGCAGTAGCGTCGAGTCGCTGCGTGGCCATCAGACCGTGGACGCTCCCGAGTCGCTGGATCTGGTGTTTCAAAAGCTGCATGAAGACATCGCCAGCATGGAGGAAACCTTGGCGACGATTGCCGAGGCTACCGGGGATGTGTCGAAGTTGTGAGGCGCGCGCGGGGTGGCATGCAGAGATGATTTGCCTGGTCTGGCGTCTTCGCGAGCAGGCTCGCTCCCACAATGGATTTGTGAATCGATTGATTTCCGGGATCTGATGCAAAACCCTGTGGGAGCGAGCCTGCTCGCGAAAGCCCTGGGTCAGGCACTTACTCTGTTGGATGTGCCGACGCTATCGGAGCAGGCTCGCTCCTACAACGGGGCTGGATCTCTCACCACGCGCAACGCATCCACTACCAGTGAAAACGCTGGCGACGGTTGTCGGCGGCTGGGGTAGTAGAGGTGGAAGCCACCGAACGGTTCGCACCAGTCCTCCAGCACTCTGACCAAACGCCCTTCAGCCAGATGCGTACCGAACTCGTCTTCAGGCAGGTAGGCAATCCCTAACCCGTTCACAGCCGCGTCGGCGATGTGCACGGTGGAGTTGAACACCAGTTGCCCGTCGACTCGCACTTTCAACTTTTTGCCCTGACGCTCGAATTCCCATGCATCGACGCCGTCGTAGGTCGGAAAGCGGATGTCGATGCAACGGTGCGCCGCCAGATCGCGCGGATGTTGCGGGGCGGGGTGCTGGGCGAAGTAACCGGGCGAAGCGACCACGGCCATGCGCAGTGGCGGGCCGATCGGTACGGCGATCATGTCCTGGGCGACGGTATCGCTGAAACGCACGCCGGCATCGAAGCGGTCGGCAACGATGTCGCGGAAACCGTAGTTGATATCGAACTCGAGCTTGATGTCCGGATATTGCAGCAATAGTGGCGTCAGCTTCGGCAGCAGGGTGGTCTTGATGATGTTGTCGCCGCAGGTGATGCGCACCGTGCCGGCGGGCTTGTCGCGCAACTCGGTCAGGGCGTCCAGCTCGGCTTCGATCTCATCGAAACGATGACCCACGGTGTGCAGCAAGCGTTCGCCGGCCGCGGTCAGTGACACGCTGCGCGTAGTGCGGGTCAGCAGGCGAATTTTCAGACGCGCTTCCAGCGCCGAGACTACCTGGCTCACCGCCGATTGCGTCACGCCCAGTTGCACCGCCGCGCGGGTGAAGCTGCCGCTGCGGGCAACCGTGACGAAGGCAAGCAGGTCGTTGAAATTGGGTTTGGCCATGGGCGCGCGCTCGGGTTTATTGATTAGCAGAGTTTATAACCGCATTAAGCACTCATTAGCTAATCAAAGCCTCGAGCCTGCGCAACAATACCTCCATCCCGGCCTCGCCTGGCTTCTCGATCAAGGACGCCCCCATGAAACGACTGTTCATACTGCTCGGGTTTCTCCTGAGTTCATTCACTGCATTCGGAGCTGACATGTCCCACGGTGCCGACAATTTCTTCAAAAGCGACAAGGTGACCGCGCAGAAGGTCAGCTTCAAAAATCAATATCAACTCACCGTGGTCGGCAACCTGTTTGTCCCTAAAGGACTCGACCCGGCAGCCCGCAGCGCGGCGATTATCGTTGGTCATCCGATGGGCGCGGTAAAGGAGCAGAGCGCCAATCTGTACGCACAGAAACTGGCGGAGCAGGGCTTTGTCACCCTGTCGCTGGATCTGTCGTTCTGGGGCGAAAGCGAGGGCGCGCCGCGCAATGCCGTGCTGCCGGACATGTATGCCGAAGACTTCAGCGCGGCCGTCGATTACCTCGGCACACGGCCATTCATCGACCGCGAGCGCATCGGTGTGTTGGGCATCTGCGGTAGCGGCAGCTTCGTGATCAGCGCGGCGAAAATCGACCCGCGCATGAAAGCCATCGCCACGGTCAGCATGTACGACATGGGCGCAGCCAACCGTGACGGCCTAAAGCATTCGCAAAGCCTTGCGCAGCGCAAGCAGATCATTGCGCAAGCGGCCGAGCAGCGTTACGCCGAGTTCACCGGCGGCAAGGTCGAATACACCGGCGGCACGGTGCTGGAGCTGAAGGCCGACACCCATCCGATCCAACGTGAATTCTTCGATTTCTACCGCACCCCGCGCGGCGAATTCACCCCGGCCAGCTCGACACCGCAACAGACCACGCGTCCGACGCTGAGCAGCAACACCAAGTTCATGAACTTCTATCCCTTCGTCGATATCGAGAGCATCTCGCCGCGCCCGATGTTGTTTATTGCCGGTGCCGACGCGCACTCCCGTGAGTTCAGCGAAGAGGCGTTTCGGTTGGCGGGGCAGCCGAAAGAACTGGTGATTGTGCCGAATGCCGGTCATGTCGATCTGTACGACCGGGCCGAGCTGATTCCTTTTGCCAAGCTGACGCAGTTCTTCAAGAGCAACCTGAAGTAACTTTCAACGCGACGGAGCAAAGCGATGCGGATTTTTGCCAACGGCTGGAAGGGATTCGTACTGATGGCATGGCTGCCCTTTGCTCTGTCTGCTGCTAACCCGGAGGAGACCACGATGTGGATGACCGTCGGAGAACACCGTTTTGCCATTGCTCTTGAGGACAACCCGAGCACTCGGCAATTGCTCACGCGATTGCCGCTGAGCCTGAACATGAGCGACCTGCACAGCAACGAAAAATACGCCACCGTGCAGCCGCCCTTGCCCACGCAGCCCTATCGGCCGGGAACGATCCACAACGGCGATTTCCTTTTGTATGGCGACGATACGTTGGTGGTCTTCTATAAAACCTTCGATTCGTCTTACCGCTATTCGCGTCTTGGTCGCATCGACCGGCCGCAGGACTTGGCCGAGGCCTTGGGGCGCGGCGATGTGCGGTTGACGTTCACGCTGGATGAGTGAGGAGATTCATTGATGAACCAGAGATCGTTAAAGCAAGGGCGTCTTCTGCGCATCGTGGCCCTCGGCTGCGCGGTCCTCGCCAGTGCAGCCTGCGTTAATCCTCTCTGCGCCAATCCTTCCCGATCACAGGAGAAACCGATCATGCAAGAACAACCTCTGACGCTTAAGCAACTGGCGATCGCCCCGATTGCCGCCAACGCTGCAATCGGCGACATGCCGCGTTTGCACGACGCACTCAATCGCGGCCTCGATGCCGGGTTGAGCATCAGCGAAACCAAGGAAGTTCTGGTGCAGCTGTACGCCTACGCCGGGTTCCCACGCAGCCTCAACGCCTTGTCCTTGCTAATGAAGGTTGTGCAGGAACGCGCCGCGCGGGGCATTGAAGACGCGCCCGGACGAGAGCCCGGCCCGGTTCCGTCGGGGTATGCACTTACCGAACTCGGCACCGACAATCAGACCCGTCTGGTCGGCGCGCCAGTGTCCGGCCCACTGTTCGAATTCGCCCCGGCGATCGATCAGTTCCTGAAAGTGCACTTGTTCGGCGACATCTTCGCCCGCGACAACCTGGCATGGACGGATCGGGAACTGGCAACTGTTGGTGCGCTGGCAGCGATGGCTGGGGTGGAATCACAGCTGGAGTCACATTTGAAGATCAGTCTGAATGTGGGATTGACTGTTGAGCAACTGCGGCAAGTGGCGCAGGAGTTGGAGGCGCGTGGGGATTTGCAGGCTGCTGAACGGGTGGGCGCGGGGCTGGGGAAAATCCAGCGGTGAGGGCGGCTCGGATTCATTGCCGCCCTGTTAACGCAATTTTCTACAGTGCGCGCTGGCGCCGACTCGCTCCCGGCGAGCTTCCCGTTATCCGCTTGAACGCACGACTGAACGCCGCTTGGGAGGTGTAGCCCAAGCGCTGCGCCACTTCTTCGATCGGCAGTCTTTCCAGTGTCAGCCACTGACTGGCCAGGCGCATGCGCAGTTCGGTGGCGTAGCGCAGCGGCGGGGTGCCGAGGGTGGTCTGGAAGCGTTCGGCGAAGACCGAGCGTGAGGTGTTGCACAGCGTTGCGAGTTCGGCGACGCTCCAGTCGCGCCCCGGTTGTTGGTGCAGGGCCAGCAAAGCTTTCGACAGACGAGGGTCGCGCAGGGCGGCGACGAGACCGGAGGCATTGCCGCAAGCGCATTCGACCCAGCCACGAACAATCATTGCCGCCACTACGTCGGCAAGGCGAGCGAGAATGCCGGCGAAGCCGATGCGCGCTGCGCTGACTTCGCGTTCCATGGTCGCAAGAATTGGCATAAGCCCCGGATAACGCTGGCCGCCGGCGTCGATCAGCATCAGTCCCGGCATCAGCCGACCGAGGCCCTGCAGGCTGCCGAGCTCGAACTCCATACAGCCACTGAAGAGCAGGGCGCTATCGGGCGAAACGGCGCTGTGACCGACCTGCACCGCGCAGACCGTATCGCCGAGTGGCGCGGCGACGGTGCTGTCAATGTCCTGCACTTCGGCGTTTGGGTGTGACAGCAACTGGTGCGCGGCACCATGGGCAATGAATACCGCATTGCCCGTCGCCAACTCGTAAAGGCTGCCGTCCTCCAGTCGCAACACCGTCGATCCAGCGGCAACGAAGTGGAAATACGCATGGCCCGATTTGTCGCTGAAACCCAGACCATACGGCGGACCGGCGTGGATCCGCCGATACTGCACGCCACGCAGACGCATGCTGCGCAGCAATTCTGTGATCAGGTCTGATGACAGTGAAAAGGAATCAGTGCTGCTCATGTTCGGGGTTTCGATCAAAAGTTCAAGACTGCGCATCATAGATCATCCGGTTTGCCGTCAATAGACTGCCCTCTCGAAATGTCCGAGGGAGTCTGGAAATGAATGAATGTGTAGGTGATGGGCGAACTGAAGAGGAGCCGATGGCTCCTGCGTGGATGGCGGTTTTCTCACTGGCGATGGGGGTGTTCGGTTTACTCACCGCAGAATATCTGCCGGCCAGCCTGCTGACGCCGATGGCGCTCGACCTTGGCGTCAGCGAAGCGCTGGCCGGGCAAGCAGTGACGGTGACCGCAGTGGTGGCGCTCTTTGCCGGATTGCTCGTACCTGGATTGACGCGCAGTCTTGATCGGCGGCTGGTCTTGCTCGGTTTCTCGGTACTGATGATCGCGTCGAATCTGCTGGTGGCGCTGTCGTCGAGCCTCGCAGTGTTGCTGATCATGCGCATCCTTTTGGGCATAGCTCTGGGCGGATTCTGGAGCATGGCGGCGGCCGTGGCGATGCGCCTGGTGCCGGCGGCGCTGCTGCCACGGGCGCTGTCGATTATCTTCAGCGGGATCGCCGTCGGGACCGTGGTCGCGGTGCCATTGGGCAGTTATCTCGGCGGTCAGTTTGGCTGGCGCAGTGCGTTTTTCGCAGCTGCGGCGGTTGGCGTGGTGACGCTGGTCTTCCAAATATTCACGCTACCCAGTCTGGCGCCGCATCGTCCGTCACGCCTGCGCACGGTGCTTGAGGTGTTGCTGCGACCGGGCATTGCCATTGGCATGTTTGGCTGTGTATTGGTGCACACCGGTCACTTTGCGTTGTTCACCTACATCAGGCCATTTCTGGAAAGCACCACCGGCGTCGGCCCGCAGACGCTGGCACTGATGCTCCTTGGCTTCGGCGTGGCGAACTTTGCCGGCACGCTGTTCGCTGGCTGGCTGTTGCAGCGCAATCCACGCGCAACACTGGTGCTGATGCCGGTGTTGGTGGGCGTTGCTGCTCTGGCGTTGGTCGGGTTACCGGCGTCGCTCACCGGGCAGGCGTTGCTTCTGGCTCTGTGGGGGATGGCCTTCGGTGGCGTGCCGGTGGCATGGTCGAACTGGGTGGCGCGCTCGATACCCGATCAGGCCGAAAGCGCGGGCGGCATGGTCGTCGCATCGGTGCAGTCGGCGATTGCCGCAGGCGCTGCCGCCGGCGGTTCGGTGTTCAGTTTCAGCGGCATCAATGGCGTGTTTGTAGCAGCTGGAATTCTGATGTTGCTGGCCGCGCTGCTGATTGCCCTGAAGGTCAATGTCGATGTGCCGGAGCCGGGTTCGGCGCCGGTGGCACCGGTGCATTTGTGATTTGATCAATCCGCCTTACGCGTGGCGGCAATTTCCCAGATTTGCATGATCTGAGTGATAGCAGCATCAATGTTATCCAGCGCGGTGTTGTCTCTGGCGAGGATGGATATGCCCTGCAGGAAACTGTCGAATACCGTCGCCATCGCCGCCGCACTTGTGCCGCTGGCCAGCTCGTCGGCATTCACAGCGCGTTCGACGCAGGCTTGAATGCCGGCACGGGTGCGCTGCCTTGAGTGGGTCAGGGCTTGCGCCACATGGGCGGTTTCCGGGCTCGGTGCGCTCATGACGCCGAGGGTAACCATGCAGCCCTTGGGGTGTGTGTCGTCGCACTGCATGCGTGCCGACTGGCGCAAAGCGGTCTCGATCGCCTGGCGTGGTGGCAGGCTGTCGTCCCACAGGCACTCGGTGACTTGCGCATAGGTGGTTAAATAACGCTGCACGCATTCATCGAACAACGCTTCCTTGGAACCGAACGCGGCGTAGAAGCTAGGTGCAGAGATACCGCCACCCAGGCCTGCCTTCAATTGGGCCAGCGATGTCGCGTCGTAGCCGTGTTGCCAGAACAGTTGCAAAGCCTGATCGACGGCGTCGTCGCGATCAAACTGACGGGGGCGACCGGTTCTCGCCATGACCTGACTCCTCATTGATTTAATATAAAGACTAGTCGATACAGAAATTGTTGACAACGCTGCGCATGCACCCTCAGGATCTAGATCGATCGGTATTTAAATCTGAGTCGGTTTTTTCGAGGAGCTTCCAGTGACACCTTCAATCACGTTAACGGCTACGCCAAAAGGTCTGCCCATCGGCGCTTTGCTGGCGCTGGCCATGACTGGCTTCATCTGCATCGTCACCGAAACCCTGCCGGCGGGCCTGTTGCCGTTGATCAGTGAAGGCCTGGCGATTTCGCCGTCCATGGCCGGGCAAATGGTTACCGCGTACGCATTGGGTTCCGTACTGGCGGTGATCCCGATGACCATCGCCACCCGGGGCTGGCGGCGCCGCAACGTGCTGCTGCTGACGATTGTCGGTTTCCTGCTGTTCAATTCGATTACCGCGCTGTCGTCGCATTACGGCGTGACGCTGGTCGCGCGGTTCTTCGCCGGGGTTGCGGCGGGTCTGGCATGGAGTCTGCTGGCCGGCTATGCGCGACGCATGGTTGAGCCCGAACAGCAGGGCAAGGCGTTGGCGCTGGCGATGGTCGGCACACCGATTGCGCTGTCGCTGGGCGTGCCTCTGGGTACGTGGCTCGGTGGGCTGGTCGGTTGGCGCACTACATTCGGTCTGATGTCGGCGCTGACCTTGGTACTGATCGTCTGGGTACTGGTGAAAGTGCCCGACTACCCGCCGCAGCCGGCCCATCAACGCCTATCGCTGAGCAAAGTCCTGACTACCCCGGGCGTGCGTCCTGTGCTAGCAGTGGTGATCAGTTGGATGCTGGCGCACAACATTCTCTACACCTATATCGCTCCGTTCGTGGCGCCGGCGGGCATGGCCGAGCGGGTGGATGTGGTGTTGTTGAGCTTCGGCATCGCCGCTCTGGTCGGGATATGGCTGACGGCGAAGCTGGTCGAGCCGCTGCTGCGTTCGACGGTTCTGCTGAGTTTGGCGACCTTTGCCGCCGTCTGCGTGGCGCTGGGATTTGGCGGAGGCAGCCCAGAGGTGATTTATCTCGGCGTGGCGGCATGGGGTTTAACCTTTGGCGGCGCGGCGACGCTGTTGCAAACGGCGCTGGCTGATGCGGCGGGCGACGGAGCGGATGTCGCCTTGTCGTTGAACGTAGTGGCGTGGAACAGCGCGATCGCTGGCAGCGGTGTCGTCGGCGGCGTGCTGCTCGATCAGTGGGGCGTTACCTCATTTCCGTGGGCCATGCTGGCACTGGTCGCTATCGCCTTCGCCATTGCCTGGGGTGCCCGGGCCCACGGTTTCAAGTCGGGCCCGCGCTCTGTAGAAGCTTCGGTGGTGGCGGGGCATTGAACCCCGCCAGCAGTTTCTTCAACCGCGCTTCGGCAGTTTCCAGTTAGGCCGGATGAAATGGCAGGTGTAGCCGTTCGGAATCCGCTCCAGGTAATCCTGATGCTCGGGTTCCGCTTCCCAGAACGGGCCGGCCGGTTCTATTTCCGTAACCACTCGGCCCGGCCACAACTTCGATGCGTCTACATCGGCGGCGGTGTCTTCAGCGACGGCACGCTGCTCGTCGTTGAGGTAGTAGATCGCCGAGCGGTAGCTCGGGCCAAGATCGTTGCCCTGACGGTTAGGCGTGCTCGGGTCGTGGATCTGGAAGAAGAACTCAAGGATCTGCCGGTAGCTGATCACGGCCGGATCAAACTCGATCTCGATGGCTTCGGCGTGGTTGCCGTGGTTGCGATAGGTCGCATTCGGCACATCGCCGCCGGTATAGCCGACGCGGGTTTTCAGCACACCCGGATAGCGGCGCAACAGATCCTGCATGCCCCAGAAGCAGCCGCCGGCGAGAATGGCAGTTTCGGTTTGAGTGGTCATGGTGTGTGCTTCCTCTCGAGACGATGGGGGGATACCCACTGTTATGAGGGCGGGTTGAGAGAATCCAAGGTCACGCTCATGAGAATCGACCACTGGCCTGCTGATCAAGCGACATGCAGGCGACTGCGATTTTCATCAGATCGTATTCAACCAAAGCCAAAGAACGAACGCAGCTTGCTCGGTGACTTGCGCTCGTAGAACGGTTTGGTCTCCCTGAGGAAGTAATCACTCAGCCCGGCTTGTCCCGTCAGCACGCGGCAAAAATCAACCGGCCCGCCATCAGGGGCTGTGTCCGCAGCGACATTGCCGGCTTCGCGCATGACCTGTTCGATATCGCCATCCGCTTCGATGCCGACGATCAAGTGCGGTTTTTCATCAACCGAGGGGTCGTGCATCAGCGCCAGGAACGCGCGTTTCACATTGGCGTGTTTGGCCAGCAGTTGCGAGAGCGAATGGACCATCGTCGATGGGTAGTCCGAAGGCTGTCCAAGCAAGACGTTGGTTTCTTTTTCAACGGTACGCTGCGTGGCGGGCCGGCCGATTTCGCCTGAGAGCAGGCGTTGCACTTCCTCCGGAAAGAATTCCTTGCCGTACGGCGACTTCGGATTGAGAAAGAGCAGCGCGCCCAGCGTGATTTCGAACAATGATCGGGCAGGGATTTCTACATAGCTCTGCTCGCTGTCGATGGATTGTTGCAGCGTTGGCAGTGAGGAGAAGAACGGAATGACTGGCGTGCCATCGGGCTTCTGCCAATGAGCGATGCTGATATTGCTGCCGGCTTCGAGATTGACATGGCCTTGAGCAGCACCGGCGGTGCCGAGGATGTAGACGTTCGAGTCCAGCAGGGTGTGATAGAACTCAGGGCGATGCGCGGGTTCGTCCGCGGCCAGCCGGAGTGATGTTTCCAATGGGTTTTCTTGGGAAGTATCCATGAGGTCAGTCCGTTATTTTCAGTGGAGAGCGATGATTATCTGGTCGGTCCGAGGAGACGTGCTGTCACGATGATACTCGTCCAGAGATTCGAATCCTGCGTCGTTCTAACCCACACCACAAAGCCAACTGTGGGAGCGAGCCTGCTCGCGAAGGCGTCGTGTCAGTTGAAATAACTCACGGCTGATACACCGCTTTCGCGAGCAGGCTCGCTCCCACATTTGAATTTCGCGTTGGGTCTTATAGCAAACTCCACGAAACCCCAACATAAACCCCCATCCCTTCACCCGGCGTCGACCGCGCGGCGTCCACTCCCTTGTCGTCATACCCCGGCGTGACCGTTGCCGCATAACGCTTGCCGGTCAGGTTGCGCATGTCCACCCAGCCTTGCCAGTCGCCCTTCGGGGCGTTGTAGCCCAGGGTGGCGCCGAACAGGGCGTAGGGATCGGCGTAGTAGCTGTTGGCGTAGTCCACGGCAACTTTGGAGACCAGTTGCGTGTTCACGGCGGCAAAGAAGCCCTGCGGCCAGTCGTAACGCAGTTCGCCCTGGTAATAATGCATCGGCAAGCCCGGCAAGCGGTTGTCGCCGAAGCGCTCATCGTCGCGGTAGTGGAAGTCGCTGAAGGTGTAGGCCTGGCGCAAGCTCAACTGGCGGCCGTCGGCGGCGGTCCAGAGTTTGCTGTTGAGGCTGGCCTCGATGCCCTGGTGCACGGTCGTGCTGGCGTTGAGTTCGTAGGGCGTGACGGCGTTGGCGTCCGGCAGTACCGAGAGCAGTTCGTGACGAACTTGCGCGTAGTACCAGGCCAGGCTCCATTCGCCCAGTTTGCTGTCGCCACGGCCACCGAGTTCCAGAGTGGTTGCGGTCTGGTTTTGCAGTTCGACCGGGTCGCGCTGGGTGCCGGTGGCGGCGCCGTTGCCGGCAGGGAAGCGCACGTTGGAGCTGTAGATCAGCGACCACGGGTGCGGTGCTTCGACGGAGCGGCTGAGGTTGCCGAACACTTGCACGTCCGGGGTGATCTGATAGCGCAGGCCGATGCGCGGTGCATAGTCCCAGTCGCTGAGACTGGTTTTGCCGCCGCCCTGCGGATAGGTCACGGCGCTTTCGCGGCGGGTGTAGATGGCGGCGAGGCCGGTGGTCAGCCACAGGTCGTCGGCAATTTCCAGGTCATTGCCGAAATGCAGCACGGTATCTGAACCCTGATAAGTGAAATTACGCATCCGCGTGCCCGGGGCGTAGCTGGCGGTGTTGCCACTCGGGATGCGCACGAACTCGCTGGCGCCATCGTTGGGCAGGTGCTTGGTCACGCGCAGGCCGACGTTGCTGCGGCTTTCCATACCGAACAAAGTGTCGCGGCGTTTGTAGTCGAAGGTGCCGCTAACGTCGGTATAAGCCACCTTCAGCCGGTTCGGGCCTTCGCGCAGATCCATCGGGTAGTCGTGGTAGGCGAGGCCGGTCTGGATGCTCGAATCGTCATCGAGGTAGAACGTGGTCTTGTTGCCGATGAAGGTACTGCCGGGTTGCTTGCGGCTGTCATCGCGGGCCACATACGCCGGGTTGGCTGCCCGTGGGCTGTGTTCGATGGAATGCTTGGTCACGCGACCGGCGAGGTCGTTGTTGGTCTCGCGATAGCGGAAATAGAAGCGGGTTTCCAGATTCGGGTTGAAGCGATAGCCGAAGTTGGCGATCAGGCCTTTGCTCTCGCTGGCGGTATGGTCCTGATAGCCGTCGGCGTTGGCATCGGTCAGGGACACGTAGTAATCGAAATTCCCCAGCACTTGCCCCGAGCTGACCTGGCGCTGCTGAAAGCCATGGCTGCCGGTGGCGTAGCGCACTTGCAGCTTCGGCGCGGTGTAACCGGTGTGGCTGACGTAATCGATAGCGCCGCCCAGTGCCAGCGCGCCGCGATCGAAACCGTTGGCGCCGCGCAGCACTTCGACATGGTCGACCCACAGTGGCTCGAGCAATTCATACGGTGTGCCGCCGGGGCCGCTCAGGGGCAAGCCATCCAGCATCGTGTACAGCCCCGAGGCGTGGGCGCCGGGTGCGCGGTTGATGCCTGAACCACGGATGGAAATCTTCACGCCTTCGTTGCCCGCCGACTGTGCATACACCCCCGGCTGATAGGCCAGCACATCCTGATTGCTGGCAACGCGGCCCTGCAACGGCTGGCGCATGTCGACCACGTTGGTGCCGCCGGGAACCTGCTCAAGGCGTTCCCGCGCTTCTTCGACCGCTGCATCGCTGCCACTGCGCTCATCTGCCGAAATCAGCACTTGCCCCAGCTCCAGACCTTGGGTCTCGGCCATCGCCGGGCAGGCCAGGGCCAGACCGAGCAGGGCAGTGGGCAATGATTTGGACGACGGCATCGAAAAAACTCCAGCAAACAGGGGATCGGGCAATGAACAGTGCGACGTCGGAACAACCTCAGGAAACACATGGCGACAGGGCTTTTTTGCCCGGCAATGGCAAACAACCGGGCGTGAACTAACCTCACGGATCAGGCCCTTCGGGTCAATAAACAAATTCAGCGGGCTGTTGAAGCGCGAGGACAGGTTCATGGCGAAAGACAAGAAGAAACCTGCAAAGGCAATCGAACGTCCACGCTTGAAAAACAAGGACTATCTGGAACAGCTGCGCAAGCTCCACGTTGAGCTGGTCAAGCTGCAGGAGTGGGTCATCGCCAAAGGTGTCAAGGTGTGTATTGTTTTCGAAGGGCGCGACGGTGCGGGCAAGGGCGGGGTGATCAAGGCGATCACGGAGCGCGTCAGCCCACGGGTGTTCCGCGTGATGGCATTACCGGCGCCAACCGATCGAGAAAAAAGTCAGATGCATGTACAGCGCTATCTGCCGCATCTGCCGGCGGGCGGCGAGGTGGTGATTTTCGACCGCAGTTGGTACAACCGCGCCGGTGTCGAACGGGTCATGGGTTTTTGTACGGAGGAGCAGGCCGACAAGTTTCTCAAGTCGATTCCTTGGGTGGAGAACGCCATCGTTGATTCGGGGGTGATCCTGCTCAAGTACTGGCTTGAGGTCAGTCCGGAGGAACAGACCCGCCGGCTCGAAGCGCGAATCAATGACGGGCGCAAGATCTGGAAACTGACACCCATGGATCTGAAGTCCTACAGCCGCTGGTATGACTACTCACGGGCGCGGGACGAGATGTTCAAGCACACCGACACCGATTGGGCGCCGTGGAGGGTTGCCGACTCCAATGACAAGCGTCGTGCACGGCTGAACATCATCACTGATCTGCTCAGTCGCATCCCCTATGAAGAGGTGAAGCGCGACAAGGTCGAGTTGCCGAAACGGCAGAAGCCGGGCAAGTATCGGGAGCCGGATTATGCGTACAAGCGGGTGGCGGAGCGGTTTTGACATTTGCGGTTTTTTTGGGCGTGGCGGCCTTTGGGCCGACCAGGCTCTTGGGGTTTTGGGTGTATATCCGTTTTTTCGGGTGTTGCGGCTGGCGGTTCCGCTCTTACAGCGGGTCACTTTTGCAGACGCCCAAAAGTAACCAAAACGCTTTGCTCCTGCGTTCGGCCCTCGCAGGCTCGGGTTCCTTCGCTCCGGGATCGATCCTGGCGCAGCGGCTCCGGTTTGCTTCGCTGCACCTACACTCGCTGTGTACGACTGCGTCGTACGGTCGCTGCGCTCCCACGCCCGGATCAATCCCTCCACTCAGCCTTCCGACGTCGCTGGTGGATCAAGATCAAAAGCGGTACTCGAGCTTGCGCTCATTGTTGAGTGGTGCGGCTTCGCCGCGGGCAGCTGCGCTGCTTTGCGTTTGCTTTGTAGGCGAGCCTGCTCGCGAAGGCGGCCTGACAGCCGACCTGTTCTTGAGGTGGTACGCGATCCAACTGTAGGAGCTGCCGAAGGCTGCGATCTTTTGATTTTGCTTTTCTGTGGGAGCGAGCCTGCTCGCGAAGGCGGCCTGACAGCCGACCTGTTCTTGAGGTGGTACGCGATCCAACTGTAGGAGCTGCCGAAGGCTGCGATCTTTTGATTTTGCTTTTCTGTGGGAGTGAGCCTGCTCGCGATGACGGAGGAACATTCAAATTTAATTTGACAGATATACCGCTATCGCGAGCAGGCTCACTCCGACAAGGTTTTGCGCATCAACCGTCCATCCGTCGTCTGCCCTGAACCTCTCTCGCGCTGATTTTTCTACCGGGTAAGTCCCTCAGGAGATACCGGTATGTTCGATCAGCAAAAGCAGGCATCACTGGCGGCATGGCGGAAGATGGCAGAGCAGGCCGAGGGCGATCTGGATCCGGAACAGCAATATGACGAGCTGCTCAAGGCTGCGGATCAGATGGAGGAGCAAGGCCTGATCACCAGTGCCGAATGGCGCCAGTTGGTGCGTGACGCCGGCAACGTGTTCACCTTGAACCAAGAACAGCCACAGCGCTGACAGCTGTCATTGGAGGACGCCCCATGCTCAGTTATCTGTTTATCGGCGCCAACGATGTCGAGCGTTCGGCAGCTTTCTACAAGGCGATTCTGACGCCGCTCGGCTACCGGCATGATCGCGAAGAACACTACTGTTTTTACCTGCCCGATTGCGCCGACAAGTCCAACGGCCCCGGCAGTGTGCACATCTCGCAACCGTTCAATGGTGAGCCGGCGACACCCGGCAACGGCATGATGCCGGCGTTTCGCGCCGACTCGCGGCATAAGGTCGATCAGGTGCACAAGGCCGGGCTCGACCATGGCGGCAGCGACGAAGGCGCGCCCGGCACTCGCGAGGCCTATACGCCGGACTTTTACGTGGCCTATCTGCGCGACCCCGAAGGCAACAAGCTAGCTGTGTTCTACAGCGGCTGATGGATGGAGCCCGTTGATTCGGCCCTGATGGCGGCCCGCGCTCAGTTCGCAATCACGATCAGCTTTCACATCGTGCTGGCGGCGTTCAGCATCGGTCTGGCGAATTTCCTCGTGGTGCTGGAGGCGTTGTGGTTGAGGTCCGGGCGCCAGGTTTATCTGGATGTTTATCGTTACTGGCTCAAGGTATTCGCCCTCAACGTTGCCGTGGGCACGGCGTCGGGATTGATTCTGGAGTATCAGTTCGGCCTCAACTGGTCGCGGCTGTCGGTGCAGGCCGGTGATGTCCTCGGTCCGCTGATGTTCTATGAAGTGATGGCGGCGTTTTTCATCGAAGCGGGTTTCCTTGGCATCATGCTCTTCGGCTTGAAGAAAGTCGGCCCGCGTCTGCACTTTTTTGCCACCTGCGCTGTGGCGGTGGGCTCGCTGATCAGCGCGTTCTGGATTCTGTCTGCCAACTCCTGGATGCAAACCCCGGCCGGCTATTCGATTGGCGCGGACGGGCGGTTCCTTGCCGAGGACTGGTGGGCAATCATCTTCAACCCTTCGTTTCCCTATCGCCTGGCGCACATGCTGCTTGCCGTGTTCATCGGCAGCGCGACGCTGATTGCCGGGATCAGTGCCTGGCAATTGCGCAAGGCCCCGAAAAACCCGCGTGCTCGCCTGCAATTCTCCATGGGGCTATGGGTGATTGCGCTGCTGATGCCGGTGCAGATTGTCGTCGGGGACCTGCATGGCCGGCACAGTTTGCACGCCCAGCCGCAGAAAGTGGCGGCCATCGAAGGCTCATGGACGCGCCCGGCCCAAGGGGCAGGGGAGCCACTGCGGCTGTTCGCATGGCCGGATATGCAAGAGCGCCGCAACCACTGGGAGGTGGCGATTCCGCGCATTGGTTCCCTCTACCTGCAGCATGACCTGACCAGCACCATCGCCGCGCTTGATGAATTTCCGGCTGAGGACATCCCGCCCGTGGCGCCGGTGTTTTTCGCGTTCCGGCTGATGGTCGGGCTGGGGCTGTTGATGCTTGGGCAGGGTGTGGTCAGCCTGATCCTGCGCCGACGTAATCGCCTGTACACGGCGCGGCTCTGGCTGGGCGCGTGCGTGCTGTTGGCACCGGCCGGATTTCTGGCAATGCTCAGCGGCTGGGTCGTCACCGAAGTGGGGCGACAGCCGTTTACGATTTACGGATTGATGCGCACGGCGGACAGTCTGTCATCGGTGTCCAGGGCTCAAGTCGTCGGGTCGACGTGGCTGATTCTGCTGTTTTATCTGCTGATCTTCGGCATCGGTCTGTGGGTGTTGCTGCGCCTGTTGCGCGAGCCGCCGCAGCAGGATCAACCCGGGCCGCAGCCCACCCTTGCCGACGAAACCGGGCACTGAGGAATAGCAGACATGGACACGGACTGGCTGACTCTGTTGTGCGCCGCCGCATTGGCGTTTTCGGTCATGAACTACGTGGTGCTCGACGGCACCGATCTGGGCGTCGGCATGCTCATGGGCCTCACGGATTGCAAACACCAGCGACGAGCCATGGCGGTGTCGATTCTGCCGGTGTGGGACGCCAACGAAACCTGGCTGGTGCTCGGCGGCGGCGGGCTGCTGGCGTTGTTTCCGCTGGCGTACGCGATCTTGCTGCCGGCCTTGTACGTGCCTTTTATCGTGATGTTCCTCGCCTTGATCGCGCGGGCCATGGCGCTGGAATTTCGCGATTACGCACCGAACGAGCGACGCAAGCGCATCGTCGACGGTGTGCTGGCCCTGGCTTCGCTGCTGACCGGGTTGGTCCAGGGCATGGTGCTCGGCACTCTCGTGCAAGGCGTTGCGCATCAGGGCGGTCAATACATTGGCGATGGCCGCGACTGGCTGAATCCGTTCCCGGTGTTTTGCGGTTTGGTGCTGGTGCTCGGTTACGTCTGGCTGGGGACGTGCTGGCTGTACTGGCGCACCCTGGATGAACTGCAGCAGCACTCGGCCCACCAGGCCCGCATGCTGGCGCTGGTCGTCGCGGCACTATTGCTGGTGCTGATCGCATGGACGGCGACGTTGCAGCCGCAATACGCCCGGCGGCTTGCCGAAATTCGGCTGTGGTTGCCGGCAGGGGTCATCCTCTGTGCTCTGGGATGGGTATTCAGCAAAGGCTTTCACAGCCGCTTCGACTTCATCCCGCTGTTCGCCGCACTGGGCGTTTTCGTGCTGGCTTTCGCGGTGATGCTGGTCGCGCTGTATCCATTCATCATTCCGCCGGATCTGACTTGGAGCGAAGCAGCCTCAAGCCCCACCAGCCAGATCTTCATGCTGGTCGGATTCGCCGTGCTGATCCCCATCACCCTGGCCTACAACACCTTCGGTTTCCGCGTGTTCAGCGGCAAGGTGCGCGTTGCCAACGATGGTTGAGATTCACGTCACCCGACCTTTTTTGCTCACCAGCGACAGTCGCGAAGCTCGTAGCAGATCAGCAAAAGCCGCCTTGTCGATCGGCCGACTCATGAAATAACCCTGCACCTCGTTGCATTGATCCTTGCCGAGAATCGCCAGTTGCTCCTCGGTCTCGACGCCTTCGGCCGTCACCGTCAGCCCCATGGCTTTGCCCAGACCGATGATCGCCTGCACCACGGCACGGTCGTTGGCGCCGCTGCTGATCGAGGCGATAAAGCGTTTGTCGATCTTGATCCCGTCGAATGGATAGGCGCGTAGGTAACCGAGCGACGAATAACCGGTGCCGAAGTCGTCCATGTTCAGACGCACGCCGAGCTCCTTGAGCTGATTCATGGTGGTCAGCGCGCCGTCTGTGTCATTGAGCATCACGTTCTCGGTGATCTCCAGTTCCAGACGGCTGGCGGGGAAACGCGTATCCACCAGCACTTCACGAACATCCTCGACGACATCGCTGAGGGCGAACTGCGCAGGCGAGAGGTTGACCGACAGCAGAATGTCATGGGGCCATTCCAGCGCGGTTTCGCAGGCTTCGCGCAGCACCCAGCGGCCCAGCGGTACGATCAGGTCGGTCTGTTCGGCCAGCGGAATGAACACGTCCGGCCCGAGCAAGCCCTGGGTCGGATGCTGCCAGCGCACCAGCGCCTCCACCGAAACGATGTGCTTGCCATCGACCTTGTAGCGCGGCTGATAGTGCAGGACGAATTCGTTGTGCTTGAGCGCATGGCGCAGGTCATCTTCCATTTGCCGGCGCGTCTGGATCTGGTCGCTCATGTGCGCTTCGAAATAGCACCAAGTGTTCTTACCATCGGACTTGGCCTGATACAGCGCGATGTCGGCGTAGCGGATCAGATCGCTGGCGACGAAACCGTGCCGACGACTCAGGGCGATGCCGACACTGGCACCGATATGCAGTGGATGCTGTTCGTAGAGGATCGGCTGATGCAGGCTGCCGATCAGCCGTGTGCAGAATTTGTCGATCTCGTTATGGCTGTCCATGCCATTGAGCACCACGACGAATTCATCACCACCGAGGCGGGCGACGAGGTCGTGCTCGCGGGTGCATTCGCGCAGGCGCGTGGCGACTTCCTGGAGAACCGCGTCACCGGCAGGATGGCCGAGGGAATCGTTGATCGGTTTGAAGTTGTCCAGATCGATCATCAGCAGCGACAGCGGCGGCGCGTGTTCCTTCAATACCAGGACGTCGTCGAGATAACGCGCCAGTTTGTTGCGGTTGGGCAGGCCGGTCAGGGCGTCATGCATCGACAGGTGCTGGATCTGCGCATGGGCGGCGACTTCGTCGGTGATGTCGCTGGCAGTGCCGCGATAGCCGACGACGCTGTTCTTGTCGAAAATCGGCCGCGCCGAGAGCCGGCAGTGGCGCGGCCGCCCGGAGTGATCGCGATAAGTGCAGCGCAAGTCGCCGGCACTGTTTTCCTCGCTGAGTTTGCGCAGCCACAGCTCCAGTGGTGTGGTGTCGCAAGACAGTAATTCGCCGATGTCCTGGCCCAGCCACAGGGCTTGCGGGTAGCCGGTGACTTCGCTGAAGCGCGCCGACAGATAGGTCAGCGCCAACTGATCATCAACTTCCCAGATCCAGTCCGACGCCGCTTCGGCCACGGCGCGAAAGCGTTCTTCACTGGCTTCGAGGGCATGATTGGCTTTCTCGAGTGCCTGATTCGAGGCCTGCATGGCATGAATGCTGTTGTCGACGTATTGCGATGAGCGCAATGCATGGCGGAAAAAATAGGCGGTGAGCAGCATCAGCACCAGAAACGTCGCGCCGAGCGGCGGCACCAGCGTCCACAACAATTGCTGACCGGGCCGTTGCAGGTCGGCGACCAGACTGTAGCCGGTGCTGTCGAGGGGCACCCTTGGATGGCCTTTCTCAATGGTTTCATCCGGGACCAGGGTCAGGTTCGTCAGGCCATAACCGCTGCCGATCTTGCGCAGTTTGGTCGGGGTCAGCTTGTCGACGAACACCAGCACCGAGGTGTTTCTCAATTCATCCAGCGGGCGCTCGTCATTGGGAATGATCGCGGCAGCGGTGATCAGCGCCGGCCAGCCTTCGAACAATGAATAACTGCTGATCGGCTTGGTCAGATCAGGCTGGCTCAGCACCTGCTCGACCAGCGCCGAGGCGGGCGCTTGCAGTACGCTGGATACGTCGGTTTCAACCATCTGCCCGCGAATCACCGCGTACTTGGTGCGATTGCGATCAAGGACGAACACGCCGTCGTAGCCGTCGCTGGTGAACAGCGTCTTGCCCATGTTCTGTTCGGTGTAGGCCCAGTTGACGTCGATCGGCCCGCTCAAGGCCTCGTAGGCGCGGGTCCAGTAGGCATAACTGGTGATGTAGTTTTTCGACGCGGTGATGCGGTTTTCCACGGCGCGCACGGAATAGAACTGGTTCTGTTCCAGATCCTTCGCGTCAAGGGTATTGGCGATCCCAAGCAAGGTGCTGATCGCGGCGATGACACCCGCAACAAACAGTGCGCCAACGGCGATGGCCAGGCGCCGGGTCACAGCGCGTTGCGGGGTGGGGATTGGCTGCGCAGGGAGAGTAACGGCCATGTGCTCGTCCTTGATCCGGTGTCTTCTGAATCTAGAACAATGGCGAGCGCACAATGTTCAGATTGTTGTTATTGGTATCGCCTGGATTTTTTCAAAGTGTAGCGAATCTGCCGGAATTTCCAGCAGCGCCGGCCAGCGGCGAATCCCGAAAGGGCGAGACTTCCCGCACAAAAACCGGATAATGGCCGCCATTCGTTTAGCCGTATTCTGGTAATCCCGCATGGAAATCAAGGTCAACTTTCTCGACAACCTTCGACTTGAAGCCAAGTTCGACGACTTCACGGTGATCGCCGATCAGCCCATCCGCTACAAGGGCGACGGCTCGGCACCGGGGCCGTTCGACTACTTCCTGGCGTCGTCGGCCTTGTGCGCGGCTTACTTCGTGAAGCTGTACTGCGACACCCGCAATATTCCGACAGAGAACATTCGCCTGTCGCAGAACAACATCGTCGACCCGGAAAACCGCTACAACCAGATCTTCAAGATCCAGGTCGAATTGCCCGCCGATATTTCGGACAAGGATCGCCAGGGCATCCTCCGTTCCATCGACCGCTGCACCGTGAAGAAGGTGGTGCAGACCGGCCCCGAGTTCATCATCGAAGAAGTCGACAACCTCGACGCCGATGCCCAGGCCTTGTTGATGCCTCAGTCCGATTCCCAGGCAGGCACCTACATCGCCGGCAAGGACCTGCCGCTGGAACAGACCATCGCCAACATGTCGAAGATCCTTGCCGACCTCGGCATGAAGATCGAAATCGCCTCGTGGCGCAACATCGTGCCCAACGTCTGGTCGCTGCATATCCGCGATGCGCATTCGCCGATGTGCTTCACCAACGGCAAGGGCGCAACCAAGGAAGGCGCGCTGGCCTCGGCGCTGGGCGAGTTCATCGAGCGCCTCAATTGCAACTTCTTCTATAACGACCAGTTCTGGGGCGAAGACATCGCCAATGCCGAATTCGTCCATTATCCGGACGAGAAGTGGTTCAAGCCGGGTCCGAAAGACGAATTGCCAAGCGAAATTCTCGACGACTACACCCTCGGCATTTACAACCGCGACGGCGAACTGCGTGGCTCGCACCTTTACGACACCAACTCCGGCAACACCCAGCGCGGCATCTGCTCGCTGCCGTTCGTGCGCCAGTCGGACGGTGAAGTGGTGTACTTCCCGTCGAACCTGATCGAAAACCTCTACCTGAGCAACGGCATGAGCGCCGGCAATACCTTGGCCGAAGCGCAGGTGCAGTGCCTGTCGGAAATTTTCGAGCGCGCGGTCAAACGCGAAATCCTCGAGGGCGAAATGGCCCTGCCGGATGTACCGCAAGAGGTACTGGAAAAATACCCGAGCATCCTCGCCGGCATCAAAGGCCTTGAAGAGCAGGGCTTCCCGGTGCTGGTCAAGGACGCCTCGCTGGGCGGTGAATTCCCGGTGATGTGCGTGACCCTGATGAACCCGCGCACCGGCGGCGTCTTCGCTTCCTTCGGCGCGCACCCGAGCCTGGAAGTCGCGCTGGAACGCAGCCTGACCGAGCTGCTCCAGGGCCGCAGCTTCGAAGGCCTCAATGACTTGCCGCAGCCGACGTTCTCGGGGCAGGCAGTGACCGAACCGAACAACTTTGTGGAGCACTTCATCGATTCCAGCGGTGTGGTGTCGTGGCGCTTCTTCAGCGCCAAACCAGATTTCGAATTCGTCGAATGGGACTTCTCAGGCCAAGGCGAAAACTCCAACGCCGAAGAAGCCGCGACCCTGTTCGGCATCCTCGAAGACATGGGCAAGGAAGTCTACATGGCGGTCTACGAGCACATCGGCGCCAAGGCCTGCCGCATCCTCGTGCCGGATTACTCGGAGATCTACCCGATCGAAGACCTGATCTGGGACAACACCAACAAAGCCCTGCAATTCCGTGCCGACATCCTCAATCTGCACAACCTCAGCAAGGTTGGCCTGCGCAATCTGGTCCAAGGCCTGGAACGCAGCGAGCAGGATGACTACACCGATATCACCACGCTGATCGGCATTGAGTTCGATGACAACACGCCGTGGGGCAAGCTGACGATTCTGGAACTGCGCCTGCTGATCTACCTCGCACTGCAGAAGTTTGACGAGGCCAAGGATCTGGTTGAGGCGTTCCTGCAATACAACGACAACACCGTAGAGCGCGGCTTGTTCTATCAGGCAGTGAATGTGGTGCTGGAGATGGAGCTGGACGAGGATCTCGAGCTTGAGGATTACGAAGCCAATTTCCGCCGGATGTTTGGTGACGAGCGTATGGATGCGGCGATTGGGTCGGTGAATGGCAGTGTGCGTTTTTACGGTTTGACGCCAACGAGCATGAAGCTGGAAGGGCTGGATCGGCATTTGCGCTTGATCGAAAGCTATAAAAAGCTGCACGCGGCGCGGGCTGGTGTGGTGGCTTTGTCGCGTTGAAGAGCTGGCTCAGAACGTTTCGCTTTCGGCTTGAGTGTGGCTGCGTGGCTTGAACCGCAGCCCCTCACCCCAGCCCTCTCCCGAGGGAGAGGGAGCCGATTTTCAAGCTTTTCAGAATTTGTGTTCGACTCGGTTTCCCAGGTCGGCGTATTTCCACCAGACACCTCGGTCAATTCCCTCTCCCTTTGGGAGAGGGCTAGGGTGAGGGTTTTTTCAAGATTTGAGTTCGACTCGGTTTCCCAGGTCGGCGTATCTGCACCAAGCACCTCGGTCAGTTCTCTCTCCCTCTGGGAGAGGGCTAGGGTGAGGGTTTTTTCAAGATTTGAGTTCGACTCGGTTTCCCAGGTCGGCGTATTTCCACCAGACACCTCGGTCAATTCCCTCTCCCTTTGGGAGAGGGCTAGGGTGAGGGTTTTTTCAAGATTTGAGTTCGGCTCGGTTTCCCAGGTCGGCGTATCTGCACCAAGCACCTCGGTCAGTTCCCTCTCCCTTTGGGAAAGGGCTAGGGTGAGGGGCTTTGGCTTTCGCGGCCATGCGCGGCGTTTGCCAACTGCCCCGTATCCACTCGCACAAACACCGAATCACCCACCGCCGTGAGCACTTCCCCGGCATACACCTCGCAAATCACCCGGGTCTTGCGCCCGACTTCACCTTCGACTCGCGCGCGCAAGAGCAGCGGCACGCCCATCGGTGTGGGTTTGATGAATTTGATCCCGAGGTTGCCAGTCACGCAGTCGATGCGCGGCAGGCTGCCGGCTTCGCGGTTTTCCGCGCGGTAGTGCCAGGCCATGGCGGTCCAGTTCGAATGACAGTCGACAAGCATGGCAATCAGCCCGCCGTAAACCAGATCCGGCCAGCCGCAGTATTGAGCTTCGGGCAGATGCTCGGCGATGACGTGGTGGCCGTCCTCATCCCAACGACTTTTCACATGCAGGCCTTGCGGATTGCGGCCGCCGCAGCCGTAACAAACGCCTTCGGGGGCGGCGAGGTCTTGCAGCGGGGTGGCGTGGCTGGACATGGCTGGGGTCATCCTGGAGTGGCGAGGCCGGACAGGCGCAAGCGGTTGCGTCCGCCGCGTTTGGACTCGTAGAGCGCGGCGTCGCCAAGTTCGATCAGCGCCGCGAGACTGGCCGGCGGTTTGTCGAACAGGGTGGCGCCGATGCTCAAAGTCACCGCAGCGGACGTGGGATAGGTGTGCGACGCCAAGGCCAGAAACTGTTCGCGCAAGGCATTGCCCAGTTCAAGGATAGCTTCGGCTGAGGCATTGTTGAGCAGCATCAGAAACTCATCGCCACCCAGCCGCGCCGTCAGCGCATGGGGCGGCAGCTGGGCGCGGATCATCTCGCTCAGAGCAATCAGCAAGCGATCACCGGCGATATGCCCGTACTGGTCGTTGACCAGTTTGAAGTTGTCGATATCGATCAACAGCAACGCACCCGGTCTTTGCGCGGATACGCCGGCCAGCAGGCGTGGCGTGCGCTTTTCCAGGGCGCGGCGGTTGTAGAGGGCCGTGAGCGGATCGCGCTCGGCGAGGCGGGCGATCTGCTTTTCCCGGCGATAACGCTCGGTGCCGGTCATCGACAGGGCGATCAACATGATCGCCATCGCACCTTCGACCAGCGAGATCTGAATGATCTCGCCACGAAACGCCGCCAGATCGATCAGCGTGCCGGGGATCACCACGGTCAGGGCCTTGGCCACATAAAAGATGCCGTGGCCGAGCAGCACATAGCGCAGTTGCACCGCGCCCACGCTCAACGACTTGCCGTGCGGGCGCAGCAGCGAACTGGCCTTGAGCGTCGGGATCGCCACCAGCAGCGAGTTGGCCACCAGCATGGCCTTGGACCACAGCGGCCCGTCCGGCAACGTCAACATGATCAGCCAGGTTGCGAAAATCAGGTACCACGCCGGCGATAGTCGGGTCTGGGTGAAGCGCGCCACACCGAGCAGGAAAAAGAAATGCGCGGTCACCAGCAGGCCGTTGGCGAACCAGATGCCCAGCAGCAGAAAACCGCTGCTGCGCAGCAGCGCGAGGGTGGAACCGATGGTGATGGTGGCGAAACCGGCGCTCCAGAACAGTAGCGAAGGCTCACGGATGCTGCGCCACTCGACCGCCAGGTACAGCGCGGCAGCGGCTGCGAGGGCGATCGTGATGGTCAGCATCGTTGGCGGGTCGAGCGGCATTTCCGGGCAGGCCTGTCTGTATGGCAATAGGCCTGCGATTGTAAGCGTTTGGTCAGGTTTTTCGCAGGGGGCGCGTTGCCGGGCAGACCACTGGCGCTTCAGCGGTCACTCTTGCGGGCTTAGCCAGGTGTCTACCACGCGGCGATCGAGCTCTTCCCAATAGGCCATGCCCAGCACCCGCGTGGTATTGAGGCCGCGCAGATAACCGCGCAGTTGCTGGGCGGTATCGCGGATCAATTGCGCATCGCGGGTGTTTTTGTCCAGCAGGACGCTTTCGTACTGCACCAGGTATTCGGCTACGCGGTCGCGATATTCGGGCAGCACGGCGTCACGGATCAGATCAAACGTTCTCAAGGCGAGACCCTCATCATTTTTCTTGAATGTGCTCAGTGTGCATCAGTCTGCGCGACGCGCAACTATTGCTGGAAGTAATAGTGACCATCAAGAAACGCAAGTTCTGCTTTGCCGGCGATCGGCGGAAAATCGCCTCCATCGAAGACGCAGCTCAAGGAAATTGCGCGATGAACATTCTGACTCGACTGGCAATGATCGCCCTGCTGATGGGCGGGGTAGTTACCGCACCGGCTTACGCAGACGACGCCCGGTCGTGTCACCTGCAACCCATCGCCGCCAGCGCCTCGGCCCTGCAGCACACGCAGACCGTGGGTGTGTTGTTGAGCGAAAACACCTTGCAGAACCTGCAATACCTGGAGCGTTACCACGACATGGCGCTGAACGGCGCCAAAGACGCACTGGACTCGCGAATCCGCGACGCCTTTGTCAGCAGTTCCGACCCGGAACTGGCCCTCGACTGGCTGGTAAGTTCACTGCAACAACAGTTCGCCTCAGTGACCGTCTACGACAATCTGGATGCGCTGGTTAAGGCCCATCCGGACGTGGTGGTCAAGCTCGACACCTTCAACCGCTTGCTGACCCAGCGCAACAGTCTGGTCGAGGCGCGCTTCTCTGCACGGTTCTACGACGCCGACCTGCAATACATCGGCAAGGCCGAGGGGGCAATCGAGCAGGAGCTGCCTTCGGTCTGGGTGCATGACCGGGCGGCGCCGCAGATCGCGGCACAGATCAATCAGCAGCGTGATCTGCAACTCAATGCGCTGAAGCAATTCGATGTGTCGCTCAAGGCCCTGGTGGCGTCGAGCTGATTCTCCAAAAAATTGAATGGCAGAGGCGATCCCGTGAAGTCGAACCGTTGCCGGTTGAACCGAACCTTTATTTTCAGGATTACCCCGATGCGTCCTTTATTCGTGCCAGCCATGGCTTTTGTTTCCCTGTTGCTCGGCGGTTGTGCTTCGGCGCCGAACGATCCGACTCTGACGTTGCAGACCAGCAAGACGCCGGCGCAGTACGCCGATTGCGTGGTGACGAAGTTGCAGGGCAGTGCTTTGAATCCGACGGTTTCGCAGAGTCAGCGCAGTTATCGGATTGTGGTGCCGAGCAAGGTGTCGGCGGATAACGTGCTGGAGGCGTACAAGGCGGGGAAGGGTGGCAAGGTGTTCATTTATGAGCGGCATTTGCTGGCGTCGAATTTGTTGCCTTCGAGTTTTGAGCGGGCGGCTCAGGAGTGCATTTGATCTGAGCGCTTGACGGGTTTTGACAGAGCTCCTTTGGTTGGCCGCAACCAACCAATTTTTTCGCCCCACACTGGTTTTCGGTTGTGGGGCTTTTTTTTGGACTTGGCGGCCTTTGGGCCGACCATGCTTTGGGGTTTTTGGGTGTATATCCTTTTTTGGTGGTGTTGCGGCTGGCGGTTTCGCCCTTACGGCGAGTCCCTTTTGGCAAACGCCCCAAAAGGAACCAAAAGGTCTTCGCCCTGACGTTCGGCCCGCTCGCTGGGGCTCGGGGTTCCTTCGCTCCGGGATCGATCCGGGCGCAGCGGCTCCGGTTTGCTTCGCTGCACCTCCTTCCGCTGTGTCTGGCTGCGCCAGACGGTCGCTGCGCTCCCACACCCGGATCAATCCCTCCACTCAGCCTGCCGACGGGCTCCAGGATCAAAAGCTACTCGAGCTTGCGCTCATCGTGTTGGGTGGCGGGACGGCCTGCTTGGTTTGCTTTTGCTTTCCTGTGGGAGCGAGCCTGCTCGCGAAGGCGGCCTGACAGCCGACCTGTTCTTGAGCGGAACGCGATCCAACTGTAGGAGCTGCCGAAGGCTGCGATCTTTTGATCTGGCCTTCGCTTTTGCTTTTCCGTTGAGAGCAAGCCTGCATTGGACTTTGGGTGTTGACCAGTTCCTGTCTACGCCACAAAAAACTGTGGGAGCTGGCTTGCCAGCGAAGGCGGCCTGACAGACGCCCCATTTCTCACTGAATGTACGCAATCAAACCTGTGGGAGCGAGCCTGCTCGCGAAGGCGGTGTGTGCCGCGATCACGAACAGCGCTCCGGAACCCGTTCACCCCGTCACACACCCAACCGGCACTTTTCCCGCAAACGTATCTACCAGACTCGCCACAACCATTTCCCCCATCCGCGTGCGTGTCTGAAGCGTGGCGCTGGCCCGATGCGGTTGCAGCACCACCTGTTCATTACCAAACAACGCTTCCGGCACATTCGGTTCATCAACGAATACATCCAGCCCAGCCCCGGCAATCTCTCCCGCTGAAAGCGCGGCAACCAGAGCCGTCTCATTCACCAGTTTGCCCCGGGCGACGTTGATCAGATAACCGTCCTTGCCCAGCGCTTGCAGCACTTGCGCGTCGATGATCGCTTCGCCCTTGTCCGCCGCGGCGGCGAGGATCAGGGCGTCGCTGTCGCGGGCCAGTTGTTTGAGGTCGGCGACGAAGGTGTGGGGGACGTCGCTCATCGGTTGCAGATCGGTGTAGCTGATCGGGCAGCCGAAGGCGGCGGCGCGGGTGGCGATGGCGCGGCCGACGCGGCCCATGCCGACGATGCCGATGCGCATGCCGGAGACTTGTCGGGCCAAGGGCAGCGGGGCGAGTGGGGTCGGGCTTTGTGGCCATTGGCCGGAGCGCACGTAGCGGTCGCTGGTGCACAGGCCGCGACAGACCGAGATGAGCAGGCCGATGGCGAGGTCGGCGACGTCTTCGGTGAGGGCGCCGATGGTGGCGGTGACGCGGATGCCGCGGTCGCGGGCGTAGGCCAGATCGACGGCATCGGTGCCGACGCCGTTGACCGCGACGACTTCCAGTTTCGGCAGTTGCGCCATCAGCGCCTGGCTGATGCCGGTGTGGCCGCCGGTAATGACGCCGCGAATGTTGGCGCCGTGTTCCTTTATGTAGGCGGGTTTGTCCGCTTGCTGGAAGTAGCGGCGTACGGTGAACAGTTCGTCCAGACGCGCGTTGATTTCAGGGATCAGGATCGGGCTCAGTTGCAGGATTTCTGGCTTCATGGCTACCTCGTTACGCAATAAAAAGGCCGGCTCAACCACGGCCGGCAAACGGCATGGCGCTGGCCATGACGGTCATGTTCAGGACGTTGGCCGACAGCGGCAGGCCGGCGATGTAGCGCACTGCATCGGCGACGTGTTTGACGTCGACCATCGGCTCGACGGCGATGCTGCCGTTGGCCTGGCGTACGCCTTTGGTCATGCGCACCGACATTTCGGTCAGGGCATTGCCGATGTCGATCTGGCTACAGGCGATGTTGAATTCGCGGCCATCCAGCGCCAGGGATTTGGTCAGGCCGAGCACGGCGTGTTTGCTCGCGGTGTAGGCGCTGCTGAACGGGCGCGGCGTGTGTGCGGAAATCGAGCCGTTGTTGATGATCCGCCCGCCCTGCGGCTGTTGTTTGCGCATCAGCCCAAACGCGCCGCGAGCGCACAGAAAGACTCCGTTGAGGTTGGTGTCGATCACGTTGCGCCACTGCTCGAAGGTCAGCTCGTCCAGCGGCACGGCGGGGGCGTTGACGCCGGCGTTGTTGAAGACCACATCGAGGCGCCCGTAGACCTCGGCAATGGTCGCGAACAGCACGTCGACACTGGCCGGATCGCGCACGTCGGTGGGTACCGCCAGCGCTGGGTGACCCTGGCTCTGCGCCAGTTCGACCAGCGCTTGCAAGGGCTCGGGCCGACGTCCGGCGAGCACAAGGGTAAAGCCGTCGGCCATCAGGCCGAGTGCCACGGCGCGGCCGATGCCACTGCCGGCGCCGGTCACCAGCGCGACTTTCAAAGAGGTTGTCATATTGTTGTTCTCCTTTTTCTTAATCCGCAGGATCAGGGCCGTGGGCCGACGCGCATTTCCAGGTGGCCGATGCCGTCGATGCCAGCGCTGATCACATCGCCGGGTTGCAGACTGTCAACCCCGGCGGGGCTGCCGGTCATGATCAGGTCGCCGGCGCGCAGGGCCACGGATTGCGAGATGCGCGCGATTACTTCACTTACCGACCAGATCTGGCTGTCGAGGTTGTCGCGCTGGCGTTCTTCGCCATTGACGTTAAGCCACAACTCGCCTTCGGGATGGCCAGAGCGGCTCACCGGGACAACGGCAGTCATCGGCGCGGCGCCGTCGAACACCTTGGCGCCTTCCCACGGCAAACCGTTGCTCTTGGCTGCGCGTTGTACATCGCGGCGGGTCAGGTCGAGGCCGGCGGCGTAGCCCCACACGTAGGCGAGCGCTTGATCCTCGGGGATATGGGCGCCGCCTTCACCGATGGCCACGACCAGTTCGATTTCGTGAACGAAGTCCTCGCACACTGAGGGGAAGGCGACGTCGCCGACGGCATCGACCACGCAACTTGCCGGTTTCATGAAAAACACTGGCGGCTGGCGCGACTGGCCTTGAGAGTCCGGCCATGGGTAGTTGCGGCCGACACAGAACACCCGGCCGACGGGGAAGCGCTGCTCGGTGCCGAGGACCGGCAAGGTCACGGGCAGATCCGGGGTAAAGACGTATTCGGTCATGTTCATCCTGCGGGTCATCCTGTTTGAAAGGGCAGCGTACGGCGGCTGGCGTCGGCGAAGTTGGACGAAAGCCGCCTGCGTTTGGACAAATCCGGGCTTTTCGCCTCAGCGCACCTTCAGCTCGATGCGGTACAGACGTCCGAGCAACAACGAATAGGAGAGCGTGCCGATCAGCGCGACGCCGCCAATAAACCAGAAGGCATAGGCGAAGGTGCCGGTGGCGTGGACGATGGCGCCGATCACGATCGGCGTGACGATGCCGCCGATGTTCGCCGCCAGGCTGGTAATGCCGCCGGTGAGGCCGATCAGCTCTTTTGGCGCCACTTCCGATACCGCCGCCCACGATGAGGACGCGATGCCTTGGGCGAAGAACGCGATGGTCAACACGGCGATGCAGATCAGGTTGGAGTCGGTGAAATTCACCAGCACGATCGACATGCCCAGCATCGAACCGACCACCAGCGGCAACTTGCGCGCAAACGACATCGAGTAGCCGCGACGGATCAGCAAGTCGGAAACGATGCCGGCCAGCAGAATCCCCACCGTCGCACCGACGAAGGGCAGCACGGCGAAGATCCCGGCCTTGATCATGGTCAGTTTGCGTTCTTCGATCAGGTAGGTCGGGAACCAGGTGAGGAAGAAGTACAGTGCAGAGGTGCTGGCGAACTTGCCGATGCAGATCGCCCAGATCTGCCGATAGCTGAACAGCTCGGCAATCTGCCGCCAGTTGAAGCGGGTGCGCTCCTGGCTGCTCTTGACCAGACCGCCGCCGGTTTCGATGTACTTCAATTCTTCCTGGCTGACTTTCTTGCAGTTCAGCGGATCGCGATACAGGTACAGCCACAGCACACCGAAGACGATGCCGAGTGCGCCGGTGCTGTAGAACACGTGGCGCCAGTCGAAGGTGGTCGCCAGCCACAGCAGCGCGCCGGTGAACAGCGCCGTGCCGAGGTACTGACCGCACACGTAAATGCTGCTGGCCATCCCACGTTCCCGCGCCGGGAACCACACCGTCACGGCGCGGCTGTTGGCCGGGAAAGCCGGGGCTTCCATGGCGCCGACCGCCAGGCGCAGGCCGAACAGCGAGGCAAATCCCGTGGCGAAACCTTGGCAAACGGTGACGGTCGACCAACTGATCAGCGATACGCCGTAGGTGAAGCGCGAGCCAAACCGATCAGCGATGAAGCCGGCCGGCACCAGTGCCAGCGCATAGGTCCAGGCGAAGGCGGAAAAGATCAGGCCCATTTCGATCTTGTCCAGGCCCAGGTCCTTGGCCATGAACGGCGCGGCAATCGAAATGTTCACCCGGTCGATGTAATTGATGATCGTCGCAATCAGCAGCAACGACAGCATGAACCAGCGCCGCCGGGTAGGCAGACGCTGCGCCGAAACGGCATCGCGTGCGCCGGCTATCACCGGCGGCACCGTGGCACTGGAAGAATGGGAGTTGGACATGCGGAGACCTCGTTATTGTTAGAAGAGTCGAGATTTTTCGAGCAGCCGATGCCGTTGCCCGCAAGGTGTGGGGCAAGGCAATCGAACGGGTTGCAGCGCGGCTTTCAGACGTTCAGGAACGTCTTTCTGCGACTGATTTCAAGGGGAGGTCGGGCGGGGCGGCGAGGGGAAATAGCAGGATCATGACGTGCGCACCTTTGATTGTTTTTGAAAGAGGTTGGGCTGCGTTGGTCATTACAGTGGTCGTACAACGGTTCTAAATCAACCGATGGGTTAGAACGTTTTTTCTTGAAAAAAGTGGATTTGGCGAACGTGTCCAAAAAGATAAATACGATTTGTCTTGAGAATAAAGATCAGGTTTAAAGCATAAATAACTGAAAAATAACGACTATCTCTACTTTTACGATAATGCGGTTTTTGGACAGGCTCATCGCGAGGCTTCTTTCAAAAAAGACAACGTCATCGTATGACTCGTTGCCGCCCACCGCACAACCCTGCAAGATGACGGGCGCCACCTCACTGCCCGGAGGACCTCCCGCCCATGTCTTCACCCAGCCGTATCCCGACCTACGTCATGCAGCAACGCAGCGAATTGACCGATTTCTACATTCGCGACAAAAAGGGTCGGCGCGCCGAAACCGCGCCTCACCGGCATGAGTATTTCCAGATCCAGATCAACCTCGGTGGCGACACCGTGCAGCACATCGGCAGCGTGCAGCGGCCGTTCCCGCGCAACACTCTGGCGTTCATCCTGCCGCACCGCGTGCATGTGATTCCGCATCCCGCAGACAGCAATTTCATCGTCATCAATTTTTCCCAGACGTTCCTCTTGCCGCATCTACAGTGCGACCCGATGGATCTGGAAGAGGTGTCAATCCTGCTCGCGCCTGAACTGTCACCGTTCCGCTTTCAGGAGCATCTGGATTTCATTTTGGGCGATGAGGATTTCGCTCAGGTCTGCGGCCTGATCAAGCAGATGCGCAGCCTTGATGAGAACCGTCAGTTCGGCACGCGGGAAATGCTCAAGGGCTTGTTGCTGCAGATGATTGGCAGCGTATGTTTTCTTTACGCCGAGCCGCTCAAGCGCTTGGCAGAAGAGAATGCCGCCGAAAACAGCCGTCGCGACGCTTTGAGCCGCATGTTCGAATACTTGCGGAAGAACATCGCCGATCCTGATCTCAACCTGATCAAAGTCGCTGCTGCGACCTATCTGTCACCGACCTACCTGACGCACTGGCTGCGCAAGGAGATCGGCAAGACCTTCACCGAGCTGGTGCTGGAGCGGCGCATGCACGCGGCGCGCAATTTCCTGCTCAACAGCACGCGCTCGGTGGGCGAGGTCGCGCGGCTGTGTGGATTTGCTGATGAGGCCTATTTCTCTCGACGTTTTCGCCAGATTCATGGCCAGCCACCGGGGCAGTTTCGTCGCCGCCAGCTCAACCCGGACACGCCGCAGACGCCACTGAATACTTAGAGCAGCGCTCAGACCCACTTGAAGCGGGCAGGGAAGCGCGCCACGAAACAGGTGCCTGCCTCGCTGTCGGACGTCACGGTCAAGGTGCCGTTGTGCGCATTGGCAATTTGCCCGGCAATGTACAAGCCCAGCCCCAGCCCTTCATTGCGCTGACCGGCTTCGGAACGTGAGAACGGTTCAAACAGCAGCGGCATCAGCGCGGGTGGAATCGGCGCGCCCTGGTTGGTCAGCGAAATCACCATCTCATCGCCCTCGGCAAACGCCTTGAGCACGATCGGTTCGGCCGTAGAACCGTGGGTCACCGCGTTGCCCAGCAGATTCGACAACAACTGGCTGATGCGCAACGGGTCGCAATAGACCCCGGTCGGTACCTCAAGCGAATCAATGAACTTCGCCTGCGGGTACGCCACCTGGATTTCTTCAAGGGTCTGGCGCAGCGTTTGCTGCAAGTCATCGACCAGTTTGCGTTGCACCGGAATCCCGCTGCCGAGCCGACCCCGGGCAAAGTCGAGGATGTTTTCGATCAGCACGCCCATGCGCACCGAACTGGTACGGATCGCCGATAGCAGCGTATGCGAGCGCTTGTCTTCGGCTTTGCTTTGCAGCAGATCGGCACTCATGCGAATGGCACTGAGTGGCGTGCGCAAGTCATGGCCCAGTACGGCGATGAACTGCTCGCGCAGACGGCCCAATTCGTTGGCATCGGCCAGTGCGGTTTTGGTCGCGTGCAAATGGCCCTGGGTATCCAGGCTCATTGCAATCAGCTGGGCGAAGAGGGTGAGGGTCTTTTCGATGGCCGGGTCGTCGAGGTTCGCCGGAACCGAATCAATGGCGCAGAGTGTGCCGAAAAACTCGCCATTGGCCTTGATGATCGGAATCGAAATGTAGCTTTCCAGACCATAGGTTTTCGGCGTGTGGTGCGTGGAGAAAACCGGGTGCTGGCTGGCATGGCCGAAGATCACCGGCTGATGGTGCTGACGGATCTCATGACAAATCGTCGATTCCAGTACCAGTTCGCCGCCGGGCAACAGGCCGAAGTCTATCGAGTCATCCACGGCGCAAGCGATCCACTTGCTCTCGGTGACCCGCGCTACAGCGGCGAAGCGCATGCCGGTCGTATGCTTGACCATGCTCAGGATCACCGGCACAGCGTCGATGCTGCCGATGGCCTGGAGGTCGGAGGAGAAATCTGTCTGGGGCATGGCCGGCGCTTCGCGAAAGTGTCGCCAGAGACTATCGGTAATTGCCGGCCATGCCTAATGAACCTGCAAAAAAGGGCGCCGGGAAAACTCCCGACGCCCTGTGCGGTGCTTGCTGAGCGCTATCGCCTCAGAACTTGTACTTGGCGGTCATCATGTAGCTGCGCGGGGTGCCGTAGTTATCGGTCGAGCCCCAGGTCACGTCGGTGCCGATGGAGGAATAGTACTTGCGGTCAAAGATGTTGTTGGCGTTGACCTGCAGGTCGAGGTGCTTGTTGACCTCGTAACCGGCCATCAGGTCGGTGACCGCGTAGCCGCCCTGTTCGAGGCGATAGCTGCCGCCGTTGGCCAGAGCGATGTCGTTGTACATGCGGCTCTGCCAGTAGACGTTGCCGCCCACGCGCAGTTTTTCCAGCGGGCCTTTGAAGCGGTACACGGTGGAGACCTTGAACAGGTGCTCGGGCATGTCGGTGTCGAATTTCTGGTTATCGTTGGCCGGGTTTTCGTCCTTGATGTAGTGGGCGCGGGTGTAGGTGTAGCCGGCGCCGACTTGCCATTGCTCGGTCAGCGCACCTTGCAGTTCCATGTCCACGCCTTGGGCGCGAACCTTGCCGGAGGTTTCGTAGCAGGTCAGTTCCGGGCAGCCGAGCTGGGTCGCCGCCTGGGTGGCGCGGTTGGTCTGGTCCATCTGGAACACCGCCACGCTGCCGTTCAGCGCGCCGTCGAAATATTCGCCCTTGATACCGACTTCGTAGTTTTCACCGACGATCGGCTCGAGCACTTTGCCGCCGAGGTCCTTCTGGGTTTGCGGGGTGAAGATGTCGGTGTAGCTCGCGTAGACCGAGTGATGGTCATCGAGTTTGTAGATCAGGCCGGCGTAACGGGTCAGGTTGCGCGTGACCTTGAAGTCACCGTCGGCACTGCGATCGTCGTAGTCATACCAGTCTAGGCGGCTGCCGAGGATCAACGTCAGCGGGTCGGCCAGGCTCAAGCGCGTGGTCAGGTAAACCGCGTCCTGGGTGGTGACGTTACGCGACTTGCCACTGCGGACGAAGTCAGGCTTGGGCGCGGCGATCGGCAGACCGGTGTCGTAGGGCGAGTATTCCTTGGTGGTGGCGTCGTACACGCGGTTGCTGGCGCCGACCACCAGTTCGTGAGTGCGGCCGAACGCTTCGAACGGGCCGCTGGCGAAACCGTCGAAGGCGCGTTGCTTGTCGGTGTGGTGCGATTGGTAGGCGGTGGTTTCCAGCGGGCCGTCGTAACGCGACAGGTACGTGCCGGAGAATTCGCCTTCGGTTGTCGAAGTCGAGCCGCCGAGGTGCAGTTTCCAGTCATTGGCGAAACGGTGTTCGACTTCACCGAACACGGTGTCGACCTGCAGCTTGCGGTTTTCCCAATCGGTGCCCGGGTAGGTGGAGCGGGGCAGGTCGAGGTGGTGGCCGTTTTCGCCGATCGGCAGGCCGCCCCAGAAATAGTTGGTCTGATCGTTCTGCCGGGAGAAACCGAGGGTCGCGGTGGTGCTGTCACTCAGGTCGGCTTCACCGATGGCGTAGAACAGGCCGTGATCGTTTTCTTCCTTGTCGCGGAAGCTGTCCGCGCCCTGATACGACGTCACCACCCGGCCACGCAGGGTGCCGCTGTCGTTCAGCGGGCTGGAGGCATCGACTTCGCCACGGTAGTCATCCCAGCTGCCGGCGGCGCCGGTGAGGGTTACGCGCTGATCAGCGGTTGGACGCTTGCGCACCATGTTGATCGCCGCCGACGGGTTGCCGGCACCGGTGACCAGGCCGGTCGCGCCACGAACGATTTCCACCCGGTCGAACATCGCCAGGTTCGGTTGCACCGCCAGGGTGTAAGGCGAATACGAGCTGGGCAGGCCGTCGTACATGATGTTGTCGATGTCGAAACCGCGCGCCTTGTAAGTCTGCCGGCCCGGACCGCTGGCCTCGCTGAGGAACAGCCCCGGCGTACCGCGCACCACGTCGTTGACGCTGGTCATGTTCTGGTCGTCCATGCGCTGTCGCGTGATCACCGTCACCGCCTGCGGCGTTTCGCGCATGGTCAGCGACAGCTTGGTCGCGGTCTGCATCGGGCCGGTGGTGTAGGACTGCGTGTCTTCGGTGGTGCTGCTCATCTGCGTAGCGCCGATTTCGGTCGCTTGCAGTTCCAGCGGGCCATTGGCTGGCGCGGTGGGGGCGGTTTCTTCGGCGAGGGCAGGTGCGATGCTGACCATGCCGATGGCGAGTGCGAGGAGGTTAGGTGAAAGGTTCGAGCGGCGGTGAATGGTGTGAAACGACATCTATCTGCTTCCCCAAGATTTACCCAAACGAAACTAATGCGAGTGAATGTAAGAATTATTCGCATTAGTATGTCGGAAGTTTCCGGGGGAATAAACCCGTACGAGTCAGTTAGTTAATGATTTTTTCACAATTGGATTTGATGGCCTCCGCAGGCAAATGTGGCAGCGGGCCTGCTCGCGAAGGCGGTGTGTCATTCAACAGATGCGTTGTCTGATACGACGCTTTCGCGAGCAGGCTCACTCCCACAGGGTTATGCGGTTTTTTTGAAATCAGTCCAGATCCTTCGCCTCATGCCGCTCCGGTACCTGACTGTCTTCATCACCCCAGGTGCGATTCACTCGCTGCCCACGGATGACCGCTGGCCGCTTGGCGATTTCTTCCGCCCAGCGCTGCACATGGGTGTACTCGTGCGCGGCGAGAAATTCCGCCGCCGAGTAAACGTTGTTGCGTACCAGTTGCCCGTACCAGGGCCACACGGCAATGTCGGCGATGGTGTAATCGTCGCCGGCCAGATAGGCGTTGTCGGCGAGACGGCGGTTGAGCACATCCAGCTGCCGTTTGGCTTCCATGGTGAAGCGGTTGATCGGGTATTCGAGCTTCTCCGGCGCATACGCGTAGAAATGCCCGAAACCGCCGCCCAGGTACGGCGCCGAGCCCATTTGCCAGAACAGCCAGTTGAGGGTTTCGGTGCGACCGGCCGGATCCTTGGGCAGCAAGGCGCCGAACTTTTCCGCGAGATACAGCAGGATCGAGCCGGACTCGAACACCCGGATCGGCGGCTCGACGCTGGGGTCCAGCAGCGCCGGGATTTTCGAGTTCGGGTTGACCTCGACAAAGCCGCTGGAGAACTGATCGCCTTCGCCAATGCGGATCAGCCACGCATCGTATTCGGCCTCGCTGTGCCCGAGTGCGAGCAACTCTTCGAGCATGATGGTGACCTTGACGCCGTTGGGCGTGGCCAGCGAATACAGCTGCAACGGATGCTTGCCGACCGGCAGTTCCTTGTCGTGGGTCGGCCCGGCGATCGGCCGGTTGATGCTGGCGAAGTGGCCGCCGGACGGGGCTTCGTGTTTCCAGACCTTGGGCGGAACGTAAGACGCATTGCTCATGAAACGGACCTCGTCGATGCTGGGAGAGAACAGGTAGACACCGTATCTCGAAAGGATTGAGAACACTACCTTGTGGGAGCTGGCTTGCCAGCGATGACGGCGGCACATCCAGCATCAATATTGGCTGACCCACCGCAATCGCTGGCAAGCCAGCTCCCACAGGTTCGGAGTCAGGCACAAGTCTCCCGTGGGAGCGAGCCTGCTCGCGAAAGCGTCGGCAGGGTCGCCGCGCCTAATGGCTCCAATACCGCCCAACCGCACCCCCGAGTCCCTGCACCGGATCTGTCTCAGGAAACGCCAGCCCCTCGATCCGCGCCAACTGCGCACCACTTGGCGCGGCCCGGCAAATATCCGCCTGCTGCCCCGGCGGATAAGCACCCACCACCAGAAAGTCCTCGCTCGAGCCCAGATTGCAGTGCCCGGTTCCCGCCGGCAGCAACAACACATCCCCGGCACTGACGTCGACGGCTTGCCCGTCAGGCCCGCCCAACATCAACCGCGCCTGACCGGCCGCCACGCCAAGCACTTCGTGGCCTTCGGTGTGGTAGTGGTGATAGTCATAAATGCCGTAGCGCCACTGCGCCGGCCAGCCATTGGCGCCGAAGGTCTGCTCGAAGCGCGCCGCCGGATCGTCGCCTTCAACGGCAATCGCGCTGCGGTAGATCAGCACTGGCAGACGCGGATTGTTCGGCACCCAGTCATTGCGTTGCAGCAGCAGGGTTTGTACTTCAGTCATGGCCCATCCTCCTTCGATCATTTCTCAATCGACCACAGAGCAGGGCGCACGCCTCAAAAAATCATTGCCGCGCAAACACGGCGCCGAAGTTGATGCCCGGACAATCCAGCGAAACTTCATCGCGCACCGGGCTGTCCAGACCCTTACATGTCCATGCAGCGGTAAATGGCGAGGGTCAACATGACGATGACAGTAGGTGATTTTCTGGTTGAGCGGCTCAGCGAATGGGGCGTCACGCGGATTTTTGGTTATCCGGGGGATGGCATCAACGGCGTGTTCGGCGCCATGAGCCGGGCCAAAGGCAAGATCGAATTCGTTCAGGCACGGCACGAGGAAATGGCTGCGTTCATGGCCTCGGCCCACGCCAAGTTCACCGGCGAGCTGGGCGTGTGCATCGCCACCTCCGGCCCCGGCGCTTCGCACCTGATCACCGGGCTCTACGATGCGCGCATGGACCATATGCCGGTGCTGGCCATTGTCGGTCAGCAGGCGCGCACGGCGCTGGGCAGCCACTACCAGCAGGAGCTGGATCTGGTGTCGATGTTCAAGGATGTCGCCGGTGCGTTTGTGCAGCAGGCTTCGGCGCCGTCGCAAGTGCGCCATCTGCTTGATCGCGCGGTGCGCACTGCGGTCGGCGAGCGCCGCGTAACCGCGCTGATTCTGCCCAATGACTTGCAGGATCTGCCTTACGAACAACCGGCGCGCGCCCATGGCACCGCGCATTCCGGCGTCGGCTACAGCAAGCCGAAAGTCGTTCCTTATGCAGCCGATCTGCAACGCGCCGCCGAGGTACTGAATAGCGGCGAGAAAGTCGCGATTCTGGTCGGTGCCGGTGCGCTGGAGGCGACCGATCTGGTCATCGCTGTGGCAGAAAAACTCGGTGCCGGTGTCGCTAAAGCCTTGCTTGGCAAAGCGGCACTCCCCGATGACTTGCAGTGGGTCACCGGCAGCATCGGCCTGCTCGGTACCGAGCCCAGCTACAAGCTGATGAGCGAGTGTGACACCTTGCTGATGATCGGTTCGGGCTTCCCGTATTCCGAGTTTCTGCCCAAGGAAGGCCAGGCGCGCGGCGTGCAGATCGACTTGCAGCCGGACATGCTCAGCCTGCGTTATCCGATGGAGGTCAATCTGGTCGGCGATTCAGCGGAAACCCTTGCCGCGTTGCTGCCCTTGCTGGAACAGAAAACCTCGAACAAATGGCGCAAGAAGATCGAAGGCTGGCGCAGCAGTTGGGAGAAGACCCTGGAAAAACGCGCCATGGCCAAAGCCGATCCGGTCAACCCGCAACGAGTGGTCTACGAGTTGTCACCGCGTTTGCCTGAGCAGGCAATCATCACTAGCGATTCCGGCTCCTGCGCCAACTGGTTCGCCCGTGACCTGAAAATCCGTCGCGGCATGAAATGCTCGTTGTCCGGTGGCCTGGCCTCGATGGGCGCGGCGGTGCCCTATGCGATCGCGGCCAAGTTCGCCTACCCGGAACGCCCGGTCATTGCCCTGGTCGGCGATGGCGCGATGCAGATGAACAACATGGCCGAGCTGATCACCGTCGCCAAATACTGGCGACAATGGCAGAGCCCGAAATGGATCTGCGCGGTGTTCAACAACGAGGATCTCAATCAAGTCACCTGGGAGCAGCGGGTGATGGAGGGCGATCCAAAGTTCGAAGCGTCGCAGAGCATCCCGGACGTGCCGTATCACCTGTTCGCGATCTCCATTGGCCTCAAGGGCATTTTTGTTGATCGTGAAGAAGAGGTCGCCGCTGCGTGGGAGCAAGCGCTCGCCTCGGAAGTGCCGGTGCTGATCGAGTTCAAGACCGACCCGAACGTGCCGCCGCTGCCGCCGCACATCAAGCTTGAGCAAGCGAAGAAGTTCGCCACGACCCTGCTCAAGGGCGATCCGGATGAAGCCGGGGTGATCGTGCAGACTGCCAAGCAGGTGCTCGGCGCTGTGTTGCCCGGGAAGAAATGACGGTGTGCGCTTGAACGAGTCAACCATCTACATCGGTTGCGCCGGCTGGAGTCTCGGTCGCGAGCACTGGCCGGCATTCCCCGCCGAAGGCACGCACCTGCAACGCTACGCCGCGCGCTTCAACTGTGTGGAGATCAACAGCTCGTTCTACCGCCCGCATCGGCGCCAGACCTACGAGCGCTGGGCCGACTCGGTGGCGCCGGACTTTCGCTTCGCCGTGAAAGTGCCGAAGCTCATCACCCATGAACAGCGGCTGGCGGACAGCGCGGCCGCGCTCGATGAGTTTCTCGGACAGTGCCAGGGCTTGGGTGATCGACTCGGTTGCCTGCTGGTGCAACTGCCACCGAAACTGGCGTTTGAGGCGCCGGTCGCCGAGGCGTTTTTTCGTGCCCTGCGCGAGCGGTTCAAAGGCAGTGTGGTGCTGGAACCGCGACACGAATCGTGGACTGGCGCTGAGGCGATGCTGGTCGATCTGCAAATCGCCCAAGCGGTGGTCGATCCCTCGCGGATCAGCAGCGACACCGCGCCGGGTGGATGGCAAGGCCTGCAGTATTGGCGCCTGCACGGCTCGCCACGGATTTATCACAGCGCTTATGAAGCGGCCTATCTGCAACAGCTTGCCCGGAACCTGCTGCGCGCCAGTGCCGAGGGCAAACACATCTGGTGCATCTTCGACAACACCGCCAGCGGTGCCGCCACCGCCGATGCGCTGGCTTTGAAGGCGTTGATCGAAGGCGGTGAGCGCTGAACGACGACGCTCTCGTTACCCACACAAACGATCCGGCTACAGGTAAACTCCGCGCACTTTTTCAAGGAGTTCACATGAGTTACTACCAGCCGGGCATTCTCGCTACCCCTGTTCCTGCGCAAGCACGTCATCTGTTTTTCGCCCTGGCGTCGGTTGAAGCCTTGCCGCAAGCGATCGACAGCCTGCTGATGCTGGTGGACGGCAAGTCGGCGGTGGTTGGCTTTGGTGAGTCGTTGACCAAGGCGCTGAATGTCGAAATCGCTGGCCTGCGCAGCTTCCCGGCGCTGACCGGCGTTGGCGTGAATAACCCGTCGACCCAGCATGCCCTGTGGATCTGGCTGCACGGTGTTGACCGTGGTGAGCTGCTCAACCGCTGCAACGCTATCGAAGCCGCGCTGGCCCCGGCCTTGCGTCTGGTCGAGATGCAGGAAGCCTTCCGCCACATGGACGGCCACGACCTCACCGGTTACGAAGACGGCACGGAAAACCCCCACGATGACGCCGCTGTCGCCGCCGCACTGCTAAGCAGTGGTGCTGATGGACTGGTCGGTGGCAGCTTCGCCGCGATCCAGCAATGGCAGCACGACCTCAAGGGCTTTCATCGCCTGTCTGCCGGTGCCAAGGACGACATCATGGGGCGGCGCTTGAGCGATAACGAAGAAATCGACGACGCGCCGATCTCCGCCCACGTGAAACGCACCGCGCAGGAAAGCTTTGCGCCGGAAGCGTTCGTCGTGCGCCGTTCGATGCCGTGGATCGAAGGCGATCGTGCCGGTTTGATGTTCCTCGCCTTCGGCTTTTCGCTGGATGCCTTCGAAGCACAACTGCGGCGCATGAGCGGGCTGGAGGACGGTATTGCCGATGGCTTGTACCAGATCAGCCGGCCAATCACCGGCGGCTACTACTGGTGCCCGCCGCTCAAGGACGGACGCCTTGATCTGCGCGCGCTGCGCATCGGCTGAGGACTGCATATGAACGTGGTGCGCTGGGGCATGATCGGTTGCGGTAGCGTCGCTGAACGCAAGAGCGGGCCGGCCTTTTACAAGGTGCCCGGTTCGGCGCTGGTTGCGGTGATGGGCCGACGCCTCGAAGCCGTCACCGACTACGCCGCGCGCCACGGTATCAGCCGCGTCTATACCGACGTCGATGCGCTGATCAACGATCCCGAAGTGGACGCGGTGTACATCGCCACGCCACCCGACAGCCACCACGCCTACAGCCTGAAAGTCGCCGCCGCCGGCAAGCATTGCTGCGTGGAAAAGCCCATGGCACTCAACGCCGGGCAAAGCCGCGAGATGCAGCAAGCGTTTGCCGCTGCCGGTCTGCACTTGTTCGTCTCGTATTACCGCCGCTCGCTACCGCGCTTTGCCCAGGTGCGGCAATGGCTGGAGGAGGGGCGCATCGGCGATGTCCGCCATCTGAGCTGGACACTGACCAAAGCGCCGTCACCGGCTGATCTTGAGGGTCGCGATAATTGGCGCACCGACCCGGCGGTGGCTGGCGGCGGCTACTTTGCCGACCTGGCCAGCCATGGCCTGGACCTGTTCCAGTATCTGCTTGGCGACATCGTTGAAGTCGCCGGTTTCACCGCGCGTCAGGCGGGTCTGTACGCCGCCGAAGATGCGGTCAGCGCCACGTGGCGATTCGCCTCCGGGGCGTTGGGCATGGGCTGCTGGAACTTTGTTGCGGACCGCCGTGAAGATCGCGTCGAGATTATCGGCAGCAAAGGGCGGATCGGGTTTTCGGTGTTTGATGAACATCCGGTGCAGCTGTTTGCCGACGAGCAGATCAGCCTGGAGATTGCCCACCATGAGCATATTCAGTGGCATCACGTGCTGGGGATGAATGCGCATATTCGGGGTGATTCACAGCATCCCGCCGTGGCCGAGCAAGCCGTCAAGACCGATTGGGTAATGGACTGGATCCTCAAACGCTGAATAGCTCACGATCCCCGGTGGGAGCGAGCCTGCTCGCGAATGCGGTGTGTCAGTCACGGGGGTAATGACTGACAGAATGCTTTCGCGAGCAGGCTCGCTCCCACAGGTCTTCCGGCGCAACACGCATCTAAGGTTATGCCCAAACAATATTTCTCAACCTCGGCATCACATCTCTAACATCACGTCATAACTCGTTATGACAAGTGATTCCGTGATGACCGATAACGTTCTCTCCCTCAGTAGCGTTCCGCTGCACACCCAACTGCGCGACGTCCTGCGTGCGCGGATTCTCGACGGTGAATACCCGCAAGACAGTCAAATGCCTTCCGAAAGCGAGCTGGGTGCGCTGTTCAAAGTCAGCCGTATCACCGTGCGCCAGGCGCTGGGTGATCTGCAAAAGGAAGGGTTGATCTTCAAAATCCACGGCAAGGGCACCTTTGTCGCCAAGCCGAAAACCTTTCAGAACGTCAGCAGCCTGCAAGGCCTCGCCGAGTCGATGACCGGGCGCGGTTATGAAGTGATCAACCGCCTGCGCAGTTTCAAATTCATTCCGGCCGACAAGCGTGTGGCCGAGCGTCTGCAGCTCGCCGAGGGTGAAATCGTCGCGCAGATCAAACGCGTGCGCCTGATCAACCGCGAGCCGATCTCGCTGGAAATTACCTACCTGCCCAAAGCCGTCGGCGAACGGCTGGAGAAGGCTGATCTGGTCACTCGCGACATCTTTCTGATTCTGGAAAACGACTGCGGCATCGCCCTCGGCCACGCCGATCTGGCCATCGATGCGGTGCTGGCCGACAGCGACCTGACCCAGGCACTCAGCGTCGAAGCGGGCTCGCCGATCATGCGCATCGAGCGCCTGACCCACGATGCCCACGGCCAGCCGCTGGACTTCGAACACCTTTATTACCGTGGCGATGCGTTCCAGTACCGCCTGCGGATCGACCGGCAAAAAGGGGAGCAGGCATGACCCGCAACGTTCTAGAACAGGAATACGACATCGTCGTGATTGGCGGCGGTACGGCCGGGCCGATGGCGGCGATCAAGGCCAAAGAGAAGAACCGCGATTTGCGCGTGTTGCTGGTCGACAAGGCCAACGTCAAGCGCAGCGGCGCGATCAGCATGGGCATGGACGGCCTGAACAACGCGATCATCCCCGGCCACTCGACGCCGGAGCAGTACACCAAGGAAATCACCATCGCCAACGACGGCATCGTCAATCAGGCGGCGGTCTACGCCTATGCGACGCACAGTTTTGAAACCATCGAACAACTCGACCGCTGGGGCGTTAAGTTCGAGAAAGACGAGACCGGTGACTACGCGGTAAAAAAGGTCCACCACATGGGCGCCTATGTGCTGCCGATGCCGGAAGGGCACGACATCAAGAAAGTCCTGTATCGGCAGTTGAAACGTGCGCGGGTGAGCATCACCAATCGCCTGGTCTGCACGCGTTTGTTGACCGACGAGGAGGGCGCGGTCAACGGTGTGATGGGCTTCGATTGCCGCACCGCCGACTTCCATGTGATCAAGGCCAAAGCAGTGATTCTCGCCTGCGGCGCGGCCGGGCGCCTCGGCCTGCCGTCGTCGGGCTACCTGATGGGCACCTACGAAAACCCGACCAATGCGGGCGACGGCTACGCGATGGCCTATCACGCCGGCGCCGAACTGGCCAATCTCGAGTGCTTTCAGATCAACCCGTTGATCAAGGATTACAACGGCCCGGCCTGTGCCTACGTCACCGGCCCGCTGGGTGGCTACACCGCCAACAACAAGGGCGAACGCTTCATCGAGTGCGACTACTGGAGCGGGCAGATGATGTGGGAATTCCATCAGGAACTGGAGAGCGGCAACGGTCCGGTGTTCCTCAAACTCGATCACCTGGCCGAGGAAACCATCCAGAACATCGAGGAAATCCTGCACAGCAATGAGCGCCCGAGCCGTGGCCAGTTCCACGCCAACCGTGGCACCGACTACCGCACGCAGATGGTTGAAATGCACATTTCGGAAATCGGCTTTTGCAGCGGCCACTCGGCGTCCGGCGTGTGGGTCAATGAGCGTGCCGAGACTTCAGTGAAAGGCTTGTATTCGGCCGGCGACATGGCTGCGGTGCCGCACAATTACATGCTTGGCGCGTTCACTTACGGCTGGTTCGCCGGGCACAACGCGGCGGACTTTGTCGCCGGCCGCGAGTTTTCCGCACTGGACAGCGAGCAGATCGCCAAGGAAAAAGCCCGGGTCTACGCGCCGCTCGACCGCGAACACGGTCTGCCGCCGGCGCAGGTGGAATACAAGCTGCGCCGCTTCGTCAACGACTACCTGCAACCGCCGAAAGTGACCAAGAAGATGCAGATCGGCCTGCAGCGTTTCAGCGACATCGAACGCGATCTTGAGCAGATGAAGGCCAGCAATGCTCACGAATTGATGCGCGCCATGGAAACCAGCGTGATCCGCGACTGCGCCGAAATGGCCGCCCGCGCGTCGTTGTTCCGCGCCGAAAGCCGCTGGGGCTTGTACCACTATCGCGTCGATCACCCGCAACGCAACGACGCCGAGTGGTTCTGCCATTGCCATCTGAAGAAGGGCGAGGACGGGCGCATGACCAGTTTCAAGAAAGCCGTCGAGCCTTACATCATCCCGCTCGATGCCGAGGAAATGCAGGCCTATGACCGCCTGCGGGTCGGCGCCTTCGCCGCTTGATGCATCACTAGAAAGAGAGTCCGAACCATGGCTTATCAAGCTCAGGAAATCTTCTTCCGCTCCAACGCGCCGGTCACCGTGGACGAGGACAAATGCATCGCCGAAAAGGGCTGCACCGTGTGCGTCGACGTCTGCCCGATGGACCTGCTGGCGATCAACCCGGCCACGCAAAAAGCGTACATGGCATTCGATGAATGCTGGTACTGCATGCCGTGCGAGAAGGATTGCCCGACGGGGGCGGTGAAGGTCGACATCCCCTATTTGTTGCGTTGACCCCAAATCCATTGTGGGAGCGAGCCTGCTCGCGAAAGCAATCGTTCGTTCAACAATGATGGTGACTGACCCGCCGCCTTCGCGAGCAGGCTCGCTCCCACATTGCAATTGTGATTATCCAATAGCCATCCGGTGAACCCCGGACGCTGAATGCAAAACACCCCTCGTTTCCCACCGCGCCCTGATCGCGGCGGAGACGAACTTCAAACAAATGATTCGAGGGGAAACACTCATGTTGCGTGCAGCACTTGCCGGTCTGGTACTGGCTTCATTCACCTTGTCGGCCTCGGCCGAAACCATCCGCATCGCCATCGGCACTCAGGACACCACCATCAACTGCGCCGCCGGTGGCCTGTTGATCAGGGAACTGGGGCTGCTGGAAAAATACCTGCCCCACGATGGCGCCTACAAAGACGCGAAGTACGACGTGCAGTGGAAGAATTTCACCAGTGGCGCGCCGCTGACCAATGAGATGGTCGCCGGCAAACTCGATTTCGGTGCCATGGCCGATTTCCCCGGTGCGTTCAATGGTGTGGCGTTCGAAACGGCGGGCAAGCACAGCCTGTTCATCAGCGTGCTGTCGGGCAGCATCAAGGGCAGCGGCAACGGCATCGTCGTGCCGAGCGCTTCGTCGGTGCAGAGCCTGAGCGAACTCAAGGGCAAGACCATTTCGGTGCCGTTCGCCTCGACGGCTCACGGCATGTTGCTGCGCGCCGTGGCAGAGCAGGGCTGGGACCCGCTCAAGGATGTCAACATCATCGCCCAGCCACCGGAAGTCGCCGGCTCGGCATTGCAGGCCGGCAAGATCGAAGCCCACGCCGATTTCGTGCCGTTCGCCGAGCTGTTCCCGAGCCGTGGTTTCGCCCGCAAGATCTACGACGGCGCCCAGGCCAACGCGCCGACTTTCCATGGCGCACTGGTGGATCAGGCCTACGCCAGGAAGTACCCGGAAATCGTCGTCGCCTATTTGCGCGCGAGCATCGAAGCCAACCAACTGCTTGCCGCCGAACCCGAGAAGTACAGCGAACTGATCGCCAAAGTCACCGGGGTCGATGCCGAGGTCAACTACCTGTTTCACGGCCCGCTCGGCGTACAGACCCGCGACCTGAGCTGGAAACCTGAATACCGCCAGGCTGTCGGTACCGCCATCGATACCTTGACGCTGCTGAAGAAAGCCGATCGCGGGCTCGACCTGAACAACTTCATCGACGACCAGTACATCCGCGCCGCCTTCAAGGCTGCGAACCTCGATTACACCGCGCAACTGGCCAACTACGCGCAGACGCCATTGCCGGGCGTGGATGCGGCGACGGGCAATGCCATCACCGACGTCAGCCATGTCGCGGAAATCTGGGTGCGCGGTGAGGAAAAAGTCCGCCGTTACGGCTCGGCTGAAGCGGCGTTCACCGCGCTGGCGGGATTGAAGCAGGAGGGCAAGAACATTCGTGCGGTATATGCGCAGGCCAGTGACAGCGGGATCAAGTTGCTCGCCGAACAAGCGTGGTTTGCCAGCGATGCCAAGGGTCGCCTCAGCGCATTTCTGCTCAAGGGCCAGGCCCAGCAATACGCTGCGGCGCAGGGTGGCAAGGTGTTCGACTTTAGCGATGCCACTGCGCAGGTTGTTGCTGCGCGCTGAAGATCAAAAGCCCCTCACCCTAACCCTCTCCCGGAGGGAGAGGGGACTGACCGAGTTGTTGGTGAGAGATACGCCGACGTGAATTACCGAGTCGAACTGAGGTCTGCAAGCGCTGAAGATCAAAAGCCCCTCACCCTAACCCTCTCCCGGAGGGAGAGGGGACTGACCGAGTTGTTGGTGAGATACGCCGACGTTTAGTACCGAGTCGAACTCAGGTCGTGAAAAGCACGCAAATCGGCTCCCTTTCCCCCTCGCCCCCCTGGGGGAGAGGGCTGGGGTGAGGGGGTAAATCTCAGCCATCACACAGAACCCGAACTGGAAACCGGACTATGAAAACACCGTTGCGCTGGACATCAAGAGCCGCCTCACTGCTGCTCTGCCTGCTCTTCTGGCAACTCGCCGCCAGCCACGACTGGAACCTCGGCCTGGTCACCTTTGCCAACGTGCCGACGCCACTGGCGGTGATCGAAGCCGCACTGGGCCTGGGCGACTCGGGCAAACTCTGGCAGCACTTGAGCAGCAGCCTGGGCCGCGTCTTCGCCGGCTATCTGGCGGCGTTGATCCTCGGCATCGCCCTGGGCCTGGCCATCGGCCGGTCGAAATGGGCCGAAGACATTCTGCTGCCACCGCTGGAAGTCCTGCGCCCGATCCCCGCCGTGGCGTGGATTCCGCTGGCGATCCTGATGTTTCGGTCCTCGGAGTTGTCGATGGTTTTCATCACCTTCACTGGCGCGCTGTTCCCGATTCTGCTCAACACCGTGCACGGCGTCGAAGGCGTTGATCCACGTCTGATTGCCTCGGCAAAGAGCCTCGGGGCCGGGCGTCGGGCGATTCTGCTGGAAGTAATCCTGCCGGGCGCTGCGCCGAGCATCATCACTGGCCTTGCGATCGGCATGGGCACTTCGTGGTTCTGTCTGGTGACCGCGGAAATGATCTCCGGGCAGTTCGGCATCGGTTACTACACCTGGGAGTCCTACACCATTCAGAACTACGCCGACATTGTCGTCGGCATGCTCCTGATCGGCGTGTTGGGCATGGGCAGCAGTTGGCTGATCAAACGCCTGGGCGGCTTGTTCACGCCTTGGCATCGACCGCGAGGCAAAGCCTGATGAGCGTGATGCAAACCCCGGAAGGGCGGATCGACATTCGCCAGTTGTCCATCGTCCTCGGCCAGGGCCGCGAAGCCTTCGAAGCGGTGCAGGGCCTCGATTGCCAGATCGAATCCGGCCAGTTCGTGTGCATTCTCGGCCCGTCCGGTTGCGGCAAGTCGACCTTGCTCGGCGCCCTGGCCGGCCACTTGAATGCCAGTACCGGCAGCCTGAAAGTCGACGGCAGCGCGGTGACCGGCCCGTCGCCGCAGCGCGGCATGGTGTTTCAGCACCACACGCTGTTCCCGTGGCGCACGGTGCGCGACAACGTCGCCTTCGGCTTGAAAATGCGCGGGGTCGGCAAGGCTGAGCGCCATCGCGCCGCTGACGACATCCTCAAACTGGTCGGCCTCGAAGGCTTCGCCGAGCGCTGGCCGGATCAACTCTCCGGGGGCATGCAGCAACGGGTAGAAATCGCCCGGGTGCTGGTCAATCGCCCGCGCCTGTTGCTGATGGACGAACCGTTCGGCGCGCTGGATGCGCTGACCCGTCTGAACATGCAGGAACTGCTGCTGGACATCTGGACGCGCATCCGCACCACGGTGGTTTTCGTCACTCACGACATCGACGAGGCGCTGTTTCTAGCCGATCGCTTGTTGGTGATGAGCGCGCGACCGGGGCGAATCATCGAAGATTTGCCTCTGGACTTTCCGCGTCCGCGCACCAGCGAACTGGTCACCAGCCCGGAATTCGCTCGCCTCAAGCGCCACTGCCTCGACCTGCTGCGCCACGACAACGACCGACCGCTGCCGCGCCTCAATCCGCTCGGCCTGCCTCCTGAAAACCCTTTGCCGCGATTTGCCTTATGACCTCTATTTTTGCTGTGACCGACCACGAAGACATCCTCGCCCTGCATCCGCGCTTGACGGCGGAAGACGCTGGCGTGCGGCGCATTGCCCTGATCGATCTGGCCGATCTCGAAGAACCGGATGGCTTGCTCTGGCTGGTTGATCGACTTCGTCAGGATCCTGCCGAGGATGTTCGCGCTGAAGCTGCGCGATTGCTTGAAGCGTGGGAGGACGATGCGGTCGTGCAAGCCTTGTGCGAAGCGCTGACGGATCCGTCGCCCGCTGTGCAATCGGCAGCGGCGCAAAGCCTGAGCCTGCTCAAGACTGCAGCGGCGGGGCGCGTGATTCTGCCGTGGACCGCACATGCCGATGTCAGTGTGCGCATCGCCGCATTTCGGGCGTTGCGAGAATTGCGCTTTGCCGAGGCCGCGCCGGCTGCTGTCGCGGCATTGGAAGATGCCGATGCTCATGTTCGGCGCGAAGCGGTTGGCGTGCTCGGCTGGCTCAAACAGCTCGACGCGCTGCCAGCCCTGGCGCAACTGGCCAGCGACGACCCGGACACCGAAGTGCGCCGCGCCGCGACAGGTGCGCTGGGTCTGGCCAGTGGCGCCGAAGTATTGCCGGCGTTGCGCCAGGCTTTGCACGACCCCGCCTGGCAAGTGCGCGAAGAAGCCGCGACGACACTGGGCAAGGTTGGCCACAGCGACGCCGGCCCGACCTTGGTCGAAGCGCTGAGCGATGATTACTGGCAAGTGCGCCTGCGCGCCGCTCGCAGCCTTGGCCGCTTGCGTTTCGTCCCGGCGCTGGACGCGCTGATCGACACTCTCGGCCACCGCATCAGCAACCTGCGCAAGGAGGCCGCGCTGGCGCTTGGAGAGTTGAACGATCGCGGCGCCGTGGCCGCGTTGCAGGCAGCGCAGGACGACGGCGACCCGGAAGTGCGCAAAGCCGTGCGCATCGCGTTGAGTCAGCTGCAATGACTCCGCTGTCGGTGGGCAACTCGCAGAGTGAGCGCACGTTACACCTGAGCTGGCCGGACGGGCGCGAATCGCTGCTCAAGCATGCCGATCTGCGCCGGCAATGCCCTTGCTCGCAATGCCGCGCATTTCGCCTGCGCGGCGTCACGCCGCTGGTCGATGAGCGCGTGCGTCTGATCGAACTCAACCCGCAGGGGTATGGCGTGCAACTGGTGTTCAGCGACGGGCATCAACGCGGGATTTATCCGTGGGAGTACCTGGCGCAACTGAATTCCTGACCTTATCCGATGATCGTTCCCACGCTCCGCGTGGGAATGCAGCCCGTGACGCTCCGCGTCACTGGACGCGGAGCGTCCCTTGAGGCATTCCCACGCAGAGCGTGGGAACGATCAGATCGCAGCCTTCGGCAGCTGCCTGCGTCGGCTTGCGCCGACTGGCGGTTCTTGTCAGGAATTTCCCACAGGAGTACAAATGTACTCCATGACCAATCTGACTCCCCGCCGTACCGCCATTCTGACCTTTATCCGCGATCGCATCGCCGAGCACGGTCAGCCCCCAAGCCTCGCTGAAATCAGCGAGGCTTTTGGTTTTGCCTCGCGCAGCGTGGCGCGCAAGCATGTGCTGGCGCTCACGGAAGCAGGTTTCATCGAGGTCAACCCGCATCAGGCCAGGGGCATTCGTTTGCTCGGCCAGCCATCGCGTCCGGAGCTGCTGGAGATCCCCGTACTCGGTCGTGTGGCCGCCGGCGCGCCGATTGGCGCCGATGCCGATATCCATAACCGTTTGCTGCTCGACCCGGCGCTGTTCTCCCGCACCCCGGATTACATGCTGCGGGTGCAGGGCGACTCGATGATCGAAGACGGCATTCTCGATGGCGATCTGGTCGGTGTGCGGCGCAATCCCGAGGCGCTGAACGGCCAGATCGTCGTTGCGCGTCTGGACGGTGAAGTCACCATCAAACGCTTCGAACGGGTCGGGGATGAAGTGCGCCTGCTGCCGCGCAACCCGGCGTACAAGCCGATTGTCGTGCGTGATGATCAGGATCTGGCCATTGAAGGCGTGTTCTGTGGTCTGGTGAGGCAAGGCTGATGGGCGCCGTCGTTGCGTTGGATACGCTGTTCAATGGCGGCCAGGTCTGGCGCGGCAGGCCTGCGCCACCGGCGGCGAGTCCGCAGCCGACCGGGCATGCGGGACTGGACGCAGCTCTGCCCAGCGGCGGCTGGCCGGAAGCGGCGCTGAGCGAAATCCTTCTCGCCGGCCCTGGTGTCGGCGAGCTGCAACTGGTCTGGCCAACCCTGGCGCGATTGTCCGCGGCCGGTGAGCGCATCGTGCTGGTGGCGCCGCCGTTCGTGCCGTACCCGCAGGCCTGGGCCAATGCCGGGGTCGATTTGCGCCAGTTGTCGGTGATTCAGGCCAGCGAACGCGATGCCTTGTGGGCGGCGGAGCAGTGTCTGCGCTCGGGCAGTTGCGGCGCGGTGCTGTGCTGGCCGAACAAGGCCGACGACCGGGCTTTGCGGCGTTTGCAGGTAGCGGCGGAAACCGGCCAGACCCTGGCCTTTGCCTGGCGCCCGTTGAGCGAGGCGGTCAACCCGTCACCGGCAGCGTTGCGCATAGCCATCGATGCCAAACCGGCGCAACTCCGCGTACTCAAATGCCGTGGCGGGCTGGCGCGTGCGGCGCCGATTGCCTTTGCCGTGGGGCACTGATCGTCATGCGCTGGGTATGTATTCTCTTTCCGCAACTGGCCCTCGACGCTGTGCTGCGTCAGCGGCCCGACCCTGAAGAGCCGTTGGTGCTGCTCAGCGGTCCGGCCCAACGCCGAGTGCTGCAAGCGGTAAATCCGGCGGCGCGCAAACTCGGCCTGCGCCCCGGCATGTCGATGACCGCCGCGCAAGCCATGAGCAAAGGCTTTGCCACCGCCGATTACGAGGTGGCCGAGGTCGAGCACTGGCAGCAGTTTCTCGCCGCGTGGGCCTATCGCTTCAGCGCGCAGGTCAGCGTGCATTACCCGCGTACCGTGGTGTTCGAGATCGAATCGAGCCTCGGACTGTTCGGTACCTGGCCGCAATTTGAAGCTCGCCTGCGCCAGGAATTGAAAGATCTGGGCTTTCGCCATCGCATCGTCGCCGCGCCGAACCCGGTGGCGGCACGAGTGCTGGCCAATGCCTACGATGGCCTGGTGGTGCCGGACAGCGAAGCCTTGCAGCATCATCTCGGGCAATTGCCGGTTGATCGTGTGGGGCTGGAGCCGAATGTCGCCACGGCGTTGTCGCGCATGGGCCTGCGCAATCTCAGTCAGGTGCAAAGCCTGCCACGCCAGGCACTGGCCCGGCGTTTCGAAGCGCAGATGCTCAAGCACCTCGACACGCTGTTCGGCGCACGCCCGCTGGCGCTGGCGTTCTATCTGCCGCCAGACCGTTTCGATATCCGCATCGAACTGAATTTCGACGTGCAATCCCATCAGGCCTTGCTGTTCCCGTTACGGCGCTTGACCGGCGACCTGTCGGCGTTCCTCTGTGGGCGCGACAGTGGCGTGCAGCGTTTTGATCTGCATCTGGAACACGCAGGGCTGCCGGACACGGTGATCAAGGTCGGCCTGCTCAGTGCCGAGCGTGACGCGGCGATGCTGTTTGAACTGGCCCGTGGCCGGCTGGAGCAAGTCCAGGTCGAGGCGCCGGTGCGTGGTTTTCGCTTGCGCGCCGAAGACCTGCCGAGTTTCGTTCCGCAGTATCAGGAACTGTTCGACGACCGCCCGCAGCAGACCTTGCCCTGGGAGCAATTGCGCGAACGTCTGCGCGCACGGCTGGGTGATGACGCGGTGCAGGGCTTGCGCTTTCAGGCCGATCATCGCCCCGAGTGCGCGTGGCAGAATGGCGTCGACAAACAGCCTTGCACAGGTTTGCCCAGCGTCCAGCGCCCGGGCTGGCTGCTCAACGAACCGCAGAGCGTGCCGGAAGGTTCGGCGCGGATTCTCATGGGGCCGGAGCGCATCGAATCCGGTTGGTGGGACGGTGGCGACGTGCGGCGTGATTACTACCTGATCCAGAACCGCGCCGGTCAGCAGGGCTGGGCCTGGCGCGCTGTGGGTGAGGGCGGCCCGCTGTGGCTGCAAGGCTGGTTCGCATGAGTGCCGATTACGCCGAACTGCATTGCCTGTCGAATTTCAGTTTCCAGCGCGGTGCCTCCAGCGCGCTGGAGCTGTTTCAGCGGGCGAAAAAGCACGGCTATCAGGCACTGGCGATCACCGACGAGTGCACCCTCGCCGGGATCGTTCGTGCATGGCAAGCGGCGAAGTCCGTGGAGTTGCCGCTGATCATCGGCAGCGAGGTGCGCATCGACAACGGCCCGAAACTGGTACTGCTGGTGGAAAACCTTGCTGGTTATCAGGCCCTGTGCGGCTTGATCACCCAGGCCCGGCGGCGTACGCAGAAAGGCCAGTATCAGCTGCTGCGCGAAGACTTCGACGAAGCACTGCCGGGTTTGCTGGTGTTGTGGGTGCCGGATTCAGTGGATGACCGGGAAGAAGGGCGCTGGCTGAAACAAACCTTCGGCGACCGCCTGTGGCTCACGGTGCAACTGCATCGCGGGCAGAACGATCAGCAGCGGCTCGCGGCATTGTTGGCTCTGGCGGCTGAGCTGCAGATTCCAGCCGTGGCCAGCGGCGATGTGCACATGCATGCCGGGGGGCGCCGTGCCTTGCAGGACACCATGACCGCGATCCGTCATCACGTCCCCGTGGCCGAAGCGGGTTTGCGCCTGCATCCCAATGGCGAGCGGCATTTGCGTTGCCTCGATGAGCTGCGCGCACTGTATCCGCCGGACTTGCTCGAAGCGTCGCTAAAACTGGCCAGACGCTGCACCTTCGATCTGAGCGAGCTGCGCTATCAATATCCGAAAGAGCTGGTGCCCAAGGGCCACAATGCCAGTTCCTGGTTGCGTCATCTGACCGAGGAGGGCATTGCCTGGCGCTGGCCGAAAGGGCCTCAGGCCAAGGTGCTCAAGCAGATCGATGACGAGCTGCAATTGATCGCTGAACTCGGCTACGAAAGCTACTTCCTCACCGTGCACGACGTGGTGCGCTTTGCCCGCACGCAGAACATCCTCTGTCAGGGCCGTGGTTCGGCCGCCAACTCGGCGGTGTGTTTTGCCCTGGGCATCACCGAGATCGATCCGGATCGTACTACGCTGCTGTTCGAACGCTTCATGTCCAAAGAGCGCAACGAGCCGCCGGACATCGATGTCGATTTCGAGCACGAGCGCCGCGAGGAAGTCCTGCAATACGTGTTCAACCGTTATGGCCGGCGACGTGCGGCGCTGACCGCGGTGGTCAGCACCTATCACGCCACCGGTGCCGTGCGCGATGTAGCCAAGGCCCTCGGCCTGCCACCGGATCAGATCAACGCGCTGGCCGATTGCTGCGGGCGCTGGAGCGATGAAACGCCGCCGCTGGAACGTTTGCGCGAAGGTGGCTTCGACCCGGACAGTCCGGTGCTGCGCCGGGTGCTGAGCCTGACCGGGCAACTGATCGGCTTCCCCCGGCACCTGTCGCAGCATCCCGGTGGTTTCGTGATTTCCGAGCAACCGCTGGATACCCTGGTGCCAGTGGAAAACGCAGCCATGGCCGACCGCACCATCATCCAATGGGACAAGGACGACCTCGATGCGGTCGGCCTGCTCAAGGTGGATATTCTCGCCTTGGGTATGCTCAGTGCGATTCGCCGCTGCTTCGATCTGCTGCGCCGGCATCGTGATCTGAACCTGACACTCGCGACGATTCCACCTGAAGACAAACCGACCTACGAAATGATCAGCCGCGCCGATACCGTCGGTGTGTTCCAGATCGAGTCGCGGGCGCAGATGTCGATGCTGCCGCGCCTGAAACCGCAGACGTTCTACGATCTGGTGATTGAAGTGGCGATCGTCCGGCCCGGGCCGATTCAGGGCGGGATGGTTCATCCGTATCTGCGCCGACGTAATAACGAAGAGGCGGAAACCTATCCGTCGCCGGCGCTCGAAGTCGTACTCAAAAGAACCCTGGGCGTGCCGCTGTTTCAGGAACAGGTCATGCAGATCGCCATCGTCGCTGCCGACTACAGCCCCGGTGAGGCCGATCAGTTGCGCCGCTCGATGGCGGCGTGGAAGCGCCATGGCGGACTGGAGCCGCACAAGGAGCGCCTCGCCGCCGGCATGAAAAAGAACGGCTACACACCGGAATTCGCTGCGCAGATCTTCGAGCAGATCAAAGGCTTCGGCAGTTATGGCTTCCCCGAATCCCACGCCGCCAGTTTCGCCTTGCTGACCTACGCCAGTTGCTGGCTGAAATGCCACGAGCCGGCGGCGTTCGCCTGTGCATTGATCAACAGTTGGCCGATGGGCTTTTACAGTCCGGATCAGATTCTGCAGGACGCGCGGCGGCACCAATTGCAGATCCGTCCGGTGGACGTGCGCGCCAGTGACTGGGATTGCAGCCTCGAGCCGCTGAGTGCCGGGCAACCGGCGATTCGCATGGGCCTGCGCATGATCAAGGGATTTCGCGAAGAGGACGCACGGCGCATCGAAGCCGCGCGCCGACACGGGGCGTTTGCCGATGTCGCTGACCTGGGTGAGCGCGCCGCCCTCGACAGTCGTGCGCAGGCCTTGCTGGCAGACTCCGGCGCCTTGCGCGGTCTGGCCGGGCATCGTCATCGTGCGCGTTGGGAAGTAGCCGGGGTGCAGAAACAACTCGGCCTGTTCGCCGGCCTGCCCAACGAAGAGGAAGTCAAAATCGTCCTGCCCAAACCCAGCGTTGGCGAAGACCTGCATGCTGATTACTCGACCGTGGGGACGACGCTGGGGCCGCATCCACTGGCGTTGTTGCGTGGCGAGTTGCAGGCCCGGCGTTGCCGCAGCTCGCGGGAATTGATGGATATCGAACATGGCCGGCCGGTCAGCGTGGCCGGTCTGGTCACCGGCCGACAGCGCCCCGGTACGGCCAGCGGCGTGACGTTCGTGACCCTGGAAGACGAGTTCGGCAACGTCAACGTGGTGGTCTGGCGTGACCTGGCCGAGCGGCAGCGCCAAGTGCTGGTGGGGTCGCAATTGCTCAAGGTCGACGGCCGCTGGGAACGCGAAGGCGATGTGCGCCACCTGATCGCCGGGCGCATGAGCGACCTTAGCCCGCTGCTCAACGGCATTCACGTGCAGAGCCGGGATTTCCACTGACCTTTGTGGGAACGAGCCTGCTCGCGAAAGCGCAGTCTGAGGCAATGACGATGTTGACTGTGCCGCCGCCTTCGCGAGCAGGCTCGCTCCCACAGGGAATTTGGTTGCGATGAAGATGGTGGATTTACCCCGTATGAGTGTGGGAACGAGCCTGCTCGCGAAAGCGCAGTCTGAGGCAATGACGATGTTGACTGTGCCGCCGCCTTCGCGAGCAAGCTCGCTCCCACAGGTTTTGGCTGTTTATTCAAAATCGAGATAAATCAAAAGGCTGCACCTTTGGACCGAAGGCAGATATTCTGCGCTTCACACCGGTACGGGAACCCGATCAATCTCCATGGCCAGCCACTGCCAGGATGAATTGCCCGACGCCAAAGGAGTGTTCGAATGAGCGAAAAGAAACTGGAAACCACGGTCGATCGCGTCTACCAAGGGGTTTACGCGGCGATCAGCAAGCGTTCGTTGCGCCCGGGCATGAAGCTGGGTGAGGCCTCGCTGGCCGAGTTGTTCAATGTCAGCCGCACGTCGGTGCGTGCTGCGCTCAAGCAATTGGAAGCCGATGGTCTGGTCACCACTGAGCCCAACAAAGGTGCATCGGTGTCGCTGCCCAGTGACGCAGAGCTGCGTTCGCTGTTCGAAACCCGGCGGTTGATCGAAATCGGCATCGTCACCGAACTGTGCCGGCGCAAAGACACCGTTGCGATGCAGGATCTGCGTGAGCACTTGTTGCTGGAGGATGCCGCCCATGCGGCCGGCGACCATGAACGGCTGATCCATCTGCTCGGCGAATTCCACCTCAAACTGGCGCGCAGCCTGAACAATCCGGTGCTGCTCGACTGGTTCCAGAAGCTGATCTCGCGCGCTTCACTGTATGCCGCCGCGCTCGATGACGACAGTCATCAAGCCTGCCGCGACGATGAACACCTGCGTTTGCTTGAGTACATCGAGGCCGGTAATCAGAGCGCCGCGATCGAGCTGACCTGCACGCACCTCAACGGAATCGAGAAGGCGATTCTCGACGTTGCTGCAAAAATGAAAACCGGCTATCACCCACTCAAACACTTGATTGGCGTCTGAATGGCTCTGTGTCGCAAATCGGCTATACCTCCAATGAAACCAATGCGTTTTCAGGGCCTCGAAACACACGGGCGTCGCGTCGTTGTAGCGTTGCGATAGATCGGAAAACCGCAAAAAAGGACACTGAGTCAGGCGATGCAGTTTTTATCCGAAAGCCACGGCTGTGAGGGCTGGAAAGGCGAAATGGCCGGACGCATCCGTGCGTTCGACTGGAGCCTCACCGAACTGGGTCCGCTCGCCGACTGGCCGGCCAGCCTGTGTAACACCGTGCAGCTGATGCTGGCTTCGCCGCTGCCGATGGTGATGCTCTGGGGCCATGCCGGCTACATGATCTACAACGACGCCTACTCCGAATTCGCCGGTGGCCGCCATCCCTATCTGCTTGGCGTGCCGGTAGAGCTGGGCTGGCCGGAAGTCGCCGAATTCAACCGCCACGTCGTTGACACTTGCCTGGCCGGCGGCACCTTGTCCTATCGCAACAAAGAGCTGGTATTGCTGCGCGACGGCGTGCCCGAAGACGTTTGGATGGACTTGTATTACAGCCCGGTGGCCAACGACGAAGGCGTGCCCGGCGGCGTCATGGCGATGGTGGTCGAAACCACCGAACTGGTGCATTCCGAACGCCTGCGTCAGGCGGCCGAAGATGCCTATCGCGCCGACAACGAGCGCGTGCGTCTGGCGCTGAATGCCGGCGCACTGCTTGGCTCGTTTGTCTGGGACATCAAGAACAATCGCTTCTCTGCTGACGAACGTTTCGCCCGCACCTTTTCCTACCCGCCGGATCAGGACCTGAGCGATCTGCAACAAGACATCGCCGAATCGCGCATCCATCCCGAAGATCATCGGTGGGTGCAGGAGCGAGTTGCCCATAGCGTGCGCACTGGCGAGCCGTACAACGCTGAATACCGCGTGCAGCGGGCCGACGGCCAGTACCTGTGGGTGTTGGCCAGTGGTGCCTGCGAGTTCGATGAGCAAGGCAAGCCGTTTCGCTTTCCCGGTGTGCTGATCGACATCCATGAGCGCAAAAACGCCGAAGAATCACTGCTCAAATTCACCCGTAATCTCGAACAGCGCGTGGCCGCCGAAGTGAATGCGCGGCTGGCAGCCGAGGAACAACTTCGCCAATCGCAGAAGCTCGAAGCCATCGGCGGCCTGACCGGTGGCGTTGCCCACGACTTCAACAATCTGCTGCAAGTCATCGCCGGCAACCTGCATCTGCTCGCCCGACATGAGCCCAACAATGCCAACGTACAACGCCGGGTCGTGGCTTCGTTGGCGGCGGTCGAACGCGGTGCCAAACTGTCTTCGCAATTGCTCGCATTTGCCCGGCGGCAACCGCTGTCACCGGCCGTGTGCAATCCAGAACAAATTTTCGAAGGCGTGGGCGAATTACTCCAACGTGCATTGGGCGAAACCATTCAGATCGACGTGCAGTTGCCGCCGCAGCCCTGGCACATCAACGTCGACCGCAACCAACTGGAAAACGCGATTCTCAACCTGGCCATCAACGCCCGCGACGCGATGAAGGGCGAGGGCGTTATCGGCCTCAGTGCCGCCAATGTCTGTCTGGACAGCGAATACTGCGTCGGCAAGGGCATCGCGTCCGGTGAGTATGTGCGCGTGGCGATCACCGACACCGGCGTGGGCATTGCCCCACAAATGCTGGAACAGGTTTTCGAACCGTTCTTCACCACCAAGGCCGACGGGCAGGGCACTGGCCTCGGTCTGAGCATGGTCTTCGGCTTCGTCAAACAGAGTGGCGGCCACGTCGAGATCGACAGCAAGCTCGGCGAAGGCACGCGGGTGCAGTTGTATTTCCCGCGCAGTCTGCGTCCGGTTCGTGAAGAGACCGCCAGTGTCGGAGAGCGTAAGAGCGGCGGCCACGAAACCATTCTGGTGGTGGAAGACAATGACGCGGTGCGCGCTTCGGCGGTCGAGTTGCTGCGCGAAGAAGGCTATCGGGTGATGACCGCGTGCAATGGCGACGTGGCCATGCAGATGTTGCTGGAAGGCATCGAGATCGATCTGATCTTCACCGACGTGGTCATGCCCGGCCTGATCAAGAGTTCCGATCTGGCCGCGTGGGCCAAGGTGCAGACACCGCCGGTGCCGGTGCTGTTCACCTCCGGTCACACCCGCGACATCATTTCCCGCGACCACCAGCTCAGCCCCGATACGCATCTGCTCGGCAAACCCTACAGCCCGCAAGCTTTACTGCAGATGATTTGCGAGGTGCTCGGCACCTGATGCCGAGCGCTGCCCAGTTTTTCAATCAAGGCAGGCCGATGATTTCCAAGCGCAATTCCAAAGCACCCGCCGGCATGGTTCGTGTGCGCGGCGCCCGCGAACATAACCTGAAGAACGTTGATGTCGATATTCCGCGCGATGCGCTGGTGGTGTTCACCGGTGTCTCCGGTTCGGGCAAGTCGTCGCTGGCGTTTTCCACGCTGTATGCCGAGGCCCAGCGGCGGTATTTCGAATCGGTGGCGCCGTACGCGCGGCGGCTGATCGATCAGGTCGGCGTGCCGGATGTCGATTCCATCGAAGGACTGCCGCCCGCCGTCGCTTTGCAACAGCAGCGCGGCACGCCGAGCGCGCGTTCGTCGGTGGGCAGCGTGACGACGTTGTCGAGCCTGATCCGCATGCTCTATTCCCGCGCCGGGAGTTACCCGCCGGGGCAGCCAATGCTGTATGCCGAGGATTTTTCACCGAACACGCCGCAGGGCGCCTGTCCGGAGTGTCATGGACTTGGTCGCGTCTATGAAGTCACCGAAGCGCTGATGGTGCCGGACCCGAACCTGACCATCCGCCAGCGTGCAGTGGCGTCCTGGCCCTTGGCCTGGCAAGGGCAGAACCTGCGCGACATCCTCGTGACCATGGGCATCGATGTCGACATTCCGTGGAAAAAACTGCCGAAAAAGCAGCGCGACTGGATTCTCTTCACTGAAGAGACGCCGACGGTGCCGGTGTACGCCGGGCTGACCCCGGAAGAAACCCGCGTCGCGCTCAAGCGCAAGATGGAACCGAGTTATCAGGGCACCTTCACCGGCGCCCGGCGCTATATCCTGCACACCTTCACTCACTCGCAAAGTGCGCTGATGAAGAAGCGTGTTTCACAGTTCATGCGCGGTAGCCCGTGCCCATTGTGCGAGGGCAAACGGCTCAAGCGCGAGGCGTTGTCGGTGACCTTTGCCGGCTACGACATTGGCGAGTTGTCGCAGATGCCGTTGCTGCAAGTGGCCGAAGTGCTGCGGCCTGTAGCGGCGGCGAATTATCTGGAACAGGCCGAGGAGAGCGGCGACACCCTCAGCCATGCGCAAACCCGCGAGGCGCGTCAGCAGCGGGTCGCCCATGGGGCCAGCGGTCACGCCAGCGCGCCGGACGTGCGCCATACGCCGAACCTGTCGCTGGAAAAGCGTCTGGCGGCGCAGCGCATCGCTGAGGATTTGCTGGAGCGGGTCAGCACCCTGACCGATCTCGGCCTGGGTTATCTGGCGCTGGAACGCAGTACGCCGACCTTGTCGTCGGGCGAGTTGCAGCGTTTGCGCCTGGCCACGCAATTGGGTTCGCAGCTGTTCGGGGTGATTTATGTCCTGGACGAACCGTCTGCCGGTCTGCATCCGGCGGATGGCGAGGCGTTGTTCGAGGCATTGCAGCGCTTGAAGGCCGACGGCAACACGCTGTTTGTGGTCGAACACGATGTCGAAACCATGCGCCGTGCCGACTGGCTGATTGACGTCGGCCCGGCGGCGGGCGAAAAGGGCGGGCGCGTGCTGTACAGCGGTCCGCCTGCGGGACTTGCTGATATTGCAGATTCGCAGACCCGCGCTTATCTGTTTGCCGAAAACCAACGCCCTGAGCGCGCCGCGCGCAAGCCGAGCGGCTGGCTGAAGCTCGACGGCGTGACGCGCAATAACCTGAATAATCTTAGCGCCGAATTCCCCTTGGGCTGTTTCACCTCGGTGACCGGCGTATCGGGATCTGGCAAATCGAGTCTGGTCAGTCAGGCCTTGCTGGAACTGGTCGGCGCGCAGTTGGGCCGTCCAGTGGCCGAGGCCGAGTCAGAAGAACCGAGCCTGGAAGATGACACGCCGCCGCCCAGCACCGGGCAGATCAGCGCCGGCCTGGAGTCGATCAAACGGCTGGTGCAGGTTGATCAGAGACCCATCGGACGCACGCCGCGCTCCAATCTGGCGACTTACACCGGCTTGTTCGACAACGTGCGCAAGCTGTTCGCCGCGACACCTGAGGCACAAGCGGCGGGCTATGATGCCGGGCAGTTTTCTTTCAACGTCGCCAAGGGCCGTTGCGCCACGTGTGAGGGCGAAGGTTTTGTCAGTGTGGAATTGCTGTTCATGCCCAGCGTGTATGCGCCGTGCCCGACCTGCCACGGAGCGCGGTATAACCCGCAGACATTGGCGATTCTCTGGCAGGGCTTGAGCATCGCCCAGGTGCTGCAACTGACCGTCGATGAGGCGGTGGCGGTGTTTGCCGAGCAGGCGGGGATTCGTCGTTCGCTGGAAGTGCTGCGCGATATCGGCCTGGGTTATCTGCGCCTGGGGCAACCGGCCACGGAACTGTCCGGTGGTGAAGCGCAGCGGATCAAACTGGCGACCGAGTTGCAGCGCAGCCAGCGTGGCGCGACCTTGTATGTACTGGATGAACCGACCACGGGATTGCACCCGAGAGATGTCGATCGGTTGCTGGAACAACTCGATACGCTGGTAACGGCGGGGCACACGGTGATCGTCGTCGAACACGAAATGCGCGTCGTCGCGCAGAGTGACTGGGTGATCGACATCGGCCCCGGGGCCGGCGATCAGGGCGGCAGGATCGTCGCTGCCGGCACACCGCAGAAAGTCGCCGCCAGCAAGAAGAGCAAGACCGCGCCGTTTCTTGCCCGTGCTTTAAGCCGATAACTGCAGCGCCTTGCTGGCCGCCATCGCTGGCAAGCCAGCTCCCACAGAAATTCAAGTTGTTGCCGAAAATCTGCGCACACTGATGCCCCCTGTGGGAGCTGGCTTGCCAGCGATGGCGCCAGTTCAGGCGCCATCCAGCGTACGGCGGACCTTGTCGAGCAGTTCGCTGATCTGGAACGGTTTGACCAGCATGTCCATGCCGGTGCCGAGGAAGACCTGGCGGTTGAGCGCGGTTTCGGCGTAGCCGGTCATGAACAGGATCGGCAGCCCTTCGTGCCAGCCACGGGCAACATCCGCCAACTCCCGCCCGCTCATGCGCGGCAGGCCGACGTCGGTCAGCAGCAGGTCGATCGACGGGTCGTTCTGCAAGCGCTCCAGCGCCGATTCGATATCCGCCGCTTGCGTGCAGCGATAGCCGGCATCCTCCAGCACTTCGGTGACGAACAAGCGCACCGTGGCCATGTCCTCGACGATCAGCACATGCTCGCCACTGCCTTTCGCGTCAGGCACGGGCACAGGTGCGTCGGCCCCGGTCGGGTCGTTGGTGCCGGGCAGCATGATGGTCACTTCGGTGCCACGTCGGGCGACGCTGCGGATGTGCGCGTCACCGCCGGACTGACGGGCAAAACCGTAGATCGTCGACAGACCGAGCCCGGTGCCCTGGCCCAAAGGCTTGGTGGTGAAAAACGGTTCGAACACTTTGTCGATCACGTTATGTTCGATGCCGGTGCCGTCGTCGCGTACCGACAGCGCCACGTACGCGCCATCGGCCAGATTCGGATCGCCATGGGAATAAGCGGCGTAAGTATTGACCCAGATATTGCCGCCCGAGGGCAGGGCATCACGGGCGTTGATCACCAGATTGAGCACCGCGCTTTCCAGCTGCACCGGGTCGACCAGCGCAATCGCCGGTTTGTTGGTCAGTTCCAGCTTGAGGGTGATGCGCTCGCCGATGGTGCGCACCAGCAATTCTTCCAGCGAGCGGACATGCTCGTTGATGTCCACCGGCCGTGTATCGAGCGGCTGCTGACGGGCAAATGCCAGCAGACGATGGGTCAGCGAGGCCGCGCTCATCGCTGAATTCAGCGCTGCTTCGGTATAGAACTGCACCTTGTCCAGACGCTCATCGGCCACGCGTTTCTGGATCAGTTCCAGACTGGTAATGATCCCGGTGAGCAGGTTGTTGAAGTCGTGGGCGATACCGCCGGTGAGCTTGCCCAGCGCATCCATTTTCTGCACTTGCAACAATTGCGCTTCGGCGTGCACGCGCTCGGCGACTTCCTTGGCCAGCTGCGTGGTGGTGTCATCCAGTCGCGCCAGATGCGAGCGCTCGCGGTGGCGGTGTTCGGTGACGTCCTCGACAAACACCAGGCTCAGCTCCGGCGTGCGATACGGCGAAATCTGCCATTGCGTCTCGCGAATCTCGCCCTGCACGCGCATGTTCAGCGTGCCTTTCCAGCGCTCGCCGTCGACCAGACGCAGACGCAGTTCATCGAGGATCGAGCATTGATCTTCGGCGAAGCATTCACGCAGCGCCTGCTGATCGCGGTTATCGACGATCAATTGGGCAAATGCGTGATTGCACTCATGCACTTTCAGATTGGCATCGAGCACCGCGATCGGCGCCGAGACGTTAGCGAAGATCTCGCGGAAACGCGCCTCGCTTTCGCGCAGGGCATTTTCCGTGTCGCGCACCCGCAGCAGGGTACGCAGCGTCGCCAAGAGCACATCCGGGTCGACCGGGTGAATCAGATAGGCATCGGCGCCCGCGTTGAGGCCGGTGATGATGTCGCCGGTCTGGATCGACGCCGCTGACACATGAATCACTGGCAGCAGCGCGGTGCCCGGGTCGGCGCGCAGCAGGCGGACGATGTCGAAACCGCTCATGTCCGGCAGGTTGACGTCGAGGATCAACGCATCGAGGGCTTCGCTCTCGATCAGGGCCAGTCCGTCGCTGCCGGTGCCGGCTTCGAGCACCGTGTAGCCATGGTTCTCCAGGCGCCGGCGCAGGGCGTAACGGGTGGCGACGTTGTCATCGACGATCAACAGGCGGATGTCACGATTCATCGACGTTCTCCAGAGCGATTGCCAGCGGGATGATGACAAAGAACGTCGAGCCGACGCCCGGCGTACTGTCTACCCCGACTTCACCGCCGAGCAGGGCGGCGAAACGCTTGCACAGTGACAGACCCAGACCGGTGCCGCGCAGACGTTTCTGCAATGGCGAATCGACTTGGGAGAAGTCTTCGAACAGCGTGTCATGCAGTTCGGCCGCGATGCCGATGCCGGTGTCGCTGACGGCAAAGCGCACTTTGTCTTCACCTTCCATTCGCGCCGATACCCGCACTTCGCCACGGGTGGTGAATTTCAGTGAGTTGGAAATGAAGTTGCGCAGGATCTGCCCGAGCTTCTTGTCATCGGTATACAGGCGCGGCAGGCCCAGCGGCTCTTCGAAGATCAGATCCACCGCCGAGGCGTCGACGATTGGCCGGAACATCCCGCGCAGGGCGGAGAACAGGTCGAACATGTCGAACCAGGCCGGGGAAATGCTGATGCGCCCGGCTTCGATCTTCGCCAGATCGAGCAGGTCATCAACCATGTCGCTGAGCTCGCGGGCAGCGGTGCTGACGAAGGCTACCTGCTTGTGCTGTTCAGGGCTGAGCGGACCGTCGAGTTCGTCAGCGAGCAGACTGTTGATGCTCAGTATCGAGCCCAGCGGTGTGCGGAATTCATGGCTCATGTACGACAGGAAACGGCTCTTGAGATCCGATGCCTGACGCAGTTCTTCGGCCTGATTGTCGAGCTCGGCGTACAGCGCCAGAACACCCTGGTTGGTTTCATCGAGTTCTTCGCGCAGGGCAGTGGTTTCGCGCTGCAACTGAGCGATGAGCGCCGCCTGTTCAGCAGGGCTCAGGGTTGTCGATTCAGCCATGGGCGGCCTCCAGAGCCACGACCAGCACCGTCACGTCATCGCGGCCACGACAAAAGTCGCGGTGCAGGACGCTGGCTATCACGGCAGGATGGCGATGCACCAGGCCGGGGTAGTCTGCAAGATTCCAACGGGACTGTAGGCCGTCGCTGTACATGATCAATAAATGTCCGTTCACGTGAGCATAGTCAAAGGGTTTGGCTTTACGGTACTGGCCACCAACGATACCGGGGTGTGAGGCCAGACCGCGGGATTTGCCAGGCTCCAGCAGACTGGCGCCGATGTTACCGACACCGGCGAACGTCAGGCCGTCGCGCTGGCTGTCAAACTGCGCGAAAGCGACGGCGCCACCGCGCGTGCCGAGCATTTCCTGATGCAGGTCTTCCATCAATACCACAGGATCGGCAAACGGTGCCCGGGCGAATGCCCGGGCACCGGCCAGGCCGGCACGTTCGGCGTCTTCGCCATGGCCGAGGCCATCGACCACCAGCGCGCTGATCCGCGAACCTTCATATTTCAGATGCCAGACATCGCCGCACGCCGGATCGGCATGCAGCGAATGCTGGCTGACCCCGAAGCGGATATCGGCCTGCCGATCGCTGCGGGCAAAGATCCGCGCCAGCAACACCGCGCCACGGTGGTCGGCGTAGACATCGAAGACATTGGTCTGCCGCGATACGGCGCCGAGGCCGATGCCCTGCGTTCCGCCAGTGGAAAAGCCATCCGCCAGACAGGCATCCAGATCAAAGCCCTGCGCCCGATCCACGGTCTGCATTTCGATGCCGAAACCGCTATCCGGCCGAGCCAGCACACGCAGATGAAACTCGCCGCGCTGGGCATGCTTGAGCACGTTGCTCGCCAGTTCGGTCGCGACCAGCGCCACGCGGCCGGCATCGTTTTCGTCGAAGCCATGCTGCTCGGCGAGTTTCTGCGCGGTGCGCCGCGCGTGGCCGATCTGGCTGCTGTCCTCGATCGGCAGAACCTGGGTCAACGACCCGGTGATATTCATGTCCATCGTGTGATCGTAATGCGCGTGCCTTTGCCGGGCTCAGTGTCGAGTTCGAATTCATTGACCAGGCGCTTGGCGCCAGTCAGGCCAAGGCCCAACCCGCTGCCGGAGGTCCAGCCGTCGGTCATCGCCAGTTTGATGTCGGGGATGCCAGGGCCTTCGTCGCGGAAGGTGATGCGCAAACCGACCCGGCCGTTTTCCTCGAGAATCTGCCAGTCCATGTCGCCGCCGCCGCCGTAGACCATGGTGTTACGCGCCAGCTCACTGACAGCGGTCACCAGTTTGGTCAGGTCGATCAGGCGCATGCCACATTCGGTGGCGAGTTTGCGCGTGGTCTGGCGGGCCAGCACTACGTCCTGTTCAATGAGAATGGGTTGCGTACCGCTACTGCGCACGGTCATTGTGCAAGTACTCGTTCCCGCAGCAGTTTCATCCCGCGTTCGACGTTCAGGGCGGTGCTCACGTCTGGCAAAGTCATGCCCAGCTCAACGAGCGTGATCGCCACTGCCGGCTGCATGCCGACCAGCACGGTTTTGGCGTCCATGATTTTCGACAGCCCGGAAATGTCGCCGATCATGCGCCCGATGAACGAATCGACCATATCCAGCGCCGTGATGTCGATCAGCACGCCCCGGGCGGATGTCCGGCTGATGCGCTCGGACAGATCGTCCTGCAGGGTCAGGGCGAGTTGGTCATGCATGTCGACCTGAATGGTCACCAGCAAGATATCGCCCATTTGAAGAATCGGAATACGTTCCATGGTCAAGCCGTCTTGACGAGGCTGACACCCAAGCGGGTCAGGGCCAGTTTCAATGCGTCGGCCAGATTGGCCTTGGTCACTACGCCTTGCAGATCCAGACCCAGGTGCACGATGGTTTGCGCAATCTGCGGACGCACGCCGCTGATGATGCAGTCAGCGCCCATCAGGCGGATTGCGGTCACGGTTTTCAGCAGGTGCTGGGCGACCAGAGTGTCAACGGTCGGCACGCCGGTGATGTCGATGATGGCGATTTCCGAACCGGTGTCGACGATGCGTTGCAGCAGCGATTCCATGACTACTTGGGTGCGCTGCGAATCGAGGGTGCCGATCATTGGCAGGGCGAGGACGCCATCCCACAGCTTGACCACCGGAGTCGACAGTTCCAGCAGCTCTTCCTGTTGACGCTTGATCACCGCTTCGCGGGATTTCTGGAAGGTGCCGATGGTGTGCATACCGACGGTGTCGAGCAATTCGGAGATTTCCAGCAATTGCTCGGCAAGCAGTGCTGGCTGGTCCTGATAATGGTTTTGCAGCAGGGCGAACAACGGGCCTTTCAGGGCAAAGATGAAATTGGCGGTTTGCTGGGAATCCTGGCCGAGCAGGGCGCGGCTCTGCGACAGCTTTTCAAGGAACTGACGGGTATCCTCCCAACCCGCAGCGGCAATCTTGCTGCCGTTGCCGTTTTCCAGACCCGCCAGGAGCAGGCCCAGCAAGTCGCGGGTTTGCTGAGCGAGGTCGTGTTCCTTGAGGTTGCGTGTGGCGCCGCTGGCTTCGAGGCGTTTGGTCCACTCGCTCAACAGCTGAGTCTGGTTGTTCTTGATTGCTTCAACTGTGCTGTTCTGCAGTGCTGCCATGTGCGTGTCGCTCCGTTACGTATATGGGCCGGCTCGGCGAAATGACCGGCGCGATTTGACTGACATTTACCGCTTGAAATAGTTGTTCAGCTAGCGATGAATTTTTCTGCCTGCCGCGTCGAACGCCCCGGTAACTCTAGTCGGCGTGGCGGCAGGCAACGATCTTTTGAACGAATCTACGGCGTCAGGCTTCGAATCTGCATGCCCGACGTTTTCCAGTCGTGCTGGAAGAAGGAGGCAGGACTATGAATGAGGTGGATATGAACGAGCAAGCTCCGCAACAGCAAAATCAGTCCTCAGAGTCAATTAACCGCAACGACCCGGCCATCGACCCGCAAACACCGGGGCAAAATACTCCCGCGCCGGTTGAAGAAGGGCAGGCGGACAGCGCGGCTGCCGAGGTCGATCAGAAGCAGCATCACAACGACAACAGCAACGACTTCAGCCCCGGCTTCAAGCCTGACCCTGACCGTCCTGAACCGGGCGAAAGCACCGACGCCGATATTGACACCGATGGCGGTTGATCGCTGAAACGCAAAAAGGCCGCATCGAAGGATGCGGCCTTTTTATTGCCGGCCGGTTACTTGCTCGGATGTTTGGCTTGCAGCTCTTTGGCGTGGGCCAGGTGTTTTTCCAGCGCTGGCAACATCTTCTGCGCAAACGCTTTCAGTTCAGTAGCGCCCTTGGCCTTGTCATCGGTCACGGTGTTCGCCTGCTTCTTGAACAGCGCGATGGTCTCTTCGTGAGCCTTGACCTGGTTGTTGGCGTAGGCCGCATCGAAGGATTCATCGCGCATGTCGAGAATCTTTTCCTTGGCCTGCTTGACCAGGGTGGTGTCGTCAGGGACTTCGATGTCATTGGTGGTCGCGATCTTCTTCAGCTCTTCATTGGCCTTGGTGTGATCAGCGATCATTTGGTTAGCGAAGGCTTTGATGTCGGCTGACTGGCTTTTTTCCAGTGCCAGCTTGCTGGTTTCGATTTCGGCGATGCCACCAGCGGCGGCATTGTCGACAAAGTCGTTGTCGGTCGCGGCAAAGGCGCTGCCCATGCCGGCAGACAGTGCAACAGCCAGAGCGAGATGACGCAGGTTGAATCCGTCCATTGGGTATCTCCACGCAGGTTTTTGTGAGCGTTATCCAATGGAGCGAGCGCAGACGCCAAAGGTTTTATCGCATTTACGACAGGGCGACGAACGGCAACCGCTGGTCTGACAGGGAGTCGACAGAAGTCATCGGGCAAGGCCATGCTGATAATGAGTCAGCGCATCGGTCGCGCTGGTTGTCGATCAAATTGATGGAGGTGTTTCATGCCGGTTTCACATGATCTGTATCAGGACCTGGGCTGCAAGAAGGAAGAGATCGAGCAAAAACGCTCCGAGGATCCGAAGCTGGATTCGCTGCTCAACAAGTACTTCGACGTGGATAAAGCCGTGGTCGAAGCCGAGAACGCCCAGTCAGACGCCCCCACTGACGACGAATTGAAAAAGCTCAAAGAGAAGCGCGTGATCGTCAAGGAACAGATCGTTGCTCAACTCGCCGGGCAGCCGCTGACGGGACAGTAGTCGCCCGACCCGTGGTCATTTTCTGAAGGGAACGGCTACGGCCAATGGCACCTCCAATGTGCAGAGTCTGCAAACCATCGACTCGTTGCGAGGTGCCATATGAACGACCCCAAATTCCCCAGTGAAGAGCAGGGTGGTTTCGACCCGATTCCTACCCGTCCTGAACCGAACAGCCCGGCGCATACCACAGCGCATCCGGAAAAAACCGTGAAAGAACTGCCGGAGGATGAAGATCCGGAGAAGTTCGACCGGTCCGGCAACTGACAGACCGCTATCGCTGGCAAGCCAGCTCCCACAGGTTCATCTGGTGAACACATATTTGGAGTTCACACGGACACTGTGGGAGCTGGCTTGCCAGCGATATCGTCGGTCCATACGGTGAAAATTTTTCTGTTTTACTTAAGCGCCGCATCCAACCCCATTCGCCCCATATGCATGGCCTTCAACGAGCCGAAATACAACCACTGCCCATACTCGCGCACCGTGGTAATCGGCGAATAATTGCCTTCGCTCGCGTCCTGCAGATTGGCAATCACCTTGCCGTCCAGGTCCAGTCCCAGCACAAACCCGCGCTTTTCGACAGGCTTGGGCAAAACCGTCAACGCCCGCACGATCATCTTGCGCACGAACGGGTGTTCAGCGGTGCCATCGAGCAAGGCATTGCGCGGCGCATACAGCGCTACCCAAAAGCGATTGCTGCCATTGAACGAGAGGTTGTCCGGAAGCCCCGGCAAGTTGTCGATGAACACATCATGGGTACCGGCCTTCGGCCCGCTCAGCCAGTAACGGCTGATGCGATAAGCGCCGGTTTCATTGACCAGCACATAGGCCTCGTCCGGACCAAGAGTGACGCCATTGGCAAACTGCAACTTGTCGAGCAAGACGCTGGTCTTGCCGGTTTGAAAGTCGTAGCGCAGCAGACGTCCGTCGGCGCCGTGTTCAATGATCGCCTCGCCGTCATGACCATAGCCCCAACGGCTCGAGGCATCGCTGAAGTAGGCGTAGTGGCCTGACTTGTCGACCGCTACATCATCGGTAAATCCAAATGGCACGCCGTTGGCCTCGGTGGTCAACGGAATCACGCGGCCCTGCGCATCCAGCGACAGCAAGCCTTTGACCGCATCGGCAACTACCAGCATGCCATTCGGATGACGGGCCAGGCCCAGTGGACGGCCACCGGTGTCGGCCAGGACCTTGCGCTGCGTACCGTCGAGGCTGCTACGGATGAGCCTGCCGTCATGCAATCCGGTGATGAGGAATTCGTCTTCCAGTAGCAACGCCTCAGGCCCTTCGATGTCGCTCGGCCCGACCTTCGCCACAGCTTTGAGGCGCTGGTTGTCCGCGTAGATGCCGTCTTTCAATGACGGCGCCAGTGGCGGCGTCCAGGCGACCGGTTCGACCTTGGTCGGCAGCAACAACAAGAAGGCGATGACGAGAACGATCAGCAGGCACAGCACATAACGTAATTTCACGCGCTGGCCCTCGCCGCGCCGATAAATTGCGCAGCCATGTCGCGCAGGGCGAGCATGGACGCGGCAGATTCCCGCTCGATGCGCCGCTTGAGCAACAGGCGATTGGCAAGACGCATGAGCAAACCGTCAAAGCGATATTCCAGCGTGCGCGAGAAACGCGTGCCGCCAGCCTCCACTGAGCACTCGTAAGTCAACCGCAGGGACAAGCCCTGATCACTTTGCGCGCGTGCGCACCAGCGCCGGCCCGGCAGATATTCAGTAACCTCCCAGCGCAAGTGACCGGCACGTCCGCCGGCATGGATGTCCTCTTCGAAACGTGCACCGGCATGCAGTGGACCTTGCGGACCGTCAATCTTCAATGAGGAGGGATGCCAGTCCGGCCAGTGACTGACGCTGGCGGCATAAGCCAGCACGGCGACCGGTTCGCCGGCGATATCGATCTGGTGCTGCATGCGCGTCATGGGCATTTTTGAATAACTCAAAGGGGCGGGTTCCGGCTCGCGGTACAGCGTGCCGAACAGGTAGTCCATCAAGGGCAGAACGATGTTGAAATTGCGCTCCTGCATGCGCTCGCGGCGGTGATGCAGTTCGTGCAGACCGCGCATCTGGCGAATCCACGGCAAACGAGTCAACGGATTTTGCGGTGGCAGATGTTCACAGGCATGGAATACCTCATAGAGCAGATAACCGAACACCATGCACCCGGCAAACAGCCCGGCGACATTGGCGTTGACCTGCGCGAGCAGCCACCAGAGGGGCAGGGTGATCAATAGCGTATGAATGACGATCAGCCAGGCTGGAAACAGAATCACTCGCCAGTCCCGCGCGCTGTCGTAGGTCATATGGCCGGGGGTGAAAAAGCTGTGATGGTCCCCGGCATGTCGTGCGTAGAACATCTTTGCGAAAGCTTTTTTGTGATGGCCTAAATGACGATGGACCATGTACACGCCGAAGTTGAACAACAACAGGCTCAGCGGCACTGTCAGCCATTCCAGCCAGCTCACTGAATGCACCGTGCGCCAGAACGCAGCGACGGTGAAAATGCCGAACAGCAACACGAACGCGCCATGCAACCACGGATTGTATAAAGGATGAATGGCCGCACGGTAGCGGCTGCGGAATGCCTCGGTGGTCTGCCTCAACGCTTTCACCTGCGGGTATTGTTGTTATACCCGGCAGATTAGCCGATCCGCTGACTTGTGCAGGGCGAACCTTGCGGCCTTAAGCGCCATGCTCTGGACTGAAGCCGCCCGTCAGCTCAACGGGTTCCAGCGCTGCGACCAGTCATCATCGGTGCGGATCACCTCGCGCAACAGATCGAAGGCCTGTTGCAGCACTGCCGAGTCGCGATCGCGGGAATACACCAGATAGGTCGGATAACCGAATTCCGGGGCTTTGGTGACGGCTTCCAGCGCGCCGGTCTCCAGATAAGTGCGCACGACCCGGGTACGGAAATAACCGCTGCCACCATGTTCGAGGATGTATTGCAGGGCCAGTGGGCCAAGGTTGAAGCTCAGCGCGGCTTTGGCTTTTTCCGGCAGGGCGGCGTCGTGCTGACGACGAAAGTCCGGTCCCCAATCGATGTAGACGTAAGGCTCCGGACGCTCGGGCGCGCGCACCAGAATCAGTTTTTCCTCCAGCACTTGCTCGACCTGCAATCCCGGCCAGTATTCCGGTTGATAAACCAGCGCCGCATCGAGCACACCGAGTTCGAGCTGACGCAAAAGATTTTCGCCGTCGCGAATTTCCATGCGCAGTGCGTGGCCGGGGATTTTCTCCCGCAGTTCCGCCGCCCAACTGAGCATCAGCGGGTTGCACAGGCTGACCTCACCGCCAATGTGCAGAACGTTGTGATAACCCTCGGGCAGCGGCAAGTCGCGGCGCGCGGCTTCCCAGGTCTGCACCAGTTGATTGGCGTAGACCACGAACGCTTCGCCATTGGCCGTCAACTTCGCCCCGGCGCGATTGCGCACGAACAGCGTACTGCCCAGCTGGCCTTCGAGTTTCTGCACCCGTGCGGTGATCGCCGTTTGTGTGACGAACAGCTTCTGCGCGGCGGCGGCAAGACTGCCGTGGCGGACGATTTCGAGGAAAGTGCGGGCGAGGTCGATGTCCATGGGGCAGGGCCGGTGTCTGGAGGTGGAGCGCATTGTAAGTCAAAAGTCCCTCTCCCCAACTTGAAAGCCACAACGGATTAAACCGCTGAAAATTCCGTTTAAGTCCTACGGAAACAGGAGCGTTTTGATCAGATGAGGGGATATTTCTGACGACTTTTTCAGGTTGGTCGTCGGACGCCGGATCTATAGGATCAGTCCTGACATTGAAGTCATCGAGCGCACAGATCGCTCTGGACCTGGACAAAGGATGGACTATGCGAATCCCACTGATTGAAAGCCATACGCCTGCTTACTCGCCTCGCCATTACTGGCGCGACGACCGCGCGAGATGCCCCTCGGAGGACGTTGCCATGCCGAGCGCCAAAGTGCCCCGGCTCACGGGCTTGAAGAAGCTTGAGGGCAAACCTCTGGAATTGCTGTTGCGAGGGCAGGACACCGGCGACGATCCGATGCTCATTCTGCGCTGCACAGCCGAAGGATTTGCGCTGCTCGATGTGGTCAACATGATCGCAACCTCCGAACTGTACCAACAGGGAGAGATGGTCAAACGTATCACCGGCAAATCTGTGAGAACCGTGCGACGTCTGCTCAAGGAAGGCGCGTCGGTGCGCCTGGACACGCCGCAGAGCATCATCGCCTACCAATATGCGGCAGCGCTGGAACTGGCCATCGAGGTGTTCGGGCGACAGGCCAAGGCCGAATCATGGCTGGAGCAACGCGCCACTTACTTCTACGGTTATGTGCCGCTCGATCTGGTTGGAAATGCGTTGGGCTTCAGGATGGTGGAGGAGTATCTGAACCAGATCAAATACGGGGTTTATCAATGAATCCCTTGCCCTGGGATGATCGCTGGTACGCGTGGCGGCTGGATCGCGAGGTGTACAGCGAGACCTGGGACAGCGGCCTGGGGTCGAAACGGGACGGCGGTCGCTGGAATACGCCCGGCCGCAGAGTCGTTTATGCGTCGGTCGACCCCTCCACGGCGATACTGGAGGTGGCCGCCCATGGCAGCTTCGATGCACTTGATCAGGAGCCCTACGTATTGACCTGTTTTGAAATCACCCACGACGCCAGCATCAGAATCGTGCAACCGGAAGACGTGCCCAATCCGCATTGGCTCACCCCGATAAAAACCTCGCCCAACCAGCGAAAGTTTGCCGACGCACTGCTGGCTGAACATCCATTTATTCTGGTGCCTTCGGTGGCCACCCGACACTCGTGGAATTTGCTGGTGAGTTGCGATCTGGCGGAAGGTCAGTTCAGGATGGTTTCGCAAGAGCGGTTTGGGCTGGATACGCGGTTGTTGCAGGAGGGTTGATCGGATTTGTGTGGGCCTGCGAATCCGACACGACAATTTCCAGGTTCCGGGAGCGATCAAGGGCCGATGAGTCGCTGCCAGCTACATTCGCGGCGGCTCGCATTCTACGTCTGGATTGAAGCTTTCAACCAATATAAAGATCCGGTACATTTCGCGCCCACGCTTACTACAAGGAAGTTAAAGATGGCAAAGCCTGCCGCTCGACTCAGCGATCTTAATGCATGCCCGATCACAGGCCATGGCACCAATCCCAGTAACAGCGGTTCCGGTGATGTAAACATCAATGGAATGCCAGTTTTGCGTGTCGGAGACACCACAGCGTGCGGAGACACTGTCACCGAAGGCATCAGCAATATTTTGATCAATGGCAAGCCTATTGCTTTCTTGGGCAGTGCGACGGCCCACGGAGGCATGATAATCACGGGCTCTGGCGACGTTTTTGTCGGCACCCAGGTCGGTTCCGCACCTTTCTCCCCGATTATCACTGTTCCTAAACACAGCGAGCGCTTCCAACTGGTTGATGAGGCCACTGGCGAAGCTATTCCCGACATGCTCTATTGCATCGAAACGGGTGACGGGCAGCGTCTCGTAGGCCATACCGACAGTCATGGTAACGCCGCGCGAGTGTTTACGGCCAACCCGACTTCGATAGTTGTGCAGTGGGGTAAGGAAGCCGCCGCCCATCTCGATGCGCTCGGCCTAGATTACTAAGGGAGGTGGCAGGTGGCAGCCCCCAAAAAGAATCAAGCTCGAACAAGCGATCGACATACAACGACCCAAGTGAAAGGTACGCTGGCACAGGATTACGTAACGGTTGTGGGTGCGTCTTACATGTCCCTTTATGAAAAGGTTCGTGGCCAGAAGGGCAACAAGATGCGCTTTATCAATCAGGGTATCCGCCAACTCACAAAGTATCCAACCGGCACTCCAAACTTCACGATCCAGCGTGTATTTCTGATTTTCAAAAATGACTATCCGGAGAACTTGCTGACGGCTTTGAAGGACGTTGTCGAAAATCAGCACGGGGCCCAGTACCGAGAGATGGACTCGATATCCGGTCTTGTGGATTTCATCGCAGCTCGGCAACGCCGCGGGCGCGAGATCAAACAGCTCGACTTTTTTTCCCATGGTGTGGTGGGCAGTATCGAGTTGGGCTACGAGCTGGATAAAAACGATAGCTACCGTCTGCGTGATGCACAGGCGTATATGTTCAAACCCGAAGCGTTTGCCTATGGTGCGAAAATTCACTCCTACGCTTGTCGCACAGGTTTGGGTATCGATGCCGACTTCAAGGTCAATGAAACAGAAGATCCTCATTACGAGCGCAGCCTGGCGCAGATTCTTGCTAATGCTACCCGGACCACCGTGTGGGCATTTCCAAGACGCAGCAACTACGACACAACTTATGGTACTGCCGCGGAACGGGGATCTGTGCCGGGCATTCGTGAAAGAGAAGCAGCTGATGGGCAAGCGATGCGGAATTATTTGAGTCGAAAAACCGCTTATGAACGAAAGCTGATCGAACATCGCAAGACCCTCAAAGACCCAACGGCGCAATTACCTGATGAACAGGCGCCGCAGGCGCCGACGCCAACAGTCTCTGAAGAAGAGCGCAATTTGCTGGCGCACGATGACAGCCGAGCATTGTATGAACGAAAGATTGGATTTCCGCTGGATGCCTTAGGCGCACATCGTGACGTTCGATCAGGTGATACACCGGACGGCGTACCCAAACACCTGCTTGCCTATAAACCGCTATGACGCTCCTGAAGTTTATAGGCAAACGTCACGTCTTATGTGTCTTGTTGATTGCTGCCAGCTTTGCAGGACTATTTATTTACGCCAAGGAAGCCCAGATGCCAGCCAAAGCAATGATGTATTACGGCCCGTGGAGTCCGGAAGAAAACCGTTTCGATGCCAGCCGGTGGTTCAGTTCAGGTATGTATCGCCCGCGTCTCATGGGTACTCCGCCTGAAGAGAGCCCAGTGACCATGCTGCGCAATAAGCCTGAAAGTTTGCGACATATTGAGAATGATGTTCTCTTGACCGAAGCGTTATTCGCTGTAGGGCGACAGTTTCCGAAGTTGGACACCGAAGACCTCATTCTGAATACGCCGGACCTGCACCGCCAGATACGGTATGCCTATAGTTCATTTGCCGAGCCTGACAGGCCGGTGGATTCCTATTGGCTTTTCATCACGTTTGCAAACAAGACCGTGGTCGTTACGATCGATTGGGACGTGACAGAAAAGAAACTCCTGCCCCGCTCGATGGCTTCGAATCTGATCGAAAAAAGTGATGAAGAGGCGGCATACCTCCAGGTAAAAAAAGAGCTTGATGGGACGGCTTCAGCCAAGCGTTAACTCACGTTGCCATGTCTTCAATGGTTGAAACGACAAATCCCGCCAATAAGCGGGATTTGTGTTTTACCAAGAAGCTTCTTACGAAGGGAACAGCTCGGACAGTTTCATCGACAGCATCATGTCGCCTTCAACGCGCAGCTTGCCGCTCATGAAGGCCTGCATGCCGTCGGTCTCGCCGCTGACGATACCTTTCAGGGTTTCGCTATCCAGCACCAGCGTGCAGTTGGCGTCCGGGTTTTCGCCTTCCTGAATGTTGCAGGTGCCGTCTTTGACGATCAGTGCGTATTGCTTGTCTTCGTCGGTGATTTTGAAACCGAAGACCAGATCCAGACCGGCAGCGGCGGCTGGGTTGAACTTGGCTTGCATTGCTTTTACGGCATCAGCTACGGAGGTCATGGTTCGATCCTTTCTTGGTCATGGGAGCTGGGTGGTTACAGCCAGGGTCACAGTAAGCCGGACTCAGCGAAAAGTGATGAGTTCCGGGGCCTTCAGCAGTTGCAGGTGTGCGTGACTGTTGAAGGAAGCCAGGGCCACCTCGCGACCACGAAACTTCAATTGGTTGAGCGAGGTGTTGACGATTTGCCAGTTCAATTCAAAGGCCTGTCTGGCAGGCATTTGCGTAATCAGGTGGAGCAGGGCAGTGATGGTGCCGCCGGAGGTGAACACGGCAATTTTCTGGTTCTTTTCCGCCAGATCGAGGATGCGGTGCAAACCGGCCTGAACCCGTTCGACGAAGCCCAGCCAGCTTTCCAGGCCAGGAGTGTCATAAGTGCCAGCAAGCCAGCGCTCGACGATCAGGGCGAAGATGCGCTGGAATTCACCGCGGTTCTGCGCGGCGTTGCGCAGGATGTCGAGGGCTTCCGGCTCTTCCGGCAGCATGGCCGGGAGCAGGGCGCGGATCACCGCGTCGGCATCGAATTCGTTGAAAGCGGAATCGGTTTCGAGGACTGGAACCGGCAGGCCTCTGGCGCTGAATTGCTCCAGTGCACTGGTGGCCGTGTGCTGTTGGCGACGCAGGTCACCGGCAAGGCAACGATCGAAGCTGATACCAAGGTCGGCAAGGTGCTGGCCGAGAATTTCTGCCTGACGCACACCGGTCGGCGACAGGACATCGTAATCGTCTGCACCAAAGGAGGCCTGGCCATGTCGTATCAAGTAGATGCTGCCCACGTCCGCGTCGTCCCGGTACGTTGAAGGTCAGGCGAGGTTATGAGGATGGCGTAAAGCTGTCAATGAAAAAACATACGCTTGTTTGAAATGCCCGTTACAGGCGTGTTGCCAGAGGTTTCACGGCTGGCCGACGAGCCGACGCATGGGTATGCTGGAGCCATTCCGCGTGTGATACACCGTCACGCATTGCTTTGAGGAGTCTCTGTGGATTTTTTCACCGAATACGCCAGCTTCCTGGCCAAGACCGTCACACTGGTGATCGCCATTCTGGTGGTGCTCGCCAGTTTCGCCGCGTTGCGCAGCAAGGGCCGGCGCAAATCGGCAGGGCAGTTGCAGGTCAGCAAGCTCAACGATTTCTACAAGGGGCTGCGTGAACGCCTTGAGCAGACCTTGCTTGACAAGGATCAGCTCAAGGCATTGCGCAAGGGCGAGGCAAAAACGGAAAAAAGCGCGAAAAAACAGAAGAACAAACCTGAGACCAAATCCCGGGTGTTCGTGCTCGACTTCGACGGCGATATCAAGGCTTCCGCCACCGAGAGCCTGCGCCACGAGATCACCGCACTGCTGACCCTGGCCACGCCGAAGGACGAAGTAGTCCTGCGTCTGGAAAGTGGCGGCGGCATGGTGCACAGCTACGGTCTGGCGTCGTCTCAACTTGCGCGAATCCGTGATGCGGGCGTGCCACTGACAGTTTGTATCGACAAGGTCGCAGCCAGTGGCGGTTACATGATGGCCTGCATCGGCGACAAGATCATCAGTGCACCGTTCGCCATCCTCGGTTCGATCGGCGTGGTCGCGCAATTGCCTAACGTCAATCGCCTGCTGAAAAAGCACGACATCGACTTTGAAGTGCTGACCGCAGGTGAATACAAACGCACACTGACCGTGTTTGGCGAAAACACCGAAAAGGGCCGCGAGAAGTTCCAGGAAGACCTCGACATCACCCATCGCTTGTTCAAAAACTTCGTGGCGCGGTACCGCCCGCAACTGGCGATCGATGAAGTGGCTACCGGTGAGGTGTGGCTCGGTATCGCTGCGCTGGAAAACCAACTGGTGGACGAGCTCAAGACCAGCGATGAATACCTGGCGCAGAAAGCCAAACAGGCTGAGGTTTATCACCTGCACTACGCCGAGCGTAAAAGCCTGCAGGAACGCATCGGCATGGCCGCCAGCGGTTCGGTAGACCGCGTGCTGTTGAGCTGGTGGAGTCGCCTCACTCAGCAACGTTTCTGGTAAACACCAGGCATAAAAAAACGCCGGTCAATGACCGGCGTTTTTGTGTCCGCAATAAACCCGCTGGCTTAGCGCCGACGGAACAGCGGCAGCGGTTCGTCACTGGCGGCCTGGTAGGTCACCGAGAAGTCCTTCAGACCTTCCAGTGCTTCGTACGGGTCTTTATCCGCGCGAATGGCAAAAGCGTCGAAGCCACAGCGGTGCATGTAGAACAGCTGGTCCCGCAGCACGTCGCCAATCGCGCGCAGCTCGCCTTTGAAACCATAACGGTCACGCAGCAGACGGGCATTGGAGTAACTGCGGCCATCGGTGAACGCCGGGAAATTCAGCGCGATTACCTGGAACTCACCGACGTCTTCACCGATTTCTTCGGCTTCCTCGTCAGCATCCAGCCACACGCCCAGACCGCCGTCGCGGGCCTTGAGCATGCGGCTGTGCTCGCGCCACAACTGCAGAGGAACGATCAGATCGTCGCAGTTGCTGATCTCATCGATGTTGAAATCCTTCGGCAACAGGTGCCAGGTTTCGTCGACGACTTCGTTGTTCTTAATGATTCGCTGCATAGACGCGTTCCTTGAAGAGGTCGATGCCAATACGCTGATAAGTGTCGATGAAGCGCTCGTCTTCGGTACGTTGTTCGACGTACACGTCAATCAGCTTCGAAATGACATCCGGCATGGCTTCCTGAGCGAAGGACGGGCCGAGGATCTTGCCCAGGCTCGCATCACGGCTGGCGCTGCCGCCGAGGGAAACCTGGTAGAACTCTTCGCCTTTCTTGTCCACACCGAGGATGCCGATGTGGCCAACGTGGTGGTGACCGCAGGCGTTCATGCAGCCGGAGATGTTCAGGTCCAGTTCGCCAATGTCGAACAGGTAATCCAGGTCATCGAAACGGCGCTGGATCGATTCGGCAATCGGAATCGATTTGGCGTTGGCCAGCGAGCAGAAGTCACCACCGGGGCAGCAGATGATGTCAGTCAGCAGGCCGATGTTCGGCGTGGCGAAACCGCTTTCACGCAACTCACCCCACAGGGTGAACAACTGGCTCTGCTCGACATCGGCGAGAATGATGTTCTGCTCGTGGGAGGTGCGCAGTTGACCGAAGCTGTAGCGCTCGGCCAGATCGGCGACGGCGTCGAGCTGCTTGTCGGTAATGTCGCCCGGGGCAACGCCGGTCGGCTTCAACGACAGCGTCACAGCGACATAGCCCGGTTTTTTGTGCGCCAGGGTGTTGCGGCTGCGCCAGCGGGCGAAACCCGGATGCTCTTTGTCCAGATCGGCCAGTTGCGCGGTCTGGTTGTCGAGGGTCTTGTAGTCCGGATCGACGAAGTGCTTGGCGACGCGATGCAGTTCGGCCTCGGTCAGCGTGGTCTGGCCACCGCGCAGGTGCTCCATTTCCGCGTCGACTTTCTGCGCGAACACCTCAGGCGTGAGCGCCTTGACGAGGATTTTGATCCGCGCCTTGTATTTGTTGTCGCGACGGCCGTAGCGGTTGTACACCCGCAGGATGGCGTCGAGATAGCTCAGCAGGTCTTGCCACGGCAGGAATTCATTGATGAATGCGCCAACCACCGGCGTACGACCGAGGCCACCGCCGACCAGCACTCGGAAGCCCAGCTCGCCGGCAGCGTTATAGACAGGTTCCAGACCGATATCGTGGACTTCAATGGCTGCGCGGTCACTGGTCGAACCGTTGACGGCGATCTTGAATTTGCGCGGCAGGTAGGCGAATTCCGGGTGGAACGTGGTCCACTGACGGACGATTTCGCACCATGGACGCGGGTCGATCACTTCATCGGCGGCGACGCCGGCAAACTGGTCGGTGGTGACGTTGCGCAGGCAGTTGCCGCTGGTCTGGATGGCGTGCATCTGCACGGTCGCGAGTTCAGCAAGGATGTCCGGGATGTCTTCAACCGCCGGCCAGTTGAACTGCACGTTCTGCCGCGTACTGATGTGGGCATAGCCCTTGTCGTAGTCGCGGGCGATCTTCGCCATCATGCGCACCTGGCGCGAAGTCAGCTGGCCGTAAGGCACGGCCACGCGCAACATCGGCGCGAAACGCTGGATATACAGGCCATTTTGCAGGCGCAGGGGGCGGAATTCTTCTTCGCTCAGCTCACCTGCCAGATAGCGTCGGGTCTGATCACGGAACTGCTTGACGCGGTCCTCGATGATCCGCTGATCGTACTCGTCGTATACGTACATATAAGTCCTGTTCTCAGGCTTGGGCTTCTCGGAAAACGCTGCGTTTTCGCTTGCTGGAGTCCGATGTTGCCTCTGCAATTCTGCGCGCACGGCCGCGCACTCCGTCACGGAGCCGGGGCAATATACCCGTTTGCAGTTATGCGCAAAAGTGATGTTTGAGTATATGTAAAGAACCAAATCGCCTAACGCGAATGCCGGTCATCTAATCCACATTTGTCGTGCGGACAATCATCGTCTTAACTGTGATCGAGTCTTTGTGCAATCACCGATAAAACCGACAAGAGGCGATGCAATGAGCAACCCGACCAAAGCCAGAAAAAGCGACAGCAGTGTCGACGCGTGGGCCATTTTGTTCCTGATCATTCTCGTAGTAGGAACAGCGGTCTTCTGGGTCAGTCACCAGTAACATCCGCGCTCCGGGCCGTTCTCCCAAGGCCCGGATAACCTGTGGCAGATGCCTGTTCAGTGCCATCACACCCCGGCCAGATACAGCACCAGCTTGACGATGGCAAACAGCGTCAGGCCGAACACCGCCGTGAACAAAACTCCCAGAATCACAAAGTGACTGGGTTTGCCGTGGGTGAAATCCCTTTCCCGGTTCTTGCCGCTCTGAACCCCGAACGCCGCCGCCATGACGCTGTGCAGCATCTGCCAGAAACTCGGCGGTTTGTTGTCGACTGGATCGTCCATAAATCCCTCTGCGAAAAGTCATCCTCCTGAAGCATAGCCAATCCGCTGGGTCCGGGATGCCATCGAAGCAGCCCGGACAAGTTTGAGCGATACCCGAATAACGCAGAAGCGATAACGTGACATGGTTTGCTGACCGCTCCATCAAAAAGGAGTGACCATGAACGTTATCCCCCCCGAACCAGTGTCGACGCAGCCTGCGTCCACCGCTCAGCAGGCAGCCCCCAACCGGTCTGCAAAACTCATCGCAACACAAAGCCTGCACGGCGAGTTTCTCGAGACATCGATCCCGCAATGGTTGACCAGCGCTTTGCCGCATCGGCGCGAAGCGCTCAAGGCGGTCCCGACCGCGTTACCGGCCTGGTATCAGCATGCGACGCCGGCCCAACGTAAAACCCTCGACGAGACTTTCAAGGCCAGCGTTATCGCCCAGAACAGTCTCGACAAGAGCATGGCGAAATTCGTGGATGTCGAAACATTCGCCAGGCCGTTATTGATCAAAGCCTTGAAGGACCAATACGCGCTGGAAATCGATGTAGACAAAACCCTGTTATGTTTACGGCGCCCGGTCGAAATGGGTATTCAGAGAACCGTATTGGCCTCGTTCGAGGTTCTCAAGATCACGCTGCTGGAAGCCTCGCTGCACAACTTCGAAGCTGACGAATGCGAGGGGACCTATCATTCGAGCTCCGGTTTTGTTGTGGCGACGCCTGCTGCGGACACATTCAAGCACGTCGACACAGGCCTCACGGTCAGCCAGTTTTTGCGCCTTTGCCGCACTCTGGATATAGGTCAGCAATACCAGACGTACCTGCAGGAATTTTTCCATCCGCGGGACGCGGTGGCAGAGGCGGTGCTCAGCGAACGCTTCATCGCCAGCCAGAAGGCAGCGATGCGCGCTGCAGCCGAACAGGCGCTATTGCGCAATGACATCGAGGCGGCAGATCACGCGATGATCCTCTCGGTCATCGACGGCGAAATGCACCCGTGGATGGGGCGCAAGCAAGTCTGGTTCCAGGACCTCGGCCTGATGAAAAAAAGGCTGACCGGGTGCGTGGCTTTCGTCATCTGCGAAAAATACCGTTACACCGATGAACTGATCCTTTACATCCCCAACGACCCGGAACATCCGCTCAAGCGCTACACGTTCGAGCAAATGCGCGAAGAGCTCAAGCGCTTGCTCACTGCACGTGATGCGTCGCAACAGACCAGCGCAGAGCCCACCGCATACCAGCGTTTTTTAAGTCAGTTCCTGCCCTATGATCAGCGCCCGTACTATTTCAGCCAGTTCAGGCAAAAGGCAGCCGACTCACCTGGCGATGCCTGGGACGTTCTGCGTTCCCCTTGGCTGGCCTTCGTACAGGGTTTTACCGGTGGTTTTACATTCACCACCATCGAACAGGTTCCACCCGAACGCACAGTCAAGTGGGAGCCGGCGGTTGATCCGTACATCGCGCCTTCGACAGTCGAACGCAAGGGCAGGGGGCTTTGGGCGCCCAACGAGGACTTGTGGCAATACCTTTATGCGCAGAATCGCGCCAAGGTGTTGGCCGACGCGCGAAGCCACGCGGTACCCACTGCCGATGTCGATGCGAACGCACGAGATGCCAAACTGGCCCATCTGATGCAGATCGGCATGCTGGGCTTGAATCTGGTGTCGATGTTCGTGCCTGTGCTGGGCGAAACAATGATGGTCGTGATGGCGGGACAACTGCTGTATGAAACCCTTGAAGGCGCTATCGAGTGGAGTGAAGGTGATCGCAGGGCCGCCAGGGGTCACCTGGTCGACGTGGCCGAGAATCTCGCTCAGGTTGCCGTGATGGCGGGTGTTGGAGCAGGTGTAAGGAAGTTCTCGGCCGCCAGGGCTGTACCGGTCATCGAACAGTTGAGTCCGGTCACGTTACCCAATGGCGAAACCCGCCTGTGGAAACCTGATCTCAGCGGCTACGAGGCCGCTGTTGTCCTTGACGCACACTTGACCCCGAATCCTTCCGGGCAGTATGCGGTGGATGGCAAAACCTGGATCCGTCAGGACAACAAGGTGTATGAGCAGGTCTTCGACGACTCGATCAACCAGTGGCGCATCAAGCACCCGACCGATCCTGCAGCCTATCAACCTGTTCTGCAAAGTAATGGCCATGGAGCGTGGCGCCATACCCTGGAGCGTCCTCTGGAATGGGATCGTCTGACGCTGTTGCGGCGCATGGGCCACATCTGCGAGCCGCTATCCGATACGGAGCTGCTCAAAGCGATGGATATCAGCGGCGTCAGCGACGATATGTTGCGCAAGATGCACCTCGACCATGGAGTGCCGCCACCGGAGCTGATTCAGGCCATGCGCTTGTTGAAAACCGATGCACAAGCCGCGCAAGTCATTGAGCAACTGGAGGGTGGGGCGCCGGTCGATGACAAGTATCTGTATGCCCTGCCACTGGTCACTGACATGCCGCGCTGGCCGGCCAATCGCGTACTGGAAGTCTTTGAGGGGACGCAACTGACCGGCAGATCCGTCAAGTATGGCGGCGGATATCGGGTGCGGGGTGTCGGGGGCAAGGCACCGATCCGGATTTCCCGGGCGGACGTCCTCAGCGGCGACCTGCCGCAGCTTGTTCTGGGCGGACTGGATGAATCGGAAATCGTCCACCTGCTCGGAGGTGAAGGTGCGCGGGTTCGAGAAGCGAGACCTGCAGAACTCGCCAAGCAAATTGCGGCCTATGCCCAAACCCGCCAATCGGCCATTTACGACAGTATTTATCAGGGCACCGAGCCTGTCGCCGATCAGGTCAGGCAATTGCAGAACGCCTGTCCGGGACTCAGTGAGTCAGCTGCACAGCAAGTGCTGGCGCAGGCGCGGCCGGATGAACTGCAACGGCTCGGCTCAACTCGTCCCATACCGCTGCGCATGCTGGAGGAAGCTCGCTGGTATGCGCGCCGCAGCCGGCAGGTGCGGGCATATGCGGGGCTGCGCAGCGAGAATATTGCCTCGGCGGACAGTCGATGCCTGGCGTTGCACACGCTTGAACGGTTGCCCGGCTGGCCGGACAACTTGCGCCTTGAAATACGCGAGGGCAGCGACAGCGGTCCGTTGCTTGAGAGCATTGGCAGCCAGACGGCCTTCGAGAGAAAGTACCTGATCAAAAGCGGCCAGCAATTTCAGGCATTCAACGACCGAGGCGAAACGCTCAACAGCCTGCCACGCCACGGCGACAACTTTTATGCCTCTCTCATGCACGCTCTGCCGGATCACGCGCGGCGCGCCCTGGGGGTGCCCGAGGTCAGTCAGTCGGCCGAACTGCAAAAGAAAATCATCGCCCACGCTGACCAGCACCACGGCATGGCGGCCGCATTGCTGGAACAGCCAGCGCAGTGGATGAGACCGCCGGTACGGGTAAACGAAGCGTTGATCGGCTATCCCGCCAGCGGAAGAGCGGGTTGGCTGGAGCGCAATCTGGTTGCCGACCTGCGCGACCTCTACCCGGGCCTCACCGATCAGCAGGCCAGTGGATTGATCCTTGAGCAGGTGCGTGCGGGCAGAAACAACCGGGAGATTTTTCGGTGGTTGCAGTCGCGACGCGAAGAGTGGCAACAACTTGAGGCAACACTGGACGAGTGGGCGGGGACCAACGCGATGGCTCCCTGGGAACCTTCCGGTACTGTTCAGAATCTGCTGGTCGCGCAAGCGCTTAAAACCAGTTGGCGCAATGCCCTTTTGGTCGATGAAGTGCCCAATGCGGATCAACTGCGCCTGGTGACTTACGATGCTTTGCCCGCGCTGACAGCAGACTTTTCCCACGTGCGTAAATTGTCCCTTCGCGGAGATGGTATTACTGATGGCAATGCCGACGCTTTTCTTGCCCTGTTTCCCGGCCTGGAAAAACTCTCGCTGGGTGAGCGCGAGAGTTATTTTGATTTGGGTATGCACCAGCAGTCGCTGTCCTCTCTGCCCGCAAGCTTAGCCAGGATGCCTTCATTGAAAACGCTCAAGCTGAGGACCTCGGCCCCGGCAATGGCCACAGATTTTCCTCAGCGGGTGAAAATGTTGACCTCGCTCGAAGCCCTTGAACTCGATTTTCAAGGATTCATTGACGAGAACCCGCCGGCACTGGAATTGGCCGCGCTCAAACACCTGAAACGACTCAAGATCGAAGCACCCGGCATGACGCAATGGCCAGCATCGGTACAAGCGCTTCCCGAGCTGCAGAGGCTGGATCTGTTTCGGACGTCAATCGCTTCCATTCCTCCAGCGCTCTATACCGGCCATGAAAAACTGTGGGCGGGCCTGTCACTGAATTGGTCGAACTTCTCCCATGAGGCATTCAAACCAGCATTCGAGTACGTCAAAAATTATTCGGGGTCCATGGGGCATCTGATGGACCTGAACTTGATGGTCCGCCAGTACTGCCTCGGTGAACTGAAATTCCTCACGGGTGAAGGCCGCTTTCTCGATCCGTTGCCTGAGCACATCATGACTGTCTGGAATACCCCGGAAACCCGGTTGAAAGCGATCGAACTGCTGCGCCTGGAACACGCCGGGATCTTCCGCCGGTTTTATCAACCGACGACGTCCGATGGCCTGCGTGGCGCTGCACGCGAGCCGCGCTGGCAGTCGCCGCCGAACAGCGCGGTGGTGCGTGAGCTTGAGGAAAACTGGCGCGCGAGCGTACGCAAACGCTATCGCCTGCTCGACCTGGGGGACGATTCTCTGGTATTCGAGCTGTCTGACACAGACGGTTTGAACCATGGCGCGGCCATCAGCGAGCTTGTGCCATTGCCGGCCGGTACATTTTCCCATGTGCAGACCTTACGTCTGGATCGGTTGAACGTGCCGGCTGGACAGATTCAGGCTTTTCTGCAAGCGTTCAGCGGCGTGCGGACGCTGCAAATCACAGGCTGCGGATTGACCGAGTTGCCGGTGAAACCGGCGGATTTTGCGCAGCTGACGCGGCTGGACCTGTCCAGCAACCAGATCACCTCTACGGGGGAAATTCAAAGCCAGTTCGCCGAGCTCAAGGCGCTTGAGTTTCTGAACTTGCGGCGCAACCGTTTGACGGCGCTGGACGTGACGGCCATGCCGAAGCTCGAAGTGCTGGATTTGAGTGGCAATAGCCTTCAAACGTGGCCAGCGGGGGCGGAAAATCTGTCCGGGTTGAAGTGGCTGGATCTGCGAGACAACAGCCTCGATTCGCTGCCCGAGCGCGTTCTTGCCATCGACAGCGTATTGCTCAAGAGCCATCTGACCGGGAACCCGTTCAGCGCTGAGGCAGAGGCAGCTCTGACGACGGCGCGCGGGCGTATCGAGGCGAGCAACGGTTTGCCTCGAGGTGCATTGAAAAGCTATGAAAGTCAGCCGGCCGGCTACCTGGTCGCTGCGAACACCTCGGTGCCAGGCACCGCGTTTTCCCGGATCCACGAGTTTCTGTTACCGCTGCGTACTGCGTCATCTGCGGCTGAAGGTAGCGCAGGTCTGGTCAGGCGGTTGCGGGAATTGAATCCGGATCTTTCCCAGGAACAGGCCCAGCACTGTATGGCGCGGTTGAGCGGCGCAGGGTTGGATGAAGCGCAGATTGATGCCCGGATCAAGGACTGGCGAGAGAGTGACGAGGCGCTGACGCGTCAGTTGAACGGTTGGATCTTCAAGCCGGCGGCCGCGAGGGTTTCGACGCAAGACAGAGTCTTCACGGCGATGAGAATCCGTGATTGCTGGGTCGATGGACTGACCCGTCATACCGAAGAAGCGGGTCGCAAGCTCGACCTCAGCGGCTTGCACATTGTTGAGTTGCCGCCTCTGTCGAACGCGTTTACGCAAGTACGAACGCTCGACCTGACTTCGGTAGGGTTTTCCTTGCAGAGCCTGAATGATTTTTGCAGCGCTTTCCCTGAACTGACCACGCTGGTGCTTAACTCCAACAATCTGGAGGGGCTACCGGAGGCTGTCGGTACATTGCAGAGGCTGGAGCATCTGGAGCTACGCATTAACCATTTTGCTGAAGCGCCTGGCGTTTTGCAGCAAATGGGCAATCGCCTGCGTTCGCTGGATCTGAGTCATAACCAACTGAGCCAATTCAACGCCAGCGCACTCACCCGGATCGAGCGCCTGAATCTGTCTCTCAATTCGATAAGCCACTGGCCTGATGGGGTACAGGCACTGGAGCATTTGCAAACTCTAAATCTTCTTGGCAACCGTATTTCCCTATTTCCCGACACGCTGCTGGATGGCAACCATGAGCGACTGGTGGCAGGCACCGACCTGCGCGGAAACCGACTGCCTCTCGAGAGTCTGGAACAGCTCAGGGACTACAGTGCGGCTAACGCGAACCGTGGCGTCATGGGGTATTCGTTTGCATCTCTCGAGCGCGCAATTACCGAGTATGAAGCGACGTCCGAAAGCGAGCCCGATACGCCTTTTGATTCCGACAGTAGCGATAGCGATGACAGTAATGCCGGCGGTGCCGGACGCGTGGACAGGCATGAAGCCGTAGAAGCAGACGAAATCATCGCCAATCCGCAGCAAGACGTAGATGAGCAGGCAATGAACACCTGGCTCAATTACACCCGGACCCAGACGCGCGAAACGCGGCAAGCGCTATGGCTGCAATTGGCGCGCGAACCCAACCATGAGGCGTTCTTTCACCTGCTGTCGATGTTGCACGACACTGCCGATTTCAGTGTGTCGGGCGCTGATCTGACGCAACGGGTATGGCGGGTGATAGAAGCGGCAAGCGAAAACACGGAGTTGCGCGAGTTGCTCTTCTTCAACTCCGCGACTCACGGCACTTGCCCCGATGGCCGAATACTGTCATTCAGTGAGCTGGAAACGCGGGTCTATGAATACACCGCATTGCGCGACATCCCACGCCATCTGCCTGATCAGCGCGGCATGGCGTTGGTCGAGCTGACGCGGCGCCTGTTCCGACTGGAAAGGGTCGACAGGCTGGCGGAAGCAGCTGGCAGGTTCCAGGATCGGGCCGAAATCCGTCTGCAGTACCGAATCGGCATGACGCGCGGCTGGCCCGACGGGTTAGAGCTGCCTGCGCAACCGGATCACATGTTGTACAGGACACCGATCGAGGGACAACTGCTGAGCGAGGCACGCGCTTCTGTGCTGGCCGACGAAGCGTCAGACCTGTTCCTCGAGGACTTGATTGCCCGCGATTACTGGATTCGCTACATGCGCGACCGACACGCCGCCATCTTCGATGAGCTTGAACGCTGCGCCACACATCGTCAGGAAGAAGTCGAGGATGCGCATCCAGACAAGTGGAACGACGAGGACTCGCGAAGACTGTACGTGGAAGCGATGAGCCAGTTGGAAATCGAGCTGGCGCAGGCACGCACCGACAAACTCAAGGAGCTGTCTCGCCAGGAACTGGTAAACCTTGCGCGGGTCGCTGCAGGGGATTCGCAGACACGCCCGGCGTCACCGCAACCGGGGCCGTCCTCGCGTCGGGACTGAGGAGCTGACCCGATCCGGGAGTCGCAAACTACCGGATCGGGCTTGCAACAAGCCTCAGCTGTCGTAACCCAGATTCGGCGCCAGCCAACGCTCGGTCACGCTCAGATCCTGTCCCTTGCGTGCGGTGTAGCTTTGCACCTGATCCTTGTCGATCTTGCCCACCGCAAAGTATTGCGCTTGCGGATGGGCGAAGTACCAGCCGCTGACCGCTGCGGCGGGGAACATTGCGTAGTGTTCGGTGAGGAACACGCCACTGCGCCCGGCGCGCATTTCCGCAGCCTCTGGATCGAGCAGGGTGAACAGTGCCGCTTTCTCGGTGTGATCCGGGCAGGCCGGGTAGCCGGGAGCGGGGCGGATGCCACGGTATTGCTCTTTGATCAGTGCATCGTTGTCGAGGGTTTCATCCTTGGCGTAACCCCAGTGTTCTTTACGCACTTGCTGGTGCAGCCATTCGGCGCAGGCCTCGGCCAAGCGGTCGGCGAGGGCCTTGACCATGATCGAGTTGTAGTCGTCGCCAGCGTCCTGATAAGCCTTGGCCACTTCTTCGGCGCCGATGCCGGCGGTGGTAATGAAGCCGCCGACGTAGTCGGTGACTTCGCTGTCTTTGGGCGCAACGAAGTCGGCGAGGCAGAAGTTCGGCTTGCCGTCGGTCTTGATGATCTGCTGGCGCAAGTGATGCAGCTTGGCCAATGGCTTGCCGTTATCGTCGTACAGCTCGATGTCGTCTTCGTTGACCTGATTGGCTGGCCAGAAACCGAACACCGCACGGGCGCTGATCAGCTTTTCGTCGATCAGTTTGGTGAGCATTTCCCGGGCGTCCTTGTACAGCGCAGTGGCGGCCTCACCGACCACTTCATCTTCAAGGATGCGCGGGAACTTGCCGGCCAGGTCCCAGGAAATGAAGAAAGGCGTCCAGTCGATGTACTCGGCCAGCACGTTCAAATCGATATTGTCGAGCACCTTGCTGCCGGTGAAGGTCGGTACCACTGGCTGATAATTGGCCCAGTCGAATTGCGGCTTCTTGGCGATGGCGGCGGCATAGCTCAGGCGTTCGGTGCGGGCGCTGCGATTGGAAGTGCGCTCGCGCACGTCGATGTATTCCAGGCGGGTCTTCTCGACGAAACCGGCCTTGAGCTCCTTGGACAACAACTGTGTCGCCACGCCGACGGCGCGCGAGGCGTCGGTCACGTAGACCACGGCATCGTTGCTGTACTTCGGCTCGATCTTCACCGCAGTGTGCGCTTTCGACGTCGTCGCGCCACCGATCATCAGTGGCAGATGGAAGTCCTGACGCTGCATTTCGCGGGCAACGTGGACCATCTCGTCCAGCGACGGGGTGATCAGGCCGGAAAGGCCGATGATGTCGCATTTTTCTTCTTTGGCGACCTGCAGGATCTTCTCGGCCGGGACCATCACGCCGAGGTCGACGATGTCATAGCCGTTGCAACCAAGCACCACGCCAACGATGTTCTTGCCGATGTCGTGCACGTCGCCCTTGACTGTGGCCATGAGGATCTTGCCCTTGGCTTCCGGCTTGTCGCCTTTCTCCAGTTCGATGAACGGGATCAAGTGCGCCACGGCCTGCTTCATCACACGGGCGGATTTCACCACTTGCGGGAGGAACATTTTGCCGGCGCCGAACAGGTCGCCGACGATGTTCATGCCGGACATCAGCGGGCCTTCGATCACTTCGATCGGCCGCGCAAACGACTGGCGGGATTCTTCGGTGTCTTCAACGATGTGCGTGGTGATGCCCTTGACCAGCGCGTGCTCCAGACGTTTGTTGACGTCCCAGTTGCGCCATTCTTCGGTCTCGGCTTCCTTGACGCTGCCGTCGCCCTTGTACTTGTCAGCGATGGCGAGGAGGGCGTCGGTGCCGTCCGGGGTGCGATTGAGGATCACGTCTTCGACCGCGTCGCGCAGCTCCACCGGGATCTGATCGTAGATCTCCAGTTGACCGGCGTTGACGATGCCCATGGTCAGCCCGGCGCGGATCGCGTAGAGCAGGAACACCGAGTGAATCGCCTCACGCACCGGGTTGTTGCCACGGAACGAGAACGACACGTTGGACACGCCGCCGGAGCTCAGCGCATACGGCAGTTCGTCGCGGATGTAGGCGCAGGCGTTGATGAAATCGACTGCGTAGTTGTTGTGTTCTTCGATGCCGGTGGCGACGGCGAAGATGTTCGGGTCGAAGATGATGTCTTCCGGCGGGAAGCCGACTTCGTTGACCAGAATGTCGTAGGAGCGTTTGCAGATCTCTTTCTTGCGCGCTTCGGTGTCGGCCTGGCCGGCTTCGTCGAAGGCCATCACCACCACCGCAGCGCCGTAGCGCTTGCACAGCTTGGCGTGATGGATGAACTGCTCGACGCCTTCTTTCATGCTGATCGAGTTGACGATGCCCTTGCCCTGAATGCACTTGAGGCCGGCTTCGATGACTTCCCATTTCGACGAGTCGATCATGATCGGCACGCGCGAGATATCCGGTTCGCCGGCGATCAGATTGAGGAAGGTGACCATGGCCTTCTTCGAATCGAGCATGCCCTCGTCCATGTTGATGTCGATGATCTGCGCGCCGGCCTCGACCTGCTGCAGCGCGACTTCGAGGGCTTCGGTGTAGTTGTCTTCACGGATCAGGCGGGCGAATTTTGCCGAACCGGTGATGTTGGTGCGCTCGCCGACGTTGACGAACAGCGAGCTGCGATCAATGGTGAACGGCTCCAGACCCGAAAGGCGGCAGGCCTTGGGAATGTCCGGAATCTGCCGCGGCACATAACCGGCCACAGCTTTGGCAATCGCTTCGATGTGCCCCGGCGTGGTGCCGCAGCAACCGCCGACGATGTTGAGGAAACCGCTCTGGGCGAACTCTTCGATGACTTTCGCGGTTTGCGAGGGCAGTTCATCGTACTCGCCGAATTCATTGGGCAGGCCGGCGTTCGGATGCGCCGAAACGTGGGTGCTGGCCTTGTTCGACAGCTCTTCCAGGTACGGGCGCAGTTCGCTGGCGCCGAGGGCGCAGTTCAGGCCTACGGAAATCGGCTTGGCGTGCGCTACCGAGTTCCAGAACGCTTCGGTAGTCTGCCCCGACAGGGTTCGGCCGGAGGCGTCGGTGATGGTCCCGGAAATCATGATCGGCAATTCGAGGTGCAGCTCTTCGAACACACCTTGTACGGCGAAGATCGCCGCTTTGGCGTTGAGGGTGTCGAAAATGGTTTCGATCAGAATCAGGTCGGCGCCGCCCTCGATCAGGCCTTTGGTGGCTTCGGTGTAGTTTTCCACCAATTCATCGAAGGTGACGTTGCGGTAGCCGGGGTTGTTGACGTCGGGCGACAGTGAGCAGGTGCGGCTGGTCGGGCCGAGCACGCCGGCCACGAAGCGCGGCTTGGCCGGGTTTTCGGCGGTCTTGGCGTCGGCAATCTTGCGCGCCAGACGTGCGCCTTCTACGTTTAACTCGTACGCCAGCTCTTCCATACCGTAATCGGCCATGGAAATGCGCGTGGCGTTGAAGGTGTTGGTTTCGAGAATGTCGGCGCCGGCGTCCAGATAGGCTTTTTCGATACCGCCGATCACGTCCGGACGGGTGATCACCAGCAGGTCGTTGTTGCCCTTGACGTCACTCGGCCAGTCCGCGAAGCGCTTGCCGCGATAATCCTGTTCTTCGAGCTTGTAGCTCTGGATCATCGTGCCCATCCCGCCGTCGAGAATCAGGATGCGCTCTTTGAGGGCTTGCTTGAGAGCTTGAAGGCGGACGCTGCGATCGGACATGTGGACTACTCGGAAAGACCATTACGAAGGAGCGCGATCATAGCAAACCTGTGCGCTTTTGGAGCATGTGCAGCTTTTGCATGAATATCGCTCATGTTGGTACGAGCGTCATAACGGTAGAATCGCAGCCTTTTTTTATCATCGAGATCAGCAGCATGCCGCACCGCTTCATCAGTTTATGGTTGCTGGTCCTGAGCGGGAGCGTTGCGGCGCAAGATCCCGCCATTTCTTCTTCCATCTCCTACAGCCGAGATATCCAACCGATCTTCACCGAGAAGTGCGTAGCCTGCCATGCGTGCTATGACTCGGCCTGTCAGCTCAATCTCGGCAGTGGCGAAGGCGCCGCCCGTGGCGCGAGCAAGATGCCGGTATATGACGGCGAACGCACCCAGGCTGCACCGACCACGCGCTTGTTTTACGACGCCTTCGGCAAGCGCGCCTGGCAGCAGAAAGACTTCTATTCGGTACTCGATGCCCAGGGCAGCCAGGCCGCGCTGATGGCACGCATGCTTGAACTCGGCCACAAGACGCCGCTGACGCCGAACGCCAAACTGCCAGAAGAGATTGTTCTTGGGCTCAATCGCAACAATCTATGCGCAATGCCTGCGGAGTTCGACGGATATGCCGGCGCGCACCCGAAAGAGGGCATGCCGCTGGCGGTCACTGGCCTGACCGACCAGCAATACCAGACCTTGCAGCGCTGGCTGGCGTCTGGCGCGCCGATCGACGAACAGAGCCTGGCGCCGAGTGCCAAAGAGGCCATGCAGATCCTGCAGTGGGAGAACCTGCTCAATGCTCCCGGTGCTCGGCAAAGTCTGGTCGGGCGCTGGTTGTTCGAGCACTGGTATCTGGCGCACATCTATTTCAAGGACGGCGAGCCGGGGCATTATTTCCAGTGGGTGCGTTCGCGCACGCCGAGCGGCCAGCCGATTGATCTGATCGCCACTCGCCGCCCCAACGACGACCCGGGCACGCAGGTGTATTACCGCATGTGGCCGGTGCAAGGGGTGATCGTGCACAAGACGCACATCACTTATCCGCTGAGCGCGGCGAAAATGGCCCGGATCAAAAGCCTGTTCTACAGCGGCAACTGGCAGGTCAACGCGCTGCCGGGTTACGGCCCGCAAAGCCGTGCCAATCCGTTTGCCACTTTCGAAGCGATTCCGGCGCAGGCGCGCTATCAGTTCATGCTCGATAACGCCGAATACTTCGTCCGCACCTTCATTCGCGGCCCGGTGTGCCGTGGGCAGATCGCGACCGACGTGATCCGCGACAACTTCTGGGCGCTGTTCCAGGCGCCGGAACATGATCTCTATATCACCGACCCGAACTACCGCGGCCAGGCCACGCCGCTGCTGGCGATGCCGGGGCAGAACGACGATGTCGGCAGCGTGCTGAGTCTGTGGCGCAACTATCGCGACAAGCGCAACGAATACGAGGCACTGCGCCGTGACAGCTATGCCGATCTGCCGGCGCCGAGCTGGTCGACGCTGTGGGCCGGCAACGACAACGCCTTGCTGAGCATTTTCCGCCATTTCGACAGCGCTTCGGTGACCAAGGGGCTTATCGGTGAGGTGCCGCAAACCATGTGGCTGTTCGACTATCCGCTGCTGGAGCGCACTTATTACCAGCTCGCGGTCAATTTCGACGTGTTCGGCAACGTTTCCCATCAGGCGCAGACCCGTCTGTATTTCGATCTGATCCGTAACGGCGCGGAGCAGAACTTCCTGCGCCTGATGCCCGCCGACTCGCGCGAGGACTACCTCAACGATTGGTACCAGGACGGCGGCCAGTTCAAGATGTGGCTCGATTACGAGGCCATCGATGACGACAAACCGACCGCGCTGAAACTCGACGAAAAAGACCCGAAACATGATTTCGCCATGCAGTTGCTGGCGCGCTACGGTGATCTGAACGCGCGGCCAGACCCGATCAATCGCTGCGACGGCGCTTATTGCTCGCGACCGAATATCGATCCGGCGTTGCAGGATGCCGAGCAGGCCCTGAGCCGTCTGGCCTCGCGCCCGGCCGCAGGGTTGAAAGTCATCGACCAGTTGCCCGAAGCGACCTTGCTGCGCGTTGAAACCGCCAGTGGCAAGCGCGAGGTCTACAGCGTGCTGCGCAACCGCGCCCACAGCAACGTGGCGTTTTTGCTCGGTGAGTCGCTGCGCTATCAGCCGGGGCTCGACACGTTGACTGTCTATCCGGGCGTACTCACCAGTTACCCGAATTTCATGTTCAACGTCCCGGCCGAGCAGGTGCCGGCGTTTGTCGATGCGATGGAGAATGCCAAGGATGCCAATCGGTTCGAAAAGATCGTCGAACGCTGGGGCATTCGGCGCAGTCACCCGCAGTTCTGGCTGTATTTCCACGATCTGAGCCAATACATCCACGAAACCGACCCGGTGGAAGAGGGCGTGCTGGATATGAATCGGTACGAGAACCTTTGATGATTCGCAGGCGTGTTACGAGATTCTTTCCCGACAAAAATACTAGGACTTTGTCAGCCGCGCCGATTGGCGTAAACTGCGCCCACGCCTGCGAGGAGTTTTTATGACCGCTATTACCATTACTGACGCCGCCCATGATTACCTGGCCGATCTGCTCTCCAAGCAGAACACCCCGGGCATCGGCATCCGCGTTTTCATTACCCAGCCTGGTACCCAGTACGCCGAAACCTGCATTGCCTACTGCAAGCCGGGCGAAGAGAAGCCTGAAGACACCGCGCTGGGGCTGAAAAGCTTCACCGCCTACATCGATTCCTTCAGCGAAGCGTTTCTTGATGACGCGGTCGTTGATTACGCCACCGACCGCATGGGCGGCCAGCTGACCATCAAGGCGCCAAACGCCAAGGTGCCGATGGTCAACGCCGACAGCCCGGTCAACGAGCGCATCAACTATTACCTGCAAACCGAGATCAACCCGGGGCTGGCCAGTCACGGCGGTCAGGTCAGCCTGATCGATGTTGTCGAGGACGGCATTGCCGTGTTGCAGTTCGGCGGCGGTTGCCAGGGCTGCGGCCAGGCTGACGTAACCTTGAAAGAAGGCATTGAGCGCACCTTGCTCGAGCGCATTCCGGAGCTCAAGGGCGTTCGCGACGTGACCGACCACACGCAGAAAGAAAACGCCTACTACTAAGGTGTTCGCTGCGATCATGAAAAACGGCGCCCCGTGAGCGCCGTTTTTTTATGGGCAACTTTTGCCGCCCCATTCGCGAGCAGGCTCGCTGCCACATTGAAATGCAATGACCTGTGGGAGCGGGCCTGCTCGCGAAGGCGTCTTCAAGGCCGATAAAGATGCGCATGCCCGGCGCGATACAGCGAAGACTCGCTGAACACCTCGCTGCCCAGCACCCGCCCGACCAGAATCAGCGCCGTACGCCGAAAGCTTTTGGCCTCGACCTTTGCGGCAATGTCCGCCAATGTACCTACCACCCAGTCCTGATCCGGCCATGTCGCGCGGTGAATAACGGCAATCGGGCAGTCCGCGCCGTAATGCGGCAGCAGTTCAACCAGTATCTTTTCCAGATGATTGACCCCCAGATGAATGGCCATGGTCGCGCCGTGCTGCGCCAGGCTCGCCAGTTCTTCGCCGGCGGGCATCGCGGTCTTGTCGGCGTAACGGGTCAGGATCACGCTTTGCGAAATGTCCGGCAGGGTCAACTCGGCGCCCAGCAGCGCTGCGCATGCCGCCGTCGCGGTTACGCCCGGAATGATCTCGAAAGGAATGTTCAGCTCACGCAAGTAGCGGATCTGCTCACCAATCGCGCCGTACAGACTTGGGTCTCCGGAATGCACACGGGCCACATCCTGGCCTTGGGCATGGGCAGTCCTGATCAGATCGATGATCTGTTCCAGATGCAGTTCAGCGCTATTGGCCACGATTTCGGCCTGATGACCTTCCAGCACCGCTGCGGGTACCAGCGAACCGGCATAAATGATCACCGGGCAGCTGCGAATCAGCCGTTGGCCTTTGACGGTGATGAGTTCCGGGTCGCCGGGGCCGGCGCCGATGAAGTAGACGGTCATCGTTGAATCCTTGTGAAGAGGCGCAGGCACACTGCAGATGAAGCGTGCTCATGATCGATGGCGGGGATTATCGGGATTTTATGCAGCGCCGGCCAATGCCAGCGTGGCCTGCGCATATTTCTGCCGGTGGATCAGCAGTTTCGCCGGCGCCTGAATCAGTTGCTCGGCGAGCGCCAGCGCGGCGCTTTCCGCCACGCCGTAGCAGCCGGTGCGCTCAAAGGCGATCTGCGATTGATGGCTGAGGCGCTGCTGATAGGGCGCCAGTTCGGCACTGTTGAAATACTGCAGCGGCAGGTTCAATTGTGTGGCCAGTTCCAGCAACCCCGGTTCGTCGCGCTTGAGGTCGATACTCGCCAAAGCCTTGACCGCTCGCAGCTCGATGCGGTGCGCCTGCAACGCTTGATCGAGTAACGCACGCAACGTACTGGCCGGGCAGCCCCGCTGGCAGCCGAGGCCGACCACGAGGGTCGGCGCTGCGCGGTCATCGGTCATGCCTGATATGGGCCTGCGCTTTTGCGGCGGAACAACCATGCACTGATCAGGCCCAAGGCCAGCCAGAACGCGACGTTGGTCAGCTGCGAAGCGATTTTGAACTGGGTTTCCAGTGCCTCTGGAGCGAGCATCGAATGCACCTGCGGTTGCGGCGCGCCGATCACATGCGGCACGGCGAGAATCGCCACACCGAGAAGCTTCATCAGCCAGTGACGACTGAAGGCAATCAGTGCCAGACCGACCGCGGTCGAAGCGGCGGTGCCGATCCACCAGATCTGCCGCGATGCCAGATCGGCAGCCGCAGTGCCCGGCAATTCAGGTGGCAGGCCCAAGGTCGGCGCGAGAACGAACGTGGCGTAACCGGCCAGACCCCAGAGCAGCCCTTGCGAGGTCTTGGTCGGCGCGCGCAAGGTGTACAGGCCGGCGAGCATCAGGGCGAAACCCACCGCCACCACCAGATTGCCGCCAGTGGTCGAGACCACGCGCTGCCAGCCGTCTTCCGGCTCCCAGGCTTCGCCATCATGGCTGTGGGCGGCGGTGCCGGCGGCGTGTTCGTGGACTTGCGCGACCGGTTCGGATTTCTCGAAGGATTCGGCCTGCAGAATCAGTGGCGATACCCAGAAACTCTGCAGCAGGGTCAGGAGCAGGGCGGCCAGCAAGCCGGTGAAGCCTGCGGTTTGCGCGATACGCTTGATCATTTCGGCAGGCCTCAGTGGCACGGGAACGCGGCGCTGTGGCGGGTATCGTGGGCGGCGTTGTGCACCGCTTCGATGTGCGAGAAACCGGCGAACCAGACCAGGCTGGCACCGAGGATCGAGGCGAAGAGGGCGGCGGCGACGCGTTGGCCGAGTGTGGTGCTGCTGGAGATGTGGTCAGTGTGGCTGACGGTGTTACTGATGATCGACATAGCGCTTCCCTCTGAAATGTCAGCGGGTAAACAGAGCGCATGAAAATCCCTGCGGGCCGGGCACGCAGGGATTTCGAACAGCGCCCGCCCACCGCGGGTTTGTTTGTGTTCAGCGGCGCTTGCGCGCGCTGGGTGTTGCGGGCCGGTCTCCGGGCTCGCGAGGGGTTGGCTGGTCGCCGACCTGCAAGCATCACCTTCCCATGCCGGGGCACAGTGGATCTGACGCTTCGCTCGCTTACCGTTGCGGGGGCAGCACCGGACTGACATGGCTTTGAGTAAAGCACATGATTCACCGGTTTCCCGTTTCACCCTGTGAAGGGCACCCGTAACAAGGTGGGCAGGAGAACATGGGTTTGGGTTTTTAGTCAATTTCCGGGGAGTTTTCGGTGCTGCAGTGGGGGATTTTTCTGATGTTTTTGTGTGTATATCCGTTGCTGCGGGTGTTGCTGATTACGGTTTCGCCCTTACGGCGAGGCACTTTTTCCAAACGCCGAAAAAGCACCCAAAAAGGCTTGCTCCTACGTTCGGCCCTCGCAGGCTCGGGTTCCTTCGCTCCGGGACTGATCCTGGCGCAGCGGCTCCGGTTTGCTTCGCTGCACCTACACTCGCTGTGTACGACTGCGTCGTACGGTCGCTGCGCTCCCACGCCCGGATCAATCCCTCCACTCAGCCTTCCGACGTCGCCGGTGGATCAAGATCAAGAGCACCCGAGCTAACGCTCATTGTTGAGTGGGGCGGCTTCGCCGCGGGCAGCTGCGCTGCTTTGCTTTTGCTTTTGTGGGAGCGAGCCTGCTCGCGAAGGCGGCCTGACAGCCGACCTGTTCTTGAGCTGGTGCGCGATCCAACTGTAGGAGCTGCCGAAGGCTGCGATCTTTTGCTTTTGCCTTTGCCTTTGCTTTTGCTCTGGCTTTTGATCTTTTGCCCCTTCGGCAGGCTTCGTTACGGGATCGATCCGGGGGTGGGAGCGCAGCGACCGTACGACGCAGTCGTACACAGCGGAAGGAGGTGCAGCGAAGCAAACCGTAGCCGCTGCGCCCGGATCGGTCCCGTAACGAAGGTACCCCGAGCCCCAGCGAGCGGGCCGTACGCCGGGGCAAAGCCTTTTGGTTCCTTTTTGGCGTTTGAAAAAGGGACTCGCTGTAAGAGCGAAACCATAAGAAGCCGTTACCGCAGCAACGGATATACCCCCAGTTTCAGACTCACCGACCATTGACCCACGACGGACCCATGCGTAGCCTTGCGCTTTCGAGGTTCTTCGGCACTCGCCGAAGCTAAGAAGGGAACGCGGTCAAAGCCGCGGCTGCCCCCGCAACTGTGAACGGTGATGTTCGTTGCCACGCCACTGCCAGCTCAACCGATGAGCCAGCGGGAAGGCGCAATGGACGCCAGGCCCAACGCCTGAACGCCGTCAGCCAGGAGACCTGCCTCGTCACAGATTCTCACTACAACCGGGCGGGGTGATCCGGTGGCGAATGCTTCCGGCGTGCATGCGCGCTGCCGGTTCTCGTCCCGTATGCCCGCCGCTTGCCAAAGGGCATACCGATGAAAACACTGGCCAAACTCCCCGTCACCATCGTCACCGGTTTCCTCGGTTCGGGCAAAACCACGCTGCTGCGGCACATGCTCGATAACGCTCAGGGCCGGCGCATCGCGGTGATCGTCAACGAGTTTGGCGAGCTGGGCATCGACGGTGAAATCCTCAAGCAATGCACCATCGGCTGCACCGAAGAAGAGGCCAGCGGCCGCGTTTATGAGCTGGCCAACGGCTGCCTTTGCTGCACGGTGCAGGAAGAATTCTTCCCGGTGATGCGCGAACTGGTCGCCCGTCGCGGTGACCTTGATCACATTCTCATCGAAACCTCCGGCCTGGCTCTGCCCAAGCCGTTGGTGCAAGCCTTCCAGTGGCCGGAAATTCGCAGTGCCTGCACCGTCGATGCAGTCATCACCGTGGTCGACAGCCCGGCCGTCGCTGCTGGCACCTTCGCCGCGTTCCCGGATCAGGTCGATGCCCAGCGCAAACTCGATCCGAACCTTGATCACGAGTCGCCGCTGCACGAGTTGTTCGCCGATCAACTGGCCAGTGCTGACCTGGTCATCCTCAACAAAGCCGACCAGACCAGCGCGGAAGATCTGGCTCGCGTGCGTGCTGAAGTCGCCGAAGAGCTGCCGCCAGCGGTAAAAATCATCGAAGCCAGCAATGGCCGCCTGCCGCTGGACGTGCTGATCGGCCTCGGCGCCGGCTCTGAGGAGCATATCGACAGCCGCCACAGTCACCACGATCACCATCACGACGGTGATGACGACGACCACGATCACGACGCCTTCGATTCGATCTCCATCGAATTGCCGCAAGCCGACGAAAGCTTGCTGCTCGACGCGCTGACGCAACTGGTGGTGCAGCACGGCATCCTGCGGGTCAAAGGCTTCGCGGCGATTCCGAACAAGCCGATGCGCCTGTTGATCCAGGGCGTGGGCACGCGTTTCGATAAGCATTTCGACCGTCAGTGGGGCGCCGAAGAAGCGCGCGTCACGCGTCTGGTGCTGATCGGTCAGGAGCTTGATGCGGCACAACTCGAAGCGCAATTGCGCGCTGCGCTCAGCGTTTAAGCCATGCACCTGCTCAGGACCCAGCCCGGCGGATTCGTCTCGGATGACAACATTGCCGACCTCGGACAAACCCCCGCCGAGCTGGTGATCCTGTGCAGCGGCGATTCCAGCCTGGCGCTGCTCGCGGAGGCTGCGCAGCAACTGCCCGATGACTATCCGAGCCTGCGTCTGGCCAACCCGATGCAGGTGCAGAATCATGCCTCGGTCGATCTGTATGTCGACGAAGTGCTGCGCCACGCCAAGGTCATTCTGATCTCCCTGCATGGCGGCATTGCCTATTGGCGCTACGGTGTCGAGCGGCTGGTCGAGTTGTCCGAACGCGGCGTGCAACTGATTCTGGTGCCCGGCGATGACCGCCCGGACCCCGAGCTCAGTGACTTGAGCACGGTCAGCGCCGACGTGCGCGATCGACTCTGGCAATTCCTGCGTCAGGGCGGCATGGGCAATGCGCTGGATTTCTTCCGTTGTCTGGGCGACCAATGGTTCGCCCGCGATTACCCGTGGAACGAGCCGCAAACCCTGCCGCGCACGGCGATTTATCACCCACAGAAAAACAGCGCTGCCCTGAGTGACTGGCAAGCCGAATGGCTGCCCGGTCAACCGGTGGCGGCGCTGTTGTTTTATCGCTCGCATTTGCAGGCGGCGAACACGGCGTTCATCGATGTGTTCTGTCAGCGTTTGCAGGCAGCCGGGCTCAATCCGCTGCCGATCGCGGTGGCCAGTCTGAAAGAACCCGGTTGCTTGTCGGTGGTCGAGGACTGGCTGGATGAAGTCGAGGCGGGGGTGATTCTCAACACCACCGGTTTTGCCCAATCGAGTCCCGAGGCGCCGCATCTGCGCCCGTTTCGCCGCAACATCCCGGTGATTCAAGCGATCTGCGCCCAGGACAACGAGCCTGGCTGGCGCGACAGCGAGCAGGGCCTCGGGCCGCGCGATCTGGCGATGCACATTGCTTTGCCCGAACTTGACGGACGCATCATCAGCCGCCCGATCAGCTTCAAGGATCTGGCCTGGCGCAGCGAGCGCAGCCAGTCCGATGTGGTCTGTTATCGCGCCCAACCTGAACGCATGGATTTCGTCGCCGAACTGGCGCGGCGCTGGATTGCTCTGGGGCGGGTGCCCAATGGCGAAAAACGCATCGCGCTGATCCTCGCCAACTACCCGACCCGCGACGGCCGCATCGGCAACGGTGTCGGCCTCGATACCCCGGCGGCGGCGCTGAACATCCTGCGCGCTTTGCGCGAAGAGGGTTATCCAGTCACGGCCGAGTTGCCCGATAGCGGCACCGAGCTGATCCAGCAATTGCTCGGTGGTGTCAGCAACGACCTCGACAGTCTCGACCTGCGCCCGTGCCAGCAGAGCCTGGCGATGGACGATTACCTGGCAATGTTCAACGCGTTGCCGGAGGCGAATCGCGCGGCGGTAGTCGAGCGTTGGGGATCGCCACACAATGATCCGATGTGCCGCGACGGTCGCCTGATGATCGCCGGTCTGCGCTTCGGTCTGACCTTTGTCGGCATTCAGCCGGCCCGGGGTTATCAGGTCGATCCGAGCGCGGTGTATCACGACCCGGATCTGGTCCCGCCGCACGGCTATCTGGCGTTCTATTTCTGGTTGCGCAACACCTACGGCGCCCACGGCGTGATCCACGTCGGCAAGCACGGCAATCTCGAATGGCTGCCGGGCAAAGGTGTTGGGCTGTCGGAAAACTGCTGGCCCGACGCATTGCTCGGGCCGTTGCCGAATATCTATCCGTTTATCGTTAACGATCCGGGCGAGGGCGCCCAGGCCAAGCGGCGCACGCAGGCGGTGATCATCGACCACCTGATGCCACCGCTGACCCGCGCCGAAACCTATGGGCCGCTGCGCAATCTGGAGTTGCTGGCCGACGAATATTACGAGGCGCAACTGCTCGATCCGCGCCGTGCCCGCGAGTTGCAGCGCGACATTCTGCAATTGGTGCGGGACACGCAAATCGACCGCGAATTGCAACTGGATGCCGCGCTGGACAGCGATGCCGATGCGGCGATCTGGTTGCCGCGTCTCGACACTTATCTGTGCGATCTGAAGGAATCGCAGATTCGCGATGGGTTGCACATTTTTGGTGAATCGCCGAGCGGGCGCTTGCGTATCGACACCTTGCTGGCGTTGCTGCGCATCCCGCGCGGTGACGGTAAAGGCGCGCAGTCGAGCTTGTTGCGAGCGTTGGCCAAGGCGTTTGAGTTGGGCTTCGACCCCTTGGATTGTGCATTGGCCGATCCTTGGAATGGCCCGTGTCCGATCGAGTTGCAGGCCATCAGCGAAGAAGTCTGGCGCACCGCCGGCGACACCCGCGAACGCCTCGAACTCTTCGCCGCAGACCTGATCTTCCAAGCACTGAATGTCCCCTGTGGGAGCGAGCCTGCTCGCGAAAGCGGTGCGTCAGGTAAATCATTGTTGAATGACACACCGAGTTCGCGAGCAGGCTCGCTCCCACAAGGGGCGGGTTGGGCTGAGGTTGATTCGATACTCGACCATCTGCGCGAAGTCGTCGCCCCGCGCCTCGACGCTTGCGGCCCCGCCGAAATGCGCGGTCTGCTCGACGCCCTCAGCGGTCGTTTCGTCCCGGCCGGCCCCAGCGGTGCGCCCAGCCGTGGCCGCCTCGACGTGCTGCCGACCGGGCGCAACTTCTATTCGGTGGACGTGCGCAATCTGCCGACCACCACCGCGTGGCGCATCGGATTCCAGTCGGCAACGCTGATTCTCGAACGGCATCTGCAGGACCACGGCGATCACTTGCGCCAGCTCGGCCTGTCGGTCTGGGGCACCGCGACCATGCGCACCGGCGGCGACGACATCGCTCAGGCCATGGCTTTGATGGGCGTGCGTCCGGTCTGGGCCACGGGCAGTCAGCGCGTGGATGATTTCGAGATTCTGCCGCTGAGCCTGCTCGATCGTCCGCGAGTTGACGTGACGCTGCGGGTTTCGGGGTTTTTTCGTGATGCGTTTGCCAATCTCATCCGCCTGTTCGACGCCGCCGTGCAAGCGGTGGCCGCGCTGGACGAGCCGGATGACTTGAACCCACTCGCCGCCAAGGTGCGCGCCGAACGCGAGGCGCTGTTGCAGTCGGGCGTCGATGAAGATACCGCGCGGCGTCAAGCCGGGTGGCGCATCTTCGGCGCGAAACCGGGGGCGTATGGCGCCGGGGTGCAAGGCGCTATCGATGGACGTCTGTGGCAGTCGCGCGAAGACCTCGCCGAGGTCTACCTGAACTGGGGCGCCTATGCTTACGGCGGTGCCGACGAGGGCACGGCCGCCCGTGCGCAATTCAGCCAGCGCCTGAGCCAGGTGCAAGCGGTGCTGCAAAACCAGGACAACCGCGAGCATGACCTGCTCGATTCCAACGATTACTACCAGTTCCAGGGCGGCATGCTCGCTGCGGTGGAAACGCTGCGTGGCGAAGCGGCGGCCAGTTATCACGGCGATCACAGCCAGCCGGATCTGCCGAAGATTCGTACCTTAAAGGAAGAATTGAACCGCGTGGTGCGCTCGCGCGCGGCGAATCCGAAGTGGATCGACGGGGTCAAGCGTCACGGCTACAAAGGCGCGTTCGAACTGGCGGCGACGGTTGATAATCTGTTCGCCTTCGATGCGACTACGCAATTGATCGACGACCATCAATATGCGTTGCTGGCGGAGGCATATTTGCTCGATCCGGCGACCCGGGATTTTGTTCGTGAGCATAATCCCCATGCGCTGCGCGACATGACCGAACGCATGCTCGAAGCGCAGCAGCGCGGGATGTGGCAGGAGCCGGGGGCTTATAAAGAAGCGCTGGAGAATTTGCTGTTGGATATCGAGGAAGATATGTAGCCGCTAAAAAGCTACCCTCACCCCAGCCCTCTCCCGGAGGGAGAGGGGGCCGATCTTTAGCGCTGTCGAAGTTTGCGTCGACCCGATGCATCACGTCGACAGAACTCGAGAGGCCATCACGGTCTGTTCCCTCTCCCTCTGGGAGAGGGCTAGGGTGAGGGCAACAACTGACACACCACAACGTCACGACCATCCACGACCACGAAAGAGAAACCCATGACCGACACCCCGCATTTCCCGCTCTCCGCCGTGGTCGGCGCCGATGACTTGAAGCTCGCCCTGTGCCTGACCGCCATCGACCCGAAAATCGGCGGCGTACTCATCGAAGGCCCGCGCGGCATGGCCAAGTCGACGCTGGCGAGGGGCCTGGCGGATCTGCTCGCCAGCGGCCAGTTCGTCACCTTGCCGCTGGGCGCCACGGAAGAGCGCCTGGTCGGCACCCTCGATCTCGACGCTGCCCTGAGCGACGGTCGCGCGCAGTTTTCGCCCGGTGTCCTGGCCAAGGCTGACGGTGGCGTGCTGTACGTCGATGAAGTCAATCTGCTGCCCGATCATCTGGTCGACCTGCTGCTCGATGTCGCCGCCAGCGGTACCAACCTGATCGAGCGTGACGGCATTTCCCATCGGCATTCGGCGAAATTCGTCCTGATCGGCACCATGAACCCGGAAGAGGGCGAACTGCGGCCACAACTGCTTGACCGCTTCGGCTTGAACGTTGCCCTCAGCGGCCACACCGCGCCCGCCGAACGTGGACAGATCATTCGCCGGCGGCTGGATTTCGACAGCGATCCACAAGGGTTCTGCGCGCAGTGGGCGAGCGAGCAACACATCCTGCGTTCGCGCTGTGAAAGCGCCCGCGAGCGCCTGGCAGCCATTCCACTGGATGACGCGGCATTGGCGTTGATTACCGAGCGCTGTTTCGCTGCTGGCGTCGATGGCTTGCGCGCCGATCTGGTCTGGTTGCGCGCGGCCCGCGCCCATGCCGCGTGGCGTGGGGCGGATGCGATTGCTGAAGAGGACATCGACGCGGTGGCCGAATTTTCCCTGCGCCATCGCCGTCGCGAACAACCTTCATCCAGCGCCCAATCACAAGCGCAATCTCCGTCAGGCACAGACAGCAAATCCGGCGAAGGCCAGGGCCAGTGGGGCGAGATGCCGGCAACGGCGCAAGCCACCGGTGCCCGCCGCGAAGTTCCGAGCTGGCCGCCACTGGCAAAAAAGCCCTAGGCATTCGCCCCCGATCCGACGCGGGGGCGAATGCCAGACCCCGTGCCGGACAACTCGATAATGGTCGTCAGGGCCAACGCCAGAGCGCCAGCAGCGGTTCGGTGAACTGGCCGGGCACGCTGCTCAACGGCCGCCCTCAGCGACGCGCCGATTTGCTGTTTCAACAGCGCACCCGCTCACCCCATGAAATCTGGCTGGTGATCGTCGACGCGTCGGCTTCGACCCGTCGCCATCAGGCCTTGAGCGATGCCAAGGGCCTGCTCGCGCAGTTGTTCGACGATGCTTACCGCCAGCGGGCGCGGCTGGCGTTGCTGACCGCCAGTGGTTCTGCGCCGAAATGGCAGGTGCAAGGCTTGAAGGCCTCAAGCGGCCTGAGCACCTGGCTTGACGGTCTGGGCGCTGGTGGCGGCACGCCGTTGCTCGCGGCGCTGGAGCAGGCGCAGCAATGGCTGACGGTTAGACGCAAGCGCTTTCCCGCCGAACAGCAACGCTGCCTGATCGTGACCGATGGTCGCTTGAAAGAGCTGTCGGGGTTGCCGGTGCTGGCGTGCCCGGGATTGCTGATCGACATCGAACGCGGGCCGATTCGACTGGGCCGGGCGAAGGATCTGGCGACCGCGCTGCAAGCGCAGTATCAGCATATCGATGAGCTGGGTCTACGCTGAAATCCGCCGCACCGCTCGCACCCTGTGGGAGCGAGCCTGCTCGCGAAGGCTTTTTCGGCAACGCTGAAAGTCTCCGATCAAGGTCATTCATACAGATTTTGAAATGATTTACCGCTGTGGAGCAGGTCGGTCGACGCTGTACGCTCGAAGGCCATTTTTCATTCAGGATCTACATGAACACCCTCTCGGAGCCTCCCAGTCAGCACTCTCCAGCACGCCTTCGCGCGGTCTTGATCCATTCGCAGCATCCCGTCTTCCGACTCCCGACTATGGTTGATAACGCGGCCCTTGAGCCTTCGCGTTGCACTTCGCCGTGTCCGGCCGCCTGAATTCACTGAAGAGAGATCGAGACGTTTTATGGAATGGTTAGCGGATCCCACGGCCTGGTTAGGCCTGTTGACTCTGATCGTGCTGGAACTGGTGCTGGGTATCGACAACCTGGTGTTCATCGCAATTCTTGCCGACAAACTGCCGCCGCATCAGCGTGATCGTGCGCGGATCATCGGCTTGTCGCTGGCGTTGATCATGCGCCTGGGCCTGTTGGCGAGCATTTCCTGGCTGGTTACGCTCACGCAACCGTTGTTCGAGGTGTTCGACAAGAGCTTCTCCGGCCGCGACCTGATCATGCTGTTCGGTGGCGTGTTCCTGTTGTTCAAGGCGACGATGGAGTTGCATGAACGCCTCGAAGGCCATGTCGGCGAGCGCTCGGCCAACACGACCTACGCGCTGTTCTGGCCGATCGTGGCGCAGATCGTGGTGCTCGACGCCGTGTTCTCGCTCGACGCGGTGATTACCGCCGTGGGCATGGTCGATGAACTGGCGGTGATGATGATCGCCGTGATCATTTCCATCGGCCTGATGATCGTCGCCAGCAAGCCGCTGACCCGCTTTGTCAACGCGCACCCGACCGTGATCATGCTGTGCCTGGGCTTCCTGATGATGATCGGTTTTGCCCTGACCGCCGAAGGTCTGGGCTTCCATATCCCGAAAGGTTACCTGTACGCGGCCATCGGTTTCTCGATCCTGATTGAGGTGTTCAATCAGATCGCCCGGGCGCGGCGCAAACGTTCGATGCAGGGCGTGCGGCCAATGCGTGAGCGCACGGCCCATGCGGTGATGCGTCTGCTCGGCGGGCGCAAGCTGGCGGCGGAGGAGGTTGGCGAGGAAATCTCCGACTTGCTGGACAACGGTGAAGCGCCGGTGGCCGAGCTGTTCGACCGTCGTGAGCGGGTGATGATCAGCGGCGTGCTGCAATTGGCGGAGCGGCCGATTCGCAACCTGATGACGGTGCGCGCCGACGTTGACCTGATTGATCTTGCGGATGACGCCGAAACCATTCGCACGAATTTGATGCATTCGTCCTACTCGCGCTTGCCGTTGATTCGCGATGGCGCGGTGGACGAGCCGCTCGGCTTCGTACACAAGAAGGAATTGCTCAAGGAGTATCTGACCGGCAACGAGCCGAACCTTGAGCATCTGGCGCGCAAGACGATCAATCTGCTCGACAGTTATTCCATCCTCAATGCCCTGGAGCAGATGCGCGCGGCCTCGACCCACATCGCTTTCGTGGTCAACGAGTTTGGCGATTTCGTCGGCGTATTGACCATGACCGACATCCTCGAATCGATCGCTGGCGAACTACCCGATGCCAGCGAAATCGAAGGCCCGGACGTGGTCGAAGAGCGCGGCGGGTTTCTGGTCAGCGGCGCGCTGCCCTTGGCTCGCGTTCGCCAGCGTACCGGCTTCGATGCCGAGCCGACCGAGGATTATCAGACGATGGCCGGGTTGGTGATGAGTCTGCTGGATCGCTTGCCGATGACCGGCGATCAACTGGAATACGAGGGCTGGCAATTGACTGTCAAAGCGGTGGAAGAGCGGAGGGTGACGCGGGTGTTGCTGGAGCGCGCTGCCGCGTAATACTTGCGTTTTCTAAAAGCTGTGCCGGCCTTTTTTGCGAGCGGGCTCGCTGCCACATTGCAATGCGGTTCAATGTGGCAGCTAGCCTGCTCGCGAAGGCAATTTGGCAGGCACTCCATACCTCTGAGGAGGCTCGTTCAGTACATCCTCCGTAGGCGCCCATGTGGGACGGTACGCAAAGTACGAAGTGTCTGACGCAGCCAAGGCAGATCATGCTTCCGTTTACGCGCGGCAAAGGGGGCTTTGGTCTTGCCGATGTGCACGGCGAAATCCCGTGCGAGGGTTTCTTCAGTGCCGATACCTTTGAGCTTTTTCAGCAGCCTGCCGTTTTTATAGAACAGCACGGTTGGCGTGCCCGTGACATTCGGGTGCTTGGGCGATTGGCTGGTGTTGAGCATATAGATGGCGGCGCGCAGTCGGTAAGGCTCGGCAATCTGCCGAAAGATCGGCCCGGACCATTCGCAGGCGGGGCAATGTTCATTGGCGAAATAAAGAATGACCGGACGCCAGGTTTTCAGGACTTTGCGGTAAACCGGGGCCAGCGCGGAAGTTGTGTTGGTGACGTTCATCGAAGGGTCCTTTTCAACGAGCGGATAGGTTGCTTGACGTTAAAGGAGTAGGCATGTCGGGGTCTACTGTCAGAAATTACAGGTGGACTGCGTAACCACGAGAAGTGCTGTCGTCACGGTGATAGCCGTCGCGAAACGGCAGGGTGGTGATGTCTACAGGCAGGCGCTAAAGCGCTGATACCGGGTTTTGCTCAACTGTCACCCTGATTCGCACCACAATGGCGCGATCTGACCCAAGTTGGGAACGCATTACCCCTTTCCTGGCTTTGTCAGGTGTTTCCTTCGCTCCTGGTCGGGCCAAACCCTTTGGTCCACGAAACATATCTTGTTGATTCCAAAAGCGTTCAACGCACTTACAGATTTCGGGAGATTCCTGTGGCACACTTTCTGCTGTCTATTCCGTAGTAACAAACCGTGTTCCGGTATAGCGGAATAAACACAATTGTGGAGTGCTTGCCATGCGTCGCCATCCTTCGTTGTTCAAAGCGTGTGTTTTTGTCCTTGCGGCTTCTTCCTCGGTTATGGGTCTGGCCCAGGCGGCCGACAGCAAGCTCGACAGTGTTCTCGCCCGTGGCAAGTTGATCGTGGGCACCGGCAGCACCAACGCGCCGTGGCACTTTCAGGGCGCGGACGGCAAGTTGCAGGGTTTCGATATCGACATCGCCAGGATGGTGACCAAGGGACTGTTCAACGACCCGAGTAAAGTCGAGTTCGTGGTGCAGTCGTCCGATGCGCGGATCCCCAATCTGCTGACCGACAAGGTCGACATGAGCTGCCAGTTCATCACCGTCACCGCGAGCCGCGCCCAGCAAGTGGCATTCACTCTGCCGTACTACCGCGAAGGCGTCGGCCTGCTGTTGCCGAATAACAGCAAGTACAAGGAAATCGAAGACCTGCAGGCGGCGGGCGATGACGTTACCGTTGCGGTGCTGCAAAACGTCTACGCCGAAGAGTTGGTGCATCAGGCATTGCCCAAGGCCAAGGTCGATCAGTACGACAGCGTCGACCTGATGTATCAGGCAGTGAACTCTGGCCGTGCCGATGCCGCCGCAACCGATCAGTCGTCGGTCAAATACCTGATGGTGCAGAACCCGGGCCGCTACCGCAGCCCAAGCTATGCCTGGAGCCCGCAGACTTACGCTTGCGCAGTCAAACGTGGCGATCAGGACTGGCTGAACTTCGTAAACACCGCGCTGCATGAGGCCATGACCGGGGTTGAGTTCCCGACCTACGCCGCCTCCTTCAAGCAATGGTTCGGTGTCGATCTGCCGTCGCCCGCGATCGGTTTTCCAGTCGAATTCAAATGATCCCGTGAGAGTGGGGCGATTTCAGTCGCCCCGCTCAAGGTACTGCTGACCATGAATTATCAGTTGAACTTTGCCGCCGTGTGGCGCGATTTCGACACCTTGCTGGCAGGGCTCGGGCTGGGCTTGCAGCTGGCGCTGGTGTCGATCGCCATCGGCTGCGTGATCGGCCTGCTGATGGCGTTTGCCTTGCTCTCCAAACATCGCGCCTTGCGGGTGCTGGCCTCGGTGTACGTCACGGTAGTGCGCAACACGCCAATCCTGGTGTTGATTCTATTGATCTACTTCGCACTGCCCAGCCTTGGCATTCGTCTGGACAAGATTCCTTCGTTCATCATCACGCTGTCGCTGTATGCCGGCGCGTACCTGACCGAAGTCTTCCGTGGCGGCTTGTTGAGCATTCCCAAAGGCCAGCGCGAAGCCGGGCTGGCAATCGGTCTCGGTGAATGGCAGGTCAAGGCTTACGTCACCGTGCCGGTGATGCTGCGCAATGTGCTGCCGGCGCTGTCGAACAACTTCATTTCGCTGTTCAAGGACACCTCGCTGGCGGCTGCGATTGCGGTGCCGGAGCTGACCTATTACGCGCGCAAGATCAACGTCGAGAGCTACCGGGTGATCGAAACCTGGCTGGTGACCACGGCGTTGTATGTCGCGGCCTGTTACCTCATTGCCATGCTGCTGCGTTACCTCGAGCAGCGTCTGGCGATCCGCCGATAGGAGGCTGCGATGTACCAATCCCCCAGTTGGTTGCATGAATTGTGGCTCGCCCGCGAGCCGTTGTGGCAGGGCTTTCTGACCAGTGTGCAGGTCTCGGCGCTGGCCATTGTGTTGGGCACCATGCTCGGCGTGGTTGCCGGCCTGGTCCTGACTTACGGCAGATTCTGGATGCGCGCGCCGTTTCGGCTTTACGTCGATCTGATTCGCGGCACGCCAGTGTTTGTGCTGGTGCTGGCCTGCTTTTATATGGCGCCGGCGCTCGGTTGGCAGATCAGCGCGTTTCAGGCCGGAGCCTTGGGCCTGACGCTGTTCTGCGGCTCGCACGTTGCCGAAATCGTTCGTGGCGCGCTGCAAGCCTTGCCGCGCGGGCAGATGGAGGCGGGGAAAGCCATCGGCCTGACGTTCTACCAATCCCTCGGCTATGTACTGTTGCCTCAGGCGCTGCGGCAGATTTTGCCGACCTGGGTCAACTCGTCCACCGAAATCGTCAAGGCTTCGACCTTGCTCTCGGTGATCGGCGTCGCCGAATTGCTGCTCAGCACGCAACAGATCATCGCCCGGAACTTCATGACCCTGGAGTTCTACCTGTTCGCCGGTTTTCTGTTCTTCGTCATCAACTACGGCATCGAATTACTCGGCCGGCACATTGAAAAGCGGGTGGCCCTGCCATGACTCAAACTCAAGTTGCTTCACAGAATCAGGCGCTGCTGGATATTCGCGGTCTGCACAAACAGTACGGCGCGGTGGAAGTGCTCAAGGGTGTCGACCTGAGCATGCAGCGTGGCAACGTCGTTACGCTGATCGGCTCCAGTGGCTCGGGCAAGACCACGCTGCTGCGTTGCGTGAACATGCTTGAAGAGTTTCAGGGCGGGCAGATTCTGCTCGACGGCGAATCCATCGGCTATGACGAGGTCAACGGCAAACGCGTTCGCCATGCGGAAAAGGTCATTGCCCGTCATCGTGCGATGACCGGCATGGCCTTCCAGCAATTCAACCTCTTCCCGCACCTGACCGCGTTGCAGAACGTCACCTTGGGCCTGCTCAAGGTGAAGAAGATGCACAAGGACGAAGCCGTGGTGCTTGCCGAAAAATGGTTGGAGCGTGTCGGCCTGCTGGAGCGGCGCAATCACTTTCCCGGTCAGTTGTCCGGCGGTCAGCAACAGCGCGTAGCGATTGCCCGGGCGATTGCGATGAACCCGAGCCTGATGCTCTTTGACGAAGTCACCTCGGCCCTCGACCCAGAACTGGTTGGCGAGGTGCTCAACGTGATCAAGGGGCTGGCCGAGGACGGCATGACCATGTTGCTGGTGACCCACGAAATGCGTTTCGCTTTCGAGGTCTCGGACAAGATCGTTTTCATGAATCAAGGGCGAATCGAAGAGCAGGGGCCTCCCAAGGAACTGTTCGAACGCCCGCAATCGCCGCGTCTGGCGGAATTTCTCAAAAGCACGCGGTTTTGAATCTGCACTTTTGCAATCAGGAGAAACACCCATGAGCATTACGCGTTACGGCACCGGCAGCACCGCCGCCGGCGGCCAGCCTCGTCCATTCGCCCGCGCTGTTGAAGCGGATGGTTGGCTGCATGTGTCCGGCCAGGTACCGGCGGTGGATGGCGAGATCATCGTCGGCGGCATCGTCGAACAGACCCACCAGACCATGAAGAACCTGATCGCCATTCTCGAAGAGGCTGGCTATGGCCTCGAGGACGTGGTCCGCGCTGGCGTCTGGCTGGACGATCCACGGGATTTCAGCAGTTTCAACAAGGTCTTCGCCGAGTATTTCAAACCCGAACACGCCCCGGCGCGGGCCTGTGTGCAGGCGAGCATGATGGTTGATTGCAAGGTTGAGATCGACTGCATTGCCTACAAGAAGAAGGCCTGAAACAAGTGCAGCCCTCTTCGCGAGCAGGCTCGCTCCCACATTTGGAATGCGTTTTCCTGTGGGAGCGAGCCTGCTCGCGAAAGCGATGTAACAGGCGACACTGGACTCTCGGTAAACTCCCGGCGACTTTGAATGGAAACCACTGACATGACCGAAGACACCATCAAGCGCCGGGCACGTGGTCTGGACCGGGCGTTCGATATCCTCGATTTTCTCAAGGAAATCGGCCAGCCCCTGCGCCCCAATGACATCGCCAACGGCATCGGCGGCCCGAAATCCACGGTCTACGAGCTGGTCGCATCCTTGCTGGAGCGGCGGATTCTGGAACCGGTGGGCAAGGACGGCCACGTCTATCTCGGCCGCCAGTTGTACTTCCTCGGCCAAGCGCATCTGCGCCATTTCGACCTCAGCCGCGAGGCCGATCACGCCTTGCAGGAGATCGTCAGCCAGACCCGCGAAACTGCGCAGATGTGCCTGCTCAACGGGCGCAAATACACGGTGGCGTTGATGAAGGAGGGCGAGCGGCATTTCCGCATCTCATCGGATATCGGCGAAAACGCGCCGATCCCGTGGACCGCCTCCGGGCGCTTGCTGCTCGCGCACTTGAGCGATCAGCAGATCATCGACCTGATCGACGAGGACGACTACATCCTGCCCGACGGCGAACGCCTGCCGCTGGAACGCTTTCTGGCGGAGATTCGTCAGGCCGGTATCGATGGCTTCTTCTCCTTCGACAGCGTCGCCGACACGTTCACCCATTGCTTCGCCGCGCCGGTGAAAGACCCGCAAGGCGTGGCCATTTGCACGTTGTGCATCGTCGCCCCACGGGCCGATGCGAAAAACAATTACAACGACTATCGCCGGGTGCTGATCGAGAGCGCCAACAGCCTCGCCCGGCGGATCAACGAATAACCGCGGCTGCCTGCGGCCGCGACTGTGAGGACTGGACCATGACCACTGCCATCAACTCTGCCGTAGAAAAAGGCGACGCCACCCTCGGCGCGCAACTGACCCGCGATGTCAGCCTGCCGGCGCTGGTGCTGCACCGCGAGGCGCTCGAGCACAACATTCGCTGGATGCAGAAATTTGTCAGCGACAGCGGCGCCGAACTCGCGCCCCACGGCAAAACCAGCATGACTCCGGCACTGTTCAAGCGTCAGCTCGACGCCGGCGCCTGGGGCATCACCCTCGCCAGCGCCACCCAGACCCGCGCCGCTTATGCCCACGGCGTGCGCCGGGTGCTGATGGCCAATCAACTGGTCGGCACGCCTAACATGGCGTTGATTGCCGATCTGCTTGCCGATCCGACGTTCGATTTCTATTGCATGGTCGATCACCCGGACAACGTCGCCGACCTCGGGGCTTACTTCGCTTCCCGTGGGGTCAAGCTCAACGTGATGATCGAATATGGCGTGGTCGGCGGGCGCTGCGGGTGCCGCAGCGAGCAGGAAGTCATCGAGCTGGCCAAGGCCATCGATGCGCAACCGGCGCTGGCACTGACCGGCATTGAAGGTTACGAAGGCGTGATTCATGGCGATCATGCGGTCAGTGGCATTCGCCAGTTCGCCGCGTCGCTGGTACGCCTGGCGGTGCAGCTGCAGGACAGCGGCGCTTTCGCCATTGCCAAACCGATCATCACCGCATCGGGTTCAGCCTGGTATGACCTGATCGCCGAATCCTTCGAAACCCAGAACGCCGCTGGCCGCTTCCTCAGTGTGTTGCGCCCGGGCAGTTACGTGGCCCACGACCATGGTATCTACAAAGAGGCGCAGTGCTGCGTGCTCGACCGTCGCAGCGATCTGCACGAAGGCCTGCGCCCGGCGCTGGAAGTCTGGGCTCATGTTCAGTCGCTGCCGGAACCGGGTTTCGCGGTGATCGCCTTGGGCAAGCGCGACGTCGCATTCGACGCCGGTTTGCCGGTGCCGTTGTTGCGCTACAAGGCCGGTGTGGTGCCGGCGACAGGTGATGATATCGGTGCGTGCAAGGTCACGGCGGTGATGGATCAGCATGCGTTCATGACCGTGGCGCCGGGTGTAGAACTGCGGGTCGGCGACATCATTTCCTTTGGTACTTCGCATCCGTGCCTGACGTTTGACAAATGGCGTGTTGGGTTGCTGGTGGATGAGCAGTTGGCGGTCATCGAGACCATGGCGACTTGTTTCTAAGGCTTGAGATTGCGTTGCGGCGGCTATTTCGCGAGCAGGCTCGCTCCCACAGAGGACGCATTTGAATGTGGGAGCGAGCCTGCTCGCGAAGACGCCCGCTTAGCCACCACTGAACCACCCGAGATCCCACCCGATGAAAATCCTCCGCAACACCCCGCGCATCGCCCTGATCGGCGAATGCATGATCGAACTGCAACAACGTGCCGACGGCAGTCTGCAGCAAAGCTTCGGTGGCGATACCCTCAATACGGCCGTGTACCTGTCCCGCGCCCTGGGCGACAAGGCGCAAGTCGATTACGTTACCGCGCTGGGCGATGACAGTTTCAGTGATGCAATGTGCCAGATCTGGCGCAGCGAAGGCATCGGCCTCGATCTGGTGCAGCGCTTGCCTGGTCGGCTTCCCGGTTTGTATTGCATACAGACCGACGCCAACGGCGAGCGGCGTTTCCTGTACTGGCGCAATGAAGCGGCGGTGCGCGATTGCTTTACCACTCCTGCGGCCGAGCCGATTCTCGCGGCCTTGCCGGACTACGACGTGCTGTATTTCAGCGGAATCACCCTCGCCGTACTTGGCATGCAAGGCCGTGCCCGCCTGATCAAGACGTTGAGCGAAGCCCGGCAGCGCGATGCGCGCATCGTGTTTGACAATAACTACCGCCCACGCTTGTGGGCTTCTGTGGAAGAGGCCCGCGCGGCATATCGCAGCGTCTTGCCCTATGTCGATCTGGCGTTGCTCACCGTGGATGACGAACAGGCGTTGTTCGGGTTTGCCGATTGCGCTGAGGTGTTTGCGACGTATGCGCAGATTGGCACGCCAGAAGTGGTGCTCAAGCGTGGCGCGGAGGCGTGCCTGATTCGTTGTCAGGGGGAGACGTTTGAGGTGCCGGCGCAAAAGGTCGACAAGGTTGTCGACACCACGGCGGCGGGGGATTCGTTCAGTGCGGCATATCTGGCCCGGCGCTTGCTCGGCGGCAGCCCGGCAGAGGCGGCCCAAGCGGGACATGAATTGGCCAGTCAGGTGATACAGGTGCCAGGAGCGCTGATCCCCAGGTAGTCAGAGAATGGCCGCTTGCTGCGCAATCGGTTCGCGAGCAGGCTCGCTCCCACAATGAAAATCCGGTCGAAATGTGGGAGCGAGCCTGCTCGCGAAGAAGCTCGACAGCCAGCCGATCAATCCCGATAAAACACCTGCACCAGGTGATAACCAAACTTGCTTTTGATCGGTCCATGCACGGTGCGCAGTGGTTTCTTGAAAATCACCGCATCAATCGCGCCGACCATCTGTCCTGGACGTACTTCGCCCAGATCACCGCCGCGTTTGCCGGACGGGCAGGTGGAAAACTTCTTCGCCAGCACATCGAATGCTTCGCCCTTGGCGATGCGCTGTTTGAGTTGTTCGGCCTCTTCGGCGGTTTTCACCAGAATGTGGCGGGCTTGGGCTTTCATCGTGCAATACCTGATAACGGGGTGACAGCGGGGCGCGCGATTATGCCTCAAGTCACGGGGTCGGGTTGCTCAACTTGCGAATCTTGCTCGCCAACACTTCCAGGACAAAAGGCTTGGCGACCATGTCCATGCCCTCTTCAAGAAAGCCCTGGCGCTCGGCAGCAATCTGCGCGTAACCGGTCATGAACAGCACTTTAAGGCCGGGACGATGCTGGCGCGCAATTTCCGCCAACTGGCGACCGTTCATGCCGGGCAGCCCGACATCGGTGACCAGCAGATCGACACGTTGCGCGGACTCGAACAAGGGCAGGGCGATTTTGGCGTTTGCCGCTTCGAAGGTTTTATAGCCCAGCTCCCTCAGCAGATCGAGCACCAGCATGCGCACCGCCGCGTCATCCTCGACCACGATTGCGGTTTCGCCAGAAGATGAAGCAGCAATCGGTTCGGCTTTCTTCACAGATGAGGTTTCCGGCGTCGGCTCAAGCAAGCGCGGCAAGTACAGGCGCACGCAAGTACCTTGCCCCGGCACGCTGTCGAGGCTGACGTGACCACCGGATTGCTGGGCGAAACCGTAGATCATCGACAGCCCGAGCCCGGTGCCCTGGCCGATCGGCTTGGTGGTGAAGAACGGATCGAACGCTTTGGAGCGAATTGACGGAGTCATGCCGGTGCCGTTATCGCTGACCGCGAGCATCACATATTCCCCGGCCTTGACCGGTTCGAGAATGGTGATGTCGCTGCTGTCGAGGTAGACGTTGGCAGTCTGGATCAGCAACGTGCCGCCTTCGGGCATCGCGTCGCGGGCGTTGATCACCAGATTGAGCAAGGCATTTTCCAGCTGGCTGACGTCGGTGCTCACCGGCCAAACGTCTTCGGGCAGGCGCAGTTGCAGGTCGATCGGATCGCCTTTGGTGCGGCGGATCAGATCTTCCAGCGAGTGCACCAGCTCATTGACGTTCAGTTGCTTGCGGTCCAGCGACTGGCGCCGCGAGAACGCCAGCAAGCGATGCGTGAGCGCCGCCGCGCGATTGGCCGATGACACGGCCGCTTCGGTAAAACGGCCGATCTCGTCGGCACGACCATTGGCGATGTAGCGCTGCATCAAGTCCAGACTGCCGATAATGCCGGTGAGCATGTTGTTGAAGTCGTGGGCGATGCCACCCGTGAGCTGGCCGACGGCTTCCATCTTCTGCGCGTGGCGCAAGGCATCTTCGGCGCGCTCGCGTTCGAACATCTCGTTCTGCAAACGCTCGTTGGCCTGAGCCAGTTGCTCGGTGCGCGCGCTGACCCGCTCTTCGAGGGTCTCGTTGAGATTACGCAGGGCTTCTTCGGTTTTCTTGCGCTCGGTCTCGTCGATGACAAAGATGTAGAAGCCGTTCACTGCACCGTCCGCACCATGTCGCGGCAGATAATTCATAAGGGCATGACGGATGCTGCCATCGCGGTGCGGTGTGTAGAAACTGAAGGAACAGGCGCGCCCGGCCAGCGCTTCGGCGATGTACGGTGCACGCAGGAAATACGCCTCTTCGCCGATGACTTCGCGAATCTTGCGCCCGTACAACTCTTGCGGTGTGAGGCCGTACCAGTCGAGATACGCTGCGTTGTTCAAGCGAAAACGTTCTTCGGCGTCGACATAGCTGATCAGGATCGGCATGGCGTTGATGATCAACTGCAATTCGGTCTGGCTCTGACGCAGCGCTTGTTCGGTGTGTTTGCGTTCGGTCAGGTCCAGCGCCGCGCCGAGAAAGCGCATCGGCCGACCATGATGATCCTTATAGCAACGCCCCCGCGCGAACACCCAGCGCAGCGTGCCATCGGCCTGCAACAAGCGATATTCCTCAGCGTACTCGGTGCCGTGGGTGATGCAGTGCTTGATGCCGCGCGCAACCATTGCGCGGTCTTCGGGGTGCACCCCGTGCATATATTCGCTGATCGGCAATTGCCCGGCCTTGCTCGGATCAACGCCATGCAGTTCGGCAAAATGCGCATCGGCAATGAATCGGTCTTCGCCAATGTCCCAGTCCCACGTACCGACCGCGTCGGCGGCGGCGAGGGCCAGTTGCAGACGCTCTTCGGACTGGCGCTGAGCCTTGAGGCTTTCCTCGGAACGGCGCTGCAATTCCAGGGCAATACGGCGGCGTTCGTTGGTCTCAATGGCAGTGATCAGAATGCCGGCGACCTGTGCGGTTTCATCGCGAATCGGACTGTAGGTCAGATCCAGCCAGAAATCGGTTTTTTTGCCGTCCCGCTGCACGCTGAAACGTTGCTCGCTGAAGCTGCGCACCTGACCTTGCAGCACCGCCTGGTAAATCGGCTCGGCAAAATCCCGTACTTCCGGCCAGATCTCATGCGTTGGCTGGCCGAAGGCTTCGGGATGCTTGCTGCCGGCGAGCAGGGCAAAGCCATTGTTGTAGATCTGCGTGAGTTGCGGCCCCCACAACAGCAGCATCGGCATCGGCGAATGAATCACGATGTCCACCGCTGTGCGCAGGCTCTGCGGCCAGGTGCCGGCGGCGCCCAGCGGACTGCGGCTCCAGTCGGTGCGGGCGATCAGGGCCTGGGCGTCATCGGTGGTGGGTACAGCATTCATGTTTCAATCCTGAGCGTGGTTCGGTGAGACGGGGTCTATCATTGTTGCAGGAGCCGCGCCAAGCGTAGGCCAAATCTGCTCATTCAATGCTTCGCGGGTGCTTTCAGCCATGGAAATCGATGCACTGTTGTCAACATTGTCGCAAAAAAACGGTTCGGATCTCTTCCTTTCCACCGGCGCACCACCGAGCGCTCGCATTGATGGTGTGCTGACGGCGCTCAGCGATCAGCCATTCAAACCTGGCGAAACCGCGGCCATCGCCACCTCCCTGATGGACGCCGAGCAGCGCCGGGAGTTCGACCGGGATCTGGAAATGAACCTGGCAATCTCCCGAACGGGCGTCGGCCGGTTCCGGGTGAACATTTTCAAGCAGCGCAACGACGTTTCGATCGTTATCCGCAACGTCAAGCTCGACATCCCGCGGTTCGAAGACTTGAAACTGCCGCCGGTGTTGCTGGAAACGGTGATGCTCAAACGTGGCCTGATTCTTTTTGTCGGCGCTACCAGTTCGGGCAAGTCGACCTCCCTGGCGGCGCTGATCGATCATCGCAACCGCCACAGTGCCGGACACATTGTTACCATCGAAGACCCGATCGAATATATCCATCGGCACAAGCGCTCGATCATCAATCAGCGTGAGGTTGGCGTCGATACGCGCAGCTTTCATGCCGCGCTGAAGAACACTTTACGCCAGGCACCGGACGTCGTCCTGATTGGTGAGATCCGTGACCGCGAAACCATGGAGCACGCGCTCTCGTTTGCCGATACAGGGCATCTGGTGTTGTCGACATTACATGCGACCAACGCCAATCAGGCGCTGGATCGCATCATCAATATGTTTCCCGAGGAGAAGCGCGAGCAGCTGTTGCAGACATTGGGCAACAACCTGAAAGCCTTTATCTCGCAGCGCTTGGTACGCACTGTCGACGGCCAGCGCAGGGCGGCCGTGGAAGTGTTATTAGGTACGCCGACTGTCGCTGATGCGCTCCGTCGCAATGAGTTGGCTGAGTTGAAAAGTATCATGGAGAAATCCGAAGACTCAGGCATGCAGACATTCGATGCTGCACTGTTACAGTTAGTCCTTGCGCGTGTTATTACAGTAGAAGAAGCTTTGAAAAACGCGGATTCGACAAACAACTTACGGTTAGGCATCAAGCTTAAACTTGATTCTCCAATCAACGAAAAAGCATCGACAGGGGATTGGGGGTTGGTGGAGTAAGTTGTCGTGTCTGTAGGCGGCTGAGCGGTCAGGTGATAGATGTTTGAAATCTAGACTAATACTCGGTTAGTTGTGGTTTCGCCTGTTTTTATTAGATTTGCGATCTCGATAGCAAGTCCATGTAAATAAACAGGTCAATAAAATGAAAAATCGATGTGGTGCAGGTGCTCTTTCCAAATTGAGCGCTGCCGATAATGTGCGTTGTTCTGCCGCAGATGAATTAGAGCGAATGGCACTTCTAGGCCAGTTGAAAAGATTTCTTGTCGAAGCTCCGGAAGACGTTGCACGGGATATTTCAAACGATGACCAAAAGATCATCTGGCTCTCGCCTGAATCCTCTTTTGGACGTTTACAGAAACCGGCCAGCGAGATGCTTCAGGATCTGATGAGCTTACTCGGTTCCGGCACCTACAGTAGAGTTACGTCTTCGGGTGAAATTCACATATACGTTACTCATGAAGGGTGGATGGATGTATCGGATAACGTCAAGAGTAATCCCGGCGCGAATGAGAAGTTCGAGAAGTTAGTTGCTATTGCAGCAGGTCTTGGTGGATTCGTTCACCTTGATAACGCAGTGCTGTTGTCGCAGTGGTTGCGTTTTCACGGGTTCAACGTGCCGGATGACAGAGAAAAACTAGAAAGCTTGATTGGCTTTTTGGAGTGGAAGTGGCCTGAAGGAGATGATTTTGGTAATTACTGGGGGCAGATAACTGGGCTAAATGATACGTCGATCACCTTGACACCACAGCAGTGTGCAGAGATTCGCGCAGTGACGAGTAAACTTTTCCCTGCGAATGAGAATCTACTTAACACAATCTTCAGAAGCGTCAGACCGTATAACGTTACTACCGTTAATTGGGACAGCGCTAACGAGGTCGTTGCAATGCTGGTTCGTCATCCAGCGTCGCAGAAAATTGCCAAGGAATACGTCATTGCACTGGACTGGTGGGGGGCGAAGGATTCCGAGGAAATCAGTAGTGACGATCTAGCTCAGGTATTGCTCACCGCAATAATTTTGCAGTTGGATTCATCCATAGGCGTTACTGGCAAGCGCAACTGCATCGGAACCTTTGATATATACGATTCGAGCACCATGGCTGATAGGCCGTTATATGCCATACGTGAAAATTTTGAGGCTTACCTTGTAGCAAAGGGCCATTCGCACTCGATTATTCCTCTCGCTTCTCACCTGCTCCTGGCTCATGTAGCGCCTTGTCTCTTGGTTAAAAATCTGCCCCAAGAGCTTTACGCTGGCTCGATCGGCTGGGTGACGTTTTGCCAGGCGGTGAGCTTTATCGAGATCAATTGTCGAGGCGTCTCTCGCTTCATGACATATGAACAAGTCATGAAGTTTGCAAGCATGGAAACGGTCAGCCCGGTACTGGGGGAGCTGCAAGGTATAACTGCGATAGACCCTATCATTGACTGGGCATTGGTGAATGAAGTCATCACTCATGAGCAGCTGAACACGTCTGCTCTTACAGCAGCTCAAGACGCTTTGAATGCGTATAAAACGCACGTGGATGATATTGTTTTGGGAATCAAGGCATTTGGGGCGGCTCCGCCCAATCGGAAACGACTGGCGATGACTGCATTGAAGCAGGCGGTTGCTGATTTTGATGTTATTGAACAACCTCTTTTGCGTCCTGAGACTTATTCTGCAATGAGAGTGTCGATGCTTGATCTTCATATCGAAGGGTTGCTGGCGTCCGGAACATGGGATTGGAATAAAGAGCCCGGCATTTTCGATAAGTATCCGCAGCTTTCGGCCTTGCCTGCCATCAAACCAGCATTCGAAGCTGAGCTCGTTAGCTATCACTGCAATATTCATAAGGCGATGGCTTCAAACTTAAAGCTGGCGATAGCAGGAATGCCTCGAGCCGATCGAGATGTCTTTGCCTCAAGCGAGATCACGTTTTTTACTGTACGTCCTTCGGTTGCAGAGGTTTACTATCCATCATCGGCTAACTATAACTTGGTCGGCGCGGGTAATCAGCCACCCAAAAATATCGAAGTTCAGCTGAAGAAAGACCAGGCGGTGGGGCGGTTCGGCGTAATTATGATAGCTTCCTTCGGGAATAATCAGACTTTATGCTATGAAATGTTTACCTTGCTGGGGGAGTGCAGAAGAAACGATGAGCTAGGCAAATTGATTATTTATACCCAAAAAATGAACATGCCTGGAAGGGTTGAATATACAGGGAAGCCCAATGATGCATTTTTCCCTTTGCCCCCCACGCATAACGTTCCAACTGATTTCGATAGCTACATTGTCGGAAAAAAGCCGTCGCCGAATGCCTCTGGGATTATGGTTATAGAGAAACTTGGCACTGTTATGGCTCCGACTTCTGCGTCGCGGGTCGTTCGTAATCATTATCAGTTTTTCGTAAATGAGCATATCGAAAATATTGCCCAATTTGTTGTGAAGAACAGACCTTTGGGCAGCCTCCAGGATTTCAGGGAAGTCTTCACCGAATACACTGATAAAGAGCGTGCGGAGAACACTTATAACGAGGTGCTGACGTATATCATTGACCTGTGTGTCCCGTTCAAGAAATGTATCGAAGACTTGGCTTCCGGAAATAGAAATCAGGTGGTTGACGGAATTTACGCGTGCACGATGGATGCTATCGGTATTTTCTTCACTGTACTGGGTGCCCCGGCTAAAATTCTGCATATCGCAGCCAAAACAGTTTCGTTAACGGCAAAAATCGGCAGCCTCGTCAGGTTTGGCATTTCTCTGACAGTCTCGACTTTCAATCCGATTGATGGATTGCCAACTGCTGGATACCAAGCGTCAAAAGCATTTTTCAAAAGCGTCATGCATTTGGGCGCGTCGGGCGCAAAAGTCGTGGAATCTGCCGTTGTCCAGATGAGCAGACTGACCGGTACGGCGCGGGAATTTCACAAGCTGGCGAATGCTACCGATGTTGGTTTCGGGAGGTGGCGCCCGCTTGGAAGCACCGCGTCTTCTTTCAATGTCTGTGCCATCAAGAAAAGCAGTGAGTGGTACGCGGCCAATCGGCTAGGTAAGCCGTGGGGAAAACGACTCGTCAATTTCGACCTGCAAGAGAAGTTTAGTCTGCCATTACTGCAGAAACCGGTTCCGGGTGTTTTTACAGCTCACATTCTCGAGCGCAGTCTGCCACTGGCCCGTTTCAAAATAGACAGCGCAATTGAAATGCTGGGCTCGCCGGCGCTGAATTTCAAAACCGACCCCGCGATTGGATTGTTTTTTGGCAGTACCGCGGCGGCGCGTGACGAATTGTCCAATCTGCTAAGCGCCATCAGGCTGGATTTCGGCGGAACGTCCGCCAGTAATTTCCTGTTGGATAGCCTGAAACTAGATGATGGCGTCATTGAGGTAAATCCATTCGATTACAGTAAATGGAAGAGCGCAGGAGCTACAGATAAAAAGCGTGTTCAGTACATGACGGTCAATACACGTAACTTCAACCAGCGATTCAGCCTGACAGGTTACGGCGAAATCGCTGATGACCTCATCCACGAAATGATTCGGGTCAACCCCGCCAAGACCAGTCTGATCACTGCCGAGGGGGCGACCCGAGATGGTAAGGTCGGTTTGGATGTGGCGCCTTTACTAAACTTGGCAAAGGGACGCTTGCCCCGATCTGAGCCTATCACTGGCAGTTTTCACGAAAGTGCTCAAGCGCTCCTCAATGCAGACTCGCTGATGCTCGTTATTGCCTTGCTCAGTTTGTTGAAAACAAACGAAGCGTTGTTTTCGCTGAATCTCAGCATCATGCGCGCAGCGATCGAAGCCAGTGGAGATCAGCCCCTCACCGGTGAAGTTGTAATACAGCTGAATTGAGGCTGCGCCAGACGAAATTCAGTGTTGAATAACTTCGGTCATGGCCAGTTCGCGCCGATCCCGAAACTGCTCCAGCGCTTCGGGATTGGCCAGTGCATCGGTATTTTTCACTGGCCTCCCATGCACGACATCGCGCACCGCCAGCTCTACGATTTTGCCGCTGATGGTGCGCGGTATATCGGTTACTGCGACGATGCGTGCGGGAACATGCCTGGGTGTGGTATTGGCGCGGATCACTTCGCGGATTCGCTGTTCAAGCCCTTCATCCAGCTCGACGCCGTCGCGCAAACGCACGAACAACACGACGCGCACATCCTCCTGCCATTGCTGACCGATGGCGACGCAGTCCAGCACTTCACTGATTTTCTCGACCTGCCGATAAATCTCCGCCGTGCCGATGCGCACGCCGCCCGGATTCAACACCGCATCCGAGCGGCCATGGATCATCATCGCTCCATCGCGCATTTGCTCGGCGTAATCACCCTGTGCCCAGACGCCGGGGAACAGGCTGAAATAGGACTGGCGGAGTTTTGAGCCGTCGGGGTCATTCCACAAGCCGATCGGCATCGCCGGGAAGTGCCGCGTGCAGACCAGTTCACCTTTCTCACCGATCACCGGCTGGCCAGCGTCGTTCCACACCTCGACGGCCATGCCCAGGCTCTTGCCCATGATTTCTCCGCGACGTACCGCTGACAGCGGATTGCCATTGACGAAGCACGAAACGATGTCGGTGCCACCGGACATCGAGGCCAGACACACCTCGGTTTTGAAGTCGCGATAAACGAAATCGTAGCTTTGCGGTGACAAAGCCGAGCCTGTGCACAGCAGGGTTTTCAAACTGCTCAAATCATGGCTTTCCCGTGGCCTGGCGCCGCTGCTTTCCAGCGTCGCGAGGAATTTCGGACTGGTGCCAAACACGCTGATGCGTTCATCGTCGATCAGGTCGAGCAGGCGCTGGTGATTCGGGTGGAACGGCGAGCCGTCGTAGAGCACCACGGCGCTGCCCACTGCGAGTGCCGAGACCAGCCAGTTCCACATCATCCAGCCGCAGGTCGTGTAGTAGAACAAACGGTCACCGGGACTGAGATCGCAGTGCAGGCCGTGCTCTTTGACGTGTTGCAGCAGCACGCCGCCGGTGCTGTGGACGATGCATTTCGGCACGCCAGTGGTGCCGCTGGAGTACAGCACGTAGAGCGGATGATTGAACGGCACCGGGGTGAAATCCGGTTCACCGCCGGGTTGATAGAAGTCTTCCCAGAAGCAGACATCAGCGTGGGTTTGGTAATCCTCGATGCGCGCTTGCGGACGGGCGTACGGGACGATGATCAACTGCTGCAGCGACGGCAGCTGTGTCAGGATTTCGTTGAGCTTGGCGGTTTGATCCAAAGTTTTTCCAGCATATTGATAGCCGGCACAGGTGAGCAGCACTTTCGGTTCGATCTGGCCAAAGCGATCGATCACGCCGTGTGTGCCGAAGTCGGGCGACGAGCAGGACCAGATCGCGCCGAGGCTGGTAGTGGCCAGCATCGCCACCAGGGTTTGCCAGGTGTTGGGCATGCACGCCGCCACGCGATCACCCCGGCCAACGCCCGCCGCGCGCAGGCTCGCCTGAAACCCGGCGACCTGTTCGGCCAGCTCGGCCCAGGTCAGTTGTTCGCGCTGACCATTCTCTGCAACTGCGATCACGGCCACGGCATCGTCGCGGCGGCGCAACAGGTGTTCAGCGAAGTTCAGGGTCGCGCCGGGGAACCACTCGGCGCTGGGCATTTCTGCACCTTCACGCAAGACGGCGTCGGGCTGAGTGTGGAAGCGGATGTCGAAGAAATCGACGATCGCCTGCCAGAACGCCGGGCGCTGATCGATGCTCCATTGGTGCAGGGCAGGGTAGCCGTCGAGCTCGAGCGAATTCCGCTGATTGATATCGCGCCGGAAGGCATCCATACGCGAACCGGCGATACGCTGGGTGTCGGGTTGCCAGAGGATGTCGGACATGGGTTTGCCTCTTCTTATCGGATTCGTACAGGCCAGGGAGATCATTCCCTGTGGGAGCGAGCCTGCTCGCGAAAGCGTTGTCTCAGTATCCCGAACTGTGTCTGATAAACCGCATTCGCGAGCGGGCTCGCTCCCACAATGGCCAGGTGTTTATTGCGCCAGCCAGCCACCATCAATGTTCCACGCCGCGCCGCGCACCTGGCTGCCGGCTTCGCTGCACAAGAACAGCACCAGCTCACCCAGATGCTGCGGTGTGACGAACTCCAGCGAGGGCTGTTTTTCCGCCAGCAGATCATGCTGCGCCTGCTGCGGATCGACCCCCTTGGCCGCGCGATCGTCGATCTGCTTCTGCACCAGCGGCGTCAACACCCAGCCCGGACAGATCGCATTGCAAGTGACATTGGTGGTCGCGGTTTCCAGCCCGACCACTTTGGTCAGGCCGATCACGCCATGCTTGGCGGCGACGTACGCGGCTTTGCCGATGGAGCCGACCTGGCCGTGCACCGAGGCGATATTGATGATGCGCCCCCAGTTCTTGCGGCGCATGCCCGGCAGACTCAAACGGGTGCTGTGGAACACCGATGACAGGTTGATCGCAATGATCGAATCCCAGCGCTCAACGGGAAACTCTTCTACCGCCGCAACGTGCTGAATGCCGGCGTTGTTGACCAGAATGTCGACGCCGCCAAACTCGCGCTCGGCGTAGGCGACCATGTCGGCAATCTGCGCCGGGTCGCTGACATCGGCGGGATGATGGCCGACCTTGCCGCCGAACTGAGCGACTTCGGCGATCACCTTCGAAGCATCGCCGAAGCCATTGAGAATCAGGTTGGCGCCAGCTTTCGCGAGAGTCAGCGCGATGCCCAGGCCGATACCGCTGGTGGAGCCGGTCACCAAAGCTGTCTTGCCGGAAAGAGTGGTCATGAATACCTCACACAATACCAATGGCGTAGAAAGTGCCGATCACCACGAAAACCGCGAGGGTCTTGATCAGCGTAATACAGAAAATGTCTTTGTAGGCTTCGCGGTGGGTCAATCCGGTCACCGCCAGCAGGGTGATCACCGCGCCGTTGTGCGGCAGGGTGTCCATGCCGCCACTGGCCATCGCGGCCACGCGGTGCAGCACTTCCAACGGGATATTCGCCGCATGTGCTGCACTGATGAACTGCTCGGACATCGCTGCCAGCGCAATGCTCATGCCGCCCGAGGCCGAACCGGTGATGCCGGCGAGCAGCGTCACGGTGATCGCTTCGTTGACCAACGGATTGGGAATCTGCTTGAGCCAGTCGGCCAGCACCAGAAAGCCCGGCAGCGAAGCGATTACCGCACCAAAGCCGTATTCAGACGCGGTGTTCATGGCCGCGAGCAACGCACCGCTGACCGCACTTTTGCTGCCTTCGGCGAGCTTGCTTTTAATCGCCTTAAAGCCGAACGCCAGCACCATGAGGATGCCGACCAGCAACGCCGCCTGCACCGCCCAGATCGCCGTGAGCTTGGCGATTTCGGTAGTGACCGGCGCGGCCATGCCCGGCAGTGCGAGGCTGTGGGTCTTGCCATACCACTGCGGAATCCATTGGGTGAACAGCAGGTTCATGATGCCCACGGCCAGCAATGGCGAAAGGGCAATCCACGGGTTGGGCAGTTTCAGGTCTTCGGCAGTTTCCGGTTCGTTGCGCAGTTCAGTGCCGTAGCCTTCGCCGGCACGTTGCGCCTTGTTGCGTTGGCGCTGCAGAAACAGCATGCCGGCGCAGAACACGAAGATCGTGCCGATCACACCCAGCCACGGCGCCGCCCATGCGGTGGTGTTGAAGAAGGTGCTGGGGATGATGTTCTGGATTTGCGGCGTGCCGGGCAGGGCGTCCATGGTGAACGAGAATGCACCGAGGGCAATGGTCGCCGGAATCAAACGCTTGGGGATATTGCTCTGGCGGAACATCTCCGCTGCAAACGGATACACGGCGAAGACTACGACGAACAACGACACGCCGCCATAAGTGAGCAGGGCGCACACGAGCACGATCACCAGCATTGCTTGTTTGGTGCCGAGCAGGCGAATCGCAGCGGCGACGATCGAGCGCGAGAAACCGGACAGTTCGATGAGCTTGCCGAACACCGCGCCGAGCAGAAATACCGGGAAGTAGAGCTTGATGAAACCGACCATCTTGTCCATGAACACCCCGGTGAACGCGGGGGCAACGGCGGACGGATCGGTCAGCAGCACCGCGCCGAGAGCAGCGATCGGGGCGAAGAGGATGACGCTGTAGCCACGGTAGGCGGCGAGCATCAGCAGCGTCAGGGCTGCCAAGGCAATGATCACACTCATGGTGTGTCTCTCCAGATTGTTATTTTTGTGGGTGAAACGGGTGTGGAGAGTGCGTTAGCGAGATTTGTGCCAATCTTCTAACTGTTTGAAATATAAGGAAATTAGATTTCGGTCGAGTTCTCGAAGCTGTTTTTGTCTCTTAGTTGAGATTTTCTTTGAATGGGCCGGAGCCTTCGCGAGCAGGCTCGCTCCCACATTTGACATGCATTCCCCTGTGGGAGCGAGCCTGCTCGCGAAGCTTTTGTTTTGTCTTCATACAGAGATTCGATATCTCTTTATGTAGACTCGGCAATCCCCAGCGCAGCCATTTTCTTGTAGAGCGTCGACCGCCCCAGACCCAGCCGAACCGCAGCCTCCGGTACTTTCCCCGCGCATTGCGCCAGGGTCGATTCGATCAACTGCCGATCAAAGCGCGCCCGCGCCTGCGCGAATGTCTCCCGAGCCGATGCGTGCGTGCTCGGCTCGGACGTCCGCGCAACGGGAGTAAACGTGCCAATCGCCCCGCGAATATCCTGCTCGGTCAGCATGAGGTCATCACTGAGCAACGCCGCCCGCTCCAACACATTGCGCAACTCACGGATGTTGCCCGGCCAGGCATGCTGGCCCAACAGCGCCAGCGCATCGCGGTGCAGTTCATGCTGGCTGCGCAGTTCTTCGAGAATCGCCTCGCTCAGCGCCGGCAGATCATCGAGACGTTCGCGCAGCGGCGGCACCTGGATCGGCAGGACATTGAGGCGGTAGTACAAATCGGCGCGAAATTCGCCGCGCTTGATCGCCGCCTGCAAATCCGTCGACGTCGCGGCGATTACCCGCACATCGCTCTGAATCACTTCATTGGAGCCGACCGGTTCGAACTCCTTTTCCTGCAACACGCGCAGCAGTTTGCTTTGCAGCGGTAGCGGCATATCGCCGATCTCGTCGAGAAACAGCGTGCCACCCTGAGCGATCTGCAGTTTGCCGGTGCGGCCCTTGCGGTCGGCGCCGGTAAAGGCGCCGGGTGCCGTGCCAAAGAACTCGGCCTCCAGCAGCGCCTCGGGAATTGCCGCGCTGTTGATGCTGACGAAGGCTTTGTGCGCGCGCGGCGAAGCGCTGTGAATGGCTTGTGCGAGTAACTCTTTGCCAGTGCCGGTTTCTCCCAACAGCAACACGGGCGAATCAGCGCTGGCGCTTCGTCGCGCACGTCGTTTGACTTCAAGGCTGGCGGCGCTGGTACCGATGAAATGGGCGAAGTTGTATTTGGTCTGCCGCGCACGCAGCAGTGAGCGGGTCGAGGCGAGTTCTTCCTGCATGCTCAGGTAACGCTTGAGCATCGGCGACAGCGTGCGCAACTCGTCGAACAGGGCAAAACCGATGGCGCCGATCACGCTGCCGGCATCGTCGTGGATCGGCAGGCGCATCACCACCAGCGGCTCCTTTGGCGTGTCCTGCATGTCCAGCAGAATCGGCCGGCCGGTGCGCACCACCTCGCGCAGCAGGCTGCCGGGGATCACGCTTTCGCAGGGTTTGCCGATAGCGCCTGCCGCTGAATCGAGACCAAAGCGCCGGGCGTAGCGTTCGTTCATCCAGACGATGTTCGCATCGCGATCGACAATCACCGTGCCCTCACTGGATTGCTCGATGATCTCGAACAGCGAACGGATCGCCAGAGTGCGCACCCGTTGGTAGTCCTTGAGGCTTTCGGTGGTGTTCATGGAGGCTGGTCCTGATTGTTTGTTGCCGGTAACGATCCCCTCGCGAGCAGGCTCGCTCTCACAGGGGCCTGCATTCCAAATGTGGGAGCGAGCCTGCTCGCGAATGCCGCGCCGCGAATCAGCAGAAAATACCTACCCCGGATGCACCGCCGCCAGCAGCTCTTTGGTGTAGGGATGCTGCGGGTTGTCAAACACGTCGTGACTGGCACCACGCTCGACCACCTGACCGTCCTTGATCACGATCATGTCGTGTGCCAACGCGCGCACCACCGCCAGATCATGGCTGATAAACAGGTAGGTCAAACCGTATTTTTCCTGCAAATCACGGAGCAGGGCGACCACTTGTTTCTGCACAGTGCGGTCGAGGGCCGAGGTCGGTTCATCGAGCAGGATCAGCGCCGGTTTCAGCACCAAGGCCCGGGCGATGGCGATGCGCTGGCGTTGGCCGCCGGAAAATTCATGCGGGTAGCGATGGCGGCTTTCCGGGTCGAGGCCGACTTCCCTGAGCACGCGAATCACTTGCTCATCACATTCATTAGCGGTCGACTCGCAATGCACTTCCAGACCTTCGCTGATGATCTGTGCCACCGACATGCGCGGGCTCAGGCTGCCAAACGGGTCCTGAAACACCACCTGCATCTGCCGCCGCCACGGCCGCAGCTGCTTTTGATTGAGGCCGTCCAGCGCTTCGCCCTGAAAGCGAATGCTGCCCTCGGAATCCAGCAAGCGCAGGATCGCCTGACCCAGCGTCGACTTGCCCGAACCGGACTCGCCAACAATGCCCAAGGTCTTGCCGCGCTGGATATTCAGGCTGATGCCATCGACAGCGCGCAGATACTGCTTGCGCCTGAACAGCCCGCCGCTGACCTGGAAATTGACGCGCAAGTCAGCGACTTCCAGTACATTTTCACGTTCGTCACGGGGCAGGGCTTCACCTTCCGGCTCAGCGTTCAACAGCACGCAGCTGTAAGGGTGTTTGGGTTCGGTGAACAGGGTTTCGCAGGGTGCCTGCTCGACGATCTCGCCAGCCTTCATCACACACACCCGCTGCGCGATGCTGCGCACCAGATTGAGATCGTGACTGATCAGCAGCAGCGACATGCCGAGCCGCTGTTGCAGGGACTTGAGCAGCAAGAGAATCTTGCGTTGCACGGTGACGTCCAGTGCCGTTGTCGGCTCGTCGGCAATCAACAACTCCGGTTCGCAGGCCAGGGCCATGGCGATCATCACCCGTTGCCGTTGCCCGCCAGAGAGTTGGTGCGGATAGGCTTTCAAGCGTTCCTTGGGTTTCTGGATGCCGACCAGCCCGAGCAATTCGAGAATGCGCTGCTGCGCTTGCTTGCCGCCGAGGCCGCGGTGCAGCAACAGGGTCTCGCCGATCTGCTTTTCGATGGTGTGCAGCGGATTGAGCGAAGTCATCGGTTCCTGAAAGATCATGGCGATGCGATTGCCGCGCAGTTCTCGCAAGACCTTCGGATCAGCACCGAGCAGTTCCTGCCCGCGATAGCGGATGCTGCCACGGGTTTGCGCCTCGCTCTCAGGCAGCAGTTGCAGGATCGAATGCGCGGTCACCGATTTCCCCGAGCCCGATTCGCCCACCAGAGCCAAGCACTCACCGGGGCGGATATCCAAGCACAGGTCACGCACCACAGTCTGACCATGGAAGGCGACATTGAGGTTGCGGATTTCAATCAGGTTTTCAGTCATGGTCACGCTTCAGGATCGAGGGTCAAAAGCGTCACGTAACGCTTCGCCGATGAATACCAACAAGGAGAGGATCAGCGCCAGGGTAAAGAACGCGGTCAACCCGAGCCACGGTGCTTGCAGGTTCTGCTTGCCCTGACCGATCAGTTCACCCAGCGAAGCGCTGCCGGCCGGCATGCCGAAGCCGAGGAAATCCAGCGCGGTCAGCGTCGAAATCGCTCCGGTCAGAATGAACGGCAGGTAACTCAGCGTCGCGTTCATTGCGTTGGGCAGAATGTGCCGGAAGATCACCTTGCGGTCAGTCAGGCCCAGGGCACGTGCGGCTTTGACGTATTCCAGATTGCGCCCGCGCAGGAACTCGGCGCGCACCACGTCCACCAGCGCCAACCAGGAAAACAGCGCCATGATCCCCAGCAGCCACCAGAAATTCGGCTCGACGAAACCGGAGAGGATGATCAGCAGATACAACACCGGCAGCCCCGACCAGACTTCCAGCACGCGTTGTCCAAGCAGGTCGACCCAGCCACCGTAATACCCCTGCAACGCGCCGGCGGCGATACCGATCAGCGCACTGACAAATGTCAGCATCAAGGCAAACAGAATCGACACCCGAGCGCCAAAGATGACCCGCGCCAGCACATCGCGTGCCTGATCGTCGGTGCCCAGCCAGTTCACCGAAGTCGGGGGACTTGGCGCCGGTTTGTTCAGGTCATAGTTGGGGGTGTCGTCGCTGAACGGAATCGGCGGGAACAGCAACCAGCCACCGTCCTTGCGTATCAGATTCTGCACGTACTCGCTGCGATAATCGGCCTGAAACGGCAGTTGCCCGCCGAACTCCTGTTCGGTATGGCGCTTGAACACCGGGAAGTACCACTGGCCCTGATAACTGACCATCAACGGTTTGTCGTTGGCGATCAACTCGCCACCCAGCGTCAGGATGAACAGGCCGATGAACAGCCACAGCGACCACCAGCCACGACGGTTTTTCTTGAACCGTTCGAAACGGCGACGACCCAAAGGCGAGAGCTTGAACATCAGGCATTCCTCGCGGCGAAGTCGATACGCGGGTCGACCAGGGTGTAGCACAGGTCGCCGATCAGTTTTATCAGCAGGCCGAACAGGGTGAAGATGAACAGTGAACCGAACACCACTGGATAATCCCGCGATACCGCTGCTTCGTAACTCATGCGCCCAAGGCCATCGAGGGAGAAGATCACTTCGATCAGCAGTGAGCCGGCGAAGAACACACTGATGAACGCCTGAGGTATCCCCGAGACCACCAACAGCATGGCGTTGCGAAACACGTGTCCGTACAGCACGCGGCGTTCGCTCAAGCCTTTGGCGCGGGCCGTTACTACGTACTGTCGGGTGATTTCATTGAGGAACGAGTTTTTTGTAAGGATCGTCAGCGTCGCGAATCCACCGATCACCAGCGCCGTGACCGGCAGCACCAGATGCCAGAAGTAATCGGCAATCTTGCCCAGTGTCGACAGCGATTCGAAGTTGTCCGACACCAGCCCGCGCACCGGAAACCAGTTGAGCGAAGTGCCGCCGGCGAATACGACGATCAGGAACATCGCGAACAGAAACGCCGGCATGGCGTAACCGATGATGATCGCCGTGCTGCTCCAGATATCGAAATGGCTGCCGTGGTGCACAGCCTTGCGGATGCCCAGCGGGATCGACACGAGATAGGTGATCAGCGTCGCCCACAGCCCGAGCGAAATGGTCACCGGCATCTTTTCCAGAATCAGGTCGGTGACTGTAGCGCCCCGGAAGAAGCTCTTGCCGAAGTCCAGTTGCGCGTAATTCTTCAGCATCAGCCACAGACGCTCGTGGGCCGGTTTGTCGAAGCCGTACTGCTTTTCGATGTCCTTGATCAGTTGCGGGTCGAGGCCACGGCTGGCGCGCGAAGCGTTGCTCGATGTCTCGCTGGCACCGCCGCCGACACTGGCGCCGCCGATGCCTTGCAGATGGGCGATGGCTTGTTCGACCGGTCCGCCGGGCGCGGCCTGAATGATCACGAAATTGACCAGCAGGATGATCACCAGCGTCGGAATGATCAGCAGCAGGCGCCGCAGTATGTAACCCCACATCAGTGCGGTCCTCCGGGTCTGCCGCGACTGATTTTCTCAGCGGTCATCTGTTGATTGGTCAGTGGCGTGCGGCTGATTTCCCACCAGCTCTCGATGGCTTCGTCATTGCTCGCCTGCACCGTGGGAATGCCGAAGCGGTTCCACCAGACGGTCGAGGTGCCTGGCGGGTAGTAATTGGGAATCCAGTAGTAGTTCCATTGCAGCACCCGGTCCAGCGCATGGGCGTAATGCAGCATGTCTGATTGGGTCGAGGCGCGGATCAGGCCGTTGATCAAAGTGTCGACTGCCGGATTTTTCAGCACCATGTAATTGTTCGCGCCCGGATCGTTGGCCGCTGCCGAGCCGAAGTAGTTGAGCAACTCGCCGCCCGGAGAAGTAGTAACGGGGTAGCCGGTGACGATCATGTCGTAGTCGCGACTCATCAGGCGATTGACGTATTGCGAGGCGTCGATGCGGCGAATATTGAGCTCGATGCCGATCTGTTTCAGCGTGCGCTTGTAAGGCAACAGCAGGCGGTCCATTCCATTCTGGCTGACCAGAAAAGTGAAGCTCAGCGGTTCGCCGGCGCTGTTGACCAACTGGTCGCCATCCGGTTTCCAGCCGGCCTGCTCGAGCAGTTCCAGGGCTTGCAACTGCTTGTCACGGATGATGCCGCTGCCATCGGTCTTCGGTGCTTCGAAGACTTTGCTGAACACTTCCTCAGGCACCTGACCGCGCAGCGGTTCAAGGATTTTCAACTCCTGCGTATCGGGCAACTGCCGGGCGGCGAGATCGGTGTTGGAGAAGTAACTCTGCTGGCGGATATAGACGTTACGCATCATCTGCCGGTTGCTCCATTCGAAATCCCAGAGCATCGCCAGTGCCTGGCGCACGCGGCGGTCCTGGAACATCGGCTTTTGCAGGTTGAACACGAAACCCTGGGCCGATTGCGGCGCTTCAGTGGCGAGGTGGGCTTTCTGCAAACGGCCATCGCTGAGGGCAGGGCTGTCGTAGCCGATCGAATAGCCGGTCGCGGAAAACTCGCGGTTGTAGTCATAGGCGCCACCACGCAGCACCTGGCGGGCGACATCGGTGTCGCCGAAATACTCGATGCTGAAATGGTCGAAGTTGTACAGGCCGCGGCTGACCGGCAGGTCCTTGCCCCACCAGTCGCCATTGCGTTCGAACGTGATACTGCGCCCGGAGTCGACCTTGCCAACCCGGTACGGCCCGCTGCCCAGCGGCGGTTCATAACCACCGCCGCCGGCGAAATCGCGGCTCTTCCACCAGTGTTCGGGGAATACCGGCAAGGTCGCGATGTCCAGCGGCAAAGTTCGGTTTTCGTTGCTTTTGAAGTCGAAGCGCACGGTCAGCGGTGCCTCGATTTCGACGCCTTTGACGTCGGCAAACTGGGTGCGATAACGCAGGCTGCCCTGGGTCATCAGCAGGTTGTAGGTGTAGCGCACGTCTTCGGCGGTAATCGGTTTGCCATCGGCAAAGCGCGCCTTCGGGTTGATGAAGAAACGTAGCGAAAGACCGTCGTCCGAACGTTCCATCTTCTGCGCAACCAGACCATAGACGGTGTAAGGCTCGTCCAGCGAGCGTTGGGCCAGCGGCGAGTACAGCAGGCCGTCGATCTGCGTCACGCCGATGCCTTTGTCTATATAAGGCAGCAAATGGTCGAAGTGGCCGATCTCGATGGCCGAGCGCCGCATCGTCCCGCCCTTCGGCGCTTGCGGATTGGTGTAGTCGAAATGGCTGAAACCGGCGGGGTATTTGGCCGGTTCGCCGTAAACGGTCAGTGCGTGTTGCGGGGCAGCGTTCACGCCAGCGGCGCCAATGAGAAAGGCGAGGGCGGTGAGCATCAGTGTGGGAAAAACCAGTCGCATCGTCAGCCTTGGAACGCAAAATCGATAAGCGCAAGTTGTACGCGACCCGCGCGCCACTCGCCAGCCGTATGTGTAACTGAAACACAACGGCCCACCAGAAGGCGGGCCGTTGTCAGCAATCGGACGACGAGTCAGTCCTGACGGCTGGTGACTTCCAGCAGGTGATAACCGAACTGGGTTTTTACCGGGCCTTGCACGACGTTGATCGGCGCGCTGAATACCACGGTGTCGAATTCCTTGACCATCTGGCCTGGACCGAACGAGCCCAGATCGCCGCCCTGACGGCTGGACGGGCAGGTGGAGTTGGCTTTGGCGACTTCAGCGAAATCGGCGCCGGCTTCGATCTGAGCCTTGAGTTCGTTGCACTTGTCTTCGCTGGAAACCAGGATGTGGCGGGCAGTGGCTTTGGCCATGGGGAATTCTCCGAACTGTTTCAATAAAAGGTGGAGCGTACCGGAATCAGTCGGCGAATTCTCGGCAAAGTTCCATTCTGCGTTCCTTGCCCGATTCATAGATCCGCCGCTTGCAGACGCTGGGCATGTTCGACGTACAGGTCGATCGGATCCGGCGAGGGCGCTTTTGTGCCCGCGCTCCGCCGCAGGCTGGCCAAATGATCCATTGGGTAATCGGAGCGGATCACTTGGCCGAGATGGCTACTGAAGCGTCCGACGAAACCATCATTCTGCTGGGGTTCGGTGGTGAAATATTGCGACAGGACCCGGCAGGTTGCTTGAACCGGATCCAGCACTGGCAACGTGGATTGCGCAACAACCCCGCTCCACGAGTAGTAGCGCACGCCGTTGACTTGCTCAGGACCATGCCCGCCCCAGGTTTGCGGCAGTCCCTGGGGAAATTTGTCATTGAATTGACCGACGCCGACCGTGGTCAATGCGTTGAGTGCGGCTAACGCATTCTGCGGCAATGTCGCGCTGCCGCTCAGTAGCGACAGTAAGTCGGCGAAGTGCGTTGCGACATTCTGTGCGACGGCTTCGGGAAGCTTGCCCGGAATCAGTGCCCTGCGCAGGAAGTCGGCGAGCTCCGAGCCGTGGTTCGGGCCACTGACGGAGGTGACCGAAGCGACGACGTTTGGCGCAAGCGCCGCCGCATAGCGTGCAGCGAGTGCGCCTTGACTGTGTCCTATGAGGTTGACTTTCTTCGCGCCTGTGCCTCGTAGCACGCAAGCAATCTGTGACAGCAATTGCTCACCCCGCTTTTCATTGTCGTGGGTGGCCGAAAGGTGTGGAACAAACAATCGACATCCGGCGGTTTTCAGCGCGGACTTGACGTCATGGAACAGCTCGAAATGACCGATATGCTCGAACCCGAACAGACCGTGGACCAACAGGATGGGATAACGAGTTGTAGCATTCCGTTGCATGTTCTTACCTTTTTCGTAGAAGTTCATCGGGAAATCACCGGGCCACTCTAAAACACTCCTCCCGTTGAAGAAGTACGAAGAGGCTTCACATTGCGTTTGAAAATGGACTACGAGGCGTACGAAATTTCGGAGAGCTGTGAAATCCGAATCGGAAGTTCAGTGGGTCGTTTGTCGGCATAATCGCGTGACCTCTGCTGTTGCCTACTTTGCGAGTAGCGGTTACCCCGTTGTCGCGGTGGATTCGGCTGACATCCGGAACGTTCAAATAGGTCCTCAATGTAGATGTCAGTGTCGTCATTCGGGGCGGCACGTTTTCCAGGGAGTGGAAGCGAAAATGAATAGCCATGAAATCGAGTTTTGCTGGCGGATGCGCCAGCCGATGGTTGCCGAAGTGTCTATCGAACCTCTGGTCGCGCCAACGATTGACGGGCTCCAAGGGAGCGTGTTGGATCCTTCGCTGGCCAAGGCCATCGTTCGCATTTCCCCTTATGCCAACATGAGCTGCGGCGATCAGATCGTGCTGTCTTGGGAGGGGCTGGATATCGAAGGCTTTGCCTATCAATACGAGAGTGTTCGATTCATCAGCCAGGTCCAGGTTGGCAAAGACGTCATCTTCGTCATCAAGGCGATGCATGTCGCTGCGCTGGACGGGGGCTCGCTGGAGGTTTACTGGACACTGCAAAGTGCGTCCGCGCCCAAGGCAGTGGAATCTGCTCGCCTGCAACTGTCTGTCGGGGACGTTGGACCGCATCTGTTGGCGCCGCAAATAGAAGGCTCGGTAAACGGAGCGCTGGAGCCGTCGCGAGTGGTCGAAGGCACCCTGGTGACCCTGCAGCCTTACGCTCGGATGTCAGCGGGCGACCGGATCATGCTGTCGTGGCATGGAGATGCTTCGCCTGAAATATTCACCGACTCGTTGAAGGTCGAGGCCTGCGCCGTCGCGCAAAGCCTGTCCTTCTGGGTGCCGGCCAGCTACGTCGAAGCGCATCGTGGTGGCGAGGTGGTGGTCGCCTACCGTGTTGAACAACGCTGTGGAGCCATCCGAACCTCGGAGCCTGCGACGGTTTTCATTGGGCCGGCAGTGCGTGCTGAACTGGCCGCGCCGGATATTGTTGGGACGATCGGTGATGTGCTGTCGGTGAAGGACTCGATAGAGGGGGTTTCCATTCTGATTGAAGACCCGCTGGTGCAGGAAGACGAGTTGGTCTATCTCAAGTGCGATGGTGATTTTTTCAGTCATCGCGATGATCTTGAAATCACTCGGGAGGCGGCCGGGCAACCGGTGAGTTTCATTGTTCCCCATCGGTTCTGGCGCGAGCACCACGGCACGACGGTGGAGATTGCCTACACCATCGAACGTCTGGACGATACCAGTCAGCAATCTGCCGTGAGGCGGATCAGCATAGTGGCATAACCTGGGGAAGGTCAGCCCTCCGCGCTTCGTATGGAACGGGAGGGCGATCTGCGATCAGGCCCTGGCGTTAGCGAGGCGCCGTGCGGCGTCGGTCAGCAACTGTTCCGTTGCGTCAAAGCCGAGGCAGCCATCAGTTATCGATACGCCGTAGCGTAGAGAGGTGCTCAGCGGCTGGCAGCCTTCGAACAGATGAGATTCCAGCATCGCGCCGATCAGCGAGTGGTTGCCACGCAGGCGTTGTTCAAGCACCTCGTTGAACACGGCTGGCTGACGCAGTGGATCCTTGCCGCTGTTGGCATGGCTGCAATCGACCATGATCCGGCTGGGAATCTTCAGTCGGCTGAGTTCGGCGCTGATGTTGGCTACGCTGGTTGCGTCGTAGTTTGGCCCTTGATGGCCACCGCGCAGCACAATGTGGGTGTCAGCGTTGCCGGCTGTCTGCACGATCGCCGGATGCCCTTGGCTGTCCACGCCGAAGTGCCGATGCGCATGGGCTGCCGAGCGCATGGCGTCGACAGCAATGGCGGCGCCGCCGTCGGTGCCGTTCTTGAAGCCCACGGGCATGTTCAAGCCACTGGCCATTTCGCGGTGGATCTGCGACTCGGTGGTGCGGGCTCCAATGGCCACCCAGCTCAGCAGGTCATCAAAGTAGCTGGCGGCCATGGGTTGCAGGAGTTCGGTAGCGACCGGTAGTCCGAGCTGGATCATTTCCAGCATCAGTCCGCGCGACAGCGTCAGACCGGCAGCCATATCGTCAGTGCCGTCCAGATGCGGATCGTAGGCCAGACCTTTCCAGCCGACCGTCGTACGCGGCTTTTCGACGTAGGCGCGCATGACCAGCAGCATTTCACTGCTGACATCTTCGGCCAGACGAGCGAGTTTGCTGGCGTACTCAATCGCTGATTGCGGGTCATGGATAGAGCAGGGGCCAACGATGACCAGCAGGCGTGGGTCTTCACCGTCAAGGATGGCGCGCACCGCCTGGCGATGAGTGTTGACCTGTTGATGCAGGGAATGGCTGAGCGGCAATTGCTGTTTGAGCTGCAACGAGCTGGGCAGACGCAGGGTCAGTGCTTCGTTGGCAGAATCGAGGGTGGACAGCGGCAAAGCGGAAACTGAAGAGTTCATGTTCGGTCTTCCTGGGCGGATGGCGGGTTTTTCCCGCGCACTCGGCCCTACTGGGGTGTTCGACAAATGGCCGTACTGGCTAGGCATGTGTGTTTGCCACCTGTGGGTGACCGATCGGAGGCGGCAGGCTGTCCCGAGCGGAGGCTGGTAAATCGCCAGGCGCTAAAGCTGTCGTAACGGTAATAAGTGGCGTGGTTCATGGTGTAATCCTCGAAATGTGGTGTGTCGCTGAAAGTGATGGGCCTGAAAAAACAAAACCCCCGGTCGGGAGGCCGACCGGGGGTTGAGAAATCTCTGGTAGGCGACCCGTTATCATGGGCGCCGTTTGGGTATCAGGCGCGCCAGTGGCTAAACCAATACCCAAAATAAAAATTGTCAGGAGCGCAAGTGTGATTCACCCGGGCAGCCGCGACCGAGCGCAGGGCGCTGGTGGTGCAAGACTGTGGAAGGGTGTTGAACATGTGCTGTCTCCGTTGAATGCGCCGAGCTTACTCGACGCTGATACGCATCAGCAATCAGAAAATGCTATTGCCCGCCGCTCGAAACGCCTATCACTGGCAAACCATGCGGGTGAAGGGCAACTTTGCAGTCATGGAGAAAGCTGAATGAGTTATCGAATCCGGCATGCCACCCGTGATGATCTTGCTCTTGCGCGGGATCTGACCTGTCGCAACATGCTGCGCTATTACATTGACCACGACCTGTTGTGGCAGGACGAGGCGTTCGACGCAGGCTGGCAGTATCGTGACAACTGGATGATCCTCCAGGATGAACTGGCGATCGGTTTTTTCAGTCTGAGCCAGGATGCGCGGGCGCTGTACATACGCGAATTGCAGATTGATCATCTCTGGCAAGGGCAGGGCGCCGGTTCCTGGGCCATTGGTCAAGTTACCGAAATGGCTCGTCAGGCAAGACGACCGGCACTGCGACTGACAGTGTTTGACAATAACCGGGCGCAAGAACTGTATGCACGCAAAGGACTGCGCATCGTGGGCAGGGATGAGTGTTTCCTCAGGATGCAGCTCGATTTGAGTACAGCTGTGCTCTGAAACCCACAGCCGGCAAGCCCTGAATGATGAATTGAAACTTTTTAAATGCGGCTTTCCGCTAGGTCTGTCTGGCACTTTTTGCTAAGGTGTCCGGCATCCCAATAAGACCATATCGCGAGGTGTCTGCTTGATTAGGGTGCTAGTGGTCGACGACCATGATCTCGTTCGCACAGGCATTACACGAATGCTGGCCGATATCGATGGCCTGCAGGTGGTGGGTCAGGCCGAGTCAGGTGAAGAGTCCCTGATCAAGGCCCGTGAATTGAAGCCTGACGTAGTGCTCATGGACGTCAAGATGCCCGGCATTGGCGGCCTCGAAGCCACGCGGAAGCTGCTGCGCAGCCACCCGGACATCAAGGTGGTTGCCGTTACGGTGTGCGAGGAAGACCCTTTCCCGACGCGTTTGCTGCAGGCCGGGGCGGCTGGTTACCTGACCAAGGGCGCGGGTCTGCCGGAAATGGTTCAGGCCATTCGTCTGGTCTTCGCCGGGCAGCGTTACATCAGTCCGCAGATCGCTCAGCAGTTGGCAATCAAATCATTCCAGCCCACCAATGATTCGCCGTTCGATGCGTTGTCCGAGCGGGAAATCCAGATTGCGTTGATGATTGTCGGTTGCCAGAAGGTCCAGATCATTTCCGACAAGTTGTGCCTGTCGCCGAAAACCGTGAATACCTACCGCTATCGCATTTTCGAGAAGCTTTCGATCAGCAGCGACGTCGAGTTGACACTGCTCGCGGTGCGTCACGGCATGGTGGATGCCAGCGCCTGACCATGACCGAGAAATTTGATTCCAGTGCTTTCCTGTCGACCGTCAGCGGTCGGCCCGGCGTCTATCGCATGTTCGACAGCGAAGCGCGCCTGCTCTATGTCGGCAAAGCGAAAAACCTGAAGAAACGTTTGGCGAGCTACTTTCGCAAGACCGGGCTGGCGCCGAAGACGGCCGCACTGGTCGGCCGTATCGCTCAGGTCGAGACGACCATCACCGCCAACGAAACCGAAGCGCTGCTGCTGGAACAGACGCTGATCAAGGAGTGGCGCCCGCCGTACAACATCCTGCTGCGCGACGATAAATCCTATCCGTACGTGTTTCTCTCCGACGGGCAGTTTCCGCGCCTGAGTATCCATCGCGGGGCAAAAAAGGCCAAGGGCAAGTATTTCGGCCCATATCCGAGTGCCGGTGCCATACGCGAAAGCCTGAGCATCCTGCAAAAAACCTTTTTCGTCCGTCAGTGCGAAGACAGCTATTACAGGAACCGCACCCGTCCGTGCCTGCAATACCAGATTAAACGCTGCAAGGCGCCGTGCGTGGGGTTGGTCGAGCCTGACGTCTACGCCGAAGACGTGCGCCACTCGGTGATGTTCCTCGAAGGTCGCAGCCATGCGCTGACCAACGAGCTGTCCATGGCGATGGAAGAGGCAGCGATCAATCTCGAGTTCGAGCGCGCGGCCGAATTGCGTGACCAGATCGGATTGCTGCGCCGGGTACAGGACCAGCAGAGCATGGAAGGCGGAACCGGCGATATCGACGTTATTGCCGCATTCGTCAACCCCGGCGGCGCCTGTGTCCACCTGATCAGCGTGCGCGGCGGGCGAGTGCTGGGTAGCAAGAATTTCTTCCCGCAGGTCGGCATCGAGGAAGATGTTTCCGAAGTCATGGCGGCGTTTCTCGGCCAGTACTACATCAGCAGCCCCGAGCGGGATTTGCCGAGCGAACTGATCGTCAACGTGGTTCATGAAGATTTCCCAGCGCTGATCGAAGGGATTCATACCTTGCGCGGCCGCGAATTGGCCATCAGTCACCGGGTACGCGGTACCCGTGCGCGCTGGCAGCAACTGGCAGTGACCAACGCTGAGCAAGCCTTGGGCGCGCGTCTGGCCAACCGTCAGCACACCGCCGCGCGATTCGACGCGCTGGCCGAAGTGCTGAATCTGGATGAGCCGCCGCAACGTTTGGAATGCTACGACATCAGTCATTCCAGCGGCGAAGCGACGGTTGCCTCCTGCGTGGTGTTCGGGCCGGAAGGCGCGATCAAGTCGGATTATCGCCGCTACAACATCGAAGGCGTCACTGCCGGCGACGATTATGCGGCCATGCACCAGGCGCTGACCCGCCGGTTCAGCAAACTCAAGGACGGCGAGGGCAAGTTGCCGGACATCCTGCTGGTCGACGGTGGCAAGGGCCAATTGTCGATGGCCCGCGATGTGCTCAACGAGCTGGCCGTACCGGATCTGATCCTGTTGGGCGTCGCCAAAGGCGCCACGCGCAAGGCCGGTTTCGAAACGTTGTATCTGAATGATGCAGCGCACGAGTTCACCTTGCGCGGCGATTCGCCCGCGTTGCACCTGATTCAGCAGATCCGCGATGAGGCACACCGCTTTGCAATTACGGGGCATCGCGCCCGTCGCGGCAAGACCCGCCGAACCTCGACGCTTGAGGGTGTCGCAGGGGTAGGGCCGACGCGCCGCCGTGACCTGTTGAAACATTTTGGTGGATTGCAGGAGCTGTCTCGTGCAAGCATCGAAGAGATCGCCAAAGCCCCGGGGATCAGTAAAAAGCTCGCTGAGTCGATTTATGCGAACCTGCATAGTGAGTAGAATGCCCCTTCACCTCGTAGCCAGTTGTGCCGATGAATATCCCTAATCTGATTACCGTTCTACGCGTCCTGCTCATCCCGATCTTTATTTTGCTGTTCTATCTGCCCTACGAATGGAGTTACATGGCCTCCGCTTCGGTGTTCGCCTTCGCGGCCGCAACGGACTGGCTCGATGGTTATCTGGCGCGCCGACTGGAGCAAAGCACACCGTTCGGGGCCTTCCTCGATCCGGTCGCCGACAAGCTGATGGTCGCTGTTGCCCTGGTCTTGCTGGTGCAGGAGCACGGCAATCTCTGGCTTACGCTGCCCGCAGCAGTCATCATCGGTCGCGAGATCGTGATTTCGGCGCTGCGCGAATGGATGGCCGAACTCGGCGCCCGGGCACAGGTGGCCGTTTCCAATCTCGGCAAATGGAAAACAGCGGCGCAAATGCTCGCGTTGGTGATTCTGCTGGCTCATCCAAAGGCATTGAGCTTCTGGGTCGTGCTCGGTTATACGCTGCTGATCGTCTCGGCAGGGCTGACCCTGTGGTCGATGGTTCAATACCTTCGCGCCGCCTGGCCGCACCTGAAGACTGATGTAGAAAAGAAATAAAAGTTTTTTGAATCAAGGGGTTGACGGGGCTTCTTAATTCTATAGAATGCGCCACACCAAGCGGGAATAGCTCAGTTGGTAGAGCACGACCTTGCCAAGGTCGGGGTCGCGAGTTCGAGTCTCGTTTCCCGCTCCAATTTGTACAGTGTTTGTTGTTGCGCTACTGACAGCAAATACTTTGAGGCCGAGTAGCAAAATGGTTATGCAGTGGATTGCAAATCCACCTACGCCGGTTCGATTCCGACCTCGGCCTCCACTATCAAAAAACCCCGTAGATCAATGATCTACGGGGTTTTTTGTTGCTTGTGGGAAAAGTGTGGTGTTCCGCATCGTTTGAGTAGGGTCACTCAGTCAGACACGCCCCGGTCTTGATATGGCTGGCACCTTCCACCGTCAGATTCGAGAAAAAGATGCAGCCAATAAGGCGTGCGAATAACGTCAGTGTGTCCGCAAGATCCGGGTTATCAAACAGAACGGCCCTTGAATCCAAAGCACATAGGGCACCCCAGAGTCTTCCGTCCGGCAGGAAAACAGGCGCGCCTGCGTAGCTTTCAATTGAATACTGCTTCACCACAGGACGTGACGACAGTCGTCCATCCTTGCTGATTTGTGGAAGGAAGAGGGCTTGAGGATTTCGTCGAAACTCACTGCAGAGCGTAGTTTCCAGATCCAGCGTATCGCCTACGTTTATTCCCAGTTCAATCGGATCGTATGCCGAACAGACGATCCATTCCGTTTCCGTGAATTTTGCGATTCCGGCAAAGCGTGTACCGGTCAGACGGGTGACAAGCTGCAGGATATTGGTGGTCGCTTCGATCTCGGCGATCGCCGAGCGCTCCTCTTGGCTTAAAGACGCTTTTAGAACGGTGTCACTCATTTGCATGGAATCAAATCTCCTGATTGCTTGTACATCCCTGAGCTCTGCTCTGGTGACGTTCTGTGAGGCGTGATCGTGGTTGAAGGGGGGCGTGCTGATACCCTTTGATTATTGATTTCGGCGCCAACCTTTAGCGTAGACATCCCGTCCAGACTTGGGTTGCCTGCTCATAATCTCAATCGATGAAACATCTGTCACCCGTGCAGCCAAGGTGATGGTGAGCATCTGAATCTTTTGAGTTTATCGCCACAATTTCCAGTCTGGTTGCTGCGATTTGCCAGTTACCTCGGCCTCTACTTCAAGCAAACTCCGTAGCTCCCTGATTTCTGAGGCTTTTTGATTTTCTGCGGTCAGCGATATTTAGTTCTCAAATCGCGCACTCCAAACTTGCTTCACCGGGACGTGATGTATATATTCCCCGCTCGGCTTTTCAAGCGGTCATCCTGTCAGGATCCAACCGCAAGGCTGAGCAGAGCAATACCGCGCTACCGCCCGAATGGCGAAACTGGTAGACGCATGGGACTTAAAATCCCCCGCTCGTAAGGGCGTGCCGGTTCGATTCCGGCTTCGGGCACCATAAATATCAAGGGCTTGCATGACATATGTCATGCAAGCCCTTATTTTTTGTGCCGTGGAAATGTTTTCCACGCTCCTGACTGGCTATTCCGTCGCCGTCTGGTGCCTGGAGATCCACTCCTTTCTTCAGCGTCGACTGCATCCATCAGCGAGTAAGCGTTTCTGGCGCTACCACCCATACGCTACAAGGCATTTTGTACAACAGATGCTCAACCGTGCTGCCAACCAGTCTGCCTATTCCTCGATGAGTGACGCGGCCCATTACGATCACATCGATGTCGTAAGCATCGGCATAGCTGGAAAGCACCTTGGCGGGATCGCCCACAATCATGTGCTGGTTTTCTGCCGGAATGTTGTTGCGCGCAGCCAGCGCCTGGAAAGCTTCGCCTTGGGCGTCGAACAGTTTCTTGGCTGCGCTGGAAGAAAAGATCGCGGACGCGTTATTGAAGCCGAATTCGGCAGCGTTGATCGATGACAGGTCATGAGCATAAATTACGTCCAGGCTGCCATTGCAGATACCGGCCAGTCTTGCTGCTTCGCGCAGGATCCGGTCGTTGAGGCCCTGGTATTGGCCATCACGATGGAAGGGGTCGACCGCCGCGACGATTCGGCGTGGCAGTGCGTTTTGAGCGTGGCTGACAAAATGCAGCGGCACCGGGCGTTCGCGCAACAGGTGGATATCCAGCGGCGTGAACATCAGCCGCGACAGAAATGATTCGTGCTCCAGAGCCTTTACAAGGGCGGCCATCGGCTGTTCCTTCAAATGGATGAGGATTTCCTTCAAAGGATTGTCCACCCAGACGACCTCGGTGGTGACGGTCACTCCGATCTTGCGCAGCGGCCGGGCCTGGTCTTCGAGCCATTGATGATGGCGTTCGACATAGCCCAGGCGCATCTGCTCCAGGGCTTGCTCGTTGACCATTCCTGCGGTCGCCAGGCCCTCCAGATAATCAAACGCGACAATATGCAGTGCGGCATCCGACGCTTTGGCCAGTGCGGCGGCGCGGTCGAATGCGGGACTGTTTTTCATCAGCGGCGACACGACCAGCATGAAACGCGATTGCTCAGACATGACAAAACTCCCGAGGTAGTCACCCAAGCATTGCGCTGCATGCCAGGAGTGAGTAGTGGCGCATGCGCTTATCCTGGAGCGAGACAGCAGGGCGGGGTTGATATTTATCAACCAGACATCAGCGCGTGGTCGTGAGCGGATGTACGGTCGAGCAAGACTACTGATCCTCGGATAGTTGACCATTATCAACTACGACCCTGTCGCCGCGGCTCAAGCTCTGCTCTGCACTCACCTGTCGGCGGAGGGAAAGTCATCATGGCCACCATGAAAGCCGCAATATTCGTTGAAAAAAACCGCATCGTGCTTGATGACAAGCCGATTCCCGAGGTCGGGCCGCTGGATGCGTTGATCCGCGTGACCACCACAACCATTTGCGGCACCGACGTACATATCCTGCGCGGCGAATATCCAGTGGCCAAAGGGCTGACCATCGGGCACGAACCGGTCGGCATCATTGAGCGATTGGGCTCGCAAGTACGCGGTTTTATCGAAGGGCAGCGAGTGATCGCCGGTGCCATCACCCCAAGCGGGCACAGTTACGCGTGCCTGTGTGGCTGCGGCTCGCAGGACGGCCCCGACACCCGGCACGGCTTCAAGGCCATTGGCGGCTGGAAGTTTGGCAACACGATCGACGGTTGCCAGGCCGAGTACGTATTGGTGCCGGATGCACAGGCCAACCTGTGCCCGATCCCCGATGAGTTGAGCGATGAACAGGTGCTGATGTGTCCGGACATCATGTCCACCGGGTTCTCGGGGGCCGAGCGCGGCGAGATCGCCATCGGCGACGCTGTCGCAGTATTTGCATTGGGTCCCATCGGCCTCTGCGCCGTGGCCGGAGCGCGCCTGAAGGGCGCCACCACGATTATCGGTGTCGACGCGGTGCCCGAACGCATGGCAATGGCGCGCCAACTGGGCGCGACCCATACCGTCAATTTCAAGGACGGCAATGTGGTGGAGCAGATCATGGCGTTGACCGATGGCCGTGGCGTGGATGTGTCCATTGAAGCACTGGGCACCCAAGGCACATTCGAGTCGGCGTTGCGTGTGCTGCGCCCGGGTGGGCGCTTGTCCAGCCTCGGGGTGTATTCCAGCGATCTGCACATCCCGCTCGGCGCGTTTGCCGCCGGACTGGGCGATTACAGCATCGTTTCCACCCTGTGCCCCGGCGGCAAGGAGCGCATGCGGCGCCTGATGGCGGTGGTGCAGAGCGGCGCCGTCGATCTGTCACCGCTGGTGACTCACCGTTTCAAACTGGACGACATCGAGCAGGCGTATGAGTTGTTCGCTCATCAACGCGACGGGGTCATGAAAGTCGCAATCACTCCTTGAAAGCCATTGGCAGGCCGCTGAAGCGGGGGTTTCCATGAACATCAAGATCACTGAAAAACACGCTCCCCATGGCTGGGTCGTGCACATGGATGACTGGGATGTGGGCTTCAGGAGCCTTAAGGCTGCGCAGGAATTTGTCGAGGTGCTTGAGGCCCGTATCAACGCTCCTCATGAGTGGCCGAATGCGTTTGCCCAGCCGTTGCCAGCGAGGCCGGCAACGGCTCGCCGCATCAGCGCAAGTGCTGAATGCTCGCCATAAGCCAAGTGCAGAGCAGGGTGCGCAAACCCTGCGGGACGCTACCCATCATGAATGAGGTTTTTGATCTGTCCGGCGCCGCTGCGGCGCTGGGGATCGGCATGCTCATCGGTCTTGAGCGTGAACGGCACAAGGGCACCGGCGATGCGCGACACTGCGCCGGTTTGCGCACGTTCGCCATTACCGCGCTGTTGGGGTATGTCGCGCTACAGGTCGGCGGTGGCCTGCTGCTGGGGATTGTCGCCGGCTGTGTCACGTTGCTGACCAGCGTTGCGTACTGGCGTAGTCAAAGCGACGACCCTGGGCTGACCAGCGAGGTGGCGTTGATCGCGGTGCTGATCCTGGGCGCGTTGTGCGCAACCGCGCCGGCGCTGGCCATTGCCCTTGGCGTGGTGATCGCGGGTTTGTTGACTTATCGCCAGACGCTGCATCACTTTGCCAACAGCCAGTTGTCCGAAACTGAAATGCGCGATGGCCTGATCTTGCTGATCGCAGCGCTGGTAATACTGCCATTGGCACCGGACCGCTATATCGGCCCGTACGCCGCGATCAATCTGCGCACCATTTGTACCGTGACGGTGTTGCTGATGCTGGTCGGCGCGTTCGGCCACATTGCCGTGCGCGCTTTGGGCTCGCGCTATGGCTACGTCATCAGCGCGATTGCATCCGGCTTCGCCTCCAGTACCGTGACGATCGCGACCATGGGCCAACGCCTTGCCCATGAGCCGGGCAACATCCGCATCCTCAGCGCCGCTGCGATTTTCTCCAATCTGGCAACGGTGATACAGGTCGGACTGATCCTCATGATGGTTGATCCGAATCTGCTGAACAGTGTATGGACGCCACTGCTTTTCGGCTTGATCGCTACGTTGTTGTACGGCGCCTGCCTGATGTTCCCCGACCCCACGCGAGGGAGCCGCAGCAAACCGGTCGACACGGCAGGGGCGTTCAATCTGAAACTCGCGGTCATCGTGACACTGACTCTTACCGGCATCACATTCGTCTCCTCGGCCATGCTCAGCCACTTTGGTCAGGCGGGTCTGTGGCTTACCGCAATGCTTTCGGGCTTTGCCGATGCGCACTCTGCCACAGCGTCCATCGCCAGCCTGGCCAAGGCGGGCCAGGTGCCTTATGACTCGATAGTCGTGCCAGCGCTGATTGCCGTCAGCAGTAACTCGGTGAGCAAATGCGTGGTGGCGTGGGTCAGCGGCGGCAGGCGTTTCGCTGCCTGCGTGATCCCGGGGCAGTTGTTGCTGACCTTGGCCATGTGGGCGGGCACTGTGCTGTTTTGAGCGCAATCGGTGCTCTTGCTGATAAAGATCAAGCTGCCAATGGCCACAGCATTCACCCTGAAGACTGTTTGTTCTGGCTGGCCGCATGCCGAGGTATCCCATGTCACAGATTCCGCGTTTACTGTTGATCGCTCCTTCAGCCATGGAGCGCACGCCGGCGTTCGAGCGCGCGGCTGCACTGGCCCAGGCCATGCAGTTGCCGTTGCACATCGTGGCCTTCGATTACTTGCAGGCGCTGGCCGTGGCAGGGCTGTTTGCCCCCGAGCAGATTCGCCTCGCCCGCGATGGTTATCTGCGCACTCACCGGCAGTGGCTCGCAGAGCAGGCTTCATTGCTGGCAAGGCATCAGATCATGGTCACCAGCGAGGTGGTGTGGGTTCAGGATCCCTTCGCCGAGATCCTGCAGTTCATCAACGAGATGCCGTTGCTATTGATCATCAAGGATGTGCAGCACGAATCCGTGCTGGAGCGTATTTTCTACACCCCGCTGGACTGGCAACTGTTACGCGATTGCCCGGTGCCGGTGCATTTGGTGACCGACGACACTCATCCGCGCCCACGCCGTGTGCTGGCCATCGTCGATGTCTTGCGCAGCGAAGAGCAGGACTGCCTGTTCAACGATCAAATCATCGATGCCTCCACCCAACTGGCCGCGCAGTGCGATGCCAGTCTTGATGTGGTGCATGTTTACGACTGGACGGCGGTTTACGCCACGGACATGGGGTTCGGCGCATTGCCGTTGGCCACCGGGATTCATGAAGCGCTGGGCACTGCGCAGCATGAGGCATTTACGGCCCTGGCCGAGCGCCACGGCGTGCCGGTCTCACGCCGGCACTTCATCGAGGGCGCACCGGTGCGCAGTATCTGCGAGTTCGCCATCAACAAGCAGATCGACGTCATTGTCATGGGCACAGTGCAGCACCACGGCTTGAGCAAGTTGTTAGGCACCACCGCCGAACAGCTGCTGCATCGGGCACCTTGCAGTGTGCTGGCGATCAAGCCGCAACCCACACTGCAATCCTGAAACACGAACGCCCCGAGGTGAATCGTTGGCCGACTCACCTCGGGGCGATTCATTTACAGGTCAAGACGATGAATGACCTGGCGTGCGTCGTCCGGATCATTGTGGGTTTCGAAGCCCAGGCTTTTGGCCAGATCGCGCATCGCCGCGTTACTGGCGGCATCGACCGAGTACATCTGGCGAAATCCGTTGTGGCGGGCTGCCTTGATCAAGTGTTCCATCAGCAACGTGCCCAAGCCCAAGTGCTGCCATTCATCGGCGACCGTCACCGCGCACTCGCATTGATGTCTGCCTGTGCCGGCATAGCGGCTGATGCCGATTTCGATCAACTTGCCGTTCTCGTGAACCAGTGCAATGAAGGCGGTGCGCTGTTTGTTATCGGTGTCCATCAACTGGTCGAGCAGAGCAGTGCCGGGTTCGCCGATCTGGGCGAGAAAACGCATGTGCCTGGATTCGGGGGACAGGCGCTTGATGAAGTCGTATTCGCGCAAGCGATCCTTCTCCGTGAGCGGCCGGATCAATACATGGCGACCGTCCTTGAGCGCCTCAATCCAGTATTGACCGGAAACCGCCGCGTAAGCGGCCACGGCCTGATCGTTGTGGTCTTTGACGGTGAGCATGGTCATTCTCCATCCGGTTCAAAAGGCTGGCGGGCGTTGAAAAAGCGTCCGCTTGCCTCCCTTCTACGCGGTTGCCCATGGCGACATCTGATCTACATCAGACAGCTGCCATGCGCCTCGTTGATTGACCCGGGTTTGATGTAAATCAACGCCCGGCCAGGGCGAGCGGGCGCAGTCTTGAAGCCTGCCGGCCCACCGCGCCGGTGCCGAGCGGAGGTGTGTGATGGGCCAATATGAACGTCTGTTGCTGGTCGCCGACCAGACGCTGCATCAATCGGCGGCGATGCTGCGTGCCATCGCGCTGGCCAAGGCGAGCGGGGCGGCACTGGATGTGCGGGCCTTCGTCGAGCCGGTGCCGATCGCCCATCTGTGGGAGGAAAAAATCGATGACGTGGATGCTCAGCGCTATCAGCGGCGCTACCGTCGCTGGGTGGCCGATGAGCTCGAGCAGCTCAGCAACCATGGGCTGGACGGCACCGTTGATGTGGTCTTCTCCAGCCATCCGCTGCTGGACATCCTCAAGACCGTCCATGTGCTCAAGCCCGACCTGTTGATCAAGGATGTGCGACTGGAACCGGCGCTCAAGCGCGTGTTCATCACGCCGCTCGATTGTCACCTGCTGCGTGAGTGTCCGATCCCCGTGCATCTGGTCAATCAGATTCGCTATGCGTTGCCGCATCGTGTCGTCGCGGCCGTTGACCCGTTTGATCCAGATACCCAAATCAATGGCTTGAACGACGTCATCATACGATCGGCGAACGCTTTGGCGTTGCACTGCGACGTGCCGTTGCACCTGCTATGCGCCTACGATTTGTCCGCCGCTTTCAACGGCGATGCACCAATGATCAACGGTGGCTGGAACGAAGATCTGGCGAACGAGCTGCGTCAGACACTGCATCAGGCTTTTGTCGCGCTAGCCGATCGTCACGGTGTGCCACCTGAGCGTCGACACTTCGTCATGGGCCATCCAGTGCAGGTCATCAATGAGTTCGTCGAGCAGTACCTGGCCGACGTGGTGGTGATGGGCACGGTTCATCGCGTGGGCATCGAACGCGTGATCGGCAGCACCACCGAGCGCGCATTGTATTCGCTGCCAGGGAGCATTCTGGCGGTGAGGAAAGAGCCTGTGCGGTGAGCATGATCGCAGCGTAGCGAGCCGGCCTGTTCGCTGGCTCGCTAGGGTATTGCATAGATCCTGAAGAGCTTTTTGGCGGCACTGTTGGCGCCGCCCAGATGTTTGTCGAATGCCTGTTCAATTTCGCCGGATCGGTACATTTCACTCAGCGCCGTGTCGACCAGCAGACGAAAGTCCTCATCCTCTCGATCCACTGCCATCGCCGTCGGTGCGTACTCGAAAATCCGCTCCAATAGCACCAGGTTGCCCGATGGATAATTTCTGGTCAGCAGATGTTTGAGCATCATGCGTTCAGCGAAGAAGGCATCGGCTTTGCCATTGGCAACCAGCTTCAGACCGGCTTCTGCGTTTTCTACGGTGACCAGCGTGGCTACCACACCCAGCAATCGCATCTGCTGTTGTATCCACGTTTCGGTGACCCCGCCGGCGATGGCGGCATACGTCTGGTTGGCCAGACCACGGTTCACCGTGGCTCGCCACGTTGGTCCGGTATGGGCCACTTTGCCATTCAGCACATTGAGCAAGGTTTCGGACGCATCCTGGCGCACCACAGCCGAGAGGCCAGCGGTGTAAATCGGCACCGAGTAACTGACGATCCTGCGCCGCGCCAGCGTGGGTGGGGTCGGAGTACAAAGAATGTCGATCCTGCCGGAACTGAAGGCGCTCATCTCGTCGTTGAGCGAGACCGGTTGGTACTGGATTTTCAACGTCGGCAGATTCAGATCGATCCTGACCTTCTCGGCTATTTTCAGACAGAGATCGATGGCATAACCGCTGGCTTTATCGGCGGTCTGATCACTGAAAGGCATGAAGTCAGGCACGTAGCCAAGGGTGATCGCTTGACTGGCACGGATGCGCTCCAGCGTATTGCCATGGGTCACTACCGGTAGCAGCGCAAGGACGCAGACGAGCAGCAGGTGGTGGGCTCTGATCAGTTTCACGTTCATGCGCGCGGTTCCTCGAATTCAGATATCTGTGCTGTACCGAAGACTTCGATCAAGGGTTATCAGGCCGGGGGCCGACAGGCGCAGGGGCAGCGACAAAACGTTTGGCGAGGAAACCGTAAAGCAGGTAGCCGAACACCAGGACCAGGATGCCGCCGAACACCGCGTCCTTGCCGCAGGCATACAGCGCATACAACGAATAGGCCACGGCAACCACTAACAGCAGGGTATTGCGCGTGTATACGGCGGCGCTGACTCTGGCTTTGTACATCATGACCAGCAGCCCGGTGGCCGCCGTCACGTAGGGAATCAGGTTGGTCACCGCGGCGAGGCTGACGAGTTTTCCAAACTGCGCGCTCGCGTTCGGCGAAATGGTCGACAGCGCCATCAAGGTCTGCAGTACGCCGCAGACCAGCATCCCGACGATGGGGGCGTTGCGTGCGCTGACCTTGCTGAACAGTTTCGGGAACATGCCCTGATCAGCGGTCACCTTGGCCGTTTGCGCCAACGTGAACTGCCAGCCCAGCAGCGAGCCGACACAGGCCATTACCGCGAGCGCCATGATGATGTTGCCGACCAGGGGATTGAACATGTGCGCATAAACGAGCGCGAAAGGAGCAGATGAGTTGGCCAGTTCGGCGTTGGGAATAATGCCCTGAATGACCGTCGTCGATAGCACATAGACCACCGCTGCGCCCAATGTCCCGAACAGACAGGCCAGCGGTACGGTGCGCTTGGGGTTTTCCACCGCATCTGAGGCCTGGGCTGCCGACTCCATGCCGAGAAACGCCCAGAGTGTCAGGGGAATCGCTTTGCTGATGGCCTCGGATATCGGCAGTTGATTCGGGTTCCAGGCGGCGATGATCAGATCGGGTTTGAACCAGAACCAACCGATGATGCTCAAGCCCGCTACAGGAATGATCACCCCCCACACCGTAACCGCACCAATCCTGCCGGTGATGCCTGGGCCGCCGAAATTCGCCACGGTGGTCAGCCAGAGCAGACCGACTGTCCCAACGAATAAGGGAATGGCGCCGCTTCCCAGCCAGGGCATGAACGATGTCATGTATCCCACTGCCGAAATGGCCACCGCCACGTTGGCGATGGCCAGCGACAGGAAGTACAGGTAAGAGCACAGAAAAAATCCTGACTTTGCATGCGCCTCTTCGGTGTAGGCAGATAACCCGCCAGAGCGCAGGCAGAAGATGCCGCACTGGGAAAAACAATACGCGATGGCCACGGAGCCGACAGCGGTGACGATCCATGACAACAATGAAACAGCCCCGAGTTGGGCCATGCTCGTCGGCAACATGATGATGCCTGAGCCCATCATGTTCACCGTCACCAGTGTGGTGAGCCCCATGAGGCTCATTTTCTTGCTTGAGTCGGCCATCGGAGTTCCCTCGATTTGCGCAACGCATCACCGCTCAGCCAACGCACAAGGTTTTGCCGGCATCGGCAGTACGCAGCTTTTCAAGCGACGTTCAACGGTTAGAAAGACAGGTGATTTCAAGTGCATCGAAACAGCGCGCCCATCGCTTCGATATGGCTTGCCCGAGGGATGGCGAAGGCATGGCAGGAACTCATGGACGGGCTCAATGCTGCTGGCGGTTGCAGCCCGACACCATCTGCTTGAGGCCGTCCATGTTGCGGATTTTTACGTCGCGTGCGGTGATTTCCACCAAACCCTGATCGCGCAAGTGGGCAATGCCGCGGCAAATGGTTTCGAGACGCAGCCCAAGGTAGGAGCCGATTTCTTCACGGCGCATTTTCAGCACGAACTCTTTCGAGGAATAGCCACGGGAGCTGAGGCGTTGTGAGAGGTTGAGCAGGAAAGCCGCGAGGCGCTCATCTGAGTTCATGTTGCCCATGAGCATCAACATGCTGTGATCGCGCACAATTTCCCGGCTCAGCAGTTTATTCAGATTGTGCTGCAGGGATGGCAGGCTTTGCGCGAGTTTTTCCAGCTGTGCGAAGTGAATCGGACAGACCTCGCTGTCCTCCAGCGCATACGCAGTACACGCGTGTTGATCGATACTGATGGCGTCGAGCCCGAGCATTTCGCCGGGAATATGAAAACCGGTCACTTGCTCGCGGCCGTCGACGGAGACCACGCTGGTCTTGAACGAGCCTATTCGCACGGCGTACAGCGAGCGTAGCGGGTCCCCCGTCCGGTAGAGAGCAGCGCCTTTCTTCACCTTGTATCGCTGCACGATCAGTGTGTCGAGTCGATCAACCTCCGGGCCAGTCAGACCGAGCGGCAGGCACAACTCAATCACGCTGCAGTTGGAACAGGCAGTTTTGAGAATCGGCGGGGGCGAGTGGGCTTCAAGCATGGATAAGCAGCCTCCAATGAGTGTGATAAGCATAGAAGTCTTCGCAGCGCACGTACTTTTCGTTTGGCGTGCCAGCGTGATTACGGACGAACGGCGGGGAGGGAACTCACAGAGGCGTCGGGCTCTTCGCCGCTCTTGTATTGCAGGGTTAATGGGGAAACTTGATGCATATCAAGCGTGGCGGTTGGCAGAGTTGCAGAATCGTCCGATGGCGCTGACTGGAAACACTCGTGATGTTCAGGCTCAAACGAATTCTGTTGATCGCACCTGCCGAAATGACCCGCACCCCGGCGTTTGATCGCGCCCAGGCGCTGGCTCGGGCCACTGGCGCGTTGCTGCACATCGTGGCGTTCGATCATGTCCAGTCCCTGGCGTTGGCCGGTCTGTTCGACCACGACGCCATGGCGCAAGCGCGTGAAGGCTATTTGCAGATGCATCGCCAGTGGCTGGAGCAGCAGGCCCGGTTTCAACGTGGCGCTGGCGTGCAAATCAGCACCGAAGTGGTCTGGGCCAGGGCCACGCCGGCGCATGTACTTGAGTACATCAACGACTTTCATGTTGATCTGGTGATCAAGGATGCTCACCATGTTTCGGCGCTCAATCAAACGTTTCACCAGCCGTTGGACTGGCTATTAATACGAGATTGTCCCGCCTGCGTGCATCTGGTCACCGAGGCCGCACATCCGAAACCCTTGAAGATACTGGCGGCCATTGACCTGTCGCATCTCGAGGATCTGACCCAAGGGCTCAACGACCGGATACTCGGCGTTGCATCGACATTGGCAGCGAAATGCGATGCGTCGCTGCACTTGTTGAATGTGAGCAACTGGTCGGTGGTGGGTGATGCGGCGATGAGTGTGCCGAACTTGAGTCTGGATCACAGTTTGCGCGATGCGATCAACGACACTCAGCAGGAAGCCTTCGATACGCTGGCCGAGCGCTATGGTCTCGATGAACAGCACAGCCACATGTTTGCAGGTGTCCCGTACCGGGTGATCGAAGACTTCGCCCGGCAGAACGCGTTCGACCTGCTGGTGCTCGGTATCTGTCACCATCAAGCGCTGGACGGCTTCATCGGCGGCACGGCCGAATGCCTGGAGAACCGGGCTCCTTGCAGCTTGTTGATGGTCAAGGCAATCCCTGCCACAGCCTGACCGGTCATCGCAGCAGTTGATGGTAATCGGTTGAGGGTAATCAATCAGTGACTGCGCCCGCCATGTGCGTATTGCCATTGTTGCCAGGCGTGCCGATATTTCTCATCGGCGCGTTTCCTCGCTTCGCTGAACTTGTGCATGGTGTCTGGAGAAAACGGCTCTTCAAGGACGGCATAGGCCTGTTCGCTGAGCCGATCGGCTTCGTGAAACAGTGCGCCACTGTCATCGATTGCGTCGCGGACATTGGCGGTTGTCATGGCTGGATCATTGATGACCATATCGTGAACCTCGCAAAGCAAGAATGAGGGTGGGTTGCGGACCTGTCACCCTGTGGCCGCATCTGTAACTTTCACGTGTTCGAGCAGCTTGTGACTGTCCCTGATCCGAAACGCGGGCGCCGCCGAATCATGACCCTATTTCGATCCAGTTTGTCGTCGCAGCGATTGATCCAGATCAATGCCGCTCGCCAGTTTCATCGCCGCTTTGTCGGTTTTCCAGGCGCTTTCGCAAGGGTGGTGGACAAGCCTCGATATTCAGGTTTTTCACTGTACCAGGACCCCTGCAGCGTACTGGCGGTCTAGCGCAAACGCTGGTGCACCTTACAAAGTCAGCGTTCCGGCCCACAACATCCGGCCAGCGTAAATCGCGGCGGCCCAGATGATGATCAACACACCCGTTTCCGGACCGCTGAGCGGCTGACCCTGACGTGTTTTCAGCGTGCCCAGGTAAATCAACGAGCCAGGCGCGTAGAGCAGAGCGCTGAGCAGCAGGTATTTGGGGCCGGCGGCATACAGCTGAATCAATCGGATGATTATTCCCCTGCCGGAATCGATAACGTCGCCCTCAAACCTCCCTCTGCGCGGTTTGTCAGTTCAATCCGTCCGTTCAGTCGCATCGCGATGGTGTTGACAATGGTCAACCCCAACCCGGCTCCATGCGCCGTGCCACGGCTGTAGAAACGCTCGAACAATCGCTCTCTGTCCGATTCATCGATTCCCGGCCCTTGATCGTCGACCGTCAAATGACAGAAGCCATCGGACTCGCTCAGGTGCACGGTGATCGCACCGTGTTCGGGGGAGAAATTCGCCGCGTTGGTGATCAGGTTATTCAGCGCAATGTCGATGGCGGCGGGGTCGGCGAGGACATGAAACGGTTGGTCGCTGACCTCGAAGATCAATTCAAGGTGTTTGCTCAGCAACCATGGTGTCAATTGCACCAGGCTGTTGCGTACGGTTTCGCTGAGATCAATGCGTTGCAGTGGCGGCGGGTTGGGTTTGGGTTCAAGACGCGCCATGGTCAGCAGCTGATTGACCAGTCGGCTCGTGCGGTCGACTCCGGAGATCAGAAACTCAAGTGACTCACGACGCTCCTCTTCGGTACCGGCCTCCTGCAGATTTTGTGCATGCACCCGCAGCACCGCCAGCGGCGTGCGCATTTCGTGCGCGGCATCGGCGATAAAGCGACGTTCCCGGCCGAGCACTTCCTGAATCTGCGCGAGCATGCGATTTAGCGCTGCCTGCATTGGCTCCAGCTCACTGGGCAGGGGCGTCAGTTGCAGCGGCTCAAGTGAACCACTGTGACGGGCGCGCAGAGTCGCCGCCATGTCTGCCAGGGGCTTGAGTCCCCAGCCTATGGCCAGCCAGATCATCGCGGCGAGGATCAGGCTGCCAAGCATGTTCGGCCACAGCGTGTGGCGTACGATGCGGTCGACCAGGTCGGTGCGCACATCGTCGCGCTCGCCGACCCAGATGCGCAGGCCGTTCTGCTTGTCTTCCAGCATGAACGCTCGCCATTGCCGACCTTTCAGATCGACAACGTCGCTGAAGCCCGTTCTCGTCGGCGGCGCAGTGAAGGAGGGCGCACTGGCGGTGTGTACCAGCACCTCGCCTTGCGGGTTCCACACCTGGAAGGCGATTTTGCTTTCGTAAGGATGTCCGTCAACCCGTGGCTTGGCTTCCCCGAGAGCCTGATTGAACGCCTGATACAACTGCGCGTGCTCGGTACTCGCCATCGGCATACGCATCACGCCCTGCAGCAGGCGTGCGTTCTGCGCCAATTGCGCGTCGTAGACCTCGGCGATTTCGTGGTTGCTGTCATGCACGTTGAAGAGGCTGAGTACCGCCAGACCGGCCAGTAACAGGCCGATGATCAGGGTCAGCGTGCGCCGGCGGATCGAGGTCATCGACGCTCCTCCACCAGATAACCCACGCCGCGGATGGTGCGGATCAGGTCGGTGGAGAACTTCTTGCGCAGGTGATGAATGTGCACTTCCAGGGTGTTGCTTTCCGCTTCTTCATTCCAGCCGTAGAGCAACTGGATCAATTGATCGCGAGTCATCACCCGCCCCGGCGGCGACAGCAGTTCGTGCAGCAACTGATATTCCTTGGGGGTGAGCGCGACCGGCTGGCCTTGATAACTGACCTGCTGGGTGCCGGGGTTGAGGCTGATGCCGGCGTGTTCGATCAGCGCCTGGGCGCGCCCGGCACTGCGGCGCAACAAGGCGCGCAGACGGGCTTTGAGTTCGGCGAGGTCGAACGGCTTGACCAGGTAATCGTCAGCACCGGCGTCGAGTCCGGCAATGCGGTCCTCGGTGGCATCGCGCGCGGTGAGAATCAATACCGGCAGGTTCGAACCGCTGTCACGCAGACGACGCAACACTTCAAGGCCATCCATGCGCGGCAGACCGAGGTCCAGCACGGCGACATCAAACGTTTCGCTGAGCAGTGCATGCAAGGCGCTGCTGCCGTCCTTGAGCCAGTCGACGGTGTATCCCTCGCGGCCCAGCGCCTGATAGATGCCTTCACCCAGCGCTACGTCATCCTCGATCAGTAATAAACGCACGCGCACTCCTTTCAGTCGAGTTTCTTGTTCACGTCCACCAGCAAGGTGTCGATCTCTTTGCGACGTCCGGCGTCGGCACTTTCGCGGCCCGCACGGGGTGCGGCTTGTCTGGCCTTGATCAGCGCTGCCTTGGCTTCAGCGTAGCGCTTCTGACGGTAGAGATGGTCGCCCCAGAAGTACAGACTGTCGATGCCATCGGGGTTGAGCTGCAGGGCTTGTTTGAGCAATTGCTCGGCCTTGTCGCTGTCGCCGAAGCCGATCGGCCAGCCCGGTACCCGATCGTACAATGCAGCGAGGCTGGTGTATGCCGAGCCTTGCAGGGCTTTAGGGTCAAGCGTCAGGGATTTTTCCAGGTCCGCTTTGGCGTCCTTGGCTTTGCCCAGGGCACCGAGCCCGCCCTCGGCACCGGCCCAACTGCTGGTGACGATGCCTTTCCAGATCCAGGCTTCGGCCACATTCGGACGTTGCGTGGTGAACGCGTTGGCTTCGTTGGCCAATTGCTCGAACGCCGCGGCGCGCTGCTTTTCCGCGACCTCGTATTGAATGTGCGCCCAGTTCTGCTGGATGCCGGTGAGACGTTGCTGATCAGCCGGCTCAAGCGCCCAGACACTTTGACTGAGGGCGGCAAACAGCAGGCATGTGGAGAGTTTTTTCATGGCTTTGAAGCCTCGTTGTCAGGTTTTTCACTGAGACGGCGGATCAGTGGCAATTGCTTGCGCAGACCGCGATCCACCAGATGCGGAAGTAAGCTGTTCAAACGGACGAAAAATCGCTCCGGCCAGCCTAGGTAGAGATCACGACGGTCGCCGGCAATCGCATGCATCACTGCCGACGCCACGGTCTGCGGATCGTCAACGCTGGCCTTGAGGGCATCGTTCAAGGCTTGCGCAGCGGCGCTGTTCATCGAGGTGCGGGTGGCCCGGGGCGCTACATACAACACGCTGACCCGCGTGTCGGCCAGCTCGCGGCGCAACGCCTCGGAGAATCCGCGCAGGGCGAATTTGCTCGCGCAATAACTGGCGTAACCTGGGTAGCCGATCGAGCCATAGGTCGAGCCGACGTTGACCACCATCGCACTGTCAGCCTGCTTGAGCAGCGGCAAGAGCATTTTGGTCAGGCAGATTGGCGCGCTGATGTTCACCGCCAGCATCGCGTTGATGTCACTGTCATCGAGCTGTTCGAGCATGGCGAAGTGATTGACCCCGGCGGCGTTGATCAGCAGGTTGATGCCGCCGATGGCGTCGGCGGCGGCCAACACTTTGCGCCGATCGCTGAGGAAGGTCAGATCGGCGGCGACCCAGCACAGGTTCTGCGGATACCGCTCAAGCAGCGGCAACAGCGCCTCCTGATGCCGCGCCACGGCCAATACCCTGGCACCGGCGGCGCACAAGGCACTGGCGATGGCCAGGCCGATGCCGCCACTGGCACCTGTCAGCACCACGCGGGCTTCATGCAGCTGCATGTTGAGCCTCAGCGTCGCGCGGCAGATCACGGAACATGTCGGTGTAGAGGCGATAGACGACTTTCGAGGCATGAATGACCGCCGCTTGATCGTCAGGGTCTTCCAGCTGATTCATCAACCGCCGATAGGTCTGCATGTGCTCGATGTCGAGCGCGCCGTGGGAGCTCAGATAGCTGAATGCCGTTTCCGGCAGCGCCAGGCGATCGCGAATGCTCCCCGCCGCGTGGGTCGCCAGGGCAATGCTGGTGCCTTCGAGCACGTTTACCATGCCGAACAGACCCACCGGATTGCCCCGGGCGATCAGGTCGTAGAGAAAACTGACCATCAGCTCGATTGACAATGACGGCTGGCCATCGCGCACGGTGTCGCGATCACCACCACAGGCGGCAATGTCGTTGAGTACCCACTGCTCGTGGCCGTATTCATCCTCAATGTACTCGCACACCGCTTTGCGCAGCCATTCCAGGCGCGTCGGCAGGCGTGCACCGCAAGCCATCATCAGCGGCACGGTGTGGCGCACGTGGTAGTAAGCCTGGGCAAGAAAGGCCCGATAGCTGTCGAGGCTGACCTTGCCTTGCAACGCATCGACGATGATCGGCAGGTTGAACAGCTCGTGGCGTTCGCGTTGCGTGGCTTCTTGCAGGGTGTCGAAAAAACTCATTATGCGGATTCCTCGGAAGTGGCGGATTCGGTGAGTTGCGTGCGGTACTGCGCGATGATGGCGTCACGGCGCGGCCGGCCATTGGCGGTGAGCAGGCCGTTGGCGGCGGTGAAGGGCTGCGCCAGGCGCGTCCACTGATGCACCTGGGCGTAATCGGGCAACGCCTCGTTCGCTTCGGCGACGGCAGCGGCCAGCTCGGCATCGCTGCAGTCCGGACGATGCGGCCAGAGCAGGGCGTGGTTGTGCGGCATCGCCTCGCCATAGACGAACGCTTGAGCGATGTGGCGGCGCTGGGTCAGTTCCGACTCGACCCATTCCGGGTTGACGTTTCGCCCGTAGCTGGTGACGAATTGGTGTTTTTTGCGGCCCTTGAGATAGAGAAAACCTTCCGGATCGAACTCGCCCAGATCGCCACTCGGCCACCATTGATCGGTATACGCCGGCTCCCCCAGATAACCGAGCAACACCGAACCCTTGATCAGCACTTCCCCGTCCTCGGCCAACCGCACCTCGATATGAGGCAGAGGGCGCCCGACGCTGCCCGGACGGCGCGCGCCGGGGCGATTGAGGCATACGACCGAGGCGCACTCGGACAAGCCGTATCCCTCGTAAACCGCTAACCCGACCCGTTGCGCGCGGTGCAGCAGATCCGCTGACACCCGCGCGCCACCGACCGCGGCGAAGAGCAAGGTTTGCGGATCGAAAGCCTTCTGTTCAGCGGCGCTGACCAGAACTTGCAGCAGCTGTGGCACGAGTATCAGGCTCTCCGGCGCACGCTTGGCCAGATAACCGAGCAGGCGCGCAACATCGATGCCGCTGGCACCTTGAATGCCGAGGGTTGTCTGGCTTGGCAGGCTCAACACCGCACCGGCGTATAGCGCGGCATAACAGCCCAGGTTCTCCAGCAGAATCGCCAAAGGCAACAGCGCCAGATGGTGCTCCGGTCCAGTGGCTGCGCTTGCCTGATCAAGCTCCCGGGCAACGCGCAGGAAGCTGTCGGCGCTCAGGCACACCCCTTTCGGCGTGCCGGTGGTCCCGGAGGTAAACGTGAGTTTCGCGGTGCCCGCCGGCATGCGACTCGGGCCATTGAACGAGCGACACCAGAATTCACCTCGTAATTCATAGCCCGCCGCCAGCAGCTCGGCTTGCAGTACCGGCTCGGCGATCACCCGTTCGGCCTGGCTCTGCTCCAGACAATGGGCGCGCTGCGCGGCACTGAAAAACGGTGGCAGCGTTACGCAGGTCAAGCCTTCGAACAACACAGCCAGATCCCAAAGCATCGCGTCGACGCCGTTGTCCAGCGCCAGCGCAATCACCTGCACCTGCTCATCGCGCAGCCGCTCCTGGCGATACAACACCTCGGCATACAGCGTGGCGTAATCTATTCTCAGCGTGTCGCCCCACAGGGCTGAGGCGTTGTCATTGCGCCGGGCATGGTCGCGCAGGGTTTCCTGGAAACGCTGCAATTCAAGCGACATGGCAGGCTCCTTCAACGGAAGTCGGCAAACCCAGGCGAGTGAACAGGCCAATATTGCGCAGATGAACAAATCCCGCGCGAATGTTGCCGACGTGCACCCAGGGTTTGCTTTCGTAATAACTGCCCCAGTGCCGACGCTCGTCACCCAGTCGCTGTGGATCAGCGGCGCACAATGTCACGGGCTTCAGACCCAGGCGATGGAAGCTGTTGACCAGCCCGATGTTGCCGGTGAAGGTCACCCATTCCAGGCCACCCATGGCCAGCAGATAGGTGATGGCGATGATGCTCAGGCGCGCACTGCCGGTATCGCTGGCGGCGAGGTTGCCGACTTCGACAATGACCGTGCGATCCACTGCGCGACCGGCGGCGGCACTGATCAACGACTGGATCGGTTCATCCAGATAGCGCTCGAGAAACAGTGCCTCCAGATGCGCTCGACGGACCCCGGCCACTGCGCACAACTGGCCATCGCTGTTGTGCATGCCGAACAGCTCGGGCATGAAATGGCGGATTTCGGCACCGTGAGCCGTGCGAAAACGCTGCTGGATAAAGGCTTCGAAGGGCGCGCGCAGCTCGTCCTCCGGCAACGCGTTTCTCAGCGTCATCGGCAACGATTCGGCCTGGCCGAAGTGCAGGGGCAGCGGGATGTTCCAGTCGAATTCGGGCATGGGCAGAACGCCTCCCTCAATGGGTTTGAGCGCAGTATCCAAGCCATTTCTTAACGAAGTCTGAAGATGAAAAACCGTTAACCGCAGCGCCGATCTTCAGACTCCCTTAAGGCTGGGCAAGCATGGTTAGCCTTGATTCAGGGCAACCGGATCGATAATTTCGAGCGAGATGATCGTCGCTCCACAACAATCACGAGGCGTTTCCTATGATTCGCGACACCGCTGTAACCCGTTATGGAAAACTCTCAATCATCCTGCATTGGCTGATGCTGGCGTTGTTCGTTGGTGTGTATGCGTGCGTCGAAATAAAAGGCTATATGCCCAAAGGCAGCGAAGCACGCGGCCTGCTGATGGGTATGCATGGGCTGTTTGGCGCAAGCATCTTCGCGTTAGTGTGGATTCGCCTGATCGGCCGCCTGACTCCGCGTCCACCGATCACCCCCAAACCGCCGGCGTGGCAGACCGCAGTTGCGCACCTGACGCACCTGGCGCTGTATGGATTGATGATTGTCACGCCTGTCCTGGCCTGGCTCATGCTCGCGGCGGGCGATAAACCGTTTCCGTACTTCGGTTTCCATGTGCCGGCGCCGGTGGCTATTGATCCGGACCTGGCCAAACAACTCAAGTACTGGCACGAATGGATTGGCAGTGCCGGCTACTGGCTGATCGGCCTGCACGCGCTGGCGGGGCTGTTCCACCATTACTGGGTGAAGGACAACACGTTGCAGAGGATGTTGATTGAGCGTGCCCGCTCTTGAGGCAAGCATCTGGCGCTGTTCGCTGAAGGTAATGCTCGCCGTAACTGAAGCGCATGGCTGCGGTGGAGTTGAAAATCCGGAACTGCCGGCCCTCGCCGATGCCGAAATAGCATCGACAACGAGGGCAAAGCCATGACTGAAGAAAAAACCGAAGTGCCGCAAGAAGTACCGGATCAAACCACCCCGGCGCATTCCACCGAAGAAGAGCGCGAGCGCTTGAAGGACTTCAACAAGGACGGCATCCCGCCGGGCAGTTGCTGATCAGCGGTCACCGTGGCTGCGTCACCAGTTCCCCGCTGATCGCATCCATCATCGCCGGATGCTCCTCAGCGGCCACACGCAAATCCTCGGTGACGCGCAACTCCGCACCCGTCGGCGAGTAGGTTGCTGCCGCCGTGAAAGGTGCGGGGTTGGCCGGCACCGGGCGTTTGCCGCGGCGCCAGAAGAAAAAGCTGACCATGCTCAGGTTGACCACCGCAAATACCCAGAACAGGCCGTTGGCGCCGAACGAGTTCATCACCGGCGAGATCATCATCGGACTGATGGCCGAGCCCAGCGAGTTGATCAGCAGCAAACCCTGAATCATCGGCACCAACGCTTCGGCCGGCGCGCGGTCGGCCGCGTGGCTGACGGCAACCGGGTACAGCGCGAAGACGCCGCCACCGAGCAGAAACAGCATCGCCGCGAGCATTGTCGAAGACAGCGGCAGCAGCACAATCACCAGTGATAACGCGGTGCACGCCACCGTCAGCAGCGTCAACACCTGCAAGCGATCGGTGCGGTCGGACCAGCGTCCGACCGGATACTGCAGCAACATCGCGCCGAGAATCGTCCACGCCATCATGCTGCCGACTTCACCGACGTCCAGACCTCTGCGTTGCAGATACAGCGGCAACAAGGTGTAAATCGCCGCGATGGTCACCCCCGAGCCGAAACAGCCGACCAGCCCGGTCGGCGTCACGCCCAGCAGTTGCCGGGGCTTGAGCGGCTCGACCTGATCGAGCAGCGGCGACACGCGCGGCAGGATCACGATCGGCAGCACCGACAGCGCAGCAAGCATGCCGGCGACCATGAACGGCGCGCTGTCGCTCATGCCAGTGATGGTTCCCAGCGTCGCTTGGCCCAGAACGCCAGCGCCGTAAAGGACGATCATGTACAGCGCGAGCAAGCGCCCGCGAATCTTCTCGTCCCCGGCCAGCAGCAGCCAGCTCTCGATCACCAGAAACACACCCACCGTGGCCCAGCCATTGATCAGGCGCAGGACGAGCCAGCCCCAGGTGTCATAGAACAGCCCCTGCAACAGGATCGTCACGGCGATCAGCGAGGCGAAGCTGCCGTAGGCACGAATATGGCCGATGCGCAGAATCAGCCGGTCGTTGAACACCGCGCCCAGCGTCAGGCCGATGAAGTAGGCCGACGAAACAACTCCGATCATCGTCGCCGAGGCACCGGCGGCGTCCAGGCGAAGGGTGGTCAGGGAAGACAGAAAACCATTGCCCAGAGCAATAATGAACAGCCCGAGCAGGGGCGCCAGCGCCATGGCCAGCAAACGCGGAGACATAAAAAACCTCAAGAAATCGAACAGCGCAACGTGCGCCACTGCGCGTGCGGTTGCCAGGCTGGAACAGGTGTTGTGCAGGGGGTCTGCCGATCGGGCAGGGTGGTGACGTCGGACGACATGGCCAGCCCTGCAAGTTCGCGTCTGTGACCAGACGCGCGATGCGAGAGCGCGCGGGATTCTACGGCTTGCGCAGGATTTGCCAAGAGCTGAAGGCTGCGACGTTAGGACGCAGGCTGTTTTGAGGTTCGAGAGGAGGCTGAAAATCAATCATCGGGCTGAGCTCCGACAAGGGCCTGCATGCAAAAACTACGCAGGCCCTTGCTCGTTTCAGCGCCTAGGTATGCGAAATCAACAAATCACTGATGATGCAGATCGAGCCATCCTCTGGCGGCGTGGCGTCGGTGTAGTCGATCTGGTTGTAGACCCCGCCGTGGAAATTGAACACCTGCGAATTCCAGGTTGAGTCGAGCTGCAAATCACCTGATGTTCCGACAACGCCGTTGTAGTCGACGGTGACGCGGGCCACGCCGGCAGAGTTGGCGCGAATGGTCACCTTGAATTTCGCGCCCAGCGGTACGCCCTTGAGCACCGTGGTGTTGACCGGGGTGGGCTGGTTGAAACTCTGGCGGAAGCCCATGGTGATGTTGCCTTTCTGCCAGAACACCTTGATGGCGGGGCTGTCGTCGTTTTTCACATGCATCTGCGAAATAACGACTTTCTGCGCAGAGTTGACCTTGGTCACGGTCATCTCCTGATAGTTGAGGTGGTCAGCGGCGCTGGCCAGCGACCAATAGAAGGATTCTTTCCATTCGCAGCGGGTGCGGTGGGTGCTCTTGCTTGAGGCGCCTTTGGTCGGCGCGGACAGTTGCAGCGATCCGTCCGGCAGCACGGTGACGATGCTGGGAAATTGCGCAATGGCTTCGGCGCCGTTGAGCTCCAGTGCGACCGGATTGGTCGCCGAGACGGGTACCGGAGTGGAGAGGGTGAGATTGCTGATGTTTACGGCCATGGTTTGTACTCCTGACGATAAAAATCATTAGCGACCCAAGCCTTCGGTGGATTGGCACATCTGTCTGCGCGGACTTTCACCATCTCTTGGGCACAGCACCATAGCGGCGCAAGCGGCCGCCGCGAAAACACAAAGGGCAACGATCACACCGGCAGCCTCCAGCACCGCGCCGAAAACCGGCGTGCCAGCGGTCTGACCGAGCGCCAGAAGCAGAAACGGAATGCCCAGTCCCAGGTCCGGGCGGTCCGGCAACAAACGAATGCCTTGCAGCAGATAAACGCCTGAAGAAACGATGTAGGGCGCGCCAAACAGGCACATCGCGGCGAGGCCCGATCCGGCGGAAACTGATGCGGCAGAAAGGCCCAATGTCCCGAGGGCGATCCCGGCAAGCGCCAGATGCTGCATGCGTGCGACACCGAAGCGGCCAGTGAGCACGCCCGTCATGCAGCCGCTGATTCCCGCAGCGCCCAATACGATCCAAGCCCACGCAATCGCCTGATCGGAGAAACCAGCCTCACTGCGCAATATATCGGCGCCGAATGTCCAGATCGCCGTGCTCGCCAACCCCATCAGGAAAGCACTGGCGCACAAAGGCAGTACGCCGGGTCGACGCAGCATTGCCAGCGAGAAGCTCTGCGCGACGTCACGCTCGACCCGGCGCGGTACCGCAAACCAGAGCCAGATCGTGACGCCGATGCCGATCAAGGCAAACAGGGCATACAGCCGGCGCCATTGCCCGGCCGCCAATATCGCCGCCAAACCGGAAAAAACGATGCCCGCCGCCGTCCCGGCATTGATAAAACCATTGGCCCGCGGGCGATCCGCATCATCAAGACGCGCTGCCACCGCACTGGCCAATGGCGGCGAAGTCAAACCGGTGCTCAATCCCGCCAGCGCCACACCGCAGCCCAACGTCAGCCCCGACGAAGCGACAACCACCAGTCCCATGCCCAGCGTCGCAGCGGCGCCGGCCATCACCGTCAACCCACGCGGACTGACTTTGCCGTTGCAGGCAAACGTCGCAACGATGCCCACACAGTAAGCCGCAAACGCACCGCCACCGATCCAGCCGGCAGCGGTCACGCTGAGCGTCAGATCCTGACGAATCTGCGGCAACAGCAGTCCATAGGCGAAGCGCGCGAGGCCATAGGACAAGGCGGTCAGCGCGAACGCTGCCGCGACCAGATTGAGGCTGCGCCGGTCAAGACTCACGGTGAAATCGGATTGCTGGCAGGAAAGGTTGTCTCGACCGCATGCTCCGGTCTGGACCAGATGCGATCGGAGTTGGAGGGATCATTAGCCATGAGTGTCCTCGAGGATGTCTGTTGCTGGAGTGGTTACCGATTCTGATAACGGACTTGCACTTGGGTTTGATGATTTTCCAACACAGCCGATGGATGGTAGAGCAAAGGGCGAGGGCAGCCGCTCGGTTGGCTTGGCGCACGTCAACCTTTGCGAGCAGGATCGAGTGATGTTTGCGGGTATCGAGGGGCGGGGGATGGCGCTTGGAGAGAGGCGAGTTAGTGCAGGACGGCACGCCGGAAGAACTGCGCGAGCGTCAGGGAGGTTTCCGCACGCTGTGGCGGATGCAAGCGAAGGTCCAAACCCGTTGAACACAGCACTACTGCGGCGAGCGGGTCCAGACCCTGACGTAATCGATGCGAAACACCGACGGCAGGTCAGCATCGTCGACCACGCCGAACCAGTCCCACATCGCTTCGCTGTCGAAGACGATTTGCATGGGGAAGTGCCAGTAACTGTTTTTCGCCTCTCGCACCAGCACGCCGTCGACGTACCAGCGCAAAGTCTCGGGTTGCCAGTCAAAGCCGTAGACATGAAAAGTATTGGCCAGCCGCCACGGTGCGATCCAGGTGCTGCCGGAGCTCAGGTGTTGATCGTTCTGCGGTCTGGTCCAGACATGCGCGTTCATGTTGTACAGGCGATCAAAGGCTTCGTTGCGGGTCTTGCCGCCGATTTCGAAGATATCGATTTCCGTGGCATTGTCCGGCAGCCCGGTCCACGCCAGCCAGAACGCACTGGAACCGGCAGAGTTCATCGGTTTCGCCCGGGCTTCGTAATAGCCGTACATCCCCCGTTCGTTGGTTCGCACCATCGCCGAGCTGTAATCCTTATAGCCCAGGGCTACGTATTTTTCCGGCAAGGTCTGTTTGCGGAAAGTGATGTTGAGATTGCCGTTGCCGACCTTGGCGTTCTCCGGCAAAAACAGCGCCGGTTTGCGCCCGAGGGAATCGGTGCTGGTGGCGTTGTTGACGTGCCAGCGTTCGGCATCGAGGGTGCTGCCGTTGAATTCGTCGGACAGCCGCGTATCGCGTTTCCAACCGCCGGCATTGGCCTGGTCCGATAACGGCAGGTCGGGCGTAACGTGCGTCGGGGTCGGGCCTAATGGGCCGACGCGAGTCCAGGCATCGACCTGTTGCGGAATGGCGACCGCCCACTTTTGCGCCAGATACTCGAACACGTTGCGGCGTTCTTCCTGGCTGCTGAATGGGCGGTCATAAACCAGTACTTCGGCGATGTCACCGCGGAGGATTTCCGAGGTGCCCACCACATTGCGCGCCACCGCGAACGGGCCGATCGGCACGTCACTGGTTTCCAGCAACGCCAGCGCCGGCTCGTAGGCGGTGGTCTGCTGCACACTGATGCCGAAATTCGGTGCGACGTTGTCGTTGTCCGCCAGTTGCGGCCGCGAGCTGAACAGGCGCTGCCAGCCCTTGCCGCCGGCCTGCTCGGGCAAGCGCCGCGAGACGACGAACACCGTCACCGGGCCTTTGCTCGTGCGAATCGCCTGGCCCATGAATGCCGCCGTGCCGCTGAAGCGCACCACGCCGTGGCCGTTGAGGGCGTTGTCGACGCGCGTCGGCAAAGTCGTCGCCGTGCGGTTGTCGACGACCACGTCATTGCCCTTGCCGGATTTATCCAGCCAACGCACGACCTGGTTTTGCCCCTCCAGACTCATCGAGGCCGGATCATTGCCGTCCAGCCACAACACCAGCCCATCGGTGACCGGTCGTGGAATATTGGCGCTGACGCCGGCGCTCAGCATTAGCAAAACCAACAGCAAGCATCGTGATCTGTTCATGAGTCGTCCCTAACGTGGATTTGCCCCGGTTCAAGTGCCCACCGCCAGCAGCGGCGCCGGTTGCGGGCGGTAGCCCCATGGGTTGCTGGTCTGCCAGCGCCAGCTGTCGATGAGCATCTGCGTCAGCTCGCGTTGTGCCCGCCAGCCCAGCTCGCGCCCAGCCTTGCTCGCGTCGGCGCGGCACTCGGCGATATCTCCGGCGCGGCGTGGGGCGAAGCGGTAGGGAATGCGCAGGCCGGTGACGTCTTCGAAGGCGCTGATGATCTGCAACACGCTGTAGCCGTTGCCGCTGCCGAGATTCCACACGTGCAGGCCATGCTCGTCGCCCTGCAAAACCTGTAGCGCCTTGAGATGACCTTCGGCCAGATCCAGCACATGGATGTAATCGCGAACGCAGGTGCCGTCGACGGTTGGATAGTCGTTGCCATACACGGTCAACGCAGCGCGCTGGCCGCTGGCAACCTCGGTCAGGCACGGCAGCAGATTGTTCGGCCGTCCATTGGGCGCTTCACCGATCAATCCGCTTTGGTGCGCGCCGATCGGGTTGAAGTACCGCAGCACGGCGATGTTCCAGCGCGCATCCGCGAGGGCAAGGTCGCTGAGCAATTCTTCGATCATCAGCTTGGAACGCCCGTAGGGATTAACCGGTTTGCCGGTGCCGTGCTCTTCGACGATGGGCATGCGGGCCGGCTCGCCGTACACCGTCGCCGAGGAACTGAACACCAGATTGAACACGTGGGCGCGGGCCATCGCCTGACACAGGTTCAGCGTGCCGAACACATTGTTGGCGTAGTAATCCATCGGCCGGCGCACGCTCTGCGCAACGGCTTTGAGGCCGGCGAAATGCAGCACGGCGTCGATCGCGTAGGTGCTGAAAATCTCGTCCAGCAGTGCGGCGTCGCGGATATCGCCCTCGATGAAATCGACGTGCGAATGACTCAACAGCTCCAGCCGTGCGACTGCTTCGCGGCTGCTGTTGCACAGATTGTCGAGGATCAGCACCGAGTGTCCGGCTTCGATCAGTTGCAATGCCGTGTGCGAACCGATGTAGCCGGCACCGCCCGTGATCAACGTGGTTTTGCGCATGACGACGTACTCCATTGCGAGGAAATGCAGCTCAGCGGGCGGTGAACACCAACTTGAATTCTTGCGGCCAGCGCGGGTGCAGCAGGCTGTAGGCCAAGGCATAGGTCAGCGTGCCGATGGCAATGTCGCCGGCCAGGTGCGCATAACCGGACAGGCCGGTCTGCCGCGACAGCCACATCACCACGACGACCATCACGAAAGAGGCAAGCAGGCTGCGGTAACTGGACTGAAAGAAGCTGCGCCAGTCGTAACCGATCGCGGCGTGCAGGCCGCGTACCTGCAACGGCGTGATCAGCAGCATGCGCAGCAGCAATGCCAGCGCCGCCGCCATGCCGCCGTAGGTCGCGCCGAGCAGATAGACCAGCGCCAGCGCGAGCAGGGTGGTGGCAACTTCGGCCTTGAGCGTCAGGTGCGTGCGATTGACCGCCACCAGCGCAGTGGTTGCATACAGCGCCAGATTGCCCAGCGCCGCCGTGCAGGCGAGCACTTGCAGCAAGGGAATCGCGTCGGCCCATTTCGCGCCGAAGATCAGCAGGATGATGTCTTCGGCGGTCAGGGCGATGCCGAAGAACAGCGGCGTGAGCACGAAGCCGCTGATCGCCGTGGAATCGCCAATCATCCCGATCAGCCGCGCCGGTTCGGCACTGCGCCGGGCGAACACCGGCAAGGCGTAACTCATCAAGCCGTTGTAGATCGCCGAGCGCGGCAGGTCGATGATGCGCATGGCCAGATTGAACATGCCCACCGCGTGCGCCCCGGCAGTCAGGCCGAGAATCAGATTGACGCCGCGTTGCAGGGTTTGCGAACTCATCACGTTGACACAGACCGGCAGACCGGCGCGCAGCAGTTCGCCCAGCACCTGGCGGTCGATCAGCAAGGGAATGCGCCGACGTTCGCTGCGCATCAGCACCAGCGTGGAAACGCCGTCCATGATCAGCGCCTGCGCGACCACCGCCCACGGGCCGAAACCCAGCAGCGCCACGGCCACGCCGCCAACCCCGCCAGCCACTTTGCCGAGCAAGGTGCGCGAGGCCAGCAGCCTGAAATTGCCGCTGCGGCGCATTTTCGCCACATACACCCGCGCCATCAGGGTGAAAAGGATTTTCACCGAGGCCACGGCGGTCATCCAGCGCAACGCGGTGGACGGCGTATACAGCACCACCGCCAACGAGATCAACGCAATCGATAGCAGGCTGACCAGCACGGCAAACCAGAACACGCTGCTGATGTGTTTGTCTTCCATCCGCTGCAGGCGCACCAGCGGGTCTTCCAGCATCGACGAGAACAGAATGCCGACCACTTCGACCACGGCGATGATCAACGTGCCGATGCCCAACTCCGTCGGCGTCAACAAATGCGCGTACACGACAAAGGTGATCATCGACAGGAAAATCAGGCCGAACTTCTCGGTGAAAATCCATGCGAGGGTCATCAGGCGACGGTTGGCCATGGCGCGATCCCTGAAATTCAGCGGCTGTTGCCCAGACTTTTCAAGCAGGCGTAGAGGTAGCGCAGGGTCGGTTTGCCCCGGGAGAACAACAGCGTCTGCCACGAATGCCCGAGCATCTGTCGGAACACCTCGATGACCCGGCGATGATCGCCGCGCCGGGAAAAGGCATTGAGAAATTCCGCGTGATTGGCGAGAACGAAATAGATCCGCTGCTGCTGGTTCAGCCGGGTGCCGTAACGCGCCAGGTACAGCTGGATGAAGCGCAGCTTGTGCGGGTAATACTTGTGCGGTTGCGCGGTGATGTTGGCGGCATTGACGGCGCGCCAGTGCAGAATCTGCGGCACGCTGTGGATCTCGCTGATTTCCGCGATGCGCGTCCACAACAGGCGGTCCTCGGCAAAACGCAGGCTCTGATCGAAGCCGCCAATGGCGACGATGATCTCGCGCAGGGCGAGTACGCCGGAGGTGCCGTTGATGATGTTCTCGCGCATGAAGTCGGCAAAGTGCTCGCCGTGTTTACAGCGATCCTCCAATTGGCGTTTGCCATCACTGAATTCGCTCATCTGAAAGCAATCGATCAAACCGACTTTGCGTCCCTGTCGGGTCAATTCCGCGTGCAGTGCCAGTTGTTTTTGCAGTTTTTCCGGATGCCAGCGGTCGTCGGCATCAAGGAAAGCGATAAAGGTTTCTTCGGCGCTGAACACGCCGCGATTGCGTGCACTGGCCGGGCCTTGGTTGGGCTGCTGCAACAGCACGATGGGGAAGGGCGCGGCGTACTGCCTGACGATCTCTGGCCCGGCATCGCTGGAACCGTCATCAACGACAATGACTTTGTCCGGCGGGCGGGTCTGTGCGCACACCGAGTCCAGTGTGCGTTGAATGCTGGCGGCGGCGTTGTACAGCGGAACCACCACGCACACGGTGACGGCCGAGGGATCATTCAGCATGGGCGTTGCTCCCGGAAAGTGCCGCGCATTGGCCGAGCATTCGCCGCTGGCAGCGGCTGCGGACGGGCGACGAGGTGATGGCGGAAGGTCAGGCTGAGCACGCAGAAAATCAGGAACTCACCCGAGCGATAGTTGGGGATCACGTAGGCGACGTAATTGGTAACGACGAACAGGCCGATGATCACCAGCGCACAGGCCTGATAGCGCGCGGACTGATCTGCGGTGATTGCGCGATAGCGCTTGCTCAGGGTCTGGGCAAACATCAGCAGCAGGGCGATCAACTGAATCAGGCCGCCATTGAGCAGGGTTTCGACGTAGCCGCTGTGCGCGTTGCCGATGTAGCCCCAGCGCGTAATGAACGCATCTGCATCGGCACTGGCCCAGAACGCGCCGAAACCGTAGCCCTTGAGAAATTGCGCATCGATCAGCGGTTGCAACAGTTCCCAGATCAGCGTGCGGTCGGTCAGCGACGGGTCACGGCCAACCAGTTCCAGCAGCATCGCGTAGTTGGCGTAGAGCACGCCACACAGAAGGAAGAACACCAGCGTCGCCGCCGTGAACGCCAACAGTGAGCGGTTGATGCGCAAGCGGATCAGGGTGATGAAGTAGGCGTAACTGGCGGTGCCGGCGACGATCAACGCAATCGCCGTGGCCGACTGCGCCAGGCCAATGGCAATTAGCGCGAACAGGCCGTAGAGCATGGCCATTGGGTTGCGCTGGCGGATCATCGGCAGCAGCAACAGGATCGCAATAGCGTTCAGGCGTGCACCGGCATTCTTTTCCGCGAACACCCCGCGAAACGCACCGTCACGGATGCCGCCGGAAATAAAGGCGATGTCCGGGCGAATCACGGCGAAGATCAACCCGACTAGCGCCGCTGCACCGATCACGCAGCCGAACAGAAAAGCGATCCGCTCGATGCTGTAGCGCCAAGCGATAAAACCGGCAAAAAACACCACGCTGAGCAGCGCAACGAAACGCTTGAAACTGAGCATCGGCTCGCTCGACCAACTGATCGACGCCGCCACGCAGCCGAGAAACAACAGCAAAAACAGGTTCTGCCGGTAGAAACTCTTGCTGAGGAACACTTTGTGGCGAATGAAGAAGAACAGCGGCACCAGCAACGTCAGCAAGCCGCAGACCTGATTGGCCAGATTGCCTTCCAGATCCTGCTGCGCATCGTCCAGCGTGCTCACATTACCCAGGCGCAGAAAGAAGCCGATCACTTGCGTATAGAACAGCACACCGAACAGGGTGAAGGCATCGGCCAGCGTCGAATAACGCACTTGCAGGCGGTTCATCTCAGCGCCTCCCAAGTAACGCCTTGAGGTAGGTCTGCACCGCGCGGCCGCTGACGAAGCGCGCGGCGGCATCAATCCGCCGCTGGCGATGCAGGGCTCGTGGCGCGGCCATTTGTGCGCTGATTGCGCTGGCGAGCGCGGCCGGATCGTCAACATCGACCAAGGGGGCGACGGCGCCATCGCCGAGGATTTCCTGCGGGCCGTACGGGCAGCGGGTCGCCACGACCGGCGTGCCGGTCGACAGGGCTTCGACCAACGCGTTGGGGCTGCCCTCGAAACGCGACGACAGGACGAAACAGTCCGCTCGGGCAATCTCGGCGATAGGGTCACTGGCGTATCCCGGTAGATCGCAACGCTCTGCGACGCCGAGCGCTGTCGCTTGGGCCAGCAGTTCGCCGCGCAGGGCGCCTTCGCCGAAGATGATCAGCCGCGCATCGCGTTGCGGCAGACGGGCGAAGGCGTCGATCAGAGTGTCGAAGCCCTTTTGTTGCGCCAGTCGACCCACGGCGACGATCACCGGGGTGGTTTTGTCCTTCAGCCAGGGATGGCTGGGCGCGGCGGCGGGTTTGTCACGAAAATCGTTGTCGAGCACCGGGTTGTCAGCGGTCGTCACATCGCGCGCGCGGGCGATGGTGGTGTCGACCAGATCCTCGGCGACGCCTTGTGACACGCAGATCACCGGGTTGGGAATCAGCCGGTACAGCCACGGCGCCAGCCAGTAGGCAAGCTTGACCGACAGCGCCGGGTTGACGTGTTTGTCCCGCGAAAAGGCATTGCGCTCGCTGACATGCAGCCGCGCCAGCGTCCCGGACAGCGCGGCGGCGGCAATCGCCACGACGTTGACGTGGGTGAGGGCGGCCAGTTGCGCGTCGTACTGATTGCTGCGTAAAAACCGTGTCAGTGCCGGCACAGCCGCCGCGCTGCGCGGACTGTCGAGCAGCACTTGTCTGACTCGTGGGTCGAGCGCCGGCTGATTGATGCCGGCACCGGTGAGCATCAGCAGCGTGACTTCATTGCCGGCCTCAACCAAGGCGCCGGCGAGGCGCACCATCATTTTCTCCGCGCCGCCGGCGCCGAGGTCCTGGAGGATGATCAGCAGCTTTTTCATCGGTTCCACACTTGGTAATAGGCCTGGGCGGCGTACTGGCTGGTGTAGGGCAGGATCGCTTCGCTGACTGAATGTCGGGCTGGAGCTGCCGGTTCGCGGCTGGCCAGACTGTCGAGCAGCGCCTCGGCCAGGGCTGGCACATCGTTGACGACGACCAAACGCCCGAGGCGTCCATCGTCGAGCAACTCGCGCGGCCCGCTGCCGCAGTCGGTGGATATTACCGCCGTACCCAACGCCAGCGCCTCGACCAGTACCGTCGGCAAACCTTCGTGCAAAGAACTGAGCACCAACAGTTGCGCATGGCGGATCAGCGGATAGGGATTACGCAGATGCCCGGTGAAATGCACCAAGCGTTCGATGCCCAGCCGTTGCGCCTGCGCCTCAAGCTCTGCGCGTAACGGGCCGTCGCCGGCAATCACCAGATACGGCAACGTGCGTTGTTGCGCCGCCAGCGCATAGGCGTCGAGCAGCAAATCGAAGCCCTTGGTATGCACCAGTCGGCCGATGCCCAGCCAGTAATGATGGGGCACACCACCGGGCAGCGGCGCTTGTGCCGCGCGCATCAGTTGTTCGCTGATGACTGCGTTCGGGCAATAACGGATGCGCGGTCGCCCCCACGGCATCAATCCGGCAAGCGACTGGCGCAGACCGTGGGACACCGCGACCACCTTGCCGCTGCCGCACAGGTACAGCGCGTACAACAGGCGCAGGCTGGCGCGTCCGGTGTTCTGCTCGGCGCAATCCAGCGCGGCGTGGCGGGTGTAAATGACTTTGCAGGGACTGCCCAGGGTGGCGAACCAGGTGCAGAGATTGGCCTGTTCCTTGGCGCCAATCAGGTGCGTCACGCTTTCGCGGCGAATCAGCCGGCGCAACAGCACGATCGACTTCAGCCAGCCCGCGAGCCCACTGCCGCCACCGGCCATGCTCGGCGCGCCGTCGACGTTGGGCGAGTCGCCGTTCATGACGAAAAAACTCACCCGCCGGCCGTCCGCCAGAAACTGCTCGGCGAGGCGCTGCTGCACGCACTCGACGCCGCCGCCAGTCTGGTAATCCTTGAGCGTGAACAGAATATGCATCGGCACAATCCTCATGGGGCGGTGACATTGATTGCCACTTGCTGGCGCAGAATCAGTTCGGTCAGGCGCAGGGCATTGCTCGGGTAGTCGAGCAGGTAGCGCTTGATCGTGTGCGGCTCGCGGTACATGCGGTAGAAGGCGCGCAGGTGCAGGCGGTTGATGGCGTCGGGGTAGTAACGCTCGCCGGCATCGGCTTCCTGACGAATGAAACCGCCGCAGGTGAACGCCACGCCGCTGAAACCGCCGCGCAGCGCTTCGAGGACAAAGCGCTCCTGCAGACCGGCGCCGAGGCCGACCAGCAACAGGTTGGTCCGCTGCCGACGGATATCAGCCTGAAGCGCGGCGCCTTGCTTGGCATCGAAGAAACCGTTGTGCGCGCCGACCAGTTGCAGGCGCGGGTACTGCGTGCCGAGCTTTTCCACGAAACGATCAAGCTCGGCCTGCCGCGCACCGACCACGTAGACGCGTTTGCCGCGCTGCTCGGATTCACGCAACACCGGATCGGCAATCGAGGTGAAATCGAAACTGACCCGCTGCACCGCGCGCCCGGTGATGCGCGACATGAACCCGGACATCAGCATGCCGTCGCAAAAATACGCCAGCGACGACGGCGGCTGACGGATGAAACTGCCGATCGAGGCGAAGTTGAGAAAGGAGAAGGCCCGGTTGGAGTCCAGCAGGGCCGGCGAATAACGGTCGAGCAATTCCAGGCGGATCATGACGCGAGATCCTGTGCTTCAGCGGCGCAGGTTGGCCGGCCGACGCTGATGTAGGTGAAACCGCGTGCGCTGAGGCGTTGCGGATCGAACAAATTGCGGCCATCGAAGATCAGCGGATTTTTAAGCTGGCGGGCGAGCAGTTCGAAGTCCGGCGCGCGAAACGCTTGCCACTCGGTGACGATCACCAGCGCGTCGGCATTTTTCAGCGCCGCCTCTTTGGTGCCGGCCAGCGCCAGGTCATCGCGCGGGCCGTAAAGCTGCTGCGCCTGTTCCATGGCTTTCGGGTCGAATGCCTGCACATTGGCGCCGGCTCGCCACAACGCCTCCATCAACACGCGGCTGGGCGCTTCGCGCATGTCATCGGTGTTGGGCTTGAAACTGAGGCCCCACAGCGCGAAGGTCTTGCCTTCCAGCGCACCGTTGAAGTGCTCGGCGATCTTGTGGAACAGCGTGCTTTTCTGCTCGTTGTTGCGCGACTCGACTGCGCGAAGCAGGCGCGCATCGATGTCGACGCCGTGGGCGGCGTGGATCAGCGCGCGCACATCCTTGGGAAAACACGAACCGCCGTAACCGATGCCGGGATAAATGAACTGGTAGCCGATGCGCGGATCCGAGCCGATGCCATGGCGAACCATTTCGATGTCGGCGCCAAGCTTTTCGGCAAGCCCGGCCATCTCGTTCATGAAGCTGATCTTGGTTGCCAGCATGCAGTTGGCGGCGTACTTGGTCAGTTCGGCGCTGCGCACATCCATGACGATGATTTTTTCGCGGTTGCGATTGAACGGTTCGTAGAGCTCGCGCATCAGCGCTTCGGCGCGCGGGCTGTCGGTGCCGATGATGATCCGGTCGGGGCGCATGCAGTCGTCGACCGCGCAACCTTCCTTGAGAAATTCCGGGTTGGAAACCACATCGAAGGTCAGCGCAGCGCGGCCGCTCTCGGCGAGGATTGCACTGATGCATTCGCGTACCCGGTCCGCCGTGCCCACCGGCACCGTGGATTTGTCGACGATGATCTGCTCGCCGCGCAGGTGTTCGCCGATGGTACGGGCGACGCTGAGGACATGTTTGAGATCCGCCGAGCCGTCCTCGTCCGGCGGCGTGCCGACCGCGATCAGCAACACATCGCCGTGCTTTACCGCAGCGACCAGATCACTGCCGAATTGCAGACGGCCGCTGTGATGATTGTCCCGCACCAGGCTTTTCAGACCCGGCTCGTAGATGGGCAGAGTGCCGTCGTTCAAGGCCTGCACCTTGGCCGCGTCGACATCCACACACAGCACGTTGTGGCCGACCTCGGCCAGCGCGGCGCCCTGGACCAGTCCGACATAACCGATACCGAATACACTCACATTCATGGGAAAACCTCATGCGTGGCGGGGTGGGCCAGAGCGCTGGCCGCTGTCAGTAGATGTTTTTCGAGAACAGGGTGAAGGGCGTCTTCAGGAGGATCTTGATGTCCAGCCACAGCGACCATTGATTGATGTAATTGAGGTCTTGAGCGACCCGGCGCTGCATCTTTTCCACGGTCTCGGTTTCGCCGCGATGCCCGGTGATCTGCGCCAGACCGGTGATGCCAGGCTTGAGCCGATGCCGTGCCATGTAGGCGCGCACCTTGCCGGTGTAATAGATGTTGTGGGTGACCGCGTGCGGACGCGGCCCGACCAGCGCCATGTGGCCGAACAGCACGTTGAACAGTTGCGGCAGCTCATCGATGGAGCTGCGCCGCAGAAAGCGTCCCAGCGGTGTGACGCGGTCGTCGTCGCGGGTGGCCTGACGCACTTGCTGATCGTTGTGCACGCGCATCGAGCGAAACTTCCACACGCGGATCACTTCGCCGTCGCAGCCATGGCGGTTCTGCTTGAACAGCACCGGCCCCGGCGACGTCAGCTTGACCGCAATGGCCACGCCGAGCAGCAGCGGGCTGAGCAGAATCAGCGCCACCGCTGCAACGCTGCGTTCGAACAGGTCCTTGCAGAACAGGCTGCCGGGGTGCGAGGTAAGCAGGCTTTCGTTGAGGTAAATCGCCGGCATCCGCTCGATCTCGGAGATCGAATGATTGAGCAAGACCATGCTGCCCAGATCCGGAATCCACACCACGTCGACGTTCATGTCGAGCAGATTGATGTACAACGCTTCGATCGTCGCCGCCTCGGCCATCGGCAGCACGATGTACACCCGCCGCGCCTGCAAGCGCGTGATGATTTCGCGGATGTCCTCGACCTCACCGAGCAGCGGCAGAATGCTCGGCGCCGGGCCGCTGTCGGCTTTCGCCGCGACAAACCCGAGCAGTAACGCGCGATCCGGGTCGAGGAGTTTGCGCGCCAGTTCATGGGCGGTCGGGCAGGTGCCGATGATTACCGCGCGGCGCTCGTTGCAAATCATTTTGGTGTACATGCGCACGAACAGATGCAGCGGCAGAAACGTCGCCGCCTGGGCGAGAAAACCGACCACCGCCCAGACAATCACCACCTGCCGGGAGAACAACGCGCTGGTCTGGGTGACGAAGGCGATGCTCATCAGCAGTCCGAGCAGAATCAGCCAGCCGGCCAGCAAACGGCCGAGCCCGACCAGCAGGCCATGACGTTTGTGGTAGACCTGAACGAGGCTGTAGACCGGCATCGAGCCGAGCACCGTGAGGATGATCAGTAGCCGGTATTCACTGGGCAAGGCGCCGATGCGCCAGTGCACCAGAACAATCAGCAACAGATTGACCAGGGTCATTGCGCACAACCATTGCCCCCAGAAGGTGAGGCCGCGACGGTGTGCCATTTGCGCGGAATATTGCGAGGTCATCGGCGCGATCTCCGATTCGTCGTACAGGGAAGGACAGGCTGCGGCCGGGCGGCACGGCCCGAAGGATCAGCGCGGGGCGAAGTCGTAGTCGTAGAAGGAACGGGAATGGCCATGGCCGTACTTGCGCGCCTTGCGCAGATCGACCTGATTGAGCACCACGCCGAACACCGGCGCCTGGCTCTGCTGCAATACGGCGATGCTTTTGCGCACCTGGCCGACCGGCGTGCTCTGCGCCTTGACCACGTAGATCACCGCATCGGAATGCTGCGCCAGCAACAGCGCGTCACTGACGATTTCCGCTGGCGGCGAATCGATGATGATGTGCCGGTAGCGCGACTTGAGAATCTGCAACAGCCGACCGAGGCGCGGTGAGCTGAGCAAGTCCTGCGCGGGGGCCACGGCGTTGCTCGAACTGCTCGAGACTTTCAAGCGTGGTGCCTCGAACGGGTCCAGCGCTGCGGGCGTCAGGCAGCCGGCCGGGAGCATGTCCAGATTACCGACGCTGCGGATGCAGTCTTCCAGCCGTGCGCTGCCGGCCATGAGGTTGGCGAGGCCGGGGCTCTGCGGCGGGAAATCGAAGTTCAGCGACAGTGTCGGCTGACGCATGTCGGCATCGATCAGCAGCACCCGTTCCAGTGGCGCGAGTGACGAGGCAAGGTTGTTGGCGATGGTACTTTTGCCTTCGCCGGACACCGAGGAAGTGACGAGCACCACCTGCGCCGGGCGTTCGTTGTTCTGCAGCATCAGCCAGGTGCGCAGATTACGGATGGTTTCACAGAAGCGCGGGTGGTCGTTGTCTTCGAACAGCCGCGCCAACTGTCGCCGGCTCTTCTTCATCACCAGCGGCACGACGCTGAGCAACGGCACATTGAGCAGACTCTCGACGGTGTCGTCGGTCTTGAAGGTATTGCTGAGCGTATCGAAGAGGAAGGCGAGGGCAACGCCGACGATCGCTGCGACCAGCGCGACAATCGCGAGAATCAGATTCTTGCGCGGTTTGCTCGCTTCCAGCGGTGCGATCGCCGGGTCGACGATGCGCGCCTTGGCCGAATCCATGTCCGAAGTGGCGGCGGTTTCCTTGAGGCGGGTGACGAAGGTTTCATACAGCGCGCGGGTGCTGTCGACTTCACGCTGGAATTCGCGCAGCTGGAATTCCTTGCGCGAAATGTCCTGAATCTGCGCTTTGTTGCTGTTGAAGGATTTGCGCAGGGCGTCTTCGCTGGCCACCGCCAATTGGTATTGACGCTCGATGCCGGCGACCACTTGCTGCACTTGCAGGCGCAGACTGTTGGCGGCGGTGCGCTGTTCGGATCGGGCGGAGATCAGCGCCGGGTGTTTCGGCCCGTAGCGGCCCGACAACTCTTCGACTTTGGCCTGAGCCTTGGCCAGGTCGGCCTGGAACTGCTGAATCAGCGGATTGCTCAGCACTGCCGGCACGCTGGACAAACGACTGATGTCGCCGTTGCTCAAGGCTTGCGCCTGACGGAACTGGCTCTCCGCTTCAGCACGGTCGCGGCGCGCATCGATCATGCGGTTGCCGGTCATCTGCAGCTCGTTGGCACTGATGGTGGCGACACCGTCGACATCGACCAGACCCTGTTCCTCGCGGTAGGCCTGCAACTTGTTTTCGGCAACGCGCAGGTTGTCGCGCAACTCGACCAGGCGGGTGTTCATCCAGCTGGTGTTGTTTTGCGAGGACTTCAGGCTGGTGTCCTGCTGGCTGTCGATAAAGCCTTGGGCGAGGGCGTTGGCCACCGCCGCAGCGAGTGCCGGGTCGGGCAGTTCGACGTCGATCTCCAGCAATTGACTCTTGCCGACAAACTTGACGCTGGTGTGCAGCATCAGGTTTTGCGTGACGTCATTGAACACTTGCTCTTCGGTCGCTGGCGGCTTCGGCGGCGGCAACAGGTCCAGCCATGGCAGCCACTGGTCGCGATTGAGCTCCGCCAGCCATTGGCGCGGGGTGAACCAGCTCTGCGCCTGCTGGCGTGGATCGGTGACCGGGTGGGTGGTGAGGCCCAGTTTGCGTACGGCGCGCTCGGCCAGCTCCCGCGATTGCAGCAGCGCTTGCTGGGTCTGCAAGTAGTCAGTGGTGGTGGCGCCGCCGGATTCGGCGGCCTGCTGAAAACTCAACACCGGTGGCGTCTTGTCCTTGATCAGCAACGTCGCACTGCCGACGTATTGCGGCGTGATGAACGACAGCGCCACCACGGCCAGCGCGCAACTGAGCAGCACCAGCCAGGCGATGTTCCACTTCGCCGACCAGACCACGCGCCACAGGTGCAGCAGATCAAGGGTGTCCGACTCATCAGCCGCTTGCGTTTGCGAGTGGCCCTGGAGCGGACGTTCGAGGTAGGTGCTTGGGCTGTTGTCCATGATCAGAAAAAGCCTTGTGCAATGGAAATGGTGTCGCCGGGAGCGATGACGGTGGTGCGCGAGATGTTTTCAGTGACCGGTGGGCCGCCACTGCCGCGCAAAATCGTCACGCGTTTCATCGAGGCGCGTTCGGTCAGGCCGCCACCCAGGGCGATGGCTTTTTCCAGGGTCAGGCCGGGCTGAAACGGATAGCTGCCGGGCTTCTGCACCTCGCCGTTGATGTAGAACGGGCGGTACTCGATCTGGCTGAGGCTGACTTTCGGATCGACCAGGTAGCCTTGCTTGAGGCCGTCGACGAGCTTTTGTTCGACCTGATTGGGCGTCAGGCCCTTGGCGACGATTTCGCCTAAAAACGGATAGGAAAAGGTGCCGGCATCGTTGAGGCGGATCTTCTTGAAGCTCAGTTCCGGCTCGCCGAACACGATGATGCGCAAGACATCGCCAGCGGCCAGGCGGTAATCGGTGTTGTTGTCCGCCGCCTCGACCGTGGGCACTGTCCAGAGCAGCAACAACAATAAAATCAGGCGCGTGTGCATGGCCCAACCCTCCTAAAGACTGACGTCGAACGTGATCTGGAAAACATTGCGGGTGAAGCTTTCGTTGTCGGCATCGGAGTCGTTGTCGCGGTGGCGATAGGCGACTTCGACGTCCAGCCAGCGGCGCATTGCGTAATTCACGCCGAGTTTGTAGTCCTGCAGATCGTCGCTGCGGTCCTGGCCTTCGTAGACGTAATGACCCATGCCGGCTTCAGCAATCGTGGTGATGCGCTCGGTCCAGCCGTGACGCCAACCGATCTGGGTGAAGGTGGCTTTCACCGCGTCGGAGCCGTCATCGCCTTCGGCCATGGCCTGGCGCGCGAGGAAGGTGAAGGTCGAGTAGGTGCGCGGTTTCCACGCCAGATCCACTTGCCAGGTGGGGTTGCTCAGGTCGTCGGAACCGCTCTGGTCGAAATTCTTTCGCTCGTAACCGACGCGCAGCTTGCCGGTGGTTTTCGCTGTCATGTCCCACTCGGCCCCAGCCAGCACTGCATCGGAGCGACTGCTGCGCGGGCTGTTCGATTGCAGGTAGTCGAAGCGGGTGTGGTCGTATTCGAGCAGGCCACGGGTCTTGCTGCCGAGGCGGTGATACCAGGTGCTGGACAGATTGCTGGTGTTGCGCTCCTTGTCATCGTTGATGCCGTCGGCGTTGTCATAGCGCAGTTGTGCGTAACTGGCGCCGAGGTCGATCTGGTTCAGCGCACTGCGCGCGCCGAAGGTGTAGACGCCGCCGACGCGCTGGCTCTCGATTTTGTCGTTGATGCCGTCGACGGCGGTCGAGGTGGTGCGCTCGTACTTGCGTGCCTCGGCTTCGAGTTTCAGCCGATGCCGGTCGGTGAACTCCATGATGCTGTCGGCGCGCAGACGCTGGGCGGTGTTCGAAGCGTCCGAGGCGCTGTGATAGATGTAGCGGGTCGGCTCCCAGATCACCCGCGTGGCGCTGTTGCGGTCCTCGGCTTTGAGCTCGAAGGCCGGCGCCAGGCGGGTGACCATGGTCGATTCGACATCGTGTTCGACTTCACGAAAGTTGTCGTCGTAGCTTTCCGACAAGGCAAAGGTCGGGGTGAAATCGAAGCCGTACACATTGATCGCTTGCGGCTCAACGCTCCAGGCAGCTTCGGGGGCACAGCAGGCGACGACTAAAACCAGGGAACAGCGAGGCTTCAGAGCCATGGATCACGCTCCTGATTAAGGGGGTCGGGGTCAGGGCGAAGCGGATCCGGACTATTGTCGCTGGCGTTCGAGGTAACTCAGCGGGACGCTGACGTGCTGTTGGCGGTTGAGGAAATTGAGCAGGATCATTACCCGCTCATCGCCCTGCATGGACAGGAACACGCCTTCGAGCGGGGACAGTGGACCCTGGACGATTTGCAGAGGTTCGCCGGGCTTGAGTGTCGGTTCGGCAGGAAAACCGAGCGACTCCTGGCTGCGTTCGCGCAGTTGCGCAATCACGTCTTCGTCGACCCGGGCGGGCACATGGTTGAATTCGACGATGCGGCTGACACCGCGGGTCGAGCGAATCGGTGCCCAGTTATCGTCGCGGCTCAGTTCAATGAATACGTAGCCGGGGAACAGCGATTCCAGTGTTCGTTGGCGTTTGCCACGAATACTTCGCTCGCTCATCAGCTGCGGCCGAAAGGTCGAATAGTTCTGTTGCTGCAGATTGAGTTGTGCCCGTTCATCCTGGCGGGGCTTGCACTGCAATAAATACCAGTTAGAGCCGTTGCGGCAAACCGTTAGCATGCTGGAGTACTCCATACATAGCGATCGTGTAAGCAGGGCGGCCGATAACGTGGGACGAGCCGTCATGCTTGCTAGTAGGTAGTAGGCTGATCAAGGCAAAGTGCCGAGCCAGATGCATCAATGTTTATTGGCAGAAGAAGTGTTTCAAAAATGAATCAACTTGATTGGGTTGTTGTTATATCCATGGCCGTCTTGGCTATAACGAGTCCGCGCTTTTGTTTGAGCAAAGCTACCGCACGGTTCGCAGTTGCGACCTTCAGGATCCAATTACATAAATAGCCGGAGAGCAGAAAAGTGCGCGTCGGCGCGAGCTCATCGGGCAGTGATTAGTTATCGGCCAGTCTTTGCAAGCTGTCAATTGCTAATAGTCAAAAACATTACCTTTCATCCGCTGATAATGGCCGTGTTCCGTAAGTCATTGTTTGTGAACGGTGAAATTTATTCGTCGGATTTTTTAAACTTTTCGAAGTTATTGAAGTCGCGGGTGTTAGATGGCGTCCGTGATAGCAAATTAGTTTCAATCTTACATCTTTCGATTCATCGGCAGTTCGACTTTTAAATACCTCGCGTCGGATGCTGCTGGCCAGGGTAACTAGGGTCGTCTATCAATAGTTTCCGTTGTTGGCCGGTAAATGTTCGGTGCTGTGTATCTCCTTAAAGTCCAACCGGTGAGCCGAGGTGATCATGAGTGTTCTGGTGACAGGTGCCGCAGGTTTTATCGGTTATCACACGGTCATGCGTTTGTGTCGCGAGGGGCTCGAGGTTGTGGGTATCGACAATCTCAACCCTTATTACGACGTCAAACTCAAAGAGGCGCGTTTGCAACGACTTGAGACGTTGGCCAATTTCACTTTCCATCGACTGGACATTGTTGATCAGGCGGCGTTGAACGCGCTGTTACAGCACGGACACTTCAAACAGGTCATTCACTTGGCCGCCCAGGCCGGTGTGCGCTACTCGCTGGACAATCCTGATGCATATGCGCAATCGAATCTGGTCGGGTTTCTCAACGTTCTGCAGGCATGCCGTCGTCATCCGCCGGAGCACTTTATCTACGCCTCGAGCAGCTCGGTGTATGGCGCCAATACCAAGATGCCGTTTGCAGAAGACGACCCGGTCGACCAACCGGTTTCGTTGTACGCCGCGACCAAGCGTGCCAACGAATTGCTCGCGCACAGTTACTGCCATCTCTACGGGTTGCAGGCCACCGGCCTGCGCTTCTTTACCGTGTACGGCCCGTGGGGGCGACCGGACATGGCGCTGTTCAGGTTCACCGAAGCGATGCTGCAGGGGCGCGCCATCGACCTTTACAACCAAGGCGAAATGGCGCGGGATTTCACCTACATCGATGACATCGTCGAAGGGATTTTGCGACTGCTCGACAAACCGCCCGCACTCAGCGCCGAGCGTGGTACTAACCGGCTGTTCAATATCGGTCGCGGCAGTCCAGTAGCGCTATTGATCTTCGTCGAATGCCTGGAGCAGGCATTGGGCATGAAGGCCCAGCGCCGTTATCTGCCGATGCAGGAGGGCGATGTATTGAAGACTTGGGCCGACGTGTCGGCGCTGGCACGCTGCATCGACTTCAGCCCGCAGGTGCCGATCGAGCAGGGCGTGCAAGCATTCGTGCAGTGGTATCGCGAGTTCTATCAGGTCTGATTCAGTGCAGGGTGACGGCCCTGCGACTTTCCCCGATGCGGATCCGGTCGAGGGCGCGATTCAGCGCATCCAGTGCATCGAGCAGCGCCTTGGCCTCGGCTTCACGCCCGTCGCCCCACAGGCGTTCGGCCATTTTGTTCAAGGCCTGAATGGCGCGTTCGATGTCGGCTGCGCTGGCGCTGTTCTCAGGGGCTGGTGGTTTTTTCGGCATTCACGGTTCCTCGGCGGTCGGCAAACCACCATACCGCCAAGGCGCCGAGCTATACAGCCAGAAGTGTCGCCGATCAGCAGCGGACGCAGTTTGGTCAGCGATTAGCCTCAGTCAACCCCGCCTCGATAAACCGCACCGAACTCTCCAGCGCCTGCTGCCCCTCGGCCAGCATGCCCGCGTAGAAATGCCAGGCGTGAAACATGCCGGGCCACACTTCAAGATTGACCCGGACGCGGTTGTCCGCCAGGTGATTGGCCAGACGCATGGCGTCACTGAGCATCAGTTCGTTTTCGCCGATCTGCACCAGAATCGGTGGCAGTCCGGTGACGTCGGCGAACACCGGCGAGGCCAGCGGATGGTTGGCCAGGGTGCAGCCGAGAAAGGCTCGCGCGAGGATGTCCAGCACTGGCTTGGAGTTTAGCGGGTCAAGGCCTTCACGATTGCTCATGGAGGCGCCGGTGTGTTCGAGGTTGGCCCATGGCGAGATGGACGAACCCACCGCAGGCAAGGGCAAGCCTTTGGATTTTGCCGCGACCATCACGCTGACCACCATCGCGCCACCCGCCGACTCGCCTGCGAAGGCAATCTTGCTGGCGGCGATGTTCTGCTCAAGCAACCACTCATAGGCGCGCAAAGTGTCATCGATGGGGGCGGGGAATTGATGCTCGGGTGCGAGGCGGTAATCCGGCATGTACACCCGCGCGCCGAGCATTTTTGCGTAGTTGCCGCCGATGCCGTGGTAGCCGTCAGGTCGACCGACGATGTAGGCACCGCCGTGGATGTACATCAGCACCGCGTCGGTCTTGAGTTCATCCGGAGTCACCAGCGTAGCGGGCACGCCGCCCATGTCGACTGCTTCAAACCTCACGCCAGCCGGTGGTTGATTCTGCCCGAGCATTTTTGCGTAGGCATCGCGGATGTCGCTCATCTTAGTGGTGGTATCGATACCCTTGAGCACGGGCACCAGATCGCTGAGGCTGTTGGCCCAGGTTTGCACAGCTGCTTTTACTTCAGTGTTCATATGACCTCGATCATGCGTTGGTGATGGCTTAACTAATCGAGATGTTATGCTCATGATTGGGGAATAGGGTTCCCCATAACCGGTGCCAACCCGCCTGAATGCCAAACCCGGAGGCCTCATGGAACTGCATAACCTGAACGACATCGCGGCCTTCGTCGCCTCGGTGGATACCGGAAGTTTTACGGCGGCGGCCAGGCAACTCGGGCTGACCCGCTCGGCCGTCGGTAAATCGATCGTGCGGCTCGAATCGCGTCTGCAGGTCCGCCTGCTCAACCGCACCACCCGCAGCCTGAGCCTGACCGACGATGGTCGGGTGCTGTATGAGCGATGTGTGGGCATCTTGCAGGATCTGGACGAGGTCGAAGAGGCTTTGGCGTTCCGCCGTTCGACGCCCAGCGGCCGCTTGCGCATGAGCCTGCCGGTAGCACTGGGCCGGCTGCACCTTGTGCAGCACATCGAGCGCTGCCTGAGAGACTGGCCGTCGCTCGCCATCGACGCGACGTTTTCCGATCGGCTGGTCGACCTGATCGACGAGGGTTTCGATCTGGCGATTCGCATCGGTCCGCCCAAGGAAGACTCCGGGCTACTCACGCGCACGGTGGCTTACCAGCAAATGATCACCTGTGCCTCGCCCAATTACCTGAATGAACATCCGGCACCGCAGAGACCTGAAGATCTGGCCGGGCATGCGTGCCTGCACTTCGTCAGCGGTGGCCGATTGCTGCCGTGGAATTTTCGCGTCAATGGTCAGCCTGTGTCGGTCATTCATGCCGGGCGGCTGCAGATGGACAGCGCTGAGGCCTTGCATCAGGCGACTGCCGCAGGCCTCGGTATCGCGACGTTGCCATCCTATGTGGTCAACGATGACTTGCGCAGTGGCAAGCTCGTGCAGTTGCTCGCAGATTACGCCGAGGCTGCCGAGCCGATCCGGGTGATTTATCCGAGCAAGCGACACCTGTCGCCGAAGATTCGGCTGTTCATCGACAGGCTGGTGGAAGCGTGGTTGCCGGCGCCTTGGGACTGATCAATCGGCGATAGAAGCTGTGCCGAAAATTCACAGCAGGTGTGCTTTTTCAGCTATATCCAGCCAATCTTGGCGAGCCGTACTCTTGCAAACAGTGGCGCAGAAACTTGCGTGTCATCGCCACTGTAATCCGACGATGTCTGTGCTCGGCACGGATCATTTGAAGGAACAATAAAAACAATATCTGCGGGAGATGAATCCAATGAGACTCGCTCAAGAGGAAGCCGTGGCCGTGGCGGCTACCGCGAAAAGCTGGCTGAAAGCTGCCGGCATCCTGCTTTGCCTGTCCACTCCGGTTGCCGCGCTCGCGGACATCAGGATCGGTGCGCTTTATCCCTTGAGTGGATCCCTGGCGTTGCTGGGCGACGAGAGCTTCCGTGGCCTCGAACTGGCCGTCGCCGAACGAAATGCCTCGGGCGGTTTGAAGGGCGAGCCGATCAAGTTGCTCAAGGCCGACGCAGTCGATGCGGGACAAGCGGTCGGTGCCGCGCGCCGGCTCACCTCTGTTGAAAACGTCACTGCTGTATTTGGCAGCTATTCCTCGGCGCTGTCATTTGCGGCCACGCAGGTGACGGAGATGGCGGGGGTGCCCTTTTTCGAATTGGGTGCGGTGTCCGACCACATCACTGAGCGTGATCTGAGCTACGTGATGCGCAGCAACCCGACCGCCAGGAATTTCGCCGAAGGCACCATCACCGCCATCACGGACATTGTCAGCCCATCGCTCAAGGTCGATCCGAAACAATTGAAGGTCGCGATCATCCACGAGGATGCGCTGTACGGTACGACCATCGCCGGGTTTCAGAAAAAAATCGCTCAGGAGCAAGGTCTGAACGTGGTCGAGGTACTACCGTATTCGGCCAAAGCGGTCGATCTCTCATCGCTGATCCTGCGTTTGAAAGGCGCCCAGGCGGATGTGGTATTGCAGACCAGTTATCAGAACGACACGACGCTGTTTTTCCGCCAGATCCGCGAAGCCGGTTTCAGGCCCAAAGCCGTTATCGGCGCCGGCGGCGGCTATTCCATGCAGGACACGGTCAAGGTCGTCGGCGCAGCCAATATGGAAGGCGTGCTCGATGTCGATTTCCCACAGTTCCAGACCAATGAAAACGGCGCTCCCGGTATCGGGGCGTTCGCCAAGGCATACAAGGATCGCTACGGCAGCGAACCGCGCTCGGGCCACAGCCTGATCAACTATGTCGGGGCGAAGATATTCCTCGATGCCATGGAAAACAGTACTTCGCTGGACGCCGATGCGATCCGTGCCTCGGTGGCAACCATCGATATTCCTCTCGGCGGCACGGCTGCCGGCATCGGTGCCAGGTTTGGCAAGAACGGCCAGAACCAGCGCGCCAATACGGCAATCATGCAGTGGCAGAACGGACTGCTGAAAACCGTTTACCCCCAGGCAGCCGCCGTTGCCCAAGCGCGTTTTTCCGACCAACCCTGATACCTGAACCCCGCAATCTGCTGAAGCTTGATCATTGAGCTTCACGGGTTCGTTCGCTCGCAAAGAGGGCGCCAACCGTGGAAATTTTCATCCAGCTCCTGTTAAACGGCTTATTGCTCGGTGGCACGTTGGCCATCATCAGCATCGGCCTGACTCTGATTTTCGGCATCGTGCGAGTGGTCAACTTCGCCCATGGCGAGTTTCTGATGATCGGCCTGTATGCCGTGTACTTGCTGAATTCGCACTTCGGCATCCACCCGTATATGGCGATCATTCCTGCGACGATCCTGTTGTTTGCCGCTGGTGCGGCAATGCAGCGTTTCATCATTCAACCGTTGCTTGGCGCCGAGGGACATATCCAGATTTTCGCCACCGTGGGCGTCTCGATTGCCCTGATGAACGGCGCGTTGCTGATCTTCGGTGCCGACGTCATGACGGTGAAGAACATCAGCGTCGGTACCACGACCGTCAGCTTCGGCGCCTTTCGCGTCAGCAGCGGTCAGTTGATCACGTTTGTCGCGTCGCTCGCACTGGTCGCGGGGCTGCACTGGTTTTTGCAGAACACATTTCTCGGCCGGGCCGTCCGCGCTACTGCACAGCATCGCAACGCGGCGCAACTGATGGGCGTCAACGTCAAGAACATCTATGTGTTTGCCTTCGGCCTGGGTTGCGCCTGCCTGGGCGTCGCCTCGGGACTGATCGCTCCGCAATATCCGGTCTTTCCAACCGTTGGCACTTTCTTCGTGCTGACGGCGTTTGTGATTGTGGTGCTGGGCGGTCTGGGCAGCCTGTCCGGCGCACTGATCGGTTCAATGCTGATCGGCATCGTCGACAGTCTCGCCGGTTACTACATCGCGCCGGACCTCAAGGAGGTCGTCTACTTCACGATTTTCCTGGGCATCCTGGTGTTTCGTCCGACAGGTCTTTTCGGCGCCGGTCGCGGGTCTGAGTGAGGAAGATGTTCATGAATATTTTGCACCCGCGTGTCTATGTCAGTGCACTGGCCCTGGCGCTGTTACTGATCATTCCATTGAGCGTTGGTTCGCCGTTCGTTTATCACCTGTTCATCCTCATATGCAGTTATGCGGCACTGGCCAGTGCCTGGAACATCGTCGGCGGGTTTGCCGGCCAGCTGTCGTTGGGGCATGCCGTGTTCTATGGGGTGGGCGCTTACACGACGACGCTGCTGATGATGAAACTGGGCATCAGTCCATGGATCGGCATGTTCGCTGGCGCAATCCTGTCGTCGATTGTCGCGGTGCTGATCAGTTGGCCGTGCTTCAGATTGCGCGGGCCGTTTTTTGCCTTGGCGACCATTGCGGTGCTGGAGGTCGTGCGTCTGGTGGCGATCAATCAGCATGACGTGACCGGTGGTGCGGCAGGGCTGGGCGTACCGCTGAAGCTCGGTTTCGAGTGGATGTTGTTCCGCCCGCGCTGGCCATACCTGCTGATCGCCTTCGCGTTTCTGCTCATCACATTGGCAGTGTCGTGGAAGATCAAGAATTCCCGACTGGGTTATTACCTGATCGCCGTGCGTGAGCGTGAAGACGCCGCCCATGCGGTGGGCGTGAACTCGGTCAAGGTCAAGCTGATCGCCGTGGTGTTGTCCGCATTTATCACCAGCCTGGTCGGCAGCTTTCATGCGATGTACCTGACCTTCATCGAACCCGGCTCGATGTTTTCTCTCGAGATGTCGATTCAGATCGCCATGTTCGCGTTGATTGGTGGACTGGGCACGGTATCGGGACCGCTGATCGGCACTTTGCTGGTGCTGCCGCTGGCTGAACTGGCACGCGGCTGGCTTGGCGATCTGGGCAGCGGGGTGCACGGTCTGGTCTATGGCATCGTGCTGGTCGTGGTGGTGCTGACTATTCCGCAAGGCGTGGTGGGGCGTTTTGGGGCCCGGATATTTGCCTGGATCGACTCATTGCCCGGCGGCCGTCGTTCGATGGCAAATACAAAAGCACCGATCGGGCCGACCTTGGCGCAAGCCCACTCGGCCATGCACGGTGAGCCGGTTCTGGTCGCAGAAAACCTGCACAAGTTCTTTGGCGGACTGCACGCCACCAACGATGTTTCGCTGAGCTTGGCCGAAGGCGAAATCGTGGGTGTGATCGGCCCGAACGGCGCCGGCAAAACTACGGTGTTCAACCAGCTCTCCGGGTTTCTTCTGCCATCCAAAGGCCAAGTGAAAGTGCGCCTGCTCAATGGCGACTGGGTCACCCCGAACAGCCCGGCCGAGTTCGCCCGGGCAGGCATTGGCCGGACCTTTCAGATCGTGCAGCCATTCGCTGATTTGAGTGTCTGCGAGAACATCATGCTCGGTGCATTCATGCACACCGCCGACGCGAAGGAGGCGAGGGCGATCGCCGAGCAAGTCGCCGAGCTGACCGAACTCACCGCGCTGCTCGACACCCGGGCGCGCAACTTGACGGTCGGCGGCATGAAGCGCCTGGAAATGGCCCGCGCTCTGGCGACCCGCCCGCGCATCCTGCTGCTCGACGAGGTCATGGCCGGCCTCAACCCGACGGATGTTGCCAAGGCCATCGCAGTGATTCGCCGGGTGCGTGATTCGGGCGTCAGCGTGTTGATGATCGAGCACTTGATGCAAGCCACCATGAGCCTTTCTGACCGCATCGTCGTGATCAGTTCCGGCACGCTGCTGATGCAGGGCGCGCCTCACGATGTGATCAACGATCCTCAGGTTATCGAAGCCTACCTCGGTAAGGAGTACAGCCATGCTTAAACTCGACAACGTCCACAGCGGCTATGGCGGTACGGAGATCCTTCGTGGCGTGTCGTTCGAGGTCAATGCCGGCGAGGTGGTGACCATCGTCGGCGCCAACGGCGCCGGCAAAACCACGACCCTGCGCAGCTTGTGCGGCATCGTCACACCGTCCCAAGGCACGATCGAATTCGAAGGCCAGCGCATCGATGGCAATCGCCCCGATCAGATTGTCGACGCGGGCCTGACGCTGATACCGGAGGGGCGCCAGTTGTTTCCCTTCATCAGCGTGCGCGACAACCTCTTGATGGGCGCCTACAAACGCAGTGCACGAGCGGGCTACAGGCAGCGTCTGGACAATATTCTCGATCTGTTTCCGAGGGTGCGCGAACGTCTTGATCAGAACGCCGGGACACTGTCGGGCGGCGAACAACAAATGGTTGCCATCGCCCGGGGCCTGATGGCCGAGCCGAAATTGTTGATGTTTGATGAACCCTCGCTGGGCCTGTCGCCGCTGCTGGTGTCGCAGGTCTTCGAGATCATCAACAGGATTCTCCAGTTGGGCACCACCGTGTTGATCGTCGAGCAGAACATCGTTCATACGCTGCGCATTGCTCATCGAGGTTACGTGCTGGAGAACGGCGAAGTGGTGCTCAGCGGCACCGGCCAGGAACTGCTGGAGAACCCGCACGTCAAGCGTGCTTATCTGGGGCTCTGACCCAGTCCATTTATCTGCAAGTGAGAACAGCTCATGACTCATTCCAGACACGCCGGGCGCACCGTAATGGTCACCGGCGCCGGGGGCGGCATCGGTGCGGCGATCGCGCGGTTGTATTGCGAAGAAGGTGCAGCCGTGGCGCTGCTCGACGCTGATGCCGACAAGGTGCAACAGCAGGCCGGGGCGTTGCGTGATGCGGGTTTTGCGGTCGCGTGGGCGCAGGCTGATGTCGCGAGTTTTCAAGACTGCGCTGCTGCCTGCGAGCGCTTGCAAGGTGAGCTCGGCCTCATCGATACGCTGATCAACAACGCCGGCATTTCGCCCAAACACCACGGCGCACCCGCGCCGATCTGGACCATGGCGCCGGATGAGTGGCTGCGGGTGGTCGATATCAACCTCAATGGCTCCTTCAACCTGGTGCGAGTGCTCGCGCCCGGCATGGTCGAGCGCCGGTTCGGGCGCATCGTCAATATGTCTTCGGTGGCGGGCAGCGCGTTCTTGCCGATTGTCGCAGCGCACTACAGTGCGACCAAAGCCGCAATCATCGGCTTTACCCGCCACCTGGCCGGCGAACTCGGGCCGTTCGGAGTCACCGCCAATGCGCTGGCACCGGGACGAATCGAAACGCCATTACTCAAGACCGTATCGGCCCACGCCAATCAAGCCGTGGTCGACGAGACGCCGCTGCGCAGGCTGGGCACACCGCTTGAGGTGGCAAGGGCGGCGTGTTTTCTCACGTCGAGCGAAAGCGACTTCATCACCGGCCAGGTGATTGATGTCGCGGGCGGCTGGTTGATGCGCTGATGACTTCTTGCGAGGACGTTTGTCATGGTTAAAACGATGGGATTTCCCGGTCGCTACGAGCAGGGTCCGAATGCATTGCAACAATTGGGCAGAGTGCTGAGCGACATGGGTCGATCACGGCCGCTGGTGCTTTGCGATGAGTTTGTCGCCCGGCATCTATGGCCGCAGGTTGGCGCCGCGTTGCAGGACCAGGGATTGGAGCCATTGCACATCGAGTTTCCCGGCGAGTGCACGCGCGCTGCGATTGCGCAGTTATCCGAGCAGGCATTGCTGCACGCCCCCGACACGATCATTGCGCTGGGCGGTGGCAAGACCATCGATACGGCGAAGGGGCTGGCGGCCAATCTCGACGTACCGATCATTGTCTGCCCCACGATCGCTTCAAGTGACGCGCCAACGAGTCGGCTGATCGTGCTTTACGACGAAGAGCACAAAGTGGTGGGCGTGGAGTTTCTGAAGATGAATCCCGCTGCGGTGATTGTCGATACAGAGGTCATCGTTCAGGCGCCGGCACGGTTCTTCGCGGCCGGGATCGGCGATGCCATCAGCAAGAAATTCGAAGCCCGACAGTGCTACGCCGCCGGCGGCCACAACTCTTTCGGCACACCGCCGCTGCACACGGCATTGATGCTCACCAACCTGGTTTTCGACACGCTGATGCAGTACGGCGTCCCGGCATATCAGGCGGTGTGTCGACATGAACTCACCGATGATGTCGAGCGGGTCATCGAAGGCACCGTGCTGATTAGCGGTGTCGGTTTCGAGAGCGGTGGTTTGTCACTGTCCCATGCCCTGGTTCGGGGGCTGACCGCGATACCGGCGATGGCGTCGATGCTGCATGGCGAACTGGTGGCGTTCGGCACGCTGGTGCAGATGGCGGTGGAGGCGCGACCGGCCGAAGAGATTGAACAGGTCGCGCGTCTGCTGCACGCGGTGAAGCTGCCCGTGACGTTCGCTGAACTGGGTCAGCGCACGCCGTTGACGACGGCGCAGATCAATATTCTCGTGGACGCAACCTTATCGGCGGTTTACGCCAGAAACATGCAACCGCCCTTGAACTACCAGCGCCTGGTGGAAGGATTGGCGGCGGCTGACAGCCTTGGTTCACGGCTGGTCAGAGTCTGCGCGAACCCGCCCCGACACTGTGATCCTGCGTCACAACAGGTGTGACCAAGTAGCTGTTTTCTCCCGTACAGCGACGCCATAACCTTTCCCTCAAGCGAAATCCTGGCGCAATCAAGTGCTGTGAATTCGTCAAAAAAACCGAGAGGCCTGACTATGAATACTCCTGTTAAACCTGATGAACTCGCCATTGCGTATCAGTTGCCGCAAGTTCCATTCATGACGCCCGACATGGTGCATCCGGGCGTCATGACGCAGTGGCTCGAAGACGATGCGCTGTGGGTGCCGGTAACAAAATCTGTCTCCTTCAAGCCATTGCTGCTCAACACCAGCGGCGGCTATTACATCAACCTGTTGCGGGTGCGTCAGGCCGGCGTGCTGTCGCGTCACCGCCATACCGGCGGCGTGCATGCGATCGTGCTCAAGGGGCGTTGGTACTACCTGGAGCATGACTGGGTCGCGGAGGAGGGGTCTTTTGCCTATGAGCCGCCCGGTGAAACGCATACCCTGTTCGTCCCCGAGGATGTGAGTGAAATGATCACCTGGTTCCACGTGCAGGGTGGCTACACTTACGTCGATCCGCAGGGCGTTGCCGTGGGTTACGAAGATGTGTTCACCAAGCTTGAAGCCGCCCGAGCGCATTACAAGACGCTGGGTTTGCCGGACGACTACATCGAACAGTTCATTCGCTGACCCGGACCCCAGGAAAAAGCGCGCTTCGGCGCGCTTTTTCATAAGCGTTGAGACAACATGCCTTCAAGCTTTTCGCCAGGACCGGCCATGGACAATTATTCGCAGCTGCTCGCTTTTATATGGTCTACCGAATGTGGAAGTTTTTCTGCTGCCGCGCGCGCCCATCACCTGACGCCATCAGCGGTCAGCAAACTGATCACCCGCCTGGAAGATCGCTTGCAGGTCCGGCTGTTCCAGCGCGGCTCACGCGTGCTGACGCTGACCGAGGAGGGCGCCGCTTACCTGCGCAGCGCCAAAGCCGTCGTTGAAGCCATGAACGAGGCGGACTCGCTGGCCGAGGCGTTGCCCTCCAGGGTCAGTGGCACCCTGCGCATCCACACCATGACCTCTTTCGCCAAACACCAGATCGTGCCGTGGCTACCGGAATTTCTGGATTTGTATCCCTCACTGGACGTTGAGATCCAACTCGGCGCGCAATTCGTCGATCACTTCGAGCAAGGGCTCGATATCGCCATCCACAGCGGCGTATTGCCCAGCTCATCACGCATTGCCAGACGCATCGGCGAATGTGAATGGCTGATCTGTGCCTCGCCGCAGTACCTGGCTGAACACGGCACACCAACCACACCCGCAGATTTGCTGAATCATCGTTGCTTCAATTTCAGCTTCGTCAGCCCGTGGAACAAATGGTCATTTTTGCAGGATGGAGACGGCGTCTCGGTACCGGTGACCGCCAGCGCGTCGTTTACTCAAGGCGATCTGTTGCGCGACATGGCGCTGTCAGGCGCTGGCGTGGTGAAGCTTGCGGACTTTCATATCGGGCTTGATGTAAAAGCGGGAACGCTAGTGCCGTTGCTTGAGGATTTCAAAACGGGTGTGGTCGAGCCGATCTACCTGCTTTATTCGGATCGCAAGCATTTGAGTCCACGGATACGAGTATTCATCGAGTTTTTTCAGAACAAGTGGCGTGAGCATCCGTGGAAGGTCTCCTGACGTTCAGCTCTGGGGGCAGCGTATTGATCAACGCGATGCTCAAACTGCGCATTAAAAAGCCCTGAATCATCAGGGCTGAGTTTTGGTTGAGGGGGCGTAGAGTGACAAGCTCGCGGTCGGTCTACTTCGCGCTCGAAGAGCAGGCCAACCGGTATTGCTCATAGTTCAAGCCTTCGACCTTTTCCGGCAGCTTGTACGGCACGGGGCAGCTTTTGCCCTGCCACTTGATGGTGATGACACCGTGATCTTTGGTCACCAGCGCCAGGGCCTTGCCCGTCGGATCTGACAATGCCAGTTGTTTGCCGTCGCTATCCAACAGCACCGCGCCGAATGGAATCGGCTGGCCGTTGGCATCGTACAGTTCAAACTGGACGCGTCTGCCTTTGCTGCCTTCGAAGCGTGCAAGAACTATCGAACCTCGTCTTGGCACCAGTTGCTGGGTGGCATTGTCCAGCTCGATCTCACCGCCCAGGTTACGCGTGTCCAGCGTTACCCAGTTCACGCGGTACGGTTGCGCGTTAGGCAGAACCGCATAGCCGTTCAGGCCGGTTTTCACACCCGAATAGCTGCTGACTTCGACGCCCGACATGCCGGGCACTTCCACCAGACCGAACGTTTCACCGACGGTCTGGCCCATATTGATGCCGCCTGCATGGGCCACCAGCGATCCGGCGGCACTCAGGTTCTGTGATTCATAACCGTTGCCTCGGTTGTAACCCAGGCTCAGGTCGCCCATCGATGTGCGGGTACTCAGGCTCAGCGAGCCAGATCGATCGCCTTGGACACTGCGCCCGGTCTGCACGGAATAGTAGGTGTCGCTGTCCTCGGTCAGATAACCGTTGATCCCGGCTTGGGTGCTGGTACCGGTGTTCTGATGGTTACTGGAAATGTAGGCGCGCGGTGCGCGGGGTGTCGAACCGAGCGGAAACGAAATCGAGACGCTCAGTTGTGTGTCGTTGCTGGTGTCACCGCGCGCGCCGAACTCCTGGGTTTTGCTCAGGCTGATGTTGTAGTTCAGGTCGCGCCAATTGTTGTTGTAGCCGGCGGAAAAGCTCCGCGAGCCACCGCGATCCCAATAGCGCTGGTCACTGGCGTTCAGGTACAGCGAGCCGAACTGGCGTGCTTCGCCCAAAGTCTGGTTGACCGTGAGGTCGGTGCGGGTTTTGGAATTACCCAGGCGCCGGGTGGCCCCGGAGCTGGTGTCCTGGACATGGTCGGTCAGCGTGCGGTAACCCTCGGTCGAATAACGATAAGCGGCGAGGGTGAAGCTGGTATCGGTGCCGGTGAAGGTCTTTGCATAGAGCGCGCGTATGCTGCTGCCCTGGGTGGTTTTGCCGAATGCCTTGCTGGACGATTGCGTCACGTCCAGGGACATTGCGCCAATCGAGGTGTTCTTCGCCGCACCGACTGAAATCGCCTTGAAACCATTGCTGGCCTGAAGGCCGGCAATGCCTGTCAGGTTGCTGGTCAAGCCGTAGGCGAACGTGCCGCTGAGGAAGGCGGGCTTGTCATAGCCCTCGCTGTTGTTATTGAATTTGCCGCTCGACAGGCTGTACTTCAACTGTCCCTCACGCACCATCGTCGGCAGGGCGGAGAATGCCTGTCGGGTGACCTTGCGCCGTCCATCCGCTTCAACAATGGTGATCTCCAGATCGCCGTTGGAGCCCGATGGATAGATGTCACTGATCTCGAACGGACCCGGCGGCACGTTGGTGGTGTAGAGAATGTAGTTATCCTGGCGGACCTCGATCGTGGCGTTGGTTTCAGCAACGCCACGTATGATCGGCGCATAGCCGCGCTCGCTGTCTGCGCGCATGCCCTCATCAGAGGCCACCTTGACGCCTTGATAGCGCACGCTGTCGAACAGATCCGAATCGGAAAAGATTTCACCCGCGCTCAGTTGCCCCTTGATCGCCGTGAGGTCGCGCTGGATGAACGTGCGGTTGCTGACAAAACGATTGGGCCGGCCGGTGGAGCTGCTCAGATTGGACTCGTTGCGCAGACGCCAGGCGCCAAAGTTGATGCCGTTGCGCAGCCCCAGGTTATTGGAGATTTGCGTGGTGTAATCGGTTTTGCTGCGGGTGCTGCTCAGCTGGTAGTTGATGAAACCGGCGGCCACACCTTGGTCCCAAAGCTCTGGATCTACATAGCCGCGCATGCCACGCGCCATGGCGACCTGCGGCACGCTGATATTGAGGCGCAGGCGGTTGGCATCGAAGCTGAGACTGGCTTGCTCGATCATTGCAGGCAGGTCGTAGTGATCGGCAGGGTGTTGCTCGTCAACCAGACCCTGCTCACGAAGTTTGCGCATGTCCACACCCAGCTGCTGCAACAGTTCCAGAGTGATGCGTGGCTCGACTTTGCCGTTGACCGGGTTGGCCGCGAAATCGATATCGCGACGCCCGACCAGCGTGCCATTGCTGAACACGTCGACGCGGTATTGGCCTGGCAAGACGCTGTTGGCATTCAGCAACGGTTGCAGATCGACCGCCGATGAACCTTCAAGGAACAGCGTATTGAAAGATTCACTCGCCACTGCGGCCGGGGCTTCGGCGCCCACGGCGAAGCCGCAAATGGCCATGTTGATAGCAAAGCACAATGGATGCAGGCAGCCCAACGCCGCTTTGTTTTTCTGGCGCGCAACATGATGCTTAACACAACTTTCAGATGTGTGGTGTTGGGAGGGAAACATGCAATTTGCCTTATCAGTCCGTGTTGCTTCAACCGGAGTCCGGAACTTGTGAATAGCTTGTAAGTTGGCAGGGTGGGGTGGGGGAATTACTGGGCGGAGGCATCTTTCACGCGCTCGGCATGGCTTTCGGCAACGCTTAGTGGTGCATCGAATCGTTGTTGTGCGCCGTAATCGTTAATTGCTGAAAAACTCAAATGCGAAGTACCAGCTGGCAGATCTTTCAGATTGAATGAGCGAACTTCCCCTGGAACGATCATTGTCGAATCAATTACCAATTCCGCTTTTTTCCCTGCAACGACTTTCAGATCCGCCAGCGACACGTGGTAGTTGCTTTGGTTTTTTACTTTCAGCACCGACTTGCCAGCCTGAGTGACCAATTGCCATGCAAGTTGCTCCGGTGCCTTTGCGGCATCACCGGTGAGTCCGTCCGGGCGGAAGAAGACCTTGATACGCTGACGTACCGCCAATTGCAGCGTGTTGACATCGGCAGCACTGGCCTGGGGGATTTCCTGCACGTTCAGCCATACCACCGACTCCTTGTCCGCAGGCATGCCGCGGCCTTCATAAAGAATCCTCAGTAATTGCTGTTGATTGGGCTCAAGTTTGGCCAGTGGTGGAGTAACAGCGAAAGGCGGTGCGCTGCCAGCCGTGTCGCCGGCATCGAGCCACGATTGTGCGAGGATGGTTTGCCCGCCGTTGCGCACCGTGACGTTCGCCTCTTTGTGCGCGCCATCGAAGATGATCCGGGTGGAGCTCAGAGAGATGCTGGCGAATGCCGAGTGCGTCATCAACACCCCGGCAAGCCCCAGGCAAAGCGGAAAATAGCGACTTAACATAGTTTTCACCGATTAATGGCCGGGGAAGGACGAGGCACAGCGGCCCCGTCCGGGTATTGCGCGTTGCTTATTCGTATTCGAGAACGAACGGCAGAGTGGCGTTACCGGTACCTGCAGTAGCAGCGGTCTTGTCGCCGGTGGTGACGTAAGCGGCTGCGAACGACAGGGTGCCGTCGCCGCCAGTGGTGCCGTCGCCAGTCAGGCTGGTCTGCACTTTGGCGGTGGCTTCGGAGCTCAGGTCGATCAATTGGCCATTGCTGTCCAGCAGCGCGATACCTACGCCTTTGGCCGCATCGGTACCTTGCAGCTTGAGAACTTTTTTGCCATCAACCAGGCCCGAACCGCCGTTTACGGTTGGTTTGAACAGCATCGAAACCTTGGTGCCAGCGTTGCAGTTCACTTTCAGGTTGAAATCGTTGGCGGCCACACGACCGGCGCCCGGAGCAGAGTCGGTGCCCATGTCTTTGATCGACACGCTGCCCATGTCCACGGCAATCATCTTGTCGTTACCCGAAGCGCCGTCTACCGAGCAGGCGTCGTTGTTGATAACGCCGGTGAAGCTGATTTGACCGCTGCCGCCCTTGACAGCTTTAGCGGCTTCTTCTTCAGCCACTGCACCAGTGGAGGCAGCCAGTACGGAAAGAGTGAGTACTGCGAAAGCGAACTTTTTCATGTTTATATCCGAAGTTATTGTGAAGTGCTGCATTGAAATGCCAGGCCATATTAGGTGTGCGGTGGTGGCGGGTCTTTGGGATTTGTCTTAAAGCGATAAATGTGCGAGCCAGTCAGTAATATGGCAGTGGCGTATTCATATTTGCGGTAATGGTGCAGCGAACCAAATGAGACAATTCTCAAAGTCGTGCGGTCTTTGTCTGGCTAGTATTCGCGGATGCAGAAATTCTCAGTCAACGCAAAGTTTGTGAGCGGGCGTCCTGCTTGAAAGATTATTCAGACTTTCGCTATTAACGACTGATAGAAAGAGGTTCCAGGTTTGTGAACACGCTTCGTATATTGGTCTTGGAAGATCACGCCTTTCAGCGCACGGCGGCAGTCAGTGCGCTTAATAGTCTGGGGTACAAAAATATCTTTCAGGCGGCTGACGGCAAGGATGCGCTGGCTGTGATATCCCAGGCTGGAGGCGTGGACGTTGCATTGTGTGACTTGAGCATGGCCGGGATGGATGGTTTGACGTTCTTGCGCCTGGCGAGAGAGGCCGGTTTGATTCGTGCAGTGATCATCTGCAGTTCACTGCCTGAAGACTTGTTGCGCACGGTTGATCGAATCGTCACGTTGCAGGGGCTTGAGTTGCTTGGCAGTGTCGGAAAACCGTTGATGGTCGATGTGCTGGCGCCGTTGTTGGCTCGCTACCGGCCGCACAATCAGATCGATGCCAAAGTGGCAGAAAGTCAGCTTGATCAGCCCACAGAGGGTGAGGTACTCGAAGCCATTCGTCGGCAGGAGTTTCGCGCCTACTTCCAGCCCAAATTTCATCTGCGCAGTGGTGAAGTGGATGGCGCCGAGGTGCTGGTGCGATGGCAGAGCCCCAGTCGTGGATTGCTTTCGCCGGGCATGTTCTTGCCGACGATCGAGCGCTGCGGGCTGCTCGATGAGATGTTTTTCAGCCTGCTCACGCAAGGCTTGAGTCTGCAGCGCTTCGTCCAGTCTCACGGCAAGCCGTTCAAGCTGGCGTTCAATCTCGACGTGACGCAGATGGCCAATCCGAATCTTGTCGACCGGATCAAGGCGCTGTTGCGCATCCATGGCGCCTCGCCAGCTGGGCTCATTTTCGAGCTCACGGAAACCGGCCTGCTGCAGATGCCCGAGATCAGCATGGAAAACATGGTGCGTCTGCGCATGCTCGGCTTCAGTCTGGCAATCGATGATTTCGGTGTCGGCTATTCTTCACTTGAGCGGCTGTGCCAGATGCCGTTCAACGAAATCAAACTCGACGCCGGCTTCGTGCAGAATTTCCATCAGGCGCGCTACAGCGCGGTCATCCACGGGGCGTTGGCCTTGGCGCGGGAATTGGACATGCGCGTGGTGGCAGAAGGTATTGAAACCGCAGATCAGGTTCAGCATCTGGCGCGGCTTGGTTGTCAGTGGGGGCAGGGCTTCTTCTATGCTCGCCCGATGAATTGGGCGCATTTGGTCGACTGGCGTTTCGAAGGCCAGAAGTCGTCCTGGCGCCGCGCAATAGGCACATCCGATCGTTGATGCAAGCGGCATTCTGACTTTTGGGACAAAGCCCTATTTCGCCACGCCTTCAAAACACTCATCATGTGCCGAGAAATCAATCAGATGCACCTGAATGCTTCGGTGATGCCCGGGATTTGCTGCGGTTGCCAAGTGCTGATGGTCCTCCAACACTCTTCATCATGGAGCTGTTCATGCATTGGTCAGTCGTGAATCCGTTACGCGTTGCCATCCTTGATGATCACTCGCTCATACGTCTGGCGATGAAGTCGCGGCTGACGCGCGAAGCCGAGTTCAGTGTCGTAGGTGTGTATGGCAGCAGCGCGCAGTTGCTCACCGGATTGCGCGAAATCGACATCGACCTGCTGATACTCGATTACAAACTGCACGATGGGGAGCTGGACGGGCTCAATCTGATCCGCCTGCTGCGCAAGCAATATCCGGGCATGCGCATCCTTGTCTCATCTTCCGAAGAGCGCCCGGCGGTAGTGAATATGGCGATCGGGGCGGGCGTCAGCGGATTCTTCGGCAAGTCGCAGTCGGTCGATGACCTGATCACCGCCATCCGCAGTGCTGCGTCCGGCCAGTTGTATCTTTCGCCGGAAATGGCCTTCGAACTCGATGTGCTGCCTGCGTCGGTCGACGAACCTGTTGGTGCCAATGATGATGGCGCGGCGCACGGCGACGACTTCCTCAGTAATCCTCTGCTGTCACCGAAAGAAAAAGAAGTATTGCGCTGCTGCCTCGAGGGGATGGGAGTGACGCAGATCGCTTTGAAGTTCTCGCGCAGTCGCAAAACCATCAGCGGGCAAAAACAGGCCGCTTTCAAAAAGCTTGGCATTCGTGGTGATGCGGAGCTGTTCAAGTTGCAGCACAGCCTGACGGCGGACAACCAGGGATAACTCGCTTATGTTTCATCTGTTGCGCGGTGTTTTGCTAGTCAGTGTGCTTGTCATGTTCGGTAGCGGGTCGTTGTGGGCAGCAGAGCCGCGCACTCTGCAGGTGTTCGGTCGGTCTGACTGCAAGGAGCTACAGATCGATCTGGCCAATGAAGACTGGAGTTGGCTGCGGCAGAAGCGCAGTCTGGTGCTGGGCTCGGCGCTTCCGGATTTCCCGCCTTATGTCATGACCGCCAGCGGTACGCGGTACGAGGGAATAGCCGCCGACATCGCCTGCATTATCGGTCAGGCCTTGCATGTCGAAGTTACCGTCAAGGCTTATCCCGACCGTCGCGACGCCATGGCGGCGCTCGAGCGTGGCGACATCGACATGCTGGGCAGTTCCAACAGTTTCGAGTTGATCGACGGCCTCGTCACGCTCAGTAAGCCTTATGTCGAAGACGTGCCGGCAATGTTCATGCGCGGTGATGATCGGCGCCCGATGCCGGCCAATCTGGCCGGTTTGCGTATTGCGGTTGCCGACGATTACCTGCCTTCCAGTCAATTACACGCGTTATACCCCAACGCCGAATTCGTGCTTTTTCCATCGAACGAGTTGGCACTGGCTGCGCTGGCTTTTGGCAAGGTCGACCTGTTTCTCGGCGATACGGTGTCGAGCAATTACCTGATCAACCTCAACTACTTCAACTATGTGCGGCTGCACTCTTTCGTCAAAACCCAAACCAGCGGTTTCAGCTTTGCCTTGCGCCGGGGCAACGACCAATTGCTGCGTCTGATCGATTCGACCCTCGAGTCGCTGGGTGATGCGAAGATTGCCGAAATTACCAAGCGCTGGTCGGGCGGCGGCGGGGCGCTGACGCCCAAACGCATTGACCTGACACCCGGCGAAGCACGTTGGCTTGAGCTGCATCCGGTCGCGCGGTTCGTGATCAATGACGATCAGGCACCGTTTGCATTCTTTGATGGTGACGGCAACTTTGGCGGGATCGGCGCTGATCTGCTCGAGCTCATCCAGCGGCGTACCGGCTTGCAGATCAATGTCGAGCGCACCGACAGCTTTTCCAGTCTGAGCACGCGTCTGCTGGATGGCAGCGCGGATATTTCTCTGCTGACACCAACGGTCTCGCGGGAAGTCGGCATGCGTTTCACTCATCCGTTCCTTGCCAGCCCCTTTGTGATCGTCACCACCAAGGACGCAGGCGCGCCTTCAAGCCTGCAGGAGCTGCGCGGCAAGCGCGTCGCAGTGCCCGAAAGTTCGGCTGAGCGTGAGCTGCTCAAGGACTACCCCGACATCGAGATCGTTGATAACGAAACAGTTCTGGGCGCCTTGGCTGACGTGAAGGACGGTCGAGCGGACGCGATGATTACCACGTTGCACAGTGCGCGCTACTACATCGCCCACATCTACAGCGACAGCTTGCGTATCTCCAACATCGTCGGCATGAACAAAGGCTTCCTCGCTTTCGCCGCGCGGCGTGCCGATACCGAACTGGTCAGCATTCTGAACAAGGCGCTGCTGAGCATTCCGCCGGATGAGCTGGACGTAATCCTCAACAGGTGGCGTCCCATTGCAGCGTTTTCGGGGTTGTCGTGGCGCGATTACAAGGCGCTGATCTACCAGATCAGCGCTGGCGCGTTCCTGATTATCCTGGGATCGCTGGCGTGGAATTTCTACATCCGTCGGCAGATTCGCGAACGCAGTCGTGCAGAGCGCTTGCTCGGCGATCAGCTGAAGTTCATGGGGGCGCTGATCAACGGCACGCCGCATCCCATTTACGTACGTGACCGGGAAGGTCGGCTGGTGACCTGCAATAATAATTATCTGCAAACATTTGGCCTGTCAGAAAAGGACGTGATCGGCAAGACCGTGCTCGAAAGCGGCAAGCGCAATCGTCAGGAGGCGTTGCAATTTCACGACGACTACCTGCGCGTCATCGAGCAGGACGAACCTTACGAGGTGGATCGCACGCTGCATGTGGGTGATACGCGGCTGATCATTTACCACTGGATCCAGCCGTATCACGACACGGCGGGTGAAGTCAGAGGCGTGATCTGCGGCTGGATCGATATCAGCGAACGCCGTGAACTGATCGAGGAGTTGCGTTCGGCGAAAGAGCTGGCTGACGAGTCGAGCCGCGCCAAAACCACGTTCCTGGCGACCATGAGCCACGAAATCCGTACGCCGATGAGCGCCGTGATCGGCATGCTCGAACTTACCCTCAAGCGTGCCGAGCAAGGTCACTTCGATCGGCCGGCGATTGAAGTGGCATACGACTCGGCAAAAGGTCTGCTGGAACTGATCGGCGATATCCTCGATGTGGTACGCATCGAATCGGGCCATGTCAGCCTTTCGCCGAAACGTGCCAACCTGCGCGAATTGGTCGAATCCGTGGCGCGGGTGTTCGACGGCTTGGCCAGGCAGAAGAGTCTGGTGCTTAAGCTCGACATCGACGCCACTGTCGGCTGTGACGTATTGGTTGATCCGATGCGCTTCCAGCAGGTGCTCTCGAACCTGGTGGGCAACGCGATCAAGTTTACCGACACCGGTCATGTCACCGTCTCGATTCGCGGCCAACGTCTCGCTGACGAACGCTTACAGGTCGACCTCAAGGTCGAGGACACCGGCATCGGCATTTCCAGCGCCGATCTGCAGAATCTGTTCCAGCCGTTTTCCCAAGCCAATCATGGCCCCTCCAGCAGAGGCGGCACCGGTCTGGGACTGGCGATCTCCCGTTCATTGTGCGAATTGATGGGCGGGCGGCTGAACATTACCAGTACGCTTGGCAAAGGCACCTGCCTGGAAGTGTCGCTGTTCTTCAATATTCTCAGCCCGCTTGGCGGCAAAGTGCTGCCTGTTTCGGTTGTTCAGGACAAACCGGTACCGACACTCAGGATTCTCGTAGTCGATGACCAGAGCGCCAACCGCCTGCTGTTGACGCAGCAGCTGAGTTTCCTTGGCCAGGCGGTGCGTGATGCCGCCGACGGTGCCCAGGCATTGGCGCTGTGGCGCTCGGAGCCGTTTGACATTGTGATCACGGACTGCAACATGCCGGTCATGAACGGCTATGAGCTGGCCCGCACCATTCGCCAGGACGAACGCGAAAGTGGTGGATCGCCGTGCATCGTACTGGGCTTCACGGCCAACGCGCAGCCGGAAGAAAAAGTGAAATGCCGGGAGGCCGGGATGGATGATTGTCTGTTCAAACCGATCAGTCTCGGCACCTTGTCGATCATGCTTGCAGGCTGGGAAAAAAATGTTGAAACCCAGCCATTTGAAAGCCCGCCTGCGGCGACTATCAAGGAGCTGGGTTCGATTCGCGAGCGTCTTGACGAGCTCACCGGAGGCGATCTCGACATGATGAAAGAACTTCTGCGCGAGGCGCTGTCGAGTTGCGAAAAGGATCTGGAGGAGTTGCATTCGCTAATACCCGAAAGCGATCCCGGGCTGTTGGCTGACCTGGCGCACCGCATCAAGGGGGCGGCGCGCATTGTTGCCGAGCATCAGGTCATTGAGGCGTGTAACGAGCTTGAAGCCGAGTGCGAGGCGCCTGTTATCGATCCGCTGGACCTCAATCGCAGTGCATTGAAGCTGGAGCATGCACAGGCTGATCTGATCAAGAAAATCAAACGGATCGAGCTGTAAACGTATCGGCTCATGACCATCCGACTGGCCTTGCATTAAAGCTGACGTTAAAGATCATTTTGCAGCGGGCGATACCTTGGTAATAACCATGGAGTTTCGCGATGATCATTCGACGTCCTTTATTGATTGCCTGCCTTTGCCTGCTCGGTTTTGACACCGTCAGCGCAGCCCAGTCTGCGCCGGTCAGCGGAGTGATTCGCTTCAGCGGTCGAATTGTCGAGGCAAGTTGCATCGCCAGTGGCGCCAGCCATTCTTCTGTCGAGTTGCTTGATTGCCCCCAGGCAAGCACCGGGCAGATTTTTACCGTGAACAACGTCAGTGCGGCAGGGCGAGGTGAGTCGCGCCAGCAGGTGTTTGTGAAGGTGATTGCCGATACTCATGAGCAGGACGATTATTACGACCAGCGCTTGCTGCTCACGGACAACAAGGGTCACCAGATAACGAGCGGTAATTACGTAGTGACGATGACGCTGCCTTGATGGCTTGGAAAGAATGAGTCTGCGCCCCTTGTTTCAAGGTTACTGACAAAAAGGGGCGTTAATAATGAGAATTGTCTGGTTCGCACAGAACCGTCCCGCGCTTCTGGCTTGTCGCCACTCCCCTGCGTTGCAAAATCCCTCCTTCAACACTTTCTGAGCCAGACCATGCGCCGATCGCTTGGGCTGTCGTCAAGGTGTGGCTTTTTATCATCTATCCCTGCGTTCATTTTTGAGACAAGTCTCATATCAGGCAGGTTGGCCCTTGGTTATTTTCTTGAAAGGAAGAATGGAGCTGCCAAAGGTGTCCGATGTTTCTTGAAAATAACCGCAGTCGATCCTTGCGGATCCTGATCGCCGATAGCGATGTGCGCAGAGGTCTGTCAATCGAACAGCAGTTCAACAAGCTGGGCTGTCTCAGCGTCTTGAACGTTTGCACTTATCGTGACCTGAAAATACTGACGTATTACTGCCCTCAACGGTTGAGCCTGGTCGTCGTCAATGCTGAGTTGCTCAGCGAAATGGCGATGGATCCGCTCGACTTTTTCGGGGAAAACCCGCTGATTCGTCATCTGCTGATTTTCAATCCCAACGATGATCACCAGTGGTCGAAGACCTTCTTCAACCCGCATCCGCAACGCTGGATGCGCCTGGTCTCGAAAATCAATCTGCCGCGCCTGGCAGATTTTCTGATGCTGGCCGACCCGGCGCTCAAGGAACTTGCGGAGCCGGCCTCGACCGACTCCACACTCTCTTCGTGCGCAAACCGCTAGCTGCTGCACCTTCCCGCGATGATCCACGTAGACGCTGAGGTGCTATTGCCCAGCGCCTGCTGTGCCGCCCACTCGTTTGCCCCATTGTCTTGAATACACTCTAAGGTAAGGCATCATGCTGCTTCGTAAACTCAATCTCGCGCCTCGTTCGGCGCTGTGTTTCGGCTTGTTCTGTCTCATGATTATCGCGATCGGATTGATCGCTCTGCAGCAAGTCGACTTGCTCAACAAGGCAGAAACGTACGTCGAGACGACGATCGTGCCGAGTATCAAGCTGCTCGGCCAACTCGATCGAGAGTTCGTCGAAATCAAGGGCAACAACGCTCGCTTGCGCAATCCCATCGAAACCCCTGAGCGCAAGGCGCAAGCCCTGATGGACATTCAGCAGTCGCGTCAGCTGATCAAAAAACATCAGCAAGCGCTCATTGATCTGCTGGCCACTGACGCTGGGCGCGAGGCGTTCGAGGAGTTTGCCAAAGCACAGAAGGTCAACGATCTGGCTCAGGAGCAATACCTTCAAACCGTGGCGAACGGGCAGCTTGAAGCGGCCATTGCGTTGTCAAAGAATCAGATGCGTGCTGCCTCGGATGGCGTACAAGTCGCGCTCAAGAAGCTGATTGCACTCAACGAAATAGAAGCTTATGAGGCGGGCAAGCAGGCCGACAATGTCTATGAGCACACGCTGTTGATCGTCAGTGTGTTCATTCTCATCGCGATCGGTGCTTCGTTGGCCCTTGCCGTGTTGTATACCCGCAGTCTGACCGTGCCGATTGCAGGCTCGCTGAGGGTAGCGGAATGCATCGCCGCCAATGATCTGAGCGAAACCATTGCGCTGGATGGCTCCGATGAGGCGGCGCAAATGCTGTCGTCATTGGCGGCGATGCAAACCAGCCTGCGAGATGCCTTGATCATGATCCGTGATTCGTCCACGCAGTTGGCCGAGACCTCGGAGGTCATGCACGGCGTCACTGAAGATATCTCGCGTATCACTCAACGTCAGAGCCATGAAATCGAAATGGCCGCCACCGCCGTCACTGAAATGAGTGCAGCGGTGGAGCAGGTTGCAGACAACGCCGCATCGACCTCGCAGTTGACGTCGGAATCAAGTGCCGCAGCCGTCGCCGGTCGAAGCCAGGTCAGCGACACGGTAGCCGCAATCAACCTGATGGTGTCCAGCGTGCACAGCACCTCGGCTGAGGTGCAGGCGCTATCGACCATGGCGAGCGATATCAGCAGCGTGCTGGACGTTATCCGAGAGGTTGCCGAACAAACCAATCTGCTTGCCTTGAACGCAGCGATCGAAGCAGCGCGGGCGGGGGAGGCGGGTCGCGGTTTTGCCGTGGTTGCCGATGAGGTGAGAGGGCTGGCGCAGCGTACTCAGAAGTCGACCGAGGACATCGAGTCCATGGTCAGCTCCATTCAGTCAGGCACCAGCCGCGCAGTTTCCTCCATGAGCCACACCCGCGCTCAGGCCGAGAGAACGCTCGAAATGGCCAATATCGCCGGCGAAGTGCTGACCGACATCACTGGCTCGCTGAATCTCATCAACGAGCGAAACCTGCTGATGGCAACCGCTGCCGAGGAGCAGGCTCAGGTTGCGCGGGAAGTCGACCGCAGCCTGATCAGCATTCGTGACCTGTCATGTGAAACCGCAGAGGGGTCGAAACAGACGGCAGTTGCATCGGCGGAGCTGTCGCAACTGGCGGCATCGCTGAATAAATTGACCAAGGAATTCAAGCTTTAAGACGTTAACGGGAAGCCCTGATTGCCAGGGCTTTTTTGATCCGCGATCAAGCGCAGCGCGCAACGAGTGCTGACTCAACTCTGTGTTGGCGATTCGGTGTGTGCCGTCAGTTGTTCAATGCAGGTGGCGAGTTGTTTTTCATAGCTTTCAAGCACGGCTTCGGCTTCAGCTTCGCGCTCATCACGCAGACGAAAGAAGTCGTCGCGACTGAGTTGGTCCGCTACGAGTCGGATATTTTGCTCGATGATCGCGCAGAGTGAGTCTTCATCCTCTAACGCCGCGCTGGTTTGTGCTGCGCGTTGAGTGTTTTCGAGTTCGGTCTTTGCCGCCTCGGCGGCCTTCGCCTGTTCCTTCGCGGTAAGCAGGTCGGTTTCCAGGGCCTGCTTTTGTTCCGCCAGACGCTTGAGTTCAGCGGTCATTGACTGGATGGTATCGGAGCGCTGCTTGAGCTGGATCTCCTGCTGTTGCACCACGGCCTTCAGTGGAAAGAGATTGTTGAGCTCATAACCGGCGACGACAGTCATGGCGATCAGCGCCAGTGCCAGAATCGTCAGGCAGTAGAGGGCGGCGTTGCTGTGGGGTTTTGCGCTATTGAGGGTATCGAGGGCTCTCACGGAATCTGTTCTCCTATCAAGAACAGTCAGGGTACTGGCCGAGTTCCACTGTGCATTTAAGACGAGTCTTAAATTGGCTTTAGTTATTTGCGCTGAGTAAGTGTGATGCTAAATAGCGTGTCTGTTTGTAGATTTTTCAGGTCTGACTGGCTGGTTATAAATCTATGAGAATTGTCTTGTTATTGAATAAATAAATTTTTGCTCAAGTGTTCTTTTTTTATTATCTTCTCGTTCCGGTCGTGGTGATTTTGCTGCCAATTAAATAGGTGTGGCTACGTCAGCCATTCAGTTGTTTACACGCTAGATAGAGTCAGAGAGAGTGTTATGAAGTTGTGCCGTGTATTAATTGTCGGGCTCTTGTATATGCTGTCGTCAAACGCAATGGCGGCGGTATGCGAATTTTATCCGGACAATTCCATGGGCAATATGCGGGTTATACTGCCGGCCACTCTCTCGGTACCACGTGACGCGCCGAATGGCACGGTTATCTATGAAAGTCCGATCGTGACGCTGGGTTCCATTCCCAGTTCGTTCAGGTGCTCTGCAGTGCACAATGAAGGTGTGCGCAATAATGTCGGCGTTACTCAGCCGGGCGTGGAGATTTTTCCTATTGGGAATACCGGAATCGGCTGGCAATGGGTCCGACCGCCATCGGGGAAAGCGTGGAAGGGCTTTCCAGGAACTACCGACACTGCTGGCGGTTGGGGTTGGAATGGTTCGGAGCACATCTTGCGTTTTGTAAAGACGGGCACTATTTCCGGCAGTGCGACGATACCTTCAGGCCAACTGGGGACGTTTGTCGCTGCTGAAATCGAGCCTTTGGCAATGAATACCAGCGGCACGCGGGTAGTCTCACAGTCTTGCGAAACACCCGATGTGAAAGTCGATATGGGCAGCTATAACTTGAGCGATTTCCCCGAGAACGGCGCATCTGCCAAGGAGCAATACTTTTCTCTCAATATGAAAAACTGTCCCACAGGAATTAACAACTTCCGATTTTCCTTCTCACCCACTGCGGGCAGCCCTGTGTGGGACGCTGGTACTGGCATGGTAAATCTGAACAGTAATTCCACTGCCAAAGGTCTGGCATTGCAGATGCGCTTCAGTGACAAGTCGACACTCAAACTGAATCAGAACTACATAATGAAAGCGCCCACATCGCAAGGCGGCAATGCATATATTTCCTTGCAAGCCCGCTTCGTGCGCATCGAGCCTTCAAATGCGCAAATGCGAGCGGGCGATGCCAATGCCGAAATTGCCTTTGTCGTCGAGTATCTATGAGCCCAACAGCCTCTTCACCTCAGCCACAATCACCGCAATATCAAACGGCTTGGGCACCACCACATCAAACAGATCCGAACGCTGCATGCCGATGTGCGCTTGCGCGCCACTCATGAGAATGATCGGCAAGTGTTTGACGGACGGCTGGGCACGCACGGCTTCGGCGAATTCGAGGCCGTCCATGACCGGCATCATGAAGTCAGTGATGACCAAGGCTGGACGTTCTCTTTCCAGCACTTCGAGAGCCTTCTTGCCATTGCTCGCGGTCACAGTCATGAAGCCCTCATCCTCAAGCGCAAAGCCAAGAATGTCAGCAATCAGATACTCGTCGTCGACTACCAGGATGGTGGTCATGTTATTTCAACCCGCTTGCAGACTTACGAAATTGAACCAGGCAATGACTCAGCTGTGACTGAAGGTTCATTTTTCAAAGCCTTTTCCAGGAACACATCTTGATCACGGATAACCACCTCGAACCGCGACGGGTTGTAGGAGCTATCACGTATCTTGAGAATGGAAAGCGTCCTGTGAAGTTCAGCGTGATTCTCAAAGAAACGCATGAGCATCAGGTTGTCGACAATACTGGACAGGTCGGAGTTCGGTGCGCTGACCTCGGATCCGAACAAATCGCGCATTTCCCATGAGGCGAACACCGTAACGCCTCTGGAGCGCAGCTCATTCATCAGCGCGCTGAAAAAGTCGGTGATGCGTTCCGGAGTGGTTGAAACCCGAGTCATGCCGCTGAGGCTATCGATGAACAGGCGCTTGATGCCTTTTTCATCGACCAGGCTCAGCAGGCGTGCGCCGAGGCCGTCCAGCAAGCCTTCGGTAGTTGGCTGCCAGGCAATGCTCAGCGCACCGCTGTGTTCCATGTGTTCGATATCAATGCCCAGCGAACGGCCTTTGAGCCGCAGCCGCTGCGGGCTTTCATAGAAGCCGAAGTGCAGGCCCGGCGATTCGGCCGTCGACTGCGCGATGAACTTCAGACCCAGCGTGGTCTTGCCGATCCCGGAAGGCCCCATGACCAGCGTCACGCTGGAGCTGTGCAAGCCACCCCCGAGGATGTCATCCAGTGAAGCAATGCCGCTTGGAATGCGCGTCATGTCCGCGCTGTCAGGGGCGGAAGGGCGCTTGTAGAGACTTTCGAGGCGCGGGTAGACGACCAGGCCGTTATCGGTGATCTCGCACTCGTGAAGACCGGTCAACGCGCCGCTGCCGCGAGTCTTGCGCAAATGAATGCGGCGCACCGAACGGGTACCGAAAAGTTCTTCGCCCATTTCGATGACGCCGTCGACCATCGTGTGCTCGGGGCTGCCGTCGTCCAGGCGCGAGCTGGTCAGGAACAGCACGGTGCAACCGGCAAATGCGGCATGGCCTTGCAGTTCGGAAATGAATTTTTTCGTGTCGATCGGCGAGTCGGCTTTGGAGCGTGCATTGAGCAGGCCGTCAACGACCATGACGGTCGCCTTCTGCCGAGTGATTTCACGTCGCAGCAGCTTCACGACTTCATCGAGGCCTTCGTTTTCCAGCGTATCGAATGCGCTGACAAACTGAATTTCCGCGCCGACTCGCGAAGCGTCGAAAAAACTCATGGTCGACAGGAACTGGAACAGGCGGTCGTGGGACTCGGCCAGCAACGTGGCGACCAGCACACGGCCGCCGTTGCGGGCATGGTGAAACCCTAGCTGGTTGGCAAGGATGGTCTTGCCGGAGCCCGGGCGCCCTTGAATGATGTATGAAGCGCCGGCGACAAAGCCCCCCTGAAGCAGCGCGTCGAGCCCTTCGATCCCGCTTTGAAGGCGTTTTAGCTTTTCCACAATGCGACCCTGATCTGAATAAACAGGCTTGTTCAGCCGAATGAGTGAAATGCTAACGCCATTTCCGGTTGAGGGCCATAAAGGCTGGGGAAAAGTAGCGTTTTTGCAATGTGAACCTGGCACGTGACTGCTCGGGATCAGGGGGTAGTGACAAGCCCGGCACAGGAAGATTCGATTTTTCGAAACCCGGAGGCCGATTACATCCATAGGCGCTGCTGCGGACCATGAGGGTAACGCTTGCCACTTTGCTTTCATGAAATCGTCACAAAACTGCTGCAGAGTTCGGGAGCCCGTAATCACTAGGTGTCATTTAATGAAAAGTTTGATGAAGTCTGCTGCGCTCGCCATTGCGGTATCTCTTTGTGCCACCTCGGCCTCATTTGCAGCAGAAAATGTTCGCCTGACGGGGTCCGGAGCAAGTTTCCCGGCGCCGATCTACCTGACCTGGTTCAAGGATTTCAGCAAGAAATCCGATGGCGTCACTGTCGATTACCAATCCAAGGGCAGTGGCGCGGGCGTACAGGACTTCTTGAACAAAACCGTGGATTTCGCTGCCAGTGACTCGGCAATGAAAGACGAAGATATCGCCAAGGTCGCCGAAGGCGTGCAGTTGCTGCCAATGACCGCCGGGGAAATCGTGCTGGCCTATAACCTGCCGGGCAATCCCAAGGGCCTGAAGCTGCCACGCGACGTCTATTCCAACATTTTCCTGGGCAAGATCACGCGCTGGAACGATCCGCAAATCGTCGCTGCCAACCCTGATCTGAAACTGTCCGATACGCCGATCACGGTTGTCGTGCGTGCAGATTCCAGCGGTACTACCGCGGTATTCACCAAGCACCTGGCAACCGTCAACGCCGAGTTCAAGCAGGCGTTGGGTGAGGGCAACACCGTCAACTGGCCGGCCAGTGACAAGTTCATCAAATCGCCGAAAAACGATGGCGTAACCGCTACCGTGCGCCAGACCCCAGGTGCGATTGGTTACATCGAATATGGCTTCGCGAAGCTGGCCAAGGTCGACTTTGCCCAGTTGCAGAACAAGGCTGGCAATTACGTAGTACCAAATGCCGAAAGCGGTGCCGAGGCCCTGGCGGCGGTGAAGATGCCGGAAAACCTGGTGGCCTGGCTGCCTGATCCGGACGGTGCCAAGTCCTATCCGATCACCTCTTATACCTGGATGATTTTCCGCAAGGACAATGGCAACCCGGCCAAGGCCAAAGCCATGCGTGAAATGGTCGAATACAGCCTGACCGAGGGGCAGAAGATTGCCGATTCGATGGGTTACATCCCGTTGCCGCAATCGGTCGTCGAACAGGTTCGCAAAGCGTCCGCCAACATTCAGTAACGCCGTGAGGTCTCTCTCGGCGTGTGCGTCTGCGCCACGCCGGGAGAGTTTTCCCCCTGTTCCGGACTTAGCCCATGAACAAACCTTTTGTCGTACCGGTTAATCCCGACTCTGCCTGCCAGCCACCTTCGACGAAGGATTTCCTGGTTGATCGCACCTTCCGCGCGCTCGCACGCATCGGTGTGGTACTCATTCTGGCGCTGGTATTTGCACTGGTGTTCGAAGTCGGACGCAAGGCACTTCCCGGTATGGAGAAGCACGGCTTCGATGTGCTTCTGGGCAGTGTGTGGGACGTCAACCAGGGCAAATACGGCATCCTGCCGGCCATCTGGGGCACGCTTTACAGCGCCTTCATCGCGTTGCTGATCGCCGGTGTCTTTGGCGTGAGCATGGCGATTTTCCTGACCCAGGATTTCCTGCCAACCAAGCTCGCTGCGCTGTTTCGCACCATCGTCGAATTGCTCGCGGCCATCCCCAGCGTGGTCTATGGCCTGTGGGGGATCTATGTGGTGATTCCGGCGATTCGGCCGCTGACGACCTGGCTGAACAGCGAGCTGGGCTGGATACCCTTTTTCGGCACGTCCCTGAGCGGTCCGGGCCTGCTGCCCGCAGCTCTGGTGCTCGCCATCATGATTCTGCCGACCATTGCCGCCGTGTCGCAGGACGCGCTTACGGCTGTGCCGATGAAAACCAAACAGGCCGCGTACGGCATGGGCACAACCCATTGGGAAGCGATTCTCAAGGTGATGGTGCCTTCGGCTGCCACCGGCATTTTCGGCTCTCTGGTGCTGGGCCTGGGGCGCGCGCTGGGTGAAACGATGGCGCTGGCCATGCTGGTCGGCAATGCCAACAACATTTCCCTCTCGTTGTTTGCACCGGCCAACACGCTTGCCGCTCTGCTGGCGCTGAACTTCCCCGAAGCCGGACCGAACGAGATCGAGGTGTTGATGTATGCCGCGCTCGTGCTGATGTTGATTACGCTGATCGTGAACATTTTCGGCTCGATGATCATGATGTACGCCCAACGGGGTAACAAGGGATGACTGATCTGACCGCAGCAACAGACCTGACGGCGCCAACCGGTGCGATGCCGAGTTTGCAACGCAGGTTCGAAGGCCGCGCGCTGCGCAGCCTGATCCTGACCACCCTGGTCTGGGCAGGTGCTTTGCTGGCCAGCGTGCCGCTGATTTCCGTGCTCTACATGCTGATCACTCGTGGTGGCGCGCGTCTGAACCTGGAAGTCTTCACTGAACTGCCGCCGACCGGCTTCGAGATGGGTGGCGGTTTCGGCAATGCGATGGCGGGTACTTTCGTGATGGTCGGTATCGCGGCAGCGATCGCGGTGCCGGTCGGGATCATGGCGGCCATTTTTCTGGCTGAACTGGGGCCGGATAGCAAGCTGGGGAACGCCGCGCGTTTTGCCGCCAAGATGCTTACGGGCCTGCCATCAATCCTGGCAGGTGTATTTGCCTACGCTTTGGTTGTAATGACGACTGGCACGTATTCGGCACCGGCAGGTGGCGTGGCGCTCGCCGTCCTGATGCTGCCTATCGTGGTGCTGACCGCAGAAGAATCGATGCGGATGGTGCCCAAGATCATGAAAGATGCTGCTTATGGCATGGGCTGCACTCGCTCGCAGGTCATCTGGAAAATCATCTTGCCGACCGGCATGCCGGCGATCCTGACTGGCGTGATGCTCGCCGTGGCGCGTGCCGCAGGCGAGACGGCACCGCTGTTATTTACCGCGCTGTTCAGCAACTACTGGATCTACCACCAGGGCAATCTCGATGTCATGAATCCGACTGCCTCGCTGGCGGTGCTGATCTACAACTTCTCCGGCATGCCTTTCGATAACCAGCTCGAGCTCGCATGGGCGGCCTCGTTGGTGCTGGTGATGATCGTGCTGTTCGTGAACATCATCAGCCGGATTTTCGGCAAGCCCAAGTATTAAGAACGGGAGCATCTGATTTTGAACGTATCCACTGCGCAAATAGCCGCTCCGTTTGTCACCCAGGCGCCTGTAGTCATGGACTGCAAACTGGACAAGATTTTCTACGGCAACTTCATGGCAGTACGTGACAGCCACGTGCCCATCGAGAAAAACAAGATCACCGGATTCATCGGTCCCTCGGGCTGCGGCAAAAGCACCGTGCTGCGCAGTCTCAACCGGATGAACGATCTGGTGAAGGGCTTTCGTTTCGAGGGCCATGTGCATTTCCTCGGGCAGGACGTCTACGGCAAGGGTGTCGACCCGGTGGTCGTGCGCCGCTACATCGGCATGGTGTTTCAACAGCCTAACCCGTTCTCGATGAGCATCTTCGACAACGTCGCGTTTGGTCTTCGCCTCAATCGCTACAAGGGCGATATCGGCGACCGTGTCAAGCATGCGCTGCAAGGCGCCGCGCTGTGGGACGAAGTCAAGGACAAGCTCAAGGTCAGCGGCCTGTCGCTCTCCGGTGGCCAGCAACAACGTCTGTGTATCGCCCGGGCAATCGCCACCGAGCCGGAAGTCCTGCTGCTGGATGAGCCTTGTTCGGCACTGGACCCGATCGCCACCCGACGCGTCGAAGAATTGATGGTCGAGTTGAAGAAGGACTACACCATCGCACTGGTCACTCACAACATGCAGCAAGCCATCCGTGTTGCTGACACCACAGCGTTTTTCTCGGTGGATATTTCCCAGGGCACGCGCACGGGCTATCTGGTCGAGATGGGGCCGACGGCGCAGATCTTCGACAACCCGCGTGAACAGATGACCGGCGATTACATCAGCGGCAAGTTCAGCTAAGTCACAGCACCGGTCACGGCCGCCTACCTGCACAAGCCAAATGGATTTGGCGGGCACCGGCGGACATTTACCAAGCGTTTCCAAGGAGCTCCAATGCCTGCCACGCATCGCCTTGATTTGCCTGCGATTGAACGCGCACTGCGTAACGTGCAGAGCCGTTTCGCCGAGCTCAGCCGGCACTTCACCGAGCCCCGAGACCCGTTCACTGACGAAGTCCTGAACAATGTGCTTGAAGGTTATGCGTTGGTTGACGAATATGTTGCCCGCGGCGTCGACCTGTTCGATCTGCAGCAACTGAACCTGATGCTGGAGATCAATGCCACAGTGCTTTGTGGCCGGGATCCGGCGCGCCGGCTGGAATACGCCCAGCATCTGGCAGCCACTGAGGCGCACTTCTTCAACAATGTTGAGGGAGGCATCAAGGACTTGTACAACTGGTATTGCGCTTATCGCAGTGAATCGGTCTGGAAGCGTGCAGCGGGTGTCTATGTGCGCATTCTGAGCAAGCCGCAGCTGTTTATCGAAGGCAATAACCGTAGTGGCTCGCTCATTGTCAGCTACCTGCTCATGCGGGCGGGGCTGCCTCCATTCGTGTTGACGCTGGAAAACGCCGAGGGCTACTTCAACCCGTCCTCGGTCATCCGCAACTCCGCCAAGCATGGCGTCAAAGCGTTGTACGAATTGCCCAAGATCAAGAAAAAATATGCAGCATTCTTAGAAGAACAGGCGCCCGATCCAATGAAGTTCTTTCTCAAAGGCAAGCCTTTGCCTCTCTCTCAAGGTGGCCATTGATGAACTGGGCACCAGCATTTGCCAGATTGAGAACCTTCGGCAGCCGGGCAGGGCAGGCTATCCGCTGCGCTTTGCCGCAGTTGTTCGAACGTCAGCGCATACGAATTTCGTTCGATATCGATGACACGCTCGCTTGCCAGCTCCACCACTGCGCAGTGGAGAAGAGTCGACTACCGGCCTGTATTCATCGCTGGCTGGGTGAACCGTTGCGGATGGGCACACGATCGCTGATCCGAGAGCTGCGTCGCCAGGATTGCAGTGTCTGGGTCTACACCTCATCCGGGCGCACGCCGTCCTATATCAGGCGCTGGTTGGCGCTGTACGGTATCCGCGTCGATGGCGTGGTCAACAGCGTGCTGCACAACCGTGCGCTGACGGCGCACGGGATGTCGAATGCGCCTTCCAAGTATCCGCCAGCGTTCGATATCGACTTGCATGTCGATGATTCGGAGGGCGTGCAGATTGAAGGCAAGGATCATGGCTTCCGGGTGGTCGTGGTGCATCCCGAGGATGATCGCTGGGCGCAGAAAGTGCTGGATTCGGTGGCCAAGGTCCAGGCGCAGCTCGCCTGGCAGCAAATGTTCAGACCTCAGGCGCCGGTGCAACAGCGTGCGGAGGCTGTCTTTGAGTCGCTTGGCTGAGCGGGTACGCATTGGCTATTCGGGCAGCAGCGCCTCAGGTGTACGAGGCACTGCTGTGAAATGACTCAACAGATGCGCAAACGATGCTGCGCAAACATATCTCGCAGAAACGACAAAGCCCTGAATAATCAGGGCTTTGTCGTATCAAATATGGCGGAGGCGATGGGATTCGAACTCATGGACCTGTTACAGTCGACGGTTTTCAAGACCGTTGCCTTAAACCACTCGGCCACACCTCCGGTTGCGTTGCGGGCGCCATAATACCTGAATGAAACACACTGTCAAACTCTCTGCATGGCTTGTTACAGAGCGTCTGTTATGATCTTTGCGACTGAACGTTTCAAACCAACAGGAGTGTCGCCATGCGCGAACAGGATTACGCAGTTAATAACAGCGTGCAGGCTGAGCAGCTAGAGGTTAGCCGCGTCCTGCGCAACACTTATGGTCTCTTGGCTCTGACTCTCGCATTCAGCGGCGTGATGGCCTTCGTAGCCCAGCAGATGCGTGTCGGCTACCCGAACATTTTCGTGGTGCTGATCGGCTTCTACGGGCTGTTCTTCCTCACCAACAAACTCCGTGATTCCGCGTGGGGCCTGGTATCCGCCTTCGCGTTGACCGGTTTCATGGGTTTCCTGCTCGGCCCGATCCTCAACCGTTACCTGGGCATGCAGGGCGGCGCTGAAGTGGTCAGCTCGGCTTTCGCCATGACCGCACTGGTGTTCGGTGGTCTGTCGGCCTACGTGCTGATCACCCGCAAGGACATGAGCTTCCTCGGTGGCTTCATCACCGCCGGTTTCTTTGTCCTGCTGGGCGCTACGCTGGCGAGCTTCTTCTTCCAGATCAGCGGCCTGCAACTGGCGATCAGCGCCGGCTTCGTGCTGTTCTCGTCGGTCTGCATTCTGTTCCAGACCAGCGCGATCATCCACGGCGGCGAGCGCAACTACATCATGGCGACCATCAGCCTGTATGTATCGATCTACAACCTGTTCGTCAGCCTGCTGCAACTGTTCGGCATCATGAGCCGCGACGACTGATCGTAATGGCTGCAATAAAAAACCCGCTTCGGCGGGTTTTTTATCGTCTGGACAAAGGTGTCTGCTCAGTTGATGACGATGCTGCCGTCCACTTGCTGACGGTAGATCGTGTAGGGCAGCAGCAAGGTGTCGAGCGCGCCGGAGACCACGGCGTCTACCAGCACCACCGGAATCGCCGCGTTGCGGTGATCATCGGGATCGATGCCTGAGGCCAGCGGAGCGTTCAGCGTGCAGAAGTCATAAGCGAGGCCGCTGTAGATTCTCGGTACCGCGCCGCAATAACTTTTCTGCTGCTTGAGTCCGTCAACAGCAGCCTGATCGTTGCGCGCCACCGTTTGAATCGTGCCACAACCGCCGAGCAGCATGCCGGCCAGCAGTATTGCCTGAATTTTCATAGCGCCATTCCTTAGCCGCAAAAAACCCCAATCTACCCTGATCATTGGTAAAAGACACCTACGCCATCGGTGGCAGTCGCCGCTTGACCGGGGTCTTCTTGACGATCGCGGTGTTGGTTTCGGCCAACGTATTCAGTCGGTCGAGCAGGGTATCGAGCTGCTCCATCGAGCGCACGTGCAGGCGGGCAATAAAGCAGTCGTCGCCGGTGACCTTGTCGCACTCGGTGAACTCCGGGATCGACATGATCTGCCGCTCAACCTCCTGCAGTTGCCCTGGCAGCGGCCGCACACGGACGATCGCCTGCAACTGATAGCCGAAGCATCTCGGATCGATCTCTACCGTGTAGCCCTTGAGCACGCCACGTTCTTCCAGCCGCCGCAACCGCTCGGCTACGCTGGGCGATGACAGGCCGCTGATCTGCGCCAGCGCTTTGAGCGAGCGACGCGAGTCTTCCATCAGCGCGCTGATAAGGATCTGATCGATATCGTCAGTCACATTCAAACTCCGGATTAGGCGAAGGGCGCAAATCACCCTCGATAAAAAAGGCGAAAACCAAGTTTAGCCTGCTTTATGCGCTGGAGCAGCCCGAGGTGCGCTTGGCATACTTTTGCCACGCTTCGCTCACAGCCTCAGGAGAAGATGATGGACAACGCAATTCGCCGCGGTTCGCTGGAAATGACCGCCGCCATGCTCATATCCGGAACGATCGGCTGGTTTGTGCTGGTGTCCGGGCAACCGGTGCTCGACGTGGTGTTCTGGCGCTGCGTGTTCGGCGCCGGCACCTTGCTGTTGGTCTGCGCCGCGTTCGGCTTCCTGCGTCCGGGGATGCTGACCCGCACAACGTTTCTGCTGGCGGTGCTCAGTGGAATGGCGATTGTCGGCAATTGGGTGCTGCTGTTCGCATCCTATTCCCGCGCCTCGATTGCCATTGGTACGGCGGTCTATAACGTGCAGCCGTTCATGCTGGTCGGCCTGGCGGCGTTGTTCCTCGGCGAGAAAATTACCCTGCAGAAGCTGTTCTGGCTGGCGATTTCGTTCATGGGCATGCTGGCGATCGTCAGCGCCCATGGCACGCAAGGCGAGGAGGGTAACGATTACTTGATGGGAATTGCCCTGGCGTTGGGCGCGGCGTTTCTCTACGCGATTGCCGCCCTGATCATCAAGCGCCTGACCGGCACGCCGCCACATCTGATCGCGCTGATTCAAGTCTGCACCGGGGTGTTGTTGCTCGCGCCTTTTGCGCATTTCGATGCGTTGCCGCAAGGCGTCGATGCCTGGGCCAGTCTGCTGACTCTCGGGATCGTGCACACCGGTCTGATGTACGTTTTGCTGTACGGCGCGATTCAAAAATTGCCGACGGCATTGACCGGCGCGCTGTCCTTTATATATCCGATCGCGGCGATTTTCGTTGACTGGTTCGCCTTCGGCCATCGCCTCGAATTGCTGCAATGGATAGGCGTCGCAGCGATCCTGCTCGCCGCCGCCGGCATGCAACAAGGTTGGGGCTGGAAAGCCCGGCGGCTGGCGGCGCAATAAGAATCAGATGTTCCAGCGCGGTGCGGTGGCTGCCAAGCGTTGGCGCATCTCGCTGATATTGGCAGCGAGTTGTCGGGTCAGCATACGGTAGCCGTCGAGCGTATTGGCGACTGGCGCATCAAGGTCCGCTGCTGGCAGCTCCATCGGCCGCTCCAGCCGTTGCGAGGCACCGGTCTTCAAGGCGCGAGCCATCCCGATCAGTTGCACGCGAATCTGCCGGTGTTCGGCCTTCAGTGCCGTTTGCAGATGTGCCGTGGCCTGCGGGTCGCTGGCACTGGGACGGATATTACCGAGGATCTCCAGCGTGCTGATGCACATGCGCAGGTTGCGCTGAATCGCGTCGAGCTCGGTCATGGAGATTTTCACTTCCTTGGACACCGACGGCATCAGCGAACGTAATTGCACCATCACCGCGCCGAGCTTGCTCATCAGCCGCACGTGTTCGTCGGCGCTGACCGCTTCACCGTTGATGATGCGTCCGTACACCGTAGCGCAATCGCGCAAGGCATCGGCGAGGTTGTAACGCCACGAGTAGACCGCGTACAGCGGCAGGGCGAAGGAAAACGCCAGGGCGAGGGCGATGCCGATCAGGATGTCGACGCCGCGCCACAGTCCATCGGTGATCGGGTTGTCGCCATGCCCGGCGACGATGAACACGGTGATGGCCGAGAGCAGGGCGGTGTAGCCGCCCTTGCCAATCGCGTGATAGGAGAAAAAACCACAGACCACGGCCATGGAAAAGTAGGTCAGCCACGGCATGCCCAGCCACGCATGTTGCGCCACCAGTGCCAACCCGACTCCTGCACCGATCAAGGTACCGATGGCGCGCTCGGCGGCTTTTTTGCCGATGTTGCCGTGGTGCTGCAAACCGCCGATCACCACCAGCATGGTCACCGATGCCCATTCGCCGTGGGGCAGATTGATGCCAGTGGTCAGCAGAATCGTCGCCAACAATCCCAAGGCCACCCGCACGGAATGGATCAGTCGGGCGTGACGGTAGCGCCGATACGGGTCCAGTAACGGACGCAGGATACGGCGCAACAGCGGTGGCAGGCGGTGGGTGCTGTAAGTAGTCAGTGCGAACCTCGTGAGTCAGTCAAATCAATGGAAGGGGAAAATGTAATTCATCCAGGCGGACATGCGCAGCAGGATTTTGCGCATCGCGCCGATGTGGTGAAAGTGCTGACTGTAAAGCGCCGCTTGCCCGTAGGCGCCGCCCGGCATGAGCGCGCTGTATTCGGCAAACGCTGGGTCAGTGATTTCAATGATCACCGGCACCCGTCCGGCCGGTGGCGAGCCGGTGTAGCTGATCAGGGTACCGGAAGGTTGCACCTGGCCCTCGGCGATCACCCCGATCACACTTTTCACCCGACCGGCGAAGACCTTGCCGGGAATGCCATCGAAGGCGACTTCGGCCTCGTCGCCCACGGTCAGACGCAATAGGCTGTTCTGGCGCATCCAGGCGGCGAAGTACTGACCTTCCTGCGGAATAAACACCATTGACGGGCGCAGCGGCAGCTTGCTCGCCATCATCCCCGGTCGCAGCGAAACGTGGGTGACGAAGCCTTTGCTCGGTGCTCGAACCACGGTGTTGTCCAGCTCGAACTGCGCATTGTCCAGTTGCGCCTGCAGATCGTCGGTGCGGGCGATGGCCGCGTCCAGTTCACGCTGGGTGCCGAAGTTGCGGCGGATCAGTTCGGTGATGCGGTAGCGGTCGCCTTTGGCTGCAACCAGTTGCGCCTTGAGCGATTTCAGGCGGTTCTGGAAAGGGGTGGGATCGATGCGAAACAGCACGTCGCCTTTTTCCAGGGGTTCGTTGCCCTTTACCGGTACGTCGATCACCTGGCCACTGATGATCGGAATAACCGGCACCGAGACGAAGTAGGAGCGCGCCACCTCAGAATAGGGATGGTTGTAGTTCATGGTGAAAATCAGCGCGCCGATGATCAGCACGCCACCCAGGACAGCGGTGGGCACCGTCCATTTGTTCAGCGGAATGCGGAAGATCTTGAAAATCGCGACGCAGAGCGCGGCATACGTGAGGATGAGCAACAGATCCATGCTCAGATCCCCCGGCTGTCAGATTGAGGCGCAACCGGCGACTGCGCTTCGAGCCGCTCGATTCTGGCTTGCAGCTCGACGACCTGCTGCTCCAGTTGATTGACGTGATTCTGAATGGGTTTGCCATCGCCGAACCCCCAACCACGATCCTCGCGATAGGCCATCGCCCAGATCCACAGAAACGGCCACAGCGCATGCAGGGTAAACAGGCTGACCCAGCCCGTGGCATGGATCGCGTCCTGATGCGGGTGGTTGCGGTGGACGGCGATCTCGTACGGAATGTCATGCAGCACGATGATCCCGTAAAACAGCACGAGACCGACAAAAACCAACAGACCCAATGCGAAGTAATCGAGCATGGTCAGCCTCCCGGGCATCCAGCAATGCTGGGCTCAGTGTAGTCACTGAATTGCCGGGTAGCTGACGGATCGGCAGGATCATTCAATCCTGCCGATCCCCCGTCAAAAGATGTAATCGGTGGTCAGGAAGCTCGAATCACGCCCGCGAATGATCTCGCTGATCAGGTCCTTATTGCTCTCCTGGAATTTGGTCGCCACCAGGGTGCGGATTGAAAACACTCGCAATGCATCGTGAACCGACAGCGTGCCTTCGGCAGAGTTTTTGCGGCCATTGAACGGGTAAGTGTCCGGGCCGCGCTGGCACTGGGCGTTGAGGTTGATCCGCCCGACCTGGTTGGCGAAAGTGTCGACCAGCCGCCCAACCGCCACCGGGTTGGTGCCGAAGATGCTCAACTGCTGGCCGAAATCCGATTCCAGTACGTAGTCGATCACGGTATCGAGGTGGCGGTACGGCACGATGGGCACGACCGGGCCGAACTGTTCTTCCTGATAAACGCGCATCTGCGGATTCACCGGATACAGCACTGCCGGGTAGAAGAACGAGGCGTGGGACTCGCCACCATTCGGGTTGACCACCTGGGCGCCTTTGCTTTGCGCATCCGCGACCAGACCGTGCAGATAGTCGACTTTGCCCGACTCCGGCAGCGGCGTCAGCGCCACGCCGCTGTCCCACGGCATACCCGGTTTGAGCGTGGCCAGTCTGGCGTTGAATTTCTCGATGAAGCTGTCGACCACGTCTTCATGTACGAAGAGGATTTTCAGTGCGGTGCAGCGCTGACCATTGAACGACAGCGAGCCGGTGACCGCTTCGCTGACGGCGTTGTCGAGATCGACTTCGGGCAAAACGATTCCCGGGTTCTTTGCATCCAGACCGAGAGCGGCGCGCAAGCGGTGTGGTTTCGGGTGCAGCTTCTTCAGGTCGCTGGCAGCCTTGTTGGTGCCGATGAAGGCGAAGATGTCGATCTTGCCGCTGGCCATCAGAGCGCTGACGGTCTCGCGGCCGCTGCCGTAGATGACGTTGATCACGCCGCTCGGGAAGCTGTCGCGGAAGGCTTCGAGCAACGGCCGAATCAGCAGCACGCCGAGCTTGGCCGGTTTGAACACCACGGTGTTACCCATGATCAGCGCCGGAATCAGCGTGGTGAAGGTTTCGTTCAGCGGGTAGTTGTAAGGCCCCATGCACAAGGCGACGCCGAGCGGCACGCGGCGAATCTGGCCGAGGGTGTCCTGCTCCAGCTCAAAGCGGCTGGAACGGCGGTCGAGTTCTTTCAGGGCATTGATGGTGTCGACGATGTAATCGCAGGTGCGATCGAACTCTTTTTCCGAGTCCTTGAGGTTCTTGCCGATCTCCCACATCAGCAGCTTGACCACCGCCTCGCGCTGCTCGCGCATGCGGCCGAGGAATGCTTCGACGTGCTGGATGCGTTCGGCCACGCGCATGGTTGGCCACAGGCCTTGGCCGCGATCGTAAGCGCGAACGGCAGCGTCGAGAGCGGTGAGCGCGGTGTCGGCATCCAGCAGCGGCGTGCTGCCGAGGATCACCTGTTCTTCACCGTTTGCGCTTTTCAGATAAACCGGGCTGCGCACCTGCGCGAGTGGGCCGTCCCAGAGGCGCAATTGACCATCGACCAGATATTCACGCTGCTCGACCTGAGCGTCGAGGCGATATTTTTCCGGGATGTCGCTGACCGAAGGGAACAGGTTGCCAAGGATGTTTGCTGTCATGTCACTACCCTGTGTTGAAGTCGGCGTGCCGATTGAAAGTCTTGTGAAGGTTATACGCCTGAACGGGCCGGGATTTAACCCCGTGAATGTCACGCGAATGTCACGCAACGGTGCAACCACAGTCCACCCTGTGGGAGCGAGCCTGCTCGCGAAGGCGGCGGCACATCCAACATCCTCATTGCCTGACACAGCGCTTTCGCGAGCAGGCTCGCTCCCACAGGTTCATGTGCACAACCAGGAGGGCCTGCCACACACAATTCCCGTGTAGGAGTGAGCCTGCTCGCGATCGCTGTGTATCAGTCACAGAGAAGTTGGCTGACCTGACGCCATCGCGAGCAGGCTCACTCCTACAGGGCATCGGCACCACCGATGCCATCTTCGGTAATGAAGCTTTTATGACAAAAGTTCGGTAGCACATAGCCATTCCGGTCATGCCTGTGTAACGCGCTTGAGGGGCCTTTCGGGGCGCACTTTGCAAGCCGGGGCGGGACGCCGGGAGTGAGGCAATGGGGACTATGGAACGCTATTCGAAAGTGGGCATGCAGGAGCTCGATCAACGCCTGTCGAAGATCGTCGAAGCCGCGCGCAAGAAGCCGGTTTCGGTGTATCGCTACGGCGCGCCGTGGGTCTGGATCGTCTCGCAGGATGACTGGCAGGGCGCTTTGAAAGAAGTGTCCAGCTACATTCCGCCGGGCCATTCGCTGGTGTTGCTGCGCCCGCAGATCGACGATCTGCTCGACGCCCACCAGGACCTGCTGCGCGACCTCAACGCCGCGCCCGGCATGCTCATTCCCGCGCAGACGGTGATGCACATCCTGCTCCTGCAATTGCTGTATTCGGTGCCCAGCGAACAGCAGCTCTATGAACAGCTCAATTACAACCTGCTGTTCCGCTGGTTCGTCGGTCTTGGCCTGAACCAGAAGGTCTGGAGTTTCACCGCCCTCAGCCGTGACATCGCCACGCTGCTCAACGAGCCGCGCGCGGTGCTGCTGATTCAGAAAATCATCGGCGAAGTGTTCTGCGGTGCCTTGCTGCAAATGCCCGAGTTCTCGCTGAACTTTGCGCTGTTGCACACCTGGCTGGGCAAGCACGCCTGCGCCACAACGATCAGCAATTGACGCAGCACACCGGGCGCTAACGCCCACAGGTCATCGCGAATTTCAGGGGGTAATGTGGAACGGATTTTCACGTCACGGCTGGCGCTGTGGGGCTGGCTGCTGCTGACGGCGGGCGCGCAGCCAGCGCTGGCCGAGGAGGGCACAGAAGCGCCCGCCGCGCAGCGACTGGTCGACGTCAACGAATACTTCGTGCGCGGCAACACCGTGCTTGATGCGCGGGCGATCGAAGAAGCGGTGTACCCGTTTCTCGGCCCGCAGAAAGCCTTGAGCGACATCGAAGGCGCCCGCGATGCGTTGCAGAAGGCCTACCAGGAACGCGGCTATCAATCGGTGTTTGTCGAGCTGCCAGAGCAGGCCGTGGCCGATGGCATCGTCTATCTGCAAGTCAGCGAAACCAAGGTCGGCCGGGTGCGCGTGGTCGGCGCCAAACACTATTCGCCGCTGGACATTCGCGACAACGTCCCGGCGCTGAAAGAAGGCGAGGTGCCGGACTTCGCCAAAGTCCAGGGCGAACTCGCGCAACTTAACAAGACTCCCGGTCGCCAGGTCATGCCGCTGGTGCGCGAAGGGCAGCGCCCCGGCACCATGGATGTCGATTTGCAGGTCGAAGACCAGAACCCGTGGACGGCCAGCGTCGGCCTCAATAACGACTACAGCGCCGACACCGAAAAGCTGCGCAGCGTCGCCAGTCTCGGTTACAACAACCTTTGGCAGCTCGGTCACAGCGTCAACCTGACGTTCTTCACCGCGCCGCAGGAAACCGACAACGCCAAGGTCTGGTCCGGGTCCTACACCGCGCCGCTGAGCGAGCGCTGGAGCGTGCAATTCTCCGGTTACCAGTCCGACAGCAACGTCGCCACCATCGGCGGCAGCAACGTGCTCGGCAAGGGTCACAGCTACGGCGTCGCGGCGATCTATACGCTGCCCTCGAGCGGCAACTGGTCGAACTCACTGTCGGCCGGCATCGACTTCAAGGACTTCGACGAGCGCCTGAGCCTGTCCGGCGAAAGCGACAAGGTACCGCTCAAATATGCGCCGTTCACCTTCGCCTACAACGGCTATCGCTACAGCGAAAAGAGCCAGCTCGGTCTCGGTCTGAGCCTGGTTGCCGCCACCCGCAGCGTGTTCGGCTACGGCAGCGACGACGAAGACTTCGACTACAAACGCTATCGCGCCAAACCGGGTTTCGCCGTGCTCAAGGGCGACACCAACTACACCTTGACCTTCGACAGCGACTGGCAGAGCGCAAGCAAAGCCGCATTCCAACTCGCCTCGGGGCCGCTGGTTTCCAACGAACAATTCTCCGCCGGCGGTGCCACTTCGGTGCGCGGCTATCTCGCGGCTGAACGTACCGCCGATGACGGCTACTTGCTCAGCCAGGAATTGCGCACACCGTCGCTGGCGAAATTCGCTGGCACGTGGATGCAGGACTGGCGCTTCTATGCCTTCGCCGAGGGTGCGCAACTGTACCTGCGCGACGAACTGCCGGATCAGGATGCCAATTACGCCCTGGCCAGCGTCGGCCTCGGCACCCGCGCCAGCCTCAGTAAATGGCTGTCCGGCAGCCTCGACTGGGGCTACCCGCTACTCGAAGGGCCGAACACCTCAAAGCAGGAATCGCGCCTGCACTTCAACCTTCAAGCCACTTTCTAACGGAGCACGTCCATGCAACGCCTCTTCCTTTCGTTGTTGATCTGCCTGGGCTTCGTGCTCCCGGCCACGGCTCAGGCCTGGTGGCAGGACGACTGGCATTACCGCAAACAGATCGCCGTCGACACCACACCGCAGGGCGCGGCGATCAATCAGGCCCTTGGCCGCACCGCGCTGCTGGTGCGCCTGCACACCGGCAACTTCACCTTCGACGGCGTGAAAGAGGACGGCTCCGATCTGCGCTTCGTCGCTGCCGACGACAAGACCGTGCTCAACCACCAGATCGAAAGTTTCGACGCGCTGATGGGCATGGCGCTGATCTGGGTCGATGTGCCGAATGTCGAGGGTGGCCAGCGTCAGGACATCTGGATGTATTACGGCAACCAGAAAGCCCCGGCTACCGGCAACGGCCAACTGACTTTCGATCCGAATTACACCGCGCTGTATCACTTCGACGGCGCCACCGGCACCCCGGCGAAAGACACCACGGCGTACGGCAACACCGCGCAAAGCGCGACCGGCACAGCGATCAATGGCGTCGTCGGCCGTGCGTTGCAGTTCAGCGGTCAACCGTTGCTGCTGCCGGCCAGTCCTTCACTGCAACACAACGCCGGCAGCGCGTTCACTTTCAGCGCCTGGCTGCGTCTGGATCAGGCGAGTGGCGAGCAACTGATTCTCGCTCGACGCGAAGGCTCGCAGAGCCTGCTGATCGGCGTTAGCCAAGGCCTGCCGTTCGTGGAAATCGACGGCCAGCGCGCCGCTGCCACCCAAGCGCTGGCGCCGGCGCAATGGCAACACCTCGCACTAACCGCCGAGGGCTCGAAAGTCACCCTGTACATCAACGGTCGCGAAAGTGCTGCGTTGGCCCAGGCGATGCCGGCATTCAACTCGGTCATGGCCATTGGCGCTGACCCGCAGGAAGGCGCGTTCCAGCCATTCACTGGCGCTATTGATGAGCTGCGCCTGTCGAAGGTCGCCCGTCCTGCTGCGCTGTTGCTGGCCGATGCCACCTCGCAAGGCGCCGAGTCGAAACTGGTCGCTTACGGCGTCGATGAAGAACAATCCGGCTTCGGTTTCGGCAGCCTCGGCTTCCTCCTCAACGCGGTGCCGATCGACGCTTGGGTGATCATCGCCGTGCTGGTGCTGATGATGTTCCAGTCGTGGATCATCATGCTGCGCAAGAACCGCAGCCTCAGCCGCGTGACTGCGGCGAACGAAGACTTTCGCGTGCAATTCGCCAAGGTCGGCACGCGTCTGGAAATGTTCGCCGACGACGCGCAACTGGCTCAGCGTCTGCAGCATTCGTCGCTGTGGCGCCTCTATCTGGTGGCGGTCAAAGAGATCCGCACCCGCCGCGAGCAGGGCGCCGATACCTCGTCGGTTTCCGCCGCGACCATCGAAGCCATTCGCTGCTCGATGGACGGTGTGCGCACCCGCGAGAACCAGCAACTGAGTTCGAAACTCTCGACCCTGTCCAACGCCATCGCCGGCGGTCCGTATATCGGCCTGCTAGGCACGGTGCTGGGGATCATGGTGGTGTTCCTCGGCACGGCAATGGCCGGCGACGTGAATATTAATGCCATCGCGCCGGGCATGGCCGCAGCACTGCTCGCCACAGCGATGGGCCTGTTCGTCGCGATCCCGGCGCTGTTTGGCTACAACCGCCTGATCACCCGCAACAAGGAAGTCAGCGCCGACATGCGCGTGTTCGTCGACGAGTTCATCACTCGTCTGGCGGAGATGCATGGCGAGAGCCAGTTCAGTGAGGCGTCGCACCAGCGCGGCCATCACGCCAACCACTCCGTACCGGCCTGAGGAGTACTGCCATGGCGTCCGTAAATGCCTCCCACGACGATGATGACGATGCCGCAGTCGACAGCATCAACATCACCCCACTGGTCGATGTGCTGATGGTGGTGCTGGTGATGTTCATCCTCACTGCCACCGCGCAGGTTTCCGGGATCCAGATCAACCTGCCCAAGGCCAGCGCTTCGGTGTCGCTGTCGGAGGCCAAGACCAAGGCGATCTCGGTCAACGACGGCGGCCAGGTGTTTCTCGATGCCTATCCCGTGACGTTGGCGGAGCTGGAAGAACGCCTGCGCATCGAGAAAGCGCAGAGCCCGGATTTTCCGGTGATCGTGCGTGGCGATGCGACGGTGCAGTACCAGAAAGTCATCGAAGTGCTGGACCTGCTGCGCCGGCTCGAACTGTCCCAGGTCGGTCTCGTCACCGGCAAACCGAGTCAGGGCTGAGTCATGACCGCACAACTCCCGATCGAACCGCCGCCCGTGAAAAAGTCGCCGTTGCGTTATGTGAAGTGGGGCGCCGGATTGCTGGTCGGCGCACTCGCCGCGTGGTTCCTCTGGCAGTGGGCCAACGACATGGCCGGCGTGCGTCGCGAAGCGCCGAAGGTGCCGACGATCATTCCGTTGCCGCCACCGCCACCACCGCCGCCGGAGAAACCGCCAGAGCCGGAAACGCCGGTGGAAGAAAAAGTCGTCGAGCCCGAGCCAACGCCGGAGCCGGAGGAGGTCAAGCCTGAAGAAGAAGCACCGCCATCGCCGGCGGACGACCTGGCCAACCCGATGCAAATGGACGGCGACGCGCAGGCCGGCAGCGACGCTTTCAACATCGGCGCGGGCAAGGGCGGCGGCATGGCCGGTGCCGGCGGCGGGCGTTTGGGTACGGGCACGTACAGCCAGTTTCTCGCGTTCACCTTCCAGCGTTTGCTGCGCGAGAACCCCGAGCTGCGCAACCTCGCGTTCTCGCTACAGGCCGATGTATGGCTGAGCAGCGTCGGCGAGATCACCCGTGTCGAGCTGATCAAGTCCAGTGGCAACCCGCAAATCGATACCCAGGTGCTGGCCGCTTTACGCGGTGCGCCAGCCCTCAGCGAACGGCCTCCGGCCTCCATTACTTTGCCCGTGCGCCTGTCCCTGCAAGGGCGGCGTCCGGGTTAATTCACTTATTCAAGCTTTGGCAAAAGGAGTTGTGTGCAGATGATTTCCAACGTGAATCGATTGTCCCTGGCGGTCGGCATGGTCATTGCGACCCTGGTCGGTCAGGCCGTGGCAGCGCCTGCGCCTTCGGAGAACGCCACGATCAATCTGATCCGCTTGCTGGTCGAGCAGGGCATTCTCAAACAGGACAAGGCCGACGCGCTGATCGCCCAGGCCCAGAACGAAGCGGCGCAGGCCAAACAGGCTGCCGCGTCCACTGCCGTAGCGGCTGGACCGGTCGCCGCGCCGGGGGATGTGCGCGTGCAGTACGTGCCGGCAGCGGTGCGCGACCAGATCCGTGATCAGGTCAAAGCCGAGGTCATGGCCACCGCCAAACAGGAAAACTGGGCAGCGCCGAATACCTTTCCGGACTGGGCCTCGCGCATCAGTTTCGATGGTGACATTCGTCTGCGTGACGAATCGCGTTACTACTCGGGCAACAACAGCAACGAAATCGTCGACTTCGCCAAGCTCAACAACAATGGCCCGTACGACGTGAATCCCAACAGCAGCACCAGCCTGCCGCCGTTGCTCAACACCCGCGAAGACCGCGAAAATCTCTTTCGCCTGCGCGCACGCCTGGGCATGAAAGCGCTGATCTCGGAAGAGTGGACCGCCGGCATTCGCATCGGCACCGGTTCGGACAACAACCCGGTATCGACCACGCAGAACCTCGGTGGCGGCTTCGCCAAGAAGGACATCTGGCTCGATCAGGGTTACCTGAGCTGGAAGCCAACGGACGAACTGACCCTGACCGGCGGGCGCTTCGCCAACCCGTTCATGTCCACCGACATGCTCTATTCCAACGACCTGAATTTCGACGGTGTGGCAGCGATCTTCGACCACAAGCTCAACCGCGATTGGGGGGTGTTCGGCACCGTCGGCGCATTCCCGGTGGACTACACCAACGACACCTCCAGCAGCAACGGTTTCGACAAGGAAGAGAGCGACAACAAGTGGCTGTACGGCGCGCAGCTCGGCGCGAAATGGGCGATCAATAGCAACAACCGCCTCAAAGGCGCGCTGGCCTATTACCGCTTCGATGACATACAGGGCCAGCGCTCCAGCCCCTGCGAACCGTGGGCCGGCGCGCCGGGTTGCGACAGCGACGGCACCCGCGCGGCGTTCATGCAGAAGGGCAACAGCGTGTTCCTGCTGCGTGACATCACGCCGAACCCGCTCAACCCGAGCGCTACACCGCAGCCGCAATTCGTCGGGCTTGCGTCCGAGTTCAACCTGCTCGATCTCAACGTCGTGTGGGACGCCGACCTGCCGCAGGACTTCAAACTGCGTAGCCAGGGCAACTACATCCACAACCTCAGCTACGACGAAGGCGACATGCGCAAGCGCTCCGCCGGGCAGATCGTCAACAACCTCGACAGCAACGGCGAGATCGAAAGCGGCGCCAATGCATGGATGGTGCAGTTCACCCTCGGCAACGCACTGGACCTCAAACGCAAGGGCGACTGGAACCTGTTCGCCGGCTACAAGTACATCCAGCCGGACGCCTTGCCCGACGGCTTCAACGACTCGTCGTTCCACCTCGGCGGCACCAACGCCAAGGGCTATTTCATGGGCGGCAACTACGGCCTGGCGAAGAACGTTTCCGCCACGGGTCGCTGGATGAGCACCGAAGCGGTGTACGGCGCGCCGTTCGACATCGACGTCTTGCAGCTTGAGATCAACACGCGCTTCTAAGGCGCCGGGAGAGCTTTATGAACACGCGTTTTCTCGCGCTGGGCCTGGGTTTGTTGATTGCCACCGGGGCGAGCGCCGAAGGCATGGAAGAACGCTTGCGCACGCAATTGCGCAGCACCACCCAGCAATTGCAGGCCCTGCAAAGCCAACAGGCCCAGGCCAGCGCCGCGCAACTGGCGGCGCAGAACGAAGCCAAGGCAGCGCAAGCGCAAATCAAGCAATTGACCGCCGAACTGGCCAAGGCCAAAGGCCTCGCCGAGCAACTCGCCGGGCAGCAACAGAGCCTGCACAGCCAGGCGCAGGCGCAAGTCGCGGCCAGTGCCGAGCAGACCGGCAAGTTCAAGAAAGCCTACGACGAGTTGCTGGTCCTCGCTCGCGGCAAGGAAGCCGAACGCTCGAAGCTGCAAGCGCAACTGGCGGAACGTGACACACAAGTGCAGCAATGTTCAGCCAAGAATCAGCAAATGTACGGCGTCGCCAAACAGATCCTCACGGCCTACGAAAACATCGACGTCGCCGAAGTGATGAAGATCCGCCAGCCCTTCGCCGGCAGCGCCCGGGTCAAGTTCGATGAACTGGCCCAGGGCTTCGGCGACGAGCTGTACAAAACCCAATTCGACGCGCCGCAAGCGGCGATCGCTCACTGATAGCAAGGAAGAAAGCCATGACTCAATTGATCACCCACGTTTCTCCGCAATCGCTGACCGACGTCCTCCAGGCCGCCGGTTACCGCGTCAACCAGAGTGAACAGAACGGCATCGTCCAGTTGCTCAGCGCCAGTCAGGGTATCGGCTACGCCGTGCGTTTCGGCAACCCTGCGGTGGAGCAGGGCAGCTTTGTTGATTTCACCTTCAGCTGTGCGCTGCGCGTGCAGGGTGAGTTGCCTGAGGGAGTTGCAGAGCAGTGGAATGCTACTCGACGTTTTGCACGGTTGTCGTTGCAGGGTGAGTTTCTGGTCATGGAGATGGACGTGGTCGTAGCTGCAGGCGTGAGCAACGAGCACCTGCGCGGCAACCTGGAGTTGTGGGATCGCCTGTTGCAGGAATTCATCGTTTACCTGCGCGACTTCAGTCAGGCCACTGGTGTGCAAACCGCCAAACCCGCTGTCGCCGAACAACAGGAAGTCGCGCTGTGAAAAAGCCTGCCATGGTGATCGGCGCCGGAGCGCTGGCGTTGTTGGTGGTGGCCGTGGCGCTGGTGCTGCGACCGGGCAGTGATCCGGTCGCCGCTCAGCAGCCCTCGCCGGTAATGGCGGTTGCAGCCGGGCCAGCGGTGGCGCGGTTGGGCAATCAGCAGGTTTCGCCAGAGGAATTGCAGGCGCTGCTGGCCACTGTCCCGGCGCAAACCCGCGAGCAATTGCGCGGTAACCGTGAGGCGCTGGAGCGCTGGATTCGTGCGCGGCTGGCGGAAAAAGCCGTGCTTGAACAGGCCGATGCGCAGGGTTGGGCGCAGCGGCCGGACGTTGCCCGGCAGACTCGCGCAGCGACTGAGCAAATCGTGTTTCGTGATTATTTGCGCTCGGTGAGTCAGGTGCCGGCGGAGTATCCGAGCGCGGCTGAGTTGCAGCAGGCGTATGACGCGGGGAAGACCAATTGGCAGACGCCGGCGCTGTATCGGGTCAGTCAGATTTTCCTTGCTGTCAGCGATTCCGCTTCGTTGGAAACCGTGCGCAAACAAGCCGCTGAATTGAGCAAGAAGGCGCAGACAGCACCGGGCGATTTTGCGGCGCTCGCTACGCAACATTCGCAGGATCGCGTCACGGCAGAGCGGGGCGGTGATACCGGCCTGCAACCGTTGCAACAGCTGGTGCCGGAAGTGCGTGGCGCCGTGGCGCGGCTCAAGGTGGGCGCCGTGTCTGATCCGGTGCAAAGCGCCGCCGGTTTCCACGTGATCAAGCTCACCGAACAACAACCGGCCCGCACCGCGACGCTGGAGGAACTGCGCGACCAACTGACCCAGGCCCTGCGCGCACAACGCCAGGAACAGATCGCCCAGGCTTACCTGGACGGCATGCTCAACACCGCGACGCTGAGCATTGACGGTGCCGAACTGAACAAAGTGATAGGTAACTGACACACGGTGTTTCTGTAGGAGCTGTCGAGTGAAACGAGGCTGCGATCTGTTGATTTTGCTTTTAAAGATCAAAAGATCGCAGCGTGCCGCAGCTCCTACAAAGATTTGCGTAACGACACCACATTAGATCGACAGGGAGTCATCAATGTCATTCACCGAACCCGCAGGACGCCCGGGCACCGTTGATTATCAATCGCCGCAATCCCGCTCCGAGCCCTGGCTAAACCAGGCCGCGACCATCGACAGCGAAGTCGCCCAATACTTCCTGGTCAGTGCTCGCTGCGGCTGCTTCATGCAAGCCGCGCGCAGCCTCAACGTGCGCTCAACTGTATTGCGCAAACAACTCGCGCAACTCGAACAGCAACTGCAACGCAGCCTGTTCAGCTTCCAGGGCAGCGCCCTCAGCCTGACCCGCGAAGGCCAACAGTTGCAGGCCCGACTCATCACCCTGGCCCACGAACGCAAACTCCCGGTCATCGAACAGCCACTGATCCGCCTCGCCGTCGCCGCATCCATCCTCCACGACATCCTTGGCCGCGACCTCATCGCACTGCTGCGGCGCAATGCCAGTCTGCGTCTGGAAATTATCGCGCTGGATAGCGAACTGGCATTGCGTGCGGTCAGCGCCGACATTGTCCTGTGGCTTGCTCCAGGCGAATGCCCAAATCCCGGCCCGACCTTTTCCACCAGCGAACCGCAACACCTCGCGCGGATCGAGTATCTGCCGCACATTGCCAAGCGCTATTCGCGGGTGACAGCTAGACCGGAAACGCCGGAAGATCTGGCTGATTTCATGTTGGTGCAATGGCAGCATGACCGACAGGTTGAGAGCTTTCGGCCGTGGAATGAATTGGTGGAGGAGAGGTTGGCTGGAGTGGTGCAGATGCAGTCCTATGAATTGATGCTGGAGATGATTCGCTGCAGCGCGTGCATCGGGTTGCTGCCGGCATACATGAGCCGCTTCGACCGTGGCCTCATCGCACTGCCCGGATTATTCGCCGAACCGATGCAGCTACACGCGTGGCTCGCCGTCAACACCGACTCGCAAAACTCCCCCGAAATCAAAGCCCTCACCGACCTCATCCAGCAAACCTTCAACGAACGCCACGAATGGTTCCAGCCTTAACCCGACCCCCTGTAGGAGTGAGCCTGCTCGCGAAAGCAATCCGCCAGTCGAAGCCTCAGTGACTGACCCACCGCCTTCGCGAGCAGGCTCGCTCCCACAGGAATCTTCATTGCTTACGCGTTGATCGTTCCCACGCTCCGCGTGGGAACGCAGCCCGGGACGCTCTGCGTCCCCACCAGAGCTGGAACGCGGAGCGTCCCTTGAGGCATTCCCACGCAGAGCGTGGGGACGATCATCATCCGTAAGACTTGGTGATTGCCGGTGCGCGAGTATGGCCTCCATCAGTAATTTAGGCACTTTTTCGGAGTGTGGTTTAGGCGACAGGTGGCTTTAAATCAATAAGCCGATTGGACAGTTTCAACCATCATGTCGGGACAACGAACAGTGCCCGAAATGGGGGGGCAAAGGTCCCGGTGTGAAAGGATATGCCATTTGACCAGGACATATACCTAGTCCCATTGGGGAGACCGTGAGTGTACACCCACGATGACAATGGGCTTCCCCATTGAATGCTCTCGAACAAATCGCCGAAAACGTTTGTGAAGTTAGCGTTAAGGGTTGCGGCGTGCCAAACGTTGTGGATTTGGCCGAGATGGAGGCCACCTTGGCTTCCGATCCATTGCTGCGCGGCAATGCCTCCAGGATCGCCGATATACGTCGTACTTCCCTTGGTGATTCGATAAACGTTTTTAACATTCACACTAAACGAAACGGCGGCGCCTGAGACATCGCGCACTCGAATCGTTGTTGTGCCATTTTTTAATCCGGTAACCTTTCCTGTAGATGTCACTGAAACCACGGCCGGATTATCTGATTGATAGGTGTAGGGTGGAGTGCCACCTTGTGCCTGACGAGTCAGAACGTTTCCGGGAACTTCTTTAGTGCCCCAGCCGTAGCTTTGTACGAATTTCACTGCGTCTAGATTCATAACACTTTCGTCGATGGTCAGCGCAGCCACAACATTGAATTTTCTGACTGCGGACTTATTGCCTGAGCCATACGCTGCCTCAGCGGTGATTTCATGGAGGCCTACGCTGAAAGTGGCTGTCATCGTCCAAACACCATCGGCAGGATCGGCTGTGGGGCCGCCAATGGAGGTCAATCCGTCCAGAATATTCACTTTCAATCCGTTGGCTGCTTTCCCTGTCAGCGTCACACTTGTATCCGACGTTGAACCTCCTTCAGGTATTTCGACGTTGCTGGGCGAGCCTTTAACCGAATCAATCGTCGGCGCAACATCCGCTGTCACCGTAAAACTCCGCGCGCCAGAATCCACCTCACCACTGTGATACAACGATCTCGCAAATAACCGGTGCTTCCCTTCGGCAACAGTTACTTCCCGTGTCCAGATTCCCGTCAGCGGGTCGGCCGTCGCTCGGCCTTTGGCAACCGTGCTCGACCCATCATCATCGAACACCTCGATATCCAGTCCCTTACTGGCAGTTCCCGACAACGTTAAGCTAGTGCTGACCGTCCATCCCCCTTCCAGCACTTCCTCACCGTTCGAGTCCAATACCCTGTCCAGTGTCGGCACAACCAGTTCTACAGACTTGATCGTGTAAACCCGATCCGGAAATTTCACTGCGTTCGTTTCGATATTGCTCTTGTCCAGCGCCACCAGGTATTTAAGCGTCAGTGTCGTGCCATGCCCCAATTGAACGAGATAACTGTTTGCCAGTGTCTGTGGCCAGAATCCCTGGTTGATCCAAGTGCTGTTGACTCTAGCTGGCAACCCAGCCCAGAGAGTCAAGTCATGTGCAGTGCCATCAGCCTTCTTGCCCTCTAGCCGCAGCCAGCAGGGCTGTTCGGCTTCAATCAAGGTATGCAGCAGCGCATGAATGGTTGCGTTTTTGGTGCCAAGCGCCGTTATGTCGAGAAAATTGTTGGCATCGGCCTCGACAATTTTCGGGGAGTTCAAAGCGGTTGCCGGCAGCGGCAGAATGTCCAGCAGCAACACAGCCGACTCCACGGGTTTGTCGTCGCGGTCGATAAAATAACTGACCGCAACCCGTTGGCCCAGGCTGTAGGCGAGCACCGAGCGCGGTACCGCAATCTCCAGGCCGGCACTGACCAGCCGAGGCGGGCTTGGGTAGGAGCCTTCAGGGACAGCCGTCGCGCCTTGCCAGTTCACCCACAACGTGTCGGTGGGCAGTAACGAACCCTGCGGTACTAGGACTCTGATTTCCGGAGTGGTCGGATTGAACTGATTGCCGTTCATGCCACGGACGGTGGGTGCCAGCAGAGAAAGGCGACCGAGGTGAATGTCCACGCGCTTTTCACCTGACATGACGGCATTGCCCAATTGGTCAAATACTCTGAATTCCGCCACAGCATTCGGGTTGTCACCGGCACGCTGGAAGGTATCGGTGAGCAGGGTCAGGTTGATCGGGGCCGGCGCGTCGGGCACGTCGAAGCGCACGGTGGTATCGCCGAGCGCAAAAACGATGGAGTCGAAGTGGCGTCGGTTGGTGTAAGTAAACGCAAATGTCACACCTCGTGCGGCGAGCTCCGGCCCCACGCCTTCACGTACTACTTCCGGCGGAATGATCAGATCCAGAGATTCCGGCAGACGCAAATGGTAGAGGGCTAGCGTGTCCCGAGACGATTCATCGTTACCTCCTACGCGCGTGACCTTGTAATACAGGCGATTGACGCCCTGATTGAGCCAGCCGTGGGGCAAGTACAAGCGCACCCGCTGTTGTTCTTCGCCCGGGGCAACGGTCTTGCCCGTTACGGGAGTAGGGTTGTCGTTGACGTACAGATCGACGCGGTCATCAGCGGCCATGGTCCAGGAAGCGAGCTGCATTTCCGTCCACGGATCTATCAGACATTCCAGGCCCTGCGTCTCGCCATCGTAAAGCACCTTGGGAATCCCGCCTTGGGCAATGCCCTGCGGCTTCACCGGTGTGACCCAGCCCCTGATGATGACCGGATACAAGACAAACAATTCGTTGAAAATCGAAGACTGGATATCCATGGAAGCGCTCCCTGAGAATTTTGCCGTGCCGTGCCGTGCCGTGCCGTGCCGTGCATTGAATGGGATCCATCTCACTCCAGTTTGAAAAAAAGCACACCTGTCAGATCTGACAGGTACAGGCGGTATTCAGACGAGCGGTCGAGCCGGCTCTTGTTTGCGCGGTTGTTGTGGGAGCGAGCCAGCCTGCGAATTTGTCGTAATGTTCGGTTGCAATGCTGACTGCTCCGACGCTTTCGCGAGCAGGCTCGCTCCCACAGGAATCTTCATTGCTTACGCGTTGATCGTTCCCACGCTCTGCGTGGGAATGCAGCCCGGGACGCTCTGCGTCCCCCAGAGCTGGAACGCGGAGCGTCCCTCGAGGCATTCCCACGCAGAGCGTGGAAACGATCATCAAAGGCCCGCTACTGCGGCAACTCCAGATTATCAAGCACCCGATTCACCGCCAGTTCGCCGAGCATGATCAACTGCGCAATCCCCATCAGCGTTCGGCGCTGGGATGGCTTGACCAATCCGGCGAATTCCTGGGCGATGGTTTTCGCTGAGGCGAGGGTTTCGCAGGCGTTGGCCAGAAGGTCTTCGTTTTTGGTGTCGGCGGTGACGGCGTACATGGCGCGGGGGCTGAAGGGCGGCGGGGTGGAGCCGGATGGGCAGAAGTAGTGGTCGAGGGCGCGGTCGGCGGCTTGGTGAAGTTTTTTTGAGTCGAGGGATTCGTAGGGAGAGGTGGGGTCGGTTTGGGGTGGGTTGGGTGTGGGTTTGATCATGGTAAAGCTCCTAGAGTCGACGGAGCTGCCACCTTTCGCTGCGATACGAAATGGTTGGTGGCAGCTGTACGCGGGTCGCAGACCGGGACTCTAGAACCGGCAGACCCGAAGGTCTCCCACGTACAGCCGCCATAAAAACAGCGGGTGTTGTGCGTCCAGAGATCGACGGGCTGCGAGACCCGATCGCTGATTCGTCAGCGACCGCACCACAATAGAACCCGCCCCCAAGGCGCACAAGCCGGCGGATTCTGGCTTGGCTGTAGGCAACGACGCAAGGATTTGTAGCCTGGAAGGCGTGTCAGCAGGTGTCCTTTAAACAGCGGTGTTTAAAAAGCAAAAAATTGGCGACAGCACGGTAGACGTTTTTGCCGGGAAGCAGGTGTTGGCTATGAGGTCGCTTTCGCGAGCAGGCTCGCTCCCACAATTTCATCTCGCCAGATTCCAGATCAGCGGTTTAGAGTGACCAGCCACACGCTGATCAAGGACCGATCCCATGTCAGACCCAACCTCCACGATCCATCTCGAACGCTCCAACGAATCCCACCTCGAGGGTATCACCGCGCTTTACAACGACCCCGTCATTGCACGGCAAGTGCTGCAAATGCCGTTTCAATCCACCGAGGTCTGGCGCCAGCGACTTCAGGCTGATAACGAACGTGCGCTGAAACTGGTTGCCCTGGACCAAGGCGTGGTGATCGGAAATCTCGGCCTGGAAGCTTATTCCCGCATGCGCCGCGCCCACGCCGGCAGCTTCGGCATGGCAGTCGGGGCGGCTTGGCAGGGCAAGGGCGTCGGTTCGATGTTGTTGGCGGCGGCGCTTGAGGTCGCCGATAGCTGGATGAATCTGCACCGCGTCGAACTCACGGTCTACGCCGATAACGAGGCGGCGATCGGGCTTTATCGCAAGTTCGGTTTCGAGGCCGAAGGGCTGTTGCGTGATTACGCGGTGCGCGACGGACAGTGGGTCGACACGTTGAGCATGGCCCGTCTGCGCGGTTCGTCGAAACCCTGAGTCAGTCGCCCAGTGCGAACGCCACTGCCGACTGCGCATGCAGCTCGGTAGTGTCGAGCAGGGGCAGGGCGCTGTGTTCGGGTTTGATCAGCAGACCGATTTCGGTGCAGCCGAGGATGATCGCTTGGGCGCCACGGGCGGTCAGGGATTCGATGACGCCTTGGTAGATTTTTCGCGATTGTTCGCTGATCACACCCACGCAGAGTTCGTCGTAGATGATCCGGTGCACCTCTTTGCGCTCGGCATCATCCGGCACCAGCACTGTCAGGCCTTGGGCGATCAGACGCTGCTTGAGGAAGTCCTGCTCCATGGTGAACGCGGTGCCGAGCAACCCGACGGTGCGCGCGTCGATTTCCAGTGCAGCCTGCGCGGCGGGTTCGGCAATGTGCAAAAACGGAATGCTGATCGCGGCCTGAATCTGCTCGGCGACCTTGTGCATGGTGTTGGTACACAGCACCACGCATTCTGCGCCACCGGCTTCAAGCCTGCGCGCGGCATCCACCAGAATCGCCGCTGCATCGTCCCAGCGCCCGGCGTGCTGGGCCTGTTCGACCGGACCGAAATCGACGCTGTACATCAGCAACTGCGCCGAGCGCAACGGGCCGAGGCGCTCGCGAACCTGTTGGTTGATCAGGCGATAGTATTCGGCGCTGGACTCCCAGCTCATGCCGCCGATAAGGCCGATGGTGCGCATTGGATTTCCTCAAGCAAATGTCAGTGTCGAGCATTCAGGGCTGCCTGAAGTTTCCTTCTGTTCGAGACTCGACGCCAGTACCGACTGACTGTACCGCCGATCTTTCCCGCAACTGTGCATCTGCAAGAACTAAACGTACGCCGCGCCGGGGATCTGCCACTATCACCCTTCGCAGGTCCTTTCCGAGGAACACCGCAATGAACGACGTACAGCAACTGGGCGAGATGCTGCGCCACTATGCCGAAAGCGAAGCGCACAAGAAGCAACTGTTCACCACGCAATCGGCCGCTTGGGCGGCTCGGATTGGCGCGCTGTTCGACCAGATCGAACAATGGCTTGAACCGGTCAAGGCGCCCAATCTGCTGGAGGTCAGTCGCGAGGCGTATGTCGCATCCGGGCCGAGCGTGCCGGTGGAAACCTCGACGTTCAAGACGGAAAAATTGAGCATTGTGATTGCCGGCAAACCGGTGGAATTTGTGCCGGATGTGATGGGCAGCGGCGGGCAGATTTCCCTGGCAGTGATGGGGCTGACGGCGGCGCGGTACGGGAGTATTTCGCTGGTTGGCCTGGCGGATGGCGCATGGCAGTGGCGTAAGACCAATGGCTTGAAGGATCCGGATACGTTTGCCTTCGACGCCGATTTCCTTGCTCAGCAATTGCAGAGCCTGATACCTCGCGATCGCGGTTAAGATCAAAAGCTTACCCCCTCACCCCAGCCCTCTCCCCCAAGGGGGCGAGGGGGAAAGGGGGCAGACCGAGTGATGTTCAAAACTTGAGCTCGACGCGATATTTCAGGTCGACGTGAGTCCTACAAACACTTCGGTCAGTCCCCTCTCCCTCTGGGAGAGGGCTAGGGTGAGGGCAGCCCGCCGCCAGCCACAAAAATATCACGCCCAGCGCATCAAAAAGCATCTCCATCACCTGAGCCCTCAAGCAATCTGAGCATGACGCCGGGCCAGCGCCACATCCGCAGGAGGAGTGAGGCGTAGACCGGGGAAACCCTTAGGTTCGGTGCCAATCCGGCATTTTCCCTTGGGTCACTGATGGCCTTTTGGTAGAGTCGCCGTCGCCAGCGGGTTTTCGGCTGGACGATGGAACCGAAGAAGGGAGTCTGATCAGTGAGTCCGGGTAAAAAAATCCTCGGTCTCACGGCGTCGCTTTTGCTGCTGACGCTGTGGGCCAGTTACTTTTATGTATTCAAGGAAAACCGCAACGGCCAGCTCGGCGGTGTCGGCGAAAGCACCGCGTGGTGCGGCACGCCGCCGACCAGTGAAGCGGCGTTGCTGGGCAAGGATCAACTGACCTTGCGCGTCACCAACAACCTGCGCGGCGAATTCATGGTTGGCGGCTCGCTGGTGGTTTCCGAACGAACCTTCAACCGCTACGACCTGGGCCGCAACGAACTGCGCCTGCGTCTGGAACCGCTGCAGTGGTCGTTCGGCGTCACGCCGATCTTCCTCGAGCAGGTCAAGGTGCAGCCGCTGAGCCGCAACCTCTCGTCGACCAATAAAAGCGCCTTCGCCGAACTTGAGCCTCGCGCAATCGGCGTGCACGCTCAGACTGCCGCGTTCCCCTTCGATACCTATCGCTACGGCTATAAACCGGTGCTGTATTACCTCAAGGGCAGCGAGCGCATCGACTTGCGCTTCAAGAACATCACCACGCTGATGGAGATGTCCAACACCTTTACGCCGATCCAGAAGTACAACCGCGCCGACTACATCAACGAGAAAAACTCGATGATCCGCGATGAGGACTACAAGCCGTACGGGGCGCATGAGTGCGCGTTCAGCGTCGAACGCAAAGGCTCGTTCAAGGTCGTGGTGCTGTTGCTTCTGCTGGTGCTGTGCCTGCCACTGATGCTGGTGTTCTACCGCGATGAACCGGGGATCGACTTTCTCGCGACGTTGGTGGGAATTGCGGTGGTGCGTACATTGCTGATCGGGCCGGTGGAAGATTTCCAGCTATACAACATCGACTTCTTGTTTGGTGCGGCGATTCTGCTGGTGGGAACGGTATCGCTGATCAAGGCGATGCGCGCCAATAGCCGGCGAGAGATGGCGTTGCGCAGTGGCGAGACATCGTCCTGGTAATACCGGTTGGCGAGGCACACGCGCTGTCGGATGTGAACTTTGCAATTGGCCATCGCATTTGCCGGGGTTTTGGCTATACCTGTATCTCCCCTATGCAAAATGTCTTGGCCTTCTCAAAGGAATTACAGCATGAAGCTAGCCGTCGTGATGGGCACGCTGTGCATTGCCACCCTTGGCGTGGTGGGTTGTTCCAGCAAAACCGTCGAGCCTGACCAGTATTCCGGCTTTCTCAAGGATTACAGCCAGCTGAAGGAGGCCAAGTCACCCTCTGGTGCCGAGGTGATGCGCTGGATGGACCCGAAACTCGACATCAATAAATTCACCAGCGTTTACGTAGAGCCAAGCCAGCTCTACCCGAAGCCGCAAGCCACCGAGAAAATCCCCCAGCAGACTCTCAATGGCATAACCAGTTATTACGATCAGGCGCTCAAGCGCGAACTCGGCAAATCGCTGCCGTTGGCCGCAGGTCCCGGGCCGGGCGTAATTGTGGTGCGTCCGGCGATTACCGCAGTCAGCAGCAAGACCGAAGGCCTGCAAGTCTATGAAGTGATCCCGATCGCACTGGTCGCCGCAGCGGTAAGTACGGCCTCTGGCATCCGCGACCAGGAAACCACGCTGGCCACCGAAGCGGTATTCATGGACGGCGCGACCAATCATGTCATCGCGCAGGTGGTGCGCAAAGGTACCGGCAAACCGCTGGAAAACTCTTCCCAGGTGATGAAAGCCGACGACATGAAAGCGGTGATCGATGGCTGGGCAAGCGATCTGCATCAGTCGTATCTGAAACTCAAATCTGAAGCCAAATGATGCAGTAAGGCTGGTTGCCTTTTCGCGAGCAGGCTCGCTCCCACACTGGACACGTATTCAGTGTGGGAGTGAGCCTGCTCGCATTTTGGTGTATCAGTTTCGAATGTCCTGCCTGACACAACGCTTTCGCTAGCAGGCTCACCCTTTCAGGGAAGCTGCGGTGGGTTGTATACAATTTCACCGCTCAGCACCCAACAATTTCAAACAGGGCATAGGTCGTCAGCCGATTTCGTGGTTAACTTCCGCCTCTTGCATGCTTTCCAATCAAAAAACAGAAGGACTCAAGTCATGGCTCAAGTCACCCTCAAAGGCAATCCGGTTCAAGTCAACGGCCAGTTGCCACAAGCCGGTTCCAAGGCGCCAGCCTTTTCCCTGGTAGCCGGCAATCTGTCCGACGTCACCCTGCAAGACTTCGCCGGCAAGCGCAAAGTCCTGAACATTTTCCCAAGCGTCGACACGCCGACCTGCGCCACCTCCGTGCGCAAGTTCAACGCCCAGGCCAACGACATCAGCAACACCGTGGTGCTGTGCATCTCTGCTGACCTGCCATTCGCCCAGGCGCGCTTCTGCGGTGCTGAAGGCCTGGAAAACGTACAGAACCTGTCGACTCTGCGCGGCAGCGAGTTCATCGAAAACTATGGCGTGGCCATTGCTGACGGCCCGCTGAAAGGCCTGACCGCTCGCGCCGTTGTGGTGCTGGACGAAAACGACACCGTTCTGCACAGCGAACTGGTCAAGGAAATCGCTGAAGAACCTAACTACGAAGCGGCACTGTCCGTTCTCAAGTAAGGCTTTTACAATTGTTAACGGCCTGGCCCTGTCCAGGCCGTTTTCATTTGTGTATCAGGGTTTTGCCTCACACCTTGAAACGTAAGTGGAAGGTAAATTGCCGGTAAAGCTGCTTTGCTTAAATCCACTCAGTGCTTATCGTTCAGCCTCCCGTAATAGAAGCCCACGCGCCCAATGGTCAATAACTCCATGCAATCGTCCCCCCGCAAATCCCGTCGCTGGCTGATCAGCCTGCTGGTCCTGTTGGTCATCGCTGTCCTGTGCTGGAAATTCTGGCCCGCCGGCTCTGCTGACAAGGCAGGCGGCGACAAAGCGGCCGCCGGGCATACCGGGCGCTCGGGAATGATGCGGCCTGGCTTCGGCGGCGGTACCGGGCCGATTCCGGTGCGTGTGGCGCCGGCGGTGAAGGGCGACTTCCCGCTGTATTACAAGGCACTGGGCACGGTTACCGCGCTCAATACCATCAACGTGCGCAGCCGCGTGGGCGGCGAACTGGTAAAGATTCATTTCGAAGAAGGGCAGATGGTCAAGGCGGGCGACCTGCTGGCCGAGATCGATCCGCGTCCTTACCAGAACGCTTTGCTCCAGGCCGAAGGCACGTTGCTGCAGAATCAGGCGCAACTGAAAAACGCCCAGGTCGACGTCGAGCGTTACCGCGGTCTGTATAAAGAAGACAGCATCGCCAAACAGACCCTCGACACCGCCGAAGCGCTGGTTGGCCAGTACCTGGGCACGGTCAAGACCAATCAGGCGGCGGTCAACGACGCCAAGCTCAATCTCGAATTCACCAAGATCCGCGCGCCGATTGCCGGTCGCGTCGGTCTGCGTCAGGTCGACGTCGGCAACCTCGTCGCCGCTAATGACACGACGTTCCTCGCAGTGATCACCCAGACGCAACCGATCAGCGTTGCCTTCACCTTGCCGGAGAACAGCCTCGACACCGTGCTGGCCCGTTACCGCAGCGGCGCCAAGTTGCCCGCCGAAGCGTGGGATCGGGGCGACACCAAGCTGCAGGCTACCGGTGTGCTGCAAAGCCTCGACAACCAGATCGACGTAGCTACCGGCACCCTCAAGTTCAAGGCCCGTTACGATAACCGCGACCAGTCGCTGTTCCCCAATCAGTTCGTCAACGTTCATTTGCTGGCCGACACGCTCAAAGGTGTAGTGCTGGCACCGTCGGCAGCGATTCAGTTCGGCACCAATGGCACTTTTGTCTATGCGCTGGACGGCGACAAGAAAGTTACCATTCGCCAACTGAAAATCGGTGCCAGCGACGGTGACAACACCGTGGTCACCGAAGGCCTCGCCGCAGGTGATCGCGTGGTGCTTGAAGGCACCGATCGCCTGAAGGAGGGCAGCGAAGTCGAAGTGGTCAATGACAGCAGCGAAGTGCCGACCTCGCCGACCGAACACCTGCAAGGCAAATCTGCCGCCAATCCCGATGCGACCACAGCCGATAAGGCCAAGAAGGGCGCATGAACATTTCGCGGCTGTTCATCCTCCGTCCGGTAGCCACCACCCTGAGCATGCTGGCCATTGTCCTGGCCGGCCTGATCGCTTATCGCCTGCTGCCGGTTTCGGCCTTGCCGCAGGTCGATTATCCGACCATCCGCGTCATGACCCTGTACCCCGGCGCCAGTCCGGACGTGATGACCAGCGCCGTCACCGCGCCGCTTGAACGCCAGTTCGGGCAGATGCCGGGCCTCACACAAATGGCCTCGACCAGCTCCGGCGGCGCTTCGGTGCTGACCCTGCGCTTCAGCCTCGACATCAACATGGACGTCGCCGAACAGCAGGTGCAAGCCGCGATCAACGCCGCGACCAACCTGCTGCCGACCGACCTGCCGGCACCGCCGGTGTACAACAAGGTCAACCCGGCGGACACGCCTGTTCTGACCTTGGCCATCACCTCGAAAACCATGCTGCTGCCCAAGCTCAATGATCTGGTCGATACGCGCATGGCGCAGAAAATCGCCCAGATCAGCGGCGTCGGCATGGTCAGCATTGCCGGTGGCCAGCGTCAGGCGGTGCGGATCAAGGTCAACCCCGAAGCGCTGGCGGCCAACAGCCTCAATCTGTCGGACGTGCGCACGCTGATCGGCGCCTCCAACGTCAACCAGCCGAAAGGCAACTTCGATGGGCCGACCCGGGTGTCGATGCTCGATGCCAACGACCAACTGACCTCGCCCGAGGACTACGCGAATCTGATCCTGACCTACAAGAACGGCGCGCCGTTGCGGCTCAAGGACGTCGCGGAAATCGTCGATGGCGCCGAGAACGAGCGTCTGGCCGCGTGGGCCAACCAGAATCAGGCGGTGTTGCTGAACATCCAGCGTCAGCCGGGCGCCAACGTTATCGAAGTGGTCGATCGCATCAAGGCCTTGCTGCCGAGCATCACCGACAACCTGCCGGCCGGCCTCGAAGTCACGGTGCTGACCGATCGCACCCAGACCATCCGTGCCTCGGTCACCGACGTGCAACACGAACTGCTGATCGCTATCGCGCTGGTGGTCATGGTCACGTTCCTGTTTCTGCGCCGCGCCAGTGCGACGATCATTCCCTCGGTCGCCGTGCCGCTGTCGCTGATCGGCACCTTCGGCGTGATGTACCTCGCCGGTTTCTCGGTGAACAACCTGACGTTGATGGCGCTGACCATTGCCACCGGCTTCGTGGTCGACGACGCCATCGTCATGCTCGAGAACATTTCGCGCTTCATCGAAGAGGGTGACAGCCCGATGCAGGCCGCGCTCAAGGGCGCGAAACAGATCGGCTTCACCCTGATTTCCCTGACCCTGTCGCTGATCGCCGTACTGATTCCGCTGCTGTTCATGGCCGACGTGGTAGGGCGCCTGTTCCGCGAGTTCGCCATTACCCTGGCGGTGGCGATCCTGATTTCCCTGGTGGTGTCGCTGACCCTGACGCCGATGATGTGCGCGCGCCTGCTCAAGCGTGAACCGCAAGAACACGAGCAAGGCCGTTTCTACCGCGCCAGCGGTGCGTTCATCGACTGGATGATCAAGGAATACGGGCGGATGCTGCGCTGGGTGCTCAAGCATCAGCCGCTGACCTTGCTGGTCGCCATCGGCACGCTGGCGTTGACCGTATTCCTTTACGTGATCGTGCCGAAGGGTTTCTTTCCGGTGCAGGACACCGGGGTGATTCAGGGTATTTCCGAAGCGCCGCAGTCGATCTCCTTCGCGGCGATGGGCGAGCGGCAGCAGCAACTGGCGAAGATCATTCTTGAAGATCCGGCGGTGCAGAGCCTGTCGTCCTACATTGGCGTCGACGGCGACAACGCCACGCTCAACAGCGGCCGCTTGCTGATCAACCTCAAGCCTCATGGCGAGCGCGATCTGACGGCCAGCGAAGTGATTTCCCGCCTGCAACCGCAACTGGACAAACTGGTCGGCATTCGTCTGTTCATGCAGCCGGTGCAGGATCTGACCATCGAGGACCGGGTCAGCCGCACCCAGTACCAGTTCAGCATGTCCTCGCCGGACTCCGAATTGCTCAGCCAGTGGAGTGGCCGTCTGGTCGAAGCCCTGGCCCAGCGTCCGGAGTTGACCGACGTTGCCAGTGATTTGCAGGACAAAGGTTTGCAGGTCTATCTGGTGATCGACCGCGACGCCGCTTCGCGCCTGGGCGTGTCGGTGGCGAATATCACCGATGCACTGTACGACGCCTTCGGCCAGCGGCAGATTTCGACCATTTATACTCAGGCCAGCCAGTACCGCGTGGTGCTGCAAGCCCAGGCCGGGGAGAAGATCGGCCCGCAGGCACTGGATCAGATTCACGTCAAGACCACCGACGGCGCGCAGGTGCGCCTGTCGAGTCTGGCGCATGTCGAAGAGCGTCAGGCGCAACTGGCGATCACCCACATCGGCCAGTTCCCGGCGGTGATGATGTCGTTCAACCTCGCGCCGGGCGTGGCGTTGGGGCATGCCGTGGACATCATCGAGCAGGTGCAGCAGGACATCGGCATGCCGGTCGGCGTGCAGACTCAGTTCCAGGGCGCGGCGCAGGCGTTCCAGGCTTCGCTGTCGAGCACCTTGCTGCTGATTCTGGCGGCCGTGGTGACCATGTACATCGTCCTCGGTGTGCTCTACGAGAGCTACATCCACCCGATCACCATTCTTTCGACCTTGCCGTCCGCCGCAGTCGGTGCCTTGCTGGCGTTGCTGCTCAGCGGCAACGATTTGGGCATGATCGCGATCATCGGCATCATTCTGTTGATCGGTATCGTCAAGAAGAACGCGATCATGATGATCGACTTCGCCCTCGACGCCGAACGCACCCAGGGCATGGCCCCGGCAGAGGCGATCTATCAAGCGGCGTTGCTGCGCTTCCGGCCGATTCTGATGACCACGCTGGCGGCGTTGTTCGGCGCAGTGCCGCTGATGCTGGCCACGGGGTCTGGCGCGGAACTGCGTCAGCCGTTGGGTCTGGTGATGGTCGGCGGCTTGTTGGTGAGCCAGGTGTTGACGCTGTTCACCACGCCGGTGATTTACCTGTACTTCGACCGCCTCGGAAGGCGCTTTGGCAAATCCAAAGCCGAAGGTGAAGAGGTCGCGGTATGACTGTCGGAATATATCTCCCCTGTGGGAGCGAGCCTGCTCGCGAAAGCGGGAGGTCAGTCACTGCCAAAGTTGAAGGTAAGGGCGCATTCGCGAGCAGGCTCGCTCCCACAGAGGTATGCGGGGAGAACAAGAGTCGATGAACCTATCCGGCCCTTTCATCAAACGCCCCGTGGCAACCATGCTGCTCTCCCTGGCAATCATGTTGCTCGGTGGGGTCAGCTTCGGGCTGTTGCCGGTATCGCCGTTGCCGCAGATGGATTTCCCGGTGATTGTCGTCCAGGCCAGTCTGCCGGGCGCAAGTCCCGAGGTGATGGCTTCGACGGTGGCGACGCCGCTGGAGCGGTCGTTCGGTGCGATTGCCGGTGTCAACACCATGAGCAGCCGCTCCAGTCAGGGTTCGACGCGGGTGATTCTGCAGTTTGACCTCGACCGCGACATCAACGGCGCGGCGCGGGAAGTGCAGGCGGCGATCAACGCCTCGCGCAATCTGCTGCCGAGCGGGATGCGCAGCATGCCGACGTATAAAAAGGTCAATCCGTCGCAGGCGCCGATCATGGTGCTGTCGCTGACTTCGGATGTGCTGGAAAAAGGCCAGCTCTACGACCTGGCTTCGACCATCCTCTCGCAAAGCCTGTCGCAGGTGCAGGGCGTTGGTGAAGTACAGATCGGTGGCAGTTCGCTGCCGGCGGTGCGCATCGAGCTCGAACCGCAGGCGCTGAACCAGTACGGCGTGGCCCTCGACGATGTGCGCAAGACCATTGCCGACGCTAACGTACGCCGGCCCAAGGGTTCGGTCGAGGACGGCGAGCGCTTGTGGCAAATCCAGGCCAACGACCAGTTGGAGAAAGCCAAGGATTATGAGTCGCTGATCATTCACTACGCTGACGGCGCCGCCTTGCGTCTCAAGGACGTGGCGAAAGTCAGCGATGGCGTCGAAGACCGTTACAACAGCGGTTTCTTCAACGACGACGCGGCGGTATTGCTGGTGATCAACCGTCAGGCCGGCGCCAACATCATCGAGACGGTCAACGAGATCAAAGCGCAGTTGCCCGCGCTGCAAGCGGTGCTGCCGGCCAGCGTCAAACTCAATCTGGCCATGGATCGCTCGCCAGTGATCAAGGCGACGCTGCATGAAGCCGAGATGACCTTGCTGATCGCCGTCGCCCTGGTGGTGCTGGTGGTGTACCTGTTTCTGGGTAACTTCCGCGCCTCGCTGATCCCGACCCTGGCGGTGCCGGTGTCGCTGGTCGGTACCTTTGCGGTGATGTACCTGTACGGGTTCTCGCTGAACAACCTGTCGCTGATGGCGCTGATTCTCGCCACCGGACTGGTGGTGGACGACGCCATCGTGGTGTTGGAGAACATTTCCCGGCATATCGACGAAGGCGTCAAGCCGATGCAGGCCGCGTACCTCGGCGCCAAGGAAGTCGGTTTTACCCTGCTGTCGATGAACGTTTCGCTGGTGGCGGTGTTCCTGTCGATCCTGTTCATGGGCGGGCTGGTCGAAAGCCTGTTCCGCGAGTTTTCCATCACCCTGGCGGCGGCGATCGTGGTGTCGCTGGTGGTTTCCCTGACGCTGACGCCAATGCTCTGCGCGCGCTGGCTCAAGCCGCACACGCCGGGGCAGGAAAACCGCCTGCAACGCTGGAGCCACAAGACCAACGACTGGATGGTCGGCAAATACGCCACCAGCCTCGACTGGGTATTGCGTCATCGGCGTCTGACCTTGTTCAGTCTGCTGCTCACTGTTGGCGTCAACATTGCGCTGTATGTGGTGGTGCCGAAAACCTTCCTGCCGCAGCAGGACACCGGCCAGTTGATCGGTTTCGTGCGTGGCGACGACGGTCTGTCGTTCAACGTCATGCAGCCGAAAATGGAAACCTTCCGCCGCGCCGTGCTCAAGGACGAAGCGGTGGAAAGCGTGGCCGGCTTCATTGGTGGTAACAACGGCACCAACAACGCCTTCATGATCGTGCGCCTGAAACCGATCAAGGAGCGCCAGCTGTCGGCACAGAAAGTCATCGAGCGTCTGCGCAAGGAAATGCCCAAGGTGCCCGGGGCGCAGTTGATGCTGATGGCCGACCAGGACCTGCAATTTGGCGGCGGCCGCGAGCAGACCAGTTCGCAATACACCTACATCCTGCAAAGCGGCGACCTCGCTGAATTGCGCAAGTGGTTCCCGAAAGTGGTCACCGCGTTGCGCGCTTTGCCCGAGCTGACCGCCATCGATGCCCGCGAAGGTGCCGGGGCGCAGCAGGTGACACTGATTGTCGACCGGGATCAGGCCAAGCGCCTGGGGGTCGACATGAACATGGTCACCGCCGTGCTCAACAACGCTTACAGCCAGAGGCAGATTTCGACGATCTACGACAGCCTCAATCAGTATCAGGTGGTGATGGAGGTCAATCCGAAATACGCCCAGGATCCGGTGACGCTCAAGCAGGTCGAGGTGATTACCGCTGACGGTGCGCGGGTGCCGCTGTCGACGTTCGCCCATTACGAAAACAGCCTGGAAAACGACCGGGTCAGTCATGAAGGCCAGTTCGCGTCCGAAAGCATTTCCTTTGACATGGCCGAAGGCGTGACCGTGGAGCAGGGCAGTGCCGCCATCGAACGAGCGATCGCCAAGGTCGGCTTGCCGGAAGATGTGATTGCGAAAATGGCCGGCACTGCGGACGCCTTCGCCGCGACGCAGAAGAGCCAGCCGTTCATGATCCTCGGTGCGTTGCTGGCGGTGTATCTGGTGCTCGGTGTGCTGTATGAAAGCTACATCCACCCGCTGACCATTCTCTCGACCTTGCCCTCGGCCGGGGTTGGCGCGTTGCTGTCGATCTATGCACTGGGCGGCGAGTTCAGCCTGATTTCCCTGCTGGGGATATTCCTGCTGATCGGCGTGGTGAAAAAGAACGCCATTCTGATGATCGATCTGGCGCTGCAATTGGAGCGTCATCAGGGCCTGTCGCCGCTGGAGTCGATCCGCAGCGCCTGCCTGCAACGCCTGCGTCCGATTCTGATGACCACGCTGGCGGCGATCCTCGGCGCCTTGCCGTTGCTGCTCGGCCGCGCCGAGGGTGCGGAAATGCGCCAGCCGCTGGGCCTGACCATCATTGGCGGTCTGGTGTTCAGCCAGGTTCTGACCCTCTACACCACCCCGGTGGTTTACCTCTATCTCGACAAGCTGCGCCATCGCTTCAACAAATGGCGTGGCGTGCGCACTGACGCCGCTCTGGAAACTCCGCTATGACTGACCGTTCGCTTATCCAATTGGCCACCGTTCGCGGCTCGCGCCTGTTGAGCCTGTCACTGTGCGTGGCGCTGCTCAGCGCTTGCGCGATCGGCCCGGACTACCAGCGCCCGCAAACCGCCGAAATCGCTCAGTTCAAGGAAGCCGAAGGCTGGCGTCAGGCCAACCCAAGCGACTCGCTGGCCCGTGGCGCCTGGTGGGAGTTGTACGGCGACCAACAGCTCAACGCCTTGATCGAAAAACTCAACAGCTCCAACCAGACCGTTGCCCAGTCCGAAGCGCAGTTTCGTCAAGCGCAGGCTTTGGTGCGCAGCGCGCGTGGGGCGTTTTACCCCAGCGTCGACCTGAGTCTGGGCAAGAACCGCTCCAGTCAGGGCACCGGCAGCAGCAGTTCGAGCCTGAGCAGTTCCTCAAGCGGTATTCGTGATACCTACACCGCGCAACTGGGCGTCAGTTGGGAAGCCGATGTCTGGGGCAAGCTGCGCCGTGGGCTGGAGGCGGATGAGGCCAACGCCCAGGCGAGTTTTGCCGATCTGGCAGCGATGCGTCTGAGTCAGCAATCGGAACTGGTGCAGAACTACCTGCAACTGCGCGTGATCGATCAGCAGAAGCGTTTGCTTGAGGCCACCGTTGCCGCTTATGAGCGTTCGCTGAAAATGACCCAGAACCAGTACCGCGCCGGGGTTTCCGGGCGCGATGCGGTGGCGCAGGCGCAAACCCAGTTGAAAAGCACCCAGGCCGATCTCGTCGACCTGATCTGGCAGCGCGCACAGTTCGAAAACGCTATTGCCGTACTGACCGGCGAAGCACCGGCCAACTTCAGCATTGCCGAAAGCCAGAGCATTCCGAATCTGCCGCAGGTACCGCTGAGCTTGCCTTCACAACTGCTGGAACGCCGTCCTGACATCGCTTCGGCAGAGCGCTCGGTGATCGCCGCCAACGCCAATATCGGCGTGGCGAAAGCCGCGTATTACCCGGACCTGACCCTGAGCCTGAGCGGCGGCTACAGCAGCAGTACCTCGAAAAACCTGATCAGCCTGCCGAACCGCTTCTGGTCGGTCGGCCCGCAGCTTTCTTTGCCGCTGTTCGACGGTGGCATTCGTTCGGCCGAGGTCGACCGCAGCGAGGCGGCCTATGACGAAACCGTCGCGCGCTACCGGCAGACCGTGCTCGACGGTTTCCGCGAAGTGGAAAACTACCTGGTCCAGCTCAAGGTGTATGAGGACGAAGCGGCAGTGCGCCAGGAAGCGCTGGATGCTGCCCGTGATTCTCTGCGCCTGACGGAAAACCAGTACAAGGCCGGGCTGATTGCCTATATCGACGTGGTCGTGGTGCAAGCCACGGCGCTGAGCAACGAACGCAGTGTGCTGAATATTCTGCAGAACCGACTGATCGCCAGCGTGCAACTGATCGCCGCGCTGGGCGGCGGCTGGGACGGCCAACTCGACGTCAGCGACAACCGCTGAACCTGTGGGAGCGAGCCTGCTCGCGAAAGTGGTGGGTCAGGCAGCTACGATGGTGGCTGTGCCGACGCTTTCGCGAGCAGGCTCGCTCCCACAGGGATTTGTGTCTGGCGTGAGATCGCTTTCACAAGGTGTGCTTAAAGCCCACCACAGAGCCTTGTAGGACGATCGAACAAGCGTTTCATCGGCTTGATGGCAATTTGGTTACTTTGTCAGTGCGTTCTTCCGCGCAATCAGTACAATCGCCGCATTTGCCCGACCGAGAATGGAAGCAGTACGGTTTCGGCTTGTCACGAGAACGTCCATGCTCATCGGCAGCTACTCCTTCACCCTGGTTTTCATTTCGTTGTGCGTGGCCATTCTGGCTTCCTACACGGCGCTCGATCTCACCGGGCGCATTGCCACGGCAAAAGGCCGGGCCGTGCATTTCTGGACGGCGGGCGGGGCGTTGGCGATGGGCGTTGGCGTCTGGTCGATGCATTTCATCGGCATGCTCGCCTTCAAATTGCCGATCGACCTGGGCTACGACTTCGCCCTCACTGCGCTGTCGCTGCTGATCGCGGTGCTGTCCTGCGGCTTCGCGCTGTGGCTGGTCAGCCAACCGAAACTGCCACTGGCGCAATTGGCTTTCGGTGCGCTGATCATGGGTTCGGGCATCAGCGCCATGCACTACACCGGCATGGCCGCGCTGCGCATGACACCGGGCATCGATTACGACCCGACCCTGTTCAGTGCCTCCCTGCTGATCGCCGTCGGCGCCTCGGCAGCGGCATTGTGGATTGCCTTTCGCCTGCGTCAGCAATCGCCCTATGTGCGGCTGATTCGTGCCGGCGCGGCGGTGATCATGGGGGTGGCGATTGTCGGCATGCACTACACCGGCATGGCTGCTGCGCAATTTCCTGACGGCAGTTTCTGCGGCGCGACGCTCAATGGCTTGAAAGGCAACGGCCTCGATAGCCTGGTCGTGGTCACTACGCTGGCGGTGCTGTCGATTGCCTTGTTGACCTCGATCCTCGACGCCCGCCTCGAAGCGCGCACGGCTGATCTGGCGCACTCGCTGACGGTGGCCAACCGCGAACTCACCCAACTGGCCCTGCACGACCCGCTGACCAGTCTGCCCAACCGCATGCTGCTCGACGACCGCATCAATCAGGCGATCAAAAAGGTGCAAGAGCAGGGTGGCTGCTTCGCCTTGATGTTCATCGACCTTGACGGCTTCAAACCGGTCAACGACGCATTCGGCCATCACATGGGCGACCAACTGCTGCGCGAGGTCGGCGCACGTCTGCGTGAAGACTTGCGCAGCCAGGACACTCTTGCGCGGATCGGCGGCGATGAGTTCGTTCTGCTGGTGCGTTTGAGCGAGCCCAATGACGCCTTGAGCCTGGCTGCGCGTCAGGTCAGCCTCATCGGTCGCACGTTCCGCGTCGCTGAACATGATCTGCAGATTTCCGCCAGCGTCGGCATTGCCCTCTACCCGGGCAACGGTGACAACGCTCAGGAACTGCTGATGAACGCCGACGCCGCGATGTACCACGCCAAGGGCGGCGGCAAGAACGGCTACAGCTTCTTCGATGCGTCGATGAACACCAACGCGCGCAAACAATTGCAACTGTTGCAGGACCTGCGCGCGGCCATTGAGCACAATCAGTTCTGTCTGCATTACCAGCCCAAGTTCGACGCCGCCAATGGCCGTCCGGTCGGTGCTGAAGCGCTGCTGCGTTGGAAGCATCCGCTGCATGGCATGCTGATGCCGGATAAATTCATCGATCTGGCGGAGAAAACCGGGCTGATCATTCCAATGGGCGAATGGGTGCTCAACGAAGCCTGCCGGCAGATGCGCGAATGGTACGTGCTCGGTTACACCGACTGGCGCATTGCCGTAAACCTCTCGGCCTTGCAGTTCTGCCATGCCGGGCTGGTGCAAAGCGTGGCCAAGGCGCTGGCAACCCACCACTTGCCGGCCAACAGCCTGACTCTGGAAATCACCGAAACCACGGCCATGAGCGACGCCGATGCGAGCATGACCGTGCTGCAAGAGCTGTCGGACATGGGTGTCGACCTGTCGATCGACGACTTCGGCACCGGTTATTCCAGCCTGATGTACCTCAAGCGCCTGCCGGCCAATGAGCTGAAGATCGACCGCGGTTTCGTCCGCGATCTAGAGCATGACAGCGATGATGCTGCAATCGTCTCGGCGATCGTTGCGCTGGGGCAGGCCCTGGATCTGCGGATTGTCGCCGAAGGTGTCGAGACCGGCGCGCAACAGGATTTCCTGACCAAACTGGGCTGTGATTCGCTGCAGGGCTATCTGCTCGGCCATCCGATGCCGGCGGAGCGCTTCATGCAGGACATCGTGCGTGGGCAACGGCTGGCGGTGGTCTGAGATACCGAGTCATCGTTCTTCGCGAGCAGGCTCGCTCCCACAGGGGATGGCGGCAACACCAGAACTCATGCAAAAGCCATGAATGGCAGTTATTCTTCCCCCGACTGTTACGTGTGCACGTGGGGGAAGGCCAGCATGGATAAAGTCATTGTCATCACCGGGGGCGGGCGCGGAATCGGCGCGGCTACGGCATTGCTGGCAGCCGAACAGGGCTACCGGATCTGCATCAACTATCAGTCGGATGAACAGGCCGCACACAGCGTGCTCGAGCAGGTTCGCGCCTTGGGCGCGCAGGCCATCGCGGTTCGCGCCGATGTCAGCATCGAAGACGAAGTGATCGCGATGTTTCATCGCGTCGACACCGAACTGGGCCGTGTCACCGCGCTGGTCAATAACGCCGGCACCGTCGGACAGAAATCGCGGGTCGATGAGATGTCCGAATTCCGCATCCTCAAAATCATGAAAACCAATGTGCTGGCGCCGATCCTCTGCGCCAAGCACGCGATCCTGCGCATGTCGCCCAAACATGGCGGGCAGGGCGGCAGCATCGTCAACGTCTCCTCGGTCGCGGCACGCCTCGGTTCGCCGAACGAGTACGTTGATTACGCCGCATCCAAGGGGGCGCTCGACACCTTCACTATCGGTCTGTCGAAAGAAGTCGCGGGTGAGGGCATTCGCGTCAATGCCGTGCGTCCGGGCTACATCTATACTGACTTCCATGCGCTGAGCGGCGACCCGGATCGGGTCAGCAAGCTCGAATCGGCGATTCCCATGGCCCGGGGCGGGCGGCCGGATGAAGTGGCGGAGGCGATTGTCTGGTTGCTGTCGGACAAGGCATCGTATGCGACCGGGACGTTTGTTGATTTGGGGGGTGGGCGGTAAACCGGTGGGTTTGCAGTGTTAAAACCGGCCTCTTCGCGAGCAGGCTCGCTCCCACAGTGGATTTGTGAATACAGACCCCATGTGGGAGCGAGCCTGCTCGCGAAGGGGCCAGTCCAGACAACATCTATCCCTCAGAACGACCGCACAATCCGCCCCAACGTCTCCATGGCCTTTTCCGATTCCTCGGTCCAGGGGCTGCCGTAATTCAACCGAATGCAATTCCTGAAGCGCTGGGTCGGCGAGAATATCGGCCCCGGCGCGATGCTGATGCCTTGTGCCAGTGCCATCTGAAACAGCTTCAGCGAATCCATCTGCTCCGGCAATTCCAGCCACAGAAAGTAGCCGCCCGCCGGTTGGCTGACCCGGGTCTGCGCCGGAAAGTAGCGGGCAATCGCCGCGAGCATCGCGCTCTGTTGTTCTTCCAGGGCATAACGCAGTTTACGCAGATGCCGATCGTAGCCGCCGTGTTGCAGATAATCGGCGATAGCCGCTTGCGCCGGCATCGAAGCGCACAGTGAGGTCATCAGCTTCAGCCGTTCGATTTTCTGCGCAAAACGCCCGGCCGCCACCCAGCCGATGCGATAACCGGGCGCGAGACTTTTGGCGAACGAGCCGCAATGCATGACCAATCCTTCGGTATCAAAAGCCTTGGCCGGTTTTGGCGCCTGTTGCCCGTAATAAAGCTCGGCGTAGACGTCGTCTTCGATCAACGGCACCTGATGCTGACGCAGCAGTTCGACGAGTTCCTGTTTCTTCGCCTCGGGCACAGTCGCGCCCATCGGATTCTGGAAACTGGTCATGCACCAGCAGGCCTTGATCGGGTGACGTTCGAGGGTTTGCGCGAGCACACCGAGATCGATGCCGTCACGCGGATGCACGGGTATTTCCACGGCTTTTAGCTTCAAGCGTTCGAGCACCTGCAGGCTGGCGTAGAACGCCGGGGCCTCGATGGCCACCAGATCACCGGGCTCGGTCACCGCTTGCAGGCACAGGTTCAGCGCTTCGAGGGCACCGTTGGTGATGAGCAATTCTTCCATCGGCAACATCAGCCCGCCGACCATGTAGCGCAGGGCAATCTGCCGGCGCAGTTGCGGATTGCCCGGCGACATATCGGTGACGACCATGCGCGGATCCATCTCCCGCGCGGCGCTGGCCAGGGAGCGCGACAGGCGTTGCAGCGGGAACAGTGTCGGGCTGGGGAAGGCCGAGCCGAAGGGCACGGTGTTGGGGTCTTTGATCGAATCGAGTACCGAGAACACCAGTTCGCTGACGTCAACCTCGGTGGATTCATTGACCTGGCTGCTGATTACCGGCTCGGAGAATGTGCTCGGCGTATGGGCGTTGACGAAGTAACCGGAGCGCGGCCGGGCGCGGATCAGGCCACGGCGTTCGAGCAGGTAATAGGCCTGGAACACCGTGGACGGGCTGACGCCGTAGGTCTGGCTGGCGTAGCGCACCGACGGCACCCGCTGGCCGGGGCCGAGGACGCCGGAGCGGATCAGTTCAGCGATGTCGTCGGCGAATTTTTCGTAGCGTTTCATCGGTGGGCCTTGGTGGACTTGATTTTGTGGGGTGTCAGGGAAGGAGCCCTCACCCTAGCCCTCTCCCAGAGGGAGAGGGCTGATTGGGGGATGCTGATGAAATATGCCGGCCTGACAGTGCTTTGCCGAATCCATAATCGACTCGGTCTTTCAGGTCGATGCATAGCGACAGACACCTCGGTCGGCTCACTCTCCCTCCGGGAGAGGGCTGGGGTGAGGGCAGCAATGCCAAATTCTCAACGATTTATCGGCGCCACAAACCGGCTCTTCGCCACGCTGTATACCTGCGGCTCGTCACTGTCTTCAATCCTGAAACTCAATGTCTGCGAACTGCTCGCCGGGCGCTCGGTGGTCATCGCCACCGACACCGGCACATCGACAATCTCTCCCGGCGCCAGGCTCAGGGCCGTTTTGCCCTGCAACTCAAACCCGTCGCCATCAACCAGACTCAACCGGTATTCCTGTCGCTGCTGAGTCTTGTTGATCACTTTCAGCGAATAAATATTCTCGATCTGCCCCTGAGCGTTCTCGCGGAACAACCCGCGATCCTTGGTCACGTCCAGCGACACCATCGGCCGCTCGATCAATGCCAGCGCCAACGCTCCGATCATCACCAACAACACCGCCGTATAGCCAATCAAACGCGGACGCAGCAGATGGGTTTTGCCGCCCTGCAATTCGCGCTCGGAACTGTAGCGGATCAGGCCGCGCGGGTAATGCATTTTGTCCATGATCGAATCGCAGGCGTCGATGCACGCTGCGCAGCCGATGCATTCCATTTGCAAGCCATCGCGGATGTCGATGCCGGTCGGGCAGACCTGCACGCACAACTGGCAGTCGATGCAATCACCCAGGCCGGCTTCGACCGGGCGCACATCACGCTTGCGCGGACCACGGTTTTCGCCACGGGCGGCGTCGTAGGCAATGGTCAGCGTGTCCTTGTCGAACATCACACTCTGGAACCGCGCATACGGGCACATGTGCATGCACACGGCTTCACGCAGCCAACCGGCGTTGATGTAGGTGGCGGCGGCGAAGAACAGCACCCAGAACAGACTGACGCCACCGATCTGCAGGGTCAGCAAATCTTCAGCCAGCGGCCGGATCGGGGTGAAGTAGCCGACGAAGGTCAGGCCGGTCATCACGCTGATCGCCAGCCACAACGTGTGCTTGGCGGCGCGCCGCGCCAGTTTGTTCAGGCTCCACGGCGCCGCTTGCAGTTTGATCCGTTGGTTGCGCTCGCCTTCGGTGATCTTCTCGCACCACATGAAGATCCACGTCCACGAACTCTGCGGGCAGGTGTAACCGCACCAGACGCGACCGGCGAACACGGTAATTGCGAAGAGTCCGAACGCAGCGATGATCAACAATGCTGAGAGCAGAATGAAATCCTGCGGCCAGAACGTCGCGCCGAAGATGTGGAATTTGCTCTCCGCCAGATCCCACAGCACCGCCTGCCGACCGCCCCAGTTCAGCCACACGGTGCCGAAGAACAGCAGGAACAGAAACCCGGCACCGCTTAAACGCAGATTGCGGAACAGGCCGGTGAAACTGCGGGTGTGGATTTGCTTGTCGGTGGATCCGGCAGTCGCCTTCAGTGGGCGTGCGGGTACGCTTCTTATCGTCGGCGCTGCTTCTACGGTTCGGACGGGGATTTGCTCGCTCATGTTCGTTCGCTCATCAGCCTCCATCAGGCCGATGCACTATGAGCGCCGATCTGTTTGCAGAACAGACTCAGGTTTGGCAATAAAAAGCGGATCAGATGGGGTTTGGCGCAATCCCTGCGACAACTTGAAGCATCAGGGTGGGCGCGGCGCAAACGCCTATTGCAGGCGCCTGCGCCGGGTGTTGATCGAGATCAATCAAACCACCGAATCACTGTCATCGGTCTTCAGATGTTTGCGCCCGTCCTTGGCCCCGGCGACGGTCAAGACATCGGCTTCTGCTTCGGTGATGTAGGCGCGTTTGCCTTCGATTTCCACGAACGACATGGCTTTTTCGCTATCGGTCTCGACTGTCAACGTGTCGCAGATACGGATTTGCTCACCATGCTCGACGGTGAAAAAACACACTTTCTGCTCAGGGTTGGATTCATCGATTCGAACGGTCATGGCGGCAGTCCTTTCAAGTGAGGTCTGCACGTTAGGAAACGCAGCGCGCAGTTCGTTCTGCGCAACCGATTAATGGTCGCTGTTGTCCATCGCTTATCAAGCCAATAACAAGGGAAGCACGATGGAAGACTGGTGGGATGAAGTGTGGGCCACGATGCAAGCCGAATTTGCCGATATCGGCGACGCCTCGCAAATGACCCGGATCACCGTACGCCTGCTGATGGCGGCGATTCTCGGCGGGATACTCGGATTTGAGCGCGAGCATAAAGGCAAGGCAGCGGGCGTGCGCACGCACATGCTGGTGGCGTTGGGCGCTGCGCTATTCGTGTTGGTGCCGCAGACCTCGGGCGCAGAATCCGATGCCATGAGTCGGGTCTTGCAGGGTGTGATTGCCGGGATCGGCTTTCTCGGCGCCGGCACCATTCTGAAAAATCAGCAGGGCGACGAGGCCCATGTCAAAGGCCTGACCACGGCGGCGGGCTTATGGATGACGGCGGCGATCGGCGTGGCGGCGGGGCTGGGCAAGGAAGCGACGGCATTGCTCAGTACCATTCTGGCACTGGCGATCTTCAGCGTGATGCCTTACGTGGTGAGAGTGTTCGAAAAGGATGTCGACAAGAACGACCACCTTTGACTTCCCGCCGGCTGATGATCGTTGCCTGATCGTTGCCTGATCGTTCCCGCGCTCCGCGTGGGAATGCAGCCCGGGACGCTCCGCGTCCCTTCTGGAGCCGAACGCGGAGCGTCCGTTGAGGCATCCCCACGCGGAGCGTGGGAACGATCAGGGGGGCAGGGTCAGACGATCACCGGCGGCATCGTATTCGGTGGCTCTTCTTTCGGCGGTGGCGTGGTGCCGGGTGGCTCTTGCTCGGGCACCGGTGGCGGCTCGGTATCCGGCAGGGTGGGTTTGTCGATGTTCGGATCAGGCGTTTCCGCCGGGATCGGGATGTTCATCTGATGACCTCCGTATGGCACATGGCGTGGGACGTGCTTAAGTGAGTTGACCCGGCCACGGCAAATTCGATCCGCCGGTTTGTCTTGTTAATTTCATCTGAACTTTTCCCCGCGCCGGTTGCTCGGAACCTAAGTGAGTTCATGACAGGGCCGGCGCTTTGTCGCGAATACTGTTCCGGCACAAGAGCGTCCTTGGGGCGTTAAGGAGAGATGCTCAATGACTGCTGAAAGACCTTCAGAGCTGAGTTACAACCCGCACATGCCATTGTCGCAGGCGTTGCTGCTGCCTCGAATCGTCATCGAAAACACCATGCCGACCCTCGACGGCGGCCAGTTTGCCGTCAAGTCGATTGCCGGGCGCGAAGTGGTGGTGACCAGCAAAGTGTTTGCCGACGGCCATGACAAGCTCGCCGTACGCATCCGCTGGCGCGAAGAAGGCCAGGAAACCTGGCAGACCGAGGTCATGTCCGATCAGGGCAACAACACCTGGCAAGGCCAGTTCCGCCCCGAAGAGCAGGGCCGCTATCTGTATTGCATCGAAGCGTGGATCGACCATTTCGCCAGCTTCCAGTACGAACTGGAAAAGAAGCACAACGCTGCTGTGCCGGTTTCCCTGGAGCTGCAGGAAGGCCGAACCATGGTGCAACAAGCCGCAGAACGCAGCGAAGGTCAGCTCAGCGAGCAGCTTGCCGCGCTGCACCATGAATTGTCCGGCCTGCTCGAAACCGAGCAGGTTGCGCTGTTTCTGCACTCGCGCAGTGCAGAGCTGATGGCTCAGGCCGATCACCGCGCCTACCTCAGCATCAGCGCCGAATTCCCCATGGACGTCGAGCGCGAACTCGCCGAGTTCGCCAGTTGGTATGAGCTGTTTCCGCGCTCGATCACCGACGATCCTCAGCGTCACGGCACTTTCAACGACGTGCACTCGCGTCTGCCGATGATTCAGGACATGGGCTTCGACGTGTTGTACTTCACGCCGATTCACCCGATCGGCCGCGCCCACCGCAAGGGCCGCAACAATTCCCTGACTGCTGGCCCGGATGATCCCGGCAGCCCGTATGCGATTGGTAGCGAAGAGGGCGGCCACGAGGCGATTCACTCGCAGCTCGGCACCCGTGAAGATTTCCGCCGGCTGGTGGCTGCCGCCGCCGATCACGGTCTGGAAATCGCTCTCGACTTCGCCATCCAGTGCTCCCAGGACCACCCGTGGCTCAAAGAGCATCCGGGCTGGTTCAACTGGCGCCCGGACGGCACGATCAAATACGCCGAAAACCCGCCGAAGAAATACCAGGACATCGTCAACGTCGACTTCTATGCGCCGGATGCAATTCCGAGTCTATGGGTCGAGTTGCGCGACATCGTTGTCGGCTGGGTCAAGGAAGGTGTGAAGATCTTCCGCGTCGACAACCCGCACACCAAACCGCTGCCGTTCTGGCAATGGTTGATCGCCGATGTGCGCACGCTGTATCCGGAAGTGATTTTCCTCGCCGAGGCCTTCACCACGCCGGCGATGATGGCGCGTCTGGGCAAGGTCGGTTATTCGCAGAGCTACACCTATTTCACCTGGCGCAATACCAAGGCCGAGCTGGCGGAATATTTCACCGAACTCAATCAGTCGCCGTGGCGCGAATGCTACCGGCCGAATTTCTTCGTCAATACCCCGGACATCAACCCGGCGTTTTTGCATGAGTCGGGGCGTCCCGGTTTCCTCATCCGCGCTGCCTTGGCAACGATGGGCTCGGGCCTGTGGGGTATGTATTCCGGCTTCGAGTTATGCGAATCGGCACCGGTGCCGGGCAAAGAGGAATACCTGGATTCGGAGAAATACGAAATCCGCGTCCGCGACTTCACCGCGCCGGGCAACATCATTGCCGAGATCGCTCAGCTCAACCGCATCCGCCGGCAGAACCCGGCGCTGCACACCCATTTGGGCCTGAAGATCTACAACGCCTGGAACGACAACATTCTGTACTTCGGCAAGCGCAGCGCCGATGGCAGCAATTTCATTCTGGTCGCGGTCAGCCTCGATCCGCATAACGTGCAGGAAGCGAATTTCGAACTGCCGCTGTGGGAAATGGGCCTGCCGGACGATGCCACCACCCATGGCGAAGATTTGATGAACGGCCATCGCTGGGACTGGCACGGCAAGTATCAGTTCATGCGCATCGATCCGGCGTATCAGCCGTTCGGGATTTGGCGGATTACCGCTTCGTAACATTTGCACCGCCTCCGTGGCGAGGGGATTTATCCCCGTTGGGGCGCGCAGCGGCCCCTGTTTTCAAGCTGCACCGCGTTAACAATTTGCGACTGCTGCGCAGCCGAACGGGGATAAATCCCCTCGCCACAGGGGCTCACCAATGCTAGCTCCTCGGTGTATCAGAGAATTTTTCAGGAGTTCCACATGGCGAAGAAACCCAAGGCAGCCGCCTTCATCAAAGACCCGCTCTGGTACAAGGATGCGGTGATTTATCAGGTTCACGTCAAATCGTTTTTCGACTCCAACAATGACGGGATCGGCGACTTTCCCGGGCTTATCGCCAAACTCGATTACATTGCCGACCTCGGCGTCAACACCATCTGGCTATTGCCGTTCTATCCCTCGCCACGCCGCGACGACGGTTACGACATCGCCGAATACCGTGGCGTGCACAGCGACTACGGGACCATGGCCGACGCCAAGCGCTTCATTGCCGAAGCGCACAAGCGCGGGCTGCGGGTGATCACCGAGCTGGTCATCAACCACACCTCCGACCAGCACCCGTGGTTCCAGCGTGCGCGTAAAGCCAAGCCGGGTTCAGCGGCGCGGGATTTCTACGTGTGGTCCGATGACGATCAGAAATACGACGGCACGCGAATCATCTTTCTCGACACCGAAAAGTCCAACTGGACCTGGGATCCGGTTGCTGGCCAATACTTCTGGCACCGCTTCTACTCGCACCAGCCGGATCTGAACTTCGACAACCCGCAAGTGATGAAAGCCGTGTTGTCGGTGATGCGTTACTGGCTCGACATGGGCATCGACGGCCTGCGCCTCGACGCGATTCCGTACCTGATCGAGCGCGACGGCACCAACAACGAAAACCTGCCCGAGACCCACGACGTCCTCAAGCAGATCCGTGCCGAGATCGACGCCAACTATCCCGATCGCATGCTGCTGGCCGAGGCCAATCAGTGGCCGGAAGACACCCAGCTGTATTTCGGTGACACCGACGCTGCTGGCGTCAATGGTGACGAATGCCACATGGCCTTCCACTTCCCGCTGATGCCGCGCATGTACATGGCGCTGGCGCAGGAAGATCGCTTCCCGATCACCGACATTCTCCGGCAGACCCCGGAAATTCCGGCGAATTGCCAGTGGGCGATTTTCCTGCGCAACCACGATGAGCTGACCCTGGAAATGGTCACCGACCGCGAGCGCGATTACCTGTGGAACTACTACGCGGCTGACCGTCGCGCGCGGATCAACCTCGGTATTCGCCGTCGTCTCGCACCGTTGATGGAACGCGACCGTCGCCGCATCGAACTGCTCAACAGCCTGCTGCTGTCGATGCCCGGCACGCCGACGCTGTACTACGGCGACGAAATCGGTATGGGCGACAACATCTACCTCGGCGATCGCGATGGCGTGCGTACACCGATGCAGTGGTCGATCGACCGCAACGGCGGTTTCTCCCGCGCCGATCCGGCCAGTCTGGTACTGCCGCCGATCATGGACCCGCAGTATGGCTATCAGTCGGTCAACGTCGAAACCCAGTCCGGCGATCCGCACTCACTGTTGAACTGGACGCGGCGCCTGCTCGCAGTGCGCAAGCAATCGAAGGCGTTCGGCCGTGGCACCTTGAAAATGCTCTCGCCGAGCAACCGTCGCGTGCTGGCTTACACCCGCGAATACACTGATGCCGACGGCAAGCACGAAATCATTCTGTGCGTGGCCAACGTCTCGCGCAGTGCGCAAGCGGTCGAGCTAGACCTGTCGGCGTATGTCGGCATGGTGCCGGTGGAAATGCTCGGTGGTAACGCGTTCCCGCCGATCGGTCAGTTGAATTTCCTCCTGACCCTGGCGCCGTACGGTTTCTATTGGTTTGCACTGGCGGCAGAAAACCAGATGCCGAGCTGGCACGTCGAACCGGCGCAGAGCCTGCCGGATTTCACCACGCTGGTGCTGAAAAAACGCATGGAAGAACTGCTCGAAGTGCCATCGCGGACGACGCTGGAGCAAAGCATCCTGCCGAGCTGGCTGCAGAACCGTCGCTGGTTTGCCGGCAAGGATGCGGCGATCGAGAAGGTCAATCTGGCTTACGGCGTGCGTTTCGGTGATGCCCAGCATCCGGTGCTGCTCAGCGAAATCGAAGTCACCAGCGGTGGCCAGACCAATCGTTATCAACTGCCGTTCGGCTTCATTGGCGAAGACCATGTCGGCCCGCCATTGCCGCAGCAATTGGCGCTTTCGCGTGTACGCCGTGTGCGTCAGGTTGGCCTGATCACCGATGCGTTCACCTTGGAAACCTTCGTCCGCGCCGTGCTGCAAGGCATGCAGAACAACACCGTACTGGAGTCGATCGAAGGCGAAATCCGCTTCGAACAGACAGATCATCTGGAAAAACTCGGCCTCGGCGCCGAGTCGGATGTGCGCTACCTGTCGGCCGAGCAATCGAACAGTTCAGTGGTAATCGGCAACAGTCTGGTGCTTAAGCTGATACGCAAAGTCGCTTCTGGCGTACACCCGGAACTGGAGATGAGCGCTTACCTGACCGAGGCCGGGTTTGCCAATATCTCTCCGCTGCTCGGTTCGGTGATTCGCCGCGACGCGCAAGGCGAAGACAACTTGCTGATGATCGCCCAAGGCTATCTGAGCAATCAGGGTGACGCATGGGAATGGACGCAGAACAACCTGGAACGGGCGCTGCGCGATGAACTGGCCGACGCCATGTCCGAGCAGGAGCAGCATTACAACGCCCTCGGCGAGTTGAAGGACTTCGCCGGCATGCTTGGTCAGCGTCTGGGCGAGATGCATCAGGTGCTCGCTGCGCCAACCGACAATGCCGACTTCGCGCCGCAAGTGTCGTCGAGCAAGGACATGGCCACGACAGGCAAGGATGTCACCGCCCAGGTCGAACACGCCCTGAAACTGCTCAAACAGCATCAAGGCGAGTTGAATGCGTCGGATCAGAAACTGGTCAAGCGTCTGCTCGACGAGAAGAAAACCATTCTTGCCCATGTGCAGGATCTGGCGAAGAAAGCCACCGGCGGCTTGCGCATTCGGGTGCATGGCGACTTGCATTTGGGCCAGGTGCTGGTGATCAAGGGCGACGCCTACCTGATCGACTTCGAGGGCGAACCGGCGCGGCCATTGAGCGAGCGTCGCGGTAAACACAGCCCGTACAAGGACGTCAGCGGCGTACTGCGTTCGTTCGATTACGCAGCGGCGATGACCATCAATGTGCATAACGTTGATAACAGCGTCGAAGCCGAAGCGGCGCGTAAACGTGTCGCCGAGCGTTATCTGCGCGAAGCACGCGAGGCATTTGTTCAGGCATACCGCGAGGCAGCAGCTAGTCTTGAGCATGCCTGGCAGGATCCTCAGGGTGCCGACGCCGCGCTGGCGTTGTTCGGCCTGGAAAAAGCCGCTTATGAAGTGGCCTACGAGGCGGAAAACCGCCCAACGTGGCTGCCCGTGCCATTGCACGGCTTGTATGGATTATTGACAGGGCTTAAACCCTTTTCCGATCTTGGTGGAGAGTAGTCATGAGTTTCTCGAACAAGGAACAGGGTGTGGTAAAGGAAGCATTGTTACCCTCGGCACGCGACATTGATGCCTTGGTACGCGCCGAGCATCAGGACCCGTTTTCCATTCTCGGCCCGCACGGCGATGGCGCTGGTGGGCAGTTCATCCGCGCTTATCTGCCCGGTGCGCTGAGTGTGGCGGTGCTGGACAAGGACAGCGGCGAAGAGCTTGGCCCGCTGGAGATGACCGAGACGCCGGGGCTGTTTGTCGGCCATTTCGATCAGGCGCGACCGTACCTGTTGCGCACACGCTGGGCCGGTGGCGAGCAGGTTGCAGAAGACCCGTACAGCTTCGGCCAGTTGCTCGGCGAGATGGATTTGTACCTGTTCGCCGAGGGTAACCACCGCGACCTCAGCGCCTGCCTCGGTGCGCAGCTGAAGACCGTTGATGGCGTGGACGGTGTGCGCTTTGCCGTGTGGGCACCGAATGCCCGCCGTGTATCGGTGGTCGGCGATTTCAACGTCTGGGACGGGCGTCGCCATCCCATGCGGCTGCGTCATCCGTCCGGTGTATGGGAACTGTTCATCCCGCGCCTGCAAGCGGGGGAGTTGTACAAGTACGAGATTCTTGGTGCCCACGGCATTTTGCCGCTCAAGGCCGACCCGATGGCACTGGCCACCAGCCTGCCGCCGGACACCGCTTCGAAAGTTGCCTCGCCCCTGCAGATCGACTGGCAGGATCACGACTGGATGAATTCCCGTCAGGATCGCCAGCAGCGCTCCAAACCTCTGTCGATCTACGAGTTGCACGCCGGTTCCTGGCAGTGCGAGCTGGATGATCTCGGCGAGGTCGCGCGCCAGTACACCTGGCCGGAGCTGGCCGAGCGGCTGATTCCTTATGTCAAAGAGCTGGGATTCACCCACATCGAACTGATGCCGATCATGGAGCACCCCTTCGGCGGTTCCTGGGGCTATCAGTTGCTTTCGCAATTCGCGCCGAGTGCGCGTTATGGCACGCCGGATCAGTTCGCCGAGTTCGTCAACGCCTGTCACCAGGCCGACATCGGGGTGATTCTTGATTGGGTGCCGGCGCATTTCCCCACCGATACCCACGGTCTGGCGCAGTTCGACGGCACCGCGCTGTACGAGTACGGCAACCCGCTGGAAGGCTTCCATCAGGATTGGGACACGCTGATCTACAACCTTGGTCGCACCGAAGTGCACGGTTACATGCTGGCCTCGGCGCTGCACTGGCTGAAACACTTCCATATCGACGGCCTGCGTGTCGATGCGGTGGCTTCGATGCTGTACCGCGACTATTCGCGCAAGGCTGGCGAATGGGTGCCGAATCGCCACGGCGGTCGGGAGAACCTGGAGGCCATCGACTTCCTGCGGCATTTGAACGACGTGGTTGAGCTGGAAGCGCCGGGTGCGCTGGTGATTGCCGAAGAGTCCACCGCCTGGCCCGGCGTCAGTCAGAGCACCCAGCAGGGCGGTCTCGGGTTTGCCTACAAATGGAACATGGGCTGGATGCACGATTCGCTGCACTACATCCAGCAAGATCCGGTGTACCGCGCACATCACCACAACGAGTTGAGCTTTGGTCTGGTCTACGCTTGGTCGGAACGCTTCATCCTGCCGATTTCCCACGACGAAGTGGTGCACGGCAAGCACTCGTTGATCGACAAGATGCCCGGCGATCGCTGGCAGAAGTTTGCCAATCTGCGCGCCTATCTGAGCTTCATGTGGACTCATCCGGGCAAAAAGCTTTTGTTCATGGGCTGCGAGTTCGGCCAATGGCGCGAGTGGAACCACGATCAGCAGCTGGACTGGTACCTGCTGCAGTATTCCGAGCACAAGGGCGTGCAGAAACTGGTTGGCGATCTCAACCGGCTGTATCGCGAAGAGCCGGCGCTGCACGACCAGGACGATGCGCCGCAGGGCTTCCAGTGGTTGATTGGCGACGATGCGATCAACAGCGTTTACGCGTGGTTGCGCTGGAGCAAGGATGGCTCGCCAGTGCTGGTGGTTGCCAACTTCACCCCGGTACCGCGCCAGGCGTATCGGGTCGGCGTGCCGTTTGCCGGGCGCTGGACCGAGCTGTTCAACAGTGACGCCGACATTTATGCCGGCTCCAACTATGGCAATGGCGGCGGAGCGTTGACCGAAGAAGTGCCAAGCCATGGTCAATCGTTGTCGCTGGAACTGAATCTTCCGCCGTTGGCAGTGTTGATTCTCAAGCCGCACGGCTAGCACCTGTGGGAGCGAGCCTGCTCGCGAAGGCGCCATGTCAGTCAACGATGATGTTGAAGGTGGCACCGCTTTCGCGAGCAGGCTCGCTCCCACAAGGTTCTTCAGCGTTCAGCAGATCACCAACGCATCCGCACTCCAAGGCTGCCGATAATGCCGTTCAGGTCATTGTCATCCACATCGCTGCTGTAATCGGCGCTCATGTACAGGCTTACCGCCGGTGTGACCCGCGCCACCAGTCCCAAGCCCAATTCCACTGTTGAAGACTTGCGGCTGCTGCTGATCTTGTCGACCTGATCGAGGGTCACCGTGCTGCCGGTGTACACCGTGTGCCAAAGGTTGGTGCGCACGTAGGGTTCAACAGGCAACCCGTTCAAGTCATAACTGCCTTTCAATCGCGCACCGACACGGCCACTCCACGCGGTCAGGTCGGTCGACGAGGCGTTGCCCGAGCCTGCATAAGGCGCGTCGAGGCTGATGCGCTGGTTGATCAGTTGCGCCTGTGGTTCGACCACCCAGTTGTCACTCAAGCCGATCGGATAACCGCCTTCAACGGAAAAGGTCATCGCGTTGCCTTCGGTGGCTTGCCGATTGCCTTGCGGGGTCCGACTGAAACCGCTGACCCGACCGCCGCTGGCCGACAGGTCGACGTGCCAGCCCTGCGCGCCGACCAGGCTATAATAGGCGCCAAGGCTCTGGCCTTGCAGGTTGAGGCTGTCAGTGTTGCGGTCGGCGAGGGCACGTCGGGTCAGCGCACCAGCGGAATTCAGCTGGACCTGATTGTCGCCACCTATGAGGCCAAGGGTCTGGGTAGTCCCGTTAGCGCTTTTCAACGTGACCACGGCCGGACCTTTGAACTCGCCACCGGCCATCGCATAACCGGAAGACAGTGCGTCGGTCTGTGCTTGCCGAGCGCTTTTGCCGTACAGCTCGTCCCATGCGGAGGGTGCAAGATCTTCGGTGATCAGGCGCGAACTCTGCTGACTCAATGGCAGCGGTCCGGGCGTTATCACGGTCACTGGCAAGGTCATCACAGGGACATCGGCGCGATACCACGCGCGTTCATCCGCCGAAAATTCCGCATGCGCCTCCATGGACGAGCACAGCAACAGCGAACCTGACACTGTGCAAAAAGTGATTTTCAATTCATGTGGGGTCAGTGAAGTTTTCATGGAGGTCTACCTTGCAAGCGCATGCGTCATCTCGAGTTTGGCGTCTCTCCTACCCCGAACGAGGGGCGACCGAATAGAGCGGGGCGAACCGCGGCTGCTCGATTTCGCGAGTGCCGGAAGGTCAGCCCCAGTAGTGATTCCGGGGGTAGTAAGGTAGAGATAAGAAGAGCGATGCTCGCGCGTCAAGAAAATGCACGATGAATGGCGCGCTTAAATCAGCAACTGCAAGCGTTTGTTTTTCTGCACATAACTAAGTGCTTGTTTGCATGGAAAAACGCTTGCGAAGGATGCGTCTGACGGTTTTTTGCCGCCGACGAAAGGTCCTTCCGAGCGGTTATTGCCGGAACGACCTGTCATTGGATGGCTGTCAAAAATGCAGCTAGAGGTGCACTTCAACCGCCAAGGGAAGATGATCCGACAAATGCGTCCATGGCTTGTTGCCGAGAATCCTTGGATCGTGGCTACTGGCATTGCGCAGGTAAATCCGGTCCAGGCGCAACAGCGGGAAACGCGCCGGATAGGTTTTCGCCGGGCGCCCATGATGACGTTCAAAAGCTTCGTGCAAATAGTCGCGACGGGCGAGGGCGGCGTTGCCCTGCAACTGCCAGTCATTGAAATCACCGGCAATGATCACCGGCGCATCGTCGGGCAGTGATTCAAGCAACTGGCAAAGCAGCTGCAACTGCAATTGCCGATGGCTCTCCAGCAGACTCAAATGCACACAGATCGCGTGCACCTCGGCATGCCCGGGCACATCCAGGATGCAGTGCAACAGCCCGCGCCGTTCAGGCCCGGTGATCGACACGTCGAGGTTGCGGTATTCGCGGATCGGGTATTTCGACAGCAGCGCGTTGCCGTGGTGGCCGTCGGGGTAAACGGCGTTGCGGCCATAGGCAAAATCGCTCCACATACTGTCGGCGAGGAATTCGTATTGCGAGGTCTGCGGCCAGTCGTTGTAGCGACTCGAATGGCGTTCGTGTTCACCCACCACTTCCTGCAGAAACACCAGATCGGCCGAGGTACTGCGCATCGCTTCGCGCAGCTCCGGGAGAACGAACCGCCGATTCAGCGCGGTGAAGCCCTTGTGGGTGTTGACCGTGAGTACCCGCAGGCGATGAATGACTGGCGCGTCGACCACTTGACGCTTGGGATCGCTGGACACGTTCACTCCTCTGATTTGGGCCATGCCTGTTCATGCGACTGGTTTGAGGGGGTGGCAGTTCCTTCCGATGATTCACTGCTGGGCCAATGTGGGAGCGAGCCTGCTCGCGAAGACTTCATCACGTTCAATACATCTGACACATGACACACCGCTTTCGCGAGCAGGCTCGCTCCCACAGGTATTGTGAGCTTCCGCCGTTCAGAAGAAGACGATTTCATACGGCAAGCGCATCCGCTCCAGCAGCACCGGGGGCAGCAGCGGGGCGATGCCGATGGCCGGTTCGCCCTTGAGCTGGCTGGCGTAAGCGTGGGTGGCGTGGCTCTTGCGCGCTACCGTCCAGGTGTCGAGACGCAGCTTGCGCGCGCGTTCCCAGGGAATCATGCGCTGCTCGCGCTCCGGCCAGTGCCAGGCCCACACCGGCACATCGTGATAGGTCGCCCCGGCCTTTTGCGCCGCGTCGAAACTGGCGCGGCCGACCACTTCATGATCCGGCGGGCCATCCTTGCGCCAGGTACTGAACACTACGTCGCCCGGTCGCAGGTAGCGGCCGATGAACTCGGTGAGCTGGCTTTGCTGATCACTCAGTGCGTTGTCGGTAAAGCCGCCGCGCACCCACTTCAGGCTGTGCATGGGCAGGCCGAGGCGGCGCAGGGCTTCGACGCTTTCCTGCGGGCGGAATACACTCAGGCGTTGTTCCGACCATTGCCGCGAGCCGGGGTGGCTGGCGCTGCCGTCGGTAATCGAGAGCAATTGCAGGGGATGGCCAAGGCTGGAGAGCAATTGCAGCAAACCGCCGCAAGTGACCACTTCATCGCCCGGATGCGGGGCGATGACCACGGCGCGGGCGCCGGCGGGAACCAGGCTGTGGGTGTTGATGACGGGAATATTGTCGAGTTGCGGCGCGCTGTTCCAGATCTGTGCTGGCAGGCCGTGTTCGTTGATCAATGACGATTTCATGAGTGCGACGTCCTTGTGGTATCTCGCCCTCAGTCGTGAACAGCCAACGCTGATCGCGGCCCGTGAAGGCAAATGAATAGCAACGGTGCAGTGCTCCAACCCTTGGATTACTGCGAGGCAGAGTATTGCTCAAGACAGCCGATTCGTCGCGTCACAGATCAATCTGATCCGTATTTTTTTATTCCAGCTGTGCCAGATTGCGCAGAAAGTCACCGAATCCGCCCTTGGCCCGACTGTCGAGACGGGCGCTGGTGTGCACTTGCGGGCGATGACTCCAGGCGATATTCGCACCGCTGCGCTCCAGCGCACGCACCAGTTGCACGTCCTCGTCACAGGTCAGCGGTTTGAAACCGCCGGCCAGGCGATAAGCCTCGGCGCTGACACCGAGATTGGCGCCGTGAATGTGCCGATGGCCATCGCGGGCCTGATAATGGCGGTGATAGCGAATCTGCGCCGCTTCATCGATCGATTCGTGCCAGTGCTCGACGGTCACCGTGCCGCACACTGCGTCCGCCTCCAGTCCCAGTTGCGCCGCCAGCCAGTCATCGGCGACGCGGCTGTCGGCGTCGGTGCAGGCGATCCAGCGGGCACCGCGCTCGAGCAGCAGTCGCGCACCGGCGGCTCGGGCTTCGCCGACGTTGCGTGCGTCGATCTGCAGGCTCAGCACCGGATAAGCGCTGACGATCTGCGCCGAGGCGTCGCTGCAACTGTCGAGCACCACCAGGATTTCCACCGGCTCGCCGGCCAGTTGCCCATGCTGGCTGGCCCGCAGGGCGGCGCGCAGGCATTCATCGAGCAGCGCTTCTTCGTTGTGCGCGGGAATCACGATACCGATCAACGCAAGCCCTCCAGTGCCGCCACCGAGCGTGGCTCGCGGCTCCACAGTTCGAGAATGAAATCCGCTTCCTGATGCAGCACCAGACGCGGCAAAGCCAATTGATCGTGGATCTGATCGTGGACCTGACGTGCATTCAACGGGCAGCCCTCGATCGGCGGGCGCCAGTGGCAGGCCAGCAATTGTCCGTCGGCCGTCAGTGACTCACTGATCCGGCGGATCATTTCTGTCAGATCTTTTTCGTCGAGGTAGTAGCCGATTTCGCTGAATACAATCAGGTCGAATTTTTCCTCCGGCCAGTCAGCCGGGAGGCGTCCCTGACGGACTTCGGCATGCTCGAACACGCTCAAGCGCGTACGCGCCAGCTTCACTGCCGCGCTCGCCGTGTCGCAGCACAACAGGCGGTCGCAGCGCGGAGCCAGTTCTGCACTCAGTTCGCCGTTGGCGCAACCCGGTTCGAACACCGACCTGTAGCGCGGACGCGGCAGGGCGGCGAGGGTGATCGCGCGTTTGCGCTGCTCGTACCAGCGCTGGCGGAACGCCCATGGATCGTCGTTGCCAGCGAACAGGCCGTCGAAATAGCGGTCATCGACGCTCACAGGAACACCACTTCAAAAGGTTGCAGCAAACGATCAAGCACATAGGGAGCGAGCACCGGCCCGAGCCCGACGTCGCGGTCGCCTTCCAGCTGGCTGGCGAACGCGTGCGCGGCGTGGCGTTTACGTGCGATGTGCGTCGGTGAAAGGAGAATCTTGCGCGCCCGCTCCCATGGCACCGAAGCGTCTTCCGGGGTTGCCCAGTGCCAGGTCCAGACCGGAAGTTCATGGCAGGTCGCACCAACGCGTCGCGCCGCTTCGACACTGGCGCGGCCGACGGCCTCGTGATCGCTGTGACCGTCCTGGCGCCAGGTCGTGAAAACCACGTCACTGGCATGCAGATAACCGGCGATGAATTCGCTCAACTCGGTTTCCTGCGCCGCCACTTGCGTATCGGTAAAACCGCCGCGCAGCCATTTCAGGCTGTGCATCGGCAAGCCGAGGCGGCGCAGAGCTTCTGCGGATTCCTGCGGTCGCACCACGCTCAAGCGTTCGACCGTCCAGCGTTGCGAGCCGGGATGACTGGCGCTGCCATCGGTAACCGAGATCAATTGCAACGGCCGTCCGGCTGCCGCCAGCAACTGCATGATGCCGCCGCAACCGAGCACTTCGTCATCCGGATGCGGCGCGATGATCACCGCCCGCGAACCCAGCGGTACCAGGTCAAGAACGTCGATGGCGGGCAGTTCGGCCAGACGCCGCGAACCCTGCCATTGCTGCAGTGAAGTGCCCTGGCCGACGATCGGGTTGTCCTTCATAACGCCCAGACCTCGCAGGATTGACCGGCAATCCGCTGGCCCAGCGCAGCAAGGTCGCGTTCGGCGTGACTCTGGCGCAGAAACACCGGCAAGTCGGCACTCAGTCGCGCAAAATGCCGATCCTGACAAAACGGCCCGGCACCCAGCGCCCGCCCGACTTCACGCATGACCTGTTCGGCAGACTGTTCGACCACCGCGCGGGCGCGACGGGCCAGCAGTTCAGCGTCAGCCTCAGGCTGCGCATCGATTTGCAACGCGCTGAAGCGCAACACGTCGGCCGCTGCTTGCAGTGCTGTGTCAGTCGCACCGAGATGGGCGAGGGCGTGCGGTTCATCGCGTTGCGCGCAATGCTGACGCAGCCCTTCGGCAATCCGCCGTGAAGCGCCGTACCAGCAAGCCGCGATACCGATCCCGCCCTGCCAGAACCCCGGCCGTTGCAGGTAATCACCGGGGTTGCCAATGGCCTGCGCTTCGGCGTTTTCAAACAGCACTTCGACGCTGCCGGTGGCCGCCATGCCCACGGCTTGCCAGCCCTGATCGGTGATGGTCACACCGGATTGATCGAGTGCGACTGCAACCAATTGCTGCTGATCATCAGCGTCCCACGCAGTGAGCAAGGCGTGGCTGAGCACCGCAGCGCCAGAGCACCAGGCCTTGCGCCCGTTCAGCATCACCATATGCCCGGACGGCGTGACTTTCACCCGTGCCTGCGGCGGTTCGGCGGCCCACATGCCCCACGTGCTGCCCGGGGTTGGCGTACCGCCCAATTGCTCGATGATCGCCAGCGCATCCGTGTGGCCTTCATAGAGTTTGCACAGCCCAAGATCGTGTCCGCCCACCTCCGATAGACGCTGAAAGCGCTCCAGCGTGTGACCGCTGCCGGGCAACGGCAAGCGGTCAAGGCCGGCCTCTACCATTGCTCGCAGGCAACGGCCGAGGGCATTGGTGTCGGCGTAATCTGGCGGACGGCGGGCCAGATAATGTTGAAAGTCCATATCAATCTTCTTCGTCGCGTTGCAGTTCGAACAACAGCAACGAACGCCCGGTCACCGAATACTCGTGGCCGAATTCGAAGCGTTCCTGGCCGCGAATCGACGGCTGATTGGTATCGATCATGCACGTCCAGAAGCCACCATCCGGTACTTCCGGCAGGGTGAAGTTGACGATGTCATGGTGTGCGTTGACCACCAGCAGCAGCGTCGCGTCGGCGCCTTTGCGACGGATGCCGGTTTCCTGCGCGCGACCGTCGAGCAGCATGCCGAGGCAGCGATTGTGCGCATCGTGCCAGTGCTCGGTGGTCATTTCGGTGGCGTCCGGTGCCAGCCAGGTCACGTCCTTGACGCCGATATCTTCGTTGTACTCGCCGACCAGGAAGCGTCCACGACGCAGGATCGGATAAGTCAGGCGCAGCTTGATCAGGCGTTTGACGAACTTGAGCAGGGCCTTGCCGTCCTCGCTCAGGTCCCAGTTGACCCAGCCAATCTCGCTGTCCTGGCAATAGGCATTGTTGTTGCCGTCCTGCGTGCGCGCGAACTCGTCACCGGCGACGATCATCGGCGTACCTTGGGCCAGCAGCAGAGTGGCGAAGAAATTGCGCATCTGCCGGTGGCGCAGAGCGTTGATTTCCGGATCGTCGGTCGGGCCTTCGACGCCGTGGTTCCACGACAGGTTGTTGTTGCTGCCGTCCTGATTGTTCTCGTCGTTGGCTTCGTTGTGCTTGTCGTTGTACGACACCAGATCGTTGAGGGTGAAACCGTCGTGGGCGGTGATGAAGTTCACCGACGAATACGGCCGGCGCCCACGCTGGTTGAACATCTCCCCGGAAGCGGTCATGCGGCTGGCGAAATCGGCGAGCTGGGCGTCGTCACCTTTCCAGAACGCACGCACGGTGTCGCGGAACTTGTCGTTCCACTCAACCCAGCCCGGCGGAAAGTTGCCGACCTGATAACCGCCGGGGCCGCAGTCCCAGGGTTCGGCGATCATTTTCACCTGACGCAGCACCGGGTCCTGACGGCAGGCGACGAGGAAGCTGTGGCGCTCGTCGAAACCATCGTGGTAACGGCCAAGAATGGTTGCCAGGTCGAAGCGGAAACCATCGACGTGCATCTCGCTGGCCCAATAGCGCAGGGAGTCAGTGACCATTTGCAGCACGCATGGGTGACTCAGGTCCAGGGTGTTACCGGTGCCGGAGTCGTTGATGTAGTAGCGCTTGTCGTCGGGCATCAAGCGGTAGTAGGAGGCGTTGTCGATACCGCGCATCGACAGGGTCGGACCTTGCTCGTTACCTTCGGCGGTGTGGTTGTAGACCACGTCGAGAATGACTTCGAGATTGGCATCGTGCAGGTGCGCGACCATTTCCTTGAATTCGGCAATCTTGCCGCTGGCCAGATAACGCGGGTCCGGGGCGAAGAACGCGATGCTGTTATAGCCCCAATAGTTGGTCATGCCCTTTTGCAGCAGATGCTGATCGTTGACGAAGGCGTGAATCGGCAGCAGTTCGACAGACGAAACACCGAGCTTGCGAATGTGCTCAAGCACGTCGTCGACCATCAAGCCGCCAAAGGTGCCGCGCAGGTTTTCCGGCACCGAAGGATGACGCATGCTGATGCCGCGCACGTGGGTTTCGTAAATGATGGTCTTGTCCCACGGCACGCTGACGCGATGGTCATTGCCCCAGGTGTGGGCCGGGTCGATGACCTTGCACTTGGGCACGAATGGCGCGCTGTCACGCTCGTCGAAACTGAGGTCGGCGTCGGGGTGGCCGATGGTGTAGCCGAACAGCGCCTCCGACCATTTCAGCTCGCCGACCAATTGTTTGGCGTAAGGGTCGATCAGCAGTTTGTTGTGGTTGAAACGGTGACCATTGGCCGGGTCATAAGGACCATAAACGCGGTAGCCGTAGATCAAGCCAGGATGCGCATCCGGCAGGTAGCCGTGGTAGATCTCATCGGTGTATTCCGGCAGCTCGATGCGTTCGAGTTCGACTTCGCCGGCATCGTCGAAAATGCACAGCTCGACCTTGGTGGCGTTGGCGGAAAACAGAGCAAAGTTCACCCCCAGACCATCCCAGGTCGCACCCAGCGGGAAGGGCAGGCCTTCACGGATTCTCGACGGCTCGGCGTGCGCAGCGGGTTCGGCTTTCTTTGGACGGGTCATGATTGCTCCTGCAAAAAAACGGGACAGTTCAGGCAATGAGATTTCCTTGTGGGAGCGAGCCTGCTCGCGAAAGCGTCGGTACATTCGACGTTTTCACCAACTGACCTAGCGCTTTCGCGAGCAGGCTCGCTCCCACAGGGTGGTGTGTTTTGCCCCAAGAAGGGCTTTCTTCGGGGCGCAAGAGCCCCTTGTGGCGAGCACGCTCGCCACACAGTCATTCAGTTCAAAAATGGATCGGATCAGTTCGCCGGAGGCTTCTTCGCGGCTCGCGGCTTTTTCTCGGCAGCCTTTTCGCCCGGCGGGACTACTTTGGCCGTGGCCGAAGGCTTGGCTTTCGCCGCTGGTTTGGCTTTGGCGGCTGCCGGTGTCTTGCCGTCGGTGCTTTTCGCTGTTGCCGCTGTAGTCTTGCCAGCCACTTTGCTGCCAGCCGCCTTGGGTGGCTTCTTGGGTGCCAGCGCTTCGGCCTCGGCCAACTTGCGCGCCATTTCCCAATGACGTTCTTCGTGGCCTTCAGGTTTCCCTTCCGACTCCCAGATCTGATAGGCGAATTCGCGAATGCGTTTATCGTCGGTGCTCATCGCAATGCTCCTGAACTGAACTCATGCTTGTGTTAAGTGTTGGATAAAGAGATTGACCGGGACATCCCCCAGCGCTTCGCTGACATTCAGCTCCCTGTTGTGTGTGACTACGCTGCTAGCAAAAAGTCCCTTCAGGTTTGCATCCGAAGCGGCAGACGGTAAAACCACCCGCATATCGCCCCAGCGCAGCGCATCGACCTGCGGGATGGCACTGTTTTCCAGCAACGTTGCGCAACGCACCGGCACTACGACAATGGCCCGCGCGCCTTCGTGTTCACGCGCGAATGCCAAGACGTTGTGCGCCTGACTGCCCAATACTTCCAATGGCTGGTAATCGCCACGGCGGAACAGCTCGCCGTGTTCCTTGCGCAGGTTCAACACCTCACTGATCAGCGCCTGTTTGATGCGCCCGTCACGCCAGTCCTTAAGCAGCTCGGTACCCGGCACGGATGCCTGCAACGCTTGCTCGCGTGCGGCGTAATCCACCGGGCGGCGGTTGTCCGGGTCTACCAGACTGAAGTCCCAGTACTCGTTGCCCTGGTACAGATCCGGCACACCCGGCACGGTCATGCGCAGCAAGGTTTGCGCCAGCCCGTTGAGCGCGCCGGCAGCGGCGATGCTGTTGACGGTCTTGCTCAGCGCCGCACGCAGCAACTCGCCTTCTTCACCGGTCAGCAGCTTCTCCGTGAAAGCCTGGGCCGCGTTTTCATAGGCTTCATTCGGCGCGCTCCAGCTGCTTTGCAGCTTGGCTTCGCGCAGGGCTTTCTGTTGCCACTGCCAGATGCGCTTGGCGTAATCGGCGAAACCGGCCTTGTCGTCGTCCTGCAGGTCCAGCGGCCAACTGCCGAGCAATGCCTGATAGAGGATCAGTTCGTCGCCAGCGGAAGGCGCGTCATCTTCGATGCGCACCGGGCGGGCGAGGGCGCGCCACAGTTCGACCTGATCGGCGTACCAATGGCTGCGCTCACTGAGTACGGCCAGCCGGGCGCGAGTGTCTTCACCGCGCTTGTGATCGTGGGTGGCAGTCGCCAGAAGGTTGTCGGGAAACTCCGTCATGCGCTGTTGATTGACTTCGTGGAACTCGCTGACCGGCGCACTGAATTGCTCGGTGTTGTAACCGACATCGTTGCGCGACAACAGCACCGCCGAGCGATACAGCGCAGTATCTTCCACGGCTTTGGCAGCTGCGGGCGAGGTCAGTTGCTGGAACCGCACGCAGGCATGCTTGAGGATCTTGCGCGAGCGCCCCCGTGGCTTGCGGCGCCATGGCGTGCCGCCAAGCCAGCTGGCGACCGAGTCGAGCACTGGCCAGTCAGCTTCGCTGAGGGTCTGCCGCGCACCGTCCATGGCGTGCAGGAAAATCGCTTCGTCCTGCTCGGAACGGCCCATCGCGCTGATGTAGGTGCGATAAACCGGGAAGTGCACGATCAACGCATGCAGCACGCGGCGAATCGCGCCCAGGGTCAGGTCGCGGGTCATCAAGTCATCACGTGCTACCTGATGCAGCGCCTGGGCAACACTTTCGAAGTCGCTGGCCAGCGAACCATTGAGGATTTGCTGACGGGCCAGTTGCGCTTCTTCCATGAACGCTGCCGGGCGCTCGGTGCGGCGCTGCCAGAGTTCGCCGAGGACATGTTCGCCGTCCGGGTCGTGTTGCAGCAGCGACAGCTGATTCATGAACTCGTAACCGGTGGTGCCGTCGACGCTCCAGTCGCGGCGCAGGGTTTCGCCCTCGCCGAGGATCTTCTCGACATAGATGGGCAGATGACGTCCCGGTGCCAAGTGATCCAGACGCCGACGCAACTTGCGGCAGTAGCCACGCGGGTCGGCGAGGCCGTCGATGTGGTCGATGCGCAGGCCGTCGACCAGACCTTCTTCAACCAATTGGAAGATCTTGCCGTGGGTTGCTTCGAACACTGCCGGGCGCTCCACTCGCAGACCGCCAAGCTCGTTGATGTCGAAGAAGCGCCGCCAGTTGATGTCGTCCGCCGCCGTGCGCCAACTGGCCAGGCGATAGCTTTGCCGCTCGAGCAACTCGTGGAGCTTGTGGAAGCCCTCGTCAGTGGTGGAATCGTATTGGGCGACATTGCTTTCGATGGTGGCCAGAACACGCGGATCGCTTGCCAGCTCTCGCAACTCCTGCTTCAGCGGGATCGCCAGCGAGTGAGCATCGGTCTGGTAACTGAGCGTACTGAAGCGATCTGCCAGCGATTTCAGCGTGTCGTCGGACTTGAGCAGCTCGCCATAGTTGTTCGGGCAGATCGGGAAGTGGTGGTCGTAATGCTCGACGTAAAAAGTCCCGGTCTGCGCGTTGAATTTGAGCTTGAGTGTGCCTTCCTGCAACGCCACCCCGTAGTCACTGCCAAGAAACGGCAGCAGCAATTGGCCTTCCATCAACGGGTCCGGCGAGTGCCACTGAATGTCGAAGAATTCGCCATACGGACTCAGGCGTCCCCATTCCAGCAGGTCAAGCCACCACGGGTTGTCATTGCCGCCCACGGCCATGTGGTTGGAAACGATGTCGAGGATCAGCCCCATGTTGTGTTCACGCAGGGTGCTGACCAGTTGGCGCAATGCCGGCTCGCCGCCCAGCTCCGGATTGACCTGGGTCGGGTCGACCACGTCGTAGCCATGCATGGAACCGGCGCGCGCCGCCAGCAATGGCGAGGCGTAGATATGGCTGATGCCGAGGCGGGCAAAGTACGGCACCAGTGGCACCGCTTGTTCGAGAGTAAAACCTTTATGAAATTGCAGGCGCAACGTGGCGCGCAGTGGCTGGATTTGCTGTTGATTCATTGGTCACGCTCAGAGGCTTGAAGGCGCGCGCAGGCCAGCAGTTCCAGGCGTCGGGCGGCATCGGGGCCGTCCAGCAACGCTTCGCTGGGACCGGGCAAACGTCGCGACCAGTTCGGATGTGAATCGGTGGTGCCAGGCAGGTTCGGCTGTTCATCGATACCCAAGGCATCTTCCAGCGGCAGCAGGACCAGCGGCGCGCGGGTATGGCCGAGGAAACGCACACTGGCATCGACCACTTGATCGGCTTCGTGGGACTCTTCGCGGAAGTTCTGCGGATCCTGACGCAGCGCATCGCGCAGGCCTTCGCGTTCACGCTCGCGATGCCGGCGCCAGTCGATTTCGCCGTTGGCATCGACCAGACCGAGGCGCGCGTTCCAGTCGATATCGCGGCCATGCCACCAGCCATTGAGTGTCGGCAGGTCATGGGTGCTGGTGGTGGCGAGCGCGTCATCCGGCCAGTCGAGAATCGGTTTGAAGCGGGTATTGTCCTGTTCGAACAACAGCACGCGCATGCCGAGAATCGAGCGCGCGGCGAGTTTTTCCCGCAGGCCTTCCGGCACGGTGCCGAGGTCTTCGCCGAGCACGATGGCTTGATGCCGATGCGACTCGAGGGCCAGCAGACGCAGCATGTCGTCGAACGGATAATACAGATAGGCGCCATCGGCCGGGGCGGCGCCGTTGGGAATCACCCACAGGCGTTGCAGGCCCATGACATGGTCGATGCGCAGGCCTCCGGCGTGGGCGAAGTTGGCGCGCAGCATCTCGATGAAGGCACGGAAACCGTTGCGGATCAGCCCTTCCGGCGAGAACGCGGAAATGCCCCAACCCTGGCCGCTGCGGTTCAGGATGTCCGGCGGCGCGCCGACGGTCAGCGAGGCGAGCAATTCATCCTGGAAACTCCAGGCCTGACTGCCGGCACCGTCAGCACCGACGGCGAGGTCGGCGATCAGGCCAATGCCCATGCCGGCACTGCGCGCGGCAGATTGCACGCGCTCGAGGCAGCGATGGATCAGCCATTGGCAGAAGGCGAAATAACCGATGCGCTCGGCATATTCTTCGGCAAATGCGCCCAGCGCCGCGCCGCGCGGGTCGTGCCAGTGCTCCGGCCATTCGCGCCAGTCGAGGCTTTCGCCACGGGCGGCGCGCATTTCCTGAATCGCTTCGAAGCGACAATGGTTCTCCAGCGCTTCGCCACCGGCATGACGGAAACTGGCGAAGTCGGCGTGCAGCGGATGCTCGCCAGCGACGAAACCATCATATAAGGCTTGCAGCAGTTTCTGCTTGGCTTGGGCGGCGGCAGGCCAGTCGATCAGCTTGAGATTTTCCAACTGGTCGAACTGCGCGGCCAGGCCACTGGCATCGATTGCGTCACGCAATGCGCGCTCGCCGAGAATGCTGCCCGGCGCTGCGTACAGTGAATTGAGAAACAAGCGGCTGGACGGCGAATAAGGGCTGTAGCGGCCATTGTCTGAGCTGAACATCGCGTGCATCGGACTGATCGCCAGCGCATCGGCGCCGCGTTCACCCGCTACACGAACCAATTCCTCCAGCGCCTGGGTGTCGCCAAAACCACCGTCACCCGGACGGCGCAGCGAATACAGCTGGGCGCTCAGACCCCAGGCGCGCGGGATCGGACTATCGACCGCATCGCCAACGCTGAAACAACGCTCAGGCGCCACAGCGAGAGTGAAATACTGATCGCCGATGTGCACTTGCTGGTAACCGACCGGAATCAAGCCGGGCAACATGGCTTCGTTGTCCAGCTTGAGGTTCATCTGCGAGCCGTCTTCAAGATGAATCTCGCAGGGCGTCTCCGGTGTGAAGTAGCGACTCAGGTCGAGGGCAACGCCAACGTCGCAGGTCAGCAGGGGCGGCAGATGGCGGTCTTGCTGGACTTCTTGCAGTTGCAACAGGCTGGCATCGATTTCTTGCGCGGTGCTGGCGGGGTGGCCGAGTCCGATCAGGACATTGCGCAACACAGCGGGAGCGACTTTTTGCTGACGCCCGTTGGCGTCGATCCAGTCGACGGCAAGGCCGGCTCGACTGGCGAGTATTTCCAGTTGCGCATCGCTCATAGGCGCTCTCCATCCAGGGGGTGCAAAAGGGGTGCGGCCGTGAGGCTGACGAGCGCGGTGTACGCCGGCAGTTGGTTCGGGTCCGACAGTTCGATCGCGGCTGGCTGTTGAAACAGCCACTCGGTATCGGTCTGTGCAGGGTTGACCACTGGCGTGTCACTGAGGTTCAGGTCAATTCGCAGCTCACTGCCGTTGCCCAGCCGCCAGCGCGCGCTGACCGCTCCATAGCCGAGCATTTGCGCGCCCAGAGCCTGGGTCCCGGAGAGATGGGGAATGATGTACTGATGGCGCAACTTCAGCAGTTGCCGGTAGAGCTCATGGGTCTGCTGTTGCAATGGCGTGCCGCTCCCGGACAGTCGCGGCTGCGAAGCGTGGAAGGTGCTTTCGGCATTTGGATCAGGGATCTGTTCGCGCATGTGCGGATCGGTAAAGGCACTGAATGCGGCGAACTCGTTGCGCCGACCTTCACGCACCAGTTCCGCCAGTTCACCGTGGTGGCTGGTGAAAAACAGGAAAGGTTGCTCGGCGGCAAACTCGTCGCCCATGAACATCAGCGGAATCATCGGCGACAGCAGCAACAACACCGTCGCCGCCTGCACCGCACGCGGGTCGGCAAGCTGATGCAGACGTTCGCCAAAGGCGCGGTTGCCGATCTGGTCATGGTTCTGCAGGAACAACACGAAAGCGGTGGAGGGCAGATGTTCGCTCGGCTCGCCCCGAGGTTCGCCATGGCGAGTGATGTGGCCCTGGAACACGAAGCCCTGACTCAGGCAACGCACCAATTGCTCAGTGGGCTGCGCTGCATAGTCAGCGTAATAGGCGTCGGTTTCGCCTGTCAGCAGCACGTGCAACGCGTTATGACCGTCATCGTTCCATTGCGCGTCGTAATCGTTTTCCAGCAGGCTCGACTGGTTCAGCTCGTTTTCGACGGTCAGCCAGACGTGCCGGGTCGGGTCGATCTGCTGGCGAATGCGCCGGGCCAGATCGCTGAGGAAATCCGGGTCTTCAATTGCGTGCACCGCATCCAGACGCAGGCCGTCGAAACGGTATTCGAGCAGCCACATCAGTGCATTCTCAATGAAGAACTCGCGCACTTCCGGGCGGCGGAAATCGATCGCCGCGCCCCAAGGCGTGTGCTTGTCCTCGCGGAAAAAGCCCTTGGCGTAACGATGCAGATAGTTGCCGTCGGGGCCGAAGTGGTTGTAGACGACGTCGAGAATCACCGCCAGGCCATGGCCGTGGGCGCTGTCGATCAGGTGTTTGAGTTGTTCCGGTGTGCCGTAGGAGGCTTGAGGCGCGTAGGGCAGCACCCCGTCGTAGCCCCAGTTGCGATCACCGGGAAATTGCGCCAGCGGCATCAGTTCGATCGCGGTAATGCCCAGCGCCACCAAGCGCGCCAGATGCTGTTCGACTTCTGCAAATCCACCGAGCGCACCGACGTGCAACTCATAAATTACCGCTTCACTCCACGGCCGACCATTCCAGGTCGTGTGCCGCCATTGATAGGCATGGGGGTCGACCACCACGCTGTGGCGGTCAAGGTCACCATCCTGCGCTCTGGAGGCCGGGTCCGGCACCTCCAGTTCGCCATCGATGCAGTAACGGTAGCGACTGCCCGCCGGGCAATTGGCCTTGATTACAAACCAACCGTCACCCTGAGGCAGCATGGGCAACGATTTTCCATCTTCCAGTTCCACACTGACGTAGAACGCGTCAGGCGCCCACAACGCAAATTGCGTGTGCTCGGCATCCAGCATGATCGCGCCGTGGGGCCAGGTTTCTTGGGTCCTTGACGGCATTTTCTGCAACTCCCTGGTTATTTGTGGCTGGCTTTACCCAACGCCTTGGCGACCAGTTGTTCGTAAAGTTCGGCGTACGGTTCAACCGCTTTGCTCCAGTTGAACGGTGCAGCCATGGCACGGCAGCGCATGGCGTTGAGCAGTTCCGGAAAGGCGAACACCTTGAACGCGCGGCTCAGGGCTTCCTTGTAGCTATCAACGGTGGACTCATCGAAGAGGAAACCGGTGACGCCGTTTTCAATGGTGTCGGCCAGGCCGCCGGTGTTGCGCGCGACCGGCAGCGAGCCGAAACGCTGGGCGTACATCTGGCTCAGGCCGCAAGGCTCGTAGCGCGACGGCATCAAGAGGAAATCGCTGCCGGCGAACATACGTCGGGCATCGGTTTCGTTGAAGCCGATGCGCACGCCGATCTGGCCAGGAAAGCGCAGGGCCAGTTCACGCATGGCTTGCTCTTCTTCCGGCTCGCCGCGACCGATGATCGCGATCTGACCACCGTTCTGCACGATGAACTCGGACACCGCTTCGGTGAGGTCCAGACCTTTCTGATAGACCAGGCGCGATACCACGGCGAACAGCGGGCCGGTGGAGTCATTCAGGCCGAACAGCTCACGGACATGGGCGGCGTTGACCGCTTTGCCTTCCCAGTCGCCGATGGCGAACGGGGCAAACAGGTGCGGGTCGGTCGCCGAATCCCAGCTCTCGTCGATGCCGTTCGGGATACCGCTGAGCAGGCCTTGCTGGGTCTTGGCGGCAAGGAAACCGTCGAGGCCGCAGCCGAAGTCCGGGGTGGTGATTTCTTGCGCATACGTCGCGCTGACGGTGGTGATGTGGCTCGAATAGGCCATGCCGGCCTTGAGGAACGACATCTTGCCGTAGAACTCCATGCCTTCCTGTTGCAGGGCATGGGTGGGAATCCCCAGCTCCGGGCAGGAACCGAGGCTGGTCACGCCCTGGTAGGCAAGGTTGTGAATGGTGAACAGCGTTGGCGTGCGCTGCCCACGCCAGTGCATGTAAGCGGGCGCGAGGCCAGCCGGCCAGTCATGGGCGTGCACCAGATCCGGGCGCCAGTGGATTTGCGCAAGGTTGGCGGCGATGTCGGCAGCAGCCAGGCCGAGACGGGCGAAGCGGATATGGTTGTCCGGCCAGTCGCGACCGTTGTTGGCGCCGTAAGGGCCACCCTCACGCTCGTAGAGTTCAGGGCAGATCAACACGTAGATCACCAGACCATCGGGCATGTCCATACGACCGATCTTGCAAGGTGGCAGCGCGGCGTGGCCACCCAGCTCGCCGATGATGTGAATCGGGTTTTCGCTGTGCACCACTTGCGGATACCCGGGAATCAACACCCGCACGTCATGCAGGTGGGCCATGGCCCGGGGCAGGGCGGCGGACACGTCACCGAGGCCACCGGTCTTGACCAGATCGGCGATCTCAGAGGTCACGAACAACACTTTTTTCTTGTTGGGATTCTGGCTTGCTACCGGAGCAAGCGTCTTGGTGCCGGGTACGTTGATCTGTCGGCTGCCGGGAACACTGATGGTGCTCGATTCTCCAAGCGACTGGTGAGCACGCTCTCCCTGAATATCCAATGCCGCACTGATCATATGTATCTCCCGTGTGTGATCTGATTCTTGTCTCGAACAAGCTGTTTCGTGGCCAAGTCCTGTGGCCGGGCGCAAAGGCGCCACGCATCGGTGAGCAAATGCTGACCCAACACGCGCAAGCAGAATGGGTGGTGAGGCCGTTGCAAGGATTACACCAGTCGCTTTCGCCCAGTTGTTCTGATGACCTGTGGCGTGAAGCAAAAGTTTCGACTTTTTTTCGTCGGTATGACCGAGTGGTTTGGCCACTGAAAAATCAGTCTAGGCCAGATCCTAGAGCGGGTTAGGGCAAATGGGTAAATTGTTCGACAATCGGTTGTGTCGGGATGTTAGCGAGGGTTCAGGAGGGAAAACGCTCCGACGAAGGGCATGTTTTTCGGTCGGAGTGGGCCAAAACAGTGACTGGGCAGTCACGGTTTTGTGCTATGGGATGGGCGAGTTGCACCGTTGTGGTGCGAGCGTATTGCAGAGTGGTATCTGAGATGACCTTTTCGCGAGCAGGCTCGCTCCCACATTGGACCGCGTACAACCTGTGGGAGCGAGCCTGCTCGCGAAGAGGGCGGTTGAAGCAACTCAACTTCAAAGTGATGGACTCAGTTCAACAGACGCATCGGCTCCCCAGCTGCCCAACCCTGAATATCCTCGATCATCTGCCGGAAGAACTGCTCGTAATTCTGCCGACTGACATACCCCACATGCGGCGTGGCGAGGACATTGTCCAGCGTGCGAAACGGGTGCAGGGCCGGCAACGGCTCTTGCTCGAATACGTCCAGCGCTGCCCCGGCAATGCGCCGTTTCTGTAGCGCCTTGATCAACGCGGTTTCATCGACGATCGGTCCGCGTGCGGTGTTGACCAGCAATGCGGTCGGTTTCATCCAGTCCAGCGCCCGGGCATCAACCAGACCGCGACTGCGTTCACTGAGCACCAGATGCACCGACAGTACGTCGGCCTGCTCGAACAGTTGTTGCTTGCTGACGTACGTCACGCCGGCCTGTTCAGCGCGTTCGGCGGTGAGGTTTTCGCTCCAGGCGATCACCCGCATGCCGAACACCTGACCGAATTGCGCGACCCGCTGGCCGATGCTGCCCAAACCGAGAATACCCAGCGTCTTGCCGTGCAGATCGCCGCCGAGGCCCTGCTGCCACTGGCCGGCCCGCAGCGCATTGGCTTCCTTCACCAGATCACGGGTGGCCGCCATGATCAGCGCCCAGGTCAGTTCCGGCGCGGCGTGTTTGTAGCTATCGGTGCCGCAGACCTTGATGCCCAGAGCTGCTGCGGCCGGCATGTCCAGCGCGGCATTGCGCATGCCGCCGGTGGCCAGCAACTTCAGATTGGGCAAGCGCCCTAGCAAATCGGCGTCGAAGCGCGTGCGTTCACGCATGACGCAGATCACCTCGTACTTGCCAAGGCGCTCGGCCAGTGTGGCGTTGTCGGCCGGGTAATCATGCACAAAGGTCACTTCACCGATGCTCTCCAGCACGGACCAGTCGACCACGTCGCGGGCCACGTCTTGCCAGTCATCGATCACTGCAATCTGCACCGTCATCGGCTTGCCTCATCAAGGAACGGAAGGAGTCTTGCCCAGCCAGCCGAGCAGCGCCTGATGGAATTTCTCCGGTTCTTCCATTTGCGGCGCATGACCCATGCCCGGGAATTCGATCAGCGTCGACTGCGGAATCAGCTTGGTGACCTGTTTGCCAAGCACCTCGTAATGACCGATTTTGGCTTTCACTTCCGGCGGCGCGAGGTCCTTGCCGATGGCGGTGGTGTCGGAGGTGCCGATCAGCAACAGGGTCGGCATCTTCAGATCCTTGAACTCGTAGTACACCGGCTGGGTGAAGATCATGTCGTAGATCAGCGCCGAGTTCCACGCGACCTGGGTCTTGCCCGGACCGTTGCTCAGGCCGGCGAGCATGTCGACCCAACGATCGAATTCCGGCTTCCAGCGGCCATCGTAATAGGTGGTGCGCTCATAATCGCGAATGCCCTTGGCCGTGACCTTCAATTCACGCTGATACCACTGATCGACGGTGCGATACGGAACGCCGAGGGCTTTCCAGTCTTCCAGACCGATCGGGTTGACCATTGCCAGTTGATCAACCTGCTCAGGGAACAGCAGCGCATAACGGGTGGCGAGCATGCCGCCGGTGGAGTGGCCGAGCACAGTGGCTTTCTGAATGCCCAACGCCTTGAGCAATTGCTGGGTGTTGGTGGCCAGTTGCTGGAAGCTGTATTGATAGTGCGCAGGTTTGCTGGAGGTACAGAAACCGATCTGGTCCGGCGCAATCACGCGGTAGCCGGCGTCGCTCAGGGCTTTGATCGAACTGTCCCAGGTCGCTGCGCAGAAATTCTTGCCGTGCATCAGCACCACGGTGCGGCCGTTGGCCTTGCCATTGGCGGCGACGTCCATGTAGCCCATTTGCAGCTTCTGGCCTTGGGATTCGAAGGCGAAATGTTTAAGCGTGTACGGGTATTGGAAACCTTGCAGCTCCGGGCCATAGGCAGGCCCTTCGGCGGCAACGGTTTCAGTGGCTGCGTGCGCCATTAACGGCAAGGCAGCGCTGAGGACCAGGCCGGGCAGCCAGCGGGAAAGCGTGACGGACATAAGCACAAACTCCTTGAAAATTGGCCGACTCTGGAAGGTCGGGATTACGCCGACGTTAAACAAAGGCAATCACACTGAGGGTTGGTTCAACCTAGCCAGCCAAGTGTCAGCAAGGCCAGCACGCCATAGCGCGCGCCTTTGGCAAGGGTGACGATCAACAGAAAGCGCCCGAGCGGTTCGCGCATGACGCCTGCTATCAAGGTCAGCGGATCGCCGATCACCGGCAGCCAACTGAGCAGCAGCGACCAATGCCCATAGCGCTCATAGTGCTTGCGTGCCTTGGCCATATGCCCAGGGCTGACCGGAAACCAGCGTCGATCCTGAAACCGTTCGATGCCACGGCCCAGCCACCAGTTGACCAGCGAGCCGAGTACGTTGCCCAGCGTCGCTACCGCGAGCAAACCCCACAGCCAGTAACGCTCGCTGACGATCAGGCCGACCAGCAGCGCCTCGGATTGCAATGGCAACAACGTCGCCGCACCAAACGCAGCAAAGAACAGGCCGAAGTAAGCCGCACCCATCAACGGGCCGGGTAGTCCGCCACCACCACGTCGGCGCCGTCCTTCTTCAGACCGATCACTTGGTACGCATCGCTCATGCCGTCCATTTCCATGCCCGGCGAGCCCATCGGCATGCCTGGCGCTGCCACACCCAGCAGATCGTCGCGCTTGCTCAACGCAAGCACCTGATCGGCCGGCACATGACCTTCAACGAATTTGCCATTGATGACCGCCGTGTGGCAGGACGCCAGACGCGGTGGTACGCCGTGCTGCTGTTTAAAGCTGCTCATGTCGCTTTCGACGTGATCTTCGACTTTGAAGCCATTGGCTTCGAGATGGCTGATCCACTTTTTGCAGCAGCCGCAATTGGCATCGCGGTGCACTTCGATCGGGATCAGTTCGGCGGCTTGCGCCAGGGAGGAGATGAACAGGGTGCTCAGGGCGAGCAGACGCAGTTGGCTTCGCATGGGAATGGGCTCTCGACTCGGTGAAGGTCAGCAAGAGCGCATTTTGACCGGTTTTTCCATCCCGGCATCAACTGAGTGTTTCCAGTTGCTACAAGACATTCGAACAATGGTGGGAGCGAGCCTGCTCGCGAATGCGCTGGATCAGACGCAAATCCAGGTGACTGAAAAATCGCTTTCGCGAGCAGGCTCGCTCCCACAGGGGATTGGCGTAAAGGCCGAAATCCCCGTGGTCGCGGTTGGCTTAACTGACCTTGAACCGCCCCATGATCGCGCTCACGCGGCTATTGGCTTCGAGCAACTGCCGGGTATTGAGCTCGCTGGCCTGGCCGCTCTGCACCAGTTCATCGACCATGTGGCGAATCTGCACCATGCTGCGGTTGATCTCTTCGGTCACTGCGCTTTGCTGTTCGGCGGCGGTGGCGATCTGCGTGCTGAGGCTGTTGATATGGCTGACCGAACCGGCCATTTCGTCCAGCCCCGAGTTGACTCGGGCGGTGGCGTCAGCAGCGGACTGGCAACTGGCCTGGGTGTTTTCCATGGCGCTGACCGACGAACTCACGCCTTGGGTCAGACGGGTCAACATTTCGTTGATTTCCGAGGTGCTGGCCTGAGTGCGGGCGGCGAGGGCGCGGACTTCATCCGCCACCACCGCAAAGCCGCGACCCTGTTCACCGGCCCGGGCCGCTTCAATCGCGGCGTTGAGGGCGAGCAGGTTGGTCTGCCCGGCAATCGCGCCGATGACGCCGAGGATTTCGGTGATGCGCTGGGCGTCCTGCTGCATGTTTTCAACTTTGTGTGTAGCGCTGGCCACTTCGTCGATCAGCGCGACCACGCTGTTGGTCGCTTCACCCACCACGACGCGCGAGCGGTCTGCGTTCTCATTGGCACGCTGGGTGAATGCAGCGGTTTCAGCGGCGTTTTGCGCGACGCTTTCAGCAGTCGAGCTCATTTCGTTGATGGCGGTGACGGTCTGATCGGTTTCCGAAGCGTGACGCAGCAGAATCTGGCCGGTATGTGCCGAGGTGCGCTGCAGGTTGTCGAGGCTGGAAGCCATGGCGCCGGTGGCCTGGGTGACTTCGCCGATCATGTTCTGCAGATAGGCGATGAAGGTGTTGACCGAGTGACCGATGGCGCCCAGTTCGTCTTCGGCGCGAATGGTGATGCGGCGGGTCAGGTCGGCGTCACCGCTGGACAGCGAATCAATGTTGGCCTTCAGCGCTTTCATGCGCAGCACCAGTTTGCGAATCGCGTAAACCTGCAATAGCACCAGCAGGATCACCAGCGGAATCTGGATCAGGCTGAGGCTATGGAGCACGTCGTCGCGCTGGGCAGTGAGCATCTTGGTCGGCAGGGCGGTGGCGAGGAACCACGGTGTGCCCTCGATAGGGCGCATGAAGAAGGTGGCGTCTTCACCGTTGTTATCGAACTCGACGCGTTGTGCTGTATCGCGATTCTGCAGGCCGGTCTTGATCTGATTGACGAAGGTTGAGCTGGCCGCCAGTTCGCTGATGTTCTTCAGCACGATCGGGCCGCTGATGCGCGAGCTGTTGCTGATGATCTTGCCGTCAGCCTCGACGATGAGCATTTCGGCGTTGAGGTCCTTTTCCTTGCGCGCCACCAAATCGTTGAAGAAGCCCAGGGTCACGTCGATGGTCGAAACGCCCCAGGCGCTGCCGTTCTTGTAGATGGCCATGGCGCAGTTGGTGCGCGGCTCGGCACTGGCGTCGTCTTTATAGGCAGCGGCCCACGCGCACTGGCCGCGCGGAGTGGCCATGCCGCCCTTGTGCCAGCTCTGGTCGTAATAGTTGGGCGCCGCATCGCTGTTCCAGAACGTGTTGACCTTGAGTTGGCCAGAGGCGTCACGGTGCCAGAAAGTGCTGAACTTGTTGCGCCCGGCTTCACGCTGGCCCGGCAACGGCCAGATGCCGCCGCCGAAGACTTTCAGTTCGCCGTACTGATCCACCAGCCCTGGCAACACCGTGTCGATGGCGGCGCTGTCGAGCAGAGGGATGGTCTGAGTGATGCTGCGTTGCTGCGCCTGGACCTTGTTCAGTTCGCCCTGAATCTGCACGGCGACTTCGGCGATGCGGTTGAGCACGACTTTCTCTTCGGTATCGCGCAGGGTCGGTGCCACCAGTTGGCTGATGCCGACCACGGTCAGCACGGACAACAGCAGGATGAACAGAATCAGAAACAGCGTGTAGCGAGCCTGAATAGTGCGCAGTGCGGGCATGGAACTGATCCTTGAGCGGCTTTTTTGTTGGAGGGCAGGAATAAAACAGGGCGGGTATCACAGCGTATCGTCGTTGCGGGCCGAAGCTTTAGGTGCTCGCGCGCCGAAACCACGCTGGGCGATGACCGGTTGGTATCGGGATGGGTACAAACCCCCGGATCGCCACGTTTGTTACATCAAAATGACGGCTCTGAACCAATGTTTACGGGCTGCAGGCTTGTGTCACGAATGTACGAGATTTGTAAAAAAGCGCACAAAAGACTTGGTGCGATCAGGTGCATCGGCCGATACTCGCGCCCATTCAATTGGTTGGAACAAGGACATTTCATGCTCATCGCACAAGGAATCCTCGCATGACGATCGGCTATACCGGCGCCTGGGAAAGCAAGGCAGGCGTAATGGTCCGTGATACCGGCGCGAAAAAGCAGGTTTCGCAGAGCGTCAAAGTGCAGCAGATGCTGACGCTGGTCGGCAACGATCCGAATGCGCTGAATGTGGCGGAGATGGATAAGCAGGGTTTGCGCAAGCAGATCAAGGGCTTCGACCCGGCCAACGTTTCCGTCAAGCAGTTGGGCAACCTCAGCGAATTCCTGCGCGGGCGCGGCCTGATTTCCGAGATCACCTCGATCACTTTGCTCAATGCCGGCGACAAATTCGACCGCTTCGGCGTGCAGAAAGACCCGGAGGCCAAGTTCAACGCGCTGGAATATTTCGCCACTCAGCTCGATGCCATCCAGACCAACAGTCTCAATGGCAATTACTACGGCAAGAGCCTGATCCCCGAATTCAAGAAAGCCATTTACGTCCTGCAGAATCTCAAGACCTATGGCGAAGGCAATGCGGCAGTTCCGTCCGACAAAGGCCTGAAGGCAAAGGCGTAACGTCTGCTGATGATGCCCGCTCATCCGTGTGCGGGCTCATGCTGTTTACGCCGCCGGCACGGCTTGCCGAGTGATGTGACGTTGTGCCTGGTCATGCAACTGCTGCATGTGCGGACAATGCAATGTCAGCCTGCGCGTGCGGTAGCCACGATGAAACAGCGCCAGCCATCCCCCTCGGTTATCCTGTGCAGGCGCCAGGCCGGTGAAAGCAAAACCGATGGCGTTGAGGCTGTGCAGATCCACGGCAAACTGTCGCGAAAGCTGTAGACGAATCGAAACCAGCCAATGCCCGGGCAGTGATCGCAACTGGTCGAGCAGTTCCGGATTGAGTTTTTCCAGCCACATTTCATGGCGGCTGCCGTGCTGCTGGACCTGAACCGAAGCTCCGCGCCAGCGTCCTGCATCAGCCCCGACGCCGAACACAGCGCTCAGACGCTCCATCAAGGGGCGGCAACTGGCTGGCCATGCCTGTTCTGGCAATGGCCGTTGATAGCCATCGATAGCACGTACACCCAACACGATCGACTCGGGTTTTTTGCAGCCAAAGGGTGAGCGGACATAGTCCGGCAACAATCCAGTGTTGTGAAAACCGAGGTTGATAGCCATGCGTTGGGTGTAAGGGTGATGGGTGACCTGTTTGATCGAGACGCTGCGACAACCCAACGCCTGCGCATGAGTCAGCAGTTGTCCGCCCAGCCGCGTGGCAATGTTCTTTCCACGGGTATCGGGATGTACGACGCTCAAGGCCAGTTCGGCATCGTGCGAGCTTTCGCTTTGCCGATACAAAGTGGCATGACCAAGAATCCGCTCACCCTCCACTGCAACCAGTGAATGCCAGCGTTTGTCGGCGTGGTTCTGATTGATCAGGCAGGGCATGTAAACGTCGGTTTGCACGTAATGATCACCGTAGACCTCGCGAAACAGCTGGCTGACGGCCTTGGCGTCGGTGTCACGGTAATTGCGCAGAATCAACGACTCCATCACGCACCTCCCTCTCGTCCGGGCCATAGCAGCGCAAGTCGACGATCCGCAGGCTTTTCCCTGCGCGAGGATGGCGCGCCAAATCCTCGAACCGGCAACTCTGGATGCGCAGCTCCAATAACCGCTCAGCCCGCAGTTGCGCGATCGGCGGGTACAGTTCGATCAAGCGGGCCTCAAGTTTCTCGTCGATGCGAGCCGATCGTTCGATGACTGCATATTTCAACGTCAACACATCTGCGCTGTTGGCTTGTTCGATCAGCAATTGCCAATCGTCGCTGCCAGTAATGCTCCGTACGCTTTCGCTGATTTCATCGGTCATCAGCGACAGAATGCCGACCCGCACCCGCTGGCTATTGCCGCTGCGTCCCCTCAGGGCGAATTTGCGTTGTGCAGTGCCCGGCGGTTCGCGCCAGCACGCAAGATCTCCGACGGGATAGCGGATCAGCGGCATCAAGCGGCGATGCAGATTGGTCAATACGAGCAGACCGGTTTGATCGCAGGCCTCGATCGTTGCGCCGCTGTGCTGATCGATAATCTCCAACAGGACGTGACCGTCGGGTGTGCGATGTTCTCCTTCGACGCAGTCAGGATGACTGGCGCCAATAAATCCGCCGTCGACGCTGGCGTAGCCGATCGAGGCAATGCGCGCGTTGGGCAGCACTTGCTCAAGGAGCTGGCGTTGTGAGGCAAACAGGCTCTCCCCGCCGTAAAGCACGCTATCAACCAGGGGCAACGTAAGGCCGCGTTGTTTGAGCCAACTGGCGAAGGTCAGTAATTGCGCGGGCACGCCAGCCAGTACATTGATCCGATGCTGGTTGATGGCATCGGCCAACTTCGGTGGAACAACCTCGCCGGTAAACGGAAACTCGCTGACAGCTGTTTGAACATGGGCGAGTGAGTCATGAATAAACAGAAAACTGGCGTAGAGGTCGCCGGCGAAAAACAGGTTGGCGACACGGTCCCCGGGGCTGAACTGCTCGCTCAGACTGCGGCCGAAATCTTCCACCGTGCGCTGCCATTCCGTGCGGGCATACACGGACAACCTGCCACCGCCGGTTGATCCACCGGTCTTGAACACCAAGGCGTGCCCAATGGGGGCCGTCAGGACCGGCCATTGCGCGAGATCCGCGCTGTCTTTCCAGAAGTCTGCCGGATCAAGCAGTGGCAGTTCGCACGGTGAACTTATCGCCTCGGGGGTGTTGGCGAGACTGTTCTTGTAGTAGGGCGAATGCTCACGGGCGAAACCCGTTAATTCGCTAATCGAGTCGGTTGTTTTCACGGTGTGTTCTTCTTGATTCGAATGAGCCAGCTCACGGCAAGCGTCAGCGGCGGGAGTCAATGACCAGCGGCGTCTTGCCGCTGTGTTTGTTTCGAGCGAAGTGTTCGGGCGAGCATTGCTCGATCTGCAGCACCAGCAATCCGCTGTCGATGATGGTCGTCAGGGTCAGGTAATCGGCGAGACGTGTTTCAACGGTGGCGGCTGTAAGTTCGCAATGCAGTTGCATGCGCTCGACGCCCTCGGCGCTGTGGTCCAGATGCAACTGAAACGGCACTTGCAGCCGTGACGCCAATTCGCTCAGGGAGATAAAGTCAGTGCCGATACGCAACAACTTGCCGTGGCGTTGCAACAGTTCAAAGCGGGGCGACTTCAGCCCGCAGGCGCAGACGCCCGGGAGCCAGCGTCCGCTGTCGCCAATCTCATAACGCTGCACGCGCTGACCACCCTCGCGGGCGAGCGAGGTCACCAGCAGCCGGCCCACCTGATCATCGGCCACCGGCACATCCTCATCGAACGCGACAATCTCCAACTGCTGGATCTCGCTCATCAGATGGAAAACCCTATCCGCGGAATCCTCGCAGGCATGCCCAAGCGGACCGGCGTCGACGCTGCCGTAAATCGCCGAGCGAATGGTCGAGACGCCACAACTGCGCAGCAATTCACGGTTCTGATCGCTCAGGTGCTCGCCACCGAGAAAGACCTTTTCGACTCCGGCATAAGCACGCAGACGCTCCTGTTCATTGAGGAACAGACGATGCAGGGTGCCGGGCATACCGACCAGCACGTTGACCCGTTGGTCGATGATCAATTGGGCAATCTCCCGATAATCGTCATCAGCAGGGGCGGCCATGGGCAGGTGCGTCACCTCGAGCAATTCCAGCGCTTTGTTGAAACTGAGAAAACCGCCGTACAGCCCGCCACAGAAGAACAGGTTCATGACTCGGTCTTGTGCTGGATCCAGACCGGCAGCGAACAGGCCATCAGCGGTCGCGCGCATCTGCCGATCAAAGTCGCGATAGCTGTAGCCGGCCAGAGCAGGGGTGCCGCTGCTGCCTCCAGAGCGGAAATACAACTGCGCCTGATCGTTGATGGGCTGGGCGACGAAGGCTTCTTTGTCCATGATCGCAGCGCACGGCGTCGCCGCTGATGGTGCTGGATCGAGACTGGCCTGATTCGGCAGTTGCATGGCCGCCAGACTCACCGATACCCGTCGACTCAAACGTTGCAGCGCATAGACGCCATCATGGGGTTCACCCTCGTACCCCTCGTGAATGTTGCCGATCGGTGCGATCCGCGTGACTCCGGCAGCGATCAACGCATGGGTAAGCTCGACAATCTGCGGTTGTGCGCATACCAGCGCACAGCTTTGCAGGACGTTGCGCCACGGCAATAAGGTGGCGGGCAGCAGCGCCTGCGGCAGCGGGTGCAGCAATACGCTGCGAAACAGCGGTGAAGGTGCGAGTTGCCGATCATGGCTCCAGATCACCCGCCAGCCTGGGCCATTCCACACTTGCCCGGTGTGACCGGCAAAACTCTGACCGAGGCGGGCCATCTGCGTGTGCGTGGTAATTTGCGCAGCTTCCTGGCGTGTCGGCACCAGTGCCGGCCACTGTGCGGCGCGTCGTTGCAGGGCCTGCGCCAGGCGTTCACCGATATCGCGCAAGACTTGCGTGTCGTCGCTGTCCACCAACAGCCATTGCGGGCTGGAGCAGGCCTGCTGATCCAGTCGGCAAACTTCGTCGGCGACGGCATCAAGCGCCTCTGGCGTAGCCGATGCAGGAGTGAGATAGACGAAGCTGATGCGATGCCCCCAATCGATCCAGCGACAACCCGGCGCGAGCTGTTGCCGAATGGCTTGCAAGGCCGCTTCGCCACCCCACGCCGCGACACCATTGGCCGATTTGCATAATTGGCCGATCTGCTCGGTGCTCGCTGGAATCACCGCCACGTGACCGGCCAGTTGTCCGCTCGCATCGCAGTTCACCAACGCGCGCAACAGTCGCGCCGTCAGGCCTTGATCGCTGCGGCTGGGGCGCAACCAGTTGACGTTGCCGGCGAGCAGACTTTCCACCACCGCGCAAAAGGCCAGCAGCGGCGCGTTGGCCGGGGTGATGTGCACCACCAGCCCGAGCGGGCGCCAGGCTTCGAAGCGTGGCAGGCGATAATCGATACGGCGCAGGGAGTCGGCAGCGACGCCGAGTTCGCGCTGGCGTTTGGTCGTCAAGGCTTCAGGTTGGCAGAAATCGATCAAGGCCTGCCGTTGTTCGCTGTCGAGGGGCAGGTTCGTGCGCGAGTCACGCAGCAGCTGGGCAAAAACGGTTATCGCCTTGATGACCGTGCTGCTGTCTAGCGACGTCGCCAAACGCTGGGGCAACTTGTGTTGCAGGTCTTGCAGCGCTTGGTCGAGGCTGTAAATGTCGTGCAGTTGTCCATTTATCAAATACATTTCAGTGACTTCCCAGTAATTCGGCGGCGGCCATCGCGCAGCTTCTGCCGGCCGTGGTGCCGGCGCGGCCGTGCAGTTCGAACCAGTCGCTGGTCAATCCACAGCCGCAACTTGCGCCCGGGTGCAGCGTGGCAAGGTCGCTCATCACCACGGCGTGGGCCGGGCTTGATGAGATGTAAGGCGAGACGAAGCCGAGCAGGCCTTGTTGGCCATAGGGCAGCAGAGAAAAATCCGCCGCATCGCGAATCAGCAACCGCGAATACACCGGCACATGAAAGCGGTGACGGGCGCATTCGATGTAAGGCACCGCATGCTCGACAGCGCCGTAACCGTCGCGGCAGCGGGCGGGTTCGATGCCCAATTGCCGATGGATATGGGCATAAAACTGTTGTTTAGGAATTTCCTGCGCAGCCTGGGTTTTCCAGCCGCCGCCAAAAAAGGCCAGCGAACCGGCGGGCAATTGCACATCCTGTACAGCGGTAGCCTGCATGCGTTGCAGGGTCTGCCAGAGAAACGCCGGGAAGCCGAAAATCCGTACCGGCAAACCTTCTTCAGCGAATGACTGCAATGCGGCGATGACACCGAATACGTCGAACTGATGGCCGCTACCGGTGTTGCGCAAAGCGTAAACCACGCGATTGACCGGGGCGAACCGACAGAGAAACTGGTCGGTAAACGAAGTCCCGAGCGTAATGTGACCCTCGGGTTCGTAGCTCAGCAGCAGGTAGTTGCACGGCGTATCCGGAGTATCCCAACCGTAATGGCGGAATATCTGCGCAACCATGAACTGCGCCCGCGCCAGGCTGCGTTCGTCGTAACGCATCCGGCTTTTCTGTCCGCTGGTGCCCGACGAGGTCAGTTCCAGGGCGTCCGCCCCCGTGCTGCTGAGCAGCAAGTGTTGCTTGAAGAAACTGGCAAAGATCGGCGGCAGACGCGACCAGTCATCAAGACTGTCGAGGTCTTGCGGCGCCAATCCATGGGCGTTGAGCCAATGGGCGTAACCCGGGGTGTGGTCGCAGTGAAAGCGGCTGATTTCCTTCATCGCCCGATCAAACAGACCGGGCGCGGCTGAATCCGCGCAATAGGGTTGCTTCAACGCGCACAGCGCGTCGGCATAGGGTAGGTGAGTCATCAGTGTTCCTTACTGAGGCGAGGCCACATCAGCTGTGGTGGTTTGCAGGAGCCGGTACACCATGGGCAGGCACATCAGCCCGCCGAATGCGGCCCAGAGAGCGAAGTATTCAAGACGGCCGCCGCCACCGATGGCCGCAATCAGCGAACCGCCAAGGCCCATGACGGCGATCGAAATCATGCCGGTCAGCGCCGACACCAGACCTTTGCTGTCGTCGCTGGCAAACAGCGCCAGGCGATACACCGCCGCGTTGCTCATGCCCAGCCCGACGGCGTACAGCGACAAACTCGCCACCACCGGACCAAGCCCCGCGCCGAACAATGCGCACGCGGCCAGAAACAGAAGGCCCAGACAGAACGGCCAGAGCGCCAGTTGAATCAATTGCGTCAGCGAATGAGTCTGCAGCAAGCGGTCGAGAATCAGATTGCCGGCAATCACCGCTGAGAAAACCGGAATCTGCCACAGGCCATATTCCAGCGGCGGCAGTTCCAGCACCCGCACCAGCAGCAACGGTGCCAGGCCTATCCATGTGATCAGGGGCAGACTCATCAGGCCCAGCGCCAGACTGGCGCAGAGAAAACGCGGGTTGCCCAACAACGCGCCATAGCGCCGTGAAGTGCAACGCCAGGAGAAGGGCACACGGGGTGTTCGATGACCATCGCGGCGCTCGACGCCTACGGTTTCCGGCATCCACAGCAACAGAACGAGCCAGACCAGCGCTGCCGTGAATCCCAGCAGCAGAAAGATTTCCCGCCAGCTCAGCCATTCCAGCAACAGGATCCCCAGTAGCGGCCCGAGCAGCGGCGATAACAACGCAACATTGCCGAGCAACGCCATCAGCCTGACGGCGTCCGCTTCACAGAACACCTCCTGTAGCGCCGGATAGCTGACTGCGACGACAAACCCCAGACCCATGCCTTGCAACAGCCGCAACAGGTTGAACGCTCCAATACTGTCGGTGAAAAAAGCTGCCGCGCACGACAATCCGAACAGCGCGCTGCCCGACAACAACAGTGGTCGTCGGCCGTATTGATCGGACAACGGGCCGAGCAACCATTGCAGGCACACGCCACCCAACAGATACAGGTTGAAGGCATGGGGAACATGCCGCACGTCCGCGTCGAGGTCGGTGGTGACATCCAGCATCGCTGGCATGATCACATCGCTGGCCATGTAAGTGAGCAGTTCGAAAGCGGTCAGCGCCAGACAGAAACCCGCAACCTGTCTGGGGCCGATATTGATAAGTGTTCTCTGCATGAACATCCCTGTTTTATGAGTGGTAGGAAGTTCGCAGAGCCTAGGCGCAGGCGCACAGCCGACCTAGCCGTTTGCTGCGTCAGCAGATTTCAAAAACTTACGGCATGTTTAAAGGATTGGCGCGGCGTGAAACCTGTTTACCTGGCTGCCATTGCGGCGCAAACAACGATGCCCGCGTCAGTGCGGGCATTGTTTGCGCTGGATCAGGGAGGGCGGGCATGTCTCAGGGTTGGGTGCCCATGCAGCCAAAAAACCTCAGGGGCGGTAACATGAGCACCCGTTTGCCCCGGCGCATCCCCCTCATCCGGGAAACGCTCGGCGCGCAACCGGCTACATTTCAATGTTTCAGGAAACCGCAATGACCCAGAAGCAACGCTTGATTTATTCGATTCTGATCGCTCTGTCGGTACTGGCGATCATGCTGGGCCTGTCCTGGCTGCAGAATGCCGGCATGATCACCGAGAAGACTTTCCAGTACGTGGCAATCGGCGTGGCGGTCGTGGTGGTCATCATCAACGGCGTGATGCGCCGCAAGGTCAAGCCCTGAAGGCGAGCCTCATTCGTGGTTGAGGACCGCAGCAGCCTGCGGGTGCAGGCTGTAACTCTTGTCGGCGTTGAAGGTGATCACGCCTTCGGCGCACAAGCGTTTAAGCACTTCTCGCACGCTGAGAAACGACAGCGGCACGTCCAGATCGAGCAACTGGCTATGTACGCCACGTACGCCCAGGCGACGATTGCTCTGTGCCGCCACCAGCAGCGCGTCGATGACTTTCAGGCGAATCAGGCTGGTGCGCAGGCCGAAGCTCTTCAGTAGCACGCGAATACGCTCATTGCCCGGACGCTCGCCGCGCTGGCTGAAATTGCCGGTGTGCGAACTCATGGAAACGCCCTGTGGCGTCTGGCTACCGTCCGTTGGTAGTTGCGAGTTGTGCATGCGATTACTCCTTTTCAGAGCCAGATCGGGAAAGGTTTTGTTGCGCTCTCTAAACAAGACGTTTCAGCACGACAAATCATGAAAGAAAAGATGTAGAAATTTCGTCGCTAATTCGTCTCAGCCTTGTGATGACGGCATTGCCCCAATGGGCTACCCGCTAAATTTTTTCCCTCAGCTTCGTTTCTTCGACAGGCTCATTGCGCGTGGACGCAGGGGCAATCGACCTTTCGATCAGGAGCGAGCGTGATTATTTCCAGGCAACTTACCGGGCTGGCCCTCGCCAGCACCTTGTTCGGGCTGAGCCTGTCGGCCCATGCACTGAGCCCGGCTGCACAAACCAGCGCCGATATTCGCCGCACCAGTTTCGGCGTGCCGCACATTCGCGCCGAAAACGAACGCGGTCTGGGTTTCGGCATCGGTTACGCCTACGCCCAGGACAATCTGTGCCTGCTGGCCAACGAGATCGTCACGGTCAATGGTCAGCGCTCCCAATATTTCGGCCCGGAGCAGTTCACTGTTGAACAACGGCAAAACCGCGTCAGTGATGTGTTCTTCACCTGGCTCAATACCCCTGAAACAGTCAAAGAATTCTGGCAGGCACAACCGGCGCAGGTGCATGATCTGGTTGAAGGCTACGCCGCCGGTTACAACCGCTATCTGGCTGAACGCCGTCAGCAAGGGTTGCCGCAGCAATGCCAGGGCGAGTGGGTACGTGACATCAGCGCCGAGGATCTGGTCAAACTGACGCGGCGCCTGCTGGTTGAAGGCGGGGTGGGGCAGTTCGCCGAAGCCCTTGCTGGCGCGACGCCGCCGCAAGTGACCGCGCAGGTGAAGCACGACACCGAGGCGTTCCAGTTGGCCGACGCGCGTCAGCAACGTTTTGCTCTGGATCGCGGTAGCAACGCTGTGGCGGTCGGCAGCGAGCGCTCGTTCAATGGCCGTGGCATGTTGCTGGCCAACCCGCATTTCCCATGGGTCGGGGGGATGCGCTTTTATCAGATGCACCTGACCATCCCCGGCAAGCTTGATGTGATGGGCGCCGCTTTGCCGGGATTGCCGATGATCAATATCGGTTTCAACCAGCATCTGGCCTGGACCCACACCGTCGATTCGTCGAAACACTTCACCTTGTATCGCCTGCAACTTGATCCAAAGGATCCGACTCGGTATTTGCTCGATGGCAAGTCGCTGCCGCTGAACAAACAGACGGTTACCGTGCAGGTCAAGCAGGCTGACGGACAGGTCGTAGCGGTTGCGCGCGACATCTACAGCTCGCAGTTCGGCCCGATCGTGCAATGGCCGGGCAAGCTCGACTGGGACAGGCAATATGCCTACAGCTTGCGCGATGCCAACCTCGACAACGACCGCGTGCTCGAACAGTGGTATGCGATGAACCAGGCCAGCAATCTCAAGGATCTGCAAGACGCGGTGCACAAGATCCAGGGCATTCCGTGGGTCAACACCCTGGCAGTGGATGACAAGGGCCAGACGCTGTACATGAACCTGTCGGTGGTACCGAACGTAAGCGCGGAAAAACTGGCCAAGTGCAGCGACCCACGCCTCGGTCTGCGCATGATCGTGCTGGACGGTTCCAACAGCGGCTGTGCCTGGGATGTCGATCCGCACGCGGCGCAGAAGGGCATCTTCGCTTCCAGCCAGTTGCCGCAATTGCTGCGCAGGGATTTCGTTCAGCACTCCAATGATTCGGCATGGCAGGCCAACCCGGCTCAACCGCTCACCGGCTATTCACCGCTGATCAGTCAGGAAGGACAACCGCTGGGCCTGCGCTCACGATTCGCGCTTGATCGTTTGGCTGAACTGAGCAAGAAAGGCCCGCTGGCAGTCAAGGATCTGCAGCACATGGTCATGGACGATCAGGTCTATCTGGCCGCGCAGGTCATGCCCGATCTGCGGAAGTTCTGCGGCGCCGATCTGGGCAGCGATGCCGCGACACTCAAGTCCGCGTGCGCCAGCCTCAAAGCCTGGGACGGCCGCGCAAATCTGGATTCCGGGCTCGGTCTGGTGCATTTTCAGAACATCATGCAGGCGCTGCTTGAATCAGCGGATATCTGGCGTGTTGCATTCAATCCGGCAGATGCGCAACACACTCCTCGCGGCCTGGCAGTCGAACAACCTGCCGTCGCCAAAGCACTGCGTGAAGCGATGCTCGCGTCGGTTGAGCGGGTCGCAAAAATGGGCCTGAAACCCGACACGCGCTGGGGTGATGTCCAGGTGGTCAGCAGCGGCGGGCAGCAAACGCCGATTCATGGCGGGCCGGGGACGCTGGGCATCTACAACGCGATGCAAAGCGTGCCCCGCGAAGACGGCAAACTTGAAGTGGTCAGCGGCACCAGCTATCTGCAAGTTGTGAGCTTCGATGAAAAAGGCCCGCACGCCCAAGGACTGTTGGCGTTCTCGTTATCCAGTGATCCGATGTCGAAATACTCGCGGGATCAGACTGCTGCATTTTCGAAGAAGCAGTGGAGTGTTCTGCCGTTCACCGAACAGCAGATCCAGGCGGATCCGCAATATCAGGTGCAGACGATCAAGCAGGATCAGGCAGGGAAGGTGGCAGCGCAGTAAAACAGTCACAGCTCGAAACAAACGAAGGCCGCCTCCCGCAAGGGACGCGGCCTTCAGCTTTTCGGCGGGCGTTGCGGCATCGAATTGATTACCGGGTTGCCTTCCTTGTTGCGCGTCAAATAGACCGGCAGCACTTTCGGCAGGCTGTTGGCGAGGTGGTTCATCTCTTTGATGTTGTAGACGCCGCCCACGCGGATCGCGCCGGTATTGGTGTCGGCCAGCATCAACGGCTTGTCGAGGTAACGGTTGATCAGCGGCAGGGCGTCGTGCAGCGCAAGGTTGTCGAGCACCAATCGGCCGCTGCGCCACGCCAGCGAAGTATCGCCAGGGTAGGTCTGACTGATTTGCGGCGCGTAATCGCCATGCCGGTAGCGCGCCTGCATCGAGGGACTGAGGCGCAGACCGTCGCCAGGCAAGTCGCGATTGCTGCTGACCAGCACCGAACCTTCGATCAGATTGACCCGCACCTGATCTTCGTACATCCACACATTGAACCGCGTACCGGTCACGCGGATCTTGCCGTCGCCGGCGCGAACCACGAATGGATGAGACGCGTCATGGCTGACATTAAAAAACGCCTCGCCCTTGTTCAGGGTGACGCGACGTTCATGTTTGTAATTGCTGAAGCTCAGGTCGGTGTGCAGGTTGAGTTCTAGCTGGCTGCCGTCACTCAGGGTGATCTGACGCACACTGTCGGTGGCGGCGTAATGCTGATAACTGTCAGGCACCCAGCCCAGACTCCAGCCGCTGTAGGCCGCGAGTGGCAAGGCGAGGGCGCAGGCGCCAGCAATGACCGCGAACTTGCGCCACGAACGCGAAGGCTTGCGCTGCGCCGCGAGTGCCTCGGGCTCGGTTCGAGGCAGATCTCCGGCGACTTCCCAGATTTCTTGCATGGCTTCGTATTCGAAGGCATGCAAAGGATGTGCAGCGTGCCAGGTCTCAAATGCGCGACGCTCCTCGTCCGTGCAGTCAGCGGCGTGCAGACGCATGCACCAGTGCGCGGCGGCATCGGTGATCGCATCGTATTCGGCTTCCGAGAGAGTGTCTTGGGTCATTGACTCGTCCTGATTTCGCTCATTCTAACCTCGCCGGCAGGCTGCCGAGAACATCCGTCATGGCATTTACCCATCAACGTGGAACTTATTTTTCCCTGTGGCGCCCAAAAAAACAGGAAGCAACTGCCTACTATCCATAAATGGAGTGAAAAAATGATCAAAAATACATTCGCAGCCCTGATTGCCACTGCCGGTCTGCTCAGCGCCGGTGCCGCCTTGGCGGACAAGCCGGGCGCAGGCTGGATCACCATCGAAAAAGCCATCGAGGTCGCCAAGACCAAAGCCGGCTATGTCGAAGTCTATGAGATCGGCGCCGATAATGATGGCTACTGGGAAGGCAAAGGGCGCAAGGCCGATGGCACCGCCTACGAGTTCCGCATCGACGGCGCCTCGGGCAATGTGCTGCGCGAACAGAAGGACTAACCGACCGTAATCACTTTTGAATCTGGTCATGAGCAATGCGCTGGCGTTACGCCGGCGCATTTTTTTTGTCGTCACGCCAGCGCTTGCGAGGATCCCGCCTGATCTGCAACCGGCGCCGATAGCGGTATGGGCGCGGGAAGCGGGTCGAGCTGGCGCCCCAGTTCGCTGATGAGCAGGGCGATCGAGTCGGCGTTGGCGAGCATCACGTCGACCCGCGCATCTGCTGAAACAGGACTGCGAAACGCTCGGCGCGCGTCTGCAAGGTTTGTGGTTTTGGTAAGGCTGAGGATTTTCAGGTAATCCGCGGCATGCGTCGGCATTTTGTCCAGATCGGTCCAGACGTGGTTATCGGATTTCACCGCAAACAGGTGCGAGAGATTGCCGTAGCGCGACAATAACCTGCGATAACGTTCAAGCGAGTCCTTGGCCGCTTGCCCCTCTGCCGTCGTCGTGTCGATAAGGTCGAGATAAGGCCCCATGGCCTGGACCGTCACCAGATCTTCGCTGTCGCAAACCAGATGCGAGAGTTCATGGATAATCGTTACCGCGCGTGCGTGTGAATCAACATTGAATCGAGGAGGCAGATGGGCGGTGTATTTGTCCATTCTGGGATTGAAAAAAACCTCGGTGAGATGAATTATTTTTTGTTTGTCCTGTTTGAAAACGAAAGCAACGGTATTGGCGCTGCCAGGCCCATTCAGACCAGTAAAGAAGCGCTCGGTGTAGAGCAAATCATCTTTTGGGTTCGTCAATTCCTGGCAGACAGGAATTATCACTTTCTCGAGTTTTGTGAGCAGCAAGGGCGTTACCTCATGCACCTCGAAGAACTCCTTCAAAACCGTCTCCAGCCGTGTGCCCGCAGGATGGCTGCGCTGTGTAACGTAGTTATGCAGGCAGTTGACTGCGTATTCTCTTGCACGGTTTACGGCTTGCTGTATCACGAACGCCCTGGCCGGATAGCGACGGTGGATCTGGGCCATGCCTCTGGCCTGGATATACATTTCTATTGAGCGGTTTTCCTCGACTTCATGTTGAGCAGGGTCACGACGTTTTGATCGGCAGCGATGAACCGGCTGGCTGGCGCTTGCAACAACCAGACGGGCATTTTTCTCTTCGAGTGCCGGCCCCTGACTGCCGTCTTTTTTGCGCAAATACCAGTCTTTTTCGACCTGGACTGCCGGATACACCTTGCCGGCAATGGCGGCGTATTTCTGCGTCGTCGACGAATCCCCATAGACCAGCTTATTGGCATCAAGCTTGAGGGATTCCAGCGCCGTACTGCTTTCAAAGGGCTGCAGATCAATCCGAGCGGGCGTGACGGGCGACACCTTTGCCCAGCGAGAGGAGACTTGCACCGTTGTGGCTGTACCCGCAGGTGCTTGCGCCTCTGCGGCGAATTCGGAGCCGGCCGTTTCTGCCTCGCTTTCCCATGACAGACGTCCCAGGCTGAAGAGGGTAATCGCCCCTGCGATGAAGCTTTTCAGGGCATTTGCCCAGTGGTGATCCTGAAGGCCTTCGGCGGACGCCTTGAAGTCCTGGTAGCTTCGCCACAGAAAAAAACCGGACGCGAGTTTGCCCGGTAGCAAATGTGGCACCAGGCGCACGCCGTGACTGAAGAGAAACTTCACCGCTTCCCAATCCGCTTGGCCATTGATCTGTGGCTGGCTGCGCAACAGTTGCGGCAGAAGACGCAGAGTGTCCTGGTGAAACCGCTCGAGCACGTTGCCATTGATGGGCGCGCCATGAAGAGTGATTTCACTGTCTTTGCCGATCGTTGTTTTCAACAGGCTCTTGAATATCGCCTGCTGAGCTTCAGGCAGACGCCGGATGATCAAATCCTGGAAGTGCCCGGGGGTATTCAGTGCCTCGATCAGCTGCGCTTCGTTTTCGAATTCGCGAAACACATACCTGGAGTAAGGCGCATAGAGGATCCGGGGGCCTGTTTGCCCTGCGCCCGGACCGAAGACATACAAACCGAGTGTGTCGACGCAATCAGCGCCTGGGGTCTTGATCAACGATAGCGGACAGGCGATGGCATGAACGCCCTCGACCGCAGCGCGCGCTATCGCGTCGGGCATGTCGAGGACCTGGCAAATGTAGTCATAGCCGGTATCCGAGAGCTGTTGCTGCAATTTCATCGAGTGGGCGTGTTGCATCAGTTGCCAGGGCAACTGGCGCAAGAATCGTTCTTTGCTGGTGCGAGCAGACGGGCTGTCGGCTGACAGCGCTTCGGTGACTTTCGCGGTGTAGGTGGTAGCAACATCAAGAGATTGCAGTAATTGCCGTACCGCGGCCTGGGCAAACTCTTTTGGTAAGGCTGTGGCCGTTGTCGAGGCGACTTTGAAACCGCTGCCCTGCACGACGTTGTAGTGATGCAAGGCAAATTCCAGCAAGTTGCAGGCAGGGCCGGCCAATATCAGATTGGGGGTGATCCGGATGTCCTGTGGCTTGAGCCCGTTGCCTGGAAAGCGGGCATCGAGCAGGGTTTTGAGGGTCTGCTCGATATGAGTGGCCAGCGCCGGGACCTCATCGAGGAAATCCTTGCCATCGATGAACGCATGCCGCAGTTCATCCAGCAGCGCGAGTTGCGTGCGTTGCTCCGCCGCCGAGGCCATTCGCAACCAGTCCGGGTAATCCAGATGACGCGAAAGGGTTCTTGCAAGATCGATCGCGCGTCGCAGGTTGGTATCGATGACAGCATTCTTCATTTGATCAAGGAAGCTCGCCAATGTCTTTGGCTCCTTGATGCAAACTCGCAGCAGTTCACATTCCGCCAGGAACTGTTCAATGGCAGATTGCATGCGGTCTCGGGAGACACTGCCATTAATCAATTGAAACTCGCCCAGTGTGTATTGCTGGTCCAGTCTGTGTTGCGCCTTTGGCAGATTTTCCAGCAGCGTGTGACTCTGATTGTTGTCGTCCAGTCGTTGTTGCAATTGCTTTTGCGCATTGGCGATGTCGTCAAACAGCTCCAGGCCCAGGGCCGGTGTCCAGAGGATGGCGCGCCCGGAATGTTTCACGTCCATGCCGCCGCGCTCGGTCAGCAGCACACAGTGAGCGAGCGGCAGCGCAGCGTTGGGCTCGGTTCCGTTGAGGGTCAGTGACCAGGCATCGGGGCGAAAACCATTGAGTGACTGGCGGTCCCTGCGTGTCGGGTGCCTGGAATCGAACACGGTGTCGACGATCTTTCGTTCCGCCTCCAGCCATGACCCGCTGAGGCTGCGCAGGTACGCCTCACCACGCAGGCCGTCTTCGAATGCCTGGGCCAGTTTCCACAGAATGCCTTCGAGAAAGACGCGCTGTTCTGCGGCGTGCGCGGTCGGCTGGTCTTTGAAGTGGCTGGTCAGATTATCCAGCGTCCGCCCCAGAAGTGCCGCCTGCTGCGCAGCCTTGTCTGCCTGCACGAGTGACGATGGCGGTGTACTGGTAAACAACGGCCGGGTACTCCAGCGCTGATTGACGTCGAGCTTGAGCAGCCGTTCATGAATCATTGAGCGGATATCCAACGCCTTGTCGAAGAGCGCATGGATGTCAGTGGTGCGCTCGCTCTGACGAAAACGCTGCAGAACGAATTCAACGTTCTGACGTTGCTTGGTGATGATGGTCTCGAACAGCGTCGTCATGATCTCACCGCCAATGTTTTCCCCGGATACCTGTGCGTTAGTGAAGCCAAGGTAGCGATTGCGCTCTTGCAGGTTCATCAGCCCGTACAGCTCGTCTTCGTGCCCGGCAGCTCGCAGTTTGGCGGTCAGTGTCTGTTTGAGGTCGGCGTAGTCGGTGAGTACCTGCAGGCCCTGGCTGGGCGTATAGAGATAAGCCTTGTCATGATTGATCATCAGCGAACCGGCCAGCTCGACACAGGCTGTCTCTTCGCTCAGGCACACGGTTTCGAACGTTGGCCGCCGCACTGCAACGCTTGGCTCACGGACCAGACAGTGCAGGGCGTCGAATTCGCTGGCAGTGAGGATCTGCGTTTCGCGCTTGATCATCAGATCGGCTCGCGCTTGATCCTGTAGCGTCTGGCTGAAGAAAGTACGTCTGGGCGAGCCCTCGAATGAGGCGCCATTCCAATAGATCTCAAGCTGCCGAAACAACAGCATGGTCAATTTTCCCGATGCGGACTCGATCGCATGGGTCCAGGCAGACTGATCGTCTTCGCTGACCGAACGAGCGGGATGGGTAAATTCTACGGTCTGACCGTGCGGCCAGCCCTGGCGATGAAAGTGCAGCAGCAGCGCCTCACTGAGCGACAGCGCGTCGACCCACTGTTTGTCCGCAGAGGAGGTCGCCGAATAGAAACCGACCCGGGTTAGCGACTGTTGCAACGCGCCAAAATGCCCTTCGAGCAGTTCGTCGAGAATCTTTTCCAGCAGCGTTGCAAGGGATGGCAGGCGTTTGAGCTCGTCCAGCAGGTCACGGGCGCACCTCTCCAGAGAGTCGCCGATTGCCAATTGCTGGTCCTCGAACACATCACCTTCGATGGTTTCGCAAGTCAGAGTGATACCCCGTTTTTCCACCAGTTCCTTGCGCAATGAAACCGAGAGGAAAGCCAGCAGATCATCGTTTTCCCTGGCGTTGTCGAGGCGTTTCTGCAGGGCATCAGTCAGGGCTTGCCGGTCAGCGAATTTTTTCAGGCCATCGTAGGGCGTATAGAGAAACACGCCGTTGTCATCCGGCCCTGCGCTGAGTATGAAGCTGCCTGCCAGCGGCAAGGCCAGTTGCTTGTCGGCGTTGAGCAGGATGCGTTCGGCCAGCATTGGCGGGGTTTGCTTGTTGCGCAGTGATTGCGTAGCGAGTTGCGCATGTGCAAGCCAGTCGAAGTCTTTGCTGTTGAGACCGTGTGCCGGACCGAGGTCAGCGTGCAGGCCGGGTGAATCGAATATCACTGGAAACAACAGCGGGGCAGTCGGGGTGGACATCATTGCAACTCAGAACGGGCGCCATCGGGCTGGAACTCAACAGTAGATGCGCAGGCTGGAGAACTTGCGGTAGATAGTTACCGCACCCGCTGACAGTGAAATGTGCATCTGGGCGCGCCAGCGGATGCCGATCAATCGAAGGGTTGACAGCTGGCAGCTCGGGCGCGGTTAATCGGTGGGCAAAAATCGACCGTACGCTGTTGTTCCCTCCAATAATCATTCTGGAGCTTCAGATGTCTGCGCCACACGATCATGCTTCGTCCACAGTGTCCCTCGAGGCGCTGACGCAACTGCTTGAAACGATTTTTCTGCGCCACGGCACTTCCAGCGAAGTCGCCCGGGTGCTGGCCGCCAACTGCGCCAACGCCGAACGCGACGGCGCTCACAGTCATGGCGTGTTTCGCATCCCCGGTTATGTCTCGACGCTGAAAAGCGGCTGGGTCAATGGCCATGCCGTGCCACAGGTTGAAGATGTCGCGCCGGGGTTTGTCCGGGTTGACGCTGGCAACGGTTTTGCCCAGCCAGCGTTGGCAGCGGCCCGACCACTGCTGATCGAGAAGGCGCGTCATGCCGGGATCGCGGTGCTGGCGATTCGCAACTCGCATCATTTCGCCGCTTTGTGGCCGGATGTCGAGCCCTTCGCCGACGAAGGTCTGGTGGCGCTGAGCGTGGTCAACAGCATGACCTGCGTGGTGCCCCATGGCGCTGATCGGCCATTGTTCGGTACCAATCCGATTGCCTTCGCCGCGCCAAGGGCCAACGCCGCGCCGATTGTGTTCGACCTTGCCACCAGCGCCATCGCCCATGGCGATGTGCAAATTGCAGCCCGTAAAGGTGAAAAACTCCCGGCCGGCATGGGTGTCGACAGCCTCGGCCAGCCGACCCAGGACCCCAAAGCGGTTCTCGAAGGCGGCGCCTTGTTGCCGTTCGGCGGGCACAAAGGCTCGGCGCTGTCGATGATGGTCGAGTTGCTGGCGGCGGCATTGACCGGCGGCAATTTCTCATTCGAGTTTGACTGGTCCAACCATCCCGGCGCGAAAACCCCGTGGACAGGTCAGCTGTTGATCGTCATCGACCCGAGCAAAGCGGCGGGGCAGAGCTTTGCCCAGCGCAGCGAGGAATTGGTACGGCAGATGCACGGGGTCGGGCTCAAGCGGCTGCCGGGGGATCGCCGGCATTTGCAGCGCAGTCGTTCAATGGCGCAAGGGATCGTACTGGATGAGCAGACGCTGGGGCAGTTGCGGGAGTTGGCGGGGGAGTGAGTCTTTTGTTGTTCTGACGATTGCAGTGACAAGGTCAAAAGCCCCTCACCCTAGCCCTCTCCCGGGGGGAGAGGGGACTGACCGCGTGGTTTGAGCGAGGTACGCCGCTTGGGATACCGAGTTGAATTCAGTAATCGAAAAGCAAAGCGGTTGGCATAAAAAAAGCGAACCGGAAGGCTCGCTTTTTTTATAGCGCTGGAACTCAGCGACGGCCGAGCAGCAGGCCCACCACCAGGCCGAAACCGGCGGAGATCGCCACGGTTTGCCAAGGGTGACCACCGATGTAGTTTTCGGTGGCTTCGACGGCGGGTTTGGTGCGATCGCGCACGCTGGATACCGAATCCAGTGCCAGCTGCAGTTTCTGGGCGATTTGTGCACGCAGTGTTTCTGCTTCTTCGCCGACCAGTGAAGCGCTGCTCTTGAGCAGTTTGTCCGATTCTTCGATCAGAGCCTGAAGCTCGCTGAAAGCTTGATCCTTGATTTGCTCTTCGGCAGCTTGCGAGGCGGTTTTACGGGCCATTGGGTGACTCCTTGCAGGTGAATGGACAGTGACCAATGGAGTGTAGCGGCAGGCCAAAAGTTGCATGTCATTCGTGGAGAAGGGAAAAACCTGCACCGGAGATTTCCATCGAGCGTGTAAGATGTCGCCATTTTACGCAGCAGGATAAATCCCCATGAGTTTCAATCTGGCCGACAAATCCCTCGCAGAGCGCGCAGCGCTGGAAGATGAGAAATCCCGTCTGTTCGAACTCTGGCAGAACAATCTGGGCAAAGCCAAAGGCGAAGCCGCGCGCTTGTTTGGGGAGCGCTCCAAGCGCAAGGGCAAATGGGCGGAGTGGGTCCGCGCCGAACTGGACGGCATGTCGCCGCCGGAGTTCGCCAACATGGTGCGCAGTGAAGTCAATCGCCTGATGGCGGCGAACAAATAATCCGCTTCACGCCTGGCTGAACGTGGCGGCAATCGCCTCGCGAACCTTGAACAGCACCGGATCGATCTGCGTGCTGGTGCGCCAGCCCAGTTCCACCGGATAGCGCGGTAAAGCCAAAGGGCAGGGCAGCAACGCCAGCCCGCTCAGCGCCGCGATGCTTGCGGCGGCATGGGCCGGGATGGTCGCCACCGCCTGACTGCCCTTGAGCAGGAAGGGCAGCGGGGCGAAATGCGTGGTCGACGCGCAGACTCGCCGGCTCAAGCCCACTGCCGCCAATCCCTCATCGGTGATACCGATAAAGCCGCCCGACGACACCAGAATGTGCTCGCGTTCAACGAACTCTTGCAACGCGATCTGCTGTTGGCCTGGCGCGAGACTGGCAGGGTCGACCAGACACGCATATCCGCCTTCCCCCAACACCTGACGACTGAGCAGGCGCTCGGAAAAGCCGCCGGCAGTGATCGCCAGGTCGATGCTGCGTTCCATCAGCGCGCGGGCAACGATCTGGCTGTGGGTCTGGCGAAATATCAACCGCAGCTTCGGCGCACGGCGGGCGATTTCCTCGATCAAGTGGCGCCCGTAGGCAATTTCAAAATCATCTGACAGACCGATCGCCACCGAGCGTCCTTCGTATTGATTGGCCGCCGGATCGAGCATGGCCAGACTTTGCCGGCATTTGTTGAGCGCATCGCTGATCACCGGTTTCAGCTGATTGGCTTGCAGGGTCGGCGCCAGTCCGCGCCCGGTGCGCACGAACAACTGATCGCCATACACCTCACGCAAGCGGCGCAATGCCGCGCTGACTGCCGATTGCGTTACGCCCAGGCGCAGGGCGGCGCGACTGGCACTGGATTCGTCGTGCAGCGCTTCGAAGACTTTCAGCAGGTTGAGGTCAATGTCGGCGATATTCATTTGGCTCATATCATTCAGCAGTCGGCAGGGCTTTATTCATGATCGCGTGACGCCGGAGAATCGGCAACACCTGAACCTGATGGAGTAAATACGATGGCCAGATCCATAGTGGCGGCGTTGCAGATCGGTGCCTTGCCCGGCGGCAAAGGCGAAACCCTTGAACAGATCCTTGCTTGGGAAGACGCAATCCGCGAATCCGGCGCCGCGTTGGTGGTGATGCCGGAAGCCCTGCTCGGTGGCTACCCGAAAGGCGAGGGCTTCGGCACCCAATTGGGCTACCGACTGCCCGAGGGGCGTGAGGCCTTTGCGCGTTATTTTGCCAACGCCATTGATGTACCGGGCGCGGAAACCGACGCGCTGGCCGGATTGTCAGCGCGCACCGGGGCCAATCTGGTGATCGGCGTAATCGAGCGCGCTGGCAGCACGTTGTATTGCACGGTGCTGTATTTCGATCCGCAGGCCGGGCTGCTCGGCAAACACCTCAAGCTCATGCCCACCGGCACCGAGCGACTGATCTGGGGCAAGGGTGACGGCTCGACGCTGCCGGTGTTCGACACCCAGGTCGGCAAGCTTGGCGCCGTGGTCTGCTGGGAAAACATGATGCCGCTTCTGCGCACGGCGATGTATGCCAAGGGCGTTGAGGTCTGGTGCGCGCCGACCGTGGACGAGCGCGAGATGTGGCAGGTCAGCATGCGCCACATCGCCCACGAAGGCCGCTGTTTCGTGGTCAGCGCCTGTCAGGTGCAGGCCTCGCCGGATGATTTGGGGGTGGAGATTGCCAATTGGCCGGGTGATCGACCGTTGATTGCCGGTGGCAGCGTGATCGTCGGTCCGATGGGCGATGTGCTGGCGGGGCCGTTGCGCGGGGAAGCGGGCTTGCTCACGGCGGAAATCGACACTGATGAACTGATCCGCGCGCGGTATGACTACGATGTGGTCGGTCACTACGCGCGGCCGGATGTCTTCGAGTTGACCGTTGATGAGCGTGCGAAGCCGGGGGTGCGGTTCAACTCCTGACCTTGATACTTGTTTTGAACCTGTGGGAGCTGGCTTGCCAGCGATGGGGCCATGTCAGTCGACATCTTTTTGGCAGATGCACCGCTATCGCTGGCAAGCCAGCTCCCACAGGGATCGGTGCGCGATCAGAAAACTTTTACCAGGTCGCCGCACTCGCCTTGGGCAGGCTCAACTTGCCGCTGTCGGTAAAGCGCATCGTGCCAAACAACCCGCCCGCCAGTTTGCCGCGCAGCACGTAGGGCAGATTATCGAGGCTTTGCGTCTGGCTCAGCCCCAATGTCTGGCGCAGCACCGAGAACGCCGAGACGCTGACCGGCACCGTGACAATGGCTTCAGAGAAACGCGGGATCGAGCCGCTCTGATCGCTCACACCCGAAGCCAGCGAATGACCATTGACCTCCAGATCCAGGGCGATGCCGTTGTAATCGATCGCCGTTTCATTGGGGTTCTGTACGCGCAGCTTGATCGCGAAGCGTACTTCCAGTTCCTGGCTGGGTAACGGTTCGAGGCCGACCACGTTGATGTTCACCGGATCGCGGTTGGGAAACAGCGCGCAGGCGCTGAGCGACAACAGCAGAAGCGACAGGATGACGGCGTGGACGCGGCGCATAAAAATCTCTCGACAAAAAAAGGGCTGAACCGTCGCCGGTGCAGCCCTTTTTTCGAGGCGTGACGTCAGCGGTTCAACTGTGCGACAGCCGCCGCTTGGCCGGGTTCACCTTTGGCGGCGACGTCGGGGTTTTCCATGACCTGCAGAATCGACGCTTCCGGGTCGAAATCATCTTCTTCCAGCTCGATGAATTCTTCCGGCAGGAAGATGTTCAGCACGATAGCGCACAACGCACCGACAGTGATTGGCGATTCGAAGATGTTGCGCAGCGCTTGCGGCAATTCGCGCAGGACTTCCGGCACCGCCGCGATGCCCAGGCCCATGCCCAGCGAGATCGCCACGATCAGCATGTTGCGTCGATGCAGGCCGGCCTCGGCGAGGATCTTGATCCCGGCCACGGCGACGGTGCCGAACATCACCAGCTCAGCGCCGCCCAGCACCGGTTTCGGCATCAGTTGCAGCACCGCGCCGATCATCGGGAACAAACCGAGCAACACCAGCAGCCCGGCGATGAAAAACGCCACGTAGCGGCTGGCCACGCCGGTCAACTGGATCACGCCGTTGTTCTGCGCAAAGGTCACCATCGGCATGCTGTTGAACACTGCCGCCATGGCCGAGTTGAGACCATCGGCGAGCAGGCCGGATTTGATCCGGCGGATGTACAACGGGCCTTTCACCGGTTGCCGCGAGATCATCGAGTTGGCGGTCAGGTCACCAGCCGCTTCCAGCGGCGACACGAGGAAAATCACCGCCACCGGCACGAACGCCACCCAATCGAAGTTGAAACCGTACTTGAACGGCACCGGCACGCTGACCAGCGGCACTTCAGGCATCGAAGCGAAATCCACCGTGCCCATCAGCCATGCCACCACGTAGCCGAGCGTCAGGCCGATGACGATCGCGCCCAGGCGCAGAAACGGCACGTCGACTCGGTTCAGCACAACGATGGTGCCGATCACCAGCGCCGCCAGAAACACATGGCTGGCCGCGCCAAGATCTGGCGCACCGAAGCCGCCGGCGATGTCGGTCATCGCCACTTTGATCAGCGACAGGCCCATCAGCGTGATGATCGTGCCGGTGACTACCGGGGTGATCAGCATGCGCAGCTTGCCGATGAACTGGCTGAGCACCACTTCGATGAAGGCAGCGAAGAAGCACACGCCGAAGATCGTCGAGAGGATTTCGTCAGTGCCACCGCCACGCGCCTTGACCATGAACCCGGCGCTGAGAATCACACTGATAAAGGAAAAACTGGTGCCTTGCAGACACAGCAGACCGGAACCCACCGGGCCGAAGCGCTTGGCCTGGACAAAGGTGCCAAGGCCGGAGACGAACAGTGCCATGCTGATCAGGTAGGGGATTTCACTGTGCAGACCGAGGGCGCCGCCCATGATCAGGGTCGGGGTAATGATGCCGACGAAACTCGCCAGCACGTGCTGCAACGCGGCGAACACCGTGGCGGTCAGGTGCGGACGGTCGTTGAGGCCGTAGATCAGGTCGTTGTTGCGCGGGGTTTTGTCAGAGGCGGTCATGGTGATGTGCGCGCCGCAAGGCGGGGCCGGGTCAGAAAATGGGTGCGCAGAATGCCGGAAGAGGGCGGCGAGGGCAACGAGCAATAACTGCCTGAAAGGTCAGGTTTTGTTGCCTCTCCCTTGTTCTGATCGTTCCCATGCTCCGCGTGGGAATGCAGCCCGGGACGCTCCGCGTCCCTTCCAGAGCTGGAACGCGGAGCGTCCCTTGAGGCATTCCCACGCAGAGCGCGGGAACGATCATGCGTGCCTCGACCAGCAATGGCCAATCGCCCGTGGCATACTCCCGCGCATGACTTTCGACTCCCCCCTCAGTGCCTGGCAATACGCAGTCGACCACAAGGGTTTCATCCAGGATGAAGCTCAGGAACACGCGGTCTGGGCGTTACAGAAATGCCATGAAGCCTTGCACGCCGGTGCCCCTTCGATCAGCGGCGTGTACCTGTGGGGGCCGGTCGGGCGCGGCAAGACCTGGCTGATGGATCAGTTCTATCAGAGCCTGCGCGTGCCGGCGCGGCGTCAGCACTTTCATCACTTCATGGGCTGGGTGCATCAGCGTTCGTTTCAACTCAGTGGCATCGCCGATCCGTTGCGCGCTTTGGCCAAAGAGCTGGCCGCTGAAGTGCGCGTGCTGTGCTTCGATGAACTGTTCGTCAATGACATCGGCGACGCCATCATTCTCGGCCGGCTGTTTCAAGTGATGTTCGAGGAAGGCGTAGTGGTGGTCTGCACGTCCAACCTGCCGCCTGATGACCTGTACGCGGACGGCTTCAATCGCGACCGTTTCACGCCGGCGATTGCGGCGATCAAGGCACACATGACAGTGGTGGCGGTGAATGGCGCCGAGGATCATCGCTTGCATCCCGGAGCGATCGAGCAGCGCTATTTTGTCAACAAGGCCGATTCGCCCTGCGCACTGAGTGCCGTGTTCAAGTCGCTGGCTGCAGATGAGACTGTCAGCGATGAGCCAGTCGCCGTGGGCCACCGCACACTCAACGTCGTGCAAGCCAGCGAATCGGTGCTGTGGTGCCGCTACAGCGATCTGTGCGAACAACCTTTCGCCGCCATGGACTTCATTGCCCTGTGTGATCGCTACCGGGCTATTCTGTTGAGCGAAGTGCCGAACCTCAGCGCACAAAAACGCGAAGGGCGCATTGCGCGGGGCACCGAAGATGGCGCTGAGCGCGTGGTCGCCGGTGACCGGGAATTGCCGCAGTTATCGGTGCATGACGACGGCGTTCGCCGCTTTATCGCGCTGGTCGACGAATGCTACGACCGCAAGGTGCCGCTGTACGTCGAGGCAAGCGTACCGATGGACGCGCTATACACCGAGGGCTACCTGGAATTCCCGTTCCGCCGCACCCTCAGCCGTTTGCAGGAGATGCAATTGCAGCGCTTCGCTGAAGCCTGAAAGAAGAGGGCGCCGACATGAGTCAACCGCTGTCCCATCATTTGCTGACCATGGCCTATCAGAATGCCTGGGCCAATCACCGCCTGGCAAAGGCCTGGAGCCAGCTCGACACCACTGAACTGGCGGCGCCACGGGTGAGCTTCTTCCCCAGCATCCGCCTCACGCTCAACCACATCCTCACTTGCGACTGGTTCTACGTCGACGCGCTGGAGCGGGAATTGCGCGGTGACGAGCCACACCCTGATTGCTATGTTTTCTTCAATGCAGACGAGCCGTTTACCGAGGCTGCGGCGCTGCGTGCAGAACAGGCCCGCGTTGATCGCCGCCTGATCGCCTATTGCGAGCAACTGCGCGATGCCGACCTGTCGAGAATCGTCACCATCGCCCGTGACATGCCGCAACATGACAGCCGCCTGCGCATGCTCTCGCACCTGTTCGAGCACCAGCTCCATCATCGTGGCCAGGTGCACGCCATGCTCAGCGGCACGGCGGTCAAGCCACCGCAACTGGATGAATTTTTCTGTGTCGGCGAAAGCGCATTGCGTGCCGAAGATTTCGCCGAACTGGGCTGGACCGAAGAGCTGATCTGGGGCCACTGACCGCAAAAGATCGCAGCTTTTCAAGTTGCCCTCTCCGGCGCACCCAAGCTAAGGTCCCCCCCAGGCCTTTCAGCTAGCACCTTGCGCGCCGGGGCTTTTTGCTTATCGGGGATGGAAATGGATTCCGCAGAAATACTCGTACTTCAGGCCAGCTACAGCAACCCGGTGCACGCCGAAGCCATCGGCATCGTGCTCAACCACTACGCCGAAGATCCCATGGGCGGTGGTCATCCGATCGCGCCCGAACTGCTGCAACGCCTGCCCGAAGAACTCGCCCGCCGCCCGCATGCCTTCAGCGTGCTGGCCTTCGTCGGCGGCGAACCGGCCGGGCTGGTCAACTGCTTTGAAGGCTTCTCGACTTTCGCCTGTAAACCGCTGGTCAACGTTCACGACGTCGCCGTGGTCGGCAAATTTCGTGGCCTTGGGCTCAGTCAGAAAATGCTGCAGAAAGTTGAAGAAATCGCTCGTCAGCGTGGCTGCTGCAAGATCACCCTGGAAGTGTTGGAAGGCAATGCGGTGGCGCAGGGTTCATATCGCAAATTCGGCTTTGCACCGGGGATGTTCAATCCAGATCACGGGCGGATGCTGTTCTGGATAAAGGATTTGCAGGCCTGAAGGCTCCTCACCGCCAATCACCAACATAAAAAAAGGCGCCCCGATCAGGGCGCCTGAACTGTCATCTCCCGGGCCAGAGCGGAGCCACGGAAGGTCCATCGGTTGCTCGGTAAAGCTCAGTCGCGATAGGACTCGGTCACCTGCGCCGTCTGGTCAGCAGGGACGCGGATTTCTTTCGCGCTGGCGTCGGTCTTCTGCTCGCTTTGCGCGTGCTGGACCGGGAAATTGTCGTAGTAATAACGCATACGTTCGGCACCGCCTTCAGCGAAGGCGCTGGTGGAGCCGAGGGCTAGCAGGGTGGTGAAGATGATAGTGGTGGTTTTCATGGTGCCTCCTACTGAACAAGTGGGAGTCGGTTCGTCCGTGAAGCAGACCGCGAAAGAAGTCTGCGTCGCGGCCATTAACAATGGGTTAACGCTGGTTCAGCACAAATATTGCGGCGTATTACAGAAACAACGCGGTCGATAGGCACAAAAAAGGGCCTTCTCGGCCCTTTGTCGTTTTACTTCTGCGCGACTTCCGCCGGATCAGGGTGTTTGGGCTTCATCAAACTGAAGTCAATCAACGCTCGCCTCGGCGCCTGGTACGGGTCGCCAATCAACAGCTTGCGCGGTACAAAGCTGTCGCTGACCAGGCTCTTGCTGCGATCCAGTTCATCGGAACTCAACCCGGCCAGATCCGCCCAGGTGTGAATGAGTTGCGAGCTGCTGTACGGGCGGCTGAGGTCGCCGGCGAAGTTCCAGTCGTGGTTTTCCTTCCACTTCGGCGAGGCCCAGGCCATGAACGGGATGGTGTACATCGGCGCGGTCGGTTTGTTTTCGTTGCGCCCCAGCGTGCCGTGACCGGCGGAGTCGAAGACATCTTCACCGTGGTCGGAGAGGTACAGCAGGAAGCCATTCGGGTCGGTCTTGGCGTAGTCCTTGATCAGGCTTGAGACCACGAAGTCGTTGTACAGCACCGCGTTGTCGTAGCTGTTGTAGGTCGGTACCTGATCGTCACGCACGCCAGCCGGAACGCCCTGGCGATCCTTGAACTTGTCGAACGTCGGCGGATATCGGTACTGGTAGCTCATGTGCGTGCCGAGCAGATGCACGACGATCAGCTTGCGCGGCGCCGCATCGGCCAGCGCCTTGTTGAACGGCTCGATGACGTCGCCATCGTACTGCGCCGAGTTCTGGTTGCGGTTGTTGTTCAGGTACACCTGCTCGTCGGCCTGTTCGGAGAAGGTCGTGAGCATGGTGTTGCGCTTGGTCATGGTCTGCTGGTTGGTGATCCAGAACGTCTTGTAACCGGCCTGTTTCATCACGCTGACCAGCGATGGCGTCGACAGGTACAGGTCGGGGTTCTGCTCGTCAGCGAAGGTCAACACTTGCTGCAGCGCTTCGATGGTGTACGGGCGCGGAGTGATGACGTTGTCGAAGATCGCCAGTTGATCCTTGAGTTTGTCCAGTTCCGGCGTGGTGTTGCGCGGATAACCGTAGAGGCTCATGCGCTGGCGGTTGGTCGATTCACCGATGACCAGCACCAGCGTCGCCGGTTGCCCGGGCGAGGCGTCCTTGAGGTTTTTCAGCGGCGGGATCTTGCTGGCACTGTCGAGCATGCCTTGCATGTCCCCCAGCGTTTCCAGATAGCGGTGATACGCCACGGCCATCTGCCACGGCACGGCGGGCTCGATGCGGGTTTCGAATTTCTCGAAGCCTTCGGCGAAATTGCCCATGCGCATGGTTTGTTTGATCAGCGGGTAGCCGGCGACGGCGATCACGATTGCGGTGGCTGCAACCAGTGCGCGACCACGGGGCATGTACACCGGGCGCAGCCGCGTCCACAGAAAGTAGGCGAACGCGGTATGGGCGAGGAACGCCGGGATCATCCACCAGGCGAAATACTGCGTCATGTACTCGCCCGCTTCCGACACGTTCGACTCGAACATGATGAAGATGACGCTCTGCGAGAATTCCTGCTGATAAATGAAGAAGTAACCCAGGCTGGCCATCGAGCAAGCCCACAGCACCACACCGATGATTGCCGCAAGCAGACGCGTCTGTTTGGGGAACAGCAGCATCGGCGCCAGCCACAGCGCGCTCATCACGAATGCCTGACGAAATCCCGTGAAACCAGACGTGCCGGTCAGCTGGATCAGCAGTTGAGTGATGCCCGAGAAGTACCAGAAGAAGACGAACAACCAGATGAATCCGGCCCAGTCGAAACCGGTCGCAGTCGTTTTGCTGCGTTTGAACAATGCCATTCAGCGCTCCAGCTCAATCATCAGACCCACGCCGGAAACGCTTCCATGACACCGACGAACAGAGGCCGTACACGCAGGCACGGCCAGAATGGGGCGAAGTATCCCCAAGGGCTTGTGAAAGATTTGTTAAGCGCCGCTGTTGGTGTGTATCAAGCGGTCAGAGGTGCAACGTGTCGGGAACGACGAGGGCCGTTCCCGAAGCAGGCGGGGATCAGGCGTGGGGTGCGCGCTGCACAACCGGACGCGGTTGCGGCTGCGAGCCCTGGGTCAATGCGCGCAATTGCGCCAATTCGTGCTTCAACTGGTCGCGCTCGTCTTTCAACTGGCGCAATTCATCGCGACGGATCGTAACGTAGAGGGTTTGTGGCGGCATTGCTGTATGTACTGTGCCCATTGCTCACCTCGCAAATGGCGTGCATCAACTGTAAGTCACTCCTCGTTTTGAGGCGCTTGACTTACTATCGGCGCCAATTTTGATTTCTTTTGCCCTGGAAGGGAACTTTTTTATTTTTCATGGTCGGTGTGTCTTCGGCAGGATTCGGGGCGTTATCACTCTGGATCGGGCACAATGCCCGGAAACTTCATCGCAACGCTCTGGACTAACCTCCATCAGTCGCGTTGGGCTATAACCAATGACACACATTTATTTGTAGTAAGGAGCATCAGCACATGCAACTCGGGATTATTGGACTGGGCCGCATGGGCGGCAATATTGCGCGACGTCTGATGCTCAACGGGCACACCACCGTTGTTTACGACCGCAATACCGCTTTCATCGATAACCTGGTCGCCGAGGGCTCCACCGGCGTCGCCGACTTGCCAGCACTGGTTGCCGGCCTCGACAAGCCGCGTGCTGTCTGGGTCATGCTGCCGGCTGGCGCGCCGACCGAAGACACCATCAACACCCTGAGCGAACTGCTCGAACCCGGCGATACCATCATCGACGGCGGCAACACCAACTATAAGGACGACATTCGCCGGGCCAAAACGCTGAACGACAAGGGCCTGCACTACATCGACGTCGGCACCTCCGGCGGCGTCTGGGGCCTGGAACGCGGTTATTGCATGATGATCGGTGGCGATGCCGAAACCGTGCAGCGTCTCGATCCGCTGTTCGCCGCACTGGCGCCGGGCATGGGCGACATTCCGCGCACCAAGGATCGCAAGTCCGATGACCACCGCGCCGAGCATGGCTACATCCACGCCGGTCCCGCCGGCGCCGGGCACTTCGTGAAGATGATTCACAACGGCATCGAGTACGGCATGATGGCCGCGTTCGCCGAGGGCTTCGATATTCTCAAGACCAAATCCAGCGAACGTTTGCCGGAAGATCAGCGATTTGATCTGAACGTGGCCGATATCGCTGAAGTCTGGCGTCGTGGCAGCGTGGTGTCGTCGTGGTTGCTCGACCTGACTGCCGACGCACTGGCCAGTGATCCGAAGCTCGACGGTTTCTCCGGTTCCGTGGCTGACAGCGGCGAAGGGCAATGGACCATCGAAGCGGCCATGGAGCAAGCGGTGCCGGTACCGGTGCTGTCCAACTCGCTGTTCTCCCGTTACCGCTCGCGCGGGCAGGGCACCTTCGGTGACAAGATCCTGTCGGCACAACGCTTCGGCTTCGGCGGCCACGTGGAGACCGCGAAAAAATGACCCGTACGATCCGCAGAAAATCCAAGGCAGAACCCGCACCACCGACCACGCTGTTCCTGTTCGGTGCCCACGGCGACCTGGTCAAGCGCCTGCTCATGCCGGCGCTGTACAACCTCAGTCGCGACGGTCTGCTCGACGAAAACCTGCGGATCGTCGGCGTTGATCACAACGCCATTACCGATGAAGCCTTTGCGCAGAAGCTCGAAGACTTCATCCGTACCGAAGTGGCGGCGAAGGTCGGCAAGGGCGATCAGATGCTTGATCCGGTCTTGTGGGCCAAGCTCGCCAAAGGCATCAGCTACGTCCAGGGCGACTTCCTCGACGACAGCACCTATTCAGCCCTGGCGGCGAAAATCGCCGACAGCGGCACCGGCAATGCGGTGTTCTACCTGGCCACCGCGCCACGTTTTTTCAGTGAAGTGGTGCGCCGCCTCGGCAGCGCCGGTTTGCTGGAAGAAACCCCCGAAGCGTTCAGAAGAGTGGTGATCGAGAAGCCGTTCGGCTCCGATCTGCACACCGCCGAAGCCTTGAACGCGTGCCTGCTCAAGGTCATGAGCGAGAAGCAGATCTACCGCATCGACCATTACCTGGGCAAGGAAACCGTGCAGAACATCCTGGTCAGCCGGTTCTCCAACAGCCTGTTCGAAGCGTTCTGGAACAATCATTACATCGACCACGTGCAGATCACTGCGGCGGAAACTGTCGGTGTGGAAACCCGTGGCAGCTTTTACGAACACACCGGCGCACTGCGCGACATGGTGCCCAATCACCTGTTCCAGCTGTTGGCCATGGTGGCCATGGAACCGCCGGCTGCTTTCGGCGCTGACGCGGTGCGCGGCGAGAAGGCCAAAGTGGTCGGGGCGATTCGTCCCTGGTCGACGGAAGAAGCCCGGGCCAACTCGGTGCGCGGCCAGTACAGTGCCGGCGAGCGCGATGGCCAGCCATTAAAGGGTTATCGCGAAGAAGCCAACGTGTCGCCCGACAGCACCACGGAAACCTACGTGGCGCTGAAGGTGATGATCGATAACTGGCGCTGGGTCGGCGTGCCGTTCTATCTGCGCACCGGCAAGCGCATGAGCGTGCGCGACACCGAGATCGTCATCTGCTTCAAACCAGCGCCGTACGCACAGTTCCGCGACACCGAAGTCGACGAGTTGCAGCCGACTTATCTGCGCATCCAGATCCAGCCAAACGAAGGCATGTGGTTCGACCTGCTGGCCAAGCGCCCGGGGCCGGCGCTGAATATGGCGAACATCGAGTTGGGCTTTGCCTACAAGGACTTCTTCGAGATGCAGCCTTCCACCGGCTACGAAACCTTGATCTACGACTGCCTGACCGGTGATCAGACGCTGTTCCAGCGTGCCGACAACATCGAGAACGGTTGGCGAGCCGTGCAGCCTTTCCTTGATGCCTGGCAGCAGGACGCCAGCATCGAGACGTATGCGGCCGGCGAAGATGGCCCGCAAGCCGCCGAAGATCTGCTGACTCGCGATGGTCGCGTCTGGCACGGCCTGGGATGAGTGATTTGCCAAAACAACCCATACGTTTTCTGCTCAGCGACATGGACGGCACACTGTTGCTGCCGGATCACACGCTGAACCAACGCACCATCGAAGCCGTGCGCTCGCTGCGCGATGCCGGCGTGCTGTTCAGCCTCGCCAGTGGCCGTCCGCCGAAAGCCATGTTGCAGCAGATCGAGGCGCTAGGCGTTGATCTGCCGACAGCGGCGTTCAATGGCGGCACCATCGTCAAACCGGACGGCACTTTGTTGGCTGCGCATTATTTGCCGGCGACCACAGCGCTGATCGCACTGGCACTGTTTGCCGATCAACCGGAGGTGGAAATCTGGGTGTTCAGCGGCGGCGACTGGCTGCTCAAGGACCCGCACGGGCCGATGGTGCCGCGTGAACAGAGTGGCCTCGGCTATCCGCCGGTGGTGGTCGAGAGTTTTGAACCGTATCTGGAGCGCATCGACAAGATCGTCGCTACCAGCAACAACACTGAGTTGCTGATTGAGCTGGAGGCGCAGCTCCTGCCCAAGGTCAACGGCATGGCGCAAGTGTCGCGCTCGCAGCCGGTGTATCTCGACGTTACGGCGCTTGAGGCCAACAAAGGCACGGCACTGACGACCATCGCCGAATACCTCGGCGTGCCGCTGGAGCAAACCGCTGTCATCGGCGACGGCGGCAACGACCCGGCGATGTTCAAATGCGCTGGCTTTTCGATTGCCATGGGCCAGGCGGAAGAGGCGGTGAAGCACCAGGCTGATGTCGTTACAGCGCCAAACACTGAAGACGGCGTGGTCCTGGCGATCGAGAAATACATCCTCACGCACTGACCCAACACCAAAACCAATGTGGGAGCGAGCCTGCTCGCGAAGGCGGTGTGTCATTCAACAGATTCGTTGCCTGACACGACCTCTTCGCGAGCAGGCTCGCTCCCACAGGTTTTCGCGGCGCGTGCAAACCCCGGTAACCCACAGGTTTATTCAGTGTTGCTTAGAGCCAATAGCTCACCGCATACCAGCCCAGCAGTCCCATCACCACGGTATACGGCACCGCCATCCACACCATGCGCCCGTATGACAACCGCACCAGCGGTGCAATCGCCGAGGTCAGCAGGAACAGAAACGCTGCCTGACCATTCGGTGTCGCCACGCTCGGCAGGTTGGTGCCGGTATTGATCGCAATCGCCAATGTCTCGAAGTGCTCGCGAGTCATGTGCCCTGCGAGAAAAGCCTGTTTCACTTCGGTAATGTAAATGGTCGCAACGAATACGTTGTCGCTGATCGCCGAGAGCAAGCCGTTGGCGATGAACAACATGCCCGGCTGTTGATCCATCGGCAGCGCCAAGACCCACTCGATCAGTGGGACGAACAGATGCTGATCGTGAATGACCGCCACCACGGCAAAAAACACCACCAGCAGTGCAGTAAACGGCATGGCGTCCTTGAACGCGCTGCCCAGACGATGCTCGTCGGTGATCCCGGTAAACGCGGTGATCAACACGATTACCATCAACCCGATCAGGCCAACTTCAGCCAAGTGAAACGCCAGGCATCCAATCAGGATCAGCGCCGCCGCCCCTTGCACCAGCAGCGCCGCCGTCTGACGAGGTGTGCGTTTGGCGTTGTCCTCGGCAGCGTAGTTGGCCAACACAGCGCGGACGTTGTCCGGCAGCAGCGTGCCGTATCCGAACCAGCGCAGCTTCTCCAGCAGCACGCAAGTAACCAGACCCGCCACCAGTACCGGCAGCGATACCGGGGCAACCTTGGTGAAGAACTCACCGAAATGCCAGCCCATCTCATGACCGATCAGCAGGTTCTGCGGCTCACCGACCAAGGTGCAAACCCCACCGAGCGCTGTGCCGACCGCACCGTGCATCAACAGGCTGCGCAGGAAAGCGCGGAATTGATTCAAGTCCTCATGGTGTCGCGACGGTAAATGCTCATCGTCAGCGAATTCACTGTCCTTGCGCGGATCATTGCCCGACGCGACGCGGTGATACACCGAGTAAAAGCCGACAGCCGCACTGATGATCACCGCCGTCACGGTCAGCGCATCCAGAAACGCAGAGAGGAACGCTGACAAGAAGCAGAACATCAGCGCCAGAATCGCTTTCGAGCGCACGCCCAACAGGAGCCGCGAGAAGAGAAGCAGCAGCAGATCTTTCATGAAGTAGATGCCGGCAACCATGAACATCAGCAGCAGGATCACCGGAAAGTTGTGCAGCAACTCATCGTAAAGCGCTTGCGGCGTGGTCATCTTCAACAGCAACGCTTCAATCAACAGCAGGCCGCCAGGCATCAACGGATAACACTTGAGGGCCATGGCCAGGGTGAAGATGAATTCGATCACCAGCAACCAGCCTGCGGCGACCGGCCCGACGGTGAACAGCACCACGGCGTTGAGAATGAGAAAACCGACGATGGTCGCCTTGTACCAGCGTGGCGATTGCCCGAGGAAGTTGTGCGCGAACGCCTGGGCGATTGAACCGGACATCGGCTGCTCCTTTTATTTAGAAGCGCGAAAGTTGCCGGATGTTTCAAGGAAGATCAAGTCGCCGATAACCTCGATTCTGTTGAATGCTCTATGGATTCAGATAACGCGCAACCATTGCTCGGTAGTTGCCATCCAGCGAATAGCCACCTACCACAATCGCCCCGTCAGTATGTACGGTCAGTGAATTGGCGGTATCGAGACTTCGCCCCAGTCGCGTGCGCAACCAGCCATGGCCCTCACCGAACGCTGGATCAAGGCTGCCATCGAGTTGATAGCGCGCCACCATGAAGTCAGCTTCGACTCCGCCGATGGTCGCGCCCAAGGCGACGATGCGGCCGTCGCTCATTTGCTGGGCGGCGTTCCATTGGCATCCGCTGGGGCCGATGTCCAACACCTGTGGCTGGCCATGATGACAGTGCAGGTCCGGTCGACCGTTGGCGTGCAGGACAAACGTCAAACAGCGGATTGGATCGCGGCTGCTGCCGAAGCAATAAAGCCTGTCGTCGGACTCAATAATCTGGCTGACCTGAGCGCTGTTGCCGTGAGCCTTGAAGGCCATGAAGCCATCGACGGCGAAGCGCTCGTCCAGGCTGCCATCGGGCCGATACACCGCCAGCAGGCCTTGCTGAGGAAAGTCGATGGAACCTGCGACGACGATGCGCCCACCCTCCTTCAACAACAGCGTGCTCAGCCAGGTATTGAGCAGCAGGTGGCGGACCACTACAAATCCGCGTCCGTTGAATGATTCGTCGAGAAGGCCATCGGATTGCAGGCGGATCAATATGCCGGCGTGGTCGGCAAGGCTGAAATGATGGTTGGCGATCAGCAGAATACGGCCGTCTTCCTGCACCACAAAGTCACAGGCTTCGACGCCCGGCACGCCCGGCGGCAACCAGTTGTCGCGGGTGCCCATGGACAGCTCGCCGGGCAGTCGCACCACCTGGAAACCGTCATCGCCGAAGAATCGGTCTGGCTGGCCGTTGGCATCGAACAGGGCGAGGGCGGGCAGGGTGCATTGGGTGTCTTCATAATGCAGGCCGGCCAGCAGAATCTTGCCGTCGGCTAACACCTGAACCTTGCCGGCCTTGGCTTCGAAACCCTCGATGAAACTGCCGATCACGCTGCCCTGAAAGCCGAACGACAAATCCGCCGACCCATCGGCCAGCAGCCGCGCGAGGCCAAAACGACTCCCCTTGGATGTACCGACCTTGGCGGCGACCAGAATCCGACCCTGTGCATCGAGCGTGACATGTTGGGTCTGGCTGGACAAACTGCCGGCAAAGTACACCTGCGCAACACCGCCAATGGCGAATGTCGGGTCGAGCGAACCGGGGGCGGCCCATGCAGTAGGCAGCGCGTAAGGGCTCATGGTGGACATGCACGCGTCTCCTTGTGCCTGAGCCGATACCCAGTGGTTGGGAGGCTTACTGCACGAGCGAAACATTCAATCCCTGAACCGCGAGAAGTACAACTGGACGAATAAACAGACGACGGTCGCACTGTGCCAGAACAGTGTCTTGTTGAACCAGTCGCAAGCGAGCCAAGTACTTTGGATGAAACTGCGCTGCAAGTACGTTGCTTATTTGACTACGCATACAACAAGGGCGGATGACTTTAACGTCATCCGCCCTTGTTCGGTTATCAGTGTGGCATCGACCACGATTGCAACTTGTGGCCGTCTTCGCTCAGCTCGGCGCGGGCCTGCTGCAGCAGTTGTTCGAGTTGCGCCGGGTCAGAGTAGGCGCTGCTCGGGATCTGTTTGCGACCGATGTGGGAGTTGGTGCGGTCGACGACGGTCAGGCTCAGTTCGCCATTGCCGTCTTGTGGCGCCCAGGCAACGCATTGAAAAGGCTTGAACGCGTGGTTGGCAATCAAAAGAGCTTCGTTGATACGCAGCGGGGCAGTCATGGGGTCTTCTCTCTATTGGCGCCCAATCAAATGATGTGCCGTCGGTTGGGCTTACCGTGCGGCTGGTTACTTGTACTGATGCACGCAACCGGGGGGCGGGTCACAAGTGAAACAAAGAAATTTCAGATTCTTTACATAACGTAAGTTCGTTTCGTTAAACCTGCACATGTCCGAACACCGCGCTGAATTCACCCCTCACCCCAGCCCTCTCCCCGAGGAGAGGGAGCCGAGTTGTGGGCTTTTCAAACTGGAGTTCGGCTCGGTCTTTCAGATCGGCTGACCTCGCGTATACCTCACCCTAGCCCTCTCCCTCGGGAGAGGGCTAGGGTGAGGGGCAGCTCTTTGATTCACCGCAAATAGTCGATAGCTAACTAACAACCAACTTTCTTATAACTCTTTTAATACCCAGCCTATAAGCAATCGGTACAAGCCCCCGTCAAAATCTTGCTAGTGTTACAACCGGGTCTGCCAAATGACTGTTTTTACGATCATTTATCAAATTTGGCGCCAAGGAACAGTCATGAGCGAAGCTCCTGCATCGAGACGTTTACTGGTGGTCGATCCCTGCGACGACTGTTATCGCCTGTTGCCCGGATTGCGCGCCGTAGGCTGGGATGTCGACAGTTGTAATCTGGAAAACGCCGCATCCCGGGCCTGCGATGTCGGCCTGCTGCGTTTGCAGCCCTACCACCTGGAACGACCCGAAGCCGTCAAAGAGCTGATCAGCCGCAGCGGCACCGAGTGGATCGCCGTGCTCAATCAGGAAGTCCTGCGCTTGCAGAACGTCGGCGATTTCGTTTGTGAATGGTTTTTCGATTTCCACACCTTGCCCTTCGACGTTTCCCGCGTACAGGTCACCCTCGGCCGCGCCTTCGGCATGGCACGCCTGCGCGGGCAGGGTACGATTCATGTCGATCAGCCGGAGCACGAACTGCTCGGCGACAGCAAGCCGATCCGCGAACTGCGCAAACTGCTGAGCAAACTGGCCCCGACCGAATCGCCCGTGCTGATTCGCGGCGAAAGCGGCACCGGCAAGGAACTCGTCGCGCGCACCTTGCACCGCCAATCCCAGCGCCACAACAAACCTTTTGTAGCGATCAACTGCGGGGCGATTCCCGAGCATTTGATTCAGTCAGAATTGTTCGGCCACGAAAAAGGCGCGTTCACCGGCGCGCACCAGCGCAAGGTCGGACGCATCGAAGCGGCCAATGGCGGCACGTTGTTCCTCGACGAAATCGGCGACCTGCCGCTGGAATTGCAGGCCAATCTCCTGCGCTTTCTGCAGGAAAAGCATATTGAACGGGTAGGGGGCAGTCAGCCGATACCGGTGGATGTGCGCGTGTTGGCCGCAACCCACGTTGACCTGGAAGCAGCAATCGAGAAGAAGCGCTTTCGTGAAGACCTTTATTACCGGCTGAACGTCCTGCAAGTGGTCACAGCGCCGTTGCGTGAACGTCATGGCGATCTGTCGATGCTGGCCAACCACTTTTCGCACTTCTACAGCCACGAAACCGGGCGCCGACCAAGAAGCTTCAGCGAAGATGCGTTGATTGCCATGGGCAAGCACGACTGGCCGGGCAATGTGCGCGAGCTGGCTAACCGGGTGAGGCGTGGCTTGGTGTTGGCCGAGGGCCGCCAGATCGAGGCGCGGGATTTGGGGTTGATCAGTCAGCACTCGATCGCAACGCCGATGGGCACGCTGGAAGACTACAAGACCCGGGCGGAACGGCAGGCGTTGTGTGATGTGTTGAATCGGCACAGTGATAATTTAAGTGTGGCCGCGAAAGTTTTAGGGGTTTCGCGGCCTACTTTTTATCGGTTGTTGCATAAGCATCAGATTAGGTGAGTGCAAGAATCAGAATATAAATGCAATTGTTTTTGTTAGGGTGTCACACAAAACATCCAATATAGTGCGTTTGATCTTGCTTCATAATAGGATTGGATTTTAAAATTTCCGCAACCTTATATTTTTGATACGTGTTTGCGCCACAACTCCCCCCACATAAAGGTATAACATTAATGTTTTTGGCGTCTCGTATTTTGCGGCATTAAAACGAAAGTTTTGAGACTGCCAAAGCATAGAGCTGGGTACGTTGAGCTGCGTTTTTTCATTATTCTGCTTGAATATTACAACGCACAGTTCTGTGTTTTTATAATCAAAACTCAACTCATATTGGTCGCCCTCTTCAACTTCTTGGAAACTCTTGACGATCTGAATGGCACTGCGCACCTGTGGGCCAGGTACTGATTCAAGAAAATACTCATTTTCAATAAAGGAAATTCTTGGATGGGAGCCCTCTCCATATTGGACTGCCCAATGGTTCCAATGATAGTTATCAAACGTAGTCAAATCATCCAACCCAGCCTTGACCCCATAACTCCTCACCCGACACGCCACGGCCTCACCCTCAACCGCCCCCGAATGCAATCCCACCTTCAATACAACAGCCAACTTCGAATCAGCCTTACACTCGCGCAACCACTCCACCTCGGCCAAATAATCAAGCCCGGCTCCCTGTTCATGCGCCGCCCCGACAAACTGCTCCTTGACGCGCTCTCCACCACTCGCGAACGTCTCCACGTACCTTAACCAGATCAATAATCCCGCCCGTTGAAACGGCCAGGCACTACACAAAACCTTCGTGTCATCCTCGATCAATCCAACATCCAGCACCTCACCATCAAAACCCTCAAGTTTCGGCATCGGCATGCTCGATTGCAGCAGCTCGCCAATCGCCAACGTCACACTCTGCACAGGCGTCGGCTGGCCATTGACGATCAAGTTGTATTTCAATTCCACACTGCGCTGCAGATTTGCCCCGGTGATAGAAGAATCGATATCGAATTGCACTTTCGACTGTCCCGCCACCGGCTTGTGCTGGGGAGGCACTGAGCCGGCGCCGGGTCTGCCGGCGATTTCCAGTTGCACTTCGTGATTGGCGCCAAACGTCGAAGTGTCAAACACCACGGTAAATCCGCTTTGATGCAGATTCGGGTTCAGCCTGTAATCGGGCGCCTGCACAACCGTCGGCGGTTTCAACTGACTGGCTTCGCCGGTGACCGCGATCACAATGTCATTGGAGGGGCGCGCAGGTGCGCCGGTGCGCAGCAGCTGAAAGCCGACCTTGGCCGAACCGTTGACGATCGCTGTGATCTTGTCGTTCGGGATCGGGAAGTCGTGATGGCCGGGCACGCTGTCGACAGTTTTTTCCAGCGGGCCGACGGTCACGGGCTGTCCTCCAGACGTCGTACCGGCCCAGGTCAGGACGACCTTGTCACCAGCCTGGTAGTCGGCGCCTGTGAAGTAAACCCGGGCGGCGGCGTCGCTCGTGCCCAGTACCTTCAGGTCGATGGTGGTGACGTTCTGGCCGTTGACCCAGATCGTCGGCGCCGGCAAGCGATTGTTCAGATCCACCGAGACGTAAGTGATTTTCGCCCACCGCGCCTTCGGATCCGGCAGATTACCCACCCGGTCGACGACCTGATAGCTCACTTCGATATTGTTGCCGTTGCCTTGCGCCCTGATGACGTCCTCGGTGAAGGTGGCGAAGATCGGATGGTTGACCGGATCGTCGATCTGCTCTCTGGTGACCGGGTAGTACGTCACCACCTGATCACCCCAACGGCACCGAAGGGTGTCGAAGATGGCGATGTTCTCATAGGGTACGATGTTCATGCGGATTCCCCGCTGGGCCAAATCCTCATTCACGCCATTGGACGGATCCGGACTAAGTGTATAGATCAGGCCGGAGTTGCCTTCTTCGCTGTCGCTATCGGTGCCACCTGGTTGTGTGAGTTGGACCCACACACGCCGTACCGGCTCGGAGCTAACCGGGTCCTGACCCAAGCGCTGTACGGTGTAAACGATCAGTGCTTCGCCATTGGTGACTTGACCCTTGGGGACTTTGAATTCGAGCCGCTTATTCAAGTTGCTTTCATCGACCGGAATTGTCCCAACTTCGACGCCATCAAAATACATTTTACAGTTGTCATACATCGCCATCCCTACCCACGGATCTACGATGATCAGCAAATCATTTTCGACGGTCTCGAGCGAAATGCCACCGTCGTAGCCCCCATCCTTCAAAACGGCCTGTTTCAAAACAAAGGGTGGATTTAGAGCGAGAATGCGGTTTTCATCCGGCGTCTGGTTCATGTCGATGCTCCGTTACGGCCTGTTGCAAGGTGCGAGGCGCTGGAGTCATGTAAGCGGATTCAGCGGTAGGGCGCACCTGTCAGATCTGACAGGTGCGGACGTATTTCCGATAAGTGGTCGCGAGTTGCACCAGCAGCGAAAAGCCGACACGTCAAAGGATCGCAGCCTTCGGCAGCGCCTACACGAACTGTAGGAGCTGCCGAAGGCTGCGATCTTTTGCTTTGCTTTAGAAGTAATACGGGAATTTCAGGCTGAACGAAAAGTCCGGGGCATCATCGGTCATGCCGATCGACAAGTTCGGCACGATCGTCAGGTTGTCGGTGGCTGCGATGGTCATGCCGACGTTGAAGTAACCGGCGTTGGCATCACTGGACACTACCGATTCCCAATCGCCGCCGTCCTGTTTCAGCTTGCTTTTGCGTTGCACCAGGTCGGAGACCGAGAACGACATACTCATCTTCTCGTTGAGCGCGAAGGCGATACCGGCGCCGATCTGGAAGCTGTCGCCAATCTTAACCTTGCCCGGGTTTTTCTGATTGACCGTCGAGCTGATGTCGTCGAACGACTCCTCGAGGTTGTGGGTGTAGGAAAGGCTGCCGAACAGCACCGCCGGGTCAAACGTCTTGACCAGCGAGATACCCGGCGTGATCGACCAGACGCCGTTGCCGGTGGGCAGGGTGTCGGGGACGAACAGGTTGGAGTTGGCGTCGGTCTGGCGCAGTTTGATGCCGAACGGGTCTTTGCCGGTCGGCGCCTTGACGCGCAAGGTGACGACGGCGTCCGGGGTGTTGACCGATTCGTCGAGGAACTTGTAGGCGATACCGAAGTTGACGTCGCCGATGGTTGGATCCTTGGTGACGGTTTCTTCTGTTGTTACGCCAGCCGCGCCCTCGTTGCCGCCGCCGGATTGATACGTCGACTCGCGATAGATCACCGGCACGTTCAGGTCGAACTGCCAGCGGTTATCGAAGTTGTAGCGGCCGGTGAGGTCCAGGGTCCAGGTGTCGGCCTTGATCCGGTCGAGGTTGATGTTGCCGAGGAAAATCGAATCCAGCGCAAGGAAACCGTTGAGGATCAACTGGCGGGTGTCGTAGCGCGAATAGGTCAGGCCGGTTTCCACGCTGAACTTGCCGCCGCCGAAGAAACCGCTGGCTTCGTCATACAGGTTGGAAACGCTCTGCGCCGGTTGTGAATCATCGGCCAGCGATTGGCCATAGGAAGCGCCACTGCCCCCGGCGGCGCCTCCCGATGCAGCGGCCGCACCGGTGCCTGTGGCGGCTCCGGCGGCGACGCGATTGCCTTTCATGTCGGACGGCGATTTCGCCAGTCGTTTTGGCGGTGGGGCCGCGGGTGTTTCTTCTACCTGGCGGACCCGTTGTTCAAGTACCGCCAGCGCTTGTTGTTGTTGTTCGTATCGTTGTCTCAGTTCCAGAAGTTCCCGTTTCAGGGCTTCTACATCGGCGTCGGGTGCTGCTTGCAGCATTGCCGCCGGGAGAAGGGTACTCAAACACACTGCGGCACGCAGTGATACTGATCGATACATGAATAAGCCGTCCCTTTAAGCCCAATGATCGAGACTCAGCGTAGTTCAATATCCGATATTGCGTAGGGCCCCGAGTTGGGTCAGGTTGCAATCCAGTGCACCGGCGCTTCTGCCGTTATTGTTCAGTACGACGTTGAGTTGCGTAAGGTTGTTGACCACGTTGGCGCTGCCCAGCAATCGGGTGTTCTGCAGCAGCCCGCCCTGGGCGACTTGTTGCAGTGCCGTGCCTTGATTGCCGCTGGCCTGAATGGCCATTTGCACGCCACCGCCATTGGCTGAAACCGCGACACTGCCGGCGCCGTTGCTGCCAGTAATGGTTTGTCCGGCGATAAGGGCCTGGCCTTGCGACGGGACCAGTGCCGGGGCCTGACTGGCTTCGCTGACGTTGATCGCGACGTTGTTGTTGGCGGTGTTGCCATCGCCGGCGGCGCGTACGCTTTGCGTCACACCCTGGCTGCTGTTGAGGCCGGCGCCACCGATTACGCTGCCGGTGCCTGCGGTGAGGGCGCTGCCGTTGCCCGACTCCTTGATGGTCGAGACGTAGAATTCCGGTTTGACGGTTGCGGCCTGGATCTGCATCGAGGTCGCGGCCCCGATCAAGTCGCCGCTGGCGTTGCGCCAGGTGCTGCTCATGACAATGCCGAAGCTGATGATCCGCCCCGGCATGACGTAACGACCGCGCAGCTCGGCGAGCTCCTGGTCCTTGATTTCGATGGGTTTGAATCCGGCATGGGCTAAACCTGACGCACTCGCTGCCAGGCAGGCGGCGGCCAGCCAGTATGAGCTTTTCATCTGCTGCTCCCGGGACATCCAGTCCCATTCTCTAACTCGGCGATTAAAAGAAGTCGCTCTGAATGAACCCGAAATCCATCAATTCCGCATCTTTGACCGGGTTGAAACTGTCCAGCGAGTTCTTCGCCGTCAGCGGCACCGGAGGGCTGCGCAAGGCGTTGGCCTTGTCGTAACCGGGGCCGACGATGGCAAAGACAATGCCGTTCCAACCTTTGACAAAGTCGTCGTGCTTGTAGCGCTTGTGGCCGAGAACCGGGTCACCGATGTAGACCCAATCCTTGTCCGAACGCTGCAGGACGACGAAATGCTTGTAACCACGAATGTCCATCAGAACCACCACCGGAATGGTCACCGCTTCGAGTTTCTCGGGCGGGATCCGGTAGCCACGGGCGCGCATGCCGATGCTTTCTACGTAGCGCTTCATGTCGAGCATGGAGAAACCCTGGGTTCGCACCAGGTCCTGGTCAGCGTTGACCAGCATGCCTTTGATGATGTGCTCCTCATCGACGTCGAGCCAATAGGCCTGGCGCAGGACCGTCGCCAGTGCAGCAGCGCCGCAGCTGAAGTCGGTTTTCTGTTCGACGATGTCGGCAAACTTGCGCTCACGAATGCTTTGCACGTCCTTGTAAACCAGCACGCCACCCGGCAGGGCAGCCACGGGCATCTGGGCCGCCTGAGTCAGGCCGCACAGACAAAGCAGAGCGAGGAGGGCAGGAGTCCGCATGATCGAATACGCCTTGTGGAACCGAGGAAAAGCCCCGTTGCCGGGGCTTTCGTTTCGATCGCGATTACATGCAGGCTTTGCAACCTGCGGCGATGGACAGCGAGTTGCTTTGTTGGTTGCCCACACCCGCCGAGACGTTGGCTCCGCCGTTGCCGGAGAAGTTGTTCATCGAGTTGGTCATGTTGGCGTTGTTGACGGCAGGGGTTTTCCAGCCATCTTTGGTCAACACTTGTTGGGTGGTGACGCCAGCGAGGCCAAAAGTACCCACGGCTTCGAACTTGGCTTTCTGATCATCGTTGCCACCATGGCCGCCGCCACGGTTACCCCAACCACCATGGTCGTTGTCGTCTTCGATGGTCGCAGTGCCTTTGGCTTTGAACACGCCAGCGGCTGCATAAGTACCGGTAAGGGTGTCGGTTTTGTAAGCCTGCACGCCTTTGTTTTCCACGACCAGGCCAGTCGAGGACTGGTTGGCAGAGGCGGCAGCCTGCGCTACACGACCACCGGAAACGGCGATGGCGAGGTTGTTTTTCTGTTGGTTGAAGTTGCCGGCGGTCACGTTGATGCCGATGTTGCCGGAACCGTTGTTACCAGTATTGGTGAGGTTGGCGTTGTTGAAGGTGGAAGAGTTTTTCACATAGTTGTTGTTGTTCACCTGAGTCGCGCTCGAGGCGGCAACAGCATTGCCGAAGATGAAGCTTTCGTCAGCGGTGGCCAGTGCAGCAGCGTTGTCCTGCTGGTTGCCGTCGCCGCCCGCCACGTTGGCACCCATGTTGCCGTTGGAGCCGTTGAGCGAGTCGCTGGCATTGGCGTTGTTCAGGGTGCCCTGGTTTTTCACCACGTTGCCGTCGCTGTTTTGTGCGTCGAGTACAGCGGCGCCGGCGCCTGCGGTGATCTGCAGCAGTTGTTCAAGATTCGGACCTTGTGGCTGGCCGTGACCATTGCCGTGCCCGTTACCATGACCGTCGTTGTCACCACGGCCGCCAGCCTGTGCTGCCATTGCCATCACTGCTGCGAGTGCGAAAACCAGTGGTTTGAGAGCCATTGTAGGTTTCATGGTTGTTTCTCCGTCGTGCTTATTAGTTGGTTAAGTGTTGGGACTTTTCTAATTGCACTGCTTTTTGTTTGGGTCAGTCTGCGACCCGGATGCTCAGGGTGTTAGCCATGCGGTTCCCCACCCCGGCACTCTGGTTCACCTGGATTACCCCGCGGCTGCCGGTGAAGGCCTGATCACTTGTCGTGACCTGGCGACTGCCGATTGAGGTACCAGTTGCTCCTGAGCTCGGTAAAAACGCCACGTTCTGTTGTGAAAGGGCGCTGTCGTCAACGCTCTGCGGGCCGGCACTGATGCTGACGCGCGTGACGTTGGCCATTTGGTTGTTGGCACCGGCGCCCTGGTTCACGCCGAGGATGCCGTTGCCATTGCTGAAAGAGTTGCCGCCGATGTTGGCGCTCGCGTCGATGGCGCGGCTGGCGGGCGTGTCGATGGTCTGCCTGACGCTGGTAGTGGCATGGGCTTCGGTGCCGATGGCAATCGCCTTGGTGTTGGCTTGTTGCATCTGGTCACCGGCAGCCTGGTTGACATTGAAGTTGCCGCGATACTGAGCGCCGGAATCCTGAATGTTTGCCTTGTTGACTGAAGCCGAATCGGCCATGGCGCTGGTGCAGCCGAGCAGGGCGAGAAGCAGCAGGGTGCGATTCATGTCATTGGCCTCCGGCCATACGAGTCAGAGGCGCCAGCCCGGTGCTCATCGCCCGGTTGACGGTATTGGAGATCGAGGCGCCAGAACCACCGCCGCTGCCAGTGCGCATACCGGGCAGGCCGTTCTGATTGGTCAGGGTGTTCATGCCGGGCAGGTTGGAGCTTGGCGTGGTCATGTTGCCGCGAATCGATGAGCCGCTGGCGACACTGGCGAAATCACCGTCAGTGAGTTCGGTACTGCTGAGGGTCTGGTTGATCCGCGCCGAAGGGTTGGCGTTGACCGTGGTCGGATAGGGGTCTTTGCCGCCATTGCGCCCAATCGCGATGGGTTGAACGTCGCGGTTAAGGACGATCACGCCGTTGCCTTCAGCCTGGGCGCTGACGCTGATCAAAGCGCTGGCGGCTGATCCGATCAGCAGGAGGCAGGTCAGGCCTTTATTGAATTTCCCCACGGCTGCAATTCCTTCTTCAGTGGGCTGGGTTATTCAGCGTTGTGAAGGAGAGAGCGAAAGCTGTGCCGGTTTTGAATTATCTTTTTATTTCAACGGCTTACATGCTTTGGGAAGTTCCCTGTTGCGGGCACTGTTTCAGCGCTGAGACACAGGGCGGATCGCTTGAGGGGCAATGGGCGCCGGAAAGCTCTGGAACAGGGGTTTGCGCCGAGGTGTTTCATCGGCGTAACAGATCACGTGACGCAATGATGAATGACGCTTGGGCGGGGCTTTTGCGCGGTCGGGAGTGTTTCAAAAACGGACAGTTTTGCGTTAAAAGCCGCCGGGCGGCTTATCTGGACAGCAAACGCTCGACCGCCGCAAAGGCTTGTGTCTGGCGTTCGGCCCAATTGCCTTCGATGATTTGTATCGGCTGTTGATGCTGGATTAGCCAGGCGCGGGTGGCCTCGAAGAAGGTCACTCGATCCGCAAGATCCGGTTGGCAGCGCTGGCCGTCTTCGGTCCAGTCGATCTGTTGCGGGGACAGCAGCAGGTGCAGGTCGTAATGGCGCGCCAGTAACTCGGTTTCCAGCCAGGCCGGGCAGTCGCCAAACAGAGTCTGGCTCCAGAGGATGTTGCTCAGCAGGTGGGTGTCGAGAATAAGCAGGGAGGGCTGTTTTGCGCGCGCCTGATCTTCCCATTGCACCTGACCCCGGGCAATGGCCGGGATATCCGCAAGGCAAGTGTCGCGTGGGTTGTCTTCTATGAACCGACGAACATATTCATCAACGCGCACGCCGCCGAAACGCTGCTCCAACCCTGCCGCCAGCCAACTCTTGCCGGTGGATTCCGGGCCGGTGAGAACAACGACTTTCATGTGCGCAACGCCGGATCGGCACGCCATTCCCGCCAGCCTTGCACGGCGAGCAGGGTAAACAGCGCGTAGAGCGCGGCGGTAAGGTACAGGCCTTTATAGATGAACAGGCCGACAAAGATCACATCGAGGACGAACCACAGCGCCCAGCATTGCAGACGTTTTTGCGCCATCCACAGTTGCGCGACCAGACTGAAACCGGTGAGCGCGGCATCGAGCCACGGCTGTGCGGCGTCGGTCCAGTGCGCCATCGCCGCGCCCAGCGACAGGCTGCCGATCGCTCCAAAGCCAAGGCCGAGCAGAATCGAGCGTGCATCGAGGCGGGTAACCTGGCGACCGTCATGCATCGTCCCGGCGCGGGTCCACTGCCACCAGCCGTAGATCTGCAGCGCGGCGTAGATCACTTGCAGCAACATGTCCGAATACAGCTTCACCTCAAAGAAGATCCAGCTGTAGAGCAACACCATGACCAGCCCGATCGGCCAGCACCACGGATTCTGCTTGACCGTCAGCCACACCGCGATGACACCGAGGGCAGCGGCAAACAGTTCAAGCCCGGACATGAGTGATCCTTGGGGGAGTTGAGAAGGGGGCGGATTGTACTGCATTAGTCAGGTCAAAAGCCCCTCACCCTAACCCTCTCCCGGAGGGAGAGGGAACTGACCGCGTTGTTTGGTCGAGGTACGCCGACCTGGAATAACGCGTCGAACGCAGATCATGAAAAGCGCAGTGATCTGCGATCAAAAGCCCCTCACTCTGACCCTCTCCCGGAGGGGAGAGGGGAACTGACCGCGTTGTTTGGTCGAGGTACGCCGACCTGAAATAACGCGTCGAACGCAGATCATGAAAAGCGCAGTGATCTGCGATCAAAAGCCCCTCACCCTAACCCTCTCCCGGAGGGGAGAGGGAACTGATCGCGTTGTTTGGTCGAGGTACGCCGACCTGGAATATCGCGTCGAACGCAGATCATGAAAAGCGCAGTGATCTGCGATCAAAAGCCCCTCACCCTAACCCTCTCCCGGAGGGGAGAGGGAACTGATCGCGTTGTTTGGTCGAGGTACGCCGACCTGGAATATCGCGTCGAACGCAGATCATGAAAAGCGCAGTGATCTGCGATCAAAAGCCCGACCCTAACCCTCTCCCGGAGGGAGAGGGAACTGATCGCGTTGTTTGGTCGAGGTACGCCGACCTGGAATATCGCGTCGAACGCAGATCATGAAAAGCGCAGTGATCTGCGATCAAAAGCCCGACCCTAACCCTCTCCCGGAGGGAGAGGAAACTGACCGCGTTGTTTGGTCGAGGTACGCCGACCTGGAATATCGCGTCGAACGCAGATCATGAAACGCCCAGTGATCTGCGATCAAAAGCCCTTCACCCTAACCCTCTCCCGGAAGGAGAGGGAACTGACCGCGTTGTTTGGTCGAGGTACGCCGACCTGGAATAACGCGTCGAACGCAGATCATGAAAAGCCCAGTGATCTGCGATCAAAAGCCCCTCACTGTAGAGACCTCTCCCGGAGGGGAGAGGGAACTGATCGCGTTGTTTGGTCGAGGTACGCCGACCTGGAATAACGCGTCGAACGCAGATCATGAAAAGCGCAGTGATCTGCTCCCTCTCCTCGGGGAGAGGGCTGGGGTGAGGGGGGGCTCACCTCGGTGACCGGTCAGACCCGGAACTGGCGCAGCAACCCGTTGAGCTGTTCGCTCAGTTGCCCAAGCCGCAGGCTGGCTGCACTGGACTGCTCAGCCGCCAACGCGGTGCTATGGGAAAGCCCGGCCGCCTGGGTGACGTTCTGGTTGATGTCCTCAACCACCTGCGCCTGTTGCAGCGTAGCGCTGGCAATCGACGCATTGAGACCGTTGAGATTACGTAACGCCTGGCCAATCGCATTAAGGCTCGCTCCGGCCAGTCCCGCCTGTTCAATGGTCAGTTGCGAGGCCTTGCTGCTGTCGCCGATCACCTTCACCGCAGCCTCCGAATGATTCTGCAAACGCTCGATCATCGACTGAATCTCCGCCGTCGATTTCTGCGTACGCTGGGCCAGCAAGCGCACCTCATCGGCGACTACGGCGAACCCGCGACCCTGTTCTCCCGCGCGCGCCGCTTCAATCGCCGCGTTCAAGGCCAGCAGGTTGGTCTGTTCGGCAATCGAACGAATCACCTCCAGCACGCTGCCAATCTGCGTACTCTCCGCCGCCAGGGTGCGGATCACTTCCACCGCTTGATCAATCGTGCCCGAGAGCTTGTCGATCTGTTGCAGGCTGCCGTCAATATTGATCTGCCCCTGTTGCGCCTGCGCTTCGGCATCGCGCATTTCTGCGGCGGCGTGTTCGGCGTTTTTCGCCACGTCCTGCACGCCGTAGGTGACTTCGTTGATCGCTGTGGCCACCAGTTCCATCTGCTGCGACTGCTGCTGGCTGCGCTGCTGCGCCTGCGAGGCATCGTTACCCAGCTCGCTGGAAGACTGGCCCAAAGCGCTGGCCGAGACCTGCAGATCACCAATCACTCGGCGCAGCTTGGCCGTGAAGGCATTGAAATGATGGGCCAGTTCGGTGACTTCATCCTTGCCATGGGTATCGAGGCTGCGGGTCAGGTCGCTTTCGCCGCTGGCGATGTTGGCCATCGCATTCACGGTTTCCTGCAACGGACGGACGATGCTGCGTGCGATCAGAATCACCAGCAGCGCCATGATCAGCGCAATCGCCAGGCCGATGGCCGACGCCTTGATCATCTGCCCCTGGAATTCGGCTTGCACATCGTCGACATACACGCCGGAGCCGATCACCCAGCCCCACGGCTCAAACAGCTTCACATAAGAGGTCTTGGCAACGGGATCAGTCGCTCCCGGCTTCGGCCAGCGATAATTGACCATGCCCGCGCCTTTGGCCTTGGCGATGGCGACCATTTCGTTGAACACCGCAAAGCCGTCCGGGTCGCGGATCGCCGAAAGGTTCTGGCCTTCAAGTTTGGGGTTGGTCGGGTGCATGACCATCACGGGCGTGAGGTCGTTGATCCAGAAGTAGTCGCTCTGGTCGTAGCGCAGGCCACGGATCGCGGTCAGCGCCTGCTTTTGCGCCGCGTCCCTGGTCAGGGTGCCAGCGGTCTCAAGACCTTGGTAATAGGTGAGCAGGCCGCTGGCGGTCTGCACCACGTGCTGGGTTTTCTGCGCCTTGGCGTGGTAGAGGTCGTCATGGATCTGCTTGAGCATCAGCACGCCCAAGGTCAGCAACATGACCACCGCCACGATCAAGATGAGCCACAAGCGTCGGCTGATCGACACACTGCGCAAGCTGTTCATAACGCTGTCACTCCGGATTCTTGTTCTTGTAATAAACGATCGCCAGCATCCAGCCACCGCTGTGGGCTCGCGATTGCGCGACTTGAGCCGCCTAACGCGGGGAGCGCTATTAAGGCTTGTCTGTTAGGATTTCGGCCCCGCGCGCGAAAACCTGAATCCGGTTTTGATATTTCACGGAATTTTTACCGTTTCGTGTGGATCCTGTGCGCGCGCAATCGCTACAGCTTTTACCGGCTACGCTGGACGCAGTGAACGAAAAAATACTATCGGGGCATGCCCGCGTGCATCGCTCTTTGGGGGATTGATGGATCTTTGGACCGCCTTGCAGGCACTGATTCTAGGAGTTGTAGAAGGGCTGACGGAGTTTTTGCCCATTTCGAGCACCGGACACCAGATCATCGTCGCCGACTTGCTGAACTTCGGCGGCGAGCGGGCCATGGCGTTCAACATCATCATTCAGCTCGGCGCGATCCTCGCGGTGGTCTGGGAGTTTCGGCGCAAGATCCTCGACGTGGTGATCGGCCTGCCGACCCAGCCGAGCGCACGACGTTTTACCGCCAACCTGCTGATCGCCTTCCTGCCGGCCGTAGTGCTCGGCGTAATTTTTGCCGATCTGATCCACGAATATCTGTTCAACCCGATCACCGTGGCGGCGGCGCTGGTCATCGGCGGGATCATCATGTTGTGGGCCGAACAGCGTCAGCATGAGGTGCATGCCGAAACCGTCGACGAGATTCGCTGGACCGACGCGTTGAAAATCGGCTTCGCGCAATGCCTGGCGATGATTCCCGGCACCTCGCGTTCCGGCTCGACGATAATTGGCGGCTTGCTGTTCGGTCTGTCACGCAAGACCGCCACCGAGTTCTCGTTTTTCCTCGCCATGCCGACCATGGTTGGTGCGGCGGTGTATTCGGGCTACAAATACCGCGATCTGTTTGTGCCGGCGGATTTCCCGGTGTTCGCCATTGGTTTTGTCACGGCGTTCATCTTCGCCATGATCGCTGTGCGCGGCCTGCTCAAGTTCATCGGTAGCCACAGCTACGCAGCCTTTGCCTGGTACCGGATTGCGTTCGGCCTGTTCATTCTGGCCACCTGGCAGTTCGGCTGGGTGGACTGGTCGGCGGCCAAGGCATGAACGATTCCCGCACGAGCCGCCCTGAGGGGCGACCTTTAGGCGGGCGCGTTCAGCATCTGAAATTGAAGCTTGTGGTGTTGCTGGTCGTCTGCGCGCTGCCGCTGTTCGGCTCGCTGTCGATGTGGCTCAGCGGCATCTCGCGGGTGCCGTTGGCGGCGTACGGGATTGTCAGTGTGCTGGCGTTCTTTCTGTACTGGGCCGACAAACGCAAGGCCCGCGCCGACGCCTGGCGTACCCCGGAAAACATCCTGCATGCGGTGGAACTGGCGGGCGGTTGGCCGGGTGCTTTGATCGCGCAGCAGGTATTCCGGCACAAAACGCGCAAGGTGTCGTTTCAGATTCTGTTCTGGGCGATCGTGTTGCTGCATCAGGTGTTCTGGATTGACCAGATTTTTCTCGGTTCCAACCTGTTGTCTTTGATCTAAAAAACACACTTACCCCTGTAGATACCGTCTTGAGCCTCACCGGGCAAGCGCAAGTTTCGGGTCATATGGCAGTCCTGACTTGAGCACTCCGTAAACGAAGTGCAGCAGCTTGCGCATTGCTGCGCAGATGATCTGCTTGGGGGCCTTGCCATTGGCTTCCAGGCGTTCTTTCATCGCCTTGATCGCCTTATTGTGTTTCAGCGCCACCATGCCAGGCATGTAAAGGCCTGCACGCAGCCGTGCTGACCCTACTCTTGAGATCAGGGTGTGACCTTTGAGCTTTCCTGATTCCTGCAGCTTTGGATTGAGCCCTGCAGCAGCGACCAGTTGGCGAGGATCACTGTATTTGCGCAAGTCACCCAGTTCGGCGAGCAATCGTTCAAGCGTTTTTTGTCCGATGCCGTCGATGGTTACGATGAGATCCCGCATCTGACGCATATCCGGGTCGTCATCGATGTGTTTTTTGATCGCCTTATGCGTTTCTACGATCTCTTTTTCGATATGGCGCAGAACGGAGTTGATCGAGTCTTTGACCTTTTCGTCGGAAACGTCCAGACGATTGAGCTCCATTTGTTCCATTTCCTGAAGGTCATCCAGGCGGCGCACCATTGCTTTTAACTGGCGGTATTTCAGCGGCTCAGGCGCCCATGGGTGAAGTTTTTGATCCTTTTCCCGGGCAAAGTCGGCGATCAGTTTGGCATCGCTTTTATCAGTCTTGATGCGGCGCAGTTCGCTGTCAGCGTACGCTTTGGTCGTAGCCGGGTTCACGACGCAGACCCGGAAGCCTTTGTTGTAAACGAATTCCGCGAGCTCCAAATGGTAGACGCTGGTGGCTTCCATCACGATCAGGGCCGAACGCTCGGCATTTTTTTCTAGCCACGCCTCAAACTCTTTAAAGCCCTTTGGATCGTTGGCCAGCTTGGCCTTGGTTTTGTGCTTGCCGTTGGGCTGGTGTGTAGCGATATCAAAGGTGTTCTTTGCGATGTCGACGCCAACGAAACCGGACATGATTGATTCTCCACTTGTTCCCTGTTGCGATCATCACGTCACTCTGTCCAACCTTGCGAATGCGGGCTCTCGCCGCAGGCGGGCCCAAGATACCGTGCGAACTGTACGAGTGAGTGTGGAGGGCTGGAGCACGATCTACGTCACAGGCAAAAAGCCTAAGGAGCTGCGCGGCTTCCAAGTCCCTCCCTCGATGATCAGTCGAGAACTATCGCTCCTGACGGAGCGTTAGTCGAGATACAAGGAGCTGCCGAAGGCTGCGATCTTTTGGGACGCAGAGCGTCCCCGGCTGCATTCCCACGCAGAGCGTGGGAACGATCAATCCTCGCTGATGAGTCGCCTGACAAACCGCCTTCGCGAGCAGGCTCGCTCCCACAGGATTTGCGTGCTTACAAAAGCAGGCCGATTTGAGTCTTCTTGGGCAACTTGCCCACCACCAGTTGATGCGATCGCTGCAACAAACCCTGTAATTCCTCGGCACCCAGCGGGTAGGGCGGGTGCATGATGATCCACTGCGCCCGCGCCAGATACGGCGCTGGATGAATCCCCGGGCGGTCGCAGTGGCCGAGAAACAGATCCTTGTCGACCTTGAACGCCAGCGAATCCCCACGTAATCCCTGCAAGGCAAACATCTTGTTGCCGGCAATCGAGAACACCCGCACGCCGCCCCATTTGTAATCTTCCCGCGCGCCGGGCAGGGCCAGACAAAACTCGGCAACTTCGGCTTCGCTCATTCTTCCCTGTTTCATAGAAATCTGTCCCCGCAGGCATTGAACGATTCGACCAGGTGATCAATCCATGCGCGCACCGCTGGCATTACCCCGCGCCGGTGCGGATAGACCGCTTGCAGCCAGCCGCCAGGCAATGACCATTGCGGCAGCACTTGCACCAGTGTGCCGTTACGCAATTCGGTTTCGCAGAACATCATCGGCAGCACGGTAAAGCCCTGACCGGCGAGCACGCAGGCCTTGCGCACCACGAAGTCATCAATGCCCAGCCGCGCTTCCATGCTCAGATCGACGCTCTTGCCTTGCTGATCGAGCAGACGCACATGAACCATGCGGTCGGCTTCCAGCGCGCCGAGTACCGGCAGGTTTTTCAGGTCCTGCGGATGATTGATGGTCTTGCCTTGCATGAACGCCGGGCTGGCGATCACCACTGCTTGCGCCTGCCGCAAGCGCCGGGTGACCAGCAACGGGTCTTCATCGCCGTGATCGCGCACACGCAACGCTACATCGATGCCTTCGGTGACCAGATCGACCCGGCGGTTGAGCAGGACGACCTCCAACTGCACCTGAGGAAACTTGCCGAGGAAATCGCTGATCACCGTCGGCAGCATTTCATGGGCAAGACCGGTCGGGCACGATACCCGCAAGCGCCCGCGAGGCTCGCTAGACATGCTCGCCACGGCCTCGTCAGCCATTTCCGCTTCCAGCAGCATCGCCTGACAGTGGCGCAAATAGCGTTCGCCCACGGCAGTGAGGCTCAGTTGGCGAGTGGTGCGTTGCAGCAGACGTGCACCGAGGCGCTCTTCCAGCTCGGCGATCCTTCTCGAAAGCCGTGACTTGGGAATACCGAGCAAGCGCCCGGCGGCGGCAAAACCGCCGGCTTCGACCACTTTGGCGAAATAGTAGAGATCGTTGAGGTCCTGCATGCGCGTTTCCAGTCGTTCTATCAATGGGACGAACTATCGCATTGTCAGCGACTAATCAGCTATTGGTTTGTTGCGTAGGATTGTCTCCATTCCGTCGCCGCCGGCGATTCTTTCAGGAGAACCCACATGAAACTGTTGCACATCGATTCGAGCATTCTCGGCGACAACTCGGCTTCCCGTCAGTTGAGCCGTGAAGTCGTCGACGCCTGGCAAGCCGCCGAGCCGAGCGCCGTGGTCACCTACCGCGACCTGGCGGCCGATGCGATCAGCCACTTCTCGTCGACCACGCTGGTTGCCGCCGGCACCACCGCCGAACTGCGCGACGCTGCGCAACAGCACGAAGCCGAGCTGAGCGCTTCGACCCTGGCCGAATTCATCGCTGCCGACGCCGTGGTGATTGCCGCGCCGATGTACAACTTCACCGTTCCAACCCAGCTCAAAGCGTGGATCGACCGCGTCGCCGTCGCCGGCCAGACGTTCCGCTACACCGAAGCCGGCCCTGAAGGCCTGTGCGGCGGCAAGAAAGTGGTGATTGTGTCGACCTCTGGTGGCATCCATGCCGGTCAGGCCAGCGGCATCGCTCACGAAGAGTATCTGAAGCTGTTACTGGGCTTCCTCGGCATCACCGATATCGAAATCGTCCGCGCTGAAGGTCTGGCCTATGGCGAAGAAGTGCGCAACAACGCCATGAGCGCTGCGCAGGCAAAGATCAGCGAGCAACTGTTCGCCGCCGCGTAAGGCTTGCGTAAAGAACAGCGTCTGTTCAGGCAATCCCCAAAAAACTCTGTATTCTGATTCCGCAAGGGCTGATTACTGAGTTTTTTGTTTCTGGCTGTTACATAATCTGGCCCGGGTTATGCAGTTTCAGCACATCCGACGATGTGGTCCGACAGGGTGGGGCATTCATGAGGCATCTTTGTGCAATGTTGCTGATTTGCCTGCTGGGCAGCCTGAATTCAGTGCAGGCCGCGCCGGGGCGGCACCCTGTCTGGAGCGTCGGTTATCACGAGATGACCTTTCTCGACCCGCTCGATCTGCAACCGATGCGCGCCATCGCTTTTTACCCGTCCAGTGACCGTGAGCATATGAGTTTGCTTGAGGGCTATTCGGTCGAGGCTGGAGAAGACACCAAAGTTGCCATCGGCCGCTTTCCCATGTTGATGCTCTCCCATGGTAATACCGGCACGCCGCTGGCCTTGCATGATCTGGCCACTTCGCTGGCGCGCAAGGGGTTTGTCGTGGTGGCGGTGATTCATCCCGGCGACAACTGGCGCGACCATAGCCGACTTGGCACTTTGAGCAATCTCTACGGGCGGCCAATCCAGATTTCCCAAGCGATCACCGCCACCCTCGCCGACAACATGCTGGCCCCGTTCGTCAATGCTGACCAGGTCGGTGTGATCGGTTATTCGGCCGGTGGCGAGACCGCGCTGATTCTTTCCGGGGCGCAACCGGATCTGGATCGTCTGCGCCGCTATTGCCAGGAACGCCCGGACGATCACGACGCCTGCAACACCCAAGGCGAGCTGATTGTCGATCGCGACGATTTGCAGCCAGTGGCCGATCCACGGGTTCACGCGTTATTGCTGATGGCGCCGCTGAGCCTGAAGTTCGGCCGCCACACCCTTGCCGATGTGCACGTACCGGTGCTGCTCTACAGCGGCGACGGCGACAAACTGGTGGCCTTCGATAAAAACGCTGCGGCCCTGGCGCGCAAACTGCCCACCGCGCCGGACTTCAAATTGCTGGCCGGGGCAGGGCACTTCGTGTTCATGGCGCCGTGCACTGAAGAGCAGATCCGCGCCATGCCGGCATTGTGCACCGATGCCGACGGGGTGGATCGCGAGGATATTCATCGCAACCTGATCTCCGAGGCCGGACGGTTTTTTGCCCAGGCACTGGGTAAATCGAGCAGGGCGGGGATGCAGACGGCGGATCAATAACTCAAACACCGCATTCCCCTGTGGGAGCGAGCCTGCTCGCGAAAGCGGTGAGTCAGCCAGCGCATCTTTCTCTGACACGACGCCTTCGCGAGCAGGCTCGCTCCCACGGAGATTGAATTGTCTGTTTTCAGGGAAGTGCACGACGCTTGAGCAACAAGGTCAGGCCCAGCCCGGTCACCGACAACAACGCCGCGCTGAAGAAAATCCACGAATAGCCCAGATTCAACGCCACCGCGCCCATCAACGGTCCCGCGATCGCCAGCGCCAGATCGAAGAACACTGCATAAGCCCCCAACCCTGAACCACGACTGGAACTCGGCACCTGTTTGATCGCTTCAACCCCCAGCGCTGGGTACACCAGGGACAGCCCAAACCCCGCCAGCCCTGCGCCAATCAACGCATACGCAGTGGAGGGCGCCAGCCACAACAGCACCAGCCCGACAGTTTCAACCGACATGCAAACGATGGCCGAGGCAAACCCGCCAAACCGGGCAATCGCCGAGATGAACAACAGCCGCGACAGAATGAAACACACGCCAAACACGGTCAGGCAGTACGCCGCGCCGGTCCAGCCTCGGTTGAGGTAATAAAGGGTGATGAAGGTGGTCAGCGTGCCGTAGCCGATCGAGGCCAACGTCAGGCTGGTGCCGTACGGTGCAATCTTGCCGAACACCGCCCAGAACGACAGGCGCTCGCCACGAATCACCGGCACCGAAGGTTTGTTGCGGATCAACCACAGCGCGCCTGCCGCCAACGCCGACAGCGCGATGCCAAGGCTGACAAAGCCATATTCAGCGACCATCACCACGCCCAGTGGCGCACCAATGGCAATCGCGCCGTAAGAGGCGATGCCGTTCCAGCCGATGGATTTTGCCGTGTGCTCGACACCGACCTGGCCCATGCACCAACTGATGGTGCCGACACCGATCAGGCCTTGGGCAATGCCAAGCAGCAGGCGCCCGGCGATCAGGATCAACAGGCTGGTCAGCGGAAAACTTTGCAGCAAGGTCGACAGCAACGTCAGCGCGCCACTGAGAACAATCCCCCACAAGCCATAAATGATCGCCCGCTTGGTGCCGAGGGTGTCCGACATGCGCCCGGCCATTGGCCGGCTGAGCAGGGTGGCCAGATACTGCGAACCGATCACCAGGCCGGCAATGATCGCGCTGAAACCCAGTTGCTCATGGACGTAACCGGGCAATACCGCAATCGGCAAACCAATGCAGAGGAAGGCAATGAAGGTGTAGAAAACGATGGAGACGATCTGCAGGGTGATCGCCAGGGAGCTTTGCGGTGGCAGTGGCTGCGCAGACATGAGCACTCGTTCGCGGGCGGCGGTGGGAGAGTTGCCGACATCATGGCGCGGGGCTGGGATAAAAGAAAGCAGGCTAACTACTTTCCCTTGGGATTGATGGGGCTGCTGACGGCCCCTTCGCGAGCAGGCTCGCTCCCACATTTGAAATGCATTCCCCTGTGGGAGCGAGCCTGCTCGCGAATATCTGCGCACCAGCAATGTCCAAACGCCGAATGCAAAAAGCCCCGTCACAGAGGACAGGGCTTTTAACTTGCAGCTTGCAGCTTGAAACTAAAAGCTGCTCTTAGAAAACGACGCCTTGGCTACGCAGGTAGTCGTCATAAGTGCCGCTGAAGTCGGTCACGCCGTTCGGGCTCAGCTCGATGATGCGCGTGGCCAGGGACGATACAAACTCACGGTCGTGGCTGACGAAGATCAGCGTGCCCGGGTAGTTTTCCAGCGCCAGGTTCAGTGCTTCGATCGATTCCATGTCCAAGTGGTTGGTCGGTTCGTCCATGATCAGCACGTTGGGCTTTTGCAGGATCAGCTTGCCGAACAGCATGCGACCTTGCTCACCACCGGAGATGACCTTGACCGACTTGAGGATCTCGTCGTTGGAGAACAGCATCCGGCCCAAAGTACCGCGAATCATCTGCTCGCCCTGGGTCCACTGACCCATCCAGTCGAACAGGGTGACGTCGTCTTCGAAGTCGTGAGCGTGGTCCTGAGCGTAGTAGCCCAGCTCGGCGGCGTCGGTCCATTTCACGCTACCGGCATCCGGGGTCAGTTCGTTGACCAGGGTACGCAGCAGGGTGGTCTTGCCGATACCGTTCGGGCCGATGATCGCAACGCGCTCGCCGGCTTCAACCTGGAAGCTGAAGTCCTTGAACAGTGGCTTGCCATCGAAACCCTTGGCCATTTTCTCGACCATGACCGCCTGACGGTGCAGCTTCTTGTTCTGTTCGAATCGAATGAACGGGCTGACGCGGCTGGAAGGCTTGACCTCGGCCAGCTGTATCTTGTCGATCGCCTTGGCGCGGGAGGTGGCCTGCTTGGCTTTCGAGGCGTTGGCCGAGAAGCGGCTGACGAACGATTGCAGCTCGGAGATCTGCGCTTTCTTCTTGGCGTTGTCCGACAGCAGTTGCTCGCGGGACTGGGTCGCCACGGTCATGTATTCGTCGTAGTTGCCCGGGAACAGGCGCAGCTCGCCGTAATCCAGGTCAGCCATGTGCGTGCACACGCTGTTCAGGAAGTGACGGTCGTGGGAGATGATGATCATCAGGCTGTTACGCTGGGTGAGGATGTTTTCCAGCCAGCGAATGGTGTTGATGTCCAGATGGTTGGTCGGTTCGTCGAGCAACAGCACTTCCGGATCGGAGAACAGTGCCTGCGCCAGCAACACGCGCAGTTTCCAGCCTGGCGAGACTTCGCTCATCGGGCCGAAATGCTGTTCCAGCGGAATGCCCAGACCCAGCAACAATTCGCCGGCACGGGATTCGGCGGTGTAGCCGTCCATCTCGGCGAACTCGGTTTCCAGCTCGGCAACTGCCATGCCGTCTTCTTCGGACATTTCAGCCAGCGCGTAGATGCGATCGCGCTCGGCCTTGACCTTCCACAGCTCTTCGTGACCCATGATCACGGTGTCGATCACGGTGAATTCTTCGTAGGCGAACTGATCCTGGCGCAGCTTACCCAGACGCACGTTCGGCTCGAGCATGACCTGGCCACCGGACGGATCGAGATCGCCGCCGAGGATTTTCATGAAGGTCGACTTGCCGCAACCGTTGGCACCGATCAGACCGTAGCGATTGCCTGCGCCGAATTTGACCGAAACGTTTTCGAACAGCGGCTTGGCGCCAAACTGCATCGTGATGTTAGCTGTGGAGATCAATTACCTTACCTATCAATGGGTTAGAGCTGGTCTGTGGTGCCTGGTACAAACCTGAGTACCAATCTGGAGCTTTTCCAGCTCCCCCCAGTCTGTGCTTGAGTTGAGCCAACGCGCATAAGCCGTCCGCAACTGGGGCCGTTGAAGGCAAGCTGCTGAGCGACGAGTACGGGGTTCTTGTTGGACATTGGCGCGCATTGTCGCATAACTCAGACGGCAGTTATATGGCAGGCAAACGGGCGTACGCATCGGCTCGTCCGAGAAGTCCCCGATATCCGCTGATCAAAATCTCGAAAACCCGAATGAACTCACTCGGCCATTTTCACTTCGGAAAGTGGAGCAGCAGCCATTTTCGTTCAAACGAGTGAGGACCAAGCCATGCGAGCAATGACCTATCACGGCGCCCATGACGTGCGCGTCGAAACCGTACCGGACCCGAAACTTGAAGCCGCCGACGACATCATCCTGCGCGTCACCGCCACCGCCATCTGCGGGTCGGACCTGCACCTGTACCGAGGCAAAATACCCACCGTCGAGCACGGCGATATCTTTGGTCATGAGTTCATGGGCATCGTCGAAGAAACCGGCCCAGCCGTCACGGCCGTGCAGCGCGGCGACCGCGTGGTAATTCCGTTCGTGATCGCCTGTGGCGATTGCTTCTTCTGCCAGCAAGAGCTTTACGCCGCTTGCGAGACCACCAACGAAGGCCCCGGCGCGGCGCTGAACAAGAAAATGATTCCGCCGCCAGCAGCGCTGTTCGGCTACAGCCGTATGTATGGCGGAATTCCCGGTGGCCAGGCGGAACTGGTGCGCGTGCCGAAAGCCAATACCGGCCCGTTCAAGGTGCCGGGCACGCTGTCGGACGAGAAAGTGCTGTTTCTCTCTGACATCCTGCCGACTGCCTGGCAAGCGGTGATCAACGCCGGCGTTAAACAGGGTTCGAGTCTGGCGATCTACGGCGCCGGGCCGGTCGGTTTGCTCACCGCAGCCTGCGCCAGGATGCTCGGTGCCGAGCTGATCTTCATGGTCGATCACCACCAGTACCGTCTCGATTATGCCCAGCGCACCTACGGGGTGATTCCGATCAACTTCGATAAGGACGATGACCCGGCCGACACCATTACCAGCCAGACTCCCGGCCATCGCGGCGTCGATGCCGTGATCGATGCCGTCGGCCTTGAAGCCAAGGGCAGCACCACCGAAACGGTCATGGCTACACTCAAGCTTGAAGGCAGCAGCGGCAAGGCTTTGCGCCAGTGCATCGCCGCCGTCCGCCGTGGCGGTGTGGTCAGCGTTCCGGGGGTGTATGCCGGGTTTATCCATGGCTTCATGTTCGGCGATGCTTTTGACAAGGGCCTGACCTTCAAAATGGGCCAGACTCACGTACAGCGTTTTCTGCCGGAGCTGCTTGGCTATATCGAAACCGGCAAGTTGCAGCCTGAAGCGATCATCACCCACAGGCTGTCGCTGGAGCAGGCCGCCGAGGGTTACAAGATCTTCAATAAAAAGCAGGAAGAATGCCGCAAGGTGATTCTGACGCCGGGTGGCAGCGATGTTCCGCTGGCGCAGCTGGATGAAACCACGCCGTTCGTACCGGCCACCTGAAACCGAGGACTTTTCATGGCGCTACCGTCATCTTCGTTCGCCGCCCCCGTGCGCGCATGGTTCGTCAGCCTGACACGTACGGGCTGGGGAGGGCGGATTTTCTGGCTCACCCTGATCATTGTAACCGTGTTGCTGTTGATCAGCGGCTACACCGGATTGGTCAGTACCGGCCGCGACACGCTACGCCTAGCGACCCTCGGCGGGCTGTCGGGTTTCGCGGCTACGGCAGTCGGTGCGTTATTGGCCTTGGCGCTGCGGGCGATTACTTCGCGAACCCAGGACACCATGCTTGGCTTTGCGGCGGGGATGATGCTGGCAGCCAGTTCCTTTTCACTGATCCTGCCGGGCATTGCGGCGGCGAAGGAGGCGGTGAGCAGTCCCATGCTCGCCGCTGCCGTCGTTGTGGCCGGCATGGCCTTGGGCGTGGCGTTGATGGTCGGCCTCGACCGCTTCGTTCCTCACGAACATGAAAAAAGCGGCCGGCGCGGCCCGGAAGCCAAGCGCTTCAATCGGGTCTGGCTGTTCGTGCTGGCGATCACCCTGCACAACCTGCCGGAAGGCATGGCGATCGGCGTCAGCTTCGCCACCGGCGACATGAAAATCGGCTTGCCGCTGACCACTGCGATCGCCATTCAGGACATCCCCGAAGGTCTGGCCGTGGCGTTGGCGCTGCGGGTCACCGGCATTTCCGCAGTGCGTGCAGCGTTGATTGCCGCTGCGTCAGGATTGATGGAGCCGTTGGGCGCGATTATCGGTTTGGGCATCACCAACAGCTTCGCCTTGGGCTTCCCGGTGGCGATGGGCCTGGCCGCTGGTGCAATGATTTTCGTGGTGTCCCACGAGGTCATTCCGGAAACTCACCGCAACGGCCACGAAACACCGGCCACGCTCGGGTTGATGCTTGGCTTCGGCGTGATGATGTTTCTCGACACGGCTTTGGGTTAGTCAACCATCCACACCACTGAGCGCATCGCCCCGCACAAAAAAGGAATTTTTTTCAGCGCCAATCACTCTTTCGTTTATAGGCAATGCCAATAACGCAGGGGAATGAGTCATGTCGCTGATCGAAATCCCGACCAGGAAGTCTTCGGGTAAAACATCCACGCCGGCGGATACCGAGCGCCGGCTTTATGACCGATTGCTGGCGGAAGACTCCACGGTTGATCGTGCGGCACTGGACTTCCTGCGCCAGCAGCTGAGCAAGGCGGCTGCGCTGTCTGACGATTTGCCGGCCAGCGCCGAAGAGCTGCTGCAATGGTCGGAAACCCGCTGCGCCAGCGTGGCGGCCGAGTACGCCGATTACCTCGAACAACGTCAGCAGGGCGCACCGCGCCGCTATTTCCGCAACAAATCCCACGCGTTGTATTTCATTCTGCATGTGGCACCGACCAAAGAGGTCGATGGCGCCTGGCTGGCCGGGCTGCTGCCGCAGTGGCAGGACCCGCGTTTCGACGATTTGCTCGATACCTATCTTGAAGAGCTGGGCGAGGGCGTGCCACGGCAGAATCATGTGGTGATCTATCGCAAGCTGCTCGCCGAGCATGAATGCTCTGATCTGAGCGGTCTTGCCGACGAGTATTTTCTGCAAGGCGCGGTGCAGCTGGCACTGGGACGTTTCGGCGGGCAGTTTCTGCCAGAAGTCATCGGCTTCAACCTCGGCTACGAACAACTGCCGCTGCACTTGTTGATCAGTGCTTATGAGCTAGCGGAGCTGGGCATCGATCCGCACTATTTCCGCCTGCACGTGACCATCGACAACGCCAGCACCGGCCATGCGCGCAAGGCAGTGCAATCAATGCTCGAACTGATGCCGCTGGGCGATGAACGCGATGAGTTCTACCGGCGCATGGCCGTCGGTTATCGCCTCAACGACGTGGGCAAAGGCACTACCGCCGTCATCACAGAGTTTGATCTGGACCACGAAGTCATCGCCATGCTTGAGCGCAAGGCGGTCTTTGGCCGGCACATGCATTCCGACTACTGCCGTATTGAAAACCGCACCATCAATCAATGGCTGGCCACGCCGGGACAGATGGGCGAGTTTCTTTCGGCGCTGGAGCGCAAAAGCTGGATCAAACGCGGTGAGGCGGTGGAAGAAAGTCGTTTCTGGCGTTTGATCGACGGCAGCGATGCGGCGATGTTCGGGGTGTTCAATGGCTATGAGAAACAGCTGTTGCGCGACTGGATCACTCAGGATTGCCCGGCCTCACGGCCTCGGCCTTACGTACGCCGCGAAGCTGCCGTCGAAGAAACCTTTGACGATGACGCCGATCTGCTCAACCTGGAAGCGGCACTGGCCAACAAGCCTGCCGCCGAACAGATGTCATTGTTGATGCCATGGCTGCAACCCCAGCGGCACTGGCGTCCGGCCGGACTTTTCGCGACGCGTCGCTTCATGCAACTGCGCGCCCGCTTGCGTTGAAACAAGGAGGCTTCATGTCGGCACAAGAAACATCGGACAGAGCGCTGTTCGAGCTGGGCAAGCGCCTGCTCGACAGCGGTTATCACTTCATTACCCCAACGCCGTTGACCCACGAACGTTTTCTGCAGCGCTTTGCCACGCCGTTGGCGAAAGATCTGCGTGATGTGTTTGGCTGGTCGATGCCGTTTCCTTCAGAGCTGTTTCGCGCAGAAGAACTGGCCACGCTGGAGCAGGCCGGCGTAGTTGCACGCGATGGCGCGGTGTGGCGCAGTCAAGTGCGCTGGTCGACGCTCAATGAGCGGTTGTTCGCTCATTCCGCCTTCCCGACAACCGCGAGCGATGCGGTGTTCTTCGGTCCGGATACCTACCGTTTCGCTCAGGCCATAGAAGCGCAGTTGCAGCAGCGCTTTTCGCCGATCAGGCGCGCAGTAGACATCGGCTGCGGAAGCGGCGCCGGCGCGGTGCTCATCGCCAAGGCACGGCCGGATGCCCAAGTGCTGGCGGTGGATATCAATCCGCAGGCGTTGCGCATGAGTGCCGTCAACGCTGAGCTGGCCGGGGCCAACAACGTGTCGGTGTACCACAGCGATCTGCTCGCCAGTGTCGAAGGTCAGTTCGACTTGATCATCGCCAACCCGCCGTATATGAACGACCAGCAACAGCGCGCCTATCGCCACGGAGGTGGAGCGCTGGGCGAGGGCTTGTCGGTGCGTATCGTGCGTGAGGCGTTACCACGTCTGGAAGTCGGCGGCACGTTGCTGGTGTACACCGGCGTGGCGATCGTCGCCGGGCAGGACCCGTTCCGCGAGGCCGTGGCGCCTTTGCTCAAGGGCGAGCGTTTTGGCTGGACTTATCGTGAACTCGATCCGGATGTGTTCAGTGAGGAACTGCTCAAGCCTGAATATGAGCGCGCCGAGCGCATCGCCGTGGTCGCACTGACGGTAACCCGCGAGCAGTGACCGATAGTTGGGCCACTGCTCGCGCGGTGGCCTTCAGCGATTTCTGATGCGCGAGATCGTCAGCAGACAAACTCCTACCAGCATCGCGGCCCCGGCTACCAACAGCGGCGAAGGGCGAATCGGCTGCCGCGAGATACGCTCGATGCGCCCGGCGAGGGAGGCGCGCACCGGCGCAAGAGGTTCCGCCAGATAAGGCGCTTCTTCAATCTCCAGCCGTAAGCCGTCCGGCATCACCAGCGTCAGCCCTTCGATCGTGCCGGCAATCCTGCCCGGATAAACCGGCTCACCGGTCGGGTCGAGCTGGTCGTAGAAAAATATTTGCCCTTCAAGCCAGCCGACGGCGGTCTGCAATTCAGGCCCCAGGTAATACTTTCCATCGAGAAAAAAGCCAGAGAATTGCGGCGCGCGCTCGACGCTTTCAATGCGATAGCGCTGACCTGGTTTCATACCGGTTTGTGGGGCGATCATGGGGGTTCCTCCGTTATTGGTAAAGCGATAGAGGAGCGCGTGCCAAGCGTGGTTCCATCCAAATGAGCAACGGGCGTATTGCCTCTTGTACAACGCGCAGGTATTACACAAACGCAGGCAAGACAGTTTTTCACAGTTGAGGGTTCACTATCGGTTACGAACTGTGGCTAAAATGCCACCCTTTCACCGAGCGCCCGGAAACGGCGCGGGCCATGGACGCGCCCTGTGCATCAAGACCGCTGCATAAGACGCTGGGCCTCAGGTCGCCACGCGCGCAGTTTGTTCACTTTTGACGTGTGACCCTTTTCCGTGAAACTCATCATTGCCGCTGTTTATGTCATCTCCATTGCTTACGTTCACTTGCGTGGACGCGTGCGCCACAAACTGGGGCGACAATTGAGTGACCACTCGACGTTTCTCGCGCCCATCAACTGCTTCCTCTATCTGTTTTCGAAAATCCCCAACAAGCCGTACCTGAATCCGGCGGATTTCCCGGATCTGAGCCCGTTGCAGGCGCACTGGCAAGAGATTCGCGAGGAGGGCCAGAATCTGTTGCGTGCCGGCGAGATCAAGCGCTCGAATCAGTATGACGATGTCGGCTTCAACTCTTTCTTCAAGACTGGCTGGAAGCGCTTCTACCTCAAGTGGTACGGCGACAGCCATCCATCGGCGATGAAGCTGTGCCCGCGCACCACTGAATTGGTGCAGAGCATCGGCTCAATCAAGGCGGCGATGTTTGCCGAGCTGCCACCGGGCTCGAAGCTGGTGCGCCACCGCGATCCGTACGCCGGTTCCTATCGTTATCACCTGGGTCTGGATACGCCGAATGATCCCGGCTGCTACATCAACGTCGACGGTGAGAACTATCACTGGCGCGATGGCGAAGCGGTGATGTTCGACGAGACGTTTATTCATTACGCAGAAAACACCACGGATCAGAATCGCATCATTCTGTTCTGCGACATTGAGCGGCCGTTGAAGTACCGCTGGGCGGCGGCGTTCAACCGCTGGTTCAGCCGCACCGTGATGTCAGCGGCGGGCGCGCCGAATGATGCGGGGGACAAGACGGGTGGTATCAACCGCTTGTTTGCCAAGATCTACAAGATCCGTTTGCGCGGCAAAGAGCTGAAGAAGCGCAACCGTACGCGGTATTACCTGGAGAAGTGGGCGATTTTTGCGGCGTTGTTGGCGATCTTTATTCTGATCTGAGACTTGCGGTGTCAGTACCGGCCTCTTCGCGAGCAGGCTCGCTCCCACATTTTGAAATGCGTTTCCCTGTGGGAGCGAGCCTGCTTGCGAAGGCGGCTTCACTTCAAACATACCTCTAGCTGGCCCAACGCTTACTCCCCAGACGCCTTCCTGGTCTTCTTCGCCGGCGCCGCCTTACTGCTTGATTTGGCCTTGGGCTTGGCCGGTGCCTTGCCACCGAGGCTGCGTTTGAGCAGCTCGGTCAAGTCGATAACATCGGCAGTCTTGCGTTCTTCCTCGCCAGTGGTGGTCTCGACGTCCTCGATCTTGCCTTCGTGGGCTTTTTTCTCGACCAGCGCCATGATCTTGTCTTCGAACTCGTCCTTGTAGTCCTCAGGCGACCACTCCGAGGTCATGTCTTCAACCAGACGTTTAGCCATGTCCAGCTCGCCCTTGGCCAGTTGCGGCTTGGTCACTTCGCTGCCCAGCGCCAGCTCATCGAGGCTGCGCACTTCCTGCGGCCAGCGCAGTTTCACCAGAACCAGCGCCGACTCCAGCGGCATCAACGCGGCCAGGTATTGACGGGTATGCAGGACAACGCGGGCAAGGGCGACCTTGTTGGTTTTGCTCAGGGTTTCGCGCAGCAACGCGTAAACCTTGCCGCCGCGCTTGTCTGGCGCCAGGTAATAGGGCGTGTCGATGTTCTGCAGCGGAATCTGCTCGGCGTCGACGAAAGAGAAAATGTCGATGGTCTGTGTCGAGACGGGGTGCGCCGAGCGGATTTCTTCCTCGCTGAGCACCACGTAGCGGCCCTTTTCGTATGCCACGCCTTTGACGATGTTCTCTTTGGTGACTTCCTTGCCGGTGACCTTGTTGATGCGTTTATAGCCCACCGGGTCCATGCTGCGCCTGTCGAGCCAGTCGAAGTCCACGCCTTGGGACGACGTCGCTGAAACCAGCGCCACGGGGATGTGTACCAGTCCAAAACTGATTGCGCCTTTCCAGATTGCCCGAGCCATGACCAGTCCTCCGAGTGATGATCAGGTGACCCGTGGCGCGGCGAGAAAGTTTCCAGTGATTGCGCGGCTTCCAGCGGTACGGTCAAGCCGTGTTACATGTTGTTTAAGGCACGAGGGTTAACAAATCCGAACCCACGGCGTAGCTTGGGCTCCAAGGCTCTAGTCCACGCACATCGAGAGGTATTCCCATGAACCGGTTTCTGATTGGCATCGCCGTCCTCGTCTTAAGTGGTGGCCTGGTTCATGCCGATGTAGTGCTCGCTCAAAGCCCCACCGGGAACAGCAACAATCCCTACAACAGCCCGATTCGCCGGGCCAATCCCAACAGCATGCAGGGCACCCAGCCCAGCGCTCCGCCGCTTCGCGGGCCGAACACCGTTCCCGTGCCACGTCAGCCGACCGTTGAAAATCGCGGCATCGGCAATGGTCAACCGATTCGCTCGGTGCCGAGCAATCCGCCAACCTTCATTCCCAACCCGCCCCCACGGGGCACCGGCAGCAACCGTTGAACGGCAGGACTGATGTTCTGTCAGCCTTTCACACGAACAAAAGGAATCGTGCATGTTGCGTAAAACCCTACTAGCCACCTGCTGCGCCGCCGCGCTGATCAGTGCCCCGGCGTTCGCCGCCGCGCCCAAAGAGCTGAAAAGCGAGCAGGGCATTCTTGAAGTCACCACCATTGCCCAAGGCCTGGAACATCCTTGGGCACTGGCGTTTCTGCCTGATCAGAAGGGCATGCTGGTGACCGAACGCCCGGGTCATCTGCGCGTCGTGAGCAAGGACGGCAAACTGTCGGAGCCGATCAGTGGCGTGCCGCAAGTCTGGGCCAAAGGGCAGGGCGGCTTGCTCGATGTGGCGCTGTCGCCGGACTTCAAGCAGGACCGCATGGTTTACCTGTCCTATGCCGAGGGCGGTGGGGAAGGCGGCAAGGCTGGTACGGCGGTAGGGCGCGGACGGCTTTCCGATGACCTGAAGACGCTGAAGGACTTCAATGTGATCTTCCGTCAGGAACCGAAACTGTCAGTGAGCAACCATTTCGGTTCACGGCTGGTGTTCGATCGCGACGGGTATCTGTTCATCACCCTCGGTGAAAACAACGATCGGCCGACTGCGCAGGACCTCGACAAGTTGCAAGGCAAAGTCGTACGCATCTTCCCGGATGGCAAGGTGCCGGACGATAACCCTTTCGTCGGCCAATCTGGTGTCCGGCCTGAAATCTGGTCCTATGGCCTGCGCAACCCGCAGGGCGCGGCGCTCAATCCGTGGACCGGCACGCTGTGGGAGAACGAGCACGGGCCACGTGGCGGCGACGAAGTGAACATCATCGAACGTGGCAAGAATTATGGCTGGCCGTTGGCGACCCATGGCATCAACTATTCGATGCAACCGATTCCTGAGGCGAAGGGCAAAACTGCTGAAGGCACCGTGGCGCCGCACCATGTCTGGGAAAAATCCCCCGGGGTTAGCGGCATGGCCTTCTATGACGCGGATCGCTTCACGCCGTGGCAGCACAACGCGTTTATCGGCGCACTGGTGACCCAGGAGCTGATTCGCCTGCAGTTCGATGGCGACAAGGTGGTCCATGAGGAGCGTTTGCTGGGTGAGTTGAATCAGCGTATCCGTGACGTGCGTCAAGGGCCGGATGGCTATCTGTATGTGCTGACAGATGAAGAGAATGGCTCGCTGTACAGGCTGGGGCTGAAATAATTGCGTGCGGTGAATGATCCGACGCCTTCGCGAGCAGGCTCGCTCCCACATTGAAATGCAGTCTCCCTGTGGGAGCGAGCCTGCTCGCGAAGAGGCCCGCGCATCTTGCGCAGACTTCGGGCAGTCCCGCATTTGGCCGAACCGCCGCCCCCTTGCCTTGTTATAGTTCGAGGCTTATTTCCCAGCCCGGTAAAGGATCACTGCCATGACTCAATACTCCGCCTTCAGCGTCGAACTGGCCGACAACATCGCCCATGTGCAGATCAATCGCCCGGAAAAGATCAACGCAATGAACGCGGCGTTCTGGAGCGAAATCGTCGAAATCTTTCACTGGGTTGACGATACCGACGAAGTCCGCGTGGTGGTGCTCAGCGGTAACGGCAAGCATTTTTCATCGGGCATCGACCTGATGATGCTCGCCGGTGTCGCCAATGAACTGGGCAAGGACGTGGGCCGTAATGCGCGCCTGTTGCGGCGCAAGATTCTCAATCTGCAAGCCTCGTTCAACGCCGTCGACAATTGCCGCAAACCGGTGCTTGCTGCAATTCAGGGCTATTGCCTGGGCGGGGCAATCGATCTGATCGCCGCCTGTGACATGCGTTATGCCGCCGAGGACGCGCAATTTTCCATCAAGGAAATTGACATCGGCATGGCCGCTGATGTCGGCACGTTGCAACGGTTGCCGCGAATCATCGGAGACGGCATGCTGCGTGAACTGGCTTACACCGGTCGCACCTTTGGCGCCGAGGAAGCACGCAGCATGGGCCTGGTCAATCGCGTCTACGGCGATAAGGACACGCTGCTCGAAGGCGTGTTCGGCATTGCCCGTGACATCGCTGCGAAGTCGCCGATCGCCGTGACCGGTACCAAGGAAATGATCAGCTACATGCGCGACCATCGCATCGACGATGGTCTTGAATACGTTGCCACCTGGAACGCCGCCATGTTGCAATCCACCGATCTGCGCGTGGCCATGGCCGCCCACATGAGCAAACAGAAACCCGAATTTCTGGATTGAGTTAACCATGATCTCTCGCTGGACCACTGCAGTACTCGACACCGATCAACCCGGCGGCTGGGCCGTAGCGCGCAGCCCCGAAGGCTTCCTGTTCGATGACAACGGCGCACTGTTCCCGCGCGAGTGGCTCAAGCGCCAGGACCTTTCAGTCCTCGCTGAGCACGGGATTGGTCATCTCGACGGCGAACCGGTCTATCTGCTTGAGTTGCACAGCGTCAGCGATGTGCCCGGTTGCGGCTGGAAGGGGCTGCGAGCGTTCATGCTCGAAGGCGATCACACGTTGTACAAAGTGCTCGGCTATGCCGCACAGATCGGCACTTGGGCACGAGAGCATCGCTTCTGCGGCAACTGCGGCCAGCCGATGACGCAAGTCCCGCGCGAACGAGCGATGTATTGCCAGCCGTGCGATCTGCGCAGTTATCCGCGCATTTCACCAAGCATGATCGTGCTGATCACCCGTGGCGACGAAATCCTTCTGGCGCGCTCGCCGCGTTTCGTCACCGGGGTTTACAGCACGCTGGCCGGTTTCGCTGAGCCGGGGGAATCGGCCGAGGATTGCCTGATTCGCGAAGTGCGTGAAGAAGTGCAGATCGAAGTGAAGAACATCCAGTACATCGGCAGCCAGTGCTGGCCGTTCCCGCATTCGATGATGCTCGGCTTCCATGCCGAATATGCCGGTGGCGAAATTGTCTGTCAGGAAGACGAGATCGAGGACGCCCAGTGGTTCAACGTGCATGACTTGCCGCCGTTGCCGGCGTCGCGTTCGATTGCCCGTTACCTGATCGACGTCTACGTCGCGCGGCGCTTAGGCCACGCTGAACCAGTGCTGCCAGGCTAGGCGCACAGTCAGGCCAAGCACTACGGTGATGAACACTGGACGAATGAATTTGGCGCCGCCGCTGATCGCGGTGCGCGCGCCAAAGAAAGCCCCTACCATCACCGACAGGCCCATGCACAGGCCAATGATCCAGTCGACCTGTCCGGAGAAGATGAACACCGACAGCGCCGCGATGTTGCTGACAAAGTTCATGCTGCGCGCCACGCCGCTGGCCTTGACCAGGTCGATCGGGTACAGCAGCAGACTACTCACGGTCCAGAACGCGCCCGTGCCGGGGCCGGCCACGCCATCGTAGAAGCCGAGGCTGAAGCCTTGGGTCGATTGCCATTTCTTTTTGATCGGCGCGTCGCTGTCCAGCGGCGCTTTCGGCGTGCCGCCAAACAGCAAATACAGGCCACAGGCGAAAACGATCACCGGCAGCATCTTGTTCAGCCACTCGGCCGGGAGGTAATGCGCAACCACCGCGCCAGTGAGCGCACCGACCAGTGTGCCGACAATGGCGTGGGTCCACTGACGTGGGTGGAACAGTTTGCGCTTGTAGAAGGTGAAACTGGCGGTCGCCGAACCGAAGGTCGAGCTCAGCTTGTTGGTGCCCAGCACCAGATGCGGCGGCAGGCCCGCCGTCAGCAGCGCCGGCGTGGTCAACAGACCGCCACCGCCAGCGATGGCATCGATGAAACCGGCAAGGAAAGCAACAGCAGCCAGAATGGCCAGGGTGGTGAGGTCAACGCTGAGTTCGAAAGGCATGGAGTCGGCTTATTCGGCAAGGCGCAGAACGTGGGCTGCGGGGAGGGCGGTTATGTTACCTGTATCGAACTGTTGCGGCGAGCCAGAGCATGCCGTCGTCAATTACAGTCTGGAATACATTCCTGTGTAGATACCGTCTTGAGCCTCACCGGGCAAGCGCAAGTTTCGGGTCATATGGCAGTCCTGACTTGAGCACTCTGTAAACGAAGTGCAGCAGCTTGCGCATTGCTGCGCAGATGATCTGCTTGGGGGCCTTGCCATTGGCTTCCAGGCGTTCTTTCATCGCCTTGATCGCCTTATTGTGTTTCAGCGCCACCATGCCAGGCATGTAAAGGCCTGCACGCAGCCGTGCTGACCCTGCTCTTGAGATCAGGGTGTGACCTTTGAGCTTTCCTGATTCCTGCAGCTTTGGATTGAGCCCTGCAGCAGCGACCAGTTGGCGAGGATCACTGTATTTGCGCAAGTCACCCAGTTCGGCGAGCAATCGTTCAAGCGTTTTTTGTCCGATGCCGTCGATGGTTACGATGAGATCCCGCATCTGACGCATATCCGGGTCGTCATCGATGTGTTTTTTGATCGCCTTATGCGTTTCTACGATCTCTTTTTCGATATGGCGCAGAACGGAGTTGATCGAGTCTTTGACCTTTTCGTCGGAAACGTCCAGACGATTGAGCTCCATTTGTTCCATTTCCTGAAGGTCATCCAGGCGGCGCACCATTGCTTTTAACTGGCGGTATTTCAGCGGCTCAGGCGCCCATGGGTGAAGTTTTTGATCCTTTTCCCGGGCAAAGTCGGCGATCAGTTTGGCATCGCTTTTATCAGTCTTGATGCGGCGCAGTTCGCTGTCAGCGTACGCTTTGGTCGTAGCCGGGTTCACGACGCAGACCCGGAAGCCTTTGTTGTAAACGAATTCCGCGAGCTCCAAATGGTAGACGCTGGTGGCTTCCATCACGATCAGGGCCGAACGCTCGGCATTTTTTTCTAGCCACGCCTCAAACTCTTTAAAGCCCTTTGGATCGTTGGCCAGCTTGGCCTTGGTTTTGTGCTTGCCGTTGGGCTGGTGTGTAGCGATATCAAAGGTGTTCTTTGCGATGTCGACGCCAACGAAACCGGACATGATTGATTCTCCACTTGTTCCCTGTTGCGATCATCACGTCACTCTGTCCAACCTTGCGAATGCGGGCTCTCGCCGCAGGCGGGCCCAAGATACCGTGCGAACTGTACGAGTGAGTGTGGAGGGCTGGAGCACGATCTACGTCACAGGCAAAAAGCCTAAGGAGCTGCGCGGCTTCCAAGTCCCTCCCTCGATGATCAGTCGAGAACTATCGCTCCTGACGGAGCGTTAGTCGAGATACAAGGAGCTGCCGAAGGCTGCGATCTTCTCGGGCGCGGAGCGCACCGGCTGCTGCGCGTGGGAACGATCAAATCAAGATCAAAAGATCGCAGCCTTCGGCAGCTCCTACACAGGGGTGGGTTGGCTTTAGAGACCGAGTTCGCTCAGCCCCGGATGATCATCCGGTCGGCGGCCCAGCGGCCAATGGAATTTGCGCTCGCTTTCCTTGATCGGCATGTCATTGATGCAGGCATAGCGCTGGAACATCAGGCCGTTGTCATCGAACTCCCAGTTCTCGTTGCCGTACGAGCGGAACCAGTTGCCCGAATCGTCGTGCCATTCATAGGCATAACGCACCGCGATACGCGTATCGGAGTAGGCCCAGAGTTCTTTGATCAAGCGATAATCCAGTTCCTTCGCCCATTTGCGCGTCAGAAACGCCTTGGCCTCTTCGCGGTTGTTGGCAAACTCGGCGCGATTGCGCCATTTGGTGTCGAGGGTATAGGCGAGCGAAACCTTTTCCGGATCGCGGGTGTTCCAGCCATCTTCGGCCAGACGCACCTTCTCGATCGCTGACGCATGGTTGAATGGCGGCAATGGCGGACGCACCTGGGCTGCAGTCGACATGTTCAATCTCCTGTTTCATTTAATGTATGAACAACAAGTCCGGCTTATTAAGAGTTACAGGCCCAATAACTTTCGCGCCATGCATTGCGCATTATCGGCGGCACTGTGATCACCCATCACAAGCGCTATGGTAATGGCGCCTTCAATCAGGATCAGCAACTGTCTGGCCAATAGTTGCGGATCCTCGGCACCATATTCGGTACATAGCTCGCACACGTAGTCGAGCAGCTTCTGTTTGTGTTCTTTGGCCACCAGTCGCACTGGATCCTGTGGATCACCGGTTTCGCCGCTGGTGTTGATGAAGGCGCAGCCGCGAAAACCTTCCGAGTCGAACCAGCCTTTGAGCACGGTAAACAGGTTGAGCAGGCGATCGGCCGGGGTTTCGGCCTGATCGACGGCACTTGTGAACCAGTGCATCCAGCGAACATCGCGTCGCTGAAGGGCCGCGACAACCAGTGCGTCCTTGTCGGCAAAGTAACGATAAATGCTTTTTCTGGAGACGCCGGCGGTCTTCACCAGCAGATCCATGCTGGTGGCAGCGATGCCACTTTTGTAGATCAATTTTTCGGTGACATCCAGAATGATGTCGCGTGTGTCATTGCTGATTGATTCGTTCATGTGGCGAACAGTAGAACGGCCGTTCTCCTTGGTCAAGCGAATTTCTTCAGCGTGTGTGAAAACGCTTTCGCGAGCAGGCTCGCTCCCACAGGGGAATGCATTTCAACGGTGGGAGCGAGCCTGCTCGCGAAGGGGCCATTACGGACACTGACAAGACCCGGCGCAGACGATGGTGTAAGCTCTCAAACTCTTCGGAATCGAACCTTGCGAGCCTTATGCCGTTGCTTTTCAAACGTTCTCTGCTGCCCAAACTGCGCAGCTTCGCGCTGACCGCCGAGGCGGTGAGCATTCTGTCCAGTGCTGCCGAATTCCGACGCTGCCTGCTCGAGCAAATCGCCGCAGCGACCCAGCGCATCTACATCGTTGCGCTGTATCTGCAGCAGGACGAAGCCGGTCAGGAAATCCTCGATGCCCTGCACGCAGCCAAGCTCAAGCGTCCCGAGCTGGAAATCGCCGTGGTGGTTGACTGGTTACGTGCCCAGCGCGGTCTGATCGGCGCGGGCAAGCAGCCGGGCAACGCCGCCTGGTATCAGGACATGACCCGCACGCACCAGAGCGAAGTGCCGATCTACGGCGTGCCGGTGCAGACCCGCGAGCTGTTCGGCGTGCTGCACCTCAAAGGCTTCGTGATTGACGACAAGGTGGTCTACAGCGGCGCGAGTCTGAACAACGTCTACCTGCACAAACTCGACAAGTACCGCTTCGACCGCTACCACGTGCTGCACAGTCGCGAGCTCGCGGATTCGATGCATCATCTGGTCAAGCACGGACTGATCGAATCGAAAGCCGTGCATCGCCTCGACCTGCCGAACCTGCCGAGCACGCGCAGCCTGCGCAACGACATCGGCGACCTGCGCAGTCGCCTCAAGTATGCGACCTACGACACCGGCGCCGGCAGCACCAGCAGAGATGGGCTGTCGGTCACGCCACTGCTCGGCGTCGGCAAGAACAACCCGCTGAACCGGGCGATTCTCGAACTGATCGCCAGCGCGCAAAAGCAGCTGACCATCTGCACGCCGTACTTCAACCTGCCCCTGGGCGTGATCCGTGAGATCAACCGCGCGCTGGCCCGTGGCGTGAAGATCGACATCGTGGTTGGCGACAAGACCGCCAACGATTTCTACATTCCGCCGAGCGAGCCGTTCAAGGTGATCGCCGCGCTGCCGTATCTATACGAAATCAGCCTGCGCCGCTTCGCCAAACGCCATCAGCACAGCATCGACAGCGGCCAGTTGAACCTGCACTTGTGGCGCGACGGCGACAACACCTATCACCTCAAGGGCATGTGGATCGATCAGCGCTACACCTTGCTGACTGGCAACAACCTCAATCCGCGCGCGTTTCGCCTCGACCTGGAAAACGCGCTGCTGATCGAAGACCCGAAAGGCGAGTGGCTGGAGCCACGGGCGAGAGAGCTGGAAAACATCTTCCGCCATACCACGCGGATCGATAACTTCCAGTCGCTTGAAACGCTGCCGGATTACCCGGCAGGGGTGGCGAAGTTTCTCAAGCGGGTGAGTCGGGTGAGGATTGAGCGGTTGCTCTACAGGATTCTCTAGCGCGTCCGGAATTGCTTTCGCGAGCAGGCTCGCTCCCACAGGGAAATGCATTCCAACTGTGGGAGCGAGCCTGCTCGCGAAGGGGCCAGACCAGAGGCTAAAAAATCAGTTCAGACCCAACTTCCCGCGCATCATCGAAAGATCCTCCGCCAGCGTATTCACCGGCCCGACCAGCGCTTTGCGGTCGTTGTCCTTGACCTTGTCATAGGTCTCAAACCCGCCATCTGCCGTTTTGTACTTGGCGAGGATCTTGTCGACCGTGGCGAAGTTCTTGTCGACCTTGGCAACAAACGCCTTGTCCTGCTGTTCGATCTGCGGACGGAACAGATCAACGATCTTCTTCGCCCCGTCGATGTTGCCCTGGAAGTCGTACAGGTCGGTGTGGCTGTAGCGGTCTTCCTCGCCGGAAATCTTCGTCGCCGCGACTTCTTCCAACAGCGCAGCAGCGCCGCCGACGACCTTCTCTGGCGGGAAGGTCAGACCGGCCACACGGGTTTGCAGGTCCTGCACGTCTCTGTTCAAACCGTCGGCCAATGCATCCAGACCCTTGGTGGTTTTTTCCGCGAACAACGAATATTCGATCCGGTGAAAGCCAGTGAAGTCCTCGGCCTTAACGCCTTTTTCGTGATCGTCAACGCGAGAATCGATGGACGCATCGAGATCGCTGAACAGCTCGGCGATCGGCTCGATCGACTCGTAATACACCCGCGTCGGCGCGTAGAGCTTCTGCGCGGTGGCGAGATCGCCTTTCTTCACCGCGTCGGTGAACTGCTGGGTGTGGCTGGCCAGCTCATCGAGTTTCTCGGTGACGTAAATCTTGTAGTCCGACACCGGCCCCACCAGATCCAGCGGCGCGGTCGCGGCGAACGCCGCCAGCGGGGTGTTGAGCAAACCAAGGGTCAGCAATAACGCGAGTGGCGTCTTTTTCATGGGGCGGCTCCAGTGTCGGTTGGGTGTCATGCGGTTTTGTTTTGGGAGGTGGCAGCGAGTAACGAGCGACCGATGAAATCGTCATCGCCGGTAGCGCCGGGCAGGGTGAAGAAGTAACCGCCGCCGACCGGTTTGAGGTATTCCTCGAGCGGTTCACCGTTGAGGCGGGTCTGCACGGTGATGAAGCCTTGTTCCAGGTCAGCCTGGTAACAGATGAACAGCAGGCCCATGTCGAGCTGGCCGTTCTTGTTGACGCCGTTGGAGTAGTTGAACGGCCGCCGCAGGATCAGATTGGCCTGGGTCGCGGCGGTGCGCGGGTTGGCCAGACGAATGTGCGCATCGAGCCTGGTCAGCTTGCCGGCGGGGTCTTTGCTGTAATCCGGCACTTCGCTTTCAGTGTGGCCACCGATGGGCGCGCCGCTGCTCTTGACCCGGCCGAGAATGCTTTCCTGCTCCTGCAACGGCGTGCGATCCCAGCGTTCGACGAAGTTGCGGATGATGCGCACCGCTTGATAACTGCCGTGGGCAGCCCAGTCCGGTTCGTCACTGTCCGGTTGTACCCAGACAATCCGCTCCATGGCCTTGGCGTCGTTGGAATCAGGGTTGGCCGAGCCATCGCGAAAACCGAGAAAGTTGCGCGCCGACTGCGCCGGCACACCGGGTTTGGCCGGCGCTTGCGGCGGGACGCTGCCTTCCTGTTTCCAGCGCACCAGCAGCAGGTCGGGCAGGTTCTTGACGATGTCGCGCAGGGCGTGAATGTTGGTGTCGGCGGTGTTGGCGCAGAACTGCAGGCTCAGGTCGCCATGGCAGCAATCGGCGTCCAAGGCATCGTTGGGGAAGCCAACCATGCGTTGCAGACGCTTGGGCTTTGCCGCCGCCAGACCGAAGCGCTCGTCGAACAGCGAATCGCCGACGGAAACGGTGATGGTCAGGTTGTCCGGGGTGACCACCGGGCCGAGGATGCCGGAGTCCAGCGGCGGCAGTTTCGGGTCGATCTGCGCGACCGGGCCGCCCTTCATTAAAAACGCAATGCGTTCGTTGAGGGTGCGGAACAGCCGCTCGAGGTCTTCGCGATCGCTGGCCAGCACATCGAACGCCACCAGCATCCCGGAGGCCGGGCGCGGGGTGACGATGCCGGCCTGGTGCAAGCCGTGGAAATCGTGGCGGTCTTCGGTCTTGTCGCTGCTCGGTGCTTCGGTAACTTGCGCAGGCGGCGCGGCCATGGCCGGGCAACTCAGCGCCGATCCGGCGAGGGCGACACCGGCGGCGCCCATGCCCATCAGCACGCGGCGCCGTTGCAGGTTGAGAGGTTCTGAATCGTTCATCTGTCGTGGTCTTCTGCTTACAGGCCGGAAAGGCCGAGGGCGGGGTCGATGCCATCCAGTGCCGTGGCCAGAGCCTTGGCTTTGGCGGCGATCTGCTGGCGTTGCGCGGCGGTCACGGCGTCGTAACTGACGTAGCCATCGGCGGATTTGAAGAGGTGGAGTTGGCTGTCGAAATCGTCCAGCGCCTGGTCGATCTTCGGCAACAGCTCAGCAGCGGATTTGCTCAGCATCGGGCGCAACAGGTCGACGACCTTGCGCGCAGTCTGCGCGTTCGCGGCGAAACCGTTGAGGTCGCTGTGGCTGTAGCGTTCTTCTTCGCCGCTGCCAGCGCGCACATCGGCGAGGCCGTTGAGATTGCGCACGACGATACTCACCAGTTGCTCCGGTGGCAGCGACTGCGCGAGCAACTGTTGCTTGAGGGTGGTGACGTCAGCGAGCAAGCGCTGGGCAATCGGCGCGACATCGTCGAGTTTGCGTTGCTCGAACAGCGCGTATTCGAGGCGATGGAAACCGACGAACGCCGGATCCTGCTCGCGCTTTTCGAAATAATCGGCGCGGGCATTGATGTGGTTGTCCAGCTCGGCCAGACGCTGCGCCGCCGGCGCCAGACGCTGATAGGCAGCACGCGCCGGCAGGTACAACGCTTGCGCCTGCGCCAGATCACCACTGGCGATCGCCTGATTCAGCGCCGTCGCCGCTTTGATCAACGCGCTGCCCTGAACGGCCAGATACACGCGAAATTCCGACAGCGGCCCGACGAACGCGACCATCGACGGCTTGGCCTTGGCCGCGGCATCCGAGGCTGCCGTCGGCGTCACGTGCAAAGTGCCGCGCGGGTTGCTGAGCAAGCCGCAGGTGATCGCATAGTCGCCCGGTTGCAGGTTGGCGTTAATCACCTGGCTCAGGCCCGGCGCGATGTTTTCCCGCTCTTCGACCACCAGCACGCCGTCGAGAATTTCCCACTCGACCGCCCGCTCGGAGCGGTTGACGATGCGGAAACTGGCGCGGCCGGCGGGCACCGTCAGTGTGTTCGGCTCGCAACTGTGCGGATGGATGTTGACGACGATTTCGTCATGGTTGTGCTGACGCTTGGCGGCGGCCATGTTCGAGGCGTACCAGAACAGCCCGCCGGCGGCGACCATCAGCAGCACCGAGCCGGCCAGCGCCCAACGCAGGGCCGGAGGGGTTTGGGTAGTAGACATGAAGGGCCTTATTGGCTGGAAACGGAAGTCGTTGGCGTCGCCTGGCGCGGCGCGGGCATGAAGAACATCACCAGCGCCAGCAGCAGATAAACCAGGTACGCGCCAAGAGTGCTGACGGTCGGCGCATCCTGATAGCCGAACATGCCGGCCAGCACCGAGCCCAGCGGGCCGTCCATCGGCAGCGTCGCGCTGAAGTCGAACAGCACCGTTTGCAGGTGATTCCACAGCCCGGCTTCATGCAGCGCCTGCACCGAGTTGGCGAGGATCCCGGCAGCGACCACGAGGATGAACAATCCGGTCCACTTGAAGAATGCCGACAGATTCAGGCGCATGCTGCCGCTGTAGATCAGGAAACCGACAATCACCGCCAGGATCAGGCCGAGCAGGGCGCCGATCGGCGCGCCCGGGCCTTCGCTTTGCTGGAACACGGCGAGCAGGAAGAATACGGTTTCCAGGCCTTCGCGAGCGACGGCGAAAAACACCATGGCGATCAGTGCAATCACTTGATGCCTGGATTGCGTCAGCGCTTGATCCAGAGAGGCTTGCAGCGAGTGCTTGATCGACCGCGCGACCTTGCGCATCCAGAACACCATCGAACTGAGAATACCCACGGCGACCAGACCGACGACGCCCTCGAACAACTCCTGCTGCTTCTGTGGGAATTCAGCGCTCACCAACTCCAGGCCACCGCCGACCAGCAGGGCAAGGGCAGCAGCGAGGAAGACGCCGATCCACACCGCTGGCATCCATTGGCCACGGCCGGTCTGCTGCAAATAACTGGCAATGATGCCGACGATGAGCGCGGCCTCGATGCCTTCGCGCAACATGATCAAAAAGGGAACGAGCATTGGCGAGCCACAGCGATTTAGATAGGAGGCTAAGTTGTAACATAATGACACTCATTCCCAAATGGCATTCATTGACATTTAGCTGAACGTTAGCTGAACAACTGTGATTCCTGTGGGAGCGAGCCTGCTCGCGAATGCGGTATGCCTGTGACATTTGTTTATCTGACACATCGCGTTCGCGAGCAGGCTCGCTCCCACATTGGCCCTGCGGTGAAATCAGCAGCTGGGTTAAGATGCCCACCACCCAAAAAACAACAAGGTTCACCTCGCTCCATGGCGGAAAAAGACACCATTGCCATTCAACTGGTGCGCGAAGCGCTGCTGCAAAGTTGCGCCCCGGGCGCGGCAACGGATGAGGCGTTGACCAAGGTCGGCATCGATCCGGCTTTGTTAGCGGCCGATGAGGGCAGGGTGCCGGCCTCGCAATACGCCAGACTCTGGCGCCTGCTGGCACGACGCGGTGATGACGAGTTCTTCGGCATGGACCCGCGCCCGCTCAAATCCGGCAGCCTGGCGTTTTTGTGTCGCAGCGCCATGGCGCAACCGACGCTGGCGGCGGCGCTGGATACCGGTCTGACGTTCCTTTCGCTGATGCTGGAAAAACTGCCGGCGCAACTGGCGCATCAGCAGAGCCTGGCGGAAATCGTCCTGCTCGAAGACGACGCCGAACCGCGCCGCGCCTTCACGTATTTCACTTACTGGATGATCGTGCACGGCGTCGCGTGCTGGCTGGCCGGGCGGCGGATTCCGATTCTGGCGATTGAACTGCGCTGCGCCGAACCGGACTTTACCGACGACTATCGGGTGATGTTTTCGGAAAACCTGCGCTTCGAACGTCCGCGAACACGAATGATCTTTTCCGCTGATTGCCTCGATCTGCCGGTCAAACGCAGTGCCGAAGAACTCAAGCGCTTTCTGGCCCAGGCGCCGGCGAACATTCTGGTCAAATACCGCGACCCCGACAGCCTCGCCAGCCGGATCAAGCAGGATCTGCGGCAAGTGCCCGCCGAGCATTGGCCGGAAACCGAGGCGCTGGCTCAGCAATTTTGTATGTCCGCGTCGACATTACGCCGGCGTCTGGCCGAGGAAGGGCAGACTTATCAGGGGCTGAAAGACAGCGTGCGCAAAGAGCTGGCGATTACCTGGCTGGCGGAGCCTTCGATCAGTTTTGTCGAGATTGCTGCACGGCTGGGCTTTGCTGATGCCAGTTCGTTCTACAAAGCGTTTCGCAAGTGGTCGGGGTCGAACCCGGGGCATTACCGGACGCTGATCCTCAATGAGGTGGTCTGACCCGACGCCTTCGCGAGCAGGCTCGCTCCCACATTTTTGAAATGCGTTCCCCTGTAGGAGCTGCCGAAGGCTGCGATCTTTTGATCTTGTACTTGATGGTAAAAATCAAGATCAAAAGATCGCAGCCTCGTTGCACTCGTCAGCTCCTACAGGGCATGCGGCCGCAACCTCTTGGCCAAACCAGTCAACCACGTTGATAGCTTTGACCATTGCCCCAAGGCCCGCGCGGCGCGACTATCCCTGTGTTGTTTACGGTTCCCAGCCTAATAAAAACACCGAGGGATTCTGGCAATGCGCGATTACTTGTCTGCCACCGAACAGTTCAACTATCAGCACACCGTCGATGCGTCGCTCAGCGGCACGCTGGCGGCACTCAACGCCTGCGTTGAATGTTGCGACCGCCATGCCTTGCCCGGGCGCATTGCGTTGTTCTGGGAAGGTCGCGACGGCTCAAGTGCGACTTACACCTTCACTGATCTGCAAGACAAAGCCGCGCGTTTCGCCAATTTCCTCCTCGCCCAGGGCGTGCAGAAGGGCGATAAAGTCGCTGGCCTGCTGCCACGCAACGTCGAATTGCTCATCACCGTGCTCGCCACCTGGCGCATCGGCGCGGTGTATCAGCCGCTATTCACCGCATTCGGCCCCAAAGCCCTCGAACATCGCCTGAACAGCTCGGGGGCTAAAATCGTGGTCACCGATGCGTTCAATCGGCCCAAGCTCAATGAAGTCAGCGCATGCCCGACCATCGTCACCGTTGGTGGCGCCAAAGGTCAGGGCATCGTACGTGGTGATTTCAGTTTCTGGGCTGAGCTGGCCAACCACTCCAATGTTTGCGAACCGGTGTTACTGACCGGCGAAGACCCGTTCCTGCTGATGTTCACCTCGGGCACCACGGGGCCGGCGAAAGCGCTGTCAGTGCCGCTCAAAGCCATCGTCGCTTTCCAGAGTTACACCCGCGATGCGGTGGACCTGCGCCCTGAAGATGCGTTCTGGAATGTCGCCGATCCGGGCTGGGCCTATGGCATCTATTTCGGCGTCACCGGGCCGTTGGCGCTGGGCCACCCGATTACCTTCTACGATGGCCCGTTCACCCTCGAAAGCACCTGCCGGGTGATCAACAAATACGGCATTACCAATCTCACCGGCTCGCCCACTGCCTATCGTTTGCTGATTGCCGGTGGCGAGGAGTTTGCCAGATCGATCAAGGGCAAACTGCGCATCGTCAGCAGCGCCGGTGAGCCGCTGAACCCGGAAGTGATCCGCTGGTTCGCCGATAACCTCGACGTGGTCATTCACGATCATTACGGCCAGACCGAACTGGGCATGGTGCTGTGCAACCACCACGGCCTCGAGCACCCGGTGCATGTCGGCGCCGCCGGTTTCGCTTCGCCGGGCCATCGCATCGTCGTGCTCGATGAGCAGTACAACGAACTCGACGTCGGTCAGCCGGGCATCCTCGCCATCGACCGCCCGCAGTCGCCGATGTGCTGGTTCGGCGGCTACGAAGGTGCGCCGACCAAGGCCTTCGTCGGCAACTACTATCTAAGCGGCGACACCGTGGAGTGGAACCCGGACGGCAGCATCAGCTTCGTCGGCCGCAGTGATGATGTGATCACCACTTCGGGCTACCGCGTCGGCCCGTTCGACGTGGAAAGTGCGCTGATCGAACACCCGGCCGTGGTCGAGGCGGCGGTCGTCGGCAAACCCGACCCGGAACGCACCGAACTGGTCAAAGCCTTTGTCGTGCTGAGCGCGCAGTACCGCGCCGCGCCGGAGTTGGCCGAGGAGCTGCGCCAACACGTGCGCAAGCGTCTGGCCGCGCATTCGTACCCGCGTGAAATCGAATTTGTCAGCGAATTGCCCAAAACCCCGAGTGGCAAATTGCAGCGCTTTATCTTGCGCAACCAGGAAATCGCCAAGGCTCAAGAGGCCGCGGCGCACAGAGTTTCAGCTTGAATCCAAGGGAACACCGTCATGCAGATCGAGAACAAGGTTTTTATCGTCACCGGCGGCGCGTCAGGCCTCGGTGCCGCCAGCGCTGAATTGCTGGTCAGTGCCGGCGCCAAAGTCATGCTGGTCGACATGAACGCTGAAGCCGTCGCCGCTCAGGCGCAGCGCCTGGGTGCGCAAAGCGTGGTTGCTGACATCAGCAATGAGGCGGCTGCCGAAGCGGCGGTGCAATTGACGATCGCCGCGTTTGGCAGCGTAAATGGCCTGATCAACTGCGCCGGCATCGTTCGCGGCGAGAAAATTCTCGGCAAGAACGGCCCGCACGCACTCAGCAGCTTCGCGCAGGTGATCAACGTCAACCTGATAGGCAGTTTCAACATGCTGCGCCTGGCTGCGGCGGCGATCGCCGAGAGCGAAGCCAATGCTGACGGCGAGCGTGGAGTGATCATCAACACCGCCTCGGTCGCAGCGTTCGACGGCCAGATTGGCCAGGCCGCGTACTCGGCCTCGAAAGGTGCGATCGCCAGCCTGACTCTGCCGGCCGCCCGCGAACTGGCGCGCTTCGGCATCCGCGTGATGACCATCGCCCCGGGCATTTTCGAAACGCCGATGATGGCCGGCATGACCCCGGAAGTGCGCGATTCGCTGGCCGCGGGTGTGCCATTCCCGCCGCGTCTGGGCAAGCCTGCCGAATACGCCGCGCTCGTGCGCCACATCATCGAAAACAGCATGCTCAACGGCGAGGTGATCCGTCTCGACGGCGCCTTGCGCATGGCCGCCAAGTAAGGAGGATTAGTCATGACTATGTCCAATGATCCGATTGTTATCGTCAGCGCTGTCCGCACACCGATGGGCGGTTTTCAAGGTGAACTGAAAAGCCTCACCGCACCGCAACTCGGCGCGGCGGCGATCAAGGCTGCGGTCGAACGCGCCGGTGTCGCCAGCGACGCGGTTGATGAAGTGCTGTTTGGTTGCGTACTGCCCGCCGGCCTCGGTCAGGCGCCGGCACGTCAGGCTGCCCTGGGCGCCGGACTGGATAAATCGACGCGCTGCACCACGGTGAACAAGATGTGCGGCTCGGGCATGCAGACCACCATCATGGCTCACGACATGCTGCTTGCCGGCAGTGCCGACGTGGTGATCGCCGGCGGCATGGAAAGCATGTCCAACTCGCCGTACCTGCTCGATCGCGCCCGCGCCGGCTATCGCATGGGCCATGCCCGCGTGCTTGATTCGATGTTCCTCGACGGCCTCGAAGACGCCTACGACAAGGGCCGCCTGATGGGCACCTTCGCCGAGGATTGCGCCGAGGCCAACAGCTTCAGCCGCGAAGCGCAGGATGCCTTCGCCATTACCTCGACCACCCGCGCACAACAGGCGATCCAGGACGGCAGCTTCAAGGACGAAATCGTCCCGCTGACGGTGACCGTTGGCAAAGAGCAGGTGGTCATTAGCAACGATGAGCAGCCGCCAAAAGCCAAACTCGACAAGGTTGCCTCGCTGAAACCGGCGTTCCGCGAGGGCGGCACGGTCACCGCAGCCAACTCCAGCTCGATTTCCGACGGCGCGGCGGCGCTGGTGCTGATGCGCCAGTCCCACGCGCAGCAACTGGGCCTCAAGCCGCTGGCGGTGATTCATGGCCACGCTGCGTTCGCTGATACCCCTGGCCTGTTTCCCACCGCGCCGATTGGCGCGATCAAGAAACTGGTGAACAAGACCGGTTGGGCGCTGGATCAGGTGGATCTGTTTGAAGTGAACGAAGCGTTTGCCGTGGTCGGCATGGCGGCGATGACGCACCTGGAGATTCCCCACGACAAGCTCAACGTGCATGGCGGCGCCTGCGCGCTGGGCCATCCGATCGGCGCCTCGGGAGCGAGGATTCTGGTGACGTTGCTCGCCGCGCTGCGGCAGAAACAGCTCAAGCGCGGCATTGCAGCGATCTGCATTGGCGGCGGCGAAGCCACGGCCATGGCTGTGGAATGCGTTTACTGAAGGCATCGCCGATCAACTGTGGGAGCGAGCCTGCTCGCGAAGACGTCGTTTCAGCCGGCACATGCGTGACTGATACACCGCTTTCGCGAGCAGGCTCGCTCCCACAGGGTTCAATGTCGTACTCAGATTTCAAGGACTCACCATGATCCCCAACGAAGACCAAACCCAGATCCGCGACATGGCCCGGCAGTTTGCCGAGGAACGGCTCAAGCCGTTCGCCGCCGAGTGGGATCGCGAGCACCGTTTCCCCAGGGAAGCCATCGCCGAGATGGCCGAGCTGGGCTTCTTCGGCATGCTCGTGCCGGAGCAGTGGGGCGGCTGTGACACAGGCTACCTCGCGTACGCCATGGCTTTGGAAGAAATCGCCGCAGGCGACGGTGCCTGCTCGACGATCATGAGCGTGCACAACTCGGTCGGCTGTGTGCCGATTCTCAAGTTCGGCAATGATGACCAGCGCGAGCGCTTCCTCAAACCGCTGGCCAGCGGCGCGATGCTCGGCGCCTTCGCGCTGACCGAACCGCAGGCCGGTTCCGATGCCAGCAGCCTGAAAACCCGCGCCCGGCTGGACGGCGATCACTACGTGCTCAACGGTTGCAAACAGTTCATCACCTCCGGGCAAAACGCCGGCATCGTGATCGTGTTTGCCGTGACCGACCCGAGCGCCGGCAAGCGCGGGATCAGCGCCTTTATCGTGCCGACCCACTCGCCGGGCTACAAAGTCGCGCGGGTCGAAGACAAACTCGGCCAGCACGCGTCCGACACCTGCCAGATTCTTTTTGAAGATGTGAAAGTGCCGGTCGCCAATCGGCTGGGCGAGGAGGGCGAGGGCTACAAGATCGCCTTGGCCAACCTCGAAGGCGGCCGCGTCGGTATCGCCTCGCAAGCCGTCGGCATGGCCCGCGCTGCGTTCGAGGCCGCGCGTGATTACGCCCGCGAGCGTGACACCTTCGGCAAGCCGATCATCGAGCATCAGGCCGTGGCGTTCCGCCTGGCGGACATGGCCACGCAAATTGCCGTCGCCCGGCAAATGGTGCATTACGCCGCAGCCTTGCGTGACAGCGGCCAACCGGCGCTGGTCGAGGCGTCGATGGCCAAGCTGTTCGCCTCGGAAATGGCTGAAAAGGTCTGCTCCATGGCCTTGCAAACCCTTGGCGGTTACGGTTACCTCAACGACTTTCCGCTGGAACGCATCTACCGCGACGTGCGCGTCTGCCAGATCTACGAAGGCACCAGCGACATTCAGCGCATGGTCATTTCGCGCAATCTCTGACAAGGAATTTTATTCATGACTTACGAAACGATTCTGCTGGAAACCCGCGACCGCGTCGGCCTGATCACCCTCAACCGGCCGCAGGCACTGAACGCGCTGAACGCGCAACTGGTCAGCGAAGTGAACCACGCCCTCGATACGCTGGAAGCCGATGCGCATATTGGCTGCATCGTCCTCACCGGTTCGAAAAAAGCTTTTGCCGCCGGCGCCGACATCAAGGAAATGGCCGAGCTGACCTATCCGCAGATCTACATGGACGATCTGTTCAGCGACAGCGATCGAGTGGCCAACCGACGCAAGCCGATCATCGCCGCGGTCAATGGTTTTGCCCTCGGCGGCGGTTGTGAACTGGCGCTGATGTGCGACTTCATCCTGGCTGGTGACAACGCCAAATTCGGCCAGCCGGAAATCAACCTCGGCGTGCTGCCGGGCATGGGCGGCACCCAGCGCCTGACCCGCGCCGTGGGCAAAGCCAAAGCCATGGAAATGTGCCTGAGCGGACGCATGATCGAAGCGGTAGAAGCCGAGCGCTGCGGCATCGTCGCGCGGATCGTGCCAAGCGATGAGCTGCTTGATGAAGCGCTGAAAGTCGCGGCGGTGATCGCCGGCAAATCACTGCCGATTGCGATGATGATCAAGGAGAGCGTCAACCGCGCGTTCGAGGTCAACCTGAGCGAAGGCGTGCGTTTCGAGCGGCGGGTGTTTCATGCCGCGTTTGCGACGCAGGATCAGAAGGAAGGGATGGCGGCGTTTATTGCCAAGCGTGAGGCTGCATTCCAAGGCAAATAGTGTGTGACCTTCAAAAGCCCCTCACCCTAGCCCTCTCCCCAGGGAGAGGGGACTGACCGCGTGATATGGGCGAATTACGCCGACCTGAAAGGTTGCCGCTGAATCCGTAACCGACCCGGTCGGCTCCCTCTCCCTGAGGAGAGGGGACTGACCGCGGGATATGGGCGAATTACGCCGACCTGAAAGGTTGCCGCTGAATCCGTAACCGACTCGGTCGGCTCCCTCTCCCTGGGGAGAGGGGACTGACCGCGTGATATGGGCGAATTACGCCGACCTGAAAGGTTGCCGCTGAATCCGTAACCGACTCGGTCGGCTCCCTCTCCCTGGGGAGAGGGGACTGACCGCGTGATACGGGCGAATTACGCCGACCTGAAAGGTTGCCGCTGAATCCGTAACCGACCCGGTCGGCTCCCTCTCCCTGGGGAGAGGGCTGGGGTGAGGGGTAGGGCCAACGCCATTACAGCTGATAGTTCTTCAAATCCCGCGCAATCACCATCCGCTGTATCTCGCTCGACCCTTCATAGATCTGGGTAATCCGCGCATCGCGGTAGTACTTCTCGACCGGGTAATCCTCCAGATAGCCATAGCCGCCATGAATCTGGATCGCCGACGAGCACACCTTCTCGGCCATTTCCGATGCGAACAGCTTGGCCTGCGAAGCCTCGGACAAGCACGGTTTGCCCGCCGTCCTCAGCCGCGCTGCATGGAGGATCAGCAACCGCGCGGCGTTGATCTGCATGTGCATGTCAGCCAGCAGATTGGCGATGCTCTGGTGCTCGATGATCGGCTTGTCGAATTGCACCCGGTCTTTCGAATAAGCCAGCGCCGCTTCAAAAGCCGCCCGGGCAATGCCCAATGCCTGCGCGGCGATGCCGATGCGTCCGCCTTCAAGGTTGGACAGGGCAATCGCCAGGCCCTTGCCACGCTCGCCGAGCAGATTGGCCTCGGGGATGCTGCAGTTGTTCAGCGTCACCGCGCAGGTGTCGGAAGCACGGATGCCCATTTTGTGTTCGGTGCGATCGACGATGAAACCCGGCGTGTCGGTCGGCACCAGAAACGCTGACAGGCCTTTTTTGCCCAGCTCCGGGTCGGTCACGGCGAAGACGATCGCCAGTTTCGCCCGTTTGCCATTGCTGACGAATTGCTTGGCGCCGTTGATCACCCATTGGCCGTCGCGCAGTTCGGCGCGGGTGCGCAGGTTGTGCGCTTCGGAGCCGGCCTGGGGTTCGGTCAGGCAGAAGCAACCGATGGTCTGCCCACTGGCCAGATCGGCCAGCCAGGTCTGTTTCTGTTCGTCGCTGCCGTAGTTGAGCACCGGGCCGCAGCCTACCGAGTTGTGAATGCTCATGAACGCGCCGGTCGCGCCATCGCCGGCAGAGATTTCCTCAACCGCCAGCGCATAGGCAACGTAATCGACGTAGGTGCCGCCCCATTCCTCCGGCACAACCATGCCGAGCAAGCCCAGCTCACCCATCTTCGCCACCAGGGCGTCGTCGATCCAGCCAGCCTTTTCCCAGGCCTGGGCGTGGGGCGCGATTTCGCCACGGGCAAAATCCCGGGCCATGTCGCGGATCATCACTTGTTCTTCAGTCAGTTCGAGATCGTGCATGACTCAGCTCCCGCTCTCATCAAAACCATGGAAGAAGCTCGCAACCTGCGCAGCGTCCAGCTCAGCGACGGTCGGCGGGTTCCAGCGCGGTGACTTGTCCTTGTCGATCAGCAGGGCGCGCACACCTTCGATCAGGTCGCCACGGGCAAACCACTGGCGGTCCAGATGCAGCTCCAGCGCAAAGCAATTCTCCAGACTCAGGTGCCTGCCGCGACGGAGCATTTCCAGGGTCACGGCCATGGCCAGCGGCGAGCGGGTTTCCAGCAGATCCGCCGTGGTGACCGCCCATTCGTGGCTGTCGGCGACGGTGACGGCGCGCAATTGCTCGATCATGCTCGGCACGTCGGGCAGGGCAAAGAAATGGTCGATGGCCGGGCGCAACACTTGGAGGGGTGCATCGGGCAGGGTTTGTACGGCGTGCTTGGCCAGCAGGTTCTGCACCGATTTGAGCGACGTGTCCTGCCATTCCATCTGGTCGAGCTTGTCGTCGAGCAGGGCCAGTTTGCTGCTGTCCAGGTACCAGTCGGCGAGGCCGCAGTACAGCGCATCGGCGGCGCGAATCTGCACGCCGCTGACGCCCAGATAAATCCCCAGCTCACCGGGGATGCGCGGCAGGAAGTAACTGCCGCCGACATCAGGGAAATAACCGATGGCCACTTCCGGCATCGCCAGACGGCTCTTTTCGGTGACCACACGCAGATCGGCGCCTTGCACCAGGCCCATGCCACCGCCGAGGACGAAACCGTCCATCAGGGCCAGCACCGGTTTGCGGTAGTGATGAATTGTCAGGTCGAGGGCGTATTCCTCGACGAAGAAATCTTCGTGCAGCGTGTCGCCGCTCTTGTAGCTGTCGTACAGCGAACGAATATCGCCGCCGGCGCAGAAGGCCTTTTCACCAGCGCCGCGCAATACCACGGCGTGAACATTGGCGTCAGACGCCCAGGCATCGAGCTGCTGTTGCAGCAGACGCACCATGTCGAGGGTGATGGCATTGAGGCCCGCAGGGCGGTTGAGGGTCAGGTGGCCGATATGGTTGCGCACCTCGGCCAGCACGTCGTTTTGCATGGCATCCATGGACGGGGTCCGCCGGGATGAAGCCTGAGCTGTCATCTGTAACTCCCTGCTTTTTATTGTCTTTATTCGAAAAGCCCGCGCGCGGGCGTTAGCGGATCGTAACAGTGCAAATTTGTCGTGTACAACGGGGATATGTGCAGGGGGAATCTGCGTTTTTCTCTTAGCGCCGCTGTCCGTGTAGGAGCTGACGAGTGCAACGAGGCTGCGACCTTTTGATCTTGTTTTTTGAAATCAACAGATCGCAGCCTCGTTGCACTCGTCAGCTCCTACAAAGGGATCATCTGAACGTTTCGGTAATGCTGCGCCGCTTGGCGTGCAGTTCGCTGGCGTGAATCAGGCGTTCGAGGTCTTCGGGGGTGACGTCGATGAAGGCTTCCATGTCGGCCAGCGCCAGTTTCAGGTCTGCGGCGGTAATTGCCTGGCGGTCGACCGGGACCACTGGCGGTGCCGGGTCGGCAGCGCGCTTCGGATAGCGGATGCGGGTCAGGTTGTTATAGGCCAGCGCGCTGACGAGCATGCACAGGGCGCCAAGCATGACCGGCTCCATGGCTTTCCAGTCCATGGCGATGGTTGCCGGGTCGGCCAGTACCAGCGTCAACGCCAAGGCACCGGCCGGTGGGTGCAGGCAACGCAGCCAGCACATGAGAATCACCGCCATGCCGGCAGCAAGGCAGGCGCTGCCCAGCGTACGGCCAAGAACATGGGCGACCAGCAAGGCGACCACGCCAGCACACAGGTAGCCGCCAAGAATCGACCATGGCTGGGCGAGGGCGCCCGAGGACACCGCGAACAGCAGCACCGCCGAAGCGCCGAGCGGGCCGACCAGGTGAAATGCAACGTCATGGCCGAACACCTGCGCGCACATCCACACACTGAACAGCGTGCCCAGGCCCATGCCGATCGCGGCACGGCTCCATTCAGTGGGGCGGGTGTTGATGGCAGCGGGCAACCAGCGAGCAAGCATGTAGAACTGATCCTTTACAAAATCCGGGGCAAAAAAAGGACTTGTCCGGCAAATCCGGAAAGCCCTAGAAGCGTTCCAACATTGGGGGAGGAACGCGCGTAGTTTGCCGATCAAAATCGATGCTGACAAATTCATATAAATGCAGTTTTAGTGCACTATTTTTGCATTGAAGCGGTGCGCCGAGCGCTGACGAAGCACAGATAACCGCCCAGCGCCGCCAAGCCGCTCAAGGCGTAGAACATGCTTGGAGCAGGCGTGTGCATCAGTAGAAAACCGCACATTACCGGGCTGGCAGCCCCGCCAAGCGCTGACAGGTTCTGCGCGCCGTAGTAGCTGCCGCGCAGTGCCTCAGGGGCGAGGGTGTCAACGAACAGGAAGTCGGCGGGGTAGATGATCATCTCGCCCAGGGTGAAGATGAACATCGCCACGCACCAGCCGAGCAGGCTGTCGGCCACGCTGAAACCGATCAACCCGACGATGAACAGCGCAGTGCCGCCGGCAATCCAGTGACGCAGGTGTTCGCGACTGAGCCAGCGACCAACCTGATACTGCAGCAGGATCACCGTGATTGCGTTGCAGGCGAGCAGGGCGGCCATGGTGTCGAGCGTTTGTTGCTGGGTGTGGGTGACCAGCAGGTATTGCGACAGGTACAGCGTAAAGCGCCCGTGCACCAATGTGCTTAGCAGGCAACCGAGGGTGAACAGCACCATGGTACGGTCGTTTTTCAGGATCATCAGCGTGTCGAGGAAACTTTGCGGCGCACTGCCGGAACTTATCGGACTGGCATCCCTGGTCGCGCCGAGCAGCAGAAAAATACTGCCAATGGCGATCGCACCGGCAACGATGAACGGCGCGGACGGCTGCACCCCGGCAATCACCACGCCAATCATCGGGCCGACGGCGTAGCCGATATTGGTCAGCGTGTAATTGAGGGAAAACGCCTTGACCCGCTGGCCCACTGGCAGCTGTTCACTGAGGATCGCCTTGGAGCCGATCAGGAACAGCGCCGACGCGGTTTCGCTGATGATCAGCACCAGGGTGACCACATACAGATTCTGCGCGAAGGTCAGCAGGATCAGGCCGATACCGCTGGAGAGCATGGCCACAATCAGCAACTGGCGCTTGTCCAGCTTGTCGATGATGTAGCCACCGTACAGCGACAGCAATGTTGCGCTGAACACGGCGATGCCGAGCAGCAAGCCGACATCCTGCGGATTGAGGCCAAGCTTGTTGCTGAGGAACAGTGTCAGCAACGGGCTGACCAGGGCGCGGCTGATGACCACGGTCAGCGAGCTGATCATCAACCGGCGGATGAACGGCGAATAGATGGCCACGGAAGGGGAATGTCCTTATTCGGGAAGCGTGGGCGAACGCCATCCTCTCTGGGCAGCCGCCACCGGTCAAGCTGATACACCAGCGTCTCTCGGAGCACATGATTTCCCTGTGGGAGCGAGCCTGCTCGCGAAGGCGGCGGATCAGTCACCTGCTATGTCGCTGACATACCGTATTCGCGAGCAGGCTCGCTCCCACAGGGTCTGTGTAGCTCACAATTTGCAATGACTCCCACAGGGCCAGTTCAAGCCACATCCGAAGCCGCGGGCCACTGCCGCAAGGTGATCGGCAACTTGCACGATTCACCGCGCCCCATCGGGAAATACTGAAAGCCATTGCGCGCCAGGCGCTCGGCGTCGTACAGGTTACGGCCGTCAAAGATCACAGGGCTGTTGAGGCGCTGTTTGATCAGCTCGAAATCCGGGGCCTTGAACTGTTGCCATTCGGTGCAGATGATCAACGCATCGGCGCCGGCCAGTACCGATTCCGGCGTGCCCATCAGCATCAGTTTTGATTCGTTTGGATAGAGATTCTGGGTTTCCACCATGGCTTCTGGATCAAACGCGCGCACGCTGGCCCCGGCAGCCCATAAATCTTCTAGCAGAACCCGGCTCGGCGCGTCGCGCATGTCGTCGGTGTTGGGCTTGAACGCCAGGCCCCACAGGGCAAAGGTCTTGCCGCGCAAATCGCCCCGGTAGAAGGCGTTGATGCGCTCAAACAGCTTGTGCTTCTGGCGCTGGTTGATCGCCTCGACCGCTTGCAGCAGATCACTGGAGCAATGTGCCTGCTCGGCACTGTGAATCAACGCGCGCATGTCCTTGGGAAAACACGAACCGCCGTAGCCGCAACCCGGATAGATAAAGTGATAGCCAATCCGCGTATCGGCACCGATGCCCTGGCGCACTGATTCGATGTCCGCGCCGAGGTGCTCGGCGAGTTCGGCGATCTGGTTGATGAAACTGATCTTGGTCGCCAGCATGCAGTTGGCGGCGTATTTGGTCAGCTCGGCGCTGCGCAGGTCCATGAACAGGATGCGGTCATGGTTGCGGTTGAACGGCGCGTACAGATCGCGCATCACATCGCGCACTTCAGTACCTTCGCAACCAATGACAATGCGATCCGGTCGCCGGCAATCAGCAACCGCTGAACCTTCCTTGAGAAATTCCGGGTTGGAGACAATATCGAACTGCAGCAGGCGGCCAATCTTGATCAGGGCCTTTTCGATGTGGCTGCGCAAAGCGTCGCCCGTGCCCACCGGCACCGTGGACTTTTCCACCACGATCAATGGCTGCTGGCGATGCCGGGCAATCGCGTCGCCAACCGACAGGACGTAGCGCAGATCCGCCGAACCATCCTCGCGTGACGGCGTGCCCACCGCGATGAACGCAACCCGCCCATGCAACACCGCAAGCCGCTCATCAGTGGTGAATTGCAGGCGCTGCGAATCCAGGCCCTCGCGCACCAGGCTGGCCAGCCCCGGCTCGAAAATACTGACGTGGCCCTGGCGTAACTGCTCGATCTTTTGCGCGTCGACATCCATGCACACGACGTCGTGACCGACCTCGGCCAGCACCGCCGCTTGCACCAGACCGACATAACCACTGCCAAACACCGTGATCTTCATGCCGCACTCCTGCTCGCAGTTCCCTGCACTGAACATAAGAGCGCGATGTTTCAGTTCGCCTACTGCTGAAGAACCAGCAAACAGACCGTTCGGGGAATGCCCGATTGACTTTTACCGCCTCGAACGGCAGGTTGTCGGCCTTTCGCGGTAACCCTTGTCATCGAGTCATGCCGTTTTTTGCGTTTCATTTCATGCATTTATTGTTTTTGTTGAATCGTTTTTTATTTCAAGGCCGTTTCGTTTGAGTGATTTGTCGAGTACCCAACCTGCATCGTCCACCAGCAATCCGCTGACCGTTTACCTGGCGCGACTGGCACCTTCCAGCCAGTTGACCATGCGTTATGTGCTGCAAGACGCCGCTGACCGCCTCGGTTTCGAGGACGTCGATATCGAAGAAATCCCCTGGCACGGCCTGCAACCGGAAGACGTGGTGGCGCTGGTCGCCGCTTTGCGTGCCGATGGTTATGCACCGAACACCTCGTCGCTGTACGTGAACGCCGTACGCGGGGTGATGAACGAAGCATGGCGCATGAGCCTGATCAGTCAGGATCACCTGCTGAAGATGCGGTCGGTCAAGGGCATAGCCGGCACGCGGCTGTCCCAGGGGCGCAACCTCAAGCGCACGCTGATTCATGAACTGATGGAGGTCTGCGCTGCCGACCCGCGCCCGCAGGGCCTGCGTGATGCGGCGGTGATTGCGCTGCTGTACGGCACCGGCATGCGCAAGTCGGAATCGGTGGATCTGGATCTGAGCCAGGTCGACTTTCACGAACGCAGCCTGACGGTGACCGGCAAGGGCAACAAACAGTTGATCAAGTACGCGCCGGCCTGGGCCTTTGCCAAGCTCGACGCCTGGCTGGAACTGCGTCGTTCACAGCTCAAGGAAGGCGAGAGCGACGATGCGTTTCTGTTCAACCGTATTCGCCGGGGCAGCCACATCACCCGCGAGCGCATCACCAAACACGCGATTTACTACATTGCCCGCCAGCGCGGTACGCAGGTCGGGGTGAAAATCATGCCCCATGACTTCCGTCGTTCATTCATCACCCGGGTGATCGAAGAGCACGACCTGTCGATCGCACAGAAACTGGCGCATCACAGCAATATCCAGACGACTGCCAACTACGATGTGCGCGATGACAACGAGCGGCGGCGGGCGGTGGATCGCTTCGATTTGTAAACGGTGTCAGGTCTGCGGCGGGCAGCGCGAGCCGCTGGCACCCTGCGCGATGTGCGCAGCGAGGCGTTTGATGTTGTTCTGTTGCGCGGTTACCAGTTCGTCGATGCTCGGCCCTGAAGGCGTCTGCAACACCGAGCGACAGCTCAGCAGGGCCGCGTCCGCCGCACCTAATGGGCGCACTCGCCATTTCACGTCGATCAAGGCGTACTGACCGGGAATCGAATCGAAGCGCTGCACGTCGATTCGCACGGAAGCGCGCTGCTGGCCGACGCCGCCGCTCAATTGATCGACCAGCGCACCGCGCAACTCATCGGCAAGGGTGGCGCTCCACCAATCGGTATCCAGGATGGCCACGCCGCTGTTGCCTTGGCGAATCACGATCTGCGCGCGATCGACCTGCGGCGGCACACTGATGCTTTCGATGGCGATGTCGGCGCCGTTGCGGCTGGCACCCGGTTGCGCCGGGGTCAGCGTATGGAAGCTGATCGGGTCGCTACGGCACGCGGCCAGCAGCACGAGCGCAGCGAGCAGGGAGATCTTCAACGGTAAAACCATGGATGCAGCTCCTGTGCTCAATTGCGTGGCGGTCCTTTGAGGTCCAGCGGCGCGGCGTTGTCGGGGCGTCCGCGAATCAGCGACTCAGGGTGGCGACCGAGGTAATCCGACAGCTCTCGCAACGAGCGCGACATGCGCCCGAGTTCGTCGAGGGTTTCGGTCAACTGCTCACGTTGCGGTGAATCCTCGGCCAGGGTCGAATTGGCGGACTGCAAGGTCTTGCTGACGTCGGCGAGGGTGCTCTGTACACCCGGCAGAGTCCTGGCGTTGAACTGCTTCAGGCCCTTGCGCAGCTCGACCAGATTGCCGTCGAGGTTGCTGGCGATGCGTTCAACCGGCAATGCGTTGATCTTGTTGACCATCGCCTCGAGTTTTTCCTGCAATTGCTCGAGGCTGCCAGGGACGGTCGGAATGGTCACCGGCCGTGCCGTAGGGTCAAAAGCGACTTTCGGCGCTTTGGGGTAGAAATCCAGGGAGATATACAACTGACCGGTGAGCAGGTTGCCGTTGCGGGCCTGGGCGCGAAGGCCGTTTTCGATGAACGTGCCGATCAGGCGCGCGCCGGTGGCCTCATCGTTTTCGTCGCCATGGTAAGCCTTGAGCATTTTCGTGTGAGCGCGGCCCAGACGCTGCGGATAGATGACGATGCCGACATTCACCGGGAAGGTGCGCTTGACCTCGTCGAAGTCGAGATTGACTGCCACCACCCGGCCGATTTCAACTCCGAGGAACTCCACCGGCGCGTCAACCTTGAGCCCGCGCAAGGCTTGATCGAAGCGCAGCGCCAGATATTGTGCCTTGCCGTTTGGCGGGGCGAGGGCGGTGGCCTGGTCGGCGAACAGTTCGAAACCCTTGTCTTCACTGGCTGGCGAATCGTTGGGACTGTAATCCGGAGCGCGGAAAGCGATGCCGCCCACCAGCAGGGTCGACAGCGACTCGGTTTTCACCGCAAAGCCGTTGGCACCGACATTGATGTCGATGCCGCTGGCGTTCCAGAAACGGGTGTTTTCGGTGACGTAGGCGTCATTTGGCGAATGCACGAAGACTTCGATGTTGACCCCTTTGCCGTCCTGGTCCAAGGCATAGGACACCACTTGGCCAACCGGGATCTTGCGGTAATAGACGGGGGAGCCGATGTCCAGCGAGCCGAGGTCGGCGGTGTGCAGGGTGAAGCGCTTGCCCGGTTCGCCGTAGGTGATCGGCGGCGGGTTCTCCAGACCCTTGAAGTTTTTTGAGCGGGTATTGGCCTGGCCAATGTCGGCACCGATGTAGTCGCCCGACAGCAATGTGTCGATGCCCGATACCCCGCCGGCGCCGATGCGCGGACGTACCACCCAGAATTGCGAGTCCTCGCGGGTGAAGGCTTCGGCCTGCTTGGCGAGTTTGATCGTGGCGTTGACGTGTTTATGGTCGTTGGCCAGTTCAACATCGGAGACATGGCCGATGACTACGTTGCGGTACCTGACTTCGGTCTTGTTGGCGGTCAGGCCATCGCCGGTCTTGAAGGTGACGGTGATCGTCGGGCCTTCCTGGAGGATGTTGTGAATCACCAGCGAAATGCCCACCAGCACCGCCACGATCGGCACGATCCATACCAGCGAGATACCGAATCGGCGGGTTTTGATCGGCGCCTGACCGGGTGCTCGCGGCTCGTCGCTGGCTGACGACTTCATCCATGTCCTCCTCAATTAATCGGGCACTGAGCGTCAGGAACGCAAAAGCACTTCATCAATATAGAAGTGCTTGGCGATAGAGCAAATGTGTATAGCTGGCGTGGGACGCGATTGCAGTCCAGGAGCTGCCGAAGGTTGCGACCTGATCGTTCCCATGCTCTGCGTGGGAATGCAGCCCGGGACGCTCTGCGTCCCAAGATCGCAGCCTTCGGCAGCTCCTACAGGGGCCAGAGTCGTGGCGGGCTCAGCCGAGCATTTCGCGCAGGCGATACCAGAACATGCCCAGCGCCAACAACGGCGAACGCAACGCCGGGCCGCCGGGGAAGGTCATGTGCGGCACGCTGCTGAACACGTCCATGCCCTGGCTATGCCCGGCGTGAATGGCTTCGCCCAGCAATTTCGCGCACCAATGGGTGACGTTGAGGCCATGGCCGGAATAGCCCTGCGCGTAAAACACGTTCGGGTGCTGTTTGAGCCGGCCAACCTGGGGGAAACGATTGGCGGTAATACCGATCTTCCCGCCCCATTGGTAGTCGATGCGCACGTCGGCCAGTTGCGGGAACACCTTGAGCATTTTCGGTCGCATGTAGGCGGCGATATCCGCCGGATCGCGCCCGGAGTAATGACAAGCACCGCCGAACAGCAGACGTCGATCCGCCGAGAGACGGTAATAATCGAGCCCGACTTTCTGATCGCACAGCGCCAGGTTCTGTGGAATCAACTGCGCGGCACGGCTTTCGTCCAGCGGCTCGGTGGCGATGATGTAACTGCCGGCGGGCAGCACTTTGCCGCTGAGTTTCGGCTCGAGGTCATCCAGATGCGCGTTGCAGCCAAGCACCAGGCTGCCGGCGCGTACTGAACCGGTGGCGCAGCGCACCTCGACGGTCGGGCCATGGAGGATTTCCAGGACCGGACTCTGCTCGAAGATCCGCACGCCCAGCGACGCGGCGAGACGCGCTTCGCCCTGAACCAGATCAAGCGGATGCAAATGGCCCGAACCCATGTCGATCAATCCGCCGGCGTACACACCGGCGTCGACCACTTGCTGCCGGATCTGCTCCGGCCCGACCAGCCTCGTTGCGTGGGCATAGTCGAGTTCGGCAAGGCTGTCCTGCTCTTGCTGGAACGCGGCAAATTGCGCGGCGGTGTTGGCCAGTTCGCAAAAGCCCCAGCGCAGATCACAGTCGATGGCGTTGTCAGTGATGCGCTGGCGCACCAGCTCCACCGAATCGATGCCGGCGCGCTGCAGATAGCGCATGCCGTCCTGGCCAACGTAACGGGCGAAACCCTCGACTTCATGGCCGATGCCGCGAATCAGCTGCCCGCCATTGCGCCCGCTGGCGCCCCAGCCGATACGTCGCGCCTCGAGCAAAACCACTGACAGACCGCGCTGCGCCAGCTCAATCGCGGTATTGACGCCAGTGAAACCGCCACCGATCACGCAGACATCGGCAATCAAATCCCCGTTTAGCGCAGGGTAGGCCGTGCTCGCCCGCGCAGAAGCGGCGTACCAGGAGCGGGCGTGCTGTGAATTGTGCTGATTCATTTGTTCGACTTCACTTTGCTCCACGACCGGGTCATCAGACGCATGATCGCCTGGGGCGGGGTCGAGGAAATGTAGAGTTTGTCGAGCACCGACTGCGGCGGATAAACCTCAGGGTTGTTGACCAGTTCCTCATCCATGAACGGCTTGGCCGCCGGGTTCGGGTTGGCGTAGCCGACGGTGGCGCTGACCTTGGCGATCACCTGCGGATCAAGCAGGTAATTGATGAAGGCATGGGCCTCTTTGGCGTTGCTCGCGTCGGCCGGAATCGCCAGCAGATCAAACCACAGGTTGGCGCCTTCCTTGGGGATGGCGTAAGCGATATTCACACCGTTCTTGGCTTCCTTGGCGCGGTTGGCCGCCTGGAACACATCGCCGGAGTAACCGAACGCGACGCAGATGTCGCCATTGGCCAGGTCCGACACGTACTTGGAAGAATGGAAATAGGTGATGTACGGACGGATGCTCAGCAGCTTGGCTTCGGCCTTTTTGTAGTCTTCAGGGTTTTCACTGCGCGGATCCATGCCCATGTAGTTGAGGATGGCCGGGAAGACTTCGTCGGCGGAGTCCATCATCGACACACCGCACTGGCTGAGCTTCTTCAGATTCTCCGGTTCAAACAACACGGCCCAGGAATCGATGTGGTCGATGCCGAGCACTTGCTTGACCTTGTCGACGTTGTAGCCGATGCCGTTGGTGCCCCACAGATAGGGCACCGAGTGCTCATTGCCTGGATCGTTTTTCTCAAGCAATTCAAGCAGTTTCGGGTCAAGGTTCTTCCAGTTTGGTAACTGTGATCGATCGAGCTTCATGAACGCGCCGGCCTTTACCTGACGGGCGAGGAAGTGGTTGGACGGCACTACCACGTCGTAACCGGTGCGGCCGGCGAGGAGTTTGCCTTCAAGGGTTTCGTTGGAGTCGAAGACGTCGTAGATCACCTTGATCCCGGTCTTGCTCTGGAAGTCTGCAAGGGTGGTTTCGCCGATGTAGTCGGTCCAGTTGTAGACGCTGACCTGGGGCTCGGCGTGGGCTGCTGCACTGAACAGCACGCTCAGCGCGACCGGGAGTACGGATTTCAATAGACGCATATCGACACCTCTTGGATTTATTGGAATTCTCAGGCGCTGCACAATCCCATGTGGGAGCGAGCCTGCTCGCGAAAGCGGTGTTCCAGTCGACGTCAATATTGAATGTACTGACGTCTTCGCGAGCAGGCTCGCTCCCACAGGGACGGGCGCGCCGTCAGACGCTGAGCAGTAGAAATTCACGCTCCCACGAGCTGATCACGCGCTTGAAGTTTTCGTGCTCGGCGCGTTTGACCGCGACGTAGCCGCGGACGAATTTACTGCCCAGGTACTCGGCGACCTTCGGGCACTCTTCCATCTGCGTCAGGGCTTCTTCGATGGTGATGGGCAGGCGCAGATTGCGGCGCTCGTAGGCCCGGCCTTCGACCGCCGCGCTCGGCTCGATCTTCTCGACCATGCCGATGTAGCCGCACAGCAGGCTTGCGGCAATCGCCAGGTACGGGTTGGCGTCGGCGCCCGGCAAGCGGTTCTCCACGCGCATCGATTCAGGACCAGAAGTCGGCACACGCAGGCCAACCGTGCGGTTCTCTTCGCCCCATTCGACGTTGACCGGCGCCGAGGTGTCCGGCAGGAAGCGGCGGAACGAATTGACGTTCGGCGCGAACATCGGCAGCACTTTCGGGATGTATTTCTGCAAGCCACCGATGTGATGACGGAACAGCTCGCTCATGTTGCCCTCGGCATCGGCAAAGATCGGCTGGCCCGTCGCGATCTCGACCACACTCTGGTGCAAGTGCATGGCGCTGCCGGGCTCGTCGCCGATCGGTTTGGCCATGAACGTCGCGGTGACGTTGTGCTTGAGCGCTGCTTCGCGCAGGGTGCGTTTGAACACGGTGATCTGGTCAGCCAGATCCAGCGCATCGCCGTGGCGGAAGTTGATTTCCATCTGCGCCGGGCCGTCTTCGTGGATCAGCGTGTCGAGATCCAGACCTTGCAGTTCGCACCAGTCGTAGACGTCTTCGAACAGCGGATCGAATTCATTGGCGGCATCGATCGAGAATGACTGGCGACCGCTTTCCGCACGACCCGAACGACCCAGTGGTGCCTTGAGCGGCAGGTCCGGATCTTCACAGCGCTGGGTCAGGTAGAACTCCATTTCCGGCGCGACAATCGGCTTCCAGCCCTTGTCGGTGTAGAGCTGCAAGACTTTCTTCAGCACGTTGCGCGGCGACAGTTCGATCGGGTTGCCGAACTTGTCGAAGGTGTCGTGGATGACGATGGCAGTCGGTTCGATTGCCCAAGGAATGACATACACGGCATCGGAAACCGGCTTGCAAACCATGTCGATGTCAGCCGGGTCGAGCAGGTCGTAGTAGATGTCGTCGTCGACAAAATCCCCGGTTACCGTTTGCAGCAGCACGCTCTCCGGCAGGCGCATACCGCGCTCATGCAGGAACTTGTTGGTCGGTGCAATCTTGCCGCGGGCGATGCCGGTCAGGTCGCTGACCACGCATTCGACTTCGGTAATCTTGTGATCTTTCAGCCAGGTGAACAGCTGATCGAAAGGGGCGTTCATAAGGACCTCGTTATTGGTTTTGTAGACGCCGGGGAGGGCGGGTTTCATCTTCCGCCCCTTCCCCTGTGGCGCGTTGGGGACTATCTTGGGCGCGGCTTGCGATTCCATCTATCCACTTTCAGCAGCACCAAAGCGCACCAAAAGAGTGCGCAGGGTCACCCCATGACAACGTGCAATCCGCTTCAGGTTCAAGCGTTCAATACCGCCGATGTGGCCGAGCAAATCCGCGCTACACCGGGCTGGGTCCAGCATTACCAGCAGATGTCGCCGGGGCATTTCGCCGGGCAGATTCGCTATCTGGATCTGCAGGGCGTCGAGGTTTACGAAGAACAGATGAACACCCGGGTCGAGCAGAATTTCAGTGCGCCATCCGGGGCTCTGGCGTTCTGTTTCGATCGCAGCGACAACGCGCTGTATCTGCTCAACGAAGAGAGCCGCAACATCTGGATCACCCCGGAGAACTACCGGGAAATCGCTGTGGTATTCGGTCCGGATTTCGTCCGCGAGCACGGTTTGCAAGTGGCAAAGCTCGAAGGTCTGTTCATGGCGCCGCTGAACTGCGGACAGAACGCTTTGTTCAGCGGCTGGTTAAGCTCGATTCTCACGAAGTTGTCGCAAGCCTCTGATCCACTTGATAAAGATCGCCTGACTCGGCAACTACTCGAGGACTGCCTGTTCATCCTCGACAACGCTTACACCAGCCTTGATCGGGGCGGATTGCAGCGGCGCAACGACGAGCGCCAAATCATGAAGCGAGTAGGGGAGTGGGCAGCTGATTCGCCGGAAGACACGGTCAATCTGCTCGAGCTTTCCAACGTTGCCGGCGTACCCCTGCGCCAGTTGCAGCAGGCTTTCAAGGCCTACACCGGGATGACCCCGAGCCATTGGTTACGCCTGAGGCGGCTGAACAGTGCACACCGTGAATTGCTCAAGCGCCGACCTTGCGAAACCACCGTTGCCGAAGTGGCGATGCGCTGGTCGTTCTGGCATCTGGGGCGGTTTTCCAGCAGTTACCGCGCGCTTTTCAAGGAGCTGCCGAGCGAAACGCTCAAGCGCTGAGCAGAAAAAGGCTTTGTGTCCTCGCAGAAGTTAAATAGAATCAGTCTCATTTGAATCCACCTTCGCGCAGGGTCTCTTGAGATGATTGAAGCTACGTCACCGTCGGAGCAGAGCCTGCAGCAGTTGTATCGCGAGCACCGCGGCTGGCTGGAAACCTGGCTGCGCCGGCGCATGGGCAATGCGTGGGATGCGGCGGACCTCAGTCAGGACACCTTTCTACGCGTCCTGTGCAACGCGCCGCCACTGGCCGAGTTGCGCGAGCCGCGTGCGTATTTGCTCACCGTTGGCAAACGGCTGCTGAGCAATTTCTACACGCGGCGCCATCTGGAAAAAGCCTACCTCGATGCCTTGGCGCAATTGCCGGAAGCGTGCGCACCGTCGCCGGAGCAGCGCTGGTTGCTGCTGGAAACCTTGCAGGCGCTGGATGAATTGCTCGATGGCTTGCCGCGCCCGGTGCGCCGGGCATTTCTTTGGAGTCAACTCGAGGGCCTTGGCTACCGCGAGATTGCCGAGCGCTTGCAGGTTTCCGAGCGCACGGTGAAACGTTACATGGCCCAAGCGTACGAGCATTGCTTGCTGGCGGATCTGTGATGCGCGTTGCCCCCAGCGAGGAAACGCGGGAAGTGGCGCGGGCAGCGGCGCAATGGCTGGCACTGCTCGAGTCCGGTGGTGCCAGTGATGAAGATCACGCCCGATTGCAGCATTGGCGTACCAGTGACAGTCGCCACGAGAACGCGTGGCAGAAAATTCAACAACTGCGTCAACGCTTTGCAGGCTTGCCCCCGGCGCTTGCCCTGGCCACGCTGGACCGGCCGGATCCGGCGCGGCGCGCTGCTCTCAAGCGTGCTTTGGGCGTGGCAGCGCTAGTGCCGGCGGTGTGGTTGATCAGTCGGGAGCTGCCGCTGGAGGTCTGGCGCGCCGACCTGCACACCAGCACTGGCGAGCGGCGCAAAGTGCAGTTGGCCCAGGATTATTCATTGCAACTCAACACCGACAGCGCGGTTAATGTCGATCTGGCGGCACGTCAGTTGACGCTGATTCGTGGCGAGATGGCGCTCAACGCGGCAGGCGATTCAGCCTTTATCGTCAACGCGCCTTATGGACGGATGATCGTCAAACACAGCGACATCTCGGTGCGCCTCAATGCGCGCGATTGCCAGGTCTGCGTGCTGCGTGGTTCGGTGCAATTGCAGCCACTGCACGGCCCGGCGCTGGTATTGCAGCAAGGCCAGCAAGTCAGCCTGCAAGCTTCGGGCGCCGGGGCGGTGACGGCGTTCGATGCGTTGATGCCCGGGTGGCGCGACGGTGTGGTGATGGCGCAAAACCAGCCGCTGGGTGATTTCCTCCGCGAGCTGAGTCGCTACCGCTCGGGTGTTCTGCGCTGGGATCCGGCGCTGGAATCGCTGCGCGTCACTGGCAGCTTTCGCCTCGACGATACCGATCAAGTGCTGGCACTGCTGGCTGCCAGTTTGCCCGTCGATGTGCATACGCGAACGCGATTTTGGGTGTCACTGGTACCGCGTGCGGAAAAAACTGGCTGAAGCCTGTCCCTTTTTTTCGCCTCGCTGGTCATTCCAGGCAAGTGAACAAAATCGAGAGCTTCTTCCAATGCCCGCAGTATTTCCAGGTCGTTTGCGTCCGTTGTTGCAGTTGAGCCTTTTGCTGAGCCTGAGTGCCAGCCCCGTGTTGATCCAATCGAGCTGGGCCGACGATGGCAGTCGCCGCAGTTATCAGGTGCCGGCCGGTAGTCTGAGTACAGCGCTGACGCGCTTCGCCGGTCTCGCCGGCGTCAATCTGTCGGTGGATCCGGCACTGGTCAGCGGCCGCAACAGCAATGGTTTGTCCGGTGAATATGGCGTGGAGGAGGGGTTCAGCCGGTTGTTGCTGGGTTCGGGTTTGCAGCTGCAACCGGTCGGCGATCAGGCTTATACGCTGGTGCCCGCAGCGCAAGGCAGCACCTTGCAACTTGCGCCGACATCCATTCTCGGCGCGAGCGGTTCAGCGGATGCCGACGTGTTTGCTGGCGGTCAGGTCGCGCGGCGTGGCTCGCAAGGGTTGTTGGGTTCCAGGGATTTCATGGAAACCCCGTTCAGCATGACCACCTACACCAGCGAAACGGTGAAAAACCAACAGGCGCGCACGCTCGGCGATCTGATCAGTACCGACCCTTCGGTACGCGCCACCAACCCGGCCGGTGGCCGCTATGAGCAATTCACCATCCGTGGTTTCAGCTTGTTCAACAGTGATGTTGCCTACAACGGCCTCTACGGTGTGTTGCCGACTTACACCATCGACATGGAAATGGCCGATCGCGTCGACATCCTCAAAGGCCCGAGCCAATTGATCAACGGGATTTCGCCACGGGGCAGTGTAGGAGGGGGGATCAACGTCGTGCCGAAACGCGCGACCGACAAGCCGATCACCTCGCTGACAGCCAATTACGCCTCGAACAATCAAGTCGGCGGCGCGGTGGATGTCGGACGGCGTTTTGGCGAAGACAATCAATTCGGGGTGCGCTTCAACGGGGTCAAACAGTCCGGTGATACAGAATGGGATCATCAGAGTGTCGATCGCGACATGGCAGTACTCGGTCTGGATTTCCGTGGTGAACGCTTGCGACTTTCCACCGATATCGGCCACACCGAGCGCGACACCGACGCACCGCAGGAACGCGTGCAAGTCGCGGCCAATGCCAAGGTGCCGAACGCCAATGATGTGCGCGATAACTATGCGCAACCCTGGAGTCGGGCGCGAACCAAAGACACTTTCGGCACGCTCAACGGCGAGTTCGATGTCAGCGATTCAGTCATGCTGTATGGCGGCGTCGGCGCACGCAAAAGCAATCACGACTTCTTGCGCCACGCGGTGTCGGTGACCAATGACGCCGGCGACTTCAGCGTCCAGCCGCGCGACTTCACTCGCGACGAAAACGTTCGCACGGCTACCGCTGGGGTGCGTAACTGGTTCCAGACCGGACCGGTCAGCCATGAAGTGAACCTGGCGGCCAACTACTTTTATATGGACTTCGAAAACGGCGGCGCCCGTTACGCGGCCGGGCGCAGCAATCTCTACGACCCGGTGGAAATAGCCAGACCCGGCACGCCGACCCGCAATGACGCCAAGGTCTACACCGAAAATCGCTTCAGCGGCGTGGCCTTGTCCGACACGCTCGGTTTCTTCGATGATCGACTGCTGCTGACTCTGGGTGCGCGCTGGCAGCGGGTCAAAGTCGATGACTGGAGCGACGGCATCAAGGGCGACACGGCCTACGATGAAGAAAAGGTCTCGCCGTCGGGCGGGATTCTGTTCAAGGCGACGGACAAACTTTCGCTGTACGCCAACTACATGGAAGGTCTGAGCCAAGGCAAGATCGCGCCATCGACGTCGATCAACGAAGACGAAATCTTCCCGCCATTCATCAGCCGCCAGGTCGAAGTCGGCGCCAAGTACGACGCCGGCTCATACGCCCTGACGGCAGCGGTGTTCCGCATCAAACAGCCTGCCTACGAAACCAATGCGACCACACGAGTCTTCGGCCCGAACGGCAAACGCGAAAACAACGGCGTAGAACTGAGCGTGTTTGGCGAACCGCTGAACGGCTTCCGATTGCTCGGCGGTGTGATGTACATCGATAGCGAGCTGACCGATACCACCAACGGTACATTCGACGGCAACCGCGCACCGGCAACACCGAAATACAACGTCAACCTTGGTGCAGAGTGGGACGTGCCGACTGTGCAGGGTTTGACATTGACCAGTCGAGGAATCTATTCGAGTTCGCAGTATCTGGATCAGGCGAATGATAAGGAAATCGACTCCTGGGAACGGTTCGACGTAGGCACACGCTATGCTTTCAAGCTGGACGAGAAGACGATCACCTTGCGCGCAAATGTCGAAAACGTGCTGGATAAACGCTATTGGAGCTCGGCGGGTGCATCGGATGATAGTGAGCCGGGGTTGACGCTTTCTACGCCGAGGACGTATCTGCTCTCGGCAACCGTGGATTTCTAATGAAGCGGAGTAAATGTAGCTAACGTCGCCGATAATACGTTAACTACACTAAATGACCGTTTAGTTAAGCTAACAAAAATTAGTCGCGAAAGCGGCCGAGGTAATGACTCAACCCACCCAGTCGCATCTCTACATGGCTTTTCGTTATGAGCGATAACCCGAACGGGCCTAAAAAACTGTTATTTCTTACAGTTTTAAAATTGCTCTGAGGCGCAAAGGATAGTCGCTGCGTAATGAGCACATTCCTCCAAGGAGCAAACTCCATGACAACGTTCAGCGATGACCAGCTCTTGAACCTTACTCCAGAGCAATTGAAACAATTAACACCCGCGCAACAGGCACGCCGAAAGGATTTAATCAACGAACCGGTGGATCAGCGTGCTGTTACGAAGATTATTAATGCGCAAACGACCGAGCCTATAAACCCGGTGAGTGACGAGTAAATTTTCCAGAAGTGTAGTTGAGGCGTTTCAACCAGCTCAGAAATCCCGTTACGGTAAGTAGCGGGATTTTTTTCAGTTGAATGATCGAAAGGGGAAATCTGCGGCAATACCGGAGGTAGAGGTTTGGCAATATCTATCGTGGCAGTGGATTTCGATTAGGCGTGGCAATTACGACAACCATGCGAAGCCCGTAACATCTTGTTACGTGTAATGTATATTATGTTAAATCGTGGATGCGAACGGCCTCAGGCTTTAGATATCAGATCCACCACTCCCAACCTCTCAGTCTAAGCAACGCCATTCGTTTGCAGCTTCAACAACCAATGTCTCTCGGTAGTCCATCCGATAAAAACCTGAGCACCTTCGCTTGCTTGGCGAGCCTCGGTCAACGGTGCGCCAGAAGCCGCTACTCGCAATCCTCTAATCGCCGGCAGAAACCTTTCACGAAATGCACTAGGCTGAATCGCGAAATGAGCTTCGATACGTTCAATCGCGAAACGCATTTCTGCCTCATCTAGCATCGCTAGATAAAAGACCATTTGCCGCCAGGCATAAGCCGTATTTTTGATCACCACCAGGCTGGAGTGATAAAACCGCAACTTCATCTGCTGGCGTACGCATATCCATCTGAAGCATTCCTCGGCCATCGAAGCCAGGCGATGCTGCAACAGCGCCTTCAACCCGAGCTCACCAAACAACAGCGCAAGGTTTTGCGTCGTCAGGATCTGTTGTTGCTCGATGATTTTCCCGTTAGTCGCCGGTCGCCATGTCCCCAGGTCCGCATCAGCCCGCTGGGAGCACAATCTGGCCAATGCGTCCCTGGAACTCGCGTCAGGTCTGGAGAACCTTTTCCGCCTGGATTTCGGTTGATCAGGAAGCATCGCCAATTGGCTTGCATCAATGTCGTAGTAATTGGCGTATAGCGTGCCACCTGTCAAAGATGCCGCCTGCCTGGCAGCTCTTATGTACTTGTTCGAGAAAGCGCCCATGAAAATGTCCGAGGCGACTTCTTCGACAAAAGGCAGATCCAGCTTGGCCATCGCACCAAGCGCAGCAAATTCCTGAATGAGTTTGTTGGGCAGGATCGCTTGAGGAAAAGCGCAAAGAGTCATCGCTGCGCATTCGATCAGGACCTGTCTGGCTGCGTCAGCGACCACCGCGTCCGTTTCTCGCTGGTCCTCAACAGCCGCCACCCACGGCAATTCATTCATCCTGACCTGACTTTGCAGATCCAACAGCAACAATGATCGGCGTTGTCGAAAGGCGCGATAGGTTGCTACAGAGAGCATCCGCAGCGACATATCGCGAAATCCTGCACTGCAGATCTCAGCCGTTATCGCTGGCAGCAGCCGCGCCACGGTATCCCCGGATGTAATCAATCCCTTATCGATCAACTCGGCAATTGTGCCCTTTCGACACCGCTCGACGCGTCGACGAATATCAGTAGGAATGCCGATACCTGTTAACAGCGAATATGCGGTCGCTTCTTCGCAGGTAACGGGTTGCAGCAGAGATGAAAAGTCGGAAACTCCGTCCGAACCGGGATACCTGCTCAGACGTGCGGCAACCGCTTTAGCAAATAGATGGTGCCCGGGTGAGGACACGTGACTGCGTTGAGACTCTCTGTGCTTTTGATGAGATTCGGATTCGGGATGACCATGCTTGCGTACGAAATCGTCGACGATCCTGCGAATTCGTCCGACTTGCCGTCCCGTAAGCGACGCCGCATCGCTAGCGCAACTCCCCAGCAATGCAAACAACTCCCCTGCCCGATCCCTTGAGCTTTCAGCTTCACCTGAAGCGCTGGGGCAAGAAGCATCGAACTGCCGCTTCAGAGTATTCGCCTGCTCAAACCAGCCTTGGGGATACCGGCGGCAAGGCCAATCATCCTGATACGTCAAAAGGAAAAGCGACACCGCCGCATCGTAGAGCGGCAAGCGAGTCTCGACGACATGTTTTTGCGCTGCCAGACGCGTCTGTGCTGGGCGGTTTGAAAGCACGGTTCTGACATCACCGACAGTAAAAACCTGCACTTGCCCTGCTGAAGCGGCGAACCGTCAGAAGCCATCGGAAAGAATCGCAGCTGTTCAAAGAAAGGCGCTATCGCTTCAACCAGGTCCCATGCGTTCTCTGTACGTTGTTGGCCCAGCAACCAGGCCACCGTCAGCAGTGCAGCTTCTTCTGGCACCTCGATTCGATAATCCCCGCTCGCCAGCTTCGTTTGCAGTACCTCAATCCCCTCCTCCGTAAGGTGCCAAGTGTTGAGATCGAATCGCTCGAAGCCAGGACGGATACCAGGAATCGAAGCAGCCAAATGTCGCTCGTACTCGGTCAGTGCGCCACCGGCCATGTACTGCCCAGTGGCAAAACCACCCGTGGCGACTTCCAGCGTGACCCACTCAGGCACATCCGCGAATGGAGTTCGTGAGCCATACGACGCAGATCCCTGCAATATGTGCTCGATTACATTGCGCCAGCGCTCGATGCGCTTGCTCGTCTGTCCGTTATCGTCGAGGCCCGATGCAGCGAGTGCCCGAGACAGTTGAAAGGCTGCATAGCCGGCACCTATGCCGGCATTCGCATTCGATTCCCTATCGTCCCTGAGCATGAGTCCTTCCGAGCCTGCGATGTTGTGGGTCCGGGGGCTGGATTCGAACCAGCGCCCACCCGGTTAAGAGCCGAGTGTTCTACCGCTGAACTACCCCGGAACAGAGCGCGGATTGTCCACCAGCGCTGAACGATTGTGAAGATCGAAAATATTGCCGCTTGTGAACCTGAACGTAATCAGGTGATCTCGGGAAGAGTCGTCAAGACCAGCGCAGTTCGATCGAGTCCTTTGCACCGGCGTCGCGAACCAATACGCCTGGAGCCCGACGACTTTATTTCGGGTTGCGGGATTGTCAGCGAGTTTAGCGCTACTGTGCGTAATCGATTACTTCGCCGTTCCAATAGCAATTGTACGGGCTGGAGCGGCCGCGATTGGTATTGCACTCAGAATTCGTTTGAGTTCGATCCCCAGTGCCTCCCTTCTGATTCTGCACTGATTTGCCAGGCTCCGACCCCATAGTCCGCATGATAGGTCGGGCTGATAAGCGCCGTTACTTTGTCTGCCCTAGGTATCAGCAGCAATGAAACGTCAGGCTTGATGCCCTTCCACTGGAGACTGTCGTGATAAATGTGCGCTGACTCCATTGCATCCAGGAGGCTGGCGCGGGCGCTGCGATACTTCGCATCGAAAACCAAGAAGCGCTTCGTCGAAGGCGAGTCCAACGTCACGACGATGTCCGGATATCGCTCTCGCGATAAGCTTTGAAAACCGCGATGCGCAGGTTGATCAATCGCTGGGCATCGGACTTGGTAACATGCCTCAACGGTCACATCAGCCGCTATTCCCCGCCACACGATTTCTTTTAAACCCATCGATCGATATTCACGACTCCAGACGAGTTCAGGAAACTGACGTTGCAGCTGTGAGACTACAGTTACAAAGCACCACCGCTCATAAACCTCCCATGTTGGGCTGACCCACAGCGTCTCATCAGGATCCTTTCCCAACCAACCTGAACGCAACGCGTACCAACCAAACCGATAAGCTCGCGCGTATGCAGACGGATGCGGAGTCCAACCGCTTGACCGTGTGCGCACTCACCGACGTGCGATCACTCTTCAAGGTTGTTAACGGCCGCTGAGATATCTGTTTGAGCGCGCGGTGAAACCGATCCCCATAGCGCCTCAGCCTCGCAAACCAAGTCGTTGGCTGGCGCTCAGGCCATAATCGCTCGAACCAGAAAATCACCTTGGCCGGACACCTACCTGAGCTCTCAGTCGGCAAAGTTCATATCACTGCACATGAGTTCGTCTTTAGCATGGACGAGAGCAATCGTTGGCGCGCTGCCATGTGCCTCTCACCACACTCGATTCGCTCTTGGGGGCTTCACCCGCCTTAAACCCGGAGAGGCTGCGGACTTCTGAAGCTTTCGATGCCTCTCCGAGTAAAGGACGAAGAAAGATATGGAAATGCATGGCATCAAAAGCTACGGCGAGAGACTTCAGTTCGCATATACCCTTCGTGGGTTTCCAAAACTCTACGCGCTGTCACACCGAATCGGTGTGACGGACAGCGCCCTCAGTCGGTGGTTTCGTTCAGAGCCAATCAGTATGGAGAACTTCGCCAAGCTGTGCGTCGAGCTGAACGTCAATGCCGATTGGCTTCTGCTCGGCCGTGGACAGCACTCGCTCGGCGCCATGCATGACGCGCCGCATCGCAAAGCGCTCGCGGACGTGATTGAAAGAATGGCCGACAACGACGTTCGTAACCTCGCCAAGTTTCTTGATGAAGTAACCACTCCAGCAACTTGAGCGCCACGCAATATTTTCAGGGCAATTCGTGAGCCCTGCTCAACCGACTGAGCTTCACGAAGGGTCCGATATTGATAACTTCTAGATGCCCAAGCAATGACGCCTGGGTATGAGCTGGAGATCATCATGTGCACTAAGGAATCTGCAAAAGCTGATGTAGAAGTGAAGTTCGAGTCCCAGAAAACGTTCAGCCTTTTCGGTCGGAACATCTCAACTTGCCAAGCGGCCCTGGGGGCTGGTGCTCACGTGCAAGTCACCAACACAGAAGGCCTGAACTACCACCTGAATGTCTTCGCGAAATGCGAGTGCGACGGGCTGCTGAAGAGGCTCAACGTGGCAATCGACAAGTCCATAGGTAACCCACCCGAAGGGTTGCGTGACGTCCCTTTCACCATCGACCGTACGTCCCATCCAGACTGGCGCTCTCGTCAAGCCTATCTTCGTGAAGGTGTGGGATTTACCAGCAGGATCATTACCTGCGCATGGCCGGCCCTTGCGCCACCTAAGCTTGGTAGCGTAGTTGCTGGTAACACATGCGCAACGACGACAATTGATGCCACAGCCATCGATTCGCAGTTGGTTTATGCCATGACCGATGCTACCCCAGAGCAGGTCAGCGCTTACTCTCACCTGAACCTCTACGCACAGGGGGCCGCGCGCGCCGTCCTGAAAAACAAGGGCGTGGACATCACCAATACGGACTATCTGCAGACGAAGCAATGGTTCGATGCCGTGGTTTACCAACTGACTGATCTGGGCTTCACCGTGAAGGCTGCGAGCGGTGGCCAGGTCAGGCAGGATGTCTCTTCAGGTGACGTGGACATCGGTAGTTTGCTGACCACCATCGTTGGCACGTATCTGGGAGCGACGGAACTCGAGAGTTTCAAGCAGCTCGCGACGCTCTTGGCCAAGGATCCCAACGATTCGGGCACCCACGACTTCATGACCTTCTGGTGGAACAAGGCCAGCACTAAGGACGGCCGCACGACTGTCGCCTTTGGCCCCATCAAGAACGACCAGGGCATGGCTTCGGTGACAGTGGTTTACCTCGTGTTGGATGTGGAATTCACAGACTGGCACTCACTGTTTGTCAGCTACCACCATGAAGGTGTAATGATCCGCAGCGCTGCCATTACCCTGGATCTCGACATGGAGGTCTACAGCAACAATGAAAAAGCAATCTTCGACGCCATCTCCGGCGCAGTGGCCAATCACATCAAGACTCAGGAACTGAGTTTCGACTGATAGCCGATCGATGCGTTGCTCCAGCAATGTTCGCAATGCTGGGGCCCCGTAGCTTTGTGGGTGCTTCGCCAGTTTCAGTCAAACTTGATCTGCCCTGACTCACCCAGCATGCGGTATTGTTCACGAAGTTTTCGCAGCTCACTCGAGCCCATTTGCTCCAGCCCCAGCGTAGCATTCTGTGCCTCGTGGGTAGCTCGTATCAGCTCATCGATCTTCAGATGCAGAATGTCATTGTCGCGGTTCTGGGTGTTTTGAATGAGGAATACCATCAGGAACGTAATGATCGTTGTCGAGGTGTTGATGATCAGTTGCCAAGTGTCGTTGTAATGAAAGTACGGCCCTGTCCCAGCCCACGCGACGATCAGAACAATCGCTGTCAAAAAGGTCTTGGGGCTACCCGCCCAGTTGGACAGTGTCTGGCAAAAGCGTGCAAATCTCATCTTGAAACCTCTGAATAAACCTAATCACTTGACCTCGTTTGGTGGCGAAATACTTTGTCATATTTGCGCCGCTCGTCGGTGGCGCAGATTCGCACGATTGCTCAGGCGTCAGATCGAGCGGCTGCACCGGCGGCTCACCACCCGATTAATCTCCCCTACCACCCGCCCCGTCGCCTCCTCGATCCTCCCCTCATTCCGGCACATAAACCAACCCTGTTCGGCAGCGGCTTGCTCAAAAGCCTGGGTACAGTCGACATGCTCCTCCAGACCGCGAAGCACAGTACTGCTCAAGCCACGCCGTCGCGCCCCCGCCCTCACCCACGAAATCTCCGCCGCCGTGACCACGCCAACATGCAGGTCGGGCACCTGAACGTTGCGATCACGGTTTAATTGCAGGATTTCAGCAAACGGGACCATCCGGCGAAACGCCGCATCGGACGGGTACCAGCGATCAATCAGGATGATGCTGTCGGCAGGCTGTTTGGTCAGCACGTGCTGGGAAATCCAGCGGCGGCTGTCAGCCAGGCGTTGGCAAACTTCCAGTTCCAGATCCCGGTCAGGATGTCGGACGAGTCGGTTCACCAGATGCATTGTCTCGCCCCTGAACGGGTCGCTTTTTTTCTCGCACAACCGGATGACTTTCTGGTTGTCTGCCCTCAAGACTTCAGTGATCGCCTCCAACAGCGAGGTTTTGCCGACGCCTTTGGGGCCATCAAGAGAAATAAACAGCGGACGAGTCATTGTTCACAGGCTTTAACGGGGAGTGGTGAACACTCTAACGGATTTTCAGGTTGAACCTCTTCTGCTCAGGCGGACTCCCAAACCTGAATTCAGGAGAAACCTATGACCCAGACAGCTCTAGTCGTGGGCGCCAGCGGCATTGTCGGCAGCGCCATCACCCAGTTACTTATCGACAACCAGTGGCAGGTCGCCGCGCTGTCGAGGCATCCATCGCAAGTTCAAGGCGTGATGCCTGTCGCGGCAGACCTTCAGGACCCTGCTTCACTGGAACATGCGCTGAGGGATGTGAAACCCACGCATGTGTTCATTACCACATGGTCGCGGCAAGCCACGGAGGCCGAGAACATTCGCGTCAATGCCGCCATGGTGCGCAACGTCCTCGCCGCCATTCGCCCAGCGAAAAGCGTCAAACACGTAGCACTGGTTACCGGCCTGAAACACTACCTCGGCCCGTTCGAAGCCTATGGTAAAGGCAGCCTGCCACAGACGCCGTTTCGCGAAGAACAGGGTCGTCTGGATGTCGAGAATTTCTATTACGCTCAGGAAGACGAACTCTTCGCCGCGGCTGAAAAGGATGGCTTCACGTGGAGCGTTCATCGCCCGCATACCGTCACTGGGGTGGCCGTGGGCAATGCGATGAACATGGCGACCACCCTCGCCGTCTATGCCTCGATTTGCAAGCACACCAATCGCCCTTTTGTGTTTCCCGGTTCCAGGGTGCAGTGGGACAGCCTCACCGACATGACCGATGCGCGGCAGTTGGCGAAACAACAACTGTGGGCGGCCACCACACCGGCTGCGGCGAATCAGGCATTCAATATCACCAATGGCGATATATTCCGCTGGAAATGGATGTGGAGCCGAATTGCCGAATACTTCGACCTGCCTGCTGCCGATTATCCCGCTTCAGCCTCACCCCTTGAAAAGCAGATGGCTGACGATCAAGCCGTTTGGACGCAAATAGTCGCGGAGCACGGTTTGAAAGAATCCGATATCGATCGCCTGATTTCCCCATGGCATACCGATGCAGATCTCGGTCGCCCTATCGAAGTGGTCACGGATATGTCGAAAAGCCGCCTGATGGGCTTCACTGCCTACCAGGCGAGCGATCAGGCATTTTTCGACGTGTTCGACAAACTGCGGGAGATGCGCTTGATCCCCTAGGCGGTTCCAGACAGATAAGGTGGGCACCTGGCGTGCCCCCTCATTCAACAGTCATTTCCACGCCCTCGCCCCCCACATCTGCGACTTTCATTCGCCCTGTGAAATCCTCCTGCCAGTCACCGGCAGAACGCAGCCAATCGTATAGCCCAACTCCAAAATAGCGCCTTCGACAGGCACTGCTCTGTATCCAAGTGTGTACGGACGCAAACACGTTACACAACATTGATCTTCCCGCCCCCTCAGACACAAGCGAGATACACCAGCACGATGAACTGCGCCCACGGCCAGCGCAGTGCTCCTGTGCCTGACACCTGTCATTGGGAGCACCTTAACGGCTTCCACTTTCTTGACGACAAGTCGGAGGATTAAACCCATGCAAACAAACGCGTCATCGGTCTTGAACCGGCTGCAACTTAATCTCGATCGCGCTGGGGACTGGATCGCCCCTTTGAGCCTGCGCGTGTTTCTGGCCTGGGAGTTTTTTGAAGCGGGATGGGAAAAGTGGAACGGTGAGAACTGGTTCCCGAGCATTCAAGGGGCCTTTCCTTTTCCTTTCAATCAGCTGCCGGCTACGTTGAATTGGCAGTTATCCATGTGGGCAGAGCTGCTCTGTTCCATTGCTTTGCTTGTAGGCCTGGGTACACACCTCTCGGCACTGATCCTCATAGTGGTCACCGTCGTGGCAACTGCCGCAGTTCACTGGCCAGCAGAGTGGTCGACGTTGAGCGAACTGGCTATGGGCTACTCCATCAGCAACAAAGGCTACGGCAATTTCAAGCTGCCGTTGATCTATCTCGTCGCACTTCTGCCACTGGTATTCACAGGCGCCGGCAAGCTAAGCCTGGATGCATTCATCGGTCGGTATCTCAAGCGTTTGAATGCACGCTGAGTGTTATCGCGTCATCAAGGGTATCGCTCTCAACCCCCACTAGTTAATCAGGAGTTTCGCCATGACCCATATTGATAAAGTGCTGTACACCGGCAAAGTCCATACCTCTTCGGGTGGACGCAATGGCACCGCCCTCAGTGACGATGGCCGACTGGATATAAAGCTGTCATCGCCTGGCACCTCTGGCGCCGGTACCAACCCAGAGCAGTTGTTCGCCGCAGGTTGGTCGGCCTGTTTTATCGGCGCGATGGGGATTGCGGCGAGCAAGCTGAAAGTCACCCTCCCGGGTGACCTTGCCGTCGACGCCGAAGTGGATCTAGGCACAACAGATGGTGCGTATTTCCTCCAGGCTCGCCTCAACGTCTTCCTTCCCGGGCTGGATCGCAACGTCGCCCAAGACCTGATCGATACCGCACACCAGACATGCCCGTACTCCAAAGCGACGCGGAACAACATCAACGTGGTGATCAACCTCGTTTGAGCAGAACCGTGGCGGGTTTCAACCGCCCGATCCATGCCCGCCCGGCTGCCATAGGTGACCGTGGAGGTGGCGTGGATCGGGCGTTTCAGACGTCGAATCGGAGTATTTAGCTCATGCAAACGAACACTTCATCATCAACGCATTTAGATCCACAGCTTCCCCCTGCGGCGACCGTCGGGCTCGGGTTGCGCCGTGCGCTGCTCAACACGCTTCGTGACGCTCCAGTCGGTGATTTCGATTTTCTAGAGGTTGCTCCAGAGAACTGGATCGGCATCGGCGGCGCGCATGGAGCGGCCCTGCAGATGCTAGCTGAACGTTATCCGCTGTCATGCCACGGCTTGTCACTTTCGCTGGGTGGCAGTGCGCCGCTGGACGAATCTTTTCTTGAGCAAGTCCGCGGGTTTCTCGATCGCTTCAACGTGCCGTTCTATAGCGAACACCTCAGTTACTGCAGTGACGATGGCCATTTATACGACCTGCTGCCGTTGCCATTCACTGAGGAGGCCGTTCATCACGTTGCGGCGCGCATCCGTCGTGCGCAGGACATTCTCGGTCGTCGTCTTGCTGTAGAGAACGTCTCTTACTACGCCGCTGCTCATCAGGACATGGACGAACTTGCTTTTACCAATGCAGTGCTCCGCGAGGCCGATTGCGACCTGTTGCTCGACGTTAACAATGTGTACGTCAACTCAGTCAACCACCGCTTTGATCCAGCGGTTTTCCTCGCCGGCCTGGAACCCGAACGCGTAGTCGCCATGCACGTGGCTGGGCATTACGACGAAGCCGAGGACCTGATCATCGACACCCATGGTGCGTCGGTCAAACCGGTAGTCTGGTCATTGCTGGGCCAGGCTTATGGCCTTTTCGGCGTGAAGCCAACCCTGCTGGAGCGCGATTTCAACTTTCCGTCCTACGACGAACTGGTGGCTGAACTGAATACCATCAGGCGCTTGCAACGCGACGCGGATGCTTTGTTGCGGGTGACTGTCGATGGCTGACTCCCCTTCAAGTCTGCACAGTCAGCAGCTCGCGCTGACCCGGTACCTGCGTGACCCGGACAGTTATGCGCCGCCTGCGCAGATGAATCCCGCAAGAGCGCAGGTCTACCTCAACCTGGTGTTGAACAATCTGTTGGGGTTGCTGGGTGGAACGTTTCCGGTGCTGATTGCCGTACTGGGTGATGCCGGTTGGCGTGCGCTGGTACGACGTTTTTTGCGTGACTACCGCGCGCAAACACCACGCTTCGGAGAAATTGCTCGTGAGTTTGTAGACTTCGTAGCGAGCCTGGAAGACTCGCCCGGTCACGAACACCCTTGGTACCCGTTCTTGCCTGAATTGGCTCATTACGAGTGGGTGGAGATGGCGCTGCAACAGTTGGACGCTGCGCCTTTAAAGCCCAGTGATGCGGCGCATTTACTCGATCGTCCCCTCAGGCTTTCCCCGCTCGTCTGGCCGCTGGCTTACACCTGGGCCGTACATCGTCTCGGCCCAGGCCACTTGCCTTCTGAACCGCCAGAACAACCGACGTTGCTGCTGATCAGCCGTGTGCCGAGTGGCCAGGTGCAATTCTCCCAGGTCAGCCCTCTCGCGTTCCGTTTGTTGCAGCGGATCGAGCAGTTCCCTGACATGGATGGTCGAGCGCAGTTGCACGCTTTGGCTGCGGAGGCTGGTGCATCAGACGTGACCAGCTTCGTCGCTGACGCACTGGTGCTGCTGCGCCAACTGCATGCGCAAGCTGCCGTCGGCGTAGCCGCGACACCCGTTTTAAAGCTGTTGTCCTGACTGACGCGCAAAGGCTGAGGTCAGTTTTCGTATCTCTATGTACCCAAACGCGAAGTCTTGGGATTGGCTTACAAATGCTCCGCTCGCCGATACATCGCCGATACATGACTCCCGCTAAATAGGCCTGCCCGAATAGGGTCGCTCTGTCGAAGTGGACGACGCTTGCGCCCTTCGCCTCGAGCTTCCTTGAGGGTCTATCCGCCCTGTGGCATGAACCGCGGCCTCGCCGCGCAAAGCATCTGGAGAAGCACTATGTACCGTAAACCAATGTCGAACAAAACCAGTCTCGGCCTGGCCGCAATTGCTTTAGCCGGTGGCATGAGCCTGGCATCGTCTGCCGCTTTTGCTGTTGAGCCATTGCCCCAAGGCTACCAACTGGCATCGGCCGATAAAACCGGCGAAGGCAAGTGTGGCGAAGGCAAATGCGGCGCCAGCGAAGCCAGCGACAAGTCCGCTACTGCCGAAGGCAAGTGCGGTGAAGGCAAATGTGGGGACGACTCTTTCGCCCGCACAGATACCGACCATGATGGCCTCGTCTCTCTTAAAGAGCTGCTGGCTGTGGCACCTCAGGGCGGTGAAGAATTCAAAGCGATGGACACCAACCACGATGGTTTTCTTTCGGAAGGTGAGGTCTACAAGTTCAGAACCAACCAGTACATCTCCAATGGCAAAAAAGTCCCAACCGAGCTATTTACCCGCATGAGCAAAGCGCAGAACTGATTCCTCCCGCCGTAGCATTCGCCCTCCCCGCGCCTGCAGCCAGGGAGGGCGATTTATCTTCTGCAAAGCCCCAATGCCAGAGTTGTATTAATTACACCGCGTTATAAGTGATGTTCTCCGCCCCTGATTTATCCCCTGAACGCAACACTCTAAAGTCCATCCCACTGCTCCCCTTTTCATATCGATGGGGCGCCTACAGGAGACTTATCCCATGCCTTTCATCAGCGTTCGTATCACTCGCGACGGCGTCACCAAAGAACAGAAATCCCAAGTCATCGCCGAGATCACCAAAACCATGCAAACCGTCCTCAACAAGGACCCGCACCTCACCCATATCGTCATTGAAGAGGTCGACACCGATAACTGGGGCTATGCCGGAATTACCACCACCGAGTACCGCCAACAGCTGGCGGAGTCGAAGAAATGACTTTTGCCGTCCGTATCGACTTTGTGTCGGATGTGGTGTGCCCCTGGTGCGCACTCGGCGCCACAGCGCTGGAACAAGCCATCGCCAATGTTGCCGGCGAGGTTGCCGTGGAGCTGACCTTCAAGCCCTTCGAACTGAACCCGGACATGCCGGCCGAGGGCGAGCACGCCATCAAGCACATGATGCGCAAATACGGGCGCAGCGCCGAAGAAGTCGCCTCGCGCAATGAAATGATCGTCGCGCGCGGCAAAGCCATCGGTTTTCAGTTCGACCTGGACAAGCGCAGCCATTTCTACAACACCTTCGATGCCCATCGCCTTCTGCTCTGGGCCGTGCAGGAAGGCCGCCAGGTCGCGCTGAAGAAAATCCTGATCGAGGCTTATTTCACCAATGGCGAGAACCCCAGCGACCACGAAACACTGGTGCGCCTGGCCGGTGAAGCTGGACTTTCAACCACCCGCGCCCGCGAGATTTTGACTAGCGAGGCATTCGCTCTCGAGGTCCGTGAACTTGAAGGTTTTTATCTTGAGCGCGGGATTAACTCGGTCCCGGCCATGGTGCTGAACGGTCGTCAGTTGGTGTCCGGATCGCTATCCGTCAAGGAATACGAACAAATCCTCAGGCAAGTGGCACGAGAGTCCGCCACTGCCTGACAAAGCGACTTAACTGCAATCTCAGTTATTAAGCATTTCGCCGGGGCTTGTTGAAGTGACCGCCCCACTTCCTTCCATCAACGTCAAGTGAACCGTCATGCCTCACGACTTGAATCAACTGGAAACTGCGCTGGCTGCTTACCCCCGAGTGGCGCTGCTGGAAGGCCCGACACCGATTCAGAAGCTGTCCCGCCTGAGCCGGGCCGCCGAGCTGCATGGCTGCGATCTCTACGTCAAACGCGATGACCTGATGGGCCTCGGCGGCGGTGGCAACAAACTGCGCAAACTCGAATTTTTGCTTGGCGAAGCATTGGCCGAAGGCGCGGACACACTGGTTACCTGGGGTGGTTTTCAATCCAATCATGCCCGATTGACCGCCGCCGTCGCGGCCCGCCACGGCTTGGCCTGCGAGCTTATTCTGACTCCGTCTGCGGTGCGCAGCGATGATGATTTTTGTCATAACGGCAACGTATTGCTCGATGGCCTGTTTGGCGCAAAGGTCCATCGACTGCCGCGCGGTTTGACGCCCGATAGCTACGCTGGTGAATTGCTTAGCGCGCTCAAAAGCCAGGGCAAAAAACCCTTCCTCATACCATTGGGCGGCTCCAGCCCCAGGGGCAGTCTGGGCTACGCCGCTTGTGCGGGAGAGATCCTCCGCCAGGCAGACGCGCTCGGCGTTCACTTCGAGCGGATCATCATCCCCAACGGCAGCGCAGGGACCCATTCAGGACTGCAGGCCGGTCTGGCACTGGCTCGATCATCAACCGAAGTTATCGGCTATTCGGTATTGGCAACTGAGGAGCAGGCCACGGCCGCGACCCTGGGAAAAACTCGGGAAACCTTGCAGCTCCTGGACCCGTCCGCAACCCTTCTGCAAAGCGCAATCACTGTGGATGGCAGTCAACGTGGCGACGCCTATGGCGCCCCCACCGAATCGATGCTCGAAGCGGTCCGGCTGCTGGCCTCCTTTGAGGGCTTGCTGACGGATCCGGTCTACGGTGGCAAGGCCTTCGCCGGGTTGCTCGCTGCCGTGCGCCGGGGCGACTACCCGCCAGGAAGCAATCTGCTGTTTGTGATGACCGGCGGCTTGCCTGGCCTCTTTGCCTACCGCAGCGCCTTCAACTGACTTGAGCTTTTTCGTCGTCATAAAAAACTGATGTCCGGGCGAGCCCACGGCATCGGTCACTTAACTTGCGTGGAGTACATCGTCATGTCGAACGCCCCTTATCCGCTGAACCGGACCGCTTATCTGCTGGTCGATCCGTACAACGATTTTCTCTCGGAAAACGGCAAGGTCTTCCCCTTGATCAAGCCGATTGCCGAGCAGGTCGGGCTGCTCGACAACCTGCGGGCGCTCGATCGCGCCGTACGGGCGCAGAACATTCCGGTGGTCATCGTGCCGCACCACCGCTGGGAACATGGCGACTATGAAGGCTGGGACCATCCAACACCTACCCAATGCAAAATCATGCACATGCACCACTTCGCAAGCGGTGAATGGGGCGGCGAATGGCATCCCGATTTCGCACCGAAGGACGGCGACATTGTCGTGCAGGAGCACTGGGGCTCCAGCGGCTTTGCCAATACCGACCTTGATTTTCGTTTGAAGCAGAAAGGTATCACCCACGTCATCATCGTCGGCCTGCTCGCCAACACCTGCATCGAAGCGACCGCCCGCTACGCCTCGGAACTGGGCTACCACGTCACGCTGGTGCGCGATGCGACCGCCGCTTTCCGTGCGGAAATGATGCACGCCGCCCACGAGTTGAACGGGCCGACTTTCGCTCATTCAATCGTGACTACCCAAGAACTGATTGAGGCGCTTGCAGCGCAGGTGTAATGGCGATGAACCTCACCGATTTCGCCAGTTTGCCGTAGCGCGCTCACTCCAGGGACAACTCAGCGCTTGATCGACGGCCAATAAGAGCTGTGCAGAAATCAGCTTGAGTCACGTGTTAGTGACGGCTTCAATGGCAGGAAAATTCGCTGATGGTCCATGTAGATCCGTCTTCCAAGCGAAACGCTGCTACAACAATTGCTCGCGTAGAAAATCGATGAACGCCATCGTCCGCGCTGAACGTCGTCGCTCGCGGCTGAGTACGGCGCTGACAGGCAGCGCGCTGGTCTGATAGTTGTCGAGTACGGTACTCACCCTGCCCTGCTCGACGTCAGCTGTGAACAGCCATTGCGGTGAGAGGGAAATACACAAGCCGCAGAGCACCATTTCGCGGATGGCCTCGCTGCTGTTGCTGGTGACGTTGCCCTGAATGGCTACATCGAGTTCTTCGGCGCTGTGGGTAAAGTGCCAACGGTCGTAATGCTCCAGCAACGTGAAGCCGATGCAGTTGTGATCGGACAGTTCGCTGGGCTCACGTGGCACGCCGTGCAGAGCCAGGTAAGCGGGCGCGGCATAGACACGCCGTGGGCTATTGCCCAGTGGCAGTGCCACCAATCCCTCGCTCTTCACCACGCCAATGCGGATAGCCAGATCGATGTTTTCCTTGAGCAGATCTTCATTGTGGTCACTCAGCCGCAGGTCAATCCGCACATCAGGATGGCGTTGCAGGAAAGTCCCTATGAGCGGTGCGATGCATAACCTTCCATAACTGACCGGAGCGGCGACTCGTAAAGGGCCGGCAATCTGCTCCTGGCCACTGGTGAAGCTTCGCGTGGCAGTTTCGACGTGGCCGAGAATTTCCTGGCAGTGGTCGTAGAAGCGTTGACCTTGGTCGGTCAGGGCCAAATGCCGAGTGCTGCGTGCGAACAATGGCCCACCCAGATACTGCTCCAGCGCGCGCACTTGCTTGCTCACTGCCGGCTGCCCCATGTTCAGTTCACGGGCGACCGCCGAGAAAGACCCGCGCTCCACGACGCGAACAAAGACATGCATGCTGTCGAACAGATCCATCGACGATTGGTTCTCTTTGGGGAATAAGTCATATGCACATTGGGTTTCTTATCGGAATGATTAAAGCGCGGCAATCTGTAAGCGTCCATCCCAACACAGGTTCCCGTCATGAAACATTCCATGCTTGTCGCCATCGCCGAGTCCGCTCAATCCCCGCTGGCCATCCGTCACATCGATCGCCCTGTTGCCGGTAAGGGGCAAGTATTGGTCAAGGTTCACGCCGCAGGGGTCAATCCGCTCGATACCAAAATTGCCGCCGGCGCAGGGGCTCACGCCCGTCAACAGCTGCCGGCCGTGCTCGGCCTTGACCTCGCCGGTACGGTCGTCGAAGTGGGCGAAGCGGTCGACGGGTTCACCCCGGGCCAGGAAGTCTTCGGCATGCCCGGCGGGATCGGCGGTGCCCAAGGCACCATGGCCGAGTACATTGCCGTGGATGCCCGCCTGATCGCGGTCAAGCCACAGACCCTCAGCATGCGTGAGGCGGCTGCATTGCCTTTGGTATTCATCACCGCGTGGGAAGGTCTGGTCGATCGCGCCAATGTCCGCTCCGGTCAGCGCGTCCTGATTCATGGCGGCGCGGGCGGGGTCGGCCAAGTGGCTGTGCAACTGGCCAAGGCTCGCGGTGCCGATGTCTACGCCACCGGTTCGGCGGGCAGTCTGGACTTCATACGCTCGCTGGGGGCGACGGCGATCGACTATCAGGCACAGAGCGTTGAGGATTATGTCGAGCACTACACCGCCGCCGAAGGGTTCGACATTGTCTACGACACCGTCGGCGGCAGCACGCTGGATGCATCATTCCAAGCCGTGAAAGCCTATACCGGGCACGTGCTGAGCTGCCTGGGCTGGGGCCAGCACAGCCTGGCACCGTTGTCGTTCAAAAGTGCCACCTACTCGGGCGTCTTCACTCTGGCTCCGCTGCTCACCGGCAAAGGACGCGAACATCACGGCGCTATCCTGCGCGAGGCCGCTGCGCTGGCCAACGCGGATCAACTGACGATCCGCGTGGATCAACAGTACTTTGCACTGCAAGACGTCAACGAGGCGTTTCGCCAAGTCGCCGAAGGCCGCGGCAAGGGCAAGACGGTGATCGAGTTTGTGGGTGCATAGCTTCTTGTAATCTCTTCATAGCGCTAACGGCCAAAAGCGTCCGCCTTTGGCCGTTAGTTGCCACACAAGGGCAACCGCTTTCGGCCAAGAGCTGCCGCCCCCATGGTCTTCTCCAGCGCAAAACGCTGTCGCCAGTTGCTGCCGAACGTACGGCACACCTACTGGCATGGGCCGCACACCATATGGATGGCAACCCGATTCCTGTATGCGGCTCTTTCTATGAGAGCTGGCCTCTCACCCATTTGTATTTACCTGGCCTGAACAAACCGCTGCTCAAGGTTTTCTTTTGCATTGCTCTTCGGGCGCACCATATCCCCAAGTGATGATGGCTTCGGCCTTATGTTCCCAAAGCGATTCATTACGCCCGACGTACTTGATGCCAATGCCACGCAGTTGCTGGTACATCAGCGATACGCTGTCGCCACGCTCGGCTATTAATGTCGGCGGATCAGTTTCGAAGAACCTGACAGTTACCTCGTTTGCAGGGTTGCCGTCGCATTCGTAAAAGACAGGCCCAGTGCCAGAGATCAGTCGGTACCGTGCTTGCAACTCAGCGATACGGTTATGGTATTCCATGCGCAGGCATGCACCGACGTCATCACTCTTCCAGCAATCGTCCCGCCCCTTGATCCACCCCCGCTGCTCTGCTTTGAGCATTGGAGGATGCTCGTTGCCAGCCTTGATACTCGCACTGGCATACACTGCCGAGAGTTTGCGATCGAGGGCAGATAATTCCTTGTCTTCACATATCAATGCTTCGACACCGCCAGGCTCCGCCTTTGAGCAATCGTAAGATGGACCAGGTGACGAATTGATAGCCGACGATGTTCCCGTGCGCGCCCCGGTCGACTGTATCGCACTGATTTGCTGATCAATGTAATTGCACCACTGTTCGGAGCTTCGCTCAGGGACATCTGACCCATCTTGAACCCCCAGCTTTATCTCGATCACTGACTTCCATTCATCAGAACCTAGATCCGGTCCGTGCCCTTGCATATCAGCCGTATGCAGAACCTTATCGACCGATTGATACCACGTGTTTGAGCATTGAGATTGCGCCTTGGCAACGCCTGTGACGCCAATCAATAGCAAGACCAAATATTTGCGCATGTGCGGTTTGCCTGGATTTACGCAGTCGCCAACCACTCATCTTAGCCGGTCTCATCCGCTAGCGATCGGTGAGTCAATAGTGATTGCAGCATAAGAAGTCCTCGCTGCGCAGGCACGCCTGATGCGTCCAGGCCTCCAGCACAGTTCGGGTTTGCTCAGCAATTTCCAGATGTCGATATTTGGCGATTGTGTATGTACATGGTGGTGCCCTCCACGTGGGTGAAGGACCGGGGTGGATCAGTCGCGCGGCACCGTTGTCGGATTCGGCCAGAAGCAGACACTTAAAAGCTCAACGATCAGGTTCTCATGTCATGAAATCATCCGGCTGCCGTACCATCGGCACATCGACAAAACGGAGGTTGATATGGGAAATGGTCAGGGCAAAAGGGTCGTTGTCATTGGTGCAGGCATCGTTGGCGCGTCATTGGCGTATCACTTGGCAGGTAAAGGCGCGAATGTCACTTTGGTAGAAGCTGAAGATATATCTTCGGGAGTGACTGGCAGCTCATTCGCTTGGCTCAATACCTCACACCCCGAACCCGACCCAATCGCGCAACTGCGCGGTTCTGCCATCAAGGAGTACCGCCGACTCGAAACGCAGCTGCCTGGTCTGGAGGTAAGATGGACAGGCGCCTTGTCTTACAGTGCGATGGCGATTGAGGCGCTGCCAGTCTCAGGTCACCAGGCTTCGGCAAACCTGGTGTCTCGATCGCAGATCCTCGACTTGGAACCAAATCTCAAGAACCCTCCCCAGTCTGCTCTGTATGCGGCTGAAGAAGGAGCGCTGGACGCAGTGGCAGCTACGCATGCGTTGATCGCAGGTGCGCAGGCATATGGGGCGAAGATTCTCACTCAGACGCGAGTGCTCGGTTTTGTAACCCAGACCGCAACGGTGACAGGAATCGAAACAACCAAAGGCGTCATCGATGCCGATATTGTCGTATTGGCAGCCGGGGCAGGCATCACGAAACTGACAGACATGCTTGGAGTGTCCCTGCCAATAGAGGCCTCGCCTGCCATTTTCATCCGTTACAAGTCACAACCCAACCTCGTACACACCCTCATATCCAGCCCTGAAATGGAAGTGCGGCAAAGTTCGGATGGTGCGTTGTTCGCGGCGGAAGATTATCTGAACATGGAAGTGCGGCAAAGTTCGGATGGTGCGTTGTTCGCGGCGGAAGATTATCTGAACGATGCCGTGGAAAATCAGCCGGCAGCGATAGCGCTTCGCACGGCCAAGACAATCCAGAACGAACTCCATGGTGTCGTTTCCATAGAACCGGAACGGGCTTGTGTCGGCCTCAGGCCCATGCCTGCCGATGGCATCCCCATCATCGGTTATCTCCCCAATGTAGGTGGCGTCTACGTTTGTGCGATGCACCCTGGAATTACTTTGGCGGCGATAGTGGGACGTCTGGCCAGCGAGGAGATCATCGATGACAAGGTATCCAGTGCCCTTTGCCCATGCCGGCCTGATCGATTTTTGCAAGCGGAGGGAAGCCTCTTGTGAGGCAGAAATCGGCCAAGAGCAGACGTTCGAACCTAAGATAATGCGATGAAGGGAAAAACTAGAATGACAGCACCTCTGACCAGTAACGCAGCAACCCAGCCTGGGCCTATTACCGGGATCGGCGCGTCAGCCTGAACTGTGGCCAACTGTCCAAGAAACCAGGGGCGTCATTTCGCCCGAAACAGACACTACGCGCGACGCATTTGCCTGATGGCCCAACGCCTGAGTAGAATGCGATTAATTATCAATCATGTATGTCCCGGGATGCCGATGCGTAGCGACGAAACACTAGGTACTGCAGATCCAGGGCTGCTCTATCGCACCCACTTCTCGTGGTTACAGGGCTGGCTGATTCGGCGCATCGGCTGTCGCGACAACGCCGCAGATCTGGCGCAGGACACTTTCGTCCGTGTGCTCAAACACCGTCATCAGTCCGGCGCCCTGCGCGAACCACGTGCTTATTTGAGCAGCATTGCCCGAGGGTTGATGATTGATCAGTATCGTCGTCGCGAACTCGAACGCGCCTACCTGGAAAGCATCACGTTGCTGCCGCAACACGAGGTTCCCTCGGAAGAAAACCGGCTGATGATTCTTGATGCGCTCGAGCGCATAGACCGTCTGCTCGACTCGCTTAAACCAAGAGTACGCCAGGCGTTTTTATTTGCCCGACTCGACGGTCTGACCTGCGCGCAAATCGCCGAAAAGCTCGGTGTTTCCCGCGCGACGGTGGAGCGCGATCTGGCCACGGCCCTGCAACATTGCTATCGCTTGCGTTATGTCGAGGCCTGAGCCCGAGGCGCTGGATCCGGCCATTGTCGAGCAGGCAATCCAATGGCTGGTGCGCCTTCGCTTCAATCAAGCCGATGAACAGACACAGCGCACGTTCGAGCAATGGCTGCAGCAGCGCCCGGAGCATGGATTGGCGTGGCAGCGTGTGGAAACGCTTGGCGATGAATTTGAAGGCGTGCCAGCTCAGCTGGCTCGACAAACCCTTAAGGGCGCCCAACATGGAATGCGCCGGCGGGAAAGCCTGAAGCTGCTGGGCGTATTGGCGACGGTCGGCACGGCAGCCTGGCTCGGCAGTGACTACACCCCCCTGCCCTCCATGCTTGCACAACAGCGCAGCAGCACCGGCGAGCAACGACGTTTCCAACTCGATGATGGCAGCCTAATCCAGCTCAATAGCGACAGCGCCGTCGACAGCGATTTCGACGCCCAGCGACGCCTGATCATCCTGCGCCGTGGTGAAATCATCGTGAATGTCGGTGCGGATCAACACTCGCCGCAAGCGCGGCCGTTGTGGGTGCAATCACGCGACGGGATCATGCGAGCCCACAGCTCGCGCTTTCTGGTCCGCGAGCGTGACGACGGCACACTGGTCGCAGCTCAGGAAGGATCAGTCACGGTTTTCCCCGGTTCCGGCCAAGCGTCTGCGAGCCACAACGTCCTGGCAGGAAACCAACTGCTGTTCACCTCAAGTGACGCCCGAACGTTCAGGGACAACGGCCTTGATCTATGGGGTTGGGGTGACGGAGTGATCAGTGCGAACCATATGCGCCTTGGAGACTTCATCGCAGAGTTGTCGCGTTATCGCCCAGGAGTCCTGCGCTGCGCCGAAGAGGTCGCTGATCGTCGCGTTTCCGGCACTTTCCAGCTCGCCGACAACGATCGGGTCCTGGCATTGATCGCGCAGTCACTGCGCCTGCACATTGATTACCGAACCCGTTATTGGGTCACCGTAACCGCTGCCACCTGACTCCACCCGAATATTTTTTCGCTACCTGAAAAATAATGAGGTGGTTTCTCATTCTCGTTCGACCTGTAAGGAAGGCCGGAATACAGGCCAGTCTGCCGATGTCCTTTCTTGGAGCGAGAAAATGAGTTCGTCCCCGGTTTCACAGCGCCATCCATTAAGTCGTGCCATGCACGGTGCGATCCTGGGTTTGATCGTGAGCAGCTACGCATTGCCATCGCTGGCGCAAACCTCGGGCGCTGATCACAGCAATCAAGTCAAACAGTGGAATATCGCCCCCGGCCCACTGGCGCCAGCGCTTGACCGTTTTGCGCGCGAAGCTGGCATCAGCCTCTCTTTCGACGCGTCGAGTGTGGCGAACCGCACCACGGCTGGCGTGAATGGCACGCTCGATACATCGGCAGCGCTGTCATCCTTGCTCCAGGGCAGCGAATTGCAGATCGAACAGCAAGGTCCAAATGCTTACCTGCTGACCCCTCAAGCAAAAACCGCCGGCCCGCTGGAGCTCGACGCAACGGCCGTCGAGGATTACCGCCTCGCCCCGCTCATCATCAATGCCAAGGTTCGGGTCAGTGCCGACGACGACGCCAACTCGGTGGTTGCCAAGGAACTCTGGGTGGGCGGCAAGGTGGCAACCAGCATTCTCAATACACCGGCATCGGTGTCGGTGGTGACCAACAAGGAAATGCAGCAGCGCAGCGTCAGCACCACGGAAGAAGCGCTGCAATATACGCCGGGCGTGGTCAGTGACTTTTATGGTACGGATGATCGCAACGACTATTTCCAGATCCGCGGCTTCCAGGCCACCACCTACCGTGACGGCTTGACCCTCAGCTCAATGCGCGGCGTACGCGAAGACCCATTCGCCTATGAGCGCATCGAGATTCTGCGGGGCGCCAACTCCACCCTGTTTGGCCCTGCGGACCCGGGCGGTTCGGTAAATTTCGTGACCAAACAGCCGCGCTTCGAGAAGTTTGGCCAAGGCTATGTGACCTACGGTTCGTTTGACCATGTCGAGACCGGCATCGATGTCGGCGATGCGCTGAACGACGAAAAAACCCTGGCCGGCCGCTTTACTGCCAAAGGCCAGAACAGCGACCGCGAGTACGATCATTCGCAGGACGACAACCAGTTGTTTATGGGTGGCCTCACCTGGGCACCGACGGATTACACGTCGGCTACGATGATTCTGGATTACCTGAAAACCGAAAGTTCGCCCAACAGCGGCGGCTATCCGCTGGATCGGGAATACGACCGCAGCAAGTTTTATGGCGAGCCCAGCTACAACTTCCACGATGTCGAGCGCACCAGCCTCAGCGGTAACGTCACCCATGATTTCGACAACGGTTTCGTGCTGCGCAGCAATCTGCGTTACAGCAAGTTGACCGATGATTTCGGCTACGTGTACCTCAGCGACAGCGCCGCGCGTGTCGGTACCACCGTTGATCGATACCTGTTTGGCACCGACACCGAAGCTGACCAGTTCAACGGCAATCTGATGCTGCAATACGATGCCCGCTTCGAGAACATCGACAGCAGCAGCCTGGTGGGCGTGGAGTATCTCGATTCGACCACCAAGGAAAGCTCGGTCTACGCCCTGACAACCCCGATCGATATTGCCAACCCTGTGTTTACTGGCGTTCCACGCTCAATCGCGCCGTATGCCGTCAACAAGCGAGAGGCGACCACCAAGGCCGTCTTCCTTCAGCAGAACCTGTCGTTCTACGAGCGTTTCATCGTCACCGGAGGCGTGCGCAACGACTCGATGGACCTGACCAGCAAAGGCTTGCAATCCACTGAAAAAGACAACTTCTCCGAAACCTCCTACCGAGGTGCGTTGACCTATATCGTCAACGATGAGGTGTCCACCTACGTGAGCATGGTCGAATCCGTCTCGCCGCCGCAGGTTGGCGTGACACCGCAGACAGGCAGGCAGTACGAAGTGGGCGTGAAGTATGCGCCGATGGGAATGGATGCACTGTTCTCCGCCGCCGTGTATGACCTGACCCAGGAAAACGTCACCATCGCCGTGGTGCTGCCGAGCGGCATCATCGAGCAGCAGACAGTGGGCGAATCGCGGGCGCGTGGCCTCGACCTGGAGGCCAAGGCGCAGGTGACGCAAAACCTGAGCCTGATCGGTGGTTATTCCTACATGGAGTCCGAGGTACTGCGCGGTTCGTTGTACGACGGCAGCTCGCTGAAGGGTAACGAATTCGCCACGGCACCCAAGCATTCAGCTTCGCTGTGGAGTTACTACGACGTACCCGCCACTGATGTCAGCGTGGGCCTGGGTGCGCGCTACGTCGGCGCTTATTACTTCGATGCAGCCAACTCCGGCAAAAGCGATGGCACTACCCTGTTCGACGCCGCCTTCAACTACAAGATCGCCAAGGGCACCGACCTGGCGGTGAACGTCAGCAACCTGCTGGATGAGCAGCACGTGGTCGGCTCCGGCACCGCGAACTTCTACAACCCGGGCCGCGAGATTACCGCCAAGCTGAGCTACAACTGGTAAGCAGACGGGTCAGCGTTTTCCCCACACAGAAAACGGTGCCCGCGTTACCGCGGGCACCTTCGACTTGGTTGTTAGCCGCCGACCTCACGCAAAATTCTCTCAAGCTCAGGACGGGTCCACCTCTCCCAAGGGAATACCTCCCGGTCATCGCCGCTGTGCCAATACTCGCCCGCATCAAATGCCTGATAGATCGAAAATGCCGGCTCGGGCATCTCTGCGTACAAGGACAGATCGACGATATCGCTGATGACAATATTCATCACCTCATCACAGTAGTGAAAATCGCGGCCGCCGGTGATAAACAGTCTTGCCACTGAGATCGCCAACTGATTGAGAAGATCGCGGCTGTCGATCTGCAGGTGCTCACACATAACATTTAATTCGGTGTTTGGGGCTTTCTCAATCATCCCCAGTACGTAATCAAGCTCGGCATCACTAAGACCTGTGGCCATATGATCAAAGTACTCGTGAGTTCGGTTTTGCGATGGATTCAGGACAAGCCTGTTAGAAAACATGTTGGCAGATTTGCTGTTAAGCGACAGCTATGGTTCGAAAGCAGCTTCTGATTGGGTGGTCCCGTTTTCCCCCGGGGCTTATTCGGCAGAGGTCGACTTGGACTGTCATCAGATAAACGTGACAAAGCGGGTATCGAGACCCGCGCTCACTGGCGCTAGCGAATTGAGATAGTACACAAACACAAGGGTGGCCGCTTTTGGGTATTTGGCGATCCGTGACACGGAGATCGGCCAGAAGCGGCCAGTCAGTATCGATGAGATACGTTGGATGATTCCATTTTCAAATGAGCCGCGGGCAATACCCAGGTTGATCTACGCTTGAATGAAATCACGCGGAGAAACCGATCATGTCCCTCGCTCCCGGAAGTCTATTGGCCCTGGCTTTGGGTGTCTGCTTTTGCCCATCCGTGCTCGGACAAGGGGCAGCAGACAGCGATTCTCCGCTGGCGATACTGCCCTTGGCATCCGAGAGTGCGCCGAGACTCATTGCCTACCCGCCGCTTGCCGAGCCGCTCGCCCGTGGAGTGGTCATCATCCAGTTTCGAACAGAGCACGCCAGGATCATGCCGGTATTTGGCAAGGTGGCTGCGCAGGTATCACCACGCTTAGGTCACCTTCACGTGACCGTCGATGACTGGAAAGGTACGTGGGCGCACACCAGTGAAGACCCGATTATCCTGGTCGGGCTAACGCCCGGTCCTCACAAGGTTCTCTTGGAAGTGGCCGACCCGACGCACCAGATCATCACCAGTACGACAGTGAGTTTTACAGTACCGGAGAATAAACCGACGGACGCTCCCCGTACTGACGATCATCACGCGGTAAAACCATGACCGCCGTGCTATCACCGTAACAGGCAACAATCGGCGTCTCTGCCAGCGATTGACTGGCTCAATATCTCCAGAAGACCGGGGTCACGAGCACCAACACCGTCAGGATTTCCAACCTGCCTAGCAGCATGCCAACGGTGAGTAGCCATTTGGCCGCATCCGGCAGTGACGAGAAATTACCTGCCGGCCCGATGATTGTGCCCAGGCCGGGGCCGACGTTACACACCGCCGTAGCGGCACCGCTCAGAGCGGTAATCCAATCAAGCCCGATCAGTGCCAGGCCCAAAGCGATGGCGGCAATCGTGATGGTGAAAAAAAACGAGAAGGTCAGCAGCGAACGGACGATCTCCTCGTCGATGGGATGGCCGTTGTATTTTTTCTGAATCACGGCCCGAGGGTGAATCAACTGCTTCAAGCTGCTGACCAGAAGCGCGGCAGCCACCTGAAAACGGAAGATTTTCAGCCCGCCTGCCGTTGAGCCGGAGCAGCCACCGACGAAGGTCAGATAGAAAAACAGCAACACAGCGAAGCTGCCCCACAAGGTGTAGTCGCCAACCGCAATTCCGGTGGTCGTGACGACCGAGGTCACATTGACCGCCACGATACGAAACGCGTCCCACCATCCGTAGTCGCTGTGAAAATACAGCCAGGTACCTACTGCCAACGATGTGACGAGCAGGAATCCAATAAACCCGCGTACCTGGTGGTCCCTGATCAGCGCACGCCGATTGCCCCGACAGGTTGCGACGTACAAGGTGAATGGCAGGCTGCCCAGGATCATGATGACTACCGCCACCCAGTGGATTGCTGGCTGCTCCCAGTGCCCGAGGGAGGAGTCCGACGTCGAGAACCCGCCGGTAGAGATCAACGACATTGCGTGGTTGATCGCTTCGAATGGGGTCATTCCTGCGAGCCAGAGCGCCAAAGTGCCGATACCCGTCAGGCCCAGATAGAGCAAAAGAATGTACTTGGCTGCGACATGAGAACGTGGTGTCACTTTCTCCGACCAGTCCGAGGACTCTGTCTGGAAAAGACGCATGCCGCCGACTCGCAAGAGCGGAAGAATCGCGACAGCCATGCCGATAAAACCGATGCCGCCTAACCAATGCAGCATGGAACGCCAGATCAACAAGCCGGGAGAGGCGCTATCCAGACCGGTGAGTACCGTCGAGCCAGTGGTGGTGATGCCCGACATCGTTTCAAAGAATGCATCGGTGTAGCTGATATCGCTGATGAAAACCATGGGTAACGCTGCGAAGGCGCACACAACAACCCAGCTCGCGGTAGTCAGCAGGTACATGTCCCTGGGCCGAAGATTGCCGGTCTCCGGACGCCCTCGCACGATCAACAGCAGACCACAGATGAAGGTAATCAGACTCGACCAGAGAAAGGCCGACAGATCGTCGCTACGCTCATGGACCACCAGCGTGAACATGGGTATAGCCATGCTTACCGCCAGGGTGATCAGAAAAATACCCAAGATGAAGCCGATAAGCCGAATTGCTGCGAGGGACATCACGATAGCGTTCCAAATTAGCGCCGCGCAGTATCGGATGCCCTCAATAAAGACTGCGTAAATTCTCCGTAAAATTTTGACCTGCAATCAGTCAGGCTGCGGGAGTCAAAGCGTGGCTATGAGTCAATTACAGGCCTTCGCAACAGGCCGGAAACGGCAGAAGCCGCCAGTGCCAGCCCTCTTCGCATCAAACGAGTCCCGGCCTGACGCTGCATGTTGCGCGTAAAATCTGGCTGCAGCATGCAGCGCCGTGCAAACGGGAGTTGATCTGCGCTGATCGCTCATCAGGAGGAAACGAGTTTCTCGTAATCAGAGAAGGGCTTGAGCGCGCAGTACTGCACGTGTAGCAGATTCCCTTTGACGTAAGGCAGCGCCTCGATGTAATCACGCGCCTCTTCGAAGGTGACGGACTCCAGTTCAAACGCGGCACCGGGACCATCGGCCAGCCCATGAACTGCGCGCACGATACCGCCAGCGAAGCCTTGCCAAACGTGCACTACCTCCGGTTTCGCCAGCCGCTTGAAGTCTTCTGCCGCTCCATCAGCACGGCGAGTCAGAATCACGAAGGTTTTCATGTCACCTCCTCCGTTTTCAGCTGCTTGCGCTGGATTGTTTCACCATAAGCAACGTGCGCCATTATGCCGCTCTGGCCCACGGCCACATTCGGTTTAAGCTCATTGCGGGGAGTGTAGTCCCCACCGTTTTGGGGCCGGAAGGGTATTGGCGCATCTGTGAACAAATCCTCGAGTCGGGTGCGCCAAGCCTCTTTAGCTGCGACGGCATCTGCGGCGGTCAAGTTGCCAGTGCCGTATATGGCGAACGTCGGCAGCACATCGAACCCAGGAAAGTAGAGCGAGCCGTGCGTGATCGGAAACAGCAATTGCTCGAGTGGTCCGTTGATGCCGCGCGGCGAGTAGTCTTCTGCGGGGCCGCCGACAGCGACTGACAACATGGCCCGCTTGCCTTTGAAAGCGCCGTCACCATAGCGGTAGGCGTTGCCAGCGTCCTTGTAGCCGTGGGCGAGTCCGGCTGCCCAGACGCGATCTATCCATCCCTTCATGATGGCAGGCATGCCGTACCACCAGAGCGGAAACTGGAAGATGACTACGTCTGCCGCTAGAACCTTGTCTTGCTCCGCCGCCACGTCAGGGCTTTGGCTGCGATGACGATAGGCGTGGGCGGACTCTGCTCCGAACGAGAGCCGCTGAGGGTTGGCCCGCTGAGGAAAGTCGTGCTCGTCGAATATCGCTTTCCAGCCCATGGCGTATAGATCGGATTGCAGGACCTCGTGTCCTTGCGCAGTCAAGCATTCAACAGACACATCCACCAGTTGCCGCGTTAGCGACGAAGGCTCGGGATGGGCATAGATGATCAGTACTTTTTTCGACATGAAGGACGGCTCCGCTGTGATTTCGAAGGAGTGTCGCGGGGCTCGGGCCATCTGTGAAATCGCAAAATTTTGCTGCTAACATAAGATCGATGGATACCAGACGCCTTGATCTAAATCTGCTTGTGACGTTGGAGGCCCTTCTCATTGAGCAGAACGTGACCCGGGCTGCCGCTCGTCTGCATTTGAGCCAGCCAGCAGTCAGCGCTCAGTTGAGCCGTCTGCGCGACGTCTTCAACGACCCTCTTCTGATCCCCGCGCAGCGTGGAATGACGCCCACCGTCAAAGCCTTGGAGCTGCTCGTGCCGCTTCGCCAGGCACTTGACCAGGTAAGGGCGACCGTCACTACTCATCTGAATTTCGAGCCCGCGACGGCGAGCCTGACGGTATCAATCGCCTGCACGGATTACGTGCAGGCGGTTTTGATCAAACATCTCGTTGTCGCCATGCGACGCGAAGCGCCGGGTGTCCGCATCGCACTGCGCGTCCTGGACGTACCACAGCTGGAGCTGCAGATGACCCGCGGCGAGGTGGATCTGGCCGTGATAAACATGAACGGGGTTCCGCCCGCACTGCACTCGCAACACCTCTATGATGAGAGTTACGTGCTGATCGGGCGTCGTGGGCATCCAAGCCTGCGCGCGGGCCTGACCGTGGATGAGTTCGCGCAGCTGGAACATGTCGTGGTGTCACTGCGCGGCGGAGGCTTCTCTACCTCGGTGGATCACGCCTTGGTAGCGCACGGGCTGCGGCGTAACGTCGTTCATTCAGCGTCGTCATTTCTTCCAGTACCGGAGTTGGTCGCGCAGTCGGATTGTGTGGCCCTGGTTCCAAGTCGTCTTGTAGACGGTCGCAGCGAGCAACTGCTGTGCGTAGCCCCTCCCTTGCCGGTGGAAGGTTTTGCGATTGGCTTGTTCTGGCATGAGCGGTCGGATGGGCACGCCGGCTTCAAATGGGTACGTGAGTTCATCACTCGCGTGGCCGATTCTCGTGCATCCGATTATGGCAACCCAAGAACTCTGACAACCTTAAAACCCGTCCAGACAAGCTAGCGTGTCGAGTACTCGATAGGTCAAAGGCTCGCTGGTTGGCTCGCTCTTGCAAGCTCGCTGAGGCAATAAATTTCCATCCATCTACGTATGGCCGATTATGGTTTTATCGGCATACCTGAATGACTGTTTTTGGCCGGAAGCTGCCTCCCAGGCAGCGAACCGTGAATGGTCACTCGTCAAACAAGGTCCAGCCATGGCAAATGCCGGCAAAGTCTTTTGCCGTAAAAAATAATGTCAGTTCCTTTGGGTCAAATTCTTTGTAGAGCCAATGCCCAGGAATGGGGCCTCTCGTTATCGCGTATTCCAAGCGGTATTTTTGAACAGGTCCAAAACCGATGGAGCGTGAGTTCAACTCAAACCTGTCACCTCTGTTGAGCGCCCATAGCTTTTCAACAAGGCAGTCATCAAGCACCACCTCTCCCGCTACCTCAATGAGATACTTTGAATGAAGTTTCTGTTGAAGCCTAATGCTTCTGGCCATGCATCAACCTACCTATGAATAGTCCGAGCATCGACGCAATAATACTTGAACATGATGACGAGCGCTTTGGGTTGAAAAAAGTTCGCTGGGCGTACGCTCTGGCCGATAGCTGCCATCCGCCACCGGCAGCTATGAGCTGAGACGCCCGCACATCGGCGCCACGCAAGCCGCTCACCAAACCTGACCCCAGGTTTGTCCTGCCTGAAATCCCAAACCCGCACAAAAAAATCACCGATTCATTGTCAGTTGATTTTTTTCGGCCTATCTTGAATAAAACCTATACAGCCAACCTGTATGCGTACAACCTTTTCACCCGACTGTGTCCTTAACCCGCACCGCCACGAGTAACCCGAATGAGCCCACTACTAGCCAGCCATTACCGTGAAATCCTCGTTGGCGTCGGTGAGAACCCGGAACGCGAGGGTTTGCTGGACACGCCCCAGCGCGCCGCCAAGGCGATGCAATACCTGTGCAACGGTTACGCGATGAGCCTGGAAGACGTCACCAACGGTGCGCTGTTCGAGTCGCAGGGCGATGAGATGGTGATCGTCAGCGACATCGAGCTCTATTCGCTGTGTGAGCACCATATGCTGCCGTTTATCGGCAAGGCGCATGTGGCGTATATCCCCACTGGCCGGGTGTTGGGGCTTTCGAAGGTGGCGCGGGTGGTCGACATGTTCGCGCGGCGCCTGCAGATCCAGGAAAACCTTACTCGGCAGATTGCTCAGGCGATCCAGCAGATCACCGATGCTGCCGGTGTCGCGGTGGTTATTGAAGCCAGGCACATGTGCATGATGATGCGCGGTGTCGAGAAGCAGAATTCGATCATGACCTCCTCGGTCATGCTCGGTGCCTTTCGCGACAGCTCGACGACGCGGCAGGAATTTCTCCAGCTCATCGGCCGGCGCTAGGCCTATACACAGCCTGTTAACTGTACAAGCACAAGGAGTAGGAAGATGACCCGATTTCTGCTGCTGTTAGGACTGGCGCTCAGCATTGCAAGCTGCGGCAGTGTCGATGTTGCTCGTTATGCGGATCAGCAACCGGCATTGAGTCTGGAGCAGTTCTTCAGCCAGCCCGTCAAAGCCTGGGGGATGTTTCAGAAACGCAACGGCGAAGTGGTCAAGCGTTTCGAGGTTGATATCGCCAGCCGTCGTGAAGGTGAAAACCTGATCCTCGACGAGCGCTTCCGTTACAGCGACGGCACCCGTGAACGCCGAGTCTGGACCCTCACTCCCGGGGGCAATGGTCAGTGGAGCGGTCGCGCGCATGATGTGGTCGGAGTTGCTCAGGGCCAGATCGCAGGCAACACCTTCCACTGGCGTTATCGCCTGAACCTGCCAGTTGATGATTCGACCTACGAGATGAGCATGGACGACTGGATGTACCTGGTCGACGAAGACACGTTGATCAACCGCACCCGTATGTCCAAGTGGGGTTTCGAAGTCGGTCAGGTGACGGTGTTCTTCCGGCGCCAGAACGCTGGGGCGAACCCATGAGGAGTGGGTTGACCCTGACCTCGTTCGGCGACGGTTATCGCGCCTTGGTGATCGGCGCCAGTGGCGCCCTCGGCACGGCGTTTTGCCAACATTTGAAACAGGATCCACGTTGCGCCAGCGTCCGTGCGCTGGGACGCCAGACTGTGCCGAAGCTCGACCTCGAGCAACCCGAAACGATCGCCAGCGCCGCCGCTGAACTGGCAGGCGAAGCGCCCTTTCACCTGATCATTCACGCAGCCGGCCTCCTCCATCGTGACCGGATCAAGCCGGAAAAAAGCTACAGCGCGATCGACGCCGAGTCGCTGCAGGCCGTGTTCCAGGTCAACACACTGGGGCCGGCATTGCTGCTGCGCGACTTTCTGCCGTTGCTTGCGCCTCAAGGCGCGATGGCGATGCTGTCGGCAAAAGTCGGCAGCATCGGCGACAACCGTTTGGGCGGCTGGTACGCCTATCGCGCCTCCAAGGCTGCGCTGAACATGCTGATCAAGACCGCCGCCATCGAGCTTTCGCGCACGCGCCCGCAGAGTCGCTTGCTCAGTCTGCACCCGGGCACAGTAGTGTCGCCGTTGTCGCAACCTTTTCGCGGAGCCTCGAGCGCCCGCCCGGCAGACATTGCCGCCGGGCAATTACTGACTCTGATTGACACGCTAACGCCGGCCGACAGCGGCCATTTCTTCGCCTACGATGGAGAACGCCTGCCCTGGTAGGCAAGGAGTGAAGCATGAATCTGCAAACCCTCACCGAACGTGCGGCCAACAGTGAAGTTCGCGAACTGGAGCTGCTGTCACTTGAAGGTGGATTTTATCTGGCGCGGATTCGCCTGGATCAAGGCCAGTTCACCTTGCTCGATGACGCGGCCAAGCCAATGCACCTGCGTTCGATCACCCACCTGCGCGACTTGCTACAAACCGTGCCGGCGTTTCCCTGCGTACTGGTGCAACAATGCGTGCACGACGAAATGTGCGGCCGGGATTCAGGGCCGGTTGAAGAGCTGCGCATTCCGTTTTCGCTGACCACGCCTTTATGAGGCTCAAGCGCGGCGAGCACTGAATGGCAGGCTGATAAGGCGCGCGTCGCCCACCGGCGACGCATTTATCGAACCCCTGCCCCGTCCACGGGTCTGCTTCACATCGATTCCCTGGAAGTAAAACCCATGTCCACTCAACACACGCTTGTCCTGCTTGCCCGAGGCGGATACGCCGCGCGCGGCGTTCTGTATCTGATCATCGGTATCTTCGCTCTGTTGGCAGCGCACGATTCCACCAAACCGAAAGACAGCCACAAGAGCCTCGAAGCATTGCTCAGTCAGCCCTTTGGCTATGTGCTGATCGGTGTTGTGGTCGCCGGCCTGCTGGCCTTCGCCGCGTGGCGTGCGTTGCAAGCGATCCGCGATGTCGACCACCACGGCAGCGAGTTCAAAGGTCTGGTCATTCGCGCAGGTTTGCTCGCCGGCGGTCTGGTCAACGCGGCGCTGGCCTTCTTTGCCTTGGGCCTCTTGGTGAGTGGCCTCAGGAGCTCGGGCGGTTCCGGGGATGGCAAGACCAAGGATCTGCTTGCGCAGCTGCTGTCGTTCGAGCATTCGAACCTGTTGATCTACCTGATCGCGCTGATCCCGCTGGGTGTCGGTATTGCCCACATCATCAAAGGCTGGAAGGCCTCGTTCGAGAAGTACTTCGAAGCGGATGACGAAGTGATGCGTTACGTGCGCCCGGTGTCGCGCTTTGGCTTGATCGCCCGAGGCGTGGTGTTTATCGAGATTGCAGTGCTGATGGCGGTCAGCGGCTCGGTTTACCAAGCGACCAATCCACCCGGCATGAAGGAGGCGCTGGATGCTTTGCAGAATCTGCCGGCAGGCGGCGTGCTGTTGATGCTGATGGCCTTGGGGCTGATCGCCTTCTCGGTATACAGCTTTTCCGAAGCCGCCTGGCGCAGAATCGAAATGGATGTGCCGTTGTAAGCGGCGATTCGAGGGGGCGTGTGCCCCCTCGACTGCTCCTCATCAAGTAAACAGATCAACGCCCAGCTGAAAGGCCACCCAAAGCGCCAGACCGGTGGCAAATAACAGCGCGATGTTTTCAAACAGGTTGTTGCGGTATTGCTTGTCCAGCAGCGATTTCTGGTTGGACATGATCAGCAAGCCCAGGGAAATCACCGGCAAACCAATGATGTTCAATGCGCTGACACCAATGGTCAGGGTGACGAAATCCGGCATGCCCGGCATCGACCAGATCAGCGGCGTGACCAGGATGAACAGCATGAACCACTTGTGCATCGGGTCGTGATGGAACTCTTTGCCATACTTCTCGCGACGCTCAGGACGAACATGCTGGAAGGCATCGGTGATCAGCATCGGAAACGCCGTGGTCTTGCCTGAAATACTGGCAAACAAGGTCGCGAATACGCCGATGAAGAACACATACCAGCCGATCGGGCCGAAGAAGATTTCCAGCGCCTTGCCCAGATCGCCCAAGGTTTTCACCTCGATGCCGTTGGGCCGCAGGATTTCCGCGCCGACGATCCAGATCGCCAGGTTGATGATGATCCCGACGAACACCGCAAACAGCAGATCGTTACGCTGAATGCGCTTGTGCTGCGGCCCGGTCCAGCCTTTCTGGCGCATGACATACGGGTGCACGAAGTTGGCGATCGAGCCGGCGACCGCGCCGATTACCGAGACCGCCACCAGCAACGCGCCATGCACGCCTTCGTCCGGCGGAATGCTGAAGCCGATGGTGCCTTTGATGATGCCTGTGACATCCGGACCGGACATCACCGCCAGGGCGATAAACGCCAGGGTCATGATCGCCAGCAGCAGCTTCATCACGCCTTCGATCATCGTGTAGATGTTGCGCCCGACCAGCATCCAGACCGCCAGCACCACCGCCACCGAGCACAGCAATGGCTGATCGATCTTGAACAGCATCGCCAGTGACTCCCCTGCCCCCTTGATCATGTAGGCGTTCATCAAGTGCCCCATCAACAGGGCATAAACCAGCATGAACCAGGCGAACACCGGATTGAGCTGGGCGTAGCCCTGCAGAATGGTCATGCCTTGGTTATTGCACAGCTGGAACCGGGCAATGATGTTGACGATCAGGTACCTGAGCAACAGCGAGACCGCCAGCACCCACATCATGGCGTAGCCGTAGTTCGCACCGGCCACGGAGGATGTGATCAGGTCACCCGCACCGAGCCACGACAGCACGGCGATAATGCCGGGGCCGAGCAGTTTCAGCGTTCGCAGGAACAGGTTTTGCGGTTTCGCAGCGGCCTGATGATCGAGTGGAGCCATGCTCGTCATAGGGGTATCTCCGTTATTGTTTTTGTGAGAATTGGTGCAGTGCGCACATTAGGTAGGATGTCGTACAACAACGCTAACAGGAGAGTATGTAAAAATGTTTCACAACTCGCTGATTACCGTACTGCTCGATCATTTCTGTTGATCAACATCCTCTAATACGCGTCTATAAAACTAGGCTAAGCGACGTTCCAGCTCCATGAAATAGACATTGAAGCCTTAGCCAATCACTCATAGGATGACTGATCACAACAACAATAAGGCCGGAAATGATGAAAAGAACCATCGCAATCGCTGCGCTCGCTTCAACCCTGAGCGTGACGGCCAATGCCGCCACCTATGCCTACATCTCAAGCCCCGGCGACGCTCTGATCTCGCAATATCGCCTTGATCAGAGCAACGGCGCGCTTACCCTGGTCGAACAGATTCAGGCCGGTGATCAGGTCAATCCCATGGCGCTCACCCCGGATGGCAAGGTGCTGTTTGCAGCCTTGCGCGTCAAACCCTTTCAGGTGCTGGGTTACCGGATCGATCGCCAAAGCGGTCGCCTGACAAAATTCACCCAAGCGCCCTTGGCAGAGAGCATGGCCTACCTGTCGACCGATCGAAAAGGTCGCTACCTGCTCGCCGCGTCCTACGGCGCCGACACCCTCAGCGTTCAAAAGATCGGCGAAGATCAGCAACCTTCCGCCAACATCCTGCGTTATCCGACCGGCCTGCACGCGCATTCGATTCGCACCGAGCCGAGCAATCGCTTTGCCTACGCTGGCAACCTGGGCACCGACAAGGTGCTGCAATATCGCCTGGATGCCAAGACTGGCGAGCTCAGCCCGATCGGCAGCGGCTCGGTCAGCGTCCCGGACAACACCGGCCCTCGGCACCTGGCGTTCTCGCCGAACGGCAAATTCCTTTACGTTGTCGGTGAAATGAGCGGCACCGTGACCGCGTTTTCAATCGACGACGCCAGCGGCGCGTTAACGCAAATCGCTGTGGCCAACGGCATTCCCGAACGTTTGCAACTGGCCCACGGCGAAGTCCGTGATGCGCGCAACAACGACCTCAAAGACGACCCGACCCCGCGCATCTGGGCCGCCGACCTGCGCATGTCGCCGGATGGAAAACTGCTGCTGATGAGTGAGCGCACCAGCAGCAGCGTGTCGGCATTTGCCGTGGATGCGGAAACGGGAGGACTCACGTTTCTCGACAACTACCCCGTGCAAGAACAACAACCGCGTAACATCGCCTTCTCCCCCGATGGCCACTGGCTGCTGGTGACGGGCGAGAAAAGCGCCAAGGTCGGTACGTACGCGGTGAGCAAGGATGGCGCGCTGAAGCGTGTCGGTGAAGCGGCCTCCGGCAAAGGCGCGTTATGGATCGAAGTCCTGCAAACGCCTGACGCATGAATATCTGCGGAGCAGCAACTGCTCCGCCGTCCTGCAACTAATCCCCCGCCGCTTCGGTCATTAGGTTTGCCGAGGTTGATACATTTTCGCAGACCTCACTTTCAAGAGACTGCCCCCCGTGATCAGCCATCTCGATCGCCGCAACAACCGTTCGCTGGACAGTCTGAATTTCTTTCTCGCCGATGTCCGCGACGGCCTCGGGCCGTACCTCGCCATCTACTTGCTCGCCGTGCACCACTGGGACCCGGCCAGCATCGGCGTGGTCATGACTCTCGCCGGTATCGCTGCACTGATCACGCAGACACCGGCCGGTGCACTGGTTGACAGCAGCCGGGCGAAACGTGCGCTGGTCATCATCGCCGCGCTGTTGGTGACGGCGAGTTGCCTGGTGCTGCCGTTCATTACTTCATTCAGTCTGGTGGCGTTGACCCAAGCCTTGAGCGCGGCGGCAGCATCTATTTTCGCCCCGGCCATCTCCGCGATCACCCTGGGCATCACCGGCCCGCGAGCATTCACCCGGCGCACCGGTCGCAACGAGACGTTCAACCACGCCGGCAACGCGTGCGCAGCGTTGTTGGCCGGTTTGTTTGCCTATCTGTTCGGTCCGGTGGCGGTGTTTTATCTGATGGCGGTCATGGCGCTGGCCAGCGTGATTGCCGTGCTGTTCGTCTCGGCCGAGGCGATTGATCATGACGTCGCACGCGGGTTGCAGCCTGGCGATCAAAGCCATCAGCCGTCCGGGTTCAAGGTACTGCTGAGCAATCGCCCGCTTCTGATGTTTGCCCTGTGCTGTGCGCTGTTCCACTTGGCCAACGCGGCGATGCTGCCGCTGGTGAGCCAGAAACTCGCCCAAGCCAATTTGCACATGGCCACACCGCTGACGTCGGCGTGCATCGTAGCCGCGCAACTGGTGATGGTGCCAATGGCGTTGCTGGCCGGCGCGAAAGCCGATGTCTGGGGGCGCAAACCGTTATTGCTGGCGGGTTTTCTGATCCTGCCGCTGCGTGGCTTGCTCTACACCTTCTCGGATGATCCGTACTGGCTGGTCGCCGTGCAGTTGCTCGACGGTGTCGGCGCTGGTTTGTTCGGCGCGCTGTTCCCGGTAATGGTCAAGGATCTCACCCTCGGCTCCGGGCATTTCAATGTCAGCCTTGGCGCGCTGACCACAGCGTTTGGCCTGGGCGCGGCGCTGAGCAACGGGCTGGCGGGTTTTGTCGTTGAGGCCGCCGGTTACAGCGCGGCATTCCTGACCCTTGCCGGGGTTGCAGCGGCAGCGTTCCTGCTGCTGTTGATCGGTGTCCCGGAAACGCTGCAGCGGACTGAGCAATTCGAGTCCGCTGCAGTTATGGGCCAAACCTGAGCTAATCGCCACCGCAGCCATCGCCTAAAACGCTGTAAGTGGCGACATGCCGCTGACCGTGGCTGTCTTCATAGACGACCTCCACCGGAACAATTCCGCAGGCGGCGCTGGTGTCGGTGATGCTGATGGTTTTGGCGATGTCCAGCGGCACGCCAGTCTGTGCAGGTTCGGTGGCGGCGAATACGTTGCCGGCGAGGATGGCCAGGGTCAAAGCAATAAACGTTTTCATGGTGTGATCTCTCTATAAAGGATGGGGAATTCAGGCCTGACGTTCAGTCAGCAATTGGCGCGCGGAATCGGCCATCACTGGCAGCGCTCCGGCGAGCATCAGGACGTCCTTGAGCACCAGGCGTCCGGCACCGGACAGATAGGGAAAACCGTGCTGACCCTCACCCAGCGCAGCGACCCAGGCTTCAGGCGTGGTAACCAGAAAGCTCAGGGTCACCAGCGGCGTAGCGAACGCCAGCGCGCCACCGAGCAGGCCGGTGCGGCGGGAAAGCGGGTTGGACAGGACCAGCAGACCGATGAAGATTTCCACCACGCCAAGCCCGGTGGAAAAACCGTAGGTGTTGTTCGCGGTCTGCCAGGCGCGCTTGTCGGCGTTCAGCTCGCCCTCATGGGTCAGGTGCGCCTTGTATTCCTGCGGGTGCTCGTAGAAGAACGACATCACCGGACTGTTGGCGACGAAAGGCGTAATGCTGTCGGCTTCGTACGGGACGAATTTCAACGCGCCGATCCACAGGAACACGATGGCGATGGCCACGCGCATCAGCGGGATGCCGAGGCGATCGAGTTTGCCGAGCTGTTGTAGTCCGGCGTTGATTGAGGTGAACATGCGACGTCTCCAGATCAATGAAAGTGGAGTCAGTCTGCGGTGTTACCGAATCGCGCTTTTGTCGGTCATGCTCAACGTCTTGCTCAATCGTCTCAACTTTGCGGATTCCTTCGTAATGGGTGCCAATGAACTCGCTCGATAAGCTCATCAGCCTGGCCAACGTGCGCGGCAGTCTTGATCTGCGCTGCCAGTTTCAGGGCGACTGGGCGCGTGATCACCCACAGGAAGCCTTGGGCAAGGCGCCCTATCACGTCGTGCTCAAGGGTGAATGCCGGGTTGAGCTGGCCAGCGGGCAACGCCTGGCGATGCGCGCCGGCGATATTCTGCTGTTGCCACGGGGTACGCCGCATGTGCTGCACAGCGCCGGCAAAGACGTAGCGCCGATGTCGCCAACGCTGGTTCCCGGCGGGGTGTTGCCGATCTATCGGCTGGGTGGCGCGAGCGCAGATCTGGACATGCTCTGCGGTGGCTTTCATTACAACCGCGCATCGATGCTGTTCGCCGCCCTCCCCGATTACCTGTTGATTGCCAACGATGGCTTGCCGATTGATGCGCCACTGACCGCCCTGATTGCGCTGTTGCGCAGCGAAGCCGACAGCGAACAGCCGGGCGCACGGTTCCTCCTCGACTCACTGTCCCAAGCCTTGTTCACCTTGATTCTGCGTGCGCACCTGGCCCGTGCGGAGCAGGACAAAAGCACCCTGGCGCTGCTCGGCGACCAGCGCCTGGGCCGAACCTGTCAGGCGATATTGGCTGACCCAGCGCACGAATGGACCATCGAGGCCATGGCCGACACCGCGAACATGTCCCGTGCAACGTTCATGCGCACCTTCGCCCGGGTCGCTGGCGTGTCGCCGTGGGTGCTGCTGACTCAATTGCGCATGGAGCTGGCGTTCAGTCTGCTGAGCCATTCGCATCTGGGCCTGAATGACATTGCCGTGCAGGTCGGCTATCAGTCGCAGGCTGCCTTCAGCAAGAAATTCAAGGAAATTTACGGCGAGGCCCCGGGCAAAGTCCGCCGCGCGATCTGAGCGGATGGATCGCTTTGTATCAGCGTGTAGCTTTCGCCGCCCCAGATACACACTCATGCGAAGTTCGGCCGTGCGCACACACAACTGACACATTTAGCGCGCTAAATACCACTGTCGCTTCCATTCCTACCTTAACCAATCGACAGGACATCACCATGAACAAAGTCTTCGCAACCCTCGCCCTTACCGCCGCCATGTTCGGCGCCACCGCTGCGTTCGCCGCGCCGATCAAACCTACCGTGGTGCTGGTGCACGGTGCCTTTGCCGATTCGAGCAGCTGGAACGGCGTGGTCAAGATTCTCGAGAAGGATGGCTATCCGGTGATCGCCGCCGCGAACCCGCTGCGCTCGGTCAAGGGTGATGCGCAATCGGTGGCGGATGTGCTGGCCAGCGTGAAAACCCCGGTGGTACTGGTCGGCCACTCCTACGGTGGCCCGGTGATCAGTGAAGCCGCTTACGGCAATGCCAATGTCAAAGCGCTGGTGTACGTCGCAGCTTTTGCACCGGAAAAGGGTGAAACCGCCGCTGAGCTGTCCGGGCGTTTCCCTGGCAGCACCCTTGGCCCGACCCTGTCGGCCCCGGTTGAGCTGGCCGACGGTGGCAAGGATTTGTACATCCAGCAGGACAAATTCCACGATCAGTTCGCTGCCGATGTGTCTCAGGCAGATGCGAAGTTGATGGCCGCCACGCAACGCCCGGTGACCGTCGCCGCGCTCAACGAAGCCGCCACCGAGCCTGCATGGAAAACCGTGCCGTCGTACTTCGTCTACGGTGACCAGGACAAGAACATCCCGGCGCAAGCCTTGGCGTTCATGGCCGAGCGCGCGCACTCCAAGCAGACCGTCGTGGTCAAAGGCGCTTCGCACGTGGTGATGGTGTCCAACCCGAAAGCCGTTGCCAGCCTGATCGAAACCGCTGCGGCCGGGAAGTGATCAAGCGCTGAGTTGAACCTTGAAGCCTTAGCCGTGAACCCTGTTCACGGCTTTCAGCGCTGGGTGGTGTTGCAGCCGCTCGCTGAGAAAATCCACAAACGTGCGCACCTTCGCCGGTACGCGCGGATGTTTCAGATAGACCAGTTGCACAGGTAACGCCGGCGGCTCAAAGGCCTCCAGCACCAATTCCAGTTCACCGGCTGCAACCTGGCTGGCGACTTGATAAGACAGCACCCGGGTAATGCCCCAACCGGAGCTGGCGATGTTGATCGCCGCCTGATTCGCGGTGACCACCAGACGCGGCTCGAAGCGAAAACTCAACGGGCCATCGGCATGGGCGAATTGCCAATCGCTGAGCAAATGACTGGCGGACGACATGACGATATTGGCGCGGTTCAGCTCGTTCGGATGTTGCGGTCGGCCATAGCGGGCGAAGTAATCGGGGGTGCCGCAGATGACCTGACGGACCTCGCCGACCTTGATTGCATGCTGATTGTTCTCGTGCAAATGGCCGATGCGCACGGCGACATCGATACCCTCTTCCGCCATATTCACCACGCGATCAACCAGCAAAGCCTTCAGATGCACCGAAGGAAACGCATCGACGTATTGCGCCAGCAACGGCGCGATGAACAACTCGCCAAACAATACCGACGCGGTCACGCTCAAGTGCCCGCACGGCACCCGATAACTGCCGGCAGCGGCCTCTTCGGCTTCGTCGACGTCGCACAAAATTCTTCGGCAATCGTCCAGATAACGATGCCCGGCTTCGGTCAGGTGCAGGCTGCGCGTGGTGCGCGACAACAGACGCGTGCCGATGCGTTGTTCCAGCGCGGCAATGGCGCGGGTGACGCTGGGTGGCGAGGTGTTCAAACGCCGGGCCGCCGCCGCAAAGCCACCCTCCTCGGCCACGGCCAGGAACATGCGCATTTCCTGAAAACGATCCATAGCTGGGGACCTGTAAAAAACCTCGAAAACACAGTGAAATCATGTGGGAGCGAGCCTGCTCGCGAAAGCTTTCCGTCAGTCAACATCACCGTTGCATGACACACCGCTTTCGCGAGCAGGCTCGCTCCCACAGGGTTTGGTGTACACAGTTAAATTTGGGCAATGCTTCAACTCCCGCCAGTACGCCCGCACATTCGGATATTCCTCCAGCGAGACAGTGTCTTCCAATGCATGGATGGGACAGCTGACGCCAAACCCGTGGGAGCGAGCCTGCTCGCGAAGGCATTCTGTCAGTCAACATCACCGTTGAATGACCCACCGCTATCGCGGGCAAGCCCGCTCCCACAAGGTTTTTTGGCGTGTGCTGATATCAAGCGCTTTGCAGGCCCACCGCTGTGCGCTGCATACCGACGAATTTCGGCAGCGCCTCGACCCGCCCAAGCCACGCCCGCACATTCGGATAATCCTCGAGCGAGACATTGCCTTCCGGTGCGTGGGCGACGTAAGTGTAGGCGGCCACATCGGCAACGGTTGCCTTGTCGCCGGCAAGGAATGCGCTGTTGGCCAACTCGTCTTCCATCACCTGCAACAACGCATGGGAACGCTTGATCGCATCAGCCGCGTCGTAACCGGCGCCGAACACAGTGATCAAGCGCGCCGTGGCCGGGCCGGAGCTGATCTGCCCGGCAGCCACCGATAACCAGCGCTGCACCTTGGCTTGCTCGACCGGATCGCTCGGCAGCCACTGGCCGTTGCCGTATTTGCTCGCCAGATAAACCAGAATGCCGTTGGAATCAGCGAGCACCGTACCGTTGTCGTCAATCACCGGTACTTGGCCGAAACGGTTGAGGGCGAGGAATTCAGGGGTTTTGTGTGCGCCTTTCATCAGGTCGACGAACACCAGTTCGGTCGGAACGTCCAGCAGGGACAACATCAACTCGACGCGGTGCGAGTGGCCGGACAACGGATGGCGGTACAGTTTGACGGCTGACTGGGACATGACGTGCTCCTGGATTATTTGAGGTCGACCCGCTGATCGTGTCGATGGGGCTCATCCTGCTCCCCTGCCGCAAATCGCGGAATCCTCAGCAAATACAATCGAGCATTTCAGCCAGTGAAATAATCACCCGCCTCCTTAGGCGCGCGCAGGGATCATTTCACCGAGTGAAACAGTGGATTGCAGTTTCTGGCCATTCCCTCGCAACGGGCCGAGGGCGAACATGAGCCCACTTGAGCTTCAGCCCCTTGCGGCTCACCGGCCCGTTTGCACCCGAGGAGAATCGAAATGGACACAGCGTCGAAACCGCAGCCCTCGCCCTGGCATGAAGGTGAGCTGACCCTGCAACGTGCCGTCGGCGCGGTGGAGATGATGGTCGGTGTCGGCCAGCGGCAACTGGCCCGCGACTGGATGCCGGACCAGCACCGTGAGTTCTATGCGCAACTGCCCTTTGTCGTACTCGGCGCTGTCGACAGCCAGGGCGATCCGTGGGCAACGCTGCGCACCGGTCAACCGGGCTTCATGGATTCGCCGTCGCCGCAGGTGCTGAAGATCAAACTCGACGCCCAGCCCAATGACCCGGCCAATCAAGGTCTGCAGCCCGGCGACGCGATCGGCATGCTCGGCATCGAGCTGCACACCCGTCGGCGCAATCGCATGAACGGCAACATCAGCCGCCGCGATGACAACATTCTTGAGATCGGCGTGACCCAGGCTTACGGCAACTGCCCGCGCTACATCAATCTGCGCCATTACGCCTTCGTCGACGAGACCACCGACACCGCGCTCGACTTGCCTGTCAGCGAACCCTTGGTGCGCGACATGATCACTGCCGCCGACTCGTTCTACGTGGCCACTTACGTGGTGCGCGACGGCGAGCGCCAGGTCGATGTGTCCCATCGCGGCGGCAAATCCGGTTTCGTCCATATGGACGAAGACGGCACCCTTACCATCCCGGATTTCTCCGGCAATCTGTTCTTCAACACCCTGGGCAACATCCTGCTCAACCCGCGCGCCGGGTTGACCTTCATCGATTTCGAAAGCGGCGATCTGTTGCAGATGACCGGCAGCGCAGAAGTGCTGCTCGACGATCCGCAAATCGCCGCGTTCCAGGGCGCCGAGCGCCTGTGGCGCTTCAAGCCGCAGCGCATCGTTTACCGTCAGGCCGCATTGCCACTGCGCTGGGCCGAGCAGCCGGAAGGCGATTCGCCCAATTCGCAAATGACCGGCAGCTGGGAGCAGACCCGCGAGCGTCTGCAGGCCGAGGCGCTGCGCAACCAATGGCGCGCGCTGCACGTCACGCGGGTGGTCGATGAGAGTCCGCAGATCCGTTCGTTTTATCTGCAAGCCAACGATGGCTTCGGCCTGCCGCGCTTCGAACCGGGCCAGCACTTGCCGATCAAGGTCTTGCTCGACGGCCAAGATGCCGCGTCGATCCGCACCTACAGCGTGTCCAGCGCGCCGTCGGACGAATTCCTACGTATCAGCGTTAAACGCGATGGCTCGGTGTCTTCGCATCTGCATGATCGGGTCCGGGCACTGGATTTGATCGAAGCCCGCGCGCCGCAAGGCGATTTCACCGTCGACGCCACCGAACGCCGGCCACTGGTGCTGTTGGCCGCAGGGGTTGGGGTGACGCCGTTGCTGTCGATGCTGCGCGAGGTGGTCTATCAGGGCAAACGCATCAGCCGCATGCGCCCGACCTGGGTGGTGCAAAGCAGTCGCACCGTCGAGGATCTGGCCTTTCGCGAAGAAATCGACGCCTTGGCTGCACGCGCCGGTGACAAGGTCAAGGTGCTGCGCGTGGTCAGCCAGCCGCCGCTGGAAGCAACAGCGCAGGGTTACGATCATGCCGGGCGCATCGACATCGCCTTGCTGAAGAGCCTGCTGCCGCTGGATGACTACGATTTCTACCTGTGCGGCCCGGGCAGCTTCACTCAGGCGCTGTACGACGGCTTGCGCAAAATGCGTATTCCCGACGATCGCATCCACGCCGAAACCTTCGGCCCGTCGACGCTGATCCGCGATGTCGAAATCAGTACCCCGGCGCCGCCGCAAGTACCGGTCGCGGAAGAGCCGGTCAAGGTGTTGTTTGCCACGTCCGGCAAGGAAGCACGCTGGGAACCGGGCAGCGGCACCTTGCTGGAACTGGCCGAGGCGCGTGGCTTGAACCCGGAGTTCAGCTGTCGCGGCGGCTCGTGCGGCACCTGCAAAACCCGCCTTACCAGCGGCCAGGTGCATTACCTCACCCCGCCGGCCATGCGCCTGGCGGACGACGAAGTGCTGATCTGCTGCGCCGCCCCGGCGCAGGGCAGCGACACCCTGGTGCTGGATGTTTGAATTTTGAGGAGGTGTGCCATGAAGCCGTTTGCCGAAACCAGCGTCGTTTGGCCGCAAGAGAAAACCGGACTGTCCGCCAGCGAATGCGAACGCAGTTTTTTGCTGCCGCAACTGATGGGCTCGCTCGCCGGTGAAACCTGCGCGTTGACGGGCTCATTCAATCAACGTGAGCATCTGCCTTCGAGCCCGAACGGCTGGTTTTCCCGTGGGCTCAAGGCGTTGTTTGCTTAGGCTTTGCTCACCGCCGCCACTCTGCCCGCCGGCCCATGCTGGCGGCTGGTGATCAATCCGACGAAGGAAATCAGCAGCGCCAGGCCAATGGTCGAGGTCACTTCCAGGCGATGTTCAGGGGTGATCATCATCACCGCCAAAGCCGCGCAGATAAAGGCGATGACCAGCCAGGTGAGCCAGGGAAACAGCCACATGCGCAGGGTCATTTCGACCTTTTCCCGTTCCAGTCGGCGGCGCATGCGCAACTGCGAAATGGCGATCACCAGATACACCAGCAAGGCAATAGCCCCGGAGCTGGCGAGCAGGAACTGGAACAGCCCGGCCGGCATGAAATAGCTGAGCAAGGTAACGCCCGCACCAATCACCGTGCTGGCGATCACCGCCGCGCGTGGCACGCCGGCCGCCGAAGTCACCTTCAATGCCGGCGGCGCATCGCCGCGTCGGCCCAGCGAATAGAGCATGCGCGAGGAAATGTAGATCGAGGAGTTCATGCAACTGGCCACCGCGATCAACACGACCACGTCGACGAGGAATTTGGCGTTGGGGATGTTCATCAGTTCCAGTGCGCGCTGGTAGGAACCGACCGAGGCGAGTTGCGGGTCATTCCATGGCACCACGGAAATCACCACGAAGATCGACAGCAGATAGAAAATGCCGATGCGCCAGATCACCGAACGGGTGGCCTTGGCGATGTTCTGCGCCGGGTTGTTCGATTCCGCAGCGGCGATGGTCACCGCTTCGGTGCCGATGAAACTGAACATGATGGTGATGAACGCGCCAACCACCGCCGACATGCCGTTGGGCGCAAAGCCGCCGTGCTCGGCCATCAGCGTGCTCAAGCCACTGGCTTCGCGCTCGGGAATCCAGCCCATCAGCACCGCAAAACCCAGGCCGATGAAACCGATGATCGCGATGACCTTGGCCATGGCGAACCAGAATTCGAACTCACCGTATTTCGACACGCTGAACAGGTTGGTGATCACCAGCAGCACGATCGACAGCAAGGCGAACAACCAGGCATCGACCTGGGGAAACCACTGATTGAGCACGTGACCGGCGGCCAGTGCTTCAATGGGAATCACCAGCACCCAGAACCACCAGTAGAGCCAGCCAATGGTGAACCCGGCCCAGCGGCCAATGGCTTGATCAGCGTAGGTGGAAAATGAGCCGGTGTCGGGATGCGCGACAGCCATTTCGCCGAGCATGCGCATCACCAGCACGACCAGCAGACCGGAGAACAGATAAGCGAGCAGCACCGCAGGTCCTGCGGCGGCGATGGCGTGGCCTGAGCCAACGAAAAGTCCTGCGCCGATGATGCCGGCAATGGAAAGCATGGTGACGTGACGCGGTTTGAAACCTTGCGCCAACTGACCGTTGGAGTCCTTGGGGTTCAGGCTAGTCATGGGTTCTTATTGTTCTCATGATCGACGTTTGGGCCACTGACTGAGCGTCAGGCGATCATCATTTCCTTGAGTCGACTCAGGCGAAAGCAGCGACGCAGACGCTTTGCCGACGAAATGATGCTTCACCTTACGTGGCCCGACCGCCGCGCAACTAGCCTGAGTGCGGCATGCCGATGTCTGATTTCGACATGCCACTCTCAGGCCACCATGAGTCGGCGGCAACCGCTGCGGCAATTTACAGCGTGTAGGAAATCCCCACCTGCACGGTTCGCGGCGCGCCCGGGTAGGCGTAAACGTTGCCGAAGGCGCCTTCTTCGTAGTCGCGGTCGAAGATGTTTTTCACATCGAGGTTGAGCCGCACTTTGTCGTTGATCTTGTAGAAGCTCAACAGGTCGACCACGGTGTAACTGCCCATGGAAAACGCGGTGTTGGCGGTCTGCCCGGCGCGCTCGTCGACGTATTTCAGTCCGGTGCCAAGGCCAAGACCTTTGAGCGCGCCGTCCTGGAACTCGTACATGTTGAGCAGGCTGAAGCTGTTCTTCGGGATGTTCAGCAGGCGCGTGCCGGAGCGCAGCGTGTTGTCCTTGGTCACCTCGGCGTCAACGTAAGCGTAACCGCCGACCACTCGCCACTCCGGGGTGAGGTTGCCGGTGACATTGACGTCGAAACCACGGCTACGCACTTCACCGGCGGCGACGCTGAAAGTCGAATCCACCGGGTCGGTGGTCAGCACGTTGCGTTTTTCGATCTGGTAGATCGCCGCGTCGACGCTCAACTGCTGATCCAGCGCTTCCCACTTCATGCCCATCTCGTAGGACTTGCCTTTCTCTGGAGCGAAGCCGCCGCCTTCGCGACTGGCGCCGGTGTTGGGTTTGAACGAGCGCGCGGTGTTGGCATAGACCGCCAGGGTTTCGGTCAGGTCGTAGGTGACGCCGATACGCGGGGTGACGGCGTTGTCGCTGGCCTGCCAGCTCTTGCCGCCGGGCACGTAGGTTTCGTAATCGTGCTCGAAGCGCTCGAAACGTGCGCCGGCCAGCACTTTCAGTTTGTCGGTCAGGGCTACCTGATCCTGCACGAATGCCGCGTAGGTCTTGAGGTTCTCTTTGTCGTGAGTCGGTGTGCGGGTCAGCGCCGGGCGTGGCTGGCCGTAGACCGGATTGAAGATGTCGATCGGGTAGGCACTGACCGCGCCGCTGGAGCGCTGGATGATCGACTTGTAATCGTAATCTTCATACTCGATGCCGGTGAGCAAGGTGTGCTGCAGACCGCCAGTATCAAAATGCCCGGTGAGGTTGAGCTGGGTGTCCTTGTCGGTCCATTCCAGCTTGCGGTAGTTGAAGTTGCGCCCCAGCGTGCGGCCGTCAGCGGCAATGCCGTTGGCCTCGATCGCGTTGCCCTTGAGCGAGCCGTCGAGCCACTGGAAACCACCGCCGAGGGTCCAGTCATCGTTGAGCATGTGCTCGAAACGCAGTTGCGCCATGTTGTTGTCGTTGTGCAGTTTGCCGACGTCCTTCTCGCCAAAGAAGGTATCGCGCGAGGCGGTGCCGATCTGCGCCGGGTAGCGCGTGACGCCACGATCGAGCGGCGCGTTGTTGCGCATGAAGTCGCCTTCGAAAATCAGCTTGGTCGCATCGGTGGCCTGCCAGGTCAGCACCGGCGTGATGCCGTAGCGCTCGTTCTCGACATGATCGCGGAAGGTATCGCCGCCCTCGCCCACCACATTCAAGCGATAGGCCAGGCGCCCTTCTTCATCGAGCGGACCGGAAGCGTCGAGGGTGCCGCGCTTCATGCCTTGGTCGTTCAACTGGCTGCCTAACGTAACGGTGCGCTCGGGCAACGGCTGTTTCGACACCACGTTGAAGGTACCGCCTGGGTCGCCACGGCCATAGAGCATGGTCGCCGGACCGCGCAGCACTTCCAGACGCTCGATGGTGTTGGCGTCGGGCATGTTCGGGTAGCCACGGTTGATCGGGAAACCGTTGCGGTAGAACTCGCCCGTGGTGAAGCCGCGCACGGTGAAGGTGGTCAGGCCCTGCCCACCGAAATTGTTCGCCCGCCCGACGCCGCCGGCGTAATCCAGCGCATCCTGCAAACGCGTCGCGCCGAGGTCTTCAACGGCATCCTTGGTGACCACGCTGATCGATTGCGCGGTTTCATGAATCGAAGTGTCGGTGCGCGTGGCGCTGGCCGAACGCGTCGCGCGGTAGCCCTGCACCGGGCCGTCTGCCCGTTCGTAATCCGCTGTGCCGACTACGTCGGTGGCTTCCAGCTCAAGCGTTGAAGAAGTCGGTTCGGCTGACTCAGCCCACGAGGAAGAAGACAACGCCTGCAGCACACAAATGGAAAGCAGAGTTCGACGCATGAGGTGAAAACCTTTACGAATAGGCCAGAACGAAGGGCAAAACCGCCAGTGAAAACGTCGCGCATGGTATACGGTCGCATTAGTAATTGAAACGTATTCCTATTTGTCATGTTGATCAGGATTGGTGAGCGAGATTCATCATTCCATCCTGAAACCGCGCATTATCAGTGGCGCGTCGATGGCCTAGGCTCGTAGAGATCCGACGTCAATCGATGGCTGCGCCGAGCTACGTGGGCGTCGCCAGCCTGTCTGAAAGGAATTTGCAGATGAAATTCGACACCCCGGCCGGCTCCAATCCGATCGACCAGCTGAACGTCATCGGCCAACCTGCCGACCGCATCGACGGCAAGCTGAAAACCACCGGCACCGCCCCCTACGCCTACGAGCAAAACGCAGCGGTGCCGGACGCCGCCTATGGCTATATCGTCGGCGCCGGGATCGGCAAGGGGCGCATTGCCTCGATCGATTCGACGCAAGCGCGGGAAGCGTCCGGGGTGATTGCCATCGTCACTTACGAAAACGCCGGGGCATTGGCCAAAGGCGAGTTTTACGTAGCCAGGGCCTTGGCCGGGCCGCAGGTCGATCATTATCACCAGGCCGTGGCGATTGTCGTCGCGGACACCTTTGAACAGGCGCGCGCGGCCGCCGGCTTGCTCGACATCCGCTACGTGGCCGAAGCGGGTTCATTCGATCTGGCGGCTGCGAAAGACTCCGCAACCCCACCGCCACCGGCCGGTTTTGGCCCGCCGCCGCAGACCAGCGTCGGTGACTTCGAAGGCGCCTTCAACGCTGCGCCAGTGCAAATCGATCAGCACTACAGCACGCCTGACCAGGCCCACGCGATGATGGAACCGCACGCAACCATTGCCCGCTGGAGTGGCACGCAGTTGACCTTGTGGACATCGATCCAACAGATCAACTGGGGCGTGCGCGATCTGGCGAAAACCCTCGGCATCGCCAAGGAAGATGTGCGCCTGATCTCGCCGTATATCGGCGGTGGTTTCGGCGGTAAGGGCACGATTCTTTGCGACGCTGTGTTGGCATCCCTGGCCGCTCGACATGCCGGGCTACCGGTGAAAGTCGCGCTGCCGCGGCCGCTGATGTTCAACAACCTGACCCATCGTCCGGCGACGCTTCAGCGCCTGCGCATCGGTGCCAACCGTGACGGCGTGATCACGGCGATCGGCCACGAGAGCTGGTCGGGCAATTTGCGCGGCGGACGCGCCGAAGCGGCTACCGCGTCAACCCGCTTGCTTTACGCCGGGGCCAATCGCATGACCCGTTTGAATCTCGCCGTGCTCGATCTCGCCGAGGGTTCGGCGATGCGCGCGCCGGGCGAGGCACCGGGGATGATGGCGCTGGAAATCGCCATGGATGAACTGGCGGAAAAGCTGCAGATGGATCCGCTGCAACTGCGCATCCTCAACGATTCGCAGGTCGATCCGGAGCAACCGGCGCGGCCGTTCTCCAAACGGCAGTTGGTGGAATGCCTGAACACTGGCGCCGAACGCTTTGGCTGGCGTCAGCGCAACCCTCAACCCGCTCAGCGCCGTGAGGATGGCTGGCTGATCGGCATCGGGCTGGCCTCGGCGATTCGCGGCGCACCGACCACCGCTTCGGCGGCGCGGGTGCGTCTCGATCGTCAAGGCGTCATCACCGTGGAAACCGACATGACCGACATCGGCACCGGCAGTTACACCATCATCGCCCAGACCGCCGCCGAAATGATGGGCGTGCCGCTGGACCGTGTCGTGGTGCACTTGGGCGATTCGCGGTTTCCGGAATCGTCGGGCTCCGGCGGCCAGTGGGGAGCCGCCTCCTCCACTGCCGGCGTGTATGCCGCGTGCATGAAACTGCGTGAAGCCGCCGCTCGCGCCGTCGGGATTGACCCGCAGCAAGCCGAGTTTGTCGATGCACAGATTCGCGCAGGCTCGCAGCAGGTTGCCTTGGCTCAGGCCGCAGCCAATGGCGAGCTGACGGGCGAGGACCGCATGGAATACGGTGACCTTGCCCAGCGCTTCGCCCAGCAGACTTTCGGCGCGCATTTCGCCGAAGTCGCGGTCAATGCGGCGACCGGCGAAATTCGCCTGCGTCGGCAACTGGCCGTGTGCGCCGCTGGGCGCATCCTCAACCCGAAAACCGCGCGCAGCCAGATCATCGGCGGCATGACCATGGGTGCTGGTGCGGCATTGATGGAGGAGCTGACGGTGGATCATCGAATCGGCTTTTTCGTCAATCACGATCTGGCCGGATACGAGGTGCCGGTGCATGCCGACATTCCCCGTCAGGAAGTGATCTTTCTCGATGAAGTCGACCCGTATGCAACCCCGTTGAAAGCCAAAGGCGTTGGCGAGCTGGGTATCAGCGGCGCGGCGGCGGCCATCGCCAACGCGATCTATAACGCGTGTGGCGTACGGGTGCGCGATTATCCGATTACGCTGGATAAACTCATCGGCGAGTTGTCCTACCCGGTCTGAGACTGGATCACGCAGGATATCGCCCATGTACCCCACCACCCCCGATGGCCGCTATTTTGTGGTCAAGCAACAGCTATGGCGTTGCAGCAATCCATCGCTGCCAGCCGCCGAGCGTGAGGCATTTGTAGCCGAACTCATGTCAGCGCGGCGTGCGGTCAAAGAGGCAAAGCGTGCGGAGGATGCACAGGCGTTGAAGTCGGCGAGAGCTCGCGTCAACGACGCCAAAGTCGCGCTGGGTGAACGCGGGCCGGTGTGGTGGGATGACGGCAGCCCGGACTTCAACCGTTTCAAGGTGAGCAATACACCGTATGCGCAGTGGTTTGCCCAACTGCCTGAAGAGGACAGCAGTTCTGCCTGAGTTTTGAATGATCTCCAATCTCACCAATCAACACAGATCTCCTGTGGGAGCGAGCCTGCTCGCGAATGCATTGGGTCAGTTAAAGAAGATGTTGGATGTGCCGCCGCCATCGCGAGCAGGCTTGCTCCCACAGGGATCTGCGGCGAGGCTCAGACTCGCAACAACTGCCGGGTCATTGCCATCGAAGTTTCCAGCGACTGCCCGGTGCGCTGCAGTTTGTTCAGCAGACTCGCGCCGAGCCAGAGCTGATACAGCGTCTCAGCCAACTTCCGCGCATCGCCCTCGGGCAGGCTTTTGTCATTTTGGCCTTGTTCGATGCATTCGGTGATGCGCGCGACGATGCGTTCGGCGCCGTCGCGCAAGGTCAGGCGCATTGATTCGGACAGGTCGGCGACTTCGGCGCTGAGTTTCACCACCAGGCATTCATCGCCGTGGCCTTCGAGGGTGCAGCGGTTCTGCCAGCCCTGCCAGTAATCCATCAAACGCTCGAACGCAGTCAGCCCAGGCAATGTCAGGCGGCGCTCCATGTCGGCGAGGTAGTCGACGAAGTAATCCTCGAGCAGCGCCTGGCCATACAACTCCTTGGATTTGAAGTAGTGATAGAACGAGCCCTTGGGCACGCCGGCGGTCTGCAGGATCTCATTGAGGCCGACGCTGGTGAAGCCCTTCTCGGCCATCATCCGGTGGCCGGTGTCGAGCAAGTGTTGGCGGGTGTCGTCAAAGGTCGGCTTCATGGTGCGCAAAATTCCAGACAATAGACCAGTCGTATACTTTTCAGGACCGGGAGTTTGCCATAACCGACGGGCAAAAACATTTTCTGAAAAAATTACTAGACGACTGGTCTAATTGGAACCTATGCTGCGCCCCGAGACACAAATTCATGCGGTGCCGACGCTGAGCGAATTCCTCGCCCTGTGCCGATGCCTGACCAAACCAAGGGTGCTCTATGAAAATCTTGATGGTTCTGACTTCCCACGATCAACTCGGCAACACCGGCAAGAAAACCGGCTTCTGGCTGGAAGAGTTCGCCGCGCCCTACTACGCCTTCAAGGACGCCGGCGCCGATGTCACGCTGGTATCGCCTGCCGGCGGCCAGCCGCCGCTCGATCCGAAAAGCGATGAGCCAAGCGCGCAGACTGCCGAAACCGATCGCTTCCGCGCTGATTCGGCCGCGCAACAGGCGTTGGCCAACACGGGTCGCCTGGCTGATGTGAAGGCTGAGGATTTCGATGCCGTGTTCTACCCAGGCGGCCATGGCCCGCTGTGGGATCTGGCCGAAGACAAGGCCTCGATCGCGCTGATCGAAGCCTTCGACCGCGCCAACAAACCTCACGGTTTTGTCTGCCACGCACCCGGCGTGTTGCGTCATGTGGTGCGCGCTGACGGCCAGCCGATCGTCAAAGATCGCGACGTCACCGGTTTCACCAACGCCGAAGAAGCTGCTGTTGGTCTGACTGACGTGGTGCCGTTCCTCATCGAAGACGAATTCCAGCGTCTGGGCGGGCGCTATTCGAAAGTCGCCGATTGGCAGGTGCATGTGGTGGCTGACGGTCAACTGGTCACCGGCCAGAACCCGGCCAGCTCTGCCGCCGTTGCCGAAAAGCTGTTGAAGATGCTCGGCTGAATCCCTCGCTCTACCCCGATCAACGCCGCGTGCGTACCGCCCGGCGTTGTTTTTTTGCCCAGTCACTAGTCGACTGGTCTAATCAGATTCAAGGCTTACTCCATGAAAAACGCTTTCTTCACGCCTGCCAAATTGGGCGCACACACCCTGAAAAACCGCATCGTCCTGCCACCTCTCACCCGCCAGCGCAGCACGCAACCGGGCAATGTCGCCAACGAGTTGATGGCCGAGTATTACCAGCAGCGCGCCGGTGCCGGTTTGCTGGTCACCGAGGGCACCCAGATCGAACCGCGCGGCCAGGGTTATGCGTGGACGCCGGGCATTCACACGCCGGAGCAGATCGCCGGTTGGCGCAAAGTCACAGAGGCGGTGCACGCGGTGGATGGCGTGATCTTCGCCCAGCTCTGGCACGTCGGTCGGGTCTCGCACACGGCGTTGCAGCCTAATGGTGATGCGCCGGTGTCGGCCTCTGCGGTGGCGACGGACCGCGTCAGCGTGTTCATCGAAACCGCGCCTGGTGTCGGTGAACTGGTGCCGCCGTCCGCTCCGCGCGCGCTGAGCACCGATGAAGTGCAGGAACTGATTCAGCTGTACATCCAGGCCGCGCGCAACGCGATGGATGCGGGTTTCGACGGCATCGAACTGCATTGTGCCAACGGTTATCTGGTCAACCAGTTCATCTCCGCCCACAGCAACCTGCGCACCGACAAATACGGCGGCTCGCTGGACAATCGCTTGCGCTTTTTGCGCGAAGTGGTGGCCGGTGTTGCCGAATGCATCGGCAAGGACAAGGTCGGTGTGCGTTTCGCACCGTTGTTCACTACCACCGATGAAGCGCGGACGTACCTGGGCCTGGTCGAGGAAGATCCGCACACAACTTACATTGCCGCGATCAAGATTCTCGAAGACGTCGGCATCGCCTACCTGTCGATCGCCGAAGCCGACTGGGACAACGCGCCAGCGATGCCGCAGACCTTTCGCCAGGCCGTGCGCGACACCTTCAGCGGCGCGATCATTTATGCCGGTCGCTACACCGCCAAAACCGGCGCGCAATTGCTTGAGTCGGGGCTGGCCGATCTCGTTGCGTTTGGCCGACCGTTCATGGCCAACCCGGATCTGCCGGCGCGGATTGCCAATGACTGGCCGTTGAATCAGTTGAATCCGGCGACGGTGTATGGCGGCGGTGCCGAGGGTTATATCGACTATCCGACCTACCCCGCCTAAGAACCCAAAACAAGTTCCTGTGGGAGCGAGCCTGCTCGCGAAGGCGGTGGGTCAGTCAGCACTTGTATTGACTGACAGGACGCTTTCGCGAGCAGGCTCGCTCCCACAATAGGATGTCAGTGGCCGCTAAAACCTATACATAACAAACAATCTGTATAACTATTGGAGTTCGAATCTCTAACCGGACTTAGCTCCATGCCCCCTGCCCACCGCTTGCTCCTGATCCTCGGTGACCAGCTGTCTTTCGACCTGGCCTCCCTGCAGCCACTCGATCCCCAGCAAGACCTGCTGCTGATGGTCGAGGTCATGGAGGAAGCGACCCACGTCGCTCATCATCCGCAAAAGATCGCTCTGATCTTCAGCGCCATGCGCCACTTTGCCGAGGCGTTGCGCGATAAAGGCTACCGCGTCCAGTACGTCCGCCTCGACGACCCGGATAACAGCGGCTCCATCCCCGGCGAACTGCAGCGCTGGCAAACCCTCACCGGCGCCGAACAGATTCATATCACCGAATGCGGCGACTGGCGCCTTGAGCAGTCAATCAAAGATTCGGGCTTGCCCGTGCACTGGCATTCAGACCGCCGTTTCCTCTGCTCCCGCGAAGAGTTCTCCCATTGGGCCAGCGGCAAGAAGCAGCTGCGCATGGAGTTTTTCTACCGCGAGATGCGGCGCAAGAGTCGGCTGCTGCTGAACGGGGACGGTACGCCGGTCGGCGGTGCGTGGAATTTCGATGCGGAGAATCGCAAGGCGCTGCCCAAACACGCCAAACCGCCCTACCCGGCACGTTTCGCCAATGACGCAATCACCCAAGAGGTGCTGGCGTTGGTCGGCGAGCGCTTCGCCAGCCATTACGGCACGCTGGATGACTTCAACTACCCGGTGACCCACGCCGATGCTCAGGCCCTGTGGCAATACTTTCTCGACTATGCGCTGGCCGGCTTCGGTGATTACCAGGACGCCATGGCCAGCGAAGAGCCGTTCCTGTTTCACGCGCGGATCAGCGCGGCGCTGAACATCGGCCTGCTCGATTTGCGTCAGCTGTGCAGCGATGTCGAGGCGGCTTACTGGTCAGGGAGCATCGGCCTCAACGCTGCCGAAGGCTTCATTCGGCAACTGATCGGCTGGCGCGAATACGTGCGCGGTGTGTACTGGCTGAAGATGCCGGATTACGCCGAGGGCAACGTGTTTGCTAACACGCGTGCGCTGCCGGAGTTCTACTGGACGGGTGAAACGCAGATGAACTGCATGCGCCAGGCCATCGGCCAAAGCCTGCAACATGCCTATGCGCACCACATTCAGCGCCTGATGGTCACCGGTAACTTTGCCTTGCTCGCCGGGATCGCGCCGAAAGAGATTTGCGAATGGTATCTGGCGATCTACATGGACGCCTTCGACTGGGTCGAACTGCCCAACACCTTGGGCATGGTCATGCATGCCGACGGCGGTTATCTCGGCTCCAAGCCTTACTGCGCCAGCGGCCAGTACATCAATCGGATGTCGGATTACTGCGGCGACTGCGCCTACAAGGTCAAGGAAAGCAGCGCGGACGATGCCTGCCCGTTCAATGCGCTGTACTGGCATTTCCTCATGCGCCACGGCGACATTCTGCGTGGCAATCAGCGCATGGGCATGATGTACAAGAACCTTGATCGCATGCCGCTGGCCAAGCAGGATGCGCTGTGGCAACGCGGGCAGACGCTGTTGGCGAAACTGGATAACGGCGAAGCTTTCTAGTGCGCCTCAGGCCTGCCCGGCCATCCCGTTGCGCCCCGCCGCTTTGGCGCGGTACAGCGCCTGATCGGCGGTCTGGATCAACGCCGGCAGCGAATCCAGCTGAGCGCCCGTCCCCACCGCCATACCGATACTCACCGTGATCCGAGCAAACGGACTGCCCGGGTGGGCGATGTTCGCTTGCTGCAAACGCTCGAGCATCAGTTGCGCCACCACCGTCGCACCGGCGCTGTCGGTGGCTGGCATGATCACCGCCATTTCCTCGCCACCGTAGCGCGCGACCAGATCCGAGGGGCGTCGCACGCAGCCTTCAAGAATCTTGCTGACCGCTTGCAGGCAGGCATCGCCGGCGACGTGGCCCAAGGCATCGTTGAACAATTTGAAGTGGTCGATATCGATCATCAGCAACGCCAGCGAAGTCCCGTCACGCTGCGCGCGCCGCGCTTCCACCGTCAGGGTTTCATCGAAACAGCGGCGGTTGGCCAGGCCGGTCAGCGCATCCTTCAGCGCCAGTAACTCCAGCTGCCGATTAGACGCGAGCAATTGCTGCTGGGCATCGCGCAAGGCTTCTTCGGCCTCGGTGCGGCGGCGGATATCAAGGATCAGGAACCAGCCGATCAACCCGGTCAGCCCCAGCAGCCCGATCACCACCACCGCCGACAGCGCCGCTTCGATGCGCCACGCCGCCAGCGCTTCGTCCTTGCCCAGGGCCACGGTGGTGATCAGCGGTAGCGTTTCGCTTTTGCGGAACGCGTAGAGCCGCTCGACACCGTCGAGGCTGGAGGTGTAGGAGGCAGTGCCGACCGAGCGGTCAACGAGGTATTTGGCGTAGATCGGCGATTTGGAGAAGTTGCGGCCCATGTCCTGCTCGCGGAACGGGTAGCGCACCAGCAGCGTGCCATCGGTGTAAGACAGACCGATCGCGCCGTCCTGGCCAACGTCGAGTTTGCCGAACACGCGCAAAAAGTTTTCCACCCCCAGCGTCACTGCTACAACGCCAGCGAACTGGCCACCGGCGTCATTGAAGCGCCGACTGATGGTCACCACCCATTCATGATTGGCACGGCTCTGGATCGGCGGGCCAATGAACGGCTCGCGGCTCGGGCTGTCACGGTGATGTATGAAATAGGCGCGGTCGCTGCTGTTGGCGCCCTCCGGAATCGGCCGGTTGGAGGACATCAGCCAATGCCCGTTCCGGTCATAGATGATGATGCCGCTGAGCTGTGGCATCAGCGGCTGCTGGCGGTCGATCAGGCTCTGGATGCGCTGAATCTGCGCCGGGCCGTTGCCCTCGGTTTCCAGGCGCTCGACCAACCCGAGCAAAAGCAGCGAGCTTTGCCGGACAATGCCTTCGGTGTAGGTGTTGAGCGCCTGGGTCAGGTTCAGGCCATGCACGTCGACCTCGGCCAGCGCACGCTCGCGCGAAGACCAGACTTTCCAGATCGTCAGTGAAGTCAGGGAACAGCCAATCACCAGCAGCAGGAGCATTACAAGACGAGTATCACGCTTCACGTCAGTACCTTAAGGAAGTCCGGTATCCATTCCAGCCATCATTCGAACGTCGGCACTCACGGCGGCCACGTGTTCCGGGGCGCAAGCATACAAGCAGTGTGCAGCGGCTGCAGCAACAGAGTGTGCAGCGCTAAGCGGCAGGTGCGGCGGGTTTGAGGATTTCCACGAGAAAATCGATGAACACGTTGATCCGGCTCGAACCACGGTGGTTGGGCAGGTACAGCGCGTTGATGCAACTGCTGGCACTGCCGGGATTGACCTCGTAGTGCTCAAGCAAGCGCGTCAGGCGCCCGGCGGCGACGTCGTCGCGCACCAGCCAGTCGGCCAGCAGCGCCACCCCGCCACCGCCAATTGCCGCTTCGCGCAAGATGTCGGCGTTGTTGCTTTGCAGGCGGCCCGCAACGTTGAGCTGAATCGGCTCTTCGTCGCCCTGAAAGGTCCAGTGATGATGGCTGCCGCCGTAATCGAAACGCAGGCATTGGTGCTCAAGCAGATCCCGCGGATGTTCGAGCACGCCGCTGCGCGCCAGATAATCCGGGCTGGCGACAATCCAACGCTGAAACTGCCCGACGCGTTTGCTGACGATGTCTTCACTGACCACCGTGGAACCGAGCCGCACTGAAACGTCGATCTGCTCGCTGAGCAAATCGCTGACCTGATCGCTCAACGACAGGCTGATCTCCAGCCCGGGATGGCGTTCAAGCAAGCGGCTCAGGTGCGGCGCGATCAGCCGGCGGCCAAACTCCACCGGCACGCTGATGCGCAAGCGGCCTTGTGCTTCACTGCCGCGATCGGCGACTACCGCATCGGCTTCGTCGATGGCATCGAGAATCGCCACGGCCTTCTCGAAATAGGTTTGACCGGCGACGGTCACGCTGGTGTTGCGCGTGGTGCGATTGAGCAGGCTGGCGCCCAACTCGTTTTCCAGCCCCGCCACTTGCCGTGTCACCGAAGACGTCGAAATCCCAAGCTTGCGCGCCGCCGAGGAATAGCCCCCGCAGCGCACGGTTTCAACAAACATCTTCAATGCCAGCAACTTGTCCATAAGCGGGATCCGGTGGTGAGGGAACGCCGCTGATTGTGCATCAGTGCTCGCCACACGTCTTGTATCGTCGTGCTTGCCGGGCCTCATCGCGCCCTCAGCCATCAGCCTTGCGGCTCAGGAGCAACGCCAGCGCCAGCGCCGGCAACACCGCTACGGCGACGGCCGAGAGGTTCCAGCCGAAGTGTTCGTACAGCGGGCTGGCGACCAGTGAACCGAGGGCGCCGCCGACGAAGATGCTGGTCATGTACACCGCATTCAGGCGTGCGCGGCTGTGCGGGTCGAGGGCGTAGACCTCGCGCTGGCCGAGGACCATGTTCAACTGCACGGCAAAATCCAGCAGCACCGCACACACCACCAGCCACACGTAACCACTGCCCGGCAACGCGGCGATCAACAGTGACAGCGGCGCCAGCAGCAACGCCACCAAGGTACCGCGACGACCGTGCCCGGCATCGGCCAGACGCCCGGCAATCGGCGCAGCAATCGCACCCACCGCGCCGACCAGAGCGAAGATCGCCACCTGCGCCTGGCTGAAACCGTGGTGACGCATCAGCTCAATCGGCGCGAGAGTCCAGAACAGGCTGAAACTGGCGAACAGCAAACCCTGATACAGCGAACGCTGGCGCAACACAGGAAAGCGTCGGGCCAAGGCAAACACCGAACCGATCAACGCGACATAGGTGGCTTTGTGCGTCGGCATCCGGCGCGGCAATGCCACAGCGGTAATCAGCGCGATTACCGCCATCAGTGCCGCCGCGCTGTAAAACACCCCGCGCCAGCCGAACACTTCAACCAACAGGCTCGACAGCGGCCGCGACAGCAGAATCCCCAGCAGCAAGCCGCTCATGATATTGCCGACCACGCGGCCCCGGCTGGCTTCCGGCGCCAAATGCGCAGCCAACGGCACGAGAATCTGCACCGCTACCGAAGTCAGGCCGATCAGCAAAGAGAGCAGCAGAAACAGCGACGGCGAATGAGTCAGGCCAGCGCACAGCAACGTGACACTCGCAGCGAGGGTGAAACCGACTACCAGACGACGGTTCTCCATGAGGTCGGCCAGCGGCACCAGCAGCAACAAGCCCAGCGCGTAACCGAACTGCGTCAGCGACACGATCAGGCTGGCATTGGCGCTGGACAGGCCGATCTGCGGCGCGATCAGTTCGACGATGGGTTGTGCGTAATACAGGTTGGCGACGACCGCACCGCAGCAAAATGCCAGAAACGCGACCATCAGGCCGGAGAGTGAAGCAGGCTGTTCGGCCGGGGCCGCAACCGCAGGGTTGCCCGTAAGCATGGTGACACCTCGTTGAGTTCGGGAAAGTTGTGCCAAGGCTACGGTGAGCCGGCGGGGGCGAGAATCCGTGCCACTGGCAACGCACTGATGCGTGGCGCGCAACGTTGCTTGTGGCGCAACGCGCTGTTGCGCGGGCCGGTGATTCTCCGCTGCAAGGGTCTTCTCTACGCTTTGGCCCTGGCGCTGACGTCCGCATCGGCGCCCTTCCCGGCTGCTACAAGGAGCGTTTCCATGACCCGCACTGCACTCGTCCTGCCACTGCCCGCCGCGTTTTTCTGCCGACCATGAATAGCCATTTGCTCAAATCCAGAACCCTGTGGTTCAGCGTCGCCGTGCTCGCGGTACTCGGCCTGATCGTCGCCGTCGCGCTGATGTGGCGCCCGGCGATCGCGCCAATCAAACGCCCGACGTCATTCGATACTGCGCAGTTGCAACGCGGCGCACGGGTGGTCGAGGTCGGCGACTGCGCGGTGTGCCATACCCGCCCCGGCGGCGAATACCTGGCCGGCGGGCTGCCGCTGGTGACGCCGTTCGGCACGCTGTACAGCACCAACATCACTCCAGATGCGCAGACCGGGATCGGCGAGTGGTCATTGCCGGCCTTCGAGCGGGCGATGCGCGAAGGCATTGCCCGCGACGGCCACTTTCTCTACCCGGCGTTTCCTTACGTGCACTACCGGCGCATGAGCTCCGAAGACATCGCCGACGCCTATGCCTACTTGATGAGCGGCCCCGCCGTACATGCGCCCGCCAAGCAGAACCAGATGAATTTCCCGATGAACATCCGCCCGCTGGTGTCGTTCTGGAACCTGCTGTTTCTGCATGGCGAGCCACTGACGCCGCTGGCCGAACACAGCGCGGCATGGAATCGCGGACGCTATCTGGTCGACGGCCCGGGCCACTGCGCCGGCTGCCATTCGCCGCTGAACCTGATCGGCGCGGAGAAATCCTCGGAGTATCTGCAGGGCGGCAGCGTTGATGGCTGGGAAGCGCCGGCACTGGTCGGCCTCCAGCAACGCGCCAATCCATGGAATCGCGAGCAATTGGTCGGCTACCTGCGCGCTGACGTGGTCGATGGTCACGGCACACCCGCCGGCCCGATGCGCCCGGTCAGCCTGAGTCTGGCGCGCTTGCCGGCCAGTGAAGCCGAGGCGATTGCCGACTACCTGCTGAGCCTGCAAAGCCCGCACGCGGTGACCGAAATCACCCCGAAAAAGCAGCCGAGCAGTCCAGCGGATCACAGCAGCGGCGCCCTGCTCTTCAGCAGCGCCTGTGCCGGATGTCACGCACCCGCCGCGCCGATGCGGGAAATCGACGGCCGCCCCGGCCTGCAAAGCACTTCGGCGCTGCAAGCGGCCAGCCCGCGCAACTTTCTCAAGACCGTGCTTGAAGGCGTGCCCGCCATTCCCGGCGCGCCCGGCCCGGTGATGCCGCCGTTCGCCGCCAGCCTCGACAACGCCCAGCTCGGCGCACTGGCGGCGTATCTGCGCGAGCAAGCCAGACCCGAGCAGCCATGGACTGACCTTTCTTCCACTATTGAAGCGTTACGTCAGGAGACGAAATGAGCCAGATCACTCTCACCGTCAATGGAGCCACCCAAGCGCTGGAGCTGGAAGCGGACATGCCGCTGCTGTATGCGCTGCGCAATCACCTGAACCTCAACGGCGCCAAGTACGGCTGCGGCCTGGGCCAGTGCGGCGCGTGCACGGTGATCGTCGACGACCAGCCGGTGTTCGCCTGCCTGACGCCTTGCGCAGGCCTTGAAGGAAAAAAGATCCGCACCGTGGAAAGCCTCGGCAGCGCAGAGAAACCCGGCCCTTTGCAAGCGGCGTTCATCGACAAGCAGGCCGCGCAATGCGGTTACTGCATCGCCGGCATGCTGATGCGCGCGCAGGCGTTGCTCGAACGTGATCCGCACCCGGACGAACAAACCATCCGCGAGCACATGGCCGGCAATCTGTGCCGTTGCGGCACGCACTTGCGCATCATCGAGGCGATCAAACAGGTGGCCGGGCATAACGGGAGCCTGACATGAGCGAAGCAAACGGCTTGAACCCCAGCCGCCGGGCCTTCCTGCGCGGCGGCGCGTTGCTCATGGCTTTTACCCTGATGCCAATGGCGCGGCGGGCCTTGGCCGACACCGAAGTCGACACCCTCGGCACCGTAGTGCTGGCCCCCGATCTGCCCGGCAGCCTGCGCACCAACCCTTACTTGGACGCGTGGATTCGCATCGGCGCCGACGGCATCACCGTGTACACCGGCAAAGTCGAATTGGGCACTGGAGTAAAAACCGCGTTGCTGCAAATCGCTGCCGAGCGCTTGCAGGTGCCGGCCAGCGCGATCAACTTGCTAACCGCCGACACCGCACTGACGCCCAACGAAGGCTACACCGCCGGCAGCCACAGCATTTTCGACAGCGGCACCGCGCTGTACAACGCTGCCGCGCAGGTGCGGGAAATGCTCGTCGATGCCGCTGCGCGCAGTTGGCAAGTCGATGCTGCGCAACTGAGCACTCGCGACGGCATCATCCAAGGCCCCAGCGGGCAACGCATGGCTTATGCCGAAGCAGTCAAGCATGTCGATGTGCACCAATACGCCAAGGCGCAATCTCCGGTGATGGCAGCGGCAGACTTCAAACTGATCGGCCACAACCTGCCGCGCCTGGACATTCCGGCCAAGGTCAGCGGCGGCGCGGCATTCGTCCAGGACATGCGCCTGCCGGGCATGCTGCACGCGCGTGTCATCCGCCCGCCGCGTCCCGGCTGCACGCTTCAGGCGTTCGATGCCGCGTCCATCGAGGCGTTGAACGGCGTGGTCAAAGTGATTCGCGACGGCAACTATCTGGCCGTGGTCGCCGGTGATGAGTGGCAAGCGATCAAGGCCATGCGCGCCGGCATGGAAAGTGCCAAGTGGAGCGGCGGCGAGGCGATTCCCGAAGCCGCCGGGATTCACGATTTGCTCAAGCAATTGCCCTCCAAGCGCTATCCGATCAGCAACACCGGCAATCCCGGCGGCACGACCGAAACGCGCTTCAAAGCGCGGGTGACCAAGCAGTATCTGATGCACGGCTCGATCGGCCCGTCCTGTGCGGTGGCCTGGTTCAACGACGGCGTGCTCACGGTGTGGACGCACACCCAGGGTGTCTATCCATTGCGCGCTGGTATCGCCGAGATGCTGCGTCTGCCGCCGGAGCGTGTGCGCTGCATTCATACCGAAGGCTCGGGTTGCTACGGCCACAACGGCGCCGATGATGCCGCCGCCGATGCCGCGCTGATCGCGATGCGCCTGCCGGGCACGCCGGTGCGCGTGCAATGGATGCGCGAGCAGGAAAATCTCTGGGAGCCGTACAGTTCGGCGATGGTCACCGAAGTCGATGCCGGCCTCAGCCACGGTCGTTTGCAGGACTGGAACTACGAGCTGTGGACCACGCCGCACAACGAACGCATCGTCAATGCCGGGCGCTTGCTGCCGGCACGTCTATTGGCGAAACCCTTCGCCTCGGCGCCGTCGGTGCCAATCGCCCAGCCCGAAGGTGACGGCGATCGCAACGCGGTGCCGCTGTACGAACTGGGCGCGACGCGGATCAACATGAACTTCGTCACCACCATGCCGTTCCGCACTTCGGCCATGCGCTCGCTCGGTGCGCACATCAACATCTTCGCCATCGAGGCGGGTATCGATGAGTTGGCGATCAAGGCTGGCCTTGATCCGGTGGCGTTGCGCCTGGCCCATCTGAGCGATCCGCGTGCCCGCGCCGTGATCGAGCGCGTGCGTGATGAAATCGGCTGGCCCCACAAGAGCAACGAGCCCGGCGCGGGGATCGGTTTTGCCTTCGCCCGCTACAAGAACATCATGGGTTACTGCGCCCTCGCGGTGAAACTGCGGGTGCATCCGCAGACCGGCGAAATTCGCGTCGATCATGTGGTGACAGCGGTCGACGTCGGCCAGATCGTCAGCCCCGATGGCCTGCGCAATCAGGTCGAGGGCGGCATCGTCCAGTCGGCGAGCTGGACGCTCTACGAACAAGTCGCCTACGACGCGGGCGGCATTCGCAGCTACGACTGGAGCGGTTATCCGATTCTGCGTTTCACCCAATTGCCGAAAAAAGTCGACGTGCATTTGCTTGATCAACCGGGCGAACCCTTCCTCGGTGCTGCCGAAATCGTCCAAGGGCCAATGGCTGCTGCCCTCGGCAACGCGGTCAGCAATGCCACCGGCCGGCGCTGGCTGAATCTGCCGCTGACTCGCTCGACCCAACCCGCCTGAACCACGCCCGCGTTCATCAGCGATGAGCGCGGGTGCCGTTGCGTTGCGCGCAAAACTGCGTAGCGCCGGCCACGGATTATCAGCCCCGCCACCCCCGGTTAAGTTACCTGCACAGCACGCGGCACCTGGCTGCCGCGCTTGTACCCTACTCATCGACATCCGGAGCTACCCATGACCCGTCGCCTGTTCCAACCCATTGCCCTCGGCCCTTACACCCTTGCCCATCGTGTGGCGATGGCGCCCCTGACCCGCTCGCGCGCTGGCCAGCCGGGCGACGTTCCGACCACGATGAACGCCGAGTACTACCGCCAACGCGCCAGTGCTGCGCTGATCATTACCGAGGCCACGCAGATTTCTCAGCAAGGCCAAGGTTATGCGTGGACGCCGGGGATCTACACCGATGCGCAAGTCCAGGCGTGGCGCGAAGTCAGCACGGCGGTGCACGCAGCGAACGGTCTGATCTTCATGCAGCTGTGGCACGTCGGCCGGGTCTCGCACCCCAGCTTTCAGCCGGACGCCGGCTTGCCGGTGGCGCCAAGCGCCCTGCCAGTGCCGGGCAAGACCTTTATCGTCGATGAACAAGGCAACGGCGTGTGGGGTGATGTGCCGGTACCGCGCGCCCTCGAAACAGCGGAAATTGCCGACATCGTCGAAGACTATCGCCGCGCTGCGCGTAACGCGTTGAACGCTGGCATGGACGGCGTGGAAATCCATGCCGGCAACGGTTATCTGCTCGACCAGTTCCTCAACAGCAACAGCAACCAGCGCGACGACGCCTATGGCGGCAGCGTAGAAAACCGCGCGCGCTTCCTGCTCGAAGTGGTCGCCGCCGTGGCTGATGAAGTCGGTGCCGAGCGCGTCGGCGTACGACTGACGCCGATGGGTCGCTTCATGGGCATGGGCGATGACACGCCCGAAGCGACCTTCGGTTATCTGGTCGAAGCGCTCAACCAGTGGAATCTGGCCTACCTGCACCTGGTCGAGCCGGCCATGGTCGGCACGGTCAAGGACGAAAACTTTGATCCGCGCTGGGACGCGATCATTGCCCAGTTGCGCCAGACCTGGAACGGCGTGCTGATCCTCGCTGGCGGTTACGACGCCGAGTCCGCCGAACAGGCGCTGAACGCCGATCGCGCCGACATCATTGCCTTTGGCCGGCCATTTTTGGCCAACCCGGATCTGCCCCGTCGGTTGCACGATGGCCTTGAGCTGAACACACCGGATCCGAGCAGTTTCTTCGGCGGCGATCAGCGTGGTTATGTCGATTATCCGTTTCACGCTTGAGTTTCTAAGGCGAAGTGCTGGCGTTCGGCTTTGGTATCGCGCCGGATTCACCCCTCACCCCAGCCCTCTCCCCAGGGAGAGGGAGCTGATCTATGGAGCATTCAGAGCCGGAGTTCGACCCGATATCAGCGCCTGGCGTAAATCGCCCAAACAACTCGGTCAGTCCCCTCTGGGAGAGGGTTAGGGTCAGGGCGCCTCGATGACTGGCAACGACGCCGTCATCGAAGCGTGACACACCGTCAGAATCTCATCGGCCAGCGCCGAGTCATCCGGGCAGGCCCGCGACAGCATGATCGCCCCGACCGCGCGGGCCAGCAGATCGATCATCCGGGTTCGGCCCTCACCTTGCGGTGCATCCGCTGCCGTCGGGTATTTCTCGCCGAGCGTCTGCAACGTACCCTCGATGCCTTCCGCGAACGCCGCTTTCACATCCCCGGACTGCCGCGCCGCATCGCCGCACAGCGCCGCCATAGTGCAACCGGTGGAACGGCCGTCGCGATGGTCGCGGGACACGTACACGTCGATGAAATCCTGCACGCTCATGCTTTCGGCGGCGGCCGTGGACTGCGCCAGGCTATTGGCCGAGGCTTCGGCCATCAGGTCGGCCTTGGAGCCGAAGTGTTTGTAGAAACCGCCGTGAGTAAAACCGGCGGCCGCCATCAGGTCAGCCACGCCGACCCCGTCATAACCGCGTTCGCGGAACATCACTGATGCCGTTTCGACAATGTGCTCGCGATTGGCCTGAGCCTGAGCTTTGGATACGCGCATGTTGAATCCTCCAGCGCTGAAAAATCATGGCTCGATGATACATAGATGTTAGCCATAATCAAAACCGTTGACAGTTTAGATTTGGATCATCATCCTAAAGGCCCGCAATCAGTCTTCACCTGAAAAAGAGCCAACACCATGACTACTCGCCCTGCTGTTCTGATCACTGGCGCCTCCACCGGCATAGGCGCCGTCTACGCCGCACGTTTCGCCCAGCGCGGGCACGATCTGGTGCTGGTCGCCCGTGACCAGTCGCGCCTGGACAGCCTTGCCGCCGGTTTGCGCGCTGAGCACAACGTCCATGTCGAAGTGCTACAGGCCGACCTGACGCAACTGAGCGATCTGCAAACCGTCGAGGCGCGTCTGCGTGACGACGCGCGCATCGGCATTCTCGTCAACAATGCCGGCGCAGCGCAGTCCGGCACCTTCATCGAGCAGAGCACCGACAGCGTGGCGCAATTGATCGCGCTCAACACCACCGCGTTGGTGCGTTTGGCCAGTGCGATCGCCCCGCGTCTGGCCAAGGCCGGCGACGGCGCGATCATCAACATCGGCTCGGTGGTGGGCCTGGCGCCGGAGTTCGGCATGTCGGTGTATGGCGCGACCAAGGCGTTCGTGCTGTTTCTCTCCCAGGGCCTGAGCCTGGAACTGTCGCCACAAGGCGTGTACGTGCAAGCCGTGCTGCCTGCCGCCACCCGCACGGAAATCTGGGACCGCGCCGGTATCGACATCAACACCCTCACCGACATCATGGAAGTCGGCGATATGGTCGACGCCGCGCTGGTCGGCTTCGACCGTCGCGAAGTCGTGACCATCCCGCCGCTGCACGAGGGCGAGCGCTGGGATGCCCTGCAAACCGCGCGGCAGGGCCTGTTGGGGCAGATCCGCCAGTCGGCTGTTGCGCAACGTTATCTGACTCAGGCCTGACCTCATTCAAACCCGCCGCTATGCCGGCGGGTTTCTACCGACAAGAGCATCCGCAATGAAGGCATTTTTCATCGAGCGCTACGGCAAGCAGAACGGCCGGATTGGCGACCTGCCCGAACCGCTGGTTGGCGCTCACGACGTGCTGATCGAAGTGCGCGCGAGTAGCGTCAACCCGCTGGATCTGAAGATTCGCAGCGGCGAATTCAAGATGATCCTGCCCTATCAAATGCCTTTGATATTGGGCAACGATGTCGCCGGTGTGGTGCTCAGCACCGGTGCGGCGGTCAAGCGTTTCAAGCCGGGCGATGAGGTTTATGCGCGTGCGCCTGATAACAGGATTGGCACGTTTGCCGAACGCATCGCTGTCGATGAAACAGCGGTCGCGTTGAAACCCGCCAATCTCGCCATGACCGAGGCGGCTTGCATGCCGCTGGTGGCGTTGACGGCGTGGCAGGCACTGGTCGAAGTCGCCAACGTGCAAAAAGGCCAGAAGGTACTGATTCACGCCGGCTCCGGTGGCGTTGGCACGGTCGCCATTCAACTGGCCAAACACCTCGGCGCTTTCGTTGCGACTACGACCAGCACGGCGAATGTCGCGTGGGTCAAAGCGCTGGGCGCCGATGTGGTGATTGATTACAAACAGCAGGATTTCGCCATTGAGCTGCGCGACTACGACGTGGTGCTCAACAGCCTCGGCGGGGATGTGCTGGAAAAATCGTTGAGGGTGTTGAAACCGGGCGGGCAACTGATTTCCCTGTCAGGGCCGCCGACTGCGCAGTTCGCTCAGCAGCAGGGTTGGTCGTGGCTGCTCGGGCTGGTCATGCGTCTGCTCAGCAGTGGTATTCGGCGCAAGGCGCGCAAGCGTGGGGTGGGTTATTCGTTTCTGTTCATGCGTGCCGACGGCATCCAGTTGCAGAAAATCACTGCGTTGATTGAGGCCGGGGTGATCAAACCGGTGATCGATCGTACTTTTCCGTTCGATCAGATAACTGACGCCTTGCACTACGTAGAAAAAGGCCGGGCAAAGGGCAAGGTTGCCATCGCGGCCAACCTCAAAAGCCCCTCACCCTAGCCCTCTCCCAGAGGGAGAGGGAACTGACCGAGCTGAATGCGCGAGTAACGCCGACCTGAAATACCGAGGCGAACACAGGTCTCAAAAAGCCCACAAATCGGCTCCCTCTCCCAGAGGGAGAGAGGACTGACCGAGTTGAATGCGCGAGTTACACCGACCTGAGATACCGAGGCGAACACAGGTCTCAAAAAGCCCACAAATCAGCTCCCTCTCCCAGAGGGAGAGAGGACTGACCGAGCTGAATGCGCGAGTTACACCGACCTGAGATACCGAGGCGAACACAGGTCTCAAAAAGCCCACAAATCGGCTCCCTCTCCTCGGGGAGAGGGCTGGGGTGAGGGGTGAATCCAGCGCGGTGTCCAAGCATGTGCATTGCAATACCACGCTCAATCCGCCCCTCCTGCTGAAACCTCGAGAAACCCCTCTCAACTTGCGTTTTGCTAATCCTGCACCACGCTTGATTCACAGAAGTGCACGTTTTCATGGCAAAACTGCGGTTAACTGAATGGTTAGTTACCGCTATAATCCCGCGCTTCATTCAAACGGGACTTTCAATGTGAACCACAGTCAACGCGTCTCAGGCGTTTCAACGTTCATTCTGGTCGGCCTTGGCGTGATCATCGCCCTGCTCGGTCTGGCGCTCGCGGCCGGCGGTGTGAAGCTGGTCAGCCTGGGCGGTTCCTGGTACTTCCTGGTCGGCGGTCTGGCGATGACCGTTTCCGGCGTGCTGATCGCACTGAAGAAAACCGCAGGCGCCTGGCTGTTCGCCGCGTTTCTCGTGGCCACCGCGATCTGGGCCGTGGCTGACGCCGGGCTGGTGTTCTGGCCGGTGTTCTCGCGGCTGTTCATGTTCAGCGCCATCGGCATGGTCGTCGCGCTGGTCTACCCGCTGCTGGCGCGCGCCAATGGCCGCGTGGCCGGTCGTGGCGCGTATGCCGTGGCCGCTGTGCTGGCGGTCGGTGTGGCCGTTGCGGCGGGCAACATGTTCGTCGCCCACCCAACCGTTGCCGCCACTGGTACTGGCCCGGGCCTGACTCCGGTCGAGCCGGCCAAGGCGCAGAAAGACTGGGCGCACTACGGCAACACCGAAGGTGGCAGCCGCTTCGCCGCGCTCGACCAGATCAACCGCAACAACGTCGACAAGTTGAAAGTCGCGTGGACCTACCACACCGGGGACGTCGCCGAGAGCGATGGCAACGGCGCCGAAGACCAGCTCACCCCGCTGCAGGTCGGCAACAAAGTATTCATCTGCACCCCACACAACAACCTGATCGCCCTCGATGCCGACACCGGCAAAGAGCTGTGGAAGAACGCGATCAACGCGCAATCGAAAGTCTGGCAGCGCTGCCGTGGCATGGCCTATTTCGACGCCACCGCGACCATCGCTCAGCCGAGCAACTCTTCGATCATCGAAGCCAAACCGGCGCCGGCTGCCAACTGCCAGCGTCGTCTGCTGACCAATACCATCGATGCTCGCCTGATCGCGGTCGATGCTGACACTGGCGAGTTCTGCCAGGGTTTCGGCAACAACGGCCAAGTCGATCTGAAGGCCGGTCTGGGTGATGTTCCGGACAGCTACTATCAGTTGTCGTCCGCGCCATTGATGGCTGGCACCACCGTAGTGGTTGGCGGTCGTGTTGCCGACAACGTGCAGAGCGACATGCCGGGCGGTGTGATTCGCGGTTTTGACGTGATCACCGGCGCCATGCGCTGGGCGTTCGACCCGGGCAACCCGCAGGACCGCAACGCACCGGCCGACGGCAGCACCTATGTGCGCAGCACGCCGAACAGCTGGGCGCCGATGTCCTACGACGCGGCTACCAACACGGTGTTCCTGCCGATGGGCAGCTCGTCCACCGACATCTATGGTGTCGAGCGCAGCGAACTGGACCACAAGTACGGCGCCTCGATCCTCGCGCTGGACGCCAGCACCGGTGAAGAACGCTGGGTGTTCCAGACCGTGCACAACGATCTGTGGGACTTCGACCTGCCGATGCAGCCGAGCCTGATCGACTTCGACAAGGACGGCCAAAGCGTTCCGGCGCTGGTCATCGGCACCAAGGCCGGGCAGATCTATGTGCTCGACCGCGCCACTGGCAAGCCGCTGACCGAGGTCAAGGAAGTACCGGTGAAAGCCGCGAACATCCCTAACGAGCCGTACTCGCCGACCCAGCCGAAATCCGTGGGCATGCCGCAGATCGGCGCGCAGCACCTGACCGAATCGGACATGTGGGGCGCCACGCCGTACGACCAGTTGCTCTGCCGTATCGACTTCAAGAGCATGCGCTACGACGGCCTGTACACAGCGCCGGGTACCGACAAATCGCTGAGCTTCCCGGGTTCGCTGGGTGGCATGAACTGGGGCAGCATCTCCACTGACCCGGTGCACGGTTTCATCTTCGTCAACGACATGCGCCTGGGTCTGTGGATCCAGATGATCCCGTCGCAGAACAAAGGCCAGGCCGCTGGCGGTGGCGAAGCGCTGAACACCGGCATGGGCGCTGTTCCGCTCAAAGGCACGCCGTACGCGGTGAACAAGAACCGCTTCCTGTCGGTGGCCGGCATTCCGTGCCAGGCGCCGCCGTTCGGCACTTTGACCGCGATCGACATGAAGACCCAGAAAGTCGCGTGGCAGGTTCCGGTCGGCACCGTTGAAGATACCGGTCCCCTGGGCATCCGCATGCACTTGCCGATCAAGATCGGTCTCCCCACCCTCGGCGGCACCCTGTCGACCCAGGGCGGCCTGATCTTCATTGCCGGCACCCAGGACTTCTACCTGCGCGCCTTCAACAGCGGCAACGGCGAAGAAGTCTGGAAAGCCCGTCTGCCGGTCGGCAGTCAGGGCGGCCCGATGACGTACGTTTCGCCGAAGACCGGCAAGCAGTACATCGTCGTCACCGCTGGCGGCGCACGCCAGTCGACCGATCGTGGCGATTACGTGATGGCTTACGCCCTGCCGTAACTCATTGCCGCACAACCAACCTCCTCCAAGCGCGCGGTGCCCCAAAGCACCGCGTCGCCGTTTTATTGCGTTAAAGATTTCAGCAGGAAGGATTCACATGTCATCGGCTGTTCGCTTTTCTCGTACCAAGCTTTCCACTGGCCTGTTGCTGGGCCTGAGCTGCGCTACTGCCCTACCCGCGCTGGCCGCCAGCGATTCCGGTTTGCTGACCCGCAGCACCCTGACCGGTGACTGGGGCGGCTTGCGTCATCAACTCGATGAAGACGGCATCAAGTTCACTGGCGATTACAGCGGCGAAACCGCTTACAACGCCGACGGCGGCCTGCACCGTTCGGCGCGCTACTCGCAGAACATCAAGCTCGGCGTGCAGTTTGATCTGAGCAAACTCTACGGCGTCGACAACGCCGGCAAAGTGCAACTGACCATCAACGACCGGCGCGGCAACAGCGCGTCGGAAGATCTGGTCGGCAACCGGCTGCCGATTCAGGAAAACTACGGCGGCCTGTACACGCGCCTGACTGAACTGAGTTACGAGCGCAGCCTGTTCACCCCGGCGCTGAATGTGAAGCTCGGTTACATGGCGATGGGCAATGACCTCGGCGGCCTCGACAGCGGTATTTTGTGCAACTTCATGAACGCCGGTTTCTGCGGTCACCCGCTGAACATGTCCGGCGGCAGCGGCTGGACCAACTACCCCAACGCGCGTCTGGGCGTGCGGGTCAAATACGACCTGTCGCCGTCCTGGCAACTGCGTGTGGCGGCGTTCAACGTCGACCCCGAGAGCAACGGCAATTCCAGCCGCGCCTGGCATCTGGGGCCGAAGCACACCACCGGCACCGTCGTGCCGATCGAGTTGGTGTACAAGCACGCCGGCGAGCTACCGGGTGAATACAAGCTCGGCTATTACTACGACAGCTCTGACGTCAAACGCATTGGCAGCGACGATGAAGTCTCCGGTCGCGGTGGGCATTATCTGCTGATCGATCAGGCGGTTTGGCGCTCGTCGACTTCCGAGGGCCGCAGCCTGCATGCCTTCGGTCAATACTCGGCGGCCAGCGAAGCGGCCTCGCCGTTCAGCAAGTGGTACGGCACCGGCGTGGTTTTGTACAAACCGTTCGAAGGCCGCCCGCGAGACACCGTGGCCCTGGGCTATGGCCGCGCCGTGCCGAACCCGCGCAGCCGCGATTTGCAACAGGATGCCGCGCTGGCCAATGGTGCTGCGTTTCCGAATCTCGATAGCGCCGAGCAGTTGATCGAGTTGGGCTACGGCTACCAGGCCACCCCATGGCTGACGCTGCGCCCGAACCTGCAATACATCATCGAACCGGGCGCGTTTTCCGGGCAGGACATCGACAATGCGTTGGTGGTGGGTTTGCAGGTGAAGGCTGCGCTATAAGCCTTGTAATGGATGTCATGGCGTCATCGCTGGCAAGCCAGCTCCCACAGGGTTTGACGGCGGACACAAGATCCCGGCAACACCCAAAACTCTTGTGGGAGCTGGCTTGCCAGCGATAGCGGTGGGTCAGGCAATACAGCTCCAACAAGGCTCGGAGTTGCACCTCCCCCACCTGTCGAAATTAATTCCAGCCCATCGGTGAATTATTTCGTGTCCGCATGTATCTGAGCCAGAAGAGCCGGCGCCATCATGGAGATGGCATCGCAGCGGTAATCTGGATCAGCGAGCGGGAACAGCGCAATGAAATCACGCAAGAACACCGTCAAACCGATCGGTTTGAAAGACATCACCATTGTCGACGACGCCAAGATGCGCAAGGCGATTACCGCCGCCGCACTGGGCAACGCCATGGAATGGTTCGACTTTGGCGTCTACGGCTTTGTCGCCTATGTGCTCGGCAAGGTCTTCTTCCCCGGCGCCGATCCCGGCGTGCAAATGATCGCCGCGCTGGCGACCTTCTCCGTGCCCTTCCTCATCCGTCCGCTTGGCGGTTTGTTCTTCGGTGCGCTCGGCGACAAATACGGACGACAGAAAGTCCTCGCCGCGACCATCGTCATCATGTCCCTGAGCACCTTCGCCATCGGCCTGATTCCGTCCTATGCCTCGATCGGCATCTGGGCGCCGATCCTGCTGTTGCTGGCGAAAATGGCGCAGGGTTTCTCGGTCGGTGGCGAATACACCGGCGCCTCGATCTTCGTTGCTGAATACGCGCCGGACCGCAAACGCGGCTTCCTCGGCAGCTGGCTGGACTTCGGCTCGATCGCCGGTTTCGTCTTCGGCGCCGGTGTCGTGGTGCTGATCTCGACGATTCTCGGTGAACAGCGCTTCGAAGAATGGGGCTGGCGGATTCCGTTCTTCCTCGCCCTGCCGCTGGGCATGATCGGCCTGTATCTACGCCACGCCCTCGAAGAAACCCCGGCGTTCCAGCAGCACGTGGAAAAACTCGAACAAGGCGATCGCGAAGGTCTCGCCAGTGGCCCGAAAGTGTCGTTCAAGGAAGTCGCAACCAAGCACTGGCGCAGCCTGATGACCTGCATCGGTGTGGTGGCGGCGACCAACGTCACCTATTACATGCTGCTCACCTACATGCCGAGTTACCTGACGCACAACCTGCACTACAGCGAAAACCACGGTGTGCTGATCATCATCGCGATCATGGTCGGCATGCTCTTCGTGCAGCCGCTGATCGGTTTCATCAGCGACAAGATCGGCCGCAAGCCCTTCATCGTCGTCGGCAGCATTGGCCTGTTCATCTTCGCCATTCCGGCGTTCATGCTGATCAACAGCGGCAGCATCGCGCTGATCTTCTCCGGCCTGCTGATCCTTGCGGTGCTGCTCAATTTCTTTATCGGTGTGATGGCCTCGACCCTGCCGGCGATGTTCCCCACCCACATCCGCTACAGCGCGCTGGCCAGTGCCTTCAACGTTTCGGTGCTGATCGCCGGTCTGACGCCGACTGCCGTGGCTTGGCTGGTGGAAAGCACCAACGATCTGTACATGCCTGCGTATTACCTGATGGTCATCGCCGTGGTCGGACTGGTCACTGGTGTGACCATGAAGGAAACCGCCAACAAACCTCTGCGCGGCGCGGCCCCGGCGGCTTCCGACCTCGAAGAGGCCAAGGAACTGTTGCAGGAACACCACGACAACATCGAGCAGAAAATCGAAGACATCGATGCCGAGATCGCTGAGCTGGAGGCCAAGCGCAAAGTGCTGGTCCAGCAGCATCCGCGCATCAATGAATGATCCGCTGGACGCAGAAAAAATCGGTGGGGCCATCACCCCGCCGATTACTCGAAGCGCGGCTTGGTGTTAAATAGGCGCCAGTCTTGACCTTGTCGCTTAAAGCCGTGCAACGAGAACCGCTATGAATACCCCTGCCCCAAACAACCACGCTCAACAGGTGACCCCATGATCGAAGTCACCGAAGTCTCCATCGCCCAACTGCGCACCGCCCTTGAATCCGGCCAGACCACTGCCGTGGAGCTGGTGCAGGCCTATCTGGCGCGCATTGATGCCTACGATGGCGCCGACACTTCGACGGCACTCAACGCCGTCGTCGTGCGCAACCCTGAAGCGCTGAACGAAGCCCGCGCCTCCGACGCCCGCCGCGCCAACGGTGAAACCCTCGGCCCGCTCGATGGCATCCCCTACACCGCCAAAGACAGTTATCTGGTCAAGGGCCTGACCGCCGCTTCCGGCAGCCCGGCATTTGCCGATCTGGTCGCCCATCGCGACGCCTTCACCATCGAACGCCTGCGCGCTGCCGGGGCGATCTGCCTGGGCAAGACCAACATGCCGCCGATGGCCAATGGCGGCATGCAACGCGGCGTCTATGGCCGCGCCGAAAGTCCGTACAACGCCGCTTACCTCACCGCCCCGTTCGCCTCCGGCTCGTCCAACGGTGCCGGCACCGCGACCGCTGCGAGTTTTGCTGCGTTCGGTCTGGCCGAGGAAACCTGGTCGAGCGGACGCGGCCCTGCGTCGAACAACGGCCTGTGCGCCTACACCCCGTCGCGCGGGGTGATTTCGGTGCGCGGCAACTGGCCGTTGACCCCGACCATGGACGTCGTCGTGCCGTTCGCGCGGACCATGGCCGACCTGCTCGAAGTGCTCGACGTGGTCGTCGCCGAAGACCCGGACACCCGTGGCGACCTCTGGCGCCTACAACCGTGGGTGCCGATCCCGCGCGTCAGCGAAGTGCGCCCGGCTGCGTACAGTGAACTGGCCGCCGATGCCAAAGCCCTGGCCGGTAAACGCTTCGCCATCCCGCGCATGTACATCAACGCCGACCCCGACGCCGGCACCAGCGAAGCCCCCGGCATCGGCGGCCCGACCGGCCAGCGCATCAACACCCGCGCGTCCGTGATTGATTTGTGGAAGCAGGCGCGCCAAGCCCTTGAGGCCGCTGGCGCCGAAGTCGTCGAAACCGACTTCCCGCTGGTCTCCAACTGCGAAGGTGACCGCCCTGGCGCACCAACCGTGTTCACCCGTGGGCTGGTGTCGAAAGAGTTTCTCCATCATGAATTGTGGGATCTGACTGCGTGGGCGTTCGACGACTTCCTGCAAGCCAACGGCGACCCGAAACTCAATCGTCTGGTCGACGTCGACGGGCCGAAGATCTTCCCGCACGACCCCGGCACCCTGCCCAACCGCGAAGGCGATCTGGCCGCCGGCATGGACGAATACGTGCGCATGGCCGAACGCGGCATCACGCCGTGGAATGAAATCCCTACCGTGCCTGATGGCTTGCGCGGTCTGGAGCAGACCCGACGCATCGACCTTGAAGACTGGATGGACAACCTCGGCCTCGACGCCGTGCTGTTCCCGACCGTCGCCGACGTCGGTCCGGCCGATGCGGATGTCAATCCTGCTTCGGCCGACATCGCCTGGAGCAACGGCGTCTGGGTGGCCAACGGCAACCTCGCGATCCGCCACCTCGGCGTTCCGACCGTCACCGTGCCCATGGGCGTGATGGCCGATATCGGTATGCCGGTCGGCCTGACCTTCGCCGGCCGCGCCTACGACGACTCGAACCTGCTGCGCTTCGCCGCCGCCTTCGAATCCACCGGCAGCAAACGCCAGATCCCACCGCGCACACCGCCGCTGGCTTAATGCACTGTGTCAGCTCCCACAAACCCTGTGGGAGCTGGCTTGCCAGCGATGGAGGCCTGACGGCCGCCAAAGTTCTAATTGACTACCCCCGACTCAAACTGTGGGAGCGAGCCTGCTCGCGAAAGCGCTGTGTCAGTCAGCATTTTCGTTAACTGACACTCCGCATTCGCGAGCAGGCTCGCTCCCACAGGTTTTGTGGTGAAAGCTGCCAACTCAGCACATCAACCCAATCCTCTTTGTTCCCGATCTTCGATCATCAGCGCCATTCGAATCACCACCGGCCCTGACCATGATCAACCGCGCGCCCTCCCGCCTCACCCTGCTTGCCATGCTCTGCGGTCTGACCGGCACCGCCCATGCCAGCGGATTTTTCGACGATGCCAAAAGCGATGTCCTGCTGCGCAACTTCTACCTCAGCAACGACTACCGCTCGCCCACGCCCTCCGGAAAAAACTACAAACAGGAATGGGCACAGGGCTTTATCGGCAACTTCTCATCCGGTTTCACCGAGGGCACAGTCGGTTTCGGCATCGACGCCCACGCTTTCGCCGGCCTGAAACTCGACGGTGGCAAGGGCCACTCCGGCACCGGTCTGCTACCGGTCGACAGCGATGGTCGCAGTGAACACGACTATTCCAGCGCTGGCGGTGCGTTCAAGCTCAAGGTCTCGCGCACCACTTTGGCCTTCGGCGAAATGACCGTGGAAACCCCGGTCTTCGACACTTCCGACAAACGCCTGCAACCGGAATACGCCACAGGCTTTTTGCTCAACAGCGCCGAGTTCGACAACGTCAATCTGGTCGCCGGGCACTTCACCGCGTTCAAGAATCAGGACAGCTCTTCCGGCCAAGGCGACTTCTACGGTTACGGCGCTAACACCGAAGCAGGCGGCATCAGTTTCGTCGGCGCCGACCTGTTCGGCAGCAGCCCGGTCGGCGGCGCACTCTACGCCTCAGAACTGAGCGACACCTGGCACCAGTACTACGGCAACCTGCACTTCAAACAGTCCGGCGTGCTGCTCGACGCCAACCTCTACCACACCCGCGACACCGGCCGCGCAGTGGCCGGCGAGATCGATAACACCGCCCTTAGCCTCTCCGGCAAATACAGCTTCGGCCCGCATGCGGTGATGCTCGGCTGGCAGCGGATCAATGGCGACACGCCGTTCGATTTCGTCGGCGGCGACTCGATCTACCTCGCCAACTCGATCAAATACGCCGACTTCAACGGCGCCAACGAACGCTCCTGGCAAGCCCGCTACGACCTCGACCTCGGCGCCTTCGGCATCCCCGGCCTGAACTTCATGACCCGCTACGTCAGCGGCAGCCACATTGACGGCAGCCATGCGCCCAAGGGCGGCGCCTACAACCCGTTCGACGCCGACAGCGGCGACTATCAACCGCAACAAGGCAGCGGCGGCAAACACTGGGAACGCGATATCGACCTGAAGTATGTAGTGCAGTCCGGCGCCGCGAAGGATCTGTCGGTGCAGCTATCGCACGTCACCCACCGCGCCAACGAGGCGCAGGCTGGCGATGATATTGACCGGATTTACGTGGTCATCCAGTACCCGCTGGGTTTCTGAACTACCCACTCAGCTCTTGCTGAAAACGGGATTCCAACTGTGGGAGCGAGCCTGCTCGCGAAGAGGCCATCAATGCCGTCGCAATTCTTCGATTTAAACGAAGCTGTTTAAAAGACACCTGCTGACACGGTCTCAAGGCTACAAATCCTTGCGCCATTGCCTACAGCCAAGCCAGAATCCGCCGGCTTGTGCGCCTTGGGGGCGGGTTCTATTGTGGTGCGGTCGCTGACTGTTCAGTGATCGGGTTTAGCAGCCTGGCAAATTTTCAAGGCACGCTGGCTCCGCCTCTCTATTTATGGCGGCTTGCGTGGGGCACTTCGGTGCGCCGGGATCCTTGAGCCTGGTCTGCTAACCCGCGTAAAGCTGCCACCCTCTTCGTTTAGCAGCGAAGGCTGACGGCTCCATTTCTCAAGGAGCTTTACCATGATCAAACCAACACCCAACCCACCCGAATCCGACCCCACCTCCCCCTACGAATCCCTCGACTCAAAAAAACTCCACCAAGCCGCCGACCGCGCCCTCGACCACTACCTCTGCCCGCCCGGCTCTACTCCACCGCCGTTCAGCCCCCGCGCCATGTACGCCGTCACCGCCGACACCAAAAACGAAGACTTGCTGGCCAATGCCTGCGAAACCCTCGCCTCGGCCAAAACCATCGCCCAGGAATTCGCCGGGCTGGTCAAACCATCGCAGCGCCGAACGCTGATGGGGATTGCGCAACTGATCATGCTCGGAGAGTTGGCGGTGAATCGGGTGCTGGATAATCTGGAGTTGCCGCAGTAGCGCCTCCTGCGACGATCGTTCCCGCGCGCAGCATAGGAATGCCTCAACGGACGCCCCGCGTTCGGGGCTTAGGAAGGGACGCGGAGCGTCCCGGGCTGCATTCCCACGCAGAGCATGGGAACGATCAAAGATCGTAGCCTTCGGCAGCTCCTACAAATCGATGTAAGAGCTGCCGAAGGCTGCGCTTTTGCTTTTGGGAAACTGGCGGAAGAAAGCCGGAGTCGAACCTGCCCGGGAACGGATGCCGTCTCCAACCGGGTTTGAAGCCCGACCGCGCCTCTGATTGTGCGTGGGCATCGGCCTGCGCATCTCCAAACGCAGACCTACCGCCCGTCGCAAACCCACCTTCACCTGTCAGATCTGACAGTAGCCAACTTCCCCCACCCGGTATCTGATATCTCCATCCCGGCCAGCCCTCCGTGGCCGTCTCATCAGGAAGGTGTGCGATGGACAATGCTCAATCCGACAACGACGTCATGACACTGCATCCCGTGAAAATATACCTGGCGATCGAGGGCGTGATCAGCGACCCGCCAGCCATACCCCCCATACACGTGTATGGCTTGCCATTGCGGATATTCAGGGAACTCACACGCGATGGAGTCAATGCCGCTGGTGTGCAGGTAGTGGTCGATCCACCTGTGGACGTTGGTCAATATGTCGACATCCGGCTCTACATCAACGGTGTGCAGAGCGGCATTCCACAGCAAGTCGTCAACGAGAGAATGACCTTCTCCGTGTTCCAGAGGGAGTTTCGCGACGGGGTCATCAACAAAATCCAATACATGCTGAAAAGCATCGCCGGCAATGAAAACAAATCCATCGAAGCGTGGGCGCTCTACAACGACACGTCGCCCGGCGGCAATGATGTGCCTGGAACCGGTGATCATCCGGATCTGCTGATCAGCCTGCCCGAAGAGCTTGGAAATCCGGCAGTGATTGACAAGGATCAGGCTGAGAAAGGCGTACTCCTGACGTTCGATTACCCTTATTGCCGAGCCTACGATGCGGTGGAATACGAGATCAATCGCCAGCGTTTCACTCACAGGGTGACGCCGGAAGAAGCCGGCAAGCCGTTCTCGGTGCTGATTGATTCCGACAGGCTGAAAGAAATCGGCAGTATCACTAACTGCCCGTTCTCCTACACCGTGATTGATCAACTGAAAAATCCGACCCACCAAAGCCGCTGGTCGAAGTTCATTTTTGCCAACATTGATCTTGAGCGCACATTTCTGCCCAAGCCACTCTTGCGCGAAATTGCGGACGATGACATGGACGATCCCGCGCTTGTGGACCTCGAAAAACTCGACGGTCGGCCGCTATTGATCGTCATTTCTCCCACTACCTCGCATTTTCAAAAGGGCGACACGGTCAAGGCGTTTTATCGACTGAACGAAGCGGCCGAGAAATCGACTCAACCGGGCGTGATCACCGACAGGTTCGGGGTACTGCAACCCTGCATTCTGGAACTACCCAACGATCAGCTGACTTCCGGCGCACGCTTGCAGGTGCGGTTTGAACTGGAACGGCCAGCGGGCAACGTCATTGGTCATTCCGGAACGGCTGAGGCCGAGATCATTGGCGAAGCGGCGCCGGATCTGCTATCGCCAAAAATCAAACAAGCGCCAGGCAACAGCCTGGATCCGTTTGCGGCGAAAGATGCGCTGACCGCGCTGGTCTTCGATCCTTCCATTCAACTCAATGATGTACTCGTCGTGCGCTGGACCGCCGCTCCAGGCGTTCCCGCCGATGGCTCCGATACCTCGCCGCCTCACGTGGTCAAAGCGCTGGGGACGCAAGAGATTGCGCTGGACAACAAAGTGCTTGCGTACAGTTTCGGCAGGAACGTCACTGTGGAATACAGCAAGACAACCGGATCTGAAACACGGGATTCCCTGCCGCTGACACTGAGCGTGCAGGACATTGCCGACGGCCACCCCGGATTGCCCACGCCGGCGATTGATCGGGTGACGGGAGATGTGCTGGATCCGGCGGATTTGTTGCCGACGGATCATACGCGGACGGCGGCTTGGCCATTCATTGCCTTGGGGCAAAGGATCTGGCTGACGTATACCGAAATCAAGAGTGATGGCAGTACGGGGTTTGTTGAAGAGGCTTATAAAGGGAAAGAAGTGACGGCGGATGAGTTGGGTGGGATAAAGCATTCCATTCCGTTGGCTGGGCTTAATGGGATGAAAGATGGATCAAAACTTATTATTACAGCAGCCGTTAACTTTGACGGAAGTATCGATAGCACCAAGAAAGTTCTTTTTCCCCCACTAACCCTACATATCGAAGCAGATTTTGACGATCTAACCACTTTCACAAATCATGAAAGCAATGGCTGGCAATTTTTCAACTCATCAGGCTCAATAATCAAACAGGGCGAAGAATATTTTGCGCGATCCGCCGTATTTCCTTCGGGTGGCCAGTTATATTTGAGGAAATCTTACCAGCATATTCAAAGCGGCAAGGCTTGCACGCTTAGCTTTGATTATCGCCACGCTACAGAATGCAATTTTATAATACATATGGGAAATGAAAGCTCAGCAACATTCATTCGCATAGGGTATATAACGCTACCGAGCACAACTAACTGGAAGAACTTCGAAATAAGTTTTTACTTAGGATCACCAGGGGAAGACTTGTACTCCATCATAACCATTATAACCTTATGCCGCTCAACTATAGAAATAGACAATATTCGTTTAAAAAAATATAGACCGCTAGAGGGCCAATAAAAGTTTGGATCTTCGCAAATTGAGAAGGCAGCCATGTTTTTCTGGCAGCCTTCTTCTCAAAGCTTATTCGGATAGAAACTCATCACCCCGAGACTTTCGCTCATTCTCAGAAGACTAACTAATCAATAAAGTTTCTAAAGTTTCAAAACTTGGCGAAAGACAGCCGGAGTCGACCCTACCTCACCCTACGAATCCCTCGACTCCAAAAAACTCCACCAAGCCGCCGACCGCGACCTCGACCACTACCTCTGCCCACCCGGCTCGACCCCGCCGCCCTTTAGCCCCCGCGCCATGTACGCCGTCACCGCCGACACGAAAAACGAAGACCTGCTGGCCAACGCCTGCGAAACCCTCGCCTCGGCCAAAACCATCGCCTAGGAATTTGCCGGGCTGGTCAAGCCATCGCAACGCCGGACGCTGATGGGGATTGCGCAGCTGATCATGCTCGGCGAACTGGCGGTGAATCGGGTACTCGATAATCTGGAGTTGCCACAGTAGCGGGCCTCGCTAAAGGATGCTGAGTGAGGCGCCTTCGCGGGCAAGCCTACACAGGGTTTTCTGTCAATCACAACGCTTCGTTCACGCCGCCAAACTTTGTGGGAGCAAGCCTGCTCGCGAATGCGGTGGGTCAATCCCTGAGATGTCGACTGATATACCGTTTTCGCGAGCAGGCTCGCTCCCACATGAGTTCGCGGCTGCCTCTGAATAACTGGCGAACCAAACGGGCCAGACTACGTTTCTCCTGCATTCAGAATCAAAAGATCGCAGCCTTCGGCAGCTCCTACATCGATTTGTAGGACTGCGGAAGGCTGCGATCTTTGCTCTTAGGAGACTGGCGGAAGACAGCCGGAGTCGAACCTGCCCGGGAACGGATGCCGTCCCCAACCGGGTTTGAAGCCCGGCCGCGCCACCGGGCGCGATTGTCTTCCTGAACTCAGGGTGCGCAGACGTCAGCCAGCGCGTTGTCGGGGCGGATCTGGCGGGATTCGCCGAGCCGGCGGGTCAGGCCGAGTCGGTCGAAATATTCCAGATACTGAATACAGCGTTTGCGTCCCAAGCCTAGCGCATCGCGGAAGGTTGTCACTTGAATCGACGGATTTTCTTCGGCGAGTTTCAGCAGTAGCGCCGCCATTTGCCGCAGGACGATGTCGCTGATAAACAGGTCGCGCACCACCTGGTGCATCAGGCCCAGCCGTGCGAGTTTGCGCAGCAGCAGGCGGACACTGGCGTCGTCTTCGCCGAGAATTTTCGCCGCGTCGCGTACCCACGGCGGGTCGAAACCGGCCTCTTCGAACAACGGCTGTAATTGCTGCCAGAGGATTTCGTCGTCGGCATTCAGGCGCACCTGATGTTCGGGCAGGTGCAGCCAGGGGCCGCTGGCGAGAATGGTGCCGGCGTTGAGCAGTTCGTCGAGCAGGCTGATGAACGTCGAGCGTTCCAGTGCCAGCGCGCTGAAGCGGCGCAGGCGATCACGGTCCGGCCCCATCTGGTCGGGTTCCTGTTCGTGGAATCGCGCCAGTTGCTCGAGCAAAGTGAATTTCAACTGGCCCCAGCGCTGCACGTTGAACAGCAGCGGACCTTGGCGGGTGTCGATCAGGCGGATGTTTTCTGCCAGCGTCCACTGCGGGCGCGGGCGGTTGAACTGGCGTTCGAGGCGTTGCGGGTCGAGGCCGCCGGGGCTGTGGTTGAGCAGTGCCGGCAGGGCCTGTTCGAGGCTGACGCTAAGGGCAAGGGTTTGCAGTTGCGCGAGGCGTTCCAGGCTGCGGCGTTGGCGTGCCGGAGCGAATGGGTCGAGCACAACACCGCCGCCCAATGTGCGCTGGGCGCTGGCGTCGCGCAGGATCAATCGATCGCCATTCATTGCGTGCACCGGCGCGTTGATCAGCAGTTGCGCGAACATGCGCTCGCCGGGGCTCAGGCGCGGGCCTTGCAGCAAGGCGACGCGGGCGATGACATCTTGGGTGCCGAGGTGCAGATGCACCGGGTGGAAGTGTTCGAAGGTGCGCTCGCCCGGCAACAGATGAAAGTCGATGTCTACGCGCTGGGTCGGGGCATGCAGCCAGTCCGCCAGCAGCCATTGGCCACGGTGGATCTGCGTCAGTTCCAGACGTTCGCCGCTGAGGTTCAGCGCCACACGCTGACCGGCGAAGGCCTGTTCAGCGGCCTGGTTTTGCGCGTGCAAGCCCCGGATGCGCACCGATTTGCCGGCAGGCGCCAGAACCAGTTTTTCGCCGACCGCAACCGTGCCCGACAGCGCGGTGCCCGTGACCACGATCCCCGCACCCGCGACGCTGAAAGCCCGATCAATCGCCAGACGAAAGCCGCCTTCGCAACCGCGCGCCTGCACCTCGTTGTGTGACTGCAATAACGCCGCGCGCAACTCATCGACGCCCTGCCCGTTCAAGCTCGACACGGTAAAAATCGGCGCATCAGCAAATGGTCCGGGCGCGAGCAGGTCCAGGACCTGGCGCTGCACCTCTTCCACCCTGCCCGCTCCCGCCCGGTCGCATTTAGTGATCGCCACCAGCGCGCGGGGAATGCCGAGCAGTTCGATGATCGCCAGATGCTCTCGCGTCTGTGGCATCACGCCGTCGTCGGCCGCGACCACCAGCAACACCAGATCGATGCCCTGCGCACCAGCGAGCATGTTGTGGGTGAATTTTTCGTGGCCGGGCACGTCGATGAAGCCGGTCAGCCCGGAGCCCGCTGCGAGTTCGGCGTAGAGATAACCGAGATCGATGGTCATGCCGCGTTCGCGCTCCTGCGGGCGGCGGTCGCCGGTTTGCCCGGTCAGCGCCTGCAACAGCGAAGTCTTGCCGTGGTCGATGTGCCCCGCCGTGCCGACGATCACCGGTCGACCTGCAATTGCGGCAACTGCGCCAGCCACCCTGGCTCATCGTCGAGCTGGCGTAGATCGAGCCACAGCGCATCGTCGCCGATTCGCCCGAGCATCGGGATCGGCAAACCGCGCAACGCTGCTTCGAGATTGAGCAGATAACGCCCGCGCCAGCGCTTGGACACTTGCGGGCGGCAACACAGCGCTGCACTCGGCAAGCGCGCCACCGGTTGGCTGCCGCTGCCGATCATGCCCAACGCCTCGACCGCGCTGACCTGCCAGACCTCGCCCAACACATCGGCGAGCAACGGTTGCAAACGCAGAGCCTGAGCATGAATCTCGGCCTGCGGCCGGGTCAGCAGACGCAGACTCGGCAGACGCTCGGCGAGGCGATCCGGATCGCGGTACAGACCGAGCACCGCCTCCAGCGCGGCCAAGGTCAATTTATCGACCCGCAGTGCGCGCTTCAGTGGATTCTTCTTGATCTTCGCGATCAGTTCTTTGCGCCCGACGATCAACCCGGCCTGCGGCCCGCCGAGCAATTTGTCGCCGCTGAAGGTGACGATGTCGGCGCCATCGAGCAATGCCTGACGCACCGTCGGTTCCGCCGGCAGGCCCCAGCGCGTCAGGTCGAGCAGACTGCCGCTGCCCAGATCTTCCAGCAACGGCAAGCCATGAGCGTGTGCCAACTCGGCCAGTTCCGCAGTCGCCACTCGCGCGGTGAAGCCTTCGATGCTGTAGTTGCTGGCATGCACGCGCATGATCAACCCGCTGCGCGGACCGATTGCCGCTTGGTAATCCCGGGCATGGGTGCGGTTGGTGGTGCCGACTTCGTGCAGGCGCACGCCGGCCCGGGCCATGATGTCGGGGATGCGGAAAGCGCCGCCGATTTCGATCAGCTCGCCACGGGAAATGATGCCTTCCTTGCGCGCGCCGAGGCTGTTGAGCGTGAGCAGCACGGCAGCGGCATTGTTGTTGACCACGGTGACGGCTTCGGCGCCGGTCAGTTCGCGGATCAGGCCTTCGATCAGGTCGTCCCGATCACCGCGCTTGCCGCTAGCCAGATCGAACTCGAGATTGAGCGGATAGCGTGCAGCCATCTCCACCGCTTCAATGGCTTCTTCGGGCAGCAAGGCGCGACCGAGATTGGTGTGCAGCACCGTGCCGGTCAGGTTGAACACCCGACGCACCTGACTGCGCTGCTGTTGCGCCAAGCGTTCGCCGACGCGGCCGGCGAGCACTTCGGGGCCGATTTCCACGGCCGCCAATTGCCCGCTCAACACGCCGGGCCGCAGCTCATCGAGCAACTGACGCAGGCCAGTCAGCAACGAATCCCGGCCGTAACGCTCGGCCAACGGCGCGCACGCCGGATGACGCAACAACCCATCAATGGACGGCAACCGCAGGGCAACGCTGGAAGACATCAGCCACTCCTGATTTCACTGAAACAATCCCTTTTGAGAGCAAGCTTGCTCCCAAAAGGGTTTCAGAAGTGTAGACGCACTGCCGGAGCTAGCCTGCTCGCGAATGCGGTGTGTCAGTTGGTGTGGATGTGGCTGACCTTACGCCTTCGCGAGCAGGCTCGCTCCCACAGAGAAATCCGGGGCTGACCGGGCTTTGTGATTCGGCACATAGACTTGTGGGAGCTGGCTTGCCAGCGATTGCGGTGGGTCCGTCAAAGAAGGCGGTGGATGTGCCGATTGAATCGCTGGCAAGCCAGCTCCCACAGGGATTCGGGGTTGAATGAACATTGTTGGTCACCACAAAAAACTGTGGGAGCGAGCCTGCTCGCGAATGCGGTAAGTCAGTCAAAGATGATGTGTCTGAAACGACGCCTTCGCGAGCAGGCTCGCTCCCACAGGGAAATCCGGGGCTGACCGGGCTTTGTGATTCGGCACATAGACTTGTGGGAGCTGGCTTGCCAGCGATTGCGGTGGGTCCGTCAAAGAAGGTGGTGGATGTGCCGACCAATCGCTGGCAAGGCAGCTCCCACAGGGATTCGGGGTGGAATGGACATTGTTGGTCACCACAAAAACCTGTGGGAGCACACCCCCTTCCACAGTTTCGCTCTGGTCATTCGTCCCCCGGCGCCAGCAACAGATTGGGCGCCAGACGCTGATAGCCGTCCTGGGCCAAACGCATGTCCAACAGCAAACTGCCGAGATCCGCCGACAACGCCTCGGCTTCGGCGTCGTTCTCCAGATAGAGCAATTTCAGGTAGCTGTTGCAGCTCGGGCAGACTTCGGCGCGCAGCGGCGCCTGTTCGGCGCTGTGCCGGTCGTCTTCCTGGCTCAGATACTCAAGGCCCTTGCTCTGCTCGCAATACACGCACTTGACCCGCACCACATGCCATTCGCAGGCACATAGCGAGCAGACCAGATAGCGCAAACCGTTGTGCTTGCCGCGATGGCGAATCACCCCGGCCATGGCCGGCGAACCACAGGCCGGGCATTGGCTAAGGCTGTCGCCAGGCTTGAGTTGCAGATTTGGCACACTGAGCAGCCAGTGGCTCCAGGCGGTTTGCAGCGCGGCGCCGAGAAACGGCACCAGCGCCGCCGGCACCAGCGAATACTGACCGCTGACCAGCGCCACCGCCCACGCGCGCAACTGGCCGGGGCTTGCGGCGCGCAGACTGTCCAGCGCGTCGATCACTGCAGGTTGACGCGCTGGCGCATCGTGCTGCAGCAAGGCGTCGAGCCACGGCTGCCAGGCATCTTCGCGCACCAGGGTGTCTGCGGCGAATGGCGGCAGACCGTGTTGCTGACAGGCTTCGAAACGCTGCGCATCAAACGGCGCGGTGAGCGGCGGATCGTCGAAGACATGCTGCTGCGCCCGGCACAATCCCGCCATCAGGCGCAGATAATCCGCCAACCCGTTGCCCTCGGCGAGACGCTCAAGCCGCTCTGCACGCAGGGTAAACAGGTCACGCGGCGGCAGGTACAGAAATGGCGGCGAACTGGCCGCCGCCTCGATTTCCCCGGGTTCAAGAATGCTTGGCAAAAGTCAGCCCTTTTTCGTCAGCGGTCGCTCGGGCAGGTCCCGAGGCTGTTCGTCGCGGGTCACCTCGCGGTACCACAGTTCATGGTGTTTCTTCGCCCACGGCCGGCTGACCCAGCCATGCAACATGGCGTCGACCGAACCCTTGATCCACAAACCAGCGTAGATGTGCACGATGATGCTCAGCACCAGCACGAACCCGGCCAGCGCATGCAACAGCATGGCCCAGCGGATCACGCTGATGCCGAAATACGCGCTGAACCACGCGCGCCAGATCACCAGCCCGGTGAACAGCAACGCGAGCATGCACAGCAGTAAAGTCCAGAACAGCAGCTTTTGCCCGGCATTGTATTTGCCCACCGGCGGCACGCTTTCTTCGTCGTTGACCATCACCCGGTTGATCCGCCGCAGCCACTGGCGGTCATTGGCGATGAAGAAGTTGGTGCGCCAGAAGCTGAACACCAGGCCGAGAAACAGCACGAACATGGCGATGCCCATGTACGGGTGCAGGATCCGCGTCCAGGTGCCGCCGCCGAACAGGTTGCTCAGCCAGAACAGCGACGGATGAAACAACGCCAGCCCGGACAACCCGGCCATGAAAAACAGGATCGCCACCAGCCAGTGATTGGTGCGCTGGTTGGCGCTGTAACGCAGGATCGTCTTGTTGCTCATGGCCGCTCCTCCCCGCGTGGATCGAAGGTGTGCACCGCCGGGTCGACCACGTGCACCGAGGTGTCGGGTGGCGTCGGATGCTCGTCCTCCTCGACGCGATTCGGGCCGATGCGCACGTAGTGGAAGAACCCGGCCAGCACCGCCGCGCCCATCGCCAGCAGGCCGAGGGGTTTGCTGATGCCTTTCCACAAACCCACCAGCGGACTGATCGCCGGATGGTCCGGCAAACCGGCGTAGATTTTTGGCGTGTCGGCGTGGTGCAGCACGTACATCACGTGGGTGCCGCCAACGCCTGCCGGGTCGTACAAACCAGCGTTTTCAAAGCCACGGCTTTTCAGGTCGACGATGCGTTCGGCGGCGTGTTCTTGCATGTCTTCCTTGGTGCCGAAGACGATCGCGCCGGTCGGGCAGGTTTTCACGCAGGCCGGCTCCAGCCCCACCGCCACGCGGTCGGAACACAGTGTGCATTTGTAGGCCTTGTGATCCTTCTGCGAAATGCGCGGAATGTTGAACGGGCAACCGGTGATGCAATAGCCGCAACCGATGCAGTGATCCTGATCGAAATCAACGATGCCGTTGGCATGCTGAATGATCGCCCCGGGGCTTGGGCACGCGGCCAGACAACCGGGCTCGGCGCAGTGCATGCAGCCGTCCTTGCGGATCAGCCACTCAAGGTTACCGGCGTCGGTTTCGTGCTCGGTGAAGCGCATCAGCGTCCACGAATCCGCCGTCAGATCCTGCGGATTGTCATAGGTGCCGTGGTTGTGGCCGACCTCGTCGCGCAGCTCGTTCCATTCCGAGCAGGCGACCTGGCAGGCCTTGCAGCCGATGCACTTGGTCGTGTCGATCAGCTTGGCAACGCCCTGCTGGGTCCTCACCGACGGCGGCACGGTGGTGGTGGCCGAGCGGGCAATGATGTCTTGGCTGGCCATTTACAGTTTCTCCACGTTGACCAGGAATGACTTGGATTCCGGGGTCTGAGTGTTGCCATCGCCGAGGAACGGCACCAGGGTGTTGGTCAGGTAACCGTGGCGCGTCAGGCCGGTGAAACCCCAGTGCAGCGGGATGCCGATCTGATGCACGACCTGGCCGTTGACCTGCAGCGGCCGGATCCGTTTGGTCACCACCGCCACCGCTTCGATAAAGCCGCGCTTGCAGCTGACCCGCACGCGATCACCGGCAGCGATGCCCTTCTCGTTCGCCAGCACCTCGCCGATCTCCACGAACTGCTCGGGCTGGGCAATCGCGTTCAACTTGCAGTGCTTGCTCCAGAAATGGAAATGCTCGGTAAGCCGGTAACTGGTGCCGGCGTACGGGAAGTCCTTGGCTTCGCCGAGGGTTTCCCAGACCGAATCGAAGATCCGCGCCGCCGGGTTGCTGGTGGCCTTCTTGTTTTGCGGGTGCAGCGGGTTGATGCCGATCGGCGTTTCGAACGGCTCGTAGTGCTCAGGGAATGGCCCTTCGTTCATCTTGTCCACGGCGAAGAACCGCGCGACGCCTTCGGGGTTCATGATGAACGGGTTCATCCCGGCTTCCGGCGGCACGTCGGCCTTGTAGTCCGGCACATCGGTGCCGGTCCAGGCCTTGCCGTTCCACCACACCAGTCGTTTTTTCGGGTCCCACGGTTTGCCCGCCGGGTCCGCCGAGGCGCGGTTGTAGAGAATCCGCCGATTCGCCGGCCACGCCCACGCCCAGCCCTGATGCTGGTGCATGCCGAATGGGTCGGCGTTATCGCGCCGGGCCATCTGGTTACCGGCCTCGGTCCAGCTGCCGGCGAAAATCCAGCAACCGGACGCGGTGCTGCCGTCATCCTTGAGCAAGCCGAAACCGGCCAGTTGCGTACCAGCCTTCACAGTGACACCGCTGGCATCGGTGAAATCGCTGACAGCGGTGCCGTTGATTTCCCGCGCCAGTTCTTCCGGCGAAGGCTCGTCGGGGATCTTGTACGGCCACGACAGTTTCAGCAGCGGATCAGGAAACTTGCCGCCTTCGGTCTGATAACGCTGGCGCAGGCGCAGGAACAGTTCGCTCATGATGCGAATGTCAGTCTGCGCTTCGCCGGGGCCGTCGGCGCCTTTCCAGTGCCATTGCAGCCAGCGGCTGCTGTTGACCAGCGAGCCGTCTTCCTCGGCAAAACAGGTGGTCGGCAGGCGAATGACTTCGGTCTGGATTTCGGCGGTTTTCACATCGTTGTACGGCCCGACGTTCTGCCAGAACTCCGAGGTCTCCGTGGCCAGCGGGTCCATTACCACCAGCCACTTGAGCTTGGCCAATGCGCCCATCACGCGGTTCTTGTCCGGTAACGCAGCGATCGGATTGAAGCCTTGGCAAAAGTAGCCGTTGACCTTGCCCTGGCTCATCAGATCGAACATTTTCAGCACGTCGTAGTTGGGGATGTCGAGCTTCGGCAAATGATCGAACAGCCAGTTGTTCTCGGCGGTGGCATTGGCGCCGTACCAGGATTTCATCAGGCTGACGTGGAATTTGCTGTAGTTCTGCCAGTACGAAAGCTGCCCCGGTCTGAGCGGAACCTGCGTGCGTTTGAAGATGAACTGACCGTAGTCCTGCTCGCTGTCGCTGGGCAGCGTGAGGTAGCCGGGCAAGGCGTTGGACAGCAGACCGAGGTCGGTCAGGCCCTGGATGTTCGAGTGCCCGCGCAGCGCATTGACGCCACCGCCGGGCATGCCGACGTTGCCCAGCAGCAATTGCACCATCGCCGCGCTGCGGATGATCTGCGCGCCGATCGAGTGCTGCGTCCAGCCGAGGGCATAGAGAATCGTCATGGTCTTGCCCGGCGTCGAGCAGGTGGCGATCTCGTCCCAGATTTTCTGCATGGCGTCGACCGGCATGCCGCAGATCTGGCTGGCCAGGTCGATGTTGTAGCGGCTGTAATGCTGCTTCATCAGTTGATAGACGCAGCGCGGGTCTTGCAGGGTCGGGTCGACGCGGACGAAACCGTCCTCGGCGAATTCGTAACCCCAGCCGGACTTGTCGGTATAGCTGCGTTTTTCCGCGTCATAGCCGCTGAACAGGCCGTCTTCGAAGCCATAACCGGCTTTGACGATGAACGACACGTCGGTGTAATTGCGCACGTAGTCGTGCTGGATCTTGTCCTCGGTCAGCAGGTAATTGATCAGCCCGCCCATGAAGGCGATGTCGGTGCCGGTGCGGATCGGCGCGTAATAGTCGGACACCGAAGCGGTCCGGGTAAAACGTGGATCGACCACGATCAGCCGCGCGGAGTTGTGCGCCTTGGCCTCGGTCACCCATTTGAAGCCGCACGGATGCGCTTCTGCTGCGTTGCCACCCATCACCAGGATCAGATTCGCGTTGGCGATATCGGTCCAGGTGTTGGTCATGGCACCACGGCCGTACGTCGGGGCAAGACTTGCCACCGTCGGGCCGTGTCAGACACGCGCCTGGTTATCGAACCCCAGCAGACCGAGGCTGCGAATCACCTTCTGAGTGATGTAGCCGGCTTCGTTGGATGCCGCCGATGCCGCGAGAAAACCGGTGGTCAGCCAGCGATTCACCGTTTGTCCGTTGGCATTTTTCTCGATGAAGTTGGCGTCGCGGTCGGCCTTCATCAGGTCGGCGATGCGATCGAGGGCTTCGTCCCAGCCGATGCGCGTCCATTCATTGCTGCCGGGCTTGCGCACTTGCGGGTACTGCAAGCGGCCGGGGCTGTGAATGAAGTCGAGCAGGCCCGCGCCTTTCGGGCACAGCGTGCCGCGATTGACCGGGTGGTCGGCATCGCCTTCGATGTGAATGATGTTTTGCGCCACGTTCTTGCCGGCATCGCCCTGGCTGTACATGATCAAACCGCAACCGACCGAGCAATACGGGCAAGTGTTGCGGGTTTCACGGGTGTGGGCGAGCTTGAAGTGACGCACCTGCTCGGCGAAGGCCGCCGTCGGGGCCATGCCCAACGCGCCCAGGCTTGAGCCTGCAAGGCCGATACCGGCGACCTTGAAGAACTGACGACGGCTGAGATCCATCGTGCACTCCTGATCAGGTGGAACCCGGTACTTGCGCCGGGCTTTATCTGGACAATCACGGTTGCGACGCCTTGGCGCCGACTTTTTCACTGTAGACAAAGACCTTGCCGATTGTGTGAAAACCGACCGTCGGGTGTCTGGCCCGGATTTCCAGCCAGTGCACACCCCCCTGTGGGAGCGAGCCTGCTCGCGAAAGCGCTGGGTCATCCAACTCGATGCTGCCTGACCCGACGTATTCGCGAGCAGGCTCGCTCCCACACAGGTCGCGTTGCGCATAGAATGTCCGGCAGAACCAAACCCGCCTCGACGAGACCGCGCATGACTTTCGATTTTGATCAGCTGTTCGACCGCCACCACACTGGTAGCACCAAGTGGAGCCGCTACCCGGCCGATGTGTTGCCGATGTGGGTCGCTGATATGGATTTTGCTGCGCCGCCGGTCATCGTCGAAGCCTTGCAACAGCGCCTGCTGCACCCGCTGCTAGGTTACAGCGTGGCCCAGGACAACCTGCGTGCAGCCATCGTCGCCGACCTGTGGAACAAGTACGCATGGCAGGTCAAACCGCAGGAGCTGATTTTCCTGCCGGGCGTGGAATCGGGCTTCAACATGGCGCTCAAGGCCCTGGTCCAGGCGCAGCAGAATGTCGTCGTGCAAGTACCGAACTATCCGCCGCTGCGCCATGCGCCGGGGCACTGGGGCCTGAACAAGGTCGAACTGCAATTCGAAGCCCAGGCCGATGGCACTTACGCCACGCCGCTGGAATCTTTGCGTGAGTCGCTGAAAGGCGGCGGCGCCCTGCTGTTGAGCAACCCGCACAACCCGCTCGGCAAGGTCTTCGCCCGCGAAGAATTGCAGGCAGTCGCGGACATCTGCGCAGCGCAGGACGCGTGGATCATTTCCGACGAGATCCACGCCGAACTGTGCTTCGACGGCCGCGTGCACATTCCCACCGCCTCGCTGAGTCCGGAAATTTCCAAGCGCACGATCACCCTGATGTCGGCGAGCAAGGCCTACAACATCGCCGGTCTGAAGACCTCGTTCATGATCATCCAGGACGCCGCGCTGCGTGAACGCGTCAACCACGCCCGCTGCGGCATGGTCGACAGCGTCAACCCGCTGGGCATGGAAGCCACCCGCGTCGCCTACAGCGAAGCCGGGCCTTGGCTCGCGGAATTGAAAATCTACCTGCAGGCCAACCGCGACTGGCTGGTAGACGCGGTGCGCACGCGCCTGCCGGGCGTGACCATCAATGTGCCGCAGGGCACGTATCTGGCGTGGCTCGATTGCACCGCGCTGGACCTGCCGGATCCGCAGCGGTTCTTCCTCGAACAGGGCAAGGTCGGCCTGAGTGCCGGGCTGGATTTTGGTGACCGGCATCAGCAGTTCGTGCGGTTGAACTTCGGTTGCCCGAGGGCGTTGCTCGAAGAAGGGATTGCGCGGATGGAGCGGGCGCTGGCCAGCCGCAAACGCTGATCCTTGCCCGGTATTCCCCTGTATAAATGACCCCCTGTGGGAGCGAGCCTGCTCGCGAAAGCGCAGTGTCAGTCGACATATTTATCGTCTGACAGACCGCTTTCGCGAGCAGGCTCGCTCCCACATTGGTTTTGCATCGCCAACCAGAATCCAGCGCAAATCCGATCGAACTCAAGGCAAAGCCACCGGGTCAACCCGGAACACTGGACTTGAAATCAGGAGACCCTGCGATGACTGACTATCCAAAACCACCCTTCCCGAAACAAGCCCAACCGGTGCCCGGCTCGCAACGCAAGATGGAACCGTATCCAGACTGCGGCGAACAAAGTTACGTCGGTTCCGGCCGCCTCGCCGGCAAGATCGCGCTGATCACCGGTGCCGACAGCGGCATTGGTCGCGCGGTGGCGATTGCCTTCGCCCGTGAAGGCGCCGACGTCGCCGTGGCTTACCTGAATGAACACGAAGACGCCAAGGAAACCGCACGCTGGGTCGAACAGGCCGGGCGTCAGTGCATCCTGCTGCCGGGCGATATCGCCGAAAAGGCTCAGTGCCAGGCGCTGGTCGACAAGACCGTCGAGCGCTTTGGCCGCATCGACATTCTGGTCAACAACGCCGCGTTCCAGATGACCCACGAAAACTTCGAGGAAATCCCCGATGACGAATGGGTGATGACCTTCGACGTCAACATCACCGCCATGTTCAGGATCTGCCAGGCGGCGATCAAGCACATGCGCCCCGGTTCGTCGATCATCAACACCAGCTCGGTCAACTCGGACATGCCCAAGCCGACTCTGCTGGCCTACGCCACCACCAAAGGCGCGATCGCCAACTTCACCGGTGGCCTGGCGCAGATGCTCGGGCCGAAGGAGATTCGCGTCAACAGCGTCGCCCCTGGCCCGATCTGGACGCCGCTGATCGTCTCGACCATGCCCGACGAAGAAGTACAGAACTTCGGCGGCAGCACCCCGCTCGGCCGTCCGGGCCAACCGGTGGAAGTCGCACCGATTTACGTGCTGCTGGCCTCCGACGAAGCCAGCTACATTACCGGCCAGCGCTACGGCGTGACCGGCGGCAAACCGATGCTGTGACCGTGCAGCAGAAAAACTGAACCCGAGCGGCATGGCATCTCTCCATACCTGTAAGCGCCTACGGGCCAACAGGAACAGGAGGTTGTCATGTCCGCCCCCCTCGTCAGACTCTTCACCCAACCCAACTTCGCCTGGACCGATATCCGCCGCGAAGAAGAAACCCATCCCCGCCACTACCTCGCGCATCTGCTGCTGCTCGTGTTGATTCCCGCCGTGTGCCTGTTCATCGGCACCACTCAAGTCGGCTGGAGCCTCGCCGCGGGTGAGAACGTGCGCCTGAGCACGGCCAGCGCCCTGCAATTGAGCGTGCTGCTGTACGTGACGATTGTCGCCGGTGTGGCGGTTATCGGCGGGTTTATCAGATGGATGTCGCGTTCATTCGATGCGCGACCAACGCTGAATCAATGCATCGGTTTTGCCGCTTACACGGTGACGCCGTTTTTCCTCGCCGGGATCGCCGGGCTGTACCCGAGCCGCTGGCTGGCGATTCTGGTGCTCGGCGCGGCGTCAATCTATTCGACGTTTTTGCTGTTCGTCGGCCTGCCGACCTTCATGCATGAGCGCAAGGAGCAAGGCCTGTTGTATTCGGCGTGCGTGTGGGGCGTCGGCCTGCTGGTGCTGGTGACCATGCTGGTGTCGATGATCCTGCTGTGGTTCAACGTGCTCATCCCCGAGTACCTGCGCACGACCGTGAGCTGACCCGGTGCGCCTGTCCTTGAAAGTTCGCTGCAGTGAGCGGTCATGAGTTTCGGCGTATGGGTCGCGGTGCTCGGCGCCGTGCTGCTGACGCTCGCTCTGACGTCGTCGTGGTTGCGCTGGATGCCGGTTACCACCTCGGCGGTGTGCCTGCTGCTGGGCATCGCGATCGGCCCCAGCGGCCTCGACCTGCTGCAATTGCCGCTGGAAGAATCATCATTGTGGATGGAGCACCTGACTGAAGTCGCGGTGCTGTTTTCCTTGTTCGTCTGCGGTCTGAAGCTGCGGTTGCCGTTGGCTCACAAGACTTGGCGTATCGCTTTTGGTCTGGCCGGGCCGGTAATGATTCTGACGATTATCGGCGTGTGCCTGCTATTGCATTGGGGCCTGCAATTGCCGTGGGGGCCTTCGTTGCTGATCGGCGCGATTCTGGCGCCGACCGACCCGGTGCTCGCCGCACTGGTGCAGGTCAATGATGCGCAGGACGTCGACAGCGTGCGCTTCGGCCTCTCCGGTGAAGCCGGGCTCAATGATGGCGTGGCTTTCCCTTTCGTGATTCTCGGTCTGCTGTTGCTGCACGGCGACGACAGCGCTGGCGAATGGCAGCACTGGGTGCTTCGCAGTCTGTTATGGGCGGTGCCGGCGGGTTTGCTCACCGGCTACTGGATGGGGCGCGGAATTGGCCGCATCGCTCTGTTGCTGCGCATTCACAACGAGGACAGCACCCTCGGCCCGAACGATTACCTCACCCTCGCGCTGATCGCGCTGTCCTACGTGGTCGCCGACGCCATTGGCGGCTACGGCTTTCTCGCGGTCTTCGCTGCTGGCCTGGGTCTGCGTCAGGAGGAAGTGAAATCCACGGGCATCACCCAAGCGCCTGCCGAGCATCTGGTGCAGCCGGTGGTCGGTCATCAGAACGTCGAACCACAGAACGCCGTGCATGGCGACACGGAGCAGTTGGAAGACAGCCAGGTCGCGGCGGGAATCATGATGGGCGACATGCTCGCATTCGGCAGTCTGGTCGAGCGGGCGATGGAAGTGTTTCTGGTGACCCTGCTCGGTGTCGTGCTGATTGCGCATTGGGACTGGCGGGCGTTGTGGATCGGCGCCGTGCTGTTCTGTCTGATTCGTCCACTGAGCGTGGCGCTGATGCCGTGGGGCAATCTGCTCAGCGGACCGCAGCGTTTGTTGATCGGCTGGTTTGGCATTCGCGGCATCGGCAGCCTGTTCTACCTGTTCTTCGCCCTGAACCATGGCCTGGATTCCGACGTGGCCAAGGTTTGTACCGACATCACGTTGTCGGTGGTGGCCCTGAGCATCCTGCTGCATGGCATCAGCACACAGCCGATGCTGGCGCGCTATGAAAGTCTGAAGCAACGAAAAAGCTGATTCTTCAACCGCTGCGCTTTGCCGAAAATCATCGAAGATTTTTCTACAAAAAAATGGATCGCCGGGCGCGACCCAAGGGTCACACCTTTAACCGCGCCAACCATCCAGCGCGACCCGGCAGGTTCGGTTCCCCTGCGGTGAACAGCCTATCAAACGGAACCCCGACACAAACAAGGTCACAGTCATGAACGAATGCTCGACTCCTGCGCAAATCAAGGCTTGCAGAGCACTGGCTCTGGAACGCAATCGTCAACTGTTCGAAGAAGCCCACGGACTGAACCGAGCGGCCAACGCGCTGCTGGAACAGACCCCGACCGACTTCGAACGCTTTGAGCAATACCGGGCACTGCGCAAGAAAGCCGATGCGAAATTTGAAGATGCAATTGATCATCTGTGTGTGCTGAATGAGGATTTCCCGCCTATTCCGGCAGCGGTGCAGAATGCTGTTACACCGCGGCGTGAGCTGGAAACCGCGTGATAAAAGTCAAAAGCCCCTCACCCTAGCCCTCTCCCCGAGGGAGAGGGGACTGACCGAGGTGTTCTCACGTGCTACACCGACCTGGCATACCGCGCCGAATGTAGATTTTGAAAAGCATGAAGATCTGCTCCCTTTCCCCCTCGCCCCCTTGGGGGAGAGGGCTGGGGTGAGGGGGTAAGATCTCACAGACACCACAAAATCCAGCACCTGTCCCCTGCCCCCGACCAATCCACCTCAAGGATTGGTCACCTGAATAAACACCGCATACACCCCCAACATCACCCAGAACGTCGCAAAAATCCAAGGCGTGCGCACTGAGAACAGCAGCGACTTGCGATAGCCCTTGTGGCTCGATTCCATTTCGCTGAACAGTGGAGACTCGTCATACGCCGCGCCCATCACCGGCTCGCTGTGCAGCAACTGGCTCTGTTTGAAGTGCCAGTGATCGATGATGTCGTACGCCGCACGAATCCCCGGCCAGGCATTCAGCGAACTGAGCACACCAAGCAGCGCCAGAAAAGGCGGCACGACAAGGGTGAACATCTTGCCCCACTCCGGATTGAGGTTGGCCATGCACGAGGCGAAAGCGATCACCAGAAACGACTGCGCCGCCAGATAGGCGTCGGTACGGTTGGCGAGGATGCTGGTTTCGTACTGGATTTCCCGGCGGTAGAAATCCAGCCGCTCCTTGGGTGAGCCAAACATCTTGGCGTCGTGTTCAGCCAAGGCTTCTTCAACAGCGCTTGGCTGGGTCAATATGCGTGACAAGAGACGTGCCCTCCAAAAGTGAACAAGACTTTTGGAAAGGCACGCGTCAGCACTAGTTCAGCCGGATCGACCAGCGCGTCACTTCATCGACTGGGCGATGATCTGGACCAGATTCAACTGGGTGAACGGTTTCGGCAGACGCGGCAGATCGGCGGCGAAGCCTTCCAAACGTTCGGCGTATCCAGTGGCGAGAATGATCGGCAAATCCGGCTTGAGCATCCGCACGGCATGGGCCAGTTGCGCGCCACTCATGTGCGGCATGGCCATGTCGGTGATCACCAGATCGATGACCTCGCCCTGATCGAACAGCGCCAGCGCCTGAGCGCCGGAAGTCGCTCCGATGACGCGATGACCGAGGTCTTCGAGCAACAGACTGGTGCTGGTCAGCACCAGCGAATCGTCATCGACCACCAGCACGCTGAGCCTTGGGACCGCAATGGGCGCAGCGTTGCTGTACGCCGGGCGACTGGCCGTTTGCTCTAACGCCACCGGAATCCACAGTTCGGCCGCCGTGCCGTGGCCCTTCTCGCTTTTGAGAGTAAAGCGCCCGCCCAACTGCTCGATAAAGCCATGCACCATCGACAAACCGAGCCCGGTGCCTTTGCCCAGTCCCTTGGTGGTGAAGAAAGGGTCGCGGGCGCAGGCCAGCGTGGCTTCGTCCATGCCTTCGCCGCTGTCGATCAGGCTCAGGCACACGTAACGCCCCGCTGCCAGGGTCGAATGAGTTTGTTCCAGCACCACTTCGGCTTGCGCCTGAATGATCACCGTGCCGCCGTCGGGCATGGCATCGCGGGCATTGGTGGCGAGATTGAGGATCGCCAGCTCCAGCTGATTGCTGTCGGCCAGCACTGGCTGCAGATCGTCGGGAAAGCGCGTTTCGATGCGAATCCCTGGTCCCAGCGAACTGCGCAGCAGCCCGGTGATGCCTTGCACCAGTTGCGGGATATCCACCGATTCAGTCTTGAGTTCCTGACGCCGGGCGAAGGCCAGCATGCGCTGGGTCAGCGAGACACCGCGCAAGGCCCCTTGGGTGGCGTTCTCCAGCAGTCGAGCGATTTTCGGCGCGTCGCCGATGCGTTTCTGCACGATCTCGAGATTGCCGAGAATCACCGTCAGCAGGTTGTTGAAGTCATGGGCGATGCCGCCGCTGAGTTGGCCGATCGCCTGCATCTTCTGCGCCTGGAACAACGCCTCGCGGGTCTTTTCCAGGGCTTGCTGCGCCTCGTGCGCCTCGGTCACATCGCGGGTGATCTTGGCAAAGCCGAGCAGCGTGCCGGTGTCGCCGCGAATCGCATCGACGACCACGTGGGCAAGAAACCGCGTGCCGTCCTTGCGCATCCGCCAACTGCGGTTCTCGAACCGGCCTTCGCGGGTGGCAATCTCCAGCGAGCGCTGCGGCTCGCCGAGTTCGCGGTCTTCGGGGGTGTAGAAAATCGAAAAATGCTGGCCGATGATTTCTTCCGGCAGGTAACCCTTGATGCGCTGCGCGCCCTGGTTCCAGTTGCTGACGCAACCTTCGGGGCTGAGCATGTAGATCGCGTAGTCGGTGACGCCCTGCACCAGCAGGCGGAACTGCTGTTCGCTTTGCTTGAGGGTTTCCTCGGCCATTTTGCGGTCGGTGAGGTCGCGGGTGATCTTGGCGAACCCCAGCAGCTTGCCGTTGGGGTCGATGATCGGGTCGATCACCACGTGCGACCAGAAGTGCGTGCCGTCCTTGCGCACGCGCCAGCCCTCGCCTTCGAAGCGACCTTCACGGATCGCTGTGTCCAGCGCCCGTTGCGGCATGCCGTTGGCGCGGTCTTCCGGGGTATAGAAGCGCGAGAAATGCTCGCCGATGATTTCCGCTTCTTCGTAGCCCTTGAAGCGTTTGGCGCCGGAGTTCCAACTGGTGATGGTACCGTCGGGGTCGATCATGTAGATCGCGTAGTCGACAACCGCGTCGATCAGCAGCCGGAAACGGCTGTCTTCGATCGCTGCGGTTCTGTTGTTTTCACTCATCACACTCACCAGCCACTGTCATGGGCTGAAGTATGCGTGAATCCACTGATTTGGAAAGTGCCGGCTCGCTTTTGATTGCCCACCACTGCGGCAGCAGTTGCTGGATGCGGCTTTCGGCAAAGCGGTCATCAATGAGCATGACCGTGCCGCGATCCTCACGGGTGCGAATCACCCGCCCGGCGGCTTGTACGACTTTTTGCATGCCCGGGTACAGATAGGTGTAGTCGTAGCCGGCGCCAAAAATGGCGGCCATGCGCCGCTTCATCTGCTCGTTGACCGGGTTGAGCTGCGCCAGCCCCAGCGTGGCGATGAACGCGCCGATCAGCCGCGCGCCGGGCAAATCGATGCCCTCGCCAAACGCCCCGCCCAGCACCGCAAACCCGACGCCCTGGCTGTCGGCGCTGAACTGGTCGAGAAACGCCTGCCGCGCGCCCTCAGCCATGCCCCGCGATTGCAGCCACTGGGTGATGTGCGGATGGCGCTCGGCCAATAAGGTCGCGACCTGTTGCAGGTAATCGAAACTGCTGAAGAACGCCAGATAGTTGCCCGGGCGCTCGCTGAACTGGCGCGCGATCAGCTCGACGATAGGCTCCAGCGAGGCCTGGCGATGGTTAAAACGGGTGGAGATCTGGCTGACGATGTGCACCTGCAACTGCTCGGCGCTGAACGGCGATTCGACGTCGATGCACACCGTGTCGGCGGGCGTGCCGAGCAGGTCGGCGTAGTAGTTGCGCGGGCTCAGCGTGGCCGAGAACAGCACGCTGCTGCGCGCCGCGCTCAGGCGCGGGCCGATGAACGCCGCCGGCACCACGTTGCGCAGGCACAGTTGCGACAGTGGACGCTTGCGATCGAGGTCGCGTTTGCTGATATCGAACAGGTAATGCTCGTCGTACAGCTCGGCGACCCGGGCGAATTGCAGCAAGTCGAAATAGAAATTCTGCAGGCCGCTGTCGAGGCCTTGCGGATGTTCGTTGAGGTAATCGCCAATGGCCGCGCAACACAGCGAGATGGCTTGCAGGAGTTTGTCCGGCGCCTTGTCGTACGCCTGATACGCCGCCAGTTGCGGCGCATGCAGCGCGTTCCATTCACGGTTGACCCGTTGCAGGGAATTCTTCAGCGCTGCCGGCGCGGTTTTGCGCACGCTGGCGAGGGTGAACTGGTCGAGGCTGGCGCTGTACATCTGCCGGCCGCGTTCGACCAGGTTGTGCGCCTCGTCGGCGAGCACCGCGACTTTCCACTGATTGAGCTGGGCCAGACCGAACAGCAGCGCGCTGAAGTCGAAGTAATAGTTGTAGTCGGCAACCACCACATCCGCCCAACGGGCCATTTCCTGACTCAGGTAATACGGGCATACGCTGTGCTGCGCGGCAACTTCACGCATCGCCGCCTGATCCAGCAGATTGATATGGCTGGCAGATTCGCGGGCAGCCGGCAGGCGATCATAAAAACCCTGGGCCAACGGACAGGATTCACCGTGGCAGGCTTTGTCCGGATGTTCGCAGGCCTTGTCGCGAGCAACCATTTCCATCACTCGCAGCGGCAAGTCCGGCGCTTGCCTGAACAACACTTGACTGGCATCGAGCGCCAGTTTGCGTCCGGGAGTCTTGGCGGTGAGAAAGAACACCTTGTCCAGTTGCTGCGGCGCCAGGGCCTTGAGCATCGGAAACAGCGTGCCAAGGGTTTTGCCAATCCCGGTCGGTGCCTGGGCCATCAGACAGCGGCCGGTGCTGACGGCTTTGAACACTGATTCGGCCAGATGCCGTTGGCCGGGACGAAAATCCGCATGCGGGAACGCCAGTTGCTGCGCGGCCAGATTGCGCGCTTCGCGATGGGCCATTTCCTGCTCGGCCCATTGCAGGAACAAGCCGCACTGCTGCGTGAAAAACGTCTGGAGTGACTCGGCGCTGTGGGATTCGACCAGGCAGGTTTCCTTTTCGCTGACGACGTCGAAATACACCAGCGCCAGATTGATCTGCTGCAATTGCAGTTTCTGGCACATCAACCAGCCGTAGATTTTCGCCTGCGCCCAGTGCAACTGGCGGTGATTGGCCGGTTGCCTGCTCAGGTCGCCGCGATAGGTTTTGACTTCTTCCAGGCAGTTTTGCGCCGGGTCGTAGCCATCCGCCCTGCCCTTGACCTTCAGCTCGCCGAATTCGCCTTGCAGAGCCACTTCGCTCTGGTACTGCTCACTGCGCCGCGACGCCACGGTGCGATGGCCGACGATGCCTTCGAGCGCCGTTGGTGACGGGGTGAAGCGCAGGTCGAGATCACCGGTCTTGGCGGTGAACTCGCACAGTGCACGCACGGCAACGCTGTAACTCAAGCGCTCTGCTCCGCCCATTGCACGTAACACACCGCCACCGGCATCTGGTGCTCGTGGCAGAACTCCAGCCAGCGCAGTTGATTGTCCTGCAAGCGGTCGCCGGGGCCTTTGACTTCGATCATCCGGTAGGTCTTGTGCTGCGGCCAGAACTGGATCAGGTCCGGCATGCCGGCGCGGTTGGCCTTGATGTCGAGCAGCAGGCGATTGAACCAGTGTTTCAGGTGTTCGGCGGGCAGACAGGCCAGCGCCTGCTCCAGCAAGGCTTCATTGAGCGCACCCCAGAACACGAACGGCGACTGAATGCCCCACTTGTCGACGAAGCGCTGGCGAATGGTCTCGGCGTAGCGGCCGTCATCGAGTTCGCCCAGGCAGGCCTGGAACAGCTCGGCGCGGCGCTCGAGGAAGTCTTCGCTGAGCAGATCCACCGGGCCGCGCTGGAACGGGTGAAAGAACGCACCCGGCAACGGCGCGAAGATCGCCGGCCAGCACAACAGGCCAAACAGCGAATTGATCAGGCTGTTCTCGACGTAATGCACCGGGCCGTCATCGGCATGCAAGTGCGCTTGTACGTGAAATTCCACCGACCGCGCCGGATCGCTGCGCGGCAAATGCAAATCGAGGCGTTCGACCTCTCTGGCCTTGGCACGCTTGAGCGGCGGGCCACCGAGTTTGCGCCGCAGACGCGGGACGATGCGTTGCAAGCCCTGCTGCTCGGCGGCACTTTGCGGCGCCTGTTCGGCCAGCGTGCCGAGTTCCAGCGCCAATGCATATTCGCCGCAACGCTCGAGCACACGGATCATCCGCAGTCGTGCGCCCGGATACGCGCAGTCGCGGTAAACATTCAAGGCCAGCGCAAAGTCGCCGATGCGCTCGGCATACTGGCCGATCTGGAACAACGCCTTGGCTTGCCGGCGGCGCAGCCACGGGTTGTCGAACTGCACGGCGTTGATCTGTTCGACGATTTCCGCCAGCGGCTCACCGGCCTCGAAACGCAGTTGGCACTGATGCAGAAACAGGCAGGCATCGACGTCTTCGCGACTGCGCAGGCCTCGGGAGTCAGCGCAGAACTCGACTTTTTCATAAGTGAAGATGCCGAGGTCGGCCAGCACGAACTCCGACCAGTCCTGATACAGATTGCCGAAGAACATCAGCCGCAGGCGATCGCACAAATCCATCAGGGTCAGGCTGAACAGCCGGTCGGCCAGTTGCGGCGCCCAGACGCGCAGGGTTTGCGCCTCGCTGAACTGTTCGGCCAGCACGGGCAGCCATTCGTCCTTGCGCCCTTTCGGTTGATCGATAAAGGTGCCGAACGCTTGCAGCAGCTCGGCCTTGAGCAGGACATCAAACAGCTCTGCCAGGGTCAGCGCAGCGTGTTCATCGAGCCAGCCGCGATCGAGCAACGGCTGCGCCGCCTCAGCGATGTCGCCGATTTCAAGATAATTGAGTTTGCTCGCGCGAAAGTGAATGCCCTTGCGCATGACCATGCGCACCAGCAATCCCTGCGAGGCTTGCGGCAGCGTGTTGAAGTCGCGGATGAAACCGTGTTCGCTTGCGCTCATCACATCGGCATAGCGAAGCCCAAGCCAATCAAGCACTTGCCGGAAGTTGTTGAGGTAATAGAACGGATCGTCGAGAGGGTTGGAGGTCACGGGAATTCAAAGCCACGGCAAGCGAACACTGGTTATGCGTACAGATAACAGCTCAGCCCCGCCCGGCGCAAACGGAAAAAGATCAATGGCATTTTTTCGTGCCGCCATCGAACTTTTCCGCCGCTGCTGGCACCAACCGCGTTACAGGGCCGACAATGCCCGCAATCACATTCAAGCAAGGAGTCAGAGGTGGGTATGAAAATCAAGATGCTGGGTATTCCTGTAGCAGTCGCAGCCCTGTTGGCGCTGGGCGGCTGTTCGACCCAGACCGTGGTGACGCTGCAGAACGGCACCCAGTACCTGACTGAGGACATGCCGAAGACCGAGACCGAAGATGGTTTCTATGAGTTCGAGGACATTTCCGGCGCCAAGGTCAAGGTTCGCGCCGATGAAGTCGCGACCGTGCGCAAGGAAGACTGATCCGATAATTACCGCGTTATCCTTCAATCGCGGGCAAGCCCGCTCCCACAGGTCTTATGTCGTTCACAGCGTGGATGTACGACTCGGACTCTGTGGGAGCTGGCTTGCCAGCGATGGCGCCATTACTGGCGCCGCATAACCATCAGGCAATCACGATCCCGTCGCTGTTGAGGCTCCCCAGCGCCACCCCCACCAACGTCACCGAATCCCCGCCAAATGTCAGCACGGTATCCTGCCCGACCGCCGAGGCATGGGCGCGCAAATCATCCCCCGGCAACACACCCTGTACGCCGAGAAACACCAGTTTGTCATCGGCCGTATAGCCAACGACCCGATCCTGGCCGAACGCGCCGTGGAACAGAAACGTATCCGCCCCGCCGCCCGATTCCAGCAGGTCATTGCCAGCGCCGCCGACAAACACATCATTGCCCGCGCCGCCGAGCAAATGATCATTGCCCTCAAGGCCAAACAGCCAATCGCCGCCCGCATGCGCCTTGAGCATGTCATTGGCAGCCGTGCCTTTCATGCTCGACTCATAAGCGGTGAGGTTGCTGCCGACTTTCAGCCCCGTGGCCGTGACGCTGTGCAACACGTCGTCATTGAACACGCCCCAGAGAAAACCCGGCTCTTTGCTGACAATGCTGCCGATGTCGCGGGTAATGCTGATCCCGCCGTTGGCATCGCGGATGTACAGGTTGCCGGCACCGTCGTTGGCGAAATCAAAGTTCTTCACTGTTTGCTGCAAGTCGAGCGTGTTGTTGCCCTGCCCACCCAGAATGACGTTGTAGCCACCGTCGTCGCGGAAGCTGTCGTTGCCGGCGCCGCCCTCCAGATAGTCATTGCCGCTGCCGCCCTGGATCAGGTCATTGCCGTCACTGCCGATGATGAAGGTGCTGCCCTTGTGGGTTTCGGCGTTGCGGTTGAGGTCCTGCACCCAAGTGTTGGCCCGCGCCGGGTCGGAGAGGTTGGCGACGATGATCGTCGAGTCGCGGCTGGTCAGGTCGTAGAACTTCGACTCCAGCACGCGCGTCATGCCGTCGCCGTAGCCAGTGGGCAGGTGCGAAATCCAGGTCGGGATATTCAGGATCGAATACGGCAGCACGTTCCAGGAGTTCGAGGCGTAGTGATCGTTGAAGCTGACGAGGTTGTCGGTGGTGGATGTGTGCGGCGCATCGTGCACACCCACCGAGGCACTGCTGAAGGTCGAACCGTCGAGGGCGCGAAACACCGGGTCGTTTTCGTAGCCGATATTCAGCACCTTGTCGCCGCTGCTCTGCGTCGGTGAGGCGTAGGCGATGTAGTTGGAATCGGCGAAGAAACCGCCCCACTTGCCGCCGCTCAGGTCGGCCATACTGTTCACCGCCAGGCCGCCCAGGCTATGACCGCTGACCAGCACGTCCTTACCGCTGAGGCCATTGGCCCGAGCAAATGCGACGACATCGTTGAGCAGATTGCCGAAAGCTTCGCCGACGTAGTTTTTTGCGTAATCGGCCGGGCCGAACGCTGCGAGCAGATCGTTGATCACGTCGCCAATCGAATCACCAATGAGGATTTCGCGCGGGCCGCTGGTGCCGCGAAAGGCGATACCCAGTTCGGTGAGGTGACCCTGGACATCGTACTTGCCGAGGATTTCCACTTGCGCGCTGGTATAGCCGGCCTTCTCGCCGAAGAACGTCCCGCGTGCATCGGTCTTGCCGTCGTAGCCCAATTGCGCAGCGGTGATGGGCGTCCAGCCGGCCTTTTTCACGGCATCGAGGGCGAGTTTTTCCGAGTCGGGATTCCACGGGATACCGGGGATCACCCCTTGCGAATCGGTGCCGCCAATCAGTGCGGTGACCAGCGTTGCCGGCAGGCCCAGGCCGAAGCCGTTGTGCTGATAACCGGCGGCGAAGCCGTTATCGAGGTTGTGATAGGAATACAGCGTGATCGCCATGGCATCGCTGAACAGCGCCGCGGAATCGGCTGTGCCGAAGTTCTTGTAGTCGTATACACCCATTGCCATTGCCTCTCTTGTTGTTGGAATTGTCAGAGATAGCTCACAGCCAGAGCGCGAGGCTCTGGAGCATTCGTTACATCTTGCACATCCTCTGTAGGAGCTGCCGAAGGCTGCGTTCTTTTGGGACGCAGAGCGCCCCCGGCTGCATTCCCACGCAGAGCGTGGGAACGATCATGTGTACGCCGCACCTGTGGGAGCGAGCCTGCTCGCGAAGGCGGCAGCACATTCAACATCACAATCGCCTGACCCACCGCTTTCGCGAGCAGGCTCGCTCCCACAATGAGATCTCCTGCAACTTCGGAATCAGGCAAAGACGAAACTCGAGTCCGTCAGGTCAGTCACGCCGACGCCAATCAGCGTCACGGCAAAATCGCCGACCTTCAGCACGGTATCAGCGCCGGACTGCGCGGCATGCTGCTTGTAGTCATAACCCTGTCCCGCGCCCGCGACGCCCATGAACAGCAGTTTGTCGCTGTCCTGTAACCATTGATCGCATCGAAACCGAACGCACCGCTGAACAGGAAGGTGTTGCCGCCACCCACCGCCGTCATCACGTCGTTGCCGGCGCCACCCACGAAAGTCACCTGCGACTTGTCACTGATCAGTTGATCATCGCCACCAAGCCCGAACAGCCAGTCGCCATCGGCCGTGGCATGCAAGGCATTGCCGTAGCCGTCACCGCTGAGCGAATGGTTGTACTGGGTCAGTTCGCTGCCGTTGCTCAGGCCCTTGGCGGTGACGCCCCAGGTGATTTCCTTGCTGCCCCACCACGAACCGGCCTCTTTACTGACCAGCGCGCCGATGTCGCGGGTCAGGCTGACGCCGCCGTAGGCGTCGCGCACGTACAGCGTGCCGTCGCCGTCGTTGGCGAAGCTGAAGTTCTGTAACGGCTTTTGCAGTTCGAAGGTGTTATGGCCCTGCCCGCCGAAAATGACGTTGTAGCCGCCGTCATCACGAAAACGGTCGTCGCCGCCCAGTCCTTCAAGAAAGTCGTTACCCGCCCCGCCCTTGAGCCAGTCGCTGCTCTGCGTGCCGATGATGAAGGTGCTGCCGCTGTGCGGCTCGCCGCTGCGGCCCAGGTCCTCGACCCAGGTCTTGCTCCGCGATGCCTCTTCGAGATTGGCGACGATGATTGTCGAGTCGCGCTCGGTCAGGTTGTAGAACGCCGAATCGATCACCCGATTCAAGCCATCGGCGTAGCCCAGTGAACTGTGCGCCGACCAGTTCAGCGGGTTGGCGATGCTGAACGGCACCAGGTTCTGCGCCGTGGAAGCGTAGTTATCGGTGAAATTGACCAGGTTGTCGGTGGTCGATTCGTGGGGCTTGTCGTGCTTGCCCATCGATGCCGTGCTGAACGTGGTGCCGTCGAGCACGCGAAATACCGGATCGTTTTCGAAACCGATGTTGAGCACCTGGGGGCCGGTGCTGCTCTGGGTCGGCGAGGCGAAGGCGATGTAATTGGCATCCTTGTAGAAGCCGCCCCAGTTGTCCGCGCTCAATTCAGCAACGCTATTAACCCCAAGCCCGCCGAGGCTGTGGCCGCTGATCAGCACATCGTTGGCGGCAATGCCGTTGGCGATCGCGAAATCGGCGACGGCGTTGAGCAGATTGTCGAACGCGTTTTTCGCGTAGTTGCTCGCGTAATCCGACGGCCCGACCGCCGCGAGCAGATTGTTTTTCAGATCACCGAAAGTGTCGCTGTAACCCAGCCCGCCGGTGCCGCGAAAGGCAATGCCAAGGCCGATCAACTTGCCAGCGGCGTCGTACTTGCCGAGCACTTCGGCCTCAGCGCTGGTGAAGCCATCCTGTTCCCCGAAGAACGTGCCTTGCACGCCGACCTTGCCCTGATAGCCCAGCGCCGTCGCCGTGACCGGTGCCCACGCCGTGGCCGGCAATGGTTTGCCGGTGGGCGTGTAGGCATACAGCGTCAGTGCGATGGCGTCGCTGTACACCCCTTTGCCGTCGGCATTTTTGTAATCGAACAATCCCATGTGCAGCGCTCCTTTTCCTTGAAAAACCGGCAGCCCAGAAGCGCTGCCGGTTACGCCTCAGAACTGCCAGTCGAGGGTCAGACCGACGCCGTGATCCTTCTCGTTCGAGCCGATCAGGCCGTTGTAGTCGAGGTTGACCCGCACGTCGCGATTGAGCGCCAGCCCGGCGCGCACTCCGACCACGGCAGCGTCACGATCCATCGACACGCTCTGCACGGTGAACGCGCTATTGCCGTTGGCGAAGGCCAGATGGCTGTCGGCATCGACGCTGCTCAGGTTGTGCTGCCAGCCGAGACTGGCGCCCAGTTCCAACTGATGCTTGTCCGACACAGCGAAGCTGCGCTTGGCGCGCACGCCGAGGGTCGACAGCACCACGTCGCGGGTGTCTTCACCGCCCTTGAGCGCGGCAGCGTCACCCTTCTCGGTGAAGCTGTCGGTGTTGAGGTGCACGTAGGACAGATTGGCGAACGGCTCCAGGTTCATCGGTTGCAGGCCCAGATCGTATGCGGCCTCGGTGAACACCTGCGCGGTGGTCGCGTCACGCTTGGTTTTCTGTTTGCCGCTGACGTCGCCGAACTGCAGATCGCGTTTCACATCGATACGATGCCAGCTGTACGCGCCGCCGACCGTCAGGCGCAACGCGTCGATTTCATGGCCCAGATACGCACCCAAGTGGTAGCTGTCGACCGACGCCGACGAATGCGTGCCGCTGCCCATGCTCAACGAACTGTCGCTGTAACCGGTGACGAAACCGAGACGGGTATCTTCAGCAATCAGACCGTCGACACCAGCCAGCAGCCCACCGATGGAGCTATTGGAATCGGCATTGTCGTGTCCGCCGTCACTCTCGCCCCACGAGCCGAGGACCTTGACCCAGACGTTGCTGCGCTCATCAGTCGGCGCATCGGCGTTGAACAGATCACGCTCACGCAGGCGCTCGCCGACGGCTTCGCGCAGGTAGCGGCTGTCGTTGATCAGCAGCGTGCCGATGGCCGGGTGAATCTCGCCGGACAACTGTTGAAAGGCCTGCTGCGCCGACGCCGCGTTGGGCGACAGCAACAGGGTTTCGAACAGCGCATTGCCCGCACCCAAACGTTCGGCGGCGGCACCGACGGCGCGCTGGTTCGGCGTCAGACCGACGCTGGCGAACGATGCCTCATTGCGTCCCACTGCCAGTTGAATGCCGCCCGCCGAGTAATCCAGGGTGCCGCCAAGGAAGGCGTAATTCGGCAAGACCTGACCGAAGCGCCCTTCAATGCCGCCCGCCGCTTGCAGGATGTTGTAGCGAGTGCCGAGCAGGCTTTGCACTTCGCCGGTGCTGAGCAAGGTCGGGCTGTTTTCCAGCGACAGGCTCACCGTGGCACCGTCGATGATGGCTTTGCCGCCCGCAACGATCTGATCGCTGCTGGTTGGCGACAGCTCTACGGCGTAGGTCGAACCCGGCGCGAAGGTCACGTCACCGGCGACGTTCAAGGTGCCGATGGAGTTGCCCGGCGCCACCGTACCGCCGCTGTTCACTGCCAGCGCGCCGATGCGGCCATTGCCGCCGAGGATGCCGCCATTGTTGACAGTGACCGCCGATTGCAGCGAACCGTTGATGGCCAGTCGACCCTGATTGACCAGGGTCGGGCCGCTGTAAGTGTTATTGCCGGTCAGCACCAGGGTGCCGATGCCTTGCTTGGTCAGACCGCCGTGGCCGCCGATGTCGTTGCGCCAGGTGTCGAGGCCGCACGTGATATCGATGCACACGCGTTCGGTGGGTTTGCCCTGATCGATGATCGCACCGATGCCCGGCAAGTCAGCCACGAACTGGCCGGAGCCGTAAGCGCCCTGCACGCGAAACTCTTCGGGAATGTCCTGCTCGGTGACGAACATCGCCGGGCCGTCGATGGCCTTGCGCAGGTTGATCATGCCCCAACCGTACAAGGCGTCGATGCCCGGTGCGCCGAGGTCGGTCGCAGTGGTGCGCAACACGCTGGCGACCTGGTCGCCGGACATATACGGGAAGCGCTCCATCAGCACGGCGATGGAACCAGCGACATGCGGCGCCGCCATCGAGGTGCCGTTGTAGTTGGCGTAGCTGGTGGTCAGGTTGCCGGCGTTGGTGCCTTCGATGATCGAGCTATAAATCTTGGTGCCCGGCGCCGAGACGCAGTAACTCGCCGTATAGCCGCAGCGCGAGGAGAACGTGCTGATCACGTACGGATTGGCGCTGGCGGTGTCCGGGTTCTGCTGCAACGCGGCGACGGTGATCCAGTTCGGCGCGATGTCCGGGACGAAATAACCCAGGCCGGCAATGGCGTCGGGATTGTTCAGGTTGTAATCGTTGCCGGCGGCAAAAATGGTGACGATGCCGCTGCGAGCGGCGGCGATGGCGCCGTCGTAAGCGCCGCCGGGTTTGGTGCCGAGCAGCGTGCGGATTTCGTTGAATTGCAATTGCGCGTCGTTGACGGTGAAGTGCGGATACGCCGGATCGCGGCCGCCGAGGTCGAAGCGGTCGGTGATGCCGATGCCCCAGCTGTTGTTGATGATCCGCGCCCCGCTGGCGATCAGCGCATCCCAACCGGCCTTGTACACCGCGCCGTCGTTGCCGCGCACGATGCCGTCTTCCGGGCCTGGGTCGCCGTTATCGGCGCTGATGATCTGCGCACCGAATGCAACACCGTGCATCACCCCGCCGTCGCGACTGCCCGCCGCGATGCCGCCGACGTGCGTGCCATGGGCGCCGAGCTTGCCGTTGGAGCCGACCGAGGGTGAACCGTCATAGAGGAACGCATCGCCGGCCTTTACCGGGATGTAAGGGTCGGTGTATTCGCGAATGCCGCTGGTGACCAGGGTGACGACTTTGTTACTGCCAGAGAACTCCGGATGCGCGGCGTAGACCGGCTGATCGAAGATGCCCAGTTTCACGCCTTTGCCGGTGTAGCCGGCGGCGTAGGCGTAATCCGCGCCGATCGCACCCAAGCCCCAGTCAGCCTTGAATTCATTGCTGCGCCAGCTCGACGGATCGCCGCTGCGGCCGTTTTCAACGTAAGGCGCTGCCTGTGCCATCGCACTGGCACAGAGCATGGCGACTGTCAGGGTTTTCAGGGCAAAGCGGCCACCCGATTGCGCGGGGGTATTGTTGTTATCCATCCACGACCTTCCTTAGTGATGTTGCGAAAAATCCGGTTGCCTTGATCGTTCCCACGCTCCGCGTGGGAATGCAGCCCGGGACGCTCCGCGTCCCATTGGAACGCGGAGCGTCCCTGGAGGCGTTCCCACGCAGAGCGTGGGAACGATCAATTCCCTTGCTGCACGTGGGAACGATCAGGTTTTGCGACTGCTGCGCAGTCGAGCGGGGATAAATCCCCTCGCCACGGTGACTCAAACCATGCAATCAGAACTGCCAGTTCAGACTCAGGCCAACGCCGTGAAGCTGCTCGCGGCTGGCCAGTTGGCCGTTGTAATCGAGGTTGACCCGCACGTCCTTGCTCAAGGCCAGACTGGCCTGCACGCCGACCAGTGCGGCATCGCGTACCAGCGCCGAGCTCTCCACGGAATACGGCGTGCCGCCGCTGGCAAAACGCAAATGCTGCTCTGATTCGATATCGCTGAGGCTGTGCTGCCAGCCGAGACGGGCGCTGACGTCCAGCGCTTGCTGGCTGGAAAGGTTGAAGGTTTTGCTCGCCCGTACGCCCAGAGTGCTCAGCGCCACATCGCGCTGATCGCCCGAGCTTTTCAGCGCAGCGGCATCGCCCTTTTCGGTGAAGCCTTCGGTGTCCAGATGCAGGTAGGTCAGGTTGGCGAAAGGTTCCAGCGCCAGCGCTTGCAGCTGCAAGCGATACGCCGCTTCGCCGAAGACTTGGGTGGTGGTCGCGTCAACTTTGGCTCTCTGCTTGGCGCTGACCTCGTCGTATTGCAGATCGCGCGTCACATCGCCGCGATGCCAGCTGTAGGCCGCGCCAGTGCTCAAGCGCCAGGCGCCGAGGTCGTGTGCGGCGTAAGTGCCGAGGTGATAGCTGTCGACTTTCGCCGAAGAATGCGTGCCCGAGCCCATGTTCAAGGAGCTGTCGCTGTAACCGGTGACCAGACCGATGCGGGTCTGCTCGTCCAGCGCGCCGTCGACCCCCGCCAGCAGGCCGCCGATCGAGGTGTTGTAGCCCGCCGTGTCGTGGCCCGAATCGGTACTGCCCCAGGCGCCGAGTGCTTTGATCCAGCCATTGCTGCGTGTCGCCGATTCATCGTGCAGCCGCTCGCCGAGTGCATCACGCAACTGGCGGCTGTCGTTGATCAGCATTGTCCCCAGCGCTGGATAAATCTCGCCGCTCAGTTGCTGGAAGGCTTGCTGCGCCGAGGCTTGAGTCGGTGCACGAAGCACGCTTTCGTAAACCGAATTGCCGGCGCCCAGACCTTCGACTGCCGCCGCCACCGAACGCTGGTTCGGCGTTTGCCCGACGCTGGCGAAGCTGGTCGCGTTGCGCTGGATATTCAGCTGGATGCCGCTTGCGGCGTAGTCGAGAGCGCCGCCGATGAACAGGTAGTTCGGCACCACCGCAGCGAACTGCCCCTGCACGCCGCCGGCCGCTTGCAGGATGTTGTACTGGCGGCCGAGCAGGCTTTGCGCTTCGGCGCTGCTGAGCAAGGTCGGACTGTTTTCCAGCGCGAGGCTGACACTGGCGCCGCTGACGGTTGCCGTGCCGCCGGCAACGATGCGGTCACTGCTGGTAGGCGATAGCTCAACGGCGTAAGTCGAGCCCGGGGCGAGTGTCACATCACCAGCGACGTTCAAGGTGCCGATGGAATTGCCCGGTGCAACCCGGCCGCCGCTGTTGGCGGTCAACGCGCCGATGCGTCCGGAGCCGCCGAGGGTGCCGCTGTCGTTGACGGTGACCGCTGAGGTCAGCGAACCGTTGACGGTCAGCAGACCGCCGTTGACGGTAGTCGGACCGCGATAGGTGTTTGCGCCACTGAGCAGCAATTGCCCGGCGCCGGACTTGATCAGGCTGCCCTCATACACCCGGTTCGCCGCTGCCGCATCACGCAGCATGCCGACGGCGTAATCGGTCTGGTCCTGTTGACTGGCGCCGGCCGGGACACCGTTCTCCCAGCCTTTGTCCTGCAGGGTTTGCTGCCAGGCGCTGTGCTCGGCGAGGTCTTCGTTTTGACGCTGGAGCAGCGCGTTGTCGGAGATGTCGTTGCTCCAGACATCGCGCTGCCCTGCCCCCAGATTCGCGTCGAACGCACCGAGCAATTGTCCCGGCCCGCGCATCGCCCGATTGAGATTGGCGACGCCCCAACCGACGCGCTCGTTCGGTGCGTCGGTGACCGAGCCATCGAGCTGGGTGGCGGTGGTCAGCAGCACCTCGAGCGCCTGCTGATTGTTCATGTACGGATAGCGTTCCATCACCAGCGCCAGGGCGCCGGTCGCGTGCGGTGCCGCCATCGAGGTACCGGACTTGATCGCATAACCGCCACCGGGAATGGTGCTGTCGATCTTCGCCCCTGGTGTGGTGATGCACCAGTATTTGGCGATGCCGCACTGGTTGTACTTCTGCTGATTGCTCTGATCGAGCCCGGACACCGCCAGCCAGTGGCCTTCCAGATCCGGCTGAAAGTACGGCAGCGCCGAACGTACGCTGGCATTCGGGTAGCCGCTGTTGCCAGCGCTGAAGATGTTGATCACGCCGCGCCGGGAAACATCGGCAGCGGCGTCGAGCCAGGTGCCCTTGTTCCAGTGCTGCGCGTAGGCGGCGTGCAGATCCGCGAGGGTGCGGTAACTGACATCCGGCGGCTGACTGCCCCAACTGTTGTTGATCGCCCGCACCCCGGCATTGGCGAGGCTGTCGTAGACCGCTTTGAAATAACGCGGATCAGGGCTGGGGCCGAAGAGGAAGCTGTCGTTCTTGTTGGTGTTGCCGACGTAGATTTGCGCGTTGTACGCCACCCCGTGCATGCCGCTGCCATCACGGGCGGCGCCCATGGTGCCGACCACGTGGGTGCCGTGGGAATCGTTGTTGGGGTTGAGCGTGCCGTCGACGTTGAACGCTGAGCCATCGACGTAGCTACCGCTGGCGGTTACCGGGTGATAACGGTCGGCGGAGAATTCGGGGTGGGCGGCATCGAAACCGGAATCGAGCGCGCCGATTTTCACGCCCTTGCCGGTGATGCCGGCTGCGTAGGCCTGATCGGCCTGCATGCGTTCCAGGCCCCAGTCGCGCAGGAACTCGGCGCTGCGCCAACTGGCCGGATTGCCGGGCTGGCCGGGTTCCAGGTATTGCGCCTGCGTTGCCGAGGTCACCAGCAATAGCGTGCCGAGCGAAATCGGTTTGATGCGTACGTCCATGGTCATCATTCTCGTTTTTGTTGTTTTGTTCAGGGCTGATAGCGATGTCGCCCGTTCCCCTCACCCCAGCCCTCTCCCAAAAGGAGAGGGAGCCGACCGTGTTGTCTTCAGTTATTCAGCGACCTGGAAAACCAGTCGATTACGGATTCAGCACAGCTCGTTCAAGTCGGTGTATCTCGCCAATCTCCCCGGATCGGTCCCCTCTCCCCCTGGGAGAGGGTTAGGGTGAGGGCTGTTGCGCGACCACAAATGCTTCGTCCACCCGCGCCAGATCCTGCTCATTAACGTCTCGGTGCAAAGCCTCAGATCCTGCGGTGTCGCCCGTTCCCTTCACCCCAGCCCTCTCCCAAAGGGAGAGGGAGCCGACCGTGTTGTGTTCAGTTATTCAGCGACCTGGAAAACCAGTCGATTACGGATTCAGCACAGCTCGTTCAAGTCGATGCATCTCGCCAATCTCCCCGGATCGGTCCCCTCTCCCTCTGGGAGAGGGTTAGGGTGAGGGCTGTTGCGCGACCACAAATGCTTCGTCCACCCGCGCCAGATCCTGTTCGTTCAAAGTCCCGGCGTAGTAATGCAATTTGGTCCAGGCCATCAGGTAGTCGTAGCGTGCCTGGGCCAAATCCCGGCGGGTGGTGAACAGTTGCTGCTCGGCGTTCAACGCATCGAGATTGGTACGTTCGCCGCCCAGAATGCTTTGTCGGGTCGAGACCACCAGTGCTTCCGCCGACTTCAAAGCCTTCTGATAAGCACGCAATTTGCTCACTCCGGACAGGCACGCGCTGAACTGTCGGCGCAGTTCGATCAGGGTTTCGCGGGTTTTGCCATCCAGCTCGTACTCGGCCTGTTCCATGGTGCGGCTGGCCTGCCGTGTGGAGGCCGACACCCCGCCGCCGGCATACAGCGGCAGGCTGACTTCCAGGCCGATGGTGTTGGTTTCGTAGCGCTGGTTATAGGTGTTGCCGCTTTCCGACTCGTTGTCGCGCATCGAGGCATAGGCGCTTACTTTCGGCAGATGCCCGGCGCGGTTGCGCTCAACTTCGTAGCGCGCCACTTCCACGGCCTGACGCTGCGAAGCGAGGTTCGGGTTGTTGCTGATCGCCAGTTCATGCCAAGTGTCGAAATTGGCCGGTTGCAGCGTGAAGGTCTGGAATTGCTGACCAAGCGGCGCCAGGTCGCCGATGTCCACTGCCGGCACGCCCACCAGCGCACCCAGCTCACGCAAGGCGGCATCCTGCTCGTTGCGCGCTTCGATTTCCTCGGCAGTCGCCAGCTCATAGCGTGACTCGGCTTCAAGAATATCGGTGCGCGTGCCCTCGCCCTGCTTGAACATGTGTTCGTTCTGCTGGAACTGCTGCTCGTAGGCCTTTTTCTTCGCCTGGGCGATGTCGATCTGGTCCTGGGCGAACAAGGCTTTGGTGTAGTTATCCAGCACTCGCACCAACAGTTCCTGACTCTTGCCGCGAAAGGCTTCGTCGGCAAATAACGACTGCGCCACGCCTTTGCGATACGCCGCGTAAGCTTCGTAATCAAGCAGCGGTTGCTGCACCGTCAGCGCCGAGCCGTAACTGTTGTAGTTGCGCTCATCGGTGCGGTTGCGCGCGCGATCATCCAGAGACGTAGCCTTGGACGAGTTGCGGCCCTTGTTGTAGGTGTAGCCGATCCGTGGCAGCAACCCGGCGCGGCCAATCGCGCGGTTTTCCAGGCCTGCATCGCGCTCCTTGATTGCACCGAGAAACACCGGATCGTTGCGCAATGCCTGCTCGTAGATCTCAAACGGCCCCATGGCCGCGATTGCCGAGTGACTCGCGAGCAGCGTCATTGCGGCCCCCAGCATGCAAAGCTTTTTCATACAGCCGAACATCCTTATTCCTCGGTCAACGCAGAACCGGCGCGATCGAGCAGCGGTTTGAACAAATAGTTGAGGAGTGAACGCTCACCGGTGCGCACGAACATTTCCGCCGGCATGCCCGGCTTGATCACCAGGCCGTTGAGCTTTTCCATGGCCTGATCGCTGACGCTGCTGCGCAACACGTAATACGGCACGCCGGTTTTCTCATCGACCATCTGGTCGGCGGAAATCAGGCTGACTGCGCCGGGCACGCGCGGGGTTTTGCTCTGGTTGAACGCGGTAAACAGGATGTCCACCGGCAAATGCGTGCCGACCTTGTCGATCAGGTTGATCGGCAAGTGCCCCTCTACTTCCAAGGTGGTGCCTTGCGGAACGATCTCCAGCAGGGTTTCGCCCTGACGCACCACGGCGCCTTCGGTGTGCACGCCGAGGTTGACTGCCACGCCATCGGCGGTGGCGAGGATCTCGCTGTGTTGCAGGTCGAAACCGGCGGAGGTCAGCTGTTCGGACAGCGTCACGCTTTTGAGCTGCGCATCGGCCAGTTGCGTACGCACTTCCTTCTGGTATTCCTCGCCGTGCTGCTGCAACTTCAGGCGTGACTCAAGGATGCCCTGCTCCACGCGCCCGCTTTCACCGGTGTTTTCCGCCAGTTGCTGCTGCACTTGCGACAGTTGCCGTTGGTAGTCCATCAAGCGGTTGCGCGGGATGTAGCCGTTGTCGGCCAGCGGTTGCAAGTTGCTCAATTGTTGCTGCAAGGAACTGGCCTGGGCATTGAGGTCGCTGCGGGCGCGGCGCATGCCGGCCAGTTGTGCGGTGGCGCCTTCGATATTGGCGCGCAGTGCCGCTTGTTCCCGGAAGAACGCTTCGCGGCGGCTGCTGAACAGTTGCCGCTGGCCTTCCAGCACCAGCGCCAGGCGCGGGTCCGGGTCGTTGCTCAGCTCGGCCGGAAAGGTCACTTGCTTGAGGTTGTCGCGCTCAGCTTGCCAACGCGCGAGGCTGGCCCAAGCCATGCGGTACTGCGCCTGCAGCGATTGCACGTCGGCAGCCACTTGCGTCTGATCAAGGCGGAACAACGGCTGGCCCTGCTTCACGATCTCGCCTTCGCGCACCAGAATCCGGCTGACCACACCGCTGCTCATCGACTGCACGGCCTTGCGCTTGCCCGAGACCACCACCGTGCCCTGCACCGGAATGCCCTGATCCAGCGGCGCCAGTGCCGCCCAGGTGAAGAAACTGCCAGCGCCGACGATGGCCAGAATCCAGCCCATGCGCGCGAAGAATTTCGCATCACGCTCCGGGCGCTCGGTGAGGTAGGCGTGTTCCATGTTCGCTTCGTTTTCAGTGTTCATGCTGGCGCTGCTCATACACCCGAATTCCTTGTCGAGGGCTGATACTGCCGGCTCATGCTGAGCCCGCCCGGTGTTTGTGCGGCTTTTTCGCGTTGCTGTTCGTGCTGGCCGGAAAGTGCCTTGAGCACATCCTGACTCGGGCCGAACGCCTGCAAACGACCATCGTTGAGCACGAGCAATTTGTCAGCCTGAGCCAGCACCGAAGAACGGTGCGTGACCAGAATCACCGTGGTGCCTTGCGCCTTGAGTTGCGCAATGGCGCTGGCCAGTGCGGCTTCGCCGACGGTGTCGAGGTTGGAATTGGGTTCATCGAGCACCACCAGACTCGGCGTGCCATATAGCGCGCGGGCCAGGGCCACGCGCTGTTTCTGGCCACCGGACAAGCCGCTGCCGTCCTCGCCCAGTTGCGTGTCGTAACCTTGCGGCAGGCGCAGGATCATCTCGTGGACACCGGCCTGTTGCGCGGCGGTGACGACTTTTTGCGGGTCGGCTTCGCTGAAGCGCGCGATGTTCTCCGCGATGCTGCCGCTGAACAATTCGATGTCTTGCGGCAGGTAACCGATGTAGGGACCAAGCTGGTCGCGGTTCCAGCGGTGAATATCGGCACCGTCGAGGCGCACCGTGCCGCCCAGAACCGGCCACACGCCGACCAGCACTCGAGCCAGCGTCGACTTGCCGGAACCAGACGCGCCGAGCACGCCGAGCACTTCGCCAGCACTCAGATTGAAATTGACCATGTGCAAAGTGGCCGCACGCTGCCCCGGCGGGCCGGCGCTGACTTGCTCGAAGCTGATCTGGCCTTTCGGTGCCGGCAGTGCCATCGCCTCGTCGCTAGGCGGAAACGCCTGCAACAGCGCATCAAGGCGCCGGTAAGCCAGCTTCGCCCCGCTCCACTGCTTCCAAACGGCGATCAACTGATCGATCGGGCTCAGCACGCGTCCCATCAGGATCGAACCGGCGATCATCATCCCCGCCGTCATGTCGCCCTTGATCACCAGCAACGCGCCCAGGCCCAGCACCAACGATTGCAGGCACAGGCGCAGGGTTTTGCTCAGCGAACTGATCACCGCGCCGGTGTCGCTGGCCTGGTTCTGCAAGCCGAGAAACCGCGAATGCACCCCGAACCAGCGCTTGCGCAGCGAGCCGAGCATGCCCATCGCCTGAATGGTTTCGGCGTTGTGCAAGTGACTGGTAGCCAACTGACTGGACTGCTGGGAAAAACCGGCGGCTTCGCCCAGCGGTTTTTTGGTCATGTATTCGTTGAGGCACGCCAGCGCGATCAACAACAGCGCGCCCGCCGTGGCCAGCACGCCGAGCCAGACGTTGAACAGGTAAATGACAAACAGATAGACCGGGAACCACGGCGCATCGAAGAAGGCGAACAGCGCCGGGCCGGTGACGAACTGGCGAATGTGGGTCAGGTCGCCCAGCGACTGCCCGGCGTTACCCTCGCCCTTGAACAGGTTGCGCTCGAACGCGGCCTGATAGACGCGCAGATTGAAGCGCCGCTCCAATTGGCTGCCGATGCGGATGACGATAAAGCTGCGGATCACTTCCAGCAGGCCGATGAAGGCGAAGAACCCGACCACCATCAACGACAGCATCGCCAGAGTGGTTTCGTTCTGTGACGACAGCACCCGATCGTAAACTTGCAGCATGTAGATCGACGGCACCAGCATCAGCACGTTGATCAACGCGGTGAAACAACCGACGCTGATCAGAATGCTTTTATAGTCGCCCAATGCCTTGATTAACGGAGCGGCCGGAGACTTCGCCATCTTCATTGATTCTTCCTGAGTTCATAGTCTCGTCGGTGCGGACGAGCATTCCATTGATATTTCGCGTACCTGCCAAAGATCATTTGCAAGTAGTGCTTACAATTTCATAACAAGTTGATCGGCTTCGCGGTTATAACGCTCGGTTATTGCAGTACATCAACTTCGCGCAACTACCCAGCCACCGCTTAGTGCCCGATGCGTTCGAGCAAGATAAGCAATTGCGAACTCAACCTGCTTGCGTAAGAGCCATCCCCCCGGCGGCTGAAAAAGGCGATTTTCGAACCCTCCTTGCCAGTGATGGCAATGCCATCGGGTTCTGGAAACCAGCCAATCGGGACTTCGCTCAACCACGCGCCCAGACAATCGGCGCCCTCGCCCAAGGTCTTGTCTGGCGCAAGATCGACAACGCATGTGTTCGACGGCTTGTCTTGCAACGACCGCGTTTCGGGTGTGTCGTTGTGACCGGTCAATGTGGCCTGCCAGCGCCCGGCGAATGCCGAGGGTTCTTCGAGTCTGAGGCTGCTTGCCATGCTTGTCGCTCCGGTCATCATCAGCGTGACTGCCATCAGCCATGCCATCGTCGTGTCAGTTAAAACGTATCGAGTCATAGGAAATTTCACTTCCGCTCGTAGCCTTGCTCGGGGATCAGGCCGATGCAAGCGAAGAAAGCGACGCACGAGGCGCCGCTTTCCTTTCACATCACGCCACGATGTCGCTGGTCGCAGCCTGACCCACGGTGCTGACGATGAAGTCAGCCACGCCATGCCCGGAGAAATCCACCGACAACAGGCTATTGCCGCCCGACGAGGTCAACACTGCGTCGCCAGCCGAACCGGTGAAGCTGTTGACGAAGTGCAGGCCCGCACCGTTGGTGATGCCGGTCAGGTCGATTTTGTCCAGACCGCTGACGAAATCGAGGATCTGATCGATCGCACCTGGCTTGGAGTCCGAGCTGGCGGCGAACACGAAAGTGTCCGAACCGGCGCCGCCCCACAGCTTGTCGGCACCGCCAGCGCCGTACAGGATGTCGTTACCGGCACCGCCCTTGAGCTCGTTGGCCACGCTGTTGCCGATCAACAGATCGCTGCCCGAACCGCCAATCGCGTTCTCGATGACCGCGCCCTTGGCGATCGACACGTTACCGACCATGCCGCCAACGTCGGAGAACGAAGCGCTGTTGAGGTTGATCTTCTGGTTCTGGGTGAAACCGGAGAAATCCAGGGTGTCCTTGCCGCCGGCATCCCACACCGAGAACACCACTTTGTCGCTCGACGACGACGCGCTGAGGAAATCGCGGCCGGTATTGGAGTTGAAGCCGTAGGTGGTGTCGCCGGTGCGGGTGGTGGTGTTGGCGCCGTAGAGTTTCTGGATGGCTGCGATGTCGTCCATCAGCGGGCCGGACGAATAGGCTTCGACGCCGCCCTTGCTGAAGTTCTGGTTGGTGTTGCTCTCGCTCCAGTAACTCATGACGCTGTAGCCACGGGTGTCCTGGCCGTAGGTCGCGTCGTTGTAGGTCGGGTTGCCGTTGCCGGCGTTGTAGTCGCCAGGGTGAGCAAGGCCCAGGGTATGGCCGATTTCGTGGGTCAGGGTCTGACGACCGTAGTTGTTCAGATCCGGGTTCTTGTTCTGCGTGTAACCGCTGTTGATCAAGTACCACGAGGTGCCGTCATAACCGGCGCCGGTCCCCGGCAGATAGGCAAACGCCGCAGCGCCATCCTGGCCACCGCTGTAGTTACCGAAGGTCATGTGCCCGTCGCCGCCCGAGGCTCTCTCGGTGAAGGTGACATTGGCCACATCGGCCCAGGACTGCATGGCGAGCTTGGCCTGCGCCTGTTGCTGCGCGCTGAACTGACTGAACCCGGTGATCCCGTGCTTGTTCATCGTGCTGTTCGAGGCCGAGGTCAGGAACGTATAGGTGAGTTCGATCTTGCCGCTGCTGTCCTTGTCCTGATAGGCAGCGCCGTCACGCAGCAATTGCGTAGCCGCCTGATCGACGGTGTACGAGGGTTTGCCATTGACCGTGAGGTTGCCGCCACGGTCATACTGATGGCTGAAGCTATTGATCTGGTTGTACGCCGAGCTGAAGGCAGCCAGCTGGAAAGCCTGTTCGGCGGAATCAACAGCATTGGTTTTAACTTTCGACATAAACACACTTCCTTGTTTAGCAATGGAACAGTTTTTGTCCGACAGGACGATCTTTGGCGAGATCGTCCTATCACTCGCCCAATGAAGGCGTAACGAACCTGACACAATTGGAAATCTGTCGTAAAGGATTTTTTTGCGATCCAATTTGGTGGTATCAGGAAACTGCCGTAAACAAAGCGTGCGGGGAGGAAAGATTGTTTTTAGTTGTAGCGAGGGCGCAAATTGTCTGACGATTTTCTATTTAAATATTAAATATCGGTAAGTTTGGATTTGTTGGGCAAGTCACACTTTCAGTCAGCGGTGCCAGTGCTTTGATATCAACTATGCTGATTCATTGAATAACAAATGTGGGAGCGAGCCTGCTCGCGAAGGCGCCAAGCCAGTCAACATAAGAGTCGAATGACAAACCGCTTCGCGAGCAGGCTCGCTCCCACAGGGGTCTTGTACGTTGGCCTGAAAAAACTCAGCTGCCGGTACGAATCTTGTTCCAGACCCGCGTACGGATCCGGTCGATATTCAGCGGCATCGCTTCCAGCGCAAACAGCTTGCCCATCATTTCCGCGCTCGGGTAAACCTTGGTGTCGTTCTTGATCGCCGGATCGATGAGCGTGTCCGCCTGTTCGTTGCCATTGGCGTAGTGCACGTAGTTGGTGATGCCCGCCATGATATCGGGGCGCAGCAGGTAATTCATGAAGGCGTAGCCGGCCTTTTCGTCCGGTGCGTCGGCGGGCATGGCGACCATGTCGAACCAGATGGCCGCGCCTTCCTTGGGAATCGCATAACCGATCTCGACGCCGTTCTTGGCCTCCTTGGCGCGGTTCTCCGCTTGCAGGATGTCGCCGGAAAAGCCGACTGCTACGCAGATGTCGCCGTTGGCCAGGTCACTGGTGTACTTCGAGGAATGGAAGTAGCTGACGTAGGGCCGCACTTTCATCAGCAAAGCTTCGGCTTTTCTGTAGTCTTCGGGATTCTTGCTGTGGTGCGGCAGGCCGAGGTAGTTAAGTGCCGCCGGGAGCAGTTCCGGGCCGTTGTCGAGGATCGCCACGCCGCACTTTTGCAGTTTTTCCATGTATTCGGGTTTGAAGATCAGATCCCAGGAATCCACCGGCGCGTCGTCGCCCAGCACCGCTTTGACCTTGGCGATGTTGTAGCCGATACCGGTGCTGCCCCACAGATAAGGGAAACCGTGCTCGTTGTTCGGGTCGTTGGTTTGCAAGGCTTTGAGCAGTGCCGGGTTGAGGTTCTTCCAGTTCGGCAACTGACTCTTGTCGAGTTTCTTCAGCGCCCCACCCTGAATCTGCCGCGCCATGAAGTGGTTGGAAGGGAACACCACGTCGTAACCGGATTTGCCGGTCATCAATTTGCCGTCGAGGGTTTCGTTGCTGTCGTAGACGTCGTAGGTGACGCCGATGCCCGTGTCTTTCTGGAAATTCTTCGTGGTGTCCGGGGCGATGTAGTCGGACCAGTTGTAGACCTTGACCGTCTCGGCCGCGTGACTGACGGAAGCGGCCAGCAGCAGCGGCGCCAATGCGAGGGTTTTCTGGATCATGGGGCGATTCCTGTATGGGCTTTTTTTGTTGGCAGGCAATCAAAGGATCGAACAATCAGAAAATCAGCACGTAGCTCTTGCGCACGGTTTCCTGGATATCCCAGATCCCGAGCGTGTTGGCTGGCAACATCAGTGCGTCGCCGCCTTGTATGTGCAGGGTTTCGCCGCCACCGTCGGGGGTGAAGGTGCAGCGCCCGGAAATGAAATGGCAGAACTCCTGCGCGGTGATCTGCCGCCGCCAGCGGCCCGGGGTGCATTCCCAGACGCCGGTTTCAACGCCGTCATCGCGCTCGACGCTGGTGGTCGAGGCAATTGCGACGCGCTCGCCGAGGGGCACGGCGACCGGGCTGGATTCATCGAGTTCGAGCGTGGCGGTGTTCTTGAATTGGGTGATGCTCATGGCGTGACCTGTTTATTGAGGGAAACGGCGTTCAGTGCATGAAACCTTCCATGAACCCGGCGACTTGGCTGGCGAGCTTGCGCCGCCAGGGCGCGGTCGCCGGATTGGCCAGCGTCTGGTCTTCATGCACGAAACTTTTGATGATCGCGTTGTAGCCGAGCCAGCGGCATGGCTCTGGCTCCCAGGCACGCAGCGCGTGAATGCCACCGTCGGGCAGGACCCACGGTTGTTGGGTCAGCTCGCTGTCGCGCTCGAGAATCAGATCGGCCAGGGTGCGCCCGCCAAGGTTGCTGGCGCCGACGCCCTCGCCGCCGTAACCGCCCGATAGCGCGATGCCGTTGGCGCGGTCGCAAAGCATGTGCGGCTTGAAATGGCGCGACATGCCGAGGTTGCCGCCCCAGGCGTGGGTGATTTGCACGTTTTTCAGCTGCGGGAACAGTTCGCCGAACAGATAGCGGCGCAACTCGACTTCATCGCGAGTGAGGTTGAAGTCATGGCGTAGCTTGCCGGCGAACTGATAACCGCCACGGGCGCCGAAAATCAGGCGGTTGTCGGCACTGCGCTGGCCATAGGTGACTTGACGGCTGAACTCACTGAAGGCTTGCCCACGATTCAGGCCGATTTCGTCCCAGGTCGCGGCGGACAGCGGCTCGGTGGCGACAATCAGACTTTGCACCGGCAACTGATAACGGCCCAGCGGCGGCAACGTCACCGAATAGCCTTCCACGGCCGGGACGATCCAGCGGCTGCGTACGCTGGCCTTGGCAGTGCGCAAACTGCCGGATTGCCAGTGGGTAACCGGGCTGTTTTCGTAGATTTTCACGCCCATGTTCTGCACGGTCCGCGCCAGGCCACGGACCAGTTTCGCCGGGTGAATGGTCGCGACATGGGGAGCGAAGATGCCGCCGTAGGGCTTGGCTACCCGGATCTGCTGGGCCAGTTGCTCGGGACTCAGCCAGCGGTAATCGTCGTCAGTCAGGCCTTGGGCATGCAGCTTGTTCAAGTAATCGCGCAGAACGGTTTCCTGCTCTGGGTAGCGCGCAGCACAATAAAGCACCCCGCCCTTGCGGTAATCGCAGTCGATGCCTTCGCGTTCAACGACGATCTCCACTTCATCAGGAATGCTGTGCAGCAGATCAAACGACGCCCGCCGTTGCTGCGGCGATAAGCCTGCGAGCAAGCGATCCTCACCCAGCAAGTTACCCATCAGCCAGCCGCCATTGCGTCCGGACGCACCGAACCCGGCGGTTTGCGCCTCGATGATGGCGATATCCAGGCCGGGCGCCTGTTTTTTCAGGTAGTACGCCGTCCACAGTCCGGTGTAACCGGCGCCGATGATCGCCACGTCGACATCTAGATCCCGCTCAAGCGCAGGGCGCGCCAGCAGCGGCTCATCGAGCTGATCCATCCACAAACTGATCGTGCGCCACGCCGACATGCCAGACTCCGCCACTGAAAACCTTCGATGGCGTCGATCCTAGTGGCTGCCTTCAGTGGATGTCTTGCGCGCGTGCCCGCAGAGAAATTTGTTTGGCGTAGGCCTTGGGCGACTGGCCGGTGTGCTCGCGAAAGCATTTGTAAAACGCCGACAGCGAATTGAAACCGGCGGCAAACGCCAACTCGTCGACGCGCAATGGCGGTGCGGCGCTGTCCAGTGCACGCAGCAAATGCTGCAGGCGCGCCTGGTTGACGTAGCGATAAAAGCTTTGCCCGAGTACCTGATTGAGCAGATAGGAAATCTGATTGCGGCTGTACCCGCACTCCTTCGCCACCCTTTGCAGGTCAAGTTCAGGGTCCAGATAAGGCTGCTGCTTCTCGAAATACTGCTGCAGGTCTTCGGCCATGAAGCTCAGTTGGCGCGGTGACAGACCGAGACGACTGACCGCCGGACGGCTCGGTGCCGAACTGCCGTTGGTTTGGGTACGCACCAGCGAGGCGTATTCATTGACGCGCCATATCAGGCCGTCCTTGACCGTGATCGCTTCGCTGGAACGGAACGACACCAGGCCATCGCCGCCACGCAAGGTCACCTCGTACTGAATGAACGCGGTGTTGCCATCCACCCGAATGCGGTCGCAATGCTCGAGCAGTTCGTCGGATTCTCGCGGCATGCTCACGCGCACGTACTCGCGTAACTCATCCAGTCTGAGTACGCGATTCTGAAAGAAATCGTTGTACTGGATATCGGCGTGATAAAGCGCCATGACGCTGTCCAGATCCCGGTGTTTCCAGCTCAGGTGATAGCGCATGACCGTGGCGGCCGTGGCCTGGGTCTGTTCTGGGCCGTCGTCATCGGCGTGCATAAGCGGCTCGGCGAAAAAGAACCGAGCTTGCCCAACTTCCTCTGCCGCTTCAATGAAAAATCGATGGTGGCGTTTTGGCGATAATCGATGAGCCAGTGACTTACATCAAAAAATGCGAATCAATCGCTAAACGGACTGAAAAAACTCACAGTTTTTTCACACACGGATGCTACTTTTAAAGCTCAAGCACTGGTTGAGCCAATGAAGGCTCTTCCCACCTAACATGAGCAAAAGGAAGCGCTCGATGAAGCAGGCGGGCAACACCATGAATAAAGGGTTCAGCAAAGTCACCTTTCCAAACGCTTGCCAGCTGATGCGCTGGCATTTTCATCCCATGGGTTTCGAGGCGACGATGGATGCGCCGGGCAGCCTGATCGCCCGTCTGTTTGATCGTGCCAGCGGCGAAACCATGATCGCCATCGCTGGCATTCCCTGCGCAACGGTGATGAACGCGGCGGACGTCGAGCGCATCATCGAGGCCATCGAAGATGAGCTGGAAGCTTTCACTCCTCCGGAATCTCTCAAGAACTACGCATAACCACCTGATTTAAAACAAAAAGCCCGCAGCGATGCGGGCTTTTTATTGGTCAGGCGCTGACCTTTTCGCGTCGATGGTCGACGAAGAACGGCTTGCCCTTGGCAACTCGATCCGATGCCCTCGGCATGTTTACCGCTTGGGTTTCCTGCGGTTCGACGTACCAATAGCAATGGCTGACGGCGCGTGTGATACCAACGTAGGCAAGGCGCAGGATTTCGTCTTTTTGCGCATTGTCGTACGGCTCGCTATCGCCACTTTTGCCCAATCCCGCCATGCGATACACCTGGTTCTTGTACGGAGAACTGGTCAGATGCTGACAATCACCCAGCAGGAATACCGCATCAGCCTGCAAGCCTTTGGCGCTGTGATAGGTCAGCTGTTTCAGCCGCCGCGCATCATAGGGCAAGCTCGAATCCACATTAAGTACAGGCTGAATATGCTGCTCAATCAATAACTTATCGCTGCTTTTTCGATAAAGCATCAGGATTGAATCACCCCGCCGGTAATGCTCGGCCAGACGCTGCCCCAGCGCTTCATCGTCACGCTCAAGCACGTTGACCGGGTGAAGCGGCTTGGGCTCACCACTGGCCTTGGCCTTCTTGCCTGCGATCGCCGGCGCTGCACGGACAATGTGTTCAGCGGCGTCGATGATGTGCTGGTGGCTGCGGTAGTTGTCACTGAGCATGACCCGCGTGGTGCTCGGCGACGGAAATTCCTTGTTGAACTCCATGAAGTAACTCGGAGAACTGCCGCGCCAGCCGTAAATCGACTGCCAGTCATCACCGACACACAGCAGCGATGAACGTTGTGCCCCTCGCCCAACGTGCATGGCCGGGCCACGGCTGCGGATTTCATTGAGGCTGGCGCGAATCCACGAAACGATCTGCGGCGATACGTCCTGGAATTCGTCGATCATCAAATGCGCCATCGGCCGCAGCAACTCATCGCTGAGCAGCTTGAGGTTGTCCGGCGAGTGTTCGCTGAACAACGCGAACATGCGGTTGTAGGTCATCACTGGCGGTTTCTGATCCAGCAGGTGATCTTCAAATGCGCGCCAGAACAGGCTCAGGGCCTCAAAGAAAAAACGATCAGGATCGTCCTTGGCGAAGCTCATCCGGCTGACCGCGTCCGGCACATCCAGGCCGAGGTTTTCGATGAAGCCCGCCGCGGCGACAAAACAGTCCAGCAATGGCGCGGATGCCAGCTCGCCCTTGACCTTGTAATCAAATCCGGGACCGGCGCTGGCATCTCCGGCCAACGTCGCAAGAACGCGCCTGGATGACTCGTAACTATCCAGCCATATCAATGGCTTACGGCAGAAAGCTTGAAACAGGGTGCGCTTGACCGCCCATTCTGCGCGGACACTCAGCTTGGCGTTGGGTCGGGTCAGCTGGGCGTTTTCCTTGGGATCAAAGCCGAGCACCACCCAGGCATCGAGGCTGGGAATATAGCCGTGAGCGTGGAACTTCGAGCCATTGATTTCGAAGGCCTGCCGATTCGGCTCGATGCCTTTAATGGGCCACGCCCCTGCACGAAACCATAAATCTTCAATCACATCGCAGAGCTCTTCATCGCGCTTGGCCGCCAGTTCGGTGACCGCCATGCGTTTCTGCACATCGGGGTGGTCGCATTCCAGTTCCTTTAATTGCAAACCCGCGCGGGACAGCGGCTGGATCAATTGGCGGAAACGCTCATCGTCGTTGAACAGCCGGTGATAACAAGCGTTCAGTTGCTGCCGCTGCGCGTCGTTGATCCGCAGGTCAAACGGATTGCTGTCGACCTCCTCTGCGCCACTTTGCGGGCGATCGCTGAGGTTCTCGAAGGCCTGCAAGCGCTCGAAACCCGGCAGGCTGCGCACCATCGGCAGGATGCGCGAGTGGAAGGTTCGCACCAGTTCGCGCGCCTGCTTGAGGTTCAGCGGCTGCCCCCACAACGTGAATATTTCGATGAGCTTGTTGATGAAGTCCTTGCGCGATTCACGGGTGAAGGTCACCACAGTCATCGAATCCAGCTCAAAACCCAGATAATGGCTGAGCAACAGTATGCGCAGCACCAATGTGGTCGACTTGCCGGCGCCCGCACCGGCGACCACCGAGGTGGACGGCGTATCGCTGAAGATCATTTTCCATTGCGCGGCGCTGGGCTGGGCGTGGGCCGGGAGCAAACGAGCGACGTCAGCCTTGATGCGTTTTTTCAATTCGGCGGTGAGCGGCAGGCGCCAGTCATCGAACAGGTTGTTATCGACGCTGGGCGGCCGATGCTCGGTGTTGCGGCTGTCGCGAATCAGCAGAACCTGGCGGCCTTCCTCCAGACCCTCAAGCTTGCCCTCCTTGAAACCATATTCGACGCCGGCTGTGTGGCCACTGCGAAATCCGTCAGCTTGCCCGTGCAGCCACGATGCCCGGTGCTGCGCGCGCAGCTTGGTCAGACCGTGACCAAAGAATCGCGCGGCCAGACGCTTGAACCAGGGCATCTCGGCCAGTGGACGAAGTTCAGGGGGAAGATCGGGGGTGTGTTGCGCCACGCTGACGGACTCCAGGGTGTGAGGCTGTGGCGGCTATGGTGTCTGGATTTGCTGATGAGTTCTAGCGAAATGCTTACAGGTCATCGGTTTAGGCGACGAATTGAAAGTCGGATGAGACGACTTTGAGGCAAATTCCTATCAAATAACCTGATCATGATGCGGCAGTTTTTGCGCTTTTTATCGATGATTGCTTGATAGATGATCGTCGTCATCAACCACGGGACCCACCCCCTGACGAACCTAATTTAAGGAGACGATCATGCTTGAACTCAGACCCTTCAGCTCGCTGGGCGGCGCCCATCATGGCTGGCTGGACGCGCATCACCACTTTTCGTTTGCCGAATACTACGATCCGCAGCGGATGAGCTGGGGCAACTTACGCGTGTGGAACGACGACATCATCGCCGCAGGCACCGGTTTCCCGCAGCATCCGCACCGCGACATGGAAATCATCACTTACGTGCGTGAAGGTGCCATCACGCACCAGGACAATTTGGGCAACAAGGGCCGCACCGAAGCCGGTGACGTACAAGTGATGAGCGCCGGTACCGGCATCGCCCACAGCGAGTACAACCTCGAAGACAAGGAAACCAAGATCTTCCAGATCTGGATTCTGCCGACCGAAACCGGTGCGCCGCCGTCGTGGGGCGCCAAGCCGTTTCCCAAAGGCGAGCGCGAAGGTTTTGTCACCTTGGCCAGCGGCAAGGACGGCGACGATGAGAGCCTGCACATTCGCGCCAATGCGCGCCTGGTGGCGGCGAACATCAAGGCCGGTGAAACCGCCGAATATCGACTGGATGAAGGACGGCGCGCCTATCTGGTTCCGGCCACTGGCGTGATCGAGGTCAATGGCTTGCGTGCCCAAGCGCGTGACGGTGTGGCGGTAGCCCATGAGCAAGTGCTGACGGTCACGGCGATCGAAGACAGCGAGATCGTACTGGTCGACCTGGCTTGATCTGCAGGCAATAAAAAAGGGCAACCCTCACGGTTGCCCTTTTTCATGCGCGCATCATTTGCTGGAAATGGCGCCGTCTACCAAAGTTTGCGCCTCGGCCACCAGTTGCTTGAGGTGGTCGTCGCCGAGGAAGCTTTCGGCGTAGATCTTGTAGATGTCTTCAGTGCCCGAAGGACGCGCGGCGAACCAGCCGTTTTCGGTCATGACTTTCAGACCGCCAATGGCTTGATCGTTGCCCGGGGCATGGCTGAGGATGCTCTGGATCTTTTCGCCTGCCAGCTCGGTCGAGGTAACCTGTTCCGGCGCCAGCTTGCTCAGCAGTGCCTTCTGCTCAGGGTTGGCCTTGGCGTCGACGCGTACCGAGAACGGCTCGCCCAGTTCGTCGGTCAGCCCTCGGTAGGCCTGACTTGGATCGCGCCCGGTGCGCGCCGTCATTTCAGCGGCGAGCAAGGCTGGAATCAGACCGTCCTTGTCGGTGCTCCATACACCGCCATCCTTGCGCAGGAACGAGGCGCCAGCACTCTCTTCACCGCCAAAACCCAGCGAACCATCGAACAGGCCATCGGCGAACCACTTGAAACCAACCGGCACTTCGTAGAGACGACGGCCCAGGCGCTTGGCCACGCGGTCGATCAGGCCGCTGCTGACCACGGTTTTGCCCACGGCGGCATCAGCGCGCCATTGCGGACGGTTCTGGAACAGGTAGTCGATGGATACCGCCAGATAGTTGTTCGGCGCGAGCAAACCACCGGACGGCGTGACGATGCCGTGGCGGTCGTGATCCGGGTCGCAGGCAAACGCCACGTCGAAACGCTCTTTCAGGCCGATCAGGCCCTGCATCGCGTGGCTGGACGATGGGTCCATGCGGATCTGACCGTCCCAGTCGACGGTCATGAAACGGAACGTTGAATCGACCTGTTTATTCACCACTTCCAGGTCGAGACGGTAGTGTTCGGCAATGGCCGACCAATAGCGCACCCCTGCTCCGCCCAGCGGATCGACACCCAGACGCAGCTTGGCGTCGCGGATGGCATCGAAGTCGATGACGTTGATCAGGTCGGCGACATAGGTGTTCAGGTAATCGTGACGATGGGTGGTGCTGGCCTTGAGCGCTTGCTCGTAGCTGATGCGTTTGACCCCGGCCAGTTTGTTCGCCAGCAGCTCGTTGGCCTTGGCTTCGATCCACTTGGTGATGTGGGTATCGGCCGGGCCACCGTTGGTTGGGTTGTATTTGTAGCCACCGCTTTGTGGCGGGTTGTGCGACGGCGTGATGACGATACCGTCTGCCAGGCCGGAGGTACGACCGCGGTTGTAGCAGAGAATGGCGTGGGAAACTGCCGGGGTCGGCGTGTACTCATCGCCTTCGGCGATCATCACGGTGACGCCATTGGCGGCGAGGACTTCCAGTGCGCTGGCGCCGGCCGGGGTCGACAATGCATGGGTGTCGATGCCGACGAACAGCGGGCCGGTGATGCCCTGGGCTTCGCGATACAGGCAGATCGCCTGGCTGATGGCCAGAACGTGCCATTCGTTGAAACTTAAATCGAACGAACTGCCGCGGTGGCCGGACGTGCCGAACGCCACTCGCTGGGTAGAAATCGATGCATCAGGCTGGCCGGTGTAATAGGCCGTAACCAGTCGCGGGATGTCGACCAACAGTTCTGCCGGTGCCGGTTTGCCCGCAAAAGGACTGAGTGTCATGCAAAAACCTCTGAAATCGGAGTGGTTCAGGAAATGCAGCGCAGTTTACTGGCAGTTTGACCACTGTGCGACGGGATGTATCCGAAACTCGCCTGATGTTTTTTAACGTTATTGGCCGGGCGACAGGCGCAAGGCATCGCCGAGCAAGCCGATGACACTCGGCAAATCCCGCTCGCCATGGTTCAGCGCGCTCAAACGCAGATGATCCGCATGCAAGCCCTGCAGACTGAACAGCTCGCCCGGCGCCACGATGATCTGTTGCTTGAGCAGGCGATGAAACACGCTTGCCATGTCGACCGGGCGTAACGAACGCACCCACACCGTCGCCCCGCCCGGCGGCTCGCCAATCTGCAGGGTATCGCCCAGGCGTTCGCGCAGTGTCTGGATCAACACGGCTCGCCGCTCACCCAGCATTCGCCGCAACACGAATAAATGCTGATCAAGCCGTCCGCCATTCAACAGCCGCGCAATCGCCTTTTGGCGAATGGGCGACAAGCGAAACGCCCGCAGCAGAAAATGGCGCTGCAATTCCTCGCGCCAGTGACGCGACAAGACAAAGCCGAATGGTGCTTCGGCGCCGATGAATTTCTCGAAAGTGGAAAACACCAGCAGACGATCAGGATCGAGCCAACTGCGCAAACGCTGCGAATCATTGCGCTCGTCAAGCTCGCTGTAGCAGTCGTTTTCCAGTACCCAGACGCCATGATGATTGAGCAACTGCGCCGTGGCCTGCTGACACTCGCGAGTGAAACCGTTGCCTTGGGGCATGCTCAGCACGGAAGACAGCAGGATCAAACGAACCGGCTCGTTCTTCAGCAGTGATTCGAGTGCCGACAGATCGAGCACGCCTCGGGCAAGCAATGGCCACTCGATCACGCGTACTCCGCACGACTCGAGCAGGCGCAGGATGACCCAGTCGCACGGTGATTCGACAATCACGGTGGCCTGACGCAATCCAAGCACCGAAATCAGAATCTCCAGGACGCCACGCAGATCAGCGCCGATATAAATGTCATCGGCATGCCAGAAGTGCTCTGTCGAGCTGGTATACCGCGCCGCCAGCGCAACCCGCAGTTCCAGTTCACCGCAAGGCTGCACGAATGTCTGCAACTGACGCGGGTATTGACGCAAGAGCTCACGTTCCGAGGTCAGCAACGGACTGTCCAACGGTTGCAGCGAGGCCGGTTCGTCAGCACTCAACACACACATCCCGGGACGCCTGGCGTTGACGTACAGGGTCTCCAGCAGGTCATTGCCGTTGCCGGGTGCATCCATGCTGAACTGCGCTTGCGCGTAATACCCTGACTTGGCGATCGAATAGACCCGGCCTTCCTTTTCCAGAAGCGAATAGGCGTATTGCACAGTTGAGATGGAGACATTCAGCCGGTCCGCCAGTTGTCGCAAGGAAGGCATGCGTACCGCCCCACCACCTCCGGCAGCATCAATCAGCGTTGTCAGATATCGATAAACTGCCTGATAAACAAAGTCGTTGTCCCGCGCGCCCTTCACACCCTCATTTCCGTAGATATTGGTTCACAATCCAGGCTCTGGCTCACCGTCAGCGTTCCGTCGACCGCTCGAACGGCGCAGCCGAACGCGCCTCGTCCGAACCCGAACTCTCCGAGGAGAATTGCGCAGGTGCATCAATCTGCACAGGACCCATCGCATACAGGCGGTTCAACAGCCTGACTGGCAAGCCGCTGACTTCCGTCAGCCACTTCATCACCTGCTCAGGTGCGTGCAGACCCTGCATGGCGCGGTGCAGGTCCGGCATGGCGACCAGCATGCCGGGATGACAATTGCGCAGGAAGCGTTCGAGACCTTTGCCGTTGTCGATGAACGGCGCAAACAGCAGGCACGCCAACTGCGTTTCGGTCAATCCGAAACCATTGCTGAGGTAATCCTCGGCAAGCATCCGCAGTTGTTCTGGCCCGCCGGCGTTGTCGTAGCTGGCCAGCAAGTGCTCGCAGACGGTTTCGGCAACCTGCTTTCGCCGCATGTCGGCCAGCGTGTGCCGGACGTAATCGTCGATGCCCGCCTCATAGGCGCGCCCCTCGATGAACCGTGCGTACAAACCTCGCACATGTGCCGAGATCAGAGGATCAGCAAACACCGCTTCGCCTTGGTATAGCGCCAGATCATCAGGTTCATAACCGAGAAACTCGCCCAACAGCGGCCAGCGATCCTCGAGCTTGCCGACCATCATGTCGTTGATGTCGATAAAACTGGTGCGCCGGCAGGCTTCGAACTCACCTTCCGGCCGCCACACGGTCCGGTCATCATCGGCACGCAGTTCCCGGTAAAAGTCGTCACCGAGTTCGTCGAGCAGAGGAAAAAGCGTTTCGAATCCGGCATTGACCAGGCCTGGAGCCGGTATTGCCACTCGCTGCATCGCGCGGTTCAGGCCTTCGAGGAAATGCTGCTGACTGCCTTTGGTTTCGGTGCTGATCATGGCGTCGACGCCGTTGTTCCAGCGCGCGATCTGGCTGTAGTACTCGGCCGTCGCCAGGTAGGCGTCATCCCATAATTCAGGCGTTTCCAGCCAGGTGCGACAGTGCCCCACCAGCAGCAGATTGACCCGGCTGGCCTCGCGCCCTTCATTGCTGACAGGCGTGCGATGGTCGAACGGCAGGACCTCGCGGTTATCCACCATCAGCACCTCGACCCGCGGATCGTCATAAAGGAATAGCGCGCTGTAGCTGCGATGCAGGTTTTGCAGGGCGAGCGGGCTGTCGCCATTCCAGCGCAGGGAAGCCACGCGCAGCTGAAAGGTCGCCGGAGCACGGCCGGCAATGGTCAACTGAGCGGCCCGGAGCAAGGCCAGGGTATAGCAGCCGTCCCGCAAGCCGGACTGAGGCACCAGCACCTTGAACTGCCCGATGTTTTCCATGCCGCCAGCGGCCACCACCAGGCGCTGTATCAGCAATTGCAATGCCGTGCGCTCGGCTCGGGAAAAGAAACTCAGCAAACGCTGCAATACTTGCTGATAGACATAGTTCATTGCCTGATCATGGATCGTGCTCATCGGTATTTACCCGGTATCAAAAGTTTCATGCCGCGCAGACATGACAATGGGCGCGCGGCAATTGGATCAATAAGTAATAGACGCTGAAATGCTAACACTTACAAAGTTGTAGTTATTTGAAACACTTCACCTGAACAAAGCCTTCCAGATGCCAAGCTTGACGCTCAACCACCCGTATTCATTGGCCTTTCGCCACTCAATAATGTTCTGAGGAAACTTCCCACAACGTCCCACGCCAAATCATTACAAGAAAAAGAGAAGCAACTTCCGAATCGCCCTACAGCAATTAAACAGAAATTGACGAAGCCAGCTGAGCCAGCCATTTGATATTGCCTCGGACAAATTGAATGCACAGCCATAGCTCATTCCTTGAGATGAAAGTAATCATTCAATTATCAGTGCTTATAGTGTGATTAGAAGATACAGATGAACGGCAAAAACCAGTTCAGTTACTGAAAAGGCCAATGCTTCGATATCAGGGAGGGTTTACTGACAGCGGAGGGTATAAACAGAAAAGAGTCCGTGGCGGCCACGGACTCTGATGGGTGGATTTACGCGGTTTCCACTTGCAGGGCCACTCGCTCGCGGCATGGGCATTCGTCCATGTAGCGATGCGCTTCGACGAACTCGTTGAACGGGAATACACGAGTCTTGAGCGGCAAAAGCACGCGGTCAGCGGTCAACTGGTTGATGTCACGCAAAGCACGCTGCAGAGCGACGTGGTCCTGGACAATGCCCAGCTCCGGCTTGCCGGTGAAATTGCCGATGCAGTGCACGAAGAACTGGATATTCTTCTGAAACGCCGCACACGCCGGGAACGGGGTCTGGTTACCACCTTGCAGCCCGTACAGCACCAGACTGCCGCGTGGCGCCAGCACATCGCCGAGCAACGACATCTGCGGACCGCCAAGACCATCGAACACCACATCTACGCCGCGGTTGTCGGTGATCTTGTTGATACGCATCAACAGATCTTCCTCTTCGGTGACGATGACCTTCTCCGCACCGAGGGACAGCAGGTACTCCCGCTCCTCCGCCGATTTGGTGGCCGCGATCACTCGCACACCCAGCGCCTTGCCCAATTGCACAAACGACGGGCCGGCGCAGTGGCTGGCGTCAGTCACCAGCGCAAATTGACCCGGTTTGACCCGCGCCAGATCGGCATAAGCGAAGTAGGCGATCAGCAGCGGCGTGTAATGCACGCTCGCTTCGATCGGGCTGAGCACATAGGGATAACGGGTCAGCGCGGTGCGCGGCAGAACGATCGACTCGCCGTAAACCGGATAGTCGTTCGGGCTTTCCGCGGGAAAACTGGCCACTTTGTCGCCGACGGACAGGTCTTCGACATCAGCGCCCACCGCAGTGACCACGCCAGCCATTTCATGACCGAGGCCCGAAGGCAGCCGTGCCTGGGACGACGCCAGATTCTGGCGCCACAGGGTGTCGTACCAACTGATGCCGATTGCCTCGACACGCACCTGCACTTCGCCAGGACCTGGCTGAGCAGCCGCATGCTCTTCGCATTTGAGCACCTCGGCCGGACCAAACTTGTGAAAACGGATCGTGCGGGACATCGCAAACCTCGTCAAAGTAACCTCTAATGCCATGAACTCTATCTGGGCTTTGGACCCAAGACCATCAGTGGCTATTAATAGTCGACATGCCTGTCATTGATTCCGCATCAAGGGCGGCATTGGCAAAATCCATGAAAAAAGGCCTGCCGCCGTCGCAGTAAAGCTGAATTTTCCGGTGCAGAGTACCAGCCTTTCCCCGTAAGATTCATGCCGGCCATTGTTCTCATATGGCCGCCCTCGTCAAGTTTGATGACTCTGCCAGGACTCCAGATGAATCGTAATGACCTGCGTCGTGTCGACCTGAACCTGCTGATCGTGTTCGAAACATTGATGCACGAACGCAGTGTGACTCGGGCCGCGGAAAAATTGTTCCTCGGCCAACCGGCTATCAGTGCGGCGCTGTCGCGCCTGCGCAGCCTGTTTGACGATCCCTTGTTTGTCCGCACCGGTCGCAGCATGGAACCTTCCGCGCGCGCGGTGGAAATCTTCGCCCTGCTCTCGCCTGCCCTTGATTCGATCTCGACCGCCGTCAGTCGTGCCGCCGATTTTGATCCGGCGACCAGCACCTCGGTGTTTCGCATCGGTTTGTCCGACGACGTCGAATTCGCGCTGCTGCCCATGCTGCTCAAGCGTCTGCGCGCCGAAGCACCGGGCATTGTCCTCGTGGTGCGGCGGGTCAACTACATATTGATGCCGGGCCTGCTGGCCTCGGGCGAGATTTCGATTGGCGTCAGCTACACCACCGACCTGCCGGCCAACGCCAAGCGCAAGGTCCTGCGCCGCAGCGCACCGAAGCTGCTGCGCGCCGACACCGTGCCGGGGCCGCTGAGCCTGGACGACTACTGCGCCCGACCGCATGCACTGGTGTCGTTTGCTGGTGACCTCAGTGGTTTTGTCGATGAAGAACTGGAAAAACTCGGACGCAAACGGCACGTGGTGCTCGCGGTGCCACAGTTCAACGGACTGGGCACGCTGCTGGCGGGCACCGATATCGTCGCGACCGTGCCGGATTACACGGCTGAGGCACTGACGGCAGCTGGCGGTCTGCGGGCTGAAGATCCACCGCTGCCGACCCGGACCTTTGAATTGCACATGGCCTGGCGTGGGTCGCAGGATAATGATCCGGGGGAGCGGTGGTTGAGGTCGCGGATTCAGATGTTCTTTGGCGACCCTGAGAGTCTCTAGGGGTCGTCGGGCAGGCTGTGCAGTTGATCATTTCTGACTTTTCATAGGCCATGGAGATCCATCCATTTCCAGAGGATTGCCACGACGAGCCGAATTCTTCTTGAAAATCAACTCAATGGATTATTCAGGAAGCTGATTCGGAGTCGGCCTGTCATCAGGGAGCAAAGCCGTCGCGATCTGCCTTATTTTGACGCGACAACTCTTTTTTCTCCATCTCATGAAATACGCGGTCAAACAAGGGTTGAAAGTCATCCACCTTGTTTACCATCTGGAAGAACCATTCAAAACACTGCTGCCTAAATTCATTGTCGACAATTTCAGCAGGATGCAAAAGACAAAGTACCGCCCTGGCAATAGCGTCTTCTTTGTCTTCGATATGAAAACCTCGCCCTTTCCCCTCCAAAAAATCCCAGCAAGCTATCCTGGCGGAATTCAGCTCTTCCGCACGGCCAACCTGGTCTACCCAATATCTATAAGCTTTATCGGACGCCGCGCTGATAGTGATCGAAGCATCCACCTCGTTTTGACCTAGCACCAACTTGAATCCACGGCACATGAATTTCATCGTGTTTCTAGATGCAATGTCTGACCTACCCTTCGACAAAGCCTTAAAATATAAACTAACCTTGTTTTCGCTAAGCATGGTTGACTCCTAGATCCTTGAGCACGACAACACACGACCTACAAGTTTTTTTGGGTTTGCCGTGCCCCTTACCTGAGTCTCCAATATTGACCGTCCGAATAGTTCCACCGTCAGGATTAACAAAGACGTCAAAGGACTGGCTCAGGCAAGATACTTCCGCACACCATCCGTGCCAAGGCTCCCTTGAACCAGATGGAACCCTGCTTAGCGCAGCCTGAACCATCTGATGCACTGAGTGTTTGAATGAACTCACCCCAAAAAATCTTCTATTTTTTACATTTAACTCCGAAGCAGCGCCCGACACCCTTCCTTTACTTTTTTCTGCATCCGCAACACGTATGAGAGCGTCAACCGTAACGTTCATAGGGAAATACCTACTTTTCTGATAATCAGTATATGGATAGTCATTCACCCCTTCCAAAGGGCTTAGGGGACAAATTTGTATTAGGTGCGGCGAAATTCAATCCGGTCACCAGCACCTCAGTGTTACGTACCGGTTGTCGAATTCGCCCTGATATTTATGTAGGAGCCGGAGAACCTGGGGCGTAAGTGTCGTTACCAGTGCCTCAAGTTACAACAATCGACGTGTCCGCGCCCGTAGACGACATGATCCATCTATACGGTATAACCATCATCTGTCGTAGTGTGCTTCGATGAGCGAGAGCATCGCTAGCGCGTGCTCGTTGATCTGATCCTGCCCCCAGTCGTCGCCTTTGCCCAGCACATGGAACATGTGCGAAAGTTTCAAGGAGTCGTACTTCGGCTTGGCGCGGAATGCCGCTTGCTTCTTGAGTACCGCCAGGTTGCTGTAAGAGGAGTTTTCACCTGGGCTGAGCAGTACCAGATTCCCGAATCCGTGTAGCAACTCGTCAGGTAATGTCCTGCGGAACTCTTCATTTTGCGGATGCACATGCTCGACCGAGTTCTTCGACGTAATCCTGTACAGGTGCAGTTTTTCAAGATCAAACCAGTTAAAAGTGCTGCGTTCACGCCATAGAATGTATTCCAGTTTCTGGAACCAGTAGTGTTCGAAGCTCGTGCCGTTGGCTTCCTTGAGGTAAGCCACTTTCGTTGAGATGGACACCGGTTCGGCGGCGTCACTGGACAACAGCAGATAGCTAGCCTCCTTCTGGGTCAGTTCGGTGAGCGAAAGCTGGTTATCGATCTGTTCGAGCAACGCCAGTACTTGGTAGTCCTTCATATCAGGTGAGTCGACCAGCCTCCCCAGGAATGGCGTCAGCCAATACTGAGCACTGCGCTCACCCGTGAGGTAACGCATGCTCTGTAGCTGGCTCAAGTCGGAAGTATCCTGAGTGACCGTTCGCCAATCGGGGCCGTTACCCTTGCTCCGATTGTTGATGGTGCTCAGGCGCAAGATGCGCTCATCTTCTTCACCCAGGCGCACCCACTTGACGACCCAGCGATCGAACTGAAATCGCACGCTCCAGAGGCATTCCATGAACCCCTTGGCTTGCGCCGCAGTGGCCGTTTCTATAAAGCTGGAGAAACATTCATTGAGGTTGCTGTCGTTGAGCCGTGAGCCGATATCACGCCTGTTCTGAGAGTGCCGATAGATTCGATAGGCATGCATCAGCAACAGGCCAAAACTGACCACTGACTGATAGCGCGCCTCATCCTTCTCGCGCTGCACTTCAACCGCCTCTTCCTGCACTTTCATCGAAAGTATTTCGCTGATCGTACGGCCTTTCGGGTAACCGTCGGCAGGGCGTTCAAGGGAAAAATGGTCGATGGAGTGATCCGCAAGATCGTTGAATCTCAAGGTCCCCCAATGGGTACCCGCGAAGACATCGCGCAGGTTTTTCTCGAAGTAATTTCCCATATCTTCGCAGGCCTGCCAGATGCCTTCGTAAGTGGCACGGTTCTGTTTGATACATTTCATCAAGCGAGCCTTGAGGATATCCGTCTGCTCAAGCTGGAGACCGCTGGTGTTCAGCGTCGCGAACAGTTTGTTCAGGTCCATGCCCGCGGGCATGACATTGTTCACCCAGGTCACGCGGTTGAACAGGTAGTCCCCGACGCGCTCAAGGGCTTGCTCGCCGCCCTCGGCCTGCAGCCGCTTGAACCTGTCGCAGGCTACTTTTCGGGCAGCGCTCAAGTGTATGAGATAGGGATTGGCAGCCTCCTTTTCATCCGGTTCAGTCTCCGCCGTCAAATCCGCCCAGGCACTCAACCGAGCCTGGACTTCTTCACGAATATTGAAGGTGAGTCGAGGAGCACTGCCCAGGACCACCAGCGCGCGCAGCGGCGACGATGGCAGTAATGAGCAGAGAGCAAGCGCCAGCACCATCAATGTCGTCATTCGTTGCTGGCCATCGATGAGTTCGTAGACGATGGCAGCATCAGAAGTCGAACCCGGAACCACTTCGCTGGTCAGCACGGTGCCGAAAAAGTAATGCGCTTGTGCGGGTTGATCGTCGGCATCGCGCTCGCTCGCCAGGATGATCTGCTCCAACAGAGCCTCCACGTCGTCACTGGGCCAGACATACGGGCGTTGATAGCAGGGAATAGTCAGCGATATACCTTGCTGGCACAGCGTAGCGGCAGTCTGTACATAGGACTGGACTTGAGCACTCATCATTTGCCTCCTTGGCGGGCAATGTCAGCAAGGCTGATTCGTTTGATGGCGGCACACAGCTCGGCATCGTATTCAGTGGCGACACGGATCGGGTTCGGCCACGGCAGGTTCAAGTGAAGCGTGATGGAAACCGACTCTACGAAGCGCTTCTTGATACTGTGTTTATCGAGCCCCTCCCCGGTTGGAGTGTATTTATAGCTACGCAAGTACTCCAATAGCTCATCTTCGCTATGGCTGCTGGCGATCCAGTCCATCAGCGGATTGTCCCTGATGTGCGCTTGAACACCGTCTTCCCGTACGCTGACCTCTCTGATCAGGCGCATCGAAAAGATCACCCGGAACATCCACAGGCTGACTTCGAGCAGCCTGGCGGTGCCGAACTGGCTGGCATACATCAGCAAAGCGCATTCGTATGCCCTGCTCAGGAACACGCTGCCGCACGCATCCTTGGACAAGCGTTTGTAGTAGTAGGCAAACGAACCTTTAGGTGGTGCTTCACCGACGTCGAGCAACGTCTGGCGAAGGCCATGGAAGTAGGCGACGTAACGCATCGTATTAACCCCAGAGCCCAAGGGCTGTCGCATTGCGTACCCCGGCTGGACGCTATGCATGTCCTTACCCCAGGCATCGCGGTGCACCTGCAAGGGCCGATAGGCAATATCGACGGTATTCGCCAGCGTTCGCTCGGCGAGTTCCGTGACGATCTGCTTGCGCTCGAGCAGCGGGTCACGATCACTGGCAACATTTCGCCAGCGCAGGCTTTGCCAATGCCGGGACTTCATCAGCGTTGCGACCAGAGGCTTGAGATCGCCGAGGCGCTCCCAGGTCCGGGCAAAATCATTCTGCGCAGCTGGAACCACGCTGCGCAGGTGATAAGCCTTGATGATGTCCGCGCCGCTCAGACGAACACCAGAAGTGTTCTGGGTTTCGAAAAAGCGGTAGGCATCGTCCTCTCGCCGCGTGACGACCAGAGTCACGTTGATGCGGGTGAAATCTATCTGCGGCAACTTTTGCTGCTCCAGCCATCGAAGATTGAGCTGGATGCGCCGATAGCTTTCTGGAGAGTTGAATTTCAACTCAGGTGCGCCTTTGTCGCCCTTCTGCAGGCAATGAAGCAACGCCAAGCTGGTAATGCGCTGCTGACCATCGATAATATTCAGAGTGCCCCGCTCACGCCCGTTACCACCTTGCTGGTGCAGGATGAAGCTGCCAAGGTAGAAGTCGTGACCCGGCGCATCCGTGCTGAAGAAACCTTGTAAATCATCGAGCAGCCGTGCCAGTTGCCCTTCGCTCCAGCGATAGGGCCGTTGGTATTCGGGCAAATTCAGGCTGCCGAAAATACAGCTTCCGTCGCTGGACGGAATCTTCCTGGCGTTGAACACATTGTCCAGGTTCGTGGAAGCAACGGTTATGCCCTCCACGTCAAGCGACAGATGTGGGGCAAATTGCCGTTCGCTCACGGCTTGGTTCATATGACGATCCTTGTAATGTGTTCGATGGCAGCTAACTGTAGTCAGTTCTGACAGCTAGCTTCCCCGACATTGTCAAAATGCGTGCAGTCGCCTACCAGCGCGAAGCAATAGACTCTTTTTTCTTCTCCACCTTGGTCAAAACACGATTGAATGCGGTGGCCCTCGCACTACAATCTATGATCAAACTGAACAACGCGTTCTTACCGCGGTCATGCCTGCGCAGAAACTGAGCGTGGCCGAAAAACGTTAGCTTCTCCCGCGCCTGGGAGCAGGCCGTTCAGGCGCAAGTGTTCAACTTCCGAGGTGCAGCTCAAAAACCTGTGGGAACTGACGTTACCAGCGACGCAGCCAGCCAGGCGAAGGGGTTGTCCAGGCGGGGACCATCGTGGGCAACGCCCGCTCCCAAGACCTCAAATTCGCTGCAATGATCAGTACAGAAGCCCGCCAGCCCTAGTGCGATTCAAGAAGCGGGACATCGACGACGCCCTCTTCACCCCACCGGTTCGCAAACGATGCACCCGATGCGCAGGAAGGTTTCATGGGCGTTGAGTTCGTAGACGCTCAACACGGCATGGTCCTTCGCCGCCAGATACCGCCAGCGCCCCTCTTCGAGCATGAACTCTTTAAACGCTTCGCCGTCCTCGCTCAGGTAGATGCGCTGTGCGTCGTTGGCTCTGGTGAACAGGCTCAGGCGCTCCAGATGGAAGACGCTGTCGACGCGCAATTCCTGCGACTGGAGTTTCCAGTCGTAACCCTTGTCCGAAGTCAGGTACTGGTCCCAGCAGACGCACATCAACTTACCGCTCATGCGGGTGATCAGCGGATCGTCGAAATCGTCCTTGTCGCTGTCCCAAGTGCAGGTGCGCCCACTTTTGCCCGGCAGGTAGTAATTGACGAATGACTTAGCGTCGTTCTTCTTCCTGTCCCGGACGTATGAGTAGCTGTAACTGCAGAACAGCAGCAGGCACGGCAAGCCCGGCAGCGAGCGCATGCTCTTCGCCTCCACACCCTCGGGCAGGTTCGGCGAGCCCTCCCAGCGGGTCCAGGGTCCATCGAGGCGCTCGGCACTGTAGATCAGCGGCTTGTAGTAGGTGGATGTCCTCGTGGAGTCGAAGATGATGCCCTTCTCGACATACGAGTATTCGGCTCGCTCGGTGAAGCGCCAGAGCCATTGGCCGCTGAAGTGCACGACGTCCTCGGTCGCCGAATAGCCATAGCTGTCGGGCAACTCCGGCGCCTGGCTGCGCTGCCAGGTCAAGCCATCATGGGAGAAGTGGAAGCCTTCGCCGTAAGCCGCGATCAGGATCCACACCCCGTCGACGACGGACAACTTTCTGCCGTAGAGCTTCTCTTCCTGCGGATCTGGCCGCACGACCTGCCAGTGCAGGCCGTCTTCGCTGCGATGGAACACGCCATCGTCGTCGACCAGCAGCCAGACCTTGCCGTTGGTCTTGATCTGGCGGACGCTTTCCGGATCACAAGGTGGATTGTCGAGGTTTTGCCATTCGATGCTGAAGCGGTGCTCGCTCCCCTCGATCTCGACCACGACGGCCGACTTCTCCAGTCGCTCCTGCTGCCGGGCCAGTTCGCGGGCGGCACGCTCCTGCGCCTCGATCTCCACCACCGACCTGTCGAACTCACCAGCCTTGAACAGGTCGATCTGCCGATCCGCCGCGGAACACGCTTCAGAGAAGGTGGTCAGGGTGTTGTCGACCTGCCTTTCGTAACGACAGAACTGTTCATGCCAGTCGTCGTTCGAGGCCGAGTTGTCCAAGTCGAAGTCGCTGTAGCCCAGCTCGCTGTCGAAGTTGATCGGCGGCAGATTCATGCGCCGGATCATGCCGTTGGCCGAATTCAAGGCGCCGCCGTGTTCTGAAATTAGCTCGCTGGCCTTCTTGCGCACGGTGTTGAGACTCGACAGCGCCAGTCCGCGGCCTACCGAGCAAGCGGAAGCGCTAACCGCCGAACTGACCTTGGCCAGGAAGCCATCGTCGAACGATTCCATGTAGAACGAATGGTCCGAGGCCTTGCTGGCGACCGCAATCAGGTCGAAGCTCAGGGTCGTCGCAGCCCAACTGGCGGTGTGCAGCTTCTTGCCAATGTCTTCATAGGTCTGCTCAAAGCTCAGGCCGCGGTAACGAACGATATTTTTCCAGCCGCGGGTCTGCGCGGCCAGTTTCGCGGCGGCGTCGAGCAACGGTTTTTCTTCGGTCTCCCGGAGCAGCGTCTGCATGTGAGAGAAGTTGTCGCGGAACTGCGCCGGCTTCAGGGTCGCGAGAATCCGCGCCACGTACGGGTTCTCGATTTTCCGGCCGCACAGGGTCAGCAGGAAGAAGGCATCCAGCAGCCAGGTGTAGGTGCGGTCATCCTCGTTGAGCAGTGTCTGCACGACCGGTAGATAGTCCTGCAACTTGCGCGGGCTGTCGGCGATCTGGCCGATCAGCCCGATGATGTCCGGGCAACCGGCCTTCTCCGCCAGGTGTTCAAGGAACTCCACGCCTGCTTTGTTCAGCGTTGCGGAACCCTCAATGGCCAAAGCGAACAGGCGCAGGTAGGTGCGCCGGGTTTCCTCGTCGGGTGTCGTGTCGAAGAAGCTGTGCACCTTGATCTCTGGCAACGCCGAGGTCAGCGACAGCGGCTCGCCCTCCTGATGTTCGTGCTCGTCGCCCTGCTCGACGACATTGAGCCCGTTGACGTCCTTGTAGATGTCGATGGCCAGTGCGCTGCCGCCGATCACCTCGCCGATCAGGTCACGGATGCCGTAGGTGGTCGACAGCCCGGAGAACTCCTCGCCGAACAGCTTCGAGATGATGTTCTCGCGGTCCTCGTCGCTGCGGCAGATCTCTTCGTCATCAATGAGGCTGACGATGCGCTCGTACTGCTCGGACAAGAAATACAGCGCATTGAAACCAATGCCGGAGATGTTCTTCTGGATGAAGTGCGAATCCACCACATGCTCGTCGAAGTCCAGCGCGATCATTTCGCGAAAGCGATCGATGCCGGCAAGCTCGATGCCCTCGATCAACTCCATGATGAAGTCCAGCAGGCGAACATCCTCGTCGCAGTCGATCCCCAGTTTGTCGAGGGTAACGACCAGGTGGTTGACGTCCCGCGAGGTCAGCACAACGTCGCGGTGGCTGCGTATGAAGTCATAGGTGAGGTGCAGCACCAGCAGGTTGCGCGGGATCGACTTGAAGCGACGCTTGTTGGCTTCGATGTGCAGCGACCAGTTGGTGAAACTGGCGTGGTTCTCGACCTGCACCAGGCGACTGTTGATCTTGTCGACCGCCAGCGAGAGGAATTCCCGGGTTTCGATGATGTATTCGTTCATCGTCCCCAGGTTGTTGCGGATCACCGCAATGCTCTGGGCGTTGATCAGGTTTTGCTGCTGCAACTGCTTGAGGTAGTGCCAGGCGAATTTCTGCATCTGCAGCATGTCGACCTGGTTGCGCAACTGATCCTGGCCAGTCGTGCCGCTGACCTTGTTGCCCAAGCGCTTGAAGAAACCCGCGCCGGCCTGCCTAGCCAAGCGTTCCTGGCTGGACGCCAGGACCCGCGAGGCATCGAGCGCTAACTGCTGGGTCAGGGCGGCATTGCCCTTGTGCTGGTTCACCAGAGCTTCGATCGCTCGAGCGTCTGCGTCTTCGAGAGGCTGTTCGAAGATCTCTTGCGTTACCTCAACAGTGGTGTCGGTCATTTCATTGGCCTTAAAGGTTTTCGATCTGGTGTTTCAGTCGTTTGCTTTGTCCTGCCAGGGTCCGGACCTGCCCGGCGAAATGGCGCTCGGACAGATACAGGCCCTTGTGAAAATCGGCGTAGAACTGCTGGGAAACCTGCAGAAACTCCAGCGCTTGATGCATGCCGATGGCGCTGCCCACCACCTGCTCGGTACTGGCGAGGGTGTGCTGGAACTCTTTCTCGATGTGGTTATCCAGGGCGATGTTCATCGCCAGGGTGGTGATCAAGCCACCGATCAGGCTGCCCACCAGCGCCCCGGGCGGGCCGCCGATGGCCCCCACAGTGGCGCCGACCGACGCGCCGACCACGCCCGCGCCGGTCTGGAACAGGTTCTTGCCGGTGCGGGTTTCCATTTCCTGCGCGCTCATCTTGCCGGCCGAGAACAGCACCAGGCACCGCACCAGGTCGACCGCGCACACTGCCGCACCGGCGACGCCGCCGTTGGCCAGGCTGCGCTTGAACAGAGTGCCCGTGAACAGGCCGGGCATGGAACGCGCGGCAATACTCACGCTGGCATTGGCCACGCCGGCCTTCAGGGCGCTGTCGCCAGCGGCGATCACGGTGTTCTCAAGGATCCGCAGGGTGGCTTGCTCCGCCGTGATATGGCCGTCCTTGAACTGTTTGATGTACTGGAAGGTGTTAATGCTGCCGGCGATCACCGTGGTGATGACCGCCGCCGAGCCAGCGGCGCGCAGGCTTTGCTGCACTGTTGCCTTGTTCAGGTAGCCAGTCTGCAAGTTGTCGTGCAGCTCCTGGCCGGTCTTGCTCGCGGTGCCCAGGTGCTCGGCCTCACGCTTGCTCAAAGAAGTGGACTGCACGCCATCGACGTCCAGTTGCCCGCTGGTGTTGTCCCGGACCTTCTCCGCAGCCCGGGACACTTCCGGCCGGGTCTGCTGATTTTTCAAGACGTCGCGCTCGGCCGAGAGGCGCACGCCTTCGATCTGGTCCGAGGGACCGAGGAACAGGTCACTGTCCTTGTAGGCGTGCACGCCGTCCTTTGTGGAACGTAACGCCTTCTGCGTCGCCTCGGCATTCTTGAAGTACTTGAGCTGCGCGCCTAGCAACTGGTCGTCACCGCGCATGACCACGATGTCGTGGGTCATGTCGTTGCGGCCCAGCGGCGTGTTGGCGAAGTTGTCGGTGAAGGCGCGCACGTCCTTATCCTTCAGGATCGCGTCGAGATTGAATGACTCGGCGTGCCAAGTCTCCGCCGCGAAGCCGCCCTTGATCGCGGCGTTTTGCGCGGTGGACGAAACCTTGGCGAGGATGCTGTTGGCCTGGCCGATTTCCGCAAGCATGCGCCCGGCCTTGTCCGCGGCTTGCACGGTCCAGATCGGGCACAGGCTGACGGACTGCTCAAGCGCGCGTTGGCGTTCTTTATCCATGGGTATTCCTCAGGCTGATTTCCTGGATAGCGGTGTCCGCTGAAAGGGGTTGCCGGCCGTCGAGGCCAGGCATCTGGTAAAGCGCGTGCATGCTGTGCAGGCGCTGGGCGATCTCATCGACCCAGACCTGTGGTGCGTGGACACGAATGTTGTCGTTCAGGCCAAAAATCCACCACAGCGTGTCGCGATCCTGGGGCACCCAGGCGCGCAGGCGCTTCCACGCTTGTCCGGGAATAACCTCGAGGGACTGTCGCGCACTGAGCGGGGTTTCTTCGAGCAGCACGGCGATCTGCGCGCTGACATCGGCGATCAGCTCCACCTGCGTCTCGGCCTGCCGGTGGCTGAAGATCCCGGTGGCGATGTAGTCGTCGACATCGAACTGGCCGTGCAACGGCGACCGGACGTCGACCACCGAGACCTGCTGCATGCGATGCAGGGCGAACTGGCGCACGTCGTCGTAACCATCTACCGAGGCCAGCAGGTAACTGATGGAGTGCCGCGAAACCAAGCCCGCCGGGTGCAGGCGAAACTGCTTGAGTTCGCACTTGCTACGGCTGCGGTAGGCCACGTCGAGCGGTCGACGCTCGAGCAAAGCCTGGGACACTTGGGCCCAGGTTCTCGGGGTGATAGCGGCCGGGAGCAGGATCTTGCCGTTAGGCACCGCACGCACCCGCCGCGACCAGTCGGCCAGGCCGTTGTGGCCAAGGTCACCGAGGAAATTGCGGGCCCTGCGAAACTGCGGGCCGAGTTGGTCGAGCACGGTCTGCGGTAGCAAGGTGTTCAGGTAGCTTTCCGACAGGTACAGGGCAAGCGCCGTCGAAGCGTCCATGTCCTGCAGCTGTAACGGCGCGTCCTTGGTGAAGCTCCAGCGGAACGGCACCTCGCTGTCGTTGCACTGCAGCGAGAACGGGATGGACAGCCGGTTGAGATCGCGCTGGATCGAGCGCAACGTCACCGAAAAGCCCTTGTCGCGCAGCTTTTCCAGCAAGGTCGTGGTGGCGATGCGCTGCGGTTCGGTAGGGATAAGGCGCAACAAGGCAAACAGCCTGAGCAGTGTGTCTTTAGCCTGGGACATCAAGACTTCCTTGTACTCTTAGCGACCGCTACAGCGGCCGGGCATTGCAGTAGATCCGATTCAGCAGCATGGCATTCTGCCATAACTGCGCGATGATTCCACCGCGAATTCATCCTCCCGTCCATGACGGCAGCCCGTCAGGAGTCTGCCCGCTGGCGTTGCTCGCGCTTGAGGTCTGTGTATTCGGCGTAGAGCTCGTAGCCCTTTTTAAGCACTACGCAGAGTCCAATGAAAGCAAACAGGTTTTTCATGGTGAGGTTCTCGCTGGCGTTTGACCCCATCTTCCAGCATCGGGCGACAAACCGTGTCGCCTGTTCAGCCGGGGTGGCCAAGGCGACGGCGACAGGTGGTCGTATGCAACGATGCCGAGGGTTTGGCAGGACACTGCATCAGGGCATCCAGGTGCGCCCCTACCTCGCGAAGCGCCTTCGACAAGTCGATTCTCAGCGTGTTTGATTGATGACTCATCACAGCCAATCTCCAGATATTTCCAGCCTTGGTTAGCCGATTGCCGGCCTAAAGTAATTTACTCACCGATCACGAAGTATCGAGAGACCAGCCTAGCATTTGCTATTTCTAGGCTGTGGGGCGTCAGCCGCCGGGCTAACCCCTTTTGGGCGACAGCGCACACGCGGCGATCCAGGAAGGATGACTACTCGTGTACCGGCGGCGACTGGGGGCAACACTGGGGGCAAGACCAAATATTTTTGGCCTCTGACCACCGTCCTAGAGCAATGTCAAAATGTTCTTTGGCGATCCGGATAGTCTGTAGCCGGACCTACTTGCCACCCGTCACATCCAGAAAAGTCCCGGTGACAAACGAAGCATCCGCGCTGGCCAGCCACAAGATGGCCCGCGCCACCTCTTCCGGCTGACCGCCCCGGCCCATCGGGATCGACTCCTTCACGCGATCCACCCGCCCCGGTTCGCCGCCGCTGGCGTGCATATCGGTATAGATGTGCCCCGGGCGAATGCAGTTGACCCGAATTCCCTCGCGCGCAACTTCCTTGGCAAAGCCGATGGTGAAAGTTTCCAGCGCGCCTTTCGATGCTGCGTAGTCGACGTATTCATTCGGGCTACCCAGGCGCGCCGAGGCAGAAGAAACGTTGATCACTGCGCCACCTGTGCCGCCGTGCCGGTAAGCCATGCGCTTCACCGCCTGCTGCGCGCACAGGATCGGCCCAAGCGCATTGACTGCGAAGATGCGCTGCATGCGTTCGAATCTCAGGTCCTCCATGCGTGACTGCTTCGCCAGCACGCCAGCGTTATTGACCAGAACGTCGATACGCCCGAATGTACGATCAATGGCCGAGAACAGCTCAGCGACCTGCTCAGGGTCAGCGCTGTCAGCACGCACCGCCAGCGCCTTTCGCCCCAACGCTTCGATATCCGCCACCACCGCCATCGCGGCAGACTCGTTGGCAACGTAGCTGATGGCAACGTCATAGCCTTGCGCGGCGGCGAGTCGGGCGGTGGCGGCGCCGACTCCGCGACTGCCGCCGGTGATCAGAATCAGCGGTGCTTGCGAGACTTTATCCATGCGACGTTCTCCTGAGCAGTTGGCCTATGTCAGCCGATGATGATGGCGCCGCTGGCGATGACCACGCATGCCAGCATCCTGCGGACGGTGAGCTTTTCACCGAGGAACAAATAGCCGAGCAATGCCGCGAACAGCACGCTGGTTTCACGCAGGGCCGACACCGCGCCCAGTGGCGCTTCGTTCATCGCGTAGATAACAATTGCGTAAGCCAGTAAGGAAACCAGCCCGCCTACCACTGCGGCGAGCATGCCGGGCCGCACGGAAAACAGACTGCGAGCATCGCGCAGGCCGATATACACCAATGGCATCAACACACCCCACAGGGCGCTCATCCACACCGTGTACGCGAGCGGCGCACCGGAAAGCCTGGCGCCAATGCCATCGACGACGCTGTAGGCGGCGATGAAACAACCGGTACCCAGCGCATATGGCAGGCTCGGCACCGACAGGCTGCGCCCTCGGAACGCCAACGAGATGATCCCCCCGGACACCAGACCAATGCCGAGCAGTTCGCCGGGGGTTATGGTTTCGCCGGCAAACAGCGCGGCGCCGAGGGTGATCAGCGCTGGCGACGACCCACGGGAAATCGGATAGATCTGCCCTAGATCGCCGACCCGATAGCTGCGTACCAGAAACAGGTTGTAGCCGACATGCAGCAGTGCCGAGAGCAGCGCGTAACCCCAGCTCTCAGGTGCAGGCGGGGCCATGAAAGAGGCGGCGATGGCGCAGACGATGGCGATGGCCACGCACATCATCGTCATCGACCAGAGCCGATCGGCGCCACCGCGCAGCAGCGCGTTCCAGCTGGCGTGCAGGAGCGCGGCGAACAGAACGAGGAGTACGAGATGGATTGGCATGCAGCATTCTAGGCATCCCTGGCATTGGCCTTACAGTGAAGTCTCCTCATTACACCGTGAGCAATTACTCATACTTCAGCGCTGTGCGCTCTGCACCTTCAACGCTTCACTGAGCAACCATTGACGAAATCTGAGGATGTGCGGCTGGGCTTCGATGCCTTTGGGACAGACGAAATAATAAGCAAGCGGCGAAGTGAACGGCACATCGAACAGCCTCACCAGACGGCCGTCGGCAATTTCATTTTCGACATGGCCGCTGCGCACCAACGCCACTCCCTGGCCGAGCAACGCAGCTTCCACCGTCATGTTGGTGTCGCCAAACCTGACGCCTTCGCGCAGCGGTAAAAACTCCAGCCCGACGGACTGAAACCACACCTCCCATTTCGGCGCCAACTCGGCGCCGTCGCGAATGAGTAACGGCATCTGCAGCAACTCGGCGGGACTGCCCGGCCTGCCGACGCGCTGCAGCAGTTCGGGACTGGCCACGGGAAACACCTGCTCACCGAACAGGAACTCCGAATACAGACCGGGATAATTGCCTTTGCCCAAGCGAATGGCGACATCGGCTTCGCCGCTGGCGAAATGGATGATCGTGTCCGTGGTATCCAGCGACACCAACAACTCCGGGTGCAGGCGCGACAGATTCGGCAAGCGTGGCAGCAGCCACTTCAAGGCAAACGAATAAGTGGTGCTGACGGTCAGGCGAACCCTGTCCTTTTGCTCGCGCAGATCCTCCAGCGTTGCTTCAAGGCTGATGAAAAACTCGCGCACGATCGGCGCCAGCGTCGCCCCCGCTGTTGTAAGGCGCAACGCCTTGCCGCGCTCGAACAATTGCAAGCCCCAAAGTTCTTCAAGGTGCCGGAGCTGATGACTGACGGCGCTCTGGGTCACGTGCAACTCTTGAGCGGCAGCGGTGAACGTCGGGTGTCGGGTGGCCACTTCAAAAGCCCGCAGGGTCGCGGTCGGGGGCAGGTCGCGCATAAAAATGATCCGGGGACGATAAATGTCAGAGCATGAGGTTGCGCTCATGTTAGAGCGAAACTCCCTTGGTTGCCCGTTCCGCGATATTGGCGTATTGCTCCGGCAAGTGGGCGAGGTGCTGGTAACAGCGAGGTATTTAATCGCCGGATAATCCTCCGCGCGCAGCGTCGGTCGCAATCATTGCAGATCAAGCAACACAGAATTGCCTTCAGGCCGATTGTTAGCCCCCTAACGAAAAGTGCATGCTAGAGGGCTGCCTCGGCGCTTATATCATTCCGAATGATAGTTACCTTTGCTTCATTCGATTCGTGCCATCACACCCGCGCCGAGCATCATCCGCCCATCTTCAATACTTCGGCGGATTGCATCCATGGAACAATCACTCAAACATTTGCGCTTCCCGTTGGCCATGCTGGCCGTACTGGTGATGAGCGCTTGCGGCAAAACTCCGGAGACTGCCGGCGCCCCGCCCGCTGCCAAAGTCAGCGTAGCCAAGGTGCTGGAACAACCGGTCAACGAGTGGGACGAATTTACCGGGCGCCTCGAAGCGCCGGAAACCGTTGAAATCCGCCCACGGGTATCGGGCCAGATCGATCAGGTCGCGTTCACCGAAGGCGCGCTGGTCAAGAAAGGCGACCTGCTGTTCCAGATCGATCCGCGTCCGTTCCAGGCCGAGGTACGCCGCCTCGAAGCTCTGGTTGCTCAAGCCCGCGCCACCGCCACTCGCAGCGAAAACGAAGCCGCTCGCGGTGAACGTCTGCGTACCAGCAACGCCATTTCCGCTGAACTGGCCGACTCGCGCACCAGCGCTGCCCAAGAGGCCCGCGCCGCCGTCGGTGCTCTGCAGGCACAATTGGACCTGGCCAAACTGAATCTGAGCTTCACCCGCGTGACCGCACCGATCAGCGGCCGCGTCAGCCGCGCCGAAATCACTGCCGGCAACCTGGTGACCGCCGACACCACCGCACTGACCAGCGTCGTCTCCACCGACAAGGTCTACGCCTATTTCGACGCCGACGAACGCGTATTCCTCAAATACACCCAACTGGCCCGCAACGGCCAGCGTGGCGCCACTACGCCGGTTTACATGGGCCTGTCCAACGAAGACGGCAACCCGCACCTCGGCCAGATGAACTTCGTCGACAACCAGGTCAATCCGAAAACCGGCACCATCCGTGGTCGCGCAGTCTTCGACAACGCTGACGGCACCTACACCCCGGGCCTGTACGCACGGCTGAAACTGGTCGGCAGCGGCACCTACAACGCCATGCTGATCAATGACGAAGCCGTGGGCACTGACCTGGGCAAGAAGTTCGTGCTGGTAATGGATGGCGACAACAAGACCGCCTACCGCGCCGTCGAACTCGGTCCGAAGATCGAAGGCCTGCGCATCGTCCGCAACGGTCTGAACAAGGACGACACCATCATCGTCAAGGGCTTGCAACGAGTTCGTCCTGGCTCACCGGTCACCCCCGAGGTGATTCCGATGGCCAGCGAGCAGACCCTCGCCGCCCTCGCTCAACAACGTCAAGCGCTGGAAGCCAGCAACCTGCCCAAAGTTGCCCCTGCCAAGGGCGCATCGGGTTCGGCTGCGAAGCTGGCCGCCACGACCCCACGCGGTTAAGGGACGACAACTCCGATGAATTTTTCCCAATTCTTCATTTCCCGGCCGATCTTCGCAGCGGTACTGTCGCTGTTGATCCTGATCGCCGGTGCGATCTCGCTGTTCCAGTTGCCGATCAGCGAATACCCGGAAGTCGTGCCGCCGACCGTGGTCGTGCGCGCCAACTTCCCGGGCGCCAACCCCAAAGTCATCGGTGAAACCGTGGCCGCTCCGCTGGAGCAGGCCATCACCGGCGTCGAGAACATGCTGTACATGTCCTCGCAATCGACCGCCGACGGCAAGATCACCCTGACCATCACCTTCGCCCTGGGCACTGACCTGGACAACGCGCAGGTGCAGGTGCAGAACCGGGTAACCCGGACCGAGCCAAAGCTTCCCGAGGAAGTAACGCGCATCGGTATCACCGTCGACAAGGCATCGCCCGACCTGACCATGGTTGTGCACTTGACCTCACCGGACAAGCGCTACGACATGCTGTACCTGTCCAACTACGCGATCCTCAACATCAAGGATGAGCTTGCTCGCCTCGGTGGTGTCGGTGACGTGCAGTTGTTCGGTATGGGCGACTACTCGCTGCGCGTCTGGCTTGACCCGAACAAGACCGCTTCGCGCAATCTGACCGCGACCGATGTGGTGACCGCGATTCGCGAGCAGAACCGTCAGGTCGCCGCCGGTCAACTGGGCGCGCCCCCTGCCCCGACCGCGCAAAGTTTCCAGCTGTCGGTCAACACCCAAGGCCGTCTGGTCTCCGAAGAAGAGTTCGAGAATATCGTCATTCGCGCAGGCGACGACGGTGAGATCACTCGCCTGAAGGACATCGCACGCATTGAACTGGGTTCCAGCCAATACGCCTTGCGCTCGCTGCTGAACAATCAGCCGGCTGTAGCGATTCCGATCTTCCAGCGTCCCGGTTCCAACGCCATCGACATTTCCAACGAAGTGCGCGGCAAGATGGAAGAGCTGAAGAAAGGCTTCCCGCAGGGCATGGACTACAGCATCGTGTATGACCCGACGATCTTCGTTCGTGGCTCGATCGAGGCGGTGGTGCACACCCTGTTCGAAGCGCTGATCCTCGTGGTGCTGGTGGTGATTCTGTTCCTGCAGACCTGGCGCGCCTCGATCATCCCGTTGGTGGCGGTGCCGGTATCGTTGATCGGTACGTTTGCGGTCATGCACCTGTTCGGTTTCTCGCTCAACGCCCTGTCGCTGTTTGGCCTGGTACTGGCCATCGGTATCGTGGTGGATGACGCCATCGTCGTGGTGGAAAACGTCGAACGGAACATCGAACTCGGCCTGACGCCGGTCGAAGCGACCAAGCGCGCCATGCGGGAAGTGACCGGGCCGATCGTGGCCACCGCACTGGTGCTGTGTGCGGTGTTCATTCCAGCGGCGTTCATTTCCGGCCTCACCGGGCAGTTCTACAAACAGTTCGCACTGACCATCGCTATCTCGACAGTGATCTCGGCGTTCAACTCGCTGACCCTGTCGCCAGCGCTGGCCGCTGTGTTGCTGAAAAGCCACGACGCGCCGAAAGACCGCTTCTCGAAAGTGCTCGACAAGATCTTCGGCGGCTGGCTGTTCCGTCCGTTCAACCGTTTCTTCGACCGTGCCAGTCATGGCTACGTCGGCACCGTGCGCCGGGTTATCCGTAGCAGCGGCATCGCCCTGCTCGTATATGCAGGCCTGATGGTACTGACCTTCTTCGGTTTCTCCAGCACGCCGACCGGTTTCGTACCCGGCCAGGACAAGCAATACCTGGTGGCCTTCGCGCAATTGCCGGATGCCGCGAGCCTGGATCGCACCGAAGACGTGATCAAGCGTATGTCCGACCTCGCGCTGAAACAGCCGGGCGTGGAAAGCGCCGTAGCGTTCCCGGGCCTGTCGATCAACGGTTTCACCAACAGCCCGAACGCCGGCATCGTCTTCGTGACGCTGAAACCGTTCGACGAGCGTAAAGACCCGAGCATGTCCGCCGGCGCGATTGCCGGCGCCTTGAACGGCCAGTACGCGAACATTCAGGAAGCGTACATGGCGATCTTCCCGCCACCGCCGGTACAAGGTCTGGGCACCATTGGTGGTTTCCGCCTGCAAATCGAAGACCGGGGCAACCTGGGCTACGACGAGCTGTACAAAGAAACCATGAACATCATCAACAAAAGCCACAACGTGCCGGAACTGGCCGGTCTGTTCACCAGCTACACGGTGAACGTGCCGCAGGTCGATGCCGCCATCGACCGTGAAAAAGCCAAGACCCACGGCGTGGCCGTCAGCGATATCTTCGACACCCTGCAGATCTATTTGGGTTCGCTGTATGCCAACGACTTCAACCGCTTCGGGCGCACCTATCAGGTCAACGTTCAGGCTGAACAGCAGTTCCGTCTTGAGTCCGACCAGATCGGTCAGCTGAAAGTACGCAACAACAAAGGCGAAATGATCCCGCTGGCGACCTTCATCAAGGTCAGCGACACCTCGGGACCGGATCGGGTGATGCACTACAACGGCTTCATCACCGCTGAAATCAACGGTGCCGCAGCCCCGGGCTACAGCTCTGGCCAGGCGGAAAAAGCCATCGAGAAACTGCTCAAGGAAGAACTTCCGAACGGCATGACCTATGAGTGGACCGACCTGACCTACCAGCAGATTCTGTCCGGCAACACCGCGCTGTTCGTGTTCCCGCTCTGCGTACTGCTGGCGTTCCTGGTACTCGCCGCCCAATACGAAAGCTGGAGCCTGCCACTGGCGGTGATCCTGATCGTACCGATGACGCTGCTGTCGGCCATCACCGGTGTGATCATTTCCGGCGGTGACAACAACATCTTCACCCAGATCGGCTTGATCGTACTGGTGGGACTTGCCTGTAAAAACGCGATTCTGATCGTCGAGTTCGCCAAGGATAAACAGGAAGAAGGCCTCGACCCGCTCGCAGCGGTGCTGGAAGCCTGCCGCCTGCGTCTGCGGCCGATCCTGATGACCTCCTTCGCGTTCATCATGGGTGTGGTGCCACTGGTGTTCTCCAGCGGCGCCGGTGCCGAAATGCGTCACGCCATGGGTGTGGCGGTGTTCTCCGGGATGCTCGGGGTGACCTTCTTCGGTCTGTTGCTGACGCCAGTGTTCTACGTGCTGATCCGTAACTTTGTCGAACGCGGCGAGCAGCGCAAAGCAGCCAAGGCGCACACTCTTCAAAAGCCACTGGAGGCGCAACAATGAGTCTGAAAGTCTTCCTGCCGAGTCTGCTGGTGCTGGCCCTCAGCGCCTGCGCGGTCGGCCCCGACTACAAGACCCCAGCCACGGAGGCGGCCAACATCACGACCGCCACCGACGGCGCCGCAGGGCAAAAGAACTTCGACCGTTCGAAATTCGAAGGCATCTGGTGGCAGCAATTCGACGATCCGACACTCAACCAGTTGGTGACGCAATCGCTGCAAGGCAACCGTGAACTGCGCGTGGCGTTCGCCCGCTGGAAAGCCGCTCGGGCGATCCGCGACGACGCCAGCAATGACGCGATGCCGACCATCACCAGCCGCGCCAGCAGCGACTTGGGCAAGGGCCAGATTCCCGGCCAGACCACCGACCGGGTCAATAGCGAACGCTATGACCTCGGTCTGGACATGGCCTGGGAGCTCGACCTGTTCGGCCGCATCCAGCGCAATCTGGAAGCCAGCGATGCCGACCAGCAGGCCGCCGAAGCCGATCTGTACCAACTGCAAGTCACCATGATTGCCGAACTGGTCGACGCCTACGGTCAACTGCGCGGCGCCCAGCTGCGGGAAAAAATCGCCGTGGCCAACCTCAACAACCAGCAGGAGTCGCGCAAGATCACCATCAGCCTGCGTGACGCCGGTGTCGGTGATCAGCTTGATGTCGAGCGCGCCGATGCGCGTCTGGCCAACGTCGAAGCCACCGTCCCACAGTTGCAGGCGGAACAGGTTCGGCAGAAAAACCGTATCGCTACCCTGCTCGGTGAGCGCCCGGACAAACTGACCGTCGACCTGAGCCCGAAAGATCTGCCGGCCATCGCCAAGGCGTTGCCGATCGGTGATCCGGGTGAACTGCTGCAACGTCGTCCGGACATCCTCAGCGCCGAACGGCAACTGGCCTCGGCCACTGCGCGAATCGGCGTGGCCAAGGCCGACCTGTTCCCACGGGTCAGCCTCAGCGGCTTCCTCGGCTGGACCGCCGGGCGTGGTTCGCAGATCGGTTCCTCGGCAGCCAATGCCTGGGCGCTCGGCCCGAGCATCACTTGGGCTGCGTTTGACCTCGGCAGCGTCCGCGCCCGTTTGCGCGGTGCCGATGCTGACGCCGAAGGCGCGCTGGCTAACTACGAGCAACAGGTGCTGCTGGCGCTGGAAGAATCGGAAAATGCCTTCAGCGATTACGGCAAGCGTCAGCAACGTTTGATCTCGCTGATCCGTCAGAGCGAATCGAGTCGCAAGGCCGCTGATCTGGCAGAAATCCGTTATCGCGAAGGCACCACCGATTTCCTCGTCCTGCTCGACGCTCAACGTGAGCGCCTGAACGCCGAAGACAGTCAGGCCCAGGCCGAAGTCGAGCTGTATCGCGGCATCGTCGCGATCTACAAGGCCCTCGGCGGTGGCTGGCAACCGGAGACAGTCGCCAGCAAGTAAAGGTTGTTAAAGAGCTCCTTTGGTTGGCCGCAACCAACCAAATTTTTTGCCCCGCGTATCATTCGGTCGCGGGGTTTTTTTATGCCTGTTTGCAGCACTGGGATTTTTTGTGGGAGCGAGCCTGCTCGCGAAAGCGTCAGGTCAGACATATCAGCGGTGGCTGATACTCTGCCTTCGCGAGCAGGCTCGCTCCCACAATGGATCAGCGGTGATCCTCCAGGACGGTGACAGTGGCGGTTGTACCGGCGCGCAGGCGATTCTTGCCGGCAAAGTCACCATCAATCCCAATGCGCACCGGCACCCGTTGCGCGAGCTTCACCCAGGTGTAACTCGGGTTGATGTTTGCCAGCAATCGGCTGCCGGGCGCGTTTTCGCGGTCGGCGATGGCGAAGGCGATGCTTTCCACTGTGCCGCCGAAGCGCTCACCACTCATCAATTGAATGCGTACCCGATCACCCTCCGCGATTCGCGGCAGCTTGGTTTCTTCGAAATAGCCGCTGACGTAGAACGAATCACTGTCGACCAACGCCAGCAGTGCCCCGCCCGCCTGTGCGTAATCACCCTGGCGGGTAAGCAGGTTGGTCACGTAACCGCTCACTGGCGATTCGACGCGGGTGCGCTGCAAGTCCAGTTCAGCCTGGGTCAGCGCGGCAATTGCCAGTTGCACATTGGCCTCGGCCAAGCCGAGGTTAGCCTGATTGCGCAACAGATCCGCCTGGGCAACCGCTACGTCGGTACTGGCCTTCTCCCATTCTTCACCGGAAATCGCGAAGCCCTGCTTCAGCGTCCGGCGCCGGCGCTCCTCGCTCTGACGTTGTTTGAGCAACGCTTCACTGGCGACGATTGCCGCTTGCGATTGCCCCAGCGAGGCCTTGGATACTTCCACCGAGCGTCGGGCATGCTCGACCGCCAGTTGATAGCGCGCCGGATCGATCTCCAGCAACAATTGACCTTTGTCGACATGCTGGTTGTCCTGCACCGCCAGTTTGACGATACGCCCCGAAACATCCGCCGACAGCGTCACCACGTCCGCCCTCACCCGGGCATCCCGAGTCCACGGTGCGCGGGTGTAATACTCCCAGGCGAACCAGCCGAGGATGATCGCCAGGATCACCACTGCCACGGTCATCATTCGTGCAACTAGTGCTTTCAAGACATCAGGCTCCCATCAACAGAATCAGCGTGGCGCAGACACAGGCGTACAGGGCGCCTTCGAACAGCGCTTCATGCCAGACCAGGCGCAGTACGCCCAGGCGGCGCAAGCACCAGTCCAGCAACATGAAAATCGGGATCGCCAGTAACAGAGCCTGGGCAATCGGCGGCAGATAAACCCCGCCAATTTCGAAATCAATGGGCAAGTTGCGGTTCTCCTTCCAGACCTTGAGGTTGCAAATATTCGCCGTGGCGCTCGAGGAACGACACCACAATCAGCAGCGCCACACGCATGCGAAAAACCGACCATAAATGTTCATGACTGGCGGCGTGCAACTCGTCCAGCTCATCTCCGAGTTGGTGCAACGTCGCCAGCAGCGCCGGGAGCTGCACATCAGCGCGTCCGGCAACCAGGCGACCGGTCTTGCGTAACGCTGATGCCAGGCGCTGGCTGAACGCATCGGTGAGTAACGCGTTGTTCTGCGCCTGCTGCCTCAGCTGATGCATGGCCACGCCCAGGGCTACGCAAGCCAGGCTGATTTCATACAAGCGTTGCATGGCGCGATCGTTTGCCGCTGGCAGCAGGCCGAGCATGCTGGTCAGGCGATCGGTCATCCGACTCTCGAAGGCGAATTGTTGTTCATCGGTGGCCGGCATTTTGCTCAGTTGGTACACCTGCTCCCGCGCTTCGCCGTACAGGCGCCGGATACGCAAGGCCGGGCGGAACGGGAAGATCAGCGCATAAACGATCAGGGCCAGCATCGCTGCACTGACGTAGGCGCCGGCGAATTCGAACCATTGGATCGCCGTATTCTGCCCAGTGCCGGTGTTTTGCGGCCCGAGCATGAGAAAACTCGACAGCCCAAGGCCCATGCCGATACCGGCGGTGGCCGGACTGGAAATGCCCACGGCAATGGCATACAGCAGCGGCGCCAGCAGCAAGGCCAGCAGCTCGAAATCACTGATCGCGGGCACCAGCATGAATTGATAGAACGCCGACACCACCAGCGCCAGACCCAAACCTCGCGCATAGCTTTGCGCAGCCATGAGCGGACGCGGAAAAGTCGCCATCAGCGAGCAGAGAATCCCCACCAGAATCATTCCGCCGCGCGCGCCATCCCACGCCGTTTCGATCCAGATCAATCCGCTGACCAACAGCGCGGTAAAGGCGCGAATGGCGTTCATCGAGGCCAGGGTGAAATCCAGATGCAACGGACTGCTCTGGCCGCGATAGAGGCAACTGGCCGGGCGCCCTTCCTGAATGGCGTCGCTCAGTTCGAGAATCTGCTCCAGTTGCTGCAGCAGGCGCGCCTGCTCCCAACGCAGCGCCCAGGCCAGTGAACGCAGGGTCGCGCTCATGTTCTCGGTCTGCTGCTCGGCCTTGTACGCCAACGCTTCGAATTGTTGCTGCAAGGTGACGAAACGTTGCCGGTCCGCGCCAGACAGCGCGCGGCCCTGTTGCGCCAGTTGCTCAAGCAACGCCAGTTCCTCGGCCCGCAGCTGCTGCACCTCCAGCGGCAGATCGCCCTCCCAGCGTTCGATGAGCAATTCGCGCTGATGCCGTAGCGCGGTCAGTCGCGAGGTCAGCAGCATCAGTTGATTGCCGAGCAGCAACACCAGATTGTCGGCATCGCGCAAACGTGGGGCATCGAAATACAAATGGCGCCGCAACCCCTCCAGTGCGCTGATCTCGCCGAGCAGTTGCATCTGCCGACGCTGAAAATCGGCTTCGCTTTCTTCCGTGCGAAGCACTTCGGCGGCGTGGCTGGCGGCCAGTTTGATCACCTGATCGATTTTGGCGAAATAACCTTTGGCCACTGCTTCAGGCCGGGCTGTGAGCAGGCTCACCACGCACACGCAGGCAACGGCCAGCAGGGTTTCAGTGACGCGGGTGACCGCTAGCAAAAACGTGCCTTCCTGATCCGGGATTGCCAGCAAGGCCACCACCACTGCGGTGTAGCCACTGAGCACGAACGCCTGGGAACTGGTGTAGCGCAGCAAGGTGCCGCCCGCGGTGCACAGCGCCAGCCACAACGCCAATGTCGTGATGAACGGCAGCGGCGCCTGAGGGAAAATCGCCATGATCAGCACCGCCACCGCGGCACCCACGGTGGTGCCGACCACTTGGCCGAAACTGCGCGCCAGTGCCATCCCTGCCAATGGCTGACTGACAATCACAACAGCCATGATCGACCACTTCGGTTGTTCGAGATCGAAAATGAACGCCAGATATAGGGTCAACAGCCCGGCGGCGATGGTCCGCAGGGCAAACAGCAGAACAGCCTGACCGGGATGGATCAAAGCCTTGAAATAAGCGAACAGCGCTGGCATGGGCACACTCTTTAAAACGACTTCTGCAAGCGTAGACATTGCAGCAAAAGCCTGACGGATTTCACAGTCGACACGTGTTGTAGGACGATTCGCCGGCAACGGTTTGACTCCCGCGCCAAGCTGAACGAAGCTTGCCGCTCTGCTCAAGTTCGAAGCTTTCGGAAACCCCGCATGACTCAGTCTCGCCGCAACCTGCTGATCGGCCTAGGCCTCGTACTGATCCTCGGCGTCGTCTGGCTGTCATGGCGCAGCAGCACACCGACCATCCCCGATGCTATCAAACATGGCTACAGCGAAGCGCTGAACGCCGCGCGCACTGGTGAACCCGGAGCGGCGCGCCAGTTGTACCAGCAATTGGGCCGCCCGGACATCTCGGTCAAACGCCGGGTCTGGCTGCACGGCGAGCTGCCCAACTACCCCAGCCCGCAGGCCTTGAAACTGGCTGACATCGACCTGCATCACGAAGCGCCGCAAGTGCGCGTCGCCGCGATCAAAAGCATCGTCGGTCTGGTGCCCGGCGGGCAACGCAGTCTGCTGCTCGGACCGTTGCTCGACGACGCAGAACAAACCGTGCGGTTCGCCGCGATCAATGCCCTGCTCGGCCTGAGCCCGGATGAATTGGGTTTGTACTTCGCACCGCTGCAGCAGGCTATTGATGGCTGGCAGCAGACACTGGAAAGCCAGCCGGAAAGCGCCGCCAACTATGCGCAACTGGCCCGTCTTTATATCCACAACGCCGAATACAAACAGGCCCAACAGGCGTTGGACAATACCTTGCGTCTGGAACCGGGCAACCTGGCGGCGCTGGTCATGCAGATCGATGTGCTTGACCGCCAGGGCCAGAGCGATGCCGCTCGCCAGTTGCTCGCACGTCAACTCAAGGCGCAGCCTGATTCCGCCTATCTGCAACATGCCCTCGGCCTGTGGCTGCTGCACCACGGCCAGCGCGAATATGCCCTGCTCGGCCTGTCCAAAGCCGTCGAGCTGGAGCCGGACAACAAGGATTATCGCTACGACCTCGCCACCACCCTGCACAGCGCGGAAGAACTGGAAGCGGCGCAAAAACAGCTGCAGGAAATCGTCCAGCGCCACCCCGCCGACCGCAAGGCACGGGTGTTGCTGATCAACTACTGGAAGGAAAGCGGACAACTGCAGAATGTGCAGATCCTGTTGGCGCAACTGGAGCAGCTGAATCCGGACGACCCGGCCCTGCAACAAGGTCTTTAATCCAGTCAGGGCGGACTCAATTGGCCGCCCGTCCAAGAAAAAGCGGAACCGTGAACACGCCGTGAGGTCAAGTTACTCAGGCGGCTCACTCTAGCCAGCCGCCGGATTACCCTAGTCATAAGAGGGCGTTTTTTGACTACATCAAACGAGTTGATCAGTGCAAAGGCCGCCGTCGGCATTGTAGGTCTGGATGACATCCTTGCCGGTGGCTTGTCTCGCGGCCATGTGTTTTTGCTCGAGGGGGAACCCGGGACCGGCAAAACCACCGTGGCGTTGCATTTCCTGCGCGCCGGTGCGCTGGCCGGGGAACGCTGCCTGTACATCACTCTCTCGGAAACCGAGAAAGAACTGCGTCAAGGTGCGCTCTCCCACGGTTGGGAGCTGAACGAAAACATCAAGATCTTCGAGCTGACACCGCCGGAAAGCCTGCTCAATGCCGAGCACCAGCAAAGTCTGCTGTATTCCTCGGACCTTGAACTGGGTGAGGCGACCAGGCAGATTTTCGAAGTGGTCGAACGCTTCAAACCGACCCGCGTAGTGCTCGACAGTCTCTCGGAGATCCGTCTGCTGGCGCAGAGCTCGTTGCGCTATCGTCGGCAGATTCTGGCGATCAAGCATTACTTCGTGCGCTACGACGCCACCGTCCTGCTGCTCGACGACCTGACCACCGAGTCCCTCGACAAGACCGTGCACAGTGTCGCCCACGGCGTGATTCGTCTTGAAGAGCTGACACCGAGCTACGGCGCTGAGCGTCGGCGCGTTCGAGTGGTCAAGTATCGCGGGCAGAAATACCGTGGCGGTTTCCACGACTTCACCATCATGGGCGACGGCGTCCATGTTTTTCCACGCTTGGTAGCGGCGGAGCATCGCGGCGACTACCCACGTCTGCAGCTGTCCAGCGGCATCCCGCAAATGGACGCCCTGCTCGGCGGCGGCATCGAAACCGGCTCCAGCACGCTGATTCTCGGCCCGGCCGGTACCGGTAAATCGCTGATCTCAATGATCTTCGCCGCCGCAGCGGTGGCCCGAGGCGAAAAAGCCGCGCTGTTCATTTTCGATGAAGAGCTGGGCCTGCTGTTCGAACGCATGCGTCATCTCGGTATCGACCTCAAAGCCTTGCAGGCCACCGGTAATCTGCTGATCGAACAAGTAGACGCCGCCGAATTGTCTCCCGGTGAGTTGTCCCATCGCGTGCGGCGTTGCGTCGATGAGCTGGGTATCAAAACCGTGGTAATCGACAGCATCAACGGCTATCAAGCGGCGATGCCGGAAGAAAACGCGCTGGTGCTGCACATGCACGAGCTGTTGCTGTACCTGAACCGCAAAGGCGCGGCGACTTTCATGACGGTCGCCCAGCACGGCTTGGTGGGCGATATGCAGGCGCCGGTCGATATCACTTACCTGGCCGACACGGTGATTCTGTTGCGCTACTTCGAAGCCCTCGGCAAAGTCCGCCGGGCGATCTCGATTATCAAGAAACGTACCGGCAACCACGAGTCGACCATCCGTGAATACCGGATCTCCTCGCATGGCATGACCATCGGCCAACCGCTGGAATCCTTCCAGGGCGTGCTGCGTGGCGTGCCGACCTACATGGGAGCGAGCAATCCATTGCTTGAGGATGAAAGCTTGTGACGGTCAACACGCCGTTGGCCGAGCGAGTGCTGGTGCTGGCGCCCATGGGTCGCGACAGCCAGATCGCTTTGATGATCCTCAACGAAGCCGGCTACGGCGGCATGGTGGCGCCGAATCTCGGCGCTCTGTGCACCGAGCTGGAGGTCGGTGCCGGACTGCTGGTGATTGCTGCTGAAGCGCTGCGCGGACCTGAACTGGAAGGGCTAATCGCCTACCTTGACCAGCAGCCCGCGTGGTCGGACATGCCAATTGTCCTGCTGACTCATCATGGCGGCGATGAACAAGGCCCTCCGTCGCGCCTCAGCACCCTGCTGGGCAACGTGACGTTTCTCGAGCGCCCCTTCCATCCCGCGACGCTGGTCAGCCTGGTCTCCGCCGCCCTGCGTGGGCGGCGACGACAATATGAAGCGCGCGATCGGCTGATCGACCTGAGTGAAAGCGAACGACGCCTGCAATCGACTCTGGAGACCCTCGAGCAGCAAGTCGAAGAGCGCACCGCACAACTCCGCCACAACGAAGAAGCCCTGCGCCAATCGCAGAAAATGGAAGCGGTCGGCCAACTCACTGGCGGCATCGCTCACGACTTCAACAACATGCTCACTGGCATCATCGGCAGTCTCGAATTGCTGCGTCGACGTCTGGCCCGAGGCCGCACGGAAGACCTCGACAGCCTGATCGATCTAGGTGTGACGTCAGCGAACCGCGCCGCCGGCCTGACTCACCGTCTGCTGGCGTTCTCGCGCCGTCAGTCACTCGACCCGAAAGCCGTGCAAATGAACACGCTGGTGCTGTCGATGGGCGAGCTGCTGCAACGCAGCCTCAATGAAAGCATTCATCTGGAAATGCGCCTGGACGACAATCTCTGGGTTGCCGAGGCCGATCCCAATCAACTGGAAAGCGCCCTGCTCAACCTGGTGATCAATGCCCGTGATGCGATGCCCGAGGGTGGCAAGCTGGTGGTGGAAACCAGCAATCAGGTGCTGCATCGCGAATTCACGGCTGCGTACAGCAATCTGGAGCCAGGCGATTACGTGATGCTCAGCGTCACTGACAATGGCAGCGGCATGCCGCAGAGCGTGGTCAGCCGTGCGTTCGATCCGTTTTTCACCACCAAGCCGATCGGCCAGGGCACCGGCCTCGGACTGTCGATGATCTATGGTTTCAGCAAGCAGTCGCGTGGGCATGTGTCGATCGACAGTGAAATCGATGAAGGCACCACGGTAAAACTCTATCTGCCGCGTTTCCGGGGTGAGGAAGTAGAAATTCCCGTCTCGGATTCGCAGCAGGCTCCGTATGCGATGGATGGCGAAACCGTACTCATCGTTGAAGACGACCCGGCGGTGCGCGTATTGGTCAGCGCCGTGCTCAGTGAGCTGGGTTACGCGTTCGTCGAGGCCGGTGATGCCGACGGCGCCATGCCGATTCTCAATTCGACGCAACGTATTGATTTGCTCATCAGTGACGTTGGTCTGCCGGGGATGAACGGTCGTCAACTGGCGGAGGTTGGTCGGCAATATCGCCCAGGTCTGAAAGTGTTGTTCATCACCGGTTATGCCGAGCACGCGGCGGTGCGCGGTGGCTTCCTCGACTCGGGGATGCAGATGATCACCAAGCCATTCACCTTTGATCTGCTCACCGCCAAGGTGCGGGAGATGATCAATAGCTGAATCTATAGGAGCTGCCGAAGGCTCGGCAGCTCCTGCATGAGAATCAGGCCAGCAATTCCTGAATCTTTTCCTGCAACACATCCAGATCAAACGGTTTTTCCAGAATCGGTGCGCTGTTGGTAATCGGGCTGCCGGTCTCACGGATTTCCTGCGGATAGCCGCTGATGAAAATCACTTTGAGGTCCGGTCGCAATTTCACCGCCGGATCGGCAATCTGCACGCCGGAGATCCCGCCCGGCAGGCGGAAATCGGTAATCAGTATGTCGAGATGAGGTTTGCTGGCGAGGATCTCGAAAGCCTGCTCGCCATTTTCCGCTTGCAACACGCGATAGCCCTGCCCCGACAGGTAATCCGTCAGGACCATCAAGATAACCGGTTCGTCTTCGACGACGAGTACTACATCTTGCGCATCTACGCTCATGGGAAGCCTTTGTTCGGTCAATAGCTGCTGATACGACCGTGTGGTCACTCAGAGGTTGCGTCGGATATGCCGTTTTCCTGGATTGGCAGACAAACGCGAAACAGGGCGCCCTCGTTGATTTCACTCTCGACGACGATGGAGCCGCCATGGGCGGCGACGATCTGCTCGGAAATGAACAGACCCAGCCCGAGCCCGGCCACCACCGTCTTGGCGGACACCCGTTCGAACTGCTGAAAAATACGCTTCTGGTTCTCGGCGCTGATGCCGATGCCGTGGTCTTGTACCTCGACCCGGGCCTCGTCATCTTCGCGATAGACGCGCACCTGAATCGGGCTGCGACCACCGTAACGCAAGGCATTGGTCAGCAGATTGGACACCACTTGCTCGATGCGGAACTCGTCCCAGCAACCTTCTACCGGCGCCGATGCCTCGAAGGAAACGCTGGTTTCTGCCGCTTCCATTTGCGAGGCAAAATTCTGCAGGAGATTGCTGACCAGTTGCACCAGATCGAAACGACTCGGTCGGATCGACAGTTTGCCGGTGCGGATTCGCGAGACATCGAGCATGTCTTCGATCAGGCGAATCAGGCTTTTGATCTGCCGCTCATCGCGGTCGACCATCGCCTGCATCTTGTCGAGGGTGAACGCTGAGGCGTTGTCTCGCGCCAGATGCATTTTACGCAACTGGGTTTCGAGAATCAGGCCATTGAGCGGCGTACGCACCTCGTGGGCGACGATGGACATGAAGTCATCACGCATGCGCACCGCTTGTTCCAGCTCCAGCTGGGTGCTTTGCAGTTGTTGCAGCAGCGCTTCCTGCTCACGCCGGGCCTGCTCCAACGCCTCGACCTGCTGCTTCATCGCCTTGCTCTGGCGATACAGATCGACGAAAACGTTGACCTTGCTCTTCACCGCATGGATATCCAGCGGCTTGTGCAGGAAGTCCACCGCACCGCTTTCATAGCCTTTGAACGCGTAGTTGAGTTCTCGGCCGGCAGCGCTGACAAAGATGATCGGAATGTTCTTGGTCTTCTCTGTACCGCGCATCAGCTCGGCGAGTTCGAAGCCGTTCATGCCGGGCATCTGCACGTCGAGAATGGCCATGGCGAATTCGTGCTGCAGCAACAGCGACAGTGCTTCGTCCGCCGACAGAGCCTTGTAGACCGTGCGATCCTCGCGCTTGATCAGCGCTTCCAGCGCCAGCAGGTTTTCTGGCAGATCGTCAACGATCAACAGTTTGGCTTGGATATTACTCAGCATGCGATTCGTTCCAGCTCGACTAGCAGACGGCCGATGCCGTGAATGGGTAGGACATGATCCGGCTGCAGAACGTTCAGTGCAGCCTGGGGCATGGTGGCGACTTGTGCATCCTCGGGGTCTTGAACAATGGTCAGGCCGGCGCAACGCTTGACGTAAGCGAGCCCGCGCGCGCCATCGTGATTGGCGCCGGTCAGCAGGACAGCGGCGAGTGTCTCGCCGTAAACGTCAGCGGCGGATTCAAACAGGTAATCAATAGACGGCCGCGAATGATGTACGCGGTCCTCCAGGCTCAGTGACAAGCTGCGATCCGCTTCGACCGACAAGTGATAACCGGGCGTGGCGAAATACACCGTGCCGGCTTCAATGTCCTGCTTGTCTTCGGCTTCTCTGACCGGCATCGCCAGGCGCCGGGAGAACACTTCGGCCAGATGACTGCGGCGTTCTTCCGGCAGATGCAGAACGATGATGATCGGCAGCACATAGCCTTTGCGTAATGGCCCGAGCAGGGTCAGCAACGCCTCGACACCGCCTGCGGAGGCGCCGATCACGACAGCCTCGATGCGAGGCAGGCTCGGGGTGTCGTTCATGATTTGCGGTAGATCCGTTCTTGTTTGACCAACGCCTCGAACTGGTTCGAATAGTTGGAAAAATCCAGGGTTTCCTTGCTGCCCAGCACCAGAAAGCCGCGATGCGACAACGATTCATGGAACAGCCCGAACGCCCGGTCCTGCAGCTTCTTGTTGAAGTAGATCAGCACATTGCGGCAGGAAATCAACTGGGTTTCGGAGAACACGCTGTCGGTGGCCAGACTGTGGTCGGCGAATGTCACGTTCTCGCACAGGCTCTTGTCGAAAATCGCGTAGCCATAGGCTGCGGTGTAGTAATCGGCAAACGAACGCTGGCCGCCGGCCTGCTGGTAATTGGCGGTGTAGGCGCGGACGTTTTCCATGGAGAAAATCCCTTGCTTGGCCTTCTCCAGCGAGCGCGGGTTGATGTCGGTGGCGTAGATGATCGTGCGGTCGAGCAGGCCTTCTTCGCGCAGCAGAATCGCCATCGAATAGACCTCCTCGCCCGTGCTGCAGCCGGCAATCCAGATTTTCAGCGACGGATAGGTGCGCAGCAGCGGCACCACTTCGTTGCGGATCGCCAGGAAGTGCGAAGGATCACGGAACATCTCGCTGACCGGGATCGTCAGCAGTTGCAGCAGCTGCATGAACGCCGTCGGGTCGTGCAGGACTTTCTCTTGCAGGGCCGAGATGGTCGCGCACTCGAACTGACTCAGCGCGTGCTGCACCCGGCGCTTGATCGAAGCGCCGGAGTAGTCGCGAAAGTCATAGCTGTACTTCAGGTAAATCGCCTCGATCAACAAGCGTAATTCGATTTCGCTGTTGCGCTCGGCTGAACTGCTGCGTTCCACTAGATGCGTTCCATTTTCGGTAACCACACACGTATCAGCGAGAACAGACGATCAAGGTCGATGGGCTTGGCCAGGTAATCGTTGGCGCCCGCTTGCAGGCAGCGCTCCTGATCGTCCTTCATGGCCTTGGCCGTTACCGCGATGATCGGCAGCTTGCGCCAGCGCGGATCCTTGCGGATTTCCATGGTGGCTTCGAAGCCATCCATTTCCGGCATCATCACGTCCATCAGCACCAGGTCGATGTCCTCGACTTCATGAAGTTTCTCAATCGCTTCGCGGCCATTACGGCCGATCACCACGACTGCGCCTTTGTGTTCCAGTGCACTGGTCAGGGCGAAGATGTTGCGCACATCGTCGTCCACCAGCAGCACTTTACGACCTTCAAAGACCTTGTCGCGGCTGCGCGCGGTCTTGAGCATCTTCTGCCGTTCATGGGACAGCTGCGATTCGACTTTGTGCAGAAAGAGTGTGACCTCGTCGAGCAACCGCTCCGGGGAGCGCGCGCCCTTGATGATGATCGAGCGCGAATACTTGCGCAGCTCGGCCTCTTCATCGCGGGTCAGGTTGCGGCCGGTGTAGACAATGACCGGCGGGAACGAGCAGATGTCCTCGGTGGACATGCGCTTGAGCAAATCGTTGCCGAGCATGTCCGGCAGCTTGAGGTCGATGACCATGCAGTCGTAGATGGTCGTGCGCAGCAATTCCAGGGCGTCCTGGGCCAGGCCGACTGCAGTGATTTCAATGTCTTCGTCGCCAATCAGCCGCGCGATGCTTTCGCGTTGCAGATCGTCGTCTTCGACCAGCAGCACGCGCTTGACCTTCTGCGTCAGCTTGGCTTCCAGACGAGCGAAGACGTCCTTGAGCTCTTCGCGGGTGGTCGGCTTCACGGCGTAGCCGATGGCGCCCATGTGCATGGCAGCCTCGACGCGGTCTTCCACGGAAATCACGTGCACCGGAATGTGCCGGGTTTCGGCGCGTTCTTTCAGACGTTGCAGCACAGTCAGACCAGAGTGATCCGGCAGGCGCATGTCGAGCAGGATCGCATCCGGCACGAATTCGCGGGCCAGGTCGTAACCCTCGTCGGCGCCGTGGGCGACCAGACACATGTAACCCAACTCATGGGCCAGGTCATAGAGGATACGGGCGAAGTTGGGCTCGTCTTCCACCACCAGAATGCAGCGGGTGGCGAACGGCGCCTTGTCGCGATCGTCGGCGAAGCGCGGGATGACTGCCGGAATCGCCGATGCGAGCGGAGCCGCAAGAGCAACTGGCGCAGGCGTCACAGGTGCCGGGTGGAAGGTCAGCGGCGCGGCCGGCGTTTCACCGAATTCGTGATACTGACGCGGCAACACCAGCGTAAACGTACTGCCCTGCCCCGGTACGCTGTCGACGCTGATCGAACCGCCCAGCAACGTCGCCAGATCCCGCGAGATCGACAGGCCCAGACCGGTGCCGCCGTACTTGCGATTGGTGGTGCCATCCGCCTGACGGAACGCTTCGAAGATACTTTCCTGCTGATCCGCAGCGATACCAATCCCGGAATCCCTGACGCTGAAAGCGATGTGATCATTCGGCTGCGCGGTGATGCTCAGGCTGACGGCGCCGTGCTCGGTGAACTTTATCGCGTTGGACAGCAGGTTCTTGATCACCTGCTCCAGCCGCTGCCGGTCAGTGAACAGTAAGCCGGGAGCGTCCGGCTGGACCTCGACAGTGAAAGCAAGGTGCTTGTCGGCAGCAAGCGGTTCGAACATCGAGCGCAAGCCATCGACCAGACGATCGACGCGGGTGTTTTCGGCAATCACTTCAAGCTTGCCGGCCTCGACCTTGGAAATGTCGAGGATGTCGTTGATCAGGTTGAGCAGATCGTTGCCGGCCGAATAGATCGATTCGGCAAACTTGACCTGCTCCGCCGACAGATTCTGCTGCGGGTTTTCCGCCAGCAGCTTGGCCAGAATCAGCGAACTGTTGAGCGGCGTGCGCAGTTCGTGGGACATGTTGGCGAGGAATTCGGACTTGTACTTGCTCGAGCGTTGCAGCTCTTCGGCACGCTCTTCAAGCTGGATCTGCGCCTGATTCAGCTCGGTGTTTTTCTTGTCCATCGCATCGCGCTGCTCGGCGAGCTGCTCGTTGGTCTGCTCCAGCTCAACCTGCTGGGTTTCCAGATGCGCCTGGGATTCCTTGAGAATCCGCGACTGTTCTTCCAGCTCTTCGTTGGCGGTCTTCAGCTCTTCCTGCTGCACTTGCAGCTCTTCATTGAGCTGCTGGGTTTCGGCGAGCACTTCCTGCAAGCGTTGACGGTAACGCGCCGCTTCGATCGAGGTGCCGATGTTGCCGGCAATCAATTCCAGCAGTTCGATGTCGCGCTCGGACAGCGGACGCAGGAAACCCAGCTCGATCACGCCATTGACGCGGTCGTCATCACTGGTCGGCACCACCAGCACACTGTGCGGCAGACCTGCACCGAGCCCGGAGCTGACTTTGAAATAGTCGCCCGGGACCGCGTCGAGACGGATCAGGCGTGCCTGTTCTGCCACTTGGCCGACGATGCCTTCGCCGCTGTAGATCGTTTGATTGAGCTCTTCCTGCTCGCGGGAGAAACCATAAGTCGCCACGCGCTTGAGGCCGCCATGTTCTTCGCGCACATAAAGCGCGGCGACGGCAGTACCAAGGTATTGCGCACAGAATTGCAGAATGTTGCGCCCCAGCAGGTTCAGCGTCAGTTGCCCCAACACCTGCTCGGCCAATTGTGTCTGGCCGTTGCGCAGCCACGCCTGCTTCTCCAGGCGTTCAGCGCTGGCCAGCTGCGCGGCGAGGTTGGCGCTGTAATTGGTCGACAGGTTGAGCAGATCACGGCGGCCGATGTAGGCCAGCAAACCGCTGATCCCGACGATGAAGATCAGATAAAGAGTGATGCTCCAGATGGTGGTGCGACGCACATCCTCGTTGCGCGTGGCGCGCAGCACTTGCTCGGTCTCGATGACGTCCTCGAATTGCTTGCGGATTTCATCTGTCAGGCGCTTGCCCCGCCCGGCCTTGACCGCGCCTCGATAATCACCGCTGCTGCGCTGCAGATCGATCATCGATTGCGCGTAGTTGGCCCATTCCACCTGCAAGGCTTGCAAACGGCGCAAGCGATCGGTCTGCACCGGATTATCGGCGGTCAGCTCCAGCAACGTATTGAGAGCGACCTCGATACGCGGCTTGGCAACTTCGTACGGGTCGAGAAAGTGCTCGTCACCGCTGAGCAGATAGCCGCGCATGCCGGTTTCGAGATCGACAGTGAGTTTCACCGCCTCATTGGCGTTATTGATCACCCGGTCGGTATGCTCGACCCACTGGATGACGGACAGCAAATAGGTGATCAGTGAGACGAAAAACACCGCACTGAGCACGCCGACGCCCAGCGGCAGGCTGACGTTGCGACTCAGAAGTTTGCGGAACCGTTGTTCATCAACCGAGGACGGAGAGGACATGGGGCAGCCTTGTCGAACTGTTGAAAACCCGAGAGTTTGCCCCAAAACCCCGCCATGGATCCATTTTTCTCACACAAATGATGGCATTTTCCTACGCACACCTGCGCATTGGACGACGCCAACGGTTATCCTTGCCTCACCGCACTGACCTGTTCTTTTTTGTTTCAGCTCGGGAACTTGTGGCTATGCGCCACTTACTCATGCAAGAGTCCGGCAAATTCGCTTGCCCGGTATCCCCCGATTTCATTTTTCTGAGAGTCCTGCCATGTCTGCCACTCCATCCACTATCCTGGTCGTAGAAGACGACTCCATCGTGCGCATGCTTATCGTCGATGTGCTGGAGGAGCTGGAATACACGGTATTGGAGGCTGATGACGGCAACGCGGCACTCGAAATCCTTGCGGATCCTGGCAAAGCCATCGATTTGATGATGACCGACTACGGCCTGCCTGGCATGAATGGCCGCGAACTCTCTCAAAAGGCCCGTCAGCTGCGCCCTGCTCTGCCCATCCTGTTCGCCAGCGGCTATGCCGAGAGTCTCGAAGTACCCGATGGCATGCATGTCATCGGCAAGCCCTTCTCCATCGATCAATTGCGCGACAAAGTTAAAGGCATTCTGAAATAAACCTGATAAATGCCCGTCGCAGATGCAACTTGTCACATCCGAAAATAATCAGCAACTAACTAACACTGCCATTGCTTAACCTGCCAGCTCTATCCTGAATCATCTTTGGCCGCGTTAATAAATAACGAAATACAGCCAGGGAACTTTCGATACTCATTCAGGATAGTGCCCATGCAGTTCATTTCTTCCGACGTGCCTGCCGCCGTCGATTGCTCCGCTTCTGACAAACAGGAACGCGCGCTTATTGTTCAGTTACTTGTTGAAGCCCTTAAGGCAACTGAGTTTGAAGTCTCGGCCGACAGTTACTCGGCAAGCGCCTCGCTGCCGGTCGCCACTGTATTCAATGTGCAAGATCGCTTCATACCCCGGGTCATCGGCAGCAGTTTTGACGAACGCTGTGAACCAGCACGCAATGCCTTGAAAAATTTAATTGCAACCCCGGAGTTTGCGCAGCTGTTACGCAACCATTCTTTTTCAGCTGATATTCAACTAGCAGTGGATACCAACGCCGGAGTTCTCGTTGTTTATGACTCAGAGTTCGAATCCCATCGTTTCAGTATTGCACTGGATAATGCTGAAGTTTCGGTGTTTTCCGAAGAACTCGATATGCTCGCCGATTTGGCGAAGAACATCGGCGGCGTCGTTTATTCCGGCCAAGTGATTGGCATAGTGCAATGGTTGAAGTTCAACGGTTATGACTTGCCGACGAACATTGCCGAAACCCGGGCTCTGATTGAATGGCTGGCCTTCGAACTGCCCGAGCCACCCGCCTTGGGCGACTACCACGAATTGCTCCACGCCGATGAGTCATCACCGTTTCATCTATCGATGGCGGACCGCAAAGTCATAACCCAGACAGTGCATGAGCTGACCCAAGGTGCGACAAGCCTGTTGCAGGTACTGGCGTTCGCCAACTTCAACCTGATTCCGGCACAGGACATACGCGACAACGCGGACAAGTTCCTGCACAACTTCCTGAGGCGAAAAACCGCTCGCGCCCTGGGAGAAACCCTGCATGCACGCCTTGGCTGGCATCTGGAAGCCAATAACGCGGACGTGCGCGAACGCCAGGTCAATGAGTTAGTCATCGCTGCGCTGATCATCGACATGCAATTGCGCTCCGATCAGCCTCTTGTCGCCGGCTATGACTTCTATCAACCGGCGAATTCCACACTCAGCGCTGCCGAAGTACGCGTCCTGTTCGAACAGCATCTGGTTGATCTGGGCCTGAGCGAAGCGCACAACGCGCCACTGGCAGCGCATCTATTGATCGCGGGTGCAGCACCGGAGTTGCTGATCGACCAGATCCCGCCCGGGCTCACGCTGGACAAGCCAGGCTGGGTAACTGCGCGCCAGAGCGCTGCCGTGGTCGAGCACGCCGCACCTGGCAGCTCGCGTGCAATGACGTTTGCACAACTCAAGGCGTTTTCCGAGCTGACCCCGGTTTCCGGTGAGCTCGACAAGTTGTACGAAGCGGCGGCGATCCCGGCGGTGGTGGACTGGGCGGTACTCAACGGAGTCATCCCTTACCGCAGCGACAAAGACTACGACAAGACCACGGTGATCAAGGCCAGCGCGTATTTCTCGCGTTACATGGAGGCTCTGGCCCAGTCTGAAACAGGCTTGTCCACCGCGCCACCGGACCGGCGCAAAATCGCTCTGCGTGCGCTGGAGCAAGTGATGCCCGCCGGCGCCTATCTCGAACAGCCGGCCTTCGAAATAAAGTACCTGGACAGTTTCGGCGAACGTAGCTGGATCGAAGGGTTGAAGGCTGCGCATCCGGCGGGAATTCTCACCGAGTTCTGGAATTTCCTCGCCAGCGCCACTGACAACAACCAATACGCGATCAACGGCCTGTTGCGCCTACGCCTGTCGATTCTCGATCTGTATCTTTCCGGCGATCTGGTTGAAGACGGGCAACTTTCGGACAAATTCAAGACCCGCGACAACTTCCACCCCCCGGCCGATGCCTTCACCCGCCTGGCCGAACTGCAATCGCCGTCGCAACTGTTTGACCAGGCGTTTGATCGTTACTACCGGAACGTGCGCGAGGGTCTATCGTCCCTGATCAAAATGGCGATCACGCAGATGCCAGAGCATGATCGTCAGGCCTTGACCAGCGGCCAAATGACCTTCTACACCGTCAGGAAGGAAGTCAATCCACTGAATACGCAGCAAGAAACGCAAATCCAGCGAGATGAGGCCAATGGGCGTTACGGGATTATTCTTTGCTGCGACAACGGTGATCGGCTGCGTGCTTACGAATTGTTCACGCTGCGCGGCGTCTGCTACGAGCGTCCGGATCTGGCGCTCAAGCTGCAAGACACCGGTCTCATTCATCAACGGCCGACCCTTTCATACACTGGCAGCAAGTACGATTTTCAGGACAAGAACAAAGCCAGCGAGTGGCCCCTCGATTACGCCGCCTACCGCGAGGGCAGCGAACCACGCCAGGGCATGACTTCCAAAGTAGTGGTGGAGAAGCTCTGGCAGTTGCAACTGCAAGAGACTGATGTGCGCGCGGTTCCGCTGTTCTTTTCTGCGCAACTGGATGAGATCGCCCAATGCGTACTGGACAACCATCCTGTCGCCCGCCGCGAAGAGTTGTATGCCGCACTGGATGTGCGCAACGGCCTGGAAGAATGGCGCGACACCAGGGAGATCGTCGAGAACCTGGCAATCAACGTCATCGTGCCGTTCAAACAGTGCATTGAAGACATTCGTTCCGGACGCACCGACCGTGTCGCCGAAGGCATTGGTGGCTGCATTCTGGATGGCCTGTCGGTCATCGGCCTGCTGGTCGGTCTTGGCGCGTCGGCAGCGAGCATCATCGCCAAGACCGGGTCGACCACCCTAAAACTGCTGAAAGTCGCCAAAGCCGTGGCCCGAGCGACCGTGTCGCTGATCAACCCGCTCGACGGTTTGCCCGCCCTCGCCCGCAAAGGTTTTCGTCTGGTCAAACGCGGCGTGGTCTTTGCCGGTGAAACCGCGCTCGACACCGCGCACACCGCCAGCGTGCAATTGAAAAGGTTGATCCATGGTGTCGAGAGTCGGGACTGGCTCAGGCTCTCCCACACCGGCGATGTGCGTCAGGCGACCTGGCGAGGCGCCGACGCGCTTGGCGAGGCGATCGACATCGCAGTGCTGGAACGCAACCAGGACTGGCACGCGCTGAGCATCCGCACCGGCGGTGCCTGGGGCCCGCGCCTGAAACTGCTCGACCTGGGTAATTTCGCCCCGTTGAAGCGCCTGTTCGGCCGCTTCAAGCCATTCAGTTACACCCGCGGTTATCTGAAAAAAGCCATTCCCCGCGCCCGGACCAAGCTGGACAACTCCATCAACGCGCTGTCGCAACTGTCTTCCAACGACGACATTCGCGCGGTGCTCAAGCATGTGTTCGGTAACGATTCCGATGAAGTGGCACAGCACGTGTCGAAACATCTCAGCGCGATGCGCAAGGATCTCGAGTCGATCAGCTTCAGCAATGTGACGTTCCGCCCGCATCAACCCGGCGTGATCGCCTCGCTTTCGCCACCGGCCTATAAGCGTTGGCAGACAGCGCTGCGCACCGGCGAAAAAATCGATGAGTCCGCAGGCCGGTTTCTGTCGATCTACCCGGACAATCTCGATGAGTTTTACAAGTTGTCGCGCTACGACGACGGCAGCGTCGCCGACGTGCTGATTCACGAAATGTCCCACGGTGGCCCGGACACCCTCGACCTGTACTACGGCAAGGTCTACCCGGAGTTGCATCAGGCGGAATTCGATGCGGTCGGACTGCTGGAGCTGGCTCGGGACGCGCGCAAGGCGCATCCGGACAACCTGATCAATCCACATCACGCTCTGGCGCACCGACCGGGATTCGTCGAGTTCAACCAGGTAAAAACCAGTCTGCCGAAACTGGTCCAGGACCATCCGGCCTTGGCCAACGCTGAGTCGTACATGCTTGCGGTGTCCCTGCTCGATCAAGCGCAAACGCGTCCGGCCATATTGAGCTTCAATGTGAAGACTATCGACAATGCCGTGCGCAACACCGCTGCCGGCAAGTTTCTGCAAGGGCCGCTGCTGCTCAACCTCGCCAAACCGGTCAGTTAAGCGCTGAAACGGCTGGTCGGTGGACAGGGTGCATTTCAATCGCTTCGCTGTGGTTTAATTGCGCCCTTTTTTCTTCCATGGGTCAGAGGATCAGTCGTGAGCCATTCGCGTACCACCAAAGTTCTGGTCATCGGCTACGTCTGGCCAGAACCGCGCTCATCGGCGGCCAGCGGGCATGTCATGCAGATCCTCGAGACATTTCTCGATCAAGGCTGGGACATCACGTTCAGCAGCCCGGCCGGCCCGGGTGAACACAAGGCTGATCTGACGGCGCTGGGCATTCGCGAAGTATCGATCGAGCTCAACAACAGCAGTTTCGACACGTTCATCAGCGAGTTGGCGCCAGATATCGTGCTGTTCGATCAGTTCATGATGGAAGAACAGTTCGGCTGGCGGGTGGAGAAACACTGCCCGGACGCCCTGCGCCTCCTGGAAACTTCCGACCTGCAAAGCCTGCGGCATGCGCGTCATCAGCGCCTGAAGGACCGGCTGAAAAGCAACGACGAGCAGACTGATTTCACCGGGCTGTTTGCACCGGCATTGCCCGAAGAATTCCAGCTGATGGCCGGCACCGATCTGGCCAAACGGGAAATCGCTGCGCTGTATCGCTGCGACTTGAACCTGATGATTTCCGAAGTCGAGATCGACCTGCTGGTGGAGGAATTTGGCCTGCCCCGGCAAATCCTGCATTGGTGTCCGTTGATGATTGATCTTCCGGACACCGCCCCGCCAGGTTTCGAAGAGCGGGAGCATTTCCTCAGCATTGGCAACTTCCGTCACGCGCCGAACTGGGATGCCGTGCTCTGGATGAAGACCACCCTCTGGCCGCTGATCCGCGCGCGCTTGCCTCGCGCGCAACTGCATATCTATGGCGCCTATACGCCGCCCAAAGCCACCGCACTGCACAACCCGGCCCAAGGCTTTCACATCATGGACTGGGCCGAAGATGCACTTGAAGTGATGTCGGCAGCACGAGTCTGCCTTGCGCCATTGCGCTTCGGCGCGGGGATCAAGGGCAAACTGGTGGATGCCATGCTCTGTGGCACGCCGAGTGTGACCACACCGATCGGCGCCGAAGCCATGCACGGCGAAGCTCCGTGGCCGGGAGCCGTCGCCCTCGACGCAAACACCTTTGCCGAACAGGCGGTGCAACTGTACGAAAATCCGGCGCGCTGGCAGCAGGCGCAGATTCAGGCTTCGGCACTTTTGCAGCAGCGTTATCAGCGCAGCGTACATGGCCCGCGTCTGATCAACCGGATAGATGATTGCCGACAACACTTGGCACAACTTAGAAACGACAACTTCACCGGCGCCATGTTGCGACATCACACACTCAAAAGCACTCAATACATGGCTCAATGGATCGAAGCCAAAAACCAGTTGAGCCCAACAGAGCGCTGATTACATCAATTACATGACTTGCATTAAAAGCCAACTTTCGCAATAACACGAACATGCTTATAAACATCCTGCGCGCAACTTACTAACCACTTCGCAGGATGTGCAACATGGAAAACTTCGACGATATACCAACCCATCAATGGATGGCTTATTCACCACACATCGATAATCTTTCATTATTTGAAATGACCCTGCCCGGCGCGCATAACGCCGGTTGTGACTGGGAAGCGTCTTACGCCCTTATTCCCGGGAAAAACTGGCTTGCCTGCCAGGACGTTTCCTTTTATTCGCAGTTGAATCGCGGCGCTCGCGCACTTGATGTACGCCTTGTATACAACAGCAAGGCGAAACAACTGGCGAGATTCCGTTTCCACCACAATGGATTCAACTCTTCGCGAACGCTTGAAGACCTGATCAGGGACCTTAAGGGTTTTTATGAAAGAAGCCCGAATGAGTTTATCATTCTGGACTTTCATGAACTTTCCAGCGCTACAGATCCATTCAACCATGAGGAATTCAAAACAGCTTTGCTGGAGCACCTTGGGGAACGGATCATTCCCACCGACAATCTGCATCTGACAATTGGCCAACTCAAAGCCATCAATCCATTGCAACGCATCATGGTGGCCGCGCCGATGACCTGGGAAAGCGAAGACTTTCGTTTCTACAGACCAATCAATCACAAATGGATCGGCAAATCACAGGTCAGCACCTCGGATCTTTATGGCTATATAGACAACGTACTGAGCACACCTGTCAGTACGCTCCGCCCATGGTCGCTGTCGGCAACCAGTTACACACTCGGCGGCCCACAGCGGATCCTCGACAGTCTTGACGAGTGGTTCGACCCGGAAAAATCCGATTGGGCGCGCAAGTGCAACATTATCAATTTCGACTTCATCAAAAATTCCAACATCGTGCGTTTCTGCCAAATGGCCAACCTGCAAAAGGCGCGCGACAAGCTCAGCTGAGCGGTCACCACGGACGGCCGGTCGGAAGTGGCACAAATGGCAAAAAACGAGGCATGATCGCGCAGCGATAATAAAAAAGTGCCCCGTCATGACCCGAACCGCTCGCGTGACCGACCCTTCCTACGAGTTGATGGACGACCATAACGGTTTGTCCATCATCTACCGCCAGCACGGCTTCCCCTGCCCGCTGGTGCGCTGGCATTTCCACAAGGAGTACGAGCTGCACCTGATCGTGGCCAGCTCCGGCAAGGTGTTCATCGGCGATTACATCGGCAACTTCTATCCAGAGACTTTGTTTTTGACCGGTCCCAACCTGCCGCACAACTGGATCAGCCAGGTCTCCGAGGATGAAGTGGTGGAGAAGCGCGACATGCTGGTCAACTTCACCGACGAATTGTTCGAGAGCGGGCACCAGGTGTTCGCTGAGCTGAAATCCCTGGCGCCACTGCTTGAGCGTGCGCAGTACGGCATCGAATTTCGTTGCAAGCGCACGATCCGTCAGGCCATGACACTGATGCAGCGGATCGCCGACAGCACCGGCATCACTCGCCTCGGGCATTTTTTCATCCTGATGGAATTGCTCGCGGCCAGTGATGACTTCCAGTTGTTGTCCGGCGCCACCACGCCGCAACTGGCCGACGAACACAACATCGACCGCACCAACCGCGCGGTCGACTACATCTTCAGCCACTACGCGCGGGACATCTCACTGGAAGAAGTGGCCGAGCACCTGGGCATGACACCGACCTATTTCAGCCGGGTATTCAAACAGGCCACCGGGCGCAACTTCATCGAATTCGTCAATCGCCTGCGCATCAGCAAATCCTGTGAGCTGCTGGCCGATGGTGACAAACCGGTGACCGAGGTGTGCTTCGAGTCGGGCTTCAACAATATTTCCAACTTCAATCGACGCTTCCAGCAACTCAAGGGCATGACGCCGTCGCACTATCGACGGCTGGCGGTGCAACGGCTGACAGAACAGAACCATCTCTGACGACACGCCACCTGTGGGAGCGAGCCTGCTCGCGAAAGCGGTCTGTCATTGAAAAATCCTGTGGCTGACACACCATCTTCGCGAGCAGGCTCGCTCCCAAAAAAACCGTGCCCCGGCTGGCGAAATCTGTACGCATTCGCTAACGCCCCCTCGCGCAAAACCCCTTCCCTGCGTTCACCCGCTCAAACCCCAGTGCAAAAAAGTATCGACAAAAGTGCTAGGGATGATTTGTCAGCTCCGCCGTGGAAGGCTGTAATCAGCGCAGATTCTTCCTGCATTCGGAAGACACAAAAACAATAACTGTCCTTCTGCCCCGTCGGGTGTCAGAAAAGGAGTGCACGATGCAACCCACTGCAAAAGCTCTGCTCGCTCTCACCTGCATGACCCTCAGCAGCGTCAGCCTTGGCGCCCAGACCCTGACTATCGCCACCGTCAACAACAGCGACATGATCCGCATGCAGAAACTCTCGAAAACCTTCGAGAGCGAGCATCCGGACATCAAGCTCAATTGGGTGGTGCTGGAAGAAAACGTCCTGCGTCAGCGCCTGACCACCGACATCGCCACTCAGGGCGGCCAGTTCGACGTGTTGACCATCGGCATGTACGAAGCCGCACTCTGGGGCGGCAAGGGTTGGCTGGAGCCGATGAAGGACCTGCCGGCCAGTTACGCCCTCGACGATGTCTTTCCGTCGGTGCGCGAAGGCCTGTCGGTGAAGGGTTCGCTGTATGCGCTGCCGTTTTACGCGGAGAGTTCGATCACCTATTACCGCACCGACCTGTTCAAGGAAGCCGGGCTGACCATGCCGGAGCGGCCGACCTGGGAAGAGATCGCCGGGTTTGCCGAAAAGCTCACCCACAAAGACAAAGAGCAGTACGGCATCTGCCTGCGCGGCAAGGCTGGTTGGGGCGAGAACATGGCGCTGGTCACCACGGTCGCCAATGCTTATGGCGCGCGCTGGTTCGATGAGCAATGGAAACCGGAATTCAGCGGCCCGGAGTGGAAAAACGCGCTGAATTTCTACGTCAACACCATGAAGAAATCCGGCCCGCCGGGCGCATCCAGCAACGGTTTCAATGAAAACCTCGCCCTGTTCAACAGCGGCAAATGTGCGATCTGGGTCGACGCCAGCGTCGCTGGTTCGTTCGTCACCGACAAGACCCAGAGCAAGGTCGCCGATCACGTCGGTTTCACCTTCGCTCCGCATCAAGTCACGGATAAAGGCTCGGCGTGGCTGTATTCGTGGGCGCTGGCGATTCCGACCAGCTCCAAGGCCAAGGACGCAGCAAAAACCTTCAGCGCCTGGGCCACGTCCAAAGAGTACGGCGAACTGGTTGCCAAGACCGATGGCATCGCTAACGTGCCGCCGGGCACCCGCGCTTCGACCTACAGCGATGCTTACATGAGCGCCGCGCCGTTTGCCAAAGTGACGCTGGAATCGCTGAAGGCCGCTGACCCGAGCAAACCGACGCTGAAACCGGTGCCGTACATTGGTATTCAACTAGTGACCATTCCTGAATTCCAGGCAGTCGGCACCCAGGTCGGCAAGCTGTTCTCGGCGGCGCTGATCGGCCAGACCACGGTGGATCAGGCGCTGGCGGCGGCGCAGCAGACCACGGAACGCGAGATGAAGCGCGCGGGTTATCCCAAGTAACCGCTGAATGCCTTGCTCCTGCCTCTTGTGGGAGCGAGCCTGCTCGCGAAGGCGTCGTGTCAGCCAACACACATGACACTGACCCAGCGCTTTCGCGAGCAGGCTCGCTCCCACATGGGGATCTCCATAGGTCTGTATGACTCGGTTGTGAATGCCATGAATACTTCAACTGCCAAAGCCCACATCGACCTGTCGCCACCGCAGCGCAAGCTGCGCGTGCGCAATCCCGGCTGGTTTCTGGTCAGTCCTTCGGTGGCGCTGTTGCTGCTGTGGATGATCGTGCCGCTGGGCATGACCCTGTACTTTTCGATGATCCGCTACAACCTGCTCTACCCCGGCGAGAATGAATTCGTGGGGCTGGAGAACTTCACCTATTTCCTCACTGATTCGGGTTTCATGCCCGGCGCGACCAATACATTGCTGCTGGTTGGCAGCGTGTTGCTGATCAGCGTGGTCTTCGGCGTATTGATCAGCGCGTTGCTGGAGGCCAGCGAATTCCTTGGGCGCGGCCTGGTGCGGGTCATGCTGATCTCGCCGTTCTTCATCATGCCCACCGTCGGTGCGCTGATCTGGAAAAACCTGATTTTCCACCCGGTCTCGGGGATCCTCGCCTACATCTGGAAGCTGTTCGGTGCGCAACCGGTGGACTGGCTGGCGCACTACCCGCTGCTGTCGATCATCATCATTGTTTCGTGGCAATGGCTGCCCTTCGCGATCCTGATTCTGATGACCGCCATGCAGTCACTGGATCAGGAACAGAAAGAAGCCGCGCGCCTGGATGGTGCCGGCCCGATCGCGATTTTCTGGCACTTGACCCTGCCGCATCTGGCGCGGCCGATTGCTGTGGTGGTGATGATCGAAACAATCTTCCTGCTCTCGGTGTTCGCCGAAATCTTCACCACCACCAACGGCGGCCCCGGCTACGCCTCGACCAACCTGGCCTACCTGATCTACAACCAGGCGCTGGTGCAGTTCGACGTCGGCATGGCTTCGGCCGGCGGTTTGATTGCCGTGGTCATCGCCAACATCGCCGCGATCATTCTGGTGCGAATGATCGGCAAAAACCTGACTGACAAAGCGTGAGGCCTGCCATGACCCTCCAACAATCCCGTCGCCTGCAAAGCCTGCTGCTCGGCACGCTGGCCTGGGCCATCGCGATCGTGATTTTCTTCCCGATCTTCTGGATGGTGATGACCAGTTTCAAGAGCGAAATCGACGCTTTCGCCACGCCGCCGCAGTTCATCTTCACGCCAACGCTGGAGAACTATCTGCATATCAACGAGCGCAGCGACTACTTCAGCTTCGCCTGGAACTCGGTGGTGATCTCCTTCAGCGCCACCGCCCTGTGTCTGTTGATCGCGGTACCGGCGGCGTACTCGATGGCGTTCTATGAAACCCAGCGCACCAAAGGCACGCTGCTGTGGATGCTCTCGACCAAGATGCTGCCGCCGGTGGGCGTGCTGATGCCGATCTACCTGCTGGCCAAGAGTTTCGGCCTGCTCGACACGCGCATTGCGCTGATCGTGATCTACACGCTGATCAACCTGCCGATCGTGGTCTGGATGGTTTACACCTACTTCAAGGACATCCCCAAAGACATCCTCGAAGCCGCCCGCCTCGACGGTGCGACGCTGTGGCAGGAAATGGTCCGCGTGCTGCTGCCAATCGCCAAGGGCGGCCTCGCCTCGACCGTGCTGCTGTCGCTGATCCTGTGCTGGAACGAGGCGTTCTGGTCGCTGAACCTGACCTCATCGAATGCCGCACCGCTGACCGCGCTGATCGCCTCGTATTCAAGTCCCGAAGGGCTGTTCTGGGCCAAGTTGTCGGCCGTATCGACCCTGGCCTGTGCGCCGATTCTGATCTTTGGCTGGATCAGCCAGAAGCAACTGGTGCGCGGTCTCTCGTTCGGCGCCGTGAAATGAACATCCCGAATCCAACCCTATCCCCTGTGGGAGCGAGCCTGCTCGCGAAAGCGGAGTGTCATTCAACCCTGATGTCGACTGACACGGCCCCTTCGCGAGCAGGCTCGCTCCCACAGAAAAGCCGATCTGGTTTAACCCAATAATAAATTGCGGAGGCCCATCTCATGGCCAACCTGAAAATCAAGAATCTGCAAAAAGGCTTCGAAGGCTTTTCCATAATCAAGGGCATTGACCTTGAAGTGAACGACAAGGAATTCGTAGTCTTCGTCGGCCCGTCGGGCTGCGGCAAATCCACCCTGCTGCGCTTGATCGCCGGGCTGGAAGAGGTCAGCGGCGGCACTATCGAACTCGATGGCCGCGATATCACCGAAGTCAGCCCGGCCAAGCGCGATCTGGCGATGGTGTTCCAGACCTACGCGCTGTACCCGCACATGACGGTGAAAAAGAACATGTCGTTCGCCCTCGATCTGGCCGGCGTGCCGAAAGCCGAAGTCGAGCGCAAGGTCGGCGAAGCGGCACGCATTCTTGAACTCGGGCCGATGCTCGAGCGCAAACCCAAACAGCTGTCCGGCGGTCAGCGTCAGCGCGTGGCGATCGGCCGCGCCATCGTGCGCAACCCGAAGATTTTCCTCTTCGATGAGCCGCTGTCCAACCTCGACGCGGCGTTGCGCGTGCAGATGCGTCTGGAACTGCTGCGCCTGCATAAAGACCTGCAAGCGACGATGATTTATGTGACCCACGATCAGGTCGAAGCGATGACCATGGCCGATAAAGTCGTGGTGCTCAATGGCGGCAGAATCGAACAGGTCGGCTCGCCGCTGGACCTCTATCACAACCCGGCCAATCTGTTTGTCGCAGGCTTCCTCGGTACGCCGAAAATGGGTTTCCTCAAAGGCAAGATTGCCCGCATCGACGGCGCCAGCTGCGAAGTTTCGCTGGACGCCGGCACGCGCATCACCCTGCCGTTCAACGCCGCCAACCTCAGTGTCGGAGGCGCAGTGACGTTGGGCATTCGCCCTGAACACTTGGAGCTGGCGCAACCCGGCGACTGCACGTTGCAGGTGACTGCCGACGTCAGCGAACGCCTTGGCAGCGACACCTTCTGCCACGTCACCACCAGCGCCGACGAAGCCCTGACCATGCGCGTGCGCGGCGATCTGGCCAGCCGTTACGGCGAGCAATTGAGCCTGCGCCTGGACCCGACTCACTGCCATCTGTTCGATGCCGAAGGTGTGGCGCTGACCCGTCCACTGCGCGCTGCGGCCTGATTTCGAGACTATCCGATGAAACTCAACCAACAGAACCTCAATCGCCTCGCCGCCCAAGTGCAGCTGCCGGGCTACGACCTCGGCGCCACACGCCAGGGCATCGCCCACATCGGCGTCGGTGGTTTCCATCGTGCGCATCAGGCGTATTACACCGATGCCTTGATGAACACTGGCGAAGCGCTGGACTGGGCAATCTGCGGCGTCGGGCTACGCCCGGAAGATCGCCGCGCCCGCGATGATCTGCGCGAGCAGGATTACCTGTTCACCCTGTTTGAACTGGGCGACAGCGATGACACCGAAGTGCGCGTCATTGGCGCGATCCGCGACATGCTGCTGGCCGAAGATGGCGCGCAAGCACTGATCGACAAACTCGCCGAACCGCAGATCCGTATCGTTTCGCTGACCATCACCGAGGGCGGTTACTGCATCGACGACAGCAACGGCGAATTCATGGCGCACCTGCCGCAGATTCAACACGACTTGGCCCATCCCGAGGCGCCGGGCACCGTGTTCGGTTTCCTCTGCGCCGCGTTGGCCAAACGGCGTGCGGCGGGCGTTCCGGCATTTACTGTGATGTCCTGCGATAACCTGCCGCACAACGGCGCCGTCGCCCGTAAGGCGCTGCTGGCTTTCGCCGCCCTGCGTGATCCGGATCTGCGCGACTGGATCGACCAGAACGTCAGTTTCCCCAACGCCATGGTCGATCGCATCACACCGATGACCAGCACCGCGCATCGCCTGCAACTGGCCGACAAACACGGCGTCGACGATGCCTGGCCGGTGGTCTGCGAACCATTTGTACAGTGGGTGCTGGAAGACAAATTCGTCAGCGGCCGCCCGGCATGGGAAAAGGTCGGCGTGCAGTTCACCGACGATGTGTCGCCGTACGAAGAGATGAAAATCAAACTGCTCAACGGCAGTCACCTGGCGCTCACTTATCTGGGTTTCCTCAAGGGTTATCGCTTCGTCCACGAGACCATGAACGATCCGCTGTTCGTGCGTTACATGCGCGCTTATATGGATCTGGATGTCACGCCGCAGCTGGCCCCGGTACCGGGCATTGATCTGAGCGAATACAAGGACACGCTGGTCGCGCGGTTTTCCAATCAGGCGATTGCCGATCAACTGGAGCGTGTGTGTTCGGATGGCTCGTCGAAATTTCCCAAGTTCACCGTCCCGACGATCAATCGGCTGATCACTGATGGCCGCGAGACCAAACGTGCAGCTCTGGTCGTCGCGGCGTGGGCGTTGTATTTGAAGGGCGTGGATGAGAATGGCGATACGTATTCGATTCCGGATCCGCGAGCGGCTTTCTGTCAGGGATTGGTGGCGGACGATGGGTTGATCACGGAGCGGTTGCTGGGTGTTGAAGAGATTTTCGGCACAGCGATACCGAAGTCGGCGGAGTTTGTTGCGGCATTCGAGTGGTGCTGCCAGAGTTTGCGCGAGGTTGGGGTTTCGGGGACTCTGGAACGGGTGCTCGGCTGAAAAGCCCCTCACCCTAGCCCTCTCCCGGAGGGAGAGGGAACCGACCGCGTGGTTCTTCCGTTATTCATCGACCTGAAATTCCGAGTCGAATACAGAGTGTGAAAGGCATGAAAATCTGCTCCCTTTCCCCCTCGCCCCCTTGGGGGCGGTCCGACGTTTCGGGAGGGCTGGGGTGAGGGGGTAGCTCTTGATCTTCAGCGCAATCTGACAGGCCCATACATGACAACAACAAAGCTCTTCCTGGGTATCGACTGCGGCACCCAAGGCACCAAAGCGATCATCCTCGACGCCGACAGCGGTCAGGTGCTCGGTCTGGGCGCGGCGCCGCACACGATGATCAGCGGCGCCAACGGCCGCCGCGAACAAGACGTTCAACAGTGGCTCGACGCATTCGTCAGCGCCACCCGCCAGGCCTTGCAAGCGGCAGAAGTCGACGGTCAGGCGATCCTCGGTGTCGGCGTCTCCGGCCAGCAACACGGTTTGGTCCTGCTCGATGAGCAAGGCGCAGTGCTGCGCCCGGCCAAGCTCTGGTGCGATACCGAAACCACGCCGGAAAACGAGCGCTTGCTCGCGCAAATGGGCGGCGAGCAAGGTTCGCTGGAACGCCTCGGCGTGGTCATTGCGCCGGGCTACACGGTGTCGAAACTGCTCTGGACCAAAGAGCAGCATCCCGACGTGTTCTCACGCATCGCGCGGATTCTGTTGCCTCACGACTACCTCAATTACTGGCTCACTGGCCGCGCCTGCAGCGAATACGGCGACGCCTCCGGCACCGGCTACTTCGACGTGCGCACGCGGCAATGGGATGTGCAGATCCTGCGCGACATCGACGCCAGCGGCCGTTTGCAAACCGCGCTGCCGGAGCTGATCGACGCGCACGCCGCCGTCGGCACCCTCCTCCCGGCAATCGCCGAGCAACTCGGCATCAACCCCAACGCGGTGGTCTCGAGCGGCGGTGGCGACAACATGATGGGCGCCATTGGTACCGGCAATATTCAGCCCGGCGCGATCACCATGAGCCTCGGTTCGTCCGGCACGGTCTACGCCTATTCGGAGGAGCCGAACGTCAGCGCCGATGCCTCGGTTGCCACGTTCTGTTCCTCCAGCGGCGGCTGGCTGCCGCTGATCTGCACCATGAATTTGACCAACGCCACCGGTGCGATTCGCGAACTGTTCAGGCTCGATCTGCCGACCTTCAACCAACTGGTCGCGCAGTCGCCGATCGGCGCCGAAGGCGTGAGCATGCTGCCGTTCCTCAACGGTGAGCGCGTCCCCGCCCTGCCCCACGCCACCGGCAGCCTGCATGGCCTGACCATGGACAACCTGACCCAGGCCAATCTGTGCCGCGCGGCCGTCGAAGGCACCACCTTCGGTTTGCGTTACGGGCTGGATTTGCTTCGCCAGAATGGTTTACAAAGCCTGCGCATTTGCCTGATCGGCGGCGGCTCGAAGAGCGCGGTGTGGCGGCAGGTCGTCGCCGACATCATGAACGCCCCGGTCATCTGCACCGAGCAAAGCGAAGCCGCCGCACTGGGTGCGGCGATTCAAGCGGCGTGGTGCGCATCGCGCTCGAACGGCGATGATGTGTCCCTGGCCGATCTGTGCGAACGCTGCGTCAAACTCGACGCGCGCAGTGAAACCCTGCCGATCGCCGCCAATGTCGCGGCGTTCCAGCAGGCTTACGAACGCTATCAACAGCATGTCGCAACCCTATAACGAGCAAACAACTATGTACCTGGTGTGTGGCGAAGCCCTGTTTGATTTCTTCAGCGAAAACGATGCCAGCGGTCTGGCCTCGAAAGTCAATTTCAAGGCAATTGCCGGCGGCTCGCCGTTCAACGTTGCCGTAGGTTTGCGGCGTTTGGGCGTGGACTCGGCGCTCTTCGGTGGGCTGTCCACCGACTACCTCGGCCGCCGTTTGCAGCGAGTGCTGCAGGACGAAGGCGTGCGCCCGGACTATCTGGTGGATTTTGCCGCGCCGACCACCCTGGCGATGGTCGCGGTAGGCGCCAATGGCTCACCGCACTACAGCTTCCGTGGCGAAGGCTGTGCCGACCGGCAACTGAGCGAGGCGCATCTGCCGACACTTGGCGACGAGGTGCGCGGCCTGCACATTGGCTCGTTTTCGCTGGTGGTGCAGCCGATTGGCGACACGTTGCTGAAACTGGTCCAGCGCGAAAGCGGCAAACGCCTGATCAGCCTCGACCCCAACGTGCGCCTCAATCCCGAGCCGAACATCGAGCTATGGCGCGAACGCATCGCCACGCTGGTACGACTGGCCGATCTGATCAAAGTCAGCGACGAGGATCTGAGCCTGCTCTATCCCGAGCAAGATCCGCAGCATGTTATTGAAGGCTGGCTCGAACATCGCTGCCAGATCGTGTTCCTGACACGCGGTGGCGACGGCGCAACGGTGTTCAGTCGCACCCATGGCTCGTGGTCGGTGCCGGCCAACCCGGTTCAGATCGCCGATACGGTAGGCGCCGGCGACACCTTCCAGGCGGCGCTGATCACCTGGCTGACCGAACATTCGCTGGACTCGGTAGAAGGCGTCCAGCAGCTCAGTCGAGAGCAAATCGACGGCATGCTCAGGTTCGCCGTACAAGCCGCCGCGCTGACCTGCAGCAAAACCGGTCCGGATCTGCCCTATCGTCATCAATTGAGCTGAGCGCGTAGACTGTCGGCCTTTTTGCGCACGACGGAAAACAGCTCTTGAATTACAGGCACATCCTCGCCCTCCTGACCATGGCCACCCTGCTGAGCGGTTGCGGCACCTCGCCGCCCCGCTCCCCGGAAGACATCTGCGCAATCTTCCGCGAGAAAAGCGATTGGTACGACGCTGCGCAAGTCACGCAGAAACGCTGGGGCGTGCCGATCCAGGTGCCGTTCGCGATCATGTATCAGGAATCCGGCTACCGCTACGACGCCAAGACGCCGCGCAAATACCTGCTCTGGGTGATTCCTTGGGGCCGCGTCTCGACCGCGTCCGGCTACGCGCAAGCCAAGGACGAAGTCTGGGCCGACTACCAGAAAAGCACCGGCCGCAACTGGGCCGATCGCGAAGACTTCGACGACGCCATCGACTTCGTCGGCTGGTACATGGACAAGACCACCTCGATCAACGGCGTGTACAAATACGACGCCTATAACCAATACCTGAACTACCACGAAGGCTGGGGCGGCTTCCGCAACAAGACCTACGCGAGCAAAGCCTGGCTACCGCCGACCGCGCGCAAGGTGCAGAACCGTTCGGATCTGTATGCGCAGCAATATGCCGGCTGCAAGGAAGACCTCAATCGCGGGTTCTGGAGCCGGTTCTGGCATTGGTTGTAGAAGCCCTTCGCGAGCAGGCTCGCTCCCACAAGACCTTAGTGAACGCCGATTTTGTGTACACCCGAGAAACCTGTGGGAGCGGGCTTGCCCGCGATGGCAATCTCTCAAACACCATCAAAGTCTATGAAAGGCCCGATTTCACTGACCCAAACCGCCCTCCTAAGGGTTTTCCCTATGGCACTGACGCCCCACACCTACGCCATTTGCGCCTTGAATGAGGCCGTCTAATCCTGCAACATCCATCACCTGCTTATTCAACGGACGGAATTCAAGGCATGCTGGACGCCAATGCAACCCACATCACCCTCTCGATCGAAGACGCCAACGCCGACCTGCAAGTCCTCAGCTTCACCGGTCGCGAAGCCCTCAACGAACCGTTCCGTTTCGACCTCGAACTGGTCAGCGCCCGCCCCGACCTGAAGCTCGAAGAGCTACTGCACAAGCGCGCCTGCCTGACCTTCGGCGCCACCGGAGAAGGCAAGATTCACGGCCAGGTCTACCGCATCGAGCAGGGCGACTCCGGCAAGACCCTGACCCGCTACAGCATCAGCCTGATGCCGCAACTGGCGTATCTGCAGCACAACCATGATCAGCAGATCTTCCAGCAACTGACGGTGCCGAAAATCATCGCCCAGGTGCTGGAAGATCGCGGCATTCTCTCTGACGCCTACAGCTTCCAGCTCGGCGCCGAGTATCCGGAACGCGAGTATTGCGTGCAATACGATGAGTCCGACCTGCATTTCATCCAGCGTCTGTGCGAAGAGGAAGGCATCCACTTCCACTTCCAGCACAGCAGCAGCGGCCACAAACTGGTGTTCGGCGACGACCAGACGGTGTTCCGCAAACTGAAGCCGGTCAGCTACCAGCAAGACTCCGGCATGGCCGCCGAGAAGCCGGTGATCAAGCGCTTCAACCTGCGCCTGGAAACCCGCACCACCCGCGTCAGCCGCCGCGACTACGATTTCGAAAAACCCAAGCTGCTGCCCGAAGGCGCGGTCAAATCCGAATTCGCCCCGGACCTGGAAGACTACGATTACCCCGGCCGCTTCACGACTCGCGAGCGCGGCAAGTTCCTCTCAACCCGCGCCCTCGAGCGCCATCGCAGCGACTACAAACTCGCCGAAGGCAAAGGTGATGAACCGACGCTGACCAGCGGCCATTTCCTCACGCTCGCCGAACACCCGCGCGCCGAGTGGAACGATCTGTGGCTGCTGCTGGAAGTCTTCCACGAAGGCAAACAGCCGCAAGTGCTCGGCGAAAACGTCACCAGCGACGTCACCGACAACAAAAGCGATTTCCATCAGGGCTACCGCAACAGCTTCCTCGCCACCCCGTGGGACGCGCACTACCGCCCTGCCCTCGAACATCCGAAACCGAAAGTCCTCGGCAGCCAGACCGCCGTTGTGACGGGCCCGCCCGGTGAAGAAATCCACTGCGATCAGTACGGCCGCATCAAAGTGCAATTCCACTGGGACCGCGACGGCCAGTCTGACGACAAAACCACCTGCTGGATGCGCGTCGCCAGCGGCTGGGCCGGCGCAGCCTACGGCGGCATCGCCATCCCGCGCATCGGCATGGAAGTGCTCGTCACCTTCCTCGAAGGCGACCCCGACCAGCCCCTCGTCACCGGCTGCCTGTACCACAAGGAAAACGTCGTCCCCTACGACCTGCCCGCCAACAAGACCCGCAGCACCTTCAAAACCCTCAGCTCCCCGGGCGGCAAGGGTTACAACGAATTCCGCATCGAAGACAAGAAAGGCGCCGAACAGATCTACATCCACGCCCAGCGCGACTGGGACGAAAACATCGAACACGACCAGAAAATCCGCGTCGGCAACGAACGCCACGACACCGTTGAAGCCAACGTGTTGAGCGAGTTCAAGGTTGAAGAGCACCGGATCACCCATCTGAATCGCATCGGTGAGATGCGCGCGGATGATCACCTGACGGTGGGAGTGACGCAGCATGTGAAGGTTGGGACTGGGCAGTTTGTTGAGGCCGGCAACGAAATCCATTATTACGCCGGCCAGAGAGTCGTGGTCGAAGGCGCCATGGAACTGACCGCCAAGGCTGGCGGCAGCTTCGTCAAGGTCGATGCGGGTGGCGTGACCATCAGCGGCGCTGAGGTGAAGGTCAATACCGGCGGCTCGCCCGGGGTGGGCACGCCGGCGGCGCCGTTGTTGCCGGGGCCGATGAAGGTTGCGGATGCGGATAAGGCGGGGAAAGCACCGCTCCCTGCCCGTCTTAATGAGTCAGGTATTACCCCGCTGTGTGGAAAACAGAGTAACGGCGCTTGCAGCCGTAAGGATTGCACATGCATGTAAAAGCGCTGAGCGCTCTCCTCGCCGAGCCTCGTTACAACTTTTCTGACTTGCCCGCTACCAGCGAGTCGCTGTGTTTCATCATTGACCAAGGGCTCCAGCCTGACGCTTTAGGCCGTCTTTATCGATTAGGCGAACCCGTCGTCGCTCAAGGTCTGTTTGTAGGGACAGACCTTGCAGGGATTCCTGACGAGCCATTGTGGCTGGTGGCCCCAAAGGGCGGCAAAGTGGCAAAGGTCGCTGTGGAACTATGTGAGGAACGCTTTTCGGGAATCGCAATCTCAACCCGGGATCCTGGAAAAGCTCTGGCTCATGCGCGCTGGCTGCTTAAGGCAAACGATGGTTCAGGTGGCCAAAGTCTGCTGAGTTTCCACAAGCCGAGTCTATGGGCTGCGCTGGCCTACACCGCCGATAAAGCATTCGATCAGTTACTAGGCTGCTGGGATGCGGTCTACAGCCCGGCGCCAATTCATTTCGGTCAAGAGCGTGGGCGATGGCTCACCTGGAAGGCCACCGATCAATCAACGTGGGACGGTGACAGAGCGGCGTTCAATCTGCCCGAGGCGGCCGCGAAAGTACAAGCGCGTCTGGGCTGGATGTACTGGATCGATGAGGAATACGCAGCATTCAATGAGCCAGACGATGACCGCTTGAATGACATCGCGGACAACCTCGACATGTTGCTCAAAAACAACATTTATGATGGCGATCACCTGCTCAAGCTTGGCCATGTCGTGAACGGTCCGCTGTTCGAGACCCAGCTTGGGATCATGGCGATCCTGCAATCAAAGGACGAGTCGTTTATCAAAGTAGATCGGCTCCTGGAATCAGCCGCCGTTGCCCAACACTAAGGCGACGCGACAACAGAACGGAATCACCATGGAAATTACAAATCACGCTGTGATGCCCGGCGAAACTCTGGGCCAGATTGCTACGCGCTACAACACTACTGTGGCGCAACTTCGTCAGATGAACCCCTTCATCACCAACCCGGATAACGTCAAAGTCGGATGGAACCTGAGCGTTCCGAAAAGCGCACTAACGCCTGCTGCGCCTGCCGCTCAGACACCTGCCGCGGCTCAACCGCCTGCGCAAACTACCCCGGAAGCCGCAACTCAGTGCTCTGCGGAGGATCTGGTTGAACTGGAGCCTGTCAAAGATACCCCTGATCAGAGCTCAAAGACTTTCAAACCGCACGCGCCTCCCTGCTCGAAAAAGTTTGCAAGTGCGATTTATGCCACCGAAGAGCAAGAATTTTGGCTGCTTCCCGAACGGGCAAAGTCCGCCATCAAAGAATCCATGTTCGCCCTGGATAAAATGATTGCGCCCAGCAAACCACGTGATGCACGCCTGAACGGGTTGCAGGAATCTGGTTTGCTGGAATACTTCCTTGAGCCTAAGTTGAGTAATTTCCTCACGGGCGCACAGCGTGCACGTATGGAAGAGTTTGAAGCGATGGGCGATGAGATCGAAATCGATCCAGCCACCGCTAAAAAAAGGCAGAACGAAGCTAATGGAAACAAACCGGCAGTCGCTCCTGCTCAGTCCACGGAGGAGGAGACGCCAGTATCTCGCCTCGACCGTCTAGCGGCAGACATAGCTACTGACCAGCGCGTTCACGAAGCATATGCCGACTTTTACAAGCGGCGGGCTGAGTGGGTCGCGTTAAAAAAAGAAGCGGTAGCGGCCGCTAAGTTAGAAGGCTACACCTACGAAAGCGGCTCGCTGTACTCCAAGGAGGCGATTGAAGCGCGGGCACGCGTGCAAGCTTATCTGGAGGCTCGCAAGAAATTCCTCGGCAACAAAAACTTCAAGCAGGTATCGCTGGAAGACGTTGCCAAAGCCTTGGCAGAGAAGAAAAAAAGCTACGAAAACATCTGCAGCGGCATGACTGACTGCACCGCCGATCTGGTCGGCTATGTTTACACACTACACAAAAACGCCGATGCGCTTGATTACCACGCTTACACCGAATCCATCATGAAGGCTTCCGATTATGGAATCGCGCTTCCAGAGTTTGCGCTGATAAACGACGGCCTTGCCTCTGGCATCGAACAATTCAAGCTGTATTTGGATACAGAGAAAAAGCAATCGGAAGCAACTGCGCAACTTCAGGACAAGTACAAACGCTGGATCGAAGCAACAGGCCAAAATGCCCAGGCCCCTGCAGGTTTGGTGGAAGCAGAGCGTGCAAAGTGGGACCAACTGCAGAAAATCAAAGAAGACCTCTATACAGCCGCTCAGAATAATGTCAACGCGACGAAACCCCGACGTTATCTGATCTGGGAGCCGGAAGCGTTCCAGCCCAAGCCAGTAGATCGCATGGTTAAACCTGGTTTTCCTTTGCGCGAAGTCAGCCTTTCGGACGCCAAGGGCACTCCGTTGGGCTGGTTCAGTATGTCGAACCTGAAAGACGCAAAAAAAATAATGAAAGAGGACTTCAAAAAAGTCCCTGGCTCTGTATCCAAGGCCTTTAAAAGTCCCCCGACAGATGCCACTGAAGGTTCTGATAAAAACAGTGAGCTCAGTTCGTTCCGCCAATGGCTGTTGGCTCAGGGCGCTGTAAAGTTCAGCGATCAGGTCGGCGACTGTTTCGATGAAAAAGGTTGGTTCAAAGCCAAAGACTTTTACGCTCACTTAAAAAAGGAAGGCTATGAGGTCACTGAACTAGAGGACGAGGCAGCTCTTACCAATTGGGGTAAGCATCTTCAGCAGCTGGTGTTTCAGAAAAGTGTACGCGGTAAAGTGAGACTCTTCGATGCCAGTCCTCAGGCGCAGTTCGTTCGCTGCCTGACACCTCCACAACCAAGCATTCACGCTGAAGTGAAGCTGGAAAGCCCCCCCATCAGCGCTGCAGAAGGTTTTCAAGCGTCGGCCAGCGCGGGGATGAGCCTCGACTTGGCACGCGGCGAAGTGGAATTGATGAAAGTCGATATGCCCGCCCAAGCGAGCGCACAGGAAATCACGCTCGACTACCTATTGGACGGTAGCCCACAAAAAATGAATTTTGGGCGTTTCTCCTTCCACTTCGGCGTGAAGGCGTGGGGATATGCTGGTGCTTCGCTGCTACTTGCCGGCAGCGTCGAATTGAGCCCTATCTTCGGTAACGTCAAATACGGTGCCTCACTGAGCCCGGTCAAACGCGCACAGCGTGAAGATGCCTCAGCCAAACAGGAGCGCGCCGATCACGCAGCCGCCAAGCAAGCAAAAGCCGACAGTGGCGACGATAGTCCTACTCCAGATCTCGTCCATCAATCAAAAGCCCCCACCGCTGCGGGCACCCTGAGCACAGGTCAGATGTCGACTGGTCGCCTCGCCAATGGTCAAATCGAAAATGGCGCGAAGGCAAGCTTCAACGTATTCGGCGGTTTGCAAGCCGCTATTGAGCTCACTGGTGCACTAAACTGGGCGCCGCCAAAAGAGCTCGTCGCCCGAAGTACCGCGCCATCGTTGGGTATAAGCGGTCCTAAAGACGCAAGGACAGCCAATCCATGGCTGACGCTTGCAAAATTGGGCGGGTCCGTAGGAATCGCGTTAGGCGCAGGATTTCAAGGGAACGCTCAGGTTTCTCTTGATAAAGGACGGTTCATTCTTAATTTGAAGGCAACAGTAGTGCTTGGACCGGGCGCTAACGGTAGTTTCAAATTTGAAGTGGGTTATGAGGCGGTGGTCGACCTCATTAACATATATCGCAAAGAGCTGCATAAGACCAAAGGCCGTAAAGTTGAGTGGATGGATCCTGAAGCGAGTGAGTATGCCTCCGCACTTAACGCTTTGGGCGTTGCCGGATTGAATGTGGCAATGGCATACATGATGCGTTGGGATGTTGTGATGGGTCTTTATGAGTCTCTGACGCGACGTGGCAAGGGCGGACCGATTGCGGACGCGATCATGAATTATAAGAACCAAAGCGAGCTCGAAGAGTGGATTATTAATGCAATTCCTAACGCGCTGGGCCCACTGTTAAGAACGCTTATAAGCCAGCCCGAAGAGTTTAAAATTACTACAGCCAGTCCTGAAAACAATAGCATATCTGACAAGGGTCGCACATATAGTCAATCCGAAGGCCATGTTCTCCAGCAAAAAGCCATAGAAAGAATTTTGCGCTGGATAGTCAACAATGCAAAAAAAACCAACACTATTGACAAAGCACAAAGACAATTTGAACTCGCATGCATGTCAATGAATGAGTTTGGCATAAAAGAGCAAGCTGGAGAACAAGAGTATTGCAAAAATCGTATGTCACTAGATACTTTCATGGCGGAAAGCGTTCAAAGCCTCTTTGACGATACAATTGTTGAAGTACGTAAAAACTATAAATCGCACGCAAAATTACTTGGCGCAAATCTGGCCGATTATTGTCAACAAAATTATGTCCCATCACCAACCTACTCGCTTAGTGGGGCGACACCCTATTTAAAAGGCTACCAATGAACAGACTAATAAAAATCAAATTAAATCAAATCATTCTAATGTTCAGCTTGGGTTTGATTTCAGTATCGCCGTATAGCGCCAATTTTACCAATGCATCCTCAGTCCCTCAGCAAAGTGGACCAAGCGGAATCATTCTTTACAACCAGATGAAAATAGATGCGGCCATTCCACAGCTAGAGCGAGAGGCAAAAGACGGCGCAATAGAATCACAGTATTATCTTGCCGAAGCTCTTCGAAAGAAAAATGGATACATGACTCCCGAAGCCCAATTTTGGTATGAATCGGCAGCAGAGAAAAAAAACATATACGCAATGATTCAGTTGGGTCGAGCAAAAAAAGATCTTTGCGCAACGATGGGAAATTGCCCGTCGTCAAAAAAAACTCAAGCAGAATGGTTCGTAGAGGCAAAAAAAATAACGTTACCTAAGGCAAATGATGGCGATCCTGAATCTTTATACTTGATGTACGAAATCACGCTGGATCACCATTGGTTAGATAAATCTGCTAATGCAGGCTATCCGCTCGCGCAATATTGGATGGCGATCAGCGAAAGGCAGGGAGAGGGTTACTTCTTTACTCCTGGAGGACGTGAAGCGTCGGTCAAAAAATGGCTGCTACTCTCTGCGGAAGGTGGCAACCCTAAAGCTATGATGCAATATCTAGAGACGCTTTATAAGCAAGGAGACATGGCGAGCATTCGACATTGGCTCGAGAAGGCTGCCGCAACAGGCGAACAAGCTGCAATGAGTAACTATGGTGCGTACATTTCACATACGCCAGATAAAGTAGGTTACTCTTTGGATTTAGTCAAAGGCTACGCTATTTTCTCTTTGTTAAAAGAACTCGGTGACGCCGGTGGCGTGCAAGATTATGTTGACCGTAAAATCGAACAAATTTCTGAAAAGATGACACCAGAACAAATTGAAGAATCAAAAATCGTCGCTGAACAATGGAAAACCACTCACCCACCGCTGTCTTTCTTCCCCGACAAGCTGAGTAATTGAGTATATTTTTAGGTGATCCGCACCCGAGATTTCATCCCGATGAATTATCGCCCTTGCCCTTGATGAACGACTCCACATGATTAGGCAAAGATTTCAATGAAACTGCTGGCAACTGCGTTAACATTTTTAAGCCTAGTATCAGCCCAGTCAAACGCGCTTACAAACGAACAATCTCAGGCAAAGATCAAGGGCATTGAACTATACAATCAATACAAAGCCATCTCCGCAATTGAACCATTACAAATAGCAGCCGACGGCGGTGACGATGAAGCACTTTATTATCTCGGTGAAGCGCTAAGAAAAAACAACCGTCACATGACTCCGGAGGCTAAAAAAGCATACGAAAGCTCCGCAAAAAAGGGGAACATCTACGCCATGTTTCGCCTTGGAAGGATTGGAGAAGATTTGTGTACGACCATGAAAAACTGTCCTCCAGGTGAAGATTCTGCCAGCAGCTGGGTGATTAAAGCTAAAAGCCTTGCCGTTGAACGAGCAAAGCAGGGAGATAGCGAATCGATGTACTTGTTATATGAAATGACGGGCAACGATGAATGGTTGGAGAAATCCGCAGAGAACGGATTCGCATTTGCTCAGTTCCGTCTGGCGACGAAGTACCAAGAAGGGAATGGCTCATTTTTACTACCCTCAAGGCGCAAACAAGCTATCGAACGATGGATGAAGGCGTCCGCTGAAAATGGTTATCCACTCGCAATGATGGGGTTAGCCGCAATCATGATAGAAAAAAATGATCTAGCCTCGTTCAGATTCTGGAACGAGAAAGCCGCCGACTCAAGCTATGTAGAAGGTGTATTTGGATATGCATCCTACATAGGTGAAGAAAACTCCAAGTACGGTTTCGCATTCGACCCAATTAAGTCCTATGCTCTACTTTCAAATCTGCTGGAGCTTAATGGCGGAGGTAACGTAACACGAGATGTCAATGACACATTACCTGACATAGAAAAAAACCTGTCAAAAGAGCAATTAGAAAAAGCAAAAGAACTCGCAAAAACGTGGAAGGCCACTCACCCACCGCTCTCGTTTTTTCCAGATAAGTTAGGGTACTGAAATTTAGCAGCACAGCCTTATCATTAATTTTTTTCGAGCACGTCAAAGCCCGTACCCTAATGATTCATATCGCAAACGACAAATGCCCGAGACAAGGGAAAAGCAACCGTAAATAACTCAGCTCATGTTCACATCGGTTAACTCAGCCTTAACGCCACAGTCAGAGACTCCATATCACCGCACACCCTCAGCTCTCCCCCGCTGACGCCCAGTGCGGCAGGCTCGCCCGGCTTCGTGCCGGGCGCCTACCCGCAACGCTGGAGTCCTCTCATGAACATTCGTCCCTTCCTGCTCACTGCCACCCTCGCCTGCAGCTCATACGCCGCACTGGCCCAAGCCAACGTCACCTCCGCCACATCGAATCAAACACCCTACCAATACGGCATGCCCCTCCACGTGGCAAAGGTGCTTTCGCTAACCGAGCCGCCGACCTCGGAATGCAAAGTCATCACCGCCGACATGAAATACATCGACAACACCGGCAAGCCCGCACAAATCAGTTACAGGAAATTATCTGACGCTTGCAGTCAACAGAACTGACAGACGCTTCTGATTTTCCGGTTGGCCATAGGCTTGGGGTGGCTTCGGCGGTTATGCTCGGGGCCTTCCCTACTGCCGCAAGGATTGGCCATGCAGTTGTCGTTCCGCACGTTGTCGAGCTTCACTTCAATCCTGTGTTTTCTGCTGGCGCTGGTCTGGGGATTTTTTCCGGAGGCGTTGCTGGCGATCTGGAGTATTGGCTATTCGGAAGGCACTGGCGTAGTCGCTCGGCGCAGCGCGGTGCTGTTTGCGGCGTTGGGGGTCATGTTTTATTTGCTGCGCAATGCTCCGCCGTCAGTGGCACGCAGTGCACTGAGCAATGGTTTTATCGTCGGCTGTTTCGGTTTGGCGGCGTTGGGTTTTGGCGAATGGCTCAATGGTCATGCCGGCCCCGGGATCTTGCTCGCGGTGCTGGTCGAGTTCGCGCTGGGCCTTGGTTTTGTGCAGGCCCGGCGCGTGACGGACGAACTGGGTGAGACGGTGGGTTAAACGGCTCGAGAACGAGCGCTGGTTTGATGTGTCGTGGTCTGTTGCGCGAGGTCGGAACGCAGGCCAGCGACCAGGTTGTTGATTTCACGGCAGCTGTTCAGGCGGCTGGCGTCGATTCCACTGACGTAGAGATCGGCTTGGTCGGTTCGATGGTCGCCAAATACTTTGACGGACATCGACAAGTCTGGTGTCAACGTGCACTGGCAGCGTTTCGGCAGGAAGCTGCTTTCAATGATGTTGCGTAATTCCAAGGCAGATAAAAACATGGCGAACCCTCTCCTTTCTGTGCGATTGCCAATCAAGTATTCACGCTGACCCTCTGCTGCGCCTTCACGGGTGTGCCCCCGCTGTTTCCCTGGTGCGGCAAGTGGTGGTACTGCGAAATGCCCATTGGAGTGTAGGCGCCCAAATCCTGTGCGCCTCACCAAAAGAACGCATAAAACGTGCCTTTGATCGGTTCGTTTTGCTCCCTTCAAAATCAAGCACTTGGAAATGTGGCCAGTATCCTGCTATTTGCAAATTGCATGAATCGACCACCCGTCCACTGCAATCTGCAATCTCCGGGCAAATTTGCTTTCGCAGACTATGACGGCAAGAATGTCTCCCATTGCAATTCAACCCGCACGGAGGCCTTCATGAATTCTTTAAGCGTTTGCGCGATCACCGGCCTGTTGATCGCCAACCTTTCCACTCTAGCCCACGCCGCCAAGCTCGAAGACGTCGCGCCGTATCCCAAAGCCGAAGCCGGGTTTACCCGTCAGGTCATCCATCTGCCCAAACAAGAGCAGGAGGAGAATTTCCAGGTTGAAATTCTCGCCGGCAAAACTCTGGAGGTGGATTGCAACCGTCAACGTCTGGGCGGTGTGCTCGATGAAAAGAACCTGCAAGGCTGGGGCTATCCGTACTATCGCCTGGAAAAGGTCATCGGTCCGATGAGCACGATGATGGCCTGCCCGCCCGGCAGCCAGAAAAAGCGCGCTTTCGTTCCGGTCGTCGGTGACGGCTTCATGTTGCGCTACAACAGCAAGTTGCCAGTCGTGGTGTACGCGCCGTCGGACGTCGAAGTGCGCTATCGCATCTGGTCGGCGTCGGACAAAGTCGGCACCGCCCTGCAGGAATAACCGGAGCCCAGCCCTTGATTACTTGCCACGTCAGATATGTGATCGATCCTTACCAGTTACCCGCTTTCGAAGCCTATGCCAAAGCGTGGCTCGACATCGTTGAGCGCTTGGGCGGCACCCACCACGGCTACTTCCTCCCCTCGGAGGGCGCGAGCAACATTGCTTATTGCCTGTTCAGTTTCCCGTCGCTGGCCGATTACGAAAGCTATCGACATATTGCAATGACAGACCCGGAAAGCACCGCACTGGTTGCCAATCTGGTCGAGAAGAAATTCATCGTCAGTTACGAGCGCACGTTTCTGCGCCCGCTGCTGCCCTGATCGACATCACGCCGGCACGCCGCAAGCAGCGGCGCGTTCGGCGACATGGCGCAGGCTGTCGAAGTTGATGTTGGCCCCGGAGTCGATGGCGACGAATGTCTGATCGCGAACCCCACTGCGCGCCACGTACTGCTTGATCCCCGCAACAGCCAGCGCACCCGAAGGTTCAGTGATCGAACGGGTATCGTCGTAGATATTCTTGATCGCGGCGCAGAGTTCGTCATTGCTGACCGTGATCACTTCATCTACACAGAAGCGGCAAACCTCAAAGCCATACGCGCCAATCTGCGCTACCGCTACGCCATCGGCGAAGGTGCCGACACTGGGCAGGACCACCCGCTCGTCCGCACTTAAAGCCACTTGCAGGCACGCCGAATGTTCGGATTCGACGCCGATGATCCGCACTTCCGGGCGCAGGTATTTGACGTAGGCCGCGATACCTGCGATCAAACCTCCGCCGCCGACCGGGATGAAGATCGCGTTCAGCGTGCCTTGATGCTGGCGCAGGATTTCCATAGCCACGGTGCCTTGTCCGGCGATTACGTCAGGATCATCGAAGGGTGAAACGAACGTGCATCCGCTCTGCTCGGCCAAATGCAACGCGTGGGCCAGAGCAAAGGGAAAACTCTCGCCATGCAGCAATGCGTCGGCACCGTGACTGCGCACGCCGAGCACCTTGAGCTCAGGGGTGGTAGACGGCATGACGATCGTCGCGGCGATGCCCAATTCCCGTGCCGCCAGCGCTACCCCCTGCGCGTGATTACCCGCCGATGCAGTGATCACTCCCCGCGCTCGCTGCTCATCGCTCAGTTGCACGAGTTTGTTGTAAGCACCACGGATCTTGAAAGAGAACGTCGGTTGCAGATCTTCGCGCTTGAGCAGGACCCGATTGCCCAATGTTTCCGACAACGCCGGCGCAGGCTGCAACGGCGTACGCACCGCAATGTCGTACACCGGTGCGGCCAGGATCTTTTTCACGTAATGCTCAAGCAGGGCTTGCTGGTCGGGGGTGTGCGGCATGGTCGTCTCCTGACATTTTTCAGAACCCCGGAGACAGAAAGTAAAAACCCGCCTCTAGGGCGGGTTGGGTGCTGCAGCCGTGAGCTAGCCCGCCAAATGAGGAATGGCGGTAATAATGCTTGGCTGGCAGCGCGATACGGTGAAAGTCATGGGCTGGAAATTAGCCTGCCAGCGGATGACAAGTCAATGGCCCGCTGCAGAACTTTGAATCTTCCTAATGACTGAACAGTCACTGCAAAAGAGCACAACAACTTCCGCTCCAAGCCGATGAAAGTGGAGATTGACCATGAATATCCGCCAAGCGCTATTCGCCGTCCCGCTGCTGGTCGCCGCCCTGTCCAGCCCTGCTGTATTCGCTGTCGATGAAAGCGACGCCGTGAAAAAGCCCGAATGTCCGAAAGGCCAGGTGTGGGACAGTAAAACCCAGCAATGCGTGCTGCAGACCAGCGGCTGACAAAAGCCCTGCTAAACTGGCCGAGGTTTTATTCCCAGGAAGATTTCTCCGTGCCCATTTCGTCCCGCGCTGCATTGCTGGTCATCGATGTTCAAAACGACTTCATTCCCGGCGGCCAATTGCCGGTGCCTGAAGGTGACCGGATTGTGCCGCTGATCAACCGCCTCGCGCGGCAGTTCAGGCAAGTCGTGATTGCGCAGGACTGGCACCCGAGCGGGCATATCTCGTTTGCGTCCAGCCATCTTGGGCGCCAGCCCTACGATGTCATTGAGTTACCGTACGGCGCACAAACGTTGTGGCCCGATCACTGTGTGCAAGCCAGTGTCGGCGCCGAATTTCATCCGGAACTGGATCTACCGCACGCGCAATTGATCATCCGCAAGGGCTGCAATCCCGATATTGACAGCTACTCGGCTTTTCTCGAAGCGGATCGAAGCACCACCACCGGGCTCGCCGGCTATTTGAAAGAGCGCAGCATCGACACCGTTTACATGGTTGGCCTGGCGCTGGATTTCTGTGTGATGTTTTCGGCGCTGGATGCGCGCGCGGCGGGTTTTAATGTCTGTGTGGTGCTGGATGGCTGTCGCGCGATTGATCTGGACGGTTCGCTGGCAGCCGCCATAGCGCGGATGCAAGAGGCCGGCGTCAGCCTGATTCAATCATCAGATGTCCGTTAGAATATTCAGGCCATGGCCGGCAACCACAGCCTGAATCGCGCCCCACCCAGCGGCGAACTCTCAACCGTCAAAGTGCCGCCCTGCGCTACGAGCGCTCGGCGGCTTATCGCCAAACCGAGGCCGAACCCACCCGTCGCGCGATCACGGCTGCGGTCGAGCCTGTAGAACGGTTCGAAAATCCGCTCGCGCTCATCGTCGGGAATGCCGATGCCATCGTCGTCAACCCAGATCTCACACCCGCCAGCAATGACCTGCACGCCAATCTGAATGCGCTTTTCGCAATAGCGCATGGCATTGCGCAACAGGTTCTGGATGGCCCGGGCGGTCAGGCGCGGATCCAGCGCGAAGCGTTCGAGCTGACCGTGCAGCAGAACGTCAATCACGATGTCTGGCGACTCCAGCTCCTCATCGACGCTTCCGAGAATGCTGTCGATGAATTCGTCCAGCGACACCTCGATGCGCTCAGGCGACTGCGCCGGATTCTGCAAACGGCTGTAGGAAAGCAACTCCAGCACCAATTCATCCAGCTCACGAATATGCGCGACCAAACTCTGCAGGCGCTCGCGGCTGGCAGCCGGCAAGTCTTCTGACAACGCTAGCGCCAGGCCGAAATCCAGACGCGTCAACGGCGTGCGCAGCTCATGGGAAACGGCGTTAAGCAGATCACGTTGCTGGTTGAGAAGGTTTTCGATATCGCCGGCCATGGTGTCGAACACGTTGGCGAGGCTGCCGATGTTCGAACTCGGGGCGATTCTGGTTCGCTCGCTCAAGTGGCCTTTGCCGAAGCGTTCGGCGGTGCCTTTCAGGCGCTCGAGATCGCGCCAGTGCGGGCGCAACCAGAGCAGCAGGCAGCCGAGCAACATGGCGCCGATGAGCACATTAATGCTCCAGTACAACAGATCGACGTCGACCGGATCCGGCGGTACGACCATACGCACGGCCATGTCCGCATTCAGCGGAGTGACTGCCAAAGTTCGCCAGCCCCAATCGCCGATGCGCACCACGTTCTCACCACGGTGCAAACGTTCCTGCTCGATGGGCGTGAACACCGGGTCGTCGATTGGCGTCAGGACGATGTGCAGCGGCTGGAATTCCTTGTCCATCGCCGCCGCAATCGCCGGCCATTGCTCTTGCGGCGCAGCATGAAACTGCTTGGTGATCAGCGATTGCAGACCTCGGGAGAATTCCAGATTGTAGGTGACGAAGCGATCCCGAAAGGCCATGACCACCAGATCCGGCACCAAATAGATCGCCGCACTATAGGAGACGATCGTCACCAGATACAGGCGAAACAGAATGCGAAACATCAGCTCAGCATTCCCATTCGGAGCGGCTGAACAGATAGCCCTTGCCCCACACAGTCTTGATCTTGCGCGCCTCGCCGGCGTGATCATCGAATTTGCGCCGCAGCTTGGAAATCGCCACGTCCACCGAGCGGTCAGTGCCATTGAATTCAATACCGCGCAGCCGCTGAAGAATCTGATCGCGACTCAGCACTTCGCCGGCATGTCGGGCCAGCACCACCAGCAAATTGTATTCGCCGCTGGACAGTTCAACCGCTTGATCACGCCAGGTCACGGTGCGCTCGGACAGATCAATGCACAGATTGCCCATGACGATCCGATCGTTGACCGCCAGCGGTTCGCCGAGGCTGCTGCGCCGCAACAACGTGCGCACCCGCGCCAGCAGCACTCGTGGCTCGCAGGGTTTGGTGACGTAGTCGTCAGCGCCCATTTCCAGGCCCAACACCTGATCATGGCTGTCATCGCGAGCCGTGAGCATGAGGATCGGCAGTGTCGCCGAATCGGCACGCAGCAAACGGCACACCTGCAAGCCGTCGAGGCCCGGCAGCATGAGGTCGAGGATCACCAGATCCGGCGGACTGATCCGCGCCCGCTCGCGCACATGGTCGCCACGGCCGATGACGCTGACGGAATAACCGTTGCGTTCCAGGTAGCTGGAAATCAGTTCGGCGAGGGCGGTGTCGTCTTCGACCAGGAGGATGTTGGGCATGGGGTGTTCCAGAGAATGCTGTGGCTACAGTCAGGGCTCATTCGCTCGCACATTGAAATGCGATCTCCTGTGGGAGCGAGCCTGCTCGCGAAAGCGATCGAACTGTCGCAATAAATTTCAAGGCCTGCAGGATATACGCCCTCACCCGCTACTGAGCAAAACCCTTACACAATTTCACACAGCAGCTACAAAGCTTCACCGCTAACCTCCCCGTCTGGCCGTAGGATGCGGCCTTCAATATTGGGGGTTGTACATGTCTGGAAAACTGCTGGCCGGGCTCGGCCTGATCGCATTGGCGCTGACGCTGAGCGCTTGTGATTCATCCTCGAACGCCGAAGAGCAGACGCCGCCGGCCACGGTGCGCATCGAGATCATCAAAACCCAGCCATTGTCGATCAGCAGCGAACTGAGCGGCCGCATCGCCGCGCCACGGATTGCCGAAGTGCGCGCACGAGTGGCCGGCGTGGTGTTGCAGCGCACCTACCGCGAAGGCAGTGACGTGAAAAAAGGCGATGTGCTGTTTCGCATCGACCCGGCGCCGTTCAAGGCCGATCTGGACAGTGCCGAAGCCGCGCTGCGCAAAGCTCAGGCCAACGCCTTTCAGGCCAGATTGCAAGAACAACGCTATGCGCAGTTGATCGAGGACCAGGCCATCAGCGGTCAGGACTACGACAACGCCCGCGCCGCTGCACGGCAGACGGCAGCTGATGTCGCGGCCAGCAAAGCGGCGCTTGAACGGGCGAAACTGAACCTCGGTTATGCCACCGTGACCGCGCCGATTTCCGGCCGCATTGGCCGCGCGCTGGTCACCGAAGGTGCGCTGGTCGGGCAGAACGAAACCACGCCGCTTGCGTTGATTCAGCAGCTCAACCCGATCCATGCCGACCTCACCCAGTCGACCCGCGAGCTCAATGAACTGCGCCGGGCATTGCGCTCCGGGCAGTTGCAGGAAGTCGGTCAGGATCAGGCGAAGGCCACGCTGATTCAGGATGACGGTAGCGTGTATCCGTTGCCCGGCAAGCTGCTGTTCAGCGACATCACTGTCGATCCCGGCACCGGGCAGATCATTGTGCGCAGCGAGTTTCCCAATCCGGATCTCGACTTGCTGCCGGGCAGCTTCATCCGCGTACGCCTTGAGCAGGCAACCATCCAGAACGGCATCACCGTACCGCAACGCGCGGTGCAGCGTGACAGTGCCGGCATTGCCCAGGTGCTGACTGTCGATGAACAGATGCGCGTGGCGCAGCAACCGGTGCAACTGGGTGCGGTGCAGAACAATCGCTGGATCGTCACCGGCGGCCTGAAGCCCGGCGACCGTGTTGTCATCGAAGGCCTGCAACACGCCCGTCCCGGGGAAAAGGTGCAGATCGACGAAACCCCACTTCCACTTGCCCAGACCACTGGTCAGTAAGCAGGACGCTTCTATATGCCGCAGTTCTTTATCGACCGCCCAGTGTTTGCCTGGGTGGTCGCCCTGTTCATTCTGTTGGCCGGTGCGCTGGCCATTCCGCAGTTGCCGGTGGCGCAATACCCCGACGTCGCCCCGCCGCAAATCGAGATTTACGCCGTCTACCCTGGCGCCTCGGCGCAAACCGTCGATGAAAGCGTGGTCAGCCTGATCGAGGAAGAGCTCAACGGCGCCGATCACTTGCTCTATTTCGAATCGCAAAGCAGCCTGGGCAGCGCGACGATCAAGGCAACCTTTCAGCCGGGCACCAATCCCGAGCTGGCGCAGGTCGATGTGCAAAACCGCCTCAAGGTGGTCGAGTCGCGCCTGCCGCAAGCGGTCAATCAGCAGGGATTGCAGGTGGAGAAGGTCTCTTCCGGTTTCCTCTTGCTGATCACTTTGACCTCTAGCGACGGCAAGCTCGATGACGTGGCGCTCAGCGATTATCTGGCGCGCAACGTAATGAACGAGATAAAGCGTCTGGACGGTGTCGGCAAGGCGCAGTTGTATGGTGCCGAGCGAGCCATGCGCATCTGGATCGATCCGCAGAAACTGATCGCGTTCAATCTGACACCGGCCGATGTCAACGAAGCCATTGTTGCGCAGAACGCCCAGGTTTCAGCAGGTAGCATCGGTGATCTGCCGTCACCTTCGACGCAGGAAATTACCGCGACAATTCTGGTCAAAGGCCAATTGTCGACGCCGCAGGAATTCGCCGACATCGTGCTCAAGGCCAATCGCGATGGCTCCACGGTGCGCATCGGTGATGTCGCGCGAGTGGAGATCGGCAGTCAGGAATATCAGTTCGGTACACGCCTGAACGGCAAGCCGTCCACCGCCGTTGGCGTGCAGCTTTCTCCAGGCGCCAACGCGCTGAACACCGCGACACTGGTGCGGGCGAAAATGGACGAACTGGCGCGCTACTTCCCGGCTGGCGTGGAATACAAGATTCCTTACGACACTTCGCCGTTCGTCAAAGTCTCGATTACCAAAGTGATCTACACCCTCGGTGAAGCGATGCTGCTGGTGTTTGCGGTGATGTTCCTGTTCCTGCAAAACGTGCGCTACACGCTGATCCCGACACTGGTGGTGCCGGTGGCGTTGATGGGCACTTTCGCGACCATGCTGGCGCTGGGGTTCTCGATCAACGTGCTGACCATGTTCGGCATGGTGCTGGCCATCGGCATTCTGGTGGATGACGCCATCGTCGTGGTGGAGAACGTCGAGCGCATCATGGCCAGCGAGGGCCTGTCGCCCAAGGAAGCCACGCGCAAGGCGATGACGCAGATTACCGGGGCGATCATCGGCATAACGCTGGTGTTGGTCGCGGTGTTTATTCCGATGGCATTTATGCAGGGTTCGGTCGGGGTGATCTACCAACAGTTCTCGCTGTCCATGGCCACCTCGATTTTATTCTCCGCGTTCCTCGCCCTGACCTTGACGCCGGCGCTGTGCGCGACATTGCTCAAGCCTGTCGGCAAAGGCGAGCACCACGAGAAGTCCGGATTTTTCGGCTGGTTCAATCGCCGATTTGAGCAATTGACCGACCGTTATCAGGGTTGGGTCGGCTATGCGCTCAAGCGTACGGGTCGCTACCTGATGATCTACGTGGTCCTGCTGATTGGACTCGGAATCTGTTTTGCGCGCCTGCCCTCCTCGTTTCTGCCGACCGAGGATCAGGGCTACACCATTACCGATATTCAATTGCCACCCGGCGCAACGAAGAACCGTACTGTACAAGTAGCCGAGCAGCTCGAAGCGCACAACGCCGGTGAGCCGGGAATCAGTGACAGTGTGGTGATCCTGGGTTTCAGTTTCTCCGGTAGCGGGCAGAACGCAGCGCTGGCGTTTTCGACGCTCAAGGATTGGTCGGAACGTGGCAGTGACGATGCTGCCAGCTCGATCGCCGATCGCGCCAACGCGGCGCTGAGCCAGATCAAGGACGCCATGGCCTTCTCGGTGCTGCCGCCGCCGGTGGATGGCCTTGGCACGTCCAGCGGTTTCGAGTTCCGCTTGCAGGATCGCGGTGGTCTGGGCCATGCGACGTTGATGCAGGCGCGTACGGAACTGCTCGCCGCCGCCGAGAAAAGTCCGGTATTGATGAACGTCCGTGAAAGCGCACTGGCCGAAACACCGCAGGTGCAGCTGATCGTCGACCGCAAGCAGGCGAATGCCTTGGGCGTATCGTTCGCCGACATTGGCAACGTGCTGTCCACTGCCGTGGGTTCGAGCTACATCAATGACTTCCCCAATCAGGGCCGCATGCAGCGGGTGGTCGTGCAAGCCGAAGGTGATCAGCGCAGTCAGGTGGATGATTTGCTGAAAATGCATGTGCGCAACAACGCCGGGAACATGGTGCCGCTGTCGGCCTTCGTTCAGGCCAACTGGATTCAAGGCCCGGCGCAGTTGACTCGTTACAACGGCTATCCAGCGATCGCGATATCTGGTGAACCGTCACCTGGGCACAGTACCGGCGAGGCCATGGCGGAAATCGAACGACTGGTTGCGCTGGGGCCGAAAGGTCTGGGTCAAGAGTGGACCGGTTTGTCGTTGCAGGAACGCCTGTCCGGCAATCAGGCGCCGATTCTGCTGGGCCTGTCGCTACTGGTGGTATTCCTGTGTCTGGCGGCGCTGTACGAGAGCTGGTCGATTCCGACCTCTGTATTGCTCGTTGTCCCGCTTGGTGTGCTCGGCGCGGTACTCGCCGTGACACTGCGCGGCATGCCCAACGACGTGTTCTTCAAGGTCGGACTGATCACCATCATTGGTCTGTCGGCGAAGAACGCGATCCTGATCATCGAGTTCGCCAAGAGCTTGTATGACGAAGGTCACGATCTGATCGATGCGACGTTGCAGGCCGCGCGTTTGCGTCTGCGGCCGATCGTGATGACATCGCTGGCGTTCATTCTCGGTGTGGTGCCGTTGGCCATCGCCACCGGCGCCAGTTCGGCCAGCCAACAGGCGATCGGCACTGGCGTGATCGGTGGGATGATTACGGCGACGCTGGCGGTGATCTTCGTCCCAGTCTTCTTCGTCGTAGTGATGAAACTCGTACAACGGTTCACCAAATCCCACTGATCCAAATGTAGGAGCTGTCGAGTGCAACGAGGCTGCGATCTTTTGATCTTGAAAAGCTAAAGTCGAAAGATCGTCCGATCGCGGCCCGAGCCTTCGGCAGCTCCTACAAAAGCCGGATCGCCTGCGCTATGGTGCGCTGACAGTTCACCAACGTGAGTCACCATGCGCTTCCTCGCCCGCACCCACCCTCGCCTCTCCGCCGCCGCTCTGCTCGGCCTCGCCAGCGGCCTGTTGGTCCCGGCCGGTTCCATCGTCAGCAAAATTCTCATTGGCTGGAACGTCGGTGTCTGGACATACCTGATCCTGATGTTCTGGCTGACCATACGCGCCAAGGCCCCGGACGTGCGACGCATCGCCGAAGTCGAAGACGAGAACGCCGGGCTGGTGCTGTTTGTGGTGTGCATTGCCGCGTTGGCCAGTCTCGCCACCATCACCCTTGAACTGGCCGGCAGCAAAGACCTGGAAACCTCACGCAAACTCATGCACTACGGGTTCACAGCGCTGACAGTGACCGGCTCATGGCTGCTGATAGGTGTGATCTTCTGTGTGCACTACGCCAGATTGTTTTACACCTGGGACGGCAAAGAGCCGGCGCTGCGTTTTGCTGAAGGACTGACCACCCCCAATTACTGGGATTTTCTGTACTTCTCGTTCACCATCGGCGTGGCTGTGCAGACTTCGGATGTGGGTGTTGCAACGCGGGATATTCGAAAAATTGTGCTCGCGCAGTCGCTGATCGGTTTTGTGTTCAATACGGCGATCCTCGGGTTCTCGATCAACATTGCAGCAGGATTGTTCGGCTGAAAAACACGGCTTGTTCTGGCAGTTCAAAGCTCACAAAAACGTACGCCTGTAAACTGTCAACACTGACAGTTTACAGGCGTACTGTATTCACGCTTCCATACAACATCCAGAAGTAGGACGGGTCAGTCTTTGGATGTCCCCAACCATATTGTATGGAGATAAAACTCATGAGCTATGCAGCCCGAGCCTACACGACGATCTCTCCGGTTTTAGCGCCGACCTATTTGTCAGCCACTATCAACGGCGATGCCAACCCAAACTACAGGTTTGTCAAAATCCCTCAATTCATGGAGTTTCGATCTACCTCTGTACCTTCCTTCGGGCCGAAGCCCTACCCGGAAGGCCTGCGTTACGTCCTGACAGCTGGACACACTAAGGATGGTGTGACGCGTACGCTTGAGTTTGTGTTCCCTTTTAAACCCCAATCGTCGACCTATGACCTCTCCAAAGATAGCGATGATGTCAGAAGTACCTACTATTCCAATCCTGCGACGGGTGATCTGCACGTCTCTGTGAGCGGGAGCCTGACATTGAAATATGACGACATTAAAAAAACCCTGAGTGGCACTTGGTCCGGCACATATGACCATGGAGGAGAGAGCGGCAACGAAGAGTTTCCGATCACTGGGGAGTTTGTCGCTAACGCAGACCTGAGCAAGAGAAAAAACGCTTACTGACTACGACAAAAAGGAAGCTGCGAGGCTTCCTTTTTTTAATGCTGATGCAATCAGAAACTGAAGCTCAGCCCGACACTCCCTCCTAGCTCCTGGTCAGCTTTGCTGCCCCTGCTGGTCCCTATCTCGCCATACAGTTGCCATTTGTTATTGGCCGGCACCCAATTGAGGCCCCCGGTAAGCTCGAGGCTGGTGCTGGACAAATCGTTGTTGAATCCAGTGTCATTCACGCTGACACGATTATTGTTGACGAATTCATGACTCAACGCCGCGTGCAGCCTGGGTTGCAATTTTCCGCCATTGTTCAGCACCACCTCGCGGCCAACGGTCATTCCTACCTTGCCGAGCAATGAGCGGGTCTCGTTGCTGTCTACCTGCAGTCCGTTGTCCAACTTGTAGTCCTTGCCTTTTACCGTCGCAACACCAACCTGAGCAGAGGGCTCGATGAAGTAACCTCGGTTAAAGACTATATGCTTACCTACTTCGACGGTTCCACTGATGCCGAGATTATCGAAGTCACCCTTTGTTCGAGTGTCATCGCTCAAGGTGACTTTGACGTCATTACTGAAGCGGTTGATTTTGCCAACGGTATCCACGTAATACCCGGTCGTTTCGTCATACCAGGACAGATACATCCCGCCATAGGTGCTGTTGATCGTGCCGGCGCTGCCGCGGGCCAGGTTAAGGCGAGTGGTGCTGTAGCCACCAAAAACCCCGATCAACCATTGGCCATCACCTATCGGTAGTGGCGTGTCCACCCCCAATGAGACGCCAGTCTGATTTTGTTTATAACCATCACCGTAGGCATTCTTGACGTTGTACTGATTGGCATGAGTGCGTATCCACAGGCCGCTGGTCGCGTTTTGATTATCTGAGTCCAGTGCCGCAATCGATCGCGATCGCGGCTGAGTGCCGGCCATGCGACGGTCGCCGAGGCGAGTATTGAGAGTGGTCATTTCCGAATAGATAACCGTAGGAGCGGTACCGGCAATAGCCAATGCTGTTTGTGAACCTGTACTCGGCGTTGTCCCATCAGTCCGCAGGAAAATACCTTCGCCCTCTCGCACCAGTTTGTACGCCAAAGCACCACGATCAACCTGACCGTTTCTCAGATCGAACTCAGCATCCCCGCCAGCGATGTTAGCCACTTGAAGCGGTGCACCGGTGACAGGTTCACTGGCGCTTGCACCAACTACCAGCTCGTGACGGCCACTGGCTGATTCCGTGACATTGAGAAAGTCCGTTTCACCGGTGGACACGTCAGCATCCAAAAAAAACCGGCCGTTGCCTGACAGGTTGGCAACATCCAGACGGACGAACTCGGCGGGCGTGCCGAATCTGACGTTCCCGCCCTGCATTTCGAGATTCGATAACGAATTGCTGCCATCCAGGTTCCATTCAGCGCCACGCCCGATGGACATAGCGCTAACGCCAGTAACCGAACCGTGCAGGATCGAGTCGTTATCCAGCATCACGACGCCAGCCCCGGAGCCCTGAATGTTACCGGTGAGTATGCTTCGGGTATCAAGCGAAACAGAATCGACGTTGGTCAAATCGCCGTCAAGGCTGGCATTGTTTTGCAAGAAAACCGCGGCGGTCCCGCCGTCAGCAACCGCTACATTGCCGGTCAACTGGCTGTCGTCGATTTGAAAGCGCGCTGCTGCGCCATCCATAACCTCGAGGATATTACCGTTGCCGCCGATCAGATTCGAACGGTTAGCTATCTCGATCAATACCGGTTGATCGTCCGGCGTCGCAAAATCGACTTTGATCGCTGCGCCGGTGCGGCCCTGCACGGTTGACCCATCAATCTTCAGTACACTCTGTGCGGTGACATCGCTCGGGTTCAGGACAGTATCCTCGCCAAAGATGATCCCATCCAGTTCTCCGATGACCTCGCTGGCTGCACTGATGTTGGCGTTGCCGCCGTAAAGTTCGAGGCCAACACCGTCTGCGTCGGTCCCTTCAACCCGGCTGTCCACCAGATTCAACGTACTGAGGGATGTCACCGCTGCACCCGAAAAACCGCCTGTCAACGTACTGCCAGTGACGGTCGCTGTTGAGCCAACGGGTATATTCAGGTCGCGCGCAAGCGACATTGCTCTGCCATCGCTGGACAGCGTACTGCCGGATACCACTGCCGAGCTGTCGGTCAAGCTCAGCGCAGTGTCGAAATTGCTAGCCGTCACCGTTGCCGCGTCCAGAGACACTCGGGCGTCTGCTGAGGCTTCAATCTGTGAAGTGCTGGCGGAAATCGCGTTTAACGTCCCACCGCCGACAACGATGTTCAGCGTATCACCGCCATTGACGTTGAGCGTGGCGGTGACAGGGATGAACCAGGCTTCTGGCGTAGCACCGCCGGATACGGTTTCGACTTCACCAGGATTGAGATTTCGGGAAAAGGCCGTCTCGGATATTGCGATCAGTAATGCTGCACAAGAGAGCGTGCCAGTGAGTTTCAAAACTGTCGGTCCCAAGCTATTTTCAAACGTCATATACACTTCTCGTTGAGGTTTATCGGGACGGAAGAAGGACGGTTCAGACGTACATATTCCATCAGACGACCTTTGTAGGCGACGCCGGAGAATACCTGCTAGTCTGGACTTTCTCTGTAGGACTAATCCTCTTAGTAGGTGGGCTTAATCGCCCACTCGCGACATTTCGAGATATTTCTTGCTTCCCCAATTAAATTGCATTGCCTGAAGAGGTTGGCTCTCCGGCAATGCAATGATCGCGAATGCCGTTTATGGAGCAGGCGCAGGATCCCAGCCCGGTTCCGATTCGCAGTACAAGAAGTCAGCATTGAGCAGGTAGACAATCATTTCCTGAACTTCTGACGTGGTTACAATTGGCGTCGAATACCAGATTTTGACATAACCTGCGTAAAAGTCGGTCGGATCAGGCGTGGTAGCAGGTGGACGAGGAAGATTACGAATAAAAGGTGCGTATGGCACTTCCCAAAGCATCCCCTCCGTTAACTCGAGCGAAGTGATCGCACGAGTATCGGAAAAAACCGTATCCGGCGGTGCGTCTATGGTGTATTTATCGTCATGCCAGCCTTGCCAATTGAATGTGATATTCATCCCATCGGTGAAATGATCATTAGGTTTGATCTTGAACGTCGCAACGTGATCATCCCCCGTCAAGCTCTCGCAAATAATGTATGGGTCTTCGGTGCCATCTGTAGGTGGGCGTTGGAATTCTGGCTTATCGAGAACGATGACTACAGTATTGACAGTTACCGTCTCCTTTGCCGAGTCCTGAGTATTATTCCGGGCGGGGTTTTCATATGTCCACCAAGCCTCTTTAAGCCCGATACCACCCGGACCGACAACGGTATATGGCAAATCTATCTGAACGACATTATTGATATTCGACTGAGTCATTTGAATGGAATTAACGATAATTTCGCCTTGATCCCCAAGATACTTCAGGGTAACCAGATCGCCCGGTTCGGGATCGGGAAACGACGTCCCGGCGGTGACAGGCGAGACATCGATGTGAGCCTTGGCTGTCTGATCGACATCCTGAGGGCCCAGTAAGTTATCCGTGACAGGTGGCTGTCCGCGGACGATCAGTTTCCGGAATTCGGGATTAACTTCAGGGGGCGGGGTCGTCGGGTCGACGGTATAAGGCGGATGCGTCGAGAAATCTGTTTTTACAGTTGTTGTTCCATCGTCGATGGATAAGCCGCCACGCATCAAGTCAGCTTTGACGACCACGTCCAATTCAAAATTCGTACCCGTCTGGTTATCAAAGTATTGTTTGCTCAGACTCGACCAAGGAATGGTGAACTCCAGCTCCGTGAGTGCGTTGAATGGCAGATCCTGGGCTGGTTGAGCGCCGTATGTCAGGCTCACTACATCGGTGCCGATTGTATCTACCAACCGGCTGACTTTTACCTTCACACCTGCACGCGCATCTTTTAAATCGATCAGACCATCTTCGTTTGCCGGGACGGTAATGACGCCCAGTTTGGGCAGTGGCAGAAAACGCACGTTTTTGAAATACACGCCCCATGCGCTCTGGTTGCCAGCAGCGTCAGTAATGATGAACCAGATGAAGGCCCGGCCGCTCGTTACCTTGCGTAGCTCTGCGGTCGGGATGGACAGCTTGCCATCGGTGGGCATCGGTCCGTTGAAAAAAGGGGGCACCTGCGGAGGGTTGGTACGTGTACCTGCCACGTACAGGGTCAACGTGTCATCCGGCTGAACGTTGGCGTAGCCGGTATCAATTTGTACCTGCAATCCCCCTTCGTTACCTGGCTGACCCGCCCATGTGTCATCCAGATCCCCGGGGGCATTTGGAAACGTGGCTGGCGGAATTGTTCTGGCGCCTGGAACCTGTCCTGGATTTGTACCTGTTTGTGCAGGTTTCGCTTGCCAGGCACCAGTACGGTCGATAAAAAACTTCATCACAGGACCGGTCAGCGGGTTGAGCCCCCGCTCATACAGCACGCTACGCACCCAGATCGGCGTCGGCCCCACCGGGGTTGCATCCTCACCCAGAAATTCGGTAGGCACTGTGATCGGAAAATCTACAGGACGGCTGGCCACGTCGCCGAGGTTTACCCTGTTTAACCGCGTGAAGTCTGTCGGCAGCGGATTGGCAGGAGGCTGGGTTCGCGTAACGTCAAGGGCGATCTGATCTCTGCTGTTAGGATTCGACCACACATTGGTCTTGACCATAAGTGTCAGCGCGGCGCCCACAGGTATCGCAGCTATCGGAATGATGTCCTTGTTCGTGCCGCGCCCGTCTGGCAATTCGGGGGTAGGTGCGACCAGAACGCCCAAGGGTGTGCCTGACTCCGCAGTTTGAATACTTGTCATGTGCCTTCTCCATTGCGTAGAAAATGTTTTTTGATCCATGCATCTTCGACAATGGCGAATGTCGCCAACTGCAGTCGTAATATCGCTGCTACTGTTGCGGCCTGATCACTTCATCCAACTTGCATCCGAGCAATACTTGCTTTCTCCCGGAATTTTCCTGTCTACCTTCACCAGCCCGGTAAACGAGCGAAAGATAGGTACACCGTCGCGCAATAGTTGGTAATTAACTAAGGCCGAATCGTTTTCCTCCATGGGTTCTATATGTGAAGCAAAGGGCTTGATTACAATCTTCACTGGCTCCTTGGTCACAACATCTGTCACAACCTCAGTAAAGTTAAACACCTGTGTCAAAGGGTTTCCCGACCCGTTTAAAGAATCCCATGCCTGCCAATCCAGGCTGAGGACATCCGCAAGCTGAAACAAGTCATCGAAAGGAATTTCGATACGTACCCCTTCCCAGATAAACAAGGCTTCCGGATCGCCGGGATGGTTCTTGTAACATCCGATATATCCCCAAGCATCCGCATCGGGAAAAGTAACCTCCTTCAAAAGTTGCGGCGGCTTAACTATCGCAAAAGTCAGGCGTCGTGAAGGTGACGTAGTAGGGTTGATCGAACGTACTGTGTAGAAAAGCTCAAACGAAGCCACATCCGGAAGTTTCTCGGGAGCTACTGGAATACGAAACTCCGGCGCATCGTCCGCGGCCCCATACTCGCCAAAGGCGACGAAATCAGGGTTACCAACAATGAAAATTTCAACACGATCTTTATTCACGCCTGAAACAGGAAAGTTCGGCCAGCGGTCAATAATACAAACGATGCCCACCTGTTTTGCGTCCGGCGGCAATGTTCCGGCCGGGTCAAGCGGATCGACGCCTTCCACTCGTGGCAGGCTCAGAAGCACGCCGGGATTCAATGGATCGCTGGAGGTAATCGGCGTTTCGATCGGCATGGAATTTCTCACTGGCTGGTCATCTAGGCCTGAAAGAAATTAAGCGCTGGTATTGGAAAGATGCCTACTGTCAGATCTGACAGGTAAAGCAACCGTTTGTCGGAAATCCATTTTGCCGTGACTGCTTCCGCTGCATTTGAAGGTTGACGGCTCAAGGTCAGATAGTGTCTTCTGAAACCGGTTTCAGCGGTATCCATGCCGCTAAAACGCTACATTTCAAAAATAAGGTCTGACCCATTGAACGACTTCTCCGCCGCCCAGCGCAGCCGCGTGACCATGCTTGATGTTGCCGAACGCGCTGGTGTATCCAAGGCCAGCGTCTCGCGCTTCATCGGCGAAGACCGCGCGCTGCTCTCCGATGCCATTGCCCGGCGCATCGAGCAGGCGATTGATGAACTCGGTTACCGCCCCAACCAAATGGCCCGCGGCCTGAAACGCGGGCGCACTCGGCTGATCGGCATGCTCGTCGCCGATATCCGTAACCCCTATTCGATTGCCGTGATGCACGGGGTGGAAACCGCCTGCCGTGCGCACGGCTACAGCCTGGTGGTGTGCAACACCGACCGCGATGACGAGCAGGAACGCCAGCATCTGGCGCTGTTGCGCTCGTACAACATCGAAGGGCTGATCGTGAACACGCTGGGCCATCACCGTGACGAATTGCACGAGCTGCGCCGCGAGATGCCGCTGGTGCTGGTGGACCGCAAGGTCGACGGGCTGGACAGCGACATGGTCGGACTGAATAACCCGCAAGCGGTTGAAATGGCACTCACACACCTTGAGCAGCGCGGATATCGGGACCTATTGATGGTCACCGAACCGTTTGACGGCACCAGCTCGCGGATCGAACGGGTCAGCAGTTTTCAAGCGCAGATTGCCCAACGCTCGGCCCTGACCGGGGCGGTGCTGGAAACCGGCGATGATCTGAAGGCGCAACTGCAAACTTTTCTAAGCACCTCCGGTGACGGTCCGAAAGCACTGTTTTGCGCCAATGGCGTGGCGGCGCTGGCGGCGACTCACGCGTTGCGCGCACTCGGTGTGCGCTTGTTCGAGGATGTCGGGCTGATTGCCCTGGATGATCTGGATTGGTATCCGCTGGTGGGCAGCGGGATCACCGCGCTGGCACAGCCGACGCAAGAGATAGGCGCGCGGGCGTTTGAGTGTCTGCTCAAGCGCTTGCGCGGGGATGATGAGGTGGCGCGAATTGTGGATTTTGCGCCGGTGCTGATTGAGCGGGGTTCGACCCGAGGGATTGGCGGCGTCTGATCTGGCGCTTTCGCGAGCGGGCTCGCTCCCACAGGTGACCGTGTTGCAAATGTGGGGGCGAGCCTGCTCGCGAAAGGGCCTGCAAAAACACTACAGAATCACCTGATTTTTTTTGAACAAAAATGAAACCGGTTTCAGAGGTCAATAACAATGAATAAACCAGCCGTTTCCATCAGTCTGTCCAGCTACGGCGCCGAGCTCGTGCGCCAGCGTGGGCAGGATTGTTTTATCGACATCCTCGCGGCAGCCGGGGCGAATCGCATCGAGTGGCGTGAAGAGCTGCTGACCCGTGAAGACCCGGCGCAACTGGCTCAGGCTACCCAGGCGCAGGGCCTGCAAAGCATTTATTCCTCACCCACCGAACTCTGGCTCGCAGGGCAAGCGCAGCCAAATCCCGAACTGATTACCGCGCTGCAGCAGGCCCAGGCATTTGGCTCGAAATGGCTGAAAGTGTCCCTCGGTTATTTCACCGACAACTCTGACTTGCAGGCACTGGCCGAGCGACTCAAGCAAAGCCCGGTGCAACTGCTGGTGGAGAACGACCAGACCTTGCATGGCGGGCGAATCGAGCCGTTCCAGCGTTTCTTCGCCGCCGTCGAGCAGCACAACCTGCCGATCAAGATGACCTTCGACATTGGCAACTGGCATTGGCAGGACCAGTCCGCCGCCAGCGCCGCACGCGCGCTTGGTCGTCATGTCGGTTACGTGCATTGCAAAGCCGTCGCGCGCCGCGCCGACGGCAAACTGATCGCCGTACCACCCGCCATCAGCGATCTGCATCTGTGGGAACAACTGCTGCGGCACATGGACCAAGGCGTTATGCGCGCCGCCGAATACCCGCTGCAAGGCGATGATCTGGTGCAACTGACCCGCGAACACGTCGCCGCCCTCGCCCGCCTCGGTCAATCGCGCCTGGAGCCAGCTCATGTCTGAGATCGATATTCTTTCTTTCGGTGAAACCATGGCGATGCTGGTCGCCGAGCAGACCGGCGATCTGGCCAAGGTCGAGCAGTTTCACAAACGGATTGCCGGGGCCGACAGCAACGTCGCGATCGGCTTGTCGCGCCTGGGTTTCAACGTCGCGTGGCTGAGCCGGGTCGGTAACGATTCACTCGGACGCTTTGTGGTCGAGACGCTGATCAAGGAAGGTCTGGATTGCAGCCACGTCGAAGTCGATAAAAACCAGCCAACGGGTTTCCAGTTCAAATCGCGCAACGACGATGGCAGCGACCCGCAGGTCGAATATTTCCGGCGCGGTTCGGCGGCCAGTCATTTGTCGCCGAACTCCATCAGCGACAACCTGCTGAGCGCCCGCCATTTGCACGCCACCGGTATTCCGCCGGCGCTGTCAGGCTCCAGCCGGGAAATGTCCTTCGAGCTGATGACCCGGATGCGCAACGCCGGGCGCAGCGTGTCATTCGACCCGAATCTGCGCCCGAGCCTGTGGGCCAGCGAGGGCGAGATGATCCGCCAGATCAACCGCCTCGCCGCCCTTGCCCACTGGGTGCTGCCGGGGTTGAGTGAAGGTCGCTTGCTCACCGGTTTCGACGACCCGGCCGACATTGCTGCGTTCTATCTGGATCAGGGCGCCGAGGCCGTGGCGATCAAGCTCGGGCCTGCGGGTGCTTATTACCGCACGCAGCTGGATCAGGGTTTCGTTGCCGGCGTGCCGGTGAGCAACGTGGTCGATACCGTGGGTGCCGGAGATGGCTTTGCGGTCGGCATGATCAGCGCCCTGCTCGAGCACCAGAGTTTTGCCGAGGCCGTGCAGCGAGCGAACTGGATTGGCAGTCGCGCGGTGCAGAGTCGTGGCGACATGGAGGGGTTGCCTTCTCGCTTGGAGTTGACCGCTGAATTCGCGAGCAGGCTCGCTCCCACAGGGGAACGCATTTCACATGTGGGAGCGAGCCTGCTCGCGAAGAGGCCCGCCTGATCACCGCAAATCAATGAACCTGCTGCGACAAAAACAACAAGCTCAGGAGTCACACCGATGAAAACCGCTACCCTCGCCACCCGCCGCTGGTGGTACATCATGCCGATCGTGTTCATCACTTACAGCCTGGCCTATCTCGATCGCGCCAACTACGGTTTTGCCGCCGCATCGGGCATGGCCGAAGACCTGATGATTACACCGGGTCTGTCCTCGCTGCTCGGTGCGCTGTTCTTTCTCGGTTACTTTTTCTTCCAGGTTCCCGGCGCGATCTACGCGCAAAAGCACAGCGTCAAGAAGCTGATTTTCGTCAGCCTGATCCTCTGGGGTGGTCTGGCCACGTTGACCGGCGTGGTGTCCAACGCCTATTGGCTGATCGTCATTCGCTTCATGCTCGGCGTGGTCGAAGCGGCGGTGATGCCGGCGATGCTGGTGTATCTGTGCCACTGGTTCACCCGCGCCGAACGTTCGCGGGCCAACACCTTTCTGATCCTCGGTAACCCGGTGACGATGCTGTGGATGTCGGTGGTGTCGGGCTATCTGGTGCAGCATTTCAGCTGGCGCTGGATGTTCATCATTGAAGGTCTGCCGGCGGTGCTGTGGGCGTTTATCTGGTGGCGTCTGGCCGACGACCGCCCGGCCCAGGCCAAGTGGCTCAATGAGCAGGAAAAGCACGATCTGGAAAGCGCCCTCGCTGCTGAGCAGGTCGGGATCAAGGCGGTGAAGAACTACGCCGAGGCGTTCCGTTCGCCGAAGGTTATCATCCTCGCGCTGCAGTTTTTCTGCTGGAGCATCGGCGTCTACGGTTTCGTGTTGTGGCTGCCGTCGATCCTCAAGGCCGGCGCGCAGATGGACATGATCGAGGCTGGCTGGCTGTCGGCGCTGCCGTATCTGGCGGCGGTGATCGGCATGCTCGCGGTGTCGTGGGGTTCGGACAAATTGCAGAAGCGCAAACGCTTCGTCTGGCCGCCGCTGCTGATCGCCTCCATCGCGTTCTACGGCTCTTATGCCTTGGGCGCCGAACACTTCTGGTGGTCGTACACGCTGCTGGTCATTGCCGGCGCCTGCATGTACGCGCCGTACGGACCGTTCTTCGCCATCGTCCCCGAGATCCTGCCGGTGAACGTCGCTGGCGGCGCCATGGCGCTGATCAACAGCATGGGCGCGCTCGGTTCTTTTGGCGGCTCGTATCTGGTCGGCTATCTGAACAGCTCGACCGGTTCGCCCGGCGCTTCCTATCTGCTGATGAGCGGCGCGCTGTTGCTGTCGGTGGTGTTGACCATTTTCCTCAAGCCCGGCGCCAGTGATCGCGTCGTCGCCAAAGCCGTCGCCACGCCGCGTGTGCCAGCGCATTCCTGAAAGGACTTTTGCCATGAAAAAACAGGTCGTGCTTTACAAGAAACTTTCGCCTGCGCTGATGGCGCGCCTGCAAGAGCAATTTGACGTAACGCTGATCGAAAGCCTCGACGCCGACGGCCTCATGCAGCTGCGCGATGCCCTGCCCCGCGCCCACGGTTTGCTCGGGGCCAGCCTGAAACTAGATGCCGCGTTGCTGGATCTGGCGCCGCAGCTGGAGGCGATTGCCAGCGTCTCGGTGGGTGTTGACAACTACGACATCGAGTATCTGAATCGGCGCAAGGTTCTGCTGACCAACACCCCCGACGTGCTCACCGAAACCACCGCCGACACCGGTTTCGCCCTGATCCTCGCTGCCGCGCGGCGGGTGGTCGAACTGGCGAACATGGTCCGTGGCGGGCAGTGGAGCCGCAACATCGGCCCGGCGCATTTCGGCACCGATGTGCACGGCAAGACGCTGGGCATCATCGGCATGGGCCGAATCGGCGAAGCCTTGGCCCAGCGCGGGCATTTCGGTTTCGGCATGCCGGTGATCTACCACAGCCAGTCGCGCAAACCGGCGGTCGAGGAGCGTTTCGACGCACAATATCGCAGCCTCGAAGAGTTGCTCCAGCAGGCCGATTTCATTTGCCTGACCTTGCCGCTGACGGCGCAGACCGAACGCTTGATCGGCGCCGAGCAATTTGCGTTCATGCGGCCGGAAAGCATTTTCATCAATATCTCGCGGGGCAAGGTGGTTGATGAGGCGGCGATGATCGAGGCGTTGCGCAGCAAGCGGATTCGCGCGGCGGGGCTGGATGTGTTCGAGCGCGAACCGTTGAATCATGACTCGCCGTTGTTGCAGTTGAGCAACGTGGTGGCGACGCCGCACATGGGCTCGGCGACCCATGAAACGCGTGAGGCAATGGCGCGGTGTGCGGTGGAGAATCTGTTGGCGGCGTTGAATGGACAGCCGCCGGCGAATCTGGTGAATCCTTGATGCTGATCGTTCCCACGCTCAGCGTGGGAATGCAGCCCGGGACGCTCCGCGTCCCTTCCGAAAGTTGGAACGCGGAGCGCCCCTAGAGGCATTCCCACGCGGAGCGTGGGAACGATCAGCAAGGCGCCGGTTCAGGCAATGCAAGACCCTCAGGCACTGCGCGCCTGCAACAGCTGCACCGCACACAACGCAATCCGCGCGCAGGCATCCGCCAGTTTGACCCGATCCACCACCAGCCCGATGCGAATATGCCCCGCCGCGCTCGGCCCGAACGCTTCACCGGCCAACACTGACACCCCGTAACCTTCCAGCAAGCGCTCGGCAAATGCCTGGGCGCCGAGGCCAGTCTGGCGCACATCGACCATCACGAACATGCCGCCATCCGGGCGAATCGGCTGCAACCCAGGGCAACCGTGCAAACGCTCGCACACCAGATCGCGCCGCAAGCGGTATTCCTCGCGCATCTGAGAGACTTCCGGCAGATCACTTTGCAGCGCCACTTGCGCGGCCTTCTGTACAAAATCCGGCAGACCGAAGAGCATGCTCAGCGACAGATTCACCAGATGCTCGGCCAAGGGTTTCGGGCCGATCATCCAGCCGATACGCCAACCGGTCATCGCATGGGATTTCGACAGACTGTTGATCGTTGCGGTGCGCTCGGCCATGCCCGGCAGGCTCGCCGGGCTGATGTGCTCGCCTTCATATAACAGCTCGCTGTACACCTCATCGCTGATCAGCCACAGATCATGACGAATGCACAGCGCTGCCAGCTCCTGCCAGATCAGCAAGGGCAAACTCGCGCCGCTGGGGTTGTTCGGACTGTTGAGCAGCATGGCGCGCGTTCGCGGGGTAATGCGCGCGGCAACATCGGCCGGGTCGACACGGAAACCGTTGTCGGGGCGTACCGGCACCGCAATCACCTTGGCACCGCAGGCGCCAAACACACCTTCGTAAGTGACGTACATCGGCTCAGCGACGATCACTTCATCGCCCGGATCGAGCAGACACTGCGCCACCGAGTACACCGCGCATTGTGCGCCGGGCAGGACAATCACCTGATCAGGATCAACCCGTTGACCACTGCGCTGGCGATGACGCTCGGCAATCAGCCTGCGCAGCTCGAACCGCCCACGCACGTCGGCGTAATGGGTATCGCCGGCCAACAGGCTATCGATCGCGCCATGGACGATCGGCAACGGCGTATCGAAATCCGGATCGCCGACGCTCAACAACAAAACATCAACGCCCTCGGCGCGCAGTTCCAGCGCTCGGTCGTGAATCTGCCAGGCAGCGGCACCCTCCCCGGCGATTCGTTGGGTCAAGGCTGAATAGCGCATGTACGTCTCCTGTTAGCGCGGTTTCCAGCCTTCACCGTATCTCAAATCACGAAACGCGCCACCATCGCGTTCAAATCCACTGCCAGTCGCGACAGCTCGTGGGTCGCGGCGCTGGTCTGGTTGGCCCCGGCGGCCGATTGCGTGGCGAGGTCGCGAATATTGACCAGGTTGCGATCGACCTCGCGCGAGACTTGCGCCTGCTCTTCCGACGCGCTGGCGATGACCAGGTTGCGTTCGTTGATCTGGTGAATCGATTGCGTGATCTGCTCCAGTGCCACGCCAGCCGCGCGGGCCATTTCCAGAGTGGACTGGGTACGCTGGTTGCTTTGCTGCATCGAGGAGACCGCTTCACCGGTGCCGTTCTGGATGCCGGCAACCATTTTCTCGATTTCCTGGGTCGACTGCGCGGTGCGATGGGCCAAGGCTCGCACTTCATCAGCCACCACGGCAAAGCCACGGCCAGCCTCGCCGGCACGCGCGGCTTCAATCGCAGCGTTGAGCGCCAGCAAGTTGGTCTGCTCGGCGATGGCACGAATCACGTCCAGCACCTTGCCGATGTCACGGCCCTGCGCGGCGAGGCCTTCGATCATCTGCGCAGTGTTCTGCACGTCGTGGGTCATGGTCTGGATCGCGTCGACGGTTTTCACCACTTGATCGCGACCTTCACGGGCGGCGTGGGTCGACTGGTTCGAGGCTTCGGAGGTCGAGACGGCGTTGCGCGCCACTTCTTCCACCGCAGCGGTCATTTCGTTGACAGCAGTGGCGGCCTGTTCAATTTCGTTGTTCTGTTGTTGCAGGCCGCGCGAAGCCTCTTCTGTAACAGCGCTGAGTTCTTCGGCAGCGGCGCCCAGTTGCGTGGCGGAACCGGCGATCTGCTCGATGGTTTTGCGCAGGTTGGTCTGCATCGCCGCCAAGGCTTCAAGCAAGCGCGCCGGTTCGTCCTTGCCGTCGACTTCGATGGCTTTACTGAGGTCACCGCCAGCAATGGTTTGCGCAGCGAGCACGGCGCGGTTGAGCGGCGTGACGATACTGCGGGTCAGCAACCAGGCGAGCAACACGGTGGCCAGCGCCGCAATCACGGCGACGATGATGATCCCGGTGATGGCGCTGTCATAGTTTTCACCGGCCTTAATGGCCGCCGCTCTGGCCCCGGCGGTATTCATGCCGATCAGCTTGTTGAGCTGCTCGCCCATCTGATCGGTGCCTTCCTTGATGCGCGTGTTGATCAACGCGCGCATCGCTTCCAGATCGCCTTTGCGCGACAGCTCAATCATCTGATTCTGCGCTTGCAGGTAATTATCGAGCGTCGTCGAAAACGTCTGGAAGACCGCGCGCTCTTCAGGGCCTGCCGGCAACGCAGCGTAGCTGGCCTGCGCTTTGCGCACCTTGTCGACGAGCACCGCGATGCGGGTTTCTGCCTCTTGCAGGCTGGCCGGTTCGCGATTGACCAGCACACGGAACGAGAGAATGCGCATGCGCAGGACGTTTTCCGTGACCACGCTGAGGTGGGTCACGCTTGGCAATTGGTTGGTGTCCATGTCGACCGACGCCTGACGAATGACCGTCATGCGGCTGACCGCGAACACGCCGAGGACAATCACCAACAAGGCGATAAAGGCAAAACCGAGGAAAGCACGTGGCGCGATATTCAGGTTACGCAGGGACATGGTCGGACTCTCGAAAGAAAGAAACTACGAGCGTCCATGCCGTGAGCACTGGCCCATAGCGGGCGACAGTCCGGCGGCACTGAATTGTGGTTTTGTGTGCGCCTGACCGTTGTATCGGCCAGGCTTGAGGAAGGTTTCGGGTCTGCGGTAAATATTTTTCAGGACGTGGCAACAATCAAAAACTGCTCCGCTGCCCTTGGTAGGAGCTGTCGAGTGCAACGAGGCTGCGATCTTTTGATCCTGCTTTTAAAAGTCAAAAGATCGCAGCCTCGTTGCACTCGACAGCTCCTACATAGGCAAGCCGATCAGCGTTGGGCGGCGAGTTGCCAGACCCGAGCAATATCGGTGGCGCGTTCACGCAGCAGGCGCGGAGCTTCGGCGCAGGCTTGTTCGAGCGTCATCGGTCCGCTGGTCACGGCGAAAGCGGCGTCGATGCCGTGTTGATAGAGCTCCTGATAGCCCTCGCCCAAGGTCCCGGCAATCACGATCACCGGCACAGCGTGTCGTTTGGCAACTCGCGCAACACCGAACGGCGTTTTGCCGCGAAGGGTTTGCGCATCGAAGCGGCCTTCTCCGGTAATCACCAGATCCGCACCCTTGACCGCGTCAGCGAGCCCGACCAGTTCCGCTACCACCTCGACGCCCGCCTGAAACTGCGCACCGAGAAAAGCCTTGGCGGCAAACCCCAGACCACCCGCCGCGCCGCTGCCCGGTTCATCGCGCACGTCCCTGCCCAATGCTTGCGCGCAAAGCTCGGCGAAGTGCCCCAGCGCCTGATCGAGCTGCTCAACCTGCGCAGGCGATGCGCCTTTCTGCGGGCCGAAAATGGCCGAGGCGCCGTGAGGGCCGCAGAGCGGATTGTTGACATCAGCGGCGATGTCGAAACGCACATCGGCCAGACGTCGATCAAGTCCACTCAGATCCAGTCGCGCCAGTTGCGCCAAGGCGAGGCCGCCGGGCACCAGCGACTGATTCTGCGCATCCAGCAACTTCACCCCCAGCGCCTGCATCGCCCCGGCGCCGGCGTCATTGGTCGCGCTGCCGCCAATCGCCAGAATCACCCGTTGCGCGCCGGCATCCAGCGCTGCACGAATCAATTCACCTGTGCCAAACGTGCTGCTGATGCAGGCATCGCGCTGTCCCGGCGGGACCAGTTGCAGACCGCTGGCCTCGGCCATTTCGATGATCGCGGTGTGGTTGTGCGGCAGCCAGCCCCATGCGGCTTCGACCGGCGCGCCCAGTGGACCGCGCACGCGGGTGCGGCGTAACTCACCTTCGCAGGCTGCGAGAATCGACTCGACCGTACCTTCGCCGCCATCGGCCATCGGGCATTTGATCAGCGTCGCCTGCGGCCAGACCTGGGCCAGTCCGAGGGCAATGGCTTCGGCAACGCCTTGGGCACTCAGGCTGTCCTTGAACGAGTCGGGGGCGATGACGATTTTCATGGGAATTCTCCGGTTGCAGTGGCGTTCATGCTGCCAGCGGTCGTGAGCGTTGACGCCAGTCGGGTGCACAAGTGGCGTCGACGTTTATTGTTCATTTCCACAAAAGATATGTGTTGGTCGTACCGGCCTCATCGCTGGCTTGCCAGCGATGGCGGCCTCAAGGACAACTCATGGCAATGGATCAGTCTGCGGCAGCAACTGCACCCCCAGATACAACGCCAGCATCCCGTCCAGCTTCAACGGATCAACCCCGCTCAACTCGGCAATCCGCTCCATGCGATAACGCAGACTATTGCGATGAATGCCCAACGCCTCGGCGCAGGCCTGGCTCTGCCCGTCGTGCTCGCACCAACTGCGCAGGGTCGCCAGCAACTGGCCGTTGCTGTCCTTGGCGATGACCTGGCGCAGCGGCTTGAGCAGTTCGTCCAGCGCATCATCGTTGCGATGACGCCACAGCATGACCGGCAAGCGATAACGATTGAGCGTCAGCAGCCTCGAATTCGGCAGCACGTCACGACCATAAGCAAGCAAATCGCCGACTCGTCGGTAACAGCGACGCAACCCTGCCAGACCATCCGCCTGCCCGCCGACGGCGATGCGCAAAATCTTCCAGCCGAGGCCATCGAGTTTTTCCAGCAGGCGATCATGCTCGACGTTCTGGCTCGCCGGGCGACACCACAACAACGAAGACTTCGCCGAACTCACGCACCAACTGTCCGGATAACGCGAGGTCAGCCACGCACTCAGTGCCTCGACGGTTTGCCCCGGGCCGTGCTCGAGCCCCAGTTCAAACAGATACGGCACCCGGGTCAATTGCGGCTTGAGCCCAAGCTGCTGCGCCTCATCGATCAGACGCGGCGAATCCCCCGCTTCGCTCAGCAGCAACGCCAGCAGATCATCGCAACGCTGCCGTCGCCATTGTTGCTCGGCCTGCTGGTTGCGCTGGCCGACCAGCATTTCAGCGGTCATGCGCACCAGCTCGGCGTAGGTGCGCAATTGCTCCGGCTCGCCGGTGATGCCGAGCACGCCGATCAAGCGCTGATCGAGCAGCAGCGGCAGATTGATCCCCGGTTGCACACCTTTGAGATGCACCGCCGTCTGCGCGTCGATTTCCACCACACGCCCGTTGGCCAGCACCAGTTGCGCGCCTTCATGACGGGTGTTGATGCGCTCCGGTTCGCCGCTGCCGAGGATCAGGCCCTGACTGTCCATGACGTTGACGTTGTACGGCAAAATGGCCATGGCCCGGTCGACGATGTCCTGGGCAAGGTCGTGATCGAGTTCGAACATAGCGGCGGCAATCCTTCAGTTCAGGCACGAACGGTTGTTCAGCCGCACAGGGTCTGGCGGCAAACCCTGTGCTCAGGCACAAAGACAATCCGGCCAAAGGTGGCCGAGACTCTCAGGGCGATCAACGTTACCCTTTGCATCGCAAAAAATCATAATAAAGAGAGAGCCGCTATGTCGCAGAGCGCCGCAGCTACCCAGACCATCGACGACGGTAAAAACGCCGTCTACAAACGCATCACCCTGCGTTTGATTCCCTTCATTTTCATCTGCTATCTGTTCAACTACCTCGACCGGGTCAACGTCGGCTTCGCCAAACTGCAGATGCTCGACGCACTGAAATTCAGCGAAACGGTGTACGGCCTCGGCGCCGGCATCTTCTTCATCGGTTATGTGCTGTGCGGCGTGCCGAGCAACCTGGCACTGACCCGCTTCGGTCCTCGGCGCTGGATTGCCTTGATGATGATCACCTGGGGCACGCTGTCGACCTGCCTGTTGTTCGTCACCACCCCGACCGAGTTCTACACCCTGCGCTTTTTCACCGGTGCCGCTGAAGCCGGTTTCTTCCCGGGCGTCGTGCTGTATCTCTCGCAGTGGTTCCCGACCTTCCGCCGTGGCCGGATCATGGCGTTGTTCATGTCGGCAATCCCGGTCTCCGGTTTGCTCGGCAGCCCGTTTTCCGGCTGGATTCTCAACCACTTCGCCGCCGGCCAGGGTGGCCTGGCCGGCTGGCAGTGGATGTTCCTCCTGCAAGGCATTCCGACGGTGATCCTCGGTGCGCTGGCGTATTTCCTGTTGAGCGACAGCTTCGCCAATGCCAAATGGCTGACCGCCCATGAACGTTCCGTGCTCGAAGCCGACCACGCCGAAGACCTCGCCAACAAACCGAAAACCGCCACCGACTCGCTGCTTGCGGTGTTCAAGAACCCAGCGATCTGGGCCTTCGGCCTGATCTATTTCTGCATCCAGAGCGGCGTGTATGCGATCAACTTCTGGCTGCCGTCGATCATCAAGAACCTCGGCTTCAGCGATAACCTGGTGATCGGCTGGCTGAGTGCGATTCCGTATCTGCTCGCAGCGGTGTTCATGCTGGTCGTCGGGCGTTCGGCGGACTTGCGCAAGGAGCGCCGCTGGCACTTGGTGGTGCCGATGCTGATGGGCGCTGTCGGGCTGGTGATCGCAGTGAATTTCGCGGCCAATCCGGCGATTGCGATTCTCGGCCTGACCATCGCGACCATGGGCGCACTGACCGGCCTGCCGATGTTCTGGCCGGTGCCGACCGCCATGCTGAGCGCGGGCGCAGCGGCTGGTGGGCTGGCGCTGATCAACTCGATGGGGCAGATGGCCGGGTTCCTCAGCCCGTACCTGGTGGGTTGGGTCAAGGACAGCACGGGTTCGACGGATGCAGCGTTGTACGTGCTGGCGGCGGTGATCGTCGGCGGGAGTCTGCTGGCGTTGCGGATGACTCGGACGTTGCGGGCCTAATCAGACGCGCAGATCAAAAGATCGCAGCCTTCGGCAGCTCCTACTCTGGAATGCGTTCCCTGTAGGAGCTGCCGAAGGTTGCGATCTTTTTGCGTTTAAGCGGTGCAACCATGCATAGCGCCAGTCGACGCAACATCTATGCTGAATCTGCCGGCCTCTTCGCGAGCAGGCTCGCTTCCACAGGATTTGTGGCTCCTGGATGTGGGAAATAATGAGCATCCGCTCAATATTCAGCACAAAAACCACGTATCCTGCGCGCCCCGTTCAACCATCACGTCGCGAGGACAGTTTGTCTAAAGGTATCGCTCTATCGGTTTCAGCCTCCGTGCTGTTTGCCGTCATGTATTACTACACGTCGCTGCTGACCCCTCTGAGCGGCGTGGAAATCTTCGGCTGGCGCATGCTCCTGACCGTGCCGTGCATGACGGTGTTCATGCTGGTTTCCGGGGAATGGCGGCGGGTGCTGGAGCTGTTCCGATTGATGGCCGCCAGGCCGAAGCTGATCGCCGGGCTGCTGGTTTCTTCCGCCCTGCTCGGGGTTCAGCTGTGGCTGTTCATGTGGGCACCGCTCAATGACTACAGCCTGGATGTATCACTGGGCTATTTCCTGTTGCCACTGGCGATGGTGCTGACCGGGCGGATTGCCTATGGCGAGAGCCTGTCTTACCTGCAGAAAATCGCGGTATTTTTCGCCAGTCTTGGCGTGTTGAACGAGCTGTATCAGGTTGGCGGATTTTCCTGGGCGACGCTGGTGGTCGTGGTCGGTTATCCGCTGTATTTCGTGCTGCGCAAATACCTGAAAACCGACAACCTCGGTGGCCTGTGGGTCGACATGACCCTGATGCTGCCGGTCGCCTACTGGTTTGTGCAGGGCGGCGAACAGGGCCTGGCCGTGTTCGATCAATATCCGGGACTGATGTGGCTGATTCCACTGCTCGGCCTGATCAGTGCGTCTGCGCTGGTGGTGTATATCATCGCCAGCCGCTTGCTACCGTTCAGTCTGTTTGGGTTGTTGAGTTATGTCGAACCGGTGCTGTTGCTCGCGGTGGCATTATTGCTGGGAGAGAGCATCAAGTCGGGCGAGTGGCTGACTTACATCCCGATCTGGCTGGCGGTTGTGGTGCTGGTTTTCGAGGGTTTCAAACACTTGACGCGCCAACGCCGCTCTTGAATGCAACACAAGACAAATGTGGGAGCGAGCCTGCTCGCGAAGTCGTCAGACCAGTCAACATGAGTGTTGAATGAAAGTCCGCATTCGCGAGCAGGCTCGCTCCCACAGGTTTTGTATGAAGCAAAAAAATCCCGGCCCTGCATTTCTGCAGGCCGGGATTTTTTCATTTCAGATTACTCGGTGGTCAACACACCACGACGCACCTGGTCACGCTCGATCGATTCGAACAGGGCCTTGAAGTTGCCCTCGCCGAAGCCATCGTCGCCCTTGCGCTGGATGAATTCGAAGAACACCGGCCCCATCAGGGTTTCCGAGAAAATCTGCAGCAGCAGACGCTTGTCGCCCTGCTCCGATGCGCCATCGAGCAGGATGCCGCGCGATTGCAGCTGATCGACCGGCTCGCCGTGATTCGGCAGGCGACCTTCGAGCATTTCGTAGTAGGTATCCGGCGGCGCGGTCATGAAGCGCATGCCGATTTTCTTCAGTTGATCCCAGGTCTTGATCAGGTCGTCGGTGAGGAACGCAACGTGCTGGATGCCCTCGCCGTTGAACTGCATCAGGAACTCTTCGATCTGCCCGGCGCCCTTGGACGACTCTTCGTTGAGCGGAATGCGGATCATGCCATCCGGTGCGGTCATGGCCTTCGAGGTCAGGCCGGTGTACTCGCCTTTGATGTCGAAGTAACGGATTTCACGGAAGTTGAACAGCTTCTCGTAGAAGTTCGCCCAATAGGCCATGCGACCGCGATAGACGTTGTGGGTCAGGTGGTCGATGATCTTCAGGCCAGCGCCAACCGGGTTGCGATCAACACCTTCGATGAACACGAAGTCGATGTCGTAGATCGAGCTGCCTTCACCGAAACGGTCGATCAGGTACAGCGGCGCACCGCCAATACCCTTGATTGCCGGCAGGTTCAGCTCCATCGGACCGGTCTCGATGTGAATCGGCTGGGCGCCGAGCTCCAGCGCGCGCGAGTAGGCCTTCTGCGAATCCTTCACGCGAAACGCCATGCCGCAAACGGACGGGCCGTGTTCGGCGGCGAAGTACGAGGCGACGCTGTTGGGTTCGTTATTGAGGATCAGGTTGATCGCGCCCTGACGGTAGAGGTGCACGTTCTTGGAACGGTGGGTCGCGACTTTGGTGAAGCCCATAATCTCGAAGATCGGCTCCAGTGTGCCAGGGGTCGGCGCTGCGAACTCGATGAATTCAAAGCCCATCAGGCCCATTGGGTTTTCGTATAAATCTGCCATGGTGACGCCTCATCATTTCTTATCAATTAACCAGGGTTATTTGTCAGGAAAGTGATGTGGAGGGCGGCGCGCAGGAGATGCCACGCACGCTGCGCGCGAGGAAGTCTCCGTAGATCAGTTGAAACCCGAATATCTTCATTGTCGACCCAAGGCTCTTGCGGGCGAGGCTTCTGCTGCCAGAAGACGATTATTATTGTATGCGTAACCCGATTCTACACAGCGTAACCAGGCCTGTCTGCCCTCTGTATAAAATCCGCTTTTTTACCTACGGCGCAAGCGCCATCTGCCATCTATTCTCCTCTCTGGCTCAATTGTTTATCGGGTCGGATTTTTAAACCACAGGATGTGTCCATGCCACTGACCCACCGATCCCGCCGCAAACGCAGCACCCGAATCGCCGTGACTTTGCTCACCGGTCTGCTGCCAATCGTGCTGGGCAGTGGGATTCTTTATATGCAGGCAAAACGAACGCTGGAGCAAAGTGCCGGGGAAACGGCCGAACAAGCGTTGCAACAGTTCGATCTGATGCTCGACAACACGGCAGAAGCCGCCCGGGTTCTGCTGCCTCTGGCCGGGAAAAATTGCGAAGACGTGAAACTGGCCCTGCGCGAACAAGTGACCCGCCGCCCCTTCGTGCGCTCGACCAATCTGGTCTGGGACAACACGCTCTACTGCAGCTCACTGTTCGGGCAGTTCAAGGAAGCGGTCAATGCCGGGGACTATCATCAAGGCAAACTGTGGTTGATGAACGGCAATCCCGTCACTCCCGACACGGCATTGTTGATCTACCGCCTCAGCGACGGTCGTGGCGGCGCGCTGACCACGCTTGATGGTTATCACCTGAGCAACATCCTGCGCCTGATCGGCCGCCAGACATTACTGATGTTGCAAGTGGGCGATAACTGGCTGTCCGCCGACGGCAGAGTGCATCAAGGGCCCCTGCCCGCTTTGCCGGTCGCGCACAGCATGCTCGAATCCGAACGATACGGTTTCAACGTGTCGGCGGGTTTTCCCGAGGGAGAGACCTGGCGTTACATGGCGGCCAATTATCCGCCGTTGTTCAGCCTGCTGATATTTTTCGGCGTGATCTCGGGCGCCATCGGCCATGTCGTGCAGAAACGCTCGAACTCGCCCAGTCACGAAATGCTTCGCGCACTCGAGGCCGGGGAATTCATTCCTTATTTCCAGCCGGTGGTTAACGGTGACAGCAAGCAGTGGTCCGGCGCTGAAGTGCTGATGCGCTGGAATCACCCGAAAGAGGGCCTCGTACGCCCGGATCTGTTCATTCCATTTGCCGAGCATTCAGGCTTGATCGTGCCGATGACCCGCGCGCTGATGCAACAGACTGCCGCCCTGCTGGGACCGCATTCTGCGGCCGTCGCCAAACCTTTCCATATCGGCATCAACATCACTGCCAGCCATTGCAAGGATCTGGAACTGGTCGAAGACTGTCGCGACCTCCTGGCGGCGTTTGCGCCCGGCAGCGTCGAGCTGGTGCTGGAATTGACGGAGCGCGAGCTGATCGAACCGAACGACATGACCCTGCAACTGTTTGAGCAATTGCACGCACTTGGAGTGAAAATCGCGATCGACGATTTTGGTACAGGCCACTCAAGCCTCGGCTACTTGCGCGCCTTCAAGGTCGACTTTCTCAAGATCGATCAGAGCTTTGTCGCCATGATCGGCATCGATGCGCTATCACGGCATATTCTCGACTCCATCATTGAACTGTCGACAAAGCTGGATCTGGCCATTGTTGCCGAAGGTGTCGAGACACAGGCCCAAGCCGATTACCTGACGGAGCATCAGGTGGATTTCATGCAAGGTTATTTGTTTGCCAAACCGATGCCGGCAGCAGATTTCATCAGCGCATTAAGTGATCGTTAACTCATTAGCATAGCCCGTCCAACAACCGCACCAAATTGATACAAAAAGTCATTGTTGTTACATGGCGACAACATCAGGATTTACTCTTGTCGCATTAACTACTACAATTTTTTCAACCTGAGCCAGACTGACAGGTGAGCCAAGTATCACCGAGTCGCTTCCAGGCTCTTGGCTTATAGCTTTGTTTGCGGTTGGTATCAGCCAAACACACTATTGGAGTAAAGATATTGTCCAGACTCGCTGAATTTCGCGCAGCTGAAAAGGCCCTTCAGGAACAGCTCAAACAGCTGGAGTCACTGAAGAATGACGCCGGGCTCAAGAAAGAAATCGAATTCGAAGAAAAGCTCCAGGGACTGATGAAAACCTATGGCAAAGGCCTGAAAGACATCATCGCCATCCTCGACCCGAACCCGGCGAAGTCCGGTCTGCAGGCCGCCCCAGCGCCGAAGACCCGCCGCGCCCGCGTCGTCAAGGTTTACCAGAACCCGCACACTGGCGAGCTGATCGAAACCAAGGGCGGCAACCATCGCGGCCTGAAAGCCTGGAAAGAACAGTACGGTGCGGCCACCGTGGATTCATGGTTGCGCGGTTAATCTGACGCCAACAAAAAGCCCTGCGCGATGCAGGGCTTTTTTATTGACAATATCTAACAAATGAAATGATTTTCATCGAACAAGTTGGAAAATTGTGTAACGTTACTGAGTCATCACGCTAAACATTTTGCTGCGCGATGTTGCTGCAAACGATGAATCAAACTTTGTGCTTAATCCTTTCCGGCATTCAAAACACCGCGAGTTAGTACGGACGTTTATAATTTCAGGCTGTTACGTGCCGCCTCTATGTCGTCGGCGCTCGCCTTATAAACCTCAGCCTGACCGGCATATGAAAGTACATAAGCCTTGTCTGTTTCCACGGCAGCCACCAGCGTTTGTGATAATACGTGCCGGCCGTTCTCGGTGATCGTGCAGGTCGTCTCCAGCCCGGTCAATGATCCGAGCGCAGCCGGATGGATTCGGTTGCAGACGCTCTGATAACCACTGCGGAAGAAATCCTTCTGGATGGACTTGCGCATCTCCAGCAACACGCCTTGCAAATTGACCTGATGCCCCGCCTCCACTTGCGTCATGGTCAACTCCATCACCATCACCTGATTGCCGTCGGCATCGAGCTTCACCGCCCTTTGCCGCGAGACTGGCGGCGCGGTATCCGGCAACATTTCAACCTTCCAGCCCGCCGGCCAGGTGATGCTCGGTTCGGCCATGGCCGGGAAAACCACGGCCAATGACAAAGCAAAAAAAACAAACACGGATTTGAACAGTCGGATCATTGCCGGACGCACTCGAAGGTAGAGAGCAAAGTCTGAGCCCCGCCCTCGCGCAGGGCAAGCCCGCCTTGCATTTGGCGATGCCGGCCGGCATGCGTATCATTGCGCCCATTCACTCGCCCATTGTTATTGGAGGGCCCATGAGCCTCAACGAACTGAACACTTTCCCCGGTGTGACAGCCACGCCAGACAGCGCAACCCGCAACTTCGTGTTCAACCACACCATGCTGCGCGTGAAGGACATCACCAAGTCGCTGGATTTCTACACCCGCGTCCTGGGTTTCTCGCTGGTCGAGAAGCGTGATTTTCCGGAAGCCGAATTCAGCCTGTACTTCCTTGCGCTGGTCGATAAAGCGCAGATCCCGGCCGATGCTGCTGCGCGTACCGAATGGATGAAATCGATTCCAGGCATTCTCGAATTGACCCACAACCACGGTACCGAAAACGATGCCGACTTCGCCTATCACAATGGCAACACCGATCCGCGTGGCTTTGGTCACATCTGCATTTCGGTGCCGGACATCGTCGCAGCGTGTGCACGCTTTGAAGAGCTGGGTTGCGATTTCCAGAAGCGCCTGACCGACGGCCGGATGAAGAGCCTGGCGTTCATCAAGGACCCGGATGGCTACTGGGTCGAGATCATTCAGCCTGCGCCGCTGTAAAAGCTGAAAGCCCCTCACCCTAGCCCTCTCCCAGAAGGAGAGGGGACTGATTGCGGGATGTTGGAGAATTACGCCGACTTGAACGATTGGCGGTGAATCCATGATCGACCGGCTCTCTCAGGTCGATGGATGACTTCAGACACCTCACCCCAGCCCTCTCCCTCGGGAGAGGGCTGGGGTGAGGGTTGGCTTTCCACGCGCAATAAAAAACCCATGATCGCTCATGGGTTTTTTCGTTTTCGACCTGGCAGTTACGCCGGGGCCGAAGTCCGGATCAGGTGATCGAACGCACTCAGCGAAGCCTTGGCGCCCTCGCCCACTGCAATCACGATCTGCTTGTACGGCACAGTCGTCACGTCACCCGCTGCAAAGATCCCCGCAATGGAAGTCTCGCCACGATTATCGACAATGATCTCGCCACGCGGCGACAGCTCGATGGTGCCCTTCAGCCAATCGGTGTTCGGCAGCAGACCGATTTGCACGAAAATGCCTTCCAGCTCAACCGTGCGCAGTTCATCGGTAGTGCGGTCCTTGTAGCGCAGGCCGTTGACCTTCTCGCCATTGCCGGTGACTTCAGTGGTTTGCGCACTGGTGATCACGGTAACGTTCGACAGGCTGTGCAGCTTGCGTTGCAGCACGGCGTCGGCACGCAGTTGCACGTCGAATTCCAGCAGCGTTACGTGCGCCACGATACCCGCCAGATCGATCGCCGCTTCAACGCCGGAGTTACCGCCGCCGATCACCGCTACGCGCTTGCCCTTGAACAGCGGGCCGTCGCAGTGCGGGCAGTACGCCACGCCTTTGTTGCGGTATTCCTGCTCGCCCGGAACGTTCATTTCGCGCCAGCGTGCGCCGGTCGCGAGAATCACGCTCCTGGCTTTCAGGGTTGCACCGCTGGCGAAGTGGACTTCATGCAGCTCGCCATTCTTGCCCGGGATCAGCTTGTCAGCGCGTTGCAGATTCATGATGTCGACGTCGTACTGCTTGACGTGTTCTTCCAGCGCCGTGGCCAGTTTCGGCCCTTCGGTTTCCTGCACGGAAATGAAGTTCTCGATGGCCATGGTATCCAGCACCTGACCGCCGAAGCGCTCAGCCGCGACACCGGTGCGGATGCCTTTACGTGCGGCGTAGATAGCGGCCGAAGCACCCGCCGGGCCACCGCCGACGACCAGCACGTCAAAGGCTTCTTTGGCGCTGATCTTCTCGGCCTGACGCTCAATCGCGCCGGTGTCGAGTTTGGCAAGGATTTCCTCCAGGCCCATGCGGCCCTGGCCGAAGTTTTCGCCATTGAGGTAGATGCTCGGCACAGCCATGATCTTGCGATCGTTGACTTCGTCCTGGAACAGCGCGCCGTCAATGGCGACGTGGCGGATGTTCGGGTTGAGCACGGCCATCAGGTTCAGCGCCTGAACGACGTCCGGGCAATTCTGGCAAGACAGCGAGAAGTAAGTCTCGAAGCTGAACTCGCCTTTGAGCGAGCGGATCTGCTCGATCACTTCAACGCTGGCCTTCGACGGGTGGCCACCGACTTGCAGCAGAGCCAACACCAGCGAGGTGAATTCGTGGCCCATTGGAATGCCGGCGAAACGCAGACTGATGTCGGCTCCAGGGCGATTGATCGAGAACGATGGCTTGCGGGCATCGTCACCGCTGTCGATCAGGGTAATTAGGCTCGAAAGACTGGCAACGTCTTTCAGCAGGTCCAGCATTTCACGGGATTTCGCACCGTCGTCGAGGGATGCAACGATCTCGATCGGTTGGGTGACCCGTTCCAGGTACGATTTCAACTGGGCTTTAAGATTGGCGTCCAACATACGGGCGATTTCCTTTATTTGAGGCGAAAAAAAGCCCGAGCGAATCTCGCCCGGGCATTTTTATTGGGCGGTGCAGCTAACTTAAGAAGGTGCGGCGTGCCGCCCTGCGTTGCATGTCACAGACTTAGATCTTGCCGACCAGGTCCAGCGACGGAGCCAGAGTGGCCTCGCCTTCTTTCCACTTGGCCGGGCAAACTTCGCCTGGGTGTGCAGCGACGTACTGAGCAGCCTTGATCTTGCGCAGCAGCTCGGAAGCGTCACGGCCAACGCCGCCATCGTTCAGTTCAACGATTTTGATCTGGCCTTCAGGGTTGATCACGAAGGTGCCACGGTCAGCCAGACCAGCTTCTTCGATCAGCACGTCGAAGTTGCGGGAGATGACGTGGGTAGGGTCGCCGATCATGGTGTATTCGATTTTGCCGATGGCTGGCGAAGTGTTGTGCCAGGCAGCGTGAGCAAAGTGGGTGTCGGTCGAAACGCTGTAGATTTCCACGCCCAGCTTCTTGAACTCAGCGTAGTTGTCAGCCAGGTCTTCCAGCTCGGTTGGGCACACGAAGGTGAAGTCGGCTGGGTAGAAGAACACTACGGACCACTTGCCTTTCAAGTCAGCATCCGAGACTTGAACGAAGTCGCCGTTTTTGAACGCGGTAGCTTTGAACGGTTTTACTTGGCTGTTGATGATAGGCATCGATGACTCTCCGTCAGGGGTTATGAAGTTGATGGGTGAATCCTACCCACTCACTCGACGGAAGACTCATTGGCAAACCTGATACTGCTGATTTGTTTTCGCTATTAGCTGACTGTATTAATAGAAGAAAACGATCTCTACGGCTGATCCGGCTTATCCATAATCCGAGCCATTCCCTGGAATGGGCTGACCTCAACATAGCGCATGGCGGATTTCATGTCCTTCCAGCCAACATAACTCATCAACGATTTCAGGTCCCAGCCGCTTTGATGCGCCCATGTGGCAAAGCCACGCCGCAGTGAATGGCTGGTGTAGTTGGCGGCGGCAATCCCGGCGCGCTGCAACGCCTGGCGCAGAAGCGGAATGATGCTGTTGGCGTGCAGGCCCTCCTCGCTCAGATTGCCCCAGCGATCAATGCTGCGGAACACCGCGCCGCGCACCAGCGCAGCCTCTGTAATCCAATCGATATAGGCCTGCACCGGGCACAGCTTCAGCAGCGCCGGGGCCTGATAAGTCTGCCCGAGGTTTTCCCGGTCGCCCTTGCTGCGCGGCAAATACAAAGTGATTCCTTTGCCAGCACTCGCCTGCACATGCTCGATCTGCAAGCGGCACAACTCGTCGCTGCGAAAGCCGCGCCAGAAGCCCAACAGAATCAGCGCGCGATCCCGATACGCCTTGAGCAAAGTCGGGCGGTCCTGTTCTTCCCGGGCCGTCTGCACCTCCTGCTCAAGCCAATCGATCACGCGCTGCAGATCCTGCAATTGCAGCGGCTCAGCCTGTTTTTCCTGCGCCGGGTGCAAAGCACGAATGCCCTTGAACACCTTGCGCACCACTGGCGCCTTGGTGGGATCGGCAAACCCCTGACTGTTGTGCCACTGCGCCAGCGCCGACAGACGCAGCTTCAGCGTGTTGATCGACAGCACGCCAGCGTGCGCCACCAGATAGCGCGCAACGCTGTCGGCAGTAGCCGGCAGAAATCCGCCCCACGTCACCTCGAAGTGCTCGATGGCCATGCGATAGCTGCGGCGAGTGTTGTCCCGGGTGGCGGCTTGCAGATATCGATCAATGTCGCTCATGGGCAGTTTTCTCGCTGGCGTACGGGTTCAGGCATGCAGGTGCGCATTTTGCCCCCTGACATTGGGTAATACCAGTATATCCCGCCTGTTTTATCTCAAAGATTTACCTATATTTTCAGCATGGTACACTGCGTACTTAAGTGGCATGTACCACAGTACGTAAACGTAGGAGTTCACATGGCCCGTGGCGGCATTACCAAAGCATTGGTGCAAATCGCACGCACAGCGATCCTCGCCCGTGGCGAACACCCAAGCATCGATGCAGTACGCATTGAAATGGGCAACACCGGCTCGAAAACCACGATCCATCGCTATCTGAAAGAACTGGACGACGGTGCCCAGCCGAATGAGGCGTCGGCAGAACCGATCGATGATGAGCTCACCGCCCTCGTCTCTCGACTCGCCCAGCGTCTGAAAGAACAGGCGCAGGAGCCCATTGAGCAAGCCCGCGAACAGTTCGAGGAGCAACGCGAAGCACTGGAAACCGAGCTGAAACAGGTTCGCCAGGCGCTGGAAAAACTCGAGCACGATCACGACATTCAAGGCGCCGCACTGCAACGCGAATCCGAGGCGCTGAGCAACACCCGCTCGATGCTGCAAACCGAACAGACGCGCAACGCCGGCCTCAACCAGGCATTGGCCGACTTTGAATTGCGCTTGCAGGACAAGGACGAACAGATCCGCTCACTGGAAGAAAAACACCTGCACGCCCGCGATGCGCTTGAGCATTACCGAAACGCAACCAAGGAACAGCGCGAGCAGGAGCAGGCCCGCCATGAAGGGCAACTTCAGCAGATACAGGCAGAATTGCGTCAAGCCCAGCAGAGCGCGTTGGTGCGGCAGGATGAGATCACACAGTTGCACCGTGACAATGAACGCCTGCTCACCGAAAACCGTGGTACCCAGCGCGAGCTGAACCTGGTGCAGGATCAGCTCAAGCACAGCAATCAGCGTCAGGATCAGTTGCTCGAGCAGGCCACGCGCATGGACAGCGAGCGCACCCTCCTCCAGGAACGTCTGCGCGTGGCGGCACTGGAAAGCCAGGCGCTCAAACAGAGCGTCGACGAGCAGACGCAGCTCAATCAGTCACTGGAGAAGGAATTGCTCAAGGTTCAGGCAAGCCTTGAAGACAGCCAGCGTCTGGCGTCTGCCGTTGCGGCAGCGCCAGACTCGGCCAAAGCGACAGACGCTTAAGCGCTGACCGGCGTACGCATGGTGACGAACTCTTCGGCGGCCGTCGGGTGCACCCCGATGGTGTCGTCGAAGTCGCGCTTGGTTGCGCCAGCCTTCAAGGCGATCGCCAGACCTTGCACGATCTCGCCAGCGTCCGGGCCGACCATGTGGCAGCCAAGCACCCTGTCGGTTTTGGCGTCGACCACCAACTTCATCAGGGTTTTCTCCTGACAGTCAGTCAGGGTCAGCTTCATCGGCCGGAAGCGGCTCTCGAAAATAACCACCTCGTGGCCGCATTCGCGCGCTTCTTCTTCGCTCAAACCGACCGTACCGATGTTCGGCAGGCTGAACACGGCGGTCGGAATCATCTTGTAGTCCACCGGACGGTATTGCTCCGGCTTGAACAGACGCCGCGCCACGGCCATACCTTCGGCCAGAGCGACCGGGGTCAGTTGCACGCGACCAATGACGTCGCCCAGCGCCAGAATCGACGGCTCGGTGGTTTGATACTCGTCGTCGACCTTGATGAAGCCCTTGTCGTCGAGCTGAACATCGGTGTTTTCCAGGCCCAGATTGTCCAGCATCGGACGCCGGCCGGTGGCGTAGAACACGCAATCGGCTTCGAGTACGCGACCATCCTTGAGCGTCGCCTTCAAGCTACCGTCGGCCTGCTTGTCGATGCGCGCAATGTCGGCATTGAATTGCAGATCGAGGCCACGCTTGGTCAACTCCTCTTGCAGATGCTTGCGCACCGCACCGTCGAAGCCGCGCAGGAACAGATCGCCGCGATACAGCAGCGTGGTGTTGGCGCCGAGGCCATGGAAAATTCCGGCGAACTCGACGGCAATATAACCGCCGCCGACCACCAGCACACGCTTGGGCAGCTCTTTGAGGAAGAACGCTTCATTCGAACCGATCGCATGCTCATGCCCCGGAATTTCAGGGATCTGCGGCCAGCCGCCGGTGGCGATCAGAATGTGCTTTGCGGTGAAGCGCTCGCCATTAACCTCGACCTCGTGCGGCCCGACGATTTTCGCGTGCGCCTCGTGCAGGGTCACGCCGCTGTTGACCAGCAGATTGCGATAAATGCCGTTAAGGCGATTGATCTCGCGATCCTTGTTGGCGATCAGCGTGGCCCAGTCGAAGTTGGCTTCGCCCAGGTTCCAGCCGAAACCGGACGCCTGCTCGAAGTCCTCGGCAAAGTGCGCGCCGTAGACCAGCAGCTTTTTCGGCACGCAGCCGACGTTGACGCAGGTGCCGCCCAGGTAACGGCTTTCGGCCACCGCCACTTTCGCCCCGAAGCCTGCGGCAAACCGCGCAGCCCGCACACCGCCGGAACCGGCACCAATCACATAAAGGTCAAAATCGTAGGCCATTTCTATCTCCTCGGCAGGCCATCAGCATACCCGCAGCCATTCATTGGGCAAGCACTGCCATCCATATAAGGGCGGAAAATGAAAAAGCCACCCGAAGGTGGCTTTCTTTTGCAGACGAGGCAGATGCTATTAGTAAGCTTTGCCAGTCTTGTAGAAGTTTTCGAAGCAGAAGTTGGTCGCGTCGATGTAGCCTTCAGCACCACCGCAGTCGAAACGCTTGCCCTTGAACTTGTAGGCCATGACGCAGCCGTTCTGGGCCTGCTTCATCAGGGCGTCGGTGATCTGGATTTCGCCGCCCTTGCCTGGCTCGGTCTGTTCGATCAGGTCGAAGATGTCCGGGGTCAGGATGTAACGACCGATGATCGCCAGGTTCGACGGCGCGTCTTCCGGCTTTGGCTTCTCGACCATGCTGTGCACGCGGTAGATGTCGTCGCGGATCATTTCGCCAGCGATGACACCGTACTTGTTGGTTTCCTGCGGATCGACTTCCTGAATGGCGACGATCGAGCAACGGAACTGCTTGTACAGCTTGACCATCTGGGTCAGCACGCCGTCGCCATCGATGTTCACGCACAGGTCGTCCGCCAGAACCACGGCGAACGGTTCGTCACCGATCAGCGGGCGGCCAGTCAGGATCGCGTGGCCCAGACCTTTCATTTCGGTCTGACGGGTGTAGGAGAACGAGCACTCGTCCAACAGCTTGCGGATACCGACCAGGTATTTTTCCTTGTCGGTGCCCTTGATCTGGTTTTCCAGCTCGTAACTGATGTCGAAGTGGTCTTCCAGAGCACGCTTGCCACGGCCGGTGACGATGGAAATCTCAGTCAGGCCCGCGTCCAGTGCTTCTTCAACGCCGTACTGGATCAGTGGCTTGTTTACCACCGGCAGCATTTCTTTAGGCATGGCTTTGGTCGCTGGGAGGAAGCGAGTGCCGTAACCGGCTGCTGGAAACAAGCATTTCTTGATCATATAAGTCCTTGAAAAGGCTGTGTGTACGAGTTTCGGGGCAGTCTAATCAGGCGGCGTGCGCCTTACAATGCCCCGCGCTGGCTAACCGATGCCAACATAGAGAAATATTCGCGCGGATAGTTCCATCCGGGTATTTCAGCGGCGGAGTCAGCGTAGCTCAAGATCCGGGCAAACATGATCACCATACGCTTATCAGCCCCCATTGCGAGCATTTGCCGCTATCATGGCGCCTTTGAACCAGCGAATGAGACAGACTAGATGGCTGCGGTAAAAATCATCAACGGGTATGTGATCGACAAGAAAGACGGCAAGTGGACGCTGACCACTACCAATGGCGAACATATCGCCGGGCCTTTCGACAGCGAGCAGATGGCGACAGATGTGGCCTCGGTGTTCACTGATACGCCTGCTTCTTCCAAGCGCCGAGGCAAAGATCAGGACTGATCCTTTTAGCACTTGCGCCAAGCCCTGCCAGCATGCAGGGCTTTTTTGTGCTTTGTTGGCAAACAAGTGGCCAATCGCTATAACCTTTTCATCGCGGCGCTGTCAGAGCAACCAGTCCCCCACTTGAAGACCTCGCAACCATGAACCTGAACAAACTGCAGCCGCTTTTCGCGGTATTGGTACTGAGCGGCTGTGCCACTTCGCAGCCCACCTATCTGAACAATGGCGAACAGGGTCTGAGCATCGACTGTTCCGGCGAAGCCAACTCATGGGCCATGTGCTACGAAAAGGCCGATGCCTCCTGCGCCGGCACCGGCTATCGCATCGTCGGCACTGATGGCACACCGGCGCCCAAGGAAGATGACAAAACCCTGGGCGTTGACGTTGGCAACTACAAGACGCGCAACGTCGTGGTCGTCTGCAAGTAAGCCTTACATGTGGATTTCGGCGAATTTGATCCCGAGGCCACGGACGACCTCGATCAGGTCGTCGAGCCGATTGAAGGACTCGACCTCGTCATTGTCATCCACCAAAAAGTAGCTGCGCCCTGCACTCTTCTTGAAAAACACGATCCATTCACCCGGATTCGCCGGGTTCTGGATGACATGAGTGGCAGAGATAAGGCCCTCTGCGTGGCGCTCCCGCACGTGCTCTCGCTTCATTGCGACTCCATAAATGACAATGCCGCCACAGCAGGACTGTGACGGCATCGGGTGCTGATGTTCGATAGTCTATCAGCCGGAAATACAGGCGTTCGCAGCTTTCTGTACATCGCGAGGGCGAACCGGCACGTTGGACATGCGCTCATGCAGCTTGATGCTGCTGCCGCCGGCGCGATCTTCGATATCAAACACGGCTGCCGGGCCTGACGAAAGTTTGCCGGGAACGATGACTCGTACACCGTCTTTCTGCGGCTGGACTTGCAACGCACCACGACTGTCAGCGAGCTTGTCGGTCAGACACTGCGCATACTCCTGGGGCTTTTTGCCGGAGATCACGCTCATGGTTGGCAGCGTTTCATTGATTTCGGAAACATTTGCACAACCGGCCATCGCCAGAATCAACGGCACACACACCACACCCCACTTCATATAAATCCTCCGTTAAAGACCGTCCGACAGCACAAATGCCGCTTTTCTCCGGGGCCTTGTGCATTTAACCCGCCCGCCATGGCGAAGTTCTGTTCAAAATTTGTCAAAGCAACGCCCGACGGCCAGATAATAACCCGTGCGGGCTGATAAACTGCGCCCATCGACAAGCTATCGTTTTGATTTAGTAGAAAAAGCCCTTCTGGAGGCGCCCATGAAATTCATTCACCAGCGCGAGCACCTCAACGAAGACGACATCGTCGTCATTCAATGCTCGCAGATGTGCAACATCCGTTTGATGAACGACGCCAACTTCCGCAGCTTCAAAAACGGCGGCCGTCACACCTACCACGGCGGCGCGTTCGACACGTTCCCGGCACGCATCACCGCACCGAGCACCGGCTTCTGGAACATCACCATCGACACCGTCAACCGCCGCGCAATCAGCGTGACGCGCAAGCCGACGCTGACCCACTCGATCAAGATCATCCGTCGCTCCAGCACTAAACTGAGCTGAGACGCGCAGCCTATTCTGAAAGGGAAACATGACCGTGGCGCAAAAAACCAAATACGTGATCAAGTACAAACTGGACGGTGAACAGCGTTTCGAATTCGCTGAACTGGAAACCGGCACTGACGAGGAAGCGAAGGCGGCGCTGAAGAAAATGCACGCTGACGAAGAGCTCAGTGACATCAAGGTCAGCAAAGCGCTGTAACCAACACCATGCAACCGACCACGTTTGACCTGTTCGCCGACAACGAACCCGTACAGCAAGCCCGCGCCGAGCAGATCGGCGAACAATCGTGGGTGCTGCGCGGGTTCGCCTTGCCGCAGGTCGAGCAACTGCTGAACGGGCTCGACGCCATTCTTGCCGCCGCCCCGCTACGCAACATGGTCACGCCCGGCGGTTTCAGCATGTCGGTCGGCACCAGCAGTTGCGGACAGCTGGGCTGGATCACCGATCGCAGCGGTTACCGTTATTCCAGCGTCGATCCACTCAGCGGCTTGCCGTGGCCGTCGATGCCGGCGGTGTTTGCCGAACTGGCACACCAAGCGGCTGAGCGCGCCGGTTTCCCGGATTTTCAGGCCGACTCCTGCCTGATCAACCAGTACGTCCCCGGCGCCAAGATGTCGCTGCATCAGGACAAAGACGAAAAAGGTTATGCCGCGCCCATCGTTTCGCTGTCGCTAGGTTTGCCGGCAATGTTTCTGTTCGGCGGCTTCGAACGCAGCGATAAAACCCAGCGCATTCCGCTGTTGCATGGCGACATGGTGGTCTGGGGCGGCGTGGACCGCCTGCGCTATCACGGCGTGCTGCCAATCAAACCTGGCCATCACCCGCTCTTGGGCGAACGGCGCATCAACATCACCTTCCGCGTTGCTGGCGATCAATGAAAGTTTGACCGCAAGGCGCGGAGTGTTGCGGGTTACGATGCTGGTTAACCTGACTCAAACAGGTCAACGGATCCCCTCTCATGGACAAGCTTTCGAAGACAATCAGCATTGAACACGATCCCCGCTGGGCCGCTGTGGTGGCGCGCGATCCGCGTGCCGACGGGCAATTTGTCTATGCGGTCAAAACCACTGGCATCTACTGCAGACCGAGCAGTCTGGCGCGCCTGCCGAAACCGCAGAACGTCGAGTTTTTCGACACCGCCGAACTGGCCGAAGCTGCCGGATACCGGCCGAGCAAACGCGCCAGCAAGGACCAGAATGATGCGCAGCACGCGGCGATCATCGCAGCGGCATGCCGGCAAATCGAAGCGTGCGAGACATTGCCCGCGCTCGACAGCCTCGCCGCCAGCGCCGGCCTTAGCCCTTTCCATTTTCATCGAGTATTCAAAGCCGCGACCGGCCTGACGCCCAAGGCTTACGCCACGGCGCATCGCTCACGCAAACTGCGTGCGCGCCTGGCGGACGGCGGCTCGGTGACCGACGCGCTGTATGACGCTGGCTTCAATTCCAACAGCCGCTTTTACGAATCAGCCGATCAACTGCTGGGCATGAAGCCCACCGACTATCGCGCTGCCGGGCAGAACAACGACATTCGCTTTGCCGTTGGCCAATGCTCGCTGGGGGCGATTCTGGTGGCGCAAAGCGAACGTGGGATCTGCGCGATTCTGCTCGGCGACGATCCGCATCAGCTGGTCTGCAACCTGCAGGATCAGTTTCGCAAGGCCAACCTGATCGGCGCCGACCGCGAATTTGAACAGTTGATCGCCAGCGTCGTCGGCTTTGTCGAAGCGCCCGCGACGGGCCTGAACTTGCCGCTGGATATACGCGGCACAGCGTTTCAGGAGCGCGTCTGGCAGGCGCTGCGCGAGATCCCGCCAGGCAGCACGGCCAGTTACGCCGAGATCGCGCAACGCATCGGCGCGCCGACTTCGATGCGTGCGGTGGCCCAGGCTTGCGGGGCCAACCGTTTGGCGGTGGCGATTCCCTGCCACCGCGTGGTGCGCAGTGACGGCAATCTTTCCGGCTACCGCTGGGGCGTCGAGCGCAAACGCCAACTGCTTGAGCGCGAACTCAACGATTGACGTCGACCACCACCCTGCCCCGCAGTTGCCCGGCGAGTAGTCTGGGCGCGGCCTCAAGGGCTTCGCTCAAGCTGATTTCGCGACTGATCAATTGCAATAACGAGAAATCCAGATCCTTGGCCAGTCGGCCCCAGGCCTCGATACGGCGCGCCTTGGGCTGGGTCACGCTGTTGATCCCGGCCAGCGTTACGCCGCGCAGAATGAACGGTGCTACCGAGGCCGGGAAATCCATGCCTTGCGCCAACCCGCATGCCGCGACCACGCCTTCCGAGCGTGTGCTGGCGCAAGCATTCGCCAGCGTATGACTACCGACCGAATCGACCACCGCCGCCCAGCGCTCTTTCGCCAACGGCTTGCCCGGTTCGGACAAGGTGGCTCGATCGATGATTTCGGCAGCACCCAATTGCTGCAGGTATTCATGCTCGGACACCCGCCCCGTGGACGCCACCACCCGATAGCCCAAATTGCTGAGCAAGGCGATGGCAAAGCTGCCGACCCCGCCATTGGCGCCGGTGACCAGCACTTCGCCGTGATCCGGTGTCAGGCCATGGCGCTCCAGCGCCAGAATGCACAGCATTGCCGTGTAGCCTGCGGTGCCGATGGCCATGGCTTGCGCCGGCGTGAAAGCTTCGGGCAACTGAATAAGCCAGTCACCATTGAGCCGGGCCTTTTGCGCCAGTCCGCCCCAGTGGCTTTCACCGACGCCCCAACCGTTGAGCAGCACCTGATCGCCCGGCTTGAAATCGGCATGCGAACTCGACTCTACAGTCCCCGTCAGATCGATCCCCGGCACCATGGGAAACTTGCGTACCACCGGGCTGCTGCCGGTGATCGCCAGGCCGTCTTTGAAATTCAGGGTGCTGTACGCGACGCTCACGCTGACGTTGCCTTCGGGCAGTTGCTGCTCATCGATTTGCTGCAGATTGGCGCGATAACCGCTGTCGTCTTTGTCGATCAGAATGGCATTGAACATGACGGCCCCTCGAAAATAATGGGAAGAAAGCGTGCCCTGAAATAACACATCGCAACACATTGCCACACTCGACTTTCGCTAAGCCACCCGCACCGACGCTGAAAAACTGCACGTAATGTTCAGAATTTCAGACTGGCCCCGCAGCCGGTTTTGCTGCTAAAACCGCTTGCCGTCCCTGCCCGTTTCATCGTTCGGAGAATTGCTTTATGAGCCAGTGGCCAGACACCCGTATCCTTGATCTTCTCGGTATCGAACTGCCGATCATCCAAGGCCCGATGGCCGGTGCGACCAATTCTTCGATGGTGATTGCCGTATGCAATGCCGGCGGCCTCGGTTCAATGCCGGCAGCGATGCTGAGCATCGAGCAACTGCGCGAAGAACTGAAGACGATTCGCCAGCACACCACCAAGCCGTTCAACGTCAATTTCTTCTGCCATCAGCCACCGGCGCCTGATGAGCAGCGAGCCCGGGACTGGAAAAATCTGCTCGAACCTTACTACCGCGAACTCGGTGCCGATTTTGAGGCGCCGACGCCGGTGTCCAACCGTGCTCCTTTCGACGAGACTGCGTGTGCCGTGCTCGAAGAATTCCGCCCCGAAGTGGTGAGTTTTCATTTCGGGCTGCCGGAGAAAAATCTGCTCGATCGGGTCAAGGCAACCGGGGCGAAAATCCTTTCGTCTGCCACCACGGTCGAAGAAGCGATCTGGCTGGAGCAACACGGCTGCGATGCGATCATCGCCATGGGTTATGAGGCGGGCGGGCATCGCGGGATGTTTCTCAGCGATGATCTGAGCAGCCAGGTCGGCACCTTTGCACTGGTGCCGCAGGTGGTCGACGCGGTGAAAGTGCCGGTGATTGCGGCGGGTGCGATTAGCGATGCCCGAGGCGTTGCAGCCGCGTTGATGCTCGGAGCCTCGGCGGTGCAAGTCGGCACGGCGTTTCTGTTTACCCCGGAGGCGAAGGTCAGCGCCTCGCACCACAAGGCCCTGCGCACCGCCAAGGAAAGCCAGACCGCCATCACCAACATTTTCACCGGACGTCCGGCGCGGGGCATTGTCAATCGGGCGATGCGTGAACTCGGCCCGATGTCAGCGCAAGCGCCAGCCTTCCCGTTGGCCGGCGGTGCGCTGATGCCGCTGCGGGCCAAGGATGACGCCGATTTTGCCAATCTGTGGGCCGGTCAGGCGCTGACGTTGGGCAAGGATATCGGCAGCGCTGAACTGACCCGGCAACTCGCCGAGGGCGCATTGGCGAAACTCAACCGTCATTGAATCTACGCGGCGAGCGGATTTATTCCCTCGCCACTTGGCGGCATATCGCTATATATTTCCGTATACAGCGATTGCGCCCGTGTATCGGCGTTATCCAAAGCAAAGCATTCAATGCCGATCACGGAGCCTTTACATGACACCTGCTGCCACACGCCTCGCCCCTGCCTGTCTCGCCTCATTCCTCGCATTTTTCAGCATCAGTGCCGCGCAGGCTGACGAAGTGCAAGTGGCGGTCGCCGCCAATTTCACCGCGCCAATCCAGGCCATCGCTGCCGACTTCGAAAAAGACACCGGGCACAAATTGGTTGCTGCTTACGGCGCAACCGGCCAGTTCTACACCCAGATCAAAAACGGCGCGCCCTTCCAAGTGTTCCTCGCCGCTGACGACAGCACCCCGGCAAAGCTCGAGCAGGAAGGCGAAGCCGTCAAAGGCTCGCGCTTCACCTACGCCATTGGCACCCTGGCATTGTGGTCAGCGAAGGAAGGCTACGTAGATGCACAGGGTGACGTGCTGAAAACCAACCAATACCAGCACTTGTCCATCGCCAACCCCAAAACCGCGCCATACGGTCTCGCCGCCACCCAGGTGCTGGAAAAACTCCAGTTGAGCGAAGCCACGAAAAGCAAAATCGTCGAAGGCCAGAACATTACTCAGGCCTACCAGTTCGTCTCCACCGGCAACGCCGAACTGGGCTTCGTGGCCCTGTCGCAAATCTTCAAGAACGGCAAAATCAGCAGCGGCTCGGCATGGATTGTTCCGGCCACCCTGCATGATCCGATCAAACAGGACGCGGTGATCTTGAACAAAGGCAAGGACAGCGCTGCTGCCAAGGCCCTGGTCGATTATCTCAAAGGGCCGAAAGCCGCTGCGGTGATCAAGTCCTTCGGATATGAACTGTAAATGTCGCTGACCAGTGCCGACTTCGCCGCGATCTGGCTGACGCTGAAACTGGCGTCGCTGACCACCGTGATCCTGCTGGTGATCGGCACACCGATCGCGTTATGGCTGTCGCGCACCTCGTCGTGGTTGCGTGGCCCGATTGGCGCCATCGTCGCCCTGCCGCTGGTGCTGCCGCCGACGGTAATCGGTTTTTATCTGTTGCTGGCGCTGGGGCCGCACGGTTTTCTCGGCCAGTTCACTCAATGGCTGGGGCTGGGCACGCTGACGTTCAGTTTCACCGGGCTGGTGATCGGCTCGGTGATCTATTCCCTGCCGTTCGTGGTGCAACCGCTGCAAAACGCTTTCTCGGCAATCGGCACCCGCCCGCTGGAAGTCGCCGCGACGTTGCGCGCCAATCCTTGGGACACGTTCTTCAGCGTGATCCTGCCGCTGGCGCGACCCGGCTTCATCACCGCAGCGATTCTCGGCTTCGCCCACACCGTCGGTGAATTCGGCGTGGTGCTGATGATCGGCGGCAACATTCCCGACAAGACCCGCGTGGTCTCGGTGCAGATTTACGACCATGTCGAAGCGCTGGAATATGCCCAGGCGCACTGGCTGTCCGGGGCGATGCTGGTGTTCTCGTTTCTGGTGTTGCTGGCGCTGTATTCCAGCCGCAAAACCCGCGCAGGCTGGAGCTGATCGATGATTGATGTACGCCTGAAACGCACTTATCCGGGGTTCGAACTGGATGTTGATCTGCAAGTGCCGGGCCGGGGCGTCACTTCGCTGTTTGGCGATTCCGGCTCGGGCAAAACCACTTGCCTGCGCTGCATCGCCGGGCTGGAGCGCGCCGAGCAGGGTTTTGTGCAGATCAATGACGAGATCTGGCAGGACAGCGCCAACGGCATCTTCGTACCGCCGCATAAACGTGCGCTTGGCTACGTGTTTCAGGAAGCCAGCCTGTTCCCGCATCTGTCGGTGCTGGCCAATCTGGAGTTTGGTCTCAAACGCATCGCCAAGTCGCAACGCCGGGTCAATATCAACCAAGCGACCGAACTGCTCGGCATCGGCCATTTGCTTGAGCGTCACCCGCAGCATCTGTCCGGCGGCGAACGGCAGCGCGTCGGCATCGCCCGCGCCCTGCTGACCAGCCCGAAACTGCTGCTGATGGACGAACCACTGGCGGCTCTCGACAGCCGGCGCAAGAGCGAAATCTTGCCGTACCTGCAACGCCTGCACGACGAACTGGATATTCCGCTGCTGTACGTCAGCCATGCCCAGGATGAAGTCGCGCGTCTGGCTGATCATCTGGTATTGCTCCGTGACGGCAAAGCCCTCGCCAGCGGCCCGATCGGTGAGACCCTCGCACGCCTGGATCTGCCCTTGGCAATGGGTGATGACGCCGGGGTGATCATCGAAGGTCAGGTCAGCGCCTACGACGCCACCTATCAATTGCTCAGCCTGCAACTGCCAGCTACCGAAATGAACATTCGCGTCACCCACGCGCCGATGGCCGTGGGCCAAGCCCTGCGCTGCAAGGTGCACGCCCGTGACATCAGCCTGGCGCTGAACAACGATGCAGCCAGCAGCATTCTCAATCGTCTGCCCGTTACCGTCATCAGCGAACAGGCCGCTGACAACAGTGCCCATGTGCTGATCCGCCTCGATGCGGGCGGCACGCCGCTGCTGGCGCGGATCACCCGCTTCTCGCGTGACCAATTGGGCGTGCACCCGGGCCAGCGGCTGTGGGCGCAGATCAAGGCAGTGGCGGTGCTCGCGTAAATCATTCGGCACGACGGCCAGCGACTGCGGTCAATCAGTTACAGACTGCCGTATGACCGAAGGAAACCGCCATGCCCGATACCGTGCTGACAGATGCCCTGCCCGCCGATCTGCATTACGTCGATGACACTCAGCCTGGTATCACCCGGAAAAAACTGCGCGGCAAGTTCGTCTATTTCGAACCGTCGGGCCAGCGCATCAGCGATCCGGACGAAATCAAACGCATCAATGCCCTCGCGGTGCCGCCGGCTTACACCGATGTGTGGATCTGCGCCGACCCGTGCGGTCATCTGCAAGCCACCGGCCGCGATGCGCGCGGGCGCAAGCAATACCGTTATCACGCACGCTGGCGCGAAGTGCGCGACGCCGACAAATACTCGCGCCTGCGCGAATTCGGCCTGGCCCTGCCCAAACTGCGGCGCCAGCTTGAGGCGCTGCTCGACGCCCCGGGCTTCAGCCGCGACAAGGTCATGGCCACGGTCATCACCTTGCTCGACGCCACGCTGATCCGCGTCGGCAATACCCAATATGCGCGGGACAATCGCTCTTATGGCCTGACCACGTTGCGCAGCCGGCATGTCGAGGTCAATGGCAGCGCGATCCTGTTCCAGTTCCGTGGCAAGAGCGGCATCGAGCACCAGATCACCGTCAAGGATCGGCGTCTGGCGCGAATCATCAAGCGCTGCCTGGAGATTCCCGGGCAAAACCTGTTTCAGTACCTTGATGAACACGGCGAACGGCACACTGTCACCTCCTCCGACGTAAACGCCTATCTGCAAAAGCTCACCGGCGCTGAATTCACCGCCAAGGACTACCGCACCTGGGCGGGCAGCGCATTGGCTTTGGCAGTGCTGCGCGAGCTGCAGCATGAGTCGGAAACCGAGGCCAAGCGCCATGTGGTCGAAGCCGTGAAGAACGTCGCCAAACAGCTGGGCAACACGCCAGCGGTGTGCCGCAAATGCTACATCCACCCTGCGGTGCTCGAACATTTCATGCTCGGCGCGCTCGCCGAACTGCCCCGCCCGAGAGTGCGCAAAGGCCTGCGCGCTGAGGAAGTAGCCTTGGCGATGTTTCTCGAGCGGATGTGTGAGGTGAGCGAGGCGTCCTGAGTCGCACAAACCCCCTGCAGGCTCACTCCTACAAGATTTGCCGATGAGCTGAGCCGGGTATTTTTTGCACGATCGCGCAGGGCTTCTATAGTTGATCTGAAGGTTCGCGCCATGCGGGCTTTTTGTTGCAACTCAGCCGTTTCAGCGAACGGAGGTGTTTCATGTCCGAGAAAGAGTCCATCACCACCCTCCTCACCCTGCTCGACGCCCGCCAGGCGCGCCTGGCAGCCGCCTGCAAAGAGATCGCCGACTGGGTTGATCATCAAGGCGGGCATCCGACAGCACTGCGCATCCGCGATCGACTGCACGACATCGAGAAAGATACGCCGCTGATTCGCGATACGCTTTCGACGCTCAAGCCAATTGATCGGCCGTTGCCACGATTCAGATAGTCGAGGTTCAATTAACTTCAACAACCGGCTCGGCATCGGTGTAAGTGTTTTTCTTTATTATCCAATGCGATTGAGCGTAGCCCTTTTAGTTATATATGCACTACTGGCCGATACAAGTTGAAAGTGCAGGCACCGCTCATCGGATCAATTAAAAAAAATCAAAACACCGTGAACCGATATGTAATCGAAGTAGGTGTCCATGACGAAAACGGACATCACTAGCGAAACGTTAATAGATATCGGAGAGCTATCATGACCACCGGAAATAAAAATACAGGTAACGCCGGCAACGATCGTGACAAGATGCAAGAGTCCGGAAAAAAAGGCGGACAGTCTGGCGGCAACTTCGCCAACGATCGTGAAAAAGCATCCGAGGCTGGTCGCAAAGGCGGACAATCCAGCCACAGTGGAGGTCGCAAGTCGTAAATGAGCGGTACAAGGGCAGCCTCGCTGCCCTTGTAATATTCGACGGAGCGCATAGATGACCACCTCCACACATACTCCTCCAAGCCAGTTACACCAACGCGAAGGCGCTGAAGTTGTACAAGAAGCGACGCGCAGCTCTCCGGAGAAACTGCCGGACGACGCTGGGTCTTCGTGCATTGAAAGAAAACCTGGCCACCCGCAGCACAGCGATCGTGCCCAACATGAATGTTACGAGCGCAGGCAGTTGAACGTTGACTCTGAAAACTCTCGAGAAACGCAAACGACGCCAACGTACGAACGCTGCTCCTGACTCACGGGCACCAGTCCTTGCGCAAAGAGCCCGTTCGCAGAGCCCCGGCCCGTCGAGGAAATTGCCATGCCTGTTCACGTGATTAACTTTACCGGCCCGATCAATGCTTCAACCTGCGGTCAGCTGATTGACAGAGCCTCGCGTGCGCTAAAGGAAGATGCCCCCAGGTTGATTCTGAACATCGCTACCATGGGTGGCGAATGCAGTTACGGTTTCACGATGTACAACTTTCTGATGGCGCTGCCCGTGCCGGTACACACGCATAACCTGGGAACGGTCGAGTCGATGGGCAATATCGTTTTCCTCGCCGGCCAGCGCCGCACCGCGTGCACTCATAGCAAGTTTCTGTTTCACCCTTTTCATTGGCACTTGCAGGGAGCGGTTGATCATTCGCGCATGTCGGAATATGCCATGAGCCTGGATTACGACTTGCATCTGTACGCGCAGATTGTCGCCGAGCGTACCAGTAACGGGAAAAATGCGTTGGAGACAGAAAAATACCTGACAGCGGCTCCGCGCATAATCAATCCTGAAGAAGCTTTGCATGCCGGGCTGATCACAGCGGTTGAAGACACCGAGATTCACGCAGACTTTGTCTGCTCATGCATTTACTCCTGAAGCCCCTCCTGAATAACGCGCCGTTTTAGATGCGTTTCATTCTATTCAGATCGCCACTCTGAGCAGCGACATTACAAGATCATGTAGTGCATTGGCGCCTCAACTTGTACACGCCCCAACGGGCGGTATAACGCAAAACAAGCGGCGTATGCCGGTCATCCAAGCCAACAGAATTTTCTCTGAATTATTCATTTCGCCAGACATCCGTCTTCTTAACAGCCGGGAGGAAATGTATGAGCGCAGTGGACTTGTACGTGATCGAGTACCTGTTACATGGAAAGCCCAGGTCATTCGTCATTCGCACAAAAAACATGAACAACGCCGAAGCGTGGCAGTGGGCAAGTTGCGACGCAGGAATCGCGCCCATCCCCCGCCCCGGTAGGCCTCCGTTGAAACGTTTTTCCAAACCAATGGCGGAACGCTTCGGCGTAACCGAGGTGCAATGGCGCGAGTCGGTGCCTCTGGTGTGGGAGGAGGATCACGCAAAATGAATGAGCACACGTTGAAATTCGGTTTCGGCCGATCCTGGGATGACGAGATGGCAGAAAACGCCGCGATGTTCCGCGAGGCCGATCTGCTCGAAGAAGCGGCTTACAGGATCATCGAGAACGACACGGACAATCCTGAAGCCTGGGCCCGTTTCAGCGAAGCCAAGGCTCTGGCCGACGCCAAACGAACGGCGGCCTATCAGGACTGGATGCGCATCAAGCGCGCGATGAGCAAGCCGCGCTCGAAATAGCGGACTGGCGCCTCATGGCTTGAGGATCAGCAGCGGTTCGCCTTTCGGGACGACGTAAGTGGCCAGTTCGACGCCTTTCTCGTTGCCGACGTTTTTGGCCACATGCGCAACGCCCGCCGGAATGAACAACGAGTCACCGGCCTTGAGTATCACTGGCGCCCGCCCTTCAAGCTGATACTCGAACGTGCCGCTGATGACATAGGCGACTTCCACGCCGGGATGCGCATGCCGAGGTGAGGTGACGCCAGCGTCGAAATCGATACGCGCCTGAATCACTTCGCGATTGTCAGCGCCGAGATCCTGGCGAACCAGATCAGTACGGCTCAGACCTTTCTGCCAGCTCGTTGCCGACGCATCCGCCGCATGGGCGAAGCCGGTCAGGGAGGCGAAGACAACGGCAGAAGCCAGAAACAGTGGACGGTACATGGTGGTGCCCTCTTGAACGTAGTGTTGGTGTGAGGGCTACTTTGGGCTTGGCATGTAAGGCGGATGTGTCTCGAAAGCGCAGTTTGGTGTTGCCGTGTGTATCGGCTGAGCGGTGATACACGCTTATACAAACGTGTCGCGGTCCCCGTCCGGGCCATGGTGGGAAAGAATCTGTAAACTGCCGCAATCTTCATTCACTCAAACAAGAGATGCCCATGGCCAATCAAGACATCATCTTCACGCCTGATCCGGACACCGATTCGATTTCTTCCGACGTCGCCACCTTTGGCGGGATCATGGTCTCGACGCAAATCCCGACCCGCGCCGATGGCAGCCTGGAACTCGGCGGCATCACCGAGCAAAGCGAGTGCACGCTGCAGGCGCTGAAAGTCGCCTTGGAACGTGCTGGCAGTTCGATGGACCGGGTGCTGCACCTGACCATTTACCTCACCGACATGGGCGATCGCGGGGCTTTCAATGAAGTGTACAAACGCTATTTCGCCAAGCCTTGGCCAGTGCGGGCAGCGGTGGGCGTCGCCTCGCTGGCGGTTGAAGGGATGCGTGTGGAAGTGACGGCGATGGCGGCCAAGGGCTGATTTGCGGAAATACTGCGTAGGCTGCCGCCACGATTCCGGGGTGCGACACACGCAGTGAAATACTCAAGGGCGCGCGCCAAACACAGCAGCCACCAGGATGGGGCCGTTTGGCAAGCGCTGGCTCGCCCGTTGAGCGAATTGGCGTCAACGGTCTATCCACAAAACTTAAAGTGGACCGCTAGCTACAACAAACAGTTTACCTTCTGATACCCGGTATGTTTGCCCGCGGTGCTCGATTTCAAAATTGAATGTTGCCGTAATCGAATCGATGCCTTCTTCGTGTTTGCGAGCAAACTCTATTGTTCCTGTTTTCGCATATAAGATTTCATGCGACATAGTCATCAATCCCGCGACAGGGCTTCCGAACCCGCCAATTTCATGCGTACCGTCCGTAAGGGAGCGATCTATCACAAATGAAATGATCTCACCCACCTCGTCCGTAAAATATTGACCAATAACGCTAAACGTCTCTTTTGTGCCGAAATAAAGATGCCGAGTAGCGGAGAATATTGGCTTGCCTATGCCCGGATGATCGGGTGACACGACCGCTTTGTAATACACTTCGGCCGTCTTGCGAGGACGCGGTTTAAACGACGCGAAATCCGAGATACCAATCGTCGCGAAGGCGTTATTACCTTTCATGATATTAATCTCCAATGTCTTGCGTGATATAGGCCAGAGCGACTTTCCCGCTCCCACCTGATGTTCACGCTTTGGACGCGGGCGGACAACTGACAGTCTTTACAGTTATGCATTGCCTCGTATTGTGCTAGGTCCTTCGTACCTGATATCGGCACGCTGATGCCGCCCAAGTGTTTCACAGGTACAATGCGCCCCTTGCCCGTGACCGCCTGACTAAAAAAACTATGTCCTTGCCCAAGCATCACCTGGAATTGCTCAGCCCTGCCCGCGATGTCGCCATTGCCCGCGAGGCCATCCTGCATGGCGCTGACGCCGTGTACATCGGCGGCCCGAGCTTCGGCGCACGCCACAACGCCTGCAACGAAGTCAGCGAAATCGCCGAACTGGTCGAGTTCGCCCGCCGTTACCACGCACGCATCTTCACCACCATCAACACCATCCTGCACGACAACGAGCTGGAGCCGGCGCGCAAGCTGATCCATCAGTTGTACGACGCCGGCGTCGATGCGCTGATCGTTCAGGATCTGGGCGTAATGGAGCTGGACATTCCGCCGATCGAGCTGCACGCCTCGACCCAGACCGACATCCGCACCCTCGAGCGAGCGAAGTTCCTCGATCAGGCCGGTTTCTCCCAGTTGGTACTGGCCCGAGAACTGAACCTGCAAGAAATCCGCGCCATCGCCGATGAAACCGACGCGGCCATCGAATTCTTCATCCACGGCGCGCTGTGCGTGGCCTTCTCCGGCCAGTGCAATATTTCCCACGCGCAGACCGGCCGCAGCGCCAACCGGGGCGACTGCTCCCAGGCTTGCCGCTTGCCGTACACCTTGAAAGACGAAAAGGGTGGCGTGATCGCTTACGAAAAGCACCTGCTGTCGATGAAAGACAACAACCAGAGCGCCAACATCCGCGCGCTGGTCGAAGCAGGCGTGCGTTCGTTCAAGATCGAAGGTCGCTACAAGGACATGGGCTATGTGAAGAACATCACCGCCTATTACCGCCAGCGTCTGGACGACGTGCTCGAAGACCGCCCTGACCTGGCCCGCGCCTCCAGCGGCCGGACGGTGCATTTCTTCCTGCCCGACCCGGAAAAGACCTTCCACCGTGGCAGCACCGATTACTTCGTGACCGATCGCAAGATCGACATCGGCGCCTTCGATTCGCCAACCTTCACCGGGCTGCCGGTCGGCACGGTGGAAAAAGTCGGCAAGCGTGACATGCAGGTTGTCACTCACGAGCCGCTGTCCAACGGCGACGGCCTGAACGTGCTGGTCAAGCGCGAAGTGGTCGGTTTCCGCGCCAACATCGCCGAGGCCAAAGGCGAGTTCGAAGAAGACGGCGAGAAGCGCTACCGCTACCGCGTCGAGCCGAACGAAATGCCCGAGGGCCTGTTCAAGCTGCGTCCGAGCCACCCGCTCAATCGCAACCTCGATCACAACTGGCAGCAGGCGTTGCAGAAAACTTCTTCGGAACGTCGCGTGGCCCTGAGCTGGTTCGCTCGTCTGCGTGAAGAACAGCTGGAAGTGACCGCGACCAGCGAAGAAGGCATCAGCGCCAGCGTCACCCTCAACGGGCCGTTCGGCGTTGCCAACAAGCCGGAGCAGGCGCTGGAGCAACTGCGCGACCTGCTTGGTCAGCTCGGCACCACGCAGTACCACGCCACCGACGTCAAGCTGGATGCGCCGCAAGCGTTCTTCATTCCCAACTCGCAGCTCAAGTCGCTGCGTCGCGAAGTGATCGAAGCGCTGACTGCGGCGCGTGTCGCCGCGCATCCGCGTGGCAGCCGCAAGGCCGAAACCACGCCGCCGCCGGTGTACCCGGATTCGCACCTGACCTTCCTCGCCAACGTCTACAATCAGAAGGCCCGCGACTTCTACCACCGTCACGGCGTCAAGCTGATCGACGCGGCGTACGAAGCTCACGAAGAGCCAGGCGAGGTGCCGGTGATGATCACCAAGCACTGCCTGCGTTTCTCCTTCAACCTGTGCCCGAAACAGGCCAAAGGCGTGACCGGCGTGCGCACCAAGGTCGCGCCGATGCAGTTGATCCACGGCGATGAAGTGCTGACGTTGAAGTTCGATTGCAAGCCGTGCGAGATGCACATCATCGGCAAGATGAAAGGCCACATTCTGAACCTGCCGCAGCCGGGCAGCGTGGTCGGCCACATCAGCCCTGAAGACCTGATGAAAACCATCCCGCGCGCACCGCACTGAGTGACCGGCGTGCGCGGTGCTTCGGCATCGCGCACGCATGCCTGGCTCGAGCGCGGTAAATCGCAGGCATAAAAAAACGCCAACTTCTTGCGAAGTTGGCGTTTTTTCGTAGATGGCAGGGGCGGCTGGATTCGAACCAACGCATGGCAGGATCAAAACCTGCTGCCTTACCGCTTGGCGACGCCCCTGTAGCTCTGATCAGCGGCTCCGTTAGGATCGCTGTGAGAACGGGCCGCAATTTAACAACATTCATTTCATTTGGGAAGCCCGAAATAAAATTTTTTTTGTTTTAAAACAGCGACTTATTATTTTCGCGCGAAAACTCACCGTTTCATCGCCATGTATCACACTGTGTACGCGCCCCGCTGCTACACAACCCAATGCAAAAACGCTCTCTGGCGACACAGAGCAGATACCTCGCCACGCTTCAATGCACCCAGGGTTTCAAGGGTTCATCCAGCCCCTTGGCCACAGGCTCGCAAAGGAGACGTCAGCATGAAACAGGCTCTGCACACCTCTAAAATCACCGCCGCGCTCGGCTTGTCAGTCCTGGCGCTGTCACTGTTCGGCGCCGTCGGCAGCGCTCAGGCGCAAACCACAGAACCGGCCGCCGTCAGCTATTCCGCGCCCTCGCCCTTCGGCCCGCTGAAGCACATCAAGGCTGGCTTGCTCGACGTGGCCTACGCCGAAACCGGCCCCGCTGATGGCCCAGTGGTGATTCTGCTGCACGGCTGGCCCTACGACATTCACAGCTACGACGATGTCGCACCACTGCTGGCGGCCAAGGGTTATCGCGTGTTGATGCCGTATGCGCGGGGTTATGGCGACACGCAGTTCCTGTCCAAAAACACCCTGCGCAACGGCCAACCGGCGGCGCTGGCCAGCGACGTGATCGACTTCATGGATGCGCTGAAGATCAAGCAAGCAGTGCTGGGCGGCTACGACTGGGGCGCGCGTTCGGCGGACATCGTCGCAGCATTGTGGCCGGAGCGCGTCAAGGCGTTGGTGGCGGTCAGCGGCTACCTGATCGGCAACCAGGCCGCCGGGCAAAACCCGCTGCCGCCGAAAGCCGAATTGCAGTGGTGGTACCAGTTCTACTTCGCCACCGAACGCGGCCGTGCCGGCTATGAAAAAAACACCCACGACTTCGCCAAACTGATCTGGCAGCTGGCTTCGCCACAGTGGAAGTTCGACGACGCCACTTTCGACCGCAGCGCACAAGCGTTGCAGAACCCCGATCACGTCGAAATCACCGTGTTCAACTACCGCTGGCGGCTGGGCCTGGTGCAGGGCGAGGCGAAATATGCCGCGCTGGAAGAAAAATTGGCTACTGCGCCTTCGATCAGCGTGCCGACGATTACCCTGGAAGGCGACGCCAATGGTGCGCCACATCCCAAGCCTGAGGACTATGCCAAGCGTTTTACCGGGAAATATCAGTTCCGGTTGATTGAGGGTGGGGTTGGGCACAATTTGCCCCAGGAAAGCCCGGCGGCGTTTGCGCAAGCTGTAATCGATGCTGATCGTCTCTGACAGACCCGCCCTCAATACCCCTCACCCTAGCCATCTCCGGAGGGAGAGGGAACTGATTGGGGGATATTCGAGATTTACGCCGACCTGAAAGCGCTGTATTGAATCCAAAGTCGACGTCCATCTTTCAGGTCGATGTACAGCGCAAGATACCTCGGTCGGCTCCCTCTCCCCTCTGGGAGAGGGCTGGGGTGAGGGTTTTTGGGGATTGCACCGGTCGATCTATTTAACCAGCCGTTTTTCCTTCGAAGGCCGATAACCAAAGTACGAGCTATAGCACTTGCTGAAATGGCTCGGCGAGACAAAACCACACGCCACCAGCACTTCCACCTGCGACAGCTCGGTATGTTGCAGCAGGCGCCGTGCTTCGGTGATGCGCAGTTCCAAATAGTAGCGCTGCGGCGTGGTGCCCAGTTGCTCCTTGAACAAGCGCTCGAGCTGGCGCCGCGAGCGGCCGGCGTAGACCGCCAATTGTTCCAGCTCCAACGGTTCTTCGAGGTTGGCGTCCATCAGCTTGATCACTTCCCGCAACGGCGCGCTGACGCAGATGTTTTCATCCGGTTTGATCCGCCGGTAGCGCGATTCCTCAAACGCCAGAATGTCCTCGACACCCTCGACCAGCGCCTTGCCGTGCAGGCTTTTGATCCAGTCCAGCGCCATGTGGAAAGCCCCCGATGGGCTCGACGCGGTGAGACGGTCGCGGTCGATCACATAAGGCTCGCTGCTGACGTGCGTAGCCTTGGCAATTTCCGTCAACGCGGGGCGATGTTCCGGGTGAATCGCGCAACGGTAGCCGTCGAGCAACCCGGCACGCCCGAGAAACCACGAACCGTTCCACAACCCGGCCAGACTGACGCCCCGCTCCGCCGCCATTTTGAGCAAGTGCACAAACCCATCGCTCGCTCGCAGTTCAGTGCGATAACCGCCGCAGACCACCAGCAGATCCAATTCCTCGAGCGCTGCTGAGTCCAGACGCGCATCGGGGCGGATCACCAGCCCCAGGTCGCTGATGACCTCGCCCTCACCCAGCCCGAAGGTGCGCGAGGTAAACAGCCCCGGGCGCAACAGATTGGTAGTCACCACGGCGTCCAGCGTCTGCGTAAAGGCCGGTAGCGAAAAGTGTTCGAGCAGCAGAAAACCGGTGCGCGTCAACTGCGCGTTATCGCTTTGCTCATTCAGATAGCGGAGGTTTTTCCCCTTCATGCCTCCGCTGAATTGGCGTCGTTCGGTCAAGTTTCAATCCATCGGTCACATTGTTGTGCGCCGATAGTTGGCCGGAACCGGTAAAGAGTCAATCACGTCATCAGGCCACACCTTCAAACAACCCATGGCCGTCGCCCCGGGTATCTCAAACGATCGTATTCAACCCCGCCCCGAGCCGACCTTCGAGGCGCCCAAACAGGACGTAGTGTTGATAGCCACTGGAGAAGGCGCCTGTGGCGATTGCAGTCTTTACGTCGGCATTGAGGCGCAAATATTGCTCCTCATCGAAGTGCTCGGCGCTGACTTCACCTGTACGGCCCAGACGTTCGCTATCGATCGGCTGTTCGAGAATCGTGCGTCGTTGAAAGTCGATGATGCGATTGACCGCATGACTTTCCAGCGGCCCCTTGTTGGGCGATGCGGAGTAGATGTGCAGACCGTTCTTCGCGCAGCGGTTGCACAAGTCCACGCAGTTCTTTTGCGTGGATTTGCGACTCATCAATTCCTGTACCGGCATGTCCAGATACTTGCCGACGCTGTATTCCGCCTGATTGAAAATCGTGCAGCACAGCACGGTATTGCCATTGCAATCGAGTACCAGCCAATCATCTTTCAGGGTGCACGCCTGTTTGGGGTATTGCTTGACCAGATTGACCAGGTCTGCATACGGTGGCAACGCCAGGCGCTTGAGGGTTTCCCGGTCCGTGTCGGTGACCGAGGCATCGTCTTCGACGATAGCGAAGGTTTTTTCCAGCGGCATCATCACCGAGTAGCCGGTGGAGAAATTGAAACCCAGGCGCTCGCTGAACTGGCGCATCAGCCCCTCTTCTTCGAGGTTATCCAGATAGCGATGGTAATAGACCTCGATAAGCGTATTCAGGCCGTGACGCTGCTTGAGGTCATGCAGCTTGATCATGTTCTGCTTGACCACTTCGATGTCGCCGCCGACATGCCCTTGGCGGTAGGTATCCTGGTGGAACCCGGACAGGGAGACACGGAAGAACCAGGGATTGGCGAGCATCGCGCTTTCAATGTTCTTGGCCAGGTTAAGGTTGGAGCTGATGCCGCTTTGCAAGCCAGCTGCGTTGATGATTTCGACGAACTCACCAATGCGCGGGTGAATCAACGGCTCGGTCCAGTTGTACAAGAAGATCGCCTTGACCCCTTCACGACGTGCCTTATCGACAATCTGCGTGAACATATCGAGCTGCATGGCTTTCTTGAAATTGGCATTTTCCGAATTACCCATCGGGCATGACGGGCAGCTCAGATTGCAGGCGCCGACGATATCGATGTACATATTCATTACGCGCATAGCTCCTTGGGTCGAACGTGCGCCTCTCATCACGAGCACGTTCGGGTCGCCGGGTTGGTTGTTTTTCTGACGACCTGCCTTCACGTAAAGCAATAAGCGCACCAGAGCCCTACGCCATTAACGCCACAATCCAGTCGATAAATACCCGCAATTTCAAGCTGACATGCCGGTTCGGCGGATACGCGACGTAAAGCGGCATGCTTTCCAGGCGCCAGCCCTCAAACAACGGCACGAGCTCGCCGCGCGCGACATGCGCATCGGCCATATACGTCGGCAACCACAACACCCCCATGCCCGCCAGTCCCGCCGCTAGATAGGCATTGCCGTCATCTACCGCAAGCACATGCCGGCCCTTGATCTGCAAGCGCTCGGTGCCGTTGTGCAACGTGTACGGAAGAGGTTTACCAGTGCGAGCCCAAAGAAACGCGACCACCCGATGATGGGAGTCTTCCAGTTCGCGTGGATGGTCGGGCGTACCTTCGCGAGCCAGATAAGCCGGCGCGGCAAATACCCCCAATGGTAGATCGGCGAGCTTGCGCGCCATCAGCGATTGATCGAGCAATTCGCCGCCGCGCACCACGCAATCGACGTTCTCATCGATGATGTCGACGATGCGGTCGCTGACGCCCATGTCGATCTGGATGTCCGGGTAGCGCGCATGAAACTCCGGCAACGCCGGCACCAGAATGTGCCGCGCGAACGGGCTCGGCACGTCGATGCGCAAGCGCCCCCGTGGCCGTGCGGCGGCACCGGGCAGGCTGGTTTCGGCGTCGTCCATGTCGGCCAGCAACTTGATCACCCGCTCGTAATACGCCGCACCATCGGCGGTGACGTTGACCTTGCGCGTAGTGCGATTGAGCAGCTTGACCCGCAGCCGCGCCTCCAGCTGCTGCACCAGTTGCGTCACCGTGGTCTTGCTCATGTGCAGGGTTTCGGCAGCTTTGGTGAAACTGCCCGCCTCGACCACCCGGGCAAAGGCCTGCATCGCATCGAACCGGTCCATCCGCGCCCCTCGATTGTTTGGAATTTGCAAACAGTGAACGCCAAGCTTGCGCGTTTATCCAGCAGCTGCAAACACCTAAAGTCACCCCATCAACCACTGATGGAGTCAGCCCCATGTCCAAGCGCGATGTAGTATTCCCACCCGCCCGCCACGCCCTGTATGAGCGTCACCGTTACTCGCCGGCGATTCGCTCCAACGGGTTTCTGTTTGTCTCCGGACAAGTCGGCAGCCGTGAGGATGGCTCGCCCGAGGCGGATCTGCGCGATCAGGTGCGCACCGCCTTCCACAACCTCAACGCGATTCTCGCTGCGGCCGGTTGCAGCTTCGATGATGCGGTGGATGTCACCGTGTTCATGGTCGATCCGCACTCGACGTTCGAAACGATCTGGACTGTGGTGCCGGAGTTTTGGGGCGAAGCGCCGTTTCCGACCATCACCGCTGTCGGCGTGACCTGGCTGGCGGGTTTCGATTTCGAGATCAAGGTGATTGCCAAATTGCCCGAGGCGGCTTGACCGCAACCGTACACAAACAGACACACCGCGCCGGCACGGAGGCTGGCCAATCTCCTCGCGAATGCGTATAACCTCGCCGTTTCGTCTACCCTGACGTGGCGCGCCGCTCGGTAGCGGCTGCCCTTCGAATGTTGACGCTTACGAAACGGAGAATTCTATGTTCAAGCGTACCCTCGCCCTCACCGCCGGTCTGGCCCTGTCCTTTTCTGCCCTGATGACGCAAGCCGCTGATGTCCTGCGCGTCAGCGCGATTCCCGACGAAGCGCCGACCGAGCTGCTGCGCAAGTTCGAACCGCTGGGTGCCTATCTTGAGCAGCAGTTGGGCATGAAGGTGCAGTTTGTCCCCGTCGCCGACTACCCGGCCGTGGTTGAAGCGCTGGCCACCGATCGCCTCGACATGGCCTGGCTCGGCGGTTTCACTTTTGTGCAGGCTCGTTTGAAGACCGATGCCACTACACCAGTGATCCCGCTGGTGCAGCGCGAACAGGATGCGCAGTTCACCAGCAAATTCATCACCGCCGACCCGAACGTGAAAAGCCTCGCCGATCTGAAGGGCAAAACCTTCGCCTTCGGTTCGGTGTCGTCCACCTCGGGCAGCCTGATGCCGCGTTACTTCATGCTGAAAAACGACGGCATCAAGCCTGAAGGCTATTTCAGCCGTGTCGCCTACTCCGGCGCGCATGACGCCACCGTTGCCTGGGTGCAGGCCGGCAAGGTCGACGCTGGTGTGTTGAACGCCAGCGTCTGGCAGAAACTGGTCGACGCCGGCAAGGTCGACACCAACAAGGTCAAAGTCTTCGCCACCACCCCGACCTACTTCGATTACAACTGGACCGTGCGCGGCACTCTTGATCCGAAGCTGGCCGCGAAGATCAAGCAAGCCTTCCTCGACCTCGACCCGGCCAATCCTGAGCAGAAGAAGATCCTCGATCTGCAGGCCGCCAGTCGCTTCATCGAGACCAAGCCCGAGAACTACAAGGGCATCGAGGAAGCCGCCCGCGCCGCCGAACTGCTGAAATGACCCTACGCCTCACCCAGGGCAGCCTGCGCCACGCCAATGGCGTCGATGCCCTTCGTAACATCGACGTGCAGATTGGCGCTGGCGAACAGGTCGCGATCATCGGCCCGTCCGGCGCTGGCAAGTCGAGCCTGCTCAATCTGCTGGCCACCGCGCTCAAGCCCAGCAGTGGCGACATCGAAGTGCTTGGCGAACGCGCCTGGCATTTGTCGGCTCGCCAGCGTCAGCGCCTGCGTGCGCGCATCGGTCTGGTGCATCAAGCGCCGCCGATTCCGCCGCGTCAGCGGGTGATCACAGCGGTGCTGGCCGGCAAGCTCGGTCAGTGGAGTCTGGGCAAAAGTCTGCTGAACCTGCTGCATCCGCTGGATGTGGCGGGCGCTCGCGCGGCGTTGGCGCGGCTGGATCTGGGCGACAAACTCTTCGCCCATTGCCAGCAGTTGTCCGGCGGGCAGTTGCAGCGCGTCGGCATTGCGCGGGTGCTGTATCAGGCGCCGGAAATATTGCTCGCCGACGAACCTGTCTCGGCCATGGACCCGGTGCTTGCCGGCCATACGCTGTCGATCCTTTCGCGCCATGCCCGCGAGCACAACGTCACGCTGGTGGCGAGCCTGCACGCGGTGGATCTGGCGCTGGAACACTTTCCACGGATCATCGGTTTGCGCGACGGGCAGATTCTTTTCGATTGCCCTTCTGCTGAAGTCAGCCGCGACAAACTCGATGCGCTGTACGCCAATGAACAACTGCAATCGCCTGCACCAGCGGTCGCGCCTTTGATTGTGCAGATTCCGCGATGCTGAAGGCCGATTCACGGGACCCTGCGGCGTGGCCGCGATTGTTGCTGACATTGCTGGCGCTGGCCCTGCTGTGGCCGGGCATTCAGCTCAGCGAACTGGACTTGGGCGTGTTGTTTCAGGCCGATAGCCAGAACGAAATGGGCCGTTTTGTTTCGGCATTCTGGCCGCCGGCGCACGATCAGGCGTTCCTGCAACTGCTGCTCAAAGCCACCCTGCAAACCCTGGCGATTGCCACAGCGGGAATGGCCCTGGCGTTGCTGCTGGCAGTGCCGGCGAGCCTGATCGCGAGCCGCGCGCTGTCGCTCTCGGCGGCGTCCCGGGGCGGCGTGCCGAGCCTGCCCGGGCGTTTGCTGCGCTGGCCGGTGCGTGGCTTGCTGATCTTTCTGCGCAGCGTGCCGGAGATCGTCTGGGCACTGTTGTTTGTGCGCGCGGTCGGCCTCGGCCCGGCGGCTGGCGTGTTGGCCATCGCCATCACCTACAGCGGCATGCTCGGCAAGGTCTACGCAGAAATTTTCGAATCCACCGACCAGCGCCCGGCGCACGCATTGTTGCAGGCCGGCAGCGGTCGACTGGCGGCGTTTGCCTACGGCACGCTGCCGAATGTCGCCGCCGAACTTCTCTCGTACACGGTGTATCGCTGGGAGTGCGCGATCCGTGCCTCAGTGGTGATGGGCTTTGTTGGTGCCGGTGGGCTGGGGCAACAGATCGACCTGTCGATCCGCATGTTTGCCGGCGGTGAAGTCGCCAGCATGTTGCTGACGTTCCTGCTGCTGGTGCTGTGCGCTGATCAACTCAGCCGCTTGCTGCGCTGGAGGCTGGCATGAGGCGCCTGATCAACCTGCTGCTGATCGTCGTGATCGCATTTGCGGTGTTCGCTTCCTTTGCTTATCTGGAACTGGATCTCGCCGAACTCGGCAGCGCCAATAGCCTCAAGCAGATGGGCAGTTACGTGCAGCGCTTTCTAAGTCCCGACTTGAGCGCCGGTTACCTGAAAGCCATTGCCCACGGTTCGCTGGAAACACTGGCCATGTCCGCGTTGGGCACCCTGCTTGCGGCACTGTTCGGCATCGTTCTCGCGCTGCCCGCTGCCGGGCGTTTCGGCTGGCCGCTGCAAAGTGCGGCGCGCCTGCTGCTCAACGGCTTGCGGGCGATTCCAGAGCTGGTTTGGGCGGCGCTGATGGTGCTTGCCGCCGGTCTCGGACCGAACGCCGGCACCCTCGCCCTTGCCCTGCACACCACTGGGGTGCTCGGTCGGCTATTTGCCGAAGCATTGGAAAACACTCCGCCACAACCGGCCGAGGCGATCCGTCTGCAGGGCGGCAATCCGATCCTCGCGTTCTGCTACGGCACCCTGCCTAACCTCGCCCCGCAACTGCTCGCCTACTGCCTGTATCGCTGGGAAAACAACATCCGCATGGCCAGCGTGCTGGGCTTTGTCGGTGCTGGCGGCCTGGGCCAGATGCTGTATGTCAGCTTGAGTCTGTTCCAGGAAGCCCAGGCCAGTACGGTGATTCTGGCGATGCTGTTGCTGGTGTTTCTGGTCGATTGGTTGAGCGCCTGGAGCCGGCAGCGTTGGGTCAACGCGTAGGCCAAGTGGATATTCGCCAAAAGCTGATTATGCTTCAGGAAACCTTGCAGCCCTGCGAGGCGGTCAGACTGTGCAAGCTTCACGCTAGAGCAACGGCGGCAGATGCCAACGGGCCAGAGTGCGACAGGCAGTAACGGGGGACTCCGGCCTACAACAATAAGCACGACGGAGAACACCCATGGCCACAATCGACACAGCATCCACCGGCACACCGCCCCGCAGCGGCGGTATCACCAAGGAGGAGCGCAAGGTCATCTTCGCTTCCTCGCTGGGCACGGTTTTCGAGTGGTACGACTTTTACCTCTACGGCTCACTGGCGGCGATCATCGCCAAGCACTTCTTCGCCGGCGTCAACGAAACCACTGCGTTCATCTTTGCCCTGCTGGCCTTCGCCGCCGGGTTCGCGGTGCGGCCGTTCGGCGCCATCGTCTTCGGGCGCCTGGGTGACATGATCGGGCGCAAACACACGTTTCTGATCACCATCGTGATCATGGGCGTGTCCACAGCAATCGTCGGTTTGCTGCCCGGCTACGCCACCATCGGCGTCGCTGCCCCGGTGATTCTGATCACCCTGCGCTTGCTGCAAGGCCTGGCGCTGGGTGGTGAATACGGCGGCGCGGCGACCTACGTAGCGGAGCACGCACCACGCAATCGCCGTGGCTTTTTCACTTCGTGGATTCAAACCACCGCCACCCTCGGTCTGTTCATGTCGCTGCTGGTGATTCTCGCCTGTCGCACGGCGCTGGGTAACGAGGCGTTCGAGGCTTGGGGCTGGCGGATTCCGTTTCTGCTGTCGATCATTCTGCTGGCCGTGTCGGTGTACATCCGCCTGCAACTGAGCGAGTCGCCGGTATTCCAGAAAATGAAGGACGAAGGCAAGGCCTCGAAAGCGCCGCTGACTGAATCCTTTGCACGCTGGGACAACCTCAAAGTGGTGATCATGTCGCTGCTGGGCGGCACGGCCGGGCAAGCAGTGGTCTGGTACACCGGGCAGTTCTATGCGCTGTTCTTCCTGTTGCAAACATTGAAGATCGACGCGCAAACCGCCAACCTGCTGATCGCCGGATCGCTACTGATCGGCACACCGTTCTTCGTGATTTTCGGCAGCCTGTCCGATCGCATCGGGCGCAAACCGATCATCATGGCCGGGTGCATTCTGGCTGCTTTGACCTACTTTCCGATCTTTACTGCGCTGACCCAGTACGGCAACCCGGACGTGTTCGTCGCTCAGGAAAAAAATCCGGTCAAAGTGATCGCCGTTCCTGATCAGTGTTCGTTCCAGTTCGATCCGGTGGGCAAGGCCAGATTCACCAGCTCCTGTGACCTGGCGAAAACCTTGCTGGCGAAACGCGCGATCCCGTACGAGAACGTCGCCGCCGAACCGAACACCGTCGCGCAGGTGCGCATCGGTGATCGCGTCATCGAGAGTTTCGAAGGCAGCGCCCTCGCCGCCGCCGACTTCAAGGCCCGCAACGACGCCTTCACCGCCAACCTCGGCGCGGCGTTGAAAGACGCCGGTTACCCGGAAAAAGCCGATCCGGCGAAAATCAACTACCCGATGATGCTGCTCCTGCTCACCGTGCTGGTGATCTACGTGACCATGGTTTATGGCCCGATCGCCGCGTGGCTGGTCGAACTGTTCCCGACGCGCATCCGCTACACCTCGATGTCGCTGCCCTACCACATCGGCAACGGCTGGTTCGGCGGCTTCCTGCCGACCGTGGCGTTCGCCATGGTCGCCGCCACCGGTGACATCTACTACGGGCTCTGGTACCCGATCGTGATTGCAGTGGCGACGGCGATACTCGGCACCTTCTTCCTCCCGGAAACCAAGGATCGCGACATTCTCAAGGACTGAAACAACCGCTGTGCCCTCTCCTGCGGGAGAGGGCACTGGCGCTGAAAAATTTCGAACGTCTGCCGCCGCGCTGTCTCCAATGTGTACACCCACAGGAGGCCAGCGCCATGAACCCCAACGACGACAAAACCCCCAACGCACCACCCACCGATGCCAGCGACAAACCGGTGAACGTGGTCGAGCGCGATCTGCAGGACCGCGACAACAACACCGAGGGCGTAGACAAAGTCATCACGCCGTCTTCCACTCGAGTTAAAGAGCAGGAAGCTGAAGAGCTGCAGCGCAAAGTCGATGAGATCGAGCGCAAGGTCGCCGACGGTAATTAGTGGACGCTCGATAGACAGACTTGCCTGAACCTGACCGTCCATCTGAAACACGCCTACCCCTGTCAGATCTGACAGTAGTCGATGAGAAATGAAGGGACTAGAAAGTAGTCACCCGTTTCTCATCCTCAGGCGGTATCACCCATGACGTCTTTCAGGCTTTTTCTGTTTCCTCCCCGCGAAGATTTTCCCTGCGCGCCACTAGAAATATCGCCCATCTACTTCGCTGGCATGACTCATCCGGTCGATGATGCTGACTACGGTATAAACCTTGGCACATTTGAAGAATACGAGGCAGGAATATTCAGCCTTATCGACCCCTACCCGGGCATGGGGTACGACGATGAAATACTGATTTTCTGGAACAAAAAAGTCATTCACGAACTGAAAGTCAAAGCCGAAGAAGTCAACAAGCGAGTGTTCTTCTTTCTCCCGACGGCTGAAATCGCCCCCGGTTACTCCGAGTGTTATTACCAGGTCACTCGGCAAGGAGAACCGCTGCCTGACGATCCATCCGTCGCGTTGAAGCTGTTAGTCAAGTTGAATGCACCCGCCGGCGAGGATGAGGAGCAGCATCTTCCCTGGCACTCACACCTTGACCTGGTCAAGTTGCCACTGGATGTCATCCAAAATGGTGTCAGCAAGGAATGGGCGGACACCGGCGTCCCAATGACCATCGACCAGTATCGGGACATCACGGTGCGCGATGTCATCTGGGTGCGTTGGGGCAGTATTCTTCTGGCGCCACACGTGGTGACCCAGGCCGAGGCCGACGGCATCCAGGATATTGTCATCACCGCATTACCCGCCGACATCCTGAGCGCTGGCGATAGCAGCTCGTTGCCGATCAGGTACGAAGTCCATGACGAGGTCTGGAACTGGTGCGAGAAATGGTCGAAGGAGACCAAGGTTCCGGTGGATGCCGGTGCAGCTCACCTCGACCCGGCCTTTTTCGAAGATGCCGATAATGGCGAACTTCATCTCGATCGACTGGACCATCAGGCGACCAACCTGCTGATCCGGCTCGAAATCAATAAGGAGTTCGCCACGGGCGACACCATCGTGATCAATGTTGCAGGTGTCGGGATCACCGGAACAGCGTCTCGCACACTGAAAGATGAAATCACCGTCGGCAATCTGCCCTACATTCTCGAGTTCCCGATCCCTTTCGCATTCGCCAGTCTCTTCGCCAGCGGGACGCTCGATGGCTCTTACACCTTACACAAGAAAGACGGCAGTGCTGTGCTCCATTCCAAGCGCACTTTCGTCAAAGTGATCGGCGACCCGTCGCTGTTGCCAGCGCCGATTATTGAAGAGGTTATCGGTGCCATTTTGCCTGGAGACAGCAAAACAGCGACCGTGAGGATTGCCTACCCGAGCCTTAAAACCGGTGACTCGATCAACATGATCTGGGAAGGCACAAAATCAGATGGCAGCTCCTATTGCCATGAGGAACCGTATGACGTCAGCAGCAACGATCAACAGACGGGGTTTATCTTCATCTACGTGATGCACGAGCACATCCTCGCGTTGATCAACGGCAGCCTCAAACTCTATTACCGGGTGTACAACGACGATCCTGGCGATTATGGACTCAGCAAGTCTGACTTTCTGCGGGTCGAGGTCCGTGAACTTCCCGCCACCCTTCCCGCGCCGGATGTGGAAGAGGCCAAAGAGGGCGTGATCGACCCGACGCAGGTCTATACGCAGGCACACGTGCTGGTCAAACCGGTTGACTGGGCCAAGGGCGATATTCTGACGTATCACTGGACTGGTTTCTCAGCTTTCAGCTCAACCAAAGGCAGCATCCCCATCACTGTTTTGTCGATCGACAAGACCGCGCGTTTTCGGGTGGATGCCCAATACGTCTCGGCCAATATCGGCTATACCGTCACTGTTCGTTATGTCCTGCTGCATGTGGCGACTGGGAAGTACAGCTATTCGGCGCCCTTCGAGGTAATGGTTGGCATCCCCGTAGGATTTTTGCCTGCGCCTACCGTGTTACAAGCACCCAACGGTTCGTTGAACCCGATGGATGCGCTCGACGGTGTCGATATCGAATGCAGTTACCTCAGCATGGACGAAGCACTCGATACCCTGGCGCTGAAATGGCGGGGGACACCAGGGGCAGGTACATCGGAGGATCTCGAACAACCTGCCGAATCTTCGGGCATCGTCACTTTTCACCTGGACGCCTCGTTTGTGGGTGCCAACATTCGGCGCTCGGTTGACGTCAGCTATGACGTACAGCGCTATGGCTTTTGGACACCTTCCGAAGCGTTGCCACTGAACATCCTTGAGTTCCAGGATCCGGAAAATGATCTGCCCACCCCGCAAGTGCCTCTGGCAGAAAAGGCGGTTCTGGACTTGATGGAGTTTTCCGGCGATGCGAGGGTTCTGGTGAACGTATGGCCATTTATTGCCAGGGGCCAGCGCACCTGGGTCTATGTCGAGGGCGAAACCAGCACTGGCAGCTACCGGGTCGACGTATTGAAGGATCATCCAATCAGTGACCGGCAAGTGGCTGAAGGCCTCGACGAACCCTTGCTCAGAAGCGAGCTTTTGAAATTACGGCACAGCTCTCCCGCCGTGGTGAAATGCAAAGTGATTTTCGACAACAGCACGGAAGAGACCGCTGCAATCGAGTTCCCTGCTTTGCCATTGACGATCCGCACACGCTATGACTACGTGACCCCGATGATCACCAAAATCCTCAACCCGCAAGGCCAGGAAATCCCCGAAGCCGGGTTGACCTACGACAAACGTGTGACGATCCAGGGTACGGCGACGCGGGGTGAAAAGGTCGAGATCAAGGTCAATGGTGTTCTCAAAGGCACGCCGCAAGCCACAGATCTGTGGGCATGGGAATCCCCCGCAGACGGCCTCGTCGAAGGCTTGCAAACCGTTACGGTGAAAGCCTTGTACGACGCCGATGTACCGCACGGCAATCCACGCACATTTACCATCGGTATCGCCACGAAACCCAGTATCACCGCAGTCAGCGATTCCAGAGGATCGGTTGCGCACAACGGCATGACTTACGACAGGGAAGTTAATGTTGCCGTATTGGCAGACCCCGACCAGCGTGTTCAGCTTTATGACGAAGACACTCCCATCGGTCCCCCTATCACTCTGGATGGAGCGGGCAAAGGCTCGACAAAACTGTCAATGCTGGCCCTGACATCCTATGCCATCAAGGCTCGAGCCCTGTATGGGGAACAACTGCAATCTCCCGCCCACAGCTTTACGGTCAAACCTCACGAGGCCGTGACGCTGACGTCGGTGAGGCACTCGGGAGGCGAGTTGAGTAATGGAGGGTCTACGGTCGATACGTCGGTTGTTCTGATGGGCAGGGTCACGCCTTTGTATCAAGTGCAGATTCATGATTTGGGTGCAGCCACAAATATCATCGTGTCCGCCGATGCCAACGGAACGTGGACGACCCCCTTTGCAATCACCCTTGGCGAACATTCGGTGTACGCCAGAGCATTGAGTACCGAGCAGATCTCCATACCGCGGACATTTCGCAGAATCTCACCGATGAACTTCGACACTAGCCCGGTCACGTTACCTGGCAAGACTTACATTTGTGCGGGCTACCCTAATGCGCTCCCGAACTGGAATTCAGGGAACTCATTCACCCGACGCGCCACAGGAGGCACAGGAACAATTACTTACAGCTCCAGCAACCCGGCGATCGCCGCTGTCGATGGCAACGGTTTCGTCACCGCTCGTGGCAGAGGCACCGCCACCATCACGGCCAGGGACACGGCACAGCAAGCCAGGAGTTATTCAGTTTCAGTGACTGGCGTGATTTATTGTGTGGGGCTTGGAGGGGGCACCTGGAATAACATCGTGAATGCAGCCAATGGGCAGGGAGCCCGTATACCCAGCTATGACGAGCTGTACGAGATTCACTTTGCCTACAGCGGGCGTTGGCCGATGGGTGATCACCATTACTGGTCAAACACTCCCACGAATGCCTGGTGGCCGAAACCGGCAAACCGGACGGTGTATCTAGTTAGAGGCTCGAACGCTTCGGCAATCACCAATCCTTTTTTCGGCCACAGTTCATTAGGCGTCGGCCTCAAGTGATTACGCCGCTTTGGATAAGCGGACTTGAGGCAACTGCCCAGGTGACGATGGTCGGAATCGAATATGTGATCAGCTCTGGCTGGCTCAGCAGACTTTCAGGATTTACTACCTTTCGTCCGATTATCGTGCGCACCTGTCAGATCTGACAGGTGCGCTTTTTCCGAATCTACCTCCTAATCACTCCTTCGTTTCCGCTCGAGGCAGGAGTGCCCATCATGCTCATCCAACCGCGCAAAGAACTCTCTGTATTGTCCCTGCTCGACCCGGAAATCCCCGGCGGCCGGCTGCTGGATGACGGCACGTGGGGAATCAACCTCGCCGCCGCACAACTCAACTACCCGGACCAGGGGCTGAAGATCCAGATTCCTGCCTGGAACAACATGAGCAAGAGCGATAACTGCAAGTTGTTTCTGAATACCACCATGGTCGCGCAAAAGACCATCACCGAAGACGTCGACCTTTACAAGCATGTCACCCTGTTCGTCGCGCCCGAGCGCTTGCTCAGCGGCGACTGGGAGCTGTCCTACCAGATCACACGGTTCGGTCAGAAGCCCGAGCAGGGACCGACGGTCAGGCTCTTCGTCAAACTCGAACTGCCCGCCGGTCAGGACACAAACCCCGACTACGGTCACTCCGAACTGACCATGGCGTTCGATCCGCCGGATGTCGTCCGCGAAGGTGTCGACAAGGATACCGCCGAGGCAGGCGTGCAGGTGTTCGCCAAACCCAAACCCGGCGATGGCGCTCTCTACAAGAATGCCGCGGTCGGTGACGTGCTCATCCTCGCTTGGGCGGGGAAAACCGTCGAGTCCGAGCCCGTCACTCAGGAACAGCTCGACGATCCGGAGGATAGTCCCATCGTTGTTCTGGCGGACAAGGCCACCATCCTCTCGGCCGGAGACTCCGACGGCGTGTCGGTCAGCTACAAGATCCGCGACCGCGTGTACAACGAGTCGGAAGACTGGTGCGAGGCCGTTCATATCGTCGTCGACACCCAGGGCTTGCGGCTGGGCGCGCCCATCCTCAAACAGGCCGACGGTCTCGTCCTGGATCTGGAGCTGCTGGGGGACGAACTGCCGCTGGTCGAGGTCTGGGCGGAGGATGCGGACATCTTCAAAAAGAACGACGACATCTACCTCAGCGTCACCGGCACCACCGACGAAGGTAAAGAGATCAGCGAACTGGTGATCCAGCCTATTGAAACCGCGCCGCCGGTGCGGGTCTCGATCGCGCACGACAACAGCACCCTGCGCGCCTTGGCCAAACGCACGGTGGTGTACGCCTATCATGTACGCCGCGACGGCGTCGTGGTCGACAACTCCACATCCAAGTCCCGCGCCTACAGCGTGATCGGCGAACCGACACGCCTGGCCGCGCCCATCGCGATCGACCAGATCAGTGGCGCGCTCGACCCCGACGCGCCCGAATACCGGATCCGCATCCTCTACGATCTACTGATCACACCGGACAATGCCATCGAACTCAAATGGTTCGGCACCCGGTCCGACCTCACAACTTACGACCCGCAAATGGAATGGTATTTCCCCAGCGAAGACGAAGCCAATGATCCCGAGGGATTCATCGTCACCGTCGCCGGCGAACACGGCAAAACCCTCAAGGGTGGCACACTGGATCTGTCGTATACCCTGCTGAGCGACGAAAACGGCACCATCACCCGTCGCGCGTCGCTGCACGCTTCGCGGCTTAGCGTCGGCGAAGTGCAGCGAGAACTGGTCAAACCCATCGTGCTGGGTGAACAGGACGGTGTCCTGGAGCCCAAGGACCTGCCCGGCGGCTTGGGCAAAGTCACCGCCCCGCGGCCAGTGGCCAATCCAACCCAGGACAAGGACATCGTGACTTTCTTCTGGAAAGTTCAGGGCGAGGCAGCTGTCACTGACTCTAAAACGCTTAACGTGCTGTCCAAGGACAAGGACGTCGTGTTCACGCTCAACGCAGAGTTTGTTGCCAAGCACATCGAAGCCCATCGCGGTAAGACCGTGGAGGTTGACTACGAAATCTTCCGGGCCGCCAGCAATACAACCAGCTATTCCAATGTATTGGCGTTCACGGTGGGCGAGGTCGCGTCGATCAAATTGCCCGGCGCCGAAATCGATGAAGCAGATGCAGGATTGTTGAATCCTGACGATGTACTTGATGGTGCAACGGTTATTATCGCCGCCTCCGCACAGTTGAAGGATGGCGACGAAATCAACGTTAGCGTAGAGGGTACAGCCACCTACCCCCATCCAACGCATACCGTGACGCCTGAAGAAGCCGATAAAGAATTTTCGTCCATCAAAGTACCTCACAGCGTGATCAATGCCGAAGAAGGCAGCAGCATCGCGCTGAGCTACACCGTCAAACGCAAAGCCGGAGGAACGGACGGCCCAGCGGAGCCGACGCTTTATGAAGTATGCAGACCCATCGTTCCGATCAACTTGCCCGTTGCCGAGATCGACGAGGCGAACGGCGATCAGTTGAACCCTGATGACGTAACAGACGGTGCGACGATCATTATTGCCGCCTCTGCACAGTTGAAGGATGGCGACGAAGTCAGGGTTACCGTGGAGGGCCAAACCACCTATCCCCATCCACCCTATACGGTGAAGCCTGAGGAAGCCGATGAAGAACTGTCTTCAATCAAATTACCTCACATCGTGATCAACGCCGAAGAAGGCGGGAGCATCGCGCTGAGCTACACCGTCAAACGCAAGGCCGCAGGAACGGACGGTCCATCGACACCCGCTGTGTACGAGGTGCGCAAAGTGATCGCACCCGGCAAGCTACGAGTCATGGGCGCTCGCTACAATCGGAGTACATACTGGGCCGCCAGTACGAGCAGGTTACTGATGGCATTCGATGCAACTACCGGAAAACCGCTTCAGGCCGAGTGGAAATACGCCACACAAAGCGAATGGACGAAGGGAAGTAACTGGTTTGATACCGCCCCACAGGCCCACCTTCAAGTCCGCACGGCGGACGATCAAGTCACACTCAGCGCAGCGAACATCTTCGGCTCCGGGAGCGACACGACCATCACAGGTCAAGCAGCGTTTGTCGCGTTGCGCGATAAGCACGACATGACTGGTTGGGGCCATGGACCCAATGGTGGTGTCATTCCTCCTACCATCATCACCATGAACGACATTGTTGAAGTAAGTGCCACGCGTAGCACCTTCGCGGCCCGGCGCACCAATGACACCACGATAGCCTGGAGTACCACTGCCGGTGAGGGCAGCGACATGGGCGCAGTCAGTCCAGTCGGATTCGTGCGGATTGTCGGTAATATCGCTGCCTTCGCCGGAATAAGAGCCGATGGGACCGTGGATGCCTGGGGCGCAGCTGGCAACGGCGGCGTGCCCACTGCTGAAATCAAAGCCGTGACCGATGCTGTCGACGTCATTCCTGCTGGGCAAGCCTTCGCTGTGAGGCTCGCAACGGGACACGTAAAGGCCTGGGGATTGCCGGCTGATGTCGGAACCGTACCTGCGCCAATAGCTTCACTCGACGATATCGAAGACGTTATCGGCAATCCCTATGCCTTCGCAGCGTACAGGGCCAATGGAACACTTGTCGCATGGGGCAACGCGACCTATGGAGGCAACGTACCTGACCCTATCGCCGCCATGACGGACATCAAAAGGCTTGCCTGTGCCAATAGGTACAGTTTTGTCGCCCTGCGCCAAACCAATCAGGTCGTCGCATGGGGACCGGTGGCTCAGGGGGGAACCGTTCCCCAACTGATCTCGACACTGACAGATATCCTTTGCGTCGTTGCCACCTGGAACTCGTTCGCGGCGCTGCGCGAAAATGGTCATGTCGTTGCTTGGCCGGAAACCAGCGCCGATGGCAAAGTGCCCGATGCCATTGCTGCCCGGGATGATGTTGTCCAGGTGGCAGGGACATCGCACGCCTTTGCCGTACTGTTCAGAGATGGAACGGTGGCAGCCTGGGGCAATGCCACCGTAGGTGGAGACACGACACCGGTAGCGGATCAATTGACCGACGTCCGCGCGATCTACACCAATACTCACGGGTTTACCGCGCTCACCGCTGACGGTCGGGTTGTAACTTGGGGTCAACCTACGGGAGGGGGCAACAGTAGCACCGTGCAGGATCGGCTCAAGGGTATGGTGTCGTACCTCGCTACCCCGGCTTCTCGGGGTCTTGCGCTGCAAGCCGGTCGTTTGAATAAAACAACTGCATCAGTTTGAAACCGAACGCTCATAAAAAAGGCGGCCAACCGGCCGCCCAAACGTACTGCACGAGAGTCTTTTACAACGTCAGCTGCCCACGCTCCTCCTCGGTCAGCTGCTGTTTCGCCTGTTCATCCAGCGCCCCGGCGCCCAGCACCTGCACCGGGCTGTCCGGGTTATAACCGGTCGCCGGCGCGCGACTGGCACCATCGCGCGTTGGTGCCAGTTGCTCGTTGCCGAAACTGAGCACCTGCACAGTGAACACCGAGGCCTGGTTCTGCCGCGCCGCTGCCTGTTGCTGCCGGGCGACGTCTTCCGCCGCTTGCGTAGCGGAGGATGCCGCCGAACTGGCCGAGGTGATCGCGCCGGTATTCACCGCTGACACCACCGGCACGCCGGTCGCTTTGCCCTGCACCGAAATGTTCGCGGCGTTGACCACCGTCAGCGCGGCGATGTTGACGTTGCCTGACACGCGAATCCCCGCCTCGCCGGCATCGATGGTGCCCAGTGGCGCGATCAGGTCGATGTTGCCCGGCGCCACTTCGGCGATCGGGTTGAGCGTGGCGATACCGGCGCCGGTGCTCGGCACCGACGGCGACAGCGTGACGTTGCCCCAGGTGTCGTAGACACGTTTTGGCGGCGTGTAGACCACGGTGGTTTTCGAGCCGCGACCGGCGTTGATGTCGCCCTCGGCGGACCAGCCGAGAATCGAGCCGCCGAACGTGGTCATGATCCGGCTCTGGCCGAGCAGAATGCTGCCTTGGGAGTACAACTGAATATCGCCCGAACCTTGGGTGATGATCCCCGCCGTCGACGGCGGCGCCGCGCCTTCAATACCGAACACCTGACCACCGCCCGGCGTGAGCATCTGGATATCGCCGCCAAACAGCGTCTTGACCCCGGCGCCACCGTACATCGTGATATCGCCGTCGTAACGGATCGGATTGCCGGCGACATCAGTGGTCGGGAACAGCGCCGCAATGGCGTTGCGACCGCGCAAGTAACTGCCGGTGCGCGGGCCATTGGCATCGGTGTATTCCAGGCCGCCGGCGCGCAATTCGGCGAAGTACACCTGGCGGGCGAAGATCGCCTGTTCGGTACTCGGCAGTGCGGCGAAGAACGCTTGCGCCTGTTCGTCGCCACCCTTGAAGCCATAACCCAGGCTCAGCCAACTCTGCAGTTCTTCGACGTAGGTCTTGACCACTTTGCCCGGCTGCGCGCTGAGGGCCACCGCTGAATCCGCGACGTTTTGCGGGTTCAGATAACGCGCAATTAACCGTGAGTAATCCGGCCCCTGCGCGCCCGCACCCGCTTGCATCACGATGCTCGCACCGGGGCGCTGATCGCCTGCCACGACAGGACCGAGGCTGGTGATGCTGGCGCGATCTTCCATCAGGATATTGCGCCCGGCATTGACGTCCAGAACACCCGGGCCGGCAATGTCGAAGCTGCTGTAGAGAATGTCTCGCCCGGCCGAAATCCGCGAAATGTCGCGCGCATCGTTATGCACGAACAGATTGCCGGTAGACGCGATCTGTTCGTTATTGCGACCCATGCCCCCAACGGGCGCAAACGTGGGTTGCCCCAAATTGGTACCGGACGCCACGATGTCACGCCCCGCCACCATCCACACCGGGCCTGCCGATTCATACCAGGTGCGCTTCGTGGTCGCGAACGCCAGCGTTTCGCCCGTGCGAATTCCTACCAGGTCACCGGTCAGTGCATAGAAGCGCGCCGGCCCCTGAACACTGCTCAACCCCGAGTAGCTATCGGGACCGAAGGCAAACAGTGGATAGCGCGAATTGGTTTGCGCCAGCACACCATCGCTGCCGGCGTTGGTCGTGATCGGCCGAGCGGACTGGTTATTGCCGTAGCCATTGAACGCGGGTGCAAACGGTGTGGCGAGCGCCGCCGGGCTGGCCCCTGACTGGTTGATGGCGTAGCCGCCGGCATAGATCGAATCCCCTGCGATCAGTTCAAGCTGCCCCGCGCTGGAAGGTGCCAACAGCAATGACCAGGCCAGAGCCGGCGCCGGGTTGCCTATGCCGTAGGCCGCTGATGGTCCCGCATAAATCGAGCCCTGGCCGGCCACGGCACGCAATATCGAAGGAAAGACGAAGCGGTCATCGGTCGGTGACCCGTTAAGCCCGGCGACGGGGTCCTGCCCGGTGGTTTCCATCAGCTGGGTGCTGGGCGTCAGGTTGCCGCCGGCCGAGAACAAATCGATGGCCGTGTGATCGGTCCACAGCGAGAAACCACTCAAACCGCCACCGGCATGGTAAATGCCATCGGCCGTGGTAAACGGTGTGGAGTTCTGCAACCTCACGCGGCCCGGATCGGCGGCGCCACCCAACACCAGATCGCCGCGGGTGTTGAGGCGCATGCCGGAGTCACCGGGAATCAGCACCAGCCCGCCACTGGCATTACTGGCCGTCGAGTTGAACGGGTCGAAGGCGCGCGTTTCCCGTGGGTCATGAAACAGCGCCGAGGCGCCGTACTGCAGATTGATACCGCCCAACGCGGCGCCCGTCAGTTGCGCCGCACCGCGCAGGTTGATGAGCGCGCCCTGCAAGTCGTGCGTCGGCGTACCGGTACCCGCCAGGCCGGCACGTGCCTGCAGAGACGGATTAAGGACACCGCCCAGACGAATATCCAGGTCTCCGCCACCGGTCAGTTGCAAGTTCCCGTCACTGTCCACGCGGCCCGTACTGCCGACAGCCACGATCAACCCCTGACTGCGAGGGTACGACGCATACCTGTCGTCGCCCATGGTCTTGAGCATGCCAGCATCCCCGCCGGCGCTCAGACTGATGTTGCCGCCGCCCAGCGTACCGAACCCGGTAAAGCCCACCAGATAAGGTCTGGTTTCCTCGCCCAGCGCTGGCAATGGCTGCGCAGCGTAGCTGCCGAAATTGATCCACCAGGCAGTCGGTACATCGTTGTTGCCGGTACCTTGGCGCCAGAGCCAATTGCCCACCGCCACACTCGGCACCTGCTCCCGCGTACCGTCGCCCGTGGCGACCGAGCGACGGCCAAGCACGTCACCCGACACAGACCCGCCGGCATTGATCGTCAGGTTACCGCCCATCTGCGGATACCAGGCCTGATAGAGGCTGGCACTGCCGCCATCGACCCATTTTTCGTAATCGCTGCCAGCGCTGCCCAATACCGAGCCATCAGCCGACAGCCTTCCGCGGGGCTGGTTATAACGCGCGTCGACGTCTGCCGATTGGGTGCCGGCGGTGTAGACGCCGAAAGGTGAGGCCATGCTGAGGTTACCGGCCGCCATCAAATCCAGGTCGCCGGTGCCAGTACGCAAAACGCTGAACATCTGCGTGTGGGCCTCTGCGCTCTTGCTCGGATTGTTTTCAATGCACAGTGCCGGGTCGATGGAGCACCAGAACAATTCGTCATCGTTCATCGGTGTGTAATCCGGCATGCCCATCCAGTTGCCAGGCGCCCACACACTGCGCGCCATGGGCGCGCAAGAACCGGGAGCGATATCACAGAGCACAAGGTATTCCTCGGGAACCGGTTCGTACGGTGTAAAGCCATACTCGTTATCCACCGCCCAGACCAGTTTGCCGGCCACCTCGATCATGCTCACACCATAGTGAGTGTCGGCCATCTGCAAGTTGCCGACGCTGGCCTGAGGTTTCACGCTACGGCTGTCGGCCGCGGTCAGATCGGCCCCTGCCACCATGCGCATCGACCACGACGCACTGCCCGCCGGCAGCATGCTGGCGATCGCCCAGTTTCGACCTTGCTGGTTTCCATTGGCAGGACGCAGGTCGAGGAATACCGTGCCATCGGCGAGCTTCACGTTGGTCATGGAGGGGATCAGCGAACCCCGCAACAGCGCCAACGTTCCGTTCAACACAACACCCACCGTTTTATTGTCGGCATCAACCGCACCCGGCAGCGGCACGCCTTTGGGCCAGAGCAGGGCCTGCAGTGCGGTGGCGTTGTTCAAGCGAATACCTGCACCCAAACGACTGCCGGCCGGCAGGGTCACAGCGTTGTCGAGCAACGTACCGGCGGCATACATCAGGTTACCCGCCGCGTCATGCACATCGCCGGCCAGCACCGTTCCACCCTGTAACACGTAAGGTGCGGCCAAAGTGCTCTGAACCGGCAACACCGTGCCCGCGGCCAGTGTGGCGGCTTGAATCGGCAGGTCGTAATTCAAGGTGGCGCCAACCGGAAAGAGCGTCCCTTCGGCAAGGCTGACACCACTGCCCGGTACGATCAGGTCACCGCCGAAAGGCTGTATCCCCGGCAACAGTTTCCAGCCGGCGTCGTCCACGGTTTCCGGCGGCGGTGCGAAACCGTCGTTGATGCTGCCGTAGATATCGAGGTTGCCACCGGCACGGATCAACAGGCTGCCCGCTTCCCCGCTGCCATACACCGACGTCCGGCGAGTGTGCGGGTTGAGGCTGGCGTAACGGTAGCCGGACAAGTCGAGATCGCCCTGCACCACCAGATCGCCGTCAGCGGTTTTGCTGACGATTTCCACCCCCGGGCGCAGATGAAACGCATCGGCATAAGTCGCATTGTTGAGGCCGGCCAGTTTGCGTTGTAGCAGATCACTGTTACCCAGCGCCGCATCGATAAAGCCGCTGCTGTCTGAGTGAATGCGATCCAGGTAGGCTTGATCGATCACTTGATACGGGCGACCGCTGGCCGCCGGATCGGTGCCATCGGCAGCATCACTGTAACTTCGCACGGCATTCAGCCCGATGGAGCGGGCACCTTGGATACTCAACGTACCGCTGGCATCCACCGCAATGTCACCGCCGCCCAGGCGCGGTGCATTCAGCTCCAGCGTCCCACGCAACACCTCATCGCGTTGTCCCGCCTGGTTTCCAGGCACTGCATCGGTGCCGTGACGCAGATCAATCCGTGCACCAGCGGCCAGCGTCAGCACGCCGTCACCTGAATTGAGTTCAACCATGGCGCGGTTCGGTGCATCGATGATTTTGCCGTAGCTGTCGACGCGCAGTACGCGGCCATGGGCATCGAGCAGCGCGTTGCCCGTCAGGTTCAAACCGTTTTTGCCGGCAAGGCGAATGCTACCGACCCGTTCACCACTGGCATCGATCACCCCGTCCACGGTCAGGTTGCCGTTGTCCACCGAGACATTGACTTGGCCCGCTTTGAGTTCGTTACCGATACGCAGATTGCCCTGCTTGAACTGGAAGCTTCGACTGCCCACTACCCCGCCGGCATTCAAGCGCAGGTTAAGGCTGGCAAAGGCCTCGCTCAAATCACCCGCCAGGCGCTGGGCGCGAATGTCCACGCCACCGGCCTTGTACGGCACCCACGTACCGCCCGCGTCGTAATAGCCACTGCTGCTGCCGACAATCTGCCCTTGCAGATCAACCTGTCCAGCGTCAGTGGCCAGGGCCACAACGTTCAATTGCCCGGCCTGATTGTTGACGGCGGACAGATCGATTCGCGAGCCCGCCGACTGACGAATATTGCCGTTGTTGCTCTGCAACGACACGTCGCCGCCCCAGCTGTATTTCTGCACATCATTGAACGGCAGAACCCGGCCCGCCATGTCCACCTGCGCGCCGCTGCCAAGCAGCAGATCATCTTCGGCATTGACCAGCAGCTTACCGCTGGCGAGGACGATGCGACTGTCGAGCACAACACTGCGTGCCGTCAGGCTCAGTTGCGCACCGAGGGCATCCGCGGCAGCCGTTGTGGCGCTACCACTCAGAGTCAGGTTGTTGCCCGCCTTGAGTTCACTGACCGAGGCGGCCTCGCCGGTCAGCAATGGCGTGCGCAGATTGAGATTGCCGCCGCTGTAGCTGACCCCCTTGACCGCGTCATAAGCTCCTTGGGATTCGTACACCGCCAGGCTGCCCTTGTGGTTGGCGGTGATGCGCTCGCTGGCGTTGAAGTTGACGTTGGCAAATCCCAGGGCCAGTCGGTTATTGCGATCCAGGCCATTGGGCTGCGGGTTCGGGCCATAACCCAATTCGATCCGCTGCGCCTGAATATCCAGCGTGCCGTGCCCGTTGCCGGCGCCGCCGTTGACAACCGTACCCGGGGCCTGAGTCGCCCCGTTCCAGATCAGATTGCGGGTGCGGATCGTCGCGACATCGGTGGCAGCGCCCGAGCCGTAGATAGCCGGGCTACCCAACACCAGATTCTGCAAACGGCTCTGGCCGGTCTGCGGATCAATGGTGTCGAGGGTCACGCTGCCGAAAAAGTTGAACGCATCGCGGGCCACCAGACTCAGGGTTTCCAGGGCGGGGGCGCCAGATTGCGTGTCGCCCTGCAACAGGCGATCCAGCACGTTCTGGTTAAGCGTCAGGCCCGCAGGTGTGCGGCCGCTGGCTGCGGCCAGTGCTTGCGGACTGCCGGCATTGACCACACCGACCGAAAGCCCGAGTTGGCGAGTGCCAAAGCGCACGCTTTCGCCCAGTTCGAAGTCTTTGTCAGTGGCGGCGATGATGCTGCCGTTGGAGTACAGCAACGCCGCAGCGGTGCAATCGGCCGTCGGACAGTTGCCGATACGAATACTCCCGCCCCCGCCATCGGTGGGCGCAAGCACCGGCGTCCAGCCGTTGGACACCACCAGCAGGCTGGAGCGCCCCGGTTCGTAGACGAAACCGGCTGCGGCATCATACGGAACGTTACCTCGCCCCAAGGTATTGACGCCCGCTCCCGCATCGATGGTGATGCCGCCATTGGCGCTGTTACTGCTCAACACAACCTCTGGCGCCGAGAGGATCGCGCCTTCGCGCAGACGAATCGCCGAGGTATTGCCGATCACCTTGATCGAGCCGCCCTCCGAACCGTAATACACGGTTGGGGTGCCACCGATGGTCAAACGTCCGGCATTCAAGCGGTTGAGGGTGTCGGCGTACAGCGATACACCGTCGAACCCTGGCGTTCGCGTATGCCCGGCACCGAGAATTTCAAACTCTGCGCCGGTATAACCGCCCTGAACGACCGCCGTACCAATGACCCCGCCGCTGGCAGGTTTGAACAGCACCTGCCCGTTGAAATCCAGGGCTGAGTCGTGGTCGCCGCCACTGACCACGCGCAGGTGCAGCGTGTTGCCGTCCAGCGGTGTGCGGGCGCGCGGCAGACCGCGGCGGGCAGCATCATTGAGCACAAATTGGCTGAACCCGGTTTCGTTGTACTGTGAATAGCGCCGCAGCACATCGGCAGACGTCACGATGACCTGGCTGGGCAAACTGTCGCGAATACCGGTGTTGGCAATCGACAGCTGTCCGGCCGTGGTCCACGAGCCATTGCGCAACTTCAACGCACTGTCCATCGGCCCCGCAATCGCTTGACCATTGATTTCGACCCGCAAGGCGCCCGGTAACAAGGCAAAGGTCGATGGCAACAAGGTGTAGGTGCCGGGTGCCAGTCCGGCAACGCCGGTCCCGAGGGTGATCTGCTGGCCGATACGCGGGTCGACCGCGCCGGCCTCGGCCAGCATCGGCGCATAGCGGCTCTGGTCACCGGCCACGATTGCATACACGGGGTTGCTGGCCAGCCCCGGCAAACTGAAGGTGCCATCGGTGGCATTGCGTACCAGCGGATTGAGACGTGCATCGGTGGAGCCACCTCGTCCGGAGACAAAACCGGCACCGCGCAAATCGCCGCCGCCCGAAAGGTCGATCACCGCCCCGGCCTGCACATTGGTGTATTGCGCATCAAGGATGACTCCGGAGGTCGCTCCGGCAATGCCATTCAACATCACCGACTTACCGTTGTACCGATAGTCGATACCGTCGGTTGTTCCTCCATAGGGCATGACCAGTCCGGCGGCGCTGACTGAAGTCACGCTGCCCGGCAGAAGGTGAAGTTCACGGGTTTTGACAATGACGTCATCACCCAGGGATATCAGCCCCAAAGGCGCACGAATGACGCCGCCCTGCTCGATCTGTCCCGCACTGAGTGTCAGGCTGCCGAACACCGAGTAAGGCAAAGCGGTCGGCGCCGCCCCGTGATTGCCGATACGCAACGTATGCTCCGGCACCGATCCGGCCATACTTTGATAGCCCACTCGCACCTCAGCCGAGACGCCACTGGCCGGGTAGATCTGCGCAGCCCGCATGTGCATGTCACCCGCAGTCCACAGACGGCTGCGCTGCTGTTCATCGGTTGGCGCGAGGAAGCGCAGGTCGCCCTGGCTGTCGAGCGTGACCAGACCAAAGCCACGGCGACTGACCGTCAGCGCCGGTGCGGCCGATTGCACGAGAGTCCCTTCGGTGCCGAATGAAAGCGAGTTGCCCACGTCCAGCAGGTTCGCGCTGGCGGTGAATTGCGCGCCGGACAATTGCGCTGTCGGATTGCTCATCACCCGCGGACGCACTTTGACTTCCGAGCTCAAATAGGTGCCCAGCCCTGACAGGCGCAGGTAAGGTGCGCTGAGGTTGACCCGGGCGCTGTCACTCGCCGACTCGGCCAATGAAAGAGAACCGGCGAACAGGCTCAGGCCCTGCCCCATATGCAGGTCGACATCGCCGTCGAACGTCATCAGACCGTTGCTCAGCAGACTCACGCTGTCGAAGCCACCGCTCATCAGCTGATCGGCACTCAAGCGTGTACGCCCGTAGCGTAAAAGTGGCGAAGCCTCACCGGCTCGCAGCGGCTGCGGCAGTGCCGGCGCTGGCCCTTGGCCAATGATCATTTCACGTGGCACGCGCACCGCATTGCTCAAGTTCGCGGGACCGTACGCCGGTGTATCCAGAGCGATTTCCAGACGCCCGCCCGCCGCACCTGCACCGCCAGCATTGGCCTGCAGACTGCCCTCGATGAACAGACCATTGTAGGAACTCAGGGTGATCCGTCCGCCATCGGTGGCCACACGAGCGGGGCCTTGCCCACCGCTATCGAGCACGGCTTGCGCACCGGACGCTTCCAGTCGCGCACCTTGGCGGATGATGACGTAAGCATCGGCAGCGGTCGCCGTGATTTTCTTCACATCAATCTCGCCACCGACAATGATCGAGCCACCCTTGCCAACCTGGCCGTAGACGCGGCCCAGCGCATCGACAGCGGTCGCTGCCCGACCGGCAACATCGATCAAGGCATGTTCACCGATCCAGATCGAACGGTTGTGCGGGGTCGGATCGGCCTCTTGCAAGGACGTCGCCACATCAATCGCGCCGAACTGCTGTTGACGGATATCGACAATACCGCCCCAGGCGTTGAGTTCACCATCAAGCGTGATCTGGCCTGCCCCGCGCAAACCGATGCGCTGGCCGGGATCGACACTGATCCGTGAGCCTTCGCCAATCGACAACGGACTGCTGGCGGGATCAATCAAGCCAGCAAGCGTCGCGCCGGCCTGCAATGCGACAGAAGCGCCGGCCCTTTGCGTCAAGACGCCCTTGAGCGGGTCTTCCTGAAATAACGCGGGCGTCCATAGCTCCAGCGCAGCGCGCGGCGACATACCGGACACAATGGTCGAGGGGGATTCGCCAAATCGATAGACCGGCATCTGCACATCGATCGCGCTTTGCGCGGCGACCTCCAGCCCCTTCAGACCGATGATGTTGTAGGCGCTGAACCCCGTGCGGAACAGCTCCGGCGTCAGGCGCAGGGTCTGTTCTTCGGACACTTCGCCGGAAGCGCCGATCCGCACCTTGCTGGCCTGCACGGTCAAGGTGCCGCCGCCGTTCACGCCATAGCCCTGCACCTCGCCATCGAGCACCATGCGCGACTGGCCTGGCGCACTGTTGGCGCTGGATTCAAGCGTCACGTCGCCACCCTTGCCGCCACGCATCTTGCCGTTGGCCAATACCGCACCGCCCGACGAAACATCGACCAGACTGCCACTGGCCAGCAGAATGTCGCCGGTACTGCGGATCGACACCGTCCCGCCATTGAGGTACGCCAGGCCGCCCGCGTCGTCCGGGTTACTCGACAGGTTGCGCCACAGACCGCGCGTCTGCAGCTGCACACCCTGCGCAACCGTCACTCGCGCTTGCTTGCCTGCTGAAACCTGGAGACTGGTGTCATCACGCCGATCGGTGGCGAGCTGGTTCAAAACGTTGCCCAATTGCAGGCTGCCGCCTTGCGCAATCAGATCGGCATTGACCTGCACGTCAGGGCTGAACAGGGTGATGTTGCCACCGTGATCCACCGTCACGCCTTCATTGACTTCAATCGTGTTTTTCGCCGAAATCTTCAGCGCGCCCAGCGCGAAACCATTGAGCAGCCCGGCATCGAGGAACAGTTTGCCTGCGCGTTCTGCCGCGACCGCATCGGTCAGCCCTGCGTTCGCTACGCTGGCATGCGCGCCCCCCACTTGCACCTGATCGAGCAACGGGTCGAGTTGATAGAGCAGGCCGGCACTGGCAGCGACATAAGCAGCATCGTAACTGCCAACCACCAACTGCCCTCGCCGCGCCCGGGCGGTCTGGGTCTGGGCATAGCCGTCCAGACCTGCCCGCGGTGCCTGGATTTGCCGTTCGCCCTGAAACACCTCACCCAACAGCTGGCCATCCAGCACGGCGTTGCCCGTGGCGATCACCAACTGGCCGGCATCCCGGCCAACGGTGTAACCCGCTTCCTGACGACGCGTTGGCGCGATCAGCGGGCTATAGAAATAATCCGTCTGGCCCCAGCGCTCGCTGTGACTTTCGTAACCCTTGTAAAGACCGTTGTAGAGAATATCGCCCGGCGCACGCGACACTTCGTATAAGCGCCCGTCCGCACCGCGCAGCCAGCTCTGGCGAATCTCGCCGCCCTGCACATCAAGCGTGCCGCCGGACACATTGATCAGCGAACCTTTTTCGCTGATCACGTCCTTTCCGGAAAACCGCACCTCACCGCCCTGCGCCATCCATTCACCAACGCCATGGCCCTGAGTGCCGAGGTATCCGCCGACCTCCAACAACCCACCGGCGGTGTACCAGCGGTCGGTGGCGTAACCGTTGGTGCCCGCCGGCACGAATACCAGCTCACGGACATCGACCCAGATGTCGTTACTGTTGAGCGCGCCGCTCTCGCGATTGACCGGCGCATCACGCTGCTCGTTGCCCTGGACGTTGATCTTGATGTTGTTGTTTGCCATCGCCACTTTGACGCCGAGGGCGCCGGACACGTCGATCACCGCCCCCTCGCGCAATAGACTGCGCTGTCCGGCGGCAACTGCCACCTGCCCACCGGTGGCAAGGGTGATCGAGCCGCTTTTGAATTCGACGGTGCCGCCGCTGCCGATGTCGATGCGTGACTGATCGCTGCGGATCCGGTTGTTGGCGTTGACGCCGGTCAGCGCCGCCTCGCGCTGGCTGTCCAGGGCCGTGAGATCACTGCTGTCGAGCAGAATCGCACTGACACCATTTTCGCCCAGGGTCACACGGCCTTGGGCATCGCTGGCCGGATTGAGCAAATGCACGGTGCCGCGCGTCGCCACCGAAGTGCTCGCCAGCAGCACACCGTTTTGCACAACATCGCGGCCGGTCAGGGTGATGTCGCCGGTGGATGCCTGGATCAGGCCGGTGTTGCTGACTTTGCCCGAGCTGTCAGCCTTGAAACCGGGAATGACCTCACTGCCGAAAGTGGTTGAATAACCATTACCGTCGGTACCCGAGCCCTTGCGGATATAGAAACGGTCCCCCGCACCCAGCACCGTCTGACCTTTGGCCGTACTGATCGAGCCGTCGTTCTGCACGTCCTGGCCGAGCAGCAAGGAATAGCCGCCGGCGTCGGTGGAGAGCGCAGGTTGATGCGTTTGTATGGCTGCGCCACGCTCCACCAGGACTTTGCCAGCAGCGTCGGTAAAGGTTGGCTGACTGCCGGTGCTGTCGAAATACAGACCCCGATCGCGAAATTGTGCATCGGTCATGTTCGCGGCTGCCGCTACCAGATTTCGCACATTGACCTGGCTGCCACCACTGAAGACGATGCCGTTGCGGTTGATCAGCATCACCGTGCCGTCCGCTTTGATCTGCCCCTGAATCTGGCTGGCGCGTGCGCTCGGATCGTTGACGCGATTGAGCACCGCCCAGTTGGCCTGCTGGGCAAATTCCACTGTGGTATTGCGGCCGACGTTGAACGTTTCCCAATTGAGAATCGCCTTGTCGGCGGTCTGCTCGATCTTCACCGTGGTCTTGCCGTCGGCCTGGGTTTGTTGCGGGCCTTTGGCGTTCATCCAGCCCTGGCTCAGGCTGTTATCGATCTTCAGGCCACCCTCGCCCAATCCGTCCGGAACCACTTGCACACTGCCCAATGCGGCGGCACGTCCAGCGGCTTGTGCGGCCTGCTGAGCGGCAATCGCTGCCACGGTGTTATTGAGCGTCTGCAAAGAGCGCTGCAACTGCTGGCTGGCCCGTTGCTGCTGCGCCAGCGGTGGCGTCATCCCCGGCAGACCGCTCCCACCCGGACGTGACGCCGAAGCCTGCTGCGCTGCGCCCTTCGCGGCAAACCAGGTGGAACTGAACGCTGTCGCCGCCTCGGCACTGCCCGCCACCAGACACAAGGCGACGGCTTGCGCCAATGGCTTGAGCAGCCACTGTGCGGGATCGCCCGCGCCACGTTTGATCGGCCGGATACGGTTACTGTGACGGGAGGTGCGAGCAAGCATCACTACAGGTCCTTTTGGGTGGCAGGTCGGATCAGCCCTGCTGTTACGACATAGGCAGTTGGCGAGCCTCACGACCGAACGGATGTCACACAAACTTCATGTTCGAGGAGTAAATCGGCAAAAAAAAACAGCAGCCCGAAGGCTGCTGCCGTTTCATTGCAGTTGAGACAAGGCTTACAAAGGACGACCAATGCCGTTGCAGGCGTTGGCGTTGTTGATGTCCAGGTTATTGCCCGAGGTGTTGGTGATGAAGTTGGCGGTCACAGCGGTTTTCCAGTTGTTGGGAACCGGCGTGAAGCTGTGGGCGACGGTGGCGACGTTGTTGCCCGGGTTGCTGTAGTGGGTGGTCAGGAAGTTGCGCACGGCGGTGGCCACGGCTGCATCTTTGTAGCACTGGCCGAAGATGAAGTTGGTGTAAGCCACAATCGGGTAACCGCTTGCCGGGTTAGGCACGACCGGGGCCCAGCCAGCCGGGTTGGCAGGTGCGCTTGGCACCGGTGCAGTGCTCAGCGCCAGCGTCACGTTAGCGTTGGTTGGCTGGACGCCATTGACGCGGGCAACCACAGCGTTGCTGGTGGCGTTCACGCCGTCCGGCCCCACATAGCCGATCGAACCGTCCACGGCGTTCACCGCAGTGGCCACATCAGCGGTGTTGGCTACGCCGACCCAAGTCGATGGCAGCGCGGAACCGGCCGGCAGACGAGCGTTGGTGAAGGTGGAGTTGACGGCGAATTTGCCTGGGCAAACGGCGTTCAGGTGGCGACTGAGGATTTCAGTGGTGCCACTGGACACGCTGCGGTAAACCACACGGATCGGCGTGCTGTCGGCGTTACCCAGCAGAGCGCCCCAAGTGGTGGCGGTGCCCGACAGCGCATCGCACAGTTGAGCGCTGGTCAGGTTGAGCGCGGTCTGACCGGTTTTTTTGTACGGAATGGCAACCGAAGTGGCCACCGATGGCAGCTGGATCAACGGGCCGTACGAAGCACCGAAGTTGCTGGTGTAGGTGCTGAGTTCCGAAGCGCTGAGGATCGAGTCGCTAGCGGCGAAGTGCACAGTACCGGTGGTGCTGAACTGGGCAGCGTTGTTGGTCAGGAAAGCGCTTTTGCCAATGCCGCTACCGGTTACGGCGTAGCTGAAGTTGGCAGGCAGGATGCTGTTGGCAGAACCTTTGTACAGCGCGGCAGGCAGCGAGGCGCCACCACCGGTTACGGCCATGGCCTGGGCGGAAGCCAGAGCGGCGACGGTCAGTGAGGCGGCGATCAGAGTGCGCTTGAACATGAAGAATCTCCTTTTCAACTTGGTTTGGAACACAGGTTTCGGAAGGCTTGCATGACACCGGGAGGGTCCACCGCAGTGGAGCCGCAGGGAGAAATTCGCAGCTTCCGGTGACAGATAAAGGAAAAAACCTCGGGAGCTGCGCGGGGATTTTTGTGGGGATTTCTCGGGTGTTTGCGGGATGTCGCGGCATGTCTGGATCGGGGGTTTGGCTGAACCGGGCTGGAGCCGTTGGCGGGTGGTTGCAGATGACAGAATGGAGAACCCGAGAATGGGCGGATTGGGGCTCGGGATATGCTCAGGGCCGGTGAAAAATATTTGAGTTTTGTGTTGTCGGGACTGGCGCTTTCGCGAGCAGGCTCGCTCCCACAGTTGAAATGCGTTCCTCTGTGGGAGCGAGCCTGCTCGCGAAGAGGCCAGCCCGGCCAACATCAAAAGCGGCTACTGCACCAACTGATTGATCTCAATAATCGGCAACAACACCGCCATCACAATCACCAGCACCACCCCACCCATCACCACAATCATCAGCGGCTCGAGCAACGCGGTCATGCCCATCGCCCGTCGTTCAATGTCCCGGGAAAGCGTCTGCGCCGCGCGCTCGAGCATCGGTGGCAGCGAGCCGGTTTTCTCGCCGCTGGCGATCAGGTGAATCAGCACCGGCGGGAAGACATTCTCCACGCGCAGCGCGGCGGCGAGGTTGACGCCTTCGCGCACCTTCGCCGTGGCCTCGCTGACGCTCAGGCTCAAGCGGTCGTTGGACAAGGTCTGCCGCGCTGCTTCCAGCGCACGCAACAACGGCACGCCGGCGCCGCCGAGAATTGCCAAGGTGGAGGCGAAGCGCGCGGTGTTCAGGCCGAGAATGAAACGCCCGAACAGCGGCAACTTCAGCACCCGGTGATGCCAGCTCAAACGCGCCGCCGGATTGCGCAAATACAGCCGCCAGCTCCAGAACGCCCCGGCCATCAGCGCCGCACACAACCAGCCCCACGCGCGAATGAAATCACTGGCGGTGAGCATCGCCAGCGTCAGCTCCGGCAAATCCTGCCGCGCCTGAGAAAACGCGCTGACCACCTGCGGCACCACGTAGCTGAGCAGGAAAATCACAATGCCGATCGACACCAGCCCGACCACGCCGGGATAGATGAACGCGGTGAGAATCTTGCCGCGCAGGTTGTTGCGTTCCTCGATGTAATCGGCCAGCCGCTCCATCACCTGGGCCAGATCGCCGGACTCTTCGCCAGCGGCAATCAGCGCGCGGTAAATCTCGGGAAAATCCCGTGGCCGCGACGCCAGCGATTCCGCCAGACGCATGCCGCTGCGCACATCGGCGCGCACGGCGCTGAGGGTCTGGGCGATGTGCTTTTTCTCGGCCTGCTCGACCGTCGCGCTCAGTGCTGCTTCCAATGGCAGGCTGGCACCGAGCAGGCTCGCCAGTTGCCGCGTGGCCCAGGCGAGATCGTTGTCGGAGAGTCTGGCGCTGAACAAACCGCCGCCGTGTCGGGCGACGTTGCTTTCCTCGTGCACCGACAGCGCAGTCAGGCCACGTCCGCGCAAGGCACTGAACGCTGCGCTCTGGCTGTCGGCCTCAAGGTGCCCGGACTCGATTTTCCCGGTGGCATCCGCCGCTTCAAAGCGATAGCGATTCATCAGGCGTCCCGTGTCACACGAAGGATTTCTTCCGGCGCGGAGGCACCGCTGCGAATCCAGCGCTCACCGTCCTCACGCAGGCTGAACATCCCCGCTTTCGACGCCGCCGCGCGTAAGGCCTGCTCCCCTGCCCCTTGGTGAATCAGCGTGCGGATGTCGTCGTCGATGCAGAACAATTCGTGGATGCCGGTGCGGCCGCTGTAACCGGTGTGATTGCACGCCGCGCAACCGACCGGGCGCCAAGTGCCGGGCGTGGCCGGATCTTCCTGTTTGCACTGATTGCACAGGCGTCGCACCAGGCGTTGCGCGAGGACGCCGAGCATGGATGACGCGAGCAAAAACGGCTCAACGCCCATATCGATCAGGCGATTGACCGCCGACACCGCGTCGTTAGTGTGCAGCGTCGCCAGCACCAGATGCCCGGTGAGCGAGGCCTGCACGGCGATTTGTGCGGTCTCGAGATCGCGGATCTCGCCGATCATGATGATGTCCGGGTCCTGGCGCAGAATCGCCCGCAGCGCGAGAGCAAAGGTCATGTCGATCTTGGCGTTGACCTGAATCTGGCTGATCCCCGGCAAATCGTATTCCACCGGATCTTCCACGGTGAGGATGTTGCTGGTGCTCGCATCCAGCCGCGCCAGCGCCGCGTAGAGGCTGGTGGTCTTGCCGCTGCCGGTCGGCCCGGTGACCAGGACGATGCCGTGGGGCTGGCGGATCAGGTGGTCGAGCTTTGCCAATACCTGCGCATCCATGCCGAGGGTTTCCAGATGCAAGCGCCCGGCCTGTTTGTCGAGCAGGCGCATCACCACCCGTTCGCCATGGCCGGTGGGCACCGTTGAAACGCGAATATCGATCGGCCGCCCCGCTACGCGCAAGGCGATACGACCGTCCTGCGGCAAGCGTTTTTCGGCGATATCGAGCTGAGCCATGATCTTGATCCGCGACACCAGCGCACCGTGCAACGCCTTGCGCGGCGAGACCACGTCACGCAGGGTGCCGTCGACGCGGTAGCGCACCACCGAATGGGTTTCGAACGGTTCGATGTGAATGTCGCTGGCCTCATCGCGCGCGGCCTGGGTGAGCAAGGCGTTGATCATGCGGATCACCGGCGCGCCGTCCTGGGTGTCGAGCAGGTCGGTGATCTCCGGCATGTCCTGCATCAGCCGATCGAGATCGACCTCGTTTTCCGCCGCACCCACCACCGCCGCCGCACTGCCGGTGTCGGCGTAAGCGCTGGCGAGCAAACCGTCGAGCTCGTCATCGCGCACCCGCTCGATCCGCGTCACACCGAACTGCCGACGCACTTCGCTGATCGACCAGCCCGGTGTCGATGGGCACACCGTCAGCACGCCATCGCGCAAAAGAATGCGCTGCGCCTTGGCCCAGGCATACGGCAACACACTCATCGCCCACCCTCCCCAGAATCCACCGTGGCAATGCGATCCCCTATGGCAATGAGATCCTCAGTGACAATGAGATCCCCTGTGGCAATGCGATCCTCTGTGGCGAGGGGATTTATCCCCGTTGGGCTGCGAAGCAGACCCAAACCTTGAGAACCGGTTTCTACAGACAAATCGCGTGTACCGGTTTTACGACTGCTGCGCAGCCGAGCGGGGATAAATCCCCTCGCCACAATCATCATCTCAGTCAAAACCGGGTGCTCCCTTCAATCGGTACCGTGGCAATGGGATCCTCTGTGCCAATGCGATCCTCTGTGGCAATGCGATCCCCTGTGGCAATGAGATCCCCTGTGGCGAGGGGATTTATCCCCGTTGGGCTGCGAAGCAGACCCAAAACTCGAGAACCGGTTTCTACAGGCAAATCGCGTGTACCGGTTTTACGACTGCTGCGCAGCCGAGCGGGGATAAATCCCCTCGCCACAGTCATCATCCCAGTCAAAACCGGGTGCTCCCTTCGATCGGTACCGTGGCAATGGGATCCTCTGTGGCAATGCGATCCCCTTTGGCAATGAGATCCCCTGTGGCAATGGGAACCTCAGTGGCGAGGGGATTTATCCCCGCTCGGCTGCGAAGCAGACCCAAAACTCGAGAACCGGTTTCTACAGACAAATCGCGAGCACCGGTTTTACGACTGCTGCGCAGCCGAGCGGGGATAAATCCCCTCACCACAGTCATCATCTCAGTCAAAACCGGGTGCTCCCTTCAATCGGTACCGTGGCAATGGGATCCTCTGTGCCAATGCGATCCTCTGGGGCAATGCGATCCTCTGTGGCAATGAGATCCCCTGTGGCGAGGGGATTTATCCCCGTTGGGCTGCGAAGCAGACCCAAAACTCGAGAACCGGTTTCTACAGACAAATCGCGTGTACCGGTTTTACGACTGCTGCGCAGCCGAGCGGGGATAAATCCCCTCGCCACAGTCATCATCTCAGTCAAAACCGGGTGCTCCCTTCAATCGGTACCGTGGCAATGAGATCCCCTGTGGCAATGCGATCCCCTGTGGCGAGGGGATTTATCCCCGTTGGGCTGCGCAGCAGACCCAAACCTTGAGAACCAGTTTCTCCAGGCAAATCGCGTGTACCGGTTTTACGACTGCTGCGCAGCCGAGCGGGGATGAATCCCCTCGCCACAATCATCATCTCAGTCAAAACCGGGTGCTCCCTTCAATCGGTACCGTGGCAATGAGATCCCCTGTGGCAATGCGATCCCCTGTGGCGAGGGGATTTATCCCCGTTGGGCTGCGCAGCAGACCCAAACCTTGAGAACCAGTTTCTCCAGGCAAATCGCGTGTACCGGTTTTACGACTGCTGCGCAGCCGAGCGGGGATAAATCCCCTCGCCACAGTCATCATCTCAGTCAAAACCGGGTGCTCCCTTCGATCGGTACCGTGGCAATGGGATCCTCTGGGGCAATGGGAGCCCTTGTGGCAAGAGATCCCCTGTGGCAATGGGAACCTCTGTGGCGAGGGGATTTATCCCCGTTGGGCTGCGAAGCAGACCCAAACCTTGAGAACCGGTTTCTACAGACAAATCGCGAGCACCGGTTTTACGACTGCTGCGCAGCCGAGCGGGGATAAATCCCCTCACCACAGTCATCATTCCAGTCAAAACTGGGTGCTCCCTTCAATCGGTGCCGTGGCAATGGGATCCTCTGGGGCAAGGCGATCCTCAGTTGCAATAGGATCCTCCGGGGCAATGAGATCCTCTGTAGCAATGCGATCCCCTGTGGCGAGGGGATTTATCCCCGTTGGGCTGCGCAGCAGACCCAAACCTTGAGAACCAGTTTCTACAGGCAAATCGCGTGTGCCCGGTTTACGACTGCTGCGCAGCCGAGCGGGGATAAATCCCCTCGCCACCGTCATCATCTCAGTCAAAACCGCGTGCTCCCTTCAATCGGTACGGCTTTGATCGTGGCCCGTGGGCCTGATGTCGGCCCCGGCGCTGGCACGCCTTGCGCGGTGCTTGGCAATTGCGGTGCCTGCATGTCGGGCATCGCCCAGCTGCGTTCCGGTTGCAAGCCGCCCTGGGCGCGGCGCATGAAGTCGTAGCGGTTGAGGGTGATGCTGCGCCCCGCTTCGCTGTCGCGGATGATGTACGGGCGCAGGAACACCATCAGGTTGGTCTTGGTGATCGCCCTGCGTTCGTTGCGAAACAGCGCGCCGATGCCCGGCAGGCTGCCCAGCCACGGCACCGCATCATTGCTCTGGCTGTAACCGTCCTGCAGCAACCCACCGAGGACCATGATCTGCCCATCGTCGAGCAGAATGCTGGTGTCGATCGCCCGTTTGTTGGTGACGATGCCCGCCGCGGTCACGCTGTTGGACGCGCGCTCATCGATGCTGCTGACTTCCTGATAGATATCCAGCTTCACCGTGCCGCCCTCGGAAATCTGCGGGCGCACGTTGAGCTTGAGGCCGACCTCTTCGCGGGTCACGGTCTGGAACGGGTTGTTGCTGGTGCCCCCGCCGCCGGTGACGTAGCTGCCGCTGACAAACGGGATGGTCTGGCCGACAAAAATGCTCGCCGCTTCGTTGTCCAGGGTCAGCAGGTTCGGTGTCGACAGCACGTTGGTGCCGCCCTTGCTCTTCAACGCTCGGGCCAGCACTTTCAGGTCGAGAATCTTGCCGATGCCGGGAATGTCGACGGTGCCGTTGACGTAGCCGAGGTTCAAACCCTGCGGCAGTACGTCGATGCTGTTCTTCGCTCCCGTATTGAGACCCGCGCCACCCAGATTGGCGCCACCGATCACGCCCTTGCCGCCAAGATTGCCGGTCTGCCATTGCACACCGAATTCGCTGGCATCGTCCTCGCCAACCTCGACGATCAGGCTCTCGATCACCACTTGCGCACGGCGCTGGTCGAGCAGATCGATAACCTCACGCAGGTTGCGATACAGCGGTTCCGGCGCGGAAATCAGCAGTGTGTTGGTGGTGGCGTCAGCCTGAATCGTCACACCGCCAGCGCTGAAAGCAACGTTCTGTTCGCTGCTCTGCGTACCGCCACTGCTGCTGCCGCCGCCACTGCCCTGCGCATAGCTACCGCCGGTTGCGCCGCTGCCAGTCGTCGTTGAAGTGCCAGTGCTCGGCGTGCTGCTCTGGCCGTTCTGCCCGGCATTGCCGCCGGTGCTGCTGCCCATCGCGCTGAGCACCGACCGCGCCGCGTCGCTGCTGCCGCTATCACTTTCGCCGGTGAGCAAACCGCGCAGCGCCTGCGCCAGTTTCGCCGCTTGGGCGTTGCGCAGATAAACCACGTGCAGATTGCTCGGATTGCTCTGCGCGTTGTCGAGTTTGTAGATCAGGTTGCGCGCCAGCTCGGTACGCTCGGGGCTGCCGGCGCGGATGATGATGGTGTTGGAACGTGGGTCGCCGATCACGGCGATTTTCTGCGTCGGATCATTGCCCGGCGCGTCGAGCAAATCCGCCACCATCGGCGCGATGTCGGCGGCGATGCCGTTCTGGATCTGCACCACATCGGTGTCGATCGCGCTCGGCGTGTCGATGCTGTCGATCAACTGCGCGACGCGGGTAAGGTTCTCGGCGTAATCGGTGATGACCACGGTGTTGTTGCCGGGATAAGCGTTGATCGGATTGTTCGGCGAAACGATCGGGCGCAGCACCGGGATCAGGTTCACCGCGTTCTCGTATTGCAGGCGAAACGTGCGCGTGAGCATGCCGTTGCCGGCCGGTTTGTCAGCGCTGTAGATCGGCCCGCCGAGCAGTTTCGCGTCGGCCTCGGGAACCACCTGCGCCACACCGCCGACATCGACCACGCTGAAGCCTTGCATGCGCAACGCCGCGAGCAGCATGTCGTAAGCCTGGCGGGCCGGCACCTGACCTTCCGAGACCAAGGTCAGATTGCCCTTGACCCGTGGATCGACGAGAAACTGCTGCCCGGTGGCCCGCGACAGCGCCCGTACCACCGCCTGAATATCCGCCTCGACAAAATTCAGCGTCACCGGTTGCTCGCCCAACGGATTGCGCGCAACCGTGTTGCTCGGCGCAACACCACCACTGCGCCCACGCTGACTGATGTTATGCAACTGCTTCGGCACCGGCCGTGCCTGAGCCTGCGCCCGTTCGCGATCGGCTAACGCATCGCCGCTGCGCTGGGTGTTGGCCAGCGGCCGCCCGAGTTCGCTGTCGACCAACAGCGGCGGCTGATTCTGCGGGGCCGTGGTGCTGTTGCACGCGCTCAATGCCATCAGCAACAACGGCAGCGCCAGACGTGCCGGTTTGCAGCGTGACTCCTTCATGAAGCTTCCTTAGCGCCCTGCGCCTGATCCATGCGAACGGTGCCTGACAAAGTGCCGGCGGTGACATCGGTCGAGGTTTCGTTTGCGCGTTGCAACTGCGCCTCGACCACCTGCAGAGAAAGTTGTGATGGCTGGCTGAGCAGCCAGTCGAGCAGCGCATCGGCCGGCGCGGCGTCGACATTCAACTGCCACGCACCGCCCTCCGCCGCTTGTAATTGGTAACGCCCGGCCAGCCCCGCCGCTTGCAGACTTTGCTCCAGCGACTGGCCAACGCTTTGCCCCTGCGGCCGCAGGTTGACGCTGCGCAACAGCACTTCCAGCGCCTCGGTTTGCGCGCGCAACTTGGGCGTCTCGCTCTGCCAGAAAGTGATCCTGGCCAGCGGCGGCTTGACCAGCGTCAGCCAGATCAGCAGACCGACAAGCACCAGCGCCATGCCGCCGACCATGCGTTTTTCACGCAGCGCCAACGGCTGCCAACGCGCCTGCAACTGGCTGCTGAAGCGCTGCCAGCGCGCACGGTAAATCGCCAGCGTCGCCCTACTCATCGTCTGCTCCGCTGTCGTCATCTTCGTTGGTGTTGGCGCTGGATTCATCGCTCGGGCGCAAGGTCCAGCCTGCGTCATCGGCAGTGACGCTGATGCCGGCCTGGGCCAAGATGCTTTGCCAGTCCATGTCGTGGCCGCCACGGTTTGCATCGCTCAGCAACGCCAGTTGCAAAGCGCCGTCGCGGTAACTCAGGCGCTCGACACTGCCGGCCATGAACGGCATGCCGGTGCCGGCCTGCAACACCAGTCGATTGAAATTTTGCGCCGGGTCATCGACCGCGCCTTTTTGCCGCTGCTCCAGTTGCTGACGCGCCTGTTGCAGCGGGTTGAGTATCACCGGCAATTCGGGGAACGCCTGCTTCACCCGCTGACTCATCTGCGCCTTGAGCTGCTGGCCCTGTCGCGCCTCGCGAGCTGCGTACAGATTCAGGCCGACCACCCATACCGCCACCGCCAAAGCCACACACCCGACAGCGCGACCCCAGCCACGTTGCTCGCCGCCGGTTTGCTGCAGGCCACCGTGCAAACCCCAATCGGGCAAGGGGCCGATCCAGCGTTGTGCTGATCCGGCTTCAAACGATGCCTCATCAACTTCGTCACCGAGCAACGGCTCAACCTGCGCACTGTTCAAACTCTCGCGCCGGAGCAAATGACCGTCCGCCACACAAGCGACAACCCCCGGCAGCACCGGCAGGCTGTACGGCGCCGGATACAAACCGCGCAGCGTCAACCCCGCCTGCTTGAGCACCGCAGCCAGACGCTGCAAGTGCTGCCGCGAGACCCAGGCAATCTGCACCTGCCCACTCGCATCACGAGGGCTGTGGCCGATATGCATTTGGCTGCTGTCACCAAGCATCAGGGCCTGCGCCGCACACTGCACAGCGGCCGCCGTTTTGTTCGCGGGCAGCGGCGGCAGATCAATGCTGGCGAGCAGGCTGTCGGCCGGATGCAGAAAACACAGCAGCGGTGGTTGCTTCGGCCGTTGCCCCAACTGACTCAAAGTCAGCCGTTCCTCACGACTGACCTGCCCCTGACGATCCAGCCAGGCGCAACTCACTTCGCTGCGCAACTCCAGCTCCGCCAGCGGCGGCAACGCGACGCGCAACTGGCTCATGCGCCCACCCGCGACCAGATCACCTGCGGCAGCCGATCCTCGCTGCGGTGCAACAAAGCATCAAGGCTGACCCGGCGCTGATCCCGCCGCGCCTCACCGCGCAAACGAAACCAGTCACTGGTGATGCCAACTTTGACGCTGCTCATTTCCAGCTGCGGCATGCGCAAGCGGTTCACGAAATCGCCGCGATTGATAAACCAGCGCCCGGCGTCACGCTCGGCAATCAACGCCGTCGCCCGCTCCAGCGAAAGCCCCGGCACACACGCCGCCAGCACCTGCGCCGTGGCGGTGTTGCCGTTGATCCACGTCGTCGCCGGAATCACCGTCACGTACGGCGCCAGTTGGCCGATCAGCGCATCCGTCACGCCTTCGACGCTGCGCAAATCATCCAGCGTGCGCAGCATCGGCACCTTCGGCGGTTGCGGTTTGTGATCGGCATCCGGCGACGTCGCGCGGCCACTGTCGAAACCGGCTTTGCCCGTCGCGCCAATCTGCGCATTGAGCAAATGCGGATACCCGGCAATCACCCGTTGGCGGATGCGCTGGCCGACAACGGCGCTCACACCGATCAACTCGCACAACCGCTCGAACGCCTGCACCTGCGCCTCATCGATTCGCTCATTGGCGACCAGATTGCGCAGGTTGAACTTGCCCTGCTCGTCCTCCAGCCGCCCGGCAAAACCCGCCGCCAACAACGGCTGCGCCCAAGGCTGATCGCGCCGGGTCAACGGATCACGCAGGCGCGCATCCCAGAGCAACTGTCGGCTGATCTCCAGACCACCTTGCGCCAGCCAACGCCCCTGCACCCGCTGCTGATCGGCCTCCAGCGCCCGGGTCGCCACGCTCTGACGCGTCAACATCCCCGCCGCAATTACCGCCACCACCGCCGCGATCAACAACGCGCTGATAATCGCCATGCCCCGTTGCTTCGCCCCGTTGAGCGAACCTGTGTTCACGGCCGGCCTTACAACTGCCAGGAACCGATATCGGCATTCACGCCATCGCCGTCAGGCTGACCATCGGCGCCGAGGGAAAAGATATCGACCTCGCCATTCGCGCCCGGGTTGAGGTACTGATATGGCCGGCCCCACGGGTCATTCGGCAAACGCTCCAGGTACGAACGCCAGTTGCTGTTCTTCGCATCCGCCGGCCGCTCGACCAACGCCTTCAGCCCCTGATTCATGCTCGGGTACGTGCCGTGATCGAGGCGATACAACTTCAACGCCTGCATCAACCCGCCAATATCCTGCTTCGCCGCCGTCGCCCGCGCCTGATCCGGCCGGTCGAGCACCTTGGGCACCACCATCGCCGCCAGAATCCCCAGAATCACCACCACCACCATGATCTCGATCAAGGTAAAACCCTGCTGCCCACGCGGCACGCGCGGCGACTGACTGAGCGTGTTCAAAGGTGCGATATCCATCTCGACATTCCCTGGCTTGATCCGAATTCGACGCGCAGTGTTGCAAGAAGATATGTCAGGGATGTTGAAAATGCTCGGGTGTTTCCGTCGTCAAGCCGTCAAGGACGGGGGTTAGCGTCGAGGGCTGGGTTTTGGTTTTGGGCCATGTATGCGCGCGCGTTCGCGAGAGGAAGGATTCACCCTGATTGAAGTGCTGGTGGCACTGGCGATCATCGCCGTCGCCATGTCCGCCGCCGTGCGTGTGGCAGGGTTGATGACGCAGAGTAATGGGGTGTTGCGGGATCGATCGATCGCGCTGATCGCCGCGCAGAGTCGGATGGCTGAGCTACGCCTTGAAGGTCGGTTGCCGAATGGGATGAAGGCTGTTGAATGTGATCAAGGAAGATTGTTGTTGCGCTGTGAACAGGTGATCGCCAGCGCAGAAAATGGACGGCTGCTCAGGATTGGAATCCAAGTATTTGATCGCAACCAGGATGCGCCGCCGTTGGCCAGACTGGAGACCCTGTTGTCACGGCCAGGAAGCCCCTCACCCTAGCCCTCTCCCGAGGGAGAGGGAACCGATACGGGGATATTCGAGAGATACGCCGACCTGAACGTATCGCTCTGAATCCAGCATCGCTGAAGCCCAGCAAAGCCATAGCCGCTAAGGTCTTCCAGGTCGATGTATAACGCAAAACACCTCGGTCGGCTCCCTCTCCCCTCCGGGAGAGGGCTGGGGTGAGGGGCTCTTCTGCCGCGGTGCATAAGCATCAAAAATCCATAATCAACACGCTCGTCCAAGTCGATGCACAACGCAAGACACCTCGGTCGGCTCCCTCTCCCTCCGGGAGAGGGCTGGGGTGAGGGGCTTTTCTGTCGCACCTAAAATCCCAAGGCCCAGCGCCGGATCAAGGCCAACGACATCACCCCGCCACCTCCAAATTATCCATCACCCGATTCACCGCCAGCTCCCCCAGCATGATCAGTTGAGCAACCCCCAACAACGCCCGCCGCTGCGGCGCCGGCAACAAACTGGAAATGTCCTGAGCAATCGTCTTCGCCGAAGCCAGCGTTTCACTCGCATCAGCCAGCAGTTCTTCATTCTTGGTATCCGCCGTCACCGCATACATCCCACGCGCCTTACGCGGCGGCAGGAGATTGTTGGGCGACAGGTAATGATCGAGCGCGCGGTCAGCGGCTTCGTGGAGCTTTTGGGAATCGAGGGATTCGTAGGGAGACGTGGGATCGGTTTCGGGCGGGTTGGGTGTGGGTTTGATCATGGTGCAACTCCTTGATTATTGGAGCCGCCACGTTTCGCTGCGAAACGAAGAGAGGTGGCAGCTGTACGCAGGTTCGCAGACCGGGAATCAAGGAACCCGGCATACCCGAAGGTATCCCGCGCACAGCCGCCATAAAGCATCACTGCCAAAAATGACAACGAACTGCAGCGCTGTGCGCCTTGATTGATCCGGGCTGCGAAACCCGATCGCTGATTCGTCAGCGACCGCACCACAATAGAACCCGCCCCCTAGGCGCACAAGCCGGCGGATTCTGGCGTAGCTGTAGGCAAAGGCGCAAGGATATGTAGCCTGGGAGCGTGACTGGAGATCTCTTTTTAAACGTTGGTGTTTATCGAGGTTTCTTCTGTCACATCCCACAGAATAAACCTGTCCCCTTATCCTTAAGCTCCGCCAGCGAAATGCTCAGCAACTTCGTCGCCACCCTCGAAACGCTGACCGCGAGACTTCGCTGGGGATTGCGTAGGTAGTGATGCTGGGGAATTGGCGATGATTGAAGCGCTGGACCATGTTGAGTTGAAGATCTGATCGGCTGATTACCATAGCTCAGCAGACGGAAAGAAATTGACCGGTGTTGTCGTTCGTGACTGACGGGGTAGGAAAATAGACAATTCACTTTCCAGGACATCGCGACGCCAGCCTGAATTTTGAGGTTTTTAACGATCCCTAGCGACTCCAAGGAAACGTATCTGCTGACAGAGGATGAACCCTTTTTTACTGGTATCGGGTACAAGCGGGCGCTCGGCTAACTCGTCTTAGACCGATGCACGCTCAGCTCTCGCGATGATGCTCCTGTAAACACAGCACGAAGAACGGGTGTTACCATCCTGCTCGCATCGGACTACTATTGATCAGCTGCTACCATTTATGTGTCCTTAACCTGGAAACAGGTGATTTGGAAGATAGCGTTGTTGGTTAGCAAGCCTTAATTATGGGATGGGGACGAGCCGAGATCATGGACGTACGAACTTTGGAAGGAACAGTCTTTCGCGGTTGGGACGTAAAAAACGCTATTGGATCGGGCGCCGACGGAATCGTTTATCTCGTCGAACAAAAAAATGAACGCAGAGCTCTAAAACTTTTTTTTCCAGAAATAATTTCAAAAAATGGATTGGAGGAGCAGCTAGAGAGACTTGAGTTACAGCTCGCCTTAATCGGCGAAAAGCATCAAAGAAATCTTGTTGAGATTTTTGACGGCGGATATTTAGAAGAACATAGCACCATATATTTATTCATGGAGTATATAGCGGGAAAAAGCTTAGATAGATTAGTAGGAGAAATCCCTACACACTCTATTTTTCCATTAATCTCCCAGCTTGCAGACGCTGCAGAATTTCTAGAGCAACGAAATCTATTCCATCGCGACATCAAGCCTGCCAACATAGTCGTAAGTGAAGACTTTACAAATTTATGTTTACTTGACTTAGGCATAATTCATCAGTCTCCCGACGTAGCAGATGACGACCGCCGACTTTCAGGCGATGACTTTGTTGCATCTCTTAGGTACAGCCCCCCTGAGTTTGTTTGGCGTGAAGAGGTTAGTTCAGATGCGAACGCTTGGAGAGCAATAACCTTCTATCAAATAGGGGCGACATTATATGAAATGATAGAAGGGAAAAATATATTTTCAGGGATGGATAGCCCACGCGCACGACTATACGACTGCGTCAAATATAAAACCCCGCTAATTGAATCTACGGGAGTGGAGGCTTGGATTGCAAACTTAGCTAAGGCATGCCTAGTTAAATCATGGCGCGAGCGTTTGTTGCTTGTGAGGTGGGAGAGCTTTAAGGGCCCCCCAAGCATGTCCGATATACATGATATCAGGACATCAATTAGACTAAAGCAAATTCACGCAGATGAGGCTCAGAAGCTTTCACAGCATACTGAAACTTCCCAAGAAAACAATATAAACTTACTCTGGAATCTTCAAGAAGAAATCTTCTCTGAAATTCGAAGCTTTTTGATGACTGAGACTATATTCCCTCGCTTTCGAAGCATGCAGCACCCTATTTCAAATTCTGAATATCAGCTTGAATTCGTTTTTGAAATAGATCAAGCACGAGCATTCAATGAAAGCATGAAATTCTCAATCAACTTAAAATGTGAAAAAGACACTCAACACTCGCTATTGATAGCCGTCACAGCCACTACAGACACAACCAACTTGGTTGAGGGGCTTTGGACAGAATCCATGAGCACAGAGCTCGCCTGCAATATTTGTGTGCGCTCATTTTACGCTGCTGCAGAGAAAATCATTTCGTCCAATTAAGGAGTAATTTATGGCGAGCGCTTTCTGGATAGGTGAAGATGATCTCGACGAATTTCAAGTTGATGCCGTGAGAGGTATTCCTGAGAACCTGAGTTTCATGCTTACGGGGCCGGCTGGATCAGGTAAAACCAATATTCTTCTGCTAAGATCGAAGTGGCTGATCTTTAAGAAGATAAGCAACATAAAAATAATTTCATTCACATCCTCACTTAGAGACTTCATAAAAATCGGCAGCGAGCAGTATAACTTACCAGTTGAAAACTCATGCACAGCCATGCAGCTATTTAAAACTTTCTTGCAAGAGTACGACATCCCATTTGAGGTAAATGGGAGTTTTGAAGAAGATAGAGCCATGCTAGCGGGAAAAATAAGCTCGTTACTTGCAGAGAAAAACATCGGCCCAATCTATGAAGCATTACTTATAGACGAGGCACAAGACTATTCAGACACCGAGCTTCGCATCTTTAAGTCACTTGCTGAACGACTTGTATTGGCATGCGATTCCAGACAATCGATCTATCGAGTTTCACAAACACAAGGTTTAATTGAACAACTGACAGACAGCCACCAAATAGAATTAAAGTACCACTACAGAAGCGGATATAAAATTTGCCGGGTTGCCGACGCCCTTCTGATGGACAAGGTTACATACCCGCGCATAAGCGATTCTTCTAAGTACAATGAAAAATCGAAACCCTCATCAGTCGCCTCGAATCCATATCCAAGTTTGCAAGAACAGATATCAGCCATTCTTGATAACTTAGAGGATGAACTAGAACTTTACCCTGGAGAACGACTCGGAGTATTATTCCCTAAAAATCTTCAGGTTGCGGAATTTCAGAATACTTTAGCAGCATCATCACTGAGTTTAACTCAACGAGCCAACATCTACAGTTTTACTCTACACGCAAGTAAAGGCTGGGAATTTACTTCGGTACACATTGGTGGATGCGAGGCAATCTCTAAGATGGGCCCCGTACAAAAACGATTATTGTATACCGGGATATTACGCGGAAAGACATCGGTAAACCTATATTACACCGGCAATATTCCGGGCTATGTAGAGAGCGCCCTAAGAGTTTTATCTCCGCCAACTTCAGAACCAAATTTTAGTAGCCTTTTTGGAGATCAGAATGCTGATTCTTAAAAATCAATCCTTGAATGAGATGTTATCTTCAGAACGAAAACAAATTCCTTCTGGAGATTTATTTTCCTCGACAATCAACAAACAGAACTCAATTTATAAATGCTTTTGGCAAAAACAAGACGACTTAATCAATCTGCCTATATTTGTGGTTCCCAATGCAAACGAGATAGACACACTATTTGCTGATATTTCAACTTTTCATCAGAGCATCTCCCCCCTTTCTGCTTACGTCCACATATATCCAGAGACAATTGCCGAACATCTTATTCTTGAGCAAAAAAAAATAAAGCCACGACTTAAACCTGACGACCGAACATTGCGACTCGATGTTGCTTTGATCCTAGGCGAAGCGACGACCAGCGCCTTTCTAACGCAGAAAGATCTTCTTACGGGAAACATTGGATATGCGGCTTGCGCTCAAACCTTAGGCGCGGCTATTGCTCGAGCCTCCAATCTCTACCCAAAATTGAGCCCTCATATAACGTTCAAAAGATGGGAACTCGCACGAAAACTTACTAGCCAAGAACAAAGCATTGTCTCTCCCGAAACCATCTTATCTTTTTCTGAGAAAACCTATTTAGCAGATGACAAATCATCTTTTTTAAACCTCTTCCTAAACAACAAAATCCCAGACTCAGAACTTTCTTACGAGTTGACGCATTTATTTGATATTCGAGATGATTCCGTGAAGTTGAAGGAGACTTACAATTCGCGAATGTCGGTCTTCAACAGCATTGTCGGAAAAATTGAAAAATCAACAGCATCGCCAGAAATTAAATCCGCAGGCATTGCCTATTTTTGCAACAAAATACTTCCTGGCTCTATGAATCATGCATCGTCATTAAAATCTCATATATTTAAATACCCAGACATTGTGTTTTGGTATATGGCTTTTGCCTGTCTATCATTGGAATTTGATTTAAAAAATTCGATGTCTGGAGTATGCAACAAACTAATCAGAGACATCATTAAGCCCTTTTCTGTTGAGGAACGACCATCCTGCGACGTTTCGATTGATGAATTGGAGGTCTTATCACGCGCCTCAATGAAAGCATCAATCCTAAAGCCTAAAAGGTCAAGAGTATTAATCATATCTCTTTTACCCGGAGTTGACGTTGAAATGCGACTAGGCGCTTTGGCACCAGTAAAGAAATCATACCAATTAGACACGCCTAATATAAACAGTCAAAAATTGAGATCGCTACTCTTTGAGGCGATTGACATATTAAATGGCTCCAACCGCCCCGATGGTCCTTCCGGAAGAAATCCAAAATAACACAAGGAATACATAGGTGTCTTCATTCGAAACACTTGGGTTTTATAGAGGGCTATCTAGACATTATGAGATAGCTCATCCAACAGTGCACGCGACTCGAAAAAACAGGCGTCCAAGAGATATGAATTTGGATTTGCATAACGCAGCAGATGATTGGTTTTATGAAACGTTTGGAGTGCGCTATCGCAGCCAGTCAATATTTTTATCCTCCAACATCACTACTGCAGCAGCTTATGCTGCAACACCAGATCATATCGCCAAGATTATTCCATTGGGCCCATATAGCTATTGTTGGTCTAGCCAGCTTAGCGACCTACTAGAACTCTGCATGAGTAAGCCGGAGATCGATACTTTAAGAACAGAACTTAAAAATTCGAATTACAAAGAAAACGGCCTTGACGAGGCTCACCGCTTGGGCCACGAGGTAATGCTATTTTGTGAATCTTATATCTGCATCCCAGTAAATTGCATAACTGAAAAGCATGATTGACCGCCGTTAACTTTTTCATAAATCGAGGTATTTGAAGTATTTCAAATGAATGAAACTTGAGTAGGTATTCGCTCAGGCCTAAAGTAATCGTTTGTAAACGGTCGCTTTAGGTCTCTGAGGCTCTTACCGACGTCTCTGTTACCGAGCAAATAGCAGGCATCAAAACCTCCTTTTTTACGTTATCTTCTTGCTGAACGAAGTAATTTAACTGGTATTCCAGAAATCCAAGTAACGGCAAATAACCACCTCAAATCACAACTCACGGCCTAACCAACCTCGGCATCTCCATCCCCTCCCCCAACCTCTCCACCCCCAACCTCACCCTCTCTCCACCCCGCTCAATCACCACCCCATCCCCCCCAACCCCCACCAACTTCACCCCAACCCCAACCTTCTCCCCCACCAAAAAACTCCTCGGCGCGCCATCATTCAAACTCAATATCGCCACCGTCCCGCTCCCGCCCGCGATCACCCCGCTTACCTTGATATCCACCGGCGCGGTCTCATTGGAAAACCACTGCAACGCCGGGCTATCGCTCCTCGCCGCGAGCACTTGCGGGGCGGCTGCGGGGGTGTGGGATTCCGCCGATGTCAGCAGCAGCGACGACCACGTCGCGACGCCGACCACGGCGGCGAGCAGTGCCAGGGCCTGGACGGTTTGCGCCGGGGTAATCCGTGCGGTGAATTTCATGGGTTGTCGCTCCTTGTTGTCCCTGCTGCCAGCCTACGCGGCAATTCTCTCCGTTTTATTTCACATGCCTTACATGTTCGCCGGGCACGATGGGGTGGGACGCCAAGGAGCGCGCGGGTGATGAGCAGGCAGCAGGGTTTTACGTTGATCGAGTTGATGGTAGTGCTGGTGATCATCGGGATTGCCAGTGCGGCGATCAGTTTGAGTATCAGGCCTGATCCGTTGCAGTTGTTGCGCAAGGATGCCGAGCGGGTTGCGCAGTTGTTGCAGGTGGCGCAGGCGGAGGCTCGCGCTGATGGGCGACCGATTGTGTGGGTGGCGGATGCCAAGGGGTTTCGCTTTGGTAGGCGTGTGGATGATGGCCTGGGGTTTGAGTCGTTCAAGGAGGATGCGCAGTTGCGCCCGCGTGCGTGGCAGAGCCCGAAGGTCGAGGTGCGGGTGGAGCCCCGCCAGACGGTGGTGCTGAATGCTGAGTGGATCAATCCGCCGTTGCGGCTGATTTTGTCGGATGGGGCCAATCGGCTGAGTGTGCTGCGCGATAGCAGTGGGCGGATCAGTATTCAATGAAGACTCAGCAAGGGTTCACTCTGATTGAGGTGATGGTCGCGATTCTGCTGATGGCGGTGGTGAGTCTGATTGCCTGGCGCGGGCTGGACAGTGTGACGCGGGCGGACAGTCATTTGCAGGCGAGCAGTGAGCAGAGCGATGGGTTGTTGCGGGTGTTGAATCAGTTGCAGCGCGATGTGGACATGCGCGCGGGGGTGGAGTTGAGCGAGCCGCGCAAGGTCGGGGCTGAGGATGAGGCGCCGACCGCGCCGCCGGCGGTGACGGTGCGCAGTAGTGATAGCAGGGGGTTTCGGCTGGATATTATTCGCAGCGCGGCGGATCAGCCGGGGGCGTTGCAGCGGGTACGGTGGTGGGTCAAGGGGGATACGTTGTATCGGGCGGTGGCTGAGGCGCGCAGTCGCTATCCGTTGCCGGCGCCTGGGAATGGGGTTGCGGTGTTGAGTGAGGTGAGTGATGTGCAGGTGCGGGTTTGGGAGATCGATAAAGGCTGGCGGCAGTTGAGTGGCAATCGGCGGGAGGATCCGTTGGGGTTGGAGATTAGTTTGAGTCGGCAGACGGCGCAGGGGGTTGAGCGGTATCGGCAGGTGATTGGGTTGTTGCAGTAATTTGGCGGTCACCAATCAAATGTGGGAGCGAGGCTGCTCGCGAACGCGGTGGGTCAATCAATGTTGTTGCCACTGGTAGACCGCTTTCGCGAGCAGGCTCGCTCCCACAATTGGGTTGGGGGCGGTCAGTTGCAGGTTGGGTGGCTGTTAGGCCGTTATCGCTGGCAAGCCAGCTCCCACAGGGATCGAGTGCGACCGGAAGATATTGGTCAGCTGGTAGACCGCTTTCGCGAGCAGGCTCGCTCCCACAATTGGGTTGGGGGCGGTCAGTTGCAGGTTGGTTGGCTGTTAGGCCGTTATCGCTGGCAAGCCAGCTCCCACAGGGATCGAGTGCGACCGGAAGATATTGGTCAGTTGGGCAACCGCTTTCGCGAGCAGGCTCGCTCCCACAGGGGATCTGTGTGTGGCAGGCAGTTAGCTGAGGACGACCACGCCGCCGGGGAGTTCGGTGCATTTGACGCCGTAGGCGTCGCGGATCAGCAATGCGACGCCGGCGAGTTGGTCGAGGTTGAAGCGGGCCTGGACGCGGCGTTGGCCGAGTTCGCGGTTGAGCAGCAGGAGCATGCCGGGGCGGTAGCGGTTGATTTCGTCGATCATCTGGCTGAGGGTGGCGCCGTTGAACACCAGCACTTGTTGGCGCCAGTTCATCACGGCGGCGGTGTCGACGGTTTGTACGTTGCCGATTTGTCGTGTGTCGTAGGTGATTTGCTGGCCGGCTTCGAGGCGCAGGTTGCGGCCGTCGATGGCGACGTCGACCGCGCCGTCGAGGCAGGTCACGCAGACTTGCTGGTCGGTGTTGCGCAGGTTGAAGCGGGCCTGGCTGGCGCGCAACCACCCTGCCCCGGCCTGCATCGCCAGCGGCAGGCGTGCGGTTTGCACTTCGACTTCGCCGCTGACCAGTTCAAAGCCCTGCACGCCGTTTTCGACGCTGCGCTGGTTGATGCGGGTCTGGGTGTTGAGTTCGAGGCTGACGCCTTGCGCCGGTTCGACCCGGCGTTGCTGGCCGACTTCGGTGATGTAGTCGGCGCCCAAGCCTTCGAAGCCACCGGGAATCGTGCCGCGCACCAGCAGGAATGCGGCGGATGCGGCAATCGCGCCGCCGAGAAATGCCCGTCGACCGAAGCTGCGTCGGCCCTGCACGGCTTCGGCGGCCGGTTGCAGGTGATGCCACAGCCGCTTGGCTTCTTCGAACGCCTGGGCATGTTCGCCGCTCTGCGCGCACCATTCGCGCAGGGCGCGAGCGTCGGCGACGTTGGCGCGGCCCGAGGTCAGCAGGATCAGCCAGTCTTGGGCTTCGCTGTGCAGAGACTCGGTGGCCGAAGGCTCGGCGGGTTTCAGTCGAAAGATGTTCAAACGCGCAAATTCTCAACGGATTAATCGGGTCACTATTCGCTAGACGGTTTTCCGGCCCCGCGACCGAACCGCTGAAACACTTTTCTTTCCAGTTTCGCTGCGCAGAAGCCCAGCGCGGCTTTGATTTCCTTCTCGACCATGCGCGTGGAAATGCCGAAACGCTGGGAGATTTCCAGGTGTGGCGCCTCTTCCAGCCGCGCGGCGATGAAGATCCGCCGACGCCGTGCGGGCAGTTCGTACAAGGCGCTGAGCAGGGCCTGCATCTCCTTTTGCCCGCCGACCACCCGCGCCGGGTCGAGGGCTTCGTCGCCCAGTTGCAGCAGTTCCTCGACTTCGGTGCCGGTGAGCAGGCGCGCATCGGCCTGACGGCGGTCGGCGGCGATGTTGAGGGCCATGCGATACAGGTAGGCGTTGGGCTTGAGCAGGTTCGGCGGGGTTTCCATGCGATCGACCCGCAGCCAGGTCTCGTGCAGCACGTCGTTGGCCAGGTCCTCGGAACCGAGGCGGCGGCGCAGGCGCACGCGAAAATCCTCGTAGGAGCTGAGGAACAGCTGGCCCATCGTGCTTTGTCCGGCGTCTTTCATCCCCCGGAAACTCCTTCCCATCTCGTGCATTCCATGCGTTTCCCTGACGACTCCGGTAACAACAGCAACGTGACCGGCTGGCGCAAGGCGCTGGGCGTCGGCCGATCGATTGTGAGGTTGCGAAAACTTTCCACCAGCGCGTTATCGCGCCGTACATCGCCGGTCGAAGTGACCAACCGGTTGTGCTGCACCACGCCGTCGCGCCCGACCCACACCTGCAACACCGCGCGATAACTGCCCGGCCGTGTCAGCGGCGAGCGGCACAGCTTGCGCTCGATCGCCGCTTGCACCGCCGTCGCATAACTGCGGTTGACCGCGACCGCAGCCGGCGTGGGTTTGTCCGTCGGCACTGGCAGGTCTTCCACCTGCGCCGCTTGCAGGGTGAACGCGTCGGCGCGGGCGTAGCGCGCCATCAACCCGGTGCCGCCGAGCAGATGGCGCAAGGCATCGGCGGCGGTGTATTCGCCATCCACGGCGAGGGAGCGACGGCCCCGGCTCAACTGGCTGTCTACCAGCACCGCGACGCCCGTGGCGCGGCTGTACTGATCCAGCGCCCGAGCGAGTTCCTGCGCCGGGATGTGCAAGGTCATGCGCATGTCCGCCGCCGGATCAGCATTGGCCGCGCAGGTCAGCAGACCGAGCAGCCACCCCAGACCCGCGCGGCGCACAAGCGTCGCCGAGCGCTGAAGACTGATCCGCGAACTGCCTCGCTGCACGACTGGCGCACCCCTGAAAATCGCTATCCTGCGGGGCATTTATGACTCTGGTATGACGGGCAGTGCAAAAAAACCATCACGGGTTTTGCGCCGCGCTTGCACTAGACTCAAAGCCAGAGCGGCCCATTCGGGCGGGCCAGGAGGCGGAAATGAAAACGCGGTGGATGTGGGTCTTGCTGATGACGGTGGGCGCGGCGCAGGCCGAAGAGCCGCTGGGCTGTGTCGAGGTCACGGTCGGCGGTTACAAGGCGCCGAATTACGATTGCCTGAGCCAGCAGATGGGCAACAATCCCGACGGCGCGGCGGCGGCGCAGAAGAACATGGAAGCGTTGAATGTGCCGGTGCACAAGCGCGCGCCGAATCAGGTCGGACTGGCGACCCCGGCGGCGACGAGTACGCGGATGGGCAATACGTTTGGCACATCAGTGAAACCGCAGCGGCCGGCGAATTAGGCAGGTTGATCGTTCCCACGCTCTGCGTGGGAATGCCTCAAGGGACGCTCCGCGTTCCATTGGGACGCAGAGCGTCCCGGGCTGCATTCCCACGCGGAGCGTGGGAACGATCAGATCCCCTCGCCACAGGGATGGGTGCTTTCAGTCACTCGGGATCTGACGGAAGCTGACAGCCAAACGATTCCAGCTGTTGATGGTGCTGACTGCAACCGTCAGGTCCACCAGTTCGCCTTCATCGAATTGCTCGCGCGCTTGCTGGTAGACGTCATCCGGCACGTGGCTTTCGGCCAACAGCGTCACTGCCTCGGCCCAGGCCAGCGCCGCGCGTTCGCGGGGGTTGAAGAAGTTGCTGTCGCGCCACACCGCGACCGCATACAGGCGCCGATCACTCTCCCCGGCCCGCCGCGCGTCGACCGAATGCATATCAGTGCAGAATGCGCAGCCGTTGAGTTGCGAAGCGCGGATCCGGATCAATTGCAGCAGCGGCGCTTCGATGCTCAAGTTGGCGGTCAGCGCCTCCATGGCAATCATCGCTTTCATCGCCTTGGGCGAAGCGTTGTAGTAATCCAGACGCAGGGACATGGCGCGGCTCTCGGCAGGCGGAATGATGAGTTTCACAGTAAGGGCTGTGCAGGCTGTGTTACAGCCCCAATTCCATGAATTCCGGCTACACCAATGAACCTCGGCCAAACGCAATACCTGTGGGAGCGAGCCTGCTCGCGAAAGCGGTTTCCCAGACAAATATTCATCCACTGCACCACCGCCATCGCTGGCAAGCCAGCTCCCACAAGGTTTAACGTCGTTCACAAGATTTGTGCACGCCGCGAAAACTGTGGGAGCTGGCTTGCCAGCGATAGCGGAGTGTCAGACAACGAATCTGTTCAATGACAGACCGCTTTCGCGAGCAGGCTCGCTCCCACAGGGACTTGCGCCAATTTGCGGTATTTACTCCACGCAACTACTGCCATAAGCCCAACAACGCTAATCTGACCGACACCTCACTCAACACCCGGGAGCCTCGTCGGTATGGAACTTCATGTCGTGATCAACGGCCGCAAGGATCTTGCCGGTCAGTTGTATCAGCAGTTGCGCGCGGCGATTGAGTCCGGGCGGTTGGCGGCGGGTACGCAGTTGCCGCCGAGCCGCTTGCTGGCCGAGCAATTGGGCATTTCGCGCAAGACCATTTCCGACACCTATGCGCAGCTGACCTACGAAAACTTCCTCACCGGGGTGATCGGCAAAGGCACCTACGTCAACGCCCGCCCGGCGCAGGTGCAACGCAAGCAGAGCCACACCGAGCTGGCCAGTGCCGAGGTGATCGAGAGCTGGCGCAATCTGCCGGTGTTCCTCCGTCATCCGACGCTGGAAGGTTCGCTGCGCTACGACTTCATCGGCGGCGCCACCAGCAAAGGCCAGTTCCCCCACGACGACTGGCGCCGCTGCGTCGCCCATGCGATGCGGCAGATGGCGCAGTCGAAAGGTTTCTACAGCGTCGCCGAAGGCTTGCCAGCGCTGCGCAATGCGATCGCCCGGCACATCGCCTTTTCCCGTGGCATCAACTGTCAGGACGAGGACATCGTCGTGTGCAACGGCGCGCAACAAGCGCTGGACCTGATTGCCCGCGTACTGACCCGCCCCGGCAGTCTGGTGGCGATGGAAGACCCCGGCTATCCGCCCGCGCGCTTGTTGTTCGGCACGCATGGCGCGGAGGTGGTCGGGGTGCCGGTGGATGCCGAGGGCATTCAGGTCGAGCACATTCCCGATGGCACCCGGCTCATCTATGTGACGCCATCGCATCAGTTTCCGCTGGGCATGGCGATGAGTCAGGCGCGCCGCGAGGCCCTGCTCGCCCGTGCCCACGAGCTCGGCGCGATCATCATCGAGGACGACTACGACAGCGAATTCCGCTACGAGGGCCGGCCCACCGATTCGCTGTACAACCTCGATCAGCGCGGTATCGTCGCCTACGTCGGCACCTTCTCGAAAACCCTGCTGCCGGAGTTGCGCCTGGGCTACGCGATCCTGCCGCCGTCGATCATCGAGGCGGTGATCCGCGCCAAACAGCTCACCGATCTGCACGCCTCGACTCTGCCGCAATGGGCGCTGGCCAAGTTCATCGCCGAGGGTTGCCTGCTCAAGCACATCCGCCGCTGCCACACGATCTACGCGCAACGCCGCGAGCGGATCCTGGCGCGGATGGCGACTGACCTTGCACCGTGGCTGCAAGCCGTGCCGGCCAGCGCCGGGTTTCACATGGCGGTGTTCTGCAAGGTGCCTATCGATTTGCCGTTGGTCATCGAGCTGGCGAAAAAGGTTGAGGTCGGCCTGTATGCGATCAGTGGTTTCTACTACCAGCAGCCGGCGAAAGAAGGCCTTTACTTCGGTTTCGGCGCCATCGAAACCCTCGACATCGACATCGCCCTCGATCGCCTGCGCGACATCCTCGAACAGCTGTCATGAGCCGTTGGTATAAGGCTTTTACCGCCGATTGGTTATTGGTGATTCACGGCGGCAGGCCTATTCTGCACAGGCGTTATCCCTCAGTGAGCAGGATTCGTCCGGCCTGATTCAGGAGTGTGAGCAATGTCCAACGAAGTGATCAACACGGTTGAGGTGAAGGCTGTTGCGGGCCGCTCGGAAGAGCTCGGCAAGCAATTGCAGAAGATCGTCGACACCCTGCGCGAAACCCCGGGCTGCGATTCCTACCTGGTCGACCGCTGCCCCGAGGACAGCCACCGCTGGACGGTCAGCGCGCGCTGGCAGTCGGAAGCGGCGATGCAGGCGCATTTCAACCGGCCCGAGGCACAGGGGTTTATCGACCTGATCGATAGCCGCCTGGCCAATAGCGTCGATTTCAACAGCTTCCCTATCGTCTAAAAGCAAGATCAAAAGATCGCAGCCTTCGGCAGCTCCTACTCTGGAATGCGTTCCCCTGTAGATACCGTCTTGAGCCTCACCGGGCAAGCGCAAGTTTCGGGTCATATGGCAGTCCTGACTTGAGCACTCCGTAAACGAAGTGCAGCAGCTTGCGCATTGCTGCGCAGATGATCTGCTTGGGGGCCTTGCCATTGGCTTCCAGGCGTTCTTTCATCGCCTTGATCGCCTTATTGTGTTTCAGCGCCACCATGCCAGGCATGTAAAGGCCTGCACGCAGCCGTGCTGACCCTACTCTTGAGATCAGGGTGTGACCTTTGAGCTTTCCTGATTCCTGCAGCTTTGGATTGAGCCCTGCAGCAGCGACCAGTTGGCGAGGATCACTGTATTTGCGCAAGTCACCCAGTTCGGCGAGCAATCGTTCAAGCGTTTTTTGTCCGATGCCGTCGATGGTTACGATGAGATCCCGCATCTGACGCATATCCGGGTCGTCATCGATGTGTTTTTTGATCGCCTTATGCGTTTCTACGATCTCTTTTTCGATATGGCGCAGAACGGAGTTGATCGAGTCTTTGACCTTTTCGTCGGAAACGTCCAGACGATTGAGCTCCATTTGTTCCATTTCCTGAAGGTCATCCAGGCGGCGCACCATTGCTTTTAACTGGCGGTATTTCAGCGGCTCAGGCGCCCATGGGTGAAGTTTTTGATCCTTTTCCCGGGCAAAGTCGGCGATCAGTTTGGCATCGCTTTTATCAGTCTTGATGCGGCGCAGTTCGCTGTCAGCGTACGCTTTGGTCGTAGCCGGGTTCACGACGCAGACCCGGAAGCCTTTGTTGTAAACGAATTCCGCGAGCTCCAAATGGTAGACGCTGGTGGCTTCCATCACGATCAGGGCCGAACGCTCGGCATTTTTTTCTAGCCACGCCTCAAACTCTTTAAAGCCCTTTGGATCGTTGGCCAGCTTGGCCTTGGTTTTGTGCTTGCCGTTGGGCTGGTGTGTAGCGATATCAAAGGTGTTCTTTGCGATGTCGACGCCAACGAAACCGGACATGATTGATTCTCCACTTGTTCCCTGTTGCGATCATCACGTCACTCTGTCCAACCTTGCGAATGCGGGCTCTCGCCGCAGGCGGGCCCAAGATACCGTGCGAACTGTACGAGTGAGTGTGGAGGGCTGGAGCACGATCTACGTCACAGGCAAAAAGCCTAAGGAGCTGCGCGGCTTCCAAGTCCCTCCCTCGATGATCAGTCGAGAACTATCGCTCCTGACGGAGCGTTAGTCGAGATACAAGGAGCTGCCGAAGGCTGCGATCTTTGCTTTTGAACCAGAATTGGTCACCTGATCTTCGCGAATATTGGCCGTTTGAACCGGCCACATTGCGGCCTACTGTGAGCACACCCCCACCATCACAGGTAACCCGCCATGAAAGCCCTGCACCTCGTCGCTGCCGCCCTCGCCTTCACCCTCTCCGCCTCGGCAATGGCTCACGACCCATCCGAAAAAATCACCGTCCTGCAGGACCAACTGCTGAAAAACGCCCCCGGCAAGAAAGCCATGATGATCGAAGTCGACTACCAGCCCGGGCAATCCTCGATCGCCCATAAACACGAAGGCACGGCGATGGCTTACGTGCTCGACGGCGAAGTGATTTCCCAAGTCAAAGGCGAACAGGCGATCACTTACAAAAAGGGCCAGTACTGGTACGAGCCGGCCGGCTCCGAGCATCTGGAGTCGAAAAATGCCAGCTCGACCAAGCCTGCCAGGTTGCTGGTGTTCATGGTGATGGCCCCGAACGAGCAGGTGCTGATCCCGCTGGAAAACTGATGGCTGCCTGATCACATTTGGAATGCGATCAACCGTGGGAGCGAGCCTGCTCGCGAAGGCGCCAGACCACACACCACAAAAACCCTCAGACATTAAATCCCCGGCAAGACAGGCCATCCCGTCTTCCAAATCCACAATCATCCGCCGCCGTCCACTGTCAGGTCTGACAGTGGACAGCGCGACCGAAAGCTTCCCAAATACCAGCACTGCGTTGATTTGCCGGTCCCTATCGACTGATCGCTTTACGCAAAAACAGCGTATTCGAGGAGCAGACCATGACTAAAGTAAAAGACACCGCTGTGCATAACCTGGACCCCACTTTCGGCCCCGACCAAAATGGCCTCACCTGGTTTAAATATCCCGATCAGGAAAACGGCTTCGCCAACGCAGTTGCCGTCGCGGCGGACGGCAAGCTGCTGATCGCCGCAAGTCCGGGCAACAAGTTCGCCATTGTGCGATTGAAGCCTGATGGCACACAGGACACTTCGTTTGCCCGGGATGGCGTGGCCAGCGGGGTTTTCGCTCCGGGCTATAAATCCACGGGTGGCAGCATCAGCATCCTCAAGAACGGAAATCTGTTGCTTCAGGGTGCCTTTTATCTACACGAATACGCACAGCCACAACGCTGCCTGGCAATGTTTCGCAATGACGGAACGCCCGAGACCGCATTTGGCGTCAACGGCGTAGTCTTCGTTGATCCGATTCCGGTGCCCGCGCTCACGTCGTCCGAGATCGAACTTGGGCAAAAACGCACTACGGCATCCGATTACAGTGGCCATGCCATTGAACTGGACGACGGAAAACTGATGGTGTTGAGCAACCATCGATATTCCCCCAATGACCAATGCGGTCTTTTGATCAGACTGCAAAGCAACGGGGCTCTGGACACTGCGTTTGGCCAGGGAAAGGGTTACGTCGTGATTCGATACCTGGCCAACTTCACGTGGTCTGGCTCACTGATCCGGCTCCAGGACGGCAAATTCGCCATCGCAGGTTACGTTTCACGTGAAAACCGCTACCGCGCAATGATCGCCCTCTTCGACGCCACAGGTAAGCCTGTCAGCAGCTTTGGCGATAACGGTTTTGCCCTGTTCGACCGCCTGGACAAGCTCAGTCAGATCAACCAACTGGTCGAAATGCCTGGTGGCAACATCCTTGGCATCGGTAGCGCCACCTCGAAGGATTTTGTTCACCAGGGCGTCCTGGTTTGTGTCGACAGGAACGGGAAATACGCCATCGACTTCAATGAAGGGAGGCCTGTCCTGACGTCCTATCCAAAAGCCCTTTTCGGCATCCAATGGACTGCTGGCACGCTGAGGGACGGACACATCGTCGTGCTTTCCAGCACCCACGGCGAACAAGACTCGGAAATCGTCATTGCCCAGTTCAAATCGGAAGGCTATCCAGATCGCGATTTTGCCGACGACGGTGTGCTGGTCATCAATCTGACCGCCGTGCTCGACATGGCGGGAGGCCTTGCCATTCAGAACAATCAGCTTGTCGTAGCCGGAACATCCCTGCCCCGTACGGACGGCGTCGGTAGCTTCGCCTTTCGCTGCGCCGATACGTTCTGAATGACAGACAAGAAAAAGCCCCGCCTCTTTCGAGAGCGGGGCTTCTTCATTCAGCCACTACTTACGCCAGTTCAAGCTCGGCATTCGCAGTCACCGCAGGCACGATTGCTTGCCCGCTCAACGCCAGATCCAGCAGTTCACGGTTGGCCACCGCGTACATGGCGTAGTCCGTACCGCTCGCAGCACGGATTTCCACCAACATGGCGCGCCAGCGTTCGATCATGCTTTCGTGCTGGGCCATCCACAGCGCCAGGCGTGCTTCCACGTCCTGCGAGCCGTCGCCCTGTTGCAGGACGGAGATGGTGATCGCCCGTTGCTGCCAGTCGACGTCATCACGGAACGCTTCACGGGCCAGAGCCTGCCAGTTGTTTTCAACCGGCAGAGCGCTGATCTGTTGCAGGTACCAGGTGATGTCCAGTGCAGAGCCGACGGCGAAGTAAGCCTTGGCCACTTCGGCCGGGTTCTGCCCGGTGACGTCTGCGGCTTCGATGATCGGCAGCAGCGTGTACAGGTGCGAAGTACCCGCAACCATACGCGCCAGCAATTCCGGCACACCGGCTTCGACGTACGCCTGATAGCGCGACTGCCAGTTCTCGCGGATTTCGCCGCTGAGCAGTTCGTCGAGTTTCAGACCCAGTTCTTTCAGGTGCGGACCGAAATGCGCGACGTCACGGGCAGCGTTCTGCTCGTTGCGGCGGGCACGCAGGAACCAGCGCGTGGCGCGACGGCCCAGACGCATCAGCTCGTCCATCAGTTCCAGCTGCACGTCAGCGGAAACCTGATAGTCCAGCGCTTCGATCTGACGGAACCAGTGCGGGAGGTGGAAGATGTCACGCACGATCACGTAAGCGCCAGCCACATTCGCCGGGCTCATGCCGGTCGACTCTTTGAGTCGTTGCACGAAGGTGATGCCCATGTGGTTGACCAGATCGTTGGCGATCTGCGTGCTGACGATCTCGCGCTTCAGACGATGACGACGCATGGCTTCGGAGAACTTGCTGACCAGGGTCGGCGGGAACGCCGTTTCCATGTCGCGGGTCAGGTAGTCGTCGTCCGGCACCAGCGAGCCCAGCAGCTGCTCTTTGAGGTCGATCTTGCTGTAGGAAATCAGCACCGACAGCTCAGGACGGGTCAGGCCGTGGCCCTCAGCGACGCGCTCGGTCAGTTGCTCTTCGGTCGGCAGGAATTCGATGGCACGGTCCAGCTTGCCACGGCCTTCCAGATCGCTCATCAGACGCTTGTACTCAGCGATGCGCGCGTAGGCACGGCGCGCCGCCAGGGACAGGGCCTGAGTCTGCTTGTAGTTGTTGCCCAGCACCAGATTGCCGACTTCGTCGGTCATGCTCGCGAGCAACTGGTTGCGTTGCTTGTCGGTCATGTCACCGGCCTGAACCACTTCGTTCAGCAGGATCTTGATGTTCACTTCGTGGTCGGAGCAGTCCACGCCACCGGCGTTGTCGATGAAGTCGGTGTTGGAACCGCCGCCATTGAGACCGAATTCCACGCGACCCAGTTGGGTCATGCCGAGGTTACCGCCCTCGCCCACGACTTTGCAGCGCAGCTCGTTACCGTTGACGCGCAGTGCATCGTTGGCCTTGTCGCCGACATCGGCGTGGCTTTCGGTGCTGGCCTTGACGTAGGTGCCGATACCGCCGTTCCACAACAGATCCACCGGCGCCTTGAGCAAGGCATTGAGCAGTTCGGTCGGGGTCAGCTTGTCAGCCTGGATGTCGAAGCGTTCTTTCATCTGCGGCGAGATCGCGATGCTCTTCGCGCTGCGCGAGAAGATACCGCCACCTTCGGACATGATGCTGGTGTCGTAGTCGGTCCAGGCCGAACGCGGCAGGTCGAACAGACGCTGACGCTCGACGAAACTGGTCGCCGGGTTCGGGTTCGGGTCGATGAAGATGTGCATGTGGTTGAACGCAGCGACCAGTTGCAGCTTGTCGGACATCAACAGGCCGTTACCGAACACGTCGCCGGCCATGTCGCCGACACCAACCACGGTGATGCTGTCTTCCTGAACATTGATGCCGCGTTCGCGGAAGTGGCGCTGTACGCCGACCCACGCGCCCTTGGCGGTGATGCCCATTTTCTTGTGGTCGTAACCGGCCGAACCACCGGAGGCGAACGCGTCACCCAGCCAGAAGCCGTAGTCGATGGCGATGCCGTTGGCGATGTCGGAGAAGGTTGCAGTGCCCTTATCCGCCGCGACCACCAGGTACGGGTCATCATCGTCATGACGCACGACGTTGACCGGCGGCACCAGGGCGCCGTCCTTCAGGTTGTCGGTGATGTCCAACAGGCCGGAAATGAAGATGCGGTAGCAGGCGATGCCCTCGGCCGCGATTTCGTCTCGGCTGCCGCCCAGTGGCAGGCGACGCGGCAGGAAGCCGCCCTTCGCGCCCACTGGCACGATGACCGAGTTCTTCACTTGCTGGGCTTTTACCAGGCCGAGCACTTCGGTACGGAAGTCTTCTTCACGGTCGGACCAGCGCAGGCCACCACGAGCAACGTTGCCGAAGCGCAGGTGCACGCCTTCGACGCGTGGCGAGTAAACGAAGATTTCAAACTTCGGCACTGGCTTGGGCAGCTCAGGGATCGCATGCGGGTTGAACTTGAAGCTGAAGTACGACTTGTTCTGGCCGTTGGCATCCGTCTGATAGAAGTTGGTGCGCAGGGTGGCTTTGATCAGGTCGAGGTAACGACGCAGGATGCGGTCTTCGTTGAGCACCTGAACATCGTCCAGTGCAGTCAGAATCGCTTGTTCCAGACGCAGTTGCTTGTCTTCCAGATCGTCGCTGCCGAGCTTGCGCGCCAGGTAGAAACGGGTCTTGAACAACCGGGTCAGTTCGCGAGCGATGTCGGTGTGGTTGTTCAGGGTGCTGGCGATGTAACCCAGGTCGAAGCCCAGACGAATCTGCTTCAGGTAACGGGCGTAGGCACGCAGCAGCGCGACGTCGCGCCATGGCAGACCAGCGGTCAGCACCAGACGGTTGAACGCATCGTTCTCGGCATCGCCGCGCACGATGTGCACGAACGCGTCCTGCAGGGTGTCGTTGAGTTGCTGGATGTCGAGGTCCAGACCTTCAGCGGCGGTGAAGGCGAAATCGTGAATCCAGAATTCGCGGCCGTTGGTGTGGCGCAGGCGATACGGGAATTCACCCAGCACGCGCAGGCCGAGGTTTTCCAGAATCGGCAGGACGTCGGACAGCGCCAGCGGCGTGTCGGCGTGATACAGCTTGCAATGCAGCTCGCGCTGGCCGGAGACCTGACCGAGCGGCTGATAGAAGCTCATCACCAGCGGATTTTTTTCGTTGAGGCTCAGCAGGTGCTGCATGTCGACCACGGCCGAATGCGCGGCAAAACGCTCGCGGTAACCGGCCGGGAAGCCTTTCGGGAAGTCGGCCAGCACGTTGGTGCCGTGGGCTTCGCCGAAGCTTTCGACGGTCAGTGCGGCGTAGTCGTCCTGCCAGCTGCGGCAGGCCTGAACCACTTCTTTTTCCAGCAGCAGCGGGTCGATGTCGAGGCGGTTCTTCGGATCGACGCGCAGGATCAGCTGCACACGGGCCAGCACGGATTCCGAGAAGAAGGTCCAGAATTCGCAATCGGACGCCTTCAGGCGCTCCATCAGCACTTGCTGGATCTTCTGGCGCACTTCAGTGGAATAAATGTCGCGCGGCACGTAGGCCAGGCAGTAGCAGAAGCGACCGTACGGGTCTTTGCGCAGGAACACGCGGATCTTGTTGCGTTCCTGGATCTGCACGATCGACATCACGGTGGTGAACAGTTCGTCGACCGGGGTCTGGAACAGGTCGTCACGCGGTAGCACTTCGAGGACCTGTGCCAGTTCCTTGCCCAGGTGAGCCTTGGACTGGAAGCCGGAGCGGCGCTCGATTTCTTCGACCTTGCGGCGGATGAACGGGATGACCCGCACGCTCTCGCCGTACACCGACGAGGTGTACAGGCCCATGAAGCGGTGTTCCTTGATGACTTTGCCGTCGGCGTCGATTTCACGGATCGACACGTAATCCGGGTAAGCCGGACGGTGCACACGGCTCGGGTGCGCAGCCTTGGCGAACGACAGCAGGGTCGGTTCGCGCAGATAGGACACGGCGTAGTCTTCGATGCGCAGGTCTTCGTAGGTCAGGCCGGTGCGCAGCAGTTTCGTCAGGCCGAGGAAGGAGTTCCGGTCGTACTCGATGTGGCCGCCATCGGCTTGATCGGTAACCACGAACTCTTCGTAGCCGAGGAAGGTGAAGTGGTTGCCCACCAGCCATTCCAGGAAGCTCTTGATTTCGTTCTTTTCGTCGGCATCGACCGGATAGGCGCTGTTGTCGAGCTGGGTGAGGATGTCCTGCACCTTGGCTTTCATCGGCTCGAAGTCAGCAACGGCGACGCGCACTTCACCGAGCACCTGCTCAAGCTCTTTGCTCAGCACGTTCAGCTCGGCCGCGTTGGCGCAACGGTCGATTTCCAGGTACATCAGCGATTCGTGCAGCACGCCTTCGCCGGTGCTGCCTTTTGGCAGGATTTCCAGCAATTCGCCCTTGCTGCCACGACGCACGCTGAGCACGGTGGTCTGCAGGGTATGAATGCTGTAGCCGCGACGGTTCAGCTCGGTACGCACCGAGTCGACCAGAAATGGCAGGTCGTGGTGCAGCACTTCGACCGCGGTGTGGGTCGACTGCCAGCCGTGACGTTCGTAATCGGGGTTGTAGACACGCACTTGCGGTTGCGCGTGATCGAAGCGCTCAAGCAGGCGCCACGCAGAGAGAGTACAGCCAGCGAGGTCGGAGAGGCGACGTTGAGTCAGCTCGTCCAGGGAAATGATGCCGAAGAATTGTTCAGCGAACAGCGCCACTTGTGGCAGTGCCTGTTCACTGATGTGCTGCGCCAGTGCCGCTTGCAGTTGGTGCTGGAAGTCGGCTTTGCTGGCTGCGGTGAAGAACGCCATCTGTGGTACTCCGCTTAAGCTTGTTATTGATGGAAAGCGTCGCGTGCAACACCCCTTTCGGGGCTGGTGTCGCCCTGTTCCTGATTCTCGGGCAGAGGAAACAGGGAGACAGGTGGGTGAAGCTGGACGGGACACTCAGGTCACATTCACCTTCCATGAATGAGCATCTGCAAAAGCGACTGCCAGCACTGCCGACAATGCCTTTACGGGTGCTCATCCGTTGCGCAGCTTAATGGGTGCGACAATGTGTCTGCTTGCGGTGCTGCGACATATTCGGTCATTGGCACGTAAATGCAGGGTTTGGCCTGCATCAACACTAGCAGGCGTGAGCTGAAATGCAGGCTCGATACCCCGGTTTCACGGGACTTTCGTGCCAGGACAATCCTTGGGAACGTTACATATCCGGAAACGAAAACGCCCAAGGCCCTGTTATCGACCCTGAGCGTGGCATCCGGTTCAGCGCTGGCGGTTGACGCGGATCAGTCCGGCAGTTCCTCAAAGGCTCTGAATTTGCTCACCGTGGCGCAGTCGTAGCACATCGTCTGCAGGATCTGCTTGTCCATGCTGGCGTCAATGTTGCTCGAATCGCATTCGCGGCAGAACAGGCGCAGATTGCCCAGCAAGTCGCTGTCGAACGCTACGGCGCTGAAGAATTGCGGAACCAGTTCGTCGCGCCAGTACATGCCCGGCGACTTTGAGAATCCGGCGCCGCTGTCCTTCAGCACTACGTCGTAAAGCAGTCGCTGCAAGGCTGTCTGCGGCACCCGCGCATCACGATGGCCGTTCTTGCGCCAGTTACGGACGAGCGCGTCCTGCGCCGTGCCCAGCATGTTGCGCGGAATGGTGTTGGAGGCGTGACTGCGCCCTTTGGAATTGCCGGTGGCATAAAAGTGCGCGGCGTTTCGTACCGCCAAGCGGGCGAAGTAATACAACTGACTCACCGAGAAGTCCTGCAACAACTGCCCGACCACCTCATCGGCACGGGCTTCGGCCGTGAAGGCGAAATCCACCTCACTGGCCAGCACACGAATGTATTGAAGCGACTCTTCGCGGGCGAGACTGAAGACCAGCGAATAGATTTCGCTCTTCCAGGCAGCCTTTACGCTGCCCGACAATTCCTGATACAGCGCCAGATACAGATTCTCTCGGTTACTGCGCGCCGCGCCATCCAGCGTGACGTTGGGCAGCCAGCGCACGGCGCTGTACTCGCGAATACTGCAACCCTCGCTGCGATCGAAGGCGTTGATATCGGATTCGGTGGAAACCGCCAGCACCCCGGCTTCGTGCAGGTCTTTGAGCAACTCTTCCCGCGCCTCGAAGGTCAGGGCGAGCAGCTCCTCTCGGGATGGCGCGTTCAACGGCGCAATCCATTCAACGTTTGCGCCGTAGCCATCATCGAGCAAGGCAAGCAACGTCAACTTCTGCACAAAGCCCAGATTGGCGTAAGGCACTGCAGGGAGTTGCGCGCCATATCTGGCCTGCAACTCCAGACGGTCCCGCGCTGCCCGGGCGGCCAGTTGCTGCTGGCGAACCTTGAAACATTCTGTGCAGTTGCACGCTGCGTGGCGGCCATTGGCGCCGGGGACACTGTGCTGGTGCTCACAGCGGACGCATTTGAATGCACTGCGCAACGAAAGCGGAGTTCCCCTGGCGTAGCGGCGCATCCACATCGGCAGTTCACAGTAAGGACAGGTGAGGTCTGTGCTGACGATCGGTGGCAGAACTTTTAGCAGACTGCGCACCGTGGAAGGAATCTGGAATTGCGCCATCAGCTGCGAAGTTTTCTCACCTTCCAGATAGCGCTTGTAGATCTCCTCGATCTGTTCGTCAGACAGGTGGCGAATTTCTTCGGCGCGTTCGAAATATTGAGTCATGGCAAAGGTCCTTTTTCGGGGTTTTGGTAACGCACTCCGTTGCGCAAGAGCGGCGAAACTAACGGCAAAACGGTGGCGATCACAAGCGAAAAATCGCAATTTCGGGTGGATTTTGCGCATCCGGTAATTGCCTTACGCTGGCGTCGGATTTTCCCTTCTCGCTACTCGGAACCGGGCGACGGAAATGTCCTGCTTTGCGACTTTTTGCCGATGCAGGCAGCGCGAACGAGCAGAGACTGGCAAAATCGCGCCTTCGAACAGATTCACCGCCGCCACTGCCCAGGATTTCCCCCATGCAAATGACCACCGCCCTACTGATCGTCAACCCGTGCGACGACGAAGAAGACAACATGGCCATGCTCTGCTGCCACAGCGACAAGGGTGAGATGTTCCTGATGAGCCGTTATCCGGATGAGGATGAGCTGGAGATCACCCTGGATGGCGAGCCGTCGACGCTTGACGGCGTGAAGGTCACGCTGACGTCGGAACTGCTGAAGATCGAGATTGCTGCGGCGGATGCCGATGCGTTGAATGGGGATGATGTGCTGGAGATCGCTTTCAACCCGGATATGGTGGATATGGAAGAGGTTGTTGAGACCTTGAAGAATATTCTCGATGGGACAGGAACTTTTGTAATTAATCTGGAATAACCAGGTCGGCTCGCATGACAAGATAAATGACGACGGCATTTGATCGCCCCTTATGCCATCGTCATTAATTCCACGCTGATCGATACCTCTACAAGCTCTAAACACCTGAAAACCATAATTCGCGCTAATTTTCCGCATAGAACGCCGCTGTGTTTAACAGCACGAAGTTCGATCCTACTACTCCTCAAGAAGTGCCCTACGCAATCATCGGAAGCCGTCTGATTGCGGGCCCACCCCTCCCTTGTTATTACTCGTTGCGCTTGCAAAAAAACATGCAAGCTCGGCGCACAAAAAAGTGCCGACAACGTGATATTCAATGGAGTCATATGTAATGGGTAGAAAACGTTCTGAAATAAACACCTTCGAGGATTTGCCTTATGGCTCGGGCCACTTTGAAGGTTTCCTGGCGACGGAACTGGACTTCTTCGCCTCACTGACCCGCTGACTCGGCCTCCCGATCAGCCAATCCTGAAAATGCCGAAAGTCGATCTTTCGGCATTCAAGCCTACGAGGCTCACCATGTCAGAGCGTGAGATTTCATCCAGCGAAGCGTTTGTCCGAATAAACAATGTTATCCAGACACTGGGTTTGAAAGCGCGAGTGCGCTATGTCGATGACGGTAATCTGGTCGCTACTGCCGAACTCTATAACGAATACGACACGCTGATTGAATCAGGCGCAGGCAAAGGTCCCGACGCGCTTGTAGGTGCACTTGCTGAAAGCCTTGAGCACTACGCGATGTTTCACGCCGAGCCGCCATTTTGCACAACGCTTGGTTGCAGTGACATCGCTTCGCAGAACGGGGTCGAGTCGGACGGCATTTTCACAAGTCTGCGAAAAAACATCGAGCCTCTACAGTGTCTGCAGCTTGCAGCACTCGACGGCTGCGCCGGGCTTTTTGTGCCATGCGCCCTGCTGTATCCGGTCAAAGATGAACGTAAAACAACGAGTCAACCGACGCGCTTTTTAAATCGCTACGCCTCTAACTCAGGAACTGCTTTCGGCTGCACGAAATCAGAAGCACTGCTGCACGGTACCCTGGAACTGATTGAGCGACACCTGTTGTCCCGGTTTTTCATGGCCGTCTGCAGACTGATACCTGCGATAGATCTCTACTCACCGTCGGCGCCCCTGCTTGCGCAAGCCCTGTTCAACAACTCATACGCGCTACGGGCTGCCGAAGCTTTGCAGATCATCATTATCAAAGACGAGTCAGAAGTTTATCTGGCGGTTGCATTCCCACGAACCGGCCCCGGCGACCGACATATATCCGCAATCGGCTCCGGCTGTTCTTTGGACATATTTATCGCCATCCAAAGAGCGGTAACGGAGCAATTCCAATCAAACGCCTTATACGACGCCAACGATGAAATCGCGGACCGAAAGGTACTTGATGTGCTTTGTCAATCCGAGAAACTGAAACAGCTGATAGACTTTGCACCCGTTAAAAACTTGAAACTCAATACCCTGGCGCCGCCAAAAAGCCTGCTTGCACTCTCTGTTCCTGAACAACTTGCCTTGCTCCGAAAAAACCTGAGCGGTATGAACAAAGTCCTATTTTTCAGAACAGTCATGGAGTACCCGGGGACCAACGTAGTTACCCAGACTTATATCCCGGGTCTCGACCGATTCAACATAATCAGAAATGGCCAACCCGTAGCTCCTCAGCACATTTTGCTCGGCACCAGGAGCACGCCAACGGCGTGATCCAAAACGACCACAGGCCCATACTCATGCAGACATTTATAAGAACAGCCTGCGAGAAACATCGACTCCTGCTGGTGATGACAATAGGCGCGACCATCACCCTGAAAATCCTGGCCCTGGCCCCTCCTTTGTTATTGGGCAAGATCGTCGATTCACTAAACGATGCCGATCACACAACGCTGCGTACGCTGCTTTTTTTCACCGCAGCTTTTACGCTGGCCGGTTGCATTCAGTCGATGACCACCCCCCTGCAAACGCTGCTGCTCTCAAAGCTCGTCCAGCGAGTTGTCATGGATGCTTCCATCAATTGGATGGCGCGGTTGATGGGCAAGGATTTTTCCCAGTTTGGCACGTGGCGAGTAGGACACTTCATCAAGTCGGTCGAGCGCGGAATCACTGCCCACGAACAGTTGCTGATGTTCTTCGTCACTACGGGTTTTCCCCTGTGCCTGGAATTTCTTATTGTGGCCGGCGCATTCTGGTATATGGGCGGAGCCTGGGTTTTCTGCGCGCTAGCTGGCCTCGGTGGCTGTTATCTCTATGCAACTCACCGGATCATTCGATGGCGCAGAAAACACATCGATGCTGTTAATGACCAGGAGGATGAGCTGAGTGCAACCTTGGTCAATACTTTGAGGGCTGGTAAATCGATAAAACTGGAACGCGCCGAACGCACGGCCCTGCAACCCTTGAACCGAGCGTTTGAGCGCTACGCCAATGCTGCGGTGACCGTAGCAGGCTCGGGCGGACTGTTGAGCGCGGCGAAGATTTTGTTTATCAGCCTGTCCACCGGCGGTTTGTTGGCTTGGGGAGTCATGGATCAGACGTCCGGACAAGCAAGTATCAGCGTCGGTCAGTTGGTGGCCATTTCCTCTATTGCTGGTACGTTCCTGTTGAATGTATCGGCGCTGACCGAAGGCTATCGGGTGCTGGATCAATTTTCGGCTGATCAACGGCGACTCAAAGAATTACTTGCAACTGCTGACTTCGATAACGATCGCCGCAATGACTCTGATGCGTTGCATAACCTATCAACATTACGGCTCGAGCCCTGCGAGATCACCCATAACGGTGTTGCGCAGCTATCAATTGCCAGCCAGATCAGCTTCCGACAGGGCCAATCCGTTGCGATCATCGGGCCCAGCGGCGCTGGCAAATCGACGTTACTCGAAGCGCTGGCAGGACTGGATTTTTCGGTGCGGCCCCGGCTGTTCATCGACGAGCTGTGCATAGATCGCTTAAATGCTCGCGTTCATCTGGAAACGGTGCGTTACAGCCCCCAGTCTCCGCAGTTCCTGGAAGGAAGTTTTGAACAGTCCGTACTTTTCGGTGTTGAGCAGTCGAAAACATTGAACGAGGCAATTCAATGCCTCCAGCTTGATGAAATCATTGGCCGAGGTCACATCGCTGAAAACGCCACCAATATCTCCGGAGGTGAAGCGAAGCGGCTTTCGTTGCTGCGACTTCTGAATCGACCGGGCAAATTCAATCTGTTTGATGAGCCGAGTGCTTCGATTGAACCGAAACTCGCTACACCAGTGTGGGATTTGCTATTCAAGACATTCGCTGGACAGGGCCTTATATGTGTCACCCATGATGTTGAACATCTCCATCGTTTTGACCGCGTGCTCGTCATGCAGCAAGGCGCCATCGTTGATGAAGGCAAATGGTTCGAACTGCTTGAGCGCCCCGCCATCAAGGTCATATTGCACAGCTTGCACACGCAGACCTGAATCGCAAAAACGTCCAGAAACGGCCCCACGCAGTGCAAACGAGGGCCGATACTGACAAATCGCGCAAATGCCGTTAGTCGCCGCCCCCCACGATGGATTAAAGTAACGCCCCCAGCCCCGGCGTTATCCGAACGCCCCGGCCACCCCCTTTCCAGGAACAGTCACCGATGGAACATCGTGAAGCGCTGCTGGCGCTGCGAACCTTTCTTTCAACGCAGATTCTCGGCCAGGAAAAACTCATCGAGCGCTTGCTCATCGCCCTGCTCGCCGACGGCCATATGCTGGTCGAGGGCGCTCCCGGTCTGGCCAAGACCAAAGCGATCAAAGAACTCGCCGAGGGCATCGAAGCCCAGTTCCATCGTATTCAGTTCACCCCCGACCTGCTGCCGGCCGACATCACCGGCACCGAAATCTACCGTCCGGAAACCGGCAGTTTCGTGTTCCAGCAAGGGCCGATCTTTCACAACCTGGTGCTCGCCGACGAAATCAACCGCGCGCCGGCCAAGGTGCAATCGGCCTTGCTCGAAGCGATGGCCGAGCGTCAGGTCAGCGTCGGGCGCAGCACCTATGAGCTGTCGCCGCTGTTTCTGGTGATGGCCACGCAGAACCCGATCGAACAGGAAGGCACCTATCCGTTGCCGGAAGCCCAGCTCGACCGTTTCCTCATGCACGTCAAGATCGGCTTCCCCGACGCCGCTGTCGAACGGCGCATCCTCCAGCAGGCCCGTGGCGAGGCGTTGAACGGCGAGACCAAGCCCGAGCGCCGGGTCAGCCAGCAGGCGATTTTCGCCGCGCGCAAGGAAATCCTTGGTTTGTACATGGCCGACGCCGTGGAGGAATACCTGGTGCAACTGGTCATGGCCACGCGCAACCCGGCCAAGTTCGATCCGGAAATGGCCGAATGGATCGCTTACGGTGCCAGTCCGCGCGGTTCGATTGCCCTCGATCGCTGCGCCCGCGCCCACGCTTGGCTGGCCGGTCGCGACTTCGTTAGCCCGGAAGACATTCAGGCCGTGCTGTTCGACGTGTTGCGCCACCGCATCATTCTGTCGTTCGAAGCCGAAGCCGCTGGCATCGATCAGGATCGCGTGGTGCAGCGGATTCTCGACGTCGTCGCCGTCGCTTGACCCCCATGAACGCCGCCCTGCCCTCCGAACCCGGTATCCGCATCAGCCTCGCCGAGCTGATCGAGATGCGTCACCGCGTGCGCGAGGTGCAACTGTTTTCTACGCCGAGTCAGCGCAGCCCGCTGATCGGCCTGCATCATTCGAAATTCCGTGGCCGTGGCGTCGACTTCGATCAGGTGCGGGTCTATCAGGCCGGTGACGACGTGCGCACCATCGACTGGCGCGTCACCGCGCGCACGCAGGAGCCGCATACCAAGCTGTTCCACGAAGAGCGCGAGCGACCGATTTTCATCATGGTCGAGCAAAGCACGCGGTTGTTTTTCGGCTCGGGGCTGATGTTCAAGTCGGTGCTGGCGGCGCAGGTCGCGGCGTTGATCGGCTGGGCCGCGCTGGGGCACAACGACCGCGTCGGCGGATTGGTGTTCGGCGACAACGAGCACTACGAAATCAAGCCTCGCCGCAGCAAGCAGAGCCTGCTGCAATTGCTCAACCGGCTGGTCAAGGTCAATCAATCGCTGCACAGCGAGCGCGAGCCGGATCGCGATGCCTTCGGCGTGGCCCTGCGCCGCGCACGGGAAGTGCTGCGGCCGGGCAGTCTGGCCATCGTCATTTGCGACGAACGCGCGTTGTCCGACAGCGCCGAGCAGCAATTGAGTCTGCTGGCGCGGCATTGCGATCTGCTGATGTTGCCGCTGTCCGACCCACTCGATCACGCCCTGCCCGCTGCCGGCCTGCTGCGCTTTGCCGAGCGTGGCGCGCAGCTGGAAATCGACACGCTGAACTTCGACCTGCGCCAGACCTACCGCGCCCAGGCCGAAGCGCGCATCGCTCGCTGGGAATTGCTCGCACAAAAGCTGCGGGTGTTGCTGATGCCGCTGAGCACGCAGAGCGAAATGGTCGAGCAGATGCGCGAGTTCCTGAACCCGCAGCGTCCGGGGAAAGGTCGATGAACGGCCTCGAACAACTGCAACCGCTGATCTCACCGCCGCCGATCGCGTTCTGGCCGCCGGCGCCGGGCTGGTGGCTGCTGCTTCTGCTGTTGCCGCTGCTGGGTTTCGCCGTGTGGAAGCTACGGCGTTTCATTCCGATGAAGAAACGCCCGTTGGTGCGCGCCGAGCAGCCGCTGGATCCGGTGCGCATCGCCGCGCTCGCCGAACTGGCGCAAATGCCCAAACCCTACGACGGTGCACCCGCCGGCGCTTGGCTGCAACAACTCAACGGCCTGCTCAAACGCCTGTGCCGCAACCACTATCCGTACAGCCAGAGCCACACCCTCAACGGTCGCAAATGGCTGGCCTTCCTCGATAACCGCTGCCCGGCTGCCGGCCTGACGCGCTGGATGGTGCTGGTCGAAGGCGCGTACAAGCCGGAATGCAAACTCGACGACAAAGCCATCGCCGGCCTGACCCAAGCGGTCGACACGTGGATTCGCAAACATGTTTGAGTTCGCCTGGCCTTGGATCTTTGTGCTGTTGCCGCTGCCGTGGCTGATGCGTCTGATCCTGCCGGTGGCCGACAGCGGCGAGCCGGCATTGAAAGTCAGTTTCCTCGCCGACCTCGAAGGCCTCGCCCGCCGCCGCGCCCGCGCCAACTTGCCGGCGTGGCGGCAGCAGGCGCCGTTTATCTTGCTGTGGCTGATCTTGCTGATCGCCGCCGCGCGCCCGCAATGGCTCGGCGAACCGCTGCCGATTGCCGCTAGTGGCCGTGATCTGCTGGTGGCGGTGGACGTGTCCGGTTCGATGGATTTTCCCGACATGCAATGGCAGGACGAAGAAGTCAGTCGTCTGTCGCTGGTGCAGCACTTGCTCGGCGATTTCCTCGAAAGCCGCGACGGCGATCGCGTCGGTCTGATCCTGTTCGGCAGTCAGGCCTACCTGCAAGCGCCGCTGACCTTCGATCGGCGCACCGTGCGCGTCTGGCTCGACGAGGCGCGGATCGGCATCGCTGGCAAAAACACCGCGATCGGCGATGCCATCGGTCTGGCCCTGAAACGCCTGCGTCTGCGCCCGGCGCAAAGTCGCGTGCTGATTCTGGTCACCGACGGCGCCAACAACGGCGGCGAAATCAATCCGCTGACCGCCGCAAAACTGGCCGCCAGCGAAGGCGTCAGAATCTATCCGATCGGCATCGGCGCCAATCCCGAGGACAGCGGCTCGACCGGCCTGCTCGGGGTCAATCCGAGCCTCGATCTGGATGAGCCGGCACTCAAGGCCATCGCCGAAATCACCGGCGGCCAGTACTTCCGCGCCCATGACGGCAAAGAGCTGCAAGCGATCAAGGACACCCTCGATCAGCTCGAACCGGTGACTCAGCAACCGACTCAGGCACGCCCGGCGCAAGCCTTGTATCACTGGCCGCTGGCGCTGGCGCTGTGGTTGAGTCTGTTGCTGGTCGTCCGCGAACTGTGGCCGGACAATCCGCTGCTACGCCTGTTTACCAAACAACTGTATTTACAAAGTCCGCTGCCGGACTGGCGTGAGCGCTTGCAGCGTTTGCGCCTGCGGAGGCGCCGATGATCGCGCTCTGGCCGCACTGGTTCCGTCCTTGGTGGCTGCTGCTGTTGCCGCTGCTCGGCTGGCTGCTCTGGCAACTCTGGCACCGGCAGAAACGCGCCGGGCGCTGGCAGATGATTCTGCCGCCGGCATTTCACGCTGCGCTGCTCAGTGGCGGCAGCGGTCGCCAGAGCAAACTGCCGTGGATCGCCCTAGGCGTGGCGTGGTTGCTGACCATTCTGGCCTTGCTCGGGCCGAGCTGGGAGCGCGTCGAACAGACCAGCCAGAAACCCGCTGACCCGCTGGTGGTGGTGCTCGAACTGACCCCGGAGATGCTCGCCACCGACTCGCCGCCGACGCGTCTGGAACAGGCGCGGCGCAAGCTGTTCGACCTGTTGCAGGCGCGCAGCGATGCGCAGACCGCCATCGTCGTTTATGCCGGCAGCGCGCACACGCTGGTGCCGCTGTCGGATGATCTGGCGACCAGCCGCAATCTGCTCGACGCGCTGAAGCCGTCGCTGATGCCGGAAGCCGGCCACCGCGCCGATCTGGCCGTGGGCAAAGCATTGGCCTTGCTCAAGCAAGGTGCGCTGGGACAGGGACGGATTCTGTTGATCGGTTCGTCGCTCAATGAAGAGGAACGGCGCGGCATTCGCCGTGCGCTCAATGGCGAGTCGACGCAACTGCTGATGCTCGGCATTGGCACCGCTGAAGGTGCGCCGATTGCCCAGGAAGACGGCAGTTTCCTCAAGGACCAGCAAGGCGCGATCCGCGTGCCGCAACTCGACAGCCCCGGTCTGGCGACTTTCCTCAACAGCGTGGGCGGCGAGTATCACCCGGCGCGTCTTGACGAGGCTGATCTTGGCGCTCTCGGTTTGCTCAACGGCCCGCGCAGCCTGCGCGACGACGGCCAGACCGTGCGCTTGGATACTTGGGCCGATCAGGGTTACTGGCTGCTGTTGCCGTTGCTGTTGCTGGCTGCGTGTGCCGGGCGCCGTGGCTGGCTGTTCTGCCTGCCGCTGCTGTGGTGCCTGCCGCAACCGAGCTACGCTTTCGACTTCGAAGACTTGTGGCTGCGCCCCGACCAGCAAGGTTTGCACCTGCTCAAGCAGAAGCGCCCGGCCGAAGCCGCGCAGCATTTCGATGATCATCAGTGGCAAGGGGTGGCGTTGTACGAGGCCGGCGACTACAGTGGCGCCGCTCAGCGTTTTGCCGAGGGCAGCGATGCCCGCGCCCACTACAATCGTGGCAACGCTTTGGCGAAAAGCGGCGAGCTGGAAGCGGCGATCGATGCCTACGAACAGGCGCTCGAGCTGCAACCGGATCTGCGTCCGGCGCAGACCAACAAGGCGCTGGTGGAAAACCTGCTGAAGCAGAAAAACGCCCCGCCGCCACCCGAACCGGACAACCAGCCCAACGAACAAAGTCTGCCCGGCGATGAGCCTTCGCCCACCACCGCGCCCCCTCCGGCGGTGAGCAGTGAAACCCAGAGCGAGGCGCAACCAGCCGAGTCGGCCAGCGAACCGCCTCCGACCGCCCCGCCGCTGCCAGGCCCCAATGAAATCCCCGGCAGCAACGAGGAAGAGGAAACCGACACGGTGCCGACCCTGCGCCCGAGCGAGAACAACCTCGAAGGCGAGCAGCGTCAGGCGCTCGAACAATGGCTGGGCAAGATCCCGGACGACCCGGGCGAACTGCTCAGGCGCAAATTCTGGTACGAACAGCAACAACATCAGGATCAGGAAAACAATCGATGACCCGCTTCGCCGCTCTCTTGCTGCCCCTGCTGATCTGCACGGCCACCGCTCAGGCGGCCGAGCTGACCGCCAGCGTGGATCGCAGTCGCCTGAACTCCGGCGAGACGGTCGAGCTCACCCTCGAAACTGACGACGTCACCCAGTTCGGCAAGCCCGATCTGTCGGCGCTGGAAACGCTGTTCGAAGTGCGCGGCACGCGCCAGGTCAACCAGCTCAACACCCTCAACGGCGACAACCGCGCGACCACACGCTGGATCATCACCCTGCTGCCAAAAGAAAATGGCAGCGTAGTGATTCCGCCGCTGCAACTGGGCGAAGCACAGAGCCAGCCGATCACCGTGCAGGTGATCGCCAGCGACAACCGCGAAGACAACAACAGCCTCGATCCGGTGTTCATCGAAGCCAGCCTCGACCAGACCAGCCTCTACGTGCAGGCCCAGGCCATCCTGACCCTGCGCATTTATCACTCGGTTTCGCTGTACGACGACAGCAGCCTGAGCCCGCTGCAAATCGCCGATGCGCGCATCGAACAACTTGGCGACACACGCACCTACGAAAAAGACATCAACGGTCTGCGCCACGGCGTGATCGAGATGCGCTACGCGATCTATCCGCAACACAGCGGTCTGCTGACGATCGCCCCGCAGACGTTCAGCGCCACGCTGGTCGATACCGCACCATCAGCAGACGCCTCGGGGCCGAAGCCCGGCAAACTGATGCGCGTCAGCTCGGCGTCGATTCCGCTGACGGTCAAACCGAAACCGCTGACCTACCCGGTCGATGCGCCATGGTTGCCGGCGCGCAACCTCAGCCTCAGCGAAAGCTGGAGCCCGGAACCGGATCACACTCAGGTCGGCGATTCCCTGACCCGCAGCCTGACCCTGAAAGTCGAAGGCCTCGCCAGCTCGCAACTGCCGGCCCTGCCCGCCACCGACGTCAACGGTCTGCGCCGCTACCCCGACCAACCGGTGCTGAGCAACCAGAGCAGCGACCGCGGCATCATCGGCAGCCGCGAAGAGCGCGAAGCACTGGTGCCAAGCCGCAGCGGCGCGATCGACCTGCCAACCGTCGACGTGGTCTGGTGGAACACCTTCGAAGACCACCTCGAACACAGCAGCCTGCCCGCGCGCACCCTGCAAGTGGCGAACAACCCCAGCCTGCAAATCGACACCCCGGCCGGCACCCTGCAACCGAGCACGCCCGACAACGACACTTTGTGGTGGTGGAAACTCAGCACCCTGATCCTCGCCTGCACCACCCTGCTCGGCTTCGGCCTCTGGTGGCGCGCCCGCTGGCAACCGGCAATCCACCGCGCCGCCCAGACCGGTCCGAGCCCACGCACCCTGCTCGACGACATCAAACGCGCCAGCCAGGCCAACGACCCCCACGCCACCCGCCAGGCACTGGACGCCTGGGCGCGGCAACAGCCGGAGACACTGGCGGATATGGCGGCGCGGTTTGTGCCGTTGTCGGATGCGCTGGATGGGTTGAATGGAGCGCTGTACAGCGAGACGGGACAGCACTGGCAGGGTGAGGATTTGTGGCGGGCGATCCGCACTATTCCCGCCGCCGAGCGCGTGCAGGATCCGGTGAGTGAGAGTGGATTGCCGCCGCTTTATCCGAAGTGAAAAGCGAAAGATCGCAGCCTTTGGTAGCGCCTACGGATTGTGTTTAGGAGCTGCCGAAGGCTGCGATCTTTTGATCGGAAAGTCCGGAATCAATACTCGAATTTCGTTTTGACTTGTTCGCCTTCTCGATAGGAGAGGACGAATGACTTCCATGGCTCGCCACGCTTGACTGCGTTTTCCTGAAGCTGGTCGACCAAACGAAGGATAATCGCCCCGTTAATATCAGTTTCAGCGTTCCAGTCCTCGACGCCATCTTTCTCAACGCACAGCTCCGTCTCGATGTAGCCCTCCCCCAACTCCACGCCATAACGGAACGCGTCATAGCCATGGACGATGCCGGCTTCGACCACCTGGAAGATCTCTTGGACGATCTTTATGTCTTCGGTAATCACTGTAAAACCTCCAGATTGCGACTGAAGCTGAGTTCCTCTGAGATGTCCAATCCATAAGCTATTTGTTTCCCGCGCCTCTCCTCATGCGCCACCAACTTCTACATAGACAGCCTCAACGATGGCGTCGTTTTCCCCGAAATCAGGCACATAAAACCTTAAACCCACGCCAGTGACACTGAAGCCTGAATTATTGAAAACCAGAACCTCTCCTCGCTTGGCCAAAAACTGTCGAACCACAAGCGCATTCTCACCGACCAGTTTCTGGTTGTCCCAAACAAGCTCACTCCATTTCAAAAACTCAACGCCAAAGACCCGGTAGCGCTCATCAAAGTAAACGTGCACGCCTAAATCATCGTAAGCGTCGGTCGGTACTGTCGAATATTCGGCTTTGTAAAACGCCTCAAACCGATCACCAAGCGCCTTCCTTGATTCTTCTCGGGACATGCCAGCGTGAATCAATCCGAGATCACCGCGACTTAAAAAACTAAATACCATTGTCATCTTTTCCGGGATCTCCTGAACCAAGAAAGATGCGCGAGTCCTTCCAAGATGGTCACGCTTGACGCCCGCGCCCCTTACTAAAGACCCGATGTCGTCGCATTCTGCACCTATGGATAACTCACTGGTGGTAGCCCTGATAATCAAATCCTTCTGGAATATCCGGCCAGACTGGCTTGCGCAGCAGTGCATCCAAATCGTCGAAAATATCCCTGAAAAAATTGGCGAGATCCATGAAGTCCGTTCGTGAATTCAGCAACGCGGCTTTCAACATGACATCATCTGTATTTTCTTTGGCGGATGCCGCTCTGGACATATTGTAGAAAGCGTTTGCTAGCCTTTCCGCTAACTCGTCTTCCCAGTTCAGCTTGTAATCAGCTTCCCAACTGCCACCATCAAAATCACCGGCTTTATCTTTCACCAATTGGATAATCAGTTTCTTTACTGACTCTAAATCTTTCATCCTTCAACTTTCTCTTGACCGGATAACTTTTGGCTGCGCTGGACAAATGGCACATTTTTACTTATCAGACATGGCTCTCACTCAAGAGAACATCGACTTCCGCCTTATTTTCAGGATGACGCTGCAGGTATTTATCACAAGCTAGCCGAAGGTATTCCATGCAGACCTCTTCACTGATAATAATTGTGTCTGCATCGCTAGAGGGATACCCATAAGAAAACTCCACTCCTTCGAAATGGCCCTCTTCAAATGAGCTATTTACATCAGGGAAGTTACAGTATGCTCCATCAACACTGAACCCCCAACGCCTCACAATATAGCCGGCCGCCTCGATGAAACGGCCATCATCATACATCCTGTCGAAATACCCTTTGACAATCCAATAAGGGTCTGACTGGCGGTATGGCTGACCGAACAACTCCTTCATAACAACCTCACTTCATTGCCGGATCATACACTGTCATTTCTTGAGTCTTCTGAACCGGAAACAATGTCCAACTCGCCCCATAGCATCGACAAGCCTATGCTTTCCATATAAGTCCCAAAATCCAGAAAAGGCGCAACGCCGATCGCCTCAATTGAAAACCAGGTAGCGTCGCACTCTGGGCACATGAATAACTCTTTCCCAGTGGCGTTGACATGGGCACAGACAATGTAATCCTGCTGACATCTTGGGCAGATGATCATCTATGCCTCCTGCAAGGGCACGACACCATTGAATGAGTTTTCGCGACGCAGACTGATATATAAAGTGGTGATCAAGTCGTCGTCATCGTCAACATAGAACCCCATACCCAACTCACCGACTTCAAATCCGTCATCGTCAATGACGGGATCAATACCGTGGCGACGAAACAAAGCCAACACGTCCGAGGATGTTTCGCCTACCAGCCTGTGGCCGTTCCAGGACACCGTGCTTCTTTCGAAAAACTCTACCCCTTTAACCATATCGCGCGCGTCGTAGTAGACATGAAGGTCGAGCTGAAAATAAGCATCCGTAGTATTCAAGGAGTCAGCTGTTTTCCAGAACACTTCGAAACCGGCTCCCAGAATTTCGCGCACTTGAGCTCTGGACAGTTTTCCATTCAGGGGGCCGACCAATCCGTATTCCGCAATTGAAAAGTCCATTTGAAGCCTCTTGCTGGCGAACAATCCAGTTTCTACTCTTTCCCCGCAACGCATGTGGGCGCGCCCTAACGTACTTCCTTGGTATAGGAAGAAAATTTACCGCCACCTTGATCAATATGTAGTCGTTCGCATTTATTGCATCGATAAACAGTAGTAGCACCCGCTCCTATCTGCTGATAGAACTCTTCCTCTGACAACCAACGATCTGCCAAGGCAGCACCCAGCTCATCTATCTTTCGCTCGGCAACCATCGAATATTCTGACTCGGACGTACCATGAGACAAATTGATTATCTGACCGCACACACAGGAAAATTTAGGCATTGTATTGGTGGCTCAACTCAAGAAAAGTAACTGCTCGCACACGGTCTTGAGACGGGCACATCAAGACAAAAAATCTTTTATCAGCGAGCATTGGGAATGGGATCAATCATTGTTTCACCTGACAAAACGTAACCACCGGGCCGTAATCCTCATCCGAGTTCGACACCTCGACAGTGAATAATGTGTCCGGGAATTTCTCCTTCAGCACCATTCGCCAGGCAAACCCGATCATCTCGCACAGCTGAAGAAATATTCTGGGCGATACACCATTTCCGTATTGGCCAAAAACATCATAAATCTTCACACAATTCATAAGCAGCTCAACCTCCGCCATGTCGCCAGCGGCCAGGTTCACGCAGCGCGCGAACGCTTCGTGTGAAAAATTTCGCTCGAGGAAGACGCCTCCCTCAGACACGATGAACGTCGGGAACAGCAACGTGGAAAACATCAATATCTGTTCCGGGTGGCATTGGTCGTTGATATACGAATGAATATCCAGGCCTTCCTGATTTGCCCATTGCTGCTTCCACGCGTCATAGGGTTCAGTGTCGATGACGAAGGGTAAAGAGTTGATCAGATGCATTGCATGGGCTCCAGACACGATTTTCCGCCGTAGGGGACCTGGGGGACAGATCTCTGTTTATCAGAACTTGGTTTGTCCCTGGTTCTGCTCCATTACCCGCACGATCCAGCGAGATACTGGGATTGGCAACGACGAGGCCATCGGCCTGCGCTCATAGTGGCTGCAAGACCATGATGTTTGCCAGCAGGAACGTCTGTCCGCGCTTGGGCATGCCAATGAACTGATGAGTTCGCCCACAGGGGCAGGAGACTGGTGCGCGAGGAATACGTACGACGAACGTCCATGTAGAAGATCCTGTAACGGGCAATAATCGATCTGATCAGGTGCCATGCTCGGCCGGACAGCGGCGCGGATGAGCGCAAAGAGTCGCTGGCGTCTCTACAATGGCGCATCATCCGGCATGATATTAAGTGGCCACTATTTTGGCGTCAATCATTGGATGGGTTGAACAATCGGTTTCGATGAGCGGTACAGCCCGTATCCTCGGGCAATGCGCCTGTTAAAGGCTCTGTTTGCCCTGCGTCGGTTGGCGACCGCGGGTACGCATTTCGAGCTACTCACGATTCATCCGAAGTAACCTCTGTAAGATTTCAGTCGATCCCTCGTAGGTTTCATCCCGAGTGTTCGATTCCTACGCAAAACACAGAAAGATCTGACTGCTGTCGTTTTTCAGATACACGCACATTTCTCCGTCACAAACAGACACAGGAAAATGTGCTCAATGATGCACCCCGCCAACCTCGCGGCAGCTGCCGCCTCGAAAGCGCCCATTGGTGCGCCAGCCGCCTGCCCCTTGCGCAACACCCACGTGCAACTGTTGCCCCTCGCGTACGGCCTGGTGGAAAAACCCTTCGACCCCAGCACCGAAATCACGCTGCCGTACACTCTGACCACGCGCCCCATGGGCATCCGCCGCCTGCGCGACGGCTGGCTGTACATCGCCGACAGTCTCAGCGGTGAGCTCTACGAATACCGCGTGCTGGAAGGTGTCATCAGCGCATTGCTGCATCGCGGCAAAAGCGTCAGTGAGGATCAGCGCAGCGCCATCGAAGAACGTCCGGCGTTGATCTTTTCGCGCAAAAGCACCCTTTACGTGACCTTCGCCGACGTGCAGTTGAGCGCGGCGAAGTGCCGACAGGTGCTGGACAGTGCGGAGGAACGCGAGCACTTCATGCAGGCGGTCGATCTCGGCCCGGTGCATTGTCTGATCGGCGGCGAGCATTTGCTCACCGTGGCTCAGGCGAAACAGTGGCTGGCGGAAGTGGCCTGCACAGCGAAACCGCTGGCCGAGGCCGACGCCACGCGGATGCCGGCGGTGCAGGTCAGCGACGCGCCGGAGCACGAGCGTGAACCCTATCTGTGGGAAAACCCGCGACGTTTTCGCGAGGCGCATATCGGCGAATTTCTCGGGCGGGTGCGCGGACCTTATCAGGACGACACGCTGTTTCTGCTGGTCAACGACGACCTCGGGGTGATGCGTGATCTGGCTGATTATCAGGACCTGGTGGTCGGCTGGATCGAGCAGTGGAGCAACACCGACAACAACGAGCGCGACTACCTGCTGGCCAGTTACATCGAGTCGCTGAGCCAGCTCGGATCTCAGGACTTCGACACTTTGGCCAAGGCCAGCGACGATCCGCGCGCCCAGGCATTGTTCGCTGAACTGGAGCAATTGCCCGAGCCTAATCGGGAAAATACCCGGCAGGCGCTGCTCGACTATCTGAACAAAGGTGGTGAGGTCGAGCCAGTTGCAGTCGAAGCCACGCCTGAGTTGCAACAGCTTCGCGAAAAGGCACTGGACGAGTCATTGGCGCTGAACCGCTTCGACGGCATTGCCCCGGATTTCACCGCGCACGCTCGCGTCACCGCCGAGGCAGATCGGCGCTTTTACACCCGCGAATATTTTGCTGAAGTGGCCCCGGCCGATTTCGTCGAGCGTCATCTGAACACACTGGTCGACCTCGGCAAGGATCAGAACCGACGCATGAGAGACGTGCTCGACGGCCCGTTGCTCAGCGGCAAACGCGGCATCAACGACCTGATCGACCGCCCGGCCATGGACGAGGTGCTGAACAATCATCGCGACAACCTCGGACGCTGGAATCGCCTGCTCGAACGCATCACCGCCGACCGCGCGCAATTGCTGTGCGCCGGGCGTTTCCATCGCTCGGCGTGGTATTTCGACGGGCAAGTGCAGATCGATCAGGCGCTCGCCAGCGAATACGCCTGCCTCAAGGACATCGGCCGCAGCGACGCGGCCAATGAGCAAATGCTCGGTTACCTCGAGCAACACCCGCAACTGACCCGCCCGCTGTTCTACACCTTGCCGCTGCGCTTGCAGACCGAACAGGCCGGGCAATATTCAACGCTGTTCAACGCCGGCATGGCGATGTTCAACAACCTGCCGGACTGGCTGGCCAAATTGCAGAGCATCGAGCATCCGCAGTTGCCGGCCCTCGACGATCTGCCGGCACACAGCCGCGTCCTCGCCGATGCGGTGCAGGACACCTACAGCCCGGCGCTGAACCTCGGCCTGAGCCGGGCGCTGGAAGGCTTTGATCTCGCCGGCGAGAAAATCCCCGACCTCGACGAACTGTTCCAGCGCCTGCCCAAAGCCCTGCGCCTGCGCGTCTTCGACGCCGCGCGAACCAGCGGCGTGACCTTCACCGTATCCACCCCGGCGGAACAAGCGGCGCTGCAAGCCACGATCAAGGAAGTGCTGCGCGAACGCGACTACCTGAAAACCCTCAACCGCGAACGCAACCAGCTCACCCACAATAAAAACCGCCAAGGCCACAAAACCGCCCGGGCGATGGAATTGCAGGAAGAAATCGTCCGCGTGCGCACGCAACTGGCCTTGTTCGAAGGCCGCCTTGCGGCAGCGCTAAGCCCGATTGACGAACTGCCGGATCGCTCGGCACGGCTGTATGGCGCCACCCCGGCGAAAGCGGGCGTGACGGTGGTGTTTCCGCCGGCGCAGCACGGGGAATTGCGAGGGTTGCTGGAGAACATTCGCGCGGGAGTGGCGGGGGTTTCGAAGGCGAGTCTGGTGCGGACGGAGGGGATGGGGTTGTTGGTGGTGATGGTGCAGGTGGTGAATTTGGTGGGGGTTTATCGGGAGCTGCGCAGGCAGGCTGTAAATGAAAGAGTGTGGACCTCGTTGATGAATTCAGTCGCTGCAACGGGAGCGGCGGGATTTAGTGCCGCACAAAGTCTTGCTGATACGGCGTTAAAAGTTCGCTGCGCTTCTCTAGTGGCAAGCGTTCAGCTCCATGCCTTGCAGACCGTGCACGTGCAGATGGGGAAATTGCATGTGGGATTGGGTTTTTTTACATATTTGTCAGGGTTGGCTTCTTCTACGAACAGTTTTGTCACGCAGCGCAAAAACTGGGAACAGGCGGTTCGCAGTGGAAATCATTCGGCGCAAAGCGCAGCTGCATTGGCGACGATGGGAGCTGGTGGCATGACATCAACTACTAGCTATGGTTTGACCAACACTGTCCACTCCACATTCAAGGTATTGAAGGCGTCAAGTAATGCCGCTCGAAGAGCTGCTTGGGCCGCTGCTGGCACACGTTTATCCACCGTCTTTTTCCGCTTCAATCTCGCTGGAGCACTTTTTACCGTTCTAGAGCTGGGCGGCAGCTGGCTGTACAGCCGCTACAACATCAGTGCTCACGATAAATGGTTGAAAATCACACCGTGGAGTAGGGATAGCGAGATGCGTGGCGACCACTCACTTGATGACTATCAAAGTTATCTGGCTTTTTTAATTCACGCACCTTACGCGCAGCTTGGCCCAAATCTGTACGACTCTTGGCTGAAGGATCTGTTATTCAAAGCCAAACCCAGCGATATTCACTTAGCATTGCCGACCCTAACGCTGAATGATCTGCTGCCTCCGTTTGGCGGCAACCCAACCTCCCGTTTAGGTATCGGCGCGCACCGCATTTCAATTCCGCTGCACAGTCGAGGAGCACCACGAGAGCAGCGAGATGTCATTAGTGACGAGATTTTAAGCAGCCTGCGCATCGTGAAGTCCAGCCCAGAAGGACTGATACTTTGTCTCCAGTATCCAGCGGGCCTCGGGTCGGAATTTGTTCCCGCGAAAGAAACGCTGGAATTGGCTGTGTGCGTTCAGACATTGAATGAAAAAGGTGAATGGGCATCTCGAACTCGCGTCATTCACCTAGATCCGCGTGGTGAGGGTCATTTTGGGGTTGTTACTCCTCAACAGGTCAAAGAAAAACCTCCAGTTTTGCTGGTTGAGGCTCACCTGTTAGAAAGAGCTGACCATGCTGAATAATCACGATGATCCATTAACAATTCGCCCGCTTCAACAGCCTAGAAAGGCCGGTGACATTGAGGCGTTTCCGAGCGGAAAAATTACCTATCTCGCGCCCTTGCCATTACCAACATCAATGCCAGCTTACGGTCGGCATATTGGTGAACTGAATGACGTTTATATGGATTTCGGTTTAGGGACACTGGAGGTTTTTTCTTGGCAAGTCATTTTAGGCGGACCATTCAGCGGCACATTAATGATCGCGTTCCTATATCCACTGATGGGAGGGTTTATAGGACTTCTGTTAGGTGATAGCTGGGAGTTCATTAAAGAAGTCATTGAGGGTATTTTTTTTGCCATTTACAAATTGGCTTTCTCAACGGGTTTAATTGCCTTGTTTATTGGCCTAGGCGTCTGGCACCACGTCCACAAAACCCGCGCCACCCTCATCCCAACCCGCTTCAACCGTCAACGCCGCGAAGTCTGCTTCATGCGCGAAGGCGCCACCGAACCTGTCTTCGTCCCATGGGAATCGCTGTCCGCCTGGATCATCGAAGCCAAGGGTGCCACCCAGTTCGGCATCCATCGCCAATACGGCATGGGCATCGGTTTCTACCAAGGTGAAACCCTCATAAGCCAGGAATTCCAATGCGCCGGCCTGGAGCTCGCGATCAGCCATTGGGAGGCGATTCGCGGTTACATGGAGTACGAAGTCAACGACCTCAAATCGATTCAGGACCTGCAAGACCTGCAAGGCCCGGACGACCCGCCCCACGAAGGCCTGCACACTTTTCGTAACGCCCGGGCGCGGATGCATCAGCAGATCCGTGAAGGCCGCCGCTCGCGGTTGTCGGGATTTTTTTGGTACCTGTATCACGTCATGACTTTATGGACGGTTCCCAACCGTTTGGTCGAATGGGAAGTGCGCCGACTCGAAAGAATCGGCAAGCAGGCGCTGCCGGAAGTCATGCGCGCCTGGTCCGAGCCGCTGCCTAAAGAGCAATGGGCCAAGCCCAGTGAAGAGCTGTTGCGACTAAGCGAACAAGTGCGGCAGATGCACAAGCGCCAGCCGCATCGGCCGATTACGCAGATTTTCGCTGAGGTTTGCAGGCGGGCTGTGGACTGATGCAGAGCAGTTTTGTGACCAGAGGGAGGGAGGTTTTTTGCCTGTTTGCGCGCCTTCGCGAGCAGGCTCGCTCCCACAGAGGACCGCGTTGGATGCGGATGTTTCGGTTGATGTTGGCCGAGGCGAGAGACCCTCGGGGTGACGGCCATTTCTCAGTGGTTGCTACCGGCTCGTTCAAGGAAAACCCGATGGTTCTGCTGGTTGAAAATCAATACCTCGAAAGGGCTGACCATGCTGAATAATCACAATGAGCCTCTTGTTGATGCGCAATGTGAGGTGATCAGAAAAGCGGGCGATGTAGAGCCGTTTCCGAGTGGAAAAATTACCTATCTCGCGCCCTTGCCATTACCAACACAAACGCCACCCTACGGGCCTCATATAGGGGTACTAAACAGTGTTTACATGGACTTCGGGTTGGGAAACCCGCAGGTATTCATGTGGCAGATGACTTTAGGAGGACCGTTCAGTGGCACATTCATGATCGCGTTTCTATATCCACTGGTGGGAGGCTTTATTGGGCTCATGTTTGGAGATAACTGGGAGTTTATTCAGGAAATTATTGAGGGTGTTTTTCTTGCCCTTTACAAATTGGCGTTATTAACGGGTTTTATGGCCTTGGGTATCGGCCTGGGCGTCTGGCACCACGTCCACAAAAAACGCCTCTCCCTCATCCCAACCCGCTTCAACCGCCAACGCCGCGAAGTCTGCTTCATGCCCGAAGGCGCCACCGAGCCGGTTTTTGTCCCGTGGGAGTCGCTCAGCGCGTGGATCATCGAAGCCAAGGGCGCCACCCAGTTCGGGATCCATCGCCAATACGGTATGGGCATCGGTTTCTACCAAGGTGAAACCCTCATAAGCCAGGAATTCCAATGCGCCGGCCTGGAGCTCGCGATCAGCCATTGGGAAGCGATTCGCGGTTACATGGAGTACGAGGTCAACGACCTCAAATCGATTCAGGATTTGCAGGATCTGCAAGGCCCGGACGACCCACCCCACGAAGGCCTGCATACATTCCACAATGCCCGCGCGCGGATGCATCAGGAGATCCATGAAGGCCGCCGCTCGCGGTTGTCGGGGTTCTTCTGGTACCTGTATCACGTCATGACCCTATGGACGATTCCCAACCGTCTGCTCGAATGGGAAATTCGTCGGCTGGAAAGAATCGGCAAGCAGGCGGTGCCGGAAGTCATGCGCGAATGGTCCGAGCCATTGCCGAAAGAGCAATGGGCCAAGCCGAGCGAAGAGTTGTTGCGGATGAGCGAGCTGGTGCGGCAGATGCACAGACGCCACCCGCATCGGCCGATTACCGAAATATTCGCCGCTGCCGGTGCAAGCAGACACGCGACAAGGCAAGGGGCGTGATTTGCCAGTAAACTCCCCTCCTTTCGCCGCCCGTTCTTCTTCGCGGCCACCCTCTTGATCAAAATGCGGAGTCCACCTTGCGTCTGTTCCACACCTCCGACTGGCACCTTGGGCAAAACCTGCACGGCCAGGAGCGCGATTTCGAGCACGCGTGTTTTCTCGAATGGCTGCTGCGCCAGTTGCACTTGGCGCAGCCGGATGTGCTGCTGATTGCCGGCGATATCTTCGATACGGTCAATCCGCCGGTCAAAGCTCAGGAACGCCTTTACGACTTCATCGTCAGCGCTCACGAACAGCAGCCGTTGCTGACCATCGTGATGATCGCCGGCAACCATGATTCCGGCTCGCGGATCGAGCTGCCGGCGCCGTTGATGCGGCGTTTGCGCACTCACGCGTTGGGTCGGGTCTTGTGGCTGGATGACGGGCAACTCGATGCCGAGCGCCTGCTGCTGCCGCTGCCGAATGCCCAAGGAGAAATCGCCGCGTGGTGTCTGGCGCTGCCGTTTTTGCGCCCGGCGGAAGTCACTGGCGCGCATCTGGGTGACAACTATCTGCGCGGCATCGGTCAGGTGCATGAATGGCTGATCGCGGCGGCGAATGCCAAGCGTCAACCCGGGCAGGCGTTGATCGCTATCAGCCACGCGCACATGGCCGGGGGCTCGGTGTCGGAGGATTCCGAGCGCAGCCTGATCATCGGCAATGCCGAAGCGCTGCCCGCCAGCCTGTTCGGCGAAAGCATCAGTTACGTCGCCCTCGGCCATTTGCACAAGCCGCAGAAGGTCAACGGCGAGGAGCGCATTCGCTACAGCGGCTCGCCGATTCCGCTGTCGTTCTCCGAAATCGGTTATCAGCATCAGATTCTCGATGTGGTCCTCGAGGGTGAAACCCTGGTCAGCGTCGAGCCGAAACTGATCCCGCGCTCGGTCAATCTGCAACGCATCGGCCCGGCACCGCTGGCCGAGATTCTGCTGCAACTGGCCGACCTGCCGAACATCGATCTGCTCGCCGAAACCCAGCGCCAGCCCTGGCTCGAAGTGCGCGTGCGCCTGGATGAGCCGCAGCCGGATCTGCGCCATCAAGTGGAAACCGCACTGCAAGGCAAAGCCGTGCGACTGGTGCGCATCGCCGCTGAATACGCCGGCAATCGTGGCGCCGATGGCAGCGATGACGGCAGCACGTTGATCGAACTCGACCAGCTCACCCCGCAGGAATTGTTCAGCCGCGCCTGGCTCGACAATTACGGCAGCGAGGTCGACGAGCAGACGCTCAAGGACTTCGCCGAACTGCTGCAGGACGTGCAACTGGAGGGCGAGCAGCCATGAAGATTCTCGCCATTCGTTTGAAGAACCTCGCCTCGCTGGCCGGTCCGTTCGAGATCGATTTCACCGCCGAACCGCTGGCCAGCGCTGGTCTGTTTGCGATCACCGGCCCCACAGGCGCTGGTAAGAGCACGTTGCTTGATGCGTTGTGTCTGGCGCTGTTCGGCGCCGTGCCGCGCCTGAACAACACCGGTCGCGATGCCAAAGTCCCCGATGCTGACGGTGAAATCGCCACTGGCGACCCGCGCACCTTGCTGCGACGCGGCACCGGTGAAGGCTATGCCGAAGTGGATTTTGTCGGCGTCGATGGCCGCCGCTATCGCGCGCGCTGGGAAGCCAATCGTGCTCGCGAGAAGGCTGGTGGCAAACTCCAGGCCAGTCGGCAGAGCCTGCGCGACATCGATCAGGATCAACTGCTCGCCAGCCAGAAAGGCGAATACAAAACCCAGCTGGAAGCCGCGCTGGGCCTCAACTTTGAACAGTTCACTCGCGCTGTGCTGCTGGCGCAGAGTGAGTTCAGCGCGTTCCTCAAGGCTGACGACAACGACCGCAGTGAACTGCTGGAAAAACTCACAGACACCGCGCTCTACACCCGCCTCGGCCGCCGCGCTTTCGACAAGACCAAAGAAGCCCGCGAAGCGCACAAGCTGTTGCAGGATCAGGCTACCGGGGTAACGCCTTTGGCGCCGGAAGCGCGCGCCGAACTCGACGAGCGTTTCAACACCGCGCAGCAACATATGAAGGCGCAACAGGCGCAGCTCAAACAGCTTGAGCAACAACACGGTTGGCTGAAGGATTTGCGTCAGTTGCAGGACGCGCAAAAAGCCGCCAGCGAACAACTGCAAACCGCGCAACAGCAATGGCAGGCACTGGCCGGCGAGCGGGTGAAGCTGACGCGTCTGGAACAGCTTGGCCCGCAACGCCATCAGTTCGCGCGCAAGGCCGAGCTTGATGCGCTGCTGACGCCACTGACGACGCAGATTGCCGCGCACACCCAACAACACGCCGCGTTGGGCGAACGCCAGACGCAACTGGCGCAAAACCTCGATACAGCAAAAGTCGCCCTCAGCGAAGCACAACAACGCCAGAGCGAAAACGCGCCGTTGCTGCGTCAGGCATTCGAAGAGCAAAGCACCCTCGCCCGTCTGATCAAGGACACTGCCAGCAGCGCCGAAGCCCGACAAACCGCCGAGCAAGCGTTCAAGGATGGCCAGAGCGCGATTCAGGCCTTGCAGGAAAAACAAGCTGAGGTCGCCGAGCGTTTGCAACGCATCGCCACCGAGCTTGAGCAGAGTGCGCATCTGGCGCCGTTGAGCGATGCCTGGAGCGCCTATCGCGACCGTCTGCAACAGCTGATGCTGATCGGCAACCGCATGAACAAGGGCCAGAGCGAACTGGCGTCCCTCGAACAGAACGCCGCGCGCAGTGCTGAGCAACTGGCCTCGCACAAGCAGCAACTGGAAGTGCTGTTCAAAGAGGCCGGCGCCGAGCCCGACGCGGTTGCGGAACAGATCGGCCTGCTCGGCACTTTGCTGCAGGACAACCGCAAACAGCTGCGCGCAGTTGAAGACCTGTCGCGCCTGTGGGCGTCTCAGCAGGATCTCGACAAGCGCAGCGCCGAGTTGCAACAACGTCAGCTCGACGCGCAGCAGCAACGCGAACGCTTGACCCAGGACGGTGTGAAAACCAAGGCCGAACTGACCGTCGCCGAGCAGACCCTCAATGTCACTCGCGAACTGCTCGAGCGTCAGCGGCTGGCGCGCAGTGCCAGTGTCGAAGAGTTGCGCGCGCAGTTGCAGGACGATCAGCCCTGCCCGGTCTGCGGCAGCAACGAGCATCCCTATCATCAGCCCGAAGCGCTGTTGCAAAGCCTTGGCCGTCACGATGAAAGCGAACAGGCCAACGCCCAGCAAGTGGTCGATCAGCTCAAGGAAAAACTGATCGAGCTGCGCGGCGAAGTCGGTGGCGTGATCGCGCAACAGAAAGAGCTGCTGCAGCAACAGGAACAACTGGCGGCGCAGCAACAAGCCCTGGCCCCGAGCCTCGAGGCGCATCCGCTGGCCGCGCAACTGTTCAATCAGGACGCCGACAAACGCGACGCCTGGCTCAGCCGCCAGACCGAGCAGTTGAACCAGAGCATCACTCAAGACGAGCAACGGCAAAGCGCCCTGCTCACCTTGCAACAGGACGCGGCGCGCTTGTCGCAACAATTGCGTCAGGCCGAGGTGGCGTATCAGCAAGCGGCGCAACAGCTGAGCCATCAGCAGCATGAACTCAACAACGACCGTCAGCGCCTTGAAGAAGAACTCAGCGCGTTCGGTCCGCTGCTGCCGGCTGACACCCTCGAAGCACTGCGCCTGGAGCCGGCGGCAACATTCATGCAGTTGGATCGGCAGATCGCCGAGCGTCTGGCCCAGCTCGAACAGCAAAAGGAAGAGCTGAGCGAACAGCAGCAACGCCAGCAGACGTTGGAGAAAGAACAGGATCGCCAACAGCTGCGCACTCAGCAACTGCACAGCGCCGAGCAACAATTCACCGCGCTGACCGAGCAGCAGCAAAGCTGTCAGGAAAAACTCGCGCAGTTACTTGGCAAGCACGACAGCGCCGAGCATTGGCAGCAGCAGCTGGAACACGCGGTGGAACAGGCGCGCGTCGCCGAAACCAGTACGGCTGAAGAGCTGCAAAGCGTGCGCACGCAACTGGTGCAGATCGCCGCTGAGCTGAAGGCCCAACAGGAACGCCTGCAAGCACTGCAAGCTGAAGACCTGGCACTCGCCGGCAAGATCGCCGATTGGCGCGCCAGCCATCCGGAACTGGATGACAGCGGCCTGGAAGACTTGCTGCGCTTCGACGACGCGCAAGTCGCCGAAATGCGCCAGACCCTTCAGCACAACGAAAAAGCCATCGAACAGGCCCAGGTCTTGTTGCAAGAGCGCGATCAGCGCCTGCTCGATCACCAGGCCCGGCAGGACGGCAATCTTCACGCCGAACAGCTGGACAGCGCCCTCGCCGAGCTGCAAAACCAGTTCGCCGTCAGCGAACAGCAGTGCGCCGAACTGCGCGCCGAACAGGCGGAAGACCAGCGCCGACAGAACGCCAATCAGGCGTTGGCCCGGCAGATCGCTGACGCCTACGCCGAGTATCAACGCTGGGCGCGACTCAGTGCCTTGATCGGCTCAGCCACCGGCGACACCTTCCGCAAGATCGCCCAGGCCTACAACCTCGACCTGCTGGTGCACCACGCTAACGCGCAGCTGCGCCAACTGGTCAAACGCTATCGCCTCAAACGTGGCGGCAGCATGCTCGGCCTGCTGGTGATGGACACGGAAATGGGCGACGAACTGCGCTCGGTGCATTCGTTGTCGGGCGGCGAGACGTTCCTCGTCTCGCTCGCCCTTGCGCTGGGTCTGGCTTCGATGGCGTCGAGCACGCTGAAAATCGAATCGCTGTTTATCGACGAAGGTTTCGGCAGCCTTGATCCGGAATCCTTGCAACTGGCCATGGACGCGCTCGATGGCTTGCAGGCGCAGGGACGCAAGGTGGCGGTGATTTCCCATGTGCAGGAAATGCACGAACGGATTCCTGTGCAGATTCAGGTGCGGCGCCAAGGCAATGGTTTGAGCACGCTGGAGGTGAAATGAACACGCTGTATTCCTTCCGCCGCTGCCCTTACGCCATGCGTGCGCGAATGGCGTTGCGTTATGCGGGCGTGCCGGTGGAGATTGTCGAAGTCAGTCTCAAGGACAAACCGGCGCAGATGCTGGCGCTCTCGCCCAAGGGCACCGTGCCGGTGCTGAATGCCGATGGCGTGGTGATTGATGAGAGTCTGCAGATCATGTGCTGGGCGTTGGCGCAGAATGATCCGGATGATTGGTTGCTGGCCGGTGATTCGTTCGCGGCACTGTGGATGGAGAAACTGATTGAAGGCAATGATCAGATTTTCAAATCGGCTTTGAATCGCTACAAGTACGCCGAGCGTTACCCTGAGCAGCCGATGATGGAAGCTTATCGGGCTGAAGGTGCGTTATTTCTGCAGAAACTGGATGAGCTGCTTGAAGGACGTGAGTACTTGCTGGCCGATCATCCGAGCCTCGCCGACATCGCCCTGCTGCCCTTCGTCCGGCAGTTCGCTCACGTTGATCGCGAGTGGTTCGCGCAGACGCCTTATGTTCGCTTGCAGGTGTGGTTGCAGCGTTTCCTCGAATCCGACCTGTTCACCTCAATCATGAAAAAATAACCCTCTGTCCCTTTGATCGTTCCCACGCTCCGCGTGGGAATCGCTCTGCGTCCCAGTGGAACGCGGAGCGTCCCTTGAGGCATTCCCACGCAGAGCGTGGGAACGATCATTAGGCCAGTGCTTGGCACATGCCCAGCGCCATGCAATCCACTTCAAACGGCCCGAGAAAATCCAGCGCGACCTTGACCGGTGGATTGCCGGCCATCAACCCCAGCGTGTTGGCTCTTTCAATGTTGTGGGCGATGTTGTGGTTGGCCTCTATGGCCCGGGCCAAGCCGCCCACCGAGCCTTGGCCAAATCCCAACAGTGAGGCGCCGTTGGTCATCAGCGCGAGGCTGGCGATGACCCAGAGTCTGTAGCCTTTCATGCGCCGCCGACTCCTGCGAGTTCGGCCCTGTCGACCATCGCGCTTTGCGAGCGCAGTTCGAACTGGATGCCGGGGTGGGCGACGTCGATCGGGGCGTCGAAGCTGTGTTCCATTTGTGCGCCGATGCTGACAAACAGCACCACGGCCAGGTACAGACCGATGGCCAGGTAGGCGCCGCGTTTGGCGGAAGTGAGGATTGCGCTGGCCATGGTGTTCTCCGTGGGCAAAGGTTTCGATGGCCACAGAATCAATCAAAAAAGCCGAAGCAACCACTCAGGGTTTGCAATGGTGAATATCAGCTTCGTTGATTATTTAGCGGCTCTATTTGCCCGCGAGAGAAAACCTATGAGTGGAGAACGCGTACGCGCACAGGAGCTGCCGAAGGCTGCGATCTTCTGATTGATCGTTCCACGCTCCGCGTGGGAATGCCTCAAGGGACGCTCCGCGTTCCAATGGGACGCAGAGCGTCCCGGGCTGCGTTCCCACGCAGAGCGTGGGAACGATCAGGTTACGCGCACGCGTAGGAGCTGCCGAAGGCTGCGATCTCTTGTTTGATCGTTCCCACGCAGAGCATGGGAACGATCAAGATCGCAGCCTTCGGCAGCTCCTACAGGAGAACGGTGCGCTCAGGCTTGGGTTTTGTGATCCAGTGCGGCGTAGAAGTTGGCGCTTTGTTGCAGGTATTTCTGGGTGTAGCTCTGGGTGTGGGATTTTTTGCTGGCGATTTCGACGTTGGCACCGGCTGGCAATACCACGGTGGCAGAAATGGCGGAAGCGGCGATGACGGAGAAGAGATTGAAATTCATGGCGGTAACCCTCGTGTTCGTTTGCTTGGTTTGCCCGGTCGGGCTGTGAAACAAACGTAACGCTCGAGGGTTGCTCGCTTGAAATCTTTTGTAGCATTAGCCGATATCAGTGCAATTAATACAACGATGCAGGCCCCGCAGACCGGGGCCTGTGGCTTATTGTCGCACTACAAACTTCAGATCGCTTGGCGCGTCCATCGGCAGTTTTTGCACGGTTTTGCCGAGCAGACCGGTCTTGGTATCGCGCTCGACGACGACAATCTGGTTGCTCTTCTGGTTGGCGATCAAGACGAATTTACCGCTCGGATCGAGAGCAAACTCGCGCGGGTGATCCCCCTCGACCGAGCGCTTTTGCAGCTCTTTGAGCTGACCGGTCGCAGGATCAATGCCGAACACTACGAGTTGATTGGCCGTGCCGCGATTGCTCACGTAGAGAAACTTGCCGTCAGCCGAAGCATGCAGCGCCGCGCCGGCTTTGTCCGAGGTTGGCTGGCCCGCTGCCAGATCGACCAGTTGCGTCTGGGTCAGTACGCCGTCCTTGTAGTCGAACACCGCGACCTGTGCACTCATCTCCATGGTCAGCCAGGCGTGTTTGCCGTCAGCGCTGAACAGCAGATGACGCGGGCCACTGCCGGCCGGCAAGGCTACCGAGGCGGTTTTTGCCGGGGTCAGCGGCAGGTGTGGATTGGCCTTCGGGTCGTACTGATAGATGAAAACCTTGTCCGCTCCCAAATCATTGGAGAACACATAGCGCCCGTCCGGCGACGACACCGTCGAGTGCACATGATTGGAAGCCTGACGCTCAGGGTTGACCCGACTGGCCGGGTGGCCGCTCATCTGCACCACCGGTTTCAACTGGCCGTCGGCATCGACCGGCAATACCGCCAGGGTGCCGCCCGGATCTTCCATCACTGAGTAGTTGCTGACGAACAGGTGTCTGGCATCAGCGCTGAGGCTGGAATGGGTCGGCTCGTTGCCCAGGCTCTGCACCTGATTGATCAGGCTCAGCGCATGGGTCTTCGGGTCAATGGCGAAGCTGCTGACGCGGCCGACCGGATCGGTCTGGCCCGGGCCGTTTTCGTTGACCACGAACAAACGCTTCTGGTCTTTCGAGAGGGTCAGCCACGAAGGGTTTTCGGTCTTGACCACTTGCAGCGGCTTGGCGTCGATCTGGCCGGTGGCGCTGTCGAACTGCATGCGGTAGATGCCCTGGCTGGAACCGGCGGTGTACGAGCCGACCAGCAACTGCAAGGTGTCGGCGCTGGCGCTGGAAAGCCCCATCGCGCCGACGCTGCCGGCCATCAGCAAAGGCCAGAAATTACGCATCTTCATTATTGTCATCCTCATCGTCGCTGCTGCTGACTACGTCGCCGAGGCACACCAGACGATGCTCGCCCGTGGTCTTGGTGTCGCTGGCGTAACCGACGATCAGCCAGCTCTGCAGCGTCTCATCGAACGTCGCTTGCGCGACCTGCGCCGGGGTGAATTCCCAGTGCTTGGCTGCACGGCCATCAATGCATTCGATGTGCAGGTTATCGTCCTCGTCGAGGGCGAATTCGAAGGCGTGCAGGCCATCGATTTCGACCATACCGCAGTGTTCGAGGGCGTTGAGAAGGGTTTGGGCAGTCATGGCAAACAGTCTTTCTAGGGGGGAAAGGGCCAATGATAGCCCAATGTGATCCAGAGGCCCCTGCTGGAATCTCTGTCTGATCGTTCCCACGCTCCGCGTGGGAATGCCTCAAGGGACGCTCCGCGTTCCAGTGGGACGCAGAGCGTCCCGGGCTGCATTCCCACGCAGAGCGTGGGAACGATCAACACAAAAAATCGCGGTGCTGGCTAGATCGCCTCACGCGATGGCTTGCCATCCACCAGGCGCTGGATCCGCAGCGGGTTGGCGTTTTTCAGTGGTTCGGGCAGCAAGCTGTCCGGGTAGTTCTGGAAGCACACCGGGCGCAGGAAGCGATCGATCGCCAGCGTGCCCACTGACGTGCCGCGCGCATCGGACGTCGCCGGGTACGGGCCGCCATGCACCATCGAATCGCACACTTCGACACCAGTCGGATAACCATTGAGCAGGATGCGCCCGACTTTCTGTTCCAGCAGCGGCGTCAGTTCGGCGAATTGCTCGAAGTCAGACGGCTCACCAATGATCGTCGCGGTCAGTTGACCGTGCAGGCCGTGCAGCGCTGCGCTCAGTTGTGCCTGATCGGCCACTTCGACGATTACTGTGGTCGGACCGAACACTTCTTCCTGTAGCACTTCGTCGCCGTTGATCAACAGGCTGACATCGGCCTTGAACAACTGCGGCTGCGCCTGATTGCCCTGCTGCGGATTACCGGCCAGATGCTCAATGCCGCTGTGCGCCAGGAGCTTTTCCAGGCCTTTACCGTAGCTGCCGAGGGTGCCGGCGTTGAGCATGGTTTGCGCCGGTTGATCACCGATCGCAGCGGCGACTTGCTCTACAAACGCGCTGAACTGCGCAGAGCGAATACCGATGACCAGACCTGGATTGGTGCAGAACTGACCGCAACCCTGCACCACCGAAGCGGTGAGGTCGCGCGCGACGGTTTCCGAACGCGTGGCCAGTGCCTGCGGCAAGACGATCACCGGGTTGATGCTCGACATCTCGGCGAACACCGGGATCGGTTGCGGACGTGCAGCGGCCATGTCGCACAAAGCGCGACCGCCCTTCAGCGAGCCAGTGAAACCAACGGCCTGAATCGCCGGGTGCTTGACCAGCCATTCGCCGACGCCACCACCGTAGATCATGTTGAACACGCCAGCGGGCATACCGGTTTTTTCTGCGGCACGAATGATCGCGTCGGCGACCAATTCAGCGGTGGCCATGTGGCCGCTGTGGGCCTTGAACACTACCGGGCAACCGGCGGCCAGCGCTGCTGCGGTATCGCCACCGGCAGTGGAGAACGCCAGCGGGAAGTTGCTCGCACCAAACACCGCGACCGGGCCGAGGCCGATGCGGTACTGACGCAGATCCGGACGTGGCAGCGGCTGCCGATCCGGCAGTGCCAGATCGATCCGTGCGCCGTAGAAATCACCGCGACGCAGGACTTTGGCGAACAGACGCATCTGCCCGCTGGTGCGACCACGCTCGCCCTGAATGCGTCCGGCCGGCAGCGCGGTTTCGCGGCAGACCACGGCGACGAAATCGTCGCCAAGCGCATCCAGCTCATCCGCGACTGCGTCGAGGAACTGCGCGCGACGTTCGGCGCTGAGGCTGCGATAGGTCGGATAAGCCGCAGCGGCGGCCTTGGCGGCGGCATCGACCTCTTCGGCCGTGGCCTGGATGAAATCATGCGGCAGGGCATCGCCCGTGCTGGCGTCGACCGAGTGCAGTTTGACGCTGCCGGCGGCGCTGCGCTGACCGCCGATGTAGTTGTGACCGAGAATCTGAGTCATGGGATCTCCTTAAAGGGTGCCGATGCTGTCCGGTTCAAAAGCCGCTTTGACCGGTGCGATACCGTTGACCAGCGGTGCGCCGAAGTCGGCCTGGCTGATCTCGAACGTGTCGCCCGGCTGGGTGCGGATGCCGTCGGCAAACGACAGGGTCGCAGTGCCGAAAAAGTGAATATGCACGTCGCCCGGACGCAGGAACTGACTGTATTTGAAGTGGTGGTACTCGAGGTTCGCCAGGCTGTGGCACATGTTGGCCTCGCCACTGAGGAACTCGTTCTGCCAGAGCACTTCGCCGTCACGCAGGATTCGGCTGGTGCCGGCAAGGTGTTGAGGCAATTCACCGGTGCGAAGTTCCGGGCCATAACTGCAACTGCGCAATTTCGAGTGCGCCAGGTACAGGTAATTCTTGCGCTCCATGACGTGGTCGGAGAACTCGTTGCCCACCGCGAAACCGAGGCGATACGGCTTGCCATCGTTGCCGATGACGTACAGGCCGGCCATCTCCGGCTCTTCGCCGGCGTCTTCGGCGAACGGCGGCAGCGGGAACGCCTGCCCCGGACGCACGACAATGCTGCCGTCGCCCTTGTAGAACCACTCTGGTTGCACGCCGGCCTGCCCCGCCGCCGGTTTGCCACCCTCCACGCCCCATTTGAAAATGCGCATGGTGTCGGTCATCCCCGCTTCATCGCCGGCCTGCTGGTGCATTTTGTCGCGGGCCGAAGCGCTGCCCAGATGGGTCAGGCCGGTACCGCTGACCAGCATGTGTGCCGGGTCCGGGTGGTCCAGTGGCGGCAGGATGCGCAGGTCTTTGAGCAATTGCGCGTAGTCGTGACTGGCGCCGAGGCCGAGGCTTTGTACTTGCTGCTCAAGGGAGCTGCCGGCCTCGATTGCCGCCAGGGCCAGATCACGGACACTGCGGGCGTCCTCGACTTCGCGGACCTGACCGTTGTCGACCACGCCGACCCGGCGCTCGCCGTTGGGTAATTCGAATTGAACCAGATGCATGATTTTCTCCTGTTCCATCAAAAACGCCGCTATCCCCTGTGGGAGCGAGCCTGCTCGCGAAAGCGGTGTACCGTTCACCAGCAGTGTTGAATGTGATGGCCTCTTCGCGAGCAGGCTCGCTCCCACAGGGGCCAGTGTTGTCAGTCAGATGCGGGTCGCGCCACGGGCGCTGGCGGCGAACTGGTCGACGGGCAGCACATGCTTGCGTTCCAGCACGCGGTAGACGATGCCGGTCAGAATCAGCCCGAACACCATCACGCCCGAGAGGAAGTACAACCCCGAAGCCAGATTGCCGGTGTATTCCTTCAACGCGCCGATCACGAACGGCCCGATATACCCGCCCAGATTGCCCACCGAGTTGATCAAGGCAATCCCCGCCGCCGCACTCGCGCCAGCAAAGAAACGCCCCGGCAAGGTCCAGAACACCGCGGTGCATGAGAACAGCGCGAACGCCACCAGACACAGCGCCGCCAGTTGCGCCACCGGCAGCGACAGCCAGGCACTGAGGAACAGGCCCAGCGCACCGAGCACATAGAGCACCGCCAAGTGGCCGTAGCGATCATTCAAGCGGTCGGAACTGCGCGGAATGATCAGCAGGCCGATGATCCCGAAAATGTATGGCACCGAAGAGACGAACCCGGTCACCAGATCGCTGCCGCCGAACTGTTTGATCAACGTCGGCAGCCACAGGCCCAGACCATAAATGCTCAGGGTCACCGGCAGATAGAACAGCGCCAGCAACAACACACGTTTGTCTTTCAGCGCATGCAGCGGATTGCCGTGACGGGTCTGGCCGTATTCCTGCAAATCCTTTTTCAGTTCGCCGGTCAGCCAGTCTTTTTCCGCCTGATCCATCCACTTCACTTGCTGCGGGCCGTCCGGCAGCCAGCGCAGCACCGGCCAGGTCAGCAGTATCGCCGGGGTGCCGATGACGATGAACAGCCACTGCCAGCCGTGCAGGCCGAGGATGCCGTCCATGCCCAGCAAACCGCCGGACACGGGACCGGTGATCATCATCGCGATGGGTTGCGAGAGGATGAACAGGCCGAGGATCTTGCCGCGATGGCGCACCGGGAACCATTGGGTGATGTAGTACAGCACACCGGGGAAGAAGCCCGCCTCGGCCGCGCCGAGCAGAAAGCGCATCACGTAGAAGCTGTGCGGCCCTTGCACGAAGGCCATGCCGATGGTGATCGCGCCCCAGGTGATCATGATCCGCGCGAACCAGCGCCGCGCGCCGAAGCGTTCGAGCATCAGGTTGCTGGGAATCTCGAGAAGAAAATAGCCGATGAAGAACAGCCCGGCACCGAGGCCATAGGCGGCGTCGCCGATACCGATGTCCGCGCCCATGTGCAGCTTGGCGAAGCCGACGGCGGAGCGATCCACATAGGCGATCAGGTACAGCAGGATCAGGAAGGGAATCAGTTTCAGTGTGATGCGCCGGACAAGCCGCAATTCCTGGCTCATGAGATCGGTCTCCGATTGTTGTTTTTATAGAACCTCGGGGGACGCCTCTCGCCAAAACAGCCAGGGCCATCCCTCCGTCGAAAACGACTATATAGTAATACTAATTACCCAACAACACTTCCAAAGCGCGGATTTTGAGCTTAGATTAAGCGTCAGCTCGCAAACAATAGTCTTACAATAAGAGAATCGATCATGTCTGATAAGAAACCCACCCTGCGCTCCGCCCAATGGTTTGGCACAGCCGACAAGAACGGCTTCATGTACCGCAGCTGGATGAAGAATCAGGGCATCGCCGACCATCAGTTCCACGGCAAGCCGATCATCGGCATCTGCAACACCTGGTCGGAACTGACCCCGTGCAACGCGCACTTCCGCCAGATCGCGGAGCACGTCAAACGCGGGGTGATCGAGGCCGGTGGTTTTCCGGTGGAGTTTCCGGTGTTCTCCAACGGCGAATCGAACCTGCGCCCGACCGCCATGCTCACCCGCAACCTGGCGAGCATGGACGTTGAAGAAGCGATTCGCGGCAACCCGATCGACGGCGTCGTGCTGCTCACCGGTTGCGACAAAACCACTCCAGCACTGTTGATGGGCGCGGCCAGTTGCGACGTGCCGGCCATCGTCGTCACCGGCGGGCCGATGCTCAACGGCAAGCACAAAGGCAAGGACATCGGTTCCGGCACCGTGGTCTGGCAGCTCAGCGAACAGGTCAAGGCCGGCACCATCACCATCGATGACTTCCTCGCAGCCGAGGGCGGCATGTCGCGTTCGGCGGGCACCTGCAACACCATGGGCACCGCGTCGACCATGGCCTGCATGGCCGAAGCGCTGGGCACTTCGCTGCCGCACAACGCCGCGATTCCGGCCGTAGATGCGCGCCGTTATGTGCTGGCGCACATGTCCGGCATGCGTGCGGTGGAGATGGTGCGTGAAGACCTGAAGCTGTCGAAGATCCTCACCAAGGAAGCCTTTGAAAACGCCATTCGCGTCAACGCCGCCATCGGTGGTTCGACCAACGCCGTGATCCACTTGAAAGCTATCGCCGGGCGCATCGGCGTCGAGCTGGACCTGGACGACTGGACGCGCATCGGTCGCGGCATGCCGACCATCGTCGACCTGCAACCGTCAGGGCGTTTCCTGATGGAAGAGTTCTACTACGCCGGTGGTTTGCCAGCGGTGCTGCGTCGCCTCGGCGAAGCCAATCTGATCCCCAACCCGAACGCACTGACCGTCAACGGCAAGTCCATCGACGAGAACACCAAGGACGCGCCGATCTATGGCGAAGACCAAGTGATCCGCACCCTCGACAATCCGATTCGCGCTGACGGTGGCATCTGCGTGTTGCGCGGCAATCTGGCGCCGCTGGGCGCGGTACTCAAACCGTCCGCCGCTAGCGCTGAACTGATGCAGCATCGCGGTCGCGCCGTGGTGTTCGAGAACTTCGACATGTACAAGGCGCGGATCAACGATCCGGAGCTGGACGTCGATAAGGATTCGATTCTGGTGATGAAGAACTGCGGGCCGAAGGGTTATCCGGGCATGGCTGAAGTCGGCAACATGGGCTTGCCGGCCAAGCTGTTGGCGCAAGGCGTGACGGACATGGTGCGCATTTCCGATGCACGCATGAGCGGCACCGCTTACGGCACGGTGGTTCTGCACGTCGCCCCGGAAGCGGCAGCGGGCGGGCCTTTGGCGGCGGTGCAGGAAGGCGACTGGATCGAACTCGATTGCGCCAGCGGCCGTCTGCATCTGGACATTCCGGATGCTGAACTGGCCGCGCGCATGGCCGATCTGCAAGCACCGCAGCAGTTGCTGGTGGGCGGTTATCGTCAACTGTACATCGATCACGTGCTGCAGGCGGATCAGGGTTGCGACTTTGACTTCCTGGTTGGTTGCCGAGGTGCCGAGGTTCCGCGTCACTCTCACTAACAGCGCAATTCCCCTGTGGGAGCGAGCCTGCTCGCGAAGAGGGAGTGTCAGTCGACATCTATTTGACTGATATGCCGCCTTCGCGAGCAGGCTCGCTCCCACAGTTGCTTTTGCGTATCGCCTCAAATCTGTGCCGTGCCTGCTATGATGCGCGGCATCTCCATCGCTCAGGATCGCGCCACTCCCCATGGATTACCGCAAACCTTCCGACCGTAAAAGCATGCACTCGCGCATCGTCCAGGAACTGGGCATGCAGATCGTCTCCGGACGCTTTTTGCCCGACGACAAACTGCCCGCCGAAGCCCTGCTTTGCGAGGAGTACGCGGTCAGTCGCCCGGTGTTGCGCGAAGCCACCCGGGTGCTGGTGGCCAAGGGTCTGGTGTATTCCAAGCCGCGCGTCGGCACCGTGGTCAAGGCGCGCCGCGAATGGCACATGCTCGACCCCGACGTGTTGCACTGGCTGATGCAAAGCAGCCCGCAGAATGAATTCTTCAACGTGCTGACCAGCGTGCGCAGCATCATCGAACCGGCAGCGGCCGCCCTCGCCGCTCAGCATGCGACCGATGCCGACATCGCTGCGATCAACGAAGCCTACCAACGCATGGAAGCCGCGCCGACCCCGGAAGCGCTGTTGCAGCCGGACCTGGACTTCCACAGCCGCATCGCCGATGCGACGCACAACGACCTGCTGGCGAACCTGTGCAATATGTTGGCGGTAGCGATTGCCGAGGCGTTGAAGCATTCCAATCAACGGCCGAATCTGCATGAACTGGCGTTGCCGAGGCACAAGGCGATTCTGACTGCCATCGAGAACCGCGATGCCCTGGGTGCCCGGCATGCGACGCTGGTGCAGCTGGATGATGCGCGCAGTGCGTTGAGTGTGGTGCTTGGCGCTGAGCTTTCTTAGGGCTTGAGACCGCTTGCCCTCACCCTAGCCCTCTCCCAGAGGTAGAGGGGACCGATTGGGGAATATTTGAGATTTACGCCGACTTGAACGTTCTGCTGTGAATCCATAACCGACTCGGTATTTCAGGCCGATATATCTAGCCGCACCCCTCGGTCAGTCCCCTCTCCCCTCCGGGAGAGGGCTAGGGTGAGGGGCTCTTGATCTTGATTCACAAATAAAGCCGCAACCCCTCAAGGTTGCGGCTTTGTCGTTTCAGCCTTTCAGATCAGTGAGCAAACAGCGAATTGCCCTTCTGCCCCGCCAGCTTCTCCGGCTTGATCAGGAACTTGGCCAGCGCCGGCAGCAGCCACAGCGCGCCGAACATGTTCCACAGCAGCATGAAGGTCAGCATCAGGCCCATGTCGGCCTGGAACTTGATCGCCGAGAAGATCCAGGTGCACACGCCGATCGCCAGGCACAGGCCGGTGAACAGCACCGCTTTACCGGTCGACTTGAGCGTCTGGTAATAGGCTTCCTGCAACGGCAGCCCGGCACGCAGGAAACTTTCCAGGCGGCTGTAGATGTAGATGCCGTAGTCCACGCCAATCCCCACGCCCAACGCCACCACCGGCAGCGTCGCGACTTTCACGCCGATGCCCATGAACGCCATCAGCGCGTTGCCGAGTACCGAGGTCAGCACCAGCGGCAGGACGATGCACAGGGTTGCCGCCCAAGAGCGGAAGGTGATCATGCACATCACCGCCACGCAGATGTACACCAGAATCAGAATGGTCAGCTCAGCCTGTTTGATGACTTCGTTGGTGGCCGCTTCGATCCCGGCGTTACCGGCAGCAAGGATGAATTCCAGACCGTCCTTATTGTTTTCCTTGGCGAACTCCTGCACCGCTTGCACCGCACGGTCGAGGGTTTCGGCCTTGTGGTCGTTGAGGAACACCAGTACCGGTGCCAGCGAGCAGCTGTTGTTGTACAGGCCATCGGCGCGGGCGATCGAGTTATTCAGTACGTCCGGGTTGCGCGACAGGGTTTCCCATTTCAGGTTGCCCTCGTTCATGCCCTTGATCATCTGCTTGGACACGGTCACCAGCGAGATCGCCGACTGCACGCCCTCGGTGTTCTGCATCTTCCACATCAGCTGATCGATCGGCGCCATGGCTTCGTAGCGCGAGCAGCCTTCAGCTTTGGTCTTGACCATCACCACCAGCACGTCGGAGCTGGTCGAGTAGTTGCTGATGATGAAGTTGTTGTCCTTGTTGTAGCGCGAGTCCGGACGCAGTTCCGGCGCGCCCTGGTCGAGGTCGCCGATCTTCAGGTTCTGGCTGTACCAGAGGCCGCCGCCGAAGGCGATCAGCGCCAGCGCTACCGAAATCGGCGCGACTTTCGGGCTGGCGAAGTTCGACAGCAGACGCCAGAACGGATGTTCGCGGTTGGCGTCTTTCTTGCTCTTGGCAATCGCGCGCTTGCTGATGCCGACATAGGAAATCGCCACCGGCAGCAGAATCAGGTTGGTGAACACGATCACCGCAACGCCGATGGACGCGCCGATCGCCAGTTCACGGATCACGCCGATGTCGATGATCAACAGGGTGATGAAACCCACCGCATCGGCCAGAATCGCGATCATCCCCGGCAGGAACAACTGGCGGAAGGTGCGCCGTGCAGCGGTCAGGGCGTTATCGGCCTCGCTGGATTGCAGGGCGATACCGTTGATTTTCTGCACGCCGTGGGAAATGCCGATGGCGAAAATCAGGAACGGCACCAGCATCGAATACGGGTCGAGGCCGAAGCCGAAGAAGTGCATCAACCCGAGCTGCCAGACCACCGCCACCAGCGTCGTGCTCAACACCGCGATGGTGCTGCGCAGGCAGTTGGTGAACCACAGCAGCAGGATCAGGGTGATGACGAAGGCGACACCGAAGAACAGCACCACCATCACCAGACCGTCGATCAGGTCACCGACCTTCTTGGCGAAACCGACGATGTGGATCTTGATGTTGGGGTTCTGCGCTTCGAACTTGTTGCGGATCTTGTCTTCGAGTTCATGGGAGAACTGGCGATAGTCCAGCGCCAGCAGCTTGCCCTGATCCTGGGGGTCCGGATAGGCCTCCAGCAGAGGGATGTCGACGATGCTCGACTTGAAATCGTTGGCCACCAGACGCCCGACCTGGCCGGACTTGAGCACGTTGTTGCGCAGCAGATCGAGGCTGTCCTGGGAACCGTTGTAGCTCTGCGGAATCACTTCACCGCCGGCGAAACCCTCTTCGGTCACTTCGGTCCAGCGTACGCTCGGGCTCCATAGCGATTTGAGGCCGGAACGATCGACGCCGGAAATGTAGAACACTTCGTCGTTGATCTGACGCAGGGTCTCCATGTACTCCTTGGAGAAAATGTCGCCGTCGGTGGCTTCCACCGAAATACGCACGGTGTTGCCGAGGTTCGCGAGATCGTTGCGGTGCTCCATCATCTTTTCGATGAAGGGATGCTGCAGCGGGATCATTTTTTCAAAACTGGTCGACGGCCGGATCAGCGTGGCCTGCCAGAACAGGAAAATGCTCACCACCAGGCAGATCAGGATCACGGCCGGACGGTTGTTGAAGATCAGGCGCTCGAGAACCGTCGCCTTTTCCTGCTGAGGAGTGATCAAGGAAGTCATAGCCCCGCCTTCTTGTTATTGGTCTCGGCACCGTTTGGCTGGGTGATGTGCAAACCACCCTGCCCGGTCAGAATCAGGTTGCCGTTGCCAGCGGCGGTAACCGACGACAGCGAAATGCGATCCGGACGGTTGAACACGCTGAAGGTTTCGCCGTTGTCGCTGCTGCTGATCACCGAACCGCCGTTACCGACGATCACGATCGAGCCGTCTTCGAGCAGCGTGCCGCCAGACAGACCGAACTCCAGCGCACCGCGTGCAGCTTTGAGTTCGACCTGCTCCCAGGTGCTGCCGAAATCAGTGGAGCGATAAAGATTGCCGCGCAAGCCGTACGCCAGCAGGGTCTGCGGCTGCGCCGTGCCGATCACGCCGAACAGCGAACCTTCGTACGGGCCTTCGAGCTTTTCCCAGGTCTGGCCGTCATCGGCGGAGCGGAACATGCTGCCGGACTCGCCGACGATGAACAGCCCGGCGTCTTTCACGGCGGCGATGGCGTTGAGGTGGAACTGGTCTTCGTTGTCGAGGCGATCGCTGACGTCTTCCCAGTGCTTGCCGCCGTCGGAGGTTTCCAGCAGCGTGCCGTAGGCGCCCACGGCAAAGCCGCTGCTGGCGTCCTTGAACCAGACGTCGAGCAGCGGCGATTCGCGTGCGAGGTCTTCGAATTGTTTGGTCCAGGTCAGACCGCCGTCTGCGCTGGCGAGAATCTGTGCGTCGTGGCCCACGGCCCAGCCGTTTTTGTCATCGACGAAATACACGGCAGTGAGCAGTTGCCGGGTCGGCACCTTGGCCTGGGTCCAGGTTTTGCCCTGGTCATCGGAATAGACGATGTGCCCGCGATCGCCGACCGCGACAAGACGCGCGCCAGCGTGGACGACATCAAGAATCAGGCTTTTTGCGGCCTTGGCCGATTCGGTGGCATAGACCACGTCAGCCGGGGCCTCGGCGGCAATCACAGGTGCCGATAACGTGGCAAAGCCCAGCAGCGAGAGTGCTGTGGCCAGCAACGCGGTGTTGCGTAACGCCGGCGGGCGGCAACGACTCATAGACCTTCCCCTATTTATTATTGTTGGGCCATCGGGCCTTCAAGGGCGCCGCAAGGGTGCTCGGCTACTGGCGTTTCAGAAGCATAGTCCTGAAACCCGCAATCCAGAGCCCCTTCGGAAGCTGGCTCATCCTATCGGGCTTTGCAAATGTCTGACAATCGGCGCCGCGTTATCTTTTGTTAACCGAAAGCGGCTCTCTGTAACCCATCATTTTCCCTGTGGGAGCGAGCCTGCTCGCGAATGCGGTGTATCAGTCACCCTGTTTATTGGCTGACCCACCGCTTTCGCGAGCAGGCTCGCTCCCACAGGGTTTGTAGTGATGGTTGGTTTTGCGACAAAGGGTGAATGCGCAGCCATTCGTAGGATGGATGACGCAATTGTTGCGGAGGGGACTTGCAGGATCGGTATTATGGTATACCATCAGACGCACAGACACTCTCAATCCCCCAAACGGAGCAGCTCATGAGTTTCGAAATTCGCAAGATCGTCAGCTATGTCGAAGAAACCTTCATCGAAGGCGGCAAGTCCACTGACAAGCCGGTGACCATGGTCGGCCTCGCCGTGGTGATGAAGAACCCGTGGGTGGGCCACGGTTTTGTCGAAGACCTCAAGCCGCAGATCCGCGCCAACTGCTCCGACCTCGGCGCCATGATGGTCGAGCGCCTGGTGGGCATCATTGGTGGCGCCGAGAAGATCGAGGCTTACGGCAAAGCCGCCGTGGTCGGCGCTGACGGCGAGATCGAACACGCCTCCGCCGTGATCCATACGCTGCGCTTCGGCAACCACTATCGCGAAGCGGTGAAAGCCAAGAGCTACCTGAGCTTTACCAACAAGCGCGGCGGTCCGGGCACGTCGATTCAGATCCCGATGATGCACAAGGACGACGAAGGCCTGCGTTCGCACTACATCACCTTGGAAATGCAGATCGAAGACGCGCCTCGTGCCGACGAAATCGTCGTCGTGCTCGGTTGCGCCGACGGTGGCCGCCTGCACCCGCGCATCGGCAACCGCTACATCGATCTGGAAGAACTGGCTGCCGAAAAAGCCCAGTAATCACAATAAAAAGGCATTGCAGGAGCGCTCCATGATTCGGCTCACCGCTGAACTCACCCCGGCTGGCACCAGTTACCTGGCGACCGGCCAAGGCCAGCCCGTGGTCTTGATCCACGGCGTGGGCCTGAACAAAGAAATGTGGGGCGGGCAGATTGTCGGCCTCGCCAGCCAGTACCAGGTGATCGCCTACGACATGCTCGGCCACGGCGCCAGTCCGCGCCCGGCCAGCGGCACCGACCTGCTCGGTTACGCCGATCAGTTGCTCGAGCTGCTCGATCACCTGAATCTGCCCCAGGCAGCGGTGATCGGTTTCTCCATGGGCGGTCTGGTCGCGCGGGCCTTCGCCCTGCACTACCCGGAGCGCCTGCAAAGCCTGGTGGTGCTGAACAGCGTGTTCAACCGCAGCGAAGAACAGCGTGCCGGCGTCATCGCACGCACTGCGCAGGCTGCCGAGCATGGCCCGGACGCCAACGCCGAAGCCGCCCTGTCACGCTGGTTCAGCCGTGAATATCAGGCGGCCAACCCGGCGCAGATCGCCGCGTTGCGCCAGACCTTGGCCAACAACGATCCGCAGGGTTACCTGACCACCTACGAATTGTTCGCCACCCAGGACATGTACCGCGCCGACGACCTGAGCAGCATTCAGGCGCCGACACTGATCGCCACTGGCGAGCTCGACCCTGGCTCGACGCCGGAAATGGCCGAGCAACTGGCCCGACGCATCCCCGGCGCGAAGGTTGCCGTGCTGCCCGAGCAACGGCATATGATGCCGGTAGAGTCGCCGCGTCTGGTCAATCAGATGCTGCTGGAATTTCTCCAATTCGCACACGCCCGACAAAACCATATAAAGGGGATCGTTGCATGACACTCGCACGCTTCCAGATGTGCATCGGCGGAGACTGGGTCGACGCCCTCTCCGGCAAGACCTTCGAAAGCCTCAACCCGGCCTCCGCGCAAGCCTGGGCGCAATTGCCCGACGCCGATGAAGCGGACGTCGAACGCGCCGTGCAAGCGGCGCAGACGGCCTTCGACAGCCCGGCATGGCGCGGTCTGACCGCCACCGCGCGAGGGAAATTGCTGCGTCGCCTCGGCGATCTGATCGCAGAAAACAAGGAACACCTGGCGCAGCTGGAAAGCCGTGACAACGGCAAGCTGATCCGCGAAACCCGTGGCCAGGTCAGCTACCTGCCGGAGTTCTTCCACTACACCGCAGGCCTGGCTGACAAACTGGAAGGCGGCACCCTGCCGCTGGACAAGCCCGACCTGTTTGCCTACACCGTGCACGAAGCCATGGGTGTGGTCGCCGCGATCATTCCCTGGAACAGCCCGCTGTACCTGACCGCGATCAAACTCGCCCCGGCCCTCGCCGCCGGCAACACGATTGTGATCAAGCCGTCCGAGCACGCCTCGGCGACCATTCTTGAGCTGGCACGCCTGGCCCTCGAAGCCGGGATTCCGCCGGGCGTGGTCAACGTCGTTACCGGTTACGGCCCGAGCACCGGCGCCGCCCTCACCCGCCATCCGCTGATCCGCAAGATCGCCTTCACCGGCGGCGCGGCGACGGCACGGCATGTGGTGCGCAGCAGCGCCGAGAATTTCGCCAAGCTGTCGCTGGAACTGGGCGGCAAGTCGCCGAATATCATCTTCGCCGACGCCGATCTGGACAGCGCGATCAACGGCGCGATTGCCGGGATCTACGCGGCGTCCGGGCAGAGTTGCGTGTCCGGTTCGCGCTTGCTGGTGCAGGACGAAATCTACGACGAGTTCGTCAATCGTCTGGTCGAGCGCGCCCAGCGCATCCGCATCGGCAACCCACAGGAAGACAATAGCGAGATGGGGCCGATGGCCACCGCGCAGCAACTGGCGGTGGTCGAAGGTCTGGTCGCCGATGCGATCGCCGAAGGCGCGCGTTTGCGCACCGGTGGCAAGCGTCCGGCGGATCTCGGTGAAGGCTGGTTCTACGAGCCGACGCTATTCGAGTGCGACCGCAATTCGATGAAGATCATGCAGGAAGAAGTCTTCGGCCCGGTGGCTTCGGTGATTCGCTTCAAAGACGAAGCCGAAGCGCTGGCGATCGCCAACGACTCGCAGTTCGGCCTCGCCGCCGGCATCTGGACTCGCGATCTCGGTCGCGCCCATCGTCTGGCCCGCGATGTGCGCTCGGGGATTATCTGGGTCAACACTTACCGCGCCGTGTCGGCGATGGCGCCGATCGGCGGCTTCAAGAACAGTGGCTATGGACGCGAAAGCGGCATCGACTCGGTGCTGGCCTACACCGAACTGAAAACGGTGTGGATCAACCTCTCCCAGGCGCCAATGCCTGATCCGTTTGTGATGCGCTAGGAGTCCTGCGAAATGATCGAACCCGGCATTTACAAAGACGTCATGAGCTCGTTCCCGTCCGGCGTCACGGTGGTCACCACCCTCGACCCGGACGGCGGCATCGTCGGCATCACCGCCAGCGCGTTCAGCGCGCTGTCGATCGACCCGGCGTTGGTGCTGTTCTGCCCCAACTACGCGTCCGACACCTACCCGGTGCTGCGCGACAGCAAGAAATTCGCCATCCATTTGCTCTCCGCCGAGCAGACCGCCGAAGCCTATGCATTCGCCGGCAAGGGCAAGGAAAAGGCCAAGGGCATCGAGTGGCACCTGAGCGACCTGGGCAACCCGATCCTGGCCAAGGCCACGGCGATCATCGAGTGTGAGTTGTGGCGTGAATACGACGGCGGCGATCACGCGATCATTGTCGGCGCAGTGAAGAACCTGATCCTGCCCGAGCAACCGGTGACGCCGATGATTTATCACAAAGGCAAGCTCGGCCCGTTGCCGACTCTGGCCTGACGAATTCACACAAATCCCTGTAGGAGCTGCCGAAGGCTGCGATCTTTTGATCTTGTTTTCAAAAGTCAAAGTCAAAAGATCGCAGCCTTCGGCAGCTCCTACACGAGGGATCTGTGGTGACTGGAGGATTTATGAGTAACGAAAAGTATGAAAAAGGTCTGCAGATCCGTACGCAGGTATTGGGCGAAGCCTACGTGCAGCGCTCGATAGACAACGCCGACGATTTCACCCGCCCGCTGCAGGAAATGGTCACCGAATACTGCTGGGGCCATGTCTGGGGGCGTGAGGGTCTGTCGCTCAAGGAGCGCAGCATGATCAACCTGGCGATGATCTCGGCGCTCAACCGCCCGCATGAACTCAAGCTGCATGTGCGTGGCGCCTTGCGTAACGGCCTGAGTCGTGAGCAAATACGCGAAATTCTGCTTCAGGTCGGCATTTATTGCGGCGTTCCGGCGGCCGTGGACAGTTTCCGGCTGGCCCGTGAAGCCTTTGCCGAAGCCGACGCCGAGGCCTCCAGTTAACCCTCGGCTGTTTTGATGCCCGTCTGGCATGGACAGCCAAGCTCAAGAGCGGACCCCATGAAACGCCAGCCACTCGACGACAGCTTCAAGGTCAATCGCAACCCCGTTACCCTGCGCGAAATCGTGCTGGACAAACTGCGTAGCGCGATCATGAATTTCCAGCTCATGCCAGGCGATCGCCTGGTCGAACGCGACCTCTGTGATCGCCTCGGCGTCAGCCGCACTTCGGTGCGCGAAGCCTTGCGTCACCTCGAATCAGAAGGTCTCGTCGAATTCGCCGATGCCAAAGGCCCGCGCGTGGCCATCATCACCCTCGCCGATGCCGTCGATATCTACGAACTGCGTTGTGTGCTCGAAGGCCTGATCGTCCAGCTGTTCACCCTGCGCGCCAAAGCCAAGGACATCAAAGCCCTGGAAAAAGCCCTCGATGACAACCGCAAAGCGTTGAAGGACGGCGAGTTGCAACAGGTGATCGACTCGGTGCAGGGCTTCTACGACGTGCTGCTCGAAGGCTCGGGCAACCATGTCGCCGCCACCCAATTGCGCCAGTTGCAGGCGCGCATCAGCTATCTGCGCGCGACCTCGGTGTCCCAGGAAAACCGGCGCGGCGCAAGCAATCACGAGATGGAAAAAATGGTCGAGGCGATCAAGAGCGGCGATCCGCTGGCGGCGCATCAGGCGTGCGTTGATCACGTCCGCGCGGCGGCTGCCGTGGCCCTCGATTACCTCAAGCGCAAACAGGAAGAAACCGGCGTCGCCGTCAAAGGTACCCCGGCGATCACCCTGCCGATCGCGCTGAAAGAACCCCGCATAGGTCAATGACATGTTCAGCCCGAGCTTTTGCCCGAAATGCGGTGGCCCTGACCTCGGTCAGCAGACGCCGCCGGGCGATACGCACGAGCGCCTGATGTGCCGCGGCTGCGGCTATATCCACTACGTCAATCCGAAGATCATTGCCGGCTGCATCATTGAGCAGGACGGCAAATACCTCCTGTGCCAACGGGCGATCCCCCCGCGCCCGGGCACCTGGACGCTGCCGGCCGGTTTCATGGAAAGCGGTGAAACCACCGAGCAGGCGGCGCTGCGCGAAGTCTGGGAAGAAAGCGGCGTGCGCGCGGAAATCGTCTCGCCGTATTCGATCTTCAGCGTGCCGAAGATCAGCGAGGTGTACATCATCTTCCGCGCCATCGCCCTGGAGATCACCGGGCAGTTTGGGCCGGAAACCATGGATTACAAGTTCTTCGCCCCTGAAGAGATTCCCTGGGAGCAGATCTACTACCCGGCGATCCGGCAGATTCTCGAGCGCTATATCGAAGAGCGCCAGGCTGGGGTTTACGGGATCTACATGGGTAATGATGACAGCGGCAAAATCCATTTCATGCGCTAAAAATCACCTTCCCCCTGATCATTCCCACGCTCCGCGTGGGAATGCCTCTACGGACGCTCCGCGTTCGGCTCTGGATGGGACGCAGAGCGTCCCGGGCTGCATTCCCACGCGGAGCGTGGGAACGATCATGCGGCTTAGATCGGTGTGAAGGCCTCAACGATGATGATCTCCGCCCTCGCCCATTCTTCGCGGTAACTTTTCGCCTCCTGATACGCCGCCGAGCGATAGCACGCCACGGCCTGTTCGTAGCTGTCGAACTCGATGATCACTGTGCGCTGCGGCGTCTGCCGGCCTTCCAGCGCTTCGCTGCGCCCGCCTCTGGCCAGAAACTTGCCGCCGAATGCGGCAATCGCCTGCGGGGTGCGCTGGGTGTATTGGCTGTAGTGCTCGGCATCGGCTATATCCACATGTGCAATCCAGTACGCCTTCATAGTGACCTCTTTGTTGATTTTGTATTATGGTATACCAATATATTTCCAACGAACCCTGAGAGTCCAGCATGGCCTTCAACAGCATCGAAGAAATCATCGAAGATTATCGCCTCGGCAAAATGGTCCTGCTGGTCGATGACGAAGACCGCGAGAACGAAGGCGACCTGCTGCTGGCCGCCGACCGTTGCACGCCGGAGGCTATCAGCTTCATGGCCCGCGAGGCACGCGGGCTGATCTGCCTGACCCTGACCGACGAACATTGTCAGCGTCTGGGCCTGGAGCAAATGGTACCCGCCAATGGCAGTGTGTTCAGCACTGCATTTACCGTGTCGATCGAAGCGGCGGTCGGCGTGACCACCGGCATTTCCGCCGCAGATCGCTCCTGCACAGTCGCCGCCGCCGTGGCGCCAAATGCCCGCGCCGAAGACCTGGTGCAGCCAGGCCACATCTTCCCGTTGCGCGCCAAGGAAGGTGGCGTGCTCACCCGCGCCGGGCACACCGAGGCCGGTTGCGATCTGGCGCGCCTGGCCGGGTTCACCCCCGCCTCGGTGATTGTCGAAGTGATGAACGACGACGGCACCATGGCCCGCCGCCCGGATCTGGAGCAGTTCGCACGCAAGCACGGGATCAAGATCGGCACCATCGCCGACCTGATCCACTATCGCCTGAGCACCGAGCACACCATCGAACGCATCGGCGAACGTGAGCTGCCGACGGTGCATGGCACCTTCCGTTTGATCACCTTCGAGGATCGCATCGAAGGCGGTGTGCACATGGCGATGGTCATGGGCGATCTGCACCGTGAAGAACCGACGCTGGTGCGCGTGCATGTGATCGATCCGCTGCGCGATCTGGTCGGCGCCGAGTACAGCGGGCCGACGAACTGGACCCTCTGGGCAGCGTTGCAACGGGTCGCGGCGGAAGGTCATGGGGTTGTGGTGGTGCTGGCCAATCATGAATCGTCGCAGGCGTTGCTCGAGCGCGTGCCGCAGTTGACCCAACCGCCACGGCAGTTCAGCCGTTCGCAATCGCGGATTTATTCCGAGGTCGGGACGGGGGCGCAGATTCTGCAGAACCTTGGGGTTGGCAAGCTGCGCCACCTCGGTCCGCCGCTGAAGTATGCGGGGTTGACCGGGTATGACCTTGAGGTGGTTGAGAGCATTCCGTTCACTCAATGACGCCGCCCTCACCCCAGCCCTCTCCCAAAGGGAGAGGGAGCCGACCGCGTTGACCGGTCGCTATACATCGACCTGGGATACCGAGTCGAACTCAGCTTTGAGCAGCATACGGATCCACTCCTTTCCCATTACCGAATCGGGCTGGGTTTTGAACAGCATGAAGATCGGCTCCCTTTCCCCCTCTCCCCTAGGGAGAGGGCTGGGGTGAGGGGCTGGATCTCACATTCACAAAATATCTCAGGCCGAGCGGCTCAAAAAAACCAACCGGCCAGATAACCGGTAAGGCAAAGTGCTTGCACAAAGTTTGGAATACCATAATATGATATTCCATAGACCGGGCGACCTGAAAAACCGTCCAGCTACTGCTCCCGACAGGCGGGCAACAACGCAAGGCCCGCTCAAAAACACAACAATGAGGGCGTGAACATGGTGTTGAACAAAGCTGCAACCGCGATCTTTTTCGCGGGACTGCTCAGCGTTACCGGCCAGGCTGCAATGGCTGCCGAAAGCGTGAATTTTGTCAGCTGGGGCGGTAGCACCCAGGATGCGCAGAAACAGGCCTGGGCCGATCCGTTCAGCAAGGCCAGCGGCATCACCGTCGTCCAGGACGGCCCCACCGACTACGGCAAACTCAAAGCCATGGTCGAAAGCGGCAACGTGCAGTGGGACGTGGTCGATGTCGAAGCCGACTTCGCTCTGCGCGCCGCTGCCGAAGGCCTGCTCGAACCCCTCGATTTCAAAGTGATCCAGCGCGACAGGATCGACCCGCGCTTTGTCAGCGATCACGGCGTCGGTTCATTCTTCTTCTCCTTTGTCCTCGGCTACAACGAAGGCAAGCTCGGCGCCAACAAGCCGCAGGACTGGAGCGCGCTGTTCGACACCAAGACCTACCCGGGCAAGCGCGCCCTGTACAAATGGCCAAGCCCCGGCGTGCTCGAACTGGCGCTACTGGCCGACGGCGTTGCGGCTGACAAGCTCTACCCGCTGGATCTGGATCGCGCCTTCAAGAAACTCGACACCATCAAGAAAGACATCGTCTGGTGGGGCGGCGGCGCGCAGTCGCAGCAACTGCTGGCGTCCGGCGAAGCGAGCATGGGCCAGTTCTGGAACGGTCGGGTGCACGCCCTGCAGGAAGACGGCGCACCGGTCGGCGTGAGCTGGAAGCAGAACCTGGTCATGGCCGACATTCTGGTCATCCCCAAAGGCTCGAAAAACAAAGATGCGGCGATGAAGTTCCTCGCCAATGCCAGCAGCGCCAAAGGCCAGGCCGACTTCTCCAACCTGACCGCCTACGCGCCGGTCAACCTCGACAGTGTGGAGCGTCTGGATTCGACGCTGGCCCCCAACCTGCCGACGGCTTACGCCAAGGATCAGATCACCCTTGATTTCGCTTACTGGGCCAAGAACGGTCCGGCTATCGCGACACGGTGGAACGAATGGCTGGTCAAATGAAAATCGCGGCCACTGCGCCTCGTCCTTCCACTGCCACCGGGAGCGCCGCCGGCGCTGCCGGTTCGGCCTTCAAGCAACGCTGGCGCGGCGCCGGCAACCTCGTCCCGGCGCTGCTGTTCCTCGGCCTGTTCTTTCTCGCGCCGTTGATTGGCCTGCTGTTGCGCGGTGTGCTGGAACCTGTGCCGGGTCTCGGCAACTACGAACAGTTGTTCGCCAACTCGGCCTATGCGCGAGTGCTGCTCAACACCTTTTCGGTGGCCGGGCTGGTGACGCTGTTCAGCCTGCTCTTGGGCTTTCCGCTGGCCTGGGCGATCACCCTGGTGCCGCGCGGCTGGGGGCGCTGGATCCTCAACATCGTGCTGCTGTCGATGTGGACCAGCCTGCTCGCCCGCACCTATTCTTGGCTGGTTTTGCTGCAAGCCTCGGGCGTGATCAACAAGACCTTGATGGCCATGGGCATCATCGATCAACCGCTGGAGATGGTGCACAACCTCACCGGCGTGGTGATCGGCATGAGCTACATCATGATCCCGTTCATCGTGCTGCCGTTGCAGGCAACCATGCAGGCCATCGACCCGATGATCCTGCAGGCCGGCTCGATCTGCGGCGCCAGTCCGTGGACCAACTTCTTCCGGGTGTTCCTGCCGCTGTGCCGGCCGGGTCTGGCCTCCGGCGGTTTGATGGTGTTCGTGATGTCGCTCGGTTACTACGTCACCCCGGCACTGCTCGGCGGGGCGCAGAACATGATGCTGCCGGAGTTCATCATTCAGCAGGTGCAATCGTTCCTCAACTGGGGCCTGGCCAGTGCCGGCGCCGCGTTGCTGATCGCAATCACCCTGGTGCTGTTCTACTTCTACCTGAAGCTTCAACCGGAATCCCCGGTTGGCGCCAGTAACGCGAGGTAAGCCGACATGCTCCTGACCCCCAATGCCATGAGCCGGCGCATGCGTTTCGGCCTCTACGCCACTACCGGGCTGATCGGTCTGTTCTTGCTGTTGCCGATCGTGTTCATCGTGCTGCTGTCGTTCGGCTCCTCGCAGTGGCTGGTGTTCCCGCCACCGGGCTGGACGCTGAAATGGTACGGGCAGTTCTTCTCCAATCCCGACTGGATGAACGCCGCTGCCGCCAGCCTCAAGGTCGCCGTGCTGACCACCATCTGCGCTGTGGCGCTCGGTTTGCCGACCGCGTTTGCGCTGGTGCGCGGACGCTTTCCCGGCCGCGAGATGCTCTACGGCCTGTTCACCCTGCCGATGATCGTGCCGCTGGTGATCATTGCCGTGGCGGTGTACGCGCTGTTTCTCAAGCTCGGCTACACCGGAACGATGTTCGCCTTCGTCGTCAGCCATGTGATCGTCGCGCTGCCGTTCACCATCATCTCGATCATCAACTCGCTGAAGCTGTTCGATCAGTCGATTGAAGACGCGGCGGTGATCTGCGGTGCCTCGCGCTTGCAAGCGGTGTTCAAAGTGACGTTCCCGGCGATTCGTCCGGGCATGGTCGCCGGCGCCCTCTTCGCCTTCCTCGTTTCGTGGGACGAAGTGGTGCTCAGCGTGATGATGGCAAGCCCGACTCTGCAAACCCTTCCCGTGAAAATGTGGACCACCCTGCGCCAGGACCTGACCCCGGTGATCGCCGTCGCTTCGACGCTGCTGATCGGCCTGTCAGTGTTGGTCATGGTGATCGCCGCCGCCCTGCGCCGGCGCAACGAAATCAGCGCCTGAGCGCCCAGGAGTACGACATGAGTGCCGTGATCAAAGACGCATCCCAGCAGAGCGACAAACCCCTGGTCAGCCTGCGCAACCTGAACAAGCACTACGGCGATTTTGCTGCCGTCGATAACATCTCGCTGGACATCAAGGACGGTGAATTCCTCACGTTCCTGGGCTCCAGCGGCTCGGGCAAAAGCACCACGCTGTCGATGCTCGCCGGTTTTGAAACACCGAGCAGCGGCGAGATCCTCGTCAACGGCCAGTCGCTGGTCAACGTGCCGCCGCACAAGCGCGACATCGGCATGGTTTTTCAGCGTTACTCGCTGTTCCCGCATCTGTCGGTACGCGACAACATCGCCTTCCCTCTGGCCATTCGCAAACTGGCTGCGGCCGAGCGCGAAAAGCGCGTCGATGCGATGCTGAAACTGGTGCAGCTTGAGCAGTTCGCCCAACGCCGCCCTTCGCAACTGTCCGGTGGCCAGCAACAACGTGTTGCTATCGCCCGGGCGCTGGTTTACGAGCCGCGCATTCTGCTGATGGATGAACCGTTGGGCGCGCTGGACAAGAAGCTGCGCGAGGACTTGCAGGATGAACTGCGCCAGCTGCACCGGCGCCTGGGCATCACCATCGTCTACGTGACCCACGACCAGGAAGAAGCCATGCGGCTGTCGCAACGCATCGCGATTTTCAGCCACGGCAAAATCGTTGGTCTGGGCAGTGGTTACGACCTTTACCAGAATCCGCCGAATGCGTTTGTCGCGTCGTTTCTAGGTAACTCGAACTTCCTCAAGCTCAAGGCGCAAGGCAATGCAGCAGCGCGTTTCGAGGGCCAGTCGTTGTCGATTCGGCTGACGTCCGGGTTGCACACTGATCAGGATGTGCTGCTGATGGTGCGTCCGGAAAAGGCCTTGGCGCTGAGCACGCAGCAGGCGCTGGATGAGCCGCTGGCGGCGGGCTGGAATGAGGTGTCGGCGAACGTTGTGGAGGTGCTGTTTCTCGGTGAAAGCCAGACGTGCAGCGTGGTGACTGCGGGCGGGACGTCGATGACGGTGAAAGCGCTATCGGCAGCGGGCATGCCGCTCAAGGCCGGCGATCCGGTACGGGTGCGCTGGGCGACGGCGGATGCTTGTGTTTATACCGAGTGGACCGAGAGCGATTTGAACAAGGCTGCCGGGGCTCACTGATTGCGCTGAGTCAGTTGGATCTACCCCCTCACCCCAGCCCTCTCCCCCACGGGGGGCGAGGGGGAAAGGGAGCCGATCTTCATGCTGTTCAAAATGTAAGTTCGACTCGGTATCGCACGTCGGCGTATCTCGCAACAACACCTCGGTCAGTCCCCTCTCCCATTGGGAGAGGGCTAGGGTGAGGGCAAGCAGGCGACACGGTATTAGCCAATGGCCCGGTACCCTTCAATCTCATCCGGCCAAGCCGTCAGCACTTCAAACCCGCTCTCCGTCACCGCGACCATATGCTCCCACTGCGCCGACAAGGAGCCATCCTTGGTCAATACGGTCCAGCCATCCGGCATGTTCTTCACATGGCGTTTGCCGGCATTGAGCATCGGTTCCACTGTGAAAATCATTCCGGCCTTGAGCTTCAGCCCTTGATTGGGAAAGCCGTAATGCAGGATCTGCGGTTCGTCGTGATAGACCTTGCCGATGCCGTGGCCGCAGTATTCGCGTACCACGCTAAAGCCCTCCGCCTCGGCCAGGCTCTGGATCGCATAACCGATATCGCCCAGCGTTGCGCCCGGCTTCACTGCACGGATGCCTGCGCACATGGCTTCGTAGGTGGTCTTGATCAGGTGCTGCGCTTCGGGAGTCGCCTCGCCCACCACATACATGCGACTGGTATCGCCGAACCAGCCGTCCTTGATCACCGCGATGTCGAGGTTGACGATGTCGCCGTCTTTCAATGGCGTACCCGATGGAATCCCGTGGCACACCACATCGTTGACCGACGCGCAGACGGTTTTCGGAAAGCCGTGATAACCGACATTGGCTGGCACCGCCTTCTGCACATTGACGATGTAATCGTTGCACAGTCGATCCAGCTCATCGGTGGTCACGCCAGCCTTCACATGCGGCACCAGCATTGCCAGCACTTCAGCGGCGAGTTTGCCGGCGGCGCGGGATTTTTCGATGTCGGCCGGGGTGTTGATCTTGATCTGGTTTCTCATGCGCTGACGGCTTCCTGAGTCAGTTGTTGCAGATCCAGCCCACCATTCTGTTCGGCGCGGATCAGCAGGCGGCAAATGGCGCTGTGGTCGAGATTGGGATGCAGCTCGGCGAGCATGCCGATGCGCATCCAGTGCTCGGCCTGCGCGTTGATCGAGCGGCTGAGGGCGTTGCTGGAGATACGCAGGTTCTCGTGCATGTCCTCTGAGATTTTTACGATGCCCATATATGAATCCGATACGATGTGTATATGGAACGTATATTAGCCAAGCTTACCCTCGGATTGCAAACGCTTCGCCACGCAAACACGCACCCGTGTAGGAGCTGCCGAAGGCTGCGATCTTTTGATCTTGCCCGTTAAAGACCAGATCAAAAGATCGCAGCCTTTGGCAGCTCCTACCAAAGCAGATTCGGCTCCCCATCAGCGGCCTGATCGACTACCATGCCCGCGCCGGTTTCCACACGGAATTAATAGGGAATCCGAGGTGCTCCACGCATCAATCGGAACTGCCCCCGCAACTGTAGGTGCCGAGCCTGCTCCTCGACTGCCACTGGGTGAATCCCGGGAAGGCCGGAGCGTGGCAATGACGCATCAGTCAGGAGACCTGCCGGCACAGCGACTGACTAACCGGCGGGGTGTCCGGGAAGGACATCGTGCCGTGCGCATTTTCCCCGTGCCGGCCTTGCGCAGTTTCCACGACCGCGCCCGAGGTGTGTTTCCAACCGTACCCGCCCGCTCCCGTACGGTTCCCTTGGAGACTGCCCCATGCTGCTGCCCCGCGTTGCCACCCTGCTCACCACTCTGAATCTTTGCCCCCTGGCGCAAGCGGCGCCGACTGCGTATCCGCTGACCGTCGAAAACTGTGGCAGCAGCCTGACCTTTCAGCACGCGCCTGCGCGCACGGTTACCATCGGCCAGGCCGGCACGGAAATGCTCTATGCCTTGGGCCTGGGCGACAAAGTCGTCGGCACTTCGCTGTGGTTCAACGATGTGCTGGGCACATACAAAGCACAGAACGACAGGATCGAGCGCCTCGCCGACAACGAGCCGAGTTTCGAAGCGGTGATCGCCAAACGCCCGGAGCTGGTTGCCGTCGAGCTGGAATGGATGGTCGGCCCGCAAGGCGCGGTCGGCACCCGCGAGCAGTTTCATGAACTGAAGATTCCGACCTATCTGCTGCCCTCCGATTGCGAAGCCAAGGACAACCTCGTTGGTTCGGACGGGACGCGGCTGGCACCGTTTCGCATCGACAGCATCTACAAAAGCGTGAGCCAACTGGCGGCGATTTTCGACGTGCAGGCGCGTGGCGAGCAGCTCAATGAGCAGCTCAAAGCCAGCCTCGCGCAGTCGATCGCCACCGCGAAAAAGCAGCAGCGCAAAGACGTCAGCGCCCTGGTGTGGTTCTCCAGCGCCGAGATGGACATCGAGCCTTTCGTGGCCGGGCACAAAGGCGTTCCCGATTTCATGCTCAGCACCCTCGGCGTGCGCAACGTCGTCGAGTCGGATGAAGAATGGCCAACCGTCGGCTGGGAAACCATCGCCAAGGCCAACCCGACGTTTCTGGTGATCGCGCGCATGGATCGTCGGCGTTTCCCGGCGGACGACTATCAGAAGAAACTCGCCTTCCTGCGCAGTGATCCGGTGACGCGCAACATGGATGCGGTCAAGCACAACCGCATCATCATCCTTGACGCCATGGCCATGCAGGCCAGCCTGCGCACCTTCGACGGCCTCGAACAACTGGCCAGCGCCATCAACGGCTACGACCTGTCGCCATGAGCAGACGCCTGATCCGTTTGCTGCTGGTGCTGTTGACGCTGTCGGTCGCGCTGATCGGCGGCGTGGCCATTGGCGAGACTTCGATCGAGCCGAGCGTGGTGTTGCAGGTGCTGGCGAACAAGCTGTGGGGCGCCGGTTATGTGCTCGACCCGATCGACGAAGGCATTGTCTGGAACTATCGCCTGACCCGCGCGCTGGTCGCGGCGGCCTGCGGCGCCGGTCTGGCGACCTGTGGCGTAATCCTGCAATCGCTGCTGCGCAATCCGTTGGCCGATCCGTATCTGCTGGGAATTTCTGCTGGCGCCTCGACCGGCGCGGTGATGGTCGCCCTGCTCGGCGTCGGTGCCGGGGCGATTTCATTGTCGGTCGGTGCTTTTGCCGGCGCGGTGACCGCTTTCGCACTGGTGATCCTGTTGGCGCGAGTCAGCGGCTCGGCCAGCGGCACCGGGCAGATCATTCTGGCCGGGATTGCCGGCTCGCAGCTGTTCAACGCCCTCACCGCTTTTCTGATCACCCGCTCGGCCAGCTCGGAACAGGCGCGCGGGATCATGTTCTGGCTGTTGGGCAATCTCGGCGGCGTGCGCTGGCCGTCGGTGGGGCTGGCGGTGCCGGTGGCGGTGTTGGGGTTGGTTGTTTGTCTGTGGCATCGCCGGGCGCTGGATGCGTTCACCTTTGGTGCGGACTCGGCGGCGTCTCTCGGCATTCCAGTGCGACGTGTGCAAATTCTGTTGATTGGCTGCGCCGCGCTGGTGACGGCGGTGATGGTGTCGATTGTCGGCTCGATCGGCTTTGTCGGTCTGGTGATTCCCCATGCCGCGCGGTTGTTGCTCGGCACCGGCCATGCCCGTCTGCTGCCGGCCAGTGCGTTGGGCGGCGCAGTGTTTCTGATCGCCGCCGATGTGCTGTCACGCACCCTGATCAAGGGTCAGGTGATCCCGGTCGGCGTGATCACTGCGCTGGTCGGCGCACCGGTGTTCGCGCTGATTCTGGTGGGCCGGAGATCGGCGCGATGAACACGGTTTTGAGTTGTGCTGATGTGGGCTTCAAAGTGCGCGGTGCCGAGTTGCTCAACGGTGTCAGCCTCGACGTTGAGCGCGGCGAGACCCTGGGCATTGTCGGGCCGAACGGTTCGGGTAAATCCACGCTGCTGAAACTGCTCGCCGGCCTGCGCGAACCGAGCGCGGGTCGGGTGCAGCTCGACGGTCGGACGCTGCGCAAGATGTCGCGGCGCAGCATCGCGCAGACGCTGGCGGTGGTTGAGCAACAGGCCGATACCGACGATGGCATTCGCGTGTTCGACGCGGTGGCGCTGGGGCGGACGCCGTGGTTGTCGGCGCTGCAACCGTGGTCGCCGGCCGATGACGCCATCGTCGAGCAAGCGCTGGTCGACGTCGACGCCGTGCACCTGCGCAACCGCCTCTGGCGCAGCCTCTCCGGCGGGGAACGCCAGCGCGTGCACATCGCCCGCGCACTGGCGCAGCGCCCGCAGATCCTGCTGCTCGACGAGCCGGCCAACCACCTCGACATCCAGCATCAGTTGAGCATTCTGCAAGTGGTGCGCGCACTGCCGGTGACTACGCTGATCGCCCTGCACGATCTCAATCAGGCGCTCAAGTGCGATCGCCTGGCGGTGCTGGAGCGCGGGCGTCTGGTGGCACTGGGCGAGCCGCTGCACGTGCTGACGCCGGAGCGGTTACAGACGACTTTCGGGGTCAGGGCGCACTATCTGACAGACCCGTTCGATGGTGCGCCGATATTGCGCTTCCTTGCCTGATGCATGGGTGGCTGACACACCGCTTTCGCGAGCAGGCTCGCTCCCACAAAGGATTTGTGTGTTGCCGTGAATGACGGGGAGAACGCGAATTCTGTGGGAGCGAGCCTGCTCGCGAAGGCGTCAGGTCATCCAACATTGATGTCGATTGACACACCGCTTTCGCGAGCAGGCTCGCTCCCACAAAGGTTATGTATTCCCGGGCGATAGAGGATCAGGCCCACTCTTTGCGCAGTTGCCGCGCGGCGCTGACCATGTGCACCAACGCCGCCTCGGTCTCTGGCCAGCCTCGGGTTTTCAACCCGCAATCCGGATTGACCCACAGCCGCTCCACCGGAATACGCTGCGCCGCCTTGCGCAGCAAGCCAACCATTTCCGACACATCGGGAATCCGTGGCGAGTGAATGTCGTACACGCCGGGGCCGATGTCGTTCGGGTAGGCGAACGCTTCAAACGCTTCGAGCAGTTCCATGTCCGAACGCGAGGTTTCGATGGTGATGACATCGGCGTCCATCGCCGCGATCGACTCGATCACATCGTTGAACTCGCTGTAGCACATGTGCGTGTGGATCTGGGTTTCGTCGCGCACGCCGGAGGCGCACAGGCGGAACGCTTCGCTCGCCCAGTGCAGATACGCCGGCCACTGCGCCCGGCGTAACGGCAAGCCTTCACGGAACGCCGCTTCGTCGATCTGGACGATTTTGATTCCCACCGCCTCCAGATCATTCACCTCGTCACGGATCGCCAGCGCCAGTTGTCGTGCCTGCACTTCGCGGCTGACGTCTTCGCGCGGGAACGACCACATCAGCATGGTCACCGGGCCGGTCAGCATGCCTTTCATGACCTTGTCGGTTAGGCCTTGGGCGTAACGGATCCACTCGACCGTCATCGCTTGCGGGCGGCTGAGGTCGCCGAAAATCACCGCCGGTTTGACGCAGCGCGAACCGTAGCTCTGCACCCAGCCAAAGCGGGTGAAGGCATAGCCGTCGAGCTGTTCGGCGAAGTATTCGACCATGTCGTTGCGCTCGGCCTCACCGTGCACCAGTACATCCAGGCCGAGGCGTTCTTGAATTTCCACCGCGTGGCGAATCTCCGTGTGCATCGCATCGGTGTAATCGGCCGCGCTGAGCTTGCCTTGCTTGTAGGCCTGACGCGCCAGACGGATCGCCGCCGTTTGCGGAAACGAGCCAATGGTGGTGGTCGGGAATAACGGCAGGTCGAGCTTGCCGCGCTGTTTGGCAATACGCTGGGCAAACGGCGATTGGCGTTGCGCATCCTTGGCAGTGATCGCCGCGACCCGCGCTTGTACCGCCGGTTTGTGAATACGCGGCGAGGCAGCGCGGCTGGTCTGCACCGAACGGCTTTGCGCGAGGGCACGCAGTACCTTCGGCGCTTCCGGTTCGCTGACCGCTTGAGCGAGCACGGCGACCTCTTCGCACTTCTGCACGGCGAACGCCAGCCAGCTTTTCAGTTCGGCATCGAGCTGGTCTTCGCGGCCCAGATCAACCGGGCTGTGCAGCAATGAACAGGACGGTGCTACCCACAAACGATCACCCAGACGCTCATGAGCATGGCGCAGCGTCGCCAGCGCGTTTTGCAGATCGCAGCGCCAGACGTTCCGACCGTTGACCACACCCAGCGACAGCACCTTATAAGCCGGCAGACGATCCAGAATGGTCGGGTACTGATCCGGCGCGCGCACCAGATCGATGTGCAAGCCATCGACCGGCAGGTTCGCCGCCAGACCGAGATTTTCTTCCAGGCCACCGAAGTACGTGGCGAGCAGTTTTTTCAGCGGATCGCGCTGGATCTGGTTGTAGGCGCGCTCGAAGGCATTCTTCCAGTCCTGCGGCAGATCGAGCACCAGAATCGGCTCGTCGATCTGCACCCACTCCACACCCAACGCCGCCAGCCGCGCGAAGATCTGGCCGTACAGCGGCAGCAGGCGGTCAAGCAAATCGAGCTTGTCGAAGTCGACGCTTTTGGTTTTACCCAGCCACAGATAGGTCAGCGGACCGATGATCACCGGTTTGACGTTGTGCCCCAGCACACGGGCCTCTTCGGTTTCCTCAAACAACTGCTCCCAACCCAGCTGAAATTGTTGATCGACGCTGAATTCCGGTACGAGGTAGTGATAGTTGGTGTCGAACCACTTGGTCATTTCCTGAGCGTGGCCTTCGCCGCAGCAAGCATTGCTGACGCCTCGGGCCATGCTGAACAGGGTCTGCAGCGTGGCTTTACCGTCGTGCGGACGGAAACGTTCGGGGATCACGCCGAACATCAGCGAGTGGGTCAGCACTTGGTCGTACCAGGCGAAATCGCCAACCGGCAGCAAGTCGATGCCGGCGTTTTTCTGCAAGTCCCAATGGACCTTGCGCAGCTCACGCCCGACGTCACGCAGGCCCGCCTCGTTCAGTTCTCCTTTCCAGAACGCCTCTTGCGCTTTCTTCAGTTCGCGGTCGCGACCGATGCGCGGAAATCCCAGGGAATGGGCCAGTGCCATGACAAACAACTCCAGATGCTTATTCGATGGCAGGTATTGTCGGGAACCGGACTTGATGAAACAAACTCAATAAATTCTAGATCATCACAAGTTCTACTCATGCACAGGCGCCCCGTAGAAGCTGTCGAAGGCTGGGATCTTCTGGCCGTAGGGACGCAGAGCGTCCAAGGCTGCATTCCCACGCGGAGCGTGGGAACGATCAGAACACGTCAGGGCAACATGCAAGTTTTCGTTCTATCGTTAGATCCAAATGGCTGGATTTTCCAAGGATTAGAGGTTGCGAGAGAGGATGTCTGCGCCTAAGTTGCACGCGAGTCTTTTCCCCGCGATTGGAACGCGATCAACACCATAAAGAGGTGAAGAAATGTCAAAGGAATCACGCCCTGCCGTGCTTGGGCTGATAGGCAATACTCCGCTGGTGCAGGTCACCCGCTTCGATACCGGACCGTGCACGCTGTTTCTCAAACTCGAATCGCAGAACCCTGGCGGCTCGATCAAGGACCGTATCGGTCTGGCGATGATCGACGCTGCCGAACGTGACGGTCGCCTGCAACCGGGCGGGACGATTGTCGAGGCCACTGCCGGCAATACCGGTCTGGGTCTGGCGCTGGTCGGTCGCGCCAAAGGCTATCGCGTAGTGCTGGTGGTACCGGACAAGATGTCCACCGAGAAGGTCCTGCACTTGAAGGCCATGGGCGCCGAAGTGCACATCACTCGTTCTGACGTCGGCAAGGGCCATCCCGAGTATTACCAGGACGTCGCCGCCCGCTTGGCCAAGGACATTCCCGGCGCATTTTTCGCAGACCAATTCAACAATCCCGCCAACCCGCTGGCCCATGAATGCAGCACCGCGCCAGAGATCTGGGCGCAGACCGAACATGATCTGGACGCCATTGTCGTCGGCGTCGGTTCGGCCGGCACGCTGACCGGGCTGAGTCGTTTCTTCAAGCGCGTGCAACCGGATCTGGAAATGGTCCTGGCCGATCCGGTCGGCTCGGTGATGGCGCAATACAGCCGCGACGGCACCTTGCCGACGCCCGGTTCGTGGGCCGTCGAGGGTATCGGCGAAGACTTCATTCCGTCGATCACCGACCTGTCCAGCGTGCGTCACGCCTACTCGATCAGCGATGCGGAAAGCTTCGATCATGCACGCCAGTTGCTCAAGGCCGAGGGCATTCTCGGCGGCTCATCGACCGGCACCCTGTTCGCTGCTGCGCTGCGTTATTGCCGCGAACAGACCGAGCCGAAACGCGTGGTCAGCTTCGTCTGTGACACCGGCACGCGTTACCTGTCGAAGGTCTACAACGACCAGTGGATGACCGATCAAGGCCTGTTGCAACGCAAAGGCTACGGCGACTTGCGCGACTTGATCGCACGGCGTTTCGAAGACGGCCGGGTGATCAGCGTCGGCCCTGACGACACCCTGCTCACTGCGTTTCAGCGCATGCGTCTGGCGGATGTTTCGCAACTGCCGGTGCTGGTTGAAGGCAAGCAACTGGTGGGCGTGATCGACGAGTCCGACATCCTCCTCGGCGTCCACGAAGATGCCGCGCGCTTCAGCCAGTCGGTGTCCAGCGTGATGACCGACAAACTGCAAACCCTCGCCCCGGCTGCGACCCTGGCCGAGCTGGAAGCGGTGCTCAGCCGTGGCCTCGTCGCGATCATCGCCGACGCCTCAGGCTTCCATGGTCTGATCACCCGCACCGACATGCTCAACCAATTACGGAGATCCCTTGCATGAGTCAGCACGACGATAAATCCCAAGGCTTCGCCACCCGGGTGATCCACGCCGGGCAGGAGCCGGACCCGACCACCGGCGCGCTGATGCCGCCGATCTACGCCAACTCCACCTACCTGCAAGACAGCCCCGGCGTGCACAAGGGGTTCGACTACGGCCGCTCGCACAACCCGACGCGCTTCGCGCTGGAGCGCTGCGTCGCCGACCTCGAAGGCGGCACTCGCGCGTTCGCCTTCGCCTCGGGGCTGGCGGCGATTTCCACGGTATTGGAACTGCTCGACGCAGGCTCGCACATCGTTTCCGGCAATGACTTGTACGGCGGCACCTTCCGCCTGTTCGACAAGGTTCGCCAGCGCAGCGCCGGGCACCGTTTCAGCTTCGTCGACCTGACCGATCTGTCGGCGTTCGAAGCCTCGCTGCAGGACGACACGCGCATGGTCATGGTCGAAACCCCGACCAACCCGCTGCTGAGCCTGTCGGATCTGGCCGCCATTGCGCGCATCTGCCGCGCGCGGGGGATCATCTGCGTGGCCGACAACACCTTCGCCAGCCCCTACATCCAGCGCCCACTGGAGCTGGGTTTCGACATCGTCCTGCACTCGACCACCAAATACCTCAACGGCCACTCCGACGTGATCGGCGGCATTGCCGTGGTCGGACAGAACGACGAGCTGGCGGAAAAACTCGGTTTCCTGCAAAACGCCGTCGGGGCGATTTCCGGGCCGTTCGATGCATTCCTCACCCTGCGCGGGGTGAAGACTTTGGCGCTGCGCATGGAACGTCATTGCAGCAACGCCCTGGATCTGGCGCAGTGGCTCGAGCAGCAACCGCAGGTCAAGCGCGTCTACTATCCGGGCCTTGAGTCGCACCCGCAGCACGAACTGGCCAAGCGGCAGATGCGTGGCTTTGGCGGGATGATTTCCGTCGATCTGAACAGCGACCTGGCCGGTGCGCGGCGCTTTCTGGAAAACGTGAAGATCTTTGCGTTGGCCGAAAGCCTCGGTGGCGTGGAAAGCTTGATCGAGCATCCGGCGATCATGACCCACGCGACGATTCCACCGGAGACGCGCGCCAAGCTTGGTATTGGCGATGGCTTGGTGCGGTTGTCGGTCGGAGTTGAAGACGTTGAAGACCTGCGCGCCGATCTGGCTCAGGCACTGGCAAGAATGTAAACAGCTCCACCCAAAGAAGCCCGCGCAATGCGGGCTTCGTCTTTTTTTGTCCGTCGATCTTTCTGCCGTGGCAGTTCCCGAGGCCGATCCTATACTCAATCGGCTCGATCAAAATTATCTCGACACCCGCACGCCGTTCGGTGTGCCCGTGCCTTTCGCCAACCAGGTAGAACCCAAGCCAGTGAGTCGTGGCGTCTGTATGCATCGCGCGCGATTGATCGCTGTTTGGCAACGGGTCGTGGAGAAAACCATGAAATACAAGTTGTTGTCAGGCGTGCTTCTTGCGGTAGCGGCCAGCATTGTGGTGCCGAATGTCTTGGCGGCGCAACCGCAGGCGTTGGCTTCGGATGGGGCTGATCATGTTGGCGCCGGCGCAGTGGCTGCCGATGGCGCCGATCGTGTCGGTGCCGGCGCGGTGGCTGCCGATGGCGCTGATCGTGTCGGTGCCGGCGCGGTGGCTGCCGATGGCGCTGATCGTGTCGGTGCCGGCGCGGTGGCTGCCGATGGCGCTGATCGTGTCGGCGCTGGCGCAGTGGCTGCCGATGGCGCTGATCGTGTCGGTGCCGGCGCGGTAGCTGCCGATGGCGCTGATCGTGTCGGCGCAGGCGCGGTGGCTGCCGATGGCGCTGATCGTGTCGGTGCCGGCGCGGTAGCTGCCGATGGCGCTGATCGTGTCGGCGCAGGCGCGGTGGCTGCCGATGGCGCTGATCGTGTCGGTGCCGGAGCATTGGCAGCGGATGGGGCCGACCGCACCGGCGTCAACCGAGTGGCCTACTCCCGGGTCGGAGTCGGTTCTGATCGCGTGGCATCGTCGCTGATGACCGGCAGCTATTCCGACCAGTTCAACAGCCCACAATAATCGCCGCGAAATAACGGGCGAGCTCCTGAGCCGCCCGTTTACATTGGCCTTTACAGCATCTGTTCAACCGCTGCGCCTTGTCGATCACGCAGGGCGCGCAACGTCGCGCGTAACTCGGCCGGGCGCACAGGTTTCGACAGAATCGCAATCTGCCGGTCATGCAAGGCTGCCTGAATCTTCTCGACGTCATGCCCGGTGATGATCATCGCCGGCACGGCCCAGCCGCGCTGCCTGCGCACTTCATCGATGCATTCGATACCCGTGGCATGGGTGCCGAGGTCATAGTCGGCGACGATGATGTCGCAGTCGGTGACCAGGCCTTCAGCCGACCACTCGGCCTGCACCACGCAGCCCCAGCGCTCGAGCAACGCCGAAGTCGCGAGCAACACGTTGCGGTCATCCTCGACCAGACACACCTTCAGCCCGGTCAACAAACCCACCTGCCGCGCTTCACTGCGAACCACCGGTGACTGCGGCGCCGCCACGATCGGCAACCCCGCAAGCGTCACAGCTGTGCCGCGCCCCAACTGTGAACGCAGAGCAACGTGCACATCGATCAGTTCACCAAGACGCTTGATGATCGACAGGCCCAGCCCGACGCCCTCGACATCTTTGTCGCGCACTTGCCGTACCCGATAAAACTCCTCGAAGACCTTGTGCAGATGCTCTTCGGCAATGCCGTTGCCACGGTCATGGATGACGATGGCCAGCCCTGCCCCACGTTTACGCACGCCGATCAGCACGGGACGTTGCGCGCCGTATTTGAAGCAGTTGGAGAGCACGTTCTGCACCATGGTCGCGAGCAGCGCCGGGTCGGTTCTGACCCAGTGGTTGCACGGTCGCAGCCGCAGCTCGACGCCTGCCCAACGGGCCGCTTCCTGGTGTTGGCGTATCAGATCCGCAAGCCATTCACCGAGATTCAGCGTTTGCATTTTCGCTTCGACCCGACTGTTATCGAGGGTGTAGAGGTCGAGAATCGAGCGGAACAATTGCGAAACGTTAAGCAGCGAGCGGTCGATGTTGTCGACCAGCCGCCGCTCGTCATCGCCCAGGCGCGACTCCCGCAGACACGCGGTAAACAGACCGATGGAATGAATCGGCTGACGCAAGTCATGACTGGCCTGCGCCAGAAACCGCGACTTTTCCAGGTTAGCCGCCAGCGCTTCTTCCGACGCCTTGCGCGTACGCTCGAGCAGCAAGTGCGCATAAAACGGAATCACCGTGCTGGTGATCAGCAGCATCAGCACCATGAACGGCTGCGCCTGCCAATAAGGCGTCAGGCGATACACCACCAGCAGCGCCACCAATGCAAGGCCGGTGGCGATTGCCAGATAGCGCGAGCCGTAGCGCATGCCGTTGCCGAGATTGACCCAGACCATCACCGCATACAACGGCAGCGCCGCTTCGCCGCCGATCACCAGTCCAAAACAGGTGCCGGTGTAATCGTGGACCATGGCAAAAATCCGCCGCGCCGGATAATGCCCGGGCCAACGCGCAATGGCTTGGCGGAACGCGATCGAAGCCAGCAGAAACAAGACAATGTAAGTGATGACCGGCAGGTAGGTATCGAAGCGCTGGCCCGGCAGAAAACCCAGCACGACCATGTAAACCACCGCAATGGCAGCGATGATAATGCGCAGGTTGGCCTGGTCGAGTTCGGTATTTTTTTCGAACTTCATGGTAAACGTCCTTGTGCAGCAATCGTCAGTTTCGGAAGCAGCCTACAGGCAACCTTCGCGTCCAGTGCTAAGGTGCAGGCCTTGAATCACGCCTGACCCAGGGAGGGTCGCGTCATGACGTGCCGGATCATCATAGCCGACGATCACCCGCTGTTTCGCGAGGCGATGCTGCGCACCGTGCAGCGCTTGCTGCCCGATGCCGATACCTGCGAGGCCGGCGACTTCGACGCGGTGCTCAAGCTGCTGTCACAGGGCGACGAGCCGGACACGCTGATGCTCGATCTGCGTTTTCCCGGACTGACCTGCATCACTCAACTCGCCGACTTGCGAAGACGATTGCCGCGCACCACGCTGATCGTGGTGTCGATGGTTGACGATCAGACGCTGATCAGTGAAGTCATGGCGGCGGGCATTGACGGTTTTATCGGCAAGAACATTGCGCCGGATGAAATCGGCCAGGCAATTCTGGCGATCCGTGAAGGTGAGGTGCTGGTGAAGTCGGCGCCGTCCGGCTTGTTGCCGCTGGAAACCGCGACGACGCTGACGCCGCGTCAGCAGGACGTGCTGCGGTTGATTGCGCAAGGCAAGACCAACAAGGAAATCGCCCGTGAACTGGATATTTCGCCGTTCACGGTGAGGATCCATGTGTCTTCGTTGTTGCGCACGCTGGACGTGCCGACGCGAGCGGCAGCGGCGGTCAAGTATTCGGGGCTGTGAACCCTTTTACGGATCAACCTGCGCCATCAGATCCGGCACCGACTCCGGCCGCTTGGCATAGCGCTGCGCCAGCACCGCGCAGACCATCAGTTGAATCTGATGGAACAGCATCAGCGGTAGAATCAGCACGCCGATGGTGCTGCCGGCAAAGAGTACCTGCGCCATCGGCACGCCGGTGGCCAGGCTCTTTTTCGAGCCGCAGAACAGGATGGTGATGCGGTCTTCCTGATTGAAGCCGAAGGCTTTGCTCAACAGAATTGATGCCACCAGAACCAACGTCAGCAGGATGCAGCAGACCACCACCAGGCCGAGCAACTCGAACAACGGAATCTGCTGCCAGATGCCTTCGTTGACCGCCTCGCTGAATGCGCCGTACACCACCAGCAGAATCGAGCCCTGATCAACGAATTTCAGCCAGTTCTTGTTGCGCCCTACCCACGCGCCGATCCAGCGGCGGGCGATCTGCCCGGCAATGAACGGCAGGAGCAATTGCACGCTGATCTTCACGATCGCATCGAGGGTCGAGCCGCCGTCGCCGTGGACGTTGAGCAGCAAAGTCACCAGCAGCGGCGTAAGAAAAATCCCGAACAGGCTGGACGCCGCCGCGCTGCAGATCGCCGCCGGAATATTGCCTCGCGCCAGCGAAGTGAACGCGATGGCCGACTGCACCGTAGCTGGCAACGCGCAAAGGTAGAGCATGCCCATGTACAGCTGATCGCCGATCAGCGGTGACAACAGCGGTTTCAGCGCCAGACCGAGAATCGGGAAGAGCACGAAGGTCAGGCCGAACACCAACAGATGCAGACGCCAGTGGCCAGCGCCGGCGATGATCGATTCGCGCGACAGCTTGGCGCCATGCAGGAAAAACAGCAGGGCGATGGCGATGTTGGTCAGCCAGCCGAAGCCGACCGCGACCTGGCCGCTGGCGGGCAGGAAGCTGGCCAGCAGAACCACGCCGATCAAAGTCAGGGTGAAGTTATCGGGCAGAAAACGTGGGCGCGTCATGAGATTCATCCGGGGGTTGCCAGTGCGTGCCGACGACTCTAACGTGACTGGCAATTACCGACTAACGCCGAAGAGCCGCAAGATGCCGCCTAAAGGACATAGCAAAAGCGTGCGCCGCAGTGTTCCCGGGTTGCCCAGCCTGCCGCGCCCCGTGTACGGACGCACCGAATCGCTGCCCAACCGCGCCCTCACCCGCCGTCACAGTCATCCGTGGGTGCAGTTGTCCTACGCGATTCAGGGCGTGCTCGAAGTGCAGACCAGCGTCGGCCGTTTCGTCGCGCCGCCGGAGCGTGCGGTGTGGATTCCGGCCGGCGAGCCGCACCGGGTGTTCAGCGCACCGCATACGGAAATGCGCAGCCTGTACATCGATAGCAGCGTCACCGGTTGGGCGGCTGAGCATTGCCATGTGCTCGGCGTCAGCGCGCTGCTCAGGGAATTGATTCGCGCCTTCAGTCAGGTCCCGGTGGAATACGACGAGAGTGGCCCTGACGGACGCTTGGCCGAGGTGATCCTCGATCAACTCGCCGACGCACCGACCATCGACCTGATGCTGCCGCTGCCGCAAGACCCGCGCCTGAAGCAGATCTATCAGAGCCTGGAGCAACACCCGGAGCAGCAGACCACGCTGAGCCACTGGAGCGAAAAAATCGGTGTCACCGAAAAGACTCTGACGCGCCTGTTTTTGCGCGACACCGGCCTGACCTTCCGCGCCTGGCGCCAGCGCCTGCGCTTGCTTGGTGCCCTGACCCCGCTGGAAAAAGGCGAGCGTGTGACCGATGTTGCGCTGGCTTGTGGATACGACTCGACCTCGGCGTTTATCGCCGCGTTTCGTCAGCAGTTCGGCGAAACGCCGGGAGAGTTTTTCCGCTGATACTTCGTTTTTGCCGAACTGTCAGTCAGAAATAAACGATTTTTCTTTGCTCCAGATCCGTCGCTAGCATGGCCCCGTCTGACTTTGATCGAGAAGAGAAGATGATCCCTGTGGGAGCGAGCCTGCTCGCGAACGCGGTGGGTCAGCAACCTCAACTTCGCTGTTCCATCGCATTCTCGAGCAGGCTCGCTCCCACAGGAGATGTGCTTGCTGCAAATAAAAAGACAGGGGAGCGTGCCATGCCTGCCACGAACATCAACATCGGCGAACCCTGGATGTGGGGTGCCTTCATCATCTTCGTTCTGGCCATGCTGGCCCTGGACCTGTTTGTCTTCGGTGGGCGCAAGGCGCACCGGGTGTCGGTGCGGGAAGCGTCGGCCTGGGTGGTTGCCTGGTGCCTGTTGGCGCTGAGTTTTGCCGGGTTGCTCTGGTGGTATCTGCACGGTGAATTCGGCGGTGAAATCGCCCGGCAGAAAACCTTGGAATTCCTCACCGGCTATCTGATCGAGCAGTCGCTGTCGATCGACAACATGTTCATCTTCGTGATGATCTTCAGCTACTTCGCCGTGCCACCGGAATTGCAACGACGAGTGCTGCTGTACGGCGTGCTCGGCGCGATTGTCATGCGCGCGATCATGATTTTCGCCGGTGTGTGGCTGGTGTCGCAGTTCGAATGGCTGCTGTATGCCTTCGGTGTGTTCCTGATCATCACCGGGATCAAGATGCTGGTGTTCGCTGATCATCAACCGGATCTGGAAAAGAATCCGTTATTGCGCTGGGTGCGCGGGCATATGCGCATCACCAGCGGCTTTCATGGCGAGAAGTTTTTCATCCTGCAGAACGGCGTGCGCTGGGCGACGCCGATGTTTCTGGTGCTGGTGCTGATCGAGGCCAGCGACCTGATGTTCGCGGTCGACAGCATTCCGGCGATCTTCGCCGTGACCACTGACCCGTTCATTGTTTTCACCTCGAACATCTTCGCGATCATGGGCCTGCGCGCGCTGTACTTCCTGCTGGCGGACATGGCTGACCGTTTTCACCTGCTCAAGTATGGCTTGGCGATCGTGCTGGTGTTCATCGGCGGCAAGATGGTGCTGATGCCGTGGTTCCACATGCCGGTGGAATGGTCGCTGGCAATCGTCGGATCGGTGATTCTGGGGTCGGTGTTGTTGAGCCTGGTGACCAGCCGCGAGGCAGAACGCCGCACCGAATGACACAACACAACCCACCTGTGGGAGCAGCCTGCTCGCGAATACGCCGGTTCATTCAACATAGGAGTTGAATGACACACCGCTTTCGCGAGCAGGCTCGCTCCCACATTTGAAGTGCGATGCTCTTATTTATCGGATTTGATACTGGTCCACACCCGAGTGCGCACCCGCTCCATTTTCTGCGGCAACGGTTGCACCACATACAGGGTTTTCAGCGCTTCGCTGGTGGGGGTCAGGTTGGGGTTGTCGGTGATGTCCTTGTTGACCAGCGGCATCGAGTCCTTGTTGGCATTCGGGTAACCGAGGAAATCGCTGATCGGTGCGATCACTTTCGGGTCGAGCAAGTGGTTGAGGAATTCGTGGGCCTCGGCGACGTTCTTCGCGCTCTTCGGAATGGCGAACGTGTCGAACCAGATCGGCGCGCCCTCCTTCGGCAAACGCCAGTCGACCACCACGCCATTGCCCGCCTCTTTGGCGCGATTGCCGAACTGGTAGAAGCTGCCGGAATAACCGATCGCCACGCAGATGTCGCCGTTGGCAATGTCGGTCATGTACTTGGCCGAGTTGAAGTAGGTCACGTACGGGCGAATCTTCATCATCAAGGCCTTGGCCTTTTCATAGTCCGCCGGGTTCTGGCTGTTCGGGTCGAGGCCGAGGTAATGCAGGGCCAGCGGCAGGATCTCCGACGGCGAATCGAGCATCGCCACGCCACAGGCCTTGAGCTTTTCCATGTTCTCGGGCTTGAACACCAGATCCCAACTGTCCACCGGCGCATTTTCGCCCAGGGCGGCCTTGACCTTGGCCGGGTTGAAGCCGATCAGCACGGTGCCGTACATGTATGGCACGCCGTACTGGTTGCCGGGGTCGTTGGCGTCGAGCAATTTGAGCAGGGCCGGATCCTGGTGCTGCCAGTTCGGCAGTTTCGACTTGTCGAGTTTCTGGAACACACCGGCCTTGATCTGGGTTTCGATGAACTGATTGGACGGCACCACCAGGTCGTAACCGGAGTTGCCGGTGAGCAGTTTGGCTTCTAGGGATTCGTTGGTGTCGAAGGTGTCCCAGGTCACTTTGATCTTGCTTTGCTCGGCGAAGTCCTTGGGCACTGACGGCAGGATGTAATCCGCCCAGTTGTACACCCGCAGTTCGCGCTGCTCGGCCTGGACGGCGCTGGCCAGCAGCGTTAGGCCACACACGGTGGCGCCCAGAATGCGTTTGATCGTGACCATGGTTGTTTCCCCGAATGCGACGTGAGATCGATGGTTTTTATGTTCTGTACACGGCAGTGGCAGTAACGCTAGCCAAGGGCAAAAAAGGTCGAGCCTGTTGTTATGGTTTCGATTCTTGCTGACAGCGTAGCGCGATGACAGTAGGCGGCAGGCCAAAAGGGGATCGATATGGCCAATTTGCTTGACCGCCGAGATACGCACACAAAAATGCCCGGCACTGGGCCGGGCATTGCTGTGTTGCCGTTGGGATCAGTCGGTATAGCCGAGCCTGGCCGCCCTGCTCTGCTGCGCCTGACCACGGGTTGCGAGGCAGTAATACAGCGGCACCGTTACCACCAGACCGACCAGCCAGGACAGGTCGGCACCTTCCACCAAGTTGGCGTACGGCCCCACGTACAGCGAGGTGTTGGCAAACGGCAGCTGCACGATGATGCCGATGAAATAGGCAATGATCGCGTGCAGGTTGAAGCGCCCGTAGATCCCGCCGTCAGCGCGGAAGATCGAGGCGATGTCGTAGTTGCCGCGCTTGATCAGGTAGAAGTCGATCAGGTTGATCGACGCCCACGGCACCAGCACCAGCAAGAGCGCGAGAATCAGTCCGATGAATTCGGAAATGAAATCCGCCGAGGCACCGAGGGCGACCACACAGCATCCGGCCAGAATCACGCTCGACAGCACCACGCGCACCTTGATGCTCGGCGTCCACTGGCTGGCGAAAGTCTGAATCGAGGTGATGATCGACAACACCGCGCCGTACAGATTCAGCGCGTTGTGGCTGATGATGTTGAGCAGAAACAGCACCATCAGAATCGGCCCCAGCCAGCCGGTGGACTGCTTGACCGCTGCCATCGCTTCAGTGCCTTCCGGCGTCGCCAGTACCGCCACCGCGCCAAAGCTGAACGACAGAATCGTGCCCAGCGTCGCACCCAGATACGTCGCCCAGAAGGGTTTGGCGATGCCGATATCTGCTGGCAGATAACGCGAATAGTCGGAGACGTACGGCGAGAAGCTGATCTGCCAGATGATCCCCAGCGACACCGTCGCCAGCCAGCCGGAGAGGTTGAAACTGCCGCGCGTCAGGAAGTCTGCCGGCAAGTCATGGGCGAAGATGTAGATGAACCCGGCGAGCAACGCGCCGCCCATCACCCAGGTGCCGATGCGGTTGAGGGTGTGGATGAAGTTGTAGCCGATCACACCGATCGCCGTAGCAGCCAGCGCGCCGATCAGAATGCTCAGCGGCGCTGGCACTGACGGGGCAATGCCGACAATGGATTTACCGGCCAGCACGATGTTGGAAATGAAGAAACCGATGTAGATGAGCGCCGCAAAGAACACGATCAGCAGTGCGCCATAACGACCGAACTGACCGCGACTCTGGACCATTTGCGGAATGCCCATGCGCGGACCCTGGGCCGAGGCCAGCGCAATCACCACGCCGCCGATCATGTGCCCCAGCGCAATCGCCAGCAGCCCCCAGAACAGATTGAGGTGGAACACCTGAACCACCATGGCGCCGGTAACGATGGGCAGTGGCGCGATGTTGGTGCTGAACCAAAGAGTGAACAGATCGCGGGCCTTCCCGTGGCGTTCCGCGAGTGGGACGTAATCGACCGTATGATTCTCGATCAACGGATCTTGCCGGGACATCTGGGACATATGCATGAACTCGAGTTTGTCTGTTTTTATCTTTGTATGAAGCCAAACCGGGAGGACTCTTGGGTCGCCCCTCAGATGCAGACCATATTATGGTATTCCAAACTTTGCACAAGCCTGATCCGCTGATTCTGTCGCTCTCTGATCCGCTATCCTCGCTGATCCCACCCCTGACCGGCTAGCTGAAAGCCCCGTAAACACTGAGTTTCCGACGAAAGTGGCACGTTTATCGGTTCACCAGAAAAGCTCTTGCAAGATATGTATTACGGTATACCATCAGACCTACAAACCATAAAAACCGCGTCACACCACCCGAGGACCACCCAATGATCGATGCTGCCATTTACAAACAAGTCATGGGCTCGTTCCCGTCCGGCGTCACCGTCATCACCACGCTGGACGACGACGGCCAGATCGTCGGCCTGACCGCCAGCGCGTTCAGCTCACTGTCGATGGACCCGGCGCTGGTGCTGTTCTGCCCTAACTACAGCTCCGACTCCTATCCCGTGCTGATCAAGAACAAACGCTTTGCGATTCACCTGTTGTCCAGCGTGCAGCAAAGCGAGGCCTATGCCTTCGCGCGCAAAGGCAAGGACAAGGCGCAGGGCATCGAGTGGACGTTGAGCGAACTGGGCAACCCGATCCTCGCCAATGCCACGGCGGTGATCGAGTGCGAGTTGTGGCGTGAATACGAAGGTGGCGACCACGCGATCATGGTCGGCGCGGTGAAGAACCTGATCGTCCCCGAGCAGGTCGCCGGACCGCTGGTGTATTGCCATGGCAAGATGGGTGCGTTGCCGGTTGTGGCGTGATTTCACCAGATCTCGGATATCCCATGTGGGAGCGAGCCTGCTCGCGAATGCGATGGGTCAGTTGTTACATTTTTGACTGACCCGACACCTTCGCGAGCAGGCTCGCTCCCACAGGTTTTGGTGTTGCCTGGGCGACCGTGTCAGGTCCTAAACCGGCTCACCAACTGATTCAACGTCTGCGACAACGCCGTCAGGTTCTGCGCATCCTGGCGAGTTGAATCCGCCAGGCTCGCCACCAACTGCGCATCGCCATGAATCTGGCTGATGTGCCGATTGATGTCCTCTGCCACTTGATGCTGTTCCTCCGCCGCCGTGGCGATCTGCGTGTTCATGTCGCGGATCACGTCGACCGATTCACGGATCAATTCAAAACTCGCTCGCGCCTCGTTGATCGACACCACGGTTTCCTGCGAGACCTCAAGGCTGGCGTGCATCTGCTTGCCCATCTGATGGGTGCGCCGCGCCAGATTGCCGAGCAATGCGTCAATCTCACCGGTGGAGTCGGAAGTGCGTTTGGCCAGCGCGCGAACTTCATCAGCGACCACGGCAAAGCCCCTGCCCTGTTCACCGGCGCGCGCGGCTTCGATGGCGGCGTTGAGCGCGAGCAGATTGGTCTGCTCGGCAATCGAACGGATCGTGCCGAGGATTGACTGAATGTCGTTGCTGTCCTGTTCCAGTTGCTGCATCGACTCGGCACTGTGGCCGATCTCCTGGCTCAAGCGCCCGACGTTGCTCACCGCCGCATCGATCTGCTGCTGCCCGGTGTGAGCCTGACGCTGACCGTTGTCTGCCGAGTCGGCCGCCTGACTGCACGAGCGCGCAACCTCGTTGGAAGTGGCGACCATTTCGTGAAACGCCGTAGAAACCATGTCCACCGCCTCACGCTGACGCGAAGCCACGTCGGCCATTTCCGCCGAGACCTCGGTGGCGCTGCCGGAGCTGCTGTGAATCTGCCCCGCTGCTTGGCCGATGCGCTGAATCAACGTACGAATCGCTTCGAGAAACTGGTTGAACCAGCCCGCCAGTTGCGCGGTTTCGTCCTGCCCACGGACTTCCAGTCGCGCAGTCAGATCGCCCTCGCCTTGCGCGATGCCTTCGAGACCACTGGCGACACCACGAATCGGCTTGACCATCAGTCCGGCAAACCACGCACCGACCATCGCAAACAGCAACGCGCAAACCACAGCGATAGCGCCGATCAGCCAAGTCAAACGCGTCGCCCCGGCCATCACTTCACTGGCTTTCACCAACCCGACAAACCGCCAGCCCAACGCCTGCGACGGCCAGACCAGCGCCATGTAATCCTCCCCGGCCAGTTGCACCTCGACCAGGCCTTTGCCCGCCTCGGCCAGTTGCTGATAACCGTCGCCGAGATCGCTGAGTTTCTTGAAGTTGTGCGCCGGGTCGCTTGGGTCGACCAGCACGGTGTTGTTGGCTTCCATCAACATCAGATAACCGCTCTCGCCGAGGCGGATCTGCTTGACCAGGTCGGTCAATTGCTTGAGCGACACATCGATGTTGACCACGCCGGCATTGCTGCCCAACTGGTTGTTGAAGCTGCGCACGGTGCTCACCAGCACCACGTCATCCGCCGCCCAGTAATAGGCCTCGGTGCGAAGGGTTTTGCCGGGATTGGCCATCGCGGTTTTGTACCAGGGCCGGGTGCGCGGATCGTAGTTCGCCAACTTCGCATCGCCCGGCCAGAACAGATAACCACCCTGCTCGGTGCCGACAGATAGATAGGTGTAAGCCGGGTGCGCCTTGGCCAGACCGTCGAACAGCTTGAACAGCTGTTGATCCTGCGGCCCCAGCGGCACTTGCGCGGCGTCGCTGCTCAGGTAGCGTTTGAGGCTGGTGTCGATGCTCTGCAGTTGCGGATGCTCGGCCAGGTAAGCAACGTTCTGGCTGATGCCCTCGAAAAACAGCTGCATCGCGTTTTCCACCTGACGCACTTCGCGCCCGGTGCTGTCGGTAAAGGTGTCGCGCGCGCCATCGCGGACATTGAGGATGATCAGCGCTGCCACCAGTAACACCGGCAGGCTGGCGATTACCGCAAACGCCAAAGTCAGTTTTTGTTTTATGTTCATTGCTTGCGCCTTCCTTGTTCGAAGTGTCGGTCAGAAATATTTTGCGGATATTCCGTATTATGGTATACCAATATTCAATCAACCGAACAGCCGTCCTCGAAGGCGTGCTTGAATGGTGAGAAGACTCGCGAGCGCAACGCGTTCACGTCAGTTCGACAGGCCCGCACACGACCGGCCAATTACAAAAGACTCGAGGTAGCGTCATGAAATTTTCCCTGTTCGTACACATGGAACGCTGGGACGAAAGCGTCAGCCACCGCCAACTGTTCGAAGACCTGACCGAACTGACCCTGATGGCCGAGGCCGGCGGTTTCAGCACCGTGTGGATCGGCGAACACCACGCCATGGAATACACCATCTCCCCAAGCCCGATGCCGCTGCTGGCCTACCTCGCAGCGAAAACCACCACCATCCACCTCGGCGCCGGCACCATCATCGCGCCGTTCTGGCACCCGCTGCGCGTCGCCGGCGAATGCGCCCTGCTCGACGTGATCAGCAACGGCCGCATGGAAGTCGGTCTGGCGCGCGGCGCCTATCAAGTCGAATTCGACCGCATGGCCGGCGGCATGCCCGCCTCCAGCGGCGGCCAGGCCCTGCGCGAAATGGTCCCGGTGGTCCGCGCCCTGTGGCAAGGCGACTACGCCCACGACGGCGACATCTGGAAATTCCCCACCTCCACCAGCGTGCCGAAACCGATCCAGAAGCCCAACCCACCCATGTGGATCGCCGCCCGCGACCCCGACTCGCACAACTTCGCCGTCGCCAACGGCTGCAACGTCATGGTCACGCCATTGATGAAAGGCGACGAAGAAGTCCTCGACCTGAAGAACAAATTCCAGACCGCACTGGACAACAACCCAGACGTGCCTCGCCCACAATTGATGGTGCTGCGCCACACCCACGTGCACACCGCTGATAACCCGGACGGCTGGAAAGTCGGCGCGAAAGCGATCTCACGTTTCTATCGCACCTTCGATGCGTGGTTCGGTAACAAGCAGACACCGGTCAACGGCTTCCTCGCCCCGAGTCCGGAAGAGAAGTTTGCCGGACGTCCGGAGTTCGAACTGGAGAGCCTGCACAAGACGGCGATGATCGGTACGCCGGAAGAAATCATTCCGCGGATCAAGTACTACCAGGAACTGGGGGTGGATGAGTTCAGCTTCTGGTGTGACAACAGCTTGCCGCATGAAGAGAAGAAGAAGTCGCTGGAGTTGTTTATCAAGCATGTGGTGCCGGCGTTTCGTTGATTACTCGGCGGACGGTCTCTGACCCACTAAAAGGCCCCGGACTTGTCCGGGGCTTTAGTTTTTAGAGATCACGGGAATGCGCTGGCCCGGCTGGGTGACATCGTAAACACGCTGCTCGCAACCCCGCCCAACAAACTGAAACTCCACCAGGTAGACCTTGCTTCGCTCCGGCGTAAAGGTACTGCTCAGCGGCCCGCAGCTATAAGTGTTGCCGGTGCCCATGCCGTTGGAACGCCCCGACACTTCGAAGGGTTCGTCGGCATTGGCTTGCGCTTCCAACTGAGGGAAGTGCTTGAACGTGGCGCTATTGGCCGCTTCGTTAAGCTTGGCGATCCAGCCGAATACCTTACCCCGCTCGGAATCGACCACAGTACCCATCACTTCCATTCGCCGATCAGGATCTGTAGCACGGCGAACCGAGCACTCGACAGGATATGTGTAGCCTGTCGATTTCATGATGACTTTGGCGTGTTGTGCATCTGGCGTTGCCGTTCTTTGCTGAAGTTGGACACCATCCTTCAATAGACTGGGGGAAGAGTCTCTGACGTTGGAATGGCAGCCTGCCATCAGGACAATAAAAAGCAGCAAAAGTCCGGCTTTAATCAACTCTTTCTTACCTTTTCAAAGAGTAGCGGCCAGATTCTTCGAGTTCAACAAACCTGCATCGCTACAACTACCACAAAACATCTACAACTCTTCAATACTTTCAATTACGCCAACCACTGCCCCCCGAGGCAGCAACGCCTCATGGACAAGGTTGCCAAAGTCCTTACTCCAGACCAGTCTGTCTGCATGCGCTGTTTTTTGAAAAAAATAAACAGACCGGCGTCTCCCAAAAAGGTGCACGTTATATCTTGCACGCCTTCTAAAATGGCGGACTCTCCTTTGAAGAAATAACGATGCGCGGAAGCAAATAATTCTTTTGCAGAAATCGCCGAATCGCCCTCCTCTACATTTTCGAACTCCATTTTTGCGTAGAAGTTCACGGCAGTTTTAAGCTCGACTACATCCACCACATCAAGGAGCCTTTCCCCAAAAACAAACAACGAAAACAAGCCATTTGCCCAGAAACAACTTGAATCATTCCAATCCCTCACGACATCAAACTGAATTGAGAATATAAAAGGATCACCGTAAATCACTTCAATCTTACTCCTAGCGTTTTTTGCACCGCCGCCGGTATATAACTAGCCGACAATTGGTTGCCGGCGTCACCCGTACTACCGTTCCAGTGAAACCCACCATTCGTCCCTTCAAATCGGTGGACGTTGCCATTTTGAAAACGGGGGACAGACCACGTTTTACTCCTCCATGTCGCATAGGGTATGGTCCTTGTTCTGCGCGGCCAGCAGGTTCAGGTCATTGCCGGTGTAGACGTCGTTGCCTGCGCAGATCTTACCCGCGATCAAAGTGATGTCACGGCCCGAGCTGGGTTTTACGTCGCCGCCAGCGATTAATTCAACAGCTTTTTAAACGGTGTGGTTGTACTGCTCATGGAGGCGTTTCTTGCCGTCCTCGCTATGGGTTTCGACGTTGTGCTTATCACCGGCCGAGGACATGTTGATGTCGCGCTTGGCCTCGGCGGTAAGGTTGCCGGTAGCTTCGGCGATGGCGACGACGCTGATGTCGCGACCGGCATCGAGCTTCAGGTCACCATCGCGTTATACGCTCGACGCGAATTGAAAGGTGATCTGTCCCCGTTTATCTCCAGGACAATGTTGCCTTTGGCAATCATCTGGGTCTGTCGCAGGGTTTCGTCGGTGTTGGCCCCGACCTTTGGCCGAGACCCACGCGGCGTTGTTATTGGTTTTGGTGTGACTCTCGTCATGCAGATCCTCCACCCCTTCGAAGGTGATGGCGCCGCCGCTGTCGAGGACGAAGCCCTTGTCGCTGTCGAGTTTGGCCACCGGTAATGCTGGTCGCCTTGGCTGATCAGCGACAGGTTGCCGCCGGTCTCGATTTCGCTGCCGACCATTCCCGAAAGAAGCCACACACCGCACTTCTAGATACGCTGAGCTTTCGACTGCCGAACCTGCCAACTCTTTAGTCAGAGGTAGATTCCAGCTCTTTCAAGCTCGCAGAAAAAAAACCTCATACCTTCTCGTATATTATCTGTGTCCTTTCTTAGAACCACGTTACTTTGCGAAGAGGCATTTAGAACAAAAGTATAAATATCGGACTTCCTTTCACCGTCGATTTTAAATATAAAGAATCCTTCGCATTTTTTTGCCACCAGCTCCATAATCTGAATGAAATCATCCAGATGCACACTATTCATATCTAAAAACCCAAAACGAGCAGCATATTTATCAGAAGGATCACAAGACATCAATCCAGACCTCTCAATGCGTTAGAAATATCTTTAACATCTGTTAATTTCCCTGTAGCAACCTTATCTACGACATTCCATATCACCTGCTTTGGCGGACCATCGACACCGTTTCTTATAATTAGCCGCTCCACAACCTCAACAGCCGTTCGTTTATTCCCATTATCAAACAGATGCCCCCCCTGCGATATCTCTTATAATTGAACCAGCCTTATCAAAGAATCCATCATAATTGCTGGCGTTTGCAATAGCCGTATCCACGCTTCGAAACGATATTGAACCATCAAATTTTGAATTGATGGCGTTTATTTCACCCGCGCTTAGTCCAAATTTGAAACCACCAAGTCCTGCTCCCGATGGAATGCTAGGTGACGAGAGTAGGCCTGGTGTCGAACCTAAGCCGGGAAGAGCTACGTCGTCTAAGGCTCCGATATCCGCCGCACCTTTTGCACCAACCAGAACCTCCTCGGTTTTGCCAACCAATTTGCTCCCAGCCCCGATCCCTCCAGTCAGAATCGTCCCAGCGATTTCCGCATGATCACCCAGCATCGTTTTATGGTGAGAGTTCAGCTCGTCCGTGTGGTTCGAGTCTTGGAAATCCTGAACAATCGCTCGCTCTTCAGCACTTAACCCGCCATTTGCATCGTAGTTTTCAAGCGCCAGCGTTCCCCCTTCAGCGGCGTTCGTCTGACCATTACACTGATCGAAACCCTCGCACTTGAACAGTTCGGATCCACTGGTTTTCGCGCTCAGTTTCGCATAGGTATCCTTCACTTTCTCTCGACAGGCTGCTGGATTTTCGCTCGCTCTACAGCCCTTCAACTCTGTGACGAGATCGTCTACTTGCTGGTGATTCAGGAAGTTGTACTGTGTCGCATTGTTGGCAACCCAAGAGGCGTTTTCCAATGACTCTTGATCAGTATTGCCCAGCGCAGTTGCGGAGAGCACCCCAACAATCTGCGACCCCATGAGCAACAACTCAGGATTGCCCTTGAACCATTTGTTCATCTCACCAACAAGCGCTTCATTCGCACCAGCCGCCAACGCGCCTGTCGCAAAATCCCCGCCGGTCATCTCCGACAACAGCCCACCCACCGCCGCATGAATGATGATTTTGCCCGCTGAGCCATCATCCAGAACGCCCTGCGTGAGATCGCCCACCATGTTGAAGCTGAACGCTGCGACGGTATTGAACAGAGCCGTCTTCAGAACGTCACCGGCACTTGCATCGCCGCCGACTGCCTTGGTGATCAGCGCGGAAGTGCCACCCTGGATGATTTGGCTTCCAGCGAATCTACCGACGCCCTCCCACGTGGCTAACGACGGGCCGAGCAACTTTCCGGTATTCGGATCGTATTTCATACCCGTCAGCTGGTTCAGGTATTCGGCCATCAATCCGGCTGTCACTCCGGAAATCACATAGCCCTTCAGTGCATCGGATGAAGTAACGTCCGCGAAAACCGCTCCAAGGTTTCTGCCGTTATTGATAAAACTGGTCGTGGCATTTGTGGCTGCACCTGTTGCCACAGCGGCGAGGCCTGCGGCCCAGGCTGTGCCCATGCTCGCGCTTAGCGAAGCGAACGCAGCAGGCCCGACAAAGGCAGCCATCACGATCGCAATAATCATCTGCGAAGCCGGGCCAAGCCCCGAGTTGCTGTATTTAAACGACTCGTGAATCTCCTTCACGCGCCGCCAATCAACATCTCCCCGAGCCTCCGCATCCTTCAACCACGCCAGTTGCGGATCAGCCTTGACCATCGCATCAATGGTCTGGCTGACGGACTCCTGACTCACATCCTTGATATCAATCTTCAGCCCATCGACCGCTTTCAGGACGATGTTGCCCTTGGCGATCATCTGCGTCTGGCGCAGGGTTTCGTCGGTGTTGCCGCGACCCTTGGCCGAGACCCATGCGGCGTTGTTGTTGGTTTTGGTATGGCTCTCGTCATGCAGATCCTTCACCCCTTCGAAGGTGATGGCGCCGCCGCTGTCGAGGAGGATGTCCTTGCCGCTGTCGAGTTTGGCCACCTGGTAATGCTGGTCGCCCAGGCTGACCAGAGACAGGTTGCCGCCGGTCTTGATTTCGCTGCCGACGTGGGTGACCTGGGTGACTTCGTCGCGCTGGAGTTTCAGGTTGCCGAAACCGCCCTTCTCCTTCATGTCGTAGAGCGTGTGGTCCTTGTTCTGCGCGGCCAGAAGACTGAGGTCGTTACCGGCGTAGACGTAGGCTTCATTGCCTGCGCTGATTTTGCTCGAGATCAGTGTGGTGTCACGGCCGGAACTGGTTTTTACGTCGCCGCCGGCGATGAACTCAGCTGCTTTCTGAACAGTGTGGTCATCCTGTTCATGGACACGTTTCTTGCCGTCCTTGCTATGGGTTTCGACGTTGTGTTCATCTCCGGCCGAGGACAAATAGATGTTGCGACGGCATCGAGCTGCAGGTCACCGCCGCTTTTACGCTCGACGCGAATTTGAAGGTGGCCTGTCCCCGTTTGTCTCTCGAAAGGTGGTCTGTCCCCATTTATCCCGCTGAATTTGGACACCATCCTTTAAAAGACTGGGGGAAGAGTCTCTGACGTTGGAATGGCAGCCTGCAATCAGGAAAATAAAAAGCAGCAAAAGTCCGGCTTTAGTCAATTTTCGCTTACCCTTTCAAAAAGTAGCGGCCAGATTTGTCGAGTTCAACAAACCTACCCCGCTACAACAACCATAAAACATCTACAACTCTTCAATACTTTCAATTACGCCAACAACTGCCCCCCGAGGCAGCAACGCCTCATGAACAAGGTTGCCAAAGTCCTTACTCCAGACCAGTCTGTCTGCATGCGCTGTTTTTTGAAAATAAATAAACAGACCGGCGCCCCCCAAAAAGGTGCACGTTATATCTTGCACGCCTTCTAAAATGGCGGATTCCCCTTTGAAGAAATAACGATGCGCGGAAGCAAATAATTCTTTTGCAGAAATCGCCGGATCACCCTCCTCTATATTTTCAAAGTCCATTTTTGCGTAAAAGTTCACGGCAGTTTTAAGCTCGACTACATCCACCACATCAAGGAGCCTTTCCCCACAAACAAACAACGAAAACAATCCATTTACCCAGAAACATGAATCAGTCCAATCCCTCACGACATCAAACTGAATTGAGAATATAAACGGATCACCATAAATCATTTCAATCTTACTCCTAGTGCTTTTTGCACCGCCGCCGGTATATAACTAGCCGACAATTGGCTGCCGGACCCCCCCCCGTACTACCGTTCCAGTGAAACACACCATTAAAAAAGGGGACAGCCCCCTTTTTTCCTATAGCGCTCCGCAACACTCAACGCAGGACAAACTTTCACGTATAGCTTCAGCCAATCACATTAAATGCAATCTGTTCTTATTTTTAAAAAATACGCGTTCTGCCCCCATCCACCGCCATTTCTCCGAAAAACTTGCTAAAGTGGCCTCTTCCCGCGCTTGCTATTACGCAGCCCGCTTTACCAAAGAGACTTTGTCTCCGAAATCGCACATACCATCAGTAAACGTTAGGCAGCCATCATATTCCAACACACTAAGCCCACAATCTCCACAATCAAAGTAAATGCCCAAGCACCCTTCCTTCACCCCTTCAATACGGTACTCATAAATCCCTGATATTTTTTTATCTAAGTATTTGCGTAAAGAATTCACCACCCTCACGGGATAAGCAAATTCGTCATCAAGACTCTCGACTATTTGATATTCGGCCTCTCTCAAACCGTGCGAAAAAATTGCGACCCCTTCTCCAATACTTAATGACACCCAGCCCTGCAGATGTAGTTTAAAAAACAACACCAACACGTCACAAATCTTTTCCCTTTCGATATAAAAGGAGCGCGCGCGAAACTCACAAAATTCATCATCTAAATACATAACCACCTCTCAGAATTTTGAGGACCTTTCTGGAATTAAAGCATCAAACTCATATTTACCGCCTGGCAGCACTCTTAAACTAACGGTTCGATCCGTGACCTTACTATACACATGCACTAAATCGTAGTCGCCTCGGACTTGCGACCTGGGAATCAAGCTGCTTATGTCCGTTGCACTCTCGAGGGTAGCTTTGATATCAAGCTTTGCTTGATCGATCCCAGCTCTTCCTCGTTCGTAAGGAAGTCGTCCTTGTCCGATTTTTTCCCCAAGTTTTTTATTCAAATTGGTTAACTGGGACGTCATAAAATCTTCAACGTCCCCTAAACCGGTCACAGGTTTAACCCCGCTCGCGCCGGATGACAGGCTGAGGGCTTCAGTTCCCGAGTAGTTCTTCCAGTCAGGGTGATAAGGATTCGCCCTCATTCCATCCGAAATTTTGGTTATTACACCATCAGCACCTTTTGTGGAGGTAAGCAGTTCATCAGTCTTTCCAACCAATTTGCTCCCAGCCCCGATCCCTCCAGTCAGAATCGTCCCAGCGATTTCCGCATGATCACCCAGCATCGTTTTATGGTGAGAGTTCAGCTCGTCCGTGTGGTTCGAGTCTTGGAAGTCCTGAACAATCGCTCGCTCTTCAGCACTTAACCCGCCATTTGCATCGTAGTTTTCAAGCGCCAGGGTCCCTCCTTCAGCGGCGTTCGTCTGACCATTACACTGATCGAAACCCTCGCACTTGAACAGTTCGGATCCACTGGTTTTCGCGCTCAGTTTCGCATAGGTATCCTTCACTTTCTCTCGACAGGCTGCTGGATTTTCGCTAGCTCTACAGCCCTTCAACTCTGTGACGAGATCGTCTACTTGCTGATGATTCAGGAAGTTGTACTGTGTCGCGTTGTTGGCAACCCAAGAAGCGTTTTCCAATGACTCTTGATCAGTATTGCCCAGCGCAGTTGCGGAGAGCACCCCCACTATCTGCGACCCCATGAGCAACAACTCGGGATTGCCCTTGAACCATTTGTTCATCTCACCAACAAGCGCTTCATTCGCACCAGCCGCCAACGCGCCTGTCGCAAAATCCCCGCCGGTCATCTCCGACAACAGCCCACCCACCGCCGCATGAATGATGATTTTGCCCGCTGAGCCATCATCCAGAACGCCCTGCGTAAGATCGCCCACCATGTTGAAGCTGAACGCCGCGACGGTATTGAACAGAGCCGTCTTCAGAACGTCACCGGCACTTGCATCGCCGCCGACTGCCTTGGTGATCAGCGCGGAAGTGCCACCCTGGATGATTTGGCTTCCAGCAAATCTGCCGACGCCCTCCCACGTGGCTAACGACGGGCCGAGCAACTTTCCGGTATTCGGATCGTATTTCATACCCGTCAGCTGGTTCAGGTATTCGGCCATCAATCCGGCTGTCACTCCGGAAATCACATAGCCCTTCAGTGCATCGGATGAAGTAACGTCCGCGAAAACCGCTCCAAGGTTTCCGCCGTTATTGATAAAACTGGTCGTGGCATTCGTGGCTGCACCTGTTGCCACAGCGGCGAGGCCTGCGGCCCAGGCTGTGCCCATGCTCGCGCTTAGCGAAGCGAACGCAGCAGGCCCGACAAAGGCAGCCATCACGATCGCAATAATCATCTGCGAAGCCGGGCCAAGCCCCGAGTTGCTGTATTTAAACGACTCGTGAATCTCCTTCACGCGCCGCCAATCAACATCTCCCCGAGCCTCCGCATCCTTCAACCACGCCAGTTGCGGATCAGCCTTGACCATCGCATCAATGGTCTGGCTGACGGACTCCTGACTCACATCCTTGATATCAATCTTCAGCCCATCGACCGCTTTCAGGACGATGTTGCCCTTGGCGATCATCTGCGTCTGGCGCAGGGTTTCGTCGGTGTTGCCGCGACCCTTGGCCGAGACCCATGCGGCGTTGTTGTTGGTTTTGGTATGGCTCTCGTCATGCAGATCCTTCACCCCTTCGAAGGTGATGGTGCCGCCGCTGTCGAGGAGGATGTCCTTGCCGCTGTCGAGTTTGGCCACCTGGTAATGCTGGTCGCCCAGGCTGACCAGAGACAGGTTGCCGCCGGTCTTGATTTCGCTGCCGACGTGGGTGACCTGGGTGACTTCGTCGCGCTGGAGTTTCAGGTTGCCGAAACCGCCCTTCTCCTTCATGTCATAGAGCGTGTGGTCCCTATTCTGCGCGGCCAGCAGATTGAGGTCGTTACCGGCGTAGACGTAGGCTTCATTGCCTGCGCTGATTTTGCTCGCGACCAGTGTGGTGTCACGGCCGGAACTGGTTTTTACGTCGCCGCCGGCGATGAACTCGGCGGCTTTCTGAACAGTGTGGTCGTCCTGTTCATGGACACGTTTCTTGCCGTCCTTGCTATGGGTTTCGACGTTGTATTCATCTCCGGCCGAGGACAAATAGATGTTGCGACGGCATCGAGCTGCAGGTCACCGCCGCTTTTACGCTCGACGCGAATTTGAAGGTGGCCTGTCCCCGTTTGTCTCTCGAAAGGTGGTCTTTCCCCATTTATCCGGTCCCCATTTATCCGCTTTTCTTTCAATCGTCGGGAATCTCGATATGAAACGAATCTGCATCAATTTTCAAAGACATCCATCCTGGCCCAGGCAAAACGCTTATTTCACCCTCAAGAAAATACTCACTTGCAGACTTATCGACTTTAGGCCCACTAATAAACTCCTCGACAAACTCATTACCTGAGGAACTCTTTCGATCGAGAGAATATTCATAGATAACTTTTCTCAACACACTCACACCCGAAAAGACCAGCCAGCAGTCACCCACATATTCATGCATTGCGTGCAAACCTTCACTCTTGCTCTCGTATTTGACCCATTCACCACCCTCGCTTCGAGCGTGTAACAAACCATTTACAAGACTCCATTCAACATACTCCACATCTCTAGCGGGATCGTAAATATAATGAACAGGAAAAATACTTTCGCCCTTAGGACACTCATCTTCATCACACTGTACGATCCGAGCGCCATCCGCCGCTGTTACCAACTTCGTCTTTTTCAAGGCTAGGCCTCTTTCGACATAAAGGCGAACTACTCCATTTTCGAGCTCAAAGCCTCCATATACGCAGTCAAATGTGACGAGGGAATCAAACATCGCTGAAACTATCATTTGTCTCCTGTCAGTCCAGACTGAATTAAACCTGAGTACCGTCTGGTAAATTTTTAATCTTATCGGCTATATCGGCTCTGAGCCGCATGCCTTCTACAGCATCGGCAACATATAAATTATCCAAGGAAAAATCACCACCCATTACAAAAGGCACTTTGGGCAGCAAACGCATCCCAGCACGAACTGGACCATTGCGCTTTTGCCACTGATGAGCCAACGGATAGCCTGTCAATACTTCATAGTCGTGCAGAACTACTTCAGCCCAGCTTTCAACATCCGCAGCCAAGTACTCTAACGAGCCAGTTTCCGGATCAAAAATGTAGATACTGCCATCCTTGATACAGAACTGCCCACCAAAGATATCTTCAGCAAAAAAGACACCATTATCGGCTAGACCTTTGTAGCTAGTGCGCCACAGGTCAGCATGATTCCAATCAGATATGCCCATTTCACTTTGGCTGGAGTTGCTTGGAAAAATATGCAGCGCGCCTTCAAAAGCATAGAAGCCATTGCGCTGACGCAGCACATTAAAAAGTTGTTCCGCCGAAGTCCCTGCCATGTTGCGTATTGGCCCAGACAGTTCTGGTTCACGCTCACTCAAGGACGAACTTGCAATCGATAACAACTTATCCAAATTATTCACAATCTAATCTATCACCTCTATTCTAACCTTCGTCCCGCTAGGCAACTCTCTGCATTGAGCGCCAATACAAGCGCCTGGTCAACGTGTCAGGCTTTCCTGCCCCGATGGCATCTTCAATATGTTGCGCCGACTCGGGGAAACGGGGACAGATCACGTTTTGGAATGCGTTTTAAACATGGTCTGTCCCCGTTTATCTGGGTGCTAGGCCGGTGTCAGATCACATCTAGTCCTCTACAATTAACAAGAGACATTCAAACCACAAGCAGAGATAAAATCACGTATCGGTATATCAAGAACGCTACTTTCTCCAGCGGAGAGTACATCTTGCAATGTGACGATGCCTTTTTCAAAGTCTAAAGAAACGTCAAAGCAATTAAACTCGAACGCCCTGAACAGAATGCTCTCTGAGCAAACCCGCTCATCAAAGGCGTTTTTCAAAATAGAGCGAACGCTGTCGTCCAACTCTTGGGCCACAAATCGTTCTATTATCGTGCCGCCACTGCTCATAACCATTCCTAACCAGTACGAGAACGCAGTCTGGATCACACCATCCCGAACATTTATTTTGATTGTCGAGATCGGAGCGCATCAGACGTTTGTTCCAATCACCTTACTTGGGAAAACGGCGGACAGACACGTTTTACTCCTTCATGTCGTAGAGGGTGCGGCCCTTGTTTTGCGCGGCCAGCAGGTTCAGATCATTACCGGCGTAGACGTAGGCTTCGTTGCCTGTGCAGATCTTCCCCGCGACCAGTGTGGTGTCGAGGTCCGGGCTGGTATTTGCGTCGCCGCTGGCGATGAATCAGCAGCTTCCTGAAAAGAGTGGTCGTCCTCTTCATGGACGCGTTTCTTGCCGTGCCTGCTGTGGATTTCGACGTTGTGTTCATCACCGGCCGAGACAGGGAGATATCGCGCTTGGCCTCGGCGGTAAGGTTGCCGGTAGCTTCGGCGATGGCGACAACGTTGATGTCGCGACCGGCATTGAGCTTCAGGTCGCCACCGCTTTTACGCTGGACGAGAATTGAAAGGTGGTCTGTCCCCGTTTATCTCCTCCATTTGTTGTGAATAACGCTTTTCTAATCTTTCAGCAGACCTTTGAACTCCATCGCGTTCATCTGGAAAGTAAGCAGAATAAACATCAGCTGCAATTTTCATCAGAGAAACGTAGTCAGCCACAGGTATGCTAGAAGTTAACGCTTCCCCCAAGAAGAAACTTACCTCATTGAATTCTTCTGGATCGTCCCAATCCTGATCAAGCGAGTAAAAAAAACCTTCAGCCACTGAGAACCCATGTCCCTGCGAAGCGTCGTAGATAAACGCAGGAAAATTAGTCCTCCCTCTTACGATAGAAGCCTCAATTAACTCGTAAAGACCCTCATAATCTGCGTCAGTTGAAGAAAATGATTCCTTGAGAACCTCTAACCAAACCAAATCAGCCATTATTTCGTCCTCGGCGGCATAGTAATAAATGAGTTTGTTATATCTCCAGTTTTGCTATCACGCGTCACTTGAAAGTAATAACCATCAATTTTGATACTGGCCTCCCTCATGGCTGGATTAGCTCTGAACAAAGAGCCAGCTTCGACTGCCGCCCTGCTCGACATATCAGCCACCTTGATATCTGACAGAATTTTCGAATCATAAGTTGTTTTGGTGGATTTGGACTTGTATCCACCGACCAACTCGCCCCGAGTGTTAGTTTTAGGCAACTGATAACTATACTCCACAAGGCCAGGATAACGGACATCCGTAGTTTTATTGGAGATTTTTGCCCCAGTTTTTTCAACCGACTCCAAGAAGGCATCGCTGTTATGAGCACCAGAAATCGTCCCCGCCTTACTATTACGCACGCCAATCTGGGTGTTATGACTAAGAACTTTCTCGCCAAAATCTTTCAAAAATGTAGAGGTTGCCTGACCTCCAACGGTGGCTGCCCCCTCTGAACCTATCGCTGCCGGCCTAACGACTGCCGCAATCTGCTCAGCCGTTAGCTTAGCCCCAGTTTTCGCTTCGATCTCCATCAAACCGCGGAGATCACTCAGTTCCTTGGCTGCGGCCCCACCTGCTGTGGCCCCTAACCCCACGGGAAGTGCCTCCGACATTCCTGCCTCAGCGGTCCAGATCGCGACTTCGTTCGCGCACAGCACTGGGTTTGCTGCACAAGTAGCTGCACCTCTCGTGGCCAACTGTCCAAGCAAACCAATCGCTTCCGGCGCAAGAGCAATAATTCCCGCTGCAGCCAACAATTTCACCGCATTAGCCGGATCCCCTTTCGGAAGGTGGTCGAGGACCGCTCGCGTCCTAGCGTTGGTCGAGTCGGCGATATTGCTATGAAGGAATTGATCTGTGATCCCCGAATCGTCATTTTCCCAAAGTTTATTTAATGCAAGAGAGCCTTCATCAATCTCAGCCTTGATCTGCGCGCAATCGCCGGTCGCCCAACAGTTATTGAGCCGCGCCGTGTTATCCGCATCACGCTTGGCAAACTCAGCTCGAACAGCATCACAGTTGTCTTTACACTCCTTAAGCGCTTTCTCGAGGTCTTTTACATCCTGGTGATTCAGGAAGTTGTACTGTGTCGCATTGTTGGCAACCCAAGAGGCGTTTTCCAATGACTCTTGATCAGTATTGCCCAGCGCAGTTGCGGAGAGCACCCCCACTATCTGCGACCCCATGAGCAACAACTCGGGATTGCCCTTGAACCATTTGTTCATCTCACCAACAAGCGCTTCATTCGCACCAGCCGCCAACGCGCCTGTCGCAAAATCCCCGCCGGTCATCTCCGACAACAGCCCACCCACCGCCGCATGAATGATGATTTTGCCCGCTGAGCCATCATCCAGAACGCCCTGCGTGAGATCGCCCACCATGTTGAAGCTGAACGCTGCGACGGTATTGAACAGAGCCGTCTTCAGAACGTCACCGGCGCTTGCATCGCCGCCGACTGCCTTGGTGATCAGCGCGGAAGTGCCACCCTGGATGATTTGGCTTCCAGCGAATCTACCGACGCCCTCCCACGTGGCTAACGACGGGCCGAGCAGCTTTCCGGTATTCGGATCGTATTTCATACCCGTCAGCTGGTTCAGGTATTCGGCCATCAATCCGGCTGTCACTCCGGAAATCACATAGCCCTTCAGTGCATCGGATGAAGTAACGTCCGCGAAAACCGCTCCAAGGTTTCCGCCGTTATTGATAAAACTGGTCGTGGCATTCGTGGCTGCACCTGTTGCCACAGCGGCGAGGCCTGCGGCCCAGGCTGTGCCCATGCTCGCGCTTAGCGAAGCGAACGCAGCAGGCCCGACAAAGGCAGCCATCACGATCGCAATAATCATCTGCGAAGCCGGGCCAAGCCCCGAGTTGCTGTATTTAAACGACTCGTGAATCTCCTTCACGCGCCGCCAATCAACATCTCCCCGAGCCTCCGCATCCTTCAACCACGCCAGTTGCGGATCAGCCTTGACCATCGCATCAATGGTCTGGCTGACGGACTCCTGACTCACATCCTTGATATCAATCTTCAGCCCATCGACCGCTTTCAGGACGATGTTGCCCTTGGCAATCATCTGCGTCTGGCGCAGGGTTTCGTCGGTGTTGCCGCGACCCTTGGCCGAGACCCATGCGGCGTTGTTGTTGGTTTTGGTATGGCTCTCGTCATGCAGATCCTTCACCCCTTCGAAGGTGATGGCGCCGCCGCTGTCGAGGAGGATGTCCTTGCCGCTGTCGAGTTTGGCCACCTGGTAATGCTGGTCGCCCAGGCTGACCAGAGACAGGTTGCCGCCGGTCTTGATTTCGCTGCCGACGTGGGTGACCTGGGTGACTTCGTCGCGCTGGAGTTTCAGGTTGCCGAAACCGCCCTTCTCCTTCATGTCGTAGAGCGTGTGGTCCTTGTTCTGCGCGGCCAGCAGATTGAGGTCGTTACCGGCGTAGACGTAGGCTTCATTGCCTGCGCTGATTTTGCTCGCGACCAGTGTGGTGTCACGGCCGGAACTGGTTTTTACGTCGCCGCCGGCGATGAACTCAGCTGCTTTCTGAACAGTGTGGTCATCCTGTTCATGGACACGTTTCTTGCCGTCCTTGCTATGGGTTTCGACGTTGTGTTCATCACCGGCCGAGGACAGGTAGATGTCGCGCTTGGCCTCGGCGGTGAGGTTGCCGGTGGCTTCGGCTGTGCTGGCGATGACGTTGATGTCGCGACCGGCATCGAGCTTCAGGTCGCCGCCGGTTTTCACTGTCGACGCGAGGTTTTCCACGGTGGTGGTAATGACTGAGCGATGGCCGCCATCGAACGATTCGTGGAGTTCGTCTTCGTCGCGTGTCGCCAACAGGTTGATGTCGCGCGCTGCACTCAGGCTGGCGTCACCGCCGCTGCTGATGGCAGACGCGTTGGTCAGATCCTGTCCGGACTTGATGGTCAGGCTGTCGCGGGCGCTGATGATGCCGCCGTCGTCGACGAGGGTGCGCATGCCGTTGCCATCACGCACCGCGATGGCGGTGCGATCGTTGACGATATCGCCCTTGAGTGTCGTCAGTTCGACCTGATTGCCACGGATTTCGCCGGCTAGGGCGTTGCGGATGCTGTCGGTGGCCATGAGTTTGATGCGCTCATCGGCTTCGACCAGACCGCCCTGATAGAGGCTGCCCTTGACGTCGACGGACACGTCGTTGCTGGCCTTCAATGTGCCGACGTTGACCAGATCGCTACCGGCCAGCATTTCCAGATCTCGGCCCTGAATCAGGCTGCCACCGCGCACGTTGCGCGACTCGGCCTGCGCCAGATACAACACCGGCACCAGCACTTTCTGGCCGTCGACGATGCGCTCTTCCATCCAGACAATGTCGTGGGTCAGCGCAGCGACCTGCGCCGAGGTCAGGCTGACGCCGACTGAGAGGTTCAGTTGATTTTTGCTGGCGAGCGCGTTATCCATCAGATAACGAAATTGCTCGTAGTCGTTCTCCAGGCCACCGGCGAGAAAACGCTGGCCGGTCTGGGCCATGACGGCGTCGCTGATCAGCCGCGATTCATAGCGACCGTCACCGAGGCGACGCGCCGCTTCATCGGCGCTGAAGTCGAGCTTGCCGAGCAGGTAGTCGGAGCTCATGAACGCCGTCGTCTGAGTCAGCTCTGGGTTGGTTTCGATCAGATAACGGCTCTGCGGATTCGTGCTTTGCACGAACATGCCGTACGGGCCTTTCGGCAACCGGAAGGTCGAGGAAGCCGTCGGGTCGACGGCGGCGAACGGCACACCTTTGAAGTCCACCGGTGTGAAGCTGATCTGCTTCACGCCATCGGCGTCGACATGCTCGATACGGGTAACGGATCTGGAGGTTTGGGCGACAGCGTCGGTGCTATGTTTGCCCAGGTTGATGTTGATGCCGCCGACCGCGTCAGTCTGGTCGCTGGCCAGAGAACCTGTCAGTTGGCCATAAGTGTTGTCGTATAGCGTGCCGTTCTGGATGCTGTTGGTGACGTCGAGCTTGACCTTGCCGCCGGCCTGCATCACCGCAGCGTAAACGGCGTTGCCGTTTGCGTTCCAGGTGGTGACGTCACTCATCAAAGAGAATCGCGAATCACTGGAGCGACTGATCAGTTCATCGAACCGCACCTGATCGAAGTTGCCGGCCGCGGTAGCCGCGTTGAACGCCGGAACATCGACGAACTCCATCTTGTCCCAGAGGCTGTTGTCGATACGCCCAGGGGTGCCCCTTTTCACCACGCGCGTCCCCGAACGCGACTCCCCGCCCTGGTTCAGCAGGCTGTCAGCCGTCACGGTCAGGTTGCCGTTGGCGGCCAGCAGGCTGTAACGGTTTTCAACCTGGTTGGCGTGGATGGTGAAGTTCTTGCCTGCCACGAATCGCGCCGCGCGCGAGTCCTTGAGCACCTCGTCGTTGAATTGGGTAGTGATGGTGATGGTGCCGCGCTTCCAGCCATCACCACCATCGCAGTGCTGACCGCACACCCAGCTCAAACTGCCGGACGACTGACCGGAAGTCAGCTCGAACTCGGCTTTGGCGTTTTCGAAGGAAACCGCGTTGATATCGACGTCACCCTCGCCTTCGATGGTGCCCGACAAGTTGCTGAACAACGCCGCGCGCCCGCCATCGACAGCGTCGAAGCTCATGTTGCCGCGGCTGTAAATATCGCCGTAATAGTTATTCAGGCTGTTGCCGTGCAGCTTCATCGTGCCGCCGCTGAACAGCAGCGTGTCGGCATCGTTGTAGAGACCGTTGGCGGCGGTGAGTTCGAGATTGCCTTGGGCGCCGAGGGTGCCTTTGTTATTGATCCGTGCCGCCGTCACCGTGAGGTTCTGGTTGGCGATCAGGCGACCGAGATTGTCCAGTGTGCCGCGCAAGGTCATCACGGTGTCGCCGCCGCCAACCAGTCGCCCGTCCTGCTGGATCACGTCGTTGGCGCTGATCGTGAGTTTCTGCTGCGCGGAGACTTTGCCGCTGTTGAGCAGATTGCCGCCGAGGGTCAGCGCCAGATCGCCGCCGCTGAGCAATTGTCCGGCATTGTTCAGGTTGGCCACGTTGAGGCTGAGCGCCGAAGCACTGGCGATCCGTTCGCCAGCATTGAGCGTCAGGTTCTGCGCACTGGTGTAGGTCAGCCCGCCGTTCAGTTGCCAGGTACCAACACCGTTGACCGAGCCGACATCCCATACACCATTGCCCAGCCCGGTGAGACTGCCCTGGTTGTTGGCCAGTTGGCTCACATCCAGGTCGAAAAGGCCCTGCGCCGCGTGGCGCACATTGCCGCTGAAGTTATTGATTTCGGCACCCGACAGCAGCAGGTCCTGACTGCCGATTTCGATCACGCCGCTCTGGTTGTTCAGATTGCCGGTCAGCTTGATCTGACTCGCAGCGCCACCGAGGGCGCGGAGCTGGCCACCGGCGCTGTTATCCAAGCCGTCGGCAGTCAGCTTGAGGCTGTTTGCCGATTCGATCAGGCCGCCCTGATTGAGGACCTGCCCGACGGCTTCGAGCCCCAGCTGATTACCGCTGATCTCGCCGCTGGTGTTGTCCAGGCTGGTACCAGTGAAGATCACCTGATCCTTGCCGAACATTTTGCCGGCGCGGTTAGCCAGGCGCGTCACGGTCAGCGTCAAGTCATCAATCAGGCTGGAAATCAGCCCGGCCTTGCCGCTGGCTGCACTGTTGTCGAGGTCGGCACTGGTGATGCTCACCGAGTCGGCTTGCAGCGTGCCGCCCTGGTTTTGCAAATTGCCGTTGTTCAGCGCCAGTTCGGCATGGCTGCCGTTGGCCAGAATCACACCTTGCTGATTGAGCAGTGTTTTGCCAGTAATCTTCAGGCCGTCGCTGCCAGCGATGATCTGCCCGGCAGCGTTGTTGTTGATCCAGGCGCTATTGATGTCCAGGCGCTTGCCTTGCAGGGTGCCGCCCCGGTTATCCAGCGAGGTCAGTTGATCAAGGAGCAAGCGCTGTGCGCCAGCATCGACCAGACCGGTGACGTTGCTGAAAACTCCGGCAATGTTGAGGACGACATCGCCGCCATTACCGACGATGCCGCCCTTGTCGTTGTTGCCAAGTTGTTTGGCATTGATGTCGATAGCGTTGCCGAGCAGGACACCGGCGCTGTTGTCGATCTCGTCACCGTCGATGTGCAACTGACCTTCGCTCTGAATCCGGCCCTGTTGATTCAGCAGTTGCGACTGGCTTGGTGCAGTTTGCTTGAGGATCAACCGCGCGCCATCGGCACCTGCGGCCAACAACCCGTTGGCACGGTTATCAAGGCTGGCCGCGTGCAACTCCAGGCCGTCGGCGATCATCCGCCCGCCACGGTTGTCGACGTATCCGTCCTTGGCCACCACCAGCAATTGCCGGGCGGCGACTACACCGCCACGGTTATCGATAGAGCTGGCACGCAGTTCCACATCGCCTTTGATGGATTGCAGACGGCCCAATGCGTTGTTCAAGTGCTGCTGGACGAGGAGCGTCAGTTGCCCGGTTTCGGCGCTGAGCGTGCCGTCGTTGTTGCCGATCAGATTGCGCAGGTTTGCGTCGACGATGCCGCCCAAAAGTTGGCCGCTGGCGTTTTGCAGATCTTGCGCGGTCAGGCTCAGGCGATCGGTCCCCTGGATCAGGCCAAGGCTGTTATCCAGGTCTGCACTGGAAACCACGCTGTCATCGGACGAAATCGCGCCTTGCGTATTATCCAGCGTGCCGCGACTGGCCACCTCGAGGGTTTTGCCCGTCAGACTTGCGTTGCGGTTGTTGATGCTCTGCGCAAAGACGGTCAAGCGATCCGAAGTCTGCACCTTGCCGTCGTGGTTATCGAAATCCTGCATCAGCGTCAGATCAGCAGCACCTTTTTCCGCGCTGATCACACCCTTGGCGCTGTTATCGAGGCGAGTGGCCGTGACGAGAATGTCGTCGGCTGCCAGCGTCCCCCCCTGATTGAGCAACTCCCCTCCCGACAGTGCCAGTGTGGTTTTCGCCTGGATCTTGCCCGCGCCGTTATTCAGACGTTCGCGGGCGACAACCTTGGCCTCACCGTCGCTGGCGCCGATCAGGCCGCCGCTGTTGTCCAGTTGACGGGCGTCCACGTCGAGGCGACCGGCGATCACTTTGCCGCCGGTGTTTTTTACCTCCTGAGCATTGAGCTTGAGGCTGCCGCCGGCGATTTCGATACGACCCTGACGGTTGTCGATGCTGTCGACCACCAGTGTTGCCGCTTGCCCATCGGCGAAGCGAATCAGGCCGCTGAGGTTGACGATGGCCGGCGCGCTCACGACTAGACGGGTTTCACCATAAACACGCGCATTCACACCTTGGTTGACCAGGCGCGCCGCGTTCAGAGTGATGTCTTGAGCCTGCACGGTACCGTTCTGGTTCTCGAACGTTGCGGCTGCGCTGGCGGTCAGGGTTCGGCTGGCCAACACGCTGCCACTGTTGCTCACCGAAGCACTGTTGATCGACAGATCACCCTTGGCGTTGCGGCTGTTGTCTGCGTTCACCCCGGCTTCAATCACACCAGCGTTGGTCAGCCTGCCGCCGCTGCTCAGGCTGACGCTGTCACGGGCAGCGAGGCTTTGGCGATTGATCAGGTCTTCGGCGGTTTGTACGGTGACCTGCGTACCGGCATAAACCGCGCCCTGGGCATCGAGACTTTTGGCCTTTACATCGACGGCATTACCCGCCGTGACTTTAGCCAGGGTCAGCTGGCCATTGGCGTCGATCCGGATGTCACCGGCGCTGGCGGCAAGATCCCCCGCCAGCTTCACACCAACGCCCTGCTCGGTACCGACCAGTTTGATTGCACCGGCATACATGCCGCCGAGCGCCGAGGAGTCGATGGCCAGTTGTGGTCTGGCGCTGCCGTCATCGGCACGGGCGGTGGCACTGAGCGTGTCGGCGTTGACGTCGTTGCGGCCGGTGGTGATGTTCAGGTTTTTTGCGTGGATCTGTGCATTGATCTGCGCACTGCGAGTAATGATTTCGAAACTGTCGACGTTGCTCGCATCAAGACCGACGCCGTCAATCGACACGCTTCCCTGATCAACCTGAAAGCGCTCCAGGCGACCATTGTCGAGCACCGGCTTACCGGTGGTCAGCGTGACACGTGGCGTGTTGATGAAACCGCAACCGTTGCAACTGATGCCGTAAGGATTGGAAACGATCACCCGTGCCGATTGCCCTGCGACTTCGGTGTAGCCGCGCAACTGGCTCGGGCTGCCGCCATTGACTTCGTTGAGGATGGTTTGTGCCGCTGCGCCACGCAGGTTCGGGTTGCCGAGAATGATCCCGCCCAGTTGCGTCTGTTGCATGCGGTCGGTGGCGTTGTTGAGGATGACGCCTTGCGCACCGACGTTGTAGTCGTGGAACTGGTTATGCGACAGGCCACTGCCATTGGGCGCTGCGATGTTGACGATTGGCACGCCATTGCCGGCGCGATCCAGACTGGTGCCGGGTGCACTGACAACGATGCCGTCCGCCTGCGCCCACACCGGTTGCCAGAACATGACGTTCGCCAGCAAAAAGGCCAGACCACGCTTGGGCATGCCGCAGAATTGCTCGCGCTTTTTTACGGCCGCAGAAGGTTGGCTAGCCAGGAAGGCCAGGTGGCGAATGTCCATATCAGAATCTCGAAGCGGGCAAAAATTAAATGAAGAAATCCAGGCGGAAATAGATCGGCGCTTCACGCTCAGTCAGCGCGTCCGGTCGTTCCAGGGAATGCGCGAAAGTCACGCTGGCGGCCACATGCTGACCACGTGCGAACAACTCCAGCGAGTTGCTCGACATGCGCCCGTGCTGGTCGCCGTTGTAGCGATCGCCGCGAATTACGCCCTGGTCGTATCCGAGGCTGGTGCCGTACTCGGCGAACACTGGCCGCAGCCATTCGGCAGTCACCGGGCGGCTCCAGCGCAGGTCGTTGCGCCAGTAGCCACCACTGTCGCCGGACAGCGATTGATCCTTGTAGCCACGGATCGACGCCGAGCCGCCAAGGCTGGTGCGCTGTGGGCTGAACAGCACGTCTTCGCTGCGCTGGCCGGTCATCAGGCTGCTGAAGCTGAATGACTCGTCCCACAGTTTGAACGGCTGCAGATAGCTCAGGGTTGCGGTGTATTTGCGATAGCGTGCGTCCGGTTCGCCCGGGCCGGGATCGTGACTGCCCTGCGCATCGAAAGCGCCGATGCCCTCCTGCATGCCAGCGTCGAAGTTGACGAACGCGCTGCCGACACGACGGCCGTGGTTGAAGCCGAATTGCGCTTCGCTGATGCGATTGCTGCTCAGTTTGAGTTTGCTGTCTTCGATGAAGTTGTTGCTGCGCAGGTACGAAAGTCCCGCACTGAGGGAGGTCTTGCTGACCGCGTCGCGATGGATCACGCGTTCGGCGCGCAACTGATGGTTTTCGCTGTCGCCGGTCTGCTTGAAGTTGTAGCCGTTGGCGGCGATCTGCGAGCGGTACTCGCTCTGGCTGTAGGTGTAACTGAACGTCCACCAGCCCCACGGCAGACTGTAATTGAGCATGGCGTTGTTGGAGGTGTGCTGATGATCGGTCATCGCATCATGACCGCCGCGCAGGCTCAATTGGTCAGCCAGACCCAGCGGGCTGTCCCAATCGAACGAGGTACCCCACTGCTGCTCGCCGGTGCTGCGCTGACCGTCGTTGCTGCGCGACAGGCCGGCGCGCCAAGGCTTCTGCGGCGTGTTGGTGACGCGCACTTCACTGCCGCCGACATTCTGCCCCGGCGCCAGCTCCATTTTGGCCTGGTTGGACGGCAGGCGATTGAGCTGGTCGACCATTTGCTCGATCTCGCGCAGGTTGACCAGTTCACCGCTTTTGCCGGGAAAAGCCATGGCCAGTTCGCGATCCGAGAGCCGGCTGTTTTCTGCGCCTTTCATGCCTTCGAGTTTGCCTTCGACCACGAGCACTTTCAGGTGCCCGGCGGACAGATCCTGTTGCGGCAGATAAGCACGGCTGGTGACCAGACCTTTTTCGATGTAGTGATCGGTGATGACTTTGAGCAGCTCGTTGAGCCGCGGCACGCCGAGGCATTCGCCGATATAAGGCTTGAGCAGCCGCGTCTTTTCGCGCTCCGAGAGGCTGTCGGCGCCCTTGAGCTCGATGTCCTTGATGGTGAAGCAGCGCGTATCGGCGGGTGCTGTCGGTTGCGCCGGTTTGGCGTCTTTGCCGGGCAGATCCTTGAGTTCTTCGAGGCGCCGCTGCTGCTCTTCGAGCAAACGGTTCTGACGTTCGCGGATCAGGTCGGTTTCACCAGGAGTGGGCGCGGCCCAGGCAGATTCAAGCGGAGAAAGGCAGAGCAGCGCCAGGCACAACCGCGCCGTGAAGGCGGGTGAAAACATGTTCGATCCCTCGACATAAAAAGTGACATCAAAATAGTGGCGCGATATTAGAGGGCCATCATTTTGACGTCAAACTTATGTTTACACCGTTCATCGGCGTTTGCCGCACCTTCATACGGGTGAAACCAGCACCTGCGTACAAGTGGCCGGCGCGTTTTGCGCGGATAGTGGCCGTTGCCCATTCGGCATCTATTCTTGCCACACACGATCACAAGGAGTTTGCATGAGCACCTTCAAGACCCAAGACGGTACCGAGATCTATTACAAGGACTGGGGCAGCGGCAAGCCCGTGCTGTTCAGCCACGGCTGGCCGCTGGATGCCGACATGTGGGAATACCAGATGGAATACCTGAGCAGTCGCGGCTATCGCACGATCGCCTTCGACCGCCGTGGTTTCGGTCGCTCCGATCAACCTTGGACCGGCTACGACTACGACACATTCGCCGATGACATCGCCGGTTTGATCAACCATCTGGACTTGCGCGACGTAACCCTGGTCGGCTTCTCCATGGGTGGCGGCGACGTCAGCCGCTACATCGCCCGCCACGGCAGCGAGCGTGTTGCCGGCCTGGTATTGCTCGGCGCGGTCACGCCGCTGTTCGGCAAGAAAGCCGACTTCGCCGACGGCGTCGACAAATCGGTGTTCGACGGCATCAAGGCCGGCCTGCTGAAGGATCGTGCGCAATTCATCGCTGATTTCAACGCGCCGTTCTACGGCACCAATCAGGGCCAGAAAGTCTCTGACGGCGTGCTCACGCAAACCCTGAACATCGCGCTGATGGCCTCGCTCAAGGGCACCGTCGATTGCGTGACCGCGTTCTCGGAAACCGACTTCCGCCCGGACATGGCCAAGATCGACGTGCCGACCCTTGTGATCCATGGTGACGGCGACCAGATCGTGCCGTTCGAAACCACCGGCAAGCAGGCCGCTGCGCAAATCAAAGGCGCTGAGTTGAAGGTTTACGCCGGCGCGCCGCACGGGTTCGCCGTAACCCATGCGCAGGCGTTGAATGAGGATCTGCTGGCGTTCCTCAACCGGTAATCCCGCCCGGCAAAAGCCGTAGTCAGATGCTGATGAACCAAGGCCCGCGCAATGCGGGCCTTGTGTTTTACGCTATGGTATTTTTCTGCGTCCACTACCCGGAGAAGGAAATCCCATGCTGCGACTACTCGGCAAAGCCTCATCGATCAACGTGCGCAAAGTGCTGTGGACCTGTGCCGAACTGGACATCCCGTTCGAGCGCGAAGACTGGGGTTCGGGTTTCAAGTCGCCAAACACGCCGGAGTTTCTCGCGCTGAATCCCTGCGCCATGGTGCCGGTGATCCAGGACGGCGATTTCACCTTGTGGGAATCAAACACGATCATTCGTTATCTGGCGACGCGTTACGGCGGCGCGCATTTGTATCCCGCTGAGCCTGTTGCCCGGGCGCGGGTCGATCAGTGGACCGACTGGCAGGCCTCGGAGCTGAATCGCTCGTGGTCGTATCCGCTGATGGCGCTGGTGCGCAAGTCGCCGGACTATCAGGATCGCGATGCCCTGGCCGCCGGCTGCCGGGACTGGACGCGCAACATGCAAATCCTCGATCGCCAACTGGAGAAGACCGGCGCTTACGTCAGTGGCGAGCAGTTTTCCCTGGCGGACATCCCGATCGGGCTGTCGGTCAATCGCTGGTTCGAAACGCCGCTCGATCACGGGGATCTTGCTGCGGTGCGCGCCTATTACGATCGCTTGAATCAGCGCGACGGTTATCGTTTGTACGGGCGCAACGGCACGCCATAAAGACATGCTCGATCAGGCTTGCTCACGCACCACGCCCCGCTCTTCAAGCAAGCGCACGAACATGCTCAGACTGCGCGACACTGTGCCCCGGCGCCACACCAGCCAAGTGGTCAGATAGCGGAAGTCCGCGGTCAGCGGCCAGACGCTGACCGTCGCGCTGCCGGGCATGCTTTGCAGCATTTTTCGCGGCATCAGTGCCAGGCCGGCACCGGCGCTGACGCAGGCGAGCATGCCGTGGTAGGACTCCATTTCGAAGATCTTGCCGGGTACGGCAGCGTCGGTGCTGAACCATTTTTCGAAATGATGCCGGTAGGAACAGTTGGATCGGAAGGCGTAGATATTCTCGCCGTTCACGTCCGCCGCACGTTCGACCGGTGAATGATTGAGCGGCGCGATGATGACCATTTCCTCCTCGAACGCCGGCACACCTTCCAGGGCCGGATGCAGCACCGGGCCGTCGACGAATGCCGCAGCCAGGCGCCCGGACAGTACGCCGTCGATCATCGTCCCCGATGGCCCGGTCGAAAGATCGAGATCGACCTTCGGGTGCTGCTGGTTGTACGCCGCCAACAGTTCTGGAATGCGCACCGCTGCGGTACTTTCCAGCGAGCCCAAGGGGAACGCCCCCTGGGGTTCTTCGCCTGCCACCGTAGCGCGGGCTTCCTGCACCAGATCGAGAATGCGCCGCGTGTATTCGAGAAAACTCCACCCGGCCGGCGACAGGCGCAGACGGCTCTTCTCGCGGATGAACAGATCGACGCCGAGATCCTGCTCAAGCTGTTTGATCCGTGTGGTCAGGTTCGACGGCACGCGGTGGATCTGCGTGGCGGCGGCGCTGATGCTGCCGTGCTCGGCCACGGCCTTGAAGATTTCCAGTTGCACCAGATCCACAGTCATTCTCCAATCGTGAAGGAAACGCTCTTTATTATTCAGTTTCCAGAAAACTAGCGCCACCCTACTCTAGGCCCATCCGACGAACCTACAGGACAACGTCATGAGCCAGATTTCCAGCCAGACCCACGCCATCTCGATCAACCCCGCCACCGGTGAGCGGATCGGTCACTACGCGTTTGAATCCGCCGCCGCCCTTGATTCGGCGCTGACTCGCGCTGCCTTCGCTTTTGGCAAGTGGAAGCGCAAGCCGCTGCAGGATCGTTCGCGCCTTTTGACCGCCCTCGCCGGCGCGCTGCGTGAAACCTCAGAAGCGATGGCAACCATGATCACCCAGGAAATGGGCAAGCCGATCGCCCAGGCCCGTGGCGAAATCGAGAAATGCGCCAAGCTCTGCGAGTGGTACGCCGAACACGGCCCAGCCATGCTCGACGCCGAGGCGACTCAGGTGGAAGGCGGCAAGGCGCGCATCGAGTACCGCCCGCTGGGGCCGATTCTGGCGGTAATGCCGTGGAATTTCCCGATCTGGCAAGTGCTGCGCGGCGCGGTGCCGACGCTGATCGCTGGCAACACCTACGTACTGAAGCACGCGCCAAACGTGATGGGCAGCGCTTATCTGTTGCGCGATGCGTTTGTTCGTGCCGGTTTCCCGGATGGCGTGTTTGAGGTGATCAACGTCACCCCGGAAGGCGTTTCCAGCGCCATCGCCGATTCGCGCATCGCCGCTGTGACGCTGACCGGCAGCGTCCGCGCCGGTATGGCCATCGGCGCTCAGGCCGGTGCGGCATTGAAGAAATGCGTGCTGGAACTCGGCGGCTCCGATCCGTTCATCGTGCTTAATGACGCCGATCTGGATGAGGCGGTGCAGGCGGCGGTGGTCGGTCGTTATCAGAATTCCGGCCAGGTCTGCGCTGCTGCGAAACGCTTGATCATCGAACAAGGTGTGGTCGAAGAATTTACCCGTAAGTTCGTCGAAGCTACACGCCAGTTGAAAGTGGGCGATCCGCTGAACGCCGACACTTACATCGGGCCGATGGCGCGGTTCGATCTGCGCGATGAGCTGGATCAGCAAGTGCGCGACACGTTGGAGGAAGGCGCGACGCTGTTGCTGGGGGGCGGCAAGGTTGAGGGTTCGGGCAACTACTACGAGCCGACGGTACTGGCCGATGTCACCGAGCGCATGACTTCGTTCAAGCAAGAGCTGTTCGGCCCGGTCGCTTCGATCATCACCGCCCGCGATTGCGCACACGCCGTGGCCTTGGCCAACGACAGCGATTTCGGCCTGACCGCGACTATCTACACCGCGAACGTGGCGCTGGCTGAGCAACTGACCAGTGAACTGGAAACCGGCGGCGTGTTCATCAACGGCTACTCCGCCAGCGATCCACGTGTGACCTTCGGCGGCGTGAAAAAAAGCGGCTTCGGTCGTGAGCTGTCGCACTTTGGCGTACGGGAATTCTGCAACGCGCAGACCGTGTGGCTGGATCGTAAATAAGCCTGGTGCTGTAAAACCTGTGGGGCGAGCCTGCTCGCGAAAGCGGTGTATCAAGCGATGAAGATGCCGAATCCACCGGCGCCATCGCTGGCAAGCCAGCTCCCACAAATACTGCGGTGGAAACTGATACAGCAAACACCATAGAACCCTGTGGGAGCTGGCTTGCCAGCGATGGCGGTGCATCAGCCAGCATTTATACCGGCTGATTCACCGCTTTCGTGAGCAAGCTCACTCCCACAAGTCCACGCAATTTACAGATATTTCAGCCAGCTGATGTCCCGCCGCCGCGCTTTCAATGCCGAGAACCAGCGCACTGCCGGGAACAGCACCACGGCAAGAACCACCGCCGCCAGCCACACCGCCGTCACCGTCGAAAAGCCGAAATAGCTGCCCTGATTCAGGCCGAACAGCGCCACACCAATCAGGTACAGCAGCTTCAACACATACAGATGCAGCAGATAGAAAAACATCGGCGCCGAGCCGAACACGGTCAGCCAGCGAATCCAGCGGCGACTCTGCACGCGCTCAAAGGCGAGCAACAGCAACAGCCCCACGCTCACAGTCAGCGCGAGAAACAGCAGCGATGGCGGGTATTTGGTGATATTGAAAAAGCTCATCTGCGTCTGCACCAGCGAATCGCTGATCGCCCACGGTTTTTCGCCGTAGCCGTTAATCAAGCGCAGCACCACGAAGCCCAGCAATCCACCGACCCCGGCAATCAGCAAACGACGCTGACGCACCGCCGCATCCATGCCCCGGGCAAACCACGGTCCCAGTGCATAGCCCAGGCCGATTACACCAATCCACGGCAGCAGCGGGTACGAGGTGCGCAGGCGCAGGGTGTCGCTGATCTCGATCCAGCCTCGATCATGCAGAATCGCCCAAGGCACATGCAGCGCCGACTCGACCGGGAAATGCAGCGTATCAAGCAAGTTGTGCCCGGCGATGATCGCCAGGCTCAGCGTCAGCAGCACCGCACGTGGCAACCAGACCAGCAGCGCCAGCGCGATCATGCTCAGGCCGATCGCCCAGATCACTTGCAGGTAGATCACGCTGGGCGGCAACTGGAACGTCCAGGCGAAGTTGACCAAAGTGAATTCCAGCGCCACGAGGAACAATCCGCGCTTGAACAGAAACGCGCTGACATCGGCTTTGCCAGCGTATTTTTCGCCGTAGAGCCATGCCGACAAACCGGTCAGCAAGACAAACACCGGCGCACACAAATGCGCCAATGTGCGGCTGAAAAACAGCGCCGGCTCGGTGCTGGCGATGTCCATCGGATCGGAGACCTGTCGGTGCAAGAGAAAGGTTTCGCGCACGTGATCGAGCAGCATAAACAGGATCACCAGGCCTCGGAGCGCATCAATAGACAGCAGCCGGCCAGTCGTCAATGGGGCAGAACGGGGAAGCACAGGGGTCATGGATCTTTCGCAATCGAGAGGGATAACACCGGACGGCCGCAACGCCGCCCGCAAATTTCGCGTTACCTTATAACATCAGAATAACAAAACCCAAACATCCAGCATCGAAGTTGCCCATCAGCGCCAGCCTTCTATAGTGAACAGATCCGCCCTGCCCTTGAGCGTTGTCCATGGTCAACACCGAACACCTGATCATCTGCGAGCACTGTGATTGTGTGTACGAGAAAGTCGTGCTCGCCAAACACCAGAAAACCCTGTGCGTGCGCTGCGGTGGCGTGCTGCAGCGCTTCAACGGCCTGACCATCGAGCAGCGTCTGGCACTGACGTTCACGGCGGCGATGCTGTGGCTGTTTGCCAATTTCTACCCGGTGATGAGCATCAGCCTCAAAGGCATGAAAAACAGCGCAACCCTGTGGGATTCGGTGCTCGCGCTGAGCCAGGGGCCGATCACCTTTATTGCGATGGTCGCAGCGATTGCGATCATCATCGCCCCGGCATTTCAGTTGGTGTTGTTGATCTGGGTGTTGAGTTTTGCCCTCGGCCTGCGCCGGGCACCGGGGTTCAATCTGTGCATGCGCTGGCTGGAAACCCTGCGCCCGTGGAGCATGCTCGAAGTGTGTCTGCTGGGGGCGATGGTCGCCGTGTTCAAACTTGCCGGCCTGCTCGATGTACTGCCCGGGATCGGCCTGTTCGCCCTGGCGGTGCTGAGCCTGATGATGATCCGCATTGCCGGCCGGGACATTCGCGAACTGTGGGACATTTTATGAAGCGTCCACCGACCGCCAGCGAACTCAACCTGTGCCTGTGCCACAGCTGTGGCCTGGCCTGCGATATGACCGACGAGCCACACGAGTGCCCGCGCTGTGACGCGCCGTTGCACCGGCGCAAGACCAATTCGCTGGCGCGCACTTGGGCGTACATGCTCGCCGCGCTGGCGTTTTATGTTCCCGCCAATCTGCTGCCGGTGATGAATACGGTGATGCTTGGCAACGGTGCCGACAGCACGATCATGAGTGGCGTGCTGGAGTTCTGGGAAGCCGGGGCGTGGGACATTGCCCTGATCATTTTCATCGCCAGCATCGCGGTGCCGGGAATCAAATTCGTCGCCCTGACCTTGCTGCTCGTCACCGTGCAGCGCAACAGCGACTGGGCGCGCAAGGAGCGTTCCAAGCTGTATCGCTTCGTCGAGCTGATCGGTTACTGGTCGATGCTCGATGTGCTGGTGGTCGCGCTGGTTGCTGCGCTGGTGAAATTCCAGGCGCTGGGCGATATCGAGCCACGACCGGGCATCCTCTTCTTCGGCCTGGTCGTGGTGTTCACCATGCTCGCGGCGATGAGTTTCGACCCGCGCCTGATCTGGGACAAGGACACCAGCGACACGGTCAGCGACGTAGCGTCTCCAGCAGCACCTGCAACGGATGGCGCAGCGCCTGATCCGACTGGCGCTTGACCTGGCTGCGGCAGGAATAGCCGGTCGCCAACGCCTCGCCCTGCTCCGCCGAAGCCTGCACCTGACGCGCCCACGATTGCTCATAAATGACTGCCGAGGTCTGCCGATTACGTGCTTCGTGGCCGTAAGTACCGGACATGCCGCAGCAACCGGTGGCTTGGTTGGCCAGCTTCAGTCCGGCACGTTCGAAGACCTGTTCCCACTGGCGGGTTGCGGCGGGCGCGTTGGTTTTCTCCGTGCAATGGGCGAGCAGACGGAACGCTTTGGGCTGAGCCTCAGGCGCCTGCTCCGGCATGACCTTTAGTAACCACTCCTGCACCAGCGCCACTTCAGGACATTCATTCAGGCCCGGTACTTTCAGGTATTCCTGGCGATAGACCAGGGTCATCGCCGGATCCAGCCCCAACAACGGCACGCCGGTCTGCGCCAGCGCCTGCAACTGCTCAGCGTTACGCAACGCCGCGCGATTGAACGCCGAGAGAAAGCCCTGCACGTGCAGCGGTTTGCCATTGGCGCTGAACGGCGCGAGATAGACCTGATAACCCAGACGCGAGATCAGCTCGACCAGATCAGCCAGCAGCGGCGCTTCGAAGTAGCGGGTGAAGGCGTCCTGCACGATAACCACGCTGCGTTCGCGTTGCTCTGGGCTCAGCGCCGACAGCGTTGCAACCGTTGCTGGCTGCACCTGCCAACGGCGCATCGCTGCGTGGAAATCGAAACGGCTGAGCAACGGCACATCGACCATGCCACCGATCCGCGCCAGTGCGCCACGCACCCAGCCGGCGCCCATCACACCGTTGTACAGCGCCGGAATCCGCGCCATATAGGGAATGGTGTATTCCAGCGAAGCAATCAGGTAATCCCGTGCCGGCCGCAGATAACGACTGTGATACAGCTCGAGAAAACGCGAGCGGAATTCCGGCACGTTGACCTTGACCGGGCACTGCCCCGCGCAGGATTTGCAGGCCAGGCAACCGGCCATGGCGTCATACACTTCATGGGAGAAGTCCGCCGACGGATCGCGGCTGTTGCGCCAGCGCTGCCACAGCGTGGGGAAAAACGCCGGTTTGCGGATCGCATCCGAGAGCACGTCGACGCCCGCCTCGCCCTGCAACCGTAGCCATTCGCGAATCAGCGAAGCGCGGCCCTTGGGCGACTGCGCGCGTTCGCGGGTGGCTTTCCACGACGGGCACATCGCGTCATCGGGATCGAAGTTGTAGCACGCGCCGTTGCCATTGCAGTGCATGGCGGCGCCGTAGCTTTGCCAGACTTTTTCGTCGATCTGCCGATCCAGCTCGCCGCGCAGAGTCACTTCGTCGATCTTCAGCAGTGCCGATCCGCTGTTGGCCGGCGTGGCGATTTTGCCGGGGTTGAACTGGTTGAACGGGTCGAACGCGGCTTTCAAGGCTTGCAGCGCCGGGTACAACTCGCCGAAGAATGCCGGCGCGTACTCCGAACGCAGGCCCTTGCCATGCTCGCCCCAGAGCAGCCCGCCGTAGCGCTGGGTCAAAGCGGCGACGCCATCGGACACCGGGCGTACCAGCGCCGCTTGCTGCGGGTCTTTCATGTCGAGGATCGGCCGCACGTGCAGTACGCCGGCGTCGACATGGCCGAACATGCCGTACTGCAAACCGTGGCTGTCGAGCAGGTCGCGCAGCTCGGCGATGTATTCGGCCAAATGCTGCGGCGGCACTGCGGTGTCTTCAACGAACGGCTGCGGGCGGGCTTCGCCGGCGACATTGCCGAGCAGGCCCACCGCCCGTTTGCGCATGCCGTAAACCTTGTTCACCGCTGCCTGACCGATCGCCAGCGTATGCCCCAGGCGCTCCACCGTGCGGTCGTTTTGCAGATGTTCGAGGAACGCTTCGACGCGGCGCTGCAGGTCTTCGGGATCGTCACCGCAGAACTCGACCAGGTTGATGCCCAGAGTCGGCCGCTCAGCATTTTCAGGAAAATATTCGGCAACGCCGTGCCAGACGATGTCCTGCATCGCCAGCAGCAAAACCTTGGAATCGACGGTTTCGATCGACAACGGCTTGAGCGCCATCAACGCCCGTGCATCGCGCAAGGCATCCATGAACCCGGCGTAGCGGATATTCACCAGCATCGTGTGCTTGGGAATCGGCAGCACGTTGAGCCGCGCTTCGACGACGAAGCCCAGCGAGCCCTCCGCGCCACACAGCACGCTGTTGAGGTTGAAGCGCTGATCGGCCTCACGCAGGTGCGCCAGGTCATAACCGGTCAAGCAGCGGTTGAGATCCGGAAAGCGTGCCTTGATCAGCTCGCCCTGTTCATCAATGATCTGCCGCGCACAACGATAGACTTCGCCGACCCGGTCGTCACGGGCGCACTGCGCTGCAAGCTCATCCTCGGTCAGCGGCAGACCGCGCAAACGCTCGCCGCCGCGCAGGATCATCTCCAGTTCCAGCACATGGTCGCGGGTCTTGCCGTAGGTGCAACTGCCCTGGCCGCTGGCGTCGGTGTTGATCATGCCGCCGACCGTGGCGCGGTTCGAGGTCGACAGTTCCGGAGCAAAAAACAGCCCGGCGGATTTCAGCGCGGCGTTGAGCTGATCCTTGACCACCCCGGCCTGCACCCGCACCCAGCGCTGTTCAACGTTGATTTCCAGAATGCGATTCATGTGCCGCGACAGGTCGACGACGATGCCGTCCGTCAGCGATTGGCCGTTGGTGCCGGTGCCACCGCCACGGGGGGTGATCACCACTTTCTCGTACGCCGGTTCGGCAATCAGCCGTGCCACCCGCGCCACATCGTCCGCATCCAGCGGAAACACCGCCGCTTGCGGCAGGCGTTGATAGATCGAGTTGTCGGTCGCGAGTACCACGCGGCTGGCGTAATCAGCGCTGATTTCACCGCGAAAGCCGCTGTCTTTCAGGGCGGCGAGGAATTGTTGGTAATCGCCGGTCAAGGCTTTGGCGGGCGACAGCTGGGCAATCATTGGTCGGGTTATCTCGGTCAAATCGGGCTGTGTGGCGGTGGACAGTTGTGCGCAACGAATGATTGCGTCAGGCTCCGCCATCTGATTGCGCCCATGTTCATTGCTGGCCAGCCATGGAACAAGCGTAATTTCGACCCGCTATCGATGAGTTTTACGAATGAATCCGCGCACCCTCACACCGTCCATGTCGCTGCTGCTGGCTTTCGAGGCCGCCGCTCGACACGAGAGCTACACCCGCGCCGCCCATGAACTGTCACTGACGCAGAGCGCGGTCAGCCGCCAGGTACAGATTCTCGAGAAGATGCTCGGCATGCGCTTGTTCAGCCGCGAAGGCCGGCAGGTGGTGCTGACGGATGTCGGGCGCATGTATCAGCGCGAACTCAGCGAAGCCCTCGGGCAGATTCGCAGCGCAACCTTGCAGGCAATGGCGTTTGGTTCGGGCATCCACAGCCTGCGCCTGGCGACGCTGCCGACCTTCGGCTCGAAATGGCTGCTGCCACGGTTGAAGGATTTCTACACGGCGCACCCGGGCATGACCGTGCACCTGCACTCGCGGATCGAAACCATCGACTTCGATACCAGCGAAATCGACGCCGCCATCTGCGTCGGCGGCGGAGAATGGCCAGGCCTGACCGCCCTGCCCCTGCACACCGAAGAACTGGTGGCCATTGCCAGCGCGCAGTTGTCGGCACCTGAACGCGACGAAGCTGAGCAGCACATTGCCGGGCAGTTATTGCTCAACGTCAGCAGCAATGCCCAGGCGTGGGCGGAATGGTTCAGCCATCACCAACTTGCGCATCGCAGCATGCGGATCGGACCGAGCTTTGAAATGACCTCGCACTTGATCCAGGCGGTACGCGCCAATATCGGTGTTGGCCTGGTGCCGCGAATTCTGGTCGAAGACGAATTGCTCAAGGGCGAATTGCTGCAACTGGGCGAGCCGATTACCAGCCGACGCAGCTATTACCTGGTGTACCCGCCGCGTAATGAGAATTTGCCTTCGTTGAAGGCGTTCAGGGATTGGCTGATTGATACCCTCTGAAGGATCGAGTCGCGGCCATTCGCGAGCAGGCTCGCTCCCACAGGGAAACGTATGTCAAGTGTGGGAGCGAGCCTGCTCGCGAAGAAGCCAGTCGCAACGAACTTAAAACCTCGGCTTGACCGCCCGCCAATCCGCCTTGTACCGCTGCATCTGCCGCACATCATCCCTCTGGCGAATCCCGCACGTCAGGTACTGGTCATGCAGCTTGGCCAGTTGCTCATGGTCCAGTTCCAGCCCCAACCCCGGCGCACGGCTGATCTTCACACAGCCATCGACAATCGGCAGCTTGCCGCCCTTGATCACTTCCTCGTCCGGCTCCTGCCACGGGTAGTGGGTGTCGCAGGCGTAATCCAGATTCGGCACCGCCGCCGCGACGTGCGCCATGGCCATCAGGCTGATGCCCAGGTGCGAGTTGGAATGCATCGACACGCCGAGGCCAAACACATCGCACATTTTCGCCAGCGTCTGCGTATCCCGCAGGCCACCCCAATAATGGTGGTCGGCGAGGACGATTTGCACGCTGTTCTGCGCAACGCTGCGGCGGAACTCGTCGAAATCGGTGACGACCATATTGGTCGCCAAGGGCAGACCGGTGCGCTTGTGCAGTTCGGCCATGCCATCAAGGCCCGGGGTCGGGTCTTCGTAATACTGCAGATCATCGCCGAGCAGTTCGGCCATGCGAATCGCCGTCTCCAGCGACCAGTTGCCGTTCGGATCGATGCGAAGCGGAAATCCCGGAAAGGCTTTCTTCAGTGCCTTGATGCATGCCACCTCATGCTCCGGCGGCAAGGTGCCGGCCTTGAGCTTGATGCTCTTGAAACCGTACGCCTCGATCATCCGCGCTGCCTGCGCGACGATCTGTTGCTCGCTCAGCGCCTCGCCCCAGTTGTCCGGCTTGTAGGGGGACTCGATATGTTCGGCGTATTTGAAAAACAGGTAGGCGCTGAACGGCACTTCATCGCGGATCGCTCCGCCGAGCAGGTCCACCAGCGGCACGTTCAGGTAGTGCGCCTGCAAATCGAGAAACGCCACTTCGAATGCCGAGTAGGCATTGCTCACCGCTTTGCTGGCGTGGGAACCGGGGGCCAGTTCGGCACCAGCGACGCCGGCGGGTTTATTCGCCGCCACGGTGGCCTGCACGATCGCGCGCAATTGATTGAGGTTGAACGGATCGAGGCCGATCAACTGGCTCTGCAATTGTTGCTGGATCGCCAGCGCCGGGGCATCGCCATAGCTTTCGCCGAGGCCGATGTAGCCGTTATCACTTTCAATCTCGATGATCGAGCGCAGGGCAAAGGGTTCGTGGATGCCGCTGGCGTTTAGCAGTGGCGGATCGCGAAAGGCAATCGGGGTGACGCTGACACGGGTGATTTTCAAGATAACGCTCCTGACAGATCAACAATCGATTCAGTGGCTCGCAGCCGGACGAGCCGGCGCCACAACGGCGGCTTCGTCACTTGGCTTTGCCGGGGTTTTATCTTTGGCGCCAGGCGCCGTGCGGGCGAAGAAGATCACCACGGCAGCGATCAGCGATGTCGCCGCCAGGCCATACAGGCCGCCCTCGATGGAGCCGGTGGTTTGTTCAAGGATGCCGAACGCGGTCGGCGCGACGAAGCCGCCAAGGTTGCCGATGGAGTTGATCAGCGCGATCACCGCCGCAGCAATGCGCGCATCCAGATAGCTCTGCGGAATCGGCCAGAACAGCGCCGACGCCGCTTTGAAACCGATGGCGGCGAAGCAGATCGCGACAAAGGCAAACACCGGCCCGCCGGTGGTCGACATGAACATACCGATGGCGGCGATTACCAGGGTCAGCGCGACCCAGGCCTGCTGGAATTTCCACTTGCCGGCCAGCGCCGCGAAGCCGTACATGGCGACAATCGAAATGATCCACGGAATGGAGTTGAGCAGCCCGACCTGGAAATCACCGAGGTTGCCCATCTTCTTGATCATGCTCGGTAGCCAGAAGGTTGCGCCGTAGATGGTCAGGGCAATGGAAAAGTAGATGAAGCAGAACAGCGCGATCTGCCGGTCGGCCAACAGTTTGAACATCGACGGCTTGGCGACTTGTACCGCTTCGCGAGCGCGCTGCTCCTCGGCAATCGCCGCGACCAGCGCTTCACGCTCCTCCTCGCTCAGCCACTTGGCTTGGCGCGGGTGCGATTGCAGCCAGAACCAGACGAAAGCACACAGCACCACCGACGCAGCGCCTTCGATCAGAAACATCCACTGCCAGCCGTGCATGCCCAATCCGCTGATATGCAACAGCGCACCGGACACCGGGCCGGAAATGACCGAGGCAATCGCCGAGCCGCTAAGGAACACCGCCATGGTTTTGCCGCGCTCGGACGCTGGCAGCCATTGGGTGAAGTAGTAAATGATTCCCGGGAAGAACCCGGCCTCAGCCGCGCCAAGAATAAAGCGCAGTACGTAGAAACTGGTTTCGCCCTGAACAAAGGCCATGGCCATGGCCGCAGCGCCCCAGGTGAACATGATCCGCGTCAGCCAGACCCGCGCGCCGTAGCGCTGCAACAGCATGTTCGACGGCACTTCGAACAGTGCGTAACCGATGAAAAACAATCCGGCGCCAAGTCCATAAGCCGCTGCGCCAATGCCCAGATCGGTCTCCAGATGACTGCGCACGAAACCGATATTGACCCGGTCGATGTAGTTGACGATGAACATCACCACGAACAGCGGCAGCACATGGCGTTTGACCTTGGCGGCGGCGCGGGCGAGCACCGTGATGTCCGGCGGACTCTGGAGGGTTTTCAAGGGGCGACTCCCGATCTTGTTTTTTTAGGGATGACTTGAAGCAATGAGCCGATCATGGACGCCGTGCATTGATCCCGTCTAATCTAAACAGGCATTCGATTGATACCTGGATTAGATCAATGTTCGAACTCACCCAACTGCGCTGCTTTACCACGGTCGCCACCGAACTCAACTTCCGCCGCGCCGCCGAGCGTCTGAACATGACGCAGCCGCCGCTGAGTCGGCAGATCCAGTTGCTGGAGCATCACCTTGGCGTCGAGCTGTTCACCCGCAGCACACGCAGCGTTGCGCTGACGGCGGCAGGCCGGGCATTTTTCGTTGAAGCGCAGAATCTGCTGGAGCGCGCCCAGCAAGCAGCGATCACCGCACGCCGGTTTGCCGAGGGCGATATTGGTTCGGTAAACATCGCGTTTGTCGGCAGCGCGGTGTATGAGTTTCTGCCCAAGGTGATCGCCGAAGCGCGACTTAAACAGCCCCAGGTGAAAATCGATCTGGCAGAAATGAACACCTATCAACAGCACGAGGCGTTGCGAGCTCGCCGTATCGACCTGGGCATCGCACGGGCGCCATTGCAGGAACCGGGCTATTCCACCGAATGCCTGGTGCGCGAACCATTTGTGCTGGCAGTGCCCAGCGGGCACAAGTTGGCAAACGCGACTGAAGTGTCTGTCGCCGATCTGGATAAACAACCGTTCCTGATGTACTCCCATGAAGCCTATCCGCCGTTCAACGAACTGTTGACCGGCACGCTACGCTCAGCGCGGGTGGCGCCGGATTACGTGCAGTGGCTGGGCTCGTCGCTGACGATTCTGGCGCTGGTCAACGCTGGCATGGGTCTGGCGCTGGTACCGCGTTGCGCTACCAGCGTGGTGTTCAGGAATGTGGTGTTTCGCGAGATCGATCTGGGCGAAGGGGTGCAAAGCGAACTGCATCTGATCTGGCGGGAGAACAATGACAACCCGGCGTTCGCGATGTTGCTGGAGGCGATTCGCCGGGCGGTGGTGCAGGGTTGGGGCTGAAGAAGTTTATCGTCTAGACCGTGGTTTCAGAGGCGGCGGCGCACTGGGTCCCTTGATCAAGGGCACGTCGAGCATTTTTCCGTCCGGCCCGACAAAGAGTCGCTCTAAATGCTTTGGCATGGGTTGTGGTGCTCTGGCAGTTGGCATGTTGATCCCTCTGATACTGGGCTGAACTCGACCCATTTGACTTTCGCGGAATCTATCAACAAAAACTCCGCGCCAATAGATGCAGGTTGGCCATCATCCGTGAGCCAACGCGGATATTTCATGACGAACTGACCATTTGATGATTCCCGTGGCCACTCGACCGGCCAGCCAAATACGCGCCTTTCGTCGCTTAAATGCAGGGTTATAAAGCGCTCATGTTGGGCAAAGGCGCAGAACCATTCACTGGGGAAAGAAGATTGTTTCGTGACGTTTCGCTCACGTAACCAGCCGTGCAATTTGTCACTCGTAGCCAGGTAACAGGCAAACAATCCCAGCATCAGCGAAAACATAAATGCCCAGAGCGTTTGCGCCCGATCATCCCAGTTTCCTAATGAAAAACCCTTCGAGCCAATCCACAAACAGAGGTTGCCCACCGCCAACACCGCGCCCTGAATCACAAAAGTAAATATCAGCGCCTGCACGATCTGGCCGAACGTATCCGGTCGCTTGAATGCCGTAAGTGAATAGAAGATCCAGGTCGATAGAAACCCGGGGATGAGGTACTGCAACAGCGGAATGATGTCCTTGACCAGATCATCCATGATCCGAGGCTCCTTTTAGTCATGCCGAACCCGTCACGGGCCGACATTCAAAGCCTAGTCAAGGATCCTGCTGCGCCTCGGGGGCAACTGTCACAGCTCATTGCGAGCGTTTGGCTGGAGTCTCCATCCGATGAAAAAAGGCAGACACCGAACTTCAGTGTCTGCCTTTTTTGAGATCCGGGCGCCCGGTTACAGGCAATCACGCACCGATTGGCGAAGCGACCCGGACTTGGCCCACGGCGGCCCCTGATAGAGGGACACTTTGCTGCCGTCCTTGTATTTGACGATATCGAGAATCTCATCCGCCGTGATAATGCTCGGCGCGGTAATCCGGTAGCCGTTGGAAATCGACGTCTGCGAAGTCTTGGCCACGTCTTTCTGCCACAACGGTAACAAACACGCAGCATATTCCTTGGGTGGCTTGTCACTGGTCTTGCTGAGGTTTGGCTCGCCCGGCACCAGCGACGCCGGTAACGAGCACCCCGTCAACAGAGCAAGTGCCAGACTGCCGATCCATACGCGCATGTTGTTTACCTGTGCGGAAAAAAGCTGAATGTACCGTTTAACCGCTTGCACATCCATCGTGGCAACCCGCCGTTACCGGCGTTTGGACAATTTTTCACATCGGTTCAGCCGGGCGTCAGATGACTTGGCCGCATCCGGGGAAATGCGACTACTCTTTTCTTCCGAGAACGTTCAGGAGGTGATCATGCGGCTCAATGAATACGAACACGAACTTCAACGGGATTTGCAAAGCGTGGCGTCAGACCTGAGATGGTCGGCGGTCGACCTCAAACGCATTGCCGAACAATTGCGCAAATCAGGTAACGAAGCAGACGCCCAGACCGTGCTGCGCTCCTGCGAAATCCTGCAAAGCGACGAAGAGAGATTGCAGATCTATGCCAAGGAGGTGAAAGCCCGGACCATCAGCCGAATCAAGGTGCACTGACAAGCGTTCCAAAGCCACAAATAAGAAGCCCCGGTCGAAACCGGGGCTCTTTCGTTATAACGCATCAATTGACATTCTGGCTTTGCACCCGCTTGGAGCGTTGCTTGTAACCAGGAAGCGCCGCCGCATAGGCCATCGCCTCCTCTCTGCTGGTGAATGACGCCAACCGGTCGCCCTGAGTGCATACCCGCCATGGGCCGTTACCCACGCTTAGCACGTCATAACCGTTCATGTGCAGCTTGTTCAGCATTGGAATGCTCATGAGCACCTCACTTTTGCCAACGGTGTGTTCGGTGTACGGGCTTACCTTACACCCGCTCCCCGCTGCGGTGTGAACCGGATTCACCCTGGCACATGTCAATTCACTGGCACTTTTTGCTATGCAAATGGCTCCGAATCAAGAAGGAACCTTTAAAACCGCCTGCGGCTCGAATATTGCAGTTTGATTACAGATTTATGACACACATCAACAGGGCAATCATGAAAGTACGCGCCACCGTCATTTGCGAACAGGATCGGCATATCCTCCTGGTCCGCAAATCCCGCCATCACTGGTCATTGCCCGGCGGCAAGGTCGAACCCGGGGAAACCCGTGCGGCGGCAGCTGTGCGCGAGTTGCAGGAGGAAACCGGGCTCAATGCTGAGGACGTCCTGTACCTGATGGACTTTCAGGCGGGAAGTACGCGACATCATGTGTATGAGGCTTCGGTGGTCAACCTCGACGACGTGCGCCCGCAGAATGAAATCGTCGATTGCATCTGGTATCCGCTCGATGCCCTGCACAATCTTGAAACCAACGACGCGACACGGCGCATCGTGCAGGCCTTTCAACGGCGTTTATAACGATCAGCCGGCGAACGCCCGGCGACCGGCGCTGATTTCCGTGCGCAACTCACCGATGAAATTGGAAATATCGCGAATCGTCACCAGATGTTCGGGAGAAACGCCGTCGAGCAACAACTCGACACGCCCACTGCCCGGCTCATACACCTTGATCCGCAACAGACCTTGTCCGGTCGGTGTGCAATCACACTTGAACGTGGGGAAGCCTGACTCGACGATCCGGCAAATATCGGCAATGGCAAGCATGGGCGGGCGCCTCGCAGGCGGAGAATCGATCCATCGATCATAGACCCACGGTCTGTTAATTGCCCGCTCGGGAATGCCAAGCCGATCACAACTCACTCACGTCATTCAATGCGCATCATGATCCCAGATCCAGTTCCACATACCGGGCAGATTCACCGGCTCAGCGCTTTGCTGAACCGTACGCGCCAACGCGGCTTTTTCCATTGCGGCCTGATTGTCGTAGAACGGCTTGTCCGCCAGTCTGACCCCGGTCGCCGCCGCGCTATCGAGCAGAATCTGCAGATATTCGCGAGTGTGGCGCGCGGTGTAGCGATTGAGATCATGGAACGTCACCACGACCGGAATCACGCCATCCACGGTCGGCAATTGACCCACCGCGATGCGCTCGCGCACTTCCGATAACTGCCGCAGCATGTTCGCCCGACGCCGAGGGCTGGCGTTGAAGCCCCAGATCTTGCCGTCGTTGGCACTCAGGTCCGTGAGCAAGACGTGCAAGCCGTGTTTTTGATAGGCCGCAAATGTGCGTTTGTCGTAATTCCAGAACGGTGGGCGCAACAGCCTGGGCGGCGCCCCGGTGATAGCGGCAATGTCAGCACTGCCATCGGTCAGCGACTGCTCCAGTTCTTGTGGATCAAGCGAGCGGTGGTTGGTGTGCCAGTGAGTCGCTGTGTGAAAGGCGAGGATATGTCCCTCGGCGTGCTCACGACGCATCAGGCTGCGACCGATCTCGCTGTCGCCTGCCCTGGGTGCTCGGGTCTGCGCGAAAAACACGGCTTTGATGTTTGGCTGCAGCGGATTGCTTTTGAGGCTGTCGAGCACCGTCGCCGTGGGATTCCACCATCCTGAAGCGCTGGGGCCATCGTCAAACGTCAGCAGAAAACGTACGGGGGCCTGAGCCTTCAGGCGCGTTTCGGTTTGCGTGGTCATTTCAATCGGCGCGGCGATGCAACCGGCCAGACCGAGCGCGATGAGCGCAACACAAAGAAGTTTGCATCCGGATGTCATGTCTTGCCCCGAGGCCGCGGCCGTGGTGTTGTCGAATGGCAAACCTCCCTCGCCTTTGTCCATCCCTGCGCGGCTATCCGCGAGCGCAGGTTGGATAAGGTACACAGGGTTTGGTTCCGGTGCTGGTTTCAGTGCGTCATCGGCCAGGCACATCGGCATGTCCGACTAGACTCAAATTTCCTCAAGGAGATTTCAGCCATGTGCGGAAGACTCACGCAGTACCGTGGGATTCACGATTTCGTCGCGGTGCTCAGCATCCCCGATGCGTTGATCAATCACGTTGGCGATGCGCCGCTCAATCGCTACAACGCAGCGCCCACCACTGCGCTGGCGGTTCTGCACCAGCACGAACAGGCCATTCATGCCGACAATCTGCGCTGGGGCTGGCGGCCGCATTGGGCCAAGGATCGTGCCGCGCCCATCAACGCACGGGTGGAAAAAGTCGCCCACGGCGCGTTCTTCCGGGCGATCTGGCGGCAGCGGCTGATTGTGCCGGTCGACAACTGGTTTGAGTGGGTTGATACCGGGGAAAAATCCCGCCAGCCCTGGTTGATTCGTCGGGCGGATCAGGCTCCGGTTTTCTGTGCTGGTATCGGCCAGTTTCCGGCACCGGGGGTTGCGCCGAGGGAGGACGACGGGTTCGTCATCATCACCGCTGACAGCCTGGGCGGCCTCCTCGATATTCACGATCGCCGCCCGGTGGTCTTCGATTCGACGCGGGCTCGGGAATGGCTTGATCCGGCTACGCCACTGGAGCGCGCCGAGCAGATGCTGCTGTTTGAAGGCGAGCCCAGTGATGCCTTCGAATGGTACAAAGTCGGCAAAGCGGTCGGTAATACGCGTAATCAAGGTGAGCAATTGATAGAACGAGTCGACTAAATAATTACTTCACTGCTGCGTTAATCAAGCGAGCCCGTCACTGAATCCCGCGCGTTACAATAAGTGTTTCAACCGCGATACAACCCCCATAAAACAGCCGTTTGAGCGAATCAACCGCCTGTCAGACATTTCGACAGTCATACATACATTTCCCCGCGCTGCGGATAGCATGCGCGCCGCCTTTCCGATTGGTATACCAGTTGACCAAAGAGTCAAAGAAATCAGGAATCCATCAACAACTTTCAAGCCTTGCAGAGAAATAAGTGAGCGACGATTTTGCAATCAAACAGGTCAGCGGCCTGAAGTGTGTCCATCTGTCCAAGACAGAACGCCTGGAACTCGACTGTTTTATCGGCCATTACATCAAGACCCGAAACCTGCACAGCGTGCCCGATATCGAACGCACCCTGCGCAGCACCCTCGAGGGATATCCCGGCCATCCGCCGGTGATGGTCAATGAGCTCAATGCGTGGATCGATCGAACGTTGGGGTATCGAGCGACCTACCCGGATTTCACGCAGCTGGAAGACTTCTGAAACGCGAAGAGCCCCGCTGATGCGGGGCTCTTCGTATGCGCTGTTCAAGGTTTCAGAGGACGCTCCTGATCGCGGTCCGACAGCTCGCGGCTGTCATCATGCTTCCAGGTTTTTTCCTGCCTCTTCTGCTGCTCGATTTCTTCTTCCGTTGGCTCATCATCTTCCGCGCGCGTTTGCTCAGTTGCCATGTGCACCTCACCTCAGAACAGTTGATGATCGTTAAAGGGTAGAACACTTTTGCGCGCCCAGATTCACCAACGCATTGTGTCCCGCGCGGCGTACCATAGCGCCATCTCCCCTTACGTCAGGAAGACGCCATGCTGTACCGAATCGCCGCCGACGGGCTGGTGCTGTTTCACTTGTGTTTCATCTTGTTCGTACTGTTCGGCGGGCTGCTGGTGCTGCGCTGGCCACGGTTGATGTGGCTGCACCTGCCGGCGGCTGCCTGGGGCGTAGCGGTCGAGGTGTTGCACCTGACTTGTCCGTTGACCTACTGGGAAAACCTCATGCGCCACGCGGCCGGGCAGACCGAATACGCCGGCGGTTTCATTGAGCATTACATCTGGCCGATCATCTACCCGGCCGGTCTGACGCCGCAGATTCAACTGGCACTTGGCAGCGTGGTGCTGGCGGTCAACCTGTTGGTGTACGCACGACTGCTGCGTTCGTGGAAACTGCGCCGCGCCCGGCGCATTCCGTTTTAACGCGAGGCCGGTTTCAACGTTTCCAGCCACTGCGGATCGAAGCGTGGCTGGTCAGGATCAAGGCCCAGCGCCTGCATCCGCGCCTTGTGCTGTGCGACTTCGTCACGCAGTTGTCCATGATCGCTGGAGTTGCCGTCCAGCTCATGCATCTGCAGCAGTCCCAAGTGGTAGAAACGCAACACCTTCATCGCCGTCGGATCGTTGTTCTGCGCCGCCGCTGTTACCTGATGCATCACATTGGTGATGCTCATCAGATTGCGCTTGAGGCGCCAGCTGTACACCGCCGGGGCCATCCAGGTCTGATGCCAGAAACGTCCGCGCAACAGCGCCGCCGTCAGCAGAAACGCCACAAATACCCCGCCCACGTTGAATCGCAGATTATCCCCATCGGGCTCGCCAAATACCGCCACCGCGACAGACGAAAACAGCATGGCCAGCAGCAGAAACAGCACGGCGATGATGATCGTGCTGCGGCGGGTCTGCTGACGAAAGGTAGCGGGGTCCATCGGCTGAATCTCGAACATCGAAAATGACTTCCTTGAGTGACAAAACGCGCAACGGAAAAAACTCGCCGGCGCATTATCGCATCGCACCGGGTTTTAGCTATGCTGGGGCTCCTTTTCATCTTTTCAAAGTCCAACGGGACATGGCGGTATAGCGCAGATCGTGCCATCTTCATTCATGGATACACACTATTCGGATGCCATCCGCTGCGTTGTGGATGACATCGTTTTAAGGATCACTGCATGACCCAACGACACGTAATCAATGCCTCGGTCAGCCCGAAAGGCAGTCTGGAAACCCTTTCTCAACGTGAAGTCCAGCAACTGAGCGAAGCCGGATCCGGCAGCACTTATACCCTCTTCCGCCAGTGCGCCCTGGCCATCCTCAACACCGGTGCGCATGTCGACAATGCCAAGACCATCCTCGAAGCCTACAAAGACTTCGAAATCCGTATTCACCAGCAGGATCGTGGCGTACGCCTGGAGCTGCTGAACGCTCCGGCCGACGCGTTCGTCGACGGCGAGATGATCGCCAGCACCCGCGAAATGCTCTTCAGCGCCCTGCGCGACATCGTCTACACCGAGAACGAACTCGACAGCCAGCGCATCGACCTGAGCAATTCCCAAGGCATCAGCGACTACGTGTTCCACCTGCTGCGCAACGCGCGCACCCTGCGCCCGGGCGTCGAGCCGAAGATCGTGGTGTGCTGGGGCGGCCACTCGATCAATACCGAAGAATACAAATACACCAAGAAAGTCGGCCACGAACTGGGCCTGCGCAGCCTCGACATCTGCACTGGTTGCGGCCCTGGCGTGATGAAAGGCCCGATGAAGGGCGCGACCATTGCCCATGCCAAACAACGCATTCACGGCGGTCGCTACCTCGGCCTGACCGAGCCAGGCATCATCGCCGCCGAAGCGCCGAACCCGATCGTCAATGAGCTGGTGATCCTGCCGGACATCGAAAAACGTCTGGAAGCCTTCGTCCGTGTTGGCCACGGCATCATCATTTTCCCGGGCGGCGCCGGTACGGCCGAAGAGTTCCTGTACCTGCTCGGCATCCTGATGCACCCGGACAATGAAGGTCTGCCGTTCCCGGTGATCCTCACCGGGCCGAAGCATGCCGCGCCGTATCTGGAACAGCTGGATGCGTTTGTCATCGCGACCCTCGGCGAAGAAGCCAAACAGCATTACGAGATCATCATCGATGATCCGGCCGAAGTAGCGCGGCAGATGACTCAAGGCCTGAAAGCGGTGAAGCAGTTCCGCCGCGAGCGTAACGATGCGTTTCATTTCAACTGGCTGTTGAAGATCGATGAGGGCTTCCAGCGTCCGTTCGATCCGACCCACGAAAACATGGCCAACCTGAAACTGCACCGCGACCAGCCACCGCATGAACTGGCGGCCAATCTGCGTCGGGCGTTTTCCGGGATCGTCGCCGGTAACGTCAAGGACAAGGGCATTCGTCTGATCGAAGAGCACGGGCCGTATCAGATCCGTGGCGATGCGGCGATCATGCAGCCGCTTGATGCACTGCTCAAAGCCTTCGTCGCCCAGCACCGGATGAAACTTCCGGGTGGCGCGGCGTATGTGCCTTGCTACCGGGTCGTCGCATAATCTCAAGCCGTCACAAAAGCCCAATGTGGGAGCTGGCTTGCCAGCGATAGCGGTCTTTCATTCAACAGAGACGTTGAATCAGATGACGCTTTCGCGAGCAAGCTCGCTCCCACAGGATTTATGGTGTGCCGCAAATTGTAGTCACAACCTGAATCCCATTGTGGGAGCGAGCCTGCTCGCGAAGAGGCCCAAGAAAAACACATCAGTCTCTCAGCCTATCCACCAACCGCCGAGCCAACGCTTTGGCCTGTGCAGCGACGTCCGTCACTGCCGTACTCTCCCACCACATCCCGCGCAACGGCGGGCCCATGGCAAACAGCTGACTACTCACCCGCCCTTCGGCATCCACCACTGCGCCATCCTTTGCCGAGATCCCCAGCGCCAACGGCCCCGGCCGCACCAGCCCCCGCGCCAGCAACTGCTGCGGCAACGGTCGTGCGACTCGCCGCCAGTCGTATTCAATACCGCTGGAGTTGATCAGCGCCGCACCACTTACAGTAGATGTTTCAGCCTCACCCCGAGGACGGATGCGAATGGTCACAGCATCGCCAGCGCCGGGCTCAATGCCCTTGAATGACGCGGCGTGAATGCGCAAGCGTCCTTCCTTGTGCAGCCGTTCGATCAACTCGGCACTCAGTGGCGGCGAACGATGGTGGTGACTCTCCCACCATGGCCGTACTTGCCGTACGAATTGTCGACGCTGCACGTCAGTCGCCTGACTCCACAACCGCGCGATATGCGCGCGAACCGTATCCAGCGGCGCCTGCCAGTCGATGCCTTGGGCGATTGCGTCGCGACAATGTCGGCGCAATTCGCGCACCAACTGGCGTGGCGTGCGGATGCTGTGATCTGCTGCCAGAAAATCCACCCAGGCCGGCGGTTGACGGCGCACGTGCGGCAGCAGGCCATGCCGGGAGAATACCTCGATCGGCCCACGGTGCCCGGCCTGCTCCAGCGACACCACGGCATCGACCATGGTCAGACCGGAGCCGATGATCACCACGGTGGACTGCGGGTCGAGTTCGCGCATGGCCGCCACATCCCAGGGATCAAGCGCTGCGGCGTTAAGGCCACTGGATTGCGTCTGCGGCGTGCGAGCGGCGGGAAACATGCCGGTGGCCAGCACCGCCTGCGATCCACGCAAAATCCGGCCATCGCTCAAGGTGAGCTGCATTGAGCCGGAATCGCTTTGCAGGTCGACGGCTTCAGCACAAATATGTTCAACGGTCGAACCTTGCAGCGCGCCCACCGCCCGGGCCTCAGCCAGACGCTGCTGCACATAGACCCCGAACAGGCCGCGCGGCGGAAACAGCTCACTGACCGGCACGTCCTGCTCGGCAGATTCCGGCCAGCCGCCGCCGGCAATATGCGCGGTCAGCCACTGCGTCAGATCATCAGGATTATCCGGATCGACGCTCATCCGCGCCGCGTTGCCGTTCAGCGTATGCCCCAACTCGACTGCGCTGTAAGCCTCGCCCCGGCCCAGTTCAGCGCGAGGCTCGATGATGAGAATCTTTCGTTGCCCCGGCAGGCGCAGCAACTGCACCGCCAGCATCGTGCCGCTGAGGCCGCCGCCGATGATCAGAGTTTCCGCAGGCTGCTCCATTCAGATCACCACATTACGCACGAACCGCGCAGTCACATCGCCATCGTTGCGGTAGGCATGCGGTTGATTGCTGGCGAACATGAAAAACTCTCCTTTGTTGATGTACTGCGGCTGATCGCCGAGCATCAGCGTCAGGCAACCCTCAAATACGTAGATCTGCTCGCTCCAGCCATCGGCGTCCGGTTGCGACGGATAAACCTCGCCCGGTTGCAGGCACCACTCCCATTGCTCGACTTCGCGGCTCGCGGTGGCTTTGGACAGTAGCACGGCTCTGCTGCCGGGAATCGTGCCCGCCCAGGCAACCTCATTGATCCGGCTCGGGTCGCGCGCATCGTGCGCCTGGATCAGATCACTGAACGCAACGTCGAGCGCTTCGGCGACGCGATCAAGCGTGGTCAGGCTGACATTCTTTTCGCCTGCCTCGATCGCCACCAGCATCCGTCGGCTGACCCCGGACTTTTCCGCCAACGCGGTCTGGCTCATATCCGCCGCATGCCGCAGGCGTCGAACGTTCTGGCTGACGTGTTGCAGGACGGAGGCTCGCTGAGTCGAATCTTTGTGCACTATATTGCTCACTCGGTGGAGTTGGGCAGTATACTGCGCAACGTTGGCGGCATTGTGCGGCCTCCCTTTTAATGTGCGCAAGGTCATGATGCCGCCAAACAATTCTGCGTCCCGAATCCGCTTTTCCCGCTTCAGCAAAGCCGAGTGCGTGCTGGTGCTGATCACCATGATCTGGGGCGGCACGTTTCTGATTGTGCAACATGCCATGACGGTCAGTGGCCCGATGTTTTTTGTCGGCCTGCGCTTTGCCGCCGCGGCGGCGATCGTGGCGATGTTCTCCTGGCGTCATCTGCGCGAACTAACCTTGTTCGAAGTCAAGGCAGGGTCGTTCATCGGTGTAGCGATCATGCTCGGTTACGGCCTGCAGACGGTCGGATTGCAAAGTATTCCGAGCAGTCAGTCGGCGTTCATTACCGCGCTGTATGTGCCGTTTGTGCCGCTGCTGCAATGGCTGGTACTTGGCCGTCGCCCAGGATTGATGCCGAGCATCGGTATCATGTTGGCGTTTACCGGGTTGATGCTGTTGTCGGGTCCTTCGGGGGCGGCGTTGAATTTCAGTCCGGGAGAAATTTCGACCTTGATCAGCGCCGTTGCGATTGCGGCCGAGATTATCTTGATCAGCACATTCGCCGGACAGGTTGATGTGCGGCGGGTGACGGTGGTGCAACTGGCGGTGACGGCGGTGTTGTCGTTCTTGCTGGTGGTCCCGACCGGTGAAGTGATTCCGGAATTTTCCTGGTTGTTGCTGGTGACCGCTTTGGGTCTGGGCGCAGCAAGTGCGGCGATTCAGGTGGCGATGAACTGGGCGCAGAAGAGTGTTTCGCCGACTCGGGCGACGTTGATCTATGCCGGTGAACCGGTGTGGGCCGGGATTGTCGGACGGATTGCCGGAGAGCGCTTGCCGGCGATTGCACTGGTGGGCGCCGGGCTGATTGTGGCGGCGGTGATTGTCAGTGAGTTGAAGACCAAGGGAAGGTCCACCGAGGCAGAAGCTGAGCTGGAGCGGGAAACGCAGGCGTGACCCGCAATCTTTTCTGGCTGCTCGCGAAAGCGCCGCACCATTGTTGCCCCTGAAACAACGCCAAACACAAAATTCCGGACTACTTTGTAGGATTCTGAGACATCCTCGCGTTTGGTGATCAGGGAGCTGGCACGTATGATGCTTCACAAACTTCCGCAGATTAGAAGCCTATGTCCCTGATAGTTCTACTGCTTCTGCCGTTCATCGGCAGCTGTCTGGCAGCGGTGCTGCCGCACAATGCGCGCAATGCCGAATCGCTGCTGGCGGGTCTGGTCGCTTTGATCGGCACCGTTCAGGTCGCGATGCTGTACCCGCAAATCGCCCACGGTGGCGTGATCCGCGAAGAATTCATGTGGTTGCCCAGCCTCGGGCTGAACTTCATTTTGCGCATGGACGGCTTCGCCTGGCTGTTCTCGATGCTGGTGCTGGGCATCGGCACACTTGTTTCTTTATATGCCCGTTATTACATGTCGCCGGACGATCCGGTGCCGCGTTTTTTCGCGTTTTTTCTCGCGTTCATGGGCGCCATGCTTGGCCTGGTAATCTCCGGCAACCTGATTCAGATCGTGTTCTTCTGGGAATTGACCAGCCTCTTCTCGTTCCTGCTGATCGGCTACTGGCACCACCGCGCCGATGCGCGGCGCGGGGCTTATATGGCGCTGATGGTCACCGGTGCCGGCGGGTTATGTCTGCTGGCGGGGGTCATGATTCTCGGCCATGTCGTCGGCAGCTATGACCTGGACAAGGTCCTGGCCGCCGGCGATCTGATTCGCGCACATGCCCTCTACCCTGTTCTTTTGCCACTCATCCTGATCGGCGCGCTGAGCAAAAGCGCGCAATTCCCGTTTCACTTCTGGCTGCCCCACGCGATGGCGGCACCGACGCCCGTCTCGGCCTATCTGCACTCGGCGACCATGGTCAAGGCCGGGGTTTTCCTTTTGGCACGTCTGTGGCCGTCGCTGTCCGGCAGTGAGGAATGGTTCTACATCGTCAGCGGAGCGGGCGCCTGTACACTGTTGCTTGGCGCGTACTGCGCGATGTTCCAGAACGATCTCAAAGGTTTGCTGGCCTATTCGACCATCAGCCATCTCGGTCTGATCACCTTGCTCCTGGGCCTCAATAGTTCACTGGCCGCAGTGGCAGCAGTTTTTCACATTCTCAACCACGCGACGTTCAAAGCTTCGCTGTTCATGGCCGCCGGCATCATCGACCACGAAAGCGGCACCCGTGATATCCGCAAGCTCAGCGGTCTGATCAAACTGATTCCCTATACGGCGACGCTGGCCATGGTCGCCAGTGCCTCAATGGCCGGCGTGCCGCTGCTCAACGGTTTCCTGTCGAAAGAAATGTTCTTCGCCGAAACCGTGTTCATCAACGCCACCGCGTGGGTCGAGACCAGTCTGCCAATCGTCGCGACCATCGCCGGCATGTTCAGCGTCGCCTACTCCCTGCGATTCACCGTCGACGTGTTCTTCGGCCCCACCGCCACTGACCTGCCACACACGCCGCACGAGCCGCCGCGCTGGATGCGCGCCCCGGTCGAGTTGCTGGTCTTCACCTGTCTGCTGGTGGGGATTTTCCCGGCGCAGATCGTCGGGCCATTACTCGCCGCTGCGGCACTGCCGGTGGTCGGTGGTGAGTTGCCGGAATACAGCCTGGCCATTTGGCACGGTTTGAACGCACCGATGATCATGAGCCTGATCGCCATGTCCGGCGGCATCATCCTCTATCTGCTGCTGCGCAAGCAGTTCAAGCTCGGCCATTTCAAGTATCCGCCGCTGGTCGGCCGCTTCAACGGCAAGCGTTTGTTCGAGCGCAGTCTGGTCGTGATGATGCGCATCGCCCGGCGCGTCGAGCGGCGCCTGGGTACCAAGCGCTTGCAGATGCAGCTGTTCCTGATGGTTTCGGCCGCCGTGCTCGCCGGTCTGATCCCGATGCTGCACAGCACGCTGACCTGGGGCGACCGGCCGAAAATACCTGGTTCCATCGTCTTCGTGACCCTGTGGCTGTTGGCGATCGCCTGTGCGCTCGGCGCCGCATGGCAGGCGAAATATCACCGTCTCGCTGCACTGACCATGGTCAGCGTCTGTGGCCTGATGACCTGCGTGACCTTCGTCTGGTTCTCCGCGCCTGATCTGGCGCTGACGCAACTGGCGGTCGAAGTGGTGACCACGGTGTTGATCCTGCTTGGTCTGCGCTGGTTGCCGAGACGCATCGAAGAAGTCTCACCACTGCCAGGCAGCCTGCGCAAGGCGCGTATCCGTCGTCTGCGCGACTTGCTGCTGTCGATTGCGGTCGGTGCGGGGATGGCGCTGTTGTCCTACGCCATGCTCACCCGGCAGACGCCGAACCATATTTCCTCTTTCTACCTCAGTCGCGCCCTGCCCGAGGGCGGCGGCAGCAACGTCGTCAACGTGATGCTGGTGGACTTCCGTGGCTTCGACACCCTCGGTGAAATCACCGTGCTGGTCGCCGTGGCGCTCACCGTGTTCGCCCTGCTGCGCCGCTTCCGCCCGCCGAAGGAAAGCCTGCAGTTGCCGGCGCAGCAACGCCTGCTCGCGCCCGACGTGGTCACCGATCTGGTCAACCCGCGTTCGGCCAGCGACACCGCGCTCGGCTTCATGATGGTGCCGGCGGTGCTAGTGCGCCTGCTGCTGCCTGTCGCGCTGGTGGTGTCGTTTTACCTGTTCATGCGCGGGCACAATCAGCCGGGCGGCGGTTTTGTCGCCGGGCTGGTGATGTCGGTGGCTTTTATCCTGCAATACATGGTTGCCGGCACGCAGTGGGTCGAGGCGCAAATGAGCCTGCGCCCATTGCGCTGGATGGGCACCGGTCTGCTGTTCGCCACCGCCACCGGCCTCGGTGCGATGCTGGTCGGCTATCCGTTCCTCACCACTCACACCTGGCACATCAGCGTGCCGGTGCTGGGCGACATCCATATCGCCAGTGCGCTGTTCTTCGACATTGGCGTGTACGCCGTGGTGGTCGGGTCGACGCTGCTGATTCTCACCGCCCTCGCCCACCAATCGGTGCGCGGCCACAAGACGGCCTCGCTGCCCAAGTCAGTCGCCAGCAAAGGAGCCGTCTGATGGAAGAAGTCATCGCAATCGCCATCGGCATTCTCGCCGCCTCCGGGGTCTGGCTGATCCTGCGCCCGCGTACCTTTCAGGTGGTCATGGGCCTGTGTCTGTTGTCGTATGCGGTCAACCTGTTCATTTTCAGCATGGGCAGCCTGTTCATCGGCAAGGAGCCGGTGATCAAGGACGGCGTGACCCAGGACTTGCTGCATTACACCGACCCGCTGCCCCAGGCGCTGGTGCTGACGGCGATCGTCATCAGCTTCGCCATGACCGCGCTGTTCCTCGTCGTATTGCTCGCCTCGCGCGGCTTGACCGGCACCGACCATGTCGACGGCCGGGAGCCTAAAGAATGATGGCGATGACTCACCTGATCGCTGCACCGATCCTGCTGCCGCTGCTGACCGCCGCAATCATGCTGATGCTCGGCGAGAAACACCGGCCGCTGAAGGCGAAAATCAACCTGTTCTCCAGCCTCCTCGGCTTGTTCATTTCAGTGATGCTACTGCAATGGACGCAGACCACCGGGGTGCCCGGCTCCATCGGTGTGTACCTGCCGGGCAACTGGCAGGCACCGTTCGGCATCGTCCTGGTGGTTGATCGCCTGTCGGCACTGATGCTGGTGCTGACCGGCGTTATCGGCGTCAGCGCGTTGCTGTTTGCCATGGCCCGCTGGGACGGCGCCGGCTCAAGCTTTCACGCTCTGTTCCAGATCCAGCTGATGGGCCTGTATGGCGCGTTCCTGACGGCTGATCTGTTCAACCTGTTCGTATTCTTCGAAGTGTTGCTCGCGGCATCCTATGGTTTGTTGCTCCACGGCTCGGGCCGGGCGCGGGTGTCGTCGGGGTTGCATTACATTTCGATCAACCTGTTGGCATCGTCACTGTTTTTGATCGGCGCTGCATTGATCTACGGGGTGACCGGCACGCTGAACATGGCTGATCTGGCGATGAAGATTCCGCTGGTGCCGGAAGCCGATCGTGGTTTGCTGCATGCTGGCGCGGGGATTCTTGCGGTAGCGTTTCTGGCCAAGGCTGGCATGTGGCCGCTGAACTTCTGGCTGGTGCCGGCTTATTCATCCGCCAGCGCGCCGGTGGCGGCAATGTTCGCGATCATGACCAAGGTCGGCGTCTACACCCTGCTGCGCTTGTGGACCCTGTTGTTTTCCGGTCAGGCCGGCGCCTCGGCATTCTTCGGCGGCGACTGGCTCATCTACGGCGGCATGGCGACCATGGCTTGCGCAGGGCTGGCGATTATCGCCGCGCAACGCCTGGAGCGCATGGCCAGCCTGAGCATTCTGGTGTCGGCGGGGATCCTGCTCTCGGCGATCGGCTTCGCCCAGCCGAACCTGATCGGCGCTGCGCTGTTCTATCTGGTCAGCTCGACCCTGGCGCTGAGCGCGCTGTTCCTCTTGGCCGAACTGATCGAGCGCTCGCGCTCGGCCAACGAAATTCCGCTGGAGGACGAAAGCGAACTGCTTCCGCGCCCGCAGGAATCGCTGCAACCGCCCAAGGGCATCAACCTCGACGACGAACAGAAAGCCGTGGTCGGTCAGGTCATCCCGTGGACCATGGCCTTTCTCGGTTTGAGCTTCATTGCCTGCGCGCTGTTGATTATCGGCATGCCACCGCTCTCCGGATTTATCGGCAAGCTCAGCCTGATCGGGGCATTGCTCAACCCGTCGGGACTTGGCACTGCGGCGCCGCTGCCGCCCGGCGCATGGGGATTGCTGGCCCTGTTGATCCTGACCGGTCTGGCCTCCCTCATGGCCTTCTCTCGCCTGGGTATCCAGCGCTTCTGGACGCCGGAGGAGCGCCCGTCACCACTGCTGCGCAAACTCGAATGCGCGCCGATTTTTCTGCTGCTCGGGCTGAGCATTGTCCTGACGTTCAAGGCTGAACCGCTGTTGCGCTACACCCAGGCTACGGCCGATGCGCTGAACAATCCGCAGCAATATGTGCTCGCAGTTCTCGGCACACGTGCGGTGCCGAGCCCGCAAGCCAGAGCCGACATGCTCGAGGTGCAGCCATGAATCGACTGTTTCCGGCGCCGTGGCTATCGCTGGCATTGTGGATCTTGTGGCTGACCCTGAACCTGTCCGTCAGCCCGGGCAACCTGCTGCTCGGTGCCGCGCTGGGTTTCGCCGCGCCGCTGATGATGCGCAAATTGCGGCCGAAACGTGCGCGCATTCGCAATCCGGTGGCCGTACTGCGCCTGTTTCTCCTGGTCGGTCGTGACGTGATCATGTCCAACCTGATCGTCGCCTGGGGCGTACTCAACGCCGGACGGCGCCCGCCCAACTCATGCTTTATCAAGGTGCCGCTCGATCTGCGTGATGCTCATGGTCTGGCGGCACTGGCGATGATCTGCACCGTGGTGCCCGGCACCGTATGGTCGGAACTGGCACTGGACCGCAGCGTTCTGTTGCTGCACGTCTGGGATCTGCACGACGAAGCGCAGTTCATCGAGCACTTCAAAAGCACTTACGAGCGACCGTTGATGGAGATTTTCGAATGAGCCCATTGCTGTCGAATGCGATTCTGCTGACGTTGTTTCTGTACTGCGTGGCGATGACGCTGACGCTGGTGCGCTTGTTCAAAGGCCCGTCAGCGCAGGATCGGGTACTGGCGCTGGATTACCTGTATATCGTCGCCATGCTGATGATGCTGACCCTGGGCATTCGCTACGCCAGTGATACCTACTTTGAAGCGGCGCTGCTGATTGCGCTGTTCGGCTTCGTCGGCTCGTTTGCCCTGGCGAAATTCCTGCTGCGTGGCGAGGTGATCGAATGAATGCCGAATTGTCTTTGTGGGTCGAGATTCCGGTGGCGGTCCTGCTGGTGCTCAGCGGCGTGTTTACCCTGCTGGGCGCAACCGGATTGCTGCGCATGAAGGATTACTTCCAGCGTATGCATCCGCCAGCGCTGGCGTCGACAATCGGTGCCTGGTGTGTGGCACTGGCGTCGATCATCTGCTTTTCAGCGCTGAAGTCCGGGCCAGTGGTGCATGCCTGGCTGATTCCGGTTCTGTTGGCCATCACCGTGCCAGTGACCACCCTGCTGCTGGCGCGGGCGGCGTTGTTCCGCAAGCGGATGGCCGGGGATGATGTGCCGGCTGAGGTGAGCAGTCGTCAGACTGAAAGTGGTAACTGATGATCATGTGGCGCCTGTGATGGCGCCATCGCTACACCAGAAATCCGCTCTCCCATGTGTGGGAGCGAGCCTGCTCGCGAAGCGGCCAGTCGGGGCGTCGCAAATTCCGGATCAGCTCAAACCCAAGCCACCGCCAACAACCCCGCCCCCAGCAGCGCACACAACGGCGAATACACCCAGGTATCCAGCCGCGCAAATCGCGAACCTTTCACTTCCTTGAAAAATCCGACCAGATTCGAGTCACCGATCGCTCGGGCGAACATCAGCAACGCAATCGCGCTGATTACCCATTGTAGTGCCTTGTGCTGCACCGCCGGCATGCCCCAGCCGACCCGCATACAAACCAGCGCCGCAATGACCAGCAACGCAGCGGCGACTGCCAGCGTCAGCCAGCCTGAGGGCTTGAAGGCCGGGCGTACCGAGGCCACGAAGCCCGACACCGGCACCTGCGGCACCACCACCGCAGCCGCCCATTGCCCACCCAACGCCCAATACACGTGCATCAGGCCGATTGCCGCGAACACAGTCACCAGCCATTGAGCCAACACAAAGGTCATGGTTGAAATCCTTCAAAGGGATTTGAACAAACCATCCTAGTCGGATTTTTTGCCCCTGCACGACCGGTCGGCGGTGCGCTGCGTTGACCGCGTTATTTCAGATCAGCCGTCACCTTGTCAGCCACATCCTTGGGTAACCAGGCCTGCCACACGTCCGGATGCGCTTTCATGAACGCGACCGCCGCCTCACGAGGTGCGGTGTGCTTGTCACTCATCTCCGCCAATGCCTTGTTCAGTGGCTCGATGGGAAAATCGACCTTGCTGAAGAATTCGGCAATTTGCGGGTTCTGCTTTTGAAACGGCGTAGACACGCCAATCGACAGCTTCGATGCCAGCGAGCGGGTTGGTTTCGGATTGGGATTATCGGCATCTGTCAGCGTCTTCCACGCCTCGGCATCGAACGGCGGCTCTTCCAGCTGCACCAGTTTGAATTTGCCAAGCAGCGGCGTCGGCGACCAGTAATAGAACAACACCGGTTTGCCGCGACGAATCGAAGAGCTGATCTCGGCATCCAGCGCAGCGCCGGAGCCGCTGCGGAAGTTGGTGTAGTCGTCCTGCAAGCCATACGCCGTGAGCTTCTGCTTGTTGACCACTTCCGAAGTCCAGCCGATCGGGCTGTTGAGGAAACGCCCTTTGCCCGGGCTTTCCGGGTCTTTGAACACGTCCTTGTATTTCTTCAGATCAGTGACACTGCGCAGATCCGGCGCCAGCGGCTTGATGCCTTTGGCCGGATCGCCCTTGATCACGTACTCCGGCACCCACCAGCCTTCAGTGGCGCCTTTTACCGTATCGCCCAGGCCGACCACTTTGCCCTCGGCTTCGGCCTTGACCCAGACCGGACTGCGTCCGGCCCACTCCTCGCCAATCACCTGGATGTCATTGTTGGCCAGCGCGGTCTCAAGCGTGATGGTGGTCCCGGGCAAAGTGTCGGTCGGCAGGCCATAGCCTTTCTCGACGATAACCCGCAGCACCTCGGTAATCAGGCTGCCGCTTTCCCAGTTCAGGTCGGCAAAGTGCACCGGCGCCTGTGCCGCCTGCAGCGATTGCGCTGACGTCAGCAAACCAAAGGTGGCCACGCTGGCGGCCAGTAACCGTCGAAATCCGTTCATGCATCGCACCTCGTGCTGTTCACAGCAATGGCAGTTGGCCTGACAGAAACGCAAGCCTCTGAATGACTCAGTCAACTGACTTTAGCCGAGGTTCCTGCTTTTTCCGGGGTCCGCTGCGTGCGAGGTTACGTTTCAGACTTTTCCTGCAGGCTTTGCAGCTCACGTCTGACCATGCTGGCGTATGCCGCCGGTTGCAATGCATAGAGCTGCGACGCTACCCAACTCAGCCAGGCACCTTGCAGTTCGGCCTTGCGGGCGAACAGGCGCTGAGCGTCTTCGCGTGCGCTGTCGAGGTTTTGCGCATGGAAATCCGCGCGCTTCACTCGCTGGCCTTGAAGGTCACCAGTTCACCCTTACGCCATTTGGCGGCTTTGGCAGTGACGGCTTTGAGGGTTTTGGTCAAACCTTCCTGCAGCTGCTCATTGGCGGCGAACACGGTGACGACGCTATGGCCTTCCTTGAACAGGATCGCGTGACCGTCGGCCGTGCTGACAAAGGCGTAATCGCCCAGGCCGTAGACCGTCAGTTTGATGTCGCGAAAACGAATGTCCATCTTGCCGCCTTCACGGCTGGGCAAAACTGACGCGATGAAATGGTCGCCAACCTTGAGTTTGAGTCCCGGTTTGTCATCGACTACCAATGCACTTTCGGTGTCGATTTCGGCGATGTAAATGCCTTCGGCGTTTTGCTCGGTGATGTAAACAAAACGTGATTGGAATTGCTTGACCAGCTTTGCACGCAAATCACCCAGCACGAACAAAGCATGCATATCGAGGTTACTGACTGCCAAAGAAACATCCCCACATTTGAAAAACCGCGCAGCGAAAAACGCCCACGGCAAAGAAACGGCCAGGCCGATGAAAACTGCAAAAACATTCAAACACCCGAAGCGAGCAAAGCACTCTTGAATCGCGAGGTTCGTAGACTACTGGATTGTCATTAGTGAAACCTGCTCTGAAATCGCCAAAGCTTGAAGGAAAACGCCTCAAGTGCGACTAGAGCAATTCTGACTACGAACTTCAGGGAAATTTCTCACGAAAAAAAGCACTTTTCCGACATATCGCTGGCGAAAAATTGCTTTAGATAAGCCCGGTCGTCAACAGGTACTGGCGATTCTAGAGCAGCGATGCTCATTACGACTACCCGCAACGGCCGTTAAATCCCGGCCGACTGATGAAAAGGACTTCATATGTGCACTTTGACTCATTTTGCCACGTCGGCTGACGCGCGAATCACCCCATCTCTGACGATGAAGGTTGCCGACCTCGACAACCTTCCGACATCTTCTAACAATCATCGAACCCCGCACTTTCAAGTGGTGCCGGCAGGTATTGCGTTCTTTCACATCAAGGAGATATCCACGGGACGTGTCAGAGGTTTCCGCGGCAATCACAACGAAGCCTGCGCCCTTGCCCGCTCGCTTGAATCAAAAATCGAACTCCGCGCCAGCGCCTGCCTCTGATAAGGGAGTGAACGAACAAGCCGTACCGGCACCAACCCAGGAGTAGATGATGGAACTGCCAACCGAGCTTAACCTGACCACCCTTTTCGAACAGCTGGGCCTACCGGCCGATGAAGCGTCGATCAATAATTTTGTCGAAGCCCACCCTTTGAAATCTGATATCAAATTGATCGATGCCGATTTCTGGACGCCCCAACAGGCGCAACTACTAAAAGAGTGGCTGCGTGAGGACGGCGAAGAAGCGATAACTGTCGATGAGCTGAACGTGCGCCTGCATCGCGGTAAATAAGGGCGATCAGTGCAGGCTGTCGCCGGGCTCGATGTTCAGTTGTTCGAGCCAGGCAGCCTTGCACTCCTCCGCTTCATCGCGACTGGCGAAGGCTGTGCCGCGTCGCTCCCCGTTGAGCAAAACCACCCAGCACACACTGCGCCCCATCGCGCGTAAGCCGGCCGGAACGCCGCTGCCGATCATTACTGCCACATCCACCCTGCACTGCATGTGCCCTCCGAAATAATTAGCTACCTAACTAAGTCGTCAGATTAAAGCTTTCCTTCGGGAGGAAACAGCAACCGCCGTGCACAGATTCATTGCGTCAACGGTAACAATCTCAGTGTGGGTTCTCAGGTTTATAGCCCAGCCGCAATCCGCCCCAATGCCGGCCCTTGATCATGATCGGCACCGAAAGATCATGCATCAGCTCACCCGTATCGCGCGTGTAAGTCTGCAGCAAAACTGGTTGTTGATGGCTGCCGCAACGGATGCCCGTGCGGTCAGCGAATTTGCGTTTGGTGCGGTTATTTACCGTGTCGACCTGCACATCACCCGTCAACGGCTGGCTGAATGCCTGGTTATGCGTCGGTACATAACCCTGCTGCGTGCAGGCGATCGCGAAAACCAAACCTTCATGACGCGTTAACAGAGGCTCTTGAATCGCGGGCGAGACCTGATCTGTGTACTGATCAAACCTGGTCTGAAATTTGGCTGGTTCGGTACCCGGAATCGGCTGGTAGCTGCGATCGAACAAATCATCCAGGCTGATCCGCCCCTGCTCGACATCCGCCTCGAAGCGCGCTGCGATCAGGCTCGCACCTTCGCGCGCCAGGTCATAAATGCGCTGGTGATAGTCGTCCAGACCGACTTCGGCCAAGCGTTCGCTGATGGTTTCCGCCTGCCCTTCCATCTGCACCGCGGCGTCGGCGAGGCGGCGGGTCTGCTGATCGCTGATCGCCAGATCGCTACGCATTTGCTCAATCGCGCTGAACAGCGCATCAAGCTGCTCGCGATTGGTTTGCGCGCCACGGGCGATTTCGCTGACCTGGGTTTCCACTCCGGCGGCAAGTCGCGCGATGTTCTCCAGATGCTGACCGGTGTGCTCGACCTGTTCGACGCCAGTATGCAGATCACTCGACAACTCGCGAATCTGCGCCACCACTTGCGCGGTGCGCTGCTGAATGTCTGCAACCATCTCACCGACTTCGCCCGTGGCCGCCGCCGTCCGTGCCGCCAATCCGCGTACTTCATCGGCGACCACGGCGAAACCGCGACCATGTTCGCCCGCCCTGGCCGCTTCAATAGCTGCGTTCAAGGCCAGCAGATTGGTCTGGCTGGCGATCGACTGAATCACCAGCGTCACCCGCTGAATGTCGTCGCTGCGCACACTCAGGGCCTCGATCAGCTCGCGACTAGCGTTGGCGCGCTGACTGAGTTGCTGCATGCGCGAAATCGAGTCGAGCAGTTCGCTGCGCCCCGCCGCGCTGCTGTGATGCGCTTCGCTGGCGGCGTCCAGCGCGTCGCGACTGAGCTGTGAAGTCGCCTGCTCGGTGGCGATCATCACTTCGGCGTTGCTGACGATCTGCGCCGCCGCGTCGAGTTGCGATTCAAGTTTGCTGGCGAGCGCTTTGACCGAAAACGCCACGCCGGCGGCAGACAGTGCGTTGTGACTGGTGGTGTAGGAAAGATCGCGGGTCAGTGCGGACAATTCGCTCGCACTATCGACCGGGACAGCAACAGGAGCGCTGCGCGAACGCAGGCGCGGCAGCCAGACAATCAGCACCGCCATCGGCATGCCGAGGTAAAGCGACCATTCGGCCAGAGCCATGCCGGCCAGCAACAGCATCAGAGCGATGCTTTGCAGGGTCGGCGCGATCCAGCGATTTTTCGGCAAAAGCACTGGTGCAGGCAGCGCCGCAACCAGAGATCCATCTCTCGTCATCTTGATCACCCCACGTTTGTTCTCATTGTTGTGACTGCATTAAACGCCACTACAACGCCATTATCCATGGTCCGTTAGTCGTGGGGTCTGTGGCAGGTCAAGGGAACGACGGGAGAATATCGCAGACGAGCAAAAACAAAGATCGCAGCCTCGCGCAACTCCGTGTAGAAGCTGCCGAAGGCTGCGATCTTTTCAAGGCGCCCCTGTTGAAAGGGTCACCCCACAGAATCAGGCCTGACGCTGGTGCTTGTCGATCTGCTCGTGACGCTCTTGAGCTTCGATGCAGTACTTGGTGGTCGGGCTGATCAGCAGACGCTTCAGGCCAATGGCCTCGCCGCTGTCGTCGCACCAGCCAAAGCTGTCGTCCTTGATGCGCTCAAGAGCTTGTTCCAACTGCGGCAGCATGCGCTGGTCGCGATCGATCGCGTTGACCAGCCAAGTGCGCTCTTCTTCAACCGAAGCCGCGTCCGCCGGGTCAGCCGGGGTGTCCAGGCTTTCGATGGCGATACGGTTTTGCTCAATGCGCTCGTGGGTTTCGACTTTCATGTTCTGCAACAGCTCAGTGAAGAAAGCGTGTTGCTCTGCATTCATGTAGTCATCTGCCGGCATAGCCAGCAACTTGTCCTTTGTCATTGATATCTCTATAAAAAAACGTGCATTAAGGCGAATAAGGGAGCGTTTCGGCGAACCGTGTCGGCCGTCGAAAAGGCATCGTTTTATTGCAAACGCCACCCGGCACTCAATTTACGAGGGGCGGCAGTCTAAGGCCCGATCAAGGCCTCAGCAACTGTAAATACAGGGAATTTGTCCGACAGGACCAGGAAACTGCTCTGACACAGGCTTCACACGGCCATCGGAGTGCGTTTATAGCAAGAAATTCACTCCAGCGGCTGTATATAGAAGACAAACGGCTAACCATGCCGCCATCGACAGCCGAGATTATTCTCGCAAGGTGCATCGTTTCAGCCCGGCAGAGCCCGCGCAGCCCTTCTATGATCAGGCTTACCGCGTGATCAACCCGCCCGAAGGATGTCCTATGCCCCGCCCCGATCTGCCGGCCGCCGACGAACTTTCGCTCGCCAGCCCCCCGATCACTGCCGAGCGTCTGCTGCAAACGATTAGCGACGAATATGACGCCCTTCCGCGTCAGCTTAAACGTATCGCCAGTTACATTAGCCAGCAGAGCGAGCGAATCATGGTCGACCGCATCAGCGACATCGCTCGTGAATGCGAGGTGCATCCGTCCGCCATCGTGCGTTTTTCGCAGCGCTTCGGGTTCAGCGGCTTCAGCGAAATGCAGGCGCTGTTCCGCCAGGCCTGGACGCACAAGGCCACGCCGGCGCAGAACTATCAACAACGCATCCGCAGCCTGATCGCCAACAAATCGCAGACCGCCAACAGCGGCGAGCTTGTCCGCGAGTGCATCGACGCAACGCTATCGGGCATCGAACGTTTGGGCCGCGAACTGGATGGGGCTGCGTTCGACAAAGCTGTCGATCTCATCGTCAATGCCGACGACATCTATGTGGTCGGGGTCCGCCGTTCGTTCGCCGTCGCCGATTATCTGGTTTACAACCTGCAGCACACCCAGAAGCGCATTCATCTCGTCTCCGGCATCGGCGGCAGCTATCGCGAGCAAATGCGCAGCGTGCGCGCCAACGACCTGGTCATCGCCATCAGTTTTGTGCCCTACGCCAAGGAAACCCAGCACTGCCTGCGATTCGCACAACAGCAAGACGCCAATACCCTGATCATCACCGACAGCCCTCTGTCGCCACTGGCGAAACTTACCAATAGCGTGTTGATGGTCAATGAAGGCAGTGCGCTGGCCTTTCGTTCGCTAAGCGCGACACTGTGTTTATGTCAGGCGCTGTTTGTGGCGGTGGCCTATCGGCTGGAACTGAATGTCGATGAGATTCACGAACAACCCGGATTCGACGACTGACAATTGTCTCAGGCTCGGCTAGGTTATGCGTTCCCACCGGTTCGACTTGAAGGAACGCGTCATGAAACTGATCGGCATGCTCGACTCTCCCTACGTGCGCCGCGTAGCAATCTCCGCCAAATGCCTGGGGATTGACCTCGAACACGAGTCGGTCTCGGTGTTCCGCCACTTCGAGCAATTCCAGCAGATCAACCCGGTGGTCAAAGCGCCCACGCTGATTCTCGACGACGGCGTGGTCCTGATGGACTCGACCCTCATCCTCGACTACCTCGAAGCCAGCTCCGGCAAGAGCCTGCTGCCCAGCGATCTCACACAACGCGCCCACGCCCTGCGTCTGATCGGCCTCAGCCTCGCCGCTTGCGAAAAAGCCGTGCAGCTGTATTACGAACGCAACTTGCGCCCGGCCGACATTCAATATCAACCTTGGGTTGAACGCGTTGAAGGCCAACTCGCTGCCGCATTTACCGCGCTGGAAAAAGAACTTGAACACAGTGACTTGCCGGTCGACGGCTCCCTCGCCCAGACCGGCATAAGCCTGGCGGTTGCCTGGAGCTTCACCAACCTCGTCGTGCCCGATCAGGTCGACTCCGCGCGCTATGCGCGCATCGCCGAATACACCGCCTACGCAGAAGGCACCGATGCGTTCATCAGCACACCGATGACCTGACCATGAGCACCACCGACACCGCCGCCCCGGCGTTAAAGGAAATCTTCAACGCCGAGCGCTTGCAGCACATCGCTGACGAAATGAGCGCGGTGTACCCGGCATTCAAGGCCAAGGCGTTTCTCAAACACGCCCAGGACGGACTCGCTGAATTATCAGTGATGCAACGCATGGCGCGTGTCAGCGAAAGTCTGCATGCCGTGCTGCCGCTGGACTACGAAGACTCCCTCGAAGTGCTGTTCGAACTCGCGCCACGGCTGAACAGCGGGTTCGTCAGCATGTGCCTGCCGCACTACGTCGCGAGCTATGGCGGGCACGCCTTCGATACCTCCATGGATGCCCTGAAATACTTCACCACTTTCGGCTCCTCCGAATTCGCCATCCGTTACTTTCTGCGCAGCGACCTCGAGCGCTCGCTGGAACGAATGCATGACTGGACCCGCGAAGAAAACCATCACGTCCGCCGACTAGCCAGCGAAGGCAGCCGCCCTCGCCTGCCGTGGTCCTTTCGGTTGGAAGCGGTACAAGCGGATCCGCTGCTGGCCGCCGGGATACTGAATCGGTTGAAGGCGGATGAGAGCTTGTACGTGCGCAAGTCCGTGGCGAATCATTTGAATGATGTGACGAAAGTGCATCCGGAGTGGGTGTTGGACACGATTGAAGGTTGGTCGCTGGACAACAAGCATACGGCCTGGATTGCCAAACATGCGCTGCGCAGCTTGATCAAACAGGGCGACGTGCGCGCGCTGACGGTGATTGGCGCGGGGGCGAAGGCTGAGGTTGAGTTGCTGGATGTGCGGGTCGAGCCGGCGGTGGTGAGGTTGGGGGAAGCGATTACGTTGTCGTTTGTGGTGAAGTCGACTGTGGCGCATGAGCAGCGGCTGGTGATCGACTATGCGATTGAGTATGTGAAGGCGAATGGCGGGGTTTCGAGGAAGGTATTCAAGTTGAAGACGGTGGAATTGCCGGGGTTTGAGGTGGCGCTTGTGCAGCGCAGACAGGTCATCAAGGATTTCACGACACGCAAGCATTTTGCCGGCCGGCATGGAGTGCAGGTGATGATTAACGGAAAGGTGGTGGGTAGTGCGGGGTTTGAGGTTTTGATTTGAGAAATGAGTCATTGATTGGTCTTGAAGACCGGTCGCGAATCAGTGCACTGGCAGCCGTGCATCGATAATGAGCGCGGCAGCACAATGGACAAACTCCCGCCTCAGTAGTTACCAACTTCCGTATGGGACGCCGAATTAAGCCCTGAGGGAGCACCTGTTGTCACAAGCACTTTCAACAGCGTATGGCGACTCCACGGGCCGCAGTACTCAGGCACGTGCGCGATCAATCGGTATCCGCAGCGGGTGTACCAACGGGCGACGTCGTCATCCAGTGTTTCGATCAACGCATCTACGCATGCTCTTTCAACCGCTAATGCCTCAAGCTTGTGCAACACCTGAGTACCCAGCCTGGTTCCACGCCATTGCGCGTTGATCCACAGGTAATTGACAAACAGACGCCTGAATTCGGTTCTACCGGAAGCGCCGCCGATTAGTGCCCCGTTCTCCATCAGCGAACAGGCGATGGCCTCAGCTTGTCCGCCGCGAGCCTCGGACAAGGCTCGGCCATGCTGTAAGACGCCGTCACTGATGGCCTTCATGGTGTCCGGATTGATGTCGCGAACGGTAAGCCATTCCCTCATTGCTGCTCTCCATTGCTAAAAGTCCTTGGCGCTTTCAAGCAAGAGAGGAGCCAACCTGAGATCTTCCCAGCAACAACCCCTGCTCCGCCTCACACAACCCCACCACATAATCCCAGACCACCCGCAGCCGCACCGATTTGTGCAATTCCCGCCGCGTGCTGATCCAGTAGCTGCGTTCGATGCTTTCATCCGGCAGCAGCGCCACCAGATCCGGGTCGGACGCGGCCATGTAACACGGCAGCACGGCGATGCCCAACCCCGAGCGCGCCGCTTCCTGCTGGGCGATGACGCTGGTGCTGTGAAAGACCACGCGCGGGCTGCGGCAGAAGCTGTTGAGGAACATCAGTTCCTGACTGAACAGCAGGTCGTCAACGTAACCGATCCACGCATGTCGGCCCAGGTCTTCGCGGCTATGCAGCGGTGGCGCTTTGTCGAGGTAGGTCTGGCTGGCGTAAAGCGCGAGCCGATAGTCAGTGAGCTTGCGCGTGACCAGCATGTCGGCGGATGGCCGTTCGAGGTGGATGCTGATCTCCGCTTCGCGGTTGAGGATGCTGACGAAGCGCGGCACGGCGACCAGTTCCACCTCCAATCCCGGATAACGCTCGAACAAGCCAATCATGCGACTGGCGAGAAATTTGATGCCAAGGCCTTCGGTGACGCCGACGCGGATCTTGCCCAGCGGCGCGGTGGACTGGGTGATTTCTTCCTGCGCCAGCAGCGCGACGTTTTCCATCGCTTCGGCGTGCTTGAGCAGCGCCTCCCCCGCCGGGGTCATCTCATAGCCCTGGGCGTGCTGGACGAACAGCGCAGTGCCGAGGCTTTTCTCGATCGATTCAATATGCCGCGCCACTGTCGCGTGGGTGGTGTTGAGCCGGCGCGCGGCAGTGAGCAGGCGGCCGCTGCGTTGCAGCTCGAGAAAAAAGCGCAGGTCGTTCCAGTCGAACATGGCGGGTCCTTGTCGGCTATCGTCGTTGCACGCTGTTTGAAAACGCACAGCGGCTGCGCAAAAACTAACATTCTTTTAACGAAAGCTAACAACTAGAGTGTCCGACAATAAAAACAAAAAGCGAGGTCAGGGCATGCAGACGTCCCTGGATGAATTCGACTACATCGTGGTCGGCGCCGGCCCCGCCGGTTGCTTGCTGGCCAACCGGCTCTCTGCGGATCCACAGCAGCGGGTGTTGCTGCTCGAAGCCGGCGGACGCGACAACTACGCCTGGATTCACATTCCTGTGGGTTACCTGTTCTGCATCGGTAACCCGCGCACCGACTGGTGCTTCAAAACCGAACAACAACCGGGCCTCAATGGCCGCGCGCTGAGTTATCCGCGCGGCAAGGTGCTGGGCGGCTGTTCGTCGATCAACGGCATGATCTACATGCGCGGTCAGGCCGGCGACTATGACGGCTGGGCGGCCGCAGGCAATCCGGGCTGGGCCTGGAAGGATGTGCTGCCGCTGTTCAAACAGAGCGAAAACCACTTTGCCGGCGGCGCTGAATTTCATGGCGATCAGGGTGAATGGCGGGTCGAACAGCAGCGCCTGTCGTGGCCGATTCTGGATGCCTTTCGCAGCGCCGCCGAGCAGAGCGGCATCGCCAGCATCAATGACTTCAACCAGGGCGACAACGAAGGCTGCGGTTACTTTCAGGTCAACCAGAAAGCCGGGGTGCGCTGGAACGCGGCCAAGGCCTTTTTGAAACCGCTGCGCAGCCGGGCGAACCTGACCGTGCTGACCGGCGTCGAGGTTGATCGTGTGTTGCTGGAGAACGGCCGCGCGGCGAAAGTCAGCGCGCAGCATGAAGGTCAGATCAAACAGTTCAAGGCGCGCAAGGAGATTGTTTTGTGCGCCGGTTCAGTCGGCTCGCCGAGCATTCTGCAGCGCTCCGGCATCGGTCCGCGGCCGCTGCTCGAACGCGTAGGGATAGGCGTGATTCATGAGCTGCCGGGGGTCGGCGGCAACCTGCAGGATCACCTGCAACTGCGCCTGATCTACAAGCTGGAAAACGCCCGCACCCTGAACCAGATCGCCGGCAGCGTGTGGGGCAAGATGGGCATGGGCCTGCGCTATCTGTATGACCGCAGCGGGCCGCTGTCGATGGCGCCGAGTCAGTTGGGCGCATTCGCCCGCTCCGGTCCCGAGCAAACCTCGGCGAACCTGCAATATCACGTGCAACCGCTGTCGCTGGAGCGCTTTGGCGAGCCGCTGCACAGCTTCCCGGCGTTCACCGCCTCGGTGTGCGACCTGCGCCCGCAGAGCCGTGGACGCATCGAGATTCGCTCGGCCGATCCGCAAGCAGCGCCGCTGATCCAGCCCAATTACCTCAGCCATCCAGAAGATCTGCGCGTCGCCGCCGATGCCATTCGCCTGACCCGGCGCATCGTCAGCGCCCCTGCCCTGCAAGCGTTCAAACCGGTCGAATACCTGCCCGGCGACAGCTTGCAAAGCGAAGAACAATTGCATGAAGCGGCGGCGAAGATCGGCACGACGATTTTCCATCCGGTAGGCACCTGCCGCATGGGCAATGACGGTGACGCGGTGGTCGATGCGCAATTGCGCGTGCATGGTGTGCCGGGTCTGCGCGTTGCCGATGCGTCGATCATGCCGCGCATCACCTCGGGCAACACCTGTTCGCCTACGCTGATGATTGCCGAGAAGGCGGCACAACTGATTTTGTCCAGATCTGCAGATATCTCCCCTGTGGGAGCGAGCCTGCTCGCGAATGCGGTAGCTCACTCAGCCTAGGAGTTAACTGACAAAAAGCTTTCGCGAGCAGGCTCGCTCCCACAGCAATCATCACCAGACTCAGGCATCGCGCATTACCGGACACGCAACACCAGTGGAACAACAAAAACAATCACTGTGAGGGATACCGATATGTCAGAACACGTTCAGCCGCTGGACGCTGCGGGCAGCGCCGAGACCAGCAACGCCACGCAGAAAGTCATCTTCGCTTCATCACTCGGGACGGTGTTCGAGTGGTATGACTTCTTCCTCTACGGCGCCCTCGCGGCAGTGATCAGCAAGCAGTTTTTTGCCGGGGTCAATGACACCACGGCGTTCATCTTCGCGCTCATGGCGTTCGCCGCCGGCTTCATCGTGCGGCCATTCGGCGCGTTGGTGTTCGGCCGCCTGGGCGACATGATCGGGCGCAAATACACCTTTCTGGCGACGATCATTCTGATGGGCGTGGCGACGTTCTGCGTCGGCTTGCTACCGACCTACGCCAGCATCGGCATTGCCGCGCCGATCATTCTGGTGGTGCTGCGCATGCTTCAGGGCCTGGCGCTCGGTGGCGAATACGGCGGTGCGGCGACCTACGTGGCCGAACACGCGCCTATCGGCAAACGTGGCTTCCACACCAGCTGGATTCAATCCACCGCGACCCTCGGCCTGTTGCTCTCGCTGCTGGTAGTGCTCGGTTGCCGCTACTTCACCGGCGACCAGTTTGAGGTGTGGGGCTGGCGCATTCCGTTCCTGCTGTCGATCGTGCTGCTGGGTATTTCCACCTGGATTCGCCTGAGCCTGCACGAGTCGCCGGCCTACCTGAAAATGAAGGAAGAAGGCAAAACCTCGAAGGCGCCGATCCGCGAATCCTTCGGCAAATGGGAAAACCTCAAAGTCGTGCTGATCGCGCTGTTCAGCATCAACGCCGGGCAAGCAGTAACCTTCTACGCCGCGCAGTTCTACGTGCTGTTCTTCCTCACCCAGTTCCTGAAAATGGACCCGGCGGTGGCCAACAGCCTGTTGATCATCAGCGTGGTGATCGGCGCGCCGTTCTTTATCTTTTTCGGCTGGCTGTCGGACAAGGTCGGGCGTAAACCGGTGCTGATGCTCGGCCTGCTGCTGGCCACCGCGCTGTACTTCCCGATCTTTAAATCCCTGGCCCACTACGCCAACCCGGCGATCGATCAGGCCAGCCGTCAGGCGCCGATCACCGTCCTCGCCGACCCCGCCACTTGCACCTTCCAGTTCGATCCGGTGGGCAAGGCCAAATTCGACAGCCCCTGCGACAAGGTCAAGACCTTCCTGGTCAAGCAAGGCCTGCCCTACTCCAGCGTCGCAGCGCCTGCGGGCAGCGCCGTGCAAGTGAGTGTCGGCGACGTGAAGCTGGATGGTTTCGATGAGGCGGCACTGCGCGGCGCGATCACCCTCGCCGGCTACCCGCAACAAGCCGATATGCAGCAGATCAACAAACCGATGATCGTCGCCCTGATCGTCGCCCTGATCATCATCTCGGCCATGTGCTACGGGCCGCTGGCGGCACTGATGGTCGAACTGTTCCCGACCCGCATTCGCTACACCTCGATGTCGCTGCCCTATCACATCGGCAACGGCTGGTTCGGCGGATTCCTGCCCACCGTGTCGTTTGCGCTGGTGGTGTACACCGGGGATATTTTCTACGGGCTGTGGTATCCGGTGCTGATCACCGGGGTGAGCCTGGTGGTGGGGATGATCTGTCTGCGTGAGACGAAGAATATCGATCTCGATAAAAACTGAAAAACCCGCTGACAACAATGGCGAGGGAAGCGATTCTCTCGCCATTTTTTGCTTCAGGCGTCCGCTTTGATCACTTCGAATTTCACCTGGTCCGGATAAAACGCCACATAGTTGCGGATCGGTTCAACCGAGATCTTGGGTTTTTCATAAGTCCACACCGCATTGGCGCCCTCATGCCCCGGCACTTGCAGGCTGAAGTAATTGGCGTCGCCCTTGTACGGGCAATAGCTGGTGTGGTCGGTGCGGGCGAAGTATTTTTCGTCGATGTCTTCGCGCGGGATGTAGTACACCGGCGGATAGTTGGCTTCGTTGAGGATCATCGCGTGAGAGGACGCGGCGACCTGGATGCCGTGGAACTTCACCAGCAGGCAGCCGGCAAGTTGTTCCAGGCTGATCACGGGACTGGGGCTTTTCATGAGGTTCTCCTGAGCACAGCGAAGAGACCGGTTCAGGTATAGCTGATGGATGCGCAGCTCGACTGGATTACGGCCGAACGGCTAAACCTCCTGCAATGCTTTTATCTGTATATCCATACAGATAAAAGTTGCTCCCGCCGCGAACTCCCGCCATCCTGTGCCCTCTCCACACACCAACCAGCGATGGTAGCTATGCGGCTGTACCTCTGTGAAAAACCCTCTCAGGCCAAAGATATTGCGGCGGTGCTCGGCGCCAAGCGTCGCGGCGACGGCTGCTGGTTGGGGACGGACGTCACAGTGACCTGGTGCATCGGCCATTTGCTCGAAACCGCGCCGCCGGACGCCTACGACGCGCGCTACAAACGCTGGGTGCTGGCCGATCTGCCGATTATCCCGGACAAGTGGAAAATGACCGTCAAGCCGCGCACTGCCAGCCAGTACAAAGCGGTAAAGCGCCTGCTCGGCGAAGCCAGCGAACTGATCATCGCCACCGATGCCGACCGTGAGGGCGAGATGATCGCCCGGGAACTGGTCGAGCACTGCCGCTATCGCGGGCCGATCCGCCGCTTGTGGCTGTCGGCGCTGGACGAGGCATCGATTCGCAAGGCCCTCGCTGCGCTGAAGCCGGGGGCCGAAACCTTCAGCCTGTATCACTCGGCGCTGGGCCGTTCACGCGCGGACTGGCTGATCGGCATGAACATGAGTCGACTGTTCACCTTGCTGGGCCGGCAGTCGGGTTATCAGGGCGTGCTGCCTGTGGGCCGAGTGCAAACGCCCACCCTGCGACTGGTGGTCGACCGCGACCGCAGCATCGCCGATTTCGTCCCCGTACCGTTCTGGGCAATCGACGTGGATTTGCTGCACAACGGCACGGCGTTTACCGCGCAATGGCGCGCGCCGTCCGACGTTTGTGATGATCAGGATCGCTGCCTGAATCAGGCGTTGGCGCAACAAGCGGCGGCGGCGATCAGCAGTGCTGACAGCGCACGGGTGATCAAGCTGAAGACCGAGCGCATGCGCGAAGTGGCGCCGCTGCCCTTCGATCTTGGCACCTTGCAGGAAGTCTGCTCGAAAAAGCTTGGCCTTGGCGCGCAGGAAACCCTCGACATCGCCCAGGCCCTTTACGAAACCTACAAAGTCATCACCTATCCGCGCAGTGATTGCGGCTTTCTGCCCTTGAGCCAACACAGTGAGGCGCCATCGATCCTCACAGCGTTGCGCCAGGCCGATCCGAGCCTTGAAGCCTTGCAGGGTTATCTCGAACCGCAACGGCGCTCGCGGGCGTGGAATGACGCCAAGGTCAGCGCTCACCACGGCATCATTCCCACCATCGCCGCGAAGAATCTTGAACGTCTGACCGGCAAACATCGCGCGGTGTACACGCTGATTCGCGCGCGCTACCTGGCGCAGTTCCTGCCCAACCACGAATACGATCGCACCCAGGCCGATTTCGATTGCAACGGGCAGGCATTGCGCGCGGTGGGCAAGCAAATCATCGAAGCGGGCTGGAAGCGCGCATTGCCCGAAGCACTGGCACCGGCCAGGGGCCGCGAAGCACCAGCACCGCAAACCTTGCCGACCCTCAGCCAAGGCGTCGAATGCGCTGTGGCGAAAGTGAGTCTCAAGGACCTGTGGACGCAACCGCCAAAACCCTACACCGAAGGCGATCTGATCAAGGCGATGAGGAACGTCGCCAAACTGGTCGAGGATCCGCTGCTCAAACAGAAACTCAAGGACACCACCGGCATCGGCACCGAAGCCACCCGCGCGTCGATCATTCAGGGTTTGCTTGATCGCGGTTATCTGGTCAAGAACGGCAAGGCACTGGCGGCGACACCTGCCGCGTTCAGCCTGATCGACGCAGTGCCTCGCGCGATCGCCGACCCTGGCACCACGGCGATCTGGGAACAGGCCCTGGACATGGTGCAGAGCGGCGAGATGAGTCTGGAAGAATTCGTTACCAAACAGGCCGCGTGGATGAGCAAGCAGGTCACCCGCTGCTCCGCCCTCAGCCTGACCATCAGCGGCCCGCCGCCTGCGGGCAAAGCTGCAGCGCCGTGGAAGAAAAAGCGTAAGTCGACGCCCAGCAAAACCGCCGGTACGCGCAAACGCACGGCGCGTCCGACGACTCGCTGAATCCCTCGCGGTTCCCTTCTCGACGTTGTCGAAACGGATCTTTTCTCATTCCAAAACAGCTTTGTCCGACAATATGTAGTGCTTGAAAATAATCACTACAAAACCGTTGACGGCATCGTTTTGCTTTTGCATGATGAAGACGTTCCCCGATCGGGAACACTGGTAACACGCTTGAGCAAACTCGTCTGACCGCCGAGTTGTTTTTTCCGGATACACGCTGCCCACAAGGCAGATTGAAGAAGCTGACCTGGCCTGAACGTCCAGTACAAGGACGAGAAGCGCTGGCGAAAATTCTCAAGACGCTTGTGGCCGACACTGGATTGTCGTCAAGGAGCCTCCCGGTTTTCGCTGCTTCTCCTCGTTGTGACGCTATTGCGTAGCAGTTATTCAACACGACTACATGCAACAGATGCACGACCCCGTACTTCACACGGGCGAACGCTGACGTCCTGGTTTCGGTGCCAGGGATCAACTAACCGATGGGCTACCTGTATTAGCGAATCAACTTTGAAAGATCACCAGACTGGTCAAGGGGCATAACAATGAATCTGAACAATCAACCCACCATCGAAGAACTGGCGCGTATGTTCGCGGCGCAGAAAGACAGCCACGACAGCCATATTCTCTGGATCAGCAAGTCGGGGCAGGTACACATTGACTGCCTGTCGCCCCACGCTGGCGAAGAAGAATTCGACCGCAATCACCAGAATCTGCTGGCCCGCCTGAAGATGTACCGCCGCGGCCACGGTTATGTCGGCAAGAAGGCTGCGGCCGACAAGGACTTCATTGAGAACGTGCTGCAGACGCTGAAACAGGCGTGGGATTCGATGCAGAACAAAAATGAAGTTCGGGTGATTGATCGGTTTTATTGAGTTGTAGATTATTTGACTAAGGGCCTGCTTCCGATTGGGAGCAGGCCCTTTGTTGTTCTTTTGAGTTATGCGGCGTGAGTGCCCCCGTCGCCCCTCACCCCAGCCCTCTCCCGAGGGAGAGGGAGCCGACCGAGTTGCCTCAGCTCAACCGTAGACCTGAATGACCGTGGCGATTATGAGTCAACGAAGCTCGTTCAGGTCGGCGTGACTTGACCAAACACCTCGGTCAGTCCCCTCTCCCGCTGGGAGAGGGTTAGGGTGAGGGGCTTTTCATGCCGAGCACCAGTTCCACAAACGCCAACGCCGCCGCGCTGTGATAATTATTCCTGCGCCGCAACAACGCCGCTCCCCGCTGCGGCGCCTCCCCTTCAACACGCAAGCGGCGCAACGCGCGGTCTTCGCTGGCAATCGCCTCGGGCAGCATGGTCGCCAGCGGCGCATGCCGCACCACTTCCAGCAACGTACTCACCGAATTCACTTCAATCCGCACCTGCGGCGTAATCCCGTGCTCACGGAAATACTCATCCACCGACAACCGCGTAATGAAGCCCGGCGCCAGCAAGGCGAAATCCAGTGAAGCCAATTCCGTCGGCGTCAACACCGAAGGGCTGTCATAGAGCGGGTGCCCAGGCCCGACCATGATCCCCAGCGTCTCGGTAAACGCCGGTATGCATTCGATATCGGCATTGCGTACCGGCGTAAACGCGATCGCGACGTCCAGCGAGTCATCCGCGAGCCCGGCCTCGATGTCGTCCATCGACAGTTCGAATATTTCCAGATGAATCCCGGGAAACCGTGCCCTGTAATCACGCACCAACGGCCCGACCAGATACGCCATGAACGTCGGCGTCATCGCCAGGCGCAGGGTGCCGCGCGACAAATCCTTCACATCGTGCAAGGCGCGCTGCCCGGCCTCCAGCTCCACCAGCACGCGCCGCGCGCATTCAATGTATGCCGCGCCGGCATCGGTCGGTTTCACCGTGCGGGAGGTGCGATCGAACAGGCTGACGCCGAGGGTTTCTTCCAGCTGCCGGATCTGCTGCGACAACGTCGGCTGCGATACATGCAGCGCTTCGGCGGCGCGGGTGAAGCCGCCGTGATCGGCAACGGCGAGCAGATAACGCAAATGTCGCAACAGCATGAACACACCATCTATAGGCAGGACTTATGCGAAGCATTGTATATCGATCTTGGACGCTATGAATCAACCAGCGCAACATTGCTTCCACACAGCAAGCCAACCCCTGAAAGGAGTGACACCATGCAACAGTCCCACGCCTACAACGACAACAGCCTGGCCCTGACCACCCGCGTTCTCGACGCCAAGGCGAAAAAAGATCTGTCGTGGCAGGATCTCGCTGACGGCACCGGCCTCAGCCTGGCTTATGTCACCGCCGCCCTGCTCGGCCAGCATCCGTTGCCGGAAAACGCTGCTCAAGTGGTCGGCGACAAGCTTGACCTCAGCGCAGATGACGTCGCCGCTCTGCAGATCATTCCTTTGCGCGGCAGCCTCAGCGGCGTGCCGACCGATCCGACCATCTACCGTTTTTACGAAATGATCCAGATCTACGGCACCACGCTGAAAGCGCTGGTTCATGAACAGTTCGGTGACGGCATCATCAGTGCGATCAACTTCAAACTGGACATCAAGAAAGTCGAAGACCCGGAAGGCGGCTCCCGCGCCGTGGTGACCCTCGACGGCAAGTTCCTGCCGCTGCGGCCGTTCTGATGCGCCCGGCCCGCAACCTGCGTGCGGGCCATCTCATTTCTGCCACGAGGACATGCCATGAAAGCCCTGATCGACGGCTTCCTGAAATTCCAGAACGAAGCCTTCCCGCAACGCAGCGAACTGTTCAAACACCTGGCCACGACTCAGCAACCCGGCACGCTGTTCATCACCTGTTCCGACAGCCGTGTGGTGCCTGAGCTGCTGACCCAGCAAGAGCCCGGCGAGCTGTTCGTGATCCGTAACGCCGGCAATATCGTGCCCTCCTACAGCCCGCATCCGGGCGGGGTCTCGGCGACGGTGGAATATGCGGTGGCAGTGCTGGGGGTGACCGATATCGTGATTTGCGGCCACTCCGATTGCGGCGCGATGACAGCGATTGCCCAGTGCAAATGCATGGATCACCTGCCCGCTGTCAGTGGCTGGCTGCAGCATGCCGAATCGGCGAAGGTAGTGAACGAAGCGCGCGTGCATGGCAGCGACGCGGCGAAATTGAGTTCGATGGTGCGCGAGAACGTGATCGCGCAACTGGCGAATATTCAGACCCACCCGAGTGTGCGCCTGGCCCAGGAGCAAGGCCGGTTGAATCTGCATGGCTGGGTTTACGACATCGAGACCGGTTCGATCGACGCACTCTCTTCCGATCGTCGCACCTTTGTGCCGCTGGCCGAGCGGCCTGAGACTTGCGCGATCAGCGCGCAAGCCAGCCACGCTGCCTGACTCCCCACCGTGATCGTTCCCACGCTCTGCGTGGGAATGCCTCTAGGGACGCTCTGCGTCCAGTGACGCGGAGCGTCACGGGCTGCATTCCCACGCGGAGCGTGGGAACGATCAACAACGGGTTTCAAGTCAGCGTTTCACCGTGAGATCAACCTGAGTCATCCGGCTACGCACGGTAAACACGCCATCACCGGAAAGAATCGCACTGCGCGCAAACAGGCGCCCGCTCTCCCAGTTCGAAAGCCCCAGTTCCGGCTTGTTCAACGCGTACTGGCCATCGACCCAACGGGTGATGCCGTTGCCTACGAACGGCGCATTCACCGCGTTGTAGAAGCGTTCCTGAACCGCCGCCGCCTGGCTGATCAACGACACGGTGAATTGCGGGCTGTACCGGTTGAACAGCGCAATCGCCTGATCCAGATCGTCGACAATCATCAGGCTGACTTCCGGGGTCTCTTCCCATTCCCACTCGCGGCCCAGGTCCGACTCGGGCAAGGATTCGGCCAGCGCTTCGGTCTTGTAACCCTCGGCGCGATAAACCTCCACCGTTGCGTTCTGCCATTCGCTTGGCAGGCAACTTTCACTGCCCGCGACGATGTGCAATTTGCAGCCTTGGCCGCGCGCAGTACCGGCGTCTTTCAAAGCTTCGAGGAACAGCGGCACCAGCTCATCGGCGCGTTCGCGCTGAATCAGGCAGACGTTCAGGGTGTTGCAGACCTTGCGGTCCAGCGAGTTGCGCACCACCGCCGCGAAGCGTGTGGCATCGGCATCACGTTCGGCGATCAGCCACGCACCGCCGGTGCCGTGCAGGCTGACGGCGGTACCGGCCTGCTGGGCAATGCTGCCCAACTGGCTGACCGCACGGCCCGAGCCGCGCGCCACCGCCAGCGACAGACGCCGATCGGCAAACATCGCCCAACCGGCGGCGTGATTGACACTTTCGACCAACGACACCGCCCCCACCGGCAAACCGGCTTCGGCCAGCGCCGGGTTCAAGGCGTGAGTGACGATGGCTTGCGCAGTGCCCAACGCATCGCTGCCGATGCGCAGCACAGCCGTATTGCCGGTGCGCAACACGCCGGCGGCGTCGGCAAATACGTTGGGCCGGCCTTCGAAGACAAACGCGACGATGCCCAGCGGCGAGACGACTTGCTCAACCTTCCAGCCGTCGTGCTCGACACTGCTGATCACTTTGCCCCGCGTGGGCGGCGCATCACGCCAGGCGCGCAGCCCGGCGATCATGTCGCGGCGCATGCGTTCATCGGCGAGCAAGCGTGTGGTCGAGCGACCGCGCGCCTTGGCCCGCTCGATGTCGGCGCGGTTGGCGGCTTCGATCTGCGTCCAGCACTGAGGATTTTCCAGGCGCTGGGCAAACAGGTCGAAGAATTGGCTGATGGCTTCATCGGACACCGCCGACAACGCGGTGAATGCCGCAGCCGCACGCTCGATTGCCACCGAGGCGGCCTGTTGATCGGCCACGGGGATCAGCAACAACTCGCCACTGACCTGCTCGACCAGCAAATGGTCACCGGGCTGAAACCGCGCGGCCAGCTCCGGGCTGACCACGGTGACGCGGTTACCAGCGAAAGGGATCGGCGTGCCAGCGACTAGACGTTCGAGCGCAAGAGACATGAAGCGGATTCACCATGCAGAGGGCGGCCGGAAAATGTAGCGGATTACTGGCTGAAATACACCTCCTCAAACACTAAAGAAACCTGTGGGAGCTGGCTTGCCAGCGATAGCGGTGGTTCAGGCAAATTTATAGTGACTGACAGGGCCTCATCGCTGGCAAGCCAGCTCCCACAGGGTCATGTGGTGTTCAGGTGGGTCAGAACACCGACCAGCCAATCCTTGAGCTCAGCAACTCCAGCGCCGCCATCCCCGCCAGCGAGTTGCCGGCCGCATTCAACTCCGGCGACCACACGCACACGCTGAACTGCCCCGGCACCACCGCAACGATGCCGCCGCCGACCCCGCTCTTGCCCGGCAGGCCGACGCGATAAGCGAAGTTGCCCGCCTCGTCATACAGACCGCTGGTGGCCATGATCGAGTTGACCTGTTGGGTCTGGCGGCGCGTCAGGATCTGCTCGCCGCTGTGCTTGCAGAACCCGTCATTGGCCAGAAAGCAGAACGCCCGGGCCAGATCGATGCAATTCATCCGCAGTGCGCAGTGGCTGAAATAGCTGCGCAGCACCGCTTCGACATCGTTGTGGAAATTGCCGAACGACTGCATCAGATAGGCCATCGCCGCATTGCGCGCGCGGTGCTGGTATTCGGAGTCGGCGACCTTGCCGTCGATCATGATTTGCGGATTGCCGGACAGACGCCGGACGAAGTCGCGCATCGACAATGTCGGCGCAGCGAATCGCGACTGGTTGATGTCGCAGATCACCAGCGCCCCAGCATTGATGAACGGATTGCGCGGGCGGCCGCGCTCGAATTCCAGTTGTACCAGCGAGTTGAACGGCTGGCCCGACGGCTCGTGGCCAAGCCGTTCCCAGATCGCTTCGCCGGAGTGATCGATGGCCTGCACCAGGCTGAATACCTTGGAAATACTCTGCACCGAGAACGGCGTTTCAGCGTCGCCGGCGCAATACATTTCGCCGTCGTTACTGTACACGGCGATGCCCAACTGGTTGGCCGGCACCGTGCCGAGGGCGGGAATATAGTCAGCAACTTTGCCCTGCCCGATCAGGGGCCGGACGGCGTCAAGGATCTCGTTCAACAGCGCTTGCATGCCGGGTTCCGAAAGTCTCGCCCCATGGGATCGCGGGGACACTGGGGCTAGACGCTGCGCCCGCCGGTCGCATCACACCGGCAAGCATCAGGCAGAATGTTCTAGGCTGAAGCGGACCATTCAGACACAGGAGAGCACCATGCACCTCGAAGGCTCCTGCCATTGCGGCGAAGTCACGTTCAGCCTCGACAGCGCCCATCCTTATCCTTATCAACGCTGCTATTGCTCGATCTGCCGCAAGACCCAGGGCGGTGGCGGTTATGCGATCAACCTTGGCGGCGACGCGACCACTCTCAAGGTTCGCGGACGCAAAAACATCAGCATCTATCACGCGAAGATGAAAGCTGAAAGCGATAAACGCGCCCATCGCAGCAGCGCCGAACGCCACTTCTGTGCGCTGTGCGGCAGCGGCCTGTGGCTGTTCAGCCCGGAGTGGCCAGAGCTGATTCATCCATTCGCCTCGGCGATCGATACGCCGCTGCCGGTGCCGCCGGAACACACACATCTGATGCTAGGTTCGAAAGCGCCGTGGGTTGAAGTCGAGGCGAAGCCGAAGGATCAGCAGTTTGATGTATATCCCGAAGAATCGATCGCCCAGTGGCATGAGCGGCTCGGTGTGACTCGCTGAACACCGCGCCCTTCGCGAGCAGGCTCGCTCCCACATTTGGATTGCGATCACCTGTGGGAGCGAGCCTGCTCGCGAAGGGGCCGGGTCAGGCAATATCAATCAGTCCAGATGCGCCCAGGTCATCCTGAACAACGCCCCGCCCCACACCGAGTCGCCAACCTCAACCTGCCCGCCATGGGACTGCGAAACCCGCCGCACCAGCGCCAGGCCCAGCCCGAAACCGCCAGTACGCCGATCCCGGCTGGCATCCAGTCGGGAAAACGGTTCGAAGATTTTCTCCCGTCCCTCCAGCGGCACGCCCGGCCCGTCATCACTTACCCGCACTTCATAGTCATCGCCATTGCGCAGCAGCGACACCTCAACGCGCTGCTCGGCATAGCGAATGGCATTGCGCAAAAGGTTGATCACCGCCCGCGCCATGAAGCGCGGTTCGATGCTTACAGTGTCGACCTGGCAACCGGCGATCGACAACTGCACGCCCACTGCTTCGGCCTCAAGCGCCACACTGCCGACAACGCTGTCTAGCCAGTCGGCCGCGTGAATATTCTCCCGCTTTATCACCGTCGCGCCGTGCTCGAGGCTGGCGTAGGTCAGCAATTCCGAGACCATCTCCTCCAGCTCACCGAGGTCGGCATACATGTCGGCGATCAGCTCGCGATTCTGGCTCGCGTCCGGTTGCTGCTTGAGCTGATCGAGCTCGAACGAAAGCCGCGCGATTGGTGTGCGCAGTTCGTGAGACACGGCGTTGGTCAGCTCGCGCTGATTGGCAATCAGCCCCTCGATGCGCGCCGCCATCAGATTGAAGTGCTCGGCCAGATCGCGGATGTTCGAGCGCCGCGACAACTGGATGCGCACCGACAGATCGTTGTCGCCGAAACGCTCGGCCGCCAGCCGCAGCTTTTCCAGGTCGCGCCAGTGCGGGCGCACCCAGAAAAACAGAACGATGCCGATCAACACCGCGAGCATCATGTACGCCGCGGTGATGTAGAACGGCATCAGGCTCGGCTCTGGCGGCAGCTTGATGCTGAGCAACTGCGAGCCACCATCGATGTTGCTGATGAACTGCGTGTAATCGTCGCGGATCACCAACAGGTTCCGCGCGAGCTCGGCTTTTTCCTGCGGTGTGAGGGCCAGTTGATCGGCCTCGACCAGACTCAGCGACAGACCGTAATGCGCACGCAATGAATCGAGTTTCTGTTCACGCTCGGCGCCCTGGCGGCCTTGCAGATGATCGACCAGCGACCACGCCTGACCGCGCACGGCTTCACGGTTGTAATCCTGCGTCTGGCTGTCGAGCAAGGCGTTGAAGGTGTGCTCGACCGCCTGCAAGGCCAGCACCAGACCCACCGTCATCACCAGAAACAGGCCGAGGAACAAGCGCAGCATCTACAGCTCCCACGCGAACGGATTGAACAGATAGCCCTTGCCCCACACGGTCTTGATGCACACCGGCTCGCGGGGATTGTCCTTGAGTTTGTTGCGCAATTTGCTGATGTAGACGTCGACGCTGCGGTTGAGGCCGTCGAAGGCGATGCCGCGCATGCGATTGAGAATGTCATCGCGGGAAAGAATCTTGCCCGCCGCGCTGGCGAGCAACCAGAGCAATTCGAACTCCATGGTGGTCAGCTCGATCAGCTCACCGGCCAGGCGCACTTCCCGGCAACTGCGGTCGATGCTCAATTGCCCGAACTCAAGGAAACTGACCACGCTGGTGTCCGGCGTCTGCCGCCGTTGCAACGCCCGCAGCCGCGCGAGCAATACCGGCGGTTTGATCGGTTTGATCACGTAATCGTCAGCGCCGGACTCCAGACCGAGGATGTGATCGAGATCGTCTTCCTTGGCCGTAAGGATCACGATCGGCGTGTCCGAGACACTGCGAATTTCCCGGCAGACCTGCAAACCGCTCTGCCCCGGCAACATCAGGTCGAGCACCAGCACTTTCGGCTTGAATTCCAGGAATGCAGCCATGGCCAGATCGCCGCGATGCACCGTGCGCACCTCGTAGCCGTGTTGTTCAAGAAAGTGTGCGATCAGTGCGGCGAGACGCTCATCGTCTTCGACCAGCAGAACTTTGCCGAAACCCAGGTTATCCATAACAACCGTTGCCAAGCCAAACGTGGAAGGGCCGATATTATGCTGGCATTCATCGAACAGGCGATGACGGCGGACAGCAAAAACCGGCCACTTGGGCCGGTTTTCGGTGATGTTTCATACTCTTAAGAGTTTTTAACAAATTCAGGCGGGCACACCGCTGTGGAAGCGGAATTCCTCGTCCGGCGATTCGATCAGTTCCTGCTCGGCTGCACGGACGCGCTCGATCACCTGCGCGACATCCTTGGCATCACCATACTGATAGGCCAGTTTCAGATAACCCTGAAAATGCCGCGCCTCGCTTTTCAGCAAACCGAAATAGAACTTGCCCAGTTCTTCGTCCAGATGCGGCACCAGTGCTTCGAAGCGTTCACAGCTGCGCGCTTCGATGAAGGCACCAACCACCAGCGTATCCACCAGTTTCACCGGTTCGTGGCTGCGCACCACTTTGCGCAGGCCCGAGGCGTAGCGGCCGGCGTGCAGCTGACGCAGCTCAATCTTGCGCCGCTTCATGATGCGCATGACTTGCTCGTGGTGCACCAGTTCTTCCCGGGCCAGGCGCGACATCATGTTGATCAGGTCGACGTGGGCGTGGTACTTGGCAATCAGGCTCAGCGCCGTGCTGGCAGCCTTGAACTCGCAGTTCTTGTGGTCGATCAGCAGGGTTTCCTGGTCGGCCAATGCCGCCTGGACCCAGGCGTCGGGGGTGCGGCAGCCAAGGAATTCGTGGATTTCGGGAAGGATCATGGGGCTCACGGTAAAAGGTGTTCGAGCGAAGGGCGCCGATTATACCGGCCTGTCCGCAGACCACCAGCGGCGGCTGTTGATATGCATCAAGTCGCAGACGTTCGGGTAGCAACTATAGTTGTGCAACGCCGTGCCTTTTCTTTGCTGGAGACTCCGCTCATGCAAGCCATTCGCAGCATTCTGGTGGTCATCGAACCTGAACATGCGGAAAGCCTGGCGCTCAAACGCGCCAAGCTGATCGCCGGTGTCACCCAGGCTCATCTGCACCTATTGGTGTGCGACAAAAAGCATGACCACGCCGGCCTGCTCAGCGTGCTCAAGGCGGCATTGCTCGCCGAAGGCTATAGCGTGACCACCGAACAGGCATGGAACGAGAGCCTGCACGAAACCATCATCGATGTGCAGCAGGCCGAGGGTTGCGGCCTGGTGATCAAACAGCACTTCCCCGACAGCTCGCTGAAAAAGGCCCTGCTGACCCCGGCCGACTGGAAGCTGCTGCGCCACTGCCCTACCCCGGTGCTGCTGGTCAAAACCGCCGGTTCGTGGAAAGACAAAGTGATTCTCGCCGCCGTCGATGTCGGCAATGCCGATGGTGAGCATCGGCATCTGCACAGCACCATCATTGATCACGGCTACGACATCGCCAGTCTGGCCAAGGCGCATCTGCATGTGATCACCGCGCATCCGTCGCCGATGCTCTCGGCGGCAGACCCGACGTTTCAGCTCAAATCGACCATAGAAGCCAAATACCGCGAGCAGTGCCGGGCGTTTCAGGCGGAGTTCGATGTCGATGACGAGCACCTGCACATCGAGGAAGGCCCGGCAGATGTGCTGATCCCGTTCATGGCGCACAAGCTCCAGGCGGCGGTAACGGTAATTGGCACGGTAGCGCGCAGTGGTTTGTCAGGCGCGTTGATCGGCAATACGGCGGAAGCGGTGCTGGATACCCTGGAAAGCGATGTGCTGGTGCTCAAGCCGCAGGAGGTTGAGGATCATCTGGTGGAACTGACGGCAAAACACTGAGGATTGCCATGTCTGACTGGCGCTTTCGCGAGCAGGCTCGCTCCCACATCTCGAATGCATTTCCCTGTGGGAGCGAGCCTGCTCGCGATGCTTCTAGGCGCCGAAGGCGTCTTTCAGAAAGCCCGGGGCAATGTAACGCTGATAATGCGCTTCCGACAGCAGGAAGAATTCCCGATCAATGGCATCGCGCAGTTCCGGCAGGTTCCAGTCGCGGAATTCCGGCAGCAACACCATCCCGTACGCCTCGAGATTAATGATCACCCGCGCCCCCCTGGCGATCAGCTGGTAGGCCCAGCAATATTCCGACTGATGCGGTACGAAACGGATCTTGCGCTGTTCGAGCTGCTCGCGCAGGCGCGCCGGATCGAAGATCTCGACTTTGCTCGCCATCACTTGTGACAGCAATTGCTCCAGACGCAGCCACACCGCACGTTTTTCCTCCTCGTTGTATCCGTTCCAATGGATCACTTCGTGATGGAAACGCTTGCAGCCACGGCACACCAGGTCACCGTAAACGGTGGAGCAGAGGCCGACGCAGGGGGTCTTGATGGTCTGATTGGGCATAAATGGGCAGAACACTGAAACGCGGAACAGGCCGGCATGTTAGCCCTTTGTCGGGCATTGATCACCCCTCAAACAACAGGGTCTCGCCAGCGTCGCAGGTTTGCTCCGGCCGCGCTGATTGCCACGAAAGTCCAATAGAGCGCGACTTACCTTTAAATTTTTTTTGCCGTAGAATCAGCCAGCCTTTTAAGGCGCCAATGTCCGTTAGAAGCTGTTTTCAAAGCGTCACGAGCACAGTCGTTCCTTCAGAGCGGTGTTGGCGAAGGGTTTTTCCAGCGGGGAAAAGCCCAACGCCAACCCTCATCAGCTCCCCGTTCTGCAGGCGTAAAACTTTGAAAGCAGCTTCTGTAAGGAATTGCCGGTAATTCTGGCCGAACGACCCACAACGTCGTGAGGCGCATGAGTACGGCAATTTCGGGATGAGCGTCCCGGACACCCATTTGGGACCACTGATGAGGGTAATAACTGTGCTTGAAGCCTACCGCAAACATATCGAAGAGCGTGCAGCCCTGGGTATCGTTCCCCAGCCGCTTAACGCCGAACAAACAGCAGGCCTGATCGAGCTGCTGAAGAACCCTCCGGCTGGCGAAGAAGCTTTCCTCGTTGACCTGATCACCAATCGCGTACCGCCTGGAGTGGACGAAGCCGCTTACGTCAAGGCCGGTTTCCTGTCTGCCCTGGCCAAGGGCGAAGCCACCTCCCCTCTGCTGGACAAGAAACGCGCTGTAGAACTGCTCGGCACCATGCAGGGCGGCTACAACATCGTCACCCTCGTTGAACTGCTGGACGACGCCGAGCTGGCGCCAGTCGCCGCCGAAGAACTCAAGCACACCCTGCTGATGTTCGACGCCTTCCACGACGTCGCCGAAAAAGCCAAGAACGGCAACGTTCACGCCAAGGCCGTGCTGCAATCCTGGGCTGACGGCGAGTGGTTCAAGAAGCGCCCGGTGCTGGCCGACAAGATCAGCCTGCGCGTATTCAAGGTCACCGGCGAAACCAACACCGACGACCTCTCCCCTGCGCCAGACGCCTGGTCGCGTCCTGATATCCCGCTGCACGCCCTGGCCATGCTGAAAATGGCCCGTGACGGCATCGTTCCGGACGAGCAAGGCAAGACCGGCCCGATGAAGCAGATCGAAGAAATGCGCGGCCAGGGCTTCCCGATCGCCTACGTCGGTGACGTGGTCGGTACCGGTTCCTCGCGTAAATCGGCCACCAACTCGGTGCTGTGGTTCTTCGGCGACGACATCCCGTACGTGCCGAACAAGCGCGCTGGCGGTTTCTGCTTCGGCAGCAAGATCGCTCCGATCTTCTACAACACCATGGAAGATGCCGGCGCCCTGCCGATCGAGTTCGACGTGTCGAACATGAACATGGGCGACGTGATCGATCTGTACCCGCACGCTGGCAAAGTCTGCAAGCACGGTACCGACGAAGTCATCACCACTTTCGAAATGAAAACCCCGGTGCTGCTGGACGAAGTCCGTGCCGGCGGTCGTATCCCGCTGATCATCGGCCGTGGCCTGACCGAGAAGGCTCGCGCCGAATTGGGTCTGCCGCCGTTCGACCTGTTCAAGAAGCCGGAAGCTCCGGCTGAAAGCACCAAGGGTTTCACCCTGGCGCAGAAAATGGTCGGCAAGGCTTGCGGTCTGGCAGAAGGCCAAGGCGTGCGTCCTGGCACCTACTGCGAACCGAAGATGACCACCGTGGGTTCTCAGGACACCACCGGTCCAATGACCCGTGACGAACTGAAAGACCTGGCGTGCCTGGGCTTCTCCGCTGATCTGGTGATGCAGTCGTTCTGCCACACCGCGGCTTATCCAAAGCCGATCGACGTGACCACCCACCACACCCTGCCTGACTTCATCATGACCCGCGGCGGCGTTTCCCTGCGTCCGGGCGACGGCATCATCCACTCGTGGCTGAACCGCATGCTGCTGCCGGACACCGTCGGTACCGGTGGTGACTCGCACACCCGTTTCCCGATGGGCATCTCGTTCCCGGCCGGTTCCGGTCTGGTCGCGTTCGCCGCTGCCACTGGCGTCATGCCGCTGGACATGCCGGAATCGATCCTGGTGCGCTTCAAAGGCAAGATGAAACCTGGCATCACCCTGCGTGACCTGGTTCATGCCATTCCGTACTTCGCTATCCAGAACGGTCTGCTGACCGTCGAGAAGAAAGGCAAGAAAAACGCCTTCTCCGGCCGCATCCTGGAAATCGAAGGTCTGGAAGGTCTGACCCTCGAGCAGGCGTTCGAACTGTCCGACGCCTCGGCCGAACGTTCGGCTGCCGGCTGCACCATCAAGCTGTCGAAAGAGTCGATCACCGAGTACCTGCAGTCCAACATCACCCTGCTGCGCTGGATGATCGGCGAAGGCTACGGCGATGCGCGTACTCTGGAACGTCGCGCCCAAGCGATGGAAGCCTGGATCGCCAACCCGGAACTGATGGAAGCCGATGCCGACGCCGAATACGCCGAAATCATCGAAATCGATCTGGCCGACATCAACGAGCCTGTGCTGTGTGCGCCGAACGATCCGGACGACGCCCGTCTGCTGTCCAGCGTTGCTGGCGAGAAGATCGACGAAGTGTTCATCGGTTCGTGCATGACCAACATCGGTCACTTCCGCGCTGCCGGTAAACTGCTGGATCAGGTCAAGGGTCAGCTGCCAACCCGTCTGTGGCTGTCGCCGCCGACCAAGATGGACGCTCACCAACTGACCGAAGAAGGCTACTACGGCATCTACGGCAAGGCTGGCGCTCGCATGGAAATGCCAGGCTGCTCGCTGTGCATGGGTAACCAGGCACGCGTTGAGCCGAACAGCACCGTGGTCTCGACGTCGACCCGTAACTTCCCGAACCGTCTGGGCGACGGCGCGAACGTCTACCTGGCCTCGGCCGAGCTGGCGTCCGTTGCTTCGATCCTGGGTCGCCTGCCGACCGTCGAGGAGTACATGGAATACGCTGGCAAGATCGACAGCATGGCGGCCGATGTCTACCGCTACCTGTCCTTCGACCAGATCGCCGAGTTCCGTGAAGCTGCTGCGAACGCCAAGATCCCGGTCGTTCAAGCCTAACGCTGCAAGGCCATAAAAAACGCCGCCCATCGTGAGATGAGCGGCGTTTTTTTATGCCTGCCGGGCAAGCATTCTGATCGTTCCCACGCTCCGCGTTGGAACGCAGCCCCGGACGCTCTGCGTCCCCAAGCGTGACGCAGAGCGTCACAAGAGGCGTTCCCACGCAGAGCGTGGGAACGATCAGTCATCAGTGACAGGTCAGACAGCCAGCTTGTAAACCAGCGCCGAAATCGCCACCAGTCCCACCGCGGTAACAAACACGTTCGACGCCTGACCGCGATAGCGCGCCATCGCTGGCACCTTGCGAATCGCGTACATCGGCATCAGGAACAGAATCGCCGCAATCACCGGCCCACCGACGGTTTCGATCATGCCCAGGATGCTCGGATCAAGCGTTGCGACGATCCAGCAGATCACCAGCATGAACGCCGCCACGATGCGATCCAGCGCTTTGGCGCCCGGACGCCTGCCGCTCTTGACGATCAGGCCCTTGAGGCCTTCGCTGGCCCCGATGTAATGACCGAGGAACGACTTGGAGATCGCCACAAACGCAATCAACGGCGCCGCAAACTCGATGGTCGGGTTGCTGAAGTGGTTGGCCAGGTACGACAGGATCGAAAGATTCTGCTCTTTTGCCTCAGCCAGTTGCTCTGGCGACAGGGTCAGCACGCAACTGAATACGAAGAACAGCACCAAAATGACCATCAATGCATGAGCGCGCGCGAGGATCTGTGAGCTGCGCTCGTCGGCGTGCACACCGTAACGACGCTTCTGGTCCATCGCGAACGCCGAGATGATCGGCGAATGGTTGAACGAGAACACCATCACCGTAATCGCCAGCCACAGCGTGTGCAGCAGCGCTGACGGCGCCGGCACTTGCGAGGCGGTGGCGAGGATGCCGCCGTTCCAGTGCGGAATCAGGTACACGGCGAGGAACAGCAGCGCAACGATGAACGGATAGACCATCAGGCTCATGGCCTTGACGATCGCCTGCTCACCGCAACGAACCACGGCCAGCAGGCCGAGAATCAGCACGAACGACAGCAATGCGCGCGGTGGCGGCGTGATGTGCAGTTGGTGTTCGAGGAAACTGGCGACCGTGTTGGTCAGGCCGACGCTGTAGATCAGCAGGATCGGGAAGATGGCAAAGAAGTACAGCAGCGTGATCAAGGCACCGGCCTTGATACCGAAATGCTGCTCGACCACTTCGGTAATATCAGCACCTTCGCGACCGGACAGGACAAAACGGGTCAGGCCACGGTGAGCGTAAAACGTCATCGGGAATGCCAAAAGCGCGAGGATCACCAGCGGCCAGAAGCCACCCAATCCTGCGTTGATCGGCAAAAACAGGGTGCCGGCGCCAATGGCCGTCCCAAACAGTCCCAGCATCCAGGTGGTGTCCTGGCGATTCCAGCTCGAAAGTTCAGCGGGTGCTGCTGCATCGAAGCGCTTTTCGAGGCTATTGGCCTGATCATTCATCCGGTCGGATCTCCGCATTCCGGTCACTTGCCACTCGGTCAGGACGCGTCGGAAAAAACCGACAGACATGCTCCGGCCGAAACAGGGGCGCGATTCTCCGTGATAAATCAATGCAAGCAAAGACTTAGCTGAGGAATGGTTGTGCGGAGCAGATCCAAGGATGGTCGTTTATAGAAAAAACAAGGTCGTTTATGGATACGTCGGATGCCGCAAACGGATACGTTTTGCACCCACCCATGCGTCATCGAATGCGCCTAGAGCGATATGCCGAGCATGAAACCCAATAAAACGCAGTACAGCCCGAAGCCGAAAAGCAACCAGAGCTTGCCATTTTCGCGCTTGTCTCTATTGCGCACCGCTTCGTCATATTCTGCGAACTCTCGCTCAATTTGCTCCAGTCGTGCCTTACGGTCATATGTGCTCATACTGATTAACCTTTGAATAATGCGCCTGACGGTCGTGAAGCATGAAGACTCACAACTTGAAGAAAAACCCTGCCACTGCGGTGATTGCAGTCAAGACTCCACCAAACACTGCAATTGGATAGAGCTTCGTCTCCCTTGATAACTTTTTCTCTTCAGCCTGAAGCTTTTTCCATTCAGCCACGAGTTTCCTTGATTCGTTTTCCAGCCTGTCTAGCTCCAGATTTTCGCGATCGTTATGGAACATTTGCCCTCCTTGGCTGCTGGCGGATCGGTGTCAGCATTTGCATGCACATCGACGGCTATCGTCATGCCCTTATCATCAAACTGTTCCATTCACGCTGACCAGCAGACGCATCTGCCATCCCCGTAGGCAAAATCCGCGATTCACGTAAGCCTCCTCATACGAGTGATCCGCAATATTCCAGACCAACTACCTGCCAGAACTCCGCCATTGATCTAGCGTGAGAGAAGCCATAACCCAAGGAGCCTCCCATGCCACTGGTCCGCGTCGACATCCAGCAAAACCCAGACCCCACTTTCGCCAGGCGCATCGGCGAACAGATCTACGCCGCCCTGCGCAGCTGTATCGATGTGCCCGAGCACGACAACTTCCAGATTCTCAACGAGCACGACGGCCAGCACTTCGTGTACGACCCGCAATACCTCGGCATCGAGCGCAGCGACGGCGTGGTGTTCATCCAGATCACCATCAGCGAAGGGCGCAGCGTGGAAAAGAAACAATTGCTGTTCAAGACCATTGCCGAGAGCCTGCATGCGCAACTGGGTATTCGCCTGGAGGATGTGTTCATCAATCTGCTGGAGGTAAAGAAAGAGAACTGGTCGTTTGGCAACGGCATTGCGCAATACGTCAGCTGATTCGCAGCGCCCATGCCTGCGTACTTGCTTGTTCCACGAACCCGTCCAGAATCAAAGCACCACTGCGTGAATGCAACGATTGCCAAGCCGCTGCGGATTCAGCACTCTGAGTCGACTTTCGCGACCCACCCGCCGCCAATCACAGGAGCCGCGCAATGCCCGCAACCGTTCTGGTACTGGTTGAAACGATCAATGACTATCTGCCGATTCTTGAGCATCAGGGATTCCACCTGATCCTCGCACCAACGCCAGCCGAACGTGCGCAAGCCATCGCCACCCATGGCAGTCGCATTGATGCCGTGCTCACTCGCGGCCCACTGGGCCTGACTGCGCAAGAGATCAGCGCCCTGCCCGCCCTGAAAATCATCACGGTGATCGGCGCCGGTTATGAACAGGTCGATCTGCAAGCGGCCAGTGACCGTGGGATCACCGTCACCAATGGCGCCGGAGTCAACGCCTCGTCAGTGGCCGATCATGCGATGGCGTTGCTGCTGGCATTGGTCCGCGATATCCCGCGCTGCGATGCAGCCGTGCGCCGCGGTGAATGGCCGAAAATCATGCGCCCGTCGCTGGCCGGCAAGCGTCTGGGCATCCTCGGGCTGGGCGCAGTGGGCATGGCGATTGCCAAACGTGCGGAGCTCGGGTTCGACATGCAGATCAGCTACCACAGCCGCCAGGTGCGCAGCGAAGTCGCTTATGCGTTCTGCTCGACACCCACCGATCTGGCGCGAGCCTCGGACTTTCTGGTCGTTGCCACGCCCGGTGGCATTGCTACACAACATCTGGTGACGCGAGCTGTGCTCGATGCGCTCGGCCCCAAGGGTTTTATCGTCAACATCGCCCGCGCCAGCGTTATCGCAACGGCAGACCTGATCACCGCACTTGAGCAACGTCGTATCGCCGGCGCTGCACTGGACGTGTTCGATCACGAACCGGAAGTGCCTGATGCCCTGAAACACCTCAGCAACGTTGTGCTGACTCCCCACGTCGCTGGGCTTTCCCCCGAAGCCACGCAAGGCACCGTTGAACTGGTGGGGAAAAACCTGATGGCGTTTTTCTCCGGGCAACCGGTGCTGACTCCCGTCGCCCTGCCGCCCAAGTTGAACAACCAGCGCGTGCATTAACGCGCGTGGCATCGTCGAACCGCGCCGATCTTTGCCCCATTCTCAAAGTTGATTATCCAGCAACACGCTAACCTATAAGACCGACCCGCGCTTGTGAGCACCCGAGCGCGCCATTAGATTAGCCAATGATGTCTGGCCTCCAAAATAAGCAGAAGGGATAAGCATGGCGCTTACTGACCAGTCCACCCGGATCCGTGCAGGCGAAGAACTTGATGCCAGCCTGATCGATCCGTACCTCAAGGCGCACATTCCCGGCCTGACCGGCACGCCGCAGATCAGCCAGTTTCCTGGCGGCGCGTCGAACCTGACCTACCTGCTGGAATACCCCGAGCAAGAGTTCGTTCTGCGCCGTCCGCCGTTTGGCCACAAAGCCAAATCCGCCCACGACATGGGCCGTGAGTTCCGCATTCTCAACCAACTGCGCGACGGCTTTCCGTATTGCCCGAAGGCCTACGTGCATTGCACCGACGAAGCCGTTATCGGCGCCGAGTTCTATGTGATGGAACGGGTCAAGGGCATCATCCTGCGCGCTGAACTGCCGCCGGAGCTGGGCCTCGATTCGGCGAAAACCGAAGCGCTGTGCAAAAGCTTCATCGACCGTTTCGTCGAACTGCATCGGGTCGATTACAACGCCTGCGGCCTCGGCGATCTGGGCAAGCCTGAAGGCTACGTCGCCCGGCAGATCAAGGGCTGGAGCGAGCGTTACGAAAAAGCCCTGACCCCGGACGCGCCGCACTGGGAAGCGGTCAAAGCCTGGCTCAACGACAAGATGCCGGCCGACCACCCGACGTCGAGCATCGTCCACAACGACTACCGCTTCGACAACGTCATTCTCGACCCGGCCAATCCGATGCAAATTATCGGCGTGCTCGACTGGGAACTGACCACCCTCGGCGACCCGCTGATGGATCTGGGCAACACCCTCGCCTACTGGATCGAAGCCGGCGACCCGGCACCGGTGCAACTGATGCGCCGCCAGCCAAGCCACGCGCCGGGCATGCTGACCCGCCGCGAATTCGTCGACTACTACGCCGAGCGCTCGGGCATCCGCATCGACAATTTCGATTTCTACTACACCTACGGCCTGTTCCGCCTGGCCGGCATCGTGCAGCAGATCTACTACCGCTTCTACCATGGCCAGACGCAGGACAAACGCTTCGCGCAGTTCATTCACATGAACAAACTGCTGGAGCAGATGAGCCTGCAGGTCATTCAGAAATCCAGCCTCTGATCCGGGCCAATAACAAGACTTTCAACAAGGGAAACCCATGTCCAAGACTCAGTTGTTCGACCTCGACGGCAAAATCGCTTTCGTCTCCGGCGCCAGCCGTGGCATCGGTGAAGCCATCGCCAAACTGCTGGCCCAGCAAGGCGCCCACGTGATCGTCTCGAGCCGCAAGCTCGAAGGCTGCCAACACGTCGCCGACGCCATCATCGCCGCCGGCGGCAAGGCGACAGCCGTGGCCTGCCACATCGGTGAGATGGAGCAGATCAGCCAGGTCTTCGCCGGGATCAAGGAACAATTCGGCCGCCTCGACATCCTGGTCAACAACGCCGCGACCAACCCGCAATTCTGCAACGTGCTGGACACCGATCTGGGGGCGTTCCAGAAGACCGTCGATGTGAACATTCGCGGCTACTTCTTCATGTCGGTCGAAGCCGGCAAGCTCATGCGCGAAAACGGTGGCGGCAGCATCATCAACGTCGCGTCGATCAACGGCATCTCGCCGGGAATCTTCCAAGGCATCTATTCGGTAACCAAAGCGGCGGTCATCAACATGACCAAAGTCTTCGCCAAGGAATGCGCGCAATTCGGCATCCGCTGCAACGCCCTGCTCCCCGGCCTGACCGACACCAAATTCGCCTCGGCACTGGTCAAGAACGACGCGATTCTGAAACAGGCACTGACCCAGATCCCGCTCAAACGCGTAGCCGATCCAAGCGAAATGGCCGGCGCGGTGCTGTACCTGGCCAGCGATGCGTCGAGCTACACCACTGGCGTGGCGCTGAATGTGGATGGCGGATTCCTGTCCTGATTTCCAGGGCAAATTGCTAACCCGTGTGGGAGCGAGCCTGCTCGCGAAAGCGTTGTGTCAGTCAGCTATGTTTTGACTGATACCACGCATTCGCGAGCAGGCTCGCTCCCACAGGGTCACTGCTGGGTTCCAGGCTTCGTGCAATCGAGGAATCGCGAATCTTATTGGGTTATGCAACGCGTAGTGGTGATGTGGCGCGTCACCTGCCCATCCACATACACATCCCCGGCAACCTCAGTATTTTCCAGCACCTCACACCGACGTTCCGGCGGTGGCGGCGGCGCGACAGGCGCAGGGGGTGGAGGACTGGCACAACCGGCCAACAGCACAGCAAGAAAAGCCAACGGCAATACGCGTTTCCCAGGATTATTCATAGGACGACCCGCGGTAAAGAGAGACAAACTCCCGCAACCCAACCGGCCGCGGAAGACCTGACCACTCATTCTTTATAGCTGAGCGCCTTGTTAGCGCCAGTGGATTGGGGAGATTGGCTAGTTCGGGCTGTCGGTTTTGCGCAGATTTTCCAGCAGAAGCCTGGATTGGGATTATGGTCGTCGGCGAGGGCCTCATCGCGAGCAGGCTCACTCCTACAGTTTTGATCGAGTGAGTTCAGTAACAACCAGGTCGGCTGTCAGGCCGCCTTCGCGAGCAGGCTCGCTCCCACAGAAAATCAAAATCAAAATCAAAAGATCGCAGCCTTCGGCAGCTCCTACACACGATGAGCGTTAGCTCGAGTACCGCTTTTGATCTTGATCTTGGAGCCCGTCGGCAGGCTGAGTGGAGGGATTGATCCGGGCGTGGGAGCGCAGCGACCGTACGACGCAGTCGTACACAGCGAGTGTAGGTGCAGCGAAGCAAACCGGAGCCGCTGCGCCAGGATCGATCCCGGAGCGAAGGAACCCCGAGCCTAAGCGAGCGGGCCGAACGTCAGGGCGAAGACCTTTTGGTTCCTTTTGGGGCGTTTGCCAAAAGGGACTCGCCGTAAGGGCGAAACCGCCAGCCGCAACACCCAAAAAAACGGATATACACCCAAAATCCCCAGAGCATGGCCGGCCCAAAGGCCGCCAAGACCAAAGCGCGCTTAAGCCAAATCCGGATCCCGCGAAGAACGCAAGGAATTGCTCTCAAGCTCATACCTCAACTCATCCACCAACGCCTCAACCGCCCCAGGCGTACGCAGCGAAGCCAGATCCAGCCCGCTGATCACCAGATCCACCTGCCCCGAATCCCGGTGATACAACTTGACCGTCAGCGAATGATCACCATCCACCGAACACTCACAAGCCAGCGGCGCAAAACTGTGCTCGAGCCGAGCGCGCAACTGCGCAAGATTCATCATTGACGTTGTTCCTATGACTGTTTCAAAAGGGGCACGATCGCAGGCCCGAAATGGCCCACACCGCACCCCACCAGCCTAAGAACACAACGCCTTGGCCAATACATGAATTTGCACCCTTGTAACTAGTGCATTTGCACCCCTCAGCGCTGGCCCTTGGTGCCCCACTCTCCCGAAAACAAACCGCGCTCGCGAGCCCAGACGATCGCCTCGCTGCGGCTATGCACATCAATTTTCGAGTACACGGTGGCCACATGATTGCGCACGGTATTGGGCGCCAGTTTCAACCGCGCGGCGATCTCCTTGTCCGCCAGACCTTCACAGATCAAACCCAGCACATCACGCTCACGGGCCGTCAGGTCGGTGAACGAGGCGCTGGGCAGCTGCGGCGAGTTGATTTTCTTCACGTTGGCCAGCTTCTCGATCAGCGTTCGGCTGAACCACGACGCATCCTTCATCACCTCTTCAATCGCCGCGACCAGCTCAAGCTCAGTGCGCTTGCGCTCGGTCATGTCCATCAACACCAGCAGATAGCAGGACGTATCATGGATATTGACCGTGTCAGCCGAGACCGCACACTCCAGCAACTCCTCGTCCTTCTTGCGCACGGGCACGTCGACCCGATCGACCCGACCGTTCTTCGCCAGCGCCGACAGCAGGCGCGTGCGCGCGCTGTCATCGTGGATGAAGCTCAGCTGCGTCACGGTTTTGCCGAGTACATCATCGCTGTCATAGGCCAGGGTATCGAGGAACGCCTGATTGACATCGATGACCTCCTGCTTGTCAGCGGTGCAGATCAAAATCGGTACCGGCGTCAGACGAAAAGCCTTGGCAAAGCGCTCCTCGCTCTGACGCAAGGCCACTTCGACCCGGCGCCGAGGCTCCATGTCGACGAAGGAGAACAGCATGCAATTCTCGTCATTGAGCAGCAGCGGCTGACCGGCAACGATCACCTGTTTACTGCCACCGTCGGGAAGGCGCAACTCCGCCTGCATTTGCGGAATGGTCGCGACATCGCGCAAACGCTGAACAGCCAGATCGCGCTGATCCGCCTGCTCGAAGATATCGATTTCGTAAGCCGAAGTGCCGATCACCTGATCGCGGGTATAGCCGGTCATTTCCAGAAAGCCCGGGTTGACCTTGATGTAGCGCAAATCGCTGAGACGACAGATCACTGCCGGCGCGGGGTTGGCGTTGAAGGTTTTTTCGAAACGCTGCTCGGCGTTGGCCCAGTCGGTAACGTCGCTCATGATCAGCACCAGCGACTCGGGCTGGCCGACGCGGTCGGTCAGCACCATGCTGCGCACGCTGTGCACCCAGACCCGCTCCGGGTCGTCCACGGACGAGACTTCGATCAGCACATCATTGAACGCCTCGCAGCGCGCAACGCGGCTGATCGGGTAGTTGTCCGGCGGCAAGACATGATTGTTGCGATAGCGCAGCGTAAAGCGTTTGGCGTACTCGTCGGCGTTGCTGCCCAGATCACCGATGGTGCTGACACCGTGCATGGTCAGCGCCGCTTCGTTGGCCCAGAGAATGCTTTTGTCGAGTTCCAGCAGAATCACCCCGTCCGACAGCCCGGCGATGATCTGCTGCAACTGGCGACGGTTGGTTTCGGTGGTCAGGACTTCCTGGCTCATTGGATCTCCACACTGTGATGCGGCTAGGTGAAGAGTACGACCGCAGCGGCTCGGGATCGTGCCACAGCCTCAAAATCGCCAGAAATCCCCTGTGGGAGCGAGCCTGCTCGCAAAAGCGCAGTGTCAGATAGGCCATTCGGTGACTGACCCGGCGCATTCGCGAGCAGGCTCGCTTCCACATGTTTACTGGGTGTGTTTACCTTAGGCGGCACGCTCGCTGGCCGCCACCATCGCCGAAGCCGCGAGCATCGCCCTTAGCAACACCGCGCACCCCGCCGCCAGATCATCCGGCGCTGCATTTTCGATTTCGTTGTGGCTGATCCCGCCCTCGCATGGCACGAAAATCATTCCCGCCGGGCCGAGCTCGGCGAGGAAAATCGCGTCATGCCCGGCGCCACTGACGATGTCCATGTGCGACAGACCCAGCCCTTTCGCAGCACCGCGCACCGCTTCCACGCAGCCTTTTTCGAAGTACAGCGGCGGGAAGTCGGCGGTCGGGGTCAGTTCGTAGGTAAGGCCGTGCTCTTCGCAGGTCGCCTCGATCACTTGTTTCACTTCGGCAATCATCGAATCCAGCCGCGCCGGCTCCAGGTGGCGAAAATCCAGAGTCATGCGCACTTCGCCGGGAATCACGTTGCGCGAGCCGGGATAGGCTTGCAGGCAGCCGACCGTGCCACAGGCGTGGGGCTGATGGCCGAGGGCGGCGCGGTTGACGGCGCCGACGATCACCGAGGCACCGACCAGGGCGTCCTTGCGCAGGTGCATCGGCGTCGGGCCGGCGTGGGCTTCGACGCCGCGCAATTTCAGGTCGAACCACTTCTGCCCGAGCGCGCCGAGTACCACGCCGATGGTTTTCTCTTCGTCCTCGAGAATCGGGCCTTGTTCGATGTGCGCTTCGAAATACGCGCCAACCGCGTGCCCGCTGACCTGGCGCGGACCGGCATAGCCGATCGCATTCAGTGCTTCGCCGACCGTGACGCCGTCGGCATCGACCTTGGCGAGGGTTTCTTCGAGGGTGAATTTCTCGGCGAAGACCCCTGAGCCCATCATGCACGGGGCGAAGCGTGAGCCCTCTTCGTTGGTCCAGACCACCACTTCCAGCGGCGCTTCGGTTTCCACGCCGAGGTCGTTGAGGGTGCGCAGCACTTCGACGCCGGCGAGCACGCCGAAGCAGCCGTCGAACTTGCCGCCGGTGGGCTGGGTGTCGATGTGGCTGCCGGTCATCACTGGCGGCAGGCTCGGGTTGCGCCCGGCGCGCCGGGCGAAAATGTTGCCGACGGCATCGACCGTGACGTTGCAACCGGCGTCCTTGCACCACTGCACGAACAGGTCGCGCGCCTGGCGGTCGAGGTCGGTCAGGGCCAGGCGACAGACGCCGCCCTTGACCGTGGCGCCGAGTTTCGCCAGTTCCATGAGCGAGGCCCAGAGGCGATCACGGTTGATGTGCTGATGGGTGGATTGCAGAACGTCTACGGCTGCGTTCATGGGGATCTCCTCAATGCTGATGCCGATAGTGCCCATGCTCTGCGTGGGCATTCATCCATGGACGCTCTGCGTCCGCTGTTGGGACGCGGAGCGTCCCGGGCTGCATTCCCACGCAGAGCGTGGGAACGATCAGTTTCGGCGGTGTATGGAGCATCGCCTTCGCGAGCAGGCTCGCTCCCACAGTGAGAATGCATTTCCAATGTGGGAGCGAGCCTGCTCGCGAAAAGGCCCTTGCTCACACCGCTGTTTTCACGGCAGAAGGCTGCGCCCGCATCACGCACAACCCGTAATAAATCACCCCGCCCAACGCCGAGCCGGTGAACCAGCCATAGCTGTAGAACCAGCTGAACGCGTCGCTGCCCAGCGACAGCAGAGTCAGCGCCACCGGCACGCCAAAGGCGAGAAAACCGGCCCAGTTCCACGCCGGATACACGTCATCGCGGTACAGCCCGGCGAGGTCCAGTCGCTGTTTCTTGATCAGGAAATAATCCACCACCATGATCCCGGCGATCGGCCCGAGCAGGCTTGAGTAGCCCAGCAGCCAGTTCGAATACACGGTTTCCAGGCTGATGTCGGAAACGATCAGGCCAAGCTTTTTCAGCAGTTCATGGCCCATCAGCACCAGCCCGACCAGACCGGTGAGCAACACCGCTTTGGTGCGGTTGATCACCTTCGGCGCGATGTTCTGAAAGTCATTGGTCGGCGAGACGATATTGGCGGCGGTGTTGGTCGACAGTGTGGCAACGATGATCAGCGCCATGGCCACCGCCACCCACACCGGGCTCTGGATATGGCCGATCAGCGTGACCGGGTCGGACACGGTGACGCCGACCAGTTTCACCGATGCGGCGGTCATCACCACGCCCAGCGCAGCGAAGAGAAACATGGTCAGCGGCAGACCGAAAATCTGCCCGAGGATCTGATCCTTCTGGCTCTTGGCGTAGCGACTGAAGTCGGGAATGTTCAGCGACAGCGTGGCCCAGAAGCCGACCATTGCCGTCAGCCCTGCCGCGAAGTAACTGACCACGCTGGCGCCTTCCGGACGCTTGGGCGGGATCGCCAGCAATTCAGTCATCGACACATTGGGCATCGCCCACACCAGCAGGCCAATGCCCACCGCCACCAACAACGGCGCCGACAAGGTTTCCAGCCATTTGATCGACTCGGCGCCGCGAATCACCACCCACAGATTCAGCGCCCAGAACACCATGAAACCGATGACCTCGCCGGTTCCGCCGAGGGATTTCCAGCCCTCGAACACCGAGCCGAGGAACAGGTGAATCGCCAGTCCGCCGAACATGGTCTGGATGCCGAACCAGCCACACGCCACCAAAGCGCGGATCAGGCACGGCACGTTGGAGCCGAGAATGCCGAACGACGAACGCAGCAGCACCGGAAACGGAATGCCGTACTTGGTGCCGGGGAAAGCATTGAGGGTCAGTGGAATCAACACGATGACGTTGGCAAACAGAATCGCCAACAGCGCTTCGCCGACGCTCAAGCCGAAATAAGCGGTGAGCACGCCGCCGAGGGTGTAGGTCGGTACACAAATCGACATCCCGACCCACAGCGCGGTGATGTGCCATTTGTTCCAGGTGCGTTCGCGCACCTTGGTCGGTGCCATGTCGTGGTTGTAGCGGGGACTGTCGAGGACATCACTGCCCGCTTCGAGCTCGTACAAGCCGTCGCGCTCGGTCACTTGTGATCTGGTCTGTTGCATGGCCGCTCCACTGTTCTTCTGATTATTTTTTGCTCATCAGGCGGCTGGCGCATACGACGCCAGCCGGACGATGGCCGGAGGAACTGACAACTTTCATGCACCGGCCATGGTGTCAGCGGCGGCATCAATAAACGTGCCGGTTCTCGCGCTTAACGCTTGGGCGGTGCACTGGATGCTTTGCAACTTTCTGATATTTATCAGTTTTAATTGAATATTCGATGAGTCCGGGAAAACTTGTCTGAACGCTCAGGCTAAACGTCGGGCAAGTTGTCCGAAGTGTCAGGACTCAAACTGGTGCACTGCATTTATTTTTGTCGGTGAACTAGCAACCGCAGCACAACTTCAAGCGGCTGATTTCACATAGAAAATCTTGCTCATATTTCCATCCTGTCAAGTGCGTCAAAATGGTGAGCGCCCTACCCATTTTGGTGATTTCTCGTTTTTATCTATATTTATCAATAGCTTGAAACAGCTATAAGCTTATAAAAAATATTCTTGATCATTCTTGAAATCGCGACTAGTTTCTATTCCTGACAGCGATGACAGGAATACGAACTGCGCCGCTGTACTTCAATAAAACATCTAGAACCGGCACAAGTCGGTCATGCCTGCGAGGAATCCGGAATGTCTCTGTTGATCCGTGGCGCCACCGTTGTTACCCATGATGAAAGTTACCGCGCCGACGTCTATTGCGCTGACGGCGTGATCAAAGCCATTGGTGAAAACCTCGACATTCCCGCCGGCGCCGAAGTGCTCGACGGCAGTGGCCAATACCTGATGCCCGGCGGCATCGATCCGCATACGCATATGCAACTGCCGTTCATGGGCACCGTTGCCAGTGAGGACTTCTACAGCGGCACTGCAGCCGGTCTGGCCGGCGGCACTACCTCGATCATTGACTTCGTCATTCCCAATCCGCAGCAATCGCTGATGGAGGCGTTTCATCAGTGGCGCGGCTGGGCACAAAGGTCTGCGTCGGACTATGGCTTCCACGTCGCAATCACCTGGTGGAGCGAGCAGGTGCGCGAGGAAATGGCCGAGCTGGTCAGCCACCACGGCATCAACAGCTTCAAGCACTTCATGGCCTACAAGAACGCGATCATGGCCGCCGACGATACCTTGGTGGCGAGTTTCGAGCGCTGTCTGGAACTCGGTGCGGTGCCGACCGTGCACGCGGAAAATGGCGAGCTGGTCTATCACCTGCAACGCAAGCTGATGGCTCAGGGCATTACCGGGCCGGAAGCGCATCCGCTGTCGCGACCTTCGCAGGTCGAAGGTGAAGCCGCGAGCCGGGCGATCCGTATCGCCGAAACCATCGGCACGCCGTTGTACCTGGTGCACGTTTCCACCAAGGAAGCCCTCGACGAAATCACCTACGCACGCAGCAAGGGCCAGCCGGTTTACGGCGAGGTGCTGGCCGGGCACTTGCTGCTCGACGACAGCGTCTATCAACACCCGGACTGGCAGACCGCTGCCGGCTACGTGATGAGCCCGCCGTTTCGTCCGCGCGGCCATCAGGAGGCGCTGTGGCACGGGCTGCAGAACGGCAATCTGCACACCACCGCCACCGACCACTGCTGTTTCTGCGCCGAGCAGAAAGCTGCCGGACGCGACGACTTCAGCAAGATTCCCAACGGCACCGCCGGCATCGAAGACCGCATGGCAGTGTTGTGGGATGAAGCCGTCAACTCCGGGCGATTGTCGATGCAGGATTTCGTCGCGCTGACCTCCACCAACACCGCGAAGATATTCAATATCTATCCACGCAAAGGCGCGATCCGCGTTGGCGCCGATGCCGATCTGGTGCTGTGGGATCCGCAAGGCACACGGACCATTTCCGCCAAGACCCACCATCAGCAGGTGGACTTCAACATCTTCGAAGGCAAGACCGTGCGCGGCGTGCCGAGCCACACCGTCAGCCAGGGCCGCGTGGTCTGGGCCGACGGCGACCTGCGCGCCGAACGCGGCGCCGGACGCTACATCGAACGGCCGGCCTATCCGGCGGTGTTTGATTTGTTGAGCAAGCGGGCGGAGTTGCATAAACCGACTGCCGTTAAACGCTGACCCCTAGTGATCGTTCCCATGCTCTGCGTGGGAATGCAGCCCGGGACGCTCTGCGTCCCATTGGAACGCAGAGCGTCCCTTGAGGCATTCCCACGCAGAGCGTGGGAACGATCAACCACTGCCCACCAGAGGCAGCACCTCAATTAGCCATGAGGCCATGAACCGTGATCGAGACCCTGAACCACCTCCCCCACCCGCACGAAAGCGCGGCCGCTCTCGCCGGCCATTTCACTGATCTGGCGCCGCCGCTCAATGCCCGGCAGGCGCATCTGGAAGCCTCGCGCTGCCTGTATTGCTACGACGCGCCTTGCGTCAATGCATGCCCCAGCGAAATCGACATTCCGTCGTTCATCCGCAATATCCATCAGGACAACGTACAGGGCGCGGCGCAAAAGATCCTTTCGGCAAACATCCTCGGCGGCAGTTGCGCGCGGGTCTGTCCAACGGAAATCCTCTGCCAGCAGGCCTGCGTGCGCAACAACGCGCAGGAATGCGCACCGGTGCTGATTGGTCTGCTGCAACGCTATGCCGTAGACAACGCGCATTTCGCCGAACACCCGTTCCAGCGCGCCCCGGCCACGGGCAAACGGATCGCCGTGGTCGGCGCCGGGCCGGCCGGGTTGTCTTGCGCTCATCGCAGCGCAATGCACGGGCATGACGTGGTGATTTTCGAAGCACGGGAAAAGGCCGGCGGGCTCAACGAATACGGCATCGCCAAGTACAAACTGGTCGACGATTACGCGCAGAAGGAGCTGGACTTTCTCCTGCAGATTGGCGGGATAGAAATCCGCCACGGCCAGAAACTCGGTGTAAATCTTACTCTCAGCGAACTGCATCAACAGTTCGACGCGGTATTCCTCGGCCTCGGCCTGAATGCCAGCAAGCAACTCGGTCTGGCCCACGAAGACGCGCCGGGCCTGCTCGCCGCCACCGATTACATCCGCGAACTGCGCCAGGCCGATGACCTCACGCAGTTGCCCTTGGCCGAACGCTGCATCGTTCTCGGCGCCGGCAACACCGCGATCGACATGGCCGTGCAGATGACCCGCCTCGGCGCGCGCGACGTCAATCTGGTGTATCGCCGTGGTGCGGCAGACATGGGCGCAACCCACCATGAGCAGGACATCGCCAAAGCCAATCAGGTGCGGTTGATGACCTGGGCGCAGCCGGAGCAAGTGTTGCTCGATGATCAGGGCCGCGTGCGCGGCATGCGTTTCGCCCGCACCGATCTGGTTGACGGGCGTCTGCAAACCACCGGAGAAACCTTTGAGCTGGCTGCCGATGCGATCTTCAAAGCGATCGGCCAGAGCTTCGATGACAGCGCCCTCAGTGATCCGTTGGCGCGCGAACTCAAGCGTCAGGGCGAACGCATCGCGGTCGATGAACACCTGCGCACCAGCGTCCCCGGCGTGTATGCCGGCGGCGACTGCACCAGCCTCGATCAGGACCTCACCGTGCAAGCAGTGCAGCACGGCAAACGCGCCGCCGAGGCGATCAACGCTCAACTGATGCTCAACGTGGAGGCTGCGTAAATGGCCGATCTCTCGATAGTCTTCGCCGGTATCAAAGCGCCCAACCCGTTCTGGCTGGCTTCCGCGCCGCCCACCGACAAGGCCTACAACGTGGTCCGCGCGTTCGAAGCGGGCTGGGGTGGCGTGGTCTGGAAAACCCTGGGTGAGGATCCGGCGGCGGTCAACGTTTCCTCGCGTTATTCGGCGCATTACGGTGCCAATCGCGAAGTGCTGGGCATCAACAACATCGAACTGATCACCGACCGCTCGCTGGAAATCAACCTGCGCGAAATCACCCAGGTGAAGAAGGACTGGCCGGATCGCGCGCTGATCGTGTCGCTGATGGTGCCGTGTGTCGAGGAGTCGTGGAAACACATTCTGCCGCTGGTCGAAGCCACCGGCGCCGACGGCATCGAACTCAACTTCGGCTGCCCCCACGGCATGCCCGAACGCGGCATGGGCGCGGCGGTCGGCCAAGTGCCGGAGTATGTCGAACAGGTGACGCGCTGGTGCAAGACATACTGCTCGCTGCCGGTGATCGTCAAACTCACCCCGAACATCACCGACATCCGCGTCGCTGCCCGTGCGGCGCATCGTGGTGGCGCCGATGCGGTGTCGCTGATCAACACGATCAACTCGATCACCAGCGTCGACCTGGACCATATGGTCGCCCTGCCCACCGTCGGCAGCAAAAGCACCCACGGCGGTTATTGCGGTTCGGCGGTCAAGCCGATTGCGCTGAACATGGTCGCGGAAATCGCCCGTGATCCGCAGACCCAGGGCTTGCCGATCTGCGGCATCGGCGGCATCGGCAGCTGGCGCGACGCGGCGGAGTTCATGGCGCTGGGCAGCGGCGCGGTGCAGGTGTGCACGGCGGCGATGCTGCATGGTTTCCGCATTGTCGAAGAGATGAAGGACGGCTTGTCGCGGTGGATGGACAGCCAGGGCTACGCCAATATCGCCGAGTTTTCCGGGCGCGCCGTGGGCAACACCACGGATTGGAAGTACCTCGATATCAACTACCAGGTGATCGCGAAGATCGACCAAGAGGCGTGCATCGGTTGCGGGCGTTGCCACATTGCTTGCGAAGACACGTCACACCAGGCGATCGGCAGTTTGAAACAGGCCGACGGTACGCATAAATATGAAGTGATCGATGAGGAATGTGTGGGCTGCAATCTGTGCCAGATCACCTGCCCCGTGGCCGACTGCATCGAGATGGTGCCGATGGAAACGGGCAAGCCGTTTCTGGACTGGAATCATGATCCGCGCAACCCCTACCACGTTGCAGTCTGAAAAAACCCCTCACCCTAGCCCTCTCCCAAAGGGAGAGGGGACTGATTGGGGGATGCTGACAAACTTCGCCGACCTGAAAGAGTTGTTGTGAATCCATAATCGACACGGTCTTTCAGGTCGATGTACCTCTCAATACACCTCGGTCGGCCCCCTCTCCCTCTGGGAGAGGGCTGGGGTGAGGGTAAGCCCTTGATGGTGCTCTTCAAGGCTCCAGCCCGATCCCGCGCAAAATCACACCTGTCACGGTCTGCACCGCACGCTCGAACTGCATATCCGACAACGGCTGGTGATCATTGAGAATGTTCACCTGATGATCAAAGTCGGCGTAGTGCTGGGTCGACGCCCAGATCATGTACAGCAAACCCGACGGCTCCACCGGCAGGATCCGCTTGTCCTCGACCCACTGGCGAATCTTCGCCTCCTTCATCTTCGCCCAGTCATACAGGCTCGCATCCAGCGCTTCGCCCAGGGTCGGCGCGCCGTGGATGATCTCGTTGGCCCAGACTTTCGAGCCATAGGGCCGGCTGCGCGAATGATTCATCTTGGCGCGGATGTAACTGCTCAGCACCACGCGCGGGTCATCGAACATCTCGAAGCACAGCGCGTCCTGCTTCCACACTTCCAGCAGATCGAACAGCACTGCGCTGTACAGCTCGCTCTTGGTGCTGAAGTAGTAATGCAGATTGGAACGCGGCAACTGCACTTCGGCAGCGATGTCCGCCATGGCGGTGCTGCCGAAGCCTTTTTCGGCGAAAACCTTTTCCGCCGCCAGCAGGATTTTCTCGACGTTACTGCGGCGAATCTCGATCTTGTGATTGCCCATGTGGGCTCCCTGACAACAGCGTTGCGCAAGACTAGCATCCGCTCTGATCCGGGCGCGACCGCCGCCAACAAAACTTCACAGGTGCAGGCGCTATGGCACAGCGCTCACACCGATAGGCGTTGGTTCACTCACGCCCAAATTGCCTTCGACCTGCCCGGCCATGTGCAACGTGCCGGCCATCACGCCCGTGGTCGGATTTTGCAGCAGCTTCTGCCAGGCCTTGTCGAAGGTGTTGCCGAGGCTGCTGCGAATCAGCGCTTCACTGTCAGGGCGGTCGTTGGCCTGGATGATTGCGCGTATGCCGGCCACGCCGACCGAAATCATCGCCCCGGCGAGTTTACCCGCCGCTGCCGCCACCGCACTGGCGGCGCCGCGCGGGGCCATTTCGGCTTCGATGCGCTGGCTGGCGCGCTTGGCCACCGGGGCCATGGCCGCGTCGATGGAGGAAATGCCCTTGGCGCCGCCGTCGGTGTGGATCTTGTCGATCAGTGCGGCGTACGCCGGGAGGGTGTTGAGCGGCTCGGTGCTGATGACTTTGAACAGCGAAGCATCCCGCGCCGGCGGCGGGCCGAGGGCGATGGCCGGGATCTTCCGCAAGCGGCCGTTGAGCTGCGCAATCGGCACACCGTGACGCTGGGCGATGAGCGGCATCTGCTGCGCCATCAACTGCGCGTAGAACGCCGTGGCCTGCGCCAGGATCGCATCCGGATCGATCTCCACTGCGACCGGCGCGAGGACTTTTTCCTGATATTGCTCAAGCAGATACGCCGCCAGCCGTTTCGCCGAAGCATCCTGCTCACCGCCGGCGCTGATCGTGTACCAACTGACCTTCATCGACAGCCATTCCTGGGTCCAGTAGCTGCTGAACCAGGGAATGAAATTTTCTTCAGTTTGCTGATAGACCCGAGTGCGCCAATGTTCCATCGAGCCACGGGCGAACAGCTTGACCTGCTCGGTGGCCTGTTGCGATGCGCTGAGGATCTCGCGGTCGATCTGCTGCCAGGTTTGCGCCGACACCACCACCGCCTGCGGCGCACTCACTGGCGCCCGGGCCGAAGTGGCGCAGCCGGCCAGCAGAAACAGTGCGGCAACGACCAGCGCGCGCGTGTTCACGGTGGCGGTGTCCTTTGGCTTGGGGAGGTGCTGGTTTGAGTATAGGCAGGTCAGTCGATTTCGATGCTGAAGGTTCCGGCCTCTTCGCGAGCAGGCTCGCTCCCACATTTGAAATGTGTTGCACCTGTGGGAGCGAGCCTGCTCGCGAAGGCGCCATCAGCAGCACCGCAAACCTCAACCATCACCACCATCGATATCCACCATCGCCACGATTGCCTTCCGCCCTCCCATGATGAAAGGCACGATTGACTCATCCGAAACACAACGAGGCGTTCACATCATGATCCACACCCAAGTCACCCTCTCCGTGAGTTTCCCGGTGTTCGGCAGCAACTACTACCAACAGCACGTCGTGCCGCGCAAGGCGCAGACACTGGTGTTCAACGAAGATTTCGACGATCTGCTGATGCCCGCCGCCAGCAATCATTTCAGCAATGAAGTGGTCGGCCTCAACGATCAGTTCCGTTTTCTGAGCGACATACTCGCCACCCATCTGCTCGATCACGAGGCCCCGGTGCCTGCGCGATCCCGCGTCCAGGCGAACGCTCGTTTTTTCAACTGAAGGCTGATGCACAGAGGGCGTTCCTTTAACGGGAACGCCCTCTGCTTTCAATCAGTCATCATCGCGATCACGGTGATAACGACGGCCATCGCGGCGGTCGTCATCGCGGTCGTCCCAACGCCGGTCATGGTCGTAATAGCGGCCGTGGTCGCGGTCGTAGTGCCGGCCATGCCGGTGGTCATCATCAAAATCCGCAATACAGCCGCTCAGCAATACGGCGGCGGTCACAGTGAGCAGCATCGTTGTCGCTTGCTTCATTCAACACTTCCCTAAAACCCAAGGTCTTGACGACGGAAATCGCCACGCTGCCCGCGTCTTCGGGACGCAGTGCGCGCAGCCGCAGATACGACCGGGCAAAAGCACGTTGATTCAGTGGCCACTATCGACCGTTGGTCGGCCCGTTCGCCATGCCCGAACGGCGGCGGAATGCCACCTATACTGCTTGCAACCAACCCCCATGCAATGGATCTGCGCCCTCAATAACAATAAGCAGAGGTGGACCATGGTCTGGCAGCAAATCTACGACCCGTTCGGCAACCCGGTGCTCTCCACGCTGATGGCCGCAGTGCCGGTGGTGGTGATGCTCGCGGCGCTGGCGTTCTTTCACGTCAAGGCGCATCTGGCGGCGCTGTTGGCGCTGGCGTCGGCCCTGCTGATCTCGATTTTCGCCTTCGACATGCCAGCGCGCATGGCCGGTTCGGCGGCGCTGTTCGGCGCGGCGAATGGCTTACTGCCGATTGGCTGGATTGTGCTCAACATCATTTTTCTGCATCGCCTGACCACCGAGAACGGTTCGTTCAAAGTGCTGCAGGATTCCCTCGCGCGCATCACCGATGACCGACGTTTGCAGTTGCTGCTGATCGCCTTCTGTTTCGGTGCGTTCTTCGAAGGCGCGGCAGGCTTTGGCACGCCGGTGGCGGTGACCGGTGCGATTCTGATCGGCCTGGGTTTTTCGCCATTGGCCGCATCGGGTCTGGCGCTCATCGCCAATACCGCGCCCGTCGCTTTCGGTGCACTGGGCACACCGATCATCACCTTGGCCAAAGTCACCGGGCTGGACGAGATGGAGCTGTCGATGATGGTCGGGCGGCAGTTGCCGTTCTTCTCGGTGCTGGTGCCGTTCTGGTTGATCTGGGCCTTTGCCGGGTGGCGCAAGATGCTCGAGGTGTGGCCGGCGATTCTGGTGGCCGGGGTGAGTTTCGCCATCCCGCAATTTCTCGTGTCCAACTACCACGGGCCGATGCTGGTGGACGTCATCGCTGCGCTGATTTCCATGGCCTGTCTGACGCTGTTCCTCAAGGTGTGGAAACCGGCGACCATCCACACCTCGGCGGCGCTGTCCGGGCGCGTCGACAACTCCAAGGTCGACGAAGAAACAGTCACCGCCAGCGCCGCGTTCAGCGATCAGGCGCGTCCGGCAGTGATGCGTGCGTGGATGCCGTGGATCATCCTCACGGTGTTCGTGTTTGCCTGGGGCACCCAGGGTTTCAAGAACATGTTCGATACGCGCCCGGTGATCGACCCGGTCACGCAATCGGCCAAGCTCGACCCGCAAGGCAAACCGGTGCGCGAGGCCAATCCGATCTTCGCCCCGGCGGTGACCTTCACCGGTCTGCATCTGCAAATAGAAAAAGTGCCGCCCGTGGTCGCGGCGCCGAAAGCCGAGGAAGCGATTTACAAGTTCACTTGGCTGACCGCGACCGGCAGCGGGATCTTGCTGGCGGCGATCGTTGGCGGCTTGCTGATGGGTTATTCGATCCCGCAATTGATCAAGCAGTACCTGCGCACATTGTGGGTGGTGCGGTTTTCGCTGATCACGATTGCGGCGATGCTCGCGCTGGGCTTCCTCACCCGCTATTCGGGACTGGATGCGACCATGGGCCTGGCGTTTGCGGCGACGGGGATTTTCTACCCGATGTTCGGCACGCTGCTCGGCTGGCTGGGGGTGGCGCTGACTGGTTCCGATACCGCGTCAAACGTGCTGTTTGGCGGCTTGCAACGGGTCACCTCGGAACAGCTGGGTATCAGTCCGGTGCTGATGGCGGCAGCGAACAGTTCCGGTGGGGTGATGGGCAAAATGGTCGACGCGCAGTCGATCGTCGTCGCCTCCACCGCGACCCGTTGGTATGGGCATGAGGGCGAGATCCTGCGTTACGTGTTCTTCCACTCGATCGTGCTGGCGATCCTGGTCGGCGGGCTGGTGACGTTGCAGGCGTATGTCGCACCGTTTACCTCGATGGTGGTGGGTGGGCATTAGATTCAGAGTGAACGCGTCGGCCTCATCGCTGGCAAGCCAGCTCCCACAGATTTTGATGTTGTGAATGCAATTGGATTAACAACTCGGAACCCTGTGGGAGCTGGCTTGCCAGCGATAGCGGTGTGTCAGTCGAATCAGTATTAACTGACACACCGCTATCGCGAGCAGGCTCACTTCTACAGGGTTTTTGTGTGATCTGCAGATTGATGAGCTGCGCACATAACTCTTTAGCGCAAATCCGACAAAACCTTTTCCCTCCCGCTGCGGTCACTCCTTTTACGAGACTGGCATGCATGCCGGCGCGCCCGTTTGGGCCTTTTGCAATCCTGCCGCCCGATGAGAGAAAAGGAATCGAACCATGCCGATTTCCCGACGCAATTTCATGATCCTCGGCGCCGTAACCGCGACGGCGTTCGCTATGCCCCCCTTTATCAGCCTCAAGGCCTACGCGGCCAGTCTGGAGCAACCGGCCATGAGTCAAGTTACCCTGCAAGTCAACGGTAAACCGCAAACCCTCGAAGTAGACACCCGCACCACCCTGCTCGACGCCTTGCGCGAACACCTGCACCTGACCGGCACCAAGAAAGGCTGCGACCACGGCCAGTGCGGCGCCTGCACGGTGATCGCCGACGGTCGGCGGATCAACTCCTGTCTGACCCTGGCGGTGATGCACGACGGCAGTGAGGTGACCACCATCGAAGGCCTCGGCATGCCGGACAAGCTGCACCCGATGCAGGCCGCGTTCATCAAGCACGACGGTTATCAGTGTGGCTACTGCACGCCGGGGCAGATCTGCTCGGCGGTCGCTGTGCTCAAAGAGATCCGCGATGGCATTCCCAGCCACGTCAGCCCGAGCCTGACCGAGCCGCCGAAACTGATCGCCGCCGAACTGCAGGAGCGCATGAGCGGCAATATCTGCCGTTGCGGCGCTTACTCGAACATCATCGAAGCCATCACTGAAGTTGCGGAGGTGCCGGCATGAGAGCCTTCAATTACAGCCGCGCCGACTCACCTGCCGCAGCCGCTTCCCAGGCTGCGCACGTCGAAGGCGCCAAGTTCATCGCCGGCGGCACCAACCTGCTTGACCTGATGAAACTCGACATCGAAACCCCAGTCCACCTGATCGACATCAACCACCTCGGCCTGGACCAGATCGAAGCCACACCCGAAGGCGGACTGCGCATCGGCGCGCTGGTGCGCAACACCGATCTGGCCGCCGACGCGCGCGTGCGCAAGGACTACGCCCTGCTCTCCCGCGCCTTGCTCGCCGGGGCTTCCGGGCAGCTGCGCAACATGGCGACCACCGCCGGCAACCTGCTGCAACGCACCCGCTGCCCGTACTTTTACGACACCCACCAGGCCTGCAACAAACGCAACCCCGGCAGTGGCTGCGCGGCGATCGGTGGCGTGACTCGGCAACTCGGAATCATCGGCGTCAGCGACGCTTGCATCGCCACCCACCCGAGCGACATGGCCATCGCCATGCGCGCACTCGATGCGCAGATCGAAACGGTCAAGCCTGACGGCAGCACGCGCAGCATTCCCATGGCGGATTTCCACCAATTGCCGGGCAATACGCCGCACATCGAAACCAGTCTCACGCCCGGTGAATTCATTACCGCCGTGACCCTGCCGGCACCGGTCGGCGGCACGCACATTTATCACAAGGTCCGCGATCGCTCGTCTTACGCGTTTGCCCTTGTTTCAGTCGGTCTGATCCTGCAAAAGGACGGCACCGGCCGCGTGGCCGTCGGCGGCGTTGCGCCGAAACCGTGGCGGGTCGAAGCCGCTGAAGCGCTGTTGCCCAAGGGCGCCAAAGCAGTCAGCGAACGCCTGCTTGAGGGCGCGACACCCACCGATGACAACCAATTCAAACTGACACTGGTCGAGCGCACGCTGGCTTCGGTGTTGGCGCAAGCGAGGGAAACCGCATGAAATTCGACACGCCCGCCACCACCAATCCCATCGACCGCCTGAAGGTCGTCGGCCAGCCCACCGAGCGCATCGAAGGCCCGTTGAAAACCAGCGGCCAGGCCACTTACGCTTACGAGCAACATGAGGCGGCAGCCAATCAGGCCTACGGTTTCATGGTCGATTCGGCGATCGCCAAAGGCCGGATCAAAGCCATTCATCTCGACGAGGCCAAAGCCGCACCCGGCGTACTCGCAATCGTCACTGCCGAGAACGCCGGCAAGCTCGATAAAGGTGATTACAACGCCGCGCATCTGCTCGCCGGTCCCGAAGTGCAGCACTACCAGCAAGCCGTTGCATTGGTGGTTGCCGAAACCTTCGAACAGGCCCGCGCCGCCGCGCAACTGGTCAGGGTCGATTACGAGACCAGCGAAGGCAAGTTCGATCTGGCCAGCGTCAAAGACCTCGGCGTCGAGCCGAAAGACGAGCTGCCGGACGTCAATCACGGCGACTTCGACAAGGCCTTCACCGCCGCGCCGGTGCAGTTCGATCAGACCTACACCACGCCAGACCAGTCCCACGCGATGATGGAACCGCACGCCACACTGGCCGCGTGGAAAGGCGATCAGCTGACCGTGTGGACGTCGAACCAGATGGTCGCCTGGAGTGTCGGTGACATTGCGAAAACCCTCGGCCTGCCGAAGGAAAAAGTCCGATTGGTCTCGCCGTACATCGGCGGTGGTTTCGGCGGCAAACTGTTCATCCGCGCCGACGTGATTCTCGCCGCTCTCGGCGCGCGCATGGCGGGGCGGCCGGTGAAAGTCGCCCTCGCCCGCCCGCAAATGGCCAATAACACCACCCATCGCCCGGCTACGATTCAGCGCATCCGCATGGGCGCAACGGCGGACGGCAAGCTGACCGCCATCGCCCATGAGGGCTGGTCAGGCAACCTCGCTGACGGCAAGGTCGAACTGGCCGCGCAACCGAGCCAGTTGCTCTACGCCGCAGAAAACCGCCGCGTCAGCATGCGCCTCGCCCCGCTCGACCTGCCCGAAGGCAATGCCATGCGCGCGCCGGGTGAAGCGCCGGGGCTGATGGTGCTGGAAATTGCCATGGACGAAATGGCCGAACAGCTGAAGATGGACCCGGTGCTGTTCCGCATCGCTAACGACACTCAAGTCGACCCGGTGAAAACCGAGCGGCCGTTCTCCCAGCGTCAACTGGTCAAATGCCTGCAGATCGGCGCGGAGAAATTCGGCTGGGATCAGCGCAAGGCGCAACCGGGCAGCCGTCGTGAAGGCCGTTGGCTGATCGGCATGGGCGTGGCGGCGGCGTTTCGCAACAACCTGCTGGTCAAGTCCGGAGCCCGTGTGCGCCTGGAGCGTGACGGCAAAGTCGTCGTCGAAACCGACATGACCGATATCGGCACCGGCAGCTACACGATCATCGCGCAGACCGCTGCCGAGATGATGGGCGTTGGTCTCGATGATGTGGTGGTGCGTCTGGGTGATTCGAACTTCCCGGTTTCGGCTGGTTCTGGCGGTCAGTTCGGTGGGAACTGCTCGACCTCTGGCGTCTATGCCGCCTGTGTGAAACTGCGTGAAGCGGTGGCGCAGAAGCTGGGACTGGCGGCGGATCAGGCGGAGTTCGCCGATGGTCAGGTGCGCGTCGGCAGCAAGAGCCTGCCGCTGCGCAACGCGGCTGAAGGCGGCGCACTGGTCGGCGAGGACAGCATCGAGTTCGGTGATCTGGCCGAGAAGTATCAGCAATCGACCTTCGGCGCGCATTTCGTCGAAGTCGCCGTCGATGCTGCCACTGGCGAAGTTCGCGTACGGCGCATGTTGGCGGTGTGCGCTGCGGGGCGGATCCTCAACCCGACGTCGGCGCGCAGTCAGGTCATCGGCGCGATGACCATGGGCGTCGGCGCGGCATTGATGGAAGAGCTGGCGGTGGACAAGCGTCTGGGCTTTTTCGTCAACCATGACCTCGCCGGGTATGAGGTGCCGGTGCACGCCGACATACCGCATCAGGAAGTGATCTTCCTCGAAGAAACCGACCCGATTTCATCGCCGATGAAGGCCAAAGGCGTGGGTGAATTGGGGATTTGCGGCGTGAGTGCGGCGGTGGCGAATGCAATCTACAACGCCACCGGCGCGAGGGTGCGGGAGTATCCGATTACGCTGGACAAGATTCTTGATTCGTTGCCGGAGATGATCTGAAGCGAAAAGCCCCTCACCCTAGCCCTCTCCCAAAGGGAGAGGGGACCGATCCGGGTATATTCAGGATGTGCAGCGACGTGAAAGTCTTTCTGTGTATCCATAATCGCAACGGCAAGTTCAGGTCGATGCACATCGCAAGACACCTCGGTCGGCTCCCACTCCCCCGGGAGACGCCTGGGGTGAGTCGCATGCTGTTAGCGCACCTGCATGGGGTGCCAGGGGTCGAGTGGATTCACCACCACGCTTGCAGAATGCCGAACGTCTCGAGCATCCCCCAATCGGCTCCCTCTCCCTCGGGAGAGGGCTGGGGTGAGGGGCGCGGTTTCACTCGGTCTTTGGATATTGCTCATCACTGACCTGCTCCATCCAGTCCACCACCTTGCCATCCAGCACTTCGGCAATCGCGATATGACTCATCGCCGTCGTCGGTGCCGCTCCGTGCCAGTGCTTGGCGCCCGGGGCAATCCACACGGTATCGCCCGGGCGGATTTCACGAACCGGCTGGCCCCACTCCTGCACGAAGCCTGCCCCCGAGGTGACGATCAATGTCTGCCCCAGCGGATGGGTATGCCATGCAGTGCGCGCGCCCGGCTCGAACGTCACGGTCGCGCCGCTGATCCGCGCCTCATCGGTGCCTTTGAACGGCGCATCCACCCGCACCGTGCCGGTAAACCAGTCAGCCGGGCCTTTGGCCGACGGTTGCGAGCCATTCGGTGTGACCGTGACACGGGGATTTTCGGTGGCCTGCACCTCACCAGCCAGCAGCGAGAGCGTCAGTGCAGAAGCAGCAATCGGGTTCATGGCATTTCCTCCAATAAATGATGCAACCACTGTAGCGATCCGCACTCTTTGGATAATCAACTAGAATCGGAAAAAACTTATGCAGGACAATCATCAATGCTTCGGGAAAATGCCACCGACCTGCTCGCCTTTCTCGCCGTCGCCCGTGAACGCAGTTTCACCAAGGCTGCGGCCAAACTCGGCGTGTCGCAATCGGCGCTCAGCCACACCATTCGCAGCCTCGAGGCGCGACTCGGCCTGCGCCTGCTGACCCGCACCACGCGCAGCGTGTCGCCGACCGAGGCCGGCGAACACTTGCTGCAAACCATCGGCCCGCGCTTCGATGAAATCGAAGGGGAACTGGCCGCCCTGAGCAACCTGCGTGAAACCCCGGCGGGCAAGATCCGCATCAGCGCCACCGACCATTCGCTGAACTGGATCCTGCGTCCGGTGTTGCAGGATTTCCTGCCGCAGTACCCGGATGTGTCCGTCGAGGTTTGCTGTGACTATGGCTTCGTCGACATCGCCGGCCAGGGCTTCGATGCCGGTGTGCGCCTGGGCGAAGACGTCGCCCAAGGCATGATCGCCACCCGTATCGGTCCGGACATGCGCATGGCCGTGGTCGGCTCCCCCGCCTACTTCGCCCGGCGCCCTGCGCCGCAAACCCCGCGCGACCTGACCGACCACGCCTGCAACAACCTGCGCCTGCCAACCAATGGCGGGCTGTATTCGTGGGAGTTCGAAAAGGACGGTGAAAGTCTGAAGGTGCGCGTTGCCGGGCAGGTCATCCTGAATGGCGTGTACCCATTGCTCGACGCCGCGCTGGACGGATTCGGTCTGAGCTACATCCCGGAAAACGTCGTCGCGCCGTTTCTGGCGGACGGTAGCCTGGTCCAGGTGCTGGGAGACTGGTGCCCGACATTTTCCGGTTATCACCTGTACTACCCGAGCCGACGCCAGGCAGCGCCGGCGTTTGCGTTGTTGCTGGAGGCGTTGCGCTATCGCAGTTGACCCGGCTCAGCCCAGCAACGCAATCAACTGATGCCGCTGCGCATCGGTCAGCATCGGCCCAAAACCGGCTCCTGCGTTGTCAGCCATGTAGCGCGGATTACTGGTCCCGGGAATCACACAGGTCACCGCCGGATGCGCCAGGAGAAATTTCAGTGCCAGCTGCGGCCAGCTGTTGACCTGTACATCCGAGACCCAGGCCGGCAGCGGCTTGCCCTTGAGCCGGGCGAGCAAATCACCGCCGCCAAACGGCCGATTACAAATCACCGCGACCCCATGCTCGCGGCACAGCGGCAGGATGCGTTTCTCGACCGCACGATCATCCAGAGCGTAGTTGATCTGCAGAAAATCCAGCTTTTCGGCTTTCAGCACGGCCTCGACCTCGTCATAGGCCGACGAGGTGTAATGGGTGATGCCGATGTAGCGAATCCGCCCCTGCTCCTGCCATTCGCGCAGGGTCGGAAAATGGGTTTGCCAGTCGAGCAGGTTGTGAATCTGCATCAGGTCGATGCGCTCGGTTTGCAGCAGTCTGAACGACTGCTCCATCTGCGCGATGCCTTCATCGAGCCCGCGCGTCCACACCTTGGTGGCGAGAAACGCCGGCGAGCGTGGTTCGTGAATCGACAGCAGTTCACCGGTGGTCTGCTCGGCGCGGCCGTACATCGGCGAGCTGTCGATCAGCGTGCCGCCCTTCCTGAACAGCGCTTCGAGGACGGCGGGCAATTGCCGGTAAACCGGATCGCCAGGCGCGACGTCGAAACCGCGATAGGTGCCCAACCCGACCATGGGCAGTGCCTCGGAGCTGGAAGGGATGGCGCGGGTCTGCATGGTCTGGTCTCCTGCCGTGGGCAGCACAGTTTCGGTCGGCGCCACGCTGCCGGCCAACGCCCGATCAATGGTGAGCAGCGCCGCAGCTTGGGCAGCCAGCGTGAGCAAGCGGCGACGTGAGTAACCCTCAGTGTGGCGCATGCGAGTCCTCCTGTTGCGCGGATCTGTTGCACGGTGTGTGCGCCGGCTGTCAGGCGCAGTCGCTGAACTACACTGCCACAGCCAACCTTTCTCCCCGTTAAAAGTAGCCGAATGTCCCGAACCCTGATGTCACTCGTCGTTTTCATTGTTGCCGTGTACCTGGTGCTGTGCGCCGCGCTGTTCGTGTTTCAGCGCTCGCTGATCTGGTTTCCCCAGCCTGCCGCCGTGGTTGCAGCGGACTCGCGAATGAAACTGCCGATGCCGGATGCCGAGGTCTGGGTGACAACCCGAGAGCGCAGCGGATCGCGCGCACTGATTTATTTCGGCGGCAATGCCGAGGACGTATCGCGAAATCTGCCGGAATTCGCCGAGGCGTTTCCCGACTACGCGCTGTATTTCCTGCACTATCGGGGCTTTGGTGGCAGCACCGGCTCGCCATCGGAAGCCGCGATTGCCGAAGATGCGCTGGCGCTGTTCGATCAGGTCTATGCCAGCCACCCGCAGATTGCTGTCATCGGACGCAGCCTCGGTTCGGGGGTGGCGGTGCGCCTGGCCAGTCAGCGGCCGGTGCAGAATCTGATCCTGGTGACGCCGTTCAACAGCCTTGAGGAAATCGCCGAACGGCAATACCCGTGGGTGCCGGTGAAGTGGTTGCTCAAGGATCGTTTCGAATCAGGCAAATACGCGGCGCATATTCGCGCACCGACGTTGCTCTTGGCGGCCAGTGATGACGAAGTGATTGGGCGCAGCAGTACGCAGCGGCTGTTCGAGCGTTTTCCTGCGGGCGTGGCGACGCTGAAGGTGGTGCCGGACTCGGGGCATAACTCGATTTCCGAGCGCGAGCAATATTTGCAGTGGATTGTGGATGTGTTGAATCGCTGAAGGATGTAGCGATCAGACGGACGCCATCGCGAGCAGGCTCACTCCTACAGGGGGAACGCATTTCAAATGTAGGAGTGAGCCTGCTCGCGATGACGCCGGTACAGACAACACCATTTCCAGCTACTGTCCAAAGCTAAGGCTGACTGCCGCTCCGGGCATTTTCATCGCCAGAGGTGGCCGAGCGCGGCGTGACGTGCTGATGCCCGGTCGGGTCGTTGAGCTGGATGACATTACCCTTCTGCCACGCATCAGCCCCCGTTGCGACAGGCGCCGGTTTGATCCCGGCGCGAGCGTTCTTCTTCTCGGCACTGTCGATGCCCAGACGCTGATCGCGCTGGCGGACCATTTGCGCATCGGCCTGACCGTCAGCCGTAAAGCCCATCATCAACTGCGGCACGCCCAGCGGCAGTTGCTTGTCCTGATCGGTGTGCCAGGTGTGCCAAGTCTTGCCGTAAGTATTGGCGAGTTTTTCCATCAGGCGCTTTTCCGCCACTTGCGGGATGCCCGGCGCGACCAACTGGCCGGAAGTCACTTCGTGGGCATGGCTGTGCCACAAGGCTTTTTCTTTTGCCGGCGATTGCGTAAACAGGCGCTGACTGATGATGTATTCCACGCCCATCAACTTCGCTTCAGCCGTGTTGCCGTCGTAGATCACGCACTGGAACACTTCCTCATTGAGCGCCGAGCAGTAATGGTGCGCTTCCATCTGCGCGCCGGGATGACCGTTGTAAAAATGAAAGCCATCAAGGTACATGTTCAACGCGCGGATCGGCGGTTTGTCCTGCAACCACTGCGCGCCGACTTCGAGCATTTCAGTATCGGAGGCCTTGGCCTGACCCGGTGTCTGCACCGGTGACTCGGTGTTGCTCATCGCGCAGCCAGTCAGCGCGGCGACCATCAAACCAATGGGAACCCAACGTCCCTGCGAGGTTGTCGTACGCATGTTTCACTCCTCGAACTTCAGTAACGGGCGCATGCTGGCCCTGTTCTGCAACTGAAAGCAGGAGAACGGCGGAGTTCGAAAAAATGCGCGCGGATCAGACTGGAGAGATCGTCGCCAGCACGCCGATCAGAATGGTCAAGGTCAGAAAACCGCCGAGAAAAATTGCCATCTTGTACATGTCGCGCTCCTTGATGCGGGGTGTGCGGTGCACCGGACGCTTCGGAATGAGGTCGGAGGGTGATTGGCCGCACTGCCGGGGCATTCTGAGCCTGTGGCTGTACTGAATACAGAGGCAGATGAAACAGAAAAATACGGATCAGATGCGCATCTGATCCGCTTCGGGCATGAACAGATATTCAGCCTGAGACTTGGGGATTCACTTTCGGCGCGGTTGATCTACAGTCATTGCCGACCGACAACAATAAAAACCGGAGTGACCATGCCCGACCTCGCCTTGCAGCCCAACGTCGCCGCATCCCTCGCGCGCTGGCACGAGATGATCCGCAGCGGCAATCTCAAAGCCCTGCCTGAACTGCTTGATCCGCAAGCTGTGTTCCGCTCGCCCATGGCCCACACGCCCTACCCCGGCGCGCCGGTGGTGGCGATGATCCTCAACACCGTGTTTGAAGTCTTCGAAGATTTCGCCTATCACCGCGAGTTGGCGACGGCGGATGGCCTGAACGTGATTCTCGAATTCAGCGCCAGGGTCGGCAGCAAGGAACTCAAAGGCATCGACATGATTCGCTTCGATGAACACGGCAAGATTGTCGAGTTTGAAGTGATGGTGCGGCCGCTGAGCGGGTTGCAAGCACTGGGCGAAGAAATGGGTCGGCGCCTGGGGGCCTACCTGGCGAACGCGAAAGCCTGACCCTACCGATGTAGGAGCTGACGAGTGCAACGAGGCTGCGATCTTTTGACTTTGACGTTTGAAGATCAAGATCAAAAGATCGCAGCCTCGTTGCACTCGTCAGCTCCTACAGGTCCGGCGTATAAAAAAACCCACTGACCGTCGCCGGTTCAGTGGGTTTTGTGTGTCAGGGTTCTGCTTACAGAGCCATGTCACGTGCAGCGTTTTCCTTCGGCGCTACGGCTTTGTCAGCCGCAGGTGCCGCCGGAGCAGCTACCTGACCGATCGCTGGAGGCGTCGGCAGTTCGAGGATTTTCGCGGTGTAAGCCCACTCAGCAGCCACTTTGGCCGGATCGCTGTTCAGCTGGGTGCCGTAGCTCGGCACGATCTGGTGCAGCTTGGTCTGCCACTCAGGGGTTGCGACTTTGTCTTTGAAGACTTTCTGCAGCACGCTCAGCATGATCGGTGCAGCAGTCGACGCGCCTGGCGATGCGCCCAGCAGGCCGGCGATCGAGCCGTCTTGCGAAGCAACGATCTCGGTGCCCAGTTTCAGCACGCCGCCAGCGGCTTCATCACGCTTGATGATCTGCACGCGCTGGCCGGCTTGCCACAGGCGCCAGTCTTCGGCCTTGGCGTTCGGGAAGTATTCCTTCAGCGCGTTCAGGCGGTCTTCATCCGACAGCATCAACTGCCCGGCAAGGTACTCGACCAGCGGGTATTCCTTGATGCCGACCTTGGTCATTGGCCAGATGTTGTGGGTGGTGGTGCTGGTCAGCAGGTCGAAGTACGAACCTTCCTTGAGGAACTTGGTGCTGAAGGTCGCGAACGGGCCAAACAGAATGACGCGCTTGCCGTCCAGAACACGGGTGTCCAGGTGCGGAACGGACATCGGTGGCGCGCCAACCGAAGCTTTACCGTAGGCCTTGGCCAGGTGCTGCTCGGCAATCGTCGGGTTCTCGGTCACCTGGAACGAGCCGCCAACCGGGAAGCCTGCGTATTCCTTGGCTTCAGGAATGCCCGACTTCTGCAGCAGGTGCAGAGCACCGCCGCCAGCGCCGATGAACACGAACTTGGCGTCGGTTTCGGTCTTGGTACCGTCTTTGAGGTTTTTGTAGCTCACACGCCAGGTGCCATCGGCGTTCTTGGTGATGTCTTCAACTTCGCTCGACAGTTTCAGATCGAAGTTGGGTTTGGTTTGCAGGTGAGCGGCGAACTGGCGGGTGATTTCGCCGAAGTTCATGTCCGTACCCAGCGGGCTCCAGGTGGCCGCGATTTTCTGGTTCGGGTCACGCCCTTCCATCATCAGCGGTACCCACTTCTTGATCACAGCCGGGTCTTCGGAGTACTGCATGCCAGCGAACAGCGGGCTCGCCTGCAGCGCTTCGTAGCGCTTTTTCAGGAACTTGATGTTGTCATCGCCCCACACGAAGCTCATGTGCGGAGTGGTGTTGATGAACGAACGAGGGTTCTTCAGCACGCCCTGCTGAACCTGCCACGCCCAGAACTGACGGGAAACCTGGAACGCTTCGTTGATCTCGACAGCTTTCGGGATCGTTACGTTGCCCTTGTCGTCTTCCGGGGTGTAGTTCAGCTCGGCAAGAGCCGAGTGACCGGTACCGGCGTTGTTCCAGCCGTTGGAGCTTTCCAGGGCGACGCCATCGAGGCGCTCGACCATTTCCATCGACCAGGTCGGTTCCAGCTCATTGATCCACACACCCAGGGTGGTGCTCATGATGCCGCCGCCGATCAGCAGGACGTCAACTTTCTTGGCTTCGGCAGCATTGGCAGACGACATCCCCATCGCCAAAGCCAGACCGAGCAAGGCTGTGTTCACTTTCTTAAACATCTGTTGCACCTATGATAAAACGCCTTCCGCCCGTCGTTGTTATCAGTCTGCGTTGCGCTTTGCTGACGCTCAGGCTGGCGTCGCGCAATCCGGCACACTTCAATATTGACGGGTGGGCACACAAGGCCGACATGTGGCATCGACCTCAGTTAATGTCCCTTCTGAACTGACTTCTTATCGTTATTGGCTTCAGCTGCTTGAGCGACAGGGATCCCGTCGGCCCGCCCGAAAGGCCAGCCAACCGAATTAAGTCAAAGCAAATTTGGCGCGGAGAATATCACGTCAGGGCGAACCCGCGCGTCTGTTCCCGACTTGAAAGTCTTTTTCCGCTCAGAGACTTATCGGCCATCGGCAACCAAACATGACTGCGATTAGGCATTGGCCTGCAAAGTTTTTTGCGCGATACGCATCGCAACTTGATAAATCAGCGCCAACGGCTCGTTGTTCATGCAGAAAATAACCTGCTAAGTTGTATGATGACTGACGAACAAAGCCAGTCATCCCAACCCAATAACAACAAGGAAACAACATGACCAAATCCCGCCTACTCATCGGTTTCTTCTGCGCCTTCAGCGCCTGCGCCATGGCCGCCCCTGCCCCGGCGGAAAGAGAAGTCGCCCAAGCAGTTGATCACCTGACTCAGGCGATGCTGCATAAAGACATCGCCGAGTTGAACGCTCTGACCGCGCCGAACCTGACCTACGGCCACTCCAGCGGCAAGATTCAGGACAAGCAGGAATTCATCGCCGACATCGAAACCGGCCGCAGCGCATTCAAGACCCTGGAGATGCAGAAGCAGACCATCACGATGTCCGGCGATACCGCATTGGTGCGCCACCACTTCTCCGCGCAGGCGTTGAAGGGGACTGAGGTGATTCCGACCGAGATCGAAAATTTCCAGATCTGGCAGAAACAGGGTGGGAAATGGTTGTTGGTGGGACGACAGGCGTTCAGGTTTTGATTAAGGGAACATTGGCCTGATTCAGTGTTGCCCGAGCTGGCCTCATCGCGGGCAAGCCCGCTCCCACAGTGGATGATGGTGTACACACCGTTGCATTCACAACATCAGACCCTGTGGGAGCTGGCTTGCCAGCGATAAGGCCGTGATAGACACCAGTCCTACCGCTATCACAACCGAAACCGATCCACCGACTGCGCCAACTGTCCCGCCAGATTCGATAATTCATCGGTAGTCGTCGCCGTCTGCCCGATCACCCGGCTATTGCCCTCGCTCATCCCCGCAATCATTTCCACCTGATGGGCGATTTCGTTGCTGGCCATACTCTGTTCGCCAATCGTGCGGGTGATGTCGTTGACCAGTTGCGTGGTGTTCAGCGTGGCGTCGAGGATCTCGCGAATCGCCCGCTCGACTTCCGCCGTCACTGCCATGCCCTTGTCGACCTGCGCCACGCCCGCCTCCATGCTGCTGACCGCCTCGCGCGTGCTGTTCTGGATGCGCGCGACCATGGCGGCGATTTCCTGGGTCGAGGCGCTGGTGCGTGCGGCCAGACTGCGCACTTCATCGGCGACCACGGCAAAACCACGGCCCTGCTCACCTGCCCGCGCTGCCTCGATCGCCGCGTTGAGCGCCAGCAGGTTGGTCTGGTCGGCGATGCTCTTGATCACCTGAATGATGTTGAAGATCGCCTCGGATTCCTGATCCAGCGTGCGGATCACCTGCGCCGACTGCTGTGCCGAGCGGGCGATGTCGTCCATGTCGCTGACCACTTGATGAATCACCCCGCCGCCCTCCTTCGCTAGAGTTTCCGCCTGATTGGCCATGCTCAGCGCACGTTCGGCGTGGCGGGTGATTTCCTCGATGCTGGCGGTCATCTGGCTGGCGGCGGCCGCCATGGTCCCGGCGGCAACGCTTTGCTGCTGGCTGCTGTCGGCGACCTGATGGCAGCCCTGACTGAGCTGCTCGCTCATGCCACTGACGCCGTGAGCGTTGCGCCGGACCACGTCAATCATGTTGCGCAGATCACGCTGCATGGTCGCCAATGTGCGGATCAGCACGCTGGCTTCGTCCTTGCCGGCGGGTTCGACAATCGGTTCGCTGAGATTGCCATGGGCAATGCTTTCAGCGATGCGGCTGGCGGATTTGAGCGGCCCCATGATACTCAGGATCACCCAGCGCCCCTGAATCAGCAGCAGCAACAGACTGGCGATCAGCACCACACCAAGGGCCAGATTGGCATTGCTAATGGCCGCTTCGGTGCCTTCGCTGGTTTGCCGAGTGTTGCTTTCAATCAATTCGCTGAGCGTCGCCATTTGCTCTTCGAGCTGGCTGAACGCGGCATTGAACGTGCCGAGCTGCTGCTGGGCGGCATCCGGCTTGTCCAGCGCCACGCCGACGATCTGCTCGGCGGATTTGATGTAGGTGTCGAGGCTCGGCTTGATCTGCTCCAGCGCCGTGCGCAGCTGCGGGTTGATCGGCAGTTTCAGGTTGTCATCCAGCACTTCACGAAAATGCCCGGCGTGCTCGGCCAGCGAATCGCGCACTTCTGTGGCGGTGGCGGTGCTCTTGCCCAGGCCGACCAGCATCGCCGAATAGACATCGGCGCGCAGGGCGTCGTGCATCATGTCCGCTTCCATGTGATTGCGCAGCGCGCTCATGCTTACCGTGTTATCGCCGACCGCCGTGGCCATCCGCAGATTGCCGACGTAACTGACCAGGCTCACGATCAGCGCCGTCAGCAGGCTGGTCGCAATCAGCAACACCAAACGCAGTTTGATCGACACCGTGGAATCTCCCGTGGGCACGCTGGATTGCGCTTGTCGGATTTCAGTTAAGCCTATGTGCAGGGAACTGCCGACACAGAGCGTATCGGCTGATGTCAGGGGCGACTTGAATCCGGCAAAACTTTTCAAGCGTGAACCCGGTCACACCTTGCAGCGCCGATGGATAACGCCTTCATCGCTGGTTAACAACGACAGGCTATGAATCCATCGCTTCGAACACTCATGCAGCTGAAGGAAACGCTTATGAAACGCGCACTGTGGTTTGGTCTGCTCGGCACGTTGGCAATCGGCACCGCACAGGCAGCAACGGAGAAAGTCGCAATCAATCTGGTCAGCGCCGACGGCGCGCCGCAGGCGATCGGCTCTGTCACTGTCAGCGAAACGCCGTACGGCCTGCTGTTCACACCCGAGCTGAAATCATTGCCGGCCGGCATCCACGGTTTTCATGTCCATGAAAACGGCAGCTGCGAAGCGGGCACGAAGGATGGCGTGAAAGGCGCGGCACTGGCCGCTGGCGGACACTTCGATCCGGCGAAAACCGGCAAGCATCTCGGCCCTTACGCCGACGGGCATCTGGGTGATCTGCCAGCGGTGTATGTGACGGCTGACGGGGTCGCCAACTATCCGGTGCTGGCACCGCGCCTGAAGAAGATTTCCGAGATCAAGGGCCACGCCCTGATGATTCACGCCGGCGGCGATAACCATTCCGACATGCCCAAGCCACTGGGCGGTGGCGGCGATCGCATGGCCTGTGGGGTGATCTGAACCGACTGAGCGGTGAAAACTCTGACTCACGGCTTTTCACCGCTCACGGAACTCCCGCGCGCCGTTCACCTCTGACGTTATGTAGTCCCTTCCCTTTTTGCTTAGCGCTTGTGGAGGAACACGTCATGCGCAAGTTAGTCCTGATTTCTTCTTTAATGCTTTGCCTGCCGGTCGGTTCGGCGCTGGCCCGCGTTGACGCGGGTGACGTCGCCACCTCGGCAGGTGTCTCCGCGTCGCTGTACTCGACCTTCAAGGACGACAAAATGGTCATTCCGGCCCGTGACGACGTGTCTGCGTTCGTTGCCAGCGGCGGGGCCATTCGTGGGGTTTATCTTGAGTCGGTACTGCAACAGGTGCGCCAGGCCAACCCTGGCTTGAACGCCAGTGATGAAGACCTGGCCAACGCCATTCTGGTGCAATACGAAGGCGTGCAGCAGTAGTCACGAGGGAAGCAGCGGCCGATGGACGGCCGCTGAGTGCACATAGGCAAACATGTCCGACGGCCTCTATGATGGAGGCCATGACGACGACCGTGCCCTTGCGCTCACCCTGCCCTCCCGGCGCCTGCATCTGCGGGCGCGATCCGTTGCTGGAAACGCCCGGCGCCGACCTGCGCATCCTGCGCTTGACTCGCGCTGAAGAAAAAATTCTTCTGGCGCGCCTGGAACAACTCAAAGACCTCAACGACCTCAAACGCCTGCAACAGCGCATGTACGAGCAACTCGGCATCCGTGTCGACGTCGCCCCCGGTTTCAATGAAGTGCGCACCATGCGCGGCATTGCCATTCAGATCGACGAGCTGCCAGGCCTGTGTCGCAAGACTCGCGCGGCAATCCCGGCGGCGATTCGCAAGGGCCTGGAAAACCACCCGCAAATCGCCTTCGAACTGCTCAACGCCCACGACTTGCTGCGCGACACCTGATCACTTTTTCATGCCGACGCGTTTGCGCATCTCGGCGGTGATGGTCTGACGGGTTTTCTTCATTTCCGCCCAAGGCTCATCGCCGACTTCGGTCAGACGCTCGTGAACGTTGTAGATGTTCCAGTGATTACCGCCCTTGATTTCAGCGACTTCCTCTCGGTACAGCGGCACCGACACCGGCATGCCTTCCCGCGCACGTGCGGCGTAGGCGCAAATGGTGGTGGCACCGAGGCCGTTGCGCAGGTAATCGATGAAGATCCGCCCGACGCGGTTTTTCGGCCCGGACACCGCTGAAATCCGGTCCGGTAGCAACTTGGCCATGTGGCTGACGATGGCGTGGCTGAAGTCCTTCACTTCGTCCCAGCCATGCTTGCGCGTCAACGGCACCACCAGGTGAATGCCTTTGCCGCCGCTGGTTTTCAGGAAGGCTTTGAGGCCCAGCTCATCGAGCACAGTGAGGGTCAGCGCGGTGGCTTCAACCATGCTTTTCCATGGCAACGCAGGATCCGGGTCGAGGTCGAGGACGAAGCGATCGGGCTTGTCCAGATCCACGGTTGTGGCGTTCCAGGTGTGCAGCTCCACCGTGCTCATCTGCACCGCACCGACCAGCGCTTCGGGATTGTTGATCATCATCACTGGCTGGCCGGTGACGTCCTTGTCCAGGGCGGTGATGCCGGGAATGGCCAGGCGATCGGCGTTCTTCTGGAAGAACAGTTCGCCGGCGATGCCGTCCGGTGCACGCACTAAGGCCACGGGACGATCCTTGAGTTGCGGCAGGATGTGTTCGGCAACGCTGGCGTAATACTGCGCCAGTTGCATCTTGGTTGTGCCGCTGACCGCATCGATCACTCGATCGGGGTGAGTGATGCGTACCTTGCCGCCGGCCAGACCTGCTTGCGAAGGCGCGGTTTCGGCTTTTTTGCTGGCGGCGGTTTTCTTTGCCGGCTGCTTTTCGGCGGTTTTGGTCTTTTCGGTCTTTTCGGTTTTTTCGGTTTTTTCGGGCTTGGCAGCTTTCACAGGCTTCGCTCGCTCTTCGGTAATGTCCTTGGCCGGTTTGTCATCGCGCAAACCATGGAACACGGCGTGGCGCACCGAGCCGTCCTTGGTCATCTCGGCGAATGCCACTTCGGCCAGCAGTTTGGGTTTGAGCCAGTGCACGCCTTTGGCCTCGAAACCGCTGGGCGGATTGACCACTGCGGAGGTTTTGGTCTGCAACGGCTTGAGTTGGGCGAGGATGCTTTTCAATGTGGTTTCGTTGAACCCGGTGCCGACCTTGCCGGCGTAGCGCAACTCGCCACTGTCAGCGTCGTGCAGGCCGAGCAGCAACGCGCCGAAAGCACTGCGCGCACCTTTCGGATCGGTGTAGCCGACGATGACGAATTCCTGGCGATGCTTGCACTTGAGCTTGATCCAGTCACCGCTGCGCCGCGATACATAAGGCGAGCCGAGCCGCTTGCCGATCAGGCCTTCCATCTGCATTTGGCAGGCACTGTTGAGCAGCGCGTCCGGGGTTTCTTCGAAGGCTTCGGAGAAGCGCAGCGTTGACGATTCTTTCTGCGCGCCGAGGATGGTGCTCAACGCGGCGCGGCGTTCTTCGACCGGCACGTCGCGCAGGTCGACGCCATTGAGATACGGCACGTCGAACAGGTAATAAACAATATTGCCGCTGCGCCCGGCATCGAAGGCATTCTGCAGCGCTTGAAAATCCGGCACCCCTTGCTCGTTGGCCACGACCATTTCGCCATCGAGCCAGGCCGATTCCAGACCCAGCGCCGCCAGCGCTTTGGCCTGCTGCGGCAGTTTGTGCGTCCAGTCATGGCCGTTGCGGGTGAACAGCTGCACCTCATCGTGATCGATCCGCGCCATGATCCGGTAGCCGTCGAACTTGATCTCGTAGCTCCACTGCCCTTCGGGCGCGCTGTCGACCAGCGTCGCCAGTTCCGGCTTGATCAGCGCTGGGAGCTTGGCCTTGCGTGCGCCGGTAAGCTGCCCGGACGCCTGCTTGCGCGGTTTGGCCGGGGCCTTCTTTACCGGTTTGGCCTTATCGGCGGCAGCCGCCGGTTTACCGACAATCGTGCGCTCGCTGAGCACGCTGTCGGGCTCGGCGACCAGCACGTCGAAATCATCCTGCGGGCGCGCGGCGTTGTCCTGATGCTTGATCAGGAACCATTGTTCCTTCTTGCCCGGCATGTGCGTGCGCACCAGATTCCACACGCCGCCGAGCTTCTCGCCTTGCAACTCAAACTTGAGCCGGCCCTTGGCATAGGCCTTGTGCGGATCTTCCAGCGGAATCCACACGCCGCGATCCCAGACGATCACATCACCGGCACCGTAATGCCCCTCGGGAATGCTGCCTTCGAACGTCGCGTAATCGAGCGGATGATCCTCGACATGAATCGCCAGACGCTTGACCGACGGGTCCAGCGACGGCCCCTTCGGCACCGCCCAACTCTTCAGGGCGCCGTCGAGTTCCAGGCGAAAGTCGTAATGCAGGTGCGAAGCGTCGTGCTTCTGGATGCAGAACTGCAAGGCATGATCCTTGGCCGACTTACGGCCCGAGCGCTTGACTGCGGCCGGTTCCGACGTCGCGGAAAAATCACGCATGCGGTTGTAATCGTCGAGGTTCCTGTTCATGAGCACACCGATGGCAGACGGGTTCTGTTATGCAGAAGAGCGACACGGCGGCGGAAAAATTCAATCGAGGTAAAAAAGCCCCGGACGGATGGAGCGGCCGGGGCTGGCAGTGTCAGGGATTTTTACAGCGGGTCAGGCTTGCCCTTTCGCCTGCTGTTCCAGATGCACCTGCAAGTCGGGATCGATGTTCAAGGCGGCGGCCAGCTCATCGAGATAGCTGCGTTCGGCGTCCTGTTGATCGTCTACCAGCATGACGCTGGCCAGGTACATTTCGGCGGCTACGGCCGGATCGCCGTTAGCGGATTGCGCCACTTCGCGGGCATCCAGCGGCTTGGCGACTTCGGCGTCGAGCCATTGCTGCAACTGCGGGTCGGCGGTGTGTTTGCCGATTTCGCTGCTGATGAGATGCTTTTCTGCGTCGTCGATGCGGCCGTCAGCCTTGGCGGCGGCGATAAGGGCGCGCAGTACCGCGTGGCTGTGGGTTTCGATTTGCGGGCCGGCGAGCAGGTCGGCGGTTTGTGGCAGCTCCTGCGGCGCGTTACTGGCCTGGCTGCGTTGCCAGGCTTGGTACGCTTGGTAAGCCATCATGCCCAGCGATGCGAGCGCCGCGTAACTGGTCCCGCCGGTACGGCTTCTGCTACCGCCACCGAGGGCGCTTCCCAAGCCACCGCCGCCGAGCAAGCCACCGAGCAAACCACCCAGGCCGCCGAGGCCACCCGAAGCAGCCGCGCCACCCGCTCCGGACTGACTGCCGCCGCCCAACAGTCCACCAAGTAAACCGCCCAGGCCGTCACCGGCCGAAGCTCCGCGTTGTTGTCCCGCCGAGGCCTGGCCTCGCAGCAGTTGTTCAAGCAAATCGCTGGTGTTCATGACGTTATCCTCCGAGGCCACGGCCCGATCGCGTCAGGCAACGATAGACCGACGCAGCCATAGCGCCAGCACCGTTGGGCTGACGCCGGCTCACCGATGAAATCGCACCCGAGAAATTTTCCGCGAGCCAGCTAAGATTCATGGGTGGTGAACCTTATCCCGGCCAAACCGGTCGATAGCTGCAACCCGACCCGGTTTGCCGACGCCCTTTCTGACGATGGGCGATACCCGGCTTGCTTCACTTTCTGGAGAACGCCCCCGTGATATCCACCGTACACATCGCCAGGCTCAAAGCATGGGGCGCCCATGGTTTTACCGCGACTGGCGTGGTCACCGCCTTCCTCGCCACCCTCGCCCTGCTGGAAAACCAGCCGATTCATTGCCTGATGTGGCTGGGCGTGGCGCTGATCGTCGACGGCCTCGATGGCGCACTGGCGCGCAAGGTCAATGTGCAATCGGTGCTGCCGAGTTTCGACGGTTCGATCCTTGATCTGGTCATCGATTACCTGACTTATGTATTCATCCCGGCACTGTTTATCTACCGCTACATTCCCCTGCCCGATTACACCCTGTTGCTGACGGTGTCGGTGATTCTGGTGTCGTCGCTGTTCTGTTTCTGCAACGTCAACATGAAGAGCAAGGACAACTATTTTGTCGGCTTCCCGGCGGCCTGGAACGTGGTTGCGCTGTGCCTGTACATCATCGGCCCGGGGCCGTGGATCACCTTTCTCACCGTGATCGGTCTGGCATTGCTGACGGTGACGCGGATGAAGTTCCTGCACCCGTTTCGCGTGCGGCGTTTCATGCCAATCAATATCGCGGTGACGGCGATCTGGCTGTTGTGCAGTCTGTCGCTGGTGCTCAATCACCCGGTGATCAATCCGCTGGTAATGGGCTTGTGGTTGCTGATGTCGGCTTATTTTCTGGGGATCTGCATCTGGCGCACGGCGCTGGAGTGGTTTGATCGCAGCCATTTGAAATAAGCACATCCCCTGTGGGAGCGAGCCTGCTCGCGAATGCGGTGGTTCCATCAACATAAAGGTTGGCTGGCACACCGCTTTCGCGAGCAGGCTCGCTCCCACAGAGATCTTCATCGACCAGGAAATCCGATGTGGACTAGCGCTTGGTAATCACCACCTCCAGATACTCACTCGGCACCACCAGGGACGCCTCCCCGGCGCGATTCGACCGGTTGAGCAAATCCGTCAGATCATCCTCCAGCGCCTGTCCTGCCTCCGCCGACAACACCGCAAAAGCCTTGTGCACCGGCCCGTACCAGTGGCGAAAGATGTCAATGAAATGCGCCGCCGAGCGGTAGCGGAAATTGAAGTGGCTGCGGGTCACGCGTACGACAAAATCGCGGTCATCGAAATGCTTGTGCAGCCACGCATCCGAGCCCCAGTTCGACGGTGGCTGGGCCACTGCTGGCGGCGGCAGATGCTGGCCGAGAATCTTGAACATCTGCCCGACGAAGCCCTCCGGCGTCCAGTTCGCCATACCGATCCGCCCGCCCCGACGACAGACCCGCCCCAGCTCATTAGCGGCGCTGACCTGGTCAGGCGCGAACATCACGCCGAACGTCGACAACACGGCGTCGTAGCTTTCATCGGGAAAAGGCAAAGCCTCGGCATCGGCCACCTGAAAAATCACCTCCAGATGTTCGGCCCGTGCGCGATCCTGACCACGCTCCAGCAGTGCCGCGACGTAATCGGTCGAGGTCACCACACAACCGCGCCGCGCCGCTGCCAGGGTTGCATTGCCGTTGCCGGCAGCGACATCCAACACCTGTTCATCACAGCGCAGATCGCAAGCCTCGGCGAGGTTTTCCCCAACGATTTGCAAGGTGGTGCCGATCACGGCGTAGTCGCCACTGGCCCAAGCGACTTTCTGACGTTCCTTCAGGGCAGTGAGATCAATCGGGGTACTCATGACAGCGAGCTCCGTGGCAGAGAGAATGCACAGTCGGCGGCGCAGACTGTGCTTGGTCACTATCGCGCCGAGGCTGCCCGGCGTCCCTGCCAATCGTCCGCCAGCCCCGTAAACCCGGCACTTTGCCGATGAGCGGCGCAAATCTGTCAAGCGCCTGATACACCTTGCGCATTGTCAGCGTTGCGAGATTGGTTTCTGATGCGGGCTCGCCCACGCAAAGGACTCGACCGATGTCACTGCACCTCGACTGGCTCGCCGCGCACATGCAACACAGCGATCGCTACGCGGCGTGGATTCACCAACAATTCCACTACGAATACGCCGACCAGCCCCTGGCTCAATGGCAGCGCGAATTTGCCGAGGGCCAAAGCAATGGCGAATGGTCGTGCCTGATTGCCATGGACGGTGAACACCTGCTGGGTGGTGCCGCACTGGCCCGCAACGACTTGGCTGATCGCGCCGATCTCGGCCCATGGCTCGCCTGCGTATTCGTTGACCCCGAGGCGCGCGGGCGAGGCTTGGCGGAGCAGCTGATTGAAGGGATTTGCGAGGCAGCAAAGCAGCGTGGGGTGTCGCGCTTGTACTTGCACACGCAAGACAAACACGACTACTACGGTAAACGCGGCTGGCAGCTATTGGAGGGTTTTCAGGCGTGGGAAAAACAACAATGGCTCATGGTCCGCGACCTGTGAGCCATTGGTTTTTTTGATCAGGCTGCCGGAGCTTTCGCCTCTTCCAGCAACTGCTTGATCATCTGCTCCTGCTCGGCATAGCGACCTTCACCGAAGTGGCTGTAACGCATCTGGCCCTTGGCGTCGATCAGGTAATGCGCCGGCCAGTATTGATTGTCGAAGTTGCGCCAGATCGCGTAGTCGTTGTCGATGGCGACCGGGTAGGTGATGCCGAGTTTTTTCACCTGATCCTTGACGTTGTTGATGATGCGCTCGTAGCCATACTCGGGTGTGTGCACGCCGATCACCACCAGGCCGTCCTTCTCGTATTTCTTCGCCCAGTCTTTGACGTACGGCAGGGTGTGCTGGCAGTTGATGCAGTCGTAGGTCCAGAAGTCCACCAGCACCACTTTGCCGCGCAGGGATTCGGCACTGAGCTCTGGTGAATTGAGCCATTGCACAGCGCCCGACAGCGACGGCATTGAGCCCCGGGCCTGGTCCATCATCGAATCGGCGCGGACCTTGCTGACGAAGTAGTCGACCACTTTCGGCACGTTTTCCAGGACGTTTTTCTCGAAGCTGGCCACGCCTTCGGAAGAGGTGTTGGCAAGCAAAGTCTTATCGGCGCCCGTGGAAATCACCGCGACTGTAGCAAGCACCGCAACCCCGGCACCACGGCGCAACCAGCCGCTGAACGGGATCGACGGTTTCAGCCGATTGACCAGACCGCGCCCGGCGAAGATCAACGTGCCCAGCGACAAGGCACTGCCGACGCCGTAAGCCAGCAGCAACAGGCTGGTCTGGGCATTGGCGCCTTGCAACATTGCGCCGGTCAGAATCACCCCAAGGATCGGCCCGGCACAGGGCGCCCACAACAGGCCGGTGGCGACGCCGAGCATGATCGAACCCATCGGTCCGGCTCTTTTACGGGTGTCCTGATCGAGACGATTGCCCAGGGCGACGAAGGGCCTGGTCAGCCAGTCACCGACGCGGGCCGAGATCAGCGACAGGGCGAACAGCGCCATGACCAACAAGGCAACGTGGCGGCCGGTGTTGCTGGCCTGAATCACCCACTCGCTGCTGACCACCGCGAGGCTTGAGATCAGCGCAAAGGTCAGCGCCATGCCGGCGAGGGTCAGCAAGATCGAGGAACGGGTACGGTTGGCGCCAGCGAACAGAAACGGCACCACCGGCAGGATGCACGGACTGAGGACGGTCAGCAGACCGCCGAGAAATGCGATGAGGTACATAACGGGGTCACCTTGAATGTGGGGGCTGGGCACGCAACCGGGCAGCGAGGGAAACGTCCCTCGCTAGCCTGCTTTATCTACGCCGTGGCTCATGCGGTCTGGCCGTCCAGCAGCTGCCCTTGAGGCGTGCGACTGGCACCGTTTTCCGCGACCAGTTGGCCTTGCGGTGTGCGGCTGGAACCATCAGCGGCAACCGTCTGGCCCTGCGGTGTGCGGCTCGATCCGTCAGCAGCAACCATCTGGCCCTGCGGTGTGCGGCTCGATCCGTCAGCGGCAACCATCTGCCCCTGCGGCGTGCGGCTGGAACCATCAGCGGCGATCAGTGCATCGCTGCCCTCCTTCGCGACCGTGGTCAGCTGGAAGCAGGTGCTGCTGGCGCAGCTGCTCTGCTCCAAGGCACTGTTGGCGTGGGCGGCGGCACCGGTGAAGGCGAAGGCTGCTGCGGTCAGAAAGCGCGAGACGTTGTTCATGGCAAAACTCCTTGCAGAAAAAGTAGGGATGACTCAGTTCTGGTTGTTGCAGCCGTCAGCGAATTTGCTGTAATCCAGCTCGCGGGTTTTGCCGGCGGAATCGAGGTAGGTCATGCGCGCCTCGGTGATGCCGCAGGTCACGGAAGTGTCTTCAGTCATCGACAGCACTTTCTGGATATCCAGATGGGTGCCGTAGGTGTAGGTTTGCCGGCTGACGTCAGCTTCGGCGTGGGCCGACAGGGTGCAGATGTTCAGAGCGGCGAACAGGCAGGCGGCGAATACGGATTTGTTGTTCATGGTGTAGTCCTCAAGGCTTCAGTGGGTTTGAGCCGAGGCGATCTGTGTGTGCCTCGATGGAGCCTATTTGAGGCCTTCGAGGTATCGCGTCTGTGTCAGGAAAGGACGAGAATCACTCGTTGTGTATCCATGCAGTGTGTAGATACAGAGCGATACAAAACCCCGAAAAAATCGTGATTTTGCGTCGGTGTGTATCCGCCGTCGCGACAGATACACTGCAATACAAAGGCAGGCAGGCGTGCGGTCAGCGGCGCTATAGACTGCACGGCATTCCCCCCTTTGACAGAGGCTTGAACCGATGGAACATGTCGATCACATTCTCATCGTCGACGACGACCGCGAGATCCGTGAACTGGTAGGCAACTACCTGAAGAAGAACGGCCTGCGCACGACAGTGGTCGCCGATGGCCGACAGATGCGCAGCTTCCTTGATGCCAACACCGTCGACCTGATCGTGCTCGACATCATGATGCCCGGCGACGATGGCCTGCAGTTGTGCCGTGAATTGCGCGTGGGCAAACACAAGGCCACGCCGGTGCTGATGCTCACCGCGCGCAACGATGAGACCGACCGCATCATCGGTCTGGAAATGGGCGCCGACGATTACCTGAGCAAACCCTTCGCCGCCCGCGAACTGCTGGCGCGGATCAACGCTGTGTTGCGCCGTACCCGCATGTTGCCGCCGAACCTGGTGGTCACCGAAGCCGGTCGCCTGCTGGCCTTCGGTCGCTGGCAGCTGGACACCTCGGCCCGGCACCTGCTCGACAGCGACGGCACCATGGTTGCCCTCAGCGGTGCCGAATACCGCTTGCTGCGGGTGTTCCTCGACCACCCGCAACGGGTGCTCAGCCGCGATCAACTGCTCAATCTGACCCAGGGCCGCGAGGCCGATCTGTTCGACCGCTCCATCGATCTGCTGGTCAGTCGCCTGCGTCAACGCCTGCTGGACGATGCTCGCGAGCCGGCTTATATCAAGACCGTGCGCAGTGAAGGTTATGTGTTCTCGCTGCCGGTCGAACTGCTTGGGGCTTCGGCATGAAACTCAAGCTGCAATGGCCGCGCACTCTCGCCTCGCGCCTGTCGCTGATTTTCCTGATCGGGCTGATCCTGGCGCAGGGCCTGTCGTTCGGCGCGCAGTATTACGAGCGTTACCAGAGCGCGAAAAGCACCATGCTCGGCAACCTCGAAACCGACGTCTCGACGTCGATGGCCATCCTCGATCGCCTGCCCGCCGCAGAACGCGAGGCCTGGCTGCCGCGTCTGGCCCGGCGCAATTACGGCTACCTGCTCAACGAGGGCGAACCGGGCATGCCGGTGACCTCGGCTGAAAAGTCCGTCGCGATTGCCTCAATTACGGCGGCCATCGGCGACACTTATCCCATCGTGTTTACCGAAGTTCCCGGTGGTCCGAGACAACATTTCCAGGGCCACTTGCGGCTGAGCGACGGCAGCCCGGTGACCATCGATATCCGTCCGGCGATGGTGCCGCTGTCACCATGGTTGCCGGTAGTGCTGCTGGGCCAACTGGCATTGCTGATCCTCTGCACCTGGCTCGCCGTGCGCATCGCCATTCGCCCCCTCACCCGCCTCGCCAATGCGGTGGAAACCCTCGACCCCAACGCCCATCCGATCAAACTCGACGAGCAAGGGCCGACCGAAGTGGTCCACGCCGCGCGGGCGTTCAACGCCATGCAAACGCGCATCGCCGCCTACCTGAAAGAACGCATGCAACTGCTCGCGGCGATTTCCCACGACCTGCAAACGCCGATCACCCGGATGAAGTTGCGCGCGGAGTTCATGGACGACTCGGTCGAGAAGGACAAACTGAGCAGCGATCTTGGGGAGATCGAACATCTGGTGCGCGAAGGCGTGGCGTACGCCCGCAGCGTGCACGGGGCCACCGAAGAGAGCCGGCGTACCGATCTTGACTCGTTCCTCGACAGCCTGGTCTTCGACTACCAGGACATGGGCAAGGACGTACAGCTCGGCGGCAAAAGCAAAGCGGTAATCGAAACCCGTCCGCAGGCCCTGCGCCGGGTGCTGGTGAACCTGACCGACAACGCCCTGAAATTCGCCGGCGCCGCGCAATTGCAGGTCGAAGCGCAGGGCAACAGCCTGTCGGTGAAAGTCCTCGATCGCGGCCCGGGCATCGCCGAGGCCGAGTTGGCGCAGGTGCTGGAACCGTTCTATCGCGTGGAAAACTCGCGCAATCGTGACACCGGCGGCACCGGGCTCGGATTGGCGATCGCCCAGCAATTGGCGTTGGCGCTCGGTGGCTCGCTGCTGTTGAGCAATCGTGAAGGTGGCGGGTTGTGCGCTGAACTGAAGTTGCCGCTGCCACGCTGAGAAAAACACCGACTAGACTCATTCATTACCCAGTCGAGGGGGCCGCAGGACGTCTGCTGTGCCCTGCCCCAATCCGTGACCACCGCCCGGTGGCGCCTGCCTCGACATTCAACGCCGCCGGACGGTGATCCTGTTTCAGGAGCACACGTGATGAATGAGGCGAAGCTCAACGAATTCATGGGCAAACTGGTCAACGACATGGGCGGCGCGGCGATGCTGGCCAATGTCATTGTCGGCGAAGAACTCGGTCTGTACCGGGCAATGGCCGACAGCCAACCGATCAGCCCCGAAGCCCTCGCAGCAAAAACCACCTGCAATCCGCGCCTGGTACGCGAATGGCTCAGCGCCCATGCCGCGTCCGGTTACATGGAACACTCTGACGGTCAGTTTCGCTTGCCCGAAGAGCAGGCCTTGGCGCTGGCCGTGGAGGAATCCCCCGTGTACGTCGCTGGCGGTCTCGGCGTGGTGGCGTCGTTTTTCCATGACAAGGACAAACTGGTCAAGGCCATGCGCGGCAATGGCGCCTTGTCGTGGGGCGATCACCATCCGTGCATGTTCAGCGGCACCGAACGCTTCTTCCGCCCCGGCTACAAAGGTCACCTGATTGCCGAATGGCTTCCGGCTCTGGACGGCGTGGTGGCGAAGCTGGAACGCGGCGCCAAAGTTGCCGACATCGGCTGCGGCCACGGCGCCTCGACGGTGATCATGGCCCAGGCGTTTCCAAAATCGCAGTTTGTCGGCTTCGACTTCCACGAGCCGTCAGTCACCGTCGCCACGCAACGGGCCGAAGAAGGCGGCGTGGGCAACCGCGCCAGATTCTTCGAGGGCACGGCGAAAAACTATCCCGGCGGCGACTACGACCTGATCTGCTTTTTCGACTGCCTGCACGACATGGGCGACCCGGTCGGCGCCGCTCGCCACGCTCATGAGTCGCTGAAAGACGACGGCACGGTGTTGCTGGTCGAACCGTTCGCCAACGACAAACTGGACGACAATCTCAACGCGGTCGGGCGCCTGTTCTACGCCGCCTCGACGTTTATCTGCACGCCCAATTCGCTGTCACAGGAAGTCGGCCTCGGGCTCGGTGCGCAGGCCGGGGAAATGCGCCTGCGCAAAGTCTTTGTCGAGGCCGGGTTCAAACAGTTCCGCCGCGCCACGCAGACACCGTTCAACCTGATACTGGAGGCGCGCAAGTAACCCGAGCGGATCGCATGCTAACCTGCGGGCACTGCCCATTCTGGAGTGCTGAGCATGCTCGATAGCCCGATCCGCGAACATCTCGATACGCTGTTGCAGGCCATGGCCGACGATAAATTCCTGATATTGACCGGCGCCGGCATCAGCACGCCATCGGGCATTCCGGACTATCGCGACAGTGACGGCGTGCGTCGTGGGCGGCAGCCGATGATGTATCAGGAGTTTCTCGCCGCCCCAGAATCACGCCGGCGCTATTGGGCCCGAGCCATGCTCGGCTGGCCGCGCGTGGGAAAGGCCCGACCGAATGCCGCGCATGAGGCGCTGGCAGCGTTGCAACAGCGCGGCCGGATCAGCGATTTGATCACGCAGAATGTCGATACCTTGCACGATCAGGCCGGCACCCAGGATGTGATCGAGCTGCATGGCAGTCTGCATCGGGTGCTTTGCCTGGATTGCGGGCAACGCAGCGAGCGCGATGCGATCCAGCAGCAGATGGAGGCACAGAATCCCTACCTGAGTGGTGTTGATGCGGTGCAGGCGCCGGATGGCGATACCTTGCTCGACCCGGCATTTGAAGCGCGCTTTCAGGTACCGCAGTGCCCGCATTGCGCGGGTGAGCGGATGAAACCGGATGTGGTGTTTTTCGGCGAGAACGTGGCGCAACCGACGGCCGCGCGGGCCTTGGCCGCTGCCGAGAATGCGGCGGGGTTGCTGGTGGTGGGATCGTCGTTGATGGCGTATTCGGCGTTTCGCTTGTGTCGGGTGATTGCCGAGCGTGGCAAGCCGTTGATGGCGATCAATCTGGGCAAGACCCGGGCGGATGATTTGCTCGATTTGAAGATTGAAGGGTCGTGTGAGGAGCTTTTGCCGTGGTTGGTGGAGGAGCTGAGGCGGTGAGATTTTGAGTAATGGGTTCGACTTGAAATCGGCCCCTCACCCTAGCCCTCTCCCGAGGGAGAGGGGACTGACCGAGGTGTTTGTACGGGATTCGTCGACCTGAAATCACTCATCGAACTCAGATCTTTGACTGCCGTGCTGGTGCCGGACTCAATGCGCCCGATCCAGCCCCGCCAGCAATGCGCTGTCGTGGCTGTAGATGTCCGGCGCATAACGCACATGGCCGCTGCTGTCGACTTGCGCCGTCCAGTAGGTCATCAGGATCGGCACCGGCGCCGACAGGCGAAATTCATGGGTGGTGCCGGTCGCCAGCAAAGTATCGGTGCGGGCTTTTTCTGCCGGGGACAGCAGCAGATCGCGCAGTTGCAGCGGGTGCTCGACGCGCACGCAACCGGAGCTGAACGCCCGTGGGCCTTTGTCGAACAGCGCCTTGCTCGGCGTGTCGTGCAGGTACACCGAGAACGGGTTGGGGAAACGGATGACCATTTGCCCCAGCGGATTGCGCGGGCCGGCGTCCTGGCGCAGGAGGATGTTGCCGGGGTTGTCCCAATCGATATCCGCCGCTGCCAGAGGCTGACCATTGGCGTCGAGCACTTGCAGATTCTGGCGGCTGAGGAAGGTCTGATCCTTGCGGATTTCCGGCAGCTTGTCTTCCTTCCAGATGGTCGGCGGCACCGTCCAGGTCGGGTTCAGCGTCAGGCGGGTGACGCGGGATTTGAGCAGTGGAGTCTGGCGCTCGGCGCGGCCGACCTGGGTGCGGGTCTGCCACACCGGTTGACCGCCCTGATACAGCGTCAGCTCAGCGGCCGCGACATTGACCACCAGACCACTGGGCTCCATGTCCTGGGCCATCCAGCGGAAACGTTCGAGATTGACGCGCAGCTGATCGCGGCGGGTCAGCGGACTGATGTTCAGCTCGGCAATGGTGCCCGGCCCGACCACGCCGTCAGCCTGCAACGAATGGCTGGCCTGAAAGTGCTTCACTGCCTCCACCAGCACGTCATCGTAGGCGTTGTCCGGTGTCACCAGTGCGTGTGCCAGATAACCTTCGCTGTACAAGCGTCGGGCCAGTTCCGGCACGCGCGGGTCTTCCATCGCCGGGCGCAGCAACGGGCCGCTGCCGACCGGCTGCCATTGCGGCAAGGCTTGCAAGCGTTGCGCGGCATACAGCTGACGCAGGCTCTGATATTGCGGCAGATGCGGACGCGCCAGGTTGAACGCCGCAGCGATATCGTTCATGCCCGGCACGGCAATGCTGAGCAATTGCGCCTGACGATCGGTCGGCGAGCCGTCGACACGCCACAGCGGTTCGAAATGCGACTGCAACAGACGGCCGTAATGCAGATCCTGCAAGGCCTGCAAGTAGTTGCGGCTGATGTCGATGTCGGCGCACAACTCGCCGTCCTGCGGCGGCGTAGTGGCCACGGCGTAGCGATTCGGATTCAACCCATCATCGGCCAACAGCTGCAATTGCGCGCGCAATGCCGGCAAGCGTGCCGACTCACTCGCCCACACCGGCATCCAGTCCTGCTGTTCATAAAACGCCTGCAACTGGCTCAACGACGGGCCATTGAGACGCGGAGCGATGGCCGGGCACGACTGCGCCAGGCTGATCAAAACTGCCTGCAACGGGCTGCGCGGCTCGACCGGCAATTGCGTTTCAGGCGTCGGCAGGGTTTCGAGCGGGGGCAGCGGCTCATCGGCGCAAGCGACAAACGGCGCAGCGAGCAAACAAATGCTCAAGTAGCATGCGTACTTTTTGAACAACTGCTTTACTCCAATCCATGGCCGTCCAGATGACGGTCAACCTTACATCAGGTGCGCTGAACAGTCAGGCTCGAACCGCGAGCCTGCGGGTATTGACTGGGAGTCAGGAGCCAAAGTGCCGTTTATGTAGCAAGTTGAGGACACTTTATAAAATGTTGACGTTTTTGCGCCGACTTCTGTTGAGCACCGCGACCCTTGTCGCCGTGACCAGCCCAGTATTTGCCGCCGGCAAGCCATCGCCGGTTCTCTACAACAGCCTCGCCCACGCCGCGCCGGAACTCAATCCCCAAGCGCTCAAAAGTGCATTGAACGCCATGCAATGCGCGGTCAACAACGGCGCGAAACCCTCGCGGCATCTGGCGATCATCGATTATTCGCAACCGTCCACCGAACGCCGTCTGTGGATCTTCGATCTGAGCAAAAAGAAGCTGGTGCTGCGTGATCTGGTTGCCCACGGTTCCAACTCCGGGGAAAACTTCGCCACGCAGTTTTCCAATCGCGAAGGCAGTTATCAGTCCAGCCTCGGCCTGTTCCGCACTCAGGAAAGCTACGAAGGTACTCACGGCTACTCGCTGCGCATGGACGGTCTGGAGCCCGGTTTCAATGATCTGGCCCGTGATCGCGCGATCGTGATTCATGCTGCCAGTTACGTGAACCCGCTGTGGAGCAAGCGTCAGGGGCGTATCGGCCGCAGTCAGGGTTGCCCCGCCGTGCGGCCGCAGATCGCCAAACAGGTGATCGATCGCCTGAAGAACGGCCAGTTCATGTTTTCCTGGTATCCGGATCAACGCTGGTTGCAGAAGTCACCGTATCTGAACTGCCAGCCGCAGCAGGTGGCGAGCATTCTCAACACCCACGCCAGTTAACGCGCGTCGCCTCCGGCGGGTTTGTAGAACAGGAACCTGCCGGTCTGCGCCGTGTTGCGATAGGCCTTGGCCCAGCTCGGGTGCACGCCGCGATCATGAAAATACAGGGCACCGCGCGTGCGGTCCTTGAGCTGACGGTTCAACGCCTTGCCGGCAATTTCCTTGGCCAGCGCGTATTCGGCGTCTTCCTTGACCTGATCGGGCCTGCCGTCGCACCACCAGGAAAACTGGCAATTGCCGCTTTCCGATCCTTGCTTGACCACCGCGCATACCGTGTCGGGAAAGCCGTCATGGCCGAGGCGATTCATCACCACGCTGGCGACGGCTTCCATTTCCGGGGTGTCCTTGCCCTTGGCTTCCCAGTAAATACTGCGCGCCAGACAGGTCAGCGGATCGTCCAGCGGCGCGGCACCGGCAGGGTCTACCGCCTGCGCTTCGGTCGGGGTGATGGCCTCGGATTTCGGCGCCGGGACAGCGCTGACTTTATCCGCCGCTTTCTCCTCCAGCACCTCGGCTTTCTGTTCGGCCTTGGCCTCGATCGGCGCCTGCGCCCCGGCCCATGCCGCGCCGGTCAAAAAGATCCACAACAAACCGCCCGCCAAGCCTTTCGATCCCATGTCGATTCTTCCGTCAGCGCCCGCCCGGGGCAAGATGTTACGTCGGTGAGACGCCCGGTTTGCGAGGTCTTCGCAGAGTGTAGCGAGCAAATGCGCGGGCACACCAGCGCAGAAAAAAATCCGCCGCAAAGAAAAACACATTCACTCACCGGGGGCCTTTCGCGCATCATGGGCGCATTCAGCTCAAGGGAGATTTCCATGCGCTTCATGCCGTCCGTTTTGCGTTATGCCGCATTGTCGCTGGGCGTGGTGTTCGCCACCTCGGCGCTGGCCGCCGATGAACTGCAATTGATCGAGTCGATCAACAGCTATCGCAGCCAGCCCCAGCGTTGCGGCACGCAGGCGTCAAACGAGTTGCCACCGCTGTCGGCCGATCCACGGCTGCGCCTGCCGGCCAGCGGCGCGGTTGATCTGCAGCAGGCCATGACCAGCGCCCACTACCCGATGGTCAACGTGCAGGCGATCACCCTCAACGGCCCGCGCGATGCGGCGTCAGCAATGAAGGCGATTCAGGAAAGCTTCTGTCAGGTGGTGCTCGATCCGCAGTTTGTCGATATCGGTGTCAACCGCGTTGACCGCGACTGGCGCATCGTCCTCGCGCGGCCGTTGCTGACGGCGAAACTCGGCGATGCACAAAGCGAAGGGCAAAAGCTGCTGGCGCAACTCAATACCGCGCGCAGCCAGGCGCGCCAGTGCGGCGGCCAGTCCTTCGCGGCGGCAGCACCGCTGGCGTGGAATGCCACGCTGGGCACTGTCGCTCAGGATCACAGCCGCGACATGGCCAACAACAATTACCTCGACCACAAGGACCGCGACGGCCGCACGCCGGGCGACCGCGCCGAACTGTCCGGTTACAGCGGACAACTGGTCGGTGAAAACATCGCCGCCGGGCAAGACACCGTCGGCAAGGTCGTTGACGGCTGGCTCGCCAGCCCAGGCCATTGCGCCAATCTGATGAATCCGCAATATCAGGAACTGGGCGCCGCTTACGCGACCGATCCGAAAAGCAACGCCGGCATTTACTGGACGGCAATGTTTGGCGCACCGTAAGGCATCATCGACGCCGTCAATCACTCGGTCAGCCAGAGTGATTGGACGGCGTGGCGAACGCAGCCTACCCTGCGCGATCTGCGCCCGCTGACGGCGCTCCACATCCACGAGGCGAGCCCATGACACAGCGTGAATTGATCGATGGTCACAACCGCCGCGTGGATTATCTGCGTCTGTCGGTGACCGACCGCTGCGATTTTCGCTGCGTCTATTGCATGGCCGAGGACATGCAGTTCCTGCCGCGCCAGCAGATCCTCACCCTCGAAGAGCTGTTCCAGGTGGCGCAAAGCTTCGTCGCCCTCGGCACGCGCAAGATCCGCCTCACGGGTGGCGAGCCGCTGATCCGCCCCGGCGTTGTGCAACTCTGCGAACAGATCGCCGCCCTGCCCGGCCTGCGCGAGCTGTGCCTGACCACCAACGGCTCGCAATTGGGCCGACTGGCCAGGCCGCTCTTCGACGCCGGGGTCAAGCGCCTCAACATCAGCCTCGACAGCCTCGATCCGCAGCGCTTCAAAGAGCTGACCCGCACTGGCGATCTGGCGCAGGTCATCGACGGCATCGATGCCGCCCGTGCCGCCGGGTTCACTCGCACCAAGCTCAATTGCGTGGTGATGCAGGGCCGCAACGATCACGAGATCAACGATCTGGTCAGTTTCGCCATCGAGCGTGATCTGGACATTTCCTTCATCGAAGAGATGCCGCTGGGCGCGATCGCCGAACACAGCCGCGCCGAATCCTTCTACTCCAGCGCGCAAGTGCGCGAACGCATCGCCGAACGCTTCACCCTGATCGACTCGACCGAATCGACGCAAGGGCCGTCGCGCTACTGGCGCGTGGCCGAGGCGCCGAACATTCGCCTGGGCTTCATTTCGCCGCACAGCCACAACTTCTGCGGCACCTGCAACCGCGTGCGTCTGACCGTCGAAGGTCGCTTGCTGCTGTGTCTGGGCAACGAGCATTCGATGGACCTCAAAGCGGTGTTGCGCGCCCATCCCGGCCACCCGGAACGCCTGGAAAACGCGATCATCGAGGCGATGAAACTCAAGCCGTATCGACACAATTTCGAAGTCAACGACGACGTGCAAGTGGTGCGTTTCATGAACATGACCGGCGGCTGATTCGCCGCGCAACCGGGACCGCGAGATGATCGTCAGACCGAGACCCAATCAGTTCGCCGTGCTGTTCACCCTTAGAGGCTCGATCGCCAAACGCATCGCCGTGCGCACCTTGATGCTGACACTGCTGGCGGCGGCGATTGTGCTGATCGAACTTCTGGTGCCGAGCTACTTCGCCCAGATCAATTCGACGCCGTTCACCCTGCTCGGCCTGTCGCTGTCGATTTTCCTGAGCTTTCGCAACAACGCTTGTTACGACCGTTGGTACGAGGGGCGCAAGGCCTGGGGCGAGGTGCTGTTGCGGGTGCGCGCGGTGATGCGCGAAACCCAAGGCCTCGATGACACCCGCCTGCGTGGACAACTGTTGCGCAACCTGTGCGGTTTCGCCCACGCGTTGAATGCACGGCTGCGTGGAGACAGCGAGGAGCAGGCCAGCACCGACTGGGTCAGCCCACCGATCGATGGGGCGGCGCCGGATCACTGCGGACAGATCCTTCATCAGCTCGGGCGCCAGTGTTCCGAGCTGGAAAGGGCCGGTGTGCTGTCGCCATGGCGTTATCAATTGCTGGCCAATCACCTGACCTGTCTGAGCCAGGCCCAAGCGGTGTGCGACCGGATCAAGAACACACCACTGCCCTTCCCTTACACCCTGCTGCTGCACCGCACCATCTACCTGTTCTGCCTGCTGCTGCCGTTCGCCATGGCGCAATCGCTGGGTTGGTTGACGCCGCTGTTCACGGCAATTGTCAGCTACACCTTCTTCGGCTTCGACGCGATTGCCGATGAACTCGAAGACCCGTTCGGGCGCGATGAAAACGATCTGCCGACCGATGCACTGGTGCGCACCCTGGAGCGCGATGTGCTGTACGAACTGGGCGTCTCGCCATTGCCCCCCGCGCCGGAGCCGGACGACTACGTGCTGCGCTGAATGGCTCAGCGGCAAACAACGAGATGGCCCGGCGCGTCCGCTCGGGACCGAGATGCGGCCATTCGCGAGCAGGCTCGCTCCCACAGTTGAAATGCATTCTCCTGTGGGAGCGAGCCTGCTCGCGAAAAAGGCAACTCGGTCAATCAGCCCAAACGCCGGAAAGCGCCACCGACGAATCTTCCGTTTACACGCGCGCGAATTCCCCCTTACTATCCGGGCACACCGGTCGCCGGGCCTGCCCTGCCGCCGACGCTTTCCGCCAACGGAAACACGCGTTATGAGTACGTCACCACAACAACCTCAAAGGTTGCACGTCTCTGCTGTACGCGCCCACTGCAACAGGGGCCGCGTATGAACCGCATCGTCAATCTGCCCATGGCCCTGCGCCGCTCCAAGCTGCGTCACTCCGCACGCCCGCCGGATATCGCCATTCCTGCCTGATCGCGTGAGCTGAAACCGCGACAGTCAATTTCCCGATTTTCCTGATATCCCTGCCGGGACACTTACGCCTTTTTGTCGCGTCGTGTCCGGCCGAATCTGCGCGCCTGTGCGGCGCCATCGTGAGTGATTTGCCATGAAATTCGCAGCCATCGAAGACGCACGCCTGTTCCTCGAACAGAACCCCGATATCGACATGATCGAATTGTTCATCCTCGACGCCAACGGCGTGCCGCGGGGCAAGCTGTTGCACCGCGAAGAACTGCTCGCCGTATACGAAAGCGGTCGACCGCTGCCGAGCACCATCCTTGGCCTGACCGTACAAGGCGAGGACGTCGAGAACTCCGGACTGGTCTGGGATGTGGGCGACATCGACTGCCGCGCCTATCCGCTGCAAGGCAGTCTGGTGCGCTTGCCGTGGCGACAGATTCCGACCGCCGCCGTGCAGGTCAGCATGCACCCGAGCGAGGGCCTGCCGGCGAGCATCGCTGACCCTCGGCACCTGCTGATCAAAGTCATCGACGGGCTCAAGGCCGAGGGCTATCACCCGATCATGGCGTGCGAGCTGGAGTTCTATCTGCTCGATGCCAAACGCGACCACAACGGCCGCCCGCAACCGGCGCTGGACGCCGACGGCGGGCGACCGCGACACACGCAAGTCTACGGTTTGCGCGAGCTGGAACAGATCGAGCCGTTCCTCGCCGACCTCTACAGCGCGTGCAAACTGCACGGCATTCCGGCGCGCACAGCGATCTCCGAGTACGCCCCGGGGCAAGTGGAAATCACCCTCGAACACGGCGATGCGCTGGAGGCGATGGATCAGGCGGTGCGCTACAAACGTCTGGTCAAAGGCGTGACGCACAGGCACGGCATGCAGGCGACGTTCATGGCCAAGCCGTTCGATGATCTGGCCGGCACCGGCATGCACATGCACGTCAGCCTCGCCGATGCCGACGGCCGTAATCTGTTCGCCTCGCAAGACCCGGCCGGCACACCGCTGTTGCGCACGGCGATTGGCGGCATGCTCGCGTCTCTGCTCGACTCGCTGCTGCTGTTTTGCCCCAACGCCAACTCCTACCGACGTTTCCAGGCCAACAGCTACGCGCCACTGGCGCCGACCTGGGGCGTCGACAACCGCACGGTCAGCCTGCGCGTACCCGGCGGCCCGGCCCCTACGCGACACATCGAACACCGCATCTGCGGCGCCGACGCCAACCCGTATCTGGCAGCGGCGGCGATCCTCGCCGGCATTCATCGCGGCATTCGTGAAGAGCTGGATCCGGGGGCACCGGTCGAGGGCAATGGTTATGCCCAGGCGAAAGAACTGCTGCCGACCGACTGGCTGACGTCGTTGCAGGCGCTGGAAAATTCCACGTGGGCACGAGAGGCATTGGGGCAGGAATTTCTTGGTGTGTATCTGGCGGTGAAGCGTGCCGAGTATCGGCAGTTCATGGCTGAAGTGGGTGAGCAGGATTGGCGGTGGTACCTGACCGAGGCTTAACGATCCGACACCGAACCTGTGGGAGCGAGCCTGCTCGCGAAGGCGTCATCACATTCAACATTTTGGGTGACTGACACACCGCTTTCGCGAGCAGGCTCGCTCCCACAGGGAATGCACTTCGAACCTGAATTTTTTGTGGACCCTGACATGACCATTCGCTGCAATTCCTACTACACCGCCACACTCAACCAGGACACCGACTACCCGACCGTGCAAGGCCGGCACAAGGTCGATGTGGTGATCATCGGCGGCGGTTTCACTGGCGTCGCCACTGCCGTCGAGCTGGCGGAAAAAGGCCGGAAAGTCGCCATCGTCGAAAGCCACAAGATCGGCTGGGGCGCCACCGGGCGCAATGGCGGGCAAGTCACCGGCAGCCTGTCCGGCGACGGTGCGATGCGCAAACAGATGCGCGCGAAACTGGGCGATGACGTGGACGATTTCATCTGGCATCTACGCTGGCGCGGGCATGAAATCATCCGCGAGCGCGTCGAGAAATATGCGATCCAGTGCGACCTCAAACACGGCCATTTGCACGCGGCATACAAGCCAAGCCACATGGTCGATCTGCGCAAGGATTACGACGAAGCCGTGCGCCGAGGTCTGGGCGATGAGGTGAGCCTGCTCGACCGCAGCCAGGTTCGCGACCTGCTGCAAAGCGAGCTCTACCACGGCGCAATCAAGAACACCCGCAACATGCACCTGCACCCGCTCAACCTGTGCATCGGCGAAGCGCGGGCGGCCGAAAGCCTCGGTGCGCTGATCTTCGAGAACAGTGAAGTGCTGGAGATCATTCACGGCGACAACCCTGGCGTGCGCACCGCCCACGGCCAGATCGACGCCAATCAGGTGATGCTCGCCGGCGACGTCTACCACAAACTCGAACCGGGTCAGCTCAAGGGCAAGATTTTTCCGGCCATGGGCGGCATCGTCACCACCGCGCCGCTCGGCGATCTGGCGCAACAGATCAACCGCGAAGACCTCGCCGTGTACGACTGCCGCTTCGTCCTCGATTACTACCGGCTGACCGCCGACGGCCGTTTGCTGTTCGGCGGCGGCGCCAACTACAGCGGCAAGGATTCGCGCGACATCACTGCGGAACTGCGCCCGTGTATCGAACGCACGTTCCCGGCGCTAAAAGGTGTGGCGATCGATTACCAGTGGAGCTGCGCGATGGGCATCGTCATCAACCGCATCCCGCAACTGGGCAAGCTCTCGGACAACGTCTGGTATTGCCAGGGCTACTCGGGACATGGCATCGCCACCACGCACATCATGGGCGAGATCATGAGCCGCGCGATCACCGGGCAAATGGAGCAATTCGACACCTTCGCCGCGTGCCAGCACATCCGCGTGCCAATGGGCGACCTGCTGGGCAATCCGTTGCTGGCGGCGGGGATGTGGTATTACCAGATGCTTGAGCGGTTGCGCTGAATTCACTGGCCCTATCGCGAGCAGGCTCGCTCCCACATTGGATTTGTGCACGACACAACACCCTGTGGGAGCGAGCCTGCTCGCGAAGAGGCCCTCAAACCCCACACAAAATTCAATCCGGCAACTGCTCCACCACAATCCCCAACCGCCGATAATCCTCGACATTCCCCGACCCGGGATGCCGCTCGGTAATCAACCTATGCAGGCGCGTGCACGGCGCGACCACAAACGGCTCCACCGCACCCAGCTTGTCTGCCGTAGTCACTGCAATCACCCGCGCTGCACTGTCTAGCATCGCCTGTTTGATCGGCACTTCATCGAAATGCAGCGAGGTAATCCCGACCTCGGGATGAATCGCACACACCCCGGTAATTGCCAGATCCGCCTTGATTCCCGCCAGCAGTCGCAGCGCTTCCTGACCACTGGCCGACATCGAATGCGGATTCAATTCACCGCCCGCCAGAATCACTTTCACGCACTTGTATTCGGACAAGGCAATCGCCGTCAGTGGGGAAGCGGTCACGGCGGTGATGCGGATATCGGACGGTAACGCGCGCGCCACCTGCAAGGTGGTCGAGCCGGAATCGAACAGCACAATCTGCCCATCCTCGATGTGCTGCGCCGCCAATTGCGCCAGGCGCACCTTGACCTCGTCGGTCTCATCCAGACGCGTGAAGTAATCCTTGCCCGAGTCCTTCGGTCGCGGCAACGCCCCGCCATGCACGCGCTGCACCAGCCCGGCGCTGTCCAGTTCGGCAAGGTCGCGGCGGATGGTGTCTTCGGAGACTGCGAAATGCTGGCTCAGCTCGGAAGCCATGACCTTGCCGTCACGTTCGAGAAGCAAAAGGATTTTCTGCCGACGCAGGGACGGAAGTTCAGCGATGGAATGGTCGTGCATGGTTATGCCTGTTTGTGCTTGTAGTTGCAGGTTTAAGCGACACTAGCGAAAGTCTCAGGCAAATACAAACGCAACGGCTATCAATGCTTTCGATCATTGGAATCAACAAGGCGAATTTTTTCTTTGCGCTGCGCCTGTTCACAATGGCCCCACTCTTAAAAGCTGAGGATGAACAGCCCATGAATCTCAATTTCGCCTTCGCCTGCATGATTGTCGTGTCGTTCGCGATTGCCTTGGGCCACGCCTGACAGCGCGTCAAACCGAGCCCAGCAATTGCTCACGAAGCCGCTTATGCGCCGCAGCCGCCCTGGGGGAAAGGGCTGGGCTGAGGGGGATGGATCTGAATGACACGCCGCAATCGCCAGGCAGCACTGGCTTGCTTCAAGTTTCCTGGCGCACCCGCCTGACCTGCACCAACAACGCCGGAGCAAAATGCAGCAACACCATCCGGCTCAAGTGATGCGTCAGGATAAACACCACGTTCAGCCCGCCGCCAAACGCGACAATCGCAATCGTCTCGATCGCGCCCGGCATGTACGCCAGCCACAGCGCCAGCGGATCACTGCCCAGCCAGCGCGCAGCCACCTCGGCAAACGCCGCTGCAACGATGATCATCAAGCCGACCGAAACCAGAGCGGTGCGCCCATGCCGCGCCAGTTCTGCGATGCCGAGTCCCTGAAAACGTGAGCCGATGCGCACGCCGAGAATCAGTGCGGCCAGGTTCAGGCTCCACTCCGGCATGTGAAAGCCGTGCAGCCATCCCGACTTCACAAATACAGCGGTGATGATGATCGCGGTAAGCATGAACGGCGCCGGGACGCCGACCAGCAACAGCAAGCGTCCGAGCAATACGCTCAGCGCGATGACAGAGAACGCGGTCAGCGCCATGCCTGTGGTCAACGGATCGCTGGCGACTTCAGCCACCGCTGCTTGCCCGGGAATGAGCAAACTCACCAGTACGGTGATCAACAGCAGCCGCATCAGATGCACGATGATGACTTTGCTCGAAGCCTTTTCCGACTCGAGCAAATCGAACACTGCGGCCAATGCGCCGGGATACACCGCCAGCAGTGCATCGGTGCGATTCCATCCGGCACCGCGTGTCAGCCACCAGCCGGCGAGTGCAATTTGTACGGTCAGGCAGATCAGCAATACGCCAAGGCTGGGCAACATCGTCGTCGCCGTTTCGCTGTCCCATGCTTCGAACATCAGCCCGGTGGCGATGCCCAGCGTGACCTGGATGTAGCCCAGTCCATAAGGAGTTGCCGGGGCGATGCCGGTTTTACTGGCAAACAACGCGGTAACGACAATCGAGCCCAGCAGCAAGCCGTGGGGTACGCCTTCAAACTGCAACAACGCGCCGAAACCGGCCGCAATCAACAAGCACACAATGGATTTCATAGTTCGCCTTCCTGGCTATTTTGTGAGACACCACCATTCCTTGGTAGGAGCTGCCGAAGGCTGCGATCTTTTGGGACGCAGTGCGTCCCCGGCTGCATTCCCACGCAGAGCGTGGGAACGATCAGATCGCAGCCTTCGGCAGCTCCTACAGGGGGATTTGCATTCCTAAGCGCGAAGGCGTGCAATCGCCCGCCGATATTTCTCGATCCGCTCCAGATCCTCCCAACTCGGCGAGGCGATCCGCGAGATATCGCTGTTCTCTTCCAGATCCGCCAGCTTCACCACCCGACCGATCGGGTTTTGCGCAGCGCGGTCGACAAAATCCTCGTAGGACTCGCCCGGCACTTTGGTCACCGCTGCAATCGCCGCCAGCACCTCTTCGCTGAAACCTTCCCCGCGCAAATCATCCAGACTCACCCCGCAATCCTCGACCACATCGTGCAGCACGGCGACGATGCGCTCCTCCAGCGTGTGCATGCGCAACATGACTTTCAGCGGATGCAAAATGTACGGCGCGCCGCCCTTGTCGACTTGCCCGGTGTGGGCCGTGGCGGCAATGGCGATAGCGCGTTCGAGGGTTTGGGCCATGGGAATCGAATCCTGCGCTGAATGTTTCTGATTGTTGCGCAGTGTACGCGAAGATGGCGCAGCGCAAACCGATTGAACCTTGCCCGCCCTCGCCGCCTCGAAACCAGACAAGCGCCAAATCACCGATCAGACGCGGCGCCATTGGAGAGGAATTGCCGATGAAAACCCGACTGCTGCTCCTGATCGCCACGTTCGCCATCATCCCCACCTGCGTCATGGCCGAAGGCTGCGACGTGCAGACCCGCTCCTCCAGCGCCTCGGTGCCGGCGGTGGAAACCCACAGCTGTTACGAATACGACGGCATGCCCGTGGACTCCATCAACTGGTCCTGCAGCAACGAAACCAAGGACACCCTCAACGCCACCAAGAAAAAAGTCGATCGCTGCGACGACCACTACCAGGCCACCTGCACCGCCCGCCTCACCCAGGAGTCCCTGGCCAACCCGCACTCGACCAGCAAAGACAAAAGCGCCAAACCGCTGAACATGCCCGACAACGCCAAAGTCACCACGTATTACTACAACGGTGAGCACTTGGCGCAGGCGAAGATTGATTGCGAAAACAGTGGCGGGAACTGGAAGGCTAAATAGTCTCGGTTATCGAGGATTGCCTGACAGAGAGCCCGGCTTGATGCCGGGCTTGCTGCATCTGCAAACAGCTTCAACCTTCACCTGCACCGCTGCTCGTGCCGCTGTCGTTCGATTGCTTCGAACCACTGGGCTTGGAACCCGAAGGTGTAGAGCCGTCATTGTTGGTGGTGTTGCCCTGCGTGCCTTTGGGCACGGTGGCGCCATTGGAATGAATGTCTTCCGGCGCACTCGGATTGGTTTGGCTATTGCCGTCGTTAGCGGTGGGTGCCGGGGTATCGCTGGCGGCTGTTGCATAGAGCGAAGTGGCGGATAACAGCGTGGCCAAGGTGAATGCTGCGAGACTGGATTTATGCATGTCGGCGGTTCCTCTGCGGGGGTGAGTTATGCATTGGAAGCGCGTGCGCGGGGAAAATGCGGAAGGGGTGACGAATGGCAGGAACAAACAACCCGACACCCCCTAAAAGATGCCGGGTCAACAAACAATATGCGTTATCCGATCAGAAATTCGCCGGCGTATTCGCACTGATAATCTCCGCCTCATCCGCGCCGATATTGCGGAATTTATGCGGCAACGTCGTCGGAAAGTAATAACCATCCCCCGCACTCAACACACTCACCTGCCCGTCCACGGTCAGTTCTACCGTGCCGCGCGTGACCAGTCCGCACTCTTCGCCTTCGGCATGCACGATCGGTTCTTCGCCGGAGCTGGCGCCGGGGGCATATTGTTCGCGGAGCAGGCGCATCTGCCGGCTAGGGACGGAGGCGCCGATGAGCAGCAGACGCAGGCCGTGGCGGCCGAGGTCGGGTTGTTCGTTGGCGCGGAACACGTATTGGTGTTCGCGCGGGGGCTGGTCGAAGGTGAAGAAGTCGGCCAGGGACATCGGTATGCCTTCGAGCAGCTTTTTCAGCGAGCTGACGGAGGGGCTGACGCGGTTCTGTTCGATCAGCGAGATGGTCGCGTTGGTCACGCCGCTACGCCGGGCGAGTTCGCGCTGGGAGAGTTTGTAGCTTTCGCGTACTAGTTTGAGTCGAGAACCCGTATCCATGACAGCCTTATGTTGAGGTACTTAAGGGTAATGGGGGTGGGTGGCGGGTGACGCGCAGGTCGCGCGGATCACGTTGCTCCCGTGTCCCGGAACCGTGAAAGGCGGCTATTAAATCACGTTTGCCGGTGTTGCTCAGCAGGTTCGATGGATGGTGCGGCAAAAGTCCTGTTGGCCTTGGCAATACAGCCACTGTGGGAGCGAGCCTGCTCGCGAAAGCGTAGTGTCTGGCGAATCGATGTCGCCTGATATGGCCTCTTCGCGAGCAGGCTCGCTCCCACAGTGGACATCAGTGGTTTTGCATAAGTGAAAAACCGGCGAGGTCTTTCGGACCGCCGCCGGGAGGTAAGTCAGACGCCGAAGCGGTCGCGCAGGGAGTAGTAGACCGCGCCCAGAGCGGTAAGCGGTGCGGAGAAGGTGCGGCCGCCGAGCATTGGCATGTGCGGCAGTGAGGCGAAGGCGTTGAAGCGTTCGGCGTCGCCGCGGATCATTTCCGAGATCAGTTTGCCGGCTAGGTGCGAGCAGGTGACGCCGTGGCCGCTGTAGCCCTGCATGTAGTAGGCGTTCTTTTCGATGCGGCCGAATTGCGGCATGCGCGACATGGTCAGCAGGAAGTTGCCGGTCCAGCGGTAGTCGATCTTCACGTCCTTGAGCTGCGGAAAGGTCTTGAGGATCTTCGGCCGGATCAGCTGCTCGATATCGTCCGGCTCCCGCGCGCCATACACCACGCCACCACCGTAAAGCAGGCGGTTGTCAGCGGTGAGGCGGTAGTAATCCAGCAGATAGTTGCAGTCCTCGACGCAGTAATTATTGGTGATCAGGCTGCGCGCCTGCTGCTCGGTCAGCGGTTCGGTGACGACGATCTGCGAACCACACGGCATGCTTTTCGCGGTGACGCGATTGTCGAGGCCTTGCGGCAGATAAGCGTTGCCGGCAATCAGCAAATATTTGGCGCGGACCAGACCTTTGGCGGTGCGCACGCTGATCGGCTCGCCGTAGGTGATTTCCACCGCCGCCGACTGTTCGTAGATCTTGCCGCCCAAACGCACGATGGCAGCGGCCTCTCCTAGCGCCAGATTCAACGGATGAACGTGGCCACCCTGCATGTCCAGCAAGCCGCCAACGTAGGCGTCGGAGCCGACTTCGCGACGAATATCCGCTGCATCGAGCATCTTCAGATTGCGGTTGCCGTAGCGTTCCCAGTTGCGCTTCTGCTCTGCCAGGCCATTGAGTTGTTTCTTGTTCATCGCCGCGAAGATGCCGCCCGGGCGATAGTCGCACTTGATGTCGTAATCCTTGATGCGCGAACGAATGATATCGGCGCCTTCAAAGATCATGCTGCCGAGGATTTCTGCAGTCTTGTCGCCGTAGCGCTCTTCGATCACGTCGACGTCGCGGCTATAGGAATTGACCAGTTGCCCGCCGTTGCGCCCGCTGGCGCCGTAACCGACTTTCGCCGCTTCCAGCACCGTGACTTTGTAGCCGGCTTCGCTGAGGAACAGTGCCGAGGACAGGCCTGTGTAGCCGGCGCCGATGATGCAGACGTCGCAGTCCAGCGCTTCTTCGAGAATCGGGAAGTCGATGACTTCGTTGCGGGTGGCGGCGTAGTAGCTGTTTACGTGTTGCTGTTTCATAGGTTTCTCCGAAGGCCGCCAACCAGGAGCGGCCGCCGCTGTATAAGAGTCAGAGCTTGATCCAGGTCGCTTTCAGTTCGGTGTACTTGTCGAACGCGTGCAGCGATTTGTCGCGGCCGTTGCCCGATTGCTTGAAGCCACCGAATGGCGCGGTCATGTCGCCACCGTCGTACTGGTTGACCCAGACACTGCCGGCGCGCAGGCCGCGGGCGAAGGTGTGTGCCTTGCTCAGGTTGCTGGTCCACACCCCGGCGGCGAGGCCGAAGATGCTGTCGTTGGCGATCTGCAGGGCTTCTTCGGCAGTGTCGAAGGTGATCAGCGACAGCACCGGGCCGAAGATTTCTTCCTGAGCGATGGTCATCGCATTGGTCACGCCGTCGAAAATCGCTGGCTGCACGTAGAGGCCGCCGGTTTCTTCGAGGGTGCGTTGACCGCCGGCTATCAACTCGGCGCCCTGCTCGCGGCCGATGCTGATGTAGCGCAGCACGTTATCGAGCTGACGCTGGTCGACCACGGCGCCGACGGTGGTCGCCGGATCCAGTGCGTGCCCCGGTTTCCACGCTTGCAGCGCTTCCACCAGCAGCGGAATGAACTGCTCGCGAATCGAGCGCTCGATCAGCAGACGCGAGCCGGCAGTGCAGACTTCGCCCTGATTGAAGGCGATGGCACTGGCCGCCGCTTGGGCTGCCGCGCGCAGGTCCGGTGCGTCGGCGAACACCACGTTCGGGCTTTTGCCGCCGGCCTCAAGCCAGACGCGTTTCATGTTGCTTTGGCCCGCGTAGATCATCAGTTGCTTGGCGATCGCCGTGGAGCCGGTGAAGGCCAGCACGTCGACGTCCATGTGCAACGCCAGTGCCTTGCCGACGGTGTGGCCGTAGCCCGGCAGCACGTTGAACACGCCCTTTGGAATGCCCGCCTCCAGCGCCAGTTGCGCGATGCGGATGGCGGTCAGCGGTGATTTCTCCGAAGGTTTGAGGATGAACGAGTTACCCGCCGCCAGCGCCGGGGCGAACTTCCAGCTGGCCATGATCAGCGGGAAATTCCACGGCACGATTGCCGCGACCACACCGGAGGGCTCGCGGGTAACGAGGCCGAGTTGGTCGTGGGGCGTGGCGGCGACTTCGTCGTAGATCTTGTCGATGGCCTCGGCGCTCCAGCGGATCGCGTTGGCGGTCGCCGGGATGTCGATGCTCATCGAATCGCTGATCGGCTTGCCCATGTCGAGGGTTTCCAGCAGTGCCAGTTCTTCCTGGTGCTGCAGGATCAGATCGGCGAAGCGGATCAGGACGCGCTTGCGCTCGGCCGGGGCTTTTTTCGCCCAGATGCCGGAGTTGAAGGACTGGCGCGCGGCTTCGACGGCCAGGTTGGCGTCGGCTTCATCGGTGCTGGCGACGGCAGCAAGAAAGCGGCCGTCGACCGGGCTCAGACATTCGAAAGTGTCGCCGCTGATCGCCGGGCGGTATTCGCCGTTGATGAAGGCGCGGGATTCGATGGACAGGAACTGGAAGCGTTGTTCCCAGTCGTTGCGGGTTGTGGTCATTGTTTTGAGCTCGACAAGGGGGAATTTGGGGGTTGGTCTGGTTGCTTTGTCTGGCCGGGAATCGCTGCCCTCACCCTAGCCCTCTCCCAGAGGGAGAGGGGACCGATCGGGGGATGTCTGGTAACTGCGCCGACCTGAAAAATCTTTGCCGAATCCATCATCGACTGGATCGTTCAGGTCGCCGGATATCTCCAGACGACGCGGTCAGTCCCCTCTCCCCTCCGGGAGAGGGTTAGGGTGAGGGGCTTTTGATCTTCAGACCGTATGCAGATACCAGTTGTACTCAAGGTCAGAGATCGAGTTCTCGAACTCGGCCAGCTCGCTTTCCTTGCACGCAACGAACACGTCGATGTACATCGGGTCGATGTAGCGCGCCATGACTTCGCTGTCGTCGAGCTCGCGCAAGGCGTCGCGCAGGTTGTTCGGCAGGCTCTGCTCGTTCTGCTCGTAGCTGTTGCCTTCGACCGGCGCGCCGGGCTCGATCTGGTTGGTCAGGCCGTGGTGAATACCGGCCAGCACCGACGCCATCAGCAGGTACGGGTTGGCATCGGCACCGGCGACGCGGTGTTCGATGCGCACGGCATCCGCTGAACCGGTCGGCACGCGTACGGCCACGGTGCGGTTGTCGATGCCCCAGCTCGGCGAGTTCGGCACATAGAACTGTGCGCCGAAACGGCGATACGAGTTGACGTTCGGGCAGAGGAACGCCATTTGCGCCGGCAGGGTCTCGAGCACACCGCCGATCGCGTGACGCAGTGCGGCGTTCTGCTCGGGATCCTCGCTGGCGAAGATGTTGTTGCCTTCTTTGTCCAGAATCGAAATGTGCACGTGCAAACCATTGCCGGCCTGGCCCGGATACGGCTTGGCCATGAAAGTCGTATCCATCTCATGGTCGTAGGCGATGTTCTTCACCAGACGCTTGAGCAGGACCGCGTAATCACAGGCCTTGATCGGGTCGGAGACGTGATGCAGGTTGACTTCGAACTGCGCCGGGGCGCTTTCCTTGACGATGGCATCCGCCGGGATGCCCTGCTCTTTCGCGCCTTCAAGGATGTCTTGCAGGCAATCGACGTATTCGTCGAGATCGTCGATCAGGTAAACCTGGGTCGACACCGGACGCTTACCGGATACCGGTGAACGTGGCGATTGCGGACGGCCATTCACGTTGTCCTGGTCGATCAGGTAGAACTCGAGTTCGAACGCCGCGCAGATGGTCAGGCCGAGGTCGTCGAATTTGCGCACAACGTTGGCCAGTACTTCACGCGGGTCGGCGAAGAACGGCTGACCTTCGATCTCGTGCATGGTCATCAGCAGTTGAGCGGTCGGGCGTTTTTGCCACGGCTCGATGCTCAGGGTGCCGGGGATCGGGTAGCAGATGCGATCGGCATCGCCGATATCCAGGCCCAGACCGGTGCTTTCCACCGTCGAGCCGTTGATGTCCAGCGCAAAGAGCGACGCCGGCAGGTTGATGCCTTTTTCGTACACCTTATGAAGACTGGTGCGTTCGATGCGCTTGCCGCGCACCACACCGTTCATATCCGCAATCAGAAGGTCGACGTACAAAACCTCAGGATATTTCTTAAGGAATGCGTTGGCTTCGTTGAGTTGAACGGTACGCAGAGGGACCGACATGATGCACCTATTTAGCTGTTAATTATTATGTTCACCACCGTGTTGCGCAGCCAGTCAATCCGAAAGGCAAAGTGAAGTCAATAGCGAACACCCTGCCCTGCAGCCTTTATTTTTCGGGCTTTTCTTAACACTCTCGAGCCATATCCGCCGGAAAACCACGGTAAACCTAAGCGATTTGATGAACGGCGTTTAGAATTTTTTACATGACAGTTGTTAATTAAAATCAACGAGGCTAAGCTCCGGAAAAGCTCGTTCAAGTGACAGACTTCGAGGTGAATAAAAATGGCATTCAAGCCATTGATCGGCGTTACTGCGTGCGTCAAACAGATTGGCCTGCACCCCTATCACATCAGCGGCGACAAGTACGTACGTGCTGTCAGCGTTGGCGCTGAAGGGTTGCCAGTGGTCATTCCTTCCCTCGGCAACTTGACTGAAATCGAAGACCTGCTCGGTCAACTCGACGGTTTTTTGCTTACCGGCTCGCCCTCGAACGTGGAGCCCTTCCACTATCAAGGCCCGGCCAGCGCCCCCGGCACGGATCACGATCCGGCCCGCGACGCCACCACCCTTCCTTTATTGCGTGCAGCCATCGCGGCGGGCGTTCCGGTGCTCGGCATCTGCCGTGGTTTCCAGGAGATGAATGTGGCGTTCGGCGGCAGCCTTCATCAAAAGGTGCATGAGCTGCCCGGCATGCTCGACCACCGCGAAGCCGACAGCCCGGATGTCGCCGTGCAATATGCACCGGCCCATGCGGTCAGCGTGATCGCTGGCGGCGTGTTCGAAGCGTTGGGGCTGCCCGACAAATTTCAGGTCAATTCGATTCACAGCCAAGGCATCGACCGCCTCGCTCCCGGCCTGCGTGCTGAAGCCGTGGCGCCGGACGGTTTGATCGAGGCGATCTCGGTCGAGCACAGCCCGACCTTCGCCCTCGGCGTGCAATGGCACCCGGAATGGCAAGTGCTGGACAACCCGAACTACCTGAAGATTTTCCAGACGTTCGGCGCAGCGTGCCGGCAACGGGCGGCGAAGCGCAACCAACGCTGACTCAACCCAAGAATCCATAACGATTTACTGCCCCCACGGACGTCGGGTGTGCCTGCGCACATCCGTCATTCGTGAACAGCGACACCCGTAATAACAACAAGTACGACCCAGGCAGCCAGGACGGCGGCGCCGAACAAGCCGGATCGGTACGGACAAAGGCCACTCAGGTCAACGCATATCCCCTGTGGGAGCGAGCCTGCTCGCGAAAGCGGTGTATCAGCAAACGATGATGTCGACTGACACTCCGTATTCGCGAGCAGGCTCGCTCCCACAGGTTCTGCGCCAGCTGACAGGCATTCCGGACCGCTCCGCAATCCACTTAAGCCCGGCCACATTGGCCAGGCACACGACACCTGTTGGGAGTTTCACATGGCAAACGCCTCCAGCACTTACCGCAAGGCACTCGAGGGTCAGCAGCAACCGAAAAAGGTGCTGGTGAAAGTCGATCGTGTCACCAAGAAGTTCGACGAAACCGTGGCCGTGGACGATGTGTCCCTGGAGATCCATCAGGGCGAGATTTTCGCGCTGCTGGGCGGTTCCGGTTCGGGCAAATCGACTCTGCTGCGCATGCTCGCCGGTTTCGAGCGGCCGACCGAGGGGCGGATTCTGCTCGATGGCGTGGACATCACCGACATGCCGCCTTACGAGCGGCCGATCAACATGATGTTCCAGTCCTACGCGCTGTTCCCGCACATGACCGTGGCACAGAACATCGCCTTCGGCCTCAAACAGGACCGTTTGCCTGCCAGCGAAATCGATGCTCGCGTCGAAGAAATGCTGCGCCTTGTGCACATGACCCAATACGCCAAGCGCCGCCCGCACCAGTTGTCCGGCGGCCAGCGGCAGCGCGTCGCCCTCGCCCGCTCGTTGGCCAAACGGCCGAAACTGTTGCTGCTCGACGAGCCGATGGGTGCGCTGGATAAAAAGCTGCGTTCGCAGATGCAACTGGAGCTGGTGGAGATCATCGAGCGCGTCGGCGTGACCTGCGTCATGGTCACCCACGACCAGGAAGAAGCCATGACCATGGCCCAGCGCATAGCGATCATGCACCTGGGCTGGATCGCGCAGATCGGCAGCCCGGTGGACATTTATGAAGCGCCGGTCAGCCGCATGGTCTGCGAATTCATCGGCAACGTGAACGCCTTCGACGGCACTGTGGTGGAAGATCTGGAAGGCCACGCGATCATTCACAGCCCCGACTTGCAGCAGAAGATCTATGTCGGTCACGGCGTCAGCACCTCGGTGCAGGACAAGTCGATCACCTACGCCATCCGCCCGGAGAAAATGCTCGTCAGCACCACCCAGCCGGAGTTCCGCTACAACTGGTCCGAAGGCAAGGTGCATGACATCGCCTACCTCGGCGGCCACTCGGTGTTCTACGTCGAGCTGCCCGGCGGCAAGATCGTCCAGTCGTTCATGGCCAATGCCGAGCGGCGTGGCGCGCGGCCGACCTGGGACGACAAAGTCTACGTCTGGTGGGAAGACGACAGCGGCGTGGTGCTGCGCTCATGAGAACTTTCAATCAGCAATTCTTGCGCCTGGTGCCCAGCGGACGAAAACTGGTGATCGGCATTCCGTTCATCTGGCTGTTCCTGTTCTTCATGCTGCCGTTCTTTCTGGTGATGAAGATCAGCTTCTCGGAAGCCGCGCTGTCGATCCCGCCGTACTCGGAGATCTACACCTTCGCCGAACAGAAATTCCAGCTGCTGCTGAACATCGGCAACTACACCCTGCTCGGCGAAGACGAGCTGTACCTGTCGGCGTACCTCGGCTCGCTGAAGGTCGCGGCACTGAGCACGCTGATGTGCCTGGTGATCGGTTTCCCGATGGCTTACGCGATCACCAAGACCGGCAAGGAAACGCAAAATGTCCTGCTGCTGTTGATCATGATGCCGACCTGGACGGCGATCCTGATCCGCGTGTATGCGTGGATGGGCATCCTCAGCAACAACGGGTTGCTCAACGGGTTTCTGATGTGGACCGGGCTCACCGACCACCCGATCGAAATCCTCAACACCAACACTGCCGTCTATATCGGTGTGGTTTACGCGTATCTGCCGTTCATGGTGCTGCCGCTCTACGCCAACCTCGTCAAGCACGACAACAGCCTGCTGGAAGCCGCGCAGGATCTGGGTTCGAGTAACTTCAACAACTTCTGGAAGATCACCGTGCCGCTGGCCAAGAACGGCATCATTGCCGGCTGCATGCTGGTGTTCATTCCGGTAGTCGGCGAGTTCGTGATTCCGGAACTGCTGGGTGGCCCGGAGACGCTGATGATCGGTCGCGTGCTGTGGCAGGAGTTCTTCAATAACCGCGACTGGCCGGTGGCTTCCGCGCTGGCGGTGGTGATGCTGTTGATCCTGATTGTGCCGATTCTGCTGTTCAACCGCAGCCAGGCCAAAGAGATGGAGGCACGGGGATGAAACGCTTCAACTTTTCCAAGTTCATGCTGATCTTCGGCTTGATGTTCATTTATCTGCCGATGCTGATTCTGGTGATCTACTCGTTCAACGCCTCGAAGCTGGTGACGGTGTGGGGTGGCTGGTCAGTGAAGTGGTATGTCGGCCTGCTCGACAACACGCAACTGATGGGCTCGGTGCTGCGCTCGCTGGAGATCGCCTGCTACACCGCGATTGCCGCTGTGGCACTGGGGACGCTGGCGGCGTTCGTGCTGACGCGGGTGACGCGCTTCAAGGGCCGCACGCTGTTTGGTGGTCTGGTGACCGCGCCGTTGGTGATGCCGGAAGTGATCACCGGTCTGTCGCTGTTGCTGCTGTTCGTGGCGATGGCGCAACTGATCGGCTGGCCGCAGGAGCGCGGCATCGTCACCATCTGGATCGCCCACACCACGTTTTGTGCAGCCTATGTCGCGGTGGTAGTCTCCGCGCGCCTTCGCGAGCTGGATCTGTCGATCGAAGAAGCGGCGATGGACCTCGGCGCCAAACCATTCAAGGTGTTTTTCCTGATCACCATTCCCATGATCGCGCCGTCGCTGGCCGCCGGCGGAATGATGTCGTTTGCCTTGTCGCTGGACGATCTGGTGCTGGCGAGTTTCGTTTCCGGCCCGGGCTCGACGACGCTGCCGATGGAAGTGTTCTCGGCGGTGCGCCTGGGCGTTAAACCCGAGATCAACGCCGTGGCCAGCCTGATTCTACTGGCGGTATCGCTGGTGACTTTCCTCGTCTGGTATTTCGGCCGCAAGGCAGAGGCCAACCGCAAACGGGCGATTCAGGAAGCGATGGATCAGACCGCGAACGAGTCGTGGCAGCAACCGGCAACGGCGACTGCCTGAGCAACACCGATGAACAACTGTGGCGAGGGGATTTATCCCCGTTGGGCTGCGAAGCGGCCCCTGCAGTTCTACCTGAAGACTCCGTATTCAGGTTTTGCGACTGCTACGCAGCCGAGCGGGGATAAATCCCCTCGCCACAAGGTTCAAGTGCACCGAGCTTTTGTGTTTTTGAATAAGAAGAAGGGAGTTGTACCGATGAAAATGTTTGGCAGGACTCTGCTGACACTGTCCTTAATGGGCGCAATGGTCATGGGCGCCCAGGCCAACGACAAGGTGCTGCGTGTTTACAACTGGTCCGATTACATCGCGCCGGACACCGTGAAGAAATTCGAAGACGAGACCGGCATTCGCGTGACCTACGACGTCTTCGACAGCAACGAAACTCTGGAAGCGCGCCTGCTCGCGGGCAAATCCGGCTATGACATCGTCGTGCCGTCGAACAGTTTTCTGGCCAAGCAGATCAAAGCCGGCGTCTACCAGCCGCTGGACAAGTCGAAGCTGCCGAACTGGAAGAATCTTAACCCGGTGCTGCTGAAAAACGCCGCCGCCAGTGATCCGGACAATGCCCATGCCTTTCCGTACATGTGGGGCTCGATCGGCATCGGTTTCAACCCGGCGAAGGTCAAGGAAGTGCTCGGCGCCAACGCCCCGACCAACTCCTGGGACTTGCTGTTCAAACCGGAGAACGCGGAAAAACTCAAAGCCTGTGGCATCAGTTTCCTCGATTCGCCGACCGAAATGCTCCCGGCCGCCCTGCACTACCTGGGCTATCCGGTGAACGACAAGGACAAGGCGCACATCGCCGAAGCCGAAGCGCTGTTCATGAAAATCCGCCCTTACGTGGCGTACTTCCATTCCTCGAAGTACATCTCCGATCTGGCTAACGGCAACATCTGCGTGGCGGTCGGTTACTCCGGCGACGTCCTGCAGGCCAAGGCCCGCGCGGTGGAATCGGGCAACAACGTGGTGATCGACTACAGCATTCCCAAGGAAGGCGCCGGCAGTTTCTACGACATGGTCGCCATCCCCCGTGATGCGGCGAACGTCGACAACGCCTACCTGTTCATGGATTTCCTGATGCGCCCGGACATCATCGCCGAAGTCACCAACAGCATCGGCTACAGCAACGCCAACGCAGCGGCCACGCCATTGGTGGACGAAGCGATCCGCAACGAACCGGGCTCGTATCCGTCGCAAGCGGTGATGGCGACGTTGTATGCAGTGCCGGATCAGCCAATTGCCACGCAGCGGATCATGACGCGCGGCTGGACGCGGGTGAAGCTTGGTAAATAAAAACACCAGTCAACACTGATAAACCCTGTGGGAGCTGGCTTGCCAGCGATGGCGGTGGGTCAGACAACGATGACGCTAGACGCGCTGGCCCCATCGCTGGCAAGCCAGCTCCCACAGGTTTTCGATCGAATTCGGACATTGCCAGATTTCCGTTCACGCAGCGCCTTACCACCGCTGCACCCTGCTCTGAACGGCCTCACCCGGCTCCCTCGGCTCGGGTGAATTTGCAGGCGCCTTCGGGCGCCTTTTTTTGTCCGTTCAGATCAGCGACCAGTCCTGCACAACTCGATAGCGGCCCTTGTGCGATTCGAATAAGCCGAAGCGTTCAGGGCGCAGGAAAAACTCCGGCGGCGTGCGCGCTTCCGGCTGCGGCGCGCGGTACTCGCGGGCCAGCGTCAGGTGCGGGCGGAACTCGTGGTTGGGCTCGTCAAAACCGAACGGCAGCATCGCCTGTTCCAGCGCGTAGACCAGGCGCAACAACGCGGGCGGCGCCTGTTCCGGTGCCAGCGATAGCACACCGGCGCGATGCCAGACCTGCAAACGATCCAGCGCAATGCGCAACGTTTCGCCGGGAATACGCACACTGCTCGCTGCTTCACAGACGCCATGAATCTGCGCCAGCGGCACCGCTCCAAGAAACAGCAGAGTCAGATGAAAGTTATCCGCCGGCACCGGTTTGCCGCTGCGCAGGCCCAGCTCCGCGCGCCACTGGGCGATTGCCTTGCGCTGCGCCGGCGGGCAATCCAGGGCAAAGAACAGCCGCTTTGCAGGTTCATCCTTGCGCACCCCATCAATCATTGCCATGCCCCCTTGTTCGTCATGATCGCGCCGATTCTACACAGCCTGTTCTGACGACTCGCGACAGGAAGCTATAGTTCAGGGATTGCCATCAACCGGAGGCTGCCATGCGCGAGATCCTCAGCAAAGAACCCTGGTGGGCCCGGCCACCACATCCCGGACAGGACGAAAGCGAACTGGAATGGGGCTGGCTGGTGCATTACAGCGAAGGCGAACCGCGCTTCGAATTCGTCCGCGAGAGGCCCAGCGACGAGCAGATTCGCAACCGCAAAAGTTGCCGGGTCACCCCCTCGCCCGAATGAATAGAGCCCCGTGAGCACTAATCCTGTGGGAGCGAGCCTGCTCGCGAAAGCGGTGTGTCAGATAAAGAAATGTTACTGATACGACGCTTTCGCGAGCAGGCTCGCTCCCACAGGGTTATGCATTGATCAGTGGGGTTGGGTGTCGCCGGCGGCGGTGTCGATGCTGACAACAACTGACATCCCCGGCCGCAAGCGTTCTGCTTCCTGCTGATCGGGATCGATGGTGATGCGCACCGGCACCCGTTGGGCGATCTTGACGAAGTTGCCGGTGGCGTTGTCGGCCTGCAGCAAGGCAAATTCCGAACCGGTGCCCGGCGAAATATGCTGCACATGGCCGGTGAATCTGCGGTGGTTCAAGGCGTCGACGGTGAAGCGCACCGGTTGCCCGACACGTACGTTGGCCATCTGGGTTTCCTTCATGTTGGCGATCACCCATTTCTGGTCCGGGACCAGCGCCATCAACTGCGCGCCGGAGTTGACGTAGGCCCCCAAGCGCACGCCGATCTGCCCGAGCTGGCCGTCGCGCGGGGCGACAATCCGCGTGTTCGACAGATCGATGCGCGCCAGTTGCACCGCTGCTTCGGCACTGGCCACGGCGGCTTCCAGCGAGCCGCGATTGACGATCACCGTTTGCAGATCCTGACGGGCGATTTCCAGATTGGCCTTGGCCTGCGCCACAGAAGCCGTGCTCTGCGCGTTGGCAGCAAGGGTCACGTCGAACTCGCGTTTGGACACCGAGCCGTCGCGCACCAGTTCCTGATTACGCCGCAGATCGGCCTCGCTCTTGCGCAACTGCGCCTGGCTGTCGGCCAACACCGCCTGGCGCAATTTGATCGTCGCTTCAGCGCTGTTGCGTTGCTGCACGACGTTGGCCAGCCCGGCCTTCTGCACTGCCAGTTGTGCCAGGGACTGGTCGAGGCGTTGCTGATAAATGCGGTCGTCCAGACGCACCAGCAGATCCCCGGCCTTGACGTACTGGAAGTCCTGCACCGGCACCTCGAACACATAGCCGCTGAGCTGCGGGCCGATGATCGTCACCTGCCCGCGCACCAAGGCGTTTTCGGTGGTTTCGACCGCACTGCTGAACGGCGGCAGTTGCCACGCATACAGCACGATCAGGACACCGACGATGGCGATTGCGGCAAAGCCCAGCGAAGAAATGATCCGCACCCGCAGCGAACGCGGCGCGGTATTGGGTGACGATGGCGGCGCCTCACCTTCAGGCGTGGCGGCGATGGCATTGGTAGTTGTGGTGGTCGGTTCGGTCATGAAGAAGTGGCACCGCTGGGTGGTACGGAAGGTGTCGGTTCAATGGCTTTGGTGGTGCTCATCAGCCACAACGCGCGAATCGAAAGCCAGATCATGGTCAGGACGGCAATGACCGCGATCAGCATGAAGACATCGTTATAGGCCAGCACGTTCGCTTCGCGTGTTGCCGCATTGGCGAGGCTGCGAATGCCGGCCAGATTGCGCAGGCTAGGGTCCGCCAGCAAACCGCCGAACGCCGAGCCGCCGCTCTGCACCCGCGCGGCCACCAACGGGTCGGACATCACCAGATGATCGACGATGTGGCTGGAATGGTACTTCTCCCGCACGATCTGAAAAGTGCCGAGCAACGCCGCGCCGAGCAGTCCGCCGAGGTTATTGCAGATCCCGAACAGCACGGAAAAACTCACCAGGTTGCGCGGATTGGTCAGCACGTTGCGCGTGCCGAAGACCATGGTCGGGCCGAGAAAAAACGTACTGCCGAATGCCAGCAGGAACTGGCTGAAGTAGAGATTTTGCGGGCGGGTCAGGTTGTTGGAAAAACTGTCCATCACCGAACCGGTGGCCATCAGCGCCAGCGAGATGATCAACGGCATCAGCAAGTGTTTGGGGTCGATGGTCAACGCGCTGGTGGCAAGCCCGGCGATACTGCCGATCAGCATCACCACATACAGACTGTGCAACTGCTCATAGCCCATGTTGAGGTTCTGCATGAAACCGACCGCGCCGGTGGATTGCTCCGAGGTGACCATGCGAATCAGGGTCACCGCCAGCGCCAGGCGAATCATCGTTCCGCTGCCCAGCCAACGTGTCATCAACATCGGGTTGCTGCGATTGTGCTCAATGGCCAGGCCCATAATGATCAGCGCGATCGAACAGGCCAGCGCCACGCCGATCCAGTTCGCCTCCAGCCACCAGTCGATGCGCCCCAGCGACAGCACCGCGCACAACAACGCCACACCGGTGGCGAGGATGGCGAAGGTCAGGAAGTCGAGTTTTTCGAAGGTCTTGAAGCGGTCACCGGGCGGCAACTTCAGCAGCAACACACAGCCGAGTGACAGCAGGGCCATGCCCAATTCGAACAGGTACAGACCGCGCCATTCGGCGATCTGCAACAGGTCTTCGGAAAACAGCCGCGCCAGCGGTAACGCCAGTTGCGACGTGCCGAGGCCGAGTACCAACGCTTTGAGCCGCCACTTCGCCGGGAACGCCTGCACCATGTAATACAGACCCAGCGAGCTCAGCGCCGCACCGACCATGCCGTGCGCTGCTCGCACCGCCACTGCCGAGTTGAGATCGTTGACGAACAAATGGCCGAAGGTCACCAGCGCATACAGCACCAGAAACACTTCGGTGAACGCGCGCAAGCCGAACTGCTGGCGAAACTTCACCAACAGCAGGTTCATCGACACGTTGGTCATCACATACGCCGCCGGCAGCCAGGCCATCTCCGCCGTGGTCGCGCCGAGCGAGCCTTGCAGGTAAGGCAGGTTGGCAACCACCAGCGAGTTGCCCAACCCACCGGTCACCGCCACCAGCACGCCAACCGCCGCGTACGCCAGGCGCTTGGGCGTGGAGTGCAGCGGTGTCGACGGAGAACCGGGCAGGCTGGGCTTTTCGTGGGGTTGCCAGTTGCGCGGGGCGTATTTATCCATGGATCGGCCTGGTGCTGGGGGTGAGGGAAGTTTGCCGCAATTTCACGGGCAATACACGACTCGACAGACACCAAGGAACCCTGTGGGAGCGAGCCTGCTCGCGAAAGCGCTGTGTCAGTCGACAACTTCATTGATTGAAAGTCCGCATTCGCGAGCAGGCTCGCTCCCACATGGGTTCGGCGTCGCATGGGAGGTCATCGTATAACTTCCAGTTGACAATCCCTGAAAATCTGGGAAATATCCGCATCGATGTTGTACGACGACGTATGACAAATAATAAAAACAACAAACGATCCAGGGAGCGTCACAGTGAGCCCACTCGCCCGCAATTCCGTCCGCCCTTCACGTTTTGCCCATTTCAAGCCGCGTTCGACCCTCAGCCTGATCGGTTGCAGCAGCCTCGCTCTGGCCTTGCCCATGAGCGCCGATGCCGAAGGCTTCCTCGACGACAGCAAAGCCACGCTGAACCTGCGCAACGCCTACTTCAACCGCAACTTCGTCAACCCGGCCTATCCGCAGGGCAAGGCTGAAGAGTGGACGCAGAGCTTCATTCTCGATGCCAAATCCGGCTTCACCCAAGGCACGGTGGGCTTCGGCCTCGATGTGCTCGGGCTGTATTCGCAGAAGCTTGATGGCGGCAAAGGCACTGGCGGCACGCAACTGTTGCCGATCCATGATGACGGGCGCCCGGCTGACAATTTCGGCCGCCTCGGCGTGGCGCTGAAAGCCAAAGTCTCGAAAACCGAATTGAAGGTCGGTGAATGGATGCCTGTATTGCCGATCCTGCGCTCCGACGACGGCCGCTCCCTGCCGCAGACCTTTCGCGGCGGCCAGATCACGTCCACTGAAATCAACGGCCTGACCGTGTACGGCGGCCAGTTCCGTGGCAACAGCCCGCGCAACGACGCGAGCATGGAAGACATGTCGATGAACGGCCGCGGTGCGTTCACCTCCGATCGTTTCAACTTCGGCGGCGGCGAATACACCTTCAACGAAAAACGCACCATGGTCGGCGTGTGGTACGCCGAGCTCACCGACATCTATCAGCAGCAGTATTTCAACCTCAGCCACAGCCAGCCGATGGGCGACTGGACGCTGGGCGCCAACCTCGGTTTCTTCACCGGCAAGGAAGACGGCAGCGCTCAGGCCGGCGACCTCGACAACAAGACCGCGTTCGCCCTGCTCTCGGCCAAGTACGGTGGCAACACCTTCTACGTCGGCCTGCAGAAACTCACCGGCGACGATGCCTGGATGCGCGTCAACGGCACCAGCGGCGGCACCCTGGCCAACGACAGTTACAACGCCAGTTATGACAACGCCAAAGAGCGCTCCTGGCAGGTGCGTCACGACTACAACTTCGTTGCGCTGGGCGTGCCTGGCCTGACCCTGATGAACCGCTATATCAGCGGCGATAACGTACACACCGCCACCACCAACGACGGCAAGGAATGGGGCCGCGAATCGGAACTGGCCTACACCGTGCAGAGCGGCCCGCTGAAGAACCTCAACGTGAAATGGCGCAACGCGACCATTCGCCGGGACTTCAGCACCAACGAATTTGACGAGAACCGGATTTTTATCAGCTATCCGATTTCGTTGTTGTAAGGGTTGGCGGTTTGCCCTGTGGGAGCGAGCCTGCTCGCGAAAGCGCCGGACCAGTCGACTTGTTCTGACTGGCACAACGCCTTCGCGAGCAGGCTCGCTCCCACAAGGGGATTGCATTGCAAGTCAGGTATAGGGTGTTGAGAAAATGAATCGCCCCTTCCGTCATCTACACCAAAAGTCGCGTTGACAAGATCCGGAAACCCTACCGATACTTCAGCGCAGTCATACGACAACCTACAACAAACCTAATAACAATGTGTTCAGGGATTGCCATGACGTCTACCTCTACCCCCCGCGCTCCTTTCAACCGCCTGCTGCTGACCGGTGCCGCCGGAGGCCTGGGCAAAGTGTTGCGCGAACGCCTGCGCCCTTACGCCAACGTGCTGCGCCTGTCTGACATCGCCGCCCTCGCCCCGGCCGTCGATGACCACGAAGAAGTCGTGCTCTGCGATCTCGCCGACAAGCAAGCCGTGCATCAACTGGTCGAAGGCGTCGATGCGATCCTGCATTTCGGCGGCGTTTCGGTTGAGCGGCCGTTCGAAGAAATCCTCGGCGCCAACATCTGCGGCGTGTTCCACATTTACGAAGCGGCGCGCAAGCACGGTGTGAAGCGGGTGATCTTCGCCAGTTCCAACCACGTCATCGGTTTCTACAAACAGGACCAACAGCTCGACGCCACTTCGGCGCGCCGCCCCGACGGTTACTACGGCTTGTCCAAGTCCTACGGCGAAGACATGGCCAGTTTCTACTTCGATCGCTACGGTATCGAAACCGTCAGCATCCGCATCGGCTCCTCGTTCCCCGAACCGCAGAACCGCCGGATGATGCACACCTGGCTGAGCTTCGACGATCTCACGCAACTGCTCGAACGCTCGCTGTACACACCAAACGTCGGCCACACCGTGGTCTACGGCATGTCCGCCAACAAAGACGTCTGGTGGGACAACCGCTACGCCAGCCACCTCGGTTTCGAAGCCAAGGACACCTCGGAAGTTTTCCGCGACAAGGTCGAAGCGCAGCCGATGCCAGCCGACGATGATCCGGCGCGGATCTATCAGGGCGGCGCCTTCGTCGCAGCAGGCCCGTTTGGCGATTGATCGCTCGACTTGATCCCCCTCCAATAAAAACCAAGGGAATGAGTATGCAAGCCGAATTGATCGTCGACGCCCGCAACGCGGTCGGTGAAAGCCCGGTCTGGGTGCCGCAGGAAAACGCCCTGTACTGGGTCGACATCCCCAACGGCGGACTGCAACGCTGGAGCGCTGACACTGGCCATGTTGCCTCGTGGAAGGCCCCGCAAATGCTCGCCTGCATCACCCGCCACCGCAGTGGCGGCTGGGTTGCCGGCATGGAAAGCGGTTTCTATCGCCTGCACCCGCACAGCGACGGCAGCCTCGACAGCGAATTGCTCGCCACCGTCGGGCACAGCCGCGCGAACATGCGCCTCAACGACGGTCGCTGCGATCGCCAAGGGCGTTTCTGGGCCGGCAGCATGGTGCTGAATATGGGCCTGAACGCGCCTGAAGGCCGGCTCTATCGCTACGGCGCCGGGCAGACTGGCGTGATCGAAGCGCAACTGGATGGCTTCATCGTACCCAACGGCCTCGCTTTCAGCCCTGACGGCAAGACCATGTACCTGTCGGATTCGCACCCCAATGTGCAACTGATCTGGGCCTTCGATTACGACACCGAGACCGGCACGCCATCGAATCGCCGAATCTTCGTCGACATGAATCATTTCCCCGGCCGCCCCGATGGCGCTGCCGTGGATGCCGAAGGCTGCTACTGGATCTGCGCCAACGACGCCGGCCTGATTCACCGCTTCGCCCCGGACGGTCGTCTGGATTTTTCACTGGAAGTACCGGTGAAGAAACCGACCATGTGTGCCTTCGGCGGCAGCAACCTGGACACCTTGTTTGTCGCCTCGATTCGCCCCGGCGATGACCACGACCCGCAATCCCTGGCCGGCGGCGTGTTCGCCCTGAAGCCAGGCGTCAAGGGCCTCGCCGAACCGCAATTCAACGATTTGCTTTAGACCCTCTGCTGCACCGCTGCGCCTTGAACACAAAAATAACAAGACTGGAGACTCACCCCTCATGAACTTCAAACGCACCTTGCTCGCCGCTGCACTCCCGCTGATGTTCACCTTTGCTGGTGGCGCTCAGGCACTGGAACTTAAAGTCGCCGACATCCACCCCAAGGGTTATCCCACCGTGGAAGCCGAAGAAAGCATGGGCAAGACCCTGACCAAGGAAACCAACGGCGAGCTGACCTTCAAGTACTTCTCAGGCGGTGTACTCGGTTCGGAAAAGGAAGTTATCGAGCAGATGCAAGTCGGCGCGATACAGATGTCCCGGGTCAGCCTGGGTATCATCGGCCCCGTGGTGCCGGATGTGAACGTGTTCAACATGCCGTTCATTTTCCGCGACCAGCAGCACATGCGTAACGTCATCGATGGCCCGGTGGGCGATGAGATTCTCGACAAGATCACCAACTCCGAATTCAAATTGGTGGCCCTGGCGTGGATGGACGGCGGTACGCGCAACATCTACACCAAAAAACCGGTGCGCAAGCTCGAAGACCTCAAGGGCATGAAAATTCGCGTGCAAGGCAACCCGATGTTCATCGACATGATGAACGCCATGGGTGCCAACGGTATCGCCATGGACACCGGCGAAATCTTCAGCGCCCTGCAGACCGGCGTGATCGACGGCGCGGAAAACAACCCGCCGACCCTGCTCGAACACAACCACTTCCAGAACGCCAAGTTCTACAGCCTGACCGGTCACCTGATCCTGCCGGAGCCGATCGTGATGTCGAAAATCACCTGGGAAAAACTCACTCCGGATCAACAGCAACTGGTGAAAAAAGCCGCCAAGGCTGCCCAGGCTGAAGAGCGCGTACTGTGGGACAAGAAGTCCGCTGCCAGTGAAGAAAAACTCAAGGCCGCTGGCGTCGAGTTCATCACCGTTGACAAGAAACCTTTCTACGAAGCTACCGCCTCGGTTCGCGAGAAATACGGCGCGCCTTATGCCGATCTGATCAAAAAGATCGAAGCCGTTCAGTAACGCCTCCCGCTCCGTACTCATGAAAAAGGCCCGGCGCGCCAGCGGTTCAGGCGCGCCCGGTTACGGTGGAACCCGATGAAGAATCTGCTGCTGCGTATCAACGACAAGATCTACATGACGTGCATCTGGGTCGCCGGCCTTTCCGTCCTGGCGATTTCCCTGATGATTCCCTGGGGCGTCTTCGCCCGCTACGTGCTCGGCACCGGCTCCAGCTGGCCAGAGCCGACGGCGATCCTGCTGATGATGGTGTTCACCTTCATCGGCGCCGCCGCCAGTTACCGCGCCGGTGCGCACATGGCCGTGGCCATGCTCACCGACCGCATGCCACCGCAGCTGAAATCCGCAGCAGCGATTTTTTCGCAACTGCTGATGGCGGCAATCTGCATCTTCATGACCATCTGGGGCACCAAGCTGTGCATCTCCACCTGGAACCAGTTCATGGCCGCCCTGCCCGATCTGCGCGTTGGCGTAACGTATTTGCCGATCCCCGTGGGCGGCCTGCTGACGCTGATTTTTGTTCTGGAAAAACTCTTGCTCGGTGACCAGAGCAAACGGCGGGTCGTGCAGTTCGACCTGGTTGAAGAAAGTGAAGGTGCCGCTTAATGGACGCTCTGATTCTGCTGGGCAGTTTTATCGTATTGATCCTGATCGGCATGCCGGTCGCCTACGCGTTGGGCGCCGCTGCGCTGATCGGCGCATGGTGGATCGACATCCCGTTCCAGGCGGTGATGATCCAGGTCGCCTCGGGGGTGAACAAATTCTCGCTGCTGGCCATTCCGTTCTTCGTCCTCGCCGGTGCGATCATGGCCGAGGGCGGCATGTCACGGCGGTTGGTGGCGTGTGCCGGGGTGCTGGTGGGATTCGTCCGCGGTGGCCTGTCGCTGGTCAACATCGTTGCCTCGACGTTCTTCGGCGCGATCTCCGGTTCTTCGGTGGCCGACACCGCGTCGGTAGGCTCGGTGCTGATCCCGGAAATGGAACGCAAGGGCTATCCACGGGACTTCTCCACCGCCGTGACCGTCAGCGGTTCGGTGCAAGCCCTGCTGACGCCGCCAAGCCATAACTCGGTGCTCTACTCGCTGGCCGCTGGCGGTACGGTGTCGATCGCTTCGCTGTTCATGGCCGGCATCGTCCCGGGCCTGCTGATGAGCGCCTGCCTGATGGTGCTGTGCCTGATCTTCGCGAAAAAGCGCAACTACCCCAAGGGCGAAGTGATTCCGATGCGCCAGGCGCTGAAGATCGTCGGCGAAGCCCTGTGGGGCATGATGGCGATGGTGATCATCCTCGGCGGCATTCTCTCGGGTATTTTCACCGCCACTGAATCGGCGGCCATCGCGGTGCTGTGGTCATTCTTCGTGACCATGTTCATCTACCGCGACTACAAATGGAGCGAACTGCCCAAGCTGATGCACCGCACGGTGCGCACCATCTCCATTGTGATGATCCTGATCGGTTTCGCCGCCAGCTTCGGCTACATCATGACCCTGATGCAGATCCCGGCGAAGATCACCACGCTGTTCCTGACCCTGTCGGACAACCGTTACGTGATCCTGATGTGCATCAACGTGATGTTGCTGCTGTTGGGCACGGTGATGGACATGGCGCCGCTGATCCTGATCCTCACGCCGATCCTGATGCCCGTGATCATGGGCATCGGTGTCGATCCGGTGCAGTTCGGCATGATCATGCTGGTCAACCTGGGGATCGGATTGATAACACCGCCGGTAGGCGCCGTGCTCTTCGTCGGCTCGGCGGTGGGCAAGGTCAGTATCGAAAGCACCGTAAAAGCGCTGCTGCCGTTCTATGGCGTGCTGTTCCTGGTGTTGCTGCTGGTGACCTACGTTCCAGCGATTTCGCTGTGGCTGCCGCACCTGGTGTTGTAACCCGCTGAAAAGATCGCAGCTCCTGCAGGAATCGCATTCCCCTGTAGGAGCTGTCGAGTGCAACGAGGCTGCGATCTGTTGATCTTCACGCCCGCACCAGCATGTACCCGGCGACCACCAGACAGACACTGGCAAACCCCACCTGCAACGCCCGCGCCGGCACCTGCGCGCACAGCCTGCGACCGACGATCATGCCAACGATGCTGGCGACAATGAACGCCGCACCCTGGCTGTCAATGCGCACACCCGCATGAAACGCGCCGATCACCCCGATCGCGGAAATCAGACTGATCACCATCAACGACGTCGCAACGATGCCGCGCATCTGCACATCGGTCAGTTGCTTGAACGCCGGCACGATCAGAAAGCCGCCGCCGACGCCGAGTAAACCCGAAACCACGCCGGTAATCGCGCCCAGTGCAGCCAGAGTGGCGGTGCATTTGGCGGTCCAGTCGAAGCGCCCGGTCTGCTCGTTGAGCATGCAGTTTTTCTGGCCCCAACTGGCGTGGCCGTGATCGCTCGGCCCCGCTTGCTGACGGTCCTTTCTGAACATTCGCCAGGCGACCAGGACCATCAGTAGGCTGAACAGAATCATCAGAATCTTTTCCGGCAACTGATGCGCGAAGTAGATCCCCAGCGGCGAAAACACTGCGCCCAACGCGGCGATCAACAGCGCCGCGCGGTAACGCACCAGGCCATGGCGCAAACCATCGATCGCCCCGACCGCTGCCGCGCTGCCGACCGCAAACAAGGCCACCGGCGCCGCTTGCGTCATCGTCCAGCCGAGCCCGAGCACCAGCGCCGGCACCGCGAGAATCCCGCCGCCCGCGCCGGTCAGGCCGAGGACCAAACCCATCACCACGCCAAACAGACTTGCCAGCAACATAGGAGTTTTCTCAGTCGACCCTGGACAGACGCGTCAGCCACTCGCGGCCCTTGAGCATGCCGTGCCAGTAGAACCACGGCAGCAGCGTCGCTTTCAGCCACCATGCCGAACGGCGGGCCACGGTCGGGTTCAGCGGGAAAGTCGGCAGCAGTTTGCCGCCATAGCCGAACTCGGCGAGGATCACCTTGCCCTTCTCCACCGTCAGCGGGCAGGAACCGTAGCCGTCGTACCTGAGCGGCAGCGGCTGTTGTTTGCGCGCGGCCAGCAGGTTCTGCGCAACGACGACAACCTGCTTGCGCACCGCTGCGGCAGTTTTCGCATTGCTGGTGCCGCAGATATCGCCCAGTGCGAACACGTCGGGATAACGCGGATGCTGCAGGCTGTGCGGATCGACTTCGCACCAACCGCCGGCATCGGCCAGCGCACTCTGTGCGATGAAATCCGGCGCGACTTGTGGCGGCACGACGTGGAGCAGATCAAAGGTTTTCGCGACCCGGCTGATGTTGCCATCGGCGCCCTTGACTTCAAACCACGCGGTTTTTGCCGGGCCGTCGACCTTGACCAGATTCGAGTTGAACGCCAGTTGCGCGTCGTACTGTTCGATGTACTTCATCAACGGCGGCACGAAGGTCGGCACGCCAAACAGCGCAGCGCCAGCGAGATTGAATTCAACCTTGATGTCTTTCAGCACGGCGGATTTGCGCCAGTGATCGCAAGACAGGTACAGGGCTTTTTGCGGCGCGCCGGCGCATTTGATCGGCATCGCCGGCTGGGTGAACAGCGCCCGGCCATCGCGCAGTTTCTGCACTTGATCCCAGGTGTACTGGGCGTGTTGATAGCTGTAGTTGGAGGTGACGCCGTGCTGGCCGAGGCTTTCCTGCAAGCCTTCGATTTTCTCCCAGGCCAGGCGCAGGCCGGGGCAGACGATCAGGTTCTGATAGCTGACGGTGCGCTGGTCATCGAGGGTGAGTTGGCGGCTTTGCGGGTCGATGGCGCTGACACTGGCCTGAATCCACGTCGCCTGACGCGGCATGACTTTGCTCATCGGCCTGACCGTGTCCTTCACGTCAAACGCGCCACCGCCGACCAGCGTCCACGCCGGTTGATAGTAGTGCTGTGAACTCGGTTCGATCACGGTGACTTTAAGCTGCGGGTCACGCTTGAGCAGGCTGGCGACAAAACCGATGCCGGCCGTGCCACCGCCGATGACCACGATGTCCGCACTGATGGATAGGCCCCAGTGTTGATCGTTCATTGCTTGTTCCTTTTGCTGCACGCAAGGATTTTTTGGCTCACCACAACAACCAATGTGGGAGCGAGCCTGCTCGCGAAAGCGGTGGCTCAGTCAACTATTCGTCGGCTGACACGCCGCCTTCGCGAGCAGGCTCGCTCCCACAGGAGATGTTTGTGAGGGCTGGCATTTATGGCTGTTCCCAGCTCTTGAGTACCGCTCCGCAATAGAGCCCCGAAAGGGTTTTCATCACCTGGATCACTTCGTGACTGGCCAGGCCATAGAAAATGTATTTGCCTTCGCGGCGGGTCGCGACCAGGCCTTCATCGCGCAAGATGCCCAGTTGCTGGGACAGCGTCGGCTGGCGTACGCCGGTCATTTTTTCCAGTTCGCCGACGTTGCGTTCGCCCTGGGTCAGTTGACAGAGGATCAACAGGCGATCCTCATTGGCCAGGGCTTTGAGCAAGGCGCAGGCTTTGGACGCCGAGGCGCGCAGTTGGGCGACTTCACATTCGGTCAGACTGGATTGCATTTGCACGAGGCCTTGAAGGTCACTTAAGCTGCGAACATTATGTTTTTACATAAAGTGTTGCAACCCGAAATTACCCAGCACAGGTTTTCGCCATGCCCGCCCTGATTGAAGCGTTCCTCGACCCCGCCTCCTCGACCTACAGCTACGTGGTCTACGAAGCCGACGGCGGCCAGTGCGCGATCGTCGACCCGGTGCTCGATTACGATGGCGCCGCCGGGCGCACCGGCACGGCGCAGGCGGACAAGATCATCGCTTTCGTGCGTGTGCACCGGCTGCAAGTGCAATGGCTACTGGAAACCCACGCCCACGCCGATCACCTCTCCGCCGCGCCGTACCTGCGTCGAGAACTGGGCGGCAAGATCGCCATCGGTGAATCGATCAGCAAAGTGCAGAATGTGTTCAAGGCGCTGTTCAATCTGGAGCCGGAATTTTGCGCCGATGGCTCGCAGTTCGATCACCTGTTCGCGCCGAACGAATCGTTCCTGATCGGCAACCTCAAGGCCACCGCCCTGCACGTCCCCGGCCATACACCAGCGGACATGGCCTACCTGGTCGACGGCGAACAGATCCTCGTCGGCGACACGCTGTTCATGCCCGATGTCGGCACCGCGCGCTGTGATTTCCCCGGTGGCAATGCGCAGCACTTGTTCAAGTCGATCCAGAAGCTGTTGGCGTTTCCGGCCAGCGTGAAGCTTTACGTTTGCCACGATTACCCGCCCGAGGGCCGCGCCTCGCAGTGCCAGACCACTGTCGGCGAACAGCGCAAAAGCAATATTCATGTGCATGACGGGATCGATGAAGCGGCGTTCGTGGAGATGCGCACGACACGTGACGCTGGGTTAGGCATGCCGACGTTGCTACTGCCGGCGATTCAGGTGAATGTACGGGCGGGGAATATGCCGGCGCCTGAGGACAACGGCGTGGTTTACCTGAAGATTCCGCTCAACAAACTTTAACGTCAAAAGATCGCAGCCTTCGGCAGCTCCTACATTTGGAATACGGTGCAACTGTAGGAGCTGCCGAAGGCTGCGATCTTTTGATCTTCAGGTTCCCAACGTCAATCCATTAGCCGGCAACGGCAACGCGGTCTTGTAGCGCACCTGCTTGAGCGCAAAGCTGGAGCGGATGTTCGCCACCCCCGGCACCTTGGTCAGAAAATCCATCATGAAGCGTTCCAGCGACTGAATGCTCGGCACCAGCACACGGATCAGATAATCCGGGTCGCCGGCCATCAGATAGCACTCCATCACCTCCGGCCGATCAGAAATCGCCTCCTCGAAGTGCTGCAGCGCTTCCTCCACCTGCTTTTCCAGGCTGACGTGAATGAACACATTCACATGCAGCCCCAGCAGATCGGCATCCAGCAGCGTGACCTGCTCGCGAATCAGGCCCAATTCTTCCATGGCCTTGACCCGGTTGAAGCACGGCGTCGGCGACAGGTTCACCGAACGGGCGAGGTCGGCGTTGGTGATGCGCGCATTCTCCTGAAGGCTGTTGAGAATGCCGATGTCGGTACGGTCCAGTTTGCGCATGAGACAAAACCATCTGTTTTTTATGTTTATGGAGAATTTCTATCTGCAAATGGTCGCCAGCGCAACGAAACACAGAGAAATATTCTTCTTGCCCACGCCTATGATTGTTGTAGGACAAGATTTCCCCTACCCGGGAATGACTGCCAGCTCACTACAAGAAATTCACAAGATCGAGCGTAGAAGCCATGACCCAAGCGTATGAACCGCTGCGCCTGCACGTCCCTGAACCCTCGGGCCGTCCCGGCTGCAAAACCGATTTTTCCTACCTGCATTTGACCGATGCCGGTACGGTGCGCAAACCCCCTGTCGATGTAGAACCTGCCGATACCGCCGACCTCGCCCGTGGCCTGATTCGCGTGCTTGACGATCAGGGCAACGCCCTCGGCCCGTGGGCCGAAAACGTGCCGGTCGAGATCCTGCGCAAAGGCATGCGCGCGATGCTCAAGACGCGCATCTACGACAACCGCATGGTCGTCGCCCAGCGGCAGAAAAAGATGTCGTTCTACATGCAGAGCCTTGGCGAAGAAGCCATCGGCAGCGCCCAGGCATTGGCGCTGAACATCGATGACATGTGCTTCCCGACCTATCGCCAGCAAAGCATCCTCATGGCCCGCGATGTACCGCTGGTCGACCTGATCTGCCAGTTGCTGTCCAACGAGCGCGATCCGCTCAAGGGCCGCCAGTTGCCGATCATGTACTCGGTCAAGGACGCTGGCTTCTTCACCATTTCCGGCAACCTCGCCACCCAATTCATTCAGGGCGTCGGTTGGGGCATGGCCTCGGCGATCAAGGGCGATACGAAAATCGCCTCGGCGTGGATCGGTGACGGCGCCACCGCCGAATCGGACTTCCACACCGCCCTCACCTTCGCCCACGTTTATCGCGCGCCGGTGATCCTCAATGTCGTGAATAACCAGTGGGCGATTTCCACCTTCCAGGCCATAGCCGGCGGTGAAGCCACGACTTTCGCCGGACGCGGCGTCGGTTGCGGCATCGCCTCGCTGCGTGTCGACGGCAACGACTTCTACGCGGTCTACGCCGCTTCCGCCTGGGCTGCCGAACGCGCCCGGCGCAACCTCGGCCCGACCATGATCGAATGGGTCACCTACCGCGCCGGCCCGCACTCGACCTCCGACGACCCATCGAAATACCGCCCTGCCGATGACTGGAGCCACTTCCCGCTCGGCGATCCGATTGCGCGTCTGAAACAGCACCTGATCAAGGTCGGTCACTGGTCGGAGGAAGAGCACACCGCCGTCAGCGCTGAACTCGAGGCCGAAGTGATTGCTGCGCAGAAACAGGCCGAACAGTACGGCACCCTCGCCGGCGGTCAGATTCCAAGCGCCGCGACCATGTTCGAAGACGTCTACAAAGAGATGCCGGAGCACTTGAAGCGCCAGCGTCAGCAGTTGGGGATCTGACATGAACGATCACAACAACAATATTCAGTTGGAAACCGCCATGACCACGACCACCATGACCATGATCCAGGCCCTGCGCTCGGCCATGGATGTGATGCTTGAGCGTGATGACAACGTCGTCGTCTTCGGTCAGGACGTCGGCTACTTCGGCGGCGTGTTCCGCTGCACCGAAGGCCTGCAGACCAAGTACGGCACCTCGCGCGTGTTCGACGCACCGATTTCGGAAAGCGGCATTGTCGGCGTCGCCGTCGGCATGGGCGCCTACGGTTTGCGTCCGGTCGCCGAAATCCAGTTCGCCGACTACGTCTACCCCGCCTCCGACCAGATCATTTCCGAAGCGGCGCGTCTGCGTTATCGCTCGGCCGGTGAGTTCACCGCGCCGATGACCCTGCGCATGCCGTGCGGCGGCGGCATCTACGGCGGCCAGACCCACAGCCAGAGCATCGAGGCGATGTTTACTCAGGTCTGCGGTCTGCGCACCGTCATGCCGTCCAACCCGTATGACGCCAAAGGCTTGCTGATCGCCTCCATCGAAAACGATGACCCGGTGATCTTTCTTGAGCCGAAACGCCTGTACAACGGCCCGTTCGATGGCCATCACGACCGCCCGGTAACCCCGTGGTCGAAACATCCGCAAGCCCAGGTGCCGGACGGTTACTACACCGTGCCGCTGGACGTTGCCGCGATCACTCGCCCGGGCAAGGACGTGACCGTGCTGACCTACGGCACCACCGTATACGTCTCGCAAGTCGCTGCCGAAGAATCCGGTGTCGATGCCGAAGTCATCGACCTGCGCAGCCTGTGGCCGCTGGACCTGGAAACCATCGTCAAGTCGGTGAAGAAAACCGGCCGCTGCGTGGTGGTACACGAAGCCACCCGCACCTGCGGTTTCGGCGCCGAGCTGGTATCGCTGGTGCAAGAGCACTGCTTCCATCACCTGGAAGCGCCGATCGAACGCGTCACCGGTTGGGACACTCCCTACCCGCACGCGCAGGAGTGGGCGTATTTCCCAGGGCCGTCCCGCGTGGGCGCGGCGTTGAAACGGGTCATGGAGGTCTGAATGGGCACGCACGTTATCAAGATGCCGGACATCGGCGAAGGCATCGCAGAAGTAGAACTGTCGCAGTGGCACGTCAAGGTTGGCGATCTGGTGGTTGAAGACCAGGTGCTGGCGGATGTGATGACCGACAAGGCGATGGTCGATATTCCGTCGCCGGTGCACGGGAAAGTGATTGCGCTCGGTGGTCAGCCGGGTGAAGTGATGGCGGTCGGCAGTGTGCTGATCAGCATCGAGGTTGAAGGTGCCGGCAACCTTAAAGAGTCCGCCGCACCCGCGCCGGTCAAAGAAGCACCGGTTGCGCCGAAAGTTGAGACCGCTGTCGAAAGCAAACCCGCCGCAGCCGCCGCACCACGTCCGGCTGCCGTTTGCCAGGGTCCGATGGTCGCTCGCGAAGCGGATGAACGCCCGCTAGCCTCGCCAGCCGTGCGCAAACATGCGCTGGATCTGGGCATTCAATTGCGCTTGGTGCGCGGCTCCGGCCCGGCCGGTCGCGTGTTGCACGAAGACCTTGAAGCCTATCTGGCGCAAGGTCAGTCGAACGCTTCGGCGCCGGCCGCTGCCGCTTATGCCCAGCGCCACGACGAAGAACAGATTCAAGTGATCGGCATGCGCCGCAAGATCGCTCAGCGCATGCAAGATGCTACTCAGCGTGCCGCGCACTTCAGTTATGTCGAGGAAATCGACGTCACCGCAATCGAAGAACTGCGCGCGCATCTGAATGAAAAACATGGCGCCAGCCGTGGCAAGTTGACCTTGTTGCCGTTCCTTGTTCGCGCGCTGGTCGTCGCCCTGCGCGACTTCCCGCAGATGAACGCCCGTTACGATGACGAAGCGCAAGTCATCACCCGCCTCGGTGCGGTGCATGTCGGCGTCGCCACGCAAAGCGATGTCGGCCTGATGGTGCCCGTGGTGCGTCACGCCGAAGCGCGCAGCCTGTGGGACAGCGCCGCGGAAATTTCGCGTTTGGCCAACGCCGCGCGCAATGGCAAGGCCAGCCGCGATGAGCTGTCCGGTTCGACCATCACTCTGACCAGCCTCGGCGCATTGGGCGGCATTGTCAGCACGCCGGTGCTGAATCTGCCGGAAGTGGCCATTGTCGGCGTGAACAAAATTGTCGAACGGCCAATGGTGGTCAAAGGCCAAGTGGTGATCCGCAAGATGATGAACCTCTCCAGCTCCTTCGATCACCGCGTGGTCGACGGCATGGACGCGGCGCTCTTCATTCAGGCCATTCGTGGCTTGCTCGAACAACCCGCTACCTTGTTTGTGGAGTAAGCCCGAATGCAATCTCTGAACACTACGCTGCTGATCATCGGCGGCGGCCCCGGCGGTTACGTCACCGCGATCCGCGCCGGGCAATTGGGTATTCCGACCATCCTGGTCGAAGGCCAGTCGTTGGGCGGCACCTGCCTGAATATCGGCTGCATTCCGTCAAAAGCGCTGATTCATGTGGCTGAGCAGTTTCACCAGACGCAGCATCACAGCCAGCATTCGGCGTTGGGCATCAGCGTTGCCGCGCCGACCCTGGATATCAGCAAAAGCGTCGAGTGGAAGGATGGCATCGTTGATCGCCTGACCACTGGCGTCGCCGCGCTGCTGAAGAAAAACAAGGTTCAGGTCATCAATGGCTGGGCGAAAGTCATCGACGGCAAAACCGTGGAAGTCGGCGATACGCGCATCCAGTGCGAACATCTTGTGCTGGCCACCGGTTCGACCAGCGTCAATCTGCCGATCCTGCCGATTGGCGGGCCGATCATCTCCTCCACCGAAGCGCTGGCGCCAACGGCTGTGCCGAAGCGTCTGGTGGTGGTCGGCGGTGGTTACATCGGGCTGGAGCTGGGCATCGCTTATCGCAAGCTCGGCGCCGAGGTCAGCGTGGTCGAAGCACAGGACCGTATCCTGCCGGCCTATGACGCAGAACTGACGCAACCAGTGCATGAGGCGCTCAAGCAACTGGGTGTGAAGCTGTACCTCAAGCACAGCGTGCTCGGTTTCGACGGCACGTTGCAGGTGCGCGATCCTGAAGGCGAAACCCTCAATCTGGAAACCGACCAGGTACTGGTTGCCGTCGGTCGCAAACCCAATACGCAGGGGTTTAATCTCGAAGCGCTGAATCTGGACATGAACGGTTCGGCGATCAGGATCGACAGCCGTTGCCAGACCAGCATGCGCAACGTCTACGCCATTGGCGATGTGAGCGGCGAACCGATGCTGGCCCACCGCGCCATGGCTCAGGGCGAAATGGTTGCCGAGTTGATCAGTGGCAAGAGCCGTGAGTTCAACCCGACCGCCATCGCCGCCGTGTGCTTTACCGACCCGGAACTGGTGGTGGTCGGCACAACCCCGGACGAGGCCAAGGCTGCGGGGCTGGACTGCATCGTTTCCAGCTTCCCGTTCGCCGCCAACGGCCGGGCGATGACCCTGGAATCGAAAAGCGGCTTCGTCCGCGTGGTCGCACGTCGCGACAATCATGTGATTGTCGGCTGGCAAGCGGTGGGCGTTGGGGTTTCCGAACTGTCGACGGCGTTTGCGCAAAGCCTGGAAATGGGCGCGCGACTGGAAGACATCGGCGGCACCATCCATGCCCACCCGACCTTGGGTGAGGCGGTGCAGGAAGCGGCGTTGCGGGCGCTGGGGCATGCGCTGCATCTGTAGGCCCCTTCGCGAGCAGGCTCGCTCCCACACTTGAAATGCATTCCCCCTGTGGGAGCGAGCCTGCTCGCGAATTCTTGAGGGCAACACTATTTATCTGAGTGTCATCCGATAGTCCGGGCTGCGAAACCGCTCAAGAATGAAGTATTGTTGTGCCCATCCAAAAAAACGTCAGAAGCCTTGAACCGTTTCGGCGGTTGTTCAGTGATAGAGGGTGTCATGGGTAACGAAAGCATCAATTGGGACAAGCTGGGTTTTGACTACATCAAGACCGACAAGCGCTATCTGTCGTACTTTCGCGATGGCGAGTGGGACAAAGGCACCCTGACCGAAGATAACGTCCTGCACATCAGCGAAGGCTCCACCGCCCTTCACTATGGTCAGCAGTGCTTCGAAGGCATGAAGGCCTATCGCTGCAAGGACGGCTCGATCAACCTGTTCCGCCCGGACCAGAACGCCCTGCGCATGCAACGCAGCTGCGCGCGTCTGCTGATGCCGACGGTCGACACCGAGCAGTTCATCGAAGCCTGCAAAGCCGTGGTCCGCGCCAACGAGCGTTTCATCCCGCCTTACGGCACTGGCGGCGCGCTGTACCTGCGTCCGTTCGTGATCGGCGTGGGTGACAACATCGGCGTGCGCACTGCGCCCGAGTTCATCTTCTCGATCTTCTGCATCCCGGTCGGCGCCTACTTCAAGGGCGGCCTGACCCCGCACAACTTCCAGATCTCCAGCTACGACCGCGCGGCCCCGCAAGGCACCGGTGCGGCCAAGGTCGGTGGCAACTACGCCGCCAGCCTGATGCCGGGCTCGAAAGCCAAGAAGGCCAACTTCGCCGACGCGATCTACCTCGATCCGATGACCCACACCAAGATCGAGGAAGTCGGTTCGGCCAACTTCTTCGGGATCACCCACGACAACAAGTTCGTCACCCCGAACTCGCCATCGGTCCTGCCAGGCATCACCCGCCTGTCGCTGATCGAACTGGCCAAATCGCGTCTGGGCCTGGAAGTGGTTGAAGGCGACGTGCTGATCGACAAGCTGTCGGACTTCAAGGAAGCCGGTGCCTGCGGTACCGCTGCGGTGATCACGCCGATTGGCGGCATCAGCTACAACGACCACCTGCATGTGTTCCACAGCGAAACCGAGGTAGGCCCGGTAACCCAGCAGCTCTACAAAGAGCTGACTGGCGTGCAGACCGGCGACATCGAAGCGCCAGCGGGCTGGATCGTCAAGGTTTGATCTGACGACTGCTGATGCTCAAAGCCCTCCACCGAGTGATTGGTGGGGGGCTTTTTTGTAGGGCTGGGCTCTGGTGTCGTATTGAAGAACGTCACCCCCTCACCCCAGCCCTCTCCCCCAAGGGGGCGAGGGGGAAAGGGAGCCGACTTGTGTGCTTTTCAAAAATCGCGTTCACCTCGGCCATTCAGGTCGATGGAGTTCGCAAGAACACCTCGGTCGGCTCCCTCTCCCTCCGGGAGAGGGCTGGGGTGAGGGTTTGCTTTTGATTTTTGGAGGCAATGCGCTTGCCCGTCCGATCCGAAATCCCGCTCGCCTGCCCATTCTGCTGCTTGCCCATCCGCGCCTGGGTGATCAATCCCGGTATCAACTCCCCCTCCGGCAGATTCTTCCAGAACCGCACCGGCAGATGCCCTTGCATGACCTTCGGGTTCAACCGCGCCGGGTTGAAGATGTGGCTGTAGTAGGTCAACCACAAATCGCCGTGGGGATCGTCGACGTTCTGCGCCAGTTGCTGCCACTCAATCGGGCACTGCCGCTCGTGAATCAATTGCTCACCGTCGTAATAAACGCCGTCACGCGGTGTGGCGATCAACCAGCGATGCTGGCCCATGCGCCCGATAAAGTGCTCGCTGGCGCTGTGCAGGATGTCATGCGCCGGCTCGTGCCACGCCACGTATTGTGGACCGGGCAGATCCTTCGACCGCTCGATGAAACGCACGAATGCATGCAGATGATGGGCCTCGCGACTGACCTGCTTGATGCGCCGCTGCAACTCGCTGCCGAGTTTGTCGCCTGCCATCATCGCCGTGCGGTCGCCGTGACTGACGCGCCAGAGCACTTCATACAACAGGCTCCAGCGTTGCTCGCCGCGATAGCGCGCCGCTTGTTCGAGGGTGTCGAGCAGCGCGCGGGGAATACGCGCCTGAAACGGCCCCTGCCCCTCGGGCACGTGCTCATCACTGGCAAACAGATCGCCCACCCCTTCCGCCGCCCAGCTCACCAGACTCGGATCGATTTCATGGCTGAGCAACCAGCGCGCCTGCTGACGCCATGTGTCGAACAGGTCATCGCAATCAAGACTGATCATCCCCACAACCCCATCTGCTGCGGCATCGGTCGGTCGCGCAATTGCTGATAGAGCATGTGGCTGGTGACTTCCGCCTGTTGCGGGTGGTAATCGCTGGTGATGATGAAAGGCTTCGCCTTGGCCAGCACGCAGCGCATCCGCGCCACGTCTTCGTAACGGATTCGCCGCTGACGGCGCAACTCGACCAGGCGCTCGGTGGTGCGCAAGCCAATGCCCGGGATGCGCGCGATCAACGTCGCGTCGGCACGGTTCAGGTCCAGCGGAAACACCTCGCGATTTTCCAGCGCCCAGGCCAGCTTCGGGTCGATATCAAGCGCCAGATTGCCCGGGCCTTTAAGCAATTCGTCAGCGCTGTAGCCGTAGCTGCGCAGGAGGAAATCAGCCTGATACAAACGGTGCTCGCGCATCAGCGGCGGCGCGGCGAGCGGTACGCTTTTCGGGCTGTCGGGGATCGGGCTGAACGCCGAGTAATAGACCCGGCGCAAACGGAAGTTGCCGTACAGGGACTGGGCGCTGTGGAGGATGGTGCTGTCGTCGGTGTCATCGGCACCGACGATCAATTGCGTGCTCTGCCCGGCCGGGGCGAACTTTGCCGAGCGCGGCTCGTTCAATACCGTCTGCACTCCGGTGTAGATGGTGTTCATCGCTTGCTTGATGGAAGTTATGTCCTTCTCCGGCGCCAGTGTCTGCAGGCTGGCATCGGTGGGCAATTCTATGTTGACGCTGAGGCGGTCGGCGTAACGCCCAGCCTCCTCGATCAAGGCCGGATCGGCTTCCGGAATGGTCTTCAAATGGATGTAGCCGCGAAATTCGTGCTCTTCTCGGAGCAACTTCGCCACCCGCACCAGTTGCTCCATGGTGTAGTCCGCCGAGCGAATGATCCCGGAGCTGAGAAACAGGCCGCTGACGCAGTTGCGGCGGTAGAAATCCATGGTCAGCGTCACGACTTCTTCCGGGGTGAAGCGCGCACGCGGCACATCGCTGGAACGGCGGTTGACGCAGTACTGGCAATCGTAAAGGCAGAAGTTAGTCAGCAGGATTTTCAGCAACGACACACAGCGCCCGTCCGGCGTGTAGCTGTGGCAAATGCCCATGCCATCCGTCGAACCAAGCCCGCTCTTGCCCTCGGAGCTGCGCTTGGGCGCACCACTGCTGGCGCAGGAGGCGTCGTACTTGGCGGCGTCGGCGAGGATGCTGAGCTTGTCGATGATTTGCATGGCACGGACTCTTTACTGTGTGCATATACAGTATAGGCTCGCCCGCCGCGAAACAAGTTGATGGATGACCCCTCGTCGGCTGGCCAGCTGAATTGTGGCGGCCCGCGAAAACCTGTGGGAGCGAGCCTGCTCGCGAAGAGGCCCTGCCAGTCACCGCAACTCAGTGATCAAACCGCCCACTGCAATATCAACCAGCTGTTCGCCCCGCTGATCAACACAAACAGCCCCCAAGCCAGCACCCGCGTGGGCCAGCGGTTGACGAACGGCCCCATCAACTGCCGGTCGTTGGTCATGCGAATCAGCGGGTACAAGGCAAACGGCAGTTGCAGGCTGAGCACGACCTGGCTCAACACCAGCAACTTGCCGATCGCGTTATCGCCCATGAGCCAGACGCCGATGAACGCCGGAATCAGCGCCAGCCCGCGAGTGATCAAACGCCGCTGCCAGCACGGGATGCGCAGGTTCAGATAGCCCTCCATGATGACCTGCCCGGCGATGGTCCCGGTGAAGGTCGAACTCTGCCCCGACGCGAGCAGCGCCACGCCGAACAACACACTCGCCAGCGCACCGCCAACCAACGGGTCGAGCAGGTGATACGCGTCCTGAATGTCGACCACATCGGTGTGTCCGGACTGGTGAAACGCCGCCGCCGCGAGAATCAGGATCGCAGCGTTGACCAGCAGCGCCAGGGCCAGCGAACCAATGGTGTCGATACGCGCCAGTTTCACCGCGTCCTGCTTGCTCGCCAGGTCCTTGCCGATCATCCGCGTCTGCACGATCGAGGTGTGCAGGTAAAGGTTATGCGGCATTACTGTGGCGCCGAGGATGCCAATGGCCAGATACAGCGGCGCGGCATCGCCGATGGCCGCCAGTGAAGGTTTGAAGCCCAGTGCGACGTCTGGCCAGTAGGGTTTGATCAGCAACAGCTCAACGAAAAAACACACGCCGATGGTCGCGACCAGCACCAGCATGATTGCTTCGAGACGGCGGAAACCCCGGTTCTGCAAGGCCAGCACCAGCAACGTGTCGAACGCCGTCAGGGCGATGCCGAAGGTCAGCGAGCAACCGAGCAGCAAGTGAAACGCGAGAGCGCAGCCAAGCACTTCGGCGAGGTCGGTGGCGATGATCGAGATCTCCGCCAGTATCCATTGCAGGCGCGCGGTCGGCGTGCTGTAGCGCTCGCGGGACAGCTGCGCAAGATCGCGCCCGGTGGCGATGCCCAACCGCGAGCACAGACATTGCACGACCATGCCGGCCAGACTCGCCAGCAACACCACGAACAACAGGCTGTAGCCAAAACGCGAACCGGCCTCGATCGCGGTCGCCCAGTTGCCCGGATCCATGTAGCCGATCGACACCAGCAAACCGGGACCGGCGAAACGCAGCACACGTTTGAAGAACGAGGCAGTCGGATCAACCGCAACACTGCCAGCCACTTCCGGCGGGCAAAACGGCGCGGTGGCGATTTTGGGCAGACTGAATTTCACGCACACATCCAGAAACAAAAACGGGAGCCCGGCAGCTTAGTCGTTTCGCCTGATGCCTTGAAGCGCAAAGATCACTGAACCTATGGGTTCACCCCCAACAACTGCTCGCGCAACTCGGGACTGCGTGTTCGCGGATCCAGCCAGATATCGAAAAACGCCTTGGCAAACTGTGGGTCCTCAATCTCATGCTGCAGCTTCTGGCCGACAAAAAACCGCGCGCCCTGCCCCGGCAGATACACGCCGGTAATCCGCGTGCCGGCCTGAACGTCGACAAACGATTGCTGCATCTGCGTCTGCCAGCCGGCCAATTGCGCTGAAGTGACCCGGGGACCGGCCAGGCGTTTGATCTCATCGACGCTGGTACTGACCAGATCGTCTCGCGAGATATTGCGCCGGTAGATCAGCTCCAGAGCAAACGGCTGGCCGTCCGCCAGAGGCCGCGCGGCACTCCACAAGCGCGCGCTGTAAACATCGAAGCCGAACACGCTGAAATCGCCACTGCCGATGATTTGCGCCCCTGGCACTGCGTCCTGCCAATTGGCCCACGTCGGCGTCAGCAGCAGTGCCCATAAACCGATGCCACAACAGCCACGTACGAGCTTGGGTGTTCTGTTCATCGCCGTATCGTCTCCGCTGCATTCTGATGATCAAAGCATAGCCGGATTCGCGCCTGAATTTTTGTATACAAAAATTGCGAACATAGGCAGCAATCTTCAATCGGCAGTGCTAACGTGGCTCATCCTGACCCGATGGAGACACCCGCGTGCTGATCCTCAAACTGCTGCTGATTCCCGGTTTTCTCCTGCTGATTTCCCTGGCGGGCAAACGTTGGGGGCCGAGCGTGGCCGGGTGGCTGTCGGGATTGCCGGTGGTGGTCGGGCCGATTCTGTTTTTTCTGGCGATCGAACAAGGGCCGCAGTTTGCCGCGCAATCAGCGGTCGCGGCGCTGTCGGCAATGTTCGCGATGATCGCTTTCTGCATCACTTATGCGCAGGTGGCGCAGCGGGCGAACTGGCCGTGGGCGTTGACCATTTCACTGGCGGTGTGGGCCGCGCTGGCGGCAGTCTTGTCGGTGATCCCGGCGTCCTTGCCGTTCTCGGTGATTGCGGCAGCGGTGGCACTGCTCGCTTCGCCTTATCTGTTCCCTGAGGTGCATCCGGTGTTGAACGGGCCAGCACCGAAGTCGGACAAACTGATCTGGCGGATGATCGCCGGTGCGGCGCTGACGCTGGTGGTGACGATGCTCGCCAGCACCGTCGGCGAACGCTGGAGCGGCCTTCTCGCGGTGTTCCCGGTGCTTGGCAGCGTCATGGCGGTGTTCTCGCAACAAACCCGCGGCCCTGCGTTTACCGCTGCGTTATTGCGCGCAACGGCAACCGGCATGTATTCGTTCTCGGCGTTCTGCCTGGTGTCGGCCTTGACGCTGCCGACCATGGGCCTCAGCGGCTTCGCAGTGGGAGTGGCAGTGTCGGTGGCCATGCTCGGGGTGACCCGGCGTCTGCTGGCGCGGCCAGTGGCCAAGGCGCAAGCACAATAACCGCCTGGACGAATCGCGCTGGAACGCCCGGCACGCTCCGTGGGATGATCGCCCGCCTCGCGCGGCCATTTTCCGGAGATTTCAGATGTCATTGTTGAGCAAAAAAGCCGTCGTCCTGTTGCTGGCGGCCATCGCTGGTTTCGCCGCGATCAACGCGCACGCCGCCAAGGAAAAGGTCAAAACCGAGAAGGTCTCGCTGCTCGACGGCAAGTTTGCCTTTGTCCTGCCCAAAGGCTTTGTCGCCAACCCGCTGCCCGCCAGCCCGAGCGGGGCCAAGGGCACGATGTACACCAACCAGGCCACCAAGACCGTGGTCATCGCCGCCGAAAACCAGATCCCGGCTGGGCAGAACGTCAAGGACAACGACGGTGAGTTTCTCGACGGCAGCGTGTCGAGTTTCATCGACGATCAGCGCAAGGCCCTGCCGGACTTCAACAAGCTCAGCGAAAAAAGCCTGACCCAGAAAGGCACCGGCCTGGGGCTGCGTCAGGTTGACAGCACCGCCACTCAGGGCGGTGGCCAGACGCTGAACACGACGCTGCTGGCCGGCTCGGGGACGAAGATGGCGCTGGTGCAGGTGATTTCCCGCGTCAGCGACAAGAAAGCTCACGATGCCTTGATCAAAGCCATCGTCAAGGATTGAGCCGCTGCAACCAGCCATTCAGATCGCGCAATTCGGCCGCACTGATGCTGTGGCCGACGCCCGGATAAGCGTGAAACTCGGGCTTGTAATCGAGTTTCTGCAATAGCGCGTTGGCCTCGGTGCCGTGACGGTAAGGCACCGGATCATCAGCGGTGCCGTGGCCGATAAAAATGCTCAGCGGCAGCGGCGCTTGCCCAGGCTTGAGTTCGGCTTTGAGCACCGGCAACAAGCGCCCGCTCAACGCGGCAAACCCGCCCACGACCGCTGGCGCGCGCAGGCCCACTTCGTAGCTCATCATCGCGCCCTGGCTGAAGCCGATCAGGTACACCTTGTCCGGCGCGGCGTGATATTTCTTCGCCGCCTGGGCGATAAAGTCGCGCAGCTTCTGGCCGCTGACCTTCAGATCATCGGTCTCGCCGTTGTAGGCGCCTTCGCCCTTCTTGCGAAACCACTGGAAACGTCCTTCACCCAACGTCATCGGCGCGCGCACGGAAAGGTAGTTGTACTGCGCCGGCAGCTGAAACTTCATACCTATCAGATCGGCCTCGTTACTGCCGTAACCGTGCAGGAAAATCACCAGCGGACGTGGTTCAGCGTCGGCGTGGACCTGTTCGAGGTATTTGAGCGGCAAGTCGGATTGCAGGGTGGTTTGCGCGTGGACGGCGGTGGATGCGAGCAGGGTCAGCAGGGCGAACAATTTGAGCATTGCAGCGTTCCTTCACAGAGTGTCGGGTTCGCGGGGGAGCCTAACATTCTCGGCTGAGGATCCAAATTTTGTGGAGTGGCTGATGGCCCTTTCGCGAGCAGGCTCGCTCCCACCGTTGAAATGCGTTCCCCCTGTGGGAGCGAGCCTGCTCGCGAAGAGGCCCGCACGTTCACCGCAACCTGTCAGTCGTTGGTCAGCTTGCCCGTACGAAACGGCACCCGCCCCGCCACTTTCGCCTGCCAGATCCCCGGCTCGGTATAACGCCCGCGATCAATCGCAAACAGCACCCCGCTGGTGCCGGCGCGCACGGTGGTCACGCGATCCTGCAACGGGTCAACAACCTCGAACAGCGCATCGCCCTGCTCTACCCACTCGCCGGCATTGCGCAAGAAACTGACCACGCCGTGGTGCGGGGCGAACAGGTATTCGGTGCCTTCAAACGGCAGACCTTCACAACATTCGCTCGGCGCCGCCGGCCATTCCCCGCTGATGAAACCCTGCTCGGCGAGAAAGCCCAGAATCGCTTCGCAATTGGCCTGAGCCTGATCGACGCGGGTGTCGCCCATGCTGCCCAGCTCCAGCGTTGTCGCCAGATTCGCCGCCGGAATCGCCGCGTTCGGGAATGCTTTGGCCAGACGCAACCATGGCGTCGAGCAGGACTCATCGAACGAGCTGCCACCGGAGTCTTCGCAGAGCAATGCCACGCCCGCCTTCAGCCGCGCCGCCAGCGATTGCCACTGCGGCCAGTGTTGCGGCAGCGCATAGAGGTGAATCGCAGCGTCGAAGTCGCAATGCAGATCGAGGGTGATGTCGGCGTCGCAGGCGTGGCGCAGCAACAAGCGGTGCAAGGCTTCCAGTTGCGATGCCGGCGCTGGCAATTCTTCGAAGACCTGAGCCATGGCTTGGCGGATCAGGGCGACGTTGGCCTCGGCATCCGCGCCCAGACGCTCGCCAACCAGTGCCGCCACCGGGGCGCTGAGCTCGACGAATGCGCGGTTGAAATTCTTGCCGCTGCCCAATTCGAAGCGGCCCATGTGATTGCCTTGCATATGCTGATCCAGGCCGATCGGATTGGCCACCGGCACCAGTTCGATAACGCCCTGCAAACGGCCCTGCCGTTCCAGTTCGTTCAGGCGCAGCTTGAGTTCCCACGCGGTGCGCATGCCCGGCAGTTCATCAGCGTGCAGGCTGGCCTGGATATACACCTTGCGGCTGCCGGCGCCGTAGCGGAAAACGCTGAGGGAGCGCTCGCTGCCCAAATGGCTCCAGGGCAGAACGTGGTCGATGCGTTGCATGGAAAACTCCTGAATAGCTGGGTTACATAAAACCCTGTGGGAGCGAGCCTGCTCGCGAATGCGTCAGGTCAGACGATGACGATGTCGAATGTCAGACCGCATTCGCGAGCAGGCTCGCTCCCACAGAGAATTTCCATCAATAAAAAAGCATAAAAAAAGTGGCCACCGCGCAAACGGGGCCACTTTTTTTCACGGCGTATTAATGGCCGTATACGTCAAAGTCGAAGTACTTGTCCTGGACTTTCTTGTACTCGCCATTGGCGCGGATTTCGGTGATGGCTTTGTTGAACTGCTCGGCCAGTGCGGTATCGCCCTTGCGCACCGCGATGCCAGCGCCGCCGCCGAAGTACTTGGCATCTTCGTAGGTCGGGCCGACGAATTCGAAGCCTTTGCCAGCATCGGTTTTCAGGAAACCGTCGCTGAGGTTGACCGAGTCGGCCAGCATCGCGTCGATACGCCCGGACACCATGTCGAGGTTGGCTTCCTGCTGCGAGCCGTAGCGCGTCAGTTCGATCCCGGCCGGAACCAGCACTTCGGTCGCGTAACGGTCGTGAGTACTGGCGCGCAGCACGCCGACTTTCTTGCCCTTGAGTTCGGTCAGCGGGTCTTTCACGCCCGAGCCTTCCTTCATCACGAAACGTGCCGGGGTGTGGTAGTACTTGATAGTGAAATCGACGTTTTTCTTGCGATCGTCAGTGATGGTCATCGACGACAGGATCGCGTCGATCTTCTTCACTTTCAGCGCCGGGATCAGACCATCGAACTCTTGCTCGACCCACGTGCATTTAACCTTCATCTGCGCGCACAGTGCGTCACCGATGTCCACGTCAAAACCAGTGAGTTTGCCGTCAGGGGTTTTCATCGAGAATGGCGGGTACCCGGCTTCGATACCGATGCGGATCGGCTTGGCGTCTTCGGCCACGGCGGTCAGGGACAACATCGACAGTGCCAGGGCACCGAACATCACTAGCTTTTTCATTTATTACTCCCGTGCGGAGGCTTTTATTGGCAGCTTTCGAGTCAGCGTTCGGTCATGGCGTTCTAACGGCAAAAACCGACGTGGCCGGCAGTCTATGGCGGCGCGCAGGGAGGCAATTGTTTTTAAGCGACAATTACTTACAGAACATCGGCGATCACTTTGACGGGAGTAAACGCGTGCGCCGTGTTGGTGCGAAGGATGTAGAACAAGACTGTTTTCAGAGCAAGAAACGCCGATCCTCCCTGTAGCTGCCGACGGCTGCGATCTTTTGATCTTGTTTTTTTGAGATCAAGATCAAAGGATCGCAGCCTCCGGCGGCTCCTACAGAAACGTCAGCATTCGCAGGCGACAGGTGTATTGGCGACTGACGCCGCGCTCAGTTCGAAACCTTCATCGAGCCATCCGGTGACGCCGCCGATCATCTCTTTCACCGGATAACCCAACGCCGCCAGCATCACCGCAGCCTTGTTCGCCCCATTGCAATGCGGCCCGGCGCAATAGACCACGAACAAAGTGTGTTTCGGGTAATCGGCCAAGCGCTCCGCCGTGAGCAAGCGGGTCGGGATATTGATCGCGCCGGGCACATGGCCGCGCTCAAACGCCAATGGGCCGCGCACATCCACCAGAACAAAATCGACCTCCCCGGCCTCGTGGCTACTGAACACGTCGGAACAATCGGTTTCGAAGGTCAGACGATTGCTGAAATGCATCAGGGCAATCGCCGAAGGGGCGGCGGGAATTTCGCGAACCAGGCTGGTCATGCTGTGTTGCTCCTTTGTCTGTGGGGGATGAACAGACTTTATCGAGACGGCGCTTGCCGCTACAGTGGCGCGCAAGACACCGACCGGGAGTTTTCCGCCAAATGCTCACTCAGCCCAATCTGGTTGCCATTCTGGCCTACGATGGCCTCTGCACATTCGAGTTCGGCATTGCCGTGGAGATCTTCGGCCTGGCCCGACCAGAGTTCGATTTCCCTTGGTACGAGCATGCGATTGCCGCAGTCGATCCAGGCCCGATGCGCGCCATGGGTGGCATTCAGGTGCTGGCCGATGGCGGCCTGGAATTGCTCGCCGAAGCGCGCACCATCGTCATTCCGGGCTGGCGCGACCGCAACGCCCCGGTACCGCCTGCGCTGATCGACGCGTTGCGTCAGGCCCATGACCGAGGCGCGCGGTTGCTGTCGATCTGCTCGGGCGTGTTCGTCCTCGCCGCCAGCGGCCTGCTCGACGGCCACCGCGCTACCACGCACTGGCGCTACACCGGTGAACTGGCGCAACGCTTCCCGGCCATCGAGGTCGATCCGGACGTGCTCTACGTCGACGCCGGTCAACTGATCACCTCCGCCGGAAGCGCCGCCGGCATCGACGCCTGCCTGCATCTGGTGACACGTGACTTCGGCACGCAGGTCGCCAACGCCGTCGCGCGGCGCCTGGTCATGTCGCCACAACGCACCGGCGGCCAGGCCCAATTCATCCCCACCCCGGTCAGCCCGACACCCCGCAGCGACCTGTCGCGCGTCATGCAATGGGCCCGCGAACGCCTGCACGAACCACTGGAAGTGCGCGACCTGGCCAGCGAAGCGGCAATGAGCGAGCGCACGTTTCTGCGGCGCTTCACCGAAGCCAGCGGGCAAACGCCCAAGGCGTGGCTGCAACATGAACGCTTGGCGCGAGCGCGGGAGCTGCTCGAGAGCACCCATCAACACACCGAGCAAATCGCGCAGCGCTGCGGCTATCGCTCGGTGGAGAGTTTTCGTGTGGCGTTCCGCAGCGTGGTGGGCGTACCGCCGTCGGTTTATCGGGAGCGGTTTGGGCGAAGCAATAAGCTTTCGCTCCATCCCGCAGCGTTTTAAGCGCTGACGTTGACGGCGAGGCCGGCAGAAACGCTCGCGGTGAAAATTGTGAAACGGAAAATGCGGCTTGCTTTATATTGATTCTGATATAACCTGAAAATCAAACGGCACTGGCATTTCTTGCAATAAAACTCACCGTCGCCGCTTACGTTCAGCTATTACGCTTTTCCTTTTGACACAGGACAAGCCGATGCCGAAACACAAGGATGTGGTGTTCGTGGGGAGCGCGTTGAAAGATCTCAAAGCGTTCCCGGTTGATGCCCGAAGAGCGGCGGGGTTTCAGCTGGACCTGTTGCAACAGGGTGATGCCCCACTCGATTGGCGCCCTATGAAAACCGTAGGACGCGGTGTTAACGAAATCAGGATCACCGAGGACTCAGGGGCGTTTCGCGTGTTTTATGTAGTCAATCGACCTGAAGCAATCTATGTGCTTCACGCCATGCACAAAACCACACGTAAAACGGAAATTAGAGACATCGAACTGGCCCGGGCCAGATATCAGGAAATAGGTTAAGCCATGAAGGAACATCAAGACTCATCCCAACGATTTTCCAGTGTATGGGATGCATTGGAGGACACGCCTCAGGAAGCTGCCAACATGCGTCTGCGAGCCAAGCTCATGCGTTCGCTTTGCGAGACCATTCGAGCGTGGGAGCTCCCTCAAAAGGACGCGGCACAGAGATTGGGAATCTCGCAGCCGCGCCTCAATGATGTACTCAACGGGAAAATCGACAAATTCTCGCTCGATGCATTGGTCAACCTGTCAGCTGCTGCAAGGCTGGAGGTGGACATTTGCTTTCCGTCAGGCCCGTTGCAATGGGCCTGACGCTGGCTTTGCGTGGCAATGTCCACCCTGCATTCCGAGTTTTGAAATCGAGGGAGTTGAATAGCATTCAACTTCGCGGTTAACCATCGACATCATCCAGCTGCACAGGAGTTCCGCTGGATGATTCCTCCCCTTCAATCCTCCCGCGTCAAAACCTCCAGCAACTCAATTTCAAACACCAGATTCGAATTCGGCGGAATCTTGCCCATGGTCCGCTCGCCGTAGCCCAGATGCGCCGGTACCAGCAATTTGCGTTTGCCGCCGACCTGCATGCCCATCAGCCCCTGATCCCAGCCTTTGATCACGCGGCCAGTGCCGATCACGCACTGAAACGGTTTGCCCCGGCTCCAGGACGAATCGAATTCAGTGCCGTCTTCCAGCCAGCCGGTGTATTGGGTGGTGATCAGCGCGCCTTTCACCGCGGCTTTGCCGTCGCCCGGTTGCAGGTCGATGATTTGCAGTTCGTCTGTCATGTCGTTGGCTCTTGAGATGTTCGCAGGCGGCGTTTTTCGCAGAATCCGGCGGCGATGGCAATCCATGGAACCGAAAACACGCATAGCCGCTCACATGTGTATCGACATCGTATGACGACAAGGATGCTTAGATGACCGACTCTCGATTGCTGCGCAGTTTCATCCCGCCCTACATTCTCAACCGCATCATCGCCCACGGTTCCGAGCCGCAGCGCAACGCCGCGATGCAGACGCTCAACCATGTGCGCAGCCTGCTGCCCAACCCCGGCCGCCCTTCGCAGCCGCCGGCGCGCGCGATTCTGCCGGAAGCGAGCAAGCCTGGCCTGGCGCGGCGCAGTGTGCATGATGCGCAGAACAAAATGCTCTTGCCGGGCATGCCGGTGCGCCTCGAGGGCCAGCCGGCATCGGGAGATCCGGCGGTCGACGAGGCTTACGATGCGCTGGGCGCCAGCTATGATTTCTTTTGGAAGGTGCTTGGTCGCGACTCGATCGACAATCAGGGATTCGCGCTGATCGGCAGCGTGCATTATGGCCAAGGCTACGAGAACGCATTCTGGAACGGCGCGCAGATGGTCTTCGGTGACGGCGATGGCGAAATCTTCCAGCGCTTCACCCGCTCGCTCGACGTCATCGGCCATGAACTGGCCCACGGCGTCACCGAAAGCGAAGCCGGGCTGATTTATGCCAACCAGTCCGGCGCGCTGAACGAGTCGCTCTCGGATGTATTCGGCGTGTTGATCAAGCAATACATCCTCGGCCAAACCTCCGAGCAGGCAGACTGGCTGATCGGCGCCGACCTGCTGATGCCACAGATCCAAGGCAAGGGCCTGCGCTCGATGTCGCACCCCGGCACGGCATACGACGACCCGATGCTGGGCAAGGATCCGCAACCGGATCACATGCGCAAGTTCGTCATCACCAGCGAAGACAATGGCGGCGTACACATCAACTCCGGCATTCCCAACCGCGCGTTTTACCTGGCAGCCCGAGCGTTTGGCGGCTTCGCCTGGGAAAAAGCCGGACGCATCTGGTACGACACGCTGTGTGATGACCGTTTGAAACAGGACGCTACGTTCGACGCTTTCGCAACACTGACGATCGACCACGCCGCCCAGCGCTTCGGCGCCGAAGCAGCCGACACGGTGCAGCAAGCCTGGGCACAGGTCGGTATCGAATAATCTGAGGAGACCGTATGAAAACGCTACCCGAGCTGGATAAAGATTCCGTTTTGCGCGTATCTCGCCAGGGTGGCGTTGCAGCGATTCACAGCCTGAGCCGCCCACGGGAAATCGAATTCGCGCAATGCGACATCAGTCAGCGTTCGAGAATATGCTCGGTGCTTGAGGGTTGCCTGCCACTGGACAGCAGCGAATCCGGCCGTGGGGATCAGCGCTTCTACCAGATTGAGGTGCGCTACCCGTCAGGGGAAATGGTGTTGAAGGTGCCAGAGGATCGGGCGCCTGGGGAGCTGGTGCAGCTTTGGGACAAGGGGGAGCTTCTGTAAACGCTCCCCCCGATGTTCAGGCTATTTCTCGACCGGCTGCATCTCGACAATCGTGCCGTTGGTGATCATCACCATCACGTACTTGTCATTGATCTGCACCCACTGCGCCTGCTCGATCGGCGCTTTCAGACCTTTGGCTTTCCAGTTTTTCAGCGCCTTGTCTTCGCGCTGGTACATTTCTGGAGCGCGGTCGTTGACCTTCAGTTGGCGATCGCTGGTCGGCGATTGCACGGCTGGTTCGCTGGAGGTTTGCGCCGCTTGAACAACGGGCGTGATCCCGGCAATACCGGCAACAAGGGCCAGGCTGGCGATTAGGGTTTTGCTGTTCATCGGTGAACCTCTTTCAGATGGGTAGTACCTGAACTCCGACTGCGTGGCGCGGGAAACATTCCTTGTTTTTTGCCGGATGCGGCCGTTAGAAGGCTTTGTCCATCAGACCGCCATCGCTGGCAAGCCAGCTCCCACAGGGATTGGTATTACAGCGCAATTATTGTCCAGAGCTCCGGTCCTCTCCTACAAAACCAAGCAAAGCAAGATCAAAAGATCGCAGCCTTCGGCAGCTCCTACAGTTGGATCGCGTGAATTCGATGGAAACGGGTTCACCTGCAGGCCGTCGTCGCGATCAGGCTCGCCCCCACCAGAAAAGCAAAGCAGCGCAGCTGCCCGCGGCGAAGCCGCCCCACTCAACAATGAGCGCAAGCTCGAGTGCTTTTGATCCTGCTTTTGATCCACCGGCGACGTCGGAAGGCTGAGCGGAGGGATTGATCCGGGGGTGGGAGCGCAGCGACCGTCTGGCGCAGCCAGACACAGCGGAAGGAGGTGCAGCGAAGCAAACCGTAGCCGCTGCGCCCGGATCGATCCCGCAGCGAAGGAACCCGAGCCTGCGAGGGCCGAACGCAGGAGCAAGCGTTTTTTGCTTACTTTTTTTAGGCGTTTGTAAAAAAAGTGAGTCGCCGTAAGGGCGAAACCCTAAGCGGCCATGACCGCAGCAACGGATATGTACCCGGTCAGCCAGAACAAATCATCGCCCGACGCGACGCAGGCTTGCTCCCACAAATGCGCCAGGCACTGAAGCCATTGATCCGCCCCACGCATCAATCCATGCCAACAATGCAATTAACAGATTGTTACATCTGCGCCACCATCCACCTCAATAAAAACCGTGCGCCGCTTCTCCGTAGCGCACGTCATAAAAGCGGTGGAGTACTTTTCAATGACAGCCTCAATCCCAACCAACGGCTCGCGAGCCGGTGCCATCTTCCGGGTGACCTCGGGCAACTTCCTCGAACAGTTCGACTTCTTTCTGTTCGGCTTCTACGCCACGCAGATCGCGGCGGTGTTCTTCCCGGCGAGCAGCGAGTTCGCCTCCCTGATGATGACTTTTGCGGTGTTCGGCGCAGGCTTCCTGATGCGCCCGCTGGGCGCCATTGTGCTCGGCGCCTACATCGATGACGTCGGCCGGCGCAAAGGTCTGATCGTCACCCTGTCGATCATGGCCAGCGGCACGATATTGATCGTGCTGGTGCCCGGCTACGAAACCATTGGCCTGTTCGCCCCGGCACTGGTACTGATCGGGCGGCTGCTGCAAGGCTTCTCGGCCGGTGCGGAATTGGGCGGTGTCTCGGTGTATCTGTCCGAAATCGCTACGCCGGGCCGCAAAGGGTTTTTCACCGCTTGGCAGTCGGCCAGCCAGCAAGTGGCGATCATCGTCGCGGCAGCGCTGGGCTACGGTCTGAACCAGTGGATGGAGCCGCAAGCCGTGGCCGCCTGGGGCTGGCGCATTCCGTTTTTCGTCGGCTGCATGATCGTCCCGTTCATCTTCTTCCTGCGCCGCAACCTGGCGGAAACCGAAGAGTTCGCCGCGCGCAAACACCGTCCAAGCATGCGCGAAGTGTTCCGCACCCTCGGCCAGAACTGGGGCGTGGTACTCGGCGGAATGTTGATGGTCGCGCTGACCACCACCGCGTTCTACCTGATCACCGTGTACGCGCCAACTTTCGGCAAAACCGTGCTGCACCTGAGCACTTCCGACGCGTTGCTGGTAACGCTGTTGGTGGGCGTGTCGAACTTCTTCTGGCTGCCGATTGGCGGCGCGTTGTCCGACCGTATCGGCCGTCGCCCAGTGCTGATAGGCATGGCCCTGCTGGCGCTGGCCACGACTTATCCGGCGCTGTCGTTCCTGGTGCAGGCGCCGAGCTTCACCAACATGCTGCTGTCGCTGCTGTGGTTGTCCTTCATTTACGGCTTGTACAACGGCGCGATGATTCCGGCGCTGACCGAAATCATGCCGGTGGAAGTGCGCGTCGCCGGTTTCTCCCTGGCTTACAGCCTGGCCACGGCGATCTTTGGCGGTTTCACCCCGGCGATGTCGACCTTCCTGATCCAGTACACCGGCGACAAAGCCGCGCCAGGCTACTGGATGAGCATCGGTGCCCTGTGCGCTCTGTGCGCCACTCTTTACTTGTACCGCCGTGCCGGTGGTCGTCTGCAACCTGTCGCGGCCTGAGGAATACTCGCCATGAAAAAACTCTTTACTGTCACCGCCCTGCTCGCCGGTCTCGCGTTCAACTTCGCGGCCCAGGCCGAAGAACTCAGCGTGATGACCTCCGGTGGTTTCACTGCCGCCTACAAGATCCTCGGGCCGAAATTCGCCGCCGCAACGGGCAACACGCTGACCACCAGCCTCGGCCCGTCGATGGGCAAGGCGCCGGAAGCGATTCCCAATCGTCTGGCGCGCGGTGAGCACGCCGACGTGGTGATCATGGTCGGTTACGCCCTCGATGAGCTGATCAAACAAGGCAAGGTCGACCCGGCCTCCCGCGTTGAACTGGCGGATTCGCGGATCGGCATGGTGGTGCGTGAAGGCGCGGCGAAACCGGACATCAGCAGCGTCGATGGCCTGAAGAAAACCCTGCTTGATGCGCGTTCGGTGGCCTACTCCGACAGCGCCAGCGGCGTGTACATCGAGCAGCAGCTGTTCAAGAAACTCGGCATCGAAGACCAGTTGAAACCGAAGGCGAAAATGATTGCCAGGATCCCGGTCGGTTCGGTGGTTGCCACTGGCGACTATCAGTTGGGCTTCCAGCAGGTCAGCGAATTGCTGCCGGTGCCGGGCGTAAGCTTCGTCGCGAAGATTCCGGAATCGGTGCAGTCGGTGACACGTTTTGCCGCTGGCATCCCGGTCAAGGCCGAGCATCCGGAAGAGGCCAAAGCCCTGCTCGCCTACCTCGCTGCACCGGCCGCTCAGGCTGATGTACAGGCCACCGGGCTGGATTCGGTCAAGCGTTGATCGCTGGCGGCTGGACGCGCATCTCCACGACCAGCCGCTCCAGTTCCAGTGCCGCCGGGGTCAACGTGCGATCCCGGCGCTTGATGATGCCGACACTGCGCATCACCTGCGGCTCAATCAGCGGCACCCGCGTCAGGATCGGATGATCCGGCCCGGGCATCGCCATCAACGGCACCGCTGCCACGCCCAGACCCGCCTCTACCAGACCGATCATCGTTGTCACATGCCGCGTCTCGCAGATGCTCTGACGCTGCGGCACCACCCCGCCCAAGGCCTGATCGAGCAGAAAGCGATTACCCGAGGTCTTGTCCAGCGCGATGTAATCCTGCTGATAGAACTCGTCCCAACTGACGCTGCTGCGCCCGGCCAGCGGATGATCGCGACGACAGGCGACAACGTAGCACTCCTGCACAAGCGGTTCGAACTCGACTTTGGCATCCTGCGTGCCGAGAAAACTCAAACCGAAATCCGCCTCGCCATTGACCACCGCACTCAACACATCGTGAGCGCTGGAATCGAGGACTTTGACCTTGATCCGCGGAAACTGCTGGTGATAGCGCGCGACCACGCGGGGCATGAAGTAGTACGCCGCCGAGGGCACGCAGGCGACGGTGACATGGCCCAGACGGGTCGAGGCGACTTCGCTGATGCCGAGCAAGGCAATGTCGAGATCATCCAGCAAGCGCTCGACGCTGGGCATGAAGCCGCGCCCGGCCTGGGTCAGGCTGACCTTGCGCGTGGTGCGCTCGAACAGTTTCACGCCGAGGGCGTCTTCGAGCTTTTCGATGCGCCGACTCAGCGCCGGTTGTGACAGGCGCACGGTGTCGGCAGCCTTGCGAAAACTGCCCTGCTCGACCACCGCGCGAAAGGCTTGCAGGTCGTTTAGGTCGAAGTTGATGGCCATGGCGTTTCCGGAAATTGATGCGCAGGGGTTATAAATGTAACCAGTTGATGCAAATTATTACAGAGCACATGAAGATCCCTTGTAGGAGCTGGCTCAGGCTGCGATGTTTTGATCTTGATTCTCTGCAGGCAAAAGCAAGATCAAAAGATCGCAGCCTCGTTGCACTCGACAGCTCCTACAAGGGTTGTTGGTGGATCTGAAATCGGGTCAACCCTTATCCTTGTCACCCCCGCCGTAGCCGTAGTCAGGAGTCGTTCCATGCCCCATGAAGGCAATTTGTTGCAAGCCGCCGTCGTGTTTCTGTTCGCGGCCGTGCTCACCGTGCCTTTGGCCAAACGTCTGCAACTGGGCGCGGTGCTCGGTTATCTGTTTGCCGGGGTGATCATCGGCCCGTCGGTGCTCGGTCTGATCGGCAACCCGCAAAGCGTTGCGCATATTTCCGAGCTGGGCGTGGTGTTGCTGCTGTTCATCATCGGCCTCGAATTGTCGCCGCGGCGCTTGTGGGTGATGCGCAAATCGGTGTTCGGCGTCGGTCTGGCGCAGGTGCTGTTGACCGCTTCGGTGATCGGCGTGCTGGCACTGGCGGTGTTCGGCCAGCCGCTGAACAGCGCGATTGTGCTGGGCCTCGGTCTGGCGCTCTCCTCCACGGCGTTCGGCCTGCAAAGCCTCGCCGAACGCAAGGAACTGACCAGCCCCCACGGGCGTCTCGCGTTTGCGATTCTGCTGTTCCAGGACATCGCCGCGATTCCATTGATCGCCCTGGTGCCGATGCTCGCCGGCGTCGATCATCACACCAGCACCGCCGACGATATTCGTCACAGCTTGCAGGTGCTCGGCGGCATTGCCGTGGTGGTGATCGGCGGACGGTATCTGCTGCGTCCGGTGTTCCGCGTGGTGGCAAAAACCGGGCTGCCGGAAGTGTCCACCGCCACCGCGTTGCTGGTGGTGATCGGCACGGCGTGGCTGATGGATCTGGTCGGTGTGTCGATGGCGCTGGGTGCGTTTCTCGCTGGACTGCTGCTGGCGGATTCGGAATACCGGCATGAGCTGGAAGCGCAGATCGAACCGTTCAAGGGCCTGCTGCTCGGGCTGTTTTTCATCAGCGTCGGCATGGGCGCCAATCTCAGCCTGTTGTTGAGCGCGCCGATCACCGTATTGGGCCTGACCTTGTTGCTGATCGGTCTGAAATTGCCGCTGCTGTTCGTGGTTGGGCGCTTGGCAGGAGGATTGAACAAGATCAGCGCAATCCGCCTCGGCATCGTCCTCGCTGCCGGCGGTGAGTTCGCGTTTGTGGTGTTCAAGATCGGCGGCGATCAGGGCCTGTTCGAGCCGCGTCTGTACGACCTGCTGGTGCTGACCATCACCCTGTCGATGGCGCTGACGCCGTTGTTGCTGTTGATCTGCGCGCGTCTGGTCAGCCCGAAAGTGCAGCCGGTGGAAGTGCCGGAGAAATTCCGCGAAATCGACACCGAAGCGCCGCGCGTGGTGATTGCCGGCATGGGCCGGATGGGGCAGATCGTGGCGCGGATTCTGCGCGCGCAGAACATCAAGTTCGTTGCGCTGGACACCTCGGTGGAAACCATCGAACTGTCACGCAGCTTCGGCGGCGTACCGGTGTTCTACGGCGACCCGATGCGCCCGGAAATCCTTCACGCGGCGAAGGTCGGCGAGGCGGAGTATTTCGTCATCGCCACGGACGATCCGGAGACCAACATCAAGACTGCCGAAGTGGTGCACAAGCTGTATCCGCACATGAAAATCATCGCCCGCGCGCGTAACCGTCAGCACGTGCATCGCCTGGTGGATGTCGGCGCGGAAGCGATTCGTGAGACCTATTACTCGAGCCTGGAAATGAGCCGGCGCACGCTGGTCGGCCTCGGTCTGACCCAAGCCCAGGCCGATGCGCGGATCAAGCGTTTCAAGCATCACGACGAACAGGTGCTGGAGGCGCAACACGCCGTCTACGACGATGCCGCCAAAGTCCTGCAGACCGCCCAGGAAGCCCGGGCGGAACTGGCCAAATTGTTTGAATCGGATCAGCTCGAAGAGGAAGCCCGAAAATCCTGATCGTGCCTTGCCCAGAACCAACTGTGGGAGCGAACCTGCTCGCGAAAGCGTCGTATCAGTCACCCAATACTTCACTGACAGATTGCATTCGCGAGCAGGCTCGCTCCCACAGGGGATTGGGTCAGACCAGTTCCAGCGCGGGTGCTGGCTCGACGGCTGCCACCGCAAACCGATCCGCCAGAAACGGCGTGATATCCAGCGGCAAGGGCTCGTCATTCACCAGTTTATCCAGCAGCACACCGGTAATCGCTGAGGTCAGAATGCCGGTGCGGAAGTGCCCGCAAGCATTCAGATACCCTTCTACCCCACGCATCGGCCCGAGGATCGGCAACTCATCCGGCGAGCCCGGGCGCAATCCCGCCCAGGTGCGCTTGAGGTTGACGTCCGCCAGCTCCGGCAGACAGCGCACCGCGCCCTGCACCAGCCCGGCGATTTCCGGGTAGGTGGTGGTGACGTCGAAGCCTTTGTCTTCGGTGGTGCTGCCGATAAGGATTTCGCCGTTGTCCTTTTGCGCCACGTAGCAATCGCTGGTGGTCAGGCAGCCGTTGAGGATTTTCGGCATGCGTTCGGTCAGCAGAATCTGCCCTTTCACCGGTTTCACCGGAATGCGAATCCCCGTGGCCCACTCACTCAGATCCGCCGCCCAGGCACCGGCGGCGTTGATCAGCGTCTTGCAGTGGAACACCCCCGCCTCCGCCGTCTGCACGCCGGTCACGCGAGTGCCGTGATGCAGCACGCCGGTGACGTTGGTGTTGACGAAGATATCGACGCCGTTCTGCCGCGCGCCTTCCATGTAGGCATCCGCGAGGCGGAACGGGCTGACCTGATGATCGCAGAGAAACTCCAGCGCCCCGCGTGCTTCATGGCTGACACTCGGTTCCGCCGCGCGCAACGCCGCCTGATCGAGCCAACGCACCTGATCAGCCAGATGCGGAATGCAGCCGACGATGTGCTCGGCGTAGAGCCGGTCTTCATCGTCATAGATCACGAATTTCAATCCGGTCTTCTCGAACTTGCAATCCATGCCGTGATTGTCTTTCAGCTCGCGGTGCAGCGCCGGGTACAGCGCGTTGGACTGCAAGGCAAAATCGAAAAACGACGCCGGCAAGATATGCGGCGTACTGGCGTCCACCGCGACTGCGGCGCCCTGGGTTTCGCGCTTGCGGTTGGCCGACATCATGCGAAAGAAAATCACCCCGCAGCCGAGGCCGACCGACTCGCCGATCGCCCACAAACCGCCAGCCGAAGCGCGGGTCGCGTTGCCGGGGCGCTTGGCGTCGATCAGCGCAACTTTCAGATTTTTGCGCTTGGACAATTGGTAGGCGCAGGAGGCGCCGATCACTCCGCCACCGGCAATGACCACGTCGTAGAACTTACTCATGGCAAGCGCCCTCCTTGCCGACGGACTGGAACGCGGAAAACGGCACCGGATCAATCGGGAAGCGCGGGCGCAACCAACCGACATCCTGACGTCCGGTAGCCTGGCGCAAACGATCGCTGCAATAGCCGACGCACATCCGCCCCTGACAATCGCCCATGCTCACACGGGTGCGCATTTTCAGGCTGGCGATGTCTTGCACACCCTGCTCCAGGGCCAGATCGATGTCGGCGCGGGTCGCATGTTCGCAGCGGCAGATCACCGTGTCGGCTGTGGGCAAAGCGATCTGACCAACACCGCGTTCGGTGTAGCGATCCACCGCCGCACGAAAGCGCACGATGGCTCTGAGTTTGCTCGCGTAACGGTCGCGGCGCACCCGGGCCAGCTCGGCGTCGAGCACACCGCGTTGCAGCAGGATCGAAGTGGCGGCGATCTTGCCGGCCAGCATCGCCGCTTCACCGCCGCGGATCCCGCCCATGTCACCGGCCAGATGCACATGCGCCACGCTGCTTTGCTGCCAGACATTGGCGTGCGCACGCAGGTAGCCATCGTCGCTGAAACCGTGATCAAGGCCCATCTGCTGACTCAATTGCGTGCGCGGAATAAAACCGTAACCCACCGCCAGGGTCTGCGCTTCGAAGCGCTCGACCCGCGACAGATCCGCCTCCCACGTCGACGAATACGGCGCGACGCTGACGCTTTTCAACTCGCCCTCGCCGTGGGCCTCCACCACGCCCCAGCCATAGTTCATGGGGATGCCGTGCAGCTTCAGATAAGCGAGCATGCTCAAGCCGTCGAGGAACAGCTGCGGTTTGTTCAGCAGCGCCAGACTCTCGCGGGCGATCTTGCCGAACGCACACGCCTCGTAGACGCCAGCGACACGCACGCCGGAGGCATGCAACTGGGTCGCAACCAGCGGCAGCAACGGCCCGGTGCCGGCGATGACCACCGGCCCCCGCGGCTTGACCACGCCACTCTTGATCTGCAATTGAAGACCACCGAGCAGAATCACTCCCGGCAACGTCCAGCCGGGAAACGGCACGCTGCGTTCGTGACATCCAGCGGCCAACAGCAGTTGCGGATAAGCGATCTCGTGCAGTTGCTCATCACCGTCGAGCACCACCACTGCGCGGGTGCCTTCGGCGCCGACCACGCGATGGTTGAGGCGCACGTCAATCAGCCCTGACTGCTGCTGAAATTCACCGTGCAGTTTGTCCAGTGCTTCGGAATAACGCGGGCCGAGATAATCCAGTTGCACACCATCACGCAGCGGCCCGCGATAGACCACGCCGCCGAGGCGCGAAGCCTCTTCGAGCAAGGTGCAGCGCACGCCGTGGCGCGCCAGTTCGATGGCCGCCGCCATTCCCGCCGGCCCGCCGCCGACAATCAACGGTTGCAGGCTCATACAACCTCCTGCCCGACGACGCGGTTGACTCGGGTTTCAATCAGCATGCCGTCGCGCACTACGGTCTGGCAGGCGCGGCGCTTGTGGCGACCGTTGATTTTCACCAGACAGCACTGGCACACGCCCATGCCGCAATAGGCGCCGCTGATCTGATCGTGATCGTTGCGTGCGATCTGGCGCACGCCGAGGGACTGGATGACGCTCAGAACGGTTTCGCCGATGGCGGCGCTGACCGCTTGGCCATTGATGTGCACGGTCATGTCCGCCTGCACCAAGGGCTGGATATCGAAGGTTCTTTCTAGGCAGTTCATTACGGTGTTCGTCCGTGAAGATTCAGTTGAGGTTGTGTCAGCTCCTTGCTGCACTACGCCTCGTCGACGCTTTTTATTGCTGTGTTTTCAACGTCGACGCGGATACTTCGTCAGCGCAACAAGGTGCGCGACAAGCACTGTAGCTCATACCTCAGCAAAGGCCTGGATCATTTACGGTAGGCGATATCGCCAGACGAAATATTGATCCAGGCCAGTGAAAATGGCGGGATGGAAACGGTTAGTTGGAGAAGACGAACTGGCCCCGCAGAATGCAAAAAGCCGCTTTCACCCGAAGATGAAAGCGGCAGAGGCATCCTGCCTCAGAGGGATCAGTGTACGAACAGGGCGATCAGGATGATGATCGGGATCGGTACGCCGAGGAAGAACAGCAGTAATGAGCGCATGGTGACTCTCCTTTTTAACGGACCGGAGTGATAGTGGTGTAGGTGTCGACTTCAACGTACTCGACCGCATCGCGACGACGACCGCCGAAGGTGGCTGCCAGGCTGGCGAAGAACGCACCGGCCAGCAGCGCGACGAACATCCACAGCGAGGTGTAGGCAGCGACTTTCGCGGCGGTGTCGGCAGCTTGCTGGGCTTTCAGTTTCGCGTCAGCGATGGCTTTCTGGGTGTTGGCGTAGATCTCGTCAACGCGACGTTCAGCATCGGCCTGGCTCAGGTTGGTACGTTGCGACACCAGTTGTGCGAGGTAGGTGCGGTCTTCGGCGCTGAGCTGACCGTTAGCCAGGCTCTGGGCGAAGATGCGGGTCACGGTGCCGCGTGCGGCGTCATCGCTGACGGCAGCCGGACGATCATCGCGGAACAGGCTGTCGACGAAGTAGCCGTACTGATCGCTGTCAGTATTGGCTGCGGCAGAACCGGCCGCCTGGCTCATCGCACCGGCAGCACCGCCGACGACGTTAGCCCCAGCCTGAACACCGCCGCTGACGACGCTGCTGACCGAACCGACCACCAGCACAGCGGTCACCAAAGTAGCGACGCACCAAGCGAGGAAACCATGGGCGGTGTCGCGGAAGTAGACTTCGTCACCGTGCATGTTGGCCCACTTAACGCGCAGACGGCCGGCAATGTAGCCGCCCATGCCGGAAGCGATGATCTGCGTCACCGCCAGCCAGACGATCGTTGAAATGCCCAGGCCCTTGGCGCTGACGCCTTCTCCGGCCCACGGTGATACAGCCGAAAAGCCCAGGCCAAACCCGAGCAGCACCAGAATCATCGACAGCGCGGCGGCAGCCGCAGCACCGGCGAAGATCGCGCCCCAGGACACGCCTGACACGCTGCTCGACTCTTCCAAGGCAGGATAATAGCCATCAGGGGATCTATTCATTGTTGTAGTGCTCCAGGCATGAAAAATGGTGTTACAAGTCGTCGGGTGAGGAATTGCAGTGACCGTGCCAGTCAAACACTTTTAATAACCCCTTTTCTTTCAATGAGTTACAAAACTTGAACTTCCTCGGACCGTGCAACTTGCAATAAAGCGCATCCGATTGCGGGTTTTCTGCATTAACCAAAGCGTGGCAAATCCGATCAGTTCTGATTCACCAGGCGACGAAGATGAAAGTTAATTTAAAGCGTCACGGCAAATTCTTGGCAAAATGCTGCCATTCCGTTTGAACCGATCAGCAGGCCTGCCTATGACTCGTATCTTGACCATCGAAGACGACGCCGTGACCGCGCGGGAAATCGTTGCCGAACTGAGCAGCCACGGGCTGGACGTCGACTGGGTCGACAATGGCCGCGAAGGCCTCGACCGCGCCGTGAGCGGCAACTACGACCTGATTACCCTCGACCGCATGCTGCCCGAGCTTGATGGTCTGGCCATCGTCACCACCCTGCGCACCATGGGCGTGGCGACGCCGATTCTGATGATCAGCGCCCTCTCCGATGTCGATGAGCGCGTACGCGGCTTGCGCGCCGGTGGTGATGACTACCTGACCAAGCCGTTCGCCACCGATGAAATGGCCGCGCGGGTCGAAGTGTTGCTGCGCCGGCAGAACAGCGTCGCCACCCAGGCCACCACGCTGAAAGTCGCCGACCTCGAGCTCGACCTGATCAGCCACGAAGCCCGCCGCGCCGAGCAGGTGCTGACGCTGTTGCCCACCGAATACAAACTGCTCGAGTTTCTGATGCGCAACAGCGGCCAGATTCTCTCGCGGATGATGATTTTCGAAGAGGTCTGGGGTTATCACTTCGACCCGGGCACCAACCTCATCGACGTGCATATCGGCCGGCTACGCAAGAAGATCGACGCAGCCGGCAACGTTCCGCTGATCCGCACGGTACGGGGCTCCGGCTATGTCATTGCCGAACCCGTCTGACGGCTGGCGCTCCTCCAGCAGCCGCTTGCTGGCGCTGTACAGCTCGCTGTTCGTGGCGTGGAGCGCGATCCTCATGGGGGTCATGTATTACGAGGTGTCCGGCTACCTCGACAAACTGGCCAAACATTCGTTGATGCAACGCCAGCACCTGTTCTCGCATTTTCGCGGCGAGCAACTCGAAGACGCGCTCGCGGCCAGCATGACCTTCGATATTCGCGGTATCGACGCCTATGGTCTGTTCAGCGCTGACGGTGTTTACCTGGGCGGCGCACTCCAGCAAATTCCCGAAGGACTGCCGCTGGATGGCAAGATCCATATGCTCGCCGAGTGCGCCGATTCCGATGACCCGACCCTGCCGAGCGACAGCTGCGATGCCGTAGCCACGCAAACCCGTGACGGGCGCTGGCTGGTGCTGCTGCGTGACAATGGCTCGCTGTTCGCGGTGACGCGGATCATTTTGCACGCGCTGTTCTGGGGGGTGTCGCTGACGATTATTCCCGGGGTCGCCGGTTGGCATCTGCTGCGGCGTCGACCGTTGCAGCGCATCCGCGCGATCCAGAATAGCGCGCAGGCCATCGTTGCCGGCGACCTGACGCACCGCTTGCCGCTGTCCAATCGCCGCGATGAACTGGACATGCTCGCCGCCATCGTCAACGCCATGCTCGAGCGCATCGAGCGCTTGATGAACGAGGTCAAGGGCGTCTGCGACAACATCGCCCACGATTTGCGCACGCCGCTGACTCGCCTGCGCGCGCAGTTGTATCGCATGCAGCAACAGGCCGGCGAAGGTTCGCAAGAAGCGGCGCAACTGGACTTGGTACTGGCTGAAGCGGATACGCTGATGGCGCGCTTTCGCGGTTTGTTGCGGATTTCCGAGCTGGAGGATCGCCAGCGCCGTTCAGGTTTCGTCGAACTCGATCCGGTGCGTTTACTGGAGGAGTTGCACGAGTTCTATCTGCCGCTGGCCGAGGAAGGCGATCTGCGTTTCCAGTTGAACATGCCGGAGACGCTGCCGCCGCTCAATGGCGACCGCGCACTGCTGTTCGAAGCGTTGGCGAACCTGCTGAGCAACTCGATCAAATTCACCCCGCCCGGCGGCACGGTGATGTTGCGTGGGGTCAATGCCGGTGGGCAGACGCGGATCGAGGTGCACGATTCAGGGCCGGGGATTCCCGAGGCGGAACGTGAGGCGGTGTTCCAGCGGTTTTACCGCACCGAGGGTGGCCAGCCGCAGAGTGGTTTTGGTCTGGGGTTGTCGATCGTTGCGGCAATAGTCAGCCTGCACGGCTTCAGTCTTGAAGTCGGCAGCAGCGATCTGGGCGGGGCGAAACTGGTGCTGGATTGTCGGCAGAGTTTGATCAGTCAGGCCTGACGTCTCGCGCCGATCGTTCCCACGCTCCGCGTGGGAATGCCTCAAGGGACGCTCCGCGTTCCGGCTTTCGAAATGGGACGCAGAGCGTCCCGGGCTGCATTCCCACGCAGAGCGTGGGAACGATCTGCGTCTCAGGTTGGGTAATTGGCCCGCAAGGCTTCGAGCCCGCCCTGGTAGATGCCGTTGAACAGCGCCACCACTTCTTCATCGCTCACGCCGACCGCATTAAATCGCCCCGACCACGTCACACGCGAGCCCTGCCCTTGGGCTTCAACCTTGATCGTCGCCAGGTAATCGCTGGCCGGAAACGGTGCCTGTTCAATCGAATAGCTATAGGTTTTTGCGGCGTTATCGAAGGTCTGCAGACGTTCGACCACTACGCCGCCGTCAGCGGTGTGCAGGGTGCGCACTCGCCCGCCTTCGCTCAGTTCGCTGTTGGTGATCAACGGCAGCCAGTCCGGCAGCGTGTTGAAGCCGCCGATCAATTGCCAGACCTGATCGGCCGAGGCCGGGATGTCGATGGTTGCGGATGCAGTTGGCATAAAACCTCTCTTTTGGAAAATTCAGATAGTCAGGCTGTCGACCACACCGCCATCAACGCGCAAGGCTGCGCCCGTGGTGGCCGAGGACAGCGGTGAAGCAATGTACGTGACCAGATGCGCCACCTCCGAAACATCCGCCACGCGCTGGATGATCGAGGTCGGACGGGCCTTGCGCACAAAGGCGTCGGCTTCGTCGCGCAGCTCGCGCCCGGACTCGGCGGCCGCGTCTCTGAGCATGTCTTGCAGGCCGTCGGTGAAGGTCGGTCCCGGCAGGATCGCATTGGCCGTGACACCGGTACCAGCCAGACGTTTGGCCAGGCCGTGGGACACCGCCAGGTTGGCGCTTTTGGTCACGCCGTAATTGAGCATGTCAGCCGGCGTCGCCACGCCGGATTCCGATGACAGAAAGATCACCCGGCCCCAGCCCTGCTCAACCATCGCCGGCACATAATGCCGCGCCAGGCGCACGCCGGAAATCACGTTGACCTCGTAGAAGCGCGTCCACTCGCTGTCGGGAGTCTCGAAGAAATCGACGTCATTGAAGATGCCCAGATTGTTGACCAGAATGTCCGCGCGCGGTTCGGCGGCGAACAGCTTTTCCGCCCCCTCGGCCGTGCCCAGATCAGCGGTCAGACCGCGCAACTGTGCGCTGGACACGGCTTGGCGAATGCTCGCCAGCGCCTGCTCGACCTTGGCCGTGTCGCGACCGATGACCACCACCGTCGCCCCGGCTTCGGCCAGCGACTGGCTGATGCCCAGACCGATGCCGCCGGTACTGCCGCTGACAATGGCCAGCTTTCCACTCAGATCGATCTTCATGCGTTTACCTCATTAGCAAGGAGTTCCACCGCGCTCGACTTTGGCGACGATTTCACAAGCATGGATCAGCGTAGTTGCGATATTGCCGGCATGGTTGAGCTGCCGACCGGTGACGGGGATGTTGTTTGATCGACGATCCCCTGTGTCTGGCAGACCGTAGCCCCTCACCCTGGCCCTCTCCCGGGGGAGAGGGAACCGATCGAGTTGTGCTGAGTTTGCCCTCGACCTGAAAGACCATAGCGATTATGGATTCAGAGAAGACCTTTCACGTCGGCGTATTACCTGAATATCCCCCGGTCAGTCCCCTCTCCTTCCGGGAGAGGGCTAGGGTGAGGGGCATTTCGGAACAGATCAGATTTCCGTCAGACGAAGCAGACCATCGGCGCCGACGCTGACGCTGATCGCATCGTAACTGGCCAACGTCGCATGCGCCGTTTCGATCGGATGCTGGTGCGTGGTGGTGATGATCATCAACGCGGCGCCCGCCGCTTCCGCAGCCTGAATACCAACCGTGGCGTCTTCAAAAATGAGGCAATCCGCTGGCTCGACACCGAGCTTTTTCGCCGCCAGCAGATAACCCGCAGGATCAGGCTTGCCAGCCTTTACATCTTCCGCCGTGATCATGACCGCCGGCTCGGGGATACCCGCCGCCGCCATCCGCCGCAACGCCAGATCGCGAGGCGCCGACGTCACCATTGCCCAGCGATCTTTCGGCAGACCGTTGAGAAATGCCGCCGCCGCAGGAATCTCGACAATGCCTTCAACGTCATTGATTTCCGCTGCGGTGATGAACGCCGCTTGTTCCTCAGCATCCAGCCCCGGCAGATTCAGCCGGGTGATGGTGTCGATCGCCCGTGCGCCATGGATGGTCGGCAAAAACGTCTCGACCTCCACGCCATGGCGCACCGCCCACGCTGACCAGATGCGCTCGGCGGCGGCGATGGAATTGAGGACGGTGCCGTCCATGTCGAACAGAAACGCGCCGAATGCGCGATCAAAAACCGATGCTTGTGCAGACAAAAGAACAAATCCTCTGACAGTTGGCCGGGCAGCCTGGCCCGGCAATGTAGCACTAGTCAGTGCAGCTGCGGGGCCTTGGATTTGAACGCACTTTCCACACAGTCGAGCAATTGACCGATCGCCCACGGCTTCTTGATGAACGCCACCGAATGCTTGACCCCGGAGGTCTCGGGCGTCTCGTAGCCGGACATGACCATCACCGGTTTTTCCGGCCAGCGATCGCCGACCAGATTCGCCAGGTCGGCGCCGTTAATCGTGCCGGGCATGGTGATGTCGGTCAGCAATAGCGCGACGTTCGCCGCGTGTTCTTCCAGATACAGTGAGGCGGCGTCGGCGCTGGTTTGCGGTTCGACCTTGAACCCTTCCTCCTGAAGAATTTCGCAAAGAAACTCCAGAATCAACGGATCGTCCTCGACAACCAGAATCAACCCGCCAGGAAGGTGCGCGCTCGACGTAGGTGTAGGGCACATGAACAGCACTCCCCCGAATTACATTTTTGATAAGCGGTTTTGAATCCGCTGCTTATCTGGTATGAGCAGCGCGCCCTGTAGAAATTCATTTTTGATACAGAGGATTTCGCCAAGGTGTTGTTTTTCGAAGCGCAGCGCCCATCGAATCCCCTCATTTGTGGTTAAAATGCCGGCCCTTTGCCTGGCCGATCCTGATCCATGAACCCTGAAGCCCTCGCTACCCTCCACGCTCATTTGCTGCCCGCACTGGCGGCGGCGCCCAGCGAAACCCGTCGTTTTTTTCACGGGCGCGGGCGCTGCTGGCCGGGGTTGGAGCAGTTGACCGTGGACTGGTTGCAGGGCGTGGTGCTGGTGTCGCTGTTCAAAGAACCGGCGCCTGAGCAACTGCAGGATCTGCGGGATTCGCTGCTGCAACTCGCCGCCTCGCCCCAATGGCAGCAATCCGGCGCGCACACTTTGCTGATCCAGCATCGTTATCTGCCGCAGAGCACGGCCGAATGGCTTATCGGCGAGGAAATCGAAGAAATGACCATTGTCGAGGGCGGCTTGCAGTACCGCGTCGACCTGGGTCGCAAGCAGAACACCGGACTGTTTCTCGACATGCGTTACGGCCGCAACTGGGTGCGCGAACAGGCAGCGGGCAAGCGGGTGTTGAACCTGTTCGCTTACACCTGCGGCTTTTCCGTAGCGGCAATCGAGGGTGGCGCCAGCCATGTGGTGAATCTCGACATGTCCCGTGCGGCCCTGAGCCGAGGGCGTGACAATCACCGCCTGAACGGCCACGACCTGAGCAAGGTCAGCTTTCTCGGCCACGACCTGTTCAAATCCTGGGGCAAAGTGATCAACAGCGGCCCGTACGATCTGGTGATCATCGACCCGCCGTCGTTTCAGAAAGGCAGCTTTTTGCTGACCAAGGACTATCAACGCGTATTGCGCCGCTTGCCGGAACTGTTGACTGCGCAAGGCACAGTGCTGGCGTGCATGAACGATCCGTCGTTCGGTTCCGACTTTCTGATTGAAAGCGTGACCCAGGAAGCGCCAAGCCTGCGCTTCGATCATCGGCTGGACAACCCGCCGGAGTTTCCCGATATCGATCCAGAGAGCGGCCTGAAAGCCCTGATCTTCCAGCGCAGCCACTAACACAGCGTAAGTTCACCTGTGGGAGCGAGCCTGCTCGCGAAAGCGCAGTGTCAGATAACAATTTTGTTGACTGATACACCGCTTTCGCGAGCAGGCTCACTCCCACACAAATTCTGCGTTGGTCACAAAGACGTCGGCCGCAGCACCAGTGCAAACAACTCACCATGCCCGGTGACGTTGAGCTTGTGATAGAGATTGCGTCGATGCACTTTCACGGTCTCCGGCGAAATCCCCATCTGCTGGGCCATCGCCTTGCTGGAAAAGCCCTGCAGGATCAGACGCGCCGTGTCGATCTCGCGCGCGGTCAGCCGGGCATCGAAACGGTCCAGCAGCGTCGCCAGATCACCCACCACCGCTTCAGCCACCGGTCCTTGCGGTGGCAGCAACTGCATGTGGCGATGCATCGCCGCCAATACCCAGTCACGAACGCACAACAGCCGGCCCTGCTCGGCCATGCCAAACGCGGTCGAGCGGCCCAGGGACAAGCCGAGTACCGCGCCTTCGACGTTGATCAGAAACTGCAATTCATCCTCGCCCACCACGGCACGAAAGTAGCTCTGGTAATACTCGCTGTGCAGAAACTGATCCGGCGCAACAGAGGCCAGGCTGTGCAGGCCGTCGCTGATCCCGCTGACGGCGGCTTGATAGAACGGATCGAGCAGGTACATGCCGGCGGTATAACCGGCCAGCTCCTGCTGGTCGTCCACGCCCCCCTTGCTGTCGAAGTCGATCAGCAAACGCGGCGGCTGGCCGGGCTGCATCAGGGCGACGAGGGCATTGTCCAGCGGCACCAGCAGGCGCAGGGTGTCGACCAGCGCGCGCCAGAAACCGTCCTGCCCGAGGTGGGAAAATACCCGCGCCAGACTCTGATGCACCGGCAATTCCTGCAACAACGCGTCCACGCACTACCCCTTTCGAGTAACCCATGATGGGAATGGGGCTGGTGTGACCGGCCCGTTAGCCTGACCACTCCAGTTCCTCACCGGCCTGCGACAGGCCAGGAGTGCCGCATCATGCGTCGTCACCGTGGATCTATCAACCCGGGCCTGCTGGCCTGTTTTTGTCTCTCCTCGTTCGCCATGGCGGCAGACGTACCGAGCGTGCATGTCTACAACTGGTACGACTACATCGGGCCGAACACGCTGCACGATTTCCAGCGCGACAGCGGCATCCGGCCGGTGTACGACACCTTCGACAGCGCCGAAGTGCTCGAAGGCAAACTGATGACCAGCCGCAGCGGCTACGACGTTGTCGTGGCGAGCAACTTCAGCCTGCCGACCCTGATCAAGGCCGGAGCCCTCGCTCCATTGCCTCGCGATCAACTGCCAGGCTGGCAAAACCTCGACCCAGAGCTGTTGAAGAAACTCGCGGTCAACGATCCGGGCAATCAATACGCCGTGCCTTACCTGTGGGGCACCAACGGCATTGGCTACAACGTCGACAAAGTCCGCGCCGCGTTGGGTGACAAAGCGCCGGTGGATTCCTGGGAGTTGCTGTTCGACGAAGCCAATCTTGCCAAACTGAGCGAGTGCGGCGTGGCGATGCTCGATTCGCCGTCGGAGATGCTGCCGGTCGCCCTGCATTACCTGGGTTTGCCGCCCAACAGCACCGATCCCGAGGACTACAAAAAAGCCGAAGCACTGCTGCTCAGGCTGCGCCCGCACATCGCCTACTTCAACTCTTCGAAGTTCATCAGCGATCTGTCCAACGGCAATATCTGCGTGGCGGTTGGCTGGTCCGGGGCGATGCTCGAAGCCAAGACCAACGCCGAGCAGGCCAATAACGGCGTAAAGATCGCCTACAGCCTGCCAAAGGAAGGCGCGCCGGTGTGGTTCGACACTCTGGTACTGCTCAAGGACGCGCCCAATCGCGCCCAGGGCCTGGCGTTTATCGATTACCTGCTGCGACCGGAGGTGATCGCGCCGGTCAGTGATCACTTGTCATACCCGAATGGCAATCGCGCCGCGACAACGCTGGTGGCAGCAGCAACTCGCGACAACCCGGCGGTCTACCCGTCCCCTGCCGCCATGGCCACTCTCTACACCCTCGAACCCTTGCCCAAAGCCGCCGAACGCGTGCGTACACGGGTGTGGAGCAAGGTCAAGAACGGCCAGTAACCCGCGCAAGAAATCTGCCTGCCTCATCCGAGCGGTAAGCCGCCCGACCTTTTGAATCAAGAGACTGAATCTATGAATCCGCGTGCCCGTGATCTCGACATCCTCATTGGCCAGATGCAACCCGGCCCGCTCAATGCCATCACCGATGTGCCGGGCGTGCGCGTCGGTCACAGCAATGTACGTGGTCGCAGCAGCAGCGGCCGTGACATCTGCACCGGCGTCACGCTGATCGAGCCGCGCCTCGGCTCGACCAGCCAGCAACCGTGCTTTGCCGGCGTGCATGTACTCAATGGCAACGGTGATGCGACCGGCCTGGAATGGATTCGCGAGGCCGGTCTGCTGACCAGTCCGATTGCCTTTACCAACACCCACAGCCTCGGTGTGGTGCGGGATGCGCTGATTGTGCTGGACCGTGAGCAACAGCCGGATGACGGGCGGCTTTACTGGAATATGCCGGTGGTGCTGGAAACCTTCGATGGACTGCTCAATGACATCAACGGCTTTCACGTCAAGCCCGAGCATGTCGCCGAGGCACTGAACGGCGCCGTGGATGGGCCGGTAGTCGAAGGTGCGGTGGGTGGTGGCAGCGGCATGATCTGCCATGAATTCAAGGGCGGTATCGGCACCGCATCGCGCCGTTTGAGTGCTGCCCAGGGAGGCTGGACCGTTGGCGCGATCGTGCAGGCCAACCACGGCATTCGCAGTGAACTACGCGTCGATGGCTACCCGGTCGGACGCTATATGGAACAGAAGGATTCACCGTTCCTGCGGGCAGCGCTGCCGCACCCGGGCATGGGCTCGATCGTCGTTTGCCTGGCGACTGATGCGCCGCTGCTGCCCCATCAATGCACGCGCCTGGCACAGCGTGCCAGCCTGGGCCTGGCGCGTACCGGCGGAGGTAACGAAGACCACAGCGGCGACATCTTCATTGCCTTCGCCACCGGCAATGATCACGTCCCGCCCGCCGCTTACGAGGCTAAACGCGCAGCCACCTGCGACGGCTTGCGCATGGTCAACAACGACCACATCAGCGAGCTGTTTCTGGCCGCGACCGAAGCCGTTGAAGAAGCGATCATCAATGCCCTGCTCGCCAGCGACAGCAGCGAGGGCAACGGTCATTCGGTGCCGGGCCTGGATGCGCAGACGCTTCTGGCGGCGCTGAAAAAATCCGGTTGGCCGGGATCGCGTCCGGCATGAACCGGCATTGTGCAGGGACGACTGGCGGTACTTGAGTCGTCCATTGCACGCTCCCAGGATGAAGCTACGCGGTGCCTGGATTGATCCGGCGCTGCGTAGGCGTGGGTGTACTGACTCCCAATCAAGCCCAAGTTCTGCTTCACACGCCTCTTGAGCCTCACTGGCTCTACTTCCTCCCCATCAAAGAGCTTGGAGGCTCTTTTTTTGTCTGCGTATTTCAGTTCTCGGCGAGACCTTCGGCGCGAATCGACCGCCATGCCGCCTGCGCAAGCACTTCGCGATAAGCCATCGGACTGCCCTTAACTCGCCCTGCCAGCCAGGCCCGGCAGTAACTGTCCGCCTGGCCGATGATCAGCGATGGCAGCAACTCCGCAGGCAAATCCTTAAGCTCAGCGGCGCGACCCGATTCGGCCAACCACTGGCCCAAGCGCAGGTTGCGCGTCTTGTTGCGCTCGGCCAGCTCTTCCTTGAACGGGCCTTTGGTCACTGCGAATCGTGCGTGGTACTGAAAACGCGCCCACTGCGGCTGCTGCTCGACCCAGTCGACATAGCTGAAGACCAGCGCCTGCACTCCTTCCTCCGTGGTATTGGCCGCGTCCAGATACGCATCACGCAGACGCGCCTGATCCTCCAGCGCGGTGAAAAACAGCGCCGCGACCAGCCCTTCCTTGTTGCCGAAATGGTGGTAGATCGCGCCAACGCTGGTGTCGCACTCGGCACGGATCATTTCGATGGTGGTGGCCTCGATCCCCTGTTCATTGAACAGGCTCAGGGCCTTGCGAAAGATATCGCGTTTGAGTTCGGCGCGGCGGCCGGGGTAGCTGCGTTCCAGTAGATCGGCGGTGTCCATGCTGCTCGGGTCCAAAAACGGAGGTTGATAAAGGCGTCACGTGCCCGTGAACAAATCGCGCCTAGGTTGACAGATTTGCCGTGAACAGAATACCGTTCCGTTACAGAACATTATTCTGTAACGGAACATAATTCTGCAAACCACCCAGTGAGGCTTCCATGAGTCAATCTCTCAGCATGTTCAACAGCGTCGGCGCGGATGCATTCAGCAAAATGGCCTGTCAGTTCGCCCCGTACTTCAGCACCATCAATCCGCTGATCAGCGAATTGCGCCCGAACGCCGCCACCGTACAAGTGCCGTTTCGCAAGGAAATTACCAATCACCTTGGCACGGTGCATGCGATCGCCCTGTGCAACGCGGCGGAACTGGCCGGCGGAATGATGACCGACGTCTCGATCCTGCCCGGCGCGCGCTGGATTCCAAAGGGCATGACCGTGGAATACCTGGCCAAGGCGAAAACCGACGTCACCGCCGTGGCCAGCGCCGAAGGTGTGGATTGGCAAAGCGATGGCGACAAGGTGGTCAACGTCGACATTCACGATGCCGAGGGTAAAAAAGTCTTCACCGCGCGCATCACCATGAACGTCAAGATCGGTTGAGATTGCAGGCACAAAAAAGCCCTCGTTGCGCAATGCGCAGCAAGGGCTTTTTACTGGCCGGGTCAGTGCAGAGTCAGGCGCTGACGGACAAATTCTTCTACGTGGCGGCTGGTCTGATCCAGATGGCGATCGCGTTGTTTCTCCGCATCGAGCATCGCGCGCTTGCCGTTTTTCTGCAGCAAGTAAGTATGAATCTGCTGCACTTCCAGCGAGCGGTAGATCGGCGTGGTGTCGATGAACCCGCGCAAGCCGTTGCTGCGGTAATGCCGCGTGCTCATCAGCACCTGAGTCTCGCGCTGGCCGATCACTTCAAAACCCAGCGCCTCAAAATACGGCACCTTGCCAATGCTGCAGGCCAGTTCCGCATGCGGATAGCGCCCGACCATGTCCGCGAGCATCGCCCGCGCCACACCTTGGCGCCGATGGCCTTCACGCACCGCCATGTACGCGACGCTGCACGCCTCCCAATCGCCCTGCACCGGCAGACAGATGAGAAATCCGATGACTTGCTCTGGATCCTCATCGTCAGTGGCCACCAGCAATTCCACCTCGGTGCCCTTCTGGCCGTTCAACGCCTCGAGGTACAGATGCACCTCATAACCCACCGCGTACTGATAAACGTTGTACAGCAGATTGCTCGGGCCGAGGCCGACAGCACTGATGTCGGTCAGGTAATCGACGACCATTTGCAGGATCTGGCTGTTGACGCTTTCCGGGCATGGGGAGGTGTAGTGGGTGATGCGTGGCATGGGCAAACTCCGGCGATAAAAAACGTTGCCGATGATCAGAGCCGTCGACGAACCGCGACATCATACCGCGCCGAATCTATCGAACCGTCACTGTTGTGGCGCCACCACCCTGAATTTGATGTAGATGTCCTTCGACACCACGCTGTCCGCCCACTCCCCTGCGCCGAGGCCGAACTCCTCACGGTTGAGCACCAGCTCGCCGTCGAAAATGCCAATGGCGTTGTCCGGTTTCAGCTCCACCGGCACCTCGACAGCGCGAGTGACGCCCTTGAGCGTGAGCTGACCGGCGACCTGGTAACGATGCTCGGCCACCTGGGTGAAGCGGCGGGACTCGAATACCGCGAGCGGGAATTTTTCAGTATCGAACCAGGCGGGTTTCACCAGCTCGGTATTGGCGTCTTCGCTGCCGGCGTCAATGCTACTCAGGTCGATATGCAAGGTGGTGCGGGCGTTGGCAAGGTTTTCGGTATCTAAATCCAGAGCCGCCTCGAACTTGCCGAAGGTGCCGTACATTCGCGAGCCCATCTGGTTGTAGGTGAAACTGATCTGGCTGGCGCTGGTGTTGACCCGGTTATATTCAGCGGCCTGCGCACCGGCCATGACAAAGGATGTAAACGCGGCAACCAGCAGCAATCGCGACGTCATGAAATTCTCCGGGCGGCGTGTGTCGTCGGGGCCTTGGTTGACTTAAGCAAACAGCCGAGCGTTATGCCAGTTCACGCTCTCCCACAAGGGATACAATTTTCTCGGCGCTACCCGGTTGAACCGGCCTTTCCTTCGCCCTGCCGCGCAGGTGGTGACGCAACTTCAGCGCCGGTCGCTCGACGCAGTAATACGTCAGGCCACTGCAGAAAAATGACAACGCCAGCACCGCTCCGACAACGTAGGCGTCATACGCGACGGGCCAAAAACCCCGCAGTAGATACATCACCACAAAGTGGTTAAGAAACACGCCATAACTGATATTGCCCAGGAACTCGTCCATCCGGTGGAACTTGAGTTTGGTCAACAGGTAGACCAAGGGAATGCCCACGGCGATACCCAGAGTGACTTCGGCATTGAACGGACGACGCTCAATCCATCCGACCATGATCGCTACAAACAGCAGTCCCGCCGCAACGGCTGTGCCGGTGACAACGACCATTGCTCTGATATTGCGTTGGTATAGATAACAGCCGCACAGGAAGATGAACAACACACCCGGCAACAGACGATATCCATAGACATCGGTATTGATGAAGCCCAGGCAGGCCAGCAGAAAAACCCCGACCGAGACAGCAAAGGCGACACCCTGCGCCTTGCAAATCAGCAGAAATGGAATCAGCAGGTAGAAACTCATTTCCAGCCCCAGCGACCAGCCCGGTGGCAGGATCTCGGTCCCGCCGACGCCGAACATGTAATAGCCAAGCGGTAGCATGAGCAAACTGGTGGACAGGGTCTTCCATGTCAGCTCAGCCGCTTGGGGCGTACCGGGCAACAGAAAATGAATAACCAGACACGAGGCGACGAAGTAGACCAGAAATTGCGGATACAACCTCAGAGCCCTGTCGATATAGAACAGACCGATCTTCCTCGGCTCACGGTAGTTTCGCTCGATGAGCGAAGCCATGACGAATCCACTGATGATCAGGAACGAGATGACGGCGATCACACCAGGATTCAGTCCGGCGAACTTTTTGCCCATATGAGATACAGCGACCAACACCGCCAACAGCAGTCGAAAAGCTCCCACTTGAACCCTCGTCATTCCCTTATTGTTGTGGGCGCATACGCTACGATGCTTTCGTCTCGGGGGACAGAGAAATGTTTGTCCGCCGTGCCTAAATCAACCGCTCGATCTTCTGGTGTTTCCAGACCAGTTTGTAATAGAGCGTCTGCAGTATCAGCATCCCCAGATAGGCAACCGGAAAAGCCATCCACACACCCTGCAAACCGAACTGCCCATCGAGCCAGTACGCCGCCGGCAACTGCACACCGACCACGCAGACAATCGAAATGACCACCGGCACCAGGACGGTGCCGCTGGCGCGCATGATCCCGCCGATGATGGCCTGGAAGCCGAACACCAACAGGCTCCAGAGCATGATGTGCAGCAGATGCTCGGCCATCGCCCGGGTCGAGTCCTCGGTCAGGAACAGGCCCAGCAACCAGTGCGATAGCAGATAACCCAGCACAATCAGGCCACCGGTCAGGCACACATTGATCAACAGCCCGGTGCGCAGGATCGGCGCCATGCGTTGCAGATGCCCGGCGCCGATTGCCTGGGCACCGAGAATCGATGCGGTGATCGCAATCGACAGCGCCGGAAACTGCACATAGTTGACGATCTGCGTTACTGCGCCATACGCCGCCGTCGCTTGCGAGCCGTGCTGGTTGACCAGTGCCAGGATCACCAGCTCCGATAACGACAGCACGATCATCTGTACGCCGGTGGGCAGGCCGATGCGCAGGACCTTGCCGAGAATGACCCGATCCAGTCGCAATGCGGCAAAGAACTCTCGATCCGGCGCCAGCGGATGGCCCTTGCGGATCAGCCGCCAGGCCAGCCACGCCATTGCTGAGAGATTCCCCGCCAGCCCGGCATACGCCGCGCTCTGAATGCCCAATGGCGGCAAACCCAGCCAGCCGCGAATCAACGCCGGCGTCAGCGCCAGCCCCACGGCGGTGGAGACGATCAGCGCGAGTAGTGGCGACAGCGTATCGCTGACACCACGCAGCAATTGGGTGAACAGCACGAATACCAGTAGCGATGGCAGAATCCACAACATGACGTGGGCATAGTCCACCGCGTCGTCGAGCACATCCGCCGGCGTGCCCAACCCCGTCAGTGCCTGTCGCGCAAACACCGTGCCCAGCACCGCCGCGACCAAACCGATCAACACACCCAGTAGCAACGTCGCTCCGGCAATCGCCTTGACCATGTGCGTTTCGCGCGCGCCCCACGCCTGACCGATCAACACGCCCGCGCCAGCTCCAAGGCCGATGACCAGGGCGATGAAAAAGAACACGACGGGAAACATGCCGGATACCGCCGCCAGCGCCTGTGTGCCGAGCATCTGGCCGATATAGATGCTGTTGACCGTCCCGGACATCGATTGCAGGAAGTTCGACAGCACCATCGGCGCGAGAAACAGCAGATAGGTTTGCCAGAGCGGCTTGGCGAAGGTGGCGCTTTGCATTGAATGGAGGTCCATCTCGACGGCGGCAGGCCTGATTGACGATAGCTTCGGTGAGTTGCGTGCAGCGTGCAATCAACATTTCCCATCGGCGTTGATTGCCTGTTTTGCATTTGTGTAAATGCCAGGCATCGCTTTGTGTCAGTGTGCGGCTGTGGTAAATCAGCGATTCTCTCGACACTGACTATTGAGGCTCGGTTCATGCGTAACGTTGCAAATTTTCTGCTTGGCTCCCTCCTCGCTCTGTCGGCCGCCTACGCTCAGGCGGCCGCACCCGCAGCGGCGCCTGCTTCATTGAAACCGCTACTGGCCACTTTGAATGAACGCCTGAGCATCGGCGATCTGGTTGCGTTGACCAAGTGGGACAGCGGCAAGCCGATCCAGGACAGCCCGCGAGAGGCGCAGGTCATCGCCAATGCCCGAACTCTGGCCACCGAACACAAACTCGATCCGGACGACGTCGCGCAGCTGATCGCCGCACAGATGGAAGCGAACAAACTGGTGCAATACGGTCTGCTCGCGCAATGGCAAGCGGCAGGTGCTGCACCGGACACACCGCGTCCGGATCTGGGCAAACAGATCCGCCCGCGCCTGGATGAACTGCAAAAGCGCTTGTTGCAGCAGTACGCCGCCTTCGCGCCCTATCGCAAGGATCCGAATTGCCCGGCATGGCTGGCCAATGTCCGCAACGGTCTGGCCGCCGATGCGCTGCATGACATGGCGCTGATTCGTGCCAGCGGCGAGTTGTGCATTCGGGCAAAAGCCCTCTGAATCGCCGCTTATGGCAAACATCATCGGCGTCGATGTTCACCATCACGTCAATGAAGTTCTCATAAAAACTGCGCGGCGTAACATCGGCTCCAGACAAACAAACAACTTTCTGGAGCACACGATCATGAAACGCCAAACCCTTCTCGGCATCGCTTTCTCGGTTTTCGCAGTTAACGCTTTTGCAGTAACGCCTGCTCACACCCTGGTCGCTGAAGGCGGCTCGGACAAGCTGATCGAAAGCCGTCTGGCTGAAGGTGGTTCAGATCGTCTGCTCGAACGCCGTGTTGCTGAAGGCGGTTCGGATCGTCTCATCGAACGCCGTGTTGCCGAGGGTGGCTCCGATCGCTTGATCGATCGCCGCGTTGCTGAAGGAGGCTCTGATCGTCTGCTCGAACGCCGTGTTGCTGAAGGTGGCTCTGATCGCTTGATCGAACGCCGCGTTGCTGAAGGTGGTTCCGATCGTCTGATCGAACGCCGCGTTGCCGAGGGTGGCTCTGATCGTCTGATCGAACGCCGTGTTGCCGAGGGTGGTTCTGATCGTCTGATCGAACGCCGTGTTGCCGAAGGTGGTTCTGATCGTCTGATCGAACGCCGTGTCGCCTGAATCATCTGCATGACCGCAACACCCATGAAAAAGCCCGGCCTGATCAGCCGGGCTTTTTTGCATTCAGCCGTCGCTTATTGCGCGGTTTTCAGCTTGACCACGTCACCGGAGATGGTGGTGGTGTAGCCGGTCAGAACCCAGGCCCAGAACCAGTTTTCCTGAACCTGCGTGTTGATCATTGCATCGCCGCCCTTGGCTTGGATGGCCGCGTTTTGCGCGCGCACAAATCGGCTGTTCTGGCGGATAGGGATGATGCCAAACAGCAGCAGGCCGGTGGCCGATGCTTCGCTGTGGCCAACCACGGTGTATTGGTTGCTGTCGTAATGGGCGGTTTTCATCGGGGCGCCGGTGCAACCTGCCAGAACCACACCGAACAGTGTGGCGGCGACTACTTTGCTGAGGTATTTCACGGTAAAACTCCATGGGAAAACGCCCGGGATCCGTCTCTCGGGCGGCGCGCATTCTAACCAAAATGATGGCTCATTGGCATCAATCTTCTTTGTATTTACATGAACCCGTTCGCTGGCCGCCCATCGGCGATGTCGCATACCATGGCGCCACTTCAATAAAGACAGACACCCGCCTCCATGTTCAAAGCCAGTCTGCGTAGCCATCTCACCCTGTGGTTCGGCGGTTTGTCCCTGCTGACGTTATTGAGCGTCGGCTTTTATGTCGGTCATATCGCCACCGAACAAATGAAGCAGGCCAGCGGCAACGCCTTGCTGAACACCGCGCGTGCAGCGGCGACGCTGTTGGGCGAACAGCTGCGCGAACGGCAACTGGAGGTCTACCTGCTCAGTCGCGCACCGCATCTGGAGCGCGGAGATCTGGACAACCCAGCCATCCTCAAGTCGATGCAGTTGCGCACCCAGGCGCGCGCCGAATATGCGTGGATGGGCGTCACCGACGCCGAGGGCAACGTTCGCCAAGCGGTCAATGATCTGCTGGTCGGTCAATCGGTGCAGAAACGCCCGTGGTTCCAGATCGGCTTGCGCCGGCAATACACCGGCGATCCCCACGAAGCGGTGTTGCTGGCGAAGTTGTTGCCGGGCCTGGCCAATGGCGAGCCGCTGCGCTTCATCGATTTCGCCGCGCCGATCCACAATGCCGAAGGACAGGTGATTGGCGTGCTGGGCGCACATGCACACTGGAGTTGGGTAACGCGCATCGTCGAGTCGGCAGCGTTTTCCCACAAGAACTCGGCGCCGGATATCCAGGCGCTGATTGTCGATCACGACGGCAAGGTGCTCTACCCCGAAGCGCTGATGGGCCAACAGCTGGCGACCAACGATCCGGTATTGTCGGGCTGGACGGCGGCCAACGGTTACCTGACCAGCATGGTCACCGTGCCGACGCCATCGGGCACGGCGCTATCATGGTCGATCGCCATTCGCCAGCCATTGGAGACTGCGCTGCAACCGGCGCGGATGCTGCAATACGAATTGCTGATCCTCGGCGTTTTCGCCGCCATCGTTTTCGGTCTGGTGGCTTATTACCTGGCGCTGTACCTGAGCCGCCCTATCGAACAACTGGCACGCTCGGCCAAACAAGTGCAAAACAACCAGGCCGGGGCACAGTTCCAGCTGCAGCATCCGGTGCTGGAAATCGCCCAGCTCGGCCAGTCCATCGACGCAATGACGCAGTCACTGCTCGGCAAGGAACGCGAGCTGCAAGAAGCCAACGCCTCGCTGGAAGCCACCGTGGCACAACGCACCGCCGCACTCACCGAGGCCAACGCCGAACTGCTGAGCCTGGCCACACATGACGGCTTGACCGGCGTTTACAACCGTCGCCGTTTTGACGAAAAAATCACTGAATACTCGCTGCTGTCCCGACGCACCGGACGCCCGTTTGCCCTGCTGCTGATCGATGCCGACCACTTCAAACGCATCAATGACAGCCACGGCCACGCGGTCGGTGATGAGGTCCTGCAACAACTGGCGACCTTGATCCAGAACAGCGTGCGCAGCACCGATTTCGTCGCCCGCTACGGCGGCGAAGAGTTCGCCGTACTGCTGCCGGAAGTCGCGCAACCCGACACCCCGGAAGTCGTTGCCGAAAAAATTCGCATGGCAGTCGCCGAAGCGCAGTTTCCCGGCGTCGGCAACGTCACGGTGAGTATTGGCCTTGGCCTGGCAGATCCGGCAGACAACAACCACACGGCCCTGATCAAACGCGCCGATCAGCAGCTGTATCAGGCGAAAGCTGCGGGGCGCAATCAGGTGGCGTTCCATGCTCACTGACACCGGCGTATATCAACCAGAGACAGGCTGCCATCGCTGGCAAGCCAGCTCCCACAGGGATGGGGTAAAACCGGAAATATGGGTCGGCTGGAGAACCGCTTTCGCGAGCAGGCTCGCTCCCACAAAAAAGCAAAGCAGCGCAGCTGCCCGCGGCGAAGCCGCCCCACTCCACAATGAGCGCAAGCTCGAGTACCGCTTTTGATCTTGATCCACCGGCGACGTCGGAAGGCTGAGCGGAGGGATTGATCCGGGCGTGGGAGCGCAGCGACCGTCTGGCGCAGCCAGACACAGCGGAAGGAGGTGCAGCGAAGCAAACCGTAGCCGCTGCGCCCGGATCGATCCCGCAGCGAAGGGACCCGAGCCTGCGAGGGCCGAACGCAGGAGCAAGCCTTTTGGGTTACCTTTTTGGCGTTTGAAAAAGGTGACCCGCCGTAAGGGCGGAACCCTAAGCAGCCGTTACCGCAGCAATGGATATGTACTCAATCAGCCAGGAAACCATCGCCCGACTAGGGCTCAGCACTGAACCTCTGCAGATAAGCCAACAAATTATTCAACTTCTCCTCATCACTCAGCCCCCAGAAAATCATTCGCGTCCCCGGCACCACCCCTTTCGGATCCTTCAGATACGCTTTCAACGTCGCCCGATCCCAAGTAATCCCCGAGTTTTTCATCGCAGCGGAATAAACATAATTGGCCGAAGCCCCCGCAGCCCGGCCAACGATGCCGTTCAACTGCGGACCAAACCCCGAACGCGCCGACTCGCCAACCTGATGGCAACCGCCGCACAGACGCGGAAAGATTTTCGCCCCGGCTTCAGGATCGCCCTCAGCCTGAGCGCAGGTGCTGAAGATCAAGGCGAGAAGCAGTGCTGTGGTGAATTTCATTAAACAGTCCAAACCTGGCTTTGCATGGCGTGAACGCAGTTTACAGATAAGCGCCGACAATCGTTCTGACAGTGATCAACGCCTGACGCAACACCTTCATGTCCACCGAACCCAACGCCAGACGAATCGCATGGGGCGTATTGGCCGACAGCGAAAACGGCTCTGCACTGGTGACCGAAATCTGCTGCTGCATCAACTCGACCACGATCTGATCGGCACGCACATCTTCGGGCAACGGCAACCACAGAAAATACGAGGCCGGATGAGCAATGTAGCGCAGCCCTTTCAGCACCTCGGCCGCCAACGTCTGCCGGGCCATGGCATCACTACGCTTCTGCTTCTCAAGCACGGTGACGGTGCCGTCGTCGAGCCAACCGCACGCAATGGCGGTCATCACCCCGGGCGTGTTCCACGTTGTCGCGCGAATGATTCGTTCCAGTGCGGGCACTTGAGGCAGCGGCGCCGCGATGAAGCCGACCCGCAATCCGGTGGCGATGTTTTTCGACAGGCCCGATACGTAAAACGTCCGTTCCGGTGCCAGATCGATCAAGGTTCGCGGCGGATTTTCCACCAGAAACGCGTAGGCCGCATCTTCGATAAGTGTCAGATCATAGCGCCGGGCAATCGCCACCAATTGCTCGCGCTGTTCCAGTGGCATGACCCAGCCCAGCGGATTGTGCAGCGTCGGCATGCTGTACACGGCGCGCACCGCACGCTGGCGGCAGAGCCTGTCCAGTGCCGGCAAATCCGGGCCGAGCTCTGTCATCGGGATCGCCAGCACTTCCAGATGCAACGCGTCGGCCAGCACCTTGAACCCGGAATAGGTCAGCGCATCGGCGGCGATCACATCACCGGGTTTGAGCAGGGCCATCAGCATCACCGCCAAACCTTGCTGAGCGCCATTGACGATCAGCACTTGGTCGGCTTCAACGGTCACGCCGCGTGTCGACAAATGTCGCGCCACCGAGGCGCGTTCGTGGGCACGTCCGGCGTGGGGTTGATAACGCAGCAACGCTTCGAGATCGCCGGACAACGCCAGTTGCCGCAACGCCGTGCGCAACAGCTCAGCCTGACCGGGCAACGACGGATAGTTGAAATTCAGGTCGATCATGCCGACCGCTACGTCTTTCTGATCGATGCCCTGCCCCGGCGCCAGCGACGTTTCCCGCACAAAAGTGCCGCGCCCGGCTTCGCCACTGACCAGGCCCATCGCCTCAAGCTCGGCATAAACCCGTGAAGCGGTAACCAGCGCCAGTCCTTCCTGCGCCGCCAGTTGCCGATGCGTAGGCAATCGCGTGCCCGGCGGCAGTCGTCCGCCACGAATATCCGCCGCGTAACGGTCAACCAAGGTCTTGTAACGGGATCGGGGCATGCCGGCTGTATCCATGACAATTTTTTGATTGTGCTGATTCTCAGCCCTAGGATCTCCGCAATACAACCCACTATTTGAGCGCGACCGACATGCACACAACATCGACTGCGGCCAACCCAGCGCTGGAAAAAACCAGCGGCTGGATCAACGGTTTTATCGGCGTGCTGATTTTCAGCGGTTCGCTGCCGGCCACACGTTTGGCGGTGCTGGAATTCGATCCGGTGTTTCTGACCGTGGTGCGAGCAGCGATTGCCGGCGCACTGGCCGTCGGACTTCTGCTGTTGTTCAAGCAACCGCGACCGTCGCGCCATCAGTGGCTGTCGCTGGTGATTGTTGCGCTGGGCGTGGTGTTGGGTTTTCCGCTGTTGACCGCGCTGGCATTGCAGCACGTAACGTCAGCGCATTCGATCGTGTTTGTAGGATTGCTGCCGCTGGCCACGGCAATGTTTGGTGTCTTGCGTGGCGGTGAGCGGCCACGGCCGGTGTTCTGGATCTTTTCGGTGCTGGGCAGCGCATTGGTGGTGGGCTTCGCTCTGTCCCAAGGCCTTAGCGCGTCGCCGACCGGGGACTTGCTGATGCTCGCGGCGATTCTTGCCTGCGGCCTCGGTTACGCCGAAGGCGCGAAACTGTCACGCAGCCTCGGCGGCTGGCAGGTGATCTGCTGGGCGCTGGTAATGTCGTTACCGCTGATGGCAGTGCTGAGCCTGTGGCTGGCGCCCGCCTCGTTCGGCAACATCAGCTTGCCTGCGCGGATGTGTCTGGGCTACGTGTCGCTGTTCAGCATGCTGATCGGCTTCGTGTTCTGGTATCGCGGCTTGGCCCAAGGGGGGATTGCGGCGGTCGGGCAGTTGCAGTTGCTGCAGCCGTTTTTTGGTCTGGCACTGGCGGCGACGTTGCTGCATGAGCAGGTCAGCGTCGGCATGCTCGGCGTAACGCTTGGGGTGATTCTTTGCGTGGCCGGAGCGAAGAAATTCGCCAGGTAATGTTCAGTGTCCGGCTTTCCATTGCCGAGGACTGAGACCGGTCTTGCGCCGAAACGCCCGGGCCAGCGCCGACGGACTTTCGTAACCGACCTCTTCGGCAATCAACGCAATCGGCCGGCCTTCGCGCAGGCGTTTCTGCGCAAGACTGACGCGCCAGCTCAGCAGATAATCGGCCGGCGTCTGCCCGACCACGCGGCGAAACTGCTCGGCGAAACCGGCGCGGGACTGGTTCGCCGCCGCCGCGAGATCGGCCACACTCCAAGGCTTGTGCGGCTGCTCATGGATCAGGTTCAAAGCGCGAGACAAGCGCGGGTCAGCCAGCCCGGCCATCATGCCCGGTTGCTGATCTCGACTGCCGATGAGATGGCGCAGCAACAGAATCACCAGCAATTCGAACAGGCGATCCATCACCGCCACGCGCCCGCAATGCCCTTCAAAGGCTTCATTGAACAGCCAGTCAAGGGTGCTGCGCAGTTCCGGGATGTCGGTGAGTTTCAATACCAGATAGTCCGGTAACGCGGCGGCCAGGACATTGCCCGAGCCACCGTCGAAGGTCAGCGAGGCACAGACAATCTGACTGGCCATGGCTTCGTCGGCAAACATTCGATGGGTAAACGGCCGGGGAAAGAAAATCAGTGACGGTTCGTCCAGACGGATCTCCCGCTCGTTGCCCGGTTTGAGCAGCAACGCCCCGGCTTGCAGAACATGCACGTGCCCGACCGGCTCGCCTTCGTGAACGCTCACGCCGCAAAACGCGCCGCTATGGAAGGTGCCGGCGTTCACGCCGAAATGACTGAGTAATGTGGAAAGGCGATCCATGGCTGACTCCCGAAAGCATATCTGGACGATCTGCCGCATATCCTCGACGATTTGCCGCCAGAGCGCCATTGGCAGCCCCTAAGATCTCTCCATCGCCGCTGCACTTCGCTGCGGAATTTCGGAGAATCACCATGAGCCGCATCCCCGCTATCAGCCTCGACACCGCCACCGATGCCACCCGTCCTGCACTGGAAGGCGTGAAGAAAAAAATCGGCTTCCTGCCCAACGTCTTCACTACCCTCGCCCAAGCGCCAGTTGCATTCGACACTTACCTGCAAGCTTCGGCGATCCTCGGCAAGACCTCGCTCAGCGCCCAGGAAAAAGAAGCCGTCTACCTCGCCACTTCGCAAGTAAACGGCTGCGACTACTGCCTGTCCGCACACACAATGTTCGCCGGCAAGGCCGGGCTCTCGCCACAGGACATCGTCGCGGCCCGTCAAGGCGAACTGAATGCCTACGCCGCCCTCGCCCGCCAACTGACCGAAACCCGTGGCCACTTGAGCGATGAACAGTTGGCCGCTGCTCGCGCTGCCGGTATCGATGACCGCAAGATTATCGAAGTGATTGCCCTGGTGGCCGTGCAGACATTGACCAACTACCTGAACAACACGGCGTTGACCGACATTGATTTCCCGACCGTCGAGGCCTGAGCAGTCGCTCACGAACTGAAGAAAAATCCGCTGGCGAAAAGATGCTCTTTTCGCCAGCGCTGTTTTTTGCTGCCATGATGTAGGTCAGAATAATTCGCAGCGCAAACAGTGTCTGGTGCGCTGAAACCAAACACCCTGCGCGCAGGTCTTTGTTCTCAGACAAATGCCCGGAAAGATACGAACCCCATGACAGACTGGTTGCAAGACAACGGCGAGATGGCCGGGCAGATCCGCCGTCACGACTGGGCGAATTCGCCCCTCGGCCCGTTGGAAAACTGGCCCGATGTACTCAAGACCACTGTCTCGCTCAGTCTCGCGTCGCATTTCCCTCAGGCGATCGTCTGGGGCCCGCAATTGATCACTCTCTATAACGACGCCTTCGTGCCGATTCTCGGCGACAAGCCGCATGCGCTGGGACGTCCTTTCAGCGACATCTGGAAAGAAGCCTGGCATGAGATTAGCCCGATAGCCGAGGCGGCCTATGCCGGCCAAGCCACCTACATCGAAAACTTTGCCCTGAAGATCGAACGCGGCAACGGTCCGGAGCAGGCGTTCTTCACTTTCTGTTACAGCCCGATTCGTGACTCCCACGGCAATGTCGTCGGCATGCTCGACACGGTCACCGAGACCACCCAGACCGTTTATCTCAACCAACGCCTGGCCGTCCTCGATGCCATCGGCGAAGCGGTGACCAATGCCACCGATGCGCAAGCAATCCTGGCGGCGAGCACCCGGCTGATGGTCGAGCAGTTGCAATTGTCCAACTGCGCGTACGCCGACATGGATGCCGACGAGGACGGCTTCACCATTCGCGGCGACTATGCGGCACCGGGTTCGCCAAGCATCGTCGGCCACTACCGCCTGCGCGATTTCGGTGAGAAGGCAGTGCTTCTGCTGCGCGCCGGGGAACCGCTGGTCATCCATGACAACCGCAGCGAGCTACCACCGGAAGAGTCGGCGACCTTTCAGGCCATCGGTATTACCGCGACCATTTGTGTACCACTGATCAAGCAGGGCCGTCTGACCGCATTGATGGCCGTCCACGACAAAGTGCCGCGGGTCTGGTCGCAATTTGAGCAGGCATTGATGAGCGAAGTGACCGAACGGTGCTGGGCGCACATCGAGCGGGTGCGCGCCGATGCCAATGTGCGCGAAGGCCTGCTGGCGCTGGCTGAGCTCAACGCCACGCTGGAGCAACGGGTCGAAGAGCGCAGCTTGCGCCTGGCCCAGGCCGAGTCGGCGTTGCGCCAGTCGCAGAAGCTCGAAGCCATCGGCCAATTGACCGGCGGCGTCGCCCACGACTTCAATAATCTGCTGACGATCATTCGTTCGTCGGTGGACTTTCTGCGCCAGCCCAACCTGCCGGAAGAACGCCGCCAGCGCTACATGCGCGCGGTGTCCGACACCGTCGAGCGCGCTTCCAAGCTGACCAGCCAGTTGCTCGCCTTCGCTCGCCGTCAGCCGCTCAATCCGCAGGTGGTCGATGCCGGCGAACGGCTGGCCAATATTGGCGAGATGCTCGAATCGGTCACCGGCGCGCAGATTCACGTGTGCGTCGTACGCCCGGATCACCCCTGCTACATCCGCGTCGATCTCAGTCAGTTCGAAACCGCGTTGATCAACATTGCGCTTAACGCCCGCGACGCCATGAATGGTCAGGGTGAGCTGAAATTGCGCCTGGAGTGCCACAAAGCGCTGCCGCCGATTCGCGGCCATGCTGGGTCCAGCAGCCATTTCGTGTCGATTGCCCTGGCCGACACCGGTGCCGGTATCGACGCACACACCCTTGAACACATCTTCGAGCCGTTCTTTACCACCAAGGCGGTCGGCAAAGGCACGGGGCTGGGGCTGTCGCAGGTGTTCGGCTTCGCCAAGCAATCCGGCGGCAACGTCGATGTTTCCAGCGTCCTTGGCCAAGGCACCGAGTTCACCTTGTATTTGCCGCAAGTGCCGGCGATCGAGGCAGAAATGGACCAGGCAGAGGACGATGGCGAGGTGCAGCCGGCCTGCGAAAAACGCCGGGTGCTGGTGGTAGAAGACAATCTCGACGTCGGCCGTTTCGCCAATCAGATCCTCCAGGATCTGGGCTATGAAACCGCGTGGGCGACCAACGCCGAAGAAGCCCTGCAGTTGGCGGGTAGCGATGCCAGCGCGTTCGATGCGGTGTTTTCCGACGTGGTCATGCCAGGCATCACCGGCGTCGCGCTGGCCAGGGAGCTGCGCCAACGCCGCCCCGATCTGCCGGTGATTCTGACCTCCGGCTACAGCGAAGAACTGGCCCGCAGCGGTTACGAAGGTTTCGAGTTTCTCGCCAAGCCCTATTCCGCCGAACAGGTCTCGCGGATTCTCGGCAAGACCTGGCTCAAGGACGCAAAACCAGCGGCGTCAGTCGTGATCGACGCCGGCGCGCTTGAGTAATTTCTTGCAGCGTTCCGACAGATGAAACACCTGTAAGTGCTTGCCAGCCTTGGCGTAGCGTTCACGCAGGGTTTTCAACGCGGCAATCGCCGAGTAATCGACAAAGCTCAGGTGCCGGCAGTCGAGAGTGACTTTCGCCGGATCGTTGGCCGGATCGAACTGATTGAGAAACGGCGTGGTCGAGGCAAAGAACAGCGTCCCGTGCAGGCGATAGAGCTTGCTGCCGTCGGCCTCCAGGTGTTCATCGGCGTACAGTTCGCGCGCCTGCTGCCAGGCGAAGTTGAGCGCGGCGATGATGATCCCGCACAGCACGGCCGTGGCCAGATCGGTGAACACGGTGATGGTGGTCACGGCGATGATCACCAGCACATCGTGCAGCGGCACCTTGTTGATCACCCGCAACGACGCCCAGGCGAACGTCTGCTGCGATACCACAAACATCACCCCCACCAGTGCGGCCAGCGGAATACGCTCGATCAGCGGCGACAGAAACAGAATGAACAACAGAATCAGCACACCGGCAACAACACCGGACAAGCGCCCGCGCCCGCCGGAGCTGAGGTTGATCACGGTCTGGCCGATCATCGCGCAACCGCCCATGCCGCCGAACGCACCGGACACCATGTTGGCCGCGCCGAGCGCCACGCACTCACGATCCGGATAGCCACGGGTCTCGGTGATTTCGTCGGTCAGGTTCAGTGTCAGCAAGGTTTCCAGCAGGCCGACCATCGCCATCAGGACCGCGTACGGAGCGATGATGCGCAGCGTTTCCAGGCTCCACGGAATGTCCGGCATGGCGAAAGTCGGCAGACCGCCGGCAATGTGCGCCATGTCACCGAGGGTACGGGTCGGCAGGCCGAACAGGTAGACCAGCAGGCCGACACCAAGGATCGCCACCAGGGCCGGCGGTACCGCTTTGGTCAGGCGCGGCAGGATGTAAACGATGGCCATGGTCAGTAGCACCAGCCCGGTCATCAGATACAGCGGCGTACCGCTGAGCCAGTGCTCGCCGCTTTTGAAGTGCTCCAGTTGCGCCAGGGCAATGATGATCGCCAGGCCGTTGACGAAACCGAGCATCACCGGATGCGGCACCATGCGCACCAGTTTGCCCAAGCGCAACAGCCCGAACGCCATCATGATCAGACCGCCGAGCAGCACCGTTGCCAGCAGATATTGCACGCCGTGTTGCACCACCAGCGCGACGATCACCACCGCCATCGAGCCCGCCGCGCCGGAAACCATGCCCGGCCGGCCGCCAAACAGCGCCGTCAGCGTACAAATGATGAACGCGCCATACAGGCCCATCAGCGGATTGAGATGCGCGACCAGGGCGAAAGCAATGCATTCGGGCAACAGGGCGAACGAGGTGGTGAGTCCGGCGAGGACATCGGCGCGCAGACGAATCGGTTTCATGGCTTACCTGACTGAGCGGCCGCTGGGCACGGCTGCTGTTTTCGCGAAAAAAGAGGGAGGCGAATGTTACGGAATTGTTCGGCCTCGGGCCAGTGAAACGCTGACATGGAGTGGCGCGGGCCTTATCCTTGCAGGCTTGTCCATCGAATCGAGTCGCAGCATGTCAGCGTTTTTGTCCGCCCGGGATGTGTGTCAGCGTCTGCGCGAAGCTGCGCTGGGCGTGCTTGCGTTCGAAGTCTGCGAGGTAATGTCCCAGTCCGGGCTGATTGCCGTTTACATCGAGGGCTGGCATCTGCTGTTGGACTTCGCCGAGGGACACTTGCATCACTGTGAATACGCGCGCAACTGCGCCGGGGATGAAGCGACGCTGGACACTTGGCAGCGTTATGGCACGGACCCGGTGAGTCTGCTCAGCACATGGGAACTGGCGCAGATCGAGCGGTTGCTGCGTGATGCGAATCGCGTCCAAACCTAGTGCATCGTTTCCGACTGCGGTGCTCTCTGATGTTGAGACCGACCAAATGCCTGTGGGAGCGAGCCTGCTCGCGAAGGCGGTATATCAGTCGGTTTGATGTTGGCTGTCATAGCGCTTTCGCGAGCAGGCTCGCTCCCACAGGGGGTTTGTGTGAGTTCAGAAGGTGATTTGGGCTGCCGGTTTGACGTCGATCCGTGCCACGGAACTGGTCAGGGCGGCGAAGTCCTTGTTGTGTTGGGCAATGATGTCTTCGGCGCTCATGTTGCCGTTATCGACCGTCGAATGTGCATCTTGCGCGACTACGACGTCGTAGCCCAGCTTATGCGCGCTGCGCACCGTGGCGTTGACGCAGTAATCGGTTTGCAGGCCGCAGATGATCAGGCGTTCGAAGTCCTCGCTGGGCAGCAGCTTGCCGAGATCGGTCTGGTAGAAAGAATCCCCGGTAGTCTTGCCTACACGCAGGTCTTTCGTCGAAGTCAGCAAACCTTCGGCCAGTTGCCAACCGTCCGCGCCATGCACGAACGGACCGTCCTTTTCTTCGTGCTGAATCAACACCACCGGAACGCCAGCTGTGCGGGCGCGTTGGCTGAGATCATTGATCGTGGCGATCACGCGGTCGATTTCAAAACACTGATATTCACCAGCACACAGTGCTTGCTGGACGTCGATGATCAGTAATGCGGTGGTCATGTCGAGCCTTCCTTGATCAGTCCTTGAGATGGGGCGGACCTGAGCCCGCCCCTTTTTACTCCGCTCAGTAACCCAGTGACAAGCCGGTATTACGCCGTGGATCATTGGCGCCGTAGAAGCGATTCTTGCCAACCGGTTTGCCGTCCAGTGACGGCGCGCCGACCAGAATCGCGGCGATGTGGTTGGGATCCTGCGGGCCGGCAAACTTGTGGCCCCAGCTCTCGAGGAGCTTTTTCGTATCCGGGCTGGCGGCGAAGTCTTCGAGGTTGGTTTCCTCCGGCATCCACTGCTGATGGAAGCGCGGCGCGTCGACCGCTTCCTGCAGCCCCATGCCGTAATCGATCACATTGAGCATGGTCAGCAAGGTCGCGGTGATGATCCGGCTACCACCCGGCGTGCCGACCACCATCACCACTTTGCCATCCTTGGTGACGATGGTCGGACTCATTGACGACAGCGGCGCCTTGCCCGGGGCGATGGCATTGGCCTCACCCTGGACCAGCCCGTACATGTTCGGCACGCCGACCTTGGAGGTGAAGTCGTCCATTTCGTCGTTGAGGATCACCCCGGTCTTGCTCGCCATCACGCCAGCGCCGAACCAGTCATTAAGGGTGTAGGTGACCGAAACGGCATTGCCCCACTTGTCGACGATCGAATAGTGCGTGGTGTTGCTGCCTTCATGCGGCGCTACACCGGGTTTGAGCTCAGCCGACACGCCGGCCTTTTGCGGCTGGATGGCGTTGCGCAGTTTGGTCGCATAGTTCTTGTCCAGCAGGTGCTCGATCGGATTCTTCACGAAATCCGGATCGCCGAGGTAGCTGTTGCGATCAACGTACGCGTGGCGCATCGCTTCGATCTGGTAGTGCATGCCCTGAGCGGAATGGAAGCCCAGGTCCTTCATCGGATAGCCTTCGAGGATATTCATGATCTGGCAGATCACCACCCCGCCGGAGCTGGGCGGTGGCGCCGAGACTACGTGATAGCCGCGATAATCGCATTCCACCGGGGCCAGTTCGCGAGTCTTGTATTTGTCCAGGTCGGCCTGGCTGATGATGCCTTTGTTGGCTTGGCTGGACGTGACAATGGCATCGGCGACCCAACCTTTGTAGAAGCCGTCGGCGCCCTTCTCGGAAATCGTCCGCAGGGTTTTCGCCAGATCCTTCTGCACCAGTTTCTGCCCGACCTGCATCGGCTCGCCGTTGCTGAGGAAGATCGAGCCGGAATCGCGCATGTCCTTCTTGAACACATCCGTCGCGTATTCGAGCAGCTCGACATCGCCCTGCTGCAGCTCGAAACCGTCTTCGGCCAGTTTGATCGCCGGGGCAATCATGTCCTTGCGCTGTTTGGTGCCATATTTGCTCAGCGCCAGCTCCATGCCGGACACAGTGCCCGGCACCCCGACGGCCAGATGGCCGCGCGTGCTCAGTTCCGGAATGACGTTACCGTCCTTGTCCAGATACATGTTGGCGGTCGCTGCCAGCGGGGCTTTCTCGCGGAAGTCGAGAAAGGTCTTGCGCCCGTCCGCCAGTTGAATAGTCATGAACCCGCCGCCGCCAAGGTTGCCCGCAGCCGGATAGACCACCGCCAGCGCATAGCCCACGGCCACTGCCGCATCCACGGCATTGCCGCCGTTTTTCAACACATCGACGCCGACATGGGTCGCCAGATGTTGCGCGGTGACCACCATGCCGTTTTCCGCCGCAACCGGCGCCACTGATGCCGCGTGAGCCATGAGACAGCTGAGCGCCAGGGAGGTCGCAATGAGCGATCTGGCCAAAGGTTCGTACTTCATGAGTCGATCTCTTTTTGTTTTTGGGGACTGCGCAAAACGCAGGGCAGCGCTTCAGGAGCAACAAGCAGTATGGCCGGCTTTGCGTATTGCGCCTCCCCGTTCAGCCAGTATGCTGAGCCATCGCAGCATTTGGCAGCTCCTGAAAAATGCGTCGAAGGCTGCGATCTTTCATCAAGCGAAGAGGTTGTTCATCGCTGCGTATTGCAACAGCATGATGGTCTTGGCGTCACAGATCTCGCCGCGTTGAAATGCTGCCAGTGCCTCATCGAAGCCCCACTCGAGCACTTCCAGTTCTTCGGTTTCCTCTTCCAGCCCACCACCGTCGCTGACTTTGGACGCGGCGTCGTATTCGGCGATAAAAAAGTGCAGCTTCTCCGTCACCGAGCCGGGGCTCATATACGCCTCGAATACCTTCTTCACGTCATGCACGCGATAACCGGTTTCCTCCTCGGCTTCGTCACGAATGCGTTGCTCAGGGGCGGCACCTTCCAGCAACCCCGCCGCCACCTCGATCAACAATCCATCGTGGCCGTTGACGAACACCGGCAAACGAAACTGGCGGGTCAGCACCACCGTGCGCTTTTCGCGGTTGAACAGCAGAATCGCCGCGCCGTTGCCCCGGTCGTAGACCTCGCGGGTCTGGCGCTGCCATTCGCCGTTGTTGCGGTGGTAATCAAAAGTGATTTTCTTCAACAGATACCAGTCGTGGGACAACACCTGTGTGTCGACGATGTTGACCCGTTCGGCTGTGTTGGACATCGCGTCTGATCCTGTTTTCATGGGGGACTGCCATGGTCGGACAATTGCGCCGACAAAAAAAGCCCGGCAGCGCTACCGGGCTCGTTCAGCCTGGGTTGTTACTGGAAGTCGACGTCGAAGGCCTGGTAGAAGGCGTTGCCGGTGTTGGCGACGATCCACATCAGCACAATGACGTGATGACCCTTCTTGTTCGTCGGCAGTTGCACTTGGTGATCAACCTTGGCCTTCAATTCGCCGGCATGGCTGTAATACGGCACTTGCGGGTAGAAGTCTTCGAAGAACGGCTGGGTTTCGAGCTGCGCACGGCTGATGCGTTGCTGTGGATCCCAGCCGTCTTTGGTGATCAGCCAGCGATAACCACGGGTGGTGTGCGGCGCGGTGTACGCCCAGCTGACCTCGAGAATCTGCCCCGGATCGACATTAAGCAGCGGCCAGTTGAATGAACGGCCGAGCTTCTTGCTCATCTCGTCGTCGGTGTAATTGACGCAATCGCGGGCATCGGTCTTGCCGCCGCTGAGAATGTAGCCATCGGCCGGCGGCGCGACGCTGTCCGAGTCGGTCTCGAAGGGTTGCGGGAACGGCCCGGCATTCACGGCCGGAAAGTTTTTGCCGCCCTCCATTTCATTGACTTGCCAAGCGCCGAGCAAGCCGAGGTCAATGGCCACTGCGCCGCGACTTGCTGGCGAGATGACACGACCGTGTTTGAGTTGGGTTTGTGGGATTGCCTGATTCATCGTCTTCACTCCGTTGATTTGAGAACTCTCCTTCCCGAGGAGAGGCTTTCAAGCTAACGGAGGTGAATTTTTTGTCCATTGGCGCTTTTGTCGCAATGCGATTTTTCAGGACGTAAAAAACCCGAAAACACTGGATGAATAACCAGTTAAAGTCGACACGTCGCACTCAACGTGTAGCTGAACACCTACACGCCGAGTCGCCTTTGGTCATTCAGACAGTTGCGCCTGATACTCCTTTTCGTACTGCCCGGCGAGTTGCGTTTTCTGTTTATCGTCGAGCAGCTTGCCGGCCATCTGGAAGAATTTGTGCTCTTCTTCCTCAAGGTGGTGATGAACCTTGTCGGAAAGCTTCTTGGCCGTGGCCAGCCACGCCGGACTGGACATTTCGGTCTCGTCGAGTTCTTCCATCATTTCGTCCATTTCGTGGTGCTCGGCGATGGCGTGGCGGCTCAGGTCAACGCCTTCGTCGATTTCCATCAACGGAATGTAGAAGTGACGCTCTTCAGCGGTTTCATGCGCTTGCAGTTCTGCTTTGAGCTGATTGTAGGCCTCGACCCGCTCAGGGCTGTCGCCGCTGGTCGCGATCAGAGCCTTGGCGTAGGTGCGCTGGCGCTCGTGGCTTTCGCGCAGGGCTTCAAAAATATTCACGGGATTTCCTCATCAATCGCGCTCAGGGAAAGACGCGATAAAAGCCTAGACCGCAACGCTGGTTTGACGGTTCCGCTTGTTCGATCGAAGGGCTTGGAGGCGTTTGCCCGGACGGGTTAGGCTGGGCGTTCAATCACACAAGGAAGTCATGCATGAATTTGCGTATCGAGTTGACGGACAATCCTACCGAGGAACAGCGTCAGGCCATTCTCCAACCGTTAATTGAATACAACGATGCGAAGACCGGCATATCGAAAACCGAGCCGTTCGCCTTGATGGTAAAAGATGAGTATGGCGCGATACTGGGCGGGTTGTACGGGCGAGTGACTTTGCGCTGGATGTTCATCGATTTGCTGTCAGTACCGGAACAAAGTCGCGGAGAGGGGATTGGTTCCCGGTTAATGGCACAGGCAGAAGCATTGGCCGAAGACAGGAACTGCTACGGAATCTGGCTCGACACCTTCGATTTTCAGGCGCCGGAGTTCTACAAGAAGCTGGGCTTCAGCCAGTTCGGTGAGATCGTAGACTATCCACCAGGGCACAAGCGGCATTTTTTCCAGAAGCGGCTGATCGACTGACTGTATCGCCCTTTGCGCGAGCAGGCTCGCTCCCACACTGGAAAGCATTCAATCGGTGGGAGCGAGCCTGCTCGCGAAAGCGCCAGCCGCCTCGACACACAATCAGAGGCAGGTCGCCATCGCCGCCATCCGCCGCATCGCGACAAAATCACTCTTCTGCGCGTAATAGTTCAAGGTTGTGCCGGACGCTTCGGTGATCACATCGACAAACGACTCCGCTGAACGCGTGTAGACCGTCGTGCCGCCAGACTCGCGCGGCTCCAGATAGGCCGCCGCGTCGACGCCGAAAACCGCTTCGTCCTGCCAGGCGAATTGCACGCACCGGGCGACGTCTTTCTCCGGCTTGTCCGAGGTCAGGACCTTGTCAGGGCTCCGGGTGCGAGCATCGTTCATCACCGAACCGGCGCACCCGGCCAACAGGGCCGCCGCCAGCACTACCATCAGCATTCGCATTGCATTTGCTCATCGAGAAAAAAGCGGACTGTAGCACTGCAACGCGGCAAATCGTTCTGCTTTACTGTTTTTATGCGCGACACGCGTGAGCAGCTGCGGCACTCTGAGATCTTCAGCCACACAAGGACATTACATGGCGCCTAGCGACCAACGACATGAACACGCCCTGAAACTGTTTCTCGATGCGCGACCCGAACTGCGCGAGACCCTCGACCATCTCAACCCGCTGCTGGCTCAGGCCAAGGGTGAAACCCAGGCGCAGTACCGCGAAGAACGCTTGCATGAAGCATTCGAGGCTGAGGCAGAAAGCCAGGGGTTGTTTGCCTGGGAGCTGACGTTGCAGCTGACCGCTGATTCACCGGAGGACTATCAGGCGCAACGCCTGGAAGTGCATCGGGAAGTGGCGGAAATGGCGGGGATGGACTGGATCGAGTATTGCGATCTTTACGGCATCACCCCGTAATCGATGTAGGAGCTGCCGAAGGCTGCGATCTTTTGATTTTGCTCTTCAAGATCAAAAGATCGCAGCCTTCGGCAGCTCCTACAAAGGTATCTGCGTAAAACTCGGGTTTCGCGGCACGAGCGATAAAGCTTTATCATGGCCGCAGTTTCGCTGATCGAGTCCATCATGAAGTTCGCCATCGCGCTGTTTTCCGCCGCCCATGCGCCCTCCTCGCGCCGTGCCCTGCTGTTTGCCCAGGCCGCGCTGGCCGGCGGCCATGAGATTGTTCGGCTGTTCTTCTATCAGGACGGCGTGTTCAACGCCTCCGATGCCGTGGTGACGCCGCAGGATGAACAGGATTTGCCCAAGCAATGGCGCGCCTTCATCAACGAAAAGCAACTGGATGGGGTGGTCTGCATCGCCGCCGCTCTGCGCCGTGGCGTGTTGAACGAAGAAGAATCCAAGCGTTACCAGCGTGAAGCGATTTCGCTGAGCGCGCCGTGGGAATTGTCCGGTCTGGGTCAGTTGCACGACGCCGTGCAGGACGCTGATCGGCTCATCTGTTTCGGAGGCGCTTGAACATGGCCAAATCGCTGTTGATCATCAGCCGCCAATCGCCATGGTCCGGCCCCGGTGCGCGGGAAGCACTGGATATCGTGCTGGCCGGTGGCGCCTTTGATCTGCCGATCGGTTTGCTGTTTCTCGATGACGGCGTGCTGCAACTGGCCGCCGGGCAGAACGCCAAGGCCTTGCAGCAGAAAGACCTCAGCGCCAATCTGCAGGCGCTGCCGATGTTTGGTGTCGAAGAGCTGTTCTATTGCGCCGAAAGCGCCAATGCTCGCGGTCTTGGCAACCTGTCGCTGGACGAAGCGCAGCCACTCGCCGCTGATCAAATCACCGCCCTTATTGACCGCTACGATCAGGTGATCACCCTCTGATGTCGACTTTGCATGTGTTGTCTCATTCCCCGTTCGGGGACGATCGTCTGAGCAGTTGCCTGCGCCTGCTCGGCAGCGCCGATGTCGTGTTGTTGTCCGGCGATGCGGTGTATGCGCTGCAACCGGACACTGTGCCGTTCTCAACCCTTCAAGAGCGAGCAATCAGACTGTTTGTCTTGATTGAGGACGCACAGGCGCGTGCGATCGAGATTCCAGACTGGGCCGAGGCCATCGATTACCCGGCGTTCGTCGAACTGTCGATCCACCACGCCAAGGTCAACAGCTGGCTATGAATTCAATGACCGTCGGCGCCCGCGCCATCGAACTGGACAAGGACGGCTTTCTCGTTGACCTCAGCGACTGGTCGGCTGAAGTGGCCAGCGCCCTCGCCGCCGCTGAAGACATCGAGTTGACGCCCGAACACTGGGAAGTCCTTGAGCTTCTGCGTAGCTTCTACGCCGAATTCCAGCTATCGCCGGCCACGCGGCCGCTGATCAAGTACACCGCGTTGAAACTCGGCGCGGACAAAGGCAACAGCCTGCACCTGAACCGACTGTTCAAAGGCACCCCTGCCAAACTCGCCGCGAAACTGGCGGGCCTGCCCAAACCGACGAATTGCCTATGAACGACTTTCCAGCTTTGACCCTCGAAACGCCTGCCGAGCATCCGTTCGCGCAATTCGTGCGCATTCTCGGCAAGGGCAAGCGCGGCGCCCGCGACCTGACGCGCGAGGAAGCCCGCGAGGCCATGGGCATGGTGCTCGATGACAAGGTCGAAGATACGCAACTGGGTGCCTTCCTGATGTTGCTGCGGCACAAGGAAGAAAGCGCAGAGGAAATGGCCGGTTTCACCGAAGCCCTGCGCGAACGCTTGCAGGCACCGGCGCTGAATGTCGACCTGGACTGGCCGACCTACGCCGGCAAAAAACGCCATCTGCCGTGGTATCTGCTCGCGGCCAAATGCCTGGCGCAAAACGGCGTACGCATCTTCATGCATGGCGGCGGCGCGCACACTGCCGGGCGCCTGTACAGCGAACAACTGCTGGGCGAACTGAACATTCCCCTGTGCCGTGATTGGCAGCAGGTCGGCACGGCACTGGACAACGGCGGCCTGGCCTTTATGCCGCTGGTGGACTGGGCGCCGCAACTGCAGAAGATGATCGACCTGCGCAATACCTTGGGCCTGCGGTCGCCGATCCACTCGCTGGCGCGAATTCTCAATCCGTTGGGCGCACGCTGCGGCCTGCAAAGCATTTTTCACCCGGGTTACCAGGCGGTGCATCGCGATGCCAGCGGCTTGCTCGGCGACGCGGCAATTGTGGTCAAGGGCGATGGCGGTGAAATCGAGATCAACCCCGACGCCACCAGCCACCTGTATGGCACCAGCGGCGGTCAGAGCTGGGATGAAGAATGGCCGCAGCTGTCAGCGCAGCGCCATGTCAAACACGCCTCGCTGGACATCGAGCACTTGAAAGCCGTGTGGCGTGGCGATGTGGTCGACAGTTACCCGCAAATGGCTTTGATTGCGACCATGGCTCTCGCCCTGCGCGGTCTCGGTCAGAATCGCGAACAGGCCTTTGCGACCGCAGAGCAATATTGGGCGGCACGCAACACATCGATCTAACCGATCATTAGCGCCCGATCTTTGCGCTTTTTGTTCGAACTCATCGGAATAGACTCGACTCCAACGAATATTGGTTTTGGGAGTCTTGATCATGGGTTTACTCGTCGACGGCCACTGGCAGGACAAGTGGTACGAAAGCAGCAAGGACGGCGCGTTCCAGCGCGAACAGGCGCAACGCCGCAACTGGGTGACCGCCGACGGTCAACCAGGCCCCAGCGGTGAAGGCGGTTTCGCCGCCGAAGCCGGACGCTATCACCTGTACGTTTCCCTCGCCTGCCCTTGGGCGCATCGCACGCTGATTCTGCGCAAACTCAAAGGGCTGGAAGGTCTGATCGACCTGTCGGTGGTCAGCTGGCTCATGCTGGAGAACGGCTGGACCTTCGACAAAGCGCTCGGTTCGACAGGCGACAAACTCGATGGCTTCGATTTCATGCATCAGCGATACACCGCCGACACGCCTGATTACACCGGGCGCGTGACGGTGCCAGTGCTGTGGGACAAGAAACTCAAGCGCATCGTCAGCAATGAATCTGCGGAAATCATCCGCATGTTCAACAGCGCCTTCGACGGGATCACTGGTAACGATCTGGACTTTTATCCGGCGCCGCTACGCAACGAGATCGATGCGCTGAACGAGCGGATCTACCCGGCGGTGAACAACGGTGTCTATCGTGCCGGGTTCGCCACCTCGCAACAGGCATACGAACAGGCGTTCGATGAAGTATTCGCCGAACTGGATCATCTGGAGCAACTGCTGGGTGCCAATCGCTACCTGAGCGGGGAATACCTGACCGAGGCCGACGTGCGCCTGTTTACCACGATGATTCGCTTTGACGCGGTGTATCACGGGCACTTCAAGTGCAACCTGCGGCGGATTGCCGATTACCCGAATCTGTCGAACTGGCTGCGCGAGATGTATCAATGGCCGGGTATTGCCGAGACGGTGGATTTCCAGCACATCAAGCATCACTACTATGGCAGCCACAAGACCATCAACCCGACCGGCGTGGTGCCGAAGGGGCCGCAGCAGGATTTCAGCGTAGCGCATGACCGGTCGCGGTTGATCGGGAAAGGGGTTTGGTTAAAGGGCTAACAGCAGAAGCAAAAGATCGCAGCCTTCGGCAGCTCCTACATGAGAATGCGTTCCTCTGTAGGAGCTGCCGAAGGCTGCGATCTTTTGATCTGACTCAGACCTGCGCTTGAGCCCCTTCAAACCACGCCAGCTTCTCGCGCAGTTGCACCACTTCGCCGACGATCACCAGAGTCGGCGCATGCACTTCATGCTCCGCCACCATTCGCGGCAGATCCGCCAGCGTGCCGGTGAAAACCCGCTGATTGACTGTAGTGCCCTGCTGAATCAACGCCGCCGGGGTATCCGCCGCGCGACCATGCTTGATCAACTGCTCGCAGATAATCGGCAGGCCCACCAGGCCCATGTAGAACACCAGCGTCTGCGCCGGAGCCACCAGGTCAGCCCATGGCAGATCGGTGGAACCATCCTTCAAGTGGCCAGTGACAAACCGCACGGACTGCGCATGGTCACGGTGGGTCAGCGGGATCCCCGCATAAGCGGCGCAACCGCTGGCCGCCGTGATGCCTGGCACCACTTGGAATGGAATACCGTGGGCCGCCAGTTCTTCGATCTCTTCGCCACCGCGGCCGAAGATAAACGGATCGCCGCCCTTCAACCGCACCACACGCTTGCCAGCCTTGGCCAGATCGACCAGTTGCTGGTTGATCTGATCCTGCGGCACGGCGTGTTCGGAGCGCCGCTTGCCGACATACACCCGCTCGGCATCGCGACGGCACAACTCGAGAATCGCCGGCGCCACCAGGCGGTCATAGAGCACCACATCGGCTTGCTGCATCAGACGCAGTGCGCGGAAGGTCAACAGATCCGGATCACCCGGACCGGCACCGACCAGATAAACCTCGCCAGTGGTGACCATTGGCTCGCCATCGACCTTGGCCTGCAACAGGCGCTCGGCTTCAGCGCCCTGCCCGGCCAGTTGACGATCGGCGATCGGGCCCTGGAAAACGTCTTCCCAGAAGCCGCGACGCTGCTGAACATCCGGAAACAGGTTTTTCACCTGATTGCGAAAACGCGCAGCCAGCCCTGCCAATTGACCGTAGGTCGAAGGAATCCAGGTTTCGATTTTCGCGCGGATCAGACGCGCCAGTACCGGCGCATCGCCGCCGCTGGACACGGCGATGATCAACGGCGAGCGATCGACGATCGCCGGGAAGATCACGCTGCACAAGGCCGGCGCATCGACCACGTTGACCGGCACGCAACGGCGGTGGGCGTCGGTGGAGACTTGCGCGTTGAGCGTTTCGTCGTCGGTAGCGGCAATGATCAGCCCGCAACCGTCCAGATCCGTTTCGGCGTAACCGCGCAACAGGCATTCACCGCCGCTGGCAGCGACCAGTTCGGCCAGTTGCGTTTCGATTTCAGGTGCGACCACCCGCAGCAGCGCACCGGCATCGGCCAGCAGGCGGGATTTGCGCAAGGCAATTTCCCCCCCACCGACAACCAACACACGACTGCCGCGCAGGTTGTGAAACAGCGGCAGATATTTCATTTAGCCGATGACCTCAAGGCCACCCATGTACGGCTTCAGCACGTCCGGCACACGGATCGAACCGTCGGCCTGCTGGTAGTTTTCCAGTACCGCAACCAGAGTACGACCGACCGCCAGACCAGAGCCGTTCAAGGTGTGCACCAGCTCAGGCTTGCCGGTTTCCGGGTTACGGAAACGCGCCTGCATGCGCCGCGCCTGGAAGTCGCCGCAGTTGGAGCACGAGGAGATTTCGCGGTATTTGTCCTGGCTCGGAATCCACACTTCGAGGTCGTAGGTCTTGACGGCGCTGAAGCCCATGTCGCCGGTGCACAGCGCCAGGGTGCGGTAAGGCAGGCCGAGCAGCTGGAGGACTTTTTCGGCGTTGGCAGTCAGGCTTTCCAGCGCTTCCATCGATTGCGACGGCTCGACGACCTGGACCATTTCGACTTTGTCGAACTGGTGCTGGCGGATCATGCCACGCGTGTCGCGACCCGACGCACCGGCTTCGCTGCGGAAGCACGGGGTGTGGGCGACAAACTTGATCGGCAACAACTTCGAATCGACGATTTCGCCGGCAACGATGTTGGTCAGCGACACTTCGGCGGTTGGAATCAGGTACAGATCAGCTTCGCCTTCGCGGGCAATCTTGAACAGATCTTCTTCGAACTTCGGCAGCTGGCCGGTACCTTGCAGCGCCGGAGCCTGAACCAGATAAGGCGTGTAAGCCTCTTCGTAGCCATGTTCGGTGACATGCAGGTTGATCATGAACTGCGCCAGTGCGCGATGCAGACGCGCGATCGGGCCGCGCAGCAAGGCGAAACGAGCACCGGACAGCTTGGCGGCGGTTTCGAAGTCCAGCCAGCCGAACTTCTCGCCGAGGGCGACGTGGTCTTTCACTTCGAAATCGAACTGAGTCGGGGTGCCCCAACGGCGTACTTCGACGTTGTCGTCTTCGTCCTTGCCGACCGGAACCGATTCGTGCGGCAGGTTGGGGATACCGAGCAGGATCGAATCGAGTTCGGTCTGGATCGCGTCCAGCTCGACCTTGCCAGCGCTCAACTCGCCTGCCATACGCTCGACGTCCGCCATCAGCGACGCGATGTCTTCGCCGCGCTGCTTGGCCTGCCCGATGGATTTGGAACGCGCGTTACGCTCAGCCTGCAGTGCTTCGGTGCGGGTCTGGACGGTCTTGCGCTGTTCTTCCAGCGCTTCGATGCGCGCGGTGTCCAGGGCAAAGCCACGGGAAGCCAGGCGGTCCGCTACGTCCTGAAGGTTGCTACGTAACAGTTTGGAATCGAGCATGTCGGTTTCTCGTTATCAAAGTTTGGTCAGGGACAGGCCGGCCCACGTCGCGAGCAGCCCGCCGAATACGCTGAGTGCCGCGTAGCCCAGGGCCAGCAACACTTGCCCGCTTTCCAGCAGGCGCACCGTATCCAGTGAAAAGGATGAAAAAGTCGTCAGCCCCCCGAGGAAGCCGACCATCAACCCGGCGCGCACCTCGATCGGCACCTCCGGGCGTATCAGAAACAGGCCGTACAACACGCCAATCAGCAGGCAGCCCACGATATTAACGGCCAGCGTCGCGGTATAGAAGTGCCGCGGCCAATTGGCGCTGACCCAATTACCGGTGGCGAAGCGCAACAAGGTGCCGGCAACACCGCCGACCGACACTGCGAGTATCAATGGAACCACTATTTTCTCCGCTGCCGAGGGCTCAGACGATCGAGTTGAGCGAGGTGATTGAGCTTTTCGCCGATCTTCAACTCCAGGCCACGGGGCACTGGCTGATAGAACGGAATCGGCTCGAGTTCTTCCGGAAAATAGTCTTCGCCGGCGGCATAGGCGTCCGGCTCGTCGTGGGCGTAGCGGTATTCGTCGCCATAACCCAATTGCTTCATCAGCTTGGTCGGTGCATTGCGCAGGTGCAGCGGGACTTCCAGCGAGCCGTTCTCAGCCGCTGCGCGCAGCGCGGTTTTGAAGCCCATGTACACCGCATTGCTTTTCGGTGCGCAGGCCAGATAAGTAATGGCCTGGGCGACTGCCAATTCGCCCTCGGGGCTGCCGAGACGCTCCTGCACTTCCCACGCCGCCAGGCACAGGCTCAATGCACGCGGGTCGGCGTTGCCGATGTCTTCGCTCGCCATGCGCACCACGCGTCGCGCCAGGTACAGCGGATCGCAACCGCCGTCGATCATCCGCGCAAACCAGTACAGCGCGCCGTCGGGATTGGAGCCGCGCACGGATTTGTGCAGCGCCGAGATCTGGTCGTAAAACGCTTCACCGCCCTTGTCGAAACGTCGGCGCGTATCGCCGAGCAGGCTTTGCAGCAACTCGGTGCCGATTTCGCTGTTGTCTTCGGCCAGATCAGAGGCGTTTTCCAGCAGATTGAGCAGGCGCCGGCCATCGCCATCAGCGGCGGACAGCAACATCTGGAAGCCTTCATCGCTCAGGGTCAGGTTGCGCTTGCCCAGGCCGCGCTCTTCGGTGAGTGCGCGGTGGACCAGTTTGCGCAAGGCCGCTTCGTCTAGGCTTTTCAGCACGTAGACGCGGGCCCGCGATAACAAAGCGTTGTTCAGTTCGAACGAAGGGTTTTCGGTGGTGGCGCCGATGAAGATCAGCGTGCCGTCTTCAACGTAGGGCAGAAACGCGTCCTGCTGCGACTTGTTGAAGCGGTGCACTTCATCGACAAACAGGATCGTGCGCTTGCCGTACTGGCCGGCCTGCTGCTTGGCAATTTCAACGGCCTGGCGGATTTCCTTGACCCCGGCGAGCACCGCCGAGACCGTTTCGAAGTGCGCATCCGAGACTTCTGCGAGCAAGCGCGCCAGGGTGGTCTTGCCCACGCCCGGCGGCCCCCAGAAGATCATCGAATGCAGCGCGCCCTGCTCCAGCGCCTCACGCAGAGGCTTGCCGCGAGCGAGTACGTGTTCCTGACCGACGTACTCATCCAGATTGGCCGCACGCAGACGGGCGGCCAAGGGCTGGGCAATCGGTGCACTGCGAAACAGATCCATCACGTAGCGTTGAAACCTCTGATTTTCTGAAATCTGCTGAAGTACCTGTGGTGAGGGGATTTATCCCCGTTGGGCTGCGAAGCGGCCCCAAAAGCGACGACTGCTGCGCAGCCGGACGGGGATAAATCCCCTCGCCACAATAGCCCCTCAATAGCAGGCCCTCACCACAAAGGCCCTGACACAAAGTGCCGGTGTTTATTCCTGGATAACGTCGGCACCTTTGGGAATGTCGAATTTGAACTTGGACGCAGGCACCGCTTCGTTGGCCTTGACCCCGGTAAACAGGATATTGGTGCGCTGGCCGACGCTGTCAATCAGTTGCATGTCATTGAGCAGGCCGTTGCGGAACGACAGGCGCAGATTGTCGAACAGGGTGTCCTTGGTTTTCGGCTTCAGGGTGAAGTCGATCACGCCGCCCGCCTCTTTCGCGCTGATATCGAAGCTCTGGCTGATCTTCGAGACATCGCCGGACAACAGCAAGGCCGGCGTCTGGGTCAGACGCTCATCGAGCTTCTTGATGGTTGCCTGCTCCAGATCCGGGTCCCACAGGGTGACTTTCTTGCCATCGGAGACCATGGTCTGCTCGGCCGGCGCATTGGTGTGCCAGTAGAACAGGCCCGGACGCTGCAGGGTCATGTTGCCGGTGGTTTCCTGCAACTGGGTGCCGGTGCCATCGAGGGTCAACTGCGAAAAGTTCGCCGACAGGGTTTTCGATGTTTCGAGCAATTGGGTCAGACGCGCCACGTCCTTTTCATCGGCGTGGGCCGTGAGTGTGGTCAGCGCCAGTACTGGCAACAGCATGCGGATAAGGCGCATGAGAGTCCTCTTGAATACTCGTGGGAGAGCGAGTGGCGCGTCATTGCGCCACTCGAGTCGTTGCGTTTCAGTCGCGTACCGGGCCTGGGGCCAGGACTTCACGCGAACCGTTGGTGTTCATTGAGGTAACGACGCCAGCCATTTCCATCGCCTCGATCATCCGCGCGGCACGGTTGTAGCCGATCTTCAGCTTGCGCTGCACAGCGGAAATCGACGCACGACGACTTTCGAGGACGAACTGCACCGCTTCGTCATACAGCGCGTCGGCTTCCGGATCATCACCGTCGCCACCACCGCTGCTGCCTTCAAAGCCGCTGCCCGCCTCTTCGACACCGTTGAGAATGTCGTCGTTGTACTCAGGCGCACCGCGCAATTTCCAGGCCTCGACCACGCGGTGAACCTCATCGTCGGAGACGAACGCGCCGTGAACCCGGATCGGCAAACTGGTGCCCGGCGGCATGTAGAGCATGTCACCGTGCCCGAGCAGTTGCTCGGCGCCACCCTGGTCGATGATGGTTCGCGAATCGATCTTGCTCGATACCTGAAACGCCATACGTGTCGGGATGTTGGCTTTGATCAGACCAGTGATCACGTCCACCGACGGGCGCTGGGTGGCAAGAATCAAGTGAATCCCCGCCGCACGCGCCTTTTGCGCAATACGCGCGATCAGTTCTTCAACCTTCTTGCCGACGATCATCATCATGTCGGCAAATTCGTCCACAACTACGACGATGGTCGGCAGTTTCTGCAGCAGCGGCGCTTCGTCGTGAATGCTTTCGCGCTTGTACAGCGGATCGCTCAACGGCTCGCCGGCATCCTGGGCTTCCTTGACCTTGGCGTTGAAGCCGGACAGGTTACGCACGCCCATTTTCGCCATCAGCTTGTAGCGACGCTCCATCTCGGCAACGCTCCAGCGTAAGGCGTTGGCGGCGTCCTTCATGTCGGTCACTACCGGGCAAAGCAGGTGCGGAATGCCTTCGTAGATCGACAGCTCAAGCATCTTCGGGTCGATCATGATCAGCTTGGCATCGTCCGGGCCGGACTTGAACAGGATCGACAGGATCATCGCGTTCACGCCCACGGACTTACCGGAACCGGTGGTACCGGCCACCAGCAAGTGCGGCATCTTCGCCAGGTCGGTGATGACCGGCTTGCCGCCGATATCGTGACCGAGCGCCAGGGTGACCGGGGATTTGAAGTTGTCGTACTCGGGGGTCGACAGCACCTCGGAGAAACGTACGATCTGGCGGTCTTCGTTGGGAATCTCGATACCCACAGTGGTCTTGCCCGGAATCACCTCGACCACCCGCACACTGGTCACCGCCAGCGAACGCGCCAGGTCTTTGGCCAGGTTGGCGATGCGGCTGACTTTTACCCCGGCGGCAGGCTGGATTTCGTATCGGGTAATCACTGGACCCGGATGGATCGAATCAACGGTGACTTCGACGCCGAATTCCTTGAGCTTGATTTCCAGCAAGTGGCCGACTGCTGCCAAGGACTCAGGCGAATAGTTGAGCTGTTTCTTTTCCGCAGGATCAAGAATCGAGATCGGCGGCAAGGTGCCTTCGACCGCGCTGTCGACGAACAACGGCGCCTGCTTCTCTTTCTGCACGCGCTTGCTCGGCTCCGGCGCCTTGGCTGGTGCCGGCGCGATCACCGGTGGCACCTGCTTCTCGCGGTCGGACATGTGCTTGCTCAACGCTTGCTCACGCTCGATCAGGCGTTCCTTGACCTTGGCCTGTTCGCGTTTGTCGGTGACAGTCGGTGCGACCACATCGTGGACGCGGTCATCAACCTCACGCAGTTGCGCAACCAGTTGCTTGCGTTCAGTGCGCGCCGACCACCAGCGGTTGAGCGCGCCCTGGAACAGCTCGAACAGATCGAGGGTGATCTTGCCGGTGACGTCCATCACCTTGAACCACGACAGGTCGGTGAATACGGTCAGGCCGAACAGGAACAGAGCGATGAACAACAGCGTGCTGCCCTGGATGTTCAGCGCATTCTTCGCCAGATCGCCAAGGCTTTCGCCCAGGGCACCGCCAGCACCGGCCGGCAGACCGGTCGCGGCATGGAAATGAATGTGCGCCAGCGCAGCACCGGAGAGCACGAGGAATACCAGGCCGATCAGACGCCAGGAAAACAGCCAGCCGCTCCACTGCCATGGTTCGTGGCGTTGACGGAAGATCTGGTACGCCTTGACCGCCAGCAGCAACGGAAAGATATAGGCGAAGTAACCGAGCACCATGAACAGGATATCGGCGCTGTACGAGCCGGCCGGGCCGCCGAAGTTCTGCACATCGTCGATCTTGCTGTTATGGCTCCACCCCGGATCGTCCTTGCCGTAGGTCAGCAAAGCCATCATCAGGAACAGGCACAAAGCGCCAATGGCGATCAATGCACCTTCCTTGAGCCGGTAGTGCAGTTGCTGGCGCCAGAGCGGAACGACTGTTTTGGGTGCTTCGGTGGTCTTCTTCAAAACGCTTCTTTTCCTGCGCCCGAGGCGCGTCCATCTATTGAATGACGATAAAAAACTGCCCAATCCAGGCAGGTAAAAAAGGTGAAAAGCTCAACTGGGACTACTTTTAACACTGTGCCACTGGTTTTATAAACACAGCCATAAACACTGTGCGCAGCGTATAGCCTGTCACAACCCGGCATTGTACGGGTTTGTGCGTCCGATGCCATGTTTGAGACCCCAGCCTTGAGCATAGCCAAACGTACATGCACTGCGTTGCAATTGGAGCATGCATTGTCTTTTGTGACAAAGGCTTATGAGCTGTATTTGATGAACGTAGCGAACCTGGCCGGATCAGGCTCACAGGAATGCTCGACAGCATCGGTACGGTGACGCTTACGACCACGGGCGACACATCAAGTTGCAGCTCAATGCTCACTGCAGCAGACATCTGTGCAGGACAGCGGCGCCGTTTCGCGGCAAACTCTTTCGCGGGGCCTGCACGCCCCTGACTGCCCTCCCCTTCTGCAAGCCTGGATGCCATGCTGACTTGGTTACAACGTAACTCCCTGACCTTTCCGCCACTGGAAAAAGCCATGCGCGAGCCGAACGGATTGCTCGCCGCCGGCGGCGATCTTTCCGCCGATCGACTGATCCAGGCCTATCGCCATGGCTGCTTCCCCTGGTTCTCCGAGGGCCAGCCGATTCTCTGGTGGTCGCCAGACCCTCGCACCGTGCTGTTTCCCGACGAACTGCACGTCTCGCGCAGTCTCGGCAAGCTGCTGCGCAAGCAACGCTATCAAGTGACCTTCGATCAGGATTTCGACGCCGTCATCCGCGCCTGCGCTGCACCGCGTGATTACGCCGACGGCACCTGGATCACCGAGGCCATGCAGGATGCTTACGTAGAATTGCATCGGCGCGGTTTCGCGCATTCGGTTGAGGTCTGGGACGAGGGACAGCTGGTCGGCGGCCTGTACGGCCTGGCGATGGGCCAACTGTTTTTTGGCGAGTCGATGTTCAGCCGCGCTGACAACGCGTCCAAATATGGCTTTGCCACGCTGGTCCAGCATTTGAAAGCCGCCGGATTTGTGCTGATCGACTGCCAGATGCCGACCGATCACCTGCACAGCCTCGGTGCGCGGTCGATTCCGCGCGGCGAATTCGCCGACTATCTGCGGCGCCATCTCGATCAACCGAATTCAGCGACCTGGGTTTGCTGAGCGACTTTTGCGCAGGTGGCTTACACTTAATCCACCAGCTTATCCCGAGGGTTGATTCATGACCGAGTTGGCGCGTTTGAAGTTTTATGCCACTCAGCCCCACTCTTGCAGTTATCTGCCCGAGGAGCAGGCCACGACGCTGTTTCTCGACCCGAGTCAGCCCATGGATGTGCATGTCTACGCAGACCTGTCGGAAATGGGCTTTCGTCGCAGCGGCGATCATTTGTACCGGCCGCATTGCCAGAATTGCAATGCGTGCGTGCCTGCGCGCATTCCCTCCGCACAATTCATCACTAATCGCCAGCAAAAGCGCATCTACAAACGCAACGCGGATTTGCAGGTGCAGCCGGTCAAACCGCACTTCAGCGAAGAATATTTCGACCTGTACCAGCGCTACATAGAACAGCGCCATGCCGACGGCGACATGTACCCGCCAAGCCGCGATCAGTTCTCGACGTTCCTGGTGCGTGACCTGCCCTTCTCGCGCTTCTACGAGTTTCGACTCGACGGACGGTTGCTCGCGGTGGCGGTGACCGATCTGCTGCCCAACGGTTTGTCAGCGGTGTACACCTTCTACGAACCGAACGAAGAACGCCGCAGCCTCGGCCGTTACGCAATCCTCTGGCAAATCGCCGAGAGCCAGCGTCTGGGCCTTGAGGCCGTGTACTTGGGTTACTGGATCAAGAACTGCAAAAAGATGAACTACAAAACGCAATATCGGCCCATCGAATTGCTGATCAATCAGCGCTGGGTCATCCTGAACTGAACCCGCGGCCTAAACCCCTTGGCGTAAACACCATTTTTCGGGCACAATGCACGCCGCTTTTGCCTGGCGCAGTTGCACCGGGCCATTCATTGGATACCGAGGGCTTTACTGCATGTCGAAAGAAGACAGCTTCGAAATGGAAGGCACTGTCGTCGACACCCTGCCCAACACCATGTTTCGTGTGGAGTTGGAAAATGGGCACGTCGTAACCGCGCATATTTCCGGCAAGATGCGCAAGAACTACATTCGTATTCTTACCGGTGACAAAGTGCGCGTCGAGCTGACGCCCTATGACTTGAGCAAAGGGCGGATCACTTACCGCGCTCGTTAATCAAGTCAATACAGAACGCCCGGGTTATGCCGGGCGTTTTTGTGTCTGCGTTTTGAGGTTTGGAGGCTGGGGACTTAATCGTTGCTGCGGGTGTTGCCGCTGGCGGTTTCGCTCTACAGCAAGCAGATCAAAAGATCGCAGCCTTCGGCAGCTCCGGTTGGATCGCGTGAATTCGATAGAAACGGGTTGACCTGCAGGCCGCCTTCGCGAGCAGGCTCGCTCCCACAGAAAAGCAAAGGCAAAGGCAAAGGCAAAAGATCGCAGCCTCCGGCAGCTCCTACACAATGAGCTTTAGCTCGAGTACCGCTTTTGATCTTGATTCACCGGCGACGTCGGAAGGCTGAGTGGAGGGATTGATCCGGGGGTGGGAGCGCAGCGACCGTCTGGCGCAGCCAGACACAGCGAGTGTAGGTGCAGCGAAGCAAACCGGAGCCGCTGCGCCCGGATCGATCCCGGAGCGAAGGAACCCGAGCCTGCGAGGGCCGAACGTAGGAGCTAGCGTTTTTTGCTTACTTTTTTTGGCGCTTGTAAAAAAGTAAGTCGCCGTCAGGCGAAACCGTCAGTGGCCACTACCGAAGCAACGGATATTCACCCAAACCCACCAAACAACGAGCAACAAAAAGGCGCCTGAAGGCGCCTTTCCAATCTACATCAAGCCATCAGGCCATCTCAGCCGTGGTTTCGAAGTCGAACGTCAACTCCCCATCCTTGATGTCGATGTGCACCACACCGCCATGCTCAGCCAGCTCGCCAAACAAAATCTCCTCCGCCAGCGGACGCTTGATCTTGTCCTGGATCAGACGCGCCATCGGACGTGCGCCCATCGCCGAGTCATAACCACCCGCCGCCAGCCAACTACGCGCAGCATCAGTAACCTCAAGCAACACACGCTTGTCTTCCAGCTGCGCCTGAAGCTCGGTGAGGAACTTGTCCACCACACTTTTGATGACCTCATGGCTGAGGCGACCAAACTGGATAATGGTGTCCAGACGGTTACGGAATTCCGGCGTGAAGCTCTTCTTGATCACTTCCATCGCATCGGACGAGTGGTCCTGATGGGTGAAACCGATCGAAGCCCGCGCTGCCGTCTCGGCACCGGCGTTGGTGGTCATGATCACGATCACATTGCGGAAGTCCGCTTTGCGCCCGTTGTTGTCGGTCAGCGTGCCGTGGTCCATGACCTGCAACAGCAGGTTGAAGACTTCCGGATGCGCCTTCTCGATTTCATCGAGCAGCAATACGCAATGTGGCTGCTTGGTGATCGCTTCGGTCAGCAGACCGCCCTGATCGAAACCGACATAGCCTGGAGGCGCACCGATCAGACGCGATACGGTGTGACGCTCCATGTACTCGGACATGTCGAAGCGAACCAGCTCGATGCCCAGCGCCTTGGCCAGTTGTCGCGCGGCCTCGGTTTTACCGACACCGGTAGGCCCGGCGAACAGGAACGAACCGACCGGCTTGTCTGGCGACTTGAGCCCGGCACGCGACAGCTTGATCGCAGTGGACAGCGAATCGATCGCCGCGTCCTGACCAAACACCGTAAGCTTCAGGTCACGCTCCAGGTTACGCAGCAGCTCTTTGTCGGAACTGGTGACATGCTTCGGCGGAATCCGCGCGATTTTCGCGACGATGTCCTCGACCTGCGGCACTTCGATACGCTTGACGCGCATTTCCACCGGTTGCAGACGCTGGTAGGCGCCCGCCTCGTCGATCACGTCGATGGCCTTGTCCGGCATGTGCCGGTCATTGATGTAGCGCGACGCCAGTTCGGCAGCGGCACGCAACGACTCATCGCTGTACTCGATATTGTGATGCTGCTCGAAACGCCCTTTCAGGCCACGCAGGATACCGATGGTGTCTTCCACCGACGGCTCGACGACATCGACCTTCTGGAAGCGACGCGCCAAGGCACGGTCCTTCTCGAAGATGCCGCGAAATTCCTGGAACGTGGTCGAACCGATGCAGCGAATGTCGCCAGACGACAGCAGCGGCTTGAGCAGATTGGATGCATCCATCACGCCACCGGACGCTGCGCCCGCACCGATGATGGTGTGGATCTCGTCGATGAACAGGATCGCCTGCGGACGTTTCTTCAGCTCATTGAGCAGCGCCTTGAAGCGCTTCTCGAAATCACCGCGATACTTGGTACCCGCGAGCAGAGCGCCGAGGTCGAGCGAATAAACAACCGCATTGGCCAGCAGATCCGGCACCTGATTGTCGACGATGCGCTTGGCCAGGCCTTCGGCAATCGCGGTTTTACCCACGCCTGCCTCACCCACCAGCAGCGGATTGTTCTTGCGCCGGCGCGCAAGAATCTGCGCGACACGCTCGACTTCCGACTCACGACCAACCAACGGATCAATGCGACCCTGGCGCGCGAGTTCGTTGAGGTTGCTGGCATAAGCATCCAGAGGATTGCCTGAAGAAGAAGACTCACCGCCCTCGTCGTCCTGCATATCTTGTTCACCTTCAGAGTGATCGCCGTGCCCCGGTACTTTCGAAATGCCGTGGGCGATGTAGTTGACGACATCGATGCGCGCCACGCTCTGCTGTTTCAGCAGGAACACGGCCTGACTCTCTTGCTCACTGAAGATGGCGACCAGCACGTTGGCGCCGGTCACTTCGCGTTTGCCCGAGCTCTGTACGTGAAAAACAGCACGCTGCAGGACACGCTGGAAGCCCAGGGTTGGCTGGGTTTCGCGATCCTCGTCATGGACGGGGATCAATGGCGTGGTGGAGTCGATGAACTCCTGCAGATCATGCTTGAGTTTGTCGAGGTTTGCGCCGCAGGCACGCAAAACGGTGGCGGCAGCCTCATTATCCAATAGGGCCAGCAGGAGATGTTCGACGGTCATGAACTCATGACGCTTCGAACGAGCCTCCTTGAAGGCAAGATTGAGGGTGACTTCGAGCTCGCGGTTTAACATAGCTTCACCTCATACCCAAGTGGTCGGCGATTAACCGTCCTTCTCGATTTCACAGAGTAGCGGATGCTGGCTTTCCCTGGCGTACTGGTTGACCTGCATGGCCTTTGTCTCGGCGATGTCGCGGGTAAACACTCCACATACTGCCCGTCCTTCTGTATGGACGGCCAGCATGACCTTGGTCGCCAGCTCGCGATTCAGGTTAAAAAACACCTCGAGCACTTCGACGACGAAATCCATCGGTGTGTAGTCATCGTTGAACAAAACCACCTTGTACATCGGCGGCGCCTGTAACGCGGGCTTTGCTTCCTGAACAGCAACGCCTGCCGAATCGTCGTCGTGCTCCTGTGGAAGATCCTTTTGGAGAAGCGGGCGATCCTGATTGAATGTTAGTCGAATCTGGCTGATTGCATGCATGGAAAAAAAGGTTCGTCAGTTGTGCGAATACAGTGGTGGGGGCGGTTGCACACGTTTTCAACTACGACTGCCCGGTCACCTTGACTATCGGGAAAACGGTGTTACAACCAATAGAGCCCACAGTGGGTAAAAAAGATCCGCGGAGTCAATTCTTTTATCGAATTCGATTGCGGATGTCGTGGATGATACTCCAGCGATGGAGTCTGTTGCAGAGGGATTTGAGCATGGCTGTCGGCAAGGTGAAATGGTTCAACAATGCCAAGGGATTCGGCTTTATCAATACCGATGCCCGGGAAGGTCGCGATGAGGATGGCAAGGACATTGACTTCTTTGCCCACTACTCGGCCATTGAAATGGATGGGTACAAGACCCTGAAAGCGGGTCAGGCGGTGAACTTCGAGATCGTTCAAGGCCCTAAAGGGCTGCATGCCGTGAAGATAACTTCGGTCGAAGTCGCTTCGGCGCCGAGCGCGATTGCCACGGAAAAACAAACGGCAACCAGTTGAAGCCTCAAAACATTCGGTCATAAAAAAACCGCCTGACTCAACCCATCGAGTCAGGCGGTTTTTGCGTGCCTGCAACTTTTACATATGCGAAATCAGCGCATCTCCGAACCCGGAGGACGAAACCAGCTTCGCGCCATCCATCAAACGCTCGAAATCATAAGTAACAGTCTTCGCGCCGATCGCACCGTTGGTGCCCTTGATGATCAGGTCCGCCGCTTCAGTCCAGCCCATATGACGCAACATCATCTCGGCCGAGAGAATCAGCGAGCCCGGGTTGACCTGGTCCTTGCCGGCATATTTCGGCGCGGTACCGTGGGTCGCTTCGAACATCGCCACGGTGTCGGACAGGTTGGCGCCCGGCGCAATACCGATACCACCCACTTCCGCCGCCAGGGCGTCCGACAGGTAGTCACCATTGAGGTTGAGAGTAGCGATCACATCGTATTCGGCCGGGCGCAGCAGGATCTGCTGGAGCATGGCATCCGCGATGGCGTCCTTGACCACAACATTCTTGCCGGTTTTCGGGTTCTTGAACTGCATCCACGGACCGCCATCGAGCAGCGTCGCGCCGAATTCTTCGGCCGCCACTTCGTAGGCCCACTCCTTGAAGGCACCTTCGGTGAACTTCATGATGTTGCCTTTGTGCACGATGGTCAGCGAGTCGCGGTCATTGTCGACCACGTATTGCAGGGCCTTGCGCGCCAGACGCTTGGTACCTTCGCGGGAGACCGGCTTGACGCCGATGCCGCAGTTTTCGTCGAAACGGATCTTGGTGACGCCCATTTCTTCTTTAAGGAATTTGATGACCTTGGTGGCTTCCGGCGAACCAGCCTTCCATTCGATACCGGCGTAAATATCTTCGGAGTTTTCGCGGAAGATGGTCATGTCGACATCGCCGGGCTTTTTCACCGGGCTCGGCACGCCTTCGAACCAGCGCACCGGGCGCAGGCAGACGTACAGGTCGAGCTGCTGACGCAGGGCCACGTTCAGCGAGCGGATGCCGCCACCGACCGGAGTGGTCAGCGGGCCTTTGATGGAGACCACGTAATCCTTGACCGCGTCGAGGGTTTCCTGCGGCAGCCAGGTGTCCTGGTCATAAACCTGAGTGGCCTTTTCGCCGGCGTAGACTTCCATCCAGGAAATCTTGCGCTTGCCGCCGTAGGCCTTTTCAACAGCAGCATCGACAACCTTGATCATCACCGGACTGATGTCGACACCAATACCGTCACCTTCGATGAAGGGGATGATCGGGTTATCAGGAACATTGAGAGAATGGTCTGCATTGACGGTGATTTTGTCGCCGACGGCTGGAACCTGAATCTTCTTGTAACCCATGCTGAACTCCATTGTTTGGATTGAACACCTGGCTTGCTTCGAGCGTAACCCAGTTGAATCAACACGCAAACCCTATGTTCCTGCGCCGCGCACATCTCGTTTCCTACAAGCCTGAAAGCAAAGGGAAAAGCGCCAAACTCCAGCATTCGTAACGAGTCTTTGCCCGGTCGCGCCCTGCGACCTTTAGACCAATGGACGAGAATCGTTGCATATGAACCATCGGCAGATTGCCAGCTACCTATGTATAATGCCGCCCGCTGACCACAGGGTCACGACGGCTGGCCTCTCTAGCACGAGACTTTCCGCCTGATTGGTCGGGTTGTTACCGCAGCCTGACTGCTTGACGCTCTACTGATGCACCCAACATCACCGCGAAGAATCTCGACATTCGGTTCATGGATGACTTTGAACGAACGCGCTTACCCGGCGCCCCTCGAGTTTCTGCGCACGCTTTAGCAAAGAAGAGAGAGTTAATCCGAATATGCCCACCCGCTCGAAGATCATCTATACCTTCACCGACGAAGCTCCTGCCCTCGCCACCTATTCCCTGCTGCCGATCATCGAGGCTTACACCGCCTCGGCCGATATCGCCGTGGAAACCCGCGATATCTCTCTTGCAGCGCGCATCCTGGCAAGCTTCCCCGAGCAACTGGGCGACAAAGCCGTAGCCGACCACCTCGCCGAACTGGGCGACCTGGCCGTTACGCCTGAAGCCAACATCATCAAGCTGCCGAACATCAGTGCTTCGGTGCCACAGCTGCAAGCCGCGATCAAAGAGCTGCAGGCGCAGGGCTACAACCTGCCGGACTACCCGGAAACCGTGACCAGCGACGCCGACAAAGACGCCAAGGCGCGTTACGACAAGGTAAAGGGCAGCGCCGTGAACCCGGTTCTGCGTGAAGGCAACTCCGACCGCCGCGCTCCGCTGTCGGTGAAGAACTATGCGCGCAAGCACCCGCACAAAATGGGCGCCTGGGCCAAGGACTCCAAGTCCCACGTCGCTCACATGAGCACCGGCGATTTCTACGGCAGCGAAAAAGCTGTCCTGATCGACGCCGCTGACGCCGTGAAGATCGAACTGGTCGCCAAGGACGGTGCCGCTACCGTTCTGAAAGAAAAGACCACCGTTCAGGCTGGCGAGATCCTCGACTGCGCCGTGATGAGCAAAAACGCCCTGCGTGCGTTCATCGCTGCCGAGATCGAAAACGCCAAGGCCCAGGGCGTACTGCTCTCGGTTCACCTGAAAGCGACCATGATGAAGGTCTCGGACCCGATCATGTTCGGCCAGATCGTTGCCGAGTTCTATAAAGACGCACTGACCAAGCACGCTGACGTGCTGAACCAGATCGGCTTCAATCTGAACAACGGCATCGGCGATCTGTACGCGCGCATCAAGGCCCTGCCGGCCGAGCAGCAAGCGCAGATCGAAGCCGATATCGCAGCGGTCTACGCCGTTCGTCCTTCGCTGGCGATGGTCAACTCCGACAAAGGCATCACCAACCTGCACGTGCCGAGCGACGTCATCGTTGACGCCTCGATGCCAGCGATGATCCGTGACTCCGGCAAGATGTGGGGCACCGACGGTCAGCTGCACGACACCAAGGCTGTGATCCCGGATCGTTGCTACGCGACCATCTACCAGGCTGTGATCGAAGACTGCAAAGCCAACGGCGCTTTCGACCCGACCACCATGGGCAGCGTGCCGAACGTCGGTCTGATGGCGAAGAAAGCCGAAGAGTACGGTTCCCACGACAAGACCTTCCAGATCAAGGCTGACGGCGTTGTTCGCGTCACCGACAGCAAGGGCAAGCTGCTGATGGAACAGGCTGTCGAAGCCGGCGACATCTTCCGCATGTGCCAGACCAAAGACGCGCCGATCCAGGACTGGGTCAAACTGGCCGTCAACCGTGCTCGCGCGAGCAGCACGCCGGCGATCTTCTGGCTCGACCCGATGCGCGCTCACGATGGCGTGGTGATCGAGAAGGTTCAGGCCTACCTGAAGGACCACGACACCAGCGGTCTGGACATCCAGATCATGGCGCCGGTCGACGCGATGAAGTACACCCTGCAGCGCACCCGCGAAGGCAAGGACACCATTTCGGTGACCGGCAACGTACTGCGCGACTATCTGACCGACCTGTTCCCGATCATGGAACTGGGCACCAGCGCCAAGATGCTGTCGATCGTGCCGCTGATGAACGGCGGTGGTCTGTTCGAAACCGGCGCCGGCGGTTCGGCTCCGAAGCACGTGCAGCAACTGGTTGAAGAAAACTTCCTGCGCTGGGATTCGCTGGGTGAGTTCCTTGCCCTCGCCGCTTCCCTTGAGCACCTGGGCGTGAACTACAACAACCCGAAAGCACTGGTGCTGTCGAAAACCCTGGACCAGGCCACCGGCCAGTTCCTCGACAACAACAAGTCGCCATCGCGCAAGGTCGGCAACATCGACAACCGCGGCAGCCACTTCTACCTGGCGATGTACTGGGCTCAGGCCCTGGCCACCCAGACTGAAGACGCTGCACTGCAAGCGCAGTTCGCGACTCTGGCCAAAACCCTGACCGAGAACGAGGCAACCATCGTTGCCGAGCTCAACGCCGTTCAGGGCAAGCCAGTCGACATCGGCGGTTACTACCACGCCGACGCCGAGCTGATCAGCAAGGCCATGCGTCCAAGCGCAACCTTCAACGCGGCGATTGCTGCGCTGGTTTAAGGTTGTAATGCGGTGAACAAACCCCGGCCTTGTGCCGGGGTTTGTGTTTCCGGGTTTTGTGATCACCACAAAACTTTGTGGGAGCTGGCTTGCCAGCGATGGCGGTTTATCATCCAGCATGGATGGTGACTGAACCACCGCTATCGCTGGCAAGCCAGCTCCCACAGGGATTGGGGTTTAACCAATAGATTGAGGAAGGTTTTATGGAATGGCTCCCCCACATCACCGTCGCCACCATCGTCGAGGACAACGGTCGCTTCCTGATGGTCGAAGAGCACAAAGGTGGGCGTAATGTGCTCAACCAGCCCGCCGGCCATCTCGATCCGGATGAAACCCTGATCGATGCGGCCATTCGCGAAACCCTTGAAGAAACCGGCTGGGACGTCGAACCGACAGGCGTGATCGGCATTTATCTGTACACCGCACCGAGCAACGGCGTGACTTACCAGCGCATATGCTTCAGCGCCAAAGCCGTGCAGCATCACCCGGATTACCGGCTGGACGACGGCATCGTCGGCGCCAAGTGGCTGACCCGCGACGAATTAATCGCCCAGCGCGATAACTGGCGCAGTGAACTGATCATCCGTTGCATCGACGATTATCTGGCCGGTCATCACTTCAGCCTCGAACTGATCCGCCCTTCTCTTTAGCCTTGCGGCCGCGAGCCTGATAGAATCGCGCCCTTTTCCAAGACACTCATTGAATCCCTATGCGTGATCCAGCCCCTTCTGACACATCCAAGAAGCGCGTCATTGTCGGCATGTCCGGCGGCGTGGACTCTTCCGTTTCTGCCCTTCTGCTGATCGAGCAGGGTTACGAAGTGGAAGGCCTGTTCATGAAGAACTGGGAAGAAGACGACGGAACGGAATACTGCACCGCCATGGACGACCTGGCGGATGCTCAGGCTGTCTGCGACAAGATCGGCATCAAGCTGCACACCGCCAACTTTGCCGCCGAGTACTGGGACAACGTGTTCGAGCACTTTCTCGCCGAATACAAGGCCGGGCGCACGCCGAACCCGGACATCCTGTGCAACCGCGAGATCAAGTTCAAAGCGTTCCTCGACTACGCGATGATGCTCGGCGCCGACCTGATCGCCACCGGCCACTACGTGCGCCGCCGTGATATCGATGATCGCACCGAACTGCTCAAGGGCCTCGATCCGAACAAGGATCAGAGCTATTTCCTGCACGCCGTCGGCGGCGAACAGATCGCCAAGACCCTGTTCCCGGTCGGCGAACTGGAAAAGCCGCAAGTGCGCGAGATTGCCGAGAAGTACGAACTGGCCACCGCCAAGAAGAAGGATTCCACCGGGATCTGCTTCATCGGCGAGCGCCGTTTCAGCGATTTCCTCAAGCAATACCTGCCGGCACAACCGGGTGAGATCAAGACCACCGAAGGCGAAGTCATCGGCCGTCACCACGGCTTGATGTACCACACCATCGGCCAGCGTCAGGGCCTCGGCATCGGCGGCTTGAAGGATGCCGGTGACGAGCCGTGGTACGTGCTGCGCAAGGATCTGCAGAGCAACGAGCTGATCGTCGGCCAGGGCAACAACCATCCGTGGCTGTTCTCCAGCGCCCTGCTCGCTTCGGAAATTTACTGGGTCAACCCGATCGACCTGAGCCAGCCGCTGCGCCTGACGGCGAAAGTGCGTTATCGCCAGAGCGATCAGGCCTGCACCCTGGAAAAAACCGCCAGCGGTTATCGCGCCGTGTTCGACGAACCGCAACGCGCGGTGACGCCGGGCCAATCGGTGGTGTTCTATGACGGTGAAATCTGCTTGGGTGGCGGCGTGATCGAAGTGGCCGAGCCGTGGAGCGGCCAGGCATGAGCCCGACTCAGGAGCAACTGACAGCGCTGGGCGGTGTGTTTCTCGCCGCCGTGCTGGTCGATCGCATCGCCAAGACCGGCCAGACCAACGAGGCCGGCCTGAGTTGCATGCTCGGCAGCCTGCTGGTCCGCGACCCGAAAGATACGCTGGACGTGTACGGCGGCGACGACATCAATCTGCGCGAGGGTTATCGCGCGCTGATTGGCGCCCTTGAGCGCGATCCGAGCACCTTGCAGCGCGAGCCGTTGCGCTACGCCCTGTCGATGCTCGGTCTGGAGCGGCAACTGGCCAAGCGTGACGACATGCTTGAGACGATTGCCAAACGCCTGCCGCAGATCCAGTCGCAGGTGGAGCATTTTGGCCCGGCCCACGAAAACGTCGTGGCCGCTTGCGGTGCGTTGTACCAGGACACTTTGAGCACTCTGCGCCAGCGCATTCAGGTGCACGGCGACATGCGCAACCTGCAACAGCCGAGCAATGCCTCGAAGATCCGCGCCCTGCTCCTCGCCGGTATCCGCTCGGCGCGCCTGTGGCGGCAGCTCGGTGGTCATCGCTGGCAGTTGGTGATCAGCCGCCGCAAGTTGCTTAAAGAGCTTTATCCGTTGATGCGCAGCGAGTAAACGCCGCGTCATGAAGGCTTTGTAGTCTGTAACGCGTAATACGCCGGTCAGTTGGCGACGGACCGGCGGATTTTTTCATGTATGATACGCGCCCCATTTCGTTGCCCGACTGTCCGAGAACACCCCATGCAGCTCTCTTCGCTCACTGCGGTTTCCCCTGTTGACGGCCGCTACGCCGGCAAAACCCAGGCCCTGCGCCCGATTTTCAGCGAGTACGGCCTGATCCGTGCCCGCGTTCTGGTTGAAGTGCGCTGGCTCCAGCGCCTGGCCGCCCATGCTGGCATCCCTGAAGTGCCAGCCTTCTCCGCCGAGGCCAACGCCGTTCTCAATGAACTGGCTGAAAACTTCTCGCTGGAGCACGCCGAGCGCGTCAAAGAGATCGAGCGCACCACCAACCACGACGTCAAAGCCATCGAATACCTGCTCAAAGAGCAGGCGGCCAAGCTGCCGGAGCTGGCCAAGGTCAGCGAATTCATCCACTTTGCCTGCACCAGCGAAGACATCAACAACCTGTCCCACGCGCTGATGCTGCGCGAAGGTCGTGACGACGTGATGCTGCCGCTGATGCGCCAGACCGCCAACGCCATCCGCGAACTGGCCATCCGTTTCGCCGACGTGCCGATGCTGTCGCGCACCCACGGCCAGCCGGCTTCGCCGACTACTCTGGGTAAAGAACTGGCCAACGTGGTTTACCGTCTCGAGCGTCAGATCGCTCAAGTCGCTGCCGTGCCGCTGCTGGGTAAGATCAACGGCGCTGTCGGCAACTACAACGCGCACCTGTCGGCCTATCCGCAGATCGACTGGGAAGCCAACGCCCGCGCCTTCATCGAAGACGAACTGGGCCTGGGCTTCAACCCGTACACCACGCAGATCGAACCGCACGACTACATCGCCGAGCTGTTCGACGCTATCGCACGCTTCAACACCATCCTGATCGACTTCGACCGCGACATCTGGGGCTACATTTCCCTGGGTTATTTCAAGCAGCGCACCATCGCTGGTGAAATCGGTTCGTCGACCATGCCGCACAAGGTCAACCCGATCGACTTCGAAAACTCCGAAGGCAACCTGGGTATCGCCAACGCATTGTTCCAGCACCTGGCGAGCAAGCTGCCGATTTCCCGCTGGCAGCGCGACCTGACCGACTCCACCGTCCTGCGCAACCTCGGTGTCGGCTTCGCCCACAGCGTGATCGCTTACGAAGCCAGCCTCAAAGGCATCAGCAAACTCGAGCTCAACGAGCAGAAGATTGCCGCTGACCTCGATGCTTGCTGGGAAGTATTGGCTGAGCCGATCCAGACCGTGATGCGTCGCTACAACATCGAAAACCCGTACGAAAAGCTGAAAGAACTGACCCGCGGCAAGGGCATCAGCCCTGAAGCGTTGCAGACTTTCATCGATGGCCTGGACATGCCAGCCGAAGCCAAAGCCGAGCTCAAGCAACTGACGCCGGCCAACTACATCGGCAACGCAGTGGCACAAGCCAAACGCATCTGATCGACCGTTTGCTCCGTTTGAGACGCCCGGCCGCGCCGGGCGTTTTTATTCCCGTCTGAAAAGTGCTTTTTTTCAATAGGTTACATATGAATTCCGATATTCCTCTTCAACTTCTGGGCGGCCTCACAGCACGCGAATTCCTGCGTGACTACTGGCAGAAAAAACCGCTGCTGATCCGTCAGGCGATTCCTGACTTCGAAAGCCCGATCGACGCCGACGAACTGGCCGGCCTGGCCCTGGAAGAAGAAGTCGAATCGCGCCTGGTGATCGAACATGGCGAGCGCCCATGGGAACTGCGTCGCGGCCCGTTCGCCGAAGACGAGTTCAGCAAATTGCCAGAAAAAGAGTGGACCCTGCTGGTGCAAGCGGTTGATCAGTTCGTGCCGGAAGTCAGCGAACTGCTGGAAAACTTCCGCTTCCTGCCGAGCTGGCGCGTCGATGACGTGATGATCAGCTTTGCCGCACCGGGTGGCAGCGTCGGCCCGCATTTCGACAACTACGATGTGTTCCTGCTGCAGGGCCATGGCAAGCGCAACTGGAAAATCGGCCAGATGTGCGATTCCGAGAGCCCGCTCCTGCAGCACGCTGACCTGCGCATCCTCGCTGAATTCCACGAGACCGAAGAATGGGTGCTGGAGCCAGGCGACATGCTCTACCTGCCGCCGCGTCTGGCCCATTGCGGCGTCGCGGTCGACAACTGCATGACCTATTCGGTCGGTTTCCGCGCGCCGAGCGCCGCTGAAGTGCTGACCCACTTCACCGACTTCCTCAGCCAGTTCCTGACTGACGAAGAGCGCTACACCGATGCCGACGCCAAGCCGGCGGTCGATCCGCACCAGATTCAACACGATGCACTGGATCGTCTGAAAAGCCTGCTCGCCGAACACATGAGCGACGAGCGTCTGCTGCTGACTTGGTTCGGCCAGTACATGACCGAGCCGCGCTACCCCGAATTGGTGGTCGGCCCGGAAGACGTCGAAGAAGAAGACTTCCTCGCCGCCCTGCAGGACGGCGCCGTGCTGATCCGCAACCCGAGCGCGCGCCTGGCCTGGTCGGAAGTCGATGACGATCTGCTGCTGTTCGCCAGCGGACAGAGCCGTTACCTGCCGGGCAAGCTGCGCGAACTGTTGAAGCTGATCTGCGCCGCTGACGCGCTGCACGCCGACAACCTCGGCGAATGGCTGAGCGATGAAGACGGCCGCAGCCTGCTCTGCGAACTGGTCAAGCAAGGAAGCCTGGGGTTCGCCGATGAATAAAATTCGCGTTCGTGTCGCAGACTGGCAGAAGGATATCGCCGAGATCCGGCGCATTCGTGAAACGGTGTTCATCGCCGAACAATCGGTGCCACCCGAGCTTGAGTGGGACGCCGATGACGCGACCGCCGTGCATTTTCTGGCGTTCGAAGGCGACTTCCCGATCGGCACGGCGCGACTGCTGCCCGATGGGCATATCGGTCGGGTTTCGGTACTCAAAGACTGGCGCGGAATGAAGGTCGGTGACGCGCTGATGCAAGCGGTCATCGCCGAAGCCGAAGCGCGCGGCTTGAAGCAACAAAAGCTCAGCGCTCAGGTGCAGGCCACGGCGTTCTATGAGCGCCTGGGCTTCAGCCTGGTCAGCGAGGAGTTTCTCGAGGCCGGCATTCCGCATGTCGACATGGTTCGGCATTCGGCCTGATTCCGAGACCTCTAGATCCCCGTGGCGAGGGGATTTATCCCCGCTGGGCTGCGAAGCAGCCCCAAATCCAGAAAACTCGGTGAGTCAGTTAAATCGAGCGCGCTGGGTCGGCGACTGCTGTGCAGCCGAGCGGGGATAAATCCCCTCGCCACAATGGCCGCAAGCACACCACAAAACGCCCCGCCATTTTCGGATGCCGGGGCGTTTTGCTGTCTACGATTCAACTTGCCCCACCCCGGGCCGACAAACTGGCAATATCAAGCCTTTCGAACGCGGAGATAACGGACATGTCCCTACGCACCCTGCTCACCACCCTGCTGCTCGGCTGCAGTTTTTCGGTGCTGGCAGCCACAGAAATCGTCCCCCTCAAATACCACACCAGCGCTGATATGTTGCCAGTGGCGCAGGATTTCATCGGCCAGGACGGTCAGGTCAGCGCTTACGGCAATCAGCTGATCGTCAAAGCCGAGCCGGGCAAGATACAGGAACTGAAAGATCTGCTGGCGCAACTCGATACCGCACCGAAGCGCTTGCTGATCACCGTCGACACCAACGAAAACAATGGCCGCGGCGACGAAGGTTATTCGGTCAACGGCGCCCAGCCGAACCAGACCCGGATCATCAGCCGCAGCACCACCAGCCGCAACGGCGGCGTTCAGCAAGTGCAGACCAGTGAAGGCACTCCGGCGCTGATTCAGGTTGGCCAAAGCGTGCCGATCACCAACACCCAGAGCGACTCCTACGGCGGTTACAGCAGCGAGACCCAATACCGCAACGTCACCCAGGGTTTCTACGTCACCGCCAGCGTCACCGGCGAGACCGTTCATCTGGCGATCAGTACCAACCGTGACCGCATGAGCCAGGAACGTCCCGATGTAGTGAACGTGCAAAGCACCGACACAACCGTCACCGGACGCCTCGGCGAATGGATCACCCTGGCGGGCGTCAACAGCCAGACTCAGGCCGACAAACAGGGGCTGACCCGCAGCTACTCGACTCAAGGCCGGGATGACATGACCTTGCGGGTGAAAGTCGACACACTGGACTAAAGCACCGAAAACTGACTGATTAGTCGTATTAGACGAAAGATGTAGTGCCTTAAAAAAAGCACTACAAAACGTTTGACGAGGCCAAAAAGCGAAGGCATGATGGCCTCGCTCCCGCTAATCAGAGGCCCTGGCAAGGGCCTTCGAAGCGCCGTTCGCACCTATCCCGCGAACCGTTTCGTGTCTGTACCGCCCACAAGGTGTGTTTGACGAGGTTGCCGACTGGAACGAAGTTGTCCCGAGGGACGGAAGCGTATTTAGGTAACCCGGCTTCACGCTGCTGACCGTATAAAGGCCCACGACGCCGGAATGCGCCCGCACCGCGCCACTACCTGCTCACTTCCCCTCGAGCCCATCGTTCATCCCGTCGCCTACCCCGCCGAATCCGACTTGACCACCTAAGCTTCTGGTCAGCGAGCGCAGGAATTTTCCACCGCAGAACAACTTTTCATAAAAGACGCGACGAGGTTTATCTCCATGGCACTGACACGCGAACAGCAAATTGCAGCCCTCGAAAAAGACTGGGCCGAGAACCCGCGCTGGAAAGGCGTGACTCGCACTTACTCCGCTGCCGACGTGGTCCGCCTGCGTGGCTCGGTTCAGCCTGAGCACACCTTCGCGAAGATGGGCGCCGAGAAGCTGTGGAACCTGGTTACCCAGGGTGCCAAGCCGTCCTTCCGTCCAGAGAAAGATTTCGTCAACTGCATGGGCGCCCTGACCGGCGGCCAGGCTGTTCAGCAGGTCAAGGCCGGTATCCAGGCGATCTACCTGTCCGGCTGGCAGGTGGCTGCGGACAACAACTCCGCCGAATCGATGTACCCGGATCAGTCGCTGTACCCGGTTGACTCGGTACCGACCGTGGTCAAGCGCATCAACAACTCGTTCCGTCGCGCTGACCAGATCCAGTGGAAGGCCGGCAAGAATCCGGGCGATGAAGGCTACATCGACTACTTCGCGCCAATCGTGGCCGACGCTGAAGCCGGCTTCGGCGGCGTACTCAACGCCTACGAGCTGATGAAGAGCATGATCGAAGCAGGCGCCGCCGGCGTTCACTTCGAAGACCAACTGGCTTCGGTGAAGAAGTGCGGCCACATGGGCGGCAAGGTTCTGGTGCCAACCCAGGAAGCCGTACAGAAGCTGACCGCTGCCCGTCTGGCAGCTGACGTTGCCGGCACGCCGACCATCATTCTGGCCCGCACCGACGCCAACGCGGCTGACCTGCTGACTTCCGACTGCGACCCGTACGATCAGCCATTCGTGACCGGCGAGCGTACTCAGGAAGGTTTCTACAAGGTACGTGCCGGCCTGGATCAAGCGATCGCCCGTGGCCTGGCTTACGCACCGTACGCCGACCTGATCTGGTGCGAAACCGCCAAGCCGGATCTGGAAGAAGCCCGTCGCTTCGCTGAAGCGATCAAAAAGGAATACCCGGACCAGCTGCTGTCGTACAACTGCTCGCCTTCCTTCAACTGGAAGAAGAACCTGGACGACGCGACCATCGCCAAGTTCCAGCGCGAACTGTCCGCCATGGGCTACAAGCACCAGTTCATCACCCTGGCCGGCATTCACAACATGTGGCACAGCATGTTCAACCTGGCGCACGACTACGCCCGCAACGACATGACCGCCTACGTGAAGCTGCAAGAGCAGGAATTCGCTGACGCCGCCAAGGGTTACACCTTCGTTGCGCACCAGCAGGAAGTGGGCACTGGCTACTTCGACGACATGACCACCGTGATCCAGGGCGGCTCGTCCTCGGTGACCGCGCTGACCGGTTCGACCGAAGAAGAACAGTTCCACTGATTCGGCTTCACCTGAGCAAACGGCCTTTGCGGATCGAATAAAAAGCTAACCGCAGAGCCGCAAGACTGACGCCCCGACTGGATCGGGGCGTTTTTTTGCCTGTTGGAATCTCAAAGCCCCCATAAATTTCCTGTGGGAGCGAGCCTGCTCGCGAAGGCGATAAGTCAGCTTGCACATCTGGAGGCTGATCCACCGCTTTCGCGAGCAGGCTCGCTCCCACAGGGCTACCGTCAGCCGAGAGATGGAACATTGATCTGAAGCGCTACAAGCGTCAGAAATTTCCGCTAAAACGGTAGGCTTCGCTACTTGCAGTAATGCGCAAGTAAGACAACTTCCCAGCCACTCACTGGTTAAACAGTTACAAAACCACTCCAAACGATATCAATTATCATTTAGCAGCAACTATGTTCGTTACAAAGCCTACAAAACATAATTGACGGAAACCCGGCTAATGCCCGCAACGCATGGGCCGCAGCGCCTTCAGGAGACGCTATGTCCTTAATCCGGTAAATAATTTCGCCTTTGGAATTTTACTTGCCGGGTGTTTAGCCATAAAATCAGCCCGATTGATTGCTGCGACATATCGTCACTGCCTTATTTCTTTATCAAGCTCAGAGACCTTTGCTCTCTGTTAAGGATTACCAGCATGCCCGAAGCGACAGGACTCATGGCCCACAACTGGGGCTTTGCCATTTTCCTTCTGGGTGTCGTCGGCCTGTGTGCCTTCATGCTTGGCGTCTCCAGCCTCCTCGGGTCAAAAGCCTGGGGTCGCAGCAAAAACGAACCGTTCGAGTCGGGCATGCTACCTACCGGTGGCGCCCGCTTGCGGCTCTCAGCCAAATTCTATCTGGTCGCGATGCTCTTCGTGATCTTCGATATCGAAGCCCTCTTTCTCTTTGCATGGTCTGTGTCCGTCCGCGAAAGCGGCTGGACCGGATTCGTCGAAGCTCTCGTTTTCATAGCAATTCTGTTGGCAGGTCTTGTCTACCTGTTCCGAGTGGGCGCCCTTGACTGGGCTCCGGAAGCTCGTCGCAAGCGGCAGGCGAAGCTGAAACAATGAGGCTTTGGCAATGCAATACAATCTCACCAGGATCGACCCCGATGCTCCTAACGAGCAGTATCCGATTGGCCAGCGGGAAACCGTTGCCGATCCGTTAGAAGATCAAGTCCACAAAAACATTTTCATGGGCAAGCTGGAAGACGTGCTGAGTGGCGCGGTCAACTGGGGACGTAAGAACTCCCTGTGGCCGTACAACTTCGGCCTGTCGTGCTGCTACGTGGAAATGACCACCGCCTTCACGGCGCCCCACGACATCGCGCGCTTTGGCGCCGAAGTCATCCGGGCCTCGCCGCGTCAGGCCGACTTCATGGTTATCGCCGGTACCTGCTTCATCAAGATGGCGCCGATCATTCAGCGTCTCTACGAGCAAATGCTCGAACCGAAATGGGTTATCTCCATGGGTTCGTGCGCCAACTCCGGCGGCATGTACGACATCTACTCCGTGGTTCAAGGGGTGGACAAGTTCCTGCCCGTGGACGTCTACGTACCTGGCTGCCCGCCCCGTCCGGAAGCATTTCTGCAAGGCTTGATGCTGTTGCAGGAATCGATTGGACAGGAGCGTCGTCCGCTTTCCTGGGTCGTTGGTGATCAAGGCGTGTATCGCGCCGACATGCCATCGCAGAAGGAACAGCGCCGCGAACAGCGAATCGCAATCACCAATCTGCGCAGCCCTGACGAAGTCTGATCCAGTTCTGTTCCAAGTAACGAGAAGCTGGCTTCATTCTTTACGTTGACCGAAAGCGAAAAAATAACCATGACTACAGGCAGTGCTCTGTACATCCCGCCTTACAAGGCAGACGACCAGGATGTGGTCGTCGAACTGAACAACCGTTTTGGCGCCGAAGCGTTCACCGCGCAGGCAACCCGCACCGGCATGCCGGTGCTGTGGGTGACCCGTGCCAAACTGGTTGAAGTCCTGACTTTCCTGCGCAACCTGCCCAAGCCGTACGTCATGCTCTATGACCTGCACGGCGTGGACGAGCGTCTGCGCACCAAGCGTCAAGGGCTGCCGACCGGCGCCGATTTCACCGTGTTCTATCACCTCATGTCGCTGGAGCGTAATAGTGACGTGATGATCAAGGTGGCCTTGTCCGAAGGCGACCTCAGCATGCCTTCCGTCACCAGCATCTGGCCCAACGCCAACTGGTACGAGCGCGAAGTCTGGGACATGTTCGGCATCGACTTCAAAGGCCACCCGCACCTGTCGCGCATCATGATGCCGCCGACCTGGGAAGGTCACCCGCTGCGCAAGGACTTCCCGGCGCGCGCCACCGAATTCGATCCGTTCAGCCTCAACCTCGCCAAGCAGCAGCTTGAGGAAGAAGCCGCGCGTTTCCGTCCGGAAGACTGGGGCATGAAGCGTTCCGGAGCCAACGAGGACTACATGTTCCTCAACCTCGGCCCGAACCACCCTTCGGCGCACGGTGCGTTCCGCATCATCCTGCAGCTGGACGGTGAAGAGATCGTCGACTGCGTCCCGGACATCGGATACCACCACCGTGGCGCCGAGAAGATGGGCGAGCGTCAGTCCTGGCACAGCTACATTCCGTACACCGACCGTATCGACTACCTCGGCGGCGTGATGAACAACCTGCCGTACGTGCTCTCGGTCGAGAAGCTCGCCGGCATCAAGGTGCCGCAGAAGGTCGATGTCATCCGCATCATGATGGCCGAATTCTTCCGGATCACCAGTCACCTGCTGTTCCTGGGTACCTACATCCAGGACGTCGGCGCCATGACCCCGGTGTTCTTCACTTTCACCGACCGCCAGAAGGCGTACACGGTGATCGAGGCGATCACCGGTTTCCGTCTGCACCCGGCCTGGTACCGCATCGGTGGCGTCGCCCACGACCTGCCGCGCGGCTGGGAAAAACTGGTCAAGGATTTCGTCGAGTGGATGCCCAAGCGTCTGGACGAATACACCAAGGCCGCCCTGCAGAACAGCATCCTCAAGGGGCGTACTGTCGGCGTCGCTGCCTACAACACCAAAGAGGCCCTGGAATGGGGCGTCACCGGTGCCGGCCTGCGTTCGACCGGTTGCGATTTCGACCTGCGCAAAGCGCGTCCGTACTCGGGCTACGAGAACTTCGAATTCGAAGTGCCACTGGCCGTCAACGGCGATGCCTATGACCGCTGCATGGTCCGCGTCGAAGAGATGCGCCAGAGCATCAAGATCATCGATCAATGCATGCGCAACATGCCGGAAGGCCCGTACAAGGCGGATCACCCGCTGACCACGCCGCCGCCGAAAGAGCGCACGCTGCAGCACATCGAAACCCTGATCACGCACTTCCTGCAGGTTTCGTGGGGCCCGGTCATGCCGGCCAACGAATCCTTCCAGATGATCGAAGCGACCAAGGGCATCAACAGTTATTACCTGACGAGCGACGGCGGCACCATGAGCTACCGTACCCGGATCCGTACTCCGAGCTTCCCGCACCTGCAACAGATCCCTTCGGTGATCAAAGGCAGCATGGTCGCGGACTTGATTGCGTACCTGGGTAGTATCGACTTCGTTATGGCCGACGTGGACCGCTAAGCATGAACAGCACGCTTATCCAGACAGACCGTTTCACCTTGAGTGAAACCGAGCGCTCGGCCATCGAGCACGAGCTGCATCACTACGAAGACCCGCGCGCGGCGTCGATCGAAGCCCTGAAGATCGTTCAGAAGGAACGCGGCTGGGTGCCGGATGGCGCCTTGTACGCGATCGGCGAGATCCTCGGCATCCCGGCCAGCGACGTTGAAGGCGTGGCGACGTTCTACAGCCAGATCTTCCGTCAGCCGGTCGGCCGCCACATCATTCGCGTCTGCGACAGCATGGTCTGCTACATCGGCGGCCACGAGTCGGTGGTCAGCGAAATCCAGAACAATCTGGGCATCGGCTTGGGTCAGACCACCGCCGACGGTCGTTTCACCCTGCTGCCTGTCTGCTGCCTCGGCAACTGCGACAAGGCACCGGCGCTGATGATCGACGACGACACCTTTGGCGACGTGCAGCCTGCTGGCGTGGCCAAACTGCTCGAGGGCTACGTATGACCCTGACATCTTTTGGTCCAGCCAACCGCATCCAGCGCTCGGCCGAGACGCACCCGCTGACCTGGCGTCTGCGCGATGACGGCGAAGCCGTGTGGCTCGACGAGTACCAGGCCAAGAACGGTTACGCCGCTGCGCGCAAAGCCTTCGCCGAGATGGATCAGGACGCGATCGTCCAGACCGTCAAAGACGCTGGCCTCAAGGGTCGCGGCGGTGCCGGCTTCCCCACTGGTGTGAAGTGGGGCCTGATGCCCAAGGACGAATCCATAAACATCCGCTACCTGCTGTGCAACGCGGATGAAATGGAGCCGAACACCTGGAAAGACCGCATGCTGATGGAGCAACTGCCCCATCTGCTGATCGAAGGCATGCTGATCAGTGCCCGCGCGCTGAAAACCTACCGTGGCTACATCTTCCTGCGCGGCGAATACACTACCGCCGCCAAGCACCTCAACCGTGCCGTGGAAGAAGCCAAGGCGGCCGGCCTGCTGGGCAAGAACATTCTCGGTTCGGGTTTCGATTTCGAGCTGTTCGTCCACACCGGTGCCGGGCGTTACATCTGCGGTGAAGAAACCGCGCTGATCAACTCCCTCGAAGGCCGCCGCGCCAACCCGCGCTCCAAGCCGCCCTTCCCTGCCGCCGTCGGCGTGTGGGGCAAGCCGACCTGTGTGAACAACGTCGAAACCCTGTGCAACGTGCCGGCGATCATTGCCGACGGCGTTGACTGGTACAAATCGTTGGCCCGCGAAGGTTCCGAAGACATGGGCACCAAGCTCATGGGCTTCTCCGGCAAGGTCAAGAACCCGGGCCTGTGGGAACTGCCATTCGGCGTCACCGGTCGTGAACTGTTCGAAGATTACGCCGGCGGCATGCGCGACGGCTTCAAGCTCAAGGCCTGGCAGCCAGGCGGCGCCGGTACCGGTTTCCTCCTGCCCGAGCACCTCGACGCACAAATGTATGCCGGCGGTATCGCCAAGGTCGGCACCCGGATGGGTACCGGTCTGGCGATGGCGGTGGATGACAGCGTCAACATGGTCTCGCTGCTGCGCAACATGGAGCAGTTCTTCGCTCGCGAATCCTGCGGTTTCTGCACCCCGTGCCGCGATGGTCTGCCATGGAGCGTCAAGCTCCTGATGGCCATCGAACAGGGCAAGGGCCAGCCGGGCGACATCGAGACCCTGTTGGGCCTGGTCGGTTTCCTCGGCCCGGGCAAGACCTTCTGTGCTCACGCACCGGGAGCCGTGGAGCCGCTGGGCAGCGCGATCAAATACTTCCGTCCAGAGTTCGAAGCCGGTATCGCGCCTGTCAGCGCCGCCGTCCCGCCTCTGGCAAGGCCGATCGTAGTCGGCGCTTAAACGCTTAAAAAGGCGAAGGGTCCGTGCCCTTCGCCTTTCGTCCGATGACGCCCTCCGGGGCTGTTTGGATTCGGACGCATAACAAGATTCCATTAGCCACGCCCGCTGACACCGGGCCAACGAAGACCTTTGAACCATGGCCACTATCCACGTAGACGGCAAAGCGCTCGAAGTCGACGGGGCAGACAACCTGTTACAGGCATGTCTGTCGCTGGGCCTCGACATTCCATATTTCTGCTGGCATCCCGCGCTTGGTAGCGTCGGGGCCTGCCGCCAGTGCGCGGTCAAGCAGTACACCGACGAGAACGACACCCGTGGTCGCATCGTCATGTCCTGCATGACGCCCGCCACCGACAACACCTGGATCTCCATCGACGATGAAGAATCCAAGGCGTTCCGCGCCAGCGTTGTCGAATGGCTGATGACCAACCACCCGCACGACTGCCCGGTGTGCGAGGAAGGCGGTCACTGCCACCTGCAAGACATGACAGTGATGACCGGCCACAACGAGCGCCGTTATCGCTTCAGCAAACGCACCCACCAGAACCAGCAACTCGGCCCGTTCATTTCTCACGAAATGAACCGCTGCATCGCCTGCTACCGCTGCGTGCGTTTCTACAAGGACTACGCCGGCGGTACCGACCTCGGTGTATTCGGCGCCCACGACAACGTGTACTTCGGTCGCGTTGAAGACGGCACCCTCGAGAGCGAGTTCTCCGGCAACCTCACTGAGGTCTGCCCGACCGGCGTGTTCACCGACAAGACTCACTCCGAGCGCTACAACCGCAAGTGGGACATGCAGTTCGCCCCGAGCATCTGCCATGGCTGCTCGAGCGGTTGCAACATTTCCCCGGGCGAGCGTTACGGTGAACTGCGTCGCATCGAAAACCGTTTCAACGGTTCGGTGAACCAGTATTTCCTCTGCGACCGTGGCCGTTTCGGTTATGGCTACGTGAACCGCACTGACCGTCCACGTCAGCCGCTGCTGGCCGATGGCACCAAGCTCAGCCTCGACGCTGCGCTGGACAAAGCCGCCGACCTGCTGCGCGGACGCAACATCGTCGGTATCGGTTCGCCGCGCGCCAGCCTCGAGAGCAACTACGCGTTGCGCGAACTGGTCGGTGCCGAGCACTTCTATTCGGGTATCGAAGCCTCCGAGCTGGAGCGCATTCGTCTGGTCCTGCAGGTGCTGAACGACAGCCCGCTGCCAGTGCCGAACATGCGCGACATCGAAGACCACGACGCGATTTTCGTCCTCGGCGAAGACCTGACCCAGACCGCCGCGCGTATGGCGCTGGCTCTGCGTCAGTCGGTCAAGGGCAAGGCTGAAGACATGGCCGAAGCCATGCGCGTACAGCCTTGGCTCGACGCGGCGGTGAAGAACATCGGCCAGCACGCGCTGAACCCGCTGTTTATCGCCAGCCTCGCCGAAACCAAACTCGACGACGTTGCCGAAGAGTGCGTACACGCCGCTCCGGACGATCTGGCGCGCATCGGTTTCGCCGTGGCTCACGCGCTGGATGCCAGCGCGCCGGCCGTTGAAGGTCTGGACACCGAAGCCCTGGAACTGGCGCAGCGCATCGCCGATGCCCTGCTCGCCGCCAAGCGCCCGCTGATCATCGCCGGTACTTCGCTGGGCTCCAAAGCCTTGATCGAAGCTGCCGCGAACATCGCCAAAGCCCTGAAGCTGCGCGAGAAGGACGGTTCGATCAGCCTGATCGTGCCGGAGGCCAACAGCCTCGGTCTGGCCATGCTCGGTGGCGAGTCGGTCGACGACGCGCTGCAAGCGGTCATCGATGGCAAGGCCGACGCGATCGTCGTGCTGGAAAACGATCTGTACACCCGCACTGCCAACGCCAAGGTCGATGCCGCATTGAACGCCGCGAAAGTGGTGATCGTCGCTGACCATCAGAAAACCGCCACCACTGATCGCGCGCACCTGGTTCTGCCAGCGGCGAGCTTCGCCGAGGGCGACGGTACGCTGGTCAGCCAGGAAGGCCGCGCCCAGCGCTTCTTCCAGGTTTTCGATCCGCAATACCTGGACGCGAGCATTCTGGTGCACGAAGGCTGGCGCTGGCTGCACGCCCTGCGCGCGACCCTGCTGAACCAGCCGATCGACTGGACGCAACTCGACCACGTCACCGCTGCCGTTGCCTCGAGCACCGCGCAACTGGCACGTATCGTCGATGCTGCACCTTCCGCTGCTTTCCGCATCAAGGGTCTGAAACTGGCCCGTGAGCCGCTGCGTTACTCCGGTCGCACCGCCATGCGCGCCGACATCAGCGTTCACGAACCACGCACCCCGCAAGACCAGGACACCGCGTTCGCCTTCTCCATGGAAGGTTACTCGGGCTCCGCCGAACCGCGTCAGCAGGTGCCATTTGCATGGTCGCCGGGCTGGAACTCGCCACAAGCGTGGAACAAGTTCCAGGACGAAGTCGGTGGTCACCTGCGCGCTGGCGATCCGGGCACGCGCCTGATCGAAAGCACTGGCGACTCGCTGAACTGGTTCGCTGCTGCTCCGCGCGCATTCAATCCGGCGCCGGGCACCTGGCAGGCCGTGCCGTTCTACCACCTGTTCGGCAGCGAAGAAAATTCTTCGAAAGCCGCGCCGGTGCAAGAGCGCATTCCGGCTCCGTACGTGGCGCTGGCGAAATCCGAAGCGGATCGCCTCGGCGTCAACGACGGTGCTCTGCTGAGCCTGAACGTTGCCGGCCAGACCCTGCGTCTGCCGCTGCGCATCAATGAAGAACTGGGCGCCGGTCTGGTGGCATTGCCTGCGGGCATCGCCGGCATTCCACCGGCATTCGCCGGCGTATCCGTCGACGGTCTGCAGGAGGCAGCGCAATGACCTGGTTCACCCCTGAAGTGATCGATGTGATCCTGACGGTCATCAAAGCCATCGTGATCCTGCTGGCCGTGGTGGTCGCGGGCGCCTTGCTCAGCTTTGTCGAACGTCGCCTGCTGGGCTGGTGGCAGGACCGTTACGGTCCGAACCGCGTTGGCCCGTTCGGCATGTTCCAGATCGCCGCCGACATGCTGAAGATGTTCTTCAAGGAAGACTGGACCCCGCCGTTTGCCGACAAGGTGATCTTCACTTTGGCACCGGTGGTGGCCATGTCCGCCCTGCTGATCGCCTTCGCGATCATCCCGATCACCCCGACCTGGGGCGTGGCGGATCTGAACATCGGCCTGCTGTTCTTCTTCGCCATGGCCGGTCTGTCGGTGTATGCGGTGCTGTTCGCCGGCTGGTCGAGCAACAACAAGTTCGCCCTGCTCGGCAGCTTGCGTGCCTCGGCGCAGACCGTGTCCTACGAAGTGTTCATGGGCCTGGCCCTGATGGGCATCGTGGTGCAAGTCGGCTCGTTCAACATGCGCGACATCGTCGAGTACCAGGCGCAGAACCTGTGGTTCATCATTCCGCAGTTCTTCGGCTTCTGTACCTTCTTCATCGCTGGCGTCGCCGTGACTCACCGTCACCCGTTCGACCAGCCGGAAGCGGAACAGGAACTGGCCGACGGTTACCACATTGAATACGCCGGTATGAAATGGGGCATGTTCTTCGTCGGTGAGTACATCGGCATCATCCTGATCTCGGCGCTGCTGGTCACCCTGTTCTTCGGTGGCTGGCACGGTCCGTTCGGCATCCTGCCGCAACTGTCCTTCGTCTGGTTCGCACTGAAGACCGCGTTCTTCATCATGCTGTTCATCCTGCTGCGCGCTTCCATCCCGCGTCCGCGTTATGACCAGGTGATGGATTTCAGCTGGAAATTCTGCCTGCCACTGACCCTGATCAATTTGCTGGTGACCGCTGCGGTTGTGTTGATGAACACGCCTGCGGTTGCGGTTCAGTGAGGATTTGACCCATGTTCAAATATATTGGCGACATCGTTAAGGGTACCGGTACCCAGTTGCGCAGCCTGGTCATGGTTTTCGGCCATGGCTTTCGCAAGCGCGACACCCTGCAATACCCCGAGGAGCAGGTCTACCTGCCGCCACGCTACCGTGGCCGTATCGTCCTGACCCGCGACCCCGATGGCGAAGAACGCTGCGTAGCCTGCAACCTGTGCGCCGTGGCCTGCCCGGTGGGTTGCATCTCGCTGCAGAAAGCTGAAACCGAAGACGGTCGCTGGTACCCGGACTTCTTCCGGATCAACTTCTCGCGCTGCATTTTCTGCGGTCTCTGCGAGGAAGCCTGCCCGACCACCGCAATCCAGCTGACCCCGGATTTCGAGATGGCCGAGTTCAAACGTCAGGACCTGGTGTACGAGAAAGAAGATCTGCTGATCTCCGGCCCCGGCAAAAACCCTGATTACAACTTCTATCGTGTTGCAGGTATGGCAATCGCTGGCAAGCCGAAAGGCGCTGCGCAGAACGAAGCCGAACCGATCAACGTGAAGAGCTTGCTGCCTTAAGGAAGAACGATGGAATTCGCTTTCTATTTCGCATCGGGTATTGCTGTGGTGTCCACGCTGCGTGTGGTCACCAACACCAACCCTGTGCACGCCCTGCTCTACCTGATCATCTCGTTGATCGCCGTGGCCATGACCTTCTTCGCCCTCGGCGCGCCGTTCGCCGGTGTGCTGGAAGTGATCGCCTACGCCGGCGCCATCATGGTGCTGTTCGTGTTCGTGGTGATGATGCTCAACCTGGGTCCCGCCTCGGTGCAGCAGGAACGCACCTGGCTCAAGCCCGGCATCTGGGCAGGACCGGTAATTCTTGCCGCGCTGCTGCTGGCCGAACTGCTGTATGTGCTGTTCGCTCACCAGAGCGGCCAGGCCATCGGCCACACCACCGTAGACGCGAAAGCCGTGGGCATCAGCCTGTTCGGCCCGTACCTGCTGGTGGTCGAACTCGCCTCGATGCTGCTGCTCGCCGCAGCCGTCACGGCGTTCCATTTGGGCCGTAACGAGGCGAAGGAGTAAGACATGCCTGCTATCCCTCTCGAACATGGACTGGCCGTCGCCGGCATCCTGTTCTGCCTTGGTCTGGTCGGCCTGATGGTCCGCCGCAACATTTTGTTCGTGTTGATGAGTCTGGAAGTGATGATGAACGCCTCTGCCCTGGCCTTCATCGTTGCGGGCGCCCGCTGGGCGCAGCCGGATGGACAGATCATGTTCATCCTGGTGATCAGCCTTGCCGCAGCCGAGGCCAGTATTGGCCTGGCGATCCTGCTGCAACTGTATCGCCGCTTCCACACGCTCGATATCGACGCTGCCAGTGAGATGCGCGGATGAACCTACTCTTTCTGACTTTCGTATTCCCTCTGATCGGGTTCCTGTTGCTGTCGTTCTCGCGCGGCCGCTTCTCGGAAAACCTCTCGGCGCTGATCGGTGTCGGTTCGATCGGCCTGTCGGCCATCGTCACCGCTTACGTGATCTGGCAATTCAACGTCGCGCCGCCGGAAGGTGGCGTGTACACCCAGGTGCTGTGGCGCTGGATGTCGGTGGAAGGTTTCCAGCCGAACTTCGCGCTGTACCTGGATGGCCTGTCGGTGACCATGCTCGGCGTGGTCGTCGGCGTCGGCTTCCTGATCCACCTGTTCGCGTCCTGGTACATGCGTGGCGAAGACGGTTACTCGCGCTTCTTCTCGTACACCAACCTGTTCATCGCCAGCATGCTGTTCCTGATCCTCGGCGATAACCTGCTGTTCATCTACTTCGGTTGGGAAGGCGTGGGCCTGTGCTCGTACCTGTTGATCGGTTTCTACTACAGCAACCGCAACAACGGTAACGCGGCACTCAAGGCGTTCATCGTCACCCGCATCGGCGACGTGTTCATGGCCATCGGCCTGTTCATCCTGTTCCAGCAACTGGGCACGCTGAACGTCCAGGAACTGCTGGTACGTGCGCCGGAGCACTTCAAGGTCGGTGACTTCTGGATCGTTCTGGCAACCCTGATGCTGCTCGGTGGTGCTGTCGGTAAATCGGCGCAACTGCCGCTGCAAACCTGGCTCGCGGATGCGATGGCCGGCCCTACCCCGGTTTCGGCACTGATCCACGCCGCAACCATGGTGACCGCCGGTGTCTACCTGATCGCCCGTACCCACGGTCTGTTTGCGCTGGCGCCGGACATCCTGCACCTCGTCGGCATCGTCGGTGGCGTGACCCTGGTACTGGCCGGTTTCGCCGCGCTGGTGCAGACCGACATCAAACGTATCCTCGCCTACTCGACCATGAGCCAGATCGGCTACATGTTCCTGGCGCTGGGCGTTGGTGCCTGGGAAGGCGCGATCTTCCACCTGATGACTCACGCCTTCTTCAAGGCCCTGCTGTTCCTTGCTTCCGGTGCGGTGATCGTTGCCTGCCACCACGAGCAGAACATCTTCAAGATGGGCGGTCTGTGGAAGAAACTGCCACTGGCCTACGCCAGCTTCATCGTCGGTGGTGCCGCGCTGGCCGCTCTGCCACTGGTTACCGCAGGCTTCTACTCCAAGGACGAAATCCTCTGGGAAGCGTTCGCCAGCGGTAACCAGGGTCTGCTTTACGCAGGTCTGGTCGGTGCGTTCATGACGTCGCTGTATACCTTCCGCCTGATCTTCATCGCGTTCCACGGTGAAGCCAAGACCGAAGCCCACGCCGGCCACGGCATTGCCCACTGGCTGCCATTGTCGGTGCTGATCGTGCTGTCGACTTTCGTCGGCGCGATGATCGTGCCACCGCTGCACGGCGTACTGCCGCAAAGCGTCGGGCATGCCGGTGGCGAAGCCAAGCACAGTCTGGAAATCGCCTCGGGCGCCATCGCCCTGGCCGGTATCCTGCTGGCAGCGCTGCTGTTCCTCGGCAAGCGTCGCTTCGTCACGGCAATTGCCAACAGCGGCATCGGCCGTTTCCTTTCGGCCTGGTGGTTCGCTGCCTGGGGCTTCGACTGGATCTACGACAAACTGTTCGTCAAGCCGTACCTTGCGATCAGCCATGTACTGCGCAAAGACCCGCTCGACCAGACCATCGGTCTGATCCCGCGTATGGCCAAGGGTGGTCACACTGCCCTGAGCCGCACCGAGACCGGTCAACTGCGTTGGTACGCCGCCTCGATGGCTGCTGGTGCCGTGCTGGTGATCGGCGCCATCGTGCTGGTAGCGGTCTGATATGAACCTTGCGAATTTGCGAAAGGAAACGAGCCCGTCATGATTCTGCCTTGGCTAATCCTGATCCCCTTCATCGGCGGCCTGCTGTGCTGGATGGGTGAGCGCTTCGGCGCTACCCTCCCGCGCTGGATTGCGCTGTTGACCATGACCCTGGAACTCGCGCTCGGCCTCTGGCTGTGGGCCCACGGTGACTATTCATTCGCACCGGCGCCGGGCGCCGATCCGACCTGGGCGCTTGAGTTCAAGCATGTCTGGATCCAGCGTTTCGGCATCAACGTGCACCTGGCCCTCGACGGCCTGTCGCTGTTGATGATCCTGCTGACCGGTCTGCTGGGTATCCTCTCCGTACTCTGCTCGTGGAAAGAGATTCAACGTCACGTTGGCTTCTTCCACCTGAACCTGATGTGGATCCTGGGCGGCGTCGTCGGCGTGTTCCTCGCCCTCGACCTGTTCATGTTCTTCTTCTTCTGGGAAATGATGCTGGTGCCGATGTACTTCCTCATCGCGCTCTGGGGTCACAGTTCTTCGGACGGCAAGAAAACCCGGATCTACGCAGCGACCAAGTTCTTCATCTTCACTCAGGCGTCCGGCCTGATCATGCTGGTGGCGATCCTCGGTCTGGTGCTGGTCAACTTCAACAACACCGGCGTGATCACCTTCAACTACGCCGACCTGTTGAAAACCAAGATGTCGATGACCACCGAGTACATTCTGATGCTCGGTTTCTTCATCGCTTTCGCGGTCAAGCTGCCCGTCGTACCGTTCCACTCCTGGCTGCCTGATGCTCACGCCCAGGCACCGACTGCCGGTTCCGTCGACCTCGCCGGTATCCTGCTGAAAACTGCGGCCTACGGTCTGCTGCGTTTCGCCCTGCCGCTGTTCCCGAACGCTTCGGCGGAGTTCGCGCCGATCGCCATGACCCTCGGTCTGATCGGGATCTTCTACGGCGCGTTCCTGGCGTTCGCACAAACCGACATCAAGCGTCTGATTGCCTTCTCTTCCGTTTCCCACATGGGCTTCGTGTTGATCGGCATCTACTCCGGCAGCCAACTGGCGCTGCAAGGTGCAGTGATCCAGATGCTGGCGCACGGTCTGTCGGCAGCGGCGCTGTTTATCCTCAGCGGTCAGTTGTACGAGCGTCTGCATACCCGTGACATGCGTGAGATGGGCGGTCTGTGGTCGCGTATCGCTTACCTGCCGGCGATCAGCCTGTTCTTCGCGGCGGCGTCGCTGGGCTTGCCGGGCACCGGTAACTTTGTCGGCGAGTTCCTGATCCTGATCGGTTCCTTCGCCAGCGCTCCATGGGTCACGGCGATTGCCACTTCCGGTCTGGTGTTCGGTTCGGTCTACTCGCTGATCATGATTCACCGTGCCTACTTCGGCCCGTCGAAATCCGACGCGGTGCTGCACGGCATGGACGCGCGCGAACTGATCATGGTGCTCGGTCTGGCGGTGTTGCTGATTTACCTCGGCGTCTACCCGCAACCGTTCCTCGACACCTCTGCCGCCACCATGCATGGCGTGCAGCAGTGGCTCGGCACCGCCTTCTCTCAACTCGCTTCGGCCCGGTAAGAGCGCTATGGAATTCACGATTCAACACTTTATTGCGCTTGCGCCACTGTTGATCACCAGCCTCACCATTATCGTGGTGATGCTGGCAATCGCCTGGCGCCGCAACCACTCGCAGACCTTCCTGATTTCGGTGGCGGGTCTGAACCTGGCCCTGCTGTCGATCCTGCCTGCGTTGAAAGTCGCGCCTCTGGCCGTCACCCCGTTGCTGCAGATCGACGCGTTTGCCTGCCTGTACATGGCGATGATCCTGGTCGCCACGCTCGCCTGCGTCACCCTCGCCCACGCTTATCTGGGTGATGGCGGTTCGGGCTACCCGGGCAACCGCGAAGAACTGTACCTGCTGATCCTGATGGCCGCCGCCGGTGGTCTGGTTTTGGTCAGCGCGCAGCACCTGGCCGGGTTGTTCATCGGTCTGGAACTGCTCTCGGTACCGGTCTACGGTCTGGTGGCTTACGCCTTCTTCAACAAGCGTTCGCTGGAAGCCGGCATCAAGTACATGGTGCTGTCGGCCGCCGGTTCCGCGTTCCTGCTGTTCGGTATGGCGCTGCTCTACGCCGACGCCGGTTCGCTGAGCTTCGTCGGCATCGGTCAGGCCCTGGCCGCGACCGGCCTGCCAAGCCCGCTGGCGCAACTGGGCCTGGGCATGATGCTGATCGGTCTGGCGTTCAAGCTGTCGCTGGTACCGTTCCACCTGTGGACGCCCGACGTCTACGAAGGTGCTCCGGCACCAGTGGCGGCGTTCCTCGCCACCGCTTCGAAGGTCGCGGTGTTTGCGGTGATGGTGCGTCTGTTCCAGCTCTCCCCTGCTGCCAGCAGTGGTGTGCTGAGCGATGTGCTCAGCGTTATCGCGGTCGCCTCGATCCTGTTCGGTAACCTGCTGGCCCTGACCCAGAGCAACCTCAAGCGTCTGCTCGGTTACTCGTCCATCGCGCACTTCGGCTATCTGCTGATCGCACTGGTGGCGAGCAAGGGGCTGGCGGTAGAAGCCATCGGCGTCTATCTGGTGACTTATGTCATCACCAGCCTCGGCGCGTTCGGCGTGATCACCCTGATGTCCTCGCCGTACAACGGCCGCGACGCCGACGCCCTGTACGAGTACCGCGGCCTGTTCTGGCGCCGTCCGTATCTGACCGCCGTGCTCACCGTGATGATGCTGTCCCTGGCCGGCATTCCGCTGACCGCTGGCTTCATCGGCAAGTTCTACATCATCGCCAGCGGCGTCGAAACGCGTCAGTGGTGGCTGGTCGGCGCACTGGTACTGGGCAGCGCCATCGGCGTGTTCTACTACCTGCGCGTGATGGTCACCCTGTACCTGATCGAGCCAAACCTGCGTCGCCACGACGCCCAATTGCACTGGGAACAGAAGGCAGGCGGCGTAATGCTGCTGGCCATCGCCCTGGTCGCTTTCTTCCTGGGCGTGTACCCGCAGCCATTGCTGGTGCTGGTACAGCAGGCTGGTCTGGCGGGCTGATTGCTCGGCTGATCTGGCTGGAAATGGAAACGGCACCTTCGGGTGCCGTTTTTTGTGGGATTTAAGGCTGCGATCTTTTTGACCTTAAACGCTCTCTCCTTTTCAGGAATTTGCCTTCAAAGGAGTGAGCAATGGCTGATATAGCGCAGAAGGTAATTGCGGTTAAATTTGAGAATCACCTATCAAATGGAGATCCACGAACCATGAAGCGCAATATCATTTCAGAGTTGTCGGATGATTCAGGCACATTGACTGAGCAACGCCAAAGCGAAATAACCGAGGAGAAACCGCCGGTAAAACGTATTGGTTTAATGAAGGGCAGATACAAAACTTCCGATGACTTTGATGCACCACTGCCTGACGCCTTGCTGGACTCCTTCGAAAGCTAAAGCTACCGGTGGTTCCTTAATCCGTCATTTCTACAGATATCCCGCTTGGAGGTGAACCTGCCCGCAATGACGTCATGTCAGTTAAAAATGCGTCGGCTGACCCACCGCTTTCGCGAGCAGGCTCGCTCCCACAGGGACCTAAGGTGTCATCGGATGTTTTTGAGCAGACCTATCCATTGTGAGAGCGAGCCTGCTCGCGAAAGCGGCAGATCAGGCAGCAAAAAAAACGGCACCTTCCGGTGCCGTTCGCTTCTTACATTTCCAACATCACTTGCGCGCATCCGCCCAGGACTTCAGCAGTTCGCTATAGCTCACGGTTTCGCCCTTCGGCTTCTCGTTGGCCAGTTTCGGCTTCGGTGCGCCCGGTTGATCGAACCAGTATTGCGCATCGCGTTCCGGGTTCATCTTCGGCGCGCAAGTGGCCTGGGCCTTGGAGCGTTCGAGGCGTTCCATGATGCGGTCCTGATCCTTGGCCAGGCCATCGAGCGCTTGTTGTGGGGTCTTCTCGCCGCTGGCGGCTTCGGCGATATGGCTCCACCACAGTTGCGCCAGACGCGGGTAGTCCGGCACGTTGGTGCCGGTCGGCGACCATTGCACGCGGGCCGGGCTGCGATAGAACTCGACCAGACCACCGAGTTTCGGCGCCAGATCGGTCATCGCCTGCGAGTTGATGTCCGACTCGCGAATAGGTGTCAGACCGACAATGGTTTTCTTCAGCGAAACAGTTTTCGAGGTCACGAACTGCGCGTACAGCCACGCCGCGAGTTTCTGTTTCTCAGGCGTGGATTTCATGAACGTCCACGACCCCACATCCTGGTAGCCGAGCTTCATACCCTCTTCCCAATACGGGCCTTTAGGCGACGGCGCCATGCGCCATTTCGGCGTGCCGTCGGCGTTGACCACCGGCAGGCCGGGTTTGGTCATGTCGGCGGTGAACGCGGTGTACCAGAAAATCTGCTGGGCGATGTTGCCCTGCGAGGGCACCGGGCCGGACTCGGAGAAAGTCATGCCGGCCGCTTCCGGTGGCGCATATTTCTTCAGCCAGTCGACGTATTTGGTGGTGGCAAACACGGCCGCCGGGCCGTTGGTGTCGCCGCCACGGGTCACGCTTGAACCGACGGGATGACAGTCCTCGACGCGGATCCCCCACTCGTCCACCGGCAAGCCGTTGGGCAGTCCCTTGTCGCCGCCACCGGCCATGGAGAACCAGGCATCGGTGAAGCGCCAGCCCAGCGACGGGTCTTTCTTGCCGTAATCCATGTGGCCGTAGACGCGTTTGCCGTCGATTTCCTTGACGTCTTCGCTGAAGAATTTGGCGATGTCTTCATAGGCCGACCAGTTCACCGGCACGCCCAGCTCGTAACCGTACTTCTCCTTGAACTTGGCTTTCAGATCGGCGCGCTCGAACCAGTCGGCGCGGAACCAGTACAGGTTGGCGAATTGCTGGTCGGGCAGTTGATAGATCTTGCCGTCCGGTGCGGTGGTGAAGGAGATGCCGATGAAGTCCTTGATGTCGAGGGTCGGCGAAGTGAAGTTCTTGCCTTCGTTGGCCATCAGGTCGGTGATCGATTCGGTCTTGCCGTAGCGAAAGTGCGTGCCGATCAGGTCGGAGTCGTTGACCCAGCCGTCGTAGATGTTCTTGTCCGACTGCATCACCGTCTGCATTTTCTCGACCACGTCGCCTTCCTGCAGCAGGTCGTGGGTGAGTTTGATCCCGGTGATTTCGCTGAAGGCCTTGGCCAGCACCTTGGACTCGTATTCGTGGGTGGTCAGGGTTTCGGAAACGACCTTGATGTCCATGCCGCGAAACGGCTCGGCGGCCTTGATGAACCACTTCAGTTCTTCAAGCTGCTGTTCGGCCGTCAGGGTCGAGGGCTTGAACTCGCTGCCGATCCATTTTTTCGCAGCATCTTCGTAGGCGTCGGCCCAGGCAGATGCGCTCAGACCGCTGAGTGCCAGCATGGCTGCCAATGAAATGCTATGTCGCAGCTTATTGTTTTTATCGAACATAGAGACCTCCTGTTTAAGTTGTGGAGCCGCGTTGCCGAACGATTCGACTAGCCCCAACGCATCACAGCCAACAGCCACACCAGGGACAACGCGGACGCCACCCAGATGCTCCAGTCGGTGACGCCGATTACCAGCAAATGCAGGTAGGCGCTGCCGAGAAGACCGATAAACAAGCGATCGCCACGGGTGGTGGCAATCGGCAGAAACCCGCGCCGCAGAATGCTCGGCGAGCGCAATTCCCAGGTGGTCATGCCCACCAGAATCAGACCGATGCCGATGAAGAACGCGGCGGTCGGTGTCGTCCAGCTCATCCATTCCATCATCAGCTCCTCAGACTCGACCGAGGGCAAAGCCCTTGGCCACGTGGTTGCGCACAAACCAGATCACCAGCATGCCCGGCAGGATGGTCAATACCCCCGCCGCTGCCAGCACGCCCCAATCGATCCCCGATGCCGACACCGTGCGCGTCATCACTGCCGCAATCGGCTTGGCGTTAACCGAGGTCAGCGTGCGCGCCAGCAACAGTTCGACCCAGGAAAACATGAAGCAGAAAAACGCCGTGACGCCGATACCGGAGCCGATCAACGGGATGAAAATCTTCACGAAGAACTTAGGGAAACTGTAGCCGTCGATGTAGGCCGTTTCGTCGATCTCCTTGGGCACGCCGGACATGAAACCTTCGAGAATCCACACCGCCAGCGGCACGTTGAACAAGCAGTGCGCCAAGGCCACGGCGATGTGCGTGTCGAACAGGCCGATCGACGAATACAACTGAAAGAACGGCAGCAAAAACACCGCCGGCGGCGCCATGCGATTGGTCAGCAGCCAGAAGAACAGGTGTTTGTCGCCGAGGAAACGATAGCGTGAAAACGCGTAAGCCGCCGGTAACGCCACGCTCAGGGAAATCACCGTGTTGAGGCTGACGTAATACAGCGAGTTCAGATAACCGGTGTACCAACTCGGATCGGTGAAGATCACCTTGTAGTTCGCCAGCGTGAATTCCTGTGGGAAAAGCGTCAGGCCGCCGAGGATTTCGGTGTTGCTCTTGAACGACATGTTCAGCAGCCAGTAGATCGGCACCAGCAGGAACAGGATGTAGACCAGCAACGGAATAAGCTTTTTCTTGCTCATGGCCGGGCCTCAGCGGTTGGCGTCGGAGTGCGTCATGGCGGTATAGAACAGCCAGGACACCAACAGGATGATCAGGAAGTACACCAGCGAAAACGCCGCTGCCGGACCGAGGTCGAATTGCCCTACAGCCATCTGCGTCAACGTCTGACTGAGGAAGGTTGTGGCATTGCCCGGCCCGCCGCCGGTGAGCACGAACGGCTCGGTGTAGATCATGAAACTGTCCATGAAACGCAGCATCACCGCGATCAGCAGCACGCTCTTCAGCTTGGGCAACTGAATGTGCCTGAACACCGCCCATCCCGAAGCGCGGTCGATGCGCGCGGCCTGGTAATAGACGTCGGGAATTGCTCGCAAACCGGAGAAACACAACAGCGCGACGAGCGAAGTCCAATGCCAGACGTCCATCACCAGCACCGTCACCCAGGCGTCCATGGTGTTGGCCGCGTAGTTGTAGCTGATGCCCATCGCGTTGAGGCTGGAACCGAGCAGGCCGATGTCGGCGCGGCCGAAGATCTGCCAGATGGTGCCGACCACGTTCCACGGAATCAGCAGCGGTATCGCCAGAATGATCAGCACCACCGAGGACCAGCGGCCCTTGGTCGGCATGGTCAGCGCGACGGCGATGCCCAGCGGGATTTCGATCAGCAGCACGCAGGCTGAATAGATGAACTGACGCAGCAGCGAGTCATGCAGGCGCGGATCAAGCAACACTTGCTTGTACCAGTCAGCGCCAACGAAGTAGCGGCTGGACTGGTCGAAGATGTCCTGCACCGAATAGTTGACCACGGTCATCATCGGGATCACCGCACTGAACGCCACCAGCAGGAACACCGGCAACACCAGCCACCAGGCCTTGTTGTTCTGCACTTTGTTCATGGCTGCGCCTCCTCGTCGCTGACTTCCAGGAGAAATTCATCGGCATAGACCATCAGCCATTGCGCCGGGAAACTGATGTAAGCCGTGCCCTGCGGCACCGGTTTGTCTTCGGCCAGACGCACCTTCAACGGCGCGCCGTCGAGGTTGAGAGTCATGATCTTGTAGGTGCCGAGGTCTTCGACGTGTACGACTTTTGCCTGCATCGCGTCGTCAAACGGCTCGTCCCACACGTGAATGAACTCGGGGCGGATGCCGACCTTGAGATTTTTCCACTGGCCGTGCTCGATATGGCGCTGCAAGGCGTCGGACAACGGCAGGTGCGTCGAGGCGAAACCGACGCCCCCGGGCTGCGGCTGCACCTCGATCAGATTCATCCCCGGGCTGCCGATGAAATAGCCGACAAAGGTGTGGCTCGGCCGCTCGAACAATTCCCGTGGCGTACCGAACTGGACGATCTGGCCGCCGTACATCACTGCGATCTTGTCGGCGAACGTCGAGGCTTCAAGTTGGTCGTGGGTGACGTAGACCATGGTGATGTTGAACTGCTCGTGGATCTGCTTGAGCTTGCGCCGCAGCTTCCACTTCAGGTGCGGGTCGATCACCGTCAGCGGCTCATCGAAGAGGATTGCCGAGACGTCATCGCGCACCAGTCCACGGCCCATGGAGACTTTCTGCTTTTCGTCGGCGGTGAGATTGCGCGCCTTCTTGCTCAGCAGATTCTGCAGGTCGAGCACCTCGGCAATTTCCTGCACCTTGCTGTGCACTTTCGCCTCGGCCATGCCCTGATTGCGCAGCGGGAAAGCGAGGTTGTCGAACACGGTCATGGTGTCGTAGACCACCGGAAACTGGAAAACCTGGGCGATGTTGCGCTTCTCCGGCGTGAGGTCGTTGACCGCTTTGCCGTCAAACAACACGTGGCCCTGGGACGGGCTGAGCAGGCCGGAAATGATGTTGAGCAAGGTCGACTTGCCGCAACCGGACGGGCCGAGCAAAGCATAGGCGCCGCCCTGCTCCCAGACGTGATCCATCTCGCGGATCGCATAATCCTCCGCGCCGCTCGGGGTTTTGCTGTAGCTGTGGGCGAGGTGCTGCAAACGGATTTCGGCCATCAGGCAACCCTCGCGACACGCCGGCCCGGTGCTTGCACCAGACGGCCCTGCGCATCGAAAACGAACAGTTTGTGGGTCGGGATATAGATGCGGATCGGCGCATCGACGTCGTATTCATGAACACCCGGCAAGTGCAGCACCAGCAGGAAATGCTCGTTGCGCACATGCAGGAAGGTTTCCGAGCCGCTGATTTCGGCGACCTCGACGGTCACGGCCAGTTCGAGATCGTCATCGTTGCTCGGCACCAGCGAGATATGACTCGGGCGTACGCCGAAGCGGAACTCACCCTCGCCCACCGGGCGCAGATCGACGTTCAACGGAAAGTGTACGAAGTTGGCGAAGCTGACTTCGTTGCCGGCAATGCGTCCCGGCATCAGGTTGATCGGCGGTTCGGAGAACAATTCAGCGGCGAGCACCGACTGCGGCTGGTGATAGACCTCGGTCGACGGGCCGCTCTGAATCACCCGGCCTTCGTGCAGGATGGTCGTGGTGCCGCCGAGGGCCAGCGCTTCGTTGGGTTCGGTGGTGGCGTAAATGGCGATGGTGTGGCGCGCCTTGAACAGCTCGCGCATTTCCTGACGCAGCTCTTCGCGCAGCTTGTAGTCGAGGTTGACCAACGGCTCGTCGAAGAGGATCAGTTCAGCATCCTTGACCAGGGCGCGGGCCATGGCCGTGCGCTGTTGCTGCCCACCGGAGAGCTCCAGCGGATAGCGCTGCAAGAACTTCTCGATGCGCAGCATGCGTGCGGTTTCCTGCACCTTGCTGTGGATGATCTCTTTCGAAATACCGGCCTGACGCAGTGGCGAGGCGATGTTCTCGAACACCGTCATGGTCGGGTAATTGATGAACTGCTGATAGACCATCGATACGTTGCGCAGCCGCACCGGGCGCTGGGTGACGTCGACACCGTTCATCAGCACGCGGCCGCTGTCGGGCTTGTCGAGGCCGGCCATCAGGCGCATGAGGCTGGTCTTGCCGGACAGGGTGCGCCCGAGCAGAACGTTGAAGGATCCGGGTTCGAATTTCAGGCACGCATCGTCGATCCAGATCTGGCCCTCGACGGTACGGCTGACGTGCTCCAGGGTGAGTGACATGGCTCGGCCTTTTTTATTTTTGGAGTCAAGCGACCGGAGCAACAGAGCGACATTCGTGCCAGAAATGGCAAGTGGTTGATTTGCCGTGAAAATCGTTGATTACGCGAGGAAATGGCGTTCACAGCTGAACACTTTTGAACAGTCGGAGTGATTGACAATGAACAATAGTGAACAACACTCTATGCACGCTTTTGCCCAATCCTGAATGCAAAATGGATCCCCTGTGGGAGCGAGCCTGCTCGCGAAAGCGGTGTGTCATTCAATGAATCCATTGACTGAACCGACGCTTTCGCGAGCAGGCTCGCTCCCACAGGGGAATTTGTGTAGTTTTGAAGATCGGGCTCATAACAATAATAAAATCGCTGCACTCAGAGGCTCGCCCCATGGCCGCACCTGCTTCGCCGCTGTCCCACGACGCGATCGTCCAGACCTCCTGGCAACGTTGCCGCGCGTTCGGCCTCGACCACCAGAGCGCGCCGGCCTTCGATCAATTACCCGCCGCCGGCATTGCACGATTGCTCGACAGCCATCATTCGCTGGTGCAGACCACGCATCAGGAAGTCCTGCCCTACTACGAAAACATCCTCAGCAATTCCAACTGCCTGATCATGCTCGCCGACAATCAGGGCCAAGTGCTGACCTCGTGGGGCACGCAGCGCTTTATCGAACCGAATCTGGCCCGGGGCTTTCAGGCCGGGGCGAGCTGGATGGAGCGCAGCAGCGGCACCAATGCAATCGGCACCGCACTGGCCTGTGAGCAGGCTGTGCACATCGAACACGATGAACACTTCCTCAAGGCCAACCGCTTCATGACCGGCTCCGCCGCGCCGATTTTCGACGCCGAGCGCAAGGTCATCGCCGTGCTCGATGTCTCCAGCGACAGCTATCTGCCACCCTCGCACACCCTCGGCATGGTCAAGATGATGAGCCAGACCGTGGAAAACCGGCTGATCCTCAACCTGTTCCATGGCCAGCACTTTCAACTGACATTCAACACCGGGTTGAACAACCTCGACAGCCAGTGGGCCGGGTTGCTGATCTTCGATGAAAGCGGTCAAGTGCTGTCGGCCAATCGCCGCGCCGACAATTTGCTCGGTGTGCGTTTGTCGCGCGTCAGCGTTGAAAGCCTGTTCAAGGTGTCGCTGCTGGAGTTGATCAATCAGCCCGAGGGTCTGCCGTTTGCCCTGCAGACCTCTGGACGCAACCGTTTCCAGTGTTTGCTGAAACGGCCGAAACAGGCACCGGTGCAGGCGCGAGTGTTTGTCGCCGAGGACAAGCCTGCGCCAGCCAGCGTGATCAGCCTCAACACGCTGCATTTCGGCGACAGCCGTGTGGAAAAAGCCGTGCGCCAGGCCGAGCGTTTGCTGGAGAAAGACATTCCGCTACTGATTCACGGTGAAACCGGCGTCGGCAAGGAAGTGTTCGTCAAAGCCTTGCACCAAGCCAGCTCCCGGCAAAAACAGGCATTCATCGCGGTGAACTGTGCAGCGATCCCCGCTGAACTGGTCGAGTCTGAGTTGTTCGGTTACGAGAAAGGCGCGTTCACCGGGGCCAACCAGAAAGGCAGCATCGGCCTGATCCGCAAAGCCGACAAAGGCACGCTGTTTCTCGATGAGATCGGTGACATGCCGCTGCCAACTCAGGCGCGTTTGTTGCGCGTGTTGCAGGAGCGTTGCGTGCAGCCGGTGGGCAGTAGCGAGTTGTTTCCGGTGGACTTGCGGATCATTTCCGCGACCAACCGTTCGTTGCGCGAGCAGGTGCAACTGGGCCGTTTCCGCGAAGACTTGTACTACCGCATCGGCGGCCTGACCCTGGAGCTGCCACCGTTACGCGAACGCAGTGACAAGCAGGCGCTGTTCAAACGGCTGTGGGAGCAACATCGCGAGCCAACGCAATGGGCGGGGCTGAGCCCGGAGGTGTTGGAGCTGTTTGAAAAGCATCCGTGGCCGGGGAATTTGCGTCAGGTCAGCAGCGTGATGCAGGTGGCGTTGGCCATGGCCGAGGAACAACCAGTGCGGCCTGAGCATTTGCCGGATGATTTTTTTGTCGACCTGGAGATGGAGCCGGTGGAAACAGCGGCGCCGCTGGGGCTGGATTTGAATGATGTCGAGGCGTTGAACAGGGAGTTGAAGGCGGCCGGAGGGAATATTTCGCATCTGGCGCGGCGGCTGGGGGTTAGCCGCAATACGCTTTACAAGCGGTTGCGGCAGGCTGAATGACAAGTTGTCTGGACGGGCCTCTTCGCGAGCAGGCTCGCTCCCACAGGGGATCGATCGTTCCCACGCTCCGCGTGGGAATGCAGCCCGGGACGCTCCGCGTCCCTACAGAGCCGAACGCGGAGCGTCCGTTGAGGCATTCCCACGCAGAGCGTGGGAACGATCATGGTAGGGGCTCTGGGCCTCAGTCAGCCAGACGCCAGGTAGTCCCACCCTTGCCGTCTTCCAGCACGACACCCATCGCCGTCAACTGATCACGGATACGATCGGACTCAGCCCAATCCTTACTCGCCCGAGCCGCCAGACGCGCCGCAATCAGCGCATCAACCTCAGCCGCATCGACCCGCCCCTCAGCGCCCGCCTGCAGGAAGTCATCGGCCTCAAGTTGCAACACGCCCAGCACACTCGCCAGTTCCTTCAGACGTGCCGCCAGCCCCGCCGCTGCATCAAGATCGCTCTCGCGCAGACGGTTGATCTCGCGCACCATCTCGAACAGCACAGCGCACGCTTCAGGGGTGCCGAAGTCGTCGTTCATCACCGTGGTGAAACGCTCGACAAACGCTTCGCCACCGGCCGGCGCCACGCTCGGCAGGCCTTTCAGCGCATGGTAGAAACGCTCCAGTGCGCCCTTGGCGTCCTTGAGGTTGTCTTCCGAATAGTTGATCGCGCTGCGGTAGTGGCTCGAGACCAACAGGTAACGCACCACTTCCGGGTGGTACTTGTCGAGCACGTCGCGGATGGTGAAGAAGTTGTTCAAGGACTTGGACATCTTCTCGCCATTGATGCGAATCATCCCGCAATGCATCCACGCGTTGGCGTAGGTCTTGCCGGTGGCCGCTTCGCTCTGGGCGATTTCGTTTTCGTGGTGCGGGAACTCCAGGTCGCTGCCGCCGCCATGAATATCGAAAGTCTCGCCGAGGCAGCAGGTCGACATCACCGAGCACTCGATGTGCCAGCCCGGACGTCCGGTGCCCCATGGCGATTCCCAGCTCGGCTCGCCCGGCTTGGCGGCTTTCCACAGGACGAAGTCGAGCGGGTCTTGTTTCGACTCATCGACTTCGATGCGCGCGCCAATGCGCAAATCTTCGATCTTCTTGCGCGACAGCTTGCCGTAGCCCATGAACTTGGCGACGCGGTAGTACACGTCGCCATTGCCCGGCGCGTAGGCGTAGCCCTTGTCGATCAGGGTCTGGATCATCGCGTGCATGCCAGCGATGTGATCGGTGGCGCGCGGTTCCATGTCCGGTTTCTGGATGTTCAGGCGCGCTTCGTCTTCGTGCATCGCGGCGATCATGCGCTCGGTCAGCGCTTCGAACGATTCACCGTTCTCGCGGGCGCGATTGATGATCTTGTCGTCGATGTCGGTGATGTTGCGCACGTAGGTCAGGTCATAACCGCTGAAGCGCAGCCAGCGCGTCACCAGGTCGAACGCGACCATGCTGCGGCCGTGGCCGAGGTGGCAGTAGTCGTAAACGGTCATCCCGCAGACGTACATGCGCACCTTGTTGCCATCCAGCGGCTTGAAGACTTCTTTGCTCTTGCTGAGCGTGTTGTAGATCGTTAGCACGTTAGTTCCTTGACTCACTCACTGGCCCCACGAATCACGCAGGGTCACGGTACGGTTGAATACCGGCTGACCGGGTTTCGAGTCCTTCAGGTCTGCGACGAAGTAGCCTTCGCGCTCGAACTGGAAACGGTCTTCGGGCTGTGCGTTGCCGAGCGATGGCTCAGCGCGACAACCGGTCAGCACTTGCAGCGAGTCAGGGTTGATGTTGTCGAGGAAGCTGGCGCTGTCTTCGGCCTTTTCCGGGTTCGGCGAACGGAACAGGCGATCGTACAGACGCACTTCGCACTCGACGCTGGCGGCAGCCGGCACCCAGTGGATCACGCCTTTGACCTTGCGCCCTTCCGGGTTTTTGCCGAGGGTGTCCGGGTCGTACGAGCAACGCAGTTCGACGATGTTGCCGTCGGCGTCCTTGATCGCTTCGTCGGCGCGGATCACGTAGCTGCCACGCAGACGCACTTCACCGGCCGGTTCCAGGCGCTTGTAGCCCTTCGGCGGCTCTTCCATGAAGTCTTCGCGGTCGATGTAGATTTCCCGGGCGAACGGCAGCGCGCGCACGCCCATGTCTTCTTTCGGGTGGCGTGGCAGTTCGAGGTTTTCGACCTGGCCTTCCGGGTAGTTGGTGATGACCACTTTCAGCGGACGCAGCACGCACATGGCGCGCGGGGCGCTGTGGTCGAGGTCGTCACGGATGCTGAATTCGAGCATGCCGAAATCGACCACGCCGTCGGACCGGTTGGTGCCGATCATTTCGCAGAAGTTGCGGATCGATTTCGGCGTGTAGCCACGGCGGCGGAAGCCCGACAGCGTGGACATGCGCGGATCGTCCCAGCCGTTGACGTGCTTCTCGTCAACCAGTTGCTTGAGCTTGCGCTTGCTGGTAATCGTGTAGTTCAGGTTCAGGCGGCTGAACTCGTACTGGCGCGGGTTCGCCGGCACCGGCAGGTTCTCCAGGAACCACTCGTACAGTGGACGATGGCTTTCGAACTCGAGGGTGCAGATCGAATGGGTGATGCCTTCGATGGCGTCCGACTGACCGTGGGTGAAGTCGTAGTTCGGGTAGATGCACCACTTGTCACCGGTCTGGTGGTGATGGGCGTGGCGGATGCGATACATGATCGGGTCGCGCAGGTTCATGTTCGGCGAGGCCATGTCGATCTTCGCCCGCAGCACGCGGGCGCCGTCCGGGAATTCACCGGCCTTCATGCGCGCGAACAGGTCGAGGTTTTCCTCAACCGAACGGTCACGGAACGGGCTGTTCTTGCCCGGCTCGGTCAGGCTGCCACGGTATTCCTTGGCCTGCTCCGGGGTCAGGTCGTCGACGTAGGCCTTGCCGGCCTTGATCAGCTCGACGGCCCAGTCGTGCAACTGGTCGAAATACTGCGAGGCGTAGCGCACTTCACCGGACCATTCGAAGCCCAGCCATTTGACGTCGCTTTCGATGGCGTCGATGTATTCCTGATCTTCCTTGGCCGGGTTGGTGTCGTCGAAACGCAGGTGCGTGACGCCACCGAACTCCTGGGCCAGGCCGAAGTTGACGCAGATCGACTTGGCGTGGCCGATGTGCAGGTAGCCGTTGGGCTCCGGCGGAAAGCGAGTCACGATCTGGGTGTGCTTGCCCGAGTCCAGGTCTGCCTGGATGATCGGCCGCAGGAAGTTGACCGGCACGGCAGGGCCGGACTTGGCATTCGAGGTAGGGTCGACAGTGGGCTTGCTCATAGGATCCTTGACGTACAGGTGCGCGGCCGCAAAGAGGGGCCAGACAAAACAAAGCCGCTATCATAGCCGATGCTGTCAAGGGCCTGACAGAGCAGCCCCGATAAAGGCATGCATTTAATCGCCGGGAAATGAAAAACCGCCTCGAAATTCGCGCCTGTCACGCTAAACTGCGCACCTTGGCCGAAGCAGGCTGAACCGGTTGTGGGGCTAAAGGTCCCAGAACCACGAATTCCCTATGAAGAGTAATGACCATGACTCAAGTCAAACTGACCACCAACCATGGCGACATCGTCATCGAACTGAACGCTGAAAAGGCGCCGATCACCGTTGCCAACTTCATCGAGTACGTCAACGCCGGTCACTACACCAACACCGTATTCCACCGCGTCATCGGTAACTTCATGATCCAGGGCGGCGGTTTCGAGCCTGGCATGAAAGAAAAGAAAGACAAGCGTCCAAGCATCCAGAACGAAGCGGACAACGGTCTCTCCAACGACAAATACACCGTCGCCATGGCCCGCACCATGGAGCCGCATTCGGCATCGGCGCAGTTCTTCATCAACGTCGCCGACAACACCTTCCTCAACCACAGCGGCAAGACCACTCAGGGCTGGGGTTACGCGGTATTCGGTAAAGTGACCGCCGGCACCGACGTTGTCGACAAGATCAAAGGCGTGTCGACCACTTCCAAGTCCGGCCACCAGGACGTACCCGCAGACGACGTGATCATCGAGAAAGCCGAGATCATCGCAGCGTGATATTGCTGATTTCAGACTTGCATCTGGAAGAGGAGCGCCCGGACATTACCCGGGCGTTTCTGGATTTGCTCGCCGGACGCGCCCGCTCGGCGAGTGCGTTGTACATCCTCGGCGACTTCTTCGAGGCGTGGATTGGCGACGACGCCATGACGCCCTTTCAGCGTTCCATCTGCCAGGCCCTGCGCGATTTGAGCGACAGCGGCACGGCCATATTCCTGATGCACGGCAATCGCGACTTCATGCTCGGCAAGGCCTTCTGCAAACAGGCCGGCTGCACCTTGCTGAAGGACCCGAGTGTCGTGCAGTTCTTCGGCGAGCCGGTGCTGCTGATGCACGGCGACAGCCTGTGCACCCGCGACGTTGGCTACATGAAGCTGCGCCGCTACCTGCGCAACCCGATTACCCTGTTCATCCTCCGTCACCTGCCACTGCGCAGCCGCCATAAACTGGCGCGCAAGCTACGCAGCGAAAGCCGCGCACAGACGCGGATGAAGGCCAATGACATCGTCGATGTCACCCCGGAAGAGATTCCGCGAGTGATGCACGAATTCGGCGTGAAAACCCTGATCCACGGCCATACCCATCGCCCGGCAATTCACAAGTTGCAGCTGGGTGAACAAGCGGCGAAGCGGATTGTGCTGGGGGATTGGGATCGTCAGGGTTGGGCGTTGCAGGTGGATGAGAGCGGGTATGCCTTGGCGCCGTTCGATTTCGCCCCGCCGCTGGCATTGCCGCACGGCTGAAGAGCTTTACCCCCTCACCCCAGCCCTCTCCCCCAGGGGGGCGAGGGGGAAAGGGAGCTGATCGCATGCAGTTCAAAACCTGAGTTCGACTCGGTATCGCAAGTCGATGTACCTCGAACATGCACCGCGGTCAGTCCCCTCTCCCCTCCGGGAGAGGGTTAGGGTGAGGGGCTCTTGATTCTAGTGCCCCGAAGCTGCCGGCCCGGCCTTGGCGGCAAACGGCGGTTTCGCCAGCCATACAATCAAAATCAGCCCCATGAATCCCCACCCTAGCAACGTGAAGTAATCCACGGTCGAAAGCATGTACGCCTGGCTGGTGAGGATCTGGTCCATCTGCGCATACGCCGACTGGCTCGCCCCACCCAACTGATTCAAGGTCTCGCGGGTGGCAGGCTCAAACGTGCTGATGCTCTCGCTCATATACGCATGATGCTGATCGGCCCGGCGAATCCAGATCCAGGTGGTCAGCGACGCCGCAAAGCTGCCGCCCAATGTCCGCAGGAACGTCGCCAGGCCTGCGCCATCAGCGATCTGGCTCGGCGGCAAGTCCGACATCAGAATACTCAGGGTCGGCATGAAGAACAGCGCCACACCGATACCCATGAACAACTGCACCAGAGCGATGTGCTGGAAGTCGACCTCGTTGGTGAACTCGGCACGCATGAAGCAGCTCAGGCCAATCGCCAGAAACGCAATGCCGGCGAGCAGACGCAGGTCGAACTTGTGCGCGTATTTGCCGACAAACGGCGACAGCAACACCGGCAGAATCCCGATCGGCGCCACGGCAAGTCCCGCCCAGGTCGCGGTGTAACCCATTTGCGTTTGCAGCCACTGCGGCAGGATCAGGTTGATGCCGAAGAACCCGGCGTAACCCAAGACCAGCACCAGCGTGCCGATGCGGAAGTTGCGATGGGCGAACAGGCGCAGGTTGACCACCGGATGGCGGTCGGTCATTTCCCAGATCACGAACACCGCCAGGGCGACTACGGAAATCGCCGCGCCGACGATGATGAAGTTCGATTCGAACCAGTCCAGGTCATTGCCCTTGTCGAGGATCACCTGCAACGCGCCGACGCCAATGATCAGCGTGATCAGACCGACGTAATCCATCGGCTGGCGACTGGTCACCACCGGCCGTTTCGCCAGTTGCGAACGCACCACCATCACCGCAAAGATGCCGATCGGTACGTTGATGAAGAAGATCCACGGCCAGCTGTAACTGTCGGTGATCCAGCCGCCGAGAATCGGCCCGGCAATCGGCGCGACCACCGTGACCATCGCCAGCAATGCCAGGGCCATCCCGCGTTTCGCCGGCGGATAGACCGCGATCAACAGGGTCTGCGTCATCGGATACAACGGCCCGGCCACCAGGCCTTGCAGCACACGAAAGCCGATCAGCTCGGGCATCGAAGTCGAGATACCGCAGAGAAACGACGCCAGCACAAACAGCATCGTCGCCCACAGAAACAGCTTCACCTCGCCGAAGCGGCGGCTGAGCCAACCGGTCAGCGGCAGCGCAATCGCGTTGCTCACGGCGAACGAAGTGATGACCCAGGTGCCCTGCTCCGAACTCACCCCGAGGTTGCCGGAAATCGTCGGCAACGCCACGTTGGCGATGGTCGTGTCGAGCACTTGCATGAACGTCGCCAGCGACAGGCCGATGGTGCTGAGCAACAGGCTGGGCGGCGTGAAAGAAGCGTTATTGCTCATTGTGAATCCTATGAAACCTGATGGTCGCTGCGGTCTGATGAACACAGCAGGCCCTGTGGTAACAGGCCCTTGTGGCGAGGGGATTTATCCCCGCTGGGTCGCGAAGCGGCCCCTCTTTTGGCTCAGGAAAAACGGGCCTGCTGCGCAGTCCAGCGGGGATAAATCCCCTCGCCACAGATAAATCCCCTCACCACAGATAACCGCTCACCACAGAGCCTACTTCTGATCCGGTGTGCTCTCAGCGCTGCGCGGTCTTGCCTGCTGCTGCGCTGTTGTCGTGAATCAACTGGGCAATCATCGCGTCCGCTTCGGCCAGTTGGCGCTCGTAGACGTTGGTGCTGAACGAGGCCTTTTGCGGCGGTTGCTGGGCCAGCACCGGGCCGCTCTGGTCGTGCAGATTGACCTCGACATTGGTCGACAGACCGACACGCAGCGGGTGCTTGGCCAGTTCTTCGGCATTGATGTGGATACGCACCGGCACACGCTGAACAATCTTGATCCAGTTACCGGTGGCGTTCTGTGCCGGCAGCAGAGCAAACGCGCTACCCGTACCGGCACCGAGGCTGTCGACGGTGCCGCTGTATTTCACGTCGCTGCCATAAATATCGGCCTCGATATCGACAGGCTGGCCGATGCGCATGTCGCGCAGTTGGGTTTCCTTGAAGTTGGCATCGATCCACAGCTGATCCAGCGGAATCACCGCCATCAACGCGGTGCCCGGCTGCACGCGCTGACCGAGTTGCACGGTGCGCTTGGCGACATAACCGGTGACCGGCGCGATCAAGGTGCTGCGCGCATTGGTCAGATAGGCCTGACGCAGATCGGCAGCCGCCGACATCACGTCTGGATGCGACGAGACCACGGTGTCGTCGACCAGTGCGCTAGTGGTTTTCAGTTGCTGTTTGGCGTTGGCCAGTGCGTTCTGCGCCGAGGTCAGGTCGTCGCGGGCGTGGGACAGCTCTTCTTGGGAAATCGCCCCGCCCTGGGCGAGATTTTTCCGCCGGTTGTAGTTGTCCTGGGCCTTCTGCACTTCGGCCTGCTGCGCATTGACCTGAGCTTTCATGCCGTCGACGTTGCTATACAGGCCGCGCACCTGACGCACAGTGCGCGCCAGTTTCGCCTTGGCACTTTGCAGGCCGACTTCGGCATCGTTGGGGTCGAAGTTGACCAGCACCTGGCCTTCCTGGACCAGATCCCCGTCGTCGGCGCCGATGCTGACCACGGTGCCGGTGACCAGCGGCGTGATTTCCACGACGTTGCCATTGACGTAGGCATCGTCGGTGCTTTCGTTAAAGCGCCCGATGAATTCGTGATAGGCCCAGACGCCGGCAATGGCGAGCAGGACGACCACGGCGAGGGCCAGCAGCATCACCTTGCGTTTGCGCGGGTTGCCGGTGTCCGGGGTGTTGTCTTGAGCTTGGGTGTTTTCGGCAGTGGCCATGACAAATACCTTGAATTAGTAGTGCGACGAGGCTGGGCTGGCGTTGGCTGCGTTCAGGTTTTCACTTTGAAAGCCGCCGCCCAGCGCTTGCATCAGTTGAATCGACAGGTCGATCTGCTCGGCATTGAGGGTCGCCAGCTGACGCTGGGCCTGGAGCAATTGCTGCTCGATGCTGAGCACGTCCAGGTAGTTGCCGATGCCGGAACCGTAACGCTGGACGACGGTGTTGTAAGAATCCTGAGCGATGTCGGTGGCGTGCTGTTGCGCGCCGATCTGCCGGCCGATATCGCGTAACTGATTGATCGTATCGCCGACATCGCCCAGGGCTTTGACCAGACTCTTGTTGTACTGCGCCACCGCCAGATCGTAATCGGCGTCGCGCGCATCAAGGTTGGCGCGCAGGCGGCCGCCATCGAAAATCGGCAGCGATACGGTCGGCGCGATGTTGAAGAAACGGCTGGCCGAACCGAACATCGCATCACCCAGCAACGACTCGGCGCCGGCCGAGGCCGACAGGTTGAGGTTGGGATAGAAGCGGGTTTTCGCCGCATCGATGTCTTTGCTCGCCGCCTCGACCCGCCAGCGCGCCGCGACCAGATCCGGGCGGCGGCCGAGCAGTTCCGCTGGCAACACCGAGGGCACCGCCACGGCGCTGGCTTGCAGAACTTTCGGTCGAGCGATTTCGTTGCCACGATCCGGGCCTTTGCCGAGCAATACCGCCAAGGCAATCTTCGCGCTGTTCAGGCGTTTTTCCGCGTCGATCAGGCTGGCCTGAGAACTGGCTTCCAGACTCTGGGTTTGCTGGAACTGGTACTGGCTATCGATCCCCGAACTCAAGCGGCGCTGACTGAGGTCGAGCATTTGCCGGGTGCGCTTGAGGTCTTCGCTGGCAAGGTCGTAAACGATGTGCGCCTGACCGAGATCGCTGTACGCACGGGCGACGTCAGCGGCAAGTGTCAACTGCGCCGCCTGACGGTCGACTTCAGCAGCGCGCGCCTCGCCGAGTGCGGCTTCCCAGGCATCGCGCTGGCCGCCCCACAAATCGAAGTTGTAATTGAAGCCGGCGCTGACATTGCGCACCGTCGTGTAAGCCCCGCCCTGCCCGCGCGGATCCTGGTCACGAGCCAGCCGCGAACGGCTGATGCCGGCGCTGGCGTCGAGGGTCGGATAACGTTCGGCATCGGCGGCATAGGCGGCGGCACTGGCCTGATGGGCGCGGGCTGCGGCGATCTGCATGTCCGGGCTGTCGTGCAGGGCTTCGCGGATCAGGCCGTCGAGTTGCGGATCGCCGAGGCTGCTCCACCAATCGCTTTTCGGCCACGCCGCTGGCGACAGGGTGACGCCGTCGAGAGACTGCGATGTCTTCAGGCTCTTCGCGTCGAGGCGCTGGCCTTCGGTGTCGAGGCCGCTGTAATTGGCGCAACCGGCGAGGATCATCGCCGACAACAGCAGCGTCAGACTGCTGCGCAAAGTGTTAGCGCTCATTGTGATCACCTAGACGCTGGATGGTGATCGGGTCACCGGCGGCCAGCAGGATTTTCTTCAGGATGTATTCCAGGGTTTTCAGCTCTTCGCGGGAGATCGCGCCGGCCAGTTCATTCATCGCATCGGCACCGATGTGCGGCAGGCGATCAGCCAGTTGCTGGCCCTGCTCGGTCAGTTTCAACTGCACCTGACGCCGGTCGCCTTCGCTGCGCTGACGAAGCAGAAAAGCCTTCTGCTCGAGGCGATCGAGCATGCGCGTCATCGACCCGCTGTCCAGCGACAGATGGCGGCACAGCTCGGCCGGCGTGTCGACGCCGAACTGGGCCATGATGATCAACACCTTGAACTGCGCGGCGGTGATGCCGTGGGGTTCCATGTGGGTATCGATGATCCGGTCCTTGAGCAACGCGGCACGACCGAGCAACAGGCCGAGGTGGCAATGTTTGAATTCTTCCGGAGTGAAATGCTTCATGGGTCGACCTGATGACTGCCTAGGCAGTGAATGTATGTCGAGATATTACTGCTTAGGCAGCGAATGTCAACGCAATAGTTAGGGGGCTTGGTAATTAGTTGACCAGTGGGCTGGGTTTTATCGCGTGAGCGACCGCATTCGCGAGCAGGCTCGCTCCCACAGGGAAAACGCGTTCCAATGTGGGAGCGAGCCTGCTCGCGAAGGGCGCGACTCGATTGAAATAAGCAGGTGCGCTCTAGAAATCCCGCTTGTAGAAAATATCCAGCGAACTCGCCACGCCGCTCGCCGCTTCGACGTAGACCTTCTTGCTCAGCTTGTAGCGCAAAGCGATAGTGCTGGCCGGTTCGAATACACCCACTCCATAGCGCAGGCTGAGTTTCTCGGAGATGTTGCCGCTGGCGACGACGCTGGTGTCGTTGCCGCTGCCCTGGGTGTCGAGCTGGAAATCCTCAATGCCCAGATCCTTGGCCAGACCACTGGTGACCCCGGCGCTGCCCATCAGGCCCAGGCCCAGCGCGGCTTGCGCGAGCATGTTGTTATCTTCGCCGCTGGTGCTCAGCGGACGGCCCAGCACCAGGTACGACAGCGCCTGTTCCTGACTCATCGCCGGTTCGGAGAAGATCTGCGTGGTCGGCTGTTCGGCGCTGCCGCTCAGGCGAATGCCGGCGATGACGTCGTCGGTCTGGCGGATCGCTTCGATGTCCAGATACGGCTGGTCGATGGGACCGGCGAACAACAGACGCGCGCGACGCACGGTCAGGCGCTGGCCGTAGGCGCGATAGCGGCCGTCGTTGAGCCAGAGTTCGCCACGGGTGTCCATGTTGTCGCCGATGTGCACCTGACCCTGCAGATTGGCGGTCAGGCCGAAACCGGCAAAGCTCAGCTTGTCCTGGCCGACGATCACGTCGATGTCCATTTTCATCGCGATCGGTGGTTTGCCCTCTTCGGTCTGTGCGCCGACGATGATCGTGTCGTCGGAGACTTTTACCGTTGATGGCGGCAGTTCGCGCACGGTGATTTCGCCTTTCGGCACCAGCACCTTGCCGGCAACTTTCAGCTCATCGCCGGCCATGGAAATCTTCAGGTCCGGGGCCATTTCCAGTTTGGCGTAGGGCTCGACGCTGACCGGCAATTGCGTGCCCTTGAGCGCCAGATCGACCACCAGCGCCTGCCCCCAGGCGACGTTGCCGTTGAGGCTGCCCTTGCCAGTCTTGCCGCTGTTCCAGCCTCCGTCCAGGCGCATCGATTCGCCGGCGATCGCCGCAGTCAGTTGCAGATTCTGCAGCTCCATCGGCAGTTCGGCGCCGGACACTTCGCCATCGCTGAGCTGCACAGTGCCGTTGACCAGCGGCGCGAGCAAACCACCGGAGATCGTGCCACTGCCGTTGAGGCGGCCGGTGAGTTTCTCGACCATCGGTACAAACGGCCGCGCCACCGACAGATCGAGGCCGGAAAGACGGAAGGAGCCGCTCAGCGGTTTGTTTTTCGGCAGCGGATTGAGCTGCGCCTGGACCAGCAATTCGCCGAGTTTGCCGCCGACAAAATTGAGCTCGGTGTCGACCCGCTTGGGCGTGAGCTTGCTGCTAAGTTTGAGGGTCTGGTAGGGGAAATCCAGCCAGCGATCCTTGTCGCGCACGCGCAGGGTGCCGCCGCTGGCATCGACACTGACCACGCCGTTCGGGCCGCTGGCGGGCAGGTCCAGTTGCAGATCGGCGTTGAGCTGGCCCTGCCAGGCGAAGTCTTTGGGCAGCCATTGCGCAAGGCTTTCGATCGGGAATTGCTTGAGGTGATAACGCAGCTTAGGCTCGGGCATCAGGCGCTGATCTTCGCCACACAGGCTGGCGTTGCCGGACAGCCAGCAATGCGCGCCGAAATTGATCTGGCCGTCCGCCAGGCGTTCCAGTCTGGCCGGGCTTTGCAGCTTCCAGTCCTGGCCACCGGCCTGAATGTCGCCACTGGCCAAGCGTCCGCGCCAGTTGCCCTTGTCGAGATTGCCGTCCAGACCCAGCGCCAGTTTCAGCTTCGGTCCGATCAGGTCGAGGTTGAGTTTCTGGCTTTTGATATCGCCCTGAGCACTGGCGGTCAGGGTGCCGAGCGAGGTATCGCCGGTCTGAATGCCGCTGCCTTTGAGATTGATCTTCGCCCGCTGCGCACTGTCGAGCGTGGCGTCGAGGTTGAGGCTTTGCAGGCGATTGTCCTGGAAGGCCAGTTGCGAACCTTGCAGATCGAGCTTGCCCTGCGGGGCCTTCAGCGTACCGGCGAGGTTGATCTGACCGTTAACCTGCCCGCGCAATTGCGGCCACAACTGGGCCAGACGCGGCAGCTTGATGTCGATCTGACCGCCGAGTTTGTCCTGCAGGCTGCCCTTGCCGTTGATGCTGTTGTCGCCGAGGCGGATCTGCAGGGCATTGAGGTTCCAGCGCTCACCCGCGCCGTCAGCCTTGGCCTGCAGAATCGCCGGTTGGCCGCGCAATTTGCCTTTGAGGTCGAGGTCGGCGCTGAGGCTGAGCTGATCATTCTTCATTTCGCCCTTACTCTTCAACGGCCCGGCCAGAGTACCCGGCAGTTCGGCGACCCAGTACGCCGGGTTGAGCGCCGACAGATCCAGCGCAGTATCCCAGGCGATGCCATCGGCGAAGCGCACATTGACGTGCCCTTCGGCCTTGCCCTGCCCGGCCTGCATGACCAGTTGCGGCAAAGCGATCTGTTCCAGACTGCCGCTGAACGGACTGCTCAGGGTGAACGCGCCGGCCGGGCCATCCAGCGCAGCGTCGAAGTTGCCGAGGTACTGACCGTCGGTGTAGGACACTTCGCCGGTAAAGGTGCGCAACGTCACTTGCGGCTCGTCGATTTCCGGATAGAGCCGGTGCCACGGGAAGTCTTGCCAGTTGATATTGGCCTGGGCGCTGAGGCCCTTGCTCCAGTCGACGTTGCCGGTGAGCTTGAGGCTTTGCGTGTCGTTGGCGCTGAGGTCGAGCCCGGCGATCTGCGCGCCGTTGGCGTCAACCTTGCCCTTGAGCAGCACCGCCACTGGCGATTTTTCGGCGGGCAGCGTGGCGTTGCCGAGCAGTTGGTAACCGTTTTTCAGGTCGCCTTCGCCCGTGAGCACAAGCTGATTGAATTGCAGGGTGTCCGGCAGATCGGCGCTGGGTTTGAACGCATCGCTGGTGATGCGCAGCTTGGCCGGCAGGTTTTCCGCCAGCGCTTGCAATTCACCGTTCAACTGGCCGTCGAGGTAGCCACGGCTGTCGGCGTGCAGGTTGAGGGTTTTCAGCAGATCACCTTCAACTTTCAGCGCCAGCGTCCACGGCTCGCTGCCGGGAGACGGCAAAGTCAAATCGCCCTGAATCGTCAGCGGCCAGTTGCCGCTCGGTTGCAGCAGGCCGGACAGGTTCAGGCTGAGCTCGTCGCGCTGCAATTTCACGCTGTCGATCTGCAGGCCTTGTGCGGTCCAGTGCGCCGCCAGTTGCAAGCCCTTGAGCTGTTCGCTGCCGTTGAACAACAGGCTGCCCACCTCGACGTCGCCCAATTCGATGGCCAACGGCAATTGCAGGTCCGGCAGTTTGATCGGGCCGCTCTCGGTGGTTTCTTCGCTCGGCGGGAATTGCAGGATTACCTGATCGGCCTTGAGCTGATCGATGCACAAGGTCATGCGCGTCAGGCACAGCGGCGACCAGGCGAAGATTGCCTTGTTCAGCTCGACGCGGCTTGTGTCCTGCTGCCACACCAGGTGATCGGCACTCCACTGCCCAGCGAGGCGACCGTGGAAATTCTCCACGCTCAAGCCGGGCACAAGGCCCAGCGCCCAACGGCTGCCGGCCTGCGTGCCAAGCAGTGCGGCCAGGCTCAAGACAATCAACACGACCAGCGCCAACAGCGTCAGCGCCGTTATTTTCACACCACGCTTCACAGCTCAGGCCCCATGGAAAAGTGCAGCCGGATGCCGCCGTCGTCGTCCAGCGCATGGGCTAGGTCAAGGCGGATCGGCCCGACCGGCGAGACCCAGCGCACACCTACACCGACCCCGGTCTTGAGGTCGGGCAGTTCGAGTTTGTTGAAAGAGTTGCCTTGGTCGACGAAGGTCGCGACCCGCCATTTCTCGGCGATCGAATACTGATACTCGACGCTGCCGGCAATCATGTAGCGACCACCGATGCGGTCGCCGTCAGAGTTTTTCGGCGACAGGCTCTGATAGTCGTAACCGCGCACGCTCTGATCGCCACCGGCAAAGAAGCGCAGCGACGGCGGAATCGAGTTGTAGCCGTTGGTGGCGCTGCCGCCGACCTGCACGCGACCGAGCAAGCGGTGCTTGTCGAACACCGTGGTCAGGCCCTTGACCAGCGCGGTGCCGTATAGAAGGTTGTTGTCCGAACCGAGGCCTTCCTTGGCCACTTTGCTTTCGAAGCTCAGGCGATAGCCGTTACGCGGGTCGATGCGGTTGTCGCTTTTCAGATAGGAATAACTGATGCCGGGCATGAGCAACGTGCTCAGGCCGGAGTCGTCGCCGAGTTCGTATTCTTCACGTTGCCATTTCAGCGAGATCACCCGCTGCCAGCCGCTGGGCAACTTGCTGTGCCATTCCGGGCCGAAAGTCAGCAGCTTGCTGAGGGTGTCGGAGCCTTCGATGTCTTCGAACTGATAGCCGCCGGCCCAGCGCAGTTTGTCGGTCAATGGCGGGTCGAGCGGGATGTCGTAAAACAGCCCGACGTTCTGCCGGGGCGCCGAGAGCTCGGCCTCCCAGCCATAGCTGTCGCCCTGCGGGTTGACCCAGTGACGCGTCCAGTTGGCCTTGATCCGTGGCCCGACGTCGGTCGAATAACCGAGGCCCAGGCCCATGGTGCGCGGCTTGCGCGTGTCGAGTTTGACGGCGACCGGAATCACATCGTTCTGCGCTGCCGTCGGTGCTGCATCGACGCGCACGCCTTCGAAATAGCCGCTCGATTGCAGATCGCGATTGAGTTCGGCGATCAGTTCCGAATCGTAAGGCTCGCCTGCCTTGAACGGCACCATGCGTTGCAGCAGGTCTTCGTCGAACGGCGTGTCGCCCTCGAAACTGACTTTGCCCAGCGCATAGCGCGGGCCGCTGTCGTAGATCAATTCGATGTCGGCCACGCCCGCGCGGGGATCTACCATGAGCTTCTGGCTGGTGAAATGACCGCTGAAGTAACCGAAGCGCGAGGCCTGGTTCTGGATCACCCGTTTGGCGTCTTCGTACCGGCCATGGTTGAGCACTGCCCCGGATTTGAGCAGGTCGCTTTTCGGCACGCGGAAGGATCTCAGCGAGGCTGCCGGGCCATCGACACGCACGGTGACGTTGCGCAGGCGAATCGGTTCGCCGGGATCGATGTTCAGCACCAGACGCGGTTTTTCCCCGCCCTTGACGTCACTGTCGATCTGCGGCTGGTAGTAGCCCAGCGCCTGAGCCGCTTTGCGCGCCTGCTCTTCGGCGCCGCGACTGAAACGCAGCAAGGCTTCTTCGTCGCGATCGCCGAGGCTGCCGATATAGCCTTCTATATTGGCCTTGAGTTCATCGTTGGACGGCTTGATCCGTACATCCAATTCACTTTGCGCCAGCGCCGCGCAGCTGGATAACAGCATCAGCACGCCGCTGGTAAATCTTCGTGGAAACTTCATAGGCGCGGATGCTATCACGGGCTCGGGAGCCTGATAGAACAGGTAATTTGTGAAGAAGTTCGATCATTATCCCGTTGCTGTTTGTAACACCTGCGGATTGGCGTGGAAAAATACGTGTTCGCGCACCGGCCCGACGGCAACCTCGCCGATCTCCTGATAACCCTGCCTTTTATAGAATTCCAGGTAGCGCGGGTTGCCGGTGTCGAGCACCACGCCTTGCGATGTTTCATCGACGGCGCACCAGTTGTGCACGGCAGTGAGCAATTGTTCGCCGTAATGCTTGCCCTGAAACTGCGGGTGAACGCCGAGCAACGGCAGCATGTGCACCGAATCACCCGGCACGCATGCAGCAACGGCATCGTGGTATTCCAGATAACGCCGGGTGCAGCGAAAACCGGTGCTGAGCACCATGCGCAGGCGCCATGCCCAGCTTTCGGTAACGCCCAGGCGCCGTTGCGGCGGTGCGATCAGGGCGATGCCGATCAAGCGATCGTTGACCAACAGGCCGATCGCCGGCAGGTCCTGGAGAAAATGCTGTTTGACCAACTCGCGCACCGTCGCGCGCACCCGTTGTTCATAGCCGGGACGTTCGGCTTCGAACAGGTAGCCGAAGGTCGGCTCGTGGCGATAGGCCTGATACAGCAACGAGCGGGCTTCGCGCGAATAGCCGCGGTCGAGCATGTGGATGTCGGCAACGGCGGTCTGGGTTTCAGGCATTGCAGTGATTCTCCCCGGGGGCGCGCTCGGAGGCTGGCGCGCTTGTTGGTACGAACCTTGGGCGGATGTGGTGGTTCCCCTGACAGGTATAGACCAAGTCGGGATCTTCATCGATCTCGCCGGCCTCTTCGCGAGCAGGCTCGCTCCCACAGAGGCGCTGCATAGGGCATCACAAATCCCACAGGCCAAAATGATTTGTCCCACACTGGCCCATCTCCCCCATGTCAGCTAGCATCGCCCTTTTGCCAGGACTGCCGACCATGAAGATTGTTTCCTTCAACATCAACGGACTGCGTGCCCGTCCGCATCAGCTGGCAGCGCTGATCGAAAAACATCAGCCCGACGTGATCGGCCTGCAGGAAACCAAGGTCCACGACGACCAGTTCCCCCTCGAAGACATCCGCGCCCTCGGCTACCACGTGCACTTCCATGGCCAGAAAGGTCATTACGGGGTCGCCCTGCTCTCGCGCAACGAACCGATCGCCATCCATAAAGGCTTCGCCACCGATGAAGAAGACGCGCAGCGGCGCTTTATCTGGGGCACTTTCGCTGATGCCAATGGCGTGCCGGTGACGATCATGAACGGCTATTTCCCACAAGGTGAAAGCCGCGACCACCCAACCAAATTCCCTGCCAAAGAGCGTTTCTACAGCGATCTGCAAGCGCTGCTGGAAAGCCAGTTCCACAATGAACAGCCACTGGTGGTGATGGGCGATGTGAACATTTCCCCGGAAGACTGCGACATCGGCATCGGCCCGGACAACATGAAGCGCTGGCTGAAAACCGGCAAATGCAGCTTCCTGCCGGAGGAGCGCGAGTGGATGGCGCGCCTGAAAAACTGGGGCCTGACCGACAGCTACCGTCACCTCAACCCCGACGTGAGCGACATGTTCAGCTGGTTCGACTACCGCAGCCGTGGCTTTGAAGATGAGCCCAAACGCGGCCTGCGCATCGATGTAATTCTGGCTTCCCATGGCCTGCTGCCACGGGTCAAGGACGCCGGCGTGGACTACGAACTGCGCGGCATGGAAAAGCCATCGGACCATGCGCCGATCTGGCTTGAGCTGGCCTGATCCAGACTGAGGGAATTTTCATTGTGGGAGCGAGCCTGCTCGCGAATGCGGTGGATCAGCGACGAATTTTTCGACTGACACGGCGCCTTCGCGAGCAGGCTCGCTCCCACAGGTAATCCCCTGTCATATTTCGGTCACGCGCCTGACTTAATCTCCCCGGCAATCCCCTTGGCTTGATTCGGTGCCGGCATGACCCTGCGTGTTCTCTGCGTTTTCCTGTTGAGTGGCTGGCTGTCGATCTACGCCGCCGCCCTGCCGATCCCCGAAAACGGCCCGGCATTGCGCATTCAGGGTTCCAACACCATCGGTGCCGATCTGGGTCCGGCGCTGGTCGAAGGCCTGTTGCAGGAACAAAGCCTGCTGAAAATCCACCGCGAAACCCCGGACACCGCCAACGAACAACGCATCGTCGGCCAGACCGCACAAGGGCAACGCGTGATCATCGAAGTTGCCGCTCACGGTTCCAGCACCGGTTTCGCTGCGTTGAAAAACGCCAGCGCCGATCTGGCCGCCTCTTCCCGTGAGATCAAGGACAGCGAACTGCTTGCCCTGCAAACCCTCGGCGATCTGAAAAGCCCGGCGGCCGAGCAAGTCATCGCCATCGATGGCCTGGCGATTATCCTCAACCCGGCCAACCCGCTTGAGCAGTTGAACACCGAGCAACTGGCGCGGATTTTTGCCGGCGAAGTGAAAACCTGGGAAGAGCTCGGTGGCCGTGGCGGCGCCATTCATTTATATGCGCGGGATGATCAATCGGGGACGTACGACACGTTCAAGGAACTGGTCCTGAGCCGGCGTGGGAAAAGTCTGAGCAGCGCGGCGAAACGTTTCGAATCCAGCGAGCAATTGTCCGATGCGGTCAGCAACGATCCGCAAGGTATCGGCTTCATCGGCTTGCCTTACGTGCGTCAGGCCAAAGCCGTGGCGATTGCCGACGGCGCCTCGCAAGCGATGTTGCCGCTGAATAGCCTGATCGCCACCGAAGACTATCCGCTGTCGCGGCGCCTGTTCTTTTATCTGCCGCCCGACACACAGAATCAGTGGGTGCAGGCGTTGGCCAGCTTTGCCCAGAGCCCAGAGGGTCAGGCGATCGTCGCGGCCAGCGGTTTTGTCAGCCAGACCGTACAAGCCATGAGCGTGGCGCCGAATGCGCTGATGCCCGATGGTTACCAATCCCTCAGCCGGCATGCCCAGCGTCTGACAGTGAATTTCCGTTTTGCCGAGGGCAGCGCCAGTCTGGACAACAAGGCGCGGCAGGATCTGGCGCGGGTGCTCGACTATATAAAGCGCCATGGCAAGACCGAACGGGCGGTGGCGCTGGTGGGGTTTGGTGATTTGAAGGATGACCCGGCGCGGGCCGATCTGCTGTCGAAGCTGCGAGCGATGGCGGTGCGGCGCGAGCTGGTCAAAAACGGTGTGGTCATGCGCGAAGTACGCGGCTTTGGTGCGCTGATGCCGGTGGCGACCAACAGCGCGGATGAAGGGCGGATCAAGAATCGGCGGGTTGAGGTTTGGGTGTATTGATCCTGATGTCGATGTGCTGAGTGTACAGGCCCTTTCGCGAGCAGGCTCGCTCCCACATTGGATCTGTGGCGTGCACAAATCTTGTGGGAGCGAGCCTGCTCGCGAATGAGGCGACGCGGTATTACTGGCCGCTACGCATCATCTCCTTCGGCACATACTTGCCGATCTCGAACTTGCCAATCGCCGCGCGGTGCACTTCGTCGGGGCCGTCGGCCAGACGCAGGGTGCGTTGCATCGCATACATGTAGGCCAGCGGGAAATCGTTCGACACCCCTGCCCCGCCATGCATCTGGATAGCGCGGTCGATCACCCGCAGGGCCACGTTCGGTGCGACGACTTTGATCTGCGCAATCTCGCTTTTCGCCACTTTGTTGCCGACGGTGTCCATCATGTACGCCGCTTTCAACGTCAGCAGACGCGCCATGTCGATCTCCATCCGCGAGTCGGCGATCTTGTCGATGTTGCCGCCCAGACGGGCCAGCGGTTTGCCGAATGCGGTGCGGCTCACCGAGCGTTTGCACATCAGTTCCAGCGCACGCTCGGCCATGCCGATCGAACGCATGCAGTGGTGAATGCGGCCTGGGCCAAGGCGACCCTGAGCGATTTCGAAGCCGCGTCCTTCACCGAGCAGGACGTTTTCGTACGGGACGCGAACGTTGTCGAACAGCACTTCGGCGTGACCGTGCGGTGCGTCGTCGTAGCCGAACACCGGCAGCGGACGGACGATTTTCACCCCGGGGGTGTCGACCGGCACGAGAATCATCGAGTGCTGGGCGTGACGCGGCGCGTCGGGGTTGCTCAGGCCCATGAAAATCAGGATCTTGCAGCGCGGATCGCAGGCGCCGGAAGTCCACCATTTCTTACCGTTGATCACCCACTGATCGCCATCGCGCACGGCCCGAGCGGCCATGTTGGTCGCGTCGGAAGATGCCACGTCGGGCTCGGTCATGGCGAACGCCGAACGGATCTCGCCGCGCAGCAGCGGCTCGAGCCAGCGCTGTTTCTGCTCTTCGTTGGCGTAGCGCACCAATACTTCCATGTTGCCGGTGTCCGGCGCCGAGCAGTTGAACGGCTCCGGCCCCAGCAGGGAACGGCCCATGATTTCCGCCAATGGCGCATATTCGAGGTTGCTCAGGCCGGCGCCCAGCTCGGACTCAGGCAGAAACAAATTCCACAGACCCTCAGCCTTGGCCTTGGCCTTGAGCTCTTCCATGATTGCGGTCGGCTGCCAGCGATCGCCCTCGGCGACCTGGCGTTCGAACACCGCTTCGGCCGGGTAAACGTAAGTGTCCATGAACGCAGTCACGCGCTCACGCAGTTCCTGAACCTTGGGCGAATAAGCGAAATCCATGGGTAGTTACCTTCTCGGGCAGAGGTTGTTCAAGTCATGCAATCGATGCTAGAACAGCGCTGATCATTTACCTAGCCTATTCTCGGCGTGTATAAACATTCATCACCAATATATGATCCGCTGATCGTCAGCCCCAAAACACTTGCACTTAATAACAAGAGAAGCCGCGTTATGAATCTGAGCAAGGTCGACCTGAACCTTTTCATCGTCTTCGACGCGATCTACACGGAAGCCAACCTGACCCGCGCCGGGCAGATTGTCGGCATCACCCAGCCGGCGGTGTCCAATGCCCTGGCGCGGTTGCGCGAAACCTTCAACGACCCGCTCTTCGTGCGTACCGCTCAGGGCATGGTGCCCACGCCGATGGCGCAGAACATCATCGGCCCGGTGCGCAACGCCCTGTCGCTGCTGCGCGTGTCGGTGCAGGAAAGCCGCATCTTCAACCCGGCGCAGGCGGCCAAGACTTACCGCATCAGCATGACCGATTTGACGGAGGCAATCATTCTGCCGCCCTTGTTCCAGCGTCTGCGCCGCCTGGCGCCGACGGTGATCATCGAAAGCTTTCTGTCCAAGCGCCGGGAAACCACCAAGGAACTGGCCGCCGGGCGTCTGGATTTCGCCGTGGATGCGCCGCTCAACACCGACCCGCAGGTACGCCACGTCAAGCTGATGGACGACCGTTACGTCTGCGCCATGCGCAAGGGCCATCCAATGGCGGGCAAGGAAAAACTCAGCCTCGATGACTATTTGTCGCTGACTCACATCCATATTTCCAGCCGCCGCAGCGGGCTGGGCTATGTCGATCTGGCGCTGGGCAAAATGGGCATCCAGCGCAAGATCGCCCTGCGCTCGCAGCACTATTTGATGGCTTCGCAAGTGATGCAGCAGACCGACATGGTCATGACCGTGCCGGAACGCTTCGCCCGCCGCCATGATCTGCAATCGTTCAATTTGCCGGTGAATGATGTGCCCTCGGTGGAAACGCACCTGTATTGGCATGAGAGCACCGACCAGGACCCGGCCAACCGCTGGATGCGCGAGCAGATGATCGAGTTGTGCCAACAGGTGACGGCGCAGGAGAAGAAGCTGGAGAAGGTGTAGGGCTTTTTTACCGCGTTATCGTTCTTCGCGAGCAGGCTCGCTCCCACATTCGACTGCATTCCTTCCGGTGAAATGCAATTCAGTGTGGGAGCGAGCCTGCTCGCGAATAGGCCGGCAAACGCAGCGAGGATCTTGAGCCTTGACGTAAACGTAAACCACCGATTAGCTTAGCGCCATGCCCCTTTTCCGAGCGCTTTCATGAGCAGTCAGACCTACAGCATTTCCGATCTCGCCCGCGAGCTGGACATCACCACCCGGGCGATCCGCTTTTATGAAGAGCAAGGCCTGCTCAGCCCCGAGCGTCGTGGCCAGGAACGTATCTATTCGCCGCGCGACAAGGTCACCCTGAAGCTGATCCTGCGTGGCAAGCGCATCGGTTTTTCCCTGGCCGAATGCCGCGAGCTGATCGAGCTCTATGATCCGTCCGGCGGTAACACCAAACAGCTCAACAGCATGCTGGCCAAAATCAGCGAACGCCGCGAACAGCTCGAACAGCAGTTGCTGGATATCGAACAGATGAAGCTTGAGCTGGATACAGCAGAAGAGCGCTGCGTGCAGGCATTGGAGCAGACGCTCAAGAGCCAGCAGGCGGTCTAGCCAACACTGGCGCCCCTGTGGGAGCGAGCCTGCTCGCGAATGCATTCTGTCATCCAACATTAACGGTGACTGATCCACCGCTTTCGCGAGCAGGCTCGCTCCCACAGGGTTCTTCGTGAACTAAAAAAACAGGCAGGTCCCACCCATGTCCCTCCCCTCCCAAGTACGCCTGATCGAAGTCGGCCCGCGCGATGGCCTGCAGAACGAAGCCCAACCGATCAGCGTGGCTGACAAGGTGCAACTGGTCGATGCCCTGAGCGCCGCCGGGCTCGGCTACATCGAAGTCGGCAGTTTCGTTTCGCCCAAATGGGTACCGCAGATGGCCGGCTCCGCCGAGGTGTTCGCGCAAATTCAGCGCAAGCCCGGCGTGACCTACGGCGCGCTGGCGCCGAACCTGCGCGGCTTTGAAGACGCGCTCGCCGCCGGGGTCAAGGAAGTCGCGGTGTTCGCCGCCGCCTCCGAGGCGTTCTCGCAGCGCAACATCAATTGCTCGATCAGCGAGAGCCTGGCGCGGTTTGCGCCGATCATGGAAGCCGCGAAACAACACGGCGTTACCGTGCGCGGTTATGTTTCCTGTGTGCTGGGCTGCCCGTATGAAGGCACGGTTGCGCCGGAGCAAGTGGCGATGGTCGCGCGCGAGCTGTACGCGATGGGCTGCTACGAAGTGTCGCTGGGCGACACCATCGGCACCGGCACGGCGGGCGCGACCCGGCGCCTGTTCGAGGTGGTCTCGGCGCAGGTACCACGGGACAAGCTTGCCGGGCATTTCCACGACACCTATGGCCAGGCCATGGCCAATATCTACGCCAGCCTGCTCGAAGGCATTGCGGTGTTCGACAGCTCTATCGCCGGCCTTGGCGGCTGCCCTTACGCCAAAGGCGCGAGCGGTAACGTTGCGACCGAAGACGTGGTGTACCTGCTCAATGGCCTGGGCATCGAGACCGGTATCGACCTGGACGCCTTGATTGCTGCGGGCCAGCAGATCAGTGCAGTGCTCGGCCGTCCAAGCGGTTCGCGAGTGGCCAAGGCACGCAGCGCGCAGTGAGGTGTTACCGCTGGGTCAGTGCTGTGGGCAAAAGCGAGTAACACGGAAACAAATTGTCTGGCTTTGCCCTGGGGTGAAAAAGCCAGAAAAACCTAAATCACTGATTTGTAAGGCTTTTTAAAAGTTGGCACGACACCTGCTATCTCTATGGCATAACAAGAATAAAAAGCCGCAAACCAATAAAAACAAGACGAAACGACTCTGACATAACAAGAACAACACGGCAGAGACGCAGCTAACAGATTTTTTTGGAGAAGGTGTGCTTTTCAGGGTGCTCTCAGGAGTGACCCGCAACCGGGCAGAGAACAATAAAACTACCTTCAGGTAGCTCCCGAATCGGTTGGATCGTTAAACGAGAAAGCAGATCAGCGCTCAAAAAAATACGTTTGCTCTTGACCCCGGATGGGGGTCGCCAAAAAGCTGTACAGGGCCACGGTTGCCAAAAACAACAACAGACCGACCCTCAATAATAAAAAGAGCACGCAACGACAAATTAAAGGGGAGCTTCGGCTCCCCTTTGTGCTTTCTGTGATTCCTGAATCCCCCGATCCCTGTGGGAGCTGGCTTGCCAGCGATTGCGGTAGAACATTCAACATTGATGCTGGCTGACCTGACGCCATCGCTGGCAAGCCAGCTCCCACAGGGTTTAGGTTACCGCTCGATTGTTTTCAGCTCCTCGATACTGATCTCACGCATCCTGAATTTCTGGATCTTGCCCGTCACCGTCATCGGAAACGCGTCGACGAATTTGAAGTAACGCGGTGTCTTGAAATGGGCGATGCGTTCCTTGCACCAGGCTTGCAGCTCCAGTTCGGAGGCGCTGTGGCCGGGGTGGAATTTGATCCAGGCGACGATTTCCTCACCGTAGCGCGAGCACGGAATACCGATCACCTGCACGTCCGCCACCGCCGGATGGGTGAAGAAGAATTCCTCCAGCTCACGCGGATAAACGTTCTCGCCGCCACGAATGATCATGTCCTTGTTACGCCCGGCGATGTTGACGTAACCCTCCTCGTTCATGCTCGCCAGGTCGCCGGTGTGCATCCACCCCGCCTCATCGATGGCTTCGGCAGTAGCCTGCGGGTTGTTCCAGTAGCCGAGCATCACGCTGTAACCGCGCGTGCACAATTCGCCAATGGTGCCGCGCGGCACAAGGTTGCCGGCGGTGTCGATGATCTTGCTTTCCAGTTGCGGCTGGGTGCGGCCGACAGTGGTGACACGCAACTCCAGCTCATCCGCCGGCCCGGTCTGCAACGACACCGGACTGGTTTCGGTCATGCCGTAGGCGATCTGCACTTCGCTCATGTGCATTTCGTTGATCACCCGGCGCATGACCTCGATAGGACAGGTGGCGCCGGCCATGATCCCGGTGCGCAGGCTCGACAGGTCGAAAGTCTGCCGTTGCGGCTGATCGAGCATGGCGATGAACATGGTCGGCACACCGTACAGCGCCGTGGCTTTTTCTTCGGCCACCGCTTGCAGGGTCAGCGCCGGATCGAAAGCGTCGTTGGGGTAAATCATCGTGCTGCCATGGGTGACGCAACCGAGGTTGCCCATGACCATGCCGAAGCAGTGATACAGCGGCACCGGTATCACTAGACGATCGGCAGTCGTCAGGCCGAGGCTTTCGCCGACCATGTAGCCGTTGTTGAGAATGTTGTAGTGACTGAGGGTCGCGCCCTTGGGGAAACCGGTAGTGCCGGAGGTGTACTGGATATTCACTGGTTGATCGAAATGCAGACTGGCGCTGCGTTCGCGCAATTGATCGGGCGAGACGCTGGCGGCCAGTTTGCTCAGTTGTGACCACGGCAGAAAACCGGGCGGCGGATTGGCATCGAGGCTGATCACGCCGCGCAACTCCGGCAGGCGTTCGCTGCGCAGCTTACCGATGGCGTGCTCAGCCAATTCTGGCGCCAGGCTCTGGAGCATTGCGTGGTAATTCGAGGTCTTGAACGCTCCGGCACAAACCAGCCACTGGCAGCCGGATTGCTTGAGCACGTACTCGAGTTCGGAGCTGCGGTAGGCGGGATTGATGCTGACCAGGATCACGCCGATCTTCGCCGTGGCGAACTGGGTGATGCACCACTGCGCGCAATTCGGCGCCCAGATACCGAGGCGATCGCCGGTCTGCACACCCAGTGCGAGCAAGGCTCTGGCCTGCTCATCCACCGCTTCGGCCAGTTGCCGCCAGGAGTAACGCAACTGCTGATGGCGCACCACTAAAGCCTCGCCGTCAGGGTATTGCGCGACAGTCTGATCGAAGCGCTGACCGATGGTCATCGCCAGCAGGGCTTTGTCCTGAGAGCCACGGGTGTAGCTGCGCTGCGGGTTTGCACTGGGTAGATCCATGACGACCCCTATTGTCTTTATTAGTGGGTTTTCCCGGTTTTGAATCCCTGTGGGAGCGAGCCTGCTCGCGAATACGCTGCGTCATTCAGCCTTGAGGGCGACTGATACAGCGCTTTCGCGAGCAGGCTCGCTCCCACCAGAAACAAACCGATATCTGATCCTGAACTGTCCTTACTCTCGCCCAAGTTGACGCTTACGTAAAGCCGATTGACAGTCGAACTCCGGAAGCTTTACGTTAACGTAAAGCTGAACGCCGATTCGTCGTGCGCTCCACCCGATAAAAAAGCCAAAAGGTGCCTCATGAGCTATCCATCCCTGAATTTCGCCCTCGGTGAAACCATCGACATGCTGCGCGATCAGGTGCAGTCCTTCGTCGCCGATCAGATCGCCCCGCGCGCCGCGCAGATCGACCACGACAACCTGTTCCCCGCCGACATGTGGCGCAAATTCGGTGACATGGGCCTGCTCGGCATCACCGTGCCGGAGGAGTACGGCGGCGCAGGTCTGGGTTACCTCGCGCATGTGGTGGCGATGGAAGAAATCAGCCGTGGCTCGGCGTCGGTGGCGTTGTCCTATGGCGCGCACTCCAACCTTTGCGTCAACCAGATCAACCGCAACGGCAACCACGAACAGAAAACCAAATACCTGCCGAAGCTGATCAGCGGCGAGCACGTCGGCGCCCTGGCGATGAGCGAGCCCAACGCCGGTTCCGACGTGGTCTCGATGAAGCTGCGCGCCGACAAACGCGGCGATCGCTTCGTACTCAACGGCAGCAAAACCTGGATCACCAACGGCCCTGACGCCAATACGTACGTGATCTACGCCAAGACCGATCTGGAAAAAGGCCCGCACGGCATTACTGCATTCATCGTCGAGCGTGACTGGAAAGGCTTCAGCCGCAGCAACAAGTTCGACAAGCTTGGCATGCGTGGCTCCAACACCTGCGAGCTGTTTTTCGATGACGTCGAAGTACCGGAGGAAAACATCCTCGGCGTGCTCAACGGTGGCGTGAAAGTGCTGATGAGCGGCCTCGATTACGAACGCGTGGTGCTTTCCGGTGGCCCGACCGGGATCATGCAGTCGTGCATGGACCTGATCGTGCCGTACATCCACGACCGCAAGCAGTTCGGCCAGAGCATCGGCGAATTCCAGCTGATCCAGGGCAAAGTTGCCGACATGTACACCCAGCTCAATGCCAGCCGCGCCTATCTGTACGCGGTGGCCCAGGCTTGCGAGCGCGGCGAAACCACCCGCAAGGACGCTGCCGGGGTAATCCTCTACACCGCCGAACGCGCCACGCAAATGGCCCTCGACGCGATCCAGATTCTCGGCGGTAACGGCTACATCAACGAATTCCCCGCCGGCCGCCTGCTGCGCGACGCCAAGCTCTACGAAATCGGCGCAGGCACCAGCGAGATCCGCCGCATGCTGATCGGCCGCGAACTGTTCAACGAGACGAAATGAATTTCGTCAGCTGCAAGCCGCAAGCGACAAGCTGCAAGAGAACCACGCTCTTGCCCCAACTTGCAGCTTGCCGCTTGTAGCTGGAAGCTGCTTACGGAGTAAGCCCCATGATTCTGCACACTCAGCTCAACCCGCGTTCAGCGGAGTTCGCCGCCAACAGTGCGGCGATGCTCAAACAGGTCGACGCGCTGCACACCTTGCTCGCCCAAGTGGCGCAGGGTGGCGGTGTCAAAGCGCAGGAACGCCACACCTCGCGGGGTAAATTGCTGCCGCGCGAGCGCATCAATCGCTTGCTTGATCCGGGCTCGCCGTTTCTCGAAATCAGCCAACTGGCCGCCCATGCGGTTTACGGCGAAGACGTGCCGGCTGCCGGGGTGATCGCCGGGATCGGTCGCGTTGAAGGCGTCGAGTGCATGATCGTCGCCAACGATGCGACGGTGAAAGGTGGCTCGTATTACCCGCTCACCGTGAAAAAACACCTGCGCGCGCAGACCATCGCCCAGCAGAATCGCCTGCCGTGCATTTATCTGGTGGATTCCGGTGGCGCCAACCTGCCGCGTCAGGACGAGGTGTTTCCGGATCGCGAGCATTTCGGGCGGATATTCTTCAATCAGGCCAACATGAGCGCCATGGGCATCCCGCAGATCGCTGTGGTGATGGGTTCGTGCACCGCAGGCGGCGCGTATGTGCCGGCGATGGCAGACGAAGCGATCATGGTGCGCAACCAGGCGACGATTTTCCTCGCCGGCCCGCCGCTGGTAAAAGCCGCGACCGGCGAAGTGGTCAGCGCCGAAGACCTCGGCGGCGCCGATGTGCACTGCAAGACCTCCGGCGTGGCCGACCATTACGCCGAGAACGACGAACACGCCCTCGCCCTCGCCCGCCGCAGCGTCGCCAACCTCAACTGGCGCAAGCTCGGCGAGGTGCAGCAACGCACACCGATCGCGCCGCTGTACGCCAGCGACGAGTTGTACGGCGTGGTTCCGGCTGACGCCAAGCAGCCATTCGATGTGCGCGAAGTGATTGCGCGGCTGGTCGACGGCTCAGTGTTCGATGAGTTCAAAGCCCTCTTCGGCACCACGCTGGTCTGCGGTTTCGCTCACTTGCACGGCTATCCGATCGCGATTCTGGCGAACAACGGCATCCTCTTCGCCGAAGCTGCGCAGAAAGGCGCGCACTTCATCGAACTGGCCTGCCAGCGCGGCATCCCGCTGCTGTTTCTGCAGAACATCACCGGTTTCATGGTCGGCCAGAAATACGAAGCCGGCGGCATCGCCAAGCACGGCGCGAAACTGGTGACCGCAGTGGCCTGCGCCAAGGTGCCGAAATTCACCGTGATCATCGGCGGCAGCTTCGGTGCCGGCAACTACGGCATGTGCGGGCGCGCTTACGATCCGCGTTTCTTGTGGATGTGGCCGAACGCGCGGATTGGCGTGATGGGCGCCGAACAGGCCGCAGGCGTCCTGGTGCAGGTCAAACGCGAACAAGCCGAACGCAGCGGTCAGGCGTTCAGCGCCGAGCAGGAGACCGAGATCAAGCAGCCGATTCTTGATCAGTACGAAGAACAGGGTCACCCCTATTATTCCAGCGCAAGGCTGTGGGACGACGGCGTCATCGACCCGGCGCAGACCCGCGATGTATTGGCCCTGGCCCTGTCCGCGTCGCTGAACGCGCCAATCGAACCGAGCCGCTTCGGCGTGTTCCGGATGTGATGTTTTTTTGTGGGAGCGAGCCTGCTCGCGAATGCGCTCTGTCAGGCAGCGGATAGATCGACTGATACCCCGCTTTCGCGAGCAGGCTCGCTCCCACAAGAACCGTGGAGACGGATGAATATGAGCGACTTCAATACCCTCGAACTGCAAAACGACCCACGCGGTTTCGCGACGCTGTGGCTAAATCGCGCGGAGAAAAACAACGCGTTCAACGCCGAGATGATCCGCGAACTGATCCTCGCCCTCGACAAGGTCGCCAGCGATTCGAACCTGCGTTTCCTGCTGCTGCGCGGGCGTGGCAAGCATTTCAGTGCCGGTGCCGACCTGGCCTGGATGCAGCAATCGGCAGAACTCGATTACCACACCAATCTTGACGATGCCCGCGAACTGGCCGAGCTGATGTACAACCTCGCCAAGCTGAAAATCCCCACTCTGGCTGTGGTTCAGGGCGCGGCGTTTGGTGGCGCGCTGGGCTTGATCAGTTGCTGTGACATGGCGATCGGCGCCGATGACGCGCAGTTCTGCCTGTCGGAAGTACGCATCGGCCTGGCGCCAGCGGTGATCAGCCCGTTCGTGGTGCAAGCGATCGGTGAGCGTGCGGCGCGGCGCTATGCGCTGACTGCCGAGCGCTTCAACGGGCAGCGGGCGCGGGAGATCGGCTTGCTCGCCGAAAGCTATCCTGCGGCTGAACTGGAGCATCAGGTCGAACAGTGGATCGACAACCTGTTGCTCAACAGCCCCGCGGCCATGCGCGCCAGCAAGGACTTGCTGCGCGAAGTCGGCAACGGCGCGCTGACCCCGGCCCTGCGCCGCTACACGGAAAATGCCATCGCGCGGATTCGCGTCAGCGCCGAAGGCCAGGAAGGCTTGCGCGCCTTCCTGCAAAAACGCCCGCCGAGCTGGCAAGCCGCATCCACCAAGGAGTCGCGTTGATGAGCGCACCTGTGATTACCACCCTGCTGGTGGCCAACCGTGGCGAAATCGCCTGCCGCGTGATGCGCACCGCCAAGGCCCTGGGCCTGACTACCGTCGCTGTGCACAGCGCCACCGACCGCGATGCGCGCCACAGCCGTGAAGCCGATATCCGCGTCGATCTGGGCGGCAGCAAGGCTGCTGAGAGTTATCTGCAAATCGATAAATTGATCGCCGCCGCCAAGGCCAGCGGTGCCCAGGCGATTCATCCCGGCTACGGTTTTCTCTCGGAGAATGCTGGGTTCGCCCGCGCCATCGAAGCCGCCGGGCTGATCTTCCTCGGCCCGCCCGCCTCGGCCATCGACGCGATGGGCAGCAAATCCGCCGCCAAAGCGTTGATGGAAAAGGCCGGTGTGCCTTTGGTGCCGGGCTATCACGGCGAGGCGCAGGACCTCGACACCTTCCGCGAAGCCTGCGAACGCATCGGTTATCCGGTGCTGCTCAAGGCTACGGCCGGCGGCGGTGGTAAAGGCATGAAAGTCGTCGAGGATGTCAGCCAACTGGCTGAAGCCCTCGCCTCGGCGCAGCGCGAAGCGCAATCGTCGTTTGGCGACTCGCGGATGTTGGTGGAAAAGTATTTGCTCAAGCCACGTCATGTGGAGATTCAGGTGTTCGCCGATCAGCACGGCAACTGCCTGTATCTCAACGAGCGCGATTGTTCGATCCAGCGTCGTCACCAGAAAGTCGTCGAAGAAGCCCCGGCGCCGGGCCTGTCGCCCGAGTTGCGCCGAGCAATGGGCGAAGCGGCCGTGCGTTCGGCGCAGGCGATCGGTTATGTCGGCGCCGGTACCGTGGAGTTTTTGCTGGATGCGCGCGGCGAGTTTTTCTTCATGGAGATGAACACGCGGCTGCAAGTCGAGCACCCGGTGACCGAAGCAATCACCGGGCTTGATCTGGTCGCCTGGCAGATTCGCGTCGCCCGTGGGGAAACGCTGCCGATCACTCAGGCGCAGGTGCCGCTCAATGGTCATGCGATCGAAGTGCGTTTGTATGCCGAGGATCCGGCGAATGATTTCCTGCCGGCCACCGGGCGGCTGGACTTGTATCGCGAATCGGCGCAGGGACCGGGGCGGCGGGTGGACAGCGGCGTTGAGGAAGGTGACGAGATATCGCCCTTCTACGACCCGATGCTCGGCAAGCTGATTGCCTGGGGTGAAGATCGCGAACAGGCACGCTTGCGTCTGTTGAGCATGCTCGACGAGTTTGCGATTGGCGGGCTGAAGACCAACATCAATTTCCTGCGCAGGATCATCGCGCATCCGGCGTTTGCGGCGGCAGAGCTGGATACCGGGTTCATTCCGCGCTATCAGGAGCAATTGCTGCCAGCACCAGGCACGTTGAGCGATGAGTTCTGGCAGGCGGCGGCGCAGGCGTTTGCGCAGAGTCTGCCGCAGCGTGCTCGGGCGGATGATCCCGCCTCGCCCTGGTCTCGCGGTAGTGGTTTGCGCGCAGGTTTGCCGGCGCAAATCACCTTGCATTTGAGTTGCGAGGGACAGGATCGCGCGCTGACTTTGGGCTCTGCGGCCTCTGCGACACTGCTGGGCGAAGCGCTGACCGTCGAGCATGACGGCGTGCGCCGCACATTGCGGGCGATTCGTCAGGGTGGCGCGTTGTATCTGGAATGGGACGGCGAATTGCGGCGCATCGAGGCGTTCGATCCGATCAGCGCCGTCGAGGCCAGCCACAGCCATCAGGGCGGGCTGACCGCGCCAATGAACGGCAGCATCGTGCGCGTGCTGGTCGAAACGGGACAGTCGGTTGAGGCCGGGGCGCAACTGGTGGTGCTGGAAGCCATGAAGATGGAACACAGCATCCGTGCCCCGCAGGCCGGTGTGATCAAAGCGCTGTATTGCCAGGAAGGCGATATGGTCAGCGAAGGCAGCGCTTTGGTTGAACTGGAAGAGGGATGAAATAAAAGGATCGATCCTGGCCTTGCGCGAGGATCGATCGGTTCAGTAACGCGCCGTTGCCTGAACCACCACGCCGATGATCCGGCATTCATCGGTGAGCAGGGTTTTCGGCCAGGTTGGATTGAGCGGCACCAGGTAACGCTGGCCGGCCTGTTCGTCGAGTTTGCGGAAAATCGCCTCTTCGCTGTCCGGCCACTGGGCGATCACCAGTTTGCCAGGCACTGCCTCCAACTCCGGATCGACCAGAATCAGCATGCCCTCGGCAACGCTCTGGCCGCTCGGCGCGGTCATCGAATCCCCCGTCACCGTCAGCCAGAACGCCGCACCGCCGCGAGCGTGGTAATCCGTCAGTTCGAAGCGCTGCTTCGCTGATGCTCCGGGATAGCTCGCCGCAGTGTCACGCACTTCGCACGGTGCACGCCAATCGCAAACCGGATAACGGAAGTACGGGTTGTACTTCTGCGCCAGCGGCATCTCGTCTTCCGGCGTCGGCTGCGGTTCGCGAATCACCAGAACGACTTCAAGGAAGTCCATTCCCAGCGCCTTGAGCACGCGGTTCATTTCGGTAACACCGGGTTCGCGACGCTTGTTCAGCCAATGACCGATCCCGCCCTGGGACATGCCGACGCGCTCTCCGAGCTCTGTTTGAGTGACTTTGAGTTCACTCATCTTGGCCTTGACCAACTCAATCCATTTATCCATGTGCCGCACCTTACGCGGACGTCTTCGACCGGCAAAACACATATTGTAGTATTTAAATCCTAGTCACAAATACAGGCGGTACTATCCTAGAGGAACGGACTTTCAATCGAACATGGAGTGACGTTTCATGATGAACATCAGCAGCAAAGACATGCCCGATCTGCAAATTGACACCAGCTTCACCTCCCCTCAGGGCAATGCCGCCGCACAGCGCGCGCTGGACTACTACTTGAAACCGACTGTTTCGAAATCCGAGACGGACGAACGTTTTTTCAATGTCAAAGGCCATCTCAGCGGCGAGGAAGCACTGGTGCATGCCTCGGATCTGTTGCGATGTGCGGCCGCCACCGCGTTCAAGGCCGCAGAAAACCTGCAAGGCACCAGTCGCGATCTGGCCTTTTCGGTGGTGCACATGGTGGATATGGCGCGGGCGATGGTCGACCATTCGATCGACAACGACGAAGTCACGGCGGACAAGGTACGGGCGGACAGGAAAGAATTTTCCCATCGCGCAGATAAAAACATTTGACTTGCAAATGATAATGATTATTATTGCAAGCAGCTGGTCGCGAGATCAGTCGATGGACCAGAGACCTTAGGTCGGTCTTCTGGACTATCTCCTCATCAGGCTAATCACGGTTTTTGACCCGGCTTTTTGCCGGGTCTTTTTTTGCCCGTTTTTCGGGCTTGTGTCTTCAGGCTAATGAAGTCTTTGGGTGCTGCAAATTCGATGGCGCGGATAATATCAAAAGAATATCGATTGGCAAGCCGAGCCCAGCCACATTGGGCGAAACTAATGGCAATCAGCACTTGAGAATCAATCGCATAGCCTCTAAGCTGCTGGCGCGTCACGGAAGACGCCCCCCGCTACACCCGCGATTCCCCTCGGTTTCAGCCCTGCCTGCGTGTAAAGTACCGGTCATAAAAATCCTGATCAGGAACCGACCATGACCGTGGCCAAATCTTCGTTCGACATCAGCGCCAATTTCGACAGCGGCAATATCCAAGTCATCGATATCAGCAACCCGCTCAGTCCCGTCCTGGCCATCCGCCCGGACACCCGCAGCGCTCATTTTCAGTGGTTCCACTTCAAGGCCAGCGGCCTGCATGTGCATCAGGAACACTGGTTCCGCCTGGTCAACGCCAGCCAATCGACCTACAGCAAAGGCTGGCCGGGCTATCAAGCGGTGGCGTCGTATGATCACGTCAACTGGTTCCGCATCCCTACCAGCTTCGAAGGCGACAGCCTGCGCTTCTGCCTCGAAGCCGAACAGACCCACGCCTGGTTCGCCTACTTCGAACCCTACAGCCGCGGCCGCCACGACTGGTTGATCGAGCAAGCGCTAAGCAAGGCTGGCACCGAATTGCTGGCGACCGGCAACAGTGTCGAGGGCCGCGACATTCAGCTGCTGCGCAAAGGCACCGGTGCCGAAGGCCAGCGCAAAATCTGGATCATCGCCCAGCAGCATCCGGGCGAGCACATGGCTGAATGGTTCATGGAAGGTGTGATCGAGCGTCTGGAACGACAGGACGATCCGGTATTGAACAAACTGCTGGCCAGCGCCGATCTGTATCTGGTGCCGAACATGAACCCGGACGGCGCGTTCCACGGCCACCTGCGCACCAACGCCATGGGGCAGGACTTGAACCGGGCGTGGCAGAGCGCCAGTCAGGACATCAGCCCGGAAGTGCTATTCGTTCAGCAGCAGATGCAAAAGTATGGCGTCGATGCGTTTATCGACGTACACGGCGACGAAACCATACCTCACGTTTTCACCGCCGGCTGTGAAGGCAATCCTGGTTTTACGCCGCGCATCGAAAAGCTTGAAGAGCATTTTCGCAGCCACTTGAAGCACACCACCAAAGACTTCCAGACCACCTATGGCTACACCCGCGACGAACCGGGACAGGCCAACATGACGCTGGCCTGCAACAGCGTCGGACAGAAATACGACTGCCTGTCGCTGACCCTGGAGATGCCGTTCAAGGACCACGACGACCACCCGGACAAGATCACCGGCTGGTCGGGCAAACGTTCCAAGCAATTGGGCAAGGATGTGCTGACCACCTTCGCCGACATGGTCGACACCCTGCGCTGATCCCCTTCCCTGCAACAACAAAAGATCGCGGCCTGTCCGCGATCTTTTGCTTTAACCGGTCAGCCGCGATCGCGCCCGCGCAACATGCTGTCGAGCACTTCGTCACGCCGCACCCAGCCATGGAACAGCGCCGCCGCCAAGTGCAGCAGCACCGTCAGAAACAGCAGATACGCCAAATAGCCATGGGACTTGCGCAGCAACGCAAACAGTTGCGCATCGGCCGGCACAATCGACGGCAGATGCAGCGACGACGTCAGCATCACTGGCTCGCCCGAGGCACTGATCATCGCCCAGCCGAGCAACGGCAACACCAGCATCAACGCATACAACAAGACGTGGGAAGCCTTGGCTGCCAGCACCTGCCAGCCCGGCAGATCATCCGGCAGCGGCGGTTGGCGGGTGGTGAAGCGCACCAGCAGGCGCACGATCACCAGCGCCAGAATCGCGATGCCCAGCGGCTTATGCAGATGAATCAGCCATTCATGGCGAGACGACACCGAAGTGACCATGCCCGCGCCGATAAACAGCATGGCGATGATCATCAGCGCCATCAGCCAGTGCAGCAGGCGCGCCAGCAAAACGAAATGCGTCGGTTGCTTGTTCATGGACGAGCCTCCTGTTTGGCGGCGGGCAACTGGCTGACTTCGCTGGTGCGACGCAGGTAGGAATCGGCATAGCCGGCAGAACGCGCGGCCAGCAGTGGATCTTCCGAGCCTTGAATCCCGGCCGGCAGCACCAGCGGGTCGTAGTTGATGTCACGGCACTCGCCACTGAGTTGCGGCTGGGTCTTCTCCAGCACCAGGGTTCCGGCGTTCAGCACTTTGCGATCTGCGGGCCAGGTCTTGCTGGCATCGTTCACCGGGTCACCGGCGTTGGCCAGGGTGATGTTCAACTGAAAGCGCAAGGGTGCGGCGGCCAGGCGTTGCACCAGATCCTTCTCGAGAAAGTCCGCGCCTTCAGGAGCCGTGGCACCCGCCGCGTCCTGCGCCAGCGGCGTCATGCTCCAGCGTACGGCCTGTTTTTTACCGTTGCCATCGACCAGATAGAACGCATTGATGCTGTTATAGGTTTCGGTGGCGTAGCTGGCCGAAGGCTTGGCGGTCTTCACCCACGTCAGAAACGGCACGGCTTCCGGATGTGCGGCAAAAAACGCCGGCACCTTCGTCGGGTCTGGCTTGCCGGTGGCTGGATCCGGCGACTGCGCCTGCTGCAATTGGTAGAACGCTTCGGGCGTGCCCACCGGAAACACCGGCATGCTGTTCATGCCGGTGCGCCATTGCTGACCGTTCGCCTGGGTGAAGCGCAGCGCCAGGCTGCGGATCGGTACGGCGCTGTCCGGCGCGTAGGGATTGCCGGCCGGCAAGGCGAAACGCCCCACCACCGGTGTCTGCGGCAGGTTGAACACTTGTGCTGTAGAGAATGCGCGCGCCTCGCCGCTGCTTTCGAAATGGCCTATCACGCAGACACCCTTGGCGTGATTGCGACGAAAGCCGGGATGCACGCCGTTGTTCTTTTCCAGCACATCGACCAACGCTTTTGGCGTCAATCGTTGCGGGTCAAGGTTGCCATGCACGTAGGCAAACGCCCCGGCCACGGCGGCGACAATCACGGCAATGCCGCCCAGACGAAAAACCAGGCTCGCGGCGCTCAGTGGCTGGCGCGGCGGCCTGCCGGGCGGTGCAGCGTTGGGGGACGAGCGATCAACCATGAATATCTCCAGGCCATCGGCCACAAGTGGAAAGAGTCAGCAAGACGCACCCCGTCCGGGTTTATTCCACGGTGCGGTATTTATTTTTGCGCGCGGGGAATAACCTGCGCTGACGGGCGTCTTCCTAGTCCACAGCGTAGCGACCAGCAGACATTCATGAGCGAATTCGACGAACAGTTGAGAGAAATCATTCCCAGATTGCGCCGCTTCGCCGTGTCGTTGACGCGCAACAGCAGCAGCGCTGACGATCTGGTCCAGGCCAGCCTCGAGCGGGCGCTGTCGGCGTGGGGCGAGAAACGCGCTGACGGCGACTTGCGCGCCTGGCTGTTCGCGATCCTCTATCGGCAATTTCTCGACGCGCACCGTCGTTCGCGGCGCTATGCGCGGATGCTGGAATTTTTCACCGGTCGCGACGATGCCGAGCCGTCTGTGGAACGCACCGTGATTGCCCAATCGACCCTGCAAGCCTTCGAACGCCTGCCCACCGAACAGCGCGCCTTGCTGCTGATGGTCTCGGTGGAAGGCCTGTCCTATAAAGAGGTCGCCGAGATCCTCGGCGCCCCGATCGGCACCGTGATGTCGCGCCTGTCCCGCGCCCGCCAGGCCTTGCGCCAACTCAGCGACGGCGAAATCAGCAGCCCTTCCTTGCGGATACTCAAATGATCAGCCTGCCTCCCAGCGAACGTGATTTGCACGCCTACGTCGACCACCAGCTCAGCGACGCCGATCGGCGCGTGCTCGAGACCTGGCTGGCCAGCCACCCCGAAGAAGCGGCGCAGGTGCGCGCCTGGCAACGCGACGCCCAGCAATTGCGCGCAGCGCTGAGTGGCGCGTTGCAGCAACCGGCCAATCCGGCGCTTGACCCGATGATGATTCGCCAGCGCCGCCGCCAGCAGTCCCGTCGGCACCTGGCCAGCGCGGCGGTGCTGCTGATTGCCGTGAGCATTGGTGGTTTCAGTGGCTGGCAGGCACGGGAAATGACCTTGGTGCGCCCTGCGCAATTGCCGATGACTGACGCGTTGCAAGCCTATCGCCTGATCGCCCAGCAAGGCGTACTGCCCGCCGATTACAAGGTCGACAGCGACGGCGACATGCAGCGTTGGCTCGACCGCTACTTCAGCGGTGCCGGGCGCTTGCCGGACTTGAAAGCTGCCGGATTCGAGCCGGTCAGCGGGCGTTTGCTCAGCACCGATGAAGGCGCGGCGGCAATGGTGATGTATGAGGATGGCAGCGGTCACAAGGTCAGTTTCTACCTGCGTCCACCGGGGCCGAAAAACACCCTGCTGCCGCGTGGCTCGCGCAGCGATGGCGATCTGCAGGCCGATTACTGGTCAGGGCCGGGTTACAACTATGCGGTGGTCAGCCCGACCGACTCGCCGGCAGCAGAGTTGCTCAAGCAATCGCCACCGTTCTGAAATCCGCCTCTGGTAGGAGCTGACGAGTGCAACGAGGCTGCGATCTGTTGGCGGCAACCCAGATCAAAAGATCGCAGCCTCGTTGCACTCGTCAGCTCCTACAGGGGAATCATGCATATTTCATGGAGCCTATGTCCGAGGTCTGGTTAAACTTTAGCGCCGAGCTCCGGTGGAGTCGGCCCAATCAACCAGGAGCCTGCCCCGCGTGCCCGCCCGAACGCCGAAACGATCACGACTGAGCCAACGCTGGCCGTTGTTGCGCCGCCTGTTCGGCAAAAGCCTGCCCGTCAGCGCCGGGCACGATGCTCATGCCGCGACCATCCGCGATTATTTCCGCGACAAAGCCAAAAGCCAGGGCTACACCCTTAGCCGCAGTCAGCAGCACGTCATCGACTGCATGGCGCAGCAGGCCAGCGTACTGCTGGGCGACAGCGGCCACACACCGCCGAGTCTGTACCTGTACGGAGCCGTCGGGCGCGGCAAGAGCTGGTTGCTCGACGGTTTTTTCCAGGCACTGCCGATCCCGCGCAAACGTCGCCTGCACTTCCATCAGTTTTTTGCCCGGCTGCACGACGGCATGTTCCGTCACCGCCTGCAGGAAGACGCGCTGGAAATCACCCTGGATGAGTTGCTGGAAGATTGCCAGGTGCTGTGTTTCGACGAATTTCATGTGCACGACATCGGCGACGCGATGCTGATCACGCGTTTGTTCAAGGCCCTGTTCAAACGGCGGATCATGCTGCTGGTGACCTCCAACTATGCACCCGAGGGCCTGCTGCCCAACCCGCTGTATCACGCACGCTTCAAACCGGTGATCGAGCTGATCAACACGCGCATGCAGGTGATGGAAGTCGGCGGCGACCACGACTACCGCACGCTGAACCGCCAGCATTCGCATCAAGTGTTTACCCAAGGACATTACGTCTGGCCGGCTACAACAGCCCAGCGCCAGGCCCTGGACCTGCCACCAGCCGACGCGCCTGCCCTTGCCCTCGAGGTTGGCAAGCGCCAGCTTCAGGCCCGTTTTTGCCAAGGCCGGCGAGTCGCGTTCACCTTCAACGACCTGTGTGAACAGCCAACGGCAGTGATGGATTATCTGCAACTGTGCCAGCGTTTCGACCAGTGGATCATCGATGACCTGCCGCAGCTCGGCGAGTGTCCGATCGCCGTGCAACAGCGCTTCATCAATTTGATCGACGTGCTCTACGATCAGGACAAGCACCTGACCCTGCTCGGCCAACTGCCGCTGGGCCAGAGCCTGGAAGGTCACGCCATCGACCTGGCGCGCACGCGCAGCCGGTTGGGGCAATTGCAGGAAATTCACGAACCCAACTGACACCCTACCCTGTGAGAGCGAGCCCTGTGGGAGCGAGCCTGCTCGCGAAAGCGGTATGTCAGTCAGAGTTCATTTAACTGATACGCCGCTTTCGCGAGCAGGCTCGCTCCCACAAGGTCCCGGGACAACTCAAAATCCGTTCAGCATCCGCTTTACCGCTATCATGTCGCCCATTCCCGCGCCCCCGCGTCGCTCCACCGATCAATAGCGAAACCAGACATGCACACCCTTGCTCAACTGCGCGCCGGCGAGCTGTCAGGCATCACCCGCCTCGACCTGTCTTGCGGGCTGACCGAATTCCCCCGCGAAATTTTCCAACTGGCCGACACGCTGGAAGTGCTCAACCTCAGCGGCAATGCGTTATCCAGCCTGCCCGATGACCTGCATCGCCTGACCCGCCTGCGCGTGCTGTTCTGCTCCGACAACCAGTTCAGCGAACTGCCGGCGTGCCTCGGCCAGTGCACCGCGCTGACCATGGTCGGCTTCAAGGCCAACCGCATCGTCAATGTGCCCGGTGCCGCCCTGCCGCCGTCGCTGCGCTGGCTGATCCTCACCGATAACCGCATCGAGAACCTGCCGAAAGAACTGGGTGAACGCCGCGCTTTGCAGAAGCTCATGCTCGCCGGCAATCGCCTGCGCTCGCTGCCAGACTCCCTGCGTCACTGCCATCGGCTGGAATTGCTGCGCATCGCTGCCAACCAACTCAGCGAACTGCCGCAATGGCTGCTGACCTTGCCGAGCCTGACCTGGCTGGCCTACGCCGGCAATCCGCTGGAAACCGAAGCCGATGCCGCTGCCCTTGAGGCTACGCCGCTGATCGACTGGTCAGCGCTGCGCCTGGAGCAGCAACTGGGCGAAGGCGCTTCCGGGGTGATTTCCCAGGCGGTCTGGCAGCGTGACGATGGCACGGCGCAAGCGGTTGCGGTGAAGCTGTACAAAGGCGAGATGACCAGCGACGGCTCGCCGTTGCATGAGATGAACGCCTGCATCACTGCCGGTTTGCACCCCAACCTGATCCGCGTCGAGGGCCGCATCAGCGGCCACCCCGATCAGCAGCAGGGATTGGTGATGCAGTTGATAGATCCGAGCTTCGGCAATCTCGCCGGCTTGCCGAGCCTGGTCTCGTGCTCGCGGGATGTTTATGCCGAGGACTGCCGGTTCACGGCGGAGGTTGCCCTGCGCGTCGCCCAAGGCATCGCCTCAGCGGCCGAGCACCTGCACCACCAAGGCATTACCCACGGCGATCTGTATGGCCACAACATTCTGTTGAACGATCAGGGCGATTGTCTGCTGGGGGATTTCGGCGCGGCGTCGTTTCATGCCACCCGCGATGATGTGCAGGCGCGCGCATTGCAGCGCCTGGAAGTACGTGCGTTCGGTGTGTTGTTGGGGGAATTGCTGGAGCGTGTCGACTCAGGATTGAGTACGGAGCGGCGCGCGCACCTGGAGGCGCTGGAACGACGTTGCTGTCAGGCCGATGTGCTGGGGCGGCCGGGGTTCAGTGAAGTCATCGAGGTGCTGGAGAATCTGTGACCGCTGCGCGGTCATTCGCGAGCAGGCTCGCTCCCACATTGGAATGCATTGCAAATGTGGCAGCCAGCCTACTCGAGAAGAGGTCATTACTGGCGCGAGGGATCAGCCAGCCAGACCAACAAACATGTCCTGCACGTCATCATGGTTGTCGAGGCCTTCGAGGAACGCCTCGACTTCAGCCATCTGCTCGTCGCTCAAGCCGCTGACCGGGTTCTTCGGCTGGTAGCCGAGCTTGGCCGAGAGCACGGTGAAGCCTTGTTCCGGCAGGGCTTTCTGCACAGCGTCGAGGTCGGTCGGGTCGGTGAGGAACAGCGTCGCGCCCTCTTCGCCCGGCTCGAAATCCTGGGCACCGGCTTCGATCGCAGCCATTTCCGGATCGGCTTCCGGGCTGTCCGGCGCGGCTTCGATCATGCCGACGTGGTTGAACATCCACGCCACCGAACCCGAAGCGCCCAACTGGCCCTTGCGGAACGCCACACGAATTTCCGCGACGGTGCGGTTGATGTTGTCGGTGACGCATTCGACGATCAGCGGCACCTGATGCGGCGCGAAGCCTTCGTAGGTCACGCGATGGTATTGCACAGTTTCACCCAGCAGACCGGCGCCTTTCTTGATCGCGCGATCGAGGGTTTCTTTTGGCATCGAGGCTTTTTTCGCCTGTTCGACCACCAGACGCAGGTGTGCGTTGGTGGCGGTATCGGCACCGTTGCGCGCAGCAATGGTGATTTCCTTCACCAGTTTGCCGAAGATCTTCCCTTTGGCGTTGGCTGCCGCTTCTTTGTGTTTAACCTTCCACTGTGCGCCCATTACTCACTCTCTTGATCTGTGGCGCCGAGACATCTATTGGCCGACGCGTGGCGGCAAGTTTATACGGCCTAAAGTCGGCAATCGACCAAAAAAACAGCCGACGGAATCGACATCTTCACCAAAGCATGTAGGGGGATTCTGAAAAGCGCCTTTGTCATGACCATTCAGCCCAACGGTTTCGTACCCTTGAAACCCCGTATCGCCTGACAGGGCCTGCTCGAATGCTCAATGACAAGGAAAGTCCCTTCACCCTTACACTGACCGACAGCGGATTGCGCCTGCCGGTGGTGCGTTTTCGCGGCGAGGAAGCGCTGAACCAGCCTTACCGTTTCGACATTGAACTGCTCGGACTGGCCCCGGCCATCGTCCCGGGATCCTTCCTGCACAGGCCAGCCTTTTTGCGGCTCAGTGAGCAGCACGGATTCCACGGCGTCATTTCCAGCGCCAGCTGCGAACATCGCGGGACACATCGGGTCGGCTATCGACTGATTCTGGTGCCGTATCTGCAACAACTGGCGCAAACGCATAAGCGCCGCGTGTTTACTCACCTGAGTGTGCCGCAGATCATTCAACAACTGCTCGAAGAACATGCCCTGCCAGCGCACAGCTACCGCATTGAAATGAGCGTCGGTCACTACCCGGCAAGGGCGTTTTGCATTCAGTACGAAGAAAGCGATCTGGCACTGGCGCAGCGGCTATGCGAAGAAGAAGGCATCCACTATCACTTCGAACACGGGCCGGACGGACACGTCGTGGTGTTCGCTGACGACAGCCTGAGCCTGCCGCAGGAACCGGTCGAAATCCCTTTCAGTGCTGATGAGCAACCACCGTCGCCCTGCGTCAGCGCGCTCTATCAACAGCATCGCGCGGCGCCTGTACCGATGCTGCATGCGGTGCGCAATCGCGGTCAGCCAACCGGCAATGCCGAAGCCGCCAACGAGGTCTCGACCGAGTTGCCGATGCCCGCGCGATCGCCGGAACGTCTACACGCCGAACAACGCAGCCGACGTCATCTGCAACGCCAACGCTGCCAGTTGCGCTCCATTCACGGGCGCAGTGATTGCAGCGATTTGCTCAGTGGACGACTGCTGCTTGTGGCCGACCACCCGATTCATCATTTCAACGAACAATGGCTGATCAGCGCGGTGCGCCACCACGGGCAGCACCCTTCGATCCTTGATCCGGCGCCAAGCGTTCAGCGTTATCACAACGACTTCACTGCGCAGCCCTGGTCGACCGACTTCCGTCCGCCACTCAAACAAGCTCGCCCGAATATTGCCGGTTATCACTTGGCGAAAGTGGCGGGTGCGCCTGGGCAACCTGCGCAAGTGGACGAAAACGGCTGCCTCGCTGTAAGCCTGTGGCCGTCTGCGGATAAATCCGCCAGCGACGCCCTGTGGCTGCCGATCGCCATGAGCCGGCTCAGCGGCCCTGTCGCCATCGATCAATTACCGCGTGCTGGCAGTGAAGTGTGGGTGAGTTTCCTCGACAGCGATCCGGACCGACCGATCCTGTGCCTCAGCCACGCACGCCAGCCGCCGGAGCGCGAATCAGAGCCCGTGCGCGACAGCCTGTTGCTCGACTGGCTGAGCCACCGCGCCGAGCATTGATCGGCGCCTCAGCTTTTGTCCGCCTTGCCCGCCGCCGCCGCGAACCTGGCCAGGCGCACGTCCAGATGCCGAGGCCGGTGCCCGTGATCTTCGGCGCGCTCCTTGCGGCGGATGGCGTTGCGCACCATCAACGAGCCGAGGTAGCGGATGGGTTCCGGCGGGAAATAACCCAGCGGCCCGTTGACCAGCGGCGAGCGGGTCCACGGGTTATCCAGGCCTTGCACCAGCGCGGCGAGAATCTGCCCGCCCATGTGACACGGGCCGACGCCGCTGCCGGAATAACCGAAGCCGTAAAACACATTGCCCGCCCCGCTCATCTGGCCGAAAAACGGTAAGCCGGTCACCGAACGATCCGACGGGCCGTTCCACGTCGCGTCGATTTTGACCTCGGCGAACGCCGGGAAAAAATCCGCGAGACTGCGCTTGAGCAAGCCGGCATAAGGCGACGGCTGATCGAACACCGGCAGCATCCGCCCGCCATAGGCGAAGGTGTTGCCGCCCTTGCCGAGCATGATCCGGCCGTCCGGGGTGTTGTGGTAGTAATGCACGAAAATCCGCGAATCGAGGACGCTGACGCCGCTGGTCAAACCGATTTGCTGCAACAGGTCCAGGCGCGGTTCGGTGATCAGCATGTCACTGGAAACGATCGCCACACTGCGCTCGAACTGAGGAAACGCGCGGGCCATCCACGCATTCATCGCCAGCACCACCCGGTCGGCGATGACCTTGCCGCCGGGCGTGTGAATACGTGCCGGGCGGCCCTCTTCCAGTCCGGTCATCGCCGTACCCTCATGGATTTTCACGCCCAATTGCAGCGCCACCCGGCGCAGGCCGCGCACCAGTTTGCCCGGTTGCACGCTGGCAGCCGCCGGGGAAAACCAGCCTTCCAGATGTTTTGACGAACCAGCCATGCGCTGCACATCGGCGAGCGGTCGCTGGCTGAACGAGTTGATGCCGTTACGCTCCAGCGCCGCGATCACCGCGTCAGTTGCGCCGACCTGGGCGCGATTGGTCGCGGTGTACAGCGTGCCGTCGAGGCGGTAGTCGGCATCGACGCCGTACTGCTCGCAGAACTCGCCGATCGCATGGATGCTGCGCTCCGATTCCCTGACCAGACGCACCGCTTCTTCGACGCCGAACAAGCGCTCCAGGGTGAAATACTTGGCCGACCATGACAGTGCGCAACCACCATTACGGCCACTGGCGCCGGCACCGCAGATGTCAGCTTCGATCAGCAACACCTCCAGCTCGGGGTTTTGCTGATTGAGCATGATCGCCGTCCACAATCCGGTGTAGCCGCCGCCAACGATGCACACATCGGTGCGCACCTCGCCTTGCAGCGGTGGACACTGCTCGGATGGGTCGGCCTGCAAGGCTTGCTCGAGCCAGAACGGTCGCATGGGAAATCTCCAGTCAGAAAGCCACGACGCAGCCTGCCGCGCACCGCGCAGCAGGCCACGGGGCGAAGGGTTTCAGGAACGCAGCGGTTTGACGCTCAGCGGGCAGTTGGGGATCGCCGCGCGCGGCTCCATCACGCCGACCGGCCGACTGTTCCAGTGCGGAATCAGCACCAGCGCCGAGAACAGCGCGCATCCGGCGAAGACGATGAACACCGTCACCGAGTCGAAGTAGCCCGGCAGCAAACCGCCGAGCACTGCGCCAACGGAGCCGCAGCCGTTGACGAAACCGGCGGCGGTGGCACCGGCCTTGGCCTTGCCGAAATCGATGGCGGCCGCGCCGCTGATCATCGAGTCCGGGCCGTACAACGTCAGGCCCATGACGAACAGCAACGCGACAACCAGCAACACGCTGCCGGTGTTCAGCGCAGCCATGAACAGCGCCAGCGTCACGGTCAGCGCCAACAGACTCAGCACGCAGGCCGGCATGCGTCGGGCGCCGAAGAGTTTGTCCGAGGCCAGGCCGATCATGATCGGCCCGAGCAATCCGGCCAGTTCAAACGCGGTGGGAATGATCGCCGCGCCGACCTTGCCGACACTGGGCATCTGCTCGAAAACAATCACCGGGCCCCACAACAGAATCGCGTAGCGCGCCGGTTTCAGCAGGAAATACGCCAGTCCCAGCACCAGCACCGTGCGGTTGCGCAGGATTTCCTTTAACGGCTCCCACACGCTGAGTTTGCTGTTGGCTGCGGTTTCCTCGGCGGTCAGTTCCGGCTCCGGCTCCACCGCCGGCAAGCCGACGTCTTCCGGTTTGTTGCGCTGGAAGATAAAGAACAGCACGGCCACCACCGCGACCACCGCCGCGCTGGAAATGAATGCCGCGTGCCAGGTGCCGACCAGCGTGTAGGCCCACCAGCCGGCGAACGGCGAGGCGACCAGGCCACCAAACGCGTAACAGGAACTCCACAAGCCGAGCACGCGCCCGCGCTGCTCTGACGGGAAGAAGCTGCCAAGGTTTTTACACAGCCCGGACCAGCCAGTGGACTGCGCCAGACCTTGAATCAACATACACGTGGCGAAGATCGGCAATGTAGCGAAACTGCCCATCACCAGCGCCGCAGCGGCGGATATCAGCAAACCACCAAGCACTACGACTCGCGGGCCAAAGCGATCGGCGAGCATGCCCCAGGTGAACTGTCCGAGGGCATACGCCGCCAGATAGATCGCGTCGAGGTTGGCCATGGCCATTTTGTCGAGGGTGAAATCAGGGTCTTCGGCGATGCCCAGTTTGGCCACCGAAAATGCTTTGCGGGTGAAGTAGAACGCGGCGTACGCGAGCCAGGTAATAGCGAAGATCTGCACGCGCCAACGCGCCAGGGTGCCGATGTGCTTGTTCATGGTGGTTCTGACCTCAGGGTGTGAGTGTGCCGGCAGAATCGATTAAGAAAAACGCCTGTGTTTTTTATTGTTGAGCACTGCGATACCGCCCCTTCCCTTCGGCGATAACGGTCAGATGAGTCTGCTGTTGCACGCACAGGCTCATGGGCCAGCGCTGCTGTTCGACCGAGCAGTCAGCGATGGCGTGAGCCGATCAAAGCAATTACTGTTTAATAAATAAAATCGATTTATCGTATTTCACACATAAGCCGAGCTTGTTACTGGAGCCACCATGTCTGTCTCTCACGCCCAACTCAAAGCGTTCCACGCGGTGGCCGTCCATGGCAGCTTCACCCGCTCCGCCGAGCGGCTTTATCTGACGCAACCGGCGATTTCCGACCAGGTGCGCAAACTCGAAGAACGCTTCGGCGTGCTGCTGTTTCACCGCAATAAACGTTCCGTACGCCTGACCGATCTCGGCGAGCGCCTGCTGGCGATCACCCAGCGCCTGTTCGTGATCGAAGCCGAAGCGCAGGAATTGCTGCAGGAATCCCAGGCCCTGCAGACCGGCAGCCTGATTCTCGCGGTGGACGCGCCGATCCACGTGTTGCCGCAGATCGCACGGTTCTGCGAGCGCTACCCGGGCATCAGCGTGAAAATCGAAACCGGCAATACCGATGAATCGCTGTTTCGCCTGTTCAACTATCAGGCCGATCTGGCGCTGCTCGGCCGCGACGTAACCGATGAACGCTTGCTGTGTGTGCCGTTGCGCAACGATCCGATGGTGGCGTTCGTTTCGCGCAATCATCCGTGGGCCGAGCGCGAATCGATCTGTCTGGCCGATCTGGATGACACGCCACTGGTGCTGCGTGAGACCGGTTCGGTGACCCGGCAGACCCTGGAAGAGGAAATGGCACGCGCAGGTTTGCGCATCCGCCCGGCGATTCAGGTTGAAGGTCGGGAAGCGGCGCGCGAAGCCGTGGTGGTGGGGATCGGGGTTGGTGTGGTTTCAGCGGCGGAGTTCGGCGCCGACTCACGGGTCTGCGCGTTGCCGATCACCGACTGCACGAGGCGCCTGACCGAAACCCTGGTGTGCTTGCGCGAACAGAGTTCGCGGCGGGTGGTGGCGACGTTTCTCGATATGGTTCGCGAGAGCCTTGTGTAAGCAGCACTGGCCCCTTCGCGAGCAGGCTCGCTCCCACATGGGAGCGCGCTCTGTAGTGCGGGAGCGAGCCTGCTCGCGAAAAAGTCGCCTCGGTATTCAGTCTGGCGCCAGATCAAAAAACGCCTGAATCAAGCGCAACTCGCGCCGGCGCTCCATGCAGCCAATCATGTGCCGGTTCATCAGCCCTTCCCCGGCAATCGGGATCGCCACCACGCGCGGGTCATGACTGACCTCCACCGATGACACCACACCGACACCCAACTCGGCCGCGACCGCTTCGGTCACCGCCTCGCGACTGTCCAGCTCCAGCAACACCCGCGGCTGAATCGAGGCCTGCGCACACGCTTGATCAAAAGTGCGCCGGGTAATCGAACTCGGCTCGCGCAGGACCATGATCACTTGGTCCAGCTCCTTGAGTTTCACGTCAGCGGAGCGATTCGCCCAGCGATGCCCCGCCGGCACCAACGCGCAGATCCGCGATTCGCTCAGCGCTTGCAGATGCAGGCCCTTGCGCGGCTCGACCTCGGTCAGCACCGCGACATCGGCGTGTTCCGACAACAGCGCCGCCAGGGTTTCCTGCGCGTTGCCCAGACGCAGGTTGACGGTGATCCCCGGAAAGCGCGCGCGCAGGCTTGCCAGCATCGGCATGACCATGTGCGGCCCATCCGCCGCCACCTCCAGACGCCCGGTCAGTAACTGCCGATTGGCCTCGAGCAGCGTCTGCGCTTCTTCCGCCAGGCCGAACATGGCGCGGGTGATCGCCGCCAGTTTGGTGCCCTCCTCGGTCAGTTCCACCCGTCGCGCCGTGCGCCGCAGCAAGGTGATCTGGTAGTGCTCTTCCAGTGCCTTGATGTGTCCGGTGACCGCCGGCTGGCTGATGAACAACCGCGCAGCCGCGCGGGTGAAGCTGCCTTCGCGGGCCACGGCATCGAAGGCGCGCAGCTGAAACAGATTCATGGATAACCCTCACTGATGGCTGGCATAACAACAAACAATTTGATTGATGAAGCGGCGAATTGCAACGTAGGCCCCGTAGCTTCATCCCACAGCGTTTTCGCGAGGACACCCGAATGAGTACCGCCGCACCGATTCTGCTCACTCCCGGCCCGTTGACCACTTCGGCCCGCACCCGCCAGGCCATGATGGTCGACTGGGGTTCGTGGGATGACCGCTTCAACCAGCTGACCGCCAGCCTGTGCGAGCAATTGCTGGCCATCCTCAACGGCGCCGCCAGCCACCATTGCGTACCGTTACAGGGCAGCGGCACCTTCGCCGTCGAAGCGGCGATCGGCACGTTGGTACCGCGTGATGGCAAAATCCTCGTGCTGATCAACGGCGCTTACGGCAAACGGCTGGCGAAGATCTGCGATGTGCTTGGGCGCTCGTTCAGCACCTTCGAAACCGCCGAAGACGAACCGACCACCGCCGCCGACGTCGACCGCTTGCTGCGCGCCGACGCTGACATCACCCACGTGGCGCTGATCCACTGCGAAACCAGCACCGGCATTCTCAATCCGCTGGCAGTAATCGCCGAGGTCGTCGCGCAACACGGCAAACGTCTGATCATCGACGCCATGAGCTCATTCGGCGCGTTGCCGGTGGATGCGCAAAAAGTACCGTTCGACGCGCTGATCGCCGCCTCCGGCAAATGCCTGGAAGGCGTACCGGGTATGGGTTTTGTCTTCGCCCGCAAGGAATCGCTGGCCGCCGCGGCTGGCAACTCGCACTCGCTGGCGATGGACCTGTACGACCAGCACGCCTACATGATGAAAACCGGGCAATGGCGCTTCACCCCGCCCACCCATGTGGTCGCGGCGCTGCACGAAGCGTTGCTGCAATACCGCGAAGAAGGCGGTCTGCCGGCGCGGCATGCGCGTTATGCCGCCAACTGTCAGGCGCTGATGGAAGAGATGAACAAGCTCGGCTTGCGCAGCTTCCTGCCGGCGGCGATTCAGGCGCCGATCATCGCCACTTTCCATGCCCCGCAGGATCCGCGCTACCAGTTCAAGGACTTCTATGAGCGGGTCAAGGCCAAGGGTTACATCCTCTACCCCGGCAAACTGACCCAGGTCGAAACTTTCCGCGTCGGCTGCATCGGCCACGTCACCCCGGACGAAATGCGCCAGGCCGTAGCAGCAGTAGGTGAAGTGCTGCGCGAGATGGAAGTGCTCGATATCTGAGCCTCACCAAAAATCCCCTGTGGGAGCGAGCCTGCTCGCGAAAGCGTCGTCCCAGGCGACACATACGCTGATGTCAGACCGCTTTCGCGAGCAGGCTCGCTCCCACATTTTGATCTCATTTTCAAATCAGGAATTGATTGCCATGAACTACACCAATCCAAGCAAGCTGCAAGCCGCGATCCTCGACTGGGCCGGTACCGTGGTCGATTTCGGCTCGTTCGCGCCGACGCAGATCTTCGTCGAAGCCTTCGCCGAGTTCGATGTGCAGGTGTCGATTGAAGAGGCCCGTGGGCCGATGGGCATGGGCAAGTGGGATCACATCCGCACCCTCTGTGATCAGCCGCAAGTGGCGGAGCGTTATCGCAAGGTATTCGGTCGCACGCCGACCGACGATGACGTCACCGCTATCTACAACCGCTTCATGCCGTTGCAGATCGAGAAAATCGCCGAGCACTCGGCACTGATTCCCGGCGCGCTGGACGCCATCGCCCAACTGCGCGCACAAGGCATCAAGATCGGTTCCTGCTCCGGTTACCCGAAAGCGGTCATGGACAAAGTCGTCGAACTCGCCGCCAGCAACGGCTACGTCGCCGACCACGTGGTCGCCACCGACGAAGTGCCAAACGGTCGTCCATGGCCGGCGCAAGCGTTGGCCAACGTGATCGCTCTGGGCATCGACGATGTTGCAGCGTGCGTGAAGATCGACGACACCGTGCCGGGCATTCTCGAAGGTCGCCGGGCCGGCATGTGGACGGTTGCGCTGATTTGCTCGGGCAACGCGCTGGGTCTGGATTATGAGGGTTTCCGCGCGCTGGGCAGCGATGAACTGGCCAGCGAGCGCCAGCGCATCCACGCGCTGTTCGCAAGTTCGCGGCCGCATTACATGATCGACACCATCATCGATCTGCCGGAAGTGATCGCCGACATCAACAAGCGTCTGGCCAACGGTGAGATGCCGCAAAACGCCTGAGGCCGATAACCGGAACACCGCTGATCCATGACAATCAGCGGTGTTTTTTTGCACTGTCTTAAATAAATATATTGCCCGGTTATTACTTACTCTGAAACAAGGTTGCCCTCTGCGTCGTACGCACTACCATCGGGATGTTTAACGCTTCCGTCAGGCAATTGTTCAGTACCATCTTCCCAGACAATACGGCCATCCGGATATTCAACGGTATTATCAGACCATACGATTCGCCCGTCCGGATACTCTACCCGGCCGTCGTCATATTGAATGATGCCGTCGGGACGCTTGATCGAAGTCTTATCAACGTCAACCACGCTACCGTCAGGCAGTGTGGTCGAACCATCGACATTGACGGTCGCACCGAGTGTTTGAATCAGCGTAATCAAGGCCACCGGATCGATGTTGATGTTAAGAGTCGGCCATGGCATTGGCGGACGCTTGGTATCGACCGGCGCTACTGGTGCGGTCGGCGCCACTGGTTTGGTTGGCGCTACCGGTTTGGTTGGCGCCACTGGTTTGGTCGGTGCTACTGGCTTGGTTGGCGCCACTGGCTTGGTCGGCGCTACCGGTTTGGTTGGTGCCACTGGCTTGGTCGGCGCTACCGGTTTGGTTGGTGCTACTGGCTTGGTTGGCGCTACCGGCTTGGTCGGCGCTACCGGCTTGGTCGGCGCTACCGGTTTGGTTGGTGCTACTGGCTTGGTTGGTGCCACTGGTTTGGTCGGTGCCACTGGTTTGGTCGGTGCCACTGGTTTGGTCGGTGCTACGGGTTTGGTTGGCGCCACTGGCTTTGGTGTAGTGGTAGTGGGGCGAGGCTTGGAGATCGGACTTTTCATATTCACACTCAAATTTACAAATATAATTATGATCTTTAATAACAAACTAAAGAGCCGAACCAACAATAATCACGCACAACAAACTATTCAAATCAAAAGAACCTACAAGATATAAGCAACATAGAGTTACGCCCACAGCTCAACGCACACCAACAACTTTAAATAAGCAGAAATAATAAACCGTACAAACAAGACTTTTGTGTGTTGCAAATATCATTAAGCCGAAACGCATGTACTGATCGCGTCCATCGGCTATGTCAATGCAAATCCGCGTCGCCCCTGCAAGCCCCCCGTGTGGATAAAGATCAGACGCGTGCCGATGGCAAATTCGCCTGCTTCGACATGCTGCTTGAGCGCCAGCAAGGCCTTGCCGGTGTACAGCGGTTCCAAAGGGATGCCGCTGGTTTGCTCGGTCTGATCGATGAAGGTCAGCAACGCCTCGTCAACTATGGCGAAACCACCACGGCTGGCGTCGATCAGTTGATAGTCCGCCGCAGGCTCGGTGGCGGGCGCGAGGATCGACTCGATGTTCGGCGCTACGCCGTGATCATCCGGCACTGCCAGAGCACCGTACACCACGCGTTTGCCTTGCTCGGCGAGCGCCAGTCCGGCCAGTGTCGTGCCGGTGCCACAGGCCAGCCACCAGGCGTCGAAATCATTCCAGCCCAGCTTGGCCAATTGCTCTTCGGCTTGCTGCCTGATCGCTGCGCAACCCAAGGCGCCGGCCAATCCACCACCGCCCTCGGGCACCGCATGCAGCGTCGGATATTGCGCTTGCCATGGCACCCAGAATCCCGCTTCGTGCCGTGCGCGGTAGCCGGCGTAACCGAGCCAATGCAACTGCATGCCGAACGCTTGCAGATCCCGCACTGTCGGCGTGTCCTGCGGGTGCCCGCGCAGCAGCCCCACGGTTTTGAAACCCAGCCGTTTGCCCGCCGCCGCCAGCGCATGCAGGTGATTGGAATGCGCACCGCCGAGGCTGATGATGCCCTCGGCACCGGCACGCTCGGCGGCTTTGAGGTGTTCGACGAGTTTGAACCACTTGTTGCCGCTGATCAGCGGGTCGATGCGGTCCAGGCGCAGGATCGCGACCTCGATGCCGGCAACTGCAAGCCAGTCCAGATAGAGCGGTTCGAGAGGGGCCGGGGGTAGCCAGTGGGGGGGAGGCAAAAGCATGGGCACTGCACAATCTGGAAAAGACCACATACTAGTAGGAGCTGCCGCAGGCTGCGATCTTTTGATCTTGCTTTTGAAATCAGGATCAACAGATCGCAGCCTTCGGCAGCTCCTACAGAATGTGTTTACAACTCAGCCGCCAGCCGCGAACCCTGATTGATCGCGCGCTTGGCGTCCAGCTCCGCCGCCACATCCGCGCCGCCGATCAAGTGCACGTTCTGCCCGGCTTCAACCAGACCGTCGTGCAACTCACGCAACGGATCCTGCCCCGCGCAGATCACGATGTTGTCCACTGCCAGCAGTTGCGGCTCGCCGGATTCGCCGATGCGAATGTGCAAGCCTTGGTCATCGATGCTCAGGTATTCGACGCTGTTGAGCATCTGCACCTGCTTGTTCTTCAGACCGGTGCGATGAATCCAGCCGGTGGTTTTGCCCAGACCGTCGCCGACCTTGGTTTTCTTGCGCTGCAACAGGAACACCTCACGGGCCGGCGCATGCGGTGCCGCTTTGATTCCCGCCACACCACCACGGGCCTCCAGTTGCGTGTCGATGCCCCACTCTTTCCAGAACGCCGCGCGATCCAGACTGGTGGCTACGCCTTGATGAACGAGAAATTCCGAGACATCGAAACCGATCCCGCCCGCACCGATTACCGCGACACGCTTGCCGACCGGTTTGCGCTCGAGGATCACGTCCAGATAACTCAGCACCTTGGCATTCTCGACGCCCGGAATCGCCGGCACGCGCGGGGCGATACCGGTGGCGAGAATGATTTCGTCGTAGCCGCCCTCAACCAACTTGGCCACGTCGACGCGGGTGTTCAGGCACACCTCGACATTGGTGGTTTGCAGCTTGCGGTTGAAGTAGCGCAGGGTTTCGAAAAACTCTTCCTTGCCCGGCACGCGCTTGGCAATGTTGAACTGGCCACCAATCTCACTGGCCGAATCGAACAACGTCACCTGATGACCGCGCTCGGCGGCTACGGTGGCGGCAGACAAGCCGGCAGGGCCGGCACCGACCACGGCGATTTTCTTGATCTGCTGCACCGGCAGGTAATTGAGTTCGGTTTCGTGGCAGGCGCGCGGGTTGACCAGGCAACTGGTGAGCTTGCCGCCAAAGGTGTGGTCGAGGCACGCTTGGTTGCAGCCGATGCAGGTGTTGATTTCGTCGGCGCGGCCTTCGGCGGCTTTGTTGACGAAGTCCGGATCGGCGAGGAATGGTCGGGCCATGGAGACCATGTCGGCATCGCCCTCGGCAAGAATCTGCTCGGCAATTTCCGGGGTATTGATGCGGTTGGTGGTGATCAGCGGGATGCTCACCGAGCCGCGCAACTTGGCCGTGACCTTGCTGAACGCTGCACGCGGAACCTTGGTGGCGATGGTCGGAATCCGCGCTTCGTGCCAGCCGATACCAGTGTTGATGATGGTCGCACCGGCCTGCTCGATGGCTTTGGCCAGCATGACGATTTCATCCCAGGTGCTGCCACCTTCGACCAAATCGAGCATCGACAGGCGGAAGATGATGATGAAATTCGGCCCGACCGCTTCGCGCACACGACGGACAATTTCTACCGGCAGGCGCATGCGGTTTTCGTAGCTGCCACCCCAGCGGTCGGTGCGGTGATTCGTGTGCGCGGCGAGGAACTGGTTAATGAAGTAACCTTCCGAGCCCATGATCTCGACGCCGTCGTATTCGGCGGTTTGCGCCAATACCGAGCAGGTGACGAAATCACTGATCTGCTTTTCGATGCCCTCTTCGTCCAGCTCTTTGGGCTTGAACGGGTTGATCGGCGCCTGAATCGCGCTCGGTGCTACCTGTTTCGGGCTGTAGGCGTAACGCCCGGCGTGAAGAATCTGCATGCAGATCTTGCCGCCTGCCTCGTGCACCGCGCGAGTGACGATGCGGTGCTTGAGCGCCTCTTCCTCGGTAGTGAGCTTGGCCGCGCCGGAATACACGCCGCCCTCGTCATTCGGGCCGATGCCGCCGGTGACCATCAGGCCGACACCGCCACGGGCACGTTCGGCGAAGTACGCCGCCATGCGTTCGAAGCCACCCGGCTTTTCTTCAAGGCCAGTGTGCATCGAGCCCATCAGGGTGCGGTTGCGCAGCGTGGTGAATCCCAGGTCCAGCGGGGCCAGCAGATGCGGGTAATGAGCGGCGGTCATCGGTAACTCCACAACGAGCGATCACGGAAAAATTGCGGGAGCTCTGCGTCCCCCGTCAGTCATGTTCGACAGACTAAGAGTCGCACCGCTGTCACTCAATGACCGTAACTGACAAGTTATTGATCCAAATGCACAGCGCCCCTTGGCAACCCGGGCCATGGGCCCTACCCTAGTCGGCACATCCTGTACCCGGCTGTTGTTGGTTTTCATGCGCAAACTTCTGTATCTGTTTTTCTCCATGGCCCTCGTTGCCGCCCTGACCACCTACGCCATGTGGGCGGCAGACCGGCCGGCGGGGCATTACCTGTCGGACCTGCGCATCAAGCTCGCCGTCAATCAGGGCACGCCCGGCGACCGCGGCAATCTGCTCGGCATCCAGCCCGAACTGTTCCCCACCGATTACCAAAGCTCCGCACGCCTGCACCGCAAACTCGCGGCGTATCTGCAGCAGGCGCGCGATCAGGGCTTGCTCAACGAAAAAACCGTGGTGGTGTTGCCCGAGCACGTCGGCACCTGGCTGATGGTCAGCGGCGAGAAAGACGAGCTTTATCAGGCGCCGACCCTGGCGGAGGCGATGAACTGGCTGGCGGCGAGCAATCCACTGCTGTTTGCCCGAGCGTGGCTGCGGGCCAAGGGCGAGCAACGGCTGGACGATGCTTATCTGCGGATGAAAGCGAAGGCCATGGCCAAGGATTACCAGGCGCTGTTCGGCGGTCTGGCCAAAGAGTTCCAGGTCACCCTGGTGGCCGGCTCCATCGTGCTGCCGGAGCCAAGCATCCGCGACGGCCGGCTCAAGCCCGGCAGCGGCGCCCTGTTCAACAGCAGCGTGGTGTTTGGTCGCGACGGCGTACCGTTGGGCCAGCCGCAGCGGCAGATGCATCCGATCTTTGATCAGCAAGGTGTGATTCAGGCCGAAGACAAACACGCCATACAGGTCGTCGACACACCGGCCGGACGCCTGGGCATCCTGATCGGCAGTGACAGCTGGTACCCCGGCAACTACCGCACCCTCGATGAGCAAGGCGCGCAACTGGTGGCCGTGCCGGCGCAGGTTATCGGCCAAGGCGCCTGGGACAAGCCATGGCGTGGCTACAAGGGCTCGAGCACGCCGGGCTCGGTCAGCCTCAAGCCCGGCGACCTCAGCGAAGGTCAGGCCTGGCACCGATTGACCCTCACCGCACAACCACCGAGCAGCCGCGCGATTGCCGGCGTCAGTGTGTTCATGCGCGGGCAGTTCTGGGACAAGTCGAGTACCGGCACAAGCTTCCTCAGCAGCAACGGCCAGCAGTTCGCCGATGGCGAGGCCCGTGGTGCGCGCTTGCTGAACGTCTGGCTGTAAACCATGAAGCCGCAGCCGATGCGCCTCGGGGATCTGTCGGTGGGTTTCGTCCATAGTCTGGCCGACGCCGTGCGCAGCCACGACGTCGATCCGCTGCCTCTGCTTGAACAATATGGCCTTGATGCAGCGCGACTGGCCGAGGCCGGGGCGCGATTGTCGATCCCGCGTTACATGCGCCTGGGCCATGCGGCGATTCAACTCACCGGCGACCCGGCCCTGGGCCTGCGCATGGGCCGAATGATCCGCTTGAATCAAGCCGGTCTGGCCGGCATCACTGCGGCGCAAGCACCCACCGTGCGTGAAGCGGCCCGCTGCCTGACGCGCTTCGAGCCGCTTTACGGCTCGAACTATCGCGGGCAGTCCAGTTTTCATGAAGATGCCAACGGTGCCTGGTTGCGCTTCTACTCGATCAGCCCATACAACGCCTATAACCGCTTCGTGGTCGACTCGATCCTCGCCGGCTGGCTGCATCAGTTGTCGAGCCTTTGCGGCGAAACGTTGCGCGCCGAGAGAATCGAAATCGAATTCGAAGCGCCGGATTACCGCGACGCCTACACAATGCTCGGTGACTGCCCGATCCAGTTCAGCGCCGAGCGCAACCAACTGCGCCTGAGCCTGAGCAGCCTCGCCCTGCGCAACCCTGAACATTGCCCGAGCACCTGGCGACATCTGCTGCAATTGTGCGAGCGGGAGCTGGAACAACTGACCCGCACCCGCAGCCTGCGCGAGCGCATCACTCAGTTGCTCGGCCCGCTGCTCAATGGCGGCCGCGAGCCGGATCTTGAAGAAGTCGCGGCACGCCTGAAACTGCCGACCTGGACTCTGCGGCGCAAGCTTGCCGAGGAAGGCACGCAATTTCGCGCGATCCTCAATGACACACGCCGCGACCTGGCGATGACCTACATCCGCGACACCGAACTGGCATTCGGCGAAATCGCCTACCTGCTGGGCTTCGCCTCAGCTGAAGCCTTCCAGCGTGCATTCAAGCGCTGGAGCGGGCAGACGCCCGGCGAATCCCGACGAAATTACCGCTCGGGAGTCTGAAGCTCAGAGTTCCGTCGCGTCGTCAGCCGGTTCTGGTTGATCCAGTTCAAAGGCCTGGTATTCAAGCAGTTCTTCCTGATACTCATCCATCGTATGAATCCCCCAACTGCTCGCTATGAAAATGGCCTGATCAATCGACCTGTGCCCCGAGCATAAAGTGCCCGTGTGAAGGAAAAGTGAAACGCGGCCTTCATGAATAAAACGTAGCAGGTGGTTGGGGATTTATCGCGGCGATGATGCCGCAGGTGTGTAACCAGATTTTAAGCCAACCCGAAAACCACTGTGGGAGCGAGCAGGCTTGCTCCCACAGGGTTTCGCTTGGTTTCTTATTGGCCCGACGCAGGCATCGCCGGAATCGGCTCGGATGGTGGCGGAATATCCGGGTTGGTCGGCGGGGTGATGGTTTCGCTGGCCGGCGCTGGCTCTTCCACGGGCGCTGGCGCAGGCGTAATCGGCGTCGACTCCGCTGGCGGTACCACCGGCTCGGAACTCACTGGCGCGGCTTCAACCGGGGCCGGTGCAGGTTCCGCAGCCGGCGCGGGGGCAGGTTCCGCTGCAGGTGTCGGCGCCAGAGGCGCAGGTGCAGGTGCCGCTTTTGATTCTGGCACACCAAGATCGGCTTTCGGCTTTTCTTCGATGTGTGCAGCTTTCTTAGCATCGGCGGGCAGGAACTGCTCCACCAGTGTGAAGAAACGCTCGTAGAACTTCTGCGCAATGACCGTCTCACTGGCGACCTTGACCATCGAGTCGTCCGAGGAGCCGATCGGCATCGACACCGAGCCCAACACACCGACACCGAGGCTGGCGGAATTGTTGGTCTTCTTCAACGCATAACGGTCCTGCAAGGCGTTGGCGAACACCGTCGCATGATGCCCGGCGCTGCCATCTTCGGCGCAGACCACGTTGAAACTGATCTCGAGGTGCGTCTCGCCGGTCTGCTGGAAGCTCTTGTGCCCGCTGACCAGTTTGGGATCACTGCTGGTAATGATGTAGCCCTGACTGAGCAACGCGCGCCGGGCCGCTTCGCAACTGGCGGTGTCGGTTACCGGGTAATTGCGCGAAAAGGTGCCGGAGTCATCGAAGTTCTCATGCTCATAGATCGGCTTGTCCTTCGAACAACCGGCCACCGCAGTCAACAAAAGCGCCAGCCCGACAACACGCATGGGAGTGGAAATCAACATTGAACATCCTGAGGGAAAACAGTCCGGGGCGTATTGTGCAACAGATCGTCGCCCCATGGCGCATGGAATAGTGTCAAGAATCGGTTACAACTTTACCGGTCATGGCCGTCAGGAAAAAGCCGCGTGGACAAATGATCGATCAACGCGCGAAATTTCGCCATGGCTTGTCGGCTCGACGGCCATAACACCCCAGAACCGACCGGCGTGTTCTAAAGCAAAAGAAAGGTAAAAACTCAAGATCAGGTCGGCTGCCAAGCCGCCTTCGCGAGCAGGCTCGCTCCCACAAAAGCAAAAGCAAAGCAGCGCAGCTGCCCGCGGCAAAGCCGCCCCACTCAACAATGAGCGCAAGCTCGAGTGCCTCTGATCTTGCTTTTGATCCACCGGCGACGTCGGAAGGCTGAGTGGAGGGATTGATCCGGGCGTGGGAGCGCAGCGACCGTCTGGCGCAGCCAGACACAGCGGAAGGAGGTGCAGCGAAGCAAACCGGAGCCGCTGCGCCCGGATCGATCCCGCAGCGAAGGAACCCGAGCCTGCGAGGGCCGAACGTAGGAGCAAGCCTTTTCGGTTACCTTTTCGGCGTCTGGAAAAAGTGCCTCGCCGTAAGGGCGAAACCGCCAGCCGCCGCACCCGAAGAAACGGATATTCACCCAAACCACCCAGAGCATGGCCGGCCCAAAGGCCGCCAAGCCACCAAAAACAAAAAAGCCCCGACCATCAGGCCGGGGCTCCTTCAAACGTCAGTCAAAAGATCAGAACCGCTCGATCTTCGCCTCAGCTTCCAACTGCTTGCGATACGCCGCAAAGTCCTGCTGGCCCTCACGGGAAGCGAGAAAACGACGATATTGCGCTTTCTCTTCTTCCGTCGGTGCAGCTGCTTCATTGACGCCATTCAGACGCACAATCATCAGGCTGCCATCCGGCAAGGTAACGCTGGAGAACGTCGGCTTGTCCTTGGCAGCCGGCTTCGGCATACGGAACAGTGCCTGCAGCACAGCCGGATCAACCCCTTCCTGACCACGGGTGGCCGCTTCGGTGATCTTCCAGTTCTGGCCATCGATGGCCTTGTCCAGCGGCGCCTTGCCGTCGCGCAGATCAGCGATCAGCTTCTCGGCACGGGTCTTGGCCTCGGCACTGGCATGCTCCTTGGTCAACTGAGTGCGGATCGCCGCGCTCACGCTTTCCAGTGGCAATTGCGCAGGCTTGAGATGCTCCTTGGCGCGCAGCACGATCACGGTTTCCGGGTCCAGCTCGATGGCGGTGCTGTTGGCACCTTCATCAATCACTTCCGGACTGAACGCGGCAGTGACCACGGCACGGTTGGCTGCAACACCTTCGCCACCTTCACGGCCGAACGGCTTGGAAGTGTGCACAGTCAGTTTCAGATCCGCTGCTGGCTGCGCCAGGTCAGAAGCTTCGAACGCCGAGTCTTCCAGTTGTTTGGTCGCCTCAACAAAACGCTGCTCGACCTGAGCGGCTTTCAGCTCGCGGGTCAGCTTGTCTTTCAGGCTGGCCAGGGTCGGCACTTCAGGCGCTTCCACGCCCAACAGCTTGATCAGGTGATAACCGAAGTCGGTACGAATCGGCTCGGACACCTGGTCTTTCGACAAGGAGTACAGCGCTTTTTCGAAAGCCGGGTCGTAAACGCCAGGACCGGCATAACCAAGGTCACCACCATTGTTGGCGGAACCCGGATCCTGCGAGAACTCCTTGGCCAGCGCTTCGAACTTCTCGCCCTTGGCCAGACGCGCCTGGACTTCGTCGATCTTCGCTTTCGCCTGCGCTTCGGTAGTCTTGTCGTTCACTTCGATGAGGATGTGCGCGGCACGACGCTGTTCCGACAGGTTGGCGATCTCTTTCTGGTAAGCCGCCTCAAGATCTTCATCCTTGACCGCAACCTGATCGAAGAACGACGATTTCTTCAGCTCGACGTAATCGATGATCACCTGATCCGGCGTCATGAATTCCTTGGCGTGCTCGTCGTAGTAAGCCTTGACCTCGTCATCGGTCAGCTTGACCGCAGCCGGGTCGGCCTTGACGTTAAGAGTGGCGAAATCACGGGTCTGTTTTTCCAGACGGGCAAAAGCCAGCACTTCGGCGTCGGTGACGAAACCGCTGCCGGCAACACCAGCGCGCAACTGGCCGATAAGCATTTCCTGAGCCAGCATCTGACGGAACTGCATGCGGCTGTAGCCCAGTTGACGGATCACCTGGTCGAAGCGCTCGGAGCTGAACTTGCCGTCGACCTGGAATTCAGGCGTCTGCAGGATCACTTGATCCAGCGCGGCTTCGGAGAACGAGAACTTCGCCTGTTCAGCGCCTTGCAGCAGCAACTTGCGGTCGATCAGGCCTTTGAGCGCCGATTCGCGGAGCATTTTTTCGTCGAGCAAGGACGCATCGAAGTCCTTGCCCAGTTGTTGCATCAGCTGACGGCGTTGCATATCAACGGCCTGGCTCAGCTCGTTCTGGCTGATTTCGTCACCGTTGACCTTGGCCGCCTCGTTCTTGTGAGTCGTGGCCTGGAAAATGGCATCGAAACCGGTCAGGGCCATCAGTGCAACGATGACCCCGATAATGGTCTTGGCAATCCAGCCTTGTGAATTGTCCCTGATATTTTGCAGCATGCGTCCCCCAGAAACGGTTGAACTTCAATTTAGGCAACCGTGGAGCGTGGGTAGAATCCGGATAGAAGAAAGGCGCATCCGAGGATGCGCCTTCTCGTAACTGGCGGAGCGGACAGGGCTCGAACCCTCGATCCCGGCGTTACAGGTAGCTCTTTCAGCCACCTGTTCTACCGCTCCGCTGCCAAGTCAGGCTTGACCCCGACCCGGATGGGTAAAAACCTGGAAACTCAGTTAACAGCTTCTTTCAGCGCTTTACCGGCTTTGAAACCTGGCTTCTTGGCAGCCGGGATTTCCAGAGACTTGCCAGTTTGCGGGTTGCGACCGGTACGAGCCGGACGGTCAGTCACGGAGAAAGTACCGAAACCAACCAGAACAACGGAGTCGCCAGCCTTCAGAGCGCCAGTGACGGATTCGATTACAGCGTCCAGCGCACGGCCAGCAGCAGCTTTCGGGATATCAGCGGATGCAGCGATAGCATCAATCAGTTCCGACTTGTTCACTCTAAGTCCCCTTATATCTATTTTGAGATGTTTCTAAGTTTTTTGGTGAAAGCAAAAACGAGTGCTGAATGGCCTACAGACACTTAAGAGCCGCTTTATAACAAGGGCTCTAAAATGCTGTCAAGGAAAGCCCCCCAGGCTAAAACGTATTAATGCGTGCTAATTCTTTCCTTGGCATCAGACTCGCGTTTTTCGTCCTTGGCAACTATCTCCGGAGCCACATCCGGCAAGGGCTCCGGCGCGTATTGCAGCGCAATTTGCAGGACCTCGTCAATCCATTTAACCGGCTTGATCTGCAGATCCTGCTTGATATTGTCAGGAATCTCCTTCAGATCGCGGACGTTTTCTTCCGGAATAATCACAATCTTGATTCCGCCGCGGTGAGCCGCCAGCAGTTTTTCTTTCAAACCGCCAATTGCCAGCACTTGCCCACGCAGAGTGATCTCACCGGTCATGGCGACATCGGCGCGCACCGGAATACCGGTCAATGCCGAAACCAACGCCGTGCACATACCGACGCCAGCACTTGGGCCGTCTTTCGGCGTAGCACCTTCCGGCATGTGAATGTGCGTGTCGCGCTTCTCGTGGAAGTCCAGCGGGATGCCCAGACTCTTGGCGCGGCTGCGCACAACGGTCTGTGCGGCAGTGATCGATTCGACCATCACATCACCCAGCGAACCGGTCTTGATCAGTTGACCTTTACCCGGAATCACTGCGGCTTCGATAGTCAGCAATTCACCGCCAACCTGAGTCCACGCCAGGCCAGTCACCTGCCCCACCTGATCCTGCTGCTCGGCCAGGCCGTAGCGGAACTTGCGCACGCCGAGGAAATGCTCGAGCAGGTCAGCTGTCACTTTTACCGAGAAGCGTTTTTCCAGCGCATGCTCTTTGACTGCCTTGCGGCAGACCTTGGCGATCTGTCGCTCGAGCCCCCGCACGCCCGCTTCACGGGTGTAATAACGGATGATGTCGCGGATCGCTTCCTCATCGAATTCCAGCTCGCCCTTCTTCAGACCATTGGCGGCGATCTGTTTCGGCGAGAGGTATTTCACGGCGATGTTGATCTTCTCGTCTTCGGTGTAACCCGGCAGACGGATGACTTCCATCCGGTCCAGCAGCGCTGGCGGGATATTCATCGAGTTCGAGGTGCACAGGAACATCACATCAGAGAGGTCGTAATCGACTTCCAGATAGTGATCGTTGAAGTTGTGATTTTGCTCGGGATCAAGCACTTCCAGCAACGCCGAAGCCGGATCGCCACGCATATCAGTGCCCATTTTGTCGATTTCATCGAGCAGGAACAGCGGGTTGCGTACGCCCACTTTTGTCATCTTTTGAATCAATCTACCCGGCATCGAACCGATGTAAGTCCGGCGGTGACCACGAATTTCCGCTTCGTCACGCACGCCGCCCAAGGCCATACGTACGAATTTGCGATTGGTGGCATGGGCAATCGATTCCGCCAGCGAGGTTTTACCCACACCTGGAGGACCAACCAGGCACAACACCGGGCCACGGATTTTCTTCACGCGCTTCTGCACGGCGAGGTATTCAAGGATGCGCTCCTTGACCTCTTCGAGGCCGTAGTGATCGGCGTCGAGAATGTCTTCTGCACGGGCCAGGTCGAGGCGTACTTTGCTCTGCGCCTTCCACGGCACCTGCACCAGCCAGTCGATGTAGGAGCGCACCACGGTGGCTTCAGCCGACATCGGCGACATCTGCTTGAGCTTGTTCAGCTCAGCGGTGGCCTTGGCCAGCGCATCTTTCGGCAGGCCGGCAGCATCGATGCGCTTTTTCAGCTCTTCTATTTCATTGTGGCCTTCGTCGCCGTCACCGAGTTCTTTCTGAATGGCCTTCATCTGCTCATTCAGGTAGTACTCGCGCTGGCTGCGCTCCATTTGCTTTTTGACGCGGCCGCGAATGCGTTTTTCAACCTGGAGCAGGTCGATTTCGGCATCCAGCAGTGCCAGCACGTGCTCGACACGGGCCGACAGATCGATGATCTCGAGGATTTCCTGCTTCTGCTCGATTTTCAGCGCCATGTGCGCGGCCATGGTGTCGACCAGACGACCGGGCTCATCGATGCTGTTGAGCGACGACAGGACTTCAGCCGGAACCTTCTTGCCCAGCTGGACGTATTGTTCAAACTGCGACAGCAGCGTGCGCACGAAGACTTCCGACTCGCGCTCGGCGGCGTCGACTTCTTCGATCAGAGAAACTTCGGCGCGGCAGTGGCCATCGACTTCGCTGAAGCGTTCGACGGTGCCACGCTGCTCGCCTTCGACCAGAACCTTGACAGTGCCATCAGGCAGCTTCAGCAGTTGCAGTACCGTGGCAATCGTACCTACGCGATAGAGAGCGTCTTCACCGGGATCATCGTCAGCCGGGTTTCGCTGGGCCAGCAGCAGAATCTGCTTGTCACCCGTCATCGCGGCCTCGAGGGCTTCGATGGATTTCTCGCGCCCCACGAACAGCGGGATAACCATGTGCGGATAAACCACGACATCACGCAATGGCAGGAGAGGCAATTCGATGGTTGTCTTCATGATTTCGCCTCTACGGCGGCCGTATGGCCGTAATCAGATGGAATTAAGCTTGAAACCAAGATGGGGGCTGCCTCGAAAAAAAACAAGCGCAAAGCGGAGGTAAAAAACGACTTAAAAAAAAAGAGGCCCGAAGGCCCCTTCTTTGCTGCGGCGCTGTGAACGCTTACGCGTCCGGCGCTGCCTTGGCCGTCGGCTCACTGTTTTCGTAGATATACAGTGGCTTGGACTTGCCTTCGATCACGCTTTCATCGATCACGACTTTGCTCACCTCGGACTGCGAGGGGATTTCATACATCGTGTCGAGCAATACACCTTCGAGAATCGAACGCAGGCCACGGGCACCGGTTTTACGTTCCAGAGCACGCTTGGCGACCGATTTCAGCGCGTCGGAACGGAATTCCAGATCCACGCCTTCCATCTCGAACAGCTTGGCATACTGTTTGGTCAGAGCATTTTTCGGCTCGGTGAGGATTTGCATCAGCGCAGCCTCGTCGAGCTCATCCAGTGTCGCCAGGACCGGCAGACGACCGACGAATTCCGGGATCAGACCGAACTTGACCAGATCGTCAGGCTCGACTTCACGCAGGGATTCACCAACCTTCTTACCCTCTTCCTTGCTGCGCACTTCGGCGTTGAAGCCGATGCCGCCTTTGGTGGAACGGTTCTGAATGACCTTTTCCAGGCCGGAGAACGCACCACCGCAGATGAACAGGATGTTACGGGTGTCGACCTGCAGGAATTCCTGCTGCGGATGCTTGCGGCCACCTTGCGGCGGTACCGAAGCGACCGTGCCTTCGATCAACTTGAGCAAGGCCTGCTGCACGCCTTCACCGGAAACATCACGGGTGATCGACGGGTTGTCGGACTTGCGGGAAATCTTGTCGATTTCGTCGATGTAGACAATGCCCATCTGGGCTTTCTCTACGTCGTAATCGCACTTCTGCAGCAGCTTCTGAATGATGTTCTCGACATCTTCACCCACGTAACCGGCCTCAGTGAGGGTGGTTGCGTCGGCAATGGTGAACGGAACGTTCAGCAAGCGGGCCAGTGTTTCGGCCAGCAGGGTTTTACCGGAGCCTGTCGGGCCGATCAGCAGAATGTTGCTCTTGCCGAGTTCGACGTCGTCAGCCTTTTTGTCACGCTGGTTCAGGCGCTTGTAGTGGTTGTACACCGCTACGGCCAAAACCTTTTTCGCACGCTCCTGACCAATGACGTACTGGTCAAGGATGCCGCTGATTTCTTTAGGCGAAGGCAATTTATGCGCGCTGCTTTCGGCCTGTGCTTCCTGCACCTCCTCGCGGATGATGTCATTGCACAGGTCGACGCACTCGTCGCAGATAAAGACCGAGGGGCCGGCAATCAATTTGCGCACTTCATGCTGGCTTTTGCCACAGAAGGAGCAATAGAGCAGCTTGCCGTTGTCCTCGCCGTTGCGGGTGTCAGTCATTCGTTCGATCCAAATCCGATAGGCTTGCAACACAAGATGAAGGCTATTGCGGGCTTTTTCAAGCCCGCCGCTGATCGGACATGCCGATCAGGCCTGTTTTGCGCTGCTTATATTAAGCTGGACGCTGGTTGATCACTTCGTCGATCAGGCCGTATTCCTTCGCAGCTTCAGCACTCATGAAGTTGTCGCGATTGGTATCGCGCTCGATTTCTTCCAGAGTACGGCCGCTGTGCTTGGCCATCAGCATGTTCAGACGCTCGCGGATGAAGAGGATTTCCTTGGCGTGGATTTCGATGTCCGACGCCTGGCCCTGGAAACCGCCCAGTGGCTGGTGAATCATCACGCGCGAGTTCGGCAGGCAGAAACGCTTGCCCGGTGCACCTGCGGTAAGCAGGAATGCGCCCATGCTGCACGCCTGACCGATGCAGGTGGTCGACACGTTCGGCTTGATGAACTGCATGGTGTCGTAGATCGACATGCCGGCAGTCACCGAACCGCCCGGCGAGTTGATGTACAGATGGATGTCCTTGTCCGGGTTTTCCGCTTCAAGGAACAGCAGTTGCGCACAGATCAGGTTGGCCATGTAGTCCTCTACCGGGCCCACCAGAAAGATCACTCGCTCCTTGAGCAGGCGCGAGTAGATGTCGTAGGCGCGTTCGCCACGAGCGGACTGCTCGACAACCATCGGGACCAGGCCGCCGGCGGCCTGGATATCAGAGTTCTGCTGAATATAAGAATTACGGAACATGCTCTGCAGTCGCTCCCAAATAGTTATGTCTTGAATACGCATAAGCCAGCTCGAGAGCTGGCTTATGGTGTGCACTTCTAACGCAAAATCAATCAGTCGGCTGCTGGAGCTTCTACCGGCTTGACTGCTTCTTCGTAGGAGACCGATTTGTCGGTCACACTAGCTTTCTGCAGAACAGTATCCACAACTTGTTCTTCCAGCACAACCGAACGCACTTCGTTCAGTTGCTGCTCGTTTTTGTAGTACCACGACACGACCTGCTCTGGCTCCTGGTAAGCGGAAGCCATTTCCTGAATCATTTCGCGAACGCGAGCTTCATCAGGCTTGAGGTCGAACTGCTTGACTACTTCAGCAACGATCAGGCCCAGCACGACGCGGCGCTTGGCTTGCTCTTCGAACAGCTCGGCCGGCAGTTGGTCTGGCTTGATGTTGCCGCCGAACTGCTGAACAGCCTGCACGCGCAGACGGTCAACTTCGTTGGACAGCAGAGCCTTTGGCACTTCGATCGGGTTGGTGGCCAGCAGACCGTCCATTACCTGATTCTTGACCTTGGATTTGATTGCCTGACGCAGTTCACGCTCCATGTTCTTGCGAACTTCGGTGCGGAAGCCGTCGATGCCGCTTTCCTTGATGCCGAATTGAGCGAAGAACTCTTCGTTCAGCTCAGGCAGCTTAGGCTCGGACACAGTGTTGACGGTCACGGTGAACTCGGCGGTTTTGCCAGCCAGGTCCAGGTTCTGATAGTCCTCAGGGAAGGTCAGGTTCAGAACGCGTTCTTCGCCGGCTTTAGCGCCAACCAGGCCTTCTTCGAAGCCCGGGATCATACGGCCGGAACCCAGTACCAGCTGAGTGCCCTTGGCGGAGCCGCCAGCGAACACTTCGCCGTCAACCTTGCCAACGAAATCGATGTTCAGCTGGTCTTCGTTCTGAGCAGCGCGGTCGGCCACTTCGAAACGGGTGTTCTGCTTGCGCAGGATGTCGAGCATCTTGTCCAGATCAGCGTCAGCCACTTCAGCGCTCAGACGCTCAACGGTGATGCCTTCGAAGCCAGCAACGGTGAACTCAGGGAAGACTTCGAATACAGCAACGTATTCCAGATCCTTGCCCGCTTCGAGCGACTTTGGCTCGATCGAAGGCGAACCGGCAGGGTTGAGCTTCTGCTCGACCACAGCTTCGTAGAAGGAAGACTGGATGACGTCGCCTACCGCTTCCTGACGCGCATCAGCACCGAAACGGCGCTTGATTTCGCTCATTGGCACTTTGCCTGGACGGAAGCCAGCAATTTTGGCCTTTTGGGCAGTCTGCTGCAGACGCTTGTTGACCTGAGTCTCGATGCGCTCTGCCGGCACGGTGACGCTCATGCGGCGCTCGAGAGCAGTAGTATTTTCAACAGAAACTTGCATGGATATTCCTCGTTGCACAGACGTTAGCCGGCCGTTTCCGACCCCAGAATCAAGGGCATGCATTCTAGTGGGTCAAACTCAAGAAGTCACCCTACTGGAAACGGGTAAAAAAACAGCAGGCAATTTATAGGGAGCGCCGCACGAATGCCGTGCACTCCACTGGCGAATACAAGCGATCACGTCAGGGCTCTGCAACAACGCTTCTATATATAGAAGCAACTACCAGATAGGCCCCGACAGGCGTTCCGGCAAAACCGGAACGACGAGCAGTTCAGCGTCATCCGATCCTTTAAAAGCGATGAAGTGCCCTGCCCTGCGCCTCGAAATCGGCCATGGCCGGATTTCGAAACCGCTAAAACAAAAAAGGCGCCAGACTGTTAAATCTGGCGCCTTTCGAAATATGGGGTGGACGATGGGGATCGAACCCACGACAACGGGAGTCACAATCCCGTGCTCTACCAACTGAGCTACGCCCACCATATTGCGTAACAAAAAAGCCAAACAACTTCTTTGTCGAAACTTCATCAGGCCCTAGGCACAGATGAAGCTTTATTTGGTGCGGATGAAGAGACTCGAACTCTTACGCCTCGCGGCGCTGGAACCTAAATCCAGTGTGTCTACCAATTCCACCACATCCGCGGATGAAGCTTTTAAAGCAAAGGCGCCAGACCGTTAAATCTGGCGCCTTTCGAAATATGGGGTGGACGATGGGGATCGAACCCACGACAACGGGAGTCACAATCCCGTGCTCTACCAACTGAGCTACGCCCACCATATCGCGTTACTTGTGCCAAAGCTGCCTAATGGCGCACCCGGCAGGACTCGAACCTGCGACCATCCGCTTAGAAGGCGGATGCTCTATCCAGCTGAGCTACGGGCGCCTTGTTAATCTGTACTCTTAAAGGACTACAAACTAAGTGCTTTCCAGTGTCGCAGAACCTTGATTCCGCCTCACCTTCTTAACCAGTGCTAGGCTGTGCCCGACAAGTGCGACGAATAGTATAGAGGGCTCCAAAGGTCGTCAAATCCTTTTTGAAAAAAATTCATTTAATTAAAGGAGTTAGAGGAATTTGCTGACCAAGCGCCTTTGCCCTCACCGCTCGACATGCGAGAATGCGTTCTCATTTTTTCCCCTCTCGATGGTTAATCACGCGCAATGACTGCACAACTAATCGACGGCAAATCGATCGCCGCCAGCCTGCGCCAGCAGATCGCCCAACGAGTTGCCGAGCGTCGCCAGCAAGGCCTGCGCACCCCCGGCCTCGCGGTGATCCTGGTCGGCAGCGATCCTGCCTCTCAGGTTTATGTCTCGCACAAGCGTAAAGACTGTGAAGAGGTTGGCTTCCTCTCTCAAGCCTACGACCTGCCCTCCGACACCACTCAGGACGCCCTGACCGATCTGATCGATCGCCTCAACGACGATCCGGCTATCGACGGCGTTCTCCTGCAGTTGCCTCTGCCCGAACACCTCGACGCGTCCAAGCTGCTGGAACGCATCCGCCCGGACAAAGACGTCGACGGCTTCCACCCGTACAACGTCGGTCGCCTGGCCCAGCGCATCCCGCTGCTGCGCCCCTGCACCCCGAAAGGCATCATGACCTTGCTGGAAAGCACTGGCGCTGATCTTTACGGGATGGACGCGGTAGTCGTGGGCGCCTCCAATATCGTCGGTCGCCCGATGGCCATGGAATTGCTGCTGGCCGGCTGCACCGTCACTGTGACTCACCGCTTCACCAAGGATCTGGCCGGCCACGTCGGCCGTGCTGATCTGGTGGTCGTTGCCGCCGGCAAGCCGGGCCTGGTCAAGGGCGAGTGGATCAAGGAAGGCGCGATCGTGATCGACGTCGGCATCAACCGTCAGGACGACGGCAAACTGGTCGGTGACGTTGTCTACGAAACCGCCCTGCCCCGCGCTGGCTGGATCACCCCGGTACCGGGCGGCGTTGGCCCGATGACCCGCGCCTGCCTGCTGGAAAACACCCTCTACGCCGCAGAAACACTGCACGTCTGACCGGGTTTTTACGCCGCATCAGAACCCCGCCTCGTGCGGGGTTTTTCGTGCCTGAGAAAAAACTTCAACCGTTCGCCGGAAACCGCTCTTTTTACAGGCCTTTTCACGAGATTTTCAGGTCTTACAAACAACCATCGACAGTTCTTCAGCCATACTCCTAAAATGCGCCGGTTTTGAGAAATAACCCGTTACAAACTAACGGTATATCCAACCTTTTAGAGTTCGCCCGCGTGAAAATTCGTCTCTCGATTCTGAGCCTGTTGTTTGCTGTTACAGGCACATTCATCACGCCAACGATCAACGCTGCGGAAACCACCGCTGCTCCACGTGACGCTTCGACATTGAAGATCGCGTCTGGCAGCGCCCTGCTCATGGATATGCAGACCAACAAAGTCATTTATTCCAGCAACCCTGACGTGATCGTACCGATCGCTTCCGTCAGCAAGTTGATGACTGGCCTTGTCGTGGTGGAAGCTCGACAGAACATGGACGAATGGATCGATGTCGACATCAGGAATACTCCGGAAATGAAGGGTGTGTTCTCCCGCGTCAAACTCAAGAGTGAGCTGCCTCGCCGCGAGATGCTGCTGATCGCCTTGATGTCTTCGGAAAACCGTGCCGCCGCCAGCCTCGCGCACCACTATCCAGGTGGCTACGCTGCTTTTATCGCGGCAATGAACGCCAAGGCCAAGGCGCTGGGCATGACCAGCACGCACTTTGTCGAGCCGACCGGGCTGTCAGAGCGCAACGTTTCCACCGCCCGCGACCTGAGCAAATTGCTGGTGGCCGCGCACAAGCAACCGCTTCTGGTGCAACTGACCACCACCAAGGAAAAGACCGTGGCGTTCCGCAAGCCCAACTACACTTTGGGCTTCCGCAATACCGACCACTTGGTCAATAAGGCCGATTGGGACATCAAGATTACCAAGACCGGTTTTACCAACCCGGCCGGCCATTGCCTGGTGCTGGTGACGAAGATGGGCAACCGTCCGGTCGCCCTGGTCATTCTCGATGCGTTCGGCAAATACACGCATTTTGCCGACGCCAGCCGTATCCGCAGCTGGGTGGAAACCGGGCGCAGCGCCAGTGTTCCAGCGGTGGCACAGCAGTACAAAGCCGACAAGAACCTCAAGAGCCGTCAGAGCGGCGTGGTCGAAGCGGCAAAGTAGATCCGGCAATCATGAAGAAGCCCCGAATGTTCGGGGCTTTTTTTCGTCTGCGCGTCAGTCGTTGGGCAGTGGCATCTTGTCGTCATCAGGAATGCCATCGCCCGAGCTCGGCTCTGGCGAAACGTCCGGCGTCAGCACATTTGGCCGCGCCATCGGGTCGCGCATCGGGCTGTCCGGGTCCAGCACCGGATCAACCTCCGGCTCCGGCGTGGTCGGTACGCTGTCAGGTTTGTGGTCATCGAAGCTTGAATCGGTACTCATACGCACCTCACATCAAGGTTTCAGATCGGCTAACGGATCATAGGGCTTGGCCGGTTTCTTCGGATCTTCACCGGGCTCGACATCCTGCGGGGCCTTAGCCGGACCGACCGGATCAACTTGCGGATCCTCGAGGTCCGGCGAATCCGGATCGAAGCCCAGATCATCGCCCGAGGAATGTTCGGACGAGTGTGGGCCTTTCGGGGTTTGGGAATCTGCCATGTTGCCTCCTTGATTCACCCGCGAAGCACGGGCATTAATCTTCAGAGGCCGGCCCGGCGCAGTCGTGCCCGGCAGATGACGAACGGAGGTTTATTGCGCCGCCAGAGCCTTTCGCGCCTGCGCCGCAGCGTTTTCTTCACCGGCCTGGGCCAGTTCATCGGCGGCTTTCAGCCAAAGGGAGCGGTCGACGGCAGCCGGGATCTGCGACGGTTTCTGAATCAGGATCGCCCAGCCACCGGCCTTTTCGAGCGCTGCTTGAAAGCTGCCGAAATCCATCAACTGCCGACGATTCATGCCGGCGCGCAGCAGGACCTTCTGTTTGTTGCGGTCGTAGCCGGACAGGATCGCGTAACGCGGCTCGGCCCAGAATGCCGAACCTTCGCTGAAACGTACCATGACCGGATAGCCCGCCGCGACCTGGGTCAGCAAGGCTGGCAGCTCGCTGTCGAGCGGATAAACCACCAGGCCATATTCGCGGGCGAGGTTCTGCATGTTCTGCTGCAGCTTGTCCTCAGCGCCCGGCAAGTGCAGCGGTTTTTCCAGAAGGCCCGGGGTGATGACGATGCCTTGTTGCGACAGCAGACTGGCCAGCACCTGTGGCCCACTCTGGTTGGCTTCGCCACGATAGAAGGTGCCGCTGAGTTCAACTCGCTCTGGCAAGCGTTTGACTTCTGGCGCTACGTTGCCCGCACATCCGCTCAGCACCACCGCGCAAGCGCCGGCAAGCAACGCTCCGCGCACTCGAGAAAATACCTGCACCATCAATCACTCTCTTCCAGACGCCGGTCATCGTGTTCCGGCAACGCCAGCGATCATAGAGCCGCACCCGCCAGAGGTATAGCCTTAAACGGCAGAGCGGGCGATTGCATAGAGCAAACTGATTGGTCACTAACGACCTTTGGTCAATAGCTTGAAACACCCCATTGACTAGACTGTCACTGAAATAGAGCGAATTGCGAAAAGCGAGCGCCCGACGCAGGGCGAAGAGGAGGCACCAATGAGCCTGACCATGACCATCGTAATGTTGATAGCCGGCTGGCTGGCCGTGGCGACTGCCATGTTGTGGGGTGTGCTGCGGATTTCGCGGCGGCATCATCCGGTGCAGACGATGCCGGTTGAGGAAACAGAGAAGCATCCAGTGCGGCACGCTGCTGCGCATTGAAGATCAAGAGCCCCTCACCCTGGCCCTCTCCCGGAGGGAGAGGGAACTGACCGGGTTGTTCTTCCGAATTAGGTCGACGTGAAATATCCAGCCGAACTCAGGATCTGAAAAGCCCCCCCAATCGGCCCCCTCTCCCTCGGGAGAGGGCTGGGCGGGCGGCGTTCCGATGAGGGGCAAGCTCTAAACCACACCCCCCAACACCAAAGCGAAAAAAAACCGCCTGAGCTCAACCAGCCCAGGCGGTTTTTTTGTTGTCAGCGTTTACGCCTGCTGAGCAACCTTCTTCTGCTTCGCCCGGCGCGACATCATGTTCAACACTTCGATGCCCGCCGAGAACGCCATGGCTGCGTACACATAACCTTTCGGTACGTGAGCGCCGAAGCCTTCGGCGATCAGCGTCATGCCGATCATGATCAGGAAGCCCAGCGCCAGCATGACCACCGTCGGGTTGTCGTTGATGAACTTGGCCAGCGGATCAGCCGCCAGCAGCATCACCAGCACCGACACCACCACCGCGATGATCATGATCGGCAAGTGTTCGGTCATGCCGACAGCGGTAATGATGCTGTCGATCGAGAACACCATGTCGAGCATCAGGATCTGACCGATGGCCGCGGCAAAACCCAGGGTTACGGTCGAAGTCGCGGTCTTCGGGTCTTCCGGCGACGGGTCCATGCTGTGATGGATCTCGGTCGTGGCCTTCCACACCAGGAACAGGCCACCGGCGATCAGGATCATGTCCTTCCAGGAGAACGCCTGGCCAAGGATTTCGATCACAGGCTCGGTCAACTGCACGATGAACGCGATGGTGCTCAACAGGGCCAGACGCAGAATCAGGGCCATGCCGATACCGATACGACGCGCCTTCTGCCGATGCTGTTCGGGCAATTTGTTGGTCAGGATCGAAATAAAGATCAGGTTATCGATGCCGAGCACGATTTCCATTACCACCAGTGTGGCCAAAGCAACCCAAGCGGTGGGGCTGGCGGCGAGTTCTAACAGATATTCCATGGGTCAGTCCTGACTCTGTGTAAGACGGTTTAGATGGTCTTGGAGGAAGATTCGGATTCTTCCGCTTGTTTTTCCGGTGTTTCTTTTTTCTCGATCAAACCACCAGTGGCATCGCTGAGCGCTTGCTCAGCGGCTTTATGGGTGTCGTCGATTGCTTGTTTGGCGGTTTCAGCCGCCGCGCCCATCAGTTGTTGGGCGCTTTTTTCCGCCTGATCACAACCGGCCAGAACCAGTAAAGACGCAAACATCACTGCGGGAAATGTGTATTTCATAAGGTTTCCTTCGAATGAACAGACAGGCGCACACACCGGCCGTCGATGGCTGGGCATTCTAGGGAGATGAACACTTCAGGAAAATTCGTATTTTTAGCGGCTATACTTCGGTTTTCACGAAGTGGCCATCACTATGCTCAATTACCGACAACTGCATTACTTCTGGGTTGTAGCCAAAACCGGCAGCATCGTCCGGGCGTGCGAGCAGCTGAACCTGACGCCACAGACGATCAGCGGACAGATTTCACTGCTCGAACAAACCTATGGCGTGGAATTGTTTCGCCGGGTTGGCCGACAGCTGGAGCTCACGGAAGCCGGGCGCCAGGCCCTGCCCTACGCCGAGCAGATGTTTCAACTGGGCGGCGAGCTGGAGCTGATGCTGCGAGCGCAGCCCAACGAGCAGCAGATCCTCTTTCGCGTCGGCGTGGCCGACGTGGTGCCCAAATCCATTGTTTATCGCCTGATCGCGCCGACCATGGAATTGAGCGAGCCGCTGCGCATCACCTGTCGCGAAGACAAACTCGAACGTCTGCTCGCTGATCTGGCCATCCAGCGTCTGGATCTGGTGATTTCCGACAGCCCGATGCCTTCGCATCTGGACATCAAAGGCTACAGCCAGAAGCTCGGTGAGTGCGGGATCAGCTTCTTCGCCACCGCCGAACTTGCCGCGCAGTATGGCCAGGATTTCCCGCGAAGCCTGCACGGCGCACCGTTGCTGATTCCCGGCGCGGAAACCGTGGTGCGCAGCCGTTTGCAGCGCTGGTTCGCCGAACAGCAGATCCAGCCGCAGATTGTCGGCGAGTTCGATGACAGTGCTTTGATGCAGGCCTTCGGCCAATCCGGCAGCGGGATTTTTATTGGCCCGAGCGTGATTGCCGAGGAAGTGAAGCGCCAGTACGGCGTCGAGTTGATCGGCCAGACCGACGCCGTGAGCGAGTCGTTCTATGCCATCTCGGTGGAGCGCAAGGTCAAGCACCCTGGCATCGTAGCGATTACCGAGGGCGCCCGACGCGAGCTGTTTACCGGGTTATGAAGCGCAGACTTCACGCGGCTTCAGCGTCATCAGCACCATGGCGAGGAACACCGAAAGCAAAATGAAGCCGGCAGCGGCAAAGCCGAGAAAGCCCAGCCCGGCACTGTCGATCACCCGGCCGCCGACCATCGCGCCCAGGCCGATGCCGAGATTGGCTCCGGCGATGTTCAGCGACGCGGCGAAGGCCGGCGCTTCCGGCGCGGCTTTCATCAGGCGCACATGGCTGACCAGGAACAACGCCGCCTGGGTCACGCCCCAAATGCCCATCGCCACCGCCAGGCCGACTGGCGAATGAATGTTCGGCACCAGCGAGACCATGCCCGCGATCATGAACGCACAGAACAACACCGACGCCCCCAGCGGATGCCGATCCACCGCACGCCCGCCAAGCGAGTTGCCGATCAGCCCGACTGCGCCAAACGCCATCAGGCACCAGCCGACCACGGTGCCGTTGAATCCGGCAAGTCGTTCGAGGATGTCGGCAAGGTAGGTGTAAGCGGTGAACATGCCGCTGAACACCAGAATCGACAACAAGATATGGCCGAGCATCAGCGGGCTGCGCAGGATCTTGAACTGCGAACGGAAGCTGACCTGATGCTGGTGCAGACTGGTTTTCGGCAGGTAGACAAACAGCAGCAAGGCTTTGGCAAACGCGATCAACGCCAGAATGCCGAAGGCGCTGCGCCAGCCGAACGCGTCGGAAATCAGCGTACCGACCGGAATGCCGAACACCGTAGCGCAGACGATGCCGAAACCGATCTTGGCGATGGCGCGGCCGGCGAAATCCGGGCCGACGATATCCACCGCCGTCTCGCTGGCCAAGGCCCAGAACACCGGCAAACCCAACGCCGGAATCAGACGCGCGATGGCCATCACCCAGATGTTCGGCGCCAACGCTGCCACGGTATTGGCCAGACCAAACATGATCAGGATGCTGATGAACAGTTTGCGCCGTTCGAATCGGGCGAAATACGCGGTCAGGAACGGGCCGAACAGCGCCACGGTAAAGGCGAACAAGGTCACCAGCAGCCCGGCTTGCGGGATGCTGACTTCGAGGTCTCGGGCGATCGCCGGCAACAGGCCGACAATGACGAATTCCGTGGTCAGCACCGTGAACCCGGCGGCGGACAACAGAAGAATAGGCAACAGCATGCGCAACTCCAGCAAAACGACGACACCAGCGATGACCCGGAGGCCCGCTGGCAGAACTTGAAAATGAGGATGGCGAAGCTTAACAGACTGCGTCCGCACTGAGTTGCCCAAAACTGCCGATCTGCCGGGCCGATCCGGTGGCAGATCGTCACAGGCCTGAAGGTTCACGCCTAGGCTGTGATAAAGTCCGCGCCCTGAAAATCGTACAGCCGTTCAACGTGCCGTTTGGCGGCGTTGATGTCACTTCGACAGGCGTTTCGTGACTGCCCACGACGCTTCGCACCCTATAAAAAACAGAGATGCCGCTATGACCGCTTCATCCCCTTCGTTACTGCAACGCCTGAAACGCCTGAGTCTGGTCAGCCAAATCGTCATTGGTCTGATCGCCGGTATTGCCCTGGCCCTGATTGCACCGGAGCTGGCGAAGTCCACCGCGTTCATCGGCAAGGTGTTTGTCTCGGCGTTGAAAGCCGTGGCGCCGATTCTGGTGTTCGTGCTGGTGATGGCCTCGATCGCCAACCACAAGCACGGCCAGGAAACCCACATCCGGCCGATCCTGTTCCTCTACCTGCTGGGCACTTTCGCCGCAGCGGTGGTGGCCGTGGTTGCCAGCATGAGCTTTCCGTCGAATCTGGTGCTTTCGACGGAAAACGTTGCGGTCACTGCGCCCGGCGGCATCAGTGAGGTGCTGCAAAGCCTGTTGCTGAGCGTCGTCGACAACCCGGTCAGCGCGCTGATGAATGCCAACTTCATCGGCATTCTGGCCTGGGCGATCGGTATGGGCATTGCCATCCGGCATGCCGGCGACACCACCCGCGAGGTGCTGGGTGACTTGTCCAACGGCGTCACCGTGATCGTCCGTGTGGTCATTCGCTTCGCGCCGCTGGGCATCTTCGGCCTGGTCGCGTCGACACTGGCCACCTCCGGTTTCGGCGCGCTGCTCGGCTACGCGCACCTGCTGGCGGTGCTGCTGGGCTGCATGCTGTTCGTCGCGCTGGTGATGAACCCGCTGATCGTGTTCTGGAAGCTGCGCCGCAATCCGTACCCGCTGACCCTGATGTGCCTGCGTGAAAGCGGCATTACCGCGTTCTTCACCCGCAGCTCGGCGGCGAACATTCCGGTCAATCTGGAATTGAGCAAGCGCCTGGGCCTGCACGAAGACACCTACTCGGTATCGATCCCGCTCGGCGCGACCATCAACATGGCCGGTGCGGCGATCACCATTACCGTGCTGACCCTGGCGGCGGTGCACACTTTAGGCATCGCAGTGGACATTCCGACCGCAATCCTGCTCAGCGTCGTCGCAGCCATTTGCGCCTGTGGTGCCTCGGGCGTGGCCGGTGGTTCGCTGCTGCTGATTCCGCTGGCGTGCAGCCTGTTCGGCATCCCGAGCGAGATTGCCATGCAGGTCGTGGCGGTGGGCTTCATTATTGGCGTGCTGCAGGATTCGGCGGAGACCGCGCTGAACTCGTCGACTGACGTGCTGTTTACAGCGGCGGCTTGCCTGGGCGAGGAAGAGAAGGCTCAGCGTACGGCGTAACCGCCTTACCTTGTGGGAGCGAGCCTGCTCGCGAAAGGGGCGAGACATTCAGCATTAATATCGCCTGATACGCTGCATTCGCGAGCAGGCTCGCTCCCACAGAAAAACAAAAGCCCGCCAAGGCGCGAACCTTGGCGGGCTTTTTCGTATCCGGGTGTTTAGAACGCGCCCATGTAATCGCGCTTGCCCACTTCAACGCCGTTATGACGCAGCAGCGCGTAGGTGGTGGTAACGTGGAAGAAGAACTGCGGCAGGCCGTAAGTCAGCAGATACGCCTGACCACTGAAGCGCTTCTCTTTCGGCGTGCCCGGACGGGTCACGATTTCGATGCCTTCCTTGCCGTCGATCTGCTCTGGCTTGATCTCGCCAATGAAGGCCAGAACCTTGGTGATCAGCGCTTGCAGTTCGGCAAAGGTAGTTTCAGTGTCGTCGTACTTCGGCAGTTCGACTTCGGCCAGACGCGCCGACACGCCTTTGGCGAAATCCACGGCGATCTGCACCTGACGCACCAGCGGGAACATGTCCGGGTACAGACGCGCTTGCAGGAAGACGCTCTGGTCGATGTTTTTCGCGCTGGCGTGGGCTTCGGCCTTTTTCAGCACATCGCTCAGGGCGTTGAGCATTTGTTGAAAAACCGGGACGGATGCGGCGTACAGTGAAATGGTCATGGCAGTCTCATGTGATGGCTGGGTAATACGTGGTGGCGATTATAGCCATGCTTGATGAGCACACGGCTTGCCTTTTGTTTGGCAAGGATTAGGCTAGGCGGCTTCGACTGCAGAGGGAACGCGCGATGAGCAACGAACAAGAATCCACCTCCGAACAGCCACGGTTAAATGCCACGGAAATCCGCATTCTCGGTGCGCTGATCGAAAAACAGGCCACCAGCCCCGAAACCTATCCGCTGACCCTCAACGCACTGGTGCTGGCCTGCAATCAGAAAACCAGTCGCGAGCCGGTGATGAACCTCAATCAGGGTCAGGTCGGGCAGAGCCTGCGGGCGCTGGAAGGTCGAGGTTTCACCCGGCTGGTGATGGGCAGCCGCGCCGACCGCTGGGAGCACAAGGTCGACAAGGCGCTGGAACTGGTGCCAGCACAGGTGATTCTGACGGGTTTGATGTTTCTGCGCGGTCCGCAGACCGTCAACGAACTGCTGACTCGCAGCGGGCGCATGCACGAGTTCGAGGACGCCGAGCAGGTGGTTCATCAGCTTGAACGGCTGATCGCACGCGGTCTGGCGGTATTGATTCCGCGTCAGGCCGGGCAGCGTGAGGATCGTTATACCCATGCCCTGGGCGACCCGGCGGATGTCGAGGCAATATTGGCGGCGCGGCAAAATCCTGGGGAGCGCTCGAGCGCTGGCGTTTCCCTGGAGCGTATCGAAGAACTGGAAGCGCGGATCGCCGCACTGGAAGAACGCCTGGCCCGCCTCGAATAATCGCAACAGAACCTCTGTGGGAGCGAGCCTGCTCGCGAAAGCGTAGTGTCAGTCACCACGATCTTGGATGACCCGCCGCCTTCGCGAGCAGGCTCGCTCCCACAGGGTCTGCGCGATATTCAGCAGCCCGCATCACTCCCCATCCCAATAATCCACCCCATCCACCTGCCGCGCGACAGCGACAAAGCCCGAGGCCTTGCCCTCGGCATCCACCGTGAAATTATCCATCACCGCATACTTGTTCGAATCCGGATACTCGCAGATCTCCGGCTGCTGCTGAGTGCTGATCGCCAGATAACGCAGCTCATCCGCGCTGGTATTGATGATCTGGTGAGCCTTTTCCGGTCCTCCCGGTGGGCAGGCGATCACATCACCGGCGCGGATCGGAAAACGCTCACCTCCCAACCGCACCTCGCCCTCCCCGGCCACCATGTAGAACATCTCCTCATTGACCCGATGGCTGTGGAATGGACTACCGCGCATGCCTGCTGGCAGCGCGTACAGACGGTAACCGAGTTTCTGCGCACCGAGTTGCTGGCCGATCCGCGCGAAACGCTGCTGATAACGCCCGGCGGTTTCGCCTTCAGGGGCCAGGGCTTCGGGAAGGGCTTCGAGTTCGACCTCGTTGAGATTGAGGATGGGCGGATGCATGGGCGGCCTCGGTTATGGTTTTTGTGGTGGGCACATCTGTGCGTGCTGGCGAGGATTATAGATAGTGATCCAGAACCGCAGCGCGGCCTTCGCGAGCAGGCTCGCTCCCACATTCAATCGCATTCCAGCTCAACCTGTGGGAGCGAGCCTGCTCGCGAAGAGGCCAGCCCAGCCACTAAAAGATCAATCAGCTACGCGCAAAATCCACCGCCGCCGCAAACTGAGCCTCATTCGGCCGCACCCCGGTGTACAGGACAAACTGCTCCAGCGCCTGAATCGCAATCACCTCAAGCCCGGTAATCACTCGCTTGCCCTCGGCCCGCGCCCGCACAATCAGCGGCGTCTCCGAAGGGATCGCCACCACGTCGAATACAGTCTCAGCCGCTTTGATCACTTCAGGATCGAACGCCAGTTGCCCCGCCTCCGGCCCGCCGTCCATGCCTACCGGGGTGACATTGATCAGCATCTGAGGGCGCTCGTCACCCAGCTCGGCCTGCCAGCGATAACCCAGCGAATCCGCCAGGGCGCGGCCGGCCCGCTCGTTACGGGCGACAATCAAACCGTTCTTGTAGCCACCATCGCGCAGGGCGCTGGCCACCGCTTTGGCCATGCCGCCGCTGCCGCGCAGGGCGAAGGTGGAATCCTTCGGCACCGCGTTGCTTTCCAGCAATTGCGCGACGGCGATGTAATCGGTGTTGTAGGCCTTGAGGTGGCCGCCAGTGTTGACGATGGTGTTGATCGACTGGATCGCCGCCGCCGACGCATCCAGCTCATCGACCAGCGCAATGCAGGCTTCCTTGAACGGCATGGACACGCCGCAGCCACGAATGCCCAGTGCCCGGATGCCACCGACCGCGCCGGTCAGGTCCTGGCTGCTGAACGCCTTGTAGTAGAAGTTCAGGCCCAGCTGTTCATACAAATGGTTGTGAAAACGCAGACCGAAATTCCCCGGCCGCCCGGACAGGGACATGCACAATTGGGTGTCTTTGTTCGGGTTCATCTGCATGAAACTTCTCCTTCAAACGCACTTTCGGATGGACGGGATTGGCCAGCCCACCGGGTTCTGAATCATCATTGCGGCTTGTCTGTGGCGCTGCGCAGCCGGGTAAAGAAGCCGCTACAGACCTTACACAAAATTTACCCAGCGGCTGTGCTGAATTTCGCAAATTTGCTGTCTTAGCTGTATCCCCGCGACAACTGTGGGCCTGATTCAGGCCGCGGCGCCGGGTCGAAGAACCGAGGACTTATCATGATTCGTAAACTTCCCATCATGGCTTTGTTGATTGGCGCACTTGCCGTCACCGGCCAGGCTGAAGCGGGTGGTGGCCATGGCTGGCAGGGCCCTGCAGTGTTTGGCGCGATCGTCGGCTCGGCCATCATCGGCTCGGCACTGATCAACCAGGATCGGCCGGTGTACGTGCAGCAGCAGCCGGTTTATGTACAGCCGCAACCGGTCTACGTGCAGCAACCGCCACCGCCGGTCTATTACCAGCCGGCGCCGGTGTATGTGCAGCAACCGGTTTACGTGCAGCCGGCCCCCGTCTATTACGGTCCGCCTCGTGGTTATTACGGTCGCCCCCACGGCTACTACGGCGGCCCGCATGGCTACTACGGCGGTCCACGCTGGTAAGCGCAATACAGAGCCCTGCTTTCGAGCGGGGCTTTTTTTATGACCGCTGGTCGGCCAACGTCTGAAAAAATCTCGCCAAGGTCGCTGTGAGAACAGTTTGAGCAGCTAAAGTCGGCATGATGGAATCGACCGTAGTGATTTTTTTCATCAAACGGTCACCGCTTTGTCATGACGGAACCGCAATCTGAATCCGTCCGTAAACAACAGATCGATAACAACAAGGACGACTGTATGCCCACACAAAACCCGCACCGCATAGTCGGTCTGTGCACCTCGAGCAAGGTGTACAGCGCGCTCACCGAGCTCAAGCACCTGGAAGGCCATCGCTGCGCCAAGCTGCTGTCCCTGCTCGCCGAGAACCTCGTGCACAAGGGCCTGCTCAATGAGCGCGAAGTCATGCACATGCTCGATCAAGTGGTCGAATGACGCCAGACCTCACTGGCATCAATGACCACTATCGAAAGCGTTGATTGTCCGTCGTGCCGGCAAATCCCTAAGGTAGCCCCATCAGTTTGATGGAGGTTTTCCCATGGCACAGGTTCAAATCATGTCGGTCATCGGCAGCGCAGTTCCCGCTTCGCTGCGTGCATCCGGTTTGCTCGCTTGCTGGTATCTGGTGCGCGATGGCGAGCCGATCAGCGGCCCGCTCACCTCGTTACCAGCGGCGCAGGCCTTGTCGCAACAGGTCGCCAGCAGCACGTTTCATGCTTAAGGCAGTTGCACCTTGGGCTTGGTCTCGACGAACAGCGCCCAGCTCGACAGGAACAATGCGGCAATCAGCGGCCCGATCACAAAGCCGTTGAGGCCGAAGACCGCGAGGCCGCCGAGGGTCGAGACCAGAATCAGGTAATCGGGCATTTTCGTATCCTTGCCCACCAGAATCGGGCGCAGCACGTTGTCGACCAGGCCGATCACGAATACGCCGAACAAGCCCAGCACCACGCCCTGCCAGATCATGCCGCTGAGCAGGAAGTACACCGCCACCGGCGCCCAGACAATCCCCGCGCCCACCGCTGGCAACAGCGACAGAAACGCCATCAGCACCGCCCAGAGCAATGCGCTGGGAATGTCGAGAAACCAGAAAATCAGCCCGCCCAGCGCGCCCTGGGTCACGGCCACGACCACGTTGCCCTTGACCGTGGCACGCACCACGCGGTTGAACTTCAGTTGCAGGCGGCGCTTGTGGTTTTCTTCCAGCGGCACAGCAGTGCGCATCTTGCGCGCCAGCTCGGGGCCGTCACGCAGAAAGAAAAACAGCAGATACAGCATGATGAAAAAGCTCACCACGAATTCGAACGTGCCCTGGCCGAAACTGAACGCCTGAGTCGCCAGCGCCTGGCTGCCCTGCATCGCCGCTTTGACGATCTTCTCGCGCAAGCTGTCGAGTTCGCCCATGCCAAAGCGGTCGAGCAAGTGCTGAAAGTAAGGCGGCAGGCTGTGCTTGAACTGCGCCAGATACGCAGCGATGTCCAGCTCGCCGCTTTCAATGTTCTTGTAGACAGTCGCCCCTTCCTGGACCAGCAGGATGCTGACGATGATCACCGGCAGAATCGCGACCACCAGGCACAGGCTCAAGGTGCACAGCGACGTCACGTTGCGTTGCCAGCCGAACTTCTGCTGCAACCTGCGCTGTACCGGCGCAAACAGAATGCCGAGGATGACAGCCCAGAATACCGCGCCGTAGAACGGCAACAGAATCCAGATAAAGGCCACCGTGACCAGCACCAGCAGCACCGTCAGGGATTTGAATTGCAGACTCTCTTCGTTCATATCCGGTCCATGTCAGTCAGGCGTCACGCACGCCCGCCCCACTTAGTCAGCCGCCGAGCGCGCGAGTGCCATGTTTATTCATGGAGCATAGATCCAGATCAATGAACCCTCGCAACAGCTGCCCTACCCTGCGCGGCTTTTGCGACCGACATCCAAATGCAGACTCTCATCGCCCCCGAGCTTCTCGCCCCCGCCGGCACCCTGAAAAACATGCGCTACGCCTTCGCCTACGGCGCCGATGCGGTCTACGCCGGCCAGCCGCGCTACAGCCTGCGGGTGCGCAACAACGAGTTCGATCATGCCAACCTGGCGCTGGGCATCCGTGAGGCGCAGGCGCAGGGCAAGCGCTTCTACGTCGTGGTCAACATCGCCCCGCACAACGCCAAGCTGAAGACGTTTCTCAAGGATCTGGCGCCAGTGATCGAGATGGCCCCGGATGCGCTGATCATGTCCGACCCGGGCCTGATCATGCTGGTGCGCCAGCACTTTGCGCAGATGCCGATTCACCTGTCGGTGCAGGCCAATACGGTGAATTGGGCGAGCGTCGAGTTCTGGCAGCAACAGGGGCTGAGCCGGATCATCCTGTCGCGCGAACTCTCGCTCGAAGAAATCGGTGAAATCCGCGAGCAGGTGCCGGGCATGGAGCTGGAGGTGTTCGTGCATGGCGCGCTGTGCATGGCCTATTCCGGGCGCTGCCTGCTTTCCGGTTACATGAACAAGCGCGATGCCAATCAGGGCACCTGCACCAACGCTTGCCGCTGGAAGTACACGGCGCAAGAAGCCACGGAAAACCAGCTCGGCGAGATCGTCCAGACCTTTCAGCCCGAGCCGACGCTGGGTCTCGGCGCACCGACCGATCAAGTCTTCCTGCTCCAGGAAGCCAATCGCCCCGACGAATTGATGCCGGCGTTCGAAGACGAACACGGCACCTACATCATGAACGCCAAGGACCTGCGCGCGGTGCAGCATGTCGAACGGCTGACGCGCATGGGCGTGCACTCCTTGAAAATCGAAGGCCGTACCAAATCGCATTTCTACTGCGCGCGCACCACCCAGGTATATCGCCGGGCGATCGATGATGCCGTGGCCGGGCGCGAGTTCGATCGCAGCCTGATGCTGGATCTGGAATCGCTGGCCCAGCGCGGCTACACCGAAGGTTTTCTGCGCCGCCATGTCCATGACGAATATCAGAACTATCAGCACGGCAGTTCGGTGTCGGAGCGTCAGCAGTTCGTTGGCGAGCTGACCGGCGAGCGCCGGGATTGCCTGGCCGAAGTGAAAGTGAAGAATCGTTTTGCCGTGGGCGATCATCTGGAACTGATGACGCCCAAGGGCAATTTCCATTTTGATCTGCATGAATTGCAGAGTGTCAGCGGGCAAGCGATCGAAGTGGCGCCGGGGGACGGGCATACCGTGTACGTGCCGATTCCGGATGCGGTGGATTTGCGCTTTGGGTTGTTGATGCGGGATTTGCGTGTTGGTTGACTGGCGATCTTGTCTGGCACTCGCAGCATGGCCGTAATTTACTGCAAAGCCGATGCCGTCTTCGCGAGCAGGCTCGCTCCCACAGGGAGTTTGTGTCATCCACTGTGGGAGCGAGCCTGCTCGCGAAGAGGCCGGCCCACTCAATGAATAATCCAGACCTCAGCGCAAATCATCCGACAACGGCGTCGGCTCATCCGCTGGCGGCACATCCTCGTCATCCGGCGGATTCTTCCAGTCATCCGGGCGGTCGGCATCGCTCAACGGGTCGCGGCCCGGGTCCATGCCCGGCGGTGCGTCGTGATCGCTCAGGGTCGGCTCGTCAGTGCCGGATACGGGGCGGGTCTGCTCGGTGGGCGCCACGCCACCGGGAACAAGCGAGTCATCAGCCATGCTGCACCTCACAATACTGGCCCGGATTATCCGGGGCGTATTGTTTGGAAGCGCGACCGTTGACGGCGTGCGATAGATCAGACCAGCGGCATCAGCCTTGGGCGGTAAAGCGATCGCGACTGTTGGTCAGGTGCAACCACATCGCGGCACGGGCGGCATCGGCGTCCTGACGTTTGATCGCATTCAGAATCGCCTCGTGTTCCAGATTGGCCAAGTGCCCGAGCTTGCTCAGATCCGCCGCGCCACGCTCGGCGGCATTCAGGCGATTGCGCGGGATCATCGCACTGCCCAGGTGCTGCATGATCTCGCTGAAACAAGCGTTGCCAGTGGCCTCGGCGATCAGCAGATGAAAACGCCGATCGGCTTCCACGCAGCTGTCATTGTTTGCCAGCATCCGTTGATAGTCATCCAGCGCCTGACGCATCTGCTGCACCTGCTGCTCACTGCGCCGCTGCGCCGCCAGCGCCGCCGCTTGCGTTTCCAGGCCCATGCGCAGCTCAAGAATGCTGCGCACGCCGAGCGCCGTGTCGACATTCAGGCGCAGGCCCTGCTCCGCTGCACGTTCGATGACGAAAGTACCGATGCCATGGCGCGTCTCCACCAGCCCCGAGGCCTGCAACTTGGAAATCGCCTCGCGCACCACCGTGCGGCTGACGCCGTGCTCCTGAACGATGGAGTTCTCCGAAGGCAGCTTGTCACCGGGCGACAGTTGTCCGAGCAGGATGCTCTGGGTGAGCTTTTCCACCAGGTCATGAGCGAGGTTGTGCGTGCGTTTGCGCGCGGGCGCGTCGAGGTCTTCTTGCATGGTCGGTTCCGGTGATCGGGGCTTGCCGATCGTAGCACTGCGGGATGACGGTTGAGATGGATTTTAGCGGTCGATAGGCCATCTACTTGTATGACAACACTCAATTACGTCGAATATTTTCAATAGCCAGCCATCACGCATCACCATTCATATCTCAAAAAGGCGCTCCGCTCGACTGGCGCAACAATCAATAAATACAAGCTTAAATCCTGTTTTCGCATAAAAAACCGAACAATCAGAAGAATTTGATCGCCCTCCCCACTTGTAGGACAAAAAATTACAGTTGTATGATGTCTAGCAACAACGCAGCACCCAGCCCTACCCGCATAAAAATAATCAGTGGGAGAAACATCAGTGAAAACCTCCATCTCCGGGATGCAGGACAGCGTCGACCCGACGCTCGCCTCAGCCATCTCCAAAGTCAAACGCCACGTCCTGCCGCTCTTCGTGATCATGTTCATCGTCAATTACATTGACCGGGTGAACATCGGCTTCGTCCGCACGCATATGGAAACCGATCTGGGCATTGGTGCTGCCGCCTATGGCTTCGGCGCCGGGCTGTTCTTTATCGGTTACGCGCTGTTCGAAGTGCCGTCCAACATGCTTTTGCAGAAAGTCGGCGCACGCATCTGGCTGACCCGCATCATGTTCACCTGGGGCATAGTCGCGGCCTGCATGGCCTTCATCCAGAACGAAACCCACTTCTATATTCTGCGTTTCCTGCTCGGTGTCGCCGAGGCCGGGTTCTTTCCCGGGGTGATTTATTACTTCACCCGTTGGCTGCCCGGCGTCGAGCGCGGCAAGGCGATCGCGATCTTCCTCAGCGGCTCTGCCGTGGCCTCGCTGATCTCCGGCCCGCTGTCCGGTCTGCTCCTGCAGATCAATGGGCTGGGCATGCACGGCTGGCAATGGATGTACTTCATCGAGGGGATGTTCTCGGTGTGCCTGTGCGTGTTTGTCTGGTTCTGGCTGGACGCCAAACCCCACGACGCGAAATGGCTGAGCCGCGCCGAACAGGATGCGTTGGTCAGCGCCATCGACGACGAGCAAAAGGCCCGCGAAGCCGCGACGCCGATCCGGCCGTCGCTGGGCAAACTGCTCAAGGACCGGCAGATCATTCTGTTCTGCCTGATCTACTTCTTCATTCAGTTGACCATTTATGCGGCGACTTTCTGGCTGCCGAGCATCATCAAGAAGATGGGCGAACTCAGCGACGTGCAGGTCGGCCTGTTCAACTCGATTCCATGGTTGCTGTCGATCGTCGGCATGTACGCCTTCGCCTCGCTGTCGGCGAAGTGGAAACATCAACAAGCTTGGGTCGCCACCGCCCTGTTGATCGCCGCAGCGGGGATGTTCATGTCCACCACTGGCGGGCCGATCTTCGCCTTCGTCGCGATCTGCTTTGCGGCGCTGGGCTTCAAATCCGCCTCGTCACTGTTCTGGCCGATTCCCCAGGCTTATCTGGATGCACGCATCGCGGCGGCAGTGATCGCGCTGATCAACTCGGTCGGCAACCTCGGCGGCTTCGTCGCACCGACCACTTTTGGCCTGCTTGAGCAACACACCGGCTCGATTCAGGGCGGCCTCTATGGCCTGGCCGCGACCTCGATCATCGCCGCAATCATCGTCTTCGCCGCGCGCACCACGCCGAAACCCGCTGCTGAAAAGGCTGTGGCCGACGCCGCGCCGAAACACGCCTGACTTCGTCTCGACAAGGAAAACAATAATGACTGTTCATGACACCGCCAAAGCTCCGATCATCACCGACATGCAGGTCATTCCGGTGGCCGGTCACGACGGCATGCTGCTCAACCTGAGCGGCGCCCACGGGCCGTTTTTCACCCGCAACATCGTCATCCTCAAGGACAACGCCGGCCACACCGGCGTCGGCGAAGTGCCCGGTGGCGAGCGCATTCGCCAGACCCTGGAAGACGCGCGCAATCTGGTGGTCGGCAGCCCCATCGGCACCTACCAGAAGATCCTCAACCAGGTGCGCCAGACCTTCGCCGACCGCGATGCGGGCGGCCGTGGTCTGCAGACGTTCGACCTGCGCATCACCATTCACGCGGTCACCGGCCTGGAAGCCGCCCTCCTCGACCTGCTCGGCCAACATCTGGACGTGCCGGTGGCGGCACTGCTCGGTGAAGGTCAGCAACGCGACGAAGTGAAAATGCTCGGTTATCTGTTTTACGTTGGCGATCAGCACGAAACCGATCTCGCCTACCGCAGCGAACCGGACGCCGACAACGACTGGTTCCGCGTGCGCCACGAGAAAGCCATGACCGCCGAAGCGGTCGTGCGTCTGGCCGAGGCGGCGCATGCCAAATACGGCTTCAAGGATTTCAAACTCAAGGGCGGCGTGCTCAGCGGCGATGCCGAAATCGAAGCGGTCACGGCACTGGCCGAGCGTTTCCCCGACGCGCGGATCACCCTCGATCCGAACGGCGCCTGGTCGCTGAAAGAAGCAATTCGTCTGTGCCGCGATCAGCACCAAGTGCTCGCCTACGCCGAAGACCCTTGCGGCGCGGAAAACGGTTATTCCGGGCGCGAAGTCATGGCTGAATTCCGTCGCGCCACCGGCCTGAAAACCGCGACCAACATGATCGCCACCGATTGGCGTGAAATGGGCCACGCGATTCAGTTGCAGTCAGTGGACATCCCGCTGGCCGACCCGCACTTCTGGACCATGCAGGGTTCGGTGCGCGTCGCGCAGATGTGCCACGAGTGGGGCCTGACCTGGGGCTCGCATTCCAACAACCACTTCGATATCTCTCTGGCGATGTTTACCCACGTCGCCGCTGCGGCACCGGGCGAGATCACGGCCATCGACACCCATTGGATCTGGCAGGACGGCCAGCGCCTGACCAAGGCACCGCTGCAAATTGTCGACGGCTGCGTGCAAGTGCCGCAGAAACCGGGACTGGGCGTGGAGCTGGATCTGGATCAAGTGGCCAAGGCCCACGAACTGTACAAAGGCATGGGCCTCGGCGCGCGGGATGACAGCGTGGCGATGCAGTTCCTGATTCCGGGGTGGAAATTCGATAACAAACGGCCGTGTCTGGTGCGGTGATCCAGCAGGCGCCGCTGATTTCAATTGTGGGAGCGAGCCTGCTCGCGAAGGCGTCAGGTCAGTCGATAGTGCTGTCGCTGATGCACCGCTTTCGCGAGCAGGCTCGCTCCCACAAGGGGGGGGTTTGTGTCAGGCAGAAACTTGCAGTAACCACGCCTTGAACGCGTTCATCGCCGCCGTTTCCGCTCGCGACTGCAACCGCGTCAGCCAGTAACTGCCGGTGGTGATCTCGATCGCGAACGGCTGGCAAATCGCATCAGCCGCCAGTTGCCGGGCGAACATCAGCGGTGGTGCCAACGCCACGCCGCCGCCCTGCAACGCCGTTTCCATCATCGCCAGTGAAGAGTCGAAGACGATGCTTTGCGGTGGCGCAGCCTGGGTCGCCAGGCCCGCCGCCTGAAACCACTGCGGCCATTCATCAGTGCGATAGGAACGCAGCAAGGTCTGCTGCAACAGGTCCGCCGGCGCGTGCAGTTGCCGGGCAATCTCCGGCACGCATAACACCGACAACGGCGCATCGAGCAAGCGTGTCGCCTCAATGCCATGCCAGGCGCCAGCGCCGAACCGAATCGCGTAATCCAGCCCTTCCGCCGCCACATCGACCCGGTTGTTGTGGGTCGACAGGCGTAAATCGATCAGCGGATATTTCGCCCGAAAGTCCGCCAGCCTCGGCAACAGCCAGCCCACCGCAAACGTGCCCACTGCGCCGACCGTCAACATGTCGCGATACTGCCCACCGGCCAGACGCTCAAGCATCTGCGCAATGTGGTCGAATGAGGTGCTGAGCACCGGCAGCAAGGTTTCGCCTTCACTGGTCAGCATCAGCCCACGGGGCAGGCGTTTGAACAGGGTCAGGTTGAGCTGCGCTTCCAGGCTTTTGACCTGATGGCTGACCGCTGCCTGCGTTACGCACAGTTCGACGGCGGCGCGGGTGAAGCTCAGGTGGCGTGCCGAAGCTTCAAACGCGCGCAGAGCGTTGAGCGGCAGTTGCGGTCGAATCATGGGTTGTCCCAAATTTTTCTAAGGCTTCGTGCGAGTTTTCATCGTTTGTCGAAGGTCGGCAAAGTGCCTAAATTAACCGCGCTGATCAGCCGCCCGATGAAAAAATCACCCGCAGTGTAGCGGGATACAACAAACGACACTCATGGAGAGTGATTCACTCATGTGTTCCTTCAACCCGAGCAAGGTCTTTTCCCACAGCGCTTTCGCACTGTTCTTCGGCAGCGTTGCCTGTCATGCCGCAACGCCGACGGATGCGCAATTGCAGGCACTGGTCAGCCAAGCCGTCACCCCGGTGATGCAGCAAAACAACATCCCGGGGCTGACCGTAGCGATCACGCTGAATGGCCAGGCGCATTACTTTAATTACGGAGTCGCTGCCAAAGACACCGGGCAAAAAGTCAGTGAAAACACCCTGTTCGAAGTCGGCTCGGTGAGTAAAACCTTCACCGCCACCCTCGCCGGTTACGCCCAGGCCACAGGCAAACTTGACCTGTCGAGCAAGGCCAGCCAGCTCTGGCCTGAGCTCAAGGGCAGCGCCTTCGACAACATCAGCGTGCTGCAACTGGGCACCTACAGTGCTGGCGGTCTGCCGTTGCAATTTCCTGCCGAGGCGGATTCTTCCGACAAGATGCTCGGCTATTACCAGCAGTGGAAACCGCAATTTCCCGCCGGCAGCCATCGCCTGTATTCCAACCCGAGCCTGGGCCTGTTCGGCTACCTGACGGCGAAAAGCCTCGGCCAGCCGTTCGACCAGGCAATGACGCAAACCCTGCTGCCGAAACTCGGCCTTCAGCACACCTTCCTCAGCGTACCGTCAGCGCAGTCGAAGCTTTACGCCCAAGGCTACGACAGCGCCGACCAACCGGTGCGCGTCAGCCCCGGCGCCCTCGACGCCGAAGCCTACGGCATCAAAACCAGCGCCGCCGACCTGCTGCGTTACGTCCAGGCACAACTGAAACCGGCCAGCCTTGCGCCTGATCTGCACCAAGCCATCGCCAACACCCACATCGGTTATTACCGCGTCGGCGACATGACCCAAGGCCTGGGCTGGGAACGCTACGCCTACCCGATCACCCTGGAAAAACTGCAAAACGGCAACTCGACCACCATGGCCATGGAACCTCACAAAGTCGAGTGGCTGACCCCACCGCAAGCTGAACCGGCCAATGTGCTGTTCAACAAAAGCGGTTCTACGCGCGGCTTTGGTGCGTATGTAGCGTTCGTGCCGTCGCGGGACATGGGCATCGTGATTCTGGCCAACAAGAATTACCCGAATGCCGAACGGGTGAAGATTGCGCACACGGTTTTCGCGGCGTTGGCGGATTAAGAGCAAAAGATCGCGGCCCGAGCCTTCTGCGGCTCCTACAGGATCGGGTTTTCACTCGGTTAACGTTGGAGGTGTCGCAGGCTGCAACAACTTTCGATCAGAAGATGACTTGTGGGAGCGAGCCTACTCGCGAATGCGCTCGATCAGTCACCTTTCAGCGCCTGAAAAACCGCTATCGCGAGCAGGCTCGCTCCCACATTTGAACTGTGCACTTCACAAAAAAATGTGGGAGCTGGTCTACCAGCTCCCACAGGGATTTTGCTTCACTCACGCAACGCGCAATCAATCATCCGGCATCTGCGGCGGCTTGCTCGGTTTGGCCGGTTTGCTGCCCTTCGCGCCTTTGGCCGGTTCCGGCTCGGTGGCGGCAGGTGTTTGTGCGGCGGCGGCCGCAGCGGCGGCTTCTTTTTCGGCCATGGGCATGGCGTCGATGGTTTCGAAGATTTTCGCCAGGCTCAATGCCTTGGCTTCGTCACCCGAGGCGGAGAGCTTGGTTTCGCCGTCCTTGCCCACCAGGAACACTTTTGGATAAGCGCCGGCGCCGAGCTTCAGCGAGCGCAGCAGGGCCATGGTGTCCTGCTGGCCCATGTCCTTGCCGTCGAGCTGGCCGGACATGCTGAGGATGGTGTAGACCTTGATGTTGCGGTCGGTGACGCCCTTTTTGTTGGCCGGGTCTTCCAGTGACTTTTTCAGGCTCAGCCAGACCGGGTCGACGGTGCTTTGCGCAATCACGATCAGCGGGCGGGCGCGGCCCACGTCCCCGGCCAGGGGTGAATCGCTGTCGGCGGCTAACAGGGGGCCGGCGATTGCCAGCAAGAGGGTCAGGGTCAGGGACCTGATGAGCATGCGCATCTCCTTTTGATATCCACGCACTACTGATTGCGCATCGTGGCGATTGTTCCGGCGGCGTCTGGCAAAAAGGCATTGCCCTGTCAGAAGCTTAGGTCAGGGAGAGCTTTGCGCAACATGGCGCGAGCGATCATCGGCACCTCCCTACGGCCGCTGCACAGGAAGTGTTTTTTCCAGGCTGAGTCAGAACGCCAACTTGTAACCAATCAACACCAGCATCGTCGCCAGGCACGGGCGCAGGACTTCGTCGGAGATGCGACCGGTCAGGTGGCTGCCGAGCCAGATGCCGGGCAGCGAGCCCATCAGCAGGAAGCCCAGCACGCCCCAGTCCATGTTGCCCATGCTTGCGTGGCCGAGGCCGGCGACGAGGGTCAGTGGTACGGCGTGGGCGATTTCGGTGCCGACCAGGCGCCGGGTTGGCAGCAGTGGGTAAAGGATGAACAAGGCGACGGTGCCCAGTGCGCCGGCACCGATCGAGGTCAGGGCGACCATGGTGCCGAGGATCAGACCGGTGATCACCGTCATCACGTTAAGCCGCGAACCGCTCGGGTTGTAGTTGCCGCCGGCGCGTTTGTGGGCGAATTCGAGCAAGCGTTTCTTGAAGAAGATTGCCAGGGCGGTGGCGAAGAGGACGAAGCCGAGCGCCTGTTTGATGATGGCGTTCATCGCGTCCGGCGCGGTGTGCAGGGTGCTGAGGAACCACAGGGTCATGGCCACGGCCGGCACGCTGCCGAGGGTCAGCCAGCCGGTGATCGCCCAGTCGATGTTCTTGTTTTTTTGTGAACGAGGACGCCGCTGGATTTGGTGATCGCGGCGTACAGCAGGTCGGTACCTACCGCCGTCGCCGGGTTGATGCCGAACCACAGCAGAATCGGCGTCATCAACGAACCGCCGCCGACACCGGTCATGCCTACGATAAACCCCACCACCAGCCCGGCAATCACAAGGCCGAAATTTGCCAATTCCATTCAAACGTCCAGAAAACGACAGGAAAATCTGGCCCGCAGCATAGCGATTTTTCTTATAACCACATATATCGATGCGGTCTATGGTTATGCCATATCGAATTTACCGCAGATGCCTGTGGGAGCGAGCCTGCTCGCGAAGGGGGTGTCAGCCGACCGATGAGTTGAATGATGCAACGCTTTCGCGAGCAGGCTCGCTCCCACAGTGGATCTTTGCGCTACAGAAAACCTGCCGTGCTCACTGCACCGGCAGGAAATTCAGAAACAGCAGGCTCTGCGCGTAATTCAGTCCGATCCTGCGATAGCGCTCATCGAGCATCTGCGTGAGCAGGTCGAGGCGTGCGACGATTTTGCTGAATTCGGTGGCGAAGCTGAGGTTGCTGCCCTCCTCCGAGATTTCGTTGGAGAACAGCAACGGCTGGCCTTCCTTGTTCTGCCGTTGCGACAAAATCCACATGGCTTTTTCGATGTTACGCGCGGCGTTGTGCACGAACGTCGGATTGATCGCGTCGGTCATGTAGAACTCGGTGCGATTGCCGTGAGCGGTGACCAGCATGCTGCCGATTGCATAGATGAAGGCGCCGACGCGGTCGCCGAGGAATTCCGGACTCATCGCATAGCTCAGTGCCGCCAGATCCTTGCGCCCGCCCAGCACGGGCAATGGCTGCTGTTGCTCGACAGCGAGACGCACCTGTTTCACGGCGGCGTTGACGGTGAGGAAACCGGATTTGCGCAGTTCATCCGGGTTGCGCAGGTAGAGCTTGCCCATCAGCCGGTAAAGGCTGTCGAGGTTGTCGCGCATCGCCAGGGTGGCCATGCGGTCGACGCTGGTCTGCAGAAATTCCTGCGGCTGCCCTTCTCGTATCTGATTGAAAAATCCATTGCCGTTCTGGTGGCTGCAGCCGCTGAGCAACAGCGACAACAGGCAGGCCAGCAGCAGGCACGGGCGGCGGTGAGCGACGGTGATCAGGGCAAAAACACTCGGCATGAAATCTCGGACAGGCACATTCCTGTGCGGCGGGAGTCACCGCATCCTGGCCATGCATAGAGCCGCCGATTACGAAAAAGTGCAGTGCCCGGGCGGTGAGCCGACCTTCGGTGCTTTTCGCCATATCAATTAGTCGGACTTTATATTTGCCAACAGCGGTAAATCCGCTATAAATCTTCTTTCTCGACTCAAATAGCATGACTAGTGACATGTAGGAGCTGCCGAAGGCTGCGATCTTTTGATCTTGCTTCTAAAAATCAAGATCAAGATGAAGATCAAAAGATCGCAGCCTTCGGCAGCTCCTACGGTCAATACGAAAACAACAACAAAAAGGAAGGTCAACCATGCTTCAATCCCGTCACCTGCTCTCCGGCCTCGGACTGTCCCTGATGATCGCTACCCTTTCCGCCAACGCGGCGGGCCTGACCGCCGAACACAAAGCCTTCGGCAAAACCAATGACGGCACGCCCGTCGAACAATACATCCTGCGCAACAGCCACGGCATGCAGGCCACCGTGATCACCTACGGCGCGACCCTGCAAGCGCTGAAAGTCGCCGACAAGCACGGCAAGTTCGACGACATCGTGTTGGGCTTTGACGATGTGCAGGGCTATCAGAAAGGCACCGCGTACTTCGGCGCGACCATCGGCCGCTTCGGCAATCGCCTGGCCGAAGGTGCTTTCGAACTCGACGGCAAGCGTTATCAAGTGCCGCAGAACGACAAATCCAACGCCCTGCACGGCGGCCCTGAAGGTTTCGACAAGAAAGTCTGGAAGGCCAAGGAAACCAAGGACAAGGATTCGGTGGGCGTAACCCTGACCTACCTGTCGGCAGACGGCGAGATGGGCTTCCCGGGCAATCTGACCACCGAAGTCACCTATCGCCTGACCGACAACAACGAGCTGCGCATCGACTACAAGGCCAGCACCGACAAGCCGACCGTGCTCAACCTGACCAACCATAGCTACTTCAACCTGGCCGGCGCCGGTAATGGCGATATTCTCAAGCAAGTCGCCATGATCAACTCCAGCCATTACACGCCAGTCACCGCCAAACTGATCCCGACCGGGGAGCTGGCGGCTGTCGCCGGCACGCCGATGGACTTCAGCAAACCGACGGCAATCGGCACGCACATCAAGGCTGATCATCCGCAGCTGAAATTCGCCGAGCCGAAACAGGGCGGCTTCGATTTCAACTGGGCGCTGGACACCAAGGGCGATGTCAGCAAGCTCGCCACCGAAGTCAGCGATCCGCAATCCGGACGGGTCCTGCAACTGTTCACCAGCGAGCCGGGCGTGCAGTTCTACACCAGCAACTTCCTCGACGGCACGGTCAAGGGCAAGGGCGGCAAGGTCTATCCACACTGGGGCGCATTCACCCTCGAGACCCAGCACTATCCGGATTCGCCGAACCAGCCAGACTTCCCGAGCACGCGGCTTGATCCGGGGCAGACTTACGCCCACAGCGTGATCCTGAAGTTCTCCACCAAGTAACCTGCCATGCTCCCCCTGTGGCGAGGGGATTCATCCCCGTTGGGATGCGAAGCAGCCCCAAAAACCTGCAATAGAACGCTGTCTGATACAGCGCGAGTTGCAGGATCGGGGCTGCTTCGCAGCCCAGCGGGGATAAATCCCCTCGCCACGATTGACCGGTTTCATCCTTGACTCCTCCTTCCTTCCGGGAACCCTTGCTCTATCCTGCTGCCCACTAAAGATATCGACTCTTTAAGGCAGGAGGTTTGGATGCGTACTCTTGAATTGGCCGGCGTACAGGTTCCCGTGATTGGTCAGGGCACCTGGCGCATGGGCGAGGATCGTTCGGCGCACAGCCGTGAAGTGGCGGCGCTGCGCACGGGCATCGAGCTCGGCATGACCCTGATCGACACCGCCGAGATGTACGCCGAGGGCGGTGCCGAAACGGTGGTCGGCGAAGCCATCGCCGGTCTGCGCGATCAAGTCTTTCTGGTCAGCAAGGTCTACCCGCACAACGCCAGCCGCGAGGGCATCCCGCAAGCCTGCGAGCGCAGTTTGCGTCGGCTCGGTACCGACTACATCGATCTGTATCTGCTGCACTGGCGCGGTCAGTATCCGCTGGAGGAAACCGTCGAAGCCTTCGAACGCCTGCGCGAGGACGGCAAGATCGGCCGTTGGGGCGTGTCGAATTTCGATGTCGATGACCTCGAAGAACTGTGCAGCTCGGCCTGCGCCACCAATCAGGTGCTGTACAACCTCGAAGAGCGCGGTATCGAATTCGATTTGCTGCCGTGGTGCCAGCATCAGCGCCTGCCGCTGATGGCGTACTGTCCGATCGGCCAGGGCGGCGCGATGCTCGCCGAGCCGGTTCTGCAAGACATTGCCAGCCGTTACAACGCCACCCCGGCGCAGGTTTCGCTGGCGTGGCTCCTGCGTCAGGACGGCGTGATTGCGATTCCCAAGGCTGTGCGCCCGGAGCATGTGCAACTCAATGCCGAGGCGGCCCAGTTGCAACTGGACGCCGGGGATCTGGCGGCGCTGGACAAGGTGTTTCCGGCGCCACAACGCAAGCAGCGCCTGGCCATGGTCTGAGCTGCCGACTGTGAGGGCTTCGCGATGAGAAGCACAGATCTGCACGACCCGTACAACCTGCAACGTTTTGTCCAGGCACAGGACCCGGTGTTCGACCGGGTCCAGCGTGAACTTGAAACTGGCCGCAAGCGCAGCCACTGGATGTGGTTCGTCTTCCCGCAATTCGCCGGGTTGGGCGGCAGCGAGATGGCCCGGCGCTTTGCCATTGGTTCAGCCGAGGAAGCCCAGGCGTATCTGGCCCAGGAGCTGCTCGGGGCGCGGCTGCGCACTTGCACGCAACTGGTGCTGAATGTGCCGCAGCGCTCGATTGCAGACATTTTCGGCCATCCCGATGACCTGAAATTTCATTCTTCGATGACTTTGTTCGCCCAGTTCAGCGCCGAGGACAGCCTGTTCCATCAGGCACTGGAGCGCTACTTCCACGGTATTCTCGATGAATGGACGCTGCAATTGCTCGACTCAAAACAGGCCCAGTTGCCCACCGATCAGGGTTGAGAAGTCGTCGTCGACAAACGGCAGAATCGCATCCGCCACTGGTTGCAGCTGCCGAGTGATGTAGTGGTCGTAGTCGATAGCGGCGCGGCGCACCTCCAGCGGCTCCGGGCCGGCCAGGGTGATGAGGTAGCTGATCCAGCCGCCGTTCTGATATTGCCGTGGCCGGCCATGCTCGGCGTTGTATTCGTCGGCCAGCCGCGCCGCGCGGACGTGCGGCGGCACGTTGCGTTCATAATCGTCGAGGGTGCGGCGCAGGCGCTTGCGGTAGATCAGCCGATCGTCGAACTCGCCGGCGAGGGTCTTGCCCACGTAGTCGCGCACGTAATCCTGATACGGCTTGCGCAGGAAAATCCGCTCATAGAGTTCCTGCTGAAATTGCCGGGCCAGCAGCGACCAGTCGGTGCGCACGGTTTCCAGGCCCTTGTAGACCATTTCCTCGCTGCCATCGGCGCGGGTGACCAGACCGGCGTAGCGCTTCTTGCTGCCCTCCTCGGCGCCGCGAATGGTCGGCATCAGGAAGCGCTTGTAGTGAATCTCGAACTGCAATTCCAGCGCGCTTTCCAGCCCGTGTTCCTCGCGCACATGCGCGCGCCACCAACCGTTGACGTGCTTGACCAGCGCATGGCCGATCTGCGCTGCTTCTTCCTGGCCGTGCAGACTGCGCAGCCAGACGAAGGTTGAATCGGTGTCGCCGTAAATGACCGCGTGGCCCTGTTCTTCGATCAACTGGCGGGTGCGCAGCATGATTTCGTGGCCGCGCAAAGTGATCGACGAGGCGAGCCGGGTATCGAAAAAACGGCAACCACTGGAGCCGAGCACGCCGTAGAAGGCGTTCATGATGATCTTTAACGCTTGGGACAGCGGCGCGTTGTGTTCGCGCTTGGCGGTTTCGCGCCCTTCGGCCACCCGCGCCACGATGGACGGCAGGCAATGGCGGGTGCGCGAGAAGCGTGCGCCACGAAAACCCGCTACCGAGTCAGCGTCGTCCGGGTGTTGCAGGCCCTCGATCAAGCCCACCGGGTCGATCAGAAAGGTGCGAATGATCGACGGGTAGAGGCTTTTGTAATCGAGGACCAACACCGACTCGTACAGACCCGGCCGTGAATCCATAACGAAACCGCCGGGGCTGGCCTGGGGTGGATTGGTGCCCAGATTGGGTGCAACGAAGCCCTGGCGGTGCATCAACGGCATGTACAAATGGGTGAACGCGGCGACCGAACCGCCGCTGCGGTCGGCCGGCAAACCGGTAACGCTGGCGCGCTCAAGCAGGAACGTCAGCAGTTCGGTCTTGGCGAAGATCCGCGTGACCAGTTCGCAGTCCTTGAGGTTGTATTTGGCCAGAGCAGGCTTGTCCTCGGCGAACATGCGGTTGATCTCGTCCATGCGCTGGTATGGGTTGTTGATCGCCTTGCCTTCGCCGAGCAGGGTCTGCGCGACGTTTTCCAGGCTGAACGAAGGAAAACTCCAGGTCGCCGAACGCAACGACTCGATGCCATCGATGATCAGCCGCCCCGCTGCCGAGGCGAAGTAGTGATTGCGGCTGCCGTGCTCGCGCCACTGCATTTCTTCGCCGCCACGACCGATCTTCAGCGGTACGCCGAGACGCCGTGCGTGTTCGTGAAGGATGCGCAGGTCGAACTGCACAACGTTCCAGCCAATGATCGCGTCAGGGTCGTGGCGGGCGAACCAGTCGTTGAGCTTCTTCAGAATGAGCGTGCGCGAATCGCAGTATTCAAGGTCGAAATCGACAATGCTGGCATCGCCATTCGGCGCGCCGAGCATGTACACCTGGCGCTCGCCACAGCCTTCCAGCGCGATGGAATACAGCTCGCCGTTTTCGGTGGTCTCGATGTCGAGTGAGACCAAGCGCAGTTTCGGCCGGTAAATGGGGTCGGGTTTCAGTTGGGCGTTGATCAGCACGCCGTCAGCATCAGGCGTGCCGCCGAACAGCACCGGCGCGGTGATGAAGCGCTCCATCAGATAGCGTTCCGGGGGGCGCACGTCGGCTTCAAAGACGTCGACGCCGGCGCGGTTGAGCGCGGTTTCGAGGCGCATCAACTGGCCGTGCTGCTGGCAATACAGACCGAGCACCGGACGATGCTGAAAATCCAGCAGCGCCAACGGTCGCAGTTCCACATTCTTTTCATCGTGCAGCAGACGCTCGGCCGCTTCCCGCTGGGCGGCGGGAATAAACGCCACCGATGGCTGATGCGCCAGACGCACACGGCGCGGCCCGGCGTCCGTTGCCAGCCAGAACTCGACTTCGGTGCCGGCCGGCGTATCGCGCCAATGCCGGGTCAGGACGAAGCCCTGCTGTAAATCCACCACTGCGACCTCAACGTTTCAATCAGAACGCCATTCTACGCAGCATTTGTGGCGAGGGATTTATCTGTGGCGAGGGGATTTATCCCCGCTGGCCGCGAAGCGGCCCCGCCTTTAATGAAAGGGCCTGCTGCGCAGACCTGCAGGGCTAAATCCCCTAGCCACATGCTTCATTCACCGATACAAAGATGTTTTTTCCGGCAAATGGCGTTTTTTGCACGCTAACTGCCGCTTTGCCACCTTGCTCTGCGCGGCTGCGTCTACGATGCTTGATGAACAACGACAACACCTGAGTAACCGCCATGAAGACCGTCGCCCAACTGCTCAAGCTCAAAGATCAGAAAAATCAGGAAGTGCACCAGATCAAACCCGATCACATGGTGCTCGAAGCGCTGATGAAGATGGCCGAGAAAAACGTCGGCGCCTTGCTGGTGGTCGAAGACGACAAAGTGGTCGGCATCATCAGCGAGCGCGATTACGCACGCAAACTGGTGCTGCACGGACGCTCTTCGGTGGGCACGCCAGTGCGCGACATCATGGTCAAGGACGTGATCACCGTGGATACCCGACAAACCGTCGACACCTGCCTTGGCATCATGTCGGACAAACGCCTGCGCCACTTGCCGGTGGTCGAGGACGGCCAGTTGATCGGCCTGTTGTCGATCGGCGACCTGGTGAAAGAGGCGATTGCGGAACAGGCCGAACTGATCAAACAGCTGGAGCAGTACATTCGCGGCGACTGAGCCCACCGCCGTGATCCCCTTGTGGGAGCGAGCCTGCTCGCGAATGCGCCAGGTCAGAGATGATCGTTCCCACGCTCTGCGTGGGAATGCAGCCCGGGACGCTCCGCGTCCCTCTAAAGCCGAACGCGGAGCGTCCGTTGAGGCATTCCCACGCAGAGCGTGGGAACGATCGCGCCTGTCAGGCCGGCCAATGCCGCTCGAACACCGGTGCCAGCACCGGGTGCCGGTCGATCCTTTGCAGCCATGCATAAAAGCCCGGGCGGGTCTGGCGCAGGTGTTCGCGGCTGCCGGCCCAGCGGCTCACCACGGCCGCCAGCACATCCAGTGCGCCGGGCGTTTCATCATCCAGATACAGCTCCCCGGAAAACTGATCGGCAAACACCTCCCAACTGAAGTGCAGGCGCTGGCGGGTGCCGGCGATCAGGTTTTGCCGTGCGCTCTCGTCGGGCGTGCTCAGCCAGCGCTCGGGGTAATCGATGATGCCGACCGCTGCGTAGCAATTGCTGACGATATAGGCGAGGCCGCGAATTGCCTGATCACGATCGGCAGCCTTGCTCGGCAGCAGGCCGGACTTGGGAAACGTCAGGCCCAAGTGAATAAGGATCGCCGCACTTTCGGTCATGGCGCTGCCGTCCGGCAGTTGCAGGGTCGGTATCTGTTTCAGCGGATTGAGTTTGCCCAGCGCCTCGTCGGCCTCGGCGCTGGCTTCGGTATCAATGAAGCGATAGGCGATCTGGCACAACTCCAGTGCCGCCTCGATGGCAGCCGCGCCGGAATTCTTGTGCCCGTAGAGCTGGTACATGTCCGTTCCCCCGATAAGGCCTTTGCACAGGGTAGATGGCTGGCTGGCCTGACGTAGAAAATTCTGCAAATGTGTCGTGATTGGCACGTTTTTCCCATGCACTGCCGACTTGCGAAATCAACCTTCGCCAATCAGCGCTGGCGGTGCCCATCCCGCACCAAGAGCATTCATCGAACGCTATCCGCGTTCTTGTAAGGTGCGACAGCGAACCAAAAGTTCGCCTGTCCGAGCTGGCAACAAGGAGTTCACCCGTGAATCTTCAAATGCTCCGCCGTACGACATACCCGACTTACTCGCAAATCCAGCCGCAAGTTCAGCCGAACCTATTCAGCCTGGCGCGCTTCTCCTTTATTACCTGAAACCCAATGCACACTTTGCGTGCCTGGCGATCGAGCGATCGCCGGGCGCCGAGTGTTATTTATTTTTTAAATACGGCAATTAATAAAAGTCACAACAACAAGATTGTCGAACAATGATTTGCCGCCATTGAAGTTGCACCAAAACCGCACGCCCGAATGTGATGCAGTTAACCAATACTCCAGAATCAAAATAAGGAACATGCCCTGTGAACCGCTGAATGACTGACCTGCACCAAATCGATTCGCTACGCACCGATAGGTGCTAAGCCTGATCACCGAGCAGCCGCTCTATCCCGTCGATTGGCGTGATACAGCGTTCCCTCTGACTCGCTCTGGAAAAAGCCCTTCTGCGAGGGCTTGAGGACCACTTCGCGCCGAATAAACAGCGGGCGAACTTGAAACTTATATAAATGCGACATGAGCAATACCGAAGATATGCGCTCAACCGGTTTCAGCAACATCTGGCACACCTGTTGCAAACTGTAACAAACCTGAGACAGCTCACGTCCCCACACAACAACTAGCCACGGAATGGATAATGAACAATCGATATAGATACTACTAAGCCATTAAGTTTGTTCGAGGCCATTTAAACAGATAGTCCAACTATCGGCTCGCGTACACCTTGAAGAAAGTTGCACCCACTCACTCGAACATCAGCCATATGTTCGGACGGCACCTTATTGCCCTTCATCTGACCCGAGGGAGCTTTAATGAACGATGCGGTAAAGCATAAAACCCTGCCGGGGCCGTTGCGGCAAGCACCGGTCCCGCCGGCAACGGGCAGGCCGGCGTTTACAGCCAATACGTCACGACCCGGCGGGTTGAACAAACCACAGATGCTTTTGCTGATCGCCGTGTCGGCGCTGATACACGGCGGCGCGTGGTGGTTCTTCCATCAGGCGCGGCCGGAGCCACTGCCGACGCCGCCGGAAATTCCGGAAATGACCGTCGAGCTGACCAGCCCGACGCCTCCGGCCCCACCGACACCGGAACCACCACCGCCGCCCCCGCCTCCACCGCCGCCGGAACCCGAGCAGCCGGTGGAAGACGAGGACGCGGTGAAGCCGCCGCCCAAACCGGTGGAGAAGCCCAAGCCAATCGAAAAACCAAAACCGGTCGAGAAACCCAAACCGGTGAAGAAAGTCGAGCCACCGAAAGCACCGCCAGCCCCGGCGCAACCTGCCGCACCTGCGGCGCCGACGACACCGAGCGCACCACCGGCACCCCCTGCTGCGCCCGCTCCGGTCAAGGAGTCGGCGGCGATTTCCGGCCTGGCCAGCCTTGGCAACCCGCCGCCGGAATACCCGTCGCTGGCGCTGCGCCGCAATTGGGAAGGCAGCGTGGTGCTGCGCATTCAGGTGCTGGCCAACGGCCGTGCCGGTGCGGTGACGGTGACCAAGTCCAGCGGCAAGGCGCAACTGGATGAGGCGGCCGTCGCGGCGGTGAAGAACTGGAAGTTCATTCCGGCCAAGCGCGGTGACACGCCGATCGACGGCTTCGCCACCCAGACCATCGATTTCAAATTGCCGCAATGACGGCGCAACCGACTCATTACTGATTAACGCAAGCGAGGTGTAGCCATGAACGATTCACTGTCTTCGATGATTGTCCCCGGTGTGCTCTGGGGTCTGGTGCTGTTTTCCGTGGTCAGTTGGGCGATCCTGCTGGTCAAGTCGGCCCAGTACCTGCGCCAGAAAGCGCAGAACAAACAGTTCGCCAAAGCCTTCTGGAGCGCGCCGGACCTGCTCACCGCCGCCGAACACGCCAGCCAGTATCCGGGCTCGCTGGCGCGCATCGCCAGCAGCGGTTTTGAAGCCCTGCTGGTGGAAGATTCGCCGCGTACCACGCAGCAACTGGCGCACACCATCAACCGTTCCGATCGCTTGGAACGCAACCTGCGCCAGCAGATCCAGAAGGAACGTCGCTCGCTGGAAAACGGCCAGGCGATCCTCGCCAGTATCGGCAGCACCGCGCCGTTCATTGGTTTGTTCGGCACCGTGTGGGGAATCATGGAAGCCCTGCAAAGCATCGGCGAAACCGGCTCGGCCAGCCTTGAGGCGGTCGCCGGGCCTATCGGCCACGCGCTGATCGCCACTGGCGTGGGCATCGCCGTCGCGGTGCCGGCGGTGCTGATCTACAACTTCTTCCTGCGTCGGCTGAAACTCGCCTCGGCGGACATGGACGACTTCGCCCACGACTTCGACGCCCTCGCCTCGCGCAGTGCGTTTTCCATCAGCCGCCAGGCCATCGCCAGCAAAAGCACCAACGCCGTGCGGGAGGCCAGCTGATGTCCTTTTCTACCCAAGACAGCGATGAAGTGCTCAGCGAAATGAACGTCACGCCGCTGGTCGACGTGATGCTCGTGCTGCTGGTGGTGTTCATTGTCACCGCGCCGCTGATGACCAACGCGATCAAGGTCAACCTGCCGAAAACCGACGCCGTCGCCCCTGCCGAAAAGAAAGACCCGGTGGTGGTCAGCGTCGATCAGGACGGCAAGTTCTATCTGGCCAAGACCGAACTGGCCCCGGAATCCCTCGAGGCCAGTCTCAAGGAGGTCAAGGCCAAGGACGCCGACGTGCGCGTGCAGTTGCAGGCCGACGCCGCCGTCAATTACGGCCAGGTGGCCAAGGCGATGGCATCGATCGAGCGCTCCGGCATCAGCAAGATTTCGGTGATGACCACCCACTGAGTGCGGTGCCGGATGGGTGTTGAAACACCCGCCCGGCGCCGCTGAAAGAAATCCCGTCGCACCCGGCCGACCGAAAAAACGCCCCGCGTCTTCGGAGGGGATCGGCTTGCTTGAAGAAAGTGGTTTTCCGCGCGCGGTATCACCGGAAGCGGAGCAATGAGCGGCTCACAAGGCCAATTCGATAACGTCTGAAAATCGGAAACAACCATGCTGATGAACACTCCACGCTTCACGCTCAAACCTTTGGTGGCAACGATGTCTCGCCACCGTTTTGTTCCGCTGTATCTGGTGGCCATGGGGATGGGCGCCGGAACCGTGCAAGCGGCCGAGGACGACAACAGTGCCACGCCGGCAGCTGCTGTCGTGGCGGCGCCGACCACGCAACTGCAACGGGTCGAAGTGACCGGTTCGGCGATTCGCCGGGTCGATGCGGAAACGGCGGTGCCGATCACCATCCTCAAGGCTGACGAGCTGCGCAAACAGGGCGTGACCACCACCGCCGAACTGGTGCAGCGCATCACCGGCAGCCAGTCGATCAACAACAGCGCCGGCTCTGTCGGCGCGGCAACGGGCGGTGCGTCGTTTGCCGACATGCGCGGCATCGGCGCGAACAAAACGCTGGTGCTGCTCAACGGTCGACGCCTGGCCAACAATGCCTTGTCCGGCACCAACTCCGCCGGCGGCGCGGTGGATCTGAACATGATCCCGTTCGCCGCCATCGAGCGCGTGGAAGTGCTGCGCGACGGCGCCTCGGCCCTGTACGGCACCGACGCCATCGGCGGTGTGATCAACTTCATCACCAAAAAATCTCTCACCGATGGCGCCCTGACCCTGGGCGGCGAAACGCCGACCCACAGCGGTGGCGGCGCGACCAAAGACATGAGCGCCAGTTGGGGCTACGGCGATCTGGAAGAAGACCGCTTCAACGTCCTCGGCGTGTTCAACTACAACAAGCAGCAGAACCTCGACGCCAACGACCGCTCCTTCGCCACCGACTATGCGCCCGGTCGCGGTCTCGATCAGACTTCCGGCACCGCGTTCCCCGGCAACTACAGCCAGAACGGCAACGCCACCAACCCGTTGGCCAACAGCAATTGCAACGGCCCCAACCTGATCGCCCGCGACGGCTTGTGCCGCTTCAGCACCCGTGAATACATCGATCTGGTGCCACAGACCGAGAAGACCTCGTTCTTCGGCAAGACCACTGCCAAGCTCGGCGATGATCACAACGCCAACCTTGAATATTTCTGGTCGCGCAACAACAACGCCGTCGCCGTCGGCCCGGCGCCACTGACTGGTCTGAGCCTGGATTCCTCGTCGCCGTACTACCCCGGCAACGGCATCACCCCGGCGCCGACCGATTTCGCCCTCGACCCGACGCAGCCGGTGGACGTCAACTGGCGCGAGACTGCCGCCGGCCCGCGTGAATCGAAAGACCAGAACACCAGCCAGCGCTTTCTGCTGAGCTTCGATGGTCTGGTTGGCGGCTGGGATTACAACGTCGGCGCCTCGTACAACCAGAACAAAATCGTCTCCAGCGTCACCAGTGGCTATGTCAGCGATCAGGCGATGATTGACGGCCTGGCCAGCGGTTTGCTCAACCCGTTCGGCCCGCAGACCGCTGCCGGCCAGCAGTACATCGATGCCGCCGCCTACCACGGCGCCTACTCCACAGCCGTGGGTCGCGTCGCCGGGTTCGATGGTCGCGTCAGCCGTGAAATCGGTGACTGGTTCGGCGCAGGTCCGTCCGGCCTGGCTCTGGGCGGCGAGTACCGCAAGGAGAAATTCCATCAGGACTTCGAGTCGTTCGCCGGCGACATCCAGAGCCTCGGCATCGACCCGGCCGGCAGCGTCGAGGGCGACCGCAGCGTCAAGGCCGCCTATGCCGAACTCAACGTGCCGGTGCTCGACAGCCTCGAACTGTCCGCCGCTGTGCGCCACGACAAATACAGCGACTTCGGCAGCACCACCAACCCGAAATATTCGTTCCGTTATCAGCCGATCAAAGAGCTGGTGGTGCGTGGTGCCTACAGCGAAGGTTTCCGCGCGCCATCGCTGTACGAGCTGTATTCGCCGCGCAGCATCACGTTCACTCAGGGTTACTACAACGACCCGGTGCTGTGTACCGGCGGTGTGGTGCAACCGGGCGGCAACGGCGGGCGCGATTGCGGTCAGCAATTCCTCAACCAGATTGGCGGCAACGAAGATCTGGCCCCGGAGAAGGCGCGCAACGTGACGTTGGGCTTCGTCTACCAGCCGATCAGCAACCTCTCGGTGGGTCTGGATTTCTGGTGGATTCACATCTCCAACCAGATCCAGCCGTTCCCGGAGTCCACCGTGTTCGATCAGGCTGGCTCCTACCCGGACCGCTTCGTGCGCAACGCCGACGGCACGCTCAACTACATCGTTACCGGCAACGCCAACCTCGGCGTCGTCGAAACCAATGGTGTCGATGTGTCGCTCGACTATCGCTTCCCGAACACGCCGTACGGTCAGTTCGGCCTCGGCCTGCAAGGCACCTATGTCGACGAGTACGACTTCCAGAGCACCATCAAAGGCCCGTTCACCGACAAGGTCGGCGACTTTCAGGGTGACGGCGTGATCGCGCGCTGGAAGCACAACCTCACCGGCAGCTGGAGCCTCGGTGCGGCGCGAGCAGCGCTGACCAACCGCTTCACCACCGGTTACAACGATTACGACCGCGAGACGCACGCGCGGGTGGCGTCGTATTCGGTGTGGGATCTGTCGGCCGGTTACACCTTCAACAAAGTGCTCGACGTTGATGCCGGAATGAAGAACGTTTTCGACCGCAACCCGCCGTTCTCCAACCAGGCCTACAACTTCCAGAGCGGCTATGACCCGCGCTACACCGACCCGCTGGGCCGGACATTGTTTGCGCGCATGACTTACCACTTCTAACCCGAGATAAAGCGCATCCCCCTGTGGGAGCGAGCCTTTGTGGTGAGGGGATTTATCCCCGATGGGGTGCGAAGCGCCCCCAAGACCTGCCGACGCGGAGCATCAGAAGTACCGCATGCATTGATCTTGCGACTGCTGCGCAGCCGATCGGGGATAAATCCCCTCGCCACAAAAGCTCGCCTCACATCGGGGCCGGGTTTCTTCAGGGATTTTCAGGGTGACTTCATGAGTTTTTTGCGCAACATGGCTGGCCTGCTGCTCGGCAGTGCGCTGCTGTGCTTCGGGGCGTCGGCGTTGGCCGCTGGCAGTCACGCGCTGACGGTGTACGGCGAAGCGCCGAAGTATCCGGCCGGCTTCAAGCATTTCGATTTTGTTAACCCCGACGCGCCCAAGGGCGGTTCGCTCAGCCGTGCATCGATGGAGATCGGTCAGTACAACTACATCACGCCGTATGCCGATCAGGGCATTTCGGTGGTGCAGGTCAACGATTGGGTCTACGCGCCGCTGGCGTTCCGATCGCTGGACGAGCCCTACACGGTTTACGCTCTGGTCGCGCAGCAGATCGAGCGCGATCCCGAAGGTTTGTGGGTGCGCTTCACCCTCAACCCCAAGGCACGCTTTGCCGACGGCACGCCGATCACCGCCGAAGACGTGCGCTACACCTTCAACCTGCTGATGACCAAGGGCAGCCTGAGTTACCGCCAGCAATACGCCGACGTGCAGGACGTGCTGGTCGAAAGTCCACGGCAGGTCCGTTTCACCTTCAAGAACAACCTCAATCGCACCCTCGCGCTGGATCTGGCGACGATGCGCGTGCTGCCCGAGCACTGGTGGAAAACCCGCGACTTCGCCAACGGCGGCGGCTTCGAGCCACCGCTGGGCAGCGGCCCGTACCGGGTGAGCAAGGTCGACGCCGGGCGCAGCATCAGTTTCCAGCGTGACCCGGACTGGTGGGGCAAGGACCTGCCGGTCAGTCGCGGCATGTACAACTTCGACAGCCTGACGGTGAATTTCTACGGCGACACCGACGTCGCCCGCCAGCTGTTGCAGGCCGGCGCGTTCGACTACAACCGTGAGTTCTCCTCCTCTGGTTACGTGGTCGGCTATGACAGCCCGGCACTGCGTGACGGCCGCTTGCAGCAGTCGATCCTCGCTCCGGACAAACCCACCGCTGCTCAGGGCTTCGTGTTCAACCTGCAGAACCCGTTCTTCAAGGATCGCCGCGTGCGTCAGGCGATCAGCCTGCTCTGGGATTTCGAGTGGACCAACAAACAGATGATGCGCGGCTTCTACGTGCGTCAGAACAGCTTCTGGCCCAAGAGTGAAATGGCCGCCAGCGCCCTGCCCGATGCCGAGGAATTGAAGATCCTCGAACCGCTGCGCGGCAAGGTCCCTGACGAGGTGTTCACCACGGTCTATGAAGCGCCGAAAACCGATGGCAGCGGCTACATCCGCGACAAGCAACTGCAAGCGCTGAAGCTGCTCGCCGAAGCCGGTTGGACGGCGAAAAACAATCGTCTGGTCAACGCCGCCGGCGAGCCGCTGGAATTCACCTTTCTCGATGGCCAGGGCGGCTTCGATCGCATGCTGCTGCCGTTCAAACGCACCCTCGCGCAGATCGGCATCACGCTCAATCTGCGCCGCATCGATTCGGCGCAATACATCAACCGTCTCAACGCCCGCGATTACGACATGATCGTCTGCGCTTTCCCGCGCAGTGGCGATCCGATCGTGTCCCCGGGCCGCGAGTTGTACAGCCTGTACGGCTCGCAAAGTGCCACGCAAGTCGGCAGCTCGAACGCGATGGTGCTGGCCGATCCGGCAATCGATCAACTGATTGACGGGCTGGTCCAGGCCAACAACCGCGAAGCCATGGTGCATTACGCCCGCGCCCTCGACCGGGTGCTGCAATGGGGTTACTACATGATTCCCAACTACTACTCCAAAGGCACGCCGACGGTGTATCAGAACCGCTTCGGCATACCCGCCGTGCAACCTTCGTATGACGAAGGTCTCAACACCTGGTGGGAAGTCTCGGCCAGGCCGCTGACGACTCAGCAAATGAGCGCTCAGCTTGCGGGAGGCCAGTGACATGCTGCGTTATCTGAGTCGCCGTTTGCTGCTGATCATCCCCACGCTGTTGTGCATTCTGGTGGTGAATTTTCTTATCGTGCAGGCCGCACCCGGTGGCCCGGTGGAACAAGCCATCGCTCGCCTGCAAGGCTTTGGCGGGCACAGCATGGGCGGTGGCGGCGAAGTCGCGGCGGTCGGCGGTGCCGGGCGCAGCAGCCGTGGGCTGGACCCGGCGCTGATCGAGGAAATCAAACACCATTACGGCTTCGACAAACCGCTGCACGAACGCCTGTGGCTGCTGCTGAAAAACTACGCACAACTGGATCTGGGCAACAGCTTCTTTCGCGGCGCCAAGGTCACCGACCTGATCGTGCAGAAGCTGCCGGTGTCGTTGTCGCTGGGCTTGTGGGCGACGCTGATCACCTACCTGATTTCGATTCCGCTGGGCATTCGCAAGGCGATCAGGAACGGCAGCGCCTTCGATGTCTGGAGCAGCACCGCGATCATCGTTGGCTATGCCATGCCAGCGTTTCTCTTCGCCATTCTGTTGATCGTGGTGTTCGCCGGGGGCAGCTACGTCAACTGGTTTCCGGTGCAGGGATTGGTGTCGGACAACTTCGACAGCCTCAGCACATTGGGCAAGGTCGGCGACTACCTCTGGCACCTCGTACTGCCGGTCACGGCGCTGGTGATCGGCGGCTTCGCCACGCTGACGATCCTGACCAAGAACAGCTTTCTCAACGAGATCAGCCGGCAGTACGTGATCACCGCACGAGCCAAGGGCCTGACCGAGCGGCGCGTGCTGTACGGCCACGTGTTTCGCAACGCCATGCTGCTGGTGGTGGCCGGCGTGCCGTCGGCGCTGATCGAAGTGTTTTTCGCCGGCTCCCTGCTGATCGAAACCATCTTCAACCTCGACGGCCTCGGGCGCATGAGCTACGAAGCGGCGGTGTCGCGTGACTATCCGGTGGTGTTCGGCGCGCTGTTTCTGTTCACCCTGTTCGGCCTGCTGATCAAGCTGATCGGCGACCTCTGCTACACCCTGCTCGACCCGCGCATCGATTTCTCGGCGAGGACTGCCTGATGTTCACACTGTCGCCTCTGGGCCAGCGCCGCGTCGCGCAATTCAAGGCCAACCGCCGTGGGCGCTGGTCGCTGTGGCTGTTTATCGGACTGTGCCTGATCTGCCTCGGTGGCGAGCTGATCGCCAATGACAAGCCGCTGGTGATCCGCTACCACGACGCCTTTTACTTTCCGATCCTCAGCGATTATCTGGAAACCGATTTCGGCGGCGAGTTGCCGTTCCAACCGGATTACGCCAGCAACTACGTACACAGACTGATCGAGGATCAGGGCGGCTGGATGCTGTTTCCGCCGATCCCGTTCAGTTACGACACGGTCAACTACGACCTCACCGAACCGGCGCCCAGCCCGCCGTCTTCGAGCAATTGGCTGGGCACCGATGATCAGGCTCGCGATGTTTTGGCGCGGGTGATTTTCGGCACACGGATTTCGATTCTGTTTGCGCTGATCCTCACCGCGATCAGCGCGTTGATCGGCATTCTCGCCGGGGCTTTACAGGGTTATTACGGCGGCTGGGTCGACTTGCTCGGGCAGCGCGTACTGGAAATCTGGTCGGGGTTGCCGGTGCTGTACCTGCTGATCATCCTGTCCGGCTTCGTCTCGCCGAGTTTCTGGTGGTTGCTGGGGATCATGGCGCTGTTTTCCTGGCTGGCGCTGGTCGACGTGGTGCGCGCCGAGTTCCTGCGGGGGCGCAATCTCGAATACGTGAAAGCCGCGCGCGCGCTGGGCCTGACTGACAACGAACTGATGTGCCGGCACATCCTGCCCAACGCCATGACCTCCACCCTCACCTACCTGCCATTCATTCTGACTGGTGCGATTGCGACGCTGACTGCGCTGGATTTTCTTGGCTTCGGCATGCCCGCCGGCACCGCGTCGCTGGGCGAGTTGATTGGCCAGGCCAAACGCAATCTGCAGGCACCGTGGCTGGGGCTGACGGCGTTTTTTGCCCTGGCGTTGATCCTGTCTTTGTTGGTTTTCATCGGTGAAGCGTGCCGAGATGCCTTTGATCCGAGGAGCTGACATGCAAGACCATTTAATCGAGATCCGCGACCTGCGCGTCGCCTTCGCAGGGCAAGAAGTGGTGCACGGTGTGAACCTGGATATTCGCCGTGGCGAGTGTCTGGCGCTGGTCGGCGAGTCCGGCTCGGGCAAGTCGGTGACGGCGCATTCGATCCTGCGCCTGCTGCCTGGCCAGAGCGTCAGCAGCAGCGGCGCGATTCGCTACAACGGCGTGGATTTGCTGCACGCCAGCGAACAGCAGATGCGTGGTTTGCGCGGCAATCGCATTGCGATGATTTTCCAGGAGCCGATGACTTCGCTGAACCCGCTGCACACGGTGGAAAAACAGATCAGCGAAGTGTTGGAAATCCACAAGGGCCTCAAGGGCCGCGCCGCTCGCGCGCGGACCCTGGAGTTGCTGGAGCTGGTCGGTATTCGCCAGCCGTTGCAGCGACTCAAAGCCTATCCGCATCAACTCTCTGGCGGGCAGCGGCAACGGGTGATGATCGCCATGGCATTGGCCAACGAGCCGGAATTGTTGATTGCCGATGAACCGACCACAGCGCTGGACGTGACCGTACAGCAGAAGATTCTTGAGCTGCTGATCGAGTTGCAGCAGCGCCTCGGCATGTCGCTGTTGCTGATCAGCCACGACCTCAATCTGGTACGCCGGATCGCTCAGCGCGTGTGCGTAATGCGTCAGGGCGTGATCGTTGAACAGGCCGATTGCGAGACGCTGTTCCAAGCGCCGCAACACTCCTATAGCCGCTTGTTGATCGAAGCGGAACCGAGCGGCGCGCCAGTGCCCAGTGAGTACGAGCACAACCTGCTGGAAGTCGATGATTTGAAGGTGTGGTTTCCCCTGCCGAAAAAACTCTTCAGCCGCCAGCAGGATTACATCAAAGCGGTGGACGGCGTCAGTTTCACCCTGCAACGCGGCAAGACCCTGGGGATTGTCGGCGAGTCGGGTTCGGGCAAGTCGACGCTGGGCCAGGCGATCCTGCGCCTGGTCGAATCAGAGGGCAATATCCGTTTCGGCAACAAGCAGTTGAGCCTGCTCAATCAGCGTCTGATGCGGCCGTTGCGCCGGCAGATTCAGGTGGTGTTTCAGGACCCGTTCGGCAGCCTCAGCCCGCGCATGTCAGTGCAGCAGATCATTGCCGAAGGCTTGCTGACCCATGGTATCGGCAGCGAGGCCGAGCGCGAGGCAGCGGTGATTCGCGTGCTGGAGGAAGTCGGCCTCGACCCGCAAAGCCGCCATCGTTACCCCCACGAGTTTTCCGGCGGCCAGCGCCAGCGCATCTCCATCGCCCGCGCACTGGTGCTGGAACCGGCGCTGATCCTGCTCGACGAACCGACGTCGGCGCTGGATCGCACGGTGCAGAAGCAAGTGGTGGAATTGTTGCGCCAGTTGCAGATCAGGCATGGGCTGACCTATCTGTTCATCAGCCATGATCTGGCGGTGGTACATGCTCTGGCGCATGACTTGATGGTGATCAAGGATGGCAAGGTGGTTGAACAAGGCTCTTCGCGGGAGATTTTCGCTGCGCCGCAACATCCGTATACCCAAGAGTTACTGAAGGCCTCGGGCCTCAAGCCTGATGAAGAACCCTGTGGGAGCTGGCTTGCCAGCGATGGCGGTGTATCAGAAAAATCGATGTCTGCTGACACGACGCCATCGCTGGCAAGCCAGCTCCCACAGGTATAGAGGTGATCCAAAAATATTTTTCCGGCACTGCATCCAATCGCCTCCGTCACGGGTAGTCCCTGTAACAGCCCACTCTGGTGCTGTAAGCGCCCTACCCTTTTCGGAGAATCATCGGATGAACATCACCCAGCTGATTGGCTTCACCGGTTTGCTCGCCTTCACCGCGACCACCTTCGCCCAGAGCAGTTATCCCGACGCGATCAAGGTGCCGGACGGGCACAAGATTGCCCTGGAAACCACCGGGGTTGGCGAGATCACCTACGAATGCCGCGACAAACCCAATATGGCCGGGCAGACCGAATGGACCTTTGTCGGCCCGAAAGCGGTGCTCAATGATCGCAGCGGCAAACAGGTCGGCACCTATTTCGGCCCGCCAGCGACGTGGCAAGCCAAGGACGGTTCGAAAGTCACCGGCACGCAACTCGCCGTGGCACCGTCGAGCCCGGGCAACCTGCCTTATCAACTGGTCAAGGCCAATCCGGCCGAGGGCAAAGGCGCGATGACCGGGGTCAGCTATATCCAGCGTGTTGCGCTCAAGGGCGGCGTCGCGCCGGGCAGTGAGTGCACCATGGCGAACAAGGGCAAGCAGGAAGTGGTGAAGTACCAAGCGGATTATATTTTCTGGGCGGCGAACTGATATCCGGAAGCAGTGCACAATCCTGTGGGAGCGAGCCTGCTCGCGAAGACGGAGTGTCAGTCGCCTTATTACTTTCTGACCCACCGCATTCGCGAGCAAGCTCGCTCCCACAGGGAACCATGCCTCTGGATGTTTGGGAAATGTGAGCTAGATTGCACCCCATGCCTTTACCCGAATCCGTTTTCGATTACGAAGCCCGCCTCGCCGCCTGTGCCCGAGGCGAGCGCGCGGCTTTGCGCGATTTGTATGTGCAGGAAGGCCCGCGCCTGCTCGGTGTGGCCAAGCGGCTGGTGCGCGATACGGCGCTGGCGGAGGACATTGTGCATGAGGCATTCATCAAGATCTGGCACGGCGCGGCCGGGTTCGACCCGGCGCGCGGCTCGGCGCGGGGCTGGATGTTCAGCGTGACCCGGCACCTTGCCTTGAATCAGTTGCGCAAGCAAAGTCGGGAAACGCCGTTCAGCGAAGAACATGAGGCAGCGGCGCCTGATGAGCTGGCCGATATTCACTCGGCGCGCATTCATCGCTGCCTCGAACAACTGGAACCGCAGCGGCGCAGCTGCATCCTCCATGCCTACGTCGACGGTTACAGCCACGCGCAGATTTCCGCGCGCCTCGGCACGCCGCTGGGCACGGTCAAAGCGTGGATCAAGCGCAGCCTCAATGCTTTGCGGGAGTGCATGGGATGACCGGCGAATCAGCGCAGGAACGGGATGAACTGGCCGGCGAATACGTGCTCGGCACCTTGTCGTTCGAGCAGCGCATCGAGGTGCAACGGCGGCTGCCGAACGATCCTGAGTTGCGCGCGGCAGTCGACGCATGGGAGCGACGTCTGCTGGAGCTGACCGATCTGGCCGAACCTCAGCAACCCTCGGCGCAGTTATGGTCACGTATCGAGCGCAGTCTCGAACGGCTTACGGTGAAGAAGCCGCTGACCTCGTGGTGGAATCTGCTGCCACTGTGGCGTGGCCTGAGTGCGGCGGGCCTGGCTGCGACGCTGATTCTGGGCGCGATGCTACTGACCCAGACTGCGCCGAAACCGAGTTATCTGGTGGTGCTGGTGGCGCCGCAGGACAAGGCGCCGGGCTGGGTGATTCAGGCGAGCAATGCGCGGGAGATCCAGTTGATTCCGCTGGGGGTGGTCGAGGTGCCGGCGGACAAGGCGCTGGAGTTCTGGACCAAGGCTGACGGCTGGTCGGGGCCGGTGTCATTGGGACTGGTCAAACCGGGGCAAGCGTTGTCGGTGCCGCTGGACAAGTTGCCGCCGCTGCAACCGAACCAGCTGTTTGAGCTGACGCTGGAAGGCGCCAATGGCTCACCGATCGGCAAACCGACCGGGCCGATTCAGGCGATCGGGCGTGCGGTGAAGGTGCTCTGAGGCTCTGCTACGCGGTTGTCCGCAACCATCATCGACGTCGATGTTCACCATCACGGCAATGAAGTTCTCATAAAAAATTCCGGGCGTAACATCAGCTCCATACCAACCAACAACACCCCGGAGCACACCATCATGAAACGCCAGACTCTTCTCAGCATCGCTTTCTCGGTTTTCGCAGTTAACGCTTTCGCTGCCACCCCGGCGCACACCATGATCGCCGAAGGCGGCTCGGACAAACTGATCGAAAGCCGTCTGGCTGAAGGCGGTTCGGATCGTCTGATCGAACGCCGCGTTGCCGAAGGTGGTTCCGATCGTCTGATCGAACGCCGCGTTGCCGAAGGTGGCTCTGATCGTCTGATCGAGCGCCGCGTTGCCGAAGGTGGTTCGGATCGTCTGATCGAACGCCGCGTTGCCGAAGGTGGTTCGGATCGTCTGATCGAACGCCGCGTTGCCGAAGGTGGCTCTGATCGTCTGATCGAGCGCCGCGTTGCCGAAGGTGGTTCGGATCGTCTGATCGAACGCCGCGTTGCTGAAGGTGGCTCGGATCGTCTGATCGAACGCCGTGTTGCCTGATGCATCACTGCAAGCGCAACACCGCAGAGAAACCCGGCTCCCGCAGCCGGGTTTTTTATGTCTGCGTGTTTTATCCGGCCTTCGCCATGCAGCGCTTGTAACGCTCGTCCACGCGTTTGGCGAACCAGGCTGTGGTGAGTTTGCGAGTGATCTTCGGACTCTGCAGCACAATCCCCGGCAATACCGCGCGCGGTAACGCCTTGCCTTCGGCCCGCTCCGCCAGTTCGAACACGCGCTGATAGAGTCTGGTCTCTTCGAATTCCAAGGTTTTGCCCTTCTCCAGTTGATCGCGAATCGTCGGGTTGCGCATGCCCAGCGACTTGCCGAGGGTGCGCACCGCCAGTTCGGTACTGCCGGGCATGATCGAGTCGTAACGAATCAAGTCGCCGTCCAGGGTCAGGGGGATGCCGGACGCGCGGCTGACCGCATTCTGAAACGCGGCATTGCGACTGGCGTACCAGCCGGCGTTGAAATCGGCGAAACGATACAACGGCTCGCGGTAATTCACCGGATACCCGAGCAAATGGGCGATGCCGAAATACATGCCGCCGCGCCGGCTGAACACTTCACGGCGGATCGTGCCGTCCACCGGGTACGGGTAATCCTTGGCGTGCTCCTCGGCGAATTCGATGCTGACCTGCATTGGCCCGCCGGTGTGCACCGGGTTGAAGCCGCCGAACAGCGTGCGGCCCATCGGCACCATGCCGATGAAGTCGTCGAAAATCGCGCTCAGTTCCTTTTCACTGCGCGCCGCATTCAGACGCTCGCTGTAGGTCTTGCCGTTGGGCGAGCGCACTTGCAGAGCGCCGCTGACCAGTAGGCTGGGGATGTGCACCTTGGCGGCGCGGCGGTCGATTTCGTCGCGGGCGATCTTGCCCAGCCCGGGCACCGTCGGGTCGGCCTGGAAAGTCGATTCCTGCTCGGCCACGGCCAGTACCGAACACAGATTCTGCGTGGTGGTGTTGATGCCTTGCGCGGCGAACGCGGCGTAGATGTCCGTGGCCCAACCCTGACGGTCGGCAGTTTTCGCCGGCAACAGCCGAACGATTTCAGCCTTCACTTCGGCCGGCGGACGCGGCGCCGGTTCGTTGCTGCGCTGGCTGGCGCAACCGGCGAGCAGTAGCACGGCGCCGAGAGTAATGAGTAATCGCATGTTGCTCCATCCAATCAAATTAGCCACAACACCATACACAACCCCCGTAGGAGCTGCCGCAGGCTGCGATCTTTTGATCTTGCTTTTTGCAGATCAGATCAAGATCAAAATCAAAAGATCGCAGCCTTCGGCAGCTCCAACACGCTGATGACAAACTGATTGCAAAACGTTACTGCGAAACCCTATCATTCGCGCCTGGAGTCGCATTAGCGCAAGGAGTTCCGCGCCGCCCTTATTTTTCTTTGGCCGCTCGCCTCCAGGATCTGACATGCCCGCTTCAGCTCGACTCGGCGCTCCATTTCGCCCGACTTTGCTTGCCCTGCTGTGCTCCCTGACCGTTACCGCCCACGCCGCTGAAGACAACAGCAAAGCGCTGATGCTCGACGACGTCAACGTCAATGCCCAAGCCCCGACACCCAACGCCCTGCCCCCGGTCTACGCTGGCGGTCAGGTTGCGCGCGGCGGCCAGTTGGGCGTGCTCGGCAATCAGGACATGATGGACGTGCCGTTCAGCGCGGCGTCCTACACCGAGCAATTGATCCAGGATCAGCAGGCGGAAAACGTCGCCGATGTACTGCTCAACGATTCCTCGGTGCGCCAGGCCTCGGGCTTCTCCAACCAGGCGCAGGTCTTCATGATTCGCGGCCTGCCGCTCAATGGCGACGACATTTCCTATAACGGCCTGTACGGCGTGTTGCCCCGGCAGATCATTTCCACCGATGCGCTGGAGCGCGTGGAAGTGTTCAAAGGCCCCAACGCTTTCATCAACGGCGTAACGCCGACCGGCTCCGGCATCGGCGGCGGCGTCAACCTGCAACCCAAGCGTGCCGGCGACGTGCCGCTGCGCCGTTACACCACCGACATCAACAGCGAGGGCCGCATCGGTCATCACTTCGATATCGGCCAGCGTTTCGGTGAAGACAACCGCTTCGGCGCGCGGGTCAACCTGTCGCAGCGCGAAGGCGACACCGGCATCGATCACGAGAACCAGCGCTCGAAACTGTTCGCCATCGGCCTGGATTATCGCGGCGACGCGCTGCGGGTTTCCGGTGACTTTGCCTATCAGAAGGAACGCGTCAACGGTGGCCGCAGCTCGGTCAACCTCGGCACCGCCACGCACATCCCGGACGCGCCATCGGCGGACACCAACTACGCGCCGAAATGGGGTTACACCGACATCGAAGACACCTTCGGCATGCTCCGCGCCGAGTACGACCTCAACGACAACTGGACCGCCTACGCCGCCGGTGGCGCCAAGCACACCCGTGAAGTCGGGCGCTATAACTCGACCACGCTGGTCGGCAACAGCGGCGCCTCGTTCACCACCGGCTCGTTCGTCCCCCACGATGAGGACAACACCAGCGTCATGGCCGGCCTCAACGGCAAATTCAACACCGGGCCAGTCAGCCACAAGCTGAATTTCGGCCTGACCGGGATTTGGGCCGAGCAGCGCAGCGCTTATGACTTCGACCTGACCCGTTACTCCAACAACATCTATCACCCGATCACCCCGCCGGCACCGGTCGGCAACTTCTCTGGCGGCGATCTCAACGATCCGGGCATCGTCGGCAAGACCTTCAACCGCAGCGTGGCGATTTCCGACACCCTCGGGTTCTTCGACGATCGCCTGCTGGTCACCGCCGGTCTGCGTCGTCAGCAACTGGTGGTGCAGGGTTACAGCTACGCCAGCTACGGCAGCGGCCCGCGTTCGTCGAGCTACGACGAATCGATCACCACGCCGGTGTACGGCATCGTGTTCAAGCCGTGGGAGCATGTGTCGTTCTACGCTAACCATATCGAAGGTCTGGCCCAAGGGCCGACTTCGCCGACCAGCTCCGGCGGTTTCCGTGTCACCAACGGCAACGAAGTCTACGCACCGAAACGCTCCAAGCAGACCGAACTGGGCGTGAAAGTCGACATGGGCACCTATGGCGCGAGCCTCGGTGTTTATCGCATCGAACAGCCAAGCGACGGCTACTGCGAAATCAACAGCGCCACCACCTGCACCTACGTGCGCGAAGGCGAGCAGATCAACAAAGGCGTGGAGATGAACGTGTTCGGCGAGCCGATCGACGGCCTGCGCCTGATCAGCGGCCTGACCCTGATGGACACCGAACTGAAGAACACCCTCAACGGCGCCAACGACGGTAACCACGCCATCGGCGTGCCGACCTTCCAGTTCAACGCTGGCGTGGATTGGGACGTGCCGGGCCTGCAAGGCGTTGCGCTGAATGCGCGGATGCTGCGCACCGGCGGACAATACGCCGACGCAGCGAACAACCTCAGCCTGCCGACGTGGAACCGCTTCGATGCCGGCGCGCGCTATGCGTTCAAGGTGTCGGAGAAGGACGTGACCGTACGGTTCGGCGTCGAGAACCTGGCGAACAAGAAGTACTGGGAATCGGCTCAGGGCGGCTACCTGACCCAGGGCGAACCGCGAGTGGCGAAGTTGTCGGGGACGATCGACTTCTAAGCGTCATCGCGTCGCAGAAAAGGCCCCGCAGCTTCACGGTTGCGGGGCCTTTCTGGTTTTTGTGGTGCTTGACCGGACGCTTCGCGAGCAGGCTCGCTCCCACACTGGAATGCGTCCCCTGTGGGAGCGAGCCTGCTCGCGAAGAGGCCGGAACTGGCGACCTGATCCATACTTGCTGCACAGCCACAGGAGGACAGCCCCATGAACCGCAGCGACGTGCTGATCATCGGCGCCGGCCCGACCGGTCTGGTCCTGGCGCTGTGGCTGAGCAAACTCGGCGTGCGCGTGCGCATCATCGACAAGACCGCGGCGCCAGGCACCACTTCCCGTGCTCTGGCCGTGCAGGCACGCACCCTTGAGCTGTATCGCCAACTCGACCTCGCCGACACCATCGTGCGTCGCGGCCATCAGGTCGCGGCGGCGAACTTCTGGGTCAACGGCAAACCGGTCGCGCAGTTGCCCCTCAAGCGCATCGGCGAAGGCCTGACGCCCTACGCGTTTGTCGAGATTTTCCCGCAGGACGAGCACGAACGGCTGTTGCTCGAACGCCTCGAAGATTACGGCGTCAGTGTGGAGCGCAATACCGCACTGGACAGCTTCGAGGAAACCGGCGACACCCTCACCGCCCACCTGCGCCTGCCCGATGGCCGGCGGGAAGTTTGTCAGGCCTGCTATCTGGCCGGTTGCGACGGCGCCCGTTCGGTGGTGCGCAAAGCCCTCGACACCGACTTCCCCGGCGGCACCTATCAGCAGATTTTCTACGTCGCCGATATCACGGCCAGCGGCCCGGCGCTCAATGGCGAGTTGCATCTGGACCTGGACCAAGCGGATTTTCTCGCGGTGTTTCCACTGGCCGGCGAAGGCCGCGCGCGACTGATCGGCACGGTGCGTGACGAACGCGCCGAGCGTGCCGAAACCCTGCAATTTGCCGACGTCAGCAGCCGCGCCATCGAACACCTGAAAGTGCATATCGAAGACGTGCACTGGTTCTCCACCTACCGCGTGCATCACCGCGTGGCCGAGCACTTTCGCAACGGCCGGGCGTTTCTGCTCGGCGATGCCGCCCATGTACACAGTCCGGCCGGTGGCCAGGGCATGAACACGGGCATTGGCGATGCAATCAATCTGGCCTGGAAGCTCGCCGCCGTGCTCAGCGGTGGTGCCGAACCGAAACTGCTCGACACCTACGAAACCGAGCGCATCGCCTTCGCTCGCCGACTGGTCTCCACCACCGACAAGGTCTTCAGTTTCGTCACCGCGCAGGGTCGCATGGCCGATCTGCTACGGATGCGTGTGGCGCCGTTTCTGCTGCCGAAAATGGCCGGGTTCGAAGCCAGCCGCGAATTCCTGTTTCGCACGGTCTCGCAAGTCACCCTCAACTATCGCGGCATGCCACTGAGCCAGGGTGAAGCCGGCCACGTGCACGGCGGCGACCGCTTGCCGTGGGCGCATGATGGCGAAGGGGATAATTTCGAACCGCTACGGCAGCCATGCTGGCAGGTGCATGTCTATGGCGACACCAGCGACGAGATGATCGCCTGGTGCGCCGAACACCACTTGCCGCTGCACGTCTTCGACTGGCGCCCGGCGTTCAAAACGGCGGGGTTGGGGCGCAACGGGTTTTACCTGCTGCGGCCGGATACCTATGTGGCGATTGCCGATAGCAGCGCCGATCCGAAGGTGATCGAACGCTACTTCCTCGATCACGGCATCCGGCCTTTTCAGTGACCTTCACACTTTGTTGGCCAGCCATTCGTCGGAAAGACCTGAACACCTGTCAACTCTGACAGTGGACGCATTGCGCAGCGCCACCTCTAATCATTGCTCACCGTTTTCAAGGAGCAATCAAGATGGAACTGTCCACCGCAGAACAAGTGCAAGACATAGAGGTCACTGGAACATTAAACGCACTGTTCGAAGTCGCCGACCACCAACCTTTAAATGCTGCTTTGATCGAGTTGCGTTCAACCCAGCGGGTAAAATATGAGTTCCGAGGGAGAACGGAGGCCAACGACAGGTCTTTTATATTTCAAATTTTCAGCGATCTGGAAGATGGAACATATGAAATACCTTCGACCTACTACCAGTACGCCGCATTCTACTTTGCAAATCATGCAGGTTGGACGTACGCATCGCCCAATCAATCAATCTTGCATCTAACGATTTCTGAAAATAAAACTCGTTTCAGTGGAGTAATCAAAGCTGATTTCGATCCAGTCGAACACAAAACTGGTGCTTCAACGCTGTATGTCACTGCGTCGCTAGGTGTCAAACTCAGCAAAGCTCTTTTCTGATAAAAATCGAATCATGGAGACGATCGCAACCTGACGCCTCTGCCTACAAGGAGCAACCATTCCATATAGGCAATGCTGCAAGTTGCGATTCCTTTCTCAGATCCCCGCCAACGCCAGATCCATCGCAAAGTAAGTGAAGATCAGATCCGCCCCCGCACGCTTGATTGCGCCAAGGCTTTCGCGGACCACGCGATCCTCATCGATCGCCCCAGCCTGGGCGCCGAACTTGATCATCGCGTACTCGCCGCTGACCTGATACGCCGCCAGTGGCAGGTTCGAGGCCTGGCGGATGTCGCGGATGATGTCGAGGTAAGCACCGGCCGGTTTGACCATCAGCGCATCGGCGCCTTCCTGTTCATCAAGCAGCGATTCGCGCAGGGCTTCGCGGCGGTTCATCGGGTTCATCTGATAGCTTTTGCGGTCGCCCTTGAGCGCGCTGCCGCCAGCCTCGCGGAACGGGCCGTAGAGTGCCGAAGCGAATTTGGTCGAGTAGGCCATGATCGGAATCTGCGTGAAGCCGGCAGCGTCGAGCGCCTGGCGAATCGCGCGCACCTGGCCGTCCATCGCCGCCGACGGCGCAATCACGTCAGCACCGGCGCGGGCGGCCGCTACGGCTTGTTTGCCGAGGTTGATCAGGGTCTGGTCATTGTCGACTTCGTGGTTGTGCATCACGCCGCAATGGCCGTGATCGGTGTATTCGCAGAAGCAGGTGTCGGACATCACGATCATTTCCGGCACGGCGTCCTTGGCAATGCGCGACATGCGCGACACCAGACCGTCTTCGCGCCAGGTATCGCTGCCGTTGGCATCGAGATGATGGGACACGCCAAAGGTCATCACAGACTTGATCCCGGCACGGGCATAGCGCTCGATTTCACTGGCCAGTTTACGCTCGGGGATGCGCTGCACGCCGGGCATGCTGGTGATCTGCACGAAGTCGTCGATGTCTTCCTCGACGAAGATTGGCAGGACCAGATCGTTCAGGCTGAACTCGGTTTCCTGGAACAGACTGCGCAGGCTCGCATTGCGGCGCAGACGGCGGGGACGTGCTTCGGGGAACTGACTGGACATGGGGCCTTTCCTGAAAACAGCGGATGAGACGAAAGTCGTAGGGGGCGAAGCTTATGCCTTGCGGCGGGTGCGGGACAAACCTGGATCGATCAAGAGAGCGTTACCGGGCTTGTAATAATCCTGCATGTACATTTCAAATTCCTGTGGGAGCTGGCTTGCCAGCGATGGCGGCAGGTCAGTCACCAATGAGGTTGACTGTGCTGGCTTCATCGCTGGCAAGCCAGCTCCCACAGGGGGCATGTGTACAACTGAAAGTCAGGATGGGATGGTCAGGCCACGAATGACGGCCGGGCGAGCTAGAAACCGCTCCAGCACTCGGGTGACATTGGGGAAATTCTGAATGCCGACCAGATCCCCGGCCTCATAAAACCCGAGAAGATTGCGCACCCACGGGAACGTGGCGATGTCGGCGATGGTGTAGCGCTCGCCCATGATCCAGTCGCGGCCTTCGAGGCGAGTGTTGAGCACATTCAGCAGGCGTTTGCTCTCCTCGACATACCGATCGCGTGGACGCTTGTCCTCGTAATCCTTGCCGGCGAATTTGTTGAAGAAACCGAGCTGGCCGAACATCGGGCCAATGCCGCCCATCTGCCACATCAGCCATTGGATGGTCTCGTAGCGCAGCGCGCCTTCCTGAGCGAGCAGCTGGCCGCTCTTGTCGGCCAGATAAATCAGGATCGCGCCGGATTCGAACAGCGGCAGGGGTTTATCTTCCGGGCCATGCGGGTCGAGGATCGCCGGGATCTTGTTGTTCGGGTTCAGCGAGAGAAATTCCGCCGAGGTCTGGTCGTTGGTGTCGAAACCGACGCGGTGCGGCTCGTACGGCAGGCCGATCTCTTCGAGCATGATCGACACTTTGACGCCGTTGGGGGTCGGCAGGGAGTAGAGCTGAATCCAGTCCGGGTACTGCGCCGGCCATTTCTGAGTAATCGGGAATGCAGACAGATCGGTCATTGGAAGCATCCAGTCACAAATTGAAAACCGATCATAAAGTAGGCCTGCCGCTGCGCCTACACGAACCGTAACATCCTGTCGCTAACCTGCCTGCATGCCCGCAAAGGTTGCCGTTAGAGTGCTGCGCACTGGCCCGGATCGAACCAAACGGGCATTACAGGACTCTGAGTTATGCCTTTCTCGCAGAGGAAGCTGTTTATGACAGGGAAACACCCGGTGCTGGGAGCCCGCGGTGCCAAGGTTTGTCAGCCTTAACCGATTTTGCTGAAGAACCCTCGAATTGATGACGAACCTGATGAGTTTCGCCAAACGTTTCAAACATCGCGCGTACGTGGCCCTGCCCTCCCTGCTGGCAGTCAGCGCGCTTTTTCTGTCCCTCGAATCCAGCGAAAGCCGCGCCCAACCGGCGGACGGCACACAGACGCTGGTGTTCCTGCGCCACGCGGAAAAGCCCGAAGGCGGCCTCGGCCAGCTCAACTGCCAGGGCCTGAACCGCGCCATCGACCTGTCGACGCTGCTGCCGGAAAAATTCGGCAAGGCCGATTACGTGTTCGCCGCCAACCCGACGCGCAACGTCGAGGAAGGCGAGCTGGACAATTCCTACAGCTACATTCGTCCGCTGATGACCATCAGCCCGGCCGCGATCAAGCTCGGCCTGCCGGTGAACATCGAGTTCTCCGCCAACGACACCAGCGATCTGGCCCGCGAGCTGCTGGACGAGAAGTATCACAACTCGACGATCTACACCGCCTGGTCCCACGGTTATCTGCCGGATCTGATCAACAAGGTCGCCGGCAACGCAGTGGGCGAGCGACAAAAGATCACCGATGACTGGGCCGGCGATGACTTCGATTCGCTGTATGTGCTGACCCTGAAGTGGCACAACGGCAAGGCCAGTTTGCAGAGCCACATCTACAAACAGGGACTGGATAACGGCAAGGACACTTGCCCGACCTGAGTTTGTATCGCCTGACCTTGCGTCTTCGCGAGCAGGCTCGCCCCCACAGGGAAACGCATTTCAACTGTGGGAGCGAGCCTGCTCGCGAAGAGGCCATCCGCTTGCGCCTCAAGCCTTCTGACTCACCCTCGCGCGCAAATACTCGATCACCGCCTGACGCTCCCCGGCAAACTCGATCCGCCCGCCCTTCTTCTCGCGCTGGAATACATACATCGGGTCGTAGTACTCACGCAGCAAACCCTCGATCCAGCCGCGATGCAGGTCCACCGCGCCGCTGCGGCCCTGCTCGGCCAGCGCCTGTTCCATCAATGCCAGCATCCGCGAATGGCGCTCACCGCCGAGGCGTTTCTGTACGTTGTTGAGGCTCTCCAGCAGACGTTCGGAAAACAGCGCAAAACCGTTTTCGCCGTGCAGCGAGGCAAATTCCGCCGACAGATCGATGACGTAATCACGCAGGATCCGCTCGACACGATCCTCGAAACGATCTTCCAGCCAGACCATCGGGTACTGCTGCATGCCCTGATACAACGTCAACGGCAAGGCGCAACTGCCGACCACACGGCTCTCGTCTTCGAGCACAAACTGCTCGATCCCAGCATCGCGTTTCTTCAGAAAGTCGATGGCCAGGCGATTCTCGAAATCGATGTTCGACGGCTGCCCGGTGGCGCGTTTGCCGAAACTGGAGCCGCGATGGTTGGCGTGGCCTTCCAGATCCACACCGTTGCGCAACTGCACCAGCACTTCGGTCTTGCCGGTGCCGGTCATGCCGCCGAGCAAAACGAAATCACACTGCGCGACGGCCTGCTCAAGGGTGTCGATCAAAAAGCTGCGCATCGCCTTGTAGCCGCCGCCGACGCGCGGATAGTCGATGCCGGCCTCGTCGCGCAACCATTGCTGGGTGATCTGCGAGCGCAAGCCACCGCGAAAACAATACAGATAACCATCGGGATGAGCCCGGGCGAACTCGGCCCAGGCCTGGATGCGCTCGGCCTTGACTGCGCCGGACACCAGTTGGTGGCCCAGCTCGATTGCCGCCTGCTGGCCATGCTGCTTGTAGCAGGTGCCGATCTTCTGCCGCTCCAGATCATTCATCAGCGGCAGATTGACCACGCCGGGGAACGCGCCTTTGTGAAACTCGACCGGCGCGCGGACATCCATCATTGGCCGGTCGTTGAGGAAAATGTCGCGGTAGTCGGTGCAGTCGCGGAGCATCAAATCACCTCGACCGCGTTCGTCTGTCGCTCAACCAGTTCGCCGATCGGCGCAAGGCTCAGGCCCAGTTCGGCGGCGACGCCGAGGAACTCGGCATTACCTTCAGGCGTGACCGCAATCAGCAGACCGCCGCTGGTCTGCGGATCGCACAGCACGCGTTTGTGCAACTCCTGCACGCGGCCAACCTTGCTCGAATAGCTGTCGAAGTTGCGCAGCGTACCGCCCGGCACGCAGCCCTGATCGAGGTAGTACTCGACGCTGTCCAGACGCGGCACGCGGTCATAGGCGATGCGCGCGGTCAACTGGCTGCCGTCGGCCATTTCCACCAAGTGCCCGAGCAGGCCGAAACCGGTGACGTCGGTCATCGCCGTAACGCCGGCGAGTTTGCCGAAGCGGCTGCCAGGCTTGTTCAGGGTGCACATCCAGTCGCGGGCGACACCGACGTCGGCGGCGCGCAACTTGCCCTTCTTTTCGGCGGTGGTGAGGATGCCGATGCCCAACGGTTTGGTCAGGTACAACAGGCAACCGGCGGTAGCGGTGTCGTTGCGCTTCATGTGGCGCTTTTCCACAAGCCCGGTGACGGCGAGGCCGAAGATCGGCTCCGGCGCATCGATCGAATGCCCCCCCGCCAACGGAATGCCCGCCGCGTCGCACACCGAGCGACCGCCACGAATCACTTCCCGCGCCACTTCCGGCGCCAGCACATTCACCGGCCAACCGAGAATCGCGATCGCCATCAACGGATCGCCACCCATCGCGTAGATGTCGCTGATCGCGTTGGTTGCGGCGATGCGGCCGAAATCGAACGGGTCATCGACAATCGGCATGAAGAAATCGGTGGTCGACACCACACCGCGCTCGGCATCGATCGCATACACCGCCGCGTCATCGCGCGATGCGTTGCCGACCCAGAGTTTTGGATCAAGGTTCTGTGCGCCGCTGCCGGCGAGGATCACTTCCAGCACCTGTGGGGAAATCTTGCAGCCACAACCGGCGCCATGGCTGTATTGGGTCAGACGAATCGGCTCGCTCATGGGAGAGTCTCTGGCAATGAATGGGGCGGATTCTAGCAGAGCGCGAGAGCGCAGATTTTTGTGCTGACCGAGCGGCCCCTTCGCGAGCAGGCTCGCTCCCACATTTGTACGGTGGTCTCCTGTGGGAGCTAGCCCGCTCGCGAAAGCTATCGAACCTGCCTGCACCGCCCAGTCAGCCCCGCCTGCAAACCTCAGCGAAAATCTGCGTAATCGGCCGATGCGGCTGGCGCTTGTGCATCCGCCGCACTTGTTCACTCAGTCGCAACAACTCTTCACTGGGCTTGGCCCATTGCTCTTTCGGCAGCGGCTCGGACCAGGCACGCATGACTTCCGGCAGCGCCTGCTTGCCGATTCTTTCCAGACGGCGCACTTCCCATTCGACCAAACGGTTGGGAATCGTCCATAAAGTCATGACGTGATACAGGTACCAAAAGAACCCCGACAGCCGCGAGCGGTGGCCTTCACGGATCTGCTGATGCATCCGCGCGCGGGCATTGCGGAAAGTGTGCAGGCCTTCGTGGGGCGGGTCGTCCGGGCCTTGCAGGTCTTGCAGGTCCTGAATCGATTTGAGGTCGTTGACTTCGTACTCCATGTAACCGCGAATCGCCTCCCAATGGCTGATCGCGAGCTCCAGGCCGGCGCATTGGAATTCAAGGCTGGTGAGGGTATCGCCGTGATGAAAACCGATGCCCATGCCATATTGACGATGGATGCCGAATTGGGTGGTGCCTTTGGCTTCGATGATCCACGCGGACAGCGATTCCCACGGGACAAAGACCGGCTCGATGGCGCCTTCGGGCATGAAGCACACTTCGCGGCGTTGGCGGTTAAAGCGGGTTGGAATGAGGGAGAGGCGTTTTTTGTGGAAGTGATGCCAGACGCCCAGGCCGATCAGTAGAATCAAAGGCTCGGTCAGTAAAGCGCTTTCATATCCTGCTTGGAATATACCCACTATTGATTCCCAAATGAGTGTTGGACCATAGCCGAATACGACACCCAGCATTCCCGTAATCAAGGGGAATATGAAAATGACCATAACCGCTAAACTGACCGGCCCCCCCAACGTCATTTGCCACATAAAAACTTGCGGCTGGCCTAATCCGAAGTCCATGTAAACATCATTGAGCTCACCGATATGTGAACCATAAGGGGGCATCGGTGTGGGCAGTGGCAACGGTGCGAGATAGGTGATCTTTCCGCTTGGGAACGGCTCTACATCGCCCGCTTTTCTGATCACCTCACTTTGCGCATCAACAAGAGGCTCATTGTGATTATTCAGCATGGTCGGCCCATTCGAGATATTGAGTTTCTACCAGCAGAACCATCGGGTTTTCCTTGACCGACCCGGGAGCAACAATTGAGAAATGGCCGCCACCCCGAGGGTCTCCCACTTTGGCCAAGATCAACCGAAACATCCGCATCCAACGCGGTCCCCTGTGGGAGCGAGCCTGCTCGCGAAGGCGCTCAAACAGGCAAAAAACCTCCCCTCCTCTGGTCACAAAACTGCTCTGCATCAGTCCACAGCCCGCCTGCAAACCTCAGCAAAAATCTGTGTAATCGGCCGATGCGGCTGGCGCTTGTGCATCCGCCGCACTTGTTCACCCAGTCGCAACAACTCTTCACTGGGCTTGGCCCATTGCTCTTTCGGCAGCGGCTCGGACCAGGCGCGCATGACTTCCGGCAGCGCCTGCTTGCCGATTCTTTCGAGTCGGCGCACTTCCCATTCGACCAAACGGTTTGGAATCGTCCATAAAGTCATGACGTGATACAGGTACCAAAAGAACCCCGACAGCCGCGAGCGGCGGCCTTCACGAATCTGCTGGTGCATCCGCGCGCGGGCGTTACGGAAAGTGTGCAGGCCTTCGTAGGGCGGGTCGTCCGGGCCTTGCAGATCCTGCAAATCCTGAATTGATTTGAGGTCGTTGACTTCGTACTCCATGTAACCGCGAATCGCCTCCCAATGGCTGATCGCGAGCTCCAGGCCGGCGCATTGGAATTCCTGGCTTATGAGGGTTTCACCTTGGTAGAAACCGATGCCCATGCCGTATTGGCGATGGATCCCGAACTGGGTGGCGCCCTTGGCTTCGATGATCCAGGCGCTGAGCGACTCCCACGGGACAAAGACCGGCTCGGTGGCGCCTTCGGGCATGAAGCAGACTTCGCGGCGTTGACGGTTGAAGCGGGTTGGGATGAGGGAGAGACGTTTTTTGTGGACGTGGAGCCAGACGCTTAGACAGATAAGCAAGATCAAGGGGCTGCTGATTAATTCATTTTCCAATGCCACTTCGAATAAACCAACCATTGACTCCCAAATCGCCTCGTTTCCATAGCCAAATAGAATTCCTAGCAAGCCCGTGAACAAAGGAAATAAAACGAGAACTATAAAAGTGCCTGCGGTCGTTCCGCCGATAATTAGCTGCCATGGGAATACCTCCAGTGAGCCGAGACCAAAGTCCATGTATCCGTCATTGAACGCTCCAATATGAGGTCCGTAAGGCGGCATCGCTGTAGGTAAGGGCAATGGTGCGAGATAGGTAATCTTCCCGGTTGGGAACGGCTCAATATCGCCCGCTTTTTTTACCCTCTCATATTCCGAACTGGAAAGAGGATTACTACGATTATTCAGCATGGTCAGCCCATTCGAGGTATTGAGTTTCTACCAGCAAAACCGGAGGGTTTTCTTTAACCGAGCCGGGAGTTACTACAGCAAAATGACCGCTATCCCGAGGGTCAATATGAATTACGCGCGTTCTTGACTCCGCCCCGCCTTTGCCATTGACGGTCTGTATACATATGGCAAGTTCGAGCGTTTCCTTTGCAGGCGTGTAGTCAGAATCAGGACGGATGGGGTAGTGAAGACAAAGCACCAAACCATCTGGCGATGACTTCACGATTCGCAGACTGCTCAATATCTCCTCACTGATGACTTCCTTGCGCACTTGCGGCACACCGCGACCATGCAGCGGTGCAACAAGTCGATGGGCACCGATTCCCAAGCGTTGACTCGGTTTACCGTTTAACGGCGGCAGAAGATCATTTAGCGTCAGCCTCGGCAGAACCAAATGAATATCACTGGGTTTGGCGCCAAATAATAAAGTCTTCAGCCAGGTATCACTGGGATCAGGTCCTGATTGGGCGTAAGGAGCGTGTATCAAAAACGCCAGATAATTTTGATAGTCATCCAGGGAGTGGTCACCGCGCATCTCTTCATCACGGCTCCAAGGCGTAATTTTCAACCACTTATCGTGGGCAGAGAGGTTGTAACGATTGAACAGCCAAGTACCGACGAACTCCAGCACGGTGAACAACGCACCGGCGAGATTAAAGCGAAAAAATACAGTAGAAAGACGTGTGCCAGCGGCAGCCCACGCCGCTGCGCGTGCCGAACTGTTCAGTGCAGTCAACACTTTAAAAGAAGCGTGAAAGGTGTTGCTCGCTCCATATCCGTTAGCTGCAACCATTCCTGCAGCGCCCAACGTTGCCAGCGCAGCCGCGCTTTGCTCAGATGGAGTGCCACTGCGGATCGCGTCTTGCCATTTTCGATCTTGGTTTCCGAGGCTGGTGATAGACGTTCTGAAACCAAAAATATAAGTAAAGAAGCCCAAACCAACATGCAACTTACCTATTTGCACACGAACCTGTTGCAGCGCTTCCAGCTGCAAACTGGCAATAAGGCTGGATCTTCGAGCCCTTAACGCTGTATCAGCAAGCCCCTGTGCAGCGGTAAAACCCGCCGCGCCTGTCGCGGCAAGGGCCGCGGAAAACTCCGCCCGTTTCTTCCTGTCCCTCGTCTGCTTCATCACCTCTCGATAAGCCCCCACCAAATTCACCACCTGCACCAACACCACCAACAACCCCATCCCCTCCGTCCGCACCAGACTCGCCTTCGAAACCCCCGCCACCCCCGCGCGAATATTCTCCAGCAACCCACGCAATTCCCCGTGCTGCGCCGGCGGAAACACCACCGTCAATCCCGCTTTCGCCGGGGTGGCGCCGTACAGCCGTGCCGAGCGATCCGGCAGTTCGTCAATCGGGCTCAACGCCGCCGCGAGGCGGCCTTCGAACAGCGCCAATTGCGTGCGCACGCGGACGATTTCTTCCTGCAATTCCATCGCCCGGGCGGTTTTGTGGCCTTGGCGGTTTTTATTGTGGGTGAGCTGGTTGCGTTCGCGGTTGAGGGTTTTCAGGTAGTCGCGTTCGCGCAGCACTTCCTTGATCGTGGCTTGCAGCGCCGCTTGTTCCGCCGGGGTGGATACGGTGAAGGTCACGCCGCTGGTTCGCGCGGCGTCGAAGACGCGCAGGCGCAGGGCTTTGGGCAGGCGCTGGAACAGTTCGTCGAGGTCGGGGATTTTCTCGCCGGCGAGATCAAAGCCTTCCAGCGCCCGGCTCAGGCCGAGGTTCAGCGCCGGGCTGTAGGTGTCTTGCACGGCATCGGCGAGGACGCGGCTGTGTGCCGGCAGATCGTCGAGGGCTGGAAGCTGTGGCTGCTCGATGCTCTGCAATTTGGCCAGCCAGTCCGGCAGGTTGTTGAACATCGCCATGCCGGCGTTGAACAGCGTTGAATATTGCCCGGCCTGTTCGGTCTGCAAGCGCAGCGGCAAGGTGTAGAACAGCGGGCGGGTCAGTTGCGGGTGCTGCTCGAGGTAACCGAGCATTTGCTCATTGGCCGCGTCGCTACGGCCGATGTCCTTGAGGCAGGCGTATTCGCTGGCGAGCGCCTGATCGATCTGCGCTTGGCCGTCGAAATACCACGCCGAGCGATGGAAACGCCCGGCGCACAGCAGTTGCGCGCGATCGGCGGTGATGCGTTCGAGCAGGCGATTCCAGCGTCCGAGGTTGTCGCGATGACTGTTCAGCACCTCATCCATGGCCGGGCGGTCGATCAGGTCGTTGATGCCGCGTTTGCCGCTGAGCAATGGGCCGTCGAGCACGTCTTTCATGCGTCGGCTCTGATCCTTGCCGAGGTCGACCAGTGTGTTCAGGTGGCGCTCGACGAAGTCGGCCGGGGCGACTTCAGCAAAATATTCGCGGGTGTAAAAGCGTCGGTCCGCCTCGGCGGTGACGCGAGCGTGCGCGGTGAAATCAGGGGCGACGCCATCAAAGCGGTTCAGCGCCAATGACTCGTCTAAAGCCTTTTCGCGCTGTTGCTGCAGTTCAGGTCGAGCCTGGGTATCGGTCGGGACAACCTCACCACCCTTGTTCAAATAGTCGAGCAGCGCCTGCCGGGTATTTTCCCGATCCGGTTCGGGCAATTGCTCCAGCTCAGCGAACAATGCCTGGGCGCGCGGATCGTCGCTGGCCTTGGCCAGGGTGTCGAAATCCTGAGCGCCCAACTGGCTCAGCGACTCGATGTAACTGGCCAGCAGGTAGTCGCGCTCGTTGTTGTCGGTGTTGCTCCACTGCTCGATCCAGCCGACTACCAGGTCCTGATAATCGGCCAGGTCGCGCATCACCCCAAGGTCGTCGTTGACCAGCAGAAACAGCGTGTCGTCCTGATAAGGTCCGCGCACCCGACCAAGAAATTCGCCGATATGCGCCTCGCGAAAACGTCGCGGGTTTTCCCACAGATAAGGTTCGCGTTCGTGCTCCGGCGCATCGCTGACCTGCACCGCCGGCATCCGCGTGGCGTCTGCCTCGGCCAGCGGTTTCGCTGTGCAGGCCACTTCCGCCAGCCACTGTTTGGCCTGGGCCACGGTAAGCAGATGCTCGCCGCCGATCAGACAATGCACCGGGCCGAGATCGACGGCCTGCATGAAGTGCTCGCGTTCCTGCGCGCTGTCCAGCACCTGTCGGCATTTCGCCGCGCTCAACTGCACGTCGGCAAAGGTCACGTAAAGGGTGCTTTTGCGCGAAAAGATCAACGCCGGACGTTCTTCGATGGCGCTGCGCTGATCCTCGCTGACGCTTTTGCCGCGATGCAGCAATGCGCTGATGACCCCTTCCAGCACGCGGTATTCGTAGAGCTCACCGCTGAGGCTGTCGACGATGTACAGCCAACCGTCGCGCAGGCGGCGGATGCCCATGGGGCGCGTGGTCAGGGTGTACGGCAGCGTGAATTCGGTGCTGGGGTCGAAGGGTTTTTCCACCAGGCCGTACGCGAGGGGCAATAGTTGCACGTGGGTGTTGCGCAAGGGGCAGGCGGCGGGTGCACCAATGGGCGCTTTCGAGGCGGCTAACGCATCGAGGTTGGCGGGGTGGTTCATGATTGATGTCTCTCAGAGGCCCATCGAAAGGCTATTGCAGCGGCAATCGCAACGCGCTCGCCGGGGGATTGCAGCGAAGGTGTGTGCATCAGCTGATGGATCTGCGGATGCCGACTGCACGCTGCATCGTCCAGCCATGCCACCACGTTGGCGTACAGCAGAATCTCGGACGGGCTGCTCAAGGCAAGCTCGCTGGCATGGGCGTGGATGCGTTCCAGCAATTGCCAACGTTCAACTGCCGTGTCCCCGACATGAAAGTCAGGAAAGTGCTTGAGCAGGTGGGTATCGATGTCGAGCAACACTCGCCGCCGATCCACCCGATCCAGCGCGGCATCCTGCTCCGCACTCAACCGATACGGCGCCACCAGCGCCCCACCCTGCCCGTGCCGAGGTCGCTGACAGTGCCAGACTCCCCGCGCGCCATCCGCCGTGACCACGCACCCCAGCGGCCCGAACAGACTCGCATCGCCGCTGGCAAACAGCGCCTGCGCCACGGCGGCATCCGCCAGCCGCAACAACACCGGCGAGCCGACCGGCAACTCGACGATCAGCAACTGACGCAAGTGCGCGACGATTTCATGCGCCGGCGCGGCGCTGAACAACAGCACGCCCCATTCCTGTTGGGCGTACTGGCGATAAAACCGCGCCACCGGATCGTCGGCGTCAGCGAGCGCCACCAGCAGCGGCGAGATGTCACGCAGGGCCGAAAACGGTGGCTGGTCGTACAGCGCAAAAGCGTTGGCGGCGGGATCGAGCCTTCGCAGTTGCGCCGGTAAATCGGTGATCGTCGCACCATCGAGCAGCACAAACGCCTGCTGCTCAGCCCACGGCAAACCTTCAGGCCAATCCGTCAAAAGGCTCATGCCTGGGCTGCCTCGCAGATCAGGCAACGCGAGGTCCGCGTGGTCAGCAACGCATGCCGTTGCTGCACGGCATCGAACGTCGCCTTGAGCAACGGCGCGGCCCCCGGCAGCAAGGGTTCCGCTGGCAGACACACCGTCGGCGCCCCGCCCTGCACCACCGGCACACTGCTGAAAATGCCGGCGGCGCCGACCGTCAGCCAATGCCCGCCAGCAGCCAGAGTGATCTGCAGGCCGCTGTTGAAAACCACCTGCTCGCCCGCGCCGAAATGCAGCTGCTGCGCGGCACTGACGCGCTGGCTGGCGACCCGCACATGCTGCTCGCCCTGCACCCACAGATGATCGTCCTGCTTGAGTTCAGTCAGGCGATTGCCATGGGTCAGATGATGTTCTTCGTCGCGCAACTCAAGGCTGGAGACGCCGCCAATCACTTGGCTGTGCAGGTTGTCGATCTGCACACGCAAGTCGTTGAGCACGTGCTGCACCAAGTCGCGCTGCGCCCTGATGGAGATTTCTTCCGCGCCTTGCCGGTCCTCGATGCGCAGTTCGTTGTAACCACCGCCGCCGGGGCTGCTCTGGCTGCGCCAGATACTGCGCGTCTGTTGCGCCGGCAGGTCCAGTGGCACCGGGGTTTCGGCGTTGGGCAGGCAGGCGACCACATGCGGTTTGTCCGGATCACCATCGGTGAACCCCACCAGCACTTCCATACCGACGCGAGGAATCTGCACGCTGCCGTAGCGGTCATGTGCCCAGGCAGTGGCCACGCGCAGCCAGCAACTTGACTGTTCATCACGCTGGCCGTCGCGATCCCAGAGCATTTGCACTTTCACGCGGCCGTAGGCATCGCTGTAGATTTCTTCGCCGGGCGGGCCGGTCACCACCGCCAACTGACTGCCACTGACGCGCGGTTTGACATGCTTGAGCTGCGGGCGAAACACCACGTCCCACGGTGTCGCGACGAAATGGTTGCGATAGCCCTGACTGAAACCATCTGCGTCAGCCTGCTCGGTGAACGCTTCCTCGAGCACTTGCGGCTGTTTGCCGATGTGCTCGACCTCGGTCAGCAACCATAAATCGTTGCAGTCGGCGCGCGAGTAATCCGCCATGGACATGAAACTGCCGCCGCGCATCAGCGCCTGATTGCTGCGCCCGTTAGCCAGACGATAGTCGGCACCATGGCGCTCCAGCGCACGCTGGCTGAGGTGCTTGCCGCGCTCGCGGTGGGTGAACTGCCCGGGAAACTCATAATCTTCCAGCAGCGGAACCCGCGCTGCACTGACCTTGGCGTCCAACTGCACTGCGGGCTTTTCGAAGTGATAATCGCGGCGCTCGACGATGTTGGAGCGTGGCTCCAGGCGCACAGTGAACTGGTCGATAACCGGCGCATCGGCAACCAGGCCGTTGCCCTGCAAATAGCGCGTCGTCACGTCGTGTTTGAGGAACGCCGTTTGATCGTCGCCGAACACCAACAGGTGCGCCTCACGGCGGTGGCGGAAGTGAAAGTGCAAGCCCTCCTCTTCGCACAGCCTCTGGATGAAGTGCAGATCGGATTCCTGATATTGCACGCAATACACTCGCGCCGGGTACTCGGCGCTGAGCTGAAAATGCCAGGCATCGGCCTGCATGCCGTGATCGCTCAACACATTGGCGATGATCTGCGGCACGCTCAGGTTCTGGAAAATCCGCTGATTGCGCCGATGCGCGAGGTAGGCAAGGTGTGGCGCCAGGGTGATCTGGTAACGGCTCAGCCGAACACCGCAATCACCCTGACCGACCCGATAGACCAGCCCGTGCATGCCGCTACCGTCGGCACCGAAACAGAGAAAGGCCGGCCGATGCAGCAAGCCTTCCAGATCCACATCGGACCGCTCGCTGACCAGCTCGAGATCCAGTTCATAGGTCTGGTTGAGCACTTCCCGGGTGCGAAAACCGAACACTTGAAGATCGTGGGCAACGCCTTCTATCTCGAGAGTGAAAACAACGGGCCTGCCAGCGATGCGCATCCACCTGTCCCTGTGTCTGATTGAAAGACGGGACTGTGCAACGGTGCACTGCAATGGGTGAAGTCAGAGGTTTCCCTGTTTTGCCGGTCTGCGAGCGAAAAGGACGTGGCCCACAGAGAAACGCCCTGGATCCTACGGAAATGATCCCGAATCCTATGCCTTTCCCCTGTGGGAGCGAGCCTGCTCGCGAAAACGGTGTGTCAGTCGCCGACGGTTTAACTGATCTACCGTCATCGCGAGCAGGCTCGCTCCCACAGGGATTTGCGTGAATCAGGGCAGCAAGATGATCTTGTCGCCACCACCTTGATTGACCTCTGCATAGCGCGCCGGCCCTTCAGACAGCGGCACCTCCACCAAGCCCTGCGGCAGCGGCAAGCGATCCTCATCGAAGAAGCGCCCGAACTGCTCGAGCATCGCCGCGCACGCCTCAACGCCGTACAACAACGAGTTGATCCCGACCACCGAGCCGCCCTTGCGATACAGCGCCAGCGCCGGCAATTGCACGTGGCCGTCGACCGGCGCGGCGATGATGGCGATGCGGCCGAAGGTCGCCAGTGCCGCCACCGAGGCGGGCAGCCAGAAACCGGTGGTGTCGAAGATCACATCGGCGCCGCCGCGATACACCGCATTGACCTGGGCACCGAGGTCTTCAGGCTTATCCAGTTGAATCGTCTGATAGCCCTGCTTCTGCAGATCCGCGACCTGCTCGGGCCGGCGCGCCGCCGCCAGCAATTGCGCGCCGCGCACTTTTGCCAGGGCCAAAGCCGCAGTTGCCACTGCCCCGCCGCCGATCACCAGCAAACGCGTATCGGCGCTGACCAGGCTGCGTTCCAGCGCATCCCACGCCGTGGTGTACGGCACGCCAAGGCTGGCCGCCTGAGCGAAACTCAAATGCGCCGGTTTGTGCGCCACGCCACGGGCCGGCAATTTGACGAATTGCGCATGTGCGCCGTCGGCGAAGAAGCCCAGCTCGCGCCCGGTACCCCAGACTTCCTGACCGATCAACGCTTGCGGCCCCTCGACCACCACCCCGGCAAAATCCCGCCCCGGAACCCGTGGCAGTGTGGTGTAGGGAAAACGCCCGAGGACGTTTTTCACATCGCTGGGATTGAGCCCGGCAGCCTTGATCTGCACCAGCACTTCATCGGCGCCGGGCACCGGGGTCGGAACGTCGACGAAACGCAGGGAAGACAGGTCGCCGGTCTGATCGAATTGCAACGCTTTCATGGGCACATCCACCGAAAAGAAAAAGGAAATTCAGGACACCCAGCCAGCGACCAGTTGCCGGCCCAACGGCCACAACTGCTCACCGGCCAACATGCCGAGCAGACCGACCAGCGCGATGGCCGGTGGGGCGGGAGAACGGAAATCGAGCGCGCCGTAGAGCAGGCCGACGCCCAGGCCGATGGCCAGAGAAATGAGGTAGTTCATGAAAGGAACTCCGCCGCGATAAGTGATGGGCAGAGTCTAGGGAAACGGGCGGAGCGGTATCGGCCAAGGACTTCTGAATTTCGGACAAACCTTCTGCAGCCGCCATAGAACCGTGTGGGAGCGAGCCTGCTCGCGAATGCGGTCTTCCAGTCAGCACTTCATTGCCTGGTGCAAAGCTTTCGCGAGCAGGCTCGCTCCCACATGGATCTGTTCAAGTTGCCGAGAATTGCGAAGGCGCTACGCCAAGTTCCCGGCGAAACATGTCGCTGAAACTGCTCGGTGAATAACCCAGTTCGCGAGCAATGACGCTCACCGCCACGCCTTGAATCAACGCCGCCACCGCCGTCGCCAACTGCACCTGCCGTCGCCATTCGGCGAAGCCCATGCCGAGGCTGTCCTTGAACAACCGCGCCAGGGTGCGCACGCTGGCCCCGGCGTTCTGCGCATGCTGCTCGAACGGGATCTCCAGCGACGGCGCGGCCATCACCGCCTGACACAGATTCATCAGACGCCGGTCGGACTCGTCCGGCAGTGGAATCTTCAACTGCGAACGCCTGGCCCGGCGCAGTTCCAGCAATGCCAGCCCGACCAGTGCATCGTAATACTCAGCCTCGCCGTCATCGCCCTGCGCCACCAGTCCGACGATCAACTCGCGCAGCAGACCACCGACTTCGATCACCTGCACCGTCGCATCCAGCGTCGCCGCCAGCGCCGGGCGCAGGTAGATATTGCGCATCTGCAAATCCGACACCACCCGAATCCCGTGCGGCACCCCCGGCGGCAACCACACCGCCCGCTGCGGCGGCACCACCAGCGCTTCGTGCGGGGTTTCGACCCACATCACCCCGCTCATCGCATACAGCAACTGCCCCCAGACATGCTCGTGCGGCTCGATGAACAAACCACGCGGATAGGTTCGCGCCAGCGGTTGCACGGGCACATCGGTGTCGGTCAGATCAGGGGGCGCGGCGAGGGCCATGGCGAGCGTTCACAGGGGGTTGGCGAAGCCGCCATGGTAACCAGCACGCCGCGCCCTCGCCAACGATAGATACCGTCGGACAATCCGAATGAATTTTCCCGGCACAGCGCGATCCGTTTAATACCACAGGGAGGAATTCGGGCTTTATGAACAACGCAAAACTTTACGTCATCGACTACACACTGCATGGCACCCCCAAGTCGTTCATTATCCGCTCGGACAAAATGGACAACGCCGAAGCCTGGCATTGGGCAAGCTGCGACGCGGGCGTGGGTCGCATCCCGCGCTTCGGCCGCGAGAAAGTGCAAAAGACCAGCAAACCGATGGCAGAAAAATTCGGCCTGGAAAACGTCACCTGGCGCCAGACCAACTGACCCCACCGCCTCCACCGCAGGCTTGGCAATCGACAGGGGGAATCGACCGATGACCGACACTTATCACACGGCCCGACTGGACTACGGCCTGACCACCTTCTTCGGCCAGATCACCAAAACGGTGAATTGCGCAGTCGCACTGGAAACGGTCGCGGATGACCCTTATCGCTTCACCTTGTGCGTCCAGGCACCGGTACCGGAAGACCTCCACCAAGCCAAGGTTGTGGTGATCAAGGTCGAAGGGCGAACCTTGCAAGGCACGGTGAGGCACTTTGAGCGACAGGAAGACGACAGTCTGAAAATGGAAGTGGAGCCTGATTAGGCTCCACTTTTTTTTGCCGCGCTTATTTCGGATGAGCGCAACCGCAACCCTTCATCGCACATTCTTCACCGTGTTTGTGGTGATGAGCGCAAGCCTCGCAGCAATAGTGTTTACCGTGTACAGCGTAGGAATGTTCGCCTTCTTTGATCGTGCAGTTGCAGCCCGGGCAGTCGCATTTTTTATCGGACATGGGACAGACTCCTTGCGTGGTGGTTGTCTGAGGCTTGAGTGGTAAGCCGTAAGGGACAGTGTAGAAGGTGGTGTTGCAGGCTGACCAACTGTTGAGAGATTGGGCGACGCAGAGATGGCTTTCGCGAGCAGGCTCGCTCCCACCAGAACGACATCGCGCTGCACAGACCTGCACATGACATCAAAAGCCCCTCACCCTAGCCCTCTCCCAAAGGGAGAGGGGACTGATTGGGGAGTGCTTCAAAAGTACACCGACCTGATCGTGCGTCACCGAATCCATAATCGATAAGGTCTTTCAGTTCGCTGTATAACGCGAAACAACTCGGTCGGCTCCCTCTCCCTCGGGAGAGGGCTGGGGTGAGGGGGCGAATCCCGGCACAAAACCAAAGCCAGACACCACCCGCTCCTAACCACTCAACACAATGAGCGCAAGCTCGAGTACCGCCCTTGATCTTGCCGTGCCGGCCCCATCGGCAGGCTGAGTGGAGGGATCGGTCCCGGAGCGAAGAAACCCCGAGCCCCAGCGAGCGGGCCGAACGCCGGGGCCAAGCCTTTTGGTTACTTTTTGGCGTCTGAAAAAGTGACCCGCTGTAAGAGCGGAACCGTAATCAGCAACACCCGCAGCAACGGATATGTACACAGTCAAACAAATAAAATCACTGCGCCTGCCGCGAACTCCGATACATAAACACCAAAGCCACCGCCAGACACACCATCGCCAACATCCGACTCGCAGACAAGCCGATCGCCGGATTCCCCAACCAGCCAAAATTGTCGATCAACATCCCCATCCCCAACTGCCCGACAATCACCGCCACCGTCGCCACAGCCGTCCCGACCACCGGCACCGCACCCACCATCACCATCATGTACACCACGCCGAACAGCGCCCCGGTCAACTGCCACTTCGGCACCTCAAGCAGACTCACCGCCTGCGCCGGCTCGAAAAACAGAATCAACAACCCGGTCACCACCGCGCCCACCGCAAAGGTCAGCAAACTGCTACGCAGCACCCCCACCGTTTCACCCAGACGCCCATTGATCGCGGCCTGCACACTCAACACCGCACCGGCCAATACCACCACCACCAACAAAATCACCAGACCCATCACTCACCCCCGCGCAATCAGAACCAAAGCCACCACAATCAAGCCCAACGCCAGCCAGCGCTCGCCGTTGACCTTCTTGCGCGTCGCGCCGAACCAGCCGAAATGGTCGATCAGCACACTCTTGCCGACCTGACCGGACAAAATCGCGATCATCGTCATGGCAATGCCGATATGCGGCGTCGCCAGCGTCAACACCACCACGTAGATCGGCCCGAGAAAACCGCCGATCAACTGCCAGCGCGGCAACTGGGTCAGCGCCGGACCTTTCTGTGGGCCGGCGAACAGCAAGAGCAAAAACAGAATTGCCGAACCCACACCGAAGATGCTCAACGTCGCCCATAAATGCCCGACCTGCTCACCCAGCGGCCCGAGCAATCCGGCTTCTACCGACAAGCCCATGCCAGCGAGAATCACCAGCGGCAGCAACAGCAGACGCAACACCGATTTTTTCACCGGTGCAGCAACCACCCCTTCAGCCAACGTCTGCATACATAACCTTCCACGCTCAAAAACAATGGCGCGGATTATCGGCTGGTGCCGCTGTGCGATAAATGGGAGCATCCGGACAACACTTTTGCGCAACACGCACAGCGAGACATGGCATGCACGGGCTCAACGAACTCGGATTCAAAGCGTTAAGGCTGTTTGTAGCGGTCCTAGACCACGGCAGTTTTTCCGAAGTCGCCCGCCGCGGAGGGGTCGCGCCCTCCTCCATTTCTCGGCAGATCCAGTTGATGGAACAGGCGCTGAACCAGCAATTGCTCTACCGCCACACCCGCGCAGTCACGCCGACCGAAGCCGGGCGCACGCTCGGTCACCATGCGCGGTTGCTGCTGGTGCAATTGGAAGAAGCCGAGCAGGCGTTGCAGGAACAGCAAAGCGAACCCACCGGACTGGTGCGCATCAACGCCCCGGTGGTGTTCGGCCAACGCCATCTGACGCCCTGGCTAGGCGAGCTCTGCGCGCGCTATCCGAAGCTGCAACTGGATATCCAGCAAACCGACCATTACGTCGACCCGCTACAGGAAGGCGCCGACCTGCTGTTTCGCATCGGCGCGCTGCACGATTCGAGCATGCAGGCACGCATTCTGGCGCCGCACCGTTTTCAGGTCGCCGCCAGCCCGGCCTATCTCAAACGCCACGGCATCCCGCAGCATCCCGACCAACTTGCGCAACATCAGTGCCTGGCCTATAAAGGCGCGGCCGGTCAGCAGCGTTGGTTTTTCCGCCGCGACGGCGAGGACTGGACGCCATACACGGTCAGAGGCCCGATCACCGGCAACCACGCCGACACCCTGACCCAGGCCGCCCAGCAAGGCTTAGGGCTGGTGATGTTTCCGTCGTGGCTGATTGGCGAAGCGGTGCGCGAGGGCACACTGGTGCCGGTGCTGGGGGAATATCAGGTGTCGAACAGTCTGGAACCGCAGCAGATCGCCGTGCTGTGGCCGGGGAGCCGACGGCTGTCGGTGAAGGTGAGGACGGTGATTGATTTTTTTGTCGAGTGCTTTGGCGAGATTCCTTATTGGGACAGAGCCTGAAGATCAAGAGCCCCCTCACCCTAGCCCTCTCCCTGAGGGAGAGGGAACCGACCGAGGTGTCCCACCTACTGCATCGACCTGAAAAACCGCGTCGATTATGGGTTCAAAGCAGGACTTTCAGGTCGGCGTAATCCCGCAATATTCCCCAATCGGTTCCCTCTCCCTCTGGGAGAGGGCTAGGGTGAGGGGCTTTTCAGGCCATCAGATACGGAACTGCCCGACCAGCTTGCCCAACCGCTGCCCGAGCTCCGCCAGACTGCGCGACGTTTGCGCGCCCAGTTGCGTTTCATCGGCGACGCTGTCCACCGCCACCGCAATCTGATGCACGCTGCGGTTGATCTCTTCGGCCACCGCCGTCTGCTCTTCCGCTGCGCTGGCGATCTGCGCGTTCATCGAGTTGATCGTCGCGATCAACTGCGCCATCGCGTCCAGCGATGCACCGGCCTGATTGGCTTGCTGCGAAGTGCCGTCGCCGGCCTCGCTGGAACGGCGCATCGCTTCGACCGCCTGCTGCGTGCCGGCCTGCAAGCGGTCGATCATGCCCTGGATTTCCTGAGTGCTGATCTGCGTGCGGCTGGCCAGTGCGCGTACTTCGTCCGCAACCACCGCAAAGCCACGACCGGCCTCACCGGCGCGCGCCGCTTCGATCGCGGCGTTGAGCGCCAGCAAGTTGGTCTGCTCGGCAATCGAACGAATCACCCCAAGCACGCCGACAATCGAACTGACGTCCTGCTGCAGGCTGTCCAGCGACACGCCGCTGTTGCGGATGTCGTCGACCAATGCATGAATCTGCTTGATGCTGCCTGCGACCACGCGCTTGGCGCTCTGGCCTTCTTCGTCGGTCTGCTGAGCGGCGACGGCGGCGTTCTGTGCGCTCTTGGCGACTTCCTGGGCGGCGGCGGACATTTCGTTGATCGCCGTGGCGACCTGATCGGTTTCGTGGCGCTGACGCTCCATGGCCTGATCGGAACGCTGCGCCTGTTCCGAGACCTGGGTGACCAGACCGGTCAGTTGCGTGGTCATCTCGGTGATCTGCCGCACCAGGCCGTGGATCTTGTCGACGAAACGATTGAACGAGCCGGCCAGTTCGCCGAGTTCGTCCTGGCTGGTGATGTTCAGGCGTCGGGTCAGGTCGCCCTCGCCCGCCGCGATATCATCGAGGTTGGCTTTCATCAGGGTCAGCGGGCGCAGAATGGTGTTGGCCAGCAGCATGCCCGCCGCCGCGATCACCAACAGCACCAGCACCGCAACGCCGACAATGCTCAGCACCACGCCTTGCACGCGCTCCTGCACTTGCGCCTCGACCTGCGCCACTTGCGCTTCGATGCCGTCGAGGTTGACCGAAGTACCGACCGCCATGTCCCACTTCGGCAGGTATTCGGTGTAGCCGAGTTTCGGCACCAGCACCTTGGCGTTACCCGGCAGCGGTGAGCTGTATTGCAAATAGTGGGTGCCGTCCTTGGCCACTTTGACCAGGCCGAGGTTGACGTAGACGCCGTTCGGATCGCGGTTGTCCTTGAAGCTTTTGCCCACGCCATCGGGGTCGTTGGCCTTGAACAGGCGCACGGTTTCGGAGTCGTAGCCGAAGAAGTAGCCGTCCTTGCCGTAGCGGATGCCCGAGAGCAACTTGATCGCCTGCGCCCGCGCCGCGTCGTCGCCCGGTGCGGCGGCGTCGTACAGCGGTTTGATCGTGGTCATGGCCACGGCGACGTAACTTTGCAGGGTGGCCTTGGCGTCGCCGAGCAGCCGCTCGCGGGTCTGTTCGACCTCCTTGCGCGCCTGTTCCTGGAGGATGAACAGCGTGGTCACGCTGATGACCAGCGCAAAGAGCAGCACCGGCAGAACGGCAAGGGACAGGACTTTAGCCTTGAGACTCAGGCGCATCGGGGGACTCACTCTTTTGATTTTGTTGGCGTGGTTAAAGGCTTTAACGGCACGCCGGGGCAAAAGTTGAGTCTTGAAACATCGCCGCCCCCCCTGTGGGAGCGAGCCTGCTCGCGAAAGCGTTGGCTCAGCAACCTGTGTGTCGACTGACACGACGCCTTCGCGAGCAGGCTCGCTCCCACATGGGGCAATTGTGGATTTTTTAGAGAACCATCGCCGCGATCCAGCCAAACACCAGCAGCGGCAGGTTGTAGTGCAGGAAGGTCGGCACGACGGTGTCCCAGATGTGGTGATGCTGGCCGTCGATGTTCAGGCCCGAGGTCGGGCCGAGGGTCGAGTCCGAGGCCGGCGAACCGGCATCGCCCAGCGCACCGGCAGTGCCAACGATGCAGACGATGGCGATCGGGCTGAAGCCCAGTTGCACGCACAACGGCACGAAGATCGCTGCGAGAATCGGCACGGTGGAAAACGACGAACCGATGCCCATGGTCACCAGCAAGCCCACCAGCAGCATCAACAAAGCCCCGACGCCTTTGCTGTGATTGATCCAGGCCGCCGACGATTCGACCAGCGTCTGCACCTGCCCGGTGGCCTTCATCACTTCGGCAAAGCCTGAGGCGGCGATCATGATGAAGCCGATCATCGCCATCATCTTCATGCCTTCGGTGAACAGGTCATCGGTCTCGCGCCATTTGACGATGCCCGACACCGAGAAAATCAGGAACCCGACCAGAGCGCCGATAATCATCGAGTCCAACAGCAACTGCACGACAAACGCCGAAGCGATGGCCACACCGGCAATCATCAGGCTCAGCGGGTTGTATTGCACCGCCGTCTGCTCGACCTGTTCGATCTTCGCCAGGTCATAAACGCGCTTCTTGCGGTAGCTCATAAACGCCATCGCCAGCCCGAAAACCATGCCCAGCGCCGGAATGCCCATGGCGTGGGTGACATTGATGCCGCTGATGTCGACGCCGCTGCGGGCGACGTTAGCCAGCAGGATTTCGTTGAGGAAGATGTTGCCGAAACCCACCGGCAGAAACATGTACGGGGTGATCAGGCCAAAGGTCATGACGCAGGCGATCAGACGGCGATCGAGTTGCAGCTTGGTCAATACATATAGAAGTGGCGGCACCAGCAGCGGAATGAACGCGATATGGATCGGCAGGATGTTCTGCGAGGCAATCGCCACCACCCACAGCAGGCCGATCAGCAGCCATTTGACGTTACCGCCGCCGGTTGCGTGCTGCCGATCCACCATGGCCAGGGCCTTGTCGGCCAGCGCATGAGCCAGGCCGGACTTGGCGATTGCCACGGCGAACGCGCCGAGCAAGGCGTAGGACAACGCCACCGTCGCGCCGCCGCCCAGACCGCTGTTGAACGCCTTGAGTGTTGCGTCGATGCCCAGACCGCCGGTCAGGCCACCGACCAGCGCCCCGACGATCAGCGCGATCACCACATGCACGCGCGACAGGCTGAGGATCAGCATGACGCCGACGGCTGCTATGACTGCATTCATTTCACTACCTCAAAAAACACTGCGGGTGGAAACACACCGCCAGACAGGATGAGTCCGCCCGGGGTTGGCCGGCGGATTTGTATGAAGGGTCTTATTAGAGGGCGCGCACTGTGCCGCAGAGTGGCGGCGCTGTCAAAGCTCTGTGGCGAGGGGATTTATCCCCGTTGGGTGGCGAAGCCGCCCCCGGCAAACTTTAAATCAACCCTGTACGCAGGTGTCACGACTGCTTCGCAGCCGAACGGGGATAAATCCCCTCGCCACAGGACTACAGGACCACAGGACCACAGGATCACAGGACCACAGGCCCCGCATGCGGCAATCGGTCATATTGCGCTCACGGCATAAAGAAAGCCGAAACGCGGCCGCTACAGTGCAAAGTCTCAGATATTTATCGGATAAGGATGTTTTCCATGGCGCTCAGACAACTTTCCATCCAGTGGAAAATCACCCTGCTCGCCGGCCTCTGCCTGGCCGGTATCGTGACGCTGTTGGTCGGTCTTTCGCTGTATCGCATGGAACACAGCTCGGCGCTGGTCAAGGCCTCGAGCATGGAGATGCTCACCGAATCGGCGCAGGCGCGTATCGAGTCGCAAGGCGAAGTGCAGGCCGCCGGCATTCGTCAGCAATTCATGGACGCCTATCAGTACGGCCACGGTTTCTCGCGGCAGGTACTGTTTTTGCGTGAGCAGGCCGAGAAGCGCTTTCTCGATGCCTTCGACCTGCGCGAGGACATGACCCGTCAGGTCAAATCCGCGCTGCAAGCCAACCCGGACCTGCTCGGCCTGTCGCTGGTGTTCGAAGCCAATGCGCTGGACGGCAAGGACGAACTGTTCGCCGATCAGGCTGAACTGGGCAGCAACGACAAGGGCCGTTTTGCCCTGTACTGGTCGCAGCCGACCCCGGGCAAAGTCACCTCGATGGCGCTGCCGGAAAGCGACATGAGCGACACCAGCACCGGCCCCAGCGGTCAGGCCGCCAACGCCTGGTTCACCTGCCCGCGCACCACGCTCAAACCCTGCGTGATCGAGCCGTACTTCTATGTCATCGATGGCCAGAAAGTGCTGATGACCAGCATCGTCTTCCCGCTGCAGGTCAATGGCAAAGTCATCGCCTCGCTGTCGGTCGACATCAACCTCAACAGCCTGCAAGCGATCAGCCAGAACGCCAGCCGCAAGCTTTACGACGGTCAGACCGCCGTCAGTATTGTCAGCCCCGCCGGCCTGCTCGCCGGTTACAGCCCGGATGCCGGCAAACTCAGCCAGCGCCTGGATGCGGTAGATCAGGCCAGCGGCAGCGAGTTGCTGCGCCTGCTCGCCTCGAGCACTGGCGTGAGCAGCCTGCACAGCAACGGCCAGTTGAAAGTGCTGTCGCCGTTCCAGCCGATTCCCGGCGGACCGGCGTGGGGCGTGTTGCTCGATGTGCCGGAGAAAGTCCTGGTCAGCCGCGCCGAAGCGCTCAAGCAGCAACTGGATGCGAGCAATACCTCAGGCACGCTGATCGAACTGAGCCTCGGCCTGTTCGCCGCCCTGATCGGTCTGCTGCTGGTGTGGCTGATGGCGCGCAGCGTGACCAAGCCGATCCTCGGTGTGGCGCACATGCTTGAAGACATCGCCAGCGGCGAAGGCGACCTGACCCGGCGCCTGGCCTACGACAAGCAGGACGAACTGGGCCAGTTGGCCGGTTGGTTCAACAAGTTCCTCGACAAGTTGCAGCCGATCATTGCCGAGGTAAAACGCTCGGTGCAGGACGCGCGCAACACTGCTGACCAGTCTTCGGCCATCGCCACCCAGACCAGCGCCGGCATGGAGCAGCAATACCGTCAGGTCGATCAGGTCGCCACCGCGTCCCATGAAATGAGCGCCACCGCCCAGGACGTCGCGCGCAGTGCCGCCCAGGCCGCCGAAGCCGCCAAGGACGCCGACCGCGCCACCCGCCAGGGTCTGACCGTGATCGACCACACCACCGCGAGCATCGACACCCTCGCCGCCGACATGAGCGCAGCGATGGTTCAGGTCGAAGGCCTGGCCGCCAACAGCGAGAAAATCGGCACGGTGCTGGAAACCATCCGCGCCATCGCCGAGCAGACCAACCTGCTCGCACTCAACGCCGCCATCGAAGCCGCCCGCGCCGGTGAAGCCGGACGCGGTTTTGCTGTGGTCGCCGATGAAGTGCGCAACCTCGCGCGCCGCACTCAGGAGTCGGTGGAGGAAACCCGCCAGGTCATCGAGCAATTGCAGAACGGCACGCAGGAAGTGGTCGGTGCGATGGGCAACAGCCATCGTCAGGCCCAGGGCAGCGTTGAGCAGGTGGGTCAGGCTGTCACGGCGTTGCGGCAGATCGGCGATGCGGTGACGGTGATCAGCGACATGAACCTGCAAATCGCCAGTGCTGCCGAAGAGCAGAGCGCAGTGGCTGAAGAGATCAATAACAACGTGGCAACGATTCGCGATGTGACCGAGTCGCTGTCCGGGCAGGCCAATGAATCGGCGCGCGTGAGCCAGTCGCTCAACAGCCTGGCGAATCAGCAGCAGCGGTTGATGGATCAGTTTCGCGTTTGATGCACAAGTGCGGGGTGTCAGTTCCAATCCCCCCTCACCCCAGCCCTCTCCCCCCAAGGGGCGAGGGGGGAAAGGGAGCCGATCTTCATGCCATTCAAGTCCTGAGTTCGACTCGGATTTCAAGTGGGTGCATCTCTCAAGAACAACACAATCAGTCCCCTCTCCCTCTGGGAGAGGGTTAGGGTGAGGGGCTTTTCAAGGGCTCACCGCCGAGGCAGTTCAATCACCACTTTCAACCCGCCCCACTCGCTTTCTCCCAGCACCAGTAACCCGCCCCACGTTTCGACAATATCCCGCACGATCCCAAGGCCGAGCCCATGCCCGTGGGTCTGCTCATCCAGCCGCGTGCCACGGCTGAACACCTGAGTGCGCTGCTCTTCGGGAATCCCCGGGCCGTCATCTTCCACGCTCAGGGCAAAGCCGTCAGACCTTTCGATCACACTCAAGCGCACCTCGGCATCGGCCCATTTGCAGGCGTTGTCGAGCAGGTTACCGAGCAGTTCGAGCAAGTCCTCGCGGTCCCACGGCAGTTGCAAACCCGGCGGTGCGACGTAGCTCAAGGCCAGATGCTCGCCGTGAATCATGTTCAAGGTCGCCAGCAACCCTGGCAGCTCGGCATCGCAATCGAACAACGCGCCGGGCAGCGCATCCCCCGACAACCGCGCGCGATTGAGTTCGCGATTGAGGCGCTGCTGCACCTGTTCCAATTGCTCCTTGAGAATTCTGCGCAGCTCGGGATGGTCATCGAGCTTGTCGCTGGAGGCCAGGCTGAGCAGCACCGCCAAAGGGGTTTTCAGCGCGTGGCCGAGGTTGCCCAAGGCATTGCGCGAGCGCTTGAGGCTGTCTTCGGTGTGGGCGAGCAAATGGTTGATCTGCGCCACCAGCGGTTCCAGCTCCACCGGCACCTGATCGTCGAGTTGCGAGCGCTGGCCCTGCTGCAACTGAGCGATCTGCTCGCGCGCGCGTTCCAGCGGTTTAAGGGCGCGGCGTACGGTCAGGCGTTGCAGGAACAGGATCAACAGCAACGCCGCCAGCCCCAGACCGAGGCCGATCTGGCGCATGCGCTGGAAACTGTCGCTGACCGGCGTGTAATCCTGGGCGACGCTGATCGAGATCGACTGACCCAGGCGTCGATAGTCCGAGCGCAATATCAACAAGCGTTGCCCGTCCGGGCCAAGTTGCAGATTGCTGTGCAGCCCCGGGTGTTGCAGCAGCGGCAGTTCCTGATCCCACAGCGAGCGCGAACGCCAGTGGCTGTCGGAGAAATCGATGCGAAAGTAGTGCCCGGAAAACGGCCGCTGATAGGCCGGCGACAGATGCCGCTCATCCAGCTGCAAACCTTGCGGGCCGCGCACCAGCGCTACCAGCAGGCTTTCGCTGTCGTTGCGCAGGCCGGCTTCGAGGTAGCGCTGCAAACCGACTTCGAACAACCACAGGCTGGTTTGCGCCAGCACCAGACCGACCACCACCATCACGCTGATCAGACCCAGGCTCAAACGGCGCTGGATTGATCTCATGAAGCTTGTCCGCCGAACAGGTATCCCTGACCGCGACGGGTTTCGATCACGCTTTTGCCGAGCTTGCGCCGCAGGTGATTGACGTGGACTTCGAGGACGTTGGAGTCACGCTCGGTCTCACCGTCGTAGAGGTGTTCGGCGAGGTGGCTTTTCGAGAGGATCTGCTCGGGATGCAGCATGAAATAGCGCAGCAGGCGGAATTCAGCGGCGGTCAGCTGGATGTCGGCGCCGTCGCGAACCACGCACTGGCGGCCTTCGTCCAGATGCAGGCCGGCGGCTTGCAGGGTCGGCTGGTTGGCCTGGCCCTTGGAGCGGCGCAGCAGCGATTGAATGCGCAGGTACAGTTCTTCCGGGTGGAACGGTTTGGTCAGGTAATCGTCAGCGCCGGCCTTCAGCCCTTCGATGCGCTCGGCCCAGGAGTCGCGCGCGGTAAGGATCAGCACCGGAATCGCCAGACCGGCCGCGCGCCACTGCGCCAGCACGTCCAGCCCCGGCACGCCGGGCAGGCCGAGGTCGAGGATGATCAGGTCATAGGGCTCGCTGCTGCCCTGATACACCGCGTCACGACCATCGGCCAGCCAATCCACCGCGTAGCCTTGGCGCTGCAGGCCGGCGAGCAATTCGTCGGCCAGTGGTACGTGGTCTTCCACCAGAAGCAAACGCATCGATCAATCTTCCTTGTCTTTCACTAACTCGCCGGTATCGGCTTTCAGGTGCAGCTCGCGCGCCACGCCCTCGACCGTCAGCAATTCGACTTCGTAAATGTACACGTCGTGTTTTTCTTCCAGCTCGACTTCCAGCAGTTTGGCGCCGGGGTAGCGATCCATGGCCTGCTGCAGCACTTGCTCCAGCGGCAGGATTACACCATCGCGACGCAGGGCCAGCGCCTCGTCCTGATCGAGGTCGCGAGCCATGGCCGTACTGCACAACAACACCAGCGCCAGCGCCGTCAGGCGGGTGGCGCGACTATTCAGCTTCATTACGTATCCTGATGATCCCTGAGCACTTCACCATCGACCGCGTTCAACTCCAGATCCCACTTCAGCCCTTTCGGGTCGCGCAGTTCGATCTGGTAAATGAACTTGCCGTACTCTTCCTCCAGCTCGGTCTCGGTGATTTCCGAACCGGGGTGTTTTTCCAGCGCGATGGCGTTGAGCTTCTCGAAGGAGACGATAGTACCAGCGTCGCGCAAACGAAGCGCCTCGTCAGGCCCGAGATCGCGCGCCAGCGCAGTGTTGGCGCCAAGGCCGAGGATCGAGGCAGTGGTCAGGGCAGTCAGGGTTTTCATGGTGTCTCCGAATTCTTATATGTTGCTTACGGTGGGCACCATAGCGAGGTCAACTTAACTGAAACTGAATGGCCATCATTGTGCCCCACTGTTGGCAAGATTCCCTGTGGGAGCGAGCCTGCTCGCGAAGACGGAGTGTCAGCTGCAGCGATGTTTCTGACCCGCCGCTTTCGCGAGCAGGCTCGCTCCCACACTGGTTTTGCGTCTGCCCCGTTTGTGGGACAGGCTCACTCCTACATGGGCCTGCAACATGTGCTTATAATCGCCAGCTTGCTAACGATCGAGACCGGTATGACCGCCATCCACATCAAGTTTCCCGCCCTCACCCTCAAGGCCGGCCCACGGGCCATGGCGCGGATTCGTGCGCAGGGCTTGCACGCCGCGGACGTCTGCACCCTGCCCGGTGCAGCCGGTGGGCCGAAGGCGTTGGGGATACAGGGGCTGGATCTGGCGTTGTTCGGCGAGTGGCTGCCGGGTGCGCCGCGTGAGCGTTCGCTGATCGGCGCCTCGGTGGGTTCCTGGCGCTTCGCCAGCGCCTGCCTGCCGGACGCCGCCGAAGGCATTCGCCGCCTCGGTGAGCTGTACGCCGAGCAGCATTTCAACAAAGGCGTGAGCATGGCCGAGATCAGCCAGAGCTCGCAGCGCATGCTCAATGACCTGCTCGACGGCCGCGATGCGAGCATTCTTGAAAACGCCGATTACCGCTTGAACATCATGGTGGTGAAGAGCCAGGGCCGCCTCGCCGAAGACCATCGCGGGCGCCTCGGTCTGGCACTGGGTTCAGTGATCGCCGACAACCTGCGCGGCCGTGCACGGCTGTCGCGACACTTTGAGCGGCTGATCATCCACGATCCACGCCTGGCGCCGCCGCTTGATGCCTTGACCGATTTCCCTTCACGCTTCGTTGCCCTCAACACCGGCAACCTGCGCCAGGCCCTGCTCGCTTCCGGGTCGATTCCGATGGTGATGGAAGGCGTGCGCGACCTGCCCGGCGCCGGCGCCGGTACGTTCCGCGATGGCGGTTTGCTCGACTACCACCTCGACCTGCCCTACAGCGGCGACGGCATCGTGCTCTATCCGCACTTCACCGATCGGGTGATTCCCGGCTGGTTCGACAAGACGCTGCCATGGCGCCGCGCTTCGGTGCAGCGTCTGCAGGATGTGCTGCTGGTCGCGCCATCGAAGGAATATCTGGCGCGCCTGCCCTACGGCAAACTGCCCGATCGCAACGACTTCAAACGCTTCATGGGCGATGCGCCGGGCCGGCAGAAATACTGGCACACGGCGATGGACGAGAGCCGGCGACTGGGTGACGAATTCCTCGAGCTGACGGCCAACGGTCGCCTCGCCGAGCGCTTGCTGACCCTTTAGTCAGCACGGCCAAAGACAAGCTGATAAACTCGCCGCCTGCCCGAATCGCTGCGGCGAACGCCATCTGAACAGAGCCGAAACTACCGTGGAAATCTTCAAAGAGTTTACTTTCGAATCCGCCCACCGCCTGCCGCACGTCCCGGACGGCCACAAGTGCGGACGCCTGCACGGTCACTCGTTCAAGGTCGCGCTGCATCTGAGCGGCGACCTCGATCCGCACACTGGCTGGATTCGCGATTTCTCCGAGATCAAAGCGATTTTCAAGCCGCTGTATGAGCGCCTCGACCACAACTACCTGAACGACATTCCCGGCCTGGAAAACCCGACCAGCGAAGTGCTGGCCAAATTCATCTGGAATGAGATGAAGCCATTGCTGCCGGAACTCAGCGCGATCCGCATTCATGAGACGTGCACCAGCGGCTGCATCTATCGCGGCGAATAAGCAACAGATCTCCCCGCCCCTGTGGGAGCGAGCCTGCTCGCGAAAGCGTCGTTCCAGTCAATTTATTCGGTGACTGACACTCCGTATTCGCGAGCAGGCTCGCTCCCACAAGAGTCCGGCGCCAGGTTTGAATCATCTGCCATGCACATAACAGGCTCGCTCCCACATTGGGCTCCTGCTGCATTCAGTGCACTGCTTTCGCGCTGAAAACCTCAGTCGCGTCTACACATTCGTTCACTTACGCCGCTTGGCACGACCGCTGCAACCCTTCTGCGTCTTCCCCTTCCTGCAAGGACTGCCCCATGACGCAGAACGCCTCCGGCAACGATTACCCGCTCAGTGAAGTCCCCATGCACGCGCGCAAAGGCCTGGCCTCGACGGCGATGGTGTTACTGGGCTTCACGTTTTTCACCGCGACCATGTTTGCCGGCGGCAAGCTCGGGGTTGCGTTCGGTTTCGCCGAGATGATGGCGGTGATCATCGTCGGCAACCTGCTGCTCGGTCTGTACGCGGCAGGCTTGGGTTACATCGCCTTCAAGAGCGGCCTCAATTCGGTGCTGATGGGCCGCTTCTGTTTTGGCGAAGTCGGCAGCAAGCTCAGCGACCTGATCCTCGGCTTCACCCAGATTGGCTGGTACGCGTGGGGCACGGCGACGGCAGCGGTGGTGATCGGCAAGTATTTCAATCTCGATGAAACCACCGTGCTGGTCCTGATGGTGCTGTTCGGTCTGGGTTTCTGCGCTACGGCGTACATCGGTTATCGCGGACTGGAGATTCTCTCGTACATCGCGGTACCGGCGATGATGTTGCTGCTGATGCTGTCGATGTGGGCAGCGACCGTGAAAGTCGGCGGCTTCGAAGGCTTGCTCAGCGTGGTGCCGACCGGTTCGCTGGACTGGTCGACGGCGATCACCCTGGTGTTCGGCACCTTCGTCAGCGGCGCGACCCAAGCCACCAACTGGACGCGATTTTCGCGCTCGGCAAAAGTGGCAGTGCTGGCCAGCCTGATCGGTTTTTTCATCGGCAACGGCCTGATGGTGCTGATCGGCGCATACGGCGCGATCGTCTATCAGCAACCGGATGTGGTTGAAGTGCTGCTGTTGCAAGGTTTCGCCATGGCCGCGATGGCCATGCTGTTGCTGAACATCTGGAGTACGCAGGACAACACCATCTACAACTTCGCCGTGGCCGGCTGCAACCTGCTGCGGACCGGGCGGCGCAAGACCGTGACCCTCGGTGGCGCGGTGATCGGCACTCTGCTCGCCCTGCTGGGCATGTACGACATGCTGGTGCCGTATCTCATCTTGCTCGGCACGGTGATTCCGCCGATTGGCGGGGTGATCATGGCTGACTTTTTCTATCGCTGGCGCGGGCACTACCCGCGTCTGGCCGACGCACGGTTGCCGGCGTTCAACTGGCCGGGGCTCGGGGCCTACGGGGTGGGCACCGTCGCTGCGTTCAGTTCGCCCTGGGTCGCGCCGCTGGTAGGGATCGCCGCTGCCGCGCTAACGTATGTCATCGTCACCGGTGTGCTCGGCGCACGTCGCGTCAGCGCACCACTACAAGACCTATAAAAAGGATTCGCCTGATGCACATCATCAACGCCCGCCTGCGCAACCAGGAAGGCCTGCACGAATTGCACCTCGAAGACGGGCTGATCCACAGCATCGCCCGTCAGACCGAAGCGCCGACCCTCGGCCCGGATGACCTCGATGCCGGCGGCAATCTGGTGGTGCCGCCCTTCGTCGAGCCGCACATCCACCTCGACGCCACCCTCACCGCTGGCGAGCCGCGCTGGAACATGAGCGGTACGTTGTTCGAGGGCATCGAATGCTGGGGCGAGCGCAAGGTCACCATCACCGAAGAAGACACCAAGACCCGCGCCAAGAAGACCATTCAGGCGCTGGCTGCCCACGGCATTCAGCACGTGCGCACCCACGTTGACGTCACCGACCCGCAACTCACCGCGCTCAAAGCCATGCTCGAAGTGCGCGAGGAAAGCCGTCATCTGATTGACCTGCAAATCGTCGCGTTCCCGCAGGAAGGCATCGAGTCGTTCCGCAACGGTCGCGAGCTGATGGAAGAAGCGATCCGCATGGGCGCTGACGTGGTCGGCGGCATTCCGCATTTCGAATACACCCGCGATCAGGGCGTCAGCTCGGTGAAGTTCCTCATGGACCTGGCCGAGCGTACCGGCTGCCTGGTCGACGTGCACTGCGACGAGACCGACGATCCGCATTCACGCTTCCTTGAAGTGCTTGCCGAAGAAGCACGCAGCCGCGACATGGGCGCCCGCGTCACCGCCAGCCACACCACGGCGATGGGTTCTTATGACAATGCCTACTGCGCCAAACTGTTCCGCCTGCTCGGCCATTCCGGGATCAGTTTTGTTTCCTGCCCGACCGAAAGCATTCACCTGCAAGGGCGCTTCGACAACTTCCCGAAGCGCCGGGGCGTGACCCGCGTCAACGAACTGCTCGAAGCCGGCATGAACGTGTGTTTCGGTCAGGACTCGATCGTCGACCCGTGGTATCCGCTGGGTAACGGCAACATCCTGCGCGTGCTCGAAGCCGGTCTGCACATCTGCCACATGCTCGGTTATCGCAACCTGCAAAGCGCGCTGGATCTGGTCACCGACAACAGCGCCAAAGCCATGCACCTGGGCGAACGTTACGGACTGGAACAGGGCCGCCCGGCGAATTTGCTGATTCTCTCGGCGGACAGCGACTACGAAGTGATCCGCAGCCAAGGCCTGCCGCTGTATTCGATTCGCGGCGGCAAGGTGTTGATGAAGCGGCAGATGCCGGTGGTGGAGTTCAGCTGAGATTGCGCTGGGGCTGATGGCCTCATCGCTGGCAAGCCAGGCTCCCACAGGTTTTGTGTTGAGCACATGATTGGGCCCTCATGCAAAACCCTGTGGGAGCCTGGCTTGCCAGCGATAGCGTCGGCCGAGTCAATCCATCAACCGCGCCGTGCCAAACAATCTGACGCGCAGCAACTCCCCTTGCGAAACCTCAAGCAAAACCGGTGCGGTGCCACCCGGCATGACCACCCGCACCTCCCCTGCCTCGACCCAACCCACCCGCCACGCTGCACACGCGACCGCGCTGGCGCTGGTGCCGGATGACGCGGTTGGACCTTCGCCACGCTCGAATACCCGCGCAGCGATTTTCTGCGGCGACACCAGCACGGCCCATTGCAGATTAACGCCCGCCGGGCAGGGATTGCCGGCACCGGTGGGCATGGCATAGGCGATTGCTGTAAGCCATTGGTTCAGGGTGGGTTCACGCATCTGTTCGTTGCTCGGCAAAGCGCTTGCATCGCTGAGCAGCGTTACACAGTGCGGATTGCCGATACGGACGAATTGGCTGTGGGTCCAAGTGGGATCGAGTTGTGCCAGGGGCTGGACATGGCTGACGTCGCGATTGTTGAACTGAACGTTTGCAACCGTCTGCGCACCCATAGCCTCCGGGCCGAAGCCAGGCTGACCGAGGTCGAGCCAGAAACCGCGCACGCCTTCGACTTCGGCCGGTGTCACTGCGGTTTCCAGCGCTTCGCCTTTGTCATGATGAACGCGCAGCATGGCGCCCTGCTCCGCCATCAAGCCTTGCTCGGTCAATGCCTGAGAAAAAATCGTCAGGCCGTTACCGCTGCGCTCGGCGAGGCTGCCGTCGGTGTTGACGATCAGTACATCGAACGGCGCAGATGCCTGGAACGGGCCGATCAGCAGGCCGTCGCTGCGGTGAGGCTTGCTGTTGGCCGGGCGCTTGCCGTCGGGCCAATGGCAGCACAGGGCGATGGCAGCTTCGCTCCATTGCTGCCGAGATCCGGCGCACTCGGCGGCGCTGAGCGGCAAAGCAATCCCGGCCTCGCGCAAGGCTTGGGGTGAGACCACAGCGTAGATATTGCCGCGTGCGTCGTAGAAGCTCGTCATGCCTTGTTCCCGTATTCCATGCTGGCGAAAATCCAACTGTAAACCGCAATTCAGTGTGGGAGCGAGCCTGCTCGCGAAGGCGGTGCGTCAGTCGACAATTCCATATTTGACCCACCGCTTTCGCGAGCAGGCTCGCTCCCACAGGGTAGGATGTTCACCGTTATGCCCCGAAAGGCCTGAGATCGAACCTCAACGCCGTCAGAATGTCACTCGGGATGCAGTTGTTTTTTTTGCCAAGGATCGATATGACCAGCCTCAACCCCCAAGACACCTTCGTCCCCGGACGTCTGCAACAGATGTCCACCCGCGTCGCTTTTTTCATCGCTGGCCTCGGCATCGCCGCCTGGGCGCCGCTGGTGCCGTATGCCAAGGCGCGGGCCGGGCTGGATGAGGGCACGCTGGGGTTATTGCTGCTGTGCCTGGGTGTCGGCTCGATTCTGGCGATGCCGCTGGCGGGGATTCTGGCCACGCGTTTTGGTTGCCGACGTGTGGCCACCGGCGGCACCTTGCTGATCTGCGCGGCGCTGCCGTTGCTGGCGACGGTGTCCTCGATACCGGCGCTGATCGCCACGCTGTTCATGTTCGGTGCCGGCCTCGGCACGGTGGATTCGACGGTGAACCTGCAAGCAGTGATCGTCGAGCGCGCCAGCGGCAAGCACATGATGTCGGGGTTCCACGGCCTGTTTAGCCTCGGCGGCATTGTTGGTGCGGCGGGCGTCAGCGCCCTGCTCGGCCTCGGGCTGACACCGCTGGCAGCGATGCTGGTCGTCGTCGTGTTGCTGATCGGCGCCTTGCTCAAGTGCGTGCCGCACATGCTGCCCTACGGCAGCGAAAGCTCCGGCCCGGCGTTCGCCATTCCCCATGGCATCGTGCTGTTTATCGGCGGCATGTGCTTCATCGTTTTCCTTACCGAAGGCGCGGCGCTGGACTGGAGCGCAGTGTTCCTCGCTCAGGAACGCGGGATCGACACGGCTTACGCGGGAATGGGTTACGCGGCGTTTGCCCTGACCATGACAGTTGGTCGTCTGCTGGGTGACCGCATCGTGCGCAAGCTGGGGGCTACACGGATCATTCTGTTCGGCGGGCTGTTGGCGGCAACGGGACTGTTTCTCGCCACGTTCGCGCCGAGCTGGCAAGCGGCGCTGGTGGGTTATGCGCTGGTCGGCGCCGGTTGCTCGAACATCGTGCCGGTGCTGTACACGGCGGTGGGCAAGCAGACGGTGATGCCGGAGAGCATCGCGGTACCGGCGATTACCACGCTCGGTTATGCCGGGATTCTCGCCGGGCCGGCGGTGATCGGTTTTGTCGCCCATGCCAGCAGCCTGAGTTTTGCCTTTGGATTGATGGCGGTGTTGCTGGTGGCTGTGGCGATTGGCGGCAAGGTCCTCAAGGTCTAAAAGCTTCGCGAGCAGGCTCGCTCCCACAGGGTTTCAGTGGTCCATGTGGGAGCGAGCCTGCTCGCGAAGAAGGCACCGCGCTCTATCAGAAGCCTACGCTGGCCTGCACGAAGAACGTGCGCGGTGCGCCGACATACATGCCCGAGTTGTTGTCGCTGGAGCGGGTGAAGTATTGCTTGTCGAAGACGTTCTTCACCCCGGCACCGAGCTTGAGGTTCGACGCCTGCGGACCAAAGTCATAACCGCCGCGCACGTTCCAGGTCACGTAACCCGGGATGTCGCCGTACTGCCCGTCCGCCGTGCCTTCAGTGATGTAGTTGCCATTGAAGCTGCCATCCGCATTCACACCCGTGCCCGGCGAACGCTGTTTCGATTGGGCGAAGCCATCGATGTTGTACGTCCAGCGGTTGATGTCGTAACGCAAACCGACCGTGGCCACCTGCCGCGAATAGAACGGCAGGTCGCGGCCCTTGAAGCCGGGGATCTCGCCTTCATAGGTGGCGCGGGTGTAGGTGAAACCGGCGTTGGCGGTCAAACCATCGAGGCGCGGATCGAGGGCGGCCATGTCGTAGTGCGCCGAGGCTTCGATGCCCTGGTGCTTGGTCGCACCGAGGTTGGTCCAGCCGACGTCGTTGCTGATGTATTGCAGCTCGTCATCGAAGTCGATGTAGAACAGCGTCACCTCGCCGCCCCAGACATCATCGTTGTAACGCGTGCCGATCTCGTAGGTCTTGGCCTTTTCCGGCTCCAGACCGTTGGCGGTGCTGTCACCCGAACCGCCCTGGCCGAGCTGGAAATATTGCAGGCTGCCGAACGAGGTTTCGTAGTTGGCGAACAGTTTCCAGGCATCGGAGAGGTGATACATCACGCTCAGCGCCGGCAGCGGCTCATTGCTTTCGATGCTGCGGTTTTTCTCCGGTACCGGGCGGCCAGCGGTGTCGAGCACGGCGCGGTCGTGCCAATCGGTGCTGATGTGTTCGAAGCGAATGCCCGGGGTGATGGTCCAGTTGCCGACGTCGATCTTGTTGTCGACATACACCGAATTGGCCTCGGTGCCGCCGGTGCGATCCTGGAACACATGGCCGTCGGAGGTTGGCGTGACCACCGGCTGATTGTTGACCAGCGCCAGACGACTCGATTCTTCGTGCATGGCCTCTTTCAGATAGCGATAACCGACGCTGACTTCCTGAGTGGTCGGGCCGACATCGAACACCCGCGACACGCGCGGCTCGATGCCCAGGGTGTAATAGGAACGCGGGTATGAGCTGAGGGTGCGCTGATCGCGCGCGGCAATGGTACTGCCGCGAAAGCTGTCGGTGTAATAGGTGAGAATTTCTGCCTGGGTGCGCTCGTCGATCTGGCGGATCCACTTGAACGACACGTCTTTGCGCCGGCCTGTGAACTGGTCGTAGTCACGCACCGACTCGTACGGTTTGTCATCGTACTGACGCTGAGTCAGGCCACCCGGCATGTCGGCACTGGCGTCGTAGTAGTGGAAGTTGAGGCTGAAGTCGTCCTTATCGGTCGGCGCCCAATGCGTCTTGAGCAGCACGTCGTCGATGTCATTGCCGTTGTTGCGCTCGCGATAACCGTGACCGTTGACGCCGGAGTACAGCAGCGCGACGCCCATGCCGTTGTCGGCGGTGCCGCCAAGAAATGCGGTGTCGATGTGTTTCCAGCCGCCGTACTGCGTGGTTTCCAGGGTGGTGCCGATTTCGCCGGTGGTTTTCTCCGGAATCGCGCGGGTCACGAAGTTGATCACGCCGCCGACGTTCTGCGGCCCGTAGCGCACGGAACCGGCGCCGCGCACGACGTCGATGCTGTCGAGATTGCCCGAGGAAATCGGCGCCATCGACAGTTGCGGCTGGCCGTAAGGCGCGAACGCCGCTGGTACGCCATCGATCAAAACAGTCGAGCGTGGCGACAGCCGCGAAGTCAGACCGCGTACGCCGACGTTGAGGGAAATATCACTGCCGCCGGTGCCATTGGAGTCCTGCACCTGCACGCCAGGCACGCGCTTGAGCACGTCGCTGACGTTCATCGCGCCCTGCTCGACCATCGCTTCGCGGCGAATCACCGTGCGTGCGCCGGGGTGGTTCTGCACCACCGCAGCGTCCGCGTCACCGAGCCAGTCGCCGACCACTTTGATGTCGGTCACACCCAGTTCCAGCGGGCCGTTGCTGGCTGCGGAGGTGGCTGCTGGGGCGAGCGTCACCGAGCCTTCATTGATCTGATAATCGAGGCCGCTGCCTTGCAGCAACTGCCGCAGCGCCTGCTCTGGCGCGAGGTCGCCGTCCACCGCCGGAGCTTGTTTGCCCGCCACCAGCTCAGGGCTGAAAAACACCTGCAGCGAGGTTTGCTGGCCCAGTTCGCTCAAGGCTTGGCCCAGCGGTTGCGCGCGGATATGAATGGCTTCAGCGGCAAACGCCAACGGCATCGCGGCGCTGACTGCCAGCGCGAGAGCCAGTGGCAACCAAGGGGATTTTTTATTGTGGGTTGTGGTGATGTTCACGTCGTACGGATTCCTGTGGATCGCAAGAGTGTGCGGCTGTTAATGCAAACCAGTTGCAGTTGAACAGGAAGACGATGAACGGGGAAAAAACCTGAATGCTATCTGGAAATTATTTCCTGACTGCCATCGGCAAGGGTGCGCACCGTCACCGGCAGGATGCTCGGCAAGGCTTTGAGCAAGGCGTCGGTGTCGTCGGATTTGAACACGCTGGTCAGGCGCAGGCTGGCTACGTTCGGCTGGGTTACGGTCAGCGGCTTGTCGCGATAGCGCGATACTTCTGCCGCTACTTCGCTGAGGCTGGCGTTGTTGAACACCAGTTTGCCGTTGCGCCACGCGGTCAGCTGCGCCGGGTTGACCGCGTAGGCCGGCAGGACTTTGCCTTGGCCATCGACCGCCGTGCCGAGGCCTGCGGTGAGGTTGATGAATTGGTTGTCCGGGGCAGCACTTCCCTGCACCTTCACCGTGCCCTGCTCCACCGCCACGCGGGTTTGCGTGGCATCGCGGCGCACATCGAAACGCGTACCGGTGACCGTGACCCTGCCGCTGCCGGCTTCGACAATAAACGGACGCGAGGCGTCGTGTTCAACGCTGAACATCGCCTCGCCCGCGCTCAATTCGATAACCCGTCGATCCTGCTCATAACGCACCTGCAAGCGGCTGCGACTGTTCAGATCGATTACAGAACCGTCCGGCAACGCCACATGCTTGCGCTCGCCCGGCGCCGTGGCGAATTCAGCGCGGTAACCGCCCGGATGATTCAGCCCGCTGAACAGGCCAAGCCCCAGCGCCACGGCCAGAACACTCGCGGCGACGGCATAACGCAGCATCGGCCGACGTTGGCGGCGAGCTGGCGGAGTTTCGGCAAGGGCCTGCAGACGCGACGTCGGCAGCAGATCAGCCGCCGCCCACAATCCTTGCAGCAACTGGAATTCTTCACGGTGCTGCGGATGCGCGTTCAGCCAGGCGTCGAAGCGCTGCCGTTGCTCGACGCTGACATTCGGCTCCTGCAATCGCACGAACCATGCCGCCGCCTCGTCACGCACCGCCGCTTGCCCACAGGCGCAATCTCTCGTCTCCATCATGGAATATTCTGTCCGGCTGAGGTTGAGAGCAGGCAGGCCCCCCTGTAGGAGCTGCCGAAGGCTGCGATCTTTTCGACGTCACTCGTCATCATGACTGCAAGCCATCCAGTCGCTCACGCAGATGGCGCAGGGTGCGGATCATATACTTTTCGACCATGTTCTTGGACAGCCCCAGGCGTTCGGCGATTTCTGCCTGCGTCAGGCCTTCGATCTTCTGCCAGACAAAGATTTTGCGGCAGTTGAGCGGCAGCTCGGTGAGCGCGCGTTCGATGGAGTCGGCCAACTGGATCGCGTGCATGTAATGCTCCGGATCGCCCGCCGACGATGCACTGTCATCGACCGCCTCCGACTCCATGACGCCCCGCCGGTCCTCCCGCCGATAACCGTCAACGGCGATATTGCGTGCGGTCTGATGCAAATACGCACGCGGCTGCTGCACCGCCGCCGAATCTGCCTCGAGCACCCGCACAAAGGTGTCGTGCGCCAGATCCTCGGCCTGCGCGCGATTGCGCAGGCGACGAGTCCAGGTGCCGATCAACTCTTCGTAATGCTCGAAAAAGCCGGATCTGCGGGAGCGCATGGGGGATGGGCGGCGTGGTGAGAAAGGGGCGTGAATAGTAATGCTTCGTATTAATACAAAGCAATGCACGCTGTGATGGTGTTCTTGATGCGCAAGGTACAAGCACCGACGACGCCGAGCTCCGATGGGCATTGAATAGGACCCTGTGGGAGCGAGCCTTCTCGCGAATGCGGTATGTCAGCAACGATGATGGTGACTGACACGTCGCCTTCGCGAGCAGGCTCGCTCCCACAAGGTAAAAGCGTGAATGTCTCAGGCCTGCGGCAGTTTGCGGAAGCCCACTGCCAGGCGATTCCAGCCGTTGATGGTGTTGATCGCCACCGTCAGGTCAACCAGTTCCTTCGGCGAAAACTGCGCAGCGACGACTTCATAGTCTTCGTCCGGCGCGTGGGTCAGGCTCAGTTGTGTCAGCGACTCGGTCCACAGCAGTGCGGCGCGTTCACGCTCGCTGAAGAACGGCGCTTCTCGCCATGCCGTCACGGCGAACAGACGACGCGGGGTTTCGCCGTCCTTTATCGCGTCGGCGGTGTGCATGTCGATGCAGAATGCGCAGCCGTTGATCTGTGAAGAGCGCAGCTTGACCAGTTCGAGCAGGCTCTTTTCCAGCGACAGTTTCGAGACGGCATTTTCCAGCGCCATCATCGCTTTCATGGCATCAGGGGACGCGGTGTAGAAATCGGCACGAGGTTGCATGGTGGGCTCCGGGGTAGCGATTGAATGTGTGGCTACGTTAGTCCCCGGGGGTGGTTCGGCAAATAGCCAATATTGCAGAAGAACGGTAGGCCACTCGGCGCGGCGACTGACCGCTCGTCACTCGACGGGCACCAAGGTTTCAGTGCGCAAGACCAATATCAGGTAATCCCCTTTATCAGGAGACGTACCATGATGACGCGCAAATTCACTTCGTTATTGTTGGCCGGCCTGCTCGCCACGGCGTCCGCCGCCAGCTTCGCTGCCAATGACAGCACCGATGCGACGGGCACCAAGTCCGGCGGCGCCAGCAGTTCAACCATGCCGCCAGACAGCACGCCGGGCTCGCCTTCCGTTGACAGCAATTCGGGTGGAACCAATAACGGAACTGGCACAGGAACCGGGACAGGAACTGGTTCGGGCATGGGCACTGGAACGGGCACCAATGGCGGCGCCAGCGGTTCGGGTTCCGGCGCGGGTGGCGGCACCGGCTCGGCCGGCGGCGGCACGGGTGGTGCGGGCGGTGGCACGGGCAGCTGAACGAACAAGAGCCATCCCAGATAGTCCTGCTTACATCAGGACCCAATGTGGGAGCGAGCCTGCTCGCGAAAGCGGTCTGTCAGCCAACCTTGATGCAAGCTGACACACCGATTCGCGAGCAGGCTCGCTCCCACTTCTGATTTCTGTTGATTGAAAGAATCAGCGATCCGACCGCATCAGTTCGGCAAAACCTTCTTCCGGCGCATACACCGCCGCGCGATTGCGTCCGGCATTTTTCGCCTGATACAACGCCGCGTCCGCGCGCTGGATAAACACTTGCGGGCTGTCGTTGCCATGCGGAATAAACGCATAACAGCCCAGGCTCACGGTGAGATAACCGGTCGGCGAGCCGCTGTGGATGATGTGCTTGTCGATCACGCTGCGGCGAATCTGCCCGGCTATCGCCAGCGCGCCGTTGATGTCGGTGTCCGGCAGCAGCACGGCAAATTCTTCGCCGCCGTAACGCACCGCCAGATCCGACTTGCGCTGGCAGCAGGCCTTCACCACTTGCGCCACCTGCGCCAGGCATTGATCGCCGGCGACATGACCATAAGCGTCGTTGTAGCGCTTGAAGAAATCGATATCGAGCATGATCAGGCTGACCGGGCTGACCTGGCGCGCGCCACGAGCAAACTCGATGTCCAGCGAGCGCTCGAACAGGCGCCGATTGGCAAGTCCCGTGAGGCTGTCGTGGGTGGCGATCTGCTCCAGCGCCAGTTGCGCCTTGCGCAGGTTTTTCTCGATACGCTCGCCGTCGCGCACCTGATGAATGAATACCCAGCCGAACAGGCCAACCCCGAGAATCACCAGCGCGACAATCACGCTGGACTGAAAGGCGCGGTCATACCAGCCCTGCAGAATCGTGTCTTGCGACGTCGCCGCAGAGACCACCAGCGGATACGAGGCGAGCTGGCGATAGCCATACAAGCGGGTCACGCCGTCTACCACTGAATTGAGCATCGCGGTGCCAGCGTTAGCGTTCGGCAGCAGGGTTTGATAGATCTCGCCGTGGGCCACCGAGGTATTGATCAACGACTCATCAAAGGGCCGTCGCGCCAGCAAGGTGCCGTCGGTCAGCGCCAGAAACATGATGCCGCTGTCATCGAGGCTGAAGCTTTTGAAGAACTGATCAAAGTAGGACATGCGGATGCCCGCCATCAGCACGCCCTGAAAGTTGCCGAGCTGGTCGTTGACGCGTCTGGAAATCGGAATGATCCATTCGCCGTTTTCGCGGCTGCGAATCGCCGGGCCGATGTGCGCAACGGTCGACGCATTCTGCTGATGGAACTTGAAATACTCGCGATCGGCCACGCCGTTGCCACGAGGCAGATCGGCGAACGAGGTGATGATCCACTGCCCTTCGCGATCGAAGAGAAAGATGCCATGCAGCTGATCCAGTTGCTGCGCGCGACGGGCAAAGATCCGTTGCAACCGAGGTCGCTGCGCCGCTCCATAACCATCGTCCTGAATCCAGTCGACCAGGCTGGTCATCACCAGATCCGCTGCACGCACAGTGTCTTCGGCCTGCTGCGCCATGGCCCGGGTCAGGTTGCCCGAGGCCATCTTCGCCACCGCCAGATCCTGACGCCGCGACTGCTCCAATTGCAGGTACAGCAGACCGCACAGGCACAGGCTCACCGCAACGATAAACAGCACCGCCGCTTTGCGAAGCGGCAACCGTTTGAGCGTGCCGGGAGCCTGATGCGGATCGTGAATGGGGATTGGCAAAAGCATGTCCTGGGCAGGTACGACAGGGGCGCGAGCCCGAAACCCTTGTATTTGTGAGCGTAGCCCACCGGGATGTACCGGGCAAACGCCCGCCTCCCGCCCAGTTATCGGCGCGTCGCGAGTTTGGATGATCGCTTTTCGTCGATTTATTTACGATTGCTTCTTTACGGTTAATCAGTTGTGCAGGGCCAGCCGCCGCATCGCGCTGGTCAGGTGCGCGCGGGCACTTTGCGCATCGCCTTCACGCATTTGTTCATAGGCGCGCTGCGCAATCGCATGGGGCACCGGTTTCAATTCGCGCTGAGTGGCCAGTGCCAGCAGTTGCACCTGCGCGGCGCGTTCCAGGTAATACAGATCGTCCCAGGCTTCGGCAATGCTCGGCGCAGCGACAATCACACCGTGGTTTTTCAGAAAGAGAATGTCGGCATCGCCCATGACGCTGGCGATGCGGTCGCCTTCAGATGCGTCCAGCGCGAGGCCGTTGTAATCCTCGTCCACCGCTGTGCGCCCGTAAAACTTCAGCGCAGTCTGCCCCAGCCACAGCAGCGGCGGGCCTTGCAATAGGCACAACGCGGTGGCGTGCGGCATGTGCGTGTGGAACGCGACTTTTACTCGTGGCAGTTGCTTGTGCAGGCGCGCGTGGATGTAGAACGCGGTCGCTTCGGGCTCGCCTTCGCCATCGACCACGTTGCCGGCGAAGTCACAGACCAGCAGATTTTGCGCGGTCACTTCCGAAAAAGCGTAGCCGTATGGATTTACCAGAAACAGATCATCATGCCCCGGCAGCATCGCCGAAAAGTGATTGCAGATGCCCTCCTCCAGCCCATGCAGCGCGGCCAGTTGAAAGCACGCAGCGAGTTCGTTGCGGGCGGTGATGATCGCTTCGGTGTCCAGGTGCAGCGTTGCGCTGGGTCTGGCTTTGCCAGTGCCGCTCAAGATATGAGCCATGGCAATTCTCCTTAGGTCCAGCCGAGGGATTTGAACAGCGGCAGCACTTGATCGAGGCTGGACAGGATCGCGTCGGGGCGATAGTCCGGCAACAACTGACGACCCGTGCCGCGATCGATCCACACGCAACGAAAACCCATGTCCCGCGCCGCCGTGTGATCGAGCGTCGGGCTGGCGCAGATGTGCACCACTTCATCCCGGGTCACGCCCAATTGCTCATGAGCGTAGTCGAACAGGCGCGGCGCCGGTTTGTAGGCACCGGCCTGTTGCGCGGTAATCACCCGGTCGATATGGCCGCCGAGTTGCGCGACGTTACCGGCGATGATGTCGTCGTCGGTGTTTGAGACGATGCACAGCTTGAAGCCCAAGGCTTTGAGCTGCGCGAGGGTGTCGACCACTTCGGCAAATGGCGGCATGTTCGGGATGGCCGCCGCCAGACGCTGACTGTCCTCGGACTGGCTCGGCAAGCCCAGTTCTGCCAGCGCCAGTTGCAGGCCGAGTGTGCTCAGTTCGCGAAAGGAACGGTGCGGCGGTGTTTGTTCGAGACGGTGCTCGTGACGGTCGTAGACTTCGATCAACTTAGCGGCGTCGACTGCGTGCTCGCCCTTGTCGCTGAGCATTTTTTCGACCAAGGCTTTCAGGCCTTCATCCCACTGAATCAGCGTGCCGTAGCAATCGAAGGTCAGCCAGTGCGGGCGCGGCGTGTTGTTTAAGGTCATCGGTCGATTCCTCCACAGTGAGGACTTCAGCTTATGAGCGCGCGGTGATAGTGTGAAATTAAATAAACACGCGATTGTCATTCATAAATCCACTATCAGGAGCGCCGCCATGCTGGATCTGGAATTGCTGAAAACCTTTGTCTGCGTAGTCGATGAAGGCAGCTTCACCCGTGCTGCCGAACGTGTGCATCGCACCCAATCGACGGTCAGCCAGCAGGTGCGCAAACTCGAGGATCTGGTCGGCCACCCGCTACTCCTGCGCGACCGCACCGGAGTGAACGTCGCTCTCACTGAGCACGGCGAACTGCTGATCCACTATGCGCGCCGGTTGCTGGCGCTGTCCGCCGAAGCCACGCAAGCGCTGGCCAGTGACGTCGACCTGGAAGTGCTGCGCATCGGCATGCCGGAAGACTTCGACGCCCGGCGCATGGCCCTGATCCTCGCCGGCTTCACCCGCAACCATCCGCAGGCGCGCCTGGAAACCATCAGCGGCATGAGCCTCGACCTGCGCCAACGCCTCGACGCCGGCGACATCGACATTGCCCTGATCAAACGCGAACCCGACAGCGGCCCGGCATGGGCTACCTGGCCGGAACGACTGGTATGGGTCAAAGGCACCGAGTTCGACACCTCCAGCGGTGTGCTACCGCTGGCACTGTTTCCGCAGGGCTGTCTGTACCGACAGCGGGCTATTCGCCTGCTCGATGTGGCGCAGCGACCATGGCGAGTGGCGTTCGGCAGCCACAGCCTGACCGGAATTCAAGCCGCAGTGGCGTCCGGGTTGGGGGTTTCGGTGCTGCCGGTTTCGGCGGTATTGCCAGAGCACGAGGTGTGTAGGGATCTGCCGGAGTTGGCGCCGACGGAACTGGCGCTGGTCAGCCGCGAGGGAGTGTTGAGCGACTTGCAGCGGGGGCTGGTGGAGTTTTTGCGTGGAGAATTGGGGGTGGATGCGGGGGGATTTGCCTGAACCCCCCCGGGGATCCTTATTCGGATTTGTTGATTTCCCGGAGCAGGTCGGCGGTGGGGATGTTCATGGTGTTTGAGTAGTAGCGTGGTTCGTATTCATATTCACATTTCAAAATCCTCAGACCAAAAAAACAGGCGCTCACGGGAGCGCCTGTTTTTCCTGGCTCATTACGGATGGCTCACCGTACCGGCGGCACCCGAATATCCCCCGCCCGACACTGCGTCTTCACCCCTTTGCCACACGCGCCGAACTGCAGATCCTTGTCCATGCACACCCGCACTTCCGACAGCTGCGGGCCGCTGCAAATCACCGCAATTCCATCCTCGGGAATACCCGGATTGGCCTTGCGAAACAGATCGACAATCTCTTGCGCTTCGAAGTAGTACGACGTCGAGCCGAACGGCTGTAACGCCTGCGGAATCTTCACCGCGCCGAGGGCCTGATCGGACTTGTCCAGATAACCCATTGCGCCAAGACCGCTGCAGGTACCGTGCTTGGACCATTCGTGATCAAGGAGTTTTTTCGTCGGGTACATCGTCAGGCCCTTGCTGGTTTCTGCCGCCGACAGCCTGGTCAGCGGCGGACAGGATTGCGGCCAGCCGCCCTTGGCGTATTGCGGCCACAAACCGTGCAGGACAAAACCATAACCCTTGCCGGTGCACTGCGCATCGTCCTTGTGCGTCAGACAAAAAGTCGGTGACCAGGACAGCGCCAGCAGGTAGTAGTCGAACACCCCCGCCACCGATTCGGCCTGCGCTTTCATCGACGCCGGCTGACGCGCCGAACTCGTGCCGATGCTACCGGCCGTCAGCGCGATCAGCGCCAGAATTGTAAACAGCTTTTTCATTAACCCGTTCCTTGGGACGCCTGCGTCCGTGGTTTTCGTTGTTGGCCAGACCTGGCCAGTGCTGATTTCGACACGCTTGTATTGCAAGCGCATGACGCAAGGCAAGGCCCTGCGCCGTGCAAAGGTCTACGCTGAACAGGCAGACATCCAACAAGGGAACCGACATGAGTAAAGCAGACGAACTCGCCGCCAGACTCAAGCAGACACGGCACACCCAGGCTGATGCGGCGCTGGAAATCGATTGCTGGCCTGCTCAGGTGTACGACTTGTACCACCGCATTGAGGGCTGGCTGCAACCAGTCACCGAAGTAGGACTGAAGATTCGGCGAAATCCTACGCACGTTTGCGAAAGTTCGCCGGACGGCGAAAGCCACGACTACGCCATCGACCAGTTGGTGATCGAAGCCAACCATCACAGTTTGATGTTCGATCCGATTGCGCGGTTTACCGAGGACGGTTGCGGACGTGTCGAGATCAAGGTGCCGGGGCGCGATCAGTCGTTGCTGCGCACGGTTGACGAGCATGGCGAGAGTCACTGGTGGTTGCAGACTATCGAGACCGGCCAGGAGCTGGATGCGATTGCGCTGACGGAAAACAATCTGCTGCAAGTGGTGCAGCAAGGGCTGGGGCTTTAAGCCGCCCGGGTTAACTGACAAAACTGTAATGTTTGCCTCAGCCAACTGAAAGCCGGGGCTGGCTAGTCTCTCTGTCATGAGCCAGACGGGGATTTCCAGCGCATGCCTTCCATTCTCACAAGACGCACTTTTGTCAAAGGCCTGGCCGCCGGTAGCTTGCTCGGTGGCCTCGGGCTCTGGCGGACACCGGTCTGGGCGCTGAACGGCGCCGCGCCCGTCAACGAACTGAGCGGCAACGAATTCGAGTTGTTCATCGGCGAAACTCCGGTCAATTTCACGGGTTCCGCACGCACAGCGATGACCATCAATGGCAGCCTGCCCGGCCCGCTGTTGCGCTGGCGCGAAGGCGATACCGTGACGCTGCGGGTGCGTAACCGGCTCACCGCCGACACCTCGATTCACTGGCACGGCATTCTGCTGCCGGCGAACATGGACGGCGTGCCGGGTCTGAGTTTCCACGGCATCGAACCGGGCGGCGTGTACGTCTACCAATTCAAGGTCCGGCAACACGGCACCTACTGGTATCACAGCCATTCCGGCTTACAGGAGCAGGCCGGCGTCTATGGGCCGCTTGTCATCGAGGCCAAGGAGCCAGAGCCCTTCCATTACGATCGCGACTACGTGGTGATGCTCAGCGACTGGACCGACGAAGACCCGGCCAGCCTGATGAAGACCCTGAAAAAACAGTCCGACTACTACAACTTCCACAAACGCACCGTTGGCGACTTCATCAACGATGTCAGCGAAAAAGGCTGGGGCGCCACGGTTGCCGATCGCAAGATGTGGGCGCAAATGAACATGAATCCCACCGACATTGCCGACGTCAGTGGCGCCACGTATACCTTTTTGATCAACGGCCAGGCCCCCGATGACAACTTCACCTGGCTGTTCCGTCCCGGCGAAAAACTGCGCCTGCGCCTGATCAACGGCTCGGCCATGACCTATTTCGATGTGCGCATTCCGGGACTGAAGATGACGGTGGTGGCTGCCGATGGCCTGTACGTCAAACCGGTCAGCGTCGATGAACTGCGTATCGCAGTGGCCGAGACCTATGACGTGATCGTCGAACCTGAAAGCGAGGCCTATACCCTCTTCGCTCAAGCGATGGATCGCACTGGCTACGCCCGTGGCACTCTCGCCACACGCGCCGGCATGTCGGCAGCAGTGCCGGCGCTGGATCCGCGTCCGTTGGTGAGCATGGACGACATGGGCATGGGCGGCATGGATCACGGCAGCATGGACATGAGCGCCATGGATCACTCCAGCATGGGCCCGATGCAAGCCCATCCCGACAGTGAAAACAACAATCCGCTGGTGGACATGCAGGCCATGATCACCGCGCCAAAGCTTGACGATCCGGGCCTTGGCCTGCGCAACAACGGCCGCCGAGTGCTGACCTACGCCGACCTGCGCAGCACCTTCGAGGACCCGGACGGCCGCGATCCGGGCCGCACGATAGAGCTGCACCTGACCGGCCACATGGAGAAATTCGCCTGGTCGTTCAACGGCATCAAATTCTCCGATGCCGAGCCTTTACGGCTGAAATACGGCGAGCGCATCCGCCTGGTGCTGGTCAACGACACCATGATGACCCACCCGATCCACCTTCACGGGATGTGGAGCGATCTGGAAGACGAAAACGGCAACTTTCAGGTGCGCAAACACACCATCGACATGCCGCCCGGCAGCCGCCGCAGCTATCGCGTCACCGCCGACGCCCTCGGCCGCTGGGCCTATCACTGTCATCTGCTTTATCACATGGAAACGGGCATGTTCCGCGAAGTGCGGGTGGAAGAATGAAGAGGCCGATCATGACTCGACTCAGCGTGTTTCCGCTGCTGCTAGCCGGCACCTCCGCCATGGCCGCCGACGCCATGCACGGCATGGACCACAGCCAGATGCCCGGGATGGATCATTCGGCAATGCAAAGCATGGACGACGGCATGATGCAGCCCGCCGCGCCGAGCGAAAGCCGCACGCCGATTCCGCCCGTGACCGACGCCGACCGCGCTGCGGTGTTCACCAGCCCCGGCGGTCATCAGGTGCATGACAGCGTTATAAACAGTTACTTTCTTGCCGACAAACTCGAATGGCAGAACGCCGATGACGGCAGCGCTTTGGCCTGGGACCTGTCCGGCTGGATCGGCGGGGATACCGATCGGTTGTGGCTGCGCTCTGAAGGCGAGCGCAACAACGGCAAGACCGAAGACGCGGAAATTCAAGCGCTGTGGGGCCACGCCATTTCACCGTGGTGGGACGTGGTCGGCGGCGTGCGTCAGGACTTCAAACCCGGCGCACCGCAATCCTGGGCCGCGTTCGGCGTGCAGGGCATGGCGCTCTACAACTTCGAGGCCGAAGCCACGGCTTTCCTTGGCGAGGGCGGCCAGAGTGCGGTACGGCTGGAGGGCGACTACGACATCCTGCTGACCAATCGACTGATCCTGCAGCCGACCGCAGAACTGAATATCTATGGCAAAAACGATCCGCAGCGGGGCATCGGCTCAGGGTTGTCCAATACCGAGGCGGGCCTGCGGTTGCGCTATGAAATCCGCCGCGAATTCGCGCCTTATATCGGCGTGACGTGGAATCGCACTTACGGCAACACCGCCGACTACGCCCGCGAAGAAGACGAGGATCGCAGTGAGGCGCGCCTGGTCCTCGGGGTCAGGCTGTGGTTCTGAATTCTTCTAAAAAAACAAATCGGAGACCTTGCATGCGCACATTAACCCTGCCCCTGATATTCGCCAGCGGATTGCTCCTGAGCACCCTCGCCCAGGCCCACCCGAAACTGCTTTCGTCAACGCCAGCCGAAGGCGCGGAAGGCGCCGCGCCGGGCAGGATCGAGCTGCACTTTTCCGAGAACCTGGTCACGCAATTTTCCGGGGCCAAACTGGTAATGACCGAAATGGGTGGCATGGCTCACTCGCCGATGCCGATGAAAGCCAAAGTCAGCGCCAGCAGCGATCCGAAAACCATGCTGATCACCCCGCTCGCCCCGCTGCCTGCCGGCACCTATCAGGTGCAGTGGCGCGCGGTGTCCGCCGACACGCACCCGATCACCGGTAACGTCACGTTCAAAGTGAAGTGAACAATGGCGGACCTGCTCAACATCATCCTGCGGTTCGCCTTGTATATCGATTTGCTGCTGGTGTTCGGGCTGGCGTTATTTGGCTTGTACAGCTTCAACACGTTGCTGCAGTTCCGTCGGTTATTGCGTGGCATGGCAGTCACAGGGGCATTGCTGTCAGTGGCCGGGCTGGTGCTGATGACCCGCGCCATGAGTGGCGAAACACAGCTCGCGGCGTTGTGGCCGCACCTGCAGATGATGGTATTGGAAACGGACGTCGGCCTGGCGTGGGCGCTGCGGATGACAGCGCTGGCCATCGTGGTGATCCGGCCGGGTCTGTGGCCAGCGTCGCTGGCAGGCGCCATTGCCCTCGCTTCGCTGGCGTGGAGCGGGCATGGCGCGATGGACGAAGGATGGCTGCGGTTCTGGCACTTTCTCAGCGACATCTTGCATTTGCTTGCGGCGGGAGCGTGGTTGGGTGCCTTGCTGGCGCTGGTGTTGATGGTGAGCGGGCGGATCGGTGACACACGCCTTCGCCTGCTCGCCGATGCAGTGAAACGCTTCGAATGGGTGGGCGCGCTGATCGTGCTGACGGTGTCGGTCACCGGCGTGATGAATTATCTTTTCATCGTCGGCCCAAGGTTCGACGGAGTGCTGTTCGGCACTTACGGGCTGCTGCTGGCGATCAAGGTGCTGGCGTTCGCCGTGATGCTGGTGCTGGCTGCGTTGAACCGCTTTCATCTTGGACCGTCACTGCAACGATCGCTGCGCGACGGCCAGCACCTCATCGCCGCGAAAGCGCTGCGGCGCAGTGTCGTAATGGAGTTGGCCCTTGCCCTGTTGATCGTGGCGCTGGTGGCGTGGCTCGGCACATTGAGTCCGGACCCGGGATGACACCCGTGGAAGGCTTTCACTACACTGGGCCACCTTCCCTTTCAGAAGCCCGATCTCAATGACAACACTAAAAAGCACGATGATCCTCGGCGGCCTGCTGACCCTGGCGACTGGCGCTCACGCCGACCCGGCCTCGTCCCACCTCGACAGCATCCAGCAACAAGGCCAGTTGCGTGTCTGCACCACCGGCGACTACAAGCCCTACACCTTCAAGCGCAGCGACGGCGACTTCGAAGGCATCGACATCAGCATGGCCCGCTCCCTGGCCGACAGCCTCGGCGTCAAGGTGCAATGGGTGCAGACCAGCTGGAAAACCCTGATGCCCGACATGCAGGCCGGCAAATGCGACATCGGCATGGGCGGCATCTCGGTCACATTGGAACGGCAGAAAAAAGCCTACTTCAGCAACACCCTCGACACTGACGGCAAAATCCCGCTGGTGCGCTGCGCCGACCAGTCCAAATACCAGACCATCGACCAGATCAACCAGCCCAACGTGCGCCTGGTGGAACCTGCCGGCGGCACCAACGAAGCTTTCGTTCACGCCTTCCTGCCCAGAGCGCAACTGGCTCTGCACGACAACGTGACGATCTTCCAGCAACTGCTCGACAACAAAGCCGACGTGATGATCACCGACGCCTCGGAAGCGCTGTATCAGCAGAAACTCAAACCGGGGTTGTGCGCAGTGAATCCGCATCAGTACATGCAGTACGGTGAGAAGGCGTACTTGCTGCCGCGCGATGACATCAGTTGGAAACTGTATGTCGATCAGTGGCTACATTTGAGCAAGGTCACTGGCAAGTATCAGCAGACGTTGAGTGAGTGGATTGCGGTGCCGCAGTAAGCCAAGGAACCCGGCCGACGCGCGCATTGAGGGAACGGTTCGCTCAATGCACGCGGTCGGCACGCGGTGGAGAAAAGTGGCAGCCGTAATTCCAAAAAGCAGACAAGGCCTACACTGAAATCACAGCGACACGTTCGCTTCCGCCGCGATGCATACCGCACATCCACCGCTACTGCGCTTGAGGCGTCCCATGAATGTCGACTGGCTCAATTTCACGCCTTGGTCTTCCCTTGCCGGCGGCGCGCTGATCGGCCTGGCCGCGAGTCTGTTCGTGGTCGGCAATGGACGTATTGCCGGCATCAGCGGCCTGATCGGCAGCCTGCTGCAACGCAATCGTGAAGGCGCCAGCGAGAAGGCGCTGTTCATCCTTGGCCTGCTGGTGGCGCCACTGCTGTGGGGATTGTTCAAGGCGTTACCGCCGATCGAGTTCCAGAGCGACTGGTCAGGGCTGATTCTCGCAGGGTTATTCGTAGGGCTTGGCACACGCTACGGCTCAGGTTGCACCAGCGGCCATGGCGTTTGCGGCATATCGCGCCTTTCGCCACGTTCGATGCTCGCCACTGCCTGCTTTATGCTCAGCGGGTTCTTCACCGTATTTGTCCTGCGCCATCTGACGGGAGTTTGAACGTGCTCAAACTCAATGCATTCCTGGCCGGCCTGCTGTTCGGCGTCGGATTACTTCTGGCGGGCATGGCCAATCCGACGAAAGTCCTGGCGTTCCTCGACGTGGCCGGGGCCTGGGATCCCTCGCTGGCATTGGTCATGGTGGGCGCCATTGCCATCGCTATCGGCCCGCTGACCTGGGCACGCCGGCAACGCAAATCGGTACTGGGCAACCCCATGCAACTACCCGCCCGAAAAGAGCTGGACCGACGTCTGGTTGGTGGCAGCCTGCTGTTCGGGGTCGGTTGGGGGATAGCCGGCATCTGCCCTGGCCCGGCAGTGACCATCCTGTTGACAGGCCACTGGCAAGCAATCGTTTTCGTATTGGCGATGCTCGCAGGCATGGGGCTACGCTGCTGGAAACCCGACGCAACCCGTGACCGCAGAACAACCGACATTAAGGCGCAGGGCACCCACGGCAGCCAGTGTTGGTGGTGATCAATGTTTTGCACAAGATCGCGGATTGGATGATCTCCCCTGCCACGCACTCGTCGAGATCTGCGCCAATGATTTAAAGGCCGGCCTGGCGAACCAGTAGCCCTGCATCAGGTAAATGCCGCAATCGGCGAGAAAGTCTCTTTCCTCGGCATCTTCTATGCCCTCGGCGATCACTTCCACGCCCAACTCTCTACACATGTTCACCACGTTGCGCACGATGGTCTGGCGTACGCGGTCACGGTGAATATTGCGGATCAGCGCCATATCCAGCTTGATCAGGTCTGGCTGAAAATCCGCCAACAAGTTAAGGCCGGAATAGCCTGCGCCAAAGTCGTCGATCGCCGTCTTGAAACCAAACTCACGATACTCACGCAAGATATTCATCAAATGCTTGTTGCTTTCAACGTGCTCGCCTTCCACGGCCTCAAAGATCAGCCGCTCCAGCGGAAAGCCGTATGTGCGCGCCGCTTCCAGCGTGCTGCGAATACACATCTCCGGCCGGTAAACGGCATTCGGCAGAAAGTTGATCGACAGGTACTGCGTCATGCCCAAGTCAGCCGCCGTGGAAATCGCCCGCACACGACACAGTTGATCGAATCGATAACGGTTCTGATCGTCCACCTGCTCCAGGACAGACAAGGCGCCTTCACCGTTTACGCCGCGAACCAACGCTTCATGGGCAAACGTCGTTTGATCGCGCAGATCCACAATGGGCTGGAAAGCGAAGGCGAAATCCATCTCTGGCACACCTTTGTTCTTACAGCCCTGGCAGCCACCGGGAGACACTATTGATTTTGGAAAGTCGGTCATGACACCCCTGATAACGGGTTGTAACCTTCCATGGTGATAAATGATCAGTTGCAGGATTGCGTCATCTGCAAACCAGGCAACAACTGCAGCCCTGCGGCGCCTGAATATTCAAAGGCGCCGCGTGCTCGACGTTAAATGGTCAGGTGCGGAAATGCGCGGTCATTCGCTGCAGGTCCTGCCCCAGGGACGCCAATTCGATCGTCGCCGCCGCACTTTCTTCGCTGGCGACAGCCGACTGGTCAGCCACATCACGCACACTGACAATGCTGCGGTTGATTTCGTCGGCCACGGCACTTTGCTGCTCGGCGGCGGCCGAGATCTGCAGACTCATCTCCTGGATCGTACCGATGGACTGATTGATCTCGGTAATCGCCAATTCGGCCTTCTGCGCCAGTACCACCGTATCGAGGGTGCGCTCGCGGCTTGAGGTCATCAGCGTCGCGGCCGCTTGCGTGCCTTGTTGCAGGGTGACGATCAACGCTTCGATTTCCTTGGTCGAGTCCTGCGTGCGCTGTGCCAACGAGCGCACTTCGTCTGCCACCACAGCAAAACCACGTCCCTGCTCACCCGCCCGTGCGGCTTCGATAGCGGCGTTCAACGCGAGCAGATTGGTCTGCTCGGCGACGGCTTTGATCACATCGATGACTTTGCCGATCTGCTCGCTGTCCTGAGTCAGCACGTTCATCGCACCGCCCAACTCCTCAATGGCCATGGCAAGTTCGCTGATCTGCACCGTCGCCTGCTTGACCACCGTGCTGCCATGGCGCGCCTGCTGATCGGCGAGGGTCGCGGCAGCTGAAGCATCGGTGGTGTTACGCGCAACTTCCTGCACCGTCGAAGCCATTTCGTGCATCGCCGTGGCAACTTGATCCACTTCGCTTTTTTGCTGACGTACACCTGCGCTGGTCTGCTCGCTCATGGCCGAAAGCTTTTCCGCAGAAGTGGAAATCTGCGTGACGCCATTGCCGATACCTTGCACCAGCGTGTTCAGGTTCTGCGCCATCTCCTGCATCGCATTTTGCAGATCGCCCAACTCATCTTTGCGCGCAGACCTGGCCTGTACCGTCAGGTCGCCTTTGGCAATCCGTCGTGCCAGATCAACCGTCAGCGCTAGCGGCGCAGTGATCTGGCGCGAGATGACCACCGAAGCCAACAGCCCGATCACCAGCGCCAACGCAGTCAATACCGCCATCTGAATAAAAGCCGAATGCTGATCCTCATGTGCAAGGCGCTGCTGGGTGTCCATCAGGCCACTCATGATCTTGTCCATCGCCTTGCTTTGCTGGTCGACCTGCTCGCGCATGTTCTGCTTCTGCTCAAACAGCCCGGCCACTTCCATCAATACTTCGCGATAACGCCGCATGCCGGCATGCGCTTCTTCCAGTTGGCTCGACAGGGCCGTCGGCAGGCTGGTGCGCGCCTTGCTGATATCACTCAAGAAGCTATCGATGGTTTCCATCAGCAGTTTTTTGTTCACGTCGTTGGGCACCGCAATGTAACGACGCAACATCAGGCGAAACGTGGTCATGCCATTGCGCAAATCGGCCACCGTGCGCAGCTCCCGAACGCGTTCACCATCGGCAGACGCCAGTGCACTGGTTGTGGTGCCTTCAAGCATGCCGGCAAAAGTTTGCGCGTACTTGTCCGACAGCGCCGTCAGCGGTTTCAGCGCATCAGTGGTCGATTGATCGGCAGCGATCAGCCGTTTGACCTTCTGGTCGTAGGCAACAATCGTGGTTTGCAAAGCCTTCAGGGCTTGCTGGTTTTCAGCGCGAGTCAAGGTGTCCAGCGCCTTGCTCACAAGGCCCTGCAAGACATTCAACTGCGCGTTATAGGACTCGGCGAACGCTGCGTCAGCGGCGGCTTCGTACTGTTTCTCGGACAGACGCATATTTTGCGTAGCGTCATTCAACGTGCCGATCAGACGCGTCGTACTCAAGCGATCAACCAGCACGCTGTTGCTGTTATAGCCAATGAAGGCAACCGCCAAAACGGCCAGCAGAAGAATGCCGAAGCCGGTTCCCAGCTTGCGGGAAACTTTGATGTCACCGAGGAAATTCGATGCTACTGCCATATTCAGCCTCAAACGTCCTGACGCGAAACGCCAGGCACAAAAAATTGATCTCCGGTAACCACAGTCACCGTCCAGACATTCGGGGGTCGTCATCCAGGGCGTAATACGGGACGCTCCAGCTGCCCCGGAAATGCAAATGCCGATACTGTTGAAGCGTCGAAAAGAGACCCGACGCGAGCACCGGCAGACAAACCCTTCACGTCGCAAACAGAGCATTTGCACGCTGGATTTATCGTTTCAGCAAAGGTGTCTGGAGGGATGCTATTAATTTTGGGAAAACTTGTACAACTTTATATTTTTGTATAATCGTTGAACTTTTTGAGCGGCGTGATGACGCATTGCCATCATGATTTGTGGCACATCGCTATTGGCGTAAAACGGGGTTGAAAATGCGGATTCAAATGCCTGGCCACGCAATCACTGCCTCGAAGGCGTCCGGTGTGTGGTGTGTGGTGTGTGGTGTGTGGTGCGTGGTGGGCATGGGTACACGCAGATTGCCTTGAGGGCCATGCAGTGATGGTTTGGATTGCTTACCAGCTGACCCGGTTGAGGAAGCCGAAATCTGCGGTTGAGTCGGCGAGTCAGTTTGGCTAGATCTGCAAGAGAAAGCCGTCACCTTAAGGTGACGGCTTTTGTGTTCATTGAAAGGCTGTACCAATCCTCGATCGATCGGATGAATACCAGATTCCGGTGACTTTACCGGTAATGTCCTGGACTGCGACCTGACCCATAAAGCGGCTGTCGTTACTGCTGTCGCGGTTATCGCCGAGCAGATAAACATGATTTTTCTCGACCACCGTCTGCGGCGTTTGCAGATAACGAGGATCCTTCACGCGCTCTGTCGGCGCAAAGAACAGCCCCATGTTTTCGCCGTTGCGGATGACCTTACCGTCAACAATCGACAAGGTGTCGCCACCCACTGCTGCCACACGTTTGACCGCCTCCGTGCCGTTATAGCGATACACCACAATGTCGCCCACCTGCGGCGCGTCGATGCGCATGTTGGTGACGATATAGTCACCGATCGAAAGGGTCGGAACCATCGAGCCGGAGGGGATCAAGTAAGTCTTGAACCCTAGCGTCGGGCCTCGCAATGGACCGAAAAGAACCAGCGTAAAGATGACCAGCGCCACCACGTAAAGCACATGGAAACGGGTGCTGGGGCTGTTCACCGGACGGTCGTTTCTACGCACCGATATCGCAGCCGCCGTGGCCGAGCCGAGTTTCACCAGGACGATAAACGTAGCGAAGACATACAGGCCCAATGGCGTGGCAGGCACCCCGCAGACACCGAGTAAAATCACCCCCAGATAAAGCAAAGCGGCAACACGCACCGCCCACTTCACCTGACCGGCATACACCAGACCCCAGCCGGCCACTAGGCACGACATCACAAATGCTTGCAGCGGCAACTTCGGCTTATCAGGAGTAGACATAAATTCTCTTCACGTAAATAGCTAACAATCAAGCGCCCGGCCTATTCAGCCAATAGGGCGCTACGGGCAATGCAGTGGGGGTTATTTAGCGGAAAAATAACCGGTCGTGCGCAATTGCAGGCTGTACAACTCCTGACGGATGAACGAAAAGGAGCCATCACGCTCGCTACCAAACGAAGGGTGGAGGCCATACGCAGGTTGGTAGACCGGTCGTCAGGAACCCCGGCGCATCCGAAGATGCCCCACGCATGACCACCATAAAACTAAGACGAGAAACGTCGTCGCAAAACGGTAGTCTTGTGCTTCTGACGGAACGGGCTACCAAACCCGATCACTGTTTTCAGTGACCCGGAGACGATAAAACCCGCAGGCTAGACGCACAAGCCGGCGGATTCTGTCTTAGGTGTAGGGGGAGGCGCAAGACAAGGTAGGCTTCGGATAACTTTCACCAGTCAGATTTAAACATGCGCCTGCGCAATCGTTTAAACGCATACTGAAGGACAGAAAACAGGCAGAAATACACTTCCTCCCATCAGGCCGAGCGCGTCGGAGCCCAGTTCAAACCACAAACAGCGCCTCGCAAGCCTTTGCCTGTTCGCAGACCTGATAAACTCTTGCGCCTTCGCCTTCTTGATCCAGATTCCTCACATGTCCCTACAACCCGTCACACTCTCCCGCCGCTTCTCCGTCGCCCCGATGATGGATTGGACGGACCGCCACTGCCGGTACTTCCTGCGCATCCTGTCCAAGCACGCCCTGCTCTACACCGAAATGGTCACCACCGGCGCACTCCTCAACGGCGATCACGAACGTTTCCTGCGTCACAACGAAGCCGAGCACCCGCTCGCCTTGCAGCTCGGCGGTAGTGTTCCGTTGGATCTCGCCGCCTGCGCGCGCATGGCCGAGGAACACGGCTACGACGAGGTGAACCTTAACGTCGGCTGCCCAAGCGATCGTGTGCAGAACAACATGATCGGCGCGTGCCTGATGGGGCATCCGCAGTTGGTGGCCGACTGTGTGAAGGCGATGCGCGATGCGGTGTCGATTCCGGTAACGGTGAAGCACCGGATCGGCATCAATGGGCGCGACAGTTATGCCGAGCTGTGCGATTTCGTCGGTACTGTGCGGGATGCCGGCTGCACGAGTTTTACCGTGCATGCGCGGATTGCGATTCTGGAGGGGTTGTCGCCGAAGGAGAATCGCGACATTCCGCCGTTGCGCTATGACGTCGCGGCGCAGTTGAAGGCGGATTTTCCGGAGCTGGAGATTGTGCTGAATGGCGGGATCAAGACCATGGAGGCCTGCCATGAGCATCTGCAGACGTTCGATGGCGTGATGTTGGGGCGTGAGGCTTATCACAATCCGTATTTGCTGGCGGAGGTCGATCAGCAACTGTTCGGCAGTACCGCGCCGGTGATCAGTCGGGCTGAGGCGTTGGCGCAGTTGCGGCCGTATATCGCCGAGCATTTGCTGGCCGGTGGTGCGATGCATCACATCACTCGGCATGTGCTGGGCCTGGGCACAGGGTTCCCCGGGGCGCGCAAGTTTCGTCAGTTGTTGTCGGTGGATATTCACAAGGCCAAGGATCCGCTGGCGTTGCTGGATCAGGCGGCTGAGTTGCTTGAAGGTCGTTGATTGATGGATTGAGCGTGCGGGCGACGCATGAGCGTTGCCCGGTGTTTTGATGTACTGACAGGATGTCTTTCGTTTATGCCCGCGTTTACTTGTTCAGGTTTCAAGCGTTTCACCCTCCTCGCTTTGTTCAGCTTCACCTCCAACGTTTATGCGCACTGCGATGGCTTTTGCATGGGCCATACCGATACGCCGTGGGAGGTGACGCAGTTTTCCGGCTTCACTTTGGTGTCTTTGATCCTCGCACCTATTTCGTCTAGCCAGGAAACCACCGACAGTCACAAGCGTGTTTACTCCGCCGAGGAGCAAGAAGACGCGCGACTCTATCTGGCCAGCGACGGCATGCTGCAGGCCGCATATTTCACCTCGGCCTTGCAGCGCTTTCGTCAGGAGTCGTCGGATTCGACGTTAAACGATCTCGCCGTGGCGGCGTTGATCAGCGCGCAGTGATCAGGCGGCCGCTGCGGCGCTCCAGTTCACCCAGCCAAACAGCCAGGTTGCCAGAATCAACAAACCAAAACCGATCCGGTAGCACGCGAACGCGGCATAGCTGTGGTTGGCGATAAATTTGAGCAGGCCACGCACTGCGATCATCGCGAAGATGAAGGCGGTGACGAAGCCGAGGGCGAAGACTGGCAGGTCGTTGGGTTGGAACAGGTCGCGGTATTTGTAGCCGGAATAAACGGCGGCGCCGACCATGGTCGGCATGGCGAGGAAGAACGAGAACTCGGTGGCGGCTTTGCGCGACAAGCCGAAGAGCAGACCGCCGATGATGGTCGAGCCGGAGCGCGAGGTGCCGGGAATCATCGCCAGGCACTGTACGAAACCGACCTTCAACGCGTGAGACCAGCGCATGTCATCGACATGTTCGACGCTGACCACATGGCTTCGCTGTTCGGCCCATAACATGACGATGCCGCCGACAACCAGGGCGACGGCAACGGTGATCGGGTTAAACAGGTATTCATGAATCGCGTCGGCGAACAACACACCGAGGACAACGGCCGGGAAAAACGCGATCAGCAGATTAAGGGTGAAACGTTGCGCGTTGCGCTCGGTGGGCAGGCCTTTGACGATTTCGAAGATCTTCGGACGAAACTCCCAGACCACCGCAAGAATGGCCCCCAGTTGAATAATGATGTTGAACGCCATGGCGCGTTCGCCGCCAAACTCGAGCAGGTCGGCGACAATAATCTGGTGGCCGGTACTCGAGATGGGCAAGAACTCGGTCAGGCCTTCAACCGCGCCTAATATCAATACCTGGAAAAGGGTCCAGAAATCCATTAATCCTCCGTCAGAGCACTCAGGGTGAGCGACCAGTCAATAACACTCAGGGGTTGAGTATCTGAACTACACAATTGGCGCATATAAAGATCTAAAGAGATCGCAGCCTTCGACAGCTCCTACATTTGGAATGCATTTCCATGTAGAAGCTGCCGAAGGCCGCGACCTTTTGATTTCGAAGAATAGGTTTAACGGACTGCCACACTCAAGTCATGTTAGTAATCGTCGGCCGACGAACTAAACGGAAAAAATTTACATCTATTACAACAAATATTTCAGTTCAGATATGAAGTGTGATCAACTTCACACATTGTTGACATGGCCAATCAGTGGCAAAAGGACATAGACAACGCCATCGTCACAAGCTCAAAATAGTGGCACCATTGCATATAGCCATCACTTATCCATTAGTTCACAAGCCCGAAAAAATCAACTAAAAGCCTGAAAAGCTTAGTTATTGTTAGAAAACTCGGGAGACACGTCTAAAATCCGCGCAAATGTTACCAATTGTCAGTCACAGATGAGAACCGGTGCTTTAACATCCCGATGTCAGCACCTAATTCGAGTCAACGCATGATGCTCTCAGGGAACTTGGCGACGAGAAGTCCGCGCCCGACAAATGATGAATCCGGTGTTCTTGCGCTGGGTCGTACACTGGGTGTGGCTGATCATTTGAGATCGCTGATCGCAAAGCACGTGCAGCCCGATATGACTCTGGAAACAGGTGCTTTCACTAGTTCATATAAGCAGCACGGTTACATCGGTTCCTACCGCGCCATTTTCGTCATCATCGATAATCCACAAGCTATCGAAGAAAATCTGGCCCTGGTGCAGAACCTGCGCGATGACAACTTGAAGCCACTTATTTGCGCAATTGTCACCGGCCGCGGTGCCGTCAACAAGATCAAATATTTCCTCGCCGGGGCGGATGCCTGTATCAAGCTCAACACATTGAGCGATGACAGCGAAGACTTGCTCGCGGAGTTCTTCAACAGCGAAGACTGGCAACGAGATATCAATCTCACGCTTGATCCGACGCGGATCTGCCTGATGGACAGTCGGCGCAAACTGGATATCTCTTTCGCCGAGATGAAGATCCTCGAGGCCTTTGCGCACACCGGCAATCACATTCTGAGTCATGATGAAATCGCCAGCATCATGGGCCTCAACAGCAATTTCTACGATCCTCGGGCACTGGAAAAATCAATCAGTCGCTTGCGTGGAAAAATCAAGGACATGTATGGTACAAACGCGATTCAGAGCATCCGCGGCTACGGCTATCGCCTGATGCGGGGCCTGATATCGACTGCCTGAGTCTCGGGCAGTCTTCCCTTTTGCATACGTACGAAGGATCGTCTGATGCAGCCATATCGTTCCAATTGCGCCTCATACTTATTAAAACTCAAGCACTTGAATGAGTACGGCATCACGCCACATAACAATAAAACTCCATAACATAGCAGCAGATCGAGTGGAATTTATCGATGGCCATTTTCGGCCAGAACCCTGCCTACGATTACTTCCGAGGAAGTCATTGCTCGCCTGCCGATTTATCTTTTAGCCAATTTTGGTGTGTATTTAGGAGAGAGACATGGAAACGAGTACAACCCTCCCCAGAAAATATTTTGTTGTTGTGACGCACAGCACAACGTCGCAACGTGAACTGGAAAGCATCTTGTCCAGTGAGCGTTTCAATTCGTTTGGCACGTCGCAGGCACAAATGTTTGTTGAAGGTGTTGCTTCGCCCTCTTCCGCCCCGATGGTCATGGAGTTCAGTTACCCAAGCCTCAGCCGAAAGAATGTTGCGCGCAGTATCGAACATGATACTCAACGCATACTGGCCACTCTTGAAAATGAATGGCGAGCCGCGCAAACAGACAATCCGTTTCAAAGCTTCCCGACCCGCAGTGCAGAACGCGCTCATATCTCCAATGTCAGCGAGAGCACTGAGCCTTGCAGCGACACCTGGCATCTTGACGATGAACAAGGCGTGTTGCTCAAGGACAATGTTGCGATCAGCCTGACTGGCCTGGAAACCGCTCTGATCAGGAAAATGCTGAGCCATGAAGAGCGTGTGGTCAGTCGTGATGACCTGATCATCAGTATTGGCCGGGAACCGGAACAATACCGTGGCCTGGAAATGTGCCTGAGCCGGTTGCAGGACAAGTTCAAAAGTGCGAGTAATGGCGAGCGATTGTTCCGTGCCGTAAGAAATCGCGGATATTGCCTGATCCAGGAAGTCGTAGCGTAATCACCGGCGCCACTAAAACCGAGACAAACAGATATAAAGTGCGACTACAACAACAAGAAGAGCACTCTGTCTGGTTTTCCCTCCCTGATTCAATAAAAGCTTCCCTGCCTCCACCCTGCAACAGTAACAAATACCCCCTCGCCTTTTCACCCCCCGCTCTACGACCTTTTCTAACAGCCATCTATTTAATTATTAAAAAGTTGGCACTGTGCCATCTTGTTAGAACTCGTCAGACACCATTCCCGGCAATAACTTAGTCTATTGGCTGACGACAGTTCGGCTCTCGATGTTGTTACCTCAAGACACTCGCTAAAACAAAAACAATAAGTCTGCATAACAACTCGGCTTTCAACTGTTGAAACCTGAATGGACGTCTTTTGGGGATATCGTATGGATCTTTCTCTCAGTATTAATCGAAGCACGGGCCTCAAGGGACTGACCTTTTGGGGCCAATGGGCGCTGGCACAGGCTTTCGTTGTGACGCTGCTGTTCATCCTCGCTGAACAGCACACAGGCACCGTCGCGTTCTACTACCGAATGTGCGCCACCCTCGCCGTCCTGGCCTCGGTGCCCGCTTACACATTCACGGGTGTTTACCGCAAACGCGACAACTACCTGACCGGCCTCGGCCGCCTGTTCATGGGTTGGTCGATAACCATGGCCGCGCTGGCGTGCATCGCCTTTGTCTGCCAGGCCGATGAGCTGTTTTCCCGTCAGGTGATTCTGAGCTGGGCGGTGTACGGCTTCCTCGGTCAGGCGTTTCTCTACGCGCCGCTGCATGCATTTTCCAAGTTCTACCAGCGTTCGCGTAAAAGCGAACACCGGACGCTGATTGTCGGCACTGGCGAACTGGCGCTGGGCCTGGCGAAGAAACTCAGCCAACTGGAAAACCTGCCGCTGATCGGGCTGGTCAGCAACGGAGACAAGCCCGCTCTCGGCTCCGATGCACCGCGTGTCGTTGGTGCTCAGGACGAGTTGCTTGAGCTGATCGAAGCCCACGACATCCGTCGTTTGTACATCACCCTGCCCCTGTGCGAAGCCGCGAAGATCGAAGCGATGTATGTCGATTTGCTCGGGGCCAACGTCGATGTGGTGTGGGTGCCGGACTTGAACAGCCTGACCCTGCTCAACCACTCGGTGAAAGTCGTGGACGGCCTGCCGGCGATTTACCTGAACGAAAGCCCGCTGACCAGCCGCCCGACCGCTGCCCTGAGCAAGAGTCTGGTGGAGAAAACCGTGGCATTCCTGGCGATCATCGCGCTCAGTCCGCTGCTGTTGATCATCGCTCTGGCGGTGAAAATCAACTCGCCCGGCCCGGTGTTTTTCAAGCAGGACCGCCATGGCTGGAACGGCAAGGTGATCAAGGTCTGGAAATTCCGCTCGATGCGTGTCCACGATGACCGTGAAGTGAAACAGGCCAGCCGTAATGACTCGCGCATCACCGCAGTAGGCCGTTTTATCCGCCGTACTTCGCTGGATGAGTTGCCGCAGTTGTTCAACGTGTTGCAGGGGCACATGGCGCTGGTGGGGCCACGGCCGCATGCGGTGGCGCACAACAATTACTACTCGGGCAAGATCCTCGCTTACATGGCGCGTCACCGAATCAAACCGGGCATCACTGGCCTGGCACAGATCAGCGGCTGCCGGGGTGAGACCGACACCATCGACAAGATGCAAAAGCGTGTCGAGATCGACCTGCAGTACATCAACAGCTGGTCGTTGTGGCTGGATCTGAAGATCCTCGTGAAGACGCCGTTTACGTTGTTGTCGAAGGATATTTACTGAGGCTCAGCGCTGCAGATCACAAGGGGACGAAAGTCCCCTTTTTTGTGGGCGGGATTTTGGTAACCAGTATCGACTACCGGCACAAACCTTGTAGGAGTGAGCCTGCTCGCGATGGCGGTGGGTCAGTCAATGACGATGTCGGCTGACACGAAGCTATCGCGAGCAGGCTCGCTCCCACAGGGATTCGGGTGATGACCTGGATGTGTGGCGTGACGCCGATCAACTGTGGGAGCGAGCCTGCTCGCGAAAGCGGTGTGTCAGGCACTGGAGATATTGGATGTGCCGGACCATTCGCGAGCAGGCTCGCTCCCACAGACCAGCGCTTACTCGGTAATCTTCTCGAAGTTGCGATAGAACATGTCCCCTTCCCGGCTATCCGTCATCGAGTGCAGTTGATAGCTGCGGCTCAGTCTGGCGCCGCCATCTCGGGTCAGTGGCGCCCAGACCAGGTTGGCGCGGCGCATGGTCGACATGCTCATCATTTCGTCGAACGGGATCGACAGGTACAGGCCCTTGTCGAAACTACCTTCGCCATATTCGGCGCTGCTGGCCGTGGTGATGGTTGCCCAGGCACCGACCCGCACACCATTGAAGAACTCACGCGAGATGTCCACGGTCGTGCCCCAATCGCCGGCCAGATAGCGACCGACACTGACCGCCGCCAGCGTGTCGAACGGCAGGTCGGTATAGCCGGTGATATGCCCGGTCACTACCGAGTAATCGCGCAAGGCAAAGCCCTGATCGAAATCACGCTGGCGCACCCAGTTCAGATCCGCGCCCAGCGACCAGCGCTCGCCGGTCGGGCGGAACAACACTTCCGCGCCGACGCCGGCAAACATCGACTCCAGATAGCCGCCGTACACCATGCCGTAGAGATCCTTGTCCAACTGCTCGGCATGGCTGAGCTGAAACAACGGCATGGTCGTGTTTGACGTGGTCAGGTACTGGCGCAAATCCGTGCGCACGCGGGGCAAACCGCTCGGTGCGTCGTAGACGAATTTGTCGAAGTTGTTAACCAGGTTGGCGCTGAGCAAACCGCTCCACCAGGTGTTGCGGTTGAAGCGATATTCCGCGTCCGCATCGGCACTGAATTGATAGAGCAAACCATCCGGGCCGCCGACGTTCTGCTTGAAGCCCAGACCCACGCCATAGCTGAAATGCTGCGGCGCTTCGGTGTAGAGGGTTTTTTCGTTGTGCGGCATCGCCGGGTTGACTTCGGTGGTGCGGTGCAGCGCCTCCAAGGGCTCCTCGTTGTTGATCACTTCGCGGAAGGTCTGGCGCGGCAGGCTGGTTTCTTCCAGCGGCAGGTCGTAGCGCTTGTTGACCACGGTAAACCAGTCGATGTCGTCGTTGACGCTGTTGTCGAGAATCCGGCTCGCGCGGCCAACGGCTTTGGACGAATGGAAATACCGCTGCTGCTCGCCGTAGACGATCAGTTCGGAATCGCGCTGACTGATGCGCTCGACCTTGTACCCGGCGTTCTGCTGCAAACGCCGCGACACATCGGCCCAGTTGACCTGTTCCATCGAGGTCGTCGGCGCCTTCGCCGGCAGCGGTTCGGGAGTCGGATCGTAAGTCTTGGCCGGCGCTTTGCGGCTGACGAAATTGGTGTGAAAGGTCACGCCGAACATCGCCGTATTGCCCCGTTCCCAGGCAGCGCTCAGATCGATCGAATCGGTCACCTTGAACACCGCGCCAAGGTTGATCGGCGAGTCCTGTTTGATCTCGTTGTCCTTCGGCTCGTTCTTGTAGTCGTTGCCTTCGAATTCCAGCTTCAGGCTCAGCCGATCCCACGGCGTCTGGTAGCTCACGCCACCGAACAGAGAAGGCTTGCCACGAAAGTACGAGCCGGAGTTGACGTCGCCGGTGCCTTCCAGCGCCGGTCGCGTATCGAAGCGATTGCTGACGTAGCCCAGCGGGTTGTCGAAGTCGCCGCGATTACCGATGTAGCCCCAGGCGATGCCGGCGCTGAAATCGAAATTGTCGAAGCGCTTGTTGGCGACGAAGAATTCGCTGGAGAACAAACCGGTACCACCGATATCTCGAAAGCCCAGCGCCACTTCCGGCGCCCAGTGGCTTTCCTGCCACAGGCGCACTTTGGCGTCGACCGCCTTGTCCTTGTAGCTTTGACTGCCGCTGAGGGCCTCCGAGCCGTAGGGCCGGTTGGTGATCGCGGTGTAGCGAAACGAACCTTCGAGCCAGTCCAGCGGTTGCAACGACACGCTGTAGCGGCTGTACGGGTCGGTGCGGTTGGCGTTGACGCTCAGCTCGCCGGCCGGGGCCATGCGCGCCGTTGGCGTCTGCAACAGACCGGTGCCACCGAAGTCATTCTGGGTGATGCGCGGCTCGGCGTGGGCCAGACCGCAGGGCAATAACAACACAGCTGCAAAACGTAACTTCAACGAACCACCTCGGCCAGCTGCGTGGCAATGAATTCGGCCAACTGCTGATTCAATTCAGGAAGAGGCGGATCAAGATCATCATTTTTTATCGGTACCAGAATCCTGCTGCCGGCCACCGGAAACTGCCCGGACTCGCGATTCCAGTGCGCGATGCCGACGCGCCGCGACACGCCGTTGGGCTGGATCAGCCACAGGTAATCGGCCTCGGCATCGTCGAGAATCGAGCAGCCTTCGAGATATTCGCGGGCCTCCTGCAATGGCTGGTACGGCAAGTGACATGGCTCGGTGACCGCGCCCAGCACCTGCACTTCATCAACCCGTTTCGGATAGATCAGCCGATCGCCGTCATCCAAGCGAATGTTGCGCGCGAAGCCGACTTCCACCGCCACCGGATCGAGGTCAGCGATCTGCCGTCCGGTCACTGGCATTTGTCGGATTTCTTCAGCAATGCGCTGTGCCAATGCCGCGCGGCTTGGCCGATCAAACAGCGTCGCCATGCGTTGCAGCACCTCGAGATCGAACAACACGCCGACCTTGAGCCGTGTCTGTTCCTCGACCAGCGACTGGCGCAACAAGCCGCCCGCCAGCCAATAGCCTTCGGCATTGGGCACGGCTTCGCTGATCACATCGAACAGGCGTCCACCCGGCGGCAATGCAATCGGCCCGGGATTGGCGACGTCGCCGGACACGATGACGGCGGCCTGACTCGCCCCAGCGATCAGCAAAAGACCCGCAGCCAAAATGCTTAAGCGCTTCACGGCAGATGCCTGCGGTCAGGAGTCAGCTGAACCAGCTTGACGCGCAATTGCGAGGTCAGCTGTTGCTCGCTCTGCAGAATGAAACCGTCGCGCGGGTCGACCCAGTAACGGTTGGTCGCGCTGAGGCCGATGGCTGGCGCGTCAATCTGTTCATCGACGCGCAGCACCGAGTAAGCCTTGTCGAGAATCTCCAGGGTCTCGGTGGAACGGCGGGAAAAGCGGCTGTTGACGATCACGCCGACTTCCTGGCCCTTGTACAGATCGATCCAGCGCCGTGTGGTGAAACCATCGGCGACGTGATGCAGACCGTGTTTGAACGGCGAATCATCGGCCAGCCGTGTGCCATCCAGATCACCTTGCAGACCGAGGCCGATGCTGCGCACGGCGAGGCCATCGCGCAGCAGCAAAACCTGCTTGCCGGAGGCGACCCAGAATTGCAGGTCTTCACGCTCGCGCACCAGCGCCAGCACGCCTGAGCCGGATGGCGTGGTCAGTTTCAGTTGCGGGTAGTTGACCCCGGCGACCTCAGCCGCTGTCACATCAACCTCGTCGGGGCCGACGACGGCGGCCTTGAGGTTGTTCAGCGACGCGCTCATCAGAGGATTGCAGCCGCACAGCAACGAGGCCGCCATCAGGCAGACGCCCACTTTCAATAGGTTCACAGTCGGGCGGCCTTATTTGCTGTTGTTGCTGTATTCGCTCCAGTTCTTCGCTGCCGAAGCCCCGGTGCCGACAATCGACGCCGACGGCACCAACTGGCTGATGAAACGGTTCCAGCGAGTGACGTTGGCCGGGCCGACATAGACGACATCCTGCGGCCGCACCTGGAAGTGCGAAGCCAGTGCCATGGCGGTCGGTGATTCGGCTTCGAGCTGATAGATCTTCGCCGGCTCAACGTCGAGATTTTCCACGCCGCGAATCACGTACACCGCGTTGCCATTGGAACTGGTCTGACTCAGGCCACCGACCGAACCGAGCACGTCGGAAAGATTCATGGTCGCGGTCTTGAAGCTCAGCGCGCGTGGCTGGTTGACTTCGCCCATGACGTAGATGCGCTTGTTGTCGTTGTATGGCAGATACAGCTGATCGCCGCCCTTGAGGTAGACGTTCTGCAGTTCGGAATCCTGCTGATTGAGCGTGTCGAGATTGAGTGGATAGACCCGCCCGTTGCGCGTCAGCAGCAGGCCCGACAAGTCGGCGTTATTGGTGTCGATGCCAGCGGAACCGAGGGCTTCGACCACACTCAGCGGATTGGTCGAAATCGCTTGCGGGCCGGCCTTCGTCACGGCGCCGGTGACCACGACTTTCTGACTGGCGAAGCGCAACACCGCGACGTCGACCTGCGGCTCGGCGATGAATGCCGACAGGCGTTGTTCGATGTCCGCGCGCAGTTGCTGGATGGTCCGGCCGGCGGCCTGGACTTCCTTGATGAACGGGTAATACAGCGTGCCATCGGAGCGCACCAGTCGGCCGTTGGCATCGATCTGTTGTTGCGCGCCGGAGGGGGCGGTGAGCTCCGGGTGATCCCAGACGGTGATGTACAGGACGTCGTTGTTGCCGATGCGATATTCCGCCGGCGTCACCAGCAGCTCCGCCGGCAGTGACTCACGCTTTTGCGTGGCGCGGTTCATGGCGATCAGCTTCGGGGTGATCGGGATCAGCTCGACCCGACTGCTTTCGCTGGCACCCTGGCGGGTGATATCGCTGGTGCTCAGGTACTGGCCGGGGGAAAACATGCAACCTTGCAAAGCGAGACTTGCCAACATTAAAAGATAAACACTACGAGTCATAATGGCACTACGCTATTCAAGGGCGAATCCAAAAAACAAAGTCACCCGACTTGCGTCGGGCGACTCTGTACTGCACTAACAAATGTTCCTGTTAGTTATGCGTGCCGGTTGTACCGGTGGTACCCGTCGTACCGGTGGTACCGCCGTTGGCACTGCCACCGCTGTTGGACGCCGCTACAGCACTGGCAACCATTGCAGTACTGGCCGCGGGCGCTTGCGAAGCCGCCACACTGCCACCTACATTGGTTACCGCTGTCAACGGTGCTTCAGCGGCGGCAGCCCAGTTGCTCAACATCGTCAACAGGGCAACTGCCATCACTTTTTTCATAACAACTCCTTTCTAACATTCGAACTGTTAAAAAACAGATCTGTGTCAGAGCTGGTAGCTTTCAAGTCCGCAAAGAGCGCGAACAAGATCCGTTGTTCTTTCACAGTCCTGTGCAACTGCTAAAGTCGAACGGCAGGTTTATATCTACGGACTTGCAAAAGGCATTGCCAGTGTAATTTCCCGACGTTATCTAACAACCTGACTGAAACTAACATCGGACTAAATGGCCATCACCCTGAATAACCATTGGGATGATTCGACTGCCAGCGCCAAGTGTCGGCAACCATGTCCTGCAAGTTGCGCGTGGCTTTCCAGCCGAGTTCTTTCGCCGCTTTCGAAGCATCGGCAAAACTCTCAGCGATATCACCGGCGCGGCGCGGCATCATCCGGTACGGCACCGGCCGCCCGCAGGCCTGTTCGAAGGCATGTAGCACCTGCAGCACGCTGTAGCCGTCGCCGGTGCCGAGGTTCCAGGTGTGAATGCCGGTGCGCTCGCTGATCGACTGCAACGCTTTCAAATGCCCATCCGCCAGATCGACGACATGAATGTAATCGCGCACGCCGGTGCCATCGGCGGTCGGGTAATCGTTACCGAAGATCGACAGCTCGCGCAGGCTGCCGACCGCAACCTGGCTGATATACGGCACCAGATTGTTCGGGATGCCGTTGGGGTCTTCGCCCATGTGCCCGCTGGCGTGAGCGCCGATCGGATTGAAATAGCGCAGCAGCGCGATACTCCAGCGCGGCTCGGCGAGGCTCAGGTCGCGCAGCACGTTCTCGACGATCAGCTTGGATTGGCCGTAGGGATTGGTCGGATTGCCCGTCGGAAAATCCTCGCGAATCGGCATCTCTTCGGGCTCGCCGTACACCGTTGCCGAGGAACTGAACACCAGCCGGAACACCCCCGCCGCCGCCATCGCCTGGCACAGGGTGATGCTGCCGCCGACGTTGGTTTCGTAGTATTCGAGCGGCTTGCGCACACTCTCGCCCACGGCTTTCAGCCCGGCGAAATGCAGCACGGCGTCGATCTGATGCTCGCGGAAAATCCGGTCGAGCAGCGGCCGATCGCAGACATCGCCGCGAATCATCCATGCACTTTTGCCGCAAATGGCCTCAACGGCGTGGAGTGCTGCATCGCTGCTGTTACAAAGATTATCCAGAACGACAACTTCATAACCTGCTTCAAGCAATGCAAGTGTGGTATGCGAGCCGATATAGCCGGCACCACCCGTTACCAGAATCTTCATAGCGCGGTCCGTCATTGAATAAATACCCGGTAGCGTGTCAAGCCATGCCTGGTGGATATGCGGAGCAATTCACACAAACAGGGCGACAACAACCTCAAACAAATTTAGTTCAACCACTGGCAATAATTATTTTTGCCGGTCAAACTGTTTGACGGGTACTTATTAGCACTCCCTGGATACTTATCACTATCGACGGATACCGACTAAAAATAACTTATAACCAAGTAGTCGACATCTCATAACATTAGCGCTTTTTAACAGCGCAACTAATTGCCAGCAACAACCTGACTCGGGTATTAAAGTAAGCCTTCAATAATCATTGAAACTTGCCGCCACTTTCTGGTGCGCAACCGTCGCCTGTGTTCCATGACTGTCCAGGATACTTTTATGATTCGTAAATGTTTGTTCCCCGCTGCCGGCTACGGCACGCGTTTCTTGCCGGCGACCAAAGCCATGCCGAAAGAGATGCTGCCGATCGTCAACAAGCCGTTGATCGAATACGCCGTTGAAGAAGCACGGGACGCTGGCCTGCAACACATGGCCATCGTCACCGGCCGGGGCAAGCGCGCGCTGGAAGACCACTTCGACATCAGCTACGAACTCGAGCACCAGATCCGTGGCACCGAGAAAGAGAAATTCCTCGCCGGCACCCGCGAGCTGATCGACACCTGCACCTTCTCCTACACCCGTCAGGTGGAAATGAAAGGCCTTGGGCATGCGATCCTCAGCGGCCGCCCATTGATTGGCGACGAGCCGTTTGCCGTGGTGCTGGCTGACGACCTGTGCCTGAACCTCGAAGGCGACGGCGTGCTGTCGCAGATGATCCAGCTGTACAGGAAATTCCGCTGCTCGATCGTCGCCATCCAGGAAGTCCCCGCCGACCAGACTCACAAGTACGGCGTGATTGCCGGTGAGCTGATTTCCGAGGGCATCTACCGGGTCAACAACATGGTGGAAAAACCGGCGCCGCAGGACGCGCCGTCGAACCTGGCGATCATCGGGCGCTACATCCTCACCCCGGACATCTTCGACCTGATTGCCGACACTGAACCGGGCAAGGGCGGCGAAATCCAGATCACCGACGCACTGATGAAACAGGCGCAGAACGGCTGCGTGCTGGCCTACAAATTCAAAGGCCTGCGCTTCGATTGCGGCGATGCCGAGGGTTACTTGCAGGCGACCAATTTCTGCTACGACAACGTGTACCTCAAAGGCCGCTGAGACGGCTTTTCTCTCCCCACAGGCAGGCAACCATGAACATTGCACAACATTCGACAGAGATTGAACGTGAGGTGGGCAACCTCGGGGTGATGAGCTGGTTGTCGCGCCATCAACCGCTGCCCAGCGCCAACGAAACCTGGCTGGGCACGATTCTGCTGGTGGAGCGGATCGGTGTGTTTCCTGCGTCCGGCGATATTCGCCGGCCGCTGCGCGATCCCTATCCGCTGCTCGCGCATCTCAAGGCGCTATATGGCGAACAGGCGCTGGAAATGGATGACGGCGACGGCCTGAAAGTGATTCTCAGCGACTGGCGCTTTCGCGTGCGCATCTGCTGCAACGACCCGGCGATCATCATCAACGTGGAAACCCGTTGTGATGCGCGGTTGATGCCGCGCAAGCTTGACGAACTGCTGGGGCTCATCGACGCCTTCAAGCACGACGCCTGATCACCCGGGCTTCACGCCGATCCATTGTGGGAGCGAGCCTGCTCGCGAAAGCGGCGGCACAGTCAGCATTGATCGTTCCCACGCTCCGCGTGGGAATGCATCCGGTGACGCTCTGCGTCACGCTGCGGAGGGACGCGGAGCGTCCCGGGCGGCATTCCCACGCTCCGCGTGGGAACGATCATGGTGGCGAGTCGTCGCAACCGGTACTCGTACCAGTTATCCAGCCATAAAAATAATCGGCAATCACCTTCCCGCCCGTGGCCGGCAACGGATGAATCTTGTCCGGGCCGATCATCGCGCTGGCGTAGCGTTTGACGTCGGGGCCGAATGCGCATTCCAGGTTGGCAAAACCGAGCTGCTGCTCACGCGCCCACGGCTCGAGCACCTGCGCATAGGCCGACATCGGGTAAGCGCTGGAGCGCGTAGTGTCCTGACGCATGATCAGGTTGATGCTCGCCGCCGGCTGAATCTCGCGGAGCATGCTCACCAGGCCCTGAACGTTTTGCAGGTACTGCGCAGGTTTGACGCCGAAGCCCTGATCGTTGCCGCCGAGCATGATCAGGTACACGTCGGCCGGGATCTTCGACACCACCGCTTTCCACTGCGCCTGCCACTGTGGATCGGCGTGATAGAAATCCGCCGATGCCGCGCCAGAAGCCGCCAGTTTCGACACCCGCACGCCCTGCTGATGGTTACCCAGCCACAGGCCGAACAGCGTCGGCGCGCCCTTCACCACTTCCAGTCTGAATGACCAGTCTGCGGCTGATGGAACGCCCGCTAGCGCGACTTCCTGAACGCCTGAGCCTGCGAGTTTCAACGGTTGCCAGGCTTGCGCGGGCGACCAGCGATAGCGCAGCTCGTCGGATTCGCCATTGGCCAGATACAACAGTTTCGCCTGAGTGACCGTGGTATCGATGCGCGGCGAAGGGCTGGCATCGACTTGCACCCAGGCACCCGGCTTGCCGCTGATCGTGCGACTGTCCGGGCTGGCCTGGCCCAGGTCGGAAACCTTCCAGCCGCCGCCGAAGTATTTGTCGCTGCTGCGGGTGTATTTGAAATGCGTGCCGCCCAGCGCCGCGCCGTGGTTGAAACCGACGTAACCGGGGCCGGCAAAACCCACCTCGGCGGCCACTCGCTGCACCAGTTTGTTCAGGTAGAAATCCTGCCCGGCGGTGTAGCTGTCGCCGATCACCGAAACCGCCAGCACCTTGCCGGTCTTGCCGTCGCGCCACTGCGCAAAGCGCTGGCGGGCATCGTCTACCGTGATGGCCGAGGTGGCGACTGGTTGAGGGGCGTCTACTGGCATCATTGAATATTTCCTTTGTCCGGGATGGCCCCTTCGCAAGCAGGCTCGCTCCCACAAAAGACGCAATTCACACAACCTCTGTGGGAGCGAGCCTGCTCGCGAAGCTTTCAGCTGTTCTGCGTCTGCACCACCGGAGCGACAATCACCGGTGCTTTCCTCTTCGCCGCACGCTCGCCAAGGAACAACACCGAAGTGAAATTGAACCGACTGAACACCATCGCCAACAGCACCGGCCCGAGCAATCCACAACTCAGACCACCGAGCACCAGCAAGCTCTCATCCTTCACGCCGAGGCGCCCGAGAACAAACCGCGAGGTCGCCGCGAACAAAACATGAAAAAGGAAAATCGCATAGGAATATCCACCGAGCCAGGTCAGCGCTTTCGAACGCATGTCACTCGACAGCAACGCAATGCAAGACACGCAACCCACCGTCAAACCGATCAGGCTGCGGCGATCGACAATCAGCTCTCGATCAATCGCCGCGACGTACAGCAACGTCAGCGAGATCAGCACAAACAACAGCGGCCCGATCACTTTGAAACGCTGTTTCAAAACATCGACATTTTCCTGACCGATCATCCCCGCAACAAAAAACGGCAGCAGGTAAATCGCACCGTTGATACCGAACGCATCCAGCGGCAACGGCGGCAGCAGGAACAACACCGCCGCAAACGCAAACAAGCCATACAGCCGCGTCGCCGAACGCAGCAGGCCGCGCCACTCCAGCAGGCCGACGAAGATGAAAATGCTGAACACCGCCTGCAGGAACCAGAAGTGGTTGATCGGTACCCAGAACGACAACAACGCGTCGATCACGCCGACGTCCTTGTTCACCCCCGGACCCACCGCTTGCAGCACCGAGAACGGCACGCCGACGCAGAACAGCGGCACGATCAGCCGCCGCACTTTGCCAGCGAAGAAGGCGGAAAAGTCATTGCCGCGAATCTTGTAGATCGAATAGATGTAGCCGGAGATAAAGGTGAACAGCGGCATGCGCACATACACCATCGAGTCGGCGATGACCCGGAACGGCGAGCCGATGTCGATCTTCAAGCCACCGCCCAGCGGGCCGATGACGTGATAGAGCACCAGCAGCAGGCACGCCAGGCCGCGCAGGGTTTCGATCTCCAGGGATTTTTTCTTGCTCGACATAGAGCACCTGCCTTAAGTGAGAATTCTTGATTCGACCTGCACCGGTTTGTTCGCGCGCAGCATCAAGCCCAGGCCAACGAACAACACCGGCACGACCATGGAGAAGTGGCGGGCAAAGGAGCCGAAGTCCGGCTCGAACAAGCCTTGCACCAACAGAAACGCCAGCGGAATCGCGATCAGTTCCTTGGGTTTGGTCTGGATCGGCGCGCCCTTGTAGTCGGTCGAAGTGATGACCTTGAACAGCAGCAGCGCGGTCATGATCATCAGCGCAACGAAGATCACCTGCCCCGGCCCGGACAGCAGAATCAGCTCAACCGGAAACGACAGGCGGAAGAAAATGATCATCGAGTCCAGTGCCTGGGAGACGAAGTCACTGCCGCTGAGCCACGACACGATGAGCGACTTAGAGCCCTCCTCGCCCGCCGTGCGCAGCTCGTTGTTGCTCGCCCGGATCGATGACACCGGAAAGCCCAGCGCCAGCTGAATGGCCATGGCCACCGCCAGATAAAACAGGAACAGCATCAGAAAGAAGGTGAAGCGCGAGACGTACTTTTTCATCACGCAGACGCCGACCCACGACAGCGAAAACAGAATCCAGTACGGCCGGATCAGCACACCGTAAATCACCGCCGAGAGAAAAAAACCGCCGCGATATTTGCGCGTCAATGCGCTGAGCAGAATGCTCAACACCGCTACCGACACGATGATTTCCTTGGTCAGGTTCTCGAGGAAAAACGAGCGCACGATGCCCCACAGGCACAGGGTGCCGAAGATGGTCAACGGCATGCGCCGGAACACCACTACCGGAATTGCGGTGAGGAAGAAATTGCAGAACATGCCGTAGGCCCAGGCATTGGTCAGGTTGATCCCGGTAGGCCGCAGCAGGAACGCCGAACACTCGTAGGACGAGCGATCCGGTGAGAACGGATTCCAGAAATTGCAGTTGTCGGCACGCGCATATGACGACCACAACGTCATCGCGTCCGGCCCCGGATCGCGTGGCACCAGCAACGGCATCGCCACCGACAGAAATAGTCCGGTGAACAGAATCAGGAAGGAAATCGACGAATCGAATGTGCGCCCACGAAACTCGATGCGCGGCAGCTTCAAGCCCATGACAGCGCAGCCTTTTTCGCTCCGGTGACACGGGTCAACACTGCAATCACACCAAGTTGCACGACGATGGCGAAAACATTGCCCCACGCCGCGCCGTAGATCGAGTAATGCTTGATCAGCACATAGCTGACCGGCACCGAAATCAGCAGACAGATCGCCGCGCTGGCCAGCGACACCCGGCTGTTTTTCGAAGCAATCAAACCGCCCCAGACGATGTCGCCAATCGCCCGCAAAGCGAAGGAAAAGATCAGCACCGCGAGTAGCGCGTTATCGGGACGCGGCACGCTGGCGGCGACGTAATCGAGCAGCACATTGAAAAACACATAGATCGCCACGGCCACAACGGCGGAGACCGCTAGCGAGCGCATCACCCATTTGTTGACGAACAGTTGCTTGACCGTGAATGCCTGCTGATCGGCCTGGAAACGCTTGGCCAGCACCGGAATGCCGACCACCGCCACCACCGCATACGACAACGCCTGCAAAGTGTTGGCCGCCGACCACGCGTACACATATTTACCGAGGCTGGCGTAGGGCTCCAGGTCGATGATCAGAAAGCGCTCGGCGTACTGACTCAGGGCGATCAGACCGGTCCCAAGATAGAACGGCAACCCGGCCTTCCACACCGTCGCGGTGTCCAGCGACGCGGCTTCGCGGCCCTTGTGCACGTTCACCACGATCAAATAACCGGCGATGATTACCATCACGTTGGCGGCGACCCACAGCCACAACACACTGGCGATGCCCGCGACCCAGCCGAGCACCATGCCGCCCACCGCCAATACCGCCCACAGGCCGGTCTTGATGAAGAACAGCAAGGCGCCGGCGGTGGCTTTCTGCGCAGAAAACACGAAGGAATTGATTTCGAACGACAGGTGCTCGGTGAGCAGCACCAGGGTCACGCACAGGATCAGCGTGGCGGTCGCTTCCACCGACTGGAACAGCGAATAGACCAGCACCGTCAGTACCGACAACAACAGCCCCACCGCCAGATACAGCAGCAGAACCTTGTCGACCACCCGCCGCGAGCTGCCGCCGACGCTGATCAAACGGTTGATCTCGGAACTGAAGCCGACGCTGTAGAACTTCGAAGCGATCAGCGAAGCCGCGACCACCACACCGTAAAAACCCAGCGCCTCGTAACCGAGGTAATGGGTGATGGCCAACACCAGCAAGAACTTCGCGCCCAAGGCTCCGCCGCGAAGCAACAGCCGAAATATCATCGAACGACACCCTTGATGATTTCGTCCATGGCCACGGTTTTCGCTTCGATTTCGCGGCAGGTGTCAGTCAGGCGCTTGCCGAAATCCGCCAAGGCATTGGGCGCGTAAACGGTGTTGATGATGGTGTCGACGTCGATGTCGCCGCCATTGATCACCCAGTCCTCGACGCCCATGTCCTGGTAGGCGCCAAAGCCTTTGCGCTCGTAGCTGATGTGATACGCCGGCACGCCGGAGAGCAGCGATTCGATGGCGCCGTGCAGACGCACCGAGATCACCAGATCGGGTTGGTATTTGGCGATGGTTGCCTTCAGCGACAGCAGGTCTTCGTTTATGCCCAGCTCGCGGTAGAACGCGCCGTCATCGTTGCCACGCACCGCGCTCTGTACCGCGCAGACCACTTTGCTTTTGTTCTTCAGACGCTGCAGCAGCAGTTTCAGATTGGCCACGTAAGCGACCTTCTTCTCTTTGCTCCACTCCGGTGGCTTGCGCAGCACCACGCAGACGGTCGCCGGCGACGCGGCGCAGCGGGTGAATTTCGGTTGCTGAAGAATCTTGCTCGCCAGCGACTGCACCGCCAGATCCGGCGCGCGGTAGACGTTTTCGCAAGCATCAAAAATCGCCGAGGAACGGTTGTCACGCACGAACACCGCATCGGCGCTGGCGTAGTGCTCGACAATCTTGCTGCTCTCGCCATGAAATGGGCCGATGCTCTGCGGCAGGTACACCGAAGGCACCTTGCTGAGGATCGCGGTTTCCAGTTGCTTGGCATGGCCGAGCTTCAGCTTGATGTGCTCGAAGGCGCTTTTCGAACGCATGTAGCCGCCGCCGACACCGACGATCAGATCGGTCTTCTTCAGCAGATCAGCGAGCCCGGCATAGGACTGATTGAGAAACACCGCTTGCTTGACCCGCCCCAGACCCTTGGCCGCCATTACCGGCGCGTCGAAACGCGGGTGCGGCAGATAGTTGAACGACTCAGGGTCGGACGCCACGACACTGATCGCGGTGTCGTCACCGAAGTTACGCTGCACCAGAGCAATGGCCAGATCGACGAGCAGACCGTCACCGGAGTTGGACGCACTGTAGCCATGCAAAATCGTTACGTTCATAAGCTTGAGTTCTACTTAATAAGTGGGAGCGTGATACAGGTCGTAGGTCTGGCGGATCATCAACGCGGCGCTGAAACGTTCGCGGACAATGCTCCGGCCTTCATTGCCGAGGTCGAGCAGGCGCGGCTTCTGGATGATCGTCAAAACGTCGGCCAGCGCCTGGTGATCGCCGGAGGGGAAGACGTAGCCGGACACTTCATTGGTGACCAGTTCCGGCAGCGAAGTGCAGTTGCTGGCAATCACCGGCAACCCCATGGCCATGCCTTCCAGCGGCACCATGGCAAAGCCTTCCCAGCGACTCGGCACGATCAGCGCATCGGCTTTCTGATACAGCGCCTGCACTTCACTCGGCGTCACCCAGGGCAGGTACTCGACCGAATCCATCGGTGGGCACTCGACCGAGTCCTCGTTGACCGCACTGCCAACCACCGTCAGTTTGAGGTCGTTGCGATTGACCTTGGCGTAGGCCTTGAGCAGCACGTCGAAGCCTTTCTGGTAATCCAGGCGCCCGACGAACAGCAGATGAATCGGCTCGGCGCCAGCGGTTTTCGGCGCGTCATCCTTGTGATGAATGCCGTTGTAGATCAGCTTCATGCGCTTGCGCTCGATACCGAAACGCGCGGCTTTATCCAGCTCGTACTGGCTGACGCAGATGATCACGTCGGTGACTTTCTGCAGCACCCGCTCGATCCACGCGTAGACCTTCTGCTTGGTCGGCGAGCTTTCCATCAGGAACGAAAACGCATGCGGGCAGTAGACGATTTTCGGCTTGCGCCAGGGCCGCAACAGCACACACACGCAGCGTCCGATCACCCCGGAAAAGGTGCTGTGCAAATGCACCACGTCGGGTTTTTCCTTGAGCAGCACCTGGCTCAGACGCCAGGCGAAACGCAGCAGCGACGGCACGTTGCGGCCACTACGTGGAAAGGTGCGCACCTGCTGCGGGGCGATGCCGTGCAGCTCCTTGGCCTGATCCTCGGGCACCAGATAGACCAGTTGATAATTCGCTGCGTCGTCTTCTGGGGATGCCGAGATCGTGCGGATCACCGTCGCCACGCCACCTTTGATCGTCTCTGCCACGTGCAGTATTTTTTTCACAACTCACCCACTTCAAACAGGAAAGAACAATCGGCAACCATCAGGATTTGTCGGACGCGTATTCGTAGTTGTAATAGCCAGTGCCGCCGTAATAGCTGGCCGCACGCTTCTCGACGCCGTTGAACACCGCGCCTTTCAACTCGATGCCGTTCTGGGCGAAGCGGCGAATGGTCAGTTCAATCTCCTTGGCCGGGTTCACCCCGAAGCGGGTGACGATCAGGCTGATGCCGGCCTCGCGACCGACGATGGCGGCATCGGTCACTGCCAACAGCGGCGGCGTGTCGATGATCACCAGGTCGTAGCGCTCGCTCAGTTGCGCCAGCAGCTCACGGAAGTTCGCATGCATCAGCAGCTCGGAAGGATTGGGCGGCACTTGCCCCCGGCTGATGAAATGCAGGTTGTCGACTTCGACTTTGTTGATCGCCTGCTCAAGGGTGCAGCGCTTGACCAGCAGGTCGGACAGACCGTTGCTGATCGGCGTGTTGAGGGTTTTGTGCAGGTGCCCTTTGCGCATGTCGGCATCGATCAGCACCACGCGCTGGCCGCTCAGGGCCATGACCGCCGCAAGGTTGGACGAAACGAAGGTCTTGCCGACCTGCGGGCTCGGCCCGGAAATCATGATGCGGTTGTTGGTCGAATCGAGCCCGGCAAAGTGCAGGCAGGTGCGCAGGCTGCGGATCGATTCGATCGACAGATCGGTCGGGTTGCGCAGCGCCAGCAGGTACGCAGGCTTGTCGACGCCGTCGCGGGCGCGGCCCTTTTTGTTGTCCTCTTCTTCCTGCAAGGCGCTGTAGGGAATCGACGCGTAAACCGGCAGGCCCAACTGCTCGATGCCTTCCGGGCCTTCAAGGCCTCGGCTGAGGGATTTGCGCAGCAGCACCAGCGCCACGCCGACAAACGCGCCAAGCAATGTCGCGATCAGCACGATCAGTGGTTTCTTCGGTTTGATCGGATTGGTCAGGTCGACATCGGCAGTGTCGATCAGGCGCACGTTGCCGACGGCCCCGGCGCGGACGATGTCGAGCTCTTGGGATTTGTTCAGCAACTGCGTGTAGATCTGCGAAGCCACCTCGACGTCGCGGGTCAGGTTGAGCAGTTCCTGCTGGGTGGCCGGCAAGTCCTGAACCTTGCCTTCGAGGGATTTCTGCTGCTGGGTCAGCTCGCCGATCTGCGTCATCAAGGCGCGATAGGCCGGGTGCTGTTTGGTGAACTTGCGATCAAGTTCGGCCTGCTGCATTTTCAGCTCGGAGATGCGCGTTTCCAGCGCCACCGACTGACCCAGCACCGACTGGGTTTCCAGCGAGATGTTCACGGTCTTGCCGTGGGTCTGGTAGGCATTCAAGGCGTCGCTGGCCTTGGCCAGATCACGCTTGACCTGGGGCAACTGGCTTTGCAGAAACGCGAGGCTCTGCGCGGCTTCCGCCGAAGTGCGCCGTACGTTTTGCTCGACGTAGAGCGAGGCGATCTTGTTGAGGATCTTCACCGCCTCGGCCGCGTCGGAGCTGGCCAGCGCCAGACGAATGATCCCCGACTCCTTGCCCTGTTCGGAGATATCCAGCGCATCCTGATAGCCCTGAATGGTCACGATGCGTGGATTGCGCACCACCTGAAAACGCGTGCCGGGGTTGGCCGACAAGTGCGCGATCTGCCCTTCTACACCGTCATTGGCAAACGCTTCGCCGACGACGCCTTCGGCGAGCAGATTGTCGTTTTCATCGAACAGCTCAAAGCGCTGCTGCTCGCCGGCGATCAGGGTGAGTTTCTTGCCGAGCAGGTCTTTCGGCAATTGCAGCCGATTGAATTCCAGACGTTCGCCGCCCCAGGCATAACTGTTCAAACCGAAACGCGGCGGCGCGACGCTGGTCTCGCTGTCTCCGCGATAACGCCGCGAAAGAAAGCCGCCGATCAACGGGAACGTGTTGGGCGTGACGTCGATATCCAGGCGCAGGTCGTCAACGGTTTTGCCGATCACCGCGCGGGATTTGATGATGCCGATTTCGGTCACCGACGGCGATTGCCCACCGAGCATGCTGTTAAGGTCGGAGAAACCGAGCATGTCGTTCTTTTTCGGTTCGACCTGCACCAGCGCGTTCGCCAGGTACACCGGCGTTGCCAGAACCGCATAGGCGACGCCGGTGACCATGAAGGCGCCCGTCAGCGCGCCGATCAGCCACTTCTGGTCGATCAGGCTGCCGAAGATGCCGAGCAGATCAATACTGTCTTGATCATTGTCGCGGGTGCCGATTACGGACGGTAACTGCATAAGTCTGTTCTTACCATTTGCTGTTCTGAAGAATATTCATCAATGCCCGAGACGCTTTGCCCATGAACTAACAGCATCTTCAATCAATGCGTGGGCATGAATAAACGCGGCTTTGCCTTGACGATACGGATCATGTATTTCGCGCTCGCTCTGCCATTTACCGAGCAGAAACACTTTGCCTCGGGCGTGCGAGGCAATCTTCAGCACTTGATTGACGTGGGCTTTTTCCATGACCAGGATCAGGTCCGAGTCATTGACGATGTCCGAAGTCAGTTGCCGCGCCTTGAAGGCCTCGGCGCAATGCCCGTGTTCTTCGAGAACCTGCCGCGCCGAGGCCTCCACGCCCTCGCCGACGCGGGCGGACAGGCCGGCTGAGGAAACGGTGATGGCGGACTGGCCCAGCGCGTTGCGCAGCAGCAGTTCAGCCGTCGGACTTCGGCATATATTGCCCACGCAGACAACGAGGATCTTTTTGAACAAGTCTTGCTTTCCTGTGTAATATCAAACAGCCAACATGTGGCGAAAGTTAATGAACCCTCACGACTTTCCTGCACTCAGAAATAGCTTCGCCCTGTTAGTACAGGAACATTAAGTACCACAGCGTTTTAAGCCGCCCCAACCACAATTAGCGGACTAAAAATAACTGTGATTTTCAGTTGCTGTTTTCCTGACAAAAAATAACATTCGCGCACTTAGTGCCATCACCGTTATCGGAAATTGAGTAACGGGATAAATATTCGTAGTTGTCATTCTCTTCAGGAGAGCAGACATGAAAACAGCACAGCGCAATAAACTCGCCGCCCTCGCCCTGATGGCGCTCGGTGCCACCAGCCAGGTTCACGCCAGTGAGCTGTTCCCCAACCTTCCAGCAAAAACCATCGGCGTGCAGGTGAAAATCCAGAGCTTCACCGCCGCCGATGCCGCACAAATCAAGGCCGCCGGCTTCAGCTTTGTGCGCTTCGGTGTGTGGAGTGACAGCCTCACCGCCAAGACGTATCAGAAACAGGTCAGCGACGCCTTCGCCGCCGCCGCTTCCGCCGGCCTGCCGGTGCTGCTGACGGTGCGCGCGATCAAGGCACTGCCGGCCACTTCGCCGGAGGAGCTGAACGCCGCCGGCGGTAAGTTCGCCAACACTGTGACCGGGCTGGAAAAATCCTGGAGCTCGCAATTGGTGGCGATCGAAATCTGGAACGAGCCGGACCTGGAAACCTATTGGCCGACGCGCAATTTCGACACAACGTTCGTGCCGTTCATGGCTGGCATGTGCAAGGCCTTCGAAGCTCAGCCGCAGACGACGCCACGGGTCGGTTTCGGCTTCGCCCGGCCGCCAAGCGCAAGCTCGGCTTCGACGGTGGCGCTGAAAAGTATCGTCAGCGAGTACCCCAAATGCCTCAACGCAGTGTCCTATCACCCTTACGGCATGACCGCCACGCAGATCAGCAACGCGCAGACCTTCATCCAGCAGAGCTTCAATCTGCCGGGGGTCATCAGTGAATGGGGGGTTTCGGCCCTCGCCTCCAACGGTGGTCCTGAGGGGCAAGCGACCAAGATCAACGCGTTTATTACCGACGTTAAACGCTTCAATATTCCCCTGACCTCTATCTATGAATGGAGGAACAGTGATTCAGGCAGCAACGATCGCGAGAAGAACTTCGGCTTTCTCACCTCTGACGGCCAGCCAAAACCGGCGCGGTTGTCCGTGGAAGGTGTGTTGAACGCTGAGTAGAGCTCGAGCAACCGGCCTGTTCACAGGTCGGTTGCTTTGAACCTGTGGGCTGTTTTGGCATCGTATTCAGCGACACCGCGCCCCGCCTTTCAAACAATCGTTTTCAGGTTGTTGCCGCAGGGGCCATCGATCCACCAATGCACCCTTGAGTGCCCGTCAGCGCTCGGGTAATGTCTTCAGACCCATAGGATAGAGCACGCCCATGACTTCCAAGCTGGAACAACTCAAACAGTTCACCACCGTGGTTGCCGACACCGGCGACTTCGAAGCGATCGCCCGAGTCAAACCGGTCGACGCCACCACCAACCCTTCCCTGCTGCTCAAGGCTTCGGCCATTCACGGTTACGCCGAACTGCTGAACGATTGCGTTCGCGACTGCAAGGGCGATGTAGGCCTGGCCAGCGACCGTTTCGGCGTCGCAGTGGGCAAGGAAATTCTCAACGTGGTTCCAGGCCGCATCTCCACCGAAGTGGATGCGCGCCTGTCCTTCGACCAGGATGCGATCCTCAAGCGCGCGCATCGCCTGATCGAGCTGTACGACAAGGCCGGCGTCGGCCGCGACCGCGTGCTGATCAAGATCGCCTCGACCTGGGAAGGCATCCGTGCCGCCGAGATCCTCGAGAAGGAAGGCATCCAGACCAACCTGACCCTGCTGTTCTCTTTCGCCCAGGCCGCCGCCTGCGCCGATGCCGGGGTGTTCCTGATTTCGCCGTTCGTGGGCCGTATCTACGACTGGTACAAGAAGGCCAACGGCAACGACTACACCGGCGCCGATGATCCGGGCGTGCAGTCGGTGACGCGCATCTACAACTACTACAAGGCCAACGACTATAAGACCGTGGTCATGGGCGCCAGCTTCCGTAACATCAACCAGATCGAGCAACTGGCTGGCTGCGATCGCCTGACGATCAGCCCGGAACTGCTGGAGAAGCTCGCCGCCGATACCGGCAAGCTGGAACGCAAACTGGCGCCGGGCAATGCCGGTGAAGCACGCCTGAGCCTCAACGAAGCGCAATTCCGCTGGTTGTCCAACGAAGACGCGATGGCCACCGAGAAACTGGCTGAAGGCATCCGTCAGTTCGCCCGCGACCAGGAAAAACTGGAAGCATTGCTGCAGGCCAAGCTGTGATTTGAGTTTGTAGAACGCAAAAAGGGCGAACCTGTGAGGGTTCGCCCTTTTTCATTTGCCTGCACTGATAAATGTATCGACCGACCCGACGCCATCGCGGGCAAGCCCGCTCCCACAGGGTATGTGGAGAACCTAAGTTTGAGGCTTCACGCGATCATTGTGGGAGCGGGCTTGCCCGCGATGAGGCCAGCCCAGACACCATCAATTCATGAGGTCAGTGTCTTTCCAGGGCATTGACCAGATCATGAAACGCTTCACGATTGGAATCGTTCAGGCCCATGAGAATCTTGTGCGCTTCCAGCACCTTGATTCGCACCACTTCTTCGGACTGGTCCTGATCCGGCAGGTCGTCCAGGCACTCCGGGCACGGCACCGGGTGGTTGACGATGTTGAACACCTGCTCGAAGCCCATCGACTGCAAAAGCCGAGTGATGTCTTCGTGGGTGGTGACAACCGTCGGCAACAGGCCGACCTTCTGCCGCGACAGGATCGACAGTTTGGCCAGTAGGCCCAGGGTGGTGCTGTCGATGCTGCGGGTTTCGGTCAAATCGATCACGATCGCGTTGAAATTCAGCGCGGTGAAGATTTTCTCAATAGTCGCATCCAACGCCGAACACAGGGTCAGGCGAACTTCACCGACGAACTTCAGGACGAAGGTGCCGTCCTGCTCGGCGAACTGGATTCTACCGGTACTCATTAAAGATTCCTGCTCAACACCAACAGGGCGATATCATCCGGCATCTCCCCTAGCGTGGCCAAACCAAACACTTGCCGCAGACCATCCAGGCTGCCGCCCGCCGACTTCACCCGTTCGGGCAAAGCAGCCTCTTTTTCTTTGAGCGTTGCTTCCGGCAAAAGGTCCAGAATGCCATCAGACATCAGCGTCAGGCTGAACGTCGGCGGCAGCTCAAGCACGTGGTCTTCGTAGGTGGCTTCGTTGAAGAGCCCCACCGGCAGACCACGGCCTTCGAGATAACGAACACTGTCAGGCGTGTACAACACAGGCAAAGGCAGATGGCCGCCAATGCTATAGGTCAACAAACCGGTCTCCTCGTCGATGACTCCACCGACCATTGTGACGTGTTTACCCAGCTTACAACTGATCAGCCCCCGGTTGATATGACCGAGCACTTCCGAAGGTTTGAACTCCGGCAAGGTACCGCTGCGTTTTGACTCGAAGAGCAAACGCGTGGTCATGAACTTCAACAGCACGGTGACGAAGGCTGATGACGCACCATGCCCGGAAACATCCGCCAGATAAAACGCGACCCGGCGCTCGTCAACGCGGAAATAGTCGACAAAATCACCCGACAGGTACAGCGACGGGATGATCTGGTGGGCAAAATTGAATTCATCGATGCTCCACGGACTTTCCGGCAGCATGTTCATCTGCACCTGGCGACCGGCGTTCTGGTCTTCCTGGAGCAGGTTCAGGCTGGCTTCGAGCTCGCGGTTGGCCTTTTCCAGCTTATCGCTGTAGCGCTGGTTTTCCAGCAGCAGCCGCGCACGATCCAGGGCTCGGCGCACGGAGTGCTCGAGCACAGCCAGATCTTCGAGAGGCTTGATCAGGTAGTCCGCCGCACCCAGGCGCAGGGCCTCGACTGCGTCGTTCATCACCCCGGCACCCGAGACCACGATCACCGGCGTCTCCGGTGAGCGCTCGGTAACCTGACGGATCAGTTCGAGACCGCCCATCTGCGGCATGCGCAGATCGCAGATGACCAGATCGGGCTCGTCTTGCTCGAATACCTGAAGACCCTGTTGACCGTTGCCGGCCTGCAGGACGCTGAAACCACTGTCTTCCAGATAGGCCGCGAGGCTCGCGCGCACTACCTCGTCATCATCGATTATCAGCAGCGTGGCACTGGTTTTTGGCATGTGGGCAAACGGCGCCAGAATTAGGTTGGCGTAGTGAGCGGGGCAACGGCCCTGCGCAGACTACTGGATTCGCTTTCTAGCCTCTCTGTTGCAGCGCTTTCAAGCATTCGCCTGGCGCGCGGTTTTAAACAGAGGTGCCCTTCTAAGGCGCAGACGGTACTCCCATCCGCAGAGCGTTTCAAGCATGCGCCGATTGTCGCTTGACGACTTTGTTTGTCAAATCACCGGGAGTTATAAGAACCGCTCCAACGGTAACCCGATGGAAGGTAGCGGCAGTCGCAGGTGACGCTCTGACGCGGACAAAAAAGGCGACCCGAGGGCCGCCTTTTTCATCACCGGTCAAAATCAGAAATCGTCTTCAACCTGACCGTCCTTCACCTTGAACTCGCGGTTCTGCAGGTAAGCGTTGCGGATGAAGGTGTATTTGTCGCCGCTGATCAGCTTCTCGCTCGACAGCAGGCTGGCGCGGGTGTCGACGATGTTCAGGCCGAAGATCGAGTTACGCGTCGGCACGTGGTCGATGTAGCGGTACGCGCCGGTGAAGCTGTCGACATATTTCGACGGTGCGTCACGCAGGGTGCTCGGCCCCATCAGCGGCAGCATAACGTACGGGCCGCTGCCCACGCCCCAGTAACCGAGGGTCTGACCGAAGTCTTCGTCGCTGCGGTTCAAGCCCATCTTGGTGCCGACATCAAAGAAGCCGAGCAGACCGAAGGTGGTGTTGAAAATCAGTCGGGCGGTATCAACGCCCGCCGCAGCCGGTTTGGCCTGGAGGATGTTGTTGGCCAGGTTGGTCACGTCGCCGACGTTGCGGAACATGTTGTGAATGCCGTCTTCAACGAACTGCGGGGTGATGAACTCATAACCCTGGGCCAATGGCTTCAGCGCGTAGGTGTCAACGAAGTCGTTGAACTGGAAAATCGGCCGGTTGACGCTTTCCCAAGGGTCTTCTTCGGTGGCCGCCTGGGTGGCGAACGGCGCCAGCAACAGGCTGGCACATACACTTAGCTGAGTGAGCGAAGGGCTCCAGCGCATAGAAAAACTCCTTGGATTCGATACTGGCGCGGTCCTCTCGGCCCGGGCATTAAGGCCGCTAGTATAAGCGTAAACGGCGATTTGGGCAGTGCGCCGCTGCAACGATATGCAGGAAGTTTCCTACGCAGGCTTTCACCCGCCTGTCATGCAACTGTCACCCCAGCGCCTTAGTCTTGAGCGTTATTTCAGGGACGTTGCCATGACTCACGCCGAAACCTTGCCCGTCGCCGCGCCCGGCCTGACTGCCGTGCTGTTCGGCCTGAGCGGTTGCCTGGTGGATTTCGGTGCCCGCGCCGCGCAAGAGCTCAACTCCCAGCCGGAACATGCCAAAACTACACCGGGCGCACTCGATAGCCTGAAAAGTTTGCAGCGCCAGGGAATTCCCTGCGCGTGGCTCGACGAATTGCCCCCTGCCCTGACACAGTCATTGGCGGCGTCGCTGCCCGGCTGGATCAAACCAACGCAACATTCAGCAACAATGAATCCATGGCCAGCGCCCAACGCGTGCTGGCAGGCGTTGATGGATCTGAATATCGACCGGCTCGACGGTTGCGTGCTGGTCAGCGGTGAGCCGCGCCTGTTACAAGCCGGCCTGAACGCCGGGTTGTGGACGATCGGCCTGGCGTCCTGCGGCTCGCTGTGCGGCCTTAACCCAAGCGAATGGCAGGCGCTCTCGCAAAAGGAGCGCGAACAGTTGCGCGGCAAGGCAACTGTGCAGTTATTCAGCCTGGGCGTGCATTCGGTGATCGATCATCTCGGCGAACTGGACGCCTGTCTCGCCGATATCAGCTTGCGCCGCGCCAAAGGCGAAAAGCCCTGACCGGCGTCATGCAGGTTTACCGAGAGTGGATTAATCTAAAGGTCAGCCATAGACCTTTGGCGCGTGGCTGCGGTCAATGCCAGTGCCTATTGATAAAAGGAAACCACCATGCCCGCCCAAGAACTGCAAAAACAGCTCGATACACTGCGCGAGCAGCTGAAACACAATCCACCGCTGTCGGAAGCAGAGCGTGAAGATCTGCATGCGCTGATGGCGCAGATCGAATCGGAGATCCAGCTGGAAACTGCCACCCAGAACGCAAGCATCGCCGATGGCGTGAACCTGGCAGTGGAGCGCTTCGAAGTCGAACACCCGGCGATCGCCGGCACCCTGCGCAACATCGTCAACGCGCTGGGCAGCATGGGCATCTGACGCCCCGCCGCACAAAAAAGCCCTGCCAGCGATGGCAGGGCTTTTTCATTTGCAAAATGTGCATGCAAGCCCTTGTGGGAGCGAGCCTGCTCGCGAAGGCGTCGTGTCAGTCGACATCATCGTTTAATGACACACCGCATTCGCGAGCAGACTCGCTTCCACATTGGATGTCGCACATTCAGGATCTTTATTGACGTACGAGCCGATGATTCGGCAGTTGTACGCTTTCGGTACTGCGATACGGATTGATATCCAGCCCACCCCGGCGAACGTAACGTGCAAACACGGTGAGCTTTTCAGGTTTCAACAACCGCTGCAGATCGAGGAAAATCCGCTCAACGCATTGTTCATGGAAGTCCGAATGCTGGCGGAAGCTGACGATGTACTCCAGCAGGCTGGCGTGATCCAGCGCCGCGCCGCGATATTCCACCACGACGCTGCCCCAGTCCGGCTGGCTGGTCACCGGGCAGTTGGATTTGAGCAGGTGGCTGTGCACGCTCTCCTCGACCACGCGCGAATTGTCGCAACGCAGCAGCTCCGGACGCGGGTGTTCATAATTGCTCACGCTGATATCCAGATCGTCGATGCACACGCCCGGCAACCCCACCACGCCTTCAGCTTCGACGTCCTTCAGACTGCGAACCCGAACGCCCACCGGTTTACCGGCAGCGGCGGACAGATCCTTGACCAGCGTCGCTTGCAATGTGGCAACGTCGGCGAACGGCGTCTGATTCAGCGAGTTGAGGTAAAGCTTGAACGACTTCGATTCGATGATGTTCGGCGAGTCCGCCGGGATGCTGAATTCAGCGATCGCCACCACCGGTTTGCCCGAGGGCAGCAGCCACGACAGCTCGAAGCAGTTCCAGAAATCCACGCCTTTATACGGCAGGGTTTCGGCGGTCAGGCCCAGCTCGGCCCATTTCGCGGTGCGCGGAATCGGGAACAACAGGGACGGCGTGTACGTGGCGATGTATTCGCTGGATTTGCCCAGCGGCGAATGTTCGGCTGCGGGATGCATGGCGGAAACCTGACTGAAGAATCAGCGGATTCTACCAGCCTTTGCCCGCGCCTTTGAGTGCTTACTGACTGACTGTCAGTTTGCCGACCATGCCCGCCTGATAATGCCCGGGGATATTGCAGGCAAACTCGAGCGCCGTGGCCTTGCTGAAGGTCCAGGTCAACTCGGCGGTTTTACCGGGCTCGACCAGCACGCTGTTGGGGTCGTCATGCTGCATGCCGTGGCCCATCGCCGCGTGATTCATGCCCGCCATGTCGTGGGACATTTCTTTCATGCCGGTAGGCGTAAGCATGCCGCTTTGCTGCATCTGCAACATTTCCTGCTGGTGACTGGCATGCATCGCCGCATCACCGAGGTTGAATTCATGCAGCAACTGGCCTTTATTCACCAGTACAAAGCGAACCGTCTCACCGGCCTTGACCTGTATGGCTTTCGGGTCGAAGTTCATGTCGCCCATGACGATTTCGATACTGCGCGTGGCCTGGCTCGCCGCTGCCGGCTGGCCGAAGGCGAAGGTGTGCGCCGGTGTCGCCCAGGCTGGCGAACTCAATGCCAGCAGACAGGTGGCTATTTTCAGCGAGGTGCGCAAAAACATGGTCGTACTCCAACAAGAGAAGGTTCAGCCTGTGGGAAACTCTAACCACCCAGGGCTGGCATCGACCTGACAGGCAGATTACAACTTTGTCAGCTTGGCGCTTATCGCCGGATCTCACGGTATAACGCCCTCGCCCTTCCAAATACCAACCCCGCCCGAGTCGCCCATGAAACTGTTGATCGTCGAAGACCAAGCGAAAACCGGCCAATACCTGCGTCAGGGCCTGACCGAGGCCGGATTCAATACCGAGCTGGTGGCCGATGGCATCAGCGGCCAGCAATTGGCCTTGAGCGGCGATTACGCGCTGTTGATCCTCGATGTGATGCTGCCCGGGCGCAGTGGCTGGCAGATTCTGCAAGCGGTGCGCCGCGCTGGCCTCGAAACGCCGGTACTTTTTCTCACCGCCAAAGACGCCGTGGAGGACAGGGTTCACGGCCTCGAACTGGGCGCCGACGATTATCTGGTCAAGCCATTCGCCTTCTCCGAATTGCTCGCCCGGGTGCGCAGCCTGTTGCGACGCGGCAGCGCAATCGCCCAGGAAACCAGCCTGCAACTGGCCGATCTGCGCCTGGATCTGATCCGCCGCCGGGTCGAACGCAGCGGCCAGCGCATCGACCTGACCGCCAAGGAATTCGCCCTGCTGGAAATGCTCCTGCGCCGCCAGGGTGAAGTGTTGCCGAAGTCGCTGATCGCTTCGCAGGTCTGGGACATGAATTTTGACAGCGACACCAACGTCATCGAAGTGGCGATCCGCCGCTTGCGCCTGAAGATCGACGATGACTTCCCCAACAAGCTGATCCACACCGTGCGCGGCATGGGTTACGTGCTCGAAGAGCGTTCGCTGTGATGCGTAGCCTGTCCTTGAGCACGCGCCTGGCCCTGTTGTTTGCCGCCTGCACTGCGGTGGTCTCGCTGTTCGCCGGGGTGCTGTTCGACCGCGCCAGCGAGGCGCACTTCATCGAACTCGATCAGCAACAACTGGAGACGAAACTGATCGGCCTGCGCCGCGCCTTGCAGGATCTCCAACCTGCCCAGCGCGAGGCGCGGCTGGCCGATGAACTCAGCCGTCAGGCGGATCTGTCATTGCGCATCACCAGTGGCGACGGGCAGCACTGGTACGACAGCTCGGTGCAGATTCCGAAGAATCTGCCCCTGCAAACCGGCCTGTCGACCATCAGCCATGACGGCACCGATTACCGCGTGCTGCGCGCCCCGCTCTATCCAGACACAGCGGATTCGCCGCAACTGACGCTGCTGCTGGACATCACCCATCACCAGCATTTTCTTACGCGCATGCAGCATCTGATCTGGCTGACCGTCGGCCTGTCGGCGCTGGCTACTGCCGTGCTCGGGGCCTGGGCCGCGCGCAGCGGTCTGCGCCCGTTGCGGCGGATGAGCGCAGTGGCCCGTGGGATTTCTGCGCAATCGCTCAACGCCCGACTGCCTGAAGAGAAGATGCCACCAGAGCTTGCAGAAATGGCCTACAGCTTCAACGCCATGCTCGCACGCCTCGACGACTCGTTTCAGCGCCTCTCGGCGTTCTCCGCCGACATCGCCCATGAACTGCGCACACCGTTGTCGAATCTGCTGACCCACACCCAGGTCACCCTCACCCGCCCCCGGGCACTGGAGGATTACCGCGAAGCGCTGCACAGCAACCTCGAAGAACTGCAATGGATGGCGCAACTGGTCAACGACATGCTCTACCTGGCCAAGGCTGACCACGGCTTGCTGATGCCCAAGCGCGAACCACTGGAGCTGGCGGATGAGGCCGACATGTTGCTGGAGTTTTTTGCGCCATTGGCGGAAGACGCTGGCGTGAGCTTGAGCCGTGAAGGTGAGGCGCGTATCGAAGGTGATCGCGGCATGTTGCGCCGGGCCTTGTCGAACCTGCTGGATAACGCACTGCGGTTTACCCCGGCCGAGGGTTATGTGCGCTTGAGCATCGTCGACGAGGGGGAAACCGTGCGCGTCTGCGTCGAGAACAGTGGCGAGGGTATTTCCGCGCAATTACTGCCACGTCTGTTCGACCGCTTCTATCGAGCGGATCCGGCGCGGCAGGAAGGCAGCAGTGAGCATGCGGGGTTGGGGCTGGCGATTACCCAGTCGATCGTGCGTGCTCATGGCGGGCAGATTCATTGCGAATCTGAAGCGGGTTGGACGCGGTTTGTAATCGAGTTGCCTCGGACCTGATCGTTCCCACGCTCTGCGTGGGAATGCAGCCCGGGACGCTCCGCGTCCCTTCAAGAGCCGAACGCAGAGCGTCCGTTGAGGCATTCCCACGCAGAGCGTGGGAACGAGCATGGAGTCGCTTACGAATATCTCAGCGCATGCGCCGGTTCGATCTTCGCCGCCCGCCACGCCGGATACACCGTCGCCAAAAAGCTCAGGATGAAACCCGCCGAGCAGATCAACAGCACATCCCCACCCTGCAGTTCCGAGGGCAGGTTGCTGACGAAATACACATCCGAACTGAAGATGTGCTGCCCGGTCACACGCTCGACCCAGCCGACCAATTCACTGACGTTAAGCGCGGCGATAACGCCCAGCACGCCGCCAATGATGGTGCCGACAATACCGATCACCGTGCCCTGCACCATGAAGATCGCCATGATCTGCCGTGGTGTGGCGCCGATCGTGCGCAGGATCGCGATGTCGGCGCCCTTGTCGTTCACCACCATGATCAGCGTCGCGATGATGTTGAACGCCGCCACCGCGACGATCATCAGCAACAGCAGGCCGATCATGGTTTTTTCCATCTTCATCGCGCTGAACAGGCTGCCCTGGGTGTGAGTCCAGTCGTCAGCCTTGAAGTCAGCACCGAGGCCACCGGCAATGTCCGCAGACACCTTCGGCGCGGCGTACAGATCCTTGACCGCCAGCCGCACGCTCTGCACCTGGTTCGGCTGCCAGTGCTGCATGGTCGCGGCATCGGCGACATGGATCAGGCCCATCGAGCCGTCCAGCTCGGCGCCGACCTTGAACACGCCAACCACATTCAGGCGCTGCATGCGCGGGGTGATACCGCCCGGCGCGGTGCTGACTTCCGGGACGATCAGAGTGATCTTGTCGCCGACATTGAGGCGGAAACGCCGCGCGGTGATTTCACCGATCACCACACCGAACTCACCCGGCTTCAAGGCATCCAGACGACCCTGGACGATGTGCCGGGCAACGATCGACACCTTGCCTTCCTGGGCCGGATCAACGCCGCTGATCTGAATTGGCTGCATCGAACCCTTGTAGGAAAGCATGCCTTCCATCTCTGTGAACGGCACGGCGGCCGTCACTTCGGGATTTTTCATCGCAGCCGCAGCGACCGGCTGCCAGTCGTCGATCGGCTTGACGCCAACGATGGTCGCATGGGGCACCATGCCAAGGATGCGCGAGCTCATTTCGCGCTGAAAGCCGTTCATCACCGACAGCACTACGATCATCGCCAGCACGCCGAGGGCGAGGCCGATCATCGAGGTCATCGAAATGAACGAAACAAAGCGATTGCGGCGCTTGGCGCGGGTATAGCGCGTGCCGATAAAGATCGATAACGGTCTGAACATTCGCTGGGGCACCGTGTAGAAATAAAAGACCCGGCACCGTTACGGGCGCCGGGTTTCAGCCAGTCAGATGGGGGTCAGGCAACCTTCCTGCAACTGCAGGACGCGGTCCATCTGGCGAGCCAGGTTCATGTCGTGCGTCACCACCAGGAACGCTGTGCGCATCGAAGTGCTCAGCTCCAGCATCAGGTCCTGAATGCCTTCGGCGGTGTGCAGGTCGAGGTTGCCGGTTGGCTCATCGAGCATCACCAGCCCCGGGTTGTTCACCAGTGCACGGGCGATGGCCACGCGCTGACGTTCGCCGCCGGAGAGTTCCGCCGGTTTATGTTCCAGACGATGGCCCAGACCGACGCGCTCCAGCAATGCCGTGGCACGCTGACGCGCCTCCGGGATGGCGGTCCTGCCGATCAACAGCGGCATGCAGACGTTTTCCAGCGCGGTGAATTCCGGCAGCAAGTGGTGAAACTGGTAAACGAAACCAAGCGCGCGATTGCGCAGCAGGCCCCGCTTCTTCTCACTCAACGCCGACAGTTCTTCACCGTCGAGCCAGACGCTGCCCTTGCTCGGCGTATCGAGGCCGCCGAGCAGGTTGAGCAAGGTACTTTTGCCGGAACCGGATTTACCCACGATCGCCACACGCTCGCCCGGGTGCAACTCCAGTTGCAGGCCGGCCAGCACTTGTACCGACTCAGGCCCCTCCTCGTAGGATTTGCCCAGGTTACGGCAGCTCAGAATTGCTTGTTCACTCATGCCCGACTCACTCATAACGTAACGCCTCCGCCGGCTGGGTGCGCGCGGCACGCCAGGCGGGATACAGGGTGGCGAGGAAACTCAGGACCAACGCAGCGGCGCAGACCATGACGACGTCCTGGCTCTGTACCTGCGAAGGAAGATAATCAATGAAATACACGTCAGCATTAAGGAACTTGTGGCCGATCAGCCCTTCAAGCGCCGAAATGGCCGCACTGACATTCAGCGCCGCGAGGATCCCGACCACCGCGCCGATCGCCGTGCCGACCACGCCGATTACCGTGCCCTGAACCATGAACGTGCGCATGATCGTGCCCGGTGTCGCGCCGAGGGTACGCAGAATGGCGATGTCGCCCTTCTTGTCGTTCACCACCATCACCAGCGTGGAAATGATGTTGAACGCGGCGACGGCGACGATCAGCAGCAACAGCAGCCCGATCATGGCTTTTTCCATGCGGATCGCCTGATACAGGTTGCCGTGGGTGCGGGTCCAGTCGCGGGCGTAGTAACGATCTTCGCCGAGCTGCTGGGCGATGTTCCACGCCTCACGCGGTGCCTGGAACAGGTCGTCGAACTTCAGCCGCAGGCCCTGCACCTGATCGGCTTTCCAGCGGTGCATTTTCGCCAGATCCTGCAGATTGGTCACGCCGAGGTAGCCGTCGAGCTCACCGGCGCCGACATGGAAAATCCCGACCACGGTGAAGCGCTTCATGCGCGGGAACATCCCGGCCGGGGTCACGCTGACCTCAGGTGCAACGAAAGTGACCTTGTCGCCGATGCCAACGCCAAGCTTGGTCGCGGCCTTGTCGCCGATGACGATGCCGAAGCTGCCCGGTGTCAGGTCGTCGAGTTTGCCCTGCTTCATGAAGTTGTCGATGATCGACACATTGCGCTCGAGCGCAGGATCAATGGCATTGAGCAACACCTTGGAAACCTGGCCGTTGTTGGTCAGCAGGCCCTGCATCTGGGTGAACGGCGCCACCGCCGTCACCTGCCGGTTCTGCTTGACCTTGTCGGCCAGGCTCTGCCAGTCATTGATCGGCTCGCCGGTCTCGAGAGTGGCGTGGGGCACCATGCCCAGCACGCGGGTGCGCATCTCATGGTCGAAGCCGTTCATCACCGACAGCACGACGATCATCACGACCACGCCAAGGGCGAGCCCGATCATCGAAGTCAGGGAAATGAATGACACAAAATGATTGCGACGCTTTGCACGGGTATAACGCGTGCCGATAAATACGAAGAGAGGTCTGAACATGTCGGGGCTTGTTCGGAGGGAAAAGGAACGTCCTTGTGGCGGGGGTCGAAAACCAGCTTTACACTCAGACCACCGCCGCTACCATGGGTTCGCCATGTCGACATTAGATGAAGAAGATCGCCGCGAATACTACCGTATCGAGGACACGATCGCACTGGAAATTCGGCCCCTGTCCGCTCCCGAAGCCGCAGGCCAGGAAGTGTTGCAGGATGCTTCCCCACTCTTCAACTTGCTCAGCGAACTGCACCTGAGCGAATTCGAGTCGCAGCACCTGCTGCGACAGATCAGCGAGCGCGACCGCGCCATCGCCGCGTTCCTCAAATCGCAGAACAAACGCATCGACCTGCTCAGCCAGGTAATCGCCCTGACGGTGCTCGGACACATCGGCGAGCCGCAGCCGGTGATCATCTCCGAGGGCGGGATCGACTTTCAGTACCCGACGCCGATTGCCACCGGCGCGCACCTGTCGGTGAAACTGGTACTGATGCCGCAGGCACTCGGCCTGCTGCTGCGCGCCCGGGTCACCCATTGCGATCCCAAGGGCGATGGCTATGACGTCGGCACCGAGTTCGAGCGCCCGACCGATGCCCAGCGCCAATTGCTCGCGCGCTACATCTTGCAGAAGCAGGCTCAGGAACGCCGTCTGGCCCGCGAACAGAACGAATCTGGCATTTAACTTAAGGAAGCACCGTGACCCTCATCTACGGCCACCGCGGCGCCAAGGGCGAAGCACCGGAAAACACCCTGAGCAGCTTTCAGGAGTGCCTCAAGCACGGCGTGCGCCGCTGCGAACTGGATCTGCACCTGTCCAAGGACGGCGAGCTGATGGTCATCCATGACCCGACGCTCAAACGCACCACCGACCGTCGCGGCAAAGTCGTCGAGCACACCGCCGCCGAACTGGTGACCTACGACGCGCGCAAGGGTGGCCCGGGCTGGATCCAGCCGTGCCCGATTCCGACGCTGGAAGAGTTGTTCGAGCAATGTGATTTCGAGCACTGGCAGCTGGAAGTCAAAAGCGCTTCACGCACCCGCGCGGCGACTACCGTGCTGGCGATTCGGGAAATGGCTCAACGGCATGGCCTGCTCGACAAGGTGACGATCACCTCGAGTTCACGGGAAGTCTTGAAGGCAGCGCTGGACCTGGTACCGGACGTATCGCGCGGCCTGGTGGCCGAATACGCCTGGCTCGATCCGCTGAAGGTGGCGGCCAGCTACGGTTGCGAAATTCTCGCGTTGAACTGGACGCTGTGTACGCCGGAACGCCTGCAGAAGGCGCAGCGTCAGGGCCTGCATGTGTCGGTGTGGACCGTCAACGAGCCTGCACTGATGCGCAGACTCGCCGACTTCGGCGTTGACAGCCTGATTACAGACTTTCCCGGTTTGGCCACTGCCACCCTTGAGAATTGCTGAAATCGGTCTCCCCGGCCGGCTCAGGCCACCGGCCGGAGCCCGTCAAAAAAGCCGGTTGAGGCCGTCGTACGCCGCTACCCGATAGGCTTCGGCCATGGTCGGGTAATTGAACGTGGTGTTGACGAAATACTTCAGGGTGTTCAGCTCGCCCGGCTGGTTCATGATCGCCTGACCGATGTGAACGATCTCCGACGCCTGATAACCGAAGCAATGCACGCCGAGCACTTCCAGCGTTTCGCGGTGGAAGAGGATCTTCAGCATGCCTTGCGGCTCACCGGCAATCTGCGCCCGCGCCATGCTCTTGAAGAAGGCCTTGCCGACTTCGTACGGCACTTTGGCCTGGGTCAATTCCTGCTCGTTCTTGCCGATCGAGCTGATCTCCGGAATGGTGTAGATGCCGGTCGGCACGTCATTGACGAAGCGCCAGCTGCCATTGTCGACGATGCTGCCAGCGGCCGAACGACCCTGGTCGTGGGCGGCACTGGCCAGGCTTGGCCAGCCGATCACGTCACCGGCGCCGTAGATGTTCTCTATGCAGGTGCGGTAGTTCTGGTCGACTTCGATCTGGCCACGGCTGTTGACCTTGACGCCGATGTTTTCCAGACCCAGCGTGTCGGTGTTGCCGGTACGGCCGTTGCACCAGAGCAAGGCGTCAGCCTTGATCTTCTTGCCGGATTTCAGGTGCAGGATCACGCCGTTGTCCACGCCTTCGACGCGGTCGTACTCTTCGTTGTGACGCACGGTGATGTTGTTGTTGCTGAAGTGGTAGCTCAGCGCCTGGGAAATTTCCGAGTCAAGGAAGCTCAGCAACTGGCCACGGTTGTCGACCAGTTCGACCAGCACACCCAGACCACTGAAGATCGATGCGTATTCGCAACCGATTACACCAGCGCCGTAAACGATCAGTTTGCGCGGGGTGTGACCGAGACTGAGGATGGTGTCGCTATCGTAGATGCGCGGGTGGTGGAAATCGATGTCCGCCGGGCGATACGGGCGCGAACCGGTGGCGATGATGATGTGCTTGGCCACCAGCTTCTCGACCACGCCGTTGCCGCAGACCACTTCGATGGTTTGCTCGTCGGCGAAGCTGCCGGTACCGAAGAACACGTCGACGCGGTTACGGGCGTAGTAGCCGGTGCGCGATGCGACTTGTTTGGAAATGACTTTTTCGGCGCTTTTCAACACGTCCGGGAAGGAGAACCAGCGTGGCTCGCCGATCGCGCGGAACATCGGGTTGGTGTTGAACTGCATGATCTGCCGCACCGAGTGACGCAGTGCCTTGGACGGGATGGTGCCGAGGTGGGTGCAGTTGCCGCCGACCTGACGACGGCTGTCGACCATCGCGACCTTGCGCCCCGCTTTGGCGGCGTTCATTGCCGCGCCTTCTCCCGCCGGGCCGGAACCCAGTACCACCACGTCGTAGTTGTAGACAGCCATGCGTACTCCTCAGAACAGGCCGCGGTGCCAGCAGCACCGGCGGCTAAATCACGCCGAACGGCGGCGCGAAGGAACAATTGGGGGCCAGTAGAGAACCCGGACACAGTCTATAGAAGCGTCAACGCCGCGCACATTAACCCTTGGTCGCGTCGTAGGCTACTTTTGCCTGCACTACAACGCCAGCTTTCGTCTTGTCTCCGGTCAGTTTTTTTCACCGACAAGCTGCGTAAATGCCTGACTGCTGCGGGTGACGAAACCTGTATCGGCACGCAAGACAAAGAATGCAGCAATGTCATGCTTTTGGGCATAGTCCCGTGCCCTTTCCGGCCCGAGAATCAGCAACAGCGTCGATAGTCCATCGGCCATCAACGCTGAAGGATGAATCACCGTGACTGACGCCAGATCATGTAGGACCGGCCTTCCGCTGCGTGCATCGAAGGTGTGGGAATAACGCCGACCGTCCTGCAGAAAATAATGGCGGTAGTCACCGGAGGTGGACACGCCGTAGCCATCGACATCGATAATCCGCTCGGCCACTTGCTGGTCATCGCGAGGCTCTTCGAGAGCGATGCGCCACGCGGAACCATCCGGCTTCTTGCCCCGGGCTTTGAGTTCGCCCGTGGCTTCGACCAGGTAATTGTCGATGCCCATGCCCTGCAATCTGGCGGCGATGGTATCCACGGCGTAACCGGCGGCAATACTGTTGAAGTCGACTTCGACGGCGGCGTCCTTGCACAACCGTTCGCCGTCGATGCGCAGATGCTGATGGCCGACCCGCTGCATGACCTCGGCCACAGCGGCCGCATCAGGGATCTTTTCCTCGCGTCCTTGCGGGCCGAATCCCCAGAGGTCCAGCAGCGGTTCCACGGTCAGGTCGTAGGAGCCTTCGCTTTGCATTGAAAGCTGTTCGCCGATACGGACCAATTCGAGCACCGCTGCCGGCATGGCTTGGCAGCTATCGGCGGGCAAGGCGTTGAAACGCTCGATGACGGAGTCACTGCGGTAAGTCGACAGCTGTTGATCGACTTCGCCGAGGATGCGCTCCACTTCACCGCGCACTTGCGCAGGATCGGCGACCCCGGCGTGGCGCACGTATTTGACCGACCAGGTGCTGCCCATGGTCGAGCCACCGACCTGTTCCAGGGAATCGCCGTTGCCGCAGCCGCCGATTGCCACCGCCAACACCACAAGCCCCAACCAGCGTCCAGTTAACAATTCTTCATCTCCCCGCAAAACCACGGCGGCCATTATGAACTACAAGCGCCCGCTCGCTTCCCCATGGCTGCAACGCCTTTATACAAAATTGAACAGTGAGTACCTCCCATGTCCTCCACCACGGGCAAAGGCAAAGCGATCTTTCGCGTTGTCAGCGGCAACTTCCTCGAAATGTTCGACTTCATGGTCTACGGCTTCTATGCCACGGCCATCGCCAAAACCTTCTTCCCCACCGACAGCGCCTTCGCTTCGCTGATGCTGTCGCTGGCGACCTTCGGCGCCGGCTTCCTGATGCGCCCGCTGGGGGCGATTTTCCTCGGTGCCTATATCGACCGTCACGGACGGCGCAAAGGACTGATCATCACCTTGGCGATGATGGCCGCCGGTACGGTGTTGATTGCCTGCGTGCCTGGCTACGCGACGCTCGGCGTCGCCGCGCCGCTACTGGTGTTGTTCGGCCGTCTGTTGCAAGGCTTCTCGGCGGGCGTGGAACTGGGCGGTGTGTCGGTGTATCTGGCGGAAATTTCTACGCCGGGGCGTAAAGGCTTTTTCGTCAGTTGGCAGTCCGCCAGCCAACAGGCAGCCGTGGTGTTCGCCGGTCTGCTCGGCGTTGGCCTCAACCACTGGCTGAGTCCGGAGCAAATGGGCGAATGGGGCTGGCGCGTGCCGTTTCTGATTGGCTGCATGATCGTGCCGGTGATTTTCTTCATCCGTCGCTCGCTGGAAGAAACTCCGGAATTCCAGGCGCGAACCCACCGCCCTACCCTCGGCGAAATCGTCCGCTCGATCGGGCAGAACTTCGGCATCGTCATTGCCGGCATGGCGCTGGTGGTGATGACCACGGTGTCGTTCTACCTGATCACTGCGTACACGCCGACGTTTGGCAAGGCTGAGCTGCATCTGTCGGACCTCGACGCCTTGCTGGTGACGGTGTGCATCGGCTTGTCGAACTTCTTCTGGCTACCGGTGATGGGCGCGGTATCCGACAAGATCGGCCGAAAACCCTTACTGCTGGCGGCGACAATTCTGGCGATCCTCACGGCGTATCCGGCACTGTCGTGGCTGGTGGCGAATCCGAGCTTCAGCCATTTGCTGATTGTCGAATTGTGGCTGTCGTTCCTGTACGGCTCGTACAACGGCGCGATGGTGGTGGCGCTGACCGAGATCATGCCGGTGGAAGTGCGCACGACCGGGTTTTCCCTGGCTTACAGTTTGGCAACGGCGACGTTCGGCGGATTTACTCCGGCAGCGTGCACCTATCTGATTCATGTGCTGGACAACAAGGCAGCACCGGGCATCTGGCTAAGTGGCGCGGCGGTGTTGGGCTTGATTGCGACACTGGTGCTATTCCGTGGCAACCGGCATGAGTTGCGCACCGCGCAGGCCTCGGTAGCCAGCGGCGCCTGACAGAATGCTTTCGCGAGCAGGCTCGCTCCCACAGAAGATTGTGAACGACACTGATCCAGTGTGGGAGCGAGCCTGCTCGCGAAGAGGCCGGCAAGGACGCCGAAGATCCAACAGGCCCACAAACAAAAACGCCCCGACAAAATGTCGGGGCGTTTTCATTCAAGCCTGAAGCTTAGCGCGGGAACGCTGGCGGATTCACATCAGCCATGTCTTCCATCACGCGTACCACCTGGCAGCTGTAACCGAACTCGTTGTCGTACCAGACGTACAGAACGACGCGGTTGTCCTGCACGATGGTCGCTTCAGCGTCGACTACACCGGCGTGACGCGAGCCAACGAAGTCAGTCGACACCACTTCCTGCGAATTGACGAAGTCGATCTGCTTGTGCAGCTCGGAGTGCAGAGCCATGTAGCGCAGGTACTCGTTCATCTCTTCGCGGGTGGCGGCTTTCTCAAGGTTGAGGTTGAGAATGGCCATCGACACGTTTGGCGTCGGAACACGAATCGCGTTACCGGTCAGCTTGCCGGCCAGCTCAGGCAGAGCCTTGGCAGCAGCGGTGGCGGCGCCGGTCTCGGTGATCACCATGTTCAGCGCGGCGCTGCGGCCACGGCGATCGCCCTTGTGGAAGTTGTCGATCAGGTTCTGGTCGTTGGTGTACGAGTGAACGGTTTCGACGTGACCGTTGATGATGCCGAACTTGTCGTTGACCGCTTTGAGCACCGGCACGATGGCGTTGGTGGTGCAGGAAGCAGCCGAGACGATCTTGTCGTCAGCGGTGATTTCACCGTGGTTGATGCCGTGAACGATGTTCTTCAGCTTGCCCTTGCCAGGCGCGGTCAGAACAACGCGGTCGATACCCGGGCAGGCCAGGTGCTGACCCAGGCCATCGGCGTCACGCCAGACACCGGTGTTGTCCACCAGCAGCGCGTCTTTGATGCCGTACTGGGTGTAATCCACCTCGGTCGGGTTCTTCGCGTAGATCACCTGGATCAGGTTACCGTTGGCGGTGATGGTGTTGTTTTCTTCATCGATGGTAATGGTGCCGTTGAACGAACCGTGTACCGAATCGCGACGCAGCAGGCTGGCGCGTTTGGTCAGGTCGTTCTCGGCGCCTTTGCGCACGACGATGGCGCGCAGACGCAGGCCGTCGCCACCACCGGTTTTCTCGATCAGGATGCGCGCCAGCAGACGGCCGATACGACCGAAGCCGTAAAGAACAACGTCGGTGCCTTTGCGGGCCGAGGCGTTCTGCTGGCCAACCACGTCAGCCATCTCTTCACGCACGAACTGCTCGGCGCTGCGGCCGTTGCCTTCATTGCGGAATTTGAACGCCAGCTTGCCCAGATCCACCGACGCCGCGCCGAGCTTGAGCTCGCTCATGGCCTTGAGCAGTGGGAATGTTTCGTGGACGGAGAGTTCGCTGTCGTCGGAAGAACGGTGGCGAGCAAAGCGGTGAGCTTTGAGAATCGCGATGACAGACTGGTTGATCAGGCTGCGGCCATAGATCGAGCTAACCACGTTGTTATTGCGGTAGAGCTGACCGATAAGCGGAATCATCGCTTCTGCGAGTGCTTCACGGTCGATCCATTCACCAAGACACTGGTCGGGCTTCTGAGTCACGGTAACCTTCCACATGTAGGGGCAGAAAAAAGGGGCTACATTATGCCGCCGACAAGCCCTTTCAGCAATGCGCGCTTGTCGCGCAATCGGTAACAAAATCCCGTTCAAAAAATTTACGCCTTTCTCCAGCCCAGTAAAACCGGGGCTTTCAGCGCAGTCAATTTTTCGACGACTGTTAGACGATGTCTGTAACCCTCCGTAACACCACCCGGTTTCGGCACTACATAACCATGAAAAAAGTGCTCGTTTTTATGGTTACCACTACATTTCGTCCAAACCGTGAAGATAGACGCAGTCTGCAACTGACAGGCGGCACCGGAGGCCGCTACAATTACCGACTTTGTCGCAACGCCTGGAGCTCAACCTTCCGTGCCTGTTCTGCGTCTACCGTTACTCCCTGCCGAAGCAGGTAAACAGCACTGGGGCAATCTGCCCGGTGCCGCCCTCAGCCTGGCGATTGCCGAGGCTGCCAGCGCTGCCAAGCGCTTTACCCTGCTGCTGACCGCCGACAGCCAAAGCGCCGAACGGCTGGAACAGGAGCTGAGTTTCTTCGCCCCGGATTTGCCCGTACTGCATTTCCCCGACTGGGAAACCCTGCCCTACGACCTGTTCTCGCCGCACCAGGACATTATCTCCCAGCGCATCGCCAGCCTGTATCGCCTGCCGGAACTGGCCCACGGCGTGCTGGTGGTACCGATCACCACCGCCCTGCATCGCTTGGCGCCGACCAAATTCCTGCTCGGCAGCAGCCTGGTGCTGGATATCGGCCAGAAGCTCGACGTCGAACAGATGCGCGCGCGGCTCGAAGCCAGCGGCTATCGCTATGTCGACACGGTGTACGAGCACGGCGAGTTCACCGTACGCGGCGCGCTGATCGACCTGTTCCCGATGGGCAGCAAACTGCCGTATCGCATCGACCTGTTCGACGACGAAATCGAAACCCTGCGCACCTTCGATCCGGAAACCCAGCGTTCAATCGACAAGGTCGAGTCGGTCAAGCTGCTGCCGGCCCGCGAGTTTCCGTTGCAGAAAGACGCAGTCACCCGCTTCAAGGCGCGTTTCCGTGAGCGCTTCGACGTCGACTTCCGCCGCTGCCCGATCTTTCAGGATTTGAGCAGCGGCATCACTCCGGCCGGCATCGAGTACTACCTGCCGCTGTTCTTCGACGAAACTTCGACGCTGTTCGATTACCTGCCTCAGGACACACAAGTGTTCTCGCTGCCGGGCATCGAGCAGGCGGCGGAAAACTTCTGGAACGACGTGCGCAATCGTTACGAAGAACGCCGCGTCGATCCATCGCGTCCTTTATTGCCACCGGCCGAACTGTTCCTGCCAGTGGAAGACTGCTTCGCGCGCCTGAAGAACTGGCCACGGGTCGTTGCCAGTCAACAGGACGTTGAAAGCGGCGTCGGCCGTGAGCGCTTCCCGGCACATGCGCTGCCCGATCTGGCCATCGAAGCCAAGGCCACGCAACCGCTGGCGGCGCTGGCCGGCTTCCTCGAAGAATTCCCCGGTCGCGTGTTGTTCACCGCTGAATCGGCGGGTCGTCGCGAAGTCCTGCTGGAACTGCTGGAACGTCTGAAGTTGCGGCCGAAAACCGTCGACAGCTGGCCTGACTTCGTCGCCAGCAAGGATCGTCTGGCGATCACCATTGCCCCGCTCGACGAAGGTCTGCTGCTCGACGACCCCGCGCTAGCTCTGGTGGCGGAAAGTCCGCTGTTCGGCCAACGGGTCATGCAACGTCGTCGCCGCGAAAAGCGCAGCGACGTCAGCAACGATGCGGTGATCAAGAACCTCACCGAACTGCGCGAAGGCGCGCCGGTGGTGCATATCGACCACGGCGTCGGGCGCTACCTGGGCCTGACGATTCTGGAAATCGACAATCAGGCCGCCGAGTTCCTCACCCTCGAATACGCCGAGAACGCCAAGCTCTACGTGCCAGTGGCCAACCTGCACCTGATCGCGCGCTACACCGGCAGCGACGATTCGCTCGCGCCGCTGCACCGCCTCGGCTCGGAAACCTGGCAGAAAGCCAAGCGCAAAGCCGCCGAGCAGGTGCGTGACGTCGCCGCCGAATTGCTCGACATTTATGCCCGTCGCGCCGCCCGTGAAGGTTACGCCTTCGCCGACCCGAAGGCCGACTACGCCACCTTCAGCGCCGGTTTCCCGTTCGAGGAAACCCCGGACCAGCAAGCGACCATAGAGGCGGTACGCGAAGACATGCTCGCGCCGAAACCGATGGATCGTCTGGTCTGCGGCGACGTTGGCTTCGGCAAGACCGAAGTAGCCATGCGCGCCGCGTTCATCGCCGTACACGGCGGTCGTCAGGTGGCGATTCTGGTGCCGACCACCCTGCTCGCCCAGCAGCACTACAACAGTTTCCGCGACCGCTTCGCTGACTGGCCGGTGACCGTGGAAGTGATGAGTCGCTTCAAATCGGCCAAGGAAGTCAACGCGGCGATCGCCGATCTGGCGGAAGGCAAGATCGACATCGTCATCGGCACGCACAAGCTGCTGTCCGATGATGTGAAGATCAAAAACCTCGGGCTGGTGATCATCGACGAAGAGCACCGCTTCGGCGTGCGCCAGAAAGAACAGCTCAAGGCCCTGCGCAGCGAAGTCGACATCCTTACCCTGACCGCGACGCCGATTCCGCGCACGCTGAACATGGCGGTGTCGGGCATGCGCGATCTGTCGATCATCGCCACGCCGCCTGCGCGACGCCTGTCGGTGCGCACCTTCGTCATGGAGCAGAACAAGAGCACGGTCAAAGAGGCCCTGCTGCGTGAACTGCTGCGTGGCGGTCAGGTTTACTACCTGCACAACGATGTGAAGACCATCGAGAAGTGCGCCGCCGACCTCGCGGAACTGGTGCCGGAAGCGCGCATCGGTATCGGCCACGGGCAGATGCGCGAACGTGAACTCGAACAGGTGATGAGCGACTTCTACCACAAGCGCTTCAACGTGCTGATCGCCTCGACCATCATCGAGACCGGCATCGACGTGCCGAGCGCCAACACCATCATCATCGAGCGCGCTGACAAGTTCGGTCTGGCCCAGCTGCACCAGTTGCGTGGTCGTGTCGGCCGCAGTCACCACCAGGCTTACGCCTACCTGCTGACACCGCCGCGCCAGCAAATCACTTCGGACGCGGAAAAACGTCTGGAAGCGATCGCCAATACCCAGGACCTCGGCGCCGGTTTCGTCCTGGCCACCAACGACCTGGAAATCCGTGGCGCCGGCGAACTGCTCGGCGACGGTCAGAGCGGGCAGATTCAGGCCGTTGGTTTCACCCTGTACATGGAAATGCTCGAGCGCGCGGTGAAGTCGATCCGCAAGGGCGAGCAGCCGAACCTCGATCAACCGCTTGGCGGCGGCCCGGAAGTCAATCTGCGGGTGCCGGCGCTGATTCCGGAAGATTATCTGCCGGATGTGCATGCACGGCTGATTCTGTATAAACGCATCGCCTCGGCCACCGATGAGGAAGGCCTCAAGGATTTGCAGGTGGAGATGATCGACCGCTTTGGCCTGTTGCCGGAACCGACCAAGAATCTGGTGCGGATCACCGCGTTGAAATTGCAGGCGGAAAAGCTCGGCATCAAGAAAGTCGACGGCGGGCCGCAAGGCGGGCGCATCGAGTTCGAAGCGCAGACGCCGGTTGACCCGATGACCCTGATCAAGCTGATCCAGACGCAGCCCAAGCGCTACAAGTTCGAAGGCGCGACGATGTTTAAATTCCAGGTGCCGATGGAGCGCCCGGAAGAACGTTTCAATACTGTCGAGGCGCTGTTTGAGCGTCTCATCCCGAAATCCGCTTGAAGGACGCCCGATGCGCCTGTTCCGCTCTCTGACTTTGTTGCTTGCACTTGCAGCACCGACGGCGTTTGCCGATGACACGTATCAGGTCGAAATGATCCTGGTGCGCCAGAATGCCGTCCCGGCCATCGTCAGCCGCGCCGCCCCGGAAGACTGGGCCGCAGGCGCCCAGCGTCTGGGCAGCGACAGCCAGCGCACCCCAGCGCTGAATGATGTAGTGAACAAACTCACCGCCAGCGGCGAGTACACCGTGTTGATGCACAAAGCCTGGCAGCAGAGCCTCGGCGAAGCGCCGGCGAAAGTCGCAGTGAGCGAAGGTCAGGAACAGTTCGGCCAGTTCCCCATCGAGGGCACGCTGGAAATGAAACTCGGCCGCTTCACCGACGTGACCGCCGATTTCTGGGTCAATCAGATCGACGCCAATGGCCTGGTCACCGCCAGTGAGCGTCTGCGTCAGGACAGCCACACCAAGAACGGCCAGCTCAATTACCTCGACAACGGTCATCTGGCCCTGCTGATCAAGATCACTTCCCTGACCGCGCCAGCGCCTCGCGAAGCGCCTGAAGTCGTGCCGGACTGATCGAAGTCCTTATGCCGCCGCCCCTGAGCAAACCGCTGGCCCCGTCGTGGGTCAGCCGATTCAAAGAACAGAGTCTGGAGCGCGGCCGCCGCTACGCTTTGGAGAATCGAGTGCGCATCGCCCAGGTCGGCGATGCGACCATCACCGCCAGTTGCGAAGGTTCTGGCGGTAGCGTTTACCGACAAACCATCCATCTGCGCGAGTCAGCCAAAGCGACGCTGCTGCTGGTCGACGCCACCTGCACCTGCCCGGTGCGCAGCAACTGCAAACACTGCGCGGCGGTGCTGCTGAAAATCCAGGAAACCCTCGATTACCCCGCCGCCGCTAAAGATGCCGAGCTGCTGGAGAAGCTCCAGGCCGTGCTGGAAAACCGCAGCCCGAAAGCGCCACCGCAAGTGCTGGTGGACAACGTGCAGCCGGTGCCGCGCCTGTGGCTGGCGAGCGTCGAGTTCAGCGCCTTCGAGCCGCGCAACGGCAAGATGCAGCGCTACATTCAGCACCGCGCGGCGCTGTCGTTCAGCTATCTGGACGAATACGTCAGCGGGCAAAAACACAGCGATATCCTGATCCGTCAGGAAGCCCAGACCCTGCGGATAAAACGTCACCCGGACGTCGAACAGTCCTACCGCGAACAGTTACGCATCCTCGGTTTCCGCATCGCCACCCGGCAGAGCAAAGCCCTGCCGGAGAGCGCCGGCGAACTTTACGAGATGGTCAACGACAGCGCCTGGCTGACCTTCACCCTCAATGACTTGCCGAAGTTGCGCAGCCAGGGCTGGGAGTTGCAGATCGATGAGGAATTCGGTTTCGACCTGACCGCCGTCGACGACTGGTACGCCACCGTCGAACAGGCGCCGGAACGCGACTGGTTCGATCTGGAGCTGGGCATCATCGTCAACGGCGAGCGCCTGAGCCTGCTGCCGATTCTGCTGAATCTGATGCGCTCGCACACCGAGATCCTCAACCCGGAACGCCTCGCCCGCCGTCGCGATGACGAGCTGATTCTGGTCAACATTCCGCAACGCACCAGCGAGCATGGACCGTTGCAAGTGGCGCTGCCGCTCGGTCGCTTGAAGCCGGTATTGATGACGCTGGGCGAGTTCTATTTGCAGGAGCCGGGCGAAACCACCCTGCGCCTGAGCAAGGCTGACGCCACCCGGCTCAATTCGCTGGAAGGCCTGCCGCTGTTATGGGAAGGCGGCGAGCAGATCCGCACCTTCGCCCAGCGCCTGCGCGACATCCGCGATTTCACTGCCGAAGCGCCGCAAGGTCTGAATGCAACGCTGCGCCCGTATCAGCTCGAAGGTTTGAGCTGGATGCAATCGCTGCGACAACTCGAAGTCGGCGGCATTCTCGCGGACGACATGGGCCTGGGCAAAACCCTACAGACCTTGGCGCATATTCTCAGCGAAAAGAACGCCGGACGCCTCGATCGTCCGTGCATGGTGGTGATGCCGACCAGCCTGATTCCGAACTGGCTAGACGAGGCGGCGCACTTCACCCCGCAGCTGAAAGTCCTCGCGCTGTACGGCGCCACGCGCAAAAAGCACTTCGACAATCTGGCCGACTTCGACCTGATCCTCACCACTTACGCCCTGTTGCCCAAGGATCTCGAACGTCTCGCCAAACAGCCGCTGCATGTTCTGGTGCTGGACGAAGCGCAATACATCAAGAACCCCAACAGCAAAGCCGCTCAGGCCGCGCGCGAGCTGAACGCGCGCCAGCGCCTGTGCCTCAGCGGCACGCCGCTGGAAAACCACTTGGGCGAGCTCTGGTCGCTGTTCCACTTCCTGCTGCCGGGCTGGCTTGGCGACGTGAAAAGCTTCAATGCCGATTACCGTGTGCCGATCGAAAAGCGCGGTAGTGAAGTCAGACTGCAGCACCTCAACGGTCGGATAAAACCGTTTCTGCTGCGCCGCACCAAAGAGCAGGTCGCCACCGAGCTGCCGCCGAAAACCGAAATCATCCATTGGGTCGAACTCAACGAAGCGCAGCGTGATGTGTACGAAACCATGCGCTTGGCGATGGACAAGAAAGTCCGTGACGAGATCACTCGCAAAGGCGTGGCACGCAGCCAGATCATCATTCTCGAAGCATTGCTCAAGCTGCGCCAGGTCTGCTGCGATCTGCGCCTGGTCAACGACGCCACCCTGCCCCCGCGCGGCAGCACTTCGGGCAAGCTCGACAGCCTGATGGAAATGCTTGAGGAGTTGTTTGAGGAAGGCCGGCGGATTCTGCTGTTCTCGCAATTCACTTCGATGCTGACATTGATCGAAGAGGAGTTGAAAAAACGCAAGATCGCCTACGCCCTGCTCACCGGCCAGACCCGTGACCGGCGCACACCGGTGAAGGAATTCCAGAGCGGCACGCGGCAGATCTTCCTGATCAGCCTGAAGGCCGGTGGCGTCGGCTTGAACCTGACCGAAGCCGATACGGTGATTCACTACGACCCGTGGTGGAACCCGGCAACCGAGAATCAGGCGACGGATCGGGCCTATCGAATCGGCCAGGAGAAACCGGTGTTCGTCTACAAGATGATTGCCCGGGGCACAGTGGAAGAGAAGATTCAGCACCTGCAGAAGGAAAAGTCTGACCTGGCAGCGGGCGTGCTCGATGGGCGCAAGGCCGGGGACTGGAAATTGCAGAGCGATGATATTGAAGCGCTGTTTGCGCCGTTGCCGGACAAGATCGACAAGCGTTGAAAGCGTCGTCGCCGGTTAGATAGCTATCGCTGGCAAGCCAGCTCCCACAGGGTTATGAGCTGTACCGAAGATTGTGATTCAACTCGATATCTGTGGGAGCTGGCTTGCCAGCGATGGGGTCATCCAATATTGCGCAATCACTCAGGGCTCAACCCTTGGAAACCGGCAACGGCGCAAACAACGCCTCGATATCACTCTGTTCCAGTTTGAATCCCCCCGTCGTGCCACCCTCAAGCACCGCCCCGGCCAGCGCAGCCTTCTCCTGCTGCAACGCCTGGATCTTCTCTTCGACGGTGCCTTTGGCAATCAACTTGTAGACGAACACCGGATTGTTCTGGCCGATACGATACGCCCGATCAGTCGCCTGATTCTCCACCGCCGGGTTCCACCACGGGTCGAAGTGAATCACCGTGTCTGCCGCCGTCAGGTTCAGACCGGTACCGCCGGCCTTGAGGCTGATCAGAAACAACGGCACCTTGCCGCCCTGGAAATCCTTGACTGGCGTGCGCCGATCGGTGGTGTCGCCGGTCAGCAATGAGTAGGCAAGACCGCGCTGTTGCAACTCCTGCTCAATCAGCGCCAGCATCGAGGTGAATTGGGAAAACAGCAGAATGCGCCGCCCTTCGCCGAGCAATTCTTCGAGCATCTCCATCAGGCTGATCAGCTTGCCGCTGCCCGAGCGCAACGCCTTTGCCGTGAGCGGCATATTGACCAGGCGCAGATCGCAGCAGACCTGACGCAGCTTGAGCAGCGCATCAAGGATGATGATCTGACTGCGCGCCACGCCGCTGCGGGCGATTTCGTCGCGGACCTTTTTGTCCATCGCCACGCGCACCGTCTCATAGACGTCGCGCTGACCATCACTGAGTTCGACCCAGTGGATGATCTCGGTTTTCGGCGGCAACTCGGTGGCGACCTGATCCTTCTTGCGCCGCAGCAAAAACGGCTTGATGCGCGCGGTCAGGTGCTGCATGCGCTGGACATTGCCGTGCTTCTCGATGGGTGTGCGGTAATCGCGATTGAAGGATTTGCTGTCGCCGAGCCAGCCGGGCATGAGGAAATGGAACTGCGACCACAGCTCGCCGAGGTGGTTTTCCAGTGGCGTACCGCTCAGACACAAGCGCTGACGGGCCTGCAAGTCACGGGCGGCCTGCGCGGCTTTGCTCAGCGGGTTCTTGATATTCTGCGCTTCGTCGAGAATCAGCACGCTCCACGGCTGCGGCTGCAAGATCTCCAGATCCCTGGGCAGCAATGCGTAAGTGGTTAGCACCAAGTCGTATTCGGCGAGATTGGCAAAGTCCTTCTGCCGCCCGGTCCCGTGCAGCGCCAGGACTTTCAACTGCGGCGTGAAGCGCTCGGCCTCGTCGAGCCAGTTGGGAATCAGGCTGGTCGGCATCACCGCCAGTGCCGGACAGTCCAGGCGCCCGGCGTGTTTTTCGGTGAGCAGATGCGCCAGGGTCTGCAGGGTTTTGCCCAGGCCCATGTCATCGCCCAGAATGCCGCCGACCTCCAGCTCGCGCAGGGTCTGCATCCAGTTCAAGCCTTCGAGCTGATACGGGCGCAGTTGCGCGTTGAGGCCGGCCGGCGCAGCAACCTGGGCGTGACTGGAATTCTGCAGACGCTTGGCAAAAGTGCGCAGGCGTTCGCCGCCCTGCCAGTCCAGCGGTACGCCATCGAGCATACTCAGGCGTGCGGCGTCTGGAGCGGTCAAGCGCAGTGCATCGCCCTGGTGTCCGCCCAGATACAGCTCGCCCAGCGTCGCCATCAGCGGTTTGACCCGACTCAGCGGCAACGCGACCTTGGCGCCGGCCGGGTCGCCAAAACCGCTGGGCTTGAGCTCGATCAGGAGTTTTTCATCATCGCTGCGCTGCGCCAGATTGACCGGGTCGAGCAAGCGCGGCTGGGTCCGCAACAGGTGCAGAAGGATCGGCAGCAAGCTGTAGCGCTCGCCGTTGACGACGATACCCAACTGCAGATCAAACCACTGATGCGTGGCCTCTTCTTCGACCTCGGCGTACCACTGTTCAACCGGTTGTACATCGAAATGGAAACCGGGACTGATCTCGATTTTCCAATCTGCGGCGCGCAGTGTGGCCAGCCCTTCGTGCATGAACCCGAGCCAGGCGGAATCATCCGGCAAGGTAAACATCTCGCCGGGACGATCCATTGCACTCTTGCGCGTAGCTTTCTTGAAGCCATGTTTTTGCAGGTTCTGGCGCAGCTTCTTTTCCAGCGCCGGTTGACGCTGAATGCGCTGGGTTTCGCTGCCATTGAGGATCATCACTTCCGGGTTGCGATCCACCGCCGGATGACCGTTGTAGGTAAACAGCAGAGCGGCGCGGTGCTCCAGCACGTATTCCCAGCGCGAACGTTCCCGGCCGCTGACCAGGGTCAGTTGCGGCTGCGGCAGCACGTCATCGATGATCCGTTCGGTGAGTTTGTGCGGTGGCGCAATTTGGGTCGCCGCGCTCATGCGATGGCTGAACTGCATGGCCTGACGCGCCGGAATGTCTGGCGCCAGGGTCAAATGGCAGGCGAGTTTTTCTTCCAGCTCAGTGAACAGCGGGCCAACCTGGCGCTGCTCGCGATCAAAGTAATAAAGCGGCTCCAGCGCCAGCACGGTTTCCTGCGTGGCTTCGGCACTGCTCCATTGCGCGCGGAATCCGCCGTCAGCCTGCTCGGCCCAAGAGAACTGACCGACGCGTTTCGCCCCCGGTGTCAGCGCTCGCAGGTCTTCGAAGTCGAGGAACAGCCGCGAGGTACGCAGGAGCATTTCCAGCAGTTCGGCGCCACTGCTGCCTTCCAGCGGATAGCCGCTGTAATAGGCGTGATGGGAATGCATGGCGACCAACAGCCGGGCGATGCGCAGATCCAGCTCGGACAGGTAGCCGGGCTGGCGCATGAGCATTTCCGCGAGCGAGTACATCGGTTTGACCTCGCGTAACTCGCCGCTCTTGAGCTGGTAGACCTTGAAAATATCGAGCAGCCACTTGCCGTTCGCAGACGTCGGTTTGAGCTTGTAAAACAGACGCGTGCCTGCGGTTTGCGCACTTTCGTCAGCAGGCTTGGCCGGCACGGGAATTGTTGAAAGCCAATGCTCGAGCGCTCGCCCCAACGGGATCTGTGCATCATTGTCAGACGCATCCTCACCCGTGCCCAGCAGGTGATAGATCACCGCCGCGCTGTGCTTACAGTCGATTGCAACAGGACAGCTGCACAGGCAACGCAGGTTTACCGACCCCAGCCGATCTTCGGACAGATAAATGCTTTGCTCATACGCCTGAAGTTGCGATCCGACGCAGAACGCCTCTATCTTCCTGTCATCGATTTCGAGGATCTCGACCCGGTCATCGGCGGCATAAGCGCGGGCCTTGGCCAACGCCTTGCTACTGAATGCGTGGGTCCATGTCAGCCCTTTAAGCCGCTCGATGAAAATGCTCATGGACAGTCCTTAGCTGGCCAGCACTCGCGCCAACGTTGATTTCACCTTGCCCATGCCATCGTGCAGGGCCTGCTCGATTTCGGCCATGGTGATGACTTCGGTGGTCTTGCCGGCTGCAGGATTCACCACCAGCGCCAGACAGGCGTAATCCAGATCCAGCTCACGCGCCAGCGCCGCTTCCGGCATGCCGGTCATGCCGACGATGTCGCAGCCGTCACGCTCCAGTCGCACGATCTCGGCGACCGTTTCCAGACGCGGACCCTGGGTGCAGGCGTACACGCCTTGATCGCTGTATTCGCAGCCTTCGGCGGCGACTGCTGCAATCAATTGCTGACGCAACGGCTCGCTGTAGGGAAAGCTGAAATCGATGTGGGTGACGTGTTCCAGATCATCGGCGAAATAGGTGTGCTCGCGCCCACTGGTGTAGTCGACGATCTGGTGCGGCACGCAGAAATGCCCGGTGCCCATGGCGGGATGAATACCGCCCACCGCGTTAACGGCGATGATCGCTTCGGCACCCGCCTGCTTCAACGCCCAGAGGTTGGCGCGGTAGTTGACCTTGTGCGGCGGGAAACGATGCGGGTGACCGTGACGGGCGAGAAACAACACTTCCTTGCCGGCGTACTCACCAATCTGCACCTCGGCCGAAGGCGCGCCGTACGGGGTGTCGACTGCCAGCGACTGGCGAATGATCAGGCCTTCGAGCTGAGTCAGGCCAGTGCCGCCGATGATTGCGTAAACGGTCATAACAAAAAAATCCTTAATCGATCAGTTGAGCGTCTTTGAGCGCGCCGAGGGCGGTGAGCCAACGCGGGTCCTGACGATAATCGGTGCTGGCGAAGGCCTGCCCGCGCATCTTCGCGATGCGCGTGGAAGGCTTGACCTTCATACGCTGGGCAGCACTCAACGCCAGCTCGGCTGCCGCGCGGTCGTTGCACACCAGACCCATGTCGCAACCGGCACTCAGCGCGGCTTCGATGCGGCTGGCAGCGTCGCCGACCACGTGGGCGCCGGCCATCGACAGATCATCGCTGAAGATCACGCCGTCGAACTGCAACTCGCCGCGCAGAATGTCCTGCAGCCAGCGTCGGGAAAAACCTGCGGGCTGTGCATCGACTTGCGGATAGATGACGTGGGCCGGCATGACGGCGGCCAGTTGTTTGCTGAGTTTGGCGAAGGGCACCAGATCATTGGCGCGGATCTCGTCGAGACTGCGCTCGTCGTTCGGGATCGCTACGTGGGAGTCGGCTTCGGCCCAGCCGTGGCCTGGGAAATGTTTGCCAGTGGCGGCCATGCCGGCGCTGTTCATGCCGCGAATGAATGCACCGGCGAGCAAGGCGGCGCGCTCGGGATCGCCTTCGAAAGAACGGGTGCCGACCACGGCGCTGCGCTGATAGTCCAGATCCAGCACCGGGGCGAAACTCAGGTCGAGCCCGACCGCCAACACTTCGGTGGCCATGATCCAGCCGCATTGCTCGGCGAGATACTCTGCATTCGGGTTATCGGCGATGGCGCGCATCGCTGGCAGACGGACGAAACCCTGACGCAAGCGCTGCACACGCCCGCCCTCTTGATCCACCGCCAGCAGCAGATCCGGACGAATCGCGCGGATCGCGGCGCTCAGTTCGCGCACCTGGCGTGGATGCTCGATATTGCGGGCGAAAATGATCAGGCCGCCCACTTCGGGCTGACGCAACAATTGGCGATCTTCGGCCGTCAGCCAGGTACCGGCGACATCCACCATCAACGAGCCTTGCAGGCCAGCAGTCATAGAGATTCCTTGAAAACGAAAAACCCGATCTGCTTGCATTCGCTACCGTGGGCAATGCCCGGACGGTCAGCAGAATTCATGCAGATCGGGTTCAGTACGAGAGTCGGCATGGCCGGCTAGCTTAGCGGATACCAGCTGCCGCGCCCACCCGTGCGCGGTCAAACCTTGGCGGCGACCGGCATGGATTTGCTGCGCGGACGCAATTGCGCGCTGGCCATGGCTGTATCGGTGACGCCGGTTTCGGCGCGCATGCCGGCAGCGAGGAACGGCACCATCAGGCGCATCACTTGTTCGATAGAGGTATTGACGCCGAAATCGGTCTCGGCGATCGCGCGCAAGGCCTTGATCCCGGACATGCTGAACGCTGCGGCGCCGAGCATGAAGTGCACGCGCCAGAACAGCTCGATCGGTGGAATGCGTGGCGCCGCTTCATTGACCAGCAGCATGTAGCGGCGGAACACCTTGCCGTACATGTCTTCCAGATAACGCCGCAAGTGGCCCTGGCTCTGGCTGAACGCGAGGCCGAGCAAACGCATGAAGATCGACAGATCGTTACCGCTGCGAGGCTGCACGACGAGCGCTTGCTCGACGAGGATTTCCAGCAGCTCTTCGAGGGTCGGCTTGTTCTCAGGCTTGGCCTGACGGCGCTCCAGCTCTTTATCGAGGCTGACGCAGAACGGACCGAGGAAGCGCGAGAACACGGCCTGGATCAGCGCCTTTTTCGAGCCGAAGTGATAATTCACCGCAGCCAGATTGACGCCAGCCTTGCTGGTGATCAAACGCAATGAGGTTTCAGCGAATCCTTTCTCCGCGAACAACTGCTCGGCAGCATCAAGAATGCGTTCAACGGTTTCCGACTGGGCCATGGCTACTCCGCCTGACAAACACTTGTTTGAAACATACGTTTCAGCCTAAGCCTTGTCAAGCCTGCCGGTTCGTTTTGGGAATGGTCGGTCAGCTATTTAACCACACAAGGCGCCAGCATTAATAAGCGCCCTTCGCGACCGCTCGGCGGGCGGCAAAAAAACGCCCATTGCCAAGACCGCTTCACTGTATATAATCCCAGTCACTGTATAAAAAGACAGAGCGATCAATATGCTAAAGCTGACGCCACGCCAAGCCGAGATTCTGGCCTTCATCAAACGTTGCCTCGAAGACAACGGCTATCCGCCCACCCGTGCGGAAATCGCTCAGGAATTGGGTTTCAAATCGCCAAATGCGGCGGAAGAACATCTCAAGGCCCTGGCCCGCAAGGGCGCGATCGAGATGACCCCGGGCGCTTCCCGCGGCATTCGTATTCCCGGCTTCGAAGCCAAGGCCGACGACTCCACCCTGCCGATCATTGGCCGAGTGGCTGCCGGCGCGCCGATCCTCGCCCAGCAGCACATCGAAGAATCCTGCAACATCAACCCGACCTTCTTCCATCCTCGCGCCGACTACCTGTTGCGTGTGCACGGCATGAGCATGAAGGATATCGGCATCTTCGACGGCGACCTGCTGGCAGTGCATACCACCCGCGAAGCGCGTAACGGCCAGGTTGTGGTTGCGCGTATCGGCGACGAAGTGACGGTCAAACGCTTCAAGCGTGAAGGCAGCAAAGTCTGGCTGATTGCCGAGAACCCCGAGTTTGCCCCTATCGAAGTCGACCTGAAAGATCAGGAACTGGTGATCGAAGGCTTGAGTGTCGGCGTCATTCGCCGCTAAAGGAGGCTCCATGCAGTTCCCACACACACCTCAGCAAACACAACTGCCTTTATTTGAAGCGTTTCTGGCGCAACCGATTGCGCCGATCCTCAAAGACGTGGTCGAGCGTGACTGGAATGCCAAACCTGACGCCTTCAGTGAGCTATCACTGCGTGGTGCGGCCGGGAACTGCCTGAACCTGCTAGCGCCGATCCTGCGTGAATTGAGCGAGGATCAGGATGCGCGCTGGCTGACGCTGATCGCCCCACCCGCCAGCCTGACGCAAACCTGGCTGCGCGATGCCGGCCTGAACCGCGAACGCATCCTGCTGCTGCAACCGCGTGGCACGCAGAGTGCTCAGCAACTGGCGTGCGAAGCGTTGCGACTGGGTCGCAGCCACACCGTGGTGACCTGGCTAAACCCGTTGAATGCCAATTCACGGCAACAACTGATCAGCGCCGCGCGCACGGGCGAAGCTCAGAGCTTGAACATTCGTTTGGGTTGATTGTTGAGTAATGCGCGCTGTGTGAAGCGCAGGGCTTCTCCAGGGACAGAGAAGCCGATCTGAAGCGCAAGCGACCGAGAAAAGGCCAAAGCGTGGATCAATGAAGAACCCGCGGCCCCTCTTCCTTATCAAACTCGCCTTCAACCATACGACCTGCCATCTGCACGCCGACGCTCAACATCGCTTTGGCAATTTCAACGTGCTGGCCTTGCAGGAACGCCTTGGCATCCTCGGAGAAATCCAGCGTCACCAGAGAACCTTCGTCCTCGGCCCTGCGCAGTTCGATTCGGCCGTCTGGTAACTCGACAATTTCTAGAAAGGACGTTGGCATATAAGTCTGTTCTCCACGAAAGGCAGCGATTATATAGACATCATTCGAGCTTCGCTCGGGATCTTGACCAGCAGCATGTTTCAGATTGCCACTGCGCCAAATCCAATCAGCACTCATTCAAACCTTCACGGAAACGCAGGGCCAGACCTTTAAGGTTCTGCCGCCAGCTCTCCAGCTCGTCTCGACTGAGCTCTTCTGGCGCCTCTTCTTCATCAAGATTAATCGCTTGGATCAGCGGCTGCGTCACGTCGCCTTTCGGCTTGCGTGGCGCCCTCGGTGGCTGAAACAGTGCTGCGTGCGCCGCCAGCAGTTTCGCCAGCCAGGTTTCCGGATTACCGGCCAGCTCGACCATTTCGGCCAACTCCGGAATGGCGATCGACTCCAGCACTTCGCGCGTCAACAACTCCTCTGCCCTCGGCGAATTGGCCTGCGGCAGACGATAAAAGCCGGCGATCTCATGACACAAGCCCAGCAGTGCGCCGTAGAGGTGGAACAACGCCGACTCACGCCCGGCCTGGATCAGCGCCAGAGAATTCATCGCCCGCCCTTCTTCAGCACGAGCCAGAGCTTCGAGTGACAGGCCGGCGAAATAGATCTTCTGGTTGGTGCGGGTATAGAGTTCGTGGGCCATGACGGCAGCCTCCACAACGAAATAATTGCTTCACACAGGCCCGGCAGTGTCATGGATCAGCCGATGCCAGCGCAAGCACAAAACAAAAAGGCCGCATGAAAACCCGAAGGGTTCATGCGGCCTTTTTGCTGTTCAGACTAGCGCTTACTCAGCCTTGGCCTTTGCGCTGCGCTTGTCTTCAACAGTCCACTTGCCACCGTCGTAATACGCTTTCCAGCCTGTCGGCTTGCCGTCGACTTCGGTCTGTACGTATTGCTCCTTGGTCTTGCGGCTGTAGCGGATGACCGCTGGCAGACCGTCAGGATCCTTTTGCGGAGCCTCGCACAGGAAGTGGTACTTCGGATCGATCTCGTCCTTGTGCGGCAGAATCTCGATCACCAGCGGAGCGCGAGTCTCGCGGTTTTTCGGGAACTGACTGGCGGCCAGGAACAGACCGGACGCACCATCGCGCAAGATGTAGGTGTCGTTGACCTTTTCGCATTTCAGCTCAGGCATCTTCACCGGATCCATCTTCGGCGGCGCCGCGTCACCGCTCTTCAGCAACTTGCGGGTGTTCTTGCACTCAGGGTTGGTGCAACCGAAGAACTTGCCGAAACGGCCGGTCTTGAGCTGCATTTCGCTGCCGCACTTGTCGCATTCCAGGCTCGGACCTTCGTAGCCCTTGATGCGATAGCTGCCCTCTTCAATTTCGTAACCAGCGCAATCCGGATTGTTGCCGCAGATGTGCAACTTGCGCTTTTCGTCCAGCAGGTAGGCGTCCATCGCCGTGCTGCAGATCGGGCAGCGATGCTTGCCACGCAGTACCAGCGATTCCGATTCGCCCTCGTCGTCCGCTGCGATTTCATCGCCCGGCACCAGGTTGACGGTGGCCTTGCAGCGCTCTTTCGGCGGCAGGCTGTAGCCCGAACAGCCGAGGAACACGCCAGTCGATGCGGTACGAATCTGCATCGGACGACCGCAAGTGGTGCACGGAATGTCAGTCATGACCGGCTGGTTGGCGCGCATGCCGCTGTCCGGGTTTTCCGCTACTTCGAGTTTCTTCTTGAAGTCGCCATAGAACTCGTCCAGCACGTTTTTCCAGTCGCGCTCGCCCTGCGCCACGTCATCGAGGTTCTCTTCCATGCCGGCGGTGAAGCCGTAGTCCATGAGATTGGAGAAGCTCTCGGACAGACGTTCGGTGACGATGTCACCCATCTTTTCCGAGTAGAAACGACGGTTGTGCAGGGTCACATAACCGCGATCCTGAATGGTCGAAATGATCGCAGCGTAAGTCGAAGGACGACCGATGCCGCGTTTTTCCATCTCCTTGACCAGACTGGCTTCGGAATAACGCGCCGGTGGCTTGGTGAAATGCTGCGACGGGTCAAGCTTGATCAGCTTCATCACATCGCCCAGGGCCATGTCGGGCAGCACGTCATCATCGCCAGGCTTGGCAATTTGCGGCATCACCCGGGTGTAACCGTCGAACTTGAGGATACGGCCCTTGGCACGCAGCTCGAAGTCGCCAGCGCCGACGCTGACGGTGGTCGACAGGTATTGAGCCGGCAGCATCTGGCAGGCTAGGAACTGGCGCCAGATCAGCTCGTACAGACGCTCGGCATCGCGCTCCATACCCGCCAGCTTGCTCGGCGTGGTGTTGGCGTCGGACGGACGAATCGCTTCGTGAGCCTCTTGCGCGCCTTCCTTGCTGCTGTAGACGTTCGGCGTTTCCGGCAGGTACTTCTTGCCGAACTCGTCTTCGATGTAAGTGCGCGCCATCGCCACGGCGTCGGCCGAGAGATTGGTCGAGTCGGTACGCATGTAAGTGATGTAGCCGGCTTCGTACAGACGCTGGGCCATCATCATGGTTTTCTTCACGCCGAAACCGAGGCGGTTGCTCGCAGCCTGCTGCAAGGTCGACGTGATGAACGGCGCCGACGGCTTGCTGCTGGTCGGTTTGTCTTCGCGCTTGACGATGCTGTAGCTGGAGGACTTGAGCTTCTCCAGCGCAGCCATGGCCTGGGCTTCGTTCAGCGGCTTGAAGGCTTCGCCTTTTTCGCGAGCCACTTCGAAACGCACGGTCGAGCCTTTGGTGGTGCCGAGATCGGCATGCACTTCCCAGTATTCTTCGGGATTGAACGCACGGATTTCGCGCTCACGCTCGACCACCAGCTTCACCGCAACCGATTGCACGCGACCGGCGGACAGACCACGGGCGATCTTGGCCCACAGCAGCGGCGAGACCATGTAGCCGACGACGCGGTCGAGGAAGCGACGCGCCTGCTGGGCGTTGACACGATCAATGTCCAGCTCGCCCGGCTCGGAGAAGGCTTCCTGGATCGCCTTCTTGGTGATTTCGTTGAACACCACGCGCTTGTAACGGCTGTCGTCACCACCGATGGCTTCGCGCAGGTGCCAGGCAATGGCTTCCCCCTCGCGATCCAAGTCGGTTGCGAGATAGATGGTGTCAGCATCCTTGGCGAGCCGGCGCAGCTCTTCGATGACCTTTTCTTTGCCCGGGAGGATCTCGTACTGGGCTTTCCAGCCGTGTTCGGGATCGACGCCCATGCGCGAGACCAGCTGCTTGCGCGCTTTCTCTTTCGGCGAGAGCACCGGACCTTCGCCCGCAGCAGCCTTGCCGCGCTTGGCGGCTGGCTCTTTGCTGGCGCTAGCCGAACCGCTGGTGGGCAGGTCTCGGATATGGCCGATACTCGACTTCACCACGTATTGGTTACCCAGATACTTGTTGATGGTCTTGGCCTTAGCCGGGGATTCCACAATGACCAGCGATTTGCCCATGGATCAGAAAATTCCTGAATTCTAGAAGTGAAAGGCGGTTGGCGCCTGACGCGGCACCGCTATATATAGTTGATACAAGGTGAGGTCAAGCGCAGGGTTGTCTGCGCAGTCGCCTCATGCCTTGTCAAAAAGGCTCGGTTCGGCTTGCACCAAAGCAAAGCGCGGCACCTGCTCGCCGTCAACCTCGACCGACTCGACGAACATGCTCAGCGGGCGCACCCAAAAGCCGTAATCGCCATACAGGGCTTGGTAAAAGACCACTTCTTCTTCGGTTTCGGAATGCCGCGCAATACTGAATACACGGTATTGCGGACCTTTGTAATGTTGGTAGAGCCCAGGTTGTATCGGCATGCTTCGGCCCTCACTGAAATCTTTTCAAAAATAAATAAAAAACCCAAAAACAAAAACCGGGGCACTGGGCCCCGGCTTCCATCGACGAGACGCTTAAACGCGTTCGAAGACGGTGGAGATGCCTTGGCCGAGACCAATGCACATAGTGGCCACCCCAAAGGTGCCGCTATTCTGCTTCATCACGTTCAGCAGGGTGCCGGAAATACGCGCACCGGAGCAACCGAACGGGTGACCCAGGGCGATCGCGCCGCCGTGCAGGTTAACCTTCTCGTTCATCTTGTCGAGCACTTTCAAATCTTTCAGCACTGGCAGAGCCTGTGCAGCGAAAGCTTCGTTGAGCTCGAAGAAGTCGATATCGTTGATGCCAAGGCCTGCGCGCTTCAGGGCTTTTTGTGTTGCCGGCACTGGACCATAGCCCATGATTGCCGGGTCTACACCCGCCACTGCCATCGAACGGATTACCGCCATTGGCTGGATGCCGAGGTCCTGCGCACGCTGCGCCGACATCACGATCATGCACGAAGCACCGTCAGTGATCTGCGACGAAGTACCGGCAGTCACGGTGCCGCCCTTCGGATTGAATGCCGGCTTGAGCGCCGCCAGACTTTCCAGGGTGGTTTCCGGACGAATGGTTTCGTCGTAGTCGTACAGTTTCAGGAAACCGTTCTCGTCGTAACCCTGCATCGGGATGATTTCGTCCTTGAACTTGCCTTCCACGGTTGCCTTGTGGGCCAACTGGTGGGAACGCACGCCAAAGGCATCCTGCTGCTCACGGGTGATGCCGTGCATCTTGCCGAGCATTTCAGCGGTCAGGCCCATCATGCCCGAGGCTTTCGCCGCGTACAGCGACATGTGCGGGTTCGGATCGACACCGTGCATCATGCTCACGTGGCCCATGTGCTCGACGCCGCCGACCACGAACACGTCACCGTTGCCGGTCATGATCGCTTGCGCAGCAGTGTGCAGCGCGCTCATCGACGAACCGCACAGACGGCTGACGGTCTGGCCGGCCGAAGTGTGCGGAATCTGGGTCATCAGCGACGCCATGCGCGCGATGTTCCAGCCCTGCTCCAGGGTCTGGTTGACGCAGCCCCAGATCACGTCCTCGACTTCCGCCGGGTCGACCTTGGTGTTGCGTTCCAGCAGTTTGCTGATCAGGTGCGCCGACATGTCTTCAGCGCGGGTGTTGCGGTGCATGCCGCCCTTGGAGCGGCCCATCGGAGTACGACCGAAGTCGACAATCACGACGTCTCTAGGATTCAAGCTCATAAGTTCACTCTCACTCTAGTTGGGGGCGCTTAACCGAAGAAACTCTGGCCGTTCTTGGCCATTTCGCGCAGCTTCGCGGTCGGGTGGTACAGCGCGCCCAAATCAGCGTACTGGTCAGCCAGGGCAACGAACTCGGCAACACCGATCGAATCGATGTAGCGCAGCGCACCGCCACGGAATGGAGGGAAACCGATACCGTAGACCAGACCCATGTCGGCTTCGGCGGCGGTTTCAACGATGCCGTCTTCCAGGCAGCGCACGGTTTCCAGGCACAGCGGGATCATCATCCAGTTGATGATGTCTTCGTCAGTGACTTCGCGCTGCTCGTAAACGATCGGCTTGAGCACTTCGAGTACCGACGGATCGGCGACTTTCTTCTGCTTGCCTTTCTTGTCGGCCTCGTAGGCGTAGAAGCCCTTGCCGTTCTTCTGGCCCAGGCGTTTGGCTTCGTACAGCACGTCGATGGCCGAACGACGGTCATCCTTCATGCGGTCCGGGAAACCTTCAGCCATGACGTCGCGGCCGTGGTGACCGGTGTCGATGCCGACCACGTCCATCAGGTAAGCCGGGCCCATTGGCCAGCCGAATTTTTCCATCACTTTGTCGATGCGAACGAAGTCGACACCGGCGCTGACCAGCTTGGCGAAACCGCCGAAGTACGGGAACAGCACGCGGTTGACCAAAAAGCCCGGGCAGTCATTGACGACGATCGGGTTCTTGCCCATTTTCTTCGCGTAGGCAACGGTGGTGGCGATCGCCAGTTCACTGGACTTCTCGCCACGGATGACTTCCACCAGCGGCATCATGTGCACCGGGTTGAAGAAGTGCATGCCGACGAAGTTTTCCGGACGCTTGAGAGCCTTGGCCAGCAGGCTGATGGAAATGGTCGAGGTGTTGGACGCGAGGATGGTGTCCTCTTTGACCTTGTCTTCGACTTCAGCCAGTACCGCTTGCTTGACCTTCGGGTTTTCGACCACAGCTTCGACGACCAGATCGACGTGACCGAAGTCGCCGTAGGACAGGGTCGGACGAATGCCGTTGAGCACTTCAGCCATCTTCGCCGCGGTCATGCGACCCTTGTCAACGCGGCCGACCAGCAGCTTGGCGGCTTCGGCCAGACCCTGCTCGATACCGTGCTCGTTGATGTCCTTCATCAGGATCGGCGTGCCTTTGGAAGCCGACTGATAAGCGATACCGCCACCCATGATGCCGGCGCCGAGTACGGCAGCCTGCTTCACGTCCTTGGCGATTTCGTCATAGGCCTTGGCCTTTTTCTTCAATTCCTGATCGTTCAGGAACAGGCCGATCAGGCTCTGCGCAGCAGATGTCTTGGCCAGTTTGACGAAGCCTGCAGCTTCCACTTCCAGTGCCTTGTCGCGACCGAAGTTCGCGGCTTTCTGGATGGTCTTGATCGCTTCAACCGGCGCCGGGTAGTTCGGGCCGGCCTGGCCAGCCACGAAACCTTTGGCGGTTTCGAAAGCCATCATTTGCTCAATGGCGTTCAACTTGAGTTTTTCAAGTTTCGGCTGACGCTTGGCTTTGTAATCGAACTCACCGGAGATGGCGCGCTTGATCAGTTCAAGGGCAGCTTCCTGCAGCTTCTCTGGAGCAACCACGGCGTCGACGGCGCTGACTTTCAGGGCGTCTTCAGGACGGTTTTCCTTGCCGGCGGCAATCCACTCGATGGCGTTGTCGACACCGATCAGGCGTGGCAGACGCACAGTACCGCCGAAGCCTGGGTAGATGCCCAGTTTGACTTCCGGCAGACCGATCTTTGCCTTGGTGGACATGACGCGATAGTCGGCCGCCAGGCACATTTCCAGACCGCCACCGAGGGCGATGCCGTTGATGGCCGCGACGGTCGGCACGTTGAGGTCTTCGAAATCGCTGAAGATCTTGTTGGCTTCGAGATTGCCTGCAACCAGCTCGGCATCCGGCAGCTTGAAGTTGTCGACAAATTCGGTGATGTCGGCGCCGACGATGAACACGTCCTTGCCGCTGCTGACGATCACGCCCTTGATCGAAGCATCTGCCTTGATGGTGTCTACGGCCTGACGCAGTTCGTTCAGGGTTAGACGGTTGAACTTGTTGACGGACTCACCCTTGAGGTCGAATTTCAATTCGACGATGCCACTTTCAAGAGCTTTAACCGTGATGGCTTTACCTTCGTAAATCATCAACTGATCTCCACGATATGGAAGCTGAACAGTACACGTCGGACGCAGGCTTATGGCTCAGAAGGACGCTTTGTTCGTCGATGCTGACACCTGTCCGCCTGGCACACCCGCCAACGCGATAGTCGGGATTCTGTAGGAGCAGTCTGTAAGACAAACGCTCAATTCATACGCCCGTTTGATTCGGGTACGTCACCTTCACGGAATTTCAGACAATTGTCAATCGCCCTAAATTCGGGCTGAAATGCGACTTTGCGGTCATTTCTGCACCATGATGAGCAGCAACACCCGTCTCGATGTTGAGCCATTCATAGAATCAATAGTTAGAAAAGTCGCCCTAATTTCCGCCGAGCCCTGTTCAGAAGGCTACGCTGGGTGGACTGCGAGAAAATTTGCCGAGGCGATCAAAGCGCCTGCCGCAAAAAAAGATTACCGGCCTGCCTGGCCAATCCGCCCGACGAATCATGTCGGGCTTTTTATTGCGCGTCTGCCGGACGTTTCACACCGTTGCAGTGAGAAAAGTCCGCGCATCACGCCAGTGCTTTCAGGGTCGCGTCGATATCCTGCAGAACCGTCGCCTCGCCCTTCTCGCCCCAGTACAAGGCGATCATCTGCTTGTCCGCTTCGATCTTGAAAACATTGCCCGGCAATTTTTCGAAATAATCGAGCAGGATCCGGTCATCGCAGACTTCCTGCCATTGATTGACCCAGACGCCCGGGGTTTTCTGCCAGTACGTCCAGCACGCCGGTTGGCTGCCACGCCGCGGCCGATGGTACTGGGCGCAGGGGTTTGGCGGCTCTGGCAGCAGCCAGTGCGGCCACTCCTGCGGCGCCAGTTGCATGGCCAGGCCGATGCGTCGAGCCTCCATGCGCAGGGCCATGCGCCCGCTCTGCGCGCGAGACGGGCGCAACCATGCCAGCGGACTTAAAACTACCAGCAGGATTGACACCACCAGCCAGACCGTCATATCTGTACTCCCGATTTTTGATGAGCCCATTGTGTCACTTGCGAACCAATGCGCTTGAAACCAGCCATACTTACCAATATCGAACCCTCAGGAGGAGCACCTCATGCCCTACCACCACATACTGGTCGCTGTAGATCTGACCGAAGAGTGCGACCCTGTGATCCACCGCGCCCGCGAGCTGTCGGTGAGCAACGCTGCCAAGTTGTCGCTGGTGCATATCGTTGAACCGATGGCCATGGCCTTCGGTGGCGACGTGCCAATGGACCTGTCACAACTGCAACAACAGCAGTTCGATCAGGCCAAGGAGCGTCTTGAAAAACTCAAATCGAAATACCCCGAGCTCGAAGGCGCCAATTGCCATCTGACCTACGGCCAGCCACGCCAGGAAATCCATCATTTCGCCAAGGAACAAGCGTGCGATCTGATCGTGGTCGGAAGCCATGGCCGTCATGGCTTGGCACTGCTGCTCGGCTCGACCGCGAATGACGTGCTGCACGGTGCGCCATGCGATGTGCTGGCGGTACACCTGGTCAAACGCTGATCTGTCTTGCTCTTTGTGGGAGCGAGCCTGCTCGCGAATACGTCGGCACATTCAATATGAGTGCCGCCTGACACACCGCTTTCGCGAGCAGGCTCGCTCTCACAGTTGACCTGCTCCAGCCTGTAGATCGCGCTACATATGAAAAGCCCGGCGCTCATCACTGAGCGCCGGGCTTGTTTACATCAGGAGCAATCAGGCATCCAGCTCGGCCCAACGCTCCACCAACGCATCCAGCTCGGCCTGCAATTGCTCCAGCGAAGCAATCACCTTGGCCGTTTCCGCCGGCGGACGCTGATAGAAACCGGCTTCAGCCATTTCCGCTTCAACCGCGGCGATTTGCTGCTCCTTGGCGTCGATGTCGCCCGGCAAGGCTTCCAGCTCGCGCTGCAGCTTGTAGCTCAGTTTCTTCTTGGCCACCGGAGCGGCAGCCGCAGGCGCAGCCACCGGAGCCGGCTCAGCGCTAACCACCGCCGAGTTCAGGTCAGCCTTGCCCGACTTGCTTTCAGTCACGCCCAACAGACGCGGCGAACCGCCCTGACGGATCCAGTCCTGATAGCCACCGACGTATTCACGAACCTTGCCTTCACCTTCAAAGACCAGGGTACTGGTCACTACGTTATCGAGAAATGCCCGGTCGTGGCTGACCATCAGCACGGTGCCGTTGAAAGTCAGCAGCACTTCTTCGAGCAGCTCGAGGGTTTCCACGTCGAGGTCGTTGGTCGGTTCGTCGAGCACCAGCAGGTTCGCCGGTTTGCTGAACAGCTTCGCCAGCAACAGACGCGCACGTTCACCACCCGACAACGCCTTGACCGGCGTGCGTGCACGCTGCGGGCTGAACAGGAAGTCGCCGAGATAGCTCAGCACGTGACGGCTCTGCCCGTCGATGTCGATGAAGTCGCGACCTTCGGCGACGTTGTCGATCACGGTTTTTTCCAGATCCAGCTGATGGCGCAACTGGTCGAAGTAGGCGACGTCGATGCGTGTGCCCTCTTCCACTTTGCCGCTGGTCGGTTGCAGACCGCTGAGCATCAGTTTCAACAGTGTGGTCTTGCCAGTACCGTTGGCGCCGAGCAGACCGATACGGTCGCCGCGCTGCAGGACCATGGAGAAATCCTTGATCAGGAACGGCCCGCCCGGATGCGCGAAGCTCACGTTCTCGAGCACCATCACCTGCTTGCCGGATTTGTCCGCGGTTTCCAGCTGGATGTTGGCCTTGCCGGTACGCTCGCGACGCTCACTGCGCTCAACGCGCAGGGCTTTCAGGGCGCGCACGCGACCTTCGTTACGAGTGCGGCGGGCCTTGATGCCCTGACGGATCCACACTTCTTCCTGAGCCAGACGCTTGTCGAACAACGCATTGGCGGTTTCTTCAGCGGCCAGCGCGGCTTCTTTGTGCACGAGGAAACTGGCGTAATCGCCGTTCCAGTCGATCAGCCCACCGCGATCCAGTTCGAGGATGCGCGTGGCGAGGTTTTGCAAAAAGGAACGGTCGTGCGTGATGAACAGCACGGCGCCCTGGAAATCTTTCAGCGCTTCTTCGAGCCAGGCAATCGCACCGATGTCCAGGTGGTTGGTTGGTTCGTCGAGCAGCAGCAGATCCGGTTCGGACACCAGCGCCTGCGCCAGCAGCACACGACGACGCCAGCCACCGGAGAGTTCGGCGAGAGTCTTGTCGGCCGGCAGTTGCAGACGGCTCAGGGTGCTGTCGACCAGCGTTTGAAGGCGCCAGCCATCACGGGCTTCGAGGTCGTGCTGAACGTGCATCAGCTTGTCCAGATCGGCGTCGGTGACGATGTTCTGGCTCAGGTGATGATATTCGGCGAGCAAGGCGCCAACACCATCGAGGCCTTCAGCCACCACGTCGAATACCGTCCGGTCGTCGGCAACTGGCAATTCTTGCGGCAATTCGCCGATTTTCAGACCGGGGGCACGCCATACCGAGCCGTCATCGGGCTTCTGGTCGCCCTTGACCAGTTTCATCATGCTGGACTTGCCAGTGCCGTTGCGGCCGATGATGCACACCCGCTCACCACGGGCGATCTGCCAGGACACCTTGTCCAACAACGGCATAGCGCCGAACGCAAGGGACACATCGCTGAATTTGAGCAGGGTCATGAGCTTCTCCAAAAACCGGGCGCGCATTCTACCTGACTTGAGGCTTCAGCAGGCCGGCAATTTGTCTGTCGAAGCACTCTGCACAACATTTGTTGCGAACTTGTGCAGCGAGGCTCGCAAAGCTTTCGCCGCTTGCTGGCAAAAGGCTAAGCTACAGTCAATTCAGTGCGGATTTCGATCGGCACTTGTCATGATTTCTCTGCCCGGATGTCTCATGCGCAGTCGCCTTTTCAGTGTTTTGTCCTGCTTGTTTCTTACCGCCGCTGCCGCTCAATCCGTCCAGGCGGTGGACTTGTCCACCCAACGCCAGTATTACGATGAAGCCAAGCGCGCCTTGGCCAAGGGTGATACCGGCCCGTATTTCCGTTACAGCCAGGCGCTGGCCGATTATCCGCTGGAACCGTATCTGGCCTACGACGAACTGACCGCGCGTCTGAAGACCGCGAGCAACGCAGAAATCGAGAAATTCCTCGCCGAACACGGTGACCTGCCGCAGGCCAATTGGATGAAACTGCGCTGGTTGCGCTGGCTCGCCGACCGTGGCGACTGGGCGACCTTCGTCAAGTACTACGATCCGAAGCTGAATTTCACTGAGCTCGACTGCCTCAACGCGCAATACCAAATCAGCCACGACAAGAAGGCTGAAGGCTATGCGAACGCAGAAAAACTCTGGCTGACCGGCAAATCGCAACCCGCCGCCTGTGACGCGCTGTTCGGCATCTGGGCTGCCGACGGCCAACTGACCGAGCAGAAACGCTGGGAGCGCACCAAGCTTGCCGCGCAGGCCCGCAACTATCCGCTGGCCAACAGCCTGATCAACGGCCTGACCACCCTAGCCCCGCGCGGGCGTTTGCTGGTCGACGTGGCGCAGAAACCCGAATTGCTCAATCAGCCGTCGCGCTTCACCCCGGCCGACGAGCCGATGTCAGACGTCGTCAGCCTCGGCTTGCGCCGCCTCGCCCGGCAGGATCCGGACAAGGCCATGGCCCTGCTCGACGGTTACGCCAGCAGCATGCATTTCTCTCGCGATGAGAAGGTCGCGATCGCTCGCGAGATCGGCCTGACCCTCGCGCGCCGCTTCGACAGCCGCGCGCTGGACGTGATGACCAAGTACGATCCGGAGCTGCGCGACAACACCGTCTCGGAATGGCGCCTGCGCCTGCTGCTGCGTCTGGCACGCTGGAACGATGCCTACGAATTGACCAAGCGTCTGCCGCAAGACCTGGCCGCCACCAACCGTTGGCGCTATTGGCAGGCGCGCAGTCTGGAACTGGCCGAGCCACAAAACCCGCAAGCGCTGACCCTGTACAAGAATCTGGCGCGGGAACGAGACTTCTACGGCTTCCTCGCCGCAGACCGTTCACAATCGCCTTACTCGCTGAACAACAAGCCGCTGGTGCTCAGCCAGGCGTTGATCAACAAGGTTCGTAACACCCCCGGCGTGCGGCGCGCGCTGGAGTTTCATGCACGCGGGCAGATCGTCGACGGGCGTCGCGAGTGGTATCACGTCAGCCGTCATTTCAATCGCGATGAAATGGTCGCCCAGGCCAAACTGGCCTACGACCTGAAATGGTACTTTCCGGCGATTCGCACCATCAGTCAGGCACAGTACTGGGACGATCTGGACATCCGCTTCCCGATGGCTCACCGCGATACCCTCGTGCGTGAAGCCAAGGTTCGCGGCCTGCATTCGAGCTGGGTGTTCGCCATCACCCGGCAGGAAAGCGCCTTCATGGACGACGCGCGCTCCGGCGTCGGCGCCAGCGGTCTGATGCAACTGATGCCAGCCACCGCCAAGGAAACCGCACGCAAATTCAGCATCCCCTTGGCTTCGCCGCAGCAGGTGCTCAATCCAGACAAGAACATTCAGCTCGGCGCCGCTTACCTCAGCCAGGTTCACAGCCAGTTCAACGGCAACCGCGTGCTCGCCTCCGCCGCTTACAACGCCGGGCCAGGCCGCGTGCGTCAGTGGCTGCGCGGCGCTGATCACCTGAGTTTCGACGTCTGGGTGGAAAGCATCCCGTTCGACGAAACCCGTCAATACGTGCAGAACGTGTTGTCCTACTCGGTGATCTACGGGCAAAAGCTCAACTCGCCGCAACCGCTGGTGGATTGGCATGAGCGGTATTTTGATGATCAGTAATCACCAGGCTGACGCCGGATCATGAAAAATGCCCGTATCGTGAGATACGGGCATTTTTTTGGTCGGTTACTTGGTCGATTGCTCAGTCTGCTGTGACAGATCGACCATCATTAAACTGCAACGCCGCCAGCCGTGCGTACAGCGGATTGCTGGCGATCAACTCCTGATGTGTCCCCACCGCTACCAGCTTGCCTTGATCCATCACCGCAATCCGGTCAGCGTTCTTCACCGTGGCCAGCCTGTGAGCGATCACCAGCGTGGTGCGGTTTTCCATCAGCGTTGGCAGGGCCTGCTGGATCAGATGTTCGCTCTGTGCGTCGAGGGCGCTGGTGGCTTCGTCAAGGAGCAGGATCGGCGCGTCCACTAGCAAGGCGCGGGCAATGGCCAGACGTTGGCGCTGACCGCCGGACAACCCGAGGCCGCCATCTCCCAGATGAGTTTGATAGCCGTCCGGCATTTGTTCGATAAAGTCGTGGGCGTGGGCAATTCGCGCAGCTTCCTTGACCTGTTCAAGCGTGGCCGTCGGGCAGCCGTAGCGAATGTTGTCCTCCACGCTGCCGAAAAACAACGCGGGGGTTTGCGAGACCAGGGCGAAACAGCGGCGCAGATCCAGCGGGTCAAGGCTGGTCAGCGGCACGCCATCGAGGAAAATCTGCCCCTCGCGTGGATCGTAGAAGCGCAGCAACAAGTCGTAAACCGTGGACTTGCCGGCGCCGGACGGCCCCACCAATGCCAGGGTTTCGCCCGCCCTCACCGTCAGACTCAAGCCATCAACTGCGTAGCTTTCCGGACGCGAGGGGTAGGAAAAGCGCACGTCGCGCAGCTCAAGTTCACCTTTGACTCGCGCTGGCAAAGTGACCAGTCCGGTCAACGGTGGCTGGATGATGTTTTCCGAACGCAGCAATTCTGCGATCCGCTCCGCTGCGCCAGCAGCGCGCTGCAGCTCGCCGATCACTTCGCTCAGCGTGCCGAACGCACTGCCGACAATCAGGCTGTAGAAAACGAACGCCGCCAGTTCCCCAGCCGAAATCCGCCCCGCCATCACATCCATGCCGCCGACCCACAACATCACCGCCACCGCGCCAAGCACCAGCACGATCACTAGCGTGATCAACCACGCCCTCTGGAAGATCCTCTTACGCGCGGTTTCAAACGCCTGCTCGACGGTAGAAGCGAAACGCTGCTCGTCCTGCACTTGATGGTTGTAGGCCTGCACGGTTTTGATCTGACCAAGGGTTTCCGACACATAGCTGCCAATGTCGGCGATACGGTCCTGGCTCTGGCGCGACAGATTGCGCACACGGCGGCCGAAAATCAGGATCGGCGCGATCACCAGCGGCAGTGCAATCACGACAATGCTGGTCAACTTCGGATTGGTGATGAACAGCAACACCACACCACCGATGACCATCAGCAGATTGCGCAGGAACAGCGAGAGCGACGAGCCGATCACCGATTGCAGCAGCGTGGTATCAGCGGTCAGGCGCGACTGGATTTCCGAGCTGCGGTTATCCTCATAAAAGCCCGGATGCAGATATACCAAGTGATTGAACACTTGGCGGCGAATGTCGGCGACCACGCGCTCGCCTATCCACGACACCAGATAGAAACGGGCAAAGGTGCCCAGCGCCAGTCCGAGCACCAGCAACATGAAAATCCCGATCGACTGATTGAGCAGATGCGGCGAACGGGTCATGAAACCCTGGTCTACCAACAACTTGATGCCCTGCCCCATCGACAAGGTGATGCCGGCGGTGACGATCAGCGCGAGCAGTGCGCCGAAGGCATGCCAGCGGTACGGCAGGAGAAAATGACTGGTCAGGCGCAGGGCACGCCGGTGTCGGGAAGAAAACATGGAGATCATGGAGTTCACGTCTGCGCAGATGGATCGGGCCAGCCTACAGACTCAGATGGGGTGGAACTCTGTAAATCACAATGAGTCAGGTTAAATATGCCCGGGATGTCCGGATGCTAGAAACGATTGGTCTAAGGTTGCGGTTGAGACGAGCGGTCATTTCTGTTTGAGTAGAGATGCCGCCCGCCGACAGACCGCAGGGAGTTGTCACAGCCTGGTCACGTGGCGGTTTTAACTTAGGCACACAACCTGATGAGGAGACAGGCCATGTCCTTGCAACACAGCAGCGAAGACAAGATTGAAGTGATCCGCACCAAACCCGACCAGTCTCTGGGTTGCTCGATTATCGATGAGCAGGGCCGCGAAGTACCGATCACTGAAGACATGATCCAGGACGCGTGCCGCGAACTGGAGAAGCGATTGGTCAAGCCTGCCGAACAAGAGTGATGTAGCCACCGTCTTCCTGACCCGGCCCTGAATGGCCGGGTTTTTTATATCTGCAATTCGGGATTGGTGGTGTGGCTTTCGCGAGCAAGCTCGCTCCCACCTTTAACTTTGCTGCACTGTAGATCCCCTGTGGGAGCGAGCCTGCTCGCGAAAAGGCCAGCGCTGATTCAGACAGCCACCGCCCCCAGCGCCTCAACAATCTGCCGCAACCCCGGCGCATCACCTTCAATTCGCACCTTCAGCCCTTCGATCTCGCGTCGCACCGGATATTGCTTGCGCAACGCGTCAAACGCCGAGCGCTGCTCAGCGACATTTCCCACCAGGCTGCGGCGGAAATCCGCATCATCGCGGCGCGGGTCATACACGCCCCGGCACAACATCGCCAGCGCCCACGCCGGATCGCTGTCACCGTGCAGGGAAACTTCCGACAACCAGGTTGCTGGCAGCAGATCGCTGAGCTGGATAGCTGCAGGTTGGCCGCTGAAAGCGCAGTAGGCCTGATAAATCTGCGCGGTCCCGCGTTGCTTGCCATCGAGGCTGTAACCGGCAATATGTGGCGTGGCCAATACGCAGAGTTCGGCCAACGCAGGGTCGACTTCCGGCTCTTTTTCCCAGACGTCGAGCACCGCTTGCAGGTCCTCGCGCTCCAGCAGCACCTCACGCAGCGCAACGTTATCCACCACAGGGCCGCGCGCCGCGTTGATCAGCCATGCACCCTGCTTGAGTTGCTGCAAACGCTGTTGATCGAACAGGTGCCAGGTTGCAGAGTCGCCGCTGCGGGTCAATGGCGTATGCAGACTGATCACGTCGCACTGCTCGATGATCTGCTCAAGGCTGACATATTCGCCGCCCTCGGCAGCCTGGCGCGGCGGATCGCAAACCTTGACGTTCCAGCCCAGGCCCTTGAGGACCTTGATCAAGCGCCCCCCCACTTCACCGGCGCCGACGACGCCGTAAGTACGCTGAGTTAGATCCGCGCCTTCGATTTCGGCCAGTGTCATCAGACTGCCCAGTACGTAGTCGACTACACCACGGGCATTGCAACCCGGCGCGCTCGACCAGCAGATCCCGGCCTCGTTGAAGTAATCGAGATCCAGATGATCGGTGCCGATGGTGCAGGTGCCGACAAAGCGCACCTTGCTGCCTTCGAGCAGCGCGCGATTGACGTTAGTCACCGAGCGCACCAGCAACACATCGGCCTGCTCAACCGTCGCGCGGTCAATGGAGCGGCCCGGCACTCTGCGGATGTCGCCGAAACCGGCAAAAAAAGCATCGAGCAGCGGGATATTTTCGTCGGCAACAATCAGCATGGCGGGCTCCTTGGGCGGATCGGCAGTTTAGGTGCTGACGCGTCGATCAGCCAGCAGGGTTTGCGCTTACAAATACGCAACAGAGGATATTTCCTGACCGAGGCGTCAGCGGCGTAGAATGCGCCGCTCTGCGCATCAATACTTTCTGGACGCTTTGCCTGTGAACCCTGTAACTGACCAACCTGTCGCCGTCTCGCTGAGCCGCCCTGCGCGGATTCGCCTGGAGTTGAAAAACCTGCTCGCCCTGGCCCTGCCGATCATCATCGCGCAACTGGCGACCACGGCCATGGGCTTCGTCGATGCGGTGATGGCCGGGCGCGTCGGCCCCAAGGACCTGGCGGCAGTGGCGCTGGGCAACTCGATCTGGGTTCCAGTGTTTCTATTGATGACCGGCACCCTGCTGGCCACCACACCAGAAGTCGCGCAGCGTTTCGGCGCCGGCAAGCACAGCGAAATCGGCCCGATCGTGCGTCAGGCGTTGTGGCTGGCATTGGTAGTCGGATTGATCGCCACCTCGATGCTGGTCGCCGCCGAACCGGTGCTGCATCTGATGAAAGTCGATCCCGAGTTGATCGGCCCGTGCATGCAATATCTGCACGGCATCGCCAGCGGCTTGCCGGCGGTGGCCTTCTATCACGTGCTGCGCTGCACCAGCGATGGCATCGGCCGCACCCGCCCGGCCATGGTGCTGGGCCTCTGTGGTCTGGCGCTGAACATCCCGCTGAACTACATCTTCATTTATGGCCACTTCGGCGTGCCGGCCATGGGCGGCGTCGGCTGCGGCTGGGCCACGGCGATCGTGATGTGGGTGATGGCGCTGGGCCTGGCCGGCTACGAACGCTGGGCACCGGCCTATCGCTCAAGCGAACTGTTCAGCCGCTTCGACTGGCCGCAGTGGACGGTGATCAAACGTCTGCTATCGATTGGTTTGCCGATCGGCATCGCGGTGTTTGCCGAGTCGAGCATCTTCGCCGTGATCGCCCTGCTGATCGGCAGCCTCGGCGCGACGGTGGTGGCCGGGCATCAGATCGCGCTGAACGTCAGCTCGCTGGTGTTCATGATTCCCTATTCGCTGGGCATGGCGGTCACCGTGCGTGTCGGCCAGGCGCTGGGCCGCGAGGAACCGCGTGAGGCACGTTTTGCCGCTGGAGTCGGCATGGGCACGGCGCTGGCCTACGCCTGCCTGTCGGCGAGCCTGATGCTGGCGCTGCGCGAGCCGATTGCGGCGATCTATACCGCTGATCCAACGGTGATTCATATTGCGGCGATGCTGATTGTTTATTCGGCGCTGTTCCAGTTTTCAGATGCAATCCAGGTGACTGCGGCCGGTGCACTGCGTGGCTATCAGGACACTCGGGTGACGATGATCCTGACTCTCTTCGCCTACTGGGGCATCGGTCTGCCGGTCGGTTATGCGCTGGGCCTGACCGATTGGCTCGGCGAGCCACGCGGTCCGAGCGGTTTGTGGCAGGGTTTGATCGTAGGCTTAAGCTGCGCAGCGTTGATGCTGTCGATCCGGCTGACACGCAGCGCGCGCAAGCGGATTCGAATCAGTCGTTCGGCGGGTTGATCACCCATAAAAAAGACCTGCATTTGCAGGTCTTTTTTTGCCCTGATTCAGGACTTCTTGCGAATCCAGTACAGATAGGTGCCGGCCTCTTCGTGCTGGCTGACCAGTTCATGGTCAAGAAACACGCAGAACTTGGGGATATCGCGCTTGGTCGAGGGATCGGTGGCGATCACCTTGAGCAGGCCGCCGGGCACCAGATCGCGGATGTGCTGGTGCAACATCATCACCGGTTCCGGGCAATTGAGGCCGGTGGCGTCGAGGGTGCCGTCGACCGGGGTATCGATCATTTCACTCATGGTTCACTCCAGAAACTGGCCGGCATTGTCGCGCATTGCTTGGGACATCGTCCAACCCATGTGGGAGCGAGCCTGCTCGCGAAGGCAATCCGTCAGCCCCACCGCTTTCGCGAGGAGCCTCGCTCCCACAGGTTCAGTGTTGTGTCAGCGCGATTTGGTTTTCCTGGTGTCGTGCCGGCGCAGATGGCAAGTCACTTCCTCGCGGTCGTGATACAGCTGCTTGCAGCCGATATCAACCTTGATCCCACGAGCCTTGAAACCATCGGCAATGCGCTCGAGCAGACGTTTCACTTCGGCATAACGCTGTTTCATCGGCAGCTTCAGGTTGACCACCGCCTCGCGGCAATGCCCCTCGCCGATCCACTCTTCCAGCATCGCCGCGTTGCGCGCCGGTTTCTCGACGATGTCGCAAACCATCCAGTCCACCGGCTGCTTCGGCTTGAAGGTAAAACCGTCCGCCATCAGATGCTGGACCAATCCGGTTTCCATCAGGCTTTCAGCCATCGGGCCGTTGTCGATAGCCGTCACCAGCATGCCCCGGTTGACCAGTTGCCAGGTCCAGCCGCCCGGTGCGGCGCCGAGGTCAACGCCGGTCATGTCGCTGTGCAGGCGATCTTCCCACTGATCACGTGGAATGAAGTGGTGCCACGCCTCCTCCAGCTTCAAGGTCGAACGGCTGGGCGCCTCGCGAGGAAACTTCAGGCGTGGAATGCCCATCGGCCACATTGCCGAATTGCCGGCATCGGCCATGCCGAGGAACACTTCGCGTCCGCTTTTGAAGGTCAGCAACAAACGCGGCTTGCTGGCGTCTTCCACCAGTTTGCCAGCGGCGGTCAGCGCCTTGCGCAGGGGGCCTTCGAACTTTTTGCAAAAGTTCGACAGTTCCTTGCCGTCATTGGTATCGACCACTTCCAGCCACAGACTGCCAAACACCGGGAAATCGGCCATGTGCGCGAGGATTACGCTGATGCGATCGTTTTCCGGCAGATCAATGAAAAAGCCCCGCGCCCACTGCCGAGGGAAGATCAATTCGGCGAAACGCTGACCGCGCATCAGGCGTTCGGCGCCGTCGGCTTCAGTGCAGACAAACTCGGCGCAGGCCGTGGCGGTTTTGGCTTTGGCGTAACCGGCGACATTGAGACGGGCGGCGAGATCGGAAATCTCCGAACAGACTTCGCCTTCGAAGCCGGGCCGGCAATGCATGAATAGGGTGTTCATTCTTACTCCTGGGCAACGGTCGATCATTCGACCGTTGCGCGATGCTCAAGCCTTGCGTTGCCGCAATGCCTGTCACGAAAACCGGCGCATGATAGCTGAAGTCGGAACCATGGTTGCGCCGATAGAGTCCAGTTATTAGCCAGCTACTCAAAACAGGGCTAGGTTTAATGCTCTGCCCGTCCCCTCAGTCCGTAGCCGTGCGGACTCAAAGGAGTGATCGTAATGCCGTCCCTCGATAGTCTGAAGTCACTGAAAACCCTACAAATCGATGCCACGACCTACCATTATTTCAGCCTGCCGGAAGCCGCCAAAAGCCTGGGCGACCTCGACAAGCTGCCGATGTCGTTGAAGGTACTGCTGGAAAATCTGCTGCGCTGGGAAGACGAAAAAACCGTCACCGGCGCTGACCTCAAAGCCATCGCCGCCTGGCTCAAGGAGCGCCGCTCCGATCGCGAAATCCAATACCGTCCCGCCCGGGTATTGATGCAGGATTTTACTGGTGTCCCCGCCGTCGTCGATCTCGCCGCAATGCGCGCGGCGATGGCCAAGGCTGGTGGCGACCCGCAACGCATAAATCCGTTGTCGCCGGTGGATCTGGTGATCGACCACTCGGTGATGGTCGACAAGTTTGGCAGCGCCAGTGCGTTTGAACAGAACGTCGACATCGAAATGCAACGCAACGGCGAGCGCTATGCCTTCCTGCGCTGGGGCCAGAGTGCGTTCGATAACTTCAGCGTGGTCCCGCCGGGTACCGGCATCTGCCACCAGGTCAACCTCGAATATCTCGGCCGCACCGTTTGGACCAAAGACGAGGATGGCCGCACCTACGCGTTCCCCGACACGCTGGTCGGCACCGACTCCCACACCACCATGATCAACGGCCTCGGCGTACTCGGCTGGGGCGTGGGCGGGATCGAAGCGGAAGCGGCGATGCTTGGGCAACCGGTATCGATGCTGATTCCGGAAGTGGTCGGCTTCAAACTCACCGGCAAACTCAAGGAAGGCATCACCGCCACCGATCTGGTGCTGACCGTAACGCAGATGCTGCGCAAGAAAGGCGTAGTCGGCAAATTCGTCGAGTTCTATGGCGATGGTCTCGCCGATCTGCCACTGGCCGACCGCGCAACCATCGCCAACATGGCCCCGGAATACGGTGCGACGTGCGGCTTCTTCCCGGTCGACGATGTCACGCTGGAATACCTGCGCCTGTCTGGCCGGCCGCCGGAAGTGGTGAAACTGGTCGAGGCCTACACCAAGGCTCAAGGCCTGTGGCGTCTGCCGGGTCAGGAGCCGGTGTTCACCGACAGCCTGGCTTTGGACATGGGCAGCGTCGAGGCCAGCCTGGCCGGACCGAAACGTCCGCAGGATCGCGTCTCGCTGCCGAACGTCGCGCAGGCCTTCAGTGATTTCATCGACCTGCAATTCAAACCCACCAGCAAGGAAGAAGGACGCCTGGAAAGCGAGGGTGGCGGCGGCGTAGCAGTGGGCAACGCCGATCTGGTGGGCGAAGCGGACTACGAATACGAGGGCAAGACCTATCGCCTGAAAAACGGTGCAGTGGTCATCGCCGCGATCACTTCCTGCACCAACACTTCCAACCCGAGCGTGATGATGGCGGCCGGGTTGCTGGCGAAGAAAGCCGTCGAGAAAGGTCTGACACGCAAGCCTTGGGTCAAAAGCTCACTGGCCCCCGGTTCGAAAGTCGTCACCGACTATTACAAGGCTGCCGGGCTGACTCAGTACCTTGATCAGCTCGGGTTTTCGTTAGTCGGCTACGGTTGCACCACCTGCATCGGCAACTCCGGGCCACTGCCGGAGCCGATCGAGAAAGCCATTCAAAAGGCCGATCTGACCGTCGCATCAGTCCTGTCCGGCAACCGCAATTTCGAAGGCCGCGTGCACCCACTGGTGAAAACCAACTGGCTGGCCTCGCCTCCTCTGGTCGTCGCTTACGCTTTGGCTGGCAGTGTGCGCACCGACATCAGCAGCGAACCGCTGGGTGAGGATCAGCAGGGCAATCCGGTATACCTGCGCGATATCTGGCCGAGCAGCCGGGAAATCGCCGAAGCGGTGAATCAGGTCAACACGGCGATGTTCCACAAGGAATACGCCGAAGTGTTTGCCGGTGATGAGCAATGGCAGGCCATCGAGGTGCCGCAAGCGGCGACTTACGTGTGGCAGGACGATTCGACCTACATTCAGCATCCACCTTTCTTCGACGACATTTCCGGCCCTCTGCCGGAAGTCAAAGACGTCAAAGGCGCGCGGGTCTTGGCCTTGCTCGGCGATTCAGTGACCACCGACCACATCTCCCCCGCCGGCAACATCAAGATCGACAGCCCGGCCGGGCGATACCTGCAGGAAAAAGGCGTGGAGCCGCGCGACTTCAACTCCTACGGTTCCCGTCGCGGCAATCATGAAGTGATGATGCGCGGTACGTTTGCCAACATCCGTATTCGCAACGAGATGCTGGGTGGCGAGGAAGGTGGCAACACCCTTTATATTCCCACCGGGGAAAAAATGGCGATCTATGACGCAGCGATGAAATATCAGGCTTCGGGTACGCCGTTGGTGGTGATTGCCGGTCAGGAGTACGGCACCGGGTCGAGCCGTGACTGGGCGGCGAAAGGCACCAATCTGCTGGGCGTCAAAGCGGTGATTGCGGAGAGCTTCGAACGTATTCACCGCTCGAATCTGGTCGGCATGGGTGTGCTGCCGTTGCAGTTCAAGCTTGATCAGAACCGCAAGAGTCTCAATCTGACCGGCAAAGAGACGTTCGAGATTCTGGGATTGACCGGCGTCGAGCTGAGGCCGCGGATGAACCTGCCGCTGGTTATCACTCGGGAGGATGGGCGTCAGGAGAGAATCGAAGTCTTGTGCCGCATTGATACGCTGAATGAGGTCGAGTACTTCAAATCCGGGGGGATCCTGCATTATGTGTTGCGGCAGTTGATTGCTTCGTGACGGGATGACATTCGCCCAGGCTGTGATCTTTTTGACCTGGCTTTTAAAAGCAGGATCAAAAGATCGCAGCCTTCGGCGGCTCCTACATTCAGGCGAAAAAAAACCCGCCGAAGCGGGTTTTTCCCAAGACCATTATCGACTCCCTGTCGGCAGCGATCCTTGCAATGGTCGATCGTCCATGATCCTGAAACACTCCCTGTGTCTCAGTTGATGTGTGTAGATTACCCAGTGGATCCAATCAGCAATAGTCGTAAAAGCTACCAACGCGTGTAAGACATTCGCCATACAAACACTTCCGAAAACCCCTAGGTCCGTCAGGCACCGCCGCTTTCACGAGCCCTGGCGCTTTCGGCGAGAAACTGTTCAAGCCTGCTCAACTGCTCCTCCCAGCCGCGACTGTCCATGTAATACGCCTCTTTCTGACGGATATCAGGGATGTGCGCGAAGCCGGACTCCGAGACCTTGAGTAGAGTGCCGTCCTCGAAGTCCTGCAGTTCGAATTTGACCAGCGTGGTCGGCTCTTGTGAGTAGTCGATCTTCGGGTTGACCGCGTACGGGTGCCAGCGGAAAGAAAACAACTGCTGCGGCTCGACCCGCTCGATCAGTACATTCCACAATACGTGTTCATAACCGGGGTACGTGACCTGGCCCTGCGTCCACTCACCGGCAATGAAGCGCCGGCCCTCAAGTGCCACGCCAAACCACTGACCGAACGCCTCTGCATCGACCAATGCGCGCCAGACATGGGAACGCGACGCCTTGAGCGTGATCTTGCGTTCGAAACTGTTAGGTACTGGTTTCATACGTCACCTCCTGTTCTGAACACTAGGCTTGTATGACCACATGTCCAATGCGAAGTTGTATCCAGGCGCTGCAGGCATCGATTCGAGCGGACACATCCTGCGGTAGTTTGCGCTCTGTGATCGGCGCCGCCTGACCTGTTATCTTTCCAGCGAATCCGCAGAAACAAGGACGAACCATGCAGCCCTCTCTTGCCGATCGGTATCGCGGCGCCCTCCTCGGCCTGGCTTGCGGCGATGCGGTCGGCACAACAGTTGAGTTCCAGCCGCGAGGATCATTCCAGCCGCTGAGCGACATGGTCGGCGGTGGCCCGTTCCAGCTCAAGCCAGGGCAATGGACCGATGACACCTCAATGGCACTCTGCCTGGCCGAGAGCCTGCTGCGCAAAAACGGTTTCGACGCGGCTGATCAGATGGGCCGCTATCTCAATTGGTGGAAATGGGGATATCTGAGCTCCACCGGTGAATGTTTCGACATCGGCATGACCGTCAGCCAGGCGCTGGAACAGTATCAGCGAACCGGGGAGCCTTTCGCAGGGTCGACTGATCCGTTGACAGCTGGTAACGGGTCGCTGATGCGATTGGCTCCTGTCGTGCTGTTTTATTTTCCCGACGCTAGACAGATCCAGATCCACGCCGCCGACAGTTCGCGCACAACCCATGCGGCGCCGGAGGCAATCGAGTGCTGCCAATTGCTGGCTGATATGATCGCACGAGCGCTTGAGGGAGCCGACAAAACGCAACTGCGCCAATCGCTACTTGCAGAGTATTCCCAACCCAAGGTGGTTGCGATCGCGCGGGGTGAGTATCTCGGCAAAAAAGAAAACGAAATCAAGGGCAGCGGCTATAGCGTGCAATCATTGGAAGCCGCTTTGTGGTGCTTCCATCACACGCAAACGTACGCTGACGCGATACTGAAAGCAGCCAATCTCGGCGATGATGCGGATACCACAGCTGCTATCGTGGGTCAGTTGGCCGGTACTTACTACGGCGCTCGGGCAATTCCCGAGCACTGGCTGGAGCGGCTGCATGACGGCGAGGAAATTACGGCCACTGCGGATCGCTTGCTTGAGGCCTCCCGGCTACGTACATAACACTCGATACACTCTTTCTACTCGATACAGCGAGAACCTTATGTCAGTGCGTCTGCTTCTGGCCTCTGCGCCCTTTTTGTTTGCCCCTTTCGCCCATGCCGCCGTTGATTGCGCCAACGCCAGCGATCAGGCGACGATGAATCAATGCGCGGGGCAAGCCTTCAAAGCGGCAGACAAGGAACTGAATACGCTCTATCAGCAGATCACCGGACGCCTGAAGGACAACCCGGACGGAAAGAAGCTGCTGGTCAATGCGCAGCGGGCGGGGGTCAGCTTTCGGGATGCCGAGTGCAAGTTTTCGGCTTCTGGGGTGGCAGGCGGGAGTGTTTATCCATTGGTTTACAGTAGTTGTCTTACAGCCGTAACCAAGGCCAGAGTAGAAACCCTCAAGCAGTATTTGAAATGTGAGGAAGGTGATATGAGCTGCCCGGTACCGGGTGCGTAATCACAGGCTCCGCTTACGGAGCCTGTGCTGTGAACCGTTACGCCTCAGACGTGAGGATCGCCCGGCGCTTTGCTCGGCGCAGCGTATTGAGGTTTAAGGTGACCATCCTGATCGAGTAACCAGGCGTCCATGATCTGCCGCACTACTGGACCGGCAACACGACCACCCGCCTCGCCGTTCTCGATCATTACCGAGATGGCGATCTTCGGATGCTCGGCCGGTGCGAATCCTACAAACAGGGCGTTATCACGGTGGCGCTCCAGGGTTTTCTCGCGGTTGTAGCGCTCCCCTTGCTTGATCGCTACCACTTGCGCCGTGCCACTCTTGCCGGCGATGCGGTATTGCGCACCCGCAGCGGCCGCACGGGCAATACCTCGAGCATCGTGCATGACCATCTGCATACCGTGATTGACCTGCTCCCAATCGCGCGGGTCCTTGAGCAGGATATTGGGCATTGGATGTTCGTCGACCGGCGCTACACCGTCGACCGACTTGGCCAAGTGAGGCCGATGCCATATCCCCTTATTGGCGATCAGGGCAGTGGCCTGGGCCAATTGCAGCGGTGTGACCTGCATGTATCCCTGGCCGATGCCGAGAATAACCGTCTCGCCGGGATACCAGGCCTGTCGCCGTGTAGCGCGTTTCCACGCCTGCGACGGCATCAGACCGGGGGACTCTTCAAACATGTCCAGCGAGACTTTTTCACCAAGGCCGAACATCGCCATGTAGTCGTGCAGACGATCGATGCCAAGCTTGTGCGCCAGGTCGTAGAAGTAGGTGTCGTTGGAACGCATGATCGCCGCGTCCATGTCCACCCAGCCATCACCGCTGTGGTTCCAGTTGCGATACTTGTGGTCGAAGTCCGGTAATTGGTAATAGCCGGGATCGAATACGCGGGTCTGCGGAGTTACGACGCCTGCGTCCAGCCCTGCTATGGCGACTTCCGGCTTGATCGTCGAGCCCGGGGCGTACAGACCACGCAACACGCGGTTGAACAATGGCCGATCAATGGAATCCCGCAGCGCTGAATATTCCTTCGAACTGATCCCGGTGACGAACAGATTCGGATCGAAACTCGGATTGCTGACCATCGCCAGCACTTCTCCGGTGGACGGGTCGAGAGCTACCACTGAACCACGACGGTCGCCCAAAGCGGCTTCGGCAGCTTCCTGCAGCTTTACATCGAGGCTCAGGACGATGTTTTTGCCTGGCACCGGATCGGTGTGCTTGAGTACCCGTAGCACACGGCCTTGAGCATTGGTCTCGACTTCTTCGTAACCGACATGGCCGTGCAACTGCGCTTCATAAAAACGCTCGATACCGGTTTTACCAATGGATTGCGTACCTCGGTATTGCACGGAGTCGAGGGTTTTAGCTTCCTTTTCATTGATCCGACCGACATAACCGATTGAATGAGCGAAATGTGCGCCGAGAGGATAGTGCCGGACAAACTGCGGTTCGACATCAATCCCCGGCAGGCGAAATTCGTTCACCGCCAGGACGGCGATCTGCTCTTCCGTCAGCTCATAAAACAGTGTGACCGGTGTGAATGGATGCCGGGATTGCTTCATCGCCTTGTCGAATACCGTGCGGTCTTCAGCAGGCAAGTGCAGCAAGTTGATGACTTCGTCCAGCTCCTGATTGACGTCGGTTGCACGCTCCCGAGTGATGGTCAGGTTGTAGCTGGGACGGTTGTCGGCGAGCAATACACCGTTGCGGTCGTAGATCAATCCCCGCGTCGGCGGTATCGGCAGGACATGGACTCGGTTGTTTTCGGAGATGGTCGAGTGGTAATCGAATTCCACGACCTGGAGAATGTACAGGCGCACCACCAAAGCGCAGCTGATGGCGAACACGAACAGAGCACAGGCAATCAAGCGTTTGTTGACCAGCCTCGTCTCTTTTTCATGATCCTTGATCGGGATTGGTTCAGGCATTTCTACAGCAACTCTTAGACGTAAATGAGTGCCGATCCGTGGGCAGGACATCAGTCCGTTAAAAAACGAGCTGCACCATACCAAAACTCGCCATCCACTTCAGGATGAATTTCCCCGGTGGCAGGCTAAAAACTTTCTCGCAGGCAAAACAAAACCCCAACTGCTTTCGCAATTGGGGTTTCGGAATTTAATCTTGACGATGACCTACTCTCACATGGGGAAACCCCACACTACCATCGGCGATGCATCGTTTCACTGCTGAGTTCGGGATGGGATCAGGTGGTTCCAACGCTCTATGGTCGTCAAGAAATTCGGGTACTGACTCGGGACCAGATGGCCTCGCTTCAGCAAATTGGGTATGTGACAGCTAGGTGTTTGTGAATTTCGAACTTTCGGTTCGTTTCGTCTTCACACACCGCAATCTGGCGCCTTTTCAGGTCAGCAAATTGCTTGGGTGTTATATGGTCAAGCCTCACGGGCAATTAGTATTGGTTAGCTCAACGCCTCACAGCGCTTACACACCCAACCTATCAACGTCGTAGTCTTCGACGGCCCTTCAGGGAACTCAAGGTTCCAGTGAGATCTCATCTTGAGGCAAGTTTCCCGCTTAGATGCTTTCAGCGGTTATCTTTCCCGAACATAGCTACCCGGCAATGCCACTGGCGTGACAACCGGAACACCAGAGGTTCGTCCACTCCGGTCCTCTCGTACTAGGAGCAGCCCCTCTCAAATCTCAAACGTCCACGGCAGATAGGGACCGAACTGTCTCACGACGTTCTAAACCCAGCTCGCGTACCACTTTAAATGGCGAACAGCCATACCCTTGGGACCGGCTTCAGCCCCAGGATGTGATGAGCCGACATCGAGGTGCCAAACACCGCCGTCGATATGAACTCTTGGGCGGTATCAGCCTGTTATCCCCGGAGTACCTTTTATCCGTTGAGCGATGGCCCTTCCATACAGAACCACCGGATCACTAAGACCTACTTTCGTACCTGCTCGACGTGTCTGTCTCGCAGTCAAGCGCGCTTTTGCCTTTATACTCTACGACCGATTTCCGACCGGTCTGAGCGCACCTTCGTACTCCTCCGTTACTCTTTAGGAGGAGACCGCCCCAGTCAAACTACCCACCATACACTGTCCTCGATCCGGATAACGGACCTGAGTTAGAACCTCAAAGTTGCCAGGGTGGTATTTCAAGGATGGCTCCACGCGAACTGGCGTCCACGCTTCAAAGCCTCCCACCTATCCTACACAAGCAAATTCAAAGTCCAGTGCAAAGCTATAGTAAAGGTTCACGGGGTCTTTCCGTCTAGCCGCGGATACACTGCATCTTCACAGCGATTTCAATTTCACTGAGTCTCGGGTGGAGACAGCGCCGCCATCGTTACGCCATTCGTGCAGGTCGGAACTTACCCGACAAGGAATTTCGCTACCTTAGGACCGTTATAGTTACGGCCGCCGTTTACCGGGGCTTCGATCAAGAGCTTCGCGTTAGCTAACCCCATCAATTAACCTTCCGGCACCGGGCAGGCGTCACACCCTATACGTCCACTTTCGTGTTTGCAGAGTGCTGTGTTTTTAATAAACAGTCGCAGCGGCCTGGTATCTTCGACCGGCATGAGCTTACGGAGCAAGTCCTTCACCCTCACCGGCGCACCTTCTCCCGAAGTTACGGTGCCATTTTGCCTAGTTCCTTCACCCGAGTTCTCTCAAGCGCCTTGGTATTCTCTACCCAACCACCTGTGTCGGTTTGGGGTACGGTTCCTGGTTACCTGAAGCTTAGAAGCTTTTCTTGGAAGCATGGCATCAACCACTTCGTGTTCTAAAAGAACACTCGTCATCAGCTCTCGGCCTTAAGATCCCGGATTTACCTAAGATCTCAGCCTACCACCTTAAACTTGGACAACCAACGCCAAGCTGGCCTAGCCTTCTCCGTCCCTCCATCGCAATAACCAGAAGTACAGGAATATTAACCTGTTTTCCATCGACTACGCTTTTCAGCCTCGCCTTAGGGACCGACTAACCCTGCGTCGATTAACGTTGCGCAGGAAACCTTGGTCTTTCGGCGTGGGTGTTTTTCACACCCATTGTCGTTACTCATGTCAGCATTCGCACTTCTGATACCTCCAGCAAGCTTCTCAACTCACCTTCACAGGCTTACAGAACGCTCCTCTACCGCATCATCCGAAGATGATACCCGTAGCTTCGGTGTATGGTTTGAGCCCCGTTACATCTTCCGCGCAGGCCGACTCGACTAGTGAGCTATTACGCTTTCTTTAAAGGGTGGCTGCTTCTAAGCCAACCTCCTAGCTGTCTAAGCCTTCCCACATCGTTTCCCACTTAACCATAACTTTGGGACCTTAGCTGACGGTCTGGGTTGTTTCCCTTTTCACGACGGACGTTAGCACCCGCCGTGTGTCTCCCATGCTCGGCACTTGTAGGTATTCGGAGTTTGCATCGGTTTGGTAAGTCGGGATGACCCCCTAGCCGAAACAGTGCTCTACCCCCTACAGTGATACATGAGGCGCTACCTAAATAGCTTTCGAGGAGAACCAGCTATCTCCGAGCTTGATTAGCCTTTCACTCCGATCCACAGGTCATCCGCTAACTTTTCAACGGTAGTCGGTTCGGTCCTCCAGTCAGTGTTACCTAACCTTCAACCTGCCCATGGATAGATCGCCCGGTTTCGGGTCTATTCCCAGCGACTAGAAGCCCTATTAAGACTCGCTTTCGCTACGCCTCCCCTATTCGGTTAAGCTCGCCACTGAAAATAAGTCGCTGACCCATTATACAAAAGGTACGCAGTCACAGAACAAAGTCTGCTCCCACTGCTTGTACGCATACGGTTTCAGGATCTATTTCACTCCCCTCTCCGGGGTTCTTTTCGCCTTTCCCTCACGGTACTAGTTCACTATCGGTCAGTCAGTAGTATTTAGCCTTGGAGGATGGTCCCCCCATATTCAGACAAAGTTTCTCGTGCTCCGTCCTACTCGATTTCATGACTAAGAGATTTTCGCGTACAGGGCTATCACCCACTATGGCCGCACTTTCCAGAGCGTTCCGCTAATCTCAAAGCCACTTAAGGGCTAGTCCCCGTTCGCTCGCCACTACTAAGGGAATCTCGGTTGATTTCTTTTCCTCAGGGTACTTAGATGTTTCAGTTCCCCTGGTTCGCCTCTTGCACCTATGTATTCAGTACAAGATAACCATCTTATGATGGTTGGGTTCCCCCATTCAGACATCTCCGGATCAAAGTCTGTTTGCCGACTCCCCGAAGCTTTTCGCAGGCTACCACGTCTTTCATCGCCTCTGACTGCCAAGGCATCCACCGTATGCGCTTCTTCACTTGACCATATAACCCCAAGCAATCTGGTTATACTGTGAAGACGACATTCGCCGAAAATTCGAATTTCTCAACTAAGAGAACTCACAAATTTCACCTTAGCCTGATCCGTTACCAGTGAAAGTAACGCTCAGTCTATCTTTCTATCACATACCCAAATTTTTAAAGAACGATCTAATCAAAAGACTAGAAATCAATATTCAGCTCGAATATTCATTTCTAAACTCTCAAACTTCGAAGCAGTTTATGGTGGAGCCAAGCGGGATCGAACCGCTGACCTCCTGCGTGCAAGGCAGGCGCTCTCCCAGCTGAGCTATGGCCCCATAACAAAATTGGTGGGTCTGGGCAGATTCGAACTGCCGACCTCACCCTTATCAGGGGTGCGCTCTAACCAACTGAGCTACAGACCCAATTTCGAGCTTGTAACTGTTAGCTCAGAGCTATCAGCTTGGAGCTTAAAGCTGCTTCTATCGTCTTCTTCAATGAATCAAGCAATTCGTGTGGGAGCTCATGCAGCAGCTGATGTCGTCGATTAAGGAGGTGATCCAGCCGCAGGTTCCCCTACGGCTACCTTGTTACGACTTCACCCCAGTCATGAATCACACCGTGGTAACCGTCCTCCCGAAGGTTAGACTAGCTACTTCTGGTGCAACCCACTCCCATGGTGTGACGGGCGGTGTGTACAAGGCCCGGGAACGTATTCACCGCGACATTCTGATTCGCGATTACTAGCGATTCCGACTTCACGCAGTCGAGTTGCAGACTGCGATCCGGACTACGATCGGTTTTATGGGATTAGCTCCACCTCGCGGCTTGGCAACCCTTTGTACCGACCATTGTAGCACGTGTGTAGCCCAGGCCGTAAGGGCCATGATGACTTGACGTCATCCCCACCTTCCTCCGGTTTGTCACCGGCAGTCTCCTTAGAGTGCCCACCATTACGTGCTGGTAACTAAGGACAAGGGTTGCGCTCGTTACGGGACTTAACCCAACATCTCACGACACGAGCTGACGACAGCCATGCAGCACCTGTCTCAATGTTCCCGAAGGCACCAATCCATCTCTGGAAAGTTCATTGGATGTCAAGGCCTGGTAAGGTTCTTCGCGTTGCTTCGAATTAAACCACATGCTCCACCGCTTGTGCGGGCCCCCGTCAATTCATTTGAGTTTTAACCTTGCGGCCGTACTCCCCAGGCGGTCAACTTAATGCGTTAGCTGCGCCACTAAGAGCTCAAGGCTCCCAACGGCTAGTTGACATCGTTTACGGCGTGGACTACCAGGGTATCTAATCCTGTTTGCTCCCCACGCTTTCGCACCTCAGTGTCAGTATCAGTCCAGGTGGTCGCCTTCGCCACTGGTGTTCCTTCCTATATCTACGCATTTCACCGCTACACAGGAAATTCCACCACCCTCTACCATACTCTAGCTTGCCAGTTTTGGATGCAGTTCCCAGGTTGAGCCCGGGGATTTCACATCCAACTTAACAAACCACCTACGCGCGCTTTACGCCCAGTAATTCCGATTAACGCTTGCACCCTCTGTATTACCGCGGCTGCTGGCACAGAGTTAGCCGGTGCTTATTCTGTCGGTAACGTCAAAACAGCAAAGTATTAATTTACTGCCCTTCCTCCCAACTTAAAGTGCTTTACAATCCGAAGACCTTCTTCACACACGCGGCATGGCTGGATCAGGCTTTCGCCCATTGTCCAATATTCCCCACTGCTGCCTCCCGTAGGAGTCTGGACCGTGTCTCAGTTCCAGTGTGACTGATCATCCTCTCAGACCAGTTACGGATCGTCGCCTTGGTGAGCCATTACCTCACCAACTAGCTAATCCGACCTAGGCTCATCTGATAGCGCAAGGCCCGAAGGTCCCCTGCTTTCTCCCGTAGGACGTATGCGGTATTAGCGTTCCTTTCGAAACGTTGCCCCCCACTACCAGGCAGATTCCTAGGCATTACTCACCCGTCCGCCGCTGAATCCAGGAGCAAGCTCCTCTCATCCGCTCGACTTGCATGTGTTAGGCCTGCCGCCAGCGTTCAATCTGAGCCATGATCAAACTCTTCAGTTCAAACATCTTTGGGTTTTTAAGAAACCCTAAACTTGGCTCAGCAATCGTTGGTTACATCTTTGATTTCTCGCGGAGTAACTTGTGATGCTGATAATCTTGTTGACTATCAGTCTGACTGCACAAGCACCCACACGAATTGCTTGATTCAGTTGTTAAAGAGCGGTTGGTTAAGATCTTTCGTCTCAACCGAGGCGCGCATTCTACAGCAGCCTCATTTGCTGTCAAGTGATTATTTTCAGAAGTTTTCGAAGAATTCTTCAACAACTTCAACCACTTGCGCTTCCGATCTCTCGTTAGCGGGAGGCGAATTCTACAGCGTTAATCGCTGCTGTCAACACCTCTTTTTCTCCGCTTTCGACCGAGAAGATCGAACCGTTAAAAGAGCTACACATCACTGCCCTTTCAACTCCTTCCAGGCTTCGATGATCTGAAGCAAGCCCCTGTCGAAAACCGCATAACTCTTTGAATCTCAAGGAGTTTTCCGTTTCGACTGCGCCGGAAGTGGGGCGAATTATAGACCTCTGGAATCTGCCGTCAACCGTTAATTTCGCTTTTCTTTCAAATCAGCAAAAACGCTTTCTATATATAGACGCGCCCCCATCCAATGCGCAGTATATTGCCCACTACCACAACAATACTGTGTTTTTGCCTTGGATGCTGCCGCGCAATGAATGATCAACCTCGCTCCCTTGCTTCCACATTGTTTCCGGTTTGCCTGCTCATGATAGCCATGGCGTCCATCCAGTCGGGCGCTTCTCTGGCCAAAAGCATGTTCCCCATTATCGGCGCACAAGGAACAACCACTCTTCGCCTGATCTTTGCCAGCGTGATCATGCTGCTGATACTGCGCCCATGGCGTGCAAAGCTGACCGCCAAGTCTCTTCGTACCGTGATCGTCTACGGAATGGCATTGGGTGGAATGAACTTCCTCTTCTATATGTCGCTGCGCACAGTGCCGCTGGGCATCGCCGTTGCGTTGGAATTCACCGGCCCATTGGCTGTAGCTATATATGCCTCCCGCCGCGCCATCGATTTTGTCTGGATCGCGCTCGCTGCAGCCGGTTTGCTTCTATTGATACCCACCGGCGCTACCACTGCCGGCATTGATCTGGTCGGAGCGGGCTATGCGCTCGGCGCCGGGGTTTGCTGGGCGCTGTACATTTTGTTCGGGCAAAAGGCCGGCGCCGACAACGGGGTGACGACGGCAGCCCTCGGCGTAATGATCGCCGCGCTGTTCGTGGCGCCGATCGGAATCGTTCATGCCGGTGCTGCGCTGCTTACACCATCGTTGATTCCAGTCGCTATCGGCGTTGCCATTCTGTCGACCGCCCTGCCCTATACCCTGGAGATGGTCGCGCTGACGCGTATGCCCGCGCGCACCTTCGGCACGCTCATGAGTATCGAGCCGGCCTTCGGCGCGCTGTCAGGCCTGCTTTTTCTCCAGGAATACCTTTCATTGTCACAATGGCTGGCCATCCTGTGCATTATTCTGGCTTCAGTGGGCGCAACCATGACCATGGGTAGCGGAGCAAAGCCTGCTGTCGCGGCTGACTGAAGCGTAGCGAAAGTGGCTCTGGTAATTGGCGCTCATTTAGGCCATGTTTAGCTGCGTAACCCATCGCCAGGCATGGATTTTTTCGCAAAGGACGGCACCACGCTGCAAACGCGAGCGAATACAGGCAGACCCGACCACCAGACTCGCGGCCGCTATTAAGGATGGTAATGAAACGAATTTTGCTAATGATCGCCCTGCTGGCGATCGCGAGTTGCGCGGCGACTTCGGAAACCCAGGTCAAACGCGGCAAGAAGGGACTGCACATCAACTGTTCCGGTCTTTCATCCTCATGGGACAAGTGCTACACCAGCGCAGCCAACTCCTGCGCCCCCAAGGGTTACAAGGTGATCGCCAAATCCGGGGATGCCGTCGAGGAACCTGGCGATTATCCGTTCGGCCTGAACCCCGCCGGTTATACCAGCCGCAGCATGATCGTCATCTGCAAATAACTACTCGGCTCGTGGCAAAGCGAGCTGACGAGTGATTTGCTCATGACTCGAGCGCAACACCGTACGCTGCACGTCCGGTGTTGCCAGCATTCGCGCGACCACCAACGCACCCACACATTGCGACAGCACCGACCAGGCCAGACTCTCGCTTTCCAGGATCTCAGCCCAGCCCTGCTGAAGACGGCAGATCCACTGTTCAGCCTGCTCACGCACCTGCATATCGGCACGGGCAACCTCTGCGCCCAATGTCGGCAGCGCGCAACCGGACTCTGGTTGCTCGACGTGGGCCATGCTCAGGTACTGCTTCAGACAACGCTCCAGCCGCTGCCTATCCGCACTGCCCTGGCCACCAAGGCGTTCAAGACTTTCACTCAACTCTCGCTCGACGATGGCGGCGAACAACGCATCCTTGGATGAAAAGTGGCTGTAGAACGCGGCGCCACTCAAACCGATGGCTTTCATCAGGCCATCCACGCCCACCGTGGAAAACCCCGATTTCTTCGCCGACAGCGCGCTGCTTTGCAGCAATCGTTCGCGGGTTTCCGATTTGTGCCCGGGTGAATAACGCATGTCCTCTCCTGAAAATAGATCGCCTTGACGCTGCCCAAATCCTAGCATAACGTTCGTTAACTAAACGATCGTTAACCAAAAAGGGTTCACCCATGAATAACAAGAAGGTCGTGTTGGTTGTCGGGGCCGGCGATGCCACGGGCGGGGCGATTGCCAAGCGCTTTGCCAGTGAGGGATTTATAGCCTGTGTGACCCGGCGCAGCGCCGACAAGCTGCAGCCACTGGTTGACGCAATCATCGCTGAGGGCGGTGAGGCCCATGGTTTTGCCTGCGATGCGCGCAAGGAAGAAGACGTCATCGCCTTGATCGAAGACATCGAAACCCGCGTCGGCCCGATCGAAGCCTTTGTTTTCAACATCGGCGCCAACGTGCCCTGCAGCATTCTCGAAGAAACCGCGCGCAAATATTTCAAGATCTGGGAGATGGCCTGCTTCTCCGGTTTTCTCAATGCCCGTGAAGTGGCCAAGCGCATGGTCACTCGGCAGCGCGGCACGATTCTGTTCACTGGTGCCACGGCCGGGCTGCGCGGTGCTTCTGGATTTGCCGCTTTCGCTGGAGCCAAACATGGCATCCGCGCACTGGCGCAAAGCATGGCGAGAGAGTTGGGGCCGATGAACATTCATGTCGCCCACGTCGTGGTTGATGGTGCGATCGACACCGACTTCATCCGCAACAGCTTTCCCGAGAAATACGCGACCAAGGATCAGGACGGCATTCTCGATCCAGAGCACATCGCTGAAAACTATTGGTATCTGCACAGTCAGCCACGGGATGCCTGGACTTTTGAGCTGGACCTTCGGCCCTGGAACGAACGCTGGTAAGCCCTCCTCCCTCATTACAACAATAAGAGCGCAATTTGATCATGACGAAATCCGTGGAATTCTATTTCGACCTCGGCAGCCCCACCACCTATCTGGCGCACACCCAGCTAGCGAAAATCTGCGCCGATACCCATAGCGAACTGATCTACATCCCGATGCTGTTGGGTGGCGTGTTCAAAGCCACCGGCAACGCTTCGCCGGCAATGATTCCGGCCAAGGGCCGCTACATGTTTCAGGACCTCGATCGCTTCGCCAAACGCTACGGCGTACAGCTCAGATTCAATCCGCACTTTCCAATCAACACGCTGATATTGATGCGTGCCGTTACTGGCATGCAGATGCGCCAGCCGCAGCGTTTCGCCGAATTCGTCGATTGCCTGTTCAGGGCGCTTTGGGTAGAAGGTCGTAACCTCAACGATCCGCAAACCATTGCTGCCGTGCTGACTGAAAACGGCTTCGACCCCCAAGAGATAATCGCGCTGACCAACGACGAATCAGTAAAAGCCGCACTCAAGGAAAACACCGAAGCCGCCATCAAACGCGGCGTTTTCGGTGCCCCCAGCATGTTTATCGGCGATCAGTTGTTCTTCGGTCAGGATCGACTCGACTTCGTGGAAGAGGCATTGCGCCAGGACTGAAGCCAAGCCCCAAGGCATCGCGAGCGGTGCCTTGGGTAAATCGATCAAATGGCCACAGTGCGCTCGTTCAACCAGCTCAACGCCGCGCCATCCAGCAATGGACTCAGTCGCTCACGCACTTCGCGGTGGTAGTCGTTCAGCCACTGCTTTTCTTCGTGGGTCAGCAGGTCAGCAATCAGGCAGCGGGTATCGATCGGGCACAGCGTCAGGGTTTCAAACTTGAGGAAGTCGCCGAATTCGCTGCTGCCGGCCTCACGGTTCATCGCCAGGTTTTCGATGCGCACGCCCCAGCGGCCCGGGCGATAAGTGCCGGGTTCGATCGAGGTGATCATCCCCGGCTGCATCGCCGTCTGCGGTGCCGGTGCCGCTTGATAAGCAATTACCTGCGGACCTTCGTGAACGTTGAGGAAATAGCCCACGCCATGACCGGTGCCGTGACCGTAGTCGACGTTGTCAGCCCAGATCGGCGCACGAGCGATGGCGTCGAGCAGCGGCGACAGAATGCCTTTCGGGAAACGTGCCCGCGACAAGGCAATCACGCCTTTCAGCACGCGCGTGCAATCCTGCTTCTGCTCTTGCGTCGGCGTGCCCACCGGGACCATCCGCGTGATGTCAGTGGTACCGCCGAGGTATTGGCCACCGGAATCGATGAGCAACAGACCATCGCCCTCGATCACCGCATGCTCTTCTTCGGTAGCGTGATAGTGCGGCATCGCACCATTGGCGTTGAACGCGGCAATCGTGTTGAAGCTCAGCGAAACGTAATCGGGACGACGTTCACGGGCAGCGGTAAGTTTCTCGTCGATGATCAGTTCGGTGATGCGCTCGCGCCCCCACGCCGATTCCAGCCAGGCAAAGAATTCGCACAACGCTGCGCCATCCTGCTCCATCGCTTTACGGATGTGTTGAGCGTCGGCTTCGCTTTTCTGCGATTTGGCCAACGTAGTCGGGTTGAGGCCCTCGACCAGTTTCACGCCACTGTCGAGGTTATCCAGCAACCCCGTGGTCACTCGCGCCGGATCGACCAGCAGGCTCGCGCCACCCGGCACAGACCGCAACGCATCGGCCACTTCGCTGTAATCACGTAGCGTTACGCCATCCTGTTCGAGCACGGCACGCAGATCGGCATCGACCTTGCTCAGCGCCACAAACAGCGTGGCCTGTTGCTGATTGATCAAGGCGAACGAAACAAACACCGGATTGAACGAGACATCACCGCCGCGCAGGTTGAACAGCCAGGCGATGTCATCCAGGGTGGCGATGAAGTGCCAGTCGGCACCACGTTCTTGCAAGGTTTCGCGCAATTTCGCCAGCTTCTCGCCACGACTGATAGTCGCTTGCGGCGGCAGATGCTGATAGATCGGCGCGTTCGGCAGGCTCGGGCGATCACGCCAGACTTCCTGTAACAGGTCGATATCGGTGCGCAGGCGAGCGCCGCGTGCCTCAAGCTTGCTGCTCAGTGTGCGCGCCGAAGCCACCGCCATTACCGCGCCGTCCACCGCAACCACGCTGCCCTCGGGGGTTTGCTCCGCCAGCCAGTCCAGCGGGCTCGGCTGCCCCGGTTGCAGTTTGACCAGTTCGATGCCGCTGCCGTTGAGCTCTTTCGTCGCCTGTTCCCAGTAACGACTGTCGGCCCACACACCGGCGAAATCCGCAGTGACGATCAGCGTACCGACCGAGCCGTGGAAACCCGACAACCACTGCCGGCCTTGCCAGTAACCCGGCAGGTATTCCGAAAGATGCGGGTCGGCGGACGGCACCAGCAGCGCGTGGATGCCTTCGCGGCGCATCAGTTCACGGGTATGCGCCAGGCGCTGAGGCACCGATCCTTCGGTCAAGGTGTGGGAACTCATCATGTCTCCTGCTAATCGCGTCATCGTTATTGTTCGTAGCCTTCGCGGCCATGGAAAGCGTCTGCTGTTTAGAGCCCTGTCGCCCAGAATGCCGGAGCACTGGCGCAGGCGGTTGTGATCAGGTCAACGGCCTTGTCGACATCCTCGACTTTGGTAAACCGCCCGAGACTCAAGCGAATGGTGCGCCCCGCAAGCCGCGCATCGTGTCCGAGCGCGAGCAGCACGTGGGACGGTGCGTTGCTCGCGGAATTACACGCCGACGTCGCGGAAAACGCGATCGAATGGCTCAATGCGGCGCTGTTGAACTCGCCCTCGCTGAAGGTCAGGCTCAGGGTGTGCGGAATACGTTGCGAGGCACTGCCGTTGAGGCGCACGCCGGGCAACTTCAAAAGCTGTTCGAGCAAGCGTTCGCGCAAAGCGATGATGGATTTTTTCTCTTCATCGAATGCGTCGGCGGCCAAAGCGAAAGCAGCGCCCATCCCGGCAATCTGATGAGTCGCCAGGGTTCCGGAGCGCAGGCCACCTTCATGACCGCCGCCGTGGATCTGTGCCTGCAAGCGTTGCTGCGCCTGCGGGGCGACATACAAGGCGCCGATGCCCTTGGGGCCGTAGAGTTTGTGTGCGGAAAAGGACATCAGATCCACCGGCCAGCGGCTCAGATCGATCGCGACTTTGCCCGCGCCTTGCGCCGCATCAACATGAAACAACGCCTGTCGACTGCGCACCACTTCGCCAATCGCCTCGACATCGTTGACCGTGCCCAACTCGTTGTTGACCAGCATCAGCGAGACCAGAAAGGTGTCGTCACGCATCGCTTCGCTGACCGCTTGCGGCGTGATCAAGCCTTGGGCGTCCGGCACCAGATAGGTCACGGCAATGCCCGAATCCTGCAATTGCCGGGCGGTGTCGAGAATGGCCTTGTGTTCGATCTGACTGGTAATGATGTGCCCGCCGCAAACGCCACGGGCCTGAGCGACGCCTTTGAGGGCGAGGTTGTTGGATTCGGTGGCCCCGGAGGTCCAGACAATCTGCTCAGGCTGCGCGCCGACCAGATCGGCAACTTGCCGACGTGCCTGCTCGACCGTCTGCCGGGCCTGTTGGCCGAAAGCGTGGGAGCTGGACGCCGGGTTACCAAAGTTACCGTGAAAACCCAGACACTCGATCATCACCTGGATGACCCGCTCGTCCACCGGGGTGGTGGCGGCGTAATCGAAATACAACGGACGTGTGTTCATAAAGGACTCGCAGAGCGTGTTCCGGGATCAGGAGGCTCGTGTCTGCAAACGACAATGCACAGCCTCGTGGGCTGTGCATGGGTTCGAGAGCGTCATCAATACCTGATCGGATGCCGTTAAAGAAGTAGGGCTTCATTTAAAAGTGCGTAGGAACGCTCCTGAAACCGAGCTTAACAGGCATCGGGCCGGCGATTGAAGCAATGCGTCAGTGAAAGCTTTCCAGAAGTAACGGATACAGCGAGATCACCAACAGCGCTGCCATGCCCCAATTGAACACGCGCAACCAGCGCGGATCTTTCAGCACATTGCGCAACAGCGTGCCGCACGCCGCCCACAGGCCGACACTGGGCAGATTGATGATGGCGAACACCGCCGCGATGATCACGACGTTATAGAAATAACCCTGCATCGGCGTGTACGTGCTGATGGCACCGATTGCCATGATCCACGCTTTGGGATTGACCCACTGGAACGCTGCGGCGCCCAGATAGCTGATCGGTTTCGCCTCGCCGTGGGCACTGTCGCCGACCGGGCCGGAGTGGGCGATTTTCCACGCCAGATACAACAAATACGCCGCGCCGACATAACGCAGCACCGTATACAGAATCGGGTAGGCCTGAAACACCGCGCCAAGGCCGAAGCCTACCGCTACCACCAACAGGAAGAAGCCGCAGCTGATGCCGAGCATGTGTGGAATGGTGCGGTTGAAACCGAAATTCACTCCGGACGCCAGCAACATGGTGTTGTTCGGCCCCGGTGTGATCGAGGTGACAAGCGCAAACAGGGCAAAGGCCAACAGCAGATCAAGCGAGAGGTTCATCGAGGCAGTCCATCCAGGGTCATTCAGCTGTTGACCCTATCCCACACGGCCCGGCAAACCCACGGACAGTTTGGGAAAACTTCAAGCAGTACAGTTTGCTGTCAGCTTGGACGGCCGTGCAGCTGTATGGCACGTTCGGCGCTCATCTCACCCTGCTGATCGAAGCCGAAAGTCTTCTGCGGCTGGCCGAGCAATTGGGCTTTTTTGGCGTGGTATTCGTCGAACGACAAGCCGCTGCGGTTCAGGGCCTCCAGCGCCAGCTCGCGGGATTCTTCAGCGGTGTAAGGACGCAGCTCTGGCGAAACATGGCCAGCACAACCGGCGAGTACGGAAACAGCGAGCATCAGCGAAACAGTCAGTAAACGGTTCATGGGAGCGTCCTGGCGAGCAATGTGGGGTCGATGGAGAAAGGCTACGCCCGGGCACGCTCGCGCAGAAATCAACGCTCTCAATAGTGGCTATCAGGTTGGCACTAATACTGGCTGACCGGCAGACGGCAGTGCAGCGCGTCGTCGTGGCTGCGGGCAATGCTGCTGTGCACCTGGAACGAGTTGAAGGTCACGGTTTTCGCCCGATGCGTACGGATCAACTGCCAGAAATCCTCTTCGCCGCGTTCGAAACCGCGAAATGCCGCATCGCCCGCTTCGCGACTTTGCCACTGCAAAAAGCTCAACACGCGGCGGCCGTCGTCGCTGGCTTGCACGCTGGCGCTGAGAAATCCGTCGTAACGCAGAGCCAGACCCTCGGTCTGCGTGGCCAGAGCCGAGACCAGCGCCGCTTGCTGACGGGGTTCGATTTCGAATTCGATCAATTGGGTAAAGCTGCGATTGCTCATGGAAAGCCCCCACTCATGTTGAAGCGAGCCTTGCGACCCGAAGAGCTGCAGGGTAAAACCTCTAGTTAAGTCAAGGTCAAGAGCATTTTCAGCATGATCAGCAAAGACCAGGTGCACAAGCCTCTCACCGTGGGTGAGGTTGCGGCGCGCAGTGGCGTCGCGGTCACGGCGCTGCACTTTTATGAAGCCAAAGGTTTGATCAAGAGTGAACGCAATGCCGGCAACCAGCGCCGCTATCCGCGCGCCGTCCTGCGCCGGGTGGCGTTGATCAAAGTCGCGCAACGGCTGGGAATACCGCTGGCGGAAATCGGCGAAGCGCTGAAGATCCTGCCGCAGGATCGCGCGCCATCGGCGGCGGACTGGAAAATGCTGTCTGAACAATGGCAGCGCGAGCTCGACGAACGAATCAGGCAATTGACGCTGATGCGCGATCAGCTCACCGGGTGCATCGGCTGCGGCTGTCTGTCCATGGAAGCGTGTCCGTTACGCAATAAAGGCGACATGCTCGGTGACCGAGGCCCAGGCCCGCACTTTCGCGATGAATGATGATTGCTGCTCGTCGGCGGAAAATCTGTGCAGTAAGGACGGTTCTATAGTGATTGCTCCGGGTAAGTCCGGTGTAACCACATCTGTTGAAAACAAAAACAGGGAGAACGTCATGAGCGTCAAACCCATTCCCGAGGGGTATCACAGCATTACCCCGTATCTCGGCATCCAACAGGCTGCCGAGGCCATCGAGTTCTACAAGAAAGCCTTCAATGCCAGCGAAGTCATGCGCCTGACCATGCCCGACGGCAATATCGGCCACGCCGAACTGCGCATCGGCGACAGCGCGATCATGCTTGGCACCCCTTGTGATCAGGGGCCGTTGAGCAATCCGCAGCAGGCGGTGTCGATCGGCTTGCACCTGTATGTCACCGATGTCGACCAGTCCTTTCAACAAGCGCTGGATGCCGGGGCGCAAAGCGTCTCCGAGGTCAAAGACCAGTTTTATGGTGATCGCAGCGGCACGCTCAGAGATCCGTTCGGCCATCTGTGGTTTCTCGCCACGCACAAAGAGGATCTGAGCGAAGAGCAGATTCGCCAGCGGGCGATGGAGATGTTTAACCAAGGTTGAGGGTTTTTTACCTCGGATCAACCGGCAGAAATACACTGCCGATGTAATTGCGAAACATTTACTTTCATATCCGCTTTCGGGATTTTCTTCGCTCATCCGTCTTATAGGAATGCAGGCCGTTCGCGTAGGCAAAAGCCACGAACGGTCTCCCGGGGGAGTTCCGTGCTGCGAAGCCCGTAGCCCGGCCCCTTCCACCGCAATCAAGACGCGCAATCATGTCGAAGAAATCCCGTTCCAAACTGTGGTTCCTGGTGCATAGCTGGCTGGCGTTGCCGATCTGGTTCTTTGTGCTGATCGTCTGTGTCACCGGCACGCTGGCGGTGGTCAGCCAGGAGATTGTCTGGCTGGCCAACCCGCAAATGCGCGCCAGTCAGCCGTCGGACGACGCGCCGCGACTGAGCTACGACCAGATCCTCGCCGCGATCAAACAGGCCGAGCCGCAAACCCTGGTGCAGAGCATCAATCGTCCGGACGAGTCGCACTTTGCCCTCGACGTCGAAGTCAGCTACCCCGACGGGCGCTCGTTGACGGTCTATGTCAATCCGTACACCGGAGTCATTCAGGGCACCGCGCCGGCCTTCGATTTCAAGGCGTTCACCCGCGCCCTGCACGGCTGGTGGCTGGTGCCGTTCACCAACGGCTACAGCTGGGGCTGGTATCTGGTGTCATTGCTCGGCGTGCCGATGCTGGTGTCGCTGATTACCGGGCTGGTGGTCTACAAGCGCTTCTGGAAAGGTTTTTTGCGCCCGACCCTGCGTGTACGCCATGGTGCGCGGATCTTCTGGGGCGACTTCCATCGCCTGTGCGGCATCTGGTCGATCTGGTTCATCGCGGTGATTTCCATCACCGGCATCTGGTTCCTGATCAAAGCGATCCTGTTCGATAACCAGATTTCCATTTCCAGCGAGCCGATCATCCCGGCGATGTCCCGCGAAAGTGTGCCGATCTCGGCAGCCGGCACCCCGCCGCCGCGCATCAGCCTGGATCGCGCAATAGAAATCGCCCAGCAGAAGATTCCGGGGCTGGAGGCCAGTTACGTCAACCTGCCGGGCAATGCCTACTCGCACATGAGCGTCAGCGGCCGTGGCTGGTATCCGCTGATGTATCAGACCGCGACTCTCAACCCGTACAACGGCGAAATGGCTTCCTCACGCTTGCTGTCCGATCGGTCCTCGCTGGAATTCGTCACCGAATCCATGCGCCCGCTGCACACCGGTGACTTCGGTGGAATCTGGATCAAGTTGATCTGGTTCTTCTTCGGTCTGTTGCTGAGCATGATGATCCTCAGCGGCCTGCTGATCTGGACCAAGCGCACCGCGTTGGCCACCGCCAATGCGCTGAAACGCGAGGACAAGAAAAACCGCGTCACCGCCCAACCGGCGCTGCGCCGTGAACCTTCGGAGGCCAGCCTGTGAACAAAGCCATCTCGATCACACCGCCGTCGCGCCTGTCGCGTTTCTGGCACAAGTGGCGCTTCCATATCAACGTTCTGCTGTTGCTGATCCCGCTGGGCTTCATGCCGAAATACTTTGCCGATGCTTCGCTGTTTCGCGGCGACAGCGGCCTGGGCCAGCGTGAAATAGGCACCGTTCAGGTTGGCCCGTGGAGCCTGCGTCTGGCCGAGTTACGCGAAGAGGCGCCGCACCTGAGCGGCCCGGCCGGCTACATGAAGGATTTCACTGCCGCCGTCTGCGACAGCTGTGTCGAACAGGTCAAGGCCACTTACCTGCGCATCGGCAAGCCGCGCAGCCTGCGTGCCGCCGGCACGATCTTCTTCGGTACCCCTTACCGCATGGGCACGCAGATGCCGATCCCGGCAAAGACCAAACCTGACGCCGAGCTGTGGATCACCATGGAAGGCTGGGACGGCAGCATGCACCAAGCCGCGATTCCCCTGAGCCAAGCCTCCCCCGCCACGGTTGCGTGGCTGAACAAACAAGGAGCCAAACCATGACTCGCTCACCCCTTCATACCCGTTTGATCGCCAGCGCCGCGCTGCTGCTGAGCGCCGGTTTCAGCGCCAGCGCCCTGGCGCACAACCCGATGTGCGAATGCAAAGCCATCGATGCCGAACAGATCAAATGCACCGGCGGTTTCTCCGACGGCAGCGGCGCGCCGGGGGTGACCCTCGATGTGATCGGCTATGACGAAACCATTCTGGTGCCGGGCAAATTGGGTGATGACTCGACGCTGACGTTCAAGAAGCCCGGCAGCGAGTTCTATGTGCTGTTCGACGCCGGACCAGGCCACGTGGTGGAAATCGACCAGGCGGATATCGAAGCCCCATGAGTAGCCCGACGACGCAAGTGGTACGTCCGGCCGGTGCCGGTCATGAAACCCTCAATGTGCTGCTGTTGTGCCTGCTGATCCTCGCGGTCGCCGGCTCGGTGGTGGCGTGGCGCGGGGTTTCCCATGAACCGGAGCCGGTCGCCAGCAACCAGTACGACGCCCGCCGCGATCTCAGCGCCGCTGAGCAAGGCATCTATGCCGACCTGCGCGTGACCCTCGACGAAATCCGTCTACTGCGCGAAGAGCAACAAGCCCTGCCGACGCCACAGGTGCTGGCCGAAGAAGGTTTCGCGCCGTTCGCGCAGGATGCCAGTTCGGTCAGCCGTGGCGGTCACGCATGGCAGATGTTCGCCGATCGTGCCTATTTCGGTCGGAGTGCGACGCCTGATGTCGCCGGTTCGTTTTTGATGCGTGTCGGCACTGACGCCAACGCGGCGCCGGACATCTGGCTGAACCGCAGCGCCGACCTCGCGCCTGCGGAGGATCTGTCCGACGCGGCGCTGTCCGCCGCTGGCTGGAAACAGATCGTCGCGCAATTCGATGCCGGGGTTACCCGCGAACATCGCCATTGATTCCTCGCCTTTATCCGAGAGAAGACTGCTTGCCCATGTCCATTTCATCTCCTCGCCGTCCATTGTTACGCCTGTTTCTGCTTGGCCTGTGCGCCTGCCTGCTGAGCCCGTTGGCCAGCGCCGAGCAAGGCAAACGCCTGCGTATCGGCATCACTCTGCATCCGTATTACAGCTACGTCGCCAACATCGTCGGCGACAAGGCCGAAGTGGTGCCGCTGATTCCCGCCGGCTTCAATCCGCACGCCTACGAGCCTCGAGCTGAAGACATCAAGCGCATCAGCGGGCTGGACGTGATCGTGCTCAATGGCGTCGGCCATGACGACTTCGCCGACCGGATGATCGCCGCCAGTGAAACACCCAATGTCAAAACCATCGAAGCCAACGAGAACGTGCCGCTGCTGGCGGCCACCGGTGTCGCTGCGCGCGGCGCCGGCAAAGTGGTCAATCCGCACACGTTCCTGTCGATCAGCGCCTCCATCGCCCAGGTCAACAACATCGCCCGCGAACTGGGCAAGATCGATCCGGACAACGCCAAGACCTACACCCAGAACGCGCGTGCCTATGGCAAACGCCTGCGGCAGATGCGCGCCGACGCTTTGGCCAAACTCACCCAGGCACCCAACGCCGAACTGCGCGTGGCCACAGTGCATGCGGCTTACGACTATCTGTTGCGCGAATTCGGTCTGGAAGTGACGGCCGTGGTCGAGCCGGCCCACGGCATCGAGCCAAGCCCGAGTCAGCTGAAAAAAACCATCGACCAGTTGCGTGAACTCGACGTCAAAGTGATCTTCTCGGAGATGGATTTCCCGTCCAGCTACGTCGACACCATCCAGCGCGAATCCGGGGTGAAGCTGTACCCGCTGTCGCACATTTCCTACGGCGAATACACCGCCGACAAGTACGAAAAGGAAATGACCGGCAACCTCAACACCGTGGTCCGGGCGATTCAGGAGTCGGGGGCATGACGTCGAAAGAAACCTTGATCCCTGACAACACCAATAACCCGGTGGGAGCGAGCCTGCTCGCGAAGGCGCCGGATCAGGCAACATCTTCGCTGAATGACGCACCGCATTCGCGAGCAGGCTCGCTCCCACAGGGGATAACCGGGCCATCGCTGGAGTTTACGGAAGTGAGCCTGACGCTGGGGCGCACGACGATTCTCGACAAGGTCAGCTTCCAGGTGCAGCCCGGCAGCGTGCATGCGCTGGTCGGCCCCAATGGTGGCGGCAAGAGTTCGCTGATCAAAACGCTGCTGGGGCAGATGCCGCATCAGGGCCAGCTCAGCCTGCACTGGCCCGGCGAGCCCGGCACCATTGGTTACGTTCCGCAGGCGCTGGAGTTCGATCGCGGCTTGCCGATGACCGTCGACGATTTCATGGCCGCCATGTGTCAACGCCGTCCGGCCTTTCTCGGTTTAAGCAAACACTACGCCGGCGCCATCGGCGAGGCACTGGAGCGCGTCGGCATGCAGGACAAGCGCAAGCGGCGCATGGGCGCGCTGTCCGGCGGCGAGCGGCAGCGGGTGCTGCTCGCGCAGGGCTTGATTCCGGCGCCGCAACTGCTGGTGCTCGACGAGCCGATGTCGGCCCTCGATGAGGCCGGGATCCAGGTGTTCGAACGTCTGCTGACTGACTGGCGCGCGGCGGGGATCACGGTGTTGTGGATTGAGCATGACCTGGAAGCGGTGGGTCGGCTGGCCGATCGGGTTACCGGCCTCAACCGCCGCGTGCTGTTCGATGCCACACCGCAACAGGCACTGACTCCGGAGCGTCTCCTGACGCTGTTTTCCACCCATCCACGGAGCGCGGTCTGATGAGTTACGAAGCCTTTCGTTTGATGGTCCAGGGTTGGGCGTCTTCCGGTTATCTGCCGGAAGCGCTGGCCTACGGCTTTGTCGTCAACGCCCTGCTCGCCGGCCTGCTGATCGGCCCGGTGCTGGGCGGGCTCGGCACGCTGGTGGTGGTCAAGCGCTTCGCGTTCTTTTCCGAAGCAGTCGGCCATGCCGCGTTGACCGGTGTCGCCATCGGCATCCTGCTCGGCGAACCCTACACCGGCCCGTACGGCAGCCTGTTCGGCTACTGCCTGCTGTTCGGCATCCTGCTCAACTACCTGCGCAACCGCACCGGGCTGGCACCGGATACGCTGATCGGCGTGTTTCTCTCGGTGTCACTGGCACTGGGCGCGAGCCTGCTGCTGATTCTCGCCGGCAAGATCAACGTGCACATTCTGGAAAACGTGCTGTTCGGTTCGGTGTTGACCGTCAACGGCAATGATCTGGCGGTGCTGGCGATCGTCGGTTCGCTGGTCATGGCCCTCGCCCTGCCGCTGTACAACCGCATCATGCTCGCCAGTTTCAATCCGCAACTGGCGGCGGTGCGTGGCGTAGCGGTGAAGACCCTGGATTACCTGTTCGTGATCCTGGTGACCTTGATCACCGTCGCGGCAGTGAAGGTGATTGGCGCGATTCTGGTCGGTGCCTTGCTGGTGATTCCGGCGGCAGCGGCGCGCTTGCTCAGTCAGTCGCTGAAAGGGTTTTTCTGGTGCTCGGTGCTGATCGCTACCGTCAGCACCCTGTGCGGGATTCTTGCGCCGATCGTATTCGATCTGCCGATCCCGTCCGGCGCCGCGATCATTCTGGTCGCCGGCATCGCTTTCGCCCTCGCCGCCATTGCGCGCGGCGTCGTCCCCAGCCTGAAAGGGAACCTTGGATAAATGGCTTTTTCATTGCGTAACCTGACTCTGGCCATGGCCCTGTGTGGCGTGGTCTGCACTCCGTTGATGGCGGCTGAAACTGCGAAACCGTTGCGCGTTCTGGCCTCGTTACCGATCACCTATGGATTGGGCGAAGCATTGCTCAAGGGTACCGACGTCAAACTTGAACGTGCGGCGCCGGCCAACCTTCCGGGTAGCCGTCAGACTGCGTATTTCACCGGCCGTGGCGCTCCGGCGCTGAGCAAACTGGCCACCGACGCGGACGCGGTAATCGGTCTGCGTTCGCTGTGGGCCGATGATCCGCTGTACCCGATCGCGCGGCGCAGCAACATCCGTATCGTCGAAGTCGATGCTGCGCGCCCGGTCGACGGCGCCCTGCCCGGCATCGCCGTGCAGCCGGGCCTGCAGGTTGATGGCCTGAACAGTCAGCCATGGCTGGCGAGCAACAACATGGGGCGCATGGCCGATGTGATGGCGGCGGACCTGGTGCGCCTGGCGCCGAGCGCCAAGCCTGCAATCGAAGCCAACCTGGCGGCGTTGAAACAGCGTTTGCTGAAACTCAGCGCGGACACCGAAGCGCGTCTGGCCGAGGCGGACAACCTGAGCGTGATGAGCCTGAGCGATCACTTCGGCTATCTGATTGGCAGCCTCAACCTTGAACTGGCCGGACAGGACGCGCGGCCTGATGCCGAGTGGACGCCAGAGGAGTTGAAGAAGCTGACGGCGACGCTAAAGGACAATGACGTGGCAGTGGTGCTGCACCATCGCCAGCCAGCGGAGCCGGTGAAAGCAGCGATTGCCGAATCCGGCAGCCGCCTGGTGGTGTTGAGTACCGATGCGGCCGATCCGCTGGCGGAGCTGGAGGGGAATGTGGATTTGTTGCTCAAGGGGTTGAGCGGAGCGTAGTCAGGCTGATACCGAGTCATCGTTCATCGCTGGCAAGCCAGCTCCCACAGAGTTTTTGGCGAACACACATTTGTGATCAACCACAATACCTGTGGGAGCTGGCTTGCCAGCGATGAGACTGTGCAGACAATACAAATTCAAGACATGAAAAAACCCGCTGACCATCACTGGTCCAGCGGGTTTTTTATGCCCGGTCGCTTATTGCGCCGCGACTTGCGCATCCATGTTCTGGCGCAGGCTCAACGGGCGCATGTCGGTCCAGACTTCTTCGATAAAGGCCAGGCATTCCTTTTTCAGGCCGCTCTTGCCCACGGTACGCCAGCCTTGCGGCACGGCTTTGTAATCGGGCCAGATCGAGTATTGCTCTTCGTGGTTGACCACGACCTGAAAGAGGATGTCCTCGCGGTCGAATACTGACGTCATGCTGGTTCTCCATCGTTGTAAGGTCGGCTGCACAACGGATGCAGCCGGGTATGTAGAAAGAACGTTCGCCGCGCGGAAAAATTTACAGCGCGGCGGTGGCAGCGGCCAATGCGCATCCGAAGATCTCGGCCACCCGATCGATTTCCGCTGCGCTGATCACCAGCGGCGGCAGGAAGCGCACGACCGCGCCATGGCGGCCGCCCAGTTCCAGAATCAGGCCACGCTTGAGGCATTCACGCTGGACCAGCGGCGCCAGACGCGCGAATGCCGGCGGATGACCGAGCGCGTCGGGCGCGCCGTTCGGGTCGACCAGTTCGACGCCGAGCATCAGGCCTCGACCACGGATATCGCCCAGTTGCGGGAAGTCGCGTTGCAGGATGTGCAGATGTTCGCTGAGCCGATCACCCATGGCAGCGGCGTGTTCACAGACCTTGTGCTCTACCAGATAACGCATCACCGCTGAACCGGCGGCCATGGCCATCTGATTGCCACGGAACGTGCCGGCATGGGCGCCCGGTTGCCAAGTGTCGAGCCAGTCGCGGTACACCACCACCGCCAAGGGCAGGCTGCCACCGATGGCTTTGGACAACACCACCACATCCGGAACGATGCCCGCATGTTCAAAGGCAAACATCTTGCCGGTGCGGGCGAACCCGCTCTGGATCTCATCAACGATCAGCGCCACCCCGGCCCTTTCGGTAATTCGGCGCAAGCCACGCAACCACTCGATATCGGCCGGAATCACCCCGCCCTCGCCCTGCACCGCTTCGACGATCACCGCCGCCGGCAATTGCACGCCAGCCTCGGGATCGTTGAGCAGGTTTTCCAGGTAGCTCAGATTGGCGTTGACGCCCGCCGCGCCGCCGAGGCCGAACGGGCAACGGTAGTCGTAGGGGAACGGCATGAACTGCACGCCATTGCTGAGCAAGGCACCCAGTGGTTTTTTCGGCCCCAGGCTGCCCATCAGGCTCAACGCACCCTGACTCATGCCGTGATAACCGCCGGAAAATGACAGCACGGTGCTGCGGCCAGTGGCCGTGCGCACCAGTTTCAATGCTGCTTCCACGGCGTCGGTGCCGGTCGGGCCGCAGAACTGGATTTTCGCCTGTGCCGCCAACTCCGTGGGCAGCAGTCCGAACAGGTCCTGGACGAATTGATCCTTGACCGGCGTGGTCAGGTCGAGGGTGTGCAGCGGCAACTCATCGGCCAGCACCTGCTGGATCGCCTCGATCACTACCGGGTGGTTGTGCCCCAGCGCCAACGTGCCGGCCCCAGCCAGGCAGTCGATGAAGGTACGCCCTTCGACATCCTCGACATACAGGCCCTTGGCACGCTTGAGCGCCAGCGGAATGCGGCGTGGATAGCTGCGCGCGTTGGACTCCTGACGACTCTGGCGCGCCAGTAACGGTGATTCGTGGAATTCGTACAACGTCTCCGCTGGCGCCGAGGCGACCCGGGCCGACGACGCTTCGATAAGGCTGGTGGCGACTGACATCTTTCGACCCCTCAATTCGTATGGATAGTGACCAAAACAGCACACCAACAGGTGCGCGTTCCGGTCGCGGGGCGCACTTGCAGGTTTTCCTGTTCTGGAAACGCTTCAGAGCGGTACGGATTTACACCCTTGATCGAGTTGTCACGGCAGTGAGGACAAAGGTTTGTGCAGCGGCACGGTTTGCAAGCCGGTGGAGAGGCCGGGTGGCGCTGCCTGTTGGTAACCCAGGTGCCGATAGAACGCCTCGGCGGTGCGGGTGCTGTTGAGGTGAACATGCTGCACACCACGAATGCGCAACCAGCCCTCGAGATTGTGCATCAGCGCCCGGCCGACGCCGCGGCGAAAGGATTCCGGCTGGACGTAACACAGCAGGATTTCGCCACTGACCCGGGCCATGCCGACACCGACCGGTTTGTCTTCGAACGAAGCGATACAGAGATAAAAGTGTGGGTCGGCGAGCCGGCTACTGATGAAATCGGCAGAGGAGCGGTTGAGCCAGTCGCTGACCAGAAGTGGATGGTTGCGGTGATCGAGTGCACATCCGATACGGATCGAGCGCTCGACAATACGGTTGATGATGCCGGTGTCGGCCAGAGTGGCCGAACGAACGCAGACGGGTGCTTCCATGGCGCAGTTCCCTCAATCCTTTGAGTCAAAGCTGCGTTGACCTTAGCCCCGCCCCTGGCGAATAGCGAACGCCGAGAAGTTACATTTGATGTGGAAGAACGTGATCATTTGTGGGAGCGAGCCTACTCGCGAAAGCGTCAGGCCAGTCAACGTCCATGTTGAATGACTTACCGCATTCGCGAGCAGGCTCGCTCCCACAGGGGATCTGAGGTGAGATCAGAGGGCTTGCAACGGCATGGTCAGTTCGACCCGCAAGCCGTCCGGGCGACTGTCGAAATGCAGCGCACAATCACAGCGCTGGACAATCGCCTGGACAATCGCCAGACCCAGCCCGCAACCGGTGCTCTGCCCGTTGCGCCAGAAGCGCTGAGTCAGATGCTGCAAGTCATCCGGCGCAATGCCTGGGCCATGATCGCGCACGACAAAACGCACACGATTGCCGATGCTCTCCAGGCTAACCTCGACCGCACAATCTTCAGACGTGTGGCGCAGGGCGTTGTCGAGCAGGTTGCGCAATGCAGCAATCGCCAGCACCGCAGGCATTTGCAGCGGCGCGGTGGGCAGGTCGTCCGGCACGTGCAGCTTGATCCGCAACCGCTCGCCGCCGGTGGCGTCCTGGATCGCCAGTCTGGCCACTTGTTCGGCGCTGCATTGCGAGCCGTCATCAAACGACAGACTGCCTTCGACCCGCGCCAGTAACAGCAATTGCTCAAGAGTGCGATGCAAGCGATCGGCGCCCTCCTCGGCGCGCGCGAGCGACTGATCGCGGGCGCTGCCGTCGGTCATGCGCGCCACTTGCAGGTGGGTCTTGATCGCCGTCAGCGGACTGCGCAGTTCATGCGCGGCGTCGCCGGTCAGACGACGTTCACGTTCGATGGTCTTGCCGATGCGTTGAAACAACTGATTCTGAGTTTCCAGCAACGGCTTCAATTCGCTGGGAAACGCCTGCAACTGCAATGGTTCAAGAGAGTCGGCATTGCGCCGCATCAGCGCCTCGCGCAGACGATTGAGCGGCGCCAGGCCCTGACCGATGCCCAGCCACAGCAGGCACAGGCAACCCAGCAAGGCCACACCGACCGGCACCGAAGCAGCGAGCAGAATCGACATGTTCAAGGCTTCGCGCTCGATCTGCCGATCCGCCGTAGTGATGCGCACATCGCCGCGGGCCAGGGTGAAACTGCGCCACGGGGCGCCGTCGATCATCTGATCGTGGAAGCCCATTTTCTCGGCTTCCAGCGCTTGCTCGGGGTTGTTGTGGCTTCGCGCGAGAATCTCGCCGCGCAATGAGCTGACCTGACAAGCCATGCCACCGGGAATATTCAGCTGTTCTGCGCTGAAATGGGTGCCCTCGCCCTTGCTCGGCAGCGTCGGCAATTGCTCGAGCAAGCCGGCGACCATGCGCGCCGACGCCACCAGACGCTGGTCGAGGGAAAACATCATCTGATTGCGCAGGTCGCTGAGCATCCACGCCGCCGCCAGCGCCCAGATCAACGCGAAGGCGGCGCCGAGCGTCAGGCTCAGGCGCAGGCGCAGACTCATCATTTGCCTTGCTCTGCGCCATCGGCGGGGCCGAGGCGATAGCCCAGACCACGCACGGTTTCGACGATGCCTTTGCCAAGCTTGCTGCGCAGATGATGGATATGCACGTTCAGCGCGTTGCTTTCCAGTTCGTCGTTAAAGCCGTAGACGCTGTCCTTCAGTTGCTCGGTGGACAGCACCCGGCCGCGATTGTGCAACAGCGCCTGCAACAGCGACTGCTCGCGGCGCGACAGGTCAACCGGTTGCCCGGCCAGACGGGTTTCGCGGCTGCTCGGGTCGTAGGTCAGCGCGCCGTGCTCAATCAGATTGACGCTACGCCCTGCCACCCGGCGCAACAGGGTTTGCAGGCGAGCGAACAGTTCGCGCAGGTCGAAAGGCTTGAGCAGATAGTCGTCGGCGCCGGCCTGCAGACCATCGACACGATCGGTCACCGAGTCACGGGCAGTTAGGATGAGAACCGGAATTTCCAGGCCGCTCTGCCGCAACTGTTGCAGCAACTTGAGGCCATCTTCGTCGGGCAACCCGAGATCGAGAACCATCACGTCGAATTCGGCGACCTTGAGCATCGCCCGCGCCTTGGACGCGGTGTTGACGTGCTCGACGGTCAGGCCCTGGGCGGTGAGGCCGGCAACGATGCCGCTGGCAATCAGCTCGTCGTCTTCGCAAACCAGTACGTGCATGGTGAATCCCACAGGAAAAAAGCGGATTAGGCAGTTGGCCGATTAAGCTGACATTATGGCGCCCAACGTCACTGCGACAAGGGCATGGCGGTTAATCATCGGTTAATCGCCGCTGCCCATTGTGCACCTCACTTGCACAGGGACAAGGCTTCTCCATGCGTCATTTTTTTGTTTTGTTTGCGTTACTGATCTCGGGCCTGGCCCAGGCTGGAAACAATCCTTTCGATACGAAACCGGACTTCTTGCCGGTCGACCAAGCGTTCGTGTTGACTTCCGAGCGTCTGGATTCAGGCGAAACCCAGCTGTTCTGGCAGATCACCGACGGCTACTACCTGTATCAGAAACGCCTGAAATTCGATGGACTGGCCGCCGATCAGCAGCCGGTGTTGCCTGAAGGCGAATCCCACAGCGATGAGTTCTTCGGCGAGCAGCCGGTGTACCGCCAAGGGCTGGAAGTAAAAATCCCGGCGGCGGCCAGCGGTCAGATCAAAGTCAGCTATCAAGGTTGCGCCGATGCCGGTCTGTGTTATCCACCGCAAATTAGGGTGATCGATCTGGGTGGCAAAGCCGCAGCAACAACAGGCGCTGAAGCCCCGGATCAGGCTTTGGCCAGCAGTCTGCAACAACGGGCGCTGGGCTGGAGTCTGTTGGTGTTCTTCGGACTCGGCCTGCTATTGGCGTTTACCCCGTGTTCGCTGCCGATGCTGCCGATTCTCGCCGGGATGATCGTCGGCAGTGGCGCCACACCACGGCGCGGCTTTGCCTTGGCCAGCAGCTACGTGATCTGCATGGCACTGGTGTATGCGGCGATGGGCGTGATTGCTGCGCTGCTCGGTGCGAACTTGCAGGCGTGGTTACAGAATCCGTGGTTGCTCGGTGCGTTTGCGGCGATTTTCGTGATACTGGCGTTACCGATGTTCGGCTTCTTCGAGCTGCAACTGCCGGTGGCGCTGCGTGATCGCCTGGAACATGCGTCGCGCAGCCGCAGCGGCGGCAGCCTGATCGGCGCCGGGGTGCTGGGCGCATTGTCCGGTCTGTTGGTCGGGCCATGCATGACCGCGCCACTGGCCGGCGCGCTGCTGTACATCGCGCAGAGCGGTAACGCGTTGCACGGCGGTCTGATTCTGTTTGCACTGGGCATCGGCATTGGTGTGCCGCTGTTGCTGCTGGTCACCGTGGGCAACCGATTCCTGCCCAAGCCCGGCGCGTGGATGAATCTGCTCAAGGGCATATTCGGCTTTCTCTTTCTTGCCACTGCATTGTTGATGCTGCGCCCGGTACTGGACCCGTCGTTGTGGCTGGGGCTGTGCGGCGCTCTGCTGTTGATCGCCGCTTACAGCGCCTGGAAACAATCCGCAGGGTTTGGCCGCGTCGCGCAGATGTTTGGCGCCCTGTCCTTGTTGCTCGGTTTGTGGGGCAGCTTGTTGGTGATCGGTGCGGCGGGCGGCAGTGATGATCCGTATCAGCCATTGCAGGTCTACAGCGCCGGCCCTGTCGCCAGCGCGGCGCCGACGGGTCACGATGCCTTTAGCACAATCAAGGAACCGGCGGCACTGCAACGCGAACTCGACGCGGCCAAGGCTCAGGGCCAGTGGGTGTTGCTCGATTACTACGCCGACTGGTGTGTGTCGTGCAAAGTGATGGAGAAGAAGGTGTTTGGTGAAGCCAAAGTCATGCAGGCCCTGAGCGATGTGCGCCTGCTGCGCCTGGATGTGACCGCAGACAACGCTGCGAGCCGTGAGCTGCTCAGTCGCTATAAAGTGCCGGGGCCGCCGACGTTCATCTGGATCGGCGCCGACGGTGAAGAACGCCGCAACCAGCGCATCACCGGCGAGGTCGATGCCGAGACCTTCCTGCAACGCTGGTCCACCACCCGAGACGCCAACTGATGCTGACGTTCACCCTCGGCACTTTCGCCATCGCGCTCAACCACCTGCTGCTGATCAGTGCTCTGGCGCTGGCGACGTTTGTCGGCTGGCGAGTGGCCAAGCGCGGCGGCGAGAACCCCGAGTCAGCGCTGTTCAGTCTGTTCTTGCTGGGCATGCTTGCGGCGCGCATTGCGTTTGTCGCGCTGTACTGGTCGCACTATCGCAATGACCCGTGGCAGATCATCGATCTGCGCGACGGTGGTTTCCTCGCTTGGCCCGGAGTGATCGTGCTGTTGCTGGCGGCGTTGTATCGCGGCTGGCGCCGGCCCGCTTTGCGCCGCCCGCTAGGCTTCGGCGTGGTCAGTGGCGTGGCGTTCTGGCTGCTTGCCACCCTGTCTCTGAATATCTACGAACAGGGCACCCGGCTGCCGGATATTGCCCTGCGCAACGCCGCCGGGGAAAAGATCAAGCTCAGCGACTATCAGGGCGGCCCGCTGGTGATCAACCTGTGGGCGACCTGGTGCCCGCCGTGCCGGCGAGAAATGCCAGTGCTGGAAAACGCCCAGCAACAGCGCCCTGATCTGACGTTCTTGTTCGTCAATCAGGCCGAAAGCATGCAAAGCGTGGCGACGTTCCTGGAAACCCAGGGCCTGAGCCTGAACAACGTGCTGTTCGACCGCGGCGGCCGTCTCGGTCAGGCCGTGGGTTCCATGGCGTTACCGACTACGCTGTTCTATAGCCCGGACGGTCGCTTGCTGACCAGTCACCTCGGCGAACTGTCGAACGCCAGCCTGGCCCGCGCTCTGGAAACGTTCGACACTTCGCCTTCAAGCCCGAATCAGGCCGTTGCCCCGGCCAACTCTGCAAGGAAACTGCCATGCCCCGCCTCCGCCACCTGCTGACGCTGACTCTGGGCACTGCCCTGCTGCACTTGCCGTCGGTGCAGGCCGCTGAAGAACTACCCGCAGCGATCAAAAAAATCGAAGCCAAGGGCGCGAAAATCGTCGGCCAGTTCGACGCCCCTGATGGCCTGCGCGGGTACGCCGCGCAATACCAGAATCGCGGCATGGCGCTGTACCTGACCCCGGACGGCAAACACGTCGTGGTGGGTAATCTGTACGACGCCGACGGCAAGGACCTGAGTAGCGAGCCGCTGCAGAAACTGGTCTACGCACCGATGTCCAAGGAAGTCTGGGCCAAGTTCGAGGCGAGCAACTGGATTCAGGACGGCAACAAGGATGCACCGCGCACGGTGTACCTGTTCAGCGATCCGAACTGCCCGTACTGCAACATGTTCTGGGAACAGGCGCGACCATGGGTCAAGGCCGGCAAAGTGCAGCTGCGCCACATCATGGTCGGCATCATCCGCGAAGACAGCCCGGGCAAATCAGCCGCGCTGCTGGCGGCGAAAGACCCGGCCAAGGCCCTGCAAGATCATGAGAGCGCCGGTAAGAGCAGCGCCCTCAAGGCTTTGAAAGACATTCCGGTCGCCGTGCAAACCAGACTCGCGGCCAACATGCAGTTGATGGAAGACCTCGAACTGCAAGCCACCCCGGCGATTTTCTATATGGATGACAAAGGTGAACTGCAACAGCAGCAAGGCGCGCCATCGCCGGACAAGCTGGTGAAGATTCTCGGGCCTAAATAAAGCCGATTCTTTATCGCTTGACCCGGCCTCATCGCGGGCAAGCCCGCTCCCACAGAATCTTGTGATGAACACGGAATAGGTGAACACCTGAAACCCTGTGGGAGCGGGCTTGGCCCGCGATTGGAATTCCCTCGGTCTAGCGGTTGCGCTCGGTCAGAAACGCCAGCAGCGCCTCAGTGACAAACCCGGGATTCTCCAGATTGGAGATATGCCCCGCCTCCGGCACCAGCACACACGGGCAACCAATCAACTCAGCCATTTCCCGGGCTTCCGAGGGTGGCCGTGGTTTGTCCTGATCACCGCACAGCACCAGCGTCGTCGCCGGGTTCAGCTCGCCCAGCCGTGGCAACAGGTCGTTGCGGCCAAACGTGATGCGGCCCATCGGCACAATGCTTTCGCGCAGACGCTCGGGCGAGTAGCCCTTCAATTTCGAGCGGAAATCCTGATACAGCGCCGACTGCGGGTCGATGCCCGGGCGGAAGAAGATTGGCACGACGATGTCGAGCAATTGGTCGGAGATGGTGCCGCTGTCTTCGATCTGCTTGAACAACGAGAAGTAATACTGGCGCGTCGGTTCCGGCTCGACACCGACGTAGGTGTCCATCAGCACCAGACCGTTGAGACGTTGCGGTGCGGACAGTGCCAGGCGCGTGCCCCACATGCCGCCGACCGAAAGCCCGACGAGGGTGACGCGGTCGATGTCCAGGTGATCGAGCAAGGCCTGCGCCTGTCGGGCGATGTCGTCCAGCGATGTGGTGCCTTCAGGTAACTTTCCGGAATCGCCATGGCCCCACAGATCCAGGGCGATGACGCGATAATGCGGGGTCAGCGCGGCGATCTGCGGCGCCCACATCGCTTGGTCCCAAAGGTAACTGCCGGCCAGCAACACGGCGGGGCCGGTGCCTTGATCAATGTAGTGCAGTGCTTGTCCGTCAACCGTGAAAAAGGGCATCGACCACCTCCGCGAGAAAAAACAGAACCGGCAGACTGAGCTGCCGGTTGGTGATCGTCAAGGATGGAAATGTACGGCAATGTACAGACGCCATTCGCGAGCAGGCTCGCTCCCACAGGGGTTTTGTAAACACCACAGATCCTGTGTGGGAGCGAGCCTGCTCGCGATGGGGCCAGTACAGACACTAGAGAACTACAACCCCTCCAGCTCCGCCATCAGATCATTCAACCGGTCAACCTTCTCCTCTGTAATGTCGCTGGCCGCCAGCCCATCGATGTATTCGGCCAGTTCCTCCACCGTGCTGCACTCGAACATCGCGCGCAGCGGCACGTTGCGTTGCAGGGCTTTTTGTACCCGCGAAGCGATCTGCGTAGCCAGCAACGAATGCCCGCCCAGTTCGAAGAAGTTGTCGCGCACGCCGACCTTTTCCACTTTCAGCACCTCAGCCCAGATATCAGCCAGGGTCTGCTCCAGCTCGTTGCGCGGGGCCAGATAATCCTCGCTCTGCAACTGACCGATCTCCAAGGCCGGCAAGGCTTTGCGGTCGAGTTTGCCGTTGGCATTGAGCGGCATCTGCTCCAGCCATAGCCAGTGCAGCGGCACCATGTATTCGGGGAGTTCGGCACGCAGGCGCTGCTTGATCCGCTCCAGGCGTTCGCCCGGGTTGAGCGCTGCGTCGGCCGCGACCAGATAACCGACCAGATGCTTGCCGTTGACGCCCTCCTGCACACCAACCGCAGCGTCACGCACTTCCGGTTGTTCATGCAGGCGCGCTTCGATTTCACCGAGTTCGATGCGGTAACCGCGAATCTTCACTTGATGATCGACGCGGCCGACGTATTCCAGCACGCCGTCCGCGCGGCGCCGCGCCAGGTCACCGGTGCGGTACAAGCGCTCGCCCGGCGCGCCGAACGGGTTCGGCACAAACACCGGCGCGGTGCGCAGCGGATCGCTGACGTAACCGCGACCGACACCAGTGCCGGCAACACATAACTCACCCACCGCGCCCAAAGGCACCAGATCCAGCGCGCCATCGACCAGGTACAGCAAGTTATTGTCGGTCGGCGTGCCGATCGGCAAGTAACTGCCGCGCGTCGAGGCCATGTCGACACAGAAGAACGCCACGTCGTCGGAACATTCCGCCGGGCCGTAAGCATTGACCAGACCAATATCCGGGTAACGCAGCAGCCATTGATGCGCCAGTTCCGGCGGCATCGCTTCACCGGTCGGCAGCATCCAGCGCAAGCCGTCGAGGCTCAGACGCTCGGAGCCGAGCATGCCCTGAATCAGCGACGGCACACTTTCGAGCACGGTGATGCCCTGCGCCTGCACATGCGCCAGCAGACCTTGCGGATCGTGGGCAATCGCGTTCGGCACGATGTCGACCCGCGCGCCGAACAATGGTGCGGCGAGGAACTGCCAGACGGAAATGTCGAAGCTTTGCGAGGCGGTCTGCGCGATCACATCGGCCTCGCTCAAGTCGAGGTACGGACGTTTGCTCAACTGGTTGTTGAGCATGCCGCGCTGCTCGACCATCACGCCTTTAGGCAGCCCGGTCGAACCCGAGGTGTAGATCACATAGGCGAGATTATCCGGGCCACTGTGGATGCCCGGATTGTGCGTCGCTGCCGCCGACGCCTGCACCTCTTCCCACACCAGCAGGCGCGGACGATTCGAACAGCCAAACTCCTCGAGCAAGGTCTGCGCCTGTTCACGGCAAGCGGCGCTGCACACCAGCAACGGCGTGCGGCTCAGCTCGATGATGCGGCTCAGACGCTGGCTCGGCAGGCCCGGATCCAGCGGCAGATAACCAGCGCCGGCCTTGAAGCTGCCGATGATCATGCCGAGCAGGTCGAGATTACGCTCGGCGAGCAGCGCCACCGGTTGATCCATTCGCACCCCGGCGGCGACCAGGGCATGGCCGAGGCGGTTGGCGTTGTGGTTCAGCTCGGCGTAGCTAAGTTGCTCGTCGAGGCAACTGGCGGCAACGCGCTGCGGATGCGCCGCGACCTGCGCTTCGAACAACGCCACGTAGCTTTGCTCCAGCGGATAGTCATGGCCGCTCTGGTTGCAACCGTGCAGGAGGAAATCGCGTTCTTCGTCGCCCAGCAGCGGCAAATCGGCCATGTCGCCATGGAAGCCGTCGACCAGCGCCAGCAGCAGGCGCTTGAACTCAGCGAGCATGCGCTCGACCGTCGATTCGTCGAAGTAACGCTGGTCATAGGACAGGTGCAAGCCAAGGTCATCGCCCGGGTAACACACCGCGGTCAACGGGAAGTTGGTGTGCGTGCGGCCGGAATCCGAGGTCGCATTCAAACTCTGCGCACGGTCAAGCACCGAGACTTCCACCGGGGCGTTTTCGAAGACGAAGAGGCTGTCGAACAGCGGCTGGCCTTTGGGCAATTCGCTCTGTTCCTGGATATTCACCAGCGGTAGGTATTCGTACTCGCGCAGTTGCATGTTGCTGTCGAGCAAAGCGCTGAGCCACTGGCGCACGCTGCTGCGCTGATCGTCCGCAGGCATCTTCACCCGCAGGGCGATGCTGTTGATGAAAAGGCCGACGGTGCGCTGCATTTCCGGCATCTCCACCGGCCGCCCGGCCACGGTGACGCCGAAGAGCACATCGCGATCACCGCTCAGACGCCGCAAAACCAGAGCCCACGCAGCCTGGGCGAATGTGTTGACGGTCAGTTGATGTGCCTGCGCCAGCTCCCGCAGCCGTGCACCGTCCTCGACATTGAGGCGGGTGTAGCGGTCGCCAACGATCATGCCGCCGCTTTCGCCAGCGTGCTCGCGCAAAAACGGCCGGTCGCTCGGGATCGGCGTGGTGCGCTCGAAGCCTTGCAGATTCTGCCGCCACCACTGCCGCGCCTCGGCCAGGCTCTGGCGTTGCAGCCAGCCGATGTAGTCGCGATATCGCGGCGGCACGCTCAACTGCGCTTCACGACCTTCACCGAGGGCGCTGTAGATTTCGAAGAAATCGTTCATCAGCAGCGAACGGCACCAGGCGTCGATGAGAATGTGGTGGTTGCTCATCATGAACCAGTAACGCGCCGCGCCGACCTTGATCAGGCGCAGGTGAAACGGCGCCTGATTGAGCAGATCGAAGCCGGCCTCGCGCTCGCTTTTCAGCAGCGCTTGCAGTTTCGGTTCCTGCTCGGGTTCGGCGACGGCGCTCCAGTCCAGATACTCGATCGGCGTGCGACCCGGGGTGTGAATCACTTGCAGCATGTCTTCGCCGACGTTCCAGCAGAACGAGGCGCGCAACGCTTCGTGACGGGCGACCACCGCTTGCCAGGCCTGGGCGAAACGCTCGGGGTCGAGCTCGCTGTTGATGCGATATCGATCCTGCATGTAGTACAGACCGGTGCCGGGTTCGAGCAGGGTGTGCAGCAACATGCCTTCCTGCATCGGCGTCAGCGGATAGACATCTTCGATGTGCGCGGCCGGCACCGGCAGCGCATCGAGTTGCGCCTGAGTCAGTCTGGCCAGCGGGAAGTCCGACGGTGTCAGGCCGCCGGCCTCGTCTTGCAGACAATGGGCGATCAGGCTTTGCAACTCACCGAGGTAGGCGTCGGCCAGATCGTTAATGCTTTGCGCCTCGTAACGCTCGGCACTGAAAGTCCAGCGCAGCAGCAATTCACCACCGTAAATCTGACTGTCGACACTCAGCTCGTTGGGCAACGGCGCCTGCAGATCGTGGGCGGCACCGACCGCTTCATCCAGCGGACGGAACAGCGCATCGGCGCCGAAGCTCTGGTCGAACTGGCCGAGGTAGTTGAAGGTGACCTGCGCCTGCGGCAGCGCGGCCATGCTCTGGCGGCAGCCGTCATCGGCCAGATAACGCAACACGCCATAACCGAGACCTTTGTGCGGCACGGCGCGCAATTGTTCTTTGATCGCCTTGATCGAAGCGCCCTGCCCGGCGGCCTCTTCGACATTGTGCGGAGTCAGGCGCAGCGGATAAGCGCTGGTGAACCAACCGACGGTGCGGGTCAGATCGATCTCATCGAACAGGGTTTCGCGACCGTGGCCTTCCAGTTGAATCAGTGCCGAGGGCTGGCCGCTCCAGCGGCACAGTACACGGGCCAGCGCGGTCAGTAGCAGGTCGTTGACCTGGGTGCGGTAAGCGCTCGGTGCCTGTTGCAGCAACTGCCGGGTGCGCTCGGCATCGAGGCGTACGCTGACGGTTTGCGCATGGCGATTCTGCCTGCCGCCCTGCGGGTTTTCGCAAGGCAGATCAGCGCTCGGCCCGGCCGTTTGCGCCTGCCACCAGCTCAATTCCTCACGCAGCGAGTCGCTGCCGGCGTAGGCCTGCAAACGCGCGGCCCAGTCCTTGAAGGCGCTGGTTTTCGCCGGCAGTTTCAGCGGCTGCGCAGCGTCGAGCTGGCGATAGGCGGTTTGCAGATCATCCAGCAACACGCGCCAGGAAACACCGTCGACCACCAAGTGGTGGATGGCGATGAACAGGCGTTGCTGAACATCCGCTACATCGACAAGCACTGCGCGCAGTAACGGGCCGTTGTGCAGATGCAGACTGCGTTGCGCATCGGCGAACAGGGCTTCGCACAGGTCCAGCGAATCGACACTGAACTGCCAGAGCACCTCCTCATTCGTCAGCGGCTGGTGCGTTGCTTGCCACGCTTGATCGACTTCGCTGAAACGCAAACGCAAGGCGTCGTGCTGTTCGATCACTGCCCGCAATGCGTGCTGCAAACGTTGCCATTCAAGGGGCACGGTCGGCTCAAGCAACAGCGCCTGATTCCAGTGCTGGCGCTGGGGAATGTCCGTATCGAAGAACCAGTGCTGAATCGGCGTCAGGCGCGATTCACCGACCACCAGGCCTTGCTCGGCAGTCACTTGCTGAGTGCGACTGGCAACGGCGGCGAGCGTCTGCACGGTCTGATGCTGGAACAGGTCGCGCGGGCTGAAGTGGATGCCCTGCTGACGCGCGCGGCTGACCACCTGAATCGACAGAATCGAGTCGCCACCGAGTTCGAAGAAGTTATCGTTGAGGCCGACCTGCCTGACGTTGAGCACATCGCACCAGATCTGCGCCAGGGTCTGTTCCAGCTCGTTGCTCGGCGCGACATAGTCCTGACGATTGAGCTGCGGGTCCGGCGCCGGCAAGGCGCGACGGTCGAGTTTGCCGTTGGCGGTCAGCGGCATGCTTGCCAGCAGCATCAGGTGGGTCGGCACCATGTAGTCCGGCAGTTGCGCCTTGAGGTGCGACTTGAGCGCTTCGCGCAGTTCAGCCTGTTGCGCTTCGCCGTGTCCGGCGACCTCCGTAACGAGGTAACCCACCAACTGCTTGCCAGTCGGCGCATCCAGCGCCAGCACCACTGCTTCGCGGATGGAAGGGTGATCGAGCAGGCGCGTTTCGATTTCGCCCAGTTCGATGCGGAAACCACGGATTTTTACTTGATGGTCGATCCGGCCCAGATACTCGACCAGACCATCGGCACGCTGGCGCACCAGGTCGCCGGTGCGGTACATGCGCCCGCCATCAGCGGCAAACGGGTCAGCGACAAAACGCTCGGCGCTGATGCCCGGACGGTCGTGATAGGCCTGAGCCAGACCGGCGCCACCGACGAACAATTCACCGGTCGCGCCCTGCGGCACCAAGGCCAGATCGGCATCAAGAATGTACGCGACCCGCGCACCGATCACGCTGCCGATCGGCACACTGCCGGCGCCCTCTTCCAGTACCTGCGGCGCCAGACTGGCCAGCGGCATGACCACGGTTTCGGTCGGGCCGTAAGCATTGAAAAACTGCGCCGGTTGGAATGCCGCGCGAATGCGCTGCAGATGCTCGCCGGTCAGCGCTTCACCGCCGGTGATGATCATGCGCACCGGCAGGACTTCATTCTGCGTGGCAAGGAACTGCGCCAACTGGCTGCCGTAGCTCGGCGTGAAACCGAGGACGTTGATTCGATGCGTGCGAATCAAGCCGCAGATTTCTTCCGCGTCCCACTGGCCCTGCGCCCGCAACACCACCTGCGCGCCGCTGAGCAGCGGCACCAGTAGACGTTCGGTGGCAGCGTCGAAGTTGATCGAATAGAAATGCAGTTCACAGTCGTCCGGGCGCATGCCGAAGCGTTCGATCACGGCCTGGCAGTGCATGGCGATTTCACCGTGGGAGACCACCACACCTTTCGGTTTGCCGGTCGAGCCGGAGGTGTAAATCAGATAAGCCTGATGTTGCGGCAGGCTGATAAACGGCAACTCGCTGGCCGGGTAGTCGGCCAACCCGGCGCTGTCATCTTCCAGACACCAACGCGCCACGCTTGGCGGCAACTCACCGAGGGCTTCGAACATCGCCCGATCGCTGAGCAGCAGGCCGATGCGACTGTCTTCGATCATGTAATGCAGGCGGTCGAGCGGATACTCCGGATCCAGCGGCACATAAGCGCCGCCAGCCTTGAGAATCGCCAGCAGGCCGATGACCATTTCCAGCGAACGCTCCAGCGCCAGACCGACCCGCACTTGCGGGCCGACCCCGCGTTCACGCAGCGCCCAGGCCAGACGATTGGCACGGGCATCGAGCTCGGCGTAGCTCAGGGTCTGCCCAGCGAAAGTCAGTGCTGGTGCGTCTTTGCGCGCCAGTGCCTGTTCGGCGAACAGATAATGAATGCACTGATCGAGACGATGCTCGCCCGGCTCGATACCGAGGCTGTCGAGCAGGTGTTGTTGCTCGGTGTTGTCGAGCAAAGGCAGTTCGCTGAGGCGTTGCTGCGGATCAGCGATCAACGCTTCAAGCAGGTTGCGCCAATGCCTGGCCATACGCGCGATGGTCGGTTCGTCGAACAGATCGGTGCTGTAGGTCAGGCAGCAACCGAGACGATGATCGAGGTCGGTGACTTCCAGATTGAGGTCGAACTTGGTCGCCCGCGCATCGTTGGCCAGGTACTCGACGGTCATCCCAGCGAGCGTGCGGCTCTGCTGGAATTCCCAGCGCTGCACGTTGCACATCACCTGGAACAGCGGGTTGTAAGCCGCGCTGCGTGGCGGCTGCAAGGCTTCGACCAGATGATCGAACGGCAGATCCTGATGGGACTGGCCTTCGATCACGGTGTGGCGCACCTGCTCGAACAGTTCGCCGACCGACATCTGTCCGTCGAGCCGGCAACGCAGCACCTGGGTGTTGAGAAACGCCCCGATCAGCCCTTCGCTTTCCGGGCGAATGCGGTTGGCCACCGGCGCGCCGATGCGCAGGTCGGTCTGGCCGCTGTAGCGGTACAGCAATGTGGCGAGCGCGGCGGTCATGGTCATGAACAACGTCAGACCGTTTTGCGCGTTGAACGCCCGCACCCGCGCGGCGAGATCGTCGCTCAGATCGAAACGGAACAGCTCGCCCTGATGGCTCTGTACCGGTGGACGCGGACGGTCGCCGGGCAGTTCCAGCAGCGGATGTTCGCGACCGAGCTGCGCGGTCCAGTAATCGAGCTGGCGCTGGCGCTCGCCGGACTCCAGCCAGTTGCGCTGCCAGACGCTGTAGTCGAGGTATTGCACCGGCAGCGGCTCAAGCGGCGAGGCGCGCTCATCGACGAACGCTTCATACAGCGCGCTGAGTTCACGGGCAAAGATGTCCATCGCCCAGCCTTCGGTGACGATGTGGTGCAAGGTCAGGACGAAGTAATGCTCGTGCTCGGCGGTCTTGACCAGACAGGCGCGCAGCAGCGGACCGGTTTCCAGATCGAACGGCTGGTGCGCTTCTGCATCGGCCAGTTGCTGGACTTGTAGCTCCCGGACTTCTGCCGGCAGGCTGGAGAAATCTTTCCAGCCCATGCGCACGCCGGTCTCGGGATGCACTTGCTGGCGGGCGACACCGTCGACACTTGGGAATGTGGTGCGCAGGGTTTCGTGGCGCAGGATCAGCGCCTGCAACGCCGCCTCGAAATGCTCGACGTGCAGCACGCCGCGCAAGCGCGCCATGCCCCCGACGTTGTACGCCGGGCTGTCCGGCTCCATCTGCCAGAGGAACCACATGCGCTGCTGCGAATAGGACAGCGGCACCGCTTGGCTGCGGTCGACTGTGCCAATTGGCAACTGTTGATTGGTGCGGCCGCTGACCTGGATCAGGCGAATCTGTTCGGCGTAATCGCCCAGTTCGCTGTGCTCGAACAATGTGCGCAGCGGCAGTTCGACGTCACAGGCCTGACGTGTGCGCGAAATGATTTGCGTGGCCAGCAGCGAGTGACCGCCGAGGGCGAAGAAATCATCGCGCAGGCCAACCCGCTTCAGACCCAGCACTCCGCGCCAGATCCCGGCGATTTGTTGCTCCAGTTCGCTGACCGGCTCGATATGTTCACGCACCTGCCATTGCGGCTCGGGCAAGGCGCGGCGGTCGAGTTTGCCGCTGGGACTCAGCGGCATCGCATCAAGGCGCAGCAATTGTGCGGGCACCATGTATTCCGGCAGCTCGTCAGCGAGGGCAGCTTTCAGCCGAATAATTTGCTCATCGGCATTTTCCTGCGCATCGGTCGCCGTGAAGTAGCCGATCAGTTGCGCACCGGCAGCGGTTTCCCGCACCAGGACCACGGCCTGGGCGACGCCATTTTGCGCCAGCAGTCGCGCCTGGATTTCTTCAGGTTCGACGCGAAAGCCGCGCAGCTTGACCTGCTGATCGAGACGACCGAGGTATTCGATCACGCCGGCGGACGTCCAGCGCGCACGGTCGCCGGTACGGTACAAACGGGCGCCCTGCTCACCCAGTGGATCGACGACAAAACGCTCGGCGGTCAACGCCGGACGACCCAGGTAACCGCGAGCCAGACCAATACCGCTGATGCACAGCTCGCCCGGCACGCCTGCCGGCACTGGATTGAGATCGGCATCGAGAATGCGGCAGATCACATTGCCCAGCGGCCGGCCAATCGGCGAGCGCTCGCCATCGGCAGTTGTGCAGTGCCAATGGGTGACGTTGATCGCGGTTTCAGTCGGCCCGTAACGGTTGTGCAATTGCACCGCCGGCAATTGCGCCAGTACCCGATTGCGCAGCTCGGCGGGCAAGGCTTCACCGCCGGAAAACACCCGGCGCAGGCTGGTGCATTCGGCACTCAGCGGCTCATCGATGAACAGCGCCAGCAGCGGCGGGACGAAGTGCAGCGTGGTCACGCCGTATTGCTGGACCCGTTGCGCGATGCGATACGGGTCACGGTGCTCACCGGGCGCGGCAAGCAGCAGCCGCGCGCCGCTGATCAGCGGCCAGAAGCATTCCCACACCGAGACGTCGAAACTGATCGGCGCTTTTTGCATCAGCACGTCGGTTTCGTCGAGGCGGTACGTGTCCTGCATCCATTGCAGGCGCTCGGCCAGCGCGGCGTGGGTGTTGCCGACGCCTTTCGGTTGCCCGGTGGAACCCGAGGTGTAAATCACGTAGGCGAGGTTGTCGCCGTGCAGTCGCAGGCCCGGTGCCTGGCTCGGCCATTTATCCAGGTGCAGCGCATCCATGGCGATCACGCTGACGCCATCGCTGGCCGGCAGACGCTCGAGCAATTGCGTCTGGGTCAGGAGCAGTTCGACGCCACTGTCGCGGAGCATGTACGCGAGACGTTCGGCCGGATAATCCGGATCAAGCGGCACATAGGCGCCGCCAGCCTTGATGATCGCCAGCAGGCCGATCAGCAGTTGCGGCGAACGCTCGGCGGCAATGGCCACGCACACGTCAGGGCCGACGCCCTTGTCGCGCAGGTAATGGGCGAGCCGGTTGGCTTGCGCGTGCAGCTCGGCAAAATCCAGACGACCGCCGTCCCACACCAGCGCGGTGCGTTGCGGGGTTTTGCGCACTTGTTGCTCGAGCAGGTCCGGCAGCCATTGTTCCGCCGGGCTGCACGGGGCCACGCTCCAGTCTTTCTGCTGATTCTGCTCGCTGGCGGTCAGCAAGCGCAGATCGCCGATGGCCTGCTGTGGCTGTTCGCAAACTTCGCTGAGCAGATTGTGGAAATGCTCGGCCAGGCGCTCGATGGTCGCGGCGTCGAACAGTTCGCTGGCGTAGTCGAACGCCAAGCTCAGGCGCCCGTTACGATCCTCTTCACTGTGCAACTGCAGATCGAACTTGGCTTCGCGACTGTGCCACGGCAGTTCTTCGGCGAGCAGACCCGGCAGGCGCTTGAGCGCACTGAGGTCGCGCTGCTGATGGTTGAACATGACTTGGAACAGTCCCTGTTCGCGGGCCTGCGGGAACGCTTCGAGCAATTGTTCGAAGGGCAGATCCTGATTGGCCTGGGCGCCGAGTGCGGCCTGGCGCGTCTGGTTCAGCAGCTCGGCAAATGTCAGGCGCGAATCGATTTGCGCACGCAACACCTGGGTATTGATGAAGAAGCCGATCAGGCTTTGGGTTTCCAGGCGCGGACGGTTGGCGTTGGGCACGCCGATGCGAATGTCGCGCTGACCGCTGTAGCGGTGCAGCAAACTTTGCAACGCAGCGAGCAGAAGCATGAACGGCGTGGCTTCGTGAGCCTGCGCGGTCTGGCGGATCGCCTCGCTGAGTTCGGTACTCAAGCGCACGCTGTGGCGCGCGGCGCTGTGGTTGTGTCTGGCCGAGCGCGGGTGATCGGTGGCCAGTTCCAGTGGCGGATGTTCTTCGCCCAGTTGCGCTTGCCAGTACGCCAGTTGCCGCTCGCCCTCGCCTTGCGCCAGCCATTGCCGCTGCCAGTTGCCGTAATCGGCGTATTGCGTGGGCAGCGCTGCCAGTGTCGCCGGCGTCCCTTGGGTTGCCGCCGCGTAGAGACGCGAGAATTCGTCGAGGAGAATATTCAGCGACCAGCCGTCAGCGATGATGTGGTGCAGGGTCACCTGTAACTGATGCTGTTCATCATCGAGGCGCACCAGCGTCACTCGCAGCAACGGGCCTTTTTCCAGATCGAACCGAGTGCGCGCCTCGTCTTCGCGAATCTGCTCGGCACGGGCTTCACGCTCGGACATTGGCAGGTCGCTGATGTCGATCAGTTGCAGGTTGAATTCGGCATCAGCGAGCACTTGCTGCAATGCCACGCCGTCGCGCTCGAAGAAACGTGTGCGCAAAGATTCATGGCGCTCGATCAGTTGCTGGAAGCTTTTGCGCACGGCGTCTTCGTCGAGTTCGCCACGCAAGCGCAGGCCGCCGGGAATGTTGTAGGCGCTGCTCTGTGGATCGAGTTGCCAAGTGATCCACAGACGATTTTGTGCCAGCGACTGCGGCATCGGCTCGCTGCGCGACAAGGTGCTGATCGGACCTTGAGCGCTGCCGCCGTCCTGTTTTAGCTGCGCCACAGCGGCAGCGAAGGTGGACAGGGTTGGCGCTTCGAACAGCAGGCGCAGGCTCAGCTCCACATCAAGTGCTTCGCGAACCCGTGCGACCACTTGCGTGGCGGCGATCGAGTTGCCGCCGAGCAGGAAGAAATGGTCGTCGCCACTGACCTGCTTGACGTTGAGTTGCTCGGCCCAGATTTGCCCGATCAACGCTTCAAGATCCGAAGTGCTGCTGGTCGCGGTTTCCGTTGCCGCTGTAATCGAAGGGAACAGCGCGTAACTGTCGAGGCTGCCATCAGCCAGACGATTGCGGCACGCCGAGCGCTGCAGTTTGCCACTGGAGGTTTTCGGCAACGCGCCCGGATTGAGCAGCACCACCACGCTTGGCGCCTCCTGACAGGCCTCGGCCACGGCTTGGCGAATGGCTTTGATCAGCGCATCTGGCGCAAGGATTTTCTGCACGCTGCGGCTGATTTCCGCAGCGACGCCGATGCCCTCTTCGCCGTTGTGATTGACCGCGAACGCCGCCACACGCCCCTTGCGCACCACTTCGACTTCGCGCTCGACAGTCTGCTCGATGTCCTGCGGATACAGGTTATGGCCACGGACGATGAGCATGTCTTTCAGGCGCCCGGTCACGAACAGTTCGCCGTCACGGATAAAACCCAGGTCGCCGGTGCGCAACCAGGTGCGGCCGGCGTGCTGGACAAAAGTCTTGGCGCTGGCTTCGGGGTTGCGCCAGTAACCGTGGGCGATGCTCGGGCCGGCGGCCCAGACTTCACCGACGGACTTGTCGGCCAGTTCCTCGAGCGTGTTGGGATCGACAATCAGCACCGCGTGCTCAGGCTGGCTGATGCCGCAACTCATGACCGCGCTGCCGTCGCCCGGCTCGGCGCGGTTTTGCGCCAGCGCCTGATCGTCCACGCGCAGTGCCGGGATGCCGGTGCCGCGCGGCGTGCCTGCGACAAACAGGGTCGCCTCGGCCAGACCGTACGAAGCCATGAAGCTGTTTTCGCTGAAACCGCAAGCAGCGAACTTTTCCGCGAAGCGTTCAAGGGTGTCGAGGCGAATCGGCTCGGAGCCAGAATAGGCCACGCGCCATCGACTGAGATCGAGGCGCTCAAGGGCCGACTCGCTGACCCGCTCACTGCACAAACGGTAGGCGAAATCCGGGCCGCCGCTGATGGTGCCGCCGTATTCGGCAATCGCTTCCAGCCAGCGCAACGGCCGGCCGAGGAAATACGCCGGCGACATCAGAATGCACGGTACGCCGCTGAAAATCGGTTGCAGCAGACCGCCGATCAGACCCATGTCGTGATACAGCGGCAACCAGCTGACGATGACGTCGTCCGGGTTGACGTCGATCCCGAAACCGTGACGGATCAGCAGTTCATTGGCGACCAGATTGCCATGGCTGACTTGCACGCCCTTGGGCAGCGCGGTGGAGCCGGAGGTGTATTGCAGGAAGGCGATGTGCTCGGGCGGCAGTGGCGGCTCAACCCACTGTTCGGCCAGTGCGCTGTCCAGAGTGTCGACGCACAACAGCGGCGGCGCGCCGTCGATTTGTTGCAAGGCATCGCGCAGATCGGCGCTGGTCAACAGCAGCTTGGGCTCGGCGTCGGCGATGATCGACAGCAAACGCTCCTGATGATGACGACGCGCGGATTCCGGCGGATAGGCCGGTACCGCAATCACACCGGCGTACAGGCAACCGAAAAACGCCGCGACGTAATCCGCGCCGCTGGGAAACAGCAACACCGCACGCTCACCGAATCCGGCCTCGGCCTGCAGCGCAGCGGCGATGGTGCGCGCGCGTTGATCCAGTTCGCGATAGCTGAGCACCACAGCCTGCTCCGGGTTTTCGGCGAGAAAACGCAAGGCCAGTCGGTCCGGCGTCAGGGCTGCGCGACGCTTGAGGGCTTGGACCAGGGTGCTGGGGAGTTCGAACGCGTCGGTCATGAGGTTTCCTGCCTGAATTCGGCTTGCAAGTGGAATCGGGTGGCTGCGTCACACCTGTCGAGAGGCGTGCGGGGCGCGGTCTGTGCCGACCGCGCAAGGCATCGGAATGCGCTGAGGCCGGGGATCTGCACCCGGGCCATTCACCAATGAGAACGGATGGAGTGGGGAAATAATTAGTCGGCAGGCACGACGTCCAGCGGGGCCAGGGTGCGGCGGCGTGTCGCAGTTGGCAAAACACATCGACTTACAGCACTACTTCTCTTTCTCATTTGACAATCATTATCATTCAACATAATTTGTCGCTCGATGTGTAGGACGGCGCCGTCCCCCGAGGCCCTCCCACTAACCTATTGGCAGCAAGGTGATTTCCATGACGGAACAAGTATCCACAAGCAGGTGCGATTCACCGCTACTTCAGGCATTCGTCGACAATCGACTGATTCTGGTCAAGATTGCAGCCCGTATTACCGGTTGCAGGTCTCGTGCCGAAGACGTGGTTCAGGATGCGTTTTTCCGACTGCAATCGGCCCCGCCGATCACGTCGTCGATCAAGGCTCAGCTGAGCTACCTGTTCCAGATCGTGCGCAACCTCGCCATCGATCACTACCGCAAGCAGGCGCTCGAACAGAAATACTCAGGCCCGGAAGAGGAAGGCTTGAACGTGGTGATTCAGGGCGCTTCGCCGGAAACTTCGCACATCAACTTCTCGACTCTGGAACACATCGCCGATGCGCTGACCGAGCTGCCCAGCCGCACCCGCTATGCCTTCGAGATGTACCGTCTGCACGGCGTGCCGCAGAAAGACATCGCCAAGGAACTGGGCGTATCGCCCACCCTGGTCAACTTCATGATTCGTGATGCTTTGGTGCACTGCCGCAAGGTCTCGGGCAGTCGGCGGGATGCGGTGATTGCCGGTCGTCGTTAGGATCCGGATTCTGCGTCAAGCCATTCGCGAGCAGGCTCGCTCCCACAGGGTTTGATCAACGACACAAACCCAGTGTGGGAGCGAGCCTGCTCGCGAAAGCGGCCTCAGACCCAACGAAATTCCGAGGCCGAACACATCAGGCCAACCGGCACCGATCAAAAAACCGCTCCCGCCCCAGAATCATCAGCGCCGCGCGCTTGTGCGGAAAATCGAATTCCTTCTCGCAGTGAAAACATTGGTTGTGCATATGTCCGATCATCTTCGCGTTGTCGGCACGTGGCTCGGCGACCACGCGCTGGGTGCGTGGATCATCGAGAAACAGGTAATGCACCAGCGCCGATAACCAGCTCGCCACTTTATGCGGGCCGCGATGACTTTCCTCGCCGACCAGCATGTGAATGCCACGGTCGTAATCGCCGGCATCGTAGAACGGCGCGATGCGATCTTCCTTGGCCCAGTAGGCTTCGAAGTAAGCGAAAGGCTGGTCATCGAAACAACCAATCAGCGTCAGCGTGTGCGGATCGGCCTCGAGCTTGCCGAGGTATTCGCGATGCTGCTCAAGGCTGCCCTCCTCCTGCCAGAAACTCGCCACGCGCGGGCTGTTCTGCCAGCGATTGAAGCGCGACAGATCTTCTTCGATTTCCAGCGTTCGCAAGGAAATCCATGCGCCGAGCCGCGCATCGAAACGCCGATAGACTTCACCGCGCGGCTTCACCGGTCGCAGCGGATGGCGCTTGCCCTGGCTGATGACCATTTGCTGCGGATAGCTGCCGGTCAGTGAAGTGCCCAGCCACGGCTGCGGCAGTTGCCAGAACAGCGTGCGCTCGCAGCGATACTCGCCGGCGACTTCGGTATTGATCAGCAAACCACTGCGCAAGGCTTCGGTCGGTGGCTGATCGAGTTGCCAGATCAACTGCTGACACGCCGGGTCACGGGCGAACAGCCAATAACAGGCCGCCCACAAGGCTTGGCCGGGCGGCAGGGCAAAACGCTCATCAAGCTGGATCGGGCCATTGGCCTCGCGGTCCAGGCGCAGCCGAATCAGCGGTTGCCCGTCCAGGCTCAGGCTCAGCCGGCTCTCGGTAGCATCAGCGATCAATCGACTGCCCGAGGGCAACGCCAAGGCAGTCAGGTCATTCAGATTGGACATGGGTCGGGCTCACGTAATCGTCGACAGTTCAACGAAGTGACGTGAGCCGGGAGGGGAAATTTAAGCGCGAGAGGCAATTAGCGCTTCAGTGATGAGGCGCCGGCATCACGGCAATCCTGTACGGCTCGAAAATCCTCAGCAATTCGCCGTTGTCGCGCAAATGCTGCAGCAGGTTACCGAAGGCTTCGCCGGTGATAGGAGCGCTTGGCCGCAGAATCGCGTAATGGTGATAGATCTGATCGGTACGCTGCGACGCCAACAGCTCATCGCGGACCTTCTCGTTGCGCAGCAGGTAATCGAACAGATAGGAACGGGTGACCAGGGCAATGTCGGCGCGCCCGCGCAGGACCATCAGCAGGTTGCTGTCGTGGGAATAGGTCAGCGTCGCGTTGTAGTTTTTCGCGAGATATTTCGGGTCGGCGTTGAAGTCGGCGAATTCGTAGTGATAACCGCTGAACAGTGCCAGACGTTTGCCCGACAGGCTCGAGAAGTAGTTTTGCTGGCGGCCGTCTTCGCGTTGCGCGACAAAAATCTCGGCGTCTTCCAGGCCCATGTCGACGTCGTCGTGGGGAATGTCCTTCCAGCCCCACTCGGGGTTCTCGAAGATCGCCATATCGATGCGGCCTTGCTTGAAATCACCGAAGCGGCGCGGGATCGACGTCGGCACCAGGACAAATTGATAGTCGCTCTGCGAGCGGTTCAGCGCTTCGACCAATTGCGGCAACAGGCCGGTGTCGGCGCCGTTTTCCGGGCGAATCGTATAAGGCGGGAAATGCGCGGCGCCGACCCGGACCAATTGCGCTGACTGAGCGGGCAATACCCATAACGCAGCCAGCGCAGCGAGCAGCAGCCCGGCGGCTGTCCGAATTGGCGAAGACTTCAAAACACCCCACTCCCCGAAAAAAATAGCGATCAATGCATTCAAGCTAGGCGGTTTCGCCGACTTAGCCAGTTTCCCGGCCGGTCCGACAACCGTTCAACGCGCTTCGAGGACCAGAATCAACGCTTCATCGGCGAGTTGATCGAGGCTCAAACTGCCGCCGGCACGGAACCAGGTGGTGGTCCAGGACAGTGCGCCGGTAAGGAAACGTCGGGTAATAAAAACGTCGCCGCGAATAAAGCCGGCGTCCTTGGCCTCGCCCAGAACCTGCAACCAGATGTCTTCATAAACATCACGCAAAGCGAGGACTTTAGCCTGACCGTCCTCGGACAATGAGCGCCATTCGTACACGAGCACGGCCATCGCCTCGCCACTGCCGCCCATGATCGACTGCAACTCGCAACGAATCAGTGCCAGCACCCTTTCGCGCACATCGCTCGCCTCGGCCAAGGCTGCGCGCATCAACGCGGTGTTGTAGCGGATGGTTTCCTCCATCACCGCGCGGAGAATTTCATCCTTGCTTTTGAAGTGATGAAAAATGCTTCCCGACTGAATGCCCACAGCACTGGCCAGATCACGCACTGTGGTGCGCTCATAGCCTTTGTTGCGAAACAGGTGAGCCGCCACTTGCAGCAATTTGCCACGGGCGCTGTCCGGGTCGGTCAACTGGCCTTGGTCGACCAGTTCGCGCATGACCCGCAGGGCTTTTTGCTCGTCCACCCGTTCTCTCCTACAGTCGATCAGTGTGTTGCCCCCTGTAACCGCAGGGTTGCGCGCAATTTAAGCCGCGCGCGGGCACCAAGCAAGCGCTTGGGCAGAAGAATGTTTCGCCTGTTTACAAACCAAGCGCTTGCTTGGTAGCCTCCAGACACTTCTGTCGCAGGTCCCTGAGTCGGAGATAAAAATGCCAACCACCGTGCGAATCGGCTGCGCCAGTGCTTTTTGGGGCGACACTTCCACTGCTGCCGCCCAGCTTGTCTCCAGCGGAAACCTGGATTATCTGGTGTTCGATTATCTGGCCGAGATCACCATGTCGCTCATGGCTGGTGCGCGTCTTAAAGACCCGCAGGCCGGGTTCGCGGGTGACTTCGTTGAAGTGCTGGCGCCGCTGCTGACGCAGCTGTCCGAACAGAACATCCGCGTGATCAGCAATGCCGGCGGGGTCAATCCGCAGGCTTGCGCGGCGGCCCTGCAAGCGGCCTGCGACCAGGCCGGGGTCCAGCTGAAGATTGCCGTGTTGCTCGGCGATGACCTGCAAGGACAACTCAAAAACCCTGCCGACATCAGCGAAATGTTCAGCGGCGCCCCATTGCCGCGCATGTGCGTGTCGACCAACGCCTACCTCGGCGCGCCGGGGATAGTCGAAGCGCTGCGCCTGGGTGCCGACATTGTCATCACCGGCCGGGTGGTCGACAGCGCCGTGGTCAGTGCGGCGTTGGTTCACGAATTCGGCTGGTCGTGGCATGACTACGACAAACTCGCCCAGGCCGCACTGGCCGGGCACATCATCGAATGCGGCGCGCAGTGCACCGGCGGTAATTTCACCGACTGGCGCGAGGTGCCGGATTACGAGCACATCGGTTTTCCGATCGTCGAGGTCAGCGCCGATGGCCAGTTCCTCGTGAGCAAACCCGAAGGCTCCGGCGGACTCGTCACGCCATTGACGGTCGGCGAGCAGATGCTCTACGAAATCGGCGATCCGCAGGCCTATCTGTTACCCGACGTGATCTGCGATTTCAGCCAGGTCAAACTCCAGCAACAAGGCAAAAACGTCGTGCACGTGCACGGTGCCAAAGGCCTGCCGCCTACCGATAAATACAAGGTCAGCGCCACGTACCCGGACGGTTTTCGCTGCACCGCCAGTTGCCTGATGGCCGGCATCGACGCAGTGGACAAGGCACGGCGGGTCAGTCAGGCAATCATCGACAAGACCGCCGAGATGTTCAGCCTGCGCGGCTGGGCGCCGTACAGCGAAACCCATGTCGAACTGCTCGGCAGCGAAGCCACCTACGGCCCCCACGGCCAGCGCCGCGACAGCCGTGAAGTGGTGATCAAAATCGCCGTGCGCCATCCTGACAAACGCGCGCTGGTACTGTTTTCCAGAGAGATCGCCCAGGCCGCGACCGGCATGGCGCCGGGCTTGACCGGCATCGTCGGCGGTCGTCCGACCGTATACCCCCTCATCCGTCTGTTCTCTTTCCTCATCGATAAAAGCGCCTGCACCCTGCAAGTCGACATCGCAGGCGAACGTCATCCGTGCGCCCTGCCCGACCCGGTGGCTCTGGACAGTGCAAATTTGCCGATCGCCCATCAGCCACCCAGACCCCAGGGCCGCGCCGATGCCAGTGTGCCGCTGGTGAAACTGGCGGTGGCGCGCTCCGGTGACAAGGGCAACCACAGCAATATCGGCGTGATGCCGCGCCATCCCGATTACCTGCCGTGGATCGCCGAAGCGCTGACCACCTCGGTGGTGGTCGACTGGATGCGGCACGTACTCGATCCGCTTCTCGGGCGTGTCGAACGCTGGTATCTGCCCGGCACCCACAGCCTCAACTTTCTTTTGGAAAACGCCCTCGGCGGTGGCGGTGTCGCCAGTCTGCGCATCGACCCGCAAGGCAAAGCCTTCGCCCAGCAACTATTGGAAATCCAGATCCCGGTGCCGCAGAGCATCGCCGAACAGCTCGACTAGAGGATGGTGTGCATGGCTTACGCGTCGATTTTCCGCGCCGATCTGTTCAGCGGCCAGAACCTGATTGTCACCGGTGGCGGCAGCGGCATCGGTCGCTGCACCGCCCATGAACTGGCGGCCCTCGGCGCCAATGTGCTGCTGGTCGGGCGCAAGCCGGAAAAGCTCGAAAAAGTCGCCGCCGAAATCACCGAGGACGGTGGCCGCGCGCACTGGAAGGCCTGCGATATCCGCGATGAAGAAGCGGTCAAGCAACTGGTCAAAGAGCTGATCGCCGAACACGGGCCGATCCACGGCCTGGTCAACAACGCCGGCGGCCAATACCCGTCGCCCTTGGCTTCGATCAATCAGAAGGGCTTTGAAACGGTGCTGCGGACCAATCTGGTCGGCGGCTTTCTGATGGCCCGCGAAGTGTTCAACCAGTCGATGAGCAAACATGGCGGCAGCATCGTCAACATGCTCGCTGACATGTGGGGCGGCATGCCCGGCATGGGCCACTCGGGGGCAGCGCGTTCGGGCATGGACAATTTCACCAAGACCGCCGCGTTCGAGTGGGGTTACGCCGGGGTCCGGGTCAACGCGGTGGCGCCGGGCTGGATTGCGTCCAGCGGCATGGACACTTACGAAGGCGCATTCAAAGCGGTAATTCCGACCCTGCGCGAGCATGTGCCGCTCAAGCGTATCGGCACCGAATCGGAAGTCAGTGGGGCGATCGTGTTTCTGCTCAGCCCGGCGGCGGCATTCATCAGCGGCACCACAGTGAAAATCGACGGCGCCGCCAGCCTCGGCAGTCGCGCCTGGCCGCTGCACAAGGCCAGCCACAGCGAATCATTCAATGGTTTCCACCGCGCGTTTTTACCAGAAGTGTTGCGTCCCGACGCGCTCAAGGACAAGGAATAAGCCATGGCGCAGATTCAGTCGCAACTCGATCCGCACAGCGAAGCGTTCGCGCGCAACCGCGCGGCCATGCTCGCCGCCATCGAGCAGGTGCAGCAGCTCGAACAGAACCTGCTGAACAAGGCCGCCGAAGCCAAAGAAAAATTCAGCAAACGTGGGCAACTGTTGCCCCGCGAGCGCTTGAACCTTTTGCTCGACCCCGGCGCGCCGTTCCTCGAACTGGCCAGCCTCGCCGGCTACAAGTTGCATGACGACAAGGACGGCAGTTCGGCCGGTGGCGGGCTGATTGCCGGCATCGGTTATGTCTGCGGCATCCGCGCGATGGTGGTCGCCAACAACAGCGCGATCAAGGGTGGCACGATCTCGCCGAGCGGCCTGAAAAAATCCCTGCGCCTGCAACAGATCGCTCGGGAAAACAAACTGCCGATGATCACCCTCGCCGAAAGCGGCGGTGCCAATCTCAACTACGCGGCGGAGATTTTTGTCGAAGGTGCGCGCAGTTTCGCCAATCAGGCGCGCATGTCAGCGATGGGTTTGCCGCAGATCACCGTGGTGCACGGCTCGGCCACGGCCGGCGGCGCCTATCAACCGGGGTTGTCGGATTACGTGGTGGTGGTGCGCGGCAAGGCCAAGCTGTTTCTCGCTGGCCCACCGTTGCTCAAAGCGGCGACCGGCGAAGTGGCCACCGATGAAGAACTCGGAGGCGCCGAAATGCACGCGCAAGTCGCCGGCACTGCCGAATATCTCGCTGAAAACGACGCTGACGGCATACGCCAGGTCCGCGACATCATGCGCATGCTGCCATGGAACGAGCAGTTGCCGTGGCTGCCGGAGCCGCAATTCAAAGAACCGCACTACCCCGTCGACGAACTGCTCGGGCTGATCCCGGACGATGCAAAAAAGCCCTACGACGTGCGCGAAATCATCGCGCGGATTGCCGATGAATCGGACTTTCTCGAGTTCAAAGGCGAGTTCGATCAGCAAACCCTTTGCGGCCAACTGAAAATCCAGGGCCGCGCCTGCGGCTTCATCGGCAACAACGGCCCGATCACCCCGCAAGGTGCGAGCAAGGCGGCGCAGTTCATCCAGTTGTGCGACCAGAGCCAGACGCCGCTGCTGTTTTTCCACAACACCACGGGGTTCATGGTCGGCACCGAATCGGAACAGCAAGGGGTGATCAAGCACGGCTCGAAACTGATTCAAGCGGTCGCCAACGCACGAGTGCCTAAACTGACCATTGTCGTCGGCGGTTCCTACGGCGCCGGCAACTACGCCATGTGCGGACGCGGGCTCGATCCGCGTTTCATTTTCGCCTGGCCCAACAGCCGCACAGCGGTGATGGGCGGCGCTCAGGCCGGCAAGGTTCTGCGCATCGTCACTGAGGCCAAACAGCTCAAGGACGGCATCGAGCCTGATCCGAAAATGCTCGACATGCTCGAACAGATGACAGCGCAGAAACTCGACAGCCAGTCCACCGCACTGTACGGCAGCGCCAACCTGTGGGACGACGGCCTGATCGACCCGCGCGACACCCGCACCCTGCTCGGTTACTTGCTGGATATTTGCCACGAAGCCGACATGCGCACGCTGCAACCCAACAGCTTCGGCGTCAGCCGCTTCTGACCGCCACGGATCCTACGGAGAACAACAACAATGATCTTCACCCCGGAACACGAAGCCCTGCGCCGCACCGTTCGCCAGTTCGTCACCCACGAGATCAACCCGCACGTCGAAGAGTGGGAAAAGGCCGGACGCTTTCCCATCCACGAAATTTTCCGCAAGGCCGGTGAGCTGGGCCTGCTGGGCATTTCCAAGCCGGAAAAATTCGGCGGCATGGGCCTTGATTACAGCTATTCGATCGTCGCCGCTGAAGAGTTCGGCACCATTCATTGCGGCGGGATTCCGATGTCGATCGGCGTGCAGACCGATATGTGCACACCCGCCCTCGCCCGCTTCGGCTCCGATGAACTGCGCGAAGAGTTCCTCCGGCCGGCCATCACTGGCGAACAGGTCGGTTGCATCGGCGTTTCCGAAGTCGGCGCCGGCTCCGATGTCGCCGGGCTGAAAACCACGGCACGCAAGGACGGCGATGACTACGTGATCAACGGCAGCAAGATGTGGATCACCAACTCGCCGAGCGCCGACTTCATCTGCCTGCTGGCCAACACCTCGGACGACAAGCCGCACATCAACAAGTCGCTGATCATGGTGCCGATGAACACCCCGGGAATCAGCCTCAGTTCGCACCTGGACAAGCTCGGCATGCGCAGCTCGGAAACCGCGCAGGTGTTCTTCGACAACGTGCGCGTGCCGCAGCGCAATCGCATCGGCCATGAAGGCGCCGGGTTCATGATGCAGATGCTGCAGTTCCAGGAAGAACGCCTGTTCGGCGCGGCGAACATGATCAAGGGCCTGGAATATTGCATCGACAGCACCATCGAGTACTGCAAGGAGCGCAAGACCTTCGGCAACGCGCTGATCGATAACCAGGTGATCCACTTCCGCCTCGCCGAATTGCAGACCGAAATCGAATGCCTGCGCGCCCTGGTCTATCAGGCCACCGAGCAATACATCAAAGGCCAGGACGTCACGCGCCTGGCATCGATGGCCAAGCTCAAGGCCGGACGCCTCGGCCGTGAAGTCAGCGACAGCTGCCTGCAATATTGGGGCGGCATGGGCTTCATGTGGGACAACCCGGTGGCCCGCGCCTATCGCGATGTGCGCCTGGTCTCGATTGGCGGCGGCGCCGACGAAATCATGCTGGGGATCATCTGCAAACTGATGGGCATCCTGCCGGGGAAAAAGAAATGAGCAACCTGCCCGATTGCCAGGCGCTGTTGCTGGAACTGCATGGTGGCGTACTGCACATCACCCTCAACCGCCCGGACAGCCGCAACGCGATGAGCCTGCAAATGGTCGCCGAACTGCGCGCGGTGCTGGCGGCGGTGCGTGATGACCGCTCAGTGCGGGCCTTGGTGCTCAGCGGTGCCGGCGGGCACTTCTGCGCCGGTGGCGACATCAAGGACATGGCCAATGCCCGGGCTCAGGGCGCGGACGCTTACCGCGAGCTGAACCGGGTGTTCGGTGCGTTGCTGGAACAAGCCCAACACACGCCGCAAGTGCTGATCACTGTGCTGCAAGGCGCCGTGCTCGGCGGCGGCTTCGGCCTGGCTTGCGTCAGCGATATTGCGATTAGCGATCACAAGGCGCAGTTCGGCTTGCCGGAAACCAGCCTCGGCCTGATCCCAGCGCAAATCGCACCGTTTGTGGTGCAACGGATAGGCCTGACCGAAACCCGCCGACTCGCGCTGACGGCGGCGCGTTTCGATGGCCCTGAGGCGCAGCGATTGGGGCTGGTGCATTTCGTTGAACAGGATGCGCAAGCGTTGGCCGAGAGACTGGATGAGGTGTTGCAACAGGTGCTGCGCTGCGCACCGGAAGCGAATGCGATGACGAAAAAATTGTTGCTGGCGAGTGCCGGACAGCCTTCGAGTGAATTGCTCGATGAGGCGGCGCAGTGGTTCAGCGCGGCGGTGACTGGAGACGAGGGAATCGAGGGGACCATGGCATTTATGCAGAAACGTAACCCTCGGTGGGTCAGCTAAAAGCTTCGCGAGCAGGCTCGCTCCCACAGGTCGAAATGCATTCCAAATGTGGGAGCGAGCCTGCTCGCGAAGAGGCCCGCACCTTCGCCGCCCAAAACTCAGGAGCCCCCGAGTTCGCAGTTGAAATGCGCTCCAAATGTGGGAGCGAGCCTGCTCGCGAAGAGGCCCGCACCTTCGCCGCCCAAAACTCAGGAGCGCCCGAATTCGCGGTTGAAATGCGTTCCAAATGTGGGAGCGAGCCTGCTCGCGAAGAGGCCATCCCATTCACCGCTATCATTTCAGGAACCCCACCATGCCTACCCTCCACAAAATCCTGATCGCCAACCGCGGTGAAATCGCCTGCCGCATCCAGCGCACGGCCCAGGCGCTGGGCTATCGCACCGTCGCCGTGTTCAGTGACGCCGACGCCGATGCGCTACACGTGCAAATGGCCGATCAGGCCGTGCACATCGGCCCGGCGCCGGTGCAGCAGTCGTACCTCAACATTGCGGCGATCATCGACGCCGCCCGACGCAGCGGCGCCGATGCAATTCACCCCGGCTACGGCTTCCTCTCGGAAAACGCCGATTTCGCCCGCGCCTGCGCCGAAGCCGGGCTGATTTTCATCGGCCCCAGCGTCAAAGCCATCGAACTGATGGGCAGCAAACGCCTGTCGAAAATTGCCATGCTTGAGGCCGGGGTTCCATGCATTGCCGGCTATCAAGGCGCAGCGCAGGACGACGCGACCCTATTGGCCGAAGCCGCGCGGATCGGTTATCCGCTGATGATCAAGGCCAGCGCCGGTGGCGGCGGACGCGGCATGCGTCTGGTGCACGAGGCCAGCGAACTGGCGGCGCAACTGCGTACCGCGCGGTCCGAAGCAATGAACGGTTTCGGTAGCGACGAGTTGATTCTCGAGCAGGCCTTGATCGACCCGCGCCACGTCGAAGTGCAACTGTTCGGCGACCAGCACGGGCATCTGGTCTATCTCGGCGAACGCGATTGCTCGATCCAGCGCCGCCATCAGAAAGTCATCGAAGAAGCGCCGTGCCCGGTGATGACCGCCGAGCTGCGCCAGGCCATGGGCGAAGCAGCACTCAAGGCCGGGCGCGCGGTGGATTACGTCGGCGCCGGCACCGTGGAGTTCCTGCTCGACGCGCGCGGGCAATTCTACTTTCTGGAAATGAACACCCGTCTGCAGGTCGAACATCCAGTGACGGAATTGATCACCGGCCTCGATCTGGTCGCGTGGCAGTTGCTGGTTGCCGAGGGTCAGCCGCTGCCGCTGACGCAGGAGCAGATCCGTCTCGACGGTCACGCCATGGAAGTGCGCCTCTACGCTGAAGATCCCGCTGCGGATTTTCTCCCGCAAACCGGCCGAATTGCCGCATGGCAACCGGCGTCGGGCCACGGTGCACGGATCGATCACGGTCTGCTTGAAGGCCAGTCGGTCAGCCCGTTCTACGACCCGATGCTGGGCAAACTGATCGCCCACGGTGCAACCCGCGAAGAGGCGCGGCGCAAGCTGCTGCGTGCGGTGCAGGACACCGTGCTGCTCGGTGTGCAAAGCAATCAACGTTTGCTCGAGGGCCTGCTGCAACATCCGCAGTTCATCAGCGGCGATTTCAGCACCGCCTTCATCCAGCACCATTTTTCCAGCCATGCCAGCCTCAACACTTATGTGCCGACGACGGAGCAACTGGCGATTGCTGTGGTGTTGTTCTATCAGGCCAGCGCCCTGCCCCATCGCGCCCCGCTGAACGGCTGGCGCAACAACGCGAGCGTGCCGTTGCACTATCGACTCGGCAGTGACGAGCAGGACTGGACGCTGTCGGTGCTGGCGCGCAAATCCGGCGAATGTGTCGTGCAGCTGGGCGAACGCACGCTGGAGTTGAAAATCATCAAGCACACCGCGCAATCGGTAACCATGGAAATCGACGGCCTGCGCCAGCGTCATGCCTACCGTCTGCACGATCGGCACCTGTGGCTGTTCACCCATCCAGGCAGCCTGCGCCTGGAGGATCGAACTCATGCGCCGATCGACAGTCAGACCAGCGTCGCTTCCGGCACCCTCAAAGCGCCGATGGACGGTGCCATTGTCGACGTGCTGGTCAGCGAAGGCAGTACCGTCAGCAAGGGTCAATTGCTGGTGGTACTGGAGGCAATGAAAATGGAGCATCCGTTGAAGGCCGGCATCGATGGCGTGCTCAAACGGGTGCAAGTGAAGGTCGGCGATCAGGTAAAAAATCGTCAGGTTCTGTTGCAGGTCGAGTAGTCGCCCGGGCACAAGCGCGGGGTTTGACTACGCTCTGATAAATCAGAACGCGGAAATCAGGAACCCTGCGATGCCCCATTGGCTGGTCATAGATCTGGAAGCCACCACAGACGAGGGTGGCTGGCCGGTCACGGAGATGGAAATAATCGAGATCGGTGCGACCCTGGTCGACCGCGCCGGGCGCGAGCAGGATCACTTCCAGCGCTTCGTCAAACCGACCCGCCGGCCATTGCTGACGTCATTCTGTCGGGAGCTGACACACATCACTCAGGCCAACATCGATTCGGCACAACCGCTGAGCGAGGTCTGGCCAGCCTTTGAGCGTTGGCTGGCACAGCATCAGGCTCGCCTTGAAGGCTGGGCCAGTTGGGGCGGCTACGATCGCCAGCAGTTGCTCCAGGAGTGGCAGCGCCTGAACATCGACAGCGGCCTGAGCAAAGTCCCGCACATGAACCTCAAACAGCGCTTCGCCAAGGCCCGCCGCCTGGAACGACCGCTGGGGCTCAACGCCGCGTTGCAGCTAGCGGGCATGCAGTTCAACGGCCAACAACATCGCGCGCTGGAAGATGCCCGCAATACTGCACGGTTATTGCCGCTGGTCCTGCCGCTTTAGACGCGTGACGGCGCGAAAAGCCTTGTGCATACTGGCCGCCCCCTTCTAAGCCCTTTTCGAGGAATCCGCCCATGTTTAAAGTCAACGAGTACTTCGACGGCACCGTCAAGTCGATCGCCTTTGGCACCGCTGAAGGTCCGGCGACCATTGGCGTCATGGCCCCGGGCGAATACGAATTCGGCACCAGCCAGCGCGAGATCATGCATGTGGTTTCCGGCGCGCTGACCGTAAAACTGCCAGACAGCAGCGACTGGGAAACCTTCGCCGCCGGCAGCCAGTTCAACGTCCCGGCCAACAGCAAGTTCCAACTGAAAGTCGCCGTTGATACCGCTTACCTGTGCGAATACCGCGGCTGATCCCGCCGGTTTCACTGCGCAAAAAAATGCCCGCGTCCAAAAGACCCGGGCATTTTTCGTTTCAGCGACAACCTATTCGAGGATTTCCACCGGCATGCCGACTTCCAGGCGGCCGTTGCCGTCGTTGACCAGATTCTGCCCGAACATCGCGCCATCGGCGGTTGAGCGATGTTTCTGTAACGTCGCGAACGGCTCGCGATCGGCGCTACGCTCACCGGTTTGCGGGTCGACAGTGGTCATGATGCAACGCGCGCACGGCTTGACCACGCGGAATTCGATATCGCCGATGCGAATACGTTTCCAGTTGTCCTCGGCGTAAGGCGCGCTGCCTTCGATGACCAGATTCGGACGGAAGCGCAGCATCTCCAGCTCTCGCCCTACCGTTTCCGAGAGTGCCAGCCGCGAGGCTTCGCCGATCAGCAGCAATGGATAACCGTCGGCGAACGCCACTTGATCGTCGTCCTTGCCGAAACCCGACTGCGTGGTGCGCGCCCGCTCAAGTGGCATTTGCACCAGACGTGTCGGCTTGCCGAGGAAGTCACTGACAAAACGCGCGGCTTGATCACCGGCGTCCGGCACACGCAGGGTGTCACGCCAGATCGTCACACCGCGCAGCTCGGCGTCGGCCGCGGGCAGCGCGACTTCGATAGAACCCTGCTCGGGAGCGCTCAGAGTCAGACCGCCGCCGGCATTCCATAACGCCGACAACTGACTCATCTTCGCTTCGGCACGCTGGGTCAGAAAGCGCCCGCTGGCCTCGTCCACCAGCATCCAGCGTCGGTCGCCCGCCAGCCCGAGCTTGTCCAGCTCAATGCTTTGCAGGATTTCGCCCTTGCCGGATTTCAACGGGTAACGATAAAGCGCGCTCAGACGCAGCATGGCCAGCTTCCTTGGAGGAAAAACGCCACCCTATACGAGCTTCAATACCGAATCAAAGCCGTCATTAATGTAAATACACTTCTGTGGGAGCGAGCCTGCTCGCGAAGAGGCCGGCACATTCACCATCAATGTGTCCGACCCTGCGCTTTCGCGAGCAGGCTCGCTCCCACAGGAAGCAAGATGTGCGTGTTTCAGGCCGGCACGGCGTCGAGCATCAGACGCTGGCGCACCACATCAACCAATTTGTCCGGCTGGAATTTGGAAAGGAAGTTGTCGCAACCGACCTTCTTCACCATCGAGTCGTTGAAACTGCCGGACAGCGAGGTGTGCAGCACGACGTACAGGCCACGCAGGCGAGGGTCGTTGCGGATCTCCGTGGTCAGGCGATAGCCGTCCATTTCCGGCATTTCCGCATCGGTGAAGATCATCAGCAGTTTATCGGTCATATGCACGCCGGTATCGGCCCAGGCCTTGAGCATGTTCAAGGCTTTCAGACCGTCGCTGGCAATGTGCATTTTCACCCCGAGCTGGCCGAGGGTATCGCGCAATTGCGAAAGCGCTACGTTGGAATCGTCCACCAGCAAGACTTCGCGGCCACGGGCGCGCTCGAGTACCGGATCGTCGAGTTTCTCGCGCGAGACCTTGGCGTTGTACGGGACGATTTCAGCGAGGACTTTCTCGACGTCGATGATCTCCACCAGTTGATCGTCGACCTTGCTGATCGCGGTCAGATAATGCTGGCGGCCGGCACTGGTCGGCGGCGGCAGAATGGCTTCCCAGTTCATGTTGACGATGCGGTCGACACCGCCGACGAGGAAGGCCTGCACCGAACGGTTGTATTCGGTGACGATGATCGTGCTGTTCGGGCCCGGCACCAGTGGGCGCATACCGATTGCCTGCGACAGGTCGATCACCGGCAATGTCTGCCCACGCAGATTGACCACGCCGCAGACGAAGGGATGACGCTGCGGCATCAGGGTCAGCTTGGGCAGTTGCAGCACTTCCTGAACCTTGAACACGTTGATCGCGAACAGCTGGCGTCCGGCCAGGCGAAACATGAGGATTTCCAGGCGATTCTCACCCACCAGTTGCGTGCGTTGGTCTACCGTGTCGAGAATGCCGGCCATCAATGACTCCTGGGCTTGTTCTGATGAATTCACTATGGGGGTTTATCGGCTGCATTCAGCTAATCTTGATTGCTGTAAAGCGCGCCGCTAAAAATGCCATAAACGGCCATTGATGTCACACTGACATCATGCTTTACTGGCAATCGTGATTTCATCTGCTAGATTCATTGCGGCGCGACCTCGGTTTGCACGTTAGGTTCCCGCGCCTAAGGGATTCCCCTAGGATCAATCAGGCCCAACCTGATATTCGCCATTTCCAATAGCCATTACTGTGACGCCATTCTCATTGCATGAACGGAGTCAGGCTATTGTGTGCGATCGCAATTCAGTGGCAACCCACCCTCTGGAACCCCTCGGTCCGTGCACCTGCACCGCCGGGCGCGATCTGCCGACGATTCACGATCGTCGCCACACACGGCCATCCGTCAACCAACACGACGTGGTGGAGATGAACATGCCAATCGACCGTAAAGACTGGGCGCAACGCTTCCCCGAATTTCTGGTCGAGGCCGAAACGCTTCTCGCCAAGTCCGAAGAATGCCTGAGCCATCTGCAACTGATCAGCAATGACAAGGATGCCATCGACTGCATGCTCGGCACTCTGCTGAAGCTGGCCGGCCGGGCCGAAGCACTGGCGCTGGAAGCGATCTCCGAGTTTTCCCTGCACATCTACAGCCTGCTCAATTTGCAGCAGGATCACGTAGATCTGCACGAGCAGGCCCTCGATGCGTTACGTGACTGCCTGACCTTGATGGCGTGGCAGCTCGAGCTGGTCGATCCCAGGACCGGGCAGCTGACCCTGGATAAAAGCGAACAGACTGATCTGCTCGAGGCCTTCGCGGCACAAATGGGCCAAACCTCGTTCGAGCCCAAGATGGTGAGCAAACGTTTGCTCTCTTCATCCTTTACCGCGCGCCAGGCTTGAGCCGGAAGTCGCGATATTGTCGTAAATGAATACTTCGTGCCTGAAAGCGACAATCCGGGGCAAATAATCAGCCCGACCAACGGTTAATTTCCAGGTGCCGCCATCAGGGTTTTCCCTGTGTGCAACCAGCGACACTTCCAGGCAAATCGAAGTGGCCCAAATACAACAACTCCAGCTTTTTCCAATATGGAACTTGCGTCCACGATCCGATATTTCCTGACTGAATAGACATATATAGCAACCGCGACCAACGGTATGTTAAGTGGTATTATGCCGCCGGTTAGTTGCCTGCCGGTTAATGGCATACTGACTTCAGTGTTACCTTTTCGATGTTATTGCCGGTCAATGATCGCTTAATGAATGCGGTTTGAATCAATAACATAAATGACAGTATTTCCACACAGAGATCCGCCAGTCACCGGTCGGTCTGCCCGCAGCGAACATCCATTGGCTCCATCCGTTATGTACGCCAGTCTCAAGTCACTCATTACATGGCCACCTTCTCGGGAAAACGCCCGGCGCTTCACACTTGTTCTGTGTGTTCTGGCGACCTTGGGCAGTCTGCTGGCGTATGTTGTTTCCGCACGCCTTCCTTTGGGATTGCTGGCGCTCGACATCGCCGCCACCGCGTGCGTCTGGGTGCAATATCGCTTGTCACGCAAATCGATCAAGTTTCAACCACAAGAGCTGGCTGATCGACTTCTGCAAGTCCAGGAAAACGAGCGTCATCGCCTCAGCCGTGAATTGCACGACGATATCGGCCAGTTGCTCACTGCCGCCAAGCTGCAAAGTGACTGGCTCAAACGCCGCCTGCCGGAGGATCTGCAGGAACAATGCAAGGTGCTCTGCGACACACTGGATGAAACCCTGACCAAGGTGCGTGACGTCTCGGCGATTCTCAATCCACGTCAATTGACCAGTCTGGGCCTCGAAGCCAGCCTGCGTGCGCACTTGCTCAAGACACTGGCCAACACGCCGGTCAACTGGAGTCTCGATTGCCAGCAGCGGCTCAACGGCATCCCCGAGGAAATGGCCGTCGCCGCGTTTCGCATTGCCCAGGAAGCCGTGACCAACATCCTCCGGCACGCACAGGCAAAAAACCTGTTGATTCGGGTACAGCGATTGCCGCAAGGTCTGACGCTATTGATCAGTGATGACGGCCTGGGTTTTGCCCCGGCGGCCGACCCGGCCAGAGAAGGTCAACGCGGCATGGCCGGAATGGCCGAGCGCATCGAACAGTTGGGCGGCACATTGAGCGTTATCAGCGAGCCGGGCAAAGGCACTCGAATCGAAGCACTTTTCCCGTGGGCGCCGCGAGCGCTCGAACGGGCCAGTACGAATAAGGTTATGCGTTGACTTGTAACTTACTTCTGGTGGATGACCACTCGCTGATCAGAGCCGGCGTGCGTGCTCTGGTTCTGGATATTCCCGGTTACGCGGTAATCGGCGAAGCCAGTGATGGTTCGCAATTGCTCGAAATGGTCGAGCAACTGAGCCCCGACATCGTATTGCTGGACATCTCGATGCGGGAAACCGGTGGCCTGGAAGCGCTGCAACGCCTCAAGCGTGTGCGGCCGCAGAGCAAAGTGCTGATTCTGTCGATGCACACCGACCCGGCGCTGATCATGCAAGCGCTGGAGTCCGGTGCCCATGGCTACCTGCTCAAGGACACCACGGCCACCGAGCTCGAGCACGCGCTGGAAGCCCTGCGCAACAACGAACGCTATCTCAGCCCGGCCATCGCTCACACCGTTATCAATCAGGCACTGACCCGCAACCAGAAAAGCCAGCCGGACATCGCCGATTCGCACAATCTGACCGCGCGCCAGCTGGAAATCCTTCGCCTGATCGTGCGCGGCAAATCGACCCGGGAAATCGCCAACGGCCTGGGCTTGAGCGTCAAGACCGTGGAAACCCACCGCGCACAGATCATGAAGCGCCTGCAGATCTATGACGTGGCGGGCCTGGTGCTGTTCGCCGTGCGCGAGCAGATCATCAGTCTTGATGACTGACTGGCGTCAGTTGACTCAATAGCGGCGAGTCCTTTGGCAAGTGCACCTGCAACGCTGCGGGTTTCGCAACAAAACGCAGACTGTCGCCTTCCAGCGGCTCGCCGTCGAGATTGATGCTCAGCCCTTCGGCGACCTTGATCTCGACCCACGGCAATCGCGCCCGCACGAACATGTTGTCGAGGCCGAAGCCCTCGCTCAGCAGATTCTTCAGCGTGCCGACCAGTTCTTGCGGTGCCGGCAGGATACTGATGTCCAGCAAACCATCATCGACCTGTGCCTCGGGGCACAGCACATGGCCGCCACCCGCCTGCCGACCGTTACCGATACCCAGCGCCAGCAGCTCACCCTGCCAATGGAAATCCGGGCCTTGCAACTCGCCGTAAGCGGCATGCAGTTCGCTGAACCGGGTCAGGCCGGTAAACAGATACGCGGCGCCGCCCAAGACCTTTTTCAGATCTTCCGAAGTATTGGCGGTCACCTGGCTGCCGAATCCGCCGGTCGCCATGTTCAGGAAAATCTGCCCGCCCACTTCGCCCAGATCGATATCCGAGGGCTGAACATCCAGTAGCTCAAGGGCTTCGGCAGGCTCCAGGGAAATACCGGCGGCGCGGGAGAAATCGTTGGCGGTTCCCAGCGGCAGCAACACAAGACTGGCTTTTTGCGGATGCTGAGCCAGCGCCTCGGCAATATCGCGCAACGTGCCATCACCGCCACCGGCGATGATTTTGCTGTAGCCGGCCGCCAACGCTTCCTCGACCAGACGCTGGGCGTCGCCGGCCTCCCAGGTCACTCGCACAGCCAGCTCCCAGCCTTGCTCACGCTTGGCTTCGACGGCAGCGCGGACATCCTCGTTGAGTGCCTGTTTGCCATGCAAGATCAGCAGTGCCCGGCGTTCACTCATAACGTCACTCCAAGAATTGAAATCGATTGAAACATCTTGACCACTGTGCGCCTTAAAAAAGCCACCGAGCTGGCAATTAATTCTTCGTCCAACTGCTGGCGTCCTACACAGCGGTATTTTTTCTTACGAAACAAGAGGAATCGGCTTAATTGACCCCGTCCGACCATTGGGTCACCGTGTGCCAGCAGCATCAACCTTCAACCCAATAACACAAGGATGTGCCGGTAATGAACGGATACCCCCCGATTTATTTCCATGAATCGAGCAATGGCAAAACCAGCAAGCGTGCAGTTGATACGATCGGCGAGAACTTCCATGCACAACCATGAAACCAAGGCACCGGTGAGCCCGGTCGCCGCTCTCGCCGAAAGTCGTGCCAGCAAGAAACCAGACTTCTGTAACAGCGCCAAGACCCCTGGAGAGTTTGATATGGAACCCCGAGTCAGCGAGCTGGAGACTCACTTCAAATACATGCGCCGCGATATGGACGAAGTGCTCAATGATGTCCGGACGATCAAACACCGTCTGGCGTATTCGGCGGGTGCCACCGCTGTCATCCTCGGACTGCTGGGATGGGTGGCCAACAGCCGATTCGACCAGTTGGTGACATTGATCAGCAACTGACCGAATCATTCGTTGCACGCGCCGTGCGTATCAGCCGACGCGTGCATGGGCGAGATGGTCTACCCCAGAAGGTCACTGAGGGGAATGAAGCTCACTTCATCACCCTCGCTCAGCGTGCGGCCTTCTCGGACTTCCACCAATCCGTCGGCCCACGCCGCGCTACGCAGCACACCCGAACTTTGGTTGCGGTAAATGATCGCCCGCCCCTGCTCCAAGCGCCCGCGCAGATATTCACGACGGTTGCCGGCCACCGGCCAGACAAAGCCTGCTGGCACTGCAAACTTGAGCGGCTCGACATCTTGCACACCCAGGCGTCGCAACAGATAAGGCCGCGTCAGCAAGGCGAACGTCACCAGCGTAGAGGCGGGATTGCCGGGCAGGCCAATCACCGGCACGTTGCGGAAATGACCGAACGTCAATGGTTTTCCGGGCTTGATCGCCAGTTTCCACAGGTCCAGCTCGCCTTCTTCACGCAAGGCAATGCCGAGGAAATCCGCTTCACCGACCGAGACCCCGCCGGTAGAGAGGACCAGATCGACATTTTGCAGCTCACCCAGCCGCGCCCGCGTCGCGGGCAGATCGTCCAGAAGAATTCCGCCATCGATCACTTCGCAGCCCAGACGCTGCAACCAGCTGCACAGAAGTACGCGATTGCTGTTGTAGATCTGGCCCGGACCCAATGCCTGACCGGGTTCAACCAGCTCGTCCCCAGTGGACAGAACCGCCACCCGCGGCTTGCGCACGACGTTAACCCCGGCACAGCCAAGCGAAGCAGCCAGGCCTTGCTCAATCGGTCCGAGCCGGGTTCCAGCTTGCAGTACCAATTCGCCGACCGTGGTTTCCTGCCCTTGCGGACGAATGTTCTGCCCGGCCTTCAAAGGCTCAAGAAAGCGCACTCGGCCGTCGGCCTGAACTTCGGCATTTTCCTGCATCTCGACACAGTCAGCGCCCGGCGGCAGCGGTGCCCCGGTAAAGATGCGTGCGCAGCTGCCTGGTTCCAACGGCTGCGGAGATTGCCCGGCAAAAACTTTTTGGCTGACTGGCAGCGGCTCGCCCTGCCAATCCGCCAGGTTCAAGGCGTAGCCGTCCATGGCGCTGTTCGGCCACGGCGGCAGATCCAGCGTCGAGATCAGATCTTCAGCCAGCACCCGCCCTTCGACCTGAGCCAGCGGCAAGTGCTCGCACTCGACAATGCGCGACGCATCGGCCATGGCCAGCAAACGCTCGAGCGCCGTTTCGACAGGCAGCAGACTGCCGGTCTTGCCCGGCTTACCCACGGGATTCACAAGGCGCCGCCTGCTTCAGATGGGTGACGAAGTTGCACGGACGATGACGGGCGTCCAGTTGCTCAGCAAGAATGCCATCCCAGCCAGTGCGCACCGCATTGGTCGAACCCGGCAGGCAGCACACCAGCGTGCCGTTGGCCAGACCAGCCAAGGCCCGGGACTGCACGGTCGAAGTGCCGATATCGGCCACGGAGATCTGGCGGAACAGTTCGCCGAATCCGTCGACCTGTTTGTCGAGCAGGCATGCCACCGCTTCCGGTGTGCTGTCACGCCCGGTAAAGCCAGTGCCGCCGGTGATCAGCACAACCTGGACCACATCGTCGGCAATCCAATTGGCGACTTGCGCGCGAATTTTGTAGAGATCATCTTTAAGCAAAACACGCTCGGCCAGCGCGTGACCGGCCGCGATCAAGCGATCGACGAAGACCTGGCCGGAGGTATCGGTTTCCAGGGTTCGGGTGTCGCTGACAGTCAGCACCGCAATATTGAGCGGCACGAAAGGTACATCAGCCTTGGCTTTCATAGGCTCTTCCAGTTGTAGGGGAAACAGCCCGGTGTTATATCACAGCGGCTCATTTTTCCGCCGCCCCTCTGGAGAGTCGTCATGCCCTCGAACAAGCCGTTGCCACCCTGCTCCGTCCTGCTTCTGGCCGGTGGACGCGGTCAACGCATGGGCGGTCAGGACAAGGGCCTCATCGAGTGGCTGGGCGAGCCGTTGATCGCGCATCTCCAGCGCAAGGTACGGCCGCTGACCGACGATCTGATCATCTCGTGCAACCGCAATCGCGAGCGTTATGCCGGGTTTGCCGATCAGTTGGTAATGGATGATGAAGGCGATTTCCCCGGGCCGCTGGCCGGTATTCGTGCTGGACTGAAAGCGGCGCGCCATGCGCATTTGCTGGTGTTGCCATGCGATGTGCCGCGAATCGACACGGCGTTGCTGGAAGCCATGCTGACCACTGCCGATCTGCAACGTGAAAAACCTTTAATGCTGCGCCACGGCGAGCACTGGGAACCGCTGTTGTGCGTGATTCCGGTGGCGCTGTTGCCAGCGTTCGAAGCAGCCTGGAATGCAGGCGAGCGCAGCCCGGGCAGGGTGATGCGCAGTCTCGGCGCCGTCGCATTGCAATGCCCTGACAACGACCCGCGACTGGCCAACCTCAACACCCCCGAATTGTTACATCTGCACAACACTGTGTCAGACTGACACTATCCAAGGAACTCTCACGCCTTGTTTACGTCTCAAGCTCAGTAACCAGAAGATTTCCCATTCGGAGACACACTCATGACTCAACGGACCCTCGCCACTTTCATGCTCGCACTGGGCCTGGCAACCCTCGCCGGTTGCTCCTCGCCGACAGTGATCACCTTGAATGACGGTCGCGAAATCCAGGCCGTCGACACCCCGAAATACGATGATGATTCGGGCTTCTACGAGTTCCAGCAGCTGGACGGCAAAGAGACCCGCATCAACAAGGATCAGGTTCGTACCGTTAAAGAGCTGTAAGGCTCCGCGTCGTTACCGGATACAGAAAAGCCCGCATTGTCATGCGGGCTTTTTCATGGGCGCTCGGAAAGCAGTTTCAGCATTACCACTGCAAGGTGATTCGACTCTCGAACTCCCGCAATTCCCCGGTCACCGGGTCAATGAAGCGCAGGCCTTGCGCAAGCAGCTTCAACGGGTTGGCGTAGTCGTCCTCGACATCTTTCAACACCGTCGGATAAAACGGGTCGTTGCAAATACTCGCTCCCAGCGCCGTCATGTGCACCCGCAACTGATGCTTCTTGCCCGTCACGGGATACAGGCCATAGCGCCACAGATCACCATTTTTCTCACGCACCTCGACCGCCGTTTCGGTATTGCTGGCGCCAGGCCCTTCTTGCATGCGGAAAAACGGCTCGCCATCGACCAAACGGCTCTTGTGCACCAAAGGGAAATTCAGCTCGGGCAGCGCCGGGGCGATCGCTTCATAGCGCTTGTCGATCTGCCGCGTCGGGAACAACGACTGATAGGCCGAGCGGGTTTGCGGCTTGGCCGAGAAGATCACCAGACCTGCCGTGTGCCGGTCGATGCGGTGCAGCGGCACCAGATGCGGATTGTCCAGCCGACGGATCAGCCGGCGCAGCAGGGTTTGTTCGACATACTCCCCGGCCGGGGTTACTGGCAGAAAATGAGGTTTGTCGGCCACTACCAGATGTTCGTCAGCGTAGAGAATCGACTCGAGCACCGGGATCGGCTTCTCGTCCGGCACTTCGCGAAAGTAGTGAATGCGCAGACCTTCCCTGTACGGCAAGTCCAGCGCAATCGGCTGGCCCTGCGCATCCAGCACCCGCCCGCGAGCAATCCGGTCGAGCCACTGTTCGCGGCCGATAGCGCTGAAGTGCTCGCACAGGCAATCGAGTACCGTCAGCCAGGGACCGGGCGGCAAATACAAGGTGCTGGCCTGATTGTGCGCAGCGGAAAATACGGGGCTGGTCATACGAAACAGAAATCCTCAATGCAGGCCGGCATTATCCAACAGTGAGGCAAAGCCACCTAGCGCAGTTTCATCAGGCCGGAATCGACTTGAGTGCCGCCGCTTCGGTGAACTCCTTCAGCCAGCGCAAGACATCGACCGCCTCCCAGCGACCCGGATCGTACAAGGCATACAGCAGGCCCTGATAACCGACCACATCCAGCTGCTTGTGATAACCGGCGCGCTGGAACAGGGCTTCGATCTCGGCAAAGCAGGTGTTGAAATGCAGCTTGTTGAACGGCGTCTTGCCTTCCGTGACCAGCCCGTCCAGGCGCAATTCGAGGACGGCCTCGCGCACCACGTCGACCGACATCCGGTTAACGCTGCTCTTCAACTGTTCGACATTGACCACGGTTCATCCCTCTGACTCGATTGCTGTATGGACATACAGTAACCGAAGAAGTCAGCGAGCGCCAACGCAAGGATGTATCGCTGCGACCAGCGGAAGAACGGTAGTAAACCCCATCATCGTAAAAACGCCGCGATTTCATCGCCACTGAACGGCCAATCCAGCTCCGCGCCAGTGTCAACGCGCCGCAGTACCGGGATGCGCAAGCTGTATTTTTCGAACCATGATTCGTCTTCGGCAATGTCCACCAGTTCAACCAGCAGACCATGCTCGACGAAGGGCATCAGCTCGGCTTCGGCGACTTCACACAGGTGACACCCGAGGGTGCCGAACAGCTGACATTCAGGAGGCATGACGGCATTACCGGAAAACAAGTGAGCCCATTCTAGGACGCCACTAAACCCTCGTCGACCCGGCGGCGCCCAAAGGCCCCAACGCTCCCGGCGCAAAATCCTGACGCAAATCATTCAGCGCAAATTGCAAATGCGTCATCCTCGCGGACTTTTTGCCTCTACGCTTCAGAGGCCAACGCCCTGACAGCGGAGTGTCCCGTGTTTGCAAATCTGTTGATCATCCTCGCCTCATCCCTGGTGGTGATTGCCCTGTTCCGGCGCCTGCGACTGCCGCCGGTACTGGGTTACCTGTGCGTGGGATTACTGGTCGGGCCGAACGCATTCGACTGGGTCAACGAGAGCGAACATCTGCCGGATGTCGCCGAGCTGGGCGTGGTGTTTCTGCTGTTTTCGCTAGGCCTGGAGTTCTCCCTGTCGAAGATGATTGCGCTGCGCCAGGTGGTGTTTCGCCTCGGCAGTCAGCAAGTGCTGATCAGCGCAGCGCTGCTCGGCACCCTGTTGATGGGCCTGGGCATGCCGCTGATGCCGGCGCTGTTGCTCGGTGCCGGATTATCGCTGTCATCCACGGCGATCGTGACCAAGGAGCTGGGCAGTCTTGGTGAAGTGTTCAGCAGCCACGGCCAGAACGCGGTCGGCGTGTTGCTGTTTCAGGACGTTGTCGCGGTATTGCTGCTGACACTGGTTCCGGTCTTCGCCGGCACCAGCGAGCAGGCCTGGTATTGGGCCTTGCCGTTGACCCTGGGCAAAACCTTGGTGCTGTTCTTCGGCCTGCTGCTCGCCAGTCGCTGGTTATTGCCACGGCTGTTTCATGAAGTGGCGGCCTCGCGTTCGGCGGAGCTGTTCGTCCTGCTGGCGCTGGTGATCGTGCTGCTGACTGCCTGGCTCACGCACTTGCTGGGGCTGTCGCCTGCACTCGGCGCTTTCCTTGCCGGCATGTTGCTCGGGGAAAGCCATTACCGGCACCAGATCGAAGCTGACATCCGGCCCTTTCGCGACATTCTGCTCGGCGTGTTCTTCGTCAGCATCGGCATGCTCATCGACCTGCAACTGTTCGTCAGTCACAGCCTGTTGATCATCGGCCTGACGCTTGGCCTGATGCTGATCAAGGGCACCGTGGTCGCGCTGCTGGTGAAGTGGCGCGGCAGTGACAGCGAAACCGCGTGGCGCAGCGGTCTGGCCCTGGCCCAGGGCGGGGAGTTCTGTTTTGCCTTGATGGCGCAGATGCAGCAGAACAGTCTGTTGCCGGCCGAGCCGGGGGCGCTGCTGCTCGCGGCGACGTTCTGTTCGATGCTGCTCACGCCACTGCTGTTGCGTGCGGCGCCGCGCATTGCGGCCGTGCTGCACCGCAAGCCCAATCAGGAAGCGCAGATCGAACAGATCAGCGCGCTCAACGCCGACCTCGACCAGCACGTGGTGATCTGCGGCTACGGTCGCGTCGGCCAATCCATCGGCCGCTTCATGGGCAATGCGGGGCAAGCCTATGTTGCGCTGGACAACGATCCGGTGCGGGTGCAGGAAGCCGCATCCGCGGAAAGCGACGTGCATTACGGCGACTCGGCGCGTGGCGATCTGCTTACAGCCGTCGGCCTGTTGCGCGCCAGGCTGCTGGTGATTGCCGTGGATCAAAGTGATGTGGCGTTGCGCATTCTGCGTGAAGCCCGCCGCCTCAACCGACAGGTGCCGATTCTGGTACGCACCCGTGACGACAGCCAATCGGCGGAACTCAGAGCTGCCGGCGCCACCGAGGTGGTGCCGGAGCTTCTGGAGTCAAGCCTGATGCTCGCTTCACACGCGCTGATCATGCTTGGCCTGCCCGCGCACAAAGTGCAGGAGAAGGTCGATCAAGTGCGTATCGATCGCTATCGCCTGCTCCACGGTTTCTATCCCGGAGCCAATGATGAGGAAATCTAGTCCTGACTCACCGCGCCGATCTTGTGCAGCGACAGGTCGGCGCCGTAATACTCTTGTTCCTGACTCAGGCGCAGCCCATGCAATGCCTTGATCGCGCCGTAGACGACGAAGCCGCCGACCAGCGCCACCGCGACGCCAAGCGCAGTGCCGATCAACTGGCTGATCAGGCTGACGCCGCCCAGGCCACCCAGCGCAGACTGACCGAAGATGCCGCAGGCAATCCCGCCCCACACGCCACACAAACCATGCAACGGCCAGACACCCAAGACATCATCGATGCGCCATTTGACTTGCGCAGCGGTAAAGCACCAGACAAACAAGGCTCCGGCGATCGCGCCGGTCACCAGCGCTCCGACCGGATGCATCAGGTCGGAGCCGGCGCAAATCGCCACCAGCCCGGCCAGCGGGCCGTTGTGCAGAAAGCCCGGGTCATTGCGCCCAACGATCAACGCCGCGACGGTACCGCCAACCATGGCCATCAGCGAGTTGACCGCGACCAGGCCACTGACGCCTTGCAGCGTCTGCGCGCTCATCACGTTGAAGCCGAACCAGCCGACAATCAGGATCCACGAGCCCAGTGCGAGAAACGGAATGCTCGACGGCGCGAACGCGACCAGGCGTCCATCGCGATAGCGACCATTGCGCGGCCCGAGCAGCAGAACAGCGGCCAACGCCAGCCAACCGCCCACGGCATGCACCACCACCGAGCCGGCGAAATCATGGAATGCCGCGCCAAACTGCGCCGCCAGCCAGCTTTGCAAACCGAAGTTGCCGTTCCAGATCAGCCCTTCGAAGAACGGATAGATAAACGCCACGATCAGCGCCGTCGCGCACAACTGCGGGACAAACCGCGCGCGTTCGGCAATGCCGCCGGAAATGATCGCCGGGATCGCGGCAGCGAAGGTCAGCAGAAAGAAAAACTTCACCAGTCCATAGCCATGGTCAGCCGTGAGCACCGCCGCCGGTTGCATGAAGGTGACGCCATAGGAGATCCAATAGCCTATAAAGAAATAGGCCAGGGTCGAGACGGCGAAGTCGCTGAGGATTTTCGCCAGCGCGTTGACCTGGTTCTTCTGCCGGACCGTGCCGACCTCCAGAAAGGCGAAACCGGCGTGCATCGCCAGTACCATCACCGCACCGATCAGAATGAACAACGTGTTGGAGCTGTGAACCAGCGTGTCCACAGCGCTTTGCAGATTTTCCATGAGGAGGCAGACCCAAGGCTGAAAGGCACCAAAGCGGTTCATGCGGGCATTTCATGCACCAAATCAAGACTCACCAGTCATGCAACGGGAGGGGTTGATGAACTGATTTGGCGCATTTATCGATGTCCGATCACGAACTGCTAGTAAATTAATTAGAGTTTTTCTGCTGGGACGCCCGGCAACAGCGCACATATACCGAGCGACGCACCACGACACAGCAAAAGTTGTACCAGGCATTTGCACTGAACCTTCGCGCAAGGCTCATACTCGAACGCTTCAAAGCCACCTACGGAGATCCACCCATGGCCAGCATCAAGGCAAAGACTGCTCAAGAAATCCTGATGAACGACTTCCAGACTCTGGTCGCCGACACCGAACGCTTGCTCGAACACACCAAGACCCTCGCGGGTGATCAGGCCGATGAGCTGCGTGCCCAGATTCATGACAGCCTGCTGCGTGCCCGGGAAACCCTGAAGGTGACCGAAGACACCCTGCGTGAGCGCGGTCAGGCGGCCGTAACCGCTACTGAAGACTATGTGTCGGCCAACCCATGGCAGTCGGTGGGCATCGCTGCCGGCGTCGGCTTTCTGATCGGCCTGCTGGCAACTCGGCGCTGATCATGTCGATCGGTGAATCCGGCCCGACTGCGGGCACCGCCTCCTCTACGCGTCGCCTCGGCGCTGCCGTTCTGGGCCTGCTGCACAGTCATGTCGAACTGTTCGGCATCGAGCTGCAGGAGCAGAAATCACGCACTGTCAGCCTGCTGCTGTTCGCAGGCCTGGCGCTGGTTTTTGCCCTGCTGTTGCTGGTAGGTCTGTCGACGCTGGTGATGATCATCTTCTGGGACACCTACCGCCTGGCGGCGATCATCGGCCTGTGCGTGTTTTACACGCTGGCGTCGATCTTCTGCGGTCTGCGCCTCAAAGCGGCGATTTTCGATGAGTCCTCGCCTTTCCACGGCACGCTCGAAGAGCTGGCCAACGACCGGGAGCGTCTGCTGCCATGAGCCTGCCTGAACTTCCGCACAACAGCTCCCGCCGGGAAATGCGCAAGGCGCTGATCCGCCTGCGCATGGAAATGCACCGTCAGGAAATCCGCCACGAAACCGCGCAAGTGCTGCAACCGTTGCAGCGCATGCGTGGCATGAAGCAGAACGTGCAGGATGGTTTCGGCATCAAGCACGCGCCGTTGTGGGGCGTGGCAGCGGTGACGCTGCTGGGTTTCCTCACCGGCAAAGGCTCGAAACGCAGCAGTGGTGGCGGTTTGACGCGACTGCTGCGTCTGGGCACGACGCTTGGGCCGCTGATCAGACTGGTCATGCACAGCTCGGGCAAACGCTGAATCGCCCTTCTGGCTACATTCTTGCAGTAGCGCCGGGATGAATCTCCTTATCGGGAGATTCCATCCCGCGTGCCTATCCGGCAAGCGCGGCCAAACCAAAAACAAGATTAAGGACTTGCCGTGATCGACGGGCAACCGCTCGCCTGTTTTCAGCCTTTCATCGATACCGCCACCGGCCGCATTGCAGGCGTCGAAGCATTGGGTCGCCTGCGTCAGAGCGATGGTCAACTGACCTCGGTAGGACCGTTGTTCGCCGATCCGCGCACGCCGGCCACTGCCTTGCGCCGTCTCGACCGGCAAATCCGTGATCACGCCCTCAGCCGCCTGCATGAAGCGCCGGCCGAGTGGTTTCTCAGCCTGAACATGTCGCCACGCTGGATCAGCCGCCTGCGCGCCGATCAAGCGCTGCCAAGTCTCAAACAACTGGCGCGACACGAGGTTGATCCGCAGCGCATCGTATTTGAAATCACCGAACTGGGTGGTAACAGCGAACGCCTGGCCCACGTGGTCGGGCGCTACCGTGACGCAGGGGCGAGAATCGCCATTGATGATTTCGGCGCAGGCTATTCGCAGCTGGATCGGGTCCTGGCCCTGCAACCGGACATTCTCAAGCTCGATATGCGCCTGTTTCAGGCTGCAGCCCTCGGCGGACCGAGCAGCGATGTGGTCAAGGCTCTCGCCCAGATGGCCGAGAAAACCGGCTGCTGGATCATCGCCGAAGGCGTCGAAACCGAAGCGCAGCTGAATTTCGCGCTGGAGTGCGGCTCGCGCTATGTGCAGGGATTTCTCTTCGCCCGAGCACAAGAAGAATTCTTCGCTACCGATGCCTTCGTCGCGCATTTCGCGCAATTGCGGCAACGCTACGTGAAGCAGAAACTCAGCGAGCGCGGGCGGCTGATGCAAATGCGTCAGCAGCTCAGCGAACTGATGGCGATTCTGCAGCAATGGGCGCAGGCCCGCGCCCCGCTCAGTGCGTTGCCGCAATTGCAGGCGTTTCCCTGGCTGCTGCGCTTTTATCAGTGCGACCGCCACGGCACGCAACTGACTCCCAACCTCGAATGGCGCCATGACGGCTGGTTTGCCGATGACCGCTATCTGGGGCACAACTGGTCGTGGCGACCGTACTTCTATCATCTGCTGGCCGAAGGCTGGGAAGAACGCCGCCTGACCCTGTCCAACACCTATCGCGACGCCACCAGCAACCAGTATTGCCTGACTGCCGGACAGTTCTTCGATAACGGTGAACGGCTGCTGCTGATCGATATCGATGCGGCGGGTCTGTAGTTCCGCTTGCAGGCGCGGGGCCGAACCGGGAAGCTAGGGCGATCAGTCACCAGACGGAGAGATTCAGCCTTGGATTGGCCAACCCTGCTCAACCGCGAACGCCTCGGCAAGCCGCTGCACAGCCCGCAAGAACTCGGCCGCAGCCCTTTTCACAAAGACCATGACCGCATCATTTTCTCCGGGGCCTTCCGCCGCCTCGGGCGCAAGACCCAAGTGCATCCGGTCACCAGCAACGATCACATTCACACGCGCCTGACCCATTCGCTGGAAGTCAGTTGTGTCGGCCGTTCGCTGGGCATGCGTGTCGGTGAAACCTTGCGCAGCGCGCTGCCAGACTGGTGCGACCCGGCCGACCTCGGCATGGTCGTGCAGTCGGCCTGCCTGGCCCATGACATCGGCAATCCGCCATTCGGCCATTCCGGCGAAGACGCGATTCGCCACTGGTTTCAACAAGCCGCCGGGCGCGGCTGGCTCGATGGCATGAGCGAAGCCGAGCGTGGTGACTTCCTCAATTTCGAGGGCAATGCTCAAGGCTTTCGCGTGCTGACGCAGCTTGAATATCACCAGTTCGATGGCGGCACGCGCCTGACTTACGCGACGCTGGGCACCTATCTGAAGTACCCGTGGACCGCGCGCCACGCCGACTCCCTCGGCTACAAGAAACACAAATTCGGCTGCTACCAAAGCGAGCTGCCATTGCTCGAACAGATCGCGCACAAACTCGGTCTGCCGCAAATCGAAGACCAGCGCTGGGCACGCCATCCATTGGTGTACTTGATGGAGGCTGCCGATGACATCTGCTACGCGCTGATCGATCTCGAAGACGGTCTGGAAATGGAGCTGCTCGAATACGCCGAAGTCGAGTCACTGCTGCTCGGTCTGGTCGGCGACGATTTGCCGGAAACCTATCGCCAGCTCGGCCCGCAGGATTCCCGGCGGCGCAAACTGGCGATCCTGCGCGGCAAGGCCATCGAGCACCTGACCAACGCGGCGGCGCGGGCATTTGTCGAACAGCAGGATGCCCTGCTCGCCGGCACACTGCACGGCGATCTGGTCGAACACATGCACGGGCCGGCAAAGCGCTGCGTGTTGAACGCCAAGGACATCGCGCGCAAGAAGATCTTCCAGGACAAGCGCAAGACGCTGCATGAGATCGGCGCGTATACCACGCTGGAGATTCTGCTCAATTCGTTCTGCGGTGCCGCGCTGGAGCAGCACAACGGCCGCACGCCGTCGTTCAAGAGCCGGCGTATTCTCGATTTGCTCGGCAACAATGCGCCGGACCCTCAAGGTTCGCTGCACAGTTCGTTTCTGCGCATGATCGATTTCATCGCCGGCATGACCGACAGTTACGCCAGTGACATGGCACTGGAAATGACCGGCCGCTCAAGTCATTGATCGTCCCCCATCAGCCGGCCATTGGTCTGGCCGGCTGATGCCCGGTGAGTTATCGCCACGAACGTTATACGCGTTCTTTAAACTGGTCAGACTGGATCGCGCTGACCCAGGCAACCAAACAAAACGAACCGCACTTGTTAAACACAACTTTAAACACCAGTAAATAATTGGAGATCAATATTGGCTCTCGGATAATTTCCATCTTCGGCGAATTGAACTCTCGTGCTTCCTTACGCCAATCCTAATTTCAACGTAGTCCATTTCTTCATTACGCGTAGGATTAATCCGATAACGTAGTCGCGACACTACCAGTCCATGCGAGTGCTCATGCATCTGAGCTAAGGTGCGCGCTTTATTCATGCTTGCATGGGACTCTATTTATGAACTCCGTTTTTATTGTGGACGATCATCCGGTCATCCGCCTCGCCGTGCGAATGCTCCTGGAACATGAAGGCTACAAGGTCGTCGGTGAGACCGATAACGGTGTCGATGCCATGCAGATGGTCCGTGAATGCATGCCCGACCTGGTCATTCTCGATATCAGCATTCCCAAGCTGGACGGCCTCGAAGTACTGGCCCGCTTCAACACCATGGGTTCCAATTTCAAGATTCTGATTCTGACGGCGCAGTGTCCTACGCTGTTCGGTATCCGCTGCATGCAATCCGGTGCATCGGGATATGTCTGCAAGCAGGAAGACTTGAGCGAATTGGTCAGCGCAATCAAAGCGGTACTTTCCGGTTACAACTACTTCCCCAGTCAGGCACTTAATCCGGTGCGCAGCGATGACACTCGATATGCAGAACTTGAACTATTCAAATCCGTTAATGATCGCGAGCTGATGGTATTGCAGTTATTTGCACAAGGACGCACCAACAAGGAAATTGCCAAGGGCATGTTTCTGAGCAACAAGACCGTCAGCACTTATAAAAAGCGTCTGATGCAAAAACTCAAAGCCAGATCCCTTGTAGAACTTATCGAGATGGCCAAACGCAACGCACTCGTGTGAGACCCCACATGCCCAGCCGTCTGAAGGACTACCTGATCACCTTGAGCGCCGTTCTGTATCTGAGCGCCAATGCCTTCGCCTCGCCAAGCCCCTCACCCGACTATGCGTTGCTCAGCCGCTCGGCAACCGAGGCTGTCGGGATTGTCCTGCAACCGTCACAACGGCAATGGCTACAGACTCGCAGCGAACTGAAACTGGGTACCTCCGCACCTGATTACCCGCCATTCGACATGACCGTCAGTGGCCAGGACTACGAGGGACTGACCGCCGATTACGCAGGGATTCTCGGTCAGGCCACCGGTTTGCCGATTCGCGTGCAACGCTTTCCCTCGCGCGAGGCTGCCATTCGCGCCTTGATCGATGGCCAGATCGACCTGCTTGGCACAGCCAACGGCTACGAAGCAGGCAATGCCAACCTCGCGCTCTCCACACCTTACGCGGTCGATCAGCCGGTACTGGTGACCCGCGAAGATGAAACCCGCTCGCTGACCGAAGGCCTCGCCGGCCTGCGCCTGAGCATGGTGTATCACTATTTGCCGCTGCCGGAGATCAAGGCGCTGTATCCCAAGGCGCTTATCACCTGCTATCCGTCCTATCAGAACGCAATCAACGCGGTGGCCTTCGACCAGGCCGATGTGTTTCTCGGCGACACCCTCTCCACCCATTACATGATCAACAAGGGCTATCTCAATAACGTCCGCATGGCCAACTTCGGCAAGCAGGAAGCCCATGGCTTCAGCTTCGCCGTGCGGCGCAGCAATCCGCAGTTGCTGGGCATCATCGACACCGTGCTCGCAGCGATCCCGCGCAGCCAGCGCGATGACATCGCCAAACGCTGGAGCGCCGGCAGCGACCTGCTGCTCACCGACAGTAAACTCCAGCTGACGGATCGTGAGGAGAACTGGCTCAAGCAGCATCCCGTCGTCAGCGTAGTGGTCAATGAGGCGTACGCACCGTTGACCTTCTTCGACAGCGCCGGCAATTTCCGCGGCATCAGTGCCGACCTGCTCGAACTGATTCGCTTGCGTACCGGCCTGCGTTTCGAAATCCAGCGCAGTCGCAACGATGCGGAAATGATCAGGCAGATCGACAATCACAAGGCCGATCTGATTGCCGCCCTGTTGCCCAGCACCGAACGTGAAAAAAACCTGAGTTTCAGTCGTCCCTATCTGGAAAATTCCTACGTGCTGCTGACCCGCAAAAGCGCCGACAGCCCGACCAACCTGGCCCAACTCAAAGGCAAGCGTCTGGCGATCGCCCAAGGCAATCCGCTGGTCGCCTACTTGCATGAGAATTTTCCGGGCATCGAACTGATCGAAACCCCCGACACCTTCAGCGCCGTGTCGATGCTGGCCGACAATCACGTCGACGGCGCGGTGAACTCGCTGGTAATCGCCAACTATTTCATCTCATCGCGCATATTCGATCGGCCACTGCAAATCACCACCACGATCGGCACCAGTCAGGCAGCCTTCTCGCTGGCGACCGCCCGTGACAACACCGAACTGGCCTCGATCATCAACAAGGCGCTGCTGAGCATCGCTCCCGAGGAGCTCGGCGTGATCAACGGTCGCTGGCGCGGTTACTCCACCGCCTCCCAGAACATCTGGCAAAACTATCAGCGCCTGTTCTATCAAGTAGTCGCGGCCGCCGGCCTGATCCTGCTGCTGTTACTGACCTGGAACGCCTACATGCGCCACCAGATCAAGCAACGTCAGGCCGCCGAACGCGCGCTGAACGATCAACTGGAGTTCATGCGCTCGCTGGTCAACGGCACACCACACCCGATCTACGTGCGAGATCGCCAGGGTCTGCTGCAAAGTTGCAACGACAGTTATCTCGAAGCGTTCAACGCCAGACGCGAGGACATCATCGGCAAAGGCGTCGTGCAAGGCGCCCTGAGCAACGCGTTCGAGGCCGAGGCGTTCCAGGCCGATTACCAGAGAGTCATTGCCGAAGGCATTCCCTTGATACTCGACCGGCCTCTGCACATCGGCAGCCGCCGCCTGACGATTTACCACTGGATACTTCCCTACCGCAACTCCAGCGGTGCCGTCCAGGGCATCATTGGCGGCTGGATCGATATCAGTGAACGCCGCCAATTGTTTGAAAAACTGCGTGCGGCCAAAGAACAGGCAGACGAGGCGAACCGGGCCAAAAGTACCTTCCTGGCAACCATGAGCCACGAGATCCGTACACCGATGAACGCCGTGATTGGCATGCTCGAACTGACCCTGCGACGCATCGATCCCCAGCACCCCGATCGCGCTTCGATCGACACGGCCTACCATTCGGCCAAGGATCTGCTCGGGCTGATCGGCGATATTCTCGACATCGCCCGCATTGAGTCCGGCCGTCTGAGCCTGTCCCCGGAATGGATCAATCTGGTCGACACGGTGACCTCCGTTGCGCGCATCTTCGACGGCCTCGCGCGGCAGAAAAACCTTGCCTTGCAAGTCGTCTTCAACCCGCCGCACCCGGCTGTGGATGTGCATCTGGATCCGCTGCGCTTCAAGCAGGTGCTGTCCAACCTGGTCAGCAACGCTATCAAGTTCACCGAAAGCGGCCACGTGCGGATCACCCTCGACCTGATCCCGGCAGACGCTGCTGGGCGAACATTGATGCAGCTGACCGTGCAGGACAGCGGCTCAGGCATCAGCGCCGAAGATCAACAGCGCTTGTTCGAGCCGTTCTCGCAGGCGGACAACGGCAGTAGGCAGGCAAAAAACGGCGCCGGCCTCGGGCTGGTCATCAGTCGCAATCTTTGCGAAATGATGGGCGGACAACTGCAATTGAGCAGCCAGCCCGGTATCGGCACTCAAGTCTGCATATCGCTGCCGCTGGACAGCCTGCCGGCAAAGGCGAATCCGCCGAAAAGCGAACCGTTGATCAAGCCTGCGACAACGCCGTTACATGTCCTGGTTGTCGACGACCATCCGGCCAACCGTTTGCTCATGTGTCAGCAACTGGAGTTTCTCGGTCATCGCTTCAGCATTGCCGAAGATGGCTGCAGCGGCCTCGAGCGGTGGAAGGCCGATCATTTCGATCTGGTGATCGTCGACTGCAACATGCCCTTGATGAACGGCTATGACATGACCCGTGGGATTCGCCAGCTTGAACTGCAAAACCACCGCCCGCCGTGCACCGTGCTGGGTTTCACCGCCAATGCCCAGCCCGAAGAAGTCCAGCGCTGCAAGCTCGCCGGCATGGACGACTGCCTGTTCAAACCGTTGAGTCTGACCTTGCTCGGACAATGGATCGACGGCATCACGCCGGCATCACCGGCCTCGGTCTTCGACCTGCAAAGTCTGAGCCTGCTGACCGGCAACAACCCCGGGCAAACCCGGCGCATGCTGGTGGAACTGCTCAAGAGCAGCCGTCTCGACCGCGAAGAACTGCTGAGGCTGTCGCCCGAGGATGATCGCGAAGCGCTGGCAGTGGTTGCGCACAAGATCAAGGGCGCAGCACGCATCGCGCAGGCCTCGCGGTTGATCGAATGTTGCGATGAGCTCGAGGACGCCTGCCAGCAAGCGCTCGCGTCACAGGAGATTGCCCGTCGCTGGGCGGCAACCAGCCAAGCGATGCTCGAACTGGCGCAGGCCCTGCAACAGCAATTGTCCCTGGCCGATCAAGGCACAGTGAGCGAGTCTTAACTATGCTTGGACGCTGAGCAGTGAGTTAAACATTCATGGAGAGCCTGCAATGCACAGCCCACTGCGCCCCGAGCAACGCCGGTTGCCGCTGCACGTGCACATCAGCGTCATGTTCACCTTTCTTTTATTGCTCACCGGCGTGGTGCTGGGCCTGTTCAATTACCACCAGACCACGCAGATCATCCTGTCGAGCAGCGAAAAGCTGTTTGACCGCATCGAGCAGGATGTACGCCTCGATCTGCAGGCAACCTATCAGCCGATCCGCAACCTGTTGAGCCTGCTGGCGGATACCCCGGCAGCCCAGGCTAGTGATCTGGAACAACGCCTGCCCTTGCTCAAACCCTTCAGCCAGTCGCTCACCGACAACCCGGCGCTGGCGTCGCTGTATCTGGGTTACGCCAATGGCGATTTCTTCATGGTGCGCGCGCTGCGTACTCCGGCTCTGAAGGCACAGCTTCAGGCGCCGGAAGCGGCGGCCTATCAGGTCTGGAGCATCGAGCATGCTCCACAAGGCGCCGTACGCTCGCAATCATTGTTCTTTGATCAGGCCCTGACACCGATCAACCGCCGCGAGCATCCCCAAGAGCCGTACGATCCGCGCAGCCGGACCTGGTTCAGCGACGCCCTGCAACAGGCCGGGCAAATCACCACCGAGCCCTATGTATTTTTCTCGACCCACAATGTCGGCACCACGCTGGCCCGGCGCAGCGGCGAGAACGCGGTGATCGGCGCCGACCTGACCCTCGCTTCGCTGTCGACCGCCCTGGGCAAGCACCGGGTCACGCCTTCGACAGAGATCGCGCTGTACGACACCGACGGCAACGCCGTGGCTTACCCCGACAGCCATCGCCTGATCGTCGATGACCGCACTGCGCGGCTGGCCAGAGCGGCCGATCTCAGCCCTGAGCTGAACGCGCTGCTCAGCTCCGACAATATCGGCAAGCGTCTGCAAGTAAACGACCGGCAATGGATCGTCGCACGCACCGGCATCGAGGAAGGCGGGCCGAAAGGTCTGCAACTGGCGCTGCTGGTGCCGGAAGACGAATTACTGGTGGATGCGTTCCGCATGCGCTGGCAAGGCGCGCTGATCACCCTGGCCATCCTTTTGCTGTGCCTGCCATTGGGCTGGGTGATTTCGCGGATTCTGGTCAAGCCGCTGCATGCCTTGGTCAAAGAAGCCGACGCGATCCGCAGCTTCGACTTCAGTTCTCCGCTGGCGCGCCGCTCGCCCGTACTGGAAGTCGATCAATTAAGCCTGTCGATGGCGCGGATGAAAGAAACCCTGGGCAGTTTCTTCCGCATCACCGACAGCCTGTGCGCCGAAACCCGTTTTGCCCCGCTGCTCGAACGTGTGCTGTTCGAAACCGTACAGATTGCTCAGGCGCAGGCCGGTCTGATCTACCTGCGCGAAGCCGACGGCGCGCGCATGGAACCCTATGGACTGGTGATTGATGGCGTGCCGCAGAAGCTGGAGGCGTTCGACATTGAGGGACGCGAGCTGCATAAGAACACCGGCCCGGCGTGGTTCGAGCAACTGGCCAGCGCCAACAATACCGTCAGCCATCTGGGCTTCGATCAGGCCGGCGACTTGCAGAAAATCCTCCTCGTCATGGAATCACCGCGCATTCACCTGATCGGCATCCGCCTGCACAACCAGCACGATGAAACCATCGGCCTGCTGATTCTGCTGGTCAATGACAGTGGTGAGCCGAGTGATCTGGAAAAGCTGCGGCCTGACCGAATTGCCTTCTTGCAGGCGGTGTCCGGCGCGGCGGCGGTGAGCATCGAAAGTCAGCGTCTGCAAGCGCGGCAAAAACAACTGCTCGACGCCTTCATCCAACTGCTGGCCAGCGCGATTGACGCCAAGAGCCCCTACACCGGCGGCCATTGCCAGCGGGTGCCGGAACTGACGTTGATGCTCGCCCAGGCTGCTGCGGCAAGCCAGGACCCGGCGTTCAGCGCCTACCAACCGAGCGAGGATGAATGGGAGGCGTTGCACATCGCTGCGTGGCTGCACGATTGCGGCAAGGTCACGACGCCGGAATACGTGGTCGACAAAGCCACCAAGCTCGAGACCATCAACGACCGCATCCATGAAATCCGCACCCGCTTCGAAGTGCTCAAGCGTGACGTGTGGATCAACTACTGGCAGACCCTGGCAAGCGGTGCAGACGAAGCGGCGCTGGCCCGCGACCGTGATAGTGAGTTGCTGATGCTCGACAACGACTTCGCCTTTGTCGCCCGCTGCAATCTCGGTGGCGAGGCCATGGCCGAGGCCGACCTGCAACGCCTCGAGCGAGTGGCGCAACGCAGATGGCTGCGCACACTTGATGATCGCCTCGGTGTGTCATGGGAAGAAAACCGCCGCCAGGCGAAAACCCCTGCGCCGCTGCTGCCCGTCAGTGAAAGTCTGCTGGCCGACAAACCCGAGCATCTGATCGAACGCGACAAGAGCGAACTGATCCCCGAGGACAACCCCTGGGGCTTCAAACTCGATGTGCCCGCGTACAAGTACAACCGCGGCGAGTTGTACAACCTGAAGATCGCCCGCGGCACGCTGACCCGCGAAGAGCGCTACATCATCAACCATCACATGGTGCAGACGATCATGATGCTCAGCCACCTGCCTTTCCCCGGTCACCTGGACAGCATTGCCGAGATCGCCGGCGGCCATCACGAAAAAATGGACGGCACCGGGTATCCGAAACGGCTGAAACGCGAGGAGATGAGCCTGCCGGCCAGGATGATGGCGATTGCCGATATTTTCGAAGCGCTGACCGCCGCCGATCGCCCTTACAAGAAAGCCAAGTCGCTGAGCGACGCGCTGGGGATCATGGCGACCATGTGCCGTGAAGCGCACATCGATGCGCCGCTGTTCGGCCTGTTCATCAACGAAGGGGTGTACATGCAGTACGCAACGCGGTTTCTCGATCCCGCGCAAATCGACAGCGTGGATACGGCCAGCCTGTTGCACAAGGCTGGCCTCGGCGGTTGATCAGCAGTCGGTCAGGCGCAGGAAAATCGCCGCCAGTTGCTCGATGCCGGCCTGATCTTCGGCGCCGAAACGCGCCAGCTTCGGGCTGTCGAGGTCGAGCACGCCGATCAGGCGTCCGTCCTTGACCAACGGCACAACCAGTTCGCTGTTGGACGCGCTGTCGCAGGCGATGTGGCCCGGGAAGGCATGTACATCCTCGACGCGCTGGGTTTGCAGGCTGGCAGCAGCGGCGCCGCAAACACCGCGCCCGAACGGGATGCGCACGCAAGCGATCTGGCCCTGAAACGGGCCGAGCACCAGCTCTTCGTTACGATTGAGGTAGAAACCGGCCCAGTTCAAATCATCGAGCTGGTTGAACAGGAATGCGGAAAACTGCGCCGCATTGGCGATGAAGTCGCGTTCGTCCGCCAGTAGCGATTCCAGTTGCGCGGCCAACATACCGTAGCCCTCGAGGCCCTGGCCGCTTTGTTGCAAATCAATCATGCCTTGTGCTCCAGCAATTTCAGTCCCACCCAGTAGCGGGCGAATTGATACGCGCAACGTCCGTTGCGATTACCGCGGCCGGTGGCCCAGCGCACGGCGAGGATGTCCAGTGCTTCGTCGCGCTGCCAGCTCAGGCCGGCCTTGGCGGCCAACTGGCCGATCCAGTGCTCGACGACGTTGAGAAAATGTTCCTGGGTGAACGGGTAGAACGACAGCCACAGACCGAAACGGTCGGACAGGGCGATCTTGTCTTCCACCGCTTCGCTCGGGTGCAGTTCGCCGTCGACGCGCTTCCAGTTTTCGTTGTCGCTTTCCTTTTCCGGCACCAGGTGGCGGCGGTTGGAAGTGGCGTACAACAAGACATTGTCGGGGGCCTGCTCGAGCGAACCGTCGAGCACGCTTTTCAGCACGCGGTAGTCGCCTTCGCCGGATTCGAACGACAGGTCATCGCAGAACAGCACGAATCGTTGCGGCAATTTGGCGACTTGCTCGACCACGCGTGGCAGGTCAGCCAAGTGATCGCGTTCGATCTCGATCAGACGCAGGCCGGCACCGGCGTGCTCGGCCAGCAACGCACGCACCAGCGAAGACTTGCCGGTACCGCGTGAACCCCAGAGCAAGGCGTGGTTGGCCGGCATGCCATCAAGAAATTGTTGTGTGTTGCGCCCCAACTGCTCCAACTGCCGGTCGACGCCGATCAGGTCGGACAGACGCATGTCGAGGCTGACTTCCAGCGGCAACAGGTAGCCGCTGCGACCGTCACGCTGCCAGCGCGCTGCCAGGCAAGTGTTCCAGTCAATGACAGGGCGCGGTGCCGGCAACAGTGGTTCGATTCGCGCCAGAACCGACTCGGCGCGTTCAAGAAAAGCATTCAATCGGGAATCCACGTCTTCTCCTCGGGCACTTTCACAGTGATGATGACGATCCAGCGACGACACACAGATAAAATCGCCTCAGCAAGCCTTGTTACAAGGCGATTCGGGAACCTCGGTATCCCTGCATGATCGACTATGCTTGAGCAGCGAAGGGAAACGGAAGTGGTTCAACAACCCATGGATATCAAATTCACCCACCGGCTGTCTTACAAGCAAGCCAGGCTTACCGTGCTGGTCGGGTTCATTCTGGGCACCCTGCTCAGTCTGCTGCAGATCGGCATCGATTATGCCAGCGAAGACGCTTCCATCAACCGTGAAATCCTCGCGCTGCTGGAAATCAGCCACAATCCGGCCTCGCGCATCGCCTATAACATCGACGCCGAGCTCGCGCAGGAGCTCACCCTCGGCCTGCTGCGCTCGCCCGCGATCATCGCCGCGCAACTGATCGACAACAACGATACCGTGCTGGCCAGCGTCAAACGCCCGGAACTGCAGAGCAGCTATCGGCTGATCAGCGACTTCCTGTTCGGCGCCAAGCGTCATTTCGAAGATCGTCTGTACCTCGACCACTTGCCCAACGAATCCCTCGGCGTCCTCAAGCTTGAAGTCGACACTTATGCCTTCGGCAGCCGCTTCCTGCGCCGCGCGGAAGTCACCCTGCTCAACGGTTTTGCCCGCAGCCTGCTGCTGACCGGGATCCTCCTGGCGCTGTTCTACGTGATGCTGACCAAGCCGTTTGTGCGGGTCATCCGTGAGCTCAGCGGTCGCGACCCGCGCAGCGCCGAGCCGACCACGCTCGAGTGCCCGGCCGGCCACGGCAACGATGAAATCGGCGTGCTGGTCAAGGTCGCCAATCAGCAGTTCGAGAACATCGCCACCGAAATCCAGCAACGGCGCACCGCGGAAAACCGCCTGACCGAATACCTCGCGCAACTGGAAGACATCGTCTCTGCGCGCACCGCCGAACTCAAGGCAATCAACGCCCGCCTCAGTCAATCCAACGAAGAGCTGGAAGTGGCCCGCCGCACTGCGCTGGACATGGCCGAAGCGCGTTCGGCGTTTCTGGCCAATATGAGCCATGAGATCCGCACGCCACTCAACGGTTTGCTGGGGATGATCGCGCTGTCGCTGGATGGCCCGCTCAACGCCGAGCAGCAGCAACAACTGTCGATCGCCCACGACTCGGGCAAGGTGCTGGTGGAACTGCTCAACGATATTCTCGACCTGTCGAAATTCGACGCCGGGCAACTGGAGCTGGAAAACATCCCCTTCGACCTCGGTTCGCTGATCGAAGACACCGCCAACCTGCTCTCGCAGAACGCCGCGCCAAGCGTCGAGCTGACCTGTCTGATCGAGCCGCACTTCCCGGCGCTGGTGCTGGGCGACCCGACCCGGGTGCGGCAGATCGTCAGCAACCTGCTGTCCAACGCGCTGAAATTCACCCGTTTCGGTCGGGTCGATGTGCGTCTGTCGGCGTACAAGGGTGGCGTGCGCATCGAAGTCTGCGACACCGGCATAGGCATCGCCCAGGAAGCGCAGGTGAAAATCTTCCAGCCGTTCACCCAGGCCGGCGCCGGTATCACCCGTCAGTACGGCGGCACCGGGCTGGGACTGGCGCTGACGTACAACCTGTGCGAAGCGATGCAGGGTCGGCTGACCATCAGTTCCGAAAGCGGCTTCGGCAGCCAGTTCTGCGCCGAACTGCCACTGCCCTCTCACACCCGCGCGCTGCCGCCGATACCGTTACGCGGCAAGGTTCTCGCCATCACCGCTGCCAGCAGTGGTCTGGCGGAATTGCTGAAAAGCCTGTTGCCGGTGTGGGGCCTGGAATACACGCAGCGCACTATTGATGATTCGCTGCTGGGCCTGAGTCCGGATGTGCTGATCACCGATTGCCCGGAATGCCTGTTCGGTCTGCGCCCTAGCATCACCGCGCCGATTCTGCTGGTGACTGCTTACGGCAGTTTTCTGCCCAGCGAAGAAGCCGCCGCCCTCGCCCCCTTGCAGCAGCAAGCCCGGCCGCTGGCGCGCAACGCGCTGTACCAGCATCTGCGACGGATTCTGCAACCGGACGCAGCCACCCTCAACGAAGCACAAGCGGATGCCTTGCCGTCCGCGCGCCGGGGCAAGGTGCTGCTGGTCGAGGACAACCCGGTCAATCAACTGGTCGCCAAAGGCATGCTCGGCAAGCTTGGCTGCGATGTAGTGGTGGCGGGCCATGGTGCCGAGGCGCTGGATCAACTGGAGTTTGCAGATTTCGATCTGGTGCTGATGGATTGCAACATGCCGGTGATGGATGGCTATGAAGCCAGTCGGCAGATTCGCCAGAGCGGGCGCTGGCCGAGTCTGCCGATTGTCGCGCTGACCGCCAATGCCATGTCCGAGGAACGCGAACGTTGCCGCGCGGCCGGCATGAGCGACTATCTGGCCAAACCGTTTCGCCGCGAAGAACTCGCCGCGTTGCTTGATCAGTGGATGCCGACTACTAAAGCCCTTTGATCTGCCCGAGCAAGTGATCGAGGCCGGCGCGCAAATCATTGAGCCGGTCGAGATCTACGCCACTGTCGCAGAGCAGGCGCGCCTTGAGTGGCCCGACCTGCTCGCGCAGTGCTGTTCCGGCAGGCGTCAGGCTCAGGTGCATCTCGCGTTCATCCCGCGCCGAGCGCCGACGCTGGACCAGATCGCTCTGCTCCAGACGTTTGAGCAAAGGCGTCAACGTCCCCGAGTCCAGGGCCAGGCGTTCGCCCAAGGCCTTGACCGTCGGTTGCTCCGGCGCAGCATCCTGCCATTCCCACAGCACTAGCATCGCCAGGTACTGCGGGTACGTCAGGCCCAACTGATCGAGCATCGGCTTGTAGGCGCGAATCACCGCCCGCGAGGCCGCGTACAGCTTGAAGCACAACTGGCTGTCGAGCTTCAGCGAATCAACCGCCAGGCTCATTTCAGCAGAGCTTCGATCTCGCCGCTCAGGTCCTGCGGTTTGGTCGTCGGGGCGAAACGCTTGACCAACTGGCCGTCCTTGCCGATCAGGAACTTGGTGAAATTCCACTTGATGCCCTGCGAGCCGAGCAGGCCCGGGGCGCGCTTCTTCAACTGCACGAACAGCGGGTGAGCATCGGCGCCGTTGACGTCGATCTTCTTGAACAGCGGGAAGCTGACGCCGAAATTCAGTTCGCAGAATTCACTGATGGCGCCGTCATTGCCCGGCTCCTGTTTGCCGAACTGGTTGCAGGGGAAACCCAATACCACCAGCCCTTGATCCTTGTAGGTTTGCCAGAGTTCTTCGAGGCCCTTGTATTGCGGAGTGAAGCCACACTTGCTCGCGGTATTGACCACCAGCACGGCTTTGCCGGCGAAATCGGCCAAGGTCTTTTGCTCACCCTTGATGGTGGTGCACGGGATATTCAGCAGGTTGTCGCTCATGGGTCGGCTCCGCAATGGTCAGGAAGGCGCAAACATAACGAGCAATTGAATTGTGTGCAATCTAATTGACCGATAAAAAGGCGACGCGATGTCGCCTGTTTCGGTTATTCCCGGGGCTCGAGATTCAGGCACACCGAGTTGATGCAATAACGCAGGCCGGTCGGTGGTGGGCCATCCGGGAACACGTGGCCCAAGTGCGCATCACAGCGCGCGCATTTCACTTCGGTGCGGATCATGCCGTGGCTGGTGTCGCGGATCTCAGTCATCGCGCTATCGCCGATCGGCGCGTAAAAGCTCGGCCAGCCGCAGCCGGAGTCGAATTTGGTCTTGGAGTCGAACAGCGGCTCGTTGCAGCAGACACAGTGGTAGACACCGTCGGTTTTGGTGTTGTTGTATTTGCCCGAAAACGGACGCTCGGTGGCACTCAGACGGCAGACGTTGTACTGCTCGGGGTCGAGCATGGCACGCCATTCTTCCAGGGTTTTCTGCAACTTTTCCATCATCACACCTCAGCGGCTGAAAAAGCCCGATCTGTACCTTTTCCACGGATCGGGCGGCACGTATGATTGCGCCTCGTCACGCGCCAGTCTGGCAGCCAGACCGGGCGCATTCAAACGGATTCTGAGCGCTAAAGCGCCAGACCTCCGCCTGTGCGAAGACGCAGCAATCCCAGTACGGTTGTCCATTTGCCGCCTGGATCGTTCATTTTCGGGATCACATCGCCATGCAGTTCAGCAAATCGAACAAGCTCGCCAACGTCTGCTATGACATTCGCGGCCCGGTGCTCAAGCACGCCAAACGACTGGAAGAGGAAGGCCAGCGCATCCTCAAGCTGAACATCGGCAACCCGGCGCCGTTTGGTTTCGAAGCGCCGGACGAAATCCTCCAGGACGTGATCCGCAACCTGCCGACCGCGCAAGGTTACAGCGACTCCAAAGGCCTGTTCAGCGCGCGCAAGGCGGTGATGCAGTACTACCAGCAGAAGCAGGTTGAAGGTGTCGGCATCGAAGACATCTACTTGGGCAACGGCGTTTCCGAGCTGATCGTGATGTCGCTGCAGGCGCTGCTCAATAATGGCGACGAAGTGCTGGTGCCAGCCCCGGACTATCCGCTGTGGACCGCTGCCGTCAGCCTCGCTGGCGGTAACGCCGTGCATTATCTGTGCGACGAAGGCGCCGACTGGTTTCCGGATCTGGCCGACATCAAGGCCAAGATCACCCCGAACACCAAGGCCATGGTGATCATCAACCCGAACAACCCGACCGGTGCGGTGTACTCGAAGGAAGTGTTGCTGGGCATGCTGGAAATCGCCCGCGCGCACAACCTGGTGGTGTTCTCGGACGAGATCTACGACAAGATTCTTTATGACGACGCCGTGCATATCTGCACTGCCTCGCTGGCGCCGGATCTGCTCTGCCTGACGTTCAACGGCCTGTCGAAATCCTACCGCGTGGCCGGTTTCCGCTCCGGCTGGATCGCCATCTCCGGGCCGAAACACAACGCGCAGAGCTACATCGAAGGCATCGACATGCTGGCCAACATGCGCCTGTGCGCCAACGTGCCGAGCCAGCACGCAATCCAGACCGCGCTGGGCGGCTACCAGAGCATCAACGATCTGGTGCTGCCGCAGGGTCGCCTGCTGGAGCAGCGCAATCGCACTTGGGAGTTGCTCAACGATATTCCCGGCGTCAGCTGCGTGAAGCCGATGGGCGCGTTGTACGCGTTCCCGAAAATCGACCCGAAGGTCTGCCCGATCCACAACGACGAGAAGTTCGTGCTTGATCTGCTGCTTTCCGAGAAGCTGCTGGTGGTGCAGGGCACGGCATTCAACTGGCCGTGGCCGGATCACTTCCGCGTGGTCACCCTGCCCCGCGTCGATGATCTGGAAATGGCCATCGGCCGCATCGGCAACTTCCTCAAGTCCTACCGCCAGTAATGGCCAGCAGTGCGCAACGGATTGACTGTTGCGCAATGTCTGATTCAGCAACACATCTTTGTTCCGCGCCTTTGCAGCCCTTCTACACTTGCGATGCGAGCCGTACAGACGTGTCTGACCTAATGGCGGCGGGGCGAAAGGCTGTGTCATCCGTGTCGGAATCGAGGGTGGGAATTTTCTTTTTCCTCAAGAAACCGCTGTAGGACACAGTTTGAAATAGTCACTCGGTTGAATAGCCCGGTGCCGCACCTTATATACCCCGCAGTACGCTACATCTTTAGCTTGAGGAGAGTTCTACAACCATGATGCGCATCCTGCTGTTTTTGGCCACTAACCTGGCGGTCGTGCTGATAGCCAGCATCACCCTGAGCCTGTTCGGCTTCAACGGGTTCATGGCGGCCAACGGGGTCGACCTCGACCTCAGTCAGCTGCTGGTCTTCTGTGCGGTCTTTGGTTTCGCCGGCTCGCTGTTCTCGCTGTTCATCTCCAAGTGGATGGCGAAGATGAGCACCGGTACGCAAATCATCAGCCAGCCACGCACTCGTCATGAGCAATGGCTGCTGCAAACGGTCGAGCAATTGTCCCGCGAAGCCGGGATCAAGATGCCTGAAGTCGGGATTTTCCCGGCCTACGAAGCGAATGCTTTCGCTACCGGCTGGAACAAGAACGACGCGCTGGTCGCGGTCAGCCAGGGCCTGCTCGAGCGATTCTCGCCCGATGAAGTGAAAGCCGTACTGGCCCACGAAATCGGTCACGTCGCCAACGGCGACATGGTCACGCTGGCTCTGATCCAGGGCGTGGTGAACACCTTCGTGATGTTCTTCGCGCGGATCATCGGCAACTTCGTCGACAAGGTCATCTTCAAGAACGAAGAAGGCCAGGGCATCGCCTATTACGTGGCGACCATCTTCGCCGAACTGGTGCTGGGCATCCTCGCCAGCGCAATCGTCATGTGGTTCTCGCGCAAGCGCGAATTCCGTGCCGACGAAGCCGGCGCCCGCCTGGCCGGTACCAGCGCGATGATTGGTGCTCTGCAACGTCTGCGCGCCGAACAGGGCCTGCCGGTGCATATGCCCGACACCCTGAACGCCTTCGGCATCAACGGTGGCATCAAACAGGGCTTCGCCCGCATGTTCATGAGCCACCCGCCGCTGGAAGAGCGTATTGACGCACTGCGTCGTCGCGGTTGATTTGATCGCAATAAAAAAGAAGGCCCGCAGTGATGCGGGCCTTTTTTTGTATCTTCAGATCATGCGTTGTCAGCAAAGTCCCATTCGCGAGCAGGCTCGCTCCCACCTTTGAAACGCATTCCCCTGTGGGAGCGAGCCTGCTCGCGAAGACGCCGGAGCTGCTAATAAAAAACTATCTGGAAGAAACCCGATAAACCCGCTCCACCAACCACTCAACCCCGCCCTGTAGAAACTTGGGGCTCTCAGCCAGAATATCTCGCTCTTCCAGTTTCTCCAGCTGCCAACCCTGGCCCAGCAGCCGCTGCGCCTCATCATCATTCACCGCAAACGGCGGTCCCGGGATCTGCGTCTGATCGTAATCCAGGGTAATCACCAGCCCTTTCATCTCCGGCGCCAGCAAGTGCTGCAAATGCGCCGCGTAGCGCTGGCGCATCGCGTCCGGCAAGGCAATCAGCGCGGCGCGGTCATACAGCGCAGTACAATCTGCGACGTCCTCGGCCGTCAGCGCAAAAAAATCACCGCACCACAATTCGAACGCAACACTGCGATAAACCTTGAATGCGCCCTGCTCGCTGATCTGCGGTTGCAACTGATGTTCGCTGAAAAACTCCTCGACAGCCTTTTCCGCTAGCTCAACCCCAATCACCTGGTGTCCCTGCCCGGCAAGCCAGAGCAGATCCAGACTCTTCCCGCACAGCGGCACCAGCACACGCGCCGACGGTGCAATCGCCAGCTCCGGCCAGTAGCGCTGCAAATACGGGTTGGCCTCGGGCTGATGAAAGCCGATCTGGTTCGAATCCCATTTCTTGTACCAAAACTCAGGCTGCATGGATCACTCCCGAAAAACCGATGAAAAACCGCAGAAACTTATATTGGATTCAGATCGATGATCTGACTGAAGATGGTTCATCTTAGCGCTCAGGAGCCCGTCCATGTTGCCCAGCCTGTTTATCTCCCACGGTTCACCGATGCTGGCGCTGGAGCCCGGTGCCAGCGGCCCGGCACTGGCGCGACTGGCCGCTCAACTGCCGCGCCCCAACGCCATTGTCATCGTCTCGGCGCACTGGGAAAGCCAGGAACTGCTGGTCAGCAGCCACCCGCACCCGGAAACCTGGCACGACTTCGGCGGTTTCCCCCGTGCGCTGTTTGAAGTTCAGTACCCGGCCCCGGGCAATCCGCAGCTGGCCGCCGAGGTGGCTCAACTGCTGCACGCCAATGACCTGCCGGCGCGGCTCGATCCGCAACGACCGTTCGATCATGGTGTTTGGGTGCCGCTGTCTTTGATGTATCCGCAGGCCGATATTCCGGTGGTGCAAGTCTCGTTGCCGAGTCGCGGCGGACCGGCATTGCAGACGCGAGTTGGCCGTACACTGGCGAGCCTGCGCGAACACGGCATTCTGTTGATCGGCTCCGGCAGCATCACCCACAACCTCCGGGAGCTGGATTGGCATGCCGGCCCGGAAAGCGTTGAACCGTGGGCGCGGGATTTCCGTGACTGGATGATCGACAAGCTGGCGGCCGACGATGAAACGGCGCTGCATGATTATCGCCAGGAGGCGCCGAATGCCGTGCGCAGTCACCCGAGTGATGAACATTTGTTGCCGCTGTACTTTGCTCGCGGTGCTGGCGGGGTTTTCAGCGTGGCGCATCAGGGTTTCACGATGGGGGCGCTGGGTATGGATATTTATCGCTTCGGCTGACGTCATCGCTGGCAAGCCAGCTCCCACAAGGTGTTGTGTCGCCCGATGAGCAGGCAAAAAAAATCCCCGAACCAGTCGGGGATTTTTTTATGTTCGATCAATCAGCCCAAGGGCGGATCAATCTTCGCGGTAGCGACGCAGCTTGAGCTGCTTACCGGCCACGCGAGTGTCCTTCAGTTTGGTCAGGAGTTTTTCCAGACCTTCTTCCGGCAGCTCGACGAGGCTGAAGCTGTCACGCACCTGGATGCGACCGATCGCTTCACGGGCCAGACCGCCTTCGTTGAGGATGGCGCCCAGCAGGTTTTTCGCAGCGATACCGTCACGCGCACCCAGCGCGGTACGGCAACGAGCACGGCCTTCGCCCAAAGGCATTGGCGCGCGACGCTCGCGGTCACCACGATCAGGACGATCACCGGAACGCTCAGGACGGTCGCCACGCGGTGCGTTGTTCGGCACCAGTGGACGTTCCTTCTCGATCGCGGCCAGGTTCAGCGCTTGACCGTTGGTAGCCTTGCGCAGCAGCGCAGCGGCCAGTGCACGCGGGGTGCAACCGATGTCGGCGGTCAGGCGGTCGAGCAGCTCACCGTGAGTCGATTCGGCATCAGCAACCAGCGGCGAAAGGCTGTTGGTCAGTTTCTTGATGCGAGCATCGAGAACGGCTTGAGCGTCCGGCAGACGCACTTCGGCAACTTTCTGACCGGTTACGCGCTCGATCACTTGCAGCATGCGGCGCTCACGTGGAGTCACCAGCAGCAGTGCACGACCTTCGCGACCGGCACGGCCGGTACGGCCGATACGGTGCACGTAGGATTCCGGGTCGTACGGCATGTCAACGTTGAACACGTGAGTGATGCGCGGAACGTCCAGACCACGGGCAGCAACGTCGGTGGCGACAACGATGTCCAGACGGCCATCTTTCAGCGAGTCGATGACGCGCTCACGCTGGTTCTGGGCGATGTCACCGTTCAACGCGGCGGCTTTGTAGCCTTTGGCGTCGAGGGCGCTGGCCAGGTCCAGAGTGGCTTGCTTGGTGCGCACGAACATGATCAGGGCGTCGAAGTCTTCGACTTCCAGCAGACTGAGCACGGCCGAGGTTTTCTGGTCAGCGTGAACCAACAGGTGAGCCTGTTCGATCGCGGTAACGGTCTGGGTCTTGGTCTGGATCTTGACGTGTTGCGGATCGCGCAGGTGGCGTTCGGCAATGGCGCGGATCGACTGCGGCAGGGTCGCCGAGAACAGCACGGTCTGGCGGGTCGATGGCAGAGCCTTGAAGATGACTTCCAGGTCATCCATAAAGCCCAGCTTCAACATTTCGTCAGCTTCGTCGAGAACCAGATGGTTCACGGTCGACAGGACTTTCTCGTCGCGACGCAAGTGATCGCACAGACGCCCCGGAGTAGCGACAACAATCTGTGCGCCATTACGGATTGCCTTGAGTTGCGGGCCCATCGGCGCGCCGCCGTAGACAGCCACGACGGTGACGCCTGGCATTTGCTTGGCGTAGGTTTCAAAAGCGGTTGCTACTTGCAGCGCCAACTCTCGGGTTGGCGCCAGGATCAGGGCTTGCGGTTCGCGCTTGGCAGGATCGATGCGGTGCAGAATAGGCAGTGCGAACGCGGCGGTTTTACCGGTACCGGTTTGCGCCTGGCCAATCATGTCCTGGCCGGCCATGATGATCGGGATCGATTGCTGCTGAATCGCCGAAGGCTCTTCGTAGCCAGTCGCTGCGACGGCTGCAAGAATATTCGGGTTGAGATTAAAAGCGGCGAATCCGCCGGTTTCCTGGGTCATGGGTCTGCCTCTAAGTGCATCCGCAAAGACCCATGCTCCAAAGCTGCGCATGCCGTGTTGAGACTCAAGAGTCGCCCTGGCAGCTTTGTCGGCGGGGATTTGCGAAAACGAATGAATGAAGATGAATCGTCAAGGAAGAGCCCGCAATGCGGACGTGCAGCCGAAGCTGACTTCGGGAAATGCGCTACCTAAACGCGGCCCGGTTAAAGGCCGGCGCGCACTATACCGGATTTCGCCCGAAAAGGGAGCTTTTTTTGTGGCCCCTATCCGTGTGTCACCGCCGTGTAACGGGGTTTTGCGGATAATCGCGCAACGGTCTATTTTGCAAAGGCCCGGCCCTGCGGGCGATGACGCTTAAACGGTTCACCGACCTGCGGCAAAGCGCCGCGCATCCGCCCTTCCCGCTTGAGGATTTAGCCATGAATCAGCCCTGCGCCGGCCGCGTCAGCCGAGAACGTCGTGGTCATGTGCACTTGATCGGCCTCGATCGGGCGGCCAAGCGCAACGCTTTCGATATCGACCTGCTCAACGACCTGAGCCTGGCCTACGGCGAGTTCGAAGCCGACCGCGAAGCGCGGGTCGCCGTGGTGTTCGGCCACGGCGAGCACTTCACCGCCGGGCTTGATCTGGTCAATGCCAGCGCGGCGCTGGCCGAAGGCTGGCAGGTTCCGACAGGCGGATGCGATCCCTGGGGCGTTTTCGTCGGGCCACGGGTGAGCAAGCCGGTAATCGTCGCCGCGCAGGGTTACTGCCTGACTATCGGCATCGAGCTGATGCTGGCGGCGGACATCAATCTGTGCGCGAGCAATACCCGCTTCGCGCAGATGGAAGTGCAGCGTGGGATCTTTCCGTTTGGCGGGGCGACTTTGCGTTTCCAGCAGATTGCCGGCTGGGGCAATGCGATGCGCTGGTTGCTCACCGGCGACGAGTTTGATGCACACGATGCGTTGCATCTGGGCTTGGTCCAGGAAGTGATGGCCAGTGAAGACTTGCTGCCCCGCGCGATCGAGCTGGCCGAACGGATTGCCCGGCAGGCGCCGCTGGGCGTGCAGGCGACCTTGATGTCAGCGCGACAGGCGCGTTATGAGGGGGAGACAGCGGCGGCGCAGGCGTTACCGGCGCTGGTGAAGAAGTTGCTCGCCACTGAAGATGCCCGGGAGGGGGTGAGATCGCTGGTGGAGCGGCGGCCAGGGATTTTCAAAGGGGTGTGAAGAATCTGCTGCCTGTCAGGGCCTTTTCGCGAGCAGGCTCGCTCCCACAGGTCGAACGCATTTCAAATGTGGGAGCGAGCCTGCTCGCGAAGGGGGCGGTACTGCCGGCTCAGGTCGCCGGGCGAATCGCGTTGATCAACGACTGCAACGAGTACCCCAACTGCGGCGCCAGCGCTTCGGCTCGTTGGGTCAGCGCCTGCATGTCCAGCGCCTGATCGAGATCCGCCGGAACGATCAGAATCACGTTGCCCTCCTTCACCGGCAACTCCCAGTAATGCCGGTGATAGAGGCCGCGCAACAATGCCGCGCCCAGTGGTTTGCCATCGTCGGTGGCCCACTGGTTGATCACCAGCCAGCCGCCCGGATTCAGGCGCTTCTGACAATCGCCGAGAAAACTCCAGGCCAGATGCCCGACACCGGGACCGACATCGGTATAGAGGTCGACGAAAATCAGATCCGCCGGCTCGGCAGTCGGCAGCAATTCCAGCGCATCGCCGACGCGGATGTACAAACGCGGATCATCATCCAGGCCAAGATATTCGATGGCCAGGCGCGGCACGTCCGGGCGCAGTTCGATGGCCTCGACGTCTTCGAGCGGCAGAAACTTCAGGCAAGCCTGGGTCAGTGTGCCCGCACCCAAACCGAGAAACAGCGCGCTCTCCGGCTGCTCGTGGCACAGCGCACCGATCAGCATCGCGCGGGTGTAGTCGTACTCCAGCCAGCTCGGGTCGGCTGTGAACACGCAGCTCTGCTCGATCGCATCGCCGAACTCGAGAAAGCGGTAATCGGCCACTTCCAGCACGCGAATCACGCCGAACTCATCCTGTACTTCGGCGAGCAGATGCTCGACGCGCTCCTCAGTCATTTCGTCTCCTGATGGTCACCGGGCGCGGTGACGCGATGGCACCGCTGTGGCGCCGTGGCAAAGCGGCGATTGTCGGCGATGGGGCGGGAGCAGGTCACGCACTAATTGCTGCTAACATGGCGCTTCCCTGCGTACGAACTTCGAGACCGTGATGAGCCAACCGTGGAGCCCTGACAGCTGGCGCGCCCTGCCGATCCAGCAACAACCGCAATACCCCGACGCCGCGCACCTGCGCCAGGTCGAGCAAACCCTGGCCAGCTATCCGCCGCTGGTGTTCGCCGGCGAAGCGCGCGAGCTGCGCCGCCAGTTCGCCGAAGTTACCCAGGGTCGCGCGTTTCTGTTGCAGGGCGGCGATTGCGCGGAAAGCTTCGCTGAATTCTCCGCAGCGAAGATTCGCGACACCTTTAAAGTGTTGCTGCAGATGGCGATCGTCATGACCTTCGCTGCCGGTTGCCCAGTGGTCAAGGTCGGGCGCATGGCGGGTCAGTTCGCCAAGCCGCGTTCGGCCAACGACGAAACCATCGGCGGCGTGACCCTGCCGGCCTATCGCGGCGACATCGTCAACGGCATCGGCTTCGACGAAAAGAGCCGCGTGCCGGATCCAGAGCGTTTGCTGCAGTCCTATCATCAGTCCACAGCGACTCTGAATCTGTTACGCGCTTTCGCTCAGGGCGGTTTTGCCGACCTGCACCAAGTGCACAAGTGGAACCTGGATTTCATCGCCAACTCGGCGCTGGCCGAGAAGTACAGCCATCTCGCCGACCGCATCGATGAAACTTTGGCATTCATGCGCGCCTGCGGCATGGACAGCTCGCCGCAACTGCGCGAAACCAGTTTCTTCACCGCCCACGAAGCCTTGCTGCTGAACTACGAAGAAGCCTTCGTGCGCCGCGACAGCCTGACCAACGATTACTACGATTGCTCGGCGCACATGCTGTGGATCGGCGACCGCACGCGTCAGCTCGACGGCGCGCACGTTGAATTCCTGCGCGGGGTGAACAACCCGATCGGCGTCAAGGTCGGCCCGAGCATGGACCCCGATGATCTTATCCGCCTGATCGACGTGCTCAACCCGGACAACGATCCGGGGCGTTTGAACCTGATCGCGCGGATGGGTGCGAACAAGGTCGGCGATCATCTACCGGCACTGATCCGCGCGGTCCAGCGCGAAGGCAAGCAGGTGCTGTGGAGCTCCGACCCGATGCACGGCAACACCATCAAGGCCAGCAGCGGCTACAAGACCCGTGACTTCGCGCAGATCCTTGGCGAGGTGAAGCAGTTTTTCCAGGTGCACGAAGCGGAAGGCAGTTATGCCGGCGGCATTCATATCGAGATGACCGGGCAGAATGTCACCGAGTGCATCGGCGGCGCCCGACCGATTACCGAGGATGGCTTGTCCGACCGTTATCACACCCACTGCGATCCACGGATGAATGCTGACCAGTCGCTGGAATTGGCTTTTTTGATTGCCGAGACCCTGAAGCAAGTCCGCCGTTAGACCGCGTCGCCTCCCTTCGCGAGCAGGCTCGCTCCCACATTTGCAATGCGTTTCCCTGTGGGAGCGAGCCTGCTCGCGAAGGCGCCAGCTCAGGCCCCCTCCATCTGCGCCAATGCTCCCCGCAACCGGCCCGCACTCTCGCGCTGACAATTCAACTGCACCCGCTCAAGCCCCAACCAACCCGCCATCCGCCGCAAATTCAGCGCCAGCGCCAGCATGCCCTCCTCGTCCAGTCCCGATTCTTCCTCATGCACCGCATGCACCGCCAACTGCCCTGCCGCCCGTTCGGCGCGCAGATCAACCCGCGCGGCGATCCGCTCGTTGTGCAAAAACGGCAGCACGTAATAGCCGTAAACCCGCTTGGGCTGCGGTGTGTAGATTTCCAGGCGATAGCGGAAATCGAACAAACGCTCGGTGCGGCTGCGCTCCCAGATCAGCGAATCGAACGGCGACAGCAGCGCACTGGCAATGACCTTGCGCGGCACTTTGGGCTCCGGCAGGCAATAGGCGATCTGCCGCCAGTCGGCGACTTCACACATCTGCAATTGACCAGCTTCAACCAACTCAGCCAGACGCCGCCGCGCATCCGCAGGGTTCAGGCGAAAGTAATCACGCAGGTCTTTTTCCGTACCAACGCCCAATGCTTGCGCCGCATGCAAGAGCAAACCGCGTTGCGCCTCGGCCTCGTCCGGCGTGGGCTGTTGCAGGATCGCAGCAGGAATCACCCGCTCGGGCAAATCGTACAAGCGCTCGAAACCGCGTCGCCCCGCCACTGTGACCTCACCGGCGACGAACAACCATTCCAGCGCATGTTTCTCGGCACTCCAGTCCCACCATGGCCCGGCCTTGTCTTCGCGGGTCGACAGACTGCCGGCGCCAAGCGCGCCCCGCTCCTCAACCGCAGTCAGCACGCGGCGGATGGTTTCCTGTTGTTCGCGACCAAACCTCGCCAATTGCTGATAGATGTCTTCGCCACGCTTGGCCCGCTGCATGCGCCAGCGCAGCAACGGAAACATCGACAGCGGCAGCAACGACGCTTCATGGCCCCAGTATTCGAACAGCGTGCGCCGACGGCCCGAACTCCAGGCAGCCTGGTCGAGCAAGTCAGATGGATAGCAACCGAGACGGGAAAACAGCGGCAGGTAGTGCGAGCGCACCACGGCATTGACGGAATCGATTTGCAGCAGGCCCAGCCGTTCGATCAGCCGGTTCAGATGACTGGCATTGACGTTCGGCGGCTGGCGCCCGTTGAACTCTTGGGCAGCCAGCGCCAGACGTCGCGCCTGTTTGAGGGAAAAGGACACTGTCGCGGGCATTTATTCCTCCATGTCTGCTCGCAACCTACCTCACCTGAAAGGGGTTTGTGTAGCGATAGCCTCATCATTTATGCATCGGGTCGTCCCAGAACGGCCGCACGGTTTCATGCTCCACATCGGCGCGGCTGATGCCGATGTCCTTCAGCGCTTCGTCGCTGAGCCCGGCGAGCATTTCCCGTTCACGATGCAGCTCATACCAGCGGCTGAATTTGTGCAGCAGATCGGACACGATATGGCCGTGGCCGGGCAGCTGTTCTTGGCTTGCATACTCTCTTTGACCTTTCATCGTCTTGCCTCCTTTTGTGGATGGCTCAAGTCTCGCGCCGGCGCTAAGATCAATCCAACGAATGTTTCTGATGGCATGCATCACGGAGATTCATCAATTGTCCGCCTACCCCAGTATCGATACCGATGTCCTGCGCACCTTTGTCGCGATTGCCGATCAGGGCGGTTTCACCCGTGCTGGCGAGATGGTCAACCGCACCCAGTCGGCGGTGAGCATGCAGATGAAACGCTTGGAAGAAGACGTGTTGCAGCGCCAGCTGTTCGAGCGTGATGGGCGCCAGGTGCGCTTGACGGCCGAAGGCCAGGTGCTGCTCGGTTATGCACGGCGCATCCTCAAACTGCACAGTGAGGTGTTCAACACCCTGCGCGAGCCGCACATGGTCGGCACCGTGCGCATCGGTACGCCGGATGATTATGTGATGCGTTTTCTGCCGGGAATCCTCTCGCGGTTTGCGCAGTTCTATCCGCTGATCCAGATCGAAGTGCATTGCGAATCGACCAAACAACTGTTGCAGCGCACTGATCTGGACTTGTCGATCGTCACCCGTGAGCCGGGCAACGAGATCGGCCAGTTGCTGCGCAAGGAGCGCTTTGTCTGGGCCGAGGCGCAGAACTTCAGCGCCCACGAACAGACGCCGCTGCCCCTGGCGATGTTCAACAGTGATTGTTTCTGCCGCTTGTGGGCGTGCAATGCGCTGGACGCGATGGGCCGCGATTACCGCATCGCCTACAACAGCAGCAGCCTGTCGGCGCTGATGGCCGTGGTCAGCGCAGGGCTGGCGATCACCGCGCAACTGGAAAGCCTGATCACCCCGGACATGCGCATCCTTGGCGCCGCCGAAGATCTGCCGCTGTTGCCCGAGGCGAGCATCATGCTGATCCGCAACTTGAACAACCCGTCGCCGATCACCGAGTGCCTGGCCGAACACATTGTCGAGGGCTTCAAACTTTAAACGCGAGCATCACCGCACACAGCACCAGGAAGCCGCAGAACAGCCCGCGCAGAATTTTTTCCGGCATGGCGTGGGCAACTTTCACGCCCCAACTGATGCTGAGCAGACCCCCGACCGCCAGAGGCAGGCCGATCATCCAGTCGACTTCGTGGTGCACCGCATAGGTCACCAGGGTTACGCCAGTGCTCGGCAGGGCCAGCGCCAGCGACAAGCCCTGAGCAACCACTTGGCTAGTGCCGAACAGGCTGGTCAACACTGGTGTGGCCACCACCGCGCCGCCGACGCCGAACAAGCCGCCCATGGTCCCCGAGGCGGCGCCGAGCACGCCCAGCCACGGCCACGAATAGCGCATCTCGGCAGTCGGCGCTGGTCGTGGGCCGAACATTTTCAATAGATTGTAGGCCGACAGCGCCACCAGAAAGGCAACAAAGCCGATGCGCATGGTCTGCGCGTCGATGCCCACCGCCCAAATCGAGCCGAGCCAGGCAAAGCAGAAACCCATCACCGCCAGCGGCAGCGCATGGCGCAACTCGATGCGATTGCGTTGGTGATAACGCCACAGCGCCAGCATCACGTTCGGTACCACCATCACCAGTGCCGTGCCCTGGGCGATCTGCTGATCAAGCCCAAACCACACGCCAAGTAACGGAATCGCAATCAAGCCACCGCCAATGCCAAAGATCCCGCCCAATGTGCCCAGGGCGGCGCCGAACAGCAGGTACAACAGAAAATCCATCACAACGGTAATCCTCTAACGACAGGCGGCCAATGCTACGCACTCGCGCCTAGCGGGGAAACGCATAGCAACGCACAATGGCTATGCCGATTTTGCACAAGCGTGGTTTCCATGAATCCCAACCAATTGACCGATCAGCTCGGCCTGTTTCTCGATGTGCTGGAGAGTGGCAGCTTTTCTGCTGCTTCGCGCCGCCATCCGCTGACACCTTCCGCCGTGGCGCGGCGCATCGACAGCCTGGAAAGTGCCGTCGGCAGTCAGCTGTTCGTACGCAGCACCCATGCCGTGCTGCCGACTTCGGCCGGTCTGGCCTTCGCCGAACGGGCGCGACGGATCATCGCCGAGTTGCAACTGGCACGTGCCGAAGCGGTGTCGTTGAGCAGCGCACCGGAAGGCCTGATCCGCATCGATGCGCCAGCAGCTTTCGGGCGGCGACATCTGGCGCCGGTAATTGCCGATTTTCTCCTGCTGTATCCGGGACTCGATGTGCAGATGCACCTGATCGACAGCTTCAGCGACATGGCCGGCAGCAGCCTGGGCAAGGTCGATCTGGTGCTGCGTACCGGCCAGTTGGCTGACTCGCGCCTGGTCGCCACGCCATTGGCGAGCATGGTCCGCGTCGCCTGTGCCAGCCCTGACTATCTCAAGCAGCGTGGTGTGCCCGAGCATCCGGCGCAGTTGAGTGAACACGACGGGCTCGACTGGGAAGGCCTTGCGCCGCCGTTTGCCTGGAAATTCGAAGTGGACGGGCAAATGCAATTGCACCGGCCATCGCGCGTACGTCTGAGCGCCAACAATGCCGAAGCTCTGGCGTGTGGCGCGGCGGCGGGTCTGGGCGTCGCACACTTGCCGACCTGGCTGGCCAGCGAATACCTGCTGCGTGGCGAACTGGTGCCACTGTTCTGCGAAAATGGCCTGCCTCCGCCGGAGTCCACCGGCATTTACGCGCTGCGCATGGAACAGCAGGTCCATTCGCGCAGTCGGTTATTGCTGGAATATCTGAAAACCCGCTTCAGTCCGGTGCCGCCGTGGGATCTGGCGTTGCAACGGCAATTCGCCCGGCACTGAGGCCGGACATATTTATCTGGCGCCTTAAAGATTCGAGCGCTAGATTAAAAAACGATCAACGATCAAGGCTTTGACATGACTTCCGAACGCGACAACTGCGACGACCTTCTGCTCGACAATCAGGCGTGCTTCGCCCTGCACTCGACCTCGCTGATGATGACCAAGGTCTACAAGCCGCTGTTGCAGGCGCTGGGCCTGACCTATCCGCAATATCTGGCGATGATGGTGCTGTGGGAGAAGGACGGTCTGACTGTCGGAGAAATCAGCGCACGCCTGCTGACCGATCCGGGATCGCTGACGCCATTGCTCAAACGCCTGGAAGCCGAAGGCCTACTCAGCCGCACCCGCAGTCGCGAAGATGAGCGGGTGGTGATTGTCGAACTGACCGCAGCGGGCCGAGCCTTGCGCGACAAGGCGCAGACCGTGCCACAGTGCATTCTCGGCGCCAGTGGCTTCACCCTTGAACGTCTGCAGAAATTGCAGGCCGAGCTGCAAGCGCTGCGCGGACATCTGCAAGACAGCCTGAATTAAGCCCCGCTACATCCCCCTGTGGGAGCGAGCCTGCTCGCGAAAGCGTCCGATCAGACAGCGAGTCGTTGAATGTTCCACCGCCTTCGCGAGCAGGCTCGCTCCCACAGTGATTTCAGCGCCAACAAAAATATTTGTCCCGCCTGAATTCCCTCGTCAAGCGCTCTAAATCAGGCCTTACCCGCCCCTTCCACGCTATGCCCTTGAGCAAAACGCGATTTTTATTAAAAATTTATCTTGCGCGCTAAACATTAGCGCTATACATTCTCTTCACACCTACTTATCGCGCAAACATTTAGCGCGCAAAACCACAACCAATGAGGCTCACACCATGCAAACTCTCTACACCGCAATCGCAACTTCCACTGGCGGCCGTGACGGTCGTGCGATCTCCAGCGACAACGTACTGGACGTCAAACTGGCCACCCCGAAAGAACTCGGCGGTGCTGGCGGCGCGGCGACCAACCCTGAGCAACTGTTCGCTGCCGGTTACTCGGCCTGCTTCATCGGCGCGCTGAAGTTCGTCGCCAGCCAGACCAAGCGCAAGATTCCTGACGACGCGTCGATTACCGCGCACGTCGGCATCGGCCAGATCCCTGGCGGTTTCGGTCTGGACATCGATTTGCACATCAGTCTGCCAGGCCTGGAACAAGCCGATGCGCAGTCGCTGGTCGACGCCGCTCACCAGGTCTGCCCGTACTCCAACGCCACCCGTGGCAACGTCGATGTGCGTCTGCACGTAACCGTGTAATCACTCAAGTCTCCGGCCCGAACAAGGAAATTGAACATGAACACTTTCAGCAAAGTCTTGACCGGCACCCTTCTCGCCCTGTCGGTACACAGCGCTTTCGCCGGTGATGTCGAACACAACACCCAGGCATTTCTCGATGCGCTGAACTCAGGCAGCGGCAAGCCGATCGAGCAGCTGTCGCCCAAGGATGCCCGCGCCGTGCTGGTCGGCGCGCAGTCCGGGGTCAAGTTGACGCTGCCCAAAGCCGATGTCAGCGAGAAAACGGTGCAGGTCGATGGTCAACCGCTGAGCCTGACCATCGTCCGGCCGGCCGGGGTCAAGGGTGAGCTGCCGGTGTTCATGTTCTTCCACGGCGGCGGCTGGGTGCTGGGGGACTTCCCGACTCACGAACGTCTGGTGCGCGATCTCGTGGTCGGTTCGGGTGCGGCGGCGGTGTTCGTCAATTACACCCCTTCGCCGGAAGCGCATTACCCGGTGGCGATCAACCAGGCCTACGCTGCGACCAAATGGGTGGCGGAACACGGCAAAGAGATCAACGTCGATGGCAAGCGCCTGGCCGTGGCCGGCAACAGCGTCGGCGGCAACATGGCCGCAGTGGTTGCACTGATGGCCAAGGACAAGGGCACCCCGGCGATCAAATTCCAGGTACTGCTGTGGCCGGTGACCGATGCCAACTTCGACACCGGTTCGTACAACCAGTACGCCGAAGGGCACTTCCTCACCCGCAACATGATGAAGTGGTTCTGGGACAACTACACCACCGACGCCAAACAGCGTAACGAGATCTACGCTTCACCGCTGCGCGCCACCACCGCGCAACTCAAAGGTCTGCCACCTGCACTGGTGCAGACTGCCAGCGCCGACGTGCTGCGTGATGAAGGTGAAGCTTACGCACGCAAACTCGATGAAGCCGGAGTACCGGTTACGTCGGTGCGCTACAACGGCATGATTCACGATTACGGTTTGCTCAACGTGGTCAGCCAGGTACCGGCGGTGCGGTCGGCGATGTTGCAGGCGTCTGAAGAACTGAAGCAACACTTGAAATAACCACAGTCCCATTGTGGGAGCGAGCCTGCTCGCGAAAGCGTCCCGTCAGACAGCGCTTCATTGAATGACACACCGCATTCGCGAGCAGGCTCGCTCCCACATGGGACAGGTGTGAAACTCAAAGCGCAGGCACAAAAAAACCCGACTCAATGGTCGGGTTTTTTCTTTCCGCAAAAAGCAGTGCTTATTTCGCACGGCCTTTGTAGGAACCGCCTTCGCGGGTATCGATCTCGATCATGTCGCCGATTTCGATGAAGTCGGCAACCGACAGCTCGGTACCGTTCTTCAGTTTGGCAGGCTTCATCACCTTGCCGGAAGTGTCACCGCGAGCGGAGCCTTCGGTGTAGTCAACCTGACGCACGATGGTGGTCGGCAGTTCTACGGAAACCAGACGCTCTTCGAAGAACACGGCTTCGCAAACGTCGGTCATGCCTTCTTCAACGAAAGGCAGAACGCTTTCGATGTCTTCGGCGTTCAGCTCGTACATGGTGTAGTCAGTGGTGTCCATGAACGTGTAAGTGTCACCGCTGATGAACGACAGGGTGGCTTCTTTACGATCCAGGATCACGTCGTCCAGTTTGTCGTCCGCACCGTAAACGGTTTCGGTCTTGTAACCGGTCAGCAGGTTCTTCAGCTTGGTCTTCATGATCGCGCTGTTACGGCCCGACTTGGTGAATTCAGCTTTCTGAACCAGCCAAGGATCGTTGTCGATACGGATCACGGTACCGGGTTTGAGTTCTTTACCAGTTTTCATTGCGAATATCCGAATTTGGATGGGATTTACAAAAATCTAGGCCGCGTATCATATCCAATTTACATAAAACTGTACCAGCGCCGTGGCAAGATCCGCCTGCAAGGCCTGTTCCAGACACCATGCCTCGGCGTTTTTCTGAAGTTCCGGCCAATGATTTCGCACCGCCAGCCAGTGCTCGCCGATCGGTTGCCCGGCGCTCCACGCTCGCCACAGACCGTTCATCGCCTGCGCCGCAGCGGGGGAAAGGCCGTGAGTGTAGAGCGCGAGGAAAGCGTCGAGCTTGTCCAGATGGATGTCATCGTCCTGCTGATAGATGTGCCAGAGCATCGGCCGCCCCGCCCATTGCGCGCGCACGAATGAGTCTTCACCGCGCACCGCGTTGAAATCGCAGCACCACAGCAGATGGTCGTATTGATCCTGACGGACGAACGGCAGCACTTGCACGGTCAGGGACTCGCGCACATGAATCGCGCCGACCGTCAGGGTTTCCACGCCCAGCCAGCGCGCCACATCGCCGAGAATCCGCCCTTCCGGCACCAGCAGGTGAGTCGCCTGTGCGTCGGCCGCCAGCACATCCAGCCAACTGGCCAACCCGGCATTTTCATAAGCAAACAGCGAGATCAGTTGCGCATCGGGCGCGGGATCAATACCCAGGTCTTGCAGGAAATGTTGCTGAGCCGGCCGATCCTGCTGAAACTGCCGACGCTGTTCGAGCAGTCCGCATTCGCGCAGCAGGCCACCGGTGCCCGGTTTGAAGCCTGGAAAGAAGAAGAACTTCTGCACCGTTTTGTATTTCACCGACGGCAAGCCATGGCAGCCGGTGACCCAGTCTTCGGCGCTGAGATAATCGAGGTTGAGCCACAGCGGCGGCGTTTCCCGCGCAGCCATGCTGTCCATGTAATCAGTGGGCAACTGACAGGCGAAGGCGGCGATGACTACGTCGGCTGCCTCGGCGTGCAGCCATTCGCTCGGCCACTGACGCACCTCGACGCCCTGCTGCCATTGCTGCACAACATCGACATCGATCTCAGGACAGAGGCGCTCGAACGCGCGCAGATCATCCACCCACAGGCGCACCGGCAAGGCATGTTCGGCCACCAGTTGCCGGGCCAGGCGCCAGGTCACGCCGATGTCACCGAAGTTATCGACCACGGTGCAGAAAATGTCCCAGCGGGGTTTCGCTTCAGGCATGCCGTTCTCCCGTTGGCAAAAGACCTCGATTGTCCGCATAAATGCGCTCGTGCAGAAGAGCCGACGGCGATTAATCTTCGTGCGACAATCGCCACTTGCCCGCAACCATCCGCCAGGAGGCCGCCATGCCCTACCGTCCGAATCCGCGTCGTCCCTTGCCTGTTCAGCTTAGCGCGCTGCATCTGACCGGCAGCATTGCGCTGGGCCTGTGGCTGGGCTTCCTCGCCATTGCGCTGACCTGCTGGCTGTTTTCGCGCTTCATCTTTGCCGAGCAATTGGTCCCGGTGGCTCAAGCGGTGCAGCAATTGGCCAATCCGCCAGTTGCAGTCGAGCCACAGCCGGACGTCGCACCGCCGCCAACGCCGCTGTTCCAACAGTACGAAGAAAACCTGCGCAAGAATGAACAGCAGGCCCGACTGGATCAGGCGCGCGCCAATTCGCGCAATGCGTCGAACCCGAAATGCCAGTTCTGGCTGCAGCAGGACCAGACCGCGCCGACGGAAAAGAGCCGCGCCAACGTTTTGCAATTCTGCGATTGATCATGAATAAACACAGCGTCCACCAATTGATTCTCGACAAGCTGCGCATCGACCTCGACATCGCCGAACGCGCTGCGCAAACCGCTTACGAAACCGCGACCCACGAAGAAAACATCGCCGAAAACAAGTACGACACGCTGGGGCTGGAAGCGTCATATCTGGCGGCGGGTCAGGCGAAGCGGGTTGAGGAGATTCGTCAGTCACTGGCGCTGTGCCAGAACCTGACATTGCGTGCCTACGACGAAAATCGCGGCATCGAAGTCGGCGCCCTGCTCGGTCTGGAGGACGAAAAGGGTCGCGAGCAATGGCTGTTTCTGGCGCCGGATGCGGCGGGGCTGAAAGTCGACGTGGTGGGTCAGCCGATCACCGTCATCACCCCACGCTCGCCGCTGGGCAAAAGTCTGCTGGGCAAGTTCGCGGGCGATGAGGTGGAGATTCTGGTGGCGGGCACCCGGCAACAATTTGCTGTCACCGAGGTGCTCTGAAGCGGGTGCTTAGTGAACGGGCAGTTCGACGCCGTCGAACAGTTCTTCCAGCTCTTGCTTGTTGTGGCACTGAATGGCCTTGGCCATGACTTCGCGGGTCAGGTGCGGAGCGAATTTCTCGATGAAGTCGCACATGAAGCCACGCAGGAAGGTGCCACGACGGAAACCGATCTTGGTGATGCTCGACTCGAACAGCTCGCTGGCATCCAGCACCACCAGGTCGTTATCGAGTTTGGTATCGACGGCCATTTTAGCCACGATGCCCACGCCCAGACCCAGACGCACGTAGGTTTTGATCACGTCGGCGTCAGCAGCGGTGAACACCACTTTCGGCGTCAGGCCACGATGGCTGAAGGCTTCGTCGAGCTTGGAACGGCCGGTGAAACCGAACACGTAAGTAACAATCGGATATTCGGCCAGCGCTTCGAGGGTCAGCTTCGGCAGCTTGGTCAGCGGGTGGCCGTGGGGTACGACCACGCAGCGGTTCCAGCGATAGCACGGCATCATCACCAGATCACCGAATAGCTCCAGCGCTTCAGTGGCAATAGCGAAATCGACGGTGCCGTCAGCGGCCATTTCGGCGATCTGCATCGGCGAGCCCTGATGCATGTGCAGGGCCACGTCCGGGTATTGCTTGATGAAATTGCTGATCACCGGCGGCAGCGCATAACGCGCCTGGGTGTGGGTGGTGGCGATCGACAGGGTGCCCTTTTTCTCGTTGGAGAATTCCTGGGCAATCTGCTTGATGCTTTCGACTTTGCGCAGAATCTCGCCGGCGGTGGTGATGATGCGCTCGCCGGCCGGGGTGACGCGGGTCAGGTGCTTGCCGCTGCGGGCGAAGACTTCGACGCCCAGCTCGTCTTCCAGCAGGCGGATCTGCTTACTGATGCCCGGTTGCGAGGTGTACAGGCTTTGAGCGGTAGCGGAAACGTTGAGGTCGTGGTGCGCCACTTCCCAGATGTAGCGCAGTTGTTGAAGCTTCATATCAATCCCTCAAAGCAGGTAGACGCCACGGGCATCAGCGACGGTATATAACTATATTAATGGTTCGAAGAATAAATCTAGAACTTTTTTATCAAAACGCCATTATTCCTGCTTCAACGATCGTCCCGCCGCCGGCGCTCCATCAGCGGCACCAGATAGACCGGCACCTTGGCCAACTGCAGAACCCGCGCCGCCGTGCGCCCCAACGGCGTTTCCGCGCCGACGCCATGGCTGTGACTGCCGACGATCAGCAGATCGACCGAGAGCTTGTGCACCTGGTCGAGAATCACCTGCGACGGATCACCCTGCAGCACGCGCACCGCGCGTATGCGCTGCAGATCCTGTTCGCCGTCGTCCCCCAGTTCTTCACGAAAGCTGTCGAGCACCCGTTGTTCGATATTGGCAATGACTGTTTTCAGACCCTGACTATGGAATTCGTTCAATGCCTGTTCGTCGAGATAGCTTTGCAGCACTGACTCGGCAAACAGGCCCATGGGTTCCACCGCGTGTACTACATAAAGATCGGCATTGAAGGTGCGCGCCAAGGCCAGGGCATGCTGCATCACGAACGGTGCGTACAGACCGAGGTCGGTGGCATACAGCATTGAGCGAATCATGGGACCTCCTCGCGAGCCAACGATGGCGGAGATTGATTCAGCTTAGCAGTGCCTTGGCGAGTACGACGTGCGACGCAACGTCCTGAATGAAAAGGCTCTAGATCGGCTGTTCGTTGCTGATGCCATGGGGCACGTGGCCGGTGGCAACCACTTCGCGAGCCAGCTCGCAATGACCGGTCTGGTCATCGAAGAACACGTCAGCGGCGAAGGCTTCGAGGAACGCCGATTTGGTCAGGCCACCGAGAAACAGCGATTCATCGAGGCGGATATCCCATTCCCGCAGTGTGCGAATCACTCGCTCATGGGCCGGCGCCGAACGCGCAGTCACCAGCGCCGTGCGGATCGGGCAATCGTCATCGGGAAACTCGCGCTGCAACAGATTGAGCGCTGCCAGAAAGCCCTTGAACGGCCCACCACGCAATGGCTCGCGTGCCGATTCGCGTTCCTTGGCCTGAAACGCTTCCAGGCCGCCGGACTGATAGACGCGCTCGGACTCGTCGGAAAAGATCACCGCATCACCGTCAAAGGCGATACGTAATTCATCACTGGCCGCACGGCTCGCGCCACCGGACAGAATCGTTGCCGCAGCGAACCCGGCGTCCAGCGCCGCACGCACGTCTTCGGCGTGGGTCGAGAGAAACAGGTCGCAGCCAAACGCTTTCAGATAAGGGTACGGACTGCGCCCACCGACGAACGCCGCACGAGAAATAGCAAGACCGTAATGATGAATCGAATTGAACACGCGCAGCCCGGTGTCGGCGCTGTTACGGGAAACCAGAATCACCTCGACCCGCGCGCGGCCGAGGCGGCTGTTCAGGCTCAGGAGTTTTTCCACCAGCGGGAACGCATCGCCCGGCGCGAGGATTTCGTCCTCGTGCTCGATCTGATATTGCCGATAGGCTTCGACGCCGCTCGACAGGTAGACCTTGTGGCTTTCGCTCAGGTCGAACAAGGCGCGCGAGGAAATCGCCAGCACCAGTTTGTCATCGATGTTATTGGCCATGCCTTCCCCCAGAACAACCGACTCAGGTATTGCGTCGGTCGATAAAACCCAAATGGCGATACAGCGCCTCGATGCGCGGCAACTCGCAGCCCGCCGCTTTCGCCGCCGCCAGTGGCCGGGCGTAAATCGCCTCCAGCTCCAGCGGGCGTTTGTGTGCAAAGTCGTGGTACATGCTCGGCCAGTAATCGGGCATTTTTTCCGTCATGGTGAACAGGTACTCGGCATAGCCGGGCGGGATCTCGTATCCACAGGCCTTGGCGCCCAGCACCACTTCGGCCATCAACGCCTGAATCGACAGGCGGCTGTCGGCATCGGCCATCAGCGCTTCCGTTCCCGCGCCGAGCAATACTGAAAGTCCGTTATAGGGAATATTCCACACCAGTTTCTGCCAGCGCGCCTGATGCAGGTTGGCCATCGCCTGCGAGTCGATGCCGGCGGCACGGAACAGTCCGGCGCCCTCCTCGACGATCGCCATGCGCGCTACTTCATCAATGGCCGAGCCGCTGTGATAACCGACATTCACCGCGCCAAGGGCCTGATGGGTAATCTGCCCCGGCCCCTCGCGGTGCACGCAGATCAGGCACAGACCACCGAGCAGATGCAGCGAATCCGGCAACAGTGGCCGCAGGCTGTCTTCGACATCCAGACCGTTCTGCAGCAACAGCACCTTGGCGTCAGGCTTGGCGGCCTGAATGATCGCCGGGGCCAGCCCGGCGTTGCTGGTGGTCTTGGTGCCGACCAGCAGCCAGTCACAGGGCGGCATGTCTTCGGCAGCGGAATAGGCATTGGCCGGATTCAGCGTCAACGGCCCGTGCACCGCACTGTTGATCTGCAAACCGCGCTCAGCCACCGCCGAGAATTCGCTGCGCAACAAAAAGTGCACGTCGAAACCGGCACGCGCCAGCATCACCCCGTAGAATCCGCCGATTGCACCGGTGCCGATAATCCCCACCACCGGTTTGCTGACTGTCTCGCTCATGGCAACTCCTCTGCAATTCGACTCAGCGATTGCGCCACCGCCTGGTTGAGTTGATCAACCGTCAGACGTGTGTGCACTGCGCCAAAGAACTCGCCGTCGCGCACCACAAACAGCGCCGGCAAATGAAACACCTGATAACGCTCGACCAGCCCGCCATTGTCGCCGGCGTCAATCCAGCACAGCCGATCGATAGCCAGCGGCAATCCCGGCAACACCTCGCGGGCATAACGACAACTGGCGCAGCCGACGCTGGTGAAGATCACCAGAGAAACCCCGCGCATCGCCAGCAGCCGCTGGTCGGCGTCGAAGTCGGTCAGCTCGGATTCGACCACTATACTGGGGGAAACAATGTCAGATGGCCGACACAGGGAGTCTGTGCTCATGGGACGTTTCATTCCTCATCCGGACGAAGTGCCGGTTGAATTGACGTTACTCAAGCCTGAATGCATTTCCAGACAACAGCTGCACACTATCAGCCTCGGCGGCATCGCTTGCAATTACCACCGCGCCTGGCGCCACGGCACTGCACTGCAAGTACGCATGCCGACGCTGAATGCCGACTTCTGTTGCCCGGGCTACGTGGCCTGGTGTCTGCGCCGTAAAAAAGGCTATCTGGTGGGCATCGCCTTCACTGACGAACAGACCCTGTTCAGCGCGCGAATGGGTGAGCAGGTGTGTCAGATCGAACGCTATTCGCGCATGCAGGACAGCCACGACGACCTGCAGGATAGTCAGGCGCTGGCCCTGCAATGGGTCGAGGAGCACGCCGAAGAGTTCTCCCACGACAACTTGCGCAAGGCTTTCGCGCAGCCAGCGCTGGACTAAAGCACGGTTTGCCCATTGTCGAGCCGCCTCCGACGCGCTAAGGTTCGGCTCCCCCGACGCGCTAAATCTGCTGTGCTCCGCCGCGCGGGGATCGCTGGCGGCCGGCACCCGTGACCTGACGAGTAAACGATGGCTGATTTACCGATCAACGACCTAAACGTCGCCTCTAACGAGACCCTGATCACTCCCGATCAGCTCAAGCGTGATATCCCCCTGAGCGACGCCGCCCTGCGCACCGTCACCAAGGGCCGCGAAGTCATTCGCAACATTCTCGATGGCACCGACCACCGTCTGTTCGTCGTGATCGGCCCGTGCTCGATTCACGACATCAAGGCTGCCCACGAATACGCCGATCGCCTCAAGGTACTCGCCGAGGAAGTCTCCGACACCCTGTATCTGGTCATGCGTGTGTATTTCGAGAAGCCGCGTACCACTGTCGGCTGGAAAGGTCTGATCAACGATCCGTATCTGGACGACTCGTTCAAGATCCAGGACGGTCTGCACATCGGTCGTCAGTTGCTGCTCGACCTGGCCGAGAAAGGCCTGCCGACCGCGACCGAAGCCCTCGACCCGATCTCCCCGCAGTATCTGCAGGATCTGATCAGCTGGTCGGCCATCGGCGCGCGTACCACCGAATCGCAGACTCACCGCGAAATGGCTTCCGGCCTGTCCTCGGCCGTCGGCTTCAAGAACGGCACCGACGGCGGCCTGACCGTGGCGATCAACGCCTTGCAGTCGGTATCCAGCCCGCACCGTTTCCTCGGCATCAACCAGGAAGGTGGCGTGTCGATCGTCACCACCAAGGGCAACGCCTATGGTCACGTGGTGCTGCGCGGCGGTAATGGCAAGCCGAACTATGATTCGGTCAGCGTGGCGCTGTGCGAGCAGGCGCTGAACAAGGCGAAGATCAAGCCGAACATCATGGTCGATTGCAGCCACGCCAACTCCAACAAGGACCCGGCCCTGCAACCGCTGGTGATGGAAAACGTCGCCAACCAGATCCTCGAGGGTAACCAGTCGATCATCGGCCTGATGGTTGAGAGCCATTTGAACTGGGGCTGCCAGGCAATCCCGAAAGACCTCGCCGACCTGCAATACGGCGTGTCGATCACCGATGCCTGCATCGATTGGTCCGCCACCGAAAACACCTTGCGCAGCATGCACGCCAAGCTCAAGGACGTATTGCCGAAGCGTCAGCGCACGTAAGCACGGTTTTACGGATATAAAAAAACGCCGGACATTGTCCGGCGTTTATGTGTGTGCGATTCAGATCTTCGCGGCGCGACGCTGATGGCGTTCCATATAGCGCTCGACGTACGAGCATGACGGGATCACCGTGTAGCCCATTTCTTCGGCGTATTGCAGCGCGCGTTCAGTCAGCGCTGCGGCAATGCCACGGCCGCGCAGGGCATTGGGCACGAAGGTGCGGTAGATATCCAGGGTCTGCTTGCCCAGATCCATGTAGGTCAGGTAAGCACGATGACCGTCCACAGTGGTCTCGAATTGATGACCAGCCTGGTCATGGTGGATGGACAACGCCTCGCTCATCACTACTCCTCGCGGGTCTTGAATTGTGACCCCTACCTTACCGATGTTTTTCCGGCGAAGGAACATCTACGCCACCCCGTGCCTGATGGACACTGAGAAGAGCCACACCGATCTCGCGCAATCTGACACCTGCTGAATAGTAGGCACCATTGGCGAAAATGCTCAAGGTACGCTCGTCATCGGATGGTTTGCGTGCATTGGCATCGATGGTCGCAGGTTCGGCCGCAAGACAATCTTTGCGTGCCGTTTGCCTGAACATTGCCGGAATGTTGAGACTTAAGACGTGCGACCTTTTTTAAAGTCACCTGTACATCAACAAAGATACGCGAAGCGCTTCGCAGAACCTGAACAAAAGTGTGGACGAATTCATTTAGAAAGACTTTAGCCGAAGTCGCAAAAACAGCGCACGAGGGCGGGAACTTTTTCCGTTTGAGTCGCTCACGCCGGGGCTTGCAGCTGGATATTTTTTATACAGCGCAGTTAAAAGTTGCTCGAAAAAGAATCAACGCCTACAATTTTTTTTGCTTCTTGCGCTACGTCAGTTTACTTACTACAAGTAATGGGTAGTATGTACGCCGGCTATTTCCTCAATCGTGAGGAGACAGCCACTTAATTTGAAAGTCCTTGAAGGGGAACACGATGAACAACGTTCTGAAATTCTCTGCGCTGGCTCTGGCCGCAGTTCTGGCTACCGGTTGCAGCAGCGCATCGAAAGAAACCGAAGCACGTCTGACCGCTACTGAAGACGCAGCTGCTCGCTCCCAGGCTCGTGCAGACGAAGCTTACCGTAAAGCTGATGAAGCTCTGGCTGCTGCTCAAAAAGCACAACAGACTGCTGACGAAGCTAACGAGCGTGCTCTGCGCATGCTGGAAAAAGCTAGCCGCAAGTAATAATCCCTCGGGATTGTTATCGAGCCGATCCGGTTTTCCGGGTCGGCTTTTTTGTGCCCGGTGCTTTTCTCCGGGCAATAAAAAACCCGCCGACGCTGCACGCATCGGCGGGTTTCGATCAGCTCTTATTGCTGCAGGTCGATCGGTGCACTGCTCACCATCGGCGCCGAGGTATTCGGCACGGCGATCTCTACCGGCAGGCCGTCTTCGGCCGCAACCACATCACGCACCACATCCCAGTTCATGCGCAGGTTGCTGGTGATGTCTTCACGCTTGAGCATCGCGTTGATCACCGCCGTGTGCTTGTCTACCACCGACGGATTGCCCTTGTCATCGAGCGGCGTGTGCGCTTCCAGATAGACCTTGCCGCCACTGCGACCGAACTTGTACGGGTCGTTGATGATGCGCACCGAGGTGCCCACCGGGACCATGCCGGCCATTTCCAGCACGTTGTTGTTGAACATGCGGAAGCAGCCGTGGCTGGTGCGCATGCCGATGCCGAACTTCTTGTTCGAACCGTGGATCAGGTAGCCCGGCGTGCCGAGGGTGAACTTGAACGGCCCCAGCGGGTTATCAGGACCGGCCGGCACCACATTCGGCAGCGGATCACCGTCAGCAGCGTGTTCGGCCTTGATCGAAGCCGGAGGCGTCCACGTCGGGTTCGGTGTCTTGGCGATGATCGAGGTGTGCGCGATCGGCGAGCCCCAGCCTTCACGGCCGATACCCAGCGGGAAGGTGTACACCACGTCACGGCCTTTCGGGTAGTAATAGAGACGGTATTCGGCGAGGTTGATGACGATGCCTTCACGCGGGCCCGGCGGCAGGATGAAGCGCGTCGGCAGGACGATCTCGGTACCGGCGCCCGGCAGCCAGGCATCGATGCCCGGGTTGGCCGCAACCATTTCCGAATAGCCCAGATCGTAGGTGGTACCCAGGTCGGCGAAGGTGTCTTCGTACTTGGCTTTGATCACCTGCACCTGGCCGACGATGTCCTCGCCGGGTGGTGGCAGGGGAAGCTCCAATGCAGCAACGGGACCGGCCACACACAGGGCGGCAAGTGACAGGCAGCGGGTGACGGCAGGAAAGCGCGGCAACATCCGGAAAATCCTTCGCATGATCATCAAGGGTATAAGGCCGCGATTGTACACCGCGGCTTGGGGATTCGGGAGACACGCCGATAGACCGTGTCGCGCCCTGAAAGATCGCAGCCTGGTTGCACTCGTCAGCTCCTACATTTGCAACGCATTCCCTGTAGGAGCTGACGAGTGCAACGAGGCTGCGATCTTTTGATCTTAAAGTTCGAATCGCAGCTCAGGCCAGATCGGCGAGGTGCCGCGCTTTTGCGATTCGAGAATCGCCCGGCACAGCGAGCACAGGCGCTGATCCTGGAACACCCGCCGATCAACATTCGACCAGCGCGGTTGCGCCGGCAGCAGAGTGCCGCACAGCGTGCGATCGGCCGAGCCGCCGAGTTCCAGCTGCCGCGTCACCAGATGCACCCGCACTTCCTGGCAGGCGAACAGATCCAGCTGCTCGTCAGGCTCGATCAGTTGGTAGGCAAACAGGGACCAGGCAGGACGCGGCATCGGGGGCTCCAAATTAGGGGGCGCCACATTAGCCGAAAGCCTGCCTGTAGAAAAGCCTCATAACAGCGGTTTTAGCGTCGGCCAGACATTTTCCAGCAACTTGCCCTGAGCCCCGGCAGCCGGGTGCAGACCGTCGGCTTGCATCAGGTCCGGATGACCACCGACACCTTCGAGAAAAAACGGCACCAACGGGATGTTTTTCTCTACGGCGAGCTTGCCGTAAACCTCAGCGAACGAATCGGTGTAGCGCTTGCCATAATTGGGTGGCAACTGCATGCCGAGCAGCAGCACTTTCGCGCCGCTCTGCCGCGAGCTGTCGATCATCGAAGCAAGATTTTGTTGCAATTGCGTTGGCGGCATCCCGCGCAGGCCGTCATTGCCACCCAGCTCGAGGATCACCAACTCCGGCTTATGCTCTGCAAGCAGCGCCGGCAGCCGCGCCTGGCCTCCGGCACTGGTGTCGCCACTGATCGAGGCGTTGACCACTTTATCGTCGAAACCCTCTTGTTTGAGGCGCTGCTCGAGCAGCGAGACCCACCCCAGACGGGTATCCAGGCCGAAACCGGCGCTGATACTATCGCCAACGATCAGGACAGTACCCGCCGCTGCGTTCTGGGCCATGCACATCAAGGCCAGGCCAGCACTCAAAAACCATACACGCATCGGATTCTCCATGGGCGCAAGCATTCTCACCGCGAAGAACCTCAGCAAAGTGGTCCCTAGCGCGGAAGGTGAACTGACTATCCTGCACGAACTCAGCCTGGAACTGAACAAGGGCGACAGCCTGGCCATCGTCGGCGCGTCCGGTTCCGGCAAATCCACCCTCCTCGGCCTGCTCGCCGGACTCGACCTGCCGAGCAGCGGCGAAGTCACTCTCGCCGGCCAGGGCCTGAGCAATCTCGACGAAGACCAGCGCGCGCGAATCCGCGCCGAGCACGTCGGGTTTGTCTTCCAGTCGTTCCAGTTGCTCGACAGCCTCAATGCGCTGGAGAACGTCATGTTGCCGCTTGAACTCGATGGCCGCAAAGATGCCCGCGAGCGCGCTACGCAATTGCTTCAGCGCGTCGGCCTCGGCCAGCGCCTGACCCACTCGCCGCGCCAGCTCTCCGGTGGTGAACAGCAACGTGTAGCAATCGCGCGCGCCTTCGCCGCCGAACCGGACGTGCTGTTCGCCGACGAGCCGACCGGCAACCTCGACAGCCACACCGGCGAGCGCATCAGCGACTTGCTGTTCGAATTGAACAAGGAACGCGGCACCACCCTGGTGCTGGTGACCCACGACGAACGCCTGGCCCATCGCTGCCGGCGCCTGATCCGTCTTGAAGCCGGGCTGCTGGTCGCCCCTCTGGAGCCTTGATGGCACGTCTGCCGCTGTTGCGTCTGTTCAGCCTTGCCCTGCGCCAGCTCATGCGCGATGGCCGCGCCGGTGAGCTGCGCGTGTTGTTCTTTGCGCTGGTGGTGGCCGTCGCGGCAAGCACCGCGATCGGCTATTTCGGCGCCCGCCTCAATGGCGCGATGATGCTGCGGGCTACCGAGTTTCTCGGTGCCGATCTGGTCCTTGAAGGCAGCTCGCCGGCCCGCGAGGAGCAAATCCGCAGCGGCACCGAACTGCGCCTGAATCATGCGCAAGTGGTGGAGTTCTCCAGCGTCATTGCCACCGACAACGGCATTCAGCTGTCGAGCATCAAAGCTGTCGACCGTGCCTATCCATTGCGTGGCGAGCTGAAAAGCGCGCCCGCACCATTTGCCGAGGAAGAAGTCGGCGGCGAACCGCAACCCGGTGAAGCCTGGGTCGAGGCGCGTCTGTTGACTGCGCTGGATCTGAAGATCGGCGACAGCATCGACGTCGGCATGAAGACGCTCAAGCTGACCCGCGTGCTGACCTACGAGCCGGATCGCGCCGGCAACTTCTACAGCCTGACGCCACGGGTACTGATCAATCTTGACGACCTCGCCGCCACCGGCGTGGTGCAACCGGGCAGCCGGGTGAGTTATCGCGAACTGTGGCGCGGCGAACCGCAGGCGCTGGAAACTTATCGCGAGCTGATCAAACCGGGCCTCGCTGCAAACCAGCGAATCCAGGATGCCCGTGACGGTAACCGGCAGATTGGCGGTGCGCTGGGCAAGGCCGAGCGCTATCTGAACATGGCCAGTCTGGTCGCGGTGTTGTTGGCTGGCGTGGCCGTGGCGCTATCAGCCAACCGTTTCGCCAGTCGCCGTTTCGACGCCAGTGCCTTGCTGCGCTGCCTCGGCTTGTCGCGCCGGGAAACCATGGTGCTGTTCAGCCTGCAACTGACGGTGCTCGGCCTGATTGCCGCCATCAGTGGCGCCCTGCTCGGTTGGCTGGCGCAGTTGGGGCTGTTCGCGTTGCTGCATGATTTGCTGCCAAGTGACGTGCCACCGGGTGGCCTGTTTCCGGCGATGGCCGGGATTGGCACCGGGCTGGTGGCGCTGGCCGGTTTTGCCTTGCCGCCTTTGGCTGCACTGGGTCGCGTGCCGCCGCTGCGGGTGTTGCGCCGCGACATGCTGCCGATCCCCTCGAGCACATGGATGGTCTACGGCGCGGCGCTGGGTGCGCTGGGCCTGATCATGTGGCGTCTGAGCCTCGACCTGCTGCTGACCTTCGCCCTGCTTGGCGGTGGCGTAGTCGCCGCGCTGGTGCTGGGCGGCCTGCTGTTGTTGCTGCTGCAAAGCCTGCGCCGCATGCTGGCCCGCGCCTCGTTGCCATGGCGTCTGGGCCTTGGCCAGTTGTTGCGGCATCCATTGGCGGCGGCCGGGCAGTCGCTGGCGTTCGGTCTGATCCTGCTGTCGATGGCGCTGATCGCACTGCTGCGCGGCGAACTGCTCGACACCTGGCAGAACCAGCTACCGAAAAACGCGCCGAACTATTTCGCGCTGAATATTCTCCCGGCGGACAAACAGGCTTTCGCCGATCACCTGATCAAGGTGTCCGCGCAAGCGGCGCCGTTGTATCCGGTGGTGCCGGGTCGGTTGATCAGCGTCAATGGCGAAGCGGTACAACAGATCGTCAGCAAGGACTCGGCCGGTGACCGCGCCATTCAGCGTGACCTGAGCCTGACCTGGGCGGCGGATCTGCCGGCCGGCAACAAGCTCACCGCCGGCTCGTGGTGGAGCGGCCAGCCGTCCGATGATGTGCCGGGGGTTTCGGTGGAAGGCAAGGTTGCCGAAAGCCTGAAACTCAAACTCGGCGATCACATGATGTTCAGTGTCGGCGGGGTCAATCGCGAAGCGAAGGTCACCAGCCTGCGCGAGATCAACTGGGACAACTTCCAGCCGAACTTCTTCATGATCTTCCAGCCTGGCACCCTGAAGGATCTGCCGGCGACCTACCTGACCAGTTTCTATCTGGCTCCGGGGCATGATCAGCAGATCGTCGAGTTGTCGCGGACCTTCCCGGCGGTGACCATCCTGCAGGTCGAAGCGTTGCTCGAACAGCTGCGCAGCATCCTCGCTCAGGTCACTCTGGCGGTGGAATATGTGTTGTTGTTTGTTCTGGCTGCGGGGATGGCGGTGCTGTTCTCCGGCCTGCAAGCGACGCTGGATGAACGCATCCGCCAGGGTGCGCTGTTGCGCGCGCTGGGCGCCGAGCGGCAGTTGCTGATCAAGGCGCGGCGTATCGAATTCGGTCTGTTGGGTGCGGTCAGCGGTCTGCTCGCGGCGATCGGTTCGGAGGTGGTCAGTCTGGTGCTGTACCGCTTCGCCTTCGATCTGCCATGGCATCCGCATCCATGGCTGCTGGTGCTGCCGCTGATTGGCGCCGCGCTGATTGGTGGCGCCGGTGTGTTCGGCACGCGTCGCGCTCTGAATGCGAGCCCGCTGACAGTGTTGCGCGAGGGTTGATAGACTCAAGCGGTCTTAATCACAAGAAGTCGCCATGAGCCGTTATCGCCCTCCCCGCACCGCTGGCACCGCGCTGATCACCCCCGAGGGTGAAGCGCGGATGCGCGCCGAATTCCATGAGTTGTGGCATGTGCGTCGCCCGCAGGTCACCCAGGCGGTGAGTGAAGCGGCGGCGCAGGGTGATCGTTCGGAAAACGCCGAATACACCTACGGCAAGAAGATGCTGCGCGAAATCGACAGTCGCGTGCGTTTTCTCACTAAACGCCTGGAAGCGCTCAAGGTAGTCAGCGAAAAACCCAGCGATCCAAACAAGGTGTATTTCGGCGCCTGGGTGACCATCGAAGACGAAGACGGCAAGCAGTCGCGCTACCGCATTGTCGGCCCCGATGAACTGGACCTCAAACAGGGTTTGATCAGCATCGACTCGCCGCTGGCCCGCGCGCTGATCGGCAAGGCACTCGACGCGGAAGTGCGGGTGCAAACGCCGACCGGCGAGCAGTTCGTTTACATCGTTGCGATTGAATACCCGTAAGACTGATCAGCGCCGAGTGATCAGGCCCTGCCGCGCTACGCGGGCCAGTTGCTTGATCATGTCCGGCGCATCTTCTGCGCTCGGCGCCTGAATCACCGCCAGATCAAAGCTGTCGGTGGCGAAACGCGCCAGCGACTCGCCGTCATCGACAAACTGGATCAGGAACGCGGCAGGACCGCCGCTGCGACGTGGCCAGCCATCGAGATAACGCAACAGCGTCGGCTGGTGTTTGCCGCCAAGAAGGATTTTCGGGTTGCGCTGGGTGACATGTGCCGTGATCGGCGCGGGACGTGCTGGAGGGCGTAGTGCGTTCATCGTGTCGTGTCTCTGCCTCAAAAGTCTGCATGGCAGGTGAGAGGCAACACCGAACCAGCGCTTTAGCGGTATTTCGAAGCCCTGTTCCGGCTTCTGACGGTAACTGTAGAAGTCACCTGGCGCCCCGCAAGTAGCTGTTTAAATCGGCGCATGGGCAACATCCTAGAGAACGTGACCGATCAGTGTCAAGAATCGCCAGCAACAAAAAAGGCCCGCGCAATGCGGGCCTTTGCCTTGAGCCAGAGCCTTCAACCGGCGATGGCGCGATCCGCCGAGAGCTTGCCGGCACCTTCGATCAGTACCGCGATGCTGCCGGCCAGCAGAGCCAGAGCGAACTCATAACCGTTGTTGGCCATGAACAGACCGTTGCCGATGTGCACGGAGAAGATCGCAACCAGCGAGAGGAACGCCAGACCAAGTGCCGCCGGGCGTGCCAGCAGGCCGATGATCAGCGCCAGACCCGCAAAGAACTCGGTACCGCCGGCCAGCGAGGCCATCAGATAGCCGGGGGTCAGGCCGATGCTTTCCATCCATTGCGCAGTGCCGGCCAGGCCGTAACCACCGAACAGACCAAAGAGTTTCTGCGAACCGTGGGCGGCGAAGATCACGCCGACAGCAATGCGCAGGACAGTCAGGCCGTAACCGGCGCGGGTGAACAGAACCTTGTTGATCAGAGAGCTCATGGTGCATTCCTTGTTGTGCAGAAGTGTTTGTGTGTTTGGGTTGGTCGCTATATTAATCAGTTTATTTCATGTTTAAAGCGCAAAAATTTCGCCATAACAATCGAATTGTTAGATTATTTCCGTGTGACCACTTTCTGCTGCCGGGGCTCGAGCGACTCTCGCTCCCGGTCGAATGCCAGATAATACTTGTTCACGCTATTAACATAGCTGACGGCGCCCATCCCCACCTGCTCCATGGCAATGCGCTCGACCTGGAAGAACCACTGGTTGGGATTGAGGCCACGGCGGCGGGCTTCCGCACGCATACCCTGGACGCGCTCGGGGCCGATGTTGTACGCGGCGAGGGTGAACGCCATGCGCTCACGCTCGTTGAGTTTCGGGCTGCTGAAGAACTTGCGGCGGATCATCGCCAGGTACTTGGCGCCGGCCTGCACATTCGCATCGAGATTCTGGATATTGTTCACGCCGACCCGTTGCGCGGCGGACGGAGTGATCTGCATCAGCCCGGTCGGACCGCTGCCGCTGCGGGCGTTGGACTGCAGACGCGATTCCTTGAACGCCAGCGCCGCCAGATTGAGCCAGTCCATGTTTTGCGCGTCGGCATGCTTCTGCAGGGTCGGACGGAGTTTTTCCAGACGCTGGCGATCGGCCTTGGCCAGCGGATTGTGCACCTGATAAAGGCGCCGATAGATGCGCAAGAAAGCGGCGTCTTCGTCCGACGGTCTCTTGTAACCGGTGAGGAAGCGATCGATGCTCGCGCGCAACATCGACGCATCGCGGCGCACGAACCAATGTTCTTCGCCCGGCTCGCCGAGGCTCAGTTGCCGATCGAGACGCAGCTTCGGCAGGATCTTGCCCCAACGCTCGGCAATCGGTTGCTCGACAATGGTCAGGTGGAAAATCCCGCCCTGGACCATCTCCAGCACGTCTTCGACCGCCAGCGTCGGATCGACCCACTCGATGTTGATCGGCGCCAGTTTGTGCAGCGCCAGTTTCTGGTTGAGCTGGCTGACCACCTCCCCCGCCGCACTGCCGGTAGGCAAGGCCAGGGTCTTGCCGGACAGTTGCTCGACCTTGGTGTACCGGCGCTGGCCCTTGATGCCGACCAGCACCAGCGGCACGTTGCTGGCAATCGGCTCACTGCTGGCCACTGCATAGCCCGATGGCAGATCGAGCAATTCACCGGGCGCGACCATGTCGCCTTCGCCGCGCTGCAAAGCGCCGAGCAATTGATCCTTGGCTTTGGGAATGATCTTGAGGGTGACTTCCTGGCCGTCGCGAGCATGGCCATTGAGGTATTGCTCGAACGCGCGCAATCGGTGGTACTCGACACCGATGGCCTGGCCCTGGACTTCGCCGGAGCTGTTGCGGCTCTGATTGACCAACACCCGCAACACGCGGCTGCTGCGGATTTCGGAGAGGTCGCGAACCTTGCTCGCCGGCACGGCTTGCAGCGGCCCGGGCAGGCGCGCGGCCGCCGTCATCGGCAGCAGCAACGCAGCACACAACAGCAGCAGAACCGAGGGACGATGCATCCACTCTCCGAAAAGAATACGGGGCGATTCGTCGCAAAAGAGACGACATCACCGACGAAAACAGAGCGCTTTGCGCGCTGATAAAGTGCGTGAGACTGGCACAGTGATGGCATTGTCGCCACCCCGGAGTCCCCCGCGGCCTCAACAGACAGCCATAAGTCTTTGTAGTTCTTGGCTTTTCTTATAAATCTACAGCTCTGATATGCTTTCCGGCCTTCGGCCCGAGGTAGCACCATGCAACTCATCGATATCGGCGTCAACCTGACCAACCCCAGTTTCGCCGACAAACACCAGGCCGTGCTCGACCGTGCCTATGCCGCCGGCGTCTGCCAACTGGTACTGACCGGCACCAGCGTCGAGGGTAGCGAGCAGGCGCTGGAACTGTGCCGGCAACTGGATGAAAGCGGCCAACGGCTGTTCGCCACCGCCGGTATTCACCCCCATTCGGCCAGCGACTGGAACGCTGACAGCGCCCGTCGCCTGCGCAGTCTGTTGAACGAATCCAGCGTCGTCGCGGTGGGCGAATGCGGGCTGGATTTCAACCGCGACTTCTCCCCGCGCGCGCAACAGGAAAAGGTTCTCGAAGAACATCTGGCGCTGGCCGTCGAACTGCAATTGCCGGTATTCCTGCATGAGCGCGATGCCAGCCAGCGCCTGCTGGAGATTCTCAAGGACTTCCGCGATCAACTGCCGGCGGCGGTGGTGCACTGCTTCACTGGCGAGCAAAAGGCCTTGTTCAGCTACCTCGATCTGGATCTGCACATCGGCATTACCGGCTGGATCTGCGACGAACGCCGGGGCACGCATCTGCATCCTCTGGTCAAGGAGATCAAGCCGGGGCGGCTGATGCTGGAAAGCGATGCGCCATATCTGCTGCCGCGCACGTTGCGGCCGAAGCCGAAAAACGGCCGCAATGAGCCGGCGTATCTGAGCGAAGTGCTGCGCGAGGTGGCGCTGCATCGCGGCGAGACCGAGGAAGCGCTGGCCGCACATACCACCGCGTGTGCCCGGGCGTTTTTTAATCTCCCCATTCTCACCTGACTGCACACTTCCCCTGTGGCAGCGAGCCTGCTCGCGAAGGCGGTGGATCAGCTACAAATGGGCTGAAGGACGCAACGCTTTCGCGAGCAGGCTCGCTCCCACAATAGATCTCGGCATCTTTTGATTCATATCAAAACTCCCGAATCTGCATAGCGGCACAATAATGGCACCTTGCCAAAACTGTTTCCGCTATCAGAGAAGACCTCCATGGGTGCCTGGCTTAGCAACATCTCGCTGAAATACAAATTCTGGGCGGTCAACGCGGTCGCCTTTGTCACCACCCTGCTGCTCGTACTGTACGCCGTACATCTCGAACAGCAGGCCCGCAGCCACGCCGCGCAGGCATCCGCGCAAGCGCAGGCGCAGTTGCTCAAGGCCTGGCCGACCGGGCAACCGTTGCCCAAGTCCGCTCAGGTGCTGACCTTCAAGCGCGGTGAAGTGCCGCGTCTCAACGATCAACCGCTACTGGAAATCAGCGGCAGCAACGGCTGGAACGCCATCAATGAAATGCCGCTGTTTGGCGAGAATCCGTTGATCGGCGCCGAAGTGTTCAGCCGTGCCGACGGCGAGCAAGTGGCGGTCATCGCCTATGCCCCGAGCCTGAGCCAGGTGTTCAGCGAGCGTTTCGCCAACTATGCGCTGGCGGTATTCATCCTGATGCTGGCGATGCTCGGCGCCTCGCAACTGTTGATCCGCTTTCTGCTCAGCCAGCTCAACACGTTGAAAGACGTGATGCTGCACGTTGAAAAAACCGGCGACCTCTCCGCTCGCGTGCCGCTGGTGGGCAGGGACGAAGTCGGGCAGATGGCCAATGCCTTCAACGCCATGCAGGCCGGTTATCAACGCGTCGTGACCACCGTTGCCAGCACCGCGCGACAACTGGATGACGGTGCAGCGCGGCTGGCCTCGAGCATGAACGACGTGCGCCACGGCATGCTCGGCCAACAAAGCGAAACCGACCAGGCTGCCACCGCGATCAACGAAATGACCGCCACCGTTTATCACATCGCGCAACACGCCGGCGCCACCCGCGATCTGTCGAAAACCGCCGATGGCCTCGCCGGCAGCGGTCAGCAGGTGGTGGCGCGGGTGCAGCAGTCGATTGCCGGGCTGTCCAGCGGCGTGCAGCAGACAGCAGAGATGATTCAACGCCTGGCCGAGGACAGTCAGAAGATCAACGGCGTGGTCAGCGTGATTCACAGCATTGCCGAACAGACCAATCTGCTCGCGCTGAATGCGGCGATCGAAGCGGCCCGCGCCGGGGAGATGGGTCGCGGCTTTGCCGTGGTCGCCGATGAAGTGCGCAATCTCGCCAAGCGCGTGCAGGCTTCCACCGACGAGATCACCGGCATGATCGCCGCATTGCAGGCCGGCACCCGCGATGCGGTGGATTTCATGCAGGAGAGTTCGTACAAGGCCGACGACTGCGTGCAGCAGGCCCAAGAGGCTGGCGCGGCGCTGGCGGAAATCACCGGAGCGGTGGCGCAGATGCGCGAAAGCAACACGCAGATTGCCGTGGCGGCGGAACAGCAGAGTCAGGTTGCCGAGGAGATGAATCGCGCGGTGGTGAGTATTCGTGACGTGACCGAGAACACCGTGCAGCAGACGGTGGATTCGGCGACGACCAGTAATGAGCTGGCGGCGCTGGCCGGGGCGCTTAACAAGGCGATAGGCCAGTTGAAATTGTGAATCCGCTTTCGCGAGCAGGCTCGCTCCCACATGCGCCATAGAATCAATGTGGGAGCGAGCCTGCTCGCGAAGGCGTCAGAGGCACCTACATCGAATCCTGCGATGACGGCTATCACTTCAATAGCCAACCTTGATTCGCCGCGCTCCGCGCCCGGGCCTATTCTTCAACCATGAAGTTCAACATGGATCGAGGAGTAGCAAACATGGGCAAACGTCACCCCAACCTTCCCGCGTGGCAATGGCGCGCCTATCCGGGCAATCATCAGCACCCGACCAATCTGGTCCTGCACCTGATTGCCGTGCCGCTGTTCATCGTGGCGTTTCTGTTGATCGTGTCGGGAGTGTTCAGTCTGAGCCTGGCCAGCGTCGCCATCGGCGTGATCGGTATCATCGCGGCGCTGGGTCTGCAGCGCCACGGTCACGGCCTGGAGGCGCAAGCCTCCGAGCCGTTCAGTGATCGCAAAGATGCCGTGTCACGTTTGCTGGTCGAGCAGTTTCTGACCTTTCCGCGGTTCTTTCTCAGCGGTGGCTGGTGGCGCGCCTGGCGTGAGCGCCACCGTCGGCATTGAGTCAGGCGAAGATCGTCACGGTCTGCCGACTCATGGCAATCAACTCCCCTTTCGCGCTCCACAACTTCGCGGCGACATGGCCGTAACCGTCGGCCGCGTATTCGATATCGGCCATATATTGGCACCAGTCCAGCGTGCTCAAATCGTGTAACGGCTGCACGAATTCGATGGTCCAGGTCAGCGTGCTACCCGGCGCCGGTTTCTTCAGATACGGCAACAGCGCCGGCGGCCAGGCATCCACCAGCGCCAGCAGATGCGCCTCGTTGACCGGCTCCTCTTTGACATCCCCACGCAACCGCACCCAGCCGCCCATCAAGCGCGAGGCCGTGCCGGAGAACGGAATGCCGCCGACGCTCCAGCGCATCGCCAGATGGCGCATGAATTCAGGGGTCACGCCTTTGATGTAGGGCAGCTCCTGGCATTCGTCCCAGTGTTTCATGATCGGCGCCGGGTAGGCTTCGACGGCGACTTCCGAGGGCCGCGAGGCACCGAAGCTGCCCTGAATGATCGTCACCACCTGACCATTCTGCATGGCGCGGCCCAACACCTGGCTGACGGCTTTGCCTTCACGCAGCACGTCGACTTCGAAACTCACCGGCACTTCCGGCTCGACCGGGCCGACAAAGGTAATCGCCAGCGAACGCACCGGGCGCTCCGTCGGCACCCTGGCGCGCATGGCTTCAAATTGCAGCGCGGCCACCAGCCCGCCAAAACTCGCACGGCCCTGCCCCCATTCGGCGGGGATGGTCACTTCAGGTTGTTGGCGGACAGTATCGAGCAGATCGCAAAAGCGCATGGCAACCTCGGAAAACGAGAAAGGAATGCGCGGATCTTACCCAGCCCCGGGCGGCGGCGCAGCGTCTATTCCGGTCAAATGGGCTGACAGATAGGCCTTGGCCCGATTCCTTCAAGCGACAAATCACCTTGTGGGAGCGAGCCTGCTCGCGAAAGCGGTCGATCAGTCGACAACGATTGCGACTGACACGGCCCCTTCGCGAGCAGGCTCGCTCCCACAGGGGAACAGAGCCATCTTCAGGAGTGTTTGAAACACGTAGCGCTGAGCTTTTCCAGCACTTGATCGGCCTTCAGCTCTGCCTTGATCAACCCGGCCTGCCAGGTGGCCACGCACGGTTGCAGATCAGCCTCCTGTTCGGCGCGCGCCAGCCATTGCCAGCAATCGTGCCAGTCGCCCAGTGCGCCTTGCGCGGATTTCAGGCGTTTGTAGGCCGGTTTCGGCAAGCGATCCAGTTCGGGGTAGGCTTCGATACCATAGCGCACGCGTTTGATCAGCAGGCGCAGGCGATGGCGGTCATGGGCGGGATCGTGCAGCGCTTCGTCGAGTTTCTGCCATTGTTTGCCCAGGCGTTTTTCGATGCGTTTATCCAGATCCTTGAGCAGCCCCTGACGCTGGGACGCGCGCAAAAATCGTGGAAATGCGTCGAGAATCATCAGCAACGAAGCCAATTCAGCACTCGCCGCCAGCGCCGGATACGCCTCGGCCATTTGCGCCAGACGCCGCTGCGCAGCCTCGGGCTGATCATGCTCGAGCAGATACGCCGCGAGCACTTCGCGATCACGCCACGGTGTGGTCAACTCGCCCACCGCAGACGCCGCCGCCTCCAGTTGCTCGACACCCGGCAAGCCGCGCAACGGCCGCAACAGACTGCGCAAGCGCCGCACCGTGGTGCGCAAATCATGCAACGCCTCGGGATCAGTGCGCGCAGTCAGGCGCGCCTGACATGCCAGTAGCCGCACATCCAGGCTCAACACATGAGCCACCAAGCGATCGATCATGGGGTCTACTCCGTAGACAGCTACAAGCTTCTAGCTACAAGCTTCAAGCTGAATGTGATTGCTTCAAAGCTTGCGGCTTGCAGCTAGAAACTTGCAGCTGCTGTTAACGTCCTGCGCGGGATTCGCGAATGTAGAAGCGGGCTTTCTCGGCTTTCTTGCTGCAGCCTTCGAAGCCTTCGAATTGTTGCTGGGTCTTGGCGGCGGTCAGCAGCGACAGCGCTTTGGAATAGCTGACGGTGCCGGCGAAGCCTTCAGCCTTGGCCAGGTCCAGTTCGTGCCAGGCCGCGTCGAGTTGGCTGCCGCAGCTGTCGCGGTACGCGGTTTTGCCGGCGCAACCGGCCAGAACCAGAGCCATCAACGGTACACAGATCCAGGCTTTCATCACTCACACCTCAAGGTAGGTCAACAGTCGTGCAGGTAAGACGGTCAAGCGGTGAAAAAGTGCCTCGCTGACCGGTCAAACCACGTGGCGCAGAGCATAGCGCGCAAGCGTGCGCCGCGAACGAAAAACGACGTCACCGCTTCGCGCAACGACCTTGGCGATTGAGCCGCTTGGCCGATGCGTGCATTGTGCAGGCTTGTCCGGAGGAAGTTTGATGAAAAAGCGTGTCGCACTGGTACTGGGCTCCGGTGGCGCCCGGGGCTATGCCCATATCGGCGTTATCGAAGAAATTGAAAGACGCGGCTACGACATCGCCTGCATTGCCGGTTGTTCGATGGGCGCGGTGGTCGGCGGGATCTATGCCGCCGGCAAACTGGATGAGTACCGGCGCTGGATCGAAAGCCTTGATTACCTCGACGTGCTGCGTCTGGTCGATGTGAGTTTCCGTCTCGGCGCGATTCGCGGCGAAAAGGTCTTCGGGCAGATTCGCAAGATCGTCGGCGAGATCAACATCGAAGACCTGCGCATTCCCTACACCGCCGTCGCCGCCGACCTGACCAATCAGCAGGAAATCTGGTTTCAGGAAGGCTGCCTGCATCAGGCCATGCGCGCCTCGGCGGCGATTCCCAGCCTGTTTACCCCGGTGATGCAGGGCAACCGCATGCTGGTCGACGGCGGCATTCTCAATCCGTTGCCGATCGTTCCGGTGGTGTCGAGCCATTGCGATCTGATCATCGCGGTCAACCTCAACGCCACCAATCAGCGCCAGTACAAGTTGCCGGTGATCGAGCGGCCGGCGGCGTTCCGTTCGCGCTTCGACAGTCTGATCAAATCCATGGGTTCGAAGTTGCCGTTCCGCCGTAAACAGGCCGAACAATTGTTGAAGCTGGAACAGGAAGCCTTGCGCGCCGAGGCGGCGGAGATCAATCCGTGGCTTGAGGGCGTCGAGCCGGAAAGCCAGCAACCGGCCTCCGCCCCGGAACGCGAAGGCGCGCCGAAATCCGCCACCGGCTCGTTCATCATCGATAACGTCGGGCCGGCGTCGCTGCTGGATCTGATCAACCAGAGTTTCGAGGTGATGCAGACCTCACTGGCGCAGTACAAGATTGCCGGGTATCCGCCGGATATCCTGATCAACGTGCCGAAGCGGGTGTGCCGGTTTTTCGAGTTCTACAAAGCGCCGGAGTTGATCGCGCTGGGGCGGGAGATTGCCAGTGATACGCTGGATCGGTATGAGCAGGAGCAGGGTTGATTACCTGAAGGCTGTGGGTGAATGTTCCGGCCTCATCGCGGGCAAGCCCGCTCCCACAGGGTTCTCGGGGGGAATGAAATCTGGGTGATACATAGCTCACTGTGGGAGCGAGCTTGCCCGCGATGGCGCCCGACCATACAACACAAAACTACAACCCATCAGCACTCAACAACCGATACCCCACCCCCGCCTCAGTCACAATAAACCGCGGCCGGGTCGGGTCATCCGCCAGTTTCTGCCGCAGGTGCCCGACCACGATGCGCAGATAATGACTGTCCTCGGTGTGCGTCGGCCCCCAGATATCCTTGAGCAATTGCTGCTGGGTGATCACCCGCCCCGGATGCCGCGCCAGTTGCGCGAGCACCGCATATTCCTTGCGGGTCAGGGCGACTTCGGCGCCATCGAGCAGCACGCGCCGATAGGCCAGATCCACGGTCAGAGGGCCGAAACTCAGCGCCGCTGGCTGCGCCTCCCCCGCCGGTGCCTGGCGCAACAACGCGCGAACCCGGGCGAGAAATTCCTGAATGCCGAACGGTTTGGTCACGTAGTCGTTCGCGCCGCCATCCAGCGCTTCGACCTTCTGCCCTTCACTGGCGCGCACCGACAGCACCAGCACTGGCGTGGTCGCCCACTCGCGCAACTCGCGCAGGACCTGCTGACCGTCCATGTCCGGCAGCCCGAGGTCGAGCACCACCAGGTCCGGTTTGCTCAGCGCGGCTTGTGCCAAGCCTTCAGCGCCGGTGCCGGCTTCGAGCACTTTGTAGCCTTGTGAAGCGAGGCTGATGCGCAGGAATTTGCGGATCTGCGGTTCGTCGTCGATGACCAAAATGGTCGCGGTCTGGCTCATGAATTCACATCAACACAATAGATTGGCAAGAGAGTAGCGCAGTCGACTTCAAGCTTCACCGTCCATCCCCGGTTGCGCCTGCAACGGCAGGTGCAAGGTGATGCAGGTGCCGCGCCCGTCGATGCCGTCAGCCACAGAAATACGCCCGCCGTGCGCGCCGACCATGCCCTGACAGATCGCCAGCCCCAACCCCGTGCCCTGCCCGCCGCGATCACCGCGCGCGGCGGTGTAGAACATGTCGAAAATCTTCGCTCGGTCCTCTTCAGGGATCCCCGGGCCTTCATCGCTGACCGAAAAGAAAATCTCCTGCTCATCGGCACCCGCGCGCAGTTGCAGGCGACCGTGGCTGGGCGAAAATCGCGCGGCGTTTTCCAGCACGTTAACCAGCGCCTGTTCGATCAGCGCCGCGTGCACATACAGCAGCGGCAACTCGGCCGGCACTTCGGTGCTGACCTGCAGCGGCGCCAGCACGGCGCGCAGGCGATTGAGCGAACTGCCGACGATATCGGCCGGCGATACCCAGTCCCGCGCCAGCTTCAAGGCGCCGTGGCCGAGGCGCGTCATGTCGAGCAGGTTCTGGATGTAGCGGTCGAGGCGTTCGGCCTCATCGCGGGTGCCTTCGAGCAGCTCGCGGCGATCCTCCAGCGGGATCGCTTCGCCGAGGGCCAACAGGCTGTCGATGCTGCCGCGCATGGCCGTCAGCGGCGTGCGCAAATCGTGGGACACCGAGGCCAGCAAGGCGCTGCGTAACTGTTCGGTTTCGCCGTGCAGACGCGCCGCTTCGAGGTCATCGGCCAATTGCGCGCGGGCCAGGGCTTGCGCCAGCGGCTGGCTAAGCGCAGTGAGCAAACGTCGGCGCTGACCGCTCAAGCTCTGGCCTTCCTTGGCGCAAACACCAAGCAACGCCAGCGGCCCGTCCTCGACCGACAACGGCCACCACCACCAACGCCCCAGCGGCAAGGTGCCGGTGCCCTTGCCCGCCGGTTGATCGTGTTGCCAGGCCCAATCGGCGGCGGCGCGTTCGGCCTCGGTGAATTGCAGCGGCCCGCCGGTTTCGACTTTCCAGCCGCCCTGGCCGTCGCGGTTGAGCAAGCACAATTGCACATCGCTCCAGCCTTCGAGGTGTTGCGCGGCAGCGCTGATCACGGCTTGGCGATCCGTCGCGGCGGTGAGTTTGCGCGACAGGTCGAGCAGCTCGCTGGTCTCTTCCTGGGTATCACGCAAGGCCTGCAACTGCCGCCGCTGACGCGCCGCGAGGTTGCCGGTGAGCGCCGCCATCAACAGGAAGAACAGCAGCGTCAGCACGTCTTCTTCGCGCTGAATGCTGAAGGAGAAATTCGGTGGAATGAACAGAAAATCGTAGGTCAGAAACGACAACGCCGCACAGGCCAGCGCCGGGCCGAGGCTGCTGCGCACCGCCACCAGCAACACCGCCGCGAGAAAAACCAGCGAGATGTTCGGCAGCGGCAACACACTCGACACCGCCCAGGCCAGGGCCGTGGCCAACAACGTCGCGACCAGCGCCAGCGCGTAGTCGAACCACACCAGCGTGACTGAATTGCGCGGGCGCGGTTGGCGCTGCTCGTGGTCACTGTCGAGCACGTTGATTTCCAGACCGTGCGCCTGACGCAGCAGGCGCGCCGCCAGACCACCGCCGAACAGTCGACGGCGCAGACGTGGCCGCGACTGGCCGACCAGCAACAGACTGGCGCGGCGTTCGGCGGCGTGTTGAATCAGGGTTTTCGCCACTTCGCCGGCCCGCAACAGCACCACTTCGCCACCGAGGCGTTCGGCCAGTTGCTGGGCGCTTTGCAAACGCAAACGCGATTGCTCATCCCGCGTACTGCCGTTGTCGACATGCACCAGACTCCACGGCAGATGCCGGCGCTGGGCGACGCGGCTGGCGTGACGCACCAGCCGTTCGGCCTGCGCATCGCCATCGATACCGACCAGCAAACGCCCGCGTACCGCCGGCGCGGCCTGCCCGAGTTGGCGATAGCCTTGGGCCAGATCGTTGTCGACCTGCGCGGCGGCGGTCTGCATCGCCAGTTCACGCAGGGCGGTAAGGTTGGTCTGGGTGAAAAACGCGTCGATCGCAGCGCGGGCCTGTTCCGGCACGTAGACCTTGCCTTCGCGCAGACGCTCGAGCAATTCACGCGGCGGCAGGTCGATCAGCAGCAGCTCGAAGGCTTCCTGCAGGACCCAGTCCGGCAGGGTTTCGCGCACCTGTACGCCGGTGATGCCGCGCACCTGATCGTTGAGGCTTTCCAGGTGCTGGACGTTGACCGTGGTGAACACGTCGATGCCGGCGGCGAGCAGTTCCTGAATGTCTTGCCAGCGCTTGGCGTGACGACTGCCGGGGGCGTTGCTGTGGGCCAGTTCATCGACCAGCACAAGCTTCGGCTTGGCGGCGAGAATGCCGTCGAGGTCCATTTCCTCAAGCAGCACGCCACGGTATTCGCTGCGCACCAACGGCTGCTGCGGCAGGCCGCCGAGCAAGGCTTCGGTTTCGGCGCGGCCATGGGTTTCGACCACGCCGGCCAGGACCTTTACGCCCTGGCGCAGTTGCGTGTGGGCAGCCTGGAGCATGGCGTAGGTCTTGCCGACCCCGGGCGCCGCGCCGAGAAAAACCTTCAGCCGGCCACGGCCATCGCGGGGCAGGTCTGCTAACAGTGCGTCGGCGCGGCCGGAGTCGCTCATGCTTGATGCTCTCTCTTACGAATGATCGTTCCCACGCTCTGCGTGGGAATGCAGTCCGGGACGCTCTGCGTCCCATAAAAGCAGACGCAGAGCGTCTATTGATGCATTCCCACGCAGAGCGTGGGAACGATCGGTATCAACTGAATTACAGGTTTTGCAGTGCCAGATTCAGCTTCAGCACATTCACCACCGGCGGCCCAACCAGCGGCTGTTCGATGTGCTTATCGAGCAATTGCTGCACGGTCGACACCGGCAGATTGCGCGCTGCTGCGACACGCGCCAGTTGATAGGCAATTGCCGCCGGTGGCAAGTGCGGGTCGAGGCCGCTGGCGGAGGTGGTCAGCAAGGCCAATGGCACCGGCCCCTGCCCAGCAACTTGTTGTTTTTGCGCGTCTTCGATTACGCGGGTCGCCAGGGCCGGATTGCTCGGCGCGAGGTTGCTGGCGCCGCTGGCGACCGTGGCAAAAGCCCCGGCGGACGGGCGTGGGTGGAACCAGTTGTCACCGCTGAAATCCTGAGCAATCAGCGCCGAGCCGCGGACTTTGCCGTCGGCGTCGTGGATCAGGCTGCCGTTGGCCTGAGCCGGGAAAGCAACTTGGGTGATGCCGGTGACCGCGAGTGGATAGGCGACGCCGGTGATCAGGGTCATCAGCGCTAACAGGGTCAGGGCCGGGCGTATCATTGTGGACATTTCAAAATCCTCGAATTCGTTGGGCAAACTTTTGCGGGGTGTCAGGGAGATTTTTCCCCCTCACCCCAGCCCTCTCCCCCAAGGGGGCGAGGGGGAAAGGGAGCCGATCCTTGTGCTGTTCAAAACCCGAGTTAGGCTCGGAATTTCAGGTCGGCGAACCTCGCACAAACACCTCGGTCAGTCCCCTCTCCCCCCGGGAGAGGGTTAGGGTGAGGGGCTCTTTTCAGCCTCACACCAGATGCAACGCCGTAAGCAGCATGTCGATCACCTTGATCCCCACGAACGGCACGACAATCCCGCCGACGCCATAGATCAGCAGATTGCGCCGCAGCAACGCCGCCGCACTCGCCGCCTGCACTCGTACGCCGCGCAATGCCAGTGGAATCAGCACAACAATGATCAGCGCGTTGAACACAATGGCCGAGAGAATCGCGCTCTGCGGACTGCTCAGATGCATGATGTTCAGCACGCCCAGTTGCGGGTAAATCGAGGCGAACAGCGCCGGCAGAATCGCGAAGTATTTGGCGATGTCGTTGGCGATGGAAAAGGTCGTCAGCGCGCCACGGGTCACCAGCAATTCCTTGCCGATCTGCACCACGTCGAGCAGCTTGGTCGGGTCGCTATCGAGATCGACCATGTTCGCCGCTTCGCGTGCCGCTTGCGTGCCGTCGTTCATCGCCATGCCGACGTCTGCCTGGGCCAGCGCCGGGGCGTCGTTGGCGCCGTCGCCGCACATGGCGACCAGGCGACCGTCGTTCTGCTCGTGACGAATGCGCGCGAGTTTCTTCTCCGGCGTGGCTTCGGCGAGCACATCATCGACGCCTGCTTCAGCGGCGATCGCAGCAGCGGTCAGCGGGTTGTCGCCGGTGACCATCACCGTGCGAATTCCCAGTTTGCGCAACTCGGCAAAACGCTCGCGGATGCCTGGCTTGACCACGTCCTTGAGATGGATCGCGCCAAGCAACTTACCGTCTGCACAGACCAGCAACGGCGTGCCGCCACTCTGCGCAATCTTGTCGATTTCCCGCGCCAGCGCCGGGGCCAGATCGCTACGCTGTTGACCGAGAAACGCCAGCAGCGAATCCACCGCCCCTTTGCGATATACGCGGCCCTGATAATCGACGCCAGACAAGCGGGTTTCCGCGCTGAACGGCACGGCGGTCAGGGTTTCCGGGGCCGGCTCCGGTTGCGGATGCAGGCCACGGAGGAACTCGACGATCGACTTACCCTCAGCGGTTTCATCGGCCAGCGAGGCGAACAGCGCGCCTTCGGCCAGCTCACGGCCGGTCACACCCGGCGCGGCATACACCGCGCTGCAACGACGGTTGCCGAAGGTGATGGTGCCGGTCTTGTCGAGCAACAGCACGTGCACGTCACCCGCCGCCTCCACCGCGCGACCGGATTTGGCGATCACGTTGAGGCGTACCAGCCGATCCATCCCGGCGATACCGATGGCCGACAGCAGACCGCCGATGGTGGTCGGGATCAGCGTGACCAATAACGCCACGAGGAACACCAGCGGCAGGCTGCCATTGGCAAAGTGCGCGAACGGTTGCAGGGTGACGACCACCAGCAGAAAGATCAGGGTCAGGCCGATCAGCAGGATATCCAGCGCGACTTCGTTCGGGGTCTTCTGACGCTTGGCGCCTTCGACCAGGGCGATCATGCGGTCGAGGGTCGATTCACCAGGGTTGGTGGTGATCTTCACCAGCAGCCAGTCGGACACCAGCCGCGTGTTGCCGGTGACGGCGGAACGGTCGCCGCCGGACTCGCGGATCACCGGCGCCGATTCGCCAGTGATCGCCGCTTCGTTGACCGCCGCGATACCTTCGATGACTTCGCCGTCACCGGGGATCATCTCCCCGGCTTCGACTCGCACCACGTCGCCCTTGCGCAGATTGGCAGCCGGCACGATCTTGAAGCTGCCATCGGCTTGGCGGCAGCGGGCGCTGAGGCCTTCGCTGCCGGCCTTGAGGCTGTCGGCGCGAGCCTTGCCACGACCTTCGGCCAAGGCCTCGGCGAAGTTGGCGAACAGCACGGTGAACCACAGCCACAGAGCGATTTGCGCGGCGACGAAGGTCGGCACGTCGGCATCCGGAAGGAAGCACAGCACGGTGGTGAAAATCGCCGTCAGTTCGACCACCAGCATCACTGGCGAACGCGCCAATTGCCGAGGGTCGAGCTTGACGAAGGCTTGCACCAGCGCCGGACGCCACAGGGCCGAGATCGCGGTTTTGGCTTGTTCCGGCGCTTTGACGGCGGCGGGTTTGATTGCAGGCATATTCATGATGGATTCCTTAGAAGCCCATACTTAAATGTTCGGCGATAGGACCGAGCGCCAGCGTCGGCAAGAACGTCAGGCCGCCCACCAGCAGAATGGTCACGGTCAACAGGGTCACGAACAGCGGGCCGTGAGTCGGAAAGCTGTTCTGGCCGACCGGTGCGCTTTTCTTCATCGCCAGGCTACCGGCCAGTGCCAGCACCGGCAGGATGTAGCCGAAGCGGCCGATCAACATGCCCAGGCCGAGCATCAGGTTGTGGAACGGCGTGTTCGCGCCCAGGCCACCGAATGCCGAACCGTTGTTGGCGCTCGCCGAGGTGTAGGCATAGAGCAACTGACTGAAGCCGTGCGCGCCGGGGTTGCTGATGGTTGCCGCAGCGCTGGGAACCGTGGCGGCAATCGCGCCGAGCACCAGCACGCCGACCGGCATCACCAGCAGCGTCACCACCAGCAATTGCACTTCGCGGGCCTGGAGTTTCTTGCCGAGGTATTCCGGCGTACGACCGATCATCAGACCGGCGAGGAACACCGCGATCAGCACGTTGAGCAACATGCCGTAGAGCCCGGCACCGACACCGCCGAAGATCACTTCGCCGACCATCATGTTGACCAGCGCGACCATGCCACTCAGCGGGTTGAGGCTGTCGTGCATGCCGTTCACCGAGCCGTTCGAAGCCGCCGTGGTAGTCACCGACCACAGCACCGTCGCGGTGGTACCGAAGCGCGCTTCCTTGCCTTCCAGCGGCGCGGTCTGCTCGACGGCAGCGTTGTTCAGGGTCGGATTCGGCTGATACTCGGCCCACAACGACGTCGCACCGCCGATCAGGAACAACGCCAGCATGCAGGCGATGATCGCGCGGCTCTGGCGCAGATCCTTGACGTAGTGGCCGAAGGTGAACACCAGCGCCACCGGGATCAGAATGATCGAGGCGACTTCGAACAGGTTGCTCCACGCGGTCGGGTTCTCGAACGGGTGCGCGGAGTTGACCCCGAAGAAACCGCCACCGTTGGTGCCCAGTTGCTTGATCGCAATCTGGCTGGCGGCCGGGCCGAGCGGGATCACCTGATCGACGCCTTGCAAAGTCACGGCATTTACATACTGGGCGAAGGTTTGCGGCACGCCCTGCCAGACCAGGTACAGCGCCAGCAGCAGGCACAGCGGCAGCAGGCCATAGAGGGTGGCGCGGGTCATGTCGACCCAGAAGTTGCCGAGGGTCTGCGCCGACTTACGGCCGATCCCACGGCACAGCGCGACAAGTACGGCGAGGCCGGTGGCGGCGCTGACGAAGTTCTGCACGGTGAGACCGACCATCTGGCTCAGGTAGCTGAGGGTCGCTTCGCCGCTGTAGGACTGCCAGTTGGTATTGGTCATGAAACTGACCGCGGTGTTGAACGCCTGGGTCCATTCCTGGCCCGGCAGGTTTTGCGGGTTCAGCGGCAGGTGATCCTGGAACAGCAGAATCGCAAACAGCAACAGGAAACCTGCAAGGTTGAACGCCAGCAGCGCCAGCGTGTACTTCTGCCAGCTCTGCTCCGCCTGCGCATCGACCCCGGCAAGACGATAGCAACCGCGCTCGACCGGGCCGAGAATCGGCGTCAGCCAGGTGCGCTGGCCCTCCATCACCTTGTAATAGAAGCGCCCAAGGAACGGCGCCGGCAGCAGGACCAGCGCAAAAAACCCGAGGATCAGCCAATAGTCATAACTGTGCATAGCCGCTCCTAGTTCCGGTCCGCGCGCAACAGCGCAACCAACAGATAAATGAACAGCCCCACTGCCAACAGCAGTGACACCCCGTCCAGAACGCTCATGGAAGATCTCCGTGTAACGGCGTATTGCCGTGTGTGCAGCGATTGTCGGGAAGGAGGCTGTAAAGGAACGAGAGCGAGGCGCGGCGTGGGTCATAAAGAAAGCGTAAAGAGTGGGTTTATGCCGGCGTTACAGCAGGTTTTTGCAGCGTCAGGTCGGGCCTCATCGCGGGCAAGCCCGACTCCCACAGGTTATGCGGTGGAATCAAATTCAGCGGACGACGGAGAAACCTGTGGGAGCGGGCTTGCCCGCGAAGGCGGCATAACAGACTCCGCTGCTCCCAACTGGCGCACAAAACCCGCACATCCAGCGCCAATCATCCCCGCTGCGACAGCTTTGAACTCATTACGACTTGTTTCAGCGTAATGGCACGCCCACTGCACACGCCCTCCCCTGAGCTTTCCAACCATTGCGGGAGCAAGCGCATGAACACACAACTCAAACCCACGCTGGGCACGTTGCACCTGTGGGGTATTGCCGTGGGGCTGGTGATTTCCGGGGAATATTTCGGCTGGAGTTACGGCTGGGGCGTGGCCGGTACGCTGGGTTTTCTGGTGACCTCATTCATGGTCGCGACCATGTACACCTGCTTTATCTTCAGCTTTACCGAACTGACCACCGCGATTCCCCATGCCGGCGGGCCGTTTGCCTACAGCCGCCGCGCGTTTGGCGAAAAAGGCGGATTGATCGCCGGACTGGCCACACTGATCGAATTCGTCTTCGCCCCGCCAGCGATTGCCTTGGCGATTGGCGCGTATCTCAATGTGCAATTTCCGGCACTCGACCCGAAACACGCGGCGGTCGGGGCGTACATCGTGTTCATGGGCCTGAACATTCTCGGGGTGAAACTGGCCGCGACGTTCGAGCTGATCGTCTGCGTGCTGGCGGTGGCTGAGTTGCTGGTGTTCATGGGCGTGGTCGCGCCGGCGTTCAGCTTCAGCAACTTCGCGCTGAATGGTTGGGCCGGTTCCGATGTCTTCGGCGCGCCGGCGATTGCCGGGATGTTCGCGGCGATTCCGTTTGCGATCTGGTTCTTCCTCGCCATCGAAGGCGCCGCCATGGCCGCCGAGGAAGCCAAGGACCCGAAACGCACGATCCCGAAAGCCTACATAAGCGGCATCCTGACGCTGGTGCTGCTGGCAATGGGCGTGATGTTCTTCGCTGGCGGCGTCGGCGACTGGCGCACCTTGTCCAACATCAACGACCCACTGCCGCAGGCGATGAAAACCGTGGTCGGCGACAACTCCGGCTGGCTGCACATGCTGGTGTGGATCGGCCTGTTCGGCCTGGTCGCCAGTTTCCACGGCATCATCCTTGGTTATTCGCGGCAATTCTTCGCCCTCGCCCGCGCCGGTTACCTGCCCGCCTCATTGGCAAAACTGTCGCGCTTCCAGACCCCGCACCGCGCGATCATCGCTGGCGGCCTTATCGGCATCGCGGCGATCTACAGCGACGGTCTGATCAACCTCGGCGGCATGACACTCACCGCCGCGATGATCACCATGGCCGTGTTCGGCGCCATCGTGATGTACATCATGAGCATGCTCAGCCTGTTCAAACTGCGTAAATCCGAGCCAAACCTGGAGCGCACCTTCCGCGCGCCGTGCTATCCGCTGGTTCCGCTGATCGCGCTGGTACTGGCGGTGGTTTGCCTGGTGGCGATGGCGTGGTTCAACACACTGATCGGGCTGGTTTTCCTCGGTTTCATGGCGGTGGGGTTCTGCTACTTCATGCTCACCGGGCAACTGCGCGCCGATGCGCCGGCGGATGCCATGTTGACCGGTCTGTAACACGGTTCGGATGTGCCGGGCATAAGCGGCCTAGAATGGAACCACTGCGAAGTCGTTTCGCTCAAAGGTGGTATGCAGCATCGCACGGCGAAGTCCTCGCCCGTCGAGCTGCCATTAAGGAGAGCCGTTATGCCCTGGTATGCCTGGTTGATTCTGGTCGTCGCGATCGGCTCGATTGTCGGCGGATTGATGATGTTGCGCGACACCGCCAACAAGGTCGAACTGACCGATGAAGAACGCAAGCGCGTCGCACAGCGCAATGCCGAAGCGGATGCCAAGGATGCACAAGACCGCTGATACCAACCCCGCCGCATGGCGGGGTTTGTTTTTTCAGCACAATCGGACTTACCCGCAGGCTGTTTAGATTTTAGAAGTACAGTCACCATTTAATCTTCCGTGGTTAAGATGGCAGCATCGTCGCGGAGAGCTCCACATGCGTTACTCGCCAGATCACAAAGCCCAGACCCATCAACGCATCATCAAGGAGGCTTCCGCCCGATTTCGCAAGGACGGTATCGGCGGCACCGGCCTGCAGCCTTTGATGAAAGCCCTGGGCTTGACCCATGGCGGCTTCTACTCGCACTTCAAATCCAAGGAAGAGCTGGTCGAAAAAGCCCTGCAAGAAGCCGGCGAGCAAGTCGCGGGCCTGTGCGAAGAGATCTTCGCGCAGGAAAACCCGCTGCAAGTCTTTATCGACACCTACCTGTCGGAGTGGCATCAGACCTCGCCCCACGAAGGCTGCCCGCTGCTGACCATTTCCTCCGAGCTGGGCCTGCGCGGCCAGCCAAGCCCCACCAGTGACGAAGTCCTCAATGCTCGCCTCGAACAAATTCAGGCCACGCTCGAAGGCGAGAACAGCGCCGATCGCAGCATTGTCATCATGGCGACCCTGGCCGGCGCTCTTCTGCTGTCACGCAGCGTCGCGGATGCCGACTTCGCCCAGCGCATCCTCGACGTCACCCGCGAGCATCTCAAGCAATCGAGCGATTAACCTTCCCAGCGCTTGAACAACACGCTCGCATTGACCCCGCCAAAACCGAAGCCGTTGGACAATGCATATTCGATCGCCATCGACCGCGCCTCACCATGGACAATGTCCACCCCTTCGCTCGCTGGATCCGGGTTTTCAAAGTTGAGCGTTGGTGGCACTACCTGATCCCGAATCGCCAGGAGCGTGAAAATCGCCTCCAGCCCGCCGGCCGCGCCGAGCAAATGACCAGTAGCGGATTTGGTCGACGTTACGGCGATCTTGTTCTGCGTGCCAAACAACGCCTTGATCGCCGCCAGCTCGCCCAAATCGCCAACCGGCGTCGACGTCGCATGGGCGTTGAGATGCTGCACCTGCTCCGGCTTTACACCGCCCTGAGCCAGTGCCAATTGCATCGCCCGGCGAGCGCCACTGCCATCTTCCGGCCCGGCGGTAAGATGATATGCATCAGCGGTCGTGCCGTAACCGACCAGTTCGGCCAGCGGCTTCGCACCGCGTGCAAGCGCATGCTCCAGCGACTCGATGACCAATAGACCGGCACCCTCGCCCATCACGAAACCATCGCGCCCACTGTCGAAGGGACGCGAAGCTTTTTCCGGGGTGTCGTTGTAGCCGCTGGACAGCGCCCGCGCCGCCGCGAAACCAGCGAGACTGACGCGATCGATCGATGCCTCCGCACCGCCACATACGGCGATGTCCGCCTCACCTGCGCGAATCAACCGCGCTGCGTCGCCGATCGCCTGAACCCCGGCGGCACATGCGGTAACCGGAGCACCCAATGGCCCTTTGAGGCCGTGCTGGATCGACACATGACCGGCCGCGAGATTGACTAGAAACGATGGAATGGTGAACGGCGACAAACGCCGGGGACCACGGCTGTCGGTGGTACGCACCGCATCGGCAATCGCACCGAAACCACCGACACCCGAGCCGATGATTGTTGCGGTCCGCTCCTGGCTTTCAGCGTCGGCTGGATGCCAGCCGGCCTGCTCCAGCGCCTGCCGCGCCGCTTCCATGGCGAACATGATGAAGCGATCCATCTTCTTCTGTTCCTTGGGCGGCGTGGCGCGATCCGGATCAAACCCGGCCTCGGCATCCTCCTCCACCGTCGGCACACTCCCGCCGACCCGGGTCGGCAGATCAGCCACAACCGCATCGGGCAGGTTGCGCAATCCGGAACGACCGGCCAGCAAACGCTGCCAGACGATTTCAACATCACTGCCCAAGGGTGAAACCAGGCCCATGCCCGTGACGACGACTCGACGTTGGTTCATACCATGGTTACCCCTTATCAATTTAAAATTCGACGTGCATCGGTGTGCTGCGATTCGGCTGCTGAATCAGTCCCGAGCGAAATTATTATAGGCATAATCAAACCACAATATGATAGCCGTAATTTTCAGCGTTCAGGCATCCACCAGATCGGCACTCAATAAAAAGGCCGGTCAATGACCGGCCTCTCGGCGTTGAACTGTCAGCTTAGTTCACTTCCAGCTTGTCGCGGTTGCGATCCAGAATCGCCTTACCAATCCCCTTCACTTCCAGCAACTCATCCACTGACGCGAACGGACCATTTGTATCCCGATACGCAACAATCGCCTGCGCCTTCGCCTCCCCCACACCCGCCAACTCCTTCTGCAACGTTGCCGCATCCGCGCCATTGAGATCGACCTTCGCGCTTGCCGAGGGCGCAGCCGCATCCATCAGCAACGGCGCTTTTGTTGACTCGGTCGGCGCTACAGGCGCAGCAATCGCAGCAATCGAGGCGCTGGTGAGGAAAGCAAAAATCAGCGAGTAGAAATAACTGGTACGCATAAGTGACGCTCCATCATCGTTTGAGAAAGCAGCTTTTCCCAAGCTGCTCTCCAAACGTAGGTCATGATGGAGGGAAGTCAAAAATGCGAGCGTTACAGGATGTGAAATAATCAAGGTTCGAGGCGGCGTTGCTGGTAGATCCAGTCGACGATTTCGCCATCGGGGGTGTAGCCGGAGACGGTTTCGCGCAGGAGTTGGCGGACGCGGGTGTAGTCGTCGGCCTCGACGGCTTTCAGGAGTTCACTCAATCGGGCTTTTAGGACATCCCAAGGAAGATGATCCTCATTGGCGCTCATGATCATCGGATGCGACGTGGCTGCGACGTTGTCGCCGATCAGCAACTCCTCGTACAGCTTCTCGCCTGGACGCAAACCGGTGAACTCTATGGAGATGTCGCCTTGAGGATTGCGCTCGGAACGGATGCTTAAGCCGGACAGGTGGATCATTTTTTCCGCCAGTTCGACGATTTTTACCGGCTCACCCATATCCAAAACGAAGACATCCCCGCCCTGCCCCATAGAACCGGCCTGGATGACCAACTGTGCGGCTTCGGGGATGGTCATGAAGTACCGGGTGATCTTGGGATGCGTGACCGTCAGCGGACCACCGGACTTGATCTGGCTGTGGAACAACGGAATCACAGAGCCGGAGGAACCCAGCACATTGCCGAACCGCACCATTGTGAAACGAGTTTTGTTGACGCGGGAAACATTGGACTTGTCTCCGAACAGCACAGGCGCAACCTCACGGCTCAAAGCCTGCAAAGTCAACTCGGCTAGACGTTTAGTGCTGCCCATTACATTGGTCGGGCGAACGGCCTTGTCCGTAGAGATCAGCACAAAGTTCGATACACCAGACTGCAAAGCTGCCTGGGCTGTGTTGAGCGTTCCGATCACATTGTTCAGCACACCTTCGGCAATATTGTGCTCAACCATAGGTACATGCTTATAGGCCGCCGCATGGTAAACCGTCTCGACTTTCCATGTTTTCATGACATCCAACAACTTGTCTTGATGACGAATTGAACCGAGGATCGGTAACAATCTGATAGAGACCGACTGCCGACAGACCCGCTGCTCCAGTTCTGACAGAATATTGTAGAGATTGAACTCACTGTGCTCGAACAAAATCAAAATCGTAGGCCGTAACGCAAAGATCTGCCGACATAACTCCGAACCAATCGATCCCCCGGCGCCGGTGACCATGACGGTTTTGCCGTGAATGCAGCGAGCGAGCAGGTCGGGTTGCGCGGGAACTGAATCGCGTCCCAGCAAGTCAGCAATATCGACTTCCTGAATATCCTCAACCTTGACGCGACCGCTGGCAAGATCGGTGAAATTGGGCACACTGCGAACATGCAGGGGAAACCCTTCGAGAACATTCAGAATTTCCCGACGTCGTGCGCGGGTAGATGATGGCAAAGCTAGAAGAATCTCTTGTGCCCCGGTCACATCAATCATTTGTTGTATGTGTTTGGGTTTATAGACCTGAAGTCCGGAAATCGACCGATCAGAAATTCCGGGATCATCGTCAATAAATGCGACCGGGCGCATGACCCGCCCCATGCGAAGCGCTGCTACAAGCTGATTACCCGCAACCCCCGCCCCATAAATGGCAACTTTTATCAAGCCATCATTACGACTTGCAAATGGTACGTGTTGCGCAGCCGTGAACCAATCGCCCATGAAATACTGTCGCAGACACAAACGCAGGCCACCGATGATGACCATGCTCAACCACCAATAGTTGAAAACGATCGAACGAGGAACAACAGATTCATGATTGCTGTACCAGAACACAACTACAGCCAGAATCAATGAGGAAAGACTGACCGCCTTGACGATCGCGATAAGCGCGTCGTTGCCAAAGTAGCGCATGACAGCGCGGTACATGCCAAAGCGTATAAAAAACGGGATCGCAATAACTGGCGCACATGCGAAGAGCCATATATGAGCATTGATCGGGTTATACATATCATCGACGCCCAGACGTACAATGAAAGACAGCCATAAAGCGACCCAAACCAATACGACATCGGTAAGCACCTGCAACAAACGTTTTTGTTTGCGAGGCAACCCCAACAAGACCGTCCGCACCTTATCCATTCACCCATCGGAGCACGCAGCTCCCTCCTTAAGCAGTCGAGGCTGGCATTCTACTCCCAATATTTGAATGATCATCTGAATAGTTGATTGCGCCATGTCAACCCTAGCACTGGATCGACCGACTCCGGCCGATTCTGCACGAGCAATTTGCCGGGTGCATAGCTACAATCCACCATTACCGAAAATGTAAAGCGCTCTCAGATTTGCGAACCCCCTTCGCCTGCCGATCCACTTCATCAACACACGGCAAAGATCATGAAAGCACGGAACCGGAGGCCGCACCGCTCGTGCAGGCATCTCCGTCCATCAAGCCTACATCATTTTCCAATTTTCAGTGCTTAATGAGAAAACATGTCCGAAAATCTTGTAGCTCACACAACCGCAGTGAACGCAGAGCGCCGCAGCCTCATTAAAAATCAGCGACCTACTGTCATTTGGCTCACAGGACTCAGCGGAGCGGGTAAGTCGTCCATTGCCAATGCCTTGGAGCTGGCGCTTTGCAATGAAGACCGTCATACCTACCTCCTCGACGGTGACAATGTCCGATTGGGTCTTTGCCATGATCTGGGATTCAGCGACAAGGATCGCATCGAAAACATACGACGCATTTCCGAAGTCGCCAAGCTTTTCATTGATGCAGGATTGATCGTTATCACCGCATTCATCTCTCCGTTCAAACGTGACCGCGCGTTGGCCCGCGAAGTCATCGGCGCAGAAAACTTCATTGAGGTATTCATCGATACTCCCCTCAATGAATGTGAACGCAGGGATCCGAAAGGCCTGTACAAGAAAGCCCGTCAGGGACTGATTGCCAACTTCACGGGCATCGACTCGGCCTATGAGCCACCGGAAGATCCGCAGATAGTAATCAACACACTGGAAGATGATCTGCAAACTGCCGCCCGGCGTATTATCGACTTCATCAACAAGCCATCACGCTAATGAAAACTCTAGTTATTATCGGTGCCGGATTCAGTGGCACTGTGGCCGCCATCGAATTTCTGCGCTCTGCCGCCGAAGACACCCGACTGATCATCATCAATCGATCTGGCGCAGTTGCGCGGGGTCTTGCTTATGGCACCAGCAGTTCAAAACACTTGCTGAATGTTCCTGCAGGCAATATGAGCGCCCTTGTCGATGATCCCGACTCGTTTCTGCGCTACTGCCAGGTCCGGGCACCCGATACAACCTCCAGTTCGTTCGTATCCAGAAAGTTGTACGGCGACTATCTTGCTACACTCCTGGAAGATGCAGAAAAAGACTTCGGGCGCCCTACCGATGTAGTACGTATCTGTGCGGAAGTGGTATCGCTCAAACCGCAAGATCAAGGAGCGCAGATTGAATTGTCTTCGGGTGAGAGAATCCTTGCCGATCACGTGATTCTGGCTTTTGGCCATTTCCCTCCGCGCACGCCCGCTGCGCTGGCAAGCCTGTTGGAGTCACCGCACTACATCGCAAATCCTTGGAGCGGATCGGTCAGCGCCATGGAACAACAAGGTGAATCGGTGCTCCTGATCGGAAGCGGCCTCACGGCTCTGGACGTCATTTCCAGCCTTGGAAAGGTGAACGACGGCAGTCGGATATATTTGCTGTCGCGGCGAGGATTGTTGCCACTGTCCCACAGGGCAAACAAGGGCGGATTGCAGGCACCGATACCCTTTCGTGATGAAATGCTGAATGCTGCCCCCACCATATTGAGTTACCTGCGCGTCCTCAAATCGCAAGTAGAAGCGGGCGAAACGCTCGGACTGAATTGGCGCGATGTTGTTGCTGCGATACGCCCGATCACTTCCCGTCTGTGGGCTCGCCTGCCGACGACTGAGCGCAAGAGGTTTCTCCGTCATCTGCAACCCTATTGGGATGTTCATCGCCATCGTGTAGCGCCGCAAACGCATGAGTTCTTCGCAGATGCAGTCAAACAGAAAAAAATCATACCGTTAGCCGGGCGTATCCGCTCGATGGAAACATTCGATGGAAAAACGCTGATTACTCTGCAGCGGCGCGGTCATCGTGATACGGAGCAATTGCAGATTGATCGCATCATCAACTGTACGGGACCTAATTCCAATCCAGGCATGATTGACGAGCCTCTGATTCAACAATTGATAAGAGACGGGCTGATTGCTGTCGACGATCTTGGTTTGGGTTTGCTAGTCGACGACAGCCTCTGCGTGCAGTGCAAAGACGGGAAAGCACTCTCATGGCTGAGTTACGTCGGCCCAATGCTCAAAGCCGGGCTCTGGGAAGCCACAGCCGTCCCCGAATTGCGTATACATGCCAGCTCGCTCGCCCGAAGCGTATCCGGAAAATTCCGGCCTTGAGTAATTAACGGACCCAGGGATCGCCAACACATCGCATCCTGCATGCCACATGCTGGCCTCCCTGGTTCGAGTCATCCGCGACAGCTAGCAGCTATCGGGTGATCTCAAAGAAACCCCCATCAGGATCCATCCAGACAATGAACTCTGTACTTGTGCTCGGCGACTCTCACGCTTTGGTATTCAGCTCAGAACACATGAGAGATCTATTTCCCGACCATGTATTCGAAGTGACATCAGTGGGCGGTGCAACTGTATCCGGATTGCAGAATCCTAATGCCGTTACTCAAGCCTTGCCGCAATACCTTGCTGCGCTGCAAACGACTACCGCGAAAACAGTCATAGTGATGCTGGGAGAAGTCGATACCGGCTTTGTAATCTGGTACCGAGCACAAAAACATGGCAGCTCGGTGGAGCGAATGCTTGAGAAGGCCGTTGGTAACTACCAGAACTTTTTGCAGCAGATTGCTAAAACAAATCAGGTAATCTGTATCAGCACTCCGCTCCCCACTATCCGCGACGATATGCAATGGGGCGATGTTGCCAACTTGAGAAAGGAAGTAACTGCCTCCCTGTCTCAAAGAACCCGGTTGACCATCAGATTCAACTCAATGATGGAAGCCTTCTGTCTTGAAGAAGGCATAAACCACCTGAATTTCGACACGCTTTCCACTGATGAGACGGGTTGTCTGAAAGAATCCCTCCGCAACCCCGATCCCAGCGATCATCACTACGATCCGACAGCGCATGCGAAGATGATCGAACCTTTATTAAAGCCATTACTCTTGCAAGATAAGCACCGCGAACCGCAATGCACTAAATCTGCGACACCCGCCGGCAACAACACTGAAAAAATTTCTGCCATCAGCAATCTGTTGCGAATATTCTTGCGCTGGAAATAAAACAACCCGTTGACTCCTCAACGGGTTGAATCGATTGTCTGGCTGCACCGCGAATCGACGTCCGACTGTCAAGCAATTCGCGAGGAAGGACTCTCCTCCAACCATGCTACAAACTGCTTGAGTCCCTGCTCGAAGCTGACGGCGGGCGCCCATCCCAGCGAACGCTTCGCTCGCTCGATACACAAAACACTTACAGGCACATCAAACCCTCGTGCAGCCTGGTACTGCCGATCAGCTACACGTCCCGTGATTTTTTCAATCGCATCCAGCAACTCATTCAAACTGTGTCCATGTCCGGAGCCGATATTGAACACGTGTTCATCCGTTGAGCGCTCAATAGACGCTAGCAAAGCTTGAACAACATCCGCTACGTGGATGTAGTCACGAACCACCGACCCGTCGCCCCAGATCTCAATAGGCTCACCACGCAATACTTTACCGAGAAAAACCGCAACAGCCCCCTGACTTGAATGTGTCCGCTGCCCTTCTCCATATGGATTTGCCAATCGCAAGACGGTGTAATCAAGACCATGCAGGCGATGAAAAAGGGCCAGGTATTTCTCGATTGCCAGCTTCGCAATTCCGTACGAACAAGCCGGGTCTGTAGGATGCGTTTCAGAGATAGGTACCTGAACGGGATCCCCATAAACGGTTCCTCCCGATGACACGAAAACAATCTTCTTGATACCGGCCTCGACGGCAAGATTCAGCAAGCGAATGGTTCCAACCAGATTGCTTTCGATATCAAAAACCGGATCCGCGTTCGATGATTTAGGCAGCGTAGTCGATACCAAGTGATAACAAATGTCGCAGTCTCGTAGCGCTTCGCTTATATCAGCCTCGCTGGTGAAATCACCCTCATACAACTCAAAACGTGTATCGGTGGTGTGTGAATCTCCTAACGCTACGACGTTAGGGCGATCAAAGCAGCGCACAGTATGCCCTTGATCGAGCAATGCCTCGATCAGATGGGTACCGATGAAGCCGCGACCGCCCAATACCACCGACCGCATTGCTCTCGAGGTGGAGGTGTTCTCGGATATTTTCAACATTAATCTCCAATGCTTCAAAGGCTCGATTTGCTGTCGGATGAGCAGTTGACGTAGCCCTGCGATAATCAGCTGTTTCAAAGCTTTGCGAAAAAAGGGGCAGTGACAGGCCATGTAGCACAAAAGGAGCCTATGAGACGACGCGAAGCGCTCCACAGCCTGACCAGCTCAAACTGTGGAACCTCCTTCATGCCTAAGGCAAGCCCTTAATCGCCGTCTACACAGCAGGCGGCGATACCAAAGCAGACTCGTCGCCAGCTCGCTCTTCCCGGCGGGCTTTGATGTCACGTTCGAACAAACGAATGTATTGTCCTGCAACTGCGTCGATTCGGTAGCGACTGGAGACCTCTTTCACCAACCCCAGCACCTCGTCATACCTTGCTTTTTTGCTGGCAAAATCGGCGATTACTTTCGCAGTATGCTCAATAGGGATCTCCCAGTCTTCAAGTACGATTACCTCACCGGCCATCTGATCGCCTATCGTCAGCATGTTTCGAATATCGCCAACATCGGATGCGATATATGGCTTGCCCGCGAAAAGGCAGTCAACAATTGTCAGAGGGAAGCTCTCGGACTTGAACTTGGTGAGCATAATCCCCATGTCCGCCGCGGCATAATGTCCGACCGAGTTATCACTGAATCCCGTCAAGCAGACGAAATCAGGAGCCCCAACACGGCAATATTCGTCGTATACAGGTCCATTACCGACCAGCAACAAACGTATGTCGACTCCCGAAAGGTTACGCGCCAAAGCTACTGCCTGTATGGTCTCATCCCAGCCCTTGTCAGGTATTGCCCGACTCACACAGCAAAGTACAAAAGCGTCCTGCGCAATGCCCAACTGCTCACGTTCGATAGCTACCACGGCTGGGGGCTGCAAGCCATTAGGTACTTTGACGAAACGTTCAGGGTCTTTCTCACAGATAGAAAGATTAGCGAAAGGAACGATATTCTTTTCAGCTGTATAAACCCACGTAGTCACCTCACTATTTGCCGCCTTGAGCTGTTCATGAGTTACAGCGAAGGCTTCACCGTGCTCGATCATTCCGTGCAAGGAAGCAACGTGAGAACCCAACTCCGAAAATACGCCAGGAAGACTTATTGGATACTTCTGCGTATGCCATTGATGGCTGTTCAAGGCTTCTATACCGAACTCGTGAATAAGCGACTTCACCTCATGAAGGTCGTTCGTTTCGACGAGCGGAACATCCGCACGTAGCATACGGCGAACGCCGTCCTCTCGCGCTGTAAGTCCGGCACTCAGCAGAAGCACCGAAAAACCTTGGCGCTTAAATTCGTTCGCTAGGCGGATTGGCAAGATTTCCGCACCACCCGGGTAAAAGCCAATCGTTGAAACCATGATGTTCGGAGTGCGATTGGCGCGAGCCTCAGAGATAGCATCGCGCCCATACCACGCGTAGAACTCTTGTTGTGAGTTCCCAACGTTAATATCGTAAAGTCGCTGGCTACTCTCTTCACACATTTCAAGAACCGAAAGGGGGACGTTGTACAGAGCCTGTACTGTCTGGCTTGCCATCCCGAGTTCTCGATAAAAGACTTCTCGCTTATAGGTAAGCTCTGCAGCACTGCCGACGTAACGGCGGAAAAAATTCGTCCCCTCGACCGAGTAAGCGACTTTGCCTCCGCGAATGAGATGAAGGTAAAAAACCCAGTCACCCGCTACTCGCATGGAGAGCCAGGCCTCATCATCAAGCAACGGTAAATCTATCGGCCGCTTGAAAACGACACCGCTAGCGTTAGGAATCGTATTTTTAATCCCCAGTGCATAACGCACTTCACTGTGAGCGGTATCTACGTACGATTCTGTCCATTTCTCTGCGCATTCCAGGTCACTGACATACTTGTGGAACTCACCCTCTTGGACGACCTCATCACTGGTGACGAATTCGCAGCGTGCATAGGCGAGCATGACGGCTTCATCATCGAAGCAGCGAACAAGAGCCTGAAGAAAGTTTTCGTCACAGTAATCATCGCTCTCGGCAACCCAGACAAGATCCCCCGTTGCTGCCTTGATACCCTTCGCCCATTGCCTGAACACGCCACCAGAATTGTTCTCGTTGAACAATGTGACGGTTACGTCCGGAAACCGCTTTGCATACTCATTCAATATCGAGCGACTTTGATCAGACGAGCAGTCATCCATCAAGATAACTTCAAAATTCTTGTACGTTTGGCCATAAATACTATCCAAACGCTTACGCAGAAAACGTTCATGATTGTAATTTGGCACAACAACCGAAACTTTCGGCATCAACGTCGCTGACTTGATGTCCAACAACGCACGACTCGTCTCGTTAACGCGACCAAAACCTGCAATTTTGTCAGGTTCTAGAAACAGTCCACGACTCCAGTCATTCCAAGCATTCACGAACACCAACTGCCGATCTTCGGAGTGTGTATTCTTAGCACTTTTTATTGTCGCATCCAGCCAACGACGGTACTCGCGCGCTAAAAATCGAGTATAAACCAGCGGGGAATTTGCATCATATGCAGATTCATCTCTGGCCAAAGTAATACCGTTAAAAACCGGAAACGAATGTGATTGAGCGTTTTCCGCTCGTGTAATGCCATTGGCCACAATTACCGAGTAAGGAACAGCGGATATACCATTCTTACGCTGTGGAGCAAAAGTGCCAATCTCACCTGAAACAGGCTCTACTGGCAGTTCCAGAACGCCATCACATAGCGATGAGAGCTTTTCGCTCCACACCGTTTCATTAATCTGTGTCGACTGAACGATCAGATACACATCAATGTCATGTTGGACGAGTTGATCGTGTAGCTCATTGATCACATCGAAATTGTTGCGTCCCGAGCACTCGATTACAACGACAGGACGTCCATCAATACGCAGATATCGCCGATCGCGAACAGCCTCACGCAAACGTACCGGCACTTTTTTTCTTGCTCTGAAATTTTCACGCAAAACTGAAATTGAATGTTTTTATGATCAAGAAAAACGTCTACTGGCTGGCGCTTATCTTCAATGCCTTCGCTGCTATTCCACTCGAAACAAAAACCGTACAATCCATGGGCTTTGGCCAGTCCCACCTGCTTGGCCAAAACTTGGCTATCCAGTGGATCATAAAATCCAAGATAGTCATTCGGCAGTAACTGAGCCCCGCCTTTGGAGGCGGCACGCGCCTCGCGAAACTTATCCCACTGCGGCAAAACATAAAGAGCAAAAAGTTTTATGCTGTTTTTAGCACGACCAAAATTTATATCATCTTCATAACGGATCATCGCTCCCGGCACCGCGATCCGTTGTTCCGAGGCACCTGAAACAACGTAATGCCAAAACGGATTTATATTGGCGGCGGCGATATCCTTGTACATCTCAAGATAACCGACAGTATCGAAGTCATCGGAAGGATTTTTCCCTTCAAACCAGCCAAAACTACAATAATGTCGAACAGGCTCCAGACCAATATTCTTTAACTCTGGATACATTGCCAGATAGTAATCAGCATCAAACAACCCAGAATTCTTAATAACTTCAACTTGCTCTGCGATAACGTCCGGAGCAACCTGTTTGAAAACGCGAGGTATGGCCTCCACCTCTACACGTTTTTTTCGCGTCCAGGTGCGTGCGTGACCAGCAATAGACCGTCCTTCCAAACTACCGCTTTTAAGGTAGTGAACCAATGGATTCACAGCCGCAGCGGCAACGTCTGGATAATCACGCAGGTATTTTTCGGTATTGAATAACGCAGAGGGGTTGCGCCCTTCCTTCCACCCATCGATCAAATAGTGCATGAGTGGATCAACACCCTGATCTTTTACATCGGGATTCTTGGAAAGGTAGTAACTCTCATCGAAAAGCTCACTGGCGTTCAGTAGTTCAATCGAGGATTCACCTGCGGGAGAGCGCCGTTTTTTCAGGACTTCGATAGCTTTACCCAAGGACGTATTGCTCAGCCTGCGGATTGTCCGGCGAGCCAGCACACTGGCTCTACGCAACGGCGAAGTCACACGCCAGGAGTGCGAGTTATGAGTTTTTTGCAGTTCTTGCCTTACCGCAGCAACTTCAGAATCCCTTTGCTGTTGCAGGCTGGAAATCTTCTCCTCGCCCCCAACAACCTGAGCCTTCAGAATATCGATCTGACGCGTGAGGTTCGCAATTTCGGCTTCACGCTTGCCCGCAAGAAGACGAAGTTCGGTAATTTGTGTGGCACCCTCGACTAACGAAGCATTCAGCGACCCGACCTTTCCCTCGAGCATGCCAACTGTCTGACCCAGGGTGACAATTCGCGCAGTGCGCTCTCCGAGGGATTTGTGGCGCCCCCTGATCAGCTTGATCGCGCGCAAAGCAAGCATGAGCTCATCGTGGGTAAATGATTCCTTGGCTTTAGGTGGCTCGGTGTCATAACCCAATACCGCAAAATCCTCAGCATACAAACTCCGGATCAGACTGGCACTGCGCTCTGTGACGAACTCAGGAAGATAAGGAATCAGACTTTCGTTTGCGCGACGCTCGGCAAAAGGGTCAGGAAGGAACTCACCGAGGTGCTCGGACAATGCCTTACTGAGCCGGGATGACTCTTCAATTTTGGCCAGCACGCTATAGTTGATCAGATCAGGGCGCAACAACATGACTTGAGGAGTCCAGTGTTGATCCCAGAATGTTGGCGCTTCCTGACTGGCAAGGTGCTCAAGAAACCCCTCGAACGCCAAGGAGATATCCTTCGCATCTTTCAACGGCTGATGATAAAAATCTCGCTGAAGATAGGGCCCAACCTGTTGTGGTTCCTGCAACAGCAATTTTGACTGCCACGCCGAAAATATTCGCTTGTACGGGTTTCTAACCACAGCAAATCGGAAATACGAGTCCGAGGTCAGGGCTTCATGTAATGCCTCTGGAGCAAGTCCCGTGACAGTGGGTGCGACCCTGTGCATCTCATGCACGATTTGATCCGGGTTGCTTTCTGCACTATCAGTGATCTCGTTAAGCGCTTTCGAGCAGCCTACCAACGATGCAAACCACCATTTAAGGGATGTACACGCGACTTTTGGTGTGCTCACGTACAAGAGCTTGTGCTGCTCCGAACGATAGCCACTCCAGCGGAGATAGTTGAACACTGCGGCTTCGTCACTTGGTGGCCATTCACTGATATTTAACATTTACGTCATAAACCTTATGAATATGCTGCAGCGCAGCATCAAACTTCCGAGTCCATTATTCCATTACACAAGTCAACAACGTCGCCTTTGACTCGTCGCGTTGCGTCGAGCGGTCGGCTAGTTCCTTTAGCCGACAGCCAACCGCTAAATCGTAGCTTTCCGACCAACTTCCGCTTGAGGTACGCTCGCCATCAAATCCACATAACCGAATGAGTTCAGCTTGTCCTCGGATACAACTCGAAACATGATCGCATCCATGATTCGATGAGCGCAGCTTGGTTCCTGATTTGACCAGACACCGCCTCCTACAAAGTAAACGCCCGGCAGCAAGCTCATATGAAAAGAAAACTTTATATTAAAGTCACTTCCCGCACTCACAGGTTCAAAATAGGCACCATCCTCAGGAAAACGCTGACCTGTTACAACAGAGCCAGAAACATTACGTATATGGATGCCCCAGAACGTTGCGTCAAAACTTTCGCTGAAATGGCCGGCTACCTGCATATGATAAGTGCTGCCAGCCTGCAGAACATTCACCTGACGTCCATCGGCATCAAGTATCGAGAACGACGTAATCTCGGCCCCTTGGGTTGGATAGATTGCAGTGGTTTCAGGCACCAGTCCCGAATCAAACGAATCCTCCGACACATCCACGGAGACAACACGAGGTTTCTGGGTGGTTTTCTGGAGATCAACGTTTTCTCCAGTTTTATCCGCTTCGAGGTAGGCTTCAACCAGTCTTTTGTATTCCGCCTGTGGAGCATAAATAAGCTTTTGGTAGGCCCTTACCGCTTGAGGTGCCGCACCGTACATAAGCCGGGTGCCATGGTCGAGTAGCAAGGTTCTGTCACACAGTTCAATAATGCTCGAAGCCGAGTGCGACACGAACAAGATGGAGGTGCCCTGGCTTTTCAGCTCTTCCATTCGTGCAAAGCATTTACGTTGAAACTTTTCGTCGCCAACGGCAAGCGCTTCATCGACAATAAAGATGTCCGGATCAATCATTGCTTGGACGGCAAATGCCAATCGCACCACCATACCGCTTGAGTAACTTTTGACAGGCTGCTCGATAAATTCACCGATGTCCGCGAAAGCCGCGATTTCATCGAAACGTTGATCAATCTCTTCCCGCGCCAGCCCAAGGACTGCGGCATTCATGTAAACGTTGTCGCGTCCAGTGAACTCGGGATCGAAACCCGACCCCAACTCAAGCAAAGCAGCGATGCGCCCATGGGTTTTCACGGTGCCGGTCGTAGGGTTCAGCGTTCCACAAATCATCTGCAGAAGAGTGGACTTACCGCTGCCGTTACAACCGATTATTCCGACCGTTTCGCCTCTCTTCACTTCGAAGGAAACATCACGCAGTGCCCAAAACTCTCGGTAGAACCGACTAGGTTGCATACGTACCGTGGCCTGTAGGCGAGGCACAATAAATTGCTTGAGCCGATCACGCGGCTGATCGTAGATTTCGTAGCACTTGCTCAGGTTCTCAACCTTAATCGCGACTTCAGAGGACATCAGCAAATCCTTTACGTGTTTTCTGGAACCAGGCAAAACCCAACCAGGCAATGCAAGTAGTGGCGATCCAATAGATTCCCAATATTTCAAAATTCGGCAATTTTCCCCAGAACAAAACATCCCGGGTCATCTCGATCGCTGGCGTCAGCGGATTAAGGTACAGCAGATGACGGTACGCCTCGGGAAGCGCAGTCGCTGGATAGAAAATCGGACTCAGGAACATCAGAACAGTTGTCAAAATACCTATGAATTGAGACACGTCGCGCAGGTAAACGCCCAGCGAAGCCAATGCCCAACTGACGCCCATGATGAACATTATAAAAGGGATGACGATCAGCGGCAGGTAAAAAGCCGTTGCATGTGGCATGCCGAAAAATATCCCGTAGGCTATGAACCATACACCGAGACTGATGGCGGCATGAAACAACGCTGAACCCAACACGACCACCGGAAGGATCTCAAGCGGATAAACAACTTTTTTCACGAAATTGACCTTGCCAAGAATCAGGCCAGGAGCGCGGTTAATACACTCGGAAAAAAGGTTGAAAATGATCAACCCCGCAAACAGGATGAGGGCAAATTCGGTCTTCGAGTCACTGTCCACACTCCACCGGGCACGAAGCACGGCACTGAATACAAAAGTATAAACCGCGAGCATCAGCAACGGATTAAAAAACGACCAAAGCAACCCCATCGCAGAACCGCGGTACCTGCCGAGCACCTCCCGAATTGTCGACGCTTTGATCAGAGCAACGTTTCGCCAGAGACTGACGAACATTTCCAATGGGTTGGCAGAGAACTGGCGCATCAAGCAAAAACCTCAGCAAAAAAAAATGCAGGTCGGCACGCATACCGAGCGGCGAGCGTGGGGGTCATACCCAAGGAGAAAAAGCAGAAGCTTCGATGGAAAATACCGCGTTCCTCTGCGTACGGTTCGAGGTACGTCGGCGTGTAGCTGTACATAATCAGGGGATTCCATTCATGAGAGAAAACGATTCCTTGGGAAAAACAGTCCGCTCCACTGCTGCGCCGCAAATTAGACCAACTGACTCCAAGAGTACCGTTAGTCGCATAGAAAAGAGGGCGTGGCAAAACTGTTCCTTCCTCAAAACCGCATGACAGCGGGGCGGTGACAACCGTGGCCGGAATAAAAACCGGCTCTACCTTTCCAGGCAGCATGTCGGAGCGATGGCATGGTTTGAGCCCCTTGCCCTGCAGCCCTACGTGACAAATCCGACGACTGAAAATCAGACAACTGGCCCATGATCATGGAGGTCAATATTCTGTCGGATGATATCACTCAATACGACATAGAAACACGGGTTTTCCCTTGGCAATACGTATGCCGGATGTAGACACATGGCCCAAAGAAACGCGCAAATTTTACCCGATTGTTTATGGCGCAAAGCGAGGGAATCTCATAGGTAAACCACAAGCGTCTGCGCCATAACACAAGAAGACCAAACCCTATCGGCACCCAGTCAAAAAATTTAAATCGTGAGCGCCAAGCCATTCGCAAAAATAAAAAAGCTGCCTGAAAAGGCAGCTTCTCCTAGACACCAAGACTAACCAATCTAGAAAATCACTGGTAACGTTCGCAAGACTTCAGTGCGCGGCTCTTGGCGACAAGATAGGCATCATGAAGCTGCTTGTGGCGAGCAACCCTCACGTCCGACTGTGCAGGAGTTCGGAACAACGAGGTGGTCTTTGGAACATAGAAAAATTTATTCCTGTAAGCATAACGCAACCAGAGATTCCAGTCCTCAAGGTTGCTCATATCTGTTTCGAAGCCACCCCGCTCCAAATACAACTCACGCTCAAACATAATAGATTGAATCGGAATATAGTTATGATCCAGTAGCACCTCATAATCAAATGGCTGCTTAAACGAATCAGGCGTTTCATAACTAAGCTCTACATAACGCCCGCCACTGTCGTTGACCGTACCAACTTCCATAGCCAGCGAATAGGCCGCCACCGCTTCCTCATTCTGTAGCAGAGCCGCAACTAAAACTTCCACATGATCGGCAAACAGCAGATCGTCATCATCCAGAAAAATGCAGTATTTGCCTGATGCCATTTCCAGACCATAGTTTCCGGTTACCGAGCGTCCTACTTTTTCCAACCCGAAAAAACGTACATTGCGCCCTTCAGAAAACGGAGTATTTTCGACAAGCGACTTCATTGTCGCTCCTCCATCTTCAACTACAATCAGCTCAATATGAGGATACGTCTGATTGAGCACCGACATGATCGACTGCCTCAAAAACTCATCCCTCTTCTGATAAGTGCGCGTGACAATAGTGACTAACGGCTGCACGACAAAAGTTTCGCCAACATTCCAAAAAGCCCCTTCCCTGATCATTTCGTAGTCAAACCCCCGGAAGGGAAAGCTGACATTCTTTTGCAGTCCTTTTCCCGCCAGGAAACAAGGTGTCTTTTTTATCAAACGGAAGACACTGCCCACTACATCTCGACGGGATCCCGGATATACCTGCGGCCTGAGCAGCAATAAAAACTGCAATGCAATACCACCCACCTTGTCGATAAAATTGCCGTAACGCAGCCGCAGGTAAGCATTCGCCAAAGTGCTGCCGGTAAATTGAAGCGGCTTTATCTGATTCTCCTGCTCATAGGTGAAGTGATAAACCATCGCGCCAGGACAATATTTAAGTCGGTACCCGTAGGACCGGAATCGATAGGATAATTCGACATCCTCCCCGTACATAAATATCTGACGCTCATACCCTCCTACCTGAACATAAGCAGCACGACGAATCAATATACAAGCATGTGAGGACCAGTTGGTTTCGAGCGTTACCGGATCGTAATATTTTGGGTGTTCAAAAGGCGCCTGCCTTATCTCCCAAGACGCTACATCGTCCTGCCCTGACGCTAAAGCCATGCCGACAACTTTTTCTAGCGCATCCACCGAAAACTGAATATCGATATTGCTCACCAGAAAATAATCCGCCGACCCCAGGGAAATGGCTCGATCATGCCCGGCGCCAAACCCTATATTTTCTCCCTGTGTAATGCTGAAGCATCCAAAGAGGTCGGCACAACGAGTTTTCCAACCTTCAAGTTGAGCAACCGTATTATCCGAAGATCCGTTATCTACAAAAAACAGATTCAGCTTTTCACAAGGATAGTTTTGCGCTTTCAAAGACTCGAAGAAACCGTCAACCCATTTTCCGCTGTTGTAGGTAACGATTGATATATCGACAGCCGGTTGCTCGCCACTACCTAAGCGAGGTACGGCATACGAAAAACGACGCTCCGCTAATGCCTGGAGTGCCTCCAAATTGTTCTTGGAATCAATCACAGCAAAAAGACACGAACGAACCCTGCGCGAAAATAGCCCGACTCGCACTCGAAGACTCGCCAAAAAAGGAAATTTCTGATATAGCGGCCGAAGGGCCGCTTTTGGGTTCGAGAGTAACTGGCGCGACCCTGTCAGGAAGCAGCTGACAAACGATTTTTTCGAAGACCTCATACCGAGCAATTTATCCTATAAAACGACTTTTCAATTTTGAATATTTTGAACTGTATACCGCTTGACTGCGAAACTTCGAGTCTTTGATCCTGCGTAAAAACCGTCCATCAGTTTGAATAATTTCATTTATTCAACAGCGCTCAATCAGCATCCAATGCGTTATCTTTCAAGATAACCGGCAAATATACGACTGTCATCGATTACTTTCCAGACAGGACTGGCCCGGTTTACCTCCTTGAGGATTCGTCACCTACCCAACACGGAGGAGTCGCTCGGTTATCCTGGAACTTCCAACATGCCGGCGTTGTATTTTTTAGCAATGAACACCAGTGGAATATAAGCAACGAGAAGCGCCACGACACCAGGAAGCACACCGATTGCAGTCAAGAGAGCAAGCGGCGCTAGCCAAAGCAGATTGATCGCCAATACGCCATAGACGACTATCTTGTGGCTTCCATAGTGACGAGAGGCATATTGATAAGCGTGGCTTCGGTGCGCCTCGTAAATTTTATCCCCACGAAGCAGGCGCTGCGCGAGTGTCCATGTAGCATCTACAATGAACACCCCCAACAAAATCAGCCAGCACCAGAGTAATTCCGGGGCCTTAGCACACGCGATTATCGTCAGCAGCCCAATAATCAATCCAAGAAAGCCACTGCCGGCGTCCCCCATAAAAATCCTGGCGGGAGGAAAATTCCAACATAGAAAACCCCAGACAGCACCGGCCAACAACAAAGGCAACCACGCCAACTCTAGGTGCCCACTCACCCAGTAGACGAGACAAGCGGACAAGCAGACAGTGATAGCCTCTACACTTGCCAACCCATCAATTCCGTCCATGAAGTTGTACAGGTTGAGCATCCAGACGAGATAGATAGAAAAGAACAAACTGGTAAACCACGTCCAATCGAGCAGCCAACCGAGCAGTGATATTTGCACTTCCGAGCCTAACCAATACAAGGCCCAGCCAGCTGCCAGGAAATGTCCGAGAAGTCGCCATTTGGCCGCAACATGCCCATGATCATCAGTGAACCCCAAAATCGCGACCAAAGCGCCGGCTCCAGACAATCCGGCCATCGCGGGGAAGTCAATCAACTGCGTGTAATACGACACGGGCAGCATCACCAGAAAGGAAACAACTATTGCAACGCCCCCACCTCGCGGGGTGGGCAGAGTGTGAGAACTTCGTGAGTTTGGAACATCAATCAGGCTATTGGCCAAGGCATAGCGTCGCAAGACATATGTCAGCAAGAGCGAAACCACGAATACTGAAAGCAACAGCACACAAAACATCATTTTATTTGAGCATCCAGGTAGTGCCTGACCGTCTGAAGAATTGCACGATCCACACTCACTGGAGGCGACCATCCGAGAACCGAGCGGGTACTGGCAATATCAACTTCGAGAGAATCAAAAAGGCGCTGAGCTATGAGATTCTTGCCGAGTAATATCAGCGAACCCTTCAGCATCCAGATCGGGACAGGGATCAACAATGTTGGGCGATTAAGCGACTTTTTTATCACTTTCAGCAACTGGGTAGTCGAAATAGTCACACCATCACTGACTAGAAAAGTATTACCCGGGGCAGCGGGATGATCAACGCAATGAACAATCAAATCCACCAGATTACCTAGCGAAACCAAGCTGCGGCTGTTGTCCACCCCCCCAATGGCAGCGGAAAACCCTTGTCCAACCAGCTCATCATGCTCAAGAAGTTGGCTTTCACCCCGGGACCGTATACCAGCGGCGGACGTATAATCACCAGCTCCATACCGGTATCCAGACTGATTTCTCGCAAGCGCTGCTCCGCCTCATGCTTGGAATGCGCGTATGGATCATGAGGAGCCGGAGCGTCGTCGTACTTGAAAGGAGCCCCACTCACGGTACGCTCACCGTTCACCTTTATCGAACTGATAAATATGAAGCGCTTGACACCCGCCGCAGCTGCTTTGAGCGCCAAAGCAACGGTGCCCTCCACATTTACTTTTCGAAACTCGGCCAATGCATCCTGCGCGACCTCGTTCATAACATGAACGCGAGCTGCGCAATGGATTACAACTTGAATTCCGTCCAGGGCCGGCAGCTGCGAATGCCCGCCTAACGGACAGTTCAATACTCGACAAAGCCCCGATAAGCGCGAGGCACGGCGAACGGCGGCAATGGGGGTAAACTTGCGATCGAGTAGCAGGCGCATCACTACCCCCTCACCAACGAAACCCGAAGCCCCTGTGACTAAAACATTCGGTGAGTTCATTTAACTTTTTTCCTGACGATCGCCGTTGTCCAGCAGATGAGGAAAAAAATATCTTGTCACGAACGCGCCGCCGACAACGCCAAGCACTTAGAGAGAGCCTAAGCAACTGCCTGCGCCGCAAGCAAAACCATGACTGAACAAAGGGATCGGCGTACCTACCCACCAGCTCGGCGATGAGTTGTACCTGGGAAAACCACCAACCGTCATGAATCGTTTTATAGCGTACCGCGAGCGAATTGATGCCGATGTTTGCACCAACCTGATTGCGCTCATGCTGACGATATCGCATGGCAGGGACGGGATCAGTAAACCAACGAAAGCCATTACTTCTAGCAAATGCATAGCAGTACCAGTCATGTAGACTGACGCCCTGCAATGCTTGCCAATGAAGACATACCGCCGCTTTTAGATTCGTGGCCAGTCGATGATTGAGGACGTAAGTACAACCTGGCCCCGCAGCCTCGAACAGAAAATCCCAGGCAACTTGAGGCTGTGCCTTGTCAATCAGATGTGTTTTCCCACCCTCCCAGAACGCAACAACATTGCTCGAATAACCATCCACCTTCAATTCGTTGAGCTTTTCGTGCGCTCGGCGGAGCTTATTGTTATCCCAAATATCATCTTGATCTGCAAAGGCGATCAAATCGTAGCCGTCAAAATCTACGTCACGGATCAACCTGAAAAAATTACGCGAAGCACCGCCAAAGCTACCAGCTGGCGGCAAGACGATTACACGGGGGTGAACAAGACCATACTGAGCGCACCAAGCCTCAGTGCCGTCGGTTGAAGGGTCAATACTGACGAACACCTGCACATCGACCCCGGACTGCTCAAGAATCGAGGCCATCTGCTCCTCAATCCATTGCATACCATTAAAGGCAGCCAGCAAAACTGCAACCTTGGGATGTTTCACTGGCATACCGATCCTGTTAGAAGCTGTTCGAGCGTTGCCGCCGAAAAAGGCGAAGAACACCTTTTAGTGAGAAGGTGCATCCAGCAGCTTCTGCAGATACTGACCATAGCCAGTCTTTTTCAGCGCATCAGCCTGACGGGCTAATTGCTCTGTGGAGATCCAGCCGTTGTGAAAGGCAATTTCCTCGAGGCAAGCCACCTTCAGTCCTTGGCGCTGTTCGATCGTGTGCACGAAGTGACTTGCTTCCAGTAACGAGTCATGAGTACCCGTATCGAGCCATGCAAATCCACGCCCCAGCATCTCGACGCTCAGGGTCTTGCGTTCCAGATAGGCGCGGTTTACATCAGTGATTTCCAACTCACCGCGATCCGAAGGCTTAATATTTTTGGCTATTTCTACAACGTCATTGTCATAAAAATACAGGCCAGTGACTGCATAGTTAGACTTCGGCTTCAGTGGTTTTTCTTCGATACTCAAGGCGCGCCCGGAAGCGTCAAACTCTACAACGCCGAAACGCTCTGGATCGGACACGTGGTAACCGAATACGGTTGCACCTTGCTGCTGAGAACTTGCCGAACGCAGATTGTCCGAAAAGTGCTGACCGTAGAAAATATTGTCGCCCAAAATCAGGCAGCAAGGATCCTCGCCAATGAACTCCTCACCGATGATAAACGCTTGAGCGAGCCCGTCCGGGCTTGGTTGCTCGGCATACGCCAACTTGATGCCATAGAGGCTACCATCCCCCAGCAATTTGCGGAAACATGGAAGGTCTTCAGGCGTAGAGATAATCAAGATCTCGCGCATACCCGCCAGCATCAATACCGACAGCGGATAGAAAATCATCGGCTTGTCGTAGATTGGCAGCATCTGCTTGGACACGCCAAGAGTCAGCGGGTGCAGGCGCGTGCCCGAGCCGCCGGCGAGAATAATGCCTTTACGATTTTTCGTGGTCATTTGTTCAGAACTTCCCTAAGCATTCGGGTCACACCACTTTGCCAATCCGGCAAGTGTAGAGAAAAATTGTCGCGCAGCTTCTGGGTATTCAAGCGTGAATTTAAAGGCCGACGCGCGGGGGTAGGATAAGCGGTTGTATCGATCGCACTTATCGTGGTCACCGCAAGCTGCTCGCCATTGGCCTGAGCAAACTCGATAACGTAACTTGCGTAACCGTGCCACGACACCTCGCCAGCGGCGGCCAGATGATATAAACCTGACAGTTCCGGCCGTTGGAGCACTTGGCGAATCGTTAACGCAGTGACATCGGCAATCAGATCGGCACCCGTTGGCGCACCAATCTGATCAGCAATAACACTCAGTGTCTCGCGATCTTCTGCAAGACGCATCATGGTTTTGGCAAAGTTATTGCCTCGGGCGCCGTAGACCCAGCTTGTACGGAAGATCAAGTGCTTGCATCCCGACACTGTGATCGCCTGCTCACCTGCCAGCTTGCTCGCGCCATACCGATTGACCGGAGCGACCGCATCGGTCTCTTGCCAGGGGCGGTGGCCTTCGCCGCTGAAAACATAATCAGTGGAGTAATGAACCAGCAAGGCACCCAAAAGTGCGGCCTCTTCGCCCAAGAGCCGGCTTGCCTCACCATTCACACGATCGGCCAGCTCTACGTCGGACTCAGCCTTGTCGACTGCGGTGTATGCGGCGGCGTTGACGATGATATCGGGTTTAATCTGCCGAATCGTTGCCCGCAATGCTTCCAGATCGGACAAATCACCGCACAACCCATCGACAGAGTGACGATCCAGGGCGATCAACTCGCCAAGCGGCGCCAAGGACCGTTGCAACTCCCAGCCGACCTGGCCGTTCTTGCCCAGCAAAAGGATTCTCATGCCTTGCTCGAACGATCCGCATAGTTCTGATCAATCCACTGCTGGTAGCTACCGCTCTTAACGTGCTCAACCCACTCGGTGTTATTCAGATACCACTCAACAGTCTTGCGAATACCAGTCTCAAAAGTCTCTTCCGGAGTCCAACCCAGTTCACGCTGAATCTTGCTCGCATCGATTGCATAACGCACATCATGACCAGGACGGTCCTGAACATAGGTAATCAGGCTGGCATGCGGACGGTGAGCAGAATCAGGACGCAATTCATCGAGCAATGCACACAGTGTATGCACTACTTCGATGTTTTGTTTTTCGTTATGACCGCCAATGTTGTAAGTCTCGCCGATCACACCTTCGGTGACGACTTTGTATAGCGCGCGGGCGTGATCTTCGACGTACAGCCAGTCACGAACCTGGTTGCCTTTGCCGTACACCGGCAGGGGTTTGCCTTCCAGCGCATTGAGAATGATCAGCGGGATCAGCTTCTCAGGGAAGTGGCATGGGCCGTAGTTGTTCGAGCAGTTGGTGACCAGTGTCGGCAGGCCGTAAGTGCGGGCCCAGGCACGGACCAGATGGTCGGAGCTGGCCTTACTGGCCGAATATGGCGAGCTTGGCTGGTAAGGGGTGGTTTCGGTGAAGAGGTCTTCCGGACCTTCGAGGTCTCCGTAAACTTCGTCAGTCGAAATGTGGTGGAAGCGGAAATTGGCTTTGCGGGTGTCGTCCAGCGCAGCCCAGTAGTGGCGCGCTGCTTCTAGGAGTGTGTAAGTGCCAATGATGTTGGTCTGGATGAACTCGGACGGGCCGGAGATCGAGCGGTCGACGTGAGATTCAGCGGCCAGGTGCATGATTGCATCCGGTTGGTGCTCACGCAGAACGCGGTCGATCTGATCACGATCGCAGATATCGACGCGCTCGAAGGCGTATCGCGAATTCTGGCTGACTTCTGCCAGGGACTCCAGATTGCCGGCGTACGTCAGCTTGTCGACGTTAACGACTGCATCGGAAGTGTTGGAGATGATGTGACGGATGACTGCCGAGCCAATGAAGCCGGCACCGCCGGTAACTAGAATTTTCACGCGAAACGATACCCTTGAGCTGCGGACAGCGCTGCCAGCGAGCGCGGTCTAATCCATGAATGCAGAAGCCACTATCAGTTGGCATCCGTCAGAGTCAGTCTGAATCGACATGCATTAAGGCACGATCGAACAAGGGACGCATTTTACAGCTTAATGATGGTTTTACTAATGGATAAAGACAGGCTGAGGCGCAATTTCGACAGATGCCGTGCGCCTGTCGTTTTCAGACCAGTCGCTTGCGTGCAGCTCTGGACGAACGTCCAAGAAACCAGCCCAAAATTGGACCGATGAGCATACCAATCAGCAACGCCAACACTGCAACTACCGACACCGGCAACTGCGGGCCGGAAAAACCCAGAAACAAAAGCGAAACCGATTGCTGGTTTTCCAGCACAAACGCCAGAACAACCAGAACCATCAGCAGAAGAAAAACGCCAAGCAATATGCGTTTGAGGTTACGCATCCACGCCCCCTTGAATTTGAATAGCGAAGATCAAGCGCCCTCCTCCTCTTCCTCGTTCACGCGGTCACGCAATTCCTTGCCCGGTTTGAAATGCGGAACGAATTTACCGTCCAGACTGACAGACTGGCCGGTCTTTGGGTTGCGGCCGACACGTGGCGCGCGGTAATGCAGGGAGAAGCTGCCGAAACCACGGATCTCGATACGATCACCGGTGGCGAGGCACTGAGACATTTGTTCAAGCATGGTCTTGATGGCCAGCTCCACATCCTTGGATGAGAGTAGCCCTTGATGGGTGACAATTCGTTCGATCAACTCCGACTTCGTCATATTTTTCCCTTCTTTTTCAAGCAGCTAGATCAGCGCTTGAAAGGTTTTAGCATGCCCGGAAGATTTTGAACAGCCCAGGGATTGACATATCTTTCCCGGGGTCAAAACGCCCATTTTCAGGGCACTCCAGTGGCGAGCCGGATCGCCGCTACCCTAACGACACATCACCAGCATGGTCCGGGTCACGAAGCCCGCCGGATTAAAGCCAAACGGGTATTCGTCTTCATCTTTGGCATCGTCAGAACGGGTGATGACCTTATAGCCCTTGCCTTTACACTCCTTCGCTGCACGCTTCTGGCACTTTTCCCAACCGGAACCCAACCCGGAGCAATCAACCTCGATACCACTGACGCCGCGCACCGCATGGGTTTTCGCACTGGTGGTGCACCCTGCCAGCGCCAAGACCACTGCAATAACAAATAACTTGTTCATCCACTTCCTTATGCCAGGCAAGCCTGACGACTAATGCTCAAGATCAAGCTTAGTCGCGAATAGGCGATTGATCCGATTAAAGAAACAGACCCGCAGCCGAAGCCATTGGTTTCATGCACGGACGTACAAGAGCCAAATCGCAGGCACAAAAAAGGGCGACCGAAGTCGCCCTTTTTAATGATCAAGCAGAACTCAGTTCTGTTTGGCCATTGCTTGACGCAGCAGTGCCGCCATAGTGGTGTCAGCTGCTTCGCCTTCCGGAGCTGCTTTCAGGCTCTGGATGGCTTCTTTCTCTTCAGCATCGTCTTTCGACTTGATCGAGAGCTGGATTACGCGGCTCTTGCGATCAACGCTGATGATCTTGGCTTCAACTTCCTGGCCTTCTTTCAGGACGTTGCGCGCGTCTTCAACGCGGTCACGGCTGATTTCGGAGGCTTTCAGGGTAGCTTCGATGTCGTCGGCCAGAACGATGATGGCGCCTTTGGCGTCAACTTCTTTCACGGTACCGGTCACGATAGCGCCCTTGTCGTTAACCGAGACGTACTCGGAGAACGGATCGCTTTCCAGTTGCTTGATGCCCAGGGAGATGCGCTCGCGCTCTGGGTCAACCGACAGGATGACGGTGTCCAGCTCGTCGCCCTTCTTGAAACGACGTACGGCTTCTTCGCCCACTTCGTTCCAGGAGATGTCGGACAGGTGAACCAGACCGTCGATGCCGCCGTCCAGACCAATGAAGATACCGAAATCGGTGATCGACTTGATGGTGCCGGAGATCTTGTCGCCCTTGTTGAACTGGCCAGAGAAGTCTTCCCATGGGTTCGACTTGCACTGCTTGATGCCCAGGGAGATACGACGACGCTCTTCGTCGATGTCCAGAACCATGACTTCCACTTCGTCGCCGACTTGTACGACTTTCGAAGGGTGGATGTTCTTGTTGGTCCAGTCCATTTCCGAAACGTGTACCAGACCTTCAACGCCTTCTTCCAGCTCAGCGAAGCAGCCGTAGTCGGTCAGGTTGGTAACACGAGCGGTAACGCGAGTGCCTTCTGGGTAACGGGCTTTGATAGCAACCCATGGATCTTCGCCCAGTTGCTTCAGGCCCAGGGAAACACGGTTGCGTTCGCGATCGTATTTCAGAACCTTGACGTCGATTTCGTCACCAACGTTGACGATCTCGGAAGGATGCTTGATGCGCTTCCAGGCCATGTCGGTGATGTGCAGCAGGCCGTCCACGCCACCCAGATCGACGAATGCGCCGTAATCGGTGAGGTTTTTGACGATACCTTTGACTTGCTGGCCTTCCTGCAGGGATTCCAGCAGAGCTTCACGCTCGGCGGAGTTCTCGGCTTCGAGGACGCTGCGACGGGAAACGACAACGTTGTTGCGCTTCTGGTCCAGCTTGATGACCTTGAATTCCAGCTCTTTGCCTTCCAGGTGCGTGGTGTCGCGCACTGGACGGACGTCAACCAGGGAACCTGGCAGGAACGCACGGATGCCGTTAACGTCGACAGTGAAGCCGCCTTTAACCTTACCGTTGATAACGCCCTTGACCACTTCCTCGGCTGCGAAGGCTGCTTCCAGAACGATCCAGCATTCAGCGCGCTTGGCTTTTTCACGGGACAGCTTGGTTTCGCCAAAGCCGTCTTCAACCGAATCCAGAGCAACGTGAACTTCATCACCAACGTTGATGTTCAGTTCGCCAGCATCGTTGTAGAACTGCTCAAGCGGGATGAGTGCTTCAGACTTCAGACCAGCGTGAACGGTTACCCAGCGAGCCTGGTAATCGATATCAACGATAACACCGGTGATGATGGAGCCTGCCTGAAGGTTCAGGGTTTTCAGGCTTTCTTCAAAGAGTTCCGCAAAGCTTTCGCTCATTTTAATTCCTGTAGATGAGGGCGAAGTAAACGCCCATCTCCACACCCCAGACGGTGTGGGTTAGTTTCATTTAAAAGAAGCACCGCAGGACTATGACTGGTCCCCTGCGACCTTCTTGGTCACCCGGCGATATCGCGAATGGCGATCTCGCTCATGATGCGTTCAAGCACCTGATCGATGGAAAGCTCCGTTGAATCCAGCTGAATCGCGTCGGCCGCCGGCTTGAGCGGGGCTACTGCGCGCTGGGTGTCACGCTCATCGCGTGCACGGATCTCATCTAGCAGACTCGACAGACTAACACCCTCGACTTTGCCCTTCAACTGCAAATATCGACGGCGCGCCCGCTCCTCGGCACTGGCGGTGAGGAAAATCTTCAGCGGTGCACCCGGAAATACCACCGTGCCCATGTCGCGACCGTCCGCCACCAGACCCGGCGCTTCCTGAAACGCACGCTGGCGCTGCAGCAGCGCCTCGCGTACGGCGGGCAGCGCAGCCACTTGCGAGGCGCCGGAACCGACGCTTTCGGTGCGAATGACATCGCTGACTTCGTCGCCTTCGAGAATGATCCGCTGCAGCTGACCTTCGGTCGCGGCGATGAATTGCACATCCAGATGAGCGGCCAATGTCTTCAGCAGCTCTTCATTGGTCAGGTCGACGCCATGGTTGTGCGCAGCAAACGCCAGCAATCGATAAAGCGCACCGGAATCCAGCAGGTTCCAGCCCAGACGCTTGGCCAGAATCCCGGCGACCGTGCCTTTACCGGAGCCGCTTGGCCCATCGATGGTGATGACCGGTGCAATGTTTTTCACGACTGAGCCTCTTGTGCCACACGAATGCCGACTTGCCCGCACAGTGCGAGGAAGTTGGGGAACGAGGTCGCGACGTTGGCGCAATCATGGATGCGGATCGGTGCGGTAGCGCGCAACGAGGCAACGCTGAAGGCCATGGCGATACGGTGGTCGCCGTGACCGTGCACTTCACCGCCGCCGATCTGGCCGCCGTCGATGATGATGCCGTCCGGGGTCGGTTCGCACTTGACGCCCAGCGCCAGCAAGCCGTCCGCCATGACCTGAATCCGGTCGGATTCCTTGACCCGCAGCTCTTCTGCGCCGGTGAGCACGGTACGCCCTTCGGCGCACGCAGCCGCAACAAACAGGACCGGGAATTCGTCGATCGCCAGCGGCACCAGCGCTTCCGGAATCTCGATACCCTTGAGTTTAGCTGCCCGCACGCGCAAGTCAGCCACTGGCTCGCCGCCGACTTCACGCTGGTTTTCCAGAGTGATATCGGCGCCCATCAGACGCAGGATATCGATCACGCCAGTACGGGTCGGGTTGATGCCGACGTGCTCCAGCACCAGCTCGGAACCCTCGGCGATCGAGGCTGCAACCAGGAAGAACGCCGACGACGAAATATCGCCCGGCACTTCGATGTGAGTCGCGGTGAGCTTGCCGCCGGACTCGACCGAAGCCGTGGCGCCGTCAACGCTGACCGGGTAGCCGAAGCCACGCAGCATGCGCTCGGTGTGATCGCGGGTCGGTGCCGGCTCGGTCACCGTGGTCTTGCCTTCAGCATAGAGACCGGCAAGCAGCAGGCAGGATTTCACCTGGGCACTGGCCATCGGCATGGTGTAGGTCAGACCCTTGAGCTTGTGACCACCGCGAATGGTCATCGGTGGACGACCTTCGGCAGCCGTTTCGATCACGGCGCCCATTTCTCGCAGTGGGTTAGCCACGCGATTCATCGGACGCTTGGACAGCGAAGCGTCGCCGGTCAAGGTGCTGTCGAAGTTCTGCGCCGCCAGCAGGCCAGAGAGCAGACGCATCGAGGTGCCGGAGTTGCCCAGATAGATCGGGCCCGGCGCAGGTTTCAGGCCGTGCAGACCAACACCGTGGATAGTCACGCGGCCGTGGTGCGGGCCTTCGATGACCACGCCCATGTCGCGAAACGCCTGCAAGGTCGCCAGGGCGTCTTCGCCCTCGAGAAAGCCTTCGACTTCGGTGACGCCTTCGGCCAGCGAGCCGAGCATGATCGAACGGTGGGAAATCGATTTGTCACCCGGTACGCGAATCCGACCGGACAGGCGGCCACCAGGTTGAGCCAGGAAGATCAGATCGTTGGAATTCATAGCGTCCACATAGGCCCTGCGGGCCAGGATTTTACTGAAATGCTCGCGGGCAACCCGGGCGCGCGTGAAAACGCCCAACAATTGGTGCCCATCCCCTGCATCGACCGCGTCGCGCAAGGCGTCGAGGTCGCTGCGAAATGTATCGAGTGTGCGCAGGACAGCCTCGCGGTTGGCGAGGAAGATGTCGTGCCACATCACCGGGTCGCTTCCGGCGATTCTTGTGAAATCGCGAAAACCACCGGCAGCGTAACGGAAGATCTCCAGATTTTCATTGCGCTTGGCCAACGAATCGACCAGACCGAAGGCCAGCAGATGCGGCAAATGACTGGTCGCGGCCAGCACTTCGTCGTGACGCTCGACCTGCATGTGCTCGACATCGGCGCCCAGTTCGCGCCAGAGACGATCAACCAGCGCCAGCGCGGCAGGATCGGTCTGCTCGAGCGGCGTCAGGATCACCTTGTGCCGGCGGAACAGCTCGGCATTCGAGGCTTCCACCCCGCTCTGCTCGGAACCGGCAATCGGGTGCCCCGGCACGAAACGCGCCGGCATGCCGCCGAACGCCTCGGTCGCCGCGCGCACTACGTTGCCTTTGGCGCTGCCGACATCCGTAAGAATCGCCTGCCCCAGGTCCATGACAGCCAGACGCGCGAGCAGCTTTTCCATGGCCAGAATCGGCACCGCCAGCTGAATCACGTCAGCACCGACGCAAGCCGCCGCCAAGTCGTCTTCGCAGCGATCGACCACACCCAATTCGACCGCGAGCTTGCGCGATTGCGGGTCGAGATCAACGCCGACCACTTCACGGCACAGGCCGCTTTCACGCAAACCCTTGGCAAACGAACCACCGATCAACCCCAGACCGACCACCACGAGGCGACCGATCATAGGTGCAGCAGGTTGCAGCGCAGTGACATCAACCACGAGCCAGAACCTTGCGCAGCGCCTCAAGGAAACGGCTGTTTTCTGCCGGCAGACCGATGGTCACCCGCAGGTGGTTCGGCATGCCGTAATTGGCCACCGGACGCACGATCACGCCTTCGCGCAGCAAGCCCTGAAAAATCGGCGCCGCGACCACGCCGAGATCGACGCAGATGAAGTTGCCTTTGGACTCGATCCAGCCCAGCCCCAGCTCACGGAAACCCGCCTGCAACTGCTGCATGCCGGATTCGTTGAGCTGACGGCTTTGCGCCAGATATTCCTCGTCCTTCAGCGCTGCACACGCCGCCGCCAGGGCGAGGCTGTTGACATTGAACGGCTGGCGAACACGGTTCAGCACGTCCGCCACCACAGGCGTCGACAAGCCATAACCGACGCGCAGCGCGGCCAGACCATAGGCCTTGGAGAAGGTGCGCGACACCAGCAGGTTCGGGTACGCAGCGAGGAAGTCGAGACCGTCCGGCAAATCGTTGCCTTCGGCGTACTCGATGTAAGCCTCGTCGAGGACTACCAGCACATGCTCGGGAACATCTTGCAGGAACTCATCCAGCGCTTCAGCGCCGAACCAGGTGCCAGTCGGGTTGTTCGGGTTGGCGATAAACACCACGCGGGTGTTGGCATCGATGGCTGCGAGCATGGCCGGCAGGTCATGGCCCCAGTCTTTGGCCGGAACTACTTTGGCCTGAGCGCCAACTGCTTGAGTCGCGATCGGATACACCGCGAAGGCGTGCTCACTGAACACCGCATTCAGGCCCGGCGCCAGATAGGCACGCGCAACCAGCTCAAGAATGTCGTTGGAGCCATTGCCCAGCGTGACCTGATTCAGCTCGACACGGCACTGCTCGGCGAGCAGCGATTTCAGGGCGAAGCCATTGCCGTCCGGGTAGCGGGTCAGCTCGGCCAGCTCTTCGCGGATCGCCGCCAATGCCTTCGGGCTGGCGCCCAATGGGTTTTCGTTGCTCGCCAGTTTGACGATTTTTGCCGGATCCAGATCCAGCTCGCGCGCCAGTTCGTCCACAGGCTTGCCCGGAACGTACGGCGAAAGTTGTTGCACGCCCGGCTGTGCCAGAGCGAGGAAGTTGCCACTCATTTGCTACCGCCCTTAGAGAACTGCTTTCGGGTAGGAACCCAGCACTTTGAGTGCTACTGCTTCCTGACTGATCTTTTCCAGCACACCTTTGATCAACGGATCGCGGTGGTGGCCGACGAAGTCGATGAAGAACACGTAGGTCCATTTGCCGCTGCGCGACGGTCGGGTTTCGATGCGGGTCAGGTCGATGCCATTGTCGTGGAACGGCACCAGCAACTCATGCAGCGCGCCGGGCTTGTTGCTCATCGACACGATGATCGAGGTCTTGTCGTCGCCGGTAGGCGGCACTTCCTGGTTACCGATCATCAGGAAGCGCGTCGAGTTGTCCGGGCGATCTTCGATCTTCTCGGCCAGACGCGTCAGGCCGTACAGCCCTGCCGCCATGTCGCCAGCGATCGCCGCCGAATTCCACTCACCCTTGACCCGCTTGGCGGCTTCAGCGTTGCTCGACACCGCGACGCGTTCGACATTCGGGTAATGCGCGTCCAGCCACTTGCGGCACTGGGCCAGCGACTGCGCATGGGAATAGATGCGGCTGATGCTGTCGGTCTTGGTGTTTTCGCCGACCAGCAGATGATGGTGGATGCGCAGCTCGACTTCGCCACAGATCACCATGTCGTGTTCGAGGAAGCTATCCAGCGTGTGGTTGACCGCACCTTCGGTGGAGTTTTCCACCGGCACCACGCCGAAATTCACCGCACCGGCGGCGACTTCACGGAACACTTCATCGATCGCTGCCATCGGCTTGCTGATCACCGCGTGACCGAAGTGCTTCATCGCTGCCGCTTGGGTGAAGGTGCCTTCAGGACCGAGGTAAGCCACTTTCAGTGGCTGCTCCAGCGCCAGGCACGACGACATGATTTCGCGGAACAGCCGCGCCATTTCTTCGTTGCCCAGCGGCCCCTGATTGCGCTCCATCACCCGCTTGAGCACCTGAGCTTCGCGCTCGGGACGATAGAACACCGGCACTTCGCCTTCGGCCAGCGAGGCCATCTTCACGCGGGCGACTTCCTGGGCGCAACGCGCACGCTCACTGATCAGCTCGAGGACTTTGGTGTCCAGAGCGTCGATGCGAACGCGCAGTGCCTTGAGTTCTTGCTCGGACATCAGCCGTGTTCCTTCTCGAATTCCGCCATATAGGCCACCAGGGCGTTGACCGCAGTGATGTCGACGGCGTTGTAGATGGAGGCGCGCATGCCGCCCACCGAGCGGTGGCCCTTGAGGTTGAGCAGGCCGCGCTCGTCGGCACCGGCGAGGAACGGCTTGTCCAGACGATCGTCAGCGAGACGGAACGGCACGTTCATCCACGAGCGATCCGACTTGTTGATCGGGTTGCTGTAGAGGCCACTGGCGTCGATGAAGTCGTACAGGGTGCGCTGCTTGACGTCGTTGAGCCTGGCGATCGCTTCGACGCCGCCCTGCTCTTTCAGCCATTGGAACACCAGACCGGACAGGTACCAGGCCAGCGTCGGCGGGGTGTTGTACATCGAACCGTTATCAGCGGCGACCTTGTAGTTGAGCATGGTCGGGCACAGCGAGCGGGCCTTGCCCAGCAGGTCTTCGCGGATGATGTTGACGACGATGCCGCTCGGGCCGATGTTCTTCTGCGCGCCGGCGTAGATCATGCCGAATCGCGAAATATCGACCGGGCGCGAGAGGATGTCCGAAGACATGTCGGCGACCAGCGGCACGTCACCGGCTTGCGGGATCCACTGGAATTCCAGGCCACCGATGGTTTCGTTCGGCGCGTAGTGAACGTAAGCGGCGTCTTTCGACAGGCTCCACTCGTTCTGGCCTGGGATGGCGAAATAGTCGTAAGGCTTGGCAGTCGCAGCAACGTTGACGTGGCCGTAGCGCGAGGCTTCTTCGATGGCTTTCTGCGACCAGATACCTGTGTCGATGTAGTCGGCCGAGCCGCCTTCAGGCAACAGGTTCAACGGGATCTGCGCGAACTGCTGGCTCGCGCCGCCCTGCAAAAACAGCACTTTGTAGTTCGACGGGATATTCAGCAGGTCACGCAGATCCTGCTCGGCCTGGGTGGCAATGGACACGAACTCATCGCTGCGATGGCTCATTTCCATGACCGACAGACCCTTGCCGTGCCAATCAAGGAGTTCACCCTGGGCGCGCTGCAGGACAGCTTCAGGCAGCGCCGCCGGACCGGCGCAGAAGTTATAGGCTCGCTTGCTCACATCCAATCTCGCTCTGATTTGGTGGTCACTTGAATCTTTTGGTTTGCAGCTGATCGTTCCAACGCTCCGCGTGGGGATGCATCCAATGACGCTCTGCGTCATGGGACGCGGAGCGTCCCCAGCGGCATTCCCACGCAGAGCGTGGGAACGATCATCCGCAGTGTTGCAAATTTTCATACCGGACAAATAACAAGGGGGCGAATTCTCATCCGCCCCCTCGTTTGTCCGCTTATTCCTGCGGTTCTTCGTCTGCTGCGGCGTCGAGTTGCTGGTCGTCTGCGGCCTCGTCGATACCGACGGTGCCTGCGATTTCCTCGCCCTCTTCACCTTCGAGCTCTTCGCCTTCGATTTCCGAAGGCTCCTGAACCCGTTCCAGGCCGACCAGGGTTTCATCCTTGGCCAGCTTGATCAGCGTCACGCCCTGAGTATTACGGCCCAGGCTCGACACTTCGCCGACACGGGTACGCACCAGGGTGCCCTGATCGGAGATCAGCATGATTTCTTCGCCGTCGAGCACCTGTACCGCGCCGACCAGACGGCCGTTACGCTCGTTGCTGACCATGGCGATCACGCCCTGACCGCCACGCTTGTACTCAGGGAACTCGGTGATCGCGGTGCGCTTGCCATAACCACGCTCGGAAGCGGTGAGGATCTGGCTGCCTTCTTCCGGGATCAGCATGGAAATCAGCTTCTGCCCTTCCGGCAGACGCATGCCGCGTACGCCGCGAGCGGTGCGGCCCATGGCACGCACGTCGGACTCTTTGAAACGGGTGACCTTGCCGCCGTCGGAGAACAGCATCACTTCGCGCTCGCCATCGGTGATAGCTGCAGAGATCAGCACGTCGCCTTCGTCCAGCTCCAGCGCGATCAGACCGACGCTGCGCTGACGGCTGAAGGATTCCAGCGGGGTCTTCTTCACGGTGCCGTTGGCGGTGGCCATGAAGATGTAGTGACCTTCGGTGTATTCCTCGACCGGCAGCATGGTGGTGATGTATTCACCGTCATCCAGCGGCAGCAGGTTGACCAGCGGACGACCACGGGCCGCGCGGGAGGCTTCCGGAATTTCGTAGGTCTTGAGCCAGTACACCTTGCCCTTGCTGGAGAACAGCAGCAGCGTGGTGTGGCTGTTGGCGACCAGCAGGTGAGCGATGTAGTCCTCATCCTTGACGCCGGTAGCCGATTTGCCTTTGCCACCACGACGCTGAGCCTGGTACGCAGCCAGCGGCTGGGTCTTGGCGTAGCCACCGTGGGAGATGGTCACGACGCGCTCTTCTTCCGGGATCATGTCGCCCAGGGTCAGATCGAGACGGGCATCGAGAATTTCGGTGCGGCGCACATCGCCGTATTCGGCGCGGATCACTTCCAGCTCTTCGCGGATCACTTCCATCAGGCGCACAGCGCTGTTGAGGATGCGGATCAGCTCGCCGATCTGGTTGAGGATCTCTTGATACTCGGCCAGCAGCTTCTCGTGCTCCAGACCGGTCAGACGGTGCAGGCGCAGTTCGAGAATGGCTTGCGCCTGTTCTGGCGAGAGGAAGTACTTGCCTTCACGCAGACCGTATTGCGGATCGAGATTTTCCGGACGGCACGAATCGGCACCGGCACGTTCAACCATCGCCACCACAGCTGAGGATTCCCAAGGCGTGCTGATCAGCGCTTCCTTGGCTTCCGATGGCGTTGGCGACGCCTTGATCAGGGCGATCACCGGGTCGATGTTCGACAGGGCAACGGCCTGGCCTTCGAGAATGTGCCCACGCTCGCGCGCCTTGCGCAGTTCGAACACGGTACGACGGGTGACCACTTCACGACGGTGACGGACGAAGGCTTCCAGCAGATCCTTGAGGTTAAGGATGCGTGGGCGGCCGTCGATCAGCGCGACGATGTTGATACCGAACACCGATTGCAGCTGGGTCTGGGCGTAGAGGTTGTTGAGGATCACCTCCGGCACTTCGCCGCGACGCAGTTCGATCACGACGCGCATACCGTCCTTGTCGGACTCGTCGCGCAGCTCGGTTATGCCTTCGAGCTTCTTCTCTTTGACCAGCTCGGCGATCTTCTCGATCAGACGCGCCTTGTTCAGCTGGTAAGGCAGCTCGGTGATGACGATCTGCTGACGGCCACCGACCTTGTCGATGTCTTCGATGATCGAGCGGGCACGCATGTAAATGCGTCCGCGACCGGTGCGGTAGGCTTCGATGATGCCGGCGCGACCGTTGATGATCGCAGCCGTCGGGAAGTCCGGACCGGGGATGTATTGCATCAGCTCATCGACGGTCAGCTCAGGGTTGTCGATGAGGGCCAGGCAACCGTCGATGACTTCACCGAGGTTATGCGGCGGAATGTTGGTCGCCATGCCCACAGCGATACCGCTGGAACCGTTGACCAGCAGGTTCGGTACACGGGTCGGCATGACCGCCGGGATCAGTTCGGTGCCGTCGTAGTTCGGCACCCAGTCCACGGTTTCCTTGTGCAGGTCAGCCAGCAGCTCGTGCGCCAGCTTGGTCATGCGCACTTCGGTGTATCGCATGGCCGCAGCGTTGTCGCCGTCGACCGAACCGAAGTTGCCCTGGCCGTCGACCAGCAGGTAGCGCAGGGAGAAAGGCTGGGCCATACGAACGATGGTGTCGTATACGGCAGTGTCACCGTGCGGGTGATACTTACCGATCACGTCGCCGACGACACGGGCAGATTTCTTGTACGGCTTGTTGTAGTCGTTGCCCAGCTCGCTCATCGCGAACAGTACGCGACGGTGCACGGGCTTGAGGCCATCGCGCGCATCCGGCAGTGCACGGCCGACGATCACGCTCATTGCGTAGTCGAGGTAGGACTGTTTCAGCTCGTCTTCGATATTGACCGGGAGGATTTCTTTGGCCAGTTCGCCCATGAGAAGCTTGATTCCTTTTTCTGGTGAAACTTCGTCATATCCATGTGGGAGCAACGAAGCTCGTCGGGGCGGGCCGAGTGCCATGCGCCGACTTACGACAAATCAACATTGGATCGCGGATTTGCGCAGTAAAGACAGCTCCCTGGAGCCGCCTCGGAAAACGCCGGATGTTATCACAAAGGCCGCCACGCACCTATCCCTCCAGAGCCTGCCGAAACCATTAATCTGACACAAAATCGCCTCAGAACGCCTTCTGCGCCGTTTTCAGTGATCCAAAGACATTTTTTACCTCTCGAAAAACGCCCGTCCGCTCCGTTTTCAGCGCCGAGATGACTTCAGATAAGCAAAAATGAATTTTGAGTGGCTCTTGTAGCGCCATAAAAAGTGTGACGGTGAAGTCTTTTTTTGCTCAAATGCGCAGCTCGATTATACGCATCGCAATAAGTGTCTGACTGAAATGCTCTAGCGAGCCCAATCGGCCGACTCGCCATATGGCAAAGAAGCGTAGTTTTATTTCTTAGGGATAAGCTTTCGTGACATCCAATGCCCCCCCGCTCGTCGTAGACCTAGACGGCACTCTCCTTCGTTCGGACCTCTTGCTTGAGACAGGCATTGCTTTTCTAAGAAGCAACCCTCTCCAACTGTTGAAACCATTCATCTGGTTATTGAAAGGCAAAGCCTCGCTCAAGGAAGGCCTTGCCAAGGACAGCCACGTTGACGTTACGGTATTGCCGTATGACCCTGCCGTAATAACGCTGATCGAACAGGCGCGCGCGAGCGGTCGCAGCATCGTTTTGGCGACTGCAAGTCATATCAGCCTGGCGAACAGAGTCGCCGACCACTTGCAAATTTTCGATAAGGTAGTGGCGACCAATGGCAGTCTTAATCTCTCGTCACATCTCAAACGTGACGTGCTGGTTGAGCAGTATGGAAATGAAGGATTCGATTACATCGGCAACTCTCTGGATGACATCGTCGTCTGGGCCAGCGCGCGTAAAGCTTATGTCGTCAATCCGGAGCGCGGCGTCGAGAAACGCGCAGCGGCTCAGGGGAATGTTGAGGAAATCATTCGCTCCAACACCACCAGACCCAAGGACTGGATAAAAGCCCTGCGCCTTCACCAGTGGATGAAGAACATACTTATCTTCGTGCCGCTGCTGACTGCGCACCTACTGACCAACATTCCGTTCGTCCTGCAAGGTCTACTGGCCTTCCTGTTCTTCGGCCTTTGCGCATCCAGCGTCTATCTGCTGAACGACCTCCTGGATCTCAATGATGACCGCCATCATAAATCCAAACGGAACCGGCCCTTTGCATCCGGAAAATTGAGCATACGCGTAGGACTGCTGGCCTTTCCTTCGTTATTGGGAATCGCCTTCATCGGCTCTGCGGTCCTTTTGCCCTGGGAGTTCACAGCAACCCTGATCGGATACTACATATTGACGCTGGCCTACTCGCTTTCCATGAAGCGCAAAATGGTCGTGGATGTCATTTCGCTCGCATTGCTTTACACCATTCGGATCATTGCGGGTGCCTGCGCATTGAACCTGGAGCTCACATTCTGGATTCTTGCGTTCTCGATGTTCATGTTCCTGAGCCTGGCATTGGTCAAACGCTATGCCGAACTGCGTGAAGCCAAGCACAGTGGCCGCACGGAAAAAACCCGAGGCCGAGGGTATTATCCTGACGACCTTGAAATGATTTCCTCTCTGGGAGCCGCTTCCGGCTATCTGGCTGTAATGGTATTGGCAATGTACATTCACGACCCCGCCACCACTCGCCTGTATTCACACCCGCAGATCATCTGGCTTGCCTGCCCGATTCTATTGTTCTGGATTTCCCGGATATGGATGCTGACGCATCGTGGAAAAATGCATGATGACCCTGTCATGTTCGCCGTGTCTGACCGCACCAGCATCGTTGCGGGCCTCTTGATGGGCCTGGTGTTCTGGGTGGCCGCGTGAATACCGACCTCTTATCCTGGGGGCGATACCCCCGCCTGCCTCAATCGGGACATAGCGCCAACTGGCGAATGGATCTGCCCGCACTGATAGAAAGTGTCAGCCGCACCCACGGCAGCACACTCCCGTTCGGCAACGGACGCAGCTATGGAGACAGCTGCCTGGCCGCCAGTGGCCATGTGCTGAATATTCGTGCACTTGATCGCTTCATTGAGGTGGACTGGCAAAACGGCAGGATCACGGCTGAAGCCGGCGTAACACTCGCGCAAATCCTTGAGATATCCATCCCTAACGGCTGGTTCCTCGCGGTGACGCCCGGCACGCAATTCGTGACACTGGGAGGCGCGATAGCCAACGACGTGCATGGCAAGAATCACCACGTACGCGGCACCTTTGGCAATCACGTCACGGAGTTTGGCCTGCTGCATAAAAACGAAACGCTCATCTGCAGCCCGACACAAAACCAAGCACTGTTTCGTGCCACGATTGGCGGCCTGGGCCTCACCGGGGTAGTGAGCTGGGCGCAGATACAGCTGATTCCAATCCAGTCGAGTCAGATCGACAGCACCCTTGTACGTTTCAACAATCTTAGTGAGTTCTTCGAGCTTTCCAGTCAGTTGGACCACCAGCATGAATACAGCGTTGCCTGGATCGACTGCCTCGCCAAGGGAGAGCAACTTGGACGAGGTATTTTCATCGTCGGCGACCATGCGCCTTATGGCTCATTGACCCTGAACAAGCGGAACAAACTGACGGTCCCGCTGACGCCACCGGTTTCCCTTATCAATAATCTGTCTTTGCGCGGTTTCAACGAAGCTTACTGGCGCAAGAGCCCGGTCAAGCGAACCCGCATTCGTAGCGAGTATGAGCCCTTCTTCTATCCGCTCGACAGAGTGCTGCACTGGAACCGAATTTACGGCAACGCCGGGTTTCAGCAATTTCAATGCGTCATTCCCGACGCCAACGCTCAAATCGCCATGGCTCAGCTACTCAAGACCATTGCGGACTCCGGTAACGGTTCTTTTCTGGCTGTGCTCAAACGCTGCGGCGAATGCAATTCACCCGGTCTCCTCTCTTTTCCGTTACCTGGCGCCTCTCTTGCGCTGGATTTCCCGCAATCAGCAAGCCTGGAAAAGCTCTTCGCACGTCTGGACGTCATTGTCAGAGAGGCCGGAGGCCGGATCTATCCAGCCAAGGATGCACATATGAGCGGTAGCGATTTCCGCACCGCTTACCCTGAGTGGGAGCAGGTTGAAGCCTTGCGTGACCCGTCTATGAATTCCCGCTTTTGGAAAAGGGTAACTGAATGAAACGAGTTTTGATCATTGGCGCAACCTCAGCGATCGCTACGGCATGCGCACGCCGCTGGGCCGCGGAAGGTAGTGAGTTTTTTCTGGTCGGCAGAAACCTTGAAAAACTTCAACAAACCGCCGCCGACCTTGAGAGCCGAGGGGCCAAAGCGACGGCTTTGCACACCATGGACGCTACTGACACAGGTACCCATGCCGCGATGCTTGAACACTGCATTGACGCCATGCGCCAGATCGATGTTGCCTTGATCGCACACGGCACCCTCCCCGATCAGCAGCAATGCGAGCAAGACCCTGCAGTAGCGCTCCATGAGTTCATCAATAACGGAACATCCGTCATTGCATTACTGACATTGCTGTCGAACCAGTTTGAAACGCAGCGCTGCGGTACTCTCGCGGTGATTTCTTCAGTAGCCGGTGATCGCGGCCGCCCCTCCAATTATCTGTATGGCGCTGCCAAGGCTGCCGTCTCGACATTCTGCGAAGGATTGCGCGCCCGCATGTTCAAAGTCGGTGTTCACGTGATCACCATCAAACCCGGCTTCGTCGATACGCCAATGACACAAGGCTTAAAACTGCCGAAGGCACTGGTAGCCCAACCTGACCAAGTTGCAAAGAGAATTGCAGACGGCATAGATCGGAAAAAAGATGTGCTTTATGCACCTGGTTTCTGGGCGCTGATCATGCTGATCATTCGCTCGATTCCAAGTTTTGTGTTCAAAAGAATAAATCTCTGAATTCAGTTAATTTTTTTCGAAATGGGGTGACACCTTGAAGTTTTATAAACTTTCAAGTCAATATTTATCGTCAATACGCGGCATACAGTTAATCAGCCTGGCAACGCTAGTCTATGCATTTTACATAGCCCTGAATTACGCCGGACAACCGCTGATTGAGCTCTTTGGCTTCAGACAAACACAAACAGCCTTGACCTCTTTCTGGTTTATTCAGGAAGGCTACAAACTTGCCTATGAAACTCCGGTTTCCGGTGCACCCTGGTCGATCCCTTTCGAATTCCCGCTCTACCAAGCGATCGTTGCGTTTATTTCTCAGCTGCTTGACAGTGATCTTGGCAAAACCGGAAGACTGGTTTCTTTTGCCTTCCTGGTCCTTTGTCTCTACCCCGTCAACGAAATTTGCAAATCGCTCAAGCTGAGCCGAAGCAGCTTCTATCTATTTGTTGGCCTGCTTTTTTCCAGCCCCATCTATCTGTTCTGGGGCAGAACATTCATGATCGAGACAATGGCGCTGTTCTTTGCCGTTCTTGCGATCAAGTACTTTCTGGACTTCCTCAACGCAAAAGGAAAATGGGCGGCAGCAGGCTTTTTCGTCTGCATTTCGCTGGCCATTCTTCAGAAAGCGACAACCGGTTTGCCGGTGCTCGCGGTGCTTGCCTTCGTCTTCCTGTTTTACGAAATTGACAGAAACAAGAGCATCATCGGCGCAATTTCCGTCAAAAATATTATCTGGGCGGTCACCCTGTTCGCGCTGCCGATTGTCATTGGCTACGGTTGGACGTTCTACACCGATATCATTAAATCCAAAAATGAATTCGGGATGAGCATTACCTCTCAAAGCCTGTCTGCGTGGAACTGGGGAACACTGACACAGCGCCTCTCCATGCCGCTCTACTCTGATGTCATCTGGTCGAGAATTATCAAGGGTAACCTGTCGGGCATATTCGGCATTGCAATCATCCTGGGCGCTTTGCTTCTGTCGAAAAGCAATAAGCTGAAATTCATTATCGTTGCAGCCTGTGCACTGGGCATATTGCCTCTGTTTATCTTCACCAATCTCCACCTTGTGCACACCTACTACCAGTCCGCCAATGTCATTTTCCTCATATTCGCTCTGGCAGTCGCCGTTGCCGAGGGTCTGGAGGGAGCACGCCGGACAGTGATCTCGGCAATTGTTTTCCTCGCCTTGGTACTGAACAACTACGGCGCCTTCGCCAATGACTATTTCAATAAGGTTCATGAAGATCTCAACATCGGCAACTCTCGGGATCTGATGCTGGGTGAGGCGCTTAAAAGGAACATGTCTCATGACGAAGGGCTTGTGGTGTATGGCAATGACTGGAGTTCCTCGATCGCCTACTATGCCGAACATAAATCCTTCACCGTACCGGATCGGTTCCGCAACCTGAACAAAGTCATCAATACGCCAGAAGCCTATCTGGGCGGCCTGCCTCTGGGCGCGATTTCCTCCTGTCCCGAAGCGCCGGTACCCACCGTGCGCCAACTGGTTGACTGGAAGCACAACGGCACTCAATGGAAAGCTGCTGAAGTCTGGAACTGCATTGTCGCCTTCCCCGAGAAAACCATCGGCCTTGATTTGCCGAAGGTAAAGACAGACTGCCAAGGTAATCTGGACTATGTAGGCGATACGACGAGCAAGACGCCTGACACTGTTCAGTTCAAAGGCTGGACAACGATTGATGGTTCGCAGAATACAATCCCGTCGCAGGTCTACATAACGCTGACCGACGCGAATGGAGCCGTGAAGTACTACAACGCGGTGCAATCCTACTACTACGGTGTGGGCGACTTGTTCAACCGCCGAGACATAGTCAATGCGGGTTTTGGAAGAATCATCGACACCTCGACCTTGTCCGGAAAATATACCGTTGGTGTCGAACGAGTCGTGGATCAACAAATGCAGGTTTGCCAATTCAGCAAAGAACTTCAGGTTAATAAAAAATGACCAGTATTAATCTCAAAGAGCGGATCATCCTTCCGGGCGGCGCTGGCCTCGTTGGGCAAAACCTGGTCGCACGCCTGAAAGCGAAGGGCTACGAAAATATCGTGGTCATCGACAAACATGTCAAGAACCTGGAAATCCTCAAACAGGTACAGCCGGAAATCACCACGGTACTTGCCGACCTTTCCACGCCAGGAGACTGGCAAGAGTATTTTATCGGGGCAGATGTAGTGGTCATGCTGCAAGCACAGATCGGCGGCAACGACTACAGCGACTTCGTCCACAATAATGTGGACGCAACACGCCTGATCCTTGACGCGATCAAGACCAACAGCATCCCGTACCTGGTACATATCAGCTCCTCGGTCGTTGAATCCGTGGCTGATGATTTTTATACCAATACAAAGAAAGACCAGGAACAAATGGTTCTGGCCAGCGGCATTGCGTGCCCGATACTTCGGCCGACGCTGATGTTTGGCTGGTTTGACCGCAAGCATCTGGGCTGGCTGTCCCGCTTCATGAAAAAGGTTCCGGTATTTCCGATCCCGGGCCACGGCCGTTATATGCGCCAGCCCCTGTATGTGGGTGACTTCTGCAATGTCATCATCAGTTGCATCGAACAGCGAGTTCATGACGGAATATTCAATATCTCTGGCCATGAGAAAATTGATTACATCGATATCATCCGTGAAATAAAGCGCGCCACACACGCTAAAACCATTATTGCGAAAATACCTTACAGCATTTTTTACGGCCTTATCTGGACGTGGAGCCTGTTTGACAAAAACCCACCGTTTACCACACAGCAGCTGGCATCTCTCAGCGCGAAAGACGAGTTCGAAGTCAACGATTGGCCCGGTACGTTTAACGTGCCCTATACCCCATTCGCTGCGGCCGTGAACGAAACCTTCAATGATCCGAAGTACAGCAAAGTTGTTTTGGAGTTTTAAGCATGGCGCAACGAATTGCCGTTCTTGGTGCAGGCCCAATGGGATTGGCCGTGGCCTATCAGTTGGCACGCGATGGCCATACACCCGTCATTTTCGAAGCCGATGACCGTGTAGGCGGGATGACCGCGCCCTTCGATTTTTCGGGCCTGAGTATTGAGCGCTACTATCACTTCCACTGCATTTCCGACCACGCCTTTCTTAAAGTTCTGGACGAACTGGGCCTGGCTGGGGAAATGCGCTGGACCGAAACCAAAATGGGCTACTGGTATCAGAACCGACTTCAGGCCTGGGGCAACCCAATCGCGCTGCTGAAGTTCAAAGGACTGAGCCTGACAGCCAAATTCCGTTACGGTCTGCATGCGTTTCTGTCAACCAAGCGCAACGACTGGAAGCCGCTGGACAATGTTGAAGCGACTGGCTGGATCAAGCGCTGGGTGGGTAACGAAGCGTGGGAAGTGCTTTGGCGTCGCCTGTTCGACTATAAGTTCTATGACCACACTGGCAACCTCTCCGCGGCTTGGATCTGGAGCCGCATTCGCCGCATTGGCAGATCCCGGTACAGCCTTTTCAAGGAGAAACTGGGCTATCTGGAGGGCGGATCGGAAACACTGCTGAATGCGCTGGCACAGGATATTCGCCAACACGGTGGTGAAATCCGCTTGAAAGCCCCAGTCACTCGAGTAGTGATCGAAAATGGCGCGGTAAAAGGCGTCGAGGTTGAGGGCATGGTCGAGCCATTCGACAAAGTCATCAGCACCATTCCGCTACCTTACGTGCCAAAAGTCATGCCCGATCTGCCTGACGAGATATTGCAGCGTTTCAAGGCGCTGAAAAATATCGCGGTAGTGTGTGTCATTGTAAAATTGCGCAAGGCATTGACAGAGAACTTCTGGCTAAACACCAATGACCCTGAAATGGATATTCCAGGGCTGGTCGAATACAGCAACTTACGTCCGATGGAAGAACACATTGTCTATGTGCCTTTCTACGTACCGGGCGAGCATCCAAAATTTCAGGAACCTAACGAAGTGTTCCTGGATAAAGTTCGTCGATATCTAAAGAAAATCAATCCGGCACTGACCGATGATGACTTCATTGATATTTATGCCAGCCGCTACCGTTACGCCCAACCCATCTGTGATCCTGGCTATCTCGATCGGTTGCCACCGGTACAGTTACCGGTAACGGGTCTATGGGTCGCGGACACGTCTTATTACTACCCTGAAGATCGAGGCATCTCTGAAAGTATCGATTTCGGGCGAAAAATGGCCAAGGATGCTGCAGAGTGAAAGAAACACTGATGAGCCGGCAGTTCCTGGCGTTTCTTGTGACGGGCGGCACCGCTGCCGCCGTCAACTTTTGCTCCAGACTGCTCTACAGCCTTTGGTTCGACTTTTCGACAGCTGTCATTCTGGCTTACATCACCGGGATGATTACGGCGTTTGTACTGGCCAGGCTTTTTGTGTTCCGCGACAGTAGCCAATCAACGCACCGATCGGCGTTTTTTTTCATACTGGTGAATCTCGTCGCGGTGGCACAAACCTGGTTGATCAGCCTGGGGCTTGCACACTATTTACTTCCCGCGATGGGAATCACACTTTTTGCCAACGAGATCGCTCATGCGGTCGGCATCATAGTTCCAGTGTTTACCAGCTATTTGGGACATAAACGCTGGTCGTTCAAGTAATGCGCTGACGGCTGCAAAAAATGTCAGCCGACGCGTCTGCACCTCCCTATTCATGACAGTACTGGCTGCGATCCGAAGCCCGTACTGTCATGACCAGGTTTTCTTCCATCCTTTCAATGCAAACGCTTGCGGCACATCAGCTGGGCCATTTTCGCGGTGTCCGGGCGTTCGACGATGCCTTTCTCGGTGACGATCGCGTCGATCAGATCCGCCGGGGTGACATCAAACACCGGGTTGAACGCTTCAACATCGGCACCGACGCGTTTACCGCCAACTTCAAGCAGTTCGGCGCCATCACGCTCTTCGATCGGGATGTCATCGCCGCTGGCGAGGTTCATGTCGATGGTCGAACTCGGCGCCACCACCATGAAGCGCACGCCGTGGTGCATGGCGTTGACCGCCAGTTGATAGGTGCCGATCTTGTTCGCCACGTCGCCATTGGCGGTGATGCGGTCAGCGCCGACGATCACCCAGGTCACGCCTTTGGTTTTCATGATGTGCGCGGCAGCGGAGTCGGCATTCAGGGTCACCGGGATGCCTTCGTTGGCCAGTTCCCACGCGGTCAGCCGCGAGCCCTGCAGCCACGGCCGGGTCTCGTCGGCATAGACGCGTTCGACCATGCCTTCTATATAAGCCGCGCGGATCACTCCCAGCGCAGTTCCGAACCCACCGGTGGCCAGCGCGCCGGTGTTGCAGTGGGTCAGGATGGCTTGAGCGTTGCCCTGATGCTTGCGAATCAGATCGACGCCAAGCTGCGCCATGGTCAGGTTGGCCTCGCGGTCGCTTTCATGAATGGCGATAGCTTCGGCTTCCAGCGCCGCCAGCGGATCGGCGTTGCTTTTCAGGCGATCCAGGCGATCGTGCATGCGGCCCAGCGCCCAGAACAGATTGACCGCGGTCGGACGCGAATCTGCCAACAGCGCGAAATCCTCTTCCAGTGCCGTGTACCAGTCGCCGCCCTCGGCAATCCGCGCCCGCGCCGCGAGGACGATGCCATAAGCCGCACTGATGCCAATAGCCGGCGCGCCGCGCACGACCATCGAGCGAATCGCCTCGGCCACGCCGGCGGCGCTGGTGTAGGCGATCCAGGTTTCCTCGAACGGCAAAATACGCTGATCCAGCAGGTGCAGCGCGCCATCACGCCAATCGATGGCCTTTACTTTCTCCGCAGCCAACAGTCGATCGCGCATCCCACACCCCGCACTCATGAACAAAAGCCGCCGATTATAGCGATCCCCCCGCGAAGACGCTCGGGTATACTTCGCCATCCTTTACAAAAGCACTGGAACCGACCCTCGATGCCGAAACCTGCCATTGCGCTCGACCTGTTATTGCTGCCGACCTGGCTGGTCCCCGTCGAACCTGCAGGCGTGGTGCTCAAGGAGCACGGCCTGGGCATCCGTGACGGTTGCATCGTATTTATCGGCCCACGGGCCGAAGCGTTGAAGTGTAACGCGACAGAAATCCGTGAACTGCCGGATGTTCTGTTGGCGCCGGGACTGATCAATGCCCACGGCCACGCGGCGATGACGCTGTTCCGTGGCCTGGCTGACGATCTGCCGCTGATGACCTGGCTGGAAAACCACATCTGGCCGGCCGAAGGCAAATGGGTCGATGAGGATTTCGTCCGCGACGGCACCGATCTGGCCATCGCCGAGCAGATCAAGGGCGGCATCACCTGCTTCTCTGACATGTATTTCTTCCCGAAAGTCGCCAGCGAGCGCGTACACAACAGCGGTATCCGTGCGCAGATCGCCATTCCGATCCTCGATTTCCCGATCCCCGGCGCCAGCAGTGCCGACGAAGCCATTCGTCAGGGCGTCGAATTGTTCGGGGATCTCAAGCATCACGAACGCATCAAGATTACTTTCGGCCCTCACGCACCCTACACCGTTGGTGATGAGAACCTGGAGAAAATCAGGGTGATCGCCGAGGAGCTGGACGCTTCGATCCATATGCATGTGCATGAAACCGCATTCGAAGTGCAGCAGGCCGTCGAGCAGACCGGCGAACGGCCACTGGCGCGCCTGGGCCGCCTTGGCCTGCTCGGCCCGCGCTTCCAGGCGGTGCACATGACCCAGATCAGCGATGACGACCTCGCGCTGCTGGTAGAAAGCAACAGCAGCGTGATCCACTGCCCGGAATCCAACCTCAAACTGGCCAGCGGCTTCTGCCCGGTCGAACGTTTGTGGCAGGCTGGGGTGAACGTTGCCGTCGGCACCGATGGCGCGGCGAGCAACAATGATCTGGACCTGCTCGGCGAAACCCGCACCGCCGCCCTGCTGGCCAAAGCCGTTGCCGGTTCTGCCACGGCGCTGGACGCTCATCGCGCCTTGCGCATGGCCACTCTCAATGGCGCCCGTGCGCTGGGGATCGAGGCGCAGGTCGGCTCGCTGGAGATCGGCAAAGCCGCAGACATCGTCGCTTTCGACCTGTCCGGCCTGGCGCAGCAACCGGTGTATGACCCGGTGTCGCAGCTGATCTATGCGACCGGGCGTGATTGCGTGAAACACCTGTGGGTTGCCGGCAAGCAACTGCTCGACGACCGGCGCCTGACCCGCATGGACGAACAACAGCTGGGCGAGACCGCCCGCCACTGGGGCCAGCGCATCAGCGGCCACACCGAATCGTAAACACCGCGGCGCAATATCCGCGGCTACAGCCTTTTTCAAGTTTTAGAGGATTTAACATGAGCAACGTCGACCACGCCGAAATCGCCAAATTCGAGGCCCTTGCCCATCGCTGGTGGGACCGTGAAAGCGAATTCAAGCCGCTGCACGACATCAACCCGCTGCGGGTCAACTGGATCGACGAACGAGTCAATCTGGCCGGCAAGAAAGTCCTCGACGTCGGTTGCGGCGGCGGCATCCTCAGCGAAGCCATGGCTCAGCGCGGCGCCACCGTGATGGGCATCGACATGGGCGAAGCGCCGCTGGCGGTCGCACAACTGCATCAGCTGGAATCCGGGGTCAGCGTCGAATACCGGCAGATCACCGCCGAAGCCCTCGCCGACGAAATGCCCGAGCAGTTTGATGTGGTCACCTGCCTGGAAATGCTCGAGCACGTGCCGGATCCATCGTCGGTGATCCGCGCCTGTTTCCGCATGGTCAAGCCGGGCGGCCAGGTGTTCTTCTCGACCATCAACCGCAACCCGAAGGCGTATCTGTTCGCGATCATCGGCGCCGAATACATCATGAAGCTGCTGCCGCGCGGCACCCACGACTTCAAGAAATTCATCCGCCCCTCCGAGCTCGGCGCGTGGAGCCGCATGGCTGGCCTGACCGTCAAGGACATCATCGGCCTGACCTACAACCCGCTGACCAAGCACTACAAGCTGGCCAACGACGTTGACGTCAACTACATGATCCAGACCCTGCGCGAGGAATAAGCCGATGGCCATCAGAGCGGTACTTTTCGACATGGACGGCACCCTGCTCGACACCGCGCCGGACTTCATCGCCATCTGCCAGGCGATGCGCGTCGATCGCGGTCTGCCGCCGATCAACGACAAGCACATCCGCGACGAAATTTCCGGCGGCGCCAAGGCCATGGTCGCGGTGACGTTCTCGATGGATCCGGAATCGCCGGGCTTTGAGGAGCTGCGTCTGGAGTTTCTCGAGCGCTATCTGGTCGGCTGCGCAGTGCACAGCAAGCTGTTCGACGGCATGGGCGAACTGCTCGCTGACATCGAAAAGGCCAACCTGATCTGGGGCGTGGTCACCAACAAACCGTTGCGTTTCGCCGAGCCGATCATGCAGCGTCTGGGGCTGGCCGAGCGTTCGGCGCTGCTGATCTGCCCGGATCATGTGAAGAACAGCAAGCCGGATCCGGAGCCGCTGATCCTCGCCTGCAAGATGCTTGATCTGGATCCGTCGACCGTGCTGTTTATCGGCGATGATCTGCGCGATATCGAATCGGGCCGCGATGCCGGCACCAAAACCGCTGCGGTGACTTACGGCTATATCCACCCGGACGACAACCCACGGCACTGGGGCGCGGACGTGGTGGTAGATCACCCGCTGGAGTTGCGCAAGGTGCTCGATAGCGCGCTGTGCAGTTGCTGACCTGACTGTTGCAAATTCCCTGTGTGGCGAGGGGATTTATCCCCGCCGGGCTGCGAAGCGGCCCCCGCTTTTATCCAGGCGATGTGACACACAGGTTTTGCGACGGCTTCGCCGCCGAACGGGGATAAATCCCCTCGCCACTGGGTGAAGCAGGTCTTCATGAAATGGACTATGAGGTTTTTATGTTTGATTACACCGCTCGCCCTGAATTGCTCAAGGATCGGGTCATTCTGGTCACCGGTGCCGGCCGTGGCATTGGTGCGGCTGCGGCGAAAACCTATGCCGCCCACGGTGCCACCGTGCTGCTGCTGGGCAAGACCGAAGCCAATCTGACCGAGGTCTACGACGAAATCGAAGCAGCGGGCCACCCGCAACCGGCGGTGATCCCGTTCAACCTCGAGACCGCCCTGCCCCATCAATATGATGAGCTGGCGGCGATGATCGAAACCGAGTTCGGCCATCTTGACGGCCTGCTGCACAACGCTTCGATCATCGGCCCGCGCACGCCGATCGAGCAACTGTCCGGCGAGAACTTCATGCGTGTCATGCAGGTCAACGTCAACGCGATGTTCATGCTGACCAGCACCCTGCTGCCGCTGCTCAAGCTCTCGCAAGATGCTTCGGTGGTGTTCACCTCGAGCAGCGTCGGGCGCAAGGGTCGCGCGTACTGGGGCGCTTACGGTGTGTCGAAATTTGCCACCGAGGGCCTGATGCAAACCCTGGCCGATGAAGTGGAAGGCGTTGCGCCGGTACGCTCCAACAGCATCAACCCGGGCGGCACGCGCACCAGCATGCGCGCGCAGGCGTATCCGGGGGAAAATCCGCTGAACAACCCGACACCGGAAGAGATCATGCCTGTGTATCTGTACCTGATGGGCCCCGACAGCGCAGGCGTTAATGGCCAGGCGTTCAACGCCCAATAACGCCATACGTCGCATTTGTTGCCGCGGCAGAATGCTGTCGCGGCAAGCCATTGCCGCTCATAACCGTCACACAGCCGCCAAAAACCCAGCGCGGCTGCTTGGCATTCGCCAGCAAGTCATTGATTCGAAAAGCTTTAAATAAAATCGAACCGAATGGCACGCCTTTCGCTCTAAATTCCCTCAAAACATGCCGTGTGATGGCCATGGGGCAAACGCCGATTTCGATAGCTGACTGATCGTCTTGCGGCAGACTAAACTTACGCCAAACGTCCTACGGGACTGATGGATCAGTACGACGCGCAGCCCATAGCCGCTCTCACCCAGCCTGTAAGACAGACTTACTGCTTAGGGGCTCACGCCATATGAAATCTCCTTCCCAGACCCATGCAATTGACTTTGACAGTGCCAAATTGCAGCGCCTGGGCTTCGGTCAACTACCGGCGCTGATCGAGCGCCCGACCAGCCTGGCGCAACTGCGTCAGCAAATGAGCCTGCAACTGCAAACCAGCCTTGAGCCACAGCGCATCCTTGGCCTGTTCTTTCGCGAAATTCAACGCCTGGTGCCGCTGGACGCGCTCAGCTATGTGCATCAGGCCAGTGACTTGCGCCTGGAGTTCGGCACACGCGGCCACCACTCGGTCAGCTACATCCTGAGCCACGAAGGCGAGCACATGGGCGAACTGGTCTTCCGCCGCAATCAGCGTTTCAACGACAAGGAACAGGGCGACCTCGAGTCGTTACTGTCCTGCCTGCTGTACCCGATGCGCAACGCCCTGCTCTATCGCGCCGCGACCCAGAGTGCCTTGCGCGACCCGTTGACCGGTGCTGGCAACCGGGTAGCCATGGAGCAGACCTTGCAGCGCGAGATCGACATGTCGCGCCGTCATGCGCAACCGCTGTCGGTGCTGATGCTCGACATCGACCACTTCAAACGGGTCAATGATGACCACGGGCATGGCGCCGGTGATGACGTGCTCAGAGCCATTGCCGCGTCGATCAAGGCGCAACTGCGCAACGTCGACATGGTGTTCCGTTATGGCGGCGAAGAGTTTCTGATCCTGCTGTCCAACACCGGTCGCGAAGCGGCGGCGATGGTTGGCGAGCGTTTGCGCCAGGCGACGCAGTCAGAGGAATATTTTGCCGATGGCCAGTTGATCGAGATCACCGTGAGCCTGGGATGCTCGACGTTGTTGCCGGGCGAGTCGGCAGACAGCTTGCTGCGCCGGGCCGACAGTGCGTTATATGTCGCAAAGCGCGAGGGGCGGAACCGGCTGGCGATGGCCGGCTAAAAATCATTGTGGGAGCGAGCCTGCTCGCGAAGAGGGAGTGTCAGACAACGATTCGTTGCATGACCCACCGCTATCGCGAGCAGGCTCGCTCCCACAGTTCGATCAGCTTTCGGCTACGGTCCGGCGCTCGCGGTTGACCAGCAAGCGCTCCGAAGTCTCCAGCTGCATGCACCGCTCCAGAAACAGGTACATGTAGTCATAACTCTTGCAGATCGCCTGCCGCAATTCCGCCTGCAAAGCCTTGCTCGGGTTCATGCCGGCCAGGGTGCAGATGATTTCCAGCGCTTCCCACGGATGAGCGTCGTCGTACTGGGCATGCATCTTCAACCACTTCATCGCGCGTTTGCGATCTTCTTCCGGGAACGCCGCGGCGTAGACCCCGGTCGAGCAGACCACCGCTGACCACTCCCCGGTCGCCCCCTCGATCGCATAGTTGGTCGCGGCAATCGCCACGATCAGCGAATCCGCCGAGCTGGTGTGCCAGCACCAGTGACTCAGCGCGTGCAGCTCCGGCGGCACTTGCTGGGCCTGGAGATCTTCGAGGCTGACGCCATGGGCGCGACTCCAATGCATCCAGTAATCGGCGTGATTGAGTTCGACGCGGATGTTGCGCATCAGCCAGCGCCGCGCCATGTCTTCGCCGGGATGGCGGGCAAAGCGGGTCTTGGTGAGGTTCTGCGCCATGTACAAGGCAAACTGCTCGACCACCGGCCAGCCACCGATCAGGTACTGGCGCATGGTTTTCGCGCTGAGTCTGTTGTCACGCATGCGCTGATAAAGTTCATGTTCGACAACCCGGCGCTTGCTCTCGCTGCAATCCTTGATGAGCTGTTGCGCCCAGGCAGGATAACTTGCAGCTTCCATGAGGGGTCCGGTTCGGTTGAATGTGTCGATCACTGTTCGGCTCCTTTTGAGTTGTGATGGCAAGGATCGGCGAGAGACTTCAACGGAACGTGCCAGGCGCTTTGAACAACAACGGCTGCGGTCTGGCAGGACGACTTTGCAAACTGTCACAGGTAAACAACTGCGGACGCTCGATGACATACCCCTGAGCGTAATCCACACCTATTTCAAGCAACGCCTGTTCGATCTGGTTAGTTTCAACAAACTCGGCAATTGTCTGCTTACCCATAACATGACCGATGTGATTGATCACTTCGACCATTGCCCGATTAATCGGGTCGTCCAGCATATCCTTTACGAAACTCCCGTCGATCTTCAGGAAGTCTACAGGCAAATGTTTCAAGTAAGCGAATGAAGACATTCCGGCACAAAAGTCATCCAGAGAAAAGTGACAACCTAAGCCTTTGAGTTCATTGATAAAACGAATTGCACTGCCAAGGTTTGCAATTGCACTGGTTTCGGTAATTTCAAAACAAATCATTTCAGGCGGTATAGCGTAGTTAACAAACTGTTCCCGCAGGAAGTGCAAAAACGCGTCATCTCCTATAGTAATGCCTGACAGATTAATCGCACACATTGCCAAAGGAAGTTCATGTTCCTGTTCAATACACTGGGCAATAACCTTGAAAACGTTTTGAACTACCCAGCGATCTAACTGGGTCATCAAACCATAACGCTCCGCCGCCGGAATAAAGCTGTCAGGCAAAATCATTCGTCCGGATTCATCATGCAGGCGCAGGAGAATTTCGATGTGTCCGGCCTGGCCGGGTTGCGGCTTGAGCGGCGCGATCTGCTGGGCATAAAGGCAAAAGCGGTTTTCTTCCAGCGCCATGTGCAGCCGTTGCACCCAAGCCATTTCACCGAAGCGCATGGACAGTTCGGAGTCGTCCGCATGATAGACCTGCACGCGGTTGCGGCCCTTTTCCTTGGCCATGTAGCAAGCCATGTCCGCCGCACGCAGGGAGGCTTCGAGAGTGGTCGGATTCTGCGCGACATGCACCAGGCCAATACTGACGGTGGTCAGGAACGGCCGTCCTTTCCAGACAAAATGCAGATTCTGCACGGTCTGACGCAGGCTTTCGGCAATCTTCTCCGCGATGTCCGGCGGGCAGTTCTCGAGCAAAATCCCGAATTCGTCGCCGCCCAGTCGCGCCAGGGTGTCGCCCTCGCGCAAGTCTGATTGCAACAGCGTGCAGATATGCCGCAGCAGTTCATCGCCCGCCGCATGACCACAGGTGTCGTTGACCAGTTTGAACTGGTCCAGATCGAGGAACATCAGGGCATGCCGGCCGGGCTGGCGTGTCAGGTTGTGCAAGGCCTGTTCGAGGCGATATTCGAATTCGCGGCGGTTCGCCAGACCGGTCAGCGCATCGTGGGTCGCCTGCCAGGACAGATTGGCGATGTATTGCCGCTCCTGAGTCATGTCGTGCAGCACCAGCACCGTGCCGCTGACATTCCCGGCATTGCGGATCGGCGCGCCGACCAGGGTCACCGACAGGGTGCTGCCGTCCAGCCGCTGGATCAGCTTGGAATGTTCGCTGCCGCCGCTGAGCTGACCACTGAGAATGTGCTCGATCAACGTCAGCCCTTCGGTCTGAGCGTTATCGTCAAGCAGGTTGAACAGCGCCGACAACGGCAGCCCCGCCGCCTGCTCGGCCTTCCAGTGCGTCATGGCCTCGGCGGCGGGGTTCATGTAATCGATCGCGCCGTTGACGTCGGTGGTGATCACGCCATCGCCAATCGATTGCAAGGTGATGTGCGCGCGATCCTTCTCCAGTTGCAGCGCCTGGGCAAATTCATGCCGTTGCCTGAGCAGTTTGTGCGTGCGCCACAGCGCCAGCGCGATCAGACCCAGCGCGGTGGCCAGGTTGGTGAACAACAGCAGGCGCATGATCACCCGCGAGCCTTCGCCCAAGGCATCGCTGAAGGCCCTGGCCGCTGGGGTGACTGCATCGTTGATGGCGAAGATCTGTAACTTCCAGCGCTGCACATCGCCCGGGCTGGCCTGGTTCTGCGCAATGCCCTGGTGCATCTCCTGCGCGACTTCGTGCAATCGGTCGAGATAGGCATCGCCAATCGTCCAGCGATCGATCGCGGTTTCCAGATAACTGTAGTGGCGAAAATTGAGGTACAGCCAGATGACGCTGGAGACATCGTCCGGATGATTACCGCCCTTGAGAATGCCTTCGCGCGCCGCTTGCAGATCAGGCGGCTGACGATCCAGTGCCAGGCGCAATTGGTGCCCGCCCTGGGGCACGGCGATCGCCGTCAGGTATTTGCGGTAGATCGCCTCGTCGCGGCTGTCGGCGTAGAGGTTGAGGTAATAGATGGCGTCTTTCTGGCCCTTGGACCACAGGCTTTCGCCAGCTACGTAGCCACGCACGGCCGAAAGCACGTAAAGGCTCACGCCCCCCAGTAATGCCTGGAACACCACGACAGCAATAAAGGGCCAGACGATACCCAACAACCGTGGTGTTCCCAGAGTCTGCTTTTGCTTCATGAGATTCCTTGCATGAGCACTGCCCGCTCGCCTTCCGGGCGAATTCGCTATGACGAGACTAGGTGGGGTTCTCGTTCAAGGCAAGGCGCGGCGTTATACCGCGCGCAGAACCTCTGACAGGTCGGCGAGGGTTTCGATCAGTGCTGTTGCAAGTTGCCGTAGAGCTTGGCGTACAGACCGCCGTCGGCGATCAGCTGGCGATGGTCGCCGTCCTCGGCGATCTGCCCGCCGTCGAACACCAGTACGCGGTCGGCCTGCTTCACCGCCGACAGGCGATGGGCAATGATCAGCGTGGTGCGGCCATGGAGAAACTTCGCCATCGCCTGGTGCAGGTTGTACTCGGTGGCAGCGTCGAGGGCCGAGGTGGCTTCGTCGAGAATCACCACTTTCGGCTCGGCGAGAATCATCCGCGCAATCGCTAGACGCTGGCGCTGGCCGCCGGACAAACGCACGCCGGAACGCCCGACGATGCTGTCGAGGCCATCGGGCAGCGCGCGGATGGTCGCGGCCATTTGCGCGATTTCCAGCGCCTGCCAGCAGGCTTCGTCGCTACGCATGCGGCCCATGGTCAGGTTGGCGCGCACGCTGTCGTTGAACAGCGCCGGATGCTGCAGCACCACCGCGACGTTCTCGCGCACCGTCTCCAGGCCAATCTCCTGCTGGGTCGATCCGCCGAAGCGGATGGTCCCGGCCGCTGGCGTGTACAGACCCAGCAGCAACTGCACCAAGGTGCTTTTGCCGCCGCCGCTCGCCCCGACAATCGCGACTTTTTCGCCGGGCAGGATCGACAGGTTCATCTGATCCAGAACCAGCTCGTCGCCGTAACCGAAGCTCAGGCCTTGCACCTCGATGCCGACGGTGTCGCGCCCCTTGAACGGATCGACGCCGCCGGGATACTGCGGCTCGTCGGCACGCGCCAGCAGTTCATTGATCCGCGTCAGCGCACCGCCCGCCGCGTAATAGGCGTATTGCAGATTGAGCAGCTGTTCGACCGGGCCGATCATGAACCACAGGTAACTGAACACCGCGAGCATCTGCCCGATCGACAGGTCGGAAAACAGCACGGTGAGCATCGCCGCCGCGCGGAAGATGTCGATGCCGAACTGGAACAGCAAACCACTGGCGCGGTTCGAGGCGTCGGTTTTCCACTGCGAGTTGACTGCGTAGTTGCGCACTTCCTGCGCGCGCACACCGAGGCGTCCGAGGAAATAGCCCTGACGATTGCCGGCGCGCACTTCCTGAATCGCATCGAGAGTTTCGCTCAGCGCCTGAGTGAAGCGCGAGGTGCTGTCGTTCTCGAGTTTTTTCAGGTGTTTGACGCGTTTGCCGAGCTGCACCGTGGCGTAGATCACCAACGGGTTGAACAGCAGAATCAGCAGCGCCAGCTTCCAGTGCATCCACATGAGGATGCTGGCGGTGCCGACCAGGGTCAGCATCGCGACGAGGAAGCGGCTGAGGGTTTCGCCGACGAATTTATCGAGGGTATCCAGATCGGTGACCAGGTGCGTGGTCACTGTGCCGCTGCCGAGGCTTTCGTATTCACCAAGGGAAATGCGCTTGAGCCGCTCGATCAGGCGTACGCGAATGCGGTAGACGATGTCCTTGGCCAGGCGCGCAAACAGCCGCGACTGCAACACGCCAAAACACAGGGCGCTGCAACGCAAGGTCAGGGTCACCACCAACATCAGGCCGATATAACCCGCCGCCTGCTGCCACATGCTTGGCAGAAAATGATTCATGACTTTCAGTGCGGCATCGCCGTGGCCGAGCAGCACTTCGTCGACCAGCAACGGCAGCAGCAACGGGATCGGCACGCTGCACAGCGTCGCCAGCACGGCCACGCCGTTGGCGATCCACAGGGATTTCTTGTGATGCAGTGCCAGACGCCGGACTTCAGCCCAGCTCAGCCGGTCGACACGCTCTACGGCTGGCGTGTCATCGGCGCGGTCAGACACAGGCCGCGCGCTCCAGCCAGCGGCCGAGCAACGGCGACAGCTCGCTGAGCGGTTGATAACCGTTGGTCAGCAGCGCCAGTTGCCCGTTGCGCTCGGCCAGCAGGGTCGGAAAACCGGCGATGCCCAGATCCTGGACCCAGGTGAAATCGGCCTGGGTCGCCTTGTGCTGATCGGCATGATCGAACAACGCCGCGAATTCGATACGCGGCACACCGGCCTGCTCCGCCAACTCGACCAGCACGCTGGCCTGGGTGACATCGCGACCTTCGGCGTAAAACGCCTGCTGGATCAGCCCGACCAATGTCCACGCGCAATCCGGCGCCAGACTGCGCGCGGTGACAATGGCGCGACAGGCAGGCTCGGTGTCGTAGACAAAACCGTCAGGCAACGCGCCGTCGAACTTGAACGGCTGGCCGGTGGCCTCGGTGACCGCTTGCCAGTGCTCGAGAATGTAGCGCCGCGTGGTCGGCTCCAGCGCCGAACCGCTGCCGGTGCGCAGACCGCCGACCACCAGATGCAGCTCGACCCCGGCTGCCTGCGCCTGCTCGACCAGTGCCTTGGCCACCGGAGCAAACCCCCAGCACCATGAACACATCGGATCCATCACATAGAGCAGGCGCGCAGACATGATTAAGCCTCGGAAGATGCTTGCTTATAGTTGTAGCCGATCGGGTGCGGCTGATTGCGTGCCTTGGCCAGTTCGATCTGCTTTTGCCGATCGATGGCGCTGCGCCGGGTCTTCTCGCTGAGCTTGTCCCAGCAATGCGGGCAACTGATGCCGGCGACGTAATGCTCGGAGGCGCGATCTTCAACGCTGACCGGCGTGCGGCAGGCATGACATTGATCGTAGTCGCCTTCCGTCAGGTCGTGACGCACGGTGACGCGGTTGTCGAAGACGAAGCAGTCGCCGCGCCATTTGGTTTCTTCCTGCGGCACCTCTTCGAGGTACTTCAGGATGCCGCCCTTGAGGTGGTAAACCTCTTCGAAACCCTCGCCGAGCATGTAGCTCGAGGCTTTCTCGCAGCGAATGCCGCCGGTGCAGAACATCGCGACCTTCTTGTGCACGGCCGGGTCGAAGTGTTCTTTGATGTAGTCGGGAAACTCGCGAAAACTGGTGGTTTTCGGATCGATGGCGCCTTCGAAGGTACCGATCGACACTTCGTAGTCGTTGCGCGTGTCGATCAGCAGCACTTCCGGGTCGCTGATCAGCGCGTTCCAGTCTTGCGGCTCGACGTAAGTGCCGACCTTTTTGTTCGGGTCAACGCCTTCGACACCGAGGGTGACGATCTCTTTCTTCAGCTTGACCTTGGTGCGATAGAACGGCTGTTCGTCGCAGTACGATTCCTTGTGGTCAATGTCGACCATGCGCGGATCGTTCTTGAGCCAGGCGAGCAGACCGTCAATGCCTTCGCGGCTGCCGGAAACCGTGCCGTTGATGCCTTCTTCGGCGATCAGCAGAGTGCCTTTGATGCCGTTGTCGACCATCGCTTGCAGCAGTGGCTCGCGCAGGTCAACGTAATCTTCGAGGGTGACGAACTTGTACAGTGCCGCCACGACAATCGGTTGTGTCATGGGTATTTCTCCAGGTGGCTACCCTCGCAAAGGGTGAACCGGATTCAATAAAAAACGCGCCGGCTAAGCGGCGCGTTGCGGATTCTAGCAAAAAACATCACCGCCTGCGGCTGTGCCCTGTAGGAGCTGCCGAAGGCTGCGATCTTTTGATCTTAATGTTTGCTACCGCCGGCACAGGTCGGCGACGCCGGAGCGCCGTCGATCTCTGCCCATTCCTGCGGGGTGTAGGTGTGCAGCGCCAACGCATGGAACTCGCCCATCAGCTCGCCGAGCGTGCCGTAGACTTTCTGGTGGCGCTTGACCCGGTTCAGGCCTTCGAACTGCGCGCTGACCACCACCGCCTTGTAGTGGGTCTGAGACCCGCGACTGTGCATGTGGCTTTCGTCGAGCACTTGCAGGTGCTCAGGCTGTAACAGGGCCAGCGTCGATTCGATGCGTTGTTGCATGGTCATCACGAACTCCGCTTACTTCTTCTTGGCTGGCGCCGCGGCCGGGGTCAGCTCTTTGGTCATGTCGTCGAGCAGCTTGTTGACCACTGGCACCGCGCTTTCCAGTTTGCCCTGGGTCATCTGCGCCGACTGCTGGGTCAGCTGCGGCATTTTTTCCAGGACTTTCTTGCCCAGTGGCGACTGGTAGAAGGCAACCAGATCTTTCAGCTCGGATTCGCTGAAGTTGCTGGTGTAGAGCTTGACCATGTCGGGCTTGAGCTTGTTCCAGCCGATGGCCTGGTCCAGCGCGGCGTTGGCCTTGGCCTGGTAGGTTTCGAGCACGGCTTTCTTCGACTCAGGGGCTTTGGTCTGTTCAAAGCGCTGGGCGAACATTTGCTGCACTTGCATGTACACCGGGGTACCCAGCTTGTCAGCGTGAGCCAGCGTCAGGAAAGCTTCGGCACTGGCGTTGTGGCTGGCGGTATCGGCAAGCACCTGGCCGCTGGCGCAAACCAGTGCAACCGCGGTACAGATGGCGCGAAGACGAGTCATCGAGTTTCCTTTAAGCAAAGCGAGGTCGAACCCCAAGGGCGACCATTCTGCGCCTAACAATCGCTATGGCTCAACCCCCGGCCCTTGCCGCGCTTGATTGGCGGGGTTTTGCGGTCAACAATCGAGCCGATGGAACCACCCGGGCCGATGCCGGCCTAAATTGCGCCAACAGACCAACAGGAGTGTGCACGATGAGCCGTATCGAAACCGACAGCCTGGGCCAGATCGAGGTCCCGGACGACGCTTACTGGGGTGCTCAGACGCAACGCTCGCTGATCAACTTCGCAATCGGTCAGGAACGCATGCCGCTACCGGTGCTGCACGCCCTGGCGCTGATCAAGAAAGCCGCCGCACGGGTCAACGACCGCAACGGCGACCTGCCCGCCGACATCGCTCGCCTGATCGAACAGGCCGCCGATGAAGTGCTCGCCGGCGAGCATGACGAGCAGTTCCCGCTGGTGGTCTGGCAGACCGGCAGCGGTACCCAGAGCAACATGAACGTCAACGAAGTGATCGCCGGTCGCGCCAACGAACTGGCCGGCAACCCGCGCGGCGGCAAGTCGCCGGTGCACCCGAACGATCACGTCAATCGCTCGCAAAGTTCCAACGACTGCTTCCCCACCGCCATGAGCATCGCCACCGCCAAAGCGGTGCAGGAACAACTGCTGCCGGCGATTGCCGAGCTGTCCGGCGGCCTCGCTGAACTGGCGGCACGGCACATGAAACTGGTGAAGACCGGGCGCACGCACATGATGGACGCGACGCCGATCACCTTCGGTCAGGAATTGTCCGGCTTCATCGCGCAACTGGATTATGCCGAGCGCGCCATCCGCGCCGCGCTGCCGGCGGTCTGCGAACTGGCGCAGGGCGGCACTGCGGTCGGCACCGGGCTGAATTCGCCGCACGGCTTCGGCGAGGCGATTGCCGCCGAGCTGGCCGCGCTGTCCGGTTTGCCGTTCGTCACCGCGCCGAACAAGTTCGCTGCACTGGCCGGTCATGAACCGCTGGTAACGCTTTCAGGTGCGCTGAAAACCCTCGCCGTGGCCTTGATGAAGATCGCCAACGACCTGCGTCTGCTGGGCTCAGGTCCTCGCGCAGGTTTTGCTGAAGTGAAGCTGCCGGCCAACGAACCGGGCAGTTCGATCATGCCCGGCAAGGTCAACCCGACCCAGTGCGAAGCGCTGTCGATGCTCGCCTGCCAGGTGCTCGGCAATGACGTGGCGATCGGTTTTGCCGCCAGTCAGGGGCACTTGCAGCTGAACGTGTTCAAACCGGTGATCATCCACAACCTGCTGCAATCGATCCGTTTGCTTGGTGATGGCTGCAGCAACTTCCAGCAGCACTGCATCGCCGGGCTCGAGCCGGATGCGGAGGTCATGGCCAAGCATCTGGAACGTGGGCTGATGCTGGTGACCGCGCTGAACCCGCACATCGGTTATGACAAGTCGGCGGAGATCGCCAAGAAGGCTTACAGCGAAGGGCTGACTTTGCGTGAGGCGGCGTTGCAGCTGGGTTATCTGACTGATGAAGAGTTCGATGCCTGGGTGCGCCCGGAGAACATGATCGAGGCCGGGGCCAAGGGCTGAGTCATGTAGCGCCTGAAAGTCCGTCTTCGCGAGCAGGCTCGCTCCCACAGGAAAATTGCATTGCAAAGTGGGAGCGAGCCTGCTCGCGAATACAGGCGCCGCCGATCGTCAGCCTGGCACAACCCTGGCCCGCCGCGCCCTGAGCCCGGCAATCAACGATGGGCCCAACGCCACCAGCGCCGAACCCAGCACCACCAGCACCGCCCCGCCATAGCCCAGCGCATTGATCTGCTCGGCATGCACGTAGTCCGGCCAGATCCGCGCCGCAATCGCCACCGCAACGAATGTCACCAACGGCGTGATCGCCAGCGTCGCGCTGACTCGCGAGGCTTCCCAGTGCGCCAGCGCTTCGGCGAATGCGCCGTAGGCGATCAAGGTGTTCATGCAGCACGCCAGCAACAGCCAGCCCTGCAACGGGCTCAGGTTCAGCGCTTCAAGCGGATGCACCCACGGCGTCAGCAATAGCCCGCAGAACAGATAGATCACCATCATCACCTGCAACGAATTCCACACCGTGAGCAATTGCTTCTGGCCCAGCGCATAGAAGGTCCAGACCGTCGACGCCAGCAGCACCAAGAGCACGCCGGCGGTGTAGTCGGACAGCGAGGTCAGCAGCTCGGCCAGGCGCTGATTGAAGAACAGGCCGAAGCCGATCAGCAACACCAGCAAGCCGATGCCCTGGCCAATGCTGAAGCGCTCCTTGAACACGAACAGACTGGCGATCAGCAGCATGATCGGCCCCATTTGCACCACCAATTGCGCGGTGCCGGGGCTGAGCAGGTTGAGGCCCATCAGGTACAACACGTAATTGCCGACCAGCCCCAGTACCGCCATCAGCACCAGCCAGCCCCCCTTCGGCCCGAGCACCTTGCGACTTGGCAGGCGCTTTACCGACGCCAGATAGATGAACAGGCAGCCACCGGACACCATCAGGCGAAACCAGGTCACCGTGACCGGGTCCATCACCTGCAATACCTGTTTGAGCTTGATCGGCAGGATGCCCCACAGAAAAGCGGTCAGCAGCGCCAGGAACAGTCCGTACACCCAGCGCCCCGATGAAATGTGCATGCGAACCCCAGAAGCCTGCTGACAAGGACACTCATTCTAGGCGTCCAACTGCGCACAACACAGGGACAGTTGCCGGCAGGCCGCGAATGAAACTGTGCAGGTCGCAGCAGTAAACCGGCGCGCCGCCGTTGATCGGCCGGGCAGGCGCACCAAGTGCTTCAGGCATAAGCTGATTGCAGACTTTTCAGCGCATTAATCATGGAGACCGACATGTACGCCATGCGCGCCGAGGACAGCGCCCCCGCCACCCGTTTTCGCAGCGACCGCATATGTCGGGTCAATGGCGAGCTGTATTTCAGCACCCGGGAAAATACCCTTGAGGGGCCGTTTGACGGTCAGGTGATCGAGCGGGAGATTCAGGCTTATATAGCGCGGATGCAACGGCGGGATTCCAGCCGCTGAACCGTGGCGCTGCCTTCGCGAGCAGGCTCGCTCCCACAGGGGAATGCGATCACCTGTGGGAGCGAGCCTGCTCGCGAAGGGGCCTGAACGGGCAACCAATCCTTTAGCGCACCGCCTCAAACAACCCGCTCGCTCCCATGCCGCCGCCCACGCACATGGTGACGATGCCGTAACGCAGGTTGCGCCGCTGCAATTCCCGGATCAAATGCCCGACCTGACGCGAGCCGGTCATGCCGAACGGGTGGCCGATGGAAATCGAGCCGCCATTGACGTTGTATTTGTCGTTGTCGATCTCCAGCCGGTCGCGGCTGTACAGGCACTGCGAAGCAAACGCCTCGTTCAATTCCCACAGATCGATATCCGCCACTTGCAGGCCCTTGGCCTTGAGCAGTTTCGGCACCGAGAACACCGGGCCGATGCCCATTTCGTCCGGCTCGCAACCGGCGACGGTGAAGCCACGGAAAAACGCCTTCGGCTTGAGCCCCAGCTCCAGCGCTTTGTCCAGACTCATCACCAGTGTCATCGACGCACCGTCGGACAGCTGCGAGGAATTGCCCGCCGTCACCGAACCGTCGTCGGCGAACACCGGTTTCAGTCCGGCAAGGCTTTCGTAGGTGGTGTCCGGGCGGTTGCAGTCGTCGCGCTCGACGACGCCGTCGACAATCTGCACTTCGCCGCTGTGCTTGTCCTCGACGCGGTATTTCACCGCCATCGGCACGATTTCATCGTCGAACAGACCGGCAGCCTGGGCCTGCGCGGTACGGATCTGGCTTTGCAGAGCATAACGATCCTGCGCCTCACGACTGACACCATAACGTCGTGCCACCACTTCGGCGGTCTGGCCCATGGTGTAGTAGATGCCGGGAGTCTGTTGCTTGAGCAGCGGGTTGATCAGGTGATCGGTGTTGACGCTCTTCAGGGTCAGGCTGATCGACTCGACGCCGCCGGCGACGATGATGTCGCTGCAACCGGAGGCGATCTGGTTGGCGGCAATCGCGATCGCCTGCAAACCCGACGAGCAGAAACGGTTGAGGGTCATGCCGGCGGTGCCGGTGCCCAGGCGCGACAGTACCGCGACGTTGCGGCCGATGTTGTAGCCCTGCGCGCCCTCGTTGGAGCCGGCGCCGACGATGCAGTCCTCGACGCTGGCCGGGTCGATATCGTTGCGGGTCAGCAGCGCATTGACGCAGTGGGCCGCCATGTCATCGGGGCGGGTCTGGTTGAACTTGCCGCGAAAGGATTTGGCCAGGCCGGTCCGCACGCTGTCGACGATCACCACTTCACGCATGGCATACCTCATTGTTGTTGTAGGTTGAAAGTGGACTTGAGCATAAGTCCACCTTCTTGCCGACCGCGAGGATCATTCACCCGGCGTATGCGCGGCCATCGCTTCAGTCCTTGTGCTTTTTGGCCTTCTTGTCGGATTTCTCGAACGCGTCTTCCAGCGCGCGGTTGATCGTGCGCAACACTTTCACCCGTGCCCAGCGTTTATCGTTGGCTTCGACCAGCGTCCATGGCGCGATCTCGGTGCTGGTGCGATCGACCATGTCGCCGACCGCCCGGCGATAGTCGTCCCACTTTTCCCGATTGCGCCAGTCGTCCTCGGTAATTTTGAAGCGCTTGAAGGAAATCTCCTCGCGCTCCTGAAAGCGCTCCATCTGCGTGTCCTTGTCGATCGCCAGCCAGAACTTGACCACGATGACGCCGGCATCGGCCAGTTGCTCTTCGAAGTCATTGATTTCGCCGTAGGCGCGCAGCCAGTCGGCCGGGGTGCAGAAGCCCTCGATCCGCTCGACCAGCACCCGCCCGTACCACGAGCGGTCGAACACGGTGAATTTGCCCCGCGCCGGGAGGTGTCGCCAGAACCGCCACAGATACGGTTGTGCGCGCTCTTCCTCGGTCGGTGCGGCAATCGGGACGATGCTGTACTGACGCGGATCGAGCGCCGCTGCCACGCGGCGAATCGCCCCGCCCTTGCCCGCCGCGTCGTTACCCTCGAACACCGCGATCAGCGCATGGCGACGCATGCGTTTGTCGCGCATCAGCCCGGACAGGCGCGCCTGCTCGGTGATCAGTTGCTCTTCATAGTCTTTCTTGTCCAGACGCTGCGTCAGGTCGAGGCTGTCGAGCAGGTTCAACTGATCGACCGGCGTACCCAGCGGCGCGGCACTGACTTCGTGAGGATTGACGTCGGCACGCTTGAGCGCGTTTTGCAGGCCTTCGAGGAGAATCTTGCCCACCGCCAGGCTGCGGTAATTGGCATCGGCACCTTCGATGACATGCCACGGCGCGTAATCGCGGCTGGTGCGGCGCAACACCCGCTCGCCGTATTTGACGAACTTGTCGTAGGTCTGCGATTGCTGCCAGTCCAGCGGACTGATGCGCCAACTGTGCAACGGGTCGTCGGCCAGCGATTTGAGCCGCGCTTTCATCTGCTTCTTGGACAGGTGAAACCAGAACTTGAAGATCAACGCGCCTTCATCGCAGAGCATCTTTTCCAGACGCTCAGCGCCGGCGATGGCCTGGTCCAGACGCGGATCCTTGAACAGCCCATGCACCCGGCCCTGGAGCATCTGGCTGTACCAGTTGCCGAAGAACACGCCCATCCGCCCCTTGGCCGGCAGCATCCGCCAGTAGCGCCAGGCCGGTGGCCGCGCCAGTTCTTCATCGGTTTGCTGGTCGAAGGTGCGCACTTCGATCAGGCGCGGATCCATCCATTCATTGAGCAGCTTGACCGTCTCGCCCTTGCCCGCCCCTTCGATGCCGTTGATCAGGATGATCACCGGAAAGCGTTTCTGCTGCTGCAACTCGAACTGCGCTTCCAGCAAGGCTTCACGCAGCGCAGGGACGGCCGCCTCGTAAGTGTCTTTGTCGATGGCGTGACCGATTTCAGCGGATTCAAACATTGGACGGCTCCTTCCAGGGTTCAGCAAGACTAGCGGATGATTACAGCACCTGAACAGATCGCAGCCTTCGGCAGCTCCTACATTTGCAATGCGTTTCCCTGTAGGAGCTGCCGAAGGCTGCGATCTTTTGAAATTTTCCCTGACACGCCCAAATCCCGTCTTGTGCTGGATCAGGCAGCTCGCGCGCGATCGGCTAGAATGGCCGCCTTGTGTTTGCCGAGCCTGCCATGAAAGCCGAAATGCCCCACGCCCAACTCGACTGGGACGACCAGGGACGCCCACGTTCACGAGTGTTCGATGACGTGTATTTTTCCGACCAGTCGGGGCTGGAAGAAACCCGTTATGTGTTTCTCGAACAGAACCGTCTGGCTGAGCGTTTCGCTGCGCTGCCGGCGGATGGACGTCTGGTCATTGGCGAAACCGGTTTCGGCACCGGGTTGAATTTTCTCTGCGCCTGGCAGTTGTTCGAACAGCACGCCGTGGCCGGCGCGCGCTTGCATTTTGTCAGCGTCGAGAAGTACCCGCTGGCGCCTGCGGATCTGCGCCGGGCCTTGGCACTGTGGCCAGAACTCATGCCGTTGGCGGATCAGTTGCTGAGGCATTACGTGGCGATTCATCAAGGCTTTCAACGCATCACTCTGGCCAACGGCCGCGTGACGCTGACCTTGCTGATCGGCGATGCACTGGAGCAATTGCCGCATCTCGACGCACAGATCGACGCGTGGTTTCTCGACGGTTTCGCCCCGGCGAAAAATCCGGACATGTGGACTGCTGAACTGTTCGTCGAACTGGCGCGGCTGGCTGCGCCGGGCTCGACCATCAGCACTTTCACCAGCACCGGTTGGGTCCGCCGTCTGCTCAATACTGCCGGGTTCAAGATGAAGCGCACGCCGGGCATCGGCCACAAGTGGGAAATCCTGCGTGGCGAATTTCTCGGCTGGCCCGCCGAGGTGACGGCGCCCCTACCGGCGAAACCCTGGTTCGCCCGCCCTGCTCCGTTGCGCGGTGAGCGCCGGGCGATGGTGATCGGTGCGGGGCTGGCCGGCTGCGCGACGGCGTCGAGTCTGGCGGCGCGCGGCTGGCAGGTGAGTCTGCTCGAGCGTCACGCGGCGGTGGCGCAAGAAGCTTCGGGCAACCCGCAAGGTGTGCTCTATCTCAAGCTGTCCGCCCATGGCACGGCGTTGTCGCAGTTGATCGTCAGCGGCTTCGGTTACACCCGGCGCCTGCTGGAAAGCCTGCAACGCGGCAGCGACTGGGATGACTGCGGCGTGCTGCAACTGGCGTTCAACGCCAAGGAAGCCGAGCGCCACGCGCAACTGGCGGCGGCGTTTCCTGAAGATCTCTTGCAGTGGCTGGAACAGCCGCAAGCGCAGGATCGCGCCGGTGTCGGCGTGGCCCACGGCGGCTTGTTCTACCCCGAAGGCGGCTGGGTGCATCCGCCGGCGCTGTGTCAGGCCCAGGCGACCCACACCAACATTGAGTTGCTCAGCCATCACGAAGCTTTGGAACTGCGCAAAGTCGCAGACCTGTGGCAAGCCTTCGACGGCGAACGTTTGCTCGCCAGTGCGCCGGCAGTGATCCTGGCCGGTGCCGCCGAAATCAAACGTTTTGCCCAGAGTGCCGAATTGCCGCTCAAGCGCATTCGCGGGCAGATCACGCGCCTGCCTGAAAACGCAGAGAGTCATGCGCTGGCCACCGTGGTGTGCGCCGAGGGCTACGTCGCCCCGGCGCGTCTGGGCGAGCACACCCTGGGCGCCAGTTTCGACTTCAACAATGACGATCTGACACCCACGACTGCCGAGCACCAAGGCAATCTGGCGATGCTCGAAGAAATTTCCAGCGACCTGCTGACACGCTTCAACATCAGCGAGCAGCCACTTGCGAACCTTGAGGGCCGGGCAGCTTTCCGCTGCACCAGCCCCGATTACCTGCCGATTGTCGGCCCGCTCGCTGATCTGCAAACCTTCAATCAGACCTACGCTGCGTTGAGCAAAGACGCCCGACAGGTGCCGGACATCGCCTGCCCGTGGCTCGATGGTCTGTACGTCAACAGCGGCCACGGTTCTCGCGGGCTGATCACCGCGCCGCTGTCCGGCGAGCTGCTTGCCGCGTGGCTGGACAACGAACCGCTGCCGTTGCCACGCAGCGTGGCCGAAGCCTGCCATCCCAATCGTTTCGCCTTACGGCAGTTGATTCGCGGCAAGTGAATTTCACGTATCGGGCATTTCGCAGATGCCCAGATCCATCAGCCGTATCGCGTCTTCGGTCAGGCTCTTGAACAGCACGTCTTCAGCCTGGTCCTTTTCAAGCTTGAGTGCCTGGTTCTGACTCAAATAATCGCCAGAGGGCAGCGTGTCCTTCTTGTCGAACAGTGCGCTCATTTGCGGGTCGTACAGGTCATCGATCAGCGCAAACTTGCGGACAAATATGCGTCGCAGATAGTCACGCCAGAACGTTCGCCCCTGCATGTATTCCAGCCATTGCGGGGAGAGTTCAGCGGTGAAGACGCGATTTTTTGCGACCTCAAGATCAGCGGCCGTCACGCCACTCTGGGCACTGAACAGCATATCTTTCGGTTGACCGCGCAGTCCCAGCGCATCGGTGAGACCGATGCGGTAAGCGAGGTTCATTTCCAGCGCATCGACCCTTGGCGCCCGGAGCGAATGCTCCCGGGCGATTTCTTCCAGCCTGTCCAGCCTGAACAGGCTGCGGCCCAGTTCCAACAACGCCTTGGCAGTACCCCTGCTCCCGCTTGCAGCCCTGCTCACCCGCTCGACTTCCACTGCGACTTCAAGGCGACTGAAAACCAGCGCCGCGTTATCGGTGCAGTGCAGCGGATCGGCCGCGATGTCGAGCAGTTGACGACCCAGCGGCTCGTCAGCTTCCGCCGTTTTCAGTACCGCCCAGACGCGTCGCTGCATGTCGGCGCTACCCTGTTTGCCGTCTGCGGTATCGCCCAGTTGCGCCAGCAACGTGAACAAGCCATCGGCCGTCCGCTCGCTGCGCAATGCCGCCCAGATGCGCGACTGCTCTGCCCACTCTTCGCCACTGGCCTGGGTCAACCAGAGCGAGCGCGCCGTTTGCTCGTTCATCCGTGCGATGTCATCGGCGACATAGTCCATCCCAACGCCGAAATTATCGCGATAGTTCTCCAGATGCGTTTTGGCCGTTTCCGAAAAGGGGTTCAGTCCCAGCTTGAGTGCGCCGGTGAAACGTCGTGATTTCTCGAATAACCACTCGGGCAGCTCCGTGATGCTGTTGGCGCTCAGATCCATCAGTTCAATGTGCGCAGAATGGTCGAGGCCTTCTGGCAGTTCGGTGATGCCGGTATCGTTCAGCGACAAGCGACGCAGTTGCGACATTCGGCTGAAATCCGGGGTGGCACCCAACGGATTCTTGTCCAGATTCAGGTAGCGTAAAGTGCTCAGCCTGTTCAGCTTCGCCAGGGTCTGCTCGGTGAGCTTGAGCTGATTGTTTGCCAGGCTCAGCCGTTGCAGACGCGGCATGTGCGACAACATTTCAGGCAGCCGGGTGATCGCGTTGCTGCCCAGTTCCAGCGAGTCGAGCTGTTTGAAGGACTTGAGGAAGTACGCCACATCATCCCCCAGCGCCATGTTCCGCATCGACAATTGCTCGACATGGTCGAAGCTCACCGACGACGGTAACGTCGGCACCTTACCGATGCGCATGCCGTCAAGGTCAAGGGTACAGAGGTTTTTTCCCTCTTCGTTGGTGGCCCAATGAAAGCGTCGAAACGCTTCTTCGATCAGCTCGGCGGCCATTTTCCGACTGTGCCGCGCTTCAGCCAGATCGCCCCCCATGGCTTGCAGCGCGGCGCCATCTTCACTCCAGACAAACAGCGCGTCACGCAGGGTTTGCAGATCCTGACGCAGGGCTTTGATGCGGGTCGCACGGCTCAACGGATCATCGCCCAGTGCATCGAGCAATTGATTGAGCTGCGGCTCGCTCAGACGCGGATAAAGCCTGCGCGCTTTGCGCAGCAGTGTGCGTGAATGAGCTGTCGCGGGAACCTGATCGCCTTGCACGCAGGCCGGCTCGACGGGAAGTGATTCCGTACTGCCGCCGCGCAATGCCCGCGCAGTGACCTCGCGTTCGTCGAGGGCAACGTTGAGCAGCTTTTTGCGTAACTGTTGCGTACTGAGCTGTCCGGCATCGGCAAACCCGAGTGCGGTCCGCTGACGTGGCGGCAATGCCTTAAGGATGGCCATGTACAAAGCGTCGGGGCCGGATGCCACCTTGCCCAAGGATTTTTTGTCGCCGCCAAACGCCTCATAGCCCTGCGTGGACTTCACCAGATAGCCGGTATTTTCCGAGGTCGCCGACCCATCGCCGATGTCTTCGAGTATCGGTCCGGTCAAGGCCTTGTCGCGTACTTGCAGACGCAGCTGCGCGTTCCAGCCGCTGAGGCGCGGCAGTAATTTCATGGCCAGCCTGTCGGTGTCGGCATTGGCCAGCCACGACCAGTGCAACCCGCTCAGCGCCCGGTCAAGCCGGACCTCGGCAATGCCGGCCCGAGCCCGCTGTCCCAACCGCAAGGGCGCGCTCCCGGTCGAGCGCAAGTGCAGGCGCTCGACAGTCGAAGCGCGGTCGATCAGCCTTTGACCATGGCGCGCCGAAATGTCGGCGAAGACCTGGCGTAATTTGCCCAGATCCTGCGCATCACTGTGGTCATAGCGCTTGTACATCCGCTCGAACGCCGCGCGGTAATCGGATTTGAGCGCAGCACCCAGTTTTCTTGCCAGCCCGGTGGCTTGCGTGCTTTTCGCGACTTTGCCGCCGAGCAAGGCCTCGACTTCATGCTCGTAGAGGCCATCGATGACGGTTTGCAGCAAGCGCCCGAGTGCCAACTGGCCTTGGGTGACCGGCACTCCCAGGGTTTCGTCGAGCGTGCTGTTTGCAGGATAAGTGGTTTCGACGTCTCCTTCATGACCGATGACCTCAAGGTATCGGTCAGTCGGCCAGCCCGGCAGTTGCGTCAAGGCGTGCATCTGTTCTTCCAGAGGTTGCTCGGAGTGGATCTCGCCGTTTTCCAGTTCCGTGGTCAACTCACGCAGCTGGCGCTCGATGCGCACGCGCTCGACGGTATCGCGCAGGCGTACCGGCAGGCTCAGATTGTCGTTGAAGGTCTCCAGCAAGGTCTGCTGCGAGGTGTTGCTCAGCCGGCGAAGGATGTCCAGGTCGCTGTCGGCAAATTCGCTCAACTGCGGATCGATGCGCTTGAGCGTGTAGGCGCTGCTGCCCCATTCTTCGGGCTGTTCAGCGGGGAACCGCCAGCCGCCCTCGACGTGGCGGATCAGTTCCGGAGCATAGGCTTGTGCGCGTGCGGGGTGTTCCAGGCGCCAGTGCTGAGTGTCGATATCAAAGTTGCCCGCCAACAGGCGGTGCTCGAAGCGGGCGATGGTCTTGTTGCCGATCTGGTAGAACTCCTTTGAACCGGCACCGATGGTGAATCCGGCCGGCAAAGCATGCTCGTACGGGCTCAAATCGGACTTCCACAGGCGTGGCTTGCCGGCCCGATCGAGTATCGCGGTGAACTGCGCGAAGAACTCCGGATGCGTGCGCAGCAGTTTTTTGCCCACAGTTCCCAGCACCTTCTGACCGCCGGCGAAAACGCCCATCAATGCGATGTTCTCTACCACACTGAGCAGATGTGACAGTGCTTCCTGATGATCACCGCGGCGCCAGTCCGCCACGCCGTCATACACCTCACCGAGCAATTGCCCGACCGCGACGCCCATCATCAATTGCCCCAGGACCGGCACGAACAGCCCCGCCACCGACGCCACGGTCACCCCGCGCTGAACGAAATCCAACAGGCGTTTCTGTCGGATCTCTTCATCGATATCAGCGGTTGGCACCGCCAGTTTGCGCGCGTCGATCTGCAACTTGCCGACATGGCTTTGCACCATGAAATCAAAAAGCGCCACATTGATCGGCCATTGTTCGACGACGCCCAGATCGGGTTTCTCAGCCAACGCCTTGAAGAAGTCAGCCTTGTCATCTTCATCAAGGCTGCCGGCGAAATACCCCTGATATTCCGTGCTCTTGAGTTGTTGCGCGAGGTAGCGCTTGAACGCATTGAAACTCGGGTACTCATACACGGCGCGCTCGGGCTCGCCGGGCATATACACCATGCATCCGTCCTCAGGGTGTTGTTCCACGGAGCGTTTGGAAAATACCACCACGCCCCAAACGCAGCTGTCGAGGATTCTGATGCCCTGCATGATCATCGGGTCTTTGCCGTAGCGCAGGTGCTGCGCCGAAGCGACGCCTTCGGCCAGCATCAGATCCTGCAGCATGCGCAAACCAGCTGCGGTGATATCGCCCTTGAGCTCCGCAAGATGAGCGTCCAGCTCCAGCAGCGATTGCTTCAATGCGGCGATATTGCGGGTCATGGCACTGGTCGCCACGACTTTGCCGCAGTCCTCACGCAGACCGAACACTTGCTGCAGATGCTCCTGGTATTTCTTGCCCAGATCCAGCTTGCGGCACAACGCTGCGAACGCTGCCGGCGTCAGATCCTTCACGCCAGCGGGCACACTCTTGACGCGCACCAGGCTGCCGGCGGGGAAACCGTCGGCCTGCTCCTCGTCTGCGGTGAAGTTTTGCATGGCTGCCTGCAACAGGCTTTGCGTCGCGTGTCTGACCAAGCCGACATCGGCCTGAACCGTCGCCTTCACATCGCAGCCACAATCGACGCCGGGCAGGCTGAGCAGATCCTCGCTCACGTCATAGACCGCTGGCCATTTCTCGCTCAGCGCCGCGTTAAGTTCGCTGATGCAGAAGCTGTGCAATGGTTTGAGCCGGGTCAGATCCTTGTCGACTTTGACTTGCAGGGTGTGCAGTTCACGAGTGATTTCGTCCAGCTTGTTCAGCGTGGCCGCAGAAGCCGTGAGCAGATGCGCCGGCAGGTTTTTTTCCAGGCTTTCAGCGGTATCGAGGTCACCGGTCGCGGCGTACAAGGTGCTCAGGACCGAGGCCTGAATCTGTGGATTTGTCTTGTCTTGGTTAAGCATGGCAATAGTCCTTTATTGCGGTTCGAACACTCGACCCTAGCGCTGCCGGGCAGCCAATAACAGTTCAAATTGCTGCGCAAAACCCAGGTAGACCAAACGCTTTTTTGCATGGAAAAAATAGCCCTGCACCACCCCGCACGGAACGTCCACGCGCTTGTGCGCTTATGCAAAAAAAGCGTAACGGTAAGTGGGCAAATCTCGATCCTCGATCCGCGCTGATAGCGTTGCGGCAGAAGGCAGCCAGGCTGGCTTATAACTTATCGATCTAAAACTCCACCTACCGAGACAGGTCAGTTTCTGAGTACCCGCACTTTTCGCGCGGTACGGCTTGACCTTCCCCAACGGAAAAACCGGTAAGGACTTTATGTGCGGATTAGCTGGCGAGTTACGTTTTGATCAACAACCTGCAGACCTTGCAGCGATCGAGAGAATCACCCATCACCTGGCCCCTCGCGGCCCTGACGCGTGGGGCTTCCATGCCCAAGGGCCGATTGCCCTGGGCCATCGACGCCTGAAAATCATGGACCTGTCGGACGGCTCTGCGCAGCCGATGATCGACAGTCAATTGGGCTTGTCCCTGGCGTTCAACGGTGCGATCTACAACTTCCCGGAGTTGCGCGAAGAACTCGAAGCACTCGGTTATGCCTTCTATTCGGGTGGCGACACCGAAGTGCTGCTCAAGGGTTATCACGCCTGGGGCGAGGCGCTGCTGCCGAAGCTCAATGGCATGTTTGCTTTCGCCATCTGGGAGCGCGATGCCCAGCGCCTGTTCATCGCTCGTGACCGTCTCGGCGTAAAGCCGTTGTACCTGTCACGCACCGGCCAACGCTTGCGTTTTGCCTCGGCACTGCCGGCGCTGCTCAAGGGCGGCGACATCAACCCGATTCTTGATCCGGTGGCGCTCAATCACTATCTGAATTTCCATGCCGTGGTGCCTGCGCCGCGCACCTTGCTGGCCGGTATCGAAAAACTGCCGCCCGCCACTTGGATGCGCGTTGAAGCCGATGGCCGCACCGAGCAGAAAACCTGGTGGACCCTGCCTTACGGCCCGAATGAGGACGAGAAAAATCTCAATCTGGAAGACTGGGTCGATCGCGTCCTCGACAGCACCCGCGAAGCGGTGGCGATTCGTCAGCGTGCGGCGGTGGATGTCGGTGTGTTGCTGTCCGGCGGTGTCGACTCGAGCATGCTTGTCGGCCTGTTGCGCGAAGTCGGTGTAGAGAATCTGTCGACCTTCTCCATTGGTTTCCAGGATGCCGGCGGCGAGCGCGGCGACGAGTTCCAGTATTCGGACCTGATCGCCAAGCACTACGGCACGCGCCACCATCAGTTGCGCATCGACGAGAAAGAAATCATCGAGCAACTGCCCGCCGCGTTCCGGGCGATGAGCGAGCCGATGGTCAGCCATGACTGCATCGCCTTCTATCTGTTGTCCCGTGAAGTGGCCAAGCACTGCAAAGTGGTGCAGAGCGGCCAGGGCGCAGACGAACTCTTTGCCGGTTACCACTGGTATCCGCAGGTCGACGGCGCGGCGGACCCATACGCGGCCTACCGCGATGCGTTCTTCGATCGCAGCTACGACGACTACGCGGCGACTGTGCAGCCGAAATGGCTGGTCGACCACGACGCGGCCGGCGATTTCGTCAAACAGCACTTTGCCCAGCCCGGCGCCGATGCCGCAGTGGACAAAGCCCTCCGCCTGGACAGCACGGTGATGCTGGTCGATGACCCGGTCAAACGCGTCGACAACATGACCATGGCCTGGGGCCTGGAAGCGCGTACGCCGTTTCTCGACTATCGACTGGTCGAGCTGTCGGCTCGTGTACCGGGCCAATTCAAGCTGCCCGATGGCGGCAAGCAAGTGCTGAAAGAAGCAGCGCGTCGGGTCATTCCAAGCGAAGTGATCGATCGCAAGAAAGGCTATTTCCCGGTGCCGGGTCTCAAGCACTTGCAGGGCGACACACTCAATTGGGTGCGCGAACTGCTGCTGGATCCGAGCCAGGATCGCGGCCTGTTCAACCCGACCATGCTCGACAAGCTTTTGACTGATCCGCAAGGCCAACTGACCCCGTTGCGCGGTTCGAAACTGTGGCAACTGGCGGCCCTGAACCTGTGGCTCAGTGAACAAGGAATCTGATTGATGAAACCCCATGCCACGTCCATCAACCAACGCCTGTTGCGTGGTCAGGCCCCCTCGTATGAACGTTTGCAGGCGCGCCTGGCCGAAGACGGCAGCGAGCCTGCCACCGCCCCGATTGCCGTGCATTGCGGCTGGGGCCGGCTGCTGATCGGCCATACCTTTCCCGACCCGGCGTCGCTCGCGCAGGAGCTGCTCAACGAGCAGCCCGGTGAACGCGATATCGCCCTGTATGTTGCCGCACCGCAGCAGATTCTCGGCCTCGAGCCGACGCAGCTGTTTCTCGATCCATCCGACACCCTGCGTTTATGGTTCAGCGATTACCGGCAGGCCACGCGGGTGTTTCGCGGCTTCCGCATTCGTCGTGCGCAAAGCGAAACCGACTGGCAGGGCATCAACCGTTTGTACCAGGCGCGCGGCATGTTGCCGATCGATCAGGAGTTGCTCACCCCACATCATCAGGGCGGCCCGGTGTACTGGCTGGCGGAAGACGAGGACAGCGGCGCGGTGATCGGCAGTGTCATGGGTCTCAATCATGAAAAAGCCTTCAACGACCCGGAACACGGCAGCAGCCTGTGGTGCCTGGCGGTCGACCCGCATTGCTCGCGCCCCGGCGTCGGCGAAGTGCTGGTGCGACATCTGGTCGAGCACTTCATGAGTCGTGGTCTGGCTTATCTGGATCTGTCGGTGCTGCACGACAACCGTCAGGCGAAAAACCTTTACGCCAAACTGGGTTTCCGCAACCTGCCGACGTTCGCCATCAAGCGTAAGAACGGCATCAACCAGCCGCTGTTTCTCGGCCCGGGGCCGGAGGCGAATTTCAATCCTTACGCGCGGATCATCGTCGAAGAAGCGCATCGGCGCGGTATCGACGTGCAAGTGGATGACGCCGACGCCGGGCTGTTCACCCTCAGCCACGGCGGCCGTCGCGTGCGTTGCCGCGAGTCGCTGAGCGACCTGACCAGTGCGATCAGCATGACCTTGTGCCAGGACAAAAGCCTGACCCACAAGGTGCTGAAAGGCGCAGGTCTGAAACTGCCCGCGCAGCAACTGGCGGGCAACGCCGACGACAACCTGGCCTTCCTCGATGAGCACCAACGGGTGGTGGTCAAGCCTCTCGATGGCGAACAGGGCCACGGCGTCGCGGTGGATCTGCGCACCATCGAAGAAGTGCAGAAGGCCATCGAAACCGCCAAGCAGTTTGACAGTCGCGTGCTGCTGGAAAGCTTCCACGAAGGCCTTGATCTGCGCATCGTGGTGATCGGTTTTGAAGTGGTAGCGGCGGCGATTCGCCGTCCGGCGGAAGTGGTTGGCGATGGTCAGCATTCGATCGGTGCGCTGATCGAAGCGCAGAGCCGCCGTCGGCAAGCGGCCACCAGCGGCGAAAGCAAGATCCCGCTGGACCACGAAACCCAACGCACGCTGCACGCTGCCGGCTATGACTACAGCAGCATCCTGCCGGCCGGCGAGCATCTGTTCGTGCGGCGCACGGCCAATCTGCACACCGGCGGTACGCTGGAAGACGTGACCGACATTCTTCATCCGACCCTGGTCGACGCGGCAGTGCGCGCGGCGCGGGCGCTGGACATTCCGATGGTCGGGCTCGATCTGATGGTGCCGGCGGCGGATCAGCCCGAGTACGTGTTCATCGAAGCCAACGAACGCGCCGGCCTGGCCAACCACGAACCGCAGCCGACGGCGGAACGCTTTGTCGATCTGTTGTTTCCGCATAGTCAGCCGGCTGTCTCTTGAACCATCGTTGTTCCGGCTGACGCCTTCGCGAGCAGGCTCGCTCCCACAGGGGAATGCATTCCAAATGTGGGAGCGAGCCTGCTCGCGAAGAGGCCCTGAACGTCACCACCAATTTTCCTCATCGAAACCATCGATGTGCTCAACCCATCAGGAGTTTCCATGACCATGACCACACAAATCCCTGAACCGGATCTGGCTTACCTGCAAAAAGTCCTGCTGGAAATGCTCGCCATTCCCAGCCCTACCGGTTTCACCGACACCATCGTGCGCTATGTCGCCGAGCGTCTCGAAGAGCTGGGCATTCCGTTCGAAATGACCCGGCGCGGGACCATCCGCGCGACGTTGAAGGGCAAAAAGAGCAGCCCTGACCGCGCGGTGTCTGCGCACCTGGACACCATCGGCGCTGCTGTGCGTGCGGTGAAAGACAACGGTCGCCTGACCCTCGCCCCGGTCGGTTGCTGGTCGAGCCGCTTTGCCGAGGGTAGCCGGGTCAGCCTGTTTACCGATACCGGGGTGATTCGCGGCAGCGTGCTGCCGCTGATGGCGTCCGGGCACGCCTTCAACACCCAGGTCGATGAAATGCCGATCAGCTGGGACCACGTCGAACTGCGTCTGGACGCCTACTGCACGACCAAGGCCGATTGCGAGTCGCTGGGCATTCATGTCGGCGACGTGGTGGCCTTCGACCCGCTGCCGGAGTTCACTGAAAGCGGCCATATCAGTGCTCGCCACCTCGACGACAAGGCCGGCGTTGCCGCACTGCTCGCCGCGCTCAAGGCGATTGTCGACAGTGGCCAGGAACTGAACATCGATTGCCATCCACTGTTCACCATCACCGAGGAAACCGGCAGCGGTGCAGCGGCGGCATTGCCGTGGGACGTCAGCGAATTTGTCGGCATCGACATCGCACCCGTCGCCCCCGGCCAACACTCCAGCGAACACGCGGTGAGCGTGGCGATGCAGGATTCGGGCGGGCCGTATGACTATCACCTGTCGCGGCATCTGTTGCGTCTGGCTGATGAACACGAATTGCCGGTGCGCCGCGACATGTTCCGCTATTACTTCAGCGATGCGCACTCGGCGGTCACCGCCGGTCACGACATTCGCACCGCCCTGCTCGCCTTCGGCTGCGATGCCACCCACGGTTACGAGCGTACGCACATCGACAGCCTGGCGGCGCTCAGCCGACTGCTTGGCGCGTACATTCTGAGTCCGCCGGTCTTTGCCAGCGATGCGGCGCCGGCCAATGCCTCACTGGATCGCTTCAGCCATCAGATCGAGCATGACACGCAGATGGAAAGCGAAACCCGGGTGCCGCCGGTGGACAGTCTGGTGGGGCAGCGTTCTGACAGTTGAACCTTCGGTGAACAGATAACCGCTTTCGCGAGCAGGCGCGCTCCCACAGGGATCGCATTTCAAAGGTGGGAGCGAGCCTGCTCGCGAATTGGCAGGCACGGCCAATACAAAACTGGCAGGCAAAACCCATTCCCCGTAGCATCCCGACATTGATTTGACCGAGGTGCCCATGCTCATTCCCCACGACGCGCTTGAAGTCGACACCCTCACCCGCCTGATCGAGGATTTCGTCACCCGCGACGGTACCGACAACGGCGATGACACCCCGCTGGAAACCCGCGTCCTGCGCGTGCGTCAGGCACTGACCAAAGGCCAGGCATTGATCGTGTTCGATCCGGAAAGCGAGCAGTGCCAGCTGATGCTCAAGCACGACGTACCCAAGCATCTGTTCGACTGAAGCCGTCAGCCAGCCTTCGCCGCAGCCTCCTTGCGCTTGATCCGGTCATAGACCTCGGCGCGGTGTACATGGACCTTTTTCGGCGCCTCGACGCCGAAGCGCACGCTGGAGCCGTTGACCGACAGAACACGCAGGGTGATGTCGTCTCCGATTGAAATCAACTCACCGACCACACGGCTGAGTACAAGCATGGGATTCATCCTTCAGGACTGGCAAACCCTGAAGATGCGCGGCTTACAGCGTCTTCACAATCCACGACGAGCAAATCAGTCTTGCCCTACAGACGCCCACGCCCACGGCTGTCAGACACTTCGCACAAAAGCCTCAGGCAGCGGAAAAGCGCGGCCCGAACAGAATGATGCTGGCACCGACCACGCACAGGGCCATGCCAATCCAGTCCGAGCCCAGCGGACGCACCCGCTCGACCACCGCTAGCCAGCCAATCGAAGCAACGATGTAGATCCCGCCATACGCGGCATAGGCGCGCCCGGCGTAGGCCGCTTCAACACGGGTCAGCAACAGCGCGAACAGGGTCAGGCTGAGCAACGCGGGAATCACCCACAACGCACTCTTGCCCTGGCGCAGCCACATGTAGAAGGCAAAACAGCCGGCGATTTCAAACAGCGCCGCAAGGAAGAACCACAAGTAATTGAGCATGGAGGCGTCTCGACAGGGTGACCGTGGCGGCCACCCTAACGACGCGGCGGGAATCGAACAAGATCAAGCGTTGTTTTGTTTGGCCTTGGCGCGCATTTTCTCGGCCATGGAAGTCATTTCGTTGTAGAGCAGTTGCGGATTCTTCTGTTTGAGCGCCCAGGCCATGCGCCCTTGTTCGTGGGGCAGAATCAAGAATTCGCCGGCGGCGACTTGCTGATAGATGTAGTCAGCGATGTCGGCTGCGCTGATCGGCGAACTTTCCAGCAACTTGCCGACCTGGGCTTTCATGGCCGGGGTCGGGCCACGGAAAGAATCGAGCAAGTTGGTCTGGAAGAACGACGGGCAAACCACATGCACCGCCACTTCCTGCTGCGCCAGTTCGATCAGCAGACTCTCCGACAACGCCACTACGCCGGCCTTGGCCACGTTGTAGTTACTCATTGCCGGGCCTTGCATCAACGCGGCCATGGAGGCGATGTTGATGATCTTGCCCTTGCTCTCTTCCAGCAGCGGCAGGAACGCCTTGCAACCCTTGACCACGCCCATCAGGTTGATCGCGATCTGCCAGTCCCAGTCTTCCAGCGACAATTCGCTGAAAAAACCGCCCGAGGCGACGCCGGCATTGTTGACGATGATGTCGATGCCGCCGAGCTTCTCTTCGCAGGCCTGGGCGAAGGCGGTGAGCTGACTGTAATCGCGCACGTCACAGCGCTGGATGAAGCCGTCACCGCCCGCCTCGCGCACCAGCTTCAGGGTTTCCTGCAGGCCGGGCTCACTGACATCGGACAAAGCCAGCCGCCAGCCTTCACGGGCCCAGCGCAGCGCGATTTCGCGACCCAGGCCTGAGCCTGCACCAGTGATCATCATGCGATTTTGCATAGCGGACAGCCTTGTTGTTCCGGGAGAGATGCGCCGAGTGTAGCGAAGGAACTTCGTTCGCCCACGCTCCATCCAGTTGCTGAATGGAGGATCAAAAGATTCCAGCCGTCATTGTTTTCCGGTTGGTCTCATGCAGGAGCTGACGAGTGCAACGAGGCTGCGATCTTTTTGCTGGAAAGGAAATAACCGAGCAATCCAAATACATTAAAAAAACATTGAATTTTTTTTCATCGGCGCAAGTCGGAACATGTAAGCCGGCTGGAATTTAGTTGCTCTCCAGCTGCCCACTGAGCATCAAGACTCTTCCAGACTCTGAACAAGGAAATCACCCATGGGCACAATTCTAATCATCATCCTGATCCTGTTGCTGATCGGTGGTCTGCCGGTCTTCCCGCACTCCAGAAGTTGGGGTTATGGCCCGTCGGGCATTATCGGCGTGGTGTTGGTCGTGCTGCTGGTGCTGTTGTTACTCGGCAAGATATGACGATTTGAAGCTGTAAAAAAAGAGGCCCTTGTTCAAGGGCCTCTTTTTTATTGCGTGGACTTTAACCAGTTATCAGTCCGGCTTGCCGTGAATGACACCGGCGGTGTTATCGAGCAGGCTCTTGGTCGCGGTTTGCAGGAACGCCTCAAGTTTGAGTTTGAGTTCGGCAGTGCGCGGCGCGTCCGGCACTACTTCGGCGTGCGGGTTGGCGCCGAGCTGGTATTGCCAGATTTTCGGGCCCATGTCCTTGTCACGCGGCAGCACCAGAATCTGGTCGGCGGTGACAATGGCGGTGGTCTGTTCGCTGCCCGATGGCTTGATCACACCGAAACCGGTATCGCCCTGCGGCAGGTTGAGCAGATCACGGCCCCAGCACTGGTGACGCACTTCGCCACCGAGACGGCCCATGATGGTCGGCACGATGTCGATCTGCGTACCCACGGTGTGGTCGCGGGTACCGAACTTCTGCTGAATGCCCGGGGCAATCATCAGCATCGGCACGTTGAAGCGGCCCAGGTCCATTTCAGTGATCTGGCGCTCGTTGCCGAAGCCGTGGTCGCCGACGATGACGAACAGGGTTTCGTTGAAGTACTTCTCTTTGCGCGCCTTCTCGAAGAACTGACCGAGCGCCCAATCGGAGTAGCGCATGGCGGTCAGGTGTTCGTTGAGGCTGCCACGGTCAGTCACGCGCTCGACCGGCAATGGCGTCGGCAAGGCGTACGGCGTGTGGTTGGACAGGGTTTGCAGCAGCGCGTAGAACGGCTTGCCGTTTTCCCGCGCCTTCAGTTCTTGCAGGCCACGATCGAACATGTCCTGGTCGGACACGCCCCAGGTCGGATCGGAGAACACCGGATTGACGAAGTCATTGCGGCCAACGAAGTTGGTCATGCCCTGGTTGCTGAAGAAGCCCGACTGGTTGTCCCAGGCGAAGTCGCCGTTGTAGACATAGACGTCGTCATAGTCGCGGGCGCTGAGCAACTGCGGCAGGCCGGACAGTTTGTGGCTGCCTTCCGGGGTCTGCATCAGGTATTCGAAACCTGGCAGGTTGGGGAAGCAGGCCATGGTCGCGAACATGCCCTGATGGGTGTGGGTGCCGTTGGAGAAGAAACGGTCGAACAGCAGACCTTCCTTCGACAGCTTGTCCAGGTACGGGGTGATATTGCCCGGCGCGCCCAAAGCACCGACCGAGTGACCGGCCATGCTTTCCATCAGGATCACCACAACGTTCTTGATCGGCAGGGTCTTGTCAGCCGGCGGCATGTAGTCGCGGCGAACAGCGGCGATGTCGGCATCGACCAGTTTGTCGTCCGGCATCAGCAGCATGTCGCGCACCACTTGCTGCGCCTGTTCCTGAGGCAGCGTGGCTTTCCAGATATTGTCGCGGTCTTCGCCCATGCGCGCCTTGGCTGCGGCGACCAGCGACAGCGTGCCATTGAGGCCGAGCTGGTTGGCGAAGTTGGAATCGGTGGTGTAGACGTCACCCCAGCGCATCGGCGGGCCTTGACGCAAGGTGCCGCGAGCGGCGACTACGCAGATCAGCAGGCAGACCACGAACACCGCCAGGCGGGTGTACCACGGCGCAACCTGACGGGAGCTGACGCTGCCGCCGCTGAACGGTCCGCGCGGGCGGGTGGCCCGGTCGGCGCCTTTGAATGCCAGAGTCAGAATGACCGTGCCGATCACCCACGCCAGCACGTAGCGCACCACCGGGAAACCGTACCAGAGCATGCTCATTACGGTTTTCGGGTCTTCCTTCACGTACTGGAACACCAGACCATTGAGGCGCTGGTGAAACTCGCGGTAGAAGTCCATTTCCATCAGGCCGAGGAACAGCGCGATGCTCGAGGCGACGGTCAGCCACAGACGGAAGAAACCGCGCGCGGCCATGGCCCGGGCACTGAACAGCGCCAGCACCAGCGGAATGCACAGGTAGACCACCAGGCGCAGGTCGAAACGCAGACCGTTGACGAACGCTTCAAGGAAGGTCGCGGCCGGGGTGTCGAGGATCATCTCGCGGTTGTAGACCAGCAGCGCGAGGCGCAGCGCGGAAAACATCACCATCATGACCAGCGCGCACAGCAGCGTGTAGGCCAGATGCGATTTGACGGTCGGTTGCAGCAGACGAGCAGAAGATCGCTGCTGACTCAGGGCGTCCGGGTTTGCCATGTCGTTTTAGGACCCATTGGAAGTTGAAGTTGCAAAAATACAGCGGCGCCATGCCCTCTATTGGTCAATCCAGACCCCGGGGCGTGCGCGGTGCGCAAATGTTGCACGATCGTTCACACCATTGCCATTGATTACTGCCCAGCCCTTCGAGACTTTCATTCGAAGGCTGGCAACGCAATGGCAGTCAACAAGTGCGGGCGAATTGTCTTGGAGACTTTGTGAAAATTTCGTGCAACGCATATCTGGAAATACAATTTAGAGACAAAACAAAACGCCCCGAATGGTTCGGGGCGTTTTGCTTACAGCCAACTGATTATTTCTCGGCGCGTTCTTTCAGCGCTTTCAGGGTATTGAATGGCGCATCCACCACAAATTTGTTGGCGACCATGGCCGGCACGCTACCGCCCGGCTCGGTGTGCACCTGGTAAGTCACTTCAACCTGATCGCCTTTAGGCACGAACTTCCAGAAGCCTTTGACTTGCTGGACCCGCACGAAGCCTTTTTCTTCCGGCAGATAGGTCGGCACGCCCTCAAGATTACGGGTCAGGCTGCCATCGGCGCCCTCAACAGTGGTGATTTTCAACACCGAATCACGCGGGGTCACCGGCCACGGCGTATTGAATTGCGAATAGGTCCAGCTCAGATCGCCTTCGTGCTTGAGCAGTTTCTGGCTCTTGCATTCGTGAATCCACGCGCAGGCGCCGGAGACGTCTTCCTGCAAGGCGCGCAGTTTGGCAACGGTTGTTTTCATCAGCGCAACGCCTTGGTAGGACTTGTAATCCGAACCGGGTATTTCGCTCAGGGAAACCTTGATGCCGTCTTCGTTCTTGGCAACTTTCCAGTCTTCCGCGTGGACGACCGAGGTGGCAAGTACGGCAGTCAGACCACACAACACAGCGATACGGTGCAGCGAACCCATAGTTTTATTCCTTATTGTTGAAGTTCCGTTGGTGAACACATCACGCCGCCGTCATCTGCTCCCACCAGCCGATCAATCTGATCGCTTCTTGCGAACTGCTGCCGCAAACCTCGACATCCGCAGCGAAACCCGAGCAGACAGCCGGACGTTCCGGACGGCCGAAAATGCTGCACAGGTTATCGACCGACAGTTGCACGCAACGTTCGCCGGCGGGTTTGCCATCGGGCATGCCGGGAATCGGCGAACTGATGGAGGGGGCAATGCAGCAAGCGCCACAGCCTTCACGGCATTTCATGACGAACAGATCCTCGCGACGGGCGATGTGTAAAGAGACGGGGAACAGAGTAACCGCTAAAACAGCTGTTTCAAATTGCTGCAAGCGGCTTTTCAACGATAAGTAAAAGTGACCGGGCAGTCTCCGACGAAGCGTCTGCTCTGCGCGTCGCAGAGGCCTGCATCTATTGCTTGAATTCGAAATCCAGCGCCGCGCCTTCCACATCGCGTCGCGCTTCGTTGCGCAATTGCAACTCCATTTCATTGCTGAGCAAGCGGCCGTTGAGCTGGAAGCCGTTATCTTTTTCGCCAAACATCTGCGGCAGGATCGCCTCGCGTTTGGGCAGTTCTACGGTGCCCTGTGGCTTCAGGTCTTCAACCATATCCTTGGGCAGGCTGAGATCGAGTTTTGCCGGCGGCAATTTGGTCTTGGCCACTTCGCTCGCGGATTTCGACTTCGAGGCAACCGGGCGGCGCTTCTTCACCGTGGCGTTTGTTTTGGCCTGGGCTGTTTTTGCCGGAGCCACGGTTTTGACGGCTTTCTTCGTCGTACTGGTCGCTGCCGGTTTTTCCTGGGCTGCGGCCGCCATGACACCCGGTGCCTGACCGATCATCAACAAACCCAGCAATACCCACGCGGCAGGAACAATGGCTTTCATGGACCCAACGAACTAACGGCAGAGGGCCACATGCTCGCTTGTTGTGCGTCACATGACAAGCCTCAGCGCCCTCCCCGTTCAGAATCCGCCAGCCATTTCCTGACACAGTTGGGTGGCCAACAGACCCAACGTCATCAGCGCGCGCTCCGCCTCGCGGTTCCACGGAATGCCGCAATTGAGCCGGATACAGTGGTTGAACTGCTCGGTGTTGCTGAAGATCAGCCCCGGCGCGATGCTGATGCCTTGTTGCAGTGCGCGGACATGTAATTCCTGGGTGTTGACCCGCCCCGGCAAGCTCACCCAAAGGATGAAACCGCCCGTTGGCCGGGACATCTGCGTGCCTTCAGGGAAATGCTGTTGAACCGCCAGCTGGAACGCGCTGAGGTTTTTCCGGTACTCCTGGCGGATGTAGCGTAAATGCCGGTCATAACCGCCGTTTTCCAGATACGCGGCAATCGCCATCTGCGTGACGCTGCACGCCGAATGGGTGCTGAAGGTTTGCAGGCGCTGGATTTCCTGTTGGTATTTGCCGGCGATCATCCAGCCGATACGCACACCTGGCGACAAGGTTTTGGAGAAGCTCGAGCAGTAGATCACCCGATCGAGCCTGTCGTAAGCCTTCAGCGCCTTGGTACGGCCCTGCTCGAACATCAGTTCGCCGTAGATATCGTCTTCGACAATCTGAATGTCGAAATCCGAGGCCAGCCGCAGCAACTGTTTCTGCCGCTCTTCCGGCATGGTTCCGCCGAGGGGATTGCTCAGGCGCGTGGTCAGCACCAGCGCCTTGATCGACCACTGGTTGGCGGCCAGTTGCAAGGCTTCCAGGCTCATGCCGGTGGCGGGGTCGCTGGGGATTTCGATGACCTTCAGGCCAAGCAGATCGGCCAGTTGCAGCAGGCCGTAATAGGTCGGTGATTCGGCAGCGATCAGATCCCCCGGCCGGGTCAGCACACGCAATGACATCTGCAAGGCGTCGACACAGCCGTGGGTAATCACCACTTCCGACGGATCGACCACCACGCCGGCGTCACGCATGCGGATCGCGACTTGCCGACGCAGCGGTTCGAAGCCGGGGCTGAACATGTAGCTGAACGCCCGTGGACTGTGAAACCGGGTGACCTTGGCCAGTTGCTGATGCAGCGCGCGCACCGGCAGATAATCGACGCTCGGCACCGCAGCGCCCAGCGGAAACACGCCTTCGCGGCGGGATTCGACCAATACCTGCTGAATGATGCTGCTGCGCGTCACCAGCCCCGGCCGTTCGACCCGGGCAATATCCGGCGTCGGCGCGGTCAGCGCTGGGGTCTGGTGCACGTAGTAACCCGACTGCGGCCGAGCGCGGATCAGGCCCTGATCTTCAAGGTTGGCGTAAGCCTGCAACACCGTCGCATGACTGACGTTGAGCTGCGAACTCATCTTGCGCACCGAAGGCACGCGCTCCCCCGGTTGATAGACACCACGGCGGATGTCTTCGGCCAGTTGCTGAGCAATACGTTGGTAGAGCAAGAGATTGGTCATGACGCAGCACTCGATTTCACGGGCGTTTTATTCTTGTGTGAAACAATACCGGAACAGTTTAGAAGTGTACTGGGACAGTTGCCAGATTACTCGACCGTACAGTGGGGTGTCTGCCCCATCTGTACGGTTTTGCGCAGCAATCGACAGACATAAAAAAGCCCGGCACTGCATGACAGTCCGGGCTTTCCAGAGACGCAACCCTCAACGGGCGGCGCCGAGCTGGCCTTTTTCGTCGGAGAACACGATTTCCACCCGGCGGTTCTGCGCCCTGCCGCGCTCGGAGGCGTTGGCGTCAACCGGGAACTGGTCGCCATAACCTTCGACCTGAATGCGTTTTTCATCGATGCCCAGATCGACCAGCACGTCAGCCACCGACTGCGCACGATCACGGGACAGTTTGAGGTTTTCCTGTTTGCCACCGGTGCTGTCGGTGTAACCCTCGATGCGCACCACGCGCTTGGGGTTGAGTTGCAGAAACTGGACGATCTTCAGCACGACACGGTTGGCCGAGTTTTTCAGTTCCGCCTGGCCGGTGTCGAACAACACGTCGCCGAGGGTCATGACCAGCCCCCGATCGGTCTGTGTGGTGGCCAGCGCCTCGATCTGTTCCTCCAGCCACTTGCCCTGCTGCTGCACACTGAGCAGCTTCGACTCGCGCAGAGCCAGTTGCAGACGCTGACGCTCAAGCTCGAGCTTGGCTGCGCGTTCCTCGTTGAGCGCCTGGTTGGTGTGCTCGCGGGCGATTTCGCTGTAGCGCTGGCTCAAGTAGGCGTAATGCACTACGTCCGCACCGCTGCCCCAATAGGTCGACAGCCGATCGGCACGGGCCAGGGATTCGCCGGCGCGGATCACGTCTTTCGGCGCAATGCGCAGGACGTTGGAATCTTCCTTGACCTTCTGGAAATCAGCGCCGGCCTGTTGCAGCGCCGCCTCGCTGTGCTGGCCAGCGCAGCCGTACAGGCTGGCGCAACCGGCGAGGAGCAGAATGCCCAAAGCGTTGGACTTGAGGCTCATTGCGCTTCCCCCAGTTGCAGCTGCTTGCGCAGGCGGACAATGCGGGTATTGAGCACATTGAGTTGCTCTTCACTTTTTTTCGTCAGCACCTTGGCTTCGGCCAGACGTGCATCCAGTTCGGCCTGCTCGGCACGCATGCGCGCATTGCGATAGGACTCGTCGGCCATGCTGCCTTTGGCGCGGTTGTACTTGGTTTCGGCCAGTTGCATTTCCGGCACTTCGTCAGCGGTGGCGCCGACTGCCTTGGCCTGCACGATGGCTTGTTCGGTCAGACGCATTTGTTCACTGGGTGCCGGATCGGATGCGCACCCGGCCAGGGCCAGAACGGCCACAGCCGCGAAAAGAGGTCGAATACTCACTAAGAATCCCTACTGTTTTGGGGCACTGACAGGTTGTGGCGACTGTTGCTGTTGCGCCTTCCAGCGCTCGATGTTGCGTTGCAGCGCGGCTTCCGTCAGTCCGGACGCGGGCAATTCTGTCATCTTTTTGGCGAGCTGTCCGCGCAACCACGGATCGTTGCAGGCCGAGTTATGCGAAACCGCGAGGAACAGACCCGGCCGGTCGATGGGTTGTTCGAACGCCAACAGATCGCTGGTCATGCCCAATGTCTGCGCGGCGGCCAGGCCTGAGTAACGTCCGGCGAGGACATATTCCACCTCGCCCAACAGCAGTTTCTGTAATGCCTCGGTAAGGTTTGCTGTGCGGGTCAGGGTCAGATTCTGTTCGGCGAAAGTGCCGAATGCCTGGGTCATCCGCGACTTTTCCGACACCGCCCCGGCATGGCCTTTCAGGTCGCTGGCCTCGGCATAGGTCAGCGTCGAGCCTTTGCGCGTCCACACCAGGTAGTCGTTTTCCAGCAGTGGCGGATGGATGTAGTCGAGGTTTTCCAGCTCATTCACGGTCAACGGCGCGTCGGCCAGCATGTCCATGCGCCCGCTGCGCACTTCATCGAGGGCCTGCGAGCGTTTGCCGGCGTAGAGCAGGTCAACTTTGATGCCCAGATCCTTGGCCACTTGCTGCAGCAAATCGGCGCTAGCGCCGATCAGGCGTTTGGGGTTTTGCGGGTCCTGCCACAGATAGGGCGGCGCATCCGGGCTGCCGGTGACAACCAGGCGCTCGCACTTGCCAGCGGCCGTGGCCAGACCTGGCAACAGCACCCATCCCAACAACCATCCGCAGCGCAGATCCATGGCAAAACGCTCCCGCTTGAAATTCGAGACAAAAAAAAACCCGACCAACAGGCCGGGCTCTTTATAAGTGAAGACGCCGGATTAGACCAGCTTCTCCAGCTCAGGTACTGCTTCGAACAGATCCGCCACGAGGCCGTAATCGGCCACCTGGAAGATCGGCGCTTCTTCGTCCTTGTTGATCGCAACGATCACTTTGGAGTCTTTCATACCGGCCAGATGCTGGATCGCGCCGGAGATACCGACGGCAATGTACAGCTGTGGCGCAACGATCTTGCCGGTCTGACCGACCTGCATGTCGTTCGGTACGAAACCTGCGTCGACCGCAGCGCGCGAAGCGCCAACAGCAGCGCCGAGCTTGTCGGCCAGCGCGTACAGGTGTTTGAAGTTGTCACCGTTCTGCATGCCGCGGCCGCCAGAGACGACGATCTTGGCAGCGGTCAGCTCAGGACGATCGGACTTGGCCAGCTCTTCGCTGACGAAGCTCGAGGTACCGGCGTCGTGCGCAGCGCCAACAGCTTCAACGGCAGCCGAACCACCTTCAGCAGCAACCGGATCGAAACCGGTGGCACGCACGGTGATCACTTTGATCGCGGCGGTCGATTGCACGGTGGCGATGGCGTTACCGGCGTAGATCGGACGCTTGAAAGTGTCAGCGCTTTCTACCGAGATGATCTCGGAGATCTGGTCAACGTCCAGCGCAGCAGCAACGCGCGGCAGGATGTTTTTGCCGTTGGAAGTGGCGGCAGCCAGAATGTGGCTGTAATTCTTGCCCAACTCTGCAACCAGCGGAGCAACGTTTTCCGGCAGCTGATGCGCGTAAGCGGCGTTGTCAGCATTCAGGACTTTGCTCACGCCAGCGATTTTCGCTGCGGCTTCGGCCACCGGGCCTGCGCCCTGACCTGCTACCAGAACGTGGATGTCGCCGCCGATTTTGGCCGCAGCAGCCACGGTGTTCAGTGTGGCCGGGGCCAACACTTTGTTGTCGTGTTCAGCAATAACCAAGATAGTCATTTAGATTACCTTCGCTTCGTTCTTGAGTTTTTCAACCAGTTCAGCCACCGACTTGACCTTGATGCCCGCGCTGCGTGCAGCCGGCGCTTCGACTTTCAGGGTCTTGTTGGTGGAGGCGGTGGAAACGCCCAAAGCGTCCGGAGTCAGCACTTCGAGAGGCTTCTTCTTGGCTTTCATGATGTTTGGCAGGGACGCGTAGCGCGGCTCGTTCAAACGCAGGTCGGTGGTGACGATGGCCGGCAGTTTCAGCGAAACGGTCTGCGCGCCGCCGTCGATTTCGCGAGTCACGGCAACGCTGTCGCCGGAGACTTCGACTTTCGAAGCGAAGGTGCCCTGACCGTAGCCGCTCAGTGCCGCGAGCATCTGGCCGGTCTGGTTGTTGTCGCTGTCGATCGCCTGTTTGCCAAGGATCACCAGCTGAGGCTGTTCCTTGTCGACAACGGCCTTGAGCAGCTTGGCCACGGCCAGCGAGGTCAGGTCTTCAGCGGATTCGACGAGGATGGCGCGGTCGGCACCCAGAGCCAGTGCGGTACGCAGCTGCTCCTGAGCGGTGGTCGGGCCGATCGAGACGACGACGATTTCAGTCGCAACGCCCTTCTCTTTCAGGCGTACGGCTTCTTCCACGGCGATTTCGCAGAACGGGTTCATCGACATCTTGACGTTGGCGAGGTCGACGCCGGAATTGTCCGCCTTGACGCGGACCTTGACGTTGTAATCCACAACGCGTTTGACAGCTACAAGAACCTTCATGGATTCCTCGTTACTCTCCGGTGAAAAGAAAGTCGCCTAGGCGAACCTGGCGGATGATGCTCATCGGGCGACAAGGGCACCTCTAAAAACGCCGGCTTGAATGTGAGGTGATTCACTTCGCGAAGAGCGGTGACCGTTCGTCAGGGGTGACTGTCGGGTCATTCATTCTCACGCTGTGTAAACTGCGCGCCGGACTTGCGCTGCGCATCACCGCCTACTGCCTGTGCCCTGTCTTTAGAGGTGCTCTTGAAACCGCCAGTCTGCCTACGGCGAGCGCAAAACCGCCCGTATCTTGACCGGAACGCCCATTCTGGTCAATACGCCAAAATGCCCTGTCATAAGCCGCGCTTCTTTGATTTATCAGGGCTGGAGGCGATTCAAACAAACGTTTGTATTGGACGCTAGGAGTGGTGTAGATATAATGCGCCGCCTAGAGAGAAAGGTGGATTCGCCAATATTCCCTTTGACGTTAACGTAAAGGCAATACGGATGCGAGATCAAACCTCCATATTAGAAAAAAAACTGTTGAGCCTTGAGTAGGAGATAGCCTGTGGAACGCGAATACATGGAATTCGACGTCGTCATCGTCGGTGCCGGCCCCGCTGGTCTGTCCGCCGCCTGCCGCTTGAAGCAGAAGGCCGCTGACGCCGGTAAGGAAATCAGCGTCTGCGTGGTCGAAAAAGGCTCCGAAGTCGGCGCGCACATCCTCTCCGGTGCGGTGTTCGAACCCCGCGCCCTGAACGAACTGTTCCCGGACTGGAAAGAACTCGGCGCACCGCTGAACACGCCAGTCACACGCGATGACATTTTCGTGCTGAAAAACGCCGACAGTGCGCAGAAGATTCCTGACTTCTTTGTGCCCAAGACCATGCACAACGAAGGCAACTACATCATCTCCCTGGGCAACCTGTGCCGCTGGCTGGCTCAGCAGGCGGAAAACCTCGGTGTGGAAATCTACCCGGGCTTCGCCGCTCAGGAAGCGCTGATCGATGAAAACGGTGTGGTGCGCGGGATCATCACCGGTGATCTGGGCGTCGACCGTGAAGGCAACCCGAAAGAAGGCCTGTACACCCCAGGCATGGAACTGCGTGGCAAATACACGCTGTTCGCCGAAGGCTGCCGTGGCCACATCGGCAAGCAACTGATCAAACGCTACAACCTCGACAGCGATGCCGACGTTCAGCACTACGGCATCGGCCTGAAAGAAATCTGGGAAATCGACCCGGCCAAGCATCAGCCAGGCCTGGTGGTGCACACCGCCGGTTGGCCGCTGGACATCATGGGCACCGAAAACACCGGCGGCTCGTTCCTCTATCACCTGGAAAACAATCAGGTGGTGGTCGGTCTGATCGTCGACCTGTCCTACAGCAACACTTACCTGTCGCCGTTCGATGAGTTCCAGCGCCTCAAGCATCACCCGGTGCTCAAGCAATATCTGGAAGGCGGCAAGCGCGTCAGCTATGGCGCCCGCGCCATCGCCAAGGGTGGCCTGAACTCGCTGCCGAAAATGGTCTTCAAGGGCGGCGCGCTGATCGGTTGCGACCTCGGCACCCTGAACTTCGCCAAGATCAAAGGCAGCCACACCGCGATGAAGTCCGGCATGCTCGCGGCGGAATCGGTAGCCGATGCGCTGTTTGCCGAGCAGGATTGCACCGTCGAACTGACCACTTACGTCGACGCATTCAAGAACAGCTGGCTGCATGAAGAACTGTTCGCCAGCCGTAACTTCGGCCCGGCGATCCACAAGTACGGCGCGATCATCGGCGGTGGTTTCAACTGGCTGGACCAGAACATCTTCGGCGGCAAACTGCCGTTCACCCTGCGCGACACCAAGCCGGATTACGCCTGCCTCAAGCTCGCGGCCGACTGCAAGAAGATCGACTATCCGAAACCCGACGGCAAACTGAGTTTCGACAAACTCAGCTCGGTGTTCATCTCCGGTACCAACCACGAAGAAGAGCAGCCATGCCACTTGAAGCTGACCGATCCGAGCATCCCGATCAGCAAAAACCTGCCGTTGTACGACGAACCGGCGCAGCGTTACTGCCCGGCCGGCGTATACGAGGTGATTACCAAGGAAGATGGCGAGAAGCGCTTCCAGATCAACGCCCAGAACTGCGTGCATTGCAAGACCTGTGACATCAAGGATCCTGCGCAGAACATCACCTGGGTGGCGCCGGAAGGTGCCGGCGGCCCGACTTACCCGAACATGTAAGTCGAAACGCTGAACAACAAGGCTCCCGAAATGGGGGCCTTTTTGTTGCCCAAAATTCCCCTGACACCACAAAACAACTGTGGGAGCGAGCCTGCTCGCGAAAGCGGTGTGTCATATGAAGATGATGTCGACTGATCCAGCGCCTTCGCGAGCAGGCTCGCTCCCACAGGGAATAACGGCGGATCAGGCAGCGCGCTCATCCCCCGGACTGCGTTCGAAGTAACGCTTGTACTCGCGGCTGAACTGCGACGTGCTCTGATACCCCACCCGATGCGCCACCTGCGCGACACCCAGCCCCTCCGCCACCAGCAGCGTCTGCGCCTTTAACAAGCGCAAACGCTTGAGATACTGCACTGGCGACAACAGTGTGCTGCGCTTGAAATGCTCATGAAACGTCGACACGCTCATGTTCGCGCAACTGGCCAGTGTCTCGACATTGAGCGGCTCGGTGTAATGCGCATGCAGATGGCTGATCGACGCCGCCACCCGGGCGAATTGCCCTTGTTGCTCGACCAACGCTCGCAACACATCCGCCTGCGGCCCGCGCAACGCAACGAACAACAACTCGCGGACCCGCGCCGGGCCGAGAATCTGGCATTCCAGCGGATCGTGCAGACAGCTGAGCAGCCGTTCGACACAACCGCGCATGGCATCGTCGAGCACCACCGAGGTCATCGACTCCGGCGTCTGCGCCGGAATATGCCGACCCGGCGCCAGCCCCATAGCCAGCACCAATTCGCCGAGCAGGACGCGATCAATCGCCACCGACACACCGAGCAATGGCGCATCGGGCAAGGCAAAAGTTTCACATTCGAACGGCACCGGCAGCGCCTGGATCAGGTAATGCCCGGCGCCGTATTCCATGGTTCGTGGGCCGAGGAACGCCAGTTTGCTGCCCTGGGCGATGATCATCAGGCTCGGCTCGTAAATGTGCGGGCCACGGGCGACGTCGCAACTGGCGCGCAGGATCTGCACACCTGGCAGGCCGGTCTGGCTGTAGCCATCGCGCAGCGCCAGCGGTTCGATCAGCGAAACCAGCCGGGCATTGGCATCAAGATGACGGGTCAACTGCATCGAATAGGTCTTCGTAAAATTCACGGAAAAGGGGATGAAAACATCATCGCAGATCCGCTGACCAATGCGATCGCCGAAACCCGCATGCCGGAGGATTAGGCATGAGACCCGGAGAAATCGTCATGGCCGCACCCGCGTCTGACGGCCAGAATTCACCGCCTCACTTGTCACTGTTTTTGCGAGGTCCTTCATGTACACCGCCATCGGCTATGCCGCCCAATCGGCCACCACGCCCCTCGCCCCGATGAAATTCGAACGCCGCAGCCCGCGCGCCGACGACGTGGCGATCGAAATTCTCTACTGCGGCGTCTGCCATTCCGACATCCATCAGGCACGCAACGAATGGGGCATCGCCGTTTATCCGCTGATGCCTGGCCATGAGATCGTCGGAAAAGTCACCGCAGTCGGTGCGAATGTCACCCGTCACAAGGTAGGCGATCTGGTTGGCGTAGGCTGCATGGTCGACTCCTGCCGCAGCTGCGAAGCCTGTCAGGCGAACCTCGAGCAATATTGCCTCGAAGGCCCGACCATGACCTACGCCACCCCGGATCGGGTTGATGGCAGCAACACCATGGGCGGTTATTCGGACAGCATCGTGGTCAGCGAACACTTCGTTGTGCGCATCCCCGAGAAACTCGCACTGGCCAGCGCCGCACCGATTCTCTGCGCCGGCATCACCACCTACTCGCCGCTCAAGCACTACGGCGTCAAGGCCGGTGACAAGGTCGGCATTCTTGGCATGGGTGGCCTCGGCCACATGGGCATCAAGTTCGCCAAGGCTATGGGCGCGGAAGTGACACTGTTCACCCGTTCGGCGAGCAAGGCTGAAGAAGGTCGCCGTCAGGGCGCCGATCACGTCATCGTCTCCACCGATGCCGAGCAGATGAAGGCCGCTGCCGGCTACTTCGACTTCCTGCTCGACACCATTCCGGTGCAACACGATTTGAACCCGTACCTCGACACCCTGCGTTTCGACGGCGTGCACATTCTGGTAGGCCTGATCGAGCCGGTGAACCCGCCCGTCCACGCCGGCAAACTGGTGATGAGCCGTCGCGTACTGGCCGGATCCCTGATCGGCGGTATCGCCGAAACCCAGGAAGTGCTGGATTTCTGCGCCGAGCACAACATCACCTGCGACATCGAAATGCTCGACATCCGCAATATCAATGAAGCCTATGCGCGGATGATTGCCGGTGATGTGAAGTACCGCTTCGTCATCGACATGGCGACGCTGAAGGCCTAAACCTTAGGGCTATACCTTCAAACCAAGCTCCGCCGACAGCCGGGTTGTGACCCCTTTGAGCAGGGGGATCAACTCGGCCATTTTTTCCAGCGGCATGTACGGCACGGTGCTGGCGATACTGATCGCCGCGACTATGCCCTTGCTCGCATCACGAATTGGCGCCGCCACACAGCGGATCGACGGTTCGTTGTCTTCCAGATCGAACGCGTAGCCACCGGCAACGTATTCGCCCATGCGCTGCTCAAGCTGTTCCCACGACTGCTGGGGATGCTGCGGCCAGAACTGACTTTTGCCCCCCGCCGGCAGGCTGATGTCGTACAGCCGCCGCCAATCCTGCGGCGAATCATCGAGCATCAAGGCCTTGCCGATCCCGGTGCGCACCAGCGGCATGCGATGGCCAACCCGCGAGCGCATTTCCGGCCCGTTGCGCCCTGGATTCTTCAGCAGGTACAGCACTTCGTCGCCTTCCCTGATCCCCAAATGCACCGTGTCGCCGGTCAGCGCCGACAACTCATCCAGATACGGCCCGGCCAACGTCACCAGCGGCAACTCTTCGCGGGCCTGAAAGCCCAGTTCGATCAGCTTCGGCCCGAGCAGATAACCGATTTGCGGCACCACGCGCAGATAACGCTCGTCGACCAGACAACTGGCCAGACGATGGGTAGTGCTGCGCGTGGTGCCGATCAGCCGGGCGATCTCCTTGAGATCACGCGCGCCGCTGGCCACCGCTTGGACTACACCGAGGCCGCGCAGCAGCGTCTGGGTGCCGGTGGGCGCGGCGTCCTTGGTTTTTTCCGGGGCGTCTTCCTGCATATCCAGCCTTTTTACCGTTGAGCGAAGGAACGGGCGGCATTATGGTCGCCCGACGCAGAGCACTACAACTCGATACGCTCGACCTTGCCCACCAGCAGCACGTAGGACAAGGCACCGACCAGCGCGAGCACGGCGATGTAGGTGATCGCCGGCGCGAACGAATCGCCGCTGGCAAGGAAGCCGATCACGATCGGCGTAGCGATCGCCGAAAGATTGCCGATGAAGTTGAACACGCCACCAGTCAGACCGAGCAACCGCGCCGGTGCCAGCGTCGACACCAGCGACCAGGTGATCGACGCCAGCCCGTTGCCGAAAAATGCCAGGGCGAGGAAGGCAATCACCAGCGGCGTCGACTCGACAAAGTTGGCGCCGATGATCGAGGTCGAAATCAACAGACCGCCAATGATCGGCAACTTGCGTGCGAAGCCCACGGTGTAGCCGCGCCGGATCAGGAAGTCGGAAAAGAATCCCGAGCACAACACACCGACGAAAGCGGCAAGAAATGGCAGCGATGCGAGCAAGCCGGACTTGATGAAGTCCATGCCGCGGTATTTCACCAGATAGGTCGGGAACCAGGTGAGGAAGAACCACAGCGTCGAGTTCAGACAGAACTGGCCGAGGTAGATACCCCACAACTTGCGTTTGCTGAGGACGATGCCCAGATCGGTCCAGCTGAATTTGGCTTTGACCTTGGCCGCCTCGGCCTGGATATCGACCAGCCCGCCGCCTTCGCGGATCAGGTCGATTTCCGCCTGGTTAGTGCCTTTGAAATCGCGCGGCTCGCGATAAACCGCGTACCAGATCAGCGCCCACAGAATGCCCACCGCGCCGGTGGCGACGAACACCATGTGCCAGCCGAATTCATGTTGCAGCCACGCCAGCACCGGGGTCAGGAAGGCCAGACCGACAAACTGTCCGGAAGTGTAGAAACCGATCGCCGTGGCGCGCTCGCGCTCGGGAAACCAGGTCGTAACCACGCGACTGTTGATCGGATAGGCCGGCGCTTCCAGCGCACCGACGGCCATGCGCAGCACGAACAGGGCGATGAAGCTGCTGACGAAACCGAGCATCACCGTGGCCAGCGACCACAGCAGCAGCGCGACACTGTAAAGGATGCGCGGCGGCACGCGATCGACCAGCCAGCCGCCGGGGATCTGCATGGCAGCGTAGGTCCAGCCGAACGCGGAGAAGATCAGACCGACGTGAACCGGATCGATGCCCAGCTCACTGGTCAGCGCCGGCGCGGCAATCGACAGGTTGCTGCGGTCCAGGTAGTTGATGACCACGGTGATGAACAGCAACACCATGATGAAAAATCGCTTGCGGCTAGGCGTGACTAAAGACGCCTGCCCGGAGAGGGTATGCGTTTGCATGAGGAGAGCCTCTTTTTATGTTTGTTGAGGTCATGACGCAGATCTCCTCTCCCTGGAGATCAAACTGTGGGAGCGAGCCTGCTCGCGAAAGCGTCGGGTCAGTCACATGGATGGCGGATGTGACATTGCATTCGCGAGCAGGCTCGCTCCCACAGGGATCAGTGCTGAATCAGGAGATCACCACTCGGCAAAGCTGCCATCGGCATGACGCCAGATCGGGTTGCGCCAGCGGTGGCCGACGGCGGCGCGTTCGATCACGTATTCCTCGTTGATCTCGATGCCCAGCCCCGGGCCGTTCGGAATCTTCACGAAGCCCTGGTCGTAGTCGAACACGCGCGGATCCTTCACATAGTCGAGCAAGTCGTTGCTCTCGTTGTAATGGATGCCCAGGCTCTGCTCTTGGATAAACGCGTTGTAACAAGCCGCGTCGAGTTGCAAACAGGCAGCCAGCGCGATCGGTCCCAGCGGGCAATGGAGCGCCAGCGCGACGTCGTAGGCTTCGGCCATGTTGGCGATCTTGCGGGTTTCAGTGATGCCGCCAGCGTGAGAGGCATCCGGCTGGATAATGTCGACGTAGCCTTCGCTCAACACCCGTTTAAAGTCCCAGCGCGAGAACAGCCGCTCGCCGAGGGCAATCGGCGTGCTGGTCAGCGGCGCCAGTTCTTTCAATGCTTCGTAGTTTTCGCTGAGCACCGGTTCTTCGATGAACATCAGTTTGTACGGGTCGAGCTCCTTCATCAGCACCTTGGCCATCGGCTTGTGCACGCGGCCGTGGAAGTCGACGCCGATACCGACGTTCGGCCCGACCGCATCACGCACGGCGGCAACGTTGGCCAGGGCGAGGTCGACTTTCTCGAAAGTGTCGAGGAACTGCAGTTCTTCGGTGCCGTTCATTTTCACCGCAGTGAAACCACGGCTCACTGCTTCTTTCGCCGCACGCGCGGTGTCGGCCGGACGGTCGCCGCCGATCCACGAATACACACGAATCTTGTCGCGCACCTGGCCACCGAGCAGATCGCTGACCGACACGCCGAGGGCCTTGCCCTTGATGTCCCACAGCGCTTGGTCGATACCGGCCAGCGCGCTCATGTGAATCGCGCCGCCACGGTAGAAGCCACCGCGATAGAGCACGGTCCAGATGTCTTCGATATTGCGTGGGTCTTTGCCGATCAGGTAGTCGGACAATTCTTCCACCGCAGCCGCTACGGTATGCGCGCGCCCTTCGACCACAGGCTCGCCCCAACCGGTCACGCCCTCGTCGGTTTCGACCTTGAGGAAGCACCAGCGCGGCGGAACGATGAAGGTCGTGAGTTTGGTGATTTTCATCTCTGCTCTCTTTTGTAAATGCAGCTTTTATTAGATGCAGCGCACACAGCGCCAAAATTCTTAACGCAGGGCTTTCCAGGCAGTCACGTAGGCCTTGGCATTGACCGCCACCTGCTCGGGCGTCATGCCCGGTTTGAACAGACCGGAACCGAGGCCGAAACCTTTCACACCGGCATCGATAAAGGCCTGCATGTTGTCCGGTGTGATCCCGCCGACCGGCGCCAGCACCGTGCCGGCTGGCAACACCGCCAGCCAGGCCTTGACGACCGCCGGGTTCATTTGTTCGGCCGGAAACAGCTTGAGAATGTCCGCACCCTCAGCCAGTGCGGCGAAGGCTTCAGTCGGCGTGGCCACGCCCGGCGACAGGTACAGCCCCGCCGCTTTCGCCGCGCGCAATACCTTGGCATCGCTGTGCGGCATGACGATCACTTGTCCGCCAGCCGCTTTGACCTGCTCGACCTGCTCGGGGCTGAGCACCGTGCCAGCACCGATCAGGCAATCGGCGGGCAGCGCGTCGCGCAGGATGCGGATACTTTCGTACGGCGATGGGGAATTGAGCGGTACTTCGATAACACGAAATCCGGCGGAATACAGGACTTCTCCGACAGCCGCCGCTTCCTGCGGTTGCAGGCCACGCAGAATCGCGATCAGACCGTTTTGTGCCAGTGCTTGCTTGAGCATGTCAGGCCTCCAGTCAGGGTTAACGGGATGAGGAATCGATCAGTCCGGCGGCACGCGCCAGTTGCCACAGGCCACGCTCGGTGGCCTGCTCGGCCAGCGTCACCCGAGCAAAGCCGCAGGCGTCGAGGGCGCGTTGATAGCGTGCGCACAGAAGCGCATTGCCGATGAGCACGATCGCTGGAAGATTCGCTTGATTGCGCCGGCGCCGCTGCACATTGGCGAGCGCGGCCAGCTCATGGCCGATCATCAGGCCGGACAGATAGTCCGCCTGAGCAGTCGGGCTCAATTCACCGGTCAGGCCGAGGGTGCGGGCGCTGAACAAGGTCGAGAGCACACCTAGCTCGGCATCTGTCGACAGCGCGATTTGCACGCCGCGATCGAACGCCTGCGCATCGAAGGTCGCGCTCGGTTGTTGGGTACGGCCGAGAATGCTGTGCTCGCTGAGCACGGCAAACACTTCGCCGGTCATGAACGTGTCGAAATGGGTGATGCGGCCATCGACCACCTCCACCCACTTCGAGTGGCTGCCAGGCAGGCCGATCAGCAGATCATCACCCGCCTCGACCGGCAGACTTTGCAGCACGCCGAGGACTTGGGTTTCTTCGCCGCGCATTACATTCGGCAGACGCGAACGCTGGATCACGCCCGGGACGATATGCACCGGCGTACCGCGCAGACTGACAACGGTTTGTAGGGAATTTCCGAGATGGGCGACGTCGGCTGGCGTTTCGCAGTAAGGCGCTTCGCGCCAGCCCTGCGCACTGCCGACCATGCCGCAAGCGATCACCGGCAGATCCGGCTGCGCATCGAGCCAGTCACCACAGGCCTCGTCGAAGGCCAGTTCAAAACCATCGGCGCATTCACGGCCGTGGATGATTCGCGGGGTCTTGGGCAACTGCATGATCCCGGACGACAGCGCACGCTGCTCCAGCACCACACCGTCGGCCGCAAGTTTGTAAGCACGTAATGAGGTCGTCCCCCAATCGAGCGCGATCAATTGCGCCTGCATCGCTTCACCTGTTTTGTTTTTGGCAGTGAGTGCGATGGACTATAAACCCGAGCGAACTAAAATCTCAATATATAAATATCAATCCCATATTTTGGGATTAGCGCAAGTGGCGAGCTTGTCTTGTCGCGGGTACAAATCGTGCTCCGTAAGGATCCACGGAGAAAAAGCCAAGGTATTAAGGATTCTCTGCGAAAGGCGCTGCATGCATCTGCTCAGCGGACATTGAAAGGCGGCAGAGGAGCAATCGAGATCAGGCTCCCTCCCGCCAGAAAAGGAGCCTGGATGAATGAAGGATTCACTCCCTGTTGATAGCTCGCGCCAGGTCGGCAGTTGGCACACGCATGATTTGGGAAAAATACGTTTTGTAAGGAGTCGTATGAACGCGGAACACGCAGGAAATAAAACGTCTGTTCGTAAACCAACGATTGAGCACCGGCCCCTCCGGAAAGATTTCCGCGCCCTTTTCGCCAGTCGACTCTCTGAAAATCACGTCGGCTTTGTACTCGTTTGCAGCGCCACTCTCATCGCGCTCAACAAGGCCAAAACCGGAGCGTTTTATCTGGTGCCCAACAGAAAAGTCCACATCATCATCCACAGTACATACCAACCCTTGGCTTATATGTGATGTGAACAACTCGAGTAATTCCACATCGGCGAGAAAGTGAACCTGATAGATTCCGGTGTCTTCCAACTCATCAACACCGGAATAAAACAGCTTCGCAGCCGGCTTTTCGTGATTCATTGAACATCCAGAACATATGACCAATAAACCCATCAAAAAAAATCGAGACACGATGTTCATTCCTTGAAAAAACTCAAGACCGACTCGTTAAAAATCTGACGAGCAGTCTTGCCGTTATCCAACGGCCGCAAATACATAATATTTGCATCCGCATGATTCACATCTACGCGCCCCATTACATTAGGCCCGGTAGAAACCTCCCATTGTTCACCAAAACTAGCAACCGTATCTGATACGTTCGTTATCTTCGGCGCAGCGCGAATATTAACCCAGTACTGAGCCTTGGGCTTGGGTGGCAACCGGTAGATATTGGAAATACCCCAGACCATTACACCTTCGCCAACCGGATCGATGGTCAGTAACATTCTCACTGTATAGCCCTTCTCCGTGAGATTGGCTGAAAGGTGGGCGCCATTCCAGCCTCCCAGACTATGACCCACAATGTACACAGCGGTTGAGCAGTCAGGGATCTTCGCCAGTACCTTTTCAGATAGGTCTTTATCGGTAATGAAATCATTATAGCCAAGAGGCCACGACTCAAATTTTCCCACAGGAAATTTCAACGCCTTGGCATCTCTGATAAAGATTTCGCGCACCGCGTCGACATTATTATTTGGCCCACTGAAGTAATAACTTTCCTGGTCTCCAGCACCACCAATAAAAAAAACCACAAAATTCCGCAGAGATATGGCCACCTGCTTATTGGTCTGATCGGTCTTGCATGTAAGTGTATGCGCTTTGACTTCCCTTTTCGCATGAGGTACTTCAGTAGGTGCATTGACTTCGGACATAAGCAATCATTCCACGAATAGTTTGATGGTTTCTGCCACGTGCGAACTGACCATATGAGTGAATCCGTTCGCATCAGTAACACCGTGTTCCTCACTTCCGTCGCCTCGTTGAATGGTGTAGGCGTGATAAGGCACTGGCTGTCCAGTCGCTTCATTCGTCACTTGCAACCTGTCAGTGAAATGCACCGGCATCGGCAACAGCCCACTAAATGCGGCCCCTCCCCCACTTTGGCCGATGATCACCGTGCCCGAGCCACCGATCACGACATTGCCATGCCCACCAGTGCTATCGAGCATCGCGGCATTCAGGCCGTTAATGAAAACAGTGCCGGAGACCGCTCCGGTGATAGGGCTGCCACACGCTGATTTATCGGTCATGCGTGCAGCAGCGAGGCCGTCGAAGAATACGTCCGGCGAGCCGGAGACAATCGGGTTGGTGCCGTGACCTGGCAGTGGGCAGGCGGTTGGGTCGGTGACGCGAGCTGCGGGTTTACCACTCAATTCAAAGCTCCTTGCTTAAGGAGTGCCGGGGATGGCTGATAGATGTCGATGTCGGTCGCGGCAAAGCGCCAGCGATTATCGACCGGGTCGAACAGAGCATGACAATGCTCACGGCTTTCAGGTGATGTCGCGGTTTGTATGGCACGCCAGGCTTCGTTGGCTTGCCAACTCAACTCGGCAGGCGTTGCATCATCAAGTTCGTTGAGCCAGGCGTTGTAGTTGCGCAGGTGATTGCGCTCGAAAGTCGTTGCAGCAACTCGACCATTTCCACGCCAAGGTCCAGATGATGCCTGGAGGTCCAGCGCCCCACTTCGGAGTAGACGTGCCAGCCCATCGGGATCAACGCACCGTTTTTCAACAGAGAATGGCCGGCGAGAGCGACGAAGCCGCAACAGATGTGCAGCATCAGCCAGCCTTGATGGGCGTCGATAATCGCTGTGGGATCAAAGGTTCTCAGCGCTACCACGCGGTAGTCGCCAAGGTCGGCACTGCGCGTCATCAACTCGGCATCAAGCCGCGACACGAAAGCCCGAATAGCCAGGCCGCCGGTGCGCTGGGCCATGCAGAGAATTTCGACAGCCTGTCGATTCGGATCGTCAGCAGAGCCGGTGGTTTTCACCAGACCATACAGACGCATAGACGCCTGCAGTCCGCTCATAGCTGGTCACTCATTGACGCAGCGAGGGCTCCACAGGCGCGGAGAAATTTTGCCAGATGCATTGCAGGTGTCGTCCGTGAGCGCGCAAAAATGGCGCACAGAATGCCGGACCAGAGCGGTGGCGACAACTGAATCAGCAGTAGATTGCCATCATTGTGCTCAGCCCTCGGCAAATTCGCGCAACACCTTGCCATCCATGCGATACCGCACCCATTCCTCCTGCGGTTGCGCACCGAGGGATTTGTAGAATTCGATGGCTGGGGTGTTCCATTCCAGCACGCTCCATTCGAAGCGGCCGCAGTCGTTGGCGCAGGCGATTTTCGCCAGGTGGCGCAGCAGGGTTTTGCCGGCGCCGCCGCCACGTTGTTCGGGGGTGATGTAGAGGTCTTCGAGGTACAGGCAGTTGCTGCCCAGCCAGGTTGAATAACTGAAGAAGAACACCGCGAAGCCGATCGGCAAGCCGTCGCGCAGGCAGATCAGGCCATGGGCGGTCGCGCCTTCGCCGAACAGGCTGCGTTCGATGTCGGCGACGCTGGCGATGACTTCGTGACGGGCCTTTTCGAAATCTGCCAGTTCGGTGATGAAGGCGAGGATTTGCGGCGCATCGCTGGGGGTCGCCGGGCGGATTTCGATCGTCATGGACGGGCCTTGTGTGCAAATTAAAGCGCCATACTAAGGCGCGCAGCGGCGCTCGTCACATGGCAAACATACTGACCTGCCCGATCGGGCGAACGCCGTTGCCCCTGTGGGAGCGAGCCTGCTCGCGAATGCGTCCCTCCAGTCAGCCCCGAGTCAACTGACAGAATGCCTTCGCGAGCAGGCTCGCTCCCACATTTGATAGCGCACACTCTGAAAGGATGCTTATGACTGTTAACTGTTTTGCACCGATGGAAACACTAAAGCTCGGCATCGTCTGAACAGCAGACACGCGACCCTGGCGAAGACCGTTCGTCGATCATCAGGCACCAATCCGTCATCAGGGCTGACCAACCCAGTGTAAGGATTCCAATCACTGGAGAAGCCCTATGATCCCGTCAAGGTTGACCGCTTTAGTCTTCAGCGCCCTGCTTTGCCCTGCGGTGTTCGCCGCCTCGTCCACGGCAGCGGGCACTGGCCCTACCGATCCGACCCCGCCACGCGCGCCCGCCATCAACAGTGCTCCCGGTATGAATACCGATGGTTCCGGCGTGCCGCTGATCAATCAGCCACCCGCCACCGGCACCGATCCGCGCACACAAGGCAGCGATCCGGGCCGTCAGGGTGGCATGAACACGCCTGACTCTCCTGCCACTCCGCCTGACAATGCCGGCCCCGGTGTCGGCTCGAAAACCACCACCGGTGGCTCCGGTTCCGAAGGTGCCGGTCAGTAGTTCGCCGACGCGAGCGCCCTATTCACTCCCATGAAGAGGTAACCATGAACGTCGACAAAGACCTGGAAAAAGAAGTTCTCACCCGCCTGCTGCACGCGCATCCCAATGGCTTGGGCAAGGAGGTGCTGGACAATTACCGGGGCGAGAAAGTCGTGGCCAGCGCCCTCGCCGCCCTGCAGGATCGCGGGCTGATTCACCATGGTCATGTGACCTGCAGCGAAGCGGGCGAACACTCGCTGAACCTGCCGATCAAGCTCAGTTCAGCCGGCGTTGAAGCGGCGAAGAAACTCGATAGCTGACGCTGGTTGGGGCTGCGGACCTTTCGACTTCGAACGGGCGATTCGTCTCGAGTGATTCGCAGCCTTCGGCGTAACGCAGCACATCCTGACGCAAGGAGAAATCCCATGCCTCGTGGAAGCAAAGACAAATACACCAGCGAACAGAAGCGCAAAGCCGAGCACATCGAAGACAGCTACGAGAAAAAGGGCGTGTCGAAAGATGAAGCTGAGGCGCGTGCCTGGGCGACGGTGAACAAGCAATCCGGCGGTGGCGAAAAGTCCGGCGGCTCAGGGCGCAAGAAGCCTGCAAGTGCCAAGTCGGAAGAGCGCAAAGAGTCATCCCGCCGCGCGGTGGCCAGTCGCAAGGGCCATTCGCGCAATAGCGAGACTTCGAAGAATGCGCAGACTGTCGATAGCCTGATGAAGGAAGCCCGAGCGAAGAATATTCCGGGACGCTCGTCGATGCGCAAGCAGGAGTTGATCGAGGCGTTGCGCAAGGCCGGTTAAGTCTGATGGCCTCATCGCTGGCAAGCCAGCTCCCACAGATTTTTCGGGTGGTTGCACTATTGCACTTACACACGAAGACCCTGTGGGAGCTGGCTTGCCAGCGATTGCGGTGCATCAGTCGCCGCAGGATTCGCGGATAAACGCATCCACCTCACCCGCCCCCGGCGATGTCGCCGGCCCCCAGCGCGTCACCGCCAGCGCCGCCGCAGCATTCGCCCGCCGCGCCGCTTCCAGTGCATCCAGCCCCTGCGCCAATCCAGCAACAAACACCCCGGCATGCGCATCACCGGCGCCATTGCTGTCCACTGCATTGACAGCAAACCCCGGCACTTGTCGACGCTCGCCACGCTGTTGAATCCAGCAACCCTGCGGCCCGTCGCGCACCACCATCAGCACATTTTCCGGCAGGAGCTTCGCGAGCCGATCCATTGCCGCGCCAATTTCATCAGCCACGGTAAATCGCAGCGCCTCAACACTGTTGCTGGTCCACACATTGATGCGCGGTAGCAACGCCTGCATCATCGGCGCGTCAGGTGACTCCACCAACGGCCCCGGGTCGAACACCACATTGACCGACGCCGGCAGCGCCAGCGTCCAGTCGAGCAACGCCTGCGCCTTGCCCTCGTGCAGCAGACTGTAACCGCTGAGATAAACGTAATCGCCGGGCTCAGCAGCCACATTGTTCAAATCGTCTTCGGTCACCTCACCTTCAGCGCCGATGTAGGAAATGAAACTGCGTTCAGCCGACGCATCGGTCAGCGCCACACACAGACCGGTATCGCGCTCGGCCGGTTCGCGGATGCCGATGCAGATACCTTCCGCCTGCATCGCGTGGCGCGCCAAGTCACCGAAACGCCCCATGCCATGGCGACCGAGGTAAACCACCGGCAGACCGTTACGCACCGCAGCGGCCATCACGTTGAAACCGCCGCCGGCTTCGAACCCCGCCGACTGCGCCAGCACGTCGCCGCCAATCTGCGGCAGTTTATCCACGGCCATGACCAGGTCGATGATGACCTGGCCGGTGTGCAGCATCTTAGGCATGAGCATTCTCGGGGTGCGCGGCGCGGCGATCTTTCGCACCGCCAAGTATCAGGTAAATGCCACCGGCGACGACGAAGGTCACGATCCAGCCGAGGCCGTTGTGGCCCAGCCAGGAGTCGGACAGAAAGCCCTTGAACCAGACGTTTTCTGCCGTGGTGCCGATGGTGGTGAAGCTGAAACCAAGGACGATGGCGATCGCCCAGGCGCCAAACGCGCGCCACTCGATGCCGCCGCGATACCAGTAGGCGCTGCTCGGGCTGACATCGAGCAGGTCTTTGGGGCTGTAGTAGTGACGGTGAATCAGATCGACGACGAAAATCCCCACCCATGCAGTGATCGGCACTGCCAGCAGGGAAATGAAGGTAATGAACGGGCCGTAGAAACTGTCGGCGATCAGCATGAAGTAGATCGAGCCGGCGAAGATCGCGACGATGTCGACCACTACCGCGTAGACGCGTTTGACCTTGAGGCCCAGGGTCAGCGTGGTCAGGCCGGCGGAATATACCGACAGGTTGTTCGACAGCAGCAGGCCGCCGAACGCGGTGATCAAGTACGGCACGGCCATCCAGGTCGGCAGCATGTCGCGAATCGCCACGATCGGGTCAGTCGCCGACGCCAGATCATTGTTGCCCACAGAGAGCAAGCCGCCGAGGGTGATCAGCAGCACCAGCGGGATCCCTGCGCCGAACGCCGCCGACGCCACCAGGCGCACAGCCTTGACGCTGCGATGCTGATAGCGCGACATGTCGGCACCAGCGTTGGCCCAACCGATACCAGTGCCGGCGGCCATGGTGCCGATGCCTATGATCATTGCGCTCAGCGGTGCTGGCGTGGCGTTGAACACCGCACTCCAGTCGATCGTCGCGCAGAGGAAACCACCGACGAGAATGTTCAGCGCACCGAACACATAGGTCGCCCACTTCTGGATCACCAGCAGGGTCGCGTGGCCGAGGCCGGACACCGACAAGGTCAGCAAGACGAAGATGGCGATAAAGATCAGCGTCAGGACCGGCGCACTTTTCGCCTCGACCGGCGAGCCGAACAGGATCGAACACAGCGACAGCAGGACAAACGCCGCAGTGGTGGTATTGACGGTTTCCCAACCCAGACGCGACATCAGCGAAACCAGCGTCGGGCCGATGTTGCCGCGTACGCCGAAGATTGCCCGCGACAGCGTCAAGCTCGGCGCGCGGCCACGCCGCCCGGCAATCGAGATGATCCCGACCACGGCAAATGAGCCGGCGGCACCGAGGATGGCGACGATGATCGCCTGCCAGATTGCCAGCCCGCGAAATGCCACCAGCGTGGCGCCCAACGGCAGGCCGAGGATGGAAATGTTGGCGGCGAACCAGACCCAGAACAGCTGCAGCGGATGACCGTTGCACTCGGCTTCCGGCACCGGCTCGATACCCCGGGTTTCCAGTTGCCCGACGCTCTGCCCGGCGGTTGATGAACTCATGAAAATGCTCCTGTTTGCCTTTTTTGTGGTTGTGGCAATGATGCAAAACGACAAGACAACCGGCCTTCCGAGGCCTGTCTGTGCGATCCATTGCTGTGTGAATTCTTTAGAAATGCGCCGCCCCTTTCGCGAGCAGGCTCGCTCCCACAAGGAAATGCATTCCAATTGTGGGAGCGAGCCTGCTCGCGAAGAGGCCAGCCAGTCAACGCAAGGCCAACAGCCCCTGCACTAACGGTTCCAGCTCAAGTTGATTAACGACTTTCACCGTCTCGATCATCGGCTGCGGCCAGCACTCAAGACCCAGGCAAGCGCCGAGCATGGCGCCGAGAATCGCCGCGATGGTATCCGTGTCGCCGCCCAGGCTGGCAGCCATGCACAACGCCTCGAATGCCGTCATCTCGCCGATGGCCACTTGCTGGGCCAGGGCGAATGAAACCACCACCGACTCCTGCGACGCCACCGATGTGCCGATCACGTCGTAGAGCAGATCGGCGAGCAGTGCTTTGTCACTGTCGACGCTGATACTGCGCGCCCAACTGATGCGCGAGGCCATGCGCCCGCCAGCAACCCAATGCCCGTGGGCTTCGGCTTGCTGGGCAATCTGCTGGCCAAGATTCAGCGCCTCGCCCAGATCGACGCCGTTGATCCCGGCCGAGACCACCGCCGCCACCGCTGCTGCACTGGAAATCCCCAGCGTGGTGTTATGCGTCACCTGGCAAGCCTGCACGACCGCCGCAATGAAGCGCTGCGGATCGGCCACGTTCGCGGCAATGCCCACCGGGGTGATGCGCATCGCCGCGCCATTGGTGGTGCCGTAGCGCCCGGCTTCTTCCGGGGAATGCCCGGCGAGGATCATTTCAATGGCGCGTTTGGTCGAGGGGCCGAGCAAGTCCTGCGAGCCTTTGGCCTGCATCTCGGCTTCCCATTCGATCAAGCGCTGGGCGAGGACCGCCGGCTCGATACGGCCGTGACCTTCGACCAATAATTCGCCGACCAGGATCGCCTGCTCGGTGTCATCGGTGATCGAGCCTTTGGGCATGTTCGCGGCGATCGGTTGCAAGGGACCTGCGTCCTGCAAATCAGTGATCTGGCCGAAGCGCGCCTTGATCGTTTCACGATCGAGCGACTGCGTCGGCATGCCCAGCGCGTCACCCAGAGCCAGACCATAGAAAGCGCCAAGCGCACGGTTGAGCGCGGTCATTTCGATTCTCCGAATTGCAGGTGCAGACGAAAGTGCACCGGGTCGAGCAGGCTTTCGACCTGTTCCATGAAACGGTTCTGCCGGTCGTAGGTGGTGCGCAGGGCTTTGAGAAACACCGTGCCGACCGGGCGACCGAGCAACTCGGCGTCTTCGGCATTCAGCGGCTCGGCGCCGATCCACTGATCGCCGCGCTCGCCGATATAGCCGTAGGCGGCCAGGGTGATGGTCAGGGAATTGTCGATCAGGCCGACGCGGGGCAGGCTTTCCAGGCCGCCGTTGGCCGGCATCAAGGATCGTTCGAGAGACACCAGCGTACCGTCGGTGGCGCGCCGGCGACGGTCAAGGGTGATGAATTGATCGGTGCCGAAACGCACCAGCAGATCCGGGCGAGTCACGGCTTCGAGGCGCAACACTTCGGTATTGATCAGCGCCCCGCTGTCGGCCAACGCCTGCGCCCAGCCGCTGCGCTGATCCAGCGCGACACCGTCGAAAGTGACGATGGAACCGACACCGCTTTGCGTGGCGATGTAATTACGCCGCTTCAGTTCGGCCAGCGCCTCACGCAAGGTGCCACGGCTGACCTGGAATTCTTGAGCCAACTGATGTTCGCCGGGCAACAGAAAGCCGTCCTCCATGAGGCCGCTTTCGATGCGTCGGACGAGCTCGTCGACCACCCGTTGTTTCTTGTCGAATCGTACCTGTCTAATCATGTACAAATTGATAACCGAAACGGGACGTGGCGGGCAACAAAAATTTGAGGGAGGTGACCGGTGGAGAGAGCAAAATCAAGAGCCCCTCACCCTAGCCCTCTCCCGGAGGGGAGAGGGAACTGATTGGGGAGTGCTCAGGAAATGCGCCGAACTGATGTTGCTTTAGCGAATCCACAATCGACCCGATATTTCAGGTCGATGTAGAACGCAAGACACCTCGGTCGGCCCCCACTCCCTTTGGGAGAGGGAACTGATTGGGGAGTGCTCAGGAAATGCGCCGAACTGATGTTGCTTTAGAGAATCCACAATCGACCCGAACTTTCAGGTCGATGTAGAACGCAAGACACCTCGGTCGGCCCCCACTCCCTTTGGGAGAGGGACTGATTGGGGAGTGCTCAGGAAATGCGCCGAACTGATGTTGCTTTAGCGAATCCACAATCGACCCGATCTTTCAGGTCGATGTACAACGCAAGACACCTCGGTCGGCCCCCACTCCCTTTGGGAGAGGGAACTGATTGGGGAGTGCTCAGGAAATGCGCCGAACTGATGTTGCTTTAGCGAATCCACAATCGACCCGATATTTCAGGTCGATGTAGAACGCAAGACACCTCGGTCGGCCCCCACTCCCTTTGGGAGAGGGAACTGATTGGGGAGTGCTCAGGAAATGCGCCGAAATGATGTTGCTTTAGCGAATCCACAATCGACCCGATCTTTCAGGTCGATGTAGAACGCAAGACACCTCGGTCAGCCCCCTCTCCCTTTGGGAGAGGGCTGGGGTGAGGGGTAGCTTTTGACGTTACCGTTGTTTCAAGCGGTCAATGACCACGGCCAGCAACAGAATCGAACCACGAATCACATACTGATAAAACGTATCGATGTTCTTCAGGTTCATCGCATTCTCGATGATCGCCAGAATCAACACCCCGGCAATCACGTGGCGAATCATGCCGATGCCACCACTCAACGAAACTCCGCCCAGCACGCAAGCCGAGATCACTGTCAGTTCAAAACCCTGACCAATCATCGGCTGCCCGGAAGTCATCCGCGAGGCCAGAATCACACCCGCTAGCGCACCGATCAAACCATGCACGGCGAAGATGATGATCTTGGTCCGGTCGACGTTAACACCCGCCAGCAGCGCCGCTTCCTGGTTGCCACCGATGGCCATGGTGTTACGCCCATAGGTGGTGTAGTTCAGCAGCCAGCCGAAAAACAGGAAGCAAACGATGGTGATCAGGATTGGCACCGGCACACCGAACAGTTGGCCATTGCCGAAAACAAAGAACGATTCCTGCGAAACACCGACCGCTTTGCCGTTGGCAAAAATGTAGGCCAGGCCGCGCACGATCTGCATGGTCGCCAGCGTCGTGATCAAGGCATTGACGCGCAACTTGGCAATCACGATGCCGTTGATCAGCCCGACGATCAGGCCCATCGCCAACGCCGCGCTGACCCCGAGAAATACACTGTTGGTGTCACGCATTACCACTGCCGCGACCACGCCTGCACAGGCGATCACTGAGCCGACCGAGAGGTCGAAGTGTCCGGATGCCAGGCAATAAAGCATGGTGCACGCGGCGATGCCGGTGGTGGAAATCGCCAGACCCAGGCCACGCATGTTCAGCGGCGAGAGGAAGTTGTCGATCAGCAGTGTGCAGGCGACGAAGATGCCGATCGCCGCCAGCAGCATGACCCAGTCATCGAGGAAGCGCCGCATGTCCAGCGGTTTGCGCTCGGTCGGCAGGGTTTCGTTTTGCGTAGTCATCATAGTCACCTCTCAGTTCGCCACGCCGTCAGCGCGGTGGCGTGGCAAAGCCAGTTGCAGCAGGTTGGATTCATTGGCCTGGTCGCGGCTGACTTCGCCGCGCAGGGCGCCTTCGCACAGCACCAGGATGCGGTCGGAAATGCCCATCACTTCCATCAGATCGCTGGACACCACGATCACCGAAATACCGTCGGCGGCGAGGTTATGAATGATCTGGTAGATTTCGGCCTTGGCGCCGATGTCGATGCCACGGGTCGGTTCGTCGAGCAGCAGGACTTTCATCGGCATCGATAGCCAGCGGCCGAGAATGGCCTTCTGCTGATTGCCGCCGGAAAGGAACTTGATCTGCTGGCCGGCGTGCGGGGTTTTCACTTTCAGGGCCTTGATCTGCTTGTCGGCGTTGCCCTTTTCCCACAGGCCGCGAATCAGGCAGCCGAGCCCGGAATGCGCACCGCGGGCACTGATGTTGATGTTCTCGGCAACGCTGGCCAACGGGATGATGCCTTCCTTCTTGCGGTCTTCCGGGCAGAGCAAAATGCCGGCGGCGATCGCGTCACGGGGCGAGCGCAGTTTCAGCTCATGGCCGCGCAGTTCGAGACGGCCAGCGGTGTTGCGCTCCAGGCCGCTGAGCAGGCGAAACAGCTCGGTGCGCCCTGCCCCGACCAGCCCGAACAAGCCAAGGATTTCGCCCTTGTGCGCTTCGAAACTGATCGGCTCACGCAGGCCCGGGCCGAGCAAACCATCGACCTTCAACGCCACGGCGCCACGCGGGCGATGACGGTAATCGTAGATGTCCTGAATGTCGCGACCGACCATGCAGGTCACCAGTTGATCGTGGGTCAACTGGCTCATGTCGTCGAATGTACGTACGTAGCGGCCGTCCTTGAACACAGTGACGGCGTCGCAAATGCGGAAGACTTCTTCCATGCGATGGGAAACGTAGAGCACCACTTTGCCTTCGTCGCGCAGGCGCCCGATGATCGCCATCAAGCGATCGATCTCGCGCGCCGAGAGGCTGCTGGTCGGTTCGTCGAAAGCGATGACGTGAGCGCCGCGCGACAGCGCTTTGGCGATTTCCACCAGTTGCCGCTGACCCAGCGACAAGCGTCCGACCTTGGTTTGCGGATCGATTTCGTCCGCCAGCCCCTTCAGGCAATTCAAGGCTTTCTGGCGCAGCTCACTGCGATTGATCAGGCCGAAACTGGCCGGCAGATGGCCAAGAAACAGGTTTTCGGCCACGGTCATTTCCGGGACCAGATGCAGTTCCTGGTGAATCACCGCGACGCCGCTGCCGATGCTGTCAGCGGTGGACTTGAACGCCATCGCCTGCTCGCCGATCTGCAGCTCGCCGCTGCTCGGAATGTAAGCACCACCGAGAATCTTCAGCAGGGTCGATTTGCCCGCGCCGTTCTCGCCCATCAGGGCATGAACCTGGCCGGGGTGGGCGACGAAGCTGATGCCGTCGAGCGCTTTCACGCCGGGAAAGGTCTTGCCGATCCCGTTGAAGCGCAGGCTGCCGTTGGCGCCGTGTTGTTCTTGTGTCTGTACTTGCGCGTGCATAAAGCCACCTCTTCACACCGAAAAACGGCCCGGCTGCCCGGGCCGTCGCTGCCTCAGTTCCACAAGCCGATTTTTTCCAGCTCTTGCTTGAAGTTTTCGCGGGTGATCAGGGTGACGTCATCCATGGCGGTGTACTTCGGCGGCTCTTTGCCGGCGGTGATCCACTCGTACATCATCTCGGCGGTCTTGTAGCCTTCGATGTGCGGACTTGGCAGCATCGACCCGAAGAAGCCGCTGTTAGGCTTTTTCAACTCGCCGATGGCGTCGGTGCCGTTGATGCCGATGCCGATCACGTTGCTCGCGGCAAAACCGGCCGCTTCGGTGGCGCGCACGCCGCCGAGCACGGTGTTGTCGTTCATGCCGCCGATGATCAGGTTTTTCGCCGCGCTCGGCAGTTTCACCAGCGCCGAGTTGGTGGCGTCCATGCTGCCCGGTACGTCGAGGGTTTTCAGTGCGGCGAAGAGGATGTGATCCTCGGGCATGCCGGCCTTCTTCAGGGCATCGACCGAACCGTCGGTGCGCTTCTTGCCGGTGTCGAGTTCGTTATAGGTGTTGACCACCGCGTAGGTGTCTTTCCAGTCCCAGTTACGCTTTTTCGCTTCGGCAGCCATGGCGGCGCCCTGCTTTTGACCCACTTCAAACGCGGCCATGCCCAGGTACGGCACGTCTTCCATGAACTTGCCGTTGGCGTCGACAAAACGGTCGTCGACGGCAATCACTTTCAAGTCGTTGATCTTGGCTTTGGCCATGATGGCAGGGCCGAGGGACACGTCCGGCGGGCAGATCACGAAGCCCTTGGCGCCGTTGGCGGCCAGGCTGTCGATGGCCGAAAGGGTCTTCTCGCCATCCGGTACCGCGATCTTGATCAGTTCAAAGCCTTTGTCCTTGGCGGCTTTTTCGGCAAAAGCCCATTCGGTCTGGAACCACGGTTCTTCGGCCTGCTTGACCAGAAAACCGATCTTCACCGCGTCGGCGGCGAGCAGCGCACTGCTCAGGCTGAACGCAGTGACCGCCAGGGCAGTGCTGCACAGGGTACGAATCCCGAAACGACGTTTCATCAGATGACTCCTTGTTATTTTTTTTGAGCAAGGTTTGAAAAGCGTTGAAGCGTGTTCTCAGTGAAGCTGGTTGAAAATAGTCATATCGTATGATGATTGGATTTCAAGCGTAGTTCAGCGCTGGAAATCCGTTTTATTCAGTCGTGGTACATCACCGAGCGGCCACCATCGATGGTGATGCACGAAGCATTGATAAACGGTGCCTCATCGCTGGCCAGAAACACCGCCGTCATCGCCACTTCGATCGGCTGGCCGATGCGCTTGGGCGGGTGCAGGTCAAAGGCGCGCTGCCGCTCGGCGTGCGGATCGGCAAAGCCATTCCAGTAATCGACGTTCAGCTGCGTTTCGATGTAGCCCGGTGCGATGGCGTTGACGCGAATGCCTTTGGCCGCGTATTCGATGCCGAGTGCACGGGTCAGGCCGAGCAAGCCGTGCTTGGCCACCGGGTACGGGAAGCAGCCGGGAATGATGTGGCTGGAATGGGTCGAGGCGATGTTGATGATGCTGCCCACGCCCTGCTCGATCATCTGCGGCAGCACGGCTTTGCAGCCATACCAGGCGCCGTCCAGATCGATGGCGAAGCAGCGGCGCCAGTCCTCTTCGGTCATCTGCAAAGGATCGCGGAACACATTGACCCCGGCGCAGTTGACCAGCACATCGATGCGGCCATGCAATTCCACGGCGCGTCGGGCCAGGGCATGCAGATCCTGCTGATTCGATACGTCGACCTTGAGCGCCTGCACGTCATGGCCCTGATCGCGCCAGTGAGCGGCGACCTGCTCGACCTTGTCGGCCTGGATGTCGCTGATGAGTAATCTGGCTTGCTGCGCGGCGAAGGCGGCGACAATCGCTTCGCCGATGCCCTGAGCGGCCCCGGTCAACAGCACGACCTTGTTTTTCAGACGCTCGCCTTTCGGCGGGGCCGACACTTGCGGCAATGTCAGCGCTTCAGCCATGGCTCAGGCCTCCTGCACGCAGGCGCAAAAAAACCGGCCATCGGTGGATGTCCGGTTCTGACGGCTGGGAAAAACAGACAGGCATGCGTCGTCAACGGCATTGAGCCGTGACGAAAGGCGGATCCCGCTTGCGCGGGCGACAAGAATTCGCTGCATCACTTCACCTGTTTTGTTCTTTTTAAGTGTGAGTGCGTGTTACTGCTGGAGCCGACTATAAACCCGACCGCCAAATAATCTCAATATATAATTTTGCATCCCATATTATGGGATTTAACCAGCAAAACGCGTACAGAGTTTTCCTGCAACGTCGACGCGCATGCTCAGCACCGCGCCATCCAATGGATGGTTCAGCGGACTCTTGGCGCTGGTGATGAATAAGGTTTTCAAGTCTTCGCCACCGAACACGCAACTGGTCGGGCGACTGACCGGCAGATCGATTTTGCGATCCACCTGCCCGTCCGGCGTCAGGCGCAGCAGGCAACTGCCGTCCCAGCGTGCATTCCACACGTAGCCTTCGGCGTCCATCGCCGAGCCATCGGGACCACCGTGTTGATCAGACGAGTAGAACACCTGCGGAGCATCGAGACTGCCGTCAGTGCGGATGAAATATCGATTGAGCGTGCTGTCGAGGCTTTCACCAAACAACAGCGTGGTGCCGTCGTCACTCCACAGCAGGGTGTTGGGGATGCCCAGGCCGAGCAGCAGCGGTGTGACGCGTTGATCGGGATCGATACGGAACAGGCCGCCGGAACGGCGCGCCAGCGGCAGATCCTCGCCGTGCTCGCCGATGTTGTTCTGCATGGTGCCCAACCACAACCGGCCCAAGGCATCGCAACGGGCTTCGTTGGGGCGGTTGCCCGGTTGCGGGTCGGCGACGCAGAACAGCGTCAAGCGTGGCTCGAGGCCGGGCGAATCGAGATCGAGCCGGTAGACACCACTGCTCAATGTCACCAGCGCATCGCCGCTGGCGCAGGGAATGAAGGCGGAGATGTGCTCGGGCATCTGCCAGATCTGCACGTTCTGGCCGATCAGGCGCAACGCTTGTCTACCGGCGATATCCACCCAGTACAACGCCTGGGTCGGCGCATCCCAGAACGGGCCTTCGCCGAGTTGCGCGCGGTGTTGGGTCAGGGCGGTGCAGGTCATCTGGAATCCTTCATGTTCTTGTTGTTTCCAATGTGGGAGCGAGCCTGCTCGCGAAAGCGGCGTGTCAGTCAATGATGATGCATCTGACCTGACGCATTCGCGAGCAGGCTCGCTCCCACAGGGAATTTTCGATCTTAGCTGGCTTTGCGGTCCGCCATGACTTTCGGGTAAAAGCGTTTTATCGCCAGATCGGCATTGTCGATCAAGGTCATGCACGCCCACACGCCACGGGTCGAATCGCGCGCGGCGATGGCATCGGCCATGTCTTTATGGATCGGCAAGGTGCGGCGCAGTTCATCGGGGTCGGCGGCGGAGACTTCGAACGACACCGCCAGCAACGCGCCGAGGGCCGGGACCATTTGTTCGATGAACTGATTATGGCTGGCGGCCAGAATGCATTCGTGGAAGGCCTGGTCGGCACGGTTGTAATCAACGCCGCTGTCGACTGCACGTTCCAGCGCATTGAAAGCCAGTTGTACCGCTTCGATCTGCTCCGGTGTCGCCCGCTCACAGGCCCAGCGCACCGCCATCGGCTCAATGGTGCGGCGCAAATCCAGCAGGTCATCGACGAAGTTTTCCGGCAACCCATTGCGCGATAGCCAACCGACCACCTGCGGATCGAACAGATTCCAGCGCCGTACTGGCAACACCCGCGTGCCGACTTTCGGACCGACTTCGAGCATGCCTTTGGCGACGAGGGTTTTGATTGCTTCGCGGATCACCGTGCGGCTGACGCCAAGCTGCTCGCCCAGATCCGCCTCGACCTTGATGGTCTGCCCCGGCTTGACCTGACCGGCAGCAATCCAACTGCCCAGCCAGTCAACGGTCGACGCATGAAAACTGCTGGACATGAACACCTCAAGGCGAATCGCGATGGGTGCCTACGCTAATCATCATACGAATAACAGTCAACCGGATTTTTTTTAGCTTGCACAAACCATTGTGGGAGCGAGCCTGCTCGCGAAAGCGTCGTGTCAGTCAACATTGCTGGCGACTGATACACCGCGTTCGCGAGCAGGCTCGCTCCCACATTTTAATGTTGTGTCAGGGTTCCAGGCCGATGCGAAAGAACTCGCCGCCGCTCCACACGCCCAACCAGCGCTGACCATCGATCTCGCGGCTCACCGCCAGTTCCACCAACTGGTAAAACACATTGCGGTGAATCAGCGCTTCAAGGTTGCTGCGCACATGCACATAAGGCGCAGGCTCCTGGGTCTCAGGATCGATCTCGACACGCAGCGGATGCTCAGTCCCCGCTTCGGTGGTTTCCTCGACGTTGGTGGTAAAGCGCAAAACCTGCGCCTCGCCCTCCCCCTCCACGTCAACGGCAACCGCCACGAACGGCGCGTCATCGACCTTGATCCCGACCTTCTCGACCGGGGTGATCAGGAAATAATCATCGCCGTCGCGGCGGATGATGGTGGAGAACAGTTTGACCATCGGCTTGCGCCCGATCGGCGTACCCAGGTAGTACCAGGTGCCGTCACGGGCAATGCGCATGTCGATGTCGCCGCAGAAATCCGGGTTCCACAAATGCACCGGTGGCAGGCCTTTGGTCTTGGGGATCTGCCCCAGCAGGTCATTGGCTGTTTGCGGGTCACTCATGGCGTACTCCTTGATTACTGGTCGCCGATCCCCAGCAGGCTGCGTGCGTATTGCGCCAGCGGCGGACCGATGAGGTCTTCGGGTTTGGAATCATGGAACGTCAGTAAACCGCCACGACTCTTGATCCGTGCAGTATCAATCAAATACTGGGTGCTGGTCTCGATCAACATGATCTGAATCACGCCGCCATCGATACCGAGGCGATCCACGGCTTCCTGGTCCAGCCACTCGTCGGAGTTGCCGATGCGGTCATCAGCCTTGGCGAAACGTGTGTAGAGCAGGTAATGCGCCCCGGCATCACGGGCTTCGCCCATGGCTTGGTCGAGGCCTTCCGGCGCACGGGCGCGGCGGACCATCGGGAAGTATTCGACAAAGCCCTTGAAGGCTTCTTCGGCGACCACGTTTGGCCGTGGATAGGAACCACCCGGTGGCGCGAACGCGCCCTGGGCGATGAAGATGAACGAGTCCGGCTGAATGCGGAGATTGTTCACCCGGCGGCTGTCACTGTGGTCCAGAAGCCCCGCATCGCTCATGTGATAGCGAGTGCCTTCGGCCATATCGCTGACATTCATGCAGCCGCCAAGCGCCAAAACGGCCAGCAGCAAAACCAGGCTACGCATCCTATTCCTCCAGAAGCCGGTGTCGGAAAACCGGCGAATGGCCGTTGAATGCAGCTTTTGCGCCAGCTCGACAAATTCAGTGATAGAGGCATTCGCGAGCAGGCTCGCTCCCACAATTGAAATGCATTCCAAATGTGGGGCGAGCCTGCTCGCGAAAGCCGTTGTTCAACCGCCAATAATCTTCATGACAGTAGCGCCGCCAGAGAACGCCACCTCCTGTTTGTCACCCAACGCCTTGACCAGCAAACGTTGCAGCGCCGGCAACGCCTGGTGGCGCGGCTTGTCGAGCAGATCGCCGACATAGTGGCGGTTGCTCGACGATAAACAGCCATGCAGCCAACCGGTCGATGACAGGCGCAAGCGCGAACAAGTGCGGCAGAACGGCACACTTTCGTTGGCGATCACCCCGAAAGTGCCGCGACCGGGAATCGCATAGCGCACAGCCGTGGCGTCCACCGGTGCGTCGGTCTGGGCGTATTCATAACGTTCGCCGATCAGGCCGAGCAACTGCTCAAGGCTGACGAACTGCTGCAGGAAGGCATTGGAATCCTTGGCCAGATGGCCCATGCGCATCAGCTCGATGAAACGCAGTTCGAAGCCGCGCTCCAGACAGTAGTCGAGCAGCGGCATGACCTGATCGAGGTTCTGCCCGCGCAACGGCACCATGTTGACCTTGATCTTCATCCCGGCGGCGGCAGCCTGATCCATGCCATCGAGCACGCTGGCCAGATCGCCGCCACGAGCGATGCTGCGAAAAGCAGCGGCATCAAGAGTGTCGAGGGAAACGTTGATCCGACGCAGACCGGCATCGACCAGCAGCGGCAGTTTTTTCGCGAGGAGTTGACCATTGGTGGTCAGGCTGATGTCGTCGAGGCCCATCTGGCCGACGGCAGTCATGAACGATTCGAGTTTGGGGCTGACCAGTGGCTCGCCGCCAGTGATGCGCAGGCGCTCGATGCCGGCCGCTTCGATCAGGTATTCGACGCCGCGTGCCATGGCTTCGGCCGACAGCTCATCCTGCGCAGCGACCAACCGCTTGCCGTTGGGCACGCAGTAGGTACAGGCGTAATTGCAGGCAGAGGTCAGGCTGATGCGCAGATTGCGAAAACGCCTGCCTTGACGGTCAACGATCATGAAACACTCCGGCGAAAGAAAATCGAGCGAGCAAAACTTGACTGAGAAATCAGGTTTTAGCAAGCCCTATGCCTGAGTATATTCCTGTGCTATTGCGCCATGTTGTGAAAACACGGCGCAATCAGCCCGCTGAATGACTTATGTGCTCGGCGTTTCCGGGTCGCGCTTGCGCTTGTTGCCCATGCGCACGCCGATGTCCATCAGGAACTGGAAGAAGCCTTCCTGATCTTCCAGCACATTGCTCCAGAATGGCGAGTGATACAACGCCACCGCGCCGTGCACCAACGCCCAGGATGCGCAGTAGTGGAAGTACGGCGGCACGTCTTCGAGCTTGCCTTCGCTGATGCGACCCTTGATCAGCAGGGTCAGGCGTTCGAAGTTCGAGGCACGGATCTTGTGCAGTTCCTCGACCATCTCCGGCACCTGATTGCCCTTGACCACTTTCTCTTCGAGGCGGTCGAACAGGCGATAGCGCTGCGGGTCGCGCATGCGGAATTCGAAGTAGGCGCGGGACAGCGCTTCCTTGTCCTTGTCGACATCCGCCGAATGCAGCAGCTCGTTCAGATCGCGCTCGTAGTCGAGCATCAGGCGCAAGTAGATCTCGGCCTTGGATTTGAAGTGCTTGTAGATCGTGCCTTTGCCGATACCCACGGCATCAGCAATCATCTCGACGGTGACACTGTCTTCACCCTGGTCGAGGAACAGCTTGAGCGCGGTATCGAGAATTTCCTGCTCGCGGCGACGAAATTCACGGACCTTACGAGGTTCTTTATGCATAAGAAAAAGGTCTGAAGGGTCAAAATTCGAAGCCGCGTATTATGCCTAACTTGCGCAAAAAAGCACGGTTCATCGACCAAATCTGTGTTTCTTGTTCATTTCGAGAACGAATCGGGTGCAATGAGAACTCAACTGAAGCAAACGTATTCCAAATTTGTTTAAAAACCCCGACCCGCTCACTGGACTGCACGCCAGACTGATCAATACTTGAACTGTCGGGCGACATCTCCCCCAAGTGTCGTGCCGGTAAAGGTACCAACGGACCGCGTGCCTTTGTTTTACTCCTAATGGTCTTAACCCGGATTCACCCCCCAGAACCCGGGTTTTTTTTGCCTGCGATTTGGCCTGCGGTCATACGGCAGATTTAACACTCGCCAGCGGGAACAAGCGCTTGAAGTTTTCCGTGGTCTGCTCGGCAAAGCGCTCGTAGTTCTCACCACGCAGCATCGCCAGAAACTCCGCGACTTCGCGCACGTACTGCGGCAGGTTCGGCTTGCCGCGATACGGAATCGGCGCCAGATACGGCGAATCGGTTTCCACCAGCAGGCGATCGGCCGGCACTTTGCTCGCCACATCGCGCAGAGCGTCGGCATTGCGGAACGTAACAATGCCCGACAGGGAAATGTAATAACCCATGTCCAGCGCCGCTTTGGCCATTTCCCAGTCCTCGGTGAAGCAATGCAACACACCGGCCTGGGGCAGCGCCGCTTCGCGCAGCAGTTGGAGGGTGTCGGCACGGGCGCCGCGAGTGTGGATGATCACCGGCTTGCCGGTCTGCTGCGCCGCTTGCAGATGCAGGCGAAACGACTCCTGCTGCAACTCGGCAGCTTCCGGCTCGTAGTGATAGTCGAGACCGGTTTCGCCGATCGCCACCACTTTCGGGTGATCGAGTTCGTGCAGCAGCCAGTCCAGCGCCGGTGCGGCGCCCGGCTGCACATCCAGCGGATGCACGCCGACCGAGCAATCGACGTCGTCATAACGCTCGGCGAGGGCTTTGACGTCGGCGGCGTTGTCAGCGCTGACGCCGATGCACAGAAAATGTCCAACCCCACGCTCGCGGGCCGCAGCGAGTGCGGCATCCAGCGAGCCGTCATGGGCGGCGAGGTCGAGACGGTCAAGGTGACAATGGGAATCTACGAGCATAAAAAGGACTGCAACTTACATCGTATGAGTGGGACGGTCGGATTTCAGTGCTCCGGCCAGATGAGTTTCGATGCGACTGCGCGCGGTGTCGTCGCCGTCGTTGAACTGCACGCCGACACCGGCGGCGCGATTGCCTTGTGCGCCTTTGGGGGTGATCCAGGCGACTTTGCCGGCGACCGGAATTTTTTCCGCTTCATCCATTAGGTGCAACAGCATGAACACCTCGTCGCCCAACCGGTAGCTTTTGTTGGTCGGGATGAACAGTCCGCCATTCTTGATGAACGGCATGTAGGCGGCGTAGAGCACCGACTTGTCCTTGATGGTCAGGGACAAGATGCCGTTACGCGGCCCCGGGCTGACAGGTTCAATCATGTTCACCTCCACTGCTGATCTTCAGAGTCTAGGTACACATTCTTATCTTTGACCAGGCAATCCCACCCATTGCACCAACAATGCTTCCAGCAACAGGGCCGGATTGAGGTTGGCCTTGCTCAACACTTTCTGCCGTTGGGCGAGAATCCAATCCTGAATATCCAGCACTTTACCCTGCGGGCTTTTCTGCGCCAGGTACTGCACAACCTTGCGCATATCGGCCAGGCCAAGACCGGCTTCGTCCTGAGTCAGTTGATAGCGCAGGATCAGGCTCGACCAGTCGCAGAACCAGTCGAACAGACGCAGCATCGGAATGCTTTTCCACTCTTCCGCCAGTTGCGTCGGCGATTGCTGGCCCTTGAGCAACTTCTTCACGCCTTCGACCACTTGCGCGCGCTGTTCACGCACACCTTGCGATTGCAGGCTGACCGCCATCAGCGGCGACCCGGCGGCGAGGGTCAGCAGTTCGACGCGCTCTTCCTCCGCGCAATCCGGCAGCGCCTGGGCCAGCCATTGCAGGCTCATCGCCTCGCCCGGCAGCGGGCAGGCCTGCTGCACGCAACGGCTCTTGATGGTTGGCAACAAACGGCTCGGCTGGTGGCTGACCAATAGCAGCACGGTATCGCCGGACGGTTCTTCAAGACTTTTGAGCAAGGCGTTGGCAGCGTTGATATTCATCGACTCGACCGGCTCGATCAACACCACTTTGCGCCCCCCGAGCTGCGCGGTCTGCACGACGAAACTGACCAGATCACGAACCTGATCGACCTTGATCGCCTTGTCCGCCTCTTCCGGCTCCAGGATGTAATTGTCCGGATGACTGCCGGCCTTGAGCAGCAGACAGGATTTGCACTCGCCGCACGCCTCAGGCGTAGGGCGCTGACACAGCAGGCTGGCCATCAAGCGCTCGGCCAGCGCACGCTTGCCGATACCGGCCGGACCGTGCAGCAGGTACGCGTGAGCATGCTGACTGCGGCCGGCCAGTTGCTGCCAGAGGCTGTCCTGCCATGGATAGGCCTCAGCCACGGGCCAGCTCCAGCAAATTCGGTAGCAAGGTGTCCAGCGATTGCTGCACCTTGGCCAATGGCTGACCGGCATCGATGCGCACGTAGCGCGACGGGTCGGCTTCGGCGCGTTTCAGGAACGCATTGCGCACGTTCTCGAAAAACGCCCGGCCTTCGAGTTCGAACCGGTCCAGCCGACCACGGGCACTGGCGCGGGCCAGGCCGATTTCAACGGGCAGGTCGAAAATCAAGGTCAGATCGGGCCGCAAGTCGCCCTGCACGAAAGTCTCCAGGGTGGCGATGCGTTCCAGCGACAAACCACGACCGCCGCCCTGATAGGCGTATGTTGAATCGGTGAAACGATCGCACAGCACCACGGCGCCACGCGCCAGCGCCGGGCGAATCACCTCTGCCAGATGCTGGGCCCGCGCGGCGAACACCAGCAACAGCTCGGCGTCCGGGTGCATCACTTCGTCGGCCGGGGTCAGCAGGACATCACGAATCCGTTCGGCCAGCGGTGTACCGCCAGGCTCACGGGTGAGCAGCACTTCGATACCGGCGGCGCGCAGGCGCTCGGCGAGGTATTCGCGATTGGTGCTCTTGCCCGCGCCTTCCGGGCCTTCCAGGGTAATAAACAAGCCAGTCACAGGCAGTCCTTCATCAAAGTCATTGCGCGTTCTGCGGTGCAGCGGCGTCCGGTTCCGGGGCTGGCGCAGGTTCTTGCGGCGGCACTTGCGGCAGCGCCTCGGGCGCGGTGTTCGGCGAGGCCGCCGGAATGGCCTCATCGGTGGCCGGCGCGGTTACTGGTGCCGGGCTGGAACGGTAATCGGCACGGCGCTTGAGCTGGTATTCGCGCACCGCGTTGTTGTGCGCATCCAGATCATCGGAGAACACATGGCTGCCATCGCCACGGGCGACGAAATACAGGCTGCTGCCCTCAACCGGGTTGAGCGCAGCATGAATCGCCTCGCGCCCGACCATCGCAATCGGCGTCGGCGGCAAACCGGGAATCACGTAGGTGTTATAGGGTGTCGGTTCTTTCAGATGCGCGCGGGTCAGCTTGCCGGTGTAGCGATCGCCGAGGCCATATATCACTGTCGGATCGGTCTGCAACTGCATGCCCAGCGCCATGCGCCGTACGAACACTCCGGCAATCTGCCCGCGCTCCTGCGGAACGCCGGTCTCTTTCTCGACCAGCGAGGCCATGATCAGAGCTTGATAAGGTTCGCTGTAAGGCACATCGGCAGAACGCTGCGCCCATTCTTTGGCGAGCACTTCATCGAGACGATCAAAGGCCTTTTTCAGCAGCTCGGCATCGGACATGCCACGCACGAAGCGATAGGTATCCGGGAAAAACCGACCTTCCGGGAACAAGCCTTTGTGGCCGATCTTCGCCATCACGTCGCTGTCGCTCAGGCCATTGAGGGTCTGCTCGAGCTTGTCGTCCTTGGCCAGGGCGGCGCGCACTTGATGAAAAGTCCAGCCTTCGACCAGGGTCAGGCTGTACTGAACCACGTCGCCACGCTTCCACGAGTCGATCAGACCGTTGACGGTCATGCCCGGCTGCATGCGGTATTCGCCGCTGTGAATCGGTGTGCCGGCGAGATTGAAGCGCCAGTAGACGCGCAGCCAGAACGCGTCCTTGATGACGCCATCGGTTTCGAGTTCAAGGAAGGTACGGGTCGGTGTAGAGCCTTTCGGCACATCCAGCAGTTGTTCCTGCGGGATGTTCAGAGGCTGTTCCAGCGCCGAATGAATTTTCCAGGCGCTGGCGCCCAACAGCAGCCCTGCCAGAACCAGTCCGGTTTCCAGCAGCAGCAAAAGTTTACGTCTCACGAATCAAGCATCCAGTAGCGCGCGGGCAATGGTTTGCAGTTTACGGGTGAGCGGGCCAACCGGCCAGCTCAGTGCAGCACAGGCGCGTACCGGCCAGACGCCATAAACGCTGTTGCAGACAAACACTTCATCAGCCCATTGCAGCTGTTCGAGGCTGATATCGGCGATTTGCGTGGGGATGGCCAGCGACTCGGCCTGAAACAATATTTCCGCGCGCATCACCCCAGCGACGCCGCAGCGCTTCAAGTCGGGCGTGATCAAGCCACCGTCGCGCACCAGGAAAATATTGCTGTACACACCTTCGACGACGCGCCCGGCCTGATCGAGCATCAAGCCTTCGGCATGCTCGCTGTCCTGCCATTCGGCGCGGGCGAGCACCTGTTCCAGTCGATTCAGATGTTTGAGCCCGGCCAACAACGGCTGCGTAGATAAACGCGTGTTGCAGGGAAACAGGCGGATGCCGTGCTCGGCATGGGCAGCGGGATACGCTGCCGGCGGATTGCCTTGCAGGATGCGTCGGCCCTGCGCCGCAGGATCGGGCGCATAACCACGCAAGCCGTCACCCCGAGTGAGGATAAGCTTGAGCACGCCCTCGCCCATCGCAGCGGCATAGCCGAGCAGCTCATGGCGAACCAGCTCGAGATCGGTCGCAATGGCCAGACGCGCGCAGCCATCAGCCAGGCGCGTCAGGTGCCGATCCAGCAGGACGGGCTGACCACTGCGCACGGCAATGGTCTCGAACAGACCATCGCCGTAAGCCAGGCCGCGATCTTTCAGCGACAGCACGTCAGCCGGTTGACCGTCGACCCAGCTGTCCATCAGCCGGCGAACCGGCGAAACGCCAGAGTGCCGTTGGTGCCGCCAAAACCGAAGGAGTTGGACAGCACGACATCGATGTCCATGTTACGCGCGGTGTGCGCAACGAAATCGAGATCGCAGCCTTCGTCCGGTTCATCAAGGTTGATGGTCGGCGGTGCCACCTGGCTGTTGATCGCCAGCACGCTGAAAATCGCTTCGACCGCGCCCGCCGCACCCAACAGGTGGCCGGTCATCGACTTGGTCGAGCTGACGGCCAGCTTGTAGGCGTGATCGCCGAACACCGACTTGATCGCATTGGCTTCGGCAAGGTCGCCGGCGGGGGTCGAGGTGCCGTGGGCGTTGATGTACTGCACTTGATCGACATTGATCTTCGCGTCACGCAGGGCATTGGTGATGCAGCGCGCGGCACCGGCGCCATCGGCGGGTGGCGAGGTCATGTGGAACGCATCGCCACTGGTGCCGAAACCGATCAGCTCGGCGTAGATCGTCGCGCCACGGGCCTTGGCGTGCTCCAGCTCTTCAAGGACCAGCGCACCGGCGCCGTCGGACAGGACAAAGCCGTCACGGCCCTTGTCCCATGGACGGCTGGCACGGGTCGGCTCGTCGTTGCGGGTCGACAGCGCACGGGACGCGCCGAAGCCGCCCATGCCCAGACCGCAGGCAGCCATTTCCGCGCCGCCGGCAATCATCACGTCGGCTTCGTCGTACATGATGTTGCGCGCGGCCATGCCGATGCAGTGCGTACCGGTGGTGCACGCGGTGGCGATGGCGTAGTTGGGTCCCTGTGCGCCGAGATGGATCGACAGGAAGCCGGAAATCATATTGATGATCGAGCCAGGCACAAAGAACGGCGAGATCCGTCGCGGACCGGTCTCGTGCAGGGTGCGGCTGGTTTCTTCGATGTTGGTCAGACCGCCGATACCCGAACCCATGGCCACGCCAATGCGTTCACGGTTGGCATCGGTGACTTCCAGACCGGCGTTGCGCACGGCTTGAAAGCCTGCGGCGAGGCCATACTGAATGAACAGGTCGAGCTTGCGCGCTTCCTTGACCGACAGGTATTCCTCGACATTGAAGCCCTTGACCGAACCGCCGAAGCGGGTCGAATAGGCAGAAAGGTCGGTGTGTTCGATCAGACCAATGCCACTGCGGCCAGCCAGAATGCCCTGCCAACTGCTCGGCACATCCGTGCCCAGTGGCGACAACATACCCATACCGGTGACTACGACGCGTCTACGCGACACAGCACTCTCCTTTTTCAAATGACGACTTTGCATCAGGCCTAAAGAAAAAACCGCACGCCATGATGGCAGTGCGGTTTTTCCATGACAGCAAGCAACGATTACAAACTATTACGCCTGGTGGCTGGTAACGTAGTCGATTGCAGCTTGTACAGTAGTGATCTTTTCAGCTTCTTCGTCAGGGATTTCGGTCTCGAATTCCTCTTCCAGAGCCATCACCAGCTCAACGGTGTCAAGGGAGTCGGCACCCAGGTCTTCTACGAAGGAAGCGGTGTTGACCACTTCTTCTTCTTTAACACCCAGTTGCTCGGCAACGATTTTCTTGACGCGCTCTTCGATGGTGCTCATACCTTGTTTTCACTCCTAATGGACAAATTCAGGCAGCTGGCCAGTGGGTAAGTGTATAGAAAGCCTTTTCAGTTTTTCAACTGAAAGCTTCACTCCTCAAACCCTGCGGCCCTCTGCCTATAAATAGATTGCAGCTTTATAACGGATTTTAGACAGCTCGTATGACATTTTTTTGAAGCAATCCGTCACATTTTACTTACATGTACATCCCACCGTTCACCGGGATTGTAGCCCCGGTAACGTATGCCGCACCGTCGGATGCAAGAAAAGCGACCACGGACGCGATCTCTTGAGCTTGCCCCAGACGACCCAGCGGAATCTGCGTCTGCAAGGCTTCACGCTGTGCTTCAGGCAGCTCGCGGGTCATATCGGTGTCGATGAACCCTGGGGTTACCGAGTTGACCGTAATCGAACGCGAACCGACTTCACGCGCCATCGCCCGGCTGAAACCTTCCAGACCGGCCTTGGCGGCTGCATAGTTTACTTGGCCGGCGTTGCCCATGGCACCCACTACCGAGCCAATACTGATAATTCGACCCCAGCGCGCCTTGGTCATGCCACGCAAAACGCCCTTGGACAGGCGATACAGACTGTTCAAGTTGGTATCGATCACGTCGTACCACTCGTCGTCTTTCATGCGCATCATCAGGTTATCGCGGGTGATACCGGCATTATTGACCAGAATCGCCACCGGCGCACCGAACTGCTCCTGAATGCCTGCCAGCACGGCGCTGACCGATTCGTCGCTGGTGACATTGAGTTCGAAACCGGCGCCCTGAATACCGTTTTCCTTCAGGGTCGCGGCAATGCGCTCGGCGCCCGACGCGGAGGTCGCGGTGCCGACAACGATGGCGCCCTGACGACCCAGTTCCAGCGCGATGGCCTGGCCGATGCCGCGGCTTGCACCGGTAACCAGTGCAACTTTACCTTGCAGACTCATGCAAGTTTCTCCTGATTCAGGCCTGCGCTGCGCGAGCGGCAGCGAAGGCGTCTGGGATATTGAGATTGGAAGTCGAAACGCCTTCGGCGCAACGTTTGTTCAGGCCAGCGAGGACTTTGCCCGGGCCGCATTCAACCAGATTGGTCGCGCCCTTGGCGGCCAAAGTCTGCACCGATTCAACCCAGCGCACTGGCTTGTAGAGCTGTTCGAGCAGATCGCGCTTGAGGGTTTCCAGATCGGCTGGCACTTGTGCGCTGACGTTCTGCACCACCGGGATCTGCGGCGCCTGCCAGTCGATGGCGGCGATGGATTCGGCGAAACGCTCGGCAGCCGGACGCATCAGCTCGCAGTGCGACGGCACGCTCACCGGCAATGGCATGGCGCGCTTGGCACCACGGGCCTTGCAACCCTCGATGGCGCGCTCGACGGCCGCCTTGGCACCGGCGATCACCACTTGGCCCGGCGAGTTGAAATTCACTGCGCTGACGACTTCGCCTTGCGCCGCTTCGGCGCAGGCAGCCAGCACGTCGGCATCTTCCAGGCCGAGGATCGCGGCCATGCCGCCTTGCCCGGCCGGCACCGCTTCCTGCATCAACTGGCCACGGCGCTCGACGAGCTTGACCGCGTCAGCCAGGGTCAGGCTGCCGGCGGCAACCAGCGCGCTGTATTCACCCAGGCTGTGGCCGGCGACAAACGCCGGACGCGCGCCGCCTTCGGCCAGCCACAGACGCCACAGGGCGATCGAAGCGGTCAGAATGACTGGTTGGGTTTTGTCGGTTTGATTGAGCAGCTCTTCCGGACCCTGTTGGGTCAGTGCCCACAGGTCGTAGCCCAGCGCAGCAGAGGCTTCTTGAAAGGTTTCGAGGATCAGCGGATGTTGCGCGCCCAGCTCGGCCAGCATGCCGAGGGACTGCGAACCCTGTCCTGGAAAGACGAATGCGAGGGAAGCAGACATGTAACAAGCCCCTAATGATCTTGTCGTCGGAAAATAACGCCCTGTTGGGGACGCCAGAAACTGACAGTTTGGATGGCCCTTTGAACCGGGCGGTCACATTTAAGCATTGTCCGACGAAAACGCCTAAGACAACAGCTCCTCCAGACGACCGTGGAGACGCTCGGGGAGGTTCTCTTGAATCTCGATCAGCGCCCGTTGAATGGCACTCTGAAAGCCCTGTACCCCGGCCGATCCGTGGCTTTTCACGACGATGCCCTGCAAGCCGAGAAAGCTTGCGCCATTATGCCGCGCCGGGGCCAGGTCGGCCTGCAGACGCTTCATCAACGGCAGCGCGAGAGCGCCGACAGCGCGCGAAGCGAAGTTTTTCTTGAACAAAGCCTCGATCCGCGCAGCAATCATCGTCGCCAGACCTTCGCTGGACTTGAGCAGGATGTTGCCGACGAAGCCGTCACACACCACCACATCGGCCTCACCGCGATACAAGCCGTCGCCTTCGATAAAACCGATGTAGTTGATCCCGCGCGCAGCCTGCAACAGCGTGGCGGCCAGTTTGACCTGCTGATTACCCTTGATGTCTTCGGTGCCGATATTCAGCAGTGCCACACGCGGACGGGCGATACCCAGGGTCTGTGCAGCGACCGAGCCCATCACCGCAAACTGCAACAGGTGCTCGGCACTGCAATCGACGTTGGCACCCAGATCGAGCAGCTGGCAATAACCGGTCTGCGTCGGAATCGCCGCGACCATGGCCGGACGATCAATGCCGGGCAATGTCTTCAGCACGAATCGTGACAAGGCCATCAACGCACCGGTATTGCCGGCGCTGACACAGGCCTGCACCTTGCCATCGCGCAGCAGTTCAAGGGCTACACGCATCGACGAATCCGGCTTGCCACGCAGGGCTTGGGCGGGTTTTTCGTCCATGGTGATGACTTCGCTCGCCGCGACAATCGTCAGGCGCGCGCGATCGGCAGCCGACTGGCCGTGGATCAGTTCTTCAAGAAGGGAGGGTTGACCGACGAGGGTCAGGTGCAGCGAGGGTGTAGCAGACAGGCAAGCGAGACTGGCCTGAACAATGCTGCGGGGACCGAAGTCCCCGCCCATTGCGTCAATCGCGATGACTTGAGCAGACAAGTGATTACTCGTCAGCGCCCTTGTCGATCACTTTACGGCCACGGTAAACGCCTTCTGGCGATACGTGGTGACGCAGGTGAACTTCACCAGTGGTTTTTTCTACAGACAGGGTGCTAGCCTCGAGAGCGTCGTGCGAACGGCGCATGTCACGGGCAGAGCGGGATTTTTTGTTCTGCTGAACAGCCATAATTGATTAACTCCTAAACGTTTGGGTCACGCTTTAACTGCGCCAATACACTGAACGGGTTGGACCGCGTTACCTCGTCCTCGCTCGGTTCGGGCTCATCTGCTCCCGCCGGCTGCTGGCATTCTTCCGGATGATGAGCAGGCACAATGGGCAAGGCGAGCAGAAGCTCCTCCTCGATCAGTGACTGCAGATCCAATGGATCTTCGCCCAGTTCCAGCACGTCATAACCTTTCGGCAACGACTGGGTATTCGCACCCTCCTTCACCACCGCGTAACTGCATTCGCTGTGGATCGGCAGGGTGACCAGCTCAAGACAACGCTGGCAAACCATTTTGACTTCGGTGTCGATAAAGCTGTGGATGACCACAGACTTACGTTCATCTCGTTCAAAAACGAATTTGGCCTGCACCGTACCGACATCGTCGGAAAGCGGGTCGCAGAGTCTCTTCAAATCGGCCAGCAGCAGTTCACCTTGAAGGGTGGTGCCACGGTCAGCCAATTTGCGCGGGTCAACGTGAGGTGGAATCGGGTCATTCAACATAGGCGCAGCATTATAGGGATGCACCCACCCATGTCAAAGGAAATTGTGCCCTGTCCGTCACTTGCGCGCCTCCGCTAGAATCCGCACCTGCCTCAGGAGACGTCCATGCTGCCTTTATTACTCGCTTCAAGCTCGACTTATCGCCGTGAATTGCTCGCCCGCCTGCACCTGCCGTTCGTCTGCAGCTCGCCGGACATCGACGAAAGCCACCGCCCGGGCGAATCCGCGATCGATCTGGTCAAACGCCTCGCTGAGGAAAAAGCCCCGCCCTGGCGGACAGCCACCCTGCTCATCTGATCATTGGCTCGGATCAGGTTGCCGTCCTCGGCGAACAGATCATCGGCAAGCCGCACACCTTCGAGAAGGCTCGCGAGCAATTGATGGCGGCGAGCGGCGCGAGCGTGACCTTCCTGACCGGCCTGGCGCTGCTCAACAGCCAGACCGGGCAATGCCAGGTCGACTGCGTGCCGTTTACCGTGCACATGCGCCAGCTGGATCAGGCACGCATCGAGCGCTATCTGCGCATCGAGCAGCCGTACGACTGCGCCGGCAGCTTCAAGGCCGAGGGACTCGGCGTAAGCCTGTTTCAATCGACCGAAGGCCCGGATGCCACCAGCCTGATCGGCCTGCCGCTGATTCGCCTGATCGATATGTTGTTGGTCGAGGGTGTGCAAATCCCTTAAAAGCAAAAGATCGCAGCCTTCGGCAGCTCCGACACCGATTGTGCAAGAGCTGCCGTTGACCTGCGATCTTCTGACCTTGAAACAATTACCGCAACGAAGGCCCGTGGAAACCCATCCACATCGCCAACTGCTCGGCCACGCTGGCGCCGAGCTTTTTCGAGAAGCGATCGAACGGCGATTCCTGCACGGTGAAGTCCACCAGCTCCTTCTCGCCAATCACATCACGCGCCACCGAACTGGCATTGCCCAAGCCATCGATCAGGCCTAGCGGCAGCGCCTGCTCACCCGACCAGACCAGCCCGGAAAACAGCTCCGGATGCTCTTTGTCCTTCAGACGATCGCCACGGCCCTGCTTGACGCTGTTGATGAACTGCTTGTGCGTGGTGTCCAGCACGCTTTGCCAGAATGCGGTTTCTTCAGGCTTTTGCGGCTGGAACGGATCCAGGAATGCCTTGTGCTCGCCCGAGGTATAGGTGCGGCGCTCAACCCCGAGTTTTTCCATGGTGCCGACGAAACCGTAACCCGCCGCCGTCACACCGATCGAGCCGACCAGACTGGCCTTGTCGGCATAGATCTGATCCGCCGCGCTGGCGATGTAATAGGCGCCCGAAGCACCAAGATCCGAAATCACTGCGTAGAGCTTGATCTCCGGATGCAACCCACGCAGACGCTTGATCTCGTCATAGACATAGCCAGACTGCACCGGACTGCCGCCCGGGCTATTGATGCGCAGGACCACGCCCTTGACCTTTTTGTCTTCGAACGCCGCACGCAGGCTGCCAACGATATTGTCGGCGCTGGCCGGCTCCTTGTCGGCGATTACACCGTCGATCTCGATCAACGCCGTGTAGTTCGGGCCGCGGGTGGCGGTTTTTTCCATGTCCATCAGCGGCGTGAACAGCAGCAGCGCAACAAACAGATAAACAAACGTCAGCAGCTTGAAGAAAATCCCCCAGCGCCGCGAACGGCGTTGTTCCTGCACGCCGGCCAGCAAAGTCTTTTCCAACAGCTTCCAGCTTTTCGCGTCACCGTCGTCGGCACTTGCCTTGGCCGGTGCTTTCCATTCGTCGGTCATGCCATCTACCCCAGCAAAAACGTATTAAGCCTGCTGACCCAGCCAAGCGTGCAATTCAGAAAAACGGTCGATCGACAGGCGCGGCTCGAACTGTTGCAGGGACTCGATCGATTGCGCGCCGTAACTGACCGCCACCGAATCCATCCCCGCGTTGCGTGCCATCAGCAGATCGAACGACGAATCACCGACCATCAACGCCTGCTCCGGACGTACGCCGCAGTGGCTGACAATCTGCTCAAGCATCAGAGGGTGCGGCTTGCTGGCAGTTTCATCGGCGGCGCGGGTGATATCGAAATAATCTTCCCAGCCATTGGCCTTGAGCACCCGATCCAGTCCGCGACGGTTCTTGCCCGTCGCTACCGCCAGGTGATAACCCTGCTCGCGAAACGACTCCATCGACTCGACCACGCCTTCGAACAGCGGCGACGGCACGGCTTCGGCAGCGATGTAGTGATCGGCGTAATACTCACGAAACGCGAGCATTTCTGCGTCACTGATTTCCGGGTACAGCGTGCGAATCGCCTCCGGCAAGCCGAGACCGATGATGCCTTTGACAGCGAAGTCATCGCGCAGCTCGAAACCGGAACGCCCGGACGCGGAGTGCATGGCCTCGACGATCCGATGGATGGAATCGGCGAGGGTGCCGTCCCAGTCGAAAATCAGCAGCTTGTAATCAGATGGGCGCACTCAATCGCTCCACGGTCTTGGCCCACATTTCATCGACGGGCGCTTGCAGATTCAGCTTGCCGCCGTCGGGCAGCGGCACCGTCAGCATGTAAGCGTGCAGGAACAGACGCTTACCGCCCAGATCGCGGATTTCCTTGGTGAAATCCTCGTCGCCATACTTACTGTCACCGGCAATGCAATGGCCAGCATGCAAGGTGTGCACGCGAATCTGGTGGGTACGACCGGTAACCGGTTTAGCTTCGACCATGGTGGCAAAATCACCGAAGCGGCGCAGCACCTTGAACAGCGTCAGGGCTTCTTTGCCCTCGTCATTGACTTCGACCATGCGCTCGCCGGAACGCAGATTGCTCTTGAGCAACGGTGCGCGAACCTGCTTGATCGAGGTTGCCCAGTTGCCACGGACCAGCGCCATGTAGCGCTTGTCTACGCCATCGCCGCGCAACTGCTCGTGCAGGTGGCGCAACATGCTGCGTTTTTTGGCGATCATCAGCAGGCCGGAGGTGTCACGGTCGAGACGGTGAACCAGCTCCAGTTCCTTGGCGTCGGGACGCAACTGACGAAAGGCTTCGATCACGCCGAAATTCAGCCCGCTGCCGCCATGAACCGCAATGCCGGCGGGCTTGTTGATGACGATCAGGGCCTTGTCTTCGAAGACAATCGAGGCTTCCAGGCGCTGCAACAGCCCCTGGGCCAGCGGCACCGGTTCGTCGCGCTCAGGCACGCGAACCGGCGGCACGCGCACGATGTCGCCGGCCTGCAGCTTGTATTCGGGCTTGATCCGACCTTTGTTCACGCGCACTTCGCCTTTGCGCAAAATGCGGTAAATCAAGGTCTTGGGCACGCCTTTGAGCCGGGCGAGGAGAAAGTTGTCGATTCGTTGGCCGGCATACTCCGGCGAGACTTCAAGCAGTTGAACGCCTGGAGTCGAAGGGGCAGTAGTTGTCATGCCGCGGATGATAACAATTTTTATGGAATTGAAGCACTTAATCATTGCTGCTATAGTCGCGAACGCCGCCAAAAGCGGCCTGGACAGCGGAACCACGGTCAAAGACCGGCCCTGACCAACGCAATTCACCAGGGCGCGAGGCCGTCCTACGGGGCTTTCGCTACGTAACGGTGGAGTTTGCGGTTGTAACGAGCGCAGGTGACATGAGGCCTGAATTACACCGCCGGGCAGAGTTCTGACTCGCCAGGCAGGCGACATTCGAGGCCAGTTCACAAAGTGCAGTCGACTGCGAATGACCCCGAGCGATTGCTTCGGAAACATCGCCTGAATTAGCCATGATGCGTGACCTCCCCTTTCGGAGCTCACGGTAAATGCCAACCCGCTGCGGATTCTGCGCGCGGCAGCACCCGAATTATCAGGGATACGTGTAGGGTGGAGATGCACAACCGCCGGACTGTGTAGCAACAAGCTTTGATCAAGACGCTTCATCTCGTCCACAGCCGCTGGTTGATTCCTCCTCCTGACTGAGTGCTTAAGTAGCCACAGCAAGCAGGACGCGTACGTCGCGGTATCGGCCCAATTGGCCGCACATCGCTGGACACGGGAATGGCCAACCACTCCCGACGCACCTGACACCGACCGTGAGAAGTCGTGTGTGCCGAACGCCGTTTCCGGCAGCCCGGAAACCGACGGTACTACATGAAAAGAATGCTGATTAACGCAACTCAACCCGAAGAGTTGCGTGTTGCACTGGTAGATGGCCAACGCCTCTACGACCTGGACATCGAATCCGGTGCACGCGAGCAGAAGAAGGCCAACATCTATAAAGGCCGTATCACTCGCATCGAACCAAGCCTTGAGGCTGCCTTTGTCGATTTCGGCTCCGAGCGCCACGGCTTCCTGCCCCTCAAAGAAATCTCCCGCGAATACTTCAAGAAAGCCCCCGAAGGCCGCGTCAACATCAAGGACGTCCTGAGCGAAGGCCAGGAAGTCATCGTTCAGGTCGAGAAAGAAGAACGTGGGAACAAGGGCGCCGCCCTGACCACCTTCATCAGCCTGGCCGGTCGTTACCTCGTACTGATGCCGAACAACCCGCGTGCCGGCGGCATCTCCCGTCGCATCGAAGGCGAAGAACGCAACGAACTGCGTGAAGCGCTGAACGGTCTGGTTGCTCCGGCCGACATGGGTCTGATCGTGCGCACTGCCGGCCTGGGCCGCAGCAGCGAAGAAATGCAGTGGGACCTCGACTACCTGCTGCAACTGTGGACCGCCATCAAAGAAGCCTCGCTGGATCGCTCCGCGCCATTCCTGATCTACCAGGAAAGCAACGTGATCATCCGCGCTATCCGCGATTACCTGCGCCAGGACATCGGCGAAGTGCTGATCGACAGCGTTGAAGCCCAGGACGAAGCCCTGACCTTCATCCGCCAGGTGATGCCGCAGTACGCCAGCAAGATCAAGCTGTACGAAGACAGCGTGCCGCTGTTCAACCGTTTCCAGATCGAAAGCCAGATCGAGACCGCATTCCAGCGCGTCGTCGAACTGCCTTCCGGCGGCTCCATTGTGATCGATCCGACCGAAGCCCTGGTGTCCATCGACATCAACTCGGCGCGCGCCACCAAAGGCAGCGACATCGAAGAAACCGCCCTGCAGACCAACCTTGAAGCCGCCGAAGAAATCGCCCGTCAGTTGCGCCTGCGCGACATCGGCGGCCTGATCGTCATCGACTTCATCGATATGACCCCGGCCAAGAACCAGCGCGCCGTGGAAGAGAAAGTCCGCGAATGCCTGGAAGCTGACCGCGCCCGCGTGCAGATCGGTCGCATCTCGCGTTTCGGCCTGCTGGAAATGTCCCGTCAGCGCCTGCGTCCATCGCTGGGCGAAAGCAGCGGCATCGTCTGCCCGCGTTGCAACGGCACCGGCATCATCCGTGACGTTGAATCGCTGTCGCTGGCCATCCTGCGCCTGATCGAAGAAGAAGCCCTGAAAGACCGCACCGCCGAAGTTCGCGCGCAAGTGCCGATCCCGGTCGCTGCGTTCCTGCTCAACGAAAAACGCAACTCGATCACCAAGATCGAACTGCGCACCCGTGCCCGTATCGTCATTCTGCCGAACGATCACCTCGAGACGCCGCACTTCGAAGTTCAGCGCCTGCGTGACGACAGCCCGGAAGCCGCGACCAACCAGTCCAGCTACGAAATCGCTGCCGCCGCTGCCGAAGTCGAAGAAGTCCAGCCAGCCGCTGCGACCCGCACTCTGGTTCGCCAGGAAGCTGCAGTGAAAACTGCGCCGGCCCGTGCCAACGCACCGGTGCCAACTGAAGTTGCACCTGCCGCACCTGCTCCGGCACCGGTTGCCGCACCTGAGCCAAGCCTGTTCAAGGGCCTGGTGAAGTCGCTGGTCAGCCTGTTCGCCACCAAGGAAGAGCCAGCCGCACCGGTCGCTGTTGCGAAACCGGCTGCCACCGAGCGTCCTGCCCGCAACGAAGAGCGCCGCAACGGTCGTCAGCAGAGCCGCAACCGCAACGGTCGCCGCGATGAAGAACGCAAGCCGCGCGAAGAACGTGCTCCACGTGAAGAGCGCGCACCACGCGAGCCGCGCGAAGAGCGCCAGCCACGTGAAGCCCGCGAGCCGCGTGAAACCCGCAGCGAAGCGCCGGTAGCCCGCGAAGAGCGCGCACCACGTGCCCCGCGTGAAGAACGTGCACCGCGTGCACCGCGTGAAGATCGCAAGCCGCGTGGCGAGCGTGAAGAACGCGTACGTGAACTGCGCGAGCCACTGGACGCCGTGCCAGCCGCAGCCGCTGCTGTTGCTGCCGTGACCGCTGAAGAGCGTCCGGCCCGTCAGCCACGCGAAGAACGCGCCCCGCGTCCGCCGCGTGAAGAGCGTCAACCGCGTGCCGAGCAGGCCGCTGCTGCCGTTGCTGAAGAAGAAGTGAACAGCAACAACGAAGAGCAACTGCCGGAAGACGGTCAGGACAACGCCGAAGGCGATCGTCCACGTCGTCGCTCCCGTGGCCAGCGTCGTCGCAGCAACCGTCGCGAGCGTCAACGTGATGCCAACGGCAATGTGATCGAAGGTTCGGAAGAATCCGAGTCCGCTGAAAACGCTGGCGAGCCAAGCACTGCCGATCTGGCCGCTGGCCTGGCCGTCACCGCCGCCGTAGCCAGCAGCACCATCAGCGCTCCGGCAGAAGCCGAAGCTCACGAGCAGGCTGAACGCGCCACTGCCGCCACACTGGAAACTGCTCCAGTCGAAGCGCCGGTTGTCGAAGCCACCACTCCAGTGGAAGTGACTGCTGCACCGGAAATCGAAGTCGCTCCGGTCCGCGAAGCTCAGCCTCAGGTTGAAGCGGCTGCCGAACCGGAAGCTGTCGTCGAAGCACCAGCGGCCATCACTGAGCCAGCTGTAGAAACCGTCAGCGAAAACGTGACCAGAACCGTGCGTGAAGTTCGCGAAGAGCAGACTGCGTTCAACTGGGTTGCCGAGCCAGCCGTCACCGAAGCTCCAGCGCCAGTCGCTGAAGCCGAAGTACCGCAGGCCATGGTTTCCGAGCCAGTAGTTGTAGCGGCCGAACCGGCTCCAGAGCCAGTGGTTGAAGCACCAGCTGTCGAAGCACCAGTTGCAAAAGCTCAGGCTGAAGAAGCACCAGCCGCAGTCGAAGCGCCAGCCCCGGCGGTTGAAGCTCCGGCTCCGGTCAGCGCCCTGACGCCAAACGGCCGTGCGCCAAACGACCCGCGTGAAGTGCGTCGTCGCAAGCGTGAAGCCGAGCGCCTGCAGAAGGAAGCCGAACTGGCTGCCGCTGCAGCGCCAGTGGCTGCCGAACCAGCCGCTGCGGCTGAAGTGATCGAGGCAGCCCCTGCCCCGGTCGCGGAAGAAGCATCGGTTGAAGCGGTGATCGCTGAAGCACCACGCTCCGTTCAGGACGCGGTTGAACAGCGCGAAGAAGCCCAGGAAAAAGAGCACGAGCCTAAACCACTCGTGTAATTCCTGAAGCCAATAAAAAGCCCCGCCCGGTGAAAGCCTGGCGGGGCTTTTTATTGCCTGAGATACCAGCATCATCCACAACCTTTGTGGGAGCGAGCAGGCTCGCTCCCACAAGGAATTTCAACACGGCTCAGGGCCGAGGAAATACCAAAGATTCAGGCACATCGATATCCCACAACACCCCCCGATCATCCACCGCCACTTCCACCACCCTACCCTGCGCAAACAACGGCCTTGCGCCACGATCGCCGGTCAGCGCCTGCAATTGCGCGCCAAACGAACGACCAAACCCCACCGGATGGCCAAACTCGCCACCCCGCACCGGCACACTCACAGCGTCATCAGCCATCGCCGCGACCACTCTCTCGATACTCGAAGGCAAGATAAACGGCATATCGCCGAGAACAATCAGCCAGCCATTCGCGTCAGGACAAGCAGCAACACCTGCGGCGATGCTGTCGCCCATGCCGGTCGACTCGATTGACACCACGTCGCAGCCATATGCCTGGGCCATGCGCATCGCCTGGGGTCGCGCTTCGGTGGTGACAAGTACGCGCTTGTCGAGACTGGCCGGCAGGTTCACCAGCACCTGCTCGATGACCGAACGCACCGCGCCGTCACGCCCGGTGCAGTCAGCGAGCAATTTATCTTTGTCGGGGCCGGCGATCTGGCGAAAGCGTTTGCCCTCGCCTGCTGCCAGCACGATCACTGCGATGGAATGGCTCATGCACCCTCCAGCGGTTTTTTCTGCTTCAACTCCACACCGTTCTTGATCGCGACAATTTCCGCCAGTAACGACAAGGCAATCTCTGCCGGCGAATGACTGCCGATGTGCAGGCCGATCGGCCCGTGCAAGCGATCAATCGATGCTTGCGACAAGCCTAGCTGAGCCAGATTTTCCCGGCGCTTCTGGCTGTTGACCCGCGAACCGAGCGCGCCGACGTAAAACGCCGGCGAGTCGAGCGCGGTGAGCAAAGCCATGTCATCCAGGCGTGGATCGTGAGTCAAGGCGACAATCGCCGTGCGCTCGTCGGTCTGGATGTTCAGCACAGCTTCATCCGGCATGCCGGGGACGAAACGGCCATGCTGCTCTTCCCAGCCGTAAACGAACTCGGTGCGCGGATCGCAGATCAGCACTTCGAAATCCAGCAGCCGCGCCATGTCGGCGACGTAGCGCGACAACTGCCCGGCACCGATCAGCAACAAGCGCCAGCGCGGACCGTAAATCGCCCGCAGAACCTTGCCGTCGAACACCAGCGAATCGGACTTGCTCGCCGGAGCCAGCCGCACCTCGCCGGTTTCGATGTTCAGTTCACGGGCAACGATTTCATGGTTTTCGCAACGCTGCAGGAGCTCGGCCACCCACGCCGGGTCGCCGACGCGCTCTTCGGTCAGGCGCAGGGTGCCGCCGCAAGGCAGGCCGAAACGCGCGGCCTCCTCGCGGGTCACGCCATAAGTGATCATCTGCACCGGCGGGCCGTCGGTGGCGATGCGGCCATCGTGCAGCCGCGCGATCAAGTCATCCTCGACACAGCCGCCTGACACCGAGCCGATCACCACGCCGTCCTCGCGCAAGGCGAGCATGGCGCCGGGCGAGCGCGGCGCGGTGCCCCAGGTCTGCACCACGCTGAACAGCACCACCCGCTGCCCGGCGCGGCGCCACTCGAGGACGCTGCGCAGGACGTTGAGATCGACGCTGTCCATTTACGCCTCCGCCTTCTGCCAGCCTTGCAACTGATACCGCACCGGCAGATTGCGGATGCGCTTGCCGGTGGCGGCGAAGATCGCATTGCACAGCGCCGGAGCAATCGGCGGCACACCCGGCTCACCAACACCACCCAGCGGCACGTCACCCGGCGGCGTGACCAGATGCACCGCGACTTCCTTGGGCGCCAGCGACATGCGCGCGACCTCGTACATATGGAAGTTGTCCTGCTGGACTTTGCCGTCCTTGAAGCTGATCTCACCGAGCACAGCGTTGCCCAGGCCCATGACGCACGCACCTTCGAACTGCGAACGGATGCGCTCAGGGTTGATCTGCGGCCCGCAGTCCACGGCGATGTCGGCCTTGTGCACGATCAGTGAACCGTCATCCTTGACCTCGACTTCAATCACCGCCGCGACATAGGTGACGAAGCTGTAATGCACCGCCAGACCGAGGCCGCGGCCCTTGGGCAGTTTGCGCCCCCAACCGGCGGCCTTGGCGGCAGTTTCCAGCACGGTGCGCATGCGCCCGGTGTCGATCGGATAACGCTCGGGCGATTCGCCGTAGTTCCACTCTTCGCTCAAGGTGCGTGGATCGATCTGCCGGTCCGGGCCGAGCAATTTGATCTGGTACTTGAGCGGATCCTCCCCGGCCTTGTGCGCCAGTTCATCGACGAAACTCTGAATCGCGAAGCCGTGGGGAATGTTCGACACCGAGCGATACCAGCCGACCCGCGTGTGTACCTTGGCTTCGGGGTTTTCCAGGCGCACGTTGGGAATCGCGTAGGCCATGTTGGTAAAGCCCATGCCCAGCTCGAACGCCGCCTCATGGTTCATGTCCGGCGCAAACAACGCGGTGATGCTCGGCGCCACGGTACGATGCAGCCAGCCGGACGGCATGCCGTTCTTGTCGATGCCCGCCTTCAGATATTCCGCCGACACGGTGTGGAAATACGAGTTGTGGATGTCGTCTTCGCGCGTCCACTGCACCCGTACAGCCTTGCCCGGAAATTCCTTGGCGAGAATCGCCGCTTCGACGACGAAGTCCGGTTTCGACTTGCGACCGAAACCACCGCCCAGCAATGTCACGTTGACGGTGACCTTTTCGAACGGCACGCCAAGACGCTCGGCGATGCGCTCACGGGTGACCTGCGGTGCCTGACTCGGCGCCCAAGCCTCGCAGACGCCGTCCTTGTAACGGGCGATAGCAACCATCGGTTCCATCGGCGCCTGCGCCAGGTGCGGCAGGTAATACGACGCTTCGAGAGTGCTGGCAGCGCCGCTCAAGGCCTTGTCGATATCACCGGTGTTGCGCACCACTTTGCCGGCCTTCAGCGACGCGGCTTCAAGCTCTTTGCGATAGGCAATCGAGTCATAACTGGCATTCGGGCCGTCATCCCACTCGATCTTCAGCGCCTCGCGGCCCTTGATCGCCGCCCAGGTATTGCTGGCCACAACCGCGACGCCGCCTAGTGGCTGGAACTCCGACGGCAATGGCCGTCCTTCGATCTGCATGACTTTTAGCACGCCAGGGACTTTCAGTGCGGCGCTGTCATCGAGGCTTTTGACCTTGCCTCCATAAACCGCCGGGCGAGCGATGGTGGCGTAGAGCATGCCATCGAAATGCACATCGGCGCCGTACACTGCGCGGCCATTGACGATATCGGCACCGTCGATGGCCTTGGTGCCTTCCTTGCCGATGTAGCGAAATTCCGACGGCTGCTTGAGACGCAGGCTGTCACGCGCCGGTACTGCCAGCGCACTGGCCGCAGCGGCGAGTTCGCCGTAACCCAATTCACGGCCGGACGGTTTGTGAATGACTTTGTGCAGCTGCGCATGGCATTCGCCAACCGGCACTTTCCACTGCGCAGCAGCGGCCTGTTCAAGCATGGTCCGCGCGGCGGCGCCGCAACGACGCATCGGCTCGTACCAGTGACGCATGCTGCGCGAACCATCGGTGTCCTGGTTGCCGAAGCGCACTTCGTCGCCCGGCGCCTGCTGCACTTTGACCTGCGCCCAATCGGCCTCAAGCTCATCGGCAACCACCATACTCAGGCTGGTGCGCACGCCCTGGCCCATTTCCGAACGGTTGCACACCACGGTGACGCTGCCATCGGCAGCAATGCTCACGTAAACCTTGGGATCGTCGATCCAGCCATTGGGCATGCCATCGGCGCCAAACTTCTTCGGCGCGTCATCGGCCAGCGCATCCTGCCAGCCCCAGCTCGCGGCGAGGACCAGCGCGCTGGTAGCGCCGACGCCTTTGAGAAAGCCACGGCGGCTGAGGTTGCTCAGGGCGAAATCATTCGGGACGCGGCTCATGCCTTCACCTCCTTCAGTTGAGTGGAGGCCTGGCGGATCGCGGTTTTGATCCGGTTGTAGGTGCCGCAGCGGCAGATGTTGCCCACCATGGCTTCTTCGATCTGCTCGTCGCTCGGGTTCGGATTGGTTTTCAGCAGAGCGGTGGCCGACATGATCTGCCCGCCCTGGCAATAACCACATTGAGCCACGGCGCTGTCGAGCCAGGCCTGCTGCACGACCTTGCCTACCGGGTCGGCGTGGAGATTGTCGATGGTGGTGACGTTCTGGCCGATCACCGAGCCGATCGGCGTGATGCAACTGCGTGCCGGCAAGCCGTCGATATGGATGGTGCAAGCGCCGCACAGGCCCATGCCGCAACCGAATTTGGTGCCGTTGTATCCGGCGACGTCACGAATCGCCCACAACAGCGGCATGTCTTCGGTGACATCGAGGGAGTGGTCTTGACCGTTGAGTTTCAGGGTAATCATGGGCACGCCCGCATATTTTTTAGTGGTTATGGGGTCGAGCAATCTGCCGCCGGAAAATCAGCGGTGGGCTCGCGCAGATCGACTCAGGCTAATCAGGCTCTCTTGCGCCGACGGGAACGTCTGCACCGGGCCTTTGGGTGGAGCAAATGGTAGATATCGTTAGGTCGCTAAGTTAACCCAGCATTAACAAAAAAGCCCTGCACTTTTTTCATCAGTGCAGGGCTTTGGATGGCGTCAGGCAAGCGTAGCCTCAATACCGATTGGGCTCCATTTCCAGTTCGACATGGAAGCGCTCGGCGATGTCTTTCTGGATACGTTGCGCCAGGTCGAGCAGTTGCAGGCCGGTGGCCGTGCCGTAGTTGACCAGCACCAGCGCCTGCAACTTGTGCACGCCGGCGTCGCCATCGCGAAAACCCTTCCAGCCGGCGCGTTCGATCAGCCAGCCAGCGGCCAGTTTCATCTGCCCATCGGCTTGCGGGTAAGCCACCAGATCCGGGTGCTGCGCTTGGATCTGCGTGACCACAGCGGCAGGCACCAGCGGATTCTTGAAGAAGCTGCCGGCATTGCCGAGCACCGCCGGGTCCGGCAGTTTTTCACTGCGGATGCTGCAGATGGCGCGGCTGACATCGCTGGGCGTCGGCTGCTCGATGCCCTGCTCGCTCAGGCGCTGACGGACCGGGCCGTATTCCAGATGCAGGTGCGCTGTGCGATCAAGCTTGAAGCGCACCCGCAGGATCAGCCAACGTCCCGGCTGCTGCTTGAAAACACTGTCGCGGTAGCCGAAATTGCACTGCTCCAGGCTGAAATCCCGCAGCTCGCCACTCTCGCGGTCCAGCGCAGTCAGGCCGGCAAACACGTCTTTGATCTCGACGCCATAGGCACCGATATTCTGCATCGGCGCGGCGCCGACGGTGCCAGGGATCAGGCTGAGGTTTTCCAGCCCGGCAAAACCCTGGGCCAGCGTGTGCTGCACGAACGGATGCCACGGTTCGCCCGCTTCCGCCTCGACCACCACGCGACTGCCATCATCGCTGAGCAGGCGGATGCCGCGCGTGGCCATGCGCAATACCAACGCCGGAATATCCGCCGTCAGCAGCAAGTTGCTCCCGCCGCCGATCACCAGTAACGGCACGTCATGGGACTCGGCATAGGCCAGCGCTTCGCGGACATCGTCATCACTGTGGGCTTCGGCAAACAGCTGCGCGCGCACATCGACGCCGAACGTATTGAAGGCCTGCAACGATACTTGCGGTTGCACCTGCAAACTCATAAACGGCCCTTCACTTCGATCAGCAACTGGTCGCAGGCCGCTTCGATCAGATCCAGCACCTGCTCGAAACCCTGATCACCGTCGTAATACGGATCCGGCACTTCATCGACCAGCCCGGCATAACGACGCAGGAACAGATCCAGCTCGGCCCTGCCGGTGGATGGCTGCAAAGCCTTGAGGTTGCGCAGATTGCTGTTGTCCATGGCGAGAATCAGGTCGTAGCTGGCGAAATCGGCCCGGCTGACCTGCTGCGCGCGTTGCGTCGACAGGTCATAACCGCGCAGTTTCGCCGCCGCCTGGCTGCGCTTGTCCGGCGGGTTGCCGACGTGCCAGTCACCGGTGCCGGCGGAGGCCACTTCGACCACATCCGCCAGCCCGGCTTCACGCAACTTGTGGCGCAACACGCCTTCGGCGGTGGGCGAACGGCAGATGTTGCCCAAACACACAAACAGAACGCGCATCAGGCCCCCAGCAGGCGACGAACCCGCTCAAGGTCTTCGACGGTGTCGACACCGGTCGGCGGCGCGATCAGCGCGTCGGCGACATGAATGCGTACGCCGTGCCACAAGGCACGCAGTTGCTCAAGGGATTCGGTATTTTCCAGCCAGCACGGCCCCCAGCTCACGAAGTCGTGGAGGAACCCGGCGCGATAGGCATAAATACCGATGTGGCGACGATAGGGCACGCCTTCCGGCAGCTGCTCGCGGCTCTTGGCAAATGCATCGCGTGCCCATGGCAAGGTTGCACGACTGAACGTCAGGGCCAGACCGTTGATATCGCTGGAAACCTTCACAACGTTCGGGTTGAACAGGGTTTCCACGTCTTCGATCGGCTCGGCCAGCGTGGCCATGCGCGCTTCGGTATGGGCAGCAAGGTTGGCGGCGACCTGGTCGATCACGCTTGGCGGAATCAACGGCTCATCGCCCTGGACGTTGACCACGATCGCATCAGGCGCAAGACCGAGTTTCGCTGCGACCTCGGCCAGACGATCGGTGCCGGAATTGTGATCTTCACGGGTCAGCACCACTTCGGCGCCAAAGCTTTTGCACGCCTCGACGATGCGCGCGTCATCGGTGGCAACCACGACGCGGGTCGCGCTGCTTTTGCTCGCCTGTTCCCAGACATGCTGGATCATCGGCTTGCCGGCAATATCCAGCAACGGCTTGCCCGGCAGACGGGTCGAGGCGAACCGCGATGGGATGACAACGGTGAAGGCTGTGGTCATTTATCCAGGCGCTCGTCGGTGGTCAGGGTGCGCGCTTCGCTTTCCAGCATCACCGGGATGCCGTCGCGGATCGGGTACGCCAGACCAGCGCCCTTGCTGATCAGCTCGGTCTTGTCGGCACTGAGCTTGAGCGGACCTTTGCACACGGGGCAAGCGAGGATGTCGAGCAGTTTGGTGTCCATGAACATTCCCAGAAATAAAAGAGTTAAGGCAGCAGACGATCCGGCAACAGGCGCATCAGCTGAGTGTCGAACCAGGCCACGAAGGCTGGCGACGGCACGGCATCGACCGCCAGATACCACCAGTCGGCAGCAGCAAAGGCACGGCACTTCACCGCGTCCTTTTCGGTCATCACCAACGGCAATGACGGGGTGAAATTCAACGCCTGCACGCTGTACTCGGCGTGGTCGGCGAACGCATGGGCGATCGGCCGCCAGTCTAGCGCTTCGAGGGTATTGAAGAAACGTTGCGGATTGCCGATCCCGGCCACCGCATGCAGCGCTTGCCCGGGCGGGAAATGCTCGAGCGACTGACGCTTGCCGCTGCGCAGATTGACCAGCGCGGTAGGTTGCAGGCGGAAGGCGAAACCATCGTTGCGATCATCAAGGGCACCGTTGAACAGTACGCCATCGACACTTTGCAGGCGCTCGACCGGCTCACGCAACGGCCCGGCCGGCAGACAGCGCTGATTGCCCAGTCCGCGCGCGGCATCGATCAGCACCAGTTCCAGATCCCGCGCGAGGCGATAATGCTGCATGCCGTCGTCAGACAGAATCAGGTCCAGCGGCTCACTGGCAATCAAAGCTTTGACGGCGGCGCTGCGATCAGGATCGATCATCAGCGGCACGCCGGTGCGCTGGACGATCAGCAGCGGCTCGTCACCGGCAACCTCGGCGCTGTGCTCGGCCTCGACCCGCCACGGCAGGTGCGGCGGTTTGGCGCCATAACCGCGACTGACCACGCCAACGCGCAGTCCACGGCGTCGGCAATGCTCAATCAGCCAGAGAATCATCGGCGTCTTGCCGGTGCCACCGACGGTGATATTGCCGACCACGATCAGCGGCACGGGCGATTGGTAGATCTCACCTTCACCGTCGAGAAAGCGCTGACGCTTGTTGATCACCACGCGGCGATACAGCATTTCCAGTGGCCGCAGCAGCGTCAGGGCCGGATGCCCCTGATACCACGCGGCGAGCAGGCGATCGGACAGGCTCATCAGGATTTCGGCGCCGCCTCGACCGTGGTCATGCGCAGATGGCTGAAACCGAGCTTGCCGGCCGCGTCCATGGCGGTGATCACCGATTGATGCTGGGCCTTGCCATCGGCACTGATCGACAGCGGCATGTTGGTGTCGCCGTTGGATTCTTTCTGCATGGCTTCCATCAGCGTCGGCAGATCATTCTTCGGCAGAATCTTGTTGTTCACCGAGAACACGCCTTCGGCACTGATCGCGACGTCCAGCTGTTTGACCTGCTGATCTTCGGCGGGCGAACCGCTGACCGCTTCCGGCAGATCCACGCGCAGCTGGGTTTCCCGAGTGAAAGTGGTAGTGACCACGAAAAACAGCAGCAGGATAAACACCACGTCGATCAACGACGCGAGGTTGATGTCCACGGTTTCCCGGGGCTTGCGACGGAATTTCACGCTTTGCCCTCGGCCAGATCGACATCACGGTCGCCCTGCACCACTTCCACCAGTTTGATCGCTTCCTGCTCCATGCCGACCACCAGCTCGTCGATACGACGTTGCAGGAAGCGGTGGAAGAACACCGCCGGAATACCGACCATCAGGCCCGCTGCGGTCGTGATCAGCGCTTTGGAAATACCGCCGGCCAGTACCGAGGCATTGGTGGTCATGCCAGAGCCGGTGAAGGCACTGAAAATGTCGATCATGCCCAGCACGGTGCCGAGCAGGCCGAGCAGCGGCGCCATGGCGGCGATGGTGCCGAGGGCGTTGATGTAGCGTTCGAGTTCATGAATGACCCGCGCGGCGGCCTCTTCGATGCACTCTTTCATGATCTCGCGACCATGCTTGGAGTTGGCCAGGCCTGCGGCGAGGATTTCCCCCAGCGGCGAGTTGGCGCGCAATTCCTTGAGTTTTTCCTTGTTGAGCTGCTTGTCCTTGATCCAGACCCAGACCTGACCCAGCAGATGCTCGGGGGTGACGCGACTGGCGCGCAGTGTCCACAGGCGCTCGGCGACGATCGCCATGGCCGCGATGGAACTCAGAATGATCGGCAACATCATCCAGCCGCCGGATTTGACCAATTCCCACACAGTGACAGTCCCCTCGAAAAAGTGCGCCACTTTACCATACCGATCCGCGATTAAGACCCGCCGCCCCGACGACCGTGAGGTGGCACCCATGCTGGCACCGATCAACGGCCCGGGACCGGCGGATCGCGCCAGAAACGCCGCTGTTGCCGCATCGTCCACGGCGGCTTGAAGCTGCCCAGTTGCAAATGAATGGCACCTTGTTCGGCGCTGTCGTAGATGGGCAGACCTTGCTTGCGGTAGCGCGCCAGCACGGTGGGATGCGGATGACCGAAGGAGTTGCCGTGGCCACGGGAGATCAGCACCGCTTCGGGCTGCAAGGTTTTGAGCAGGGCCATCGACGATGAACTGCGACTGCCGTGATGGGGCGATTGCAGCCACTGCGTCGGCACGGCCAAGGCGCTGTCGAGCAGGACGCGCTCGGCATGAGTGTCGATATCGCCAGTGAGCAGCAGGCGTTCGCCGTTGGCTTCGATCTGCAACACACAGGAACGCTGGTTGCTGTCATCTGCCGCCGACCATTGCCAGAGCTGGAACCGCACGCCGTCCCACTGCCATTGTTCGCCACTTGCGCAGGCTTCGGCGTTCAGCTCCGGCGGCAGGTTTGGCGGATCGCCGCTGACCACGCGGTGCACGTTCAATCCACGCATGACCGCCCGGGCGCCGCCAGCGTGATCGGCGTCAGCGTGGCTGAGCAGCATCAGGTCGAGCTGTTGCACGTTGAGTTTGCGTAACGCTGGCAACACCACTCGTTCGCCGATATCGAAATCGCCGAAGCGCGGGCCGGCGTCATAGAGCAGTGCATGATGTCGCGTGCGCACAAGAATCGCCAAGCCTTGGCCGACGTCGATTTGCCAGACATCGGCTCGCCTTTCTTCTATTCGCTCTTGAGGCGGCCATATCAAAAGCAACATCAGCGGCCAGCCCAATGGACGCATCGGCACGCCACGGGGAAACAGCAATAAAATCGCGCCAAGGCTGCCCAGGATCAACGCCCAGAGTGGAATGGCGGCTGGTATCCACGCCGGCCATTGCCCGGCAATCAGCGCCAGCCCGATAAACAGCCAGTCGATCAAACCACCGGCCAGCCACAACAGTCCTTCGCCAACATAAGGCACGGGCAGCAATAGCGTGCCGAGCAATGCCGGCGGCAGCACCACGAGGCTGACCCACGGAACGGCCAGCAGATTGGCTACAGGCCCGCTGACGCTGATGGGCAAGCTCAGCGCCAGCAACACCGGACACAAGCCGATCGCGATCAGCCACTGCGCGCGGGTCCAGGTCTGCCACCACCGCCAGGCCCCAAGCCGCCCGCCGAAGGTGAAAATCAGTACTGCAACGGCCGCGAAGGACAGCCAGAAACCTGGACGCAAACTGGCCAGCGGATCGAACAACAGCACGCCATTGAACGCCAGCAATAACGGCCACCACGCGCCGAGATGGCGAAAACGCAGGCGCCACAACAATACCAGCGCCACCATCACGCAGACGCGCTGCACCGGCACATCGAACCCGGCGAGCAAGCCGTAACCCAGCGCCGCCGCGAATGCCAGGCCACACGCCCACGGCAACCAGGGCCAGCGCAACGGCCAGATTCCGAAACGCGCCAGCCCGGCAACCAGCAGATACATCACTGCGGCGAGCAAACCGATGTGCTGGCCGGAGATCACCAGCAGATGCACGGTGCCGGTGTCTTGCAGTACCTGCCAATCCTCGCGACTGAGCCCAGAGCCATCACCGAGCACCAGCGCTGCCAGCGCGCCCTCGCGTCCTTGCGCATCCACCGCCAGCAGGCGTTGGCGAACGCCGTCGCGCCATGCATGCCGGGCCTCAGCCAGGCGCTGGCCATCCTTGATCGTGCCGGTTGCGCCGATCCGTTGCGCGAGCAGCCAGGCCTCGTAGTCGAAGGCGTGCGGGTTGAGCAGGCCACCCGGGCGCTTCAACTTCACCGCCAGGCGCCAGCGTTCGCCGCTGTTGACCGGCGGCCCGGCGTACCAGGCCAGGCGCAGCAGCGATGGCAGTTTTTCGTGGCGTGAGCGCGCATCAGCCAGCTCGAAACGCACCACGCCATCGCTGTGCTGCGGTAAGCCGACCACGCGCCCTTCAAGCCAACGGGTTTCGCCGTCCAGGCTCGGTGGCAAGCGGTCATTTAGCGCCCACTGCGCGCCAACGCAGGCCCAGGTAAAGCCAAACAGCAAAAATGCCAGTGGAAAGCTGCGAAACGGCAGCAACATCAGCGCCACCATTGGCAGCACCAGCAACCAACCGACCGGCGGCAAGGCCGGCAAAAAAACCGGGGCCAGCAGACCGACTGCCAGCGCCATCATCCCTGTGCGCATATGCCCGTCCTTGAGAGTCCCCCCACTAGGCATAGCCGGTCTGCGGCACCACCGTCGTCAACAATTGTCACAAAGTCTGAATGGGCGGTTCGTAGAATCCAGACATACTTGCCGCCTTAACCGACCGAGAAGCCCTATGCCCCGGCGCTTATTCAAACGTTACATGCCCGACCCGACGAGCATCAGGGAACACAAATCCTTACGCTTTCTCGGCACGTTGCTGCATGACCCTAACCTCTGGCATCTCAACCGCCACTCGGTCGCCCGGGCGATGGCGGTCGGCCTGTTTGCGGCATTCCTGCCGATCCCGGCACAGATGCTGGTGGCGGCGGCATTGGCGGTGATGGTGCGCGGCAATATGCCAATCGCGGTGAGCCTGGTCTGGCTGACCAATCCGATCACCATGCCGGCGGTGTTTTTCTGCACCTACCAGGCCGGGGCGTTCCTGATGGATGTGCCGGCGCGGCATCTGCCGGACGAGTTGACCTGGGAATGGATCAGCGGTGAGCTGTCGACATTGTGGCAGCCGTTTTTATTGGGCTCGGTGGTTGTCGGCCTGGTGCTGGGCGTTCTCGCGTACTTTCTGGTGATGCTGTACTGGCGCTGGTGGGTGGCGCGGCAATGGCGGCGGCGCAAGCAAAGTCGGCAGAAATGAATGCAAAACGGCCTCCGCGATGGGAGGCCGTTTTTTGTTGTGTCTGGGCTGGCCCATTCGCGAGCAGGCTCGCTCCCACAGAGAACATCATTCCAATGTGGGAGCGAGCCTGCTCGCGAAGAAGGTGACACGGTCGGGATCAGGTGCGCATCCCGCGTCCACTTACGAGCAACCGCGCACAGCCGAGATACAGCACCACGGTCGCCACCAGCATGAAGGTAATGGCGATGCCGATGCGGATATCCGAGACGCCAAGGATGCCGTAGCGGAAGGCGTTGACCATGTGCAGCACCGGGTTGGCCAGCGACACGGTCTGCCAGAACGGTGGCAGCAAAGTGATCGAGTAGAACACGCCGCCAAGGTAAGTCAGCGGGGTCAGCACAAAGGTCGGGATGATCGAAATATCATCGAAGTTGCGCGCAAACACCGCGTTGATAAAGCCCAGCAGCGAAAAGATCGTCGCGGTCAGTACCACCACCAGGATGGTCACGCCGAGGTGATGCACCTGCAGATGGGTGAAGAACAGCGACAGGATCGTCACGATCAGACCCACCGCCAGACCGCGCAATACCCCACCAATGGTGAAGCCGATCAGGATCGTGTGCGGTGACACCGGCGAGACCATCAGCTCTTCGATCGAGCGCTGGAACTTGCTGCCGAAGAAACTTGAGACCACGTTGCCGTAGGAGTTGGTGATCACTGACATCATGATCAGACCCGGCACGATGTACTCCATGTAGGTGAAGCCACCCATGTCGCCGATCTGTCGGCCGATCAGGTTGCCGAAAATCACGAAGTACAGAACCATGGTGATCGCCGGCGGCAGCAACGTCTGCGGCCAGATCCGCATGAAGCGTTTGACCTCGCGGTAGACGATGGTTTGCAGGGCGACGAGGTTGGGACCGAACTCGGAACTCATACCGCCACCTTCGACAGATTTTTCTCCACCAGGGACACGAACAACTCCTCGAGGCGATTGGTTTTGTTACGCAGGCTCAGCACTTCGATGTTCTGCTGCGCCAACTGGGTGAACAACGCCGTGATGCCCATGGATTTATCGACCTGCACTTCCAGGGTGTGGCCGTCGAGCAATCGGGCCGGGTAGCCGAGCAATTGCGGCGCCGCGTGCAAGTCGTGTTTCAGGTCGAGCAAAAAGGTTTCCACGTGCAACTGGCCCAGCAACTGTTTCATGCTGGTGTTTTCGACAATGGTGCCGTGGTCAATGATGCCGATGTTGCGGCACAGCTGCTCGGCCTCTTCCAGATAATGCGTGGTCAGAATGATGGTGATGCCCTTCTGATTCAGCTCGGTGAGGAAGGTCCACATCGAACGGCGCAGCTCGATGTCGACGCCCGCAGTCGGTTCATCAAGAATAAGCAGACGCGGTTCGTGCACCAGTGCACGAGCGATCATCAAACGACGTTTCATGCCGCCGGACAGTGAACGCGACGGCACATCGCGCTTGTCCCACAGGCCGAGCTGGGTCAGGTACTGCTCGGCGCGTTCCTTGGCGACTTTCGCCGGAATGCCATAGTAGCCGGCCTGGGTTACGACGATGTCGAAGGTCTTTTCGAACTGGTTGAAGTTGAATTCCTGCGGCACCACGCCGATCGAGCGCTTGAGCGCCGCCGGGTTCTTGTCCAGGTCATTGCCGAAAATATTCACGGTGCCGCTGGTCTTGTTGACCAGGGTCGAGAGGATGCCGATGGTTGTGGATTTGCCGGCGCCGTTGGGGCCGAGCAAGGCGAAAAAGTCACCTTCGGCGACGTCCAGATCGATACCACTCAAGGCCTGGAACCCGTTGCCGTAGGTTTTGGTTAGCTGCCGGATGGACAGAGCGGAACTCATATCGGATTTACGCACCAAGAAGGAAGGAAAGAAGTAAATAAGGGCGGGCGGCGAGGGAAACAACCGCGGCGCAAGTTCGCAATGGTGCTTGCCGCCGCCGCACAAGTACAGTCAAGTGTGTCGATAGTAATTATCAAGTCAACGCGGTCATGACCGCTTTCTGATAGGCCACGCGCTGCTTCAAACGTTCATACCAGGCTTGCAGATGCGGTTGCGGGGCGCGCTCGATGGGCATTTCGAACCAGGCATAGATGAAACTGCCCAACGGGATGTCGCCCATGCCGATGTCATTGCCGGAGAGATAAGGCTGGCTGATCAAGGCGTGGTCGGCCATGTTCAGCAGTTCATCGCATTCCTTGATCGCGGCGTTGATCGCCTTCCAGTCCTGCTTCTCGGCAGGCGTGCGCAGCACACCCCAGAACACCGTGCGAAACGGCCCGGCGAAACTGGAAGTGGTCCAGTCCATCCATTTGTCCGCCGTGGCGCGGGCTCGCGCATCCGCCGGATACCAGGCGCTGTCCGGGGCGTGTTTGGCCAGCAGATAGCGAACGATGGCGTTGGATTCCCACAGCACGAAACCGTCATCCTCGATCACCGGCACCCGGCCATTGGGGTTCATCGCGCGGTACTCGGGCGTATCGACCACACCGAACGCGCCGCCGGCATCGATGGCCTCGTAAGCCAGGCCCAACTCTTCGGCAGCCCACAAGGGCTTTCTGACGTTCGATGAATTTTTCCGTCCCCAGATCTTCAGCATGACCGCCTCTTTGCAAGTGAGTGGACGGCCAGCATACGCCGGATCAGGTGCGACTCAAATCAGTCTGCATGTCGCCCAACAGCACCGGCAGTTGCTCACTGAACAGATGCGGATAGCACTTTTGCAGGTGCTCGAAGAAGAACGTTTCCGGCACATCGGTGAACTGGCCGTGATCGAGCAGATACTCCATCAACTGCGCGCCATCACGGTTGAACGGGTGGAAAACGCTGTCGTTGACCCCGTCGAATTCCAGCGCTGCGACGTTGAACAGCTCGCACAGTTGCTGGTTGAACGCCGGCGTCGCCTTGACCCAGCGGCCGTCGAGAAACAGCTCGGTGTAGCCATGCATGGCGAACACGTCGCTTTTCAGCAACTCGAGCAGACGCGGCGTCGACAAATGATTGCGCACATCGGCCAGACCGATGCGCGCCGGGATCCCGCAATGCCGGGCACAACCGGCGAGCAGCGTAGCTTTCGGCACGCAATAACTCTCCCCCGCCGCCAGTGCGTAACTGCCACACAAAGTTTGCGGATCACGACTGAAGGTGTAGGGGTTGTAGCGCACCGCCTCGCGCACGGCGTAATACAGACTGATCGCCTGCTCACGCGGATCGTTACTGGCGCCGCGATGCTGCTCGGCGAACTCCACCACCGCCGGGTGGTCACTATCGATGAAGCGGCCGGGGCTCAGATACTCGTGCATGACGGCAATCTCCTGGGTAAGCCACGAGTCTAGCGACAGCCTGAGCACAGAGATAACGACGTTTCGGCCAAACCTGAAAGCAAAGCTGCGCAGCAACGAACGATTTCCCACACGTGTTGCCCACCGAACCTACGAAAACCATCCGGGGTTTCCCACGATTTCAATCACCATGCTCTGACCACCCTTATTTGCAGATGCCGTCTAAGCTGTGGAGGGTCGATTTGCCTTGGTTCACGGAGGACTGAATATGCTGTTGTTGTGGATACTGGTTTTGATCGTCGGCGTGGCGTATCTCGCCCATCGACGCATCGCCCCGCTGCCCGCGTTGGGCATCGTTGCGGCCTATCTGGTCGCCATGGGGATTTTCAGTCACGCGCCGGGCTGGCTGCTGTTTGTCTTCTGGGTCCTGTTGGCGGTGGTCGCCGCGCCATTGTTGCTGCCTGACCTGCGCCGCAAGCACTTCACCGCGCCGCTGTTCAACTGGTTCCAGAAAACCCTGCCGCCCATGTCACAGACCGAACGCGACGCGATCGATGCTGGCACCGTATGGTGGGACGGCGAGCTGTTCAGCGGCCGTCCGGACTGGGACAAACTGCTGTCCTATCCAAAAGTGCAACTGAGCGAAGAAGAACAAGCCTTCATCGACGGCCCGACCGAAGAACTCTGCGCAATGGTCAGCGACTGGCAGATCGGCCAGTCCATGGACCTGCCGCCCGAGGCCTGGACGCACATCAAGGAACATGGCTTTTTCGCCCTGATCATTCCCAAGGAATACGGCGGCAAAGGCTTCTCGGCCTACGCTCACTCACAAGTGGCAATGAAACTGGCGACACGCAGCGGCGACCTCGCCTCCACCGTGATGGTGCCCAACTCCCTCGGCCCTGCCGAACTATTGCTGCATTACGGCACCGACGAACAACGTAATCACTACCTGCCGCGCCTGGCCCGTGGCGACGATATTCCGTGCTTCGCATTGACCGGTCCGCTGGCCGGTTCCGATGCCGGCGCGATGCCCGACACCGGGATCATCTGCAAAGGCCAGTGGGAAGGACAGGAAGTTATCGGCCTGCGCCTGAACTGGGAAAAGCGCTACATCACCCTCGGCCCGGTAGCAACCCTGCTTGGCCTGGCATTCAAGGCTTATGACCCGGATCACCTGCTCGGTGAAGAAGAAGACCTCGGCATCAGCCTGGCGCTGATCCCGACCGATACCGCAGGTGTGGAAATCGGTCGTCGGCACCTGCCGCTGGGCGCCGCGTTCATGAACGGCCCGAACTCCGGCAAGGACGTGTTCATTCCTCTGGACTACCTCATCGGTGGTCAGGAAATGCTCGGCAAGGGCTGGATGATGCTGATGAACTGCCTGTCCGTCGGGCGTTCGATCTCGCTGCCAGCCGTCGGTACCGGTGCGGCCAAGTTCACCAGTCTGGTCACTGGCCAATACGCGCAGATTCGCGAGCAATTCAATGTACCGCTGTCCGCTTTCGAGGGCATCCAGGAAGCCATGGCGCGCATCGGCGGTAACGCGTGGATGATGGACGCCGCCCGCATGCTCACCGCCAACGCGGTGGACCTGGGTGAAAAACCATCGGTGCTGTCGGCGATCCTCAAATACCACCTCACCGAACGCGGCCGCGAATGCATCAGCCACGCCATGGATGTGCACGGCGGCAAAGCCATCATCATGGGACCGAACAACTACCTCGGCCGCAGCTGGAACGGCGCGCCGATCTTCATCACCGTCGAAGGCGCGAACATCCTGTCGCGCAACCTGATGATCTTCGGTCAGGGCGCGATCCGTTGCCATCCGTTCGTACTCAAGGAAATGGCCTTGGCCGGTCGCCAGGATAAAGACCAGGCACTCAAGGAATTCGATGGCCTGCTGCTCAAGCACATCGGTTTCGCCGTCAGCAATGCGGCCAGCACACTGGTGCTAAACCTCGGCCTTGGCCATTTCGAACATGCGCCGGGTGACAGGATCAGCCAAGGCTACTTCCGCGCGCTCAACCGCCAGGCCGCCGCATTTGCCATGCTCGCCGACTTCAGCATGATGCTCCTGGGCGGCGAACTGAAACGCCGCGAACGCCTGTCGGCGCGCCTCGGCGACGTGCTGAGCAACCTGTATCTGGCCTCTGCGGCGCTCAAGCGTTATCACGACCTGGATTCGCCGGCGTACATGGAGCCGCTGTTCCGCTGGGCCATGGAAGAAAGCCTCGGCCAGTCGGAGCGCGCACTGGATGAACTGCTGAGCAACTTTCCGAACAAAGTCTTCGGCTGCCTGCTGCGGGTCATCGTCTTCCCGTTCGGTCGCCGGCACAAAGGCCCATCGGACAAACTTGGTGCCGAAGTCGCTGCGGTCATCGGTCGCGCCAAAGGCGATCCGGCTCTCGAAGAACTGCTCGCCGGCTGCTACCGCCCGCAATCGGCGGACGATGCCGTGGGCGCGCTGCAACACGCCAGCGACCTGCTCAATGCCGCGCAACCGCTCCACAAGAAACTGCACACCGCACTGAAGAGCGGCCAGGTCAAACCGGCAGCCGGCGAACACGCCATCGATGCCGCGCTGGAAGCCGGCGTGCTGCAAGCCGTCGAAGCGCAAAGCCTGCGCGACGCCGAAGCGGCCCGCCGCAAGGTGATCGACGTCGACGATTTCGCCAAAGAAGAACTGACCCAGGCAGAGGGCAAAGTCCGCTGATCCCGGTTTATGTGAAAAAACGGCGCGAGGGCTTTATACTCCCGCGCCCGTTTTGCTCTTGAGGACTTATCTCGTGTCCAACGTCGTTGCCGATCATCTCGTGTTGCTCGACCACCTGCGCAGTATCCTGGTCGCCGTAGGTGAGGCCGAACAAGTGCCCGAAGAAAGCCATGCCCTGTTCCTCGAGCGCTTCGACGAACTGCTGGCCTCCCTGCCTATCGACCCTATCGAAAGCCAATACCTGGGCCAGGACATCCTCACCCAAGTCATCACCCGCTACCCGCAAATCGCCCACCTGATCCCACGCGACCTGCTGTGGTTCTTCGCCGGCGACTGCCTGCACTACCTCTCCGACGAAGAAATCGACCTCTACCAGGCCCTCGAAGAACGCCGCTACGAAGCCGAACAGAACGACGAACCGTTTGACTGGAACCAGGAAAAACAACTGCTGGCCATGTCGGCGCAGGACAGCAAGCACTGATTTTTCAAACGGTAATGAAAAGGCCCGCACTGGTGATTCCATGCGGGCCTTTTTTTCAAGATCAAAAGCCCCCTCACCCTAGCCCTCTCCCAGAGGGAGAGGGGACTGACCGAGGTGTTTGGGCGAGTTACGTCGATGTGAAAGTCCGAGTTGAACTCAGGATTTGAAAAGCACACAAATCAGCTCCCTCTCCTCGGGGAGAGGGCTGGGGTGAGGGAAAAATTCACCACAAAAACAGCCAGACACCACCCGCCCCTCACCACTCAAAACAATGAGCGCAAGCTCGAGTACCGCTTTTGATCTTGATTCACAGGCGACGTCGGAAGGCTGAGCGGAGGGATTGATCCGGGCGTGGGAGCGCAGCGACCGTACGACGCAGTCGTACACAGCGAGTGTAGGTGCAGCGAAGCAAACCGTAGCCGCTGCGCCCGGATCGATCCCGCAGCGAAGGAACCCGAGCCTGCGAGGGCCGAACGTAGGAGCTAGCGTTTTTTGCTTACTTTTTTAGGCGCTTGTAAAAAAGTAAGTCGCCGTAAGGGCGAAACCCTAAGCAGCCGTTACCGCAGAAACGGATATTCACCCAAACCACCAGAGCATGGTCGGCCCAAAGGCCGCCAAGCCCCCCCCCCAAAAAAACCTCAAAGCAACCCCTCACTCTCCGGCAGCTCATACGCCACAGCCGCATTGCTCCCACCGGCAGATTTCCCGGGCCTACCCAACGTCGGCTCCTTCTGCAAACACTCCACCAGATAATCAATGAACACCCGCAATTTCGGCGGCAGATACCGCGTCGGCGAATGCAGCAGCCACAACCCACCGTGATAAGAGGCAAGAAACGTCCAGTCCGGCAACACCTGCACAATCAACTTCTGCTCCAAGGCGTAACGCGCCGTGAAATACGGCAGACTGCCAATCCCGATGTGCTGCAACACCGCCCCCAACCGCACGCCCGTGTGATTGGCGGCATAACGCCCACGCACCCCGACCGTGACAGCTTTACTGCCCTTCTTGAACTTCCAGCGCGCATCGCTCGGCGTTTCGCCCAGATAAATACAACTGTGATTGAGCAAATCATGAGGATGCGTCGGCGTGCCATGTTCGGCCAGGTATTGCGGCGTGGCGCAAAGCAAATGATCGATGGTCAGCAACTGCCGCCCGACCAGACCGGCCGGTGGACGATCAGTGATGCGAATTGCCAGATCGACATGATCATCGATCAGATCGACCTGACGATCTTCCAGCAGCAACTCCACATCAACCTTGGGATAGCGGCGCAGAAACTCCGGCATGTGCGGATGAATCACAAAACGCCCCACCGCCTTCGGCACGCTGACCCGCACCAAGCCTTCAGCTTCGTGGGTGAACTGACCGCTTATTTCCATCACCGACCTGGCCGCGCTGACCATTTCCTGGCAACGCTTGAACACCTCCTCACCGCCATCGCTCAAGCGCAGTTTGCGCGTGGTGCGTTGCAGCAAGCGCGTGGCCAACGCCTTTTCCAAGCGGGAAATACTGCGACTGACCGCCGAGGGAGAGGAACCCATCTGCCGCGCCGCTTCAGAGAAGCTGCCGGTCTCGACAACCTTGACGAAAATCGCCATTTCACCCAGCAGCGGCAGCGGAAGATTGATGCTCACGACGCACAAGTCCTTTGATGTTCGAACGGATTATCACGTTATTGCACGATTCATATAATAAAAACAGAACTTCGATCAGGGCATGGAATATGACGCTTCGCCTGTTTTTTCACAGTGACGACCTCAAGGCGAATGTCGAAGTCCTCGACTGCACACCCCACGAGAACGAATTCGCCGTAGTGCTGCGCGCTACCCTGTTTCACCCGCAGGGCGGCGGTCAGCCTTGCGACACCGGCTGGATCGGTGAAAGCCGGGTGTCGCGCGTGGTGCAGGAACCTGAGCGCATTGTGCATTTCGTCGACCGCCCGCTGCCGCTGGGCATGACCGTCATCCGTATCGATGAAGAGCGCCGCCGCTTCAATACGCGCATGCACTCGGCCGGGCACCTGATCGGTCATTTCATTCAGGCCATGGGCTGGATGCCGATCAAGGCGCACCACTGGCCGGACGAAGGTCGGGTGCAATTCAAGCCGGGCGATAGCGCTGAAGAAGTCGATGCGCCGACCGTGCAAACCGGTATCGAGCAGTGGATCGAACATGATCTGCCGCGTCTGACCTCGCTGCGCGAAGGCGCGCGGGAAATCAGTTTCGGTGAGCTGCCAGCCTATGGCTGCGGTGGCACCCACGTACGCAGCCTGAAGGATCTAGGCACAGTCACGATCGCGTCCCTTTCACAGAAGAAGGGCACGCTGTCCGTCCACTACAGCGTGGATTGAGCATTTCGGACGTTGCCATCGCGCAGCGTCCGACGCCGGGGAACCGCATTCGCCGGTTCCGTTGACTATCGATAGATGGACCTAAAAAAATGATGCTAGACGTCGAGCGTCTCGATGAGACGTGCATAAAAAAACTGGCCAACGAAGAAGTCCTCGCCATCCGCGTCAAACGCTTTCTGCCCGAGCCGCTGGCGATCGAAATTGGCGACAAGATCCTCGCCCCGGGCTTTGAGGGCTACATCAACGCACCGAGCATCGGCCGCATCGGCATGGCCTTCTACGAGGCGGAAAACCAGCCGCTGCTGATCGAGGATTACTTCGAACGCGCAACCCGCAACATCGACGAACTGCGCCAGCGCTGCGCGCCCTACTCTTCGCCGATCGACACCCTGCGCTGCATGCTCGACGAGTCCTGGCCTGCCGGCGCGCATCTGGAAAATCTCTACGGGCGCAAGATGTATGTCGGTTTGTCGCGGGTGGTCAGACCCGGCGTGTGCTTTCTTGCTCATCACGACATCTTCGCCAAGGACGCCCCGGACAGTTTTCAGGCTCGCAGTCTCGAGGCGCAATTTGCCTGCAACGTCTACCTGAACATGCCCGCCGAGGGTGGCGCCTTGCAGATGTGGAATGACCACATCACCCCCGATCAATTCGACGAAATGCGTGGCGACAGTTATGGCATCGAGCCGTCGCTGCTGGGGCCGCCCGCCCTCGAGGTACGACCGCAGCCCGGCGATTTCATCATGTTCAATTCGCGGCGCATGCACTCGGTAACTCCGGGCGTCGCGGATCCGCGTTTGAGCCTGTCGTTCTTTGTCGGCTATCGCGGCAATGCCTCCCCTCTGACTTTCTGGAGCTGACATGCTTTCCAATTACCTGGGCGAGTTTCTCGCATTGGCCACCATCCACTTTCTCGCCGTGGTTGCGCCCGGTCCGGACTTCGCCGTGACCATCCGCCAAAGCGTGCGCTTCGGTCGCCTCGTCGGCATCTGCACCGCGCTGGGCATCGGCGCGGGGATTTCCGTGCATGTGCTGTATACCCTGCTCGGCGTCGGCGCCCTGATGCACACCACGCCGTGGCTGCTGACTGTGGCCAAAGTGGTCGGTGGGGCTTACATCCTCTATCTGGGCGTCAGCCTGATCCGCAGCAAACCGAAGAGCAGCGTCGAAGGTGAAAAAACCGCCGATGAGCCGCTGGTTGAACAGTCACTGTTCAAGGCATTCAGCACCGGTTTTCTGACCAACGCGACCAACCCCAAAGCCACGCTGTTCTTCCTGGCGATCTTCACCACGATCATCAGCGCCAGCACACCGCTGCAGATCCAGGCGTTCTACGGATTGTGGATGTGCTTCGTCAACGCGCTGTGGTTTGTGATCGTCGCGCTGTTTTTCTCCAGCAACAAAGTGCGCCTGCTGTTCATGCGCCTTGGACACTGGTTCGAGCGCAGCATGGGCGTCATCCTCATTCTATTTGCCGGCCGCCTGATGCTGTCGATGTAACCCACACAAAAAAGTCCCGGCCATCACCCGCCGGGACTTTTTCATTTGTGCGTCTCTTTTGCATTTCTGTGCGACAGATCAAGTTTGTGACTCCCTCTTCACCTGCTCATGGTGGTAGGTTGCAAAATGTTTCTGCCGCAAGCGTCAGACATATTTTCCCAATCTCTAGCAAAGGAATGCCTGTTACATGGTCTTTTCCCTGAAAAAACTGGCCGCTGCCACTCTGGTCATGGCCAGCCTCACCGCGTTTACCAGCGCCGCACAAGCCAACATCACTGCCGAGCAAAGTGCAGCGATCCTGAAATCCTTTGACGGCAAGAGCTTGACGGATTTCCGCAGCTTCCTTGGCAGCCTGGCGAAAAGCGACCTGGCCAAGACGGATAATCTCAACCCGTCCATCAGCGCCTTCCTCGACAACAAGACCCTGAACGCCGAACAGCAGAATGAAATTCACCGTCTGCTGGGCATTTATACCCGCGTGAAATATGGCAAGGCCGCGCTGGAAACCCTGCGCCAACTCGTCGAGATCCCGACCTTCCGCAAGGACGGCGTGGAGCAACACGACAACCCGGAATTCATCAAGATTGCCGGCGAGATCCAGAAACTCGCCGAATCCTTTGGTTTGAAATTCCGCAACATCGATAACCGTATCTACGAAATCTCTCTGGATGGCAAAGGCGACGAAGTCGTTGGCATTCATGCCCACGCCGATGTGGTGCCGGTGACGCCGGAAAACTGGGTGCTGAAAGATGGCACCAAACTCGACCCGTTCAAAGTCACGCTGATTGGCGATCGCATGTACGGTCGTGGCACAGAGGATGACAAGAACGCGATCGTCGTGGCGCTGTACGCCATGAAAGTGATCAAGGACGAGAAACTGCCACTGGCGCGTAACTTCAAGCTGCTGGTCGACACCACCGAAGAAACCAGCGGCGACGCCATTCCCTATTACTTCGAGCGCAACCCGACGCCGAACTACAACATGGCGCTGGACGGCGGTTATCCGGTAGTGATCGCCGAAAAAGGTTACGGCATCGTCATGGCCAACTTTGCCAAACGCAAAGGCGAAGGCAACGGCGCGGAAATCATTTCGATGACCGGCGGCAAGGCGACCAACCAGATTCCGTCCGCGTCGGTGGCCACGCTGGTAACCGACAAGCCTGCCAAGCTCGCCGCCAGTCTGCAAAAAGCCGGCGACGCCTACGCCAAAGCCAACGGCGGCGACTTCGAAGTCGCGGCAAAGGTTGATGGCAAAAACGTCAAACTGACCGTGACGGGGGTTTCTGCGCACTCCTCCGAACCAGAGTCCGGCGTCAACCCGGTCGCGCGGATGCTGAGCTTCATCAACAGCCTGGACGGCAAAGTCGCGCTCAAGCACAGCCAGTTCACCGATGCCGCACGTTATGCCGATGACAACTGGGGCCTGGATTATCTGGGCAAAAAACTTGGCGTGGGCTTCTCCGATTCGTTCATGGGACCACTGACCACCTCGCTGACCTACGTCGGCGAGGACGACAAAGCCTTCAAACTGGCGGTGAACCTGCGGGTGCCGAAGGGTAAATCCCCGGAAAAGCTCAAGGCTGAGATCGCTGAGAAACTGGACGCCTGGAGCAAGAAGACTCACGTTGCCGTGGCGTTCGACTACTCAGTGGCCGAACCGATGTATCGCAACCCCGAGGGTGAGTGGGTCAAGGCGCTGCTTGCCGTAGCCAGCGAAAACCTCGGCATGAAGTCGGAATTCGGTACTTCCGCTGGCGCGACTTCGGTTCACGAATTGCCGAACGGTGTGCAATTCGGCCTGGCGCGACCGGAAGCCAAATACACCGGCCACACCGATGGCGAATTCAAGACCGTCGACCAGTTCCTGCTGGATCTGCAGATCGTCACGGAAATGATGGGGCGTGTCGGGCAGTTGCCGAAGCTGTAAAGCCCTGCCTGAGCCCAGTCACCGATGACCGGGCTCAAAATAAAAAAGGACCTGTGAAAAGGTCCTTTTTTATTGCCACCACAAAACGCGCACAAACAAAAACGCCGATCATCACTGATCGGCGTTTTTGTGAAATTGGAGCGGGAAACGAGACTCGAACTCGCGACCCCGACCTTGGCAAGGTCGTGCTCTACCAACTGAGCTATTCCCGCAAATGGCGTCCCCTAGGGGACTCGAACCCCTGTTACCGCCGTGAAAGGGCGGTGTCCTAGGCCACTAGACGAAGGGGACACGCTACCCGGAACACATGGTGTGTGTTTCGGTGTCCAGATCCGCATCCGAAGATTTGGTTCTGGTTTCACTCAGCACCGCCCGAAAGCACTGCTGTTTAAAATTGGAGCGGGAAACGAGACTCGAACTCGCGACCCCGACCTTGGCAAGGTCGTGCTCTACCAACTGAGCTATTCCCGCATTGGCGTCCCCTAGGGGACTCGAACCCCTGTTACCGCCGTGAAAGGGCGGTGTCCTAGGCCACTAGACGAAGGGGACACACTACAACATTCACTCCCTGCCGCGTTTCGCTGTGTGCTTTACGCTGCAAGTGGCGCGCATTCTATGGATGGATTGAGAGGTCGTCAACCCCCTGATATAAATTTATTTAAATCAATGACTTCGACCCGGATTACGGGCCGCGTAAGGCTTTTCCGTCGTCCGAAACCTGACGCCTATATTCCGCCACTCGCCAAGACGTTATAGTCCACCGCACAGTGATGGCAATCTGCACATCAAGCGCCAGCATTCATCTATACCGCTGGCGGCCGATACAGATTGCAGCAGCCGATCAAACCCGTCGAGCGGCGCTAGGCGCCTAAATGCCCAGCCACTACACTCGCATGCGAACCCTATAAAGAGGTCTTACCGGTGACACCACTCATGATCACCCTGCTAGTCGTAGCCGGGATCGCAATTCTGATCGCCATTGGCTACATGAACCATGTGGTGGAAAACAACAAACTGGAGAAGGCCCGCACCAAAGTCGAACTCAACGACCGCCTGCGCCGCTGCGGCGAACTGACCGAAACCTTCCCCGGCCAGTTCATGACCCCGGCGCTCAAGTTGCTGCTGACCCGCCTGGAACTCAACGTCTGCCAGCGCCTGCTCAATCTGGAAAAGACCAGCGCAACCACCAAGGCCCGCATCACCGAACTCAGCGCCCTCGTTGCGCAAGGCGAATCGATCCCGGTGAACAACCCGCCCGCGCCGATCCTCACCGAAGCCAAAGCCAAAGACGTGCGCTTCCTCCTCGAAGCCCTGCACGGCCAGATCACCCGCGCCGCCCACGACGGCTTCCTGCCACCGAACGAAGCCAAACAATGGATCCGCGAAGTGCGCCACATCCTCGTGCTGCTGCACATCGAATTCTTCAACAACCTCGGCCAACAGTCCCTGCAACAAAACCAACCCGGCCAGGCCCGCCTCGCCTTCGAACGCGGCGTGCAATATCTGCGCAAACAGCAGGACCCGCAGATGTACGCGGAGCAACTGCAATACCTGGAAAAACTCCTCGCCCGAGCGAACGCCCAGGTCATGGACAAGATTGCCCCGGTGGAAGGTGAAGAAAACCAACTGACCGCCGGTTTGAAGGATGTCGAAGCCGATGCGGACTGGAAGAAAAAAGTGATTTACGACTGAGGCGGGAATGCTGGAAGAGAAGCCACCGTTATTGGTGGCTTTTTTGTGGGCGACTTGAAAGAGAATGTGAATTGAAGGCCGCTTTCGCGAGCAGGCTCGCTCCCACATTGGGAAGCAGTGTTCTCAGGTAAAAATCGGTCGGGTGTCAGGCCGCCGTCGCTGGCAAGCCAGCTCCCACAGAACAGCAAAAGCAAGACTGGGCCATCCCCACGCGGCGAAGCCGAGAGCCTGGCCGGCCCGAGGGCCGCCAAGGCTCAAAGCCGAAAATGCCCAACCATCGAGCGCAACTCGCCACCCAACTGCGCCAGCTCAACACTCGAAGCCGCATTCCCGCGCATGGCCACGGAAGAGTGATCCGCACTCGCACGAATCTGCGTAACACTGCGATTGATCTCCTCCGCCACCGAACTCTGCTCCTCCGCCGCCGCCGCGATCTGCTGATTCATCTGCTGAATCAACGACACCGCCGCGGCAATACTCCCCAGCGCACTCTCGGTCTGCAACGCATCACTGACCGCCAGCTTCACCAGTTCGCCACTGCTGCGAATCTGCTGCACCGACGACTGCGCCGCCGCGCGCAGGGCACTGACCAAGCGTTCGATCTCCTCGGTCGATTGCTGCGTACGCCGTGCCAGCGCACGCACCTCATCGGCCACCACCGCAAACCCCCTGCCCTGCTCGCCGGCGCGCGCGGCTTCGATTGCCGCGTTCAGCGCCAACAGATTGGTCTGCTCGGCCACGCTCTTGATCACCTCCAGCACCGTGCCGATATTCTGAATTTCGGCGCTGAGGCTCTCGATGCTGGAACTGGCCGAGGTCGCTGAATCCGCCAACTGCTCGATCCGCGCCATGCTTTGACGCACCACCTGCTGGCCGCTCTCGACCTTGTCATCCGCCGTCTGCGCCGCGAGAGCTGCTTCTTCGGCATTGCGCGCGACGTCATGCACGGTGGCGGTCATCTGGTTCATGGCGGTGGCGACCTGCTCGGTTTCCTCCTTCTGGCTGTTGACCTCCAGATTGGTCTGCTCGGTCACTGCCGACAGCGATTGCGCGGAACCGGCCAAGCGCTCGATGCCGGCCTGCAAGCCGCTGACAATCGTGCCGAGACCGGCAGCCATCTGCTGCATGGCCAACATCAATTGCCCCATTTCATCGCGGCGCGTCACCTCGACCTTCGCCGTCAGATCACCCGCAGCAATCTGCTGCGCCACGCGAATCACACTGCGCAGCGGCGCCACGATCAGGCGCGTGATCACCCACGCGGCGAGCAATCCGACCAACAAGGCCAGCGCCGAAGAGCCAATGATCAACACCGTGTTCTTTTTCAGCTCCGCCTGCATCGAAGCATCTTCGGCGACATAGGCCTGATTGACCCGGTCCACCACCTGCGCAGCGCGCTGATGCAGTTGCTCGTACACAGTTTTTTCTTGCGCCAGCAAACCGGTGTATTCAGCCAGTTTCTCGTTGAATCCGGCGATATGCCCCGACACTTCGTTGAGCACAGTCAGATAGCCCTCGTCCTTGACCGTGGTTTTCAGCGCCTCGGCCTGCTCCTGCGCTTGCGCGGCCTGCTCGATGTTGCCTTGGCCGGCATTGTCGGCATCGCCCTTGCGGCTTTGATCCAGCCGCACCCGCGCTTCGTTCATCGCCTGCAGCATCAGTCGCGAGACCTGACTGACCTGATTCGCCTGTTCGATGAACTGGGCGCCGTCCTTGCCCTCGGTGTCTTTCAACGTATAGGCGCCATCATCGGCCAGCCCGCTCTGCAACACGTCGAGGTTATTGGCCACGCTGGACACCGACCAACTGGCCATCTCCAGCGCGAGGTCCTTGGCCTGGCTCAGCGAGACGAATTCATCGAAGGCCTTGCGATACGCGCCCAGCGCTTGCTCGACATCGCTCATCACCGGCACATTGGCCGGGGAATGTGCCTTGAGCTCGCCGGCTAGAACAACCAGCCCATCGACGCCTTCGCGCAAGGCATCGGCGGTTTTCGGATTGCCGCGCAGGGCGTATTCCTGCTCGAGCAGGCGCACCTTGAGCAGGCCGCTGTTGAGCGCGGACATCTGCTTCAAGCCGTCGAAACGCAGACTGATGGTTTGCAGCGACCAGACGCCGATCGCCGCCACCAACGCAGTCAGCAACAAGACGAGCACAAATCCGATACCCAGTTTTTTCGCCATACCGAGGTTGGCAAAACGTCCTTGCACGGCCGAAATCATTGCGCGTAGTCCCCTGCCAAAGTCTGTTGCCGAAGATTCGCAACGGGCTCGAACCAGCACAAGACTCTGGCGTCGGAATAATGGCAAAAAGCTACGCCCGCGTCGTTTTCAGAATGCTGGAGGTCGATCCGCGCAGGTATTGCGAAAAAACTGCCGCGCCCGTGGGTCGCAGGCACAGGCCACATTGATGCGCTGCCAGTCACCGCACTCACCGCTGGGACTGAAAGCGTCCGCTGCTGACAACTCCAGCCCGCAGTGCTGGGCCTGCCTGCGCACCGACGCCTGGTCGCGCAAGCGTGCCCGCGCCCAGATAAACAGCCCGCCAACCGGCTTGCCGAACACTTCCCACTCGGCGTCTTCCAGTGCCTGCAAGGCCGCCGCGCGATCGGCATTCAAGCGCTGACGCTGGCGCTGCACCAGTTTGCGATAGGCGCCGGTCGCCATCAGTCTGGCCAATACCGCCTCGGCCAGCCTCGAACAGCCCAGGCCGCTGATCATCTTGACCTCCGCCAGGCGCTTCAGCAGTTCGCTGTCCGCCAGGACAAAACCGACCCGCAACGAGCTGCTCAGTGTCTTGGAGAAGCTGCCGACATAAATGACCCGGCCGCCATGGTCCAGCGCCGCCAACCGCGTACCGTTGCCGGTGTGCAGATCAGCGTAGACGTCATCTTCGATCACGCGCAGGTCGTAGGTCTTGCTCAACTGCACGATACGCTGGGCCACCGCAGGCGTCAGGCAACTGCCGGTGGGATTGTGGTGATGACTGCCGATGAACAGGGCGCCGGGACGAAACTGACGCAGCACCGACTCGAGCATGTCGATGTCCGGCCCGCTCGGCGTACGACGAACTTCGAGCATCTGTACGCCGTGCAGACGCAACAGGTCAAACAACGGTGCATAACCGGGCGTTTCCACCACCACGCAATCGCCAGCCTTGAACAGGGTGCGCACGATCAGGTCAAGCGCATGACTGGCACCGCTGGTGCTCATAAGCCGGGTATTGCAGGCGTCGATATTCAGCAGTTTCAGACGCTTGGCAATTTGCTCGCGCAACGCTGGCAACCCCAGTGGCGAGCTGTAATTGAACAGGCTGGCCATGTCGGTGCGTGCCACCTCGCGCAGCGCGTAGCTGAGGTCGTCGGGCTCACGCCAGCTCGGCGGCAAGCCTCCTTGCCCCAAGATCAAGCGACCCGTCGAAGCGCTCACCTCATCGCACCACGCATGGCGGCCCTCGAACACTGCCAGTTCCGAGTCCGTTTCGCGCAATGCCGGCGAGGCCGCGACGATGAATCCCGCGCCCTGGCGTGTGGTCAATACGCCTTGCGAAACCAGGCGCTCGCAGGCTTCGACAACGCACGACTGGCTGAGCAGATTCCCCCGGGCGATTTGCCGTACGGAGGGTAACCGGGTGGCCGGCGGGATGCCGCTTTGCACAATCCAGTCAGTCATTCCGTCGACGATCTGCTGCACGACCGGCACCATTGCCTGTCGGTCAATTCTCAGTTCCATGAGCTCGCAAACTCCTGTCAGTTTTGCTGGCAGCAGTAAATCACAGCCGCACCGCCGAGGCTGTGCGACAACACCGCCAAATGCGCCAGTTCTAACGGTTTGATACACATTGTTTAACGGTATTCACAGGGACCGACCGCGAGGTACAAAAAAACCCGCACGCAGGCGGGTTCTTTGTATTTCGGCAACTTTCAGAACGCCGTCACGCCGCCGTCCACCGCCAATGAGTGCCCAGTGGTGAACGCTGCGCCATCGCTGCACAGATACAGCACCGCGCTGGCGATTTCCTCGACCTTGCCGATGCGTCCGACCGGATGCATGGCATTGGCGAATTCGCCTTTCTTCGGGTCAGCTTCGTAGGCGCGGCGGAACATGTCTGTGTCGATTACCGCCGGGCACACTGCGTTGACGCGGATTTTCTTCTTCGCGTATTCGATCGCCGCCGATTTGGTCAGGCCGATCACCGCATGTTTCGACGCCGCGTAGATGCTCATCTTCGGCGCCGCACCCAGCCCGGCTACCGACGCCGTGTTGACGATCGCGCCACCGCCCTGCGCCAACAGCAACGGCAATTGATACTTCATGCACAGCCAGACGCCTTTGACGTTGACGCCCATGATCGCGTCGAACTCGTCCAGCGTACCGTCGGCCAGTTTGCCCTTCTCGATTTCGATCCCGGCGTTGTTGAAGGCATAGTCGAGACGACCGTAGGTATTGATCACCTCATCCATCAGATTTTTTACATCGCTTTCCACCGTCACGTCGCAGCGCACGAAGGACGCTTCGCCACCGGCGGTACGAATCAGCGCCACCGTGCCTTCGCCTCCAGCCGCGTCGAGGTCAGCCACCACCACTTTCAGGCCTTCGGCGGCAAACGCCAGGGCTGTCGCGCGACCGATGCCGTAGGCGGCTCCCGTGATTACAACCACCTGACCGGAAAACGTCATGCTCATGGAGATGTCCTCGAATGCAAAAAAACTGGGAGATGTTGGCGTCGCAGCATAGCCAAGGGCAGCGAAAGCACGTCAGCACTATGCAATCGCTGTTTACCGGCGCATGCGCCGCAGTGATGAAACCCGCCCCGTAACCATCACTGCACTGGATGGACTCGCATTCGCCGTATCAGCCAACCTTGCGACATCGCCGTTGAAGAGCTATCAACAAGGCTTCATTCCATTCGAGTGCCTGTCATGACCAACCAGACCAATCGCCAGTTCCTGCTCGCCAAACGCCCGGTGGGCGCCGCGACCCGCGAGACTTTCACTTACCAGGAAGTACCGGTCGGCGAGCCACAGGCGGGACAGATTCTGGTGAAAAACGAATACCTATCCCTCGACCCGGCCATGCGCGGCTGGATGAACGAAGGCAAGTCCTACATCCCGCCGGTCGGTCTCGGTGAGGTCATGCGCGCACTGGGCGTGGGAAAAGTCATCGCTTCGAACAATCCTGGCTTCGCCGTCGGCGATTACGTCAATGGCGCCCTCGGTGTGCAGGATTATTTCCTCGGCGAGCCGCGCGGTTTCTACAAGGTCGACCCGAAACTCGCGCCATTGCCACGCTATCTGTCTGCACTGGGCATGACCGGCATGACCGCCTACTTCGCCCTGCTCGACGTCGGCGCACCGAAAACCGGTGACACCGTGGTGCTGTCCGGCGCGGCCGGTGCGGTGGGCAGCGTGGCCGGGCAGATCGCCAAAATCAAAGGCTGCCGCGTCGTTGGCATTGCCGGCGGGGCCGACAAGTGCAAATTCCTCATCGACGAACTGGGCTTTGACGGCGCCATCGATTACAAGGCCGAAGACGTCGTGGCCGGTCTGAAGCGCGAATGCCCGAAAGGCGTGGACGTGTACTTCGATAACGTCGGTGGCGACATTCTCGACGCGGTGCTGAGCCGCTTGAACATGAAAGCGCGGGTGGTGATCTGCGGCGCGATCAGCCAGTACAACAATAAAGAAGCGGTCAAAGGCCCGGCCAATTACCTGTCACTGCTGGTCAATCGCGCGCGCATGGAAGGTTTTGTGGTGATGGACTACGCCGCGCAGTTCGCCAGCGCCGCGCAGGAGATGGCCGGCTGGATGGTCAACGGGCAGCTGAAGAGCAAGGAAGATGTGGTTGAAGGGCTGGAGACGTTCCCGGAGACGCTGATGAAACTGTTCAACGGCGAGAACTTTGGCAAGTTGGTTCTGAAGGTTTAAGGCCAGCCTGAAACCAATGTGGGAGCGAGCCTGCTCGCGAAAGCGGTGGATCAGTCGGTAATGATGCCGACTGACACTCCCTCTTCGCGAGCAGGCTCGCTCCCACAGTTGGATCTTCAATAAGGTTCAGGCGATTTCCGCTACAACCGCCGCCAGCGCCTGCGCCGGGTTCGCCGCCTGGCTGATCGGACGGCCGATCACCAGATAATCGGAACCGGCATCCAGCGCCTGACGCGGGGTCAGAATGCGCCGTTGATCGTCTTGCGCACTGCCCGCCGGGCGAATTCCCGGGGTCACCAGTTGCAGCGACGGGTGCGCGGTTTTCAGCGCCGACGCTTCCAGCGCCGAACAGACCAGACCGTCCATCCCGGCCTTCTCGGCCAGTGCCGCCAGACGCAGCACTTGTTCCTGCGGCTCGATATCCAGACCGATACCGGCCAGATCCTCGCGCTCCATGCTGGTCAGCACGGTCACACCAATCAACAATGGTTGCGGACCACTGCGCTTGTCCAGCTCCTCGCGGCAGGCTGCCATCATGCGCAGACCGCCCGAGCAGTGCACGTTGACCATCCACACACCCATCTCGGCAGCGGCTTTCACAGCCATAGCAGTGGTGTTGGGGATGTCGTGGAATTTGAGATCCAGAAACACTTCAAAACCCTTGTCACGCAGGGTGCCGACGATTTCCGCCGCGCAACTGGTGAACAGTTCCTTGCCCACTTTGACCCGGCACAGTTTCGGGTCCAACTGGTCGGCCAGCTTCAGTGCGGCGTCACGGGTGGGGAAATCCAGGGCGACGATGATAGGAGTCTGGCAGGCGGACATGGATGGGCTCTCAGGCTGGTCGAAAACGGCGCGCATTGTAGCGGAACCGGCGGCGGCGCGGCACCCGATGATCGGTAAATCGTCGCGCTGGCGGTTATCAGCTTAGCCGGCGCGGCTATTGTGTCGACTCCGATACACAACCGACACGCCCGCAACAAGCATTCGGGTTAGCCTCGCCCGGCGCAACACGTCCTTACAACAGCACTTCCCGCCCCCCGGCCGGACGCCTATGCTGAAACCACCACTGGCAGTGAACAGCCCCATGCACAACGCCCCGACAACCGTGACGGATGAAAGCAAAGACGACAAGCGCTGGAGCATCCGCGCGCTGATCGTCGACGATGACGTGCCGATCCGCGAGCTGATGATCGATTACCTCGCCCGTTTCAACATTCACGCCAGCGGCGTCACCGACGGCGCGGCGATGCGCCAGGCGCTGCAGGGCGAACATTTCGACGTCATCGTCCTCGACCTGATGCTGCCCGGCGAAGACGGCCTGTCGCTGTGTCGCTGGCTGCGCGCCGAATCGGACATCCCGATCCTGATGCTCACCGCCCGCTGCGAACCCACCGACCGCATCATCGGCCTGGAACTGGGCGCCGACGATTACATGGCCAAACCGTTCGAACCACGCGAGCTGGTCGCCCGCATCCAGACCATCCTGCGCCGCGTGCGCGACGACCGCACTGACCAGCGCGCCAACATTCGCTTCGACAACTGGCGCCTCAACAGCGTCCTGCGCCAAGTGGTCGCCGACAACGGCCTGGTAGTGCCCTTGTCCAATGCCGAATTCCGCCTGCTCTGGGTCTTCATCGAACGCCCGCGCCGCGTGCTCAGCCGCGAACAACTGCTTGACGCCGCTCGCGGTCGCTCGATCGAAGCCTTCGACCGCAGCATCGACCTGCTGGTCTCGCGCCTGCGGCAAAAACTCGGCGACGACCCGAAAGCCCCGCAACTGATCAAGACCGTGCGCGGCGAGGGTTACCTGTTCGACGCGCGGGACATCGGCTGATGAAGGCGCGCTTCGACACCCTGTTCGGTCGCCTGTTCGGGGTGCTGTTCGCGGCGATTGTCCTGGCGCACCTGCTGGCCTTCGCCTGGTTCAGGCTCTACGGCCCTCCTCCGCCCCCACCACCGCCCGAGTTCTCAGCGAACATCGACGGCCAACCGCCCATGCACGACGCCGCTTATCCACCGAGACAAGCGCGCCCATGGTTCGGTGGCCCGGTGGTGCCGCTGACCTTTCAATTCATCACGCTGATGATCGCCGCCTGGTACGGTGCCAAACTGCTCACCCGGCCGATCCAGCGCCTGAGCGACGCCGCCGAGCGCCTGAGCGAAGACCTCGACAGCGCCCCCCTCGACGAATCCGGCCCGCGCGAAGCCCGGCAAGCGGCGCACACCTTCAACCTCATGCAACGGCGCATCCGCGAACAGGTCCAGCAACGCGCGCGCATGCTCGGCGCCGTCTCCCACGACCTGCGCACACCACTGTCACGCCTGAAACTGCGTCTGGAAAACATCAGCGACGACAAACTGCAAAGCCAGATGCGCCAGGACCTGGACGACATGATCGGCATGCTCGACGCCACCCTCACCTATCTGCACGAACAACGCACCAGCGAAGCCTTGCAGTTGCTGGACGTGCAGGCGCTGGTCGAATCGCTGTGCGAAAACGCCCAGGACCAGGGCGCCGATGTACAGGTCAGCGGCCACTGCGCGCCTTTGCCAGTGCAACCGATGGCGCTGCGTTCGTGCATCAACAACCTGCTGGACAACGCCCTGCGCTACGCCGGACAGGCACGGATTGAACTGCTGGAACAGCGTGAAGAGCTGCTGATTCGGGTGATTGATCACGGACCGGGTATTGCTGAAGAACAGCGGGAAGCGGTTTTTGAGCCGTTCTATCGACTGGAGGGATCGCGTAATCGCAACTCCGGCGGCGTAGGGCTGGGCATGACCATCGCCCGCGAAGCCGCGCAGCGGCTGGGTGGGCAGTTGGATCTGGAAGAAACGCCGGGTGGCGGGCTGACTGCCATTGTCCGCTTGCCACGGGGCTGAGGCTCAGCCGGCTTGAAGTGTGAGCGAGCCTGCTCGCGAAAGCGTCTGATGATTCAATGCCTTGGTTGAATGTATCGGCCTCTTCGCGAGCAGGCTCGCTCCCACAATGAAACTGAGTGTATTCGGCAGATATTGGTTGGATGTGGAGGCGCTATCGCTGGCAAGCCAGCTCCCACAGGGATCGAGTGGTTTCAGAGAGAGATGGGGTGGCTGCCAGGCCGCCTTCGCGAGCAGGCTCGCTCCCACAATGAAACTGAGTGTATTCGGCAGATATTGGCTGGATGTGAGGGCGCTATCGCTGGCAAGCCAGCTCCCACAGGGATCGAGTGATTTCAGAGAGAGATGGGTCGGCTGTCAGGCCGCCTTCGCGAGCAGGCTCGCTCCCACAATGAAACTGAGTGTATTCGGCAGATATTGGTTGGATGTGAGGGCGCTATCGCTGGCAAGCCAGCTCCCACAGGGATCGAGTGGTTTCAGAGAGATATGGGTAGCTGCCAGGCCGCCTTCGCGAGCAGGCTCGCTCCCACAATGAAACTGATTGTATTCGGTAGATATTGGCTGGATGTGAGGGCGCTATCGCTGGCAAGCCAGCTCCCACAGGGATCGAGTGATTTCAGAGAGAGATGGGGCGGCTGTCAGGCCGCCTTCGCGAGCAAGCTCGCTCCCACAATGAAACTGATTGTATTCGGTAGATATTGGCTGGATGTGAGGGCGCTATCGCTGGCAAGCCAGCTCCCACAGGGATCGAGTGATTTCAGAGAGAGATGGGGCGGCTGTCAGGCCGCCTTCGCGAGCAAGCTCGCTCCCACAAAATCAAAAGCAAAAGCGAAGCAGCGCAGCTGCCCGCGGCGAAGCCGCCCCACTCAACAATGAGCGCAAGCTCGAGTACTGCTTTTGATCTTGATCCACCGGCGACGTCGGAAGGCTGAGCGGAGGGATTGATCCGGGCGTGGGAGCGCAGCGACCGTACGACGCAGTCGTACACAGCGAGTGTAGGTGCAGCGAAGCAAACCGGAGCCGCTGCGCCCAGATCGATCCCGCAGCGAAGGAACCCGAGCCTGCGAGGGCCGAACGCAGGAGCAAGCCTTTTGGGTTACCTTTTTGGCGTTTGAAAAAGGTGACCCGCCGTAAGGGCGGAACCGCCAGCCCCCGCAGCGAAACATTCGGATATTCACACCAAACAAACCCAAGCATGGTCGGCCCAAAGGCCGCCAAGCCCCCCCTAGACCCGAGCCTGACTCTTACTCCAATCCGTCAAAAGACTATAAGCCACAGCCAACAACGTAGGCCCAATAAACAACCCGATAAAGCCAAACGCAATCAACCCGCCAAACACCCCGAGCAACACAATCACCAACGGCAGATTACCGCCACGGCTGATCAGATACGGCTTGAGCACGTTGTCCACGCCACTGATGATGAACGTCCCCCAGATCCCGAGAAACACCGCCATCCCGTACTCGCCCTTCCACGCCAACCACGCCGTGGCCGGCACCCACACCAGCGGTGGCCCCATCGGAATCAGACTCAGCAGAAACGTGACGATCCCCAGCACCAGCGCCCCGGGAACCCCGGCAATGAAAAAGCCGATCAACGCCAGCACTGCCTGCGCCGCCGCTGTACCAATCACACCGTTGACCACCCGCTGCACCGTACCGGCGACAAGTTCGATGTAATAGCCAGCACGATCACCAATCAAGCGCTGCAGCAGACTGTGCACAAACGCCGCCAGTCGCGGCCCGTCACGGTAGAAAAAGAACACGAACACCAGACTCAGCGTCAGCTCGAGAATCCCCCCGCCGATCTGCGCGCTGCGTGCCAGCAACCAGTTGCCGACCTGCCCCAGATACGGCTTGATCGAGACCATCAACGCCGCGCCCTGTTGATCGATGCTATCCCACATCGACACCAGCCGCTCACCAACCAAAGGCACGCTGCCAAGCCAGGTCGGTGCTTCCGGCAAACCGTCGACCTGCACATCCTTGATGAATGCCGTGGCATCGCGCACATGATCGGCGAGGTTGAAACCCAGCCACACCAGTGGCGCCGCCACCAGCAACATCCAGCCCAGTGTCAGGATCAACGCGGCCAGCGATTCGCGGCCATTGAGCCAGCGCGTGAGCAAACGCATCAGCGGCCAACTGGCAAACGCCAGCACCGCGCCCCAGAACAGCGCCGACCAGAACGGCGCCATCACCCAAAGGCTGGCACCAAACAACACCAGCAGCAGAATCTGCACCAGCAGGCGATCGTTATTGAGCATGGGAAGTCCCGGCAAAGTCAGTCAGCGAAAGAGTAGGCGAACACTGTGTGCGTGCTCGCCCGGCACAGCTTATCGCAACAAGTCGATGCGCAGGCCAGAGCCTTCGAGATTGCCGGCTTCCAGACGTGCCGCCCGTACGCCCTGATTGATCAGCGCCTGGCGCCAGGCTTCGGCCTTGGGCCCGGAAACCGTAACCCGCAAGGTCGTGTCGAGATTCAGACCACGGGAAATCAGGCGCAGCCAGGTGGCATCCGGTTCATCGACCAGTTTCGGAAAATCCAGCTCGCCGGTGCTTTTCAACTGACGCAGCAGGGTCGCCGAGGTCGGCAGCAATTCGCCCAAGGGCGCCGCAGCCTCGAATTGCTCGACATGCAGATAGGCTTTGCGATTGCCGCGAGTGATGCTGTAGAGCGCCACCAGCGTGTTGTCCTTTGGCGCCGCCAGCCTCAACAACAGATAAGCCTGTTGCTCGTCAGAGCCATACAGCTTGGCGTTGCCGAAGACCTCGTTGGCCCACAGGCTGCTTTCGCCGCAATCGCGGGCCTGGCACCAGAACAGCAATTCGGCATCCTGCTGTTGCAGGGCTTCGCGGGCGGCAGTAAAGGCTTCGGTGGCGGAATGTTCCGGCGGCAACTCGTAGGTCACCGAGGTAGTCTGGCCGCGGGCGGTGACCTGACCGTCGAACCGCAACTGGCCGCTGATCTTGCGGATCGAGCCCAGCGGGTAGATGCGCTCCAGCTCGGCCGCCGGGCGATAGTCGACGATCTGAGCATCGGCCAGACGCGGCACGATTTGCAGATCCTGGCTGCCCGGCACATCGGCAGCGAAGGACAAGGAGCTGAAGCAGCACAGCGCGAAGAGACTGAGTGACCGCATAGTCAGCCTCACCGGACGGTCATGGCTGGGCGGGTCGGGGTCGCAGCGGTATAGAAATCCATCGAGTTTGTCTCCCATTTCAACCCGCCCAGCCTCGACAGTTGCCCGCTGCAAGTCAAGGCATGGCGAAGAAGCGATTGAAACAGTCTGCTACAAGACCTGCGCCAGCCTCGTCATTCAAGTGCAAATGATGCCCGCCCGGCAACTGTTCGTGGCTGAAGGGTAGACGCTCCAGCAACTCAGGATGCCTGGCCAGCATGCCATCCGCCGCGACCACCAGACGCGCCGGGCAACTGACGCGCGAGGCAAACGCCATCGCCTGTTCTTCAGTAAGGCGCAGCGGCGATGGCAGAGTCAGGCGATTGTCGGTGCGCCAGGTGTAACCGCCGGGCACCGGCATCAACCCGCGCTGGGCCAACAGTTCAGCGGCTTCGCGACTGACCGCCACCAGGCCTTTCATCCGCGCCTCGATGGCACGCTCGAGGGTGGTGTAGACCGGTTTGCGCTTTTCCCGCAGATCAAGTTGCGCCTGCAGGGCCATGCCCATGCGTTCGGCAGCGTTTTCGCCCTTGTCTGTCGGAGGAATCACGCCGTCGATCAGCGCGAGATGGCTGATGCGCTCGGGCAGCGAACCGGCCAGCACCATCGAGACAATCGCGCCCATCGAATGCCCGAGCAGGCCGAAACGCTTCCAGCCCAGTTGTTCAGCGACTTGCAACACATCATGGGCGTAGTCCCACAAGGCATAACCGGCGCCGCTTGGTCGATGAGCGGAATGACCGTGGCCGGCCATGTCCAGCGCGACGATGCGCAAGCCATCAAGCTTGGGCGCCAGCCGGGCGAAGCTATTGGCGTTGTCGAGCCAGCCGTGCAACGCGATCACCGGCAAGCCGTCCTCGGGGCCGAACATATGCGCGGCCAATTCGATGTGCGGCAGGTTCAGGCGCACTTCTTCGCAGGTCGGGCTCATGCGCAATCCTTGTTCTGTCGCTGTTCCCAGCGCATGAACAGATTCTTGAGCAGCCGAGCCGTGTCCTGCGGGCGCTCCAGCGGGAACATATGCCCCCCAGGCATGCTCAGCGCCTCGCCCTGGGGCAGACGCGAGACGAAACGTGTGTGATGGCGCATGACCACGCGGCTCTTGTGCCCCCGCACGATGGCCAGCGGCACCTGCAACTGCCGGGTGCGCCCGGGACTGGTGTGCGGTACGCCGCGATAAATGCTGATTTCCGTGGCCGGATCAAAACGCAGACGCAGCTTGTCGTCGACCTGATGCAAACCGTGTTGCAGGTAGGCATCGAAGCATTCCGGATCGAAGCCGCGAAACAGGGTTTTGCCGGAAAAGTAACTGCGCGCGCTGTCGAGATCGGCGAATTCTTCACGGCGCCCGAGGGTGCGCCCGGCGGGAGTCAGCCGGTCGATGAAACCAAAGCGCTTGGCCGCGCGAATCACCCACTGATCAGTGCGGGTCAGCACCGGTGAGTCGAGCATGACCACGCCGCGATACAGCTCGGGACAACGCAACGCCGCGTGCAAGTGCAGCAGACCGCCAAAGGAATGGCCGACGCCCCACACCGGCTGCTCTTGCTGCTTCAGGTGATGGATCAGTTCATCGACCAGGTTGTACCAGTTGTCGTCCGCCGGAAAACGCGGGTCATGGGCATGCTGTTCCAGATGCGCGACCCGATACTCCGGCGCCAGCGCCGCGAACAACTTGCCATAGGTCCCCGAGGGGAAACCGTTGGCGTGGGCGAAAAAAATCGGTTGCGACATGCGGGCAAATCCATGAGCGGGAATCGTGGCGTTGATTGTCCGCAAGAGCCGGCGCCGCAGCAATGACCATAACTGCCAGAAATGGTGGTGGAGACGCTTCGCAAGCAAAAGACCACAACACCGAAGGCTGCGATCTTTTGATCTACAACCTGTCAACGCAGCGGCGGCTGTTCCCCCAGCGGCACCACCGCCATGGTCAGGCGCGACACGCAACTGGCCTTGCCTTCGTCGCTGGTCAAACGGATGTCCCAGACATGCGTGGTGCGGCCGATATGAATTGGCGTGGCCACCGCCGTCACCCTTCCGCTGCGCAAGCCGCGCAAGTGGTTGGCGTTGATCTCCAGGCCGACGCAATAGAACTTGCTGGCATCGATGCACAGATAACTGGCCATCGAACCCACGGTTTCCGCCAGCACCACCGATGCGCCGCCATGCAGCAGACCGTAAGGCTGGTGGGTGCGATGGTCGATGACCATGCTCGCGGTCAGCGACTGTTCGTCGAAGGCTTCGAAGCGAATATCCAGCACTTCGCCAATGGTGTTCTTCTGGATTGCGTTCAACTGTTCAATGTCGGGAGTAGTACGCCACAAGCTCATCGCAGACTTCCTTTGTTGTTGTAATCGACGCTCAATCCTGCCACAGCACTGCCTCGCTGCGCGCGCTCCATTCTTCGAAACGCGCGCCGTAGCGGTCTTCGATGACGTTGCGTTTGATTTTCAGGGTCGGCGTGAGGAAGCCGTTGTCCACCGCCCAACTGTCCTTGACCACTACCAGTCGGTGCAGGCGTTCGTGCTTGTCGAGGGCGGCGTTGACCTCCTGCAGCAATTTTTCCAGGCTCGCGTGCAGGCTGGCACGAGGCTCTTGCTGATTGACCGCCGACAGCACGCACAACCCCAGCGGTGCACTCAGGCCATCGCCCACCACGCATACTTGTTCGATGCGTGAATGCACGGCCAGACGGTTTTCGATCGGCGCCGGCGCGACGTATTTGCCCTTGCTGGTCTTGAAGATTTCCTTGAGTCGCCCGGTCAGGCGCAGGCGCCCTTCGCTGTCCTGCTCGCCCTTGTCGCCTGTACGCAGAAAGCCGTCTGCGGTCAGCGTCTCGGCGGTTTTCTGCGGTTCCTTGAAATAGCCGAGCATGTTGGCCTGGCTGCGCACCTGCACTTCGCCGGACTCATCGATGCGCACCTCGACTTCCGGGCACGGCTGGCCGATCCAGCCCTGTTTGTATCGCCCCGGCAGGCAGATATGCGAATAGCCGCAGCCCTCGGTCATGCCGTACACCTCCAGCACATCGAGGCCAAGTTTCTGATACCACGCGAGCAAGGTCTGCGGCACCGGCGCGGCACCGGACAACGCCACGCGCAAGGCATCCAGCCCGAGCCCGGCCAGCACCTTGTGGCCGACCCGCTTGCCGATGAAGGGCAACCCGAGGAGGAAGTCCAGACGCTGCGCTGGGATCTTGCTGTACACACCCATCTGGAATTTGGTCCAGATACGCGGCACGCCGAACATTGCCGTCGGCCGCGCGCGCTGCAGATCGGTGATGAAAGTCTCGAGGCTTTCGGCGAAGAAAACGGTCTGGCCGGTATAGATCGAGGCCAATTCGACAAACATGCGCTCGGCGACGTGGCACAGCGGCAGATACGACAGCAGCCGATCGTTCTCGTTGAGCCCGAACAACTGCGTGCCGCGACTGGTAGCGAAACCGAGATTGGCGAAACTGTGCATCACGCCTTTGGGCAGGCCGGTGGTGCCGGAGGTGTAAATGATCGTCGCCAATTGCTCGGCGGCGGGACGTGGATCGTCCTGGATTGGCGAACAGCTCTGCAGATCCGCCCAGCTGTAATCGAACTCGCCCGGCGGATGCAGTGGCAGGCTGATGGTCGGTAAACCCGTCGGCACGCCTTGCGCCATGCCTGCCCAGTCATCGAGCTTACCGATGAACGCCAGCGCACTTTCCGAGTGAGTCAGCACCTGCGCAACGGATTCAGCGGTGAGATTGGGGTACAGCGGCACCGACACATGCCCGGCCATCCAGATCGCCAGGTCGGCGATGATCCAGTGCGCGCAATTTTTCGAGATCAGGGCGATATGGCTGCCGGGCGGCAACTCCCGCGCCCGCAACCAGTGCGCGGCGCAGCGGGCCTGATGGCCGACATCGGCCCACGTCAGCGTCTCGACCTGACCGCCGCCGATGGGCTGCACAAGAAAGCGCTGGCGCGGGTGCCGGGCTTCCCGTTCGTAGAACACGTCCAGCGGCAAACGGAAGGCGGCAGACATGCGACTCGCTCCTGTTTTTTTGGTCTGGAGCAAGCGTAGTCAACCAAGCAAGTGCTTGGTTGGAATTTTCAAACAAATAATTTCATGGGTTGGCAGAAATCAATGTGGGAGCGAGCCTGCTCGCGAATGCAGTATGTCAGCCCCAAAAAAGGGTGAATGACACGCCGCCTTCGCGAGCAGGCTCGCTCCCACAGGGATATGGCGTTAAGGGTGCTTGAGGCTATTGAGCTTCATCGAGCCAATCAGCAGCTCGCTGTGCTCAAGCTCCGCCAGCCCCGCCGTACTCACCCGCTCCGGCGGATGTCCGGCGCCGTGCTGCAGATAGCTGAGCAGGTTGCCCACCAACGGGTTGTGGCTGACCAGCAAAACATTACTGACGGACACCAATTGCTCGGCGACCTTGTCCGGATCGCTATCCGGCGTCAGCCACTCGACCGTGCGAATCTCCGGCTCGAAACCCAATGCGTCGCGCACGATCTGCGCGGTTTGCTGCGCGCGCAGATAAGGGCTGGCGTAAATCGCCGTCAGCGGCTGGCCCATGAGATGCGCGGCGCTGCTCAGGACTTCTTTACGACCATGCTCGGTCAACTCGCGCTCGGAATCGATCTTCGAGTGAGGCACCGCCTCACCATGACGCAATACCCACAGTTTCATAGTTTGGGCTCCTCATCGCGCACCGGATGCGCGGCCGGGGCGACGGTGTGCGGCGCTTCACCTTCCGGGGTGCGCGGCGCCGGCCAGTCGGCGAACGGCCAGGGCTTCTGGTCACTGTGAAACGTGCCGAAGCGGCCAATCTGCGCGAGGAACTGGCTGAGGCTGTCGCCAAAATTCATCAGGCTGGCGCTCGGTGCGCCGTAGATCAGGCGGTAGATCAGTTGCACCAATACCACCGCGCCGAGGATGAATTGCGCGACTTGCCAGACCAGCAGATAAACGATCATCCACAACACCCGCAGGAGGATGGATTCGTACTGGGTTTCGCTTTTCGGATCGCTCATGGCTTGCTTCCTGTCCGTGTAACAGCTGAATCAGTTGAAACCGCTGGTGGAAATAAAGTCGACGTCGGTTTTCGGCTCGGCACGCATCAGTAGACCGATCACCTGCTCCAGCGTGCGTCCTTCGAACAGGATCGCGTGCAGCCCGGCGACCAGCGGCATGTACACGCCGACTTCCTGGGACTTGGCCTTGAGCACCTTGAGGGTGTTGACCCCTTCGGCGACCTCGCCGAGACGCGACACCGCTTCGTCAAGGCTCAAGCCCTGACCGAGGGCGAAGCCGACCTGGTAGTTGCGGCTCTTGGGCGATGAACAGGTGACGATCAGATCGCCAACCCCGGCCAGACCAAGGAAGGTCATCGGGTTGGCGCCCTGATTCACGGCGAAGCGGGTCATCTCCGCCAAGGCGCGAGTGATCAGCATGCTCTTGGTGTTCTCGCCCATCTCCAGCGCCACCGCCATGCCGGCGATGATCGCGTAAACGTTTTTCAACGCACCGCCCAGCTCGACACCGAAACGGTCGGCGCTGGCGTAAACGCGGAAGGTGCGCCCGTGCAGGGCGGCTTGCACCGCTTTGCACAGTTCTTCGTCTTCGCTGGCGACCACCGTGGCGGTCAGCGCGTGCTCGGCGATTTCCCGCGCCAGGTTCGGCCCGGACAACACGCCGATCCGCGCCTGCGGGGCGATCTCTTCGAGAATCTGGCTCATCAGCTTGAAGGTCTGCGCTTCGATGCCTTTGGTCAGGCTGACCAGCATCTTGCCGCTCAAGCGCTCGGCGTGGGCGGCGAGTACCGTGCGCAAGGCGCTGGATGGCAGCGCGACAAAGCACAGATCGCAGGCATCGAGAGTGGCCTGCAGGTCGGTGACAGCGGTCACCCCCGGGAGAATCTTGATGCCTTTGAGGTAACGCGGGTTTTCGCGGTTGACCCGGATGGCCTCGGCCTGCTCGGGGTCACGCATCCACTGAAGGACTTGATGGCCGTTCTCGGCCAGCAGATTGGCCACGGCGGTACCAAAACTTCCGCCTCCCAGGACCGCAATCGGGCGCTGTTCAGTCATATGCAATCCGTTAATCCATACCAGTGGCGATGCCGGGCATTATACGGGGCGACCCGGTGGCGGCCAGCCCCAGCAACAATTACCGACATTTGTAGGAAGAAGACCAATAAAACCTAGGAAAATGCCTGCAACGTCACTGGAAAAGTCGCAGCCCTCGGTTAACATGCGCGCCAATTCTTCTCTCTGCAGGCTGTGTCGTGTTTTCTGGCCCTCCTTCCCCGCGCTCGCCCCTGTTACTCGCGCTGATGTTCAGCCCGCTGGTGCTGGCGGACGATCTGTTCGTCGACAGCCAGACGCTGCCGCCGGTGCTTACGGCCACGCGCCTGAAGCAGACCCCGGCCGAAGTACCGGGGAGCATGACCGTTCTCGACAGCGAATTGATCAGCGCCAGCGGCGCCCGCGACATCAGCGAATTGCTGCGACTGGTACCGGGGATGATGGTTGGCAGCATCAACGGCAATCAGCCGGCGGTGAATTACCACGGCACCAACGCCAGCGAAGCACGGCGCATGCAGGTGTTGATCGATGGCCGTTCGGTGTATCGCGCCGGGCTGGCGACGGTGGACTGGAGCGATATTCCGGTCGCGATGGAAGATATCGAGCGGATCGAGGTGTTTCGCGGTCCGAACACTGTCAGCTACGGCGCCAACGCATTGATGGCGGTGATCAACATCATCACTCGCCACCCGGCCGACAGCCACGGCACGCGCCTGAAGATCACCCGTGGCCAGCGTGGCATCAACGACTTTTATGCCAGCCAGGGCACCGGTTGGGATGGCGGCGATCTGCGCCTGTCGCTGTCCGGCCAGGAAGACGACGGTTTCGACAGCGACCGCAACGGCGCCGATTATCGCGACAGTCGGCGCTTGAACCGTCTGAGCTTGGCGGTCAGCCATGATCTCAATGAAGATCAAAGCCTCGACTGGCAGCTCAACGCCAAAGACGGCAGCAATCAGCGGCCTTATACCTACCGCCCGGTGTTCTCGGGGATTACCGACGCCGGGAACAATTCCGACGTGGTGGCCAAGGATTACGCCGGTTCGGTGCGCTGGAACCTCGACATCAATCCCGAACACAGCCTTTATGTGCAAGGTTCGGCGCAGCACTGGGATCGCCAGCAGGTCTGGCGCGCCTGCGATGCCGAAGTGTCGTTCAGCCCTGAACTGACGCATCTGTGGCAGCTCAACCCGAATTACACCGAACGGCTGGCGCGCAACATCACCCGGTTCACCGGCCCCGGCGCGGCGCCCGGCACGCCGCAGGAAATGGCGCTGGCCAATCAAGTGCTCGAGCAATGGCGCAACGGCGCCAGCCAGACCTTGTGCGGCGATATCGACCAGAGCGCCCGCGAGTCGCGTTACGACCTCGAACTGCAGGACACCCTCAGCCTGGCAGACAGCCTGCGTCTGGTCAGCGGCCTGAATTACCGCTACGACCGCGCCGACTCCGAAACCTACTTCAACGGCACCCTCGACGACACCACCTGGCGCGCCTTCGGCCAACTGGAATGGCGCGCTACCGAGCACTGGCTGGTGCAGGGCGGGGCGATGTTCGAAGACACGCAACTGATCGGCAGTTCGCTGACCCCGCGCTTCGCGGTCAACTACCTGATCAACCCGCGTCACGGCCTGCGCGCGGTGTACTCGGAGGCGATCCGTTCGCCGGACATGTTCGAAAACAACGTCAACTGGAGCTATCAGGTCAGCAACCTGCGACCCTCGGCCTATGGCCAGTCGTCGGCGCGGTATTTCGTCAAGACCCGTGGCCCCGGCGATCTCGATCAGGAACACATGCGCTCGCGGGAATTGGGCTACAACGGCTACTTCGCCGAGCTCGGACTGGCCGTCGACGTGAAGCTGTTCTACGACGAAATCACTGGGATGATCAGCGAGCCGCTGCGCAACAATCAGTACATCGCCAGCAATGCCAACAGCTCGCGCTTTCGCGGCACCGAAACGCAACTCGACTGGCGCCTCAATAGCGCCGACCGTTTGCGTTTGACCTACGCCTTCGTCGACGCCGAGGCGAGCAATCCGCTGGATCAGCAGTTGACCTCGCGCAACAGCGGTTCCGCCGGTTGGCTGCGCAACTGGGGGCATGGCTGGAACAGCGCCCTCTTCTATTACGGTGACAACGCGCTCAACGGCTATCGCTTCGAACGCGTCGACACGCGCATCGCCAAACGCATCGCCATTGGCAAAGCTCAGCTGCAATTGGCCGGCGTGCTGCAACAGCGCCTCGATCATCAGCCGAATACCTTCGTCGACAATAATTACGATGAACGCCGGGTAATGTATTTCAGTGCCGAGCTGGAGTTCTAGGATGCGCAACGGCCCGTCACGGAAGACGCCAACCCTTGGCCACTGGCTGGCGGGGCTCTGCCTGTTCTTGACCGCGTGGCTGCACGGGGTCGCGGTGCAAGCGGCGGATATTTTGTTGACCGGCGCCGAGGAAAGCCCCGGCGTGCAGGCTTTCGTACAAGCACTGAGTGAACTGCGCCCGACCGACAATGTGCGGTTCCAGCCGCTGGCCAGTTTGCCGGCACCGGGCAAATTACCGGCCAGTCTGCGCTTGATTCTGCTCGACCTGCCCAGCCTCGACTGGCGTCTGCAAGACTCACAAGGCCCATCGACGCTGGTGTTGCGCATCAGCCGCTTGCAGGCGCGCCAGCGTTTCGCCGATGCCCAACCGGCGCGCCTGAGTCTGCTCTGGAGCGACCCGCCGCTGAGCCGGCAATTGCAACTGATCCGGCGAATCTTGCCGCAGGCCCGGCGGGTCGGTGTGCTGTTCGATGAGCACGGCGAGTTCCTGCTCGACGAACTGCGCGTGGCTGCGCGGCCATTGAACCTGGAGATTGTCAGTCAGCGCTGGGACAACATTCACGACAGCCGTCCGCTGCAAGCGGTGCTGAAAAGCAGCGACGTCTTGCTCGGCCTCGATGACCCCGATCTGTACAACTCGCAAACGGCGAAAAACCTCCTGCTCAGCAGCTACTCGCGGCAGGTTGCGCTGATCGGCCCCAACATTGCATTCGTTCGCGCTGGCAGCCTCGCCAGTACCTACAGCGACCAGAGCGACTGGCTGGCGGTCCTCGACCATTTGCTCGATCAGCCCACCAGCGCCTGGCCGCGAGCGCTTTACCCCGCTCGTTTCAAAGTCTCAAGTAATGCGCAGGTGGCTCGTTCCTTAGGCATCGAACCGTTGAATGAAGCATCTGTCGCCAGTGCCTTGGCCGAAGGAGAGCGCCGCCCATGAATTTTCGCCGCCGTTGGGACATCAACACCCGCACGCAGCTGATCAGCCTCGGCCCGGCGCTGCTGCTGACGCTGCTGTTGATCAGTTTCTTTACCTTCGTCCGCATCCAGGATTTGCGTCAGGAGCTGAATCACACCGGCCAACTGATCGCCAACCAACTCGCCCCGGCCACGGAATACGGAGTGATCTCCGGCAACAACGAAGTGCTGGAAAGCCTGCTCAAGGCGACACTCGCCACGCCCAACGTGCGCTTTCTCGAAGTGCAGGACAGCGCCAACCGGATTCTGGTGTATGTCGAACAACCGGCCGACAGCCACAGTCGCCCGCACCAGGTCGAAGTGTTCCAGGCCCCGGTGCGTCTGCAACGGATCGCCTTGCACAACGACTTCTTCCAGGACGGCAAGGTCAGCAACAGCGCCGCCGGCGAGGATTATCTGGGGCGAGTGATCGTCGGCCTGTCCAACGATGCGTTCAGTCAGCGCCAGCAGGAGATCCTGTTCAAGGCCGGGATTCTCGCGCTGTTCGCCCTGCTCTTCACCTTCGTCGTCGCCCGTCGTTTGGCCGGCAGTCTGTCGCAGCCGATCCGTGACATTGGCGATGCGGTCAAGGCGATTCAGGAAGGCGATTACAAAACCCCGCTGCCGATTGTCGACGACACCGAACTGGGTGCGCTGTCGCAGCACATCAATAACCTCGCCCAGGCGCTGGAGCAGGCCAGTCGCGAACAGCAGCAAGCGATGGCGCAACTGATCCAGACCCGCGAAGAAGCGGAAAAGGCCAACAACGCCAAATCCGACTTTCTGGCAATGATGAGCCATGAATTGCGCACGCCCATGAACGGCGTGCTGGGCATGTTGCAGTTGCTCGAAACCACCGAGATGACCGAGGAGCAGGTCGAATACGCCGCGCTTGCTTCGGAGTCGACCGAGCACTTGCTCAAGGTCATCAATGACATTCTCGACTTCTCGCGAATCGAGCGTTCGGAGCTGGAGCTGGAGCACATCCCGTTCAATCTCGCCGAGCTGATCGGCGCCTGCGCGCAATCGTTCCAGCACAGCGCGGTGCAGCGAGGCCTGGCACTGAATCTGCGCATTCCCGACGACATGCGCGGCTTGCAGGTGCAGGGCGATCCGACGCGGATCCGGCAGATTCTGGTCAATCTGGTCGGCAACGCCTTGAAGTTCACCGAGCAGGGCCGGGTCAGCATAGAGGCGCAATGGCAATCGCTGGATCATGAACTGCTGTGGTTCACCTGCTCGGTGCGTGACAGCGGCATCGGCATTTCTTCGGAAAGTCTGGAGCTGATGTTCAATGCCTTCCAGCAGGCCGACAGTTCGATCTCCCGTCGTTACGGTGGCACCGGTCTTGGTCTGCCGATCGCACGGACCCTGGCCGAACGCATGGGCGGTACGTTGCGCGCGCAGAGTGAGGAAGGACGCGGTTCGGTATTCACTCTGGAAATTCCATTGGCGCTATATAAGCAGGCAATGCCAGCGCTGGCCGCGCCGCGAGCGCCGAACGGTAGTGGTCAGGGTGAAGGACGCCATGTGTTGCTGGTCGAAGACAACCCGGTCAACCAGACCGTGATCGAAGCGATGCTGCGCAGTCTGGGTTTTGCCGTCAGTGTGGCGACCGATGGCGCGCAGGCGGTGCGCAGTGCCGAGGGCAGCGAGTTCGAAGTGATTTTGATGGACTGCCGGCTGCCGATCATCGACGGCTACGAGGCCACACGGCAGATCCGCGACCTGCCCGGACGCCGCGATGTGCCGATCATCGCGCTGACCGCCAACGCCTTGCAGGGCGATCGCGAAACCTGTCTGGCAGCGGGGATGAACGATTACCTGGCCAAGCCGTTCAAACGCAATGACCTGCAGCAGATTTTGCAGCGCTGGGTGTCGTAGTGTGGGCCTTTCGACCATCTGCGACTGGCGTGAAAAGCGAAAGTGCGGCAGTCTTAGGCACCCGAACGAGCCCCAAAAGGGGCTTGATTAAAAATTTCAGTGCACAAGTGTACATTCATGTCCTTGGTGCTGTGACTTTCACCACAACGCAATAGTCTATGAGTAGGCTGCCGGTTCGAGGCATGAATGCCTTGAACGGTCGGGAAGATCTGCCCCACCTGCCGCATGGGATTATTGAGGAGCTCGCATGACCAAACAAAACGCCTTTACTCGGGAAGACCTGCTGCGCTGCAGTCGCGGTGAGCTGTTCGGCCCAGGTAACGCGCAACTGCCCGCCCCGAACATGCTGATGGTGGATCGCATCACCCATATCAGCGAAGAAGGCGGCAAGTACGGCAAAGGTGAATTGGTCGCCGAGCTGGATATCAACCCTGACCTGTGGTTCTTCGCCTGCCATTTCGAAGGCGATCCGGTAATGCCGGGCTGCCTGGGTCTGGATGCCATGTGGCAACTGGTCGGCTTTTTCCTGGGCTGGCAAGGCCTGCCGGGCCGCGGCCGTGCGCTGGGTTCGGGCGAGGTGAAATTCTTCGGTCAGGTGCTGCCGACCGCCAAGAAAGTCACTTACAACATTCATATCAAACGCGTCCTCAAGGGCAAGCTGAACATGGCCATCGCCGATGGTTCGGTCAGTGTCGACGGACGCGAAATCTACACCGCCGAAGGCCTGCGCGTCGGCGTGTTCACCTCCACTGACAACTTCTAAGGGTTATTCGCATGCGCCGCGTCGTTATCACTGGTCTGGGCATCGTTTCGTGCCTGGGCAATGACAAAGAGACCGTCTCCGCTAACCTGCGTGCAAGCCGCCCTGGCATCCGGTTCAACCCGGAATATGCTGAAATGGGTCTGCGTAGCCAGGTTTCCGGCTCCATCGACCTCAACCTTGAAGAGCTGATCGATCGCAAGATCTATCGCTTCGTCGGTCATGCAGCGGCTTACGCCTACCTGGCCATGAAAGACGCCATCACTGACTCCGGCCTGACCGAAGAGCAAGTGTCCAACCCGCGTACTGGCCTGATCGCTGGTTCCGGTGGTGCTTCCACGCTGAACCAGATGGAAGCGCTGGACATCCTGCGCGAGAAAGGCGTGAAGCGCGTTGGCCCATACCGTGTAACGCGGACCATGAGCAGCACCGTTTCCGCTTGCCTGGCCACGCCATTCAAGATCAAGGGCCTGAACTACTCCATCGCTTCTGCCTGCGCCACCAGTGCTCACTGCATCGGTACCGCCATGGAACAGATCCAGATGGGCAAGCAGGACATCGTCTTCGCCGGTGGCGGTGAAGAAGAGCACTGGAGCCAGTCGTTCCTGTTCGACGCGATGGGCGCTCTGTCCAGCAAGCGTAACGACACCCCGGAACAAGCTTCCCGCGCCTACGACAAGGACCGCGACGGTTTCGTCATCGCTGGCGGCGGCGGCATGGTTGTCGTTGAAGAGCTGGAACACGCTCTGGCCCGTGGCGCGAAGATCTACGCCGAGATCGTTGGCTACGGCGCAACGTCCGATGGCTACGACATGGTTGCCCCAAGCGGCGAAGGCGCGATCCGCTGCATGCAGCAGGCGCTGTCCACCGTCGACACCCCGATCGACTACCTGAACACCCACGGCACTTCGACTCCGGTCGGCGACGTTGCGGAAATGAAAGGTGTGCGTGAAGTGTTCGGCGACAAGGCTCCAGCGATCAGCTCGACCAAGAGCCTGTCCGGTCACTCCCTGGGCGCCGCCGGCGTGCACGAAGCGATCTACTGCATGCTGATGATGGAAGGCAACTTCATTGCCGGCTCCGCCAACATCGACGAGCTCGACCCGGAAGTGGCCGATCTGCCGGTGCTGACCAAGACCCGCGAGAACGCCACCATCAACACCGTGATGAGCAACAGCTTCGGCTTCGGCGGCACCAACGCCACGCTGGTGCTGAAGCGCTGGGAAGGCAAATAATTTCCCGCTGCTGAGCCACACAAAAAACGCCCCGACTGGTTCGGGGCGTTTTTTTTTCGTCTGCAGAATATAGCAGGTACACCGCAAAACCCTGTGGGAGCGAGCCTGCTCGCGAATGCGATATTCCAGTCACCCTATCGTCGTCTGACCCACCGAATTCGCGAGCAGGCTCGCTCCCACAGTGGGTTTCCGGGTGTCGGGAGATGAAACTTCTGTCATGAAACTTACCGCCCTGCGACCGAATGTCGCGGTTTACGCGGCCTGCAGCTTTGTTGCGAAATTCGCAACAACACCTTGCGCCAATTGGCGGTTTACTTAGCTGGCTACCAAATCCTATAACAGAGTCCTGCACATGCCTTGGTGCAGTAACTTGAGATCTGGAGCTAGCAGATGACTGTAAAAGTAACTGAACGCGACGATTCACACATGTCCCACGAAGGCCTGGCCGCCGGCATCCGTATCTGGGATGTGCATCAACAAGACTTGCTGGTCGGCATGTTCCACAACGAGATCGATGCCCACAACTACAAGGCTGAACTGGAAGTGCAGGAACAGCAAAGAGAACTGAAGTCCGCCTGAAACAACACAGCATTTGAAAACGACAAACCCCGCCATGAGCGGGGTTCGTCGTTGTTACAGCCGAGGCTTTACCACATCAGATCATCAGGGATCTGGTACGCCGCATACGGATCGTCCTCAGCGTTGACCTCTTCGGTCTGCACGTTGAGCTGGACGATGCGCTGCGGGTCGCGCTCCTGGATCTTCAGCGCCGCTTCACGGGGGATCACTTCATAGCCGCCGTTGTGGTGCACGATCGCCAACGAACCGCTGCTGAGCTTGTTGCGCATCAGCGTGTTGACCGAGATGCGCTTGACCTTCTTGTCGTCGACGAAGTTGTAGTAGTCCTCGGTGGTCAGCTTGGGCAGACGCGAGACTTCGATCAACTGCTTGACCTGCGCAGCGCGGGCCTTGGCCTCGGCCTTCTCCTGCTGCTGACGGTTAAGCTCCTGGTCGCGCTTGACCTTCTCGGCCATGGCTTCCTGGGCGGCGCGCTGCTGCGAATCGTCCAGCTCGGCCTGGCCTTTGTGAGCCAGGCGCTGTTGCTTCTGCTTGTCTTTGCTGACCTGCTTGGCCTGCTTTTGGTTGACCAGGCCTGCTTTGAGCAACTGGTCGCGAAGGGAAAGGCTCATCAATGCTTACTCACTTGGGCAACGGCTCAGCCGCAGCTGGGCTCATTCTTTTCCTGGCGTTTGGCTTCGCCCCACAGGGCGTCCAACTCTTCGAGGGTGCAATCTTCCATGGGACGGTGGGTGTCGCGCAATGCCTGTTCGATAAAACGGAAACGTCTTTCAAACTTGCCGTTGGCGCCGCGCAAGGCGGTTTCCGGATCGACCTTCAGATGCCGGGCCAGATTGACCACGGAAAACAGCAGATCGCCGATCTCGTCGGCCACCGCCACCGGATCGTTTTCGGACATGGCTTCGAGCACTTCATCGAGCTCTTCGCGAACCTTGTCGAGCACCGGCAAAGCGTCCGGCCAGTCGAAACCGACCTGCCCGGCGCGTTTTTGCAACTTGGCTGAGCGCGACAGTGCCGGTAAGGTGGCCGGCACGTCGTCGAGCAAGGACAACTGCTCGGGCGCGGAGGCTTTCTCGGCACGCTCTTCGGCCTTGATCTCTTCCCAGCGCTGCTTGACCTGCTCTTCGCTCAAGCGCGGCACGTCGAGCGGCGCGTACAGATCGCCCGTCGGGAACACATGCGGATGACGACGGATCAGTTTACGCGTGATGCTATCGATCACCCCGGCGAATTCGAACCGTCCCTCTTCCTTGGCCAACTGGCTGTAATACACCACCTGAAACAACAGATCGCCCAACTCGCCTTGCAAATGGTCGAGATCGCCACGCTCGATGGCATCGGCCACTTCATAGGCTTCTTCGAGGGTGTGCGGGACGATGGTCGCGTAGGTTTGCTTGATGTCCCACGGACAACCGAACTGCGGATCGCGCAGACGGGACATCAGATGGAGCAGGTCTTCGAGGCTGTACATCATTTTTCTGTCTCACCACAAAACCATTGTGGGAGCGAGCCTGCTCGCGAAAGCGCTGTGTCTGCAACAAAGATGTCGACTGACACGCCCTCTTCGCGAGCAGGCTCGCTCCCACAGGGAACAATCAATTGCATCACGGGGTACGGTTACGCCGGGTTTCGATGATGTTCGGCAATTGCGAAATCCGCCCCAGCAGCCGCCCCAGCGCATCCAGACCGGGGATCTCGATGGTCAGCGACATCAGCGCGGTGTTGTCTTCCTTGTTCGAGCGGGTGTTGACCGCCAGCACGTTGATGCGCTCGTTGAGCAGCACCTGCGAGACGTCACGCAGCAGCCCGGAACGGTCGTAGGCGCGGATGATGATGTCCACCGGATAGGTGAGCACCGGCACCGGGCCCCAGCTGACCTGGATGATCCGCTCCGGCTCGCGCCCGCCCAGTTGCAGCACCGAGGCGCAGTCCTGGCGGTGAATGCTCACGCCCCGGCCCTGGGTGATGTAACCGACAATCGCATCGCCCGGCAGTGGCTGGCAGCAACCGGCCATTTGCGTCATCAGGTTGCCGACGCCCTGGATCTGGATATCGCCGCGCTTGCCCGGCTTGTAACCGGTCGCCTTGCGCGGGATCAGTTCCAGTTGTTCGTTGCCGCGCTCCGGTTCGACCAGTTGCTGCGCGAGGTTGACCAGATGCGCCTGACGCAGGTCGCCGGCACCGAGGGCGGCGAACATGTCTTCGGCGGTTTTCATGTTGGCCTTTTCGGCCAGCTTGTCGAAATCCACCGCCGGCAGGCCGAGGCGATTGAGTTCGCGCTCGATCAGGGTTTTACCGGCCGCAACGTTCTGATCGCGAGCCTGCAGCTTGAACCAGTGAACGATCTTCGCCCGCGCGCGCGAGGTGGTGACGTAACCGAGGTTCGGGTTCAGCCAGTCGCGGCTCGGCGTGCCGTGCTTGCTGGTGATGATCTCGACCTGCTCGCCGGTCTGCAGGCTGTAGTTCAACGGCACGATACGCCCGTTGATCTTCGCGCCCCGGCAGTTGTGGCCGATTTCGGTGTGCACCCGATAGGCGAAATCCAGCGGCGTCGCGCCTTTCGGCAAGTCGATGGCGTGTCCGTCGGGAGTGAAGATGTAAACGCGATCAGGCTCGATGTCGACGCGCAACTGTTCGGCCAGACCGCCGATATCACCCAGCTCTTCATGCCATTCGAGCACCTGACGCAGCCAGGAAATTTTCTCTTCGTAATGGTTCGAGCCGGATTTGACGTCGGTGCCCTTGTAGCGCCAGTGCGCGCAGACGCCAAGTTCGGCTTCTTCGTGCATGGAGTGGGTGCGGATCTGTACCTCGAGGACCTTGCCCTCCGGGCCGATCACCGCCGTGTGCAGCGAGCGGTAGCCGTTCTCTTTCGGGTTGGCGATGTAGTCGTCGAATTCTTTCGGGATGTGGCGCCACAGGGTGTGGACGATACCGAGCGCGGTGTAGCAGTCGCGCATTTCCGGCACCAGCACGCGCACGGCGCGAACGTCGTAGATCTGGCTGAATTCCAGACCCTTGCGCTGCATTTTGCGCCAGATCGAGTAGATGTGTTTCGCCCGGCCGCTGATGTCGGCATCGACACCAGTGGCCTGCAGTTCGTCCTTGAGCTGGGTCATCACATCGCTGATGAAGCGCTCGCGATCCAGCCGCCGCTCGTGGAGCAACTTGGCGATCTGTTTGTATTGATCGGGTTCCAGATAACGGAAGGACAGGTCCTCCAGTTCCCATTTGATGTGACCGATGCCGAGGCGATGCGCCAGTGGCGCATAGATGTCGAAGACTTCGCGAGCGACGCGGTTGCGCTTTTCATCGTCGGCGGTTTTCACCGCACGGATGGCGCAGGTGCGTTCGGCCAGTTTGATCAGCGCAACGCGCACGTCATCGACCATGGCCACGAGCATCTTGCGCAGGTTCTCGACCTGCCCTTGGGTGCCCATGACCATCGATTGCCGTGGGCTGAGACTGGCGCTGATGGCCGCCATGCGCTGCACGCCGTCGATCAGCTTGGCCACCACCGGACCGAAGCGCTGGCCGATGGCCGCCAGCTCGATCTGGCCTTCGCGCACGCCGCGATACAAAACGGCGGCGACCAGCGAATCCTGGTCGAGCTTGAGGTCGGCGAGGATCTCGGCGATCTCAAGGCCAGTGCTGAAACTGCCGGAGCCTTCGGCCCACAGATTCTTCTTCGCGTTGGACTGCTGTTCGGCCTCGCGAGCGAACTCGCAGGCCTCTTTCAAGGCCTCGCGATCCAGTGCCAGATCGACACTGACCGCGTGATCGAGCCAGGCCTCGAGATTGATACTGCCGTCGGTGTTGATCGGCTGGTGTGCTCTCACCTGTACCATGCTGCTTTACCTTCCCTACGACGCAGATTCAATGCGTCAAATCGCTGATCCTCAGCGTCCGTTCGCGCTCGCGGGGCTCAGGCGAGCGCTGCGCGGACAGATCAGACGGATTCAGACGAGCCGTCCTGGCTCGCTTCAAATAACGCCATGGCCTCGACATGTGCCGTCTGAGGAAACATATCGAGAATCCCGGCACGTTTTAACCGGTAGCCCTGCTTGATCAATTCCTGCGTGTCGCGCGCCAGCGTGGCCGGATTGCACGACACATATACCAACCGTTTGGCACCCAGGGTCGCGAGCTTGCGCACCACCTCGAAAGCACCGTCACGCGGTGGGTCCAAGAGTACCGCAGAAAAGCCGTTTCCGATCCACTGGGCATCGCTCAAAGGCTGGGATAAATCGGCTTGAAAAAACTTTGTGTTATGCAAATTGTTACTGATGGCATTTGCAGCGGCACGCTCGACCATGGTCTGCACACCCTCCACCGCCACCACTTCACGGACGCTTTTGGCCAGCGGTAGCGCAAAATTTCCCAACCCGCAAAACAGGTCGAGCACGCGTTCTTCAGCCGTCGGTTTAAGCCAGTCCAGAGCCTGAGCGATCATCGCTTCGTTGACCCCGGCGTTGACCTGAACGAAGTCACCCGGCCGGTACGCCAGCTCGAGATCCCACTGTTCCAGGCGATAGCCGAGGCTCTGACCGGCTTCGACCGGTTGCGGTTCACCTTCGCCATGCAGCCACAACTGCGCTTCATGGAACTGGCAGAAATCCTTGAGAATGCTCAGATCCGCTTCGGACAACGGCGCCATGTGCCGCAGCAATAGCGCCAGAGATGAGCCGCTGAACAACTCGACATGGCCCAGCGCCTGCGGTTTGCTCAAGCGCCGCAGCATCTCTGGCAAGCGGGTCATGATCGGTTGCAAAGGCTGTACCAGCACCGGGCATTCGCTGATCGCGACGATGTCCTGACTGCCGGCAGCGCGGAAACCCACTTCGAGTTTTTTGCCTTCATGTCCCAGCGCACGGCGATGCGCGCGCGCCGACGGTAACCGAATTCCGGGCCGCTCAGCGGCGCCGCCCACTCTTCAGGTTCGAGACCGGCCACCCGCGACAATTGCTCGGCGAGCATGCGCTGTTTCAGGGCGAGCTGTTCGTCGTGGGGCAAGTGCTGAACGCTGCAACCGCCACAGCGGCCAAAGTGCGGGCATGCTGCCGGGCGCCGCAACTCGCTGGCCTTGAACACGCGTTCGGTGCGCGCCTCGACCACTTTGCCGTGGGCGCCGAGCACCCGCGCTTCGACCTCTTCACCGGCAAGGGCGCCGAGGACGAACCAGGTTTTGCCTTCGAAAAACGCGATACCGCGACCGTCATTGGCCAGGCGCTCGATGTTCAAGCGCTGCTTTTTGCCGGTCGGGATCTGTGGCGCCTTGCTGCCGCCGGTGGGCTGGAAGCGCAGGCCTCTCTCGTGTTTGGCCATCAGTTCGGCGCGTCGAAAATGCCGGTCGACAGGTAACGGTCGCCACGGTCGCAGATGATCGCGACGATCACCGCGTTTTCAACTTCTCTGGACAGGCGCAGCATCGCTGCCACCGCGCCGCCCGAGGACACGCCGCAGAAGATGCCTTCTTCGCGGGCCAGACGCCGCGTAACGTCTTCGGCTTCGCTTTGCGCCATGTCGACGATGCGATCGACGCGGTCAGCCTGATAGATCTTCGGCAGGTATTCCTGCGGCCAGCGGCGGATGCCGGGAATGGCCGAGCCTTCCATCGGTTGCAGACCGACGATCTGCACGCTGTCGCTCTGCTCTTTGAGGTAGCGCGACACGCCCATGATGGTGCCGGTGGTGCCCATCGAACTGACGAAATGGGTGATGCTGCCCTGGGTCTGACGCCAGATTTCCGGGCCGGTGGTGGTGTAGTGCGCTTCGGGGTTGTCGCCATTGGCGAACTGGTCGAGCACCTTGCCACGGCCTTCGGCTTCCATACGCTGGGCCAGATCACGGGCGCCTTCCATGCCCTCTTCCTGAGTCACCAGAATCAGCTCGGCGCCATAAGCAGTCATCGCCGCTTTACGCTCGGCGCTGGAGTTGTCCGGCATGATCAGGATCATCTTGTAACCCTTGATCGCAGCGGCCATCGCCAGCGCGATGCCGGTGTTGCCGGAGGTCGCCTCGATCAGCGTATCGCCGGGATTGATCTGCCCGCGCAACTCGGCGCGAGTGATCATCGACAACGCCGGGCGGTCCTTGACCGAACCCGCCGGGTTGTTCCCTTCGAGCTTGAGCAAAAGGGTGTTGCTGGTGGCGCCGGGCAGGCGCTGCAAACGCACCAGCGGCGTGTTGCCGACGCAATCGGCGATGGTTGGGTACTGCAAGGTCATGGCGTATTCGCAATCCAGACGTGCGGGGGCGCCTATCATACCGGCAAACCCGCGCAGGCCATATCACGCAAAGTGCGGTGCTTATGGTTTATGGGAATAAGCAAATAAAAGTCGCGCCAGTGGTGCGACTTTTATTTGAGTAACACTCAGTTCTTGTGGTGATGCTTGAATTCGCGAGCAGGCTCGCTCCCACAGGGGATGAATTTTGCTTATGCGATCTGCGGTGAATGCACAGCCATTGTGGGAGCGAGCCTGCTCGCGAAGGCGTCCGCATGGGCGACGCCATCATCCGCCAGCAAGCGCAAATTCAACCGCAGCCCCGCCCCGGTGTTTTGCGCCCAGAGCAACCCGCCCTGGCGCTGCACCGCATTACGCGCAATGCTCAAGCCCAGGCCAAAGCCACCATCCCCGGGTCTCGATCCGTCCAATCGAATGAACGGCGAAAAGATCCGCTGCAGATCTTCGTCAGCCACGCCGCCGCCCTGATCCTCAAGCCACAAATGCCAATACTCGCCATCGCGCCGTGCATCGAGCCGCACGATGCCGCCCTCGGGCGAGTGACGAATGGCGTTGCGCAGGATGTTTTCCAGCGCTTGCGCGAGGGTATTGAGGTTGCCGCGCACCCAACACGAAGCTTCGACCGAGCATTGCAATTGCAGGCTCGGCCAGCCGCTTTCATAACAGGCGTTGTCGGTGAGCATTTCCCACAGTGCCTGAATCTGGATCGCTTCATTTGGTAACGGCGAGCGGTCGGTGTCGAGCCAGGCCAGTTGCAGGGTGTCTTCGACCAGCCGCTGCATGCCGTCGACCTCGCGGCCGATGCGCTCGCGTAGCTGCGGCAGACCTTGTTCGCTTTCGCTGGCCACACGCAGACGGCTCAGCGGCGTGCGCAGTTCGTGGGACAAGTCGCGCAATAACTGCTGCTGCAAGGCGACGGTGGTTTGCAGGCGCTCGGACATGGAATCGAAGGCCCGCGCCAGTTCACCGAGTTCATCCGGGCGCTGGGTGATGCCGCTCGACAGGCGCACATTCAACTGGTCGGCGCGCCAGGCGTTGGCCTGTTCGCGCAGGTTGTTCAGCGGCACCACCAGCAGGCGATACAGGCCGACACAGAGCAACAGGGTGAACAGCCCGGGAATCACGCCGTTGGTGATCACCCGCCAGAACACCCGGTACTTGCCCGGAACAAAGCGCTCGGGCAACTCGATGACCAGAATGCCGGCGGCCGGATCCTGCGGGAACGGCACCCGCAGCCAAGGTCGGCCCTTCTTGTGGATCGGCCAGTCGAGGCCGCGCAGGAAGGTCAGGTGCTGCACCTCCGCGGCGTTCAACGGCTGGCTGCTCAGCGACTGCAAATCAGCGCCGATCACCCCGACCCAACTGGCCTCGCGCAATTCCATGCTCTGCAACCAGTCATCGACGCCATTGCGCCCGCCGCGCTGCCACGCCTGTTCGGCTTGCGCGGCATAACGGCTGAGGGTGCTGCGGGCGTCACTGGAGAGGAACTGATTGCGCTCCTCCATGTAGCGGCCCCACGACCAGCTCAGCCAGATCATCAGCAGACAGAACGCCACCAGCAGGCACGCCAGTTTCCAGAACAGCGAATGCCGCCCCGGCAGCTCAGACAGTTTCATTGGCGCCACTCAAGACATAGCCCTTGCCCCACACCGTGCGCACTTCGCGCTCGGTGTAACCGATGGCTTTGAGTTTGCGGCGGATCTGGCTGATGTGCATGTCGAGGCTGCGGTCATGCGCCGCAAAGCCGCGTTGCAGGACATGCTGATAAAGGAAGGCTTTGCTCAGCACCTCCTCGTTGTTGCGGTGCAGGGTTTCCAGCAGACGGAATTCGCTGCGGGTCAACCCGGCCGCTTGCTCGCCGAAGAACACGTCGCAGTGTTCGTCATCGAAACGCAGGGTGCCGCTGACCACCGCAGCGGTAACCGCAGGCGGGCGCCGATCCAGGGCCACCCGGCGCAGGATCGCTTCGATGCGCACATGCAGCTCGGCCATGCTGAACGGCTTGGGCAGATAGTCATCGGCACCGAGGCGGAAACCGCTGATGCGGTCGGCCTCGGCACCCAGCGCCGACATCAGCAACACTGGCGTCGAATGGCTCTGCCGCAATTGCGTCAACAACTGCAGACCATCGAGCCCCGGCAGCAGAATATCCATCAGCACTACATCGAAAGGCTGGCGCTGGGCGATGTTCAGACCTTCTTGGCCGTTCTGGCACCAGGTCACCTGAAAACCGCTGCGGCCCAGATGCTCGTGCACATACGCGCCGAGGACCGGGTCGTCTTCAATGGAAAGGATGCGTGGCTGGCAAACGGAAACAGGAGTCATGAGTATCTGCAAGTAATTCTCAGTTGGCGGATTATTCAAGATTGTCCGACAGCGGGCAACACAAGCTTGGCCTGTCGGACGAACGAGTGCGTCGGCGGCGCTGCATTTTCCGCAAGATTGCCCGCCTGCAAATCGCTACACTGCGCCCATGTCGCGTGCCGGATGCACGCATGTGTCAACAGATCAGCGGGATGCGGGAGATAGGCGTGCTCAAGAAACTGGGAATCAAAGGTCGCGTGCTGTTGCTGACCTTGTTGCCGACCAGCCTGATGGCGCTGGTGCTGGGTGGCTATTTCACCTGGACGCAGCAGACCGACCTGCACAGCCAATTGATGCAGCGCGGCGAAATGATCGCCGAGCAACTGGCGCCGCTGGTGGCGCCGGCGATGGGTCACGGCGACGCCGATCTGCTTGAACGCATCGCCACCCAGTCCCTTGAACAACCCGACGTGCGTGCGGTGACCTTCCTCGCGGCGGACCGCTCGCCACTGGCCCACGCCGGCCCGACCATGCTCAATCAGGCCCCGAGCGGCGACAGCGCGCTGCTGCAACGACGCAGCGGCAATGACGCGACGCGCTACCTGATGCCGGTGTTCGGCAAGCATCGCAACCTCGCCGGCGAAATCATTCCCGAAGAATCCGAACGCCTGCTCGGCTGGGTCGAGCTGGAGCTGTCGCACAACGGCATGTTGCTGCGCGGCTATCGCAGCCTGTTCGCCAGCCTGCTGCTGATCGCCGCCGGACTTGCTGGCGCCGCCCTCCTCGCGTTGCGCATGGGCCGCACCATCAACCGTCCGCTGAGCCAGATCAAACAAGCAGTTGCGCAGCTCAAGGACGGTCATCTGGAAACCCGCTTGCCGCCCCTCGGCAGCCAGGAGCTGGACGAACTGGCCTCGGGCATCAACCGCATGGCCGGCACCCTGCAGAATGCTCGCGAAGAATTGCAGCACAGCGTCGATCAGGCCACCGAAGACGTGCGGCAGAATCTGGAAACCATCGAGATCCAGAACATCGAACTGGACTTGGCACGCAAAGAAGCGCTGGAAGCCAGTCGGATCAAATCCGAATTCCTCGCCAACATGAGCCACGAGATCCGCACGCCGCTGAACGGCATTCTCGGCTTCACTCACCTGTTGCAGAAAAGCGAACTGACCCCGCGCCAGCTCGACTATCTGGGCACCATCGAAAAGTCTGCCGACAGCCTGTTGGGAATCATCAACGAGATTCTCGACTTCTCGAAGATCGAGGCCGGCAAACTGGTGCTCGATCACATTCCGTTCAACCTGCGCGACCTGCTGCAAGACACCCTGACCATTCTCGCCCCGGCCGCGCACGCCAAGCAGCTTGAGCTGGTCAGTCTGGTCTATCGCGACACGCCGCTGTCGCTGGTCGGCGATCCGCTGCGCCTGAAGCAGATCCTCACCAATCTGGTCAGCAACGCGATCAAGTTCACCCGCGAAGGCACCATCGTCGCCCGGGCGATGCTCGAAGACGAACACGAAGACAGCGTGCAACTGCGCATCAGCATTCAGGACACCGGCATCGGCCTGTCGAATCAGGATGTCCGCGCGCTGTTCCAGGCTTTCAGTCAGGCCGACAATTCGCTGTCGCGCCAACCCGGCGGCACCGGGCTGGGGCTGGTGATTTCCAAGCGCCTGATCGAGCAGATGGGCGGCGAGATCGGCGTCGACAGCACGCCGGGCGAGGGCTCGGAATTCTGGATCAGCCTGAGCCTGCCCAAGACTCGCGACGACGCCGAAGACCTGCCCGCCGCGCCATTGCTCGGACGCCGCGTGGCAGTACTGGAAAATCACGAACTGGCGCGTCAGGCCTTGCAACATCAGCTGGAAGACTGCGGACTGCAAGTTACGCCGTTCAATACTTTGGAGAGCCTGAGCAATGGCGTTACCGGCGCGCATCAGACCGATCAGGCGATCGATCTGGCGGTGATCGGCATCACCAGCAACGACATGCTCCCGGAGCGTTTGAATCAGCACATCTGGGACCTTGAACATCTGGGCTGCAAAGTGCTGGTGCTGTGCCCGACCACCGAACAGACGCTGTTTCATCTGTCAGTGCCCAACCCGCACAGCCAGCTGCAAGCCAAACCGGCGTGTACGCGCAAGCTGCGCCGGGCGTTGTCCGATCTGGTCAATCCGCGCCAGACCCGCAGCGAACCGGGCGAGCCGCTGTCCAGCCGTGCGCCGCGCGTGCTGTGTGTCGACGACAACCCGGCCAATCTGTTGCTGGTGCAGACCCTGCTCGAAGACATGGGCGCTCGAGTGCTCGCGGTCGAAAGCGGTTACGCGGCCGTCAAAGCCGTGCAGAGCGAATCTTTCGACCTGGTGCTGATGGACGTGCAGATGCCGGGCATGGACGGTCGCCAGACCACTGAAACCATTCGCCAGTGGGAAAGCGAGCGGCATTGCACGCCGCTGCCGATCGTCGCCCTCACTGCCCACGCCATGGCCAACGAAAAACGCGCGCTGCTGCAAAGCGGCATGGACGACTATCTGACCAAACCGATCAGCGAGCGGCAACTGGCGCAGGTGGTGTTGAAGTGGACCGGGCTGGCCCTGCGCAATCAGGCGCCGGAGCGCAACGGCGACAGCGCGGCGAGTCAGCAGGAACTGCCGGTGCTCGATCACGAAGAAGGATTGCGCCTGGCGGCGGGCAAAGCGGATCTGGCGACAGACATGCTCGCCATGCTGCTGGCCTCGCTGGAAGCCGACCGCGAAGCGATTCGCGCCGCCCGTGACAGCCACGACCATAATGCCCTGCTTGAACGCGTGCACCGTTTGCACGGCGCCACCCGTTATTGCGGCGTGCCGCAACTGCGCGCCGCCTGCCAGCGCAGCGAAACCCTGCTCAAGCAGGACGATCCGAAAGCCGCCGCCGCGCTGGATGAACTGGAGCGCTCGATCAATCGACTCGCGGCGCAGGCGCGCATCAGCGCCTGATCCACGGCAAGGCGCTGCACACGCAAAGCGCTACAGTTGTCGCGGGCAATTGCGGCCCGCGTCGATGTTCCAGGAGGATTCATGCGCACAATCTTTTTCAGCAGTCAGACCTACGATCGCGACAGCTTTCTCGGCGCCGACTGCCCGGCCGGGCTCGAATTGCATTTTCAAGCTGCGCGACTGAGCCTCGATACGGCGGCGCTGGCCGAGCAGCACGAGGTGGTCTGCGCGTTCATCAATGACGACCTCAGCGCCCCGGTGCTCGAACGCCTCGCGGCTGGCGGCACGCGGCTGATTGCCCTGCGTTCGGCCGGTTACAACCATGTCGACCTGCCGGCGGCGAAACGCCTCGGCCTGGCCGTGGTTCGTGTGCCGGCCTACTCGCCGCATGCCGTGGCCGAACATGCGGTGGCGCTGATCCTCGCCCTCAATCGTCGCTTGCACCGTGCCTACAACCGCACCCGCGAAGGCGATTTCAGCCTGCATGGCCTGACCGGTTTCGATCTGGTCGGCAAAACCGTCGGCATCGTCGGCACTGGGCAGATTGGTGCGACCTTCGCGAAAATCATGCACGGCTTCGGCTGTGAATTGCTGGCCTACGATCCGTATCCCAATCCCGAGGTGCTGGCGTTGGGCGCACGTTATCTGAGCCTGCCGGCGTTGCTCGCGCAATCACGGATCATCAGCCTGCATTGCCCGCTCAACGAGCAGAGCAAGCATCTGATCAATCGCGACTCACTGGCGCACATGCAGGCGGGGGCGATGCTGATCAACACCGGGCGTGGCGGGCTGGTGGACACGCCAGCGCTGATCGACGCGCTCAAGGACGGTCAACTCGGGTATCTGGGGCTGGATGTTTACGAGGAAGAGGCGCAGCTGTTTTTCGAGGATCGCTCCGACCTGCCGTTGCAGGACGATGTGTTGGCGCGTCTGCTGACGTTTCCCAACGTGATCATCACCGCGCATCAGGCGTTTCTGACCCGCGAAGCACTGGGCGCGATTGCCGCGACCACCCTGCACAACATCGCGACCTGGGCGGCAGGTGCGCCGCAGAACCAGGTCGAGGGTTGAACCGTTTTACTTGGACAGCGAAGACGCCAGGATCAGCAAGCCCAGCCAGCCAAAACCGAGCAGGCGCTGCTTGCTCGAATGGCCGTTGCGCAGCAGGAACCAGACGAAAAACGCTGGCAACAGAAACACCATGATTTTCAGCCAGCCCTCCACCGGGCGACTGCCATCGGCGTTGAGCGGTTGTTGTTCCTGGCGCGCCTGTTCCGCAGCCTGCTGACGACGGCGACGCCCCGCCGCTGCCGGCATCACTTTGGGTAAAGGCTCGGACACTGGCGGCACAACCGCCTCGGGCACTGCGTTGTTGCGTGGCAGGCTGCCGAAGGAAATCGTCGCGGCTTGCACCGGTGCCGCCGTCGATTGCGCCTGCATGGCGGCGTGCTCGGCCATCGGCGCGCCGCAGTGAATGCACACCAGCGCTTCGGAGCTGATGCTCCGCTTGCATTCATAACATTCGATCAGCGCCATGTTCCGTTCCTTCAGATTCGGGGGCCGGCAGTTTGCCATGACTGTCGGCGCATTTGAACCGGATCGAAGGTCGCACGCGTGCATCATTCTGCAATCGAGCCCGTGCTAGCATGTCGCGCATATTTGGAGGACCCATGGTCGAACACGATTTCCGCTACACCCTGATGAACCCGCAACACACCCTCACCGAATGCCGCGCCCTCGTTCCGGGCCGCTATCAGGTGACCGGTAACGGTGGCTCGATCCGCATCGGCGATGCCCTGTTGGTCACCCTCAAAGGCAGCAAGGATTTGTCCATGCGCCTGACCGTCGACACGGTCCGCCACTTGATCAATCCGCCAGGCCAATGGACCGCAATGACCACAGGCCCGGTGTTTGGCGAACTGGCCATTCACACCTGGCAGGTCAACTGCGACAGCTGCGCGAAAGAGCTGAGTTTCGAATTCGCCGTGGATGCCAAACTCGGCAAAACCGCCGAGAAACCCGCCGCCACTGCGCGCATCGCCGAGCTCGGCTGGAAAACCGCTGGCGACAGGCACCTGTGCCCGAAATGCCAGGAGCCTGCATGATGAAACGCCTCGCCCTGACCGCACTGATCGGTGTCGGCCTGGCTGGTTGCGCCGCAGAGCCGGTACAACTGCAGCACAACCGCAGCTACATTCTGGAATGGATCGGCGAGCGGCCACTGATGGATTACAGCCATTTGACCGTGACCCTCGGCGATGACGGCCGCGCCTACGGCAACGGCGGCTGTAATCATTGGTTCGCGCCGTACACGCAGGACGGCGACAAGCTGAGCTTCGGCAAGATCGGCAAGACCCGCAAGCTCTGCGCCCCGGCGCTGATGGAGCAGGAACAACGGTTCCTGCAGGCGCTGGAAAAAGTCGAGCGCTGGGACATTTCGCCCATCGAGCAGATACGCTTCTGGCCGGCTCAAGGCAAACCGTTGCGCTGGTGGCTGGAAGAGGGCTAAGCCCCTTCTGTGCCCACAGGGGTTACCTGTGGCGAGGGGATTCATCCCCGTTGGGCTGCGTAGCAGCCCTGAGTTTGCAGTTCGCCTGGAACTGCGCATGGGGCCGCTTCGCGACCCAACGGGGATGAATCCCCTCGCCACAGGTTACTTGTTCCGCAACGCCTCCAGCTTCGCCATCACCCCCGCCGCCGTCTGCTCACCCAGCAACTGCTCACGCACCTTGCCCTTGTCATCAATGATGAACGTCACCGGCAGCGCCTCACTGCGCGGCAGGTCGAACAGCTCGGCCGGATCCTGCGCCAGCACGGTGAACTTGATGCCGAGTTTTTCGCTTGCGTCTTTCAGCTCCGCGCCCTGCACGTTGTCGAAATTGACCCCGAACACCCCGACGTTCTTGCTCTTGAGCTCATCAGCCAAATGATTCAGCTCGGGAATTTCCGTGCGGCATGGGCCACACCATTCGGCCCAGTAATTGAGCACCACCCACTGCTTGTCCAGACGTTCGGACGCTACCTTCTGGCCGTTCTGGTCGATGCCGTAATCATTACCGCAGCCCCCCAGCATCAACGCCCCGAGAATCGTCAATGCCGCTGCCAATCGCCGTGTCATGTCGTGTTCCTTGTGAAAATTCGAAAGCGCCTGCGACCCATCGCCTCTGACGGTTCTGGATTGCGCGCCGCACAGTTAGAATAGCCGCCACTTTACGCCAGAAGCGACCCGCCATGACCGATCTGACGCTTTATCACAATCCGCGCTGCTCGAAATCCCGCGGCGCGCTGGAACTGCTCGAAGCCCGCGGCTTGCATCCGAATGTCGTGCGCTACCTGGAAACGCCGCTCAGCGCCGCGCAGATCAAGGCCCTGCTCGGCAAGCTCGGGATCAGCGCGCGACAGCTGCTGCGCAGCGGTGAAGAGGAATACAAAACCCTGAATCTGTCGGATGCCAGTCTCAGCGAGCAGCAGCTGATCGACGCCATCGCCACGCACCCGAAACTCATGGAGCGGCCGATTCTGGAAGTCGGCGACAAGGCCGTCATCGGTCGCCCACCGGAAAACGTGCTGGAGTTGTTGCCATGAGCACGCCGTACATTCTGGTTCTCTATTACAGCCGCAACGGTTCGACCAACGAGATGGCCCGGCAAATCGCCCGTGGCGTCGAGCAGGCTGGAATGGAAGCGCGTCTGCGTACGGTGCCGGCGATTTCCACCGAGTGCGAAGCAGTGGCGGCGGACATTCCCGCTGAAGGCGCGCTCTACGCCAGCCTCGATGATCTGAAGAACTGCGCCGGCCTCGCCTTGGGCAGTCCGACGCGTTTCGGCAACATGGCCGCGCCGCTCAAGTACTTCCTCGACGGCACCAGCAACCTCTGGCTGACTGGCGCGCTGGTCGGCAAACCGGCCGGCGTGTTTACCTCCACCGCCAGCCTGCACGGCGGTCAGGAAACCACGCTGCTGTCGATGATGTTGCCGCTGTTGCATCACGGCATGTTGATCACCGGCCTGCCCTACAGCGAATCGGCCCTGCTCGAAACCGAAGGTGGCGGCACGCCTTACGGGGCCAGCCATCATGCCGGTGCCGACGGCAAGAACGGTCTTGATCAGCATGAAGTGGCGCTGTGTCGCGCACTTGGTCTGCGCCTGGCGAAAACCGCACAGAAGCTGGTGGGCTGATGGCGAAGAAGCCGAAAGTCCTGCCCTCGATAGAGTGGCTAGAGCCACGGGTGAAGGCGATGCGCGTGCTCAGCCTGCTGAGCTTTTTCGCCCTCGCCGGTCTGCTCGCTGTTTATTACCTGCTGTTCGCCGATCTGCATGGCGCGCGGCCTTGGGTGATTCTGCTGGTCGAACTGATCCCGTGGCTGGTCCTCGCCCCGTCGATGATCATGGGCAGCGCCCGTGGCCATTCGTGGATGTGTTTTGTGGTGAACCTGTACTTCATCAAAGGCGCTCTGGCGGCGTACGACCCCAACCGGCAGCTGTTCGGCCTGCTGGAAATGGCCGCGAGCCTGGCGGTGTTCTGCTCGGCGCTGCTGTATGTGCGCTGGCGCTATCAGTTGAATCGCAAATTGGCTGGCGAAGGCGAGATCAGCGTCGCCTGACCAACCGCTTTCGCGAGCAGGCTCGCTCCCACAGGGAATGCATTCCAGAGGTGGGAGCGAGCCTGCTCGCGAATGCAGCGACGCGGTTTTAATGGTTGACGGTATAGGCAAGCATCATCGAAATCTGGCTCATCGGCCGTCCGCCACTCTGCTCATGCCACTGGTTGAACGCGTTCTGCACCGTCGCCAGATCGCGCTGGCTGGTCGGCACTTTGTCGACGATCTTCTGCGCATTAAGCGCCGCGACCACGTCGTAGCTCGGCACGAACGTGTCCTTGCCGACCATGCGCAAAAAGCGTGGCGCCGACAGCCCGCCGAGTTGGTGGCCGTGCTTTTTCAGGTACGTCCACAGGCCGACGATATCGGTCACCGGCCAGTCGGCGATCAATGCGCCGAAGCTGCCCTTGTCCTTTTCCACATCGAGAATGAACTGCGCATTGCGCGGCACACTTTTCAGCTTGCCCAGATGGCGGATGATCCGCGCGTCCTGCATCAGCCGCTCAAGGTGCTCGGCGCTCATCAGCACGACTTTTTCCGGATCGAACTTGAAGAACACCTCTTCGAACGCCGGCCACTTGGCGTCGACCAGGCTGTGCTTGAGCCCGGCGCGAAAAACCCGCAAGGCCATGGTCGAGAGATAGCGGTCATCGCGGATCTTGCGCAGTTGCGTGGGGGTCTTGGGAACGGGCAGATGGGCTTCCAGTTCAGCCGCCGAACCGAAACGGTTCAGACAGTATTCGTGCAGCCACTTGTAATCGCGCATGCCCTCTCCTATTGAATGAAGCGAAGAAACCAATGTGGGAGCGAGCCTGCTCGCGAAGAGGGAGTCTCAGTCAACCAATCAGTTGAATGACACACCGCTTTCGCGAGCAGGCTCGCTCCCACATTTGAAGGTGTTTACAGATTGACGACGTTAACGAAGCGCGAAGCTGCAGTCTCGTCGATCTTCAGGCTGGTGAAGTCGAACAGGTTGCGGTCGGCCAGTTGCGATGGCACCACGTTCTGCAGGCTGCGGAAAATCGATTCGGTACGGCCCGGGGTCTTGCGATCCCAGTCCTGGAGCATTTCCTTGACTACCTGGCGCTGCAGGTTTTCCTGCGAGCCGCAGAGGTTGCACGGGATGATCGGGAATTGCTTCAAGTCCGAGTAGGCCTGAATGTCCTTCTCGTTGCAGTACGCCAGCGGGCGAATCACCACGTTGCGGCCATCGTCGGCGCGCAGCTTCGGCGGCATCGCTTTCAGGGTGCCGTTGAAGAACATGTTGAGGAAGAACGTTTCGACGATGTCGTCGCGGTGATGACCGAGGGCCATTTTCGTCGCGCCGATTTCGTCAGCAAAGGTGTACAGGGTACCGCGACGCAGGCGCGAGCACAGCGAACAGGTGGTCTTGCCTTCCGGCACCAGTTCCTTGACCACCGAGTAAGTGTCCTTCTCGACGATGTGGTACTCGATGCCCAGTTCTTTCAGGTAGGCCGGCAGCACGTGCTCAGGAAAGCCCGGCTGTTTCTGGTCCATGTTCACCGCGACGATGTCGAACTTGATCGGTGCAACCTTCTGCAGGTGCATCAGCACGTCGAGCATGGTGTAGCTGTCCTTGCCCCCGGACAGGCAGACCATGACCTTGTCGCCGTCTTCGATCATGTTGAAATCGGCGACCGCTTCGCCGGCCAGGCGGCGCAGGCGCTTTTGCAGTTTGTTCTGGTTGACCGTAAGAGTGCCCATGACGCGAAATCCGTGAGGTGTGACGAAAGGCCGGCATTTTACGCAAAAACCCCGGTAGCGCGAAGCATCTGTGGCGAGGGGAATTATCCCCGCTGGGTTGCGAAGCAGCCCCAAAACCTGGGAACTCGTAATGCCTGACACTGCGCGCTGAATGGGCTGGCGACTGCTGCGCAGCCGAACGGGGATAAATCCCCTCGCCACAAAAAGTGTTTCAACCCCAAAAATGCCTTCCCGCGCAAGACCCCGAGGCGATTATCCATCCCGTTTACAGCGCGATTTGCTCTAAGCCCGGCATACCGGTGCGTTGGAGTCCTTTCTATACTGCGACATAAGGTCGCACACATCTGAAGACCTGTATTTGCTCGGCCATCTTGGCCCGTAGGCGCTCCGTTGGGGGGCGATGGCAATGACAAGAGGAGTGAATGGCATGATCCATCACGTAGTGGGACTGTTTACCCACCCCGATCAGGAATGGAAGGAGATCCGTGGCGACCAAGAGGAAAGCATCAGCCACATGTACCTGACGCATACGCTGATTCTAGCGGCGATCCCCGCTGTTTCGGCGTTCATCGGCACGACCCAGGTCGGCTGGGTGATCGGCAATCGCGCGCCGGTGATGCTCACATTCGAAAGCGCCTTGTGGATGACCATTATGTCGTACCTGGCGATGCTCGGCGGGGTCGCGGTGATGGGCGCTTTCGTGCACTGGATGGCGCGCACCTATGACGCCAATCCAAGCCTGGCCCGTTGCGTGGCGTTTGCCACTTACACGGCGACACCGTTGTTCGTCGGCGGCCTGGCGGCGCTGTATCCGCACATGTGGCTGGGGATGATCGTCGGCACGGCCGCCATCTGCTACACGGTGTATCTGCTGTACGTCGGCTTGCCGACGTTCATGAACATCCCTTCGGATGAAGGTTTTCTGTTTTCCAGCTCGGTGCTCGCGGTTGGGCTGGTGGTGCTGGTGGCGATCATGGCGTTCACCGTGATTGTCTGGGGCCTGGGTGTCGGCCCGGTCTATACCAACTGACCTGTTTCCTCCCTGAGAAAAACAACATCTGCCAATACAGGCCGCCGCAAGGCGGCCTTCTCGTTGGGGCGACGACCATTCGGCAGGTCGGCGATTCGCAAGTCGCCGGGGTTGCGGCATACTCGGCGTCTCTGGAGATCCATCAAGCATGCCCGAGCAACTCAATACCCGCGTCGAAGATTGTTACCAACTCGCTGAATCCTTTTTCAAACGTTCCTTCAAACGCCCCGTGGTCAGTCTCAAGCTGCGCGGGCAGAAAGCCGGTGTCGCGCATCTGCACGAGAACCTGCTGCGCTTCAACCCGCAGCTGTACCGGGAAAACACCGAACACTTCCTCAAGCAGACCGTGGCCCACGAAGTCGCCCACCTGATCGCTCATCAACTGTTCGGCGACCGCATCCAGCCCCATGGCGAGGAGTGGCAACTGATCATGCGCGGCGTCTACGAACTACCGCCGGATCGCTGCCACACCTATGAAATCAAGCGGCGCAGCGTGACCCGCTATATCTACAAATGCCCGTGCCCCGACAGTGATTTCCCGTTTACCGCCCAGCGTCATGGCCTGGTGCGGCAAGGGCGGCGGTATTTATGCCGGCGTTGCCGCAGTACGCTGGTGTTCAGTGGTGAGATGCGGGTGGAATAGTCAGTTCCTGCGGTGCCCTGACTGGCCCTTTCGCTGGCAAGCCAGCTCCCACAGGTTTTGTGAACACCTGGGAACCTGTGGGAGCTGGCTTGCCAGCGATGAGGCCGTTACAGGCGCTAAAGAATGACTTTGGCGCGACGCAGGTCTTCAATTTTCGAAGGGCTAAGTCCCAACTCCCCCAACACCTCGTCCGTATGCTGCCCCAACCCCGCGCCAACATGCCTTGGCGCCGGCAATGCTTGAGAGAATTTCAACGGACAGGCCATCTGCGCCTGCGTCGTACCATCGCCGCGCGGCACCTGGGTCACCAGCTCCCGCGCCTGTAACTGCGGATGGCGCAACGCCTCGCCCAGACTCAGTACCGGCTCGACACAGGCATCGACCCCGGCGAACAATTCACACAGTTCTGCAAAATCGTGCCGCTCGAATTCGATGCGCAACGCCTCTTTCAAGGCTTGTTGTTGCTCGGGCCTGGGCGACAACCCTTGCGCCGCCAGCTCCGGCCGGCCCAGCGCCGTGCACAATTGCTGCATGAAGGCCGGCTCCAGACTGCCCACCGACATCCAGCGCCCATCCCGGGTGCGGTAATAATCGTAAAAGCTGCCGCCATTGAGCATCTGATCTTCGCGGCCCGGTTCCGCGCCGCAGGCCAGATAGCCAGCGCCGGCCATGGCGTTCAGGCTGAACGCGCAGTCGGTCATGCTCACATCCAGATGGGTGCCCTGCCCGGTTTGCTGACGGGCAATCACCGCTGCCAGCAAGCCGATCACGCCGTGTAGCGAGCCGCCCGCCACGTCTGCCACCTGCATGCCCAGCGGCAACGGCCCGCTGTCGGCGCGACCGGTGTAGCTAGCCAGCCCGGCCAGCGCCAGATAGTTGATGTCATGCCCGGCGCGCTCCTTGTACGGCCCGGTCTGGCCGTAACCGCTGATCGACACATAAATCAGCTTTGGATTGATCGCTTTCAACGCTTCATAACCCAGGCCCAGACGCTCCATCACCCCGGGGCGAAACTGCTCGAGGACGATGTCGTACTCGCCCAGCAGTTGCTTGATGATCTGCAGCGCTTCGGGCTGTTTCAGGTCCAGCGCCAGACTGCGCTTGTTGCGGTTCAGATAAGCGTGGCTGGCTGAGACCCCGCCATCATGCGGCGGCAGCACCCGCAGCAGATCCATTCGCGTCGGCGATTCGATGCGCAGCACCTCGGCGCCCATGTCCGCCAGCAGCAGCGAGGCGAACGGCCCCGGCAGCAAGGTCGAGAAATCGAGAATCTTCAGTGAGGCCAGCGGTGCAGACATGGGCGAACTCCTTGGGCGATGTACTCAGCCTAGGCAGCCATCGGCGATGCGGCAATCACCGCAAATGTCAGCAGGTGTGACCGTTGCGCTCAAATTCCGGGCAAGAAAAAACCCGCCGAAGCGGGTTTTTCTGTGCAAGCGATGCTTACTTCACATTGCTCGGGGTTGGGCCTTCAGCCACACCCAGGTCGTCTTCTTCACGCTCATCGGAGATACCGCGACCGCCGGAAGCCAGCTCGGTCTGCAGTTGATCGGTGTCCAGCTCCTTGACCCACTTGGCCACGACGATGGTCGCTACAGCGTTACCGACCAGATTGGTCAGCGCGCGGGCTTCAGACATGAAACGGTCGATACCGAGGATCAGCGCCAGACCGGCAACCGGCAGGTGACCTACGGCCGACAGCGTCGCGGCCAGAACGATGAAGCCCGAACCGGTCACACCTGCCGCGCCTTTGGAGGACAGCAGCAGCACCAGCAGCAGAGTGATCTGGTGGGTGATGTCCATGTGCGTATCAGTCGCCTGAGCGATGAACACGGCGGCCATGGTCAGGTAGATCGAAGTACCGTCGAGGTTGAACGAGTAACCGGTCGGGATCACCAGACCCACGACGGATTTCTTCGCGCCCAGACGCTCCATCTTGATCAGCATGCGTGGCAGTGCCGATTCCGACGAGGACGTACCCAGTACGATCAACAGCTCTTCACGGATGTAGCGCACCAGTTTGAACACGCTGAAACCGTGAGCCCGGCAGATCGCACCCAGCACCAGCACGACGAACAGGACGCAGGTGATGTAGAAGCAGATCATCAACTGGCCCAGTTGCACCAGCGAGCCGACACCGTAGGCACCGATGGTGAACGCCATGGCACCGAACGCACCCAGTGGCGCCAGTTTCATGATCATGTTGATGATGTTGAACATCACGTGGGCGAAGCGATCGATCATGTCCAGCAGCGGACGGCCGTACGAGCCGAGGCGATGCAGGGCGTAGCCGAAGATCACCGAGAACATCAGCACTTGCAGGATGTCACCGGTGGCGAACGCGCCGACGATGGTGTTCGGGATCACATTGAGGAGGAAACCGACAATGCTCTGGTCTTTACTGGCCGTCACGTAGGTGGCGATTTTCGAGGCGTCCAGGGTGGTGACGTCGATGTGCATGCCGGCGCCCGGTTGCACAACGTTGACCACGACCAGACCGATCAGCAGGGCAATGGTGGAAACGATTTCGAAGTACAGCAGCGCGTAGCCGCCGGTCTTGCCTACCGACTTCATGTTCTGCATGCCGGCGATGCCGCTGACAACAGTACAGAAGATGATCGGGGCGATGACCATTTTGATCAGCTTGATGAAGCCGTCACCCAGTGGCTTGAGGGCCACACCGGTCTGCGGATAGAAGTGACCAAGCAGGATGCCGATGGCGATGGCAACGATCACCTGGAAATACAGGGATTTGTACAGTGGCTGACGAGTCGTCATTGCAGGTTTCCTCAAGCGTCCAGCGGCAACATCCATCTGTCGAGCGCCGAACCTTAATTGCGAACCCTCCTGCACTGGAGGGATTTGTTGTTGGAACGGCATTTTTCCCGGTCGGAGAATGCACGCTTCTGTCGCTTGTATCGCAAACGTCGTGCCAGATTGGTGCGAATGGCAGCAAGCCTTTTGATATCAGGGCCTGCGGGATTTTCCTGTCACCAAGCAGCGACTTGAGTCATGGCGGATTTCCGCCAACTGAGCGCTCAGCGTCCTGCAATTTGGCGGAAATCCGCCTTGTGGCGTTGCCGGCCCGCCATTACGATCGGTGCCTGAACAAGGATTGCCGCTTATGCGCGAACGCACCATCGCCAGCCATTTCGCCCGTGCCGCCCTTGGCGGTGCGCGCCGGCGCGGCCTGGATTATTCAGGCCTGTTACAGCAACTGGGGATCAGCCCGGAGTTGCTCGACGAGCCCCGCGCGCGGATTGCCCCTGAGCAGTTCACCCGGCTGATTCAAGGGCTGTGGCTGGCGCTGGACGACGAATACCTGGGTTTCGGTAACGCCCCGAGCAAGCCCGGCAGCTTCGCCATGATGTGCCACGCCTCGATTCACTGCCGTAACCTGGAGAAGGCTCTGCAACGTGGCTTGTTGTTTTACAGCCTGTTCCCCGACGCCCCACGCCTGACCCTGCGTCGCGAAGACGAATGGGTGCGTTTGAGCCTGGACGACGCGCAGTCGTGGGACCCGGATCATTTTCTCAGCGAGAGCCTGTTGGTGATCTGGCACCGCCTCGGCAGTTGGCTGATCGGCCAGCGCATTCGCCTCGAGCAGGCAACCTTCAGCTATCCGCGCCCCGAGCACGGCAGCGAATACGACCTGCTGTTCCCCTGCCCGCTGACCTTTGATGCCGAGCAAAGCAGCCTGCTGTTTCACAGTCGCTATCTGGCCATGCCGCTGTTGCAGGACGAACGCACGCTCAAGCATTTTCTCGAACGCTCCCCCGCCGACCTGCTCTCGCGCCCGGACGACGGCGACAGCCTGAGCAGCCGCCTGCGCCGCTTGCTCAGTCGCGACGCTGCGCACTGGCCTGATCTGGAAGCGGTTGCGGCGCATCTGCATATCAGCCCGCAGACCTTGCGCCGGCACTTGCGCGAGGAAGGCAGCAGTTTTCAGGAGCTCAAGGATCAGCTGCGGCGGGATATCGCCATCTACCATCTGGGCCGGGCGGAGCTGTCGTTGCAACAGATTGCCGAGCAGCTCGGGTTCTCTGAGCCTTCGGCGTTTCATCGGGCGTTCAAGAAATGGACGGGGCTGACACCGGGGGCTTATCGGTCGCAGGAGCAATGAGGCGCTAAATCAAAAGCCCCTCACCCTAACCCTCTCCCGGAGGGAGAGGGGACTGATTGGGGGATGCTTGAGAAATACGCCGACCTGCAAGCTCTCTATTGAATCCATATTCGCTGCAAATCGCTCAGGTCGATAATTTTGCAAAGACACTTCGGTCAGTCCCCTCTACCTCTGGGAGAGGGTTAGGGTGAGGGCAGCTCGCAATCACACCGCAGGAAAATCAATCCTGAACGCCGCCCCGCCCATCGGTGAATCACCCAAGGCCAAACGCGCGTTGTAGCTTTCGATGATGTCCTTGACCACCGCCAGCCCGATGCCCTGCCCGGGATGCTGGGCATCCAGGCGTTCGCCGCGTTCGAGAATCCGCGCACGCTGATCGAGTGGAACACCCGGGCCATCATCCTCGACACACAACTCGATCCCGGCCAGTGATTCGCGCACGCTGACCCGCACTTCGCCGAGGCACAGGCGATAGGCGTTTTCCAGCAGGTTGCCGAGCATTTCCAGCAAGGCGCCCTGCTCGATCGGCACGTAGCAGTGCTCCGGCAGATCAAAGGTCACGCGCACGTGTTTGTCGCGGTAGACCTTGTCCAGCGTATCGCACAGGCTTTTGAGCACCGGTTGCAGGCGCACCTGATGGCGCACCAGGCCGCTTTTGCGCAGGCTGGCCCGTTGCAGTTGGTAGCTGATCTGCTGGCTCATGCGTTCGATCTGGCTTTGCAGAACCCAGGCCTGGTCGCGGTCTGCGGGACGCTGGGCCATGTCTTCGCTGACGCCTTGCAGCACCGCCAACGGGGTTTTCAGGCTGTGGGCGAGGTCGTCGAGGGAGTCGCGGTAGCGGCTGCGTTGCTGGCGTTCGCTGAGCAGCAAGCGGTTGAGCGAGCCGGTCAGGCGCAGCAGTTCACGCGGGTGTTTTTCCGTCAGGCTTTCGCGAGTACCGCCTTCAATTTCGTCGAGTTCCTGGCTCAATCGGCGCAGCGCCTTGAGGCCCCAGGTCAGGCCGATCCATAGCAGCGCCAGCAAGACCAGCAATGCCGCACCGAAGCCCAGATAGAGATTTTCGCGCAGGCCTTCGAGGGTGGTTTCGTATTCACGCACCGGTTGCAGAGCGACGATGCTGAATGCCGCGCTTTTGCCGCCGAGCAATTTGACTTCGACGTCGTAGACGAAGAACTCCTGACCGCTGGCTTCACGGATCCGCGCGAACTCATTGCCGAGGCCGTCGTAGCGCGGTTTGTAGTTGATCTGTTCTTCCTGGGTGGCTTTCGAGCGCCACACCAGTTTGCCGTCGCGGTCGTAGATATAGCCGAGCAAACGGAAGTCGGTGAGGTTGAAGCGTTCGTCCGGCAATTGCGACGGCATCACCAACCGACCGTTTTCCACCCGGGCGGCGGAAATCAATGTGGTGACATCGGAGGCCAGACGTTGCTCGATCGAGTCCTGCAAGGCAAGGCTGAAGGCACCCTGCATCGCCGGCAGCAAGGCAAGCATGAACAACACCGCCAACGTGGTGGCGGCGAGCATCAAGCGAACGCGAAGGGAACGGATCAAGTGCAGCGCTCATTGAACAGGTAGCCGAGGCCGCGCACGGTGTCGATCGGCTTGAACCCGGCCGGGCCTTCGAGCTTGCGGCGCAGACGGCCGACCAGCACTTCGATGACATTCGGATCGCGCTCGTCATCGTCCGGATAGAGCTGCTCCATCAAGCGATCCTTGGGCACCACTTGCTGATGGTGGCGCATGAGGTATTCGAGGATGCGGTATTCGTAAGCGGTCAGCGCCAGCGGTTGTTCATCGAGGCTGGCCTGTTTGCGATTGAGGTCGAGCAGCAACGGCCCGGCGACGATGGTCGACTGGGTGAAGCCGCTGGAGCGCCGCAGCAATGCGTTCAGGCGCGCATCGAGTTCTTCGAACTGGAACGGCTTGACCACGTAATCGTCGGCACCGGCGGCGAGCCCTTCGACCTTGTCCTGCCAGTTGCCGCGCGCGGTGAGGATCAGGATCGGGAAGGTCTTGCCGCCCGAGCGCAACTGGCGGATCAGGTCGAGGCCGCCCATGCCCGGCAGGCCGAGATCAATCACCGCCAGATCGAAGTTGTACTGGCCGGTCTGGTACAGCGCCTCCTCGGCATTGGCCACGGACTCGACCACATGACCGCTCTCCGTCAGACGGGTTTGCAGGTGATGACGCAACAGCGCCTCGTCTTCGACGACCAACAGTTTCATGCCTTTCTCCCTATCACTTGAACTCTCCAGGCAACTACCTGTGGGAGCGAGCCTGCTCGCGAATACGGTGGATCAGCCAAGCAAGTGTCGGCCGATACACCCCTTTCGCGAGCAGGCTCGCTCCCACACTTCAAACTGCGACAACCGCTTAGAAATAGTAGTTGGCCGACAGGTAGGTCTGCGCGCTGCCGGTCAAGTCCAGCGAGCCCTGTTTGCTGCCGCCGCTTTCTTTCATTTCGGTGCTGGCGTTGCTGCGAAGGTAACGGTAACCGAGTTCCACCGAGGTGTTCTGCGAAACTTGCTGCAACACACCGACCTGGCCACCGATGGCGTAACCGATGTCGCTGTCACGGCTGAAGCCGGGCGAATCCTGCGTCAGTTTGGTCAGACCGGCCGTGGCGCCACCGAACAATTTGGTGCTGCCGCCTACTGGATAGAACAGGTCATAGCTGCCGAGCAGATTTTCCTGGCGCAGTTTAACGCCATTGTGCGAGCCGGAAACGTTGTCATAGGTGGCGTAGTAGCGGCCCTGGCTGTTTTGCTGACCGAGGCGCATGCCGTAGGTGTTGTTGCCGTCGATGGCCCCAGTGACGTTGGGGTTGCCGAGGTTGTTGTTGAGCGCGTGGGACTTGTCGATCTTGTCGCTGGTCTGGCCGAATGTCAGGCCGGCGAAGTTGCTGGTGTCGTCGGCATTCGCCGCGATGCTGGAGCCTAACAGGGTAAAAGCCAGCAGCAATTTGTTTAAACGAGTCATGGGTATTTCCTCTTTCACAGTGCTGTTTGGGTATGGCGCAAGGTTACTGAGCCGCCCCTGTACGGCCCCTGAACCGTCTCTGAACCTGACCTGAACCAGATCGACTAGGCTGTTCTGACCACTTTCAATAAGGACACCCGACCATGCGCCTGTTCCTCGCCCTCACTTTGCTGGCAGTCAGCAGCCTTACCCAGGCTGCGATCAAGACTGAAGAAATCCCCTACCAAAGCGCCGACGGCAGCCAACTGATCGGCTACTACGCCTATGACGACGCGATCAAAGGCCCACGCCCCGGCGTTGTCGTGGTCCACGAATGGTGGGGGCTGAACGATTACGCCAAGCGCCGCGCGCGGGATCTCGCCGAACTCGGCTACAGCGCGCTGGCCATCGACATGTATGGCGAAGGCAAGAACACCGAGCACCCGAAAGACGCCATGGCCTTCATGCAGGCGGCGACCAAGGATGCCGATGCCGCCAGTAAACGCTTCGCCGCCGGGCTCGATCTGTTGAAGAAGCAAAAGCAGACCGACCCGAACAAAATCGCCGCCATCGGCTATTGCTTCGGTGGCGCCGTGGTGCTCAATGCCGCGCGTCAGGGTGTGCCGCTGGCCGGTGTGGTGAGTTTCCATGGCGCGCTGGCAACCAAGACCCCGGCGACTCCGGGCAGCGTCAAGGCGAAAATCCTCGTCGAGCACGGTGCGCTGGACAGCATGGTCACTCAGGACCACGTCACCGCCTTCAAGTCAGAGATGGACAAGGCCGGGGCGGACTACCAGTTCGTCAGTCTGGATGGCGCCAAGCATGGTTTCAGCAATCCGGATGCCGATCGTTTGAGCCATGGCGAGCATGGCGGGCCGGACATTGGTTACAACAAGGCGGCAGACGAGAAGTCGTGGGCGGATATGCAGGCGTTCTTCAAGAAGATTTTCGGTTGAGTCAGTAACGACCGAGGCGCGGCTTTCGCGAGCAGGCTCGCTCCCACACCGGATTTCTGTCGCCCAGAAGATCCCTTGTGGGAGCGAGCCTGCTCGCGAAGGCTTCACCGCCGATCTCGACCTCGCCCCGACTAACCGGCAAAATGCCCGCCATGAACTTCACCCCCGCCCTGCCCGCCTGCTGCACTGCGCTCGACAGCCACTGGCCGTTGCCGACGGTCCTGGCCGATACCGTGCTGCTCAGTACTCACTTCGACCCGGCCCGACTGCTTGGCGATGACTTCCAGCGCAGCGCTGTGCTGGCGCCGCCGAGCATTCAGCGCTCGGTGGCCAAGCGCCAGGCCGAATTTCTCGCCGGGCGCATTTGCGCCCGTGCCGCGCTGCAACAACTCGAAGGCCTGAATATCGTCCCGCCGATCGGCGAAGACCGCGCCCCGGTGTGGCCGGCGCATATCTGCGGTTCGATCACTCACAGCACCGGCCGTGCGGCGGCGATTGTTGCCAACAAGCAGCACTGGCGCGGCTTGGGCATGGATCTGGAAAACCTGTTGAGCCATGAGCGCGCCGAACGCTTGGCCGGGGAAATCCTCACGCCAGCGGAACTGCAACGCATGGCGGCGGATTCTCAGGAGCAACTGGCGCTGCGGGTGACCCTGACGTTTTCGGTCAAAGAGTGTTTGTTCAAGGCGCTCTACCCGATCGTGCAGCAGCGCTTTTATTTCGAACATGCCGAAGTGCTGGAGTGGACTGAGGCGGGACAGGTCAGGCTGCGGTTGTTGACGGATCTGTCGAGCGAATGGCGCAATGGATCGGAGCTGGAGGCGCAGTTCGGCGTGCAGGATGGGCAGTTGTTGAGTCTGGTCAGCATTCCTGCCTGACTTTTTGCATTGCCTGCATGGTCCTCATCGCTGGCAAGCCAGCTCCCACAGTATTCGCGGTGTACACAGAGACAATGTACACCCGCAAAACCTCTGGGAGCTGGCTTGCCAGCGATGGGGCCAGCCCTGCCACCACACACCCTACCGGCGCTCCTGATTCCTCGGCCAACTCAGACTGAAACACGCCCCACCCAGACTCTTGCTCTTGCCAATGATCGCGCGGCCGTCGTGCCAGTGAATGATCCGCCGCACAATCGACAACCCCAGACCATGCCCGCCCGAGGCGCGCGTGCGGCTATCGTCGAGGCGCAGAAACGGCGTGAAGATCCGCTCCCACGCCACTTCCGGCACGCCCGGTCCGTCGTCCTCGACGTCGATCCGGCAACGCAACTGGCCGACCTGATAACTCACCGTCACCTGCGAATGCGCATGGCGCATCGCGTTGCCCACCAGATTCTGCAGCGCCCGATGCAGATAACGCGGTTCAGCCTCGACCCAGGCGCCGTCATTGTCGGCAGATGAAAGACACAAACCGCGCTGCACCGTGACCTCGGCGCGCAGCGGCGCCAATTCTGCGATCACCTGATTGACCAGCGCATCCAGATCGATTCGCTGGAAAGTCAGCGCCGGCGAGCCTTGCTCCAGTCGTGCGTAGGTGAGCATTTCGTCGACCAGCTTGTCGAGGTCCTCGATGTCGTGATCCATGCCTTCACGGTATTTCTCCAGTGCCTGCGGGGTGGTGGCCGTGCCGATCATTTCCAGCCCGAAACGCAGCCGTGCCACTGGGGTACGCAGTTCATGAGACACCGCGCGCACCAGTTCACGCTGGATCGCCAGCAACTGTTGCAAGTGCTCAGCCATGCCATTGAACGCCGACGCAAGCCGCCCGACCGAGTCAGCGCCGCGCGCCGGCACACGGGTTTCCAGGCTGCCCTTGGCAATGCGCGTGGCCGCCGCTTCGAGGCCGCGCAAACGTCGCTCAAGCTGACGCACCAGCAGATAAACGATGAGACCGATCAGCGTCAGACCGAGCGCGGCAATCAATACCAGCCATTCCGGCGGGTACGGATTCATCTGGTACAGCGGGCCGATTTCCAGCACCCACGGCGTACCAACCATGCCGGCGAACACGCGGATCGAATCGCCGCCCTTGCCCAGCGCCATCACCGTATCGCCCTCGGCCACGCGACGACTCTGGTCTTCGTCCATGTCGGCGTCATTTACCGTGACCAGACGCAGATCGAAGCCGAAGCCCTTTTCCTGCTTTATCTGCGCCAGACGCTTGGGCTGTTCGCCGACCGGTACCCGCACCAGTTCATCGGCCAGCAGGTAAATGGTCGCCCGAGCCAGTTGCTCGCTGATCTGCTGCACCTCTCCTACCAGTACAAGCTGCTCTTTTTCGCTGATCAGCCGATAGACCTTGGCCGCATGTGGCCCGGTCTGCTCGACCAGCGCCTGACCGCGCAACACACGGGTGCGCTGGGCCAGATCAAGGTCGGTTTCAGAGAATTTCTTCAGCGTCAGCGGTATACCGAGCAGCCGCTCCCACACCAGCAACGCGCGATGGCGTTCGGTCTGGTTCATCGGTTGCAGATTGTCGGCCATCAGCGAGAAGGTGCCGTGGGCCAGGCGTTCGCGGTATTGCTCGCTGCGCACCTGATTGAGCAGGTTCAGCGCCAGCACGCCGAGCACCGCCACCAGAATCAGCGCGGCGCACATGCCGCCGTAGATGCGCAGGAAGATCGAATTCACAGCGCCAGGTCTGCGCAGGCCTCAGGGACGAACAGGTAGCCTTTGCTGCGAATGGTCTTGATCAGGCGCGGATGATCGGGGTCGTCGCCGATTTTCGGGCGGATGCGCGAGATGCGCACGTCGATCGAGCGGTCCTGGCCGTCATAGCCGATGCCGCGCAATGCAGTGAAGATTTCTTCCCGGGAAAGTATCCGCCCGGCGTTGGACACCAGCAGCCAGAGCAGGTCGAACTCGGCGCTGGTCAGCTCGATGCCGTTGTCGCTCAGCCAGGCTTCTCGCAATGCGTTGTCGACCACCAGTGGACCGAATTGCAACCGCCGGGATTTTTCCGCGACCGGCTCCGGTGTGTCACTGCGTCGCAGCAACGCCTGGATGCGCGCCAGCAACAAGCGCGGACGCACCGGTTTGCACACATAGTCGTCGGCACCGAGGTCGAGGCCGTGGATCTGATCAGCGTCGTCGGTGCGCGCGGTGAGCATCAGGATCGGCCCGTCGTACTGGCTGCGCACCTTGCGGCAGATGCTCAGGCCATCCTCGCCGGGCAGCATCAGGTCGAGGATCACCAGATCCGGTTGCTCCTTGATGATCCGCGCCGCCGCCAGCGCACCGTTGCCTTCGATCTCCACGCGCAGGCCATTGGCTTGCAGGTAATCGCGGGTGAGCTCGGCCAGTCGCTGGTCATCCTCGACGATCAATACCTGCCAGGTTTGTTGCTCCACCGGTGACCTCTGCTTGCTGTTTTTATTAAAAGAAGAAAGACAATCGCCTGACACGGACAAAACCTGTGGGAGCGAGCCTGCTCGCGAAAGCGTCTGTTGCTTCAACCTGAATGCTCAGTGGTCAACCGATTCGCGAGCAGGCTCGCTCCCACAATCCTGCGTGTATCTCCCGATCATCTGTCATGTTTCAGGAGGATAAAAATGCCCGTGCACCCAGCGATTGTATAAACGCCGATCACCCGGAAAACAAGTCGGTAAATGCGTTCGGACAAGGCGGAATTCTGTGATAGGGTTCGCGCCCTTAAAAAACCGCTGAAGCGTTTTTCCAGGCAAAAAAACAGTGACAAACGGTCTGGCTCAGCAGGTTCGCGGCCTACACGCGTTTTCCCTGTTTCTTACACAAATTACGCACAGGCTTATCCACAGGTAGTACATTGCAATCCCCCCCTGAAACGCATTATCTTGTAGCACGGCGAAAACGGAGACCCTACATATAGGGTTTTCACCTAAAACGCCCAACCACATTTCAGACCTGAAACTCAAGTGCTTTATGGCCGGTTTCCGGTAGAACAAGCGAGTTTTTTCAAGCCCAAACCGCACTGGCGGATGGCACCGTTTTATTTGGTCCGAAACGGACAAAACGGTATGGGTGTTGCAGTCATGACTGCCACCCGCGAAGGAATCCGGTGGCGAGCTTCGGCTCGTAACCAAAACTTCGGCAAGGATGCGGCGTTGCAGCCTTTTTCCTACTGTTCCGAAGTTTGTAATGCCGACGCCCGTCGGTTGCAGTGCTTCGGTACAGAACGGTGAGCACCATGACGGTGCCAAACAAACATAGAGAATGTGGAGACCACCCCCCATGCAAACCGACACAACTCGCGAGAACCCGCAGGGCACCTTGCCGCAGGCCGCCGATTCGACTTCGGATCTGGCAGCCACCGCGCCTGGCCAGCTGCGCGTGATCAAGCGTAATGGCACTGTCGTTCCTTACACCGATGACAAGATCACCGTCGCTATCACCAAAGCGTTCCTCGCAGTTGAGGGCGGCACCGCTGCCGCTTCGTCGCGAATCCACGACACCGTTGCGCGCCTGACCGAACAGGTCACTGCGACCTTCAAGCGTCGCATGCCATCGGGCGGCACCATCCACATCGAAGAAATCCAGGACCAGGTCGAACTGGCCCTGATGCGTGCCGGCGAGCAGAAAGTTGCACGCGACTACGTGATCTACCGTGACGGCCGTTCGAAAGAGCGCGCAGCTCACGCTCCTGCCGAAGCAGCAGTCAACGCGCACCCGTCGATCCGCATCACCCGCGCCGACGGCAGCCTCGCGCCGCTGGACATGGGCCGCCTGAACACCATCGTTACCGAAGCCTGCGAAGGCCTGGAAGAAGTCGACGGCGACCTGATCCAGCGCGAAACCCTGAAGAACCTGTACGACGGCGTGGCCCTGACCGACGTCAACACCGCGCTGGTGATGACCGCCCGTACCCTGGTCGAGCGCGAGCCGAACTACTCGTTCGTTACCGCCCGCCTGCTGATGGACACCCTGCGTGCCGAAGGCCTGAACTTCCTCGAAGTCGCCGAAAGCGCCACCCATCACGAAATGGCCGACCTGTACGCCAAGGCACTGCCGGCCTACATCGCCAAAGGTATCGAGTTCGAACTGCTGAACCCTGTGCTGGCCACCTTCGACCTGGAAAAACTGGGCAAGGCGATCAACCACGAGCGCGATCAGCAATTCACCTACCTGGGCCTGCAGACCCTGTACGACCGCTACTTCATCCACAAGGATGGCGTGCGTTTCGAACTGCCGCAGATCTTCTTCATGCGCGTGGCCATGGGTCTTGCGATCGAAGAGAAGCAGAAAGAAGACCGTGCGATCGAGTTCTACAACCTGCTGTCCTCGTTCGACTATATGGCTTCGACCCCGACCCTGTTCAACGCCGGTACCCTGCGTCCACAGCTGTCGAGCTGCTACCTGACCACCGTGCCGGATGACCTGTCGGGCATCTATCACGCGATCCACGACAACGCCATGCTGTCGAAATTTGCCGGCGGTCTGGGCAACGACTGGACGCCTGTTCGTGCGTTGGGTTCGTACATCAAGGGCACCAACGGCAAGTCGCAAGGCGTTGTGCCGTTCCTCAAAGTAGTGAACGACACCGCTGTGGCCGTGAACCAGGGTGGCAAGCGCAAAGGCGCGGTGTGTGCCTACCTGGAAACCTGGCACATGGACATCGAAGAGTTCATCGAGCTGCGCAAGAACACCGGTGACGATCGTCGTCGTACCCACGACATGAACACCGCCAACTGGATCCCTGACCTGTTCATGAAGCGCGTCTTCGATGACGGCAAGTGGACCCTGTTCTCGCCATCCGAAGTACCGGACCTGCACGACCTGACCGGTAAAGCCTTCGAAGAGCGCTACGAGTACTACGAAGCGCTGACCGAGTACCCGGGCAAGGTCAAGCTGTTCAAGACCATCCAGGCCAAAGACCTGTGGCGCAAGATGCTGTCCATGCTGTTCGAAACCGGCCACCCATGGCTGACTTTCAAGGACCCGTGCAACCTGCGCAGCCCGCAGCAGCATGTCGGCGTGGTCCACAGCTCGAACCTGTGCACCGAGATCACCTTGAACACCAACAAGGACGAAATCGCCGTTTGCAACCTGGGCTCGATCAACCTGCCGAACCACATCGTCGACGGCAAGCTCGATACCGCCAAGCTGCAACGCACCGTGAACACCGCCGTGCGCATGCTCGATAACGTGATCGACATCAACTACTACTCGGTGCCGCAAGCGAAGAACTCCAACTTCCGCCACCGTCCGGTCGGTCTGGGCATCATGGGCTTCCAGGACGCTCTGTACCTGCAGCACATTGCCTACGGCTCCGACGCTGCCGTCGAGTTCGCCGACAAGTCGATGGAAGCGGTCAGCTACTACGCGATCCAGGCTTCCTGCGACCTGGCCGACGAGCGCGGCGCCTACGAGACGTTCAACGGTTCGCTGTGGTCCAAGGGCATCCTGCCGCTGGATTCGCAACAGATCCTGATCGAACAGCGTGGCGAGAAGTACATCGACGTCGACCTGAAGGAAACCCTCGACTGGGCACCGGTTCGCGCCCGTGTACAGAAAGGCATCCGTAACTCGAACATCATGGCCATCGCACCGACCGCGACCATCGCCAACATCACTGGCGTCTCGCAGTCGATCGAACCGACCTACCAGAACCTGTACGTGAAATCGAACCTGTCGGGCGAATTCACCGTGATCAACCCGTACCTGGTTCGCGACCTGAAGGCTCGCGGTCTGTGGGACTCGGTGATGATCAACGACCTGAAGTACTACGACGGTTCGGTGCAGCAGATCGAGCGCATTCCGCAAGAACTCAAAGAGCTCTATGCGACCGCGTTCGAAGTGGACACCAAGTGGATCGTTGACGCCGCCAGCCGTCGTCAGAAGTGGATCGACCAGGCCCAGTCGCTGAACCTGTACATCGCCGGCGCATCGGGCAAGAAGCTCGACGTGACCTACCGCATGGCCTGGTACCGTGGTCTGAAAACCACTTACTACCTCCGTGCCTTGGCCGCGACCAGCACCGAGAAGTCGACCATCAACACCGGTAAGCTGAACGCTGTTTCCAGCGGCGGCAACCACGGCGACGATTCGGTTCTGGCCGCTCCGGCAGGTCCGGCGCCAGTGCCAAAGGCCTGCGCGATCGACGAGCCGGATTGCGAAGCTTGCCAATAAGCTGAGCTGAGATCAGGCGTTGCGAGACGCCTGGGATCTTCAGGCAAAAGAAACCCCCGACAGACTTCTGGTTTGTCGGGGGTTTTGTTTTTTGGCGGCCTTGGCGGCCTCTGGGCCGACCAGGCTCTTGGGGTTTTGGGTGAATATCCGTTGCTGCGGTAACGGCTTCTTATGGTTTCGCTCTTACAGCGAGTCACCTTTTTCAGACGCCAAAAAGGTAACCCAAAAGGCTTTGCCCCGGCGTACGGCCCGCTCGCTGGGGCTCGGGGTACCTTCGTTACGGGACCGATCCGGGCGCAGCGGCTCCGGTTGGCTTCGCTGCACCTACACTCGCTGTGTACGACTGCGTCGTACGGTCGCTGCGCTCCCACCCCCGGATCGATCCCGTAACGAAGCCTGCCGAAGGGGCAAAAGATCAAAAGCCGGATCAAAAGCCAGAGCAAAAGCAAAAGCAAAAGCAAAAGCAAAAGCAAAAGCAAAAGCCAGATCAAAAGATCGCAGCCTTCGGCAGCTCCTACAGTTGGATTGGGTACCACTTCAAGAACAGGTCGGCTGACATGCCGCCTTCGCGAGCAAGCTCGCTCCCACAAAAAGGCAAAAGCAGCGCAGCTGCCCGCGGCGAAGCCGCCCCACTCAACAATGAGCGCAAGCTCGAGTGCTCTTGATCTTGATCCACCGGCGACGTCGGAAGGCTGAGCGGAGGGATTGATCCGGGCGTGGGAGCGCAGCGACCGTCTGGCGCAGCCAGACACAGCGGAAGGAGGTGCAGCGAAGCAAACCGTAGCCGCTGCGACCGGATCGATCCCGCAGCGAAGGAACCCGAGCCTGCGAGGGCCGAACGCAGGAGCTAGCGTTTTTTGCTTACTTTTTTAGGCGCTTGTAAAAAAGTAAGTCGCCGTCAAGCGAAACCGCCAGCAGCCGCTACCGAAGCAACGGATATTCACCCAAAACCCAACAGCCTGGTCGGCCCAAAGGCCGCCACGACCAAAAAAAAGCCCCTCAAAACCGAGGGGCCCAAAAAACCAGTCAGAAACCCGAATCAGGTCATCTGAATAATGGTCTGCATAATCGTGCTCTGAGTCGAAATAGTCTTGGCGTTCGCCTGATAGTTGCTCTGACCCTTGATCAGATCAACCAGCTCATTGGTCAGGTTAACGTTCGACTCTTCCAGCGAGTTGGACACCACCTCACCCAACGTACCGGTCTTCGGCGCGTCGTAGCCCGGAATACCCGAAGCGAAAGTCTCTTTCCAGCTGGTGCCACCGACAGCCTGCAAGCCCTGTTCGTTGGTGAAACTGGCCAGTGCAACCTGACCAATCGCCTTGCTCTGGTTGTTGCTGAAGTTGGCGAACAGCGTACCGGTGCCGTCGATAGTCAGGTTAGTGATCTGGCCAGTGGCGTAACCATCCTGAGTCGGGATCGTACGCGAGGTATCAGCGTTGTACTGAGTGGTGTTGGCCATCGAGATGGTCACGCCATTCGGGTTCGCTGCCGCGCCGTTAGGCGTAAACACGCCATTGGTCACAGTGCCCGGCACCCAGCCGGTCATCTTCAGATCGCTGCTGATGATCGGGTTGGCTGGATCCGCCGGGTTAGGCGTGCTCACCTGAACCAGCTTGCCGGAGCTGTCGAACGACAATGTCGAAGCAACCGGCGCAGTGGTCACAGGGTTGCTGCCGGTAGCGTCCGGGTTACGGCCATCGACCAGGGTGTAAACCTTCCAGGTGTTCCCGCCAGTCTTGACCATGTACTGGTCCATGACGTGGGCGTTGCCCTGGGTGTCATAGATCGGTGTGCTGAAGGACTTGGTGTAAGTCTCAGGCTTCGACGGATCAAACTTGACGGCGCTGGCGCCGGTATCAACGATCACTGGCGAAGACGAATTGAGGTTGATGCTCGAGGTCACCGCAGAAGACGACTTCGGCGCCAGGTTCGAAGTGTCGATCTTCAGATCGGTCAACACGCCGTTGATGATCTTGCCGTTGGCATCCACACCGTAACCCTGCAGACGCGAGGTGTAGTCGGTGTTGGTGATGTAACCGGCGTTGTCGACCTTGAACGTACCGGCACGGGTGTACGAGATCGAGCCGTTGTTGCTCATGGTGAAGAAGCCGGAACCGTTGATGCCCATGTCCAGCACGTTGCCAGTGTTGTTGATGTCACCCTGGGTGAACTGCTGGGAAACGTTGGCCAGGCGCACGCCGTTGCCGATCACTTTGCTGCCGCTGCCCAGACGAGTCGACGAATAGACGTCTTCGAATTCTGCGCGCGAGGATTTGAAACCGGCGGTGGCGACGTTGGCGATGTTGTTGCCGGTGACGTCGAGTTGTTTGTTGGCGGCATAGAGACCGCTAAGGCCGATGTTAAAAGACATGTTCCACTCCTTCGTGCCGGGTTAGTCGGCTCTATATACCAATGGTTTGTACTTTGGACAGGGCAACGGTGCCCTTGCCGGCCAGGTTGAGCATCAGCTCGCCACCGGTCTGGCTGATCGTCACGCTGTTGACGGTCGCTGGCAGGTAAGTCGCCAGGTCGGTCGCGGTGCCGTTGATCGGTGCGTTGGCCTTGAACGTGTAAGTGCCGACCGGAACCACGGTGCCGGCGGTGTCCTTGCCGTCCCAAGTGAAGCTGGCATCGCCGGCAGCGCGGCTGCCCAGGTCGATGGTGCGCACGGTCTTGCCGTCCTTGTCGGTGATGGTCACGGTGCCGCCGGCAATCGACGAAGGCACGGTGACCGAACCGGTCAGGCCTTTGCTCGGGTCATCGAGCTGGGCGGTGTTGGTCTGCACGATCACGTTGCGACCGACCAGCGACGACGCTTGCAACGCCTGCGACGAGTTGTAGTTGCCGGCAAGGCCACTGACAGTGGAGTTCAGCGTGGTGATGCCTTCAAGGCTGCTGAACTGCGCCAACTGCGCGACGAAGGCGCTGTTGTCCTGCGGGTCGAGCGGGTTCTGGTTTTTCAGCTGGGTGACCAGCAATTGCAGGAATGCATCCTTGCCCAGCGCCTGGCCGCCGGTGGCACTGTTGGTCGCCGAAGCGATGCCGCCCGACGTAGTGCTGCTGGCCTTCTTCGACGAGTTGGCCAGGATGTCGTTCATGCTCAGGCTGCTGGTGGTATCCGTAACGCTCATGGCAGTCGCCCCTTATTACTGACCGAGGGTCAGTACCTTCTGCATCATGGTTTTGGCGGTGTTCATCATTTCCGCGTTGGTCTGGAACGAGCGGCTCGCGGAAATCATGTCAGCCATTTCTTCCACCACGTTGACGTTCGGGTAGTAGACGTAGCCCTTGGCGTCGGCAGCCGGATGGTTCGGCTCGTAGCGCGCTTCGAGGTTGCTCTGGTCTTCGACAACGCCAAGCACCTGCACGCCCTGCCCGGCCGCGTCCTGGTTCTGGAAGAGCGAATTGCTGCCGCCGGCCTGGCCGCCCTGGAACATGGTGGCGAACACCGGATGACGGGCGCGGTAGGTCTGGTCGATGCTCGACGAAACGGTTTCGGCGTTGGCGATGTTCGAAGCCACGGTGTTCAGACGCGTGGTCTGCGCGCTCATGCCGCTGCCGGCAATGTTGAAAACGCTGGACAGGGACATGGATTATTCTCCGCGCAGGGCTGACACCAGCCCTTTGAATTTGCTGTTGAGCAAGGTGAAGCTGGCCTGGAAGCCGACAGCGTTTTCCGCGTAGTTCGACTGTTCCAGTTGAGCGTCGACGGTGTTCTGGTCGATCGAAGGCTGCATCGGCGTGCGATACATCAGCGACTCGTCGCCGTTGCCCAGCCCTTCAGCCTCGATGTGCCGGCTGTTGGTCATGTTCAGGGCAAAGTGGCCGCCGGTCTTGGTCTTCTCGGTCTGTGCTTCGAGCACTTTGGAGAAATCCAGATCCCGCGCTTTGTAGTTCGGGGTGTCGGCGTTGGCGATGTTGTTGGCCAGCACTTCGGCACGCTGGGCGCGGAAGCCCAATGCCTTTTCGTGAATGCCCAGCGCTTTGTCGAAGCTGATGCTCATGTCGGGAACCTTCAGGTGACCGGTTTTTCGTATCTGAGCTTTAGCAAGCGCCGTGCCAAATGATCAAAGCCCCGTATTCCGGGGCTTTGCACCGAACAGGCTAAGCGGCAATGCCAGAAAAGCGGCAACCGGTTACCGCCGGATGCCGCTTTTCTGCCGCTTGCCGTCCTTGCCAGGTCAGCGCAGATCCCTGTGGGAGCGAGCCTGCTCGCGAAGGCGGCGTGTCAGGCGCCAACTGTCTTATGGACAGAGCGCTTTCGCGAGCAGGCTCGCTCCCTCAGGGGGTTTGTGGAAAATAATTCGGGCATAAAAAAACGGGAGGCCTTTGCGGGCTTCCCGTTTTTTGTATCAGCGCAAACCGATTACTTCGCCTTGTAGATAATCCCCGGGCTGCACTGAACCATCTGGTAATGATCCGGCAATCCGTTCAACGCCTCCGAAGCGCCAAGGAACAGGTACCCGCCCGGCTTCAACGTGCTGTGAATGCGCAACAGGATGTCCTTCTTCACTTCGGCAGAGAAGTAGATCAACACGTTGCGGCAGAACACGATGTCGAACTTGCCCAGCGCTGCGTAACTGTCGAGCAGGTTGAACGAGCGGAATTCCACCCGGCTCTTGATCGGCGCCTTGACCACCCAGCGCCCCGGCCCTTTCGGGTCGAAGTAGCGTTGCAGGCGTTCCGGCGACAGACCGCGACCGATCGCCAGGCTGTCGTACTCGCCGGTCTTGCAGTTGTTGAGCATCAGGCCCGACAGATCGGTGGCAACGATCTGCACACCCATCTTCAACTGACCCAGGTTGCTGCGCTCGAACTCGTCGATCGACATCGACAGCGAGTACGGTTCCTGTCCCGACGAGCAGGCCGCCGACCAGATCCGCAGACGCTGGTTGGGGCTGGCCTTGATCGCTTCCGGCAGTACCTTGTTCTTCAAGACTTCAAACGGATAGGTGTCGCGAAACCACAGGGTTTCGTTGGTCGTCATGGCATCGACCACCTGCTCGCGCAAACCGCTGCGCGGCTGGGTCTGGATGCGCTGTACCAGCTCACCCAGGGACTTGATGCCTTGCTGCTCCATCAGTTTGTTGAGACGGCTCGAGACCAGATACTGCTTGTTTTCACCGAGCAGAATGCCACAGGCTTTTTCCAGGAAGACCCGGAACTGTTCGAAATCCAAATTACCCGTAGACAATGATGCCGCCTCTTAAATCGTGTTGACCGCCAGGGGCAGAAGGCCCCTAGCTGATATCTGCTGCTTTGATCCGGTCGACTACCCGGGATGCGAGGTCATCAGGACGGAATTTGGCCAGAAAGTCATCAGCACCGACTTTCTTCACCATCGCCTGATTGAATACCCCCGACAACGAAGTATGCAGGATGATATGGAGCTTTTGCATGCGTGCGTCGCCGCGGATTTCCGCCGTCAGGGTGTACCCGTCCATCTCCGGCATCTCGATGTCGGAAATCATCATCAGGAACTCTTCTTCCGGCTTCTTGCCCTCGTCGACCAGCTTGCGCAGGTAATCCAGCGCCTGCTTGCCGTCGTTCAGCGCCACCACTTCGACACCGATGGTCTGCAGACAACGCGTGACCTGCTTGCGCGCCACCGACGAGTCATCGACCGTCAGCACCCGCAGCGACAACGCCTTGGTCTGCGTCTCGACATCGACCACGCCCACCGAAATCGCTTCCGGCGTCGGCGCCACTTCGGCCAGCACCTTCTCGACATCGATGATTTCGACCAACTGGTTGTCGACCCGCGTCACAGCGGTCAGGTAGTGATCGCGACCGGTACCCTTGGGTGGCGGATGGATCTCTTCCCAGTTCATGTTGACGATGCGCTCCACCGAGCGGACCAGGAAACCCTGGGTCTTGGTGTTGTACTCCGTGATGATCACGAACGGACTGTTCTTGTCTTTCAACGCACCGGAGCCCGTTGCCATTGCCAGATCCAGGATCGGAATGGTCGCTCCCCGTATATTCGCTACCCCGCACACGACAGGACTGGATTTGGGCATCAACGTCAGGGACGGGCATTGCAACACTTCCCGTACCTTGAACACGTTGATCCCATAGAGCTGCGGCCCGTCGAGACGGAACAACAGCAGCTCGAGGCGATTCTGCCCTACCAGTTGCGTGCGCTGGTTCACCGAATCCATTACACCAGCCATGCCCAGACTCCTACACCAACGCCAAGTGTTGTTGCGACGCACATTCATTGCTAAACGGCACGGCGCTTGCTTTTTAACTCGTATGAACGCTCAAACGACATTTTCCCGACGCCTGACATCTTCCCTTCGCAAAGGGCTTTGCGCGGTGTCCGCCGTTTGCTGCTTGCTTGCTGGCAGTCCTGCCCATGCAGATGCGGTTACCTTGCCTGATATGCTTATCGGCGTGACTCAGGGCTTTCTTGAATTCACCGTAGAAGACTATTTGGCTTCCAGTCAAACCGAAGGCCGCTACGAAATCGAAGTCAACCAGCTCGACCCGCGCATGCGCATGCCCATGTGCGACAAGGAATTGACAGCCACGCTGGAGAGCCCGGCACGCCCGCTGGGCCGCGTCACGGTGAAGGTTCGCTGCGAAGGCAGTTCGCCCTGGACGGTGTTCGTACCCGCTCAAGTCCGCCTGTTTCGCGAGATCGTGACGACCACTCGTCCGCTGAAACGCGCCGGCATTATCGAGCCGCAGGATGTGACCTTGCGCGAGCGCGACGTCAGCACGATCAACCAGGGTTTCCTGACCTCCGTCGACGAAGCGATCGGGCAGAAACTTACCCGACCAACGGTCGCCGATCAGGTCATAACTCTGGTGCATCTGGAACAGGCCGAAGTGGTCCGCAAGGGTGACCAGGTGGTGATCACTGCGCGCAGCGGCACCCTTGCCGTACGCATGCCGGGGGAAGCGCTCTCCAATGGCGGAATGAAAGAACAGATTCGAGTAAAAAACCTTAATTCTCAAAGAGTTATCAAGGCGCAGGTGATTGCGCCGGGACAGGTCGAAGTGGCCATGTAAAAGCCCTGTGGAGAAAACTGGCGCCGATCCCGTCGCTTCCCTAAACTGTGCCGCAGCAGGTCTCGCAACGGCGCATGCAAGCTTATGGTTGATTGGGCCTAAAGTTTTTCAGGGGATAGCCGAAAACATGGCAAGCGTCCAAATTCCCAGAGGTTTTTTATCATGGTTATCGATTTCAACCGATTGAACAGTTCCTCGTCACTAACCGGCAGCACACGTACCAGCAACGCCAAGGAAAGCGCTGAAAACAGCCCCTCCGCGCCGCTGAATACCCAGGCCGAACAGGCCAATGTCGCCAAAAGCGGGGAGTCGGTACACCTCAGCAATGAGGCTCAACAGTTGCAGAAGGTCACTGACAAGCTGCGCGATCAGCCTGCTGTCGACAAAGCCCGTGTGGCCGAGTTGAAAGCCGCGATTGCCGATGGCAGCTATAAAGTCGACAGCAACCGTGTAGCCAGCAAACTGCTCAACTTCGAAGCCCAGCGCTAGGCTTTTGCCGGCGCCAGGCTTTTGGACGCTTAAACCCCAAGGCCAGCCATGCACGACACTAACTTATTGCAACTGATCAACGACGACTTTGCTCCAGCGCAACAATTGCTGGAGTTATTGCAAACCGAATCCCTCGCTTTGCATGGTCGCGACATGCCGTTGCTGGAAGAAATTCTGGCGACCAAGCAAGCGTTGATCATTCTGCTCGAGCAGCATGGCCGCAAGCGCAGCGAAATCCTCGCCAGCCTCAACCTGCCGACCGATCGCACAGGCCTTGAGCAACTGGCCAGCCAGTCGAGCATTGGCGACCAGTTGCTGACCCAGGGCGATGCCCTGACCGCGCTGATCGCCCAGTGCCAGGCTGCCAACGTCAAGAATGGCCAGTCGATCCAGATCCAGCAGGCGACCACGGCCAATCAACTGAAGATCCTCACCGGCGGTGAGCCGCCAGCGCTTTACGACGCCAGCGGGACCTTTGCCAAACCGGTCAAGCCGCGAACGCTCAGCCAGGCATGAGCCATTCGCTGACCCTGCACTATCCACCTGCGCAACATGCTGGCAAAATACTGGCCAGTCGTCTTATTTTGTCTGGAGATTGAAGAACCGTGTCCAACACCCTAAGCGCGGATGATGCTCCGCAGCCTCCGAAGGTGCTCACCACGCCACTGGAAATCTCCAGCAACCTGCGCCAGCTGCAAGACAGCCACGATCCGCTGATCATCACCTTCCATGAACGCAGCCAGCGCTTTCAGAGCTACCTGATCAAGGTCGACCGCGAAACCGCGACGATCGCCCTGGACGAAATGATCCCGCGCGACGGCGAACGCTTCCTCCAGGCTGGCGAGCCGTTCAAGGTCGAAGGCTTTCATGACGGCGTGCGCATCGCCTGGGAATGCAACGGCACACTGAACATCGAAGAATCCGACGGCGACCGTTTCTACACCGGCGACCTGCCGAGCGAAGTGGTCTACCACCAGCGCCGCAACGCCTTCCGCGCTGCGTTGAAACTCACCGACCTGGTCAGCGTTGAACTGGGCGGCGAAAAGCTCAAGGTTCCTCTGCACGGCAAGCTGCTGGACATCTCCGCCACCGGCTGCAAATTCCGCTTCGAAGGCGACATCACTGATCGCCTGCAACTGGGCCAGGTCTACGATCGCCTGATCGCCCCGCCGCTGTTCGGCAATCAGCCAACATCGGTCGAGCTGCGCTACCTGCACTTCGAAGAAAAACTCAACATCACCTTCGCCGGTCTGCGCTTCCACAACATCAGTGGCCAGGCTGCGCGCAACGTCGAGCGTTTCGTTTACCAGTTGCAGCGTGAAGCACGGCGTTTCGACAAAGACGATCTCTGAGTCGCAGCGACCAATAAAAAGGGCAGTCCTGTGCGGGACTGCCCTTTTTTATGCGCCGATGTTTATGTGCGACTCAAGGCCGGCCACCACTGATATCCGGCGCAGGCTTGTCGTCATCGCCACTGTCCTGTTCGGTTTCAACGACTGCTTCCGGCTGCGCTTCGGGCTCAGGCTCAGGATTGACCGGCGCCGGATCCTGCACCATCTGCTCCTGCACCACCTGCTCATCGACACGCGGATCGAGCGCCGCCACCAGCGGCGAACTCGACATGCTGTCCGGCATTGCCACGTGATGCAGCGGTGCGTCGTCGACCTGATGCAGGTTGGTCACTGCTTTCGGACGAATCCGCCAGACCAGCACCAGCGCGAAGAAACTGAAGAACGCATACAGGCTCTGACTGCCGAGAAACTTCATCAGCACACCCGCGAGCAGCGGCCCGATGCTCGCGCCGACGCCATAGGTCACCAGCAACATCGCGGTCAGCGACACCCGGCGATCGCCTTCGACGTGGTCATTGGAGAACGCCACCGCCAGCGGATACAGGCAGAACTGCACCAGCGAACAGAAGAAGCCGACGACGAACAACACCTCCAGCGGCACCTGCGGCATGATCGCCAACGGCAACGCCGCCACCGCCAGAAACCCGGCAAAGCAGCGAATCAGCAATGCGCGGTCATAACGGTCGGACAACCAGCCCAACGGCCACTGCACCAGCAAGCCGGCAAAAATGCAGCTACCCATGAACAGACCGACCTGCTCGGTCGTCAGCCCCTGTTGCGAGGCGTACAGCGGCGCCAGACCGTAGAACGAACCGATGATCAAACCGGCGCCGAGCACCGTGCTCAGCGATTGCGGCACACGTTTGATAAAGAAGCGCGGCTCCATCGGCGCGGGGTGCAGAGGCGCCGGGTGAATCCGTCGAGTCAGCGTCACGGGCACCAGGCACAGGGCAAAGCACAGCGCCACCAGCATCAGCAGTTCCAGCCCGAGGCCGGGATGCATGACCAGAATCAGCTGGCCCAGCACCAGGCCCAGATAAGAGGCGATCATGTAACCGCTGAACACCAGGCCACGCTGATTGGCATCGGCCTGCTCGTTGAGCCAGCTCTCGATGACCATGTACTGACACATCATGCCCAGACCGACGATCGTCCGCAGCACCAGCCACGCCGGCAGCCAGTCCACCAGACCATGACCGAGCACCGCCGCGCCGACGATCCCCGCACACGCCGAGTAGGCACGGATATGCCCGACCCGGGCGATCAGGAGATGGCCGATCTTGCCGCCCAGCACCAGACCGAAATAGTTGGCCGCCATCAGCGCACCGACCCACAGCCCGTCGACATTGTCGGCGGCCAGACGCAAAGCCAGATAAGTAGAAAGAAGGCCTGAGCCGATCAACATCATCAGCGAGGCGAAATACAGCGCTCGAAAGGATTTCCAGATTTGGCGCATCGGCGTTCCGAGCGGCTCCTTGCAGTAAATACCGGGCGGTCAGAACGACAGCCCGGCAGCAGCGATACGTCAGGCCTGGGCGGCCAGCACACGGCGCTCCCAGGGAGTGATTTCATCAAAGAAGCTGGTCAACTCCATGGTCTTCGAAGCGATGTAGCCTTCGATGAACTCCGACCCGAACAGTTCCCTCGCCAACTGGCTACGTTTCAGACGCTCAAGCGCGGCGTGCAAGGTACACGGCAAGGCCAGATTATCCGGCACGGCGAATTCGCCCTGGATCGCTGCGCTCGGCTCCAGCTCCTGTTCGATGCCGTGCAAACCCGCGGCCAGACTGGCGGCGATCGCCAGATACGGATTGGCGTCGGCGCCCGGCAAGCGGTTTTCGACCCGACGTGCGGCCGGCGAGCTGGCGGGAATACGCAAGCCGGCGGCGCGATTGTCATGGGACCAGCAGGCATTGTTCGGCGACGCGTACGGATGACACAGGCGCTGATAGGAATTCACATTGGGCGCAAACAGTGCGGTGAAATCGGCGAGGCCTGCCTGTTGCCCGCCGATGAAGTGGCGGAACATCGACGTCGGCTCGCCGTTCGAGTCAGTGAAGACATTCTTGCCGCTGCCGATCTCAACGATGCTCTGGTGAATATGCATCGAACTGCCCGGCGTGTGCGCCAGCGGTTTGGCCATGCACACCACGCTCAGGCCATGCTTGAGCGCGACCTCCTTGAGCAGGTGCTTGAACAGGAACGTCTGATCGGCCAGCAGCAGCGGGTCGCCGTGCAGCAGATTGATCTCGAACTGGCTGACGCCCATTTCATGCATGAAGGTGTCGCGCGGCAGGCCGAGGGCGGCCATGCATTTATACACTTCGCTGAAGAACGGCCGCAGGCCGTTGTTGGAACTGACGCTGAAGGCCGACTGGCCATCCTCGCGGCGGCCGTCGAGGCCCACCGGCGGACGGAACGGCTGAGTCGGATCGGTGTTCGGTGCGAAGACAAAAAATTCCAGTTCGGTCGCCACCACCGGCGCCAGACCGTGCGCGGCGTAACGGGCGATGACCGCTTTGAGCTGGCCACGGGTCGAGAGACTTGAGCTCCCCCCGCTCAGTTCGTCGGCGTCGCAAATCGCCATGGCACGCGGCTCGTCGCTCCAGGGCAAACGGTGAATCTGCGCAGGATCGGCGACCAGCGCCAGATCGCCGTCATCGCTGCCATAGAACCGCGCCGGCGGATAGCCGCCCATGATGCATTGCAGCAGCACACCCCGCGCCAACTGCAAACGCCGCCCTTCGAGGAAACCCTCGGCGGTCATCACCTTGCCCCGTGGCACACCGTTCAGATCCGGGGTGACACATTCAATCTCATCAATGCCGGTCAATCGCTGCGCGAGTGAACCCTGGCCATCGGTTGTCATGACGCAATCCTTGTTGTTGTGCGAGCCGCGAACGGCGACCCGGACAAAATAGGCTGCGGCTGTTCGGAATATCAAGCAGCGCCCACAAAAATCCCGATCTTGTGCAGGAGCCGTAGGAGCTGACGAGTACAACGAGGCTGCGATCTTTTGATCTTGCTTTTTAAAATCAAAAGATAGCAGCCTTCGGCAGCTCCAACACCAGACCTCAGGGCAAGTAGAGGCTGAACACCCCACCGCCCAACGGCCCGCCATTGCTGATTTCGGTGCGCCCTTCCACGCCGTTGCGCTGATGCAGCGCCGCGATGCGATTGGCGAAATACAGACCGAGGCCAGTGCTGCCGCTGCTGTGATTGATGCCCTGCACATAATCGGCCTGACGCTCGAGCATCTCTGCTGGATAGCCGTCGCCGTCGTCGTTGATGCTCAGCACCAATTGCCCGGCTTCGTCGCTGACGGTGATCAGCAGCGACTCGCGGGCGTAACGGATCGCATTGTTGATGCAGTTGCCGAGCACCGAGGCGATCAGCTCGCGATCGAAGAAACCCAGCGGGCTCAACGGGTCGACTTCATAAGTGGCGATGATGCCGCGACTGGCAAACACTTCCTGATGCGCGGCCAGTTGCGCCTCGATGAAATCGTCGAGTTCGTGATACGCCGGCTGCAGCGGCAACTGATTCACGCCAAGTTTGTACAGCCCCAGCAACTGCACGAGCATGCCGTTGAGGTGGGCGAACTCGAAGTCGATCACGCCCTGCTCCGAGCCGTCGCGCAGCTCTTTCGGCAGACGCGCCAGCCATTGGCTGTGCGCCTGCATCAGCATGGCCAGAGAGTTCTTCATGTCGTGAACGGTGGAGGCAATCACCGTAGAAAAATCCAGCGCCGGATCTATTGAGTTCATTCGCCAAACGCCTTGCTTTTCAGCTTCTGATAACGCGCAAACCGCGCGTCGGTGTCGGGCATCAGGCCCACCAGTTTCAGGCAGGCCCGACATTCTTCCAGCTCCGCCGACGGCACACTGGTGTCGGTGCCGTGCAGCAGCGACTGGGCCAGGTTCAGCGCAATACTGATGTTTTTCGGTTGCAGCTTGAGCGCCTTGCGGAACACTTCGCGGGCCTCGACCAGATTGCCGGTCTTGTACACCCGCACGCCCTGACGGTTGAGATCGGCCGCAGCGTTGCTCGAACTGAGAATCGTCGGATCGTCGGTGAGCTTGGCGATGTCTTTCATCACCGCCGGGTCATCACCGTAGATCTCCGCGCAACTCTTGAGCATCGAAGTGCCCGCCTCGGCCTGACCGAGCATCTGCAACTGCTTGGCCACCAGCAACGCCGCCTCGGGACTCATGAATTGCTCCATGCCATCGAGGCGCATCAGCGCCTGTTCGGTGAGCTTGTCGGCGGTTTCGGCGTCGTTGAGCAACAGGCTGGTGGCTTTCATCAAACGCGCGCGAATCTGCAGACCGGGGTCGCTCGGGTTTTCTTTGGCCACAGCGCTGAGGGTGGTGTTGATCTCCAGTCGCGTACGCGTGTCGAGCCCGCGATCGCTACCCTTGCTGATCAGCGCGTGCGCCAGGCCGAGATTGCTTTCCGGGTCCTTGAAACGCGACTGCGCGCCCTGCGCCACGGCCTGACGATAAGCGCGCGAGGCGGTTTCGAAATCTTCGTTGGCCATCGCCAGTTTGCCCAGCAGAGCCTGACGGCGCACCGCCAGCGGCGACAGACGGATCGCTTCTTCCAGCACTCGCTGCGCGCCTTTGCTGTCGCCTTCGGCCACCAGCACATCGGCCATGCCGTCATACAGCGCCGGCATCATCGGAAAGACTTTCAAGGCTTTTTCATAAACTTCTTTGGCCTGCGAGACCTGCCCGCGCTTGAACAATAATTTGCCCAATCCAGCGAAGGCCCACGGCAACGGCCGGTCGGCAATGATGCCGTCGTAGAGTCGCTCCAGCGCTTCGTTCTGATTCATGTCGCGCAGCGCATCGGCGCGGTAACGCAGGCACAGCGGCGAATAGCGGATGTCCTGCTTGCACAAGGCAATACAGGCATTGAGCACCTCGACCGGCTTACCGCGATCAAGGGCCTGAAGAATCGGTTTGAGCAAAGTCTTGCGTTGCTCCAGACGCTCAAGGCGCTGGGCCAGCCCGGAACGGTTGAACGGCTTGGTCAGGTACGCATCCGGCTCGTGCTCCAGCGCGCTGAGCACCATCGCCTGACTGGTCTCAGCGGTGACCATGACGAAAACGGCTTCGTGACTGATGAGCTTTTCCGACATCAGGTCTTCGAGCACCTGCTGGCCGTTCTTCTTGCCGTCGCCGAGGTGGAAGTCCTGAAGAATGAAATCGTAGGACTTCTGCGAACACATCTTCAGCGCCTGCTCGCCAGTGTCGGCAGTATCGACATCCTTGACGCCGAGCTCACGCAACATCGAACGCACGGAACTGCGGAAATCGGAAAAATCATCGACGATCAGAAAGCTTTTTTGGTGATACGACGACATCGAAGATTTCCAGGCAATTGAAGAAAACGAACCGAGGCGATTTCAGGCGCGCAGATGATAGCTGGAGGCCATGCGCCATCAAGCGATTTCGCGCGAGCCTGAACTCACCGTTCGGGTTATCGGCCAAAAGTGCCGGGGCCTGAGGGTGGAGCTTCAAGAATGTTGCCTGGAGTATTACTCTGCGCGCCTGCTCAAGGATTTGCATAAGGACTGAATCGTGTACATCAAGGGACACTACATCCTGTCAGCGTGTTTGCTTGTCTTTATCCAGCAAGCGACAGCGGCGGCGATGGATTGCAAAAAAGCGGCGAACGACGTGGAAAACATGATTTGCGCGAATAAATCGCTGTATGAGCTAGACGCGCAGATGGGCACGCTGTATCGCCAACTGATGACAACTGCCACAGCGACGCAACCTGAGCTCAAGCGCACCCAGCGCGCCTGGCTAAAAACCCGCAATGCCTGCGCAGTCGATGTCGCTTGCCTGGATGGCAGCTACCGCCAGCGCCTGCAAGCATTGCAGGCACAGTGGACGCAAGCCGCAATGTGGCAGCCGGACGCCGTGGATGTTCAGGCGATGAACGATCTGCAGGAAAGCATTCGTGCCGAGAGCAAAAACCACCCGGAATTTGCCCTGGAACATGCCTTGGCCGCACGGGCTTTCGAGTCTTCGCAGACATCGTTCGCGGGCGATCCAGTCGACAGCTACGGCGAGCAAACCAGCTTCCCCAAGTCGCGTCCCAAAGGCGTGAGCGAGGACGAATGGAAAGCATTGAACGCCTCAAGCATCGACGGCGCCGCCGAGACCGGACGGTCTTCCTACGCACTGCTGGATCTGGACAATGATGGCCAGCGCGACCTTATCGTCGACACATACGCAGGCGGCACCGGCTTGTTCACCTACGTGGAAACCTGGCGCCGCACGGGCGAGCGGTTCGTCAAAAGATCGGTCGAGCCGGAAAGCTCGCTGTTCTACACCAACGACCGTGGCGCCAATCAGGCAATCAGCTGGATCAAGCTTCACGACAGAATCTATGCCGCCTACCGAAACGGCGCCTACGGTGTCGACAACCTGTATCTGCTCAATCCGCTGAAGGTCAACCGTCAGGTGCCGACGGTGTCCGTGCGTTACAGTTACGCCCTGCAGGTGCCCACGACTCAACATAAAGAGGATGGCACCAGCACCTACGAGCTTGACGCGGAACTGCACGGGGCACTCGAACACGCCATCACCCAGGCAATGAAAGTCGCATCGGAATCAACCGCTAACGCGCCCCTTTGCCCTATTCCTCCCACGGGTGCCGGAGACGACGATTACTACAGCTACGGTCCAGGGCACTACACCATCGAAAAGATCGCTGATTTGCCGGTAATGATCGGCGGCGAATGCTACATCGGAGCGCTGATTGACTGGTTCGGCAGTTACAGCGAAAAGACGGGGTTATTCGCTCAACTGGCCGTGCGCAAGCCGGGCGTCGAGGCGAGCGGGACTACTTACGAAGTCCACGGCCGTCGGCATGTCACCGACGTCAGCAGCACTCTCGGCAAAGTCGAACTGAACGGCGACTGATCGTCAGTCAGCACCGGCGCAAATGCCCCGATGCAACGGCAGAGGTGGGACCCCGGAGTTTGTAACAGTGCAAAACGCCTGTTCGTCGACCAAACCAAAAAGCCCCGTCGCAATGGATAAATGCGACGGGGCTTTTCGTTTTCAAGAAGTGGTGTCCCAGGCGGGGTTCGAACCTGCAACCTTCCCCTTAGGAGGGGGATGCTCTATCCAATTGAGCTACTGAGACACTGATTGAAGCGCGCTGTACGCGGGGCGACAGACGGCGTGCATGTTAACGGCCGGCCCCTGTTTTGTCATGTCGTCCGTAGGGCTTTTTAAGTGTAGGCAGGCGCCGTGCAAGATTGCGGGAACTTTTACCGGGCAATTTGCACTACGCGAAAAAGCGGTCATTGCAGTTTGCAATCAGTGCCGCCCGAAAAACCTTACCAAACCCTTGTTTTTAAAGGACTTATCAGCCGTTACACTGTTGGCACGGCGACTGCTATGGCTGTTCTATCAAAAAGAACAATTTGGAGCGTCGTGCCATGAACAGCACCCTCTTGCTTGCAAACGCAGCGGCATTGGCCTTCTTGCTCGGATCGCATTTTTTTCCCAAGGCGGACATCGAGCAGCCAGTGGCGCAGCGCATGCCGCATTACTTGCAGGTGCAGAAAGCGCCGCAGTGGGCGGTGCTGAGTGATCGCAGCGATGCCTCTACGCAAATGGTCAGCGAGCCTGAGCTAGCCTCGGCGCCGACCACCGAACGTCTGGTTTTTTGAAATATCTTCAGGAGTACAACATGTCCAAATCAGCGACGGGATTTCTGATCCTCGCTTTACTGAGTGGCGTTACCCATCTGGCGCTGTTCGAGGAGACGGAAGTCACCTTGCCTCTGGTTGGCTGTGGCGTGTTTGCGGTGCTGTTTGTGCTGGCGCTGATTGCAGGGCGCAAGATCAAGTTTGATCCGGTTCTGCGTTGAGCCGGATCAGCTCAAGTAATGCAGAGACAGCTTCAGCAAGATCAACAGAATTTTCGATCTGATGAACGGGGCTGTCGCTGGATCTGCGGTCTTTGAACAGTGCGTTGCGCGCGAGTCTTGCGTCGATTTGCTCAGGGGTCTCCCGACCACGGCTGAGCAAGCGCTTGCGCAGGACCTCATCGTTGACTGTCAGCAGAATCGGCACCAGGGTTGGATATTTCTCCATTGCTTGACGCAGGTTCGCTCTCGACCCGTTAACCAATACGTGCCGGCCCGCTTGCAACCATTCATCCATTTCCCTTGGAATGCCGTAAGAGAGGCCGTTGGCTTGCCAGGCTAAGGAAAAAGCGCCAGCGTGCTGTCGCCGGTCGAACTCTTCAGGCGTCACGCCGATTGCATCTTCGCCGACTGACTCCGCCGATCGGGTAATCACCCGGCGCATCACTTCACAGTTCAACTCACGCAGTGGCTCACGCGCTGCTTCGATCAGGCTGTCCTTGCCCGAACCGGACGGCCCCATCAGGTAAAAAAGCTTGCCATCCATCCCGAAAACGCCCTCCGACGGGTCCTGCCTCTAGTAAATCGGCAAATTGCCACTATCCTGTACACATAGGGATCAAGAATAGCGAGCCGCATAGCATGCACGTTCTAAGGTCTTCGGACATCAACAGATGTGCATGCGAAAGCGGGCAGCGATACGGAAGGATGGAAAGTTTTCCAACCAGTCCGCATTTCTGACAACTGGTGCTGGCATTACGCCTTTACCCGGCTCAATATTTGTCACAGAATTGACGCCAATGATCTGGCAATTTTGAGGCATGATGCCGGCCTCTTAACAATTCAGGTTGAACCAATTGGTCCGGATGCTTGTCCTACCACACATCCTGCGGCCAATCCCGAGAACCGCTCCCCTGAACTAACCGGTTAAATATATGCGCCCATTGAAACAGGCAATTTATTCCAGCCGTACGGCTGACAAGTTTGTCGTACGTCTGCCAGACGGAATGCGTGAACGCATTGCCGAGGTGGCTCGCAATCATCATCGCAGCATGAACTCCGAAATCATTGCGCGCCTTGAGCAGAGTCTTATTCAGGAAGGCGCACTGGGCGAAGAGCTGAGCATGCGCCTGGACAGCCCGGAGCTGTCGCTGCACGAGCGCGAGCTGTTGCAGCGCTTCCGTCAGCTGTCGCACCGTCAGCAGAACGCCCTGGTGTCGCTGATCGCCCACGACGCTGAAATGGCCGCAGACGCGTCCTGAGTTATACCGAACATATTGAAGCCAGCATGATTGCTGGCTTTTTTTTGCCCGCGATATGACAGATGGCCGCTTGGCAATGGAGTGTGGCGAGGGGATTTATCCCCGCTGGGCTGCATGGCAGCCCCAAAAACAATGGGACTGCTGCGCAGTCCAGCGGGGATAAATCCCCTCGCCACCGTTACTTGTACTTGCGCCCGTATTTGTTTGGCAGGCACAAAAAAGCCCGTCGATTTGACGGGCTTTTCATTGCACAAGGTCAGAGCAGGAAGATTGTCGCCAACCCGAGGAAGATGAAGAAGCCACCGCTGTCGGTCATTGCGGTGATCATCACACTGGCACCCATCGCCGGATCGCGGCCCATCTTCGCCAGCGTCATCGGAATCAACACCCCCATCAACGCCGCCAGCAACAGGTTGAGTGTCATCGCCGCCGTCATTACCACGCCGAGTGACCAACTGCCGTAGAGCATGTACGCGACCACACCGATCACCCCGCCCCAGACCAGACCATTGATCAAACCGACCGCCAGCTCTTTGCGCATCAAGCGCGAAGTGTTGCCGGTGCTGACCTGATCCAGCGCCATGGCGCGCACGATCATGGTGATGGTCTGGTTACCGGAGTTGCCACCGATACCCGCCACGATCGGCATGAGCGCCGCCAGTGCCACCAATTTCTCGATCGAACCTTCGAACAGACCGATCACCCGCGATGCCACAAATGCAGTGATCAGGTTCACCGCCAGCCACGCCCAACGGTTACGCAGGGATTTCCACACGGAGGCGAAGATATCTTCCTCTTCGCGCAGACCGGCCATGTTGAGGACTTCGCTTTCGCTTTCCTCACGGATCAGGTCGACCATTTCGTCGATGGTCAGACGGCCGATCAGTTTGCCGTTCTTATCGACCACCGGCGCCGAGATCAAGTCGTAACGCTCGAATGCCTGAGCGGCGTCGTAGGCGTCTTCGTCCGGATGGAAACTGACCGGATCGCTGGCCATTACTTCGGCCACCTGCTTCTCCGGATCGTTGACCAGCAGACGCTTGATCGGCAGCACGCCCTTGAGCACGCCGTCGTAATCAACCACGAACAGTTTATCGGTATGACCGGGAAGCTCTTTGAGGCGACGCAGATAGCGCAGAACCACTTCAAGGCTGACGTCCTCACGGATCGTCACCATCTCGAAGTCCATCAGCGCACCGACCTGATCCTCGTCATAGGACAGCGCCGAGCGCACGCGTTCGCGCTGCTGGTTATCCAGACTCTCCATCAGCTCATGGACAACGTCTCGCGGCAGCTCGGAGGCCAGGTCAGCGAGTTCGTCGGCGTCCATGTCCTTGGCGGCAGCCAGGAGCTCGTGATCGTCCATGTCGGCGATCAGCGTTTCACGGACGGAATCGGATACTTCGAGAAGAATGTCGCCGTCGCGGTCGGCCTTGACCAGTTGCCAGAGCGTCAGACGATCGTCCAGCGGCAAGGCTTCGAGAATGTAGGCGACGTCGGCGGAGTGCAGATCATCGAGCTTGCGTTGCAGCTCGACGAGGTTTTGCCGGTGAACCAGGTTTTCCACGCGGTCGTGGTGCGGACCTTCCTGGCGATGAGTCAGGTCTTCAACGACACGCTGGCGCTGCAGCAACTCGACGACCTGAGCCAGGCGGTCCTGCAGGCTTTCCTGTGTTTTCTTTACTTCGATTTCGGACATAGGCGAACTCCACTCCCAGCAGCGGGGCACGCCGGAAGGATCAATCAGTCAATTCATGATTGGTGAAACGGTTTACTGAACAACTACTGGGTAAGTCCATGGAGGTTTTCCATAAGCCCCGGCGGGGCTGACGGGCGCAATGATACACGCCTGACGGTTTAAAACGTTGAAAAAATCACGGCTGAAACAAGCGCTTGCGAAACAAACCTGAGCGCCTGCCTGACCCGTGCAAATGCGACGACTCATCTTGAAAAGAAAACACACCGGCAATGCAAAAAGCAGCGACTACCCTTGAGCTTAGATCGTCACGGAGGACATCGAATGCCAGCAAAACCAGCGCTTTTTCTACTGACCGCCCTGCTCCACATCACGCCTGCCAACGCCACCACACTTCATCGCTGCCAGGCTGCTGACGGCAGCGTCACGTTTACGTCGATGAGCTGCGCAACTGGCGAGCAACTCTCAACTCAGGAGGTCCACCCGTATTCACCCGGCTGGGTCGCAATCATGCCGGAGTTCAATCACGAAGCTGTGACCGGCATGAAAGACAGCGGACGCGAACCGGGCATCGTCGGCGGCACTGAACATAAATGTGGAAACCTGATCGACAACAGACAGCGGCGCGAAGCGATCATCAACCGCCGAGTGATTGCCGGCATGAGTCAGCGGGACGTCGAAAGCGCACTGGGCAAGCCCGACAAGATCAACACCCGCACATCGACCACGAGCTATCGTTACGACCTCAAGCGAGGCCGCAGTGCTCAAATTGATTTTGATGAAAGAGGCTGCGTGAAGGGAAAAGCCAAATCCCGGACAGCAAAAAGCCCGCGTTAAACGCGGGCTTCTTGGTATATGGTGCACTCGACAGGATTCGAACCTGTGACCGCTCGGTTCGTAGCCGAGTACTCTATCCAGCTGAGCTACGAGTGCATTTTGTGTTTTTAGACCAGACCACAACTGGCTGAAGCCGAGTTACTCACCTTACAGCAAATAACTCTTAAATGGTGCACTCGACAGGATTCGAACCTGTGACCGCTCGGTTCGTAGCCGAGTACTCTATCCAGCTGAGCTACGAGTGCATTTGTTGCCGCGCATTATAGGCCGTCTAATCTCTATGTCAAACACTTTTTCTAGTAATTTCAACAACTTACAGAAGAAGCCAGATTACGACGTACTAAGCAAATAATGGCGGAGAACGGGGGATTCGAACCCCCGACACCCTTTTGAGGTGTACTCCCTTAGCAGGGGAGCGCCTTCGGCCACTCGGCCAGCTCTCCGCAACACGGGGCGTATATTAACCAGCTTCTTCCCCGTTTGCAAACATAAAAATCGATAAAAATTAATGGCTTGGTTCTTCGTCCTTCTCTTTCTTTATACGCAGGTAAATTTCCTCACGGTGCACCGCAACCTCTTTCGGAGCGTTGACGCCGATACGCACCTGGTTTCCTTTGACGCCGAGCACGGTCACGGTGATTTCGCCGTCACCGATAATCAGGCTTTCCGCGCACCGACGAGTCAGAATCAGCATACCTTTCTCCTTACGCCATTCATTTCAGGGACAACAGTCTGCAAAAAAAAGGCACCCGACCTACAACCGCAGCGATCGTAGCCCTACATGCCTGAGTATTGACCAGCGCGAGCAAAAGAACAGTTCCGGGGCTCGCGCCATTCAAAAATAAAGGGCGCGGTCAGACCGCGCCCTTCACAGAATCGGATTACTCGCCCTGACGGGCCGGAGCATCCAGTTCGAAAGCCGTGTGCAGCGCGCGCACGGCCAGTTCCAGGTACTTCTCTTCGATCACTACGGAAACCTTGATTTCCGAAGTCGAGATCATCTGGATGTTGATGCTTTCTTTTGCCAGGGATTCGAACATGCGGCTGGCCACGCCTGCGTGAGAACGCATGCCGACGCCGACGATCGAGACCTTGGCGATCTTGGTGTCGCCAACTACTTCACGGGCACCGATTTCGCGAGCGGTGTTTTCCAGCACGGTCTGTGCAGCCTGGTAGTCGTTGCGGTGCACGGTGAAGGTGAAGTCGGTGGTGTTATCGTGCGCGACGTTCTGCACGATCATGTCGACTTCGATGTTCGCGGCACTGATCGGGCCGAGAATCTTGAACGCCACGCCCGGGGTGTCTGGCACGCCACGGATGGTCAGCTTGGCTTCATCGCGGTTGAAAGCGATGCCGGAAATGATCGGCTGTTCCATGGTTTCCTCTTCATCAATAGTAATGAGGGTGCCCGGACCCTCCTTGAAGCTGTGCAGTACGCGCAGCGGAACGTTGTACTTGCCGGCGAATTCCACCGCACGGATCTGCAGGACCTTGGAACCGAGGCTGGCCATTTCCAGCATCTCTTCGAAGGTGATCTTGTCCAGACGCTGAGCGACCGGCACCACACGCGGGTCGGTGGTGTAGACACCGTCGACGTCGGTGTAGATCTGGCATTCATCCGCCTTCAAGGCCGCCGCCAGTGCCACGCCCGTGGTATCGGAACCGCCGCGACCGAGAGTGGTGATGTTGCCGTGCTCGTCGACACCCTGGAAACCGGCGACAACCACCACGCGACCAGCCTTCAGATCACCGCGAATCTTCTGGTCATCAATCTGCAAGATACGCGCTTTATTGTGCGCACTGTCGGTCAGGATCCGTACCTGGTTACCGGTGTACGACACCGCCGGCACACCGCGCTTGATCAGCGCCATGGCCAACAGGGCAATCGTCACCTGCTCACCGGTGGAGACGATCACGTCCAGCTCGCGCGGAACCGGTTGCGCCTCGCCACTGATTTGCTTGGCCAGATCGATCAGACGGTTGGTTTCGCCGCTCATTGCAGACAGCACAACCACCAGGTCATCGCCGGCATCGCGGAATTTCTTAACCTTGTCGGCGACCTGCTCGATTCTCTCGACAGTGCCGACCGAGGTGCCTCCAAATTTCTGTACGATCAAAGCCATTTCAAAGCCGCCTCTGCCCATGAAGGGCGCCCAATAATCTTTCGAACAGTCGCCAGGCCCGCCACTAGACTGCGGGCCTGGCGAGCCGTCTTATAAAGCCTGCTCGACGAATGGAACGGTCAGCGCCAGTGCGCCATCCAGCGCAGCGGCATCGACACCGCCGCCCTGCGCCATGTCCGGACGACCACCGCCCTTCCCGCCCACTGCCGCAGCAGCCTGTTTCATCAAATCACCGGCTTTGAGTTGGCCAGTCAGGTCCTTGGTTACGCCTGCAACCAGTACGACCTTTTCCTCATGGACACCGCCGAGCAGGATCACTGCGCGGCCGAGTTTGTTTTTCAGCTGATCGACCAGCGCCAGCAGCGCCTTGCCATCCTGACCGTCCAGACGGGCGGCCAGCACCTTCACATCCTTGACGTCCACCGCCGAGGCCGACAGATCGTCGCCCGCCGCGCTGGCTGCCTTGGCCTGCAACTGCTCGAGTTGTTTCTCCAGCAGACGGTTGCGCTCCAGTACCGCCGAGAGCTTGTCGATCAGGTTGTCGCGGCTGCCCTTGACCAGGCTGGCCGCTTCCTTGAGTTGTTCTTCCGCCGCGTTCAAGTAGGCCAGCGCCGCAGCGCCAGTGACTGCCTCGATACGACGCACGCCCGATGCCACACCGCCTTCGCTGATGATTTTCAGCAGGCCGATGTCGCCGGTACGGTTGGCGTGGATACCGCCGCACAGTTCGACCGAGAAGTCGCCCATGCTCAGCACGCGCACGCTGTCGCCATACTTCTCGCCGAACAGCGCCATGGCGCCTTTGTTCTTCGCGGTTTCGATGTCGGTTTCTTCGGTTTCAACGGCGGAGTTCTTGCGAATCTCGGCGTTGACGATGTCTTCCAGCTGCTTGATCTGCTCTGGTTTGATTGCTTCAAAGTGGCTGAAGTCGAAACGCAGACGCTGACTGTCGACCAGCGAACCTTTCTGCTGTACGTGCTCACCGAGCACCTGACGCAGCGCGGCGTGCAGCAAGTGCGTAGCCGAGTGGTTCAGCGCGGTGGCGTGACGCACTTCGGCGTCGACGTGGGTTTCCACCGGCGCGCCGATGGTCAGGCTGCCCGAGGCCAGCACACCGTGGTGCAGGAATGCGCCGCCGGTCTTGGTGGTATCGCGCACGTCAAAACGGCTGCTGCCGGCCTGAATGAAACCGCAGTCGCCGATCTGGCCACCGGATTCGGCGTAGAACGGCGTCTGGTTGAGCACGATCACGCCTTCCTGACCTTCGCTCAGCACGTCGACCGACTGGCCATCCTTATAGATGGCAACGATTTTCGCCGAGCCGCTGGTGGCGGCATAGCCGGTGAACTCGGTGGCCACGTCGACCTTGACCAGGGTGTTGTAGTCCAGACCGAACGAGCTGGCCGAACGCGCGCGCACACGCTGCGCTTCCATCTCGCGCTCGAAGCCGGCTTCGTCGACGGTCAGGCCGCGTTCGCGAGCGATGTCGGCGGTCAGGTCCATCGGGAAGCCGTAGGTGTCGTAGAGTTTGAACACCACGTCGCCTGGCACCACGGTGCCTTTGAGTTCGGCCAGATCCTGCTCGAGGATTTTCAGGCCGTGTTCCAGGGTCTTGGAGAATTGCTCTTCTTCAGCCTTGAGCACGCGCTCGATGTTGCTCTGTTGCTTCTTCAGTTCCGGGAAGGCCTCGCCCATTTCGGCAACCAGTGCGGCAACAATTTTGTAGAAGAAGCTGCCGGTGGCGCCCAGCTTGTTACCGTGACGGCAGGCCCGACGGATGATCCGGCGCAGCACATAACCGCGACCTTCGTTGGACGGCAGCACGCCGTCGGCGATCAGGAAACCGCAGGAACGGATGTGGTCGGAAACGACTTTGAGCGACGACTGATCGCCGTTTTCGCAGCCGATCGCTTCAGCCGAAGCCTTGAGCAGGTTCTTGAACAGGTCGATGTCGTAGTTGGAGTTGACGTGCTGCATCACCGCACTGATCCGCTCCAGGCCCATGCCGGTGTCCACCGACGGCGCTGGCAACGGATGCAACACACCGTCGGCGGTGCGGTTGAACTGCATGAACACGTTGTTCCAGATTTCGATGTAGCGATCGCCATCTTCTTCCGGCGAGCCCGGCGGGCCGCCCCAGATGTGCTCGCCGTGATCGTAGAAAATCTCGGTGCACGGGCCGCACGGGCCGGTATCGCCCATGGTCCAGAAGTTGTCGGAAGCGTACGGCGCACCCTTGTTGTCGCCGATGCGGATCATGCGCTCGGCCGGCACACCGATTTTCTGTGTCCAGATGTCATACGCTTCGTCGTCGGTAGCGTAGACGGTGACCCAGAGCTTTTCCTTCGGCAGCTTGAGCACGCCAGTCAGGAAGGTCCAGGCGAAGGTGATCGCGTCGTGCTTGAAGTAGTCGCCGAAGCTGAAGTTACCGAGCATTTCGAAGAACGTGTGGTGACGCGCGGTATAACCGACGTTTTCCAGGTCACTGTTCTTGCCGCCGGCGCGCACGCATTTCTGGCTGCTGGTGGCACGGGTGTACGCACGTTTTTCCTGGCCCAGGAAGCAGTCCTTGAACTGGTTCATCCCCGCGTTGGTGAACAGCAGGGTTGGGTCGTTGCCCGGAATCAAAGAGCTGGAGGCTACACGGGTGTGGCCTTGCTCTTCGAAGAAGCGAAGGAAGGCTTCACGGATTTCTGCGCTTTTCATTAGGTTCTTCCACGGAGGCTGCGGCCAAAGGCCTGTTCGAAACGTCATGAGACGAAGCGACGGCAAAGGGCCGCATTATATCGGCCCTGCGCGCGGGGTACAGCGTGTTTATACGATAGAAACGGTCAATTGGACGGCTGACGCTGTCACTTGCGTGAAAACTCGACGAATGTCGCGATCACTTGCTCGATTTGCGCGCGGCTGACGTCCATGTGCGTGACCATGCGCAAGCGCGCAGCGGCGCTGAGCCTGATCCCGCGTTCGCCGGCAAAATCCTTGAGTGCTGCGGCCCTGTCGCCCATTTGCACATAAACCATGTTGGTTTGCACGGGCTCGACGACGAAACCGGCCTCACGCAGCCCCTCGGCGAGCAACTGCGCGTTGGCATGGTCATCCGCGAGCCGTTCGACGTGATGATCCAGCGCGTACAAGCCAGCCGCCGCGAGCAACCCGGCCTGACGCATGCCGCCACCGACCATTTTGCGCAAACGCCGCGCCTTGCCGATCAGTTGCTCGGAACCGCACAGCACCGAACCGACCGGTGCGCCGAGGCCTTTGGAGAGGCACACCGACACCGAATCGAAATGCTGGGTGATCTCCCGGGCATCGACGCCAAGCTTGACCGCCGCGTTGTACAGCCGCGCGCCGTCCAGGTGCAATTGCAGGCCGTGTTCCTGAGTAAAGCGTCGCGCGCGCGCCAGATATTCCAGCGGCAGCACTTTGCCCTGCATTGTGTTTTCCAGCGCCAGCAAACGCGTGCGGGCGAAATGGAAATCGTCCGGTTTGATCGCGGCGGCGACCTGATCCAGATCCAGTGAACCGTCGGCCTGCACCTCCAGCGGCTGCGGCTGAATCGAGCCGAGCACCGCCGCCCCGCCACCTTCGTACTTATAGGTGTGCGCCTGCTGACCGACGATGTATTCGTCGCCACGCTCGCAGTGCGCCATCAGGCCGAGCAGGTTGCTCATGGTCCCGGTCGGCACGAACAGCGCGGCGGCAAAGCCCAGACGCTTGGCCAGTTCGGCCTCGAGGCGATTGACCGTCGGATCTTCGCCGTACACATCGTCGCCGGTGTCCGCTGCGGTCATCGCGTCGAGCATGGCGGGAGTCGGTTGGGTGACGGTGTCGCTGCGAAGATCGATAACGCTCATGAACCTGGCCTCTGGTCAGATGGGAAATCCCTTTGTGAAGTGGGATTACTGCGGTCATCGCACAGATTAATCAACCCTAGAACGAGGAAAAATCCCATTCTTCCTCGAGAAGACAAAGCCCATGTGGGAGCGAGCCTGAACGCGAAAGCGGAGTAACAGTCAGCATATTCGTTGAATGTGAAGCCGCTTTCGCGAGCGGGCTCGCTCTCGCAGTGTCATGTGCATGGCCGGGAAATATGTGTTACAAACTTGCCGCCGCCCGCCTATGGGCGGCGAAACGTTCTCAGGGCGGGGTGCAATTCCCCACCGGCGGTAATTGCGCGCAATGCGCATAGCCCGCGAGCGCTTGGCGCTGCACACGACTTGAGTCGGGTGCGTCGGCAAGGTCAGCAGACCCGGTGTGATTCCGGGGCCGACGGTCATAGTCCGGATGAAGAGAGAACGGGATCGACGCCAAAGGGCCGTCCGCGTGCATCCGTGCCTGCGTTCGCACCCTTGCATCCCTTTCGATTCATAACGCCCTGTTTTTCACACAAACAGGAGTCAGAACATGCAACCCACCGCTATCGACAGCAAAAGCAAACACCCCCAGGGCGAGCGCGTCGCGTTCATCCAGGCCTGCTGGCACAAGGAAATCGTCGACCAGAGCCGTAAAGGCTTCGTCGCTGAAATGCTGGTGCAGGGTTATCAGGAAGCGGACATCGACTTTTTTGAAGTCGGCGGCGCCTTTGAAATGCCGCTGCACGCAAAGCTGCTGGCCAAATCTGGCCGTTACGCCGGCATCGTCGCCGCCGCCCTGGTGGTGGACGGCGGCATTTACCGTCACGAGTTCGTCGCGCAATCGGTGGTCACCGGCCTGATGCAGGTGCAGTTGGAAACCGAAGTGCCGGTGTTCTCGGTGTCGCTCACCCCGCACCACTTCCATTCGGGCGAAGAGCATCAGAAGTTCTTCTTCGAGCACTTTGTGCACAAGGGTCAGGAAGCGGCGCGGACTTGCGCGGATACGTTGCAGAAGATTCGCGCGTTGCGTCGCACGGAGCCGCGCGCGGTAGCAGTCTGATTCTCACATGATCGTTCCCACGCTCTGCGTGGGAATGCCTCAATGGATGCTCTGCGTCCGCTGTTGGGACGCGGAGCGTCCCGGGCTGCATTCCCACGCGGAGCGTGGGAACGATCACAACCTGGGTCAGGCGAGGTTTTCGTCGGTGGTCGGGACGATCAGAATGCCGGCGCGCAGGCCGTTCTTGACCTTGGGGTTGGGGAAGATGATCCGCGCGCCCTGCTCTTCGATCACCCAGCGGGTATTGGCCAGATCCTCGGCCAACACATAACCCGGCTCCAGCTCGGAAAAGTTCTCGATATCCGCCGGCAGATTCAGGCGGAACGCATCGCTGTGCTTGATGATTTCCCGCGCCACGCTGAACAGCTGCAAGCCATCCAGCCCTTCTTCTGTCTCCGGCTCAGCGCCTTCGATGATCTGCTTCAGGCGGGTTTCCAGCAGTGAAACGTTAACGCCGTCGTTCTGCCCGAACGGCCGCGCCTTGCCCAGTTCCAGGGTGAAAGCCTCGGCGTCGAGTTTGTCGTAGGTGTACGAACTGAACACGATGGATGGTTTGTTCTGCAACAGCACTGCTTCCATGCCGGCGGCGCGCAGGCGCGCCAGTTCGCGACGGGAATGCTGGCGCCCTTCCTTCCACGGGTACAAGGCGAACTGTTCGATCTTCGACCCACGAATCGCGGTGTGCAGGTCGTAGTGCAGACGCTGGCGCTCGGGCTTGCTGAAGAAACTCGCCGCCAGCCGTTCCAGCTCACAGGCGCGCAACGCTTCCGAGCCGCTGCTTTGTTCGTGGCGACCGTTGAACAGTCGATTGACGTCCTGCTCGACGAAACGCTCGCCCTTGCGAATCGCTTCCGGGTTGCCGAACAGGAACAGAATGCGTGCGCGCGGCTTGAGATCGCCGCGTGCGATGTCGTGCAGCAGCCGATCGAGCAACTCGATCGGTGCCGTTTCATTGCCATGGATGCCTGCCGACAGCAGCAGGTCCAGGCCATTGTCGCGCGCTTCCGGGGGCCGCACTTCCAGCGCCCCTTCGCTCAACCAGCGCATGCGCACGCCTTCGACAGTCAGTTGAGTCTTCTCCGCCGGTTCGCGGCCGGCGAGGGTCAGTTCAAGCAGTTTGCCGAGGGCGAGCATTGAGCGGTTTCCTTAGTGGTCGTGGTTGCAATCCGGGCCGTGTACGTGATCCTCGTCAGCGCCGAGGTCAGCCGGTTCCATTTCCAGTTGCAGACTTACCAGATTAGTCGCCAATGGGCGCAGCAGCAGGTTGGCGTACTCTTCGTCACCTTCCTCGACGTCCACGCCGATCAGCAGCTGGCCACGGCCGTCCTGCTGGATCCACAGCTCTTTGCCTTGCCACATGACCGCAACGCGGGTGCACGAGGTTTGCAATTGCGTGCCGTCGGTGTCTTCAAGGATCAGCTGCAGGGAATCGCTCATGTTTTTACTCTCTTGGGGTGACACGCCGCGCGCCACGTTCAGGCAGCGCGCTGGCGATCAATTGATCTGGAAGGGATAAACCGCGCCCAGTTTAAGGATTTGCGTCAGTTCATCCAGTGCCGTCCGGCATTCAAGCAACAATTGCGGGTCCGCCAGATCGGTTTCGCTCAGGCGGTCGCGGTAGTGCTTTTCAACCCATGCGGTCAACGAACCGTACAACGGGGCCGTCATGATAACGCCTGGGTTGACCGCCGCCAGTTCGGTTTCATTCAGCGCCACGCGCAGACGCAGGCACGCCGGGCCACCGCCGTTCTGCATGCTTTGCTTGAGATCGAAGACTTTAACTTCGCGGATCATTCCGCCGGAGCTGGTCAGGCTTTGCAGATAAGCCCAGACGCGTTCGTTGGCCTGGCATTCCTGCGGCACGATCAGCAGCATCGAACCGTCAGGACGCGAGAGCAACTGGCTGTTGAACAGGTAGGAACGCACCGCGTCATCCACGGTGACTGCCGAACGCGGCACGCAAACGGACTGGAAGTTACCACCGACCTTGGCCAGTTTGCCTTGCAGTTCGGCGAGCATCTTGTCGGTCTCGAGGAACGCGTCCTCGTGATAGAACAGCACTTCACCGTTGCCCACAGCGATCACGTCGTTGTGGAACACGCCCTGATCGATGACGTTGGGATTCTGTTGCGCGTAGACCACGCCTTCGTCACGCAGACCGTGCAGACGCGCGACGGCTTGCGAGGCTTCGAGGGTCTGGCGTGCAGGGTATTTCTGCGGCGCCGGGAAACGGTTGTCGAACGCACTGCGGCCGAACACGAAAAACTCGACGCCCGCCTCGCCGTACTCACGGCAGAAACGCGTGTGGTTGGCCGCGCCTTCGTCGCCAAACTGCGCCACTGCCGGCAAAGCGGCGTGATGGGCGAAGTGCTGTTGATTGGCGAACATCGCGCCGAGCACGCGGCTGGTGGTCGGGTGTTCGATGCTGCGGTGATATTTGCAATTGAGGTTGGCGGCGGTGAAGTGCACGCGGCCGTCAGCGGTGTCGGCACTCGGGCTGACCGTGGCGGCGTTGGCCACCCACATGCTCGACGCCGAGCAACTGGCGACCAGCAGCGGCATCGCTTCCTTGGCGGCGCGCTCGATCACCTGCGCGTCAGTGCCACTGAAGCCCAGACGACGCAGCGCCGCCACGTCGGGACGCTCCTGCGGAGCCAGCACGCCTTGCTGAAAGCCCATGTCCATCAGCGCTTTCATTTTTGCCAGACCTTGCAGCGCCGCTTCCTTCGGGTTCGAGGATTGCTGACTGTTGCTCTGCGAGGCGACGTTGCCGTAGGACAGACCACCGTAGTTATGGGTCGGCCCCACTAGACCGTCAAAATTGACTTCATAGGATTTCATCAGCGAGGCTCCACGAGAATCTGTTGTTATAGGCTTCAGTAACTATTCTTTAAGACCGCAGTGCGGCCTTCGCGAGCAGGCTCGCTCCCACAGGATTTAGGTTGGACACAAAATGTGTGAACACCACTGAACCTGTGGGAGCGAGCCTGCTCGCGAATGGGCGCTACGCCATTTTCACGCCAGGCGTCAGAGCCGATGGCAACACCAGGCTCGGGGTTTCCAGCGACGCCACCGGGTACGCGCAGTAGTCCGCTGCGTAATAGGCGCTGGCACGGTGGTTGCCCGAGGCGCCGACACCGCCGAATGGCGCGCTGCTCGCGGCACCAGTCAGTTGTTTGTTCCAGTTGACGATGCCGGCGCGGCTTTCCAGCCAGAACTGCTGGTAACGCGCTTCGGAATCGGAGAGCAAACCGGCGGCCAGTCCATAAGCGGTGTTGTTGGCTTCAGTGATCGCCGCGCCGAAATCGGCATAGCGGATCACTTGCAGCAGCGGCCCGAACAGTTCTTCGTCCGGACGCTCAGCCACGGCCGTCACATCGACAATGCCCGGGGTCAGCAAAGCCGACTGCGCCTGTGGCTGAGTCATTTCCAGCAGCGCCACCGCGCCGTTGGCCAGCAATTGCTCTTGCGCATCCATCAGCGCTTTCGCCGCGCCGAGGGAAATCACCGAGCCCATGAACGGCGCCGGTTGCTGATCGAAGGCACCGACTTCAATGGTCGAACTGACTTCAACCAGACGCTTGAGCAGGCTGTCGCCCCACGCGCCTTGCGGCACCAGCAGACGCCGGGCGCAAGTGCAGCGCTGGCCGGCGGAAATGAATGCCGACTGAATGATGGTGTACACCGCCGCGTCCAGATCAGCGACCTGATCGACCACCAGCGGGTTGTTGCCGCCCATCTCCAGGGCGAGGATCTTGTCCGGACGCCCGGCGAATTGCTGGTGCAGGTGATTGCCGGTGCGGCTCGAACCGGTGAAGAACAGACCGTCGATGCCCGGATTCGCCGCCAGCGCGATACCGGTTTCCCGCGCGCCCTGCAGCAGGTTCAACACGCCTGCCGGCAGGCCGGCTTCGATCCAGCACTTGACCGTCAACTCGGCGACTTTCGGCGTCAGTTCGCTGGGCTTGAACAGCACGCTGTTACCGGCCAGCAGCGCCGGGACGATATGACCGTTAGGCAGGTGACCGGGGAAGTTGTAAGGACCAAACACCGCAACCACGCCGTGCGGCTTGTGGCGCAACACGGCGGTGGCGTCGCCCAATGGGCCGCTCTTCTCGCCGGTGCGCTCGCGGTAGCTCTGCACCGAAATCGCGATCTTGTTGACCATGCTGGTGACTTCGGTCGCAGCTTCCCACAGCGGTTTGCCGGTTTCTTCGCCGATTGTGCGAGCCAGTTCGTCAGCGTGGTTTTTCAACGCAGCGGCGAAAGCTTCGAGGACGCTGATGCGCTCTTCGAGCGTACGGCGCGCCCAGCCGGGAAAGGCCTGACGAGCGGCCTGCACCGCCGATTCGACCTGCGCGACAGTGGCGCCCTCGCCCGCCCACAGCACTTGCTGGGTCACCGGGTTCAGCGATTGAAAGGCCTCGCCCTGACCGGCCAGCCACTCACCTGCGATGTATAGCGAATTCATTATTTCGACTCCCGTGCAGCGGACAACGCCACGGCGCGAACCTGATCGCCGGCGCTGAGTTGAAGACGTTTCGCGGTCTGCGGATCGACCACCAGGGTGCCCGCAGCCAGGCGCGCTGGTGCAGCCGTGATGCGGCAATCCTCGCGCTTGCGGTTGTGGATGATGAACGGCGTGGCGTCATCGCCCGGCGTGCCGACGGCCAGCACCAGCGCTTCGCTGTCACGCACCGCGCGGATCTTGCTGGTTTCGCATTCGATGGCCGGCCCGGCGTCGAAGATGTCGACGTAACCCTGATAGCTGAAGCCTTCGCTCTTGAGCATGGCCAGTGCCGGCTCGGTGTCCGGGTGCACCTGGCCGATGACGTTGCGCGCGTCCGGCGAAAGGAAGCAGGTGTACAGCGGGAATTTCGGCATCAGTTCGGCGATGAACGCCTTGTTGCCGACGCCGGTCAGGTAATCGGCCTGGCTGAATTCCATCTTGAAGAAGTGCCGGCCGAGGCTTTCCCAGAACGGCGAGCGCCCGGCGTCATCGGACACGCCACGCATTTCGGCGATGATCTTGTTACCGAACAGCTCCGGGAACTCAGCGATGAACAGCATGCGCGCCTTGGATAGCATCCGGCCGTTCAAGCCGTTGCGATAATCGGCGTGCAGGAACAGCGAGCACAGCTCGGAATTGCCGGTCAGGTCGTTGGCCAGAAACAGCGTCGGGATTTCGCGGTAGATGTTCAGCTCTTGCGAAGCGCTGACCGTCAGACCGACGCGGAAGTTGTACCAGGGCTCACGCAGGCCGACCGCGCCGGCGATGGCGGAAATCCCCACCACGCGGCCGTCATCGTCTTCGAGCACGAACAGATAGTCCGCATCGCCACGCCCGGCTTCGCCGCGAAAGGTCTTCTCGGCCCAGCCGACCCGGTGGGTCAGGCGCTCTTCGTTGGCCGGCAATGTGGTCAGGCCGGTGCCGGTGCTGCGGGCCAGGTCGATCAGCGCGGATAAATCGCTGCTGCGTACGGGACGAACAATCATGCTATCTCCTCAAACGGGCCGCTCGCGCCACCCGTGAAACTCGCTAAGGCGTTAAACCGCCACCAGGCGCACGCTGGCACCTTCACCGACGCCCAGGGCTTCGGCCGCTTCCATATCCAGCGTCACCGGTTTGCCCGGCGCGTAATCCAGCTCGAGCAACACCGCGCGGTAATCCTGCAACTGCGCATTGGCCACCAGGTACTGACGTCCGGCACCTTTGACCGGCTCGCCGATCTTCACCGGCACCACGCGACTCTGGGCGATCGAACGGATCCCGGAAACCCGTGCATGCAGGGTCGGGCCGCCGTCGAAGATGTCGATGTAGTGATCGGTTTCGAAGCCTTCGCGCATCAGGATGTCGAAGGTGATCTGCGCACGCGGGTGCACCTGGCCCATCGCCTCTTGGGCGGAGTCCGGCAGCAGCGGCACGTAGATCGGGTAATGCGGCATCAGCTCGGCGAGGAAGGTGCGGCTTTTCAGCCCGCACAGGCGCTCGGCCTCGGCGTAGTTGAGGTCGAAGAAGTTACGCCCGATCGCATCCCAGAACGGCGAGTCGCCATTCTCGTCGCTGTAACCGACGATCTCGGTCACCACCGAATCGGCAAAACGCTCTGGATGGCTGGCGACGAACAGCAGACGGCCACGGGAATTGAGCTCGGCCCACGGCGATCCGACCAGCTCGCGCTGCACATAGAAACTGGTCAGCAAGCTGTTGCCGGTCAGGTCGTGGCACTGCGAGAGCACGTGGATCTTGTTGTGGATCTTCAGCTCGCGGGAGGCGTGGACGAAGGTCTCGTTACGGAAGCTGTAGAACGGCTCCGAATAACCGGCGGAAGCGACGATGGCCGAGCAGCCGACCAGTTTGCCGGTGCTCGAGTCTTCGAGGACAAAGAAGTAACTCTCTTCACCGTTGAAGCTCACTTCGGCGGCGAACGAAGCTTCGCTCGCGGCGATCTTGTCGCTCAGACGTTCCACGTCATCCGGCAAGGAAGTGACACCAATCGGGCTGTCCGCAGCCAGACGCTGTACCTCGCCCAGATCAGCCATTTGCGCGGGGCGCATCACCAGCATGGTGTCACTCCTTTCTCTTCAATATTCACAGAAAAAACCGGGCCCACATAAAGATCGATGCAGGAATGGGACTTGTGGCGAGGGGATTTATCCCCGCTGGGGGGCGAAGCACCCCCAAAAACTGGGGCCGCTGCGCAGCCCATCGGGGATAAATCCCCTCACCACAGGTTCAATCCAACAGGTGAATGTGCCCGGTATCAAAAATTGGTTCGGCGCCGGAAAAACTCCAGGCGCCGAAAGGTCCATCAGGCTTGCGTCAACTTCGCCGCAGCACGTTCGAAGCGGTCGAGACCGGCATCGATATCGGCATCTTCCACCACCAGGCTCGGGGCGAAACGGATTACGTCCGGGCCTGCCTGGAGAATCATCAGGCCTTCCTGTTCGGCGGCGTTGAAGATGTCCTTGGCCTTGCCTTTCCACGCTTCGCTCAGCACGCAACCGATCAGCAGACCGAGACCACGCACCTGAGTGAACAGGCCGTATTTCTCGCCGATCTGTTGCAGGCGGGTCTTGAACTTGTCGTGCTTGGCGTTCACGCCGTTCAGCACCTCAGGGGTGTTGACCACGTCGATCACCGCTTCGGCGACGGCGCAGGCCAGCGGGTTGCCGCCGTAAGTGGTGCCGTGGGTGCCGACGACCAGATGTTTGGCCAGCGCTTCGGTGGTCATCATTGCCGCGATCGGGAAACCACCGCCCAGGCTCTTGGCGCTGGTGAGGATGTCCGGGGTCACGCCGTAATGCTGGTAGGCGAACAGCTTGCCGCTGCGGCCCATGCCGGTCTGCACTTCGTCGAACACCAGCAGCGCGTTGTTCGCATCGCAGAGTTCGCGGGCACCTTGCAGGTAAGCCAGCTCGGCCGGCAGCACGCCGCCCTCGCCCTGGATCGGCTCGAGCACGACCGCGCAGGTCTTCTCGGACACCGCGGCTTTCAGCGCGGCCAGATCGTTGTAGGGAACGTGGGTGATGCCAGTGATTTTCGGGCCGAAACCGTCGGAGTACTTCGACTGGCCACCGACGTTGACGGTGAACAGGGTACGGCCGTGGAAGCTGTTCAGCGCGGCGATGATTTCGTATTTCTCGGTGCCGAAACGGTCGAATGCGACGCGACGGGCCAGCTTGAACGCGGCCTCGTTGGCTTCGGCGCCGGAGTTGCAGAAGAACACGCGCTCGGCAAACGTGGCGTCGATCAGCTTGTGCGCCAGACGCAGGGCCGGTTCGTTGGTGAACACGTTGGACACGTGCCACAGCTTGTTCGCCTGTTCGGTCAACGCGCCGACCAGCGCCGGATGCGCATGGCCCAAAACGTTGACGGCAATCCCGCCGGCGAAGTCGATCAGCTCGCGGCCGGCCTGATCCCAGACCCGGGAACCGGCGCCACGCACCGGAATGAAAGCGGCAGGCGCGTAGTTGGGAACCATTACCTGGTCGAAATCGGCGCGTTGTACCGCAGCGTGCTCAACGGACATCGGAGTCTCCTGAAGAGGAACACCCGCCTGGAACTGGCGAGCGATGAGGGGATTGTAAGGACAGTTGGGTGCCCGGCCTTGTCGCCAAGCGACAACTTCTTATAGCGCAAACCCCGGATTTTCCCGGGTTTACGGCAATGCGACATATAGCGTCGCAAAGGCGCAGTTTACCGGGCGCGGCCGATTTGCGGCAGGCCGCGCAGGATACCAAGTCAGCCCCCACGGCAGAGACATAAATATCTACCGCACGGTGGTCGCTTGCCGCTGATTTGCTGAGGGTTCTTCCCAACGCCAAGGAATGGCCATGCATTTGTCTGAAGCACCCCCATCGGCAACCCCGGATGCCGCACATGACGCGCAACATGCGGACGAGCATTACCAACCACTGAAAAACGCGATTCCGGCCTGGCTGGGCGACACCTCAGCCACGCGGCGCGAAGCGCTGAAGAACAGCGTCCCGCAACAGCCGGCCGCGCTCCAGGTCGCGCCAGCCGAACAGCATGCGTTGATGAAAAGTCTTGGGGCGGCGCATATCACCGCGCAGAGCCGGGTCGACAAAAGCCTTGAGCACTTGCAGGACGCTGCGGCCTTCGCCGAGCCCCTGCTCAAGGCCGAGCTGAAAAGCTGCTTCGATCTGGAACTGGATGTCAGAAACACCTACGTGCGCCTGTACATTCCCGCCACCACCCCGTGGTTTCCGATCCGCACCGGCGCCCGCGCCTGGTCCGTGTCACTGCTTGAGGCGGCGCTGCATAACTTCGAAGAAAGGGAAACCGAAGACGACGCCTTCGAAGCCGAGTCGACATTCACTAGCGCACCTTCGGCTACAGGACAGTTTGAAACCCTGCCCGAGATCAAGGCGAAACTGAGCATTTCCGCTTTCACAAAACTGTGCCGTCGACTGGATATCGGCGCGAAATACAAAGCCAGTCTGGAAGACAATCTGGGCTACTCCGATCCGATGGTCGCGTCGGTCTTGCGCGGCAAGATCGACGCCAGCCAGAAGGCCGCGATGAAATCGGCCCTGCAATGGGCGCGGATGAACCGCGACGTGTCGGAAAACGCGGTACGCCTGATCGAAGCCATGCTCGACGGTGTGAAAGGCCTGCATGTGCACGGCGCCCCGCTGCTGTGTCATGACATGACGATGCTTTGCGCACCGCTCACCGGCATCGTGGTATTCGCCCCGGACCTGTACATGACACGCAATGCAGCGCGCGTCGTCGCCTACGTCCCGGATGACCCCGAACATCCGTTCAAGGAGTACGCCTCGCCATTGGAAATGGTCGTGGAGCTGACGCGCCAGTTGCGCGCCAGGGACTATCAGCAATTCTTCAGCCGCTTCGTCAACCACGACCAGCGCGGTTTCTTCTTCAGCACCCTCAACAGCCGGCTGAGTGAAATCCGCTGGCACCCGCACGAACCCGGCGACCCTCGGCCGGCATGGCGCGAAGCCGCAGTGGAGCGGCCCGATCTGCAGACTGCGCTGACGCCGTTTTACGACGATGTGTGGCAACACCTGTACCAGGCAAAACTGAACAAGATTTTCAATGACGCCCGAACCATTGCCGTACCGACTGCCCTGGTTGATCAAAGGGCGCGCTGGGCGTTCTGGGATTCGCTGGTCAACATCCTCTCTTCCATCGCCCAGACCGCCGCAATGATCGTCGCGCCGTTCGTGCCGGTGCTCGGTGAAGCGATGATGGCGTACATGGCCTATCAGATGCTCGATGAAGTATTCGAAGGCATTGTCGAGTGGGCGCAGGGGCGCACGACCGAGGCGGTCGAACACCTGATGGGAACCGTGGAATCGATGATCCAGTTGGGCATGTTCGCCGTCGGCGGTGCGATTGGCGCGGCCGAGTTTCGCAAAGTATTGCCCAAGGAAATCGTGTCGTTCATCGACCGCTTCAAACCGGTACAACTGGCCAATGGTGACATCCGCTACTGGCAACCGGATCTCGAACGCTACAAACATCCGCAGCGCCCGACTGCCGATTCGCAACCCGATGCCCTGGGTTTGCATGCGCATGAGGACAAGCGCCTGCTGCCCCTGGAGGATGCGCACTTTGCAGTCACGGAAAGTCAGGTGCCGGGGCAGTACCGCATCGAACATCCGAGTCGCCCCGACGCATACCAACCGGTGCTGCGCCACAATGGCGAAGGTGCCTGGCACACTGAACTGGAGCAACCGCTGGAATGGGATGGCGCAACCGCGCTGCGCCGTATCGGCCCTGCGGTCGAGAGCTTGTCCGCGAGCGAGCGCGAAACCGTGCTGCAGATCAGCGGAACCAGCGAAGACGCGTTGCGCAAAATGCATGTCGAGCAGGAAAGCGTTCCGCCTCTGCTGGGCGACAGCATCCAGCGCTTCAAGATTGATCAGCAGTTGCAACGCTTCATCGACCAGCTCGACAGCGCTGACGCTGAAGTTTTCTTGCGCGCCGACCCGGCCATGCAACTGGAGGTGCTCAGCGAATACGGCCGCTGGCCAGGCGACCAGTGCCTGCGTCTGCTCGATCGCCAAGGCGAGCAACTGTGGCAATCGTCTGCCGACACAAGCCTGCCGGTAATCGAACTACGCCACGACACGCTGGCCGGTGGCGACGTGCTCAAAACCCTGCTCCAAGCCCTCGACGAGACGCAGATCAAAACCTTGCTGGACGAGCCCTTCGCGGGACCGACGCCGTCCATCGAGGTCCGCAGCCACAACCTGCGCAAACAAGTGGCCGACCTCGCCAGACGCAACACCAGCGCGCTGTTCGAGTCGCGCTATCAAGCCCTCCAGCACCTCGACGACCCGCTGGCTGCACGACTCAAGATTCACCCTCCGCAATTGCCGGCCAGCATTACCCGCGAACTGCTCGATACCGCGACCGGCAGCGAACTGTTGCAGATCAGCGAAGGACGATTGCCCCCGCGCCAGCAGGCACTCATGCAGATGGCCAGTGACGAGGTGCGCCTTACCCGCGCGTATGAAGGCCTTGAGCTGGCCTCGGTGAGCAATCACGACTCTGATTCTCTGGCGCTGCACAGCCTCAAATTGTTGCCGGGCTGGAGCGGCGATGTACGCATCGAAATCCGCGACGGGCGCTACGAGGGCCGGTTACTGGACACGATCGGCCGTGACGATGCGCCCGAATACAAGGTGCTGGTTCGCCGCGACGATGGCCAATACCAACCTTATGACGATCGTGGGCAGCAGCTGCATTCGTTCGCTGATTTCTATTCCAGCCTGTTGTACGCATTGCCCGACAGCGAGCGCCAGAGCCTGGACATGCGGATCGGCCAGGGTCAGGCGCTGAAGGCGGCCATTCGTGAACGCACGCTCGAGCGCAACGAGTGGCGTCAGGTGATTGCCGATACGCCGTCCCGAGCGCCGGCTGTCGACACCCTGCGCCTGCTCGGTACCGACGGTTACGCCCATGCTCCGCGTCCGCCACGCCCCGCTTACCAGCCGCACACCCTCGAAGAAGACATCCGGGTGCTCTATCCACGCATGTCGAACCATGAAGTGCGCTTCCTCGCCGAAAGCATGCGAAGCAGTCCCGCAGGCCCGCGCGCCGAAATGCTTCGTTTGCAAAATGACTACCTGCAATTGCAGAACGAACTGCATGTCTGGGCCAACAATCCGCCCGCCGTGCACCCGGAAACCGGCACGGCGCTCACCTCGCTGGAGAAGCGCGCCGAAATCCAGAATCGCAGGCTGCTACGGGAGCAATTGCTCAAAGCCTGGAGACGGGAGCACGTCACGGGTATCAACCACCAGGGCTTTGCCGCCGGATACGCCTTGCGCCTTACACCTGCGGTGATGGGCGACTTGCCCGTGTTGTCAGCAGACTTCAGTCATATCACCTCGCTCGCCATTGATGGCAGCCCGATGACCACCTCCGTCGACAGCTTTCTGCAGTCCTTCAGCCAGTTGCAGAATATCGATGCGCGCAATCTCAATCTGTCGAGCCTGCCGCAAGCACTGACTTCGATGCGCTCGCTGCGCGAATTGCGCTTACGCAATTGTCGGATCAGTCTGACGACGGTCACAGAGTCAGTGCTCGCGGCCATGCCGCAGCTCACCCTGCTCGATCTGCAAGGCAATGCGCTGGGCCTGCCTCCGGACCTGCACACACTGCCTTCATTGCGCTACGTGAACCTGTCGGATACCGGCATTCACACGGTGCCCGACGATCTGCTGGATCATCCGCGCCTGATTTCGGCGCAATTCGATCGCAACCGCATCACGCGGATACCGGACAGTTTTTTCAACCTGGCAAGCTCCCTCAGCGATGGTTATACCTTCGCCGATAACCCGTTGACGGCGGCTTCCCGCGAGCGGGTAAAAGTGTTCTACGAGCACACCGGAAGGCACTTCGGCGTCCGGCCCGTGCAGGAGGATCTGCAACGCACCATCGCCTTGTTTCCATCCCTCGACACGGAAGGCGCAACACAGGTGTTGTACCGATTGCCCGGGCCATTGGCGGAGTGCGGCGCACAGTTGTCCCGCTGGGAAAATGAACTCGGCGTGCTGAATCTCGAACTCAGTCAATGGATCAACCAGGCCACCGTGACCGCCTCTGAGTCGGGGGAACGTCTTCCCCTCGAGGCACAGGCCCGCGAACTGGAGGCCCGGCGATCCTTTGCGCAACAGATCGAGCAATTCTGGCGCAGCCCGCCCCTGTACCCGCGCCTTGAAGAACTCAGGGCAACGGCGACGTTCAGTGGGGATATGCCGATACTCAGCGCCGGTCTCGAGCGCGCGACGCGGCTGAACCTCACCGGCACCGCCAATAGCACCGCCGCCCTGCGCTTCGTGGAGTGCTTCCCCAACCTTGCCAAGCTGAAAATGAACGGTTTCGAACTGGGACCGCTTGCGCTGGGCGAAGCAAAACTGCCTCAACTGAGCGATCTGGAGCTGAAAAATTGTGGCGTGGTCATGACCCCGGAAAATCAGGCTGCGCTGCTGTCACTTGGCAGCCTCGACTCACTGGACCTGAGCGACAATCCGTTGGGTACGTTCCCCGACCTGAATTTGTTGCCCGAATTGATCTATCTCGATCTGTCCAACTGCGGGCTGACCGTCGTTCCCGAAGGACTGGCCAGCCATCCGGGGTTGCGAACCGCAGTGCTCGCAGGCAACCGCATCACGCAACTGCCCGAGGCGCTGTTCGACCTCCCCGCCGAGCGCAGTGACGGCATTGACCTTGCCGACAACCCGCTATCGGCCGCCACCCGCAACCAGATCAAAAACTACTACCGCCTCCATCGCAACGACTTCGACGTACTGGCGGCCGAGCCGGACGTGAGCCTCGCCCGGCAGTTGTTTCCCGGTTTGAACAAGCAAGAGGCCAGCGAGATGATTTACGACTTGCCCGGCGACCTGGCCGACGGTCGCCAACAGCTGCTTCGCTGGCAAGCAGAACAGCAACAGATGCGCGATGACCTGACCCGCTGGGCCTTGGCAACGCCGTCTGCGCACCCGGTTACGCGTCAAGCCTTGAGCGCAAGCGAGCGTTTGGCGCAACGATCCGCACGCTCGGACTTCAAGCAATTGATAAAGGATTTCTGGGGCGAAAGATCGATGGGTACCGGCAGGCGCACGACTTCTTTCGCGGCAGACCTCAAGTTCCTCGGCGAAATGCCGCGCCTGACGGTCAACTTCGATCACGTTACCAGCCTCAAGCTGGCGGGCAACGTGACGATCGCGGGACTCGAGCCGTTCGCTGCCTTGTTCCCGAATCTTCAGATGCTGGAACTGAAAGCTTTCACACTCTATGACATCCCTTCATTCGTCAGCCGTCTGCACTATCTCAAAGAGCTCAAACTCAATGACTGCGCGCTGACGCTTACCCCTGCCGGGCAGCAGGTACTTGGCGCGCTGCCCGAGTTGCGGTTGCTCGATCTGAGCCATAACCCACTGACAAACGCGCCAGACCTGACAATCCTGCCCAAGGTGACGAACTTCTCACTCGGCCATAGCGAACTGACGAGCGTGCCGAAGGGCATCGCCGAGCATCCGCTAATGCGAGAGCTCCATCTCAATAACAACCAGATAACCGTGCTGCCCGACGCTGTCTTCAGTTTGCATCCCGAGCGGGCCGACAGCGTCTATCTGAACGACAATCCTCTGTCCATGAATGCCCGCGACCGCATTAAGCTCTACTACGCCAATCACGGGCGCAACTTCCGGATCAAGCCGCCATCGGCTGACATTGCCATGGCGCAGAGACTGTTCCCGCGACTGGGCGAAAACGCTGCGATCAACATGATTTATCGCCTGCCCGGGACATTACAGACCGGCACGGCGCAACTGATCAGATGGGAGGCGGAAATCGCCCGCATGACCAGTGATCTCAACACATGGAGCGCGCGCTTGCCGGTCAACAACCCTTCGACAGAGCTGCCCTGGACTGCGCCGGAAAGATTTGCAGAACTCGCCGCCAGACAAAGATTCAGCAGCGACCTTGAGAAACTCTGGCGCGGTCGGCAAAACGAAAACTCAGCCCTGCGGTTCAATACTTTCGAAGCCGATGCGACATTCACCGGCGAATTGCCGGAACTGACCGCTGACTTCAGCCACATCACGCATCTCAACCTTCAGGGCAATCCGGGGCTGAACATTCCCGATGGTTTTTTCCGAAGCTTCAGCGGGCTGCGCGGACTGGAACTGCAGGATTTCGCCTTGGGCCGGATACCCCAATCGCTGCCAAGCCTGCCGTTGCTTGAGAGATTGATGCTGAGCAAGTGCCAGATCACTCTGGATCCTGCCGGACAAGCGATCCTGTCCACGATGACCCGATTGAAATCTCTGGACTTGTATAGCAACCCTCTGCAGGTGACGCCCGATCTATCGACCCTGCAGAACCTGACGTTCATCGACCTGATCAACACCGGCATCGATAGTGTTCCCGCCGGGCTGGAACAGCTGCCGCACCTGGAAGTCGCGTTGCTGAGCGACAACAACATCAGCGAATTGCCGGCGCAACTGACGCAGTACTCCGATCGCGGTATTGAATTGGGCGGCAACCCGTTGTCGGTTGCTTCCAGAGAACGGATCAAGGCCGCATTTCAGGCCAAGGCTGACAACTTCGGTGTCTGGGTCCAACAGCAAGACATCGATCTGGCGCAAAGCCTTTATCCATCGCTGTTCGGCTTCGATGCCAACGATCTGGTCTACAAGCTTGCGGGCACGCTGGCCGATGGACGTGTTGAGCTGATGCGCCGCAAATCCGAGCTCACCAGCCTGCTCGAACGCCTGGATAGCTGGGCCAACGAGACTCCCAACGATACTCACACGCAGATGCCGCTTGCGACCGACGCGGCAGCCAGAGAAAGACTCAACCGCCAGCACTTCAGGCAAAACCTCGAAGACGACCTGCGCCGTGCCCCCTCGTTCCTGACAGGGCCAAGGGTCAGCTGCGAGTTGTCGTTTACCGGTGAGCTGCCGCCGCTGACCGCGCGTTTCGACCACATCGAACAATTGAAACTGACCACCACAGCGTCTGTTGCGCCTCGGATCGATCGTCTGCTGGAGCTGTTCCCGAAGCTCAAAGGCATCGACATCCGCAATTATCCGCTGGGCGAGATTCCCGTCCCGATTTTCGCCATGGAAAGGCTGCGCAGCCTGTATCTGCCGGGCTGTGAAATCACGCTGACTGCGCAGACCGCGCAAGCATTCGCAACGCTGAGAAACCTGAGTTCGGTGGACCTGAGCGACAATCCGCTCAACATCGCTCCGGATCTGAGTCATTTCCCGCAGATGACCGATGTGCGTCTGGGCAACTGTGCCTTGAGCAAGGTGCCTGACGGCCTGTTCGGACTGCCTCGATTGATGTACGCCGACTTGTCCGGAAACGCGATCACCGAGTTGCCGGGCGAGTTTCCTTTACAGCCCGGCGACGTGCTGACCGAATACGACTTCAGCGACAACCCGCTGACTGCCGAAAGTTTGCAGCGCCTGCAGCGGTATGAGGCGGCGTATCAATTGCGCCTGCTGGAGCAACAGTCGAGCAACGACACCGCGTATCAGACGATTGAGGATTTCCATGACTTCTCCGGCGGCATGGAAACCGATTGAGGGTCGATCCGCGCTCAGCCACGCTCCGGCGGCACTGACGACAATTCGAACGGGCTGCTGCTGCGCCGCTGGTTGCGATCTTCGCGCGGCGTGGCACCGAAGAAGTTGCGATAGGCGCTGGAGAAATGCGGCCCCGAGGAGAAGCCGCACGAGAGGCCGATCTGGATGATCGACTTGCTGGTCTGCATCAACATCTGCCGGGCCTTGTTCAGGCGCAGTTCCAGGTAGTACTGGCTCGGCACGCGGTTGAGGTATTGCTTGAAGATCCGCTCCAGCTGTCGACGGGATACGCACACGTGCTGGGCGATTTCGTCGGTGGTCAGCGGCTCTTCGATGTTGGCTTCCATCAGCAACACCGCTTGGGTGAGCTTCGGATGGCTGGAGCCGAGGCGATTCTGCAACGGGATGCGCTGACGCTCACCGCCCTCGCGGATGCGCTCAACGACCAGTTCTTCCGACACCGCACCGGCCAGTTCCGCGCCGTGATCGCGGGCCAGCACCGCCAGCAGCAGGTCGAGCACCGACATGCCACCGCAGGCGGTCAGACGATCGCGATCCCAGTCGAACAGATGACTGGTAGCGATGACTTTCGGGAAGCGCTCAGCGAAATCGTCCTGCCAGCGCCAGTGCACGGCGGCGCGATAACCGTCGAGCAAACCGAGCTGGGCCAGCGGATAGACACCGGCCGACAGACCACCGATCACGCAACCGGCACGCACCAGTTGCTTGAGCGCACTGCTCAGCGCCGGCGCCAGGGTGGTCGGCGGCTCGTCGGCGAGCAGGAACAGTTTCTGGAAATTCTCGAGCTTGCCGGCCCAGGGTTCGCCGGGCAATTGCCAGGCCCCTTCGGTCTGCGGCTCGGCCTGCAAGAACGACAGTTCGTAAACCACGTCCGGGTGCACCCGCTGCGCAACACGCAAGGCCTCCTCCGCCAGCGCCAGCGTCAACGCTTTAGTGCTGGGCCAAATCAGGAAACCAATTCGATGGGCAGTCATGGGCGGGCAATCCGAAACGAACAACGGTGATGATGGCATGGGCCAATGCTAGCCCGGAAATGAACACAAATCCTGAGTCCGACGCAGATCCATGCAGGAGCTGCCGAAGGCTGCGATCTTTTGATTTTAGAAAAACAAGATCAAAAGATCGCAGCCTCGTTGCACTCGGCAGCTCCTACAGGGGATCTGGGTCAGGCTTCAGGTCGCGAAGCATGACCTAATCTGGTGCACAACGGCAGCCCTGATTTATTTCAGGCTGCCCGACAGAAACTGCTGCAAGCGCTCCGACTGCGGGTTGACCAGCACTTCGCGCGGGTTGCCGCTTTCTTCGACGACGCCTTTGTGCAGGAACACCAACTGGTTCGACACTTCACGGGCGAAGCCCATTTCGTGGGTCACCACGACCATGGTGCGGCCTTCCTGCGCCAGCGCCTGCATGACTTTCAGCACGTCGCCGACCAGTTCCGGATCGAGGGCCGAGGTCGGTTCGTCGAACAGCATCACTTCCGGTTCCATCGCCAGCGCACGGGCGATCGCCACGCGCTGCTGTTCGCCGCCGGACATGTGCCCCGGGAACGCGTCTTTACGATGGGCCACGCCAACCTTGTTCAGGTAGTACTCGGCTTTTTCGCGCGCTTCGTACTTGGGTACGCCGAGCACGTGCACCGGTGCCTCCATGATGTTTTCAATCGCGGTCATGTGCGACCACAGATTGAAATGCTGGAACACCATCGACAGGCGCGAACGCATGCGTTGCAGCTGTTTTGGATCAGCGGCTTTCAGCGCGCCATCCTTGTTCGCCACCAGTTTCAGCTCTTCGTTGTTGAGCAGGATCTTGCCGGCGTGCGGCTGCTCGAGCAGGTTGATGCAACGCAGGAAAGTACTTTTGCCGGAGCCACTGGAGCCGATGATGCTGATCACATCGCCGGCGGCGGCTTTCAGGGACACGCCCTTGAGCACTTCGTGACTGCCATAGCGTTTATGCAGGTCTTGGACTTCAAGTTTGTACATGCGGTCGGTTCTCACAAAAACAGTCAGTCAGTCGTTGAGCAAGCGCCCGTGACGCAGCGCTTCGCGCCCCGCCACCTTGGCCAGCCAGAAACCGGGTTGGGCATAGCGCAGCCGTTCAATGGCAAACAGCACCCCGGACGTACCAGCACATACCGTGCTGACCCGATCGGACACAGGGTCGATCACTTGAAAAATCTCATCGCCCGCCTCGACCCATTCGCCAGGCCTGCGGGAAAAACTCACCACACCGGGGTGCGGTGCGAACAACAATTCGGTGCCTTCGAAGGGCATGCCTTCGCACGGTTCGAAGGCCGGGTCCGGCCACTCGCCGGTGATCAGACCTTGCTCGGCAAGGAACGCCAGAATGCCTTCAGCATAAGCCTCGGCTTCGACGCGGCCGGTGTCGGCCTGCCCGCCCAGCTCGATCGTCGTCGCCAGACACGCCAGCGGAATCTGCGCCTCGGGGAACTGCCGCGACAGGCGCAGCCAAGGCAACGAGCAGGCTTCATCGAAGGAGCTGCCGCCGGAATCTTCCGCGAGCAGACCAACCTTGACGTTCAGGTGCGCCGACAGCGAACGCCACTGCGGCCAGTGCTGCGGCAGCGCATACATGTGCAGCGCGGCTTCGGCATCGCAGTGCAGATCCAGCACCACATCGGCGGTGCAGGCGTGGCTGAGCAGCACACGTTGCATGCCTTGCAACTGGCTGCTCGCTTCAGGCAATCCGGCCAGGTGGTCGGCCATTGCCTGACGGATCAGGCGCACGTTGGCATGGGGATCATCACCGAGTTTTTCGCCCAGCGCCGCCGCGACCGGCGCGCTGAGCTCGACGAAATCACGATTGAAATTCTTGCCGCTGCCCGCCTCGAAACGGCCCTGGAAATTGCCTTGCAGCAATTGCCCGAGGCCGATCGGATTGGCCACCGGCACCAGCTCGATCACGCCGTTGAGCAAGCCTTGGGCTTCGAGTTCGCCGAGGCGCTTTTTCAGCTCCCAGGCGGTGCGCATGCCCGGCAGTTCATCGGCGTGCAGGCTGGCCTGGATGTAGGCCTTGCGCTCGCCCTCACCGAACCGGAAAACCGAAACCTTGCGCTCGCTGCCCAGGTGGCTCCACGGCAATACGTGGTCGATGCGTTGCATATCAGTGCTTCCGTGGCGCGAGGTAGCTCAACCAGCGACGCTCGGCCAGTTTGAACAGCTTGACCAGAATGAAGGTCAGGCACAGGTAGAACACGCCGGCAGTGATGTACGCCTCGAACGGCAGGTAGAACTGCGCGTTGACGGTACGTGCCGCGCCAGTGATGTCGATCAGGGTCACGATCGACGCCAGACTGGTGGTCTGCAGCATCATGATCACTTCGTTGCTGTACTGCGGCAGCGCCCGGCGCAGGGCCGACGGCAGCAGGATGCGCTTGTACAGTTTGAAGCGCGACATGCCCATGGCCTTGGCCGCTTCGATCTCACCGTTCGGCGTGGCCTTGAGGCTGCCGGCGATGATTTCCGCGGTGTAGGCGCTGGTGTTGACGGCAAAAGCCAGACAGGCACAGAACGTTGCGCTGGACAGCCACGGCCACAGGAAGCTTTCGCGCACCGCTTCGAACTGGGCCAGACCGTAGTAGATCAGGAACAGCTGAACCAGCATCGGCGTGCCGCGAATCACGTAGGTGTACAGCCACGCGGCGCCGTTGACGAACGGGTTTTTCGAGACGCGCATCAGCCCCAGCGGCAACGCCGCGAGCAAACCGAAGAACAGCGACAGCGCGAGCAGTTTGAGGGTGGTCAGCAGGCCGCTGAAGTACAGCGGCAGTGCCTCCCAGATGACGTTGTAGTCGAAGATCATAGATCAGCCGCCCTTACGCCTACCGAGTAGCGCTTCTCAAGGTGACGCAATGCCAGCAACGAAACACTGGTGATCACCAGGTACATCGCCGCCACTGCGAGGAAGAAGGTGAAAGGCTCGCGCGTGGCATCTGCCGCCTGCTTGGCCTTGAACATCATGTCTTGCAGACCGACCACGGAAATCAGCGCGGTGGCCTTGGTCAGTACCAGCCAGTTGTTGGTGAAGCCGGGAATCGCCAGACGAATCATCTGCGGCACCATCACCCGGAAGAACACCTGGAAACTGCTCATGCCGTACGCCATGCCCGCTTCGGCCTGGCCTTTGGGGATCGCCATGAACGCGCCACGGAACGTCTCCGAGAGGTACGCACCGAAGATGAAACCGAGGGTGCCGATACCGGCGGCCAGCGGGTTCAGATCGATGTAGTCGTCATAGCCGAGCATCGGCGCAACGCGGTTGAGCAAGTCCTGACCGCCGTAGAAGATCAGCAGGATCAGCACCAGGTCGGGAATGCCGCGGATCACCGTCGAATACAGGTCGCCCAGCCACGCCAGCCAGCGCACCGGCGACAGGCGCAACGCGACACCGATCAGCCCGAGAACGATGGCCAGAGCCATGGACGACAAGGCGAGCTGAAGCGTCAGCCATGCGCCATCGAGGATGACAGCCCCGTAGCCTTTCAACATGATTCAGGTCCTCGAAAGTTGGGATGAAAAAATGGCGCAAACCGCAGAGATTCTGTTGCTTGCGCCATTTCGGACTTGTCGCAGAGACGTGTTACTTGCCGTAGATATCGAAGGCGAAGTACTTGTCCTGGATTGCCTTGTATTTGCCGTTCTCGCGGATGGCCGCGATGGCAGTGTTGATCTTGTCTTTCAGGGCGTCGCCCTTGCGCACCGCGATACCTACGCCGTCACCGAAGTACTTGACGTCGGTGAACGCCGGGCCAACGAACGCGAAGCCTTTGCCGGCGTCGGTTTTCAGGAAACCATCGTCCAGCAGGGTGGCGTCAGCCACGGTACCGTCGAGGCGACCGGCAGCCACGTCGAGGTAGATTTCGTTCTGCGAGCCGTACGGCTTGATCTCGGCGCCCAATGGAGCGAGAACTTCGCGGGCGAAACGCTCGTGGATCGAGCCACGCTGTACGCCGATGTTCTTGCCTTTCAGCTCAGCCAGACCTTCGCTGACCTGAGTACCGGCCTTCATGACCAGACGCGCCGGGGTGTTGTAGTACTTGTTGGTGAAGTCGACCGACTTCTTGCGATCTTCGGTGATCGACATCGACGACAGGATCGCGTCGATCTTGCGCACTTTGAGAGCCGGGATCAGACCGTCGAACTCTTGCTCGACCCACACGCACTTGACCTTCATTTCTTCGCACAGCGCGTTGCCGATGTCGTAGTCGAAACCGACGATGCTGCCGTCCGGTGCTTTCGAAGCGAACGGAGGGTAAGCCGCTTCGATACCGATCTTCAGCGGTTTTTCGTCAGCGAAGGCATTCATCGACAGCACGGACAGTGCCAGGGCGCCAAGCAGCACAAGTTTCTTCATCTTGGGACTCCATCGGTAAAGGGCAAAAACGGCAGAGTGAGCGACAGCCCAATATGCGAATGGGTGAATCGGAAATCGGTTGCGCATCGGCGGAAATTTCCCATTGGAACCGCAGGCGATTTCAACGTCAGCCACGATGAGCGAGTGATCGGCATTCTAACGACAGGCCCGAAGCCGATATTTCTTCAATGCGACAACTAATTACAGATGCACCGAGAAAGCGGTTTGAGCTCATTGACAGCCCTGCAATTTCATGCAAGAGCAAAAGACAGTGAACCGATACATATTGCAAGTTGCGGGCCTATTATTCGTAAACCCTTCTAATCCGGCAAGCGCAGCGTTATGTCTTATTTTTCAGCAGGGCTTTGGAGGCTCTGAAACGGCGCACCGCGTTTCCCTTCGCCCCGGTTTGGCGCGGGCGGTTACACATTGGGTTGTGGCGGGTAACAGCGGGAAAGGTCTGACGGCGCAGATCGATAATTATTGGTTGGGGTGTTGCGGTTTCCTACAGGTGACTACTGCGGTGTCTGACAGATCGCCTTCGCGAGCAGGCTCGCTCCCACATTTGAAATGCGCCCATTCCTTGTGGGAGCGAGCCTGCTCGCGAAGAGGCCAGCCCGATCGACACAAATCCACCAGACACAAAAAAGCCCCATCCGGCATCACCGGACAGGGCTCCTATGCTTCTAACGCTTAAGCAACATTCATGGTCTTGTGCGTATCAATCAAATGCTGCACCACACCCGGATCCGCCAGGGTCGAGATATCGCCCAGCCCGTCATATTCCGCCGTGGCGATCTTGCGCAGGATGCGGCGCATGATCTTGCCCGAACGGGTCTTCGGCAGCCCCGGCGCCCACTGGATCACGTCCGGCGAAGCGATCGGGCCGATCTCCTTGCGCACCCAATTCTTGAGCTCCAGACGCAACTGCTCGGTCGGCTCCTCGCCGTTCTTCAAGGTCACATAGACATAAATGCCCTGCCCCTTGATGTCATGCGGCACACCCACCACCGCAGCTTCGGCAACCTTCGGATGCGCGACCATCGCGCTTTCGATTTCGGCGGTGCCCATGCGGTGGCCGGAGACGTTGAGCACGTCGTCTACGCGCCCGGTGATCCAGTAGTAACCGTCGGCATCGCGACGCGCGCCGTCACCGGTGAAGTACATGCCACGGAAGGTCTTGAAGTAGGTATCGACGAAACGATCATGATCGCCGTACAGCGTACGCGCCTGGCCTGGCCACGAATCGAGAATCACCAGATTGCCTTCAGCCTCGCCCTCAATGATGTTGCCGAGGTTGTCGACCAGCGCCGGCACCACACCGAAGAACGGACGCGCCGCCGAACCCGGCTTCAGCGCATGGGCACCCGGCAGCGGGCTCATCATGTTGCCGCCGGTTTCGGTCTGCCACCAGGTATCGACGATCGGGCAACGCGACTTGCCGACATTCTTGTAGTACCAGTCCCAGGCTTCCGGGTTGATCGGCTCGCCCACCGAACCGAGCAGACGCAGGCTGCTGCCATCGGCGCCTTCAACCGCCGCCTGACCCGAAGCCATCATCGCGCGGATCGCGGTCGGCGCGGTGTAGAGGATGTTGACCTTGTGCTTGTCGATGATCTTCGCCACCCGGGTGATGTCCGGGTAGTTCGGCACACCTTCGAACAGCACGGTGGTCGCGCCATTGGCCAGCGGGCCGTAGACGATGTAACTGTGGCCGGTGACCCAGCCGACGTCGGCGGTGCACCAGTAGATTTCGCCCGGACGGTAGTCGAACACGCGCTCGTGGGTCATCGCCGCATACAGCAGATAACCGCCGGTGGTGTGCTGCACGCCCTTCGGCTTGCCGGTGGAGCCGGAGGTATAAAGGATGAACAGTGCCTCTTCAGCGCCCATCTCTTTCGGCGCGCAAACGGTGCCCGCGACCTTCATCAGGTCTTCGTACCAGATGTCGCGATGCTGGTTCCACTTGATGTCGCCACCGGTGCGCTTGCACACGATGACCTTCTGGATGCTGCTGGTTTCCGGGTTGGTCAGCGCGTCGTCGACGTTGGCCTTGAGGGAAATCTTCTTGCCGGCGCGAATACCCTCGTCAGCGGTGATCACCACTTTCGATTTGCAGTCGATGATGCGACCGGCCAGGGCTTCCGGCGAGAAACCGCCGAACACCACCGAGTGAATCGCGCCGATCCGGGTGCAGGCCAGCATGGCGACCACGGCTTCGGGAATCATCGGCATGTAAATGGTCACCACATCGCCACGGTGCACGTCCTGACCACGCAGGGCGTTGGCCAGTTTGCACACTTGCTCATGCAGTTCGCGGTAGGTGATGTTGCGGCTCTCGGAAGGATCGTCGCCTTCCCAGATGATCGCGACTTGATCGCCGCGCTCGGCCAGATGGCGGTCGAGGCAGTTGTAGGAAACGTTCAGGGTGCCGTCGGCAAACCACTTGATGTCGACATGGTGATCGTCGAACGAGGTCTGTTTCACCGTGGTGAAGGGCTTGATCCAGTCCAGACGCTTGGCTTGCTCGCGCCAGAAGCCGTCAGGGTTGACGACCGACTGCTGGTACATGGCTTTGTAGGTCGCCTCGTCAGTCAGCGTGTTAGCCAGAACCTCGGGACGAACGGGATACAGAGAAGCCGTACTCATCTTTCCTACCTCGGTGTAATAGTTGTTTTTGTATGACCCTGTTGTAGCCGGGTGGGCCCCATAGAACCATTCGACGATGGTAGTAACAACCCTCCCCCTGCGCACGCGCCCCTGTAGGAGCTGCCGAAGGCTGCGATCTTTTGATCTGTTTTCAAGATCAAAGTCAAAAGATCGCAGCCTTCGGCAGCTCCTACAGGGAATGGGGTGTTTGGGGGATTGTTACCAAATATGCCAAAAGTGTTTATCAAAACCCGCTCTGTTTACCCCGGCCCCACCGCCCTAAAATTCACCTCGCCAACAAGGCAACCGCGATTAACAACGTTACAGCCCCCACGAAGGCCGTTAATCCAGCTCTCCAAGTAACGCATCAACTACTCAAGCTCCACACGCAACCCTAAAAAGGTTGCGTGACCCCACTCGACCTCAAAAAGGTGAATTAGAAATGAAAGCTTTATTGGTTCTGGCCCTAAGCAGTCTGTGCGCAACCGCCATGGCAGACGAGGTCCCGACTGATGTCGCACAGCAACAACCGGTCATCGAGGAATACACTTACTCCACACACCTGGACATCGCCAAAGTTGTATCGATGAGCGAAATTCCAAACGTCTGCGAAGTTGTACCGGCAAAAATGGAATACGACGACTCCAAAGGTCAACGCCACATCTTGCGCTACAGCATCATGGGCAACGGCTGCACGAACTGAATCAGACTGCACCGAATCGGATCGCTCAGCGCTACATTGAGGGTCGATTCCAGCCCGGCTTCGGTCGGGCTCAGTTGTGTCTGGAGCCGTGAAAAACGCTTGCAAAACACTAGATATAGTGAAAAACCTACTTTTCTGGCTATTTTTTAAACAAAAAACCACCTGCCAAAAAATTAACGAAAAAAAATCTGCTCGGGTCGATTCCGCGCAAAGCCCTGTAATCCCTCGGTCGGACCGAAATCCACCCCCTCCTCGGCCTCGCCATGAGCCGATTCGCCGCACCACGCCGGTAAAAATTTCCCTATAATGCCGCCCTATACGGGTCAGCAATATTCCCTTACAGGGAGCAAAAGCCATTCTGAAGCCCCGCAACAGTGCCCGACGCTGATTGCGCCCATCAGAGGCTCTCCGAACCCGTCAAAATTTCTGTTTATTTGCCTGCGTGCAGCGCTGCAAAAAACGACATCCAACGCGGCTTGTTTGGCCGTGTGAAAAACCAACCCTTCAGGTTTCACACGGGCACAAGCCCTCACGCAGGAGACGACACGTCATGCTGAGCTGGGACGAATTCGATAAAGAAGACAGTGAAGTCGCAACCGTGAAAGGCGCCAACGCCGGCCACGCAAGCGAAGCCAACATGGACCGCCTCGACAACGCCGGCGGCGCCGCAGCGCTGGAAGCCCGCGCCGTCACCGCCGACGACTCGGCCGCCGTGGCCCGCGCCAAGGCTGCACTGAACTCCCTCGACGTCGCCGAAGGCCTCGCCGAACTCGAAGGCGCCTCCGCCCGTGTCGCCGTTGACGAAAAGCGCATGATCAACTGCCGCGCCGACCTCAACCAACTCGTGCCATTCAAGTACGACTGGGCTTGGCAGAAGTACCTGGACGGTTGCGCAAACCACTGGATGCCGCAAGAAGTCAACATGACCGCCGACATCGCCCTCTGGAAAAACCCGGAAGGCCTGACCGACGACGAGCGCCGCATCGTCATGCGCAACCTCGGCTTCTTCTCCACCGCCGACTCCCTGGTTGCCAACAACCTGGTCCTGGCCGTGTACCGCCTGATCACCAACCCGGAATGCCGCCAGTACATCCTGCGCCAGGCTTTCGAAGAAGCGATCCACACCCACGCCTACCAGTACTGCATCGAATCGCTGGCCATGGATGAAGGCGAAATCTTCAACATGTACCACGAGATCCCATCGGTCGCGAAGAAAGCAGCCTGGGGCCTGAAGTACACCCGCTCGATCTCCGATCCAAAGTTCGAAACCGGCACCCCGGAAACCGACAAAGAGTTGCTGCGCAACCTGATCGCCTACTACTGCGTTCTGGAAGGCATCTTCTTCTACTGCGGCTTCACCCAAATCCTCTCCATGGGCCGCCGCAACAAAATGACCGGCGTCGCCGAGCAGTTCCAATACATCCTGCGCGACGAATCCATGCACCTGAACTTCGGCATCGACGTGATCAACCAGATCAAAATCGAAAACCCACACCTGTGGGATGCTGAGATGAAAGAAGAAGCGACCCAGATGATCCTGCAGGGTACGCAGCTGGAGATCGAATACGCGCGTGACACCATGCCTCGCGGGGTGTTGGGCATGAACGCGGCGATGATGGAGGATTATCTGAAGTTCATCGCTAACCGTCGTTTGTCGCAGATTGGTTTGAAAGAGGAGTATCCAGGGACTACGAATCCGTTCCCTTGGATGAGCGAAATTATGGACTTGAAGAAAGAGAAGAATTTCTTTGAGACTCGGGTTATTGAGTATCAGACTGGTGGGGCGTTGAGCTGGGATTGATGATGCCATAAAGCCATGATATAAGAGCCTTCCTAACATGGATGTAGGGGAGTCTTACAAAAGCCCCGCCATGCGGGGCTTTTTTATAGATGAGGTGGGGCATATATGAACTCCGGGCACATGAACTTTTTTAAAATCAATGAGTGCGGCCTTTACAAAGTTGGAAAGCATGACCCTAATGGATGCGAAATCTCAGAGTCTCTAGATTTGATCACAGAGTGGCTCGCCGAAACACCTTTTCCGCAAACAATACCTTGGGACGACTCAAGAAAAAATACCAGTAGAACTAAATGTTACTGCCAAGACATTTACAAAGACCCAGCGACAGGAGACTTTGTATTAGTACTTTGGAAATCCGACACTGATAGCGCGGGGACTTTGTGGGGAGCGCATTCAGCAAGTAAAGGAAAAGTTGTAAAATATACAAGCACTTATAAAGGTGAAGATGTAATTTGGGGGCGACCATGCTATTACTGGGTAATTCCGACATTGAATACCGTAATTTCAATAAAATTTGACAATTCAGTATGTGACTCAGCGATGTTTCAAGACTGGATCACGAGCGCGATCACTAACAGAGTGAAGCATCCAAACAGAATAAAGCACACAACAGAAACAGGCTATATCAGGCTTTCTATATCAGACTCTCAAGAAGACCAACCATACAAGTACCTCTATCGCTTTGACATGTCTCTTCGCAGCCTAAACACAGCAAGCGTTGAGCTTTCTGAACTTCAACAGAAAATAACTCACCTGATAAAAAGAGAAACTGTTGTAGTTGCAACCAAAGACGAACGTGATGGATGGGTAAAAATATTTGATTCCTTACCATATCTAGGAACTAAACCCGAAGCCAAAAAACGTAGAATCGAGATCAAGGCAGAAGCAAAACCTACAAAGATCGAACTACAGAAAATTATAGAAACTTATGCGAAAGAACAACGATTGGCTGGCGAGTGGGATAGAGTAGGTTTTGAGCTTCAAGACAAATCTATTACCTGGGTTGACAAGTACAGGCTAAAAGAATACATCACCTTACCATCTGACAGCCCCGACATAATGCCAGCAGCATTCCTTTATGATGTGTTAAGTAAAAGTCGTGAACGATACTTAACGCCGATAATCCGCTCCGACGTAACCGAGCCTACTGAAACTGGAACCGGCTCATGAAGCTTAAATTAATAATTTATACATTCATATCCATATTAATTTTTTTAGTCTGCTACAACCACTCATTAAAAATAAATACAACGTACTTAAAAGACTACGTTGACACATTACTTAATGTATCAGGAATGGTTTTTACCATCATGGGGATATGGATTGCTTTCTTATACCCTAACGCGCTAATGAAACTAGTGAGCTCTAACCAAATAAGCAACGTGGACTTTACGGAAACATTAAAAGACACGAGACGTCTCGAAGCAATCGTCTCAAGCGTTCTGAAATCTGCATTAGTAGTCACTATTATTATGCTACTAAATCTTTCGAAACTAGCAATTTCAGAGTCCGCATTTTATCAATTGAACATGGCCACGATAAAGATCGCTGCATTTAGTTGCGTGTGCACACTAACACTCCTACAAATCGAGGCAATAGCGAACGTAATATATTCAAACATAGCCTTTATCAATGAATTACATTCACGCCGACAAGATAGAGAAGCAGATAGAGATGTATAAAGCACCTTCGTAAAATCAGACAGGAAAATATCACGAGAAAAACTTCCTACCACATCCCCAGAAAGAAATAATTATGCCCACAGCAATAATCGAGAACAATTTAGACTGGATAACAAAAAACCTAACACTTATTTTAACCCTGAGCAACTTTTTACTAATAATCACATTTTTTATATATATTTATAAGCGTGCTCGATCATTCCTTTTCGCCAGAGATAAAATTTGGCGATTATTCGGTGGCAAGCCAAGTTTTTCAAACCCTCGATTTGAGAAGTTAAAAAACGATTTGAGAGAGCTTGAGCACTTTAAATTTGAGTTCAACATACCCGCCACTACACTAGAAGAAGCCGAATTAGCGGAAAAATGGATACACTCTAACAACCTCTTAATATCTGATATATCTTTGGCAAGGCCTCATATTGATTGGACAAATTTTTCAAAAATTAAAATAAAACCAAGAAAATTCCGTCTATCTGAAATTTTTACGTCAGCACTCCTTATCTTCTTTGTCTCCTTAATGGCACTATGTATCTCACTAACGACATCAAAATATTTATTTATCAGCTTTCCTGACACCCCTACCTTCTACGCAACCCCAGACAAGTATATATTCTCAATCTTTAGCGACCATGAACTAAATCTAGAGACCTGTAAAAACATTGACCATTCCCATCAGTTTATTGACATGGATAAGTTTCCCCAAGAACGAATATTGGATCTCTGTGAATCACTAAAAAACCCTACGGAGACTGACCGAATTAAAAAAGAATTAAAACAACAAAAAGCGACACTAGCATTGCTGGGATTCTATTTTTTAATTATTTCCATTGTGCTTGCACGGATCATTTCAAAACTAAGTGCTGCTAAAAGAATTTATCAACGACTCAATAGATTGAAAACAGAAACAGGTGCTGCTTGACCAGCGACCGGCAGCCACATACCATCACTGTTCCGGCGCCTAAGAAACGCCTCAAGTAGCGGCCTGACCGCTCCCGAAAGATGCGGCTTTTTTGTGCCTATGGATTGCTCGTGGGCGTAAAACACTCTGCTATGTCGGGAGTGGGCTAATACAAGACCCGCAAGGGGAATATGTCCGGCCTTCTACTTGGGGTTTCTTAACTCCCGGCGCCTTAGCCCTAAGAAAGCTATTAAGTAGAGGTAATGGATATGCCTAAGACTTTTCCCTTCTCATTGAACGAAATCACCTACAGCATTACTACTGAAATTCTGCTTCCGCATCAGGAGGTAGATCATGTCTGATTCACACAATCCCACACTCTTCACCCGCCACAACCTCTCTCTCCACGCCCTTCTCCTTGAAAATCAACCATGGTTCTGCGCCCGCGATATCGGCCGTTTGATGGGTCTCCATCTGAGCGAACGCATGGTCAACAAACTGGACAAGGATCAGCGTCGCGTTTTGTGGATTGAGTATTTCCGGCAACCCGAAAAACAGCTGATGCTCAGCGAATCCGGTGTGTACGCGTTATTGGTGTATCACTACGTTCCAGGGAATCGGTTGTTGCGTGAGTGGCTGACTCATCAGGTGGTGCCAGCCCTGCGTGATGCCGAACACTCGGGACATTCAGAACGGCCGATGTTGAGTTTGTTGGATTGGCCGGAGATGTCTCTGAGCCTGTTGCATTGGCAGAATGAAGGATGGATTCGGTTGCGGGATATGCCCTATTTGTTGAGCGATCAAATACCGCGAAATGCTACCCCGGCGAAGCCTTGGTGGCGGAGGGTCGCTCAGGCGTTTCAGTCGTCGAAGCATTCGATGGGGTAAGCGATACGTTTGTAGGATCACATGCGAGATCCGTCGCTATTTTTTGTAGGAATTTTCGTAGACAGCAGTAATGGCCACTCAGTATCGTCCGAGGGTTTTCAACCCTCGGCGATCTTATGGACATCGAAAAAGAAAATACTGATTGGAGCGACGAAGAGCTAGAAGCAGCGGTCGATGGTTACCTCAAGATGCTTGCGCTTGAAAAAAGTGGTCAAAGGCTGAACAAGGCGCACGAGAACCGGTTGCTGCGCGAAGGCGTGTTGAAAAATCGTAGTAGAGGTTCTATTGAGTTCCGCATGCTTAACATCTCCACCGAACTCAATGATTTGTGTCTGCCATATATCATCGGTTACCTACCTGCCAAGCATCTGGGTGCTGGAGTAGCACAGCGTGTTCGCGCTGCGATGATTGCAAAGGGTGCTTTCGATCCAGACGACTACTCACCAACGGCTGACGACCAAGCCCTAAATGCCAAGGTTTCAAGGCTGGAGCAACGTGAGATGGTTGGTACCCCACGCGGTATCGAGAAACCGCAACGGACAGTCGGCACTACAACATCATTTTTACGCGATCCGTTGACCAAGCTCTGGGTTCTGAAAAACGCCAACGGTGTTTGCGAAGGGTGCGGGCTAGACGCCCCTTTCAAGCTCCCAAATGGTTTGCACTTTCTCGAAGTACACCATGTTCAGCACCTTGCCAATGATGGCCCAGACTGGACAACCAATGCCGTGGCCCTATGCCCGAATTGCCATCGCCGTTGTCACTATTCAAGCGACAAGGATGAGTTCACCGAGTCGCTTTATGGAAAAGTGAAACGCCTAAAACGTTATTTGATGAGCTGATTTAAGTTAGTGGCGAAGGAGCCTTCTCCTCTCGCCACATAAAATTGGCAAGCTTCAGGTTCGATCACCCATCCTGAAAACAATCAGTGCAACCCGCGCCGCCTCCCGCTATTAATACCCCCCTCCCACTCAAGGATCCGAGCCCCACCATGAAATTCGATCTCGCCTACTGCCTCAGCCTCGACGACAAGTTGTCGATCTATGACGTTCGCGATCTCAATTTCGATGAGACGGTGGCGTTCGACTCGGCGAAGGAGCACTTCCAGTGCCCCAACGATGCTTGTCGTTCAGCGTTTGAGCCTTCCAATGAGTTGGGTACGTTCAATGCCAAGAACGTGAATTACGTTCGCACGCCGCACTTCAAGAATCTGCCCACTACGCAGCATGTGGCGGGTTGCCCGTATGTGAGTTTGAAGGCGTCGGCGTCTGGCGTTGAGACGGCGGATGGCGAGGTGGATGACGGGCGTGAGGAACACTTCCCATCAGAGTTGTTACTGACCCGGCGTGAGTATGTGCGCAAGCCTGTCGCGCCGGCGGGCGCGGCGGATGTGTTGCGCGCTGACCCGGTGCGGGTGGCGGCGGACGGTGGTAAAGAGTCGGCGAGTCGGGAGTCGGCGCCGGATAAGACCAGTGTGTTTGCGCATCCGGTGGAGTGTTTTGTTTCGAACTTCGCCGACAAGGATTTACTCAAGCGGATGCCGTTGAAGGTCGGCGAGCATACGGCGCCGTACAGTTCGTTTTTCAAGAAGATCGAATATCTGACGGACAACAAGGGGCTGATCTACTGGGGGCGGATCAAGAAGATCGAGGACTTCCACAGCGCCAGTTTTCGTATCGATTTCGAGGACAAGGTCTGGTTCAAGAAGCCCGAAGACAACAAGAAGAGGCCATATCCGGTCAGCGTTTATCTGAACAAGAAGCTGATCGACAACTACCGCAAGCGCAAGGCGTTTCTGGAAGAGATCAAGCACGCTGTGGATAGCGACAAGGCGTTGTTCTGTTTCTTCTATGGGGTGACGCCGGAGTTGAAGCAGGTGCCCGGCAAGAAGAACCCCGAAAAGCCTTTCGAGGTCTTCAATGCCAATATCGAGAACCTGGATCACTTCATTATTCGTGAAGCGCCGGGGTTGGAGTGATGGCTAGCCTTGGGGCAGTTGCAGTTTTACGGCGCCAGGGTGTTGTTTGACTAGGGAGTACGGCAGGATCGACCAGTCAGGTCTATCGCAAGAGCGTTGCACGCGAGCGAAGTACGCGCCGAGGTACAAGCCCTTCTCGGTGAAGTACCAAGGTGAAGTCCCCCAGATGCTTTCGGCCTGGAAGTTGCAGTCGTCATCTCCCGTCGGTGTCTTCATTTCTGTGGGGTACAGGGCCGTGAATTGTTTGATCACCCACGGCACCAACTCTTTGCTGACGTACTGATAGCGCGCGTTACTTTCGTCCTTGCTCAGAGGTTCGTCGCCCAAGCTGTCGCGTTCGGCATGTAAAAGTGGTTTGCCCTCACCGACCCACAGCACATCTTCGAGGGACAGCGGGTGGCCGGTTTTGACGTCAATGTTGAGCGGTGAATCGCCGAAGTCTGGATGCGCGCCGCCGCAGTAATAGCTGGTCGAGATGTTCAGGCTGACCACGGCTGGCGAGATCATTTTCGGTTGCGCCTGTTGCATAAATTCGACGTTTTCGCCGCCCTGCAGCTGGCAGCCGTGGTAACTGATGACTTCATTCCAGAGGCGTCCAAGCAACTGCTGGTTAACCCGTTGCTGATCATCTTTCGACAATCCGGACTCCACGCTGAACAGGGAAATCTTTGTCTCAGGCTCTGTCCACCATTGCAGGTCGTAGCCCATGAAGTTTTCTTTCTTCGCCGGTTTCAGTTTGAGTCCCTGCAGGCGCAAATACTCGTAAGGCTCGCTGTAGGGCAAAGCAGCAATGAACGGCAAAGTTGATGAGGTGGGGGCGGTAAGTCTGGCCTCGATGAGTTTCACTGGCAGCTTCTTGCCCTGCGGACTTTTCCATTCGCCCTGCCAGCCGCTGCCGGTTTCTTCAAGTTCCAACGTTGACAGCGGCTTGTCGTCACCATAGCGATTATTGCCCTCGGTCAAGGTCAGCGTGCTGTTCTGCAACGCGCCACTGAGCGGCAAATCACGATGGTATTTTTCGTAGAAGTACCGACCGGTTACTTCGTCCTGCTGCGTGATATTGAGCTCTACGACGATCGGCATTTTGCCCAACGTGCCGGTGAACACGCGTCGGCCATCATCGGCGTGGACACTTGGAATCAGCGAGAACAGCACAGCAGCGCATGGCGCCAGGCGCATCAGTCCCTTGAGCATTGATCGTTCCTTGAAAGAGTCAGAGGTCGCGCCGGCATTTGAGGGCCGGCGCGGATAAATTCGCGGCGATTATGGCGGGGTTGTGGTCGGGAATCGAGGGGCTGCGCATGAAAGTAAACGCGACATCAAGGCAGTTGCAGTGCAACCCCGCCCGGATGTTGTTTGACGATTGTGTACGGCAGAACGCTCCAGTCGACGAATCCGCAGACCGCCGCGACGTGGGGAAATGATGGCTTGAGCTTGATGCCCAGTTCCGTGAAGTGCCAACCGGGAAATTGCCAGGGATAACTCTCGTCGTAGTTGCAGTCGTTTTCGCCTTCGGGGGTAACGGTCATTTCACTGGAGTAGAGTTTCAGCAACTGCGCGACCAGCCAAGGTGCCAGTTCCTCACTGCGGTAGTTAGACCAGGAATCAGACGAGCCGGACGCCTCCCCGCCGAAGTCGCCCTCTCGTTGGAAATGCAATGGCTTGCCCTGCCCCACCCACAAAACATCATCAAGGGTCAGGAGTCTGCCTGTTTTAGTGTCGAAGTTGAGCGCATCCTGGCTTTGATCCGGATAGGCACCGCCGCAGAAATAATCTGATGAAATCAGAACACTCATCACTCTTGACGACATCCACAGTGGTTGGCTCGACTGCGCGTAACTGCCTGAACATCCATAAGACGACAATACCTCGCTCCACAAACGCGCCATCAATTGTTGGTTGATGCGTCGACGCTCTTCAAGGGAATAACCCGAGACCACTTCAAACAGAGAAGTGCCTGTCTTCGGCTCGCTCCACCACTGCAGCGTGTAGCCCATGAAGGTGTCGATGTTGCCTTTTTTGAGTGTGACGCCCTGCAGCCGCAGGTATTCATAAGGGTACTTGTCGTGAAGTGTGGTGAAAAATGGCAAGGCATCATCCGCTACATCGGGGATGACGGCTGGCTGTAACTCGATCTTCAGGCTTTTCCCAGTGGTGCTCGTCCACTCACCATACCAACCATCAGTTGTCGGCTGCAGACGCAAGGTCGGGCGTGAGTCGTCCATCCGCGAGCCTTCTTCCAGCACAAGCGTTTCCCCGTCCAGAGCACCGTCGAGTGGTAGATCCTTGCGGTACTTCTTGTAAAAGTAACGTCCCTCTCCGGTACGAGGATTTATTTCGAGGACGATTGACGATTTACCCAACGTGCCGGTGAACAACTGCGCGCCGGTCTCGGCCCAAGTTGCCGTCGAGACAAAAGAACCCGTTAGAAGAAAAACAGCAAAAAGACGTAACAGTCCTCGGTACATCACTTCATCCTTGAATAAGCGAGCAACTGCCCGCGAAAGTAGCTGCGGATTATGGCGAGCTTGCGCGCTGGAATCGAGCGCCGTCGCGCTCAGCTCAAGCACATGCTGATCATCACCACCATAAGTAAACCGATGTACACGCGCGCATGCACCCGATCCGGTATCCGCCCTATCCACGGCGCAGCCAATCTGATCCCGAGCAACGAACCAACCGTCAGCAGCGCAAACGCCAGCACATCGACATACCCGATATACCAAATCCCCAGATCAGACTCAGTGAACCCGGCCAGCGCCATGTACGTCAGTGTGCCGGCCAACGCCACCGGCACGCTGAGCGGATTGGCCATGGAGGTCGCTTGAGACATGCTCAGCCCGCAACGGCGCAGCAGCGGCACGGTCATGACGCTTCCTCCTACACCTAGGAAGGTCGCGATGGCGCCGATGCCTACACCGCCGGCGGATGTTTCCGTCGTGGTCAGTCGCCGTGGGAATGTGGTTTGGGACTGTGTGAGAAATCCTCGGCGCAGCAGGCAATCGACGATGGTCACGCCCAGGTAGGCGATGAAGGCGTAGCGGATCACTTGGCCGCTGACCCACATCGCAGCGATGGCGCCGACGACCGCGCCCACGCCGATAACCCCGGCCAATGGCCAGAGGTATTCTCGGAGCAGATTGCCAGCGCGTTGGTGTTTGCGTGTGGCGATCAGGGCGTTGACGACCATCACGCAGGTCGAGGTGGCCACGGCGATGTGCATGGCCGATTGCGCGATGGGGTCGTCGGCTGCGTGGCTGGCGGTGAGCATGCGATAGAGCAGCGGCACGATGACGAAGCCGCCGCCGAAACCGAAGAGCACGGTGCTGATGCCGGTGAGGCAGCCGAACAATGTAAGCAGGAGGTAGAACATGGTGAGCGTCCAGAACTGGGAGCCGTGACATTAGTGCGGCAGGCATTGGCCGGCTTCAGTAGTTGGGCCAATAATGTTCGCGTTTACGCCAATCGCTGGAACACGCCTGATGCGCAACATTTCGATCAATCAACTTGATGACACGCCTCGCCCGGTCGTGGCCATCGGTACCGATTATTCCCACGGCCACCTACTCCCGTTTCATACGCATCGCCGTGGGCAATTGCTCTATGGCGCCACCGGCGTGATGCAGGTCAGCACTCGGAACGGTAATTGGGTGGTGCCGCCCCAGCGCGCGGTGTGGATTCCGCCGGGCGTCGCCCATGAGGTGTTGATGCTCGGGGTGAGCACGCGCAGCCTTTACATCGAACCGGGCAACGTGGAATTGGGGCCGGACTGCCAAGTGCTCAATGTGTCGCCGCTGCTGCGGCATTTGCTGATGGAAGCGGTGGACGTGCCACTGATGTACGACCAGGCCGGACGCGACGGCGTGCTTATCAACTTGCTGTTGCATGAACTGGCACGCAGCGCGCCCCTTGCCCTACACATTCCCATGCCCGCCGAAGGAAAGCTCCTCAGTCTGTGTCAGACCTTTCTGAACATGCCCAACACCCATCAATCCCCGCAGGATTGGGCCGATCAGTTACACATAAGCTTGCGTACCTTTAACAGATTGTTTCGGCAGCAGACCGGGCTCAGCTTTCGTCAGTGGCGCCAGCAGGCGTGCGTCGTGCAGGCGTTGGCACGGTTGGCGGCGGGGGAAGCGGTGACGCGGATTGCCCTGGACTTCGGCTACGAGAGCCCGGCGGCGTTTTCGACGATGTTTCGGCGAGTGCTGGGACAGGCACCGTCCGTCTGGTTGGAGCCGACGAACTAGGCAAACTCGAAAAATGCATTTGATCCCGGCCGAAAACAACTGTACAAAAACACAGTATATTTTCAATCAGCACTTTTGAGCCCGGAGCACACCATGGCCTCTCTTGCGATGAACCACGTCCTCGAACGCATTGCCCTTTTCCAGTTCACCCCGACCCACTGCGTCCAGGCCCGCGCCATGCTGGGCTGGAGCATTGAACAACTGTCGCGCGAGGCCGAGGTTGCGGTGGCAGATATCCAGCGGTTCGAAGCGCAGCAGGACGTGGCGGACGCCGCAAGACTGGCACTGGCTTATCGGTTCGAAGCGCAAGGGTTGGTGTTTTTTCCGGGGTTCGCACCGGGGCGCAGTGTCAGGGCGCAGGCTATGGCGGGGGAATCGGTGGGGCGTGGGGATTTTGCGATGGCCGAATAAGGAGCGCTAAGGATGGACATCGAAAGAAGCACGGGCAACGTCTACGCAGATTTGGGACTGCAGGGTGCAGATGAAATGCTGATCAAATCGGGATATGCGACAAAAATGGCCGCGTTGATCAAGACTGCCAACCTGAACGAATCTGAAGCGGCGCAAATTACTGGCATCACCTTGGAAACACTAAGTCAGATACTTCGTGGAAAATTCAGGGATTTGTCAGTCGCTACGATGGAGGATTACCACCGGCGAATGAAGGAAATAGGAATCTGATTCATCCGGTTCGCACCGAGGCGAACCGGATGAAATCGTCAGGCGTTCTGCACTAGCGCCTCCCCCTCCTCTTCAACCGCCATCCACCACGCACTCCCCCGTTGTGGATGCGCAATGTTGAACGCCTCCCCCATCCGCGGTGTGGTAATCGCAATACTGCGTTCCCATGCAAGCGCAAGGATGCGGTCAAAAGGTTCGTGCCAGGCGTGCATGGCCAGGTCGAAGGTGCCGTTGTGGATCGGGAAGAGCCAGCGGCCCTTGAGGTCGATGTGGGCTTGCAGGGTTTCTTCCGGTTGCATGTGCACGTGGGGCCATTCGACGTTGTAGGCGCCGGTTTCCATCAGGGTCAGATCGAACGGGCCGTATTGTTCGCCGATGCGTTTGAAGCCGTCGAAGTAACCGCTGTCGCCGCTGAAAAAGATTCGTGTGTCGGCGTCGATCATCACCCACGACGCCCACAGCGTGCTGTTGCCGTCGAACAGGCCACGGCCGGAGAAGTGCTGCGAAGGGGTGGCGACGAAACGGATACCGGCGATTTCGGTGCCCTGCCACCAGTCGTACTGGCGCACCTTGCTGGCGTCGATACCCCATTTGATCAGGGTGTCGCCCACGCCCAGCGGGGTCAGGAAGTGCGTGGTTTTGTTGGCGAGTTTGAGTACCGCTTCGTAGTCGAGATGGTCGTAATGATTGTGGGAGAGGATCACCGCTTCGATCGGTGGCAACTCGTCAATGCTGATCGGCGGTTGGTGGAAGCGTTTCGGGCCAGCCCATTGCACTGGCGAGGCGCGCTCGGCGAAGACCGGGTCGGTGATCCAGAATTTGTCGCGCATCTTCAACAACAGCGTCGAGTGCCCCAAGCGGTAAACGCTGTGATTGGGCGCTGCGAGCAGATCTTCACGGGTCAGCGGCTGCACAGGAATGGCGGCGCTCGGACGGGTGTCGCGCGGTTTGTGGAAAATCATGTTCCACATGATCCGCAGCATTTTGCGTACCCCTTCGCGCTGCACCGGCGCATGATTGCGAAACAGCCCTTGATCCTGGCGCGAGGCCTCAGGCGTGGGAGTGTTATCCGGGAGTGAGACTGGATTGGCCATGACTGAACGACTCCGAAAAACCGTGTGCTGCACGGTATTCCACGGGAAATGAAAATGGCCAAGCTGCACGCAAAGGCCAAACGCTCTGGTTTGTAAGGTGCGAGGATTAACGCAACATTACACTGAGCGGTGTAGTTTCTAGGTTGCATCAAAGCCGACGCCAAGTAAACTGCCGAGTGTAATTTCATTCCTCTCTGCCGAAGCCCGCTCATGACCGCTCCACAACGCCTCACTGACCGCAAACGCGAAGCCATCATCCAGGCGGCGATCGCCGAATTCCGTGCCCACGGTTTCGAAATCACCAGCATGGACAAGATCGCCGCTACGGCCGACGTGTCGAAGCGTACGGTGTACAACCACTTTCCCAGCAAGGAAGAGCTGTTCGCCGAGATCCTCAATCAGTTGTGGGCGCGGATCATTGCCGAGCCATCGGTGAGCTACAACCGCGAGCAACCACTGCATGAGCAGCTGCGCCTGATGCTGCGAGAAAAAGTGCAGATGATGGCTGACGAGAATTTTCTCACCCTCGCCCGGGTAGCGATTGCCGCAACCATTCATTCCCCCGAACGTGCACAGAACATGATCGAGCGCATGGGCGAGCGCGAGGAAGGCTTGACCGTCTGGATACGCGCGGCGCAAGCCGACGGTCGGCTCAAAGCGGTGGATCCGGAATTTGCCGCGCATCAAGTGCAAGGTTTGCTCAAGGCATTCGCGTTCTGGCCGCAGATCTCGCTGGGTCGCGCGGCCCTTGATCCAGACGCGCAGAATGCAGTTGCCGAGTCGGCGCTGGAGATGTTCCTGGCACTGTATCAGCGGTGAATCACCGGCTCGTCGAGCCGCGTACAACTAATTTCGCAAAAAGTTATACAACCTCGCGAAAAATTCCTTTCTTGTACAACTTTATTAAGTTTTGTATAAGTAGCCATCTGCCAGTAACGGAACGTTGGCATTGAGCAGTCACCACCGAATGCCGCCTGTGCATTTCGGTTTGCCGGCGCAGGAATAGGGACTGAATCCTTTAGATTTCCCCCACTTCCCGAGTACCGCAAGCATGTTTTTCAATCGCCAGAAAGCCGCCCTCGCTGAACTGCAACACACCGTTTTTGACCAAGCTGCAATGCTCGAAGCGATCGACCGTTCGATGGCGGTGATCGAGTTCGATCTTGATGGCGTGGTGTTGCGTGCCAATGACAATTTCCTCAAGACCATGGGTTACACGGCTGCCCAGGCGATTGGCCAGCCGCACCGGCATTTCTGCACACCTGAGTTCGGTCGCAGTGCCCAATACACTGAGCTGTGGTCGCGCCTGAAAAACGGTCAGTTCCAGTCCGGCACCTTTGAACGGGTCGACAGCAAGGGCCAGCCGATCTGGCTGGAGGCCAGTTACAACCCGATCAAGGATGCGTCGGGACGGGTGATCAAAGTGGTCAAGTACGCGATGGATGTCACCGCCAAGGTGCAGCAGGAGAACGAGGCCAACGCCAAGCTGCAGGCGATTGATCGCGCGATGGCGGTGATCGAGTTCGATCTCGACGGCAACATTCTTACCGCCAACCAGAATTTTCTCACGCGCATGGGTTACAGCCTCGCAGAGCTCAAGGGCCAGCATCACCGCTTGTTCTGCACCCCGGCGCTGGTCAACAGCGGCGCCTATCAGGATTTCTGGCGGCGCCTGAATCAGGGCGAGTTCTTCCACGGACAGTTCGAGCGCGTGGATAAGCGCGGTCAGATCGTCTGGCTGGAGGCCAATTACAACCCGGTGTACGACGCTTCGGGGCGCTTATACAAAGTCGTGAAGTTCGCGTCTGACGTCACCGCCCGTGTCGAGCAACACGAGCAGGACGCGCGCAGTGCCAGCACCGCTTACCACATCTCGGTAGCAACGCGAAAAGTCGCCGAGCAAGGTACGCAAGTGATTCAACAGGCTGCCAGCGAAATGCGCGAAATCGCCGAGGACATCAGCCAGTCCTCAACGCTGATCGCACAACTGGGCGACCGCTCCGAGCAGATCACCGCCATCGTCAACACCATCCGCGCGATCGCCGATCAGACTAATCTGCTTGCCCTCAACGCGGCCATCGAGGCGGCACGCGCCGGTGAACAGGGTCGCGGGTTTGCCGTGGTCGCCGATGAAGTGCGGCAACTGGCAGCGCGCACCAGCGGCTCTACTGCCGAGATCTCGAACATGATCAGTCTGATCCAGAGTGAAACGCGGCAAGCGATCAAAAGCATGCAAGGCACCCGCGACCGCGCCGCAGAAGGCGTGGAATTGGCCAATCAGGCCGGCACGGTGATTCTGCAGATTCGCGACGGAGCCAGTGAGGCGGTGGATGCGGTGAGCATGTTTGCCAATGAGCGGGTGCCAAATTGAGGTTTGTGCAGGGTCGATAGAACGAGTCGCGACCTTCGTGGGCAGCCCGCGAAGGTCGGCCGCCACAACGCAGAGCTATAGTGACGACACGTCCCAAGCCCCGCCGAGTGCCCCATGAATAACGAAAAACCCGAAGTATCCAACGCCCCGATCGATCACCTGCGCTTCCACCGCCCCCACGCCCACCTGAATACGACCTTCGGCAACGATGCCTTCGCCCTGCGCGCCGAAGCCTTTGCGCGGTTCTTCGGCACGCCGCTGTTCCTTGGAGCGCAAACCTTGATCGTTGCGGTATGGATCGGCCTCAACGTATGGGGCGTGACTCAATTCGACGTTTACCCGTTCATCCTGCTGAACCTGGCCTTCAGCCTGCAGGCGGCCTACGCCGCGCCATTGATCCTGCTTGCACAAACCCGTCAGGCCGCGCGCGACAAAGCGCAGGCCGACGCCGATGCGCAGCACCGCGAAGCTCTGGCATTGGCCAATACCGAACGTCAGGCAGAGGCGGCGAAGAATTCCGCGCAATTGCTGGCATTGCTGGAACAAAACACCCGCCTCACCGAAATGACGAAAACCCTCACCGAGCGCATCGAAAGCCTGACCAGCGAGTTGCACGCTCACGTGTGCCAGAACTAAGGCCGCCTTCGCGAGCAGGCTCGCTCCCACATTGGATCTGTGCGTTCACGAAATCCCTGTGGGAGCGAGCCTGCTCGCGAAGAGGCCCGCAACCACACAGCAAAACCTCAACCGCGCACCAGACTCCGCACCGCAACAATCTCCGGCACTTCAACCTTGCTCATGTAAACCCGTAAGGGTTCGGTGATGTTGATGCGGTCGTCGATGTGTTGATCGAGCAGCAACTGAATCAACTCGCGCTTGAGCGTCATGGTGGTTTCCGACGCCCTCGCCCAGACGAATTCACTGGCCGGGATGATGCCGTCGTCGGCCACGTCCATGCCGAACGAATCTTCGCTGAAGCGCACGATGTATTGGCCGGTCTTGCGGTTGAGGCCAACGAAGCCTTTGAGGTCGTCGGCGGCCTGGCAGATGAGTTGGGAGGTGATGCGCATGGTAAACCTCACGAAAGATGATGATGGTTTACACGCAGGGCAATGTAGCGGCGCGCCCTCTGCCGGGGCATATGCCGTGGGCAAGCGTACTGCAAACAGCGCCACAAAAGTGCAGGAAATTTCCGTTTTGCTCGCTTTATGTCGGTCTGGCGATAGCCCTGCGGCGCGTCAATTGTTAAAAGGTACGTCTCGAAAAAAACCTGCGAAAGGAACTCGACCATGCCTGCCACTTTTACCCGAAGCGCTCTGGTGCTGAGTCTGTTGTTCGGCCTCGGTCAGGCGCATGCCGCCAGCCACCCCGAGCCCAAGGCAATCGCTGCCGCCCATGGCATTCCGCATCCGGCGGTGATTGCCCACCGTGGCGCGTCGTACGATGCCCCGGAATCCACCGCTGCGGCCTACAAACTGGCCCGTGACCTCGGCGCCGATTATCTGGAAATGGATTTGCAGCGCAGCAAGGACGGCGTGCTCTTCGCCCTGCACGACGACAACCTGCAACGCACCACCGACGTCGCCAGCAAATTCCCCGAGCGCAAGGACAGCCCGGCCACCGCGTTCACCATGGCCGAACTGAAAACCCTCGATGCCGGCAGCTGGTTCAACACCAAATACCCTGACCGCGCACGCCCGTCCTACGCCGGGCTGAAAATTCTTACCCTCGATGAAATCATCGACATCGCCCGCGCCAACCCGCAGCACAAGCCGGGCCTGTACATCGAAACCAAAGAGCCGCAGCTGTTTCCCGGCATCGAACATGACCTGAAGGAAAAACTGCAGGATCGCGGCTGGCTCAGTCCGGCCGGCTCGAAACTGGCGAAAAGTGCGTTGGGCGTCGGTCAGGGCAAAGGCAAGGTGATCCTGCAGACCTTCGATAAGAACAGCCTGCAATTGCTGGAAAAGGAAATGCCGCAAGTGCCGAAGATCCTGCTGTTGTGGGTCGGCGAAGGCAGCATCGAGCCGAAATCCGCCGTGACGTTTGCCGCGTCCGGCGAGAAAGACAAAAACGTTTTCTACGGCAAGCAGGAGCCAAAATCCGAAGCGGAATTCAAGCAATGGGTCGATTACGCCAAGGCCCAGGGCGCGATCGGCACCGGCCCTTCGGCGAAGCTGACTCATGGTGGTGATCAGAGCTATTCCGACCTGGTGCAACCGTGGATGAATCAGTACACCCACGATCAGGGCATGCTGGTGCACGTTTATACGGTCGACGAGGCGGTGGACTACGAGAAAGTCATGGCGGCGGGTGTCGACGGCATCTTTACCAACCGCGCCAGTGAACTGTTGAAGTTTTATAAGCGTCCGGCGGCTGGCAGCATTGACGATGTTTTGAAGAAGAACGGTTTCTGACTTGTTATCGAGTCGCCTGCTTCACGATCAGGCTCGCTCCCGGAAAGAGCAGTTTTATCGCGGAGCAGAGATTTAAGGGTGAATTAAGTTGCGCTGGTTAATCTGAACCCACTTACACAGATCAACCACTTCAACGCACTGCCAAGGAATGAACCGATGAAAACTTTGACTGCCCTGTTTACCGCCGCTGCCCTGACCCTCACCGCTGGCCTGGCTCAGGCTGATGTTCGCATCGACCAGATCCCGCAACTGGTCAAGGACGGCAAGATCAAGTCGCTGGAATCGATGAACGCCGAAGCACTGAAACTGCACCCGGGCGCAACGATTACCGACACCGACCTGGATAACCACTTCAATGGTTATGAGTATGAAGTTGAACTTAAAACTGCTGACGGCAAAGAGTTCGACGTGGACTTTGATGCCACCACCGGTAAAGTGCTGAGCGACAAGCAAGACACTTGATAGACCGCTGTTAAAGAGCCGCACGATTTAACGATCGTGCGGCTTTTTTGTGGTTGCGGATTGAGGCGCAAACTTTGTGTGGTCTGTGAAATCGATCCCCCTCACCCCAGCCCTCTCCCCCAAGGGGGCGAGGGGGAAAGGGAGCAGATCGGGGAAATTTCGGAGCCTGAGTTCGCCTCAAAATTAAAAAGCCATCACAAACGACTACCAGCCTGAGTACGCCTCGGCATTTCAGGTCGGCGAATCTCGAACAATCAACACGGTCAGTCCCCTCTCCCCTCTGGGAGAGGGTTAGGGTGAGGGGCTGACAAACCGCCAGCCAAAATCAGGCACTGAGCCGCGCCGTCACCTCATTCAACTGCCCCGACAACCCATGCAAATTCTGACTGGCACTTTCGGTGCGCTGCACGTTGTCCAGGTTGGTGCTGGCAATCGCGGTGATTTCAGTCAGGTTGCGCGAGATATCCTCGGCCACTGAAGTCTGCTCTTCTGCCGCTGTGGCGATCTGACGGTTCATGTCGCGAATCGCCTCCACCGCCAAGGTGATGCGCTCCAGCATCGCGCCGGCCTGGGTGACTTGCTCGACACTTTCATCACTGCGCGCCTGGCCGCTCTCGATAGCCTGCGCGGCATCGACAGCGCCGGTCTGCACGTTCTGAATGATCTGGTTGATCTCGATGATCGACTCCGCCGTGCGCTGAGCGAGGTTGCGCACCTCATCGGCGACGACGGCAAAACCGCGCCCGGCCTCACCCGCCCGCGCCGCTTCGATGGCCGCGTTGAGCGCCAGCAGGTTGGTCTGTTCGGCAATGCCACGAATCACTTCCAGCACCTTGCCGATACGACCGCTGTCGGCTTCCAGTCGACGGATCACCGTGGCGGTGTTGGCGATTTCGCCGCGCATCTGCGTGATGGAATGGATGGTGGTCTGCATGACCTTTTCACCCTGCTGCGCCGACTGATCGGCATCGTCCGCAGCACGCGCGGCATCGGCGGCGTGACGGGCGACTTCCTGCGCCGTGGCGGACATTTCATTCATCGCCGTGGCCACTTGATCCGTGCGGTTGAATTGCTCGCTGGTGCCGCCGGCCATGGTCGTGGCAATGGCGTTCAACTCGCCGCTGGCGCTGTCCAGATCACCGGCGCTGCGTTGCAAGCGAGTGAAGGTGTCCGCCAGAAAATCGCGCAGAGTGTTCGCTGCGGCGGCGAGGTTGCCCAGCTCATCGCGACGCTCGCTGACAACACGTTCAGCCAACTGGCCACGGCTCAAGCGGGTGACGTAATCGATGAGGTTGCGGATCGGTTCGATCAGGTTGCGGCTGACCAGCCACAGGCTCAGCAGACCGATCAACAAGCCTGACGCGAGCATCACCAACAGCCCCAGCCACACGGTGCGCTCAGCGCTGGCACTGATCAACGCCGATTGCGCGGTGCCCTGCTCGCGCAGTTCGGCAACCAATGCACTCATCTGCTCGCTGGTGGCGCGGTCGACGCCTTTGACAGCTGCGTCGCCAGCGCTCGGATCACCACCGGCAGCCACGTAGGCATCGCGGCCTTTCTGGTAGGCAGTACCCAACTGGCGATGCTCGTCGCGCAAGCGTTCGATGCGGGATTTGAGATTGGCCTCGATGCCTTTTTGGCTGGCGAGTTCGCCGAGAATGTTCTGCACGTCGCGCTGACGCTCTTCGAACTGGCTCCAGTATTTCGCCAGATCCGCTGGTTGCTTGCCGCGCAGCAGAACGTTTTTCCACTCTTGCACCTGCACCTTGAATTGCAGGTTGGCTTCATCGATCAGTTGCGAAGTGTGCAGCGGGCCGGCGATCAACTGGCTGTAGCTTTGCACGCCGTTGGAGAGGAAATGAAAGCAGGCCAGAGCGATCAACAGCATCGCCAGCAGACTGCCGCTCAACAGGGCGAGAATTTGCGCTCTCAGGGATTTTTGCAGCATTGCAAGGTACTCGAAGCAGGGATGAGGCACGCCCGAACGGACGTGAAAAATGGCCGGACTTCCCTGTCGACGTACCATGACCAAGGCCAATGGCGCGCAACCTAACTCACCTGTGATCGGCATGCCAGAGCCTTCCTTGAGAAACTTCCGACAGCCGGTAACGCTTTGATTTGCAGTCACTTTGCTGTCACAAAACGGTCATGTGAGCTTGCGATGATGCCGCTCCGGTGGACCTGAAAATCCTGCCCCAGACACCCTCCTCGCAGCGAGCCGCCATGAACCACAGCCTCGATATCAGCCATCGCGACCCGGACCTGTTTGGCTTGCTCTACGGCTTTCGTTTTCTGCCCGGGGAGCGCGGGCGCGAGATCGATTCGGCGACGGCGTTGCGCTGTTTGCAGGATGACGGTGAGAGCGATGAATTTCTCTGGCTGCACCTGAACCTGGCCCACGCCGCGTGCGAGCGCTGGATGAAAAGTCATCTGCAATTGCCCGAGGAATTTTTCGAGGCGTTGCACGAAGGTTCGCGTTCGACACGCATCGAGCATGTCGATTCGGCGCTGCTGGCGGTGGTCAACGATGTGGTGTTCAACCTCAGCAGCATGGTCTCCTCCGACGTGTCGACGCTGTGGGTCTGCGTGCGCAGCAAACTGATCGTCAGCGCGCGCCTGCAACCGCTGCATTCGGTAGATAAATTGCGCTCGTCGGTAAAGGCCGGCGAGTGCTTTCGCTCGCCCTCGGAATTGCTCGTGCATCTGCTGCGCGATCAAGGTGAGGTGCTGACGCAGATCGTGCGCAAGACCAGCCTGAGTGTCGATCAGGTCGAAGACGAATTGCTGTCTTCACGCCTGTCGACCAACCGCGCCGAACTTGGCGCCAACCGTCGCGTGCTGGTGCGACTGCAACGGCTGCTGGCGTTGGAGCCGGGGTCGTTGCTGCGCCTGCTCAACCGCCCGCCGCCATGGTTGCAGAAGGAGGACGTCAAGGAGTTGCGCAAATCCACCGAGGAGTTTGCGCTGATCATCAACGACCTCACCGCCCTCGGCGAACGCATCAAACTGTTGCAGGAAGAAATCGCCACCAACCTCAACGAACAAAGCAACCGCACGCTGTTCACCCTGACGGTGGTGACGGTGCTGGCCTTGCCGATCAACATCATTGCCGGTTTTTTCGGCATGAATGTCGGCGGTGTGCCGCTGTCCCAGGACCCGCACGGGTTTTGGGTGCTGGTCGCGTTGGTGGCGACGTTCACCGTGATTGCCGGGCGCTGGGCGTTTCGCAAGCGTGGGGATTATTGAGCGCAAAACGCAATGCCACCGTAGGGCAAATGTGGGAGCGAGCCTGCTCGCGAAGTCGGTGTGTCAGATAAATCAATGTTGAATGACATGGCGCTTTCGCGAGCAGGCTCGCTCCCACAGTTCGGGCCAAGGTGAGAAGTCAGAGCGTCGAACGAACGACATCGCCGAGCCAATCCATAAACACCCGCACCCGCAGCGGCAAATGCCGTTGCCGTGCGTACAGCAAGGAAATCGCCATCGGCGGTGCGGTGTGTTGCGGCAGTACGGTCACCAGTTCGCCATTTTCCAGATGCGGCTGCATGCCGGTGCGCGGGACCTGCGTCAGGCCGAAGCCGCCAAGGCACGCCGCTTCATAGGCGTCGGTGCTGTTGACCGTGACACTGCCGGCCATCGCCACGCGCCGCACTTCGCCACCCTCCTCATAGACAAACCCTTCCGAACGCGAGCCCAGTACGCCGACGTAATGCACCAGTCGATGCTGCGCCAGATCCTCGATCGTTTGCGGCACGCCGTAACGTTGCAGGTAAGCCGGGCTGGCGCAATTGACCATCGGGAAGTCGCCGAGATGCCGGGCGACCACCGACTGATCCGGCTGCGCGCCGATGCGTAACACGCAGTCAAAACCCTCGCTCAGCAGATCGACACGGCGGTCGGTGCTGCTGATTTCCATCTGCAGATTCGGGTGGCGATCCATGAATTCCGGCAGGCGCGGCAGGATCAGCCGTCGCGCGAGGATGTTCGGCATATCGACGCGGATGCGTCCGGTCAGCGAAGCCTCGTCCTGACGAAACAGCCCTTCGATCTCATCCATGTGCGAAAGCAAGTCTTTGCTGCGCTCATACAGCACCAGTCCATCCTGAGTGGCCTGCACCTTGCGCGTGGTGCGCTGCAACAGCCGCGTGCCGAGCAAGGCTTCGAGCGCCTGCACCTGTTCGGACACCGTGGAGCGCGGCAGGCCGAGGCTTTCACCGGCGAGAGTGAAACTCGACAGTTCGCTGACCCGAACGAAGGTGCGCAGCAGTTCCAGTTTGTTCATGACAAGCCCCGGTGATTGTTCGGCTGAGCCGATCAGTGATTCCGCTTTTGCCGTGTTTATCACCTCAGGGCGGATAAATAAACTTCTTCCATCCCCACTCAACGCAATCGAGGAAGTCCGCATGAATCGCAAAATCGCACTGATCACCGGCGCCAGTCGTGGCCTGGGCCGCAGCGCCGCCCTGCACCTCGCCGCGCAAGGCATCGACATCATCGGCACCTACAACAGCCGCGCCGACGAGGCGCAAACTCTGGTCAGCGAATTACAGGCACGCGGCGCGAACGCGGCGATGCTGCAACTGGACGTCGGCCGCAGCGAAAACTTCGCCGCGTTTGCCGAGCAGGTTGAACAAGCACTGGAACAGACTTTTCAGCGCCAGCGCTTTGACTTCCTTATCAACAACGCCGGGGTCGGCGTGCATGCGCTGTTCAGCGAGACCACCCCTGAGCAGTTCGATCTGCTGATGAACGTGCAGTTGAAAGGACCGTTCTTCCTGACTCAGCAACTGCTGCCGCTGATCAATGACGGTGGGCGCATCGTCAATATCTCCAGCGGCCTGACCCGCTTCAGCCTGCCCGGTTACGGCGCTTATGCGGCAATGAAAGGTGCGATGGAAGTGCTGACGCGTTATCAGGCGAAAGAGTTGGGTGCGCGGCAGATTGGCGTGAACGTTCTGGCGCCGGGTGCGATTGAAACCGACTTCGGCGGTGGCACGGTGCGCGATAACAGCGCGGTCAACGCGATGGTTGCCAGCAACACTGCGCTGGGTCGCGTCGGCCAACCAGATGATATTGGCGGTGCACTGGCGCTGCTGCTGTCAGAGGGTGGACAGTGGATCAATGGTCAGCGGGTCGAGGCGTCTGGCGGCATGTTTCTCTGACTTTGTGCCCGATGACTCACCTTTGTGGTGAGGGAATTTATCCCCTCACCACAGGTTTACCTCAGCTTTCACATGCGCGGCGGGTCATGAAGCGCTCGCGCAGGACGTCATAACCCCAGTGGTAGACGTAGGTGTACGGCAGGAAGAACAGCAGCACGCCAATGTCGAGCAACAACGCCTGCCACAGGCTGACCGACAGCCACCAGGCTATCAGCGGCACGCCCATCACGATCAGTCCACCTTCGAACAACAGCGCATGCACTACACGGACCCAGGCGTTGTGCGGCAGATTCATCCGCGCCAGAGCACGGTCGAAAAAACGGTTGAACACCACGTTCCACGCCAGTGCCAATATCGCAATCAGCACGGTGACCGCGCCCATGTCGAGCAGCGGTTTTTGCATGATCCAAGCGAGCAGCGGTGTGCAGATGAGGATGGCAAGAAACTCGAAACCAACAGCCTGGAAAACACGTTCGGTGAGCGACTTGTGGGCGGTCATGGCCTGACTCCTTGTTTGACGATGGTTGCCATGATCCAACTGAATACCGATACTTCATAACCAATAACCATCGACCAAGGCGATAGTTCATGGCTTCGCAGGAAGTGCTGTTGGCATTTGTCCAGGCAGCGACGCAGGGCTCGTTCTCAGCGGCGGCGCGCAAGTTGGGGCGCAGTCAGTCGACCATCAGCGCGGCAGTGGCAAGCCTGGAGATCGATCTGGATCTGCAGCTGTTCGACCGCAGCAGCCGCAAGCCCACGCTCACCCCCGCCGGCCACGTGATGCTGCAGAAAGCCGAGGCGATTCTGGCCGCCACCAGTCGCTTGGAGATGAGCGCGCGGCAATTGGCCCAAGGTGTGGAACCGAAACTGACCGTGGCGATTTCCGACACTTATCAGTCCTATCGTTTCGAGGCGGCGCTGGTGGATTTCGAGCAGCGTTATCCGGAGCTTGAGCTGGAATGCCTGATTGCCGAATGCGAAGACCTGATCGAACTGGTCCAGCGCGGCCGGGCGCATTTGGCCTTCGCGGAAATGCAAGACAACTACCCGCCGGATCTGGTCACCTCGACCGTGGCCGAGCGCACGGAGATTGCCCTGTTCGTCAGCCGTGAGCATCCATTGGCGAAACTGGAGCATGTCGATCAGCAGATCCTCGAGCAACATCGCGAGTTGCGTCTGGCGACCATCGTCAATCCGTATGACAGCCGTGGCAAAGGCCGGGTGTGGTCGGCGCCGAGTTATCTGATGCTGCTGGAAATGGCTGAAAAGGGTTTTGGCTGGGCACCGTTGCCACGGTGGCTGGTGCAGCGTTATGCCAATGATTTGCTGATAGAGCTCGACGTGCGCGGCTGGCCGAAACCGGTGTTTGTCGACGCCTTGTGGTCGCGCTTGTATCCGCCGGGGCCGGCGGGGAGTTGGTTGCTTAGCAAGATGCTCGAATAAGCGGTGCTGCCATTCGCGAGCAGGCTCGCTCCCACACTTGAAATGCGCTCACCTGTGGGAGCGAGCCTGCTCGCGAAAGGGCCAGCCGCACCGACGCAGCTTCCAGATCAACCCAGGTCCCTCAGTCGCCCCTCGATAAACCGCCGCTCCGGCTCCTGCCGCGTCAGCTCCAGCGCCCGCTGATACGCTGCCCGCGCCTCCTCCACTCGGCCCAACTGCCGGCAAAACTCCGCCCGAGCCGAATGCGCCAAGTGGTAATCCGGCAACTCGCCCCGCGCCAGAATCCCTTCGATCACCAACAACCCGGCCAACGCCCCATCCCTCTTGGCCACCGCCACCGCGCGGTTCAGCTCGATCACCGGCGACGGCACCGCGCGCAGCAACACGTCGTACAGACCGACAATCTGCTGCCAGTCCGTTTCCGCCGCCGACGGCGCTTCCGCATGCACCGCTGCAATCGCCGCTTGCAGACAATATGGCCCGAAACGTTGTGTACTCAGGGCGCGCTCGACCAGCGCGCAGCCTTCAGCCATCAACCCGGCATTCCACAGCGAGCGATCCTGATCGTCGAGCAATACCAGTTCACCGCTCGGCGAAGTGCGCGCCGGTCGACGTGATTCGTGCAGCAGCATCAGCGCCAGCAGACCCATGACTTCCGGCTCAGGCAGCAACTCCATCAACAAGCGCCCGAGGCGAATCGCTTCGCGCGTCAGGTCCTCGCGGGTCAGCTCAGTGCCGACCGATGCCGAATAACCCTCGTTGAACACCAGATAAATCACCCGCAACACGCTGTCGAGGCGCTCGGGCAATTCGTTCAGCGTGGGTACTTGATAAGGGATTTTCGCGTCGCGGATCTTGGCTTTGGCGCGGACGATACGCTGGGCAATCGCCGCCGGCGCCGAGAGAAAAGCACGGGCGATTTCCTCGGTGGTGAGGTCGCAGACTTCGCGCAAGGTCAGCGGCACCTGCGCATCCGCCGCCAGTGCCGGGTGGCAGCAGGTGAAGATCAGCCGCAAGCGATCGTCTTCCACGTCTTCGCCACTCCAGTCAGCCTGTTCCAGCTCATCGAGTTGTGCCAGCAGCAACGGTTGCGACGCCTTGAACCGCGCGCGCCGGCGCAGCACATCGATCGCTTTGAAACGTCCGGTCGAGACCAGCCAGGTGCGCGGGTTGTCCGGCACGCCGTCGCGCTGCCAGCGCTCGACCGCGACGAAGAACGCCTCGTGCAAGGCTTCTTCGGCGAGGTCGAAATCACCGAGCAGGCGGATCAGCGTGGCCAGAATCCGCCGCGAATCCTCGCGGTAGACCTGCTCGACCCGCGCCCTGACGTCAGACATTCAACTGCCGCACCGGGCGCACTTCAACGCTGCCCACCCGCGCTGCCGGAATATTGCCGGCGACCTGGATGGCTTCGTTGAGATCCTTGGCATCGATCAGGTAGAAACCGGCCAGTTGCTCCTTGGTTTCAGCGAAAGGCCCATCGGTGATCGACAACTTGCCGTTGCGCATCCGTACCGTAGTTGCGGTCTCTACCGACTCCAGCGCTTCGGCGGCGATCATCCGCCCGCTGCCCTGAATCGACTCGGCGTAGGCCCAGCATTCGGCGTCCTCCGGGCTGTCGGGCGAGGTGTGCAGCAGGCGTTCATCGCTGTAGACCAGGCATAGATATTTCATGGCGATCTCCTGATTCGAACGGATCAACTATGGCTGAAGATCAGGGCTGCACATCGAACAGCGTCGCGCCGCTCATCGGATCGAACGGTGCCGACCAGTGCTCGTGGGCAATCTTCCACGCCCCGCCGATTTGCCGGTAACAGGCGGTGACACGCATCCAGCAACTCTGGGTTTCGCCTTTGTCATTGGTGCCGCCGCAGTTGGCCACCCAATGGGCGAAAGCGATGTTGTCGGCACTTTCGATGGCGATTTCGTGGAACTCGAAGATGTGCGGGCCGGGGCACATTTCCATGCACTCGACCCAGTGCGCGCGGTAGGCCGCTTTGCCTTTGAATTGCAGGGCCTTGATCGCATCGAACGAGACGATGTCGTCGGCGTACAGGGCCATGACTTTCTCGACGTCCTTGGCCATTACCGCTTCGCGATAGGTGTTGATCAGAGTCTGGATCTCGCTTTGTGCGCTCATGGTGTTCTCCGTGGTTTTTGTTGTGAAGACACCCTTAGTCGTTTGCCCAATGCGCGGATCGACAGGGCAAACAAAAAAATTTCGCCGACGACAATCTCGCTAGAATCCGAGGCTCACTCTTTGTAGGAAAAAGGAAATTCCCGTGTCAGCCCAACTCGTGCCTTACGACAGCCTCAGCCCTTTGCAGCGCGAGCAAGTCGCGGCGATTGAAATCCACCCCGAGCAGATCAAATTCTCCGGCGACATCCACGGTGCCTTGCACACCCTGCTGTCGAAACCCGGCCCCGGCGTAAAGGGTTTTGCCCTGCTGGCGGACGACGTACCGGTAGCGTTTCTGCTGCTCAAGCGCCCGCCGGTGTTGCCCGACTGGGCCGACGAACACAGCGCCACGTTGCATGCCTTGCAGGTCGATCGCCGTGCACAGGGCATGGGTTATGGCAAGGCCTGCCTGCAAGCGCTGCCCGCTGTCGCCCGTGAAGCATGGCCGGAAATCAAAGGACTGGAATTGTCGGTGGACGCTGATAACGAGGCGGCGATTGCGCTGTACGCCAAGCATGGCTATGTCGACAGCGGCGAGGCGTACAAGGGCCGGATCGGTTACGAGCGGCGGATGGGGCTGTTCTTCTGAGTATCCCCTGATCGTTCCCACGCTCCGCGTGGGAACGCCTCTTTGTGACGTTCTGCGTCACGGTTTTGGGACGCGGAGCGTCCCCGGCTGCATTACCACGCGGAGCGTGGGAACGATCAGGCAGTTTCGATAGGTGTTGGCTTCAGAGGGTCAGGATCATCTCGTGCCACGCCATGCCGCCGTGGCCGGACTCCGACGGTTTGATGTAAGCAAAGCCAAACCCGGCGTACAACGCAATGTGTTGCTCTTTGCACATCAGATGAATTGTCGCTTTGTCCATCGCACGCATGCGCTCGATGAATTTGCCGAGCAGGCGCTTGGCCAGGCCCTGCCCTTGGTAATCCGGGTGCACCACCACCGACATGATCACCACGTTCGGCCCTTTCGGGTCGTGGCCGATCAGCTCCTTGAAGGCCTCGTCGGACATCTGCACGTCGAACGCCGCGCCGGAATTGATGAAACCGGCGACCACACCGTCCACCTCGGCGACGATGAAGCCGTCCGGCCAGGTGGCGATGCGCGTGGCGATCTTTTCGCGGGTAGCAGCTTCGTCGCCTTCATAGGCGTCGGTTTCGATGGCGTAGCAGCGGTCGAGGTCGGCGGCGCTGACGTTGCGGATCACGGTGTTCATGGCAGCTCAAAAATCTGTGGAAACAAGGCCCGCCAGCATAAAGCAGAACCACCGGGGCGGACATGCTCCGCCTCGATTGTTACACCGCTCAAGCCTTGATCGGCAGCCAGATTTCCAGGGTGCCGGTATTGAGCTTCGGATTGAAATCTTCGCTATAGCGCTCGAATTCCGGGGCATCCGCCGCTTCGTAAGCGGACTGCGGCAGCCAGGTGTTCCAGATTTACTGAAAGGTGTCGGGGAGTTGCGCCAGTGACCCCTTGTGCTCGAACACCGCATATTTCTGCGGCTGTATTTCAACCCAGCGGTACTTTTCCGGCAGGTCGTCGAGCTTGTCGATCTGCACCCCGGCGATGTATTCGAAACCGCCCTCGCCGTCCGCGTTGCAGCAAACGCCGTAGGTCACTTCATTGACTTGCGCGGGGATTTTTCCCAAGTGCGGGATCAGTTTTTCCCACAACGCGGGAATGTTGTCGGTGGTCTCCTGAGTGAATCGCCCGCCGAAACCGGCAATCAACAGAAATTGCCCGTGTTCGAAGCGCGGCCCAGCCAATTCGACGCGTGGTTGTTCATCCATGACGCGACTCCTCAGAACGCAAAAGTGGGTTCGGCTGGGAGTATAGAAAGCCCGATCCGTTTCGCACGTTTACAGCGCATGCAACTGCTCGACGGCGCCCGAGCCGACAAACTCGTTGTACCCGGAAACGATCACGTAGACCGCGAAATAGCAGAAGATCGCCGCCGATGCCAGATAGGAGTAGCGCAGCAGCTTGTCGCCCAGCAGTTTGCCGCCGTGGCTTGCCGCGAAGCACAGACCGGCCGACCACAGCAGCCCGGCGCAGAGAAAGCCGCCCAAAAACAGCGCCGAACTCAACGGACCACCGCCACCGGATCGAGCGATCAACGTGCCGCCGACCGCAGCAAACCAGAGAATCGCACTCGGCGACGACATCGCGAGAAAGATGCCGCGAACGAATTCCTTGCGATGGGAGTTCTGCCCCACTTCCGCGGTTTCCGCCAGCAGCGCTTCGTGGTGGATCGCCGAATAAATCATCTTCGCCGCGAAGTAGATCAGCAGCGCCGAACCGCCAATCCACAGCACCCAGCGCACGGTTTCGTACTGCAGCAAAACAGTCATGCCGGCCAAGGCCAGCACCGCGTAAATCAGGTCGCCGACGCAGGTGCCCAGGCCCAGGGCGAAGCCCTGAAAGTAGCCGCGCTGCATGGCCAGGGTGATCATCGCGATGTTGGCTACGCCGATATCCAGGCACAGCGAAAGGCTCAGCAAGAAGCCGCTGGTGAATTCCATTGACCGATTTTCCTTGAAAAAAATGTTTACAACCGCGCTGGACAGTATGCCATCACTGCACTTATCTTCCGCCACAGGTCACCGCAGTGACCAGCGTCGCTCGGACGGTTCCGGGCGCTTACGTTATCCGAGGCAACAATGGCCGAACAAGGTTCGCCGCGCCGCTTTGCGCGCATAGATCGACTCCCCCCTTACGTGTTCAACATCACCGCCGAGCTGAAGATGGCCGCTCGCCGCCGTGGTGAAGACATCATCGACCTGAGCATGGGTAATCCCGACGGCGCCACGCCGCCGCACATTGTCGAAAAACTCGTGCAGGTCGCCCAGCGTGAAGACACCCACGGTTACTCGACGTCCAAGGGCATTCCGCGCCTGCGCCGGGCGATTTCCAACTGGTACAAGCAGCGCTACGAAGTCGATATCGACCCGGAAAGCGAAGCCATTGTCACCATCGGTTCCAAGGAAGGCCTGGCGCATTTGATGCTGGCGACCCTGGACCAGGGCGACACCGTGCTGGTGCCGAACCCGAGCTATCCGATCCACATTTACGGCGCAGTGATTGCCGGCGCTCAGGTGCGTTCGGTGCCGCTGGTGCCGGGGGTGGACTTCTTCGATGAACTGGAACGTGCCATTCGCGGCTCGATCCCCAAGCCGAAAATGATGATCCTCGGTTTCCCGTCCAATCCGACCGCGCAGTGCGTGGAGCTGGATTTCTTCGAACGGGTGATCGCCCTCGCCAAGCAGTACGACGTTTTGGTCATCCACGATCTGGCTTACGCCGACATCGTCTACGACGGCTGGAAAGCCCCGTCGATCATGCAGGTGCCAGGGGCCAAGGACATTGCGGTGGAGTTTTTCACCCTGTCCAAGAGCTACAACATGGCCGGCTGGCGCATCGGTTTCATGGTCGGCAACCCAGAACTGGTCAGCGCCCTGGCGCGGATCAAGAGCTACCACGACTACGGCACCTTCACCCCGCTGCAAGTGGCGGCGATTGCCGCGCTGGAAGGCGATCAACAGTGCGTGCGCGACATCGCCGAGCAGTATCGTCAGCGGCGCAACGTGCTGGTCAAGGGCCTGCATGAGCTGGGCTGGATGGTCGAGAATCCGAAAGCGTCGATGTATGTCTGGGCGAAGATTCCCGAGGCGTATGCGCATCTGGGTTCGCTGGAGTTCGCCAAGAAACTGCTGGCCGAGGCCAAGGTCTGCGTCTCGCCGGGTGTTGGCTTTGGTGAGTACGGCGATGATCACGTGCGCTTCGCCCTGATCGAAAATCAGGACCGCATTCGTCAGGCCGTGCGCGGGATTCGCGGGATGTTCCGCGCGGATGGCTTCAATCCGAAATCTCCTGCCTGACACCTGCCCCCTGTGGGAGCGAGCCTGCTCGCGAAAGCGGTGGGTCAGTCAGCATATTGGCTGGCTGACCTGGCCCCTTCGCGAGCAGGCTCGCTCCCACATTGGTTTTGGGTGAACCACGAAATCCACCCACAAAAAAACCGCATCACTGCGGTTTTTTTGTGCCTGCAAACTGCCGCTTAAACGAACAGCGACAACAGCAGGATAAAGCCCAGGCCCACTACCGACAGAATGGTTTCCATCGCGGTCCAGGTCTTGAAGGTTTCGGCCACGGTCATGTTGAAGTACTGCTTGACCAGCCAGAAACCAGCGTCGTTGACGTGGGACAGAATCAGCGAACCGGCGCCGGTTGCCAGCACCAGCAGCTCACGGTTGACGCCCGGAATCATGCCGACAACCGGCACCACAATGCCGGCGCCAGTGATGGTCGCCACGGTCGCCGAACCGGTTGCGATACGGATCACCGCCGCCACCAGCCAGGCCAGCAAGATCGGCGAGATCTGCGCGCTGACCGCCATGTGGCCGATCACGTCACCCACGCCACTGGTCACCAGCATCTGCTTGAAGCCACCGCCCGCACCAATGATCAGAATGATCGCGGCGGTTGGCGCCAGGCTCGCGTCGAGCCACTTGAGCATCTGGTTGGAACCGATGCCCTGCTTGTAGCCAAAGGTGTACAGCGACAGCAGCAACGCCAGCAGCAATGCGGAGATCGGGTGGCCGATCATGTCCATCCAGATGCGGAAGAAGTTGCCGTCCGGCAGCGCTACGTCAGCGAAGGTTTTCAGCAGCATCAGGAACACCGGCAACAGCACGGTGACCAGAGTGATGCTGAAGCTCGGCAGGTTGGCCGAATCGTTTTCGCGGGCCAGTTGATCGACCAGCTCCTGATTCGGGTGGCCAGGAATGTGCTTGGCGATGAAGGTACCGAAGATCGGACCGGCAATGATGGCGGTCGGCAGCGCGACGATCAGACCGTAAAGAATGGTCTTGCCGATGTCAGCGCCGAACACGCCGATGGCCAGCAGCGGGCCTGGGTGCGGCGGTACCAGACCGTGCACCGCAGAGAGGCCGGCGAGCAGCGGGATACCGATCTTGATGATCGATACGCCAGTGCGACGCGCAACGATGAACACCAGTGGAATCAGCAGCACGAAGCCGATTTCGAAGAACAGCGGGATACCCACCAGGAACGCAGCGAACATCATCGCCCACTGCACCTTGTCCTTGCCGAAGGCGCGAATCAGGGTCTGGGCGATCTGATCGGCGCCGCCGGATTCGGCCATCATTTTGCCGAGCATGGTGCCCAGGGCGAGGATGATGCCGACGAAACCGAGCACGCCACCGAAGCCGTCCTGGAACGCCTTGATGATGGTGTTGATCGGCATGCCGGAAGTCAGGCCGAGGAAGGCGGCGGCGATGGTCAGGGCGATAAAAGGGTGAATCTTGAATTTGGTGATCAGGATAATCAGGCCGATTACCGTGACCACCGCATCGAGCAGCAGGAACGTCTCGTGGGACATGCCAAACATGGGGGGTGTCTCCTGGATTGTTGTTGTTATTAAAGCGGGTTGAACAGAAGTCGGGAGGACAGCGCTGTCTTTTTCAACATGCTCATATCGCCTGTTTCAGGCCGTTGGCCTGCCACCAGACGTGAGCCTGCAGGGCCAGCTCTTCGACGCTGTGAATCGAGGCATTGAGCGGCAGAGTCAGCGGCTCGCCCTTGGGCGATTCGAGGGTGGCGAACTGGCTTTCTATCAATGTCGCCGGCATGAAGTGGCCCGGGCGGTGCGATACACGCTCGGCGGCGACTTCCGGAGTCAATTCAAGAAACACGAAACCCAGGCCCGGCAAGGCACTGCGCAGACGTTCGCGGTAACTGTGTTTAAGGGCCGAGCAGGTCAACACCGGGCGCTGGCCTTGGGCATCGACGCGACGCAGTTCATCGCACAGGCTGTCGAGCCAGCCGGCGCGGTCTTCGTCGTTCAGGGGGATCCCCGCGCTCATCTTTTCGATGTTCGCGGCCGGATGGAAAGTATCGCCTTCAATGGCAGTGGCGCCGCTCAAATGGCACAGGGCCTGGCTGACGCACGTCTTGCCGCAACCGGCAACGCCCATGATGACCAGGGCGGTGATGGGATGACTCATATAACACCTCAGCGCGCAGACAGCGCTACCTTTGCTAGCTATGACTCTAGTGCACAGGCAGAAGTTGCCGACGCCTTCTTGTCGTTTTTTTGGGTTGCAGCAGGTTTGTTCCCGACGCCAAAGAGCACAGATCAGGCAGGACCGCGCTCACGCATTTGCAGCTGCATCAGGACAGCGCTACCTTAGTGCCTTGATTTTTGTTTGGCAAGCCGCCCGATGACCTCCCCCAAGAACGATAAAAATACCCGCACCACCGGCCGTCCGACCCTCAACGAAGTAGCCCGCCTGGCCGGCGTCAGCCCGATCACTGCCTCGCGCGCCTTGCGCGGGGTAAGCACGGTGGCCACCGAACTGGTGGAAAAAGTGCAGAAAGCTGCGCTTGAACTCAATTATGTAGTCAACCCCGCCGCCCGCGCACTGGCCTCGGCGCAGAGCCATTCGGTGGTGGTGCTGGTGCCGTCACTGTCCAACCTGCTGTTCATCGACACGCTGGAAGCCATTCATCGGGTGCTGACGCCCAAAGGCTTCGAAGTGCTCATCGGCAACTTCCACTATTCGCGCGATGAAGAAGAAAACCTGCTGCGCAATTACATGGCTTATCAGCCGCGCGGGTTTCTGCTGACCGGTTTTGATCGCACGGAAAGTTCGCGGCGGATGATCGAGGCCAGCAACATTCCTTGCGTGTACATGATGGAGCTGGACAGTGCAGCCGGAGTCAATTGCGTGGGTTTTTCACAATTGAGCGCGGGCGAAACTGCCGCCGAACATCTCCTGTCTCGTGGACGCAAGCGTCTGGCGTACATCGGCGCGCAGCTGGACCAGCGCACCCTGCTGCGCGGTGAGGGTTTCCGCAAAGCATTGCAGAAGGCATGCCGTTACGACCCGGATCTGGAAGTGCTGACACCGCGTGCTTCGTCGGTGGGCTTGGGCGGCGAGCTGTTCCTGCAATTGCTGGCGGCGCATCCGGACGTCGATGCGATCTTCTTTGGCAACGATGACCTGGCCCAGGGTGCGCTGCTGGAAGCGTTGCGCAATGGCATCAAAATTCCCGAGCAAGTGGCGATCCTCGGTTTCAACGACTTGCCGATGTCCGAACACATGGTGCCGCGCCTGAGCAGCATCAACACCCCGCGCGAGGCGATCGGCCGGCGCGCGGCGGAGCAGATGCTGACGTTGATGGCGGGTAACAAAGTGGCGCGGCCGGTGGAGGACATGGGGTTTGAGCTGAAGGTGCGCGAGAGTACCTGACCCTTCACAAATGCTGAGTTGCAACACAACCCTTGTGGGAGCGAGCTTGCTCGCGAAAGCGGTGGGTCAGTCAGCATTGATGCAGCTGACACGACGCCTTCGCGAGCAGGCTCGCTCCCACAGGGGATCTCTACCAAGTTCAATGGCTGAGCAGGTCAACCAACGCCTGCGCACCCTTCTGCAATGGCTGGCTCTTGAGCCACACCGCGTGCACCGGCAGCACCAGGCCATTTTCGATGTTGCGAAAATTCAGCCGTTTCAAGCGTCCCGCGTCCAGCCACGGCTGTACCACCGACAGCGGGAAATTACCCCAGCCCAATCCCGCTTCGACCATCTCCATTGCCGTCTCAAGATTGTCCGTACGCCAGTAAGACTCAGCCACCAACGGCCGCGTTTCGCTGATCGGCAAGTCACGGCTGGCGACGATGATCTGCCGCACCTGCACCAGATCTTCCAGATACACATCCCGTCCCTGCAACAACGGACTGTCCGCCGCCAGCGTGGCGATCATGCGTTCGCTGCCGACAAACTGAAACCGCTCCAGCGCATTCACGCTCAAACCGGCGAACGCCAGACACACGCTGACCCGGCCACTGTGCAACATCGCCAGCACATCATCCTGTGGCGCAGTCAGCACTTCGATATCGAGCAACGGATGCCGCTCGGCAATCACCTTGATCGCTGCCAGCAAGCGCCGCCGATCAATGTCCGCGACCACGCCGATCGACAACCTGCTTTCCAGCCCCAGCGACAGCTCCACCGCGTGCACCTGCAACTGCTTGAGCTGCTCGGCGATCAGTCGCGCGTGCGGCACTAACGACTGCGCCATCGCCGTGGGTTGCGGCTCGCGGTGGCTGCGGTCGAACAACGGGTAACCGAGTTCCGCTTCAAGATTGGCGATGCCCATGCTCACCGCGGAGGGCACCTTGCCCAACTGCCGCGCGGCGGCGGAAAACGAGCCGCGCTCAATCACCGCGAGAAATAATTCGATGCTGTCGCTGTTGAAATTCAAACGCCTCACCTATCAATAAAACTGAAAGCTACCGACTTTTTCTGTCAGGTCTATTGAAGCTATCTTTCGCCGCCTTCGCCAGCCCTGCTGGCCAACATTCGGCAAGAAAGAGGCAAATCTGCATGCAAGGCGTGAAACGCAAACTGGTCTACGTGTCGCTCTACGAAGTGATCGGCATGACCTTCTCGGCCCTTGGTTTGGCATTGCTGTCGGGCACGTCGCCGGGCAGCACCGGGCCGCTGGCGGTGATCATCACAAGCATCGCCGTGACCTGGAATTTCATCTACACCTCGTTGTTCGAGCGCTGGGAAAGTCGCCAGGTCTCGCGCACCCGCACGGTCAGACGGCGTATCGCCCACGCGGTCGGCTTTCAATTGACGCTGATCGTGTTCCTGATTCCGCTGATTGCGTGGTGGATGAACATCAGTCTGGTGCAGGCGTTCCTGCTTGATCTGGCGCTGATCATTTTCATCCCGTGCTACACCTTCGTATTCAACTGGCTGTTCGACCGCATCTTCGGCCTGCCGAACTCGGCGCTGCCGGATTCTGCCGCTGCGGCATAAATCGCTAATTCGTAAGCAGATATTGCGAGAAATCAGCGGTTTGACCGGGTAAACCGCTGGTATTCACAATCCGCCAACACCGATAGCAGGCTAAGCTTTTCCATCAATAAAAAATGGATCACCTTATGACTGCTCACACTCCCGCCGCCGCGCCCAGTGATGGCATCGACCCGGTACGCGCCGCCGAAATTTCCGCCCGCATCGATCGGCTGCCCGCTGTCGCCACCATCTGGCGCCTGGTGGCGCTGCTGTCGATCGGCGGATTTTTCGAACTCTACGATCTGTTCCAGACCGCCTACATCAGTCCCGGGCTGATTCGCGACGGCCTGTTCGCCACGGGTAAGCAAGGCGTGTTCGGTTTCTCCGATCAGGCGGCGTTTGCCTCGGCGACGTTCCTCGGCCTGTTCCTCGGCGCCAGCCTGCTCAGTCCGCTGGCGGATCGGTTCGGTCGCCGGGCGATTTTCACCTTCGCGCTGATCTGGTACACGGCGGCGACAGTGCTGATGGGGATTCAGACCTCGGCGCTGGGCATCATCGGCATGCGTTTTCTGGTCGGCATCGGCTTGGGTATCGAATTGGTGACGATCGATGCCTACCTCTCGGAACTGGTCCCTAAACGCATGCGCAGCTCGGCGTTCGCCTTTGCGTTTTTCGTGCAGTTCCTCTCAGTGCCGGCGGTGGCCTTGATGTCGTGGTGGCTGGTGCCGCAAGCGCCGTTCGGAGTGTCCGGCTGGCGTTGGGTGGTGCTGGCCAGCGCGGTGTTCGCGCTGTTTATCTGGTGGCTGCGCAAGCGTCTGCCGGAATCGCCGCGCTGGCTGGCGCAACACGGTCGCTTCGATGAGGCCAATCGGATCCTCGACCATCTCGAAGCGCGCTGCGCCAAGGATTACGGCAAAGCGCTGGATGCGCCGGAACCGGTGTTAGTCGATGTCGAAGGCAAGGGCCGTTTCGCCGATATCTGGCAGCCGCCCTACCGCCGCCGCGCGTTGATGCTGATCGTTTTTCATATCTTTCAGGCGATCGGTTTCTTCGGTTTCGGCAACTGGTTGCCGGCGCTGCTTTCGGGCCAAGGCGTGAGCATCACCCACAGTCTGATGTATGCGTTCATCATCACCCTCGCCTACCCGCTCGGGCCGTTGCTGCTTGTGAAGTTCGCCAACCGCTTCGAGAACAAATGGCAAATCGTCGGCTCGGCGCTCGGCGCGATGACCTTCGGCACGCTGTTCGCCCTGCAGACCAGCGCCTTCGGGCTGATTTTCTGCGGGGTGATGATCACCTTCTGCAACGCCTGGCTGAGCTTCAGTTATCACTCCTATCAAAGCGAGCTTTTCCCGACCAACATCCGCGCCCGCGCGGTCGGGTTCTGCTATTCGTTCAGTCGCTTGTCGACGGTGTTCAGCAGTCTGCTGATCGGCATGTTCCTGGATAACTTCGGCACGCCGGGGGTACTGGCGTTCATCGTCAGCAGCATGCTGATCGTGATGCTGACCATCGGCTGGTTCGGCCCGCGTACGCGTAATCTGGCGCTGGAGAACATTGCGCATCGCTGACGGCCAACACGGGACTCACCTGTGGGAGCGAGCCTGCTCGCGAAGGCGTCGTGTCAGAAAGGCATGTGCTGGCTGACATAACGCTTTCGCGAGCAGGCTCGCTCCCACATTGGTTATTGGTGACGTTGAAACAGCTCAGTTCAATTGCAGGGTTTCATTGAACTGGCTGATCGCATCCACCACATGCCGCGAGCCTTGCTGAATCTCGAGGATCACCTCACCCGCTTCGTTGGCCAGTTCCACGCCCAGCCCGGTTCGGCTCAGACTCGACTGCATGCTCGACACTGCGCTCAGCGACAGGTCGTGGTTCTTGCGCACCACGTCGACAATTTCCAGAGTGGCCTGACTGGTCCGCGCGGCGAGGCTGCGTACCTCATCGGCGACGACGGCAAAACCGCGTCCATGCTCACCGGCACGCGCGGCTTCGATCGCGGCGTTGAGCGCCAGCAAATTGGTCTGATCGGCAATGCCGCGAATGGTCTGGACGATGGTGCCGATGATGTCCGACTGTTTGCTGACCGCATCGATGCTCACCGCCGCTTCATTCAGATCGCGGGAAATGTCCTGAATGATCTGCACGGTCTGCTGCACCACCTGTGAACCTTTCTGCGCGCAGGCGTCGTTTTGCACCGAGGTACTGTGGGCCGATTCCGCAGCGTTCTGCAGAGTGGTCATTTGCCGAGTGATGTCGCTGGCGAACTTGACCACTTTGTACAAGCGGCCCTTGGCGTCGAACAGCGGGTTATACGAAGCCTCCAGATAAACCATCTGCCCGGATTTGTTCTTGCGCTCGAAACGGTGCGAGTGATATTCGCCGCGATTGAGCGAAGCCCAGAACGCCTTGTACTGCGCGGATTCGGCTTCGGCGCGGTGACAGAACAGGCTGTGGTGCTGGCCGACAATTTCTGGGTGCGCGTACTGCATGGTCTGCAAAAAGTTGTCGTTGGCGCGGATGACATTGCCTTCGGGGGTGAACTCGATCACCGCCATGGAACGGCCGATCGCCGCGAGCATGGCTTCTTCTTCATGTTCTTTGTTGATGCGTGCGGTGATGTCCGCCGCAACCTTGATCACACTTCTGACCTGTTTGTCGGGACCGAATACCGGCATGTAACTGGCTTCAAGCCAGATTTCCCGGCCACTCTTGTTCAGACGCAGGAAAGTACCGCTGAGCGGTTCACCACGGGCCAGGTCGCGCCACAACTTCGCGTAGTCCTCGCTGCGATAAAAGCTTTCTTCACAGAAAATCCGATGGTGTTTGCCGCGCACTTCTTCGGCGCTGTAGCCCATGGTCTTGCAGAAGTTCTCGTTGGCGTCGAGAACGATGCCGTCCGGAGTGAACTCGATCATCGCCATCGAGCGGCTGATCGCTTCGATTTTCGCGTTGGCCTCGGTCAGCGCACAGCTGAAGCGCTCGATTTCCCGCAGGTCAGCCTTGTGATGTAGGTTGAACATGGTTGTATCACCTTCCGCGCGTTCTTTTGATTTGATGAAAGTTCAGGTCTTTCAAGATCCACCACTACGTTCCACAGAACAGGCACACGCCTTCCTCCACGGGAGGAAGTTGTCAGGTAATAAATGATGATCAATCGGAGGGTCCCTGCAGCGACGCTCTGATCAAGACATCCTTTTCTTGATAGCCCGCACTCGGGCCAGCCCTAACGTGAAGAACTTCCATGTTGGTGACGCTCCTTGTTGGTTCAGTGTCGGTGCCTTTATTTGCGCACTCTGGCAGCATGAATCACGGACCAACCTGTGCCGTCGCCTGTTGGCATGACGGTCGACATGGTTAGTTACCTGCAAGCATAGCCAGCCGAACGCCGGGCGCAAGGCCACTAGTCGGCCAGTATCTGGCATTTTTTGCACAAGAAACGGTTCAGCGCGGGAAACAGTGTGGTGAAAACGGACGTTTTCGCCAGCGAGGCGGGAGCCCGTGAACCGGGCTTCCGCATAGTTTGATCAGTGGCCGAAAATATCGACCTTCTTGGCTTTCTTCTCCGCGCGTTTTTCAATCGCGGTCTTGGCCGGCTTCTTCTTCGCGGCTTTCTTTGAATCCATACCTTTGGACATGATCGGTACTCCACTCACAGGGGTGTGAGTTCAGGTATACACCTATCCCGAAGCGCGCGTTCTTTTATAATCGGCGCTTTTCGCAGCGACAGCCCGAACCATGTCTGACATCCACTACAGCCAGCTCGACGAATCGTTGTGGCCGCTGATGAACAAGTTCTACCGCAGCCACCAGTCGTCGATGAAAGCCGTGCGCGAGGCGCAGCTGTGGGTGGCAAGGCGCGGCGAGATCGTTGCGGCGCTGTGTCTGCGGCCGGTATCCGGTGGGCACTGGCTGACGGGGTTGTTTGTCGATCCGCAGTGTCGGGAACAAGGTGTCGCTGCGCAGTTGATTGCAGCGGCGGTTGCCCAGGTGGACGAGCCGGTGTGGCTGTTTTGCCATCCGGATTTGCGCGGGTTTTATGAGCGAAGCGGGTTCAGCTTCGATCCGCCGCTGCCGCAGGCGATGGCCGAGCGGTTGAGCCGGTATGCGCGGAGCAAGCCGATGATTGCGATGGGGCTCAATCCCGCAGATTTACGCTGAAACCCTGTGGGAGCGAGCCTGCTCGCGAATGCGGTGTGTCAGCGCCGAATTTGGTTCTGATACTCCGCGTTCGCGAGCAGGCTCGCTCCCACAGGGGTTGATGGTGTTCTGACAATCAGTCGTCAGCGTTGGGATCAAGATCCGGAAACAGCACTTCGGTAAAGCCGAACTTGCTGAAATCGGTAATCCGCGACGGATACAGCCGGCCGATCAGGTGATCGCATTCATGCTGCACCACCCGTGCATGAAACCCCGAGGCCACTCGCACGATCGGCTCGCCCTTGGGATCAAAGCCTTCGTAGCGAATCTGCTGATAGCGCTCCACCGCGCCGCGCAGGCCCGGCACCGACAGACAACCTTCGAAGCCCTCTTCCATCAACGGATTCAACGGCGTGATCAGCGGGTTGATCAGGATCGTCTGCGGCACTGCTTCAGCATCCGGGTAACGCTCGCTGTGTTCGAAGCCGAAGATCACCAGTTGCAGGTCGACTCCGATCTGCGGCGCCGCGAGGCCAACGCCGCCGACGCTTTCCATCGTCTGGAACATGTCATCGATCAGTTGCCAGAGCTCGGCGCTGTTGAACATTTCCGGTGGTACCGGCGCGGCGATGCGCAGCAGGCGCTCGTCACCCATTTTCAGAATTTCACGAATCATGGTCGCGCTTCATCAGTGTCCGGCTTGAGCGAATGATCGCGGCCCAGGCCCGAGACGTGTTGTTTGGGGGATTCGTCAGGCTCGCCAGGGGCTTTTTCGCCCTTTTCCTTGCCTTCGGCGGACATGTGCTCGATCACTGCATTCATCTCCGCGCCGAGCAACAGGACTGCGGAAGAAATGTAGAAATACAGCAAGAGCACGATGATCGCCCCGATGCTGCCATACATCGCGTTGTAGTTGGCGAAGGTCTTCACGTAGAAGGCAAATCCCAACGAGGCGAGGATCCACACCACCACGGCCAGCACCGAGCCTGGGGTGATGAAACGGAATTCCTGTTTGACGTCGGGCATCACGTAATAGATCAGCGCCACCGCGACCATCATCAGAATCACGATCACCGGCCAGCGGGCGATCGTCCACACCGTGACGATGAAGTATTCCAGCCCCACTTGTGCGGCAATCCAGCCCATCACCTGCGGCCCGAGCACCATCAGCGCAGCAGCGATCAGCAGCATGCCGGCGATGCCGACGGTGTAGACGATCGACAACGGGAAGCGCTTCCAGATCGGCCGGCCTTCGACCACGTCGTAGGCGGCATTCATTGCGCTCATCATCAGGCGCACGCCGGCGGACGCGGTGTACAGCGCGATCACGATACCGATGGACAGCAGGCCACCCTTGGATTGCTGCAACTGGTCGATCACCGGGTTGACCTGCTCCAGTGCCTGCGGTGGCAGCACCAGTTCAGATTGCAGACGCAGCCAGGAAAAGAAGTCCGGCAGGTGCAGGAAACCGATAAGGGCAATCAGGAAAAGAATGAACGGAAACAGCGAGAACAGCATCTGGTAAGCCAATGCCGAGGCATAGGTCGACATTTCGTCATCGACGAACTCAGTGACCGTGCGCACCATCACCCGGTGCAGGGGCAGACCTTTCATGTCCGGAAATATCATTCGCGTCTCCTTGCGCCGCAAAAGGTTGAAGTCGTGGCGACTCAGGGGCCGTTTTTTACCTCAAGGTAGCCTACTTGGCGATCCTTTGGCGGATGACCGCAGGGTTCTGATACAAAAACGGCCATCCTTGGATGGCCGCTCGTGTGATTCGTTCAAGGCTCGCTTACGCCTTGTCGACGCCTTTTTTCACAGCGTCCTTGGCGTTGCCAACCGCTTGCTGGGCTTCGCCTTTTTTCTCTTGAACCTTGCCTTCGGCGCGCAGCTTGTCGTTGTCAGTGACCTTGCCGACGCCTTGCTTGACGTTACCGACGGCTTCGTTGGCCATGCCTTTTACTTTATCGCCTGTGCTACTCATGGTGTTTCTCCGTGATGCATATAGGGAAGAAAAGTCATTACGTAACGATTGACCGGTGCGCTTTGCGCCGAGTTTCATTTATTTTGCCGGCATTTCGTCGTGGCGCGCAGGTTGCGCTTTATGTTTGCCGGCGTTGCCCCGAGAATGCTCAGCCTACGGGCGTCGCGCCCGGCACACCGATTCGCAGGAATGTCATGAAGCTCAATAAAACCCAGGCCATCGCCCGTCGCAACCAGGAACTGGGCGGCGCCGTGCTCGGCACCAACAACTGCCACTTCGCCGAACTGAACCGTAACCGCAATATCTGGTGGTTCGACCTGCCGGTGTCGCGCTTGGCCATCGGTCAGTACGAGTGGATTCACTTGCTGCTGCACACCCCGGCCACCGATGAGTTGCTGCACCTGAAAGTGCCAACGGTATTCCTGCGCGAAAAGCTCGAAGGGCTGGTGATTCGCAACGAAGGCAAGCGCAAGGCGGCGCTGAGCCTGGAATTGAGTGCGGACAAGGATTCTTATCTGCAGGACATGCGACCGGCGGGGACCAACGTGAATTTTGCGCCGTTTCGTCAGTAGGATTTGTGGCGTCAGCCCTTCCCCTCACCCTAGCCCTCTCCCCAGAGGGAGAGGGGACCGACCGGGTTGTTCTTACGGAATACGCCGACCTGAAATATCGAGCCGAACTCAGGTTCTGAAAAGCTTGAAGATCGGCTCCCTTCCCCCTCGCCCCCTTGGGGGAGAGGGTTGGGGTGAGGGGGTAGAATTTACCAGACGCTGCAAATCACCAATCTTTCCCAACAAAAAGCCCCGCATCTGCGGGGCTTTTTATTTACGCGGCAGACTTGGCCTTGATCTTCTTCAGTTCTTCATCCCGCAATTCGCGGCGCAGGATCTTGCCGACGTTGGTGGTCGGCAGCGCATCGCGGAATTCCACCGAGCGCGGCACCTTGTAGCCGGTGACGTTGGCGCGCATGTGGTCCATGACCTGCTCTTTGGTCAGGGTCACGCCCGGTTTGGCGACGATGAAAATCTTGATCGCCTCACCCGATTTCTCGTCCGGCACACCGATCGCCGCGCACTGCAACACGCCCGGCAAAGTCGCCAGCACATCTTCCAGTTCGTTCGGATAGACGTTGAAGCCAGACACCAGAATCATGTCTTTCTTGCGATCGACGATGCGCATGTAGCCGTCCGGCTGGATCAGCGCGATGTCACCGGTTTTCAACCAACCGTCGCTGTCGAGCATTTCATCGGTGGCTTCCTGACGCTGCCAGTAGCCCTTCATCACTTGCGGGCCTTTGACGCACAGCTCACCGATCTCGCCCAGCGGCTGCTCGACACCGGCATCGTCGATGACTTTGCACAGGGTCGACGGCACCGGAATGCCGATGGTGCCGATCTGGATGTGCTGGATCGGGTTGACCGTGGCCACCGGGCTGGTTTCGGTCATGCCGTAGCCTTCGCAGATGGCGCAACCGGTCACGGCTTTCCAGCGCTCGGCCGCCGCCAGTTGCAGGGCCATGCCGCCGGACAGGGTAACTTTCAGCGCGGAGAAATCCAGTTTGCGGAAACCTTCGTTGTTGCACAGCGCCACGAACAGCGTGTTCAGACCGACGAAACCGCTGAACTTCCACTTCGACAGTTCCTTGACCATCGCCGGCAGGTCGCGCGGGTTGCTGATCAGGATGTTGTGGTTGCCGATTAGCATCATCGCCATGCAATGAAAGGTGAACGCATAGATGTGATACAGCGGCAGCGGCGTGATCAGGATCTCGCAGCCTTCGTTGAGGTTGGAGCCCATCAGCGCCTTGCATTGCAGCATGTTGGCGACCAGGTTGCGGTGCGTGAGCATCGCGCCCTTGGCCACGCCGGTGGTGCCGCCGGTGTATTGCAGCACTGCGACATCGCCGCTGTCCGGATTGGCTTCGGCCACTGGCTGGCCGTGGCCCTTGCTCAGGACGTCGTTGAATTTGATGGCTTTGGGCAGGTGATAGGCCGGGACCATTTTCTTCACGTACTTGATGACGCTGTTGATCAGCAGGCGCTTGATTGGCGGCAGCAAGTCGGCGACTTCGGTGACGATGACGTGCTTGACGCCGGTCTTCGGCACCACGGCTTCGGCCAGGTGCGCCATGTTCGCCAGGCACACCAGCGCTTTGGCGCCGGAGTCGTTGAATTGGTGTTCCATTTCCCGCGCGGTGTACAGCGGGTTGGTGTTGACCACGATCAGCCCGGCGCGAATGGCACCGAAGACCGCGACCGGGTACTGCAGGACGTTGGGCAGTTGCACGGCGATTCGATCACCGGGCTGCAAGTCGGTATGCTGTTGCAGATACGCGGCAAAGGCACCGGACAGCTCGTACAGCTCACCGTAGGTGATTGTCTTGCCGAGGTTGCTGAAAGCCGGTTTGTTGGCGAAGCGTTGGCAGGATTGCTTCAACACTGCCTGAATGTTCGGATACTCGTCTGGATTGATCTCGGCTGCGATTCCAGCCGGGTACTTATCCTTCCAAAAGTCTTCGATCATGGAAGCCCACTCCTCAGCAACGCGAATTCTTCACCGCATTTGATGCGATTATTATTGGTGTGTGTTTTGTATTGGTGAATCCGGCGTTTTACAGGCCGAGAAGTCACAAAGCGCGCCGAGAGTAGCAGCTTTGCCAAGGGTCGACCAGAGCCAAAAGAGGCCCCTACAGTCATATTGATGACTCAAGACTTGCCAGCGGTCATTTTAGAGCAAAAATCCTATTACCCTGTGAAAGCCCGTAGTCATGGGGTGTAAAAGCAAAAGATCGCAGCCTTCGGCAGCTCCTGCATTTGGAATGCGTATCCTGTAGGAGCTGCCGAAGGCTGCGATCTTTTCGCTTGTAACCTTTATGCGATATCCCGCAACTCGCGCCGCAGAATTTTCCCTACAGGCGTCATCGGCAACGACTCACGCAACACGATGTGTTTCGGCACCTTGTAGGCCGTGAAATTCTCTTTGCAGTAAGCCTTCAGCTCTTCCAGGCTGACCCCGCTCTCCCGCGCTACCACAAACAGCTTCACCGCCTCTCCCGAACGCTCGTCCGGCACGCCGATGACCGCGCAGTTAGCGACTTTCGGGTGGGCCATGACCACGTCTTCGATTTCGTTGGGATAAACGTTGAAGCCGGAGACGATGATCATGTCCTTCTTGCGATCGACGATGCGCACAAAACCGTCCGGGTCGATCACGGCGATATCGCCGGACTTGAACCAGCCCTCGGCGTCCAGCACTTCGGCGGTGGCTTCGGGTTTGTTCCAGTAGCCCTTCATGATCTGCGGGCCTTTGATGCACAGCTCGCCGCGTTCGCCCAGTGGCTGTTCGACGCCGTCATCGTTGATGATTTTCACCAGCGTGCCCGGCACCGGCAGGCCGACAGTGCCCAGGCGCGACTGGTCGCCGTAGGGGTTGGTGCAGGCCACTGGCGAGGTTTCGGTCAGGCCGTAGCCTTCGGTGATACGGCAACCGGTCATCTGCTCCCAGCGCTCGGCGGTGGCCTTGACCAGCGCGGTGCCGCCGGAGTTGGTCAGCTTCAGGCTGGAGAAGTCCAGGGTCTTGAAATCGGGATGATCCATCAGCGCAACGAACAAGGTGTTCAAACCCAGTAGCGCAGAGAAGCGCCAGCTTTTCAGTTCCTTGATGAAGCCGGCGATGTCGCGCGGATTGGAGATCAACACGTTGTGGTTGCCCGACACCATCATGCACATGCAATTCGCGGTGAAGGCATAGATGTGGTACAGCGGCAGCGGCGCGATCATCACCTCCTGGCCTTCGCGCAACAGCGGCTGACCATCCGGGCCGAGCTGAGCCAGACAGGCGCGCACCTGCTGCATGTTCGCCACCAGATTGCCGTGGGTGAGCATCGCGCCCTTGGCCAGGCCGGTGGTGCCGCCGGTGTATTGCAGCACGGCGATGTCATCGAGGCCGACGTTCAGCGGCTTGATGCCCAGACCACGCCCCATGCGCAGCGCACTTTTGAACGAAGTGGCTTGCGGCAGCGAATACTCGGGAACCAGTTTCTTCACTTTGCTGACCACGGTGTTGACCAGCCAGCCTTTGGCGGTGGGCATCAGGTCGCCCATCTTCGCTTCGATCAAATATTGGATGTCGGTGTCGGGCAGCACTTCCTGGACTTTCTGTCCGAACAGATTCAGGTAGACCAGCGCGCGTGCGCCGGAATCCTTGAACTGGTGGCGCATCTCGCGCGGCGTATACAACGGGTTGGTGTTGACCACGATCAGCCCGGCGCGCAGCGCGCCGAACACGGCAATCGGATAATGCAGGACGTTGGGCATCTGCACCGCAATGCGATCCCCCGGCACCAGATCGGTATGGGCCTGCAGGTAACCGGCGAACGCCGCACTCTGGCGTTCGAGTTCGGCGTAGGTCAGGGTGATGCCCATGCTGCTGAACGCCGGGCGGTCAGCGAACTTCTTGCAGGAACGCTCAAACACTTCGATGACCGACTTGAACTCGCCCATGTCGATGTCCAGCGGTACGCCGGCCGGGCGTTTGTCATTCCAGAAATCAGGTTGCATTGTTCTTGTCCTCTTTACCTGAGCCGATCCGGGAGCCGCTTTCTGTCGTTTCTGCTTCGTCCATGGAAGGCGAAAAGCACAAAGCGGAGCTTCACGGACACTAGCAGCTATGGCCATTGAGGCAAATATGACGCAAGCCCTCATTGATCCCGTGAATCTTCCTGCCGTGGCGTGAGCTGATCAGACGCGCTATACACTGTGGCGATGCTGAGCAAAGGAATCGCCATGACCCACGACACCTTCTGGCTGGACGCGAGTGACCGCAGCCGCCTGTACGTCAACCGCTGGCTACCGGCCACGCCATTGAAAGCGGTGATTCTGCTGGCCCATGGCATGGCCGAACACAGCGCTCGCTACACGCGGCTCGCTGACACGTTTTGCGACAAAGACTATGGCGTCTACGCCCCGGATCTGCGCGGCCATGGTCGTACCGCCGACAACGGCACCCTCGGCCATTTCGCCGATGACGATGGCTGGTGCAAGGTGGTTGGCGATCTGGCCAGTCTCAACCAGCATATCGGCCAGCAACATCCCGGCGTGCCGATTATCCTGCTCGGCCACAGCATGGGCAGCTACATCGCCCAGGGCTATTTGTTGCACCACAGCGCCAGTCTGCACGGGGCGATTCTCAGCGGCTCGAATTATCAGCCAGTGACCCTCTATCGCATGGCTCGACAGATTGCCCGGCTGGAAAAACTGCGCCAGGGCGGCAAGGGCCGCAGTGCGTTGATCGAGTGGCTGTCGTTCGGCTCGTTCAACAATAAATTCAAACCGGTGCGCACCCGTTTCGACTGGCTGAGCCGTGATCCGGCCGAAGTCGACAAGTACGCCGCCGACCCGTTATGCGGCTTTCGCTGCACCAATCAGCTGTGGGTCGACCTGCTCGGCGGGTTGCAGCAAATCAGCAAAGCGTCCAATCTCGCGCAGATCGATCCGGGCCTGCCGCTGCTGGTGATTGGTGGCGAATGTGATCCGGTGAGCGAGGGCAAGCGTCTGACAGATCTGGCCAATGCCTTGCGCAGGGCCGGCAGCCAGCACCTGCAACTGAAGATCTACCCGCAGGCCCGGCACGAATTGTTCAATGAAAGTAATCGCGACGAAGTGACCACCGATGTGCTCGCCTGGATCGACCAAGCCCTGAGCCACCGGCGCCCGCAGCGCAGCGAATAATTTTTTGTGGATTGACTGAAATCCGTCACAGGAATCGAAACCGATGACCCAGGTTACCAACATCCCTTACGAAGCCCTCGAAGTCGGCCAGACCGCCAGCTACAGCAAGACTGTCGAAGAGCGCGACATTCAGCTGTTCGCCGCGATGTCAGGCGACCACAACCCGGTGCATCTGGACGCCGAGTTTGCCGCCGCCAGCATGTTCAAGGAACGCATCGCCCACGGCATGTTCAGCGGTGCGCTGATCAGCGCCGCCGTTGCATGCGAATTGCCTGGGCCGGGCACCATTTATATCGGTCAGCAGATGAGCTTTCAGAAGCCGGTGAAGATCGGCGACACGCTGACAGTGCGCCTGGAGATTCTGGAGAAACTGCCGAAATTCCGCGTGCGCATTGCCACTCGCGTATTCAATCAACGTGATGAGTTGGTGGTGGATGGTGAAGCGGAGATTCTCGCGCCGCGCAAACAGCAGACGGTGACGTTGCCGACATTGCCGGCGATCAGTATCGGCTGATGGATTGTAGGGTGTCAGGTAGATTGCTGCCCCCTCACCCCAACCCTCTCCCCCACTGGGGCGAGGGGGAAAGGGAGCCGATTTCCTGGCTTTCCAAATCCTGAGTTCGACTGGATATTTCACATCGCTGTAACTTTCAAGAACACCTCGGTCAGTCCCCTCTCCCCTCCGGGCGGTCCGACGTTTCGGGAGGGCTAGGGTGAGGGGCTTTTCGCCAGGCACAAAAAAACGCCAGACAAGCTGGCGTTTTTTTTCAGCCGACTAACTCTTACGAGCTCGCACGAGCCTGATTACGCAGGGCTTTCACCTGGTCGTGGTTGCGTTGTACGCCGTGGTACTGACGCTCAACCAGGTCACGAATACCCACCAGATTGTGCTTGGTGATTTTTTCCAGCGCTTCTTTGTAAGCCTTCAGGGCATGGTCTTCACCGCGCTCGGCTTCGTTCAGCACAGCCTCTTCGTCTTTGCCGGTGAACATGGCTTTCACGTCGACCCAGCGACGGTGCAGGTCACCGCTCACGCTGGTGGAAGTTTCCGGATCGCCGCCCAGCGAACGAACGGCCGCTTGCAGCTCAGCTGCGGCAGCGGCGCAATCAGCGGAGCGAGTCACGAACAGGGTTTTCAGTTCTGGGTGCTTGATGTCTTCAGCGCAAGTCTTGAACCCTTCCTGACCGTCCTTGCAGGTTTCAATCAGGTCGTTGAGTACAGAAATGGCTTCTTTATTCATGTCGGTCATTTTTCAATTCCTTGCGATGGGTTGAAGATGCAAGGGATATTGCAGTGTGCGTGCCAGCTTTTTAATCGAATAAAAAACCTTTACTTTCAACAACTTACAAAAGATTGAACCATCTGCATGCTGGTTTTTTGCATGATCTGTCATTTGGCCTGCATGCAGAATGCCTGTATTTTCCAGGCTGTGATGTGAATCGATTGAAGCGTGCTGATGAATCCGGAAAAACTCGAACTACTGATCACCCGCGAAATGCCCTTCGGCAAGTACAAAGGGCGGATCATTGCCGACCTGCCTGGCCCCTATCTGAACTGGTTTGCCCGTGAAGGCTTTCCCCACGGTGAACTCGGTGGCCTGCTGGCGCTGATGCAGGAGATTGACCATAACGGCCTGTCCGACCTGCTCGAGCCGCTGCGCGCCAAACACGGCAAACCCGCCCCGCGCCACTGACGCGCCCTTCCCTCTTGAGCCTTGCCGACCATGCCTGACAACACCCGCCGCGCCCGTGACGAAGCCTTCTGGCAAACCTTTGCCGACCGATACGATGTGCAGCCCGGCCCGGTCAACCTGGAAAACGGTTACTTCGGGCGCATGTCGCGCACAGTGATCGAGGAATACCAGCGCAACATCGAGCTGATCAACACCAGCAACTCGATTTATGCACGCCAGCGCTTTGAACAGCACGACAACCTTGAGATCCGCGCGCAACTGGCCGAACTGATTGGCGTGCGCGCGCAAAGCGTGGCCCTGACCCGCAATGCCACCGAAGGCCTGCAATCGCTGATCCGCAATTACAATCGTCTGCAACCGGGTGATCAGGTACTGATCTGCGACCTCGAGTACGACACGGTCAAGGGCGCCATGCGCTGGCTGGCGAAGCAGCGTGGCGTGGAGGTCATCGAAATTGCCCACCACCATCCCGCCAGTTTCGACAGCCTGCTGGAAAGCTACCGCGAGGCTTTCGTCAGCCATCCAAAACTCAAACTGATGGCCCTGACCCACGTCACCCATCGCACCGGTCTGGTCATGCCGGTGCAGGCCATCGCTGCATTGGCCAAAGAGCATGGCGTCGACATCATCCTCGACGGTGCCCACGCCCTCGGCCAGATTGAATTCGACCTGCAAGCGTTGGGCATCGCTTTCGCCGGTTACAACCTGCACAAATGGATCGGCGCACCGCTGACCCTTGGCTTCATCTATATCGCCCCGCAGCGTCTCGCCGACATCGATCCGGACATGGGCGAGATGCATTACCCGGTCAGCGATATTCGCGCGCGGACCTCGTACAGCACGCCGAACATCCCGGCACTGATGACCTTGCCGCTGGTGTTCGAAGAGCACGACGCCCTCGGCGGCGCCGCAGCCAAAAGCCCACGCCTGAGTTACCTGCGCAACCTGTGGGTCAGCCGGGTCCGGCACCTGCCGGGCATCGAGGTGCTGACGCCGGACGACCCGCAACTGTATTGCGGGATCACCGCGCTGCGCTTCACCCGGCATGCCGATCAGCAGGCCATGGCCGAGCGTCTGCTCAGAGAGTTCAACCTGTTCACCGTGGTGCGCACCGGCGCCGCGTGCGGGCCGTGCATTCGCATTACCCCGGGGCTGACCACCACGGCTGGCGAGATGGAGCAGCTGGTTCGGGCGCTGGACCAACTGCGCTAGAACGGCGCTCCGGAGTTTTTTTCGTAGCCTTCCAGGCCAAGCTGCGACGACACGGCGAAGGTGTCGATGCCGAGGGTCTGGCAGGCGAAAGCACCGTCTTCAAGATCCGCGCCGGCGATCGGCTGCAATACCAACCGCAAGGCGTCCTCGGCGGCACCTTCACAGCCGCAGCGACCGGGCAGGTGCAAGGTGCCGGCCCAGGCTTCGTGGTGAGCTTGCGCTCCTGCTTCGTCGCCGGGAATGAATACGTTCAGCTTCAGGCAAGCAGCGCCGCGCGCCGGCCGATCCGGATAGACACTGGTGAAACGGACGATGCCATGGCTGTCGGTCGATTGACTGCCGCCCAGGCTGGTGTCGCCATCGACACGCTGTTGAATGCGCACCAGCGCGCCGATGACCGGCTCGCTGGTCATCGCATCGACCAGCGACAGACGCAGGACCAGCGGCAAGCCTTGGACACCTTGGCTGATATTGCGCACTTGAGATTCAGCTGCGGGCCGGCCGAGGGGAAGTTGCTTCGGTTGATAACGGGATTGTGGCGTAAGGGTCAGAGACTGAAGGTCGTCCATGAGGCGTTCTCTCTTCCATAAGATGGACGCAGATTAACCCCGTGAAAAAGTCAGCGTGCAGTAACTATGTATCGCCGCATGTATCGGCAGTTTTTTCAGCGCAAAAAAAGGTGCGCCGACCAAGCGCACCATAAAGCCGTAAAGCACACAACGAAGTGTCGGGTAACGATCAGTCCAGCAGCGCCAAGGCTTCGGCAGTGCATTCCTGAATGCGGGACCAGTCGCCGTTCTTGATCCACTCCGGATCAAGCATCCAGCTACCGCCCACGCACATGACGTTTTTCAGCGCCATGTAGCTCTTGATATTGGCCGGGCCGACGCCGCCAGTCGGGCAGAATTTCACTTCGCCGAACGGGCCGCCGAGGGCCTTGATTGCCGCCACGCCACCGCTGACTTCCGCCGGGAACAGCTTGAAGCGGCGATAGCCCAGACCGTAGCCTTCCATGATCCCCGAGGCGTTGCTGATGCCCGGCAACAGCGGAATCGGGCTGTCGACGCTGGCTTCGAGCAGGTCGCGGGTGATGCCCGGGGTGACGATGAACTGCGAGCCTGCCGCTTCCGCCGCTGCGAGCATGTTGCGGTCGAGCACGGTGCCGGCACCGGTCATCAGTTCCGGGCGCTGTTCGCGCAGGATCTGAATGGCCTTGAGGCCGAACTGCGAACGCAGGGTCACTTCCAGCGCAGTCAGGCCACCGGCGGCGAGGGCGTCGGCCAGCGGCAGCACGTCCTGTTCGCGAGCGATGGTGATCACCGGCAGGATCCGCGCCTTGGCGCAGAGACTGTCGATCAGGGCAACTTTGTCCGCCATGGAAACGGTCGGGGATGGGGTTGTCATAGCGGCTGTTCCTTGGCTCATGGGCACCAGTAAATCTCTAACGTAGGTTGCAGAAACGCGCGCACCGGCATGGCCGCAACGTCATCGGATGCCAGCGCGGCATTCAGGGTGGTCAGTTTCGATTGACCGGAAATCGACAGAATCTTGTGCCGGGCCGAGGCCAGCAGCGCGCGGCTCATGGTCAGGCGCTGACGCGGCACGCTTGGCGCCAGCATCGGCCAGCAACGGCGCGTGCCATCGGCTTGCAGGGCTTCGGCGAGGTTCGGGCTGTCGGGGAACAGCGATGCGGTGTGGCCGTCATCGCCCATGCCCAGCACCAGCACGTCGATCGGCGGCAGTTCGCCGAGCAGACGATCGGCCTGTTCAGCAGCCTGCTCGACGTTGGCCGCCGCGCTGTAGAGGCTGAGGAACTGCGCCTTGGCTGCCGGGCCTTTAAGCAGATACTGCTTGAGCAGGCCGGCATTGCTGTCGGCATGTTCCACCGGTACCCAGCGTTCGTCGGCCAGGGTCACAACGACCTTCGACCAGTCCAGCTCCTGCTTGGCCAGGTGCTGGAAAAACGCTACCGGGCTGCGCCCGCCGGACACCACCAGCACCGCGTTGCCGCGCGCGGCAATGGCGTCGCTCAGTTGATTGGCAACGTTCAGCGCCAGGCCTTCAGCCAGCAGCACCGGGCTGTTGAATTCGCGGGCAGTCACACCCGTCGGCAGTTGCACATCAGATATCGCCATACCACGACCTCCCGTCCCGCGTGATCAAAGCAATGGAGCTCATCGGCCCCCACGACCCGGCCGCATAAGGCTTGGGCGCGTCGCCGGATTTCTTCCACCCGGCAATCAGCTGGTCACACCACTTCCACGCGGCTTCGATTTCATCTTTACGGACAAACAGGTTCTGATTGCCGTTCATCACTTCCAGCAACAACCGCTCGTAGGCATCGGGGATCCGCGCGCTACGCCAGGTGTCGGAGAAATTCAGTTGCAGCGGCCCGCTGCGCAGTTGCATGCCCTTGTCCAGGCCCTGCTCTTTGGTCATCACGCGCAAGGAAATGCCTTCGTCCGGTTGCAGGCGGATGATCAGTTTGTTGCTGATCTGCAGGCGTTGCTCCGGGGCGAAGATGTAGTGCGACGGTTCCTTGAAGTGGATGACGATCTGCGACAGCTTCTGCGGCATGCGCTTGCCGGTACGCAGGTAGAACGGCACGCCGGCCCAGCGCCAGTTGCGGATGTCGGCACGCAGGGCGACGAAGGTTTCGGTGTCGCTCTGGGTATTGGAATTCGGTTCTTCGAGGTAACCCGGAACGGATTTGCCTTCGCTGTGGCCGGCGATGTACTGGCCGCGCACCACTTGTGTGGTCAGGCCTTCCGGACTGATCGGCGCCAGCGCCTTGAGCACTTTTACCTTTTCGTCACGGATGCTGTCGGCGGACAGGTCGGCCGGTGGGTCCATGGCAATCAGGCAGAGCAGCTGCAACAGGTGATTCTGGATCATGTCGCGCAGCTGGCCGGCCTTGTCGAAATAGCCCCAGCGGCCTTCGATGCCGACCTTCTCGGCCACGGTGATTTCCACGTGGGAGATGTAATTCTGGTTCCACTGGGTTTCGAACAGGCTGTTGGCGAAACGCAGGGCGATCAGGTTCTGAACGGTCTCTTTGCCCAGGTAGTGGTCGATGCGGTAGGTGCGGTCTTCCGGGAAAAACTGCGCGACGGCGTCGTTGACCTTGCGCGACGACTCCAGGTCAGAGCCGATCGGTTTTTCCAGCACCACGCGAGTATTTTCGGCCAGACCGACTTTCTCGAGGTTCTCGCAGATAGCGCCGTACACCGCCGCCGGGGTGGCGAAGTAGGCAATCATGCGCTGGCTGCTGCCGGCCAGTTCCGCCAGCGCCACGTAATCCTCAGCCTTGAGGAAGTCGACGTGCAGATAGGTCAGGCGCGCGAGGAAGCGCTCGGCCACGGTTTCGTTCAGCTCTTTGCCGACATAACGGCGCAATTCGGCGGCGATGAACGCCATGTGCTGCTGCTCGCTGCCGGGCTCACGGGCCAGCGCGATGATGCGCGTGTCCTCGTGCAGCAGGTCGGCACCGTCAAGGTGATACAGGGCAGGAAACAGCTTGCGCAGGGCCAGATCGCCAAGCGCGCCGAACAAGGCAAAGGTGCACGGTTCAACCGTAATGGAAGGCATGATGTTTGTTCTTTTATCAAGTTAAGCTACAAATACCTTTTTTCAAGGCATCACTCAAGGGAAAATGTAGTAATAACCACAACATTTTCGCAGAATACTCAATCCGAGTGGTGGTCGCCCGGACGCATCAGTAGGATAGGCCACCGTCACGGGCCATATCAAAGGCCCAATTTGCATAGCCCGACGCAACTTTGCGTCGGTGAATCAGGAATTCCATATGGACCGCGTGCGAAATTTACTGGAACAGATCCAGAGTCGCCTTGAAGAGCTGAACAAGGCCGAACGTAAGGTCGCCGAGGTGATTCTGCTCAATCCGCAGCAGGCCACCCGCTTCAGCATCGCCGCCCTCGCCCAGGCCGCCTCGGTAAGCGAACCGACGGTCAACCGTTTCTGCCGTTCGTTCGGTGTCAGCGGCTACCCCGAACTCAAGCTGCAATTGGCCCAGAGCCTGGCCAGTGGTGCGGCGTATGTCAGCCGCGCGGTCGAGGCCGATGACAATCCCGAGGCGTACACGCAGAAGATTTTCGGCAGCGCCATCGCCTCCCTGGACAGCGCTTGCCAGGCGCTCGACCCGAACCTGATCAGCCGCGCCGTCGACCTGTTGATCCAGGCTCGGCAGATCCACTTCTTCGGCCTCGGCGCTTCGGCCCCGGTGGCGCTGGATGCGCAGCACAAGTTCTTCCGCTTCAACCTCGCTGTCACTGCTCACGCCGATGTGCTGATGCAGCGGATGATTGCCTCGGTGGCGCACACCGGCGAGCTGTTCGTGATCATTTCCTACACCGGGCGTACCCGCGAACTGGTGGAAGTGGCGCGAATCGCCCGGGAGAACGGCGCTTCGGTTTTGGGCCTGACAGCGGAGAATTCACCGCTGGCCGAGGCCAGTACTTTGAGCCTGAACATTCCGCTGCCGGAAGACACCGACATTTATATGCCGATGACCTCGCGGATCATTCAGTTGACCGTGCTGGATGTGCTGGCAACGGGAATGACCTTGCGCCGTGGCGTGGATTTCCAGCCGCATCTGCGCAAGATCAAAGAGAGCTTGAATGCGAGCCGGTATCCGGTTGGGGATGAATTCAACTAAAGATCAAAAGCCCCCTCACCCCAGCCCTCTCCCGGAGGGAGAGGGAGCCGACCGAGGTGTCTTGCGCGGTACATCGACCTGAAATATCCAGTCGATTATGGATTCAGAACTGCACTTTCACGTCGGCGTAATTCTTGAGCATCCCCCATTCGGTCCCCTCTCCCTCTGGGAGAGGGCTAGGGTGAGGGTATCGGTGTACTTGACGCACTAAGCCGCCGCCCACGCCTGCAAACTCAAATGCGCCTTCTCCCCCGGCGCCAGGTGCAGGCTGTCCGTGCCACCCGCCGCTGCTTCCACGCAGACGAACTCGGAAATCTCGTCCCAACTTACCCCCAGTAACGGCCGCGCGCCGGGATGCCAGACGACGGTGTCGCCGCTGTCACCGGTATCGATGCACAACTCGCGCTGCCAGGCGTGATCCTTGAGCTGCAATTCGCCGTCATGCTGGAACACCCGCTGACAGCCGCCATCGACCCGCAACTCGCCTTCCTGCTGGCAAACCTGACGATTCAACTGGTCATAACCCTGAGCGCCTTCGAGCCCAGACAGCGCTATCTCACCAACATCGCCTATACGCCAGTAAGCGTGCAAAGCCTGGCTCAACTGGCACGGCATGTCGTCCTGATGCTCGGTGCTCAGCCGTAATTCCATGCGTTCGCCCAGGTGCGCGTGCAGGTCGACCTGCCAATCGCACAGCTGCAATTGCCAGTGCAGGCGCACGCCGTCTTCGGCGCTGCTGCTGTCGAGCAGTTTCCAGTCGAGCAGTCGCGCCCAACCATGGGACGGCCAGGCGTTTTCGCTCGGATGACGGCCATACCACGGCCAGCACACCGGCACGCCACCGCGAATCGCGCCGACATGCGGCCACTTCGCCGCGCACCACAACCACGGCTTCTGCCCACGCGGCTGAAAGTGCAGCAACTGCGCACCCTGCCGACTGAACACCGCCTGACACAGCGGATGATCGATCACCAACACGTCGCGCATCTGATAGCGCTCCCAGGCGAACACCGGTCGCTCGCGCAGGGATTTGAAGAAGCGTTGCAGCGGATGCTCAGGCATTGGCTACGGTTCCGAATCAACTTTCATGGGCGGCGCGAACCCTCCAAAAAAAGCGGACAGCCTGGGCTGTCCGCAAAATGCGCACATAGAGAGGAGCTTATCGCAGACGCGTTAGAACGTTGACTGAATTTTCAGGCCAGCGACCAAAGCGTTATCGACTTCATCCACACCGCCCGGATGGGTGATGTATTGCAGGTTGGGACGCACGGTCAGCCAGTTGGTGACATGGATGCCGTAGTTGAGCTCGTAGTTGTATTCGGTTTCACGAATCGGCGAGAACGCGGCGTTGTCGTAATCGGAGACACCGTTGGCAGCGTTCAGCAGTTCAGCATTGCGCTTGACGTCCTTGTTGACGTGGATACGCGCCGCGCCGATACCGATGTCATCCTTCGGACGCGCGTCGAACGGGCCTTTGTAGACAAACATCACCGACTGGTAGTTGTCGATGAAGTTGGTGTCCTTGTCGTGGAAAGTCGCGTTGGCGGCGATGTTCAGACCACGAGTCGCATCACCGTTGTGGCTGGTGAGTTGCTGTTGCGCAACGAACCAGTAACCGCTTTTGCTGTTGTGCGACTTGTAGTCGTCACCGGTGGTTGCCGCATCGAGACCGTTGACGTCTTCGCGAACGTCGTCGGCATCGGCCGTGCTCTTGTAGTAACCGACGCGGTATTCGCCCGGCAGGCTGTTGACCTTCGGCGACCAGACCAACTCAACCGGCAGCACGGTACCTTTGGTGCCGCTGCCGCTGAGCTTGAAGCCGTTGCCGTGTTCCAGTTGCGACGGGTTCTGGTTGTACGCACCGATCTGCGCGTAGAGCTCGTCGTTGATGTTGTACTTCACACGGATCGCGGCCTGGCTGACGGGCCAGTTGTACCAGATGTTGGTCGCCCAGTTACCCACTTGCGAACCGCAGAACGCCAGATTCTGGAAGTCGCACGGGAAGGTGTTGAAGTCTTCGCCTTCGCCGAAGTAACCGGCCTTGACGTCGAGCTTGTTGTCGAAGAACTGGTGCTGGATCCACAACTGGGTCAGACGCACCATGTGGCCACGGCCGTAGACTTCCTGCGAGGAGCTGAGGGTGCCGGCACGCGGATCGCCAACGCGGTCGTTGGAGATGTTGTAGCCGTTACGGTTGGTCAGCTGGATCTTCGCTTGGGTGTTGTCCCAGCCCCACAGCTTCTGCAGGTCGAGGGCCACGCCCAGACCGAACTGGTCGGCGTAACGCGCGGTCTTGTCGTCGTTGTAGCCGCCGTTCAGGTTGGCGCCCATCTCGCCAACGTAGTCGGCCTTGATGTCGATACCCTGCTCGATCAGCTTGGTGCGCTCACCGCCCCAGTCGCCGGTCATCCACTTGGAGTCGGAGCTGAACGCATCCGCCGCCATTGCATTACCGGCCAGCACCAGTGCAGCTGCCGCTGAAACCTGGCAGATCAACCGGGCATTGACGTGTTTCTTTTTCATCCCTACATCCTCGTCTTTATTGTTATTAACTGTTTTTATCTAACGCGGTTTACATAAAGTGCAGTGCTCGACAGGCCGGGCACTGCTTGCCCCCTATGGGAGCGAGCCTGCTCGCGAATGCGGTGTATCAGGCGACATCAATGCTGGATGTCAGACCGCTTTCGCGAGCAGGCTCGCTCCCACATTTTGTACTTCAGCGGCCTTTGAACTGCGCCACATTCGCCGACCGGGTCTCTGTCTGCACCTGGCCCGCAACGCCCAGACGCTCGCCGGTATTGGCGTCGAACAACAACACTTTCGATGGATCGAACTGCAGCGTCAGGCTTTCGCCCACCTGCGGTGCCACGTCCGGCGCCAGTCGGCAGCAGACCTTGGTGTCATTCAGATTGACGAACACCAGCGTGTCCGGACCGGTCGGTTCAGTGACCTGCACTTCGGCACGGATGCTCGGCAGACCATTGCCCTCGCCGTTCGCCAGAACAATCTGCTCCGGGCGCAGGCCGAGGATTACTTCGCGATCTTCGAGGCCGGCGTCCTGCATGCTCATCGGCAATTCGCAACGCGCCTGACCGCTGTCGAGCAGCGCCAGCAGGCGACCTTCCTTGCGCTGCAAACGCAGGGGGATGAAGTTCATCGGCGGCGAACCGATGAAGCTTGCGACGAACAGGTTGGCCGGGTCGTTGTAGATGTCTTTCGGCGTACCGAACTGCTGAATGATGCCGTCCTTCATCACCGCCACCTTGTCGCCCAGGGTCATCGCTTCGATCTGGTCGTGGGTCACGTAGACCGTGGTGGTTTTCAGACGCTGGTGCATCAGTTTCATTTCGGTACGCATCTCGACGCGCAGCTTGGCGTCGAGGTTCGACAGCGGTTCGTCGAACAGGTAGATCTTCGGCCGCCGCGCCAGGGCACGGCCCATCGCCACACGCTGTTGCTGACCACCGGAGAGCTGGCCCGGTTTGCGATTGAGCAGGTGTTCGATCTGCAACAGCTTGGCCACGCGGGCGACTTCTTCGTCGATCGCTGCCTGCGGCATCTTGCGGATCTTCAGGCCGAACTCGATGTTCTCGCGCACGCTCATGGTCGGGTACAGCGCATAGGACTGGAACACCATGGCGATGTCGCGATCCTTGGGGCTCATGCCGCTGACGTCCTGATCACCGATCATGATCGCGCCGCCGGTGATGGTTTCCAGACCGGCGATGCAGTTCATCAAGGTCGATTTGCCGCAGCCCGACGGGCCGACGAGGATCAGGAATTCACCGTCCTTGATCGACAGTTCGATGTTCTTCAGGGTGTCCGGCAGGCCGGCCCCATAGGTCTTGTTTACGTTGCGAAGTTCAAGCGTAGCCATGATTACCCCTTGACCGCGCCGGCCGTCAGCCCGCGCACGAAATACTTGCCTGCGACCACATAGACCAGCAGGGTCGGCAGGCCGGCGATCATCGCCGCTGCCATATCCACGTTGTATTCCTTGGCGCCGGTGCTGGTGTTGACCAGGTTGTTCAGCGCCACGGTGATCGGTTGCGAATCACCGCTGGAGAACACCACACCGAACAGGAAGTCGTTCCAGATCTGGGTGAACTGCCAGATCAGGCAGACCATGATGATCGGCGTCGACATCGGCAGAATGATGCGGCGGAAAATCGTGAAGAAACCCGCGCCATCCAGACGCGCAGCCTTGACCAGCGCATCGGGAATGCTCACGTAGTAGTTGCGGAAGAACAGTGTGGTGAACGCCAGACCGTAGACCACGTGCACGAACACCAGGCCGGTGGTGGTGCTCGCCAGGCCCATCTTGCCGAGGGTGAACGAGGCCGGCAGCAGCACAGTCTGGAACGGCAGGAAGCAGCCGAACAGCAGCAGACCGAAGAACAACTGCGAACCACGGAAGCGCCACATCGACAGCACGTAACCGTTCAACGCACCGATGGCGGTGGAGATGATGACGGCCGGTACGGTGATCTTGATCGAGTTCCAGAAGTAGCCGTCAACCGTGGCCCAGGCCTTGACCCAGCCGATGCCGCTGACCACGGTCGGCCAGCTCAGCAGGTTGCCGGTGCTGATGTCTTCCGGGGTCTTGAAGCTGGTCAGCAACATCACCACCAGCGGCACCAGATACAGAAACACCGCAAGGATCAGCACCGCGTAGATCGCGATGCGGCTCAAGCTGATGGCGGGTTTGGCAGCAAGACTAGTCATGACGCTTGGTCCTCAGCTCGGAATACAGGTAAGGCACGATGATCGCGAGGATCGCACCGAGCATCAGAATCGCACTGGCCGAGCCCATGCCCATCTGGCCGCGACTGAAGGTGAAGGAATACATGAACATCGCTGGCAGGTCGGAGGAATAACCAGGACCGCCGGCGGTCATTGCCGCAACCAGGTCGAAGCTCTTGATCGCGATGTGCGCGAGGATCATCACCGCACTGAAGAACACCGGACGCAGGCTTGGCAGCACGACTTTCCAGTAGATGCGCGGCATGCTCGCGCCGTCGATCTGCGCGGCACGGATGATCGATTGATCGACGCCACGCAGGCCGGCGAGGAACATCGCCATGATGAAGCCCGAGGCTTGCCACACAGCGGCGATCACCAGGCAGTAGACCACGCGATCGGGGTCGATCAGCCAGTCCAGACGGAAGCCTTCCCAGCCCCAGTCACGCAACAATTTGTCCAGGCCCATGCCCGGGTTGAGCAGCCATTTCCATGCGGTACCGGTGACGATCATCGAGAGCGCCATCGGGTACAGGTAAATGGTGCGGATAAAGCCTTCGCGACGGATGCGCTGGTCGAGGAACACCGCCAGCAACACGCCGATCACCAGGGTGATACCAATGAACATGCCGCCGAACACGGCGAGGTTCTTGCTCGCCACCCACCAACGATCGTTGTCGAACAACCGCGCGTATTGCGCCAGACCGGCCCACTTGTAGTTGGGCAGGAAGGTCGAGGTGGTGAACGACAGAATGAACGTCCACAGGATGTAGCCATAGAAGCCCACCAGCACGATGAACATGCTCGGCGCCAGCACCAGTTTCGGTAGCCAGCGCTGCAATGCATCGAACGGCGAGGCCTTGCTGAACACAGCAACAGAACTCATGGGGAAATCCACAATAAGGGTTTACGAAAGCATTCCCTTGCAGGAGTGAGCCCTGTGGCGAGGGGATTTATCCCCGATCGACTGCGCAGCAGTCGCGAAATCATTACATGCGGTATTTCAGACACTGCACCGCTGCAACTTTCCGGGGTCGCTTCGCAACCCATCGGGGATGAATCCCCTCACCACAAAGGCTCACTCCTACAGGGGCCAAGCATTACTTGGCCGACTGAACTGCCGCGCCGAGTTTCTTCGCCGCATCGGCCGGGTCGGCTTTCGGGTCGTTGATGTAGTTGGTGACTACGTCAAAGAACGCGCCCTGCACCGCCAGCGTGGTCGCCATGTTGTGCGCCATGCTTGGTTGCAGGCCGCCGGACTTGGCGTCCGCGAGGAAGTCCTTGGCAGCGGTCTGCGCGCAGGAATCGAAGCCGAGCTTGTCCATGTTGTTCAACATGTCGTTGCGCACCGGGATCGAGCCTTTGTTGATGCTGAAGACTTTCTGGAAGTTCTCACCCAGCACGACTTTGGCGATGTCCTGCTGACCGGCCGCAGTGCCTGCGTCCTTCTGCTTGAACACGGCCAGCGAGTCGATGTTGTAGGTGAACGCCTTGTCGGTGCCCGGGAACGCTACGCACTCGTAGTCCATGCCGGCGACTTTCTTGGCGGCGGTCCATTCGGACTTGGCCCAGTCACCCATGATCTGCATGCCGGCCTTGCCGTTGATGACCTTGGCCGCTTCGAGGTTCCAGTCCTGGCCTTTGCCGTCCGCGTCCATGTAGGTCGCGACTTTCTTCAGCTCAGTGAGCGCCTTGACCATTTCCGGGCCGGTCAGCGCTTTGTTGTCGAGATCGACCAGGGCTTTCTTGTAGCCATCCACGCCCATGACCGAGAGCACCACGGCTTCGAACACGGTGCTGTCCTGCCAAGGCTGACCGCCGTGAGCGAGCGGAATGAAGCCCGCCGCTTTCAGCTTGTCGCCGGCCGCGTAGAACTCTTCGAGGGTGGTTGGATTCTTGGTGATGCCGGCTTTCTTGAAGACTTCCGGGTTGATCCACAGCCAGTTCACGCGGTGAATGTTCACCGGCACGGCCACGTAATCACCGTCGTACTTCACGGTATCGGAGACTTTCTTGTCGAGCAGGCTGTCCCACTTTTCCGACTTGGCGACGTCTTTCAAAACGTCGGTGTCGAGCAGGCCGGTCGACGCCCATTCCTGGATGTCCGGGCCTTTGATCTGCGCTACGCCTGGCGGGTTGCCGGCAACGGCACGGCTTTTCAGCACGGTCATGGCAGTCGCACCGCCACCACCGGCAACAGCGCCGTCCTTCCAGGTGAAACCGTCTTTTTCGACTTGGGCCTTGAGCACATCGACAGCGGCTTTTTCGCCACCGGAAGTCCACCAGTGCACGACTTCGACCGAACCTTTGGAATCGGCAGCGGAGACACTGAGCGGCAGGATTGCGAGCGGGAACAGGGAGGCGACAGAAATGACAGTAGCGAGGCGAGAAATCGCATTCATTCGAGATGTACCTTTCTTGTTGTTATGCATTGCAAGTCTGGTGCTTGCGCTGCACGGAGTTTAAACAGAGCGTTTCGCTTCGCAGGTAACGAAGGGACGCGTAAATGTCACGACATGGTTACACAGCAACAGGCCGGGACGACTGCGCCAAAGCCGTGGCCATGGTTGGCGCCAGCGGCAATCGTGGAATCAGCACAGCCTGCCAGGCGTGATACAGATCGGGCTTGCCCGGCCAGATATCGGCACTCGGCACATTCTGCGGATTGAGTTCGTGGTACCAGCTGCCGTTGCAACGGTCGATGAAATTCGTCTCACAGAATTCCCAGAACAGTCGGTACCAGGCTTCGTATTGCGCGTCGCCGGTGCGTTTGAGCAAGGCGCTGGCGGCGGCGCTGGCTTCGGCGTGCGTCCAGTGCAGGCGATGGCGAACGACGACCTGGTTATCCCAGTCGAGGGTGTAGACGATGCCCGGCGCGCCATCGACATTCCAGCCGTGGCGGCAATTGTTTTCGAAGAGTTTTTGCGCATCCAGGGCCAGCCAGCCCGGCGTGAGCATGCCGGCCTGCACTCGCGCGGCTTCAAGATGCAGGAGCAAGCGCGCCCATTCGAAACCGTGGCCCGGCGTGGTGCCGTAAGGACGGAAACCGTCGGCGGGGTTGTCGTGGTTGTATTCGCGCAGCGGTTGCCAGTCGCGATCGAAGTGTTCGATGACCATGTAACCGTTGGCCGCAGCGTGGCCATGGATCACCCGCTCGACGATGCGCTGGGCGCGCACCAGCCAGCGCGGATCTTCGGTGACATCGGCCAGCGCGAGGAATGCTTCGGTCGCGTGCATGTTGCTGTTGGCGCCGCGATAGGCTTCTTCTTCGCTCCAGTCGCGGTTGAAGAATTCGCGCATGGCGCCCTCTTCTTCGCTCCAGAAATAAGTGTCGATGATGTCGATTGCGTCATCGAGCAAAGCTTGGGCGCCGGGCCGTTGCGCGACGGCGGCGGAGCTGGCGGCGAGCGCGACAAAGGCGTGCAGATAGGCGTTCTTGCCGGTGTTGTCGTCGCGGTGTTCGGCAACTGCAAACCAGCCGCCGTGCAACGCATCACGCAGTGGCCCGCGCAACGCGGCGATACCGTGGTCGACCAGCTCGGCAAACCCCGGCAGGCCCTGAATGTGCGCCATGGCGAAGCTGTGGGTCATGCGCGCGGTGTTCATGGTCTCGGCTTGTGCGTGCGCAGGCAAACGGCCGCGTTCGTCGAGGTTGCCGAAGCCTTCGGGCAGTCGTGATGCCTTGGCGAAATCCAGCAGACGCAGGCCTTCGGCGGCTAGCCATTGCTGGTGGGCAGGGGCGTTCAGCCAACTGCTGAAGTCTGGGTGAAAGGTGTCCATGGCGTGACCCTTTTTTGTTGTTAGGACTGCGGGCAGTCTAAACAACGGCCCGGGGCGGGCTTGTAACGAAGGGGGCGGGGTTTGTCACTGGCTCGTGACAAAAGAGAAGAGCAAAAGCACCCTCACCCCAACCCTCTCCCGGAGGGAGAGGGGGCCGACCGAGGTGTCTTGCGTCCTCCGTCGACCTGAAAAATATTGGCGATTATGGATTCACCACCGCATTTACAGGTCAGCGCACCTCAGCAGCATCCCCCAATCGGTCCCCTCTCCCTCTGGGAGAGGGCTAGGGTGAGGGGCTTTTCGGGGTTAATCCACAGACCGAGGCAACTGCAACGTCACCCGCAACCCACCCTCACGCAGGTTCTGCAACGTCACCTCGCCGCCATGGCTATGGGCGATGTTGCGCGCAATGCCCAGTCCCAATCCGTAGCCCTGCTGCTGTCCCGCCAAACGGAAGTGCGGTTCGAACACTTGCTCCAGCCGCTGCTGCGGCACACCCGGCCCTTCATCGTCGACGTGCAAAACGAACGCGCTGTCATCGTCATCGATGTGCAGATGCGCGTTCTGCCCGTACTTCAAGGCGTTGTCGATCAGGTTGCCGATGCAGCGCTTGAGCGCCAGCGGTTTGCCCGGGTATGCCGACAGCGCGCGGCCATGCTGGGTGACGCGGCCATTGCCGTTCGGCGCCAGATACGGCTCGACCAGGCAATCGAGGACATGATTGAGATCCACCGGCTCGATGTTCTCGTGGATGTCGGTGTCTTTCACGCATTGCAACGCGCCTTTGACCAGCAGCTCCAGCTCATCCAGATCGCGGCCGAACTTGGCTTGCAGCTGTTCGTCTTCGAGCAGTTCGACGCGCAAGCGCAGACGGGTGATCGGCGTGCGCAGGTCATGGGAAATCGCGCTGAACAACTGGCTGCGTTCGGTCAGGTAGCGGCTGATGCGTTCGCGCATGGTGTTGAACGCGCGGCCAACTTCGACCACTTCACTGCCACCGCCCTCCGCCACTGGCTCGACATCCGCGCCCAGCGACAGATCCCGCGCCGCCCGCGCCAGACGCTTGAGCGGCCGGCTCTGCCAGTGCACCAGCAGGCCGATGAACAACAACAGAAAGCCGCTGGTGAGGACGATAAACCACACCTGCTGCGCCGGCAGGCCTTGTTCTTCGAGACTGGTATACGGCTCGGGCAGCAACGAGGCGATGTACAGCCATTCGCCCGGGGCCATTTGAATCTGCGTGACCAGCACCGGCGGATTCACCGGTTCAAGCGTCAACGCGTAGTGCGCCCAGGAGCGCGGCAATTCATCAAGTTTCAGCCCTGCGTTGAAAATGCGCAGGTCTTCGGGGCTGACGAAGGTCACCGAAATATCCGTGTCATGGCCCAGAGACTGGCGCAGCACTTCGTCCACCGCTTGCATCACCGCAGCCTTGCGCGGCGTCACCGGCAGCACGTCCATGCCCAGCGGCTTGTCGTTCAGCGTCACGACAAACCGGGTGCCGCCCATGCTGCGCAATTGATCGAGCACCAGCGGCCGATAGGCCACAGGCAAGGAACGGAAATAGCTGACGCTGGCGGTCATCGAATGCGCCAGGCTGCGGGCACTGGTGACCAGGCCTTCGAGCTGGGTGGCGCGCAGTTGCGACACCCAGATCACGCTCGACAGCGTCTGCGCGAACAGCACCGCCAGCAGAGTCAGCAGCAGCATCCGCCCGAGCAGCGAGCGCGGCACCGGTATGCGACTGGCGAATTTGCGCAGCGACTCAGTGAGCATTGCCGGCAACCACATTGGCTGCCAACTGATAGCCGCTGCCGCGCACGGTGCGGATCAACCGTGGCGGTTTTTCGGTGTCGCGCAAGCGTTGGCGCAAACGGCTGACGGCCATGTCGACGATGCGATCGAGCGGCATCAGATCGCGGCCACGGGTGGCGTTGCCGATGGTGTCGCGGTCGAGGATTTGCTGCGGATGATCGAGGAACAGTTTCAGCAGAGCGAAATCGGCGCCGGAAAGGATCACTTCCTCGCCGTCAGTGTGGAACAGCCGATGGCTGACCGTGTCCAGGCGCCAGTCGTCGAAGACCAGCACTTCGCTGCCGCTGCGTTCGTGGGCGAACTGTGCGCGGCGCAGCAGGGCCTTGATCCGCGCTTGCAGTTCGCGCGGGCTGAACGGTTTGCCAAGGTAGTCGTCGGCGCCGAGTTCCAGACCGATCACGCGGTCGGCTTCGTCGGAACTGGCAGTCAGCATGATGATTGGCACCTGTGCCTGACGCGGGTGCTGGCGTACCCAACGGCACAGGCTGAAGCCGTCTTCGTCGGGCAGCATGACATCGAGGATCACCAGATCGCTCGGCGCCTCGTTGAGCGCCTGACGAAAACCGGCACCATCGGCGGTGGCCCGCACCTGGAACCCGGCGCGGGTCAGGTAGGTTTCCAGCAACTCGCGTATTTCCTGGTCGTCATCGACCAACAATATCGACTTGTTGACTGAGCTCACTTCGAAGGCATCCTTGTTGTTGGAGTTGGGCGGATTATGCCTTAAGCATCAAACTAACAGACACTACAGAAACCCTTGTGGGAGCGAGCCTGCTCGCGAATCGGTTTTAACATTCAACAGATCTGTTGACTGACACACCGCTTTCGCGAGCAGGCTCGCTCCCACAATTGGATTGCATTTCAGGTCGGGATTGATTGATCCAGCGCCACGCCGGCGCCGACCAGGCCGGAGTACGGCGCCGTCACCAGCCACACCGGGATGCCTTTGAAGTAGTCGCTCATGCAGCCTTTGTCGGCGAAGCAGCGGGCGAAGCCGCTGGCGAGGAAGAAATCGGCGAAGCGGGGAATCACCCCGCCAACGATAAACACCCCGCCGCGCGCGCCGGTGGTGAGCACGTTGTTGCCGGCAACGCGGCCGAGCCAGCAGCAGAATTGCTCGAGCACTTCCAAAGCGATCGGGTCACCGGCAAGGCCAGCGGCGGTGATCGCTTCCGGCGTTTCAAGCGTAGGCTCATGACCATCCACCGCGCAGATCGCCCGGTACAGTCGAGGCAGGCCGCCGCCGCTCAACGCGGTTTCCGCGCTGACATGGCCGATTTCGTTGTAGATGTGTTGCCACAGTTGCGTTTCGCGTGGACTGCTCAGCGGCAGGTCGACGTGGCCGCCCTCGCCCGGCAACGCGGCAAAGCGCCCTTCGCCGAGATCGAGCAAGGTGCCGACACCCAGGCCAGTGCCGGGGCCGATCACCACCGCCGGGCGCAACGGCTCCGGCGTGCCTTCGCAGACCACGCGGAATTCGCCCGGCTGCAAGCGGGTCATGCCCAGCGCCATCGCCGAGAAGTCGTTGGTCAGCAACAACTGCTCGACCTGCAAGGTCTTGCAAAACGCGCTGCGGCTGAGCCGCCAGTGATTGTTGGTGAACTTGAATTCATCGCCACTCACCGGACCTGCCACCGACAGGCACACTGAACCGATCGAACCCGGCGCCAGGCCGAGCCCGCTCAGGTACAGAGCGATTGCCTCTTCCGGGCTGGCGAAGTCGGCCGTGGCCAGCACCTGAACCGATTGCAGTTGCTGGTTTTGCCACAACGCGAACCGCGCGTTGGTGCCTCCGATGTCACCGACCAAAGCCAGTTTCAATTAAGCGTCTCCAGGGCAGAAGTGAAGGCGCTGGCGCCCTGCTCCGCCGAGCTGAAGGCCATGCGCATGAAGCCAAACAGCTCGCGGCCGCTGCCAATATTGTTGCCCAACAGGCCCTTGGCAGGTTCGCGCGCTGCAAATTCGGCGGCGTCGACCTTCAGTTCCAAGGTGCCTTTGACGCCATCGACGCGGATGATATCGCCCTCTTGCACGCGCGCCAAAGCGCCACCGACATAAGCTTCCGGGCTGACGTGAATCGCTGCGGGGATTTTCCCCGACGCTCCGGACATGCGCCCGTCAGTCACCAACGCCACTTTGAAGCCGCGATCCTGCAGTACGCCGAGGAATGGCGTCATCTTGTGCAGCTCCGGCATGCCGTTGGAGCGCGGCCCTTGGAAGCGCATCACGGCAACAAAATCCTTCTCCAGCAGACCGGCCTTGAATGCGTCCGCCAGATCCTGTTGATCCTGGAAGACCATCGCCGGTGCTTCGACGATCTGGTTCTCCAGCGCAACGGCGGAAACCTTCATCACGCCGCGACCGAGGTTGCCTTCCATCACCCGCAAGCCGCCCTCTTGCGAGAACGCACGGGATACCGGACGCAGGATGTTTTCGTCGAGGCTGTCGGTCGGCCCTTCGCGCCAGACCAACTCACCGTTATCGAGGAACGGCTCTTTGGTGTACTGGCTCAGGCCATGGCCGAGCACGGTGTTGACGTCTTCATGCAGCAGGCCGGCGCCGAGCAGTTCGCGGATCAGGAACGACATGCCGCCCGCTGCCTGGAAGTGGTTGATGTCGGCTTTGCCGTTCGGATAGACGTGGCTCAGGGTCGGGACGACTTCGGAAAGGTCGGCCATGTCCTGCCAGGTCAGTTGAATGCCAGCGGCCATGGCGATGGCCGGCATGTGCAAGGTGTGGTTGGTCGAGCCGCCGGTGGCGTGCAAGGCAACGATGGAGTTGACCAGCGCCTTCTCGTCGACGATTTCGCCGATCGGCATGAAGTTGCCGTTCTGCTTGGTCAGGCGCGTGACCTGATGCGCGGCTTCGCGGGTCAGGGCGTCGCGCAGTGGTGTGTTCGGGTTGACGAAAGAGGCGCCCGGCAGGTGCAGGCCCATGACTTCCATCAGCAACTGATTGGTGTTGGCGGTGCCGTAGAAGGTGCAGGTGCCCGGGCTGTGGTAGGACTTCATCTCCGATTCCAGCAGCTCTTCGCGGGTGGCCTTGCCTTCGGCGTACTTCTGGCGGACGTCGGCTTTTTCCTTGTTGGAAATCCCCGACACCATTGGCCCGCCCGGTACGAAAATGGTCGGCAGATGACCGAAACGCAGCGAACCCATCATCAGGCCCGGAACGATCTTGTCGCAGATGCCGAGCATCAGCGCGCCGTCAAACATGTTGTGCGACAGCGCCACGGCGGTGGACATCGCGATCACTTCGCGGCTCGGCAGGCTCAGTTCCATGCCCGGCTCGCCTTGGGTCACACCGTCGCACATGGCCGGAGTGCCGCCGGCGAACTGACCGACCGAGCCGATTTCGCGCAGGGCGTTCTTGATCTGTTGCGGGAAAACTTCGTACGGCTGGTGCGCCGAGAGCATGTCGTTATACGAAGACACAATGGCGATGTTCGCCGAGTTCATCATCCGCAGGCTGTGCTTGTCTTCAGTGCCGCAACCGGCCACGCCGTGGGCGAAGTTGGCGCATTGCAGCTTGCCGCGCATCGGGCCGTCGGTGGCGGCGCCGCGAATCAATGCAAGGTAAGCCTGACGCGTGGCGCGGCTGCGGGCGATAAGCCGTTCGGTGACCTCAAGAACGCGGGGATGCATGTGTAGAACTCCAGGCTAACGGATGTGGCGACCTGATTGTCTATGCTGATCAAACGCCGTTGTTGTTGGAATGACAGACGGCTTTTTTGACCATTCGGACCAGTTGATTCAGGTCACTCGTTGTAGATAAAACAAAATATTGCCACTAAAAAGGCTTGTTTTCTATTTTTATGCGAATAATCTTGTAATTCCAACAACAAAACGACGGCGGCGCTGTTCCATGACTCTTCGAATTGCAATCAATGGTTTTGGCCGCATTGGCCGTAATGTCCTGCGCGCACTGTATACCCAAGGCTATCGTCAAGACCTGCAGATCGTCGCGATCAACGATCTGGGTGACAGTTCGATCAATGCCCATCTGCTCAAATACGACACCGTTCACGGCACTTTCGACGCCGAAGTGGCGCACGATAACGAAAGCCTGACGGTCAATGGCGACCGCATCGCGGTCAGCGCCATTCGCAACCCGGCCGACCTGCCCTGGGCCGCAGAAAAAATCGACGTAGTGTTCGAATGCACCGGTCTGTTCACCGACCGTGCCAAAGCCGCCGCGCATATCAGCGCCGGCGCCCGCAAGGTGATCATTTCTGCCCCGGCCAAAGGCGCCGACGCCACCGTCGTTTATGGCGTCAACCACGACATTCTGCGTCAGTCGCACCAGATCATTTCCAACGCTTCGTGCACCACCAACTGCCTCGCGCCAGTGGCGCAGGTGCTGCATCGCGAGTTGGGCATCGAAAGCGGCCTGATGACCACCATCCACGCCTACACCAATGACCAGAACCTCACCGACGTCTATCACAGCGACCCGTACCGTGCCCGCTCGGCCACGCAAAACATGATCCCGAGCAAGACTGGCGCAGCCGAAGCGGTAGGCCTGGTGCTGCCGGAACTGGCGGGCAAATTGACCGGCATGGCTGTGCGCGTACCGGTGATCAACGTGTCGCTGGTCGACCTGACCGTGCAACTGAAGAAAGAAGCCAGTGCCGACGAAGTCAACGCCCTGCTGAAAGCTGCCAGCCAGCACTCGAAGATTCTCGGTTACAACACCTTGCCGCTGGTTTCCAGCGACTTCAACCACAACCCGCTGTCGTCGATCTTCGACGCCAACCACACCAAGGTCAGCGGCAAGTTGCTGAAAGTGCTGGCCTGGTACGACAACGAATGGGGCTTCTCCAACCGCATGCTGGATAACTGCCTGGCGTTGTGTAACGCCGAATAATCCCGGCCGGTCCCCAATCCCTGTGGGAGCGAGCCTGCTCGCGAAAGCTGTCTGTCAGTCGATATGGAATTGACTGACACGACGCCTTCGCGAGCAGGCTCGCTCCCACAGGAGATCCGATTTCAATTCGAAATCAGCACTTGACCATTTAGCTGGATGATAAGCATTATCATTCGCTCGAAATGGATCAGGTCCTCCCGTGAGTCAATCGCGCTTCAACCATGTCTTCCTCGCCCAGCGCACTTCCCTGCTGCGCACGCTGGAACGGATGGTCAACAATCACAGCACCGCTGAAGACCTGTTGCAGGAGACCTACCTGCGCGTGACCCGGGCGTTGAGCGAACGGGCCATCGATCACCTTGAACCCTTTGTCTTCCAGACCGCGCGCAATCTGGCGCTGGATCATTTGCGTGCGCGCAAGATTCATGCGCGGACCATGGTCGACGACGTGCCGCAAGATGTCGTGCAGAGCATCGCCGCGCCCGCCAGCAGCGCTGAAGACGCCGCCCACGCCGAACAACTGCTGGAGCGTTTGAACGTGAGCCTCAGCCAACTCAGCCCGCGCCAGCAGCAGATCTTCATCCTCAGCCGCCTGCACGGGCACAGCTATCAGGAAATCGCTGATGAACTTAATGTTTCGCTGAGCACCGTGCAGAAAGAACTGAAACTGATCATGTCGATCTGCATCGGTGTTGCCGAACGACATAACGGCAGCGGCAAGCTTTGAGCTGCAAGCTACAAGTAAAAACAAAAAGCGGTAACGCATCCGGCTTGCAGCTTGCAGCTTGAAGCTAGAAACTGCTTCGCCAGAAGCCCTGAGGAACCACCGTGACGGACACCCACCGCTCGCCTTCGCCCGATTCGGCGCGGGACGCTGCAGCTGCAATGGACCAGGCGCTGGACTGGCTCATCGTGCTCGGCAGCCCGGATGAGGAACAGACCCGGCAATTTCATGCCTGGCTGGCGGCTGATCCGTTAAATGCCGAGGCATTCGCCAAGGCCCAGGCCATCTGGGACGGCCCGCAAGTCGCACTGTGCGCCGAGGCTCTGGCGGCAAAACCGGTAAAAATCACCTTCCTCAAACGCTTGCGCCCGCACTGGAAACCGCTGGCCACCGCTGCGGTGCTGATCCTTGGGCTGTTCAGTTTCAGTAACTTGCCGATGCGCATTCAAGCGGATCACCTGACCGTGGTCGGCGAGCGTCAGCGTCTGCAACTGGAGGACGGCTCGAAGGTTCTGCTCAATACCAATTCGGCGTTTTCCAGCACCATCAACGATCAGCAACGCGTGGCCCGGCTGTTTCAGGGCGAGGCGTTTTTCGAGATCGCCAGCGGGCGCAATCAGCCGCTGGAGATCGACGCAGGTCCGGTAACGGCCAGCGTCCACGACACCGCATTCGCCGTGCGCTACCTCGACGGGGTCGCGCAAGTGAATGTGCAACGTGGCGATGTCGATCTGCGCGCCACCCACAACGATGCCCGGGTGCGCCTGCGTGCCGGGGAAAGCATTCGCATCGGCCCCAACGGTTTTGATCGCCCGGCCAAGCTCGACGCCAATGCCGATCTGGCCTGGGTTGAAGGCCGTCTGGTGTTCGAGAACTGCCCGCTGAATCAGGTGCTGGCCGAGCTGCGCCGCTACTACCCGGGCTGGATCATCAACAACAACGAGCACCTGGCCGACGTCGCCGTCACCGGCAATTACCGTCTCGACCAGCCGCTCGACGTGGTCCGCTCCCTCGCCCACATCACCTCGGCGCGCCTGCAGGAATTCCCGGCGCTGGTGATCCTTAACTGAATGAGAATTATTTTTACTCGATAGTCAGCGACAGTACGTCTCGTTATAGCCAATGCAATTGATTCGCATCTAACCATGCCGATCAGCACCTATAAAGATTCGTGCGACACGGAGCGCTATCGATGTCCTCACGCCTTACCCGCCAGACTTCCTCCCCTTCCCGCGTGCTGTCGCTGCTGACTGCGGCCATTCTCATGGCCGGCACCGCGCCGCTGCTCGCCGCCGCCGAGCAACCGACACGCAACATGGGCGATTACGCCTTCGCCATCGGCCAGCAACCGCTGGTTTCGGCACTGAATGCCTTCACCGCCGTGACCGGTTGGCAGGTCGGCTTGCCGGCAGAGTTGGGGCAGAACGTTTCGTCGCCGGGCGTGCGCGGTTCGCTGCCGCCGGAGAAAGCCCTCGAGCGCTTGTTGGTGGGGACCAACCTGAGCTTTCGCAAGCTGAGCAACAACAATGTCGTGCTGGAAAAACGCAACAGCAGCGGCACGCTCAATCTCGATCAGGTGACCATCAGCGCCACTCGCCAGGAACAGTCGGTCAACAGCGTGCCCTCGACGGTCAGCGTGCATGATCGCCAAGAGCTTGACCGCAACAACGTCAACACCATCAAGGATCTGGTGCGCTACGAACCGGGCGTTTCCGTTGGCGGTGCCGGCCAGCGCGGCGGCATCAGTGGCTACAACATTCGCGGTATCGACGGCGACCGCATCCTGACTCAAGTCGATGGCGTGGAGATCCCCAACGGCTTCTTCAACGGCCCCTACGCCAAAAGCCAGCGCAACTACGTCGACCCGGAAATCGTCAAGCGTGTGGAAATTCTGCGCGGCCCGGCCTCGGTGCTGTACGGCAGCAACGCCATTGGCGGCGCGGTCAGCTATTACACGCTGGACGCCGACGACATCATCAAACCGGGCAAGGACGTCGGCGCGCGTCTGAAAAGCGGTTACAGCTCCGCCGACGACAGCTGGCTGAAATCCGCCACCGTCGCTGGCCGCAGCGGTGAGTTCGACGGTCTGCTGCATTACAGCCAGCGCGACGGTCATGAAACCGAATCCTTTGGCAGCCACAACGGCACCGGTCTGGAACGCACCGCCGCCAACCCGGAAGACGTGCGCGCAACCAACGTTCTGGCCAAGCTCGGCTGGAACTACAACGACGATTCGCGCCTGGGCCTGACCTACGAAAAGTACAAGGACGATCGCGACACCGATCAGAAAAGTGCCTACGGCGGCCCGTACTTTAATGGCGCGCCGACCATTCCGAGCAGCGTACTGCCCGGCGGCATGTACCAGTGGCGCACCGGTAACGACACCATCACCCGCGAGCGTTTCGGCATCGAACACGCGTTCGCCCTCGGCAGCCTGCTGGTCGATAACGTCAAGTGGAGCCTCAATCACCAGATCGCCAAGACCGACCAGAGCACCGAAGAGTTGTACTACCCGATCACTCGTAAAGTGCTGCGTACCCGCGACACGCTCTACGAAGAAAAACAGTGGGTGTTCGACGCGCAACTGGACAAGTCTTTCGCGATCGGTGACACCGATCACCTGCTGACTTACGGCACCACGATCAAACAGCAGAAAGTCACCGGCTCACGCAGCGGCGACGGCACCTGTGTGGCCGTCGGTCGCGGCTGCACGGCGATTGGCGCGACGAGTCCGGCGGACGTACTGGCCAAGGCCTCTGATTTCCCCGATCCGACCATCAACACCTACAGCCTGTTTGCTCAGGATCAGATCAGCTGGAACGACTGGACCTTCCTGCCGGGCCTGCGCTACGACTACACCCAGCTCAAGCCGCACATCACCGAGGAATTCCTCAACACCGTGAATGCCGACGGCCAGGGCACGGTCAGCGACAAGAACAAGACCTGGCACAAAGTCTCGCCGAAATTCGGCCTGACCTACGCGTTGACGGAAAACTACACCTGGTACGGCCAGTACGCCGAAGGCTTCCGCACGCCCACGGCAAAATCGCTGTACGGGCGTTTCGAGAACAACACGACCGGCTACACCGTAGCGCCCAACTCCGACCTCGAGCCGGAAAAGAGCAAAGGCTTCGAAACCGGCCTGCGCGGGAATTTCGAGCAGGGTTCGTTCGACGTCGCGGTGTTCTATAACAAGTACCGCGACTTCATCAACGAGGACGCGGTCAAGCCGGGCGACGATCAGTTGACCTTCCAGAGCAACAACATCAAGCGCGCCACCATCAAGGGCGCGGAAGTCAAAGGTCGCTTGAACCTGGATGCGCTGGGCGCGCCGCAAGGCCTGTATACCCAAGGCTCGATCGCCTACGCCTACGGTCGCAACAACGACAGCGGCGAGCCGATCAACAGCGTCAATCCGCTCACCGGCGTGTTCGGTCTCGGTTACGACCAGGACAACTATGGCGGTTTGCTGAGCTGGACCGTGGTGAAGAAAAAGGACCGCGTCGACGACAGCAACTTCAAGTCGCCGGACGGCGTCAGCAGTCAGTTCAAGACCCCGGGCTTCGGCATTCTCGATCTGGCCGGCTATTACAAGGTGACCGACGACCTCACCGTCAGCGGCGGCGTCTACAACCTGACCGACAAGAAGTACTGGCTGTGGGATGACGTGCGCGGTTACGACAGCGTCGGCGAAGCGTCGGTGACGCAACCGGCCAACCTTGATCGCCTGACCCAACCGGGGCGCAACTTCGCGATCAACCTGATCTGGGACATCTGATCCGCCCGGCCTCACTGCGCGAGTTCTCGCCGCGCAGTGAGGTTTTTTTACTGTCCGGCGCCCGCCCGTACGTCTCGTTATCAAGCGCCTCTTTTATCAAGGACATGTCATGACCACTTCGGAAAAAGCCCTGCGTTCGCAACGCCTGAACCAGATCACCCATGAGCCGCACAGCAAACTCGATGCGCTGGTCAAAGCCCACGCACCGTTCGAAACCCGCGCCAGCTTCGCTCGTTTCGTCGTTGCGCAATACCTGTTCCAGGCGGAACTGGTCGAGCTGTACAACGATGCCGAACTGACCGCGATCATCCCGGATCTGCCGGCCCGTTGCCGCGCCGAAGCGGCCAGGGCTGACCTTGCCGACCTCGACACCGAGGTTCCGGCCCCGGTGGCCGGCGCGCTGAAAAACCCGAGCAAGGCGCGGGCGCTGGGCTGGATCTTTGTTTCCGAGGGTTCCAAGCTCGGCGCGGCGTTTTTGATCAAGCGTGCGGTGGCACTGGAACTGAGCGAAAGCTTCGGTGCCCGGCATTTGGCTGAACCGCAAGGTGGCCGCGCCGAGGGCTGGAAAAGCTTCGTACGCACCCTCGATGCGTTGCCGTTCACGGCAGAGGAAGAGGCGGAAGTTGAGCAAGGTGCGCTGGATGCATTCAACCGCTTCACCGTGCTGCTGGAACGGGCTTATGCCATAGAAGCCGAAGTGGCCTGAAGCAACTCTTATCACTTGTGGGAGCGAGCCTGCTCGCGAAGACGGCAGCACATTCAACATCAATGTGCCTGATCAACCGCTTTCGCGAGCAGGCTCGCTCCCACAGAGCTCACCACAAATCTGTAAGATCTCCGTTCCGCTCCAGAAACCACCTCGAGCCCATGCCCGCACCCGCCCCATCAAAACTCGCCCGTCTGCTGTTCGGCCTGCTGGCCTATGTCAGCCTCGGCATTGGCCTGGTCGCCATCGTCGTGCCCGGTCTGCCGACCACCGAGTTCATCCTTTTAGCCGCGTGGGCCGCGACCCGCAGTTCGCCGCGCCTGAGTGCGTGGCTGGAAAATCATCGCCTGTTCGGGCCGATCCTCAGTAACTGGCGCAACGGCAGGATCATCGCGCGTACGGCCAAAGTCAGCGCCACCGTCAGCATGCTGCTGTGTGCGACGTTGATGCTGGTGATGCTCGATCACGGCTGGCCGATCTATCTGGCGATTGCCGGCATGGGCCTGGGCAACCTGTGGATCTGGTCGCGCCCGGAGACGCCCGCCGCGGTAGTGAAACATCCCTGTAATTAAAGCCTTTTCAGCACTTTCCCCTGCGCAAACGTTTAGCGGCGACCGTCCGTCGGCGAGCGCCTCATGCCGTTTCGCTCGACGCCGATGAGGATTGAATGGCGCTGAATGGATTTGGCAAACCGGGCTTCAGGCCCAGCCACCTGTTTATTCCATTCGCGAGATCGCCCCATGTTCGACTCTCTTTCCATTCGCCTGAAAATCGTCCTGCTCTCCGGCCTGTGCCTGCTCGGAGTGGTGGTGCTGATCGTCAGCATGAACATCTACCAGACCAACCAGAACGACGCGCTGGTCAGTCAATCCAGCAACCAGTTACTGACCGCCAGCGTGCAGAACCTGCTGCAGGCCAAGGCCGCCGAGCAAGCGGTGCGGGTGCAGAAAACCTTTGGTGAAAGCCTGCTCGTGGTCACCGCCCTCGCCGACCAGATCAAGGATCTGCGGACGATGGCGGCCAAGCGTTCGCTCGAAGCCGGCGCTGTTCGTGAAGAGTTGAACCAGAGCCTGAAAACCGCTTTCGAGCGCAACGATAAAGTCCTCGGTATCTGGCTGGCCTTCGAACCCAACGGCCTCGACGGCAAGGACAGCGAATTCGCCAACGATGCCGCGCGGCAGTCCAACGAAGCCGGGCGATTCGCCTCGTACTGGAGTCGTGCCGCCGGCGCCGCACTGAATACGATCATGGTCGAAGATGACCTGACCAAGACCACCCTCAGCGTCAGCGGCACGCCGTACAACAGTTGGTACACCTGCCCTCGCGACAACAAGCGCACCTGCCTGCTCGACCCGTATGCCGACACCGTCGGTGGCAAGGAAATGCTCATGACGACCATTTCCGTGCCAGTGATGGTCGACGGCAAAGCGATCGGTGTGGTCGGTGTCGACATCGCGCTCGACGCCCTGCAAGCCGCCGCCGTCGACTCGCAGCGCAGCCTGTTCAACAACGCCGGGCATATGCTGATCGTCTCCGGCAGCGGCGTGCTGGCGGCCGACAGTGCTGACGCGACGCGGGTCGGCAAAAAAATCGGCGACACCCTCGGCGCTGACGGCAAGGATGTATTGCAACTGGTCGGCAGCGGCACGGCAAAAATTCTCCAACAGGGCGAGCTGATTCGCGCGGTTTACCCGGTCGATCCGATCGGCAATTCGCGTGCCTGGGGCGTGGTCATCGACCTGCCCGAGCACGTGCTGCTGGCCGACTCGGTGAAACTGCAAGCGGTGCTGGATGACGCGCAACAAACCGGCGTCATCACTGCCCTGCTGGTGGCGGGCGTGGCCGGTCTGGTCGGCCTCCTGCTGATCTGGCTCACCGCCTCCGGCGTCACCCGTCCGATCAACAGCGTCGCCGACATGCTGAAGAACATTGCCAGCGGCGAAGGCGATCTGACCCAGCGCCTGAACTACAGCAAGAAAGACGAACTGGGCGAACTGGTGAACTGGTTCAACCGCTTCCTCGACAAGCTTCAGCCGACCATCGCGCAGATCAAACAGAGCATCACCGAAGCCCGTGGCACGGCTGATCAGTCGTCGGAAATTGCCCGCCAGACCAGCGAAGGCATGCAGGTGCAGTTCCGCGAAATCGATCAGGTCGCCACCGCCTCCAACGAAATGAGCGCCACCGCCCACGACGTCGCCAACAGTGCCTCGAACGCGGCCAATGCGGCCAAGGGTGCCGATCAGTCCGCGAAGGACGGTATGGCGATCATCGAGCGCAGCACCCGCGACATCAATCAACTCGCCGATGAGGTCAGCAAAGCAGTGACCGAGGTCGAAGCGCTGGCAGTGAACAGCGAGCAGATCGGCTCGGTGCTGGAAGTAATCCGCAGCATCGCCGAACAAACCAACCTGCTGGCCCTCAACGCCGCCATCGAAGCCGCCCGCGCCGGCGAAAGCGGTCGCGGTTTTGCCGTGGTCGCCGACGAGGTGCGCAACCTCGCCAAGCGCACGCAGGATTCGGTGGAAGAAATCCGCATCGTCATCGAGCGCATCCAGACCGGCACCCGTGGCGTGGTCGCGACCATGCATTCGAGCCAGACCCAGGCGCACAACAACGCCGGGCAGATTCGTCAGGCCGTTGATGCGCTGGGCAAGATCAGCGACGCGGTGACGGTGATCAGCGACATGAACCTGCAGATCGCCAGTGCCGCCGAAGAACAGAGCGCCGTGGCCGAAGAGGTCAACCGCAACGTCTCGGCGATTCGCACCGTGACCGAAACCCTGACCGAGCAGGCCACCGAATCGGCAGCGATCAGCAGCCAGCTCAACAGCCTGGCGAGCCAGCAGATGAAATTGATGGATCAGTTCCGCGTGTAACAATCCAGCATAAATCCCTGTGGGAGCGATCCTGCTCGCGAAGCGGTCGTCATATCCAACATCCGTGTTGACTGACACGACGCCTTCGCGAGCAGGCTCGCTCCCACTGGGGAAACGGGTTCACATCCTGGTTTCATCTAAACCGCGATTCTTTTGCACTATCATCGCCCTCTCGTTCCGGAGGGCCTTCGATGACTGATCTGCTCACGTCCATCCAAACCGCACTCGACCTGCCCCACACGCCGATCCCCTTCAACGGTGACGGCGCGTTGCCCTCGGCGTTCGCAGTCACTGAACTGGCCTGCGCCAGCATCGCCGCTGCCGGCCAAGCGCTCAGCGAATTGCTTCACCAGCAAACCGGGCACTTGCCTGCGGTTGCAGTCGACCGGCGCCTGGCCTCGTTCTGGTTCTCCACCTCGCTTCGCCCGATCGGCTGGCAGGTGCCGCCGTTATGGGACGCGATCGCCGGCGACTATGCGACCCGGGACGGCTGGATCCGTCTGCACACCAACGCTCCGCATCACCGCGCCGCCGCTGAACGCGTGCTCGGTGCCTGCGCCGACCGCGCCGCAATGGCGGCGAAAGTCGCGCAATGGGACAGTGCGGATCTGGAACAAGCAGTGGTCGACGCCAACGGCTGCGCCGCCGAGATGCGCAGTTGGGCGCAGTGGCAGCAGCATCCGCAGGGGCTGGCGGTGAATGCCGAAGCGCTGGTGCAATTCATCGAGCAGACGGACGAGAACCGCAGCCCATGGCAAGGCTCGCTCGCACGACCTCTGGCCGGGATCAAGGTGCTCGACCTGACCCGCGTGCTCGCCGGTCCCAGCGCCAGCCGCTTTCTCGCCGGGCTCGGCGCAAACGTGCTGCGCATCGATCCACCGAGCTGGAACGAACCCGGCGTCGTTCCGGAAATGACTGTCGGCAAGCGCTGTGCGCGGCTGGATCTGCAAGTGCCAGCGGATCGCGCAGTGTTCGAAGGTTTATTGCAAGACGCCGACATCTTGCTCCACGGCTATCGCGCCGATGCGCTGGAACATCTGGGGTTTGGTATTGAACGCCGAAGGCAACTGGCACCGGGGCTGATCGACGTCTGCCTCAATGCCTACGGCTGGAGCGGCCCCTGGCAGAACCGCCGGGGCTTCGACAGCCTGGTGCAGATGAGCAGCGGCATTGCCGAGGCCGGACAGCATTGGAGGCACAGCGATAAACCGACGCCGCTGCCGGTGCAGGCGCTGGATCATGCGACCGGGTATCTGATGGCGGCGAGTGCGATCAGATTGCTGACTGAACGACTGGCCAGCGGTCGCGGGGGTTCGGCGCGGTTGTCGCTGGCACGGACGGCGAAGCTGTTGCTTGAGCATGGGCCGGGAACGCATGACCCGCTGCGGGCCGAAGACGCGCTGGATCAGGATCCGGCGATTGAACACACCGCGTGGGGACCGGCGCGGAGGTTGCGCGTGCCGCTGCAGATCAGCGGGACGGCGGTGCGGTGGAATTGGCCGGCGACGGAGTTGGGCTCGCATCCTCCGTGTTGGCCATGAGAAGCCCCTCACCCTAGCCCTCTCCCAGAGGGAGAGGGGACTGATTGGGGGATATTGGAGAGTTACGCCGACGTGAAAGATTTTCGTCGAATCCATAATCGACTCGATCGCTCAGGTCGATGTATAGCGCCAGACACCTCGGTCGGTCCCCTCTCCCAGAGGGAGAGGGGACTGATTGGGGGATATTGGAGAGTTACGCCGACGTGCAAGATTTTCGTCGAATCCATAATCAACTCGATCGCTCAGGTCGACGTATAGCGCCAGACACCTCGGTCGGTCCCCTCTCCCTCTGGGAGAGGGCTAGGGTGAGGGGCTGCTTTTCAGATCACAACGACAACACCCCGCTATACAACCCATACGCCGCCAGCCCCGCCCCGATCACCACGCAAGCAAAAATCCCCTTTTCCACCGTAGTGAACACCGGCTGCCCCTGTTCACGCTTGGCCTTGGCAAACAGGATCACCCCCGGCGCATACAGCAGCGCCGACAGCAGCAGATATTTCACTCCCCCGGCATACAACAGCCACACCGCGTAAACCAGGGCGATGCCGCCGATCAGCAGATCCTTGGTACGTTCCGCCGAGGCGTGTTCGTAGGTTTCGCCGCGCCCGCTGAGCAGCACCGCATAGGCCGCCGACCACAAATACGGCACCAGAATCATCGACGACGCCAGATAGATCAGACTGGTGTAAGTACCCGCCGAGAACAATGTGATCAGCAGGAAAATCTGGATCATCACATTGGTCAGCCACAGCGCGTTGACCGGCACGTGGTTCTTGTTTTCCTTCTTCAGGAACGCCGGCATGGTTTTGTCTTTGGCCGTGGCGAAGAGGATTTCCGCGCACAGCAAAGCCCATGACAACAACGCGCCCAACAGCGAAATCGCCAGCCCGACGCTGATCAGCAACGCACCCCACGGCCCGACGATGTGTTCGAGCACCGCTGCCAGTGATGGGTTTTGCAGATTGGCCAGTTCCGGCTGGCTCATGATGCCCAGCGACAGCACGTTGACCAGCACCAGCAGCGCCAGCACGCCGATAAAACCGATGACCGTGGCACGGCCGACGTCGCTGCGTTTTTCTGCGCGAGCCGAATAGACGCTGGCGCCTTCGATGCCGATGAACACGAACACGGTGACCAGCATCATGTTGCGCACCTGATCCATCACCCCGCCGAAATTCGGGTTGCTGCGGCCCCAGATGTCGCGGGTGAAGATGTCAGCCTTGAATGCCACGGCAGCGATGACGATGAACATGATCAGCGGCACGACCTTGGCCACGGTGGTCAACTGGTTGATCAGCGCTGCCTCCTTGATCCCGCGCATCACCAGAAAATGCACCGCCCACAACAGCAGCGAGGCGCAGCCGATGGCGATCGGCGTGTTGCCCTGGCCGAATACCGGAAAGAAATAACCGAGAGTGCTGAACAGCAACACAAAATAGCCGACGTTGCCCAGCCAGGCGCTGATCCAGTAACCCCACGCCGACGAAAAGCCCATGTAGTCGCCGAACCCGGCCTTGGCGTAGGCGTAGACGCCCGAGTCCAGCTCCGGCTTGCGATTGGCCAGGGTCTGAAAGACGAAGGCCAGCGTCAGCATGCCGATCGCGGTGATGCCCCAGCCGATCAGGATCGCCCCGGCATCGGCGCGCGCCGCCATGTTTTGCGGCAACGAGAAAATCCCCCCGCCGATCATCGACCCCACCACCAGCGCGATCAACGCACCAAGGCGCAGCTTTTGCGTCGGTTGCGACATGCAGATCTCCTTGAAAGAGCCGTTGTTGTTTATTTGTAACAACAGCCGACTAAAAGCCTAAGGGTAGATGACGTTTATCAGGTAATGGCCAATTTCGCACCGTTATATATAGCCGACCACGATAACGCTTAGCACGTTAAGTCAGTTTTGTGCGCCAATCTTGATTATTCAATTCTGTACTGAAAACAGATGACGGACATTTGCCAAACGCGGAAAAGCAACTAGCGTCATAGTTCCAAAGCATTAATTGCTATTCCCAATTGCGTCAGCGAAACGGCTCTGGGACGGGCCTTCCAGAGCACAGTGTTATGCCCGCAACGGGTGGATAAGTCATTCATTAACAATGGAATGTGGCCATGCACTGATCCAAGTCAGCTATTCGAACAGACAACGGTACTAGGCTGTGAGCTCTCCTTTCCTGCAATGGAGTCATGCAAATGTCTGAAGCGCCCGGAAAACTAAGACTCGGTGCACTGGTTGCACTGGTAGTCGGTTCAATGATTGGCGGCGGGATATTTTCGTTGCCACAAAACATGGCCGCCAGCGCCGACGTCGGTGCAGTGCTGATCGGCTGGGCCATCACCGCAGTCGGCATGCTCACCCTCGCATTTGTCTTTCAGACCCTCGCCAATCGCAAGCCTGATCTGGACGGCGGAGTCTACGCCTACGCCAAGGCCGGATTCGGCGACTACATGGGTTTCTCATCGGCCTGGGGCTACTGGATCAGCGCCTGGCTGGGCAACGTCGGTTACTTCGTTCTGCTGTTCAGCACCCTCGGCTATTTCTTTCCGATCTTCGGCGAAGGCAATACCCCGGCGGCGGTGATCGGCGCGTCCTTGCTGCTGTGGGGCGTGCATTTTCTGGTGTTGCGCGGGATCAAGGAAGCGGCGTTCATCAACCTGGTGACCACCGTCGCCAAGGTCGTGCCGCTGCTGCTGTTCGTGTTGATCGCAGTCTTCGCGTTCAGACTGGACATCTTCACCGCCGACATCTGGGGCGTGAAAAACCCTGACTTGGGCAGTGTGATGAACCAGGTGCGCAACATGATGCTGGTCACCGTCTGGGTGTTCATCGGTATCGAAGGCGCGAGCATCTTCTCCGCCCGCGCCGAGAAACGCTCGGATGTCGGCAAGGCCACCGTGATCGGCTTCATCACCGTGCTGCTGTTTCTGGTGCTGGTGAACGTGCTGTCGCTGGGCATCATGACCCAGCCGGAACTGGCGAAACTGCAGAACCCGTCGATGGCCGCCGTGCTTGAGCATGTGGTTGGTCACTGGGGTGCGGTGCTGATCAGCGTCGGCTTGATCATCTCGCTGCTCGGTGCGCTGCTGTCGTGGGTGCTGCTGTGTGCGGAGATCATGTTCGCCGCCGCCAAAGACCACACCATGCCGGAGTTTCTGCGCAAGGAAAACGCCAACCATGTGCCGGTCAACGCCCTGTGGCTGACCAACGCGATGGTGCAGGTGTTCCTGATCATCACCCTGTTCTCGGCCAGCACTTACCTGTCACTGATCTACCTCGCCACTTCGATGATTCTGGTGCCCTACCTGTGGTCGGCGGCCTATGCCCTGCTGCTGGCGGTGCGCGGCGAGAGCTACGAAGGCTTTGCCGCCGAGCGGCGCAAGGATCTGATCATCGGCGGTATCGCCCTGATCTATGCGGTGTGGTTGTTGTACGCCGGCGGGGTCAAGTACCTGCTGCTGTCGGCCCTGCTCTACGCGCCCGGCGCGATCCTGTTCGCCAAGGCCAAGCTGGAACTCAAACAACCGGTTTTCACCAACGTCGAGAAGCTGATTTTCGCCGCAGTGGTCGTGGGTGCCGTGGTGGCGGCCTATGGTCTCTACGATGGCTTCCTGACGCTGTAACCCCTGATTGAATTGTCATCTGGAGGAACACAGAAATGACCACGGAAAAAGTGAAGTACGGCGTCCACTCCGAAGCCGGGAAACTGCGTAAAGTCATGGTTTGCTCCCCAGGTCTGGCCCATCAGCGGCTGACCCCGAACAACTGCGATGAACTGCTGTTCGATGACGTGCTGTGGGTGGCGCAGGCCAAGCGCGATCACTTCGACTTCGTCACCAAGATGCGCGAGCGCGGCATCGACGTGGTGGAAATGCACAACCTGCTGACCGACATCGTTGCCATCCCCGAAGCGCTGGACTGGATTCTTGAGCGCAAAGTCACTGCCGACTCGGTGGGCCTGGGCCTGATCAGCGAAGTGAAATCCTGGCTGAAAAGCCTCGAGCCACGCCACATCGCCGAATTCCTGATTGGCGGCGTGTCGGCCGATGATCTGCCGGACAGCTTCGGTGGCAAGACCATCCAGATGTTCCGCGACTTCCTCGGCCACTCCAGCTTCATCCTGCCGCCGCTGCCCAATACCCAGTTCACCCGTGACACTACCTGCTGGATCTACGGTGGCGTGACGCTGAACCCGATGTACTGGCCGGCGCGCCGTCAGGAAACCCTGCTGACCACCGCCATCTATAAATTCCATCCGCAATTCACCAACGCCGAATTCGAGATCTGGTACGGCGACCCGGACAAGGACCACGGCAACTCCACCCTTGAGGGCGGCGACGTCATGCCGATCGGCAACGGCGTGGTGCTGATCGGCATGGGCGAGCGCTCATCGCGGCAGGCCATCGGCCAACTGGCGCTGAACCTGTTCAACAACAAAGCGGTGGAAAAAGTCATCGTCGCCGGCCTGCCGAAGTCCCGCGCAGCAATGCACCTGGACACCGTGTTCAGCTTCTGCGACCGCGACCTGGTGACGATCTTCCCGGAAGTGGTCAACCAGATCGTCGCCTTCACCCTGCGTCCTGACGAAAGCAAACAGGGTGGCATCGACATCCGCCGCGAAGAAGGCAGCTTCCTCGACACCGTCGCTGCGGCGCTGAATCTGCCGAAACTGCGCGTGGTGGAAACCGGCGGCAACAGCTTCGCCGCCGAACGCGAGCAATGGGACGACGGCAACAACGTGGTGGCGATGGAGCCGGGCGTGGTCATCGGCTACGACCGCAACACCTACACCAACACCCTGCTGCGCAAGGCTGGCGTGGAGGTCATCACCATCAGCGCCGGCGAACTCGGCCGAGGCCGTGGCGGCGGCCACTGCATGACCTGCCCGATCATCCGCGACCCGATCGACTACTAATCTTTGAGCCTTCGCCGCGACTTATCCAGCGCGGCCAAGGGGATAACCGAAACCCAAGGAGATCCATCATGGCTTTTAACATTCACAACCGTAACCTGCTCAGCCTGGAACACCACACCCCTCGCGAATTGCGTTACTTGCTCGACCTGTCCCGCGATCTGAAACGCGCGAAATACACCGGCACCGAGCAACAACACCTGAAGGGCAACAACATCGCCCTGATTTTCGAGAAAACTTCGACCCGTACCCGTTGCGCCTTCGAAGTGGCGGCCTATGACCAAGGCGCCAACGTCACTTACATCGACCCGAACTCCTCGCAGATCGGCCACAAGGAAAGCATGAAGGACACCGCCCGCGTGCTCGGGCGCATGTATGACGCCATCGAGTACCGTGGCTTCAAACAGGAAATCGTCGAGGAGCTGGCCAAGTTCGCCGGCGTGCCGGTGTTCAACGGCCTGACCGATGAATATCACCCGACCCAGATGATCGCCGACGTGCTGACCATGCGTGAGCACGCTGACAAGCCGATCCACGAAATCAGCTACGCCTACTTGGGCGACGCGCGCAACAACATGGGCAACTCGCTGCTGCTGATCGGCGCCAAACTGGGCATGGACGTGCGCATCTGCGCGCCGAAAGCGCTGTGGCCGTTGGACGATCTGGTCGCGCGCTGCAAAAAATACGGCGAGGAAAGTGGCGCACGCATCACCCTCACCGAAGATCCGAAAGAAGCGGTCAAGGGCGTGGACTTCATTCACACCGATGTCTGGGTATCGATGGGTGAACCGGTGGAAGCCTGGGCCGAGCGCATTCAGCAACTGCTGCCGTATCAGGTCAACGCCGAGCTGATGAAGGCCACCGGCAACCCGCGTACCAAGTTCATGCACTGCCTGCCGGCGTTCCACAACAGCGACACCAAGGTCGGCAAACAGATCGCCGAACAATATCCGCACCTGAAAAACGGTATTGAAGTGACCGATGACGTGTTCGAGTCGCCGGCCTGCATTGCCTTCGAGCAAGCGGAAAACCGCATGCACACGATCAAGGCGATTCTGGTCTCGACCCTGGCTGATCTCTGACGCCACAGCGCTCCCACTGAAGGAACCGGAAACCCAATGTGGGAGCGAGCCTGCTCGCGAAAGCGGTGGGTCATTCAACAGCGATGTCGACTGATCTGACGCGTTCGCGAGCAGGCTCGCTCCCACAGGGATATCGGTTCCAGCAGGGAGATCGAATCGTTTGTCATTCCTCTGCTTAGAAGGATTGCACCATGCGTATCGTCGTAGCTCTGGGCGGTAACGCCCTGCTCCGCCGTGGTGAGCCGATGACCGCTGACAACCAGCGCGCCAACATCCGCATCGCCACCGAGCAAATCGCCAAGATCCATCCCGGCAACCAACTGGTCATCGCCCACGGCAATGGCCCGCAAGTCGGCCTGCTGTCGCTGCAAGCGGCGGCCTACACCTCTGTCACCCCATACCCGCTGGACGTGCTCGGTGCCGAAACCGAAGGCATGATCGGCTACATCATCGAACAGGAACTGGGCAATCTGCTCGACTTCGAAGTGCCGTTCGCCACCCTGCTGACTCAGGTTGAAGTCGATGCCAACGACCCGGCTTTCAAGAAGCCGAGCAAGCCGATCGGCCCGGTCTACGAGAAAGCCGAAGCGGAAAAACTCGCCGCCGAAAAAGGCTGGGCGATTGCCCCGGATGGCGACAAATTCCGCCGCGTCGTCGCCAGTCCACGGCCGAAACGCATCTTCGAAATCCGCCCGATCAAGTGGCTGCTGGACAAGGGCAGCATCGTCATTTGCGCTGGTGGCGGCGGCATTCCGACCATGTATGACGAAAACCGTAACCTCAAGGGTATCGAGGCGGTGATCGACAAGGACCTGTGCTCGTCGTTGCTCGCCGAGCAACTGGAAGCCGATCTGCTGGTAATCGCCACTGACGTCAACGCAGCGTTCATCGATTACGGCAAGCCGACGCAGAAAGCCATCGCCGAAGCCCACCCGGACGAACTCGAACGCCTTGGTTTCGCCGCCGGCTCCATGGGACCGAAGGTGCAGGCAGCCTGCGAATTCGCGCGCCATACTGGCAAGGTCGCGGTGATCGGTTCGCTGGCCGATATCGAAGCCATCGTCCAGGGCACCGCCGGTACGCGGGTCAGCACGGCGAAGCCGGGGATCAGCTACCGATAACAATAAACGCCGGGGCAGGCTCAAGGCCTGCTCCGCTTCCATGCCTTGAAAGGAGTAGCTCAATGGCCCAGTTCGAACCTGGTCATCTGCACATCGAGCGGCACGCGTTGACCGACGATGACGTCAATTACAACGTGCATCTGGACTATGAAGTGTTCACCGACCCGCAGAAAGGCAAGGGGATTCAGTTCACCCTGCACGGCAGCATGCAGGGCAAGGACATGAAGGAGGCGTTTTTCCTGCCCAAGGAAGAGGCCTACAACTTCGCCCGCGATGTCACGCGGATCGCCGAGAAGTACGGCATACCCAAGACCCACAGCCAGATCGGCTCGGTGCACAAGCATTACGATCTGATGTTTGAAGACATTCGGCAGAAGTTGAATATGCAGTCGGGGGATCCGGTGAACCTCGAGCATTTCGAATAAAAATCAAAAGCCCCTCACCCTAGCCCTCTCCCGGAGGGAGAGGGGACTGATTGGGGGATGCTGCAGCATTGCGTCGGCCTGATCCTGCATCACTGAATCCATAATCGCCCGGTACTTTCAGGTCGATGCATAACCCCAGACACCTCGGTCGGCTCCCTCTCCCCTCCGGGAGAGGGCTGGGGTGAGGGGGCTTTTGATTTAAGGCATACTTGCCCCCCTCCGCACTACAGATCACTGAACCGCCCCCATGCGTATCCACGTCAGCTTCATCGACCGCGTCGGCATCACCCAGGAAGTCCTGGCTATCCTCGGTGGGCGCAATCTCAATCTGGATGCGGTGGAGATGATCCCGCCGAACGTCTACATCGACGCGCCGACCCTCAGCCCGCAAGTGCTCGAAGAACTGAAAGATGCGCTGTTTCGCGTGCTCGGCGTGGAAGCGGTGACCGTGGTCGATATCCTCCCCGGCCAGCGCCGGCACTTGCAGCTAGATGCCCTGCTCGCGGCGATGACCGACCCGGTGCTGGCCCTCGACAGCGCCGGCAAGGTGCTGCTGGCCAACCCGGCGTTGATTGCCCTGTACGGTCGCGAACCGGCCGGTGAAAGCGTCTCGGCGCTGTTCAATGATCCCGGCCTGCTCGATACCCTGCTGGAAAACGGTTTTCGCCTGCCGCTGCGCGAAATCACCGTCAACGGCCAGACCCTGCTGCTCGACGCCACGCCGATCACCGACGCCGGCGCCCTGCTGACCCTGTATCAACCGAACCGCATCGGCGAACAACTCTCGGCACTGCACCACGATCACGCCGAAGGCTTCGACGCGCTGCTCGGCGAGTCTCCGGCGATCCGCACACTCAAGGCCCGCGCGCAACGCGTCGCCGCCCTTGATGCACCGTTGTTGATTCAAGGCGAAACCGGTACCGGTAAAGAACTCGTCGCCCGCGCTTGCCATGCCATCAGTGCACGGCACAGCGCTCCGTTTCTCGCCCTCAACTGCGCGGCGCTGCCGGAGAACCTCGCCGAAAGCGAACTGTTCGGCTACGCCCCCGGCGCCTTCACCGGTGCGGCGCGTGGCGGTAAGCCAGGGCTGATGGAACTGGCCAACCAGGGCACGGTGTTCCTCGATGAAATCGGCGAGATGTCGCCGTACTTGCAGGCCAAACTCCTGCGTTTTCTCAACGACGGCAGCTTCCGCCGCGTCGGTGGTGATCGTGAAGTGAAGGTCAACGTGCGCATCCTCAGCGCGACCCACCGCGATCTGGAAAAAATGGTCAGCGAAGGCCTGTTCCGCGAGGACCTGTTCTATCGCCTCAACGTGCTCAACGTCGAAGTGCCGCCGCTGCGTGAACGCGGCCAGGACATTTTGCTGCTGGCGCGCTACTTCATGCAGCAGGCCTGTGCGCAGATCCAGCGCCCGGTCTGCCGCCTGGCGCCCGGCACTTATCCGGCGCTGCTCGGCAATCGCTGGCCGGGCAACGTGCGGCAACTGCAGAACGTGATTTTCCGTGCGGCGGCGATTTGCGAGAGCAGCCTGGTCGACATCGGCGACCTCGACATCGCCGGCACCTCCGTCGCGCGCCAGACCGACACTGAGGTGGAAAGTCTCGAACAAGCGGTCGAATCGTTCGAAAGAGCGCTGCTGGAAAAGCTTTACGTCAGCTATCCCTCGACCCGGCAACTGGCGAGCCGATTGCAAACCTCGCACACCGCCATCGCCCATCGCCTGCGCAAATACGGCATTCCCAATAAACCCTGACTCACCACGCATCCCTATTGCAGGAAATTCCCCATGTGGGAGCGAGCCTGCTCGCGAAAGCGGTCTATCAGCAAAATAGCTGGCGCCTGACACACCGTATTCGCGAGCAGGCTCGCTCCCACAGGGTTTTATGGTGTATTCGAAATCCGTTCAAAAACGACCTCCACCTGTACCGAAAGCGCTACAGCGGAACGATATCGCTACAGTCGCCTGTGACCAGCGCTGCGCAACGCTTTGATCCCGTTCAGCTTTTCTCCCCGCCCCAAGCTGTAGCGATTTCGCTACAACTCCAGCATCCCAACAAACGTCAAAACCAAGCAACCCATTGATTTATATGGGTAAATCAACCTTGGCCGCATTCTTGCTACCTGCCTCCTCATCTATTAAGGGCTTCCCCGCCCCAAGCTTTCCACCTCGTCCACCAGACGAGTCTGGCCCCTGAGGAGTTTCCATGAGCGAGTTGCGTTTTACTGAAGATCACGAATGGCTGCGCACCGAAGCCGACGGCAGCGTTACTGTCGGCATCACCGCATTCGCGCAGAACGCCTTGGGCGACGTGGTGTTCGTGCAACTGCCTGAGCTGCAGGCTTACGAAAAAGGCGCTGAAGCCGCCACCGTGGAATCGGTGAAAGCCGCCAGCGGCGTGTACATGCCGCTCGATGGCGACGTGCTGGAAGTCAACCCGGCGCTGGAAAACGCCCCGGAACTGGTCAACGAAGATCCGCTGGGCGAAGGCTGGTTCTTCCGCTTCCAGCCAAGCGACGCCGCCGCTGTCGGCGAACTGCTCGATCAGGACGCCTATGACCGCCTGATCAAAGCCCAAGCCGAAGCCTGAGGAATTATCCCATGACCGCCATCAATCTCGGCACCGCCAACGAATTCATCGCCCGTCACATCGGCCCGCGCGCCGGTGACGAGCAAGCCATGCTCAACAGCCTCGGCTTCGATTCCCTCGAAGCGCTGAGCGCCAGCGTCATCCCGGAAAGCATCAAGGGCACCAGCGTGCTGGGCATGGATGACGGCCTCAGCGAAGCCGACGCCCTGGCGATGATCAAATCCATCGCTGGCAAGAATCAGCTGTTCAAGACCTACATCGGCCAGGGCTACTACAACTGCCACACGCCTTCGCCGATCCTGCGCAACCTGCTGGAAAACCCGGCCTGGTACACCGCTTACACCCCGTACCAGCCAGAAATTTCCCAGGGCCGTCTCGAAGCGCTGCTGAACTTCCAGACCATGATCAGCGACCTCACCGGCCTGCCGATCGCCAACGCCTCGCTGCTCGACGAAGCCACCGCCGCTGCCGAAGCCATGACCTTCTGCAAACGCCTGAGCAAGAACAAGGGCAGCCACCAGTTCTTCGCCTCGATCCACAGCCATCCACAGACCCTCGACGTGCTGCGCACCCGTGCCGAGCCGCTCGGTATTGACGTGGTCGTGGGCGATGAGCGCGAACTGACTGACGTCACGCCGTTCTTCGGCGCGCTGCTGCAATACCCGGCGAGCAACGGTGATGTGTTCGACTACCGCGAACTGACCGAGCGCTTCCACGCCGCCAACGCTCTGGTGGCCGTGGCCGCTGACCTGCTCGCCCTGACCCTGCTCACCGCACCGGGCGAATTCGGTGCCGACGTCGCCATCGGTTCGGCGCAACGCTTCGGCGTGCCGCTGGGCTTCGGTGGCCCGCACGCCGCTTACTTCTCCACCAAAGATGCGTTCAAGCGCGACATGCCGGGCCGTCTGGTCGGTGTCTCGGTTGACCGTTTCGGCAAGCCGGCCCTGCGTCTGGCGATGCAGACCCGCGAGCAACACATCCGCCGCGAAAAGGCCACGTCGAATATCTGCACCGCCCAGGTGCTGCTGGCCAACATCGCCAGCATGTACGCCGTGTACCACGGCCCGAAAGGCCTGACGCAGATCGCCAACCGCGTGCATCACCTGACCGCGATCCTGGCCAAGGGCCTGACCGCGCTGGGCACTCAAGTTGAACAAGCCAGTTTCTTCGACACCCTGACCATCGCTACCGGCGCAGACACCGCTGCGCTGCACGACAAGGCGCATGCTGAGCAGATCAATTTGCGTGTGATCGACGCCGAACGTCTGGGCCTGTCGGTCGACGAAACCACCACTCAGGCTGATATCGAAACCCTGTGGGGCCTGTTCGCCGACGGCAAGACCCTCCCGGACTTCGCTGCGCTGGCCGCCTCGGTGCAGAGCACCATCCCTGCTGCGCTGGTGCGCCAGTCGCCGATCCTCAGCCACCCGGTGTTCAACCGTTATCACTCGGAAACCGAGCTGATGCGCTACCTGCGCAAACTGGCGGACAAGGACCTGGCACTGGATCGCACCATGATTCCGCTAGGCTCGTGCACCATGAAACTCAACGCCGCCAGTGAAATGATCCCGGTGACCTGGGCCGAATTCGGTGCACTGCACCCGTTCGCCCCGGCCGCACAAAGCGCCGGTTACCAGCAACTGACCGACGAGCTGGAAGCGATGCTCTGCGCCGCCACCGGTTACGACTCGATCTCGTTGCAACCGAACGCCGGTTCGCAAGGTGAATACGCAGGTCTCCTGGCGATCCGCGCCTACCACCAGAGCCGTGGCGATGAGCGCCGCGACATCTGCCTGATCCCGTCGTCGGCCCACGGCACCAACCCGGCCACCGCGCAAATGGCTGGTATGCGTGTGGTCGTCACCGCGTGCGATGCCCGTGGCAACGTCGACATCGAAGACCTGCGCGCCAAAGCCATCGAGCACCGCGAACACCTCGCCGCGCTGATGATCACCTACCCGTCGACCCACGGCGTGTTCGAAGAAGGCATTCGCGAGATCTGCGCGATCATTCACGACAACGGCGGCCAGGTGTATATCGACGGCGCCAACATGAACGCCATGGTCGGCCTCTGCGCACCGGGCAAGTTCGGCGGCGACGTTTCGCACCTGAACCTGCACAAAACCTTCTGCATCCCGCACGGCGGTGGCGGCCCGGGCGTTGGCCCGATCGGCGTCAAGTCGCACCTGACCCCGTTCCTGCCGGGCCACGGCCAGATGGAACGCAAGGAAGGCGCGGTCTGCGCGGCACCGTTCGGCAGCGCGAGCATTCTGCCGATTACCTGGATGTACATCCGCATGATGGGTGGCGCGGGTCTGAAGCGCGCTTCGCAACTGGCGATCCTCAATGCCAACTACATTTCCCGTCGCCTCGAAGAGCATTACCCAGTGCTGTACACCGGCAGCAACGGCCTGGTGGCGCACGAGTGCATCCTCGATCTGCGTCCGCTGAAAGACAGCAGCGGCATCAGCGTCGATGACGTCGCCAAGCGCCTGATCGACTTCGGTTTCCACGCGCCGACCATGTCGTTCCCGGTCGCCGGCACATTGATGATCGAGCCGACCGAAAGCGAATCCAAGGAAGAACTGGACCGCTTCTGCGACGCGATGATCCGCATCCGCGAAGAAATCCGCGCAGTGGAAAACGGCACCCTGGACAAGGAAGACAACCCACTGAAAAACGCCCCGCACACCGCAGCGGAACTGGTCGGCGAATGGACCCACCCGTACAGCCGCGAGCAAGCCGTTTACCCGGTCGCGTCGCTGATCGAAGGCAAATACTGGCCGCCGGTCGGCCGTGTCGACAACGTCTTCGGCGATCGCAACCTGGTCTGTGCCTGCCCGTCGATCGAAAGCTACGCTTAATGGAATGAGGGGCTGAATATCGGCCCCGATTTCAGCAATACCCTAGATCCCCCTGTGGGAGCGAGCCTGCTCGCGAAGGCGCCATTTCAGTCAACGTAAATGGTGGCTGATCCGACGCTTTCGCGAGCAGGCTCGCTCCCACAAGGGATCTGCACCGATCTCAAAAACTGCGCCAATCCCTATAACAAGAAACCGGAGAACCACTCATGTCGTTAAGCGTGTTCGACCTGTTCAAGATTGGCATCGGTCCTTCCAGTTCTCACACCGTCGGCCCGATGCGCGCGGCTGCGCGCTTTGCCGAGGGCTTACGCCGGGAAAACCTGCTGACCAGCACCGCCAGCGTGCGTGTCGAGCTGTACGGTTCGCTCGGTGCTACCGGCAAAGGTCACGGCAGCGATAAAGCCGTGCTGCTCGGCCTTGAAGGCGAGCACCCGGACACAGTCGACACCGAAACCGTCGCCGCGCGCCTGCAGGAAATTCGCGGCAACGGCTGCTTGAACCTGCTCGGCGAACACAGCATTGCGTTCAACGAGAAAGAACATCTGGCAATGATCCGCAAACCGTTGGCCTATCACCCCAACGGCATGATCTTTCGCGCCTTCGATGCGGCGGGGATTCAGATCCGCAGTCGCGAGTACTACTCGGTTGGCGGTGGTTTTGTTGTCGATGAAGATGCAGCCGGTGCCGATCGCATCGTCGAAGATGCAACGCCACTGACCTTCCCTTTCAAAAGCGCCAAGGACTTGCTCGGTCATTGCGCCACGTACGGGCTGTCGATCAGCCAGGTGATGCTGACCAACGAGAGCGCCTGGCGCCCGGAAGCCGAAACCCGTGCCGGCCTGCTGAAAATCTGGCAGGTGATGCAGGACTGCGTCGCTGCTGGCTGTCGTAACGAAGGTATCTTGCCGGGCGGTTTGAAGGTCAAACGCCGGGCGGCGGCGCTGCATCGGCAATTGTGCAAGAGCCCGGAATCGGCCCTGCGCGATCCGCTGTCGGTGCTCGACTGGGTCAATCTTTATGCACTGGCGGTCAACGAAGAAAACGCCAACGGCGGACGCGTGGTCACTGCGCCCACCAATGGCGCGGCGGGGATCATTCCGGCGGTGCTGCATTACTACATGCGTTTTATCCCCGGGGCGAATGACGACGGTGTCGTGCGTTTTCTGCTGACCGCTGCCGCGATCGGCATTCTTTACAAGGAAAACGCTTCGATCTCCGGCGCCGAAGTCGGTTGTCAGGGTGAAGTCGGTGTGGCCTGTTCAATGGCGGCCGGCGCTCTGTGCGAAGTGCTCGGCGGCAGCGTGCAGCAAGTCGAGAACGCCGCGGAAATCGGCATGGAACACAACCTCGGTTTGACCTGCGACCCGATCGGCGGCCTGGTACAAGTCCCGTGCATCGAGCGCAATGCGATGGGTTCGGTGAAAGCCATCAATGCCGTGCGCATGGCCATGCGTGGCGACGGCCAGCATTTCGTCTCCCTCGACAAAGTCATCCGCACCATGCGCCAGACCGGCGCCGACATGAAAAGCAAATACAAGGAAACCGCCCGCGGCGGCCTGGCGGTCAACATTATCGAATGCTGATTACCAACTCAGCCAAACGTAACTAGCTCCCTCTCCCTCCGGGAGAGGGCTGGGGTGAGGGGCTCTTGATCTTGCCTCTCACCCGCAACCCAAATTCAAAGGAGCCACGCATGTCCACCGAACAACTCTCGAAAACCCCGCTGCACGCACTGCACCTCGAACTCGGCGCGCGCATGGTGCCGTTCGCCGGCTACGACATGCCCGTGCAATATCCGCTCGGAGTGATGAAAGAACACCAGCACACCCGCGAACAGGCGGGGCTGTTCGACGTCTCGCACATGGGCCAGATTCGTCTGACCGGTGCCAATGCGGCCAAAGCCCTGGAAACCCTGGTGCCGGTGGACATCATCGACCTGCCGGTGGGCATGCAGCGTTATGCGATGTTCACCAACGAAAGCGGCGGCATCCTCGACGACCTGATGGTTGCCAATCTGGGCGATGACGAGTTGTTCCTGGTGGTCAACGCCGCGTGCAAGGATCAGGATCTCGCGCATCTGCAAAAACACATCGGCGATCAGTGCACCATTACGGCGCTGTTCGAAGAGCGCGCCCTGCTCGCCCTGCAAGGTCCGGCAGCCGTCACGGTGCTGGCGCGTCTTGCGCCGGACGTGACGAAGATGACCTTCATGCAGTTCAACCGTGTGTCGTTGCTGGGCGTGGACTGCTTTGTCAGCCGTTCGGGCTACACCGGTGAAGACGGTTTCGAAATCTCTGTACCGGCCGCCGAAGCGGAAAAACTCGCCCGCGCCCTGCTCGCCGAACCAGAGGTCCAGGCCATCGGCCTCGGCGCCCGTGATTCGCTGCGTCTGGAAGCCGGCCTGTGCCTGTACGGCCATGACATGAACACCGAAACCACGCCGATCGAAGCCAGCCTGCTTTGGGCGATCTCCAAGCCACGCCGCGCCGACGGCGCACGGGCCGGCGGTTTCCCGGGCGCCGAGCAGATCTTCGCGCAACAACAGAACGGCGTCGCACGCAAACGCGTCGGCCTGCTGCCACAGGAGCGTACCCCGGTGCGTGAAGGCGCAGAGATCGTCAACGAGGCCGGCGAGATCATCGGCAGCGTCTGCAGCGGCGGCTTTGGTCCAACCTTGGGCGGGCCATTGGCGATGGGTTACCTCGACAGCGCCTACGTCACGCTCGATACACCTGTGTGGGCCATCGTCCGTGGGAAAAAGGTGCAAATGCTTGTAAGCAAAATGCCATTTGTTCCACAACGCTACTATCGCGGTTGATCGACTGTTTCTATAAGTAACGCGATTGCGTTATGCGTGCACTAATGTGTAACGCAATCGCCATAAAACAGTGCGTTTTTTAACATCTGTTTCGAATATGAACGTTGCTTATAACGACTGCAAAAAACTGAACCAGACAATCGTCTAAGACTGCTCTAGTGAACTGACTAATTGCCGCGAAGAGCAGTAAAACCGGGGCCTTCGCAGGGCTTGTTTTTTCTCCCGTAGTTGGCGTAGAGTTTGTCCACTGTGTTTGCATGGGTCAGCTTGGAATCGTGACCTGGGCAGTAGCCTACAAGTTAGCTACATCCCGCTCGACGTCTTCTTACTCCTTGCAACCAGCTCCAGTACTCTTTCATGTGAAAGGGGCTGTCATCAATTTTTGCGTCAAAGGAAATAAGAAATGTCCACACGTCAGAGCGGTACCGTCAAGTGGTTTAACGACGAGAAAGGTTTTGGTTTTATCACTCCAGAAAGCGGTCCGGATCTGTTCGTACATTTCCGCGCCATTCAGGGCAACGGCTTCAAGAGCCTGAAAGAAGGCCAGAAGGTGACTTTCGTTGCCGTGCAAGGCCAGAAAGGCATGCAGGCTGACGAAGTACAAGCAGAAGCCTGATCTTCTGATACGAAAAAGCCCCTGATATTGATATCAGGGGCTTTTTTGTGCGCGCTTATCCGTAAAATGGCGCTTCCATTCGCGTCCCGAGGCTGCCATGTCGAAACACCTGCTCACGCCGCAAGGGGACTTTCCTCCCGTTGCTCTCGGTCGTCGTCTGGCGGCGATGTTCTACGACTTCCTGCTGTGCACCGCCCTGCTGATCGTCACCGGATTCATCTATAAGTTGATCCAGGCGGCGATCATTGGCGAAGAGCGTCTGCGAGTGATGACCGACGCCGGCCAGCTGGATGGTGATCCGCTCTACTCCACGGTGCTGCTGTTGGTATTGTTCGGCTTCTTTGCCAAGTTCTGGACCCATGGCGGGCAGACACTGGGCATGCAGGTGTGGGGGATCCGCGTGCAGAACGCCAACGGCACAGCGATCAGCCTGTGGCAGGCGCTGCTGCGCTTTATGGTGTCGATCGCGTCGTGGTTGTGTGTCGGGCTGGGATTCTTCTGGTCGCTGTTCGACAAGCAGAAACGCACCTGGCACGACATCTATTCGGATACGTGCGTGGTGCGGATCCCGAAGAAGAGCAAATAATTTCCATGCTCAAGAGTCGGCCTGTGGTGAGGGGATTTATCCCCGTCCGGCTGCGTAGTAGTCGTAAAGGAGCCCACGCGGTATCCCTGATACGCCGCGGTGTTTGATTTAGGGCGGCTTCGCCACCCAACGGGGATAAATCCCCTCACCACAGGGCTCACTCATACAAGGGGTTCACTCAGGCGTTACCGGCCAATTTCATCCGTGCTGCCTGGGTGAAGTCGAGCATGCGCTTCAACGGGCGGATCGCTTGGGGAATCAGCGCCGGATCGACAAAGATCTCGTTGGTGCCTTCTTTCAAGCTCTTGAGCGTGCGCTCAAGGGTGTTCATGGCCATCCACGGGCAATGTGCACAACTGCGGCACGCGGCGCCATTACCGGCGGTAGGCGCCTCGATAAAGACCTTGTCCGGGCACAGCTGCTGCATCTTGTAGAAGATGCCACGGTCGGTAGCGACGATCAGGGTCTTGTTCGGCAGGCTTTGCGCGGCCGCGATCAACTGACTGGTGGAACCGACGGCATCCGCCAGCTCAATCACCGAAGTCGGCGACTCGGGATGCACCAGAATCGCCGCGTCCGGGTACAGCGCCTTCATGTCTTCGAGCTGCTTGGACTTGAATTCTTCATGGACGATGCAAGCACCGTCCCACAGCAGCATGTCGGCGCCGGTCTTGCGCTGAATGTAGGTGCCCAGATGCTTGTCCGGGCCCCAGATGATCGTCTCGCCGTTGTCCATCAGGCTTTCGACGATTTCCAGTGCGCAGCTCGAAGTCACCACCCAGTCAGCCCGAGCCTTCACGGCGGCGGAAGTATTGGCATACACCACCACGGTGCGTTCCGGGTGCTGGTCGCAGAACGCCGAGAACTCATCGACCGGGCATCCCAGGTCCAGCGAGCACGTCGCCTCCAGGGTCGGCATCAGCACGCGTTTTTCCGGGTTGAGAATCTTTGCCGTCTCGCCCATGAACTTCACGCCGGCGACCACCACGGTCTTGGCCGGATGGGCATTGCCGAAGCGGGCCATTTCCAGGGAATCGGATACACAGCCGCCGGTCTCTTCGGCCAGGGCCTGAATCACCGGATCGCAATAAAAGTGGGCAACCAGCACCGCGTCCTGAGCCTTGAGCTCGGCGGCGATGGCGGAACGGTAATAAGCCTCCTCTTCTGCCGTCAGCGGTTTGGGCTGTTTGGCGTCGAGGTGGGCTTGAACCAGAAGGCGTTCGGAAATCTGCGTCATGTTCGCAAGACCTGCAGGCGCATTCGCGCGAAAGTCGAGTATACACCCGGCTCCGGACCGTTAGAGGGTACCGCCGGGAGAGTGAGTATCATCAGGCACGGACAGCGTTGAAGCTGCGCAAGGCTACAGAATATCCCGTTGATACAAAAGATGATTCTGACCTGTGTCAGGCCGCCCGCGCTGAAACGTCGAACGCCCGAATTGCAGGCAAAAAAAAACCCGGAAATCCTCACTTTCGTGGGCCTTCCGGATTTTCTAAACCGCCAAATATGGTGGGTCGTGTGGGATTCGAACCTACGACCAATTGGTTAAAAGCCAACTGCTCTACCAACTGAGCTAACGACCCGCTGTGTGGTGGCGCGTATAATACTGATTTCTAAGGACTATTCAACACCTTTTTTGAAAAAGATCAAAAATAAGGGGTTGGATCGCTCACACCTGCCGCCGCGAAGCCTTCAGCACGCAGGCGGCAGCTGTCGCATTTGCCGCAGGCGCGGCCGTCATCGTCTGCCTGATAGCAGGAAACCGTGAGGCCATAATCCACGCCCAGCTTCACGCCAGCCTGGACGATCTGCGCCTTGCTCAGGTTTTGCAGTGGCGCCTGAATGCGGAAGCCATTGCCTTCCACGCCCGCTTTGGTGGCCAGGTTGGCCATGCGCTCGAACGACTCGATGAACTCGGGACGGCAATCCGGGTAGCCGGAATAATCCACTGCATTGACGCCGATGAAGATGTCGCGCGCGCCGAGCACTTCGGCCCAACCCAATGCCAACGACAGGAACACCGTGTTGCGCGCCGGCACGTAAGTCACCGGAATGCCTTCGCCCAGCTCTTCCGGAATATCGATGCTGGTGTCAGTCAGCGCCGAGCCGCCCATGCCATTGAGGTTCAATCCGATGACCTTGTGCTCGACCACTCCCAGATCGCGAGCAACGCGGGCGGCGGCATGCAATTCAGCATGGGAGCGCTGGCCGTAATCGAAGCTCATGGTGTAGCAGGCGTAGCCTTCGGCGCGTGCCATCGCCACGACGGTGGCCGAGTCGAGGCCGCCCGAAAGCAGGATAACGGCACGTTTTTCGGTAGTGTTCAGTTGCTCAATCATCTCAGCGCCCCGGCTCATCATTCCATAGATATTTATGCAACTGCAGTTGCAGCCGCACTGGCAGGTTATCTGCCACCACCCAATCCGCCAGATCCCTGGCATTGAGGTCATGATGACTTGGGGAGAAAAGCACTTCACCCGCACGTCTATCAAGCCCGTACTGGATCAGTTTCGATACCGCCCAGTCATAGTCTTCCCGCGAGCAGATGACAAACTTCACCTGATCGTTGCGGGTCAGCAGTTCGATGTTCTCGTAACGGTTGCGATGGGCTTCTTTCGAGCCCGGCGTTTTCAGGTCGACGACGCGACTGACACGCGGATCGACGGCGGATACGTCGAGGGCGCCGCTGGTTTCCAGCGACACCTCGTAACCGGCATCACACAACCGTTCAAGCAAAGGAATGGCGTTCGGCTGAGCCAACGGCTCACCGCCGGTGACACAGACGTAGCGCGGACGATATCCGGCCACTTGCTCAAGGATGTCGTCGAGGGTACGGACGGTGCCGCCGCTGAACGCATAAGCGCTGTCGCAGTATTGGCAACGCAACGGGCAACCGGTCAGGCGCACGAAAACCGTGGGCAGCCCGGCAGTCCGAGTTTCCCCCTGCAACGAGTAGAAAACTTCGGTGATTCTCAATGTGTCTTGCATAGTCGCCACGGGCGTAACAGCTAAACAGGCTGTCCGCCTCCGTCAGGCACTTCAGGCAATCCCGCCAACGCGTAGACCACAAGAAGCGTGTTTCAGAAAAAGGGCGTGAATTCTAACGAAAAAACCCGCGACAAACGCGGGTTTCTTCAAAACGCGGATGAACAGGCTTACATGCGCTGCAAATCACGCTGGGCCAGCTGCGCGGCGGAAGTGCCCGGATATTGGGACACCACCTGCTGCAGAATGCCTTTGACCTTGTCGGTATGACCGAGGCGGCGTTCTACGTCAGCCAGCTTGTACAGCGAATCCGGCACTTTGTTGTGCTTGGGATACAGCTGCGAAACCTTGGCAAAGGCCTGACCTGCACCTTGCAGATCACCCTTGGCCAGGTTCACTTCGCCCAACCAGTATTGAGCGTTGCCCGCGTACTGGCTGTTGGGGTATTTGCGCAGGAAAGCGGCGAAGGCCTGGCTGGCCTTGTCGAAATCCTTGGCTTTGATCAGGTCGAAAGCGGCATCGTAATACAGCTTTTCCTTGGCCGGATCAGCCGGTTCGCTACCCGCAGCAGGGGCCTGGGCTGCCGCAGCAGCACCCGCGCCTGCGGCAGCACCGGCAGCACCGGCAGCAGCACTTGCATCGCCACCGGCAGAAGAATTCTCGGGAGTCGCGGCTGGTGCAACGCCGGATCCTATGCGCCGATCAAGATCCTGGTATCGCTCCAGGGATTCCTGCTTCATGCGCGAAACCTGATTCTGCAGTTCTTCGATCACGCCCTGTTGGCGCGAGATCTGATCCTGCATCTGTTGCAATTGGTTGAACAGCATGCCTTGTGCCGAGGCAGGGGCCGAAGCCGCTCCCCCGGCATAGGCGCCGTTCGTACCGTAACCCGCAGGCGGATAACTGCTCCCGCTATTGTTATAACCGGAGTTGTCATCGACCACAGGAACCGCAGCCCACGCCGCAAGCGGCGCGAGGCTGAGAGCCAGAACAGTTACAGCACGACGGCACGTTCGCATATCGAATTACTTACGCAGTTCGACGCGACGGTTCTGGGCCCAGGACTGCTCGTCGTTGCCGGTAGCAACTGGACGCTCTTCGCCGTAGGAAACCAGTTCCAGCTGAGCTGGGGAAACACCTTGCAGTACCAGGTAGCGCTGAACGGCTTTCGCACGACGCTCGCCCAGTGCCATGTTGTACTCACGAGTACCACGTTCGTCGGTGTTGCCTTCCAGAACAACGCGAGCGCCGTTTGCTTTCAGGTCTTTGGCGTGAACGTCCAGAGCGCGCATGGCTTCTGGCTTCAGGTCCGAGCTGTCGTATTCGAAGTAGAAGGTGGTGATTGCGCGCAGAGCAGCTTCTTCGCTCAGGGAGCCGTCAACGGCACCGGTGTTTGCGCCGTAACCAGCGTTTGGATCAACAGCGCCTTCACCGGCGTTGTCGCCGCCTTTGGACGAGCAACCTACAGCTACAGCCATGGCCAGAGCCAGCGCAGCAAATTTACCAAACTTCAGCATTTCCATCGTGAAACTCCTAATGAACCCCAGTGTGTTAAGTAAAACGTGTAGCGCCCGCTCACTTCAGGTAAGGGGACCAGGACGGTTCTCTGACTTCGCCTTGAGCGGTAGGAAGCGGGAGCCTCACGCGTCCATTAATGGACACGAGCATCAAGACTCCCCGGCCCTGTTGGCGGGTGGCGTAGATTACCATGGTGCCGTTGGGCGCAACAGTAGGTGACTCGTCCAGAGTGCTATCAGTGAGGATCTTTACACTACCCCGCTGCAGATCCTGAGCTGCCACCTTGAAATTGGTGAAGCCATCCTGACGATGAATCATCACCAAAGTCTTTTCATCAGCCGAAAGTTTCGGGTTGGCGTTGTAGTTGCCCACGAACGTCACACGCTCGGCACCACCGCCACCGACGCTGGTTTTATAGATTTGCGGCTTGCCGCCACGGTCCGAGGTGAAATAGATGGTCGAGCCATCCTTGCCCCAGAACGGTTCGGTATTGATGCCCTGGCCGTTGGTTACGCGGCTGATCTGACGCGAACCGAGGTTCATCACGTAGATGTCCGGGTTGCCGTCTTTCGACAGCACGAACGCCAGGCGATTGCCATCCGGCGACCAGGCTGGCGCGCCGTTGAGGCCTTCGAAGTTGGTGATCTGCTCACGGCGACCGGTGTCGATGTTCTGCATGAAGATACGCGGACGCTTCTGCTCGAACGACACGTAGGCGATACGCTTGCCGTCCGGTGCAAAACGCGGCGACAGGATCGGCTCGCGCGATTGCAGCAGAGTCACTGCGCGTGCGCCGTCATAGTCGGAGCGTTGCAGGGTGTAACGAGTGTTCTTCTCGGAAAAACGCTCGGCCGTTACGTAAAGCAAACGTGTCGAGAAGGCACCTTCAATGCCGGTCAGCTTCTGGAACGACTGATCGGAAATGAAGTGCGCCATGTCACGGATCTGGTCGGTCGTACCGGAAACACTGCCGTCCGCCACTTTCTGCTCGGTGGCGACGTTGAACAGTGCCCACTGCACCTGCAGGCGACCGCCCGCTGGAGCGATGCTGCCGACCATCATGTACTGAGCACCCACCGCCTTCCAGTCACGGAAGATGATTTCGCTCGGCTGGCTTGGCTGGCTGATCATGTTGGCTTTCGGAATCGGCGAGTAATAGCCCGAGTTGCGCAAATCGTTGCCAATGATTTCAGCCATGTCGTCAGGCAGCACGGCGCCGCCCTGCATGCCGAACGGTACGACGGCGATCGGAGTGGCCCGATCGCTGCCGCTGGTGACCAGAATGTTCTTTTCATCTGCCGTCGCGATCCCTGCCATGCAGCAGATCACGACCAGCATTCCTCGAAGAAGGTTTCTCACAAGGCTAGATCCTCAGGTGTGAATGTCATCTTGAATGAACGATACGGAGCGAAATCGCTCGGCTTCATTCCCTGCATTTCTGTCAAACGTCCAATATTCTTCACTGCCGCGACCGCCGAAGCATCGAACGGACCGTCACCACTGGACTTGGCGACGCTGACCGAAGTCACTGTGCCGTCCGGCAACATGCCGATTTGCAGCACGACCGTCATGCCTTTGCGCGCCGAAGGAGGACGAGCCCAGCCTTCCGCTGCACGAGCGCGAATCAGGTCATCGAAACTGCCGGCAACTTCGTCACCCTGCTCATCTGCCAGGGCCTGCTGACGCTGCGGCGTGTCGGAAAGCAGATCTGCCAGGGCCTGGGCCTTTTTGTCTTCGGCGGATTTGCGTGCCGCTTCCTGCGCTTTCTTCTTCGCAGCATCGGCAGCAGCTTTCTTCTTCGCGTCTTCGGCGACTTTCTTCTTCGCCTCTTCAGCTTCAGCTTTCTTCTTGGCGTCTTCGGCGGCTTTCTTCTTCGCGTCTTCGACGATCTTCTTCTTGGCTTCTTCGGCAGCGGCCTTCTTCGCCTCTTCCTCAGCAGCCTTCTTCGCTTCGTCTTCGGCCTTCTTCTTGGCTATATCAGCCAATTGTTTCTCTTCGGCCTTTTTCGCTTCGGCTTTCTTCGCGTCGTCGGCTTTCTTGGCTTCATCAGCCTTTTTCGCCTCGTCGGCTTTTTTCGCCTCGTCTGCCTTCTTGGCTTCCTCGGCCTTTTGAGCCGCTTCCTCTTTCTTTTGTTCCGCCGCCTTCACCGCTTCCTGCTCGATCTTTTTCTGTTCCATCTGTTCGACTTCGGTCTGGCGCGCGGCGGATTTCTTCGCCTCACCCGCAATCTTCTGATTGGTCTGGGTGGTCGCCTGACTTTTCGATTTCAGCTGGTATAGAGTCGCCTGGACGATCGGCTTGGCCGGCGGCAGTTCGGGCGTGAAGGCAAAACTGACGAACAGCATGCCGAACACCAGCACGTGCAGGACGATTGCCAGAACACTAGGCCAGAAGTAGCTTTCCGAGGCGGACGGCTCTCGCTGTTGCTGCATTAGGGGGCCTCGGTAATCAGACCAACGTTACCGACCCCGGCTTTCTGCAACCCGCCCATGGCGCCCATGACGGCGCCGTAGTCGACAGTTTTGTCACCACGAATGAACACCTGGGTGCGTTTGCCGCCCTCGGTGCCGGCGCGGATGATCTTGGTCACCGCGTCCGTCATCTGTGGCAGGGTCATGGCCCTGTCCTGTTGCTTCTCGGTGTCGACTTCGCTGCCAAGGTTCCAGTAGTAGGTCTTGTCAGCCTTGATCGAAATGGTCAGGACCTGAGTGTTGTTGTCCTGCGGCAAGGCTTCGCTGGAAACCTTGGGCAGATCAACTTTCACGCCCTGATTGAGCATCGGCGCGGTCACCATGAAGATGACCAGCAGCACCAACATCACGTCGATGTAGGGCACCACGTTCATCTCGGCGACCGGCTTGCGCTTTTTGCGAGCTCGAGCGATTAAAGCCATCGGGAAATACCTGCTTATTCTTCGCTGGTGTGCACTTTGCGGTGCAGGATCGCCTGGAATTCATCGGCGAAGGTGTAGTAGCGGCCCAGCAAGGTTTCGCTGCGCGCAGCAAAACGGTTGTAAGCGATGACCGCCGGGATCGCAGCGAACAGGCCGATCGCGGTGGCGATGAGGGCTTCGGCGATACCCGGGGCAACGGTGGCGAGCGTCGCTTGCTGGGCGCTGGCCAGACCACGGAAGGAGTTCATGATCCCCCACACGGTGCCGAACAGACCGATGTACGGGCTGACCGAACCGACGGTGGCGAGGAACGGCAGGCTCTGCTCGAGTTTCTCTTCTTCGCGCGAGATGGCCACGCGCATGGCACGGGCGACACCTTCCATCACGGCTTCAGGATCGACACCTGGCTGCTGACGCAGACGGGAGAATTCCTTGAAGCCGGCACGGAAGATCTGCTCCACGCCCGAATCCGGATCAGGGTTGCTGCCGGCCTGACGGTACAGTTTGGACAGGTCGATACCCGACCAGAAGCGCTCTTCGAAGCTCTCCAGGGCACGTCGACCGGCACGCAGCAAATTGCTGCGCTGAAAGATCATGATCCATGAGGTCACCGATGCGGCCACCAGGGTCAACATTACCAACTGCACCACGATGCTGGCATTGCTGACCAGGCTCCACATGGAGGAATGGTCGACGACGTTAGCTTCCACGCTTTATCTCCTGCTTTGAGTGTGTACCCGGGCCGACCGCGTCGGCGAAGGCCGCACGCAGGTCTTCGGGAAGGGCCCGGGGTTTCAAACTGTCGGTGCGCACGCAGGCCACCAAAAACTGCCCTTCGCAGAGCAGCACATTATCCGTGGCCCGCCTGACCTGCTGTTTGAAGCGCAGGCTGGCACGGTTCAATTCGATTACATCAGCGCTTACCAGCAGTTCGTCATCCAGTCGCGCCGGCGCGTGGTAGCGCGCTTCGCTGGAATGCACGACGAACAACAGGTCCTCTCCGGCAAGCACAGATTGGGCAAAACCCAGTTCCCGTAGCCGCTCGGTTCGAGCCCGTTCCATAAACTTGAGGTAATTAACGTAATACACGATGCCGCCCGCATCGGTGTCCTCGTAATAAACGCGACAACGATGTGCGAACGGCTCAAGCCCGTTTTGCGCGCGCATACTCTAGTGCTTACTCCTCAGGTTGCCAATCCGGCCAGACAACTGTTTTTCGTGGTTTCAAAGCTTTAACGCAAAAGTACCGTCGTCTGACAGTACAAACCCTGAATAAATCACCAACAAATGTGTATCAATCGTCGACGGCGTCGAGAAACTCGTCTGCCACGGGCATCTCGCCCATGCGTGACGGAACATTCAAACCGAAATGCAGATAGGCATGCCGCGTCACCACCCTACCCCGTGGCGTGCGCATGATATAGCCCTGCTGAATCAGATACGGTTCGAGCACGTCTTCAATGGTGTGGCGTTCTTCACTGATCGCCGCCGCCAGACTGTCGATACCAACCGGACCGCCGTCGAACTTCTCGATCATGGTCAACAGCAGGCGCCGGTCCTGGTGATCGAAACCGTGTTCATCGACGTCCAGCAGGTTCAGCGCCAGATCCGCCACCGCTTTGGTGATGTGGCCCTTGGCGCGTACTTCAGCGAAATCGCGCACCCGCCGCAGCAGACGGTTGGCAATTCGCGGTGTGCCACGGGCGCGACGGGCGATCTCGAACGAACCTTCCGGATCCAGCGGCAGACCGAGAATGGCCGCCGAACGACTGACGATCGTTGCCAGATCCGCCGTGCTGTAGAACTCCAGGCGCTGGACGATACCGAAGCGATCACGCAACGGATTGGTCAGCATGCCGGCGCGGGTGGTGGCGCCGACCAGAGTGAAAGGCGGCAGGTCCAGTTTGATCGAGCGCGCCGCCGGCCCCTCGCCAATCATGATATCGAGCTGGAAATCTTCCATCGCCGGATACAGCACTTCTTCAACGATCGGCGATAGACGATGGATTTCGTCGATGAACAACACATCGTGCGGCTCAAGATTGGTCAGCAACGCGGCCAGATCACCCGGGCGTTCCAGCACTGGCCCGGAGGTGCTCTTGATCGACACGCCCATTTCCTGGGCAATGATGTTCGCCAGCGTGGTCTTGCCCAGCCCCGGCGGGCCGAAGATCAGGGTGTGATCGAGGGACTCGCTGCGGCCACGGGCAGCCTGGATGAACAGCTCCATCTGCTCGCGCACGGTCGGCTGGCCAATGTAGTCGGCCAGGCTGACCGGGCGGATGGCCCGATCCTGGACTTCTTCGCGCTCGCGCGGGCTGTGCGCGGCGGCGATCAGACGATCAGCTTCAATCACTTAAATCATTCCCTTCAGAGCGCGGCGGATCAGGTCTTCGCTGCTCAGGTTCTTGTCTTTGATCGCGGAAATCGCCTTGCTCGCTTCCTGCGGCTTGTAGCCCAGCGAGATCAACGCGCTGACCGCATCGGTCTCGGCACTGTTGACCGGCGCCGGGCCGTCCGGCTGATTCGGCACCAGCGCGAACATCGCCGGCGAAGTTTCCCAGGCCTTGAAGCGATCTTTCAATTCCACCAGCAAACGCTCGGCGGTTTTCTTGCCAACCCCCGGCACCTTGGTCAGCGCCGAAGTGTCCTGAGACTGCACGCAGCGCACCAGCTCGTCGACTTCCAGGCTCGACATCAACGCCAGCGCCAGTTTCGGTCCGACGCCATTGAGACGGATCAGCTCGCGAAAGAAGTCTCGCTCACGCTTGCCGGCAAAACCATAGAGCAATTGCGCATCTTCGCGTACGACCAAATGGGTGTGCAGGGTCAGCGGTTCGCCGACCGACGGCAGACGATAAAGGGTGGTCATGGGCACTTCCACCTCATAGCCAAGGCCGTTCACATCGAGAATCAGGTGCGGCGGCTGTTTCTCAGCCAGGGTGCCGCGCAAGCGTCCAATCACGTTTTGAATCCTTGAGCGCTGGCCAGCCGTGGGCTGGCGACGATTGAAGGTGGCTTGCGCGCCGACAACACAGGCACCGCGAAGTCACTTTCGAGAAAATTGATGCTGATGCTATCAGAGACGCAGGCGCCCGCCACGACTGCGTGCGGTTCCCAGCCCGTGCGGCAGCAGGCTTGAGCGCGTGTGCGCATGGCAAATGGCAATCGCGAGGGCGTCGGAGGCGTCGATCTGCGGCTTGCTGGTCAACTTGAGCATGTGCATGACCATCATCTGCACCTGCTCCTTATTGGCCGCACCGGTGCCGACCACCGCCTGTTTGACTTGCGTGGCGGTGTACTCGGCGATTTCCAGACACTCTTCGGCGCCGGCGACAATCGCAGCGCCCCGCGCCTGTCCGAGCTTCAGCGCCGAGTCGGCGTTTTTCGCCATGAACACCTTTTCGATGCCCATGGTCACCGGGCCGTAGGTCTTGATGATTTCGCGCACGCCGCGATAGACGATCTGCAGACGCTCATGCAGCTCGCCGGAACCGGTGCGAATGCAGCCCGAGGCCACATAGATGCAGCCACCCCGCCCGGTATCGCGAACGATCCCGTAACCGGTGATGCGCGAACCGGGGTCGATACCAAGGATTAAAGTCATAACGCCTGCAGATTCATAAAACGATTTACCTGACAGCCAATAGCAAATGTGGGAGCGAGCCTGCTCGCGAAGGCGGTATGTCAGCAGATACAGGTGCTGAATGACACACCGCTTTCGCGAGCAGGCTCGCTCCCACAAGGAAGACTAGTCGCTTATCAGCCAAGCTGAGCGGCGACGTCTTCCGGGATGTCCGCGTTGGAGTAGACGTTCTGCACGTCATCCAGGTCCTCAAGCATGTCGATCAGCTTGAGCACCTTCTCCGCGCCTTCCAGATCCAGCTCGGCGCTGGTGGTCGGCTGCATGACGATTTCCGCATCGTCACCCTTGAACCCGGCCGCTTCCAGCGCGTTGCGCACCGCATAGAAACCGGTGAACGAGGTGAACACGTCGATCGAACCATCTTCGTGGGTGACCACGTCATCGGCATCGGCTTCCAGCGCCGCTTCGGTCAGTGCGTCTTCATCGACGCCCGGAGCGAAGCTGATCTGGCCCTTGCGCTCGAACAGATACGCCACCGAACCATCGGTGCCGAGGTTGCCGCCACACTTGCTGAACGCGTGACGCACAGCCGCCGCAGTGCGGTTGCGGTTGTCGGTCATGCACTCGACCATCACCGCCACACCGCCCGGGCCGTAACCTTCGTAGGTCAGTTCTTCAACGTTGTCCGCTTCAGTGGCGCCGGCACCGCGCGCGACGGCACGGTCAATGATGTCGCGACTCATGTTCGCGCTCAACGCCTTGTCCAGAGCCAGACGCAGACGCGGGTTGGAACCCGGATCACCGCCACCCTGACGGGCCGCAACGGTCAGTTCACGGATCCACTTGGTGAAGATCTTGCCCCTCTTGGCATCCTGACGTTCTTTGCGGTGCTTGATGTTTGCCCACTTGGAATGACCTGCCATAACTTGCTCCGAATGCTCTTTGAAACCTTGCCCGCCCCGCCGAGGCAGCGGCCGGCAATTGAAAAATTCGACCTGAGAAAGAAAAAAGGCGCATCCGAAGATGCGCCTTCAGGCCCGTCTTACTCAGCCTTTGGCGTTTCGCGCAGGCGAATGTGCAGCTCGCGCAATGCCTTGGCATCCACTACGCCCGGAGCCTGCGTCATCACGTCGGCAGCACTCTGGGTTTTCGGGAAGGCGATCACTTCACGGATCGACTGGGCGCCGGTCATCAGCATCACCAGACGGTCCAGACCGAAGGCCAGACCACCGTGCGGCGGTGCGCCGTACTTCAGCGCGTCGAGCAGGAAGCCGAACTTCTCTTCCTGTTCCGCTTCGTTGATGCCCAGCAGGCGGAATACCGCTTGCTGCATTTCCTTGCGGTGGATACGGATCGAACCGCCGCCCAGCTCGGTGCCGTTCAACACCATGTCGTACGCACGGGACAGTGCGCCGGCCGGGTTGGCTTCGAGTTCCTGCGGGGTGCACTTCGGTGCAGTGAACGGGTGGTGCAGCGCCGAGAAGCTGCCGTCGTCGTTCTCTTCGAACATCGGGAAGTCGACGACCCACATTGGCGCCCACTCGCAGGTCAGCAGCTTCAGGTCGTGACCGAGCTTGATCCGCAGCGCGCCCAGGGCTTCGCTGACGATCTTGGCCTTGTCGGCACCGAAGAACACGATATCGCCATCGACTGCGCCAACGCGATCGAGGATCACGTTGAGCTTGTCTTCCGGGATGTTCTTCACGATCGGCGATTGCAGACCTTCAACACCGGCGGCACGCTCGTTGACCTTGATGTACGCCAGGCCCTTGGCACCGTAGATGCCGACGAACTTGGTGTAGTCGTCGATCTGCTTGCGCGGCATGCTCGCCCCGCCTGGAACACGCAGTGCGGCGATGCGGCACTTCGGATCGTTGGCCGGGCCGCTGAACACCTTGAAGTCGACTTCTTTCAACTGGTCGGCAACGTCAACCAGTTCCAGCGGAATACGCAGGTCCGGCTTGTCCGAACCGTAGCGGCGCATGGCTTCTTCGAAGGTCATGTGCGGGAATTCGCCGAACTCCAGGTTCAGCACTTCCTTGAACAGGTTGCGGATCATCTGCTCGGTCAGGCCCATGATCTCTTTTTCATCGAGGAAGCTGGTCTCGATGTCGATCTGGGTGAATTCCGGCTGACGGTCGGCACGCAGGTCTTCGTCACGGAAGCACTTGGCGATCTGGTAGTAACGGTCGAAGCCGGCGACCATCAGCAGTTGCTTGAACAGCTGCGGCGATTGCGGCAGGGCGAAGAACGAACCGGCGTGGGTACGGCTCGGCACCAGATAGTCACGCGCACCTTCCGGAGTGGCCCGGGTCAGGATCGGCGTTTCGACGTCGAGGAAGCCGTTCTCGTCGAGGAAGCGACGGATGCTGGTGGTCATGCGCGAACGCAGGCGCAGCTTCTCGGCCATTTCCGGACGACGCAGGTCGAGGAAGCGATAGCGCAGGCGGGTTTCTTCGCCGACGTCGGAGAACTCGTTGAGCGGGAACGGCGGGGTTTCCGACTCGTTCAGCACTTCCAGTTCATAACCCAGCACTTCGATCATGCCCGAGGCCATGTTGGCGTTGGTCGCGCCGGCCGGACGCAGACGCACCTTGCCGGTGATCTTCACGACGTATTCGCTGCGCACGCGGTCGGCGGCGGCGAAGCTCTCGGCGCGATCCGGATCGAACACCACCTGAGCCAGACCATCACGATCACGGATATCGAGGAAAATCACCCCGCCGTGGTCGCGGCGACGGTGAACCCATCCGCAAAGGGTAATTTCCTGGCCTTCCAGGCTTTCGTTCAGTTGGCCGCAATAGTGGCTGCGCATCATGGTGTGGTTCGCTTCTCGTAATTCGAAATTCGGTGGAGATCCCGCCGCCATCAAGCAGGGCGGAAACTCACGCGTGTCGTTCGTTCAGGGTTTGAACCCTAGTCAGCTTTGTCGCCACCGGCCAGATTCTTCTTGGCTCCGGTCTTGAAGTCGGTCTCGTACCAACCGTTGCCGCTGAGGCGAAAACCCGGCATGGACAGCTGCTTCTTCAGTTCGGGCGCCTGGCAGGCAGGGCAATCGACCAACGGTGCGTCGCTGATCTTCTGAATGGCTTCCAACTGATGACCACAGGAAGCACATTGGTAATCGTACATTGGCATGGAGGTGTCTCGGCGATCAGATTGCTGCCGCGCGAAGGGCTTTGCGGCGAAAGCGCGGGATTATATCGATTAAATGCGGGCTGTGCAGCCGTAACGCTGCACAGCCCGCAACCTCGTTGCACCCGCCGTTCAGCGCGAAACTGCGGGTGCGAGATCTTTGATCCCGTTCATGACGCAAACCACCCGCACCAGCGCACTGAAATTCTTCACTCCGCCGTAACGCAGATGCACCTCACGATCAACGTGGGATAGTAGTGTGCTGATCGAGCAATGATTGTCCTCGGCCATGCCGCCGAGGATGTTCCAGTAGACCTGCTCGAGTCGCAGGCAGGTCGCAAAACCATTGAGGCGAATCGACCGCGACAGCGGCCGGATCAGATTCATGTCGAACTCGCTGACGAACGGATCGACCTTTATTACATGCCGCGAAGCCGACATCCTGTCGCTTCGCCTGTCTCCTTCTACCATAGCGTTGACACTCCTTTGCCATGACTGCTGATTTATAAGGCAACATCCTGCGCCTTCATAAAAACCCAGTGACAAAGTTAGCGCCATACGACTTGTTGACCAGCCTCGTAGGATAAGCCAACGACAACGGTAAGAGTCTGGAGAGCATGCGGACGACCTCAGGCCGTCCGCAGCGGCCGGGTCATTCCTCGAGCAGCGCGCGCAGCATCCACGCAGTTTTCTCGTGCACCTGCATGCGTTGGGTCAGCAGGTCAGCGGTCGGCTCGTCGCTGACCTTGTCCAGCAGCGGGAAAATGCCGCGCGCGGTACGGGTCACCGCTTCCTGACCTTCGACCAATTGCTTGATCATGTCTTCGGCGCTCGGCACACCGACTTCTTCTTTAATAGAAGAAAGACGCGCGTAGGTCGCGTAGGCACCCGGCGCCGGGAAGCCCAACGCACGGATACGCTCGGCGATCAAATCGACGGCCAGCGCCAGCTCGTTGTATTGCTCTTCGAACATCAGGTGCAACGTGCGAAACATCGGGCCGGTGACGTTCCAGTGGAAGTTATGGGTTTTCAGATACAGCACGTAGGTGTCCGACAGCAGTCGCGACAGCCCTTCGACGATGGATTTGCGGTCTTCTTCACTGATACCGATATCAATTGCCATGCTTGCCCCCTAACAGTGATTGAATTCATCCAGCAGGTTCGGTCCCACTGTAGCAAGGCAAGAGCCGGCTCGCAGCTATGAATCCGTGGTCAGACTGCGACAAATCGACCGTTTCTCTGCCGCTGGCCGGGCTGATTTGAGTAGCCGCAGGCTTTGCTGTTAAATAGGCAGTGTGTCGCCATGCCCTATTTTCCGGGGTGTTGCGCATAGGCTGATGCCGTGTACGTGTCCACCGCCTCTTATTTTGTCCTGAAGCGAACCGTGCGCCTTCAGCTCTTCCTTGTGAGCCGTCATAACGTGAGCCAATCAAAATGTTGAAAATCGTCCACCTGCTAATGGGCGCAGCAGCCTTGCTGCTGTCGTTCATACCCAGCCTGAAAGCCGAAGCCGTTCCTTACCTGCAACAGCCCGATGCACTTTACCTGGCCTTTTTCGGCCTGCTGAACCTGGTCATCGCTCCAGTGATTCCTTACTGGAACAAAGGCCCGCGGCAGCATCTGCAAAATCTGGTCAGCGCCCTTCTGGTACTGACTGTCGTCCTGCAAACTTTGACCCTGATCGCGCCGATGCCGGTCATCGCTGGCCAGCCGGCGGTGTTGTTCAGCCTGGTGATCGCCCTGGTTGCCGTGCTGCTGCATCTGGCCGTGAGCTTCTACAAATCGTCACCGGCCGCTGCGCCGACTACCTATGACATGAGCAATCGCGATACCGGCACCGTGAAGTGGTTCAACACTTCCAAGGGTTTCGGGTTTATCTCCCGGGATTCCGGCGATGATATTTTCGTGCACTTTCGCGCCATTCGTGGCGAAGGCCACCGCGTCCTGGTCGAAGGCCAGCGCGTCGAGTTCTCGGTAATGAACCGCGACAAGGGCCTGCAAGCCGAGGACGTGATCGCCGCCCTGCCGCGTCGCTGATCCAAAGCAAAAAAACCGCGAGCAGCCTGACTGTTCGCGGTTTTTTTATGCCTGCCGAATGGCTCAATAATGCGGCGGCGGTGCATCTTCCTCAAAAGCACCGAACTGCCCGACCATTTCTTCGTGACGCTTGATCAGCGCTTCCATCTGCAATTGCAGGCGCTCGATGACTTTCTGCTGGGCCACCAGCACATCGTTCAAAGCCTGAATGGTGTCATCCTGAAAGGCCAGACGGCTTTCCAGATCGGTTACGCGTCCCTCAAGGCTCATGACTCAGCCCTCCAAAAAAGTGAATTCATCGGTCAGCACCAGACGCAAGCGCTCGCGAATGGCTGCTACCTGTTCCGCGCTGTACGGCTTGGCCGGGTGCCTGCCCCAGACCGGAGCCGGCCAGGCGACATCGTCACGCTTACGCACGATCACATGCATATGTAACTGGCTGACAACGTTACCCAGGGTTGCCACGTTCAGCTTGTCGGCGTCGAACGAATCCTTGAGTAACTCGGCAAGGGTGGTGGTTTCCTGCCACAGTTGCTGCTGATCGGCGACATCCAACTGAAACAACTCGCTTATATCCTCGCGACGAGGTACCAGGATGAACCAAGGGTAATTGCTGTCGTTGGACAGCAACAGCCGGCACAACGGAAAGTCGCCGATGACCAGGGCGTCCTGTTGAAGTCGTGAATCCAAAGCAAACACTGTGAGCACTCCCGCTGATCCTCTAACTCAGCTTAGCGGCGGCCCATTCGAAGCAGCGCGCCAAGCGACAGAACGGCAGCATACCTGCGAATGCAGCGAGCTTCACGCCGCTGCCAGCAGTAAATCGTCAGGCGCTCCGACATGAAACATTTATCCCGGCCGCGCACCAACACAGGCCCCGACATGAGCCTTGACGTGAAGAGCTGCACGAAAATCCTTGATCTGCCGTACCTCAGGTCAGTCGCCGCCAGATTGCCCAAGGCTGGATTCATGATTTTTTTGCACCAAAACTGCACAACACGACTACGCTCACTGGGTCGGGCATCCGCTAAATACTCAGTAAGGGGTGAACCGGTAACGTTTTTTGCTGTCCTGCGCACCCTGGGTACGCTGCAACACCATTGGGAGAACCTCGTCAAGCCCGCAGCAAAAAAGGCTCCGGAGCCCCGTTTTCACACGGTTTTCACATCTGCGAGCGGCCCATAGAAAAATAACCGCAGCGTTTTCGCGGTTTGTGCACGCTTGTTGCATTAGTAACCGTATGGACTATAAGCGCACCACTGGAAGTGGTCGCTTGAAGCCAATAAAAACAGTGGCAGGGTTGCCCGATGGAGATTCAAGTGTTTTGCCAGGGACTCTTTTTTAGCGATGCAAAAAAGGCCCGGAAACAGCGATAAAGTTGTCAGTCCGGCTGCATCGGTACTGTGAATTTGCGACATCCAGCGCTCCTTTTGCGACAACGCCGTAAAGAAGCTGAAAGGTTGATTTCGCAAGTATCGCCAACAATGTCGGCGTGATATAAGTTTGCGCCGACACAAAAAGAAAGAGCCGCCCAGATAATAAAACAGGTGGGACGGCAGTACTCTTCTAAAAACCAAAGGAGCAAATCACGATGCGCGTGATGAAGTGGAGCATGATCGCCCTGGCTGTTGCAGCAGGCACCTCGCAGTTCGCAATGGCGTCTTCTCAAGATGAATCGAAAGGTTTTGTTGAAGACAGCAGCTTCAGCGTCAAGACTCGCATGCTGTATATGAACCGTGATTTCAAGAACGAAAACCTGAAAAGCAGCCCGTCGGGTGAGCGCCAGGGCTATCGGGAAGAAACCGGTATTGGCATGCATGCCATTTACGAGTCCGGCTTCACCCAAGGCACCATCGGTGTAGGTGTAGATGCTTTCGGTCTTGGCTCCATCAAGCTGGACACTGGACGCGGCCGCACTGGCAACGGTCTGTTCGCTCCCGATAGCGACGGCAGAGCTGAAGACACTCAGTCGAAAAGCGGTGGAGCAGTCAAGTTCCGTCTTTCCGACACTGTCCTGAAATACGGTAACCAGTTTGTCGCCAGCCCGGTTTTTTCCACCGACGACAGCCGCTTGCTGCCTGAGACCGCTACCGGCACCATGCTCGTATCCAAAGAGATCCCGGGCCTGGAACTGAGCGCAGGTCGCTTTACCGCGCTGAGCGCGCAAAGCCAGATGGGTCGTGACTCCATCGTTGAAGGTGGCCTGAAATCCGCTGACATCGCCGGTGCTACCTATCAGTTCACCGACAGTTTTGTCGCCGGTGTTGCAGCATCCGACGTGGAAGACCACTTCAAGAAGCAATACGTCAATCTGAACTACACCCTGCCGATCAACGACGAACAGTCGCTGAACTTCGATTTCAACGGGTACAAGAGCAAGAGCCAGGGTCAAGACCTGTCCGGCGACATCGACAACCGCATCTGGTCCCTTAGCGCTGCTTACAGCATCGGCGCGCACAAATTCACCCTCGCCCACCAGCGCTCCAGCGGTGACACCGGTTACGTGTACGGCGTGGACGGCGGCGGCACGATCTTCCTCGCCAACTCCGTGCAGTACTCTGACTTCAACGGTGCAGACGAGCGTTCGTGGCAGGGCCGTTATGACCTGAACATGGCTACCTTCGGCGTACCTGGTCTGAGCTTCATGACCCGTTACATCAAAGGTGACAACATCAGCACCGGCGCTGAAGAGGGCAAAGAGCACGAACTGGACTTCGAATCCAAATACGTTATGCAAAACGGTCCAGCGAAAGACTTGTCTTTCCGCCTGCGTAGCGCCTGGTATCGCTCCAACACTTCTTACAACGGTGGTGATAACAACGACCTGCGTTTGATCGTTGAATATCCACTGAGCATCCTGTAATAAGGTTGCGAAGCTGACGTACTGTAGAGCTTTGCTCTAACAAAACCGCCCTCCTGAATCAGGAGGGCGGTTTTTTTATGGATGAATAACTGATCAAACAGAAAAAACATTAGTCAGCTACTTATTAGCCAGCATAGTTTTATCGCGCCGATAAAAAACCCGAGAGTGTGCACACTGCTCGGGTTTTATATTAGTTGCTGACTGCCAAGCCAACTTCAAAGACGCTTACTGCGTGGCAGATTCCTGCACTACGCGTATAACCCGCTGTGGAAACGGAATATCAATCCCGGCAGCCTTCAAACGATCCCGCGCCTGTTCATTGAACATGAACATCACATCCCAATAATCCGCAGTTTTAACCCAGACACGCAGGGAAACCGTGATCGAACTGTCGCCCAATGTCGAAATCACTGCCTGTGGCTCGGGGTCCTGCATGACGCGGGGATCCTTGGCCAGATCCAGCAATACCTGACGGGCCTTCTGCAGATCCGCTTCGTAATCCACGCCCACATCGAACACGACTTTGCGGGTTGGCTGGCGGTTGGTGTTGGTGATGATGCCGTTCGACAGGTTGCCGTTGGGCAGGATGATGGTCTTGTTGTCGCCGGTACGCAGCACGGTGTGGAAAATCTGGATGCTGTCGACGGTACCCGCTACACCTTGGGCTTCGATCCAGTCACCGATACGGAACGGGCGGAACAGCAGAATCAGCACGCCGCCAGCGAAGTTCGCTAGGCTGCCCTGCAAGGCCAGACCGATCGCCAGACCCGCAGCACCGATAGCCGCGACGAACGAGGTGGTTTCGACGCCGATCATCGACGCGACGCTGACAATCAGCAGCACCTTGAGAATGATGTTGGCCAGGCTGCTGATAAAGCCTTGCAGCGCGAGGTCGGCATTGCGCAGGGCCAGCAGACCGCCGAGTTTTTGCGTGACCTTGTTGATCAGCCACCAGCCGATCGCCAGGGTAATCACTGCCAGCAGTACGCGGCTGCCGTATTCCATGATCATCGGGATCCACGCCTGGGACGCCTTGACCAGGTGGTCCACTTCCGCATTCAAATCCATGTTCTATCTCCTGATTTCCGGCTTCCCGGGGTGTATTCAAAACAACTGTGGGAGCGAGCCTGCTCGCGAATGCGGCGTGTCAGTCAACTTTTCGCTGAATGAAACACCGCATTCGCGAGCAGGCTCGCTCCCACATAGCCTTCAGACCAAGCTTAGTCGCGGAAGTTGTTGAACTGCAGCGGCATGCCGAATTCCCTGGCACGCAGGGCCGCGATGGCTTCCTGCAAATCGTCGCGCTTCTTGCCGGTGACACGCACCTGCTCGCCCTGAATGGCGGCCTGGACCTTGAGCTTGGCTTCCTTGATGTGGCCGACGATTTTCTTTGCCAGCTCTTTGTCGATGCCTTCCTTGAGGATGGCGTCCTGCTTCATCAGTTTGCCCGAAGCGTAAGCATCCTTGACCTCAAGGCACTGCACGTCGATCTTGCGCTTGGTCAGCGCCAGCTTGAGGATTTCGATCATCGCTTCGAGCTGGAAAGCAGCTTCGGCGGTGAGGCTGACGGTCAGGTCTTTTTCCTTGAACTCGAAGCTGCCCTTGCCTTTCAGGTCATAACGACGATCGAGTTCCTTCACGGCGTTCTCGACCGCGTTGGTGAGTTCGTGTTTGTCCAGTTCGGATACCACGTCGAACGACGGCATGTAATCTCTCCAATAAAAAGGCGCGCTCGATGTGGATGGAGCGCGCTTGGCTTGCGGTTAAAATCGGGCTCATTATAACGGGTCTTTTCCTACCGATACGGCGAGCCGCACATGCCTGCAAGCAATCGAGCAAAAAACTGATGTCGACCACCTGGCACGTACTCGGCGCCGGCAGCCTCGGCACACTCTGGGCGACACGTCTGGCCCGGGCCGGCTTGCCTGTGCAACTGATCCTGCGCGATGCGGCGCGCTTGCACAGCTACGAGGCAGTGGGCGGCTTGACCCTGGTAGAAAACGGACAAGCTCATACCTATGCAGTTCCCGGCGAAACCCCGGACAGCCCCGAGCCAATTCGCCGTTTATTGGTCGCGTGCAAGGCCTATGACGCCGAAGAGGCCGTCGCCCGCCTCGCTTCACGCCTCGCGCCAGACGCCGAACTGATCCTCCTGCAAAACGGCCTTGGCAGTCAGGACGCCGTCGCCGCGCGCGTGCCGCAAGCGCGCTGCATCAGCGCCTCCAGCACCGAGGGCGCGTTCCGCGATGGCGATTGGCGCGTGGTGTTTGCCGGTCACGGTTTCAACTGGCTGGGCGATGGCGCAAATCCGCTGGCGCCGGTCTGGCTGGACGACCTGCAAGCGGCGAACATCCCCCATGAATGGAGCGCTGACATCCTCACCCGCCTGTGGCGCAAACTGGCGCTGAACTGCGCGATCAACCCGCTGACTGTGCTCCACGATTGCCGCAACGGCGGGCTGAGCGAGCATCACTGCGAAGTTGCCACACTCTGTGCCGAATTGACCGAACTGCTCGAACGCTGCGGCCAGCCGGCTGCGGCGGAAAACCTGCAAGCGGAAGTCGAACGAGTGATCCACGCCACCGCCGCCAATTACTCTTCGATGTATCAGGACGTCGCCAACCAGCGCCGCACCGAGATCAGCTATCTGTTGGGCCACGCCTGCAAAGTTGCCGAGCGCCATCAGTTGCATCTGCCGCATCTGCAGCAGTTGCAGCAACGCCTGATCGCTCATCTGCACAAGCGTGGATTGCCCAGCGACTGAGCAGCCGCTAGGCTGACGACTTGTTCCCCTGCTGCGATAAACCTGATGCCATTGCGCCAGCGCCTTGAAAACCTGCCGGTCGGCCAGAAACTGCTGGCCGCCCTGCTGGTGTTGTTGACCACGGTTCTGCTGGTCGCCAACCTGACCTTTATCAGCGCCGCCTACTACATTTCCCAGGAAAGCATGGCACCACAGGCCTTGCAGACCATCGGCCGGCTGATCGCCAATCCGAGTCTGGTCAGCGATGCGCTGGAGTCGCCGCGCAGCGCCGAGCGCCTGCTCAAGGAGCTCGACAGTTATTCACCGCTGCGCGCCGCCGCCTTGTATGACGGCAAGGGTGAACGTCTTGCGCAAGTGCAGCGCGGCGAAAAACTCAGCCTCCCCGAGCGCTACCGCCATGTCGAAGCCTGGCAACTCACCGAGTTCCGCAGCAATCAATTGATCACCCTACCCCGCCCCGGCGCCGCACCTGGGCATCTGTTGCTGGTCGCCAGCAGCGAACTGCCGATGGCGTTCTACACCGGCACTCTGACCGCAAGCCTCGGCATCCTGATCTTCAGCGTCTTGCTGTGGCTGGTCATCGCCCGGCAGATCAAACGTCTGATTACCCGACCGATTCACCAGCTTGAGGAATTGTCCCGGCAGGTCACCCGCGAAGAGAACTACGCCCTGCGCGCCGCGCGCGGCAACCACGACGAAATCGGCAGTCTGGCCGAGGCGTTCAACACCATGCTTTCGCGCATCGAAGCCCGCGAGCAGCAATTGAAACGCGCCCGCGACGACTCGCAGGCCGCCTACGATCAGGCGCAAGGCCTGGCCGAGGAAACCCGCCACACCAACCGCAAACTGGAACTGGAAGTCCAGGTGCGCAGCAAGATCGAAAAGAAACTCACCGGCTTCCAGAATTACCTCAACAGCATCATCGACTCGATGCCCTCGGCGCTGATCGCCCTCGACGAGCAGCTCTACGTCACTCAATGGAACCAGGAGGCCAGCGCGCTCTCCGGTACACGCCTGGATGAGGCTTTGAACCAGCCGATCTTCCTCGCCTTCGAACCGCTCAAGCCGTTTTTGCCGCAGCTCAAGGCCACCGTCGAACAGCACACCGTGGCCAAAGTCGACCGGGTAACCTGGTTCAAGGACGATGAACCCAAGCATTATGCGCTGACGTTTTATCCGCTGATGGGCGGTGCCGGGCGTGGCGTGGTGATCCGTATCGACGACATCACTCAGCGTCTGTCGCTGGAAGAAATGATGGTGCAGTCGGAGAAGATGCTCTCGGTCGGTGGCCTCGCGGCCGGCATGGCCCACGAAATCAACAACCCGCTCGGCGCGATCCTGCACAACGTGCAGAACATTCGCCGGCGTCTGTCGGCGGATCTGCCGAAGAACATCGAGACTGCCGAACAACTGGGCATCGAACTGGACACTGTGAACCGCTACCTGCAAGGCCGCGAAGTCCCGCAACTGCTCGACGGCATTCAACAGGCCGGCGCCCGCGCGGCGAAAATCGTCACGCACATGCTCAGCTTCAGCCGCCGCAGCACCCGGCAAATGGCGCCCTGCGATCTGCCGGCGCTGATCGATCAAGCCGTTGAGATCGCCGGCAACGACTTCGATCTGGCCATCGGTTTCGACTTCAAGGGCCAGGCGATCATCCGCCAGTTCGACCCGGCCCTGGGTCCAGTGCCGGGCACCGCCAACGAACTGGAACAGGTGCTGCTCAATCTGTTGAAAAATGCCGCGCAGGCGATTCATCAGCGCGAAGACGACAGCGAGCCGGGCCGGATCATTTTGCGCACCAGACTCAATCCGCCGTGGGCCGAGATTCAGGTCGAGGACAACGGCATCGGCATGAGCGAGAACGTGCGCAAGCGCACTTTCGAGCCGTTCTTTACCACCAAGGAAATCGGCCAGGGCACGGGGCTTGGTCTGTCGGTGTCGTACTTCATCATTACCAACAATCACAAAGGCCAGATGGAAGTGCAGTCGGCGCCCGGCCAGGGCACTTGCTTCACTCTGCGTCTGCCGCTGGTGCAGCCTGCGCCGTTGACCACCGAAACCAATTCACTACCGAGGTAACCCATGGGCTTTCGCTTGTCGAAGATCTACACCCGCACCGGCGACAAAGGCGAAACCGGCCTCGGTGACGGCCGTCGCGTCCCCAAGGATCACCCGCGCATCGAGGCGATCGGCGAGGTCGATACGCTGAACAGTCAGGTCGGCGTGTTGCTCGCCGGTTTGCTCGCCGAGCGCGAAGTGCATCCGGCGCTGAATGAAATCATCGAAGTGTTGGCGCCTTGTCAGCATCGCCTGTTCGACCTCGGTGGCGAACTGGCGATGCCTGAATATCAGGCGTTGAACGAGGCCGAAATCGAGCGGCTGGAAGCGGCCATCGATGTGTGGAATGAAGAGCTGGGGCCGCTGGAAAACTTCATCTTGCCGGGTGGTTCGATGTTGATTGCGCAGGCACATGTCTGCCGCAGTCTGGCGCGCAGTGCCGAGCGGCGCTGTCAGCATTTGAATGCGCTGGAGCCGTTGGCCGGGGTTGGCCTGGCGTATATCAATCGGTTGTCGGATTTGCTGTTTGTTGTGGCGCGGTTGATTGCGCGGCGGCAAGGGGTGGCGGAGATTTTGTGGCAGCCGGCTGCGAAACCTGGAGGAAAGTAGCGCCTGTCAGGGCGCCTTCGCGAGCAGGCTCGCTCCCACATTTGACTGCATTCTGACTGGAGAAATGCAATCCACTGTGGGAGCGAGCCTGCTCGCGAAGAGGTCGGTAGCCCTTACACTGGATCAGGCCAGAACGCCCGAATCCCCGCCACACCCTGAGCCCCAGCACCCCAAGCCTTCTCGCGCTCCGCCGGCCCTACTCCACCGAGCAGAAACACCGGTTTACTGAAACCGTCAATCAACGCCTGTGCCTGCTCCCACCCCAACGGCTGCGCATCCGGGTGCGTCAGCGTCGGCTGCACCGGCGACAGAGTGACGAAATCAACGCCCATCTGCTCGGCCAGCGCCAGTTCTTCGGCGTCATGGCAGGACGCCGCGAGCCAGCGCTCCGCCGGCAACGGACGTCCTGCCGCTGCGTATTTACGCAGTTGGGCAGCGGTGATGTGCCATCCGGCAGACGGGAAATCACCGAGCCATTCGAACGGCCCTTTGATCATCAACTGCGCCTTGCCGGCGCACAGGCCCACCGCATCCACCGCCAGATCCCGGTATTTCGGGTCGTAGCCGTTGGGTGCGCGCAGCTGGATCAGTTTGATGCCTCCGGCAATCGCCTTCTGGATGCCGCGCAACAAGGCCGGGCCTTCCAGATCTTCGGGAGTGATCAAGTATTCGGCAGGCAAGCGCGCCGCCGCGACGATCGGCTGATTGGCCGCCGGGAACTCGTAGTTGATCAATTCCCTGGCAGTGACCCAGGCCAGTGGCTGGCCTTCAGCGCCGTGGGGTTCGCCACTGAACGCCGAGACTTCCCAGACATCCAGCAAGACCTGTTTGTCCGGGTAATCGTGGCGAACCTTGATCAGCGGCCGGGCAGCATCAACGATGATGCCCAGCTCTTCGTGCAGCTCGCGAGCCAGTGCCGATTCGACAGACTCGTCAGCCTCGACCTTGCCACCGGGAAACTCCCACAAGCCGCCTTGATGCTGGGTGTCGGCACGGCGGGCGATAAGGATTTTGCCGGCGCCGTCACGAATGACGGCAGCGGCGACGTGGACGCGTTTCACGGGTTCAATTCCTCCAGTCCAGCCTTTTGCCACGCTTTGAAGGCGGGCCATTGGTAGATGGTTTCAACATAGGCTTCGTCGACCGCCGGCAGCTTCACCTGATAGGTGCGCAAGCGCACGGCGATCGGCGCGAAAAAGGCATCGGCAAGGCTGACACGACCGAACAGGTACGGCCCCTCTTCCGTCGCTGCCGCGCGGCATTCGGCCCACAGCGCGAGCATGCGTTCGATATCGACCTTCACTTCTGGCGGCACCGGGTTCAGCGGTGCGTCCTGGCTCAGGTTGAACGGCATGTGGTTACGCATGGCGAAGAAGCCGCTGTGCATTTGTGCGCAGGCCGAGCGGGCCTGGGCGCGGGCAAAGGTATCGCTCGGCCAGAGTTGCTCGGACGGAAACTGTTCGGCGAGGTACTCAGCAATGGCCAGCGAATCGGCGATGGTGCCACGGGTGGTTTGCAGCAACGGCACCTTGCCGGTCGGCGAGTGCTTGAGCAGGCGCTCGCGGGTGTCGGGTTTGCCGAGCTTGATCAGCTCTTCGCTGTAGGGTGCGCCGGTCAGGTCCAGCGCCAGTGCCGCACGCAGGGACCAGGAGGAAAGCAGTTTGTCGCCGATGATCAGGTGCAGGGACATGGTGTGGCGCCTTTTCGTCAGGGAAACAATCCAGAATGTCTGGCGTCTGGTCGTCCGTCATCGCGGGCAAGCCCGCTCCCACAGGTTTTGGTGGTGTACACGGCATTTGTGAACGACCGCAATCACTGTGGGAGCGGGCTTGCCCGCGAAGAGGCCGGCAGCCCACTCCCACACCTTGAATCAAGTACGGTATTCAGCGTTGATCTTCACGTACTCATGCGACAGGTCGGTGGTCCAGATGGTTTCGCTGCAATCACCGCGGCCCAGTTCGATGCGGATGGTGATTTCTTCCTGCTGCATCACGGCCGAGCCCTGGGCTTCAGTGTAGGTCGCGGCGCGGGCGCCACGGCTGGCGATGCACACGTCGCCGAGGAATACGTCGATCTTGCTCACGTCCAGATCCGGCACGCCGGCACGACCCACGGCAGCGAGGATACGGCCCCAGTTAGGGTCAGAGGCGAACAGCGCGGTCTTGATCAACGGCGAGTGGGCCACGGTGTAACCAACGTCCAGGCATTCCTGATGGTTGCCGCCGCCATTCACTTCAACGGTAACGAATTTGGTCGCGCCTTCGCCGTCACGCACGATGGCCTGGGCGACGTCCATGCACACTTCGAACACGGCTTGTTTCAGCTTGGCGAACAGCTCGCCTTCAGCGCGGGTGATTTCCGGCAGCGCGGCCTTGCCAGTGGCGATCAGCATGCAGCAATCGTTGGTCGAGGTGTCGCCGTCGATGGTGATGCGGTTGAACGACTTGTTGGCGCCGTCGAGCATCAGGTTGTGCAGCACCTCGCGGGAGACTTTGGCGTCGGTGGCGATGTAACCCAGCATGGTCGCCATGTTCGGCCGAATCATCCCGGCGCCTTTGCTGATGCCGGTGACAGTGATGGTCACGCCGTCATGCTCGAACTGGCGGCTGGCGCCCTTGGGCAGCGTGTCGGTGGTCATGATCCCGGTGGCCGCGGCTTCCCAGTTGTTCTCCGACAGATCATCCAGCGCGGCTTGCAGTGCGCCTTCGATTTTCTCGACCGGCAGCGGCTCGCCGATCACGCCAGTGGAGTACGGCAGAATCTGGCTGGCATCGACGCCGGTCAGCTCAGCCAATTTAGCGGTGGTGCGCTCGGCAGCCGCCAAGCCAGGCTCGCCGGTACCGGCGTTGGCATTGCCGGTATTGGTCAGCAAGTAACGCACAGCATTGTGCACGCGCTTTTTCGCCAGGATCACCGGCGCGGCGCAGAACGCGTTCAGGGTGAACACGCCAGCCACGGTGGAACCTTCAGCACAGCGCATCACCACTACATCCTTGCGCCCCGGGCGCTTGATGCCGGCCGAGGCGATACCGAGTTCAAAACCGGCAACCGGGTGCAACGTTGGCAAAGGACCAAGACCAACAGCCATGAATGCGCTCCTTACTCAATGATGTCAGCACCGCCAGGGGAAAGGACGGTGGGATAAATGGCAAAACGCCGCGACGGCAGGAGCCGGTCGCGGCGCGGGGTGTTCAGCGATTGAAACGGGTTTACTGGATCTGCCCGTGGCAATGCTTGTATTTCTTGCCCGAACCGCAGTAGCACAGTTCGTTGCGGCCCAGCTTCTGCTCGTTGCGAACCGGGGCAGCGGCGGTGGCCAGTGCCACATCGACCTCTTCACCCAACGCTTCCGGCTGATCCAGCCCAGGCGCTTCGGCGTGTTCGAACTGCATGCGCGCCGCCAGCGCTTCGGCTTCCTGACGCAGGCGTTGCTCTTCGGCTTCCGGATCTTCGCGACGCACCTGAACATGCGAGAGCACGCGGATCGAGTCGCGCTTGATCGAATCGAGGAGCTCGGAGAACAGTGTGAAGGATTCGCGCTTGTATTCCTGCTTCGGGTTCTTCTGCGCATAGCCACGCAAGTGAATGCCGTGACGCAGGTGATCCATGGTCGACAGATGATCTTTCCACAGGTCGTCGAGTACGCGCAGGACGATCTGCTTCTCGAACGAGCGCAGCGCCTCGGCACCGGCCTGATCTTCTTTCTCGTTGTAAGCCGCCATCAGCTCGGTCATGAGCTTCTCGCGCAGGGTTTCTTCGTACAGGTGATCGTCTTCGTCGAGCCATTGCTGGATCGGCAGTTTCACGCCGAAATCGCTTTCGATCGACGCTTCCAGACCGGCCACGTCCCACTGCTCTGGCAGCGATTGCGGCGGAATGTGCGCGCTGACGGTAGCGTTGAGCACGTCCTGACGGAAGTCGGCGATGGTCTCACCGATGTTGTCAGCGGCCAGCAACGTGTTACGCATGTGATAGATCACTTTACGCTGTTCGTTGTTGACGTCGTCGAACTCGAGCAGTTGCTTGCGGATGTCGAAGTTGCGGCCTTCAACCTTGCGCTGCGCCTTCTCGATCGCGTTGGTCACCATACGGTGCTCGATCGCTTCGCCCGGCTGCATGCCCAGGGCTTTCATGAAGTTCTTCACGCGGTCGGAGGCGAAGATGCGCATCAGGCTGTCTTCCAGCGACAGGTAGAAGCGGCTCGAACCGGCATCGCCCTGACGACCGGCACGGCCACGCAGCTGGTTGTCGATACGGCGCGATTCGTGACGCTCGGAAGCAATTACCTGCAAGCCGCCGGACTCCAGCACTTGCTGGTGACGCTTCTGCCAGTCGGCCTTGATCTGCGCGATCTGCTCAGGAGTCGGGTTCTCCAGCGAAGCGACTTCCACTTCCCAGTTGCCGCCCAACAGGATGTCGGTACCACGACCGGCCATGTTGGTGGCGATGGTCAGAGCCCCCGGACGACCGGCCTGAGCGATGATTTCAGCTTCTTTTTCGTGGAACTTGGCGTTGAGAACCTTGTGTTCGATGCCTTCTTTGACGAGCAATTCGGACATGTGCTCGGACGTCTCGATGGTCGCGGTACCCACCAGCACCGGACGACCGGCGGCCATGCTTTCCTTGATGTCCGCGACGATCGCCGCGTATTTCTCTTCGGCGGTGAGGAACACCAGGTCGTTGTAGTCTTTACGCGCCAACGGTTTGTTCGGCGGAATGACCATGACTTCCAGACCATAGATCTGGTGGAATTCGAACGCTTCGGTGTCGGCGGTACCGGTCATGCCGGACAGCTTGGTGTACAGACGGAAGTAGTTCTGGAAGGTGGTCGAGGCCAGGGTCTGGCTCTCGGCTTGGATGTTCAGACCTTCCTTGGCTTCGATAGCCTGGTGCAGGCCTTCGGACAGACGACGACCCGGCATGGTACGACCGGTGTGTTCGTCGACCAGTACGACCTGACCGTCCTGCACGATGTATTCAATGTTGCGATTGAACAGCTTGTGCGCACGCAGACCGGCATAGACGTGGGTCAGCAGACCGAGATTATGCGCCGAGTACAGGCTTTCGCCTTCGGCCAGCAGGCCGACGCGGGTGAGCATTTCTTCGATGAACTGGTGACCGGCTTCGTTGAGTTCGACCTGACGGGTCTTTTCGTCAACGGTGTAGTGACCGGCCTTGGTGACCTGGCCTTCGACTTCCTCGACATGCAGTTCCAGCTGCGGGATCAGTTTGTTGATCTCCATGTACAGCTTGGAGCTGTCCTCGGCCTGGCCGGAAATGATCAGCGGGGTACGCGCTTCGTCGATGAGGATGGAGTCGACTTCGTCGATCACGGCAAAGTTGAGTTCGCGCTGGAATTTTTCATCCATGCTGAACGCCATGTTGTCGCGCAGGTAGTCGAAACCGAATTCGTTGTTGGTGCCGTAGGTGATGTCGGCGGCGTAGGCGGCACGCTTTTCTTCCGGCGGCTGGAACGGCGTCACGACGCCGACAGTCAGGCCGAGGAATTCATACAGCGGACGCATCCAGTTGGCGTCACGGCGGGCCAGGTAGTCGTTCACGGTCACAACGTGCACGCCCTTGCCGGACAGTGCGTTGAGGTAAACACCCAGGGTGGCCACGAGGGTCTTGCCCTCACCGGTGCGCATTTCGGCAATCTTGCCTTCGTGCAGAGTCATGCCGCCGACGAGTTGCACGTCGAAGTGGCGCATGCCCATCACACGCTTGCCGGCCTCGCGGGCTACGGCAAAGGCTTCAGGCAACAGCTTGTCGAGGGTTTCCCCTTTGGCGATACGGGCCTTGAACTCGGCGGTCTTGGCGCGCAATTGATCGTCCGAAAGGGCCACCATTTGCTCTTCGAAGGCATTGACGAGCTGCACCGTCTTGAGCATGCGTTTGACTTCACGCTCGTTCTTGCTTCCAAAAAGTTTCTTTAACAAAGGCGCAAACATATCGGCAGGATCTTCCACACTAAAGGGATGGAGGGCGGCCCCGTGAGTCGCCCGTGCAGCCCTCATGGCCGCATGCGAACGAGCATTCTACCCGGAAACGGTGGTGAGGAAAGTGGCGATGTTCCACGATGCTGGCACTGCGCTTTGACGGGGCTCACTTAAAATAGGGGCGTTTTGCTCAACTTCAACCCGTCGGGGGAAAGAAGTCAGGCGTTGATTTAATGAGCAAATCAGGGACAAAAGCAATGGGCCAGAGGTTCCGCAGCTTTCTGCTACCATGGCGCCTCTGTGACTTTCAGGTGTTCGATCATGGCGTTTCGCCCTCTTACGGCCAGAGCACCCGCCGTTCTGCTACGCGAAGCCAAACCGCTCAAAGCCATCCTCGGCCATGCCCAGCGCCTGGAGCATTTGCAGCGTCTGCTCGAAAGCCAGCTGCAACCGGCCGCCCGCGAGCATTGCCGCGTGGCCAAGTGGCGCGAAGGCGAGCTGTCACTGGTGGTCACTGACGGCCATTGGGCGACGCGCCTGCGCTATCAGCAGAAACGCCTGCAACGGCAACTGCAACTTTTCGAAGAGTTCGCCAACCTGACGCGGATCAAATTCAGCGTGCGCCCGCCCATCGTGCAGCATCGGGCAACTGGGCACTCAATGGATCTGTCCAGCAGTGCGGCAGAGACGATTCAGTCGACGGCCGACGGGATCAGCGATCCGGGATTGCGCGCGGCGCTGGAGCGGCTGGCGGCGCATGCCAAGGGGAAAGCCTGAAGCAAAATCAAAAGATCGCAGCCTTCGGCAGCTCCTACAGAATGAATGTTTCAACTGTAGGAGCTGCCGAAGGCTGCGATCTTTGCTTTTAGCGGCGCTTGCTGCCGCCGAGCAGCGACCCCATCAACCCGCGCACCAACTGCTTGCCGAGATTATTGGCCGCCTGGCGCATCGCCGATTTCAGCGCCTGCCCTGCCGCCGTGCCGAGGAATTCGCCAGCGCGGTCAGCCAGGCTTGGCTCTGCGGCCGCTGGTTTGCCCGCTGGTGTTTCAGCCTCGGGCGCCAGCCCTTTGCGTCCCATCAGGATTTCATAGGCCGACTCGCGATCGATCGGCTTGTCATAACGGCCCTTGAACGGCGAGCCGGCGATCAGCACGGTGCGCTCGGTTTCAGTCAGCGGGCCGATCCGCGATTGCGGCGGCGCCACCAACACACGCTGGACCATTTCCGGCGTGCCCTTCTCGGTCAAGGTGCCCACCAACGCCTCACCAATACCTAACTCAGTCAGTACCGACAGACTGTCGAACGCCGGATTCGGCCGAAAGCCATCCGCCACGGCGCGCAGGGATTTCTGCTCTTTGGCGGTGAACGCACGCAGACCGTGTTGAATACGCAAGCCCAACTGCGCCAGCACGTCATCCGGCAGATCCGCCGGCGACTGGGTGACGAAATACACGCCAACGCCTTTGGAACGAATCAAACGCACCACTTGCTCGAGCCGTTCTTGCAGAGCTTTGGGCGTGTCGCTGAACAGCAAGTGCGCCTCGTCGAAAAACAGCGCCAGCAGCGGCTTGTCGGCGTCGCCGCGCTCGGGCAGTTGCTCGAACAACTCGGCCAGCAGCCACAGCAGGAACGTTGCGTAAACCTTCGGCGCCTCGTGCACCAGCCGACTGGCATCGAGCAGATGGATACGTCCACGGCCATCGGCGCCCGGTTGCAGAATGTCTTCGAGTTGCAGCGCCGGCTCGCCGAACAGGGCTTCGGCGCCCTGCTGTTCCAGCGTCGCCAACCGGCGCAGCAGCGCCTGGCTGGAACCGGTGGTCATCAGCGCGGCGTCTTCGCCGAGCAACTGTGGATTGTCCTTGAGGTGATTGAGCAGCGCTTTCAGATCCTTGAGATCCAGCAGCAACAGCCCTTCGCGATCCGCCACCTTGAAGGCCGCGTAAAGCGCCGACTGCTGACTGTCGGTCAGCTCGAGCAGGCTGCCGATCAGTAGCGGACCCATTTCGCTCAGCGTGGTGCGCAGCGGATGTCCGGATTCGCCGTGGATGTCCCACAGCGTCACGGGATAAGCCTGCGGCGTGTGACCGAGCCAGGGCATGCCGGCGATGCGCTCGGCCACTTTGCCCTGCGGGTTGCCGGCAGCACCGAGGCCGCACAGGTCGCCCTTGATGTCGGCAGCGAACACTGCCACACCGGCGTCGCTGAACGCTTCGGCCAGGCGCTGCAACGTCACGGTTTTACCGGTGCCGGTGGCGCCGGCGATCAGGCCGTGGCGGTTGGCCAGGCGCATGGCCTGAGCGATGGGTTGCGCGGCCGGATCAGCGCCGATAACGAGTTGCGAGGAGTCAGGCATTTTCTCACCCAATGGTTAATCTTTGATGACACATGGCCGATACATAAATTGGACAGACCCGCCAGAAAACCGGGTCGGACATTTCCCTAAGGAGAGCCGGAAATATCAATTTTTCAACCTTGCCCATAGTGCGCGTCTCTATCAAAGCACGCCCAGGACATTAAGACCTTAGCGGAACCCCAAGCCATGAACAAAAACCTGCGCTTCAGCCATAAGATTTTGCTTGCCGCCGCTCTCATCGTCATTGCCGCTTTTGCCTCGTTCACGTTGTACAACGACTGGCTGCAGCGCAATGCGATCCGCGATGATCTGAACAACTACCTCAATGAAATGGGCGAGGTCACCGCCGGCAACATCCAGACCTGGCTCAGCGGGCGCATTCTGCTGATCGAGAACGCCGCGCAGAACATCGCCATCAACCCGGAACCTGCCACGGTCGCCAGCCTGCTGGAACAGAAAAGCCTGACCTCGACGTTCATGGCCACCTACCTGGGCGATGCCACTGGCCACTTCACCATCCGCCCGGACGTGAAGATGCCGGACGGTTTCGATCCGCGCGTGCGCCCTTGGTATAAAGGTGCCGAAAGCAGCAGCACGTCGACCCTGACCGAACCCTACATCGATGCGGCCACCGGCCAGTTGATCATTTCCATCGCCACCGCGTCGAAAAAGGCCGGGCAGAGCGTCGGCGTGGTCGGCGGCGACCTCAGCCTGCAATCGCTGATCGACACCCTCGCCGCGCGGGATTTCGACGGCATGGGCTATGCGTTTCTGATCAGCGCTGACGGCAAGATCCTCGTCCACCCGGACAAGGCCCTGGTAATGAAGTCGCTCAAAGAAGCCTACCCACAAGACACGCCGCGCATCAGCAGCGATTTCAGCGAAGTGAGCGTCGACGGCAAAACCCGCATCGTCACCTTCGCCCCGATCAAGGGCCTGCCGTCGGTGAACTGGTACATCGGTCTGTCGATCGATAAAGACCAGGCCTACGCGATGCTCAGCGAATTCCGCACCTCAGCGGTAATCGCAACCATCATTGCCGTGGTAATCATCATTGCCCTGCTCGGCATGCTCATCCGCCTGCTGATCCAGCCGCTGCACGTGATGACCCGCGCCATGGAAGACATCGCCGACGGCGAAGGCGACCTGACCAAACGCCTGAACATCGTCAATAACGATGAATTCGGCATCCTCGGCACCGCATTCAACCGCTTCGTCGAGCGTATTCACGGTTCGATCCGCGAAGTGTCCTCGGCCACCGGCCAGGTCAACGAGGTCGCCCTGCGCGTGGTCGCTGCGTCGAACTCGTCGATGTACAACTCCGACCAGCAAGCTTCGCGCACCAGCAGTGTTGCCGCCGCGATCAATCAGCTCGGCGCCGCCGCCCAGGAAATCGCCCGCAACGCCGCGCAAGCGTCGAATCAGGCCAGCGACGCCCGGGGTCTGGCCGAAGATGGCCAGCAAGTGGTGGAGCGCAGCATCAAAGCGATGAACCAGCTGTCGAGCATGCTCAGCGCGTCGAGCACCAACATCGAGTCGCTGAACAGCAAGACCGTCAACATCGGCCAGATTCTCGAAGTGATCACCAGCATTTCCCAGCAGACCAACCTGTTGGCGCTGAACGCGGCGATCGAAGCGGCACGCGCCGGTGAGGCCGGTCGTGGTTTTGCCGTGGTGGCCGACGAAGTGCGCAACCTCGCGCACCGCACTCAGGAATCGGCCCAACAGGTGCAGACCATGATCGAGGAGCTGCAAGTCGGCGCCCGTGAGTCGGTGAGCACCATGAGCGATAGCCAGCGTCACAGCCAGGACAGCGTCGAGATCGCCAACCTCGCCGGCGAACGCCTGAACAGCGTGACCCTGCGCATTGGCGAGATTGACGGGATGAACCAGTCGGTGGCGACAGCGACCGAAGAACAAACCGCTGTGGTCGAGTCGATCAATGTCGATATCACCGAGATCAACACGCTGAACCAGGAAGGCGTGGAGAACCTGCAAGCGACGTTGCGCGCTTGTTCGGATCTGGAGCAGCAGGCTTCGCGTCTCAAACAGTTGGTTGGCAGCTTCAGGATTTAAGCTGCGACGACTGGCCGCTTCGCGAGCAGGCTCGCTCCCACAGGGAAAATGCACTCCATTGTGGGAGCGAGCCTGCTCGCGAATATCTACGTTTCAACAAAACCCGAGTGACACCCCACCGCGCAATCCCGACCGAACATCTATTCTGGATAACGGTCAATCAAGGGAGAACAACACAGCGGAGGGTTGCTCACCGTGCATATCGCCGACATCACCATGTTCTACGCCCCGGCCAGCGGAGGCGTGCGGACTTATCTGGATGCCAAACACCGTCGCCTTGGCGAGCGCAACGCCATTCGCCACAGCCTGCTGATCCCCGGCGCGAGACTGGGTGAACATGACGGCATTTATACGGTTCCAGCGCCCGCCCTGCCCTTTGGCAAAGGCTATCGCTTCCCGCTGCGGCTGGCGCCATGGCGAAACGTCCTGCAGGATCTGCAGCCGGATCTGATCGAAGTCGGCGATCCCTACCTCACCGCATGGGCGGCGCTGGATGCGCGGCGGCAGCTGGACGTTCCGGTGATCGGCTTTTATCACTCGGATCTGCCGCTGCTGGCGGGCAATCGCATGGGCCATTGGGTCACACCGAATGTCGAGGCTTATGTCACGCGTCTCTACGGCAATTTCGACCGCGTTCTCGCGCCGAGCCAGGTCATGGCCGACAAGCTCATCGGGCTTGGTGTACGCAATGTCCATGTGCAACCGCTAGGCGTGGATCTGCACACCTTCCATCCCGACGCCCGCGACCCCGGGCTGCGGGCCGAGCTGGGCATTGCCGAAGACACGCGCCTGCTGATCTTTGCCGGGCGCGGTTCCAAGGAGAAAAACCTGCCGGTGCTGCTCAAGTGCATGCAACGCCTCGGTCCGCGCTATCACTTGTTGTTGGTCGGCTCGTCGATGCCTGCGGCGGTGCCGGACAACGTCAGCGTCATCGACGAATTCTGCCCGGCGCCGAAAGTCGCGCGGCTGATGGCCAGCGCCGATGCGCTGCTGCATGCCGGCGACCAGGAAACCTTCGGCCTGGTCATCCTTGAGGCCATGGCCTGCGGCATTCCCGTGGTGGCGGTGGCGGCCGGGGCGTTTGAAGAGATCGTCAACGATTCCTGCGGCCTGCTCTGTGCGCCGAACAATCCGCAGGCCATGGCCAATGCCGTGCGCGAGCTGTTCAGTCGCGGCTGCGCCCGCCTCGGTCAACAGGCGCGCCAGCACGTCGAACGGCGTTATGCCTGGGACACCGTGGTCGACAGCCTGCTCAGCCACTATCACGCCGTGCTCGGCCATACGCTGCCCCGGGTGGCCAATGGTTGAACACATGAAAGCCGTATGTCTGGTGTTGCATGATGTGGCGCCCTCGACGTGGGCGGATTACCAGCCCTTCGTCGAGGCTGTCGATGCCTTGGGTGATGTGCCGATGACGTGGCTGGTGGTGCCGGATTTCCATCGCCACGATGCGCTTGACGCCAACCCGGCGTTTCGCCGAGTGCTCGATGCCAGGGTCGCCCGAGGCGATGAACTGGCGCTGCACGGCTACTACCACGACGATCAGGAACCCATGCCAAACACCCCGCGCGACTGGTTCATGCGCCGGGTCTACACCCATGAAGGCGAGTTTTACCGCCTGTCCCGCGAAGCTGCCCTTGCCCGCCTGCACGCAGGTCTGGACATGTTTCAGCGCTACGACTGGCCGGTGCAGGGTTTCGTCGCCCCGGCCTGGCTGATGAGCGACGGCACCCGTCAGGCCTTGCGCGAATTACCGCTCAGCTACACCAGCGATCCGCAGCATCTTTATCGCTTGCCCGACTTCAGCGCCATAGATGCACCGGGGCTGGTGTGGAGTGCGCGCAGTGCCTGGCGGCGCGGCGTGTCGAAAATCGTCAGCGACCAGCGTGAACAGCGCTGGCGCGAGGCATCGGTGATTCGTCTGGGCCTGCATCCGGTGGACATGCGTCACCGGTTTTCTCGCGATTACTGGTTGCACACGCTGCAACGACTGCTGGCGGAGGGACGCGTGCCGCTGACCAAGATCGACTGGCTGGCCCGACAGCGCGGTCAGCTGGAACGCGCAGCATGAAGCGCAGCCTGTTGTTGCTGATCGGCCTGCTGGCGGCGGTGCTGATTCCGGTACTGCTCGGCGGCGGCGAGACGTGGTCGCGCCTGCGCAGTTTTCCGCTGCACTGGCTGTTGATCATGTTCGGCATGATTCTGCTCTGCTGGGGGATCAATACGCTGCGTTTGCGTTTGTTGCTCGGCGACCAGCGAGAAAAAGTCGCGCCCTTGAAAAGCCTCGGCGTGGTGATGGCGGCCGAGTTCGCGTACTGCGCCACGCCCGGCGGTAGTGGCGGACTGCTGACGATCATGGCATTGCTCGCCCGGTGCGGCGTGCGTCCGGCGCGGGGCAGCGCGGTGTTTGCCATGGATCAGCTCAGCGATCTGCTGTTCTTTCTCTGCGCACTCAGCGGGATTCTGATCTATGCGCTGTTCCAGCACCTGAGCGATCGCCTCGAGTGGCTGCTGACCGTCAGCGCCGTTTCGTTGTTTGGGGGGTTGTTCAGTTGCGTGTTGATCGCGCGTTATCACCGAGCGTTGATTCGCCTGAGCGGGCGGCTGTTGGCAGGAATGAACGTGACGGCACGCACTCGTCGACGCTGGGCGCGCAAGTTGCTGCACTTTCTCGCAGCGTTTACCGATACCTTGAAGTTGCCCTGGCAGACGCTGGTTCAGGTGTTCGCCCTGACCTGCGTGCACTGGCTGCTGCGCTACAGCGTGCTGTATCTGGCCCTGCGCGGGCTCGGCGCGGATTTGCAGTGGGCGTGGAGCTTTCTGGTGCAGATGCTCTCGCTGGGCGCCGGCCAGTTCAGTCTGTTACCCGGCGGTGCCGGTGCGGCAGAGCTGACCTCGGCTGCGCTGCTCGCGCCGATGGTGGGCAAATCCACCGCAGCGGCGGCGATCCTGATCTGGCGCGTGGTGACGTATTACTTCTATCTGCTGGTTGGCGGCCCGGTGTTCGTGTTGATGCTGGGCAAGCCGTTGCTGAAGAAGTTGATGAACGTCAGGCAGGCTTCTTAGGTTCGTCCTGCTCTTGCTGGAGCTGCTCCCAAAGCTCGGCGGCACCGGGGAATTCGGTGCCGTCGTCCGGGCTCATGTCATCCGGGTCGTAACGACTCAGGCAACCCTCGCCGAGAGTGGCGGGCGCTTTGGAAGTGGCTTTGTCCAGTGGATCGCTCATGACTTTTCCTCGGGCTCAAATGACAAGGGCCTGAGCGATTCAACGCCTAGGCCCTTGGTTTTTCAAGCGTGTCGTGCTCGATCAGAACACGACTGTCTTGTTGCCGTGCACCAGCACGCGGTCTTCCAGGTGATAACGCAGACCACGGGCCAGCACCATCTTCTCGACGTCACGGCCGAAACGCACCATGTCTTCGATGCTGTCGCTGTGGCTGACACGCACCACGTCCTGCTCGATGATCGGGCCGGCGTCCAGCTCTTCAGTGACATAGTGGCAGGTCGCGCCGATCAGCTTGACGCCGCGCAGGGACGCCTGGTGATACGGCTTGGCGCCGACGAACGATGGCAGGAAGCTGTGGTGAATGTTGATGACTTTGTGCGCGTATTCGCGGCACATGTCCGGCGGCAGGATCTGCATGTAGCGCGCCAGCACCACCACTTCGGCGTCGTGCTGTTTGACCAGCCGCGATACTTCGTCGAATGCTGGTTGCTTGTCCTGCGGATTGACCGGCACGTGGTAGTAAGGGATGCCGTGCCACTCGACCATGCTGCGCAGGTCGTCATGGTTGGAGATCACGCAGGCGATTTCGCAATCCAGTTCATCGCTGTGCCAGCGGTGCAGCAGGTCGGCCAGGCAGTGGGATTCGCGGCTGGCCATCAGCACCACGCGTTTTTTCTGTTCGGTGTCGGTGATGCGCCAGTCCATCGAGAACTCTTCGGCGATCGGCGCGAACTTCTCGCGCAATTCTTCAATACCGAACGGCAGGGAATCGGCACGGATTTCGTGACGCATGAAGAACCAGCCCACTTGATTGTCAGAGTGGTGGCTCGCTTCGGTGATCCAGCCATTATGAGAGGCCAGAAAATTACTGACTTTGGCAACGATGCCAACGCGGTCCGGGCAAGAGATCACCAGCCGAAAAGTGCGCATGAGGGGGAAACTCCAGAACTTCACAAAGGTCGCCATTCTAGCGACTGCGCAGGAAAACTGCAGTACGCATACGTGCCGGGTGGGACAAAGCATGGTCAAACGGCTTTCTGACGCAGGTCTTACGTCAAGACCGTGACGCTTTAGCGGGGCTTTTGTCAGACAACTGTAAATATCTGTGCTGACTGCATCACATTATTTAACGGAACATTCAAAGCGCGGCTAATTCCTGTAACTCATTTAAATAAAAAGCCGATCTAAATGTTTACTTGATGAAACAGCCTGACTATTATTGCGGCACTGTCCCCTGTCATTCAGCATTCTACAAAAGGTAGTACTCATGTCCTTGATCAACGAATATCGCGCCACCGAAGAAGCCATCAAAGAGCTGCAAGCCCGTCTGAAGAACCTGTCCGAAGACGACAAACTGCAAGCCGAACTGGAATTCGAAGGCAAACTGCGCACGCTGATGGGTGAATACTCCAAGTCCCTGCGTGACATCATCGCGCTGCTGGATCCGGAAGCCAAATCCAAGGCTCCACGCGGCGGCGCAGTGAAAACTACCGGCACCAAGCGTGCACGCAAAGTTAAGCAATACAAAAACCCGCACAACGGTGAAGTCATCGAAACCAAAGGTGGCAACCACAAGACTCTGAAAGAGTGGAAAGCCAAGTGGGGCGGCGACGTGGTTGAAGGCTGGGCTACCCTGCTGGGCTAAGCCGCAACACCTTCGCAGAGCGATCCGCGAACAAAAGAACGCCAGCTAGCGCTGGCGTTTTTTTATGCCCGCAGATTAATTACGGGTATGTTCGATTTCATAGATTCAAACGTTTGCGTAATGCCTGGACATAATTCTGCCAGTCATTGAGTACCTCTCGCTGCATTGGCGTCGCACTAAGCGACCATTGCTCTGCCGCCTCGATAAATGACTGCACGGTATTCGGCGCACCGGCCTCAGGTTGCGTAAGGCGCTGCTGACAAAATAATTTCCAGCGCTCTTGCTCGGCCACGTCCAGGGTGTCCGGAAAGTTGCGTGCTCGATATCGAAAAAGTAATTCAGGCAAACGTTCATCATCGAAAGGCCACTGCTCTTGCGCCAACTGCGCAGGATCCGCCGTTCGAACTTGTTCGCATAAACGACGATCTCGATCACCGATAAATCCATCGTACAACTGCTGCTCGGGATCTTCGTTGGGCGTGAAATCTTCGCTGGCATAAATCGCCGCGACTTTATCTTTCCAGACTTGTTGTGCGTCAGTTAGTCGCACTGCCCGCTCATGATAAAGCGCCATGTCCAGCCCAAGGCGCTGCTGGTCTTGTGCGCGCAATACCGCCAGCGGCGCTACAACCGGGCAGCGATTGATATGAATCAGTTTGAGCGGCACCGGCAACTCACCTTCGGCCAACTCATCGCGACGGGTATAAAGACGCTGACGCAAGGCTTGCGCATCGAGGTCCAGCAACCCCTGCGGATCAAGATGCAGATCACAGACGATCAAGGCGTTGCGATTTTTCGGGTGCCAGGCCAGCGGCAACACCACGCCGACATAACTGCGCGCCGCCGAGAAACGCCCGGACACATGCACCAGTGGCTGCAACAGGCGGATCTGATCCATCACCTTCTGTTTGCTGCGCAACTGGAACAGCCACTCGTAGAGCTTGGGTTGTTTCTCGCGAATCAGCCGCGCCAACGCGATGGTGGCGCGCACATCCGACAGCGCCTCGTGGGCATGGCCGTGATCGATATTGTTGGCCGCCGTGAGACGTTCGAGCTTGAGGGTCACGCGGCCTTCATCATCGGTCGGCCAGACCAGACCATCGGGGCGCAATGCGTAAGCGGCGCGCACCACATCAATCAGATCCCAGCGACTGTTGCCACCCTGCCATTCACGGGCATAGGGGTCGAAGAAATTGCGATACAGGCTGTAGCGGGTCATTTCGTCGTCGAAACGCAAGGTGTTGTAACCGGCGCCACAGGTCCCCGGAGCGGCCAGTTGCGCATGCACGCGGGTCATGAAATCGGCTTCGCTCAAGCCTTTTTCAGCGAGCTGGCCCGGGGTGATGCCGGTGATCGCGCACGCCGCCGGGTGCGGCAGGATGTCCTCGCTGGGCTGGCAATAGAGATTGACCGGCTCGTCGATTTCGTTGAGCGCGTGGTCAGTGCGAATCCCGGCCACCTGCAGCGGACGGTCGTTGCGCGGATTGATGCCAGTGGTTTCGTAGTCGTACCAGAAGATTGAAGTCACGGGCGAATCCTGAACAGAAGATCGGCGAAGTCTAGGCGTTTCAGGGTTGCCACGGCCAGCCTGGTCGCCCTCGAACAGCAATTTCTCCAGATTCCTACAACTGGAATGCATTGCCCTTGTGGGAGCGAGCCTGCTCGCGAAGGCTTTCCGTCAGGTGCACATAGGCTGACTGATCCACCACATTCGCGAGCAGGCTCGCTCCCACACCCGAGAGGCTGCTAGCATCAGGCGCACTTGCATCCCGAACAGGCGAACATCAGGTAGCCCATGCTCGAGCCCACAGCACCGCGAAGGAAAGCACCGCTGGATACCCGGCATCAGGTCGAAACGCCGGAAGGCATCGACCTGCCACTGCGCCCCGCCGGGTTGATGGTGCGCGCCGTGGCGTTTGCCATCGATCTAGGCATTCGCGGCTTGATCCTCGGCGTGCTGTTTATCGCGCTGGCATTTCTCGGCAAGCTCGGCATGGGCCTCGGTTCCTTGCTGCTGTTTGCCATCAGCTGGTGGTACATGGTGCTGTTCGAGGTGCTGCGTCAGGGCCGTTCGCCGGGCAAGCAATGGCTGGGTTTGCGCGTGGTGCACGATGACGGCACGCCGATCGGCTGGTCGGCCTCGCTATTGCGCAACCTGCTGCGCTTTGTCGATCTACTGCCCTTCGGCTATTTCCTCGGTGCGCTCAGTTGCCTGCAACACCCAACCTTCAAACGCCTCGGCGACATTGCCGCCGGCACCTTGGTGGTTTACAGCGAACGCCCGCTGAGCCGCCCGCAACTGCCTGACGCTGAACCTCGCCGCAGCCCCGTTCCGCTGACCTTGAGCGAACAACGCGCGGTACTCGGTTTCGCCGAGCGTCAGGCCGAGCTCTCTCCCGCACGGGTCAACGAGCTGGCGGCATTGCTGGCGCAGCCGTTGCACATCTCTGCGCCCAAAGCCGTGTCTGAACTCAACGGCATCGCGCGCGGCCTGTTGGGGCCGAGCGCATGAAGCAGAGCCTGTTCGAAAGTCGCCACAAGGCCGAATGGGAGCGCTTCGCCGTGGCGCTCGAACGCCTGGAAAAAGGCAAGGAGACAGCGCAAGTCAGCGATTTTCCCAAGGCCTATCGGCGTCTCTGCCAACATCTGGCTCTGGCCCAGGCGCGCGGCTACAGCAGCTTTCTGATCGATACGTTGCAACAACAAGTACTGCGCGGCCATCAACAGCTCTATCGGCATCGCAGTCGGCTCGGGGCGCAAATCATCAGCTTTATCCTCGCCGACTTCCCGCGACTGGTGCGCGAACAGTGGCGTTTCGTTGCGGCCGCCAGCCTGTTGTTCTTCGGCAGCCTGATCGGTTTTGGCGTGCTGGTTTATCTGTTCCCGGAACTGATCTACAACCTGATCCCGGCCGAGCAGGTGCGCGAGATGCAAGGCATGTACGACCCCGTTGCCGGCCACCTCGGCCGCTCGGCGGAACGTGCGGCCAGCGAAGACTGGGTAATGTTCGGCTATTACGTGATGCACAACACGGGCATCGCCTTTCAGACGTTCGCCAGCGGTTTGCTGATGGGCGTGGGCAGCGGTTTTTTCCTGCTTTACAACGGCATGATCATCGGCGCGGTGGCCGGGCATCTCAGCGAGATCGGTTTCGGCCAGACCTTCTGGTCGTTCGTGATCGGTCACGGTGCGTTCGAACTGAGCGCCATTGCCCTCGCCGGCGCGGCGGGCCTCAAGCTGGGCTGGGCGCTGATCGCCCCCGGACGTCTGACATGGGGCGAGGCGCTGCGTCTGGCCGCACGCAAAAGCGTGTTGCTGGTGTGTGGGGCGATGTTGTTCCTGTTGATCGCAGCATTCATCGAGGCTTATTGGTCGTCGAAAACCAGTGTCACGCCGCTGACCAAATACGCCGTCGGCGCCGCGCTGTGGCTGGCCGTCGCGGTTTATCTGTCGTTGGCCGGAAGGATTCGTCATGCGCCTGAGTGACGCCAGCGTAGTGATCCGCCCGCGCACGACCTGGGAAGCCATGGACCTGGGCGTGTTGATGAGCCAGCAGCATCGCCGGTTGTTGATGACCAGTTGGGCGATCGTCACCCTGCCGCTGTTCGCCCTGCTCAGCCTGTTGCTGTGGGATTGGCCATCACTGGCGGTGTTCATTTTCTGGTGGCTGAAACCGGCCTACGAACGCCTGCCGCTGTACATCCTCTCCAAAGCGCTGTTCGGTGAAACGCCAACCCTCAGACAAGCCTTGCGCGAGTGGCCGCGCCTGCTCAAGCCGCAACTGCTGGCCAGTCTGACCTGGCGACGGCTGAGTCTGAGTCGCAGCTTTGTGCTGCCGGTGACGCAACTCGAAGGCCTGAATGGCGAGGCCAGACAACAACGTCTGCAGGTGCTGCTGCAACGCAACGGTGGCGCCGCGCAATGGCTGACGATTATCGGCGTGCATCTGGAAACCGCACTGTGGATCGGCTTGATGCTGCTGTTCTACATGCTCTTGCCGCAGCAGATCGAAACCGACTGGGACTGGCAGTCGCTGCTGCTCGCCGCCGATCAGGACTGGCGCTGGCTGGAGCACCTGACCAACGTTTTTTATGCGCTGATCCTGGTGGCCTGGGGACCGGTGTATGTCGCCTGCGGCTTCAGCCTGTACCTGAACCGTCGCACGCAACTGGAAGCCTGGGACATCGAGCTGGTTTTCCGCCGTTTGCGCCAGCGTTTGAACAGCAGCGTGCTCGGTGTGTTGCTGGCGGCGTGTCTGCTGCTGCCGAACCTGCAACCGGTATGGGCCAGCGATACGCCGGATGCTCCACGGTTGCTCAATCAGCCGCTGACCAGTCAGGCATCGCGCGACAGCATCCAGTCGCTGCTCGAACAACCGCCGTTCAAGAACAAGGAAAGCGTCACCCGCTATCGTTTCGGAGACGACCCGGCAAGCCCGGCCAAGGACGCGCAACCGGGTGAGGCTCCGCAGTGGCTGAAAACCCTTCTCGGTTGGCTCGACGGTCGACACCTTGATGCCTTGGCGAACGTGATTGAAGTGCTGTTGTGGGGCGCGCTGATTGCCGCGCTGGGCTGGCTGGTCTGGCGTTATCGCGAATTTCTCCGGGCCTTCGTCAGTCGTCGCCCGAACCTGCCCTCGCGCAGCAAACCACCGGCGCCGCCACACGTCTTCGGGCTGGATCTGAACCGTGAAACCCTTCCCGATGACATCGCCGCCAGTGCCGAACAATTGTGGCTGAGCGAACCTCGCGCCGCGCTGGGCCTGCTCTATCGCGGCCTGCTCAGCCATCTGCTGCATGATTTCAACCTGACGCTCAAAGCCGCCGACACCGAGAGCCAGATCCTCAACCGCATCGAGCAATTGCAACGCCCGGACCTGCTCGCCTACAGCCGCAACCTCACTGTTCACTGGCAGAACATGGCCTACGGGCACCGACTTCCAGCCGCGCACCTGCAAGCAGAGCTGTGTAACGGCTGGCGTGAATTGTTCAGCAAAGGGTCCGGGCATTGAACCGGCGCATTGGCGGGTCGTTGGCTGCGCTGGCGTTTTTGCTGCTTGGCGGCTTGAGTCTGTTCCTCTACCTCAAAGCCCGCCCTTATCAGGAAGTCATCGATCACGGCCCCTCGCCTGCCGCGCAAGCCAATCCTTATCTTGCGGCAGAAATGTTCCTGAGCGAGCGCGGCCTCGCGGTCAGCCACGCCGAGACCTTGACGGTGCTGCCGCAGATTGATCCGCACAGCCACACCTTGTTGTTGTTCGGCGAGCGCGCACGGATGACGCCGCGTGAAGTCGATCAGGTGCTGAACTGGACTCGCGCCGGAGGACGTCTGGTGTTCGTCGCCGAATCGTTGTGGGATGCGCAAACCGGGCAAAGCAATGATCTGCTGCTCGACAAGGTGCAACTGCACCAATCGCTGAGCAAGGACTTGAAAGATCCTCCCGAGGACGGGGAAAAGGACCGCTTCCCGAAACTGACCAAACTGTATCTGGAAGATGAAGACGCGCCGGCCTACGCCGGTTTCGACACCGACTTCCACCTCGACGACCCGAACAATGTCGCGCAAGCCTGGGCCAACAGCGCCAAGGCCACGCACATGATGCAACGGGTGTACGGCCTCGGCACGGTCACCGTGGTCACCGATGCCGAGCTGTGGAAAACCCCGGCTATCGGCAAATACGACAACGCCTGGCTGCTCTGGTATCTGAGCGCCGACACCGACGTCACGCTGATTTACAACACCGCACACGATGGTCTGTGGACGTTGCTCTGGCGCTACTTCCCGCAGGCCATCGTCGCCCTGCTCGCCTTGATCGGCCTGTGGTTGTGGCAGGCCGGCGTGCGTCACGGCCCGGTGCAAATGCCGGCGCCAGCGGGTCGCCGCCAACTGCTGGAGCATCTGCGTGCCAGTGCCGATTTCCTCCTGCGCCACAACGGCCAGCAGGCGCTGCTGCAAGCCTTGCAACAAGACATCCTGCGCCGCGCGCGCCGCCGCCATCCCGGTTTCGATCAATTGAATGTCGCCGAGCAATGGCTGGCGTTATCGCGCCTGACCCGGCAACCCACCCGCGCCATCAGCCAGGCCCTGAGCCCACGACCGAAGCAGCGTTTGTCCAGCGCCGAATTCAGCCGTCAGGTCGCTCATCTGCAAACCTTGAGGAACGCGTTATGACTGAACAGATCGAGCCCGGCAGCGCGACGCACGCCGCCCAGCAGCGCCAGCGTGCCAGCCAGTTGGCGCAAGCGGTGCGCAACGAATTGAACAAGGCGCTGATCGGCCAGGATGCAGTGGTCGACGACGTGCTGACCGCGCTGATTGCCGGCGGCCACGTGCTGCTTGAAGGCGTGCCCGGCCTGGGCAAGACCTTGCTGGTGCGGGCACTGGCGCGATGCTTCGGCGGCGAGTTCGCGCGCATCCAGTTCACCCCTGATCTGATGCCCAGCGACGTCACCGGTCACGCCGTGTATGACTTGCAGACCGAGCAGTTCAAGTTGCGCAAAGGCCCGCTGTTCACCAACCTGCTGCTGGCCGACGAGATCAACCGCGCGCCGGCGAAAACCCAGGCAGCGCTGCTCGAAGCCATGCAGGAGCGCCAGGTGACACTCGAAGGTCGCGCCCTGCCCATCGCGCAACCGTTCATGGTGCTGGCGACGCAGAATCCGATCGAACAGGAAGGCACCTATCCACTGCCGGAAGCCGAGCTTGACCGCTTCATGCTCAAGGTGCGCATGGATTACCCCGACGCCGATCAGGAGCTGAACATGGTCCGTCAGGTCTGTCGTTCGACCCGCGCCGACATGCTCGATGTGCAACCGCTGCGCACGGTCTTGCAAGCCAAGGATGTTCAAGCCTTGCAGCGCATCGCCAGTGATTTGCCGCTGGACGATCAGGTCCTCGATTACGCCGTGCGCCTGGCGCGCAGCACGCGCACCTGGCCGGGGCTGACCCTCGGCGCCGGGCCACGCGCCTCGATTGCATTGGTTCGCTGTGCCCGTGCCCGGGCGTTGTTGCGCGGCGGCGAGTTTGTAATCCCGGATGACATCAAAGGCTGCGCGCTGGCGGTGTTGCGTCATCGCGTGCGCATCGCGCCGGAGCTGGATATCGAAGGCCTGCAGGTCGATCAGGTGCTCACGCAATTGCTCGATCAAGTGCCGGCGCCGCGCCTGTGAAACCGTCTCGGCTGCTGCTGATCTGGCTGGCCCTGCTGGTGGTTATCAGTATCGTGCTCGGCGCGTTGCAGGCGTTGCAGATCGACCTCCCGTCCAGCCTGATTTCGATCAACTGGGGTTTGCTCCTGGCGCTGCTGGCCTTGGCGGTGATCGACGCTGTGCGCCTCAGACGCCTGCCCTCGCCGCGCATCAAGCGACAGATGCCCGGCAGCCTGGCATTGGGGCGCTGGGCGGAGGTGAAGCTGGAGGTGGCCCATGAATTTGCCGAGCCACTGGCCATTGGACTCTTCGACCACGTTCCCGACGGTCTGGCGTTTGACCATCTGCCGATGCTTGTCGAGCTTCAACCCGGCCATGTCAGCCAGATCAGCTACCGTCTGCGCCCTCTCGAACGCGGGCATTTCAGCTTCGAACAGTGCGAAGTCAACCTGCCCAGCCCTTTGGGATTATGGTCCGGCAAACGCCTGCTCAGCGTCCGCGACGAAACCCGCGTCTTCCCGGACTTCGCCCGGCTTTACGGCGGCGAGTTGCGCGCCGTCGACAACTGGCTCAGCCAGCTCGGCGTGCGCCAGCGACAACGGCGCGGTCAGGGTCAGGAATTCCATCAGTTGCGCGAATTTCGCGAGGGCGACAGCCTGCGCCAGATCGACTGGAAAGCCACCGCCCGCCAGCGCACACCGATTGCCCGCGAGTACGAAGACGAAAGAGATCAGCAGATCATTTTCATGCTCGACTGCGGCCGGCAGATGCGCAGCCAGGACGGTGAGCTGTCGCACTTCGATCACGCGCTCAATGCCTGCCTGTTACTCAGTTATGTGGCGTTGCGCCAAGGGGATGCGGTGGGCATGAGTACCTTTGCCGGTGATAAGCCGCGCCATGTCGCGCCGGTCAAAGGCAGCGGCCAACTGAATGTCTTGCTCAACGCTGTTTATGACCTTGGGAGCACTCAGCGCCCCGCCGATTATCAGGCTGCCGCCAACCAGCTATTAACCCGCCAAAAGCGCCGGGCGCTGGTAGTGCTGGTAACCAATTTGCGCGATGAAGACGAGCAACTGCTGGCCGCAGTCAAACGCCTGAGCGCACAACATCGGGTGCTGGTGGCGAGCCTGCGTGAACAGGCGTTGGATACATTGCGCCAGACCACGGTGCAAACGTTGCCCGAGGCACTCGCCTACTGCGGCACCATCGATTTTCTCAATGCCCGCTCGCAACTCCATGAGCGGCTGACTGCTCATGGCGTTGCAGTGATGGATGTTCGGCCCGCCGAGCTGGGGGCCGGACTGGTGACAAGTTACATGAGCTGGAAAAAGACCGCTGCGATCTGACAGATTCGATCAGTTGGTGACTGCAACATACACAGCGCCGCTGTCCGAAGTGCCGTCGCTGTTTTCTACTTTGACGACCAGCGAAATCTGCTCCGTAAGGTTCATCGGCCGCCAGTGAGCCTGGTATCGCCCGCGGTGATCGGTAAACGACTCAGTGAACGGTGCTCCATTTGTGGAAACAAGGATTTTCCGTCTGGGCATGGGCTCTCGCCCCTCCTTGGCCACAATCAGCGCGGTCATGGAGACGTAGGTCTGCAAGGGAACCGGATTAGGCGACGCAACAACGGATTCCACCGCTGCTGGACACTCAGTGACGGTCAACCAGAGCGTTTTTACCACCCAGCCAGCCAAACCACCCTTTACCGACGCCCGCAATGCAGCCTCGCCTGCTCCTCCCAAGACAATGCGCGCCGTTGCCTTGCCTTCGGCATCCGTCAGGGTTGTCGGCAGCGAGGTGCGGTCGTACTCCCACATCACTTCGACATTGGCCAAGGGTTGCGCGGTACTGGCTGACACTACCAGGACTTGCGCGGTCATCACCTGCCCCGGATACCCGCTCGGATCAGCGCTGATCAGTTCCTTGATCTCCCGGGGCTCGTGCAGCAAAAACGGTAAAGAAATCGACTCCGAATACAGCGCATCGCCCACCGTGGCGGTCAGTTGCGCCGCACCCGGTGTTGTCGGCACAAACCGTATCCGCGCTTCACCGTAGAAGTTGGTAGTGGTGGTCACCTCACCAAGGTCCGGACTGCACCAGACAACCTTCATCCCCACCATCGGTCTGCCACTGATGCCCGACACAATGGTGATCTGCTCAGATACAGCCTCGCCCCAAAACAGCGTCTGACTGCTGCGTGAACGATCCGCAATTTTTACCACCTGCGCGCCTTGCCCCAGCGACATTGCAATAACCGGAGAAAGCCTGGCCAACCGCGCCGAGGAAAAGCGCAGGCCGAAACGCCCGTCCTTGATGTCGCCCGCGTTGAACCGATAGGTCATTCCAGCGCTCGAGAAAAGCCTGGGGTCACCCAGACGTGGCTCCTCGAAGCGCATGCCCAATTCCGTCGGCCCGGTGCCGGTCATGCCCAGCGTCAGGTGATGGTCAAACAACGCGCTGCCCGCCGGGGCACTCACGCGCAATTGGTGCTGCCCCTTGCGCCGAGGGAACTCAGCGCTTTGACCCAGTGGCTGAAACGGTTGGGAGTCGAAACTGTATTCAAATCCGGCCCAGGGATCCCCTTCCAGCGCTAGAACCTTCATGGTTCGGCGCTCTTCAAAACGGTCATAAGGGCTGATAACCGCCGCTGTCACCACATGTTCACCTGCGGTGGATGGCGCAAAGGGAAAACCACTCCAGCCATCGGCAGCCGTCCTGTGCTCTTCGGTGCTGCCGTCGCCTGTCCATTGAACAGGCACTTGATCCAGAGCGAGGTCGGGACCATAAGGGGAGCGTACCTTCAGCCACATCCACGCAGGATCCTGCCCAATGACCGGATCCACCGCAGATGCACGGGCGTCTTCGATAGTGATTTTATTGTGGCCCAAGGTCATCGTATTGATGTCGCTGAAACCATGGGTATCGATAACGAACCGAAGTGCGAAGACACCGGGTTTGGTACTTTTTGAACAGTCCAGCGTCCAGATAAACCCGCTGTCATCCACAAAATTTTCGCTTCCGCGGGGTGGACTCAATTCGATTCCGAGCTCTGCCGCCGGGCTTCCATTCCATACCAGATCCATGGCAATACCCACTAAAGGGCTTAGCGCATTGGTGCGGAAGATATAGCGATGTACAGCGCCGATACACGGAAAGAGTGGCTGGCCCCTGAGATCGGTCATCTGATCCAGGACCACGGTCATTTCTTCATGGAGGTCAGGTGATAACAGTCGGCAAGAAAAATCCTTGTTCGTGAGAGTGTCGGTGCGCAAACTCACCTCGAAAATACTGCTGGTACTTTCGATACGATCAGAGCTGAACAACCAACTCAAATCTTCCCCTTCGCGCAATATTCTTGGTACGTCAAGGTCGCTCACCGCCAGACCGTTCTCTGGATTTTCGTTCCGCCATCCGAGCGTAATTGCCTCGCCAATCAACGGGCTGCCCGCTAATGCCCGGACCGTCAGGATATGCCTCTGGCCGCGCTTGCATGCGATTCCGTCATGGGCAATCGGAACGGCATCAAACGTGATGCTGACCTTGTCCTTCCATTCGTCTCGTGCAAACGCCGTGACCGAAAATGAGTGTTCATCTGCCGGCCCGCCTTCGTAGGCACTCACACTGGCGGTAATCGTCTCGTTGCTCAAAGCCGTCAACGGTCGGTAATACAGGCTGGCCCAGCCCCCACTGCCGGTACGAGACTCGACAATGCCCTCAGGGGTTTGCCAGTCGACGATCGCATCAATCACTGGCTCACCGGCACCTTTGTCAGTGACATGCACCACCTGCACCCGCATCAACGTCTTTTCGGAGTCCTCGACAACCGGTGAAATATTCGGGCCGCGCGTGTCAGCGATCCTGACCTTGTTGCGCGCCAGCGACATGGGTTTACGCGGCGATGGCAGTAACAGCTTCGAGCAGACCAATGACAGTTCGAAGCGACCGTCCAGCCAGTCCTCGCAGGCCAGCGTCCAGAGACTATCGTCCCCATCGAAAGCGACCGGTTGCTGGAGTGGCGGGTTGACCGTGACCTTCAGCTCTTCATGCCCGACGCCGCTCCAGTGCAGCGATAGATCAGTCGCCAGCAAAGGGCTGTCGGCGGGCAAGCGCACAATGAAGGGGTAATCAGTGCCGCGATTGGGATAACCGGTCGCGCTCCACTGGGTTACCTGCCCTTCGACAACGCAACGCAAGTCCATCCAGGGATCGGTCGCCAGCACCGTGACCGAAAACTCGAGAGTCACCTCGCCACTTGGGTAATAAGGACTGTCGACCGAAGCTGTGAGAATGAAATCGCCTGCTTGCTCAGGAACGAAATCGAAGTAGACCAAGCCTTGTTCATCGGTAGTGCCGGTGCCCAGCATACCTTGCCCGGCAGTCGTCCACCTGACTTCTCTGCCATCAATCGCCTGGCCGGTGTAGTACGAGAGAACCTGCACACCCAAACGGACGCTTTGCGCACAATCCAGGACAGGGTAATAAGCCGCGCTCTGTACTTCGCGAAGCGCTAATCGGTGATGCCCCAACGACACGTCAATCGTGTAAGGCTCGGCGTTGTACTGGTTCACCAGACTTATCGTGAAGTCATGAGCCTTTTCCTCCTGCATATCCGGGCAATCGAGCGACCACTGCGACAATAGCGGTTGATAGGCGCCCCAGTCGGGGGTCGCCTTGACTGACTCCATCGGGTTGCCGTGAATGATCAATGCGATATTCGTATCCAGCCAGGCGCTGCCGTCTGCCGGAATAAAAGACAGGCCGTGGGGAATGAACAGGTCATCGCCAAGGGAAGCGCCCAGGCAAAGGTATAACGTCTGGCCTGGTGGCAGACCTTCGCTATCCAGTCGCACCGTCTGCAGTTGCAGCGGTTCAAGCTTCAGTTGCAGGTCGATTCGAGTGATGCAGATTGCCGAACGATTGTCGCCTGCGTTGTCAGGGACACCGCTGACCTCGAAGCTCAATGCGTCATCGCTCACGAATTCCAATTGATCCAGCGACCGTTGATACGCGCGCGGCTTGAATTCAAGCGGCTGTCCCGCCAGCCGTCGGGCGTTTTCGAGCTCCGGATTCCGACCTTCTTGCGCCGTGAGCTCGATGCTCATCAACACTTCACCGCGCTTGCGGATGTGCAACCAGCCCGATTCGCCCGACCATGAAACGCCGGGCCGCAGTTCACATAGAAACGTCAGTTCGTAACCGGCTTGTGCACCGGGGGTTTTGGGAGCTTTGACTTCCTGTGTGGCCGAAGCCCCGACACCGACCTCCATGAAATTGACTAACTCGCCATCATAAAACTCGCTCGCCAGGCCAACCCTACCGCTGGTACGCCACTCTTTGAGCCGATCATTGAAGTCACCATTGAGCAGCAGGCTTTCATTTTTTTGCACGACGGGCTCATTCATGATCGCTGGCTCCGTTGCGTTGGCGCGCCAGGTAGGTGTTTTCAGCCTCGGTCACCAGGTCTGTGACCTTTTGGACGTACGTCGGCTCGCCGGCCTTGATGGAGTACCGCACGCGAAGAATGATATTGGTCAAGGATTTGAGCATTGCAGCTTGCGGCTGATTAAGCGGGCGAGGAAAACTCAGCCGCCAATGGGAAACGGCACCCGTGTATTCAAACGGGTTGAGCAATCCTTCGTCGGGTTTCTGGTGGGTCTGGCCATTATCGCCAAGCCCGACCGACAAAACGATCTGCTGACCGCTGCGCAGGTTGAACAGCAGATCGCCAGGTGCGATTGCGGTGGGGTTATGCAAATACTGCACAGACTGTGTGGTCGGTCGGGTCGCGGTCACGCTACTGATCTGCAGCAACGTTGCCCGCACATCCTCGTAGGGACCGGCCAGCACAGGCAGATCGACTTCCACCGAACTGATCTGCCGGCAGAAATGGCCAGGATGATCACGGTCGAACAACAACTGGGTCAGTCTGAACTCCAACACACCTGTTGCCATCAATTGCGCGTGTGCATCTGCCCAGCTGGTTATGCCCTCTTGAGGCTCGATTCTGTCGTCGAACAACTGCCGCAAGGAAATGGTTTTGATCAGTTCCGGCCGCCGCTCGTAGCTTTGCAAGCGCCTGCGCTCCTGGTCCAGCAGGTACATATGCAGTTGTTCACCCGAGCCCAGACCATAACGGTGATCGAGCCAGGCCTGAGGCAAAGGGACGGGGGCATCATAATCCCCGGTTTCGGCAGCCAGTGAAGCCTGAGCACTAAGGCACAGGCTGACGACTGCGTCGTACGCCTGATAGTGCAGAGCCTTGAGCTGGCCAAGCATCCAGCCGAACAGCTCGGCATTGCTCGCGCGTTTTTTAAGGAAGTTGTACATGGTCAACGCTTGGCTGTTGGCCCTGAGCGTCTGTTCAAGGCTGGATCTCGCCGCGTTGATCGCATGGCTTTGCGCTTCGATCTGCGCATCGATTGCGCCCACCTCCGCCAGCGCCTGATCGCGTTGCAGCGCCCACTCACTGCGGCGACGGCGATAACCTTCAGTGGTGGCCTGTCGGTCGGCGTCGATTTGCAGCAATGACGAAGAAACCTCCAGGCCGAAAGCCACCGCATCGAAAGTGTGTTCGGGTTTGAAGCCACCGTTGGAAGTACCATAGATTTTTGGCAACGCCGCGATGACGCCCCCTGCCACCCTGACAACTTTGGCCTGCAGTGCTGATGTCTTCGACTGCTGCAGACTGGCCATGACCTGATACTCGATCGGCGAAACGTTTTCGCTGTAACGCATTGCATAGGCGTCGGCCCGGTCCTGCGCCATTGCCCGACTCTGCTTCAGCGCTGTGACATTCGCCTCCAATTGGGCGATGGATTGTTCCTGTACCGTTTCGGCATAGCGACCCAGCTCAAGCAAATGGTTCTGCTGCGATTCTTCCTGCTCGGCACGGTCGCGTTGCTCGAGCAGACGCAGCACCAGACTGCCGAAATCCCGCAGGCTCTGTACCCCGCGCAACGCGACTTCGAACGTGACCCGCCAGCGATACGCATTGACCACCAGGCGCCCGCCCATCGGTCTGGGCCCGGCCGCGCTACCAGCGGCCAGATCGCGGAGCAATTGCCTGGGATCGGTCATCGGGCTGAACAGCAACACGTCCAGCGGTTTGCCATCGATCGTGAGATTGTTGCGCAGGTTATCAAGGCGTTGCTGCGGCTTTGCGAACAGGTCGAGCAGCGATTGATTGATCGGAATTCTAAAAGGTTCGCAGGCCAACAAACCCAGGATCGGCGGGGTGTCGGAAGCGATCGGGTAATCTGCCAGGTTGAAATCCAGCGTTTTTTCAAGCGCTTCAAGCAGGGGTCGCGATTCGCAATTGTCCAAGAGGTTTTCCACGGTGTCGGTCTGCCAACGAGTCGCTGTGTCGGCGGTGGGCGCCTTGCCCATCAGAAACCCGGCCTGGACATAGCAAAGCTTGGCGGCCACCAGACTGTCACGGGTCAATTGTCGGTAATACCAATCGCCCCACGCCATCAGGTTTTCTACGTAGTCGGTGAACATCAGGATCTGAAAATGTGCGGGTGCGGCATAGCCAATGGCATCCGGATCGAGGGGATTCTGGATTTCCCACCCTGGATTGCCCGGCGCTGTTGCGATATCCAGAGGCCGGCAACGCCAATACGCCGGTTTCGGGTTCGCGATCGGAACCGGCGGATTGGCCGGATCTGCGGTGGCCTGTGGATCGAATACGTAATGCAGCCAGCTCTGCGCTTCCTGAAAGCGTTCTTCGTCGCGCAACCGGGTGGCAATCAAATGCGGCAGGTGAAAAAACAGCTCCCAGAAGTTCAGACCATTGGCACCGTCGAAGGCACCATTGGGTGGTTCAACGAACTCTGCGCCGATCGGCGATGGTTCGCGAATGAACTGGTTGGACCAGTCCAGCACGGCGTCCACGGAAATATTCGAGCATCTCACCAGTTCCGAGCCAAACAAGGAATTGAGCCGAATGAATTTCAACGCCAGTCCAGTTTGATTGAATGAAAGAAACTGTGCCCCGTCGGTACTGTTCTTGTGCAGAGCTGGCGGGACGAAATCCATGAGATCGACAATCGTCAGGTCGAACTCTTTCTGTCCTGTCGGGGAAGTGGGAGAGGCGAATGAAAAAATGACTGGCGTGGGCCAGGTGCCTTTCGTCCGCGAGGAAGTCCACGACTGAGTTACCCAGCCCCCGCCTGCATCCTGTTCTTCGAGGATCGGCGGCGGGTCACTATCAGAAGGCAGACCTGCAATTTGCAGCTCCATTTTCAACCGAGCGCTGTCCAGGCCCGTGGGGCTGCAAAAACCCTGCACCGTCAGCACATCTTTGTCATCCGCGCGCGTTGCCATAACGTGCAGGTCGAGATAGGGCGTCAGGGAACCATGGGTCTGTATGCGAGTGACAACAGTCACCTGACTGTTCAGTGGGTGCTGAACCGTATCGTTGCTGACAAATCGCTCCTCAAGCGCCAGATCCAGCCATGCGCCACCGTCCAGAAGGGGGCGCATCAGAACGTCGTAGACACCATGCACTCGCAGACTGCCGGATGGCGAAGATAGGTTGCCCGTCAGTAAAATCCCCAACTTGCCCTTCGGATTCAGATAATCGACCTGCACCGTCGCAATCAGTCTGGAGCTCGCCAAACCCTCGTCCTTGTGTTCTGAACTGTGCACACACAACGGCGCAGACCACTGCCCGTTCTGCTTCATGAATGCCAGATTGATCACCAGTTTGCTCGGGCTGAGCGACTCCGCTGCACTCGCGACTACCGCGTCGCGCCATTCGGCCCAGACCACACACAACCGGCCATTCCAGAACACGGGGCGGATATCCAGCACCTGATCGGCGGTCGGGATTTCCACGGCCTGCCATTCACTCCAGACCGCCGGATTGACCGAAACGCTGGTTGCGCCCAGTTCGATCTCGGCCTTGCGCCAGAAATACTGAAACGGCTGCACCCGCTGCCGCCCCAGAAAGTAGTAATCAGCTTTGGCCGGTGTCACGCCGTCCATGAAACAGCTGATCACATCGAGATCGCAGACTTGTTCGAATGCCTGCAAATAATCCTGCAGCGCCGCCTGCACGGTATCTTTGTCCAGACGGGCCTGGTTCAGGTTGTTTTCCAGATTCTTGAACAGACTGGTTTTGCGCAATCGCACCGATGGAACGATGAAGTTTTCCGCATAGCATGAAATCTGGTGGGGCACGGTCCAGTCGGGATAATTGCTGAAAATCTCCCATTCGCGCAGATGACGCTTGTCGAACTCGTGATCCCGGAATCCTGGTTCCAGCTTTCGATACACCGCATGGATGTACTGCTGCACACAACTTATCGCTTCGGCAACTCTGGAACTCTTGACCTGATAAGTATCCAGAGGATCCATGCGCAGCAATTCAAACAAGTCTTCAGGTGTTTTCAGAAAAGGGTATTTATCATTGGCCACTTGACCGATGCAGTATTCAAGAAGTGCCGAGCGACGTTTTTCCAGCAGCCCGCCAATATTACTCAGTGCCATGATCTTGCTCCTTGGAATATGGCCCGGGGAAAAACGTTCGCCAGGCGGTATGCAACGCCCTGCCGCTACTCCCTGGCAAAGGTAATGGCATGGGGGAATATTCTTTCGCTTTCCCCAGACTGAGAGCGAACGCTGAACACGAATGTGCCGCCCGTCTTGCTTGAGACAAAAACCCGGGTAAGCCCCTGCTGATCAGTGAACCCCTGAGCCGGCCGAATAGTGACGGCATCCATCTTCGCGGGCGGAACGCTCTTGCCGAACCACTCCACGAGCGAGTTTTGTCCGCGGTTTCCGTAGTCGTCCTCCAGCACCGCATACAGTTCTACTTCATGACCGTATTTCACTGTTTCCAAAGGCGTAGGTGAAAGTTCTGCAATAGGGAACGACAACGTAGTGAAGTCGGCAGTTATTTCTATGGGAGGGGCGTATTGCGGCTCGAACAAGTCCAACCAAAGCATTGGCGTGTCGCGGCCCATGACCTTGCCGGGGATAAACTCGGCCAAAAGTGTCCCGTCCGTTCCCGTCGCCTTGTATTCAATGGTGCCCAATGTGGCGCGCCAATAAACATTGACGCCACTCAGCGACTTTCCATTGGCGTCTTTGAGGGTCACTTTATAAGTGACTTTTTCGTCTGGCTTGTTAGCCACGACGGTGCTGTCATCCACCACTTCGCACGTGATTGTGACCAGCCCTTTGACGTCGCCTGGAACATGCACGATCGGGGCACGAGTATCGGACTCGCCGAGCAGGGCATGTTCGGCGGCATCGGCATAGGATTTTTTGTCGACGGTTTCGGGCAGATTACCAATGAGAAAAATCGTTAACGCATCCATGCCGCTCTCGGTGGACAGCGCCAGCACGCGCATCAACAAATCGAGCTGGGGAAGGTTTTTCAACACCTTCAGGTCGGGATCGATGCGGCTCACACATTCGCGCACTTCCTGAACGCTCCAGCCAAAAAAATCGGCCAGTTTGATCGCCGCCGCCTGTTGTGCCAGCCATCTCGCATCTCCGGTGACATCCGGCAATGCGTTGACCTGGCGCAGGTAGTCCAACAGCTTCTGTGGCGGTTGGCCGCTCGAGGCTGAGGCGAGGGCAAAAGCGCGAGTGAGCATGGTCAGGTAATAAAGCGTGCGCACCGTCAACGCATGCTTGTCGTCCTGAACCAGCCAGTCCTTGTAGCCGCTATCCAGATAATCCTGCAACAGCGCCGCGCTTAACCCCAGGGTCGACACCACCTCACTGCGCCGGCGAACTTCAGCCAGTAGATCGAATGATGTGTCGGCAACTCGGGGGCGAGTTCGGCCGCCCCCTTCGCTCCCCGCATCCGCTTGCTCCAGCACATGCAGCAGTAACTGATGCACCGTGACGTCTGCCCAGTTCAGGACCGGCAATGCCTGATCCACGCCAACGCCGGCGTATGCCGCCAGCGTCTCCTTGACCAGCGAAGTCTGCGCATCGCGCATCTGTAAAAACGCGCTGACCATGCTGTCGATGATGCTCTGCCGCAACGCTGGCTCGATCTCACCCAAGGCGCTGTCGACCGCCCAGGCGATTTTTTTATGGACGGAGGCCAGATACATCTCAGCGCTTCCCTCCGGAGGCAGGATCAAACCATGCCCGTCGGTTATCGGCCCCAGGCTGTCGGCGGATGTCGCGAGAAATTCGATCCAGTCCGCGGCCCCGGCTGCCGGAACGCCTGCCATGAGAAACGTACTATTGGACAACTGTGCAGTCGGCAGCAAATTGCGAACCTGCTCGAAAAACTGCTCATCCTGTTCGGATGGATCCTGAGCCGCTGGCGCAGCGACCGCATGCTGCAACACCCACAACACCGGCAGATTGTTTTGCGCGCACCACTGCACGCAACTTTGCATAGCCTCGATCAGTTCCAGCGCATCCGGTGAACCGTCCGGTACATCGTGGATGACAGGAGTACCGGCCAAGCCATTGACCCAGTCATCGCCGCCCAGGATCGATAGCATCAGCACGCCTTCAACCGGAGTGATGTTCAACAGCCGGGCCAGCCTCACCAAACGGTAGAAGCTCGAGATGATCGCTGCGTTGCGCTTCAATTTGTCGGTCAAGCCATGAGCCTTGGCCACAGCGTTCGCCAGCACGTAATAAGTCTGCGGATCAATCGCCAGACCACTGCAGAGCTGGCTGATCGTCAGATCCACCACGCCCGGTATCGGCGCCACCGCAAACTCATCGTTGTCGAGCTTGAAAGGCTCGCGATAACCGGTTTGAAAATTGAACACCTGATCGAATTGCGAGAGCGCTTCACCGCGGCCATAAACCGACAGCTCACCCACAAACACAGCAAAGTCCGCGGCGGTGCATTCGTAGCGCTCGCGCAACGTCTGGAACAACCCAAGCGCATGAACCGCGCCACTGGAGATGTCCATCTCGTTGCTGTGACCTTTCGTTGAATTGCCGCGCCCTGTTGCCCGGATGACCGATGTCAACACTGCGTCCAGCTGTTCGAACGGCAATCCTGTCCAGTTGGCCAGACGCACCATCTGATTCATCCGGGTATAGCGGTTGAACCCGATGAGTTCGTCGGGGATTGCCGTCATTCGAATGCGAGGCATGGTTGCAGGATCGAAACCCACCGCCGGCGCAGTACCGTCATTGATGTAAACCGAACCCGAGCGCTCGCTTTCAGGCTGCTTGGGCGTTTCATCCGGGTAGGTCACATTGGCCGAGCGCACGGGAGCAAAGTCGCCAATCGACAGAAGAGCCTCGATCTGTCGGCTGTCGAGCTTGGTGCGCTGACCGAAAAACTCCACCTGATTGAGATTCGAATACATCTCGGTATAGGTACCAAAGTTGTGCGCAAAAAAATCTTCGCGAAGGGCGAAATCCGCACGCGGTTCGGTCAGCAACTGGCGCTGATAAGGGCCAAGCCGCGAGGCATGGGCGAAACCCTGTGCAGTATTGGCACCTCGAGCATTGGCTTGCAGAAAATAGGGATAAGCCAGGTCGACCCGGTGCTCGAAGTCGCCCACCGACAAGTCATGAAACTGCGCGATACCATCAATTGTGACCCAATGCTGGTAATAAGGCAGACCATTGGGGTAGCGGGCTGCGATCAGCGCGTCTTCGATGGATTCGATATCCGTTTGCGCCGCGATGAATTTCTCCAGCACCTCAACGATGATGTCCACAGAAGAGATCGATTGATAAACCGCATTGAAGTCGACCTTCAGTGCCAAGAGATCTGTGCGCCGGTTATGCAGCGAGAAATCGTCTTCCTCTCTGATACCCTCCAGACGGTCACGAACCCAGCGCAACAAGTCGATCAGATACGCCACTGGCGACCAGATGGACTCCAGTGCATCTGGCGGGCACAACGCGGAAAAATCGGTACCGATCAGAGCGTGATAATTGGGACCGTCCACGATCGATAACAAACCGCTGGAGCTGCGCTTTGGCGCGGGCCTGGTGCCCCGCAGCGTCTGCTCGATAAATTGGCGCCGCTGAGACGTGGCTATGCTATTGGCGCCGCGCCAATATTGTTGCGCTTGCTCAACGCTGAGCTGATGCTCTTGGACCATGCATTGAACACCCCTTTCAACCAGTGGATAAATTGATCCACCGTTTTGCAGGTATGTCTCGAGGTTCTGCAGTCCGACGTTCTGTGCTCGTTGTTCCTCGCTGAACAACTCATCGAACAGTTGCAGGGCGGGACGGCGCGAATCAACCATGATCAGATTCCTTTAGGCGACAACTGGCCCGCGCAACCTGACGTCCTTCGTCAGGCTGCACATTCAGTGAGTACGATTGAGCGCTTCGAACGCCGTCAAGTCCACTGTCAGTTCTGACAGTTTTTATAGCCGTTCGTCGGAAGCTGGATTTCAGGAGTCGGCGTGGGGCAAGCGCGCAGCTTCGACTTCAAAACGCGCGCTGTCAGCCCAATCGGACATCGTTGCGTCATCCGCCGCGTCAGTCAGCGTCTGCCGGAATCGGTACCAGTTGCCCGCCAGAGGCAGTGCCCTTGTCGCCGCCCCGCGCCAGTGCTCATCGACCACGGGTACCTGAGCCAGCCACTGAACATCCGGGTTGTACCAACTCACGATGGCGCCCACGCCCGGACGGCCCTTGCCGCTGAACTGCACTGGATGACTGACCCAGCGTCCGGCTGCAGGCCCGTCGAGCACAGGTCGGAAAGTACCCAGAAAGACCGAGCGCAGGGTTTCAAATGATTCGAACCCGTCCAGAGATGCGACTGCCTCCAGCCGGTAAAGCCCCCCGCCGAGCAGACTATCGAGCATCACTGACCAGGTGCGATTTTCCTGCACGACGGCGCTTGCCGGCTCGGAACGCGCGGCACCGACCAGGGTCACCGTGACCGTATCGCCCGGCACGCCAAAACCGCACACCACCACCTGCTGCCCGATGGCATCGCCCTCGATCGGGGTTTCAATGAAGGGTGCCGCTGGCACAATGTCAAAGTGCAGCGGCTCGCTGTCTTTCGACTCTTGTAGTTTGCCGCTTTCATCCATGAAACTTTGCCGGGCCCAGATCGTTTTGCTGCCCACCGGCAACGTCACTTCGGCTTGCCAATTGCCTGCCCAATCCACAATGACATCACTGAGCAGAGGTTCGGCAAGCCCTTGCAGACAGACGTCGACAACCCCGCCCCTCATGCCCGTACCCTTGAGCAACGCGGTTCGTGGCAACTTGCCGTGTTGTATCGGCTGGAGAAATTCTGGCGGCAGCAGCACCACCGTCAATTCATGCTCGTCACTGTGTAGCGACGGTCGACCGTCCAGTGTCTGCTGGGCGTCAAAGGTGTAGAGCCTGAATTGCTCGAGACTCAGGTCAATCGACCAGTCGCCATCCTGGCTCAATATTTTCGGATCGCCCAAAGGACGATCAAACTGCTTGTCGCGCAGTTGCAAAGTGGCGCCGACCATACCCATCGTGCCCTCGACCGTTACAGCACGACCGACTTCCGAGCCGTCCGGCGGCTGGGTAATCACTGGCGTGACCATCGCTCTCCTGACTATGAAGGTCGTGGACGTCGGCTGCGAAGTTTGCTGCGCGGCGACTTGGGTTACCGTGACGGTATGTGTGATATCCAGGGCAAATTCTTTGTCGCGCCTGAACTGCCATGTGCCAGCACTGACGATGCCCTTGTGCACAATGCCGGTTTCGTCGCTGTACTCAATGTTCACGGTTGCACCCGGCCAGCACGTGCCGCTGAACCTGGGCGAAAGTCCGTCATCTTCAGGCTCGTTCAAGCCAGGGGCCTGCGGCGGGATGGTGACTTTGAGGACAAACCAGTTTGGCGACTGGTGCCCGTCGAGATATTGCTTGATGTGGACCTGACGCTCAAACGAGGGTCCCCAGACCGTTGAAGCCTTGGTAGACCACCGCCCGCCGACGACCTCCACTTCAGGCGCTTCAAGATATGGGCTATTGGGCCTGCGTGGCTGAACCAAGGCTCTGCTGAAACCTTTGCCGCTGAAGGTCGGTTGGTAGTCGTTGGTGAATTGCACATCACTGACATCGGGGAGAATATTTTTTACTTCGAAGGTCAGCGGCAGCGAGTCGATCCAGCCGCTGGCGTTGTCGGCAATTTTTTGAATGACAGAGACGTTGTAGGTACCCAAAGGCCACTGCGCTGCGGTTTCCCAGATGCCTCCCGGCATCACTTCAGCATTTGCAGGCGCGGGAACTTGCACCGCGCCCCCGCTGACGGTGAACTGGATTTCAGATTTGAGATCGCGATCGTAATAACCGTTACCGGCAAAGGTCACCGTGGTGCCGGAGATGGTGACGTTGGGCTGTTTCAGAGTGGGGGGCGAATCCTGAAGGCTTGTGGTGCACTGCGTCCGGATGACACGTCATCCAGATCCTGTTCGACGACCAGGCTGATCGGCCCTGGCGGCACGTTGATCATCCCCTCCCACGCCCCGTCTGCATTGCTAACGACTTCCCAATCACGAACAGGATCATTCGTCAGATCAAAAAATGCTCTCAATCGCGCCCCAGCCAAGCCGTTGCTTCCTGTCAGAAGGAAGTCTTGTTCATAAACTGTTCCCGCAGGTGGCTTGGATATTAACGGCAGCCCCATGACTCTGAAAGTTATGGCATCGGTATAAAAATGATTGATATTGGGTGATTTAAGTTGGGCGACAACCGAGAACGTCCCGCTGCCAGAGACCTTTATTGCCGGAGCCTCCCAAGTCGTATCGGACTTTCCGACAGTAATAACCTCACTCCAGTTTTCATAATGATCCAAATGCCCAACCACTCTGATAACAGTACCCGGCGCAGCCATACCTCTGAAACAAACCAGATCCTTTGCCAACACCAAAGCATTAGCTGCCGGGAAAGTAATTCGAGCGCGGTAGACTGTTACATAAGCCGTCCGCTCGGAAACCTTACCGGCATACATTTGATATGCTTGAAAACTTAGAGAATTCTTGTTGTCTGCCACGGTGACGGGCACAGACCAAGGATCGTAGAAAGCCTCTTCTGCCCCAATCGTACCGCGCCCATCATCCAAGACAACAATATAACGGTATATTGCTCCCGTGCCCTTGACAGAGAAAGTTGAAGATGTGAAGTTTCGGATTGCACTGATGGTTGGAATGGGCATCCGATAATTGGCAACCTTGTAGGTTTTCAGAACCGGATCACTTGCGTTACCCACATCATAAATATAATCAAACCCCACTGTTACGTTTCTTTGATTGGCGATAATCGTTTCTCGATAGGGTTCATCAAGATCAATCCACTCACCGGTCTGGCGAGCACTGCCCGTCAGTTCTCTTACATCACCTTCACCGCTAACCAAAGAAAGATAGAATTTTACATTCCCTTCATAACGTCGATTCTCTTTTGCTCTGTACGCTGACACGATGCAAGTAAATGTCGAACCATCGTAGGAGTAGGCATAGCTCACTCGAAGCTGCGCCCACCTACCGTCTTCTTCCGCGTGAAGCTCATGGGTTACAAATGTCACATCCGTTCCGATCTCCTCAGCGCAGACTACCTCTTGTTTCGGGAGCAAGCTGTCGGAAGGATCTTTAATACCATCATCTTGTTCCATGGCCGGATCTCAGAAAGGGCAAGGTGGCTGATTGATGCAACAGGTAAGTTCATTGAATACCGGTGCCTCACATCGCTACACCTGTAAAACCTGACAGTCCCGACCAGCGGTAACTATTCCACGCCTTAGTATCCTTGCGTCCTTCAGCCATTAAACGCGACTGCATCAGCTTGCGTCGTTGCCACACATCACTCAGAGTCCACCAGCTTGTACACCTGAATAACGCCGCCCGGCATGGCTGATAAGTCGCGCAGCTTCGACTTCAAAACGCGCACTGTCGGCCCAATCAGACATCGTTGCGTCATCCGCCGCGTCAGTCAGCGTCTGCCGGAATCGGTACCAGTTGCCCGCCAGAGGCAGTGCCCTTGTCGCCGCCCCGCGCCAGTGCTCATCGACCACGGGTACCTGAGCCAGCCACTGAACATCCGGGTTGTACCAACTCACGATGGCGCCCACGCCCGGACGGCCCTTGCCGCTGAACTGCACTGGATGACTGACCCAGCGTCCGGCTGCAGGCCCGTCGAGCACAGGTCGGAAAGTACCCAGAAAGACCGAGCGCAGGGTTTCAAATGATTCGAACTCGTCCAGAGATGCGACTGCCTCGAGCCGGTAAAGCCCCCCGCCGAGCAGACTCGCATCGAGCATCACTGACCAGGTGCGATTTTCCTGCACGACGGCGCTTGCCGGCTCGGAACGCGCGGCACCGACCAGGGTCACCGTAACCGTATCGCCCGGCACGCCAAAACCGCACACCACCACCTGCTGCCCGATGGCATCGCCCTCGATCGGGGTTTCAATGAAGGGTGCCGCTGGCACAATGTCAAAGTGCAGCGGCTCGCTGTCTTTCGACTCCTGCAGTTTGCCGCTTTCATCCATGAACCTCTGCCGGGCCCAGATCGTTTTGCTGCCCACCGGCAACGTCACTTCGGCTTGCCAATTGCCCGCCCAATCCACAATGACATCACTGAGCAGAGGTTCGGCAAGCCCTTGCAGACAGACGTCGACAACCCCGCCCCTCATGCCCGTACCCTTGAGCAACGCGGTTCGTGGCAACTTACCGTGTTGTATCGGCTGGAGAAATTCTGGCGGCAGCAGCACCACCGTCAATTCATGCTCGTCACTGTGTAGCGACGGTCGACCGTCCAGTGTCTGCTGGGCGTCAAAGGTGTAGAGCCTGAATTGCTCGAGGCTCAGGTCAATCGACCAGTTGCCATCCTGGCTCAATATTTTCGGATCGCCCAAGGGACGATCAAACTGCTTGTCGCGCAGTTGCAAAGTGGCGCCGACCATACCCATCGTGCCCTCGACCGTTACAGCACGACCGACTTCCGAGCCGTCCGCCGGCTGGGTAATCACTGGCGTAACCATCGCTCTCCTGACAATGAAGGTCGTGGACGTCGGCTGCGAAGTTTGCTGAGCGGCGACTTGGGTCACTGTGACGGTATGTGTGATATCCAGGGCAAACTCTTTGTCGCGCCTGAACTGCCACGTGTCAGCACTGACGATGCCCTTGTGCACAATGCCGGTTTCGTCGCTGTACTCAATGTTCACGGTTGCACCCGGCCAGCACGTGCCGCTGAACCTGGGCGAAAGTCCGTCATCTTCAGGCTCGTTCAAGCCAGGGGCCTGCGGCGGGATGGTGACTTTGAGGACAAACCAGTTTGGCGACTGGTGCCCGTCGAGAAATTGCTTTATGTGTACTTCACGTTCGAAAGAGGGTCCCCAAACGCTCGAGGCCTGGGTGGACCACCGCCCGCCGACGACCTCCACTTCAGGCGCTTCAAGATATGGGCTATTGGGCCTGCGTGGCTGTACCAAGGCTCTGTTGAAACCTTTGCCGCTGAAGGTCGGTTGGTAGTCGTTGGTGAATTGCACATCACTGACATCGGGGAGGACATTCTTTACTTCGAAGGTCAGCGGCAGCGAGTCGATCCAGCCGCTGGCGTTGTCTCTGATCTTCTGGACGGCGTTGATTTTATAGGTGCCAAATTTCCAGCCCGTTACGGTGGTGCTCCAAGTGCCGTTGCGCTGTACTTGTGCATTTGGAGGCGCGACCGGCATTGGGTCGGCTGGACTTTCGAGGATAGTGAACTCGATTTCGGTTCTGAGCTTCTCGTCGAAATGTCCGGTGCCGGAAAATGTGATCGTTTCATTGGCTTGCGTGTATGTGACCGTCGGCTTGCCCGTGCGTACCCGTATGCCGAAGGGTTGGCTGGTCAGTGATGTCGTTCCCAAATAGGTATGCGTGCCGACAATTGAATGCGGACCAGGTGTCAGCGTGAAAGATGCAGACCATGCGCCTGTGGCGGCATCGGTTGGGGTGCTGATTTGAGCTTGGGTGTTTTCCGAACGCACAGCAACAGCACTGGAGATCCCGGCGACGACAGTGCCTGTGAACGTCGATGTCATGTCCACCGTCTGCGTCAATCCAGGAGACGTTATTCGAGGGGGGTCAATAACATAAAAATTTCGTTGGATTGACGGCACAGATGTTGCGCCATCGTATCTTTGACTGGCGACTAGAGAATAATTTTTGCCGAACGCAAACTTATAAGTGCTGGTACCACCCCATGACCCATCAATTTCGATCTTTGCGTAGGCCAATACTTTGATCGATGTGTCTTTGATGTAAACATCCACTCTTGTCAACTCTTGGTGCAGACCGCCTGTACCCGCAAATTGCGGCGTTTGTGTACTTATAACCTGCGGCAACGGACTGAGCGTTACAGGCTTGAGTACGGTCAGTGACGCTTTCCCCGCGTAGCGCCCCTGCGTATTTCCATACTCCTCACGGATAATGAAATCCTGTAAACCCTGGGGGACATTATCAAGGAGCGTGACAGTCCAATTTCCGTAGCCATTGGTAATGGCCGTTGTGCTCAGTACAGTGCCTGAATTGGGACGCACAAGCGTGATTTTGCTGCCTTTACCGGCGAGGCCTGGAACCGTTGTAGTCACAGTACGATTGCTGGCAATGCGAGCAGCCTTTCTGACCAGCAAAGTCCGCGGTGTCCACCTTGACCATTGATCAATGTAATCCCATCTTCCATCAACTCTGACTTGCAGGTCACTCTCGGGAAGGTCTTCGACTCGAATACTGTGCCAGACGCCCCCCAACCATGCACTTTCAGTGATACGTCGGTAGTAATTATCGGCTCCGTGAAAATCCAGATGAACGTTGTGATAACGGCCATCGTTTACCGGTATACGAAACTTGAAGTCCATCGTGGTATCTACTAACAGTGACTCGGAGCCGGCCTCATACTCCAAATCCGCGACCAGGATTCCCGGCTCTTCGGAAATCGGATCATCGGATTTTTGGGAAGGGCGATGGTCCTCAGGAAACGGGCCATCTTCTGGAGGATTGGAGCCTGGGTTCTCATGGTCGGACATGATCGAGCTTCCTTATACCGTCGGTACCTGGGTGCCTCATTGAAGAACCGTAAGCACGAAATGACACCTGTAAAACCTGACAGTCCCGATCAGCGGTAACTATTCCCACGCTGCAACATGCAGACGTCCTTCAGTCATTAACACGCGGCTACATCGGCTTGCGCCGTTGCCTACACATCACTCAGAATCCGCCGGCTTGTGCGCTTTGAAGCTGCCCCGTAACTTGATCCGTGCCGCTGCCAATCAGTGGTCGGGTTTAGTCGCCCGGGTCGTGCATTGCGCATAAGCGTCATCAAGTCGGGTAATCCCTATCCCCGCACTCGATGGTGGCTGTTCGCAGGGCGCCTCAGGGCGCGCCGGTTTGTGCACTCCCGGTCGACTAACCTGCTTACAGCCGCCACCCTTTCGTTTAGTCGCGAAGAGGTGGATGCCCCAACTATGAGTGTGCAGACAATGATCAAACCAACACCCAATCCCCCCGAAACCGAAGACTCGACCTCCCCCTACGCTTCCCCCGATTCCACCAGACTCCACGAGGCCGCTGAAAAAGCCCTCGATCACTACCTGAAAAAAGCCGCCGCTGCGCCGTCGTGCAATTCCGTCGATCGCGGCATGCAGATGTTCATGGTCGCGCCCGACATCAACCCCGAAGCGATGGCCATTCAAACCTACGAAACCTTTTCTTCGGTCAGCATTCTGCTGCTCGACCTGGCGGACAGCCTCGAGGACAAGCCGCGACATCTGGCGATGGCGATCTATCAGTTGAGCGAGATGGGCCTATTGCTGGCGGAAAAGGCGCTGGATCAGGAGCGGGCGATCGCGGTGGCGTGACGTAAAAATCAAAAGATCGCAGCCTTCGGCAGCTCCTACATTTGGAATGCGCTCCCCCTGTAGGAGCTGCCGAAGGCTGCGATCTTTTGCTGTTCAGGCAGAAGCGGGCAGCGGCTGAAAACTGAAATACTGCTTCAGCGCCAGCACCAGTTGGCCAAACTCCGGCGGAGCGCGGCGCAGGATGAACCCGGCGTCGTAATGCAGCGGCGTGGCGTCTTCATGGCACCACACGCAACAGGCGCTGAAATCGATGACTTGCTGGCTGCCATCGCGGGCGGGGACCTTGAGGCGTAACTGAAAATCCACCCCGATCATCATCGGCAACTGGCTGATCAGCATCAGCCCGTCCGTAGACACATTGCCGAGAAAGCCGACGGGTTTGTCGGTGACGCTGTTGAACACTCTGAGGTAATACGGCAATTGATGCCGTTCGATCCGGCGGTCGGTAAACATGATGTGCTGTTCGCCATGCAGGGCTCCGTCACGGAGCCGCACCTGTGCTTCGGAACGAACCTGTGCGACAGGCCCGCTCTCCCCGCTTCCGGTGTGACGGTCGCGACAATCGCCGTCACCTTGTAACTGCCAGTCGCAGGTGTTGCGCCGTTATCGAGACACGGCTCGAAACGGTTTCCTTGACTATAGCGGAGCTTGTACAGACGGCCAGATTTTGTACGAAAACCGCGTCAGAAGCGCGTCGGCCGTACCACCGCAGCGGCGCTGCGTGTCGGGTAATGGCCCAGGCTCTGCAACGTTTCCAGACGCGCGCGGGCGCGGTAGGCGTATTCGCTGTTGGGGTACGAAGCGATGATGAACTGGTAGGTCTGCACCGCGTCGATGTAGAGCTTCTGTCGTTCCAGGCACTGACCGCGCATCATCGACACTTCCGGCCACACGTACGGGCGGGCGCGGCTGGCGCGTTCGACCTTGGACAGTTCGAGCATGACCTGCTCGCAGTTGCCGCGTTCATAGGCGCTGTAGGCGTTGTTCAAATGGTGGTTCATCGACCAACGGGTGCAGCCCGTCGCGGCGAGGGCGCTGAGGGCAAGGGCGGCAATGGGCAACAATCGCATGGGGGTTCTCCTGTCTTGTGCTCTGTATCGACCCCAGGTCGGAAAACTTCAGACGCGCTGGTCGCAAAGTTGCCGCGTTCAATAAAGAAAACGATAAGTAGTGCATTCGAACAATGACTACACCCTTCGAGCATAGTAGCCTCTGCCTGCGCTTGAACTCAGGAGTCTTTGCATGTCCGTCCGTCGTACCAAAATCGTCGCTACCCTTGGCCCGGCCAGTAACTCGCCGGAAGTTCTCGAACAGCTGATTCTGGCTGGTCTGGACGTCGCCCGTCTGAACTTCTCCCACGGCACCCCCGACGAGCACAAGGCTCGCGCGAAGCTGGTGCGTGACCTCGCTGCCAAGCACGGCCGCTTTGTCGCCCTGCTCGGTGACCTGCAAGGCCCGAAAATCCGTATCGCCAAATTCGCCAACAAGAAGATCGAGCTGAAGATCGGTGACAAGTTCACCTTCTCCACCAGCCATCCGTTGACCGAGGGCAACCAGCAAGTGGTCGGCATCGACTACCCGGATCTGGTCAAGGACTGTGGCGTGGGCGACGAGCTGCTGCTCGACGACGGCCGTGTGGTGATGCGCGTTGAAACCGCCACCGCCACTGAACTGCATTGCGTAGTGACCATCGGCGGCCCGCTGTCCGACCACAAAGGTATCAACCGTCGCGGTGGCGGTCTGACCGCGCCGGCCCTGACTGAAAAAGACAAGGCCGACATCAAGCTCGCCGCCGAAATGGAAGTCGACTACCTCGCCGTATCCTTCCCGCGCGACGCCGCCGACATGGAATACGCCCGTCAACTGCGTGACGAGGCCGGCGGCACTGCCTGGCTGGTGGCGAAGATCGAACGCGCCGAAGCCGTGGCCGACGACGAAACCCTCGACGGCCTGATCAAGGCCTCCGACGCGGTGATGGTTGCCCGTGGCGACCTCGGTGTGGAAATCGGCGATGCCGAACTGGTGGGCATTCAGAAGAAAATCATTCTGCACGCACGTCGCCACAACAAGGCCGTGATCGTCGCGACGCAGATGATGGAGTCGATGATCCAGAACCCGATGCCGACCCGCGCCGAAGTGTCCGACGTGGCCAACGCCGTGCTCGATTACACCGACGCCGTGATGCTCTCGGCCGAATCCGCCGCTGGTCTCTACCCGCTGGAAGCCGTGCAGGCGATGGCGCGCATCTGCGTCGGCGCCGAGAAACACCCGACCGGCAAGACCTCCAGCCACCGCATCGGCAAGGAATTCAGCCGCTGCGACGAGAGCATCGCGCTGGCGACCATGTACACCGCCAACCACTTCCCGGGCGTCAAAGCGATCATCGCGTTGACTGAAAGCGGCTTCACCCCGCTGATCATGTCGCGGATCCGCTCCTCGGTGCCGATCTACGCGTTCACCCCGCACCGCGAAGCCCAGGCCCGCGCAGCAATGTTCCGTGGCGTCTACACCATCCCGTTCGACCCGGCCTCGCTGGAACCGCACGAAGTCAGCCAGAAAGCCATCGACGAGCTGACCAAGCGCGGCGTCGTGGAAAAAGGCGACTGGGTCATCCTGACCAAGGGCGACAGCTACCACACCACTGGCGGCACCAATGGCATGAAGATCCTGCATGTCGGTGATCCGCAGGTCTGAGTGACCGGCAGCTGAAACGCAAAAAGCCCCGCCATGTGAATGGCGGGGCTTTTTTGCTTATGATTCAACAGATATTTTGTCTGGTAAGGCCCTTTTGCGAGCAAGCTCGCTCCCACACTTGAAATGCAATCTCCTGTGGGAGCGAGCCTGCTCGCGAAGGCGTCTTGACACTCAGCGAAAGAACCCGCTCAACGCCGCCACCGCCTCTGGCGAACGCAGCCGCTGGGTAAACAATGCGCCCTCCTCCTCGATCACTTTGCGCAGCAGCTCGCGATCGGGCGCTCGCATCAGTTGCTTGCTGATGTGCACCGCTTCGGCCGGCAGCTCATCAAACCGCAGCGCCATTTCCCGGGCCTTGCTCAACGCAGCCGCGCCACTGTCCAGCGCTTGTGTGGCAATCCCCCATTGCGCAGCCTGCTCGCCGCTAAAGCCTTCACCGAGCAATAACAACTCAGCCGCTTTCGCTTGCCCAAGCAAACGCGGCAGGATCAGGCTTGAACCGAATTCGGGGCACAACCCGAGGTTGACGAACGGCATGCGCAGCCGGGCGTCGCGGCTGACATAGACCAGATCGCAATGCAGCAGCAGGGTCGTGCCGATACCCACCGCGGCACCGGCCACGGCGGCGATCACCGGTTTGCGGCATTCGAGCAGATTGAGCATGAAGTGAAACACCGGGCTGTCCAGGTCGCTCGGCGGTTGTTCGAGGAAGTCGGCGATGTCGTTGCCGGCGGTAAAACATTTGGCGCTGCCGCTGATCAGCACGGCGTTGATTCCGGGGTCGCTGTCGGCCTGTTTAAGTGCTTCGGCGAGGCGGCTGTACATGGCGCGGGTCAGGGCGTTTTTCTTGTCCGGGCGGTTGAGGCGCAGGGTCAGCAAACCGCGCTCGCGTTCCAGCAGGATGGCTTCGGTCATGGCGAGTCTCGCGTCTGAAAATCAGCGCTCAACCACGGCTCACAAACACATCGGCCAGCAGTTGGTTGCGCGGCAATCCGGCCAGATACAGACGCTTGGCGAATGCGTCGACACTGGTCGTCGAGCCGCAGACTAAGGCCAGGGTCTGCCGGGAAACAAGGCGCAGTTGTGCCAAAGCGGCGGCCGAGTCGGCCGCTGCCCACAGCTCGACACTGAGGTTCTCGCGCTGCGCGGCCAGTGCGGCAAGGGGTTTGGCCAGATAGTGTTCGCGTTCGTCATGGGCCAGGTGAATGACGCGGATGGCGCCTTGGTGATCCTCACGCAAGGCCTCACGCAGCACCCCGAACAACGGCCCCAAACCAGTGCCGGCAGCCAGCAGCCACAGCGGCCGGGCGTGCCAGTCCGGATCGTAATGCAAGGCACCGCCGCGCAGTTCGCCAAGGCGGATCGAGTCGCCGATCTGCAGCTGGCGTGCGGCATCGATGAATTCGCCGGGCTGGCGGCAATCGAGGTGAAACTCGAGGAAGCGGTCTTCTTGCGGCAGGCTCGCCAGCGAGTACGGTCGGGCGATGTGGCCGATCCACAACACCAGATGCTGGCCGGCGCTGTAGCGCAATGGCCGCTGCGGGGTCAGGCGCAGGCGCAGGACGCTGTCGCTGAGCCAGTCCAGCGCTTCGACCACGGCCGGGCGGCCGTCGCTGATCGGGTCGAAGGTGTGTACCTGCAAGTCTTCGACCACCTGACACTGACAAGCCAGGCGCCAACCGTCCTGACGTTGCTCGGCACTCAAGGCATCCGGACGATTGTCGGTGGGCACACCTCGGATGCATTTCACCAGACAGGCATGGCAACTGCCGGCGCGGCAGCTGTAGGGCACGGCAACGCCGTTCTGATTGAGACTGTCGAGCAGGTTGCTGCCCGCTTCAACCGTCCACTGCCGATCACCGACACGCAATTCAGGCATCGACGTTCTCCCACGCGGCGGCACAACGATTGCGCCCGTCACGCTTGGCCCGATACAGCGCCTGATCGGCACGCTGCAACGCCTCATCCAGATCATCGCCAACGGACAGCAGGGTCATGCCCGCCGATAGGCTCAGGTTGCGCACTTGCAGGCCCATTAATTCCACCTCACTGAAGGCGATGCGCAAACGCTCGCAACACGCGGTCAGGCGTTCGGCATCGCAGTCGGGCACCAGCACGACGAATTCCTCGCCACCATAACGCGCCAGCACGTCACCGTCGCGCAGACAGGCTTGCGCCACCCCGGCAAACGCCTGCAATACCTGATCGCCGGCGGCGTGGCCGTGCAGGTCGTTGATGCGCTTGAAGTGGTCCAGATCGATCAGCGCCAGCCCGTGCATCACGTCGCTGTCCAGCGCGTTCAGCTCGCGCGAGGCGATGCGCAGGAAATGCCGGCGATTGAACAGCCCGGTCAGTTCGTCGGTGGCGACCAGATCTTCAAGCTGGCGCATCATCCCGCGCAGGGTGTCCTGATGCGCCTGCAAGGCAAACCGACGCTGGCGCTGACGTTGTCGGGAAACCTGGACAAAACGTGCGTAAAGCACCAGCCACGCCAAGACCATCGCCAGAATGCACACCTGCAATGCTGCGAGCGCAGGCTCGGCCAAGCGGAAGTGGTAGGCGTCCCACAGGGTAATCGCGGAAAAACTGAAGAACACCAACAGCGCACAGCGGATGAACACCCGCCGGGTGAGATGGAACAGGCCGAACAGCAGGATCAGCACGTAAAACACCAGAAACGCGCCGCGCGCTTCGTCGACATGGGCGATCAGCCACGTTTGCCAGCCCAGGCCCATCAGCACTTGCGCTTCGGTCAGGCTCGGGTCGGCGAAGCGCTGGTTGCGCCCGCTCCAGAACATGGCGAAAAGGCTCGCCTGACTGATCACTACCAGCGCGCTGCCGATGGCCACGCCACTGAGCGATTGCTGGTAATGCCCGGTGAAAAACGCCAGCCACAGCAGCAGCAGAGCCAATCCGTAGGTGGCCGCAGCGAGGGCGAAGCGTTTGAGCAAAAGGCGTTGAATGGCGTTATGGGTCAATCGTTGACTCACCGTGCGATAGGAGGCTGACCGAGTGTCCTACTCTACAGACCGGATGCCACTTTAGAGGGCCGGTCGCTAAATGACCACCGATTTTCGGGCTCGAAAATTGACGTCAAAAGTGTGGCCTACTGACACCGCCAAAAGCCCCTCACCCTAGCCCTCTCCCAGAGGGAGAGGGGACTGACCGGGTTGTTTATCCGAGTTACACCGACTTCAAACATCGCGCCGAACTCGAGTCTGGAAACGGCACAAAACAGCTTCATTTTCCTGAGCCGGACTTAGTTTTTGAACAAGATGAAGATAGGCTCCCTTTCCCCCTCGCCCCATCTGGGGGAGAGGGCTGGGGTGAGGGGGGCGATCCTGAAGTGCAAACCCGCTGTCCGATATTCGCCCACCCATGCGACCAACGAATGACTGCCGGCGCGTGTACGCCCCACCGAGGCGCGGTATACTGCCGCGCCTTTTTAGCGTCGCGCCAGCAGCCCCGGCGTGCCAGAGGATCAGCTGTGAGCCGAAAGCCTCAAGCTGCCCCATAGAATGTTCCCGTGTTTCAGAGGAGCGCGACTCATGACCGTGATCAAGCAAGATGACCTGATTCAGAGCGTTGCCGACGCCCTGCAGTTCATTTCCTATTACCACCCCGTGGATTTCATCCAGGCGATGCACGAAGCCTACCTGCGCGAAGAGTCGCCAGCGGCCCGTGATTCGATGGCGCAGATCCTGATCAACTCGCGCATGTGCGCCACCGGCCATCGCCCGATCTGCCAGGACACCGGTATCGTCACCGTGTTCGTCCGTGTCGGCATGGACGTGCGCTGGGATGGCGCCACCATGGGCCTGGACGACATGATCAACGAAGGCGTGCGTCGCGCCTACAACCTGCCGGAAAACGTCCTGCGTGCTTCGATCCTGGCCGACCCGGCGGGTGCTCGGAAAAACACCAAGGACAACACTCCGGCCGTGATTCACTACTCCATCGTCCCGGGCAACACCGTGGAAGTGGACGTGGCGGCCAAGGGCGGCGGTTCCGAGAACAAGTCGAAAATGGCCATGCTCAACCCGTCCGACTCGATCGTTGACTGGGTACTCAAGACCGTTCCGACCATGGGTGCCGGCTGGTGCCCACCGGGCATGCTCGGCATCGGCATCGGCGGCACCGCCGAGAAAGCCGCCGTCATGGCCAAAGAAGTGTTGATGGAATCTATCGACATCCACGAACTGAAGGCCCGTGGCCCGCAGAACCGCATCGAAGAAATGCGTCTGGAGCTGTTCGAGAAGGTCAACCAGTTGGGCATCGGCGCCCAGGGCCTCGGTGGCCTGACCACCGTGCTCGACGTGAAAATCATGGACTACCCGACCCACGCCGCCTCGCTGCCGGTGTGCATGATCCCGAACTGCGCCGCCACTCGTCACGCACACTTCGTGCTCGACGGTTCCGGCCCGGCTTCGCTGGAAGCGCCACCGCTGGACGCCTACCCGGAAATCGTCTGGGAAGCCGGCCCGTCGGCGCGTCGTGTCAACCTCGACACCCTGACCCCGGAAGACGTGCAGAGCTGGAAGCCGGGCGAAACCGTGCTGCTCAACGGCAAGATGCTCACCGGTCGCGACGCCGCGCACAAGCGCATGGTCGAGATGCTGAACAAGGGTGAAACCCTGCCGGTGGATCTGAAAGGTCGTTTCATCTATTACGTCGGCCCGGTTGATCCGGTCGGTGACGAAGTGGTTGGCCCGGCGGGTCCTACCACCGCAACGCGGATGGACAAGTTCACCCGCCAGATCCTCGAGCAGACCGGCCTGCTGGGCATGATCGGCAAGTCCGAGCGCGGCCCGACCGCGATCGACGCGATCAAGGACAACAAGGCTGTGTACCTGATGGCAGTCGGCGGCGCTGCGTACCTGGTTGCGCAAGCGATCAAGAAGTCCAAGGTGCTGGCATTTGCCGAGCTGGGCATGGAAGCGATCTACGAGTTCGAGGTCAAGGACATGCCGGTCACCGTAGCGGTGGACAGCAAAGGTGAGTCGGTACACATCACTGGCCCGGCGATCTGGCAACAGAAGATCAGCGAAAGCCTGGCGGTAGAAGTGCAGTAAGCCTCTGGCGTCATGAAAACGGCCGGTGCATCCGCAAAGATGCCCCGGCCGTTTTTGCTTGTTCAAACCAATTGCGATAAAAGAATCGCCCAAGCACAGAAAACGATCTTGCGCACCTGTCAGATCTGACAGGTCCATCTCCGGCCCACTCCTGTTAGCGTCTGTCCATACGCCCTATGTAGCGCGAATGGACTCGACCATGGCCGATCAAGACCTCAGCATCACAGCTCCCTCCATCGCCAAGAGCTCATCGATCGCCACCATCGGCAAGAGCTGGAGCGCCGTCGGGCCGACCGCCTCGGCTGGATGCGAATTGCTGATCCCGCTATCGAGCGGTCGTGGCTACGGCCCGCAAATACCCCTGTCAATCAACAGCCAGAGCGGTAACGGTCCGTTTGGCCTTGGTTGCCACCTGGGCCTGAGCCAGATCAGCCGCCGCACCAACAAAGGTGTTCCACGGTATACCGAGCACGATGAAATCATCGGGCATGACGGCGAGGTGTGGATGCCGGAGCTCGATGATGCCGGAGACTTGAAGTCGCGCACGGAACACAGCTACAGAGACCGCCCCATTCCCGAACACAACGTCGTGTCTTACCGGGCGCGGATCGAAAGCGATTTTTCCCTGCGCGAATGCTGGCATCCGGCTGACGGTGGAACCCCCTTCTGGCTGGTCCACGGTGCCGACGGCACGTTGCATGTCTACGGCAAAACCAGCGCCTCACGCCGTGCCGACCCCGACGACGAATCGCGCATCAGTAGCTGGCTGCTGTGTGAAAGCATGAACGCCCATGGCGAACACATCTGCTACGAGTACAAGCCCGACGATCAGCCTGACGAGCAAGATCCGATTCACGACTACCGCGCCCAGCGCTATCTGCGACGGGTGTGTTACGGCAATGCCACGGCGAGCGACCGTCTCTATAGCTGGGACACCGACCGGCCGACGGATTTGCCTTGGCATTTTCAACTGGTGTTCGATTACGGCGAACGCAGCAGTTCGCTGACGGAGACCCCGAGCTACGAAGAAGTGAACCGCTGGCGGCTGCGACCGGATCCGTTTTCCACCTATGGCCAGGGTTTTGAACTGAGCACCCGCAGGCTGTGCCAGCAAGTGTTGATGTTTCATCACTTCCCCGAAGGGCTGGCGACAGAGGCGAAGCTTGTACGTCGCCTGCTGCTGGAATATCGACCTATCCAGAACTCTGCGCCGTGGGCCTACAGCCAGATCAGCGCGGCGCACTATCAGGCCTTCGATGCGCAAGGCAATGTCGAGCATTCACCGCCGCTAGAGTTCGAATACTCGCCCTTCGAGATCAACAAGACAGCTGCACGCCTGTTGGAAAACGAGACTCAACCGGGCATCGAAGACGGCGGGTTCTACCAATGTGTCGATCTGTATGGCGAGGGCGTGCCGGGTTTTCTCTGCCGCTATGACAACGCCTGGTACTACCGCGAGCCGCTGCGCGCGGCGCCTGGTACCGAACTGATCGGTTACGGCCCATGGGCTCTGCTGGACAAGATCCCGGTGGCAGATCGTAACCGCGCCGTGGCGCAACTGCTGGATCTGACCGGTGATGGGCGCCTGGACCTGATCATCGCCCGCTTGGGTTACTGCGGTTTCCATGCGCTGAATGCGCAGCGCCAATTCGAACTGTTCAGCGCGTTCGACACGTTTCCCCGGGAACACCAGGATCTGACTTTGACCATGGGGGATTTCAGCGGCGACGGCCTGATGTCAGCGGCCAGCATCAGCCCCGACCGTGTGCGGCTCTATGCCAGCCTGCGCGAAAAAGGCTTCGCCGCCGCACAGGAAATCCCCCATGCATACGAAGACGACCGTCTGCCGGTGTTCAGTAACTCGCGAACCGAACTGGTGCTTCTGGGCAATCTGCTCGGCAGCGACATGCCCGAGCTGTGTCGCATCCGCCATGACGAAGTCCGCTGTTGGCCGAATCTTGGTCATGGCAAATTCGGTCAAGGTCGCAAGATCAGTGCCCTGCCCTTCACCTACGACGAATTCGACGCCGCACGAGTGCGCCTGGCCGACCTCGATGGCTCCGGCGCGCCCGCGCTGATCTATCTGCGATCCGAAGGATTCGACATTTACCTGAACCGGGGCGGCAACGGCCTGGAGCAGATTCCCGTCAGCGTGCCGTGGCCTGAAGAGGTGCGTTATGACCGCTTGTGCCAGGTCAGTTTCGCCGACCTGCAAGGCCTCGGTTGCGCCAGCCTGATTCTGACGGTGCCGCATATCCAGCCTCGGCATTGGCGCTACGATTTTGTTGCAGCCAAGCCCTATCTGCTGGTCAACAGCAACAACAACATGGGTTACTCCAGCAGCGTGACTTATCGCAGTTCGGCTCAGGAATGGCTGGATGAAAAGGAGCGGCTGCTGGCACTTGCGCGTGCACCGGTATGTCATCTGCCGTTTCCGCTGCCCGTGGTGAAGAAACAGGAGCAACACGACGAGATCACCGACAACCGGTTGACCCAGTCATTCACCTGGCGCGAAGGGTTCTACGACGGCAGGGAACGGGAGTTTCGCGGGTTCGGCTATTTGCAGCAACTTGACTGCGAGATTGGAGCCGATCCTTCAGAGCCTGGCTTCAACGAGCCGGTGCAAACATGCACCTGGTTTCACAACGGGCAGGAAATGAATCGTTCCCGCGAGGATTATTTCAACGCGGACGTGGACGCCTGCCCGTTGGGCGAAACCCTGTTCAGTCGTTATCACCCCAAAGGTGAAATCGATGAGCCTGTCACCCCGGAAGATGCCGACAGTCGCTACCGGATTGCGCAGGCACTGGTCGGCTCGGTCGCCCGAACGGAGACGCTTGCCTACCAGGAAGATTCGCAGGTACCTGGCGCTGCCATGCTGTACTCGGTAGAGGAAAAGCGTTATCTGGTGCGCGAGGTGCGGCCCCAGGGGCCATATGCCGCAGCCGTTCTGCTGCCCCTTCAGGCTGAAGCAATCAGTTATCAGTACGACGGCTTTATCAATGACCCGCTGTGCCGCCACGATGTCAGCCTGCGCTGGGACGCTTATGGCGCCGCGACCCATGCACTGACGGTGAGCTATGCGCGCAGGTTGACCGCCCAGAGCCCGCCCCCTTCACCGAGGACCACCTGAATCAATGGTGGTCCGACGCTCACGACGAGGCGCAGCAATACTTTTACATCAGTGAAACCCGTGCGCGTCTGATCAATCTGCCAGAGGCGCAGCAATGGCGACTTGGCTTGCCCTATCAGGAACGGGGCGACGCGCTGAAATTGGCCAAAGGTACGCTACCCGGCGAGCTGAACCCGGCACAGATATCTTTCGAATCGTTGAGAAAGCTGCAGGATTCGCAAGAATGGGCCATCGAACGGGTACTGACTTCCCAATCCATACAGCGTTATGTGGACGTAGAGGGTATTGAACTGGACGACGGCGTCGCCGGATTCGAAGCCCTGTCGCATTCTCTGGAGCTTGCCTTGCTGGACAAGAACGCGCTGGACGCTTACAGCATTGTGCCGGATCTGAACATTCGCGAAGCCCTCGAGGCAATTGGTTACTCACCCATGCCGCTGCTGTTCGAAGCACCGCCCAGCGAAGAACCAAACCTCTGGTCATCGCGGTTCAATCTGGCTCGGTACGGCGACTTGCAAGCGTTCTATAAAGTGCTCGATTTCAACGAAACGCCAAGCCATGGCGTGACCAAAGCCGAATACGATCAACACTGGCTGACGGTCATGCGCATGGAGTTGCCCGACGGTTGTGCCGTGCAGGTCGCGGAATTCGATTACCACGCCCTGAAACCCAAGCGAATCACCGACGCCAACGACAACACTGAAGAAGTCATCCATGAGCCTTCCGGTCAGCCGCTGGTCATCAGCTTTCACGGTACCGAGAATGGCAAACCTGCCGGATTCGACAAGCTGACCGATGACTGGACCTTGCCGGCCCCCAGTCCGGAACAGGCCATCCAGTATCCGGAGGACACTGTAAAAAACGCAGCCAGCACCCTGCACAAAAACCTGTTCAGCTGGATGGGCCTGATACCCGCCTCCACGCTTCAAACCCTGTCAATCAAGCAGGGCGATCTGTTGCCCGGCGGGCAGATCCGCGCCAGCGCACGTCGCCGGCTCGCGCAAAGCCTCAATCTGACGCCTGAAGACCAGCAATTGCTCGAGGCCATTGAACTGGCGTACCGGGAGCCGGTACACACCGTGGTGCTCAGCGCCGACCGCTATCCCTACGACACCGTCAAGGCACAGATCCAGATTGTCAAAACCTGCGTCGATGGCTTTGGTCGGGTACTGCAAACCCAGCAGAAGGTCGACCCCGGGCTGGCTTATGTGGTGGGTGAGGATGGTCAATTGCTGATCGAAGAAGGTGAGCAACCGACGCAGACACGCTGGCGCATCAGTGAACGCGTCGAATACAACAACAAAGGTCTGCCGCAGCGCCAATACCGGCCGTTTTTCGCCAACACGCACCGCTACGTCAATGATCAATCGCTGCGCCAACTCGGGCTCTTCGATCAGCTGTTCTATGACGCAACGGGGCGTCCGATCAAGCTGATCAACGCCAAGGGCGACTTTTCCCGCGAGACGTATCATCCCTGGTATCACACCAGCGAAGACTTCAACGACACCGCTGAAGAGGTGGTGTCTACGCGAGGGTCAGGCGCATGAGCGCCTCCACACATTGGCGCACGCCTTCGCTGACAGCCAGCGACGGACGTGGCCTGCCAGTCCGTCAGGTCGCTTATTTGCGTACCGTGGCGGGCGACACGCCTAGCGCACTCGTGACCCGCCAGCACCACGATGTCGCCGGGCGCCTGGTCGCGCAACAGGATCCGCGCCTGCCGATCGCGAACACAACTACCGTGTTTTCGCTGAACGATATCGCCGTGTTTACCAACAGCCGGGATAGCGGCTGGCGCCTGCTGCTGCCGGGCAGGGCCGGGGAGCCCGGACACCGCTGGGACGCGCGCGGCCATGTCTGGCAATCGACCTTTGACGGGCAATTGCGCGTGGTGCAGCTCGAAGTGTCGGGAAACGGCGAAAATCAGCTCGATACCTTCACTTACGCCCCCGGCTCCGCCGGAGCAGACTCCAACCTGCGCGGCCGGTTGATCCGGCAGACAGATCCGTCAGGCTCGCTGGATATCACCAGCTATGCCCTCACCGGACAGACACTGGTGGAAAAGCGCACATTTGATGATCACCAAGCGTTCACCAGCCATCAGGTGTTCAGTCCGCTTGGCGCCGTGCTTGAACAGACCGACGCCGGCGGCCATCGCAGAACCTCGCGCTATGGTCTTGCCGGGCAACTCAGGCAAATGCACTTGCAAGTGAAGGCAAACATCACGCAAGTCCTGGAGGATGCGCACTACAACGCCAATGGCCAGCTCATCGAGCAAGAGGACGGCAACGGTGTGCTCAGCGAATGGACCTACGATCCAGCCGACGGACGCTTGCGCACCCGGATCAGCCATAAGCCCGGCCAACCCGCATTGCAGGATCTGCAATATTTCTACGATCGCGTCGGCAATATCATCCGCATCGAAGACCACGCCTTCGAGCCCACCTGGTTCGCCAATCAACGGGTCGACGGCCACCGTGAATTCGACTACGACTCCCTGTATCGCCTGATCCGTGCGACCGGTCATGACGACGCCCTGCCCCCGGACATTCCCGGCCTGCCGCGACCGCCCGACGAGCGAAACCGCCTCAATTACACCCAGACGTATAGCTACGACGATGGCGGCAATCTGGCCGAGTTGCGTCATCAGCGCGACGGCAACAGTCGTACCCGCACGATGTGCATCGACCAGAAAAGCAATCGCGGGGTGCGTTGGCAAACAGGTGACGAGCCGCCGGACTTCGACATCTGGTTCGACCCGCACGGCAATCAACGCAAGCTGCGCCACGGTCCGTCATTGCACTGGAACAGCCGTGACGAGCTGGAGCGCGTGGATCTGGTTATCCGTCAGGACAGCGATAACGATGCCGAGTATTACCAGTACAGCGCGGGCCAGCGGGTCCTCAAATGTCATGAATGGTTCACCGACAAGGTCCGCCACTTCCACCAGGTGCGTTACCTGCCAGGGCTGGAAATTCGCAGCAAGGACAACGGCGAAGTGCTGCACATCATCAGCCTCGGTAACGCGCGCTGCCTGCATTGGGCGCAACGGCCAGCGCCGATGGACGACCAGATGCGCTACACCCTCGAAGACCACCTCGGCTCTTGCGTAATGGAGCTCAATGAAGACGCTGTGGTCACCAGCGCAGAAGGCTATTACCCGTTCGGCGAAACCGCATGGATGGCGCCGGAATCGGAAATCGAATACCGCTTCATCCGTTATTCCGGCAAGGAAATGGATGTCAGCGGTTTGTACTACTACGGCGCCCGTTATTACGCGCCGTGGTTGCAGCGTTGGGTCAGTGCTGATCCGGCGGGGGATGTGGATGGGTTGAACCTGTATGGTTTTGTCGGTAACAACCCGATTCTGTTCATCGATAACGACGGTAACAAAAAAGACTTACCGTCTGACGTCAGACAGGACATCGCGACCTACGCAAAAGTCCTGGATAACCTGGGCAATGAGCTGCAAACGTACAATCGGCAATTGAACGGACTGTTCAGCGCTACGGACATTTCCAAACGCATGGCCATAAACACAGGCTTCAACATTGGCAAGGGAGTTGCCACCACGACAGCAGGGAAAGGCGGCGAAGCACTTGGGACGCTGATATTGCCCGGAGTCGGGACATTTATCGGAGGGATTGTCGCCTCAAAAATCTCCGGCGCGGCAATGGACAAACTCGGCGAAATTACAACTGTTTCCACTCCCGTCCTGCCCGATGCCAAAAAACTGAATCCCGAGAGCATTCACAGCAACGCCACAACGAGCATTTTAACCCCTCTGAGATACGCAAAAAAAATAGCCAGATCTTATGATCCTCGGACTTCCGAGGGAGCAAATAAGCTGATCGGAACAGTAGCCGAGAAAACGCTCAGCAAGTTTGCGCAGGTACCCGCTGCGAGTGACATGATGGCCATTGCTTACGCGGGGAAGGACACAGCCACAGCGCTGGCCGGTTTAAGGGATATCGAAATTGATGACCTCGAGACAGCGTTGGGTTTGATTATCGACATGCTTGAACAGGACCAAAGCGACATCAATGCGGCTTTCAGTGAAATCGGAGTCAACGAGTTTTATGACCAAGGCCTGGTGGGCTCATTCGGTTTTGCGCTGGATCTTGCAAAAGGTAGCGTCGGAACCCAGAACTCCAGCTCAATGAGCCGGGATCGGATCAAGAAAGAAATTTCCGTGCGCATGGCTGAAGCAAGGCGCGGTATTGAGTTGATTGGCAGGTATCGCCAATACAGCGGTCAAAAGACGGCGTAAACAAGTTCGCCTACCTTCAGGCAGTTTTGCCGTGGTTCTGCGCCTGGATAAATCATGAGCACCTGGCCCTTGAATAGATCAACGCATATCCATACGCCAAGCGTGCAGGTCAAGGATCCTCGGGCTTTGGTTGTCAGGCATATTGCCTATCTGTGTGCAACGACGCATGGAGAAATCAAGCCCCTGATCACCTGCCAGACTCACAACCCTGCCGGGCGCCTGCTAGAAAAACGGGATCCGCGCTTATCTGCACCCAACCTCACTACTCACTACTCGCTCAACGGCACCGTGTTGAAAATCGACAGCGTCGATGCCGGCTGGCGTTTGGTACTGCCGGGACTGGCCGGTGAGCCTCGGCAACGTTGGGACGAGCGCGGCCATGTCTGGCGATCGACCTTTGACGACCAGCTGCGTGTCGTCAGACTCCAGGTCACCAGAAAGGATGAGGAGGAAGAGGAAGAGGTCGAAACTTTCCTCTACGCCGGTGGCGCCGACACCACCAACCACAACCTGCGCGGACGGTTGATCAAGCAAACCGATGCGTCTGGTGTTCTGGCGATATCCAGCTATTCCCTCGCCGGCCAGCCGATGCAGGAAACCCGAACTTTCCAGGACACACAGGCTTTCACCAGCCATCAGGTGTTCAGCCCGCTGGGCACGGTGCTGGAGCAAACCGATGCCGGCGGCCATCGCAGAGCATCGCGCTATGGTCTTGCCGGGCAACTCAGGCAAATGGAGCTGCAAGTCGAGACGAAAGTCACGCAGGTCTTGCTGGATGCGCAGTACAACGCCAACAATCAGATCATCTCGCAACTGGCCGGTAACGGTGTCCTGAGTCAGTGGACGTATGACCCGGCCGATGGACGCCTGCATACGCGCACCAGTCAGAAAACCGCTCACCCCAGATTGCAGGATCTGCAATATCTCTACGATCGCGTCGGCAATATCATCCACGCATCGAAGACCACGTCTTCGAGCCAACCTGGTTCGCCAATCAACGGGTCGACGGCCACCGTGAATTCAGCTACGACTCCCTGTATCGCCTGATCCGCGCGACCGGTCATGACGACGCCCTGCCCCCGGACATTCCCGGCCTGCCGCGACCGCCCGACGAGCGAAACCGCCTCAATTACATCCAGACGTATAGCTACGACGATGGCGGCAATCTGGCCGAGTTGCGTCATCAGCGCGACGGCAACAGTCGTACCCGCACGATGTGCATCGACCAGAAAAGCAATCGCGGGGTGCGTTGGCAAACAGGTGACGAGCCGCCGGACTTCGACATCTGGTTCGACCCGCACGGCAATCAACGCAAGCTGCGCCACGGTCCGTCATTGCACTGGAACAGCCGTGACGAGCTGGAGCGCGTGGATCTGGTTATCCGTCAGGACAGCGATAACGATGCCGAGTATTACCAGTACAGCGCGGGCCAGCGGGTCCTCAAATGTCATGAATGGTTCACCGACAAGGTCCGCCACTTCCACCAGGTGCGTTACCTGCCAGGGCTGGAAATTCGCAGCAAGGACAACGGCGAAGAGCTGCACATCATCAGCCTCGGTAACGCGCGCTGCCTGCATTGGGCGCAACGTTCAGCGCCGATAGACGACCAGATGCGTTACACCCTCGAAGACCACCTCGGCTCTTGCGTGATGGAGCTCAATGAAGACGCCGTAGTCACCAGCGCAGAAGGCTATTACCCGTTCGGCGAAACCGCATGGATGGCGCCGGAATCGGAAATCGAATACCGCTTCATCCGTTATTCCGGTAAGGAAATGGATGTCAGCGGTTTGTACTACTACGGCGCCCGCTATTACGCGCCGTGGTTACAGCGTTGGGTCAGTGCTGATCCGGCGGGGGATGTGGATGGGTTGAATCTGTATGGTTTTGTCGGTAACAACCCGATCGTCCATGTCGACCAGACCGGTGCCTTCAAGGTGGTGTTTGACCTGATCAGAAAAGCGGTGGGTATTTTTGATAAAGCGCAAACTGCGGCGGAGCAATTGCACAACCTGACCACCGAGTTCGATGGCCTGATTCCTGAAGGCCAGAACATCGAGGAGGTGCGCAAAAGCATGACGTTCGGCAAATTCATCACCTCCCGGGCCGGCATCAAATCGGTCTTTTACGGTATCGGCAAAGGCATCGCCATCGGCAGTGTCATCGGCACCGTGGTACCCGGAATCGGCAACGCCATCGGTTCCGGCGCAGGAGCAATCGCGGGGGCGATTGTGTTCCCGGTATTGCGTTACCACTTTTTCAAGAAGGGTTTGAAAGCAGCGCAGACACTGCACACCCAAGAGCTCAAGGACGGGCTGAAAACGCTGGGCGACGGTGCTGCAAAAGCCGTCGACGACGCGGGGGCTCTTCTCAATGGAGGTGCTGCGCTTATCGACAGCATCAAGACTTTCACGGATAACCTCAACAGCTACTCCGAGCACATCCAGAAGATGTTCTACGCCCAACTGGACGCACTGGATGCAGAAAAACAGCGTCAGGTCATGAAGCTGTCCAGGAATGGTGTAGACCCGTTCGAAGCCATCGACAAGGTCATGCAAACCGCCCAGGCGACTATCGAAGCGCCAAGCGAGGCGCAAGGCGTGACTGAACGCCTGCAGCAACTGGAGCGCTCGCTCGCTGCCGAACCTAAGGCAAGACCGGTGCCGAAGCCGAGGTTGAATCTTGTGCATCGACGTCAGGTACAGGAGACAGCTGTCTAGCAGACACGGCCGGCGCGAACAGCGCGCCCGGCCACCTCGGCCCATGCTATCGTGCCCGCCCGTCCTGCCGACCTTTCATCCAGCATGCTGCCGACTTCCCGTACCCTGCGTCTGTCGTTGTATTCCCTGCTGATCATCGCCGGCACGGTCATTGCCGCGACGCTCGCGATGCGCCACGCGGAAAGTCAGGCGCTGGAAGAAGACGCCGCCCGCGCCAATCAGCAACTGGGGTTGTACGCCAACTCCTTGCACACCCTGATCGACCGCTATCGCGCCCTGCCCGCCGTACTGGCGCTGGATCCGCAATTGCGTTCGGCCCTGGCCGGCCCGGTCGATGCTGCGCAGCAAGCGGCATTGAATGTGAAGCTGGAAAAGATCAATGGCGCCGCGCAATCCTCGACCCTTGAACTGCTCGATCGCACCGGCCTGGCCGTGGCCGCCAGCAACTGGCGCTTGCCCAGCAGTTACGTTGGCCACAATTACGGCTTCCGCCCCTATTTCAGCCAGACCCGCACCCAAGGCACCGGGCGTTTTTACGCGGTAGGCGTGACCAGCGGCATTCCCGGGTATTTCCTTTCCAGCGCCGTACTTGGCGACAACGACGAGTTTCTCGGCGCGATGGTGGTCAAGCTGGAGTTTCCCGAACTGGAGCGCGAATGGAGCCAGGGCAGCGACACGCTGCTGGTCAGCGATGCACGCGGGATCATCTTTATCGCCAATCAGCCGGGCTGGCGTTATCGCGCCTTGCGGCCGTTGAGCGCTGATGATCTGGCCGAGATCAAATCCACGCGACAGTACGACAAGCAATCGCTGCTGCCGCTGACCCATTTGCCGCTACGGCGCTTCGATGACAACAGCGATCTGCGCCGGGTCGAAGGTCCGCAGGGCACGGCGGATTATCTGTGGGAATCACTGCCGCTGGCGACCGAAGGCTGGACCCTGCACCTGCTGCGCCGTCCGCAAGTGGCCTTCGAGGATTTGCGCAACGCCGCGCTGGCCGCCGCTGGCGTGTGGCTGGCGCTGGTGTTCCTGTTGTTGTTCCTCAATCAGCGCTGGCGGCTGGCCAAGGTCCGTCAGCGCAATCGTGAAGAACTCGAGCGCCTGGTCGAGGAGCGCACCCGCGACTTGCGTACCGCGCAGGAAGGTCTGGTGCAGTCGGCCAAACTCGCCGCGCTGGGGCAGATGTCTGCGGCGCTGGCTCACGAAATCAATCAACCGCTGACCGCCCAGCGCATGCAACTGGCAACTCTGCGCCTGCTGCTCGAACATGGCCGCGTCGATGACGCCTACAAGGCGCTGAAACCGGTGGACGACATGCTCACGCGCATGGCCGCCCTTACCGGCCACCTCAAGACCTTCGCCCGCAAAAGCCCGAGCGGCTTGCGCGAACGTCTGGATTTGGCGACGGTGGTCGATCAATCGCTGCAACTGCTCGATGCGCGACTGCGTGACGAACAGGTCAGTCTGGTGCTGCATCTGACCCGCCCGGCGTGGGTACGCGGTGATGCGATTCGTCTGGAACAGGTGCTGATCAACCTGCTGCGCAATGCGCTGGATGCGATGCACGGCAAAGCCTGCAAGCGTCTGGAAATCCGTCTGGAGGCTGATGAACAATTGTGGCGGCTGAGCGTCAGCGACAACGGCGGCGGCATTGCCGAGGAACATCTCGGCCAGGTGTTCGATCCGTTCTTTACCACCAAACCGGTGGGTGACGGTCTGGGCCTGGGGCTGGCAGTATCCTTCGCCATCGTGCATGAATCCGGCGGACGCCTGAGCGTCGAGAATGGCGACCACGGCGCGGTGTTCAGCCTGACCCTGCCAATCGATCTGGAGGCACATATCTGATGCTCAATTCGGTGATGGTGGTCGACGACGAAAGCAGCATTCGCGACGCCGTTGAACAGTGGCTGAGCCTGTCGGGGTTTCAGGTGCAATTGTTCAGCCGTGCCGAAGAATGCCTCGCCGCGCTCCCGGAACATTTTGCCGGGGTGATCCTCAGCGACGTGCGCATGCCCGGCATGGACGGTTTGCAATTGCTCGCCGAAGTGCAAAAGCGCGACAGCGATCTGCCGGTGATTCTGCTCACCGGCCATGGCGATGTGCCGATGGCGGTCGAAGCCATGCGCGATGGCGCCTACGACTTTCTGGAAAAACCGTTCAGCCCGGAAACCCTGCTCGGCAGCCTGCGCCGGGCGCTGGACAAACGCCGCCTGGTCCTGGAAAACCGCGCCCTGCACGAACTGGCCGACAACCGCGCAAAGCTCGATGCGACGCTGCTTGGCGTGTCCCGTGGCTTGCAGACTTTGCGTCGGCAAGTGCTGGATCTGGCGACATTGCCGGTCAATGTGCTGATCCGGGGCGAAACCGGCAGCGGCAAGGAACTGGTCGCACGTTGCCTGCATGATTTCGGCCCGCGCGCCGGCAAACCGTTCGTGGCGCTGAACTGCGCGGCGATCCCGGAGCAACTGTTCGAGGCCGAACTGTTCGGCCATGAGAGCGGCGCGTTTACCGGCGCCTCGGGCAAACGCATCGGCAAGCTGGAATATGCCGATGGCGGCACGCTGTTTCTCGATGAGATCGAAAGCATGCCGCTGGCCCAGCAGGTGAAATTGCTGCGGGTCTTGCAGGAGCAAAAGCTTGAGCGGCTGGGGTCGAACCAGAGCATTCGCGTTGATTTGCGTATCGTCGCGGCGACCAAACCGGACCTGCTCGACGAAGCCCGCGCCGGGCGTTTTCGCGAGGACCTGGCGTATCGCCTGAACGTCGCCGAACTGCGCTTGCCGCCGCTGCGCGATCGCCGCGAAGACATTCCGTTGCTGTTCGAGACCTTTGCGCACAACGCCGCCCAGCGTCTGGGCCGGACCTTTCCGCCGTTGACCGGTGCGCAGCTCAGTCACCTGCTCAGCCATGACTGGCCGGGCAATGTGCGCGAACTGGCCAACGTCGCGGAACGTCAGGTATTGGGGCTGGATGAACCGGTCGCCGGAATCGATCCGGGACAATCACTGGCGGCGCAGCAGGAAGCCTTCGAAGCGCAATGCCTGCGCGCGGCGTTGACCCGGCACAAAGGTGATGTCAAAGCCGTGCTCGAAGAACTGCAACTGCCGCGCCGCACGTTCAATGAAAAGATGCAGCGGCATGGGTTGAGTCGGGAGATGTTTCTGGCGGAGTGAGGCAGAGATTTGTGGTGTAGCTGAAATCCATCCCCCTCACCCCAGCCCTCTCCCCCAAGGGGGCGAGGGGGGAGGGAGCCGATCTCCATGCTTTCCCGAATCTGTATTCGACTCGATATTGCAGGTCGATGTAACCCACGAGAACACCTCGGTCAGTCCCCTCTCCCTCTGGGAGAGGGCTAGGGTGAGGGGCTTTTGATCTTCACGCGGTAAGCGGAAATCCGCTCACTCAGCCCAATCAGTCGGCACAAATCCGCTCACTCCTCCCCGCTACCCCCTCTAAACCGGCCCCTCACCCCTTGGCACACCTCCTGCTATAGCCCTGGCAGGCTGCGTTCCGACGCGCTCCACAAAAACAATTAAACGAAGGATCCTTCAATGGATAACTCCAACGCCCTGCCCCTTGGGTCGGCTGCCGTGCCGGCCAAACCGAGAACCACCGCCAGCCGGATCAAATCGATCTTCAGCGGCTCTGTCGGCAACATGGTCGAGTGGTACGACTGGTATGTGTATGCCGCCTTCTCCCTGTACTTCGCGAAAACCTTTTTCCCCGCCGGTTCCACCACTGCGCAACTGATGAACACCGCAGCGATCTTCGCCGTGGGCTTCCTGATGCGTCCGATCGGTGGCTGGCTGATGGGCATGTACGCCGACAAGGTCGGGCGCAAGAAAGCGCTGATGGCCTCGGTGTACCTGATGTGCTTCGGCTCGCTGCTGATCGCCCTGAGCCCGAATTATGAAACCATCGGCATCGGCGCGCCGATCCTGCTGGTGTTTGCCCGCCTGCTGCAAGGCCTGTCGGTCGGCGGCGAGTACGGCACCTCGGCGACTTATCTGTCCGAGATGGCGACCAAGGAACGTCGCGGCTTCTTCTCCAGCTTCCAGTACGTGACCCTGATCTCCGGGCAGCTCATCGCCCTTGGCGTATTGATCGTGCTGCAAAACATGCTGACCACCGAACAGCTCTACGCGTGGGGCTGGCGTATCCCGTTCGCCATCGGTGCGCTGTGTGCGGTCGTGGCGCTGTACCTGCGTCGCGGCATGGAAGAAACCGAGTCGTTCACCAAAAAAGAGAAATCCAAGGAAAGCGCCATGCGCACCTTGATGCGCCACCCGAAAGAGCTGTTGACCGTGGTCGGCCTGACCATGGGCGGCACCCTGGCGTTCTACACCTACACCACCTACATGCAGAAATACCTGGTGAACACGGTCGGCATGAGCATCTCCGACTCGACCACCATTTCCGCCGCCACGCTGTTCCTGTTCATGTGCCTGCAACCGATCATCGGTGGCCTGTCGGACAAGATCGGTCGTCGCCCGATCCTGATCGCCTTCGGCGTGCTCGGTACGATCTTCACCGTGCCGATCCTGATGACCCTGCACACCATCCAGACCTGGTGGGGCGCGTTCTTCCTGATCATGGCGGCGCTGATCATTGTCAGCGGCTACACCTCGATCAACGCGGTGGTCAAAGCCGAATTGTTCCCGACCGAAATCCGCGCCCTGGGCGTTGGCCTGCCGTACGCACTGACCGTGTCGATCTTCGGCGGCACTGCCGAATACATCGCGCTGTGGTTCAAGAGCATCGGCATGGAAACCGGTTACTACTGGTACGTCACGGCGTGCATTGCCGTGTCGCTGCTGGTGTACATCACCATGAAAGATACCCAGAAGCATTCGCGGATCGTCACTGACTGATCGCACCGCATCGCTGGCAGGCCACAAAATCTGTGTCCTGCCACGAACCCTACGGGGTCTCGCGTCTGGCTGGAAATATGCGCTGGGTCCTTGCACTATGGCTGCATCCGAATGCAGCTCAGGAATCCGCTCCCCATGCCCGATGACATCCACTTCTACGAACCCGCCAACGGCCACGGCCTGCCTCACGATCCGTTCAACGCCATCGTCGGCCCGCGCCCCATCGGCTGGATTTCCTCGCAGGATGCCGAAGGCCGACTCAATCTCGCGCCGTACAGTTTCTTCAACGCCTTCAACTACGTGCCGCCGATCATTGGTTTTTCCAGTGTCGGGCGCAAAGACAGTCTGAACAACATCGAGCAGACCGGTGAGTTCGTCTGGAACCTCGCCACGCGCCCGTTGGCCGAGCAGATGAACCAGAGCTGCGCGATGGTCGCGCCCGAGGTCAACGAGTTTGAACTGGCGGGGCTGACCACCGTGGCGTCAAAGGTGATTTCGGTCCCACGGGTCGCCGAGAGTCCAGTGTCCTTCGAGTGCAAGGTCACGCAGATCGTCCAGCTGCAACGCGCCGATGGCGAAACGGTGCCGAGTTGGCTGATCCTCGGCGAGGTGGTCGCGGTGCACATCGCCAAATGGCTGCTGAAGGATGGCATCTACGACACCGCCGCCGCACAACCGATTCTGCGCGGCGGCGGGCCGGCGGATTATTTCCAGCTGGGGCCTGAGGCGCTGTTCAAGATGTGGCGCCCGGGGGCGCAGAAGTAATTACCAGATCAGCTCGGCGTCATCGGTGACGCCCTTGAGCTTGTCCAGTTCGTTGATGGCTGCGTCATCGGCAGCAATGGCGCCAGGAAACACCTGCTCATTGAGCAATTTGTGAAAGCGTGGTGCGCCGCCATCGACCAGGGCCTTGACCGCGATCGCCGCGTAATAACCCTTGTTGCCGCCCAGCTCGACGGGGACGACTGCGGAGACTGCTTCGAAGCGTTCAAACTCTTTACGTGCCATGTCGCGGATCCTGGCTCAATCAAATAAGCCGGACATTAAACCCTCAACCGGCGAGTTTGTGTATCGGCGCCGCGCATTGACCGAGGGCCTGCGCGGCGGAAACGTCCCTGAACGTGTGGAAGTCGAGGCTGTTGACCACCAGGTCCTGGACCAGCTCGGCGAAGACTTCCATCGACGGACTGTTGAAATACGCCGTCATCATTTGCTGACTGCTCCAGTAGCCGCTGACCAGCCAGAGGTCGGCGTCGCACTGCGATTGTTGCAAGGAAAAACTCAGGCAGCCGGGCGCCGCGCGCGAGACTTCGATCAATGCGCTCAGGCGCACACCGAGTTCCGCCGAACGCCCGGCCTGGGCACGAACGAAGGCCATATGACTGACAGGCATTTGCTTGGACATGATCAACCCTCCATGAAATCGCGTGACAGCCGGGGGACGGGCTGCGACTGAAGCAAAGATTAAGGGCCGGGGCGGCTGCGCCGTTAGTCGATTCCTGCCTTCGCGTTGCACAATCCTGCGAGACTGCGCAGACGACCTGTAACAACCTGTAAACCCGCGCAACACGTCTGTCATACGCGTTTTGTGTAGGAGCTGCCGAAGGCTGCGATCTTGTGCTTTTGCCTTGAAGATCAACGGATCGCAGCCTTCGGCAGCTCCTACAGAATCGTATGGCGGGAGACATGTGCGCACCTGCGGGCAGAATCAGGCAAGCATTTGGCAGAATGTGTCTACCGCCGCCGCTTGCACAAACATATGCTCTGCTGCATTCCCCCCTCACTTGCCGAGGATGCCGTGCATGACGTCATTCGATCGTTTTCAAGCCGAACCCAGCGCCGACATGGAAAAGCAGCGCGCGGAGCTGGCGGCGATCATCCGCCGCAACACCAGCGACGATGGCAGCTACCAGACCGCGATCGGTTCGCTGGTGATGTCGCGCCACACCCAGTCCCATGACTTTGCCCCGGTGCTCGCGCAGCCGGCGCTGTGCATCATGGCGCAGGGGCGCAAAGAGGTGCGCCTGGCCGACGAGTTCTTCAACTACGACCCGCTGAATTATCTGGTGGTGTCGGTCTCGATGCCGCTCAGCGGGCGCGTGGTCAATGTCTCGCCGGAAGAACCGATCCTCGCCGTGCGCCTCGACATTGATCCGACCGAAATCACCGCGCTGATCGCCGACGCCGGCCCGATGGGCGTACCGACGCGGCCGACCGGACGCGGTCTGTACGTGGAAAAAATCGACAGCGCCATGCTCGACGCGGTGCTGCGGCTGGCGCGGCTGCTCGACGCGCCGAAAGACATCGCCATGCTCGCGCCACTGATTCGCCGGGAGATTCTCTATCGCCTGCTGCGCAGCCCACAGGGCCATCGTCTGTATGAGATTGCGATTGCCAACAGTCAGAGCCATCGCATCAGCCAGGCCATCAAATGGCTCAACGGCAATTTCGAACAACCCCTGCGCATCGATGATCTGGCGCGGGAAGTGAACCTCAGCGTGTCGACGTTGCATCACCGTTTCAAGGCGATGACCGCGATGAGTCCGTTGCAGTACCAGAAGCAATTGCGCCTGCAAGAGGCGCGGCGGCTGATGTTGACCGAAGGCCTGGAAGCCTCGGCGGCGGGGTATCGGGTGGGCTATGAAAGTCCGTCGCAGTTCAGCCGCGAATACAGCCGCCTGTTTGGCGCGCCGCCGTTGCGGGATCTGGCGCGGTTGCGGCTGTCGGTGTGACTCCATAGAAGCCCCTCACCCTAGCCCTCTCCCAGAGGGAGAGGGAACCGATTGGGGGATATTGGAGAGGTTCAGCGACTTGCGATATCGGTGCTGAATCCGGAATCAGCCAAGCCAGGCCAACCCGGCGTTGGGTTGATGACCTTCAAATCCATAATCGACTCGGTTTTTCAGGTCGACGGAGAACGCAAGACGCCTCGGTCAGCTCCCTCTCCCCAGAGGGAGAGGGAACCGATTGTGGGATATTGGAGAGGTTCATCGACTTGCGATATCGGTGCTGAATCCGGAATCAGCCAAGCCAGGCCAACCCGGCGTTGGGTTGATGACCTTCAAATCCATAATCGACTCGGTTTTTCAGGTCGACGGAGAACGCAAGACACCTCGGTCAGCTCCCTCTCCCCCCGGGAGAGGGCTGGGGTGAGGGCAGGCTTCTACACCGCTCGCACGACGTGCTTGATCTCCAAAAACGCCGCCAACCCCCAAGGCCCCAGTTCGCGGCCGACACTGCTCTGCTTGTAACCGCCCCAAGCCGTCTGCGGGAAAATCACCTGCGGTGCATTGATCCACACCAGCCCTGCCTGCAAGGCATTGGCCACACGATCCGCCGCTGTGGCATCGCGTGTCACTACGCTCGCGACCAGGCCGAACTGCGTGTCGTTGGCCAGCGCAATCGCCTCGTTCTCACTGGCGAAACCGCGCACACACACCACCGGGCCGAAAATCTCTTCACGCCATAACGCGCTGTCCAGCGGCACGTCGGTGAACACCGTCGGTTGCAGGAAATAACCGCGCGGCAAATGCGCCGGACGATTACCGCCGCACACCAACCTCGCCCCGGCGCTCAAACCGCGATCAATATGCCCAAGCACCCGCTGGTACTGCGCCTGATTGACCAGCGCGCCCACCTCCACGTCCGGATCGAACGGATCGGCCACTCGAATCGCCTCTGCGCGCTTTTGCAGACGCTGAAGAAACTCATCCATCAATTCCTCGGCAACCAGCACCCGACTGGTGGCCGAGCACATCTGCCCGGCGTTGAAGAACGCCCCGCCACAAGCCAGTTCCACCGCCAGCTGCAGATCAGCATCCGCCAGCACCAGCAACGACGATTTGCCACCCAGCTCCAGGCTCACACCCTTCACGGTTTCAGCAGCGCGTTGCATTACCTGCACGCCAACCGCATTGCTGCCAGTGAAGGAAATCTTGGCGATGCGTGGATCCGCCGACAACGGCGCGCCCACCGCCAGACCAGTGCCGCAGACCAGATTGAACACGCCGTCGGGCAAACCGGATGCAGCGATGATCGCGGCCAGTTCCAGCTCCGGCAACGGCGTCACTTCAGAAGGTTTCAGCACCACGCAGCAACCGGCGGCGAGCGCCGGGGCGAGCTTCCAAGCGGTGGTGACCATGGGGAAATTCCACGGCACGATCAGCCCGACCACACCGCATGGCTCACGACGCAGGCGTGCGCTGAAGTCATCGCTGGGCAGCGGCACGTTGCTGTCCTGCCCGGCGTCGAGGCCTTCGGCGAGTTCGGCGTAATAGTCAAAAGTGGCGATCACGTCATCGACATCGATGGCCGCTTCGAACTGCGGTTTACCGTTATTACTCGACTGCAGGTTCATCAAGTGATCGCGACCGTTGCGCACGCCGTTGGCAATGTTGCGCAGGATCGCAGCGCGTTCGGCGCCGGTGGTTGTCGACCAGTGTTTGAACGCCTCGGTCGCCGCGCTGATCGCCTGGTCGACGGCGTGTTCGTCACCGCCATTGACGGTGGTCAGCAGCGCTTCGGTAGCGGGATTGATCACCCGTAGATGCTCGCGGCCTGACGACCATTGACCGTTGATGTAGAGCCCGTCGAGTGTGGTTGGAAAACTGATCATTGGGCCACCGCCTGCATCCACTGGTTCTGGTCGATTTCAATCAGCGTCGGGCCTTGGCGGTCCGTCGCTTTACGCAACGCTGCGCGCAATTCGTCGATGCTGCTGATGGCTTGCGCGGCGCAACCGAGGCCCTTGGCCACGGCGACGAAATCCGGGGTGTAGATGTGCACGCCGACCGGTTCGATGGCGCGGTTGACCATGTACTTTTTGATCTCCTCGTAACCCTGGTTATTCCACAGCAGCACGATCACCGGCACCCGTGCTTCAACGGCGCTGGCCAGTTCCGGCAGGGTAAATTGCAAGCCGCCGTCACCGATCAGGCACACCACTGGCGGGCGCGCGCCGTTGTCGAGTTGGCCGCCGAGCCACGCACCAATCGCCGCCGGCAACGCATAGCCGAGGGTGCCGTAACCGGTGGATGCGTTGAACCAGCGACGCGGACGCGCGGGATTGAAGGTGAGGTTGCCGGTGTACACCGGTTGCGTGGAATCGCCGACGAACACCGCTTCGGGCAATTCGTGCAACACGGTTTCGAGGAAACGCGTCTGCGCAAGCGTTGGTGCATCCCAGCTCGCCGCCAATTCATTACGCAGACGCATGGCGCGAACCTGGCCCCAATCATTGCGGCGCTCGGCCAGCGGCTTTTGCGTCAGCGTGCTGAGCAAGGCTTGCGCGGCGTTGCGCGAATCAGCGACCAGTGCGACGTGCGGCGGGTAGTTGCGCACGGTCTGATCGGCATCGATGTCGATGCGCAGCAGCTTGCCGGGAATCTCGAAGCCGCCGGCGAAGGTCACGTCGTAATCGGTCTCGGCCAGCTCCGTGCCGATCGCCAGCACCACGTCGGCTTCAGCGACCAGTGCGCGAGTGGCGACCAGGCTTTGCGTCGAACCGATCAACAACGGATGGCTGGTCGGCAGCATGCCTTTGGCGTTGATGGTCAGCGCCACTGGAGCGTCGAGCAGTTCGGCGAGTCGGGTCAGCTCCGGCGCCGCGTCGATAGCACCGCCGCCAGCAAGAATCAGTGGACGTTGCGCGCTGGCCAGCATTTCGCTCATGCGGCTCACGGCAGCCGGTGCGGCGCCGGCGCGATCGATATTCACCGGCAGGCTGGCGAGCAATTCATCGGCCTCTTCCACCAGCACGTCCAACGGAATTTCGATGTGCACCGGTCGTGGTCGTCCGGCCTGAAACAAGGCAAACGCACGTGCCAGCACCGCCGGCAATTCGGCAGCCGACATCAGCGTGTGCGAGAACGCTGCGACGCCGCCGACCAGTGCGCTCTGGTTCGGCAGCTCATGCAACTTGCCGCGCCCTCCGCCCAACTGACTGCGCGACTGCACGCTGGAGATCACCAGCATCGGAATCGAATCGGCGTAAGCCTGGCCCATGGCCGTGGTGATATTGGTCATGCCCGGGCCGGTGATGATGAAGCACACACCGGGTTTACCGCTGGTACGCGCGTAGCCGTCAGCCATGAACCCGGCGCCCTGTTCGTGGCGAGGCGTGACGTGGTTGATGCTTGAACGCGCGAGGCCTCGGTACAGCTCGACGGTGTGCACACCGGGAATGCCGAACACCTGCTCGACCCCGTAATTTTCCAACAGCCTGACCAGTACTTCGCCGCACGTTGCCATGTTGATTGCCCTTTCATTCACTGAACACTCCCTGTGGGAGCGAGCCTGCTCGCGAATAAGCGGTCCAGCCAACATCCGTGTCGGACCTTGAACCGTCTTCGCGAGCAGGCTCGCTCCCACAGGGTCCGTGGAGTGCCCATTGGAACGGTGCGCAACTGGCAGCAACAATCGATTAAAAGTCATACTAGCCATGTCCCCACGTCATACCTCGGATCGCCATGAAACGCCTGCCACCCCTGCCCGCTCTGCATACGTTCTGGATCACCGCGCAATGCTGCAATTTCACTCGCGCCGCCGAGCAGTTGCACATCACTCAGGGCGCGGTGAGCCGGCAGATCGCCGGGCTGGAAGAACAGCTCGGTTATCCGCTGTTCATCCGTCTGGCCCGAGGTCTGGCGCTGACGGCCGAAGGCCGCGAATGGCTGCCACAAGTGGAGAAGGTTTTCGGGCTGATCAGTGAAGCGACCGAGCAGATCGGTCAGACGCGGCAAACCTTGCAACTCAAGGCCCCAAGCTGCGTGATGCGCTGGCTGCTGCCGCGTCTGCTGCAATGGCAGAAGGAACGTCCGGACGTGCCGGTGAAATTGACGGCGTCGCTGCAACACGGTGTGGATTTCCAGCGCGAGCAATTCGACGCCGCCGTGATCTACGGTCCGCCGCCGGACAATTCGCCAGGCGCACTGCATCTGTTCGACGAGCAACTGACACCGGTCTGCTCACCGCAACTGCTCAAAGGTTCGCCGGCGCTGAATTCACCGCAGGATTTGCAGGAGCATCTGTTATTGCACCCGACCCACGACATTCAGGACTGGTCGGTGTGGCTCGACGCGGCGGGATTGCGACTGGGCAACCTTGGCAGCGGGCAGCATTTCGAAACGCTGGATCAGGCGATGTCGATGGCCTCGCACGGCACGGGGGTGGCGATCGGGGACTGGTCGCTGATTGGTGATGATCTGAACGCAAGACGGCTGGTGATGCCGTTTGCGTTGAAGGTGAAGACGGGGCTGGCGTATTACGTGGTGGTGCCTGCTGGAGCCGAACCCTCGCCGCAACTTGAGGAGCTGATGCTCTGGCTGGTTGAGCAGGCTCATTTGCGCTGAAGCCTCTCCCCTCACCCTAGCCCTCTCCCCAGGGAGAGGGAACTGATTGGGGATACTCAAGAAATTCATCGACCTGACACAGCCACGCCGAATCCATAATCGACACGGCCGTTCAGGTCAATGTGTGACGCAAGACAACTCGGTCGGCTCCCTCTCCCCAGGGAGAGGGAACTGATTGGGGATACTCAAGAAATTCATCGACCTGACACAGCCACGCCGAATCCATAATCGACACCGCCGTTCAGGTCAATGCGTGACCCAAGACAACTCGGTCGGCTCCCTCTCCCCAGGGAGAGGGAACTGATTGGGGATACTCAAGAAATTCATCGACCTGACACAGCCACGCCGAATCCATAATCGACACGGTCGTTCAGGTCAATGCGTGACCCAAGACAACTCGGTCGGCTCCCTCTCCCCCGGGAGAGGGCTGGGGTGAGGGGAAAAGGCTTGACTCAATACCCGACGGTATAACGCTGCCGCGAATGCTTCGGCGTTTGCACTTCGTCAATCAGCGCAATCGCGTAATCGGCAAATGTGATCCAGCTGCGTCCTTCGGCACTGACCAACAGATGATCCTTGCCGACGCGGAATGTGCCACTGCGCTCACCCTCGACGAACTCCGCCGACGGCGACAAAAAGGTCCAGTCCAGTTCCTGCTCGTGACGCAACGCATCAAGAAAATCAGCACCTGCGCTCGCCTCGGCTTTGTATTCGGCCGGGAAACCGGCACTGTCGATCACTCGCGTGTCATCCAGCAGCAACAGCGAACCGGCGCCGCCGACCACCAGCAAGCGCTTCACGCCCGCCTGTTTTACCGGTCCGACAATCGCCGAGGCCGGGACGGAGGCGAAATGCGCTGCGCTGATCACTGCGTCGTGACCGGCCACCGCCGCTTGCAGCGCCGCCGAATCCAGCACGTCGAGGCTCTTGCTGACGACACCGGCACGGCTGCCGATCTTCGAAGTATCGCGGGCAATGGCGGTGACGCTGTGGCCGCGACGCAGGGCTTCTTCCAGCAATTGGCTACCGGCACGGCCGGTGGCGCCAATGATTGCGATCTTGCTCATGACATTCTCCAGTTGGCTTGAAAATGCTGCGTGTTCAGGTTCGGCTTACCACTGCATCTCGCCCTTGGCGACTTTTGCGCTGAGTTCCAGCGAGCTTTCCTCGCCGAGTTGCGGGTAGCGTTTTTTCATCGCAGCGATCAGTGCAGCAGAGTCTTTGGCCTTGGCGGTTTCGGCATCGAAGGCCTTGATGTAATCAGCGGTGAATTTCACGCTGGCCAGCGAGCGGCTGCTGTCCCCCAGGTAATGACCGGGCACCACGGTTTGCGGTTTCAGGCTTTCGATGGTGTGCAGGGTGTGCAGCCAGTCGGCGTGGGATTGCGCGGTCTGGGTGTCGGCCATCCACACATGAATGTTCTCGGCGACCACTACGCCACCGACCACTGCTTTGAGCGACGGGATCCATACGAAGCTGCGATCCGGTTGCTTGCCGTCGAGGCCGATCACCTGCAATTGCTTGCCTTCGAGGGTCAGGCTGTCGCCCTTGAGCACGTCCGGGACGATGGTTTTCGCCGGCACGTCGGCGCCCATTTTCGGCCCCCAGTAGGCCAGTTTGCCGTCGACGGTGTGCTTGATGTGATCGACAGTCGGCTGCGAAGCCAGCACTTTCGCCTGCGGGAATGCCTTGGTCAGGGTGTCGAGGCCAAAGTAGTAATCCGGGTCACCATGGCTGATGTAGATGGTGGTCAATTGCTTGCCGCTGGCGCGGATCTTTTCCACGACCTGCTCAGCCTGGGATTTGCCGAATTGCGCGTCGACCAGAATCGCTTCTTTCTCACCGCTGACCAGCACCGAGCTGACCGGGAAAATCGCCTGGGTGCCCGGGTTGTAGACATCGAGGCTCAGCTCGGCGGCGGATGCATGGGCGGCAAAGCCGAAAAATGCTGCGGCGAGCAGAACGCGTTTGAAGGGGGTGAAGCCGATCATGTGTTGCTCCGGATTGCGAATGCCAGTCTGGCGATGCAACAGAGCTTAGTTGCCAGACTCAGTACAAAAAATGCGATGCTTGGACATAGTTTGTTTCTGAAAGCGGGCAAATCATGGATCGGCTTCAAGCAATGCGGGTATTCGTCACGGTCGTGGACCTGGGCAGCCAGTCGGCGGCGGCCGACCACCTCGATCTGTCGCGGCCGGTGGTGTCGCGCTATCTGGCGGAGCTGGAAGACTGGGTCGGCGCGCGGCTGATGCACCGCACCACGCGCAAATTGAGCCTGACCGCCGCCGGCAGCGAAATCCTCCCGCGCTGCCGGCAGATGATCGACCTGTCGCACGACATGCAGGCCGCCGTCAGTGAACCCCATGACGCGCCGCGCGGATTGCTGCGGATCAGCGTCAGCACCTCGTTTGGCCAAGCGCAACTGGCCGATGCGATGGCGGCATACGTCAAGCTTTACCCCGGCGTGAGCATCGATCTGCAAATGCTCGACCGCACGGTGAATCTGGTCGATGAACGCATCGATCTGGCGATTCGCACCAGCAATGATCTTGATCCGAATCTGATCGCCCGGCGCCTGACCGTGTGCCGCTCGGTGGTCTGCGCAGCACCGGCGTATCTGCTTGAGCATCCGGCGCCGTTGCGGGTGGAGGAACTGAGCCGACACAACTGCCTGACCCATTCCTATTTCGGCAAGAGCCTGTGGCATTTCGAGGAGGATGGCGAACCGGTTTCGGTGCCGGTGCAGGGCAATATCAGCGCCAACGAGGCCAGCACCCTCCTGCGCGCAACCCTGGCCGGCGCGGGCGTGGCGATGCTGCCGACCTACCAGGCTGGCGTGCATATTCACAGCGGCGAACTGCTGCGCTTGCTGCCACATGTCGAACCGCGCCAGATGAATATCTACGCGGTGTACGCCTCACGCAAACACATGCCGGCGGCATTGCGCAGCATGCTCGACTTTCTTGTGCAGCGCTTTCCCGAGGCCCCGGCCTGGGATGCCGGCCTGTAAACCCGATCCCTTGTGGGAGCGAGCCTGCTCGCGAAGAGGCCAGTACATTCAACATTGATGTCGCTTGGACCACCGCCTTCGCGAGCAGGCTCGCTCCCACATAGGCATCAATTCGCTGAATGGCCGGCTAAATCCTCAAGCGCACTCGCTGGCAAGTACGCGCCGCTGACCTATGCTCAAAGTAATACCGCAAGGTAGACGTTCAGAGGTCGAACACCATGAACATCAAAACAAAAAGATACGCCGCCATCTTCATCACCTGCGCCGCCACGCTAGCGCTGTACGGCACCGCTGCCTGGCGGGTCGAGCAGTTGCGCCAGCTGCCGCGTGAGTATGCGAGCTGCAACTATGAGCGGTGTATTCCGCACAATGCCACGCTGAACGCATTGCGCTGATAGACCTGCGCTGGACTGCAACTGCTGTGGGAGCGAGCCTGCTCGCGAATGCGCTGTGTCAGCCAGCCTAGTTGCTGAATGAAAGAGCGTATTCGCGAGCAGGCTCGCTCCCACAGGGCTCATCAGCGCATCAGCGCATCAGGATTGTTGCTCGGCCTTCAAGCGGTCGCGGAATGCCTTTGGCGAAATCCCCACCCGGCGACGGAACAGGCGCGTGAAGTTGGTTGGATCGGAAAAACCAAGCAACTCCGACATCTCGTAAATCGTCATGCTGGTGTAGGTCAGCAGGCGCTTGGCTTCCAGCAACTGACGCTCGTGCATGATCTGCAACGCCGGTTGCCCGGCCAGTTCACGGCAGGTGCCGTTGAGATGCGACACGGAGATGCCCAGGCGATGGGCGAGGTCTTCGACCTTGACGTGCTGGCGGTAAGTCTCTTCCACCAACTGAATGAAACCGTTGAGGTATTCGCGCTGGCGTTGCGGCCGTTGGCTGGCCTTGTGGCGGACGATCGCCTGGCGGCTGACCCAGACCATGATCACGCTGACCAGCGAATGCATGAGCATTTCCCGCGCCGGTTGATGACCGTTGTACTCGGCCTGCAAGGCTGAAAACAGGCTGTTGAGATAATCGCCATCCTTGCCGGCCGGGTAGTTCTCCGCCCGAGCCAACGCGTGTACCGAATCGCCCAATTGCGCCTGCAAATGATTGATCAGCGGCGTGGCCAAGGTGACGATGAAGCCTTCAACATCCTCGGAAAAACGAAACCCGTGCACCGATAACGGTGGCAGCACCTGAATCGCTGGCGTCTCAAGCTGCGTGCGCTGGCCTTCGATTTCAAGCTCTGCCTGACCTTTGAAAACGAACAGCAGCTGGCACAGATCCGCGTGGCGGTGAGGTTTGATTTCCCATTGATGTTCACGACTGCGCGAGGAAATGGTTTCACAGTGCAGCAAGTCCGGGGTCGGCCAGTCCAGGCTTTCACCGTAGAGCTTGAACACCGGAATAGAAGGCAGGGCAGGCTTGTTCATACTTCAATCCAGGCCTCTGGTTTTTGGGCGATAATCGCACCGATTGGCAGAATGTACAGGTATCGGCTCAGTTTTCACCTTCAATTGACAGACCCGCAAGGGAAAAATGCAAGCACTCGATCCATAAAATCATTCACCGGCTGTTGCTGCGTGAAGCTTGCGAGTCATAAAAACAATGAAAACCCTGAAAACCCAAGTCGCCATTATCGGCGCCGGTCCTTCCGGACTGCTCCTCGGCCAGCTGTTGCACAACGCTGGCATCGAAACCCTGATCCTCGAACGCCAGACGCCTGATTACATTCTTGGGCGCATCCGTGCCGGTGTGCTTGAACAAGGCATGGTAGAGCTGCTGCGTGAGGCCGGCGTCGGTCAGCGAATGGATGCCGAAGGCCTGGTTCATGGCGGCTTCGATCTGGCGCTGGACGGGCGTCAGGTGCACATCGATCTGCACGCTCTGACCGGCGGTAAAACAGTAGTGGTCTACGGTCAGACCGAGGTCACCCGCGACCTGATGGCCGCTCGTCGGGATGCGGGGGCGCCGACAATTTATCAGGCAAGCAATGTCGTTCCCCACGGCATGAAAAGCGACGAAGCTTTCGTCACCTTTGAAAAGGACGGTGAAAGCTGGCGCGTCGATTGCGATTACATCGCCGGTTGCGATGGTTTCCATGGCGTCGCGCGGCAGTCGATTCCGGCCGATTGCCTGAAGATCTTCGAGCGGGTCTACCCGTTCGGCTGGCTGGGCATTCTCGCCGACACGCCGCCGGTCCACGACGAATTGGTCTATGCCCGCCACGAGCGTGGCTTCGCTTTGTGCAGCATGCGTTCGGCCACCCGCACCCGCTATTACCTGCAAGTCCCGGCAGATGAAAACGTCGATGACTGGAGCGATCAGCGTTTCTGGGATGAGCTGAAAAAACGCCTGCCGGATGCCCTCGCGGAAAAACTGGTGACCGGTCCTTCGATCGAAAAAAGCATCGCGCCGCTGCGCAGTTTTGTCGTCGAACCGATGCAATACGGCCGGATGTTCCTGGTCGGCGACGCCGCCCACATCGTCCCGCCCACTGGCGCCAAGGGCTTGAACCTGGCGGCCAGCGATGTCAGCACGTTGTTCAATATTCTGCTGAAGGTCTATCGCGAAGGCCGCACTGATCTGCTGGAAAAATACTCGGAAATCTGCCTGCGCCGGGTGTGGAAAGCCGAACGGTTTTCCTGGTGGATGACTTCGATGCTGCATCGCTTCGACGATCACGATGAGTTCAGCCAGCGCATCTGCGCTTCGGAACTGGACTATTTTGTCAGCTCGCAAGCCGGGCAAAAAACCATTGCAGAAAATTACGTCGGGCTTCCGTACGAGGCTATCGAATAGCTTCCTACCGACTTACACTGCGAGCATCCACCCGCGCGCGATGGCCGCGCGGGTCCATCAATGCCCGCAGGCTCGCCCGTGACCACTCTCAATCAACCTGAAACGCCCAAACCGGCCATTCGCAGCGTGCTGGTCGCCTTGATGATGGCGATCTTCCTCGGTGCGCTGGACCAGACCATCGTCGCCGTATCGATGCCGGCGATCTCCGCGCAATTCAAGGACGTCAGCCTGCTGGCCTGGGTGATTTCCGGTTACATGGTGGCGATGACCGTGGCGGTGCCGATCTACGGCAAACTCGGCGACCTGTACGGGCGGCGCAAACTGATGTTGTTCGGCATGGGCCTGTTCACCCTCGCCTCGCTGTTCTGCGGCATGGCGCAGAGCATGGAGCAACTGGTGCTGGCGCGGATCCTTCAGGGCATCGGCGCCGGCGGCATGATCTCGGTGAGTCAGGCGATCATCGGCGACATCGTCCCGCCACGTGAACGCGGGCGCTATCAGGGTTACTTCAGCAGCATGTACGCCGTGGCCAGCGTCGCCGGCCCGGTGCTCGGCGGCTACATGACCGAATACCTGTCGTGGCGCTGGGTGTTTCTGATCAACCTGCCGCTGGGGCTTGGCGCGTGGTGGGTGGCACGGCGCAACCTGCGCGGCTTGCCGATTCCGCAGCGCAAACCGGTGATCGATTACCTCGGCACGGTGCTGATGATCATTGGTCTCACGGCGTTGCTGCTCGGCATCACCGAAGTCGGCCAGGGTCATTCATGGCGCAGCGGCGAAGTGCTCGGCCTGTTCGCCTGCGCCGTGGTGGTGCTGGCGCTGTTCGTCTGGCATGAACGCCGTGCACGTGAGCCATTGCTGCCGATGCACTTGTTCACCAATCGCAGCGCGCTGCTGTGCTGGTGCACGATCTTCTTCACCAGTTTCCAGGCCATCTCGCTGATCGTGCTGATGCCATTGCGTTTCCAAAGCGTCACCGGCGCTGGCGCCGACAGCGCAGCGCTGCACTTGCTGCCATTGGCGATGGGCTTGCCGATCGGTGCCTATTTCGCCGGCCGCCGCACCTCGATTACCGGACGCTACAAACCGCAGATTCTCACCGGGGCGATCCTCATGCCGATCTCGATTCTCGGCATGGCCTTCAGTCCGCCACAAGCAACGCTGCTCAGCGGTCTGTTCATGCTGCTCAGCGGCATCGCCGGCGGCATGCAGTTCCCGACCTCGCTGGTCGGCACGCAAAACTCGGTGGAACAACGCGACATCGGCGTCGCCACCAGCACCACCAACCTGTTCCGCTCACTGGGCGGCGCGGTGGGCGTGGCGTTGATGTCGGCGCTGCTGCTGGCGTTGCTGCACGATTCCAGTTTCGCCCACCTGGCGAACAGTTCGCTGATCAGCGAAGGGCATTCGGGCAACGTCCTGCTCGATGGCCTGAACGCCGCACCCGGTGAAGCGCAGAACGCTTTGCGCGCGGAGCTGCTGGTGACCTTCCGCCACTTGCTCTGGGTCAGCACGGCAGTGTCGTTGCTGGGGCTGGCAGCGGCGATTGCCATGCCGAACAACCTGCTGCGCGGACGGGAGCACGGCGCGAAATAATTGCCGCAACAAATACCACTGTGGGAGCGAGCCTGCTCGCGAATGCGCGGTGTCAGCCGACACATAGCTGAATGACACACCGCTTCGCGAGCAGGCTCGCTCCCACAAGGGAACGGTGTTCGCTCAAGGGCTGTAATAACCCACCGCGACGAGGAAATGCCCGACCTTTTTCAGGTACGCATGCTTGTCCTCGATCTTGCCGGTCACCGGGTTTTTCCAGCGGTATTCGTATTCGCCTTCATCCTGCTTGCCGATCAGCGCCAGAATCGGCTCGCCCACCGGTTTGCCTTCCGGGTCCTTGACCTTGCCAAAATCAGTGTTGATCAAGCGCAGATTGGTGCCGTGGGCGACATAACGCTGGTTGTTCAGATCGACCACGAAGACATACAGGTCATCCTGCAGGTATCCGCCCTTGAGCGAGTTGATCGCCACCAGCGTGCCCTTCTCGTCCTTGCCCAGATCCGTCGCGGCTTTGTCCAGCAAGGCCTTGGCCTGCTCAGCCGAAGCCCGTGGCAAGTAGTAACCCACCGCGAGAATCCGCTGCCCGACGCGCTGATAAAACACATGCTTGCGCTCGACCTTGCCGTCGGCCCAGTTCTGCCAGCGGTATTCGGCCTGCTGGATGCCATTGCCTTCCGGCACTTTCAGCGCATCCTTGAACGCCTTCTGCAGATCCGGTCCGAGGACTTCGCTGACATCACGGCCGATCAGCGCCGATGACGGCCCGCCACTGGCAAGCATGACGCCTTTGGTGTCGAGGACGAACACGTAGCGATCCTTGTCGACGAACTCACCCTGGCGGCTGAAGGCGGCGAAGGCCTTGTCGCCATTGTCGTGGTAGTAGGCCAAGGCTTTTTCCAGCAGGGCGATGGCCGCCTGACTGTCATCCTTGGCGGCGGTGGCGGCGCTGGCCTGGCCGAAACCGGCCAGCAGAATCAGGCCGAGCCAGGCCACTTTATGCAAAAACCCCATAGCGCATCCCTCGTTCTTTTTGGTGTCTCAAGAGCGTAGACGGCTTGGGCTGATGTACGAGTATTCAGAATGATGCAGGGGATTACAGGCCCCTGTGGTGAGGGGACAAAGCCCTCCGGGCAACAGATCAGTCGCTACGGGCGGGAATTGATCTGCTGCTGGAGATTCTGGATCTGCGCCTGCAAAGTGTTGAGGTTGCGGGTCATCTGCGCGCGGAACGCATCGAACTCGGCGGTATTGCCGCCACCCTGCGGCGCTGCCGGGCGATTGTCCTGCTGACTTTTCAGCACGACGATGTCCTGCTCCAGACGATCGATCGCCGCGCTCGGGTTGCCCTGTTTCTTCAGCGCGGCGATATCGGCACCGAGGCTTTTGAACTGGGCGTCGAAGGCTTTCAACTGCGCATCGACCTTGCTGGTATCGGCCGGGGTGCTTTTGATGGTCGCCAGCTCGGCGCTCAAGGCTTTGACCTGAACCTGCAACTGCGTATTGGCGTTCTGCTGTTCGGTGGTCTGCGCGGTCATTTGCGCCAGCCGCTTGTCCAGCTCACTGGCCTGCCCGGCCACGCCTTGCTGCTGCTTGCTCTGGTCGAGCAGCTTGCCTTCGAGTTGTTTGATCTGCAGCTTCAGCGCTTCGCTGTCACTGTTGACGTTGCTCTGGCTGGCGACGACCTTGCCGGAAATATCCTGCAGGCGCCCCGCCGCTTCTTCGCTGATGCGGGCGAAGCTTTCCTGGGTGGCGACCAGTTGCTGTTCCATCAGCGAGATCTGCTGGAAGCTCCACCAGGCCAGACCGATGAAGGCGAAAAACAACGCACCGACCAGCGCCCACAGCGGCCCGGTGCTGGCGGCCCTGACCTTGATCACTGGCGCCGTGCGCGAATGCACGGAAGTGCGGGGGCCGGGCGCGATGTCATCGTCGTCGAACGGGTCAGCGCGCAGGCTTGGCACGTTATCGAAATCGTCGTCGTGGGCATCGTTTCGCATAGACATTGAGGCAACCTTTGGCAAACGCGGTGATGGCTAAATGCTGCGAAGTATAACCGCCGCAGCCGCAGGCATTGACCCTCAACCCGCAAGGCGGTTCATTGCCGCCCGGCCGAATCGTTTCAACGGATGTCCTGGGCTTTCCACCACGCACAGAACTCATCGAGGGCAGCCCAGAGGCTGACTTTCGGATCGTAGTCGAGATAATGCCGGGCGCGGCTGATGTCGAGGGTGAAATTTTTTTTCATGACCTGCATGCCCAGGCGCGACAGGGTCGGCTCCGGGCGTCCCGGCCAGAGCATGCACGCGCCTTCGTTGAGCGCCGCGACGCTGTACGCGAGACCGTAGGAGCGATATTTGCGCACCTGATCGACGTCCATCCGCCGCATCACGTAATTGACCACGTCCCACAGCGGCACCGGCGTACCGTTGCTGATGTTGTAAGCCTTGCCGAGCGCAGAACCTTGCGCCAACAGGCTGCTGAGCATGGCTTCGTTGAGGTTCTGCACGCTGGTGAAATCGACCTTGTTCAAGCCATTGCCGATGATCGCCAGCCGGCCCTTGCGTTGCATCTTCAGCAGGCGCGGGAAGATGCTCATGTCGCCGGCACCGGTCACGAAACGCGGGCGCAGGGCGATGGTTTCCAGACCGAATTCCTGGGCACCGAAGACTTTCTGCTCGGCCAGATACTTGGTCGCGGCGTAGGGATGCTTGAAGCGTTTGGGCACTTGCTCTTCGGTCAGGCCTACATGGTCGCGGCCATCGAAATAGATCGATGGCGACGACAGATGCACCAGCCGCCGCACCCGCTGCTTGAGGCAGGCTTCGACGACGTTTTCGGTGACTTCGACGTTGCCCTGATGAAAGTCCTGATAACGCCCCCACACACCGACAGCACCGGCGCAATGCACCACGGCCTCGACATCGCTGCACAGATCCCTCACCAGATCGGCGTCGCTCAGATCGCCCGGCACGAACTCCGCGCCCCGGCGCACCAGATGTTCGACGCTCTCGGCCCGGCGACCGTTGACCCGCACTTCAAGGCCCTGCTCCAGGGCGAAACGCGCAAAGCGCCCGCCAATAAAGCCGCTGGCGCCGGTAACCAAAATCTTCATCAAAAACTCCAGGGAAGCAGCTGCAAGCTTCGAGCTTTCAGCTGCAAGTTGAAACGGTGCGTGTTCTTGCCGCTTGCAGCTTGACGCTTGATGCTGCGTTCAAGCCACTAGCCATTGCTTTGAGGAGCGCAGCAGTTGTTCGGTCAGTAGATTGAGCAACTGGCCGCCATTGCGCCAATGATGCCAGTACAGCGGCACGTCGATCGGTTTATCTGGCAGCAATTCGCGCAGCACCCCGCGTTGCAATTGCTCGCGCACCTGCAGTTCCGGCACCAGGCCCCAACCCAGACCGGCTTCGGTCAGGCGGATAAAGCCTTCGGAGGACGGACATAAGTGATGTTCAAACGCGCCGTCGACGCCCAACAGCGCCAGATAGCGATGCTGAAGGAAATCGTCCGGACCGAACACCAGCGCCGGGGTGCGCGGCAGCTGTTCGGCGCGCACGCCTTCGGGAAAATGCCGAGCGAGGAAGGCTGGACTGGCCAGCGCCCGATAACGCATGGCGCCGAGCAATACGCTGCGTGCGCCGGCCACCGGCCGCTCGCTGGCACACAGGCATGCGGCCACTTCACCGGCACGCATGCGCTTGAGGCCAACGGTCTGGTCTTCGACGATCAGGTCGAGCAACAAATGCTGCTCGGCGCAGAAATCGCCGACGGCCTCGGCCCACCAAGTGGCGAGGCTGTCGGCGTTGAGGGCGATGCGCAGGCGATCGGGCAGGCCTTCTTCGTCCAGCGCCGGCACCACTGATTGCAAGTCGCGCTCCAGCAGACGCACCTGCTGCACATGGTTGAGCAAGCGTCGGCCGATCTCGGTCGGCGATGGCGGTGTTTCGCGCACCAGCACTGGCTGGCCGACCCGCGCTTCAAGCAATTTGATGCGCTGGGAGATCGCCGACTGCGACAGGCCGAGCACCTGTGCGGCGCGATCGAATCCGGCCTGCTCGACCACAGCGGCGAGCGCGGAAAGCAATTTATAGTCGAACATCAGTTTTCCTAATGGGCGATCAGCACTATTGGTTTTTCTTATACAGCGTCACACCGGAGAATAGCCAGCAAGCACTCTCTTTCAAGGATCTCTCCCATGTGGCAAAGCTACGTAAACGGCCTGTTGGTGGCGTTCGGCCTGATCATGGCGATCGGCACGCAGAACGCTTTTGTCTTGGCGCAAAGCCTGCGCCGTGAACACCATTTGCCGGTGGCGGCATTGTGCGTGGTGTGTGACGCAATTCTGGTCGCGGCCGGGGTGTTCGGCCTGGCGACGATCCTCGCGCAGAACCCGACCCTGCTGGCGATCGCCCGTTGGGGCGGTGCGACGTTTCTGATCTGGTACGGCAGCCAGGCACTGCGCCGGGCCTGCTCGAAACAGAGCCTTGAGCAAGGCGAGAACCAGAGCGTGCGTTCGCTGCGCGCAGTGATGCTCAGCGCGCTGGCGGTGACCTTGCTCAACCCCCACGTTTATCTCGATACGGTTTTGCTGATCGGCTCGCTGGGCGCGCAGCAATCGGTGCCGGGCGCTTATGTGGTCGGCGCGGCGAGTGCCTCGCTGTTGTGGTTTTTCACCCTGGCCCTCGGCGCGGCGTGGCTGGCACCGTGGCTGGCCCGCCCGAGCACGTGGCGCATTCTCGATCTGGTGGTGGCGTTGATGATGTTCGCCGTCGCCGCGCAGTTGATCATCGCCGGATGATTTATTCGCAAAGGCTCTGGAACCTCTATCCCACACAGTTGTTGCGTGGTTAAGGCGCGACCCCGGTGCTATGATCCGAACCCTGCGCCGCAAAGAGTAAAAACTCGCCGGTGCATTTCCGGCCGCCCGTGATCGGCCTTGCGCTCACCGCAACAGACCTGATTAGGAGAATCATCATGGCTTTCGAATTGCCGCCGCTGCCTTACGCACACGATGCCCTGCAGCCGCACATCTCCAAGGAAACCCTGGAGTTCCACCACGACAAGCACCACAACACCTATGTCGTGAACCTGAACAACCTGGTGCCAGGCACCGAGTTTGAAGGCAAGACCCTGGAAGAAATCGTCAAGACTTCTTCGGGCGGCATCTTCAACAACGCCGCTCAGGTCTGGAACCACACCTTCTACTGGAACTGCCTGGCGCCAAACGCCGGCGGTCAACCAACCGGCGCACTGGCAGATGCCATCAACGCAGCGTTCGGTTCGTTCGACAAGTTCAAGGAAGAATTCAGCAAAACCTCGATCGGCACCTTCGGTTCCGGCTGGGGCTGGCTGGTGAAAAAGGCTGACGGTTCCCTGGCCCTGGCCAGCACCATCGGCGCCGGCAACCCGCTGACCAGCGGCGACACCCCGCTGCTGACCTGCGACGTCTGGGAACACGCTTACTACATCGACTACCGCAACCTGCGTCCGAAGTACGTTGAAGCGTTCTGGAACCTGGTCAACTGGAAGTTCGTGGCCGAGCAGTTCGAAGGCAAAACCTTCACCGCTTAAGCTGCGCGCCAGATGAAAAACCCGGCTTCGGCCGGGTTTTTTTATGCCCGGCGCATGGCGTTTCTCGCACGGTAAAAGCAGCTTCGCGCCGTTTGCCGCCAGCCCCCAGCCGTCTACCATCACAGACAGGAAAAAATCTTTGGCCCAGTGCTCAAGTTGAAGGCAATTGCAACCGACACAGTTAATTCAGAGCTATTACTCAAATGACGACATTGCGGCCAGGATCACGGCGACTTTTCCCGTGCCCGATTGTCCCTTTGACTGCCAACCCGGGATTGCCAATACTCATGGCAACTTGACGCTACCCGCACGGAACAAGGAATAACCCTTTGAAGCTGGAACTCAAGAACAGCTTGTCGGTGAAGTTGCTCCGGGTCGTGCTCCTGTCGGCATTGATCGTAGGCGTAGTCTTGAGCTGCGCGCAGATTGTCTTCGATGCCTACAAGACCCGTCAGGCGGTTGCCGGCGACGCCGAGCGCATCCTCGACATGTTCCGCGATCCATCGACCCAGGCCGTGTACAGCTTGGACCGGGAAATGGGCATGCAGGTGATCGAAGGGCTGTTCCAGGACGACGCCGTGCGTCAGGCCTCCATCGGCCACCCCAACGAAGCCATGCTCGCGCAGAAATCCCGCGAACTGCAGCATTCCAATAGCCGTTGGCTGACCGACCTGATCCTCGGCCAGGAACGCACCTTCACCACGCAACTGGTCGGCCGCGGCCCCTACAGCGAATACTACGGCGACCTGAGCATCACCCTCGACACCGCCACCTATGGCGAAGGGTTTATCGTCAGCTCAGTGATCATTTTCATTTCCGGGGTGTTGCGCGCACTGGCATTGGGGCTGGTGCTGTATCTGGTCTATCACTGGCTGCTGACCAAACCGCTGTCGCGAATCATCGAGCACCTCACCGAGATCAACCCCGATCGTCCCAGCGAGCACAAGATTCCGCAGATCAAGGGCCACGAAAAAAACGAGCTGGGCCTGTGGATCAACACCGCCAACCAGTTGCTCGAGTCCATCGAACGCAACACCCACCTGCGCCACGAAGCGGAAAACAGCCTGCTGCGCATGGCCCAGTACGACTTCCTCACCGGCCTGCCGAACCGCCAGCAATTGCAGCAGCAACTGGACAAGATTCTCGTCGATGCCGGAAAATTGCAGCGCCGCGTCGCGGTGTTGTGCGTCGGCCTGGATGACTTCAAGGGCATCAACGAGCAATTCAGCTACCAGACCGGCGACCAATTGCTGCTGGCCCTGGCCGATCGTCTACGTGCCCACAGCGGTCGCCTGGGCGCCCTCGCTCGCTTGGGCGGCGATCAGTTCGCGCTGGTGCAGGCCGACATTGAACAGCCTTACGAAGCAGCGGAACTGGCGCAGAGCATTCTCGATGACCTCGAGGCGCCCTTCGCCCTCGACGATCAGGAAATCCGCCTGCGCGCGACCATCGGCATCACCCTGTTCCCCGAGGACGGCGACAGCACCGAGAAGCTGTTGCAGAAAGCCGAGCAGACCATGACCCTGGCCAAGACCCGCTCGCGCAATCGCTATCAGTTCTATATCGCCAGCGTCGACAGCGAGATGCGCCGTCGTCGCGAGCTGGAAAAGGATTTGCGCGATGCGCTGATCCGCGACCAGTTCTACCTCGTCTATCAGCCGCAGATCAGTTATCGCGATCACCGCGTGGTTGGCGTCGAAGCGCTGATTCGCTGGCAACATCCGGAACACGGGCTGGTGCCGCCGGACCTGTTCATTCCGCTGGCCGAACAGAACGGCACGATCATCGCCATCGGCGAGTGGGTGCTCGATCAGGCCTGCAAGCAATTGCGCGAATGGCACGATCAAGGTTTTGTCGATTTGCGCATGGCGGTCAATCTGTCCACCGTGCAACTGCACCACGCCGAGCTGCCACGGGTGGTCAACAACCTGTTGCAGATGTACCGCTTGCCGCCGCGCAGTCTGGAACTGGAAGTCACCGAAACCGGCCTGATGGAAGACATCACCACCGCCGCCCAGCATCTGCTCAGCCTGCGCCGCTCCGGCGCGCTGATCGCGATCGACGACTTCGGCACCGGCTACTCGTCCCTCAGCTATCTGAAAAGCCTGCCGCTGGACAAGATCAAGATCGACAAAAGCTTCGTGCAGGACCTGCTCGATGACGACGATGACGCGACCATCGTTCGGGCGATCATTCAACTGGGCAAGAGCCTCGGCATGCAGGTGATTGCCGAAGGCGTGGAAACCGCCGAGCAGGAAACCTACATCATTTCCGAGGGTTGCCACGAAGGTCAGGGCTACCACTACAGCAAACCGCTGCCGGCGCGGGAGCTGGGTATTTACCTCAAGCAGGCGCAACGCAGCAACGCGGCTATTTTATAAGATCGCAGCCTTCGGCAGCTCCTTGTATGTTCCCCACACACCAGCATGAATGAGATCTAAGCTCGCTGGTGCGACATACGAAGATGTGTTTCTGGGGGAGACCGATCGCTCCTTAAGGCAGGACTTGCTCCTGACCTTGTATGTAGAGAGGTCCCCCCGCCTCATTGCCCACCACGAAGAGTATCGAGAAGCCGACGAGTCGGACTTCGCATTACAAGGTTGCAGTGGCATGAAGTTCGAGGTCAGGGGAACCAGGAAGCATTTTTAACTCAGTTCTCTTGGAGTTGAAAGCATGAACATGCACGTCGGCTTGGATGTGGGATCTCGCACTACAGCGATGGGCTGGCGCAATGGCGGCCGCTTTGCAGGTCAGTGCAATATCGACCAGACACCGGCGGGGCGCAAAGCTGCTGTCGGCAAATTGCTTGAGCTCAAGCCTATGTCTGTGGTGATGGAAGCCACAGGAATCTACTATCTGGACTTGGCCATGGAGCTCGCTGCGGCGGGTTTGCCAGTCTCGGTTATCAATCCGAAGAGTTTTCACAACTTTGCAAAACTGATGCTGAAAAACAGCAAAACGGACGCAATCGATGCCCAGTTATTAGCTGAGTACGGCGAACGCATGAGCCCAAGGTTGTGGACGCCGCCCACTTCAATACAGCTTGAGCTACGCGCTATCGGTCGCCACATCAATCGTTTGACGGGTCATCGCACCCGCGCCAAAAACGAGCTGCATGCACTAAAAGCCACTCAAACAACTCTTCTGATGCTGATTGAAGACGAAGAAGAAGCCATCAACGCCTTTGACAAACGAATCGAGCGTTTCCGACTAGCGGGTCGTGCATTGATCGACAACTGCCCAACGTTGAGCGCCCAGTTCGCCCACATGATCGCCGCCCCTGGCATGGGTGAGATCTCAGTATTTGCGGCGCTGGCTGAACTGACGACCTTACCGGTAACGCTCAAGTCAGCGCAGGTCAGCCGCCATGCCGGACTCGATGTCCGACTCACGCAATCAGGCACCAGCATTGATAAACCCGGCCGGATAAGTAAGGGCGGCAATGCCTATTTGCGATCAGCGATGTACATGCCTGCGCTGACCGCCATACGTTGCGACCCGAACGTTAAAGCGTTTTACGAAGCCTTGGTGGCTCGAGGAAAGAGGAAGATGCAGGCTATTGTCGCAGTCATGCGCAAATACCTGACCGGACTATGGGCCTGCATGCGGGCAGGCGAAGACTTCAGTACAGCCAAGCTTTTTAGCGATAAACACACCCAAAAAGCTTGACCGTGAACAGAGTATCTACATTTGAAATGCGTTCCCCCTGTAGGAGCTGACGAGTGAAACGAGGCTGCGACTTTTGATTTTCATGCGCAAATAAGAAATATTTCCAAGCACGCCTTTACACATAATGCGAAAGATTTGCATTATGTCGCAGTTTTGCGCGCCACCGGCGCCAGTCCATTCAACTACCGAAGCAGGATGTTCGCCATGATTCGTATGCCTCTGGCTACCGCCAGTCTGCTGGCCATCGCTATTTCCCTCGCCGGTTGCGGCGAAGGCAAGGACAAAGAAAAAGCCTCCGAAATGACTCCGGCTTCCAGCAGCGCTGCTCCAGCCCCTGCCGCTGCACCGGCTCCTGCTGCCGGTAAAGTTGACGATGCTGCCGCCAAGGCCGTGGTCGCGCACTATGCCGACATGGTCTTCGCCGTTTACAGCGATGCCGAATCCACTGCGAAAACCCTGCAAACTGCGGTCGACGCGTTCCTCGCCAAGCCGAATGCTGACACCCTGAAAGCCGCCAAGGCTGCCTGGGTTGCCGCGCGCGTGCCGTACCTGCAGAGCGAAGTGTTCCGCTTCGGCAACACCATCATTGACGATTGGGAAGGTCAGGTTAACGCCTGGCCGCTGGACGAAGGCCTGATCGACTACGTCGACAAATCCTACGAGCACGCACTGGGTAACCCGGGCGCCAGCGCCAATATCATTGCCAACACCGAAGTGCAGGTCGGCGAAGACAAAGTCGACGTGAAAGAGATCACCCCGGAAAAACTCGCCAGCCTCAACGAGCTGGGCGGTTCCGAAGCCAACGTCGCCACCGGCTACCACGCGATCGAATTCCTGCTCTGGGGCCAGGATCTGAACGGCACCGGCCCTGGCGCTGGCAACCGTCCGGCCTCGGACTACCTGGAAGGCGCCGGCGCCACCGGTGGTCACAACGAGCGTCGTCGCGCCTACCTGAAAGCCGTGACCCAACTGCTGGTCAGCGATCTGGAAGAAATGGTCGCCAACTGGAAGCCGAACGTGGCCGACAACTACCGCGCCACCCTGGAAGCCGAGCCAGGCGAAACCGGCCTGCGCAAAATGCTCTTCGGCATGGGCAGCCTGTCCCTGGGTGAACTGGCGGGCGAGCGCATGAAGGTTTCCCTGGAAGCCAACTCCCCTGAAGACGAGCAGGATTGCTTCAGCGACAACACCCACTACTCGCACTTCTACGACGCCAAAGGCATTCGTAATGTTTACCTGGGCGAGTACACCCGTGTTGACGGCACCAAGATGACCGGCGCCAGCCTGTCGTCGCTGGTGGCCAAGGCCGACCCGGCTGCCGACACCGCGCTGAAAGCCGATCTGGCCGCGACCGAAGCGAAGATCCAGGTCATGGTCGATCACGCCAACAAGGGTGAGCACTACGACCAGTTGATCGCTGCCGGCAACACCGCTGGCAACCAGGTCGTTCGCGACGCCATCGCCGCGCTGGTCAAGCAGACCGGCTCGATCGAAGCCGCTGCGGGCAAACTGGGCATCAGCGACCTGAACCCGGACAGCGCCGATCACGAATTCTGATCGCAGCGTCCGCGTCAAAAAGAGGCGACCTTCGGGTCGCCTTTTTCATTATTGGCACACCACTATCCCTGTGGGAGCGAGCCTGCTCGCGAAGGCTTGATCCGGCGCAGCATTTTCAGCGCGTCGGGCATCGCTTTCGCGAGCAGGCTCGCTCCCACAGTGTTGGCATGCGCTTAAAGGCTTGCGCGATATCAAGCAAACGATAATTCCTCTTATTCAAACTCCCCCGCCCTGTTAGACTTTGCGCCTTCATTTTTGCCCGTCCGCAGGATGTCTGATGCCCTCGCTGCCTCTTCGCTTGTCCGCACTGTTGCTGGCCCTGGGCCTGAGTGCCTGCGATGACGCCCCGCGTTTCACCAAGGCCGAGCCGGGGGAAGCGCGTTCGGGCGGTGCGGCGACCGTGCGCAAGAGCGATCAGAACGCCTTCTCCCTGCCATCGGCCAACTTGCCGCCCTCGCGGCGGGTGGACTTCAGTGTCGGCAACAGTTTCTTTCGCAGCCCGTGGGTGATCGCGCCGTCGACCACCACGGCGCGCGACGGTCTCGGCCCGTTGTTCAATACCAACGCCTGCCAGAATTGCCACATCAAGGACGGTCGCGGTCATCCGCCGGCACCTGATGCAAGCAATGCAGTGTCGATGCTGGTGCGCCTGTCGATTCCCGACGCGCCGCCCTACGCCAAAGTCATCCAACAGCTCGGCGTGGTGCCGGAGCCGGTATATGGCGGGCAGTTCCAGGATATGGCCGTGCCCGGGGTTGCCCCGGAAGGCAAGGTGCGGGTGGACTACACGCCGGTGCCGGTACGCTTCAAGGACGGCACTGAAGTCGAGCTGCGCAAACCGACCTTGCAGATCACTCAACTCGGTTACGGGCCGATGCACCCGGACACGCGTTTTTCCGCGCGGGTGGCGCCGCCGATGATTGGTCTGGGCCTGCTCGAAGCGATCCCCGAAGAGGCGATCCTCGCCAACGCCGCCGCCCAGGCGAAAGAGAGCAACGGCATCAATGGCCGACCCAACCAGGTCTGGGATGACCAGTTGCAGAAAACCGTCATCGGCCGGTTCGGCTGGAAAGCCGGGCAACCGAATCTCAATCAACAGAATGTTCATGCGTTCTCGGGGGACATGGGCCTGACCACCAGCCTGCGGCCGTTCGACGATTGCACCGAGGCGCAGACTGCCTGCAAACAGGCGCCGAACGGCAATGGCCCGGACGGTGAACCGGAGGTGAGCGACAACATCCTGCGGCTGGTGCTGTTCTACAGCCGCAATCTCGCAGTGCCGGCGCGCCGTGGCGTCAACGATCCACAGGTGCTGGCCGGCAAGAATCTGTTTTTCCAGGCCGGTTGCCAGTCGTGCCACACGCCGAAATACACCACTGCCGCCGATGCCGCCGAACCGGAACTGGCCAATCAGGTGATTCGTCCATACAGCGACTTGCTGCTGCATGACATGGGCGAAGGCCTGGCGGACAACCGCACCGAATTTCAGGCCTCCGGCCGCGACTGGCGCACGCCGCCGTTGTGGGGGATTGGTCTGACGCAAGCGGTCAGCGGTCACACCCAGTTTTTGCATGACGGTCGCGCACGCAACCTGCTCGAAGCGGTGCTCTGGCATGGCGGCGAGGCGACGGCGGCGCAGCAACAGGTTTTGTCTTTCAATGCCGAGCAGCGCGCTGCGTTGCTGGCTTTTCTGAACTCACTTTAAATACTGTAAAAGCATCGGGAGCCCGACATGTTCCGTCCCAAGTTACTGTTCACCAGCCTTGCCGCGCTCGCCCTCGGCGCCTGCTCGCCGCAGGACCCGCAAGCGGTCACTTCGGCGGCGATCGCCAAATCGGTGATCCTGCCGACCTACACTCGCTGGGTCGAAGCCGACCGGCAACTGGCGGTCAGCGCCCTCGCCTACTGCCAGGGCAAAGAGACCCTGGAAACCGCCCGTGCCGACTTCCTTCACGCGCAGAAAGCCTGGGCCGAGTTGCAACCGCTGTTGATCGGGCCGCTGGCCGAGGGCAATCGCTCGTGGCAAGTGCAGTTCTGGCCGGACAAGAAAAACCTCGTCGGCCGTCAGGTCGAGCAATTGGTCGTGGCCCAGCCGCAGATCGATGCCGCAGCGCTGGCCAAATCCAGCGTCGTGGTGCAGGGCCTGTCGGCTTACGAATACATCCTCTTCGACGCCAAGCCTGACGTCGCCAACGACGCGCAAAAAGCCAAATACTGCCCGCTGCTGATCGCCATCGGCGAACGCCAGAAGCAACTGGCCGAAGAAATCCTGCAGGGCTGGAACAACACCGACGGCATGCTCGCGCAGATGAGCAAGTTCCCTAACCAGCGCTACGCCGACTCCCACGAAGCGATCGCCGATCTGCTGCGCGTACAAGTGACGGCACTGGATACCCTGAAGAAAAAACTCGGCACGCCGATGGGCCGGCAGAGCAAAGGCGTGCCGCAGCCATTCCAGGCGGATGCGTGGCGCAGCCAGTCGTCGCTGACGGCGCTGGAAGCCAGCCTTGCCGCAGCCAAAACCGTCTGGGAAGGCGTCGACAACAAAGGCCTGCGCGGTCTGCTGCCGGCCGAGCAGAAACCGTTGGCGGACAAGGTCGATGCCGCTTATGCCGCTTCGCTGAAGCTGTTCGACAGCACCCAGCGTTCGCTCGGCGAAATGCTCGAAGACGACGCCGGGCGCCAGCAACTCAACGATATCTACGACAGCCTCAACGTCGTCCATCGCCTGCATGAAGGCGAGCTGGCCAAGGCGCTGGGCATCCAACTGGGCTTCAACGCCAACGACGGTGACTGATGAGGGCGAGTGCCATGCTGCGACGTCAGGTTCTGACTTTAGGTAGTGCACTGCTGGGAGCAGTGACGCTGGGCGGCTGGACGCTGTTCAAACGCAAGGATCAGAGCCCGCTGTTGCTGTCGGCGCGCGACGATACTGACGGCAAGCATTACGCCGTCGGCTATCGGCTCGACGGTACGCGGGTGTTCGCTACCCACGTCGGCCAGCGTTGTCACGACATCATCAATCATCCGACGCAGCCGCTGGCGCTGTTCGTCGCGCGGCGTCCGGGAACCGAGAGTTACCTGATCGACCTGCGCGACGGCAAGCTGCTGCAGACCGTGACCTCGCAGCCGGACCGGCACTTCTACGGCCACGCCGTGGTGCACAAGGACGGCGAATACCTGTACGCCACCGAGAATGACACGAGCGATCCCGGCCGTGGCCTGCTCGGCGTGTACAAGTTCGAAGGCGAACGGCTGGTGCACACGGGCGAGATTTCCACTCACGGTCTCGGCCCGCATCAGGTGTCCTGGATGCCCGACGGCGAGACGCTGGTAGTGGCCAACGGTGGGATTCGCACCGAGGCGGAAAGCCGCGTCGACATGAACCTTAACGCCATGGAACCGAGCCTGGTGTTGATGCAGCGCGACGGCACGTTGCTGAGCAAGGAAACCCTCGCCCAGCAGATGAACAGCGTCCGCCACCTGGGCATCGCCAGTGACGGCACCATCGTTGCCGGTCAGCAATTCATGGGGCCTTCCCACGAGCGCTCGGAGCTGTTGGCGATCAAGCGACCGGGACAAGCGTTCGTGGCGTTCCCGGTGGCCGAGCAGCAGTTGCAGGCGATGGGGCACTACACCGCCAGCGTCGCGGTGCACAGCGATCTGCGTCTGGTCGCGTTGACGGCACCGCGCGGCAATCGCTTCTTTATCTGGGATCTGGACAGCGGCGAACTGCGCCTCGATGCGCCTTTGCCTGATTGCGCCGGCGTCGGTGCGGTAAAGGATGGCTTTGTCGTGACCTCGGGGCAGGGCCGTTGCCGTTACTACGATTGCCGCCAGGAACAACTGCTGGCCAAGCCGCTGGAATTGCCGGCGGGGCTCTGGGACAACCATCTTCATCTGATGGCCTGATACCCTCCCATTTTTGAGATGGCCCCCCATCCTGTGGCGAGGGGATTTATCCCCGTTGGGTGGCGCAGCCGCCCTTAAAACTGCAATTGCGGTATGACTGATGGATTCAGGGGGCCGCTTCGCAGCCCAACGGGGATAAATCCCCTCGCCACAGGGTTCATATCCGGCCTTCACGTAATAACTGCCAGTTGGAATCCCCACCTGACTCGGAGTAATGTGCCCGCCTGTCTCATGATTTATCCAAGGAAATGGAAATATGCTGCGTCGCCGCATGCTGATCATGTTGGGTGTTGTTTTGCTGATCGTCCTGGTACTGGGCGGATACAAAGCCTTTTCGATCTACACGATGATCCAGGGCTTTTCCAAGCCCAAGCCGCCGATCAGCGTCGCCGTGGCCACTGCCGGCGAACAGCCGTGGCAGATGCGCCTGCCCACCGTCGGCACGCTCAAGGCCCTGCAAGGTGTCGACTTGAGTCTGGAAGTCGCCGGCACCGTCACTGAACTCAAATTCGAATCCGGGCAGAAGGTCAAGGCCGGCCAACCGCTGCTGCAGCTCGACAGCGCCGTCGAGACCGCTCTGCTGGAAACTGCCCGCGCCGACCTCGGTCTAGCGCAGCTTGATTTCGGCCGTGGCGCGCAACTGGTCGACAGCCGCGCGATCTCCAAAGGCGAGTACGACCGCCTCTCCGCCGTGCTGCAAAAGAACAAGGCCACGGTCAATCAGCTCAACGCATCGCTGGCGAAAAAGCGCATCCTCGCGCCGTTCAGCGGCACCATCGGCATCCGTCAGGTCGACGTCGGCGACTACCTCGCCAGTGGCACCAAAATCGCCACGTTGCAGGACTTGAGCAGCCTTTACGCCGACTTCTACGTGCCCGAACAAGCGGTGCCGAAACTCGCTATCGGCCAGCCCGTGCAGTTCACTGTCGCCGCGTATCCGGGACAGAACTTTGTCGGCAAGATCAGCGCGATCAACCCGATCGTCGAAAGCACCACGCGTAATATTCTGGTCCGCGCCACCCTCGCCAACCCCGACGGCAAGCTGCTGCCGGGGATGTTCGCCAGCCTTGAAGTGCTGCTGCCGAATCCCCAGAACCACATCGTCGTGCCGGAAAGCGCGATCACCTACACCCTGTACGGCAACTCGGTGTACGTGGTCGGGCAGAAGAAGGCCGAGGACGGCAGCGTCGCCAAGGATGACAACGGCCAACCGCTGCTGATTGCCGAGCGGCGCTTCGTCGAGACCGGTGAACGCCGCGATGGCCTGGTGATGATCAACAAGGGCGTGCAGAGCGGCGAACAAGTGGTGACGGCGGGCCAGATCAAACTGGACAACGGCGCCCACATTGCCATCAGCGACGACAAGACCCTCGGCGAGCAGAACAGTCCGCCTCGCGCCGACTGATCAAGGAATCCCCATGGCTTTTACCGATCCGTTCATCCGCCGCCCGGTGCTCGCCACCGTGGTCAGCCTGCTGATTGTGCTGCTGGGCTTTCAGGCCTGGAGCAAGCTGCCGCTGCGCCAGTACCCGCAAATGGAAAACGCCCTGATCACGGTGACCACCGCTTATCCCGGGGCCAACGCCGAAACCATTCAGGGCTACATCACCCAGCCGATGCAACAGAGCCTGGCCAGCGCCGAAGGCATCGATTACATGACCTCGGTCAGCCGGCAGAACTTCTCGGTGATTTCGATTTACGCGCGCATCGGTGCCAACACCGACCGCTTGTTCACCGAACTGCTGGCCAAGGCCAACGAGGTGAAGAACAAGCTGCCGCAGGACGCCGAAGACCCGGTGCTGAGCAAGGAATCCGCCGATGCCTCGGCGCTGATGTACATCAGTTTCTTCAGCGAGGACCTGAGCAACCCGCAGATCACCGATTACCTGTCGCGGGTCATCCAGCCAAAACTGGCGACGCTGCCGGGCATGGCCGAAGCGGAAATTCTCGGCAACCAGGTGTTCGCCATGCGCCTGTGGCTCGACCCGGTGAAACTCGCCGGCTTCGGCCTCAGCGCCGCCGACGTGACTGCGGCGGTGCGCCAGTACAACTTCCTCTCCGCCGCCGGCGAAGTGAAAGGCGAGTACACCGTCACCAGCATCAACGCCAACACCGAACTGAAATCCGCCGAGGCCTTTTCGGCGATTCCGCTCAAGGTCGATGGCGACAGCCGCGTGTTGCTGCGTGATGTCGCGCGGGTGGAAATGGGCGCGGAAAACTACGATTCGATCAGCTCGTTCGGCGGCACGCCGTCGGTGTATATCGGCATCAAGGCCACTCCCGGCGCCAACCCGCTGGACGTGATCAAGGAAGTGCGCAAGCTGATGCCCGAGCTGGAAGCGCAGCTGCCGCCGAACCTGAAAAGCGAGATCGCCTACGACGCCACGCTGTTCATTCAGGCCTCGATCGATGAGGTGGTGAAGACCTTGTTCGAAGCGGTACTGATCGTCATCGTCGTGGTGTTCCTGTTCCTCGGCGCGTTGCGTTCGGTGGTGATCCCGGTGGTGACCATTCCGCTGTCGATGATCGGCGTGATGTTCTTCATGCAGATGATGGGTTACTCGATGAACCTGCTGACGCTGCTGGCGATGGTGCTGGCCATCGGTCTTGTGGTGGACGACGCGATCGTCGTGGTGGAAAACATCCACCGGCACATCGAGGAAGGCAAGACGCCGTTCGACGCAGCCCTGGAAGGCGCCCGGGAAATCGCCATGCCGGTGGTGTCGATGACCATCACCCTGGCGGCGGTGTATGCGCCGATCGGTTTTCTCACCGGGCTGACCGGAGCGCTGTTCAAGGAGTTCGCCCTGACCCTGGCCGGCGCGGTGGTGATCTCCGGCGTCGTCGCCCTGACTCTGTCGCCGATGATGTGCGCGTTTCTGCTGCGCCACGAAGAGAATCCCAGCGGCCTGGCCCATCGTCTCGACCGAGTCTTTGAAGGCCTCAAGCGCCGTTATCAAAGCATGCTGCATGGCACGCTGAATACTCGGCCGGTGGTGCTGGTGTTTGCGGTGATCGTGCTGTGCCTGATTCCGGTGTTTCTCAAGTTCACCAAGTCGGAACTGGCCCCGGACGAAGACCAGGGCATCATTTTCATGATGGCCAGCGCGCCGCAGCCGACCAACCTCGACTACCTGAGCACCTACACCGACGAATTCATCACCATCTTCAAGGAGTTTCCCGAGTACTACTCCTCGTTCCAGATCAACGGCTACAACGGCGTGCAGGCCGGTATCGGCGGCTTCCTGCTCAAGCCATGGAATGAGCGTAGCCGCACGCAGATGGAAATCCTTCCCGAGGTGCAGAGCAAACTGGAGAGCATTCCCGGCCTGCAGATCTTCGGTTTCAACCTGCCCTCCCTGCCCGGCACCGGTGAAGGCCTGCCCTTCGAATTCGTGGTCAACACCGCCAATGACTATGAACTGCTGCTGCAAGTCGCCGAGCGCATCGAGAAACGCGCCATGGAGTCAGGCAAGTTCGCCTTCGTCGACCTCGATCTGGCGTTCGACAAGCCGGAAGTAGTGGTCGATATCGACCGCGACAAGGCTGCGCAGATGGGCGTGTCGATGCTAGACCTCGGCAGCACGCTGGCGACCTTGCTGGGCGAGGCGGAGATCAACCGCTTCACCATCGACGGGCGCAGCTACAAGGTCATCGCCCAGGTCGAACGGGCCTACCGCGACAACCCGGACTGGCTGAACAATTACTACGTGAAAAACACCCAGGGCGAATTGCTGCCGCTGTCGACGCTGATCAAGGTCAGCGACCGCGCAAGGCCGCGCCAGCTCAATCAGTTCCAGCAGCTCAACGCGGCGAAGATTTCCGGTTTCCCGCTGGTGAGCATGGGCGAAGCCATCGATACCGTGCTGCAGATTGCCCGCGAAGAAGCACCGGCCGGGTTTGCCTTCGATTACGGTGGTGCCTCGCGCCAGTACGTGCAGGAAGGCAGCGCATTGTGGGTCACATTCGCTCTGGCGCTGGCGATCATCTTTCTGGTGCTGGCCGCACAGTTCGAAAGCTTCCGCGATCCGCTGGTGATTCTGGTCACCGTACCGCTGTCGATCTGCGGCGCGCTGATCCCGTTGTTCCTCGGCTGGTCGAGCATGAACATCTACACCCAGGTCGGGCTGGTGACGCTGATCGGCCTGATCAGCAAGCACGGCATCCTGATCGTCGAATTCGCCAACCAGTTGCGCAAGGACAAGGGCCTGAGCGCCCGTGACGCGGTGGAGGAAGCGGCAGCAATTCGCTTGCGCCCGGTACTGATGACGACGGCGGCAATGGTGTTCGGCATGGTGCCGCTGATTCTGGCAACCGGCGCGGGCGCCGTGAGCCGCTTTGATATCGGCATGGTGATTGCCACGGGGATGTCGATTGGCACGTTGTTTACGCTGTTCGTGCTGCCGTGTGTTTATACCTTCCTTGCTAAGCCAGATGCCAGATAAGCACATTTCCCTGTGGGAGCGAGCCTGCTCGCGAATGCGGTATTTCAGTTGCATTGATGTCGACTGACACACCTTCGCGAGCAGGCTCGCTCCCACAGAGGACGATATGTATCTTGAAAGTTGTTGAATAAAAAAGGCCTCGCAACTGCGAGGCCTTTTATTTGGGCTTGAATCGTGTCAACTGGCTGGCCTCATCCCTTGGGACAGTCCGAACATGAACAACAGCAGATCATGATCGGGCTGGGTTGCCACAGAGGCTTTCGCCACCCGTGGAACCGAACAATGAGCGTCGTTCCCGGACGCCCCTATGACCTGCATGCGCGGCTGCTCCCAGGCAGCCACCGCCAGTGAAGCAACTGCCAAGGCCCCGATCAGGAACAAACCTCGTGCAATTTCGAGTTTCATCGCTATAAACCTTTGATAGCGCTGCCAAACGCCGTCTCATAAAAGTAGACGAGTTTCTTCCAGTCGGCATCGCGGAACGACGAATGGCGACGCAGTTGCTTCATGTCATGCTGCGCGGCGCGATAGGGGGTCAGACGCTGGCGGCACTTCTCCAGATCGATCAACGCCACTTCAACCTGCGCTGCTTCGCCCTCGCCGGTGACGCGAACGAAAACGTGCTTGATGTAAATGCAGCTGTGCTGCCAGCGGCCCTTGTGCATGCGCGCCAGGTTCTCGGCGAGGTCCTTGAGGACTTTCTCGTAAACCACGTCGCCACACTGATCGCGACCACCGGCAGCGGCCAGCCAGCGTTCCAGTTCCTGGAAACCGTCGAGGGATTTGGTGACAAGCAGCGCGCGCCATTTGTGCTGCGGATCCGGCTGGGCGCCGCAAAAGACGATCTGCGGTACGCGCACGCCGAGTTTGCTAACGCCAGTCAGGGCGTCGAGTTCACGCAATACGGTCGGGCGACCGAAGGGGTGCAACCAACTGCGATAGATGTGCCCGGTCTGGCGCTTGGCGTACAAAAGCTGCCCGTCACGGTCGACGATGCGCTGCACCCCGCTTTCGCCACCACGGCGCACATTGGGCTCTTCAACCCATTCGCCGCGCTGGTTCCAGTAATAATCGAAACGATCCTGGGGAGCGACATCCGCTTCAACCGCTGCTTGCACTGCCATCCTCTACCTCTTGCGTAATACGTAAACTCGCCACATCGCATAGAGCGGTATGAAGTCCAGTTGTTCCTGAATGCGGAAACCCGCCTGTTCAAATTCTTTCTCGATCGTCGCCGCCGGAATCAGAAACCGATTCTGGTAATCATGACTTGGCCGATCCCGCTCGGCACGCTTGCGCTTCCAGGCCTTGAAATTGCCGTCGACCCACAACGAAACAATCACGCTGTCACGGGTCACCCGCTCGAACTCGCGCAGGATCACCCGGCGGTGCTCGGCCTCGCCGATGTGGTGCAACAGACGCATGCAAAAGATGCTGTCGACCGAATTATCCGGCAGAGCGATATCGAATGCCGAGGTGTGCAGCGGTTGTACACGCTTGACCACCTCGGCCGGTTGTCCCTGCATCGCGGTCTTGATCATCGATTCGGAATTGTCCGCGCCGATGATCACCCGGTTGGGCTTCTCCGCGAGCATTGGCCAGAAACGCCCGGCACCGCAGGGCAGATCCAGCACCAGCCCGGGATCTCCCGCCAGCGCCAAGGCCTTGCGACCGACTTGCTCATCGCGCAAGTGCGACAGGCGGCGACCAAGGCTTTGCTGGTGCTTGCGCAGATATCGTTGTGCGTGTTGGTCGTCGTACTTTTCGGAAAAATCGAGCTTGATCGGGCCGGCCATCATCTGGACTCCTGTTCTGATGACGCCACCTTAAACAGCGGCGTGTCAGCGTCAGGTCATCCAATTGTGAAAAATCTGTCAGGTAAATCCGTAAATTATTACAACGTTATACAGGATTCAGACAGGTGTACGGGAGTAGCCTCGAGCCACTATTTGCTGGCATTCACGCCAAGATCTACCTCGAATCGGCAGCCATTGGGGTCCATCGTGCTCAAGCTGACCGTCCAGCCCTGGTTTTCGCAGATACGCTGCACCAGCGACAAACCCAGGCCCAGCCCTTCGCCACGCTTCTCGCTGCCGCGCACAAAGGGCTCGAACATCGCCTCGCGTTTTTCCTCGGGAATGCCCACGCCCGAATCCTCAACGACGAAACCGTTGGCGGTGAGCGTCAGGCGAATGAAACCCTGTTCGGTGTAATGCAGTGCGTTACGCAAAAGGTTACCCATCACCGCGTTCAGCAAGGTCGCGTTGTAGCGAGTATCCGCTGGTGTGCCCGGCTCGAATATCAGTGTCAGCCCCTTGCGCTCGATCGGCTCACGCCACAGGCACAGCAGGCTCTCGGCCACTTGTGTGAGGTTCTGCTGGGGCGCCGCTGCGGCCTCTTCGTTCTGCGTGCGCGCCAGCATCAGGAAGGTCTGTACCAGTTCGCGCATCTCCTCGCTGGCCCGGGCAATGCGCTCGACCTGGGCGCGACCGCGCTGATCGATTCCGGGGTTTTCCAGCAGCAGTTCGCAGGAACTGGCCAGGACCATCAGCGGCGTGCGCAATTCATGGCTGACGTCGCTGGTGAACAGACGCTCGCGGGTCAGTGCCTGACGCAAGCGCCCCAGGGTGGCATCGAACGCCACCGCCAGTTCACCGACTTCATCCGCCGCGTAGTCCGGCGCCAAGGGTGGCGCCAGCCCGAGCAGCTGGTCGCGATGACGGACCTGCCGCGCCAGGCGCACCACCGGCGCCATCACCTTGCGCGCGAGCACCCAGCCAAGAAACACCGCCAGCGCCAGACTGAGCACGAAGCCCACCAGCACCACCGCAAACAGCACGCGCTCGCGCTCTTCGAAATCGCTCTGGTCCTGCAGCAAGACATAACGCCGACCATCCACCACTTCGACCATGGCGTGATAGGACAGCTGCTCGCGAAAGACCTCATGGAAACCGGCATCGAGGTGACGCAGATCCTTGGGCAGGTCGAAATCCCCAGGCCCGCCACTGAAATAGAACAACTGATCCGGCTCGGGCCGATGGCTCCAGTCGGAGACATTGTCCATCAGCAGCAAACGTTGCAGGTCGCCGCCCAATCCCGCCGAAATCAGTTTCTCTTCCACCAGGTGCACCGTCGCAACGATGCCCATGGCGAAAGCGCCGGCGACCAGTGCGCTCATCAGCGCAAAGGCGATGATGATCCGCTGGGAAAGACTCTGCTTAAACTCCATCTCGCCCCTCGGCCAAGCGATAACCGACACCGTGCACGGTGTGCAGCAGTGGCTTGGCGAATGGCTTGTCGATCACCTGCCGCAATTGGTGGACATGGCTGCGCAGGCTGTCGCTGTCCGGGCAGTCATCGCCCCAAAGCGCTTCTTCGAGAATCTCCCGACGCAGCACGTGCGGGCTCTTCTGCATCAACACCGCGAGCAGCTTGAGACCCACCGGGTTGAGTTTGAGCAGCTTGCCTTCGCGGGTCACTTCCAGGGTGTCGAGGTCGTAGCTCAGGTCACCGACCTGCAACGCCCGGCGACCGCCGCCCTGAGCACGGCGCATCACCGCTTCGACGCGGGCCGCTAGCTCGGACAGCGCAAACGGTTTGATCAGGTAATCGTCGGCGCCGGACTTGAAGCCTTGCAGCCGGTCGTCGAGTTGATCACGGGCGGTCAGCATGATCACCGGCGTGTCACGCCGGGCGTCTTCGCGCAGGCGTTTGCACAAGGTGTAGCCGTCGATGCCGGGCAGCATGATGTCAAGCACGATCAGATCGTAATGCTCGGTCGCCGCCAGATGCAGACCGGACAAGCCGTCTTGTGCGCAATCGACGGTATAGCCCTTGAGGCCCAGGTAATCGGCCAGATTGGCCAGGATGTCACGGTTGTCTTCGACCAGCAGAATTCGCATGGACATCTCCTCCGAACGGGGTAACGGCCGTCTTGGCCCGCGCAGCTTACGGCCAAGTGTGGCTCAGGGCTAGGGGCGTTTTTCGATAAACCTGCACTGCGCGCGCTCCGACGTTTTTTTCACTTTCGGTTAACAAATCGCCGACGCCAGCGCGCGCAGACTCCGCGCGATTACGCTCTCTCCTCCGTTCATCGACCAAGGAACCTGCCATGGTGTCGACCTCTGCCCTTCGCGCTGCAAGACCGCTCAACTGGTGGTTGTGTCTGGGCATTCCCGCAGCGGCGGCGATCATTCTGCTGTTGCTCGAACTGACCGATCTGGACATGGTTCTGGCGCAAATGTTCTACGACCCGGTCGCGGGGGATTTCATCGGGCGGCACAGCTATGTGCTTGAAGACATCCTGCATGACCGGGCAAAACAGCTGGTGATCGGCTTCTCGGTGTTTGCCATTCTGGGTTTCATCGGTGCGTTTTTCATCGAACGGCTGAAACCGTTCAAGCGTGAATTGGGCTGTCTGGTGCTGTCGCTGGGGCTGGCGACTTCATTTGTCACTCCGGTCAAAGCCGTCACCGCTGTGCAGTGCCCATGGAGCCTGGAGCAATTCGGCGGTCACGAGACCTACAGCAAACTCATGGAACATCGCCCCGCCACGGACAAGCCGGGACGTTGCTGGCCGGGTGGCCATGCGGCGACCGGGTTCACCCTGTTTGCACTGTTCTTCGTGCTGCGCGACCGCCGTCCACGACTGGCGCGGCAGGCGTTTGTGTTCGCCTTTGCGCTGGGTTCGGTGTTCTCGATCAGTCGCATGATGCAAGGCGCGCACTTCTTTTCGCACAACGTGTGGACGGCGATTTTCTGCTGGCTGATTTGCCTGGGGGCTTATTACTGGGTGCTGTATCGCCCGGCTGGCAAGACTTCGACGGCGATGAACACACAGCCGATCAATGCCTGAAATAAAGCACCTGTGGGAGCGAGCCTGCTCGCGAATTGTCGGCTCAACTGGCTTGCATGTCGGATGACAGACCGCTTTCGCGAGCAGGCTCGCTCCCACAGGGGGATACCAGTGAGCTTCGAAATTGGGGTAATAAAAAACCCCGCTGACTTTCGCCAGCGGGGTTTTGCGTTACAGGGCCAGGGCTGGCTTACATCATGCCGCCCATGCCACCCATGCCGCCCATGTCTGGCATACCGCCGCCAGCTGCACCTTCTTTCTTCGGTGCGTCGGCAACCGCTGCTTCGGTGGTCAGGATCAGACCGCCGATCGAGGCTGCAGCTTGCAGAGCCGAACGGGTTACCTTGGTTGGGTCCAGGATGCCCATTTCGATCATGTCGCCGTATTCGCCGGAAGCAGCGTTGTAACCGAAGTTACCTTTGCCGTTCTTCACTTCGTTGACGACTACGCTTGGCTCGTCACCGGAGTTGGCAGCGATCTGACGCAGCGGCGCTTCAACAGCGCGACGCAGCACAGCGATACCGACGTTCTGGTCAGCGTTGTCGCCGGTCAGCTCGGTCAGTGCTTCCAGAGCACGGATCAGTGCCACGCCACCACCAGGTACCACGCCTTCTTCAACGGCTGCGCGGGTTGCGTGCAGGGCGTCTTCAACGCGGGCTTTCTTCTCTTTCATTTCAACTTCGGAACCAGCGCCAACCTTGATCACTGCAACGCCGCCGGACAGCTTGGCCAGACGCTCTTGCAGTTTTTCACGGTCGTAGTCCGAGGAAGTTTCGGCAACCTGGGCGCGGATCTGGGCGATACGGCCTTCGATGTCTGCCTGCACGCCAGCACCGTCAACGATGATGGTGTTTTCCTTGGACAGGGTTACGCGCTTGGCGTTACCCAGGTGCTCCAGGGTGGTGCTTTCCAGGCTCAGACCGATCTCTTCGGAGATAACGGTACCGCCGGTCAGAACAGCGATGTCCTGCAGCATGGACTTGCGACGGTCGCCGAAGCCCGGTGCCTTGACGGCAGCGACTTTGACGATGCCACGCATGTTGTTCACAACCAGAGTCGCCAGGGCTTCGCCTTCAACGTCTTCGGCCACGATCAGCAGCGGACGGCCGGCTTTGGCAACGGCTTCCAGCACTGGCAGCATTTCGCGGATGTTCGAGATCTTCTTGTCGACCAGCAGGATCAGCGGGCCGTCGAGCTCGGCAACCATGGTGTCCGGCTTGTTGACGAAGTATGGCGACAGGTAGCCACGGTCGAACTGCATGCCTTCTACAACCGACAGTTCGTTTTCCAGGCCCGAGCCTTCTTCAACGGTGATCACGCCTTCTTTACCGACTTTTTCCATGGCTTCGGCAATGATGTCGCCGATGGAGTTGTCGGAGTTGGCCGAGATGGTGCCGACCTGAGCGATGGCTTTGAAGTCAGCGCATGGCTTGGACAGGGCTTTGAGCTCTTTGACAATGGCGATGGTCGCCTTGTCGATGCCGCGCTTCAGGTCCATCGGGTTCATGCCGGCAGCGACGGCTTTCAGGCCTTCGTTGACGATCGACTGAGCCAGAACGGTAGCGGTGGTAGTACCGTCACCAGCGTCATCGTTGGCACGGGAGGCAACGTCTTTGACCAGCTGCGCGCCCATGTTTTCGAAGCGGTCATCCAGTTCGATTTCTTTGGCGACGGAAACGCCGTCCTTGGTGATGGTCGGAGCGCCGAAGCTCTTCTCGATAACCACGTTACGGCCTTTCGGGCCCAGGGTCGCTTTTACCGCGTCAGCCAGAACGTTGACGCCTTTGAGCATCTTGGTGCGGGCGGCATCGCCGAACTTAACTTCTTTAGCAGCCATGATCGATATTCCTTAAATACTTTGTAGTAACGGGAAAATGAACGGGAGTATCAGCCTTCGATAACCGCGAGAATTTCGTTCTCGCTCATTACCAGCAGGTCTTCGCCATCGACTTTCACAGTGTTGCTGCCGGAGTAAGGACCGAACACAACCTTGTCGCCTTCCTTCACGGACAGTGCACGCACTTCACCGTTTTCCAGAGCTTTGCCCGGGCCTACAGCGAGAATCACACCGTGGTTGGCTTTTTCAGCAGCCGAACCCGGCAGGACGATACCGCCAGCGGTTTTCTTTTCTTCTTCGCTGCGACGGATGACGACGCGGTCATGCAGAGGACGAAGCTTCATTGTCGATCTCTCCTAATTGTGGTTTTCATCGGCCGGTGTAGTCCCGGCGGGTTTAACGAATCCGGCCTGCGCCGGTTGCGGTCCGTCGAGCGAACCGCGCAAGTCTGTCCGGTTTGAATACCGGAAACCTTTCGGTGACCGATACATAGGGGCGTACAAGCCGATTACAAGGGCTGGCGGAAAAAATTTTTCATCGCCACCCAGTAAAAAAGCGCCATAAACGAGCACGGCACCCGAGGGTGCCGTGTCGATGCTGATATCACTTGTTGTCGCGGTGTTCGAACTCGCCTTCGATCACATTCGGCTCTCGACCGAGCGGCTCGCGCGGGGCCGGGCCGCCACGGGGTTGCAGGTCGTCGGCGAAGGCGCGCTGACGCATGGCCTGATCTTCGGCGCGCTGGCGCATCTTGTTCGCCAGCAGACGACGGGTGACCGGCAACAGCATCACCAGACCGACGACGTCACTGATGAAGCCGGGAATGATCAACAGGCCACCGGCGAGTGCCAGCATCAGGCCTTCGAGCATGGTCTGCGCGGGCAACTCGCCGCGATTCAGGCTTTCCCGGGCACGCAATGCGGTGGCCAGACCGGCGACGCGCAGCACGAACACACCGAACATCGAGCCGAGAATGATCAGCAGCAGGGCCGGGAAGAACCCGATAGAGCCTGCCACTTTGACGAATACGAACAGCTCCAGCACTGGAAACAGCAGAAAGAGCAACAGAAAAGGGCGCATCAAAGTTTCCTCAACGCAAGAAATGCCTTGCAGTAAGCCCTAGATGACGTCGCCCTTGCGTGAATTCAAGCTTAACTTTGCGCTTTTTTCGGCCAGGACTGGGCGTGAGCCAGAGAAACCAAGGCCTCGCGCACTTGTGTCGGCGTATTACATGGCGCCGCGAAGGGCAACCAGTAGACGGCCTGACCGATGCGCAGGTGCATGCCCTCGCTGTCGATGCCGGCCAGTTGCGCCGGCGTGCTGTTGGGCAGCCCGGCCAGCTCGACGTAATGGGCGATGGCTTTGGCATGATCGCTGTTCATGTGCTCGACCATGCTGATTTCAGCCTTGCCGGCGAACGGGTTGGCCAAGGTCAGATCGTCGATCCAGTGGATCGCACCAAAGCCGCCGATGTAGCGATGGCGCACCGGATCGAGCACCCAGAAGTCGAAGTCGTGGGCCTGGTGATAATTCTGCGAGTCGGGGAAATAGCGGTAATAGCGTTCGGCGGCAGCGTCGATGGCTGCCGGTTCTGCGAGCTTCTGCGCTTCGGCCAGATAAGTCAGCCGCCCGACCGCCTGTACATCGTCGGCCTCGCGCTCGCCCACCAGCATCGAACACTTCGGATCTTTCTGCAGGTTATGCGTGTGCTGGGCGATGCGGCTGATCAGGATCAGCGGCCGGCCCTGCTCGTCCAGGCAATACGGCACAACCGAGCCAAAGGGAAAACCCGGCATGGATTTGGAGTGGGTCGACAGCACTCCTCGGTATTCCTTGAGAAGCAATTCTCGGGCATTCTTCGCCACTTCAGCGCTCAATTTGTGACTCCTTAAATGGGTTCCGTCTAGAAAACGGACAGGCGCGCAGCGAAAAGTAACCGGCGCGCATCGGGCAAATGTTCGTGTGCTACCAGGCCTGACCGGTGCCGATCGAGCGTTGCCGACAACAAAAACAACTCAGACCTGCCAGCGGGACATGCGAATGCAACTCAACGACAAAGTAATCATTATCACCGGCGGTTGCCAGGGTTTGGGCCGTTCCATGGCCGAGTATTTCGCCGGCAAGGGCGCGAAGCTGGCCCTGGTCGATCTGAATCAGGAAAAACTCGACGACGCCGTGGCCGCCTGCAAAGCCAAAGGTGTCGAAGCGCGCAGCTACCTGTGCAACGTCGCCAATGAAGAACAGGTCGAGCACATGGTCGCGCAAGTGGCCGCAGACTTCGGCGCCATCCACGGCCTGATCAACAACGCCGGGATTCTGCGCGATGGTCTGCTGTTGAAGGTCAAGGACGGCGAGATGACCAAGATGAGCCTGGCGCAGTGGCAGGCGGTGATCGACGTCAACCTGACCGGCGTGTTTCTCTGCACCCGTGAAGTCGCAGCGAAGATGGTCGAGCTGAAGAACAGCGGCGCGATCATCAATATTTCGTCGATCTCCCGCGCAGGCAATGTCGGCCAGACCAACTATTCCGCAGCCAAGGCCGGCGTCGCAGCGGCGACCGTGACCTGGGCGAAGGAGCTGGCGCGTTACGGCATTCGCGTGGCGGGCATCGCACCGGGCTTCATCGAAACCGAAATGACTTTGGGCATGAAGCCGGAAGCGCTGGAGAAGATGACGTCGGGCATTCCGCTCAAGCGCATGGGCAAGCCTGAGGAGATCGCCCATTCGGCGGCGTATATCTTCGAGAACGACTACTACACCGGGCGGATTCTGGAGATGGATGGCGGGTTGCGAATCTAAAGCAAAATCAAAAGATCGCAGCCTCGCTTCGCTCGTCAGCTCCTACGGTAAATGTGTAGAAGCTGACGAGCGGAGCGAGGCTGCGATCTTTTTGCAGGCGACGCTGATCAATCGTCGCTGATGGTGATATTCGGCATCGCCGGCGTGGCCGCTTCCTGCAAGACAATGCGCGCGCCGACGTGGCGGGCCAGTTCCTGATAGACCATGGCGATCTGGCTGTCCGGCTCGGCGATTACGGTTGGCTTGCCGCCATCGGCCTGTTCGCGGATCAGCATCGACAGCGGCAGCGAGGCCAGCAATTCGACGCCGTACTGGGTGGCCAGTTTCTCGCCACCACCTTCACCGAACAGATGCTCGGCATGCCCGCAGTTCGAGCAGATGTGCACCGCCATGTTTTCCACCACGCCCAGCACCGGAATGTTGACCTTGCGGAACATTTCCACGCCTTTGCGTGCGTCGAGCAGTGCCAGATCCTGCGGCGTGGTGACGATCACCGCACCCGCCACCGGGACTTTCTGCGCCAGAGTCAGTTGAATGTCGCCGGTGCCTGGTGGCATGTCGATGACCAGATAATCCAGATCGCCCCACGCGGTTTGCGTAACCAGTTGCAGCAGCGCCCCGGAAACCATCGGCCCGCGCCAGACCATCGGCGTGTTGTCGTCGGTCAGGAAGGCCATCGACATGACTTCCACGCCGTGGGCCTTGAGCGGCACAAACCACTTCTGATCCTTGACCTCAGGACGGGTGCGCTCGGGAATGCCGAACATGATGCCCTGGCTCGGGCCGTAGATATCGGCGTCGAGGATGCCGACTTTGGCGCCTTCGCGCGCCAGCGCCAGCGCGAGATTGGCAGCGGTGGTGGATTTGCCCACGCCGCCCTTGCCGGAAGCGACGGCGACGACGTTCTTGACGTTGGCCAGCCCGGGAATCTGCGCCTGGGCCTTGTGCGCGGCGATCACGCTGGTGACCTCGACGCGAGCGATGACCACGCCGTCGAGGTTTTCGATGGCCAGTTGCAGCAATTGCGCCCAACCGCTCTTGAACAGTCCCGCGGCGTAGCCGATTTCCAGCTGCACATTGACGCGGTCACCGATGATCTCGATGTTTTTCACGCAACCGGCGCTGACCGGGTCCTGGTTCAGGTAAGGGTCGGTGTATTGGCTGAGGACGGCTTCCACCGCTGCGCGAGTGACGGCGCTCATGGGCAACTCCGATAACAAGACTGGAAAGAATGGCGGCTATCGTACGCTGGACACCGATTTGAGGCGAACAGATTACTTGCGCTGAAAAGCCACCGTGGTGAGGGGATTTATCCCCGTTCGGCTGCGCAGCAGTCGTAAAGCCATTGCACTCGGACTATCTGATACATCGAAGTTTGCGGTTTTCGGGCGGCTTCGCCACCCAGCGGGGATAAATCCCCTCGCCACAAGAACACTCAAAGTACCCAGTGGCGCAGGGGTGAAAAATATGCGCCGGCGCTTTATAGTGGCCGACCTCCGTTTCATCAAGTAGCGAAGCCCCATGTCCGAGCCACGCAAGATCCTCGTCACCAGCGCCCTGCCCTACGCCAATGGTTCGATTCACCTTGGCCACATGCTGGAATACATCCAGACCGATATGTGGGTGCGCTTCCAGAAGCATCGCGGCAACCAATGCATTTATGTCTGCGCCGACGACGCCCACGGTTCGGCGATCATGCTGCGCGCGGAAAAGGAAGGCATCACCCCGGAACAACTGATCGCCAACGTGCAGGCTGAACACAGCGCCGACTTTGCCGACTTCCTTGTCGATTTCGACAATTTCCACTCCACTCACGCCGAAGAAAACCGTGAGCTGTCGAGCCAGATCTACCTCAAGCTGCGTGACGCCGGGCATATCGCCCAGCGCTCGATCACCCAGTATTTCGACCCGGAAAAGAAAATGTTCCTGGCCGACCGCTTCATCAAGGGCACCTGCCCGAAATGCGGCACTGAAGACCAGTACGGTGACAACTGCGAAAAATGCGGTGCGACCTACGCGCCGACCGATCTGAAGGATCCGAAGTCGGCCATCTCCGGCGCCACCCCGGTGCTCAAGGATTCCCAGCACTTCTTCTTCAAGCTGCCGGATTTCCAGGAAATGCTTCAGGCCTGGACCCGCAGCGGCACCCTGCAGGACGCCGTGGCCAACAAGATCGCCGAATGGCTGGATGCCGGCCTGCAGCAGTGGGACATTTCCCGCGATGCGCCGTACTTCGGCTTCGAGATCCCGGGCGAGCCGGGCAAGTATTTCTACGTCTGGCTGGATGCGCCGATCGGTTACATGGCCAGCTTCAAGAACCTCTGCAACCGTACGCCGGAGCTGGACTTCGACGCGTTCTGGGGCAAGGACTCGACCGCCGAGCTGTATCACTTCATCGGCAAGGACATCGTCAATTTCCACGCGCTGTTCTGGCCAGCCATGCTCGAAGGCGCCGGCTACCGCAAGCCGACCGGCATCAACGTGCACGGCTACCTGACCGTCAACGGCCAGAAAATGTCCAAGTCGCGCGGCACCTTCATCAAGGCCCGCACTTATCTGGATCATCTGTCGCCGGAATACCTGCGCTACTACTACGCGGCCAAGCTTGGCCGTGGCGTCGACGACCTCGACCTGAACCTCGAAGACTTCGTGCAGAAGGTCAACTCCGACCTGGTCGGCAAAGTGGTCAACATCGCCAGCCGTTGCGCCGGGTTTATCCACAAGGGCAACGGCGGCCTGCTGGTCGACAACAATGCCGCGCCGGAGCTGACCGAGGCTTTCCTCGCCGCCGCGCCGAGCATTGCCGACGCCTACGAGGCCCGCGACTTCGCCCGCGCCATGCGTGAAACCATGGCCCTGGCTGACCGTGCCAACGCCTGGATCGCCGACAAGGCGCCGTGGTCGTTGAACAAGCAGGAAGGCAAGCAGGATGAAGTCCAGGCGATCTGCGCCACCGGCATCAACCTGTTCCGCCAGTTGGTGATCTTCCTCAAACCGGTACTGCCGCTGCTGGCCGCAGATGCCGAGGCGTTCCTCAACGTCGCGCCGCTGACCTGGAATGACCACACCACCCTGCTGGCTAATCACCAGCTCAACGAATTCAAACCGTTGATGACCCGCATCGACCCGGTAAAAGTGCAAGCCATGACCGACGCCTCCAAGGAAGACCTGACCGCCAGCCAGACCGACACCGGCGAAGCCAAGCCTGCGGGCAACGGCGAACTGGCCAAGGATCCGCTGTCGCCGGAAATCGATTTCGACGCCTTTGCCGCCATCGATTTGCGCGTCGCTTTGATCGTCAAGGCCGAACACGTCGAAGGCGCCGACAAACTGCTGCGCCTGACCCTCGACATCGGTGACGAGCAACGCAACGTGTTCTCCGGGATCAAGAGCGCCTACCCGGACCCGTCCAAGCTCGACGGTCGCCTGACCATGATGATCGCCAACCTCAAGCCACGGAAAATGAAGTTCGGTATTTCCGAAGGCATGGTGATGGCAGCCGGTCCCGGCGGCGAAGAGATCTACCTGCTGAGCCCGGACAGCGGCGCCAAGCCGGGTCAGCGCATCAAGTAAGACGTTGCCGCAAAACGATCCCACCGACGTGCTCTGCATGCCGGTGGGATTTTTCATATCTGGCCCGATAGTGCCTACCCTTAAGAGACACCCGCCCGTTTCGCTGGCAGAACCATGACCGAACTCGTGTTAACGCTGATCAGTGCTGCGCTGCTCAACAACTTCGTGTTGCACTGGCCGCTGGGCGTCGCTCCGCTGCTGGCGGGCAGCCGACGCCAGGTCCATGCGCTGGGGTTGGCGACGTTGTGCCTGATGGTGGTGGTCGGCGTTATCGGTCAGGCGATCTGGCAGTGGATATTGGTGCCGTTGCAGCTTGAAGCGCTGCGCCTGTTCGTGTTTCTGCCATTGAGTGTGTTGTTGATCGCGCCGCTGCTGAAACTGCTGGCGCGCGGCCTGCCCGATTGGCCGTTCGCTGGATTGTGGCCGCTGCTGCTGGGCAATGCCGGGGTACTCGGGCTGGCCTTGATCAATGCGCAAAACGATCATGGCCTGCTGCACGCGACAGCTTTGAGTTTGGGTGCAGGGCTGGGTTTCTGGCTGGTGCTGAGTGTGTTCTGCGACCTGCGCGAGCGCACGGTCGACAACGATATTCCCCTGCCCTTTCGCGGCCTGCCGATCGATCTGATCAGCGCCGGACTGGTCGCAGTGATTTTTCTCGGATTCAGTGGATTGATCAAAACATGAGTCTGATTCAACGCATCGATGCCCTGCTGCCGCAGACCCAATGCGGCAAGTGCGGCCATCCCGGATGCAAACCCTATGCGCAAGGCATTGTTGACGGTGAGCCGATCAACAAGTGCCCGCCGGGCGGCGAGGAGACTATCGCCGCCCTGGCCGAGCTGTTGAAAATACCGGTCCTGGAACTGGACATCAGCCGTGGCCCGGCACCGCCGCAAATCGCCTTTATCCGCGAGGCCGAATGCATCGGCTGCACCAAGTGCATTCAGGCCTGCCCGGTCGACGCCATCGTCGGCGCGGCAAAACTCATGCACACGGTGCTGATCGACGAGTGCACCGGTTGTGATCTGTGCGTTGCGCCGTGCCCGGTCGACTGCATAGAAATGCATCCTTTGCCTGCGCACACGATACCAGTGGTTGGCGGTCTCGCATTCGATCTCGAAGAACAGCGCGCCCGCGCTGAAAAGCGTGACCATGCGCGCCAGCGTTTCGAGCGCCGCAACCAGCGCTTGCTGCATGAAGAACAGCAAAAGCAGGCTGAACGTGAAGCGCGAGCCGCGCGTGCGGCACAACCGCAAGTATCGACCGCCGACCCGGTGCAGGCTGCGCTGGAGCGGGTGCGTGCACAAAAAGCCGCGAACGCTGATGCGGCGCTGAAGAAGGCCAAGGTCGATGTGGCGATGAGTCGAGCGCAACTGCACAAATCGCTGAAAGCCTTCGGTCACCCGCCGACGTTCGAGCAGCAGTCGCAATTGATCGTCCTGCAGCAACAATTCGAAGCCGCCGAGCAGGCGCTGGCGAATCTGGAAAGCAGCCAAACGGTGATTCCCGCCGTTCCCGCAACTACCAACGACGCCGAACTGAAGCGAGCCAAGATCCAGTTGGCCATGCGCCGCGCCGAGTTGAAAAAGGCTCAGGCAGCGGAGGCTGCGCCGGAGCAGATCGCAGCACTGGAGCAAGCCGTGAGTGACGCCGAGCGCCGGGTGCAAGACCATGCCGCCCCTTGAGCCAGTGGACGATCGCCTGCAACAGGCGATGAACACCGTGCTGCTGGCCGCTGTGCCGGGTCTGCTCGCTTTATTCTGGCTGTATGGCTGGGGCGTGTTGATCAACCTTTCCCTGGCGGTTGTCAGTGCTTTGCTCGTCGAAGCGGGCGTCGCCTGTCTGCGTCGGCAAGCGGTGCAAGCGGCAATGCTTGATGGCAGCGCGCTGGTCAGTGCGATGTTGCTGACCGCCGCGCTGCCGGCTTATTGCCCTTGGTGGCTGACGGTCATTGCGACCGCTTCAGGTCTGTTGTTCGGCAAACATCTGTATGGCGGCGTCGGCAAAAACCCGTTCAACCCGGCGATGCTTGGCTTTGTCCTGAGCATGGTGCTGTTCCCGCAAGCGATGACCCATTGGCCCGCTCATGGCCTGGATTCTCTTGCGGCGCTGCAACAGGTTTTCAGTCCAGCGCAGGCGCCGGACGCTTGGGTGCAAGCCACGGCACTCGACAGTTTGCGCATCAATAAAAGCCTGACCATGCAGGAGCTGTTCGCCAGCAACCCGGCCTTCGGCCGTTTCGGCGGGCGCGGTGTGGAATGGGTGAATCTGGCGTTTCTGCTCGGCGGCCTGTGGCTGTTGCAGCGGCGGATCTTTTCCTGGCACGCACCGCTGGGGATGCTCGCCAGTCTGTTCGTCATCAGCCTGTTGTGCTGGAACGGCTCGGGGTCGGATTCCCATGGTTCGCCGCTGTTTCACCTGCTCAGCGGCGCGACCATGCTCGGTGCATTTTTTATTGTGACCGAGCCGGTGTCCGGCGCGAAAAGCGCCCTTGCCCGCCTGCTGTTCGGTGTTGGCGTCGGCCTGCTGACTTATCTGATTCGCACGTGGGGTGGTTACCCGGACGGCGTCGCGTTTGCGGTATTGCTGATGAATCTTCTGGTGCCGGCACTCGAACGCTTCGCCCTCAGCCGCCAGTCGAAGGTGAACGCGTGAATCGCTCAGCGAGTGTCGCGACGGTGGTGCTGCTGGCACTCGTTGGCGTGAGTGCGACATACGTGTTGCAGCGCAGCAGTGCACCGCAGATTGCCAGCGAGCAGCGCTTGCTCGACAGCCGCAAATTGCTTGATGTCATGCCTGCCGCGCTCTACGACAATCAGCCGCTGGAGCAACCGCTGACGCTCGCCGAGCCTGCTTTGCGCCATAGCACGCTGTCGGGCGGCTATCGAGCGACCCGCTCCGGTCAGACAGTTGCGGTGCTGTTGCGCAGTTGCAGTGAAGGCTACGCAGGTACTCTGGAACTGCTGATTGCCATTGATGCTAATGGCAAACTTTTAGGCGTGAAAACCCTTGAGCAGCGCGAAACGCCAGGATTGGGTGGTCACATCGGTGCATGGCCGAATGCCTGGCTTCAGGCCTTCGTCGGCAAATCCCGTACTGAGCCGACAGACGCCGGTTGGGCGCTGAAAAAGGATCAGGGGCAGTTCGATCAGATCGCTGGCGCGACCATTACCTCCCGTGCCGCCATTGACGCAATTCATGACGCACTGCGTTATTTCGACGAGCATCGGGCGCTGCTGTTGGGGACTGGGCCATGAAGCACACGGTGAATTTATTGATGCTGGTGCCCCTACTGGGCGCCACACCAACATTCAGCGCTGCACTGGGGATAACCTTGATGCTCAGCGCGGTACTCGGTGTATTTGCCGTCTGCATGTCGCCGCTGCGCGAGCGCCTCACGGGCACCCGTGCATTGCTCGCCAGCCTGATAATCGCCGCGACGTTGACCAGTTGCGCGGATATTGTGGCGCAACGCTGGTTTTTGCCATGGCAGCAGACGTCTGAGCTCTACATAGGGCTGATCGCCTTGCACTGCGTCGTGTTTGAATACCACGGTGCCTTCCGCGAGCCCGTCGCTGTCAGCTTCAAACGCTGCGCAATGTTCGGCTCGCTCATGCTGGTAGTCGGCGGGCTGCGCGAGATTATCGGTTATGGCAGCCTTGGCCGAGGCCTTTCGGAGCATTGGCCAGGTCTGGTTTTGTTCCCCGAAGGACTGCGTCTGATTACGCTGGTTCCCGGCGCTTTGGTTTTACTGGGCCTGCTTCTCGCCGCCCGTCAGGCGTGGACACGCCGCAACTCTGTCATCAAGGAAACGCATCGCCCATGAATGCTGCAAAACGTCTTGAGATATTTCGCCGACTGCACGAAGACAATCCCGAGCCGAAAACCGAACTGGCCTACTCTTCGCCGTTCGAGCTGCTGATTGCGGTGATTCTTTCGGCGCAGTCCACCGATGTCGGCGTCAACAAGGCGACTGCCAAACTCTTTCCCGTCGCCAATACACCCGCCGCGATTCATGCGCTGGGTGTCGAGGGGCTGTCCGAGTACATCAAGACCATTGGCCTCTACAACAGCAAGGCGAAAAACGTCATTGAAACCTGCCGTTTGCTGGTTGAGCGTCATGGCGGTGAAGTCCCGCAAACCCGGGAAGAACTGGAAGCCTTGCCGGGCGTCGGGCGCAAGACCGCCAACGTGGTGCTCAACACCGCTTTCCGCCAATTGACCATGGCGGTCGACACGCACATTTTTCGCGTCAGCAATCGCACCGGCATCGCGCCGGGGAAAAATGTGGTGGAAGTAGAAATGAAGTTGATGAAGTTTGTACCGAAAGAATTCCTGCTCGACTCTCATCACTGGCTGATTTTGCACGGTCGTTATGTTTGCCTGGCGCGTAAACCGCGCTGCGGCAGCTGCCGCATCGAAGATCTATGCGAATACAAACATAAAACTTCTGACGATTGAGCGGTCATCGGTTTTTCGCATCCATCGATTGAAAAAATCTTTTTTACCCGCCGCAGTAATGTCGATATAAGGAGCGCCAAAGGCAGTCTTAGCCGGGAGTTGACTTCATGAGTACCGACACAGAGCAACTGGATGTAGAAGAGGATCTTATTGCCACCGACGCCGATGAGGTCGAACCGGTGGTTGAAGTGGCCAAGACCAACCTTAGCAAGCGTCGCACAATCGACAACCTGCTTGAGGAGCGCCGACTGCAAAGGCAATTGGCCGACTACGATTATGATCTGTGATATCTGAAGGCCTCCCTAGACGGAGGCTTTTCATTTTCTGCGACAACCGAGCTTGATCGGCCCATGACGTTCTCAGCTGTCGAATCGTTCAAACCAGGCCGTTGCGCTGCGCCAGCTCGATCAGATCAACCAGAGAGCGCGCATTGAGTTTCAGCAACAGGCGAGTCTTGTAGGTACTCACAGTCTTGTTGCTTAAAAACATGCCATCGGCGATTTCCTTGTTGGTCTTGCCGCGCGCCAACTGCTGCAACACCATCATTTCCCGCCCGGACAGACGATCAACCATGTCCGCTTCACTCGCATTGCCCAGACTGGTGCGCACGGTGTGCAGCGCCTGATTGGGAAAATAACTGTAGCCGGACAGTACTGCCTTGATCGCACTGAGCAATTCGGTCAGATCCTGCTGTTTGCACACGTAACCCGCTGCGCCCGATTGCATGCAACGCATTGAAAAATGGCCGGGAGCCTGGGAAGTCAGCACCAGCACTTTCACCGGCATGGCAGTGGAGGTCAGGCGCGCAATAACTTCCAGTCCGTCGAGTTTGGGTATTCCAATATCCAGGATGACAAGATCGGGTATTTGTTCACGAGCAATTTGTAGTGCATCAACGCCATTATCCGTTTCTGCAATGACTTCGTAGCCATGCCGTTCCATCAGCATACGTACCGCAAGTCGAATGACGGGGTGGTCATCCACGATCAGCACTTTATTCATGGGCAAGTCCAGTTTTCGCTGTTCGAATTTTTAGAACACGCACGATATCCCAGTCACTTGCTTCAAGGCATGGCAACTTTTACACGCATTTGCATCCAGAGACATTCCCTACAGGCATTGAGGATAATTCCCACAAATTCGCTGCCCTTACCCCATTGCAACCGCCTTCCGATCTTTCATACACCGGCGGAGTTTGATCTTCATGCAGTCGAGTCCTACGCCATGGTGGGTCGTTGGAAAACTTCAACAGGCGCAATTACGAACCTTCATACACGATGATTTACCTGTCAAATTGGCCTTGGGCAAGCACTGGGACATACGACGTAACGAACCGACACAACCACCTGTTCGACACAACATCGTTGATTCTATAAAACTTTAGTTAACAGCCGCGCACTTACACAAGCGCCTTTGCTATCGCTGAAACAACCAACTTAAACTAGACAAACCATGTAGAAGCAAACCAATGCTAAAGATAAAAAACAAAATCACCAACCCCATGACAGTCATCGCCATATTTGCAATTCTTTCGGAAACCTCGGCAGCGGTATCGTTACCATTTCTCGATAACAAGGACCGGGAAATTTACGTCTGGTTTCTGATCAGTTTCCCCTTTTACTTGTTATTCCTGTTCTTTATCACTCTCAACTTCAATCATCGCTCGCTTTACTCGCCTTCAGACTTCGGCAAAGACAAAAGCTTTTTGAAAACCACTCAAAATAACCAGAGGGACGAATCCTTTCGCGAAGCAGGCGAGCGTTGTGCTTTTGAGCTGACCAGTTGCATCGTGTCGGGTAAAACCGGGCCAGGCCGAGTGCCGATTCCCTGCAGAGTTCACAACGCGCCGGACCCACCGCTCGGTCCACGCGACCCATCCCATCCGGTTATGCAGAATATCAAGCTGTCACCCTGGGTAAGTGAACTGAACATCATTGACGCAAGAGAAGTTGATGCAGCGAAGGAATTCGATGCCATCTTCGAAACGCTAAAAGGCGTCGATAAAAAGCACGCGCGGGTTCTCGTATTTCTTTGTAATCATGCGTCGGACGCGCTTGCCCACTCCGCATTGCAACAGATCAGGCAGGCCAAGAAAGGCTCAGGAGCCACACTGTGCATCGTATATAACCTGTGTTCGCAGACGGTGACATTACTGGGACGAACCAGTTGAACCGGGTCAAGACTGCGCGCAGATACACGAGGGAGCCTGATGAACCAGAAAAAAAAGATGAAAAAAAGGCGGCCCTCAACAGGCCGCCTTTTTTATTGCGCGTCGTTCTGAGCCACTCAGAACAACTTGCGGCCCTTGTTGGCAGCAATGCGCATGCGCAGCGCGTTGAGCTTGATGAAGCCCGCCGCATCCGCCTGATTGTAAGCACCGCCATCTTCTTCGAAGGTGGCGATGTTGGCGTCGAACAGCGAATCGTCGGACTTGCGGCCGGTGACGATGACGTTGCCCTTGTACAGCTTCAGGCGCACTACGCCGTTCACGTTGACCTGCGAAGCGTCGATCATCTGTTGCAGCATCAGACGCTCAGGGCTCCACCAGTAGCCGGTGTAGATCAGGCTGGCGTACTTGGGCATCAGCTCGTCTTTGAGGTGAGCGACTTCGCGGTCCAGAGTGATCGATTCGATGGCACGGTGAGCGCGCAGCATGATGGTGCCACCCGGGGTCTCGTAGCAGCCACGGGACTTCATGCCGACGTAACGGTTTTCGACGATGTCGAGACGACCGATGCCGTGCTCGCCGCCGATCTTGTTCAGCGTCGCCAGTACGGTGGCCGGGGTCATTTCGACGCCGTCCAGCGCGACGATGTCGCCGTTGCGGTAAGTCAGTTCCAGGTATTGCGGGGTGTCGGGAGCCTTCTCCGGGGAGACGGTCCAGCGCCACATGTCTTCTTCGTGCTCGGTCCAGGTGTCTTCCAGCACGCCGCCTTCATAGGAGATGTGCAGCAGGTTGGCGTCCATCGAGTACGGGGATTTTTTCTTGCCGTGGCGTTCGATCGGGATCGCGTGCTTCTCGGCGTAGTCCATCAGCTTCTCGCGCGACAGCAGGTCCCACTCGCGCCAAGGGGCGATCACTTTCACGCCTGGCTTGAGCGCGTAGGCGCCCAGTTCGAAGCGCACCTGGTCGTTGCCCTTGCCGGTGGCGCCATGGGAAATGGCGTCGGCGCCGGTTTCGTTGGCGATTTCGATCAGGCGCTTGGCGATCAGCGGACGGGCGATGGAAGTACCCAGCAGGTACTCGCCTTCGTAAACGGTGTTGGCGCGGAACATCGGGAACACGAAATCACGCACGAACTCTTCGCGCAGATCGTCGATGTAGATTTCTTTGACGCCCATGGCCTGAGCCTTGGCGCGGGCCGGCTCGACCTCTTCGCCTTGACCGAGATCGGCGGTGAAAGTCACCACTTCACAGTTATAAGTATCCTGCAGCCACTTGAGGATCACCGAAGTGTCCAGGCCGCCGGAATACGCCAGAACGACCTTGTTTACGTCCGCCATGCCATCACTCCACGGGGTTCTACGGAAAGCCGGGGAGTCTACCGCTCAAACGCGATAATTTACAGAGGCGCGACAGCTTAAGACGACAAAGCGACAGAATCTGTCGAGAGCGCGACGATGACCGGCGAGTCAGGAAGTCGCTGCGGCGGTGGCTGGCGTACTCGCTTGCGGCGCTGGCGCAGGGGCTGTGGTCGGTGCCACACGTGACAGTTTCACATTGACCCGGCGATTCTTCGCACGATTGGCTTTGCTGGTGTTCGGCACGATCGGATACTGCTCGCCGTGGAAACGCACGGTGATCTGCGATTCCTGAATGCCGTTGGCCTTGAAGAAATCGACTACCGCCAGCGCGCGGCGGCGCGACAATTCGCGGTTGGTCAGACGATTGCCGCTGTTGTCGGAATGGCCGTCGAGGTCAATGTGGTTCACCGTCGGGTCGGCCTTCATGTATTCGAGCATCACTTGCAGCTTGGCCTTGGCAGCCGGGTCCAGCTCAACGCCTTCGCCGGGAAAGCCTATCTGCGATTGCTTGATCTGGTCGAAATTCTGCGGCAGCAATTTCGCCACGCAGCCTTGGTAGTCGTTGAACGCCTTGCTGAATTTCACCGGCAACAAACGCACTTCCGACACCCGGCCATCGCCAGACGCACGGCGAACTACCGGGCTACGGCCGTCCAGCAGACCGCTGATCAGCCCACCGGCCTGGGATTGCGAGCTGTTGAACAACACATTGCCACTGCCCAGCCGTACCGAGCCCAGATTGATATCGCCTCGCCCCGGCTGCCACGGTGCAGCGGCAGCGAGCAACGTCGCCGAGCCGCCACCAAGCATGGCGTTGTAGGCATTCAGGCGAAAGATCGCCTGCTCACCGGCCTTGCGCACGAATTCGCCCGAGCCGAAATCAGTGATCGGTTGCGTCAGGCGGCATTCGAACTTGTCGCCGGCGACCGTCCACTCAATGTTCTCCAGACGCGTCTGGTAAGTCAGCGCCATCGCGGGAAGGCTGGCAAACACACTGAGCAGGGCTAAATAACGCTGGCGCACGGGAGGCTCCATTGGCTTGTGAAACACAAACACCGATTCACACAATGTTTACGGCATACCTTCGGGATATCGGACGCTTGTGGCAAAACTTGATAGCGGGTGCCTGCAAGAGTCTTTTCCGGTAGCATTCGCCTCAGTTTGACCCGCCTGGAATCCCCTCATGTCCGACCGCCTGACCCTGCTGCGTCCCGACGACTGGCACATTCATCTTCGCGATGGTGCCGTGTTGACCAATACCGTTGCCGATGTGGCCCGCACCTTCGGGCGCGCGATCATCATGCCGAACCTGGTACCGCCGGTGCGCAACGCCGCTGAAGCCGACGGCTATCGTCAGCGCATTCTCGCTGCCCGCCCGGCCGGCAGTCAGTTCGAGCCGTTGATGGTGCTGTACCTCACCGACCGCACCCAACCGGAAGAAATTCGTCAGGCCAAGGCCAGCGGTTTCGTCTACGCCGCCAAGCTTTACCCGGCCGGCGCGACCACCAATTCCGATTCCGGCGTGACCAGCATCGACAAGATCTTCCCGGCGCTGGAAGCCATGGCCGAAGTCGGCATGCCGCTGTTGATCCACGGTGAAGTCACCCGTGGCGACGTCGATGTATTCGACCGCGAAAAGATTTTCATCGACGAGCACATGCGCCGCGTGGTCGAGCGTTTCCCGACGCTGAAAGTGGTGTTCGAGCACATCACCACCGGTGACGCCGTGCAATTCGTCAACGAGGCTTCGGCCAACGTCGGCGCGACCATCACCGCGCACCACCTGTTGTACAACCGTAACCACATGCTGGTGGGCGGGATTCGGCCACACTTCTATTGCTTGCCGATCCTCAAGCGCAACACCCATCAGGAAGCCTTGCTCGATGCCGCCACCAGCGGCAGCGCCAAGTTCTTCCTCGGCACCGACTCGGCGCCCCACGCCCAGCACGCCAAGGAAGCCGCCTGCGGTTGCGCCGGTTGCTACACCGCCTACGCCGCCATCGAGATGTATGCCGAAGCGTTTGAACAGCGTAATGCGCTGGACAAGCTCGAAGCCTTCGCCAGCCTCAACGGCCCGCGTTTCTACGGCCTGCCGGCAAACACCGATCGCATCACCCTGGTTCGCGAAGAATGGACCGCCCCAACCAGCCTGCCATTTGGCGAGCTGACCGTTATCCCGCTGCGCGCCGGTGAAAAACTGCGCTGGCGCCTGCTGGAGGAACACGCGTGAGTGAAGAGCATTTCGACGATGAGCTGGACGGTCAAGGTGGTGGCGGCGGTTCCCGTCACCCGATGGCAGCGCGTTTTCGCGGCTACCTGCCGGTTGTCGTCGACGTAGAAACCGGTGGCTTCAACGCAGCCACCGATGCCCTGCTGGAGATTGCCGCGACCACCATCGCCATGGATGAAAAGGGTTTCGTCTACCCGGATCACACCTACTTCTTCCGCGTCGAGCCATTCGAAGGTGCGAACGTTGAAGCGGCAGCGCTGGAATTCACCGGGATCAAGCTTGATCATCCGCTGCGCATGGCCGTCAGTGAAGAAACCGCGCTGACCGATATTTTCCGTGGCATCCGCAAGGCCCTGAAAGCCAACGGCTGCAAGCGGGCGATTCTGGTCGGGCACAACAGCAGCTTCGATCTGGGCTTTCTCAACGCAGCAGTTGCGCGCCTGGACATGAAGCGCAACCCGTTCCACCCGTTCTCCAGTTTCGACACGGCGACTCTGGCGGGTCTGGCGTACGGTCAGACAGTGCTAGCGAAAGCCTGTCAGGCCGCCGGCATCGATTTCGACGGTCGTGAGGCGCACTCGGCGCGCTACGACACCGAAAAGACCGCTGAGCTGTTCTGCGGCATCGTCAATCGCTGGAAACAGATGGGCGGCTGGGAAGACTTCGACGACTGATCCTCGGCGAACAAATCCCGCGCATAAAAAAACCGGCCACATGGGCCGGTTTTTTTGTACCTCGACGTTGCGCCTTACAGGGCAGCAGCGTTTTCGGTCAGGTAAGCCGCAACGCCTTCTGGCGAAGCGTTCATGCCTTTGTCGCCTTTCTTCCAGTTGGCCGGGCAGACTTCGCCGTGCTCTTCGTGGAATTGCAGCGCGTCGACCAGACGGATCAGCTCTTCCATGTTACGGCCCAGCGGCAGGTCGTTGATGATCTGCGAGCGAACCACGCCTTTGTCGTCGATCAGGAACGCGCCACGGAAAGCCACGCCGCCTTCGGATTCAACGTCGTAAGCCTTGGCGATGTCGTGCTTCATGTCGGCAGCCATGGTGTATTTCACCTGGCCGATGCCGCCATTGTTCACTGGAGTGTTGCGCCAGGCGTTGTGGGTGAAGTGCGAGTCGATCGACACAGCGATCACTTCAACGTTGCGCGCCTTGAAGTCAGCCATGCGGTTGTCCAGAGCGATCAGCTCGGACGGGCAGACGAAGGTGAAGTCCAGCGGGTAGAAGAACACCAGGCCGTATTTGCCTTTGATGGCCGAGGACAGGGTGAAGCTGTCAACGATCTCGCCATTGCCGAGTACGGCCGGGACGGTGAAGTCTGGGGCTTGTTTGCCTACGAGTACGCTCATTGATATCTCCTGGTGTAGAAACTTGAAGTTCAGGGTCCGGGCCAGCCTATCACCCTCAGGCGACAGCCCTGTGACACGAACCCTCTTCGCAAGGGACGACCATCATACACTGCGTGTTTGGCCTGTCCGTAACGGATTTTCCCTGTTCGGTTATCCACTGCGTATTCATTGGGTCAAGGGAGCGCCTGGCAAATACCGTTCGTCAGTCGCCGGCAAATTGGCTGGGAAGCGTTCCGAAAGCACTTTGACAATCATTCTCGTTAACATTAAGATCCATCGCAATTGAGTCACAACCAGCGACGGTTCTTACTTATGTATGTTTGCCTCTGCACTGGCGTCACCGACGGACAGATCCGCGAAGCGATCTATGAAGGTTGCTGCAGCTACAAAGAAGTTCGCCAGGCCACCGGCGTCGCCAGCCAGTGCGGCAAATGCGCCTGCCTTGCCAAGGAAGTGGTCCGCGAAACTCTGACCAAGCTGCAAACCGCCCAGGCCGCGATCCCTTACCCTGTAGAATTTACTGCTGCGTAAATGCCCCCATTTCAAAGAACCGGACTTCGCGTCCGGTTTTTTTATGCCTGAAAATCAATTGCTTAGCGTCCAGACGCGGAACACAAACATTCTTATTCCGATTAATTTTCATTTATTATTCAATAACTTAGGTTTGACACTTATAAACACCAAGCTCAAACTCCGCCTTATATACAGTTAATACAGGGCAGGACTCCGATCATGAAAGGCGACATTACAGTCATCCAGCATCTCAACAAGATCCTCGCCAATGAGCTGGTCGCGATCAATCAGTACTTCCTGCATGCGCGCATGTATGAAGATTGGGGTCTGAACAAGCTCGGCAAGCACGAATACCACGAATCCATCGACGAGATGAAGCACGCGGACAAGCTGATCAAGCGCATCCTGTTCCTTGAAGGCCTGCCGAATGTGCAGGACCTGGGCAAGCTGCACATCGGCGAACACACCCGCGAAATGCTCGAATGCGACCTGCGCATCGAAAAGACCGGCCACGCTGACCTGAAAGCCGCCATCGCCCATTGCGAAACCGTTGGCGACTTCGGCAGCCGTGAACTGCTCGAAGACATTCTCGAGTCGGAAGAAGAACACATCGACTGGCTGGAAACCCAGCTCGGCCTGATCGACAAGATCGGTCTGGAAAACTATCTGCAGTCGCAGATGGGCGAAGAGTAGGCGCTGTCGAGTGAAACGAGGCTGCGATCTTTATCGATTTCAGCCTTGATACTCAGTCAACTCATATAACCAACAAAAAGCCCCGCCCTCTTTCGAGGTGCGGGGCTTTTTGCTGGCCGAAGATCAAAAGATCGCAGCCTCGTTTCACTCGACAGCTCCTACGGGAGACGCGTCGTCGAGCGAAACTCTATGAACGTAGAATCAGGCTTCGGACTTGTTCGCCGCTGCCGCTTCGACAGCCGCCTTGATGGTGCTTTGCAGCGAACCGTCTGCAGCCATCTCGGTCATGATGTCGCTGCCGCCGACCAGCTCACCGCCGACCCACAGTTGCGGGAAAGTCGGCCAGTTGGCGTACTTTGGCAGGTTGGCGCGGATTTCCGGGTTCTGCAGGATGTCCACGTACGCGAACTTTTCACCACAGGCCATCACGGCTTGCGCAGCTTTTGCGGAGAAGCCGCACTGCGGGGCATTCGGCGAGCCTTTCATGTAAAGCAGAATGGTGTTGTTGGCAATCTGCTCTTTAATCGTTTCGATGATATCCATGGAGCACCTCGGCTGAACTTTCCGACTCAGAGGTCGGCACGGTGGCGCATTGTAACGGAATCCCGAGCGCCATGCTCGGTCTCCCCGACAGACCCGCTCAAGCCGCCGCCACTGTCACCGGCACACCGTTCAACGCCGCGTTGCCCGACAGTTCGTCAAGCTGGCACTCGTCGGTCAGGTCGTTGGCGCTCGACCCCGGCTGGCCGCTGGCGATCGCCATCTGCACGCCCGGGCGCGCGTGGCCCCAACCGTGGGGCAGGCTGACCACGCCTTTCATCATGTCGAGACTGGCGAGCACTTCCACCTCGATCTGCCCGACCCGCGAACTCACCCGAACCCGTTGCCCATCAGCCAGGCCACGGCTGGCCAGATCATCCGGGTGCATCAGCAACTGATGCCGCGGCTTGCCCTTCACCAGTCGATGGAAGTTGTGCATCCACGAATTGTTGCTGCGCACATGGCGGCGGCCGATCATCAACAACTCATCGGCAGCCGGCGCCTGCAACGCGGCAAAGCGAGCGAGGTCAGCGAGAATTTCCGGCGGTGCGGCCTGGATACGCTGATTCGGCGTTTTCAGACGTGATGCCAGATTCGGTTTCAGCGCACCCAGATCCACGCCATGCGGATGATCGAACAGCGTCGCCAACGACAACTTGTGCTCGGACGCATCGCCGTAGCGGCCCATACGCAGGCCCATGTCGATCATCTTCGCCGGCGGCATCGTCGGTTTCAGTTCTTTACCGGTTTTCTCGGCGAAAGCCTTGGCCAAACCGACGAAGATCTCCCAGTCGTGCAGCGCACCCTCGGGCTTGGCGAGGATCGCGCGATTGAAGCGGGTCACGTTACGCACCGCAAACAGGTTGAAAGTGGTGTCGTAGTGATCGTTTTCCAGCGCCGAGGTCGACGGCAGGATCAGATCGGCATAGCGCGTGGTTTCGTTGATGTACAGGTCGATGCAGAGCATGAAGTCGAGGCCATCCAGCGCCTGCTCCAGTTGCCGGCCGTTGGGTGTCGACAACACCGGGTTGCCGGCCACGGTGATCAGCGCGCGGATCTGCCCCTCACCCTCCGTGAGCATTTCTTCGGCCAGCGCCGAGACCGGCAACTCGCCGCCGTATTCAGGACGACCGGAAACCCGGCTCTGCCATTTGTTGAAATGCCCGCCCGAGGTCGACGCCACCAGATCCACAGCGGGTTCGGTGCACAGTGCACCACCAACGCGGTCGAGGTTGCCGGTGACCAGGTTGATCAACTGCACCACCCAATGACACAAGGTACCGAAGGCCTGGGTCGAAACGCCCATGCGTCCATAGCAGACGGCGCTTGGCGCGGCAGCGAAGTCGCGCGCCAGTTGGCGGATCTGTTCGGCAGGCACTGCGCAAAGCGGGCTCATCGCTTCGGCGCTGAATTCAGCCACGGCGTTTCGCACTTCGTCGAGGCCATCGACCGGCAAATGGCTGTCGCGGGTCAGGCCTTCGCTGAACAGCGTATTGAGCATGCCGAACAACAGCGCCGCATCGCCGCCCGGGCGAACGAATACATGTTGATCGGCCATCGCTGCGGTTTCGCTGCGCCGCGGATCGACCACCACCACTTTGCCGCCACGTGCCTGAATAGCCTTCAGGCGTTTCTCGACATCCGGCACGGTCATGATGCTGCCGTTGGACGCCAGCGGATTGCCGCCGAGAATCAGCATGAAATCGGTGTGATCGATGTCCGGAATTGGCAACAGCAAGCCGTGGCCGTACATCAGATAGCTGCTGAGGTGGTGCGGCAGTTGATCGACCGACGTTGCCGAGTAGCGATTGCGGGTTTTCAGCAACCCCAGGAAGTAATTGCTGTGGGTCATCAGGCCGTAGTTGTGCACGCTCGGATTGCCCTGATACACCGCAACGGCGTTTTGGCCGTGACGTTCCTGAATCGCCGCGAGTTTCTCGGCCACCAGCGCAAACGCCTCGTCCCATTCGATCGGCAGCCATTCACTGCCGACGCGGCGCATTGGCTGCCGCAGGCGGTCGGGATCGCTCTGAATATCTTGCAGGGCCACGGCTTTCGGGCAGATATGGCCGCGGCTGAAGGTGTCGAGGGCATCGCCCTTGATCGAGGTGATCGCGACATCGCCATCGGTTTCCGTAGTTTCGATGGTCAGCCCGCAAATGGCTTCGCACAGGTGGCACGCACGGTGGTGAAGAGTCTTGGTCATGGCCAGTCTCTGTCTTGTTCGGGGGCAGGCAATCACGCCCGCGGGAACAAAACTATGGCCCGTGCGCGGAGCAGGCGCCAGCGACGTTCGTCTCGTGAATCGACGGTTATCAGGGCAGCCGATAAACCGTCGCGATCAGTTCGAAGGCAACTGCGGCGGTGCGGCCAGCTGGATTTCCTGGATGGTTTCGATCTGCTCGTGGGCGACGTGGACGCCGGTGAGCTCGCCGATCAACCGCCAGTGCTCATCGAGCCCGGCGCTAATGGTGGCCATGCGATCGATCATGTGTCGGCCGGCGGATTTGACCACTTCGTCGTCACTGCGCAGCAACTCGAAAGACATCGAGGTGACTGACGCGGTGAGATGGGTCAGAGAGCGAGCCGTGTGGCCCAGCAGCTCCATTAACAGTTGTTCTTTCGATTCCATGCGGAGGCTCCCTGCGTCGCTCGAAACTTATTTATAACCCAGCACTTTGCTTTAGCAAATGTTTCAGTCTGAACATCCGACCAAGCGAATCGGTGGCGCAGCGTTCGCAAACCGACCAGGACCGCTGCGTTGCCGTCGCGGCGCATTGCCAAGCGCGGCGGCGCCAGTGTACAAAGAGGCTCACCACTGTACTGAATCCGGCTTCAACATGCGTGATCGAAATGCTCGGTCCGCGCTCCGAATCCCACTGAAAAAGTACCCTATTGGAAAAACGCGACATTTAGTGTCAATATCGCGCCTCCCCCTATTTCGTCGCCCCGTGCGGCTTACGCCGCAGGTCTCGCCCGTTGTTCCGTTAAACAAGGCTTTGAGCATCTGCGGTCTGTAGCAAAAAGGTAGTCAATGATGAGCGCAAGGCACTTTCTCTCCCTGATGGATTGCACGCCCGAAGAGCTGGTCAGCGTGATCCGTCGAGGCGTTGAGCTCAAGGACCTGCGTAACCGCGGCGTACTGTTCGAGCCTCTGAAAAACCGCGTGCTGGGGATGATCTTCGAAAAATCCTCGACCCGCACCCGGATCTCCTTCGAGGCCGGCATGATCCAGCTCGGCGGCCAGGCAATCTTCCTGTCCCCGCGCGACACCCAACTGGGCCGTGGCGAGCCGATCAGCGATTGCGCCATCGTCATGTCGAGCATGCTCGATGCGGTGATGATCCGCACCTTCGCCCACAGCACCCTCACCGAATTCGCCGCCAACTCGCGGGTGCCGGTAATCAACGGCCTGTCCGATGATCTGCACCCGTGCCAGTTGCTCGCCGACATGCAGACCTTCCTCGAACACCGTGGCTCGATCCAGGGCAAGACCGTGGCCTGGATTGGTGACGGCAACAACATGTGCAACAGCTATATAGAAGCGGCGATCCAGTTCGACTTCCAGCTGCGCGTTGCCTGCCCGGAAGGCTACGAGCCGAACCCGGAATTCGTCGCCCAGGCTGGTGATCGCGTGACCATCGTCCGCGATCCGCAGGACGCCGTGCGTGGCGCGCATCTGGTCAGCACCGACGTCTGGACTTCGATGGGTCAGGAAGAGGAAACTGCCAAGCGCCTCAAGCTGTTCGCGCCGTTTCAGGTCAACCGTGCCTTGCTCGACCTCGCTGCCGAGGACGTGCTGTTCATGCACTGCCTGCCGGCGCACCGTGGCGAAGAAATCAGTCTCGACCTGCTCGATGACCCGCGCTCCGTCGCCTGGGATCAGGCAGAAAACCGTCTCCACGCACAGAAGGCCCTGCTCGAGTTCCTCGTCGAACCGGCATATCACCACGCATGAGCCATGAATTACTGCTGAACCTGCGCAACCTCGCTTGCGGCTACCAAGATCAACGCGTGGTGCAGAACCTCAATCTGCACCTCAACGCCGGCGACATCGGCTGCCTGCTCGGCTCGTCTGGCTGCGGCAAGACCACCACCCTGCGCGCAATCGCCGGTTTCGAACCGGTGCATGAAGGCGAAATCACCCTCGGTGGCGAAACCCTGTCCAGTGCCGGTTTCACCCTGGCGCCGGAGAAACGCCGGATCGGCATGGTGTTTCAGGACTACGCGCTGTTCCCGCACCTGAGCGTGGCCGACAACATCGCTTTCGGCATTCGTAAGCACCCGAACAAGGCGCGCGTGGTCGAAGAGCTGCTGGAACTGGTCAACCTGAAAAACCTCGGCAAGCGCTTCCCCCACGAATTGTCCGGCGGTCAGCAACAGCGCGTCGCCCTCGCCCGCGCCCTGGCGCCGGAGCCGCAGTTGCTGCTGCTCGACGAGCCGTTCTCCAATCTCGATGGCGAACTGCGCCGCAAGCTCAGCCATGAGGTGCGCGACATTCTCAAGGCTCGTGGCACCAGTGCGATTCTGGTCACCCACGATCAGGAAGAAGCGTTCGCCGTCAGCGATCACGTTGGCGTGTTCAAGGAAGGTCGGCTGGAACAGTGGGATACGCCCTACAACCTCTATCACGAACCGGCGACGCCGTATGTCGCCAGTTTCATCGGTCAGGGCTATTTCATTCGCGGCCAGCTCGTCACCCCGGAATCGGTGCAGACCGAGCTGGGTGAACTGCGCGGCAACCGCGCTTACACCTGGCCGATTGGCGGTGCAGTGGATGTGCTGTTGCGTCCGGATGACATTGTTTATGCACCGGACAGCCCATTGAAGGCGCAGATTGTCGGCAAGACATTCCTCGGCGCGGCGACCTTGTATCGCCTGCAACTGCCGACCGGCGCGCAGCTGGAATCGATCTTCCCCAGCCATGCCGATCATCTGGTTGGCGCGCAGGTCGGGATTCGAGTAGCGGCGGATCACCTGGTGCTGTTCCAGGCATCCGGCAGCACGGCGGCGCAGATTCCGGCGGTGGAAAACGGCGTCCGTCGGTTCAGCACCAGCCTTTGATCCGCACTGGATAAAAATTGTGGGAGCGAGCCTGCTCGCGAATGCGGTGTTTCAGTCGCCGAAGATGTTGACTGAAAGAGCGCTTTCGCGAGCAGGCTCGCTCCCACAGTTGGTATTGCCTCAGCCTAAAAACAGGGTACCGCTGGCCACAAGCGTCGCATTGCCGCCAATCTTCACCCGCTCACCTTCCAGCCGACAGAACAACTCCCCACCCCGCGCCGAGCGCTGGCACGCGGTCAGATTCGTTTTGCCCAGACGCTTGGACCAGTACGGAATCAGGCTGCAATGCGTCGAACCGGTCACCGGATCTTCATTGATACCGATCGCCGGGGCGAAATAGCGCGAGACGAAATCATGCTGGTTGCCACGCGCGGTGACGATTGCACCCAGCCATGGCAGTTTCGCCAGCGCCGCCATGTCCGGTTTGCAGTCGAGCACGGCCTGCTCCGATTCCAGCACCACGAACAGTTCGTTGGAGCCGAGCACATCAACAGCCTCGACACCCAGCGCCCGCTCGACATCCAGCGTCACGCCGATTTCCGAAGGCACGATGGTCGGGAAATCCAGCCACAGCCGGTCGCCTTCGCGGCTGACACTCAGCGGCCCGGACTTGCAGATGAAGTCGATGCGCTCGGCACTTTCCTTATAGATTTCGAACAGTACAAACGCGCTGGCCAGGGTCGCATGCCCGCACAGCGGCACTTCAGTAGTCGGAGTGAACCAGCGGATATGCCAGGCCTGCCCTTCGCGCACCAGAAACGCAGTCTCCGCCAGGTTGTGTTCGGCGGCGATTTTCTGCATCAAGTCATCGGCCAGCCAGCTGTCGAGCCGATAGACCATCGCCGGGTTGCCACTGAACGGCCGATCACTGAACGCGTCGACCTGATGAAACGCAAGCTGCATGATTTTCTCCCTGAATTGGTCGACCGAGCATGCAACGGCGGCCCGGATCAGTGCCAGTGACAGAAGCGCAATTTTTTCTTCATACAGCTGGCGCGCATTTTAAGCCCGGCCGATATCGGCGAACTGCGCCTGAGTGTGCTCGGCCAGCACCGCCGGTGCCAATTCCACTTCCAGTCCTCGCCGCCCGGCACTCACATAGATAGTCGCGAACCCCTGAGCGGAATTGTCGATGAAGGTGCGCAGGCGTTTCTTCTGCCCGAGCGGGCTGATGCCGCCCAACAGGTAGCCGGTTGAACGTTGCGCGGCAGCCGGGTCAGCCATTTCGGCTTTCTTCACTCCAGCGGCATGGGCCAGGCCCTTGAGGTCGAGCGTTCCGACGACCGGCACCACAGCTACCAGCAGTTCGCCTTTTTCACTGGCGGCCAGCAAGGTTTTGAACACTTGCGCCGGTGCGAGCCCGAGCTTCTCCGCCGCCTCCAGCCCATAGGACGCGGCTTTCGGATCATGTTCGTAACTGTGCACGCGATGTTCGGCACGAACTTTTTTCAACAAGTCCAACGCTGGGGTCATGGCAGCTCCGGGTTCGGCAATCTTTGAAAAAACCTGCGGCAGATTCTAGGTCATCGTTGGGCAAAAGGCTCTATTCCAAGCCGCGAATCCCGTGGCTTCGCGCTGCATTCAAGCTGATCGCCGCGCTGATCATTCACACGGCGAATAGTTTTATTGTGACCGGCGGTTCACTTTCGACCTTTGACAGGTTTGTTTCTTGTCTATATTTTTTCGAATCTGAATAATGTAAGAATCATGCTTAACGCAGTACCCAGCAGTAACCCGGGAACCGAATGGGGATTCCGACCCGGTGAAGATCGCGCCCTGCTCCGTTGGCAAGGCGCCACACAAGAAAAAGAACCGAGGTTTTCAATGACAGCTGCTTTACCGCAACCATCGCTTTCCGGCCAATGCATGGCCGAGTTTCTGGGCACCGCCCTTCTGATCTTCTTCGGCACCGGTTGTGTCGCCGCGCTCAAAGTCGCAGGTGCCAGCTTCGGCCTGTGGGAGATCAGCATCATCTGGGGCGTCGGCGTGAGCATGGCGATCTACCTCACCGCCGGGGTTTCCGGCGCGCACCTGAACCCGGCCGTGAGCATTGCTCTGGCAATCTTCGCTGACTTCGAAAAGCGCAAACTGCCGTTCTACATCCTTTCGCAGATTGCCGGCGCCTTCTGCGGCGCATTGCTGGTCTACACGCTCTACAGCAATCTGTTCTTCGATTACGAACAAACCCACCAGATGGTTCGTGGCTCGGCTGCCAGCCTGGAATTGGCCTCGGTGTTCTCCACCTACCCGAACCCGGTGCTGTCGACGGCCCAGGCCTTTCTGGTCGAGATGATCATCACCGCGATCCTGATGGGCGTGATCATGGCCCTGACCGATGACAACAACGGCCTGCCACGAGGCCCCATGGCGCCGCTGCTGATCGGTCTGCTGATTGCCGTGATCGGCAGTGCGATGGGTCCGCTGACCGGTTTCGCGATGAACCCTGCGCGTGACTTCGGTCCGAAACTGATGACTTTCTTTACCGGTTGGGGTGAAATTTCCTTCACCGGTGGTCGTGATATTCCGTATTTCCTGATTCCGATTTTTGCACCGATTGTCGGTGCCTGCCTCGGCGCTGCCGGGTATCGCGGGCTCATCGCCCGTCACCTGACCGGCGCCACACCTGCTACAAAGGATGCAGAACCGGCCATTGACGGCAAACCAAGAACTTCTTGAAACAGTCGGCGCCGGCTCCTGCCCATCCGAGCCGGCGCCACGGCCCACTCTCGTTTTTTTCGTCCAAGGCAATCGACATGACCGACATTCAGAACAAGAACTACATCATTGCCCTTGATCAGGGTACGACCAGTTCGCGCGCGATCATCTTCGACCGCGACGCGAACGTAGTCTGCACCGCGCAGCGCGAATTCGTTCAGCATTACCCGCAGGCCGGTTGGGTCGAGCACGACCCGATGGAAATCTTCGCCACCCAGAGCGCGGTGATGGTTGAAGCGCTGGCCCAGGCCGGCCTGCACCATGACCAGGTTGCCGCGATCGGTATCACCAACCAGCGTGAAACCACCGTGGTCTGGGACAAGACCACCGGCCGCCCCGTGTATAACGCGATCGTCTGGCAGTGCCGCCGCAGCACCGAGATCTGCCAGCAGCTCAAGCGCGATGGCCACGAAGACTACATCCGCGACACCACCGGCCTGGTCACCGACCCGTACTTCTCCGGCACCAAACTGAAGTGGATCCTCGATAACGTCGAAGGCAGCCGCGAGCGTGCGCGCAACGGCGAGCTGCTGTTCGGCACCGTCGATAGCTGGCTGATCTGGAAATTCACCGGCGGCAAGGTGCACGTCACCGACTACACCAACGCCTCGCGCACCATGCTCTTCAACATTCACTCGCTGGAGTGGGACTCGAAGATGCTGGAGATCCTCGACATCCCGCGCGAGATGCTCCCGGAAGTCAAAGCGTCCTCGGAAATCTACGGTCGCACCAAGAGCGGCATCGCCATCGGCGGTATCGCCGGCGACCAGCAAGCGGCACTGTTCGGGCAGATGTGCGTCGAGCCGGGCCAGGCGAAAAACACCTACGGCACCGGTTGCTTCCTGCTGATGAACACCGGCGACAAAGCAGTGAAATCCCAGCATGGAATGCTCACCACTATCGCCTGCGGCCCGCGCGGCGAAGTTGCCTACGCACTGGAGGGTGCCGTGTTCAACGGCGGTTCGACCGTGCAGTGGCTGCGTGATGAACTGAAAATCGTCAACGACGCCCACGACACCGAATACTTTGCCAACAAGGTCAAGGACAGCAACGGTGTGTATCTGGTGCCGGCGTTTACCGGTCTCGGCGCGCCGTACTGGGACCCGTATGCCCGTGGCGCACTGTTCGGCCTGACGCGCGGCGTCCGCGTGGATCACATCATCCGCGCCGCGCTGGAGTCGATCGCCTACCAGACCCGCGACGTACTCGACGCCATGCAACAGGATTCCGGCGAACGCCTCAAAGCCCTGCGCGTGGACGGCGGTGCGGTGGCGAACAACTTCCTCATGCAGTTCCAGGCCGACATCCTCGGCACCCAGGTCGAACGCCCGCAAATGCGCGAAACCACCGCACTCGGCGCGGCTTATCTGGCCGGCCTGGCCTGCGGTTTCTGGGGCAGCCTGGAAGAACTGCGCGGCAAGGCAGTGATCGAGCGCGAGTTCGAACCGAGCCTTGACGAAACCGAGAAAGAGAAACTCTACAAAGGCTGGAAAAAAGCCGTCAGCCGCACCCGTGACTGGGCGCGTGAGGACGCTGAATAAGCCAGCCTTGAGTTACACATAGGTATCTAACTGGTCGGGAGCGGATTCCTGCGGCATCATGGGCAAATTTTGCACGGCAGCCCAAAGGAAGCCCCATGAATCTGCCTCCCCGTCAGCAGCAAATCCTCGAGCTGGTCCGCGAACGCGGCTATGTGAGCATCGAGGAAATGGCCACGCTGTTCGTTGTCACCCCGCAAACAATCCGCCGCGACATCAACCAGCTCGCGGAAGCCAATCTGCTGCGTCGCTACCACGGTGGCGCCGCTTACGATTCCAGTGTCGAAAACACCGCGTATGCCATGCGTGCCGATCAGATGCGTGATGAAAAGCAACGCATCGGTGAAGCCATTGCCGCGCAGATCCCCGATCACGCCTCGCTGTTCATCAATATCGGTACCACCACCGAATCGATCGCTCGCGCCCTGCTCAATCACAGTCACCTGAAGATCATCACCAACAACCTGCACGTCGCCTCGATGCTCAGCGCCAAGGATGATTTCGATGTGCTGCTGACCGGCGGCAACGTGCGCCGCGACGGTGGTGTGGTCGGTCAGGCGAGTGTGGACTTCATCAATCAGTTCAAGGTCGATTTCGCCTTGGTCGGGATCAGCGGGATCGATGAGGACGGCAGCCTGCTCGACTTCGACTATCAGGAGGTCCGGGTCAGCCAGGCGATCATCGCCAACGCGCGACAGGTGATTCTGGCAGCGGATTCGAGCAAGTTCGGGCGTAATGCGATGATTCGACTGGGGCCGATCAGCCTGATCGATTGTCTGGTCACCGATCAGCAGCCGGTACCGGCGCTGACGCAGTTGTTGAGTCAGCACAAGATTCGTCTGGAAGTCGTCTGAACCCTCTCCCTCGCTGACCGAACCGACGCCTTCGCGAGCAGGCTCGCTCCCACTCTTGGAATGTATTGCAAAATGTGGGAGCGAGCCTGCTCGCGAAAACAATCGATCACACAACACATCTTCTGCGCCCTTGCGCGCGTTCATGTTCGAAAATTTTCTTTTAATCGCCCTTCGATGAGTTTTTTCAATCGAACGCGACTGGCTGCGCGCGTGTTTATGGGCTACCATTTTCGCAAATGAACATTTATGTTCGATTTCCAAGACTAAATCAAAAGAACCGAGGCCAGCCGATGTCCACCTCTACCTTGCGTACGCCCCCTCTCTCCGAGATCTATGACGTTGCCGTGATTGGCGGCGGGATCAACGGCGTCGGGATCGCAGCGGATGCCGCCGGTCGCGGTCTTTCGGTGTTCCTTTGCGAAAAAGACGACCTGGCCAGCCACACCTCGTCGGCCAGCAGCAAGCTGATCCACGGTGGCCTGCGCTATCTGGAACATTACGAATTCCGTCTGGTGCGTGAAGCGCTCGCCGAGCGTGAAGTGTTGCTGGCCAAGGCGCCGCATATCGTCAAACCGATGCGTTTCGTACTGCCACACCGCCCGCACCTGCGTCCGGCGTGGATGATTCGTGCCGGCCTGTTCCTCTACGACAACCTCGGCAAACGTGAAAAGCTGCCAGGTTCGAAAAGCCTGAAGTTCGGCGCCGACAGCGCGCTGAAAAGCGAAATCAAGAAAGGCTTCGAATACTCCGATTGCTGGGTCGATGACGCCCGCCTCGTGGTCCTGAACGCCATGGCCGCCCGTGAAAAAGGCGCGCATGTGCATACCCAGACCCGCTGTGTCAGTGCCCGCCGCACCAAAGGTTTGTGGCATCTGCATCTGGAGCGCGCCGACGGCAGTTTGTTTTCGATCACCGCCAAAGCACTGGTCAACGCCGCCGGCCCATGGGTGGCCAAGTTCATCCGTGACGACCTGAAGATGGAATCGCCGTATGGCATCCGTCTGATCCAGGGCAGCCACATCATCGTGCCGAAACTGTACGAAGGCGAACATGCGCATATTCTGCAAAACGAAGATCAGCGCATCGTTTTCACTATTCCGTACCTGAACCACTTCACTCTGATCGGCACTACCGACCGCGAATACACCGGCGACCCGGCGAAAGTAGCGATCACCGAAGGCGAAACCGATTACGTGCTGAAAGTGGTCAACGCCCACTTCAAGAAGCAGCTGAGCCGCGAAGACATCCTGCACAGCTACTCGGGCGTTCGGCCGCTGTGCAACGACGAATCCGACAACCCGTCTGCGGTCACTCGCGATTACACCCTGGCGCTGTCGGGCAACGCCGAGGAAGCGCCGCTGCTGTCGGTGTTCGGCGGCAAGCTGACCACTTACCGCAAGCTCGCCGAGTCGGCGATGGCGCAGTTGATGCCGTTCTTCACCCAGATGCGCCCGAGCTGGACCGCGACCGCCACCCTGCCCGGCGGCGAAGACATGACCACGCCAGAGGCCCTGAGCGCGCGGATTCGCGACAAGTTCGATTTCGTCCCGACCGAAATCGCCCGGCGCTGGGCCGTCACCTACGGCAGCCGCACCTGGCGCATGCTTGAAGGCGTGGAAAGCCTGGCCGACATGGGTGAGCACATCGGCGGCGGGCTCTACACCCGCGAAGTCGATTACCTGTGCAGCGAAGAGTGGGCCACTACGGCGCACGACATCCTGTGGCGCCGCACCAAGCTAGGCTTGTTCACCACAGCGGAGGAACAGCAGAAGCTGTCGACGTATCTGGGCAAGGTTGAGCAGAACCGGAAGATCGAGGCGGCTTGATCTTCGCCCCATAGCTTGAACGAAAGCCCCTGAATTGTGAGATTCAGGGGCTTTTTGTTATGTGGACTTTGTTGAACCTGATTGGGGCAGTTGGATCTTTTCCCCCTCACCCCAGCCCTCTCCCCCAGGGGGTAGAGGGGAAAGGGAGCCGATCTCCGTGGGTTCCAAAGTCCGAGGTCGACTCGGTATCTCACGTCGCCGTAACTCGACCATCCACCGCAGTCAGTCCCCTCTCCCCTCCGGGAGAGGGTTAGGGTGAGGGGCTTTTGATCGTTCGGTTTTCCGAACGCGACTCCACAGTCGATTCGGTTAACCGGATCATGCCTTCATAAAATTACCGCCATAAAACTTTAATAACGTTATAAAACAACCGCTTAACGGACTTCGACTGCTCTGGCACGAGTCATGCTCTACACTCTCTCGACGAATGCCTGCTGTGCCAACACTTCAGGAGCCGTCAGGCATTCGAAGCACAAAAAGGGCCGACAAACTGGCTCCATAAAAAAAACAATGTCGAGGAAAATTTGATGCGCATCGTTCCCCATATCCTGGGCGCAGCCATTGCTGCCGCTCTGATCAGCACGCCAGTTTTCGCCGCCGAACTCACCGGCACCCTGAAGAAGATCAAAGAGTCCGGTGTCATCACCCTGGGCCACCGTGACGCCTCCATTCCGTTCTCCTACATCGCTGATGCGTCCGGCAAGCCGGTCGGCTACTCGCACGATATCCAGATGAAGATCGTCGACGCGATCAAGAAAGACCTCGATTTGCCGGACCTGCAAGTCAAATACAACCTCGTCACCTCGCAGACCCGTATCCCGCTGGTGCAGAACGGCACCGTGGACGTCGAGTGCGGTTCGACCACCAACAACGTCGAGCGTCAGCAGCAGGTCGACTTCTCCGTCGGCATCTTCGAAATCGGTACCCGTCTGCTGTCCAAGAAAGACTCCAAGTACAAGGATTTCGACGATCTGAAAGGCAAGAACGTCGTAACCACCGCCGGCACCACCTCCGAGCGCATCCTCAAGGCGATGAACGCCGACAAGCAGATGGGCATGAACGTCATCTCCGCCAAAGACCACGGCGAGTCCTTCCAGATGCTGGAATCGGGCCGTGCCGTTGCCTTCATGATGGATGACGCACTGCTGGCCGGCGAAGCCGCCAAGGCCAAGAAAGCCGCCGATTGGGAAGTGACCGGCACGCCACAGTCGTACGAAATCTACGGCTGCATGATGCGCAAAGGCGACGAGCCGTTCAAAAAGGCTGTGGATGACGCGATCAAGGCCACCTACGCTTCGGGCGAAATCAACAAGATCTACGAGAAGTGGTTCATGCAGCCGATTCCGCCAAAAGGCCTGAACCTGAACTTCCCGATGAGCGACGAGCTCAAGACCCTGATCGCCAATCCGACCGACAAAGCGGCTGACGACAAGAAGTCCTGATTTTCTGACTAACCTTATCCCCTGAGGAGGCGCCTGCCTTTTCAGGGGATGGTCACTCCCTGCTGGCATTTTTCTGGAAACACTCGAACCGGTGGCTGTCGAGCCGATCGCGTGTGCCCGGTCTTTAAAAAAAGACTGGGGAGGGAACGGAGTTCCCCAGGCGGGCACTTGTACATCGATCGAATCGAGGGGAGACCCTAATGAATTACAACTGGGACTGGGGCGTGTTCTTCAAGTCCACCGGCGTGGGCAGCGAGACCTATCTCGACTGGTTCATCTCCGGTCTGGGCTGGACCATCGCCATCGCCGTCGTGGCGTGGATCATCGCCCTGCTGCTCGGCTCGCTGCTGGGCATCATGCGCACCGTGCCGAATCGCATCGTATCGGGCATCGCGACCTGCTACGTCGAGCTGTTCCGTAACGTGCCGCTGCTGGTGCAGCTGTTCATCTGGTACTTCCTGGTGCCCGATCTGCTGCCGCCGGATCTGCAGGAGTGGTACAAGCAGGACCTCAATCCAACCACCTCGGCCTACCTGAGCGTTGTCGTCTGCCTCGGTCTGTTCACCGCTGCCCGTGTCTGCGAGCAAGTGCGCACCGGTATCCAGGCGCTGCCCCGTGGTCAGGAATCCGCCGCCCGCGCGATGGGTTTCAAGCTGCCGCAGATCTACTGGAACGTGCTGCTGCCCCAGGCCTACCGGATCATCATTCCGCCGCTCACCTCGGAATTCCTCAACGTGTTCAAGAACTCCTCCGTGGCGTCCCTGATCGGTTTGATGGAATTGCTGGCGCAGACCAAACAGACCGCCGAGTTCTCGGCCAACCTGTTCGAAGCGTTCACCCTGGCAACCCTGATCTATTTCACCCTCAACATGAGCCTGATGCTGCTGATGCGCCTGGTCGAGAAGAAAGTCGCGGTGCCCGGCCTGATCTCCGTGGGGGGTAAATAATGGAATTCGATTTCAGTGGCATCGTCCCGGCCATTCCCGGTTTGTGGAACGGCATGGTGATGACCCTCAAGCTGATGGCCATGGGCGTGATCGGCGGGATGATTCTCGGCACGATCCTCGCGCTGTGCCGTCTGTCACACAACAAGCTGCTGTCGAGCATCGCTGGCGCCTACGTCAACTATTTCCGCTCGATCCCGCTGTTGCTGGTGATCACCTGGTTCTACCTGGCGGTGCCGTTCGTGCTGCGCTGGATCACCGGCGAAGACACGCCGATCGGCGCGTTCACCTCGTGCGTCGTGGCGTTCATGATGTTCGAAGCGGCGTACTTCTGCGAAATCGTCCGTGCCGGTGTGCAGTCGATTTCCAAGGGCCAGATGGGTGCTGCTCAGGCACTGGGCATGAACTACGGGCAGATGATGCGCCTGATCATCCTGCCGCAGGCGTTCCGCAAGATGACCCCGCTGCTGCTGCAGCAGAGCATCATCCTGTTCCAGGACACCTCGCTGGTCTACACCGTGGGCCTGGTGGATTTCCTCAACGCCTCGCGTGCCAGCGGCGACATCATCGGCCGCTCCAATGAGTTCCTGATTTTCGCCGGTCTCGTGTACTTCATCATCAGCTTCGCCGCCTCGCGGTTGGTCAAGCGTCTGCAAAAAAGGTTCGCCGTATGATCTCTATCAAAAACATCAACAAGTGGTATGGGGACTTCCAGGTGCTGACTGATTGCAGCACCGAGGTCAAGAAAGGCGAAGTGATCGTGGTCTGCGGCCCGTCGGGTTCCGGCAAGTCGACGCTGATCAAATGCGTCAACGCCCTGGAGCCGTTCCAGAAAGGTGATGTCGTGGTTGACGGCACGTCGATCGCCGACCCGAAAACCAACCTGCCGAAACTGCGTTCGCGCGTGGGCATGGTGTTCCAGCATTTCGAGCTTTTCCCGCACCTGACCATCACCGAAAACCTGACCATCGCGCAGATCAAGGTGCTCGGCCGCAGCAAGGAAGAGGCGACCAAAAAGGGTCTGCAGCTGCTTGAGCGCGTCGGCCTGTCGGCGCACGCCCACAAGCACCCGGGGCAACTGTCCGGCGGGCAGCAACAGCGTGTGGCGATTGCCCGTGCGCTGGCGATGGACCCGATCGTCATGCTGTTCGACGAACCGACCTCGGCGCTCGATCCGGAAATGGTCAACGAAGTGCTCGACGTGATGGTGCAACTGGCTCACGAAGGCATGACCATGATGTGCGTGACCCACGAAATGGGCTTCGCCCGTAAAGTGGCCGACCGGGTGATCTTCATGGATCAAGGCAAGATCATCGAGGACTGCCCGAAAGAGGAATTCTTCGGCGACATCAGCGCCCGCTCCGAACGCGCGCAGCACTTCCTCGAGAAAATCCTGCAGCACTAAAAGCAACACACCCGCACCCTGTCTGTGGGGTGCGGGCAGCCTGACAATGAGATCCCCTGTGGCGAGGGGATTTATCCCCGTCCGGCTGCGCAGCAGTCGTAAACCCTGTGCATGCGGTCTTTCAGTTAAACCGCGGTGATGGTTTTGGGGCCGCTTCGCGGCCCAACGGGGATAAATCCCCTCGCCACAGGCACAAACAAGTGTTGTGGTTGACCCAAGGCATCTGTGATGAAATGCGACCCCACTCTTTATCGCGCTGCCGAGCCATCACTTGCCGTGAAGCCCCGTCTGATCCGTCATCTGTTCCTGCCGCCACTGATCATCGCCCTGATGGTCGGCCTGGGTTTCATCGGCTTCTGGACCAGTGAACACTTCGGCATCCGCAGCCTCGGCGAAAACGGCCAGCGTCAGCTGGAACTGCACGCCCGCGCGGTCGAAAGCGAGATCAGCAAATACACTTACCTGCCCAGCCTGCTGGAACTCGAAACGAGTGTGCCGCAGTTGCTGGCCGATCCGACCCCGGAGCACCGGCAGACGGTCAACGATTACCTCGAAGGCCTGAACCGCCGCAGCCGCAGCCGGGCCATCTACGTCATGGACACCACCGGCCGGGTCATGGCCACCAGCAACTGGCGCGATGTCGACAGTTACCTGGGTGAAGACCTGTCCTTCCGCGCCTATTTCAAAGACGCCGTGCGCGGCCAGCCCGGGCGCTTCTACGGCATCGGCAGCACCAATGGCGAACCCGGTTACTACCTCGCCCACGGCCTCGAAGAGCACGGCAAGATCATCGGTGTCGCGGTGGTCAAGGTGCGTCTGGAAGCCATGGAAGAACGCTGGCAGCGGGCGCGACTGGAAGCGTTCGTCAGCGATGAGAACGGCATCATCATTCTCTCCAGCGATCCGGCCAGGCGGCTGAAATCGGTGATCCCGCTCAGCGATGAGGTCAAGGAAAAACTCGCTCGCAGCCTGCAGTACTACTGGTTCCCGCTCAACGAACTGCAACCGCTGGCCCGCGAGACATTGGCCGAAGGCGTGGAGAAACTGACCTTCCCCGCCAACAGCGAATTACAGCCCGATGAAGACGACATCAGTTATCTGGCGCAAACCCGACTGCTGAGCGACACGCCGTGGAATTTCACCCTGCTCACGCCGTTGCAGGACCTGCGCCGCGAAGCCATCAACCAAGGCATTCTGGTGGCGGTGGCGTTCGCCCTGTTTGCCTTCCTGCTGATTGCCTGGAACGAGCGGCGCAAAGTCCTCGCCACCCGCCTCGCCGCCCGCGAAGCGTTGCAGGAAGCCAACAGCCAACTGGAGCGTCGGATTACCGAACGCACCGCCGATCTGCGCGCCAGCAACGAACGCCTGAAGAGTCAGATCCGCGAGCGTCGCCAGGCCGAGGAGACTTTGCGCCGCGCTCAGGATGAACTGGTGCAGGCCGGCAAACTCGCGGCCATCGGCCAGATGTCGACCAGCATCGCCCATGAATTGAACCAGCCCCTGGCGGCCATGCGCACGCTGTCGGGCAACACCGTGCGCTTTCTCGAGCGCGGCCAACTCGACGTCGCCAGCACCAACCTCAAGACCATCAACGACCTGATCGACCGCATGGGCCGGATCACCGCCAGCCTGCGTTCGTTCGCCCGGCGCGGCGACAACAAGGGTCAGGCCAGTCTAGGCAAAGCCGTCGACGCCGCGTTGCAAGTGCTCGGTGCGCGCCTGGAAAACACCGCGCTGCAGATTCACCGGCAGTTTGCCGATGTGCAGTTGCTGATCGATCAGACTCGCCTCGAACAGATCCTCGTCAACCTGATCGGCAACGCCCTCGACGCCATGCACGCGCAACCGCAGCCGCAGCTGTGGCTGGAGGGTGAAGAATTCAACGGCAAGTATCGCTTGCGGGTGCGTGACAATGGCCACGGCATCGACGCCGAAGCGCGCAAGCATCTGTTCGAACCGTTCTTCACCACCAAACCCGGCGAGCAAGGCCTGGGACTGGGCCTGACCCTGTCCGCCAGCCTCGCCGCCGCCACCGGCGGGCACCTGGGTGTCGAACACCCGGCCGGCGGTGGCACCACTTTCGTCCTCAGTTTACCGTTGGTAAGCCCTCTTTCTGCCGAGCCAATATGAACCCTGAACTCAGTGTGCTGATTGTCGAAGACGACCCCCATGTGCTGCTCGGCTGCCAACAGGCGCTGACCCTCGAAGACATTCCGTGCATCGGCGTCGGCAGTGCCGAAGAGGCGCTGGCGCAGGTCGGCGACAACTTTGCCGGCATCGTCATCAGCGACATCCGCCTGCCGGGCATCGATGGCCTGGAATTGCTCACCCGCCTCAAGCAGCGTGATCGCAGCCTGCCGGTGGTGCTGATAACCGGCCACGGCGACATTTCCATGGCTGTCGGCGCGATGCAGAAAGGCGCCTACGATTTCATGGAAAAACCGTTCTCGCCGGAACGCCTGGTCGATGTCGCGCGGCGGGCGCTGGAGCAACGCAGCCTCGCCCGTGAAGTGTCATCGCTACGTCGGCAACTGGCCGAACGCGATTCGCTGGAAGGGCGGATTATCGGCCGCTCACCGGCGATGCAGAACCTGCGCGAGCTGATCGCCAACGTCGCCGACACCTCGGCCAACGTCTTGATCGAAGGCGAGACCGGCACCGGCAAGGAACTGGTCGCTCGTTGCCTGCACGATTTCAGTCGGCGCCACAGCAAACAGTTCGTCGCGCTGAACTGCGGCGGCCTGCCGGAAAACCTTTTTGAAAGCGAGATCTTCGGCCACGAAGCCAATGCCTTCACCGGCGCCGGCAAACGGCGCATCGGCAAGATCGAGCACGCCGACGGCGGCACGCTGTTCCTCGATGAAGTGGAAAGCATGCCGCTGCCGTTGCAGATCAAGTTGCTGCGCGTACTGCAGGAACGCACCCTTGAACGCCTCGGCTCGAACCAGAGCGTGGCCGTGGATTGCCGGGTGATTGCGGCGACCAAATCCGACCTTGATGAGTCGAGCAAGGCCGGGGAATTTCGCAGCGACTTGTACTACCGCCTCAACGTCGTGACCCTGGAATTGCCACCGCTGCGCGAACGCCGCGAAGACATCCTGCAACTGTTCGAGCATTTCACCCAGCAGTCGGCGCTGCGCTTCGACCGCGCGCTGCCGGAGCTGGACAACCAGACCCTGTCGAACCTGATGAGCCACGACTGGCCGGGCAACGTGCGCGAACTGCGCAACGTCGCCGAACGCTTCGCCCTCGGCCTGCCGGCTTTCAAGAAATCCGGGGCCAGCGCCGGCCAGGGCCTGGCGTTTGCCGAAGCGGTGGAAGCGTTCGAGCGCAATCTGCTGGTCGACGCCTTGCAACGCAGCGGCGGCAACCTGACCCAGGCCAGCCAGGAACTGGGCATGGCCAAGACCACGCTGTTCGACAAAGTCAAAAAGTACGGGCTGAGCCACTGATGGATCTGATTCTCAAAGCCGCTATCGGCGCCGCAGTCGTGCTGATCCTCGCTGCGCTGTCGAAGACCAGAAACTACTACATCGCCGGTCTGGTGCCGCTGTTCCCGACCTTTGCCCTGATTGCGCACTACATCGTTGGCAAGGGCCGTTCGGTCGACGATCTGAAGACCACGATCGTCTTCGGCATGTGGTCGATCATTCCCTACTTCGTGTATCTGGCGACGCTGTATGTGATGGTCGACCGCATGCGCCTGGAAGCATCGCTGGCCGTGGCGGCGGTGGCGTGGCTGATGGCGGCAACGGTATTGGTGAGCGTGTGGGTCCGGCTGCATGCCTGAACCCACGTGCATCAGCCTCTAGCGACCGTAGACTCGGGCCAGTTGCGCGGACGACAGAGCATCCTCGAACGGCACTGGCACTGACTTCACCGCACCGTAGAGATTGCGGTAGCGCCAGTAGTTGCCGTTCTGCGCCAGTTGATAACCGCGCTCGACCACGCGCTGGCCGTCGAGCACGTAACGCAGGGTTTCCTGCGCGGCCGGCGGTGGCGTCGGTTGCATCAGGTCGGCGCTCAACACGCGCATGGATTCATCAATACATTCATCCAGCACGGCGGTGACCTTGGCCAGGTCAAGGGCGCCGTCATCGATGCATTGCTTGCCGCAACGACGGATCGGCTGACTGGCCACTTCGATGCGCATGCGGTACAGCGGCGAGCCGGCGATATCCTGTAATTGCACCTGATTGACCAGCACGAAACTGCCGCGATCGGGCGTCAGCATCAGCTTCGGTTCGATCAGCAACCGTGCCGTGACCGCACCTGCCCCCTGCTTGAATCCGGAGACTTGCGACGCCGCCTGAAAACGCTGTTGCAAGCGCTCCTGCAACGGCACGCCGGCGAGCAGGTCGGCCAGCGGCCGCGATTCGTTCAGCGCGGCTTTTTCGGCATCGCGCTGTAACGTACCGGAACCCATTTGCGTGTTGATCAGACTGGCCACCAGAATGCCCGCCAGCCCGGCGCCCGCACCGGAGCTCGACACCAGCGTGTAACTGGAATTCGCCGCGTTCACTGCCGCCTTGCTGTCGATCACCGTGCTGGCGCCGACAAACTCCGCCGGCAGTTGCACGTCGACCTTCAGTCCGTGTGCCTGCACATAGCTCATGGCCGCCTGATCCTTGAAACCGGCCTCAGGTGCCGGTTTCTGCGCACAGCCAGGCAACGCCAGCAGCGAGATCGCCGCGAGGGTCAGCGCCAGACGTTTCATTGCGCGAACGGGGCGATCATTTGCTGACGGCTGTTATCCATCGCCTGATAAAACGCGTTGGACAGGTTGGTGTAGGACGGCTCGTCCCACTCGCCTTGCGCGGCTTGCACAGCGGCGAATGGCTGGTACCACAGGAGTTTGTTGTCCGACAGATCGATCACCATGCCCTGGCCGCCGACCTGGGCCATCGGCACGCTGGTGGGCACGATGCTGTAGTAGCTGCGGGTGGCACCGGTGGCATAGATCGACACCAGCAACAGACGGTCGATGCCGTGGGCAGCTTTCATCGGCGACAGGTCCTTGGTCATGTAGCCCTCGCGGAAATCGACTTCCTTGAAGGTCTTCAGATCGACCTTTTCATCAATGCGCTTGGCCTTGTAGCCCTTGGCTTGCAGCTTGGCGACGATGGCGTCGGGCAGGGTTTCCAGATCGCGCACCTGCCAGGTTTCGACGTTGGCGCTGAGCTTGCTGTTGACGCCGGCATTGATGGCGTAATCGAGGATGCCCTGATTGCCGGTCAGCGCCAGCACCGGCGACGGTACGACGGTAATGGCCACACCGATGGTCGGCTCTTTGGCATCCCAGAACTGTTTGTCCAAGGCCACGGGCGGTTGCACATGGGCGCAGCCGGTGAGAGTCAGTACGGCGAGCAGGGCCAGCGCGGCCCATTGACGTGTAGCGCGAAAAATCATGGATCAAGTCCCTATGTCTGAAAACGTTCCTGCGCCTTATCGGCAACAACGCGGCAAACAATAGTGGCACATTGATATTTTTTTGGCGACAGGATGCTGGCGCACTCTTACAGCAGATTGTTCGGCGCCGGCGGATCGACCCGAGCCCAATGCGAAGTGTCCTCGCGATGCGCCTGCAAATACGGCAGCACCGCCGCCAGCAACGGCTCCTTGAACGCCTCCTGAAAGCGATGCGCCAGTCCCGGAATCAGTTTCAACTGACTGCCCTGAATGTGCGCCGCCAGATGCACGCCGTGCATCACCGGCAGCAGCGGATCTGCCGTGCCGTGCACCACCAGGGTCGGCACGCGCAGCTGATTGAGCAATGCCACCCGGCTCGGTTCGGCAAGGATTGCCATGATCTGGCGCTTGACGCCTTCGGGGTTGAACGCGCGGTCGTAGGATGCCGCCGCCTGTTGCAGCAAGGCCTGTCGATCATCCGTCACCGCCGGGCTACCGAGTGCCGCGAGCAGATCGGCCTGTTGCTCCAGCGCTACCTCGCGGTTCGGCGCACCTCGGCGCGAGAGCAACTGCACGAGCGCCGCACTCGGTGCCGGCAGGCCTTCAGCGCCGGAAGTGGTCATGATCAGGGTCAGGCTTTCCACCCGCTGCGGCGCCATTGCCGCCATGTGCTGGGCGATCATCCCGCCCATGCTCGCGCCGAGCACGTGGAATTGCTCAACCTTCAGCGCCGTCATCAAACCCAGCGCATCGTCGGCCATGTCAGTCAGGCTGTACGGGGCCGAGACCGGTAAACCGAGCTTGTAACGCAGCACTTCGAAGGTCAGGTTGGCCTCGATCGGCGCCTGCCGCCAGGTCGACAATCCGACGTCGCGGTTGTCATAGCGGATCACCCGGAAACCCTGCTGGCACAAAGCGACAACCACTTCATCCGGCCAGTGGATCAACTGCCCACCCAGGCCCATGACCAGCAACAGCGCCGGGTCTGATGCACGGCCGATACTTTGATAGGCAAGACTGACCTGCGCCAGCTCGGCGTGCTCGGTCGGCACGTTGACATCACAGCGCCCGGCTGCAAACGAGCCGGCCCCGAACAAAAGCGCGGCCAACGCGGCCGCGACTGAAAAAACTCTCTTGAACATGAAAAACACCAAAACGCAGCACCCCAGTAGAGCGCGAGTCTGATGAAGTTCGCTCAAGCGCGCTGCCACAGTTGCATGACAGTTTGATGAAGAGTGCCGAGCGGTCGTCTGTCGAATGCCCGCCGGATCCTCGCCGACAGATCGACAAAGCCAACGTCATGAGACAAACTCACCTTCCTCGCATTCTTCACAAGTTTTCTTCATGGAGCCCCGCCGGTGCTTGAAATCCGACATCTGAAAACCCTGCACGCCCTGCGCGAAGCCGACAGCCTGGTGGATGCCGCTGATCGCCTGCATCTGACGCAATCCGCTCTATCGCATCAATTCAAAGAGCTGGAAGAGCGCATGGGCATGCAGTTGTTCGTGCGCAAGACCAAACCGGTGCGCTTCACCAGCGCCGGTTTGCGCCTGCTGCAACTGGCCGACGCCACCCTGCCGCTGTTGCGCGCCGCTGAACGGGACATCGGTCGGCTGGCCGGTGGCACCGCCGGGCGTCTGCACATGGCTATCGAATGTCACAGCTGCTTTCAGTGGCTGATGCCGACCATCGACCAGTTCCGCGATGCCTGGCCGGAGGTCGAGCTGGACCTGGCTTCGGGTTTCGCTTTCGCCCCACTGCCGGCACTGGCGCGCGGCGATCTGGATCTGGTGGTGACCTCCGATCCGCTGGAAATTGCCGGCATCACTTACGTGCCGCTGTTCACTTACGAAGCCATGCTCGCGGTGGCCAATCAGCATGCGCTGGCGAGCAAGCCGTACATCGTTCCCGAAGATTTGTTGACGGAAACGCTGATCACCTACCCGGTCGAGCGTGATCGCCTGGACATCTTCACCCGCTTCCTCGAACCGGCCGACATCGAACCTGCGCAGGTGCGCACTTCAGAACTGACGGTGATGATGATGCAACTGGTCGCCAGCGGCCGTGGCGTCTGCGGGATGCCGCACTGGGCGCTGCATGAATACAGCTCGCGCGGCTATGTGAAGGGCAAACGGTTGGGTGAGAAAGGCTTGTTCGCGACGCTGTACGCGGCGATTCGCACGGACATGCTCGACGCGCCGTACATGCGCGATTTCCTGCTGACCGCCAAGGACACCTCGTTCTCGACCCTCGATGGGGTCAGTGCCGTACGCTGATTTTTCCGAGCAAGAGTTCCCCCTGTGGGAGCGAGCCTGCTCGCGAAAGCGGTGGATGATTCAGCGATGATGTCGGCTGGACGGACGCCTTCGCGAGCAGGCTCGCTCCCACAAGGATTGTCGTGGTGGGTCAGAGCTGGCGCCACATGTGGATCTTGTCGAAGTAGTCTTCGCCCACCCGCACGGCGAGTGGTTCGAGGCCGAACTGAATGAAGCCGCAACGCTGGTACAACTGAAAAGCCGCGTCATTGCCGGCGGTGACAGTGAGCTGCAGCAGCTTCAGCGCCGGATGCTTTTGCGCTTCGGCCAATGCCGCCTGCACCAGATCAAAGCCCAGCCCCTTGCGACGAAAATCCGCCGAGACATACATGCCGAACAGCGTGGCCTTGTGTCGTGCCTTCTCGCGCGGTTCAAAGGCCAGGCCGACAATCCCGGCCAACGTCCCGGCATCGAATGCCCCCAGCACCACATCGAGCTTGCTGGTCAGGCGCCCTTCCCACCAACTCAATGGCATCACCGCGCGTTCGCGCACGCTGGAGGTGAACGCTTGCGGATGCCTGTCATAGGCTTCAAGCATCAATTCGCGATAAGCCAGGGCGTGGCTGGCGTCCAGCCGTTCAATCCACATGTCAGGCGGTCCGCCGTTGTTCGAGCATCAGCCGTACGGCGAGGCCGCCGAGCACCATGCCCATGAAATAGCGCTGCATCGCCAGCCACGTCGGGTTGCGCACAAACCATGAGGCGATGCCTGCGGCGAACAGCGCGATCAACAGATTGACGCTGAAGCTGACGCCGATCTGCGTGAGCCCGAGGACGATGCTTTGGGTGAACACCGAGCCGTGCTCAGGGCTGATGAATTGCGGAAACACCGACAGATAGAACACGGCGATCTTCGGGTTCAGCGCGCTGGTGAGAAAGCCCATGGTGATCAGCTTACGCGACGAGTCCGGCGGCAATTGCTGCGCTTCGAACGGCGAACGCGCGCCGGGTTTCAGGGCTTGCCAGGCCAGCCACAGCAGGTACAGCGCACCGGCCCATTTCAACACTTCATAAGCCATCGGCACGGCAAGAAACACTGCCGTCAAACCCGCCGCCGCAGCGAACATATGCACGAAGAACCCGCCGACCACGCCGAGCAGCGACGTCACCCCCGCGCGGCGTCCCTGACAGATCGAACGCGAGATCAGGTAGATCATGTTCGGCCCCGGCGTCAGCACCATCAGCAGCGCGGCGGCGGCGAAGATCAGCAGGTCTTGCAACGGGATCATGGCAACGTCCTTTGCGGGAATGATCAGGCGAGTGCAGTCAGTGAACGGCGATAAAACGGCAGGATGTGTTCGCGTGTCAATGGCGCCAGCTCGAGCGCCGGATCAGTGGCCGGATCGACCCAGATGACTTCCTCGATTTCCGCCGCCGGACACACGTCAGTATCGATGGTCAATTGGAAGATCTCCGCGTGCACGATGAAGCCCGGCTCGTTGGCGGCGGGGGCGGAAAAACTGTTGAGAAAGATCGCCTGCGCCGGGTCGATCTGCAGCCCGAGTTCTTCTTCCAGTTCACGGGCCAATGCGTGCACTGGCAACTCGTGGGCTTCGATCTTGCCGCCCGGTTGCATGAAGGCCGTGGTGCCGCGCTTGCGCACCAGCAGGGTCTGGCCTTGGGCGTTGAGCAACAGGGCGGCGGCGATATGGATGATGCAGGGCGAAACGGCGGATGTCGGCGTCATGAGTCGAAAAATGCCTTGTGCGAAAAAATCGCAGGATCCCACGCCCGACGCGCCTGCGTCATCAGAAGATCCCTACAAGGAGCATCCGTGATCAGCCTGACTCTGACGACAAGTCCGCCCAAAAGCTCGGAAATTTCCCACTCGCGAATTTGGTAGCGTTATTCATCGCTGCCCGGCAGCCATTCGCTACATCGCCTAAGAGGGAAAACGCTGCATGTCTGACATTTCAACGCTCAAGGAAAAGAACAATCTCAAGACGCTCCATTTCATTCTCCTGACCGTAGTCACCATGGGGCTCTACTCGGTTGTATGGCTGCACAAAACAACAACCGTGGTTGAGGAGGTCACTCAAATCAAGACACTGAGCCAGACCGGTCTGGTCGTTTATCTGGCGCTCTGTGGTATCGGAGGGATCTTTTTCACCGTATCTGATCCGCGGTTCATAGCCACGGGGTATGCGATGACGGTCATTGCCCAGCTCATCGCCATTGCTTGGTGCTTTCGAGTTCGCAGAGCCTTGCGCGCCTACACACTGACCAAACAACTTCGAACCGCGAATGAACCGCTTGTATTCAGTCCTGTTCACCTTCTATCACATCAATTACTGCATCAACGATATGGCCAGGGCCAAGCACAAACATGACCAGAAACGGCAAACGCCTCAGGAATCGGTCGCGGCATAAACAAAAAGGTAATCGTCGATTTCGCGTGCAAGTTAGCTTCCACCTTTCACTGCAATTCCTTGTGCGAGCTTGCTCGCGAAGGCGTTCGTCAATGCCACAAGTTTGCCCACCAGTATTGCTGCATGGCTGCTTCTCGCGGTCAACAGCCAAGTCAACTGGCATCGTAAGCGAGACGGCTCCGATGTAGCCGAGGAGAGGGACGTCTGCCTGTTCACGGTTCCGTCGTTGGCGCAATATGCCTGCCAGCCACAAACAATCCGAACCAAGGAAACCGTATGAGCCTGTCGCTGCTGAGCCGCTACGCCTTCTTTGCCGTCTGCGTGATTTTCACCCTCGCCAGCCTGCCCTTTCTCGAACATGACTGGCTGTGGCCGATCACCGCCGTCACCGCTGTGCTGAGCCTGCTCGGCGTGTTCGACCTGTTGCAGACGCGCCATGCAGTGCGCCGCAATTATCCGATTCTGGGCAACATCCGTTATCTGGTCGAAGGCATCCGCCGGGAGATTCGCCAGTACCTGCTCGAGTCCGACAGCGACGCCCTGCCCTTCTCCCGCGCGCAGCGTTCGCTGGTGTACTCGCGAGCGAAAAACGAAACCGCCGACAAACCGTTCGGCACGCTGATCGACGTCTACCAGTCCGGCTTCGAATTCATCGGCCACTCGATGCGCCCGGCGCCGTTGAGTGACCCGAACGGTTTCCGCGTCATTGTCGGGGGTCCGCAATGCACGCAGCCGTACTCGGCGTCGATCTTCAATATCTCGGCAATGAGCTTCGGCTCGCTCAGCGCCAACGCCATCCGCGCCTTGAACCAGGGCGCGAAACTCGGCAACTTCGCCCACGACACAGGCGAAGGCAGCATCAGCCCGTATCACCGCGAACACGGTGGTGATCTGACCTGGGAGCTGGGCAGCGGCTATTTCGGCTGCCGCACCAGCGACGGCCGTTTCGACCCTGAGCGCTTCGCCGTGCAGGCGCAGAATCCGCAAGTGCGCATGATCGAAATCAAGATGAGCCAGGGCGCCAAACCCGGCCATGGCGGGATCTTGCCCAAGCACAAGGTCACCAGGGAGATTGCGGAAACACGCGGCATCCTGATGGGCGAGGACTGCGTCTCGCCGTCGCGCCACAGTGCGTTTTCAACGCCGATCGAGATGATGCAGTTCATCCAGCAACTGCGCGAATTGTCCGGTGGCAAACCGGTGGGCTTCAAATTCTGCCTCGGCCATCCGTGGGAATTCATGGGCATTGCCAAGGCCATGCTGGAAACCGGCATTCTTCCGGACTTCATCGTCGTCGATGGCAAGGAAGGCGGCACTGGCGCAGCCCCTGTCGAATTCACCGACCACATCGGCGTGCCGATGCGCGAAGGCCTGCTGTTCGTGCACAACACGCTGGTCGGCCTCAACCTGCGCGACAAGATCAAACTCGGTGCGAGCGGCAAGATCGTCAGCGCCTTCGACATCGCCAGCGTGCTGGCCATCGGCGCTGACTGGGCCAACTCCGCGCGCGGCTTCATGTTCGCCATCGGCTGCATCCAGTCGCAGTCGTGCCACACCAACAAATGCCCGACCGGCGTTGCCACCCAGGACGCCTTGCGCCAACGCGCTCTGGTGGTACCGGACAAAGCCCAGCGCGTCTACAACTTCCATCGCAGCACGCTCAAAGCACTGGCGGAAATGCTCGCGGCGGCCGGGCTTGAGCATCCGTCGCAACTGTCGGCCAAGCATCTGGTACGACGCATGTCGGCGACCGAGATCAAACTGTTCTCGCAGTTGCATGTATTTCTGAAACCGGGGGAATTGCTTACCGGCGAAGTGAATGGCGAGTTCTATTCGCGGATGTGGCAGATGGCGCGGGCGGACAGTTTTGAGCCGCAGGAAGTGGTAGCGGCGTAAGACTGGCGATCAGCTCGCGCGAACCAAAAAAGCCCCGATCTTGCGACCGGGGCTTTGTTTTTTTCAGCGGCTGGAACTTACGAAATCGAACGCACCGCGTCTTGCGAAACCTGATTCGGCTGCAACTTGAACACGTAAAACAACACCGTCAGCAACACCAGAAACGCTGGCCCGACATACAGCGCCACGCGGGTATCCGGGAAGTACGCCATCAGGCCGACCACCAGTACCAGAAACGCCAGCGCGAAGTACGAGCTGACCGGGTACAGCCACATCTTGTACTTGAGCCCGGCACGTTCGCTGGCGCTCAGGCCTTTGCGGAATTTCAGCTGGGCGAGGAGGATCATCACCCAGGTCCAGATCGCACCGAAGGTGGCGATCGAGGTGACCCAGACAAAGACTTTTTCCGGTACCAGATAGTTGAGCATTACGCCCAGCAGCAACACCGCGATCGACAGCAGCAGTGCCCGGCGTGGCACACCGTTGTTCGAGGTCTTGGCGAAGCCCGCCGGGGCCTGACCGTTCTGCGCCAGGCTGTAGAGCATGCGCCCGGTGCTGAAGATGCCGCCGTTGCACGACGACAGCGCCGCAGTAATCACCACGAAGTTGATGATGCCCGCAGCGGTCTTGATGCCCAGACGCTCGAAGGTCATCACGAAGGGGCTGCCCTGGGTGCCGATTTCATTCCACGGGTAGATCGACAGGATGACGAACAGCGCGCCGACGTAGAACAGTAGGATCCGCCAGAACACCGAGCCGATTGCGTCAGGAATGGTCTTCTGTGGGTTCTTCGCCTCACCGGCAGTCAGGCCGATCATCTCGACACCGAGGTAGGCGAACATGACCATTTGCAGTGACATCAGCACACCGGTCACGCCGTTGGGCATGAAACCGCCGTGCGCCCATAGATTGGAAATGCCCAGCGCCACGCCATCGTTACCGAAACCGAAAGCGATGATGCCGACGCCGCCAATGACCATGGCGATGATGGTGACGATCTTGATCAGGGCGAACCAGAATTCGAATTCGCCGAAGGCTTTGACTGCGATCAGGTTGATCGAGCCCATGCTGATCAGCGCTGCCAAGGCCCAGATCCAGCGCGGCACATCGGGGAACCAGATGCCCATGTACACGGCCACGGCGGTGATTTCCGCGACGCAGGTCACCAGCCACAGAAACCAGTAGTTCCAGCCGGTAAGAAAGCCGGCCAGCGGACCGAGATAATCCTGCGCGTAGCGGCTGAACGAGCCGGCCACCGGGTTGTGCACGGCCATTTCGCCGAGCGCGCGCATGATCACCAGGATCGCCAGACCGCCAAGGATGTAAGAGAGCATGATCGCCGGACCGGCCATCTGGATGGCTTTGGCCGAACCGAGAAACAGACCGACGCCGATACAGGCACCGAGCGCCATCAGGCGGATATGCCGTTCGCCGAGTTCACGTTTGAGCGGACCGCCCGAAGCGGTGTCGCCGTGCGGCAGAGGATTGCCAACTGGCATAGGGGTACAACCTCGTCTTGTTATTGGATATGACCACCGGGTTTCGAAGCGTCGGCCGATAGGCCTTGGCTGGGCAGGAAACCGCGTCGGCTTCGTGGGCAGACGCGTCTTGCAGGGCAGGCCTGAAAGATCAGCGGGGCGTGCAGTATAAAAAGCTCAGGGCAGGATTTTTCACTCTAAAAGTCACAACATTCAGCGACAACTCTCGGCAATAGTGGGTTCTGCGGAGAGGCATTACCTGCATTACGTAGGAAAAGTCGCCACTGAAAAAGCCGCGAAGTATTGCACAGACATGGTGCAGCGTCATGTTCCAGCCCCGGTGCATTTGATTCACCGCGCGATGTCTCCCCTCGCGCTTGATCACGGATAAATCGCCCGGCGGATTCAGAAATTTCGCTCAACAGTTGCAGCGCCGACCGGGGCGGCCAACCACTAACCTTTGAAAAAGTCAGGAGCATATGCAAGGAAGCTCACATGCCAGTCCGCCCCAATTCCCACCGTCTGCGCCAAGGTCGTTTCTCGGAAAACGGTCGTGCCTACTTCATCACCTCTGTCATCCACGAACGCCAGCCTGTATTTGCAGATTGGCGGACAGGCCGATTACTGGTTGCAGAACTGCGCCGGGCTCATGAGCAAGGAGTCGCGCAATCCATCGCCTGGGTTGTCATGCCTGACCACTTTCATTGGCTGATGCAATTGCAACGCGGCTCACTTGGTGAAGTCATTGGCGGTGTAAAGGCTCGCTGTACGCATGCGGTTAACAGAAAAACCGGACGTCACGGACCGCTGTGGCAAACCGGCTACCATGACCGAGCGATCCGTGACGGCGAGGACCTGGAGCCCATCGCCCGCTATATCATCAATAATCCCTTGCGAGCCGGGCTGGTCGATAACCTCGGTGATTACCCGCTTTGGGATACCTGCTGGCTCTGAGCGCAACAGCTCTCTGGAATAAGTGCATCTATTGTGGCGAGGGGATTTATCCCCGCTCGGCTGCGTAGCAGGCGCAACTTGCTCACATGCGGTGTGCCTGCGTAAACCGTGCTGGCAGGTTTTGGGGCTGCTTCGCAGCCCAACGGGGATAAATCCCCTCGCCACAGGGAGTCCCCGCATGACTGATAAATCGGCTAGCCACAGGGAGTCCATCGCTCGCACAGACACATCATGAGGATGTGAACAGCATCCTTGTGGCGAGGGGATTTATCCCCGCTCGGCTGCGTAGCAGGCGCAATTTGCTCACATGCGGTGGGCCTGTAGAAACTGTGGTGGCAGGTTTTGGGGCTGCTTTGCAGCCCAGCGGGGATAAATCCCCTCGCCACAGGGAGTCCCCGCATGACTGATGAATCTGCTAGCCAACTGAATCCATGCCCACACAGACACATCATGGGGATGTGAACAGCCTTTTTGTGGCGAGGGGATTTATCCCCGCTCGGCTGCGCAGCAGTCGCAACTTGCTCACATGCGGTGTGCCTGCGTAAACCGTGCTGGCAGGTTTTGGGGCTGCTTTGCAGCCCAGCGGGGATAAATCCCCTCGCCACAGGGAGTCCCTGCAAGACTGATAAATCGGCTAGCCACAGGGAGTCCATCGCTCGCACAGACACATCATGGGGATGGGAGCAGCCTTTTTGTGGCGAGGGGATTTATCCCCGCTCGGCTGCGTAGCAGGCGCAACTGGCTCACATGCGGTGTGCCTGTAGAAACCGTGCTGGCAGGTTTTGGGGCTGCTTTGCAGCCCAGCGGGGATGAATCCCCTCGCCACAGGGAGTCCCCGCATGACTGATGAATCTGCTAGCCACAGGGAGTCCATCGCTCGCACAGACACATCATGGGGATGTGAACAGCCTTTTTGTGGCGAGGGGATTTATCCCCGCTCGGCTGCGCAGCAGGCGCAACTTGCTCAGACTCGGTGTGCCTGTAGAAACTGTGGTGGCAGGTTTTGGGGCTGCTTTGCAGCCCAGCGGGGATGAATCCCCTCGCCACAGGGAGTCCCCGCATGACTGATAAATCGGCTAGCCGCCTGAATCCCTCACACTGACAACATCCCGGCATGTGAACAGCCTTTTTGTGGCGAGGGGATTTATCCCCGCTCGGCTGCGCAGCAGGCGCAACTTGCTCACATGCGGTGTGCCTGTAGAAACCGTGCTGGCAGGTTTTGGGGCTGCTTTGCAGCCCAGCGGGGATAAATCCCCTCGCCACAGTGTGTGTTCCAGTTATTCAGACAAGCCGTCTCCTCCGCTCTGCACATTTTCTTCACCGGCTCCAACCACCGTCTAAGCTTCAGACAAGTCCGATCAATCTGCGTGAATGGATCAGTCGACTATGGGCGCTTTGTGGCAAACCGATTCGAGTAAAACCGTGGTTCAGACTGAACGTGTGAATGAAGCGCCTGTCCCTGAAAAACCTCGTCGTCAGCGGCACGGGTGGAAGGCTTTCTGGTTGCTGTTTTTGATCATTGCGGTGGTGGTGGGGCTCGCCGCGTCCAAGGAAATGCGCACTTCGCGCTTTCAGGCGCGGGAGCTGAGCCAGTACGCCGCTTCGCTGACCTACAAACTGGAACCCGGTCCCAGCGAAGCGATTCGTTATCCGGGCAACGGCCCTTTCGATCTGCGCCTGGGTTACAGCTCTCTGGACGAATTCCTCCCGCGCCTGCTCAAGCGCAATTACGTGATCACCGAGCAGACGCGCTTCTCCCCCGCCCTGCTCGGTTACACCGACAAAGGCCTGTTCGTGCCGTATTCGGAAAAGATCCAGGCGGGGTTGTCGATCACCGACTGCCGAGGCGCGCCGCTGTATCGATACAACTATCCGCAGCAACTGTATGCCGACTTCGCGGCGATTCCGCCGGTGGTGGTCAGCAGCCTGCTGTTCATCGAAAACCGCTTTCTCCTCGACCCGAAACAGCCGCTGGCCAACCCGGCGGTGGACTGGCCGCGTTTCGGCATGGCCGCGTGGTCGCAAGTGGCGAAGTTGCTGCACCTGCCCGGGCAATCGGCCGGCGGCAGCACCCTGGCAACGCAACTGGAGAAGTATCGCCACTCGCCCGACGGCCTCACCGTGTCGGGCGCGGAGAAGATCCGCCAGATGATTTCCGCCAGCGTGCGCGCCTATCAGGATGGCCCGCAGACCCTCGGTTCGCGGCAGAACATCGTGCGCGACTACCTCAACAGCGTGCCGCTCTCGGCGGTGCCCGGCCACGGTGAAGTGCACGGCATGGCCGAAGGTTTGCGGGTCTGGTACGGCAGCGATTTCAACAAGGCCAACGAGCAACTGAACAGCCCGAAGACCGACCCGCAGACCATGGCCGCCAAAGGCCTGGCCTTGCGTGAAATGCTCTCGCTGATGATCGCCCAGCGCCGCCCTTCGCATTACCTGACCAAGGGTCGCGACGAATTGGCCAGCCTCACCGACAGCCACCTGCGCCTGCTCAAGCAGAACGGCGTGATCGACAGCGCCCTCGCTGACGCTGCGCTGGCGAGCACCGTGTCGTATCGCGACTGGCAGACCCAGCCAACGATGCAGCCGATTGAAACCAACAAGGGCATCAGTGTTGCCCGCAGCCGCTTGGCGAGCATGCTCAATCGCCCGCTGTACGACCTCGATCGCCTCGACCTGTCGGCCACCAGCACCCTGCAGGGCGACCTACAAACGCAGGCCACGGCTTATCTGAAGAAACTTGCCGACCCGGCCTATGCCGCGGAAATCGGTCTGCTCGGCGAACGCTTGCTGACGCCGACCAGCACCACGCAAGTGCGTTACAGCTTCACACTGTTCGAACTGACCCCGGACGGCTCGCGGGTGCGCGTGCAGACCGACAGCACCGATCAGCCGTTCGACATCAACGAAGGCAGCAAGCTCGAACTCGGCTCGACGGCGAAAATGCGTGTGCTGACCACGTACCTGCAAATCGTCGCCGAGCTGCACGACAAATACGGCGCGATGGGCGTGGCAGAATTGAAAAAAGTCGAAGTGCCCGATCAGGACCGCCTCAGCCGCTGGGTCATCGACTACCTGATCCAGAACAAGGATCACGACCTGTCGAAGCTGCTCGGCGCCGCGCTGGATCGCAAATACTCGGCCAGCCCCGGCGAGGCGTTTTTTACCGGCGGTGGGCTGCACAGATTCAACAACTTCCGCAAAGAGGACAACGGTCGCCTGCCGACCCTGCGCGATTCGCTGCGCGAGTCGATCAACCTGCCGTTCATTCGGCTGATGCGCGACATCGTCCGCTACACCACCTACTCAGGCCCCAACGGCGAATTGCTCAAGGATGATCGCGATCCGCGCCGTCAGGAATACCTGGCCAGTTTCGCCGACCGCGAAGGCACCTCGTTCCTGCTCAAATTCTGGAAAAAGTACAAGAACAAGGACACCCAGGCGCGCCTGGAAACCTTCCTCGACAGCATCCGCCCGACGCCGATCCGCATGGCGGCGGTGCATCGCTATCTGCTGCCGGAGGCCAGTCAGGAAGACTTCAACCGTTTCGTGCGCTCGCACCTCAAGGGCTCCAAGCTCAACGAAAAACTCACCGACGACCGTCTGATCCGCCTCTACGATTCCTATGGCCCCGGCAGTTACGATTTGCCTGACCAAGGCTTCATCGCCAAGGTGCATCCGCTGGACCTGTGGATGATGGGTTATCTGTTGCATCACCCGGAAGCGACCTTCAGCGAGATCGTCAAGGCCAGCCATTTCGAGCGCCAGGAAGTCTACAGCTGGCTGTTCAAGAGCCGGCACAAGGGTGCGCGCGACAGTCGTATTCGCACCATGCTCGAGATCGAAGCGTTCCTCGACATTCATCAGCGCTGGCAGAAAGTCGGCTACCCGTTCGATCACCTGGTGCCGTCACTGGCCACGGCCATCGGCAGTTCCGGCGACCGTCCCGCCGCGCTCGCCGAGCTGATCGGCACCATTCTCAATGACGGCGTGCGCATGCCGACGCTGCGCATCGACAGCCTGCACTTTGCTGCCGATACGCCGTATGAAACCAGGCTGATCAACGACCCGCACGTGGGCAAACGCGTGATGCCAGTGGAAGTGGCCCGGGCCATGCGCGAGGCGCTGTCGCAAGTGGTCGACGCCGGTACCGCCAGAAGGCTGTCCGGCAGTTTCAAACTGCCCGACGGCACACCGCTGGCCATGGGCGGCAAGACCGGCACCGGCGATAACCGCATTGCGGCGATCGGGTCTGGCGGGCGGATCATCAGTTCGAAGTCGATCAACCGCACGGCGACCTTTGTGTTCTACATCGGCGACCACCATTTCGGCACCCTCACCGCGTTCGTCCCGGGGCGCTCGGCGGAGAACTTCAAGTTCACCTCGGCTCTGCCCACGCAGGTACTCAAAGGCATGGCGCCGATTCTCACGCCGTATCTGCAACCGGGCAGCGACTCACAGTGCCAACCGCCACAGGCGCCCGTGGTGGCATCGGCGCTGCACTGACCGAACATGGCCTGCACGTCGCGCCGAAGGCCATCGGCGCAAAAGGTGGTATTCGTGCATTGTTCCGATTCGAATTCTTGTCGCATCGCTGAGGCGATCACACGTTTGGCTCCCGATCTTTGAACTTTTGTTTTGCCCTGCCGCCGGTACGCTGATCATTCCTCAAACAATCAAGGATGATTGGCCATGTCTGACTCCCCTCAGCCTGCCGCTGCCGCCGACAAAGGCCGGCATTACGCGTTCATCGAATCGGCTGTCAGCGCGCCGTTCAAAACTGCAACGCTCAGCCGCAGCCTGGCACTCGCCGCCACGCCACTGAAGCGCGAACCCTGGTACAGCGCACCCGGTACGTATGCGAGCCGACTCGCCGCCGCCAATCTCAAGGCCTGGGACTCGCAGAACAAGGTCGATCATCTGCTGGCCAGGACCGACCTGTACGCCTTCGCCGAGCCGCTGCTCAAAGCAAGGATCAAGCAATGCCATGGCATCGAGCCGGACGTCAGGAAGACCTGGCTGCGCCTGTATATCCCCGCCAGCAGTCCCTGGTATGCAATCGACGTGGTCGACGGTTCGACGACCCGTACGGTCTCACTGCTCGATGCCGCTCTGCACAATTTTGCCGCCAACGAGACAGTCGGCGCAGGCTCGGACTACATCAGCCAGCCTGATGCGCGCGGCCACTTCGACGTCTTGCCGCTCAAAAACCAGATGCCCATCAGCCAGTTCCAGACACTGTGCCGCGACCTCGACCTGGGCGGGCAATATGCCAGGCACTTGCAGGGCTACTTGCTGCCCGGCGAAGCGCTGGCCGAGAGCCTTCTGCAATACAAGATCGGCACCAGCCTCAAAGACGCCCTCGCCGTCGCGGCGCACATCGCCTTGCTCAAGGCAGAGATCCAGTACGACACCTTCAGGATGGTGCTCAGCTTCAGCACAGAGGAAAACCCGCGCTTGCGTCTCAACAACCGTTCGATTCGCTGCAATGACCTGTCCATGCTCGGTACCCGCCTGACCGGCATTCTGTTGCTGATGCATGGCCACCCCGACAGTCGTGGCGTTCGACGCCTGATCGTCTACGTGCCGCACGATCCGGATCATCCACTCAAGGAGTACGAGTCGCTGGCTGCGTTTCGTGAAGAACTGACCCGCCAGTTGCGCGAGGACCGCCTGAGCGCCTCGACCGGGCATACGTACCGGCAATTCTTCAGCCAGTTTGTCGATCAGCAGCAACGTGGGCATTTTTTTGCCGAACTCGAACAGCGGTTGTTCGTCGTCCGCCATCACGAACGCGAGCAGAGCACCGACCAGCGCCCGGTGTGGCGCAAGGACCCGGTGGAAAAGCCCAGGTTGCAGTTCACGCGCTTGCCGTTGCAGGGCGATTACTGGCGGCACGTCTATCAGCAGAAACTCAACAAGGTCATCAATGATGCGCGGCAAATCGCTGTCTCGACCGCCGATGCCGATAGCAACGCACGCTGGGCGTGGTGGGACAACTTCAAGCGGATCGTCTCGGACATCTTCAACGTCGCCCTGCTGATTGCCACGCCCTTTGTGCCTGGCCTGGGCGAGGTGATGATGGCCTATACCGCCTATCAACTGACCAGCGATGTAATTGAAGGCATCGTCGATCTGGCCGAAGGCGTCTGGGAGGAAGCTGCCGGACATGTCATCAGTGTGGTGACCGATGTCATTCAACTGGCTGCGTTCGGCGCCGGCGCGCAGATTGGCGAAACGTTGCGGATAAAACTCTCACCGCAGGTCGATGCCATGCAACCGGTCAAATTGCCCGACGGCAAACCAAGCCTGTGGCATCGCGACCTCAGCCCTTATGCACGTGACGAGCTGAGCCTGGCAGCGCAATCGAAGCCCGATCGTCACGGCCTGCATCAACATGCCAGCGCCAGCGTCCTGCCGCTGGAAGGCAAGCTCTATGTGGTGGAAAAAGCCTCCGCCGATGCCACCAGCAAAACCCACCGGATCAAACATCCGAATCGAGAAAATGCCTACCAGCCACGGATCGAACACAACGGTCACGGCGCCTGGCTGCATGAAGCAGAATCGCCAGGCGACTGGCCCGACGCCCGGCTGATGCCTCGCCTGGGTCACAGCGTCGAGCGCTTCACGCCTGTGCAACTGGAGGACATCCGGCGCAGCAGCGGCACCAGCCACGATGAACTGCGTCGCATGCACAGCGACAACAGCCCGCCACCGCCGCTGCTGGCCGACACGGTCAGGCGCGTCAGTGCATACGAGGATGTCATCGAGGCTGCGCAGAACCTGCGTAACGGCAAACCGATCGATGCCGATGCGGTATGGCTGGAGCCGATGCTGACCAGCCTGCCGGGCTGGCCGCCGCGACGCGCGCTGGAGGTTTTCGCGCGTCAGGACCTGACCGGCTACTCGCATAAATACGGCAACGCGCTGGCGTCCGAAGCCGACACGTTGCGCATCAGCCAGGCTGATCTCAACGCCGGACACTTGCCCGAGCGGGTCGCCGGGTTCCTGCGCGACGACGAGTTCAATCATCTGCTCGGCCCGATGGTCACTGCCGAGCAACGGGTCGAGGTCCTGCGCAGTCAACTGGCCGACGCGCTCAATGAGCAGCGCAGCGCCGTCGCCCGCCATCTGTACCAGGCCGGGCAGCGCAGCGGCGACGCCGAGATAGCGGTGATCAGACAGTCGTTTCCGGATCTGCCGTTGCCCTTGGCCGAGACGGTTCTGAGCCAGGCTCGCGTCGCCGAACGGCAACGCATCAGCGACGAACAGCACTTGCCGCTACGCCTGAAGAATCAGGCCCGGGAGCTGGATTTCGAGGCGTCGGCCAGTCGCGCGTACGACGGTTTTTATCGGGACGATCTGATGACCGAACAGACCGAACGCCTGGCGCTCAATACGCTGAAAATCCACACCGACACCTTTGCCGACCTGCGCATCGAAGTGTTCGACGGCAGCCCGCACGGTCCGTTGCGCTGCAGTGTCGGGCCGCAAGACGCCAGCACCGTAAGGCAACTGCTCAGGCGTGGCGAAGGCCGTTATGAAGTGCGCGACGCCAAGGGTCAGGTGCTGCATGACAGTAGCGATTTCCACGAAGCCATCCTGCGCGCCGTACCGCTCGAAACGCTGGCGAGTACCGGTTATCAGCGCGGTCAGGGCCGCGCCTTGAAACTGTGGATCATGGAACAAAGCGCCCCGCCAGCCGAACGCCGTATTGCTCTGGCGCAACCGCCGATCCGAACGGTCGCCCCCCGCGAGACGGAGATTCTTCTACGCGGCTGGCCCTGGGCGGCAAAAACCCCGGAACAGCGGCTCAGACAGTTGTACCCGAAACTCAACGACAGAGAGGTCGCGGGTTTCCTGATGACGCTGGAAAAAAAGGGCAACAGCGAACGCGCCATCGCCGACCTTGAGCGCGAACGCGAAGTGCTCGACAACGCCCTCGACAGCTGGCGCAGCAGTTACACCCCCGTCATTGAAGACAACGGGGAACTGATCGCGCTGCCAACGGATTTCGTCCGCGAGGGCGGCTTGTACATCGAGCAGCAGTTGAGGAAGTGCTTCAAACGCGAGAACGAACGGCCCGGCGCACGCAATCCCCATCCGGAACACGGCTATACGCTGGACCTTTCAGCCGAACTGCCGCTACCGAACCTTGAGTCATGGTGGCGCGACTTGCGACGGCGTCCCGGGACGCAGCAATACTTCGACCGGATTACCGGACTGAACATCACCAACGTTGCGCTTTCAACCACACCGGACAGCCTGCTGGCGAGTTTCCCGAATCTGCGGCAATTGAGCGCCCAACGCTGCGGTTTCAAGGAGGTGCCGGCTGCCCTCGGGAAAATGCATCAGTTGCAGACGCTGGATCTGTCGCACAACAGCATTGAACTGACCTATGACTCAAGCACGCGCCTGAGCAATCTCACCCGCTTGCACAGCCTAAATCTCAATGGCAACAACCTGCGTGTGCCGCCGGATATCGGGCGCATGGAGCAACTGGTCGAACTGAACCTGGTCAATACGCGCATTCGCGATTGGCCGGCAGGATGGCTTGAAGTCGATGGACAGATACGGCAGCGCCCGAAGGGGTTCTACCTGGACATGCGAGACAATCCGCTGGACACCCTGCCCCGGGTCGAACCCGGTAGCGATCAGGCGCGCCTGCTGGCTCGCGCACGGATCAGTGTTGCCAAATTCGACGGTGACCAGTTGCGGCGTCTTGGCGAGTATCGCCAGTCGGTAGGGTTGAGCGTCGTGCCCGGTTATTCATCCGCCGCCGCCGATGAGCTTGATTACTGGAAGTTGATGCCCGCCAATGCGGATCCGTCCCACCCTTCGGCAGCCTTCAGCCGATACCGCGAGCAGTCCTGGCATGACCTGATGGCCGAGCCTGATTCCGCCGGCTTTTTCAGCGTGATCCGCAAGCAACGCGAATCCGCCGATTACGGGACTGACGCGGGGCGGCGGAATTTGACCGCACGGGTCTGGGACATGGTCGATGCGGCGGCGCTCGACGAACATCTGCGCAAAAAGCTCTTCGAGCAGAACGTGTCTGCACAGGATTGCGCTGATCTGGGCCAGCAGCTGTTCAATTCACTGGGGCTCAAAGTCCTGGTATCCAAGGCCTACAACGAAACGGCATCGGCCTCGCAGCTGGAAGACAGACTCGTGCGACTGGCGCGCAGCGCAGCGCGGCTTGATCGGGTCAGCGATGAGGCCGCCATGGAGGTCAGTCGCCAGCAGCAGCAACACCTGATTGATCCGCGCCTGCCGGCCCCGGACGAAATTCAGATTCATCGGGCGTTCGAAGCGGGCCTGGGCGAGCGTCTGGATTTGCCCTGGCAAGCGGGGGGCATGCCTGTGCAGCCTCGGGCCGGGGTAAGCGAGGAAAAGCTCAACGCGGCTTACCAGAGAATCATCCAGCGCGAACAGGGGGATGGCCTGGTCAACGGCATGATCGATCTCTATACCGATCCTTTCTGGGAGGATTACCTGCGCAATACCTATCCTGACCGTTATCAGGAGAACCTGCGCCTGTACGAAGAAAAATTCCGTCAGCTCGACAGCCAGGTGTTCAGCAGCGACCGGGAGTACAGGAAGCTGGCCGACAAAATCAGCTACGAGCGCAACGAGCTATCCCGCGCCTTGAGTCGCGAAGCCCTCGACAGGGCCGGACTCTGAAACCATCACACGGCATTCGGCGAGCGTTTCAGGCTGGCCGAATCTGCCCACGGACCCTGGTCGTGCTTGCGATACCCACCGCGTAAGACATTCAGGCATCAGCGTCATTGCCGTTTGGCGCGCTGGCGCTGAACAACAGCACGACGTTGCCGCTGTAATGACCGGGGCGGTAGCCACCCGGCGGTTTGATGGGTTCGATTTTCAGCAGCACACGTTTACCGACAGCCGCCTCTTCTTCCGAAAGCACTTGTTGCGGAATGATGTGCGAACTCAGCACGACGTCATTGAACGTCACCCGCAGCTCAATCACTTCACCCGTTGTGCCGGTATCAAGGAATGGCTCGGTGGCCAGACGCGCCTCGATGGCGCTGCTGTCATGCCGCATGTCAAAAGATTTTTCCAGATTGCCCAGGCTGTCCGTGGCATGGTGCCAGGCCAGCACCTGCGGACGGTGAATCCAGTCCGGTTGTGCCGGAATGATGTAGAAGGGCCGACTGGGAATGGTCAGCGACACTTCGAAGGTGTGCTCCTCCCGGGCGGCCCACGTCACTGCCGCGGTCAACGCGGCGGCGACCGCCAGCAGGGCGGCGGTGCATTGCTTGATCATGTTGGCTACCTGATGCGTGAATGGAAAACCGGCCTAGCGGCTGGCGACTTTCATGGTTTTCTTGTCGCTGCCTTCGATCAGAAAGAAGCGGTACTCACGGCCCTTTTCCTTGTTGAAGGCAAAGGACTTGCCCGCCAGCACATGGTGTTTGGTGGTCGCCCCGCAATCGCTTTCCTTGCTCAGCGAACAGCTCTTGAACTCATCGACGATCACCACGGTATTGCCGTTGTTGCGCAGTTCGTAGCGACCTTCGGTTTCGTTGATCGCCGTGGCGTAACGCGCTTCCCTGGGGCGGACAAAGAAGATCGTGCCAAACCCGGTCATGACGTTGACGCCGGCCGACAACGACTTTTTGTAATCCTCCCGCTCTTCACCGGTGACGACAAAATCGTCTTCCTTTTCCGGCACCACGGGCACGAAGCGCACGCGGAAATAGCGTTCTCGATCCCGTTCGCCCATGTACAGCAAGCGTGTGCCCTGCATGCCTTGCGCAGGGACGATCAGCCGCGCCGGGCTGGCCATCAGGCCGTTGCGCGAGGCGCCATCGGCGGCGTTCTCGACAGCAATTTCCTTGGGCGTGCCGGCGTCGTCGTAAACGATTTCGAGCACATTGATCTTGACGAATGCGGTGGCGTCGCCGCTGTTGAAAACTCGCTTGAGATAGGTGCTCTTGTCGGCTTCCAGATAGTCGTAAACGGTGCCGACATTGATCTGCGGCCCGGCCTGCGCCGTCAGGCAAAAAACGCTGAGCAGGCCCAGCAAAAGACCACGGTTCATCGTGTTGAACTCCATGAACGTTGAGTGAAAGCGGACCGGGACGCTCATACTTCCGAATCCCAGATAATGGTGACGTTGCCGCGCAAACGGTCGTTCTTGCCCGGCCTGAGCAGGAAATCGATTTCTCTCGAGTCCATGTCGAAATGCAGATAGCCAGGCTTGCGCTCCACATACATTCCAGGCTGAAAAGGCGCTGACCAGCGATTGAAATCCAGGGGGATCCGGTTGACCTGACCGCCGCCGGGGCCAATGATGCCCGGCGGCAGACTCATCCTGACTTGAACCCGAGAGCTATCGCCCTTCGGGCTACCCAGGTTGCAGACATTTCCGCCTTGGGAATTGCACAACAACATGACCTTGAAACGCGAAGAGGCCGAAATGTAGAAGACCTGGTCGGCAAATATCCGCGTGGGTTTGCGTCCGCTGTTGATCCATGGCTCCCAGCCACCTACGGGCTCAAGCGTGACCCGAGTGCCGCCGGGGGGCAGGTCGACCTTGAGGGTGTGTTGCACGTCGAGGACGAAATCCAGGGTCAGCGTGGGGTCGTCGGGCTGCAGCAAGAGGCCGCCCAGAACAAAATCGCGGCCGCCTCCCAAGGTGTAAGTAACCGAGCCGGTATATTGCCCGGTAGACATGCCCAACGGATTGGGAGTCCTTAATTCATAAGCAAAATCCATCTTGTCGAAAGCTATTGACGGGAGACGGTAAGCGGCGTTTTTGGAGCAGCCAGCTTGTACCGGGGTCTTCCAGAAGAAGCGATAACTGTCAGGACCATAGGACGCCACACCGCTGTAACGGCAGGGTTCCGGCACATACACCCAACCGCTGGAGTCCCATAATTTGTCATGCGCTTGAGCGTCGTCTGACACGCCGGTGATGTTGGTCGCGGTATCGCCCAGAATGTACGTGGAGCCGATACCGATGATGCGCACTTCGACGGTTTCGGTTTCCTGCGTTTGCATATTGGTAACTGTCAATTGTCGCCAGTCGGCCGGGGCTTTCACCAGCATCGGTTCACCACGTGAGATGAAGCGTGTGGAGTCGAACCGTACAGGCATCTCGATGCTGAAAATGTTGTGGTCGGCGCATTGCGCCGGGTAGCTTGCGCAGTAGCCGGTGTTGGGGGTTTTGTTCACGAACAGATTCTTGCCTGGCTGCGTCGGGTCAGGCTGAAACGTCGCACGGATTTCCTGATTGAATCCATGGGCGGTGGACATGGCCAACGCCAGCGTCAGCGCGCAGCCTGCCTGGAAGATTTTCATATGCTCAGCCTGCCTTCATTTCGGTGGTAGTGACGTCGGCGAGGGTGTCTGGGGTGCAACGCAGATCGCCGATCATCAACACGTCGTTTTCGCTGCGGTGGTCGGCCTCGTTCAAGCGGAACTGGCACAACAACTGGTTGCCCTGGCGCACTTCCAGGGTGGGTGAACCGGCGTTCATTTCCATCGAGAAGAAACCGTCGACTTCGGTCACGCCACGGCTGGCGTGGTTGATCACGTGGTGGCCCTTGAGCGGCCGCCCGCTTGCATCGACCAGGCGACCGAGCACGGTGAGGGTTTTCATCACGCGAACCTTGCGATACTCGATGCCGCCCTTGTTCAGGTGATAGCGGGTTCGCGCCGGTTCGATGGTGGCGGCCGGTACGGTGTTGCCTTCGAAGTCGAAGCTCACCGAGCTGTTCTGATAAGCGGTGATCGGAATGAAATTGCGCCCCGGCTTCAGCGCGGCACCGCCGCCGCTGTAGTCGTCAGCCCGCAGGACGATGTCGTCGATATCCGACTCGACGTCGACGATCATTCCCGCACCGCGCACGTCGCTCTGGCTGGTCAGCAGCATCTTTTCACCGCCGACCACCAGTGTGCTGTCGAGGTTGAGCCCGCCGGTGAAGTTGCCGTTGTAGGAAGAGCGCTGGACGAAGGCGTCGCCGTTTACCGCGTCGGTGCGGAAATTGGTCAGGCTCGACATGCCCAGGCCGTAAGTGTCGGTAAGCGCCGTCACCGAGACGCTTTGCAGCACGTGATCCTTGAAATCCTTGCGCCAGCCGAGCGAAGCATTGTTGTCGCGTTTGCCGTCGCGGGCCGTGCGTGAACCGATGCTGCCGGTGAGCTGCTGACCGGGAGCGCCCAACGCCAGGTTGATGCTCAGATCGACGCCGCGATTGCGCGCATCGCCACTGCTGAAACTGCCCGGGCGATCAAAGACCGACAGGCGCCAACTGGCATCACTGCCCAGCAATACGGCGCGCTGGGTCCAGCCCAGATCCACGCCCACGCCTTCGACATTGCCTTCGCTGTGCGAGACCCGGGCATTGACCGAACTCTTGCTGCTCAGCCGATGGTTGAGCGCCAGCGACGAATTGCTGGTCTGGCCGACAAACACGTTACGTGGACGAACGCGCGTGCCGTCCGGCAGCGTGTCGTAGGTGTTGGTGGTGTCGAGCCAGCTGCGGTTGTGGCTGATCACCAGACTGCCCGCGCCATAGTTGTAAAGGCTTTGCAGGTCCAGACCGGTGCCGTAATCCTCGGTCTTGTAGACATTGGCATACAGGCTGACGTGGTTGGCCAGGGTCCAGTCGATGGAAGTACCGTATTGCAGTTTTTCGCGGATCTGCCGCGCCGACGCGCCGACAATCACCCGTGGGTGCAGCAGGTAATTGACCGCCGCACCGGCGGTGGGACTGCCGCTCGATTGCGTGTCCCAGTTGCTCAGCAGTTTGCTTTCTTCACCGGCAAACACGTTGTAGCGCCAGCGTTCGTCAAGGTTGCGCCAGTTGCTGGGCTTGTACACCAACTCCTGGGTGGTGGAGGTGATCTGGCCGTCTTCGATCAGACGCACTTCCACTTCATAAATACCGCCGGGCAGCGGCCGGGTGTCGAGGGTCTGCAAACCGGCCGGCACCGATTGGGTATTGATCAACAGACCGTCGCGCCAGATCTCCACCGAACCCTGCCGGTTGGCTGTCACGTAGATCGGGTAAACGCTGGGCATCGGGCTGTTGATCGCGAGGCTGTCGGAGCTGCCGTACATGAGGCCGACCGCCGTATCGGGGCTGGTGCCAAACGTGCGCGGCTGGCGCGTCAGCCCTTCGGAATTGGGGGTGAAATAGCCCAGGCGCAAGAAGCTGCCTTGCAGTTCGCGCTGGGTGTGCAGCTCGTGCACGGCGTGGTAGAGCTTGTCGTCGGGGCCACCAAGCCGGGCCAATTGCAGATTCAGCGTCTGGCTCCAGTTGCCTAGGCTTGAACTGGCTTCCAGGCCAAAGCGTCCGCCGAGGTCCTGATCCTGGCCTCCGTTGAGGTTGAGCTGGTTGCGCACCATCAGGCCGCTGCTACCACCGCTCGGTTGCTCGTAATAACGCTTGGCTTGAAGGTCGCGTTCGGCGTTTTCGGTGACGATCGATACCAGCGAACTTTCCAGGTTGTAGTGCACCGCGAGAAACTGGTCGGGGCAGGAACCGCTGCACGCACCTAATGGCACGCCGGGTTTGAGGTAGCTTGCCCATTTTTCCCGTTCAGCGGGGCCGAAGCGGTTTTCGCTGGTGTCGGTGAATTCGAGAAGGGTGATGCGATCATCGCGGGACAACACCACCATGGCCTCACCCAACGGCTGTTGGTCGACTTCGACCCGCACCGCCAGAGGCACATCAAAGAAATGCTCCTCGAAATCCGCTGGCAAGCCTTTGGCCTGCGCCAGCAAACTGCGTGGCGTCGTACCGGCGGTGTTGGATGCGACGGCTGCGCTGGCACAAAACAACAGCGCAAGCGCAGCCGCGATGGGTGTCATCGGGAACATGAACTCGTACTCTGATTGACTGACAATGAAAGTCCGTCGGGGCAAACATCACTGCCTGCCCCGTCGGTTGACGCCACTGCTGAAAAGCGAGCGTTTTGGACCTGATCAGTCGATCAGTTGCCGCCAACCGGTGGCACGGCGTCGAAGATCATCGCCACGGAACCGGTGTAGTCACCCGGCTGAAAGTTGCTGCCTTTGGCGGAGATTTTCAGCGGGGCGCGGTAGTTCACATCCGATTCGGATTCACCGACGACCATTTGCGGGGTCAGGGTCAGTTCCTTGTTGTTGAGCATGACCTGCAGGTCGATCGAGGTATTGCCGGCAACCAGTTTCGGCAGGCTTTCCAGGCTGGCGTGAACCGAACCGTTGTTATTGCGCACATCGAAGAAACCGTTGACGTCGGCCATCTTGCCGGTGGTCGGCTGATAGCTCATGTCCTGGTCCTTGTTGACCAGATCCGGATCAGTCGGCACCACATAGAAACCGTTGGTTGGCACATGAGCGATCAGGCTGATGGAGTGCGACGCTTCGCCCGCAGCGAAGGCAGTGGAGGACATTGCCAGAAGAGCCAGTGGAGCAGCGATTGCGATTTTCTTGAACATCGTTCAGTACCTGTTTGCTTTATATAGGGGGTGTCATTGAAAGTTCACAAACCATTTGCTCATCGACCGCCAGAGCAACTTGAACTTTCAATGGCGGGCATCATCGGCTGTTGCCTCTGGAATGTAAGCAGGCAACTTCCGACAAACTCGTAGTTAAACAACCTCACACCCCGCCAGAAAAAAGAACAAAAAACAGATACTTGCAACATTCGCTGTAAGTTGCGCCCTACACACAGTTACAGGCAAAAAACCATACAGCAACTTAGCCGCTTTAACGCGGCAACTTGCAAGGAATTAGAACATATACTCAAGTACAACTAGAGCGATAACTTTAACTTTACGGTCACCGCTTTGATTTATTGATCAAAAAACTTTTTCCGGCTCTTTTTCGCTTTGACCGCTCGTCCGTCAAGCTCAGGACAAGGCCAAAAACGTCTTGCGCAACCCTTAAGATATATCTTAAGTTGTATCTAAATACGACGAGAGAGAAGCGAAATGAGAGACCATCATTCACCCCATCGCGAGCACGGCGATGGCCGCGACGGCTTCGAAAAACGCCCCGGTCGCGAACGCGGCGGTCGCGGCCCGCGAGTTTTTGCCCCCGGCGACTTGAAATTGCTGTTGCTGGCGCTGATCGCCGAGCAGCCCTGCCACGGCTACGACCTGATCCGCCAGATCGAAGGCATGTTCGATGGCGCTTACAGCCCGAGCCCCGGGGTGATCTACCCGACCCTGACCTTTCTGGAAGAGAGCGATTTGATTGCCGGTGATGCCGAGGCCGGCAAAAAGCGTTACAGCGTCACCGACGCCGGTCGTTTGTCTTTAAGTGAACAAGCAGTGGCGCTCGACGGCGTACGCATGCGCATTGACGTCAGCAAGCGCTCGCTGCGCGGCCATGATCGTCCGCCGGAAATCCACGAAGCGGTGCACAACCTGCGCCATGCCTTGCAGCTGCACCACGGGCGCTGGAGCGCCGAGGAAATCCTGCGCGTGCGCGACCTGCTCAACGACACCGCCAAAGCCATCGTCGACGGCCCTGCCGTTCAACCTGCCCCGGAGAAAGCCGAATGACTGCAGTCGATACTCAAACCATTCACCGCGTGATGCACGAAATCAAACGGCGCAAGCTTGAAGTGCTGCGCGTCACCGATCTCACCCCGCGCATGCGTCGCATCACCCTCGGCGGGCCGGAATTGGCCGGGTTCATCAGCCTGGGCACGGACGATCACGTCAAACTGCTGTTCCCGCAGAACGCCGAACAAGCGGCGGCGCTGGAGACGATGCAACTGGGCGCCGGCAAGGACAACGGGCCGATGCCCGAGATGCGCGACTACACGCCGCGTCGTTACGACCTGGAAAAAATGGAGCTGGACATCGATTTCGTCCTGCACGGCGACGGCCCTGCCTCGACCTGGGCCGAGCAGGCACAACCTGGGCAGTTCCTGCACATCGGCGGGCCACGCGGGTCGATGATCGTGCCGGACATCTTCGACAGCTATCTGCTGATCGGCGACGAAACCGCCCTCCCCGCCATCGCCCGCCGCCTCGAACACCTCGCGGCGAATCGCAAGGCGCTGGTGGTGATCGAAGTGGAAAACGGTGCTGAGCAGCAAGTGCTGGAAAGCGCAGCGCCGTTCAATGTGATCTGGGTGCTGCGCGAAGGGGGCAAGGACAACCTGCTGGCTACCGTCAAGCAATTGCAGGTGCCCAAGGGCAATCTGTACGCATGGGTGGCGACCGAAACCAAGGTCTCACGGCAGATCCGCCGGGTACTGATCGATGAGCATGGGCTCGATGAACAGTTCATCAAGGCGGTCGGCTACTGGCGCGCCGAGGGCTCTGAGGAAGAGTGATCTCTTCCTGACCCATATCACCCTTGTGGGAGCGAGCCTGCTCGCGAAGGCATCGGCACAGTCGAAAGATTTGCTGGCTGACGCACCGCATTCGCGAGCAGGCTCGCTCCCACACTGGATCTCAACTTCGTGCGGACAATTTGCGGTCGAGGCCGATAATCAGCACCCCCACCAACACAAACCCCACCAATATCCCCCCGGCATTCGCCAGCACCTGTGGATAACCCAACGCCGCCACATCAATGAACGGATACGCATAAGCGCCGAGCAGATGCCCGCGCAGCAAGGCATAGATGAAGTACACCAGCGGATAGATCAGCCACAGCGGCAGATGCCACAGGCGCAACGTGCCTTTGGGGACGCAGCGCCACCAATAGCCGAGAAACAGCAATGGCATGACGTCGTGGAGCAACTCATCGGCAACAAACTGCCAGCCTTCGGGGTGCCACAAATGCCGTAACAGAATGCTGTAGGCCAGACCGACGACGGCGATACTCACCGCGATTCCACTGCTGACCCACGGTTGCAGAAACCAGCGCCGTGCGGCGGATTCGCGCTCGGTGACCGCGCAGGTCAACACCGTCGCCACCAGTGTGTTGGTCAGTATGGTGAAGTAGCTGAAGAAACTCACCAGCCCGCCCAGCAGGCTGGCGCCGATGCTCAATCGTGCGAAGAAGATCAGGTACAGCTGAATCGTCAATCCGGCCCAGCCCAACACGGCCAGGCCGGTGATCAGGCGTCGGCGCCTCGCGCTGTCCATCTCAGAGCGGTCGCTTGGTGCGCATCAGCTTAACGTACAGGCGCTCGACCTTTTCCCGCGCCCACGGGGTTTTACGCAGGAAGGTCAGGCTCGACTTGATGCTCGGATCGCTCTTGAAGCAACGGATGTCGATACGCTCGGCCAGCCCCGACCACTCGTAGTGAGTCACCAGTGCATTGAGGATCTGTTCAAGGGTCACGCCGTGCAGCGGATCGGGGGATTGTTCGTTCATGCCGGGCCTTTGGGCGAAGTGAAAATGCGTAAAGCCGCGCACCTTAGCCGAGGGGCCGGGCGGGTGGAAGGCCTGTCTTCAAATGTAGGCCAACCTAGGAAGATCGCAGGCTGTGGCCCGACTCACAATGCGCCCGTTTGCCGCACTGTTACCGAATCCGAAACGCTGCATGTCTGCAAAAGCGCTTTCTCAATTTGTTACAGATCATTATCCTGCCGCCCTTCCGCTGAAACGCTTCACTGCCTGCGACAATCTGAAGCGCTCGGCCTGCACCTGAAAACATCAAAAAAAGACTTCTTCATGCCTGACTTTTCCTTCTCCCGAGACAGCGCTATCTCTGCCCTGCGCACCCTTGGCGGCTGCACCGCCCTCGGCCTTGCCACTTGCGCCCACGCGGCGCCGGCCTTCGACAGTGAATCACCGTACATGCTTGGTGACTGGAACGGCACGCGCACGGAACTTGCGGAAAAAGGCTACGACTTCAAACTCGATTACACCGGCGAAATGGGCAGCAACCTGCACGGCGGCTATGACCACGACCGCACTGCACGGTACAGCGACCAGTTCGGCCTCGGTACCCATCTGGATCTGCAAAAGATCCTCGGTTGGAACGACGCTGAATTTCAGCTGACCATCACCAAGCGCAGTGGCAACAACATCAGCAACGACCGCATCAACGACCCGCGCGTTGGCGGCTTCACTTCCGCCCAGGAAGTCTGGGGCCGTGGCCAGACCACGCGCCTGACGCAGATGTGGTATCAGCAGAAATTCTTCGATCAGAAGCTCGATATCAAGGTCGGCCGTTTCGGCGAAGGCGAAGACTTCAACAGCTTCCCTTGCGACTTCCAGAACCTGGCCTTCTGCGGCTCGCAGGTCGGCAACTGGGTCGGCGGCATCTGGTACAACTGGCCGGTCAGCCAATGGGCGCTGCGGGTCAAATATCACCTGACGCCCGAGCTGTATGCGCAGGTCGGCGCCTACGAGCAGAACCCGTCGAACCTCGATCGCGGCAACGGCTTCAAACTCAGCGGCAGCGGCACGCAAGGCGCGATCCTGCCGGTCGAACTGGTGTGGACGCCGAAGCTCAACGGTCTGCCGGGCGAATACCGCGCCGGTTATTACTACAGCAATGCCAAGGCCTCTGACGTCTATAAAGACCGCAATGACCAACCGGCAGCGCTGAGCGGCGAAGCCTATCGCAGCGCGTCGAGCAAGCACGGCGTATGGCTGGGCATTCAGCAGCAGGTCACCAGTATCGCCAGCGACCACTCCCGTGGTTTGAGTCTGTTCGCCAACGCGACGATGCATGACAAGAAAACCAACGCCATCGACAACTACGTGCAGGCCGGCCTGACCTACAAAGGCCCGTTCGACGCCCGCGCCAAAGATGACATCGGTTTCGCCCTCGCTCGTGTGCACGTCAACCCGGCCTATCGCAAGAACGCCGAGGCGAGCAACCGCGCCAACGCCGTCTACGACTACGACAATCCGGCGTTCCTGCCACCGCAGGACACCGAATACAGCGCCGAGCTGTATTACGGCGTGCACGTGACCAACTGGCTGACCGTGCGCCCGAACCTGCAATACATCCGCCATCCCGGTGGCGTGAACGACGTCGACGACGCCCTGATCGGCGGGATCAAGATCCAGTCGTCGTTCTAAAAAACGCCACAAGGCCCTGTGGGAGCTGGCTTGCCAGCGATAGCAATCTGTCTGGCGATTTCAGTGTTGGATGTGCAATCGCCATCGCTGGCAAGCCAGCTCCCACAGGGATCCATGAAATTCGATAGCCGAACAAGTTTTTATCTGAACCATGCCTGCGCCAGATCGTCATCTAAAGTGACTACAGCGCGGGACTACATAAACGTCACGGAGAATCACACTATGAGCACCGAAAGTGCTTCGAGTCGGGGCCGTCTGCTACCGGGCCTGCTCGGCATCCTGCTTCTACTGATGGGCCTGGCCATGCTGGCCGGGGGAGTCAAGCTGAGCATGCTCGGCGGCTCGCTTTACTATCTGCTGGCCGGTATCGGCATCGCGCTGAGCGGCCTCCTGCTGCTGATGCGTCGCCGCGCGGCGCTGGGCCTGTACGCCATCGTGCTGTTTGCCAGCACGGTATGGGCATTGTGGGAAGTCGGTCTGGACTGGTGGCAACTGGTGCCGCGTCTGGCGCTGTGGTTTGTCCTCGGTTTCGTGATGCTGCTGCCGTGGTTCCGTCGTCCGCTGCTGCTCAACGGCCCGGCGAAAATCGGCACTGGCGGCCTGACCGTCGCTGTGATCCTGGCCGGCGTTACCGCCCTGGCCAGCCTCTTCACCCACCCGGGCGAAACCTCCGGTGAACTGGGCCGCGACACCGCCGACATGACCAGCACCGCACCGGCCATGCCGGATGGCGACTGGCAAGCGTACGGTCGCACCGAGTTCGGTGACCGCTACTCGCCGCTCAAGCAGATCACCCCGGAAAATGTCGGCAAGCTGCAAGAAGCCTGGCGCATCCAGACCGGCGACCTGCCAACTGCGGATGACCCGGTCGAGCTGACCAACGAAAACACCCCGCTCAAAGCCAACGGCATGGTCTACGCCTGCACCGCGCACAGCAAAGTGCTGGCACTGGATCCGGACACCGGCAAGGAAATCTGGCGCTTCGATCCACAGATCAAGAGCCCGGTCGGCTTCAAGGGCTTCGCCCACATGACCTGCCGTGGCGTGTCGTACTACGACGAAGCCGCCTATGCCAAGTCTGAAAATGCCGGTTCCGCTGTCATCTCTGAAGCCGGCCAGGCCGTTGCTCAGGCCTGCCCGCGTCGCCTGTACCTGCCAACTGCTGATGCCCGCCTGATCGCACTGAACGCCGACACCGGCAAGATCTGCGAAGGCTTCGGCACCAACGGCGTGGTCGACCTGACCCAAGGCATCGGCCCGTTCACCGCCGGCGGCTACTACTCCACCTCGCCAGCAGCGATTACCCGTGATCTGGTGATCATGGGCGGTCACGTCACCGACAACGAGTCGACCAACGAGCCATCGGGCGTGATCCGCGCCTTCGACGTGCGCGATGGGCACCTGGTGTGGAACTGGGACAGCGACAAGCCGGACGCCACCGAGCCATTGGCCCCGGGCGAAACCTACAGCCGCAACTCGGCGAACATGTGGTCGCTGGCCAGCGTCGATGAAAAACTCGGCATGGTCTACCTGCCACTGGGCAACCAGACCCCTGACCAATGGGGCGGCAACCGCACCCCGGGCGCCGAGAAATTCAGCGCCGGCCTCGTCGCGTTGGACCTGGCTACCGGTAAAGTGCGCTGGAACTACCAGTTCACCCACCACGACCTGTGGGACATGGACGTGGGCAGCCAGCCAACCCTGCTCGACATGAAAACCGCTGACGGCGTGAAACCTGCGCTGATCGCCCCGACCAAACAGGGCAGCCTGTACGTCCTCGACCGTCGTGACGGCACGCCGATCATTCCGATCAAGGAAATCCCGGTTCCGCAAGGCGCCGTGAAAGGCGACCACACCGCACCGACCCAGGCCCGTTCGGACCTCAACCTGCTGGCCCCGGAACTGACCGAAAAAGCCATGTGGGGCGCCAGCCCGTTCGACCAGATGCTGTGCCGCATCCAGTTCAAGGAACTGCGTTACGAAGGTCAGTACACCCCGCCATCGGAACAGGGCAGCCTGATCTATCCGGGTAACGTCGGCGTGTTCAACTGGGGCGGCGTCTCGGTCGACCCGGTTCGCCAACTGCTGTTCACCAGCCCGAACTACATGGCCTTCGTCTCGAAAATGGTGCCACGCGAGCAAGTCGAAGCCGGCAGCAAGCGCGAGAGCGAAACCTCGGGCGTGCAGCCAAACACTGGCGCGCCATACGCGGTGATCATGCACCCGTTCATGTCGCCACTGGGCGTACCGTGCCAGGCCCCGGCCTGGGGCTACGTCGCCGGTATCGACCTGACCACCGGCAAAGTCGTGTGGAAACGCAAGAACGGCACCAGCCGCGACAGCTCGCCAATCCCGATCGGCTTCACCCTCGGCGTACCGAGCATGGGCGGTTCGATGGTCACTGCCGGCGGCGTCGGCTTCCTCAGCGGCACCCTCGACCAGTACCTGCGCGCCTATGACGTGAATACCGGTAAAGAACTGTGGAAATCGCGCCTGCCAGCAGGCGGCCAAGCGACTCCGATGACCTACACCGGCAAGGACGGCAAGCAATACGTGCTGCTCGTTGTTGGCGGTCACGGCTCGCTGGGCACCAAGATGGGTGACTACATCATTGCGTACAAACTGCCGGAATAAGCGGTAGCTGGCGGTAAAAAAGAAGGCGCCACCCTGTGAGGGGGGCGCCTTTTTACATGGAGGACTGCCCAACATGCTCCATTCGCACCAAGGTGTATGGCATCAATGAAGTCTGTCCACTTCGCCTTGGGCAATTCGGTGCTTTCAAGAAAAAATCAAAAGATCGCAACCTTCGAACGCTTGTCGTCAGCGTGACCCGACAGAATCAAAAGGCTTTTCCTCCATTTGCCATCCGTTGCAATCGATCGATGATCAGTTGCTCGGCATGCTTGCGGGTTTCCAGCAACAAACTCTTATCCGTTTCGCTGTAGATCACCTGGAAACGCAAACCCGGCGTGTCGGAAGAATATTCGCGAATGATGAAATCCCTGTATTTCGTATCGGTATGACTCATGGTTCGATTCCTTGACGTTGGTAAATTCTCGAACACCTCTCTGTCGTTCGAGATTGAACCGCAATCTTCGGCCGATTGAGTCAGTTGTCTACTGTCAGAAATTACAGGGACTCAAGGCCAGTTCGAAATAAGCCGAACGGAATCCATCAAAACTCCATTTAATAGTTAAAGCTAACCAACACTCGCGTTTTTCGCTAGTTATGCACAGACATTGTTAGATTCCACTAGGCATCCGTGCCGACCTGAAGGATCTTGCCACCGGCCCAACGGCCGCCAAGGTTAACAAGGTGAAAAACTTTGCAAACCTGAACACACAAGCAGAAACACACCCGCCCCATTGAAACCACCCCACCCCTGCCCCATCTAACACCCCATACCCCATTGCGCAGGTGCCCCATGACCGACCAGCAAGATCGCCCGGACAACCACGACGATTACGAAAACGACCACATCGAACACACCTCCTCCGGCACCGGCCTGGCGCTGCCCGGGCAAAACCTGCCGGACAAGGTCTACATCATTCCGATCCACAACCGTCCGTTCTTCCCGGCCCAGGTCCTGCCGGTCATCGTCAACGAAGAACCGTGGGCCGAAACCCTCGAACTGGTCAGCAAATCCGAACACCACTCCCTGGCCCTGTTCTTCATGGACACGCCCCAGGAAGACCCGCGCCACTTCGACACCGGCGCCCTCCCCGAATACGGCACGCTGGTCAAGGTTCACCACGCCAGCCGCGAAAACGGCAAACTGCAATTCGTCGCCCAGGGCCTGAGCCGCGTGCGCATCAAGACCTGGCTCAAGCACCATCGCCCGCCGTACCTGGTCGAAGTCGAATACCCGCACCAGCCCACCGAGCCGACCGACGAGGTCAAGGCCTATGGCATGGCGCTGATCAATGCGATCAAGGAATTGTTGCCGCTCAACCCGCTGTACAGCGAAGAGCTGAAGAACTACCTCAACCGCTTCAGCCCCAACGACCCGTCGCCGCTGACCGACTTCGCCGCCGCGCTGACCTCCGCCACCGGCCCCGAGCTGCAAGAAGTGCTCGACTGCGTGCCGATGCTCAAGCGCATGGAAAAAGTCCTGCCGATGCTGCGCAAGGAAGTCGAAGTCGCGCGCCTGCAGAAAGAAATTTCCGCCGAAGTTAACCGTAAGATCGGCGAGCATCAGCGTGAGTTCTTCCTCAAGGAGCAACTCAAGGTCATCCAGCAGGAACTCGGCCTGACCAAGGACGACCGCAGCGCCGACCTCGAACAGTTCCAGCAGCGCCTCGAAGGCAAAACCCTGCCGGCGCAAGTGCAGAAGCGCCTCGAGGAAGAAACCCACAAACTGTCGATCCTCGAAACCGGCTCGCCGGAATACGCCGTCACGCGCAATTATCTGGACTGGGCAACATCGGTGCCGTGGGGCGTGTACGGCGAGGACAAACTCGACCTCAAGCACGCACGCAAAATCCTCGACAAGCACCATGCGGGTCTGGACGACATCAAGGATCGCATCCTCGAATTCCTCGCCGTCGGTGCGTACAAAGGCGAGATCAGCGGCTCGATCGTGTTGCTGGTCGGCCCACCGGGCGTGGGTAAAACCAGCGTCGGCAAATCCATCGCCGAATCCCTCGGGCGGCCGTTCTACCGCTTCAGCGTCGGCGGCATGCGCGACGAGGCCGAAATCAAGGGCCACCGCCGCACCTACATCGGCGCCCAACCGGGCAAACTGGTGCAGGCGTTGAAAGACGTCGAAGTGATGAACCCGGTGATCATGCTCGACGAAATCGACAAGATGGGCCAGAGCTACCAGGGCGACCCGGCCTCGGCGCTGCTGGAAACCCTCGACCCGGAGCAGAACGTTGAATTTCTCGACCACTACCTCGACCTGCGTATGGATCTGTCGAAGGTGCTGTTCGTCTGCACCGCCAACACCTTGGATTCAATTCCCGGCCCGTTGCTGGACCGGATGGAAGTGATTCGCCTGTCCGGCTACATCACCGAAGAAAAAGTCGCCATCGCCAAGCGTCACTTGTGGCCGAAACTGCTGGAAAAGGCCGGCGTATCAAAAGGCAGCCTGAGCATCAGCGACAGCGCGCTCAAAGCACTGATCGATGGCTATGCCCGCGAAGCCGGCGTGCGTCAGCTGGAAAAGCAGATGGGCAAACTGGTGCGCAAAGCGGTGATGAAGCTGATCGACGATCCGAAAGCGGTGATCAAACTCGGGCCGAAAGACCTCGAAGCCTCGCTGGGCCATCCGGTGTTCCGCAATGAGCAAGTGCTGTCCGGCACCGGCGTGATTACCGGTCTGGCCTGGACCAGCATGGGCGGCGCGACCTTGCCGATCGAGGCCACGCGGATTCATACGCTCAACCGGGGCTTCAAGCTCACCGGGCAATTGGGCGATGTGATGAAGGAATCGGCGGAGATCGCCTACAGCTACGTCAGCTCGCACCTCAAGCAATTTGGTGGTGATGCGAAGTTCTTCGACGAAGCCTTCGTCCACCTGCATGTACCGGAAGGCGCAACGCCGAAGGACGGTCCGAGCGCCGGCGTGACCATGGCCAGCGCCCTGCTCTCGCTCGCACGCAATCAACCGCCAAAAAAAGGCGTGGCGATGACCGGCGAACTGACCCTGACCGGGCATGTACTGCCGATCGGCGGCGTTCGCGAAAAGGTCATCGCAGCGCGCCGGCAGAAGATTTTCGAATTGATTCTGCCGGAACCGAACCGGGGTAACTTTGAGGAATTGCCGGATTATCTGAAGGAAGGGATAACCGTGCACTTTGCCAAGCGGTTTGCGGATGTGGCGAAGGTGCTCTTCTGATAGTCATGTAGCGCCTGCTGTACCGCTATCGCTGGCAAGCCAGCTCCCACAATGTTCAATGTGCCCACAAATCTTGTGGTCAACCGAGAAACCTGTGGGAGCTGGCTTGCCAGCGATGGCTTCAGTGCTGCCAACACGGAACTCCCTGACCGTCACACTTTGTCCCATCTTCAGTTATGCTCGCCGTTCGTCGTAACCGCCGGAGCTGCTGACCTCATGTCCCCCACTCGCCTGTTTCTCCCCCTCGCCCTTTCCTTGCTGGCGGCCTGCGCCACGCAACCGAAACACAACGTGACCGTGGAAAAACAAAGCGAATGTCCCGTGCGACTCAACGTCGGGCAAAACCTGATCATCAGCCTGCCAAGCAACCCGACCACCGGCTACCGCTGGGCGATTCAGGATTCAGCTGGCGGCGTGTTGCGCGCCCTCAGCCCCGAGGTTTACAGCAATCCGGAAGATGCCGGCGTGGTTGGCGCAGCGGGGGTTTCGACCTGGCGCTTCCAGGCCTTCGCAGCAGGCACCGGGCGTTTGCGCCTGACCTCGCAACAACCGTGGGCACCGGAAGTGCTGCCTGTTGAGACCTTCGACTGCGCCATTTCGGTGAACTGACTGCAGCTTCTTCGCGAGCAGGCTCGCTCCGACAGATCACCGCGCCCCCCTGTGGGAGCGAGCCTGCTCGCGAAAGCCATATCCCAGACGGCGAGATTTACACCCGGTTCGGTGCTTTATCAGACAACCCAAGCATCCCCGCGCCACTTTGGCTAAAATGCCGGCCTTTTCCACCGACACCGCCGGACGCCGCCGTGAGCAAAGAACCCGATCGCCTATTCGCCCAGCCTTTGGCCCAGGTGCCTGACTTCGCCTTCAATGAAGACGTGGTGCGGGTGTTCCCGGACATGATCAAGCGCTCGGTGCCGGGTTACCCGACCATCGTCGAAAACCTCGGCGTGCTCGCGGCGCAATTCGCCCAGCCGAACAGCGTGCTCTATGACCTCGGCTCGTCGCTCGGCGCAGTGACTCAAGCCCTGCGCCGCCATGTGCGCACCGACGGTTGCCGGGTCATCGCTGTGGATAACTCGGCGGCGATGGTCGAGCGTTGCCGCGAGTATCTCAATGGTCAGGATTCGATGTTTCAGGAACTGCTGCCGGTCGAAGTCATCGAGGGCGATATCCTCGCGCTGGAGTTTCAACCCGCGTCGGTGGTGGCGCTGAACTTCACCCTGCAATTCATCGCCCCGGACCAGCGCACCGCGTTGCTCTCGCGGATTCGCCAATCGTTGTTGCCCGGCGGCGCGCTGATTCTCTCGGAGAAGCTGCGCTTCAACGATGCCGAAGAGCATGCGCTGCTCACCGATCTGCACGTGGCGTTCAAACGCGCCAACGGCTACAGCGAACTGGAAATCGCCCAGAAGCGCAGCGCCATCGAAAACGTCATGAAGCCCGACAGCCTCGAAGAACACCGCGAACGCCTGCTGGCCGCCGGGTTCTCGAAAGTCGTGCCGTGGTTCCAGTGTCTTAACTTTGCCTCGTTGATTGCCTTGCCATGATTGATCTGTCCCCCCTCGCCCGGCGTCTGGCCGGTACACCGCTGGCCGAATGGGCCAGCACGCTGCAAGCGCAACTCGACAAGAAAATGGACAAAGGCCACGGCGATCTGGAGCGCTGGCAAAGTGCGCTGGACGCCTTGCCGAAGATCCAGCCAAGCGAAGTCGACCTGCTCAACGGCCTGAAACTCGACACCGATTGCGACGACGACACCCGCGCGCAGATGCGCACCGCGCTGATGGGCCTCTCGCCGTGGCGCAAAGGGCCGTTCGATCTGTTCGGTGTGCATGTGGACACCGAATGGCGCTCGGACTGGAAGTGGTCGCGGGTCTCCCCGCACCTCGACCTGAAGGGCAAACGCATCCTTGATGTCGGTTGCGGCAACGGCTACTACATGTGGCGCATGCTCGGCGCCGGTGCCGACAGCGTCATCGGTGTCGACCCGAACTGGTTGTTCTTCTGCCAGTTCCAGGCGGTGCAGCGTTACTTGTCCGAGCCGAATGCCTGGCACCTGCCGTTCCCGTTTGAAGACCTGCCGCAAAATCTGGAAGGCTTCGACACGGTGTTTTCCATGGGCGTGTTCTACCACCGTCGCTCGCCGATCGAGCATTTGCTGGCGCTGAAGGATTGCCTGGTCAAGGGCGGCGAACTGGTGCTGGAAACCCTCGTGGTCGAAGGCGACAAGCATCAGGTGCTGGTGCCGGAAGATCGCTACGCGCAGATGCGCAACGTGTGGTTTTTGCCGTCGGTGCCGGCGCTGGAATTGTGGCTGCGCAGAGCCGGATTCAGCGATATTCGTTGTGTGGATGTCAGTACCACGACGGTGGAAGAACAACGCGGGACGGAGTGGATGAAGTATCAGTCGCTGAGCGATTTTCTGGATCCTGAAGACCACAGCAAAACCATTGAAGGGCTGCCGGCGCCGATGCGGGCAGTTATCGTCGCCAGGAAGTAAGCGTATTTTCCCATGACCGCGGTGGGCCTCCCCCTCACCCCAGCCCTCTCCCCAGGGAGAGGGAGCTGATTGTTGAGCTTTTCAAAACTTGAGTCCGACTCGGTATTTCAGGTCGGCGGACTTGGTCCATTCAACTCGGTCGGTCCCCTCTCCCTCTGGGAGAGGGTTAGGGTGAGGGGTTTTTAGTGCGTCTGGCGCGGAAAAACTCGGTCAGCACCGCACCACATTCTTCAGCCAGCACACCGCCCTCATACAACACCCGGTGATTCAAAAATCCCTGGGTAAAAAACTGCCCCTGACTCTGCACAATCCCGGCCTTGGGTTCCAGCGCGCCGTACACCACCCGCGCCACCCGCGAATGCACGATCAGCCCGGCGCACATGCTGCAAGGCTCCAGCGTCACATACAGCGTACTGCCCGGCAGGCGATAGTTATCCACTGCCTGCGCAGCGGCGCGGATCGCGACCATTTCGGCGTGGGCACTCGGGTCGCTGGTGCTGATCGGGCAATTGAAGCCGCGACCGATGATCACGCCATCCTGCACCAGCACCGCGCCCACCGGCACCTCACCGAGGGCGGCGCCCTGCGCGGCGAGGGTCAAGGCTTCGCGCATGAAGTCGCGGTCGCGGCTGCGGTCGATGATCGCCGCCGGGCGGATCTGGCGCATCACTTCACCTCGATCGCGGCCATCAGGCCGGTTTCCATGTGGTCGATGACATGGCAGTGGAACATCCACACCCCCGGGTTATCCGCCACCAGCGCCACTTGCGCACGCTCGTTCTTGCCCAGCAGATAGGTGTCGGTGAAATACGGCACGACTTTGTGCCGGTTCGACGCGATCACCTTGAAGCTCATGCCGTGCAGGTGGATCGGGTGCTGGTACTGGGTCATGTTCTTCAATTCGAAAATATAGCTCTGGCCCAGTTTCAGGCTGGCAATCGGTCGGTCAGCACAGGTCTTGTCGGTGATGTCCCAGGCCTTGCCGTTGATCTGCCAGAGGCTCGGCGGTTTGCCGTTTTCGGTGTTCACCGAGACCGAGCCGACCCATTCGAAATTGAAGTTGAGTTTCTCGGCATTGGCCAGATCCGGCTCGGCCACCGGGTTGGCCGGCAGCGCTTTCGGCCAGTCCGTCGGCGCGTCGGTGTTGGCGACTGAACGCAGCGTGCCCAGACGCACCGGGCCGTTGCGCAGCGACAACTCTTCACCGGCCGCCGGCGCCTTGATCGCCAGGCAAATGCGCATGCCGGGGCCGAGCCAGTATTCCTTGCCCAACGGGCGGGGCTCGACCGGGTTGCCATCCAGCGCGTAGATCTTCGCTTCGACACCGGGGATGTTGATGCGATAGGTCAGGGTGTTGTCGAGATTAAGCAGACGCACCCGGGTGACCTGCCCGGCCGGCAGATCAATCACCGGCAGCGGCACACCATTGATCGTCGACAAGCGCCCGGCGGTACCGCCACGGGCCGCTTCGCGGGGGATGCTGAATTCGACGAACTGACCTTGCTCGTCGACATGCCAGTTCTTCAGGCTCAGGGTTTTCTCGTACTTGAAACCGGTCGGCTCGCGTTCCTCGATGATCAGCGGCCCGACCAGACCACGTCCGAGTTCTTCGCTGCTGCTGACATGCGGGTGATACCAATAGCTGCCAGCGTCCGGCACGCGGAATTTATAGTCGAAGTATTCGCCCGGCAGCACCGGCAACTGCGATACGTAGGGCACGCCGTCCATTTCCAGCGGCAGACGGATGCCGTGCCAGTGAATGGTAGTCGCCACCGGCAGGTGATTGATGAAGCGCACCCGCAACCATTCACCCTGGCGCACGCGCAACTCGGTGCCCGGCGCCGACGGGCCGAACGCCCAGGCCTCGGTCTTGTGGCCCGGCACCAGCTCGACATCGAGCGGCGCGGCGATCAGTTCATAGTCGTGGCCGGCCTCGGCGTCGGCCATCTTGCCCAGCCAGTAACGCGACGCGCCTCCCGCGCCCACGCCAACGACAACAAGACCGGCCAGGCCACCGAGGATTTGGCGACGGGTAAAGGACATGAACTCAACTACCTCACGTATCAGCGACAGACCCCGAGGGATCCGCAAAAGGCGAATACGATACACCCGCAGTTGAGAAACAGTAAGGGCGACCTGCGGCCGCACGTCTTGTCGGCCTTATACGCGCAGCCCGGTAATCAGGTGCAGCACGCCGCCCTCAAGCGGCATGACGCCCGCCACACCGGCCAGACTCAACGCCTGACGGTCGACACAGGCCGCGTCGTGCAGCGCCACGCGCACCCGAGTCAGCGCCACCGGGTGCTGCGACTTGAGGTTATCCACACCGCCCAGCGCCGCAACAATCTCGGCGCTCAGGCCGGCAATCGGTTCGGCGACGGCTTTCACCTCATCCGGGACTAGATCCGGCGTCAGCGCTTTCCAGAATGCCTGCTGCAATTTGTCGAACATGTTCAATTCTCCATAACCGGCGAGGCATCGACTTTCGCCCCATGAAACTGCTGCAAGGCTGCGCGCACGTCGGCGGCGCTTTCCAGGTTCGAGACCTGTTCGGCGATGACTCGACAGTCGGCCAGATTCACCTCGCGCACCGCCGACTTGATCGCCGGAATCAACGGCACACTTACTGACAGCTCATCCACACCCAGCCCCAGCAGCAGCGGCACGGCAAGGCGTTCAGACGCCATGGCGCCGCAGACGCCGACCCATTTGCCGTGGGCATGCGCAGCCTTCACCGTCATGGCAATCAGGCGCAGTACCGAGGGATGAAAGCTGTCCGCCTGACTGGCCAGACGCGGATGATCGCGGTCCATGGCCAGGGTGTATTGGGTGAGGTCGTTGGTACCGATGGAGAAAAAATCCACGTGCGGCGCCAGCACATCGGCCATCAGCGCAGCGGCAGGCACTTCGATCATGATTCCCAGCTTTGGCAGGTGCGCCAGGCCCAGCACCCGCGCTTCTTGCTCGAGAATCTGCCGCGCCAGACGCAGTTCGGCCAAATTCGTGACCATCGGCAACATGATGTGCAGACGCGTCAGTTCACAGCAGGCGAGGATTGCACGGAACTGCTCGCGCAACAGTTGCGGTCGCTCAAGGCACAGGCGAATGCCGCGCAAACCAAGGAAAGGATTGGTTTCGCTGTCCATCGGCACGTAGGCCAGCGGCTTGTCGCCACCGACATCGAGGGTGCGCACCACCAGATTGTGTGCCGGCCCGATGGTGCGGGCGATGGCGCTGTAAGTGGCCACCTGTTCGTCATGGCTCGGCGCCTGTTGACGGCCCAGGTAGAGAAATTCCGAACGCAGCAGCCCCACGCCATTCGCGCCCAGCTCCATGGCCTGGGCGGTTTCTTGCTGCGAGGCAACGTTGGCGGTGACTTCGATGTGCTGACCGTCACGGGTGCAGGCCGCCTCGCTGGCCTGCGCCAGCTCCTGCTGATGACGCTGCCGCTGGCGCTCATGCCGCGTGCGCAATTGGTCAATGGACTCGGCGTCCGGATGCAACTGCAATTCGCCTTTGTCGGCATCGAGCAGCACCCGCGTGCCGTTGCCGAGCCCGAGCATTTGCGCCGGCATGCCGCAGATCGCCGGTAAACCGCAGGCTCGCGCGAGGATCGCGACATGGCTGGTGGCGCCACCGCCGACGGTGGCAAACCCGAGCACCTTGCGCGTATCGAGCCCGGCGGTCTGGGACGGGGTCAGCTGATCGGCGATCAGAATGGTGTCGTCCGGCAACTCCAGCGTCTGCTCGTGAACACCGAGGATCAGCTTCAGCACGCGCTGGCCGACATCATCCAGATCCGCCGCGCGCTCAGCCAGTAAGGCATTGCCCAGCGAGCGAAACATCGCCGCCGTTGCGTCGGTGCTGGTCTTCCAGGCAAACGCCGCGCTGTTGCCCGCGTCGATCAGCGCCCTGGCCTGATCCAGCAGGCTCGGGTCGGCGAGCAGTTCCTGATGCGCCTTGAAGATCTCCGCCTGCGCCTGGCCGCTGGCGGTGTCGCGCAGATGTTGCAGGGCCATGTCGGCTTCGATCAGTGCTTGGCTCAACGCCTCCAGTTCAACTGGCGGCTCGGCGCCGAACTCGTTGACCATGAGCGACGCTTCGACAATCTGCATGACTTGCCCCAACGCCGAACCGGGCGAGGCGCAGACACCGCGCAGGATGTTCGGCATTTCTGCTGCATCGACTTCGACCGGCGCGGGCGCTGTGACCGCTTCACCGCAGCCTTCGCCCAGCAAGCGTGTCAGCGCCGCGACCGCTGCCTCGGCATCTTCACCTTCGGCGCTGACCTGCACGCTGTCGCCATGGGCCGTCTGCAACGCCATGATCGCCACCAGGGATTTGCCGTTGGCTTGAGCTTGCAGCTTGTGCAGATGGATGGTCGCTGAAAATGCTTTGGCCGCTTGGGCGAATACTGCCGCCGGCCGCGCGTGCAGGCCATTGGGATTGGGCAGATGGATCGGCTGCGAGAACACCGCGTCGCCCGGCACCGGCGCAGGATGTTCGCCGGCGGCTGCGCCGACCACGACGTCAAGCACTGGCTGGCCCACCTCGACCAACCCGGTTGAGCCAACGAGTGAATCGAACGGCTCGCCGCTGACCACCAGCATCAAGGTCAACAAACTGCGCGCGTGCAGGGCAATGTAGTCAGCATCGAAGTCGATCAGCGCCTGCCCCGCTTCGACCCGCTGCCCCGCGTCAACGCGGCGGGTGAATCCTTCGCCGGCGAGATTCACCGTGTCCAGGCCGATATGCATCAACACCTGAACACCCGCATCACTGGTGATGGTGAGCGCATGCCCGCTGGCCTGCACGTCGCTGACCACACCTGCAAGCGGTGCGCAGAGCGTTGACGAAGTCGGGTCGATGCACAAACCGTCGCCGATGATCCGCCCGGCAAACACCGGGTCGGGCACCTGGTCCAGCGCCATCAGCACGCCGGATAAAGGAGCCAGCAGCTGCAATTGTTGGGGTGTGGCCATGACATCACCTGAGCGTGTATTGATTGAATGAGCGGTCGCAGCCGCTTTGCTTATTTCCACCAGTATTCAACCTGCAGCCCGACATTGGCCCCGTGCCGTGCGTTGCCGAAGACGCCGGTGTCGGACAGCGCCGAACCTTTGGCCAACAGGTTGGCGGCACGCTTGGCTGCCTGGTTCCAGCTGGCATAGGTGTAATACAGACGCACCTCGGGCCGCGCCCAGAATTCCGGGCCTTTCGGTGACCAGGTCGGTGCAAAGGTGAACTTGCTCAGCTTGCGCGTGCCGTCCGCCGCCTCGACCTGATCGTGACCCAGTTCGGTCACCAGTTTGAACTGCTCGCTCAGTGCATAGGCCGGACGCACACCGAGTGACAGCCAGTTCTGATCGGCGCCGCCCTGACGAATATCTTTCTGATACACCGCCTGGAATTGTCCGCCAAAACGTGGCGTCAGTTGCCAGTCGAAGAACTCGACGATCCGATAACTCTTGTTGCGGTCATCAAGCCTGACGTTACCGGTATAGCCCAATCCGGTGCCCGGCCCTTCGCCGTATTGCAGCGCCAGTTTGTTCTTGCCGCCGAGAAAGTCCTGCTGCACGTGCTGAGTGGTAATCGCCCAGCCACGGTGGGCGTCGCGGCTGTCGGGCTTGTCGATGTAGCTGAGGCCGAACTCCAGTTCTCCGCCGCGGTTGCTGTTGAAACCGCCGACGTTGAAGTCGTGGCGGTTGATGTAATCCTTTTGGTAAAGGTTGTCCTTGCGCGAAAAGGCGTAGCTGTATTTCAGGCCACCGAGCAACACGTCTTCAATGCCTGCACCGGTGGCGCTCTGGTTCCAGTAATAGAAATCGGAAATATGGATGTCGTTACGTTTGTAGTAGCGCCGACCGGCCCACAGCGAGCCGCCGTTGAGCGCGGGCATCGCCGACCATTGCGCGTAAGCCTGCGGCAAACGAATCGAGCCGTTGTCTTCCTTGAACGTCAGGCTGCGGTCGTAACGGTTGTACAGCGATGCCATGCCGTCGACGCTCAGCACCGAGCCGTCGTCGAGGGTGTACAGATCCTGGCGCAGCTCGAGCTCACCGTACTGCTCGCACTCGTTACCGAGGCGATATTTGGTCTGCGCGCCGGGCAACTGGAAACACGACTGGCTGCTGCTGTTGACCGAAGTACCGACACCGCTGCGCAGATAGCCGCCGAACTCCAGCGCCTGTGAGGACGTGGGCATTGCCAGACAAATCCCCGCGACTGCCAGGCTGTAATTTATGGTTGCTCTCATATATGCCACCCGTTGTTTTTATTGTGTGGTTGCAGGAATTCAGCGCGCACAAATCCCCCGCGCAGCGTTCTGCGTGTTTTTTCAAAGGTTGTTATTCAGTTAAAAAATCAGGGGTCGGTCAGGTGCAGCACGAAGGATTCGTAAGGTCCCAACTGCAGCAAACTCGTGCGTTGCGGGCAGTCCGGGTAGTTGCTGATCAGCAGGCGCTGCTCCTGGGCTTCGTCGATCAGCGCCGGTAGCTCGACCTCACAGGCAGTGCCATAGAAATTGTTCACCACTAACAAGCGTTCTCCCGTCCCCTCGCGCAGGTACGCCCAGACCTGTGGATGCTCCGGCAGTAGTTGGCGATAGACGCCGTCGGAGATCAACGCTTCAGTGCGGCGCAAAGCGATCAGGCGCCGATAGTGATGCAGCACCGATTCCGGGTCGTGCAGTTGATGCGCGACGTTGATCTGTGCGGCATTGGCCGGCACACCGATCCATGGTTCGCTGCGAGTGAAGCCGGCGTTGTGCCCGGCGTGCCAGTGCATCGGCGTGCGCCCGTTATCGCGGGACTTCTGCATGATCGCCGCCATGTTGTCGAGGTCGCTTGCCCCGGCTTCACGCTTGAGGCGAAAGATATTCAGGGTCTCGACGTCACGGTATTGCTCGATGCTCTCGAACCCCGGATTGGTCATGCCCAGTTCTTCGCCCTGATAGACGAAAGGCGTGCCCTGCAGAAAGTGCAGCGCGGTACCAAGCATCTTCGCCGACAGCTCGCGGTATTCGCCGTCATTGCCGAACCGCGAGACCACGCGTGGCTGATCGTGGTTACACCAGAACAGCGCATTCCAGCCGCCACCCGCCTGCATGCCGGTCTGCCAGTCGGAGAGAATCTGCTTGAGCTGGAGGAAATCGAAATCGGCGCGCACCCATTTCTGCAGATTCGGGTAATCGACCTTCAGGTGATGAAAGTTGAAGGTCATCGACAGTTCTTTCGACTGCGGATTGGAGTAACGAATGCAGTGTTCCAGACGTGTCGAAGACATCTCGCCGACGTTGATCAGCTCATGCCCTTCGAAGACTTCGCGGTGCATCTGCTGCAAGTAGGTGTGCACGTTCGGCCCGTCGGTGTAGAAGCGCCGACCATCGCTGTCGTCTTCGGGAAAGTCCGCCGGTTTGGAGATCAGGTTGATCACGTCCAGACGAAAACCACCCACACCCTTGTCGCGCCAGAAGCGCATCATCTTGAACACTTCGTCGCGGACCTTGGGGTTGTCCCAATTGAGATCCGCCTGGGTGTGGTCGAACAGGTGCAGATAATACTGGCCGGTCTGCGCTTCGTACTCCCAGGCCGAGCCGCCGAATTTGGATTCCCAGTTGTTCGGCTGGTCGCGCCAGATATAGAAGTCGCGGTAAGGGTTGTCGAGGCTGCTGCGCGCCTGCTGGAACCACACATGCTCGATCGAGGTGTGGTTGACCACGATGTCGAGCATCAACTTGATCCCGCGTTTGCCCGCTTCGGCGATCAGCAGTTCACAGTCGGCCATGCTGCCGTAGCTCGGATCGACCGCGTAGTAGTCGCTGATGTCGTAGCCGTTGTCGCGCTGCGGCGAGCGCAGGAACGGCGTGATCCACAGGTAATCGACCCCCAGCCATTGCAGGTAATCGAGCTTGGCGACGATGCCGAGCAGATCGCCGGTGGCGTTGCCGGCATGGCTGTGAAAACTCTTCGGGTAGATCTGGTAGATCACCGAACGTTGCCAGTCTTGCATGGCGGATTTCCCTCTTGAATTTTACGATCTCTGTAGGAGCTGCCGGAGGCTGCGATCTTTCGATTTTGAAAGGCAAGATCAAAAGATCGCAGCCTCCGGCAGCTCCTACAGTTCAATTTCAGGCAACCCGGTAACCCGGGCGGACGATCTTCATGCTCAGCACGCAGGTCAGGGCAAACGGCACGAGCATGGCAATCAGCATCCCGATGACGAACATCGGGATGAACTGCGGAATGATCGAGATGAAACCGGGCAGGCCACCGACGCCGATGGCCGAGGCCTGGATCTTGTTCAGCGAGAGGAACATGCAGCCCAGCGCCGAACCGGCCAGCGCGGCGTAAAACGGAAACTTGTAGCGCAGGTTGACACCGAACATCGCCGGCTCGGTGATGCCGAAATACGCAGAAATCGCCGAGGTCGAGGCCATGCTCTTGTCCCGCGCATTGCGCGTCATCCAGAACACCGCCAGGGCCGCACTGCCCTGCGCCAGATTGGACATGACGATCATCGGCCAGATGAAGGTGCCGCCCTGGCTCGAGATCAATTGCAGATCCACGGCGAGGAACATGTGGTGCATGCCGGTGATTACCAGCGGCGCATACAGCAAACCGAAAATCAGACCTCCCACCAACGGCGCCAGATCGAACAGCATCACCAGCCCTTCGGTGATGTAGATGCCGATATGCCGGGTCACCGGGCCAATGATCGCCAGCGCCAGCACACCAGTGACAACGATGGTGGTGATCGGCACCACAAGCAATTGCACGGCGTTGGGCACTCGCGCGCGCAGCCATTTTTCGATGACGCTCATCACGTACGCCGCCAGCAGGATCGGCAGGATCTGCCCCTGGTAGCCGACCTTTTCCACCTGGAACAGGCCGAGGATGTCGAAGTACGGCAGTTGCTGCCCATCCAGCCCGGCCACGGCCTTGCCGTAATTCCAGGCGTTGAGCAGGTCCGGGTGTACCAGCATCAGACCGAGGACAATGCCGAGAATTTCGCTGCCGCCGAAACGCTTGGCCGCCGACCAGCCGACCAGCGCCGGCAGGAACACGAACGAGGTGTTGGCCATCAGGTTGATCAGACTCCACAACCCGTCGAGATTCGGATAGGCATCCAGCAGGGTCTGGCCCTCGATGAACATGCCCTTGGCACCGAGCAGGTTGTTGATGCCCATCAACAGGCCGGCAATGATCAGCGCCGGCAGGATCGGCATGAACACATCGGAAAACACCCGCACCAGCCGCTGCATGGCGTTTATCTTCTCGGCGCTTTTCTGTTTAACGTCGGCGATGGTCGATGCCGCCAGGCCCGTCTGCTGGCGCAGTTCGGCATAAACCTTTTCAACATCACCCGGGCCGATGACCACTTGATACAAGCCGCCGGTGAAGAACGAACCCTTGACCAGATCGACGCCATTGAGCGCGGCCACATTCACCAGCGCGGGGTTCTTCAGCGCCAGGCGCAAACGCGTCACGCAATGCGCCGCCTGCTCGATGTTGTCGCGGCCACCGAGGCTTTCCAGCAGCTCCTTGGCGATGTTCGGGTAGTCATGGCTCATGCTTGTTCTTCCGTCGTGGATTGTTGTTATTGGCAGCACGCCGAGAGGAAAAATACTCGTCTGTACGAGTTAATGCAACAACTCGTCTGTACGAGTTTGCGTTCGTGGATGAACGTCAGAAAAATGCGGATTCTTCCTACTCTGACCTAAGATGTTTTCCTTCGTCCGCATGGACAAACCCCTACCCTGCCCTTAAGGTTCGGGGTTTTGAGTACCGTCGGCACAGAGTCCAGCCATGAGCAAATACAACCAGATCTACAGCGATTTGCTTGCCAGCATCACCACGCAGCGCCTGGAGCGCGGCGCCCGGCTGCCCTCCGAAACCGAGCTGATGGACACCTATCAGGCCAGCCGTGGCACGGTACGCAAGGCCATCGACCAGTTGCAGGAGCGCGGTTTCGCTCAGAAGATTCACGGCAAAGGCGCGTTCGTGCTGTCGACCAACCCGATCGAATTCCAGCTCGGCGGCATCGTCAGTTTCCAGGAGACCCACCCGCGACTGGGCAACGACGTCAGCACCGAAGTGGTCGAGATGTGTCAGGTGCCGCTGGAAGGTGCATTGCTTGAACATATCAATGCCGAGCCCGGCAGCCCGATCACCCGGATCAAACGGGTGCGGCGCATCGACGGCAAACGCGTCATCCTCGACATCAACCACTTCGTCAGCGAGGTGATTCCCGACCTGTCTGCAGACATCGCCGAACATTCGATCTACGCCCACATCGAACAGACCCTGCAACTGCAGATCGCCTACGCCCAGCGCACCATCGAAGCCGTGCCGTGCAGCAAGGACGACCACCACCATCTGGACCTCGACGGCCAGAGCCATGTCATCGTGGTCAGCAACCAGACCTTCCTGCAGGACGGCCGCCAGTTCGAGTACACCGAATCGCGGCATACGCTGGACAAGTTCTATTTTTCCGATGTGGCGCGGCGCTGAGGCATATCTTTCGATACGCAACACGCAATAGCCGAGTAACACCCTCCCCTTGAGCGCATGGGCCATCTTCTGCCTTTGTGTCTCAAGGATGAACACCCGAATGACCACTGCCGAACGTCGTCTGCTGCCAAACGCAGCGGACAAAACCGCCCTCAAAGCCATCGCCACTACCATTGTGCAGAACTGCCCAAGCCTGCTCGATGCGGCCAGGCAAGTTGCGATCGAACTGCTGAGCGCCAAGGGCCTATCTGGCCTTGATCCCGACCAGGTTTATTTCCATCGTTTCAAAACGGCGCAAAGCAGCACGCTGACCTTTACCGGTTGGGAGCACTTGCTGGAAAAGCCTTATGAAACGCTCACCCTCACGCAACTGGTCGTCCATCGATTTCGCGCCACCGACCAAGACAACGCAGATTTGCTGGGCCTTTACTGCGGCTTCTACTCGGATGGCCCGGGCGCGGAGAATTTCAATCAGAGCAACGAAGTGCGACTGCTTGGCAGCGATGTGCTGAAGGCATTCTGGGCCGTTGATTTCAGCACGCGTTACAGCGGTCAATTGACCAAATTCTGGCAAACCTCGTCGGACGATTTCCGCGCCCTGGCCAAGTGCAATTTTCTCAGTCAGGCGGTGCAGGCGCTGCAACAGGGGGACGTTGACGGCAATGATTTTCAACGCATCGTCACCTCGCTGATCGGCCCCGTAAGCTGGCCGGTAACCCTGCAAATGCTCCGATCGACGTACCCGGTCGGCGCGCAAGTGCGCACGCTGGATCTGGACGGTCACGTCGCCACCAACGTGCTGCGTCTTGTCGAAGACAGTGGCCGGCAGACCCTTTACCTGCCGGGACAAACCCAGGCCTTTCGGCTGATGGACACTGCCGCGGATCTGCACTGGTGGCTGCTTGAGCAGATGAATTCAGAGCAGAAACGCTCTTTGTTTCTCAAGCACTTCTCGCTGGCTGACAGCAATCACATCACCGAGAACCTCACTGATCTGATGAACCGTTTGGTGAGCACCTGGGGCCACAGCGATCATCGGATGATCAACCGCAGCAACGTTGCGATCAGCGGTGACGCCTTCACGTGGTTAAGCGAGTCGACCCGCACGGGCATGGTTGCCGAGGCGCATCTGGTGCTCACGTCCAACAATGACCTGCGCAAGAAACTCTGGACCGGCTATCTGAGCGCCGGGCTGAAAGTGTTCGGCCCGATGGCGGCCGTGGGCTGGCCTGCAGCTTTGCCGTTGATTGGGGCGGGCGTCGTCAACACGGGGCTGAACATCGATCAGGCGATCAACGGCATTACGGCGACCGAGCGTAGAGCCGGGGTTATCGGTGCGGTGCTCAGCGCTATCGAAACCGTATTCAATGTTCCGTTCCTGATTGGCACTGGCGCGCAGTTGGAAGTTGGGCCACAGGTTGAGTATGCCGAGGCTGAAGAGATGCGCGGGCTGATCGAACTTACTTCGGCTGACTCGCGGTCATTGCCGCCTCTGGATCCCCCGCCCGTCAGGTCGTCCAATGAAACTGCCAGCGAGTTGGCAAACGAAATCCCCGGCGAAACGGCATTCGTCGATGTCACTGAGCCATTGATTACGCCTGCTCCGCGGCAAGGTTCGACTTTTGCGCAAGTACCGGCCAGCTATCGATGCAACGAGTTACTTGCGCAACACGCTGTAGAGGCGACGCCGGGGAAATACGAAGACATCTACCGCCTCGACAAAGAACCCGGTCATGCCATCGAAATGGATGGCGCCGCCTATTACGTGCGCTACTTCGCCGACTCGCAGGACAGTGGCAACTGGGCAATCATCAATCCCGAGCGCCCCAATCAGTTCGCTTATTCGTTGCCGGTCCGCCTGGGAAGCGCCGGCAAGTGGGAGCGCATGCCAGCGCTGCGGCTGCGCGGAGGCGGTCAATGCGTGGGCAAGGCATGTTTGCCGGAGACTGATGTGAGCTCAACCGAGGCAACACCGTCGGTGGACCTGCCACGCGTCGAACCGCTTCCAGGCGTTCCGTGTCCGCTACGCCCGGTTACGAAGCTCAAGGGTATCTCAGAAACGGAAATACCCGGAATGAGAAGATGGGCAATGAACTTGCCCAACCCTTCTGCCGAGACCACAAGCGCCGGACGCCGCTATCTGCTGGCTACCGACCGATACGTGGCCCATTTCGGCGAACAACGCACGGCTCTGCTGAACGACGCCGAAGCATTCTACCGGGAGTTGAAATGGATCAACCTGCCCCAGCGCCCGGTCATTCCGCCCGTCAGTCCGCAGATGGAGATCGATGAGTTGATTGATCTCATCTTTGCCAATACCGATGGACTGGCCGTCGGTGAAACCCTCGATCGCATCGCCAGCACGCGCTTCATGATCGAGAACATGCCAACGTTCGCGCGGCATATCAAAACCCTCTACGTGCGTGGATTGCTGAGTGATTTCGCCCAGGATGACCTCAACCATTTCTACCTGTCGGGGGACATGTCAGAAGACCTCAGTACCTATTTGTCCAGCCTGGGCACTGACCCTGAGAACCGGTTCAACATGCTCGAATTGATCCGGGCTGCCCAAGCCAATGGCGTCCGGGTTCATGGGCTGGATGCAGCAGAAACCTGCACGCTGAAAGTCCCGCTCACGTCGATCGAAGAGCAGATGATCAAGGCGCGCCTCGCAACGCAGATCATGGAGCGTGACAAGCTGCTCAACAGACCCGGCAAGTGGGTGGCTCTGGTCGATGCCACGAATACCAATACCTTCAGAGATCTGGCAGGCATAAGCGAACTCCGGGGCGGCATCGGTTTGCGCATCGAAGAAGTCTGGCCCGACGAGGTGGCCGACCTCAGGATCGACCCGGGAGTGGAAGTCGCTCGCGGCCCGTTTTACAACGGGGCGACGACAAACAGCGCCTTCGACCCTCTGTTCGCTGACCTGCGATTGCAGGTCAAGGCCCCCGTGCCGCCATGGAATGATGCAACGCTGGAAAAGCTTCTGCCTCGCAATGGCATGTTCGTGATACGGAAAACAGAACCAAGCACATACACACTCGTGCGGCGCAACAGCGCCAGCAACATCGTGCAAACAAGGGTGCATTGCACCGCAGATGGCCGGTTTTATATCTGGGACCAGTCGATGCGCCGCATCACCGGCATGGTCTTCCGCGACATCGCCGCAGTAGCCGAGCGCCTGATCGAGCTCGGCATGACCCTGCAAAGCCGTTTACCCGCCTGACCTGTTTTCAGGGTCCTGAAACGAAAAAACCCTTGGCTCGAGGCCAAGGGTTTTTCGTTATTCGAACCGCAGCAGGATCATTCCCACTCTATTATTAAAAATATAATAAATTCGTTTAATTTCAACAAGTTAAAAAAAAACAATAATATAAATACCATGAAATATGCCATACCCTGCTATGTAGACGATAGCTTGCGCTCTGCATCGGCAAGACTCCACCCCTCACCCTGTCCGAACGCCTTGGCTATCTGTCTCAATAGAATGGCCAGCTCGGCCGAGTCGCCGTTACGGCGCACTTCGGCCAGCAGCTCGGCCGCATAGGCCGGATCGGCATGGAACTGCTTGGCCATTGCCTCGTCGTGTGGCCGGTCTTTCATCTGGTGCCATCCTCATTCTGAGGGAACGGTACAGGGTGAAGCGATACACGCCCAGGAGCGTCGCGACTTAGGTTGTCGTTTGCTCCCCTCCGCCATCAGACGCCGCATAGATTATGGTTACCGGCTGAGTCACATTGCTTGACAAAATTAAGCGGAAGGCAAAAAACGCAGCGGAATTAAAAGTATATAAATATCAATAGCTTAACGAAAGCTACAGCAGCTCAAGAAAAATTGGCATTTTACAAACTGAGTACTTCACGTAATCGGAGCTTGACCGCTCAGGTGGCGGGTGGCTATCTTCTCGCATCGACACAACAATTTTGTTGCATCATGATCCCATCTCTTGTTAATCCGAACCAAAGCCCTTGGCCAGTTTTGCCAGTGGGAATCCACGTCGCCACTATGGCAGAGGTGGAGCAGGTGTTTGCTATCAATGCGAAGCGTCGACGACTTTTCGTCGGGATGCAGTCTGCGTTCACAGCATTGCGCGCTGCCGGCTGTCGCACTGTCTACTTAGACGGCAGTTACGTAACGGCCAAGCCTCAGCCAGGTGACTACGACGTATGCTGGGACCCCGCCGGGGTGATCCACGGAAAAATCGACCCTGTATTCCTTGATTTCCGCGATAAGAGGAGGAATCAGAAGTTGAAATACGGGGGGGAGTTTTTCCCCTTTGGCGCTCAGGCCGAACCAGGAAAGACTTTCCTGGAGTTTTTTCAGAATGATCGATTTACAGGTCATCCTAAAGGAATCTTATCCATCGATTTGACTTGCGAGCCCCTTGAGTGTGGGAGAGCACGAGAATGATATATAACGAAAGGCAATATCAGTCAGCACACAAGCAATTTGAAAAGCTTAGCGAATCGCTAAATGCTTTCAAACCCTCTGGAGTCGAGTGGTTGGACTCGGCTCAGCTTGATGCTCTGGAATCCAAAATCCTAGATATAAAGTCTGAGATTAAGGAGTATGAGTTAATTAAGGAGGGGAAAGTTTCCTACTTAGAATGCTCTGGCTTGTCAGAGCTACCTAAGACTCTTATATACGCTCGAATTGGGTTGGGTTTGACGCAAAAAGATCTTGCTGAGAAATTAGGGGTTCCAACCCAGCAGCTTCAGAGATATGAGGCCTCTAGTTATATGGGGGCTAGCCTTTCTCGTCTTATTTCTGTAGCTGAAGTACTGAATGTAAAAGTTCGCGAATCATGGTCAGGTGCCAAGGCGAATTCTGCTGACTCGGTTTTTTGCTGGAATAGCGTAGAGAATATTGATTGGACTTTGTTCCCCGCAAAAGAAATGGTTAAGCGCGGTTGGATTACAGTAAAAAAAGGGACTAGTGCTGTAGATCAAGTCAGAGATTACTTTCTTAGTGGCGGTGGGCAATATACTCCCGCGCTGCATAGGAAGAAGTTTCATGGGGAGAATAAGCCCAACGAATATGCTTTATTAGCTTGGCAGGCTCGTGTGTTAGAGCTAGCTAGAGAAGAGGTGGCGTCTGGAGCTGTTTATGAATACGGCCATACGGATAGCTGGATGAAAGAACTATCGTCCTTAACGCAGATTGAGGGCGCCCCCCTAGCAGCTAAAAAATTCTTAGCTGAGAAAGGGATAGTGTTGGTTCTAGAAAAGCATTTACCTGGCACGTACCTTGACGGGGCTGCCATGGTGCTAGAGACAGGACATCCAGTTGTTGCGCTTACATTGAGATATGATCGTTTAGATAATTTCTGGTTCGTACTGTTTCATGAGCTTGCTCATATATCTCTTCATATATTTGACTCTCTCCAAATGGACTATTTTGATGAGGAAGGAGGTGGTGAGGGTGATTTGGTTGAGCGAGAAGCGGATGAGTTTGCTTTAGAGGCTTTGATAAGCAGCGAGTCCTGGGATTCATGCGTTTCTAGATTTTCAATGACTCCAGAAGCTGTTCGACTTGATGCAGAAAGAATAGGCATCCATCCAAGTATTTTGGCGGGAAGAATTCGAAAGGAAAGCAATAACTATCATGTGCTTTCTGAGCTTTTGGGGAACGGAAAGGTACGCTCCTGTTTTGAGGAACAGCTATGAAAATCAGCAGTGAAAAGTATGTGCCAGTTTTAAAGTGGCGACAGGGAGAGTACCAAGCGCTTTTCACTCTGAAGGCTGAGGTGAAGGATAAAGTCGTTCCTCTTCTGGTAATACCTCCTAGGGAGTATGATTTCGAGGAGGAGAGAATGAAAAAGACCGTCCATGAGCACGTAGAAACTTTCCCGAAAAGACTTTATACCAAGTGGAGTAATCGGCTTGCGCTCGTCGATCTCCATGACTCTCTTGAAGATGAATTGATGGATGACGGGCGCCCAGTCATTGAGTTCGTGCTAAATGAAGCTGTTGATTTGGGCTGTAATGTCCGTCCAGTAGTTGGCCTCTCTAAAAGTGGCTCTTACATCTCCTGTATTCGCTCGTTTTTAATCGCTCGTAAGACCGGGGTTGTTTTAAGACTCAAACTGGATGAGCTTCTCAAACCATCAGTAGATGCGGATCTAGCAGCGCTGATGAGTTCGCTCGGCGTTTCTTCTTGGGAAGAGGTGGATTTAGTTGTTGATCTAGGAGAGCCCGCAAACTTCGAGCCGTATGGCCTGTTTGCTAAAATAGTCGCAGGAGCGGTAAATAAAATGAGTGGGTGTAGCGCATGCCGATCTCTTATTTTTGTTGCGACATCGCTAAAACTCCGCGATATAAAAAAGCCAGGTGCAATTCAAAAGCGGCACGAGTGGGGACTTTTTCCCAGTTTACGTGCAGAGATGGCCAAAACGATATACGCGCCTTGTTTTGGAGACTACTCCATTGAGTCGCCTTCATTTTTAAGCCTAGATATGCGCAAAATGAAGCCTGCCGGAAAAATTGTATACACTATAGATGACTCTTGGTTTGTACCAAAGGGCGGTGCGTTTCGAGGTAATGAAGCCCAGATGATTGACCACTGTAAAGCCATCATATCTTCTGGCAAATATTCAACTAGTAGCTTTAGCAAAGGTGATGAACGAATTGATGAAACCGCTAATAAGTTGAACAACTGCGGCAACTTGACCACTTGGAAATGGGTTGGCGTCAATCATCACATAACATTTGTTGTGAGGCAGCTCTCCAGTCTTTACGGCCCATAAACTTAACCTTGATCCACTGGGTCAGTTCCTGTGCGGTAAGGGTTGGAGGAATCAACTGATAAAGTTTTTCTCTGGACTGATTAAGATGTTTTTCTTCCACGCCCAGTGCTGTAAGCAACTCGATTATTTCTCTTCGCCAGAGAAAGTGAGCCATGGCCGTAATTTCTAGCTGTGGATTTTTTTTGGGCCGTTTTATAGTTTTGAATGCCACCGCTCCCTTAGCACCCTTGGTCGCGACGATCAGACCGCACCAAGATGGAAGAATGGTCATTATTTTTTGAATGTGATTTGGAGCGGATATTACTGAGATCTTTTCAAAGCATTTTGAATACTCTGACAACTGCTCAGGCAGGCGATTTATAGTGTCTTTTGAACTTTTGATTTCAAAGCAATGAAAAGTCCCGTTCAGAACTGCTATATCTGCTCTATTTTTTCCGTGAGCAATACCAAGCTCGTCTATTACAATAGTGTTTGGGCAGTCATGGAAGTGTTGTAAGCGCTTTTTGTGAAAGTGCCGCCTTATTTCAATGTCCCGACTTTCCAATTGATATTCTCCGTCTAAATCTATGCCGTAGACTGTTGCTCCATCTCAGGCGCCGCGAATTCTACCGTATTTCACTCTACGCCTGCGATCAAACTTCACCAACAGACAATCAATTTCTACCTTTTGACTCTAGCTGGTGGATGCGAACCGACGAGTGGCGTCGAGCAGCGCTCTGAGGAAAGGTCCGTTTGGCTAACCCATCAAGCTAGCCCCAAGCAGCAGATTGAGCACTGCGCACCTTCAACGTGTGTTCCCGACGTTTCACAAGTCCAGGGCTGCATGGGCGGAGCCACAGCGCACTCGCCCGGCTTGTTCCGCCGCCTCCATTGCAAGGCGGACCATGTTCAAAATGCCTCGAATAGTGCACCAAAAGGAAATGCCGGAAACGACCTCACGAGGTGGTTTTCATTTCCGCTCATATACAACCTTGCTCATAATCGCCCTAACCTCTCCTTGTAGCTCGCGAAATTGCACCATCATGGCGTCAACGTCTACCGCTCGTGCTTCTTGTCCACGCTTCTCGGCTAGCCACAATTTCAATAAGCCTGCTACCCGCCCAAGATCACCATTGACCTTCGCCAAGTCTGCAACGGCGGCCAGGTCTACGACAGACCTTATTGGGTAGTTCAATCCTACAGCTCGCAGGTATCCAGATCGGGACAAGCCGGACTGTTCAGCGCGTTCGGTGATCTGCGCTTTTTCCTCATCATTCACCCAAACCTCAATCGGCTTGCCGCGTCGGCGAGCTTTCACTTTTGGTGGTTCCGTGCCGATCATGGCGCGCTCCTTCTATGTCGCCTTTTCTTCTGTCGCGGCAGCGACGGTGGGCCTCGCAGAGCAAGATTCCGTTGAGCCGAAGGCGAGTAAGGCAAGGTATTGGACGGGAAAGGGCGAAGCCCGTACCCGTACAACACACATCTTGCCGTCCAGTTCTACGCGATTTTATGCAACGAAATTATAGATACCAATTGATTAGTGCCCAATCGCATAAAATCGCATTGATTCGCATTGATTCGCATAAAATCGCATTGATCACAGCCTCATTTAATTCCTACCGATTGATAGCACCAAAAGGAAAGGCATCCCGCTCTGTTCAAGAATGTGTAGAAGAGCTAGATCCAGAGGTAGTTGGCGTTGTCGGTTTTGTGATCAGTGGTGGGAGTCCGAAACGGCCTGGCATCGAGAGCGGAAGGAACACTTTCCAGTAGCTTGGCAGGAAGTCGTACTCTTAATCCTTTCTCGGAGCCCGAGGAAGTTCGGGCCCGAGAGTCTTTTTACCAGCGCATGGTTTGGATCGTAGACCGAACCAGAGGGGAGTTCGATCCGGTGAGATTCGGTCTGTCTCGGAAACACCCAGATGAAAACGGCGTGGTCAACTTTCACTAGTCAGCCACAGCAAGCTCTTCAATCGCTGACTGACGCAATTGCAGAGGATCGATCACTGTCAGGAGTAATCCCTTACAGCAGCTCCAGGGTATTGTTTGGGTCAAACATCGCTATCGTGTCCCGCTGGAGTTTACTGTAACACTGGCTAAGTATTTGCTTATGGTTAGAAATTATCCCGAAATCAGCCAGTCGCTCTTTCAATCGCATACGATCTTCGTCATTTTCAGCGCCTTCCCTGAGGATATGGGAGTAGCGGGATAGGATTTCTACCAAGCGGGTGATACGTGCGTGGCCCAGATTTCCTTGGTATCGGGCCTCGATCTGCAAGTCAGCAAGCAAGCGCTCCTCAAAGATCGATTTCTTCCTGGCTTTTACTTTGGTCGGGGCCTCATTCACCAACACCCCATGGTTAAGTTGGAAGTTGTAGTGAGTGTCAAAGCACCTGTGGTAGGGGTGGATATGCGTCGTAAACGCGAATTCGTTAGCGCCCTTGTACGTTTGATTGCAAGCCTTGCATGAAGGAATGTGATTGTAAAATGAGAGTGCTAGATACGGAAACATGCTCTTCGAATAGAAGTGATCAATGTCAAAAAGCATGAGCTCATTAAATTTATCCTCGTCTTCCTTCGGCACGATTTTCATCGTCGTTTCATTACAGTACGGGCATGTCGCACCATTGAATCCGAGCTTTTTATACCGGTTGACGCAATGGTTACTGCTCCGGTAGTTGCTGTACTTGAATACTTCGCTCAGTAATTTAAGGCCGAACGAATCCGGATGAATCTTCTCTTTAACTATCGTAAAAAGGTCCCCGGGCTCAAGTATCTCGTTTGCAGTAGCTATTACATCATCCAGCTCGCTGGGTAAGGCAGTAATGATTTGCTTGAGATTGTCGATGTCGGCGATATGATCAAGGTAGTCAACTTGCCGCGCAACCACTTCCGCCCCGACCAGTGCAATATAAGCCGGCTCATTCAGCTTAGGTCGAAATTTACTCACGCTTTTAATCAATGATCTGTCGGCAAATGAGCCATCTGCATTCTTAGGATTCAGCTCGTCCCACAGATCGTTCACTGTTTCCTTCAGCAGTGCGTCAACGTCGCCGGTCACTGATTCCAAGTGTTTTTGAATACTAATCACTTGCTGTAGATCCTTTTCAGGATGTGAGCATTAATCAGCTCGTCGTCGATGATCGAAGCCGCCTGGATTAGGGACTCCCGCTGGGGAGGAGTGATGTCGTCGCAATCAAGTATTGCTAGGATTTTTGAAATATATTTCGATGAAAGATTACCAGTTCGCTGTCCGTTCAAGCCGAAGGTTGCGGAGTAAATGTCGAACAGATTCGCCCCGAACGTCTTTAGGCCATCCGTTGCGGGCGGCTCTTTAAAATGTTCGATCTGAGGCGGAGAAAGAGCAATAAGACACTGGCTTGGCAGATCACTCACCAAAATTGGGGAGTGAGTCGTGATCACTATCTGCTTTCTGCCATTCGAAAGATTCGGAAGGCACGTGATTAGGCGTTCGACAAACTCAACTTGCCATTGCGGATGCAGATACAGGTCTGCTTCATCGATGCACAAAAGTGTGCTGCTGCTGATCTTTTTTGCTGAGTGAGGATTGCTAAGTGTGCTCCATATGGAGCTGAACATATTCAAGTATGCCTTTTGTCCAGAACTTATACCCGTCCAAGACATCGCGCCAGATTTAATTCGTTCAATTATCCATGCTAGCTGTAAGTATGGAAGCTTTTCGTGCCTGGAGAAATCTATAGTAAAAATGTAGCGATTGCTTTTTACTGCGGTGTCGAGATTCACATTCACCTGATGGAACAGAGGTTCGAGGTTGATTGCGACATCAATAAGCTCTGTTATTTTATAAGGGCAGTTATTAATGCGTAGGTTTTCACTGTTTTCGAAGAATTCCTTCGTAACAAATAGAAGTTCTTTTAAGCTCGCGGTGTCATAGTATTTTTGTTTAAGAGTGTCTTCAATTCGTTGGCGGAGTTGATCGTGCTCAAGGTTTTCTGTCAATATTTGAAAGAGGAACATGCCTTGAACAGCTGCGACAGCGACTTGCAGGTCTTTATTCGAAGTGGAACGCTTTCGAATCTCTTGCTGTATGCCTGATATTTCTCGAAGGATGTTGTAAAACGGATGTTCGCGCTCGTTGAGCAGTCGATCCCGAATCATTCTATCGACTTTTATTTCCAGCGTCTTAGGTGTATCAATTCTCACATAATGATAAACATCTGAATAGATGAAGCTCAGTTGGTCAATTATTTCAGACGTGGATTTGAATTTTGCTTTCGCAAAAAAATTTCGGTTATACCTGAAGTTTACTGATATGTCCTGGACGTTTTTGCCCAAATCCATTTGATTTTCGTCAAATACATTCGAGAAATAAACAACGTTAAGGTCTTTGAAATCCCTGTGGTCATTTCTTTCTTCTGCTACAAAATCGGCTACTACATATCTTCCTGTATTGTTTATATAAAAAAACTGATCATTGGACTCATAAACAATTAGCAATGGGGTATCAAGTTTGTCATTGGACTTCAAAGCCAAGCAGATCAGCTGCAGCGCATTGGACTTTCCGGCGCCGTTAATACCAAGGATTGCAGTTATGTCGTGAATATTTTGTCCGAAAATTTCGGGAGGCAGCGGGGATTGCTCCGTTCGGTTAACAACACCCGATATCGGGTTGTAAGAGAATGTGAAATCATTGCATAGGTTGATTCCAAAGTTTCTGAGATTTTTGAACCCAGATACCCATATGAAGCAAATTCTCATTCGAAAGCCCGACATGCCTGTGAGTACGAGTCGATCGCTTGCTGCAATCAACGTCCATCACGCCACGATAGCGGATGGCTATTCCATTGTCGAAGTCCACGTACCACTACGTTGAGGTAACTTTTTTGTTTAGCCTAACGGTTGACCTAAACAGTATTGAGTACCATCCAGTCGTCCACGCTTTCATATTCAGGCCCTGCGCCTTGAGTCCTAAACCGTTGGCTGGTCATAAGCTAATGTCGTGAACAACGGCGGAATGTCAGCTATGAGTCGTTCTTTGCCGGTCATGGCCACGCAGCGTGATGGTCAAATCCGATGCACATGATTGGTCAGGTCGAGTGCCAATGGGTGGGCAGATCTATGCAATTTTACATTTTGAGCAATTTCCGGGGTCTAAGAGCCCCTACCGTACACCGAACCCTTGAAATCGCCGTTGATGGCTCCTCCGGCCTCTTGGTAAGCACAACGAACAATCTAGCCCACGGCCTTTCCTTTTGGTGTCCAAAGGCTTCAGGCCGATCAAGAGTTGCAAGCGATGGGCTGCGCCTCGAGGCGCAGCGCTTGCGCGCAGAGTAGAAGTCTCTTAGAACTTCTTAGAGCGGAATTTCGCGAAAAGGCTGGAAGCCAGATAGAGCACGATTTTGCGCCCATATTTGCCAAGTAATTTGTTTCCACCTAGGCCGGGGGTAGTTTCCACTTAGGCCGGGGGATGTTGCCACCTACGCCGGGGCTTCAGTTAAGTCGTGATACTCGCTGGGCGACTCACAACCTGAATACTGTTCGATCAGCGGCATACTTTTTGGGCGGCTGACCAGTACTAGCCCACTGCTCATCTGTTTGATGGCCCAGCCATAGCCGCCATGCAAGCTCCGCGTTTGGTCTGCGATCTCGTACAGGGCCGCCCGTAACTGGTCGCGCTTCTTGCTACGGTCTGAGGCGGCGAATCGAGCCCAAGCTGCACCGCCCCAAACATGCGGTGCAATAGTATCGAGGTATGCCCCATTTCCGTTACCCAACGCCCGTCCTAGCCGGATATTCGAGCACAGCCAGGCATGTAGAATTTTCGCCACTCCGCTCTCCAGCTCGTTACGCTCGAACAGTGAGACTTTGACATACTGCCCATGGAAAACTGCATCAGTTAGACGCGGGTTTGCTGCAACGTGGATTTCCCCGGTTTTATGGTTAAAACTGACCGCGATCAGGTTGCAACGCCGGTCCCATCCCGTTTCATGGTTAATCTCCCGAATCTGCGTATTGGCCAGACGATTCAAGCTCTCTTTTGCCGCCTTCAGCGCCCGTCCACTTTCAGGGTCTTGATATCCAGCGTCAATAAGCAAGCTTCGCAAGCTGGTGCGCTTGCTCGCCAACGGTGCACCGTCATCTTGATTAAATTCCAAAGCAAGGCGTAACCGCTTATTGATTGGCCCGGCTGAAGCGCTTTCGATCACAAGCTTTGCAATACCAAGCTGAGCCGTCAGGGCGTACAGAATTGACTGATCATCAGCCCCGAGTTGCTCAAAACCCTGAAAACCGATCTCTAACTTACCGAAGCGGCGCGGCTCGACGAGCAAGCGTCCTCGTTTTTTACCCTTGGTAGGCACGAACAACCCGTCAAATACGTGGGCTGGGTCAAGTAGGGCGTAGGCTGGTTTAATATGTTGCTGCGACAAGCCGCGTCCTCTTAGCCTTTTGCTGCCTCTCCAGCACGGCGGGCTTGAGCACACCGCCCTCATGCCGACGGAACCAACGCTCCTGAAACGGTGTGCCGTAGTTGGCTTTGCTGACACCATAGCGGACAAAGTACCCACGCTGACTGTCCTCAACTCCCCATTCTTCAGACTCGCCCTGCGTCATGCCGGACAGATACGATTGCCACCGGATGTTATCGACCAACACGGACGACCCACGACTGGCCTGCTGCTGGTCGCCTGCGCCCATCATGGCCGCCCCCTTACTGGCGTGGTGTAGAAACACGATGGAGCAACCGGTCTCGGCGGCGATAGCCTCCATGCGGCCAATGACCTGAGCCATCGGACCGCTGGAGTTCTCTTCCTCACTGTGGAACCGGCGCAAGGTGTCGAGCACCATCAGGCGACGCCCCTCTCCGGCCCGTCTAAACCAGTCGAACCAGTTAGGCCTCATAATGTTGGGCTGGCTGCCAATCAGCGGCTGGATCAACAGGCCAGCGGCAACCGCTTGGCGTTGCTCGTCACTGAGGTATGCCCCTAGAGCATGCAACCTGTGATGGATGGAGGCGGGTGGATCTTCGGCAGGCAGATAGATCGCAGAACCAGTGGGTAGCTCTCCCAATTCCAGGAGATCAGGACCACCCGCGATCTGCGCGGCTAATTGCAAGGCCAGCATGGATTTGCCGATACCGCCGGGCGACACCAGCGCCCCGACTGTACCGCACACCATGCTGGGTAAAACGTAATCCAGCGGTGGCGGCTTATTCTCAAAGGCTGCCCGTAGGTCAATCGCCACAATTCAGCCCCCCATTCCGGGGCGAGCTGCTGGGCCGGATTCCTTACAGGTATCGATCCATGCCTCAATTTCGGCCAAATCCCACACGACCTTGCGGCTGCTCAGTGCAATCCGGCGAGGAAATTTTCCCTGCTTTTCAAAGTTGTAAATTGTGCGCTCGCACAACGGGATGATTGCCAGTAATTGCCTCTTACTGATGAGGACTGTTTTCTTTTTTTCCGATTCCTTTTCCACCCGAAACACCTCTACTGATCACATATCGAAGTTCGATTATTACCCCCTATTACCGGTACCTTCCAGCATTTAACAATCAATTTTTTATCATATAAATCAGATACTTAATGTCCGCCAAACGTCTAGTTTCCGGACAAAAAACACGGTTAATCAGATGTGTTTACAGGAGTTTCACTCGACCTATTTTCGAGAATAAATGTGTCCGGTAAACGGGATATTTCGAGACGAAAAAAAACCCACCGGAGTGGGCATTTCGCTACGAAAAATACAGTTTTCCCGTGTGCTTGGTGCATCGCTAGGTTAAAAATCAGCCACTTGTACGGGATTTTTTGGTCGTCCATTCGTCAATCATGTCAGCCCAATCCTGCAACATTGCAACGCGCTGATCGCGGTATTCAGCCTTGTTGTAGACGGCTCGTACTCCCTTCTGTTCGTGCGCGAGGCATTTCTCGATCCAGTCTGAGTTGTAACCCGCCTCATGCAGCAACGTGCTTGCTGTCCGCCTCAGATCATGCGGCCCGAACTTGCTCAGCGGCTTCCCTTCTTTCTGCGCAAGCCGATAAGTGAGAGTCAGCACTTGGTTAATCGTGGCTGCGCTCATGGGCAAATCTGAGTCGTAGCGTGAAGGCAACACGTAGTCTGATCCACCAGCAAAGGTCTTCAGCGCAATAAAGATATCCAGCGCTTGCCTAGACAAGAACACCAAATGGGGATTTCGCCGCTTCATCCGCTCTTTGGGAATGGTCCATAAGGCTTCGCTGAAATTGATCTCGCTCCAGGTCGCGTTGGTCAACTCACTTTTCCGTACCAAAGTGAGCAACAACAGCTTAGCCGCAGCTCGCACCGATGATGCAGTTCCTATGCGATCCATGTACTGATACATCAAGGCGATTTCGTCAGGGGTCAAAGCCCGGTCGCGTGGCTCGAACCTGGCAATGCTTGCAGGACGCACCAGATCGGCCGGGTTCTCAACCTTCTGGCCACGCTCAATAGCCCAGCGGAAGACCTGTAGCATAATCTCTCGGGAATGCACCGCCGTTGCTGGGGCGCCTCGCTCTACGATTGCATCGGTAAGCGTGCGTAGATCCTCATGTGTGATCTCTACTAGTTTCTGATTGCCGAATTTCGGTTTGAGCTCACGCTCGTAAACCGAGCGGCGCATATCACGAGTTGAGTCAGCCATCTGATACCCGCGTAGCCATTTCTCGGCCCACGCATCAAACGTCTCCGCGCCCTTGATACGAGCCTTGTCGCGGGCTTTCTCCTTGGCAGGTGACTTGCCAGCCGAAACCAGTTTCTTGGCCTCACCCAAGCGCTCCCGGGCTTCCGCAAGCGTAATACCACCTACCCCGTAACGACCGAACGTGACGGTCTCCTGTCGGCCGTTGATGGAGTAGTTGTAGCGAAACGAGATTGATCCCGCAGCCGTGACAGCCACATAGAGTCCATCGCGGTCGTTAACTTTGTAGAGTTTCTCTTTCGGCTTGAGATTACGCAGCTTGGTATCGGTCAGCATGGCACTCGCGGATTCCGTTCAAAAAATACCATGCTCAGAAATCACCCCAAGACCGCAAGAAAACCCAATGAAACCGGGCGGGTGATGAGATTTGATACCATGCTGCCCCCTACAGAGACGACATGGTATCGAACACCGAGCATGGCATTGGGCTCAGTCAATGCCCCGTACCATGCCACACAAACACGGTGCTTGGCGATGCACAGAGCTGCCAGAATTTGCTAGACCCAAAAAGCCGAAAGCCCGCATTTACGCGGGCTTCAGGGTGTTTCTTGCTAGTTGGTGCCGGTCAGTGCCGGATGTCCAATCATTCCCACTCAATCGTCGCCGGCGGCTTGCTCGACACGTCGTAAGTGACGCGGGAGATGCCTTCGATTTCGTTGATGATGCGGCCGGAAACGGTTTCCAGCAGTTCGTAAGGCAGGTGTGCCCAACGCGCGGTCATGAAGTCGATGGTTTCCACGGCACGCAGAGCCACGACCCAGGCGTAACGACGGCCGTCGCCGACCACGCCGACCGATTTGACAGGCTGGAACACTACGAACGCCTGGCTGACCTTGTGATACCAATCGGCCTTGCGCAGTTCTTCGATGAAGATGTGGTCGGCGCGACGCAGCAGGTCGGCGTATTCCTTTTTCACTTCACCGAGGATGCGCACACCCAGGCCCGGGCCCGGGAACGGGTGACGGTAGACCATGTCGTACGGCAGGCCCAGTTCCAGGCCCAGACGACGCACTTCATCCTTGAACAGTTCGCGCAGTGGCTCGACCAGTTTCAGGTTCATCTCTTCCGGCAGGCCGCCCACGTTGTGGTGCGACTTGATCACGTGGGCCTTGCCGCTTTTCGCGCCAGCCGACTCGATCACGTCCGGGTAGATGGTGCCCTGAGCCAGGTACTTGATGTTGTCCAGCTTGCAGGATTCGGCATCGAACACGTCGATGAAAGTGCGGCCGATGATCTTGCGCTTCTTTTCCGGGTCGGCTTCGCCGGCCAGGTTGTTGAGGAACTGCTCCTCAGCGTTGGCGCGGATCACCTTGACGCCCATGTTCTCGGCGAACATGGCCATCACTTGCTCGCCTTCGTGCAGACGCAGCAGGCCGTTGTCGACGAAGACGCAGGTCAGTTGATCGCCGATGGCTTTGTGCAGCAGCGCGGCAACCACCGAGGAGTCAACGCCGCCGGACAGGCCCAGCAGCACGTTGTCGGTGCCGACCTGGGCGCGGATGTTGGCGATGGCGTCTTCAGCGATCTTCGACGGCGTCCACAGGGCTTCACAGCCGCAGATGTCGAGCACGAAGCGCGACAGGATGCGCCCGCCCTGCTTGGTGTGGGTCACTTCCGGGTGGAACTGCACGCCATAGTAAGCGCGGTCGTCGTTGAACATACCGGCGATCGGGCAGCTCGGGGTGCTGGCGAGGATGTGGAAGTCTTCCGGCATCTTCGTGACTTTGTCACCGTGGCTCATCCACACGTCGAGGCCGAACAGGCCGTCGGCATCGATGTGGTCTTCGATGCCGTCGAGCAGGCGGCTCTTGCCGACCACGTCAACGCGGGCGTAACCGAACTCACGCAGTTCGGAACCTTCAACCTTGCCGCCCAGTTGCTCGGCCATGGTCTGCATGCCGTAGCAGATGCCGAACACCGGAACGCCGAGGTCGAACACCGCCTGCGGGCAGCGCGGGCTGTTGGCTTCGTGCACGGACTCGGGGCCGCCGGCGAGGATGACGCCTTTAGGGGCGAATTCGCGGATCGCATCTTCGTCCATGTCGAACGGGTGCAGTTCGCAGTACACGCCGATCTCGCGCACGCGGCGGGCAATCAGCTGGGTGTATTGCGAACCGAAGTCGAGGATCAGGATGCGGTGAGCGTGAATGTCGAGGGCCATGACTCATTCTCATGTAGTGAATCAGAAACAACTCGGGGCTGAATGAACAGCCCCGGTGATTTAACGTTTTGCTGGAAGCCTCAACCTACGCGGTAGTTTGGCGCTTCCTTGGTGATCTGCACGTCGTGAACGTGGGACTCGGCCATGCCGGCACCGGTGATCCGCACGAACTCGGGTTTGGTGCGCATTTCTTCGATGTTGGCGCTGCCGGTGTAACCCATCGAGGAACGCAGACCGCCCATCAACTGGTGAATGATCGCGCTCAGGGTGCCTTTGTACGGCACACGGCCTTCGATGCCTTCCGGAACCAGTTTCTCGGCACCTGCCGAGGAGTCCTGGAAGTAACGGTCGGACGAGCCCTGAGCCTGGGACATGGCGCCCAGCGAACCCATGCCGCGATAAGCCTTGTACGAACGGCCCTGGAACAGTTCGATCTCGCCCGGTGCTTCTTCGGTACCGGCGAACATCGAGCCCATCATCACGCAGGACGCACCGGCCACGATGGCCTTGGACAGGTCACCGGAGAAACGGATACCGCCGTCGGCGATCAACGGTACGCCAGTGCCTTCAAGGGCAGCGGCGACGTTGGCGATGGCACTGATTTGCGGTACGCCGACACCGGCGACGATACGGGTGGTGCAGATCGAGCCAGGGCCGATACCGACCTTGACTGCGTCGGCGCCCGCTTCGGCCAGCGCCTTGGCAGCAGCGCCGGTGGCGATGTTGCCGCCGATCACCTGCACTTCAGGGAAGTTCTCTTTGACCCAGCGTACGCGGTCGATCACGCCTTTGGAGTGACCGTGTGCGGTGTCGACCACCACCACGTCCACGCCGGCATTGACCAGTGCAGTCACGCGATCACCGGTGTCTTTACCGGTGCCGACCGCAGCGCCAACGCGCAGACGACCTTGATCGTCCTTGCTGGCCAGCGGGTAGGCCTTGGCTTTTTCGATGTCGTTGACGGTCATCATGCCTTTGAGGGCGAATTTGTCGTCGACGATCAGCACGCGCTCGATGCGGTGCTTGTGCAGCAGTTCACGGACGTCGTTCTTGTCGGCGCCTTCCTTGACCGTGACCAGACGCTCTTTAGGCGTCATCACTTCGCGGACAGTGGCTTCCAGACGGTTTTCGAAACGTACGTCGCGGGAGGTGACGATGCCGACCAGGTCGCCATCGTGCAGGACCGGAACGCCGGAGATATTGTGCAGACGGGTCAGTTCGAACAGATCACGCACCGTGGCATCGGCCTCGATGGTGATTGGATCCTTGACCACACCGGCTTCGAACTTCTTGACCTTGCGCACTTCGGCAGCTTGCTGCTCGATGGTCATGTTCTTGTGGATAATGCCGATGCCACCTTCCTGAGCCATGGCGATTGCCAGACGGGCTTCAGTAACGGTGTCCATGGCGGCAGAAACCAGAGGAATATTCAGTTCGATGCCACGGGTAAGACGGGTCTTGAGACTGACTTCGTTGGGAAGTACCTCGGAATAACCGGGCACTAGGAGAATGTCGTCGAATGTCAGAGCTTCTTGGCTGATACGCAGCATCGCGGGGGCTCCCGAGCGGGAAAATGGAAGCGCGCCATTATAGTCAGACACCCCCTGCTGTTCAATGTAAAACTCAGCCTAATTGATAGATGGAAAAGCCCGGCCCTACAGCTCCACCTTGACCCAAGAGACAGGTTGATCGAGCCAATCGGCGAACTCGTCGATAAAGCTCTGCTTGAACCCCGCCTCCAGCCAATTGTTGAAAATGAAGCCGAGGTTGGAAAACGCGCATTCCTGCAGAAACAGGAAGCCGTTGATGTCGTCCTCATGTCCGCATTCCGGGCAGGTGAAATTGTCGGTGCGGCCTGGAAACCAGTCTTCAAGACTCTCGAACAGCGCCTCGCCCACTTCGCGACGGCACTCGGCGCAACCGGCCTCTTCGAGAAAGCCCTTGGCCGGGGTGTAGATGCAGCGTTTGGTGACGATCTCCAGGCCATTGACCGGCTCGCCGAACGGCAGCGCTTGCGGGTGCAGCACCACGGCGCGAGCACCATCAGCGATGGCGTGGGCCATACGGTTGCCGGTGCGGCCGCAGGTGGTCAATTGTTCTTCGATGATGTTCTTGCGCACCAGCCAGCGCACGATCGCCCGCGCCCGGGGCTCGTGCACCGGCAGGGTGGAGATTTTCGGGACGATAATGCTTTGCGAGTTCATGGTGGAGCCTGCTGCCAGTATTTAAGATTTCCAATGTGGGAGCGAGCCTGCTCGCGAAAGCGCAGTGTCAGGCTGCATTTTTGTTGCTGACCCACCGCATTCGCGAGCAGGCTCGCTCCCACAAGGAACTGCGGCCGGCAGCTTAATCCCTGAAGAAATCCGGTCAAGTGCTGAAATAGCGCACCATCAACGCGATCCCGCTGGCCAGCACCAGCCAAGTCACCAGCCGCACAAACGCCTCGCGCGACAACCTCATGGTCAGCCGCCGGCCGATCCACAAGCCCAGCGCCATGGCCGGCAACAGACACAGCGCCAGCATCAACAAGGGTAGCTCGGCATACACACCGGCGATGACAAACAGACTCAAGCGCACCACGGTGCTGCAACTGATCAAGGCACTTTGCGTGGCCCGCGCCGCGTCCTTGGGCAGGCGGCTGTTCAGATAGATCGCGTAAAGAAAGCCGCCACTGCCAAACAACGCGCCGAACAACCCGCCCACTGTGCCCATCGGCACCGCCCACGCTGCCGACAACTGTGCCGGCCGCGCTTTGACCCACAGGCTGTAAACCGCATAGGCACTGATAAACAGCCCCATCAACAGCAGCAACAGATCGGATTTCAGATTCAGCAGGAAGATCACCCCCAGCGTGCAGCCGATTGCCATGCACGGCAGCAGCCTGAGCAATTCCGGCTTGGCGACGTCGCGCCGCGAGGGCAGCAGATTGCCGAATGCCGCGACAAAATCCAGCAGCACCAGCAACGGCACGATTTTCGATAGCGGCATGAACAGAATCAGCATCGGCCCCGCGACCAGCGCCGTGCCGAAACCGGCGATGCCGAAGACGATGTAGGCCAGGGCAATGGCCAACCCGATGACCGCCCAACCGTCAGCACCCCACGACCACGCCCCCAACAGCTCCATCATGCTCATCGTCCGCATCCTTTATAAGACCGCGCTGACTGTAGCCAGTAGCGGGCAGCACGACCAGATATCAAATTGATCCCATGTGGGAGCGAGCCTGCTCGCGAAGGCGGAGTGTCATTCCCGTTGTTGTCCGCTGACACAATGCTTTCGCGAGCAGGCTCGCTCCCACAGGGTTTTGTGCGGCGTCATGGTGATTGGCGGGCAAATGCCTTTAAACTGCGCCCCATGATTAAAGATCCCTTTGCAAGACTTGGCCTGGACCGTGAAGTCCTGACCGTCAGCCAGCTCAACGGCCGTGCGCGGGTGTTGCTTGAAGACGTGTTCAGCAACATCTGGGTCGAAGGCGAAATCTCCAACCTCGCGCGCCCGGCGTCCGGCCACGTCTATTTCACCCTCAAGGACAGCGGCGCGCAGGTGCGTTGCGCGCTGTTCCGGCAGAACGCCGCGCGGGTGCGTCAGGCGTTGAAGGATGGTCTGGCGGTCAAGGTGCGCGGCAAGGTTTCGCTGTTCGAAGGCCGTGGCGACTATCAGCTGATCCTCGACACCGTGGAGCCGGCCGGTGACGGCGCGCTGCGTCTGGCCTTCGATGCGCTGAAGGAAAAGCTCAGCGCCGAAGGCCTGTTCAGTGCCGAACGCAAAGTGCCGCTGCCCGCGCATCCGCAGCGCATCGGCATCATCAGTTCGCCGACCGGCGCGGTGATTCGCGACATCATCAGCGTATTCCGCCGCCGTGCGCCGCAGGTGCAACTGACCCTGATTCCAACCGCTGTGCAGGGCCGCGAGGCCACCGCGCAGATTGTCCGCGCGCTGAAAATGGCCGATGCCCGTGGCTTCGACGCGCTGATCCTCGCCCGTGGCGGCGGCTCGCTGGAAGACCTCTGGTGCTTCAACGAGGAAGCGGTGGCGCGCGCGGTCGATGCCTGTGTCACGCCGATCGTCAGCGCCGTCGGCCATGAAACCGATGTTTCGATCAGCGATTTTGTCGCCGACGTCCGCGCACCGACGCCCTCGGCCGCCGCCGAACTGCTCGCTCCGGATTCCAGCCATCTGATCCGTCAGGTCGAGAGCCTGCACCGGCGTCTGGTGATGCGCATGCGTGACCGCTTGATGCGTGATCGCCTGCGTCTGGAAGGCATGGCCCGACGGTTGCGCCATCCCGGCGAACGTCTGCGTCAGCAGGCTCAGCGTCTGGATGATCTGGACATGCGCATGCGCCGGGCCTTCGAACGCCATCTCAATACCCGCCGCGAACGCCTGATCCGTCTGGAAACCCGCCTCGCCGGGCAACATCCGGGACGCCAACTGGCGATGCTTCGCCAGCGCCTCGACAGCCTCGCCGAACGTTTGCCCCGAGCCATGCGCGATGCTCTGAAACAGCGTCGTCAGCTATTGCACAGTCAGATGCAGACCCTGCATGTGGTCAGCCCATTGGCGACCCTCGGTCGCGGTTACAGCATCCTGCTCGACGAGCGTGGCCACGCGATCCGCAACGCTGCGCAGACCCACACCGGCCAGCGCCTGAAAGCCAAACTCGGCGAAGGCGAACTGCAAGTGCGCGTCGAGGACAATCACCTGACGCCCGTCACCCTCTCTTTACTGGACTGATCCATGCCGCGTTTTCTCGCTCCGCTGCTGTTGCTCTGCCTGACCTTCAACGCCCACGCCGACAGTTACATCACTCGGCTGCTGAACAAACCGGTGCCGGGCGGCGTCGCCGTGGTGGATCTGGGCACCGCCGCGCAGGCGCCGAAAGCCACCTATCAAGGCAAACCGGTGCTGGTGGTCAAAGAGCAGAACAACTGGCTGGCGATCGTCGGCGTGCCGCTGACGGTCAAACCTGGCGCGCAGCAGATCAGCAGTGGCGGGCGCAACTTGCCGTTTACCGTGGGCAGCAAGAAATACCCGGAACAGCACATCACCCTGAAGAACAAACAGCAGGTCAATCCGAACGCCGACAACCTCAAGCGCATTGAGGGTGAACTGGCGGAACAGATCGCGGCTTATCGCAGTTTCAGCCCGAACACGCCGAGCAATCTGCTGCTGGACAAACCGGTCAACGGGCCGCTGTCGAGCAAGTTCGGTGTGCGTCGTTTCTTCAACGGCGAAGAGCGCAATCCTCACGCCGGCCTCGATTTCGCAGTGCCGGCGGGCACGCCCATCAAGACCCCGGCGGCGGGCAAGGTGATTCTGATCGGCAATTACTTCTTCAACGGCAACACGGTGTTCGTTGACCACGGCCAAGGCTTTATCAGCATGTTCTGCCACATGTCGAAGATCGACGTGAAGAACGGCCAGCAACTGGCCCGTGGCGCGGTGGTCGGCAAGGTCGGCGCGACCGGCCGCGCGACCGGGCCGCATATGCACTGGAACGTCAGCCTGAATGACGCGCGGGTAGATCCGGCGATTTTCATTGGTGCCTTCCAACCTTGAATATGTGTTGAGGCGACCGGCCTTTTCGCGAGCAGGCTCGCTCCCACACTGGATCTTGTTCACAACAAAGATCCCCTGTGGGAGCGAGCCTGCTCGCGAAGGCGGCCTATAAAACACCGCCATACTCAATGATTCTCGAAAAAACTCAATTGCGCCCCAATCTAGCCTTACGCAAACATCAACAACTTCCACCGCCTTAAGCGCAATAAATTCCTGCAAAATCCCGCTTTCCGGGTATTCCTCTCAATTTTTTCCGACTGCTTGCCATCCTTTCCCCTCGCGGTTAGGGTTGAAGCCATGAAAACCTCTCACACCCTCATTCAGCTTCGCCAGCACCGCAGCCTGTGCCTCGTCAGCGCACGACTGCCAGGCTGAATCGCTGCGCCTCGTCCCACGCTTTTCCAAGAACATTCGTTCAACCGGCAGGCCGCCTCTTTTCGGCCCAGACAACAAGGAATTTCCCGATGAGCATGCTCAAAGACCCGTCTTCGAAATACCGCGCGTTTCCCGTCATCAACCTGCCGGATCGCACATGGCCGTCGAAGACCATCGACGCCGCGCCGATCTGGTGCAGCTCCGACCTGCGTGACGGCAACCAGTCGCTGATCGAGCCAATGGACGCGGCGAAGAAGCTGCGCTTCTGGAAAACCCTGGTGCAGGTGGGCGTGAAGGAGATCGAAGCGTCGTTCCCGGCCGCGTCGCAAACCGACTTCGACTTCGTGCGTACGCTGATCGAGGAAGGCCACATCCCGGACGACACCACCATTCAAGTGCTGACCCAGGGCCGTGAAGACCTGATCGAGCGCACCTTCGAATCCCTGCGCGGGGCGAAGAAAGCCATCGTTCACCTGTACAACGCCACCTCGCCTTCTTTCCGTCGCATCGTCTTCAACCAGGACAAGGACGGTATCAAGGCCATCGCCGTCAACGCTGCCAAGCTGTTCGTCAAATACGCGGCCATGCAGCCGGAGACCGAGTGGACCTTCGAATACTCGCCGGAAACCTTCAGCGCTACCGAGCTGGAATTCGCCAAGGAAGTCTGCGACGCCGTGATCGAGGTGTGGAACCCGACGCCTGAGCACAAGATGATTCTCAACCTGCCGGCCACGGTTGAATGCGCGACGCCGAACGTCTACGCCGACCAGATCGAATGGTTTGGTCGCAACATCAACCGTCGTGACAGCGTGATCATCAGCCTGCACACCCACAACGACCGGGGCACCGGCGTCGCGGCCACCGAGCTGGGCCTGATGGCCGGCGCCGATCGCGTCGAAGGCTGCCTGTTCGGCAACGGCGAGCGCACCGGCAACGTCGACCTCGTCACCGTCGCGCTGAACATGTACACCCAGGGCGTCGACCCTGAGCTGGACTTCTCCGACATCGACGGCGTGCGCAAGGTCGTCGAAGAGTGCAACCAGATCCAGGTGCACCCGCGTCATCCGTACGTTGGCGACCTGGTTCACACCGCGTTCTCCGGCTCGCACCAGGACGCAATCCGCAAGGGCTTCGCCCAGCAGAAACCGGACACCCTGTGGGAAGTGCCGTACCTGCCGATCGACCCGGCCGACATCGGTCGCAGCTACGAGGCGGTGATCCGCGTCAACAGCCAGTCGGGCAAGGGCGGCATCGCTTACTTGCTGGAGCAGGAGTACGGCATCAGCCTGCCACGGCGCATGCAGATCGAGTTCAGCCAGGTCGTGCAGCGTGAGACCGACCGTTTGGGCCTGGAGATGACGGCCAAGCAGATTCACTCGCTGTTGATCAGCGAATACCTGCAGGCCAACACTCCGTATGCGCTCGTCAGCCATCGTCTGCAGGAAGAAAACGGCAACAGCGCCGTCGAAGTGGAAGTGGCCAGCAAAGGTCAGGGCGAAACCAACCTGCACTGGCGCGGCAAGGGCAACGGCGCGCTGGAAGCGCTGGTCGCCGGCCTGCCGATTCCGGTGGAAATCATGGACTACAACGAACACGCGATCGGCGCAGGCACCAATGCCAAAGCGGCGGCCTATATCGAATTGCGGGTGAACGGTGAACGTGCGGTGCACGGCGTGGGTATCGATGAAAACATCACCACGGCGAGTTTCAAGGCACTGTTCAGCGCGCTGAACCGCTCGCTGAGCCAGCCAGAGGCGAAAGCGGCGTAATCCGACCACTGAAATGCGAAGGCCCCGGAGTGTGAGCTCCGGGGCCTTTTTTTGTAGATCAAAGGATGCGATCGTTCCCATGCTCCGCGTGGGAATGCCTCAAGGGACGCTCCGCGTCCAGTGACGCGGAGCGTCACGGGCTGCATTCCCACGCAGAGCGTGGGAACGATCGGCTGCGTTAGGTGAACTCGAAAGTGTCGGCATCCAGGTTCGCCGGAAAGCGCTCGCGATATGCAGCCAACGGCGCCGCTTCCAGAATCACCTTGAACACGCCATCCGCCTCCCCCGCCGCCAGCAACGTCTCGCCCTGGAAATCCAGCACCTGACTGTCGCCGGTATAGGCGAAGCCTTTGCCATCGCTGCCCACCCGATTTACCGCTGCCACGTAGCAGAGATTTTCAATCGCTCGTGCCGGCAGCAGGCGGTTCCAGTGCAGACGCCGTGCGCCCGGCCAGTTGGCGGTGTACAGCAGCAGATCGGTGTCCTGCGCGTCGCGGCTCCACACCGGGAAACGCAGGTCGTAGCAGATCAGCGGACGAATCCGCCAGCCCTTGAGCTCGAACTGCACCTGACGCTCGCCCGGCGTGTAATGGTTGTGCTCGCCGGCCATACGAAACAGGTGACGCTTGTCGTAATGCAGCACTTCGCCGTCCGGCCGCGCCCAGAGCAAGCGGTTGCGATGGCTGCCGTCAGCCGCCTGGATGATCACGCTGCCAGTGATGACCGCATCGAACTTCGCTGCCTGCGTCCGCAGCCATTTGCTGGTCGGGCCGTTTTCCGCCTCGGCGAGGGTTTCCGACTCCATGGAAAAACCGGTGGTGAACATCTCCGGCAGGATAATCAGATCGGCGCCACGGGCCTGCTCCAGCAGCAGCTCAAAATGCTCGAGGTTGGCCTGACGGTCGTGCCAGGCCAGGCTGGTCTGGATCAGCGCCAGAGTCAGGTCTGGCAATGCACTCAGATCACGCATAGTTTCGCCGCCGCTTCACGCAGCGTCTCCTCGCGTTTGGCAAAGCACAGGCGTATCAGGCGCTGGCCTTGCGGTGGATTCTGGTAGAACACCGACACCGGAATGCTCGCGACACCGTGCTCGCGGGTCATCCACATGGCCATGTCGACATCATTCAGATCAGGACGGATCTGCGAATAATCGACCAACTGGAAATAGGTGCCGCTGACCCGGGTGAAGCTGAATCGCGACGGCGCAAGCAGATCGCAGAACAGATCGCGCTTGGCCTGATAGAAACCCGGCAGCTCTTCAACGTGTTCCGGGTGCTCGGCCATGTAATCGGCCAGCGCGTATTGCAGCGGCGTGACGCCACAGAAACTGACGTACTGATGCACCTTGCGCAGTTCGGCTGTCAGGGCTGGCGGGGCGACGACATAGCCGGTTTTCCAGCCGGTGACGTGGTACGTCTTGCCGAACGAACTGACCACGAACGCGCGCTGATACAACTCTTCATGGGCCAGCACGCTGACATGCGGCACGCCGTCGAAAACCAAGTGCTCGTAGACTTCGTCGCTGATCAGATAGATGTCGCGATCGCGGATCAACGCCGCCAGTTGATCGAGCTCGGCGCGGCTGATCAATGCGCCGCTGGGGTTGTGCGGGGTGTTGATGACGATCATTTTCGTGCGCGGGCTCAGGGCCGCTGCGAGTTGATCGAAATCGATGGAGAAATCGTCCGGATTCAGCTGCACATGCACGCAACGACCACCCGCCAATTCTGTCGCCGGTGCGTAGCTGTCGTAGCACGGATCGAAGACGATGACTTCATCGCCGCTGTGAATCACTGCCTGAATCGCGCAGAAGATTGCCTGAGTCGCACCGGGCGTTACCGTCACTTCATGATCGGCATCGACTGTCACGCCATAGCTGCGCGCGATCTTGGCCGCGATCTGCTGACGCAACGCCGGCAAACCGGTCATCGGCGAATACTGGTTATGGCCACTGGCGATATGCCGCCCGACCGCATCACGCAACGACTGCGGGCCGTCGAAATCCGGGAAACCCTGGGACAGGTTGATCGCGCCGGTCTGCGCCGCGAGCTGAGACATCTGCGTGAAAATATTGATGCCGACATTCGGCAGCTTGCTGGTGATCATCGGGGGTTCTCTGCTCAACACCCGGCTCTGACGACGGCGCGGGAGAGCCCGAGGATAGCCCATCCGGCGCCCATAAAAAAAGGGCGCCAAACGGCGCCCTTCTCTCATTGAACAAACCCAATCCTGTGGCGAGGGGATTTATCCCCGTTCCGGCTGCGAAGCAGTCGCAAACCCGTTGAATGCGGTTTGACTGATACACCGCGGACACAGGTTTTGGGGCTGCTGCGCAGCCCATCGGGGATAAATCCCCTCGCCACAAAAGCCCCACACAAAATTGTGCAGGGCCTCGGATCACTTCTTGTCGCGGCGCTTCTTGCTGGCTTTCTTGTTGTGCGACATCAAGCGACGCTTCTTGTTGACCTGGCGGTCGGTCAGCGTGTTCTTGTTGCCTTCGTACGGGTTCTCGCCGCCCTTGAACTCGATGCGGATCGGCGTACCGACCAGCTTGAGTACACGACGGTAAGTGTTCTCCAGATAGCGCACGTACGACTTCGGCACTTTCTCGATCTGGTTACCGTGGATCACGATGATCGGCGGGTTCGCACCACCCAAGTGAGCGTAACGCAGCTTGATCCGGCGGTTGTTGACCATTGGCGGCGCGTGCTCGCCCACCGCATCTTCCAGAATCTGGGTCAGACGGTTGGTCGGCCAGCGGGTAACAGCGGACTTGAACGAGTTCTGCACCGAAGCGTAGAGGTTGCCCACGCCCGTGCCGTGCAACGCCGAGATGAAGTGAATGTCGGCGTAGTCGACGAAGAACAGACGACGTTGCAGCTCGACTTTCACAAAGTCGCGCTCGCTCGGCGTCATGCCATCCCACTTGTTGATCGCGATGACCAGCGCACGACCGGATTCGATCGCGAAGCCCAGCAGGTTCAGGTCGTGATCGACCACACCCTCGCGGGCGTCCATCACGAAGATCACCACGTTGGCGTCTTTGATCGCCTGCAGGGTTTTGACCACGGAGAATTTTTCGACTTCTTCGTGGATCTTGCCGCGCTTGCGCACACCGGCGGTGTCGATCAGCGTGTACTTCTCTTCATTGCGCTCGAACGGAATGTAGATGCTGTCGCGGGTGGTGCCAGGCTGGTCGTACACGATGACCCGGTCTTCACCAAGCATGCGGTTGACCAGGGTCGACTTGCCGACGTTCGGACGACCGATGATGGCGATCTTGATCCCGTCTTTTTCGCTCGGACCAGGAATGCGCTTGGCTTCCTCGCCTTCGGCAACGACTTCTTCCTCTTCACCTTCAGCCGGCTCGTCATCATCGCGCGGGAATTCGCTCAGGGCGGCTTCCAGCAGTTGCGTGATACCACGGCCGTGGGCGCCGGCGATCGGGATCGCGTGGCCCATGCCCAGCGGGGCGAATTCGGCGCGGGCCATTTCCGGGTCGATATTGTCGACCTTGTTGGCAACCACGTGGGAACGCTTGTTACGTTTGCGCAAATGCTCGGCGATCATCTGGTCGGCAGCGGTAAAACCGGCCTTGGCATCTACCAGAAACAGCACCACATCGGCTTCTTCGATGGCCAGCAGCGACTGCTCGGCCATTTTTTCGTCCATACCATGTTCGTCACCGGAGATACCGCCGGTGTCGATCAGAATGTAGGAACGCCCTTGCCACTTGGCCTCACCGTACTGGCGATCACGGGTCAGACCGGACAGGTCGCCGACGATGGCGTCACGAGTCCTGGTCAGGCGGTTGAACAAGGTGGACTTGCCGACGTTCGGTCGGCCCACCAGGGCGATTACGGGAACCATGCGGCTCTCCACTTCGTTATTTCAGAAAATACAAAAGCCGCTGCGAGGCAGCGGCTGGTGCTCGGGGCAACACCCGGGGGCGCTGCAAACCCTGCTGATGCAGGGCCGCTTGGGGATGAACCCCAAGCATAGTTGTTACTTGATGGTCAGGGCTTCCAGTTTGCCGCTGTTGCCATACACATAAATCGTGTCGCCCACCACCAGCGGACGGGCACGCAGGCCGTCGCTGTCGATGCGCTCACGGCCGACGAAACGACCGTCGACCTGACTCAGCAGATGCAGATAACCTTCCAGGTCACCCACAGCTACGTAGCTGGAGAACACTTCCGGTGCCGACAGTTGACGGCGAGCCAGCGAGTCGTTGCTCCACAGTGCGGTGGTCGAACGCTCATCGACGCCTTCAACGGTGCCCGAGGACAGGCTCACGTAGACGCTGCCGAAACCCTGAGCGATACCGGCGTAGCTCGACGCATCGCGCTGCCACAGTTGACGACCGCTTTCCAGGTCCAGTGCCGCAACGCGCCCCTGATAGCTGGCCACGTACAGCGTGCCGCCCGACAGCAGCAGACCGCCGTCGATGTCGACGACGCGCTCCAGCTCCGAACGACCTTGTGGAATGGCGATGCGTTGTTCCCACACCGGCACGCCGTTGGAGATGTCCAGCGCGACCACTTTACCGGTCGACAGGCCAGCTACGGCCAGACGGTTGGTGACCAGCGGAGCACTGGTGCCACGCAGGGTCAGGACCGCCGGGGTGCTGTCATACACCCAGCGCTGGTTGCCGGTGGCAGCGTCCAGACCGATCAGACGATCGTCCTGGGTCTGCACCACCACCACGTCGCCATTGTTGGCCGGCGGCGCGAGCACTTCACTGTTGACGCGGGCACGCCACTTCTCTTCACCGTTGCTGGTGTCCAGAGCGACGACTTCGCCACGCAGCGTACCGATCAGTACCAGACCGTAACCCACGCCGACGGCGCCGGAGACAGGCAGTTCCAGATCCTGGTCCCACTTCACGTCGCCGTTGCTGCGATCCAGCGCCATCACCACACCAGTCACATCGGCGGCGTAGATGGTGTCACCGTCGATCGCCGGCACCAGCATGTTGTAGGTTTCGCCCTGACCGTCACCGATCGAGCGGCTCCACTGCTTCTGCAGAACGACTTCTTCTTTGAAGTCGGTCAGTTCGGCCGGTGGCAATTCTTTCTTGCTGTTGCTGCTGCAACCCGCGGCCAGAAGGGCCAGAGCCAGCAATGCTGCATGCTTCCAACGGATCACGTCACGCATCCCCTTTGGCCAGGTCGTCGAGCTTGATTTGAAGGCCACCGACCGCCGCTTCATCCGACAGTGCCGCCTTGGCTTTTTGATACGCCTTGTTCGCGTCATCGGTACGGCCCAAGCGCACCAGCAGGTCGCCCTTGAGTTCTTCGCGAGTGGCCAGGAACGCTTTGTCGGCATCGCCGTCGAGCAGTTTCAGGGCGTCTTCGGCCTTGTCCTGCGCGCCCAGCACCTGCGCCAGACGCTGACGGGCGATTTCGCCCAGCGCCGGGTTGGCCGGTTTGTCGACGATGGCTTTGAGTTCGGTTGCCGCGTCGTCCAGCTTGCCGCTGTCGACCGCCACTTTGGCGACGAACAGGCTGCCGTATTGCGCATAGGCAGAACCGCCGTACTCGCTGTTGAGCTTGCCGGCCAGATCCGCAACGCGGGCGGCATCAGGCTTGCCGTCAGGCGTCAGCGTGGTTTCCAGCAATTGCTGATAGAGCACCGAGGCGCCTTGCGACTGGTTGCTCTGGTACTTGTGCCAGGCCTGCCAGCCGAACACGATGACCAGCGCCAACAGGCCGCCGGTGACCAGAGGTTTGCCGTTGCGTGTCCACCAGTCCTTCAAATCCGCCAACTGTTCGTCTTCGGTACTCGACACCCCAATACTCCTTAATCGCTAAATCGGCTGTTAAGACAGCTTCAACCCTGCACGACGCAGGTGGCCAGGTGAGCGGCAAGCGCATCCCAGGCAATGCTTTGTTGTTCGCCCTGGCCACGCAGGGGTTTGAAACCTACCACTTGCTGGGCCATTTCGTCGTCACCGAGGATCAATGCGTACAGCGCACCGCTCTTGTCGGCCTTCTTGAACTGGCTTTTGAAACTGCCGGCGCCGGCATTGACTTGCAGGCGCAGGTTTGGAAGTTCATCGCGAACCCGTTCGGCCAGGGCCAGACCGGCCAGCTCGGCCTCTTCACCGAAGGCGCAGAGGTAGACGTCGACCTGACGGGAAATTTCCTGCGGAATCTGCTCAAGGGTTTCGAGCATCAATACCAGACGCTCGATGCCCATGGCGAAACCGACGCCCGGGGTCGGCTTGCCGCCCATCTGCTCGACCAGACCGTCGTAACGGCCGCCCGCGCACACGGTGCCCTGGGCGCCGAGCTTGTCGGTGACCCATTCGAAAACGGTTTTGCTGTAGTAATCGAGGCCACGCACCAGTTTCGGGTTGAGCACGTAAGGAATGCCGACGGCATCCAGACGCGCCTTCAGGCCTTCGAAGTGAGCGCGGGACTCGTCGTCGAGGTAATCGGCCATTTTCGGCGCATCGACCAGCACGGCCTGAGTGTCGGCATTTTTCGTGTCGAGCACGCGCAGCGGGTTCGTTTTCAGGCGACGCTGGCTGTCTTCATCGAGCTTGTCGTGGTGCGCCGAGAGGTACTCGACCAGCGCTTCACGATAGCGACCACGGGATTCGCTGGTGCCGAGGCTGTTGAGTTCGAGCTTGACCGCATCACGAATGCCCAGCTCGCCCCACAGGCGCCAGGTCATGATGATCAGCTCGGCGTCGATGTCCGGACCGTCGAGGTTGAACACTTCCAGACCGATCTGGTGAAACTGACGATAACGGCCTTTCTGCGGACGCTCGTGGCGGAACATCGGGCCGATGTACCAGAGTTTCTGCACCTGACCACCGCCGGTGATGCCGTGCTCAAGCACTGCACGCACGCACGCCGCAGTGCCTTCCGGACGCAGGGTCAGCGAGTCGCCGTTGCGGTCTTCGAATGTGTACATCTCTTTTTCGACGATATCGGTGACTTCGCCGATCGAGCGCTTGAACAGCTCGGTGAACTCGACGATCGGCATGCGGATCTGCTTGTAACCGTAGTTATCCAGCAGACGCGCCACAGTGCCTTCGAAATAACGCCACAGCGGGGTCTGTTCGGGCAGGATGTCGTTCATGCCACGAATGGCTTGCAGAGACTTGCTCACAAAATTTCCTTAATTCGTTCGATCAGCCGCGCGCGATAACGGCAGCGTCAGCTTCGACCTTTTCGGCCGCTTTCTGGCGGATCAGCTTTTCCAGCTCGTCCACCAGATTGTCATTCGTCAGCTTCTGCGACGGCTTGCCGTCGATGTAAATCAGGTTTGGCGTGCCGCCGGTCAAGCCGATATGGGCTTCCTTGGCTTCGCCGGGGCCGTTGACCACGCAACCGATGACCGCGACATCCAGCGGCACCAGCAGGTCTTCAAGGCGCCCTTCCAGCTCGTTCATGGTCTTGACCACATCGAAGTTCTGCCGCGAGCAGCTCGGGCAGGCGATGAAGTTGATGCCACGGGAACGCAGATGCAAAGACTTGAGAATGTCGTAACCGACCTTCACTTCCTCGACCGGGTCGGCCGCCAGCGAGATGCGGATAGTATCGCCAATCCCTTCGGCGAGCAGCATACCTAGGCCCACGGCGGATTTCACCGTGCCCGATCGCAAACCGCCGGCTTCAGTGATGCCGAGGTGCAGCGGCTGGACGATTTCTTTCGCCAGCAAACGGTAGGCTTCGACGGCCATGAACACGTCGGAGGCTTTCACGCTGACCTTGAAGTCCTGGAAATTCAGGCGTTCGAGGTGTTCAACGTGGCGCAGCGCGGATTCGACCAATGCGGCCGGGGTCGGCTCGCCGTATTTCTTTTGCAGGTCTTTTTCCAGGGAACCGGCGTTGACGCCGATGCGGATCGGAATGCCGCGATCACGCGCCGCATCGACCACGGCACGCACGCGGTCTTCGCGACCGATGTTGCCCGGGTTGATGCGCAGACAGTCCACACCCAGCTCGGCCACGCGCAAGGCGATTTTGTAGTCGAAGTGGATATCGGCCACCAACGGCACTTTGACCAGTTGCTTGATCTTGCCGAACGCCTCGGCGGCGTCCATGTCCGGCACCGAGACGCGAACGATGTCGACGCCGGCGGCTTCCAGACGATTGATCTGCGCCACGGTCGCGGCGACGTCATTGGTGTCGCTGTTGGTCATGCTCTGCACAGCGATCGGCGCGTCGCCGCCCACCGGTACGTTGCCGACCCAGATCTTGCGCGATTCGCGACGTTTGATTGGAGATTCGCCGTGCATGACTTATTGACCCAACTTCAGGCGAGCAGTCTCGCCACTGGTGAACGGAGCGATATCGACCGGTTGGCCGTTGTAGCTGACCTGTGCCGCGCGGGCAACGCCCAGACGTACGGCGAGCGGCGGCTTGCCGGAAACACTCACGCTGTCGCCTTTATGCTTCAGGCCGCTGAAAATCACTTTGCCACGGCCATCGGTCACCTGTGCCCAGCAATCGCCGGTGAACTGCAACTGCACCTGGCCTTCGCCGGCAACCGGAGCAGCTGCTTCAGCGCTTGGCGCTTGAGCAACCGGCGCGGTCGGGGCAGCTGTCGCTGGGATATTCGGCGCTGGAGTGGCCGGAGCCGCCACCACTGGCGCAGGCGTCTGTGCCGGTGCGCTTGGCGCAACTGCCGGAGCAGCTGGCTCGGTCGCTGGCGCAGCAGATTCGGCGCCGGTCGATTCAGCACTGGTTTCCGACTGCGGCAAGGCCAGCGTTGTCGAACTGTCGGCCTGATTTTCGGCGACAGCCTGATCTTCCGGCTCGTCGATCGGGTGGATCTGCGTGGTGCCGTCAGCACCTTCGACTTCGACGTGTTCCGGTGCGAGGCTGGTCAGATCGCGGGTGCGCTGCGAGGTCTGATCCTGCCACCAGACGAAACCGCCGCCGATGACCGCGATCAGCAGCAACAGGCTGACGATACGCAAAATGGTGTGGGAAACGCGCACCGGCTCTTCGATACGACCGAGGGCATGAACGTTGCTGCCCTGGGAATCGGTACCGGTGGACTGGTCGAATTGCTGAACCAGAACGGTCTGGTCCATGCCGAGCAATTTGGCATAGGCGCGAATGTAACCGCGAGCGAAGGTATGCCCCGGTAGCTTGTCGAAAGCGCCGGCTTCAAGATTGCTCAGGGACGTCACGGTGAGGTTGAGCTTGAGGGCCACTTCGGCCAGCGACCAGCCATTGCTTTCGCGGGCCTGGCGCAGGGTCTCACCGGGATTTACGCGATTCGCTGCTACAACTTCGGGATGCGCCGCTTTCATCATTGCTCCGACAGGTATTGCTGATATTCCGGCGTACCGGGATAGAGTCGTTTTAATTGCAGACCGTAACTGGCTGCCTTGTCGCGATCTTCAAACACTTTTGCCAGCCGAACGCCGAGCAATAGACTACGTGCATTTTGTTCGGTGAGCTGGCTGAAACGGTCGTAATAGTCACGCGCGGGCACATAATGCCTGTCTTCGAAGGACAACTCAGCCATTTCCAGCAATGCGCGCGGTTGTTGGCGATTCAGGCGCAGGGCTTTTTCCAGCTGTTGCTGGGCCAGATCACGCTGGCCAAGCTTGGCGGCGGTCATGCCGAGGTTTTCGAAGACCCGCGAGCGCTCAGGATACAGGGTATCGGCGGCCGCTTGTTCAAAACGCTCGTAGGCTTCCTCGTAGCGCTGTTCTTCGTAGAGAAAACTGCCGTAGTTGTTGAGGATGCGTGCATCGGTGGGACGTGAGGACAAGGCCTTGCGAAAGTGCTCGTCGGCAAGTGCCGGCTCCATCTCGGCCTGAAACACCAGACCGAGGGCCGCATTGGCGTCAGGGTCGGAACCGTCCAGCTCCAGCGCTTTCTTCAACGGCACCTTGGCGCGTTCGGTCATGCCCTGCTGCAGGTAGCCCAGCCCCAGCTGCACGTAGGCAGCCCGCGCTTCATCGCGGCCCTTGCTGGTCTTCATCGGGTTGTAGTCACCCGACAGGACACAGCCAGCGCACAGGCTGGCCAACAGCAACAGCAGCGCAAAGCGCAGGGACATAGAGATCCTCTCTTAGTTAGTGTTCGCGGCGTTCTGTGCCAGATCGCTGTCGGCGCTCAACTCGCGCACGGCGATGTAACGTTCGCTGCGACGGGTGCGATCCAGCACCTGCCCTACCAATTGACCACATGCGGCGTCGATGTCTTCACCACGGGTGGTGCGCACGGTGACGTTGAAACCGGCCTGATGCAACTGATCCTGGAAGCGGCGGATGGCATTGTTGCTCGGCCGCTCGTACCCGGAGTGCGGGAACGGGTTGAATGGGATCAGGTTGATCTTGCACGGGATGTCTTTAAGCAGCTCGATCATTTCCACTGCGTGCTCAAGCTTGTCGTTGACGTCCTTGAGCAAGGTGTACTCGATGGTCAGCACACGTTTCTCGCCAAGGGCGGACATGTAGCGCTGGCACGACTCGAGCAGCATCTTAAGCGGATATTTCTTGTTGATCGGCACCAATTGGTTACGCAATGCGTCATTTGGTGCGTGCAGGGACAACGCCAGGGATACGTCGATGTGCTTGGCCAGCTCATCGATCATCGGCACCACACCCGAGGTGGACAGGGTCACGCGGCGCTTGGAGATCCCGTAGCCGAGGTCATCCATCATCAGATGCATGGCGGCGACGACGTTGTCGAAGTTCAGCAACGGCTCGCCCATGCCCATCATCACCACGTTTGTGATGGCGCGGTCGACGGTGGCCGGGACGCTGCCGAAAGATTTGTTGGCAATCCACACCTGACCGATGACTTCGGCGGCGGTGAGGTTGCTGTTGAAGCCTTGCTTGCCGGTGGAGCAGAAACTGCAATCCAGGGCACAGCCTGCCTGGGACGAAACGCACAAGGTGCCGCGTTTGCCCTGGGGAATGTACACGGTCTCGACGCAGCTGCCGGACGCCACGCGCACCACCCATTTACGGGTGCCGTCGCTGGAGATGTCCTCGCTGACCACTTCCGGACCACGCACTTCAGCAATGGCCTTGAGCTTGTCGCGCAAGGCTTTGCTGACGTTCGTCATGGCGTCGAAATCATCGACGCCAAAGTGGTGAATCCATTTCATTACCTGACCGGCACGGAAACGCTTCTCCCCGATTGAGTCGAAGAATTTTTCCATTTCCGGCTGGGTCAGACCCAGCAGGTTTGTTTTAACAGTCGATGTAGTCATGGATTCACCTTCACTCTGCAAGCAATGCTTAGCGAGTGGTTACTTCAGTAGCTGCGAAGAAGTAAGCAATTTCGCGAGCGGCAGCAGCTTCGGAGTCCGAACCGTGAACGGCGTTGGCGTCGATCGATTCAGCGAAGTCAGCACGGATGGTGCCTGGAGCAGCTTCTTTAGGGTTGGTAGCGCCCATCAGCTCACGGTTGCGAGCGATAGCGTTTTCGCCTTCCAGAACCTGAACGACAACCGGACCGGAAGTCATGAAAGCAACCAGGTCACCGAAGAAACCGCGCTCGCTGTGCTCAGCGTAGAAGCCTTCGGCTTCGGCTTTGGACAGTTGCTTCAGTTTCGAAGCTACAACGCGCAGGCCAGCGTCTTCGAAGCGAGTGGTGATCTTGCCGATCACGTTTTTAGCAACGGCGTCAGGCTTGATGATGGAGAAAGTACGTTGAACAGCCATGGTGTAACTCCAGAAACGGTAATTTGCGAAAAATTAAACCCGCGAATTATACGCGGGTTCTTTGGTATTGCCTAACCTGCGAGGACGATCAGTCGACTTCTTCGATCCAGAGCGCCTGAACCGCTTCCAACACCTTCTCGCCGACACGGCCGGAGGTGTTGTCGAAGTCAGGCAGTTCCATGATCCATCGCTGCAAGTCGACGAAATTGACATAAACCGGATCTACATCCGGCTTGGCTTCCGCCAATTCTTCTGCAATGCGTTGAACATCATTCCAACCGTAGCTCATGACAGTCTTACCAGTCAGTGCGGCGCTTCGGCCGCATGGTTAAGCGAATATTTCGGAATCTCGACGGTGAGGTCTTCCTCACCGACGATGGCCTGACATGCCAGACGCGATTGCGCTTCCAGGCCCCAGGCACGGTCGAGGAAGTCTTCTTCCAGCTCGTCGGCCTCTTCCAGCGAGTTGAAACCCTCGCGGATGATGCAATGGCACGTGGTGCAGGCGCAGACGCCGCCGCACGCGCTTTCCATCTCGATATGGTGTTCGTGGGCCAGTTCGAGAATCGATGTGCCGGGCGCAGCCTCGACCACCATGCCTTCAGGGCAGAACTTCTCGTGGGGCAGAAAAATGACCTGCGGCATCAGATATCCTCGATTTCATTCAGGTTGCGCCCCGACAGAGCGGCTTTCACCGTCAGATCCATGCGGCGGGCAGCAAAAGCATCGGTCACTTGCGACAGACGCTTGGTCTGCTGCTCGATGGCGTAGCCATCGGTACCTTTCATCAGTTCGGCCAGTTCCTGCATTTGCAGTTCGATGACCATGCGCTCTTCGGCGTCGAGCAATCGCTCGCCATCGGCCTCCAGCGCGCCCTGCACCGCTTCGAGCAGGCGCTGGGCATCGACTTGCTGCTCACGCAGAACGCGGGCGACCTTGTCGTCATTGGCGTGCTGGAACGAATCCTTGAGCATCTTGGCGATCTCGCCATCGGTCAGACCATAGGAAGGTTTGACCTGAATGCTCGCCTCAACGCCCGAGCCCAATTCACGGGCAGACACGCTGAGCAGACCGTCGGCGTCGACCTGGAAGGTCACGCGAATTTTCGCCGCACCAGCCACCATCGCCGGAATGCCGCGCAATTCGAACCGTGCCAGAGAGCGGCAATCGCTGATCAGCTCGCGCTCGCCCTGCAACACGTGGATCGCCATGGCCGACTGGCCGTCTTTATACGTGGTGAAATCCTGAGCGCGCGCGACGGGGATGGTGGTGTTGCGCGGAATCACCTTCTCCATCAGACCGCCCATGGTTTCCAGCCCCAGGGACAGCGGAATCACGTCGAGCAGCAGCAGTTCGCCGCCATCGCGCTTGTTGCCAGCCAGGGTGTCGGCCTGGATCGCGGCCCCGATGGCCACCACTTGATCCGGATCGATTTCCGTCAATGGCTGACGACCGAAGGCTTCGGCAACGGCTTCACGAACACGTGGCACGCGGGTCGAACCGCCGACCATGACCACAGCGTGGACATCTTCCAGTTCGATACCGGAATCGCGAACCGCGCGGCGGCAGGCTTTCAGACTGCGCGCGACCATTGGCTCGATCAGCGCATCGAAGGCTTCGCGGGTCAGTTGCGCTTTCCAGTCGCCGTAAGCCACTTCCACACTGGCTGCATCGGTCAAAGCTTCTTTGGCCGCGCAGGCGGTTTGCAGCAGATTGCGTTGTGCGCCAGGGTCGAGATCGGCGGACAGGCCAGCGCTCTCAATGATCCAGCCGGCAATCGCATGATCGAAGTCATCGCCGCCCAGCGCGCTGTCGCCGCCAGTGGCCAGAACTTCAAAGACGCCACCAGTCAGACGCAGAATGGAAATATCGAAGGTACCGCCGCCAAGGTCATAAATTGCAACCAGGCCTTCAGCACGTTGATCCAGGCCATACGCCACAGCAGCAGCGGTCGGCTCATTGAGCAGACGCAACACGTTCAGACCGGCGAGTTTGGCCGCATCTTTGGTGGCCTGACGCTGCGCATCGTCGAAGTAGGCAGGAACGGTGATTACCGCGCCAACCAGTTCGCCACCCAAGGTCGCTTCAGCGCGCTGACGCAGGACCTTGAGGATATCCGCGGAGACTTCAACCGGGCTTTTCGGTCCTTGCACGGTGTCGATGAACGGCATGTGCGATTCGCCGCCGACAAAGCGGTACGGCAGTTGCTCGCCCAATTGCTTGACGTCGGACAGACCACGACCCATCAAGCGCTTGACCGAGAGCACGGTGTTAAGAGGATCGGAGGATGCCGCCAGCTTGGCGGACTCACCGACTTCGACGCGGTCGGCGTGATAACGCACGGCGGACGGCAGGATGACCTGCCCGTTGGCGTCGGCCAGCGGTTCGGAAAGACCACTGCGCAGCGCAGCGACCAGCGAATTGGTAGTACCCAAGTCGATGCCCACAGCCAGACGGCGCTGGTGCGGTTGAGGACTTTGGCCGGGTTCGGCGATCTGCAGTAGAGCCATGGTGATCAGGTCTTGTCTGTCTGTCAGCGTGCAATCAGGGCAGCACTGGGTTAATCGTCGAGGCGCTCTTCCAGCTGGCGCACTTCGTAGGTGAGCTTGTCGAGGAACTGCATGCGCCGCATCAGGCGTTCGGCCTGTTCACGTTGCGCTGCATCATCCCAACAGGCTGCGAAGCTTTCGTTGAGCTGTTCCTGAGCCGTCTTCAAACGACGCTTGAATACCGCGACACCGTCGAGGTCGGCGCTGTCCTGCAGATCTTCGAGCTCTTCGCGCCATTGCATCTGCTGCAGAAGAAACTCGGGATCGTGGACGGTGACTTCCATCGGCACTTCATGCCCGCTGATTTTCAGCAGGTAGCGTGCGCGCTGGGCCGGGCTCTTGAGCGTCTGGTAGGCGTCGTTGAGCCGCGCCGATTGCTCGAGTGCCGAGCGCTGCTCGCGCTCGGAAGCATCGGCAAAGCGGTCAGGATGGACGCCGCGCGCCAACTCACGGTAGCGCGTGGCCAACTGCTCGAGGTCCAGGCGGAAGCTCGGTTGCAGCTCGAATAAAGCGAAATGACAAGGAATACCCACGACCAGCCTCAGATGTTGAAGCTTTCGCCGCAGCCACATTCACCGCGCACGTTGGGGTTGTTGAACTTGAAGCCTTCGTTCAACCCTTCCTTGACGAAGTCGAGCTCGGTGCCGTCCAGGTAGGCCAGGCTTTTCGGGTCGATGATCACTTTTTCGCCGTGACTCTCGAACACCTGATCCTCCGCCACTACCTCGTCGACAAACTCCAGCACGTAGGCAAGGCCGGAACAGCCTGTGGTGCGAACACCCAGACGAATCCCTTCACCTTTGCCGCGCCCATCGAGGGAGCGCCGCACGTGTCGAGCAGCCGCTTCTGTCATGCTGATAGCCATCGTTGACTCCTTACTCGTCGCCGAATCTTGAAATTCAGATCAAGCCTTTCTTCTGCTTGTAATCGCGAACAGCCGCTTTGATAGCGTCTTCAGCGAGCACAGAGCAGTGGATTTTCACTGGCGGCAGGGCCAGTTCTTCGGCCAGCTGAGTGTTCTTGATGGTTTCGGCTTCGTCCAGGGTCTTGCCCTTCATCCACTCGGTGGCGAGGGAGCTGGAGGCAATGGCCGAACCGCAACCGTAGGTCTTGAACTTGGCGTCTTCGATAACGCCCTGATCGTTGACCTTGATCTGCAGACGCATCACGTCGCCGCACGCCGGAGCGCCGACCATGCCGGTGCCGACATCAGGATCTTCCGCGTTCATCTTGCCGACGTTGCGCGGGTTTTCGTAGTGGTCGATGACCTTTTCGCTGTAAGCCATGATTCTCAATCCTCACTCATCAGGGCCGCTCTTGAGACCCTGCAACTGCGCTGCGTTAACGCCGCGTCGCTACAGGATCTGTATCCGGCGGCTTCTATAGTTAGTGTGCCGCCCACTCGATTTTCGAGATATCGACGCCGTCTTTGTACATGTCCCACAGCGGCGACAGAGCGCGCAGCTTGGTAACGGCCTCGCAGACTTTCTGCGCGGCGTAGTCGATTTCTTCTTCGGTGGTGAAACGGCCGAAGGTAAAGCGGATCGAGCTGTGTGCCAGTTCGTCGTTGCGGCCCAGGGCGCGCAGTACGTACGAAGGCTCCAGCGACGCCGAGGTGCAGGCCGAACCGGACGATACCGCCAGATCCTTGAGTGCCATGATCAGCGACTCGCCTTCAACGTAGTTGAAGCTCAGGTTCAGGTTGTGAGGAACGCGGGCGGTCAGGCTGCCGTTGACGTACAGCTCTTCCAGGTGCTCGACCTGCTGGTAGAAGCGATCGCTCAAGGCTTTGATGCGCACGTTTTCGGCAGCCATGTCTTCCTTGGCTACGCGGAACGCTTCGCCCATGCCGACGATCTGGTGGGTCGCCAGAGTGCCCGAACGCATGCCACGCTCGTGACCGCCGCCGTGCATGGTCGCTTCGATGCGCACACGCGGCTTGCGGCTGACGTACAGCGCGCCGATGCCTTTAGGGCCATAAGTCTTGTGGGCAGAGAACGACATCATGTCGACTTTCAGCTTCTGCAGGTCGATCTCGACCTTGCCGGTGGACTGAGCCGCGTCGACGTGGAAGAGCACGCCTTTGGCGCGCAGCATCTCGCCGATTGCAGCGATGTCGTTGATGGTGCCGATTTCGTTGTTGACGTGCATCACCGACACCAGAATGGTGTCTTCGCGCAGTGCGGCGTCAATCATTGCCGGGGTGATCAGACCGTCTTCGGTCGGCTCGAGGTAGGTCACTTCGAAGCCTTCACGCTCCAGCTGGCGCATGGTGTCGAGGACTGCCTTGTGCTCGATCTTGCTGGTGATCAGGTGCTTGCCCTTGGAGGCGTAGAAATGTGCCGCGCCCTTGATCGCCAGGTTGTCGGATTCGGTGGCGCCGGAGGTCCAGACGATTTCACGCGGGTCGGCGTTGACCAGATCGGCCACCTGACGACGAGCGTTTTCGACGGACTCTTCAGCCTTCCAGCCGAACACGTGGGAGCGGGACGCCGGGTTACCGAAGTTTCCGTCGACCAGCAGGCATTCACTCATTTTCTGCGCAACGCGCGGATCAACCGGGGTGGTTGCAGAGTAATCAAGGTAAATCGGCAATTTCATGGACTATCTCCTAAATCAGGGCTGGCGTGCCGCGGGTAGCTCTTCGGCTGTCATTCGACGGCGGACGCTTCAATCTTGTCCAGGCGTGGCGCCTTGCTGCTGCAACGGCGCTGGTCCTGACGCTGGGCCACTTCTTGTACCTCACGGCGAGTGACAAGGTCGGCCAAGCTGATACCGCTCAGAAATTCGTGAATCTGCAGGCTCAAGTCGCACCACAGATGATGGGTCAGACAGGTATCACCGGAATGGCAATCGCCCTGGCCCTGGCACTTGGTGGCATCGACCGATTCGTTCACCGCATCGATCACCTGGGCGACCTGGATGCCCTGCATGTCGCGGGACAACTGGTAGCCACCACCCGGACCGCGAACGCTGGAAACCAGGTTGCTGCGGCGCAGCTTGGCAAAAAGCTGCTCGAGGTAGGACAGGGAGATGCCTTGGCGCTCGGAGATATCGGCCAGAGACACCGGCCCGTGCTGCGCGTGCAACGCCAGGTCAAGCATGGCGGTCACGGCGTATCGGCCTTTTGTAGTCAGTCGCATGGACAGTTACCACGGAGTTCGGAATGGGCGGGAGTATGCAATTCCCGAGCATTTAAGTCAACTATAAGACCTAGTGCTTTAGTCGGGTTTACCCGCAAAAGAGCGCGCGAATGATAGCAGGGTCTGCAGCCCAATGGCACACCAGCTGCTGGACGCCTTTGTAGATACCGTCTTGAGCCTCACCGGGCAAGCGCAAGTTTCGGGTCATATGGCAGTCCTGACTTGAGCACTCCGTAAACGAAGTGCAGCAGCTTGCGCATTGCTGCGCAGATGATCTGCTTGGGGGCCTTGCCATTGGCTTCCAGGCGTTCTTTCATCGCCTTGATCGCCTTATTGTGTTTCAGCGCCACCATGCCAGGCATGTAAAGGCCTGCACGCAGCCGTGCTGACCCTACTCTTGAGATCAGGGTGTGACCTTTGAGCTTTCCTGATTCCTGCAGCTTTGGATTGAGCCCTGCAGCAGCGACCAGTTGGCGAGGATCACTGTATTTGCGCAAGTCACCCAGTTCGGCGAGCAATCGTTCAAGCGTTTTTTGTCCGATGCCGTCGATGGTTACGATGAGATCCCGCATCTGACGCATATCCGGGTCGTCATCGATGTGTTTTTTGATCGCCTTATGCGTTTCTACGATCTCTTTTTCGATATGGCGCAGAACGGAGTTGATCGAGTCTTTGACCTTTTCGTCGGAAACGTCCAGACGATTGAGCTCCATTTGTTCCATTTCCTGAAGGTCATCCAGGCGGCGCACCATTGCTTTTAACTGGCGGTATTTCAGCGGCTCAGGCGCCCATGGGTGAAGTTTTTGATCCTTTTCCCGGGCAAAGTCGGCGATCAGTTTGGCATCGCTTTTATCAGTCTTGATGCGGCGCAGTTCGCTGTCAGCGTACGCTTTGGTCGTAGCCGGGTTCACGACGCAGACCCGGAAGCCTTTGTTGTAAACGAATTCCGCGAGCTCCAAATGGTAGACGCTGGTGGCTTCCATCACGATCAGGGCCGAACGCTCGGCATTTTTTTCTAGCCACGCCTCAAACTCTTTAAAGCCCTTTGGATCGTTGGCCAGCTTGGCCTTGGTTTTGTGCTTGCCGTTGGGCTGGTGTGTAGCGATATCAAAGGTGTTCTTTGCGATGTCGACGCCAACGAAACCGGACATGATTGATTCTCCACTTGTTCCCTGTTGCGATCATCACGTCACTCTGTCCAACCTTGCGAATGCGGGCTCTCGCCGCAGGCGGGCCCAAGATACCGTGCGAACTGTACGAGTGAGTGTGGAGGGCTGGAGCACGATCTACGTCACAGGCAAAAAGCCTAAGGAGCTGCGCGGCTTCCAAGTCCCTCCCTCGATGATCAGTCGAGAACTATCGCTCCTGACAGAGCGTTAGTCGAGATACAAGGAGCTGCCGAAGGCTGCGATCTTTTGATCTTAAGAAGGCAAAATCAAAAGATCGCAGCCTCCGGCAGCTCCTACAGAGGCTTTAGCCGGCTTTCGATTCGTCCTTGCCCTTGACGCAGGCGAAGTCTTCTTCGCGCAGCTCAGGCAGATCTTTCGCACAGTAATTGCTGCCCAGATCCTTCAGTGCGCCGCACATGCCTTCCAGGCGCCCGTCCACTGCTTGCAGATGATCGAGCAACTGGCCGATGGCGCGAGCCACCGGGTCAGGCATGTCTTCGCTGACACCGTAGGCGTCGAAACCGATCTTTTCCGCCATGGCTTTGCGCTTGGCGTCCTGCTCTTCATCGGTCTTGACGATGATCCGCCCCGGAATCCCCACCACCGTGGCGCCCGGCGGCACTTCTTTGGTGACCACAGCATTGGAACCGACTTTGGCGCCGGCACCCACCGTGAACGGGCCAAGCACCTTGGCGCCAGCGCCGACCACCACGCCATCACCCAGCGTCGGGTGGCGCTTGCCTTTGTTCCAGCTGGTGCCGCCGAGGGTCACACCCTGATAGATAGTCACGTCGTCGCCGATCTCGGCGGTTTCACCAATGACGATGCCCATGCCGTGGTCGATGAAGAAACGCCGACCGACCTTGGCGCCCGGATGAATCTCGATCCCGGTCAGCCAGCGACCGAAGTTCGACACCAGTCGCGCCAGCCACTTCAACTCATTGCGCCAGAGCATGCCGGCCAGACGATGAACCCAGATCGCATGCATGCCGGGGTAGCAGGTCAGGACTTCAAAAGCGTTACGCGCCGCCGGGTCTCGATGGAATACGCTCTGGATATCTTCACGCAAACGCTCAAACATCATTCAATCCTTCCGCTTTAGAAGCTCGCCACGGGCCGCTTTCTGGGTTTCCGTGAGGATGCCACGCAAAATATTCATTTCCGCCCGGCTGACCGAGCTGCGTCCGTACAACCGGCGCAGGCGCGCCATCAAGTGCCGAGGCTTTTCCGGATCGAGGAATTCGATGGCGACCAGCGTCTGCTCCAGGTGCTCATAGAATCGCTCCAGCTCATCCATGGTCGCCAGCTCGGCGCTTTTCACCGAGGCCACTTCTTCTTTCTCGACCTTGCTTGGCTGACCCTGTGCGGCCAGCCAGGCCATGCGCACTTCATAACTCAACACCTGCACCGCCGCCCCGAGATTCAGCGAACTGAACGTCGGGTCGGAAGGGATGTGCACGTGGAAGTGACATCGCTGCAGCTCTTCGTTGGTCAGGCCGGAATCTTCACGGCCGAACACCAAAGCAATCTCCGCGCCCTGCCCGGCTTCCTCGACCACTTTGTTGCCGCATTCGCGCGGATCGAGCAGCGGCCAGGGAATACGCCGGTCGCGGGCGCTGGTGCCGAGCACCAGATTGCAGCCGACCAGAGCATCTTCCAACGTGGCGACGACTTGCGCGTTTTCAAGGATGTCACCGGCACCAGAGGCGCGGGCATCGGCCTCGTGGTGCGGGAAGACCCGCGGATCGACCAGCACCAGTCGCGACAGACCCATGTTTTTCATGGCGCGCGCGGCCCCGCCGATGTTGCCGGGGTGGCTGGTGTTGACCAGGACGACACGAATGTTCTGCAGCAAGGGAGGCGCTCTCGGACACGGGAAAGGGGGGCAAATCTTACAGAACAGCCTACCGTTAAGCTATGAAAGCGAACAGCGTCCTTCACCTGAAGAAAAGTTCTGATAGAATGCGCGGCTTTCTTTAACAACCTTAGGTGACACATCCATGCAGCCCATGCTGAATATCGCGCTGCGCGCCGCCCGCAGCGCCAGTGAACTGATCTTCCGCTCCATCGAGCGCCTGGATACCATCAAGGTCGACGAAAAAGACGCCAAGGATTACGTATCCGAGGTCGATCGCGCCGCTGAACAGAAAATCATCGATGCCCTGCGCAAGGCTTACCCGAACCACTCGATTCAGGGTGAAGAAACCGGCCTGCACGCTGGCACCGGCATCGAAGGCGAAGAGTACCTGTGGATCATCGATCCGCTGGACGGCACCACCAACTTCCTCCGTGGCATTCCGCACTTTGCAGTGAGCATTGCCTGCAAATATCGTGGCCGCCTGGAGCACGCAGTGGTTCTGGACCCGGTTCGCCAGGAAGAATTCACCGCCAGCCGTGGTCGCGGCGCTCAACTGAACGGTCGTCGTCTGCGCGTAAGCGGTCGTACCAGCCTCGACGGCGCCCTGCTCGGCACTGGCTTCCCGTTCCGTGACGACCAGATGGACAACCTCGACAACTACCTGGGCATGTTCCGCGCCCTGGTTGGCCAGACTGCCGGCATCCGCCGCGCCGGTTCGGCGAGCCTGGACCTGGCTTACGTAGCTGCCGGTCGTTTCGATGCGTTCTGGGAATCGGGCCTGTCCGAGTGGGACATGGCTGCAGGCGCCCTGCTGATTCAAGAAGCCGGCGGTCTGGTGAGCGACTTCACCGGTGGTCACGACTTCCTTGAGAAAGGCCACATCGTTGCCGGCAACACCAAATGCTTCAAGGCAGTGCTGACGGCGATCCAGCCGCACCTGCCGGCCTCGCTGAAGCGCTAAGCTTTCCGCGAAACCAAAAAGCACCCTCCGGGGTGCTTTTTTTATGTCTGCAATTCCAAACAGCACAATTCCCTGTGGGAGCGAGCCTGCTCGCGAATGGGGCGTGTCAGCAAAGAAAATATCCACTGTTAGACCGTATTCGCGAGCAGGCTCGCTCCCACAGGTGAGAATCGCGCGCTGCCCTGAATCGCGGGTACAAAAAAAGCACCCCGCAGGGTGCTTCTTTTCACAACCGTAAATCCTTACTGAGCCGGCTCATTCTGCGACAGGATCAGCTTGCCTTCCTTGTCGACCGGAATCTGGTTGCCCGGATCGCGATCCATCCGCACCTTGCCTTCCTTGCCATCGAGCGAGTAACGCACGTCGTAGCCGACGACCTTGTCGCTGATGTCATTGACCGTGTTGCAGCGAGTTTGCGTAGTGGTGTAGGTGTCGCGGTTCTGCATACCTTCCTGCACCTTGTTACCGGCATAACCGCCGCCAACTGCACCGGCCACGGTGGCAATCTTCTTGCCGGTACCGCCGCCCACCTGATTACCCAACAAACCACCGGCTACGGCACCGATCGCCGTGCCGAGAATCTGGTGTTGATCCTTGACCGGCGCCTGCCGGGTCACGGTTACATCCTTGCATACTTCACGTGGAGTCTTGATCTGTGTCTTGACCGGCTCAACGGCTAATACTTGCGCATACTCAGGGCCGCTTTTAACCAGGCTGTAGGTGGCAACAGCACCCCCGGCTGTGACACCGACAGCACCCAATACCGCACCAACCAGCAACGACTTGTTCACATGAACCTCCTGACCATCACATGCGGGACGCGCCCGCGCTTCTCCCAGCCTTGGAGCACAAAAAAAGGCGCGAGTTCAACTCGCGCCTTTTGTTGGCTGACAGCCGGGAAATCGCTGGCCGTTATGGACGGTCGTCGACTTCCTTGTCGGTGTTGGCCGGAGGAATCAGATCCTCGGTGGTCAGGTTCAGCCAGATCAGCACCACGTTGGCGATGTAGATCGACGAGTAGGTACCCGCCAGTACACCGATGAACAGCGCGATGGAGAAGCCGAACAGGTTGTCGCCGCCGAAGAACAACAGTGCCGCGATGGCCAGCAGCGTGGAGATCGACGTCGCCATGGTGCGCAGCAGGGTCTGGGTGGTCGAGATGTTGATGTTCTCGATCAGCGTCGCCTTGCGCAGCACACGGAAGTTCTCACGTACCCGGTCGAAAACCACGATGGTGTCGTTCAGTGAGTAACCGATGATCGCCAGCACCGCCGCCAGCACCGTCAGATCGAAGGTGATCTGGAAGTACGAGAGGATACCCACGGTCACGATCACGTCGTGGATCAGCGAGACAATGGCGCCGACCGCAAACTTCCACTGAAAGCGGAACGCCAGGTAGATCAGGATGCCGCCGAGCGCCAGCAGCATGCCGAGGCCGCCCTGGTCGCGCAGTTCTTCACCAACCTGCGGGCCGACGAACTCGACTCGCTTGACCGTCGCCGGGTTGTCGCCGCCGACTTTCTGCAATGCGTCTGCGACCTGATGGCCCAGCTGCGGGTCTTCACCCGGCATGCGCACCAGCAAGTCAGTAGTGGCGCCGAAGTTCTGCACCACAGCTTCGTGATAACCGGAAGTCGCCAGTTGCTCGCGCACCTTGGTGACATCGGCCGGACGCTCGTAGGTCAGCTCAATGAGCGTACCGCCGGTGAAGTCCAGACCCCAGTTCATGCCCTTGGTGGCGACGCTGAACAAGGCAATGACGGTAAGCAACACGGTGACGCCGAACGCGAAGTTGCGAACGCCCATGAAGTTGATTGTACGTAACATGGCAGCCCCTTAAATCCACAACTTCTTGAAGTCACGTCCGCCAAAGATCAGGTTGACCATTGCGCGGGTCACCATGATGGCCGTGAACATCGAGGTAAAGATCCCGAGGGACATGGTCACTGCGAAACCCTTCACCGGGCCGGTGCCCATGGCGAAGAGAATGCCGCCGACCAGCAAGGTGGTCAGGTTGGCGTCGAGAATCGCGGTGAATGCCCGGCCGAAGCCTTCGTTGATTGCCCGCTGCACAGTCATGCCGGCGGCGATCTCTTCACGAATCCGCGAGAAGATCAGTACGTTGGCGTCGACCGCCATACCCATGGTCAGGACGATACCGGCGATACCCGGCAGGGTCAGCGTGGCGCCCAGCAACGACATCAATGCCAGCAGCAGCACCATGTTCACCGCCAGCGCGACGGTGGCGATGACGCCGAAGAAGCGGTAGATGGCGATGATGAACAGCGATACGAACAGCATGCCCCACAGGGAAGCGTCGATACCTTTGGTGATGTTGTCAGCACCCAGGCTCGGACCGATTGTGCGCTCTTCAGCGAAGTACATCGGTGCAGCCAGACCACCGGCACGCAGCAGCAGTGCCAGCTCGGACGACTCGCCCTGACCGTTCAGACCAGTGATGCGGAATTGCGCACCCAGCGGCGACTGAATGGTCGCCAGGCTGATGATCTTCTTCTCTTCCTTGAACGTCTGCACCGCAACGTCTTTCTCGACGCCATTAACCACTTGCTTGGTGTAAGTGGTGACCGGACGCTGTTCGATGAAGATCACCGCCATGCTGCGGCCGACGTTGGAGCGGGTCGCGCGGCTCATCAGCTCGCCACCGTGGCCATCCAGACGGATGTTCACTTCAGGCGTGCCGTGTTCGCCGAAACCGGCCTTGGCGTCGGTGACCTGGTCACCGGTGATGATCAGACCACGCTCGATCTGCGCAGGAGGACGGTTGCCTTCGCGGAATTCGAACGATTCGGAAGTGGCTTTCGAAGCGCCCGGCTCGGCGGCCAGACGGAACTCGAGGTTGGCCGTCTTGCCGAGGATACGCTTGGCTTCGGCAGTGTCCTGCACGCCCGGCAGCTCAACCACGATGCGGTTGGCGCCCTGACGCTGCACGATCGGTTCGGCAACACCCAGCTCGTTGACGCGGTTACGTACCGTGGTCAGGTTCTGCTTGATGGAGTATTCACGGATTTCCGCCAGCTTGGCCGGGGTCATCGCCAGACGCAGCACCGGTTGACCGTTGAGATCGGCCGGAACAATGTCGAAATCGTTGAAATTCTTGCGGATCAGCGCACGGGCCTGTTCGCGGGAATCTTCATCGCTGAAGCCCAACTGAATGGCACCGCCCAATTGCGGCAGGCTGCGATAGCGCAGCTTCTCTTTGCGCAGCAGGCTCTTGACGTCGCCTTCGTAGACTTTCAGGCGTGCATCGAGGGCTTTGTCCATGTCCACTTCGAGCAGGAAGTGCACACCACCGGACAAGTCCAGACCCAGCTTCATCGGGTGCGCACCGAGGTTGCGCAGCCATTGCGGAGTGGTCTGTGCCAGGTTCAGCGCGACGACGTAGTCATCACCCAATGCCTTGCGTACTACGTCCTTGGCCGGCAGCTGGTCTTCAGCCTTGCTCAGACGGATCAGACCGCCCTTGCCGCCCGCCGTCAGCGTTGCCGCCTTGACGTTGATGCCGGACTCTTTCAGCGCTGTGCTGACGCGAGCCAGATCGGCGTCATTGACCTGCAGAGCCGTGCTGGCGCCGCTGATCTGAATCGCCGGGTCATCGGGGTAAAGATTGGGAGCGGAATAAATCAGACCGATCGCCAGCACCGCCAGGATCAGAATGTATTTCCACAGAGGGTATTTGTTCAGCATCACGCCGCCCGTTATGAACGCGGGGCGCCTTGCGCGCCCCGTCGATTGAGTAGAAGTTGTTGCTCTTAGATCGCTTTCAGCGTGCCTTTTGGCAGCGTGGCGGCGATGGCGCCTTTCTGGAACTTCATTTCCACGGTGTCGGACACTTCCAGAACCACGAAGTCATCGGCAACCTTGGTGATCTTGCCGGCGATGCCGCCAGTGGTCACGACTTCGTCACCCTTCTGCAGGCTGCTCAGCAGGTTCTTCTGCTCTTTGGCGCGCTTGGCCTGTGGACGCCAGATCATCAGGTAGAAGATGACCAGGAAGCCGACCAGGAAAATCCACTCGAAGCCGCCGCCCATTGGGCTTGCAGCAGCCGGTGCAGCTGCGTCAGCCATGGCGTTAGAGATAAAAAAGCTCATTTAGCACTCCAGTTGCAAATGTTGAATCTTGGGGTCAGAAAACTCAGTCCAAAGGCGGGACGGGAAGTCCGCGTTTGGCGTAGAAGGCATCGACAAAGGCGGCCAATGTACCCTGTTGAATAGCCTCGCGCAAACCAGCCATCAGCACCTGATAATGGCGCAAGTTATGGATGGTATTGAGCATGCTGCCGAGCATTTCGCCGCACTTGTCCAGGTGATGCAGATAAGCGCGCGAGAAGTTCTGGCAGGTGTAGCAATCGCAGGTCGGATCCAGCGGCGATTCATCATGGCGATGGAACGCGTTACGGATCTTCAGCACACCGGTATCGATGAACAGATGCCCATTGCGGGCATTACGGGTTGGCATCACGCAATCGAACATGTCCACCCCGCGGCGCACACCCTCAACCAGATCTTCCGGTTTGCCAACGCCCATAAGGTAACGAGGTTTGTCAGCGGGCATCTGGCCCGGCAGATAATCCAGCACCTTGATCATTTCGTGCTTCGGTTCGCCCACCGACAGACCGCCGATGGCGAGGCCGTCGAAGCCGATCTTGTCGAGGCCTTCGAGCGAGCGCATGCGCAGGTTTTGATGCATGCCGCCCTGAACGATGCCGAACAGCGCTGCGGTGTTGTCACCGTGGGCATTCTTCGAACGCTGGGCCCAACGCAACGACAGCTCCATCGATACCCGCGCGACGTCTTCGTCAGCCGGATACGGCGTGCATTCGTCGAAGATCATCACGATGTCGGAACCGAGATCGCGCTGCACCTGCATCGATTCTTCCGGACCCATGAACACTTTGGCGCCGTCGACCGGAGAAGCGAAGGTCACGCCCTCCTCCTTGATCTTGCGCATCGCGCCGAGACTGAACACCTGGAAACCGCCGGAGTCGGTGAGGATCGGGCCTTTCCACTGCATGAAATCGTGCAGGTCGCCGTGCTCCTTGATCACTTGAGTGCCGGGACGCAGCCACAGGTGAAAAGTGTTGCCCAGAATGATTTCCGCGCCAGTGGCGACGATGTCGCGCGGCAGCATGCCCTTGACCGTGCCGTAGGTGCCGACCGGCATGAACGCCGGGGTCTCGACGGTGCCACGGGGGAAGGTCAGGCGACCACGACGAGCCTTGCCATCGGTGGCCAGCAGCTCAAAGGACATTCGACATTCGCGACTCATTCTGTTTCCTCTGGGCCTGTCTGTTCAGGGGCAGTTGGAGCGGGATTGCGGGTGATGAACATCGCATCCCCGTAACTGAAAAAGCGGTAGCCGTTTTCCACGGCGGCCTTGTAGGCGGCCATGGTTTCGGGATAACCGGCAAACGCCGAAACCAGCATCAACAGCGTGGATTCCGGCAAATGGAAATTGGTCACAAGGGCATCGACCACATGAAACGGCCGGCCCGGATAGATAAAGATGTCGGTGTCGCCACTGAACGGCTTGAGCACACCATCGCGCGCCGCACTTTCCAGCGAACGCACGCTGGTGGTGCCGACCGCAATCACCCGACCGCCCCGCGCACGGCACGCAGCGACCGCATCGACCACATCCTGGCCGACTTCCAGCCACTCGCTGTGCATGTGGTGATCTTCGATCTTCTCGACACGCACCGGCTGAAACGTCCCCGCGCCGACGTGCAACGTCACGAACGCAGTCTCGACGCCCTTGGCAGCAATCGCCTGCATCAGCGGCTCATCGAAATGCAGCCCCGCCGTCGGCGCCGCCACCGCACCCAGACGCTGGGCATACACGGTCTGATAACGCTCGCGATCCGAGCCTTCATCCGGGCGGTCTATATAAGGAGGCAACGGCATGTGCCCGACGCGGTCAAGCAACGGCAAGACTTCCTCGGCAAAACCCAGCTCGAACAACGCATCATGACGCGCGAGCATCTCGGCTTCGCCACCGCCGTCGATAAGGATCTTCGAACCCGGTTTCGGCGACTTGCTGGAGCGCACATGGGCCAGCACGCGGTGCGCATCGAGCACGCGCTCGATGAGAATTTCCAGCTTGCCGCCGGACGCTTTCTGCCCGAACAGCCGCGCCGGAATCACCCGGGTATTGTTGAACACCATCAAATCGCCCGGGCGCAAATGCTCAAGCAAATCAGTGAATTGACGGTGTGCCAGGGCGCCGCTCGGCCCATCAAGGGTCAGCAGGCGACTACCGCGACGCTCGGCCAACGGATGGCGGGCGATCAGCGAATCAGGAAGCTCGAAAGTAAAGTCAGCAACGCGCATGATGGGGTTCGTCTAGCAGGGCCGGAAAGTCTAGCGGAAATATCAAAAATTGACCATGAAACGTGATTGACCAACGGTAATCACCTCTCTATACTTCGCCGCCATTGAGCCCTGATGGCGGAATTGGTAGACGCGGCGGATTCAAAATCCGTTTTCGAAAGGAGTGGGAGTTCGAGTCTCCCTCGGGGCACCAACACAGAGAAAAAGGTCTTGCGAAAGCAGGGCTTTTTTTTCGTCTGGAGGAAAGTGGAGGGTTGTTTTTGTCTTTTTTCCAAAACAATCAGGGCAACCAGCTTTTCACTCTTGCGGCGCCGGGGCCAACGCGCCACCGGCTAGCCTAATGCCCAACCGTCTAGGGCAACAAGCCCATCAAAAAACCTCAATCAAACCTGCAGTAATTGCTCTGACTCCATGTCCTGACGCTGGGGAACTGGCCGGATCGGTTACGTGCCGCAGGTTTTGCCAAACGCCCTGTCATAATCGCCTGATCCCGGCTAGTTCGAGCTCAAAGCCTACTTTCGATTTCCTCCCAGATGTACGCGTAGTTGTACTTCAACCAACGAACCAGCACTTTGTCGAACTGGCGACGAAACCAGTTACGCTCTCTAGCTTCCAGCCTTTCCTCAATCGACTCTCTCAGTATGTCGGGGTCGAAACCCGTCCATATCGGAGGCACAGGTGCAACGAGATTGGTAAAGCACACCGGCGCGACCTCTGAATAAAGAATTGAGTAAAGAATTTCAGGGTCGACACCTCTCACCTTATTCGCCAAATAATCATATTCCACGGGAAAATCATTGAATGGCTCGGAAAGAGCGGCTCTAACTTTTGTCAGTTGTGGCTCGGTCAGAAGATGTCCCAATGTGTGAGCTCCTCTAACTCTTCGTCCAATGAACTTGCCACTGCTTCGCCTGCAACACCGCCGGCGATTGTTCCTGCCAAGACAACTGCTATCGCACAAATAGGAGCGCCTGGGCCGCAGAGTGCGCTAACGCCCATCCCCGCGAGAACACCGCCGACCGCCCCGGAACCAACAATGATGCCTTGGCGAGCAGCTTCTTTGGGTTTGTTGTCAGCATTCAGAATTTGATAGGTTGCCAAAGCCGCCGTCACGAGAACACCAAGCTTGCCCAAGACCAGCATTTTTTTGGTGCCGGCCGTGAACCTCGCATTATCACGACCGGAGGATTCCAGGATGGCGTAGTGAACTTTGTTCTTCTCTACATCCGAAAGACTGTCATACCCCTTCTGAAACAAGTTTTCAGAGTAGATATCCAATAGTGTTTTCAGTCCTTTCCCGTCTTTCTTTTTCCTCTGAGCGATCGCCAATCCTTGCGCTGACGTGAATTTACGATGCTCCATCATGATTTTGTTACGCATCTCATGACTAAACTTCACACCTTCTTGCGCCGTAATTCTTCCCGCTTTCACGTCGTCTCTAACTTGTTGAGACATACGCTTGATATTCTTGGTATAGCTCGCCCTGATCTTTTCATCAGAGATGGCATCCAGTGAAAATCTCAGCGCACTGCCCTCCATCAGCTCTAGCGCCCTGTCGAGTGGCGAGTCCTGAAGGGCGTGCTCGCGCTGGACTACGTAGCTGCCTGTCACAATGTACGGTTCGGTCATAGGACGGTCCTTATCCCAATATTTTGCTCAAAAGGCTTTCAGTAAGAGACGAGCCTTCTGCAGGCTGTTCTTCCTCGAATTTGAGCATCAAGCACGTCTTGCCCGATGGATTGGCGAATTTGACCGCATTGTCCTTGTTGAAGACGCCCGGCAGTGATGAACCATTATCAAAGTGGGCGATACAGGAAAGTCCCTCATAACTTTCCTCGGCAGGAATTCTGAAGCCAATCCATCTGGCTTGTCCGATCAGAGGTTCCGGTGGAGTAAAGTCGCAAGGGGTGTGCGTATCGCCAATGATGATTGTGCTTGACCCACCTATCACGATGCTGCCGTGCGTGCCGCCAGTATTGATCGTGGCAGCATTTTTGCCATTTATGAAAACTGTCGAGGAAAGCCCCGAAGAGAGCGCACTGCCGCAGGTACATGCATCACCTTGGCGAGCTGCGGGCAAACCATCGAAGAAAACGTCAGGCGAACCTATCGCGATGGGGTTCGTTCCGTGCCCTGGAACAGACAGCTGGAGGGATCGCTTTTACGAGCGGCTGGGTTAGCCATGAATGACTCCTGTCAAAAAAATCCTTTTCGAGAGGTAAACCTATCACGAAATTCAGCCTGGACGGCCGCATCCGATCATTCAAAAAAGTGCTCGATCACCAGACCGCGCTACCTGTTGCTTCGGTTAACGCGGTTGGTACTTCGCTGGCGTTTTCTACCTTGCCGTCAACTCAGGTTTCAGAATGGGACGCGGCTCCTCCCTACTCCTTGACTGCAAACATCCGCCCAGCAATCTCCCGCCCCCGCTCCATCCCTTCCTCCGTCAACCATATCGACTTGTTCCTGTTAACCGGATTACTGATCAAACCCTGTTCGTGCAAGCGGTTCATGATCTCGAAGTCATAGCCCTTCCACGCATTGCCGGCGTCGGAGCTATAGGCAGCCAGGAGAGCAAGGACGGCGTCGTCGATCAGTTTCATGTCGTATTCCATGATGGTCACTCCGCTGATGTTCAGTTTTTGTAATCAAAGCGTCGTATCAAAGTGGATGTCAATGCTGCGCGAGCTTGTAGGTTTCAGATGTCCGATTGCTGGTTGCCTTGCATGCGATCACCGCCCGTATAATCACGCCCGCACGACAAACTCCGCCGGTACTTCGCGCATTGGTTTCAAGCCCTCCACTTCACTGACAGACATCCCATGGAAACCTCACTGGAAACCGTCGCCCTTTTCTCCCTCAAACTCGCCTACGAAGAAGAGGGCCTGAGCCCGATCCTGCGCGATGACATGGTCATGGGCGATTATCAGAAAGACGTTTTCGAGTTACTGGTGAAACGCGGCGATGTCGAGACCATTCAGTTCAAGATGAACGCATGCCTGAACCTGGCGCTGGATGCCTTGGGTGGGGTCGAGAAGCCCTTGGGGCGGGAGTTGCGCAAGTTGTCGGCGGAGTTGGCTCAGGCGCGGTCGGTGGAGCAGCTGGGTCAGCCGCTGCTCGCACTGAAGGGGTATCTGCGCGACATTCTTTGAGTGCCGCGCTACAGCCATGCCGGTATCTCTCCTGATCAGCGACGTGCTTTAAGCACTCGAATATCTGTTGGGAAGCCGTCAGCGCCCACCAGTTTTTTCCAGCCCATGTATTGAAATTCGCCATTGGGATCAATGTAGTCGCCCTTCTCTGGCTGCCCGCCGCCAACTATCGCAACACGCTTCACTTCGCCACAGCCGCCATCCGATGGTCGCACGGTATAGATCACATACGGCTTCACGTATTGCGTGGCGCGGAAGTATTGGCCGCAGATTTCGTCGACGGTGATGAGCATGGTTTTCAGGCGGGCTTCGCCGTCGGTGTCTTCGTGCAGTTTCAGGAAGGAGATATCGCCGACGTCGCTGTAGCCGAGGGAACGGGCGCGTTGGTAGGCGGGGGAGTTCTGGTGTGCAATTCTGCCCTCCTCCACACCGCGTTGCATTTGCGCGGCGAACTCGGCTTTGCCTTGGGCCAGGGTTGCCTCGGCGTGGGCCGCGACGTTTTCGCAGTGGGCATACTCGCTGGAGTCGAGGTGTTGCGGTAGCAGGTTAAGGCGGCGCTCGTTCATGGAGGCGAGGCTGTCTTGCAGGCCGGACGTTAGTGCATAGGCAGCGGAGACGCGACCGCTCTGGACGTCGGCGATTGTCTCCTGCATGCGCTGGCAATTGGCGAGGTAGTAATCCCAGCTGGCTTGCGGGTGTTCTTTCGCGAAGCAGAAGGCTGGGGTAATGGAGACGGCAAGGGTGAGAGCGCCGAGCAGTTGCAGCAAACGGGTTGTGGAAAACATGGGTAGTCCATTACAGAGAAGGCATGGCGCGACGCTACTATTTTGCTATCGTTCCGTCCACTCTCAACAGGCGACCAAGTTGTCGCCTCTGTCTCGTGGCAAGGAAAGAAATCCGATGGATGCTGTGTTGTGTTTAGTGGTCATGGCGGCAATGTGGTTCTGGGTGGTGCGCCAGCGCGGGCACTGGAATCTATGGTTGGCAAACCTCGCCGGAGCGGGCAGCGCTGTGGTAGCGGGCATTGTCTTCACACTGCTTTATGACGGGCTGTTCGGCACCACCATGGCAGCGCCGGGACTGCATAACAGCCTGGTGGTGTTCATGACCAGCGCGGGCGTTCTGGCGGGTGTGTGGTTGTGGATCGCCAAGCGTCGACAGCCGGCGCATCCGGTTGCACGTCAACTGCTCGCGGGCGCCTGTGGCGTTGCCGCCGGCATGGTCACGTTGATTTTTCTGGCGGCGAATTATTTTCCGCAACCGTAGCCGGACGGCGCGTCTATTTTGCTATCTTGCCGCGCATCGTCGGTGCTCGCTGATCGTCTCGCGCCGCGCTTGGATTGTTGAAAGGTAAGGAAAGGATCAAATGGAGTTTTTGCGTTTTCTGGCGTTCGTCGCTGTCTGGGGTTTCATGTGGCGCTGGGTGGTGAAGAACCGCGGCAGCTGGAACATTTTCTACGGCAACATCGTTGGCGCGGCGGGTGGGTTCATTGTCGGGCTGGTGATGTTGTCGATCACCTTTTCGCTGTTTCCTTCGTCGTTCGATCACGAGGCGCAGGCGCAAAACACGCCAGTCGTCGAGTCGACCTCTGTACTGCCTGAAGCCGAGGCAGTCACGCCCGCCACCGAACTGAAAGATGCGCCGGTTTTTGCTGCCATCGAAGCGGATGACAAGCCTTCCCCCCCGGACTCCGCACTGTTGCCGAATAACGTCAGCCGGGCACCGAAATCAATGGCGGTACAGACGGTGCTGAATCAAAGCGACTACGAGGGTCGCATGGCCCTGGCCGCGCTGAACAAGAAGTTGCGCGGCGACGCACAGGCCGACAAGTCGATGATCGCGTATGTCATGTGCAGCCCGTTTGTCACCAGCACCCTGCGTTATCCCGCTTCGGCGCGTTTTGCTGACAGCAAAGCGCTGGTCAGTCATCGCTACAAGGATCAGGTCTACAGCTTCAGCAACAGCGTAACTGCGCGCAACATGAATGGCGACGATGTCACCTACCGTTTCGATTGCTCCGTGCAGGAATTGCCACGGGTTGATGCGACGGCTGGGGAATGGCGTTTGCTGGCGCTGAAACTGCAAAAAGCCGACTCTTAAGACTCATTTAAGGGATCAAGGCGCCGGCTGCGCTATCATCGCCGGCCTGTGCGCCTTGAACCTTGCCCTCGATGTTTTCAACACCTGATGACCTCACCTCGCTGCCTCCTGTACTAGCCGGCCCGCTGCTGCGGCGGCTGGAGCCGACGCGCGTGGTGCTGTGGCTGGTGGGCTCGCGTGAACTGACGCTGACCTTGCGCCTGCAAGGTGTAGGAGATATTCCGCTCGACTCAGAGAAATGCACGGTCATTGCCGTAGGCCGTCATGCGTTCGTGCATCTGATAGACGTTCAACTTGAAAGCGCCCTGCCCTGCGACACGTTTATCGCTTACGACCTGCTGATCGACGACGCCATCGGTATGGCTGAGTGGGCGCCTCATCTGCTTTACCCTGGTGCCAGCTGCGCGAACCTCGTAGTGCGTTCGCGGATCGACCAATTGCTCCACGGCTCCTGCCGCAAGCCGCATCATCCGGCAACCGACGGTTTGCTCTGCGTCGATCAATTGCTGGCCGACGAAGCCGATGCGCAACACCGTCCGGCGCTGCTGATGATGAGTGGTGATCAGGTCTATGCCGACGATGTTGCCGGGCCGATGCTGCGGGCGATTCATGCCTTGATCGAGCGTCTGGGTCTGTTCGATGAGCACCTTGACGGTGCCGTGGTCAGCGACAGCGCCAAGCTCTACCAACACCCGGCCAGCTACTACCACCGTGCGGATTTGTTACCGGCGCTAGAGAGCAACGAGACCTTGCGCGAGCGATTTTTCGGTGGCGCGCGTAAGCCGATTTTCACCAGCAGCAGTGCCGACAATCACCTCGTGACGTTCGCCGAAGTCATGGCCATGTACATGCTGGTGTGGTCGCCGACGCCGTGGTCGCTGATCAATCCGAGCGCGCCGACGCTGACGCCGGAACGCCGCAAGCGCTACAACCTCGAGCAGACGCGCATCGATGCCTTCAAGGCGGGCCTGGGCAATGTCGCGCGGGCACTGGCGCATCTGCCGAGCCTGATGATTTTCGATGATCACGACATCACCGATGACTGGAATCTCTCCGCGCAATGGGAGGAAACCGCCTACGGCCATCCGTTCTCCAAACGCATCATCGGCAACGCGCTGATTGCTTATCTGTTGTGTCAGGGCTGGGGCAACAATCCTGATGCCTTCAAGGACGTGCTGGAGCAGACCGCGCAACTGAGCGCCAGCGGTGACGACGGCTATCTGGACATGCCGGTGCAGGACGATCTGATTGATCAGTTGCTGCGTTTTCAGCAGTGGCATTTTGTGTTGCCGAGCAGTCCGGCACTGGTGGTGATAGATACGCGCACCCGGCGCTGGCGCAGCGAGATGGCGCTCAAGCAACCGTCGGGCCTGCTCGACTGGGAAGCCTTGAGCGAACTGCAACAGGAACTGCTCGATCACCCTTCGGCAATCATCGTGTCGCCGGCGCCGATCTTTGGCGTGAAGCTGATTGAAACCGTGCAGAAAGTGTTCAGCTGGTGCGGTTATCCGCTGCTGGTCGACGCGGAAAACTGGATGGCCCATCGCGGCGCGGCGCAGGTGATCCTGAACATTTTCCGACACTCGCGCACACCCGGAAACTACGTGGTGCTGTCCGGCGATGTGCATTATTCCTTCGTCTACGAAGTCCTGATCCGCCACCGCAAGGCCGGCCCACGGATCTGGCAGATCACCAGCAGCGGCATCAAGAACGAATTCCCACCGACCCTGCTGGAATGGTTCGACCGCTTCAACCGCTGGCTCTACTCACCACGCTCACCGTTGAACTGGTTCACCAAACGCCGCCTGATGCGCATCGTCCCGTATACGCCGGAACATGCCGAGGCCGGGGAACGGTTGTGGAATTCGGCGGGGATCGGACAGGTGTTTTTCAATGAACAGGGGCAGCCGAGCGAGATTGTTCAGCACAACTCGAATGGGGCGGAGAAGACGAGGATGCTGGCGCCGGAGTTTGCAAATGCGCCGGACTAAAGCCATGCGCTGATCTGTGGGAGCGAGCCTGCTCGCGAAGGCGCAATTTCAGTCGACACCTACTGTGAATAGTCGACCGCTTTCGCGAGCAGGCTCGCTCCCACAGGGTTTTGCGCAGACCAATCAATGTGCGGCCAGAGCCCGCCCAACCCCTCTGACAATCATCCCCACCTCGCGCTCATCAATCGTCAGCGGCGGTAGCAACCTGATGGTCTTGCCACGAGTCACGTTGATCAACAAGCCGTGATCCCGCGCAGCGATCAGCGTCAGGTCGCGCACCGGTTGTTTCAGTTCGATACCGATCATGAGGCCCTGCCCCCGGATTGCCAGCACGTTCGGGTTGTCTGCAAGGTCGGCGCGCAGGCGTTCCAGTAACCGTGCGCCCTGCACCCGCGCATTCGCCAGCAGGCCTTGTTCTTCGATGATGTCCAGCACCGTGCAGCCGACCCGGCAGGCCAGCGGATTGCCACCGAAAGTGCTGCCATGGCTGCCCGGGGTGAACAGGTCGGCCGCGCGGCCCCGGGCCAGGCAGGCGCCGATCGGCACGCCATTGCCCAAGCCTTTGGCCAGGGTCATGACATCGGGCACGATGCCTTCGTGCTGAAAGGCGAACCACTGCCCGGTGCGGCCGATGCCGGTCTGGATTTCATCGAGCATCAGCAGCCACGCGTGGCGATTGCACAGGTCGCGCAGGGCCTTGAGATAACCCGGCGGTGCGACTTGTACGCCGCTTTCGCCCTGAATCGGCTCGACCAGAATCGCCACGATGCGCGCGCCGTGTTTGCGCTGTATTTGCTCCAGCGCGGCGAGATCGCCGAACGGCACTTTGACGAAGTCCCCCGGCAGTTCGTTGAAGCCAAGCCGCACCGCCGGGCCATCGCTGGCGGACAGCGTGCCGAGGGTGCGGCCATGAAACGCGTTGGCCATGACCACCACCAGCGGCTCCTCGATGCCTTTGCGCCAGCCGTACAGACGCGCCAGTTTCAGCGCCGTTTCGTTCGCTTCGGCGCCGGAGTTGTTGAAGAACGCGCGCTGCATGCCCGACAACACCGTCAGCCGTTTGGCCAGTTGTTGCTGCCAGTCGATGCTGTACAGGTTTGAGGTGTGCAGCAGCAGCCCCGCTTGCTCGCTGATCGCCGCGACGATGCGCGGATGCGAGTGGCCGACGTTGGTCACTGCCACACCGGCAACAGCGTCCAGATATTCGCGCCCCGCCTGATCCCACAGGCGCGTGCCCAGGCCCTTGGTGAAACTCAGGGCCAGTGGTTGGTAGGTGTTCATCAGGGCGGCGGTCATGACGTGAAACTCCATTGCAGGTCGGTGTTTTTGCAGTATGGTTAGCCACCTGAGCTGGATAAACCCGGAAAAACTTCAATCATTTAAAAGCCGAGCTTGATAATGGATTTGTTTCAGTCGATGAGCGTCTACGTCAAAGTGGTCGAAACCGGGAGCATGACGGCCGCCGCGGCGAAGTGCGAAATGTCGACGACGATGGTGGGCAATCATCTGCGCGCGCTGGAGCAACGGCTCGGCGTGCAACTGCTGCAACGCACCACGCGCCGCCAGCGCCTGACCGAATTCGGCAGCGTCTATTATCAACGCTGCCTGGAAGTGCTTGGCCTGGTGGCCGACTCCGAACGCCTTGCCGAACAAGCGTCGGACGAGCCGCGCGGTTTGCTGCGTATCACCGCGCCGCTGACCTTCGGCGTCGAACGACTGACCCCGGCCCTGAGCGAATATTCCTTGCTGTATCCGCAAGTGAAACTCGACGTGGTGCTGACCAACAGCCGCCCGGATCTGCTGGAAAACGGCCTCGATGTTGCCTTCCGTTTAGGCAATTTCGACCAGTCCAACCTGATCGCCCGGCCCTTGATCGACTACACCCTGACCGTCTGCGCCTCCCCGCAATACATCGCGCGGCGCGGCATGCCGCATACGCCACAGGATTTGCAGCAACACGATTGCCTGTCCTTCGCCTATCCGGCTGGGGATGACTGGCAATCGGTGGAAAAACGCTGGCGTCTCAGTGGCCCGGAAGGTGAAGTCCTAGTCGACGTCAGCGGGCCGATGCTGATCAACAGCTCCGCCGGTTTGCATCAGGCGGCGCGTAATGGCATGGGCATCATGATGCTGCCCGACGCGCTGGTGGAGCAGGATCTGCGCGACGGCAAACTGGTCAGGGTAATGACGGACTACCAACCGCCGAGCAGGCCGATGCATCTGCTGTATGCGCAGGATCGCTATCGACTGCCGAAGCTGAGACGGTTTGTCGAGTTTGCGATGCGTACGTGGGGGAAACCTGACGTCGGCAGGCCGTAATCATTCACGATGGAAATTGATAAGGACTTGAACATCCCATGAACGACAGCCTTACCGTGCGTGAATTGCATCCCAGCGAAACAGAATCAGCAAGGCTGTTTCTCAGCCAGCATGGCTGGGGCCATCGCATTAGCGATGCCGAATCTTTTGCTCGCTTGATTCACAATTCGCAGCGTGCAGCTGTTGCGCTCTTAGGCGAGCAAATCGTCGGTTTCGCTCGAGCGATCACTGATGAGGTTTCTAATGGCTATCTGTCGATGGTGGTGGTCGATGACCAGCATCGGCGCATGGGAATCGGCCGCGCACTGGTGGAGCATGTCATGGGCGATAACCCCGATATTACTTGGGTGCTACGCGCTGGACGCGAGGGCGCTGAAGCTTTCTTTGCCAGCGTGGGCTTCGAGACGTCCGCGATTGCCATGGAACGTCCGCGCCGCAAATAGCGCGCTTTAGAAAAATCCCGACCACCAGACCGTTGCTCCGTGACAACGCCGCCCCGCTCCCCTAAATTAGTCGGCCTGAAAAAGACCTCGTGCTTTCTCGCCTCAACTCAAGTTAAAAAGTAGTGAAATTTCAATGTCCGATTTCAACACCGCTGAATCCGTAGTCACCCAGTCGTCCAAAGCGGAATACGAAAACTCCATCAATCTTTCACAACACCTGCCTCAAGCCAAAATCATCAGCGAGATGGTCCTGGACGCGTTCCAGTCGACCCGCGAGAGCGACCAGATCCGTGAATTGCGTGCGGCGATCCGTCAGGCGCATGACAGTTTTGATGACGACAAGGCGTACGAGCTGATGGGCGAACTCAAGCGCCTGAAAGACGCCGAGGCAGCCGATATTGCCGCGCTGGAAGACCTGAGCAGCAAGTTCTCGATCGGACGCATTCTGTCCAGCTTCAAGGACGATCCGGCATTTCAGGAAATCGTCTATGGCCTGGCGCTGAAGGTGCTGAATCAGACCCATCAGGCGATCAGCAATCCGAGCGGCGGCAAGAGCAAAGCTGCGAAGAAGAAAGAAGTGGAAATCTTCACCATCAGCAAGGACGGCGCCAGCGTGACCCTGCCAATGCGCACCCCGCGTTCGCGTCTGAACGTAGATCGTGAGGCACTGGAATTCCTCGGTTTCACTTTCGTGGGTGAAGGCGATGAAGCCGAGCTGGAAAGCGAAACCTTCGTCGATAACGCCGGTACCGAACAGGCGGTGAACCGCAAGAACATCATCACCGCGCTGCAGCAGCAGACGGCGTTTGATGGTTACAGTATCGCGGCGCAGTAATAGCGCAGCCGCTGTACGAAAAAGCCCCGCACTGAGATTCAGGCGGGGCTTTTTGTTGTCCGGCTTGTGATTCGTGAGGAGGCGAAAATCGTCGCCCCTCACCCCAGCCCTCTCCCGAGGGAGAGGGAGCCGACTTGTGTAATTTTCAAACCTGAGTTCGGCTCGGTATTTCAGGTCGGCGTATATCTTGAAAGCCCCTCAGTCAGTCCCCTCTCCCGAGGGAGAGGGAGCCGACTTGTGTAATTTTCAAACCTGAGTTCGGCTCGGTATTTCAGGTCGGCGTATATCTTGAAAGCCCCTCAGTCAGTCCCCTCTCCCGAGGGAGAGGGAGCCGACTTGTGTGATTACCAAACCTGAGTTCGGCTCGGTATTTCAGGTCGGCGTATATCTTGAAAGCACCTCAGTCAGTCCCCTCTCCCTCCGGGAGAGGGTTAGGGTGAGGGCAAACCGCTACCCCCCTCAAGCCGACGGATGCAACGCCGCAATCATGTCCACTTCAATCGCCGCATTCTTCGGCAACTGATACACGCCGATGGTCGTGCGCGTATGCCGTCCGGCATCGCCCAGCACATGGCTGAACACATCCGAAGCGCCGTTGGCCACTTCGCTCAGGTCCACAAAGTCAGCAGTCGACTTCACATACACCGTGACCCGCAACAACGCACGAATCTTGTCCAGTGAACCCACCGCATCGACGATCAGCGCCAGGCAACGCATGGCGCTGATGCTTGCGGCGGCTTGCGCATCCTTGAGGTTCAATTCCAGCCCCACGCGACCGGGATAGAGGATCTTGCCATTGACCCGCGGCACCATGCCGCTGATGTAGAGCTCGTCGTGATGACGGATCAGCGGCGCGTAATTGCCACCGGCGGTGTTCTCGCCATAGATGTCATAGTTGAGTTCTTCGGCCAGGGCGATAAAGCGCTCATCGCAGGTCATCCGTTCGGTCATTGCGCCCAGCCTTTTGATCAATGCACGGGTTAGGACAGTCGAGCACCGAAGGATGGCTTGGAGCTACTACTGTCGGGGTTGGATCCAAATCTATGGCGTTTGCCTAAGTTGTGCAACCAGCGTAGATGGAACAATAGGCCCTAAACCTTTCGGATGCCCCGGACCACAAGCTGGTCTTCAGCGGCGCTCAAACAGTGTTCAAGCGCTCAACCATATCTGGAAATTTTTCAACCAGTCGTATCAATAAGGCTGCTTGAGCATTGGGCTTCGACTTTTCCTGCTCCCAATTTCGAAGGGTGTTTGGACTTGTCCTGATTCGACTGGCAAAAACAGCTTGAGACATATGCAGTTTTTCTCGAAGAGCAACAATTTCCTGTGCGCCCACTTCAGGTACAGGCTTGTCCTCAAGCACTGTATTGCGCAGTGTGATCTTGCCCTCGCGTTGAGCCGCCATCTCATCAACGCCCTGCATTAACTCTGCAAACAGGTCGCGTTTTTTCATGGGGTACCTCGTTTTTTCAACTCTTTATCAATGGCTGTCCTGAGTGCCCTCTCTTGCTCGGCAGTCAGCTTCTCAAGCTCATCTTTGTCGTAAATGGCGAACATCCAGAACTGACCATCATTCATAAGCCAATAGTAGAGAACCCGCAAGCCGCCCCGTCTTCCCTTGCTACGGCGAGAATCAGCCCAGCGCAGCTTACGGAAGCCACCCGTTCGAGGCATTACATCGCCCGCAAGCGGATTGCTCTGAAGGTAGTTCTGCAATGTTCGATATTCGTCGTCCGTCAGATAGCGGCCAACGCTTTTGGTAAATATCGTTGTTTCAAAAAAGATTGTTCGCATAGCCAAACTATAAGCAGCTTGACTATAGACAGCCTATCAACAAATCGCTGCTCGAATAAACAAAAAACCCCGCACATCTCTCAACGTGCGGGGTTTTTCCTGAAGCTTGCAAACCTTACGGCGCGTACGTCAGCAACAGCTCTGTCGGCACCTTGAAGTCCAGGGACATCATGACGCTCAACGCAGTGATGGTGAAGATCGAGAACACGAACAGCTTGCGTGCCCAGACGGTGTCATCAACTGCCTTGTAGCCGGTCCAGGCCATGTACAGCCAGTACATGCCCATGGCGGCGGCGACGGCGAGGTAGCTCATGCCGGCGTAGCCGCTGAAGGTCAGCATCAAGGTCGCCACGAGGAACGCCAGGATGTAGAGCAGGATGTGCTTCTTCGCCACTTGGATGCCGCGTTTCACTGGCAGCACCGGAATCGATGCGGCCAGGTAATCATTGAAACGGAAAATCGCGATGGCGTAGGAATGCGGCATCTGCCACAGGCTGAACATCACCAGCAGGGTCAGTGCGGCCATGTCGAAGCTGTTGGTCACGGCAACGTAACCGATCACTGGCGGCATGGCGCCCGACAGACTGCCCACCAGCGTGCCGTGAACCGACTTGCGCTTGAGGTACAGGCTGTAGAAGCCGACGTAGATGATGAAGCCGATTACTGCGAACAAGGCAGCCAACGGGTTGGCCACCTTGTACAACAAGGCAACGCCGAGAACACCCAGAATGGTCGCGTAAACCAGGGCCAGTTTCAGGGAGATGAGGCCCTGGACCAGCACACGGTTCTTGGTGCGTTCCATCTTCAGGTCGATGTCGCGGTCGATGCAGTTGTTGAACACGCAACCGGAGGCCACGACCAGGGAAGTACCGATCATGGCGGCCAGAAACACCGCCAGATCGACATGCCCTTTCGAGGCCAGGAAGAACCCGCCTGCCACAGAAAGCACGTTACCGAAAATGATCCCCGGTTTGGTGATTTGGATAAAGTGCTTGAGCGACATCGGGTCTACCTCACTTCGCCATCATGTACGTGTGGATGCTGAACATGATCCACAGCGACAGGCCAACCAGCAGCACGATCACAATCGCCGTGAAGACGAACGCGATCACGTTGTTACGCTGTGCAATGGAACGGTCCAGGTGCAGGAAGTAATACAGGTGAACGATCACCTGGATCACTGCGAACAGTAGAACGATTGCCAGCGTCGTCGACTTCGGCAGGGTCGGGTACATCACCAGACCGAACGGAATGACGGTCAGGATTACCGACAGGATGAAGCCGATGGCGTACGACTTGACGCTGCCGTGGCCAGCATCGTGGCTGTCATGGGAGTGTGCATTAGCCATTACAGAGTCCCCATCAGGTAAACAACGGTGAAGACGCAAATCCAGACCACGTCCAGGAAGTGCCAGAACAGGCTCAGGCAGCTCAGACGGGTCTTGTTGGTCGACGTCAGGCCATGCTTGTTGACCTGATACATCATGATGCCCATCCAGATCAGACCGGCCGAAACGTGCAGACCGTGGGTACCGACCAGGGTGAAGAACGCCGACAGGAAGCCCGAACGGCTAGGACCGAAGCCCTCGGAGATCAGCAGGTGGAACTCGTTGATCTCCATGGCGATGAAGCCCGCGCCGAGCAGGAAGGTCATGAACAACCAGCCCAGGACCGCCTGCTTCTTGCCCTTGTACAACGCCAGCATGGCGAAGCCGTAGGTGATCGAACTGAACAACAGCAAAGCGGTTTCGCCCAGCACGTATGGCAGTTCGAAGATCTCGTGGCCCGACGGGCCACCGGCAACGTTGTTTACCAGTACTGCGTACACTGCGAAGATCGACGCAAACAGAATGCAGTCGGTCATCAGGTAGAGCCAGAAACCGTATACGGTCATCTCGCCCGAGTCGTGGTGATGGTCATCGTGCCCATGGTCACCATGGGCGTGTCCAACATTGGTCACTAAGTTCGACATGGTTTAAGCCTGTTCCAACGAGGTTTCAACACGGGTGGCATTGGCCGGGATTTTCCCTGCCGCGACCAGACGCTTGTGCTGCTCGGCTTCGATACGCTCGATCGTTTCAACCGGAACCATATAGCCCTGGTCGTCACGTGCAGCGTGGATCACGAAGTACACGACGGTGCCCACCAGGCTCGCGATCGCCAGCCACCAGATGTGCCAGATCATCGCGAAACCGAAGACGGTCAACAGCGCGCCCATCACCACGCCAGTGGCGGTGTTGTTCGGCATGTGGATCGGCTCGTACTTGGCCGGACGCTGGTACGCAGTACCGTTTTCCTTGGCTTCGGTGAACGGGTCGATGCAGTCAGCCTTAGGCAGCACAGCGAAGTTGTAGAACGGTGGTGGCGACGAGGTCGACCATTCCAGGGTGTGTGCATTCCACGGGTCACCGTGATCGCAAACGTTCTCTGGCTTGTTGCGGTCGCGCACACTGACGTACAGCTGGATCAGTTGGCAGGCGATACCCACAGCAATCATCACCGCACCGAACATGGCAACGTACAGGTACGGTACCCACTCAGGGTTGGTGGTGGCGTTCAGACGACGGGTCATGCCCATGAAGCCCAGTGCATAGAGCGGCATGAACGCGACGAAGAAGCCCGAGATCCAGAACCAGAACGCTGCTTTACCCCAGCCTTCGTGCAGCTTGAAGCCGAACGCTTTCGGGAAGTAGAACGCGAAGCCAGCGATGTAACCGAATACCGCACCGCCGATGATCACGTTGTGGAAGTGCGCGATCACGAACAGGCTGTTGTGCAGCACGAAGTCAGCACCCGGGATGGCCAGCAGTACGCCGGTCATGCCGCCGATGGCGAAGGTCACCATGAAGCCCAGTGTCCACATTACCTGGCTGGTGAAGCGCAGACGACCCTGGTAGATGGTGAACAGCCAGTTGAACAGCTTCACACCCGTCGGGATGGAAATCAGCATCGTTGCCAGACCGAAGAAGGCGTTGACGCTCGCACCCGAACCCATGGTGAAGAAGTGGTGCAGCCAGACCATGAAGCCCAGTACCGAGATCGCGCCCGAGGCGTAGATCATCGAGTGGTGGCCGAACAGTTTCTTGCCGGTGAACGCCGAGATCACTTCCGAGAAGATGCCGAATGCCGGCAGGATCAGGATGTAAACCTCAGGGTGGCCCCAGGCCCAGAACAGGTTGACGTACATCATTGGATTGCCACCAAGTTCATTGGTGAAAATGTGGAAATCCATGTAACGGTCAAGGGTCAGCAGTGCCAGGGTAGCGGTCAGGATCGGGAACGAAGCCACGATCAGAACGTTTGCCCAGGTGCAGGTCCAGGTGAAGATCGGCATGTCCATCAGTTTCATGCCAGGGGTACGCATTTTCAGTACGGTCGCGAGGAAGTTGACCCCGGTTAACGTCGTACCCAATCCGGATAGCTGTAGCGCCCAGATGTAGTAATCCATACCCACGCCAGGACTGTATTGCAGACCCGACAGTGGCGGATACGCAACCCAACCGGTCTTGGCGAACTCGCCGACGCCCAGGGACAGGTTGATCAGCACAACGCCGGACACCAGCAGCCAGAAGCTCAGGGAGTTCAGGAACGGGAACGCAACGTCACGCGCGCCGATCTGCAGCGGCACTGCAAGGTTCATCAGGCCGGTGAAGAATGGCATCGCCATGAAGATGATCATGATCACACCGTGAGCGGTGAAGATCTGGTCATAGTGTTCAGGTGGCAGGTAGCCAGGCGAACCCTCGGTGGCCATGGCCAGCTGGGTACGCATCATGATCGCGTCGGCAAAGCCGCGCAGCAGCATGACCATGGCGACGATGATGTACATCACGCCGATTTTCTTGTGGTCGACCGAAGTCAGCCACTCGGTCCACAGGTACGTCCACTTCTTGAAGTAAGTGATCGCAGCGAACAGCGCCAGACCACCGAGGGCGATCATGGCGATGGTCACCATCACGATCGGCTCGTGGAATGGGACTGCTTCCCAACTTAATTTACCAAACATCGTTTACTCCTCTGCCCCGGCAGCTGAATGCGAACCCGCGTCAATATCCGTGGCCGCCACTTCTTTCTCTTTCTTCTCGTGCTTCAGCGGCTTGCCCGGCTTCATACCTTCGTACTTGTCGACGATGATCTGGAACTGGTTCGGCGTGACCGACGAGTAGAGTTCGACTGGGTTGTTCTGGCTCGGTTTGGCCAGGGCCGCGTATTCAGCCTGATCAAGCTGTTTAGGCGACTTCTTGACTTCACTTACCCAGGCGTCGAAATCTTCCTGAGTGGTGGAGATAGCCTTGAATTTCATACCGGTGAAACCGGCACCGCTGTAGTTGGCGGAGATACCGTCCATTTCAGCGTTGCGGTCAGCGATCAGGTGCAGCTTGGTCTGCATGCCCGCCATCGCGTAGATCTGGCCGCCCAGGCCCGGGATGAAGAACGAGTTCATCACGGCGTCGGAGGTGATCTTGAAGTTGATTGGCGTGTGCGCCGGGAACACGATCTTGTTGACCGTGGCAATGCCTTGTTCCGGGTAGATGAACAGCCACTTCCAGTCCAGCGCGACGACTTCGATGGTCACAGGCTTGACGTCAGACTCGATCGGACGATACGGGTCCAGCTCGTGAGTCGAGATGTAAGTGATGTAGCCCAGGGCGATGATGATCAGCACTGGGATGGTCCATACGGCCACTTCGATCTTGGTCGAGTGCGACCACTTCGGCGTGTAGACGGCGTTCTTGTTCGAAGCGCGGTACTTCCAGGCAAACAGGAAGGTCATGACGATGACCGGCACGACGACCAACAGCATCAGCAGCGTGGCGGTGATGATCAGGTTGCGCTGTTCCAGGCCGACCTGGCCCGTTGGATTGAGCAAGGTCATGTTGCAGCCTCCCAGCAACAACGTGCCGAGCAGCGGCACTAGGCCTAGTAATCTGGGGTACCTGTTTTTACTCATCTCACGACCTCTAAAGCAGCTTGCGCAATGCAGTTGGGTTTTGATCGCCAACACTTCACCCTGCCAAGGGTTGGCATTTTCTTTGGATTGAATAAGGGCCGCCCGTCGCGCGTCTCACGCTCGACAAAACCTTGGGACAGCGTTCAGTTCTTATTCGAATTCGTGGTCAAAGGCCTTGTTACAGACCAATTCCATTTGGTGCGGAAAATTGGAAAGGCACCGACACCAGGGTGTCTCGAAAGCCTCGCGGCTCGCTCGACACCCGACCTCCTGATCAGTTCCTTGATAAAGGCTGAACAGCGTCGGGAATTCAGTGCGGGCGATTGTAGATAGGTAGCGCCCTATACACCATGTCTTATCCCGAAATAATTTTTATCACTCAGAGCAACAATCCATCGCCATTTTTGCAAAAGTTGCGCAAGTTATCGAAAGCGTTTCTCAATAAAAGCGGCAAAATCTGCCAGCGTAACCGCCTCAAATCAGACAGCTCTGCACCCGATCTACAAACGCTGGAGCGGCGCAAAGCCCGATGTTCCAAGGGCTTCGTCCATCTGCCGGCGCCTGTTAAAACTGCCTGCTCTGGTACGTCCGTGCTCAAGCCCGAAAACATTAAAACTGGCCAATGTTTTTATGTAACAGGCGGCCAATCCGCCGCATCCCGAGCCCCTGCGACAGCCCCTATGTGACAACATGTCGCACATTTGCCGCACGCTTCATTGCCGTTCGTCACGGTGTTTTCACAAACGCTCTGAAATGCAAAACGCCCCGATTTTCATCAGCGAAAATCGGGGCGTTTTGTTTATCGGCAGCTCTGCCGAGAAGTTGACTCAGCGCAGCGCTTTTCGATTACGCGAAGTCAGCAGAGGCACCAGAATCACCACCAGCACGAACGCCACCAGCGCCCACTGTGCCAGCGACAGGCCGAGGATCGGCGGATACGGCGTCGAGCAGAAACCGTCGACCTGGAAGCCCAGCGGGAAAATTTTCGCCAACGGCAGATCATCGACAATCGGTTGCAGCACATCGACGCCACAACTCACCGCCGGATAGAACTGCGTATAGACGTGATGCCCGGCCACACCGGCCCCGGCAATCGCACAGATCACTACCAGTGTCTCGAACACGGTGATGCTGCGACGGCTACGCATGCCCGCACCGATGAAGGCGAACACTGCAATCAGCAACAGTGCATAGCGCTGCAGAATGCACAGTGGGCAAGGTGCTTCGCCGAGCACGACCTGCATGTAAAGTGCGCCGCCGATCAACGCCAGGCAGATGATCCCCAGCAACACCAGATAGCGCCGCTCACGCCCCAACCGCATCGTTTCCTCGCTCATTGCCTTTCCTTTGTAAGTCCATGGTCCAGCCGGCCGGCGGCTGAAATTGTCGCAAGTCTACACCGGGGCAATAAACGATAGAGCGGTTAAGGAATGATTAACCAACATGGCTTCGTGGCGCGCAGAAGATTCGCGAGCAGGCTCGCTCCCACAATGGATCTGCGTCGAACGCAAATCCGGTGGGAGCGAGCCTGCTCGCGAACGAGACAACTCGGTCTCGGATCACTCCAGAGCAGCAGCCGGGCCGAAGAACTCGTAACGGCTCTGCTTCTCCGGCACGCCCAACGCTTTCAGGTGCCGTTTGATCGCGCCCATGAACCCTTTCGGCCCCAGGAAGTAAGCATCGACATCACGCTGCGCCGGCAGCCACTCGCCGAGCAGCTCCTGGTTGAGCATCCCAACCTTGTCCGCCGCCGGGCTGACGCCATCTTCTTCGGCGTAGCAATAGAAGCGTTTGAGCTGCGGATGACGCGCCGCCAGCCCATCGACCCAGTCACGGAATGCGTGGACGCTGCCATTGCGCGCGCAGTGGATAAAGTGCACCGGACGTTCGGTGGCCAGCGCTGCTTCCAGCATCGCCAGCGTCGGGGTGATGCCGACGCCGCCGCTGATCAGCACCAGCGGCTTGTCGCTGGCCGCCAGGGTGAATTCGCCCGACGGCGGGAACAGCTGAATGCTTGAGCCGACGTGCAGTTGATCATGCAGGTAGTTTGACGCGCGACCGTTCGGTTCACGCTTGACGCTGATGCGGTACTGACCATTGTTGGCCAGTGCCGACAGCGAATAGTTGCGACGGATTTCTTCGCCGTCGAGCATCAGCTTCATGCCGATGTACTGACCCGGTTCGGCCGCAAGAATCGGCCCTTTGTCCGCCGGTTCGAAGTAGAACGAGGTGATTTCCGCGCTCTCTTGCACCTTCGCCGCGACGATGAATTCCCGCGCACCGCGCCAGCCGCCGACGGCTTGTTCCTTCTGGTCATAGATCGCGGTTTCCGCGCCGATCAGGATGTCGGCCAGTTGCCCGTACGCAGCGCCCCAGGCACTCATCACCTCAGGCGTGGCGATCTCTTCGCCGAGCACTTCGGAAATGGCGCGCAGCAGGCAGGTGCCGACGATCGGGTAATGCTCCGGCAGGATCTGCAGGGCGACGTGTTTGTTGATGATCTTGGCTACCAGATCGCCCAACTGGTCAAGCTGATCGATGTGCCGGGCGTACATCAGCACGCCGTTGGCCAAGGCACGCGGCTGATCGCCACTGGCCTGATGCGCCTGGTTGAACAGCGGGCGCACCTGCGGGTATTCGGAGAGCATCATGCGGTAGAAATGCGTGATCAACGCCTCGCCGCCGCTTTCCAGCAGAGGCACGGTGGATTTGACGATGGCACGATCCTGGACGCTAAGCATAAGGTGACTCCTGGGCTTTCTGGAAAGATTGCCTTAGGGATATCAGCTTTCATGCCAACTAATTAATCCTTTTAATTCAATAACTTGAAACCTTCATAGTCATTTCGACACAAATGAACGTATAGTCATCGCGACTACACCTTGTCTCTTTGACTACGTAACCATGACCGCTAAATCCCTGCTTACCGCCCTGCTGCCTCTGGTCGCTGACCTCTCCCGCGAACTGCCCGAGGGCGAGCGCTATCGGCGCCTGCTCGAAGCCATGCGCGCTTTGCTGCCTTGCGATGCCGCCGCGTTGTTGCGTCTGGATGGCGAATCATTGGTGCCGCTGGCGGTGGATGGTTTGAGTACCGATACCCTCGGCCGCCGCTTCAAGGTCAGCGAGCATCCGCGTTTTGAAATCCTGCTGGCCGGCGCCGGGCCGACGCGCTTCGCTGCCGACAGCGACCTGCCCGATCCTTATGACGGTTTGGTCGATGGCCTCGACGATCATCTTGAAGTTCACGACTGCCTCGGCTGTCCTTTATTCGTCGATGAAAAACTCTGGGGCCTGATCACCCTCGACGCGCTGGACCCGGAGCGTTTCGAGCCGATCGAACTCGACGCCCTGCAAGCCTTCGCCAGCCTAGCCTCGGCCACGGTCAATGCGGCCGAACGCATCGAACGTCTGGCCAACCGCGCCGAAGACGAGCATCAGCGCGCCGAGGTCTACCGCCAGGCCAGCGGCCAGCAGCACCGCGAAATGATCGGCCAGAGCAAGGCGCACAAACGTCTGGTGGAAGAAATCAATCTTGTCGGTGGCAGCGATCTGACTGTTCTTATCACCGGCGAAACCGGGGTCGGCAAAGAGCTCGTGGCCCAAGCGATCCACGCCGCCTCCGCGCGCGCCGACAAACCGATCATCAGCCTCAACTGCGCCGCCCTGCCCGACACGCTGGTCGAAAGCGAACTGTTCGGCCACGTGCGCGGCGCCTTCACCGGCGCCACCAGCGATCGGCGTGGCAAGTTCGAACTGGCCAATGGCGGCACGCTGTTTCTTGATGAAGTCGGCGAGCTGTCGCTGACGGTCCAGGCCAAGTTGCTGCGCGTGCTGCAGAGCGGTCAGTTGCAGCGCCTGGGTTCGGACAAGGAGCATCAGGTCGATGTGCGGCTGATTGCGGCAACCAATCGCGATCTGGCCGAAGAAGTGCGCAGCGGTCGCTACCGTGCCGACTTCTACCACCGTTTGAGCGTGTATCCGCTGCGAGTGCCGGCGCTGCGTGATCGTGGGCGTGATGTGTTGTTGCTCAGTGGCTTCTTTCTCGAGCAGAACCGCTCGCGCATGGGCCTCAATAGCCTGCGTTTGAACAGTGATGCTCAGGAAGCGCTGCTCGCCTACACCTGGCCGGGGAATGTCCGGGAGCTGGAGCATTTGATCGGGCGCAGTGCGCTGAAGGCGCTGGGTAACTGCAAAGTGCGGCCGAAGATTTTGAGTCTGAGCGCGGCGGATCTGGATTTGCCCCGTGAGGTTGTGGATAACGTGGTTGCGCCTGCCAATGCAGACTTGGCCAGTGTGATGCCGATGATCGGTGGTGATTTGCGCAGTGCCACCGATGAGTTTCAGCGGCGGTTGATCGGTACAGCGCTGGAGCGTCATCAGGATAACTGGGCAAGTGCGGCGCGGGAGTTGGGGGTGGATCGGGCGAATCTGGGGCGCATGGCCAAACGACTAGGCATGAAGAGCTAAAAGCACACCCTCACCCTAGCCCTCTCCCAGAGGGAGAGGGGACTGATGGGGGGATATTGAAGAACTCCACTGACGTAAAAGATTTCTTCCGAATCCATAATCGACTCGGTCGTTCAGGTCGGCGTAAAACGCCAGACACCTCCGTCGGCCCCCTCTACCACTGGGTGAGGGGACTGTTGGGGGATATTGAAGAACTCCACTGACGTAAAAGATTTCTTCCGAATCCATAATCGACTCGGTCGTTCAGGTCGGTGTAAAACGCCAGACACCTCCGTCGGCCCCCTCTACCTCTGGGAGAGGGGACTGATCGGGGGATATTGAAGAATTCCACTGACGTGAAAGATTTCTTCCGAATCCATAATCGACTCGGTCGTTCAGGTCGGTGTAAAACGCCAGACACCTCCGTCGGCCCCCTCTACCACTGGGAGAGGGCTGGGGGTGAGGGGCAGTGATAGAGAGAACAGCGATCAACTCAAGCCGACTAGCCGACAACTAACCTAAAGCCCACCCCTTTAACGCCGATAACACGGCATCAAAGGTTTCTGGCGATTTCCACTCTCGCCCCACAGAAGGTTCTTATGTCCTCCACCAAAGCCCGCGCAGATTCACTTTCGCTTCTGCTGTTTACCTTGCGCAGCGGCAAGCTGATGGCGATCAACCTGCTGAAAGTCAGTGAAATCATCCCCTGCCCGCCGCTGACCAAGCTGCCGGAGTCGCACCCGCACGTCAAAGGCATCGCCTCGCTGCGCGGTGCATCGCTGTCGGTGATCGACCTCAGCCGCGCGATCGGCGAGCGGCCGCTGGAAGATCCCAACGGTGGCTGCCTGATCGTCACCGATGTCAGCCGTTCCAAGCAGGGTCTGCATGTGCAGGCGGTGAGCAAGATCGTCCATTGCCTGACCACCGACATCAAGCCACCACCTTTCGGCTCCGGCGGCTCGCGCGCCTACATCACCGGCGTGACCTCGGTGGACGGCACGCTGGTGCAGGTGCTGGATATCGAAAAAGTCATCCACAGCATCGCCCCGGCGCAGATCGAAATGGCGCCGACCGACCTGACCATGGAAGACGCTGAAGTGCTCGGCAACGCGCGCATTCTGGTGGTCGATGACAGCCAGGTGGCCCTGCAGCAATCGGTGCACACCCTGCGCAACCTCGGCCTGCAATGCCACACCGCGCGCAGTGCCAAGGAAGCCATCGACTGCCTGCTCGACCTGCAAGGCACCGCGCAGCAGATCAATCTGATCGTCTCCGACATCGAAATGTCGGAAATGGACGGCTACGCCTTCACCCGTACCCTGCGCGAAACCCCGGATTTCGCTCACTTGTACGTCTTGCTGCATACCTCGCTCGACAGCGCGATGAACAGTGAAAAAGCTCGCCTGGCCGGTGCCAACGCGGTGCTGACCAAGTTCTCCTCGCCGGAGCTGACCCAACGCCTGATCGAAGCCGCCAAGCACGTCGCGGCCAACGGGCACTGAGTCTTGGCCGAGACGTTTTGCTTTCTGCTGCGCCGCGACTTGAGTGGACCTCTGCCGGATGCTCAGTGGCCGGACGGGATTGAGCTGTCCGTCTACCGCGAGGAACTGGCGCCGGCAGTGCATCAGTTGATGCAGCTCGGACAGCTGGAAGGTGGCGGTCGAGTGCCGTCACTGGACGATTGGCAGCGGCGCTTTGCCAGCGACCCTGAATACGACCCTGCGTTGTGTTTCATTGCCTGCGATGCCGAGGGCGTGGTGGGCGTGGCGCAGTGCTGGACCAGTGCGTATATCAAGAATCTGGTGGTGCACCCGCGAATGCAGGACCGGGGGCTTGGACGCGCGTTGTTGCTGCATGCCTTCAGCGACTTTCAACAGCGACGCGAGGGGTTTGTCGATTTGCGGGTTCTGGAGGACAACCTGCGGGCGCGGCGGTTGTATGAGAGTGTCGGGATGGTTGTGGTTCGGCGCGAGCCTGTGCCCGACTGATCTACCGCTTTCGCGAGCAGGCTCGCTCCCACAGGTGGATTGCATTTCAAACTGTGGGAGCGAGCCTGCTCGCGAAGGGCAGCACTGGCAACTTCCGCTATCCGACAGACTCCAACCTTGGCCATAACCAAGGATGCCCCAACCATGCAAGCCATCACCCTGGCGCTGCTCAGCCTCATCGCCCTCGCCTCCCAGGCCCATGCCTCCAGCCCCGACGCCTGGGCTGCCTATGACAAGACCGTACTCGCCAGCTGCACCAAGGCCAGTGGCCTGAAAAACGTCAAACCGGTCGGCACGCCCGCGCAATTCGACGACCGCGTCGGTTACACCGCCGTTCTGCTGCAAGGCCAATACCCGCAAAAACACATGAAAGGCCAGCAAGGCAGCGAGCTGTGCCTATACAACAAACAGTCGAAAACCGCGTACGTCACTGAGTGGGATTCGATTCGCCCGACCGCCAAACCTCAGTGAATGGCGCACAACTTGCTTCGACCCGGCCCTGTGCGGTGGTTTTCCGCCACCGTTTCACACCCTGATTGAAGACAGATCGCTCAATGAATACGACGTTTTCCTGCGTAGGTTGCGGCAAATGCTGCACCGATCACCATGTCCCGCTGACGCTCGCCGAAGCCCGCATGTGGGCGGCGGATGGCGGTCAGGTGATCGTGCTGGCCGAGGCTTTTCTCGGCAATGGCCTGGGGCTGCCAGCGCAACAGCGCGAACATGCCGAGCGCCGTTCGGCGGTGGTCCGCAGTGGCACTACTGATGCTCACGTGGCGATCACCTTTGCCGCCTACAACGTCGGCCCCTGCCGGAATCTTGACGACGAAAAGCGCTGCCGGATCTACGAGCGGCGTCCGCTGGTGTGCCGGATTTATCCGGCGGAAATCAATCCGCACATCCCGCTCAATCCTGCTGCCAAGGATTGCCCACCGGAGTCCTGGGAACAAGGACCGGAGCTGATTGTGGGGGGCGAGTTGGTTGATCGGGAACTGGGTGAGTTGATTCAGCGTTCGCGTCAGGCGGATCGGGATGAGATCAAACTCAAGGATGCGATCTGCGCAACCCTGGGAATTCGCACCACGGCGCTCAAGGGCGACGGGTTCACCGCGTACTTGCCGAACATGGATGCCTTTGCGGCAGTGATCGACCAAGTGAGCGTACAACCGCTAGCAGCGCAAACCAGTGAATGGCTGTTTCATTTGTCCGGCGATGACGTGGCCGGACAGGTACTGGCTGCGGGTGGGCAGGTGGTGACGGAACCGGCGCAGACTTATGCGTTTATTTCATTGCGCGCGGCTTGATCTGATATTTGTGCTGTAGCGTATGTCGCTTTCGCGAGCAGGCTCGCTCCCACAGGTTTGGGTTCTACACAAATCCAATGTGGGAGCGAGCCTGCTCGCGAAGAGGCCAGCACAAGCACCATCGCTTTCCGATGTCAGCGCTTGCCCATCGACCGACGCGTCCCCGGCGGCGCCATGCCCGGGGTTTTGGTGTGGCCATTCTTCGCGCCATTCTTGTACCACGGCTGATTCGAGCCTTTCGCCGAAGCCAGCTCGCCCGGCTTGAACGGGAACTTGAACGCCGGGATCTCGGCCTTGGTTTCGCTGGCGTCAGCCACTTCAGCCGGGACGTCGCTCACAGCGTCGTCAACCGGCGGTTGGGTCGGGGAAGTCATAAAAGCTCCGGGAACATAAAGTCGGCCCGATCAGTGAGCCGCAAAGGCGCGCAGTATACCTGTGCGCTCTGGCTCGGCATCTGAAGATTTGCACCGTGCGCTGAACGGTTTTCCCCTCACCCTAACCCTCGCCCTGGGGAGGGGACAGACCGAGGTGTTTACTCGAGGTTCGCCGACATGGGATACCGAGTCGAACTCAGGTTCGAAAAGCCCACAAATCGGCTCCCTCTCCTTGGGGAGAGGGCTGGGGTGAGGGGCGAATCCAACACAAGAGCATCGCCGCACACTGCTACTCCCCATCTATACAAACGAAACTGACAATCCTGACAGCCAGCCGTCACCCTGCCGACCGCCTGAGCGGTTTATAACTGGTCAATCTGCCCAAACTCCAGACTTCGGCGCCGCGCATGTCCATCCAGAAAAACAAAATCCTGCTGGCCACTCTCCTGATTCTGCTGGCAGCCGCCGGCCTGTGGTTCGCGCTGAAACCGGCGCCGGCCAAACTGGCTACACCGACCGCCATCCCGGTACGCGTCGTAACGGTCAGCGCCAAAGACGTGCCGCGTTACACCAGCGGCATCGGCTCGGTGCTGTCGCTGCACAGCGTGGTGGTGCGTCCGCAGATCGACGGCATTCTGACGAAAATTCTGGTCAAGGAAGGCCAACGGGTCAAAGCAGGCGACCTGCTCGCGACCATTGACGACCGCTCGATCCGCGCCAGCCTCGACCAGGCCCGGGCGCAGTTGGGCGAGAGCCAGGCGCAGTTGCAGGTAGCGCTGGTCAATCTCAAGCGCTACAAACTGCTCAGCGTCGACGACGGCGTGTCGAAGCAGACCTTCGACCAGCAGCAAGCGCTGGTCAACCAGCTCAAAGCCACGGCACAAGGCAATCAGGCCTCGATCGATGCGGCGCAGGTGCAGCTGTCCTACACGCAGATTCGCTCGCCGGTCACCGGGCGCGTCGGTATTCGTACGGTCGATGAAGGCAACTTCCTGCGCATGACCGACATCCAAGGCCTGTTCACCGTCACGCAGATCGACCCGATCGCCGTCGAGTTCTCCCTGCCGCAGCAGATGCTGCCGACCCTGCAGAGCCTGATCAGCGACCCGCAACGCACCCCGGTCAAGGCGTACATCGGAGCCGATACTGATGGCGAAACCGGCAATCTGCTCGGCGAAGGTCAGCTGACCCTGATCGACAATCAGATCAACGCTAACACCGGCACCATCCGCGCCAAGGCCGAATTCGCCAATGCCAGCCAGAAGCTCTGGCCGGGTTTGCTGGTGACGGTGAAAATTCAGACCGCTGTGGATAAAGACGCGCTGGTGGTTCCGCCCACCGTCGTACAGCGAGGCCTCGAACAACACTTCGTTTACCGCGTGAAGGACGACAAGGTCGAGGCAGTGCCGGTGCAAATGGTTTATCAGGGCAGCGGTCAGGACATCATCAAAGGCGTCAACGCCGGTGACGTACTGGTGACCGACGGCCAGTCGCGGCTCAAGCCCGGGGCGATCGTGCAAATCATGAGCGAGCCGCCGCAAGTGGTGCAGGCGGAGCCCAAGCCATGAACTCGCACAAGGGCATCTCGACCTGGTGCATCGATCACCCGGTAGCGACGATTTTGCTGACGTTCGCTCTGGTACTGGTCGGCGTAATTGCCTTTCCGCGTTTGCCGATTGCGCCACTGCCGGAAGCGGAATTTCCTACGATCCAGGTCTCTGCACAGTTGCCCGGCGCCAGCCCCGACACCATGGCTTCCTCGGTGGCGACGCCGCTGGAGGTGCAATTCAGCGCCATCCCCGGCATGACCCAGATGACCTCGAGCAGCGCGCTGGGCTCAACCCTGCTGACCTTGCAGTTCACTCTCGACAAAAGCATCGACACCGCCGCCCAGGAAGTGCAGGCGGCGATCAATACCGCCGCCGGCAAGTTGCCCAAAGACATGCCGACGCTGCCCACATGGAAAAAGGTCAACCCGGCCGATAGCCCGGTGCTGATCCTCAGCGTCAGCTCGACGCAAATGCCCGGCACCGAACTCAGCGACCTGGTGGAAACTCTGCTCTCGCGTCAGATCAGCCAGATCGACGGCGTCGGCCAGATCAACATCACCGGTCAGCAACGCCCGGCGATCCGAGTGCAAGCCTCGGCGGACAAACTCGCGGCGATTGGCCTGACCCTGGCCGACATTCGGCTGGCGATTCAGCAGACCAGCCTCAACCTGGCCAAAGGTGCGCTGTACGGCGAGTCGAGCATTTCCACGTTGTCGACCAACGACCAGTTGTTCCACCCCGAGGACTACAGCGAGCTCATCGTTTCCTACAAGGATGGCGCCCCGGTTCACCTGCGCGATGTCGCCAACGTCGTCAACGGTGCGGAAGATGCCTACGTGCAGGCCTGGGCCGGTGATCGCCCTGGTGTGAATCTGGTGATTTTCCGCCAGCCCGGCGCCAACATTGTCGAGACCGTTGATCGCATTCAGGCCGCCCTGCCCGGCCTCGAAGCGATGCTGCCGGCCTCGGTGCAGGTGAAAACCCTGATCGACCGCACGCAGACCATCCGCGCCTCGCTGCATGAAGTGGAAATCACTTTGCTGATCGCGATCCTGCTGGTGGTCGCGGTCATGGCGCTGTTCCTGCGCCAGTTATCGGCGACGCTGATTGTCTCGGCGGTACTCGGTGTCTCGCTGATCGCCAGTTTCGCCCTGATGTACGTCCTCGGTTTCAGCCTGAACAACCTGACGCTGGTGGCGATCGTCGTCGCGGTCGGCTTCGTTGTGGACGATGCGATCGTGGTGGTGGAAAACATTCATCGGCATCTCGAGGCCGGTGACGATATGCGCGAGGCGGCGATCAAGGGAGCCGGCGAGATTGGCTTCACCGTCGTTTCGATCAGTTTCTCGCTGGTGGCGGCATTCATTCCGCTGTTGTTCATGGGCGGTGTGGTCGGGCGCCTTTTCAAGGAATTCGCCCTGACCGCGACATCGACCATCATGATTTCCGTGGTGGTCTCGCTGACGCTGGCGCCAACCCTTGCTGCGCTGTACATGCGCAAACCGGTGCATCACGCCAGCGCCAAACCGGGTTTCAGCGAGCGCTTGCTCGGCTGGTACGAAAAAGGCCTGCGCCGCGCCCTCGACCACCAGAAATTGATGATTGGTGTGTTCGGCTTATCTTTGGCGCTGGCTGTTGCCGGTTACATCTTTATTCCCAAGGGTTTCTTTCCGGTGCAGGACACCGGATTTGTCCTCGGCACCACCGAAGCCGCTGCGGATATTTCCTACGGCGACATGGTGAAAAAACACTTGGCGATGGCCGAAATCGTTGCAGCCGATCCGGCGGTGCAGGCGTTCTCGCACTCCGTCGGGGTTTCCGGCAGCAACCAGACAATCGCCAACGGGCGCTTCTGGATCGCCCTGAAAAAACGTGGCGATCGCGATGTCAGCGCCAGCCAGTTCATTGATCGCATCCGCCCGCAACTGATGAAAGTCCCCGGCATCGTCCTTTATTTGCGCGCCGGGCAGGACATCAACCTCAGCTCCGGCCCGAGCCGTGCCCAGTATCAATACGTACTGAAGAGCAATGACGGCGCGACCCTCGCCACCTGGACCCAGCGCCTGACCGAGAAACTGCGCAGCAATCCGGCATTCCGCGACATTTCCAACGATCTGCAACTGGGCGGCAGCATCACCCACATCAGCATCGATCGCAGCGCCGCCGCGCGTTTCGGCCTGACCGCCAGCGATGTCGACGAGGCGCTGTACGATGCGTTCGGCCAACGGCAGATCAATGAATTCCAGACCCAGGTCAATCAGTACAACGTGATTCTGGAACTGGACACCAAGCAGCGCGGCAAGGCCGAAAGCCTCAACTATTTCTATCTGCGCTCGCCGCTCAGTGGGGAAATGGTGCCGCTGTCGGCGCTGGCCCGATTCGACGCGCCGACCATCGGCCCGCTGTCGATTGCCCATGACGGTATGTTCCCCGCCGCCAATATGTCATTCAACCTCGCCCCCGGCGTGGCATTGGGCGATGCGGTGATTCAGCTCAATCAGGCCAAGGCCGAGATCGGCATGCCCACCGCGATCAGCGGCAATTTCCAGGGCGCGGCGCAGGCGTTCCAGAGTTCGCTGGCCAGCCAGCCGTGGCTGATTCTGGCGGCGCTGGTGGCGGTGTACATCATTCTCGGCGTGCTTTATGAAAGCTTCGTGCATCCACTGACGATCATTTCGACCCTGCCGGCGGCAGGCCTCGGCGCGGTGATCATGCTGTGGATCTGCGGCCAGGACTTTTCGATCATGGCGTTGATCGGGCTGGTGCTGCTGATCGGTATCGTCAAGAAGAACGGCATCCTGATGATCGACTTCGCGCTTGAAGCGCAGCGCCAGCGCGGCCTGGCGCCGCAGGAGGCGATTTTCGAAGCGTGCATCACCCGGTTCCGGCCAATCATCATGACCACCCTCGCCGCCCTGCTCGGCGCATTGCCGCTGATGCTCGGCTACGGCACCGGCGCCGAATTGCGCCAGCCGTTGGGCATTGCCGTGGTCGGTGGTTTGCTGGTCAGCCAGATGCTGACGCTGTTCACCACGCCGGTCATATACTTATGGCTCGAGCGGCTGTTTCATCGGCACTCACACCCACCAGCCCCAACGCCCGCAACGGCACTGGCGACCACAGACTGAGGCGGTCATGCGCGTCCTGATTATCGAAGACGAAGAAAAAACCGCGGACTATCTGCACCGTGGCCTGACCGAACAGGGCTACACCGTGGACCTTGCCCGCGACGGCGTCGAAGGCCTGCATCTGGCGCTGGAATGCGATTACGCCGTGATCGTCCTCGACGTCATGCTGCCGGGGCTCGATGGCTTCGGCGTACTGCGCGCATTACGTGCGCGCAAGCAGACCCCGGTGATCATGCTCACCGCCCGCGAGCGCGTCGAAGATCGCATCAAGGGCCTGCGCGACGGCGCCGACGATTACCTCGGCAAACCGTTTTCCTTTCTCGAACTGGTCGCCCGCCTGCAAGCGCTGACTCGCCGCAGTGGCGGCCACGAACCGGTACAAGTGACCATCGCCGACCTGTGGATCGACCTGATCAGCCGCAAGGCCACCCGCGCCGGCACGCGCCTGGACCTGACGGCGAAAGAGTTCTCCCTGCTCAGCGTGCTGGCCCGGCGCCAGGGCGAAATTCTCTCGAAGACCACCATCGCGGAAATGGTCTGGGACATCAATTTCGACAGTGACGCCAACGTCGTCGAAGTGGCGATCAAACGCCTGCGCGCCAAGCTCGACGGGCCGTTCGACGAGAAACTGCTGCACACCATTCGCGGCATGGGTTATGTGCTGGAGAGCCGTGGTGTCCAGTAACTCGATTGCCTTGCGCCTCAGCGGCATGTTCACCCTGGTGGCACTGGTCGTGTTTCTGTTGATCGGTGGCGCGCTGTATCAACAGGTGGACAAGGGGCTGGGTCTGTTGCCGGAAGCTGAGCTGGATGCGCGGTACAGCGTGCTCGAATCCACCGTCGGGCGTTACGGCACGCCGGAGCATTGGGTGAAGATCAACAACAAGCTCAAACTGCTCGGCGAGGAAGACAAGCGCATCAGTTTCTGGATCAGCAGCGGTGATCCGCGCTACGAGTACGGCAACCTTACGCCGCAGATTCGCGCGGCCATCAACGGCCCGTTGGGCATGCATGATCTGCAACTGCCCGATCAACCCTACCCACTGAAAGTGCTGGTCAGTCAGTTCCCGGCCAAGGATCAGCGCCCGCCGTTGCGTTTCATGATCGGCATCGACACCGAGACGCTGCATCAGACCCAGCATCACTTGCTCATCGCCCTGATCAGTCTGGCGATTGTCGGGGTGCTGCTGGCCTCGGCATTGGGCTATTGGGTCGCAAGAATCGGTCTGAAGCCGCTGATCAAACTGTCGCAGGAAGCCCAGCGTCTGGCCCCACCACTGCGCGCCGGACGCTTGCGCCTGTCGCCGCTGCCGCCGGAACTGGAACAGTTTGTCGAGTCGTTCAACTCGACCCTGGAACGGGTCGAACTGGCCTATTCACGGCTGGAATCGTTCAACGCCGACGTCGCCCATGAACTGCGTTCGCCGCTGACCAACCTGATCGGCCAGACCCAGGTCGCACTGACTCGCGGGCGCTCCGCCGAACACTATTTCGAAGTGCTGCAATCCAATCTCGAAGAGCTTGAGCGACTGCGCTCGATCATCAACGACATGCTGTTTCTGGCCAGCGCCGATCAAGGCAACAAGGCGACCAAACTGACCTCGACGTCAATGGCTGATGAGGTGGCGACGACACTGGACTATCTGGATTTCATCCTTGAAGACGCGCAGGTTGAAGTGCAGGTCAGCGGCGATGCGCAAGTGCAAATCGAGGTCGCGCATCTGCGTCGGGCGTTGATCAATTTGCTGAGCAACGCTGTGCAGCATACCGAACCGGGCCAGGTGATCGAGGTGCGCATCGAGGTTGAAGAACACCAGGTGAGCATTGGCGTGGCCAATCCCGGGACTCCGATTGCCAGCGAGCATCTGCCGAGGTTGTTCGAACGGTTTTATCGGGTCGATGCTTCGCGCAGCAACAGCGGCAATAACCACGGGCTGGGGCTGGCCATCGTCAAGGCGATTGCGCTGATGCATGGCGGGGATGTGTTTGTGCGCAGTGATCGGGGCATGAACACCTTTGGCATTCACCTTCCGGTCTGAATGCTCAGCCAAGCCCTGTGGCGAGGGGATTTATCCCCGCTCGGCTGCGCAGCAGTCGCAAATCCTGTGCACAAGCTCTAAGAATCTTTGAGGCTGGAATTCTTGGGGCCGCTTCGCAGCCCAACGGGGATAAATCCCCTCGCCACAGGCCACCATCACGCACAGACCGGGTTGTTACCCGTGCCGATCTTTGCTTTTGCTGTAACAGTCATTTATGAAAATCGCGCTGTTTCCCAACCCTCGGCAACCTTATCTTTGCCCGCACCAAACAGCACTCGCCAAGCGAGAAGGTTTTCAAGATGTCCAACAGTATGGGTATTGCCAGCGCATTCGTTTTGTCCTCATTGATCCTGTCGCCGATGGCGATGGCTGAAGAATCGCAAGCGTTCGTGGCGCACAACGTCGCGCGCGCACAGGCATTCGATCAGCATCAGGCCGAAGTGATGGCCAAGGCTCAAGACGCGACGCAATCCCCGCAAGCCGCTACTTCCCAGGCTCAAGCGCTCGAGAAAGACAGCTGAGTCTCACCGCGAAAGGGTTCCCTCGACGCGGTTGTTTGGCTCTTCCCGTTCAACCGTCGTCACTCCAGGCCGCTGCCATTCAGCGGCCTTTTTTCGTTGTGGTCTGAAAGCCGTCTGGCGCGTCTGAAAAAACAAGAAACATCAAGCCGCTCATGAACCAGAGCGGCCCGCTGACCCAAGGAGCTCCACCGCACGTGTTTTACCCTGCCTGCCTCACCCCGCTGTTCATTGCAATTGCCGCAACGATTGCTTCCGCCGCCCACGCCGACGAGCTCGCTGAACAAAGTTTCGTCGAAGGCTCAAGCCTCAGCCTCAATGCCCGCAACTACTACATGAATCGCAACCGCTTGCAGAAAGCGGACGACAACATTGAATGGGGGCAAGGTTTTCTCGGGGTTTTCGAATCGGGTTATACCGAAGGCACGGTCGGCTTCGGCGTCGATGCTCATGCCATGCTCGGCTTGAAACTCGATGGCGGAGGCGGTACCGACGGTTCGAGCATCCTGCCGATCAGCGACGGCAACGGCAAAGCGCCGGGCTCGTTTTCAACCGCCGGCGGGACCCTGAAGCTGCGAGCATTCGATACCGAACTGAAGGCCGGTGACCTGTTCCTCACCAACCCGGTGATTGCCGGCGGCGACACGCGGATGCTGCCGCAGACCTTTCGTGGCATCAGCCTGAGTAACCGCAGCTTCGGCGGCTGGCTGATCGAAGGTGGCCAGGCCAGTTTCACCAAGCCGTATAACCAGAGCGGTCATACCCGAATCGGCACGTCCTACGGCACGCTCGCCGATGGCGATGACAGCCAACACTTGAACTGGGCCGGAGTGGCCTGGAGCGGCGTTGAAGGCCTGACGAGCAGCCTTTACGCGTCCGAGCTCAAGGACATCTGGAACCAGTACTACTACGACCTCGACTACACCTGGCACTTGAACGATGTGATAAGCCTCAACCCGGGCGTGCACTTCTACCACACGCAAGACACCGGTGATGCGCTGCTCGGCGATATCGACAACAACACCTGGAGCGCGCATCTCACCGTCGGCATCGGCAGCCACAGCGTCACTGCCGCCTATCAGCGGGTCAACGGCAACACGCCGTTCGACTACATCAGCCAGGGCGACAGCGTTTACCTCGACAACTCGCAGCAGTATTCGGACTTCAACGGCCCGAACGAACGCTCCTGGAAGCTCAAGTACGCTTACGACTTCACTGGCCTCGGCATGCCCGGATTGACCTCGGCGCTGTCCTATTCACGCGGCACGGTGGATCTGACCAAAGCCGACCCGAACAGCGCAGGCTATTCCAGCTGGTACAGCGCCGACGGCCATAACGCCAAGCATTGGGAACGCGACATCGATTTGCAGTACGTCGTGCAAAGCGGCCAGGCCAAGGATCTCGCGGTGCGCCTGCAATGGGCCACCAACCGTGGCGGCAACGGCTACGGCGCGATTGATTCGGATACAGATGAATACCGCGTGATCATCGACTACCCGGTCAACGTCTTCTAAGATCGGCGCTGCGTTTTTCAGATCCTGTGATCTACCCTGTGGGAGCGAGCCTGCTCGCGAACGCGGTTGATCCATCAACATTGATGTTGAATGGCACACCGCTTTCGCGAGCAGGCTCGCTCCCACAAGTTTGTCCGGCGTCAGCCCTACTAAGCTTACGAAACCACTCCTACCGACAGCCCATCATGATCGCCAGCCGCACGCCTTCCATCACAGGCCTTACCGGTCGCCCCGAGCGCCTGCTGATCCTCGGCAGCCTGCTGACCGTGATTGCGATGGTGTGCATCGTCACCTTCCTGTTGATCCGCGAGTACGCCAGTGCGCAGGAAGTCGCCACGCGCCGCGCCACGACCATTGCGCAATTGATCGACGCCGATGTGCTGCGCACCGTCGAGCTGTACGACCTGACGCTGCAAGGCCTGATCGCCGCCGCTCAGCGTGACGACCTGCAGAACGTCTCGCCGCAGATCCGTCATCTGGCACTGTTCGATCGCTCTGCCACCGCGCGTTTCAAGGGCGACATCCTCCTGCTCGACAAGCATGGCGAGGTTATCGCCGACTCCTCGCGCATCGAACCGAAACCGGGCAATTTCGCCGACCGCGATTATTTCCTCGCCCATGCGTTCAACCGTGACATGGGCATGTTCATCAGCCGCCCGTTCAAGACCCGTTGCGATTGCGAAGAGGCCGATCAGTGGCGGATCAGCTTCAGCCGGCGCATCTCCTCGCAGACCGGTGAATTCCTCGGCGTAGCGGTGGCGTCGCTGAAACTCGACTACTTCGACGACCTGTTCAAAAGCCTCGACATCGGCACCGACAGCACACTGAACATCATCAACAGCGATGGCGTGCTGCTCGCGCAGAAGCCCTATTTGCAAAGCGATTCGGTCGGCAAGAGTTTCGGCAACCGGCCCAACGTCGTGCGGATTCTCAACGATCGCGATGGCAGCGGCAGTTTCACCAGTACCTCGAGCATGGATAAACAACGCCGGCTCTATACCTACTCGCGGGTGGGCAATCTGCCGTTGACGGTGATGGTCGCGCTGTCCAGCGAGGAGGTGTTCGGCACTTGGCGGCGCACGGCGATCCTGATCAGCGGCGCCACCGGCGTGTTGTGCCTGGGGCTGTTGTGGCTGACCTGGCTGCTCGCTCGGGAACTGCGTTTGCGCCATCGCGCCGAACGCGAACTGGCGCAACTGGCTGCCACCGATGATCTGACCGGCGTTGCCAACCGACGCATGCTCGACCAGACCCTGCGCCACGAATGGTTCCGCGCGCAGCGCTCCGGCCAGCCGCTGTCGGTGATGATGATCGATGCTGACCACTTCAAGGCCTTCAATGACCGCCATGGCCATCAGGCTGGGGATCAGGTGTTGCGCGAACTGGCCAAGGTAATCACCGCGAACGTGCGGCGCCCGGCGGATCTGGTCGCGAGGTATGGCGGTGAAGAGTTTTCGGTGATTCTCGCCGAAACCGACAGCGCCGGGGCGCAGCAGATCGCCGAGCAGATTCGCCAGGCTGTGGAAAACTTGCCCTGGGTTGAAGGCGCTGAGCGGGCGATGACCGTGAGTATCGGCATCGCCACATGGACGACGGCGAGCGAGATGACCCTGGAGCAGTTGCTGTTTGCAGCGGACAAGGCGCTGTATCAGGCCAAGGAAGGCGGGCGCAATCGCGTTGTAGTGTCAGTTTAAAGTCAAAAGATCGCGGCCTTCGGCAGCTCCTACATCTGGAATGCGTTCCCCTGTAGGAGCTGCCGAAGGCTGCGATCTTTTGATCTTTCAAAGGGCATAAAAAAAGGCCATCCGAGGATGGCCTTCAAAAAACTAGAGAGGTTTTTTACTTACACCGCCGCAACCGGGCGCATGTAAGAGATCGGTGCGGTGCTGGCGTCTTCGAACGTCACCACTTCCCAAGCGTCTGTCTGCTCAATCAATTTGCGCAGCAGCTGGTTGTTCAGTGCATGACCGGACTTGAAGCCTTTGAACTCACCAATCAGGCTGTTGCCCAGCAGGTACAGGTCGCCAATCGCGTCGAGGATCTTGTGTTTGACGAATTCGTCTTCATAACGAAGACCGTCTTCGTTCAACACGCCATCAGCGTCGACCACGATCGCGTTTTCCACGCTGCCGCCGAGTGCGAGGTTGTGCTTGCGCAGGTACTCGATGTCACTCATGAAACCAAAGGTACGGGCGCGGCTGACTTCTTTTACGAACGAAGTGCTGGAAAAATCCACGCTTGCACTCTGGGTGCGGTCCCGGAATACCGGGTGATCGAAATCGATCTCGAAGCTCACCTTGAAGCCTTCGAAAGGGACGAAAGTGGCGCGCTTGTCGCCGTCTTCCACTGTCACTTCACGCAGGATGCGGATGAATTTCTTGGCGGCGTCCTGTTCTTCCAGGCCTGCCGATTGAATCAGGAATACGAAGGGTCCAGCGCTGCCATCCATGATCGGGACTTCGGACGCGGAGAGCTCGACGTAGGCGTTATCGATGCCCAGGCCAGCCATGGCCGAGAGCAAGTGCTCTACCGTGTCCACTTTGACGTCGCCATTGATCAGCGTCGTCGACATAGTGGTTTCACCGACGTTTTCCGCGCGGGCAGGAATCTGCACCACAGGGTCGAGGTCAGCGCGACAAAACACAATGCCAGTGTCGACAGGCGCAGGCTTGAGGGTCAGATAGACCTTCTCGCCGGAATGCAGGCCTACACCTGTGGCACGGATAATATTTTTCAGTGTGCGTTGTTTAATCATGGCTTGGGCCGCTTCAGCGCAAATTGCGAACTGGTATCAACAAAGGCTGGCGATGATAGCAGACCATGCCTTTGCTGAACACCAATCACCTTCATAGCCCTGATACATTCCATCAATCGGCCTGACGACGCAGGAATGCCGGAATGTCCAGGTAGTCCAGGTCATCCTGCGGATTCATCTTCGCGGCAGCCGCAGCACCGGCCTGAGCCTGGTTGCGCATGACGGTCGGACGGTCCAGATCACGGTAGTTAACCGCTGGCTGCTCCTGACGGGCCGGAGCCGGTTGTTGCACCTGCGCCGAGGCCATGGAGGTGTGAACGGTGTTGTCGATGACCTTCACAGGCTTCTCGATTTTCGCGCCCAGACCGGTGGCAACCACAGTCACGTGCAGCTCGTCGCGCATGTCCGGATCGATAACGGTACCGACCTTGACCATCGCGTGCTCGGAAGCGAAGGCTTCGATGATCGAACCAACGTCAGAGTACTCACCCAGGGACAGGTCAGGACCGGCGGTGATGTTCACCAGAATGCCGCGCGCGCCTTGCAGGTTGACGTCTTCCAGCAGCGGGTTGCGGATTGCCGCTTCGGTAGCTTCACGTGCACGGTTCGGACCGCTGGCGCAGCCAGTGCCCATCATCGCCATGCCCATTTCGCTCATCACGGTGCGTACGTCGGCGAAGTCGACGTTGATCATGCCCGGACGCTTGATGATGTCGGAGATACCGCGAACGGCACCGGCCAGAACATCGTCAGCCTTGGCGAAAGCCGACAACAGGCTTGCGTCTTTGCCGAGAATGGTCAGCAGTTTTTCGTTCGGAATGGTGATCAGCGAGTCGACGCTTTCGGAAAGCATGCGAATGCCTTCGTCGGCGATCTGCATACGCTTGCGGCCTTCGAACGGGAACGGACGGGTCACGACCGCAACGGTCAGGATGCCCATTTCCTTGGCCACTTCGGCGATGATCGGCGCTGCACCGGTACCGGTACCGCCGCCCATGCCGGTGGTGATGAACACCATGTTGGTGCCGGCCAGGACTTCAGCGATGCGCTCACGGTCTTCCAGAGCGGCTTGACGGCCGACCTCAGGATTGGCGCCGGCACCCAGGCCTTTGGTCACGCCGGTGCCCAGTTGCAGGATGGTCCGCGCGCCGATGTTTTTCAGCGCTTGAGCATCGGTGTTGGCGCAGATGAACTCAACGCCTTCGATGTTGCTCTTGACCATGTGATTGACAGCGTTGCCGCCGCCACCGCCGACACCGATAACTTTGATTACCGGGCTTGCGGGGATGTTGTCTACGAGTTCGAACATTTTCCCTCTCCTTACATTCTCTAGTTTTTTCGCCTACTGCTGTTTGTAGCGGTGTTGCGGTAAAGCTTTTAAAAATTGCCCTGAACCCACTTTTTCAGTCGGTCCAGCAGCGGCGCCTGAGGCTCTTCGCTGCTGTAGCTGTCGCGGCTGCCGATGCCGGAGAACGAAACTCCATCGGACTGCTTTTGCAGGCCGTACATCAACAAGCCGACGCCAGTGGAATAAATCGGGTTGCGCACCACGTCATCCAGACCTTTCACGCCATGCGGTACACCGAGGCGCACCGGCATGTGGAAGATTTCTTCGGCCAGTTCAGTGGCGCCTTCCATTTTCGACGTACCGCCGGTGAGCACGATGCCCGCCGGGATCAGGTCTTCGTAGCCGCTGCGACGCAGCTCGGCCTGGATCAGGGTGAACAGTTCGTCGTAACGCGGCTCGACCACTTCGGCCAAGGCCTGACGCGACAGCTCACGCGGTGGACGGTCGCCAACGCTCGGCACCTTGATGGTTTCACCGGCACCGGCCAGTTTGGCCAGGGCGCAGGCGTAACGGATCTTGATCTCTTCGGCGTACTGGGTCGGGGTGCGCAACGCCATGGCGATGTCGTTGGTCACTTGATCACCGGCAATCGGGATCACGGCGGTGTGACGGATCGCGCCTTCGGTGAAGATCGCGATGTCGGTGGTGCCGCCGCCGATGTCGACCAGGCACACGCCCAGTTCTTTCTCGTCGTCGGTCAGCACCGAGTAGGCCGAGGCCAGTTGCTCGAGGATGATGTCGTCGATTTCCAGACCGCAGCGACGCACGCATTTTTCAATGTTCTGTGCAGCGTTGACGGCGCAGGTGACCACGTGAACCTTGGCTTCCAGACGCACGCCGGACATGCCCAGAGGCTCGCGCACGCCTTCCTGGTTATCGATCACGTAATCCTGCGGCAGGGTGTGCAGCACGCGCTGGTCAGCCGGGATCGCCACGGCCTGAGCGGCGTCGAGCACACGCTCAAGGTCGGCCGAGCTGACTTCGCGATCACGGATCGCGACGATGCCGTGGGAGTTCAGGCTGCGGATGTGATTGCCCGCAACGCCGACGAACGCCGAGTGAATGCGGCAGCCGGCCATCAGTTGGGCTTCTTCGATCGCGCGCTGGATCGACTGCACGGTGGATTCGATGTTGACCACCACGCCCTTCTTCAGGCCGCGGGACGGATGCGTGCCGATCCCGACGATTTCCAGCTGGCCGTCGTCCGCGACCTCGCCTACCAGCGCCACCACTTTGGAGGTGCCGATATCCAGACCGACGATCATTTTGCCGCTTTGCACGTTTGCCATGGGTCCTGCCTCTTCTTAATTCTTTGCGACAGCGGGTTGGGCTGTCGTCGGCGCTACGGGTTCCCGCCAGCCAACAGCGAGGCCGTTGGCGTAGCGCAGATCGATGCGCGCAATGTTCGTAATCTGCTCTTTCAGCGTCTTGTCATAGATGGCGATAAAGCGGCGCATCTTTTCCACCAGGTTGCCGCGTCCCAGCAGCAACTCGATGCCGGGGCCGGAACTGCCGGCACCGGTGGTCAGGAACCAGCTGCCGCGTTCACGCAATTCCAGGCGTGCAATCGAAAAACCCAGCGGGCGCAGCATCTGGCTCAGCACCTGATACTGCTGCATCACCTGCTGCTGAGCCCGTTGTGGGCCGAACAGCTGCGGCAGGTGTTCGTAATTCGCCAGTTCCTTGGGCGTGAATGCCTGGCCCTGGTTGTTGAGCAACGACTCGTCGCCCCAACGCGCCACCGGCAATTGCTCTTCGAGGCGGATCACTACCTGATCCGGCCACACCCGACGCACTTCGGCGTGGGCGATCCACGGCATCTGCTCGAGCTCGGTACGCATACCGGCGAGGTCGATGGTGAAGAAGCTCGACGCCACGAACGGCGCGATCCGCTGCTGCACCGCCTGCTGGCTGATGTAGCTCAAGTCGCCCTGCACCGCGATCTTGCTGATCGGCCGGTCGGCGTACGGCAGCAAACGCTGCGCGCCTTCGTAGGTACCAAAGCCCAGCGCCACCAGCAGCACCGGCCAGAACAGACTTTTCAGAAAGCTGAAATTGGCTTTCGGCAGGCGCGCGGACATCGGCTCTTTCGCCACCATTCGGCTGGCACCCCGCGGCACCGGCTTGCGGCCGGGTGCGGGTGGCTGATGTCTGAGATGAGCGCCTTGCATGGTCTTAACCTCGCGCCTCTGTTGCGCCTGCGTCTTCAACGCTGGCGGCCAGAATGGCCAGAACCAGTTGCTGGAAATCCAGACCGGCAGCCCGCGCCGCCATCGGCACCAGGCTGTGATCGGTCATGCCCGGTGCGGTATTGACTTCGAGGAACCAGAACTGCCCGTCGGCGTCCTGCATCACGTCCGCCCGGCCCCAACCGGCGATACCCAGCGCCTCACAGGCCTTGGCCGTGAGTTCCATGAGTTCCTGTTCCTTGGCCGCGTCGAGCCCGCACGGAATGCGGTACTGGGTATCGTTGGCGATGTACTTGGCGTCGTAGTCGTAAAATGTGTGCGGTGTACCCAGGGCGATTGGAGGCAACACCTGGTCACGCAGGGTGGCGATGGTGAACTCCGGACCTTGAATCCATTGCTCGACCAACACTTGCGAATCGTAGGTACTGGCCGCTTTCCATGCGTCGATCAACTCGGACGCAGAATTCACTTTGGCCATCCCGATACTTGAACCTTCATGCGCCGGTTTGACGATCAAAGGCAGGCCCAGTTCCGTCGCTGCGGAAATACAATCGACTTCGCTGCACAGCACGGCGTGACGCGGCGTCGGAATCCCGAGGCTGTGCCAGACCTGCTTGGTACGCAGCTTGTCCATCGCCAGTGCCGAGGCGAGGATGCCGCTGCCGGTGTACGGGATGCCCGCGCACTCGAGCAGGCCCTGCATGCTGCCGTCTTCACCGCCGCGACCGTGGAGAATGATGAACGCACGGTCGATCTTTTCGCTGAGCAGACGCTGCAGGAAGTCTTCACCGACATCGATGCCGAACGCATCGACGCCAGCGCTTTGCAGCGCCTCGAGCACGGCGTTGCCGGATTTCAGCGAAACCTCACGCTCGGCACTCAGGCCGCCGAAGAGCACGGCGACGCGGCCGAAGTCTTTCGGCGCGATGGTGGAGAACAGCTTGGCGTAGGCAGCAGTCATTTCAACTTCCCCTCGACCGGCGCCGCCACGGCGCCGGCGAACAATTCACTTTTCAACAGCTTCGGCGCGAGACCGCCGATATCACCAGCGCCCTGGCACAGCAGAATGTCGCCGGCGCGCAGCAGCGGCTTGACCAGCGGCGCCAGGTCGACGCCACGCTCGATGTAGATCGGGTCGAGCTGACCGCGCTGACGGATGCTGTTGCACAGCTTGCGGCTGTCGGCGCCAGGGATCGGCTCTTCGCCGGCCGGATAGACTTCCATCAGCAGCAGCACGTTGGCGTCGGCCAGTACATTGACGAAGTCGTCGTACAGGTCACGGGTGCGGCTGTAGCGGTGCGGCTGGTAGACCATCACCAGACGACGCTCCGGCCAGCCACCGCGCACAGCTTTGATCACCGCAGCGACTTCGGTCGGGTGGTGACCGTAGTCGTCGACCAGCATTACGTTGCCGCCATCTACCGGCAGTTCACCGTAGACCTGGAAGCGCCGACCAACACCCTGGAAGCCCGACAGGCCCTGAACGATGGCTTCATCGCTGACGCCTTCGTCGGTGGCGATGCAGATGGTCGCCAGCGAGTTGAGCACGTTGTGGTTGCCGGGCATGTTCACCGACACGTCCAGCGGCTCGCGATCCGGGCGCAGGACGGTGAAGAAGGTCTGCATGCCCTGCTGACGGACATTGATCGCGCGCACATCGGCGTCTTCGCTGAAGCCGTAGGTCACGGTCGGACGCTTGACCAGCGGCAGGATTTCGCGCACCACCGGATCGTCCAGGCACATCACCGCCAAACCGTAGAACGGCAGGTTGTGCAGGAATTCGACGAAGGTTTTCTTCAGTTTGTTGAAGTCACCGTCGTAGGTCGCCATGTGGTCGGCGTCGATGTTGGTGACCACGGCCACCAGCGGCTGCAGATGCAGGAAGCTCGCATCGCTTTCGTCGGCTTCGGCGATCAGGTAACGGCTGGTGCCAAGCTGGGCATTGGTGCCCGCTGCGTTCAGACGACCACCAATCACGAATGTCGGGTCCAGACCACCGGCCGCGAACACCGAAGCGATCAGGCTGGTGGTGGTGGTTTTGCCATGGGTACCGGCGACGGCGATGCCGTGGCGATAGCGCATCAGCTCGGCGAGCATTTCTGCACGCGGCACTACGGGAATGCGGCGCTCAAGGGCAGTCGCCACTTCCGGGTTGGACGTGTTTACTGCGCTCGACACCACCAGCACGTCAGCGGTAGCCGCGTTCTCGGCACGGTGACCGATGAAGATCTGCGCGCCAAACGATTCCAGGCGCTCGGTGACCGGCGAGGCTTTCAGGTCGGAACCGGAGACTTGATAGCCCAGGTTCAACAACACTTCAGCGATACCGCACATGCCCACGCCGCCGATGCCGACGAAGTGGATGCGACGGATGCGGCGCATTTCCGGTTGTGGCATGGCTTTCTGATTCTCAACCATGGGCCACCTCCAGACAGGTATCGACCACGCTACGGGTGGCATCGGGTTTGGCCAGTCGGCGGGCCGCTTGGGCCATTGCTTCGAGTCGTTGCGGTTGCATCAAGACCTCTGTCAGGCGCGCGGCAAGATCCGCGGCACCAGTCGTTCTTTGCGGCATCAGGAAGGCAGCGCCTTCGCGGGCCAAATAATCGGCGTTGCGGGTCTGGTGATCGTCGATCGCGTGGGGCAAGGGCACCAGCATCGAGGGCAGACCGGCGGCCGCCAGCTCACTGATGGTCAACGCGCCAGCGCGGCACACCACCAGGTCAGCCCAGCCATAGGCCTGGGCCATGTCTTTGATGAACGGCTGCACCTGCGCTTCCACACCCACGGCGCGGTAACGCTCGGCAGTCACTTCATCGTGATTTTTGCCGGCCTGATGAAACACTTCCGGGCGCAGGTCGGCAGCGACTTGGGCCAGGGCTTCAGGCAGCAATTTGTTCAACGGTTCTGCGCCCAGGCTGCCGCCAAGGATCAGCAAACGCGCTTTGCGCCCGGCCAGTGCCGGTCGCGATGTGTCGAGGAACAGCTCGCTGCGCACCGGATTACCGGTGGTACGGCGGCTGTCCGACAGAGTAAAGGTGTCGGGGAACGCTTCACACACTCGGGCGGCGAACGGCACCAGCAACCGATTGGCGGTGCCGGCGACAGCGTTCTGCTCGTGAACGATCACCGGCACGCCGGCCAGTTTTGCGGCAAGACCGCCGGGGCCGGTCACGTAACCGCCGAAGCCAACCACGCACACCGGCTTCAGACGGCGCATGATCGCCCGCGCCTGCCACACCGATTTCAGCAGCATCAGCGGCGCCTTGAGCAGCGACAGCTTGCCCTTGCCACGCAGTCCGCTTGCGTTGATCCGGTGCAGTTCAAGCCCTGCAGCCGGAACCAGTTCGTTTTCGATCCCGCGTGGCGTGCCGAGCCAGTGCACGGTGTAGCCGCGCGCCTGAAACTCGCGGGCACAGGCCAGCGCCGGGAACACGTGGCCGCCGGTACCGCCGGCCATGATCAATACGTTAGCGCCCATGAGTCGGCTCCTCGGCGAAGTCGCTCTCCTGGAATTCCATCTCTTCGCTGCCCAGGTGGGTTCGACTCTCCCACTCGATGCGCAGCAACAGGCCCAGACAGGCGCAGCAGATCACCAGCGAGCTGCCGCCGTAACTGAGGAACGGCAAGGTCAGACCTTTGGTTGGCAGCAGGCCGACGTTCACACCGATGTTGATCAGGAACTGACCAATCCACAGGAACGACAAGCCGTAAGCCACGTAAGCGGCAAAGAACTGCTTGGCCTTCTCCGCCCACAGGCCGATGTACATGCCGCGAATACACACGAACACGAACAGCGCGACGGTGCACAACGAACCGACCGCACCGAGCTCTTCGGCGAGTACCGAGAACACGAAGTCGGTATGCGCTTCCGGCAGGTAGAACTGCTTCTGCACGCTGTTGCCCAGGCCGACGCCCAGCCACTCGCCGCGACCGAAAGCGATCAAGGCCTGCGACAACTGATAGCCGGCACCGAACTGGTCGGCCCACGGATCGGCGAAGTTGGTCAGACGCGCCATTCGATACGGCTGCATCTGAATCAGCAGAACCACCGCGCCAACCGCCAGCACCACCATCAGCGAGAAGCGGAACAGCCCGACCCCGCCAAGAAACAGCATCGCCGCCGCCGCGCCCATCATGACTACGGTGGCACCGAAGTCCGGTTCCATCAGCAACAGACCCGCCATCGGCAGCAGCACGATGAATGGCTTGAAGAAGCCCATCCAGCTCTCGCGCACTTCTTTCTGCCGGCGCACCAGATAACCGGCGAGGTAGATCACCACGAACACCTTGGCGATTTCCGACGGCTGCACGTTGAAGAAGCTGAAACCGATCCAGCGCATCGAACCGTTCACTTCGCGGCCGATGCCGGGGATGATCACCATCACCAACAGGCCGAACGCACCGATCAGCATCATCCAGCCGAGGCGCTGCCAAGTGGCGATCGGGATCATCATGGTGACAATGCACGCACCCAGGCCCAGCACCACATAGATAAGGTGGCGAATCATGTAATACAGCGGACTGCCCGACTGCGCCGCCGCCACTTCGGTGGACGCCGAGGCGATCATGATCAGACCCAGGCCCAGCAGCGCCAGGCAACCGGCGAGCATCGGGAAGTCGAGGTCGATGCCACGCCCGGTGATCAGCGGCGACGGGTACGGCTTGATGATGTTTCTCAGGTTCATGCCAGTTCCTCCACAGCGCGGACGAACTGGTGACCACGGTCTTCGTAATTCTTGAACATGTCGAAACTGGCGCAGGCCGGCGACAGCAGCACCACATCGCCCGGTTGGGCAGCGGCGCGGCATTGCGCGACGGCGTCGACCAGCGAGGTCGCGCGGATCAGCGGCACGGCATCGCCAATGGCTGCGCCGATCTTGTCGGAGTCGCGGCCCATCAGGACCACAGCGCGGCAGTTGGCCGCCACCGGATCGCGCAGATCGTTGAATTCGGCGCCTTTGCCGTCACCGCCGGCGATCAGAATGACCTTGCCGTCGATGTCCGCACCGAGGCCTTCGATCGCGGCCAGAGCGGCGCCAACGTTGGTGGCTTTGGAGTCGTTGTAATAAGCCACGCCGTCGAGATCGCGCACCCACTGGCAGCGGTGTTCGAGCCCGGCAAACGTGCGCAGCGCCGCGAGCATGGCGTCGAACGGCAGACCCACAGCGTGCCCCAGTGCCAATGCGGCGAGAGCGTTGGACTGGTTATGCGCACCGCGAATCTTCAGTTCACGCACCGGCATCAGGTTCTGGAATTCGAAGGCTAGGTACTTCTCGCCGTCTTCTTCGCGAATGCCGAACGCCTTGAAATCCGGTTTGCTCAGGCCAAAGGTCCAGCATGGCTGGCCTTCGCCGATCAATGGACGGCTCAGGGCGTCCTGACGGTTGACCACAAACTGCTTCGCGCCCCGGAAGATCCGGTGCTTGGCCAGGTGATAGGCTGGCAGACCGCTGTAGCGATCCATGTGGTCTTCGCTGATGTTCAGTACGGTGGCGACTTCGGCGTTGAGCTGGTCGGTGGTTTCCAGCTGGAAACTCGACAACTCCATGACGTACAACTCGACATCGTCGCTGAGCAGATCCAGCGCCGGCGTGCCTAGGTTGCCGCCAACGGCGACGCGTTTGCCCGCCGCAGCCGCCATCTCGCCGACCAGCGTGGTCACGGTGCTTTTCGCGTTGGAGCCGGTGATCGCGACGATCGGCGCCCGCGCGTTACGCGCGAACAGTTCGATGTCGCCGGACATTTTCACGCCACGGGCAGCGGCGGCTTGCAGGGCCGGGGTCGCCAGCGCCAGGCCGGGGCTCACGTAAAGCTCGTCGGCACGGCAGAGGGATTCGACGTCCAGCTCGCCACAACGCACTTCCACGTGCGGATAGTCACGCTTGAGCGTGGCCAGTTCCGGTGGATTTTCCCGCGTGTCGGCCACAGCAAACGACGTGCCCCGGTTCGCCAGGAAGCGAACCAGGGACATGCCGCTCTTGCCGAGGCCGACAACGATGCGGAAGTGGTCAGAAGCGATCAGAGACACTCGTTCTACCTCAGCTTCAGGGTGGCAAGGCCGACCAGGACAAGAATCACGGTGATGATCCAGAAACGGACGATCACGCGCGGCTCGGGCCAGCCCTTGAGTTCAAAGTGGTGGTGAATCGGCGCCATGCGGAACACGCGGCGACCGGTCAGCTTAAAGGAGGCAACCTGAATGACCACTGACAGGGTTTCCATCACGAACACGCCGCCCATGATGAACAGGACGATTTCCTGACGAACGATCACCGCGATGGTGCCCAGTGCCGCGCCGAGTGCCAGGGCACCGACGTCGCCCATGAACACTTGCGCCGGATAGGTGTTGAACCAGAGAAAACCGAGACCGGCACCGATCAGCGCACCGCAGAACACGATCAATTCGCCTGCGCCCGGCACGTAAGGAATCAGCAGGTATTCGGCGAATTTCACGTTACCCGACAGGTAGCAGAAAATCCCCAGGCCACCGCCGACCATTACGGTTGGCATGATCGCCAGGCCGTCGAGGCCGTCAGTCAGGTTGACCGCGTTGCTCGAGCCGACAATCACGAAGTAGGTCAGCACGATGAAACCGGCGCCCAGCGGAATGCTGTAGTCCTTGAGCATCGGCAGAATCAGCGTGGTTTCCACCGGCGTCGCGGCAGTCATATAAAGGAAGATCGCAGCGCCGAGACCGAACACCGACTGCCAGAAATACTTCCAGCGGCTCGGCAGGCCACGGGAGTTCTTCTCGATGACTTTGCGGTAATCGTCGACCCAGCCGATGGCGCCGAACAGCAGGGTCACCAGCAGCACCACCCAGACGTAGCGGTTGCTCAGGTCAGCCCAGAGCAAGGTGCTGACGCCGATCGAAGACAGAATCAGCGCGCCACCCATGGTCGGCGTACCGGATTTGGACAGGTGCGATTGCGGGCCGTCGTTACGTACCGATTGGCCGATCTGACGGTTCTGCAGAGTACGGATCATCCACGGGCCATAGCACAGCGACAAGACCAGCGCGGTCAGCACACCGAGAATCCCGCGCAGGGTCAGGTACTGGAAGACCGCGAAGCCTTTGTAGAACTGTTGCAGATACTCCGCTAGCAGCAGCAGCATTAATGTTTCTCCAGACTGGACCCGCACAGAGCCGCAACGATGTTTTCCATCGCTGCGCTGCGCGAACCCTTGATCAAAATGGTGGTGTTTGTGTCCTGCTCGGCGGCGAGGGCCTGGATCAGCTCGGCCTGGGTGCCGAAGTGCTGCGCCTGCTCACCGAAAGCGTTTACCGCGTGGACCATGTTCGGCCCGACCGCGTAAAGCGCAGAAACCTTGCCTCGGGCGTACTCGCCCACGTCGCGGTGCCCCTGCTCCGCCCAGTCGCCCAACTCGCCGATATCGCCGAGCACCAGGACGGTGCGGCCGGAAAAGCCGGCGAGTATATCAACGGCCGCGCACATCGAGGTGGGGTTTGCGTTGTAGGTGTCATCGATCACGCGCATGCCGTTTTTTGCCAGTTGCGCGACGGTGCGCCCCTTGACCGGTTGCACCGCACCGAGGCCGGTGGCGATGCCGAACAGCGACACGCCCAAGGCGTGAGCAGCAGCGGCGGCAGCCAGGGCATTGGCGACGTTATGAGTACCGAGCAGGTTCAGTTGCACGCGCTCGCTACCTTCAGGCGTGTGCAGATTGAACGCCGGGCAACCACGGGCATCGGTGGCCAGATCGCTGGCGTGGAAATTCGCCTCGCTGTTGCTCAGGGCGAAGGTCAGCACCTGACGGCCGGCCGCGCGGGTCTTCCAGATACCAAAAGCCTTGTCATCGAGGTTGAGCACGGCGATGCCATCGGCGGCCAGACCCTCGATGATTTCGCCTTTGGCTTCGACGATTTTTTCCGGACCGCCGAACTCACCGACGTGAGCGGTGCCGGCGTTGTTCAGAATCGCTACGTGCGGCTTGGTCAGGCCGACGGTGTAGGCGATTTCACCGAGACGCGAAGCGCCCAGTTCGATCACGGCGGAGGTGTGTTCCGGCGCCAGTTCGATCAGGGTCAGCGGGACGCCGAGGTCGTTGTTCAGGTTGCCACGGGTCGCCAGTACCGGACCGCGCGTGCGCAGGATGCTCGCGAGCATTTCCTTGACCGTGGTCTTGCCACTGGAACCGGTCACCGCCGCCACTGGCTGGGTGAACGCAGCACGGTTCAACGCGCCGAGTTGGCCGAGGGCCTGACGGGTGTCCTTGACCAGCAATTGCGGCAACGCGCTGTCGGCGACCTCACGCTCGACCAGTGCCGCGACCGCGCCTTTGCCGGCGACGTCGTTCAGATAGTCATGACCGTCGAAACGCGGGCCGGTCAGGGCGATGAACAACTGGCCGGGCTGGATCGCGCGGCTGTCGATGCTGACGCCGTCGAAACTCGCATCAGCGCCGATCAAACGGGCTTCGAGGACGTTGGTCAGTTCACTGAGTGTCAGGGCCTTAAGCATGGGCCACCTCCCACGCGGTCAGGGCATGATCAGCCTCGACCAGATCGGAAAAGGCATGGCGCACGCCGTTGATTTCCTGATAGTCCTCGTGACCTTTGCCGGCCAGCACAATGACGTCATCAGCGGTCGCGCCGGCGATAAGTTGCGCAATGGCCTGGCCGCGACCGGCGACGAAAGTGACTTTATCCACAGCGGTGAAACCGGCACGGATGTCGTCGAAAATCACCGCAGGATCTTCGGTGCGCGGGTTGTCGTCGGTGACCAACACCTGGTCAGCCAGACGCTCGACCACTTCGGCCATCAACGGACGTTTGCCGCGATCGCGATCACCGCCGCAGCCGAACAGGCACAGCAATTGGCCTTTTACGTGCGGGCGCAGTGCTGTGAGAACTTTTTCCAGTGCATCCGGGGTGTGGGCGTAATCGACCACCACCAACGGCTGCGTGCCACCACCCAGACGCTGCATGCGACCGGCCGGGCCTTCGAGCTTCGGCAGCACTTTGAGAATTTCGTCGAGGGCGTAATCCAGACCGAGCAAGGCGCCGACTGCGGCCAGCACGTTACTCAGGTTGAAACGACCAAGCAGCGTACTGCGCAGGTGATGCTCGCCCTGCGGCGTGACCAGCGTGGCGCGTACACCATGGTCGTCGAACTGCGCTTCGCGGCAGAACAGGTAGGCACTGCTGTCGAGCAGGCTGTAGGTGATCAAACGCGACTCGCGTTTTTCCGCCGCCAGTTGCCGGCCGAAATCGTCGTCGAGGTTGACCACGCGGCACTTCAGGTCATTCCAGGCGAACAGCCGGGCCTTGGCCTCGGCGTACGCCTGCATGGTGCCGTGATAATCCAGGTGATCGCGGGACAGGTTGGTCATCACCGCCACGTCGAACGCCAGCGCGGTGACCCGGCCCTGATCCAGACCGTGGGACGAGACTTCCATGGCCACGGCTTTGGCACCGGCCTTTTTCAGGTCACCCAGGGTCGCTTGCACGGCAATCGGGTTCGGCGTGGTGTGCAGGCCGCTTTCCAGCGCGCCGTAGAAACCGGAACCCAGCGTACCGACGATGCCGCAATGCTGGCCGAGCAGATCCAGCGCCTGCGCGACCAGTTGGGTCACGCTGGTCTTGCCGTTGGTGCCAGTGACGCCGATCAGGTTCAGGTGATGACTCGGCTCACCGTAAAAACGCCCGGCAATGTCCGAAAGTTGCGCCGCCAGACCCTTGACCGGGATCAGCGGCACGTCAGTGATCGGCAATAAGGTGGCGCCTTCGACCTCATACGCCACGGCAGCTGCGCCGCGTTGCAAGGCATCGGCGATATGCGCACGGCCATCGAAACGGCCGCCGGGCACGGCAAGAAACAAGTCGCCGGCGCGCACGTTGCGGCTGTCCAGCGCCAGTTCACGGATCAACAGATCGTGGCCGGCGTGGGGGAATATCTTGTTCAGACTTAATGACATCAGCCGCGCCCTCCATTGGCTTTCAGCGGAACGACCGGGGTGGCGTTGGCCTGTTGCGTGGTCGGCAAGTTGTCCGGGGTCACGTTCATCAGGCGCAGGGTGCCGGACATCACACGGCTGAATACCGGCGCGGACACCAGACCACCGAAGTAACCGGCCTTGGTTGGCTCATCAATCACCACAACAATGGCGTAACGCGGATCGCTCATCGGGCCGAAGCCGGCGAACAGTGAGCGGTAGGAGTTTTCCGCGTAGCCCTTGGTGCCGACCGAAGTCTTGCGCGCGGTACCCGACTTGCCGCCGACGTGATAAGCCGGCACCTGCGCACGGAACACGCCGCGCGGCGCTTCGATTACCTGCTGCAACATGCCCTGCATGGTTTTCGCCACGGCTTCCGGCAGCACTTGGGTGGTCTGCGGCATCTTGTCGGTTTTGATCAGGGTCAGTGGCGCGAGGCGACCATTGTTGGCCAGCGCCGAGAACGCGTGCACCAACTGGATCGCGGTCACGGAAATACCGTAGCCGTAAGACAAGGTTGCAGTTTCAGCCTTGCGCCATTCGCGGTAGTTCGGCAGATTGCCGACACGTTCGCCGGGGAAGCCCAGGCCGGTGTCCTGACCGAGGCCGACTTTCTGCGCGAGACGGAAAATGGTTTCGCCGCCGATATCGAAGGCGACCTTACTCATGCCGACGTTACTGGAATTGATCAGGATGCCGGTCAGATCGAGCACTGGCCCTTCGGTCTTCGACACGTCTTTGATGGTGTATTTGCCGATCTGCAACGAGCCCGGATACACCTCGACGGTGTCGCTCGGTTTCCAGCGGCCGGTTTCGATTGCCGCGCTCATGGAAATGGCTTTCATGGTCGAACCCGGCTCGAACACGTCGATCATGGCGCGGTTGCGCATCATCGCCGGTTGCAGGTTGCGACGGTTGTTCGGGTTGTAGGTCGGCTGGTTGACCATGGCCAGGATCTCGCCGGTCTTCACGTCCATGATCACCAGACTGCCGGCCTTGGCGCCGTTTTCGATGATCGCGTTGCGCAGCTCGCGGTTGGCCAGGTATTGCAGACGCAGGTCAATCGACAACGCCAAGGGCTTGCCGGCCTTGGCGTTCTTGGTGACTTGAACATCCTTGATCAACCGGCCACGGCGATCCTTGATGACTTGTCGTTTGCCCGGCACCCCGGCCAGCCATTCGTCATAGGCCAGCTCGACGCCTTCGCGACCGTGATCGTCGATGTCGGTAAAGCCGACCATGTGCGCGGTGACTTCACCGGCCGGGTAGAAGCGGCGGAATTCTTCGATGCCGTAGACGCCCGGCACTTTCAGATCGAGCACAGCCTGACCCTGCTCGGGGGTCAGCCCGCGCACCAGATAAATGAATTCTTTGTTGGCCTGGGCTTCGAGGCGTTCGCTCAGGGCTTTCGGGTTCTGGCCCAGCGCGGCGGCGAGTGCCGGCCACTTCTCTTTGGCCGACTGCATTTCCTTGGCGTTGGCCCACAGCGTGGTCACTGGGGTACTGACAGCCAGAGGCTCGCCGTTACGGTCGGTGATCAGGCCACGGTGCGCCGGAATCGGAATATGCCGCAGGCTGCGCGCATCGCCCTGCCCTTTGAGGAAGTCACGGTCGACCACTTGCAGGTCGATGATGCGCCAGCAGATCGCCGCGACCATCAGACCGAGCAGCGCCACCATCAGGCGGAAGCGCCATGGGAACAGCGCGCCTTCGAGTTTCATCATGGCGCCACCATCTTCACGTCAGCCGCGCCAGGTATGTGCATCTTCAGTTGTTCGGTGGCCAGCACTTCGATGCGGCTGTGCGCAGTCCAGGTGCTCTGCTCGAGAATCAAGCGGCCCCACTCGGCCTGCGCCTTGTCGCGCACGCTCAGTTCGTTATAAAGGGTGTTGAGCAACTGCCGGTTCCAGTGCGCGCTGTACGACACGGCAATGGCCGAAAACAGCACGCCGATAAACAGCAGCAGCATCAGAAAGCTGCCGCCGGGCAGTGGTTTGGCGAAAAGCTTGCTCACCGCAACTTCTCCGCGACACGCATGACGGCGCTACGGGAACGTGGGTTGGCTTTGAGTTCGGCGTCGGAGGCCGTCTGCGCTTTGCCGTGGATTTTGATTTTCGGTTCGAAGGCGACGTGGCGAACCGGCAGGTTGCGCGGCAGGTTGTCGGCCTCGCCTTTCACCAGCTTGCGCATGAACAGTTTGACGATGCGGTCTTCCAGCGAGTGGAAGCTGATGACCACCAGACGGCCGCCAACTTCCAGCGCTTCCAGCGCGGCGTCGAGGCCGGCTTCCAGATCGCCGAGTTCGTTATTGACGTGAATGCGCAAACCCTGGAACGCGCGGGTAGCTGGGTTCTTGCCCTTTTCCCACGCCGGGTTGGCGACTTTCAGCACTTCGGCCAGATCGGCGGTGCGCTCGAACGGCTTGATGTCACGGCGCTCGGCGACGGCACGGGCCATACGCCCGGAGAAACGTTCTTCGCCGTATTCCTTGAACACCCGGGCGATTTCTTCCACCGGCGCGGTGTTGACGAATTCGGCAGCGCTGATGCCACGGGACGGGTCCATGCGCATGTCAAGTGGACCGTCATTGAGGAAACTGAAGCCGCGCTCGGCATCATCGAGCTGCGGCGACGACACGCCGAGGTCGAGCAGAATGCCGCTGACCTTGCCGGTCAGGCCTTGCTCGGCAACCACCGAACCGAGCTCGGCAAAGCTGCGCTGCACAACGACAAAGCGGCCGTCTTCGGCCGCTAGCGTTTGCCCGGTGGCAATCGCTTGAGGATCCTTGTCGAATCCGATGAGTCGACCGTCCGGCCCGAGCTGGCTGAGGATCAGCCGACTGTGCCCGCCGCGCCCGAACGTGCCGTCCAGATAGCAGCCATCAGGACGTACGGCGAGAGCCTCGACGGCTTCGTCAAGCAGTACGGTGATGTGGTTAAAGCCGCTATCAATAGTCACAGGATCAAATCACGCAGTTCATCAGGCATCGCGCCCGGTTGTTGAATAGCAGCAAGGTCAGCGGCAGATACCGCATTCCATGCATCCTCGTCCCACAATTGGAACTTGTTCAGTTGGCCGACCAGCATCGCGCGCTTATCGAGCTTGGCGTATTCGCGCAAACGCGGCGGAACCAGGAAACGACCACTGCCATCGAGTTCGAGGTCGACGGCATTACCAATCAATAAACGTTGCAGGCGACGGTTCTCTTCGCGAAGCGAAGGGAGTGCGCGCAACTTGGTTTCAATAATTTCCCACTCATCGAGCGGATAGACACACAGGCACGGATCAACGGCATCAATGGTCACGATCAATTGGCCGGAACTGCGCGAATCGAGCTCGTCACGGTACCGGCTCGGCATGGCGAGACGGCCCTTTGCATCGAGACTGATAGCGTTAGCTCCGCGAAACACGTCAGCGTTTCTCCAATTTTTATCGTTTTGAGCTCAAAAAACCCACTTCATGCCACTTTCCGCCACTTGCGCACACTATAGGAATGCGCCCACCACACCGTCAAGGCGCGGATTAAAGGAAAAGCCTTACAGAACGGAGATTTAGCGACGTAAAAGGAGGCTCAACGAGAATCTGACGTGAAGTTTTGGTCAATAACTTGATGCAGCACTGAAAGCTGCGCTCGAAAGTTAAAGTAGTTTGTTAAGAGTAAGATTTTTTCGGTATTACAAAGGCGCTTCGGCTGTTGATTGAAGCAGGGTGGGAAAAGGCTATTACCGCGTTTGCCGCTGCCGGAATTTCAGACCAGGCCGGCTGATATTACACAGCCGCGTCTTCTTTGTTTCAAGCAGGGAAAGAAAAAGGTGGAGAGTCGATCTGTAAGCCGGGTTCTGTCTTGAACAGTCATTCGTCTACGATGGCCATCACTGGACATCTTTAGCAACCTACCCGGTCCCAGCGCGGGCCACGCCTTGGGACCCTATTTGGTCTTGCTCCAAGTGGGGTTTACCTAGCCACGAACTGTTGCCAGACGTGCGGTGCGCTCTTACCGCACCTTTTCACCCTTACCGGCGCTTGCGCGCTTAGGCGGTTATTTTCTGTGGCACTTTCCGTAGGCTCACGCCTCCCAGGCATTACCTGGCACTTCGCCCTATGGAGCCCGGACTTTCCTCCCCCCCTAATTCTCATAGAGGGCAGCGACTGTCCGATCGACTCTCCGCCGCGAAGGTTAACGGCAGAGCGCCGGAAGAACAAGCGCTAAAACCCTCCATACCGCCATGGGCGACGGCTTACACGCCTTTCTGTTTATCCAGCGCCACCTGATACAACACGTTTTTGCGCTCGCCAGTGATTTGCGCTGCCAGTGCGGCGGCGCGCTTGAGTGGCATTTCCTCCAGAAGCAGATCGAGGATGCGCATGGCTTCGCTGCTGACCGCGTCCTCCGACTCCGGCGCGGTCCAGCCGGCCACCAGCACTACGCACTCACCGCGCTGCTGATTGCTGTCGGACTCGACGAACGCACGCAGCTCGCTGAGCGGCAGGCCTTTAAGGGTTTCGAAGGTTTTGGTGATTTCCCGCGCCAGCAGAGCCTGACGCTCGCCGCCAAACACTGCTTCCATATCCTGCAGGCATTCGAGAATGCGATGCGGCGCTTCATAGAAAATCAATGTGCGCGGCTCTTCTTTAACCGCTTCCAGACGCGCCTTGCGTCCGACCGACTTGGCCGGCAGAAATCCTTCGAAGATAAAACGGTCGGACGGCAAGCCCGCCGCCGACAGCGCTGCGATCAACGCACAGGCACCCGGCACCGGCACCACGTTGATCCCGGCCGCACGGGCCTGACGCACCAGGTGATAACCCGGATCGGAAATCAGCGGCGTACCGGCATCGGAGATCAGCGCGACGTTGTCGCCCGCCAACAACCGGGTAATAAAGCGGCTACCCTCATCCCGTTCGTTGTGTTCGTGACATGCGGCCAAGGGCGTGCCTATGCCGAAGTGCTGCATCAGGCGCGCCGAATGCCGGGTATCTTCCGCTGCAATCAGGGCCACTTCACGGAGGATTTTCAAGGCCCGGGCGCTGATGTCGTCCAGGTTGCCGATGGGCGTCGCCACCACATAAAGCGAGCCAGCAGCGGAATTCAAAGGACCTGGAGCAGTCAAAGCGCACACCTCGTGATCGGTAAAAGCGGCCATTGTAGCGCGTCATGAGGCTTGCGATGCGCTCCGGCCGAGTGTGGTTTTTCGCCCGGTTGTGCGCTGCCGCAACATTTACTCCAGCTAAATTGACCGATTCACGCCAGTAACATCGCGCCCCGGCCAGTGCTTGGGTACAATTCCACGCTAATTTGATCGAGTATCAGGAACACTTACATGATCGCTTGCCTGCGGCTGTTCACTGCCCTCTGCCTCGCTGCCTTGTTGGCCGCGTGTGCCAGCTCCCCTTCCTCCAGCCTTGGCGAACTTCCACGGACTCCGGACGCCAGCATCGAGCAACTGCTCGAACAGGCTGCGCAGGCTAAAACCCCGGAACAAGCCGCCCTGCTGCGCCTGAGCGCGGCGGACCAGGCCTACCGCCAAGGCAATGCCGGCCAGTCCGCGCAAATCCTGCAACAAGTGCCGGTGGAGCAACTCAAGCCAGGCCAGCAGATTTTCGCCAATACGCTGTCCGCCGAACTGGCCATGACGCGCAATCAGCCGAAAGCTGCGCTGACCGCCCTGAGCCATCCGAGCTTCCAGAAGCTCGGGGAAATGCCGGAAGAGCAGCAAGTGCGCACTGGCACTGTTCACGCCCGCGCCCTTGAAGCCGATGGCCAGACGCTGGCCGCTGCCCGTGAGCGTGTGTTCATTGCACCGATGCTGGAAGGCGAAGCGGCGAGCAAGAACCACGAAGCGATCTGGACCCTGATCGCTTCGCTGCCAACCGATCAATTGCAACCGAACAACACCGACGATCTCGGCGGCTGGATGGCACTGGCGCAAGCGGTGAAAACCGCAGGCACGCTGGAACAGCAACAAGCCGCGATCGACAACTGGCGCGCGCAGAATCCAAAGCACCCGGCGGCGATCAACCTGCCGCTGCCGCTGACCAAGCTCAAGGAACTGGCCAGCCAGCCACTGAGCAAAATCGCCCTGCTGCTGCCACAGGACGGCCAGTTGGCGTCGGTCGGCAAAGCGCTGCGTGAAGGCTTCATGGCCGCGCATTATCAGGCGCAACAGGCCGGCCAGAACCCACCTGCCATCGAGTTCTACGACAGCTCGAAGCTGACTTCGATGGACGAGTTCTATCGCAAGGCTCAGGCTGACGGCGTGCAACTGGTAGTCGGCCCGCTGGAAAAACCACTGGTCAAGCAACTGAGCACTCGCCCGCAACTGCCAATCACCACCCTGGCGCTGAACTACAGCGAAGGCGAGCAAGGCCCGGCGCAGTTGTTCCAGTTCGGCCTGGCGGCTGAAGACGAAGCTCGCGAAGTTTCCCGTCGCGCTCGTGCCGACGGCCTGCATCGCGCCGCTATCATGGTACCGAAGGGCGAATGGGGCGATCGCGTCCTGCGTGCCTTCAGCCAGGACTGGCAAGCCAATGGCGGCAGCATCGTTGCCACCGAGCGTGTCGATCAGCCGGTGCAACTGGCCCAGCAGATTGCCGACATGTTCCAGCTGCGCCAGAGCGAAGCCCGCGCCAAGAGCCTGCAGAATGTTGCCGGCACCAATGTCGCCGCGCAGCCTTCGCGTCGTCAGGACATTGAATTCATCTTCTTGGCCGCCACGCCGCAACAGGCCCAGCAGATCAAGCCGACCCTGAATTTCCAGTACGCCGGTGACGTCCCGGTCTACGCGACCTCCCACGTCTACAGCGCCAGCGGCGACGTCAATCAGTACAACGACATGAACGGCATTCGCTTCTGCGAAACCCCATGGCTGCTGGAAACCAGCGATCCGCTGCGCCAGCAAGTAGCTGCGCAATGGCCGCAAGCCAATGGCAGCCTCGGTCGCCTGTACGCCATGGGCGCCGATGCCTATCGCCTGGCACCGCGCCTGGGTCAACTCAAGGCCCTGCCGGACAGCCGCATCGAAGGTCAGTCGGGCAGCCTCGGCATGACCCAGACCCAGCGCGTTGTGCGCCAGTTGCCGTGGGCACAGTTCGTCAGCGGTCAGGTGCAGCGCCTGCCGGACACCCCGCGCTGATGCCCGACAGGTCACGCTCGCAAAGCGGCAAGGATGCCGAGCGCCAGGCGCTCGAACATCTGCAACAACAAGGGCTGCGCCTGCTGGCGCAGAACTGGTTATGCAAACGCGGCGAGCTTGATCTGGTCATGCTTGATGGCGATACAGTAGTATTCGTTGAAGTTCGCTACAGAAAAAACACTCAATGGGGTGGCGCGCTCGCCAGTATCGACGAGCGCAAGCAGCAGAAACTGATCTTTGCAGCACAGTATTTTCTTCAGCGCGAGTCGCGTTGGGCCAATTCCCCCTGCCGCTTCGATGTGGTGGCAATCGACAGCCACCCGAATCAGCTGAACTGGTTGCAGAATGCTTTCGACAGTTGATCGCCTGCATCCTGCCCCGTTTTCGTCCGACACATTTTGCTCTTTGCTTTGCCGGCTGCACATTCACGTGCCGAACAGCCGCGCCACTTAAGGTCACACAGATGGACATGCAATCCCGAATTCGCCAGCTATTTCAGGCCAGTATCGACACCAAGCAACAGGCGATGGACGTACTTGCACCGCACATCGAGCAAGCCAGCCAGATCATGGTCAACGCCCTGCTCAACGAAGGCAAAATGCTCTCGTGCGGCAACGGTGGTTCGGCCGGCGATGCCCAGCATTTTTCTTCGGAGCTGCTCAACCGCTTCGAGCGCGAGCGTCCGAGCCTGCCGGCGATTGCGCTGACCACCGACACTTCGACGATCACCTCGATCGCCAACGATTACAGCTACAACGAAGTGTTCTCCAAGCAGATCCGCGCGCTCGGCCAGCCGGGCGATGTATTGCTGGCGATTTCGACCAGCGGCAACTCGGCGAACATTATTCAAGCAATCCAGGCCGCACATGATCGCGAAATGATTGTCGTAGCTTTGACCGGACGCGATGGCGGCGGCATGGCGTCGCTGCTGTTGCCCGAGGACGTCGAGATTCGCGTACCGGCCAACGTCACTGCACGTATTCAGGAAGTCCACTTGCTGGCGATCCATTGCCTTTGCGATCTGATCGACAGCCAACTGTTCGGGAGTGAAGAATGACCCCTAATCGCCTTGGCCTTCTGGCCTTGACCCTGTGCCTCGGCATCAGCGGCTGCACCTCGGTGGTAAATGCCAGCCGTGAAGCGCCGATCGAAGACGACCGTGGCACGCGCACCTTCGGCAGCAAGATCGACGACTCGCTGATCGAAACCAAAGCAGGCGTGAACATCGCCAAGGCCGATCCGGCACTGGACAACGACTCGCACATCGTCATTACCAGCTTCAACGGCGTGGTATTGCTCGCCGGCCAGACGCCACGCGAAGACCTCAAGGCCAAAGCCGAACAGGCCGCCGCCAACGTCCAGCGCGTGAAGAAGGTGCACAACGAGCTGCAAGTGCTGCAACCGTCCTCCCTGCTCGCGCGCCAGAACGACGCGTGGCTGACCACCAAGATCAAGACCCAGATGCTCACCGACGCCAGCATTCCTGGCTCGCGCATCAAAGTCGTGACCGAGAACGGCATCGTCTATCTGCTGGGCCTGCTGACCAAACAGGAAGCCACTCAGGCAACCAATCTGGTTCAGGGTGTGTCCGGTGTGCAGAAGATCGTGAAGCTGTTCGAATACATCGACTGACCTGATTACGCAGGAGTTGTGTAGGGGCTGACGAGTGCAACGAGGCTGCGATCTTTTGATCTTGCTTTTAAAAATCAAAAGATCGCAGCCTCCGGCAGCTCCTACACGACCAATGCAGGCACAAAAAAGGCGATCCATCCGGATCGCCTTTTTTTATTTCACAACCTTCAAGCTTGGCCGGCCACTCGGGCGTGGCGGCTCGCTGCCCGGTGGCGGCGAGTCGTCATCCGGATCGATGTCTTCCTCGTCGTCCATCGGCAACTCGAGGTCAAACACCATGCCCTGGCCGTTCTCCCGGGCGTAGATGCCCAGGATCGCGCTGATCGGCACGTAGAGACTGTGCGGAACACCGCCGAAGCGGCCTTCGAACGTCACCACGTCGTTGTCCATGTGCAGATGACGCACGGCACTGGGCGAGATGTTCAGGACGATCTGGCCGTCACTGGCAAAACCCTGTGGCACCTGCACCGCCGGGTACTCGGAGTTGACCAGCATGTGCGGGGTGCAATCGTTATCCACAATCCACTCGTAGAGCGCGCGGACCAGATAAGGTCGACTGGAGTTCATAGCGGCTCCTTAAGCCTTAGCGCATATCGCGTTCGACACCAGACAGACTCGCCTGGAAAGCCTCACGCGCAAACTGACGCTCCATATAATCAAGCAGCGGCTTGGCCGGCCGCGGCAGTTCAATACCCAGAATCGGCAAACGCCAGAGTATGGGTAATAGGCAGCAATCCACCAGACTTTGTTCCTCACTGAGGAAGAACGGTTTGTCGGCAAACAGCGGCGAAACGCCGGTCAGGCTTTCGCGCAATTCCTTGCGCGCCACGACCCGTGCAGCCTCTTTGCTCTTGGGATCCAGAATCAGATCCACCAGCCCGCACCAGTCACGCTGAATCCTGTGGATCAGCAGACGACTGTTGGCCCGCGCTACCGGATAAACCGGCATCAGCGGCGGGTGCGGGTAACGCTCATCCAGATACTCCATCACCACGGTCGACTCCCACAACGCCAGGTCACGATCGACCAGCGTCGGCAGACTGCCGTAAGGGTTCACCTCAATCAGTTTAGGCGGCTGGCGACCCGCTTCCACGTAAATGATTTCGGCGCTGACACCCTTCTCTGCAAGCACGATGCGCACTCGGTGGGAATAGTGGTCGGCGGGGTCGGAGTAACAGGCCAACCGATTGGTCACGCCCATGGCGATCCTCCTCGCTTGTTGAATTTGTCGGAACCGGAAAAACGCGCGCGCCCAGAGAGCACCTCCCGCAGGGTCTGACTGAGCAGACCCTGCTTTAGCGGAGGCGCCCTTGGGCGCGCGCGATTAACAGCAATGCTTGAAGCGTATCAGTGCACGTCTTTCCAGTATTCACGCTTGAGCAGGTAGGCGAACACAAAGAAGAACGCCAGGTACAGCAAGACATAAGTACCGATGCGCTGATGTTGCAGCTTAACCGGGTTAGCCGAGTAAGCCAGGAAGGTTACCAGATTCTTGACCTTCTCATCGAACTGCTCTTCGTTCAGAGCACCGGACTTCGGCACGATGGTCAACTGATCACACGCTTCATGAGTCAGCGGCGTGCCGGTCAGCGGATCGTATTGCTTCTTGCCGTCCTCGACGATCTGCACCTGCTTGCAGCCGACGACCTGCCGACCTTGCAGGCCGACCAGCACGTTAGGCATGCCGACGTTCGGGAAGACCTTGTTGTTCACGCCCCATGGACGCGCCGGGTCTTCGTAGAACGACTTCAAGTAACCGTAGAGCCAGTCGGTGCCGCGTACCCGCGCTACCAGAGTCAGGTCCGGCGGCGCTGCGCCGAACCAGGTCTTGGCGTCGGCCGGCTGCATGCCGATGTTCATGTGGTCGCCAATCTTGGCACCGGTGAATACCAGCTTCTCCAGCATCAACTCGTGCGGAATGCCGAGGTCATCGGCAACGCGCTCGTAACGCTGGAACTTGGCGCTGTGGCACCCCATGCAATAGTTGGCAAAGGTCCGTGCACCATCCTGCAGGGCGGCTTTGTCGGAGACGTCGATATCGACACTTTCCAGTTCCGGACCATGGCCCCCGGCAGCAAAAGCCAGGGAAGGCAGCGCAGTAAAAATCAGAGCAAGAAATAACTTTTTCATCAGCCAGTCACCCTTTCCGGAACCGGTTTGGTCTTCTCGAGCCGGGTGTAGAACGGCATCAGAATGAAGTAGGCGAAATACAGGAAGGTGCAGACCTGCGACAGCAACGTGCGCCCCGGCGTCGGCGCAAGAACGCCGAGGATGCCGAGAATCACGAAAGAAATGCAGAACACCACCAGCCAGATTTTGCTCATCCAGCCCTTGTAGCGCATCGATCTCACCGGACTGCGATCCAGCCATGGCAGCACGAACAGCACCGCAATCGCCGCGCCCATGGCGATAACGCCCATGAGCTTGTCCGGCACCGCACGCAGGATTGCGTAAAACGGAGTGAAGTACCAGACCGGGGCAATATGCTCAGGCGTCTTGAACGGGTTAGCCGGCTCGAAGTTTGGTTTTTCGAGGAAGTAGCCGCCCATTTCCGGGAAGAAGAACACAATGAAGCAGAAGATGAACAGGAACACCACGACACCGACAATGTCCTTCACCGTGTAGTACGGGTGGAAGGCGATGCCGTCCAGCGGGATACCGTTTTCGTCTTTGTGCTTCTTGATATCGACGCCGTCAGGGTTGTTCGAGCCCACTTCGTGCAGCGCCAGGATGTGCAACACCACCAGACCGAGGATCACGATCGGCAGCGCGACAACGTGCAAGGCGAAGAAGCGGTTCAGGGTGATTCCGGAGATCAGGTAGTCACCACGAATCCACTGGGTCAGGTCATCGCCGATCAGCGGAATCGCGCCGAACAGCGAGATGATCACCTGGGCGCCCCAGTACGACATCTGGCCCCACGGCAGCAGGTAACCCATGAACGCTTCGGCCATCAGCGCCAGGTAGATCAGCATGCCGAACACCCAGACCAGCTCGCGCGGTTTCTGGTACGAACCGTAGAGCAGGCCGCGGAACATGTGCAGATAGACGACGATGAAAAACGCCGAAGCGCCGGTCGAGTGCAGCAGACGCAGGATCGAACCGTACTCGACGTCGCGCATGATGTATTCGACGGAAGCAAATGCCTCTTCTGCCGACGGCGTATAGCTCATCGTCAGCCAGACGCCGGTAACGATCTGGTTGACCAGCACCAGCAGCGCCAGCGAGCCGAAGAAATAGAAGAAGTTGAAGTTTTTTGGTGCGTAATATTTGCTGAGATGGTCTTCCCACATTTTGGTCGCGGGAAAGCGCGCATCAACCCAATCCATGAACTTGCTCATCACGCTTTCTCCGTATCGACGCCAATGACAATCAGGTCATCGGTCTCATAGGAATGCGGGGGAACTGGCAGGTTCAAAGGCGCAGGTTGCGACTTGTAGACGCGGCCAGCCAGATCGTAGTGGGAACCGTGGCACGGGCAGAAATAGCCGCCTACCCAGTCCTTGCCCAGATCCGCAGGTGCCACTTCGGGACGGAAGGTCGGTGAGCAACCCAGGTGCGTACAGATCCCGATCAGCAGGAGAATTTCCGGCTTGATCGAACGTACTTCCGGGTCGACATAAGTGGGTTGCGTGGAGTTTTTGGAGGTCGGATCGGAGAGCTGACCCTCGATCTTCTTGAGATTCCCCAGGATTTCCTCGGTACGGCGGACAATGAACACCGGCTGGCCGCGCCATTCAGCAATCATCTGCTGGCCTGGCTCGATTTTGCTGACATTCACTTTCACCGGTGCACCGGCAGCTTTCGCCTTGGCACTGGGAAACCATGACCCCACGAACGGGACCGCAGCCCCCACCGCTCCTGCAGCACCCACCACGGATGTGGCTGCCACCAGGAAGCGACGCCGGCCTGCATTCACGCCGTCATTGCTCATTCAGTCCTCTCCCATCAGCTTTTTTGGCCTGTTAAATCAGGCGTCTACTAAATAAATCAAATGTTACTTATAAAAATTTTGCCCGAATGGTAATGAAAACCCCCAATTCTGACAAGGTTAATTCCCCGGGGATCAACCCCTCAAGCCTTGGAGTATAGGGGGTCTACGGCTGTGGCAAGTTGTCACAACGCAATTCTTTGATAAATCGCACGCATAAAAAAACGCCCGCTTCCGTGAGGAGGCGGGCGTTCTTTTTTGAACGTGGAAGCGGAATTAACGCTTCGAGTACTGCGGACGCTTACGCGCTTTACGCAGACCAACTTTCTTACGTTCAACTTCACGGGCGTCGCGGGTAACGAAGCCAGCTTTGCGCAGAGCGCTACGCAGGGTTTCGTCGTAGTCCATCAGAGCGCGGGTGATGCCGTGGCGGATTGCGCCAGCCTGACCACTTACACCACCGCCGATCACGGTGACGTAGATGTCGAACTTCTCGACAGTCTCGGTCAGCTCCAGCGGCTGACGAACTACCATGCGGGCAGTTTCGCGGCCGAAGAAGTTATCCAGCGAACGGTTGTTGATGGAGATGTTACCAGTACCCGGACGCAGGAAAACGCGTGCGGTTGCGGTCTTGCGACGGCCAGTGCCGTAATTTTGAGTCGCCGACATAATGAACTATTCCGTTAAATCTTCAGTTCTTGGGGCTGCTGAGCAGTATGAGGGTGTGCAGCGCCCGCATAGACTTTCAGCTTACGGTACATGTCGCGACCCAGTGGGTTTTTAGGCAGCATGCCTTTAACCGCGGTCTCGATCACGCGCTCAGGGGCTTTGGCGATCAGCTTTTCAAAGTTGATCGACTTGATGCCGCCCGGAAAACCGGAGTGGGAGTAGTACATTTTGTCAGTGGTTTTAGCGCCGGTAACACGGATCTGCTCGGCGTTGATGACGACGATGTAGTCGCCGGTGTCAACGTGAGGAGTGTACTCAGGCTTGTGCTTGCCACGCAGACGGCTCGCGATTTCGGTGGCCAGACGACCCAGGGTCTGACCAGCAGCGTCGACGACAAACCAGTCGCGCTTTACTGTTTCCGGTTTAGCAGTAAAAGTTTTCATTCTTTATAGCCTCAGGGGCCGCCTGTAAATAAGACGGCGGATCTTACTGAATAGTGCGTACTTTGACAAGTCAAAGGCAGCCGGATACAGACGCTTTCGGGGGCTCGGGTCGGCGCGTCCGTTCAACGGCAAGATTCTTCGGCGGCGGCGCATCACTTCCACTGCAGAAAGAGGTCGGCAATTATGCAGATTGCGAAAAATTTTTCAACCTGCTTTTATGATTGTTTTGCCCAAGGAGCACCCGATGGACTATCGCCAGCTAGGCCGTACCGACCTGAACGTGAGTGCAATCTGCCTCGGCACCATGACCTGGGGCGAGCAAAACACTGAAGCTGAAGCCTTCGCCCAGATCGAAAGGGCCAAGGAAGCCGGGATCAATTTCCTCGACACTGCCGAAATGTATCCGGTGCCGCCCAAAGCCGAAACCTACGCCACCACCGAGCGCTACATCGGCAATTACTTCAAGAGTCGCGGTGACCGTGCCAACTGGATCCTCGCCAGCAAGATCGCCGGCCCCGGCAACACCATCGATTACATCCGCGACAAGAACCTGCGCCACAACCGCCAGCACATCACCGAGGCGCTGGACGGCAGTCTCAAGCGCCTGCAGACCGATTACATCGATCTGTATCAACTGCACTGGCCGGAACGCAGCACCAACTTTTTCGGACAGCTGGGCTACAAGCACAAGATCGAAGCCAACCTGACGCCGCTGGAAGACACCCTCGAAGCCCTCGACGAACAGGTGAAGGCCGGCAAGATTCGCCACATCGGTCTGTCCAACGAGACGCCGTGGGGCACCATGCGCTTTCTGGCTCTGGCCGAAGCCCGTGGCTGGCCGCGTGCAGTGTCGATCCAGAACCCGTACAACCTGCTCAACCGCAGCTTCGAAGTCGGCTTGGCCGAGATCGCCATCCGCGAACAGTGCGGCCTGCTCGCCTATTCGCCGCTGGCGTTCGGTTTCCTCTCCGGCAAGTACGAGGGTGGCGCCCGTCCAGCGAAAGGACGCCTGAGCCTCTACAGCCGCTTCAGCCGCTATTTCAACCCGCAATCCGAAGCGGCGTGCAGCCGTTACGTTGCATTGGCCCGTGAACACGGTCTGGACCCGGCGCAAATGGCACTGGCCTTCGTGACCCAGCAACCCTTCGTCACCAGCAACATCATTGGCGCGACGACGCTTGAGCAACTGGACAGCAACATTGCCAGTTTTGATCTGAAACTGTCCGATGAAGTGCTGGCCGGGATCGAGGCGATTCACAAGGATCATCCGAATCCCGCGCCGTAACTGACCGCCAAAAGCTTCGCGAGCAGGCTCGCTCCCACAGGTACCGTGATCCCCTGTGGGAGCGAGCCTGCTCGCGAAGGGGCCAGTCGGATTACCTCAACAGCGGAACGCGGAGCGTCCCCGGCGGCATTCCCACGCAGAGCGTGGGAACGATCATCAAAGCGACCGCGCAATAATCTCCTTCATGATTTCATTGGTGCCTGCATAGATCCGCTGCACCCGCGCATCCGCCCACGCCCGGGCCACCGGGTATTCCCACATGAAGCCGTAGCCGCCATGCAGTTGCACGCATTCGTCGAGCACTTTGCATTGCAGGTCGGTGCCCCAATATTTGGCCATCGCCGCCGTCGGCACATCGAGTTTGCCTTGCAGATGCAGCTCCAGGCAGCGGTCGACAAAAACCCGGCCGATCTGGATCTCTGTAGCCATTTCGGCCAGTTTGAAGCGGGTGTTCTGGAAATCGGCAATCGACTTGCCGAACGCCTTGCGATCACGGGTGTAATCCAGCGTCCATTGCAACGCCGCTTCAGCCGAGGCCAGGCCGCCAATCGCCACGGTCAGGCGCTCTTGCGGTAACTCCTGCATCAGATAGGCAAACCCGGCCCCCGCCTGCCCGAGAAGGTTTTCCTTCGGCACGCGCACGTCCTGGAAGAACAATTCGGAGGTGTCCTGCGCTTTCATGCCGACCTTCTCCAGGCGCTTGCCTTTCTCGAAGCCCGGCGTATTCGCCTCCACCAGAAACAGGCTGGTGCCCTTGGCCCCGGCCTTCGGGTCGGTCTTGGCCACCACGATGACCAGATCAGCCAGAAAGCCGTTGGTGATAAAGGTTTTCGAGCCGTTGATCACATATTCGTCACCGTCGAACACCGCCGTGGTTTTCACCCCTTGCAGGTCGGAACCGGCGCCAGGCTCGGTCATGGCAATCGCCGTAACCATTTCGCCCGAGACCAGTTTCGGCAGGTACTTGTGCTTCAGCGCTTCGCTGCCGTAATGCAGGATGTACGGCGCGACGATATCCGAGTGCAGGGAAAAGCCGATGCCGGTGAGTCCCAGGCGCCCGACTTCCTCAATAACCACGGTGCTGTAGAGGAAATCCGCGCCCAGCCCGCCGTACTCCTCCGGCAGATGCGAACAAAGCATCCCCGCCTCCCCCGCCTTGTTCCACAGTGCGCGATCGATGTACCCCTGCTTCTCCCACTGCGCGTGATACGGCACGGCCTCTTTTTCGAGGAAAGTTCGCACACTGTCGCGGAACAATTCGTGTTCGGGGCTGAACAGGGTTCTAGGGATCATGCGGCACCTTTCTTTGTTGTTGGAGGGATTCGGCTCTCAGAGACTAAGCCCCGCTTCCGCTACGGGACACTGGACACATCCGACAAAAAATAAGACGATCCAGCCGTCTGGTGACCACTTTCCCTTATAAAAACAAAACAAAAGTTGAATTATGTCTAAGCACGTCTCCCCGCCCTTGCGGCGCGTCAGCATCCTGGCCATCGACCGGGTTTTCGCTTACACCCTCATGCAGGCCAAGGATTTTTTCCATGTGGCCAGCCTGCGTTACGGCAAACAACTGGGCCACGGCCTGACACCGGCGTTTGAAACGCGCCTGGTCAGCCCGGATGGCAAACCGGTGAAAAGCTTCAGCGACGTGGTCATGCCGGTCGACGGTGGCCTGGAAAACGCCGATGTGATCATCCTCCCGGCGTTCTGGGACGACTTCGATACCCTGTGCGGCCGTTACCCGCAGATCCTGCCATGGCTGCGCGAACAGCATGCGCGCGGTGCGGTGTTGTGCGGCGAAGCTACCGGGGTGTTCTGGCTCGCCGAAGCCGGGCTGCTCAACGGCAAGGAAGCGACCACCTACTGGCGCTTCTTCAATGCCTTCGCCGAACGTTTCCCCAAGGTCTATCTGAATCAGGACAAGCACCTGACCGACGCCGACAATCTCTACTGCGCCGGCGGTACTACCTCGGCCTGCGATCTCTATATCTATCTGATCGAACGCTTCTGCGGCGCGAACGTGGCGCAAGCCGTGGCCCGCGACATCCTCTACGAAGTGCAGCGCAGCTATTCGCCGGGACGTATCGGTTTCGGTGGGCAGAAGCTGCATCAGGACGTGATCATCCTGCAGATCCAGCAGTGGCTCGAAGAGCATTTCGCCGACAAGTTCCGCTTCGAAGACGTCGCCCGCGAGCACGGCATGAGCATCCGCAACTTCATGCGCCGCTTCCAGACCGCCACCGGCGACAAACCGCTGCACTACTTGCAGCGCCTGCGCATCGAGACGGCCAAGGGCCTGCTTTCGGGCACGCGCAAGAGCATCAAGACCATCAGTTATGAGGTCGGTTACGACGATGCGAGCTTCTTCGCGCGACTGTTCCGCCAGCACACTGAACTGTCGCCTAACCAGTATCGGCAGCAGTTTCAGCAGGCTGCGTAACTCAACTGCGCGATCCAATGTGGGAGCGAGCCTGCTCGCGAATACGTACTTACCTGCAACATTGACGTTGCTGACACTGCGCTTTCGCGAGCAGGCTCGCTCCCACAGGGAAAAACTTCAGCGCATAAAAAAGGCCTGCAATCGCAGGCCCTTTTTTTTGTCGCCGAGACTCCGCTTAAGGCTTGTGCGCCCGCGACAGAAACTCGTGGGATTGCATCTCCAGCAGTCGGCTCAGCGTGCGCTGAAACTCGAAGGTCAGGCGTCCGCCGGTGTACAGATCCTTCAACTCGACTTCGGCAGAAATGATCAGTTTGACGTTGCGGTCGTAGAATTCGTCGACCATGTTGATGAAGCGACGGGCGATGTCGTCGGTGGTGACGCTCATCTGTTCGACGCCGCTGAGCAGCACGGCGTGGAAGATCTTGCCCAGTTCGATGTAGTCGTTCTGGCTGCGCGGGCCGTCGCACAGTTCGCGGAAGTCGAACCAGGCCACGTCGTCGCAGGTGCGTGAAGCGCGGATTTCGCGGTTCTCGATGATCAGCACATCGTTTTCCACCGCTGCCGTGCACTCCGGCGTCAGCGCCTTGAAGCTCTTGCGCAGGCTTTCGTGGGCGGCTTCGTCGAGCGGATAGTGGAACAGCTCGGCTTGCTCGAGGTGACGCAGACGATAGTCAACACCGCTGTCGACGTTGACGATCTCGGTGTTCTGCTTGATCAACGCGATGGCCGGGAGGAAGCGCGCGCGCTGCAGGCCATCCTTGTACAGGCCGTCCGGAACGATGTTCGACGTCGCGACCAGGGTCACGCCGTTCTTGAACAACTCCTCCATCAGCGTGCCGAGGATCATCGCGTCGGTGATGTCGGAGACGAAGAATTCATCGAAGCAGATCACCCGCGACTCGGCCGCGAAGCGCTTGGCGATGATGGTCAGCGGGTTTTTCTCGCCGCCCAGGGTCTTCATTTCTTCGTGCACACGCTTCATGAAGCGGTGGAAGTGCGTGCGGGTCTTTTCCTTGAACGGCAATGCTTCGAAGAAGGTGTCGACCAGGTAAGTCTTGCCACGACCGACGCCGCCCCAGAAATACAGGCCCTTGACCGGTGCCTGATCCTTTTTGCCAAACAGCTTGCCGAGCAAGCCCGGCTTGTTCTGGTCAGCGGCGATCAAGTCGTCGTACAGACGCTGCAAGTGACGCACAGCAGTTTCCTGCGCGGCGTCATGGAAGAAGTCCGGGCGTTTCAGATCAGCTTGATATCGTTCTAGGGGCGTCATAATTCGTTAGCAAGGCAACAAAAACGGGCCGTCACTGTAGCGACGGCCTGTGGGAATGGCAATCGGCCCTTGGTCGGGTCGTGCCGCCGATCAGTCTTGAGCTGGAGTCAGCGCGACGCGCAACGCCTCGATGGCGGCGTCCCGCGCACCGATGTCGGCAAACGCCGGGCTGTCGCCCACGCACTCACCGGCCAGCCAGACGCTGAAGCTCAGTTCTTCAGTACGCACATCCAGGGGCTCGCCGGACTGCAACTGTTTGGTCGCCTGGCCGGCGGTTTTGCCGTCGGCGAAGTTACGCGACAGCAGCAATTGCTCGCCATCGGCCGCCAGCAGACGGAAACGGAAGCTGCCGTCGTCCTCGCGGAAGCTGACGAAACGTGCGGCTTTCGCGGCTTTCTTCTTGGTAGTCGCGGCCACCTGAACCTGATTGACGAAAGAACGCAGGCCAACGGCTTCACGCAATTCGTTGAGGAACGGAGTGGCCACGGCGCGAGCCTTCTTCGCACCAATCTGCAGGATGTCTTCCAGGTCCGCCGGACGCTCGATCAACTGGTGATACTTCTCGCGCGCCTCGCCCAGCTCATTGTCGAGCAACTGGAACAGGCGATTCTTCGCCTCGCCCCAACCCAGACCACCGAGCAGTTCGCTGCGGAATTCGTCAGCCTGCGCCGGGGTGGCGAAGGCCTGGAACAGAGTGAACAGGTGCGAGTTATCGGGATCTTTCGCTTCGCCCGGGGCCTTGGAGTCGGTGACGATCCGCGAGATCGCGTCCTTCATTTCTTTCGCGCTGCTGAACAGCGGAATGGTGTTGTCGTAGCTCTTCGACATCTTGCGACCGTCGAGGCCTGGCAAGGTCGCCACGCTTTCTTCGATCAGCGCTTCGGGCATGGTGAAGAACTCTTTGCCCTGGCCGAACAGATGGTTGAAACGCTGACCGATATCGCGGGCCATTTCCACGTGCTGAATCTGATCGCGACCGACCGGCACCTTGTGCGCGTTGAACATCAGGATGTCCGCTGCCATCAGCACCGGGTAGCTGTAGAGGCCCATGGTGATGCCGGCATCCGGGTCTTCACCGGTTTCGAGGTTCTTGTCCACCGACGCCTTGTAAGCGTGCGCACGGTTGAGCAGGCCCTTGGCGGCGACGCAAGTCAGCAGCCAGGTCAGCTCGGGGATTTCCGGGATGTCGGACTGGCGGTAGAACGTCACGCGGTCGACATCGAGGCCACCGGCCAGCCAGGTCGCGGCGATTTCCAGACGCGAGCGCTGGATGCGCAGCGGGTCATCGCATTTGATCAGGGCGTGGTAATCGGCCAGAAAATAGAACGAATCTGCCTGGCTGTCGCGGCTGGCGAGGATTGCCGGGCGAATGGCCCCAGCGTAGTTGCCCAGGTGCGGCGTGCCAGTGGTGGTGATGCCGGTGAGAATGCGGGTACGGTTGGTCATGGGTAATCGCTTGTCAGACTGCAATCAATTCGAGAGACGCGGCAGCAGCAGATCCTTGAGATCGGTCAGCTTGCCGTGAAAAAAGTGTCCGCATTCTGCCACTTTCAGCAGCTCATGGGGGCGCTGGAGTTGTTCCGACCACTGGTAGACCAGTTGCGGATCGATGACTTCATCGGTTTCCGGCTGGATCACGGTCAACCCGCCGTGCTGCGGCAGTTGATCCTCCTCGCCCAGACGCATCACCGCCGGGGCAACCATGAACAGGTGCTCAAGCTGCACGCCCTGGGCTTCGAGACGGCCGCCGAGACTTGCTGCAACAAATCCGCCGAAGGAGAAACCGAACAGGGTCAGCGGCAGATCCGGGTGTTTTTCCCGCAGCCATGTGGCGGCGGCCTGGGCGTCGTCGACTTCACCGGTGCCCATGTCGTGCGTGCCCTGGCTGGCGCCGACGCCGCGATAGTTGAAACGCAAGGTGATCAGGCCTGCATCGCGCGCGGTGCGCTGCAGGGTCGAGACGACCTTGTTGAGCATGGTGCCGCCCTGTACCGGGTTCGGATGGCAGATCAGCGCGATGCCGCGCGGCTGCTCGTTATCCAGATACAAAGCCTCAATTTGGCCGACAGGGCCGTCAATCACTACAGGGGTTTCACGCATCAGCAAGGGAGGAACTCCGTGACCTCGAATCGGGTCGACTCGTCTAGCAAATTGTCTGTGCCAATCTATTGCGAGTGAATCGCGGTATACAGCGCAGGTTCGAGCCGTTAACGTAAAGCAAAGCCGTTTATAGAGGAAGGACTCGTGGAACACTCGCTCTTAGTTTGGTTGTTACCGACTCTTGCCCTGGTTGTGGGTGTCGCCATTGGATTCCTGATCGCGCGCGTTGCGCCGAACGCCGCACCGAGCCGCACGCAGCGTCAACTGGATGATATCCAGGAGCGTTTCGACAGTTATCAGAACGAAGTGGTCACCCACTTCAACAGCACCGCGATGCTGGTCAAGAAACTGACCCAGAGCTATCAGGAAGTGCAGGACCACCTCGCCGAGGGCGCCAATCGTCTGGCCCTGGACGAGCAGACCCGCCAGCGCCTGATCGCCGCCCTGCACGCCGACGCAGCGCAAGCACCTCGCGAACGCCTGACGCCACCGCGCGATCAGGAGCCACCGCGTGACTACGCACCGAAATCGCCAAATTCCCCTGGCATGCTCGATGAACATTATGGTTTGAAGAAGTAAGCAGTCTTCGCTGCGAACAAAAAGCCCCCGGACATTGCTGTTGTCCGGGGGCTTTTTTGTATCGGCTGATTTTGCGGTCACAACGCTGGCCTCTTCGCGGGCAAGCCCGCTCCCACAGGGGTCAGGTGTGGAACACAGACTTTGTGGCCACCGCCAATACCGGTGGGAGCGGGCTTGCCCGCGAAGAGGCCGGCACTGCCCAGACAAAAAAATGCCCGATCACAGGATCGGGCATTTCTTCATTCAGGCAATCGCTTATGGATACTGCTGCACCGTACCCGGCTGTTGCTGCTGACCACCATACTGCTGGCCCGGAATCGCCTTCAGGTTGACTTCGACCCGGCGGTTCTGCGCGCGGCCATTCACGTCGCCGTTGCTGGCAATCGGGTTATCCGGGCCGGCGCCACGGGCCGACAGGTTGGCACCGCTGACACCTTGCGAGGTCAGGTAGGTCGCCACGCTCTGCGCACGACGCTGTGACAGGTCCATGTTGTGCTGGCGGCTGCCGGTGCTGTCGGTGTAACCGACGATTTCGATCTGGTTCTGGTTGAACTCCTTCAGCGAGTTGGCCAGGTTGTTCAACGGCTGGTAGAAACTCGGGGCAATGTTCGCCGAATCGGTGGCGAAGGTGATGTTGCCCGGCATGATCAGCTTGATCTGATCGCCCTGCCGCTGCACTTCAACGCCAGTGTTGGCCATGCTCGCGCGCAGTTTCTTTTCCTGCTGGTCGGCGTAGTAGCCGTAGCCGGCAGCGGAGGCACCGACGACAGCAGCGCCGATCAAGGCGCCCTTGCCACGGTTGTCGTGACCGATGGCGGCACCGGCGAGTGCGCCGGCCAGTGCACCGAGGCCACCGTATTTGGCGGTTTTGCTCATGCCTTGCGAGCCACCGTCGGCCTGACCCTGATTGTCATACGGATTAGGCGAGGCGCAGCCGGACAGCACGGCCACGGCAGTAGCGACAATAATCAAACGACGCGTGGTGAACATGGAGAGCTCCTGGTTTTCTGCATTCTGTGGTGCAGCGGCCACTGATCAATCAATGGACCTGCGCGGGCGTTGGATCATGACAATGCCTAAAAATTCCGCCCGCTGCCCGTGACAAAAAATTCAGGCACGCACAAACGGGTTCTCGCGCATCTCATCACCCAGACGCGTGTCCGGGCCGTGCCCGGTGACAACCGTTGCGTCCTCGTCCAGCGTATACAGCCGCTGCTTGATCGAACGCACGATGGTCGCCTGATCGCCACCCCACAAATCCGTACGCCCTACCCCGCGACGAAACAGCGTGTCGCCGGCTATCAACAGCTTAGCCTCGGAAAACCAAAAGCTCATGGACCCGGGTGTATGTCCCGGCGTGTGCAGTGCCACACCGCAACCGCAGGCTAGTTCTTCGTCATCGCTCAACCAGCGATCCGGCGATGGAACCGGGGTGTAAGGCACGCCGAACATTTGGCATTGCATCTCCAGATTGTCCCAAAGGAACTGGTCTTCCTTGTGCAGATGCAGGGTCGCGCCGGTTTTCTCCTTCATCTGCCCGGAAGCGAGAAAGTGATCGAGATGCGCGTGGGTGTGGATGATGCTGACGACTTTCAGGCCATGGGCATCGAGGCGCGCCATGATCAGGTCCGGGTTGCCGCCGGGATCGACGACGATGGCTTTTTTGGTGAGTGGGTCGCCGATGATCGTGCAGTTGCACTGGAGCGGGCCGACGGGGAAGGTTTCGCGGATAAGCGCAGGGCTGGGCGTGATCATGGAAAAATCCTGGACAGGGTCAACGCCGTTGGCAACGGCCGATGGCGAATTTTACCGTCGCTAGAGCAATAACCCCAACGCCTTCGCCCGCGCCACTGCCTGCGTACGCCGCTCGACCCCCAGCTTGCTGTTGATATGGCTGGCGTGGGTTTTCACCGTGTGCAGGGAAATGAACAACTGCTCGCTGATTTCCTGATTGGAACAGCCTTGGGCGATCAGGCGCAGCACCGCCAGTTCGCGGCTGCTGAGTTGTTCGGTAGCGGAGCTTTCCACGGCCGGGCGTGGCGCGGCTGTTGGAAAATGCGTGAGCAATTGCTGGCCGACCGCGTTGCAAGTGAGCGCCTGCAATTGTCCGCGCAACCAGTCGGCATGGTTTTTCAGCAGCGCATCAAAAGGCTGGTAAACGCCGCCGGCCGCAGCTTCCAGCGTCTGACTCAACACCTTGCGCGCATCGGGCTCGCGTCCACTCGACAGCAACAGCGCCACCTTCTGCGTCAACGCCATCACACTGAGCAACTGGCGTCCGGTCCGCTGGCCGTTTTCATGCAACACGTTCAGCCGCCCTTCGGCGAGCATAGGCTGCCCCTGAATCACATCGAGCAGCGCCTGTTGAAGTTCCACATGCAGCGGCAGCTGTGGATGAAACTCCGGTGGCGCCGCAGCGTTTTCGCCGGTGTAGGTCTGGCCCAATCGTGCAAGCCACGCCTCGGCGAGATCAATCCGGCCCTGGGCCAGCCACAGCTCGCATTTGACCAGGGTGATCATCGCCAGATAGTAGATCGGCGGCACGTCCCAGATGTGCATCAGGCGTTCGGCTTCGGCGAGTTCGGCGAAGGCCTTGGCGAACTCGCCGCTGGCGCCGTCGAGGCGGGCAATCACGCAGTGGCCGATCAGCACGCTGATGTCGCGACAGGCGCGCGCCTCGCCAATGCCGGCCAGCAGACGCACGCGTGCGGCTTGCGGCTGCAAACGCATCGCCAGCAGGAAACCTTCGTACAACGTCAGCCGCGCGCGTACAGCGTACAGGCGTTGCGGCGACAGACCGCGCAAGCGTTCCAGGCCCTGATGCACTTCATCGAGCGCACGCAGAATCTCGCCCCTCGATTGCAAGACTCGAGCTCTGTCGTAGTGAGCCAACGCTTCGAATAATGGATTGCCGACCCGTTGCGCCAGCTCGAGGGATTCACGGTTCAGGCCACGGGCGCGCCACAGATCACCGTCGGCGATCGCCAGATTGGACAAGGTCGACAGGCACATCAGCCGCTGGCCATAACGCTTGGCCGGCAGGCTCTCCAGCGCTTCACTGCAATAACGCAGGGTCAAATCGCGATGGCCGCGCCCGCGAGCGATGATCCCGCTCAGCGCCAGCCATTGCGCCAGCATGGATTTTTGCGCGGTGGCCGAAGGCGCCGGCAGGAAACGGCTCAAATGGCTGGCCAGCTCTTCAGCGGCGTCGAGCTGACAGGCCAGCCCCAGCGCCCAGCTGTAGAGCACGATCAGCCGTGGCGTGCTGATCAGCAGGCTGTCGGGCAAGTCCATTTTCCAGCGCAGCAGCATGCCGACGTTCTGCTCGGCGAGCAGCTGTTCTTCGGACAGGTTCTGTACCAGATTCGCCGCGACGTCGAGATGCCCGGCACGCAACGCCTGCTCCACCGCTTCGTCGAGCAGGCCTTGCGCATTGAACCAGCGGCAGGCGCGCAAATGCAGGGTAGCGTTGGGCACCATCGCCTGGGCGATCGGCCGGCTGCGCAACAAGTCAGAAAACAAATGGTGATAGCGATACCAGTGACCGTGCTCGTCCAGCGGCACCAGAAACACTTGGTGAGCGAGGAGAAAGCGCAGGATCTCGGCGCTGTCGTGGGCTTCGCGGACGGCGTCGCACAGCTCGCTGCAAAAGCGTTCCTGCGGAGCGGTTTCGTAGAGGAAGGATTGCACTTCGGCGGGCAGGCAATCGATGACTTCTTCGAGCAGATAGTCGCGAATCAGCCCTTCCCCGCCGTTCAATGCTTGCGGCAGCGCGGCATCGTTGCCCGCCTCGGCCACCGCCAGCAGCCAGAAGCGCAGGCCGGCGACCCAGCCTTCGCTGCGCTGGATCAGGCTTTCCAGTGCTTCGCCGCGCAGTGAGCTGCTGTGGCGGTCGAGCAAGGTCAGGGCTTCGTCGTGGGTCAGGCGCAAGTCCTGTTCGTGCAGCTCGAGCAACTGCCGCGACAGGCGCAGACGCGCCAGATGCCAGTCCGGGCGCTGACGGCTGGTGACCATCACCAGCAAGCCATCGGGTAGATGATTGAGGAAGAATTGCAGGCAACGATCCAGCACCGGCCCCTGAGCGAGGTGGTAGTCGTCGAGCACCAGCAGCAGCGGTGCAGCAGGATCGAGGTGCAGCGCCAGCTCATCGAGCAGACCGTCGAGCCATTCTTCAAAAGCGAATGGCTGATGACGCTGACGCATTTTCAGCAGACCAAGAGCGCCAGCGCCCAAGGCCGGAAAGTAGTCCTGCAGACCTTCGAGCAAGCGCTCAAGAAAGCGTCCGGGATCGCTGTCACGCGGACTCAAGCCCAGCCAGAGACTTTGCCAATGCGCCGGCAGGCTCTGACAGAACTCCACTGCCAGCGAGCTTTTGCCGAACCCGGCCGGGGCGCTGACCAGCAGCAACCGACCTCCGAGCCCGGCCTGCAGACGCTGGCAAAGGCGCGGCCGCAAGACATAGCCATCAGGCAGCGGCGGGCGAAAAAAACGCCCGTCCAGTGCTGCGACGGTGATGCTTGCGGGACCCGGAAGTGGGGACAGATCAGTCATGGCCGGCTCTTGTTCGAAGGCGATTGGCGGCGTTGCAGATGTCCGCAGCCTAGCCTTAAACGAAGAGGTAATGAAGGTCGCTGCTACAAATGGCTACAAAAAGCCTACACAGCGCCGCCAAAATCCGGCATCACCGACCAATCGCGACCACGATGAATCCGTGTAGGAGCTGCGGCGTGAAACCGCACGCAAAAAAACGCCCCGAACCGGTCGGGGCGTTTTCACGAGGATGCGGCCTCGGGTTTACGCAGGTTTAGCGAACACCATCCTGACGCAGAGCGGCCGGGGTGAAGTCGCTGGTGGTGGCGGTGAAGCCGAAGTCATACGCCTGCTTCTCTTCGTTCTTCATGCCCAGTGCCAGATAGCGGCCGGACTGCAGGTCGTAGAGGGTTTCGAGGGCGTACCACGGCACTTGCTTGTCGTAGTAGTTCTCGGCATGCGCCTCGGCTACACGCCACAGTTGGCCGCGACCGTCATAGTGGTCGATGACCGCTGCCTGCCAGGTGTCCTCGTCGATGTAGAAGTCACGCTTGGCGTAGATGTGGCGCTGGCCTTCCTTCAGGGTCGCGACCACGTGCCAGACGCGGCGCAGCTCGTAGCGAGCCAGGTCCTGGTTGATGTGACCGGCCTTGATGATGTCCGAGTACTTCAGTTTCGGATCGTCGAGCTTGTAGCTGTCGGAGGCGATGTACATCTCTTTCTTGCCTTCGAGCTTCCAGTCGTAACGATCCGGCGCGCCGTTGTACATGTCGAGGTTGTCCGAGGTACGCAGGCCGTCGGCGGCAGTACCCGGGCCGTCATACGACACTTGCGGTGCACGGCGCACACGACGCTGCCCGGCGTTGTAGACCCACGCCGAACGCGGCTCTTTGACCTGGTCGAGCGTCTCGTGCACCAGCAGTACGCCACCGGCCAGACGCGCCGGCGCGGTCACTTTCTGCTTGAAGTAGAACAGGATGTTGCCCGGGTTCGCCGGATCGTAGTCCTTCATCTTGTCGCGGAACACGAACTGATCCTGGAAGTACACCAGGCTGTACGAGCCGTTCGGTTGCGGCGTGGCCTGGGTCACCAGACGGGTCACGCTGCCGCCGCGATAGCGGGTGATGTGGTTCCAGATCACTTCCACACCGGTTTTCGGGATCGGGAATGGTACGGCGGTATCGAAGTTTTCCAGACCGTTGCCGCCGGACACCAGGTTGGTGCTGGTGGCGTTCTTCTTGATCGCGGCGAACACGTCATCCGGCACGGTGGCGCCGCGATGGGACGGATAGACCGGCATCTTGAAGGTTTCCGGGTAGCGCTTGAACATCGCGTACTGGCCCGGCGCAAGCTTGTCCTTGTACTTGTCGACATCCTTGGCGGTGATGGTGAACAGCGGCTGCTCACTGGCGTAAGGGTTGGACAGGAAGCCCTTGCTGTCGACGCTGCCGGCATTTTTCGGCAGCGGTTTCCAGGCCGGGATCGAACCGTCGGCATTACCGGCCATTTCCGCGCCCATCGGCGTCAGGCTCTTGCCCAGTTTATCCGCTTCGGCAGCAGGCACCGCCGCCATGACACTGGTCGCCAGCAGCGACAGGCCCAGAACACCGGCGTGGAACAGACTCTTTGTTATTTTCATAAATTCGTTCGTCCTGAAATGCAGTGCTTAGAAGTTCACGCCGAAGCTGAGCGCCACGAAGTCGCGGTCATCCACGGTGGTGTACTTGCCGTCGAAGAAATTGGTGTAAGCCAGGCTCGCGGTGTAGGTGTTCTGGTATTCGGCGTCGACGCCCAGGCTGACCGCTTTGCGACCTTCCTCGAAGTTGCCGCCAGGGCCTGGCGAATAACCGCTCACGTCGTGGGACCAGGCCACGTTCGGCTTCAGGTTCACACCGGCAAACACGTCGTTGTATTCCCAGATCGCCCGACCACGGTAGCCCCACGACATCGACGTGGTGAAGCCGTCGTTTTCGCAATTGCGGCTGCGGTTGTTCTGCGGCGAACCGGGACCGGCGCCGTTGATCGTGCTGTTGTTGAGGATGTTGGCGCAGGTATCGACTGTGCCAGTAGCCGGCAACTCACCCGGACCGTAGACCGGATCGCGGCCATAACGCTTGTCGGAACGGCTTTCCAGGCCACCGACGTAGGTCGCGCCGACTTCACCAACGAGGGTCAGACGGCTGGCGCCCATGACCTGATCGAAGAAGTGCGTGAAGGTCGTCTGGATCTGGGTGATTTCCTTGCGCTCATAGCCATGCAGGTCCTGACCCGGCACGCCAGTGAGCAACGAAGCGTTGGTCAGCGCGCCGCCCAGTGGACGCACGCCGGCAAACAGGATGTCGGTGGAGTTCAGTTGCACCGGCGCGTTCGGACGATAGCTGATCTCACCGCTCCACGCCGTACCGGTAGGCAGAGTGGTGGAGAAGCTCAGACCGTAGAGGCGAATGTCTTCCGGGTATTCGATGAAGTAGTTCGAGTTGCCCGCGACCAGCAGGGGTGCGAGTGCGGCGAACGGCCCCGGCAGCGCGGCGGCAGTGTTGTAGACCGACTGGGGTGCGCCGGTTGCACTGAAGATCGGCGCACGGCTGTGGTAGTTCATGAAGTAGGCACCGAACTCGGTGTCGAGTGGCTCGAACATGTATTTGAGGGACGCGCCCCACTGACCGCTGTCGCGCGCGTCACGGTCCGGCCCACGGCGCACCAGCACGCCTTCTTGGTCGACGTTCACACCGTTGGCGGCCAACGGCCCCAAAGCGATCGCCGGAATCTGCGAACGCTTGTTCAGTACGCGCAGATTGCTGTCGCAACCGTCAGCAACGATGTCCGGCTGGGAGAAGAAGGTGCCGCAGTTGTCGACGACGGTCTGGTCCCATTCCAGTTGGTAGAACGCTTCGGCCGAGAGGTTATCGGTGAGGCTCTGCGACACATAGAACATGTTGACCGGAATCAGGCCTTCCTTGATCTCGGCGCCCGGACGACGGAACGCGGAGACGTCGATCGGGTTGATCGAGTTGATGCCACCGCCGATGAAGGTACTTTCACCCCAGCTCACTACCTGCTTGCCCAGACGCACGGAGCCCGGCTGATCGGCAATCGCGTAGTTGTGGTAGACGAAGGCGTCGAGGATCTGCCCGCCGGAGGACTTGGCGCCCTCTTTGCGGTTGCTGTCGCTGATGTCCTTGAACTGACGGCTCTCGTCCTTCAGTTCGAAGTCGTACCAGTATTTGCCACGGACGAACACGCCGGTGTCGCCGTATTTCAATTCAAGGTCATGGATGCCCTTGAAGATCTTCGAAAAGGTTTCGCCGCTCTTGAAGTTGGCGTGCCCGTCATCGGAAGTCTGCGACAGGCCACGGCCGCCGTTGTTGACGCCGATAAGGTTCTTGTTCGGGCTCTGAGTAGACCAACTGGCACCGATCGACAGGGACGAGTCGAACTGGCCTTCGATTTCACCGACGTTGAAACTGACGCCGAATGCAGGCCCGGCGAGCGAGGAGGCAAGACTGACCGCCAGAGGCAGTTTCGCCCGGCGCCAGAACTGGTTTACTGAGGTCATCGACGCTACTCCATGTGCATTATTGTTATGGCAGTGAGTACTTTTAAAAACGCTGTGGAGGACCGGGCGCCAGGGTTGCCCGAAATCACTCCAGAGTTGCTCGCCCCGATCAGTGCGTGTGCTCCGTTTCTAAAAAGTCCTTGAGGGGACTATATCCAGCGGGTGGTAGTGCTTGATCCCTCTAAAGTGTGATTTGCAGCCGCCAACCACTCTGGAACAGTCCTTTCGCCAGTCCGACACACGTCGGCAGGGCAAGGATGGCTGATTTTTTCGATTTCACAAGCCAAGCGCTTGCTTGGTGGGTCTGGCGCGCCGGTTTCGGCGCGCCAGCAGACACTCAAAGTGTCGAAAGGAAGGTGCTGTTGTTGGCCTGCCACTCGGTAATGTCGAGGCGAATGCGCTTCTTGTCGAGCTTGCCGACGCTGGTCTTGGGAATTTCGGTAACAAGGGCGATCTGACTGGGGATCGCCCACTTGCTCAAGTGTCCCAGCTCGACGAACGGCTTGAGGTGTTCCTTCAGTTCCCGTGCACCGATCACCTGCCCTTCGCGGACCACCAGCAAGGCAAACGGGCGCTCGCCCCACTGCGGATCGGCGATGCCCACCACTGCTACTTCGCGTACCGCCGCATGCCGGCTGATGAGGTCTTCGAGGTCAAGGGAGGAGATCCACTCGCCGCCGGTCTTGATCACGTCCTTGATGCGATCACGAATATCAATCACGCCCATGCTGTCGAGCGTGGCGACGTCGCCGGTGTGCAACCAGCCACCGGCCCAGAGCTCGGCGCCCTTCTGCGGTTCATTGAAATAGCCTTCGGTCAGCCACGGCGCGCGCAGCACCAGTTCGCCCTGGGTTTCACCGTCGGCGGGAAGGAAATTGCCGTCGCCGTCGACAATCGCCGCTTCGACCAACGGCCCCGGCACGCCAGCCTTGATCCGGTAAGTGGTGCGCTCGTCTTCGCTGCCGGCCATCAGTTCGTCGTTGAGGTGCGCGCAAGACACCAGCGGCCCGGTTTCCGACATGCCGTATGCGGCTGTCAGCTGAATGCCACGGGCCTTGGCGTTTTCATAGAGGCTGCGATTGAGCGCGCTGCCGCCGATGACGATTTTCCAGCCGCCAAAGTCGGCACCCTGCGCGGCCTTGGCGTTGAGCAGCATCTGCAGGATGGTCGGCACGCAATGGGAAAAGGTGACCTTCTCCTTGCGCCACAACTCCACCAGATACTCCGGATCGTAACGCCCCGGGTAGACCTGCTTGAGCCCGAGCATGGTCGCCACGTACGGCAAACCCCAGGCGTGAACGTGGAACATCGGCGTGATCGGCATGTACACATCGTTGGTGCCGAGCAGCCGTACGCTGTCGATCGAACCCATGATCGTCGCCACGCCGATGGTGTGCAGCACCAGTTGCCGATGGGTGAAATACACGCCTTTGGGATTGCCCGTGGTGCCGGTGGTGTAGAACGTGGTGGCGACCGAGTTTTCGTCGAAGTCCTGGAAATTGTATTGCGCACTCGCAGCGGCCAGCAGTTGCTCGTATTCGCCGACGAGGTTCCGCAGCTCTGCGGTTTTCTCCGGCAGATCGGTCAGCAGCAGGGTTTTCCCCACCGTGGTCAGCTGCGGCGCGATGGCCTGATACAGCCCGACGAACTCGCTGTTGACCAGCACGAAGCGGTCCTCGGCATGGTTCATGGTGTAGAGGATCTGCTCGGGCGACAGACGCACGTTGATGGTGTGGATCACCGCGCCGATCATCGGAATGGCGAACATGCATTCCAGATAACGGTGGCTGTCCCAGTCCATCACCGCCACGGTGTCACCGGCCTTGACCCCGGCAGCCGTCAGCACGTTGGCCAGCCGCGCAACCCGCTCGATCAGGGTCGGATAGCTGTAGCGCAACTGGTCGCGGTAGATGATTTCGCGGGTTTTCTCGTAACGGGCGCCGGACATCAGCAGCCGTTTGATCAGCAATGGATACTGGTAGGCCCCATCGGCCGGCGGAATGACCCGAGTCTGCAACATAAGAATCCCTTTTCTGACTGCACGGTGTTGGCGGAGAGATTCGTACTCTAGTGCGCCTGCCTGACAGTCAAATCAGCCAAAGGAATGATTTGCAGAGCCGTACAAATGCTAGCTTTGCGCCAGCACCCCAGGTATCGGGAAATTGGATATGGCCCCTGTAGGAGCTGCCGAAGGCTGCGATCTTTTGATTTGCTTATGAAAAGACAAGATCAAAAGATCGCAGCCTCGTTGCACTCGTCAGCTCCTGCAAGAGAACAATGCGGCCCGGTCAGTGCATCTCGGTAAAAGCGATTTTCACGCCGAGAGCGATCAGCACCGCGCCCATGGTGCGGTCGAACCAGTGGCCCATGCGGGCGAAGCCGGCGCGCACGCGGTGTTGGCTGAACAGCATCGCCACCAGACAGAACCAGATCGCCGTCGCCACCGCCAGGTAAACGCCGTAACCGGCCTGCACGGCCAGCGGCGTGTGCGGATTGATCACCACGGTGAACAGCGAGAGAAAAAACAGCGTGGCTTTCGGGTTCAGGCCGTTGGTGACGAAGCCCGAGGTAAACGCGCCCCGCGCGGTGCGTACGCCGGTTTCCCGGTGCAAGTCATCGGTGACGGTTTTCGCCGGTTGTGCGCGCAAGGCCTTGAAGCCGATGTACAGCAGGTAAGCCGCCGCCGCCCACTTCAGCGCGTTGAACAGCACGATCGACTGCGACACGATCAGACCGATGCCGAGCAACGAATAGCCGACATGCAGGAAAATCGCCGAGCCCACGCCCAGCGCGGTCCAGGTACCGGCGCGGCGACCATGGGTCACGCTCTCGCGCACGACCACGGCAAAATCCGGGCCGGGGCTGGCCACGGCAAGCAAGTGGATCAGGGCAACGGTCAAGAACTCGGTCCAGTACATGGGGGCTCCTCAGGATTCGAATGTTCACACTGGACTCATTGTCGAATGCTTTCCCTGTGGGAGCGAGCCTGCTCGCGAAAGCGCTGGGTAAGCCAACAGAGATATTGACTGGGCCAGAGCTTTCGCGAGCAGGCTCGCTCCCACAAGAGTTCAAGGCATCTCGGTGTCGAGTAACCAATTGTTTCATCTGGTAGGCTCGGCAGAGTACGCCCTCCGCTCACAGCACAAAAGGTACAGTTGATGACGAACACGCGCCGCGCGGTATTCCTTGATCACCCTTCGCTGGATCTCGGCGATCTGGACCTCGGTCCGTTGCGCGAATGCTTCAGCGACTTGCAGCTGTTCGCCCAGACGTTGCCGGAACAGGTCAGCGAACGCCTGCAAGGCGCCGGAGTGGCGATCACCAACAAAGTTGTGATCGACGCTGCTGCCATGGCCGCCAACCCGCAACTGAAACTGATCCTGATCAGCGCCACCGGCACCAACAATGTCGACCTCACTGCCGCCCGCGCCCACGGCATCACCGTGTGCAATTGCCAGGCTTACGGCACGCCGTCGGTGGCGCAACACACGATCATGCTGTTGCTCAACCTCGCCACGCGCCTGGCCGACTATCAGAAAGCTGTGAGCGCAGGCCGCTGGCAGCAGGCGAAACAGTTCTGCCTGCTCGACTACCCGATCGTCGAACTGCAAGGCAAAACCCTCGGCCTGCTCGGCCATGGCGAGCTCGGTGGCGCCGTGGCGCGATTGGCCGAAGCGTTCGGCATGCGTGTGTTGCTCGGACAGATTCCCGGGCGCCCGGCTCGGCCGGATCGCTTGCCGCTGGAAGAACTGCTGCCGCAGATCGACGCGCTCACCCTGCACTGCCCGCTCAACGAGCACACCCGGCATTTCATCGGTGCCCGCGAACTGGCCTCGATGAAGCCTGGCGCATTTGTGGTCAATACCGCCCGTGGCGGCTTGATCGACGAGCAAGCGCTGGCCGACGCTTTGCGCAGCGGTCACCTCGGCGGTGCGGCGACCGATGTGTTGAGTGTCGAGCCACCGACCCAGGGCAATCCGCTGCTCGCCGCCGATATCCCGCGCCTGATCGTCACCCCGCACAACGCCTGGGGCAGCCGCGAGGCACGCCAGCGTATCGTCGGGCAACTGAGCGAAAACGCCCAGGCGTTCTTCAGCGGTGAGGCGCTGCGGGTCGTCAGTTGATAAACTGCGGCACTTTTTTCAAGGAGCAGTTATGGATCCGCGCAGTGAAGTACTGCTTCGTCAGGCCGAGTTATTCCAGGGTTCGCTGCTGTTGGCCGGCCTGCCCGCCGATGATTTGCTCGGACGCCTGCCCAATGCATTCGGCTGGTGCTGGCACGCTGGCGATCAAGCCGCACTGGACGCGCGTTTCGAGGGCCGCAGCCAGTTCGGCGTGAACGTGCCCGAGCGTGAGTTCGACAGCGCTGTGGTGTTTCTGCCCAAATCCAAGGACCTGACCGATTACATCCTCAACGCCGTGGCGTCGCGTCTGGCCGGGCGTGAGGTGTTTCTGGTCGGGGAAAAACGCAGCGGCATCGAAGGCGCATCCAAACAGCTCAATCCGTTCGGCAAGCCACGCAAACTCGACAGCGCCCGGCACTGCCAACTCTGGCAAGTCACCGTGGCCAATGCGCCTGAAGCGAAATCCCTGGAAAGTCTTGCGCAGACCTACGAACTGCCCCTGGCCGAAGGGCCGTTGAAAGTCATCAGTTTGCCGGGCGTGTTCAGCCACGGTCGACTGGATCGCGGCAGCGCCCTGCTGCTGGAGCATCTGGACAAACTGCCGAGCGGCCATCTGCTCGATTTCGGTTGCGGCGCCGGCGTGCTCGGGGCTGCGGTGAAACGTCGCTATCCGCACAATCAGGTGACGTTGCTGGATGTCGACGCGTTCGCCGCCGCCAGCAGCCGTCTGACCCTGGCCGCCAACGGCCTGGAGGCGGAAGTGCTGACCGGCGACGGCATCGATGCCGCGCCGATGGGTTTGAGCGCGATTCTGAGCAATCCGCCGTTCCATGTCGGCGTGCACACCGATTATTTCGCTACGGAGAACCTGCTGCGAAAAGCGGCAAAACATCTGAAAAACGGCGGCGAACTGCGCCTTGTGGCGAACAGCTTTCTCAAGTATCAGCCGTTGATCGAGGAGCACCTGGGCGTGTGTGCGATCAAGGCTGAAGGCAATGGTTTCCGGATTTACCGGGCCAAGCGCGGTTGAAAATTTGTTCTTGCCCAATCGGATTTGCCTAGGCAGAATCCGCTCCGTCCTAGGGGAGTAGTCTCCCACGAGCGCCAAGCTCGTCCGGCATACGTCAACATACTTGATCCTCAGATCATGGCGTATGCGACCCAAGCGTCCGCACCAGACGGATCGCAGGGTTTGACAAGACCTATGACACGCACACCTTACCCGGGGCGGGAAGGCTGTACGTGTCATAGCCGTGTCGACCCGCCCCTTAGGAAATCCCTGATGCTGGACTCGTTACTCGTTCCCACCGCAATCGTTGCCTTGGCCGAAATCGGCGACAAGACGCAACTGCTCGCGCTGATTCTCGCCGCTCGCTTCCGCAAACCCTGGCCGATCATCGCCGGGATTGTCGCCGCGACCCTGGCCAACCACGCAGCAGCCGGTGCGGTAGGTGCCTGGTTCGGCAGTTTCTTCTCCGACGCCGTTCTGCACTGGATCCTCGCCGCCAGCTTCGCCGCCACGGCGCTGTGGACGCTGGTCCCGGACAAGATGGATGACGACGAGGCCAGCACGGCGCGCAAGTTCGGGCCGTTCCTGACCACACTGATCGCATTCTTCCTGGCGGAAATCGGCGATAAGACCCAGATCGCCACGGTGATGCTCGCCGCGCAATATCCGGAACTGTGGCTGGTGATCATCGGCACCACCGTGGGCATGCTGATTGCCAACGTGCCGGTGGTACTGGCGGGTAATTTTGCCGCAGAGAAACTGCCGCTGACCCTGATCCGCCGCCTCGCGGCTTCGGCGTTCATGATTCTGGCGATTGTTGCGGTTTATAAAGCGATGCAGAGCAGCGGCTGGGTTTAACCCCGTCTACTGAACTACCCAAAACCTGTGGTGAGGGGATTTGAAGGATCGTTCCCACGCTCTGCGTGGGAATGCCTCAAGGGACGCTCCGCGTTCCAATGGGACGCAGAGCGTCCCGGGCTGCATTCCCACGCAGAGCGTGGGAACGATCATTGGCTCAGGACTTCGGGGCTTTTTCGTACAACGGCATTACTTTCGGAATCGCTGCCTGCAACGCAGCAATGCGGCTGCTGGATGCCGGGTGAGTGCTCATGAATTCCGGTGGCGCTTCTTCGGAAGCCTTGCTCATCTTGTCCCACAGGGTGATCGCCGCGTTCGGGTTGTAACCGGCGCGGGCGGCCAGTTCCAGGCCGATCAGGTCGGCTTCGTTTTCGTTGGCGCGACTGTTGGGCAAGGTCATGCCGTAGTTGGCTACGGTGTCGGCCAGCGCCAGGCTGTCCTGACCCAGACCGAACAAAGCGCCGGCGCCCTGCTTGGCCATTTCCATGCCATAGGCTTTGGACATCGCCTCACGGCCGTGCTCGCGCAGGGCGTGGGCGATTTCATGGCCCATGACCGCAGCGATTTCATCGTCGGTGAGTTTCAGGCTGTCGATCAGCCCGGTGTAGAAAATGATCTTGCCGCCGGGACCGCAGTTGGCGTTGAGCTCATCGCTCTTGATCAGATTGACTTCCCATTGCCACTGCGCCGCGTCCGGGCGGAAGGTTGGCGCCTGGGCGATCAAGCGGTTGGCGATGGTCTGCACGCGTTTGGCTTCCGGGCTGGTCTTGTCCAGCACACCTTTGCTCGACGCCTCGCCGACGGTCTTCTGATACGACTGCGCGTACATCTGGTCGACCTCTTGCGAGGACAGCATGCTGAACATGTACTGCTTGCGCTCCACACCCACGGCACCGCCGCTGGTGGTGTTGACCGACTGACAACCGGCCAGCAACAGCGCTGCGCTCAAAGCACTTACCACTAATGTCTTGTTCATTCAAAAGCTCCCTGAAAACCTGAGGCGTATCCTAGGCGGCTAATTGTATTGGCGCCAGATACAACGGACGCATTGCGCGTACATTCAGCTATGGCCGCAAGACTGGCTGGAAATTCCTCAACGCGCATTGAATCCGCCGCGCACCGATCCATCAGCGACATCGCGCGGCGATTCCGACCAACGTCTCTCATGGCACCGCACACCCCGCCGATAAATCCCTCGCAGAATGTCCTCTTGCGTGCGGAGCTCCCATGAAGTTCAAGTCGATCCAGTTTTCCGTCGCCGCTCTGGCCGGCGCCATCGTTCTCAGCGTGGTCGCGGCGCTGGTGCTGTACGCGCTGTTTTCCGGCGCCCGCACTCAAGAAATGGTGCAACAGCGCACCCAGGCGCAGTTCGAGCAAGTCATCGAACAGCGCCTGACCTCGCTGGCGCAGACCCAGGTCAGCCAGATCCAGCGCGAACTCGAAGCGCCGCTGCTGATTGCCGGCGGCCTGGTGCGCGTCAACGCCCTGCTCGGTACAACCGGCGCCGACGGTCAGCCGCGCCTGAGCGTCAGCCGCGAGCAACTGATCAGCCTGATCAAGGAAAACGTAGAAAAGAACCCGAAGGTTCTCGGCACCTACATCGGCTGGGAAAAAAACGCACTGGACCACAATGACGCGGCCTACATCGGCAGCGCCGTGGTCGGTATCGATCCGGCCACCGGGCGCTTTTTGCCGTGGTGGTTCCGCAATACCGACGGCAGTCTGGGCGTGGACAAACTGGCCGATGTCGACGATCAGAAAACCTTGTCCACCGGGGTGCGCGCCAGCGAGTACTACCTGTGCTCGAAAGAGACGAAGAAAGCCTGCGTGATCGACCCGGCACCGTACAAGGTCGGCGACAAGATCGTCATGCTTGCCTCGTTCATTGAACCGATCATGGTCAACGGGGCGTTCCAGGGCATCGTCGGCGCCGACCTCTCGGTGAACTTCATTCAGGACATGCTCCTTGCCGCCAACCAGAAACTCTACAGCGGTGCCGGTGAAATGGCCCTGGTCGGCGGCAACGGGCGGATCGTTGCCTACACCAAGGACTCGAGCAAATTCGGTGAAAAAGTCAGCGACATTCTCGACGCCGAACAAACCAGCAATCTGGCCAGTCTCAAGCGCGACGAGGTCACCTACTCGATGAATCAGGCCAAGGGCCGCATCGAACTGTACCTGCCGTTCGGCATCGGCCAGACCGACGCACGCTGGACGCTGATGCTGCAATTGCCGCTCAACGCCGTCATGGCCGATCTGCAAACCCTGCAGGCCGACCTTGATGCCCAGCGCAAGTCCGACACCTTCGGCATGGCCATGGTCGGCCTGATCATCGCCGGCATCGGCCTGCTGGTGATCTGGCTGGTGGGTCACGGCATCGCGCGGCCACTCAAGCAAATGGTCGCCATGCTTGATGACATCGCTCAGGGCGAAGGCGATCTGACCCGGCGCTTGAGCAGCGACCGCAGCGATGAACTGGGCTCGATTGCCAAAGGCTTCAACACCTTCCTCGGCAAGTTGCAGGCGATGATCACCCAGGTGGTGACCTCGGTGCAGAGCGTCAGCGATTCCTCGGAACACACCGCCGACATCGCCATCCGCACCAACATCGGCGTGCAGAAACAAATGGCCGAAATCGATCAAGTGGCGACAGCGGTGCAGGAAATGACCGCCACCGCCCAGGATGTGGCGCGCAACGCCACCCAGGCCGCACAAGCGGCAAGCCACGCCGATCAGGCCGCCAGCCAGGGCATGCAGATCGTGCGCGACACCTCGAATTCGATTGGCGTACTGGCGGTGGAAATCGGCAAGGCTGTCGAGGTGGTGCAGACGCTGGCCAAGGACAGCGAAAACATCAACGCCATTCTCACTGCCATTCGCGGCATCGCTGAACAGACCAATCTGCTGGCACTGAACGCGGCGATCGAAGCCGCGCGAGCCGGTGAGCAGGGTCGCGGTTTTGCCGTGGTCGCCGACGAGGTGCGCAATCTGGCGCAGAAAACCCAGAAGGCCACCGAAGAAATCCAGAGCATGATCCAGCAGTTGCAACAGGGCACCCGCGATGTGGTGCGCGTCATGGAAGACAGCCAGAACCGCACCGACGAAAGCGTGCAGCACGCGGCGAAAGCGGCCGAAGCGCTGGAGACGATCACCCAGGCCGTGTCGGTGATCAACGACATGAACACGCAGATCGCCAGTGCGGCAGAAGAGCAAAGCGCAGTGGCCGACGACATCAACCGCAATGTGATCAACATCGGTCAGGTGGCGAATGAAGTGGCCGGCGGTGCGGATGAATCGAGTTCGGCGAGCGCCGGGTTGACCAAACTGGCGGAGCAGCAGCGGCGGTTGATCAATCAATTCAAGGTCTGAAAGATCAAGAGCCCCTCACCCTAGCCCTCTCCCGGAGGGGAGAGGGGACCGACCGCGATGTCTTGCGCTATACATCGACCTGAAAAAAACGGTCGATTATGGATTCACAACAGATCGTTCAGGTCGGTGTACCTCTGAAGCATCCCCCATTCGGCTCCCTCTCCCTCCGGGAGAGGGCTGGGGTGAGGGGCTTTTGATCCACGCAAATCAAGCCGGGGTCAAACACTCCGGCCCATTCAACTTCGGATCATTCACCAGATTCGCCAACACCCGCTCACGCAGCGCCGCCGGTTCACTGGCGAGCAAACCCTGCAACACATGAAGCGGCGTTTCGGGATCAAGCCAGGCAGCCTGCCCCGCTTCATCGAGAATCAACGGTCGCCGCTGACTCGCCGCCGATTGAGTGATCACTGCCGTGCTCAGCCAGACCTGTTCTTGCACCGGATACGCTTCCCAGATCGCGGCGAAAAACAACGACGAGCCCTCCCCCGGCGTCAACCAGTACGGTCGCTTGCGCTGGGTGCCGCGCCATTCGTAAAAGCCGTTGGCCGGCAGCAGGCAACGCCGCAGACGCAGCGCCTCACGAAACATCGGCTGCTCGGCCACGGTTTCGGCGCGAGCATGGGCCGGGGTCTTCGACAGATCGGTCAGCCACGGCGGTGTCAGGCCCCAGCGCGCACGGGCCAACGTGCGCTGGCCGTCTTCGTCGGCACGCAGCATCAACACCGAATCATTGGGGGAAATGTTCCACTGCGCCTGTTGATCGGCGGGAAAACCTGGCAGGGCCGCAAAGTCGCGGTTCCAGCGAAACAGGGCATAACGTCCACACATGGGGCAACATAACTCTGAATAAAACCAGCGCCAGCCTAACAGACCAGCGTCCCGGGGAAGCTCTCCGGTTCGTCGCCGTGTAGCGGCAGCGCGGCATTGTACAAGTTGATCAGCTCGCGGGCGTATTCGGCCTGATCGTTATCCACCGACAGCCCGAGCAGGCCGAAGATCGGCAGTTCACCCGTACCGCCCACCAGATCACAGCCGATCAGGTGCGCCTCGATTCCTTCGTTGGCGAGCATGCCCTTGAGCATCTCCCCTTCCATCAGGTTCGCCGGTTCGTAGATGCGCTGCATACGCGGCCCTCACTCGTTTTCGCTGAAGACTTCCAGATGCCACTCGTCCTCATGGACTTGCAGGACAAAGGTGATCGGACGACAGCACACCTGGCAATCCTCGATATACGTTTGATCGCCGCCGGACAAATCCAGCGTGGTCTCGACTTCCTCACCGCAATACGGACATTCATACCGTGCATCTTCCAGCATCGCGGTCTCCCAAGTGACTTGTGCGTATAATCGCCGGTCTATTTGCAGGGCTATTTTTGTCTGGCTACTTTTCAGACCGTGCCCTGCGGGTTTTCGATCAAACCCTTTACTTACCCTAGCCGTTTCCAACAAGAGAGCATGATGGGCGAATTCGATGCCATCCGACCTTACGACGACAGCGAAGTACCTGCGGTACTGGCAAGGCTGCTCGGCGACAAGGCGTTTCTAGATATCCTCACCCACTTCCGCTTCCCGCGTTTTGCCGGTGCCTTCGGCTGGATGCTCAAACCTCTTATAGCCCATCGGCTGCGTCGTGAGTTTGCCGACGTGAATTCCGTGGCTACCTTACAGGACAAAGTCGAGTTCTACGTCGACCACACCATCGAGCGCGCCACCGACGGCGTGACCTATACCGGTGTCGAGCAGTTCAAGTCCGGCAGCGCCTACCTGTTCATCGCCAACCACCGGGATATCGTCATGGACCCGGCCTTCGTCAACTACGCGGTGTACCACGCCGGCCTGCCGACGCCGCGCATCGCGATTGGCGACAACCTGCTGCAAAAGCCGTTTGTCAGCGACCTGATGCGCTTGAACAAGAGCTTTATCGTCCACCGCTCGATCACCGGCCGCCGCGAGAAGATGGCTGCTTATCAGTTGCTGTCGGCGTACATCAACCACTCGATCCGCAACGACTGCGCGTCGATCTGGATTGCTCAGGCTGAAGGTCGGGCGAAGGACGGCGACGACCGCACCGAGTCGGCGATCCTCAAGATGTTCCACATGAGCCGCAAGGACGAGCCGTTCGGCGAAGTGATCCGCTCGCTCAACGTGACGCCGGTGTCGATCAGCTATGAGTACGACCCCTGCGACCAGGCCAAGGCCCGCGAACTCTACATCCGCGCCACCACCGGCACCTACGCCAAGGCGCCGGGCGAGGATGACGTGAGCATCGCGAAGGGCATCACCGGTTACAAGGGCCGGGTGCACGTGAACTTTGCCGCGCCGATCACTGAGGTGTTCGAGGACACCAAGCAATTGGCGATCGAGATGGACAAGCAGATTCTCGGCGGCTACCGGCTGTTCCCGGTGCATTACCTGGCGTACGCGCAGTGGGCGGATGCCGATCCGCAACTGAATGTGCCGACGGCGGCCGAGGTGTTCCCGGCTGACGAACTGGCCAAGGCGCAGGATGAATGGCAAAGCCGACTGGATGCGTGCCCCGCTGAGCATCGTCCATATCTGGTGCTGCAATATGCGACGCCGGTGCGTAATCAATACCGGGTCAAGGCTGGACTGCCGCTGTAGGCAACGGCTGTGGCGAGGGGATTTATCCCCGTTGGAGTGCGCAGCGCTCCCAAGTTTTTACCTGAGAAAAACGGGGCCTGCTACGCAGTCCAGCGGGGATAAATCCCCTCGCCACAGGGTTTGCTTTTGCTTTCAGAAGCGCGTGCTGATCCAGGAGACGATCAAAGCAAGCCCCAGGCAAGCAAATCCGAAGCGATAGAAAAACCGGTTCATGCGCAACGTCGCCCAATCGAGCATCGGCTCGGCATTGGGCTGCGCCTGGCGCTGTGCCGCCAGACTGGCCTGGGCGCGTTGCTCGCGGCGGCGGGTCGCGTGCAGCAGCCAGCTGCCGGGAAAGGCCAGCAGCAAGGCCAGCAGGTTGATCAACTTGGCGGGATGGGCGGTAAACAGCGTCATCAAGTGCAGCGACATCACAGACCTCGAACTTAACCGGTGTGGCAGACGCCAGACCGACGACCGCGGCGCGGATTCTACCCAAACCCTGACGCCCTGCCCCAGCCTTTGCGACAAATAACCTGACAATCGACCGATGGCTGTCCTGTGTCATGGCATCGTCACGTGGATGCTTCACCCTGCGCGCCTCGAAACCCGAATGGAATGCGACATGCTGCACGCGGAAAACCAGGATCGCCTGTACCTCATCACTCCTTACGACGACCAGCAAAGCCTGATCGGCAGCCTTGCCTTCAACGTGCAGGATCGGCACTGGCTGGTGTATTGCGCGCTGGGCGGGCATCAGCATGCGGACCTGCCCGAGACAGATTTGTTGACTGGCGTGAGCGTGCTTGATTTCTATTCTCAGGCTGCCTGAACGTCAAAAGACCCTCACCCTAGCCCTCTCCCAGAGGGGGAGGGGACTGACCGAGGTGTTTGCGGTAGATACGCCGACTTGAGATACCGCGCCGAATTCAGGTTTTGAAGCACACGCGATCGGCTCCCTCTCCCTCGGGAGAGGGCTGGGGTGAGGGGAATCGATTTCCCATACGACACAAATCTCAGATCCACAAAAAAGCCCGGAACCATCACTGGCCCCGGGCTTTTTCATATTCGCCGCAAGCTTACTCAGCGAGCACCTGACCCACGGTCGGGTCCTTGAACAGACGCGTCAGTGCGTCACTCAATACATCGCTGACCAGTTTGGTATTGGTCTCCTGATTCGGCGCCATGCCGAAGCGCTGGTCCAGCGACGCACCGTAACGGCCGCTGTAACGGCGGTTGGCGTTCTGCACGTCGGAGCGGAAGGTCGCGCCGATGGTGGCTTCGGTCACGTACATGCCTTCTTTCGGCGACTGGTATTTCAGCTCGGCCAGGGTCACGGTCAGCTGCGGCGCGTTAGGTGCGCTGGTGGTCGGGGTGAAGCCGAGCAAACGTACGGCGGCTTCGGCCTGGGCCTGCAGCTTCGGCAGGATCTGCTCGCGCTGCACGGTGATGGCGCTGGTTTCCGGGTACAGACCGCCACGGGTGCCGAGGGTTGGCGACGGACGACCGTCGACCACACGCACGATGACAGGCTGGCCGCGACCGACCGCTGGCAGTTGCGTGGTCAGCTTCGGCTCCGGATTCAGTTGTTGCGGGCTGTGGGCGCAGCCGGCGAGGGTCAAACCGGCGACAGTGATCAAACCGAACAACAGGCGTTGCAACATGCTCTTCTCTCCAGAATCAGGCACAAACAGGCCGGCAGTATAGCGGTGGGCCACTGCGCGTAACCAGCGTCGCACAGTGAATACTGAAATGTCTGACAAACCCCGCTGAAAGCGGTTCCTGTCACACATTCTTCACCGTCCATACACCGCGACGTCACGGCCCACCGGCAAGCTTCACAGCAGTCCTCCTTCAAGGAACTCTGCCATGCGTTATCTGATCTCGCTGTTCGCCCCACGCCCGCTGCATCGCAGCTTTGCCCTGCTCGACCGCAACGGTCATTGCCAGGCCTTCAAGCAGTGCAGCCTGCAACCGATGGGCGACGGCTGGGTGGAAATCGAAGAAATCCGCCTGACCTGGCTGAACCAGCCGCTGCCCGCCAGCGCCCGGGTCGTACCGCGACAAATGCGCGCACGGGGTCAGGTGCAGTTGAGCATCTGACCGGATGCCTAATAAAAGTCATTAAACACGAGCAACTGCGCGCATTTCTTCGCTACAATCTCCCCCCGATTATAAGGACGTCTCCTGATCGGGCCCCGCAACAGCGTCAATGCGCATGCATCGACATCAAAATCGCCCACAGAGAGCCGCCCACACAGATCGAGTGAAGTTGGCGCGCTTGCCTGTTCTTCCGGCAAAAACCCGCTTTTCGCGAATCTGCAGAGCTGTCATTCGCTCGGCCACCGCGTTGTTTTGCCCTAGCGGGCAGGTGCCAGGCCAAGGCAGCCCTTTTTGAGGTTCACGTCTTCAAAAGAGCGTGAAAAAAACGGGTTTTCACAACTTCACAAGAGTGTGGCGAGCAAATGAATAGTTTTGCGTCTGAACATGCACCATTAGCGTCTGAAACAGCCCAACGACACAGGACCGGGTATACCTCGAACATCGGAGCCTGAAGCCTGTCCGCTACGGATTTGGTTGCACGAAAACGGATGACTCGACCATAAGTCGAATTGCCAGCCCTGCGCGAAAATGCGTTCATGGAACGCTTGAAACCAGGCCGCACGCATCCGTCGAAGTTGCGAAAAATTGCGAAGATTCGGACATGGCCCACCTGACCACGGATAGCCCGGGCCCACTGACCTGCCCTGGAACGCCTGGCAGCCATGCCGACAATTTGGTGCTGCAGATTTGGGAGACGCGTTAAATGGCGCATAACGAAGCAGTCGACGTAGTTCTGGTAGGGGCCGGCATCATGAGTGCCACCCTGGCCGTACTGCTCAAAGAGCTCGACCCCGCGATCAAGCTGGAAGTCGTCGAGCTGATGGATTCCGGCGCCGCCGAGAGTTCCAATCCGTGGAACAACGCCGGTACCGGTCACGCCGGCCTGTGCGAGCTGAACTACACGCCGCAGGCCGCCGATGGCAGCGTCGACATCAAGAAAGCCGTGCACATCAACACCCAGTTCGAGGTGTCGAAGCAGTTCTGGTCGTACCTGACCAAAAAAGGCACGTTCGGCTCGTGCAAATCCTTCATCAGCCCGGTTCCGCACCTGAGTTTCGTTCAGGGCGAGAGCGGTGTGTCGTTCCTCAAGGAGCGCTTCAATGTCCTGAGCAAGCACCACGCGTTTGCCGACATGGAATACACCGAAGACAAGGGCAAGATGGCCGAGTGGATGCCGCTGATGATGCCGGGCCGCTCGCCGGACGAAGTCCTCGCCGCCACCCGTGTGATGAACGGCACCGACGTCAACTTCGGCGCCCTGACCAATCAGTTGCTCAAGCACCTGAGCAGCGCCCCGGACACTCAGGTCAAATACTGCAAGCGCGTGACCGGCCTCAAGCGTAACGGCGCCGGCTGGACCGTCAGCATCAAGGACGTCAACAACGGCAACACCCGCGAAGTCGACGCAAAGTTTGTCTTCCTCGGTGCCGGTGGCGCGGCCCTGCCGTTGCTGCAGGCTTCGGGCATCGAAGAAAGCAAAGGCTTCGGCGGCTTCCCGATCAGTGGCCAGTGGCTGCGTTGCGATAACCCGGAAGTGGTCAAGCACCACCAGGCCAAGGTTTACAGCCAGGCGGCCGTGGGTTCGCCACCGATGTCGGTGCCGCACCTCGACACTCGCGTCGTCGACGGCAAGAAATCCCTGCTGTTCGGGCCATACGCCGGTTTCACCACCAAGTTCCTCAAGCATGGCTCCTTCATGGACCTGCCGATGTCGGTGCGCGCCGGCAACATCGGGCCGATGCTGGCGGTGGCGAAAAACAACATGGACCTGACCAAGTACCTGGTCAGCGAAGTGATGCAATCGATGGAACAGCGCCTGGAATCGCTGCGGCGTTTCTACCCGCAGGCGAAAGCCGAAGACTGGCGCCTGGAAGTGGCCGGGCAACGGGTGCAGATCATCAAGAAGGACCCGAAAAAGGGCGGCATCCTGCAGTTCGGTACCGAACTGGTCGCGGCGAAGGACGGCTCCCTCGCCGCCCTGCTCGGCGCTTCGCCAGGCGCGTCGGTGACCGTTTCGATCATGCTCGAACTGATCGAGAAGTGCTTCCCGGCCAAGGCGTCAGGCGAGTGGGCAAGCAAACTCGCGGAAATCTTCCCGGCCCGTGAAAAGGTTCTGGAAACCGATGCTGCGCTGTATCGCAAGATCAACACGCAGAACAACATCGCCCTGGAACTGGTTGAAGAAAGCAGCGAGACGCCAAGCTTCGCTTGATCTTGCGGCATGAAAAAACGCCCCGATCGGGGCGTTTTTTATGGCCTTGAAAAGCAAAAGATCGCAGCCTTCGGCAGCTCCTACAGGGTGTAAATCAATCCCGTGTAGGAGCAGCCGAAGGCTGCGATCTTTTGATCTTAAGAGCGGGACTTTTCGATCAGCTCGATGTAGTCCGGGGCGTTGCGCTGATCGGCGATCAGGTCAACAAAGGTCTTGCCCTGCTCATCCTTGCCATCAACGTCATAACCCGCCGCAACGAAGAAGCCCAGAAAGCGCTCGAAATCATCGATGCGCAAACCGCGATAGGCCTTGATCAGTTTGTGCAGCGACGGCGAAGTGGCGTCGACCGGCTCAAAATCGAGGAACAGCTTGATCTGCTCATCGCCGATCTCGTCACCAATCACTTGTTTCTTATCTTTACGCATTGCCGACTCCAGCTCGCAGACATGACACGGGGCGGGCAGTTTACCCTTGCCCGGCCGCCCGGCTCAACGCGGACGAATCGCCCCGGTATGAAGATCGGCCCAGATATGGCCATTGGCATAACTGAGGAACTGCACATACACCGTGTCGTTGCGCAGCAGATCCATCACCACGCGGTATTGAGCGAGCGGATAGAACAGCGTCAGGGTTTTGCTTTTATCGTCATATGCCGGTTTCTTCAGGCTTTTGCTTTCGCCGTCGAAACTCACCAGCACCTGGTTGATGTTCGCACCTTTGTTCAGAGACTTGCCCTTGAGGCGGATCAACAAGGACGAGGTGACCGGAATCGGCTGCTGATTGGACTGGCGCTGCGCACCGACCACCACCGAATATTCGCTGACCTGCAGCAGTTGCTGCTGCTCGGGTTCAGCGTCGCGCAGGGTCAGATCGTCCGGCGGCAGGAACTGGCTGTGCATCGGCGCGGCGGACAGCGGCAGGCTGAGAGACAGCAACAGGGCGGCGAGACTGCGGATCAAGAGGCTCATGACAGGCTCCGGAAGGCGGGGCCGAGCACTCTAGCATGGCTGTCGCGCAAGGATCAGCACACACAAAAACAACTGTGGGAGCGAGCCTGCCCGCGAAAGCGTCGTGTCAGTCAACATCAATGTCACTGACACATCGCATTCGCGAGCAGGCTCGCTCCCACAGGGGGCAATGCAGGTTCTTACATGCCTTTAACGGCGTAAATCCCGTTGGCGTTGCGCCAGTAGCCTTTGTAGTCCATGCCATAACCGAAGATGTAGCGGTCGATGCACGGCAGGCCGACGAAATCGGCTTTCAGGTCAGGGCGTGCCTTGCGGTCGTGGTCCTTGTCGATCAGCACGGCGGTGTGCACTTTGCGTGCGCCGGCGTGTTTGCAGAAGTCGATGATCGCGCCCAGAGTATGACCTTCATCGAGGATGTCGTCGATGATCAGCACGTCGCGGTCGATGAACGAGACTTCCGGCTTGGCTTTCCAGAACAGGTCGCCGCCGCTGGTTTCGTTGCGATAACGGGTCGCGTGCAGGTAGGACGCTTCCAGCGGGAATTGCAGATGCGTCAGCAGTTTGCCGGAGAAGATCAGGCCGCCGTTCATCACGCAGAACACCACCGGATTGCTGTCAGCCAGTTGTTCGTTGATTTGTGCACCGACGCGGGCGATGGCCGCCTCGACTTCAGATTCGGTGTACAGGCAGTCAGCCTCTCGCATGATTTGACGGATATGCTCGAGATCAGCGGACATGGCGCTCTCCAAGGGGTTGGCGGAATTGGAAAAGCGGGCAAAGGTACGCATCCCGCGAGGTCGAATCAAGCTCTTATGGACTAACGTACAGAATGTCCTATAGGACATCACCCTCGGATAGATTAATCTAGGCCGGTTTTTTTGCCCGCCGCCGGAGCCTTTCCCATGCCCATCCTCGAGATCCGCCATCCGCTGATCCGTCATAAACTCGGCCTGATGCGCCGCGCTGACATCAGCACCAAGAATTTCCGCGAGCTCGCTCAGGAAGTCGGCGCCCTGTTGACCTATGAAGCTACAAAAGATCTGCCGCTCGAATCCTACGACATTGCCGGCTGGTGCGGCACCGTGTCGGTGGAGAAGATCGCCGGCAAGAAGATCACCGTCGTGCCGATCCTGCGTGCCGGTATCGGCATGCTCGAAGGCGTGCTCAGCCTGATCCCGGGCGCCAAGGTCTCCGCTGTGGGCGTTGCCCGCAACGAAGAGACCCTGCAAGCGCACACCTATTTGGAAAAACTGGTACCGGAAATCGACGAGCGCCTGGCGATGATCATCGACCCGATGCTCGCCACCGGCAGCTCCATGGTTGCCACCATCGACCTGCTGAAAAAGGCCGGTTGCCGCGACATCCGCGCCATGGTCCTGGTGGCCGCGCCGGAAGGCATTGCTGCGGTCGAACAGGCGCACCCGGACGTGACCATCTACACCGCGTCCATCGATGAACGCTTGAACGAGCACGGCTACATCATTCCTGGGCTTGGCGACGCCGGTGACAAGATCTTCGGCACCAAGCAGAAGGACGCGTGACCATGCAGCAAGAGTTCAACGATCCGCTCTGGCGCACGGTGCTGTCCGGCGCGCAGATGCTGTTCGTGGCCTTCGGCGCCTTGGTGCTGATGCCGCTGATCACCGGCCTGGACCCGAACGTGGCACTGTTCACCGCGGGTCTGGGGACGATCCTGTTCCAGATCGTCACCGGGCGACAGGTGCCGGTGTTCCTCGCGTCGAGCTTCGCCTTCATCACGCCGATCATTCTCGCCAAGGGCCAGTTCGGCCTCGCCGCGACCATGGGCGGGGTGATGGCAGCCGGTTTCGTCTACACCTTCCTCGGCCTCGCCGTGAAGATCAAAGGCACCGGCTTCATTGACCGTCTGCTGCCACCGGTGGTGATTGGTCCGGTAATCATTTCCATCGGCCTGGCCATGGCGCCGATTGCCGCGAACATGGCGATGGGCAAGGCCGGCGACGGCACCGAGCTGATTCACTATCAGACGGCGATGATGATTTCCATGCCGGCGCTGCTGACCACGTTGATCGTGGCGGTGTTCGGCAAAGGCATCTTCCGTCTGGTGCCGATCATTTCCGGCGTGCTGGTGGGTTTTGCCATGTCGTTCTATTTCGGCGTGGTCGATACGGCGAAAATTGCTGCAGCGCCATGGTTCGCTCTGCCGCACTTCACCGCGCCCGAGTTCAATTGGCAGGCGATTCTGTTCATTGTTCCGGTAGCGCTGGCCCCGGCGATCGAACACATCGGCGGCGTGATTGCCGTCGGTAGCGTGACCGGCCGCGATTACCTGAAGAAGCCAGGCCTGCATCGCACCCTGCTCGGTGACGGCATCGCCACCACGGCCGCCGGCCTGTTCGGTGGCCCGCCCAACACCACTTACGCCGAAGTGACCGGCGCGGTGATGCTGACCAAGAACTACAACCCGAAAATCATGACCTGGGCGGCGATCTTCGCCATCACCCTGGCGTTCATCGGCAAGTTCGGCGCGCTGCTGCAAAGCATTCCGGTGCCGGTAATGGGCGGGATTCTGTGCTTGCTGTTCGGTTCGATCGCGGCAGTGGGCATGAACACCCTGATCCGCCACAAGATCGACCTGGGCGAAGCGCGCAACCTGGTGATTGTTTCGGTGACGCTGGTGTTCGGTATCGGCGGCGTGCTGGTTGGCACCGGCACCGGTCCTGATGACTTCGGCCTCAAAGGCATCGCGCTGTGCGCGGTGGTGGCGATTGCGCTGAACCTGATCCTGCCGGGCAATGATGGCTGGAAGCAGAAGAAGGCGGATGAGCCGCTGATCTAAGGCTTTCAGATCTTCATCGCCTGACAGATAGCATTCGCGAGCAGGCTCGCTTCCACAGGTTGGAATGTATTTCCCCTGTGGGAGCGAGCCTGCTCGCGAAGTTTTTAAAGGGCCAGCGGCGCTCGTTCGCAGAGGGTCGCCAACGCCTTGGCCCATTGCGGGTCGTCGTTCAGGCACGGCACCAGCACCAACTCCTCGCCCCCCGCTTCGCGGAACTGTTCCCTACCGCGATCGCCGATCTCTTCCAGTGTCTCGATGCAATCGGCGACGAACGCCGGGCACATCACCAGAATCTTTTTCACCCCGCTTTTGGCCAGTTCATCCAGCCGCACTTCGGTGTACGGCTCGATCCATTTCGCCCGGCCCAGGCGCGACTGAAACGACACCGACCATTTGCCGTCCGCCAGGCCCATACTTTTGGCGAAGGCGGCGGCGGTACGGAAACACTGCGCGCGATAACAGGTCGCCAATACCTCCGGCGAGGCGGTCTGGCAGCAATCGGCGCCCTTGAGGCAGTGATTGCCCGTCGGGTCGAGTTTGCTCAGATGCCGCTCAGGCAAGCCGTGAAAGCTCAGCAGCAGATGATCGTAGTCCTGCTGCAGATGTGGTCGAGCGCTGGCGGCCAGTGCCTCGATGTATTCCGGCTGATCGTAGAACGGTTGCAGGATCGACAACTGCACGTCGAGTTTCTTCTCGCGCAGCACGCGCCGGGCTTCTTCGATCACGGTGGTCGTGGTGCTGTCGGCGAACTGTGGGTACAGCGGCGCCAAAGTGATCTTCTTATGTCCCGCTTTGACCAGACGCAGCAGACAGGTTTCGATCGACGGCTCGCCATAACGCATCGCCAGATCTACCGGGCCGTGTTTCCACGTGCGGGTCATCTGCTCTTGCAAACGGCGGCTGAGCACCACCAGCGGCGAGCCCTCTTCCCACCAGATCGAGGCATAGGCATGGGCCGATTGCTCGGGACGCTTGATCAGGATCAGCGACACCAGCAGCCGCCGCAGCGGCCATGGCAGGTCGATCACGTAGGGGTCCATCAGAAATTGATTGAGATAGCTGCGCACATCGGCCACCGAGGTGGAGGCCGGAGAGCCCAGGTTGACCAGAAGCAAAGCGTGATCGGTCATGCAACGTCCTATTTCAGAGGCGGCTGGAGAGATCATCCAGAGCCGCGCGTAAATCCGTAAAGCGGAAGCTGAACCCCGCTTCCACCAGGCGTGCCGGCGTCGCACGCTGGCCGCCGAGCAATAACAGTGACAGCTCGCCGAGCATGACTTTCAGCGCCAGGGTCGGCATCGGCATGAACGCCGGGCGGTGCAACACACTGCCCAGGGTCTTGGCAAATTCGCGGTTGCGCACAGGTTTCGGCGCGCAGGCATTATAAGGACCGCTCGCCTGATTCCGGTGCAGAAGAAAATCAATCAGGGCGATTTGATCGTCGATGTGAATCCACGGCATCCACTGCCGACCATTGCCCAAAGGCCCGCCCAGCCCGAGCTTGAACGGCAGCAACAGCCGCGACAAAAAGCCGCCCTCAGCCGACAGCACCAGACCGGTTCGCACCAGTACCACGCGGATGCCGAGGTTTTCGGCGCGCAGGGCGGTTTCTTCCCAGGCGATGCACAACTGACTGGCGAAGTCGTCGATGCCCGGCGGTGATTCTTCAGTCAACTCGCGTTCGCCACCGTCGCCGTACCAGCCGATCGCCGAGCCGGAAATCAGCAGCGACGGTTTCTGCGCGCGAGTTTCCAGCCACGCCAGCAGCGTTTCCGTCAGGGTGATGCGGCTGCTCCACAGCAACGCCTTGCGACGATGGGTCCAGGGGCGGTCGGCAATCGGCGCGCCGGCGAGATTGACGATCGCATCCAGCGGCTCTTCGCCGAGGTCCTCCAGACGGGCAATCCCGCGCACCTGCGCGCCGCAGATCTGCGCGACTTTTTCCGCGCGGCGACTCCACACCGTCAGCCGATGGCCCTGCTCCAGCCAGTGCCGGCAGAGCTGACGTCCGATCAAACCAGTACCGCCGGTCAGCAATATGTGCATGACATCTTCCTCGCGTGGCGTTTAACCCGGATCACTAGTCTATTTTTATAGGCAGGGATCTTTTCGATCGGGCAGGCTCTATGGTTTAACAATAGGCCAAGCTGTCAGAACGAGAACGCTAGAAGTTATACCAAAAAACAGAATTGTACAGGTTTCATCGACGGCGTAGTCTGTACAGAAAGGTAAACGAGGCCCCTATGACTGTACCTATCGCAATCATCGGCACCGGCATCGCCGGGCTCTCCGCCGCTCAGGCTCTGACAGAGACCGGGCATACCGTTCAACTGTTCGATAAAAGCCGCGGCAGCGGGGGGCGCATGTCGAGCAAGCGCAGCGACGCCGGCTCGCTGGACTTGGGCGCTCAATACTTCACCGCGCGCGACCGGCGCTTCGTCACCGAAGTGCAGCGCTGGCAGAGCCGGGGCTGGGCCGCTGAGTGGACGCCGCAGCTGTACACCTTCCAGGGCGGCCAACTGAACATGTCGCCGGACGAGCAGACCCGCTGGGTCGGCACGCCGCGCATGAGCGCCATCACCCGTGGCCTGCTCGATGGCCTGGACGTGCAGTTTGCCTGCCGCATCACCGAGGTCTATCGCGGCGAAGAACACTGGCATCTGCAGGACGCCGACGGCTGCACCCACGGCCCCTTCAGCCATGTGGTGATCGCCACACCGGCACCGCAAGCCACCGCGCTGCTGGCCGCCGCACCGAAACTTGCCGGCGTCGCTGCCGGGGTGAAAATGGAGCCGACCTGGGCCGTCGCCCTCGCATTTGAAACCCCGCTCGATACGCCGATCGAAGGCTGCTTCGTGCAGGACAGCCCGCTCGACTGGCTGGCGCGCAACCGCAGCAAACCCGGGCGCGACAGCACTCTCGACACGTGGGTGCTGCATGCAACCAGCGCCTGGAGCCGGCAACACATCGACCTCTCCAAGGAAGCAGTAATCGAACATCTGCACGGTGCGTTCGCCGAATTGCTGCACAGCGCCATGCCTGCGCCGACCTTCAGCCTCGCCCACCGCTGGCTCTACGCCCGCCCCGCTACCGGCCACGAGTGGACCACGCTGGCCGACGCCGACCTGGGCTTGTACGCCTGCGGCGACTGGTGCCTGTCGGGCCGCGTTGAAGGCGCTTGGCTGAGCGGTCAGGAGGCTGCACGTCGCTTGCACGAACACCTGCAATGAATCGCATCAATCCGCGCAAATTGCTGCTGTCGAAGTGGACAGCAGCCCACCCGCAAAATCGCGAAAAACATTTTCTGGTCACCGAACTGATCCGCGACGAGGAAGGTACGGTGCTGGAAGTTGAATTGCAGGCGGTGCTGACCCAGCGTAGCGAGCGACTGGATTGGCAGGTGCTGAAAGACAGCGAGCACTGGTTACTGGGCTGGAAATAGATTTCCCTTGTGGGAGCGAGCCTGCTCGCGAAAGCGCTGTATCGGATACGAAATCACTGACTGACCCACCGCTTTCGCGAGCAGGCTCGCTCCCACATATTCAGCGCTGTAGAAAAATCTTATACAAATCATTTGACTTGTACATCCATCGATCTATGCTGAGGAAAAGTTGTACAGAGATAACTCTCTGTACAGGTATAGATTCGAGGTGCTCATGTCTACTGCTTCCCTGTCCAAGCCGAAGATCGCCATCAGCGCCTGCCTGTTGGGCGAAGAAGTGCGCTACAACGGTGGGCACAAGGAATCGCGGCTGTGCAGCCGCACCCTTACCGAATATTTCGATTTCGTCCCGCTGTGCCCGGAAGTTGCTATCGGCATGGGCATTCCCCGTGAGCCGATTCGGCTGGTCGGCGACCCTGAACAACCCGAGGCAGTCGGCACCGTTGACCGGACCATCAACGTAACCAGGCCACTGGCCGAGTACGGCGAGAAAATGGCCGCCGAGCTGCAGGACCTTTCCGGCTACATCTTCATGCAGCAGTCGCCCTCCTGCGGGCTGGAACGGGTCAAGGTCTATCACGACAACGGCGCGCCAGTGAATGGTGGCGGACGCGGGATCTATGCGCAGGCATTCTGTGCACAGCATCCGGATCTGCCGGTGGAAGAAGCCGGACGCCTCAACGATCCGGTGCTGCGGGAAAACTTCATCACCCGCGTCCTGGCCTACAGCGCCTGGCAGCAAGTGCTCGCCGAGGGTCTGAGCCGCCGCGCCCTTACCGAGTTCCATTCGCGCTACAAGTACCTGCTGATGGCGCACAACCCGCTGCAATACAAAAACCTCGGCAAGATGCTCGGCAACATGGCCGACAGCGATCCCGCCGAACTCGGCCCGCGCTATTTCAGCGAGCTGATGGCCGCGCTGAAGAAATGCGCCACTCGCGGCACCCATTGCAACGTGCTGCTGCACCTCAGCGGTTATTTGAAACAATCGCTGAGCGCCGAAGACAAACAGGAAATGCAGCAGATCATCGGCCAGTACCGCCAGGGCATCGTGCCGCTCGTGGTGCCGTTGACGCTGCTCAAACATCACTTTCGACTCCATCCGGACCCGTACATCGCGCAGCAGGTTTACCTGCAGCCGCATCCGGAAAACCTCAGTCTGCGAAACGCGATCTAATGAACGATAAAACCGACAGCAGCGCCCGGGAAGACCTCGGCGCCGACTTCAAGAAAGCCCTCGACGAGGGCTGGTTGCCGATTCGCGAAGTCGCGCGGCAGACGGGCGTCAACGCCATCACCCTGCGCGCGTGGGAACGTCGCTATGGGTTGGTGGTGCCCCAGCGCACGCCCAAGGGCCATCGACTGTATAGCGCTGAACATGTGCAGCGGATCATGGCCATCCTTACCTGGCTCAACCGTGGCGTTGCGGTCAGTCAGGTCAAGCCTCTCCTCGACGCGCCGCAGGCCTTCACGGAAACCGTGGAAAACGATTGGCAGCGTCTGCATCAGACGTTGCTGTCGGCGGTCACCTCGCTCAATGAGCGCGCGCTGGATGACAGCGTCAATCAGGCCATCGCCTTGTATCCGCCACGGACGTTGTGCGAGCAATTGCTGATGCCGCTGCTGGCCGAGCTCGAACAGCGCTGGCAGGGCCAGTTCGGCGCGCAGATGGAACGGACGTTTTTCTTTTCCTGGTTGCGCAGCAAATTCGGCGCACGCATCTACCATAACAACCGTCAGCTGCATTCGGCGCCGCTGCTGTTGATCAATCATTCCGACCTGCCGCTGGAGCCGCATCTGTGGCTGTGCGCATGGCTGATCAGCAGTGCCGATTGCCCGGTGCAAGTGTTCGACTGGCCACTGCCGGCCGGTGAGCTGGCGCTGACCGTCGAGCATCTGCAAGCCCGTGGCGTGCTGCTGTATTCGAGCAAAGCCATGCAACTGGCGCAGCTGCCCAAGCTGCTGGCGAACGTCAATTGCCCGACCTTGATTGCTGGCCCCACGGTGCACATTCACCACACCGAATTGTCCGCACGCACCGCCCAGACTGCCGACCTGTTCCTGGCTGAAGATCCGCTTGCCGCACACCAGGCGCTGCTCGAGCGCGGATTGATTTGATGATGGGTTTAATCACATGCAACTGATCTGGCTGCGCAGCGACTTGCGCCAACGTGACAACACAGCCCTCGCGGCCGCCGCAGCTCGCGGCCCGACCGTGGCGGTGTATCTGTTGAGTCCGCAGCAATGGCTGGCGCACGACGATGCGCCGTGCAAAGTGGATTTCTGGCTGCGCAATTTGCGCGAACTGAGCCAGAGCCTCGGCGCGCTGAACATCCCGTTGTTGATTCGCAGCGCACCGCACTGGGATCAGGCACCGGCAGAATTGCTCAAGCTGTGCCGGCAATTGAAGGTCGAGGCGGTGCACGCCAACGAGGAATACGGCGTTCACGAAAGCCGCCGTGATGAAGCCGTGGCCGAAACGTTGCGAGCCGAAGGCATCGAATTCCACAGTTACCTGGATCAGTTGCTGTTCAAACCCGGCACAGTGCTGACCAAGACCGGCACCTACTTCCAGGTGTTCAGTCAGTTTCGCAAAGTCTGCTACGAACGCCTGCATCGCTCGATGCCGGCACTGGTCAAGGCACCCGGCAAGCAGGCCGCGCTGGATATCGCCAGCGATGCAATTCCGGAGGCGGTAAAAGGTTTCGCCACACCGAGCGAATCCCTGCGCGCCCTGTGGCCGGCCGGCGAGCAAGAGGCGCGACGCCGCCTCGATACCTTCACCGACGCGCAGATCGACTACTACCGCAGCGAACGCGACTTCCCGGCCAAACCTGGCACCAGCCAATTGTCGGCGTATCTCGCCGCCGGCGTGATCTCGCCACGCCAGTGCCTGCACGCTGCACTGCAAAGCAATCAGGGCGAGTTCGAAAGCGGCAAGGTCGGCGCGGTGACCTGGATCAACGAGCTGCTGTGGCGCGAGTTCTATAAACACATTCTGGTCGGCTATCCACGCGTCTCCCGGCATCGCGCCTTCCGCCCGGAAACCGAAGCGCTGGCCTGGCGCGATGCGCCGGAAGAACTCAAGGCCTGGCAGGAGGCACGCACCGGGCTGCCGATCATCGACGCGGCGATGCGTCAACTGCTGGAAACCGGCTGGATGCACAATCGCCTGCGCATGGTCGTAGCGATGTTCCTGACCAAAAACCTGCTGATCGACTGGCGCGAGGGCGAACGCTTTTTCATGCGCCACCTGATCGACGGCGACCTGGCGGCCAACAACGGTGGCTGGCAGTGGAGCTCATCGACCGGCACCGACTCGGCGCCGTACTTCCGTATCTTCAACCCGTTGAGCCAGTCGGAAAAATTCGATGCCGAAGGCGTGTTCATCAAGCACTGGTTGCCGGAACTGGCCGGGCTCAACAAGAAGGAAGTGCACAATCCGGCGGCAGCCGGAGGACTGTTCGGCGTGTCCGGTTATCCGGCGCCGATCGTTAATCTCAGCACTTCACGCGAGCGTGCGCTGACGGCGTTCAAGAACCTGCCGTCGCGCCAGCCTGTGGGCGGCAGCGATGAGTGAATTCCTGCGCAGCTTCGCCCGCGAGTTTTGCGGGTTGAACAAAGACAACCTGCATCGCCTCGGCGAGCTGTACAGCGACGACATTCATTTCACCGATCCGCTGCACGAAGTTCAGGGCCTGGCACAACTGCGGGATTACTTCAGTGAGCTGTACGCCAACGTCAGCGATCTGCGTTTCGATTTTCATGGTTTCGACCAGATCCGCGAAGGTGAGGGTTACCTGCGCTGGGTCATGAGTTATCGCCATCCGCGCCTGGCCAACGGTCGGGAAATCAGGGTCGGTGGCTGCTCGCACCTGCTCTGGCGCGACAAGGTTTATCGCCATCGGGATTATTTCGATGCCGGGGCGCTGCTGTATGAACACTTGCCAATATTGGGCCGGGTGATTGCCTGGCTGAAAAGGAGAATGGGATGAGTCGTACACCTCCACGGCGGTATTGGTTGACCGGCGCCAGCAGTGGCATCGGTGCAGCCTTGTGTGAGGACATTCTGAAAAGCGGCGCACACCTGGCGGTCAGCTCGCGCTCGGCCGCGCCGCTCAAGGTTTTGTCCCAGCGCTACCCGGGCCAGGTGCTGGTGGTGCCCGGCGATCTGACCAACAGTCAGACCGTGCGCGAAATCGGTGAGCAGATCACCGAGGCCTGGGGTTCGCTGGACAGCGTGATTCTCAACGCCGGCACCTGTGAATATGTCGACGCGCGCCAGTTCGATTCGTCGATCATCGAGCACGTGGTGCGCACCAATCTGCTCGCCAGCAGCTATTGCATCGAAGCCGCCCTGCCGCTGTTGCGCAAAGGCACCGCGCCGCATCTGGTCGGCATGGCCAGCTCGGTGACTTACCTGCCGCTGCCACGGGCCGAAGCCTATGGCGCATCGAAGGCCGGGCTGCGTTACCTGTTCGAATCGCTGCGCATCGATCTGGCGGATGAAGGTATTGAAGTCACCATCATCAGCCCTGGTTTTGTCGAAACGCCGCTGACCGAGAGGAACGATTTCCCGATGCCGCTGAGCTGGCCCGCAGATAAAGCGGCGCGGCACATCTTCGCCAAACTCAAGGACCGTCCGCTGGAAATTGCCTTCCCGGGGCTGTTCATGGCCGCGCTGTGGCCGCTGTCCAAGCTGCCCGCCCGCGCGCAACTGGCGATCGGCAAACGCATGGTGCGCAAGAACCCTCCGCAGCGGGACCCGATATGAAAATCGCCGTAATTGGCAGCGGTATCGCCGGGCTCACCTGCGCCTACCTGCTGAACCGCCGCCACGACATCACCGTGTTCGAAGCGAGTGACTGGGTCGGCGGCCACACCCACACCGTACCGGTCAGCGTGGCTGGGCAATCGTTCGCCATCGACACCGGTTTCATCGTGTTTAACGACTGGACCTACCCGAACTTCATTCGCTTGCTCAACCAGCTCGGCGTGGCGTTCAAGCCGACCGAAATGAGCTTTTCGGTAACCGACCCGGACACTGGCGTGGAGTACAACGGCAACAACCTCAACAGCCTGTTCGCCCAGCGCAGCAATCTGTTGTCGCCCGGGTTCTGGGGGATGCTGCGCGACATTCTGCGCTTCAACAAAGAAGCCCAGCGCGACCTGGTGGAACTGCGCATCGCCGCCGATACCACGCTCGATGATTACCTCAAGGCCGGCGGCTACGGCGAGCGCTTCATCCTGCACTACATCGTGCCGATGGGCGCGGCGATCTGGTCGATGCCAATGGCGGAAATGCTCAATTTCCCGCTGCAATTCTTCCTGCGTTTTTTCAAGAATCATGGCCTGTTGTCGGTCAGTGATCGGCCGCAGTGGCAGGTCATCGAAGGCGGTTCCAGTGCCTACGTCGCGCCGCTGACCGCTTCGTTCAGCGACAGGATTCGCCTGAACTGCCCGGTCAGCCGCGTCGAGCGCAATCAGCATGGCGTGGTTATCCACAGCCCGGCCGGCCTCGAACATTTCGACAAGGTGGTGTTCGCCTGTCACAGCGATCAGGCACTGAAGCTGTTGGCCAACCCGAGCGACGCCGAGCGTTCGATTCTCGGTGCCCTGCTCTACGCCGACAACGACGTCGTGCTGCACACCGACACGCGCCTGCTGCCGACGCGCAAACTGGCCTGGGCCAGCTGGAACTATCGCCTCGGCGGCGCCGGCCATACCCGCGCGGCGGTCACCTACAACATGAACATCCTGCAGGGCATCGAAAGCGACACCACGTTCTGCGTCAGCCTCAACCAGACCGCCGGCATCAGCCCGGACAAAGTGCTGGCCCGCTATACCTACGCGCACCCGCAATACACCCTCGCCGCAGCGGCCGCGCAAAACCGTTGGGGCGAACTCGATGGCGAGCAGCACACGCATTATTGCGGCGCCTACTGGGCCAACGGCTTTCATGAAGATGGCGTGGTCAGCGGTTTGCGTGTGGCCGCCGCGTTCGGTGAAACCCTGTGAACAGCGCACTGTATAGCGGCGTGATTGGCCACCGACGTTTTGCGCCGCGCCGCCACGAATTCCGCTACCGCATTGGCCTGCTCTATCTCGACCTGAGCGAACAGGACGCCGTGCAGGCCTTGTCGCCGCTGGCGGGGCGCAGCCGCTTTGCGCCGTTCTCGTTTCGCGAAACCGATTACCTCAAAGCCTTCACCGGCAAGGGCATACGCCTGATCGACGCGGTGCGCCAGCAGGTCGGTGCAGCCATCGGTCATGAACCACAAGGCGCGGTGTGCCTGCTGACTCAGCCGCGCAGTTGGGGCCTGTCGTTCAATCCGGTGAGCTTCTTCTACTGCCATGAAGCCGACGGACAACTGGCGGCGATCGTTTGTGAAGTCACCAATACGCCATGGCGCGAGCGTTTTCATTACGTGTTGCCGGCGCAGACGCCGACCAGTCTGGTGGATTTCCACCAACATTTTGCTGTAGCCAAGGCGTTTCACGTCTCGCCGTTTCTGCCCCGCGACCTCGAATACCGCATGAGCTTCAGCCCGGCTGCGCAAAGCCTTGGCGTGCACATGGCCGATTGGCAGGGCAACGAGAAACTGTTCGACGCCACACTGAATCTGCGCCGCGAACCGCTCGATCGTCGCAGCCTGCATCGCTATCTGCGGCGCTTCCCGTGGATGACCGCAAAAACCGCTTTGGCGATTTATTGGCAAGCACTGCGACTGCTGCTCAAGCGCGCGCCGATCTTCCCTCACCAGGCTGCCGACGGCAGCTTTAAAACCGCCACTGTGCCTCCGAAGGAGCCGCACCATGAAATCCTCTAGCCTGCCGCTCGGTCGCTTCAGCACCAACGGTTTGACCGGCTCGCTGCTGCGCCGTGGCGTGTTGCGCCAATTGGCCCAGCTCAAACACGGACAATTGATGGTCGTCGAGGATGGCGAACAAATGCTTTTCGGCACCCCGGGCAGTGCTCTGCTCGGCGAAGTCCATGTACTCGACCCGGCCCTGTGGGGCATGGTCGCCAGTAGCGGCTCGATCGGCGCCGGCGAAGCATTCATCCACGGCTATTGGAGTTCGCCGGACCTGACTGCTGTGGTGCGCGTGTTCGTCAGCAATCTCGATGTACTCGATGCCATGGAAGGTGGCCTGGCGCGTCTGGGCCGGCCCTTCGTGCAAGGCCTGCACTGGCTCAATCGCAACACGCGCAAGGGGTCGCAGAAAAACATCGCCGCGCACTACGACCTCGGCAATGAACTGTTCGAACAGTTTCTCGACCCGACCATGATGTATTCCGCCGCCCAGTTCCTTTCGCCGAGCGACACCCTGGAACAGGCGCAACTGAACAAACTCGAGCGCATCTGCCAGAAACTCGCGCTCAAACCCAGCGACCACCTGCTGGAAATCGGCACCGGTTGGGGCAGCATGGCCCTGTACGCAGCGCAGCATTACGGTTGCCGCGTGACCACCACGACGCTGTCGAAAGAGCAGTTCGCGTTCACTGCCAAGCGCATCGAACAACTCGGCTTGCAGGATCGCGTCACCCTGCTGCTCAAGGACTACCGCGACCTCAGCGGCGAGTACGACAAACTGGTGTCGATCGAGATGATCGAGGCGGTCGGCCATCGGTTCCTGCCGACCTACTTCAAGCAATGCGCGCAGTTGCTCAAAAGCAACGGCCTGATGCTGCTCCAGGCGATCACCATTCGCGAACAACGCTACGAACAGGCCAAGCGCAGCGTAGACTTCATCCAGCGCTACATCTTCCCCGGCGGCGCCCTGCCCTCGGTGCACAAGATGCTCGATGTGGTCGGCCGCGAAACCGACATGAACCTGCTGCACATGGAAGATTTCGGCCTGCATTACGCCAAGACACTGCGCCTGTGGCACGAGAACTTTCGCCTCGCCCATGGTCGCCTGAGCGAGCTGGGCTACGACGATTATTTCCTGCGTTTGTGGGAGTTTTACCTGTGCTATTGCGAGGGCGGATTCCTCGAACGCACCATCGGCACCGCGCAATTGCTGCTGGCCAAACCGGCGGCGATGACCGCTCCCCTGCTCGGACGCTTCGATGCGTGAGCGAATCGCCAATGCCGTGCTGTTTCAGCTCGGCTGGCTGGCCTGCGTGCTCGGCGGCAACAGTTTATGGCTGTTGCTGGCACTGGCGGCGCTGGTGATTCATCTGCGCTGGATCAGCAGTTGGGCGGCAGAAGGTCGTTTGATTCTGTGCGTGGTGATTGTCGGCACGGCGGTGGACAGCGTCTTGCGTTACCTCGACGTGTTCCGCTTTGCAGACGCGTCACCGCTGATTCCGTTGTGGCTGATGCTGCTATGGGCACTGCTCGCCACCACGTTGCGCCACTGCCTGGCCTGGAGCGCGCGGCCATGGTGGCTGGCCAGCGCACTTGGCGCGGTGGGCGGGGCATTGTCGTACTACGGTGGCGGACGCCTGGCCGGCGTGCATTTCCCTTACGGCGAAGTGTCGACGCTGATCGTTATCGGGCTGCTCTGGGCAGGGCTGTTCCCGCTGTTGCACTTGATGGCACGGCGTCTGGCGCCGTGAGCGTCCGTCAGCGCTTTCACACCCACCGCGATCACTGCCTTACACTGCCACGATGAAAACCATCCCTCACACACAAATCGCCGAACCGGCGGTCACCTGCTCGACCTGTGCGGCGTGCTGCTGCCAGCTCGAAGTGATGCTGATCACCGACACCGGCGTGCCTGATCGCTTTATCGATACCGATGAATGGGGCGGCGAAGTGATGCTGCGTCTGGACGACGGCTGGTGCGCGGCACTGGATCGCGACAGCATGATGTGCACGATCTATGAACGACGCCCGCTGATTTGCCGCGAGTTTGAAATGGGCGCGCCGGAGTGCATCGAAGAGCGCCGGGGAATTGCTACAGCCTACCGCTGATTTCTTTGACGGCGCAGAAACAACTGTGGGAGCGAGCCTGCTCGCGAAGGCGGTGTGTCAGCCACCATTTGAATTGGCTGACACTCTGCTTTCGCGAGCAGGCTCGCTCCCACGTTGGTTCCGCGTAGGCGGATTACAGCGGCATTGTGTAATGCAGCGCGTAGCTTTCTACACCATCGTTGTCGCTGGACAGGCCGGCGTTGGAGTAGTGCGTGGCGCGGATTCCGACTTCGTGGCCGCCGTTGAAACGCAGGCCGACACCGATGCGGTCTTCAAACTGGAAGGAGCCGCCCAGGTTGTTGCTTTCGTATTCGGTGTTGGAGAAGAACGCCACGCCGATACCCGCTTCCACGTATGGCTTGACCGACTGGCCGGCAAACTCGTAAACGAATACAGGTGAGAACGATAGGCTGTTGTTGCTGGAAGTCTTGTCACCTTCCCAGTACGTGTAGGCACCGCTCCAGTAGCCGGTCAGGCGACCGACGTCGCTCTGCAGCCAGCTCTTGTCCCAGTCGAAATTCATGCCTAAGCGATACGTCATTGTCGAATCGCTGGTACCGCCGACGGCGAATTCAACGCCAGCGGCTTGTGCAGAAATGCTTTGCCCCATCAGTGCGGCCGCAATCGCGGCCAAGCAGAATAGTCGCTTCACTTTGAAACTTCCTTTTCCGGAACGATCGTTTGGTTTTTAGTTGCTGCTGTCGCTATAGAAATCCGCGCTTGGTCAGAAGTTCAGCGTTTTTTTAGTTATTTCACATTTTTTTTACAAGTCGAAGTTTTGCACATTCGACGCAGTTTGGCCCAGCAACGGTAGGATTTTTCTGAGAGATTGCGGATCGCCGCTGGTCCAGAACTTCACCGGCTGGCTCGGACGTTGCGCCAGCAGATCACGCTCGGCGAGCAAGCGTTGCAACTGCCGGGCCACGGCAGCTCCGGTATCGATCAGGCTGACATCGTCGGCGATCATCGACCTGAGTAGCGGCTTGAGGAAGGGATAATGGGTACAGCCAAGAATGATCGTGTCGCAGTTTTGCGCCAGCAATGGAGCGACGTAACCTTGCAATAAAGTGCGTAATTCGGCGCTGTGCAGATCACCCGTTTCGATCAGTTCGACCAGTCCCGGACAGGGCTGGGTGATGACTTTTATGTCAGCCGCGAAGCGATCGAGCAACGCGGCAAACTTCGCGCTCTGCAACGTGCCGGTCGTGGCCAGGACGCCAACCACGCCGCTTCGTGTGGCCGCTGCGGCCGGTTTGACCGCCGGTTCCATGCCGACAATCGGCCAGTCGGGGAAATCGCGACGCAGATCGGCAACCCCCGCCACGGTCGCGGTATTGCACGCCAGCACCAAAGCTTTGGCCCCCTGCTCGCGAAAAAACCTGGCCATCACGCTGCAACGCTCGCGGATGAATTCCGGGGTTTTCTCGCCGTAAGGAATGTTCCCGCAATCGGCGACATAAAGCAGCGATTCGTTGGGCAGCAAGCGCTGGATTTCGCCGAGGACCGACAAGCCGCCGACCCCGGAATCGAACACGCCGATCGGCGCTTCACGCATGGCGGGCGCCACAGACGCTGCAGCCCGGATCGCGCTTGACGCGAAGCTCACGGAATCGCGAGCCCAAGGCGTCGATCAACAACAGTCGCCCCACCAATGGTTCACCAAAGCCGACCAGAACCTTCAACGCTTCGAGCGCCTGCAAGCTGCCGACCAGACCGACCAATGGCCCGACCACGCCGGCCTCGCTGCAGGTCAGTTCGGCTTCACTGCCGTGACCGTACAGGCAGTGATAGCAAGGGCTGTCGGCACGTCGTGGATCGAACACCGACAACTGCCCTTCTAGACGAATCGCCGCGCCACTGACCAGTGGCTTGCACGCGGCAACACAGGCGGCGTTAACCGACTCGCGGGTAGAGAAGTTGTCCGAGCAATCGAGCACCAGATCCACCGCCGCCACCGCTGCACCGAGAGAATCCTCGTCCAGCGCCTGGCGATGGGCGACCAGTTGAATTTCCGGATTGATCGCGCCCAGGCGCTTGAGCGCCGAGTCGACCTTGGACATGCCGACACTGTCGGTGTCGTGAATGATCTGTCGTTGCAGATTGGTCAGATCGACCGTGTCGAAATCCGCCAGATGCAATTCGCCGACGCCCGCTGCTGCCAGATACAGCGCCACTGGCGCGCCGAGACCGCCGAGGCCGACGATCAGCACGCGGCTGGCCTTGAGCTTCAGCTGCCCGTCGATGTCGATGTGTTGCAGCAGAATCTGCCGGCTGTAGCGCAGCAATTCCTGATCATTCAGCACGGCAGGCGCCCCAGACTGATGCGTTGATGGCCGCCCAGATCGGTGCGGCTGTGGACTTCTTCAAAGCCACGAGTGAGCAGCAGATCACGCACGGCTTCGGCCTGATCATAGCCGTGTTCGAGCATCAGCCAGCCGCCGGTTTCAAGATGATCCGGCGCCTGCGCAACAATCAGGCGCAGATCATCGAGGCCATCTTCACCGGCGACCAGCGCACTGGCCGGTTCGAAACGCACATCACCCTCGACCAGATGCGGATCGGCGGCGGCAATGTACGGCGGGTTGCTGATGATCAGTTGAAAGCGCTGGCCTTCAAGGGCGCTGAACCAATGGCTGCTCAGCACCGTAGCGTTGTTCAGGTGCAGACGCTGGCGATTGCGTTCGGCCAGGGCCACGGCTTCAAGCACACGATCCACGGCGGTGACTTTCCACGCCGGGCGCTCGCTGGCCAAGGCCAAAGCAATCGCGCCACTGCCGGTGCCCAGATCAAGAACCTTGGCCGGAGTTGCCGGCAGCAGCTCAAGGGCTGCCTCCACCAGCAATTCGGTGTCGGGACGCGGAATCAGCGTGTGCGGCGCGACTTCCAGATCGAGTTTCCAGAAGCCCTGCTGGCCGAGAATATAAGCTACCGGTTCACCGCTGCGCCGCCGTTGCAAGTACTCGGCAAAGGTCAGCGCAGCCTCGCTTGGCACGATGCGCTCGGGCCAGGTGTGCAGGAAGCTGCGCGACTTGCCCAGTGCGGCGGCGAGCAGCAGTTCCGCGTCCAAACGCGCTGTGGGCGAGTCCGGCAGCTCGGCGGCGCGCAACAGGCTGGCGATGATGGTCATTTATTCACCTATCGCTGCGAGTTGGTCAGCCTGATATTCGGCCAGCAAGGGCTCGATCACGGCTTCGACGCCACCGGCGAGAATTTCATCCAGGGAATACAGGGTCAGGTTGACGCGATGGTCGGTGACCCGGCCCTGGGCGTAATTGTAGGTGCGGATACGCTCGGAACGATCGCCGGAGCCGACCAGCAACTTGCGCTCACTGGCAATCGCGTTGGCTGCCGCTGCGTTCTGCTGATCGTTGAGTTTTGCCGACAGCCACGCCATCGCCCGGGCACGGTTCTTGTGCTGGGAACGTTCTTCCTGACACTCGACGACGGTGCCGGTCGGGATGTGGGTGATGCGGATCGCCGAATCGGTGGTGTTGACGTGCTGACCACCGGCCCCGGAGGAACGGTAAGTGTCGACGCGCAGATCCGCCGGGTTGATCTCGACGGCTTCGCGCTCATCCGGCTCAGGCAACACCGCCACGGTGCAGGCCGAGGTGTGGATCCGGCCCTGGGATTCGGTGGCGGGTACGCGCTGGACGCGGTGTGCGCCGGACTCGAATTTCAACTTGCCGTAAACGTTGTCGCCTTCAATGCGCGCGATGACTTCTTTATAGCCACCGTGTTCGCCTTCGTTTTCCGAGAGGATCTCTACGCGCCAGCCACGCCGCTCGGCATAACGCGAGTACATGCGGAACAGGTCGCCGGAGAAGATCGCCGCCTCGTCGCCACCGGTGCCGGCGCGTATTTCGAGGAACACGTTACGCCCGTCATTCGGATCTTTAGGCAGCAGCATGCGCTGCAGATCGGATTCCAGCGTGACCAGCAACTCCTTGGCTTCGCGAACTTCTTCCACGGCCATTTCGCGCATGTCCGGGTCGTTGTCCTTGAGCAGCGCCTGCGCGCCTTCAAGATCGCTTTGTACGCCGAGCAGCTTTTTATAGGCGGCCACTACCGGCTCGAGTTCGGCGTACTCCTTGGAATAGGCGCGGAACTTGGCCTGATCGGCAATGACTTCACCGTCGCCGAGCAGCGCGGTCAGTTCCTCGAAACGGTCCTGGAGAATGTCCAGCTTGTTGAGCAGTGACGCTTTCATTGCGGTTTTTTATCCGAAAAACTATCCGGTGAGCCCTCAAGGGCAAAGAGTTCCTGGGCCATGGCCAGCGCATCGAGGCGGCCTTCGGCAGACAGCTTTTTCAACTGCACGCTGGGCGCATGCAAGAGTTTGTTGGTCAGGCCACGGGCCAGTTGCCCGAGCACGTCTTCGGCGTTGCCGCCGTTGGCCAGCAGACGCAGGGCCTTCTGCAATTCCTCGTCCCGCAGGCGTTCGCTCTGTTGACGATAGGCCTTGAGCACATCGACTGCCGCCAGTTCGCGCAGGCGCACCATGAAATCGTCGGCGCCGACCGAGACCATTTCCTCCGCCGCTTGCGCAGCGCCCTGACGGCTCTTGAGGTTCTCGGCGACCACTTCGTGGAGATCGTCGACGCTGTACAGGTAAACGTCATCGAGCTCGCCGACTTCCGGCTCGATATCGCGCGGTACGGCGATGTCGACCATGAAGATCGGCTTGTGCTTGCGCAGCTTCAGCGCACTTTCCACCGCACCCTTGCCAAGAATCGGTAACTGGCTGGCGGTCGAACTGATGACGATATCGCTGCGCACCAGCTCCGCCGGAATGTCCGAGAGCAGCACGGCGTGAGCGCCGAATTGCTCGGCCAACTGGCTGGCGCGCTCCAGCGTGCGGTTGGCAACGACGATGCGCTTGACCCCCAGCTCATGCAAATGGCGCGCGACCAGCGTAATCGTCTCGCCGGCACCGATCAGCAGCGCCTGGCTGCGTTGCAGATCGCTGAAAATCTGTTTCGCCAGGCTCACCGCAGCAAACGCCACCGACACCGGGTTCTCGCCGATCGCAGTATCGGTACGCACTTGCTTGGCAGCATTGAACGTCGCCTGAAACAGCCGCCCCAGCAGCGGACCGATGGTGCCGGCCTCGCGGGCCACGGCGTAGGCCGATTTCATCTGGCCGAGAATCTGCGGTTCGCCCAGCACCAGCGAGTCGAGCCCGGAAGCGACGCGCATCATGTGACGAACAGCCGCATCGTCTTCATGCACATAAGCACTGGCGCGCAGCTCGTCGAGACTCAGATGGTGATAATCGGCCAGCCAGCGCAGCACGACATCGGCCGACAGCTGATCCTGTTCTATATAAAGCTCACTGCGATTGCAGGTGGAGAGGATCGCGGCTTCGCGGCTGTCGGTCAGTCGGCAGAGCTGCTGCAAGGCCTCCACCAGCTGCTCAGGGGTAAAGGCCACGCGCTCGCGGACGTCTACTGAAGCAGTCTTGTGGTTAATACCGAGTGCAAGGAAGGCCATTCAAGGTCGCTGGTGGTGACGTGAAGCCGGCAATTGTCCTACTTCGAAAGATTCAGAACAACTACCGCTGACTATTGTCCCAATCGTCAGCCCCTATAATGGCCACAATTGAGTCTCGGTTATGTTTGGCCGAAGGCTTGTGTCATGATGATCCGACCGCAGGTTAGTCGTCCTCTTCCTATATGAATAGATCTTCCGCGTTGCTCCTCGCTTTTGTCTTCCTCAGCGGCTGCCAGGCCATGGCGCCCGTTGCGCCGGACGGCACCCCGCCGGTCGAAGACACCACGCCCGCACCTGAAAAGCCCAAGGTTTACGGCTCGTTCAGCGAGGAAACCGTGTTCAGTCTGCTGAGCGCCGAACTCGCCGGCCAGCGCAATCGTTTCGACATTGCCCTGGACAATTACGTGACCCAGGCCATCAACACCCAGGATCCGGGCGTTTCCGAGCGTGCGTTCCGCATCGCCGAATATCTGGGCGCCGATCAACCGGCCCTCGACACCGCGCTGATCTGGGCGCGCAATGCCCCGGACGATCTCGAAGCGCAACGCGCCGCCGCCGTGCAACTGGCCCGCGCCGGGCGTTACGACGACTCCATGGTCTACATGGAGAAAGTCCTGCAGGGCAAGGGCGACACCCATTTCGATTTCCTCGCGCTGTCGGCCGCCGACACCGATCAGGAAACCCGCAACGGCCTGATGAAAAGCTTCGACCGTTTGCTCCAGCGCCACCCGAACAACAATCAGCTGATTTTCGGCAAGGCTCTGCTGTTGCAGCAGGACGGCGACAATCAAGGCGCACTGACTCTGCTCGAAGACAACCCACCGGAAGATGGCGAGATCGCACCGATCCTGCTGCGCGCGCGCCTGCTTCAATTGCTCAACCGTGGCGACGAAGCGCTGCCGCTGTTGCAGAAAAGCATCAGGAAATACCCGGAAGACAAACGCCTGCGCCTGACTTACGCGCGCATGCTGGTTGAACAGGACCGCATGGACGACGCCAAGGCCGAATTCTCCACGCTCGTTCAGCAATACCCGGAAGACGATGAACTGCGTTACTCGCTGGCACTGGTGTGCCTGGAAGCCAAGGCGTGGGATGAGGCCAAGGGCTATCTGGAAGACCTGATCGCTCGCGAAAGCCACGTCGATTCAGCGCATCTGAATCTCGGCCGGATTGCCGAAGAGCGCAACGACCCACAAGGCGCGCTCATCGAATACGCCCAGGTCGGCCCGGGCAATGACTATCTGCCGGCACAGCTGCGTCAGGCCGATATCCTGATGAGCAACGGCAAAACCGCCGAAGCGCAGAGCAAGCTGGCGGCCGAGCGTGACGAGCAACCCGACTACGCGATCCAGTTGTATCTGATCGAATCGGAAACCCTGTCGGCCAATAAACAGGACGACAAGGCCTGGAAAGTTCTGCAACAAGCGCTGCAGAAATACCCGGACGATCTCAATCTGCTTTACACCCGCGCCATGCTCGCGGAAAAACGCAATGATCTGGCGCAAATGGAGAAAGACCTGCGCCTGATCATCAAGCGCGACCCGGACAACGCCATGGCGCTCAATGCGCTGGGCTACACCTTGTCCGATCGCACCACCCGCTACGCTGAAGCGAAAACGCTGATCGAGCAGGCGCACCAGATCAACCCGGAAGACCCGGCGGTACTCGACAGCCTCGGCTGGGTGAACTATCGCCTGGGCAATCTGGACGACGCGGAGAAATACCTGCGCCAGGCGCTCGAGCGTTTCCCTGACCACGAAGTCGCCGCGCACCTGGGCGAAGTCCTCTGGGCCAAGGGCAATCAGCGCGAAGCCAAACAAGTGTGGGGCAAGTTCCTCAAGGATCAGCCCGACAGCACCATTCTGCGCAGCACCATCAAGCGCCTGACCGGATCCGAGAATCTTTAAACCATGCTTTTGCGCCACGTTATTGTTTTCAGCTTCATCGCCCTCCTCGCCGGCTGCTCGGGCTTCGGCACTCGCGAATCGGTCGAGGGCCACGGCAGCCCGGCCCAATGGGCGGCAAACAAACAGCAACTGACCGGCCTCGATGGCTGGCAGATCGACGGCAAGATCGGCATCCGCGCGCCGAAAGATTCCGGCAGCGGCACGCTGTTCTGGCTGCAGCGTCAGGACTACTACGACATTCGCCTGTCCGGCCCGCTGGGTCGTGGTGCGGCACGTCTGACCGGGCGCCCGGGCAAGGTGTCGCTGGAAGTCGCCAACCAGGGCCGCTACGAATCGCAATCACCCGAAGCTCTGCTCGAAGAACAGCTGGGCTGGAAACTGCCGGTGTCGAATCTGGCCTGGTGGGTTCGTGGCCTGCCCGCTCCGGAAAGCAAAAGTCGCTTGAACCTGGACGCCGACAGTCGTCTGGCCAGCCTTGAGCAGGACGGCTGGAAAGTCGAATACACCGCCTACACCGAACAGAATGGTTACTGGCTCCCCGAGCGCATCAAGCTGCACGGCACCGACCTCGACGTGACGCTGGTGATCAAGACCTGGCAACCGCGCAAGTTGGGGCAATAAAGCATGACCGCTGCACGCCTGACCCTGCCCTCGCCGGCCAAACTCAACTTGATGCTGCACATTCTCGGTCGCCGTGAAGACGGTTATCACGAATTGCAGACGCTGTTTCAGTTCCTCGATTATGGCGATGAAATCACTTTCGCCGTGCGCGATGACGGCGTGATTCAGCTGCACACCGAGTTCGCCGGCGTGCCCCACGACAGCAACCTGATCGTGCGCGCGGCGAAGATGTTGCAGCAACAGTCCGGCTGCGCGCTCGGTATCGACATCTGGATCGACAAGGTGCTGCCCATGGGCGGCGGCATCGGTGGCGGCAGTTCGAATGCGGCGACGACTTTGCTCGGCCTCAACCATCTCTGGCAGTTGGGCTGGGATGAAGATCGTCTGGCGCAACTGGGCCTGTCACTCGGTGCCGACGTACCAGTGTTCGTCCGTGGCCATGCGGCATTTGCCGAGGGCGTCGGCGAGAAACTGACCCCGGTCGACCCCGAAGAACCGTGGTATCTGGTGCTCGTGCCGCAAGTCGCTGTTAGTACGGCAGAAATTTTTTCCGATCCTTTGTTGACACGTAACACACCGCCCATTAAAGTGCGCCCCGTTCCCGAGGGAAACAGTCGAAATGACTGCTTGCCGGTGGTCGCAAGGCGTTATCCAGAGGTACGTAACGCATTGGATTTGTTAGGTAAATTTACCGAAGCAAAGCTCACCGGAACTGGAAGTTGTGTGTTTGGGGGCTTCCCAAGCAAAGCTGAAGCTGATAAAGTCTCGGCCCTTCTGACAGAGACCCTTACAGGGTTTGTAGCGAAAGGAAGCAACGTTTCGATGTTGCATCGCAAGCTGCAAAGTCTGCTCTAAAGGAATCAAGTGCCCGGCACTTGAAAGCAACAGATACAGGGGCGTCGCCAAGCGGTAAGGCAGCAGGTTTTGATCCTGCCATGCGTTGGTTCGAATCCAGCCGCCCCTGCCATTTTCTCTACTCATCCAGGTTACCCTCAGCCTCTAGGTACTGCGCGTGTCCAAGATGATGGTCTTTACGGGGAATGCCAACCCCGATCTGGCTCGGCGTGTCGTACGTCAGCTGCATATCCCTCTCGGTGACATCTCTGTCGGCAAGTTTTCCGACGGCGAAATCACAGCCGAGATCAATGAAAACGTTCGCGGTAAAGACGTCTTCATTATTCAGCCGACCTGCGCTCCGACCAACGATAACCTGATGGAACTGGTAGTGATGGCTGATGCCTTCCGCCGCTCCTCAGCTACTCGTATCACTGCTGTTATTCCTTATTTTGGTTATGCCCGTCAGGATCGCCGTCCGCGTTCCGCACGTGTGGCTATCAGCGCGAAAGTCGTTGCTGACATGCTTACCGTAGTCGGCATCGACCGTGTTCTCACGGTTGATCTGCATGCTGACCAGATTCAGGGCTTCTTCGATATTCCGGTAGATAACATCTACGGCTCCCCGGTTCTGGTGGATGACATCGAAGATCAGCGCTTCGAAAACCTGATGATCGTGTCCCCGGATATTGGTGGCGTCGTGCGTGCACGGGCTGTTGCCAAGTCGCTGGGCGTCGATCTCGGGATCATCGACAAACGCCGTGAGAAAGCCAATCACTCTGAAGTGATGCATATCATCGGTGATGTCGAAGGGCGTACCTGTATTCTGGTCGATGACATGGTCGATACCGCCGGCACCCTGTGCCACGCGGCCAAGGCCCTGAAAGAGCATGGCGCAGCCAAGGTCTTTGCCTACTGCACACACCCTGTGCTGTCGGGCCGGGCCATCGAGAATATCGAAAATTCCGTGCTGGACGAGCTGGTGGTCACTAACACCATCCCGCTGTCCGCTGCAGCACAAGCCTGTGCACGTATCCGTCAACTGGATATCGCACCGGTTGTTGCCGAAGCGGTTCGCCGCATCAGCAATGAAGAATCGATCAGCGCGATGTTCCGTTAAGGGCCCTGCCCTTCGCGAAATGTCTCGTTGACGAAAAGCGCCCCGCCCCGGCATTCCTGTCGGGGCGGGGCTTTTTTGCCCATACCGTGTTCGGCGCTGGTCGCAAACGCCACTCGGTCATGGCTATTTTGGAGATACAAAATGAACGATTTTACTCTGAATGCTGAAGTGCGTTCCGACCTGGGGAAAGGTGCGAGCCGCCGCCTGCGTCGTCTCGCCGCTCTGGTTCCAGCTGTTGTTTACGGTGGCGACAAAGCCCCTGAATCCATCAGCATGCTGGCCAAAGAAGTTGCCAAACTGCTCGAAAACGAAGCGGCTTACAGCCACATCATCGAGCTGAACGTTGGTGGCACCAAGCAGAACGTCATCATCAAGGCGCTGCAGCGTCACCCGGCCAAAGGCCACGTGATGCACGCTGACTTCGTACGCGTTGTTGCCGGCCAGAAACTGACCGCCATCGTGCCTGTACACTTTGTTGGCGAAGAAGCTCCAGTGAAGAAAGGCGGCGAAGTTTCGCACGTTGTTGCTGAAATCGAAGTGACCTGCCTGCCAAAAGATCTGCCTGAGTTCATCGAAGTCGATCTGTCGAAAGCAGAAATCGGCACCATCATTCACCTGTCGGACCTCAAAGCTCCTAAAGGTGTTGAGTTCGTTGCTCTGGCACACGGCGATGACAAGGCTGTTGCCAACGTCCACGCTCCACGTGTTGCTGCAGAACCTGCCGAAGAAGGCGAAGCAGAGTAATTCACTCTGTCATGCCGGGGAGTGAGCAAGTAACATCGCGGACTGGAACGTAGCGAGAAAGCGGGCGAGAACGCGGAGTTTACATCCATGGTAAATGAGCATTTTTCGTCCACTTTCGCCGCTTTCCCCGATCGCGGCGATGTTATCCACCACTCCAAGGAAGGGCCCCTATCGTGACTGCCATCAAACTGATCGTTGGCCTGGGAAATCCAGGCGCTGAATACGAACAGACCCGGCATAACGCAGGGGCCCTTTTTGTTGAGCGCATCGCCCACGCACAGAATGTGAATCTCGTGGCCGATCGCAAATATTTCGGCCTGACCGGGCGCTACTCGCATCAGGGTCAGGATGTTCGTCTGCTGATTCCCACCACCTACATGAACCGCAGCGGCCAGGCCGTGGCGGCACTCGCCGGTTTCTTCCGCATCAAGCCTGAAGAAATCCTCGTGGCGCATGACGAACTCGACTTGCCTCCGGGCGTTGCCAAGCTCAAGCAGGGCGGCGGCCATGGCGGTCACAACGGGTTGCGCGACATCATTGCGCAACTGGGCAATCAGAATACGTTCTACCGCCTGCGGCTTGGCATCGGCCACCCGGGCGTTGCCAGTATGGTTTCAAATTTCGTCCTGGGTCGTGCGCCACGCGCCGAACAGGAAAAACTCGATGCCAGCATCGACTTTGCCCTCGGCGTGCTGCCGGATATCCTCGCCGGGGAATGGAACCGCGCGATGAAAAACCTGCACAGCCAGAAGGCCTGACTTTTACCCGAGGGGAAACACCATGGGATTCAATTGCGGCATCGTCGGCCTGCCTAACGTCGGCAAGTCCACCCTGTTCAACGCCCTGACCAAATCCGGTATCGCGGCGGAGAACTTCCCCTTCTGCACCATCGAGCCGAACAGCGGCATCGTGCCGATGCCGGATCCGCGCCTGGAAGCGCTGGCGGCCATCGTCAATCCCAAGCGCATCCTGCCGACCACCATGGAATTCGTCGACATCGCCGGCCTCGTCGCCGGTGCCTCGAAAGGTGAAGGCCTGGGCAACAAGTTCCTGGCCAACATCCGCGAAACCGACGCTATCGCTCACGTGGTGCGCTGCTTCGAAGACGACAACGTGATCCACGTGTCCAACAGCGTCGACCCGAAACGCGACATCGAAATCATCGACCTGGAACTGATCTTCGCCGACCTCGACAGCTGCGAGAAACAACTGCAGAAAGTCGCGCGCAACGCCAAGGGCGGTGACAAGGACGCCGTGGTTCAGAAGGCTCTGCTCGAGCAACTGATCGCGCACTTCACCGAAGCCAAACCGGCACGCAGCCTGATGAAGAACATGAGCGCGGACGAGAAAGCCGTGATCAAGGGCTTCCACCTGCTGACCACCAAGCCGGTCATGTACATCGCCAACGTTGCCGAAGACGGTTTCGAGAACAACCCGCACCTGGACGTGGTCAAGGCCATTGCCGAAGAAGAAGGCGCCATGGTGGTTCCGGTGTGCAACAAGATCGAAGCGGAAATCGCCGAGCTCGACGACGGCGAAGAGAAGGACATGTTCCTCGAAGCGCTGGGCCTGGAAGAGCCTGGCCTGAACCGCGTGATCCGCGCCGGTTACGAAATGCTGCACCTGCAGACCTACTTCACCGCCGGTGTCGAAGAAGTCCGCGCCTGGACCGTCAAGGTCGGTGCCACCGCACCACAGGCCGCCGGCGTGATCCACACCGACTTCGAAAAAGGCTTCATCCGTGCCGAAGTCATCGCCTACAACGACTTCATCCAGTACAAGGGCGAAGCCGGCGCCAAAGAAGCCGGCAAATGGCGCCTGGAAGGCAAGGATTACATCGTCAAGGACGGCGACGTGATGCACTTCCGCTTCAACGTCTAAGCAACAGCCGCACAAGAAAAAGCCGCGTTTGATACGCGGCTTTTTTGTGCCCGAAAGATTGTTAAAAGATCGCAGCCTTCGGCAGCTCCTACAGATGTACATCTATCCCATGCAGGAGCTGCCGAAGGCTGCGATCTTTTGATCTCAAGCTTTTTTAGTACGCGGGAGAAAGATCGCCAACACACCAAACAACGGCAGGAATGAGCAAAGGAAATACACGTACTCAATCCCGTGCACATCCGCCAGATGCCCGAGCAGCGCCGCGCCAATCCCGCCGAAACCGAACATCAGGCCGAAGAAAATCCCGGCAATCATCCCGACATTACCCGGCACCAGTTCCTGCGCGTACACCACGATCGCCGAGAATGCCGACGCCAGAATGAAGCCGATCACCACGCTGAGAATGCTGGTCCAGAACAGATCGACATGCGGCAGGATCAGGGTGAATGGCGCCACCCCCAGGATGGAAAACCAGATCACTGCCTTGCGCCCGATCTTGTCGCCGATAGGCCCGCCGAAGAACGTCCCCGCCGCCACTGCGCCCAAAAACAGGAACAAGTGCAATTGTGAACTCGCCACCGACAGGTCGAACTTCTCGATCAGGTAGAAGGTGAAGTAGCTGGTGAAACTGGCCATGTAGAAATATTTGGAGAACACCAGCAGCCCCAGGACCACCAAGGCACTGGTCACCCTGCCCTTCGATAAGCCGTGCGTCGCGGCTTGGCCGGCCTTGAGCTTGAACAAGTTGAGGTGATTGGCGTACCAGCGGCTGATGCGGTACAGCACGAACAGCGCAAACACCGCGAACAGCCCGAACCACGCCACATTGCCCTGGCCGAAGGGAATGATGATCGCCGCCGCCAGCAATGGGCCGAACGCGGAGCCGGCATTGCCGCCGACCTGAAAGGTCGATTGCGCCAGACCAAACCGGCCGCCCGAGGCCAGCCGGGCAACACGCGAGGCTTCCGGATGAAAAGTCGACGAGCCAATGCCGATCAGCGCCGCCGCCAGCAGAATCAATGGGAAGCTGCCGACCACCGACATCATCAGAATGCCGATCAACGTACACACCGTGCCCGCCGGCAACAGCCACGGTTTGGGGTGGCGATCAGTGTGGTAACCGACCCACGGCTGCAACAGCGACGCGGTCAACTGGAAGGTCAAGGTGATCAGGCCGACCTGGGTGAAGGTCAGGCCATAGTTGGCTTTGAGCATCGGGTAGATCGACGGCAGGACCGACTGGATCAGGTCATTGATCAGATGCGCCAGCGCCACCGCGCCGATGATGCGCATCACCAAGGGGCTGCTTTGCGGAGCAGCGGTCGCCGAGGCAGCGGCGGTCTGAACGTTGCTGATAGCCATGGAAAATTCCGGACAGCAGATGGGTGCCCGCAGGCAGGTGCGTCAATGTGCCATTTTTCGGTGCGCTCGCGCTATCCCCTTAGCCAGCTAACTAACCAACATTCCTATCTCGCGTAGGAGCTGGTGGCGAAGGTGATAGCTCAACGCCATGGTCTGAATCTTGCCTTGCTTCTGCCCTTGAACACGATCGCCTTACAAAGGCGCTCGACAATGGGAAGTTTCGCTACAGAGCCGGCCTACAGAGCGGGCGAGGGTGAACTTTCGAGGCCTTTTAGAGGGCACAGGTCGCAGCCGAAAGGTTCGCGATGCACGCCAATGGTGCGTGGTGTCCAGAGGAGTCATGAGGCATGCAGGCTTTCCTTTCACCGGGGATCAATTTGCTGGGGCGGTTTGGCTTCGCAGGTAAATTCCAATTGTTGTTTCTGCTGTTCATTCTGCCGCTGGCCGGCAGCCTGTTGATGATCGGCCATGACTATCGCGAGAAGCTCAATCTGATCTCGGGCGAACGTGCCGGCGTGCGTCAGCTGCTCGCGCTGGATGCGCTGGACAACCTGCTCGCCGCTCAACGCGACCGCGCCGCCCGCTGGCGCGCCACCGAGACCAATCGTCAGCCTACACCGGCCACCCTCGCCGCCATGGCCGCCTTCGACGGCGTGCAACCGGCGGTGCTGCAAGCCACCACGGAGCTGGGCAATGCCCTGAACCAGCAAGGCGCCGACGGCGCAATCCTCGAACGCTTTCAGGCGCTGCAAACCGCACTCAATGGCCTTGATTCGAAAAGCTTGAGCAGTGTCGGCTGGTGGCCGGACGGTTATGACCGCTTCACCAATGCCTTGGGCGCGCTGCAAGCCTTGCGCGAGCAGATCGTCATGGACAATCGCCTGACCCTTGCACCGTGGCTGGAAACCTACCTGCTGACGCAGATTTCCACGCAGCACGCGCCGGACCTGATCGAGCGGGTCGGCCGTCTCGCCGCAGTCGGCCAGGCTTCGGTCGTCTCCGGTCAGTTCACCCTGCAGAGCCGCCTGCAGTTGCGCGACCTGCGCAGCCGCATTGGTGACGCCCGCGAGCAACTGGTGAAAACCGCCGGCCTGCTGGAGGCGCGTCTGCCAGCCGAGCTGCAAGCTTGGGCCGGCCAGTATCACGACAGCCTGAAACACCTCGACAGCGGCCTGAAAGTCCTCGACGACGGTGTGTTTGGCGGCAGCATCAACCTCAAGCCAGAGGACTTCGAACGCAGCCTCGACGCGCTGCTCACCGACCTCGCTTCCCTGCGCCAGCAATCCCTGGTCGCGCTGGATCAGCGGCTCGATGCGTATTACAGCTCGGCGATCCGCCAGTTCATTGTTGTCGCCGCAATCTTCGGTTGCCTGCTGTTGGCCGCGTTATACCTGTTCGTTTGCCTGCAAGCCTCGATCCGCCGTAGCGCCAGCGGCATCACCTTGCTCGCCGAAGCCTTGCGCGACGGTAACCTGAGCCTGCAAGTGCCGGTGGTGGGGCGCGATGAGCTGGCAGCGATCAGCACCGCGCTCAACGTCGCTGTGGTGCAATTGCGCAGCAGCATGCTTGGCGTCGACCACGAGACCTCGCAGTTGAGCAACGCGGTGCGCAGCCTCAACCAACACTCCAGCGGCGCCCTGAGCGAAGTCGAGGCGCAGCAGTTGCAGATCAGCCAGATCGCCGCTGCCGCCACGCAATTGGCCGCCACCTCGCAAGGCGTCGCGCAAAGTTGCGAACAGGCCTCCGGCAGCGCCCAGCAAACCCGGCGCATCGCCGCCGACAGCAGCCGCGACAGCCAGCGCACCACGGCGAGCATTCAGCAGCTCAATCAGCGCCTGAACGACACCGCCGCCGCGCTCGGCCGGGTCAGCGAGCAAGGCCAGCAGATTCAACTGGTCGTGGACACCATTCGCGGCGTCGCCGAGCAGACCAACCTGCTCGCGCTCAACGCCGCCATCGAGGCCGCCCGCGCCGGCGAACAGGGTCGCGGCTTTGCCGTGGTCGCCGACGAGGTGCGCAGCCTCTCGCAACGCACGCAATCGTCCACCGCGCAGATCGCCGGCACCGTCGACAGCCTGCGCGCCACGGTCAACGAAGCGGTGAGCCTGATGGAAGCCGCCTGTGGTCAGGCGCAATCGGATGCCGAGGCAGTCACCGGACTCGGCGAACGCCTGGGAGAAATCGCCAGCGCCGTACAGAGTGTCACCGACACCCTGGCGCAAATCGCCACAGCGGTTGAAGAACAGGCCAGCACTGCCGACGAAGTCAGCGGCAATATCCAGCAGGTCGATCAAGCGGCGGTGCGTTTGCTCGAAGGCGCACGCGCCGTAAACCTCGCGGCGGACACCTTGAGCCAGGGTAGCGAGGCCCTGAGCGCCAATACCGCCAGATTCCAACTGCGCTGACGCCCTCCCCGGCCCCGATTTTCGGGGCTGGAGGATAAGCAGTTGAAAACAGGAAGAAATATTTTCGATTTACGCTTGACGCTTTGCCATTTCAGGGGAATAATGCGCGCCACTTGGCTACATAGCTCAGTTGGTTAGAGCATAGCATTCATAATGCTGGGGTCCGGGGTTCAAGTCCCTGTGTAGCCACCAAGTACTAAAAACGGCTTACCGAAAGGTAGGCCGTTTTTTTATGCCTCGAGAAAAGTCCTTTTCCTCCCGCTCCCTGCATGCAATTCAGATGCCTCCGTAAGAAAAAAGTAGATCTCTGGTACGAAACGGATCTTTCGTAGCATCAGCCACCTGTCGCTCTCTCCCCGAATCGCTCCTATACCGACAAGCTCCCCTGGCTCGATTCAGCGCCATACAGGGAGTTGGCATGCCTCAATACAAATACCTTCTCGACGATGACTGGTTATTAAATCCGTATAGCGGTGGCAGGGCCTGGTTTACTTTGCTTCCACCGAAAGCGCCGGAGCCGGTGTACATCGAGAAGGATGAGTGGCCTGCGCCCAAGCCACGCGAAGACAGGGTCTTTGCCAAGTCCTGCACGCCGGACAACTGGTGTCGCACGGACGCTGGCACTGCCGAGGAGCCAGCCAGCAACTTCGGCAAGATCATGGTCGCCGGCGCCATGCTCATGCCCTCCGCCAGTACCGCGGTCGCGACGGCGATAGGTGCTGACCTGGCTTTGGGGCGTCTGGCCGGCGGCGGGATTTTGCAACAGCGCCTGAACTGGGCCATCCGTGGCGCCGGCGGGCCGGCCAGCGTCTTTGTGCTGGGAATGCTGCCGAGCAAAATGGCCGACGGCACGCTTCACACCGACGAAGAACTACGCCGCATGAGCCGCGCCACCACGCGCGTGCGCTTCCAGTTTCGTCGTGATGCCGAAGGTGTTCTGCGGGTCTACGGCATCCACTCCGGCGCCTCTGGCGACGACGCCGTACGCACGGTGAACGTCAAGTGGAACGCCGACAAGACCGCCATGGAGGCCAAGCTCAACGGCATCACCATTCTCTGGACGCCGCAACGCGGGCCGTTGGGGTCGATGCCTCCGCTGGTTTATCCCGACCACGGTGAGGCACTCGACCCGATCCTCGTCCACCCGATCCCGGACAACACCGATAGCCAGATTGAGGGTCTGCCGGGCGAGGATGTAACGGCCGAGGATTGTATTCTGGTGTTCCCGGCGGACACCGGGCTGAAGTCGTTGTATGTGGTTTATTCAAGGCCGGCGAGGCAGACGCCTGGGATCGTTACGGGGGTGGGAGAGGATGTGGCGGGGATATGGCTTGCGGGGGCTGATTCGGACGTGGGGGTTCCGATTCCAACAGACGTTGCCAACTCTCTACGAGGACGAGAATTCAAAAACTTCGACTCATTCAGAGCAACCTTTTGGAAAACTGTTGCAGAGTCAACATCGGGGGGGAGTTGATTGAACAGAATGTTGGTCGCATGCGTAAGGGTAAGGCGCCACGTGTGCGTAAAGCCGATAGAGTCGGCGGTAGAAAGTCTTATGAAATTCACCATCTCGAAAAAATATCCAAGGGTGGTGGCGTATATGACCTAGATAACCTTCGAGTAAATACTCCTCGGAACCATATCGATATACACCGGCGTGAATAGGCAAATATGAAAGACACCTTATTAAAAGCCAGCATTTCTGAATACACAGAGGCCGAATTCGTCGCGCTACTACAAGAGCTCGCGAAAGAGGATGAAGAAGCTGAAAACGATGATCGTGCTGATTTACTGTTGGCGCACTTCGAGACAATCAGCGAGCATCCAGCAGGATCGGACTTGATCTACTACCCGGAGCCTGGTGCTGATAACTCCCCTGTGGGGGTAATGCAAAGTGTCAGGGACTGGCGAGAAGCACAGGGATTGCCGGGGTTCAAAGGCTCTTGATAAATCGTGTCGTTGAGGGTTCGAGCCGTCGAGTTAACTTTGGCTGTCACGATTTATTGCGTCTCAACACATCCAAGATTCGTGCATGAGATAGGCAATGGCAACGGAATTCCTTATTAAAGACGATTTGTCAGATTACACCGAGCAAGAATTCATCAACATCCTTGAGGGCATTATCGGAAATGAGGGGAGCGAAGAAGAAGAAAGCAAGCTCGTTCTTCACTTCAATTTGATTTGTGGACACCCAACAGGATCCGATTTGATTTTTTACCCTGAAGATGGCGCCGATGACTCGGCACAGGGAATCATTGAGTCATTGAAGAAATGGCGTAGTGACCATGGGCTGTCGGGCTTCAAGCAATGATAAGAAAACGCACCAAGCAAAGCATAGCTGACTACACAGAATCAGAATTCATCTGTTTCGTGAAAAATATAAGAGCAGTCAACAGAAGTGGGTCTGACAAGGAGCTTGGCAGATTGCTGGCGGAATTCAGGGCTTTGACCGGCCACCCCGCTGGAACAGACCTGATCTTCTACCCCGAGCCCGGAGCAGATACAACATCTGCCGGAATAGCTCGTACAGTCATGGCATGGCGCGAAGCGAATCGACTACCTGGGTTCAAGACATGAATCCTGCCGCCCGTTTCATTTGAACTGTGGAACTTCAACTTGAGAACGTTATGACTAACATATCCGACTACACCGAAGCAGAATTCTTGAAATTTGTGCAATCTGTTCTTGCAGCCAACACAAGCCCAGACGAGATTCTCGATCCGCTGTTGTTTGAATTTGAACGTTTGTGTGAGCACCCAGCGGGCACTGACCTTATCTATTGGCCCGAGGATATGAAACAACAAACAGCCGAGAGCATTACCGAAATCGTGAAAAAGTGGCGCTCTACCCATGATCTACCCGGCTTCAAGCAATAAGTTTCTGACTCACTAACCCAGCATCATTCTCAAGAAGATCGCACCGCCTGAGCTACCGCTTTCGCGAGCAGGCTCGCTCCCGCAAGGGCATCGTTTTCGGCCAATCGATTGGCGCGGCCGCTGAGCGGGAGGGCTGTAATCCTCACGCAGTTTGCACCCCGCCGGCCCGCTCGATAAAGTCCCCGAAGACTTTTACCCCACGGACGGAGAGCCCGCGTGTTTCCAGCCCAGCCCTTGAAGCGCTTTCGCCTGCCAGCCCTGACACTGCTTGTCAGCGCTCTGACCCTCACCGCATGCAACGCCCCGCCCTCTTCTTCGTTGCCGCTGGCACCGGAAGCCGCTTCCGGTTATCGCACTGATCTGCAAACCCGTCATGCCAATAAACACATGGCCGCTGCTGCCAATCCACTCGCGGCCGAAGCCGGGCGGGAGATGTTGCGTCAGGGTGGTTCGGCGATTGATGCGGCGATTGCGATGCAGGCGGTGTTGACGCTGGTTGAGCCGCAGTCTTCCGGGATCGGTGGCGGGGCGATGATTGTGTTGTGGGATGGCAAGCAGGTGCGCACCTATGACGGCCGCGAAACGGCGCCGGCCGGGGCCACCGAGAAGCTGTTCCTGAAGGCTGACGGTAAACCGATGGCCTTTACGCAAGCGCAGATCGGCGGGCGCTCGGTCGGTACGCCCGGGGTATTGCGGGCGCTGGAGCTGGCGCATCGACAACACGGTCGCTTGCCATGGGCGAAGCTGTTTGAGCCAGCGATCAAACTGGCCGAGCAAGGCTTTGCGATTTCCCCGCGTCTGCATTCGCTGCTGACTGCCGATCCACTGATACGCCAGTCGCCAGACATGGCTGCGTACTTCCTGAATGACGATGGCAGCGTCAAAGCTGTCGGCACGCGCCTGCAGAACCCGAAGTTGGCGGCCGTGTTCAAACGTATCGCCAGCGAAGGTGCCGATGCGCTGTACAAAGGTCCGATCGCCGAAGAGATCGTCGCCAGGGTTCAACAGCACGCCAACCCCGGCAGCCTGTCGCTGAACGATTTGCAGCGTTATCAGGCCAAGGAGCGCGCGCCGCTGTGTACCGACTACAAGCGTTGGCAGGTCTGCGGCATGCCGCCACCGTCGTCGGGCGGGATCGCCGTGGCGCAGATTCTCGGCACGTTGCAGGCGCTGGAGACTCGCGATCCCCGCCTGTCGCTGACTCCACTCAAACCAGTGAACACCAATAGGCCGGCCGGCATGGAACCGGTGCCGCAAGCAGTGCACCTGATCGCCGAGGCTGAACGTCTGGCCTATGCCGATCGTGCGCAATACGTGGCCGACACCGACTTCGTCCCGGTACCGGTCAAAGGTCTGCTCGATCCGGCCTACCTGGCCAGCCGCGCCAGCCTGATCGGCGAGCGCAGCATGGGCAGCGCCAAACCGGGCACACCGCCGGGCGTGCAGGTTGCCTACGCACCGGACCGCTCGCCGTTGCGCATCTCGACCTCGCAAGTGGTGGCGGTGGATGATCTCGGCGGCGCAGTATCGATGACCACCACCATCGAAGCCGCGTTCGGCTCGCACCTGATGGTTCAGGGTTTTCTGCTGAACAACCAGATGACCGACTTCTCGTTCATCCCCGAAGAGAACGGGCAGAAAGTCGCCAACCGCGTCGAACCCGGAAAACGCCCACGTTCGTCGATGGCGCCGACGCTGATCTTTGATCGCAACACTGGTGAATTTGTCGCCACGGTCGGCTCGCCCGGCGGCTCGCAAATCATCGAATACGTGGCGAAAACCACCATCGGCCTGCTCGACTGGAACCTCGATGCACAAAGTGCAATCAACCTGCCCAACTTCGGCAGCCGCAACGGTCCCACCGAACTGGAACAGGGACAGTTCAGCCCGGTGCTGATTCAGGCGTTGAAAGACAAAGGCCACACGGTCAGTGAAATCGACATGACCAGCGGCACCCAAGCGATCGTGCGGGTGAAGGATGCGCAGGGCAAAGCGACCTTGACGGGGGTGCCGATCCTCGGCGTGAGGGAGAAGCGTTGGGGGACTGAAACACCGCATTGAAAAAGGCCTGCCGAGCAGCAGGCCTTCTCCCGGGAGTAAATCAGACCGCCAACGTCTTGCCATCCACCCCGTCCCCAATCTTCAGGAAATGCCCCCCCGCCACGTGGTGCAAGGTACGCAATCCATCCTGCCCTTCGAAATGCCAGCGCCCATCGCTGAACACACGCTCGTCGGCCTGGGCGGCGATGACTTCGGCAAGGAACAGGTCGTATTGCTCGTGATTGCGCGGCTCCGGCAGCAGGCGGCATTCGAGCCAGGCGACACAGCCCTCGAGCAGCGGCGCTTCAACCTGTTCGCCAGCGAAGGTTTGCAGACCGTACGCCTGAAACTTGTCCTGACCTTGGTCGCGGGTGATTTCCAGGCCGGAGGTGTTGCCGACGGTTTGCACGATATCGGCCTGATTGACGCAAGGCACGTTCAGCACAAAGGTCCCGGAGGCTTCAAGCAACTGGCGGGTCCAGGTGGATTTGTCGAGGACGACGGCGACTTTCGGCGGTTCGAAATCCAGCGGCATGGCCCAGGCGGCGGCCATGATGTTGCGCTGGCCGTCGTGAGCGGCGCTGACCAGCACGGTCGGCCCGTGGTTGAGCAGGCGGTATGCTTTGTTCAGAGGCACCGGACGGCGGTGGGAAACGCTCATGGGATCTGCTCCGGAGGAAAAGGAGCCGATTGTAGCGCTGTCACTGGAGAATCACAGAACCTGTGGGAGCGAGCAGATGCGGCGCTGCCCCTCGGTGATCGTTCCCACGCTCTGCGCGGGAATGCATCCTGTGACGCTCTGCGTCACGCCAGCGAAGGAACGCGGAGCGTCCCGGGCGGCATTCCCACGCAGAGCGTGGGAGGGATCAGTGCGGTGTCAGTGAGAGAGCTGATTGGCAAACTGCCCCACCGCATCCACCACTTTCTGCGCACCGTCCTGAATCTCGACGATCACCGTGCCCGCCTCCGCCGCCAGCGCCAGGCCCTGTTCGGCCTGAAGCTTGCCGTCGGTCATCAGAGCCACGGCATTGCGGGCCATTTCCTGGTTCTGCCGTACCACGCCGACGATTTCGTCCGTCGCCTGGCTGGTGCGCGAGGCCAGTTGCCGGACCTCGTCCGCGACCACGGCAAAACCACGGCCCTGCTCGCCGGCCCGGGCGGCTTCGATCGCGGCGTTGAGCGCCAGCAGGTTGGTCTGTTCGGCAATGCCGCTGATGGTTTTGACGATCGTGCCGATCACCAGCGACTGCTCGTTCAGCGCCTCGATACCTTCGCCAGCGGCTTGCATGTGCCGCGACAAATCACGCATCACGTTGACCGCTTCGGTGACCACCGTGGTGCCCCGTTGCGCGGTGCTGTCGGTTTGTTGCGAGGTGCTGTAAGCGATGCTCGCTGCGTCGGCAACCGCCTGCTCGCGGTTGACCTGATCGGTAATCACCGTGGCGAACTTCACCACTTTGTACAGTTTGTCGTTGGCATCGACCACCGGGTTGTAGGACGCTTCCAGCCACACCGTACGACCATGGCTGTCGATACGCTTGAAGCGGCCTGCGACGAATTCGCCACTGTTCAAGCGCCGCCAGAAGTTCTGGTACTCGGCGCTGTTGTACTCTTCCGGGGCGCAGAACGTGCGGTGATGTTTACCCTTGATCTGCGCCAGGCTGTAACCCATGCCGTTGAGGAAGCGATCATTGGCGCTGAGCACATTGCCGTTGAGGTCGAATTCAATCACGGCGGTGGAACGCACCAGCGCACCGATCAGGTTCTCATGCTCGCGGGAGGCCTCGATGGTGCGGGTCAGGTCGCTGGCGTAGAAGGAAATGTGTCTGATCCGGCCATCGGACGAGCGTACCGGTTGCACGATGGAACGCAGCCACGCCTCGTCGCCATTGCCGCGCAACAGGCGCACGGCGCCGGCAAAATGCTCGCCACGGCTCATCGAGTTCTTGAAGCGCTGATGGAATTCGTCGGTTTTGACGTGGGCCGGGACGATGTCTTCGATTGCCCGGCCGATCAGGTCCTGGCTCTTGTAGAACATTTCATCGAGAAAATTCTGGTTGACCGAACGAATCCGCCCGTCGGGCTCAAGGGTCAGCGCGAGCATTTCGCTTTCCAGGCTTTCCTTCACTTGTACAAGGCTGGAGAGTTCTTCGCGGAGAGCGGCCAGCTCTTGCTTCAAGCGTTTATTGAACATGGGAAAGCACCGATGGCAGGGTAGTTAGCGGATACAACCTAGCCATCGGCCTTGCGCAGCTTTTCTTAAGCCAGCTCCAGACCCGTCAGTCGAAAATAATCCGGCGCTTGCGGATCAGGCAGCGCCGGCCGCCTGACACGGTCCGGTACGTGGCATGCGCGCACCGAAATACGCCGCCGTCACAATCCCCACAGCGCCCATCACGGCACAAAAGATCACGCAGATCCATGGACTCCACGGCATCAGACCAATCAGCAACAGCGGTGTGATACTTGCCCAGGCGGCGTAGGCAATGTTGTAGGTGAAGGAAATGCCCGACACGCGAATCCGCGCCGGGAACAACCCGACCATCACCGAAGGCACCGCACCTACTACCCCACAAGCCAGGCCGGCGACCGCATAGGCCATGCCGATCCAATGGCCGCCCATGATCAGACAGCCATACAACACGCCAATGCCCAGCGGCAGCAACAAGCTGTAGAGCATGACCGTGCGCCAGGCGCCGATGCGGTCGACCAGCAGCCCAGCGATCACGCAGCCGATATTCAGAAAAACGATGCCCAAGGCACTGAGGCCGAAAGTGTGGCTGGCGGTCATGCCGAAGGTTTTCTGCATCATCGTCGGGGTGATGACCACGAACACCACCACCGCCGAGGTCAGCACACACGTGAGCAACATGGCCGGCAGCATGGCCAGACGATGTTCACGCAGCACCGTGCGCAACGGCAGTTCGACCCGCGCCTCGCGCTGCGCTTCCATGGCCATGAACACCGGGGTTTCGCTGAGCCAGCGGCGCAGGTAAACGCCCACCACGCCGAACACTCCGCCGAGCAGAAACGGATAGCGCCAGGCGTAATCGAGAATTTCGGCAGGCGTGAAAACCTGTGCCAGGAAGGTCGCAGTGAGTGCGCCGATCAAGTAACCGAACGTCAGGCCGGCCTGCAGAAAGCCCAAGGCGTAACCGCGATGGCCGGTCGGCGCATGCTCGGCGACGAACACCCAGGCACTCGGCACCTCCCCCCACCGCAGCGCCTTGCAGGATGCGCAGCGCCAGCAACAGCAAGGGCGCGAAATAGCCGATCTGTGCGTAGGTCGGCATGATCCCGATCAGCAGACACGGCAGCGCCATCATCAGGATGCTCAGGCTGAACACCTTTTTGCGGCCCAGACGATCGGCGAAATGCGCCATCAGAATCCCGCCCAACGGCCGCGCCAGATAACCGGTGACGAAGATGCCGAAGCTTTGCAGCAGACGCAGCCACTCCGGCATTTCCGGCGGGAAGAACAACTGACTCAGGGTCAGCGCGAAGAATACGAAGATAATGAAATCGTAGATTTCAAGCGCCCCGCCAAGCGCCGCAAGGCCGAGGGTCTTGTAGTCGGCACGGCTGAACGGCGCCGGTCGGGCTGGGGAGTTGGCAGTCATGACAAAGAACTCAGGCATCGGCAAAAACCAAGGCGCTCATGGTCTACGCAAATGCGCGGATCGACAACCCGTCAGACCATAGTCTCGGTTTGCGAAAACCTGCTCAACAAAAGGGCGGCGCTTGATTTACTGTTAGCGCCTGTCCAAGGGACCACGCCAACACCGACCAGCCGCCCATATGGGAGCGAGCCTGCTCGCGAAAGCGTCAGTTCAGACAACCTGATGCTGAATGTGCCGACGTCTTCGCGAGCAGGCTCGCTCCCACAGGGGTCTCTGTGGCTGTCGAGCCGGGCGACTGCTCCCACGGATCAAAATAACCATAAAAAATCCGAGGTACTTCCCGTGGCCGTTGATATCGAAGATAGCCGCTCCGCGCGCTTTGCCCTGCGCTGTTCCAGTTTTGCCGAACGCTGGTTTCCCGACTCCTGGGTATTCGCCGCGTTGGCCGTGATCATCGTTGCGCTGGCCACCCTGGCCATGGGCGCCAAACCCACCGCTGCAGCGATGGCCTTCGGCGACGGCTTCTGGAGCCTGATCCCGTTCACCATGCAGATGGCCTTCGTGGTGATCGGCGGCTACGTCGTCGCCAGCTCTCCGCCCGCAGTCAAACTGATCGACAAACTGGCACGCATCCCGAAAAACGGCCGCTCCGCCGTGGCCTGGGTGGCATTGATCTCGATGGTCGCCTCCCTGCTCAATTGGGGTCTGTCGCTGGTATTTGGCGGGCTGCTGGTACGCGCCCTCGCCCGCCGCACCGATCTGAAGATGGATTACCGCGCCGCCGGTGCCGCTGCTTACCTGGGCCTCGGCGCGGTGTGGGCGCTGGGCTTGTCATCGTCGGCCGCACAGTTGCAGGCCAACCCGGGCAGCCTGCCGCCGTCGATCCTGTCGATCACTGGCGTAATCCCGTTCACCGAAACCATTTTTCTCTGGCAATCCGGGGTCATGCTGCTGGCGCTGATCGTGATCTCGATCATCATCGCCTACGCCACCGCGCCCGGGCCGAACTCGGCACGCGACGCCAAGGCCTGCGGCATCGACCCGGCGTTCAACCTGCCGCCGCTGCAACCGCGCACTCGCCCCGGTGAATGGCTGGAACACAGCCCGTTGCTGATCATTGTGCTGGTGCTTCTGGCGGCGGGCTGGCTATTCCACGAGTTTTCGACCAAACCGGCGATCACTGCGATTTCCGGCCTGAACACCTATAACTTCCTGTTCATCATGCTCGGCGCGCTGCTGCACTGGCGCCCGCGCAGCTTCCTCGATGCGGTGGCCCGTGCGGTGCCGACCACCACTGGCGTGTTGATCCAGTTTCCGCTGTACGGCTCGATCGCCGCGCTGATGACCACGGTCAAAGGCGCCGACGCGCAAACCCTCGCGCATCACATCTCGACTTTCTTTGTCAGCATCGCCTCCCACGACACCTATGCGCTGCTGATGGGCGTGTATTCGGCGATTCTCGGTTTCTTCATCCCGTCCGGCGGCGGCAAATGGATCATCGAAGCGCCCTACGTGATGCAAGTCGCCAATGACCTGCAGTACCACCTCGGCTGGGCGGTGCAGATCTACAACGCCGCCGAAGCCCTGCCGAACCTGATCAATCCGTTCTATATGCTGCCGCTGCTGGGCGTGCTCGGGTTGAAGGCGCGGGATTTGATAGGCTTCTCGTTTGTGCAACTGCTGGTGCACACGCCGCTGGTGCTGCTGTTGTTGTGGGCGCTGGGGACGACATTGGCGTATACGCCGCCGGTGATGCCGTAAGTCGATAAAAACGCACCTGCTCAAGGGCAGGTGCTCTCAAAACTTGGTTTGATCGCTGCTTTAGACGGGTCGCGCCTGATCAAGCACCTGCTGACGAAATTTCACTGGCAGGTCGCCGGGGGTCAGCACCTCGACCGCAACACCCAGCAGGTCTTCAAGCTCAACCTGAAGTCCGCCCAGATCAAAAAGCGTCGTGCCGGGCAGTGGGTCAACCAGCAGATCGAGATCGCTGCCGTCCAGATCCGTCCCCAGCAATGCTGAACCAAATACACGCGGGTTGGCCACGCGAAAGCGCCCGATCACTTCGCGGACGGCGGACCTTTGCATGTCGAGAGCAGTAGAAGGCTTCATGACTCACCCTTGGAAAATTCGATGTCGCTGCAGTCTAGCAGTGCGGACGCGCACCAGGCAGCGTGCTTGTTGGCACAGCCGTAACAATACGTGCGCTGCTTGGGTAATACCGCATTCGGGCAAGAATCCACACTCAACCGCTTTTCTGTCAAACACCACTGATCCACTATGAAGCGCCCCCAAATCGAGGGGAACCCACGCTGAAAAGGATCTGAGCATGTTCAAACTCGCAGGACTTACCCTCGTTGCACTGACGCTAAGCGCCGCCGTCCACGCCGATGTCGACGTAAAACTGGGCAGCACCGAGCGCGTCACCCGCCTCTTCGCCTACCCCAACAATTGCAGCGTGATCTGCTTTCGCAATTGGACGCTGGAGCAGACCGTTGCTCACTACCTGAGCCAGAGCGTCCAGCGCGACGGTTACGCCGATGCCAAGGTGCTGGTGAAAACCGACAACGATCAGCTTTACGCCGAGATCACCGGAGTGCCGGACGGCTATGACAAGCCGCTGTCGGCGTTGCTCGACGCCGGCGACCTGGCTTATGCCGGCGCCAGCAAGCTGAATGCCGATGGCAAATGGGCCTACAGCTGGTATCTGTTCCTGCCGTTGGGCATGGCCTTGGAAAATCGCAAGAGCGTCGAGTTGCTGCACTTCCCGCCTGACTACTCGCTGACCCAGGCGCAGAACTATCTGCGCTCGAACACCACCGATCGCTGGGCGACGTTGCTGACCGATAACGGCATCCCCGCCGGGCAGACGCCGGCTTACCAGACCATCATCGACATCGCGCCGATCGCCGCGCCGTCCAATGCCGGCGGGGATCTGGAGGATGTCTACGACTACTTCAAGGATTACCAGACCACGCTGGTCAAGCAGTTCAGCCAGACCGCCAGCGGCGCGACGCTGCCGATGGTTGCGTTCGGGGCGCCGGTGCGCAACTGGATCAAGGAACAATACGGGCCGACCTTGGGGGTGCTGGGGCTGGCGAGCATCAGTCCGGCCGAAGGAGTGAATGTGCCGGTGCTCGGCTCGAATCATCCGAGCTATATCTGGTACGCCGCCGATCCGAAAAGCTATACCGGCGACGATGCCCAGGCGAAGGCAGACGCGGCGGGCTTGAAAGTCATGGGCCAGGATTTGAGTGCTGCCTGCTGGCAGGCGGCAATGGGCAGCAAACCGGGCAGCGATGCGCAGGCCACGCTGAACAGTTGCACGCAAACATGGCAGGTGACGCAAAAGGTCAAAACCTGCGAGTTGTTCTATACCTCGATCCGCAACCTCAGCGCTGAACAAGCGGCTGCCAAGTGCGCCACGCCACGCATCAAGACACAGCTGCAACAGCTGAAAGCGCCACTGCCTGCGGCCGCCGTGCCCGCACCAACTCTGTAATCGCTACTGGAGTCCCCCGTGTCAGCCAATGCTGACGCGGGCCAGCGGTGATCGCGCCTGTCAGGTTTGACAGTAGACCGCTACCTTCAATTGCGCGACGCTTGGATCCAATCATGCCTCGCCTGGCGGGGCATGGGCACAACCCGGAGGCAACACTCAACAACAAGGATCGTTATGAACAATCAAGCCATGGGCCGGCACCTTCCACGCGATACAGAAGGCATCTATCCGTTCGCCGGACTTCCGGTGCGACTGGGCTTTCCATCCTGCCAGGACTTTCAGATTATCCACGACGAACGTGGCATGGCCACGGCGGTGGTCGCGCGCCGCGAGTTTCTGCGCATTAGCCGAATGTGCCGGGTTTCCGGGCAATTGCTGCCCTATCGCTGTCGACAGACCCGTCAGTTGCAAACCGGCATCCACGTTTACGATCCGCGCTTTTGCGGTGTGCTCGAGCACGCCTGCGATCCGAATGTATTTCTCGACATGAGCGAGTTGTGGCTGTGGGCCTTGAAAGATATCCATAGCGGCGAACATCTGAGCATCGATTACGCATCGACCGAAGACAAACTGCTACGCCAGTTCGCCTGCGATTGCGGCTCGTCGCGCTGCCGTGGGTGGATCACCGGTTACGACGATCCACCCACGCCTGAAGGCCAGCGCTTTTTACAGCGCTGGCGGCATCCAGGCCGTAACTGAACGCCGTGGTTACGGGGCGCCGACCGGACGTAAGCGGTATTGCGGCGGCAACTGTTCGAAACCGCTTATGGTGGTATTGAGACTTTTCCAGCGGCCGTCCTTGATCCCGTAGATGCAGCCGTGGATCGACAGCGGCTGTCCGCGATGCCAAGCGTTCTGGATGATGCTGGTATGCGCGACGTTGGCCACTTGCTGGATCACGTTGAGTTCGCACATGCGATCGACCTGCTCTTCTTCGGTCGCCAGCTTGGCCAGCTCTTCGCGCTTTTCGTAATAAAGATCGCGGATCGACCGCAGCCAGCCATCGATCAGGCCGAACTGGCGATCCTGCATCGACGCGCGCACGCCGCCGCAGCCGTAGTGGCCGGTGACGAGGATGTGTTTGACCTTGAGCACATCCACCGCGTACTGGATCACCGAGAGGCAGTTGAGGTCGGTGTGCAGCACGACGTTGGCGACGTTGCGGTGTACGAACAGATCGCCCGGCAGCATGCCGACGATTTCGTTGGCCGGCACGCGCGCGTCGGAGCAGCCGATCCATAGATATTCCGGGGTCTGCTGGCGCGCCAGTTTGGCGAAGAAGTCCGGGTCTTCCTTGGTGATCGCGTCAGCCCAACGCTCGTTGTTATCAATCAGGTCTTGTAGATCGTGCATGGATAAGGCCTCAAGAAAGATGCGCAGGTTTGATAGACGACCACCCGTCGAAGTCACGCCGCCAGCGCAAAGTGTTTTCGTTGGAATTCTCGCGCGCCCGGTGAGTCCACTCAGTAAGGCCCACAGTATGAGGAATTGCCATGACTGATTCACGACGCCCTTATGATGCGGTGCAACCGGAACCCATCGACGATAACGAAGACCGCATGGGCTCGGTGCACGAGCTGGATTTCGACGACGAAGAGCCCAGCGCGAAAATCGGAGATGAGCTGCCCGAGCGTGAACGCGAAAAATTGATGCCGGCTGAGCGAGTGCGTGAGGCGGGTATGACCGGGGCTTCGGTGGATGATCATCAGCCGACCGACGATGACCTGAGCCCGGAAACGTTGATTCGCGAGGATGGCGCGCGCGATGCCGATGAACTCGGCGAGGGCAATCCGGCGGATTGGGATTTGAGCGAGGTCAGTGAAACCGACATCGGCGGCGGTGACGGGCTGGATGAAGCGGAACTGGCGGATCTGGATCCGCTGGATGGCAAGCGCTGACCCGCTGACTTGAAATTTTGCCCCCTGTAGGAGCTGCCGAAGGCTGCGATCTTTTGATTTTGCTTTGGATCTTACAAAAACAGGATCAAAAGATCGCAGCCTTCGGCAGCTCCTACAGAGCCTAATCCACCAAGGTACAGGCCATCACCACCGCATCTTCACGCCCACCCACCGCCGGATAATAATCGCGACGCCGGCCGATCTCGTTGAAGCCATACCGCTCATACAACTTGAAAGCAGCAGTATTGCTGTCGCGCACTTCGAGAAAACACTCGCGAGCCTCAGCCGCGTACGCTCGCGACATCAGATGCTCGAGCAACGTCAGGCCCAACCCCCGCCCCTGATTTTCCGGCTTGACGGTGATATTGAGCAGGTGCGCCTCATCAAGAATGATCTGCACCACGCCATGGCCAACCTGTTGCTGGCCTTCGAACATCAGCCAGATCTGGTATTTGCCCAGGCCATCGAGAAAAATCCCCCGGGTCCACGGATGGCTGTACGCGGCGTATTCGATCTTCAACACAGCGTCCAGGTCCGCCTCGGTCATCGGGCGAAAGGTTACAGCCTCACTCATCGGATTGTTTCCAGCGCGCCATCAGCCGACGCATGGCTTGCCACACAGCGGCCTTGCGCTGTGGCTCTTCCATTAACAGTTCCAGACCGGGAATCGCCCAGGCCAGGCCCAGACCTTCGATCTGCAATTCACTATTGAACGCTTCGGCGTCCGCTTCCCCGGCAAACTTCAGCGCCGGCAGGCCGATCAGCCACAGACAGGCGCAGGGTGCTGCTTCCATCTGCACTGAGAGGAAGCCTTGCACGAAGTCGCGCGCCGCTTCCGGGCCTTGATCCAGCGTGCCGCGATTGAGCCACGGCCAGCGCACCGGCTCGCCGACGATCTGCGGCGCATCCGGCAGACCGGCGGCGCGCAGCATGTCCTTGAGCAGCAGGTAGGCCGGATCGCGACTTTGAAACGCTTCGCCTGTGGGTAACTCGACCAGCAGCAGGCAGCGCCCGGCGCGCAGCAGTTGCAGGGCGAACCGAGGCGGCGGCACTGGCGCAGGCTTGACCACCACCGGCGTGTCATCGACTTCCTCCACCGGTTTGGCGCCGTTGCGGGTACTGGCCAGCGACGGACGCGGCACCTCGATTTTCGGTCGCTCGACCTGACGCGCGGCAGGCTGCGCCGGTGCTTCGGCCTGAGGCGCCGGTGCAACCGGCACCTCAAGCTCAGGCTCGGGCATCTCCAGCAGCTCGGGCCGCGACGGTGCGGCGAAAGGCAGTTCGGTGCGCGGCAGCCAGTTGACCACCTGCATGGCGTTCAAATAGGCGCGGCGGCGGGACTCGATAAGCAAAGGTCGGCCACTTGTGGATAACGGAAAGTGCGCTGATTCTACCGCCCTTCGCACAAGATCGCTCGCTGTTGATCGATACCCCGCGCTGCGCTGCGCCGCTGCCCTTTGGGCAAAGAATGCGACAGCCCGTCCCGAGAGTGAATCGCCGCGCCTGTGATGCAGTACAATCGCCGCTTTTAATCGCCAACCAGCCGGCCATTCCGATGATCGAACCCAAGCGCGTCTTGCGCGCCCTCGCTGAACACTGGGCACTTCTGGAGCCACTGTGCGAGCACTTCGACCAAGGCACCCTGAGCCTCAACGAACTGCGCACGCAACTGGCCGCCCAACAACTCGACAGCACGCCGCAGGACATCACCAGCCTGCTCGATGTGTGGATTCGCCTCGATATTCTGGTTCCGGTGGCGAAAAGCCCGAACCGTTTCGAGCTCAACGCGCAGATCCACGACTTCCTCGCCTACCTGCGCCGCGAACACCGCCTCGGTCTGTGCCTGGAAATCGAAGCCTATTTGCGTCACCTTGAGCGTCTGGCCGGTTATATCCAGGACGCTTTCGACGTTCGTGACGGCAACGATCTGGCGCGCCAGCTGCGCTTGCTCGACATGCGCGTGCGCGACGTACTGAAGAAACTCGACAACGACGAACAGGCGCTGGTGGCCGTGGCCGAGCGCGCGAAGACCAGCGACCGGCAGATTCCGCTGCGTCAGCGTTACGCCGAAGTCCTGGCGACGTGGGACGAATACGTCGAGCCGATGATCGATCTGGTCAACGCCGATGGTGCCTTCGAGCAAGGCGTGCGCAAGGTCGAAACCGTGCTGCTGAAGATGCTCAGCGAACAGCAGCGCCTCGGCCATCTGGTCGATGACGACATGCTCCTGCGCACCCACGCGCGCATCCTCGAAATGCAGACCAGCGCGCAACTGACCCTGCGCCATGCCCGCGAACTGCTGCTGCCATTGCGTGAAGAAGCGCGTCGGCATAACGCCGTGACCCGTGGCGCCGCACTGGCGCTGGCGGCGATCCGGCGTAAAGGCATCGACGCCGTGCCGCAAGCGGCGATGCCGCTGTTCACCCGCCCACAGAGCACCTTCCTCGGCAGCGCCAGTCAGGTCGAAGCCTACGTGTATGCCCTGGCGCGTTTCGAGCCGAAACCGGCGCGCTTCCCCAAGGCGCACAAAACCCAGAAGGCGGGCGACGCTCCACGAGCGCCGCGCACCGTGCGCGAGATGGTCGATCGTTGCGAAGAGTCCCTGCCGATGCCGGACCTGATGACCTGGCTGCTGGAGCAGGAACCGGACGGCGCCACCGACGAATTGCTTTACTGGTTCTCGCGCCTGTCGCGGGAAAAACGTTTCAAGCGCGAGCGTCTGGAACGCCGCGAATACCATACTCACGAGCACCAGGTCAGCCTGCGCTCCTTCGCCCTGCTCTCGGCCAGCGATACCGCCGCCGAGGATTCTGCGAGCATCCCAAATGCATCTTGATCTTTCCGAACTGTCGCAACTGGCGCCGATCTTCCGCGAGTTGTTCAAGGGTTACCACGTCAGCCGCCGTGATCCTGAGCTGTACGCACAACTGTCAAACTTCCAGGATCAGTACCGCACGCTGTTCAAGGCGCTGGGCTTTGAACTGGTCTGCGACACCCGTGGCTTCTACTATTTCGTGCCGGACATGGCCGCCGCAGCGGTGAACAAGACCGCCCAGCGTCTGGCGCTGTTCACCTTCATCCTCGTCGAGCACCTGGCCGATCAGGGCCGCGACCCGATTGCCGTGCTCGACGGCGGCAGCCTCGGCCGCGAAGAATTGCCGTCGCTGCTCGACAAGTACCGCGACCTGTTCATTCAGGCCGAAGTGCAGACTGTTGAAGAACTCGAAGAAAAAATCATGCGCCGCATGACCCAGCTTGGTTTTGCCGGCGAAGAAAACGGCGTCTACCGCTTCCTGCCGCCGATGCACCGTTTCCTCGACGTGTGCCTGTCGGTGCAGCAGGACCGCGACCTGGCAGCCAGCGTCCACAGCGTTCTGCCGCTGCCGGCGCCGGTGCTGATCGACGAAGAAGCCGAAGCGAAATTCCTCGAAACCGACGATCCGCTCGATCTTTCCGAATTTGAAGAAGAAAGCGAAGAAGACGCACTGGCCCGCGCCATTGCCGAAGAACAGGAGTCCGATGCATGAGCCAGGAACGCTACGGCATCCGCCGCTTTGCCCTTTTGAACACCGCCGGTTACAGCCTCGGTCTGTTCCCGCTGGAAGAACCGTTGTCGGTTTACGGCGCGAACAACCTCGGTAAATCAGCGTCGATCAACGCCTTGCAGTTCCCGATTCTGGCGCGCATGTCGGACATGAGTTTCGGCAAGTACAGCCTCGAACAATCGCGGCGCTTCTACTTCGCCTCCGACACCAGTTACATCCTCGTCGAAGTCAACCTGCCCCACGGCCCGCACGTGATCGGCGTGGTCGGTCGCGGCCCGGGCGGCGGTTTCGGTCACCAGTTCTTCGCTTACGCCGGCAAGCTCGATCTGGCGCATTACCAGAAAAACGACACCTGCCTGCGCCAGAAAGAACTGTTCAGCAATCTCGAAAAAGAAGGCCTGAAAGCCTACGAACTCAAGCCGGATGAACTGCGCCGCTTGCTGGTTGGCGGCCATACGTCGATCCCGCTCGACCTAACGCTGATCCCGCTGCGCTCCACCAGCGAGCAGAGCCTGAAGACCTTCCGCGCGCTGTTCATCAACCTGCTGCACATGCGCGAAATCACCGCGGCCAAGCTCAAGCAACTGTTCCTCGATGCTTTCGAACACAGCTTGCGTTCCGGCAGCGTCGACTACATTGCTGCCTGCGAAGAAGCCTTCCGCGATGTGCGGCGCATGGAGCAGGACTACAACTCGCTGGTCGCTGCCGGCCCGTTGGTTGAAGCGCTGGCCAACGGCGTGAAACAGCGCGATGTGCTGCGCGGCAAACTGCATCGCCTGTCGCCGCTGCTCGACTCCTTGCTCGGCACCTGGTCGGACTACGCCACGGCGCGCAAGGAAGAGCTGACCATCCAGGCCGAGCACTACCGTCGCGAGCAGGACGACCTGCAGAACGATCAACGCGGTGGTACTCAGGAACTGATGCGTCTGGAACGGGAAATTTCCGGTATTCAGCGCTGGCTCGGCGAGTTGTCGGTGCTGAAGAACCGCTTCGCCCTGGTCGATGACGTCAAAGTGCTCGAGCAACAATTGCTCGCGGCCAAGGATGCACACGACGAACTGGCCGGTGCCTTGGCGCAGTCGCGTCAGTTCAGCGCCGAAGATCTCGAAGAGCGTCTGCGCGATCTGGAAAAACGCCTGAAGTCGGTGAAGCAACAACTCGATCACGCCGACAACAACAGCTACGCCCGCCTGCGCGAAGAGTTCTCGCAGCAGGACGTCGAGCGCCTGATGCGCCTGTTCAACAGCGCGCTCTTCAGCCTGCCGCTGGGTGAACACGGCATCACCCTCGACGAGAACGGTGAGTGGGTCAAATCGGTCGAGCTGATTCTTGATGGCTTCAAGGGCGAGCGCTTCGAAGTGCCGGGCCTGTCGATCGACATCTCGCACATTGAGCCGCCTGCCTTGCAGGCTCTGGCTGACCGCGCCGCGTTGCGCGATCAGAAAGAGCGTCTGGAAAAAGAGCTCAAGCAACTGAAAACCCAGCAGGCCGTGGCCGCCGACCGCGCCGCGAGCAAGACCCAGACCGAAGCGCTGTACCAGCAGGTGCTGGACGCACAGAAGGCGCTGGAAGATTTCCGTCGCACCCAGACGCTGAGCGCCGAAGAAAGCGACAAGCTTGAGCAACTGGCGCAGATGGAAGCCGCGCAGGACGAACTCAAGCGCTCCAGCGATGCGTTCACCGAGCGCGTCCAGCAACTGTCGGCCAAGCTGCAACTGGTCGGCCGGCAGATCGCCGATATGGAGGCCAAGCAACGCACCCTCGACGACGCGCTACGTCGTCGTCAGTTGCTGCCAGCGGATCTGCCGTTCGGCACGCCGTTCATGGATCCGGTCGATGATTCGATGGACAACCTGCTGCCGCTGCTCAACGATTATCAGGACAGCTGGCAGGGCCTCCTGCGTGCCGATGGCCAGATCGAAGCGCTGTATGCGCAGGTGCGTCTGAAAGGTGTGGCCAAGTTCGACAGCGAAGATGATATGGAGCGGCGTCTATCGCTGCTGATCAACGCTTACGCGCACCGCACCGATGAAGCCCTGACCCTCGGCAAGGCGCGGCGCGCGGCGGTCACCGACATCGCCCGCACTCTGCGCAACATCCGCAGCGATTACGACAGCCTCGAGCATCAACTGGCGCTGTTCAACCGCGAGATCAACAAGCGGCAGGTTTCCAACCTGCAGAGCTTCCGCATCGTCCTCGCACCGAACAAGGAAGCGCTCAAGCACATCGACCAGATCATCCACAGCGCCGGGCAATATGAGGAAGGCGAAACCCTGTCGGTGTTCGACCTCAGCCAGAGCGCCGAGCAGGACAACAAGAACGAAGAGGCCAAGGAATATCTGGCGCGGCTGGTGGCAGCGAACCACAACCAGCTCGGCCTCAAGGACTTGTTCGAACTGGCCTTCGAGATCACCAAGGTCAACGGTCAACCAGTCATCCACACCGACATCGACGGCGCGGCCTCCAACGGTACGACCATGACCATCAAGGCGCTGACCAACATGTACTTGTTGCTGCACTTGATGGATCGCGATCTGGCCGGCCGCGTGCGTCTGCCGTACTACCTCGACGAGGCGGCGGACATCGATGAGAAGAACCAGGCGGCGCTGCTGGAAACCAGTCTGCAACTGGGCTTCGTGCCGATTCTCGCAAGTGTGAAGCCGCAGGTCTGCGCCAGTGTCGCAATCGACCTGGAAGGCGGCAGCGGCCCGGCCGGGATCTACATCGATGAAGCGGACTGGAAGTACATCCGCCGCCATGATGTGGTCAAGGCCACGCTGAATGTGCAGGCGGATGAGCCGGAGCTGGATGCGGTTTGATCGGCGGTAGCTGAAGCAAAAAAAGGGCCGCGATCTGATGAGATCGCGGCCCTTTTTTATGGTCTGGATTTTGTGTTGATGTGGCTGGCCCCTTCGCGAGCAGGCTCGCTCCCACAATTGGAATGCGTTCCCCTGTGGGAGCGAGCCTGCTCGCGAAGGCTATTCAATAGGCGCCACTACTTACCCAGCTGAATCTTCGGCGCCCAGGTCAGCCATTCATCCTCGAACTTGTCGAACAACGGGAACGTCTGCTCGGCTCGCGCCGGATTGCCCATGCGCTCGCCATCCGGCGTGGCGAAGGCAATCCCGCCCTGAATCAGTGTCTCCAGCGACTCGGTGCGCACCGTCACGCCCTTGAACAACCCATAATCGAAGCCCACGCCGCTGGTGTTCCAGAAGCGGCTGCCACTACGCACCAGTGGCGCGTACTTCGGCTCGATCAGGATGTGCACCAACACACGGTCAGCTGTCTGGCCCAATTCATAACCGGTCACCTTTCCGACGGTGATCTCACGGTAAGTCACTGGAACGCCGGGCTTCAAGGAACCGCGACGTGCGGCGCTCAACACCAGACTCAGACCCGCTTCCTGCCTGGTGACTTCCGGCGCTTCGGCCAAGGCAACGAAGTTCTTCTGCGGGCCGAGATTCTTCGCCGCCGGCTGGACTTCGATGTATTTGCCGGTGACCAGCGTTTCCAGATTCTGCGTCTTGATCAGACCCAGTTCCGGCTCGACCACCCAGAATTGACTGCCGACTCGCGCAATCTTCTCCGGCACTTCGGTGATGCGAGCGGTGAGGATCACCGACTGCATGTCGTCGGTCAGATCGACGCTTTCAATCTTGCCTACGTCCAACCCCTTGAAACGCACTGGCGTACCGCTGCTCAAACCGTCGGCGCGATCGACTTTGATGGTAACGACTGCACCTTTCTTGTTCGCCTCATCGTGATCGGCGAACAGACGGAAGCGCGGGATACGTTTCTTCAACGGCGCATTGGCTTGTGGGGTTTCGAAGGCAATACCACCGGCCATCAGGGTTTGCAAAGATTCACTTTTGACCTGAATGCCGCCGGTCAAGCCACCCGTGAGGGTAATGCCGCTGACATTCCAGAAGCGCGTCGAAGCGTTGACCAGGTTTTCATATTCCTTCTCGATGTGCACGCCGATGACCAGCTGCTTCTTGGTTCTGGAGAACTGGTAGCTCTGCACCGAACCGACCTTGACCTGCTTGTACAGAATCGGACTGCCGACATCGATCGAACCCAGCGAATCGGTAAACAACACCAGATGCAGGCCCGGCGAACGCAGATCCAGCGGCGGAGCTTTCGGTCGCGCTTCGAACTCGCGTTTCGGCGCAGCGCCTTTGTCGCCCGGACGCACGGCGATGTAGTTACCTTTCACCAGCGCTTCCAGGCCGGTAATACCGGCAAGGGATATCGACGGTTTGACCACCCAGAACTGCGTGCCCTCAACCAGATAGTCTTCGGCCAACGGATCGAGGGTCAGCTCGGCTGTGGCGCTGTTCAGGTCCGGATCGACTTTGAGCGCTTTCAGGTTGCCGACCTGAATACCTTTGTACATCACCGGCGTGCGACCGGCCTGCAGGCCCTCGAAATCGCTGAGTTTGACCTTCACGCGAATCCCGGCAGCGGCAGCGTCGAAGTCTTCATAGAGACGGAATGGCAGGCTCGGATCGGTCGCCGGACTGTCCTTGCGATTCTCCGGCGTCGCGAACGCGATACCACCGGCGACGATACTAGCCAGGGATTCGCTGCGCACTTTCACGCCGGACAGGTTAGCGTCGATGCTGATGCCGCTGGCGTTCCAGAAACGAGTATGTTTGCGCACCAGTTTGGCATAGGTCGGCTCGATGAACACTTTCAGTTCAACGGTGCTCTGATCCTCGGACAGCACGTAGCTTTTGACCTGACCGACCTTGATCTGCTTGTAGAACACCGGGCTGCCGCGATTCAACGAGCCGAGGCGATCGGCCTTGATGGTCAGGTGCAGACCGGGCTTGGCGTCGGACAGCGGCGGCTCTTCGGCCAAAGCCTTAAACTTGCGAACCGGCTCGCCTTCACCGGGACTGATGGCGACATAGTTACCCGAGACCAATGTTTCCAGACCGGTGATACCGGCCAGGGTCACGCTCGGTTTGACCAGCCAGAACCGCGTGCTGGTCTTCAGGTACTGCTCAACATCCTTGTTCATCTCGATGGTGGCGATCACCCCTTTCGAGTTGCCCTCATCGTCGAGCTTGAGCGTCTTGACCTTGCCGACCGGCATGCCTTTGTAGACCACTTCAGTCTTGTTGGCCTGGATGCCTTCGCCGCTTTCAAAGCGCACCTGAATCTCGATACCGGTCTCGGAATAAGCACGCCAGCCGAGCCAGCCGCCGATGATCAGCGCGATCAGAGGCAGCACCCAAATGGCCGACCAGTTCGAAGCCGGTCGGGTTTTCGCTACAGGCAAATCAGTCATGGTCGTCGTCCGACTCCGTGTTATCCCAAATCAGTCGGGGATCGAAAGTTACTGCGGCGAGCATCGTCAGAATCACCACGGTGGCGAAGGCGACGGCGCCCAGATTTGCTTCGACACTGGCTATCCGGCCGAAGTTGACGACCGCCACGAGAATGGCGATCACAAAAATATCGAGCATCGACCAGCGGCCGATGAACTCGATGAAACGGTACATCCAGATACGCTGACGGGCCGACAATGGCTGCCGACGCTGCACGGAAAACAGCAGCAGCGCGATGCCGACCAGCTTGAACGTGGGCACCAGAATGCTGGCGATGAACACCACGGTGGCGATCGGGATCATGCCGTGCTGAACCAGTTCAATCACGCCGGACATGATGGTGCTCGGTTCACCCTGGCCCAGAGAACTGACCGTCATGATCGGCAAGACATTCGCCGGAACATAGATAATGGCTGCCGTGATCAACAGCGCCCAGGTGCGGGTCAGGCTGTTGGGGCGGCGAGCGTGAACCTGCGCGCCGCAGCGGGTACAGCTCTGCTCATCGACGTCAGCTTCCTGCTTGTTCAGTTCGTGGCATTCGGTGCACACCAGAATGCCCGCATCAATCGCCCGCATGGGCATCCTCTCCTGATAATGCCTGCCAGATCTGATGCGGTGACATCACCACCTCCAGCCAGACTTGCACCAATAACAAGCCAATGAAACATGCCAGCCCGAGGCCGACGGTGATTGCTGCCATATCCGCCAGCTTCACGATCGCGACAAGCACGCCCATGAGGTAGACCTCGAGCATGCCCCAGTCTCTGAGGTGGTGGTAAATACGATAGAGCAACAAGCCATAACTGCGGCCGACATTGAAGCGGATCGTCAGTAGGACAAACAGCTGGCACAACAACTTCAGTAACGGTATGGCCATGCTGCAAAGGAAGACGACGATCGACACACCTTGCATGTCGGTGCTGAACAGGCCGACTACGCCACTCCAGACCGTATCCTGCGAGGATTGCCCGAGGATATTGAGTTGCATGATGGGTAAAAAGTTTGCCGGCACGTAAAGTAATAACGCGGCAATTACCAGGGCGAGGCTACGCTGCACCACGTTATGGCGATGGGCATACAGTTCGTAACCGCAGCGCGGGCAGAGCGCTTTCTCACCATGGGCAAGTGTCGGCTTGCGCATCAGCAGGTCGCACTCGTGGCAGGCTATCAAGTCTTCCAGCGGTAAATCTGACAGCCCGGGGGCGTCAACCGATTCTGACATACAGGCTCTGGCTCCGATAAAGATGGGGCTATTCTAGTGTTCTGCTTCGAAAATAACTGTGCAATTTTGTTCGCCATAGCTCTGAAAAACTTTCTCGCAGGCAAAACAAAACCCCAACTGCTTTCGCAATTGGGGTTTCGGAATTTAATCTTGACGATGACCTACTCTCACATGGGGAAACCCCACACTACCATCGGCGATGCATCGTTTCACTGCTGAGTTCGGGATGGGATCAGGTGGTTCCAACGCTCTATGGTCGTCAAGAAATTCGGGTACTGACTCGGGACCGGATGGCCTCGCTTCAGCAAATTGGGTATGTGACAGCTAGGTGTTTGTGAGTTTCGAACTTTCGGTTCGTTTCGTCTTCACACACCGCAATCTGGTGCCTTTTCAGGTCAGCAAATTGCTTGGGTGTTATATGGTCAAGCCTCACGGGCAATTAGTATTGGTTAGCTCAACGCCTCACAGCGCTTACACACCCAACCTATCAACGTCGTAGTCTTCGACGGCCCTTCAGGGAACTCAAGGTTCCAGTGAGATCTCATCTTGAGGCAAGTTTCCCGCTTAGATGCTTTCAGCGGTTATCTTTCCCGAACATAGCTACCCGGCAATGCCACTGGCGTGACAACCGGAACACCAGAGGTTCGTCCACTCCGGTCCTCTCGTACTAGGAGCAGCCCCTCTCAAATCTCAAACGTCCACGGCAGATAGGGACCGAACTGTCTCACGACGTTCTAAACCCAGCTCGCGTACCACTTTAAATGGCGAACAGCCATACCCTTGGGACCGGCTTCAGCCCCAGGATGTGATGAGCCGACATCGAGGTGCCAAACACCGCCGTCGATATGAACTCTTGGGCGGTATCAGCCTGTTATCCCCGGAGTACCTTTTATCCGTTGAGCGATGGCCCTTCCATACAGAACCACCGGATCACTAAGACCTACTTTCGTACCTGCTCGACGTGTCTGTCTCGCAGTCAAGCGCGCTTTTGCCTTTATACTCTACGACCGATTTCCGACCGGTCTGAGCGCACCTTCGTACTCCTCCGTTACTCTTTAGGAGGAGACCGCCCCAGTCAAACTACCCACCATACACTGTCCTCGATCCGGATAACGGACCTGAGTTAGAACCTCAAAGTTGCCAGGGTGGTATTTCAAGGATGGCTCCACGCGAACTGGCGTCCACGCTTCAAAGCCTCCCACCTATCCTACACAAGCAAATTCAAAGTCCAGTGCAAAGCTATAGTAAAGGTTCACGGGGTCTTTCCGTCTAGCCGCGGATACACTGCATCTTCACAGCGATTTCAATTTCACTGAGTCTCGGGTGGAGACAGCGCCGCCATCGTTACGCCATTCGTGCAGGTCGGAACTTACCCGACAAGGAATTTCGCTACCTTAGGACCGTTATAGTTACGGCCGCCGTTTACCGGGGCTTCGATCAAGAGCTTCGCGTTAGCTAACCCCATCAATTAACCTTCCGGCACCGGGCAGGCGTCACACCCTATACGTCCACTTTCGTGTTTGCAGAGTGCTGTGTTTTTAATAAACAGTCGCAGCGGCCTGGTATCTTCGACCGGCATGAGCTTACGGAGCAAGTCCTTCACCCTCACCGGCGCACCTTCTCCCGAAGTTACGGTGCCATTTTGCCTAGTTCCTTCACCCGAGTTCTCTCAAGCGCCTTGGTATTCTCTACCCAACCACCTGTGTCGGTTTGGGGTACGGTTCCTGGTTACCTGAAGCTTAGAAGCTTTTCTTGGAAGCATGGCATCAACCACTTCGTGTTCTAAAAGAACACTCGTCATCAGCTCTCGGCCTTAAGATCCCGGATTTACCTAAGATCTCAGCCTACCACCTTAAACTTGGACAACCAACGCCAAGCTGGCCTAGCCTTCTCCGTCCCTCCATCGCAATAACCAGAAGTACAGGAATATTAACCTGTTTTCCATCGACTACGCTTTTCAGCCTCGCCTTAGGGACCGACTAACCCTGCGTCGATTAACGTTGCGCAGGAAACCTTGGTCTTTCGGCGTGGGTGTTTTTCACACCCATTGTCGTTACTCATGTCAGCATTCGCACTTCTGATACCTCCAGCAAGCTTCTCAACTCACCTTCACAGGCTTACAGAACGCTCCTCTACCGCATCACCCGAAGGTGATACCCGTAGCTTCGGTGTATGGTTTGAGCCCCGTTACATCTTCCGCGCAGGCCGACTCGACTAGTGAGCTATTACGCTTTCTTTAAAGGGTGGCTGCTTCTAAGCCAACCTCCTAGCTGTCTAAGCCTTCCCACATCGTTTCCCACTTAACCATAACTTTGGGACCTTAGCTGACGGTCTGGGTTGTTTCCCTTTTCACGACGGACGTTAGCACCCGCCGTGTGTCTCCCATGCTCGGCACTTGTAGGTATTCGGAGTTTGCATCGGTTTGGTAAGTCGGGATGACCCCCTAGCCGAAACAGTGCTCTACCCCCTACAGTGATACATGAGGCGCTACCTAAATAGCTTTCGAGGAGAACCAGCTATCTCCGAGCTTGATTAGCCTTTCACTCCGATCCACAGGTCATCCGCTAACTTTTCAACGGTAGTCGGTTCGGTCCTCCAGTCAGTGTTACCTAACCTTCAACCTGCCCATGGAT